>NZ_CP027760.1:0-5924968 GCF_003852375.1 Pseudomonas sp. R4-34-07 | reverse complement strand
GGATATCCCCTAAGTTGAAAGCCGGTGAGGCAAAAACAGCCGCCATTGTAGCGACCAGCCGCCCACTTATCCACATGAAGGTTGCGCACAGGCCACCCAAAATCAACGTCTTATCCTTGAAAAAGGCGACCGGCGGTCTGTGAATAAGCTCTGTGGATAACCGCCCCTGAGCTCGTTGCACAAGTGGGGTCGAAAGTCTGTGGGTAACTGGGCTGTGGATAACAAGCCATTCCACACACAGCTTATCCGACAGTGCAGCACAGGCAGAGCACCGTTTCTCCCCCGTGTTGTCATTCTCTGTACATCAGGTGGAATAAGGCCTTAAGGCAGTTATCCACAGCGGATCGCTCCCCTAGCTTTTATAAGCTTTACAGAAAAGCTTTAAATAACTTCCTTCTTTATTTTTATATCTATGCCATCGCTCATGGAAGAGAAGCGGACAGAAAGGCTGACGTGGCCGTCATAGAACTAATTAAAGGAAAAGCTGGTTGGAAATTGACCTAGAGGCTTGCTTTCTCTAGAATCGCCGGTCTCTTAAAACGGGGGCCATTCCGGCCCGTTGTGGACGAACCAGGTAACAACGCCATGAAACGTACTTTCCAACCAAGCACCATCAAACGCGCCCGTACTCACGGCTTCCGTGCTCGCATGGCTACCAAGAACGGCCGTGCTGTCCTGTCGCGTCGCCGCGCCAAAGGTCGTGCGCGTCTGGCAGTTTGATAATCCGGTACTGGTGGTGAGTCAGGACTTCAGTCGGGAAAAGCGTCTGCTAACCCCCCGGCATTTCAAGGCAGTCTTTGACTCCCCCACCGGCAAGGTTCCGGGGAAAAATCTCCTGCTCCTTGCGCGTAACAACGATCTTGATCACCCCCGTCTCGGGTTGGTGATCGGCAAGAAGAGCGTAAAGCTCTCCGTTGAGCGCAATCGCCTCAAGCGTCTGATGCGCGAATCGTTTCGCCTCCACCAGGACACTCTGGTTGGTTGGGATATTGTTATCGTCGCGCGCAAAGGCTTGGGGGATGTAGAAAACCCCGAATTGATTCAGCATTTCGGCAAGCTCTGGAAACGTCTGGCGCGTACCCACAAACCAGCACCAGCAGTCAGCACCGAAACTGTAGGGGTAGACAGTACCGATGCGTAAACTGGCCCTCGTTCCGATCCAGTTTTATCGCTATGCCATTAGTCCTCTGATGGCCAGCCACTGTCGTTTCTACCCTAGTTGTTCCTGCTACGCGTTAGAGGCCATAGAAAATCATGGTCTTCTGCGCGGTGGCTGGCTGACCTTTCGTCGTTTAGGTCGCTGTCATCCGTGGAATCCCGGTGGTTATGACCCGGTTCCGCCTATCCCTACCTCCCGTTCCTCTTCGATGGCCGAGTAATCATGGATATTAAACGCACGATCCTGATCGTCGCCCTGGCAATCGTGTCCTACGTCATGGTCCTGAAATGGAACCAAGACTATGGCCAGGCTGCCCTGCCGACTCAGAATGTTGCTACCAATCAGGCTGCGCCGGCTATTCCGGACACCCCGCTGGGTAACAATGCGTCCGCGAGTGCCGATGTTCCCAGCGCGAATGGCGAGACAAGTGCCCCGTTAGAAACGCCAGTGGTCACCAACAAAGACCTCATCCACGTGAAAACGGATGTGCTCGACCTGGCTATCGACCCGCAGGGCGGTGATATCGCACAGCTGAAGCTGCCGCTTTATCCACGTCGCCAGGACCACCCGGATGTTCCGTTTCAGCTGTTCGATAACGGCGGCGAACGTACTTATCTGGCGCAAAGCGGCCTGACCGGCACCAATGGTCCGGATGCGCGTGCTACCGGTCGTCCGATTTATTCGACCGAGCAGAAAAGCTATCAACTGGCTGATGGCCAGAACCAGCTGAACGTCGACCTGAAATTCAGCCTCGACGGCGTCAATTACATCAAGCGTTTCAGCTTCACGCGTGGTTTGTACGATCTGAAGGTCACTTACCTGATCGACAACACCAGCGACAAAGCCTGGAGCGGCAACCTGTTTGCCCAGCTCAAGCGTGACGCCAGCTCCGATCCTTCTTCCAGCACCGCCACCGGCACCGCGACTTACCTGGGCGCTGCCCTGTGGACAAGTAACGAGCCGTACAAAAAAGTGTCGATGAAAGACATCGACAAGGGCGCGCTGAAGGAAACCGTTCAAGGTGGCTGGGTAGCCTGGCTGCAGCACTACTTCGTGACCGCATGGATCCCGAACAAGGGTGATGCAAACCTGGTTCAAACCCGCAAGGACAGCCAGGGCAACTACATCATTGGTTTTACTGGCCCAGCGTTGACCGTCGCACCCGGCGCCAAGGCTGAAACCAGCGCTACCCTCTACGCCGGCCCGAAAAGCCAGGCCGTGCTGAAAGAGTTGTCCCCAGGTCTGGAACTGACTGTGGACTACGGCTTCCTCTGGTTCATTGCCCAGCCGATTTTCTGGTTGTTGCAACATATCCACAGCATTGTGGGTAACTGGGGCTTCTCGATCATTTTCCTGACCATGCTGATCAAGGGGATCTTCTTCCCGCTGTCAGCCGCCAGCTACAAGTCGATGGCGCGCATGCGTGCCGTGGCGCCGAAGCTGGCCGCGCTGAAAGAGCAGCATGGTGACGACCGGCAGAAAATGTCGCAGGCCATGATGGAGCTGTACAAGAAAGAGAAGATCAACCCGTTGGGTGGTTGCTTGCCGATTCTGGTGCAGATGCCGGTATTCCTGTCGCTTTACTGGGTACTCCTGGAAAGCGTGGAAATGCGCCAGGCGCCGTTCATGCTGTGGATAACTGACCTGTCGATCAAAGACCCGTTCTTTATCCTGCCGATCATCATGGGCGCGACCATGTTTATCCAGCAGCGCCTGAACCCGACTCCGCCGGATCCGATGCAGGCCAAGGTGATGAAAATGATGCCAATCATCTTCACCTTCTTCTTCCTGTGGTTCCCGGCAGGTCTGGTGCTGTACTGGGTAGTCAACAACGTGTTGTCGATCTCCCAACAGTGGTACATCACACGTAAAATCGAAGCGGCCACCAAAAAAGCCGAGGCGTAATTTACTCTGTGGATAACCACTCAAGACGCCCCCTAGTGGGGCGTTTTGCTTTCCGACACTTTAATTCTGGAACCTGCTGATGAGCGCTCCTCGTGAAACCATCGCTGCTGTCGCAACCGCTCAAGGTCGCGGCGGCGTCGGTATCGTTCGAATTTCCGGGCCGCTTGCGGGCGTGGCCGCCAAGGCGATCAGTGGGCGGGAGCTAAAGCCGCGGTATGCCCATTACGGCCCGTTTCTGGACGTGGACGAAAGCGTGCTGGATGAGGGCCTGGCGCTGTATTTCCCGGGACCCAACTCCTTCACCGGCGAAGATGTGCTGGAACTGCAGGGGCACGGCGGCCCGGTCGTATTGGATATGTTGCTGCAGCGTTGCCTGCAATTGGGCTGCCGTCTGGCCCGTCCGGGGGAGTTCAGCGAGCGTGCGTTCCTTAACGACAAACTCGACCTGGCCCAGGCCGAAGCCATTGCCGACCTGATCGAGGCCAGTTCTGCACAGGCTGCGCGCAACGCATTGCGTTCGCTGCAGGGTGCTTTCTCGTTACGTGTACATAACTTGACTGAGCAGTTGATCAGCTTGCGCATCTATGTCGAAGCGGCCATTGATTTCCCTGAAGAGGAAATTGACTTCTTGGCCGATGGCCACGTCCTGGCGATGTTGGATAAAGTCCGCGAGGAGTTATCCACAGTGTTGCGCGAAGCCGGGCAGGGCGCATTGCTGCGTGACGGTATGACCGTAGTGATCGCGGGTCGTCCCAACGCCGGCAAATCCAGCCTGCTTAATGCTTTGGCGGGGCGCGAGGCGGCCATCGTCACCGAAATTGCCGGGACCACTCGGGATATCCTGCGCGAACATATCCACATAGATGGCATGCCGTTGCACGTGGTCGATACGGCCGGATTGCGCGATACCGACGACCAAGTGGAAAAAATCGGCGTAGAACGCGCGCTCAAAGCCATCGGCGAAGCAGATCGAGTTTTATTGGTGGTGGATGCGACGGCGCCCGAGGCTGTGGATCCTTTTGCGTTGTGGCCGGAATTCCTCGAGCAACGGCCAGACCCGGCCAAAGTCACCTTGATCCGTAACAAGGCCGACCTCACCGGTGAGGCCATTGCGATGCAAACCAGCGAGGATGGTCATGTGACTATCAGCCTCAGTGCCAAATCGGCAGGGGATGGCCTGGAGTTGCTCCGTGACCATCTCAAGGCGTGCATGGGCTATGAGCAGACCTCGGAGAGCAGCTTCAGTGCACGCCGCAGGCATCTGGAGGCGCTTCGCCACGCCAGCGCGGCGTTGGAGCACGGGCGAGCACAGCTGACCCTGGCGGGAGCAGGGGAGCTGCTGGCTGAGGATTTGCGTCAGGCGCAGCAGCTGTTGGGGGAGATTACCGGCGCGTTCAGTTCCGATGATTTGCTCGGGCGAATCTTTTCCAGCTTCTGTATCGGCAAATAGTCACGCGCTTACCAGTTGTAGGACACCGTACCCAGCAAGGTACGGCTGTCGCCCCAATAGCAGCGCCCCGCGTCGTTGCAACCGGCTACGTACTCCTTGTCGAACAGGTTCTTGGCGTTCACATCCACTGACCAGTGCGAATCGATCTGATACCCCACCGCTGCGTCCACCAGCGTGACACTTCCAGCATCCAGCTTCCCGTACAGCGTAGGCGCCGTGTAGGAAAAGGTGCTGTCGAAATAACGCACGCCGCCGCCCACAGACAGGCCTTTAAGGTGACCGTCGAGGAAGCGGTATTTGCTCCACACCGAAGCCTGGTTGCGCGGAACGCCGGTCATCTGATGCCCTTCTACCAAGGAAGTGGCGGAATCCTTGGTAATCCGTGCGTCAGTGTAGGTGTAGGCCGCAGTCACATTCAGGTTTGGCGTAAGGTCGCTGTTGATTTCAACTTCCACACCTTTGGCGCGGCTCTCACCTACCTGGCGATAGCTGTTGGTGGTGGCATCGAGGTAGGTGTCGTCCTGTTTGCGCAAGTCGTACACCGACAGGGTCATCGCCGTGTCCCAGCCGATCGGCTCGTACTTCACGCCCACTTCATATTGGCTGCTGGTGATCGGCTTCAACGGTGCGCCGGCGTTGGAAATCTGCTGCACCGGAACGAACGCGGTGGAATAGCTGACATACGGCGTCAGGCCGTTTTCGAACTGGTACATCAGGCCACCCTGGTAGGTGAACTTGCGGTCTTGGGTGCTGATGTTGCTGGCCTTGTTCACTTTGTCGCGGAAATCGCTGTCGACCCAGTCCTGCCGCCCACCGAGCAGGAAAAGCCAGTGGTCGTACTTGCTCTGGATCTGGGCGTACACGCCTTTCATCTGCTGCTCGAGCAAGGTGTTCTGCACAGCGATCGGAGTGAGCGGGTCCCTCAGGTACACGGGGTTATACACATTGATGGTACCGGCGAAACCGGCATCCCAATCTTGGTTGAACGAGGTGCGGTCGTAGCTGGCGCCGACCAACACAGTGTTTTCCAACCCGCCTACCTGGAATTTGCCTTCGAGCTGGTTATCCAGGGAATAGACCATGGATTTGTTGTAGCGGTCGTAGGCGGTCATGTTCAGTTGGGTGCCGAAGCCCCGGTTATTCAATGCGCTCGGCCAGGTTTCATGGCGGTCGATACGTGACTGCATGTACCGCGAGTTCTGGCGGAACTGCCAATCGTCGTTGAAGCTATGGCTGAACTCGTAGCCAGTGCTCCAGGCTTCACGCTCAAAGGTGTTCCAATCCGGGTCGCCGAGCATGGTGTGCTTGGACAGCTTACCGTTGGGATTAGTGAGTAAGGTGCCCGCAGCGGGTAGGCCAAGTTCCAGATTGGTGTGGTCTTTCTGGTAGTTGGCCAACAGGGTCAGGGTGTTGTAGTCGTTGAAATTCAGGGTCAGGGATGGGGCGATGTAGATACGATCGTCCGGTACGTGGTCGGTCTGGGTATCGGATTTTCGGCCAAGCATCACCAGGCGACCGAGGACATTGTCACTGTCATTGAGCGGCCCGGAGATATCCACACCCACCTGGCGCCGGTTGTTCGAGCCGTACCCCAGTTGCACTTCGCCCTGGGGGTTGGCGGTCGGATGTTTGCTGACCAGGTTGACCAAGCCGCCCGGCGCGTTTTCACCGTAGAGCAGCGAAGAAGGGCCGCGGAAAACCTCGACCCGCTCCAGGCCATAGGGCTCACTGGTGGTGTCGTACCGATTGCCTTGCACACGTAGTCCATCCCTGAGCAGGCCGTAGCCGTAGTCCGTAGCGTTGAAGCCTCGAATGAAAAACAGATCGCCCGCCAGCCCGTCGCCTGCGGCAAAAGGCGGCGCGAAGATACCGGGTACGTAACCGAGCACTTCGGTCAGTGTTTGCGACTTCTGATCCTTGATACGTTGCTCGGTCACCACCGATACCGAACGAGGCGTCTGCGACAGAGGCGTACTGGTCTTGGTGCCGATACGGCTGTTTTGCGCCTTGTAGCCAACATCCGCCGCCAGTTCCTGGCCGAACCCATCCGTTTGATACGCGCTTACGGTCGTCGGTGCGAGGGTGAGCTGGCCTGTTGGTATTGCTTGCAAGCCATAGCTGCCAGGTGCCTGGGCGACGGCCTGCAACCCCGAGTTTTGCAACAGTAGCGCGAAACCTTGATCCACCGAATAATCGCCATCCAGACCGGAAGTGGTCAGACGCGAAGTCTGTTGAGGCGAGAACGACAGAATCACATTGGCCCTGGCCGCAAACTGACTCAGGGCACTGTCCAGTGGGCCGGCAGCGATGACGTAGTGTTGCGTCGCGCTGGCGGCCATGACCCCTGTGGATAACAACGTACCGGCGACGGTAGTGAGCAGCAGGCTGTAGGCAATGGCGCGGCGGGAGACTCGCTGGCGTAGCGGGGTAGGAAGGCACATAAATGGGTAAACCCTGAAGGTAGCGTCGTGATTACCTGAAGGGCCGCGCCAGATAAAAAAAAGATAACCCCCCTTTTGGATTATTTTTTCAATCAACCGATTCGGTTGACTGACACCCAATAGCGCGTGAAGTACTTCACCTGGATCGGCAGGGTGGCTTGCAGGTTGGCCAGTACCGCGTCTGTCGAGTCCAGACGAAACGCTCCGGAAACACGCAGGTCAGCGCAGGCCTGGTCACACTGCAGCAGGCCCGGCCGATAGCGCGCCAGTTCAGCAATGACATCGCCAAGTCTGGCGTCGAGCACGATCAATTGACCGTCAGTCCAAGCTGCTTGTGTGCGGCCATAGTGCTGAGTGGGCCTTATGGCGTGTCGATCAAATTCCGCGCATTCACCCGCACCCAGCGTTCGGCTGCGGTCGGGCTGGTCGCCGGGGGACAGGTTGACCCGATCTTCCAGAACGCCAACCCGAGTGGAATCAGGAAACTGACGCACGGTAAACCGAGTGCCCAGCGCCTTCACGCGGCCGTGGCGTGTCTCCACGTATAACGGCGGATACCCGGCCCGCTTCCCGCTGTGGATAAGTACCTCTCCCTCGCGCAGGCGAATCAAGCGTTGGCGCGCGTCGAACAGCACATCGATGGCCGTGTCGGTGTTGAGATCAACTTGAGTGCCATCGGCCAGTTCGATCCGCCGATGTTTACCCACAGGCGTTCGGTAGTCGGCCCATACGTTACCCAGGGACGTATGGCGTTGAATATTCCAGCCCAGATACCCGGTACCGCCGAGTACCAGCATCCACTTGAGCACTTGGCGGCGTTGTTGCGTGGTGGTCAAGGCGCGCCGCGTGAAGTCCTGGGGCAGGGCGCCGAGGCTGCGCTGCAACTGCTCCAGCTGGCTCCACGCCGCCTGATGGGAAGGGTCCCCGTTGAGCCATTGCTGCCAGGCCTGCCGTTCGGCGGGCGTCGGCGGTTGCGCTTGAAACTGCACGTACCAACTGGCAGCGGTCTCGAATGTCTTGCGATCGGGCGCGGGCATTACAGACTGGCCATGATCAGTGAACACTCGGTCAGCGCGCGGATCATGTGTTTCTTCACCGTGGTCAATGACACCTGCAGATCATCGGCGATCTGTTGATAAGTCAGCCCTTCAATCTGCGACAGCATGAAGATTCGCCGTGCACGTTCGCCCAAACCTGACAGCGCCTTGTCCACAGCCACCAGGGTTTCGATGATGATTGCCCTGTCTTCTTCACTGATGGCGGTGGCTTCAGGGCGCTCGGCCAGGGTTTGTTTATAAGCCTGCTCGATAGCGTGCCGGCGATAGCGATCAATCACCAGGCCTCTGGCGATGGTCGCCAGGTAATCCCGTGGTTCGAGGATCTGCACAGCGTCGCGCCCACCCAGAATACGCACGAACGTATCGTGGGCCACATCGGCCGCATCGCAGGCGTTATGCAGCTTGCCTTTGAGCCACCCATGCAACCACGAATGGTGTTGCTCATAGATGTGCTGCACAGCTGTCGTGTGTGAAAGAGGAGACATAGGCGCGACAAGGTAGGTTAATGATAATCGCTATTATTAACCGTCCTCGCGTTTTCCCACAATAGATGTCTTGAGGCCAAAACTTCGGTTGGAGCCGGCGGTTTCTGTGAATTAAGCCCTGTGAATAACCGCCCTTGGGCCCAGTTGATAACCACGCCTGAAACCTGCGCAAAAACCCCTCTGTGGATAACCATCACTTTAATCCACAGGCTTAAGTCACTTATCCAACCCCCTCATTGGCACATGACCACAACCTTTTGAATCGCTGTACACAACGTAAGTCAAGGCCTGCAGAGATCTATCCACAGAAAGGGTGCTCAGTAGAAATAAACATAAAAACAAAGATTTAATATATTTCTCTCTTTTAATTTCTATTGTCCGTGATTCATCCACAGCTGGTTAAATTTTGTGCAAAGGGTTCTTTAGGCAGGGCTAAGTCCCTATACTTGCCGCCAAAGCTCTAAAACTCTTTCAACAAACAATTCCTGATTACCTACATAAGCAGGCACGAGGTGCGTGGTGGATTTCCCTTCCCGTTTTGAAGTGATCGTCATCGGCGGCGGTCATGCCGGTACCGAGGCAGCACTGGCGTCAGCGCGCATGGGCGTAAAAACCCTGTTGCTGACGCATAACGTGGAAACCCTCGGCGCCATGAGTTGCAACCCTGCCATCGGTGGCATCGGCAAAAGCCATCTGGTCAAGGAAATCGATGCCCTTGGCGGCGTGATGGCGACGGCTACCGACAAAGGTGGTATTCAATTTCGCGTGCTGAACAGCCGAAAAGGCCCGGCCGTGCGTGCTACTCGGGCACAAGCCGACCGCATTCTGTACAAGGCGGCGGTACGTGAAACCCTGGAAAACCAGCCGAACCTGTGGATATTTCAACAGGCTGCAGACGACCTGATCGTCGAGCAGGACCAGGTACGCGGCGTTGTCACCCAAATGGGCCTGCGTTTCTTCGCAGAATCCGTGGTGTTGACCACCGGTACCTTCCTCGGCGGGCTTATCCACATTGGCATGCAGAACTATTCCGGTGGGCGCGCCGGCGATCCGCCGTCGATTGCCTTGGCAAACCGTCTGCGTGAATTGCCGCTGCGTGTCGGTCGCTTGAAAACCGGGACTCCGCCGCGAATCGACGGGCGTTCTGTGGATTTTTCGGTGATGACCGAACAAGCCGGCGACACACCGATCCCGGTCATGTCGTTCATGGGTTCCAAGGCACAGCACCCGAAACAAGTCAGTTGCTGGATTACCCACACCAATGCCCGTACCCACGAAATCATTGCCGCGAACCTCGACCGTTCGCCGATGTATTCCGGGGTGATCGAAGGGATCGGCCCGCGTTATTGCCCGTCGATCGAAGACAAGATCCACCGCTTTGCCGACAAGGAAAGCCACCAGGTCTTCATCGAGCCCGAAGGCTTGACCACCCATGAGCTGTACCCGAACGGGATTTCCACTTCCCTGCCGTTCGACGTGCAAATCCAGATCGTGCAATCGATTCGCGGCATGGAAAACGCCCACATCGTTCGCCCTGGCTACGCCATCGAGTACGACTACTTCGATCCGCGTGACCTGAAGTACAGCCTGGAGACCAAAGTGATCGGCGGTTTGTTCTTCGCCGGGCAAATCAACGGCACCACCGGTTACGAAGAAGCCGGCGCCCAGGGTTTGCTGGCCGGCACCAACGCTGCATTGCGTGCCCAGGGCAAAGACAGCTGGTGCCCGCGTCGCGATGAAGCGTACATCGGCGTATTGGTCGACGACCTGATCACCCTGGGAACCCAGGAACCGTACCGGATGTTCACGTCCAGGGCGGAATATCGCCTGATCCTGCGCGAAGACAATGCCGATCTGCGCCTGACCGAAAAAGGTCGCGAACTGGGTTTGGTCGATGACGCGCGCTGGGCGGCCTTTTGCAAAAAACGCGAGAGCATCACCCTCGAAGAGCAGCGCCTGAAAAGCACCTGGGTCCGCCCCGGCACCGAACAGGGCGATGCGATAGCCGAAAAATTCGGCACACCGCTGACTCACGAATACAACTTGCTCAACCTGCTGTCGCGTCCGGAAATCGATTACGCTGGCCTGGTCGAAGTGACCGGTGGCGGCGCAGACGATCCGCAGGTTGCCGAGCAGGTGGAAATCAAAACCAAGTATGCCGGTTACATTGACCGCCAGCAGGACGAGATCGCCCGCCTGCGCGCCAGTGAAAATACCAAGCTGCCTGGGGATATCGACTACACCGGCATTTCCGGGCTGTCGAAGGAAATTCAAAGCAAGCTGGGGATAACTCGGCCGGAAACGCTCGGCCAGGCTTCGCGTATACCTGGCGTGACGCCGGCAGCGATTTCACTGTTGATGATTCATTTGAAAAAACGCGGCGCGGGCCGTCAGTTGGAGCAAAGCGCTTGAGTTCGTTGGTCACCTCGCAACACGCCGAAGAGTTATCCACAGGTGCGCGCCAGTTGGGCATAGACCTGACCGAAGCCCAGCACGCGTTGCTGATGGGCTACCTGGCCCTGTTGATCAAATGGAACAAGGCCTACAACCTGACTGCGGTGCGCAATCCGGACGAAATGGTCTCGCGCCATTTGCTCGACAGCTTGAGCGTGATGCCGTTTATCGAAAACGGTCGCTGGTTGGACGTCGGCAGCGGCGGCGGCATGCCTGGCATACCGCTGGCCATCCTGTTTCCAGAGTCACAGGTCACCTGCCTGGACAGCAACGGCAAGAAAACCCGCTTCCTGACCCAGGTCAAACTCGAACTCAAGCTGGACAACCTGCAGGTTATCCACAGTCGCGTCGAAGCCTTCACGCCCGAGCAGCCGTTCAACGGAATTGTTTCCAGGGCGTTCAGTAGCATGGAGAACTTCAGCAACTGGACTCGCCACCTTGGCGACCTCGATACCCGCTGGCTGGCAATGAAGGGCGTCCATCCAAGCGACGAGCTGTTAGCATTGCCGGCAGACTTCCACCTCGATAGCGAACACGCCTTGGCCGTACCCGGTTGCCAAGGCCAACGCCATCTGCTGATACTGCGCCGCACGGCATGATTGGGAACACAAGCAAGAATGGCTAAGGTATTCGCGATAGCGAACCAGAAAGGTGGCGTGGGCAAAACCACCACCTGCATCAACCTCGCAGCATCCCTGGTCGCGACCAAGCGCCGGGTGCTGTTGATCGATCTCGATCCACAGGGCAACGCCACCATGGGTAGCGGTGTGGATAAACACGGCCTGGAAAACTCGGTCTACGACTTGCTGATCGGCGAGTGCGACCTGGGCCAGGCCATGCACTATTCCGAGCATGGCGGTTATCAACTGCTGCCGGCCAACCGCGACCTGACTGCGGCGGAAGTGGTGCTGCTGGAAATGCAGATGAAGGAAAGCCGTCTGCGCAGCGCCCTGGCGCCGATCCGGGAGAATTACGACTACATCCTGATCGACTGCCCGCCGTCGCTGTCGATGCTCACGCTCAACGCCCTGGTGGCTGCGGATGGGGTGATTATCCCCATGCAATGCGAGTACTTCGCGCTCGAAGGCTTGAGCGACCTTGTGGATAACATCAAGCGTATCGCTGAACTGCTCAACCCGAACCTGAAAGTCGAAGGCCTGCTGCGGACGATGTACGACCCGCGCCTGAGCCTGATGAACGATGTGTCGGCGCAGCTCAAGGAACATTTCGGCGACCAGCTCTACGACACGGTGATTCCACGCAACATTCGCCTGGCCGAAGCGCCAAGCTACGGCATGCCGGCGCTGGCCTACGACAAATCATCCCGTGGTGCCATTGCCTACCTGGCGCTGGCCGGCGAGATGGTGCGTCGCCAACGTCGCAATTCACGCACCGCTGCAGCCCAGCCAACTTAAGGAATCCCCATGGCCGTCAAAAAACGAGGTCTCGGACGTGGACTGGATGCGCTCCTGAGTGGTCCGACTGTCACTTCGCTGGAAGAGCAAGCGGTGCAGGCCGACGAACGTGAGCTGCAGCACTTGCCCCTGGACCTGATCCAGCGCGGCAAATACCAGCCGCGCCGGGACATGGACCCGCAGGCGCTGGAAGAGCTGGCCAACTCGATCAAGGCCCAGGGCGTGATGCAGCCGATCGTGGTGCGCCCCATTGGCAGTGGCCGCTTTGAAATCATCGCCGGCGAACGTCGCTGGCGCGCCAGCCAGCAGGCAGGCAAGGAAACCATCCCGGCGATGGTGCGCGACGTACCGGATGAAACGGCCATCGCCATGGCATTGATCGAAAACATCCAGCGTGAAGACCTCAACCCGATCGAGGAAGCCATCGCGTTGCAGCGTTTGCAGCACGAATTCCAGCTGACCCAGCAACAAGTGGCCGATGCGGTGGGTAAATCCCGCGTGACTGTGTCCAACCTGCTGCGTTTGATCGCGCTGCCGGAAGTCATCAAGACCATGTTGTCCCACGGCGACCTGGAAATGGGTCACGCCCGTGCTTTGCTCGGTTTGCCGGAAAATCAACAGGTTGAAGGGGCGCGTCACGTTGTCGCACGCGGGCTTACCGTTCGTCAGACCGAAGCGTTGGTTCGCCAATGGTTGAGCGGCAAACCTGCACCGGTCGAAACCGCCAAACCTGATCCGGATATCGCGCGCCTCGAGCAGCGCCTGGCCGAACGGCTAGGCTCTGCGGTGCAAATTCGCCACGGCAAGAAAGGTAAAGGGCAATTGGTTATCGGATATAACTCCCTCGACGAGCTTCAAGGTGTCCTTGCCCACATCCGTTGAAACATTCGCTGAAACAATTGCTCATGTAGCGCGTGATCGGAAATCACTACCCGGCAGTTGAATAGGGGCAGAACCGCCCCTATACTCTGCGCGCATTTTGTCGGCACAAAGTATGCCAAGTTATTGATTTCCGGCAGCCGACCATTGAGGAGCAAGAGTGATGGAAACCCGCACGCCAAACACGTTGCCGTTCCATCGCTTGGCCGTTTTTCCGGTTCTATTGGCTCAACTTGTCATTTTGCTGATCGCCGCATTGGCGCTTTGGTACTGGCATGGAGTCGTAGCCGGATATTCAGGACTCTGCGGAGGCCTGATAGCCTTGCTGCCCAATATGTATTTTGCTCATAGGGCCTTTCGGTTTTCCGGCGCCCGAGCAGCCCAGGCTATCGTCCGGTCTTTTTATGCCGGTGAGGCGGGGAAACTGATTTTGACGGCAGTGCTGTTTGCACTGACCTTTGCAGGTGTGAAGCCATTGGCGCCGCTGGCTGTATTTGGCGTCTTCGTGTTGACCCAATTGGTCAGCTGGTTCGCTCCCCTGCTAATGAAAACAAGACTTTCGAAACCTTAGGGCGTTTGAGGCAACCATGGCAGAAACAACCGCTTCGGGCTATATCCAGCACCACTTGCAGAACCTGACCTTCGGTCAGCTTCCCAACGGCGGCTGGGGCTTTGCTCACACCGCAGCAGAGGCCAAGGAAATGGGCTTCTGGGCTTTCCACCTGGATACTCTGGGCTGGTCGGTCGCATTGGGCCTGATCTTCGTCCTGATTTTCCGCATGGCGGCAAAAAAGGCGACTTCCGGTCAGCCAGGTGCTTTGCAGAACTTCGTTGAAGTATTGGTCGAATTCGTCGATGGCAGCGTGAAAGACAGCTTCCATGGCCGTAGCCCGGTGATTGCACCGTTGGCACTGACCATCTTCGTCTGGGTGTTCCTGATGAACGCCGTCGACCTGATCCCGGTCGACTGGATTCCTCAGCTGGCCATCCTGATCTCCGGCGACGCGCACATTCCATTCCGTGCCGTATCGACCACAGACCCGAACGCTACCCTGGGCATGGCCCTGTCGGTGTTCGCGTTGATCATTTTCTACAGCATCAAGGTCAAGGGCATCGGCGGTTTCATCGGCGAGCTGACCCTGCACCCGTTCGGCAGCAAGAACATCTTCGTTCAAGCCCTGCTGATCCCGGTGAACTTCCTGCTGGAATTCGTGACCCTGGTCGCCAAGCCGATTTCCCTGGCCTTGCGACTGTTCGGCAACATGTATGCCGGCGAGCTGGTGTTCATTCTGATCGCTGTGATGTTCGGCAGCGGTCTGCTCTGGCTTAGCGGCCTGGGCATCGTTCTGCAGTGGGCGTGGGCTGTGTTCCACATCCTGATCATCACCCTGCAGGCCTTCATCTTCATGATGCTGACCATCGTCTACCTGTCGATGGCGCACGAAGAGAACCATTAAGGCCAGTCTCGACTAGTCTGATGTCCTTCCCGGTGAAACGGGAAGGTGGCCCTCCAGGGCTATGAAACGATTTGTTTTACCGCTTTAAAATCTAAAAAACCTAAACCATACGACGTAAAAGTCGGGAGGAAAGATGGAAACTGTAGTTGGTCTAACCGCTATCGCTGTTGCACTGTTGATCGGCCTGGGCGCCCTGGGTACTGCCATTGGTTTCGGCCTGCTGGGCGGCAAATTCCTGGAAGGCGCAGCGCGTCAGCCAGAAATGGTTCCAATGCTGCAAGTTAAAATGTTCATCGTTGCCGGCCTGCTCGACGCCGTAACCATGATCGGCGTTGGTATCGCCCTGTTCTTCACCTTCGCGAACCCCTTCGTTGGTCAACTCGCTGGCTAATCACTCGACGTTTCGAGTGATTAGGGTGATGGACAACGAATGAGCGAGGTGTTGGCGTGAACATTAATGCAACCCTGATTGGCCAATCCGTTGCGTTCTTCATTTTTGTAGTGTTTTGCATGAAGTTCGTGTGGCCTCCGGTCATCGCGGCTTTGCACGAACGTCAGAAGAAGATCGCGGATGGTTTGGACGCTGCCAGCCGTGCAGCTCGCGACCTGGAGTTGGCCCAAGAGAAAGTGGGTCTTCAACTGCGCGAAGCTAAAGCACAGGCAGCCGAGATCATTGAGCAAGCCAAGAAGCGCGGTAACCAGATCGTCGAAGAGGCTGTTGAAAAAGCCCGCGTCGAAGCTGACCGTGTCAAGGCTTCGGCTCATGCCGAGATCGAACAGGAACTGAACGGCGTCAAAGACGCGCTGCGTGCCCAACTGGGTGCTCTGGCGGTCGGCGGTGCCGAGAAGATCCTTGGTGCCACAATCGATCAAAACGCGCACGCGGAGCTGGTTAATAAACTGGCTGCTGAAATTTAAGCGAGGGCGATCATGGCAGAACTGACCACGTTGGCCCGACCTTACGCTAAGGCAGCCTTCGAGCACGCCCAGGCCCACCAGCAGCTGGCCTCTTGGTCAGCCATGCTCGGCCTGGCTGCAGCAGTGTCGCAAGACGACACCATGCAGCGCGTGCTCAAGGCCCCGCGCCTGACGAGCGCAGACAAGGCCGCCACTTTTATTGAA
Organism: Pseudomonas sp. R4-34-07; assembly: GCF_003852375.1. NCBI lineage: Bacteria > Pseudomonadati > Pseudomonadota > Gammaproteobacteria > Pseudomonadales > Pseudomonadaceae > Pseudomonas > Pseudomonas sp. R4-34-07. Next base: position 5,909,143 of record NZ_CP027760.1, on the reverse strand, counting down.
GTGTGCGGCGACAAGTTTGATGTGAAGGTGCAGAACTTCATCCACGTCGTTGCCGAAAACGACCGTCTCCCGCTATTGCCGGAGATCGCCGCTCTGTTCGACCTGTACAAGGCCGATGCAGAGAAATCGGTAGACGTTGAAGTGACCAGTGCTTTTGCATTGAACCAAGAACAGCAAGACAAACTCGCCAAGGTTCTCAGTGCACGACTCAATCGGGAAGTGCGCCTGCAAGCTTCGGAGGACGCATCCCTGATTGGTGGTGTCGTTATCCGTGCCGGCGACCTGGTTATCGATGGCTCGATTCGCGGCAAAATCGCGAAACTTGCCGAAGCATTGAAATCTTGAGTTTGAAGGGGCAGCAGAGCAATGCAGCAACTCAATCCTTCCGAAATAAGTGAAATTATCAAGGGCCGCATCGACAAGCTCGATGTGACCTCCCAAGCCCGTAACGAAGGCACTGTCGTCAGCGTATCTGACGGCATCGTGCGGATTCACGGTCTGGCCGACGTTATGTACGGCGAGATGATCGAGTTTCCGGGCGGCGTCTACGGTATGGCCCTCAACCTGGAGCAAGACTCCGTAGGTGCCGTTGTATTGGGCGCGTACACCAGTCTGGCCGAAGGCATGAGCGCCAAGTGCACAGGCCGCATCCTGGAAGTTCCGGTAGGTAAGGAACTGCTGGGCCGCGTCGTCGACGCACTGGGTAACCCTGTTGACGGTAAAGGTCCACTGGGCAACACCGAGACCGACGCGGTCGAAAAAGTTGCTCCAGGCGTGATCTGGCGTAAGTCGGTAGACCAGCCTGTACAGACTGGCTACAAGGCTGTCGATGCCATGATCCCGGTCGGCCGTGGCCAGCGTGAGCTGATCATCGGTGACCGTCAGATCGGTAAAACCGCTCTGGCGATCGACGCGATCATCAACCAGAAGAACAGCGGCATTTTCTGCGTCTACGTCGCCATTGGTCAGAAGCAATCGACCATCGCCAACGTGGTTCGCAAGCTGGAAGAAAACGGCGCCCTGGCCAACACGATCATCGTGGCTGCCAGTGCTTCGGAATCTCCTGCGCTGCAATTCCTGGCACCGTACTCCGGTTGCACCATGGGTGAATTCTTCCGCGACCGCGGTGAAGACGCGCTGATCGTTTATGACGATCTGTCCAAGCAAGCAGTGGCTTACCGCCAGATTTCCCTGCTGCTGCGCCGTCCACCAGGCCGTGAAGCTTACCCAGGCGACGTGTTCTATCTCCACTCCCGTCTGCTGGAGCGCGCATCCCGCGTTTCCGAAGAGTACGTAGAGAAGTTCACCAACGGCGCAGTGACCGGCAAAACCGGTTCCCTGACCGCACTGCCGATCATCGAAACCCAGGCTGGCGACGTTTCCGCGTTTGTTCCGACCAACGTGATTTCCATCACTGACGGTCAGATCTTCCTGGAATCGGCCATGTTCAACTCAGGCATCCGTCCTGCAGTGAACGCCGGTGTTTCGGTATCCCGTGTGGGTGGTGCCGCTCAGACCAAGATCATCAAGAAGCTCTCCGGTGGTATCCGTACCGCTCTGGCTCAGTACCGTGAACTGGCGGCATTCGCCCAGTTCGCGTCTGACCTGGACGAAGCGACCCGTAAGCAACTTGAGCATGGTCAGCGCGTTACCGAGCTGATGAAGCAGAAGCAATACGCCCCGATGTCGATCGCTGACATGGCGTTGTCGCTGTATGCCGCTGAGCGTGGGTTCCTGACCGACGTTGAAATCGCCAAGGTCGGCAGCTTTGAACAAGCGCTGATTGCTTACTTCAACCGCGATCACGCCGAATTGATGGCGAAGATCAACGTGAAGGGTGACTTCAATGACGATATCGACGCTGGCATGAAAGCCGGTATCGAGAAGTTCAAGGCCACCCAAACCTGGTAAGCCGCAGCGGGAGCCGCAAGGCTCCCGCTTGCTAACCTGATAGGTGTTACATGGCAGGCGCAAAAGAGATTCGCAGTAAGATTGCGAGCATCAAAAGCACGCAAAAGATTACCAGCGCCATGGAAAAAGTGGCGGTCAGCAAAATGCGCAAGGCACAAATGCGCATGGCAGCCAGCCGTCCTTATGCGGAACGTATCCGCCAGGTAATTGGGCATCTGGCCAACGCCAACCCGGAATACCGCCACCCGTTCATGATCGAGCGCGAAGTCAAGCGCGTGGGTTATGTGGTAGTGAGCAGTGACCGTGGTCTGTGCGGTGGCCTGAATACCAACCTGTTCAAGGCCCTGGTCAAGGACATGGCGGTAAACCGCGAAAAAGGCGTCGAGATCGATCTGTGTGTTGTTGGTAGCAAGGGTGCGGCCTTTTTCCGCAACTTCGGCGGTAACGTCGTTGCAGCTATCAGCCACCTGGGTGAAGAGCCGTCGATCAATGATTTGATCGGCAGTGTGAAGGTGATGCTGGATGCGTACCTGGAAGGCCGGATTGACCGCCTGTCCGTGGTATCCAACAAGTTCATCAACACCATGACCCAGCAGCCAACCGTGGAGCAATTGATTCCACTGGTGGCGACTCCGGATCAGGAACTCAAGCACCACTGGGACTACCTCTACGAACCAGACGCCAAAGAGCTGCTTGACGGCTTGATGGTGCGCTACGTGGAGTCGCAGGTGTACCAGGCGGTGGTCGAGAACAACGCAGCTGAACAAGCGGCGCGGATGATCGCGATGAAAAACGCTACCGATAACGCCGGTGATCTGATCAGCGATTTGCAGCTGATCTACAACAAGGCGCGTCAGGCTGCGATCACCCAAGAGATCTCGGAAATCGTCGGCGGCGCTGCCGCGGTTTAACGGTTCAAATATTCAGAGGATCCAGCTATGAGTAGCGGACGTATCGTTCAAATCATCGGCGCCGTTATCGACGTGGAATTCCCACGCGACAGCGTACCGAGCATCTACAACGCGCTGAAAGTACAAGGCGCGGAAACTACTCTGGAAGTTCAGCAGCAGCTGGGCGACGGCGTAGTTCGTACCATTGCGATGGGTTCCACCGAAGGCTTGAAGCGCGGTCTGGACGTTGTCGACACTGGCGCAGCCATCTCCGTACCGGTCGGTAAAGCGACCCTGGGCCGGATCATGGACGTACTGGGCAACCCGATCGACGAAGCTGGCCCGATCGACACCGAAGAGCGCTGGGGCATTCACCGTCCAGCACCTTCGTTCGCCGAGCAAGCGGGCGGCAACGACCTGCTGGAAACCGGCATCAAGGTTATCGACCTGGTTTGCCCGTTCGCCAAGGGCGGTAAAGTCGGTCTGTTCGGTGGTGCCGGTGTAGGCAAGACCGTAAACATGATGGAACTGATCCGTAACATCGCCATCGAGCACAGCGGTTACTCCGTGTTCGCCGGTGTGGGTGAGCGTACCCGTGAGGGTAACGACTTCTACCACGAGATGAAGGACTCCAACGTTCTGGACAAAGTGGCACTGGTTTACGGTCAGATGAACGAGCCGCCGGGTAACCGTCTGCGCGTAGCCCTGACCGGCCTGACCATGGCCGAGAAGTTCCGTGACGAAGGTAACGACGTTCTGCTGTTCGTCGACAACATCTACCGTTACACCCTGGCCGGTACTGAAGTATCCGCACTGCTCGGCCGTATGCCGTCGGCAGTAGGTTACCAGCCGACCCTGGCTGAAGAGATGGGCGTTCTGCAAGAACGTATCACTTCGACCAAGGAAGGTTCGATCACTTCGATCCAAGCGGTATACGTACCTGCGGATGACTTGACCGACCCGTCGCCAGCCACCACCTTCGCCCACTTGGACGCCACCGTCGTTCTGTCCCGTGACATCGCTTCCCTGGGTATCTACCCAGCGGTCGATCCACTCGACTCGACTTCGCGCCAGCTGGACCCGAACGTGATCGGCCAGGAGCACTACGACACCGCTCGCGGCGTTCAGTACGTGCTGCAGCGCTACAAAGAACTGAAGGACATCATTGCGATCCTGGGTATGGACGAGCTGTCGGAAGCCGACAAGCAGTTGGTAAACCGTGCTCGTAAGATCCAGCGTTTCTTGTCGCAGCCGTTCTTCGTGGCTGAAGTCTTCACCGGTGCCTCGGGTAAATACGTTTCCCTGAAAGACACCATTGCTGGCTTCAAAGGCATCCTCAACGGTGACTACGACCACCTGCCAGAACAAGCGTTCTACATGGTCGGCGGCATCGAAGAAGCGATCGAGAAAGCCAAGAAACTGTAATCCTGGCGCCCGGAAACGGGCGCTCATCAGGTTGAGGCAATCAGATGGCTATGACAGTCCATTGCGATATCGTCAGCGCGGAAGGGGAAATCTTCTCCGGTCTGGTAGAAATGGTGATTGCACACGGCGACCTGGGTGACCTGGGTATTGCCATGGGCCACGCGCCGTTGATCACCAGCTTGAAGCCAGGTCCGATCACTCTGACCAAGCAAGGCGGGGAAAAGGAGGTGTTCTACATCTCTGGCGGTTTCCTCGAGGTTCAGCCGAACATGGTCAAGGTACTTGCCGACACCGTGCAACGTGCTGGCGACCTGGATGAAGCCTCCGCTCAGGAAGCCGTAAAGGCTGCCGAGAAGGCGCTGAACGAAAAAGGCGCAGACTTCGACTACAGCGCTGCTGCAGTCCGTCTGGCCGAGGCCGCAGCCCAGCTGCGGACGCTCCAGCAGATCCGCAAGAAGTAAGCGGCGTTGCCGTTACGCTTTACGCGTGATTGATTAAAAAGGGTAGCCTCGGCTACCCTTTTTCTTTTTTTGCAAAACACTTCTTTGGTCTGAAGCCGGACCGCCCAGGATTGGTAGCCATTCATGTCTCTTGAAATCGTAATTCTCGCCGCTGGCCAGGGCACCCGCATGCGTTCGGCCCTGCCCAAGGTACTGCACCCGGTCGCAGGCAATTCCATGCTTGGCCATGTTATCCACAGTGCCCGGCAGTTGGACCCGCAGCGCATTCACGTGGTCATCGGGCACGGTGCCGATGTGGTACGTGAGCGTCTGGCCGCAGACGACTTGAATTTCGTCTTGCAGGACAAGCAACTGGGCACCGGCCACGCCACCGCGCAAGCGGTGCCGTTCATCACCGCTGACACCGTGCTGATCCTGTACGGTGATGTGCCGCTGATCGAAGTGGAAACCCTGCAACGCCTGCTCAAGCATGTGGTGCCTGGCCAGATGGGTCTGCTCACCGTCGAGCTGGACGACCCCACGGGCTACGGGCGCATCGTGCGTGACGCCGAGGGCAAGGTCGCGGCCATCGTCGAGCACAAGGACGCCAGTGAAGCCCAGCGCGCCATCACCGAAGGCAACACCGGGATTCTCGCGGTGCCAGCCAATCGCCTCGCCGACTGGATGAGCCGCTTGTCCAACAACAACGCCCAAGGCGAGTACTACCTCACCGACGTCATCGAGATGGCAGTCAGTGACGGCCTGGTGGTCGCCACCGAGCAGCCCCACGACCCGATGGAAGTGCAGGGCGCCAACGACCGTAAGCAACTGGCCGAGTTGGAGCGCCACTATCAGCTGCGTGAAGGCCGCCGCCTGATGGCCCAGGGCGTGACCCTGCGTGACCCGGCGCGTTTCGACGTTCGCGGTGAAGTGACCGTGGGCCGCGACGTGCTGATCGACATCAACGTGATCCTCGAAGGCCGTGTGATCATCGAGGACGGCGTGGTGATCGGCCCGAACTGCGTGATCAAGGACAGCACGCTGCGCAAAGGTGTCGTGGTCAAGGCCAACAGCCATATCGACGGCGCGGTGATGGGCGAGGGCAGCGATGCGGGCCCGTTTGCGCGGCTTCGTCCTGGCAGCGTGCTGGAAGCCAAGGCCCATGTGGGGAACTTTGTCGAACTGAAAAATGCTCACCTGGGCGAAGGCGCCAAGGTCGGGCATCTCACCTACCTGGGCGATGCGGTGATCGGTGCGCGCACCAACGTTGGCGCTGGCACGATCACCTGTAACTACGATGGCGCCAATAAGCACCAGACCACCATTGGCGAGGACGTATTCATCGGCTCCAACAATTCGCTGGTCGCACCCGTCACTATCGGCGATGGCTCCAATACCGCCGCCGGCTCGACCATCAATCAGGATGTGGATAAGTCCCAACTGGCAGTCGCCCGCGCCCGCCAGCGCAACATCGACGGCTGGAAACGCCCGGTCAAAATCAACAAGACCTGAGTTATCCACAGCTCCCTCAGCAGTGATATCCAAATGTGGGAGGGGGCTTGCCCCCGATAGCGAACTTTCAGTCGATGATTTTTCAGGCTGAACCACCGCCATCGGGAGCAAGCCCCCTCCCACATTTGCCCGTGTCGTCTGAAGAATCTGTTCCAAACGCTTGACGGTGAGTTCCGAATAGGTTTTGATTGCCTTCGTTATCTTTCGAATCGAAACTTATCATCGCCATGTCGAAACGAAATACCCCCCAACGTCGCCACAACATCCTGACCTTGCTCAATGAACAGGGCGAAGTCAGCGTGGACGAACTGGCCAAGCGTTTCGAAACTTCGGAGGTGACCATCCGCAAGGACCTGGCCGCCCTCGAAAGCAATGGCCTGCTCCTGCGCCGCTACGGTGGCGCGATCACAATGCCTCAGGAGCTGGTGGGCGACGCGGCTCAACCAGTCTCGGCCTACAAGCGCGCCATCGCCCGTGCGGCCGTGGCGCGGTTGCGTGAGCACGCGCGCATCATCATCGACAGCGGCAGCACCACCGCCGCGATGATCCCTGAATTGGGCCATCAACCCGGCCTGGTGGTGATGACCAATTCCCTGAACGTGGCCCGCGCCTTAAGCGAGCTGGAGCATGAACCGGTGCTGTTGATGACCGGCGGCACCTGGGACCCGCATTCGGATTCGTTCCAGGGCCAGGTCGCCGAGCAGGTGCTGCGCTCCTACGATTTCGATCAACTGTTCATCGGCGCCGACGGCATCGATCTGCAGCGCGGTACCACCACGTTCAACGAGTTATTGGGCCTGAGCCGCGTCATGGCTGAGGTCGCTCGCGAAGTGGTGGTGATGGTCGAATCCGACAAGATAGGCCGCAAGATTCCCAACCTGGAACTGCCCTGGAGCAGCGTCCATACCCTTATCACCGATGATCGCCTGCCGCTTGAGGCCCGCGACCAGATCCAAGCCCGCGGCATTACGCTGATATGCGCGGCAGTCATCTAGGAGAAATACCATGTGTGGAATTGTTGGCGCAGTCGCCGAACGTAACGTAACTGCCATCCTGCTCGAAGGCCTCAAGCGCCTGGAATACCGCGGCTATGACAGCGCCGGTGTGGCCGTCTTCACCAACGCCGGCAAGCTCGAGCGTATGCGCCGCCCAGGCAAAGTCAGCGAGTTGGACCAGGCCCTGGCCGGCGAGCCGCTGGTTGGGCGCCTGGGTATCGCCCACACCCGTTGGGCCACCCACGGTGCGCCGTGCGAGCGTAACGCTCACCCACACTTCTCGGGTGACCTGGCGGTGGTGCACAACGGCATCATCGAAAACCACGAAGCACTGCGCGACCAACTCAAGGGCCTGGGCTATGTATTCACTTCGGACACCGACACCGAAGTCATCGCCCACCTGCTCAACCACAAGCTCAAGGACCACAGCGACCTGACCACCGCCCTCAAGGCCACGGTCAAGGAACTGCACGGCGCCTACGGCCTGGCCGTGATTAGCGCCAGCCAGCCTGACCGCCTGGTTGCCGCACGCAGCGGCAGCCCATTGGTGATCGGCCTGGGCCTGGGGGAAAACTTCCTGGCCTCCGACCAACTCGCCCTGCGCCAAGTCACCGACCGCTTCATGTACCTGGAAGAAGGCGACATCGCCGACATCCGCCGTGAAAGCGTGCAAATCTGGGACGTGAACGGTCAGTCCGTCGAGCGCGAAGCCGTGCAATACCGCGACGGTGCCGAAGCCGCCGACAAGGGCGAGTTCCGCCACTTCATGCTCAAGGAAATCCACGAGCAGCCGTCTGTGGTGCAGCGCACCCTGGAAGGCCGCCTGAGCCAGAACCAAGTATTGGTCAACGCCTTCGGCCCACAAGCCGCCGAGCTGTTCGCCAAAGTGCGCAACGTGCAGATCGTCGCCTGCGGCACCAGCTACCACGCCGGCATGGTTGCGCGTTACTGGCTGGAGGAACTGGCCGGTATCCCGTGCCAGGTCGAAGTCGCCAGCGAATTCCGCTACCGCAAGGTGGTGGTGCAGCCAGACACCCTGTTCGTGACCATCTCCCAGTCCGGCGAAACCGCCGACACCCTGGCCGCCCTGCGCAATGCCAAAGAGCTGGGCTTCCTCGCCAGCCTGGCAATCTGCAACGTCAGCATCAGCTCCCTGGTGCGTGAATCCGACCTGACCCTGCTGACCCAGGCCGGTCGCGAAATCGGCGTAGCGTCGACCAAAGCCTTCACCACCCAGCTGGTCGGCCTGTTGCTGCTGACCTTGTCCCTCGGTCAAGTGCGCGGCACCCTGGCCGAAGGCATTGAAGCCACCCTGGTGGAAGAACTGCGCCGCCTGCCGACCCGCCTGGGTGAAGCCCTGGCCATGGACAGCACCGTGGAAAAAGTCGCCGAGCTGTTTGCCGACAAGAACCACACCCTGTTCCTCGGCCGTGGCGCGCAGTACCCCGTGGCGATGGAAGGTTCGCTCAAGCTCAAGGAAATCTCGTACATCCACGCTGAAGCCTACCCGGCCGGCGAGCTGAAACACGGCCCGTTGGCCCTGGTGGATGACGACATGCCGGTGGTCACCGTCGCCCCGAACAACGAACTGCTGGAAAAGCTCAAGTCCAACCTGCAGGAAGTGCGCGCCCGTGGCGGCCAACTGATCGTGTTTGCCGACGAAAAGGCCGGCATGACCAACGGTGAAGGCACTCACGTGATCAACATGCCGCACATCCACGACACCCTGTCGCCGATCCTCTACACCATCCCGCTGCAGTTGCTGTCGTACTACGTTGCCGTGCTCAAGGGCACCGACGTCGACCAGCCGCGCAACCTGGCGAAGTCGGTGACGGTGGAGTAAGCCTCACTGACGTACCCAAAAAGGGGCTGTTTTCAACAGCCCCTTTTTTACGTTTTGAATTCGCTCAATTCAAGGATGTCGACTGATGCAAAATCCTACTGTCTACGCACGTCTGCACAATCGCCGGTTTGTAGTCGCCGACAACGCTCAGGGACTGTCCGGCACCGGCACCGTATTTCATTACCAAGTCGAAGATGACGCGATTTCGAGCACTTACCAGGGGGGCCGGATTCGCCTGGGTACTCAAGTCGGACGGGTGACCGGTCCAGATACCATCGAGCTGCTGTATCAGTGCCTGACCCTGGAAGGGGAACTGCTTGCTGGCTGGTCACGTGGCACGGTAGGCGTGGATCACGCCGGGCACACGACGCTGAGTTTTGTTTGGGGCTGGCTATCGGGTGCGACGGGAGGCGGAGAGTCTAGCTATGTCGAGATCACTGCTTAAAGAGCCCGTAGTTCACGGCCAGGCTGCACCGAATTTACTGTAGGAGCGAGCTTGCTCGCGAAAAACCTGAGAACGCCACCTGGCACCAATCTCTGCGCGTTACGTCCCTCGCCAGCAAGCGCGCTCCTACGACGCTATGCGCCATGATTGGGTCTTCAGCGACTCCCTATTCAACCTGTTCGATGGGAGCGCTGAGGCATTTCTCCGGTAGCCGTTCGCGTCATCGGCCCATCGGTGATCCACGAACTGTAGAGCCATGTATTCCAGAGCTGCTCTTGATGACCACTCCCCGGTCCCTATCCTGTCGAAGGTGTCCCCGTGAGTGAGAACGCTTAATGAGCAGCCCCAGAACCCTCTATCAAAAGCACATTGATGCGCACACGGTCTGCTCGCTGGACGAGCAGGGCCATGTCCTGTTGTACATCGATCGCCAGGTCATCAACGAATACACCAGTCCGCAGGCGTTCAGCGGTCTGCGTGACGCCGGGCGCAACGTGTGGCGCCCTGGTACGGCGTTGGCGGTCGTCGATCATGTAAACCCCACCGCGCCCGAACGTACCGCGGTAATGCCAGATGCGGGTGGTGCGCGGCAAGTGTCCTATCTGGCGCAGAACTGCCAGGATTTCGGTATCGAACTGTTGGATATCCTGGATAAGCGCCAAGGTATCGAGCACGTCGTCGCCCCCGAACAGGGGTTCATTCTTCCGGGGATGGTGATAGCTGCCGGTGATAGCCACACCACCACGTATGGCGCCCTCGGTGCCTTCGGGTTTGGCATTGGCACCTCAGAAATCGAGCACTTGCTGGCGTCCCAGACACTCGTCTACAAACGCCTGAGAACCATGCGAGTCAACATCGTGGGTGCCTTGTCGCCGGGGCTGACATCCAAGGACGTCATCATGGCCCTGATCGGCCAGATCGGCGCTTCCGGGGCCACCGGGTTCGCTATCGAGTTTGCCGGTTCGACCATTGACGCCCTCAGCGTCGAGGCGCGCATGACCATTTGCAACATGGCCGTTGAAGCCGGCGCTCGTGGCGCATTCATGGCGCCGGACCAGAAGGTATTTGACTACCTTGAGGGTAAGCCGCGCGCGCCCACAGGCGAGCAATGGCGGCGTGCGGTGCACGTGTGGCGCAACTTGCACAGCGATCCGGGTGCGGTGTTCGACCACGAAGTCACGCTGGACGTCAGCACGCTGCTGCCGATGGTCACCTGGGGCACGAGTCCCGATCAGGTGGTCGCCATCAACGGGCGGGTGCCAGACCCGCTGCAGGTCAGCGATCTCATCCTGCGCCAGGACATGCAGCGGGCCCTGACCTACATGGGGCTCAAGGCGGGCGAGCCATTGAATGAAGTCGTCATCAGCCATGCGTTCATCGGTTCGTGCACCAATGCGCGTATCGAAGACCTGCGCGCTGCTGCCAGCGTGATCGGCGGCCGGCGCGTCGTCCCGCATGTGCGCGCGATGGTCGTGCCGGGCTCTACCGAAGTTCGTGACCAGGCTGAGGCTGAGGGCCTGGCCGCTATTTTTCGCGACGCCGGATTCGAATGGCGGCAATCGGGCTGCTCCATGTGCCTGGCCATGAACGACGACGTACTCGCCCCAGGCGACCGTTGCGCCTCCAGCACCAACCGCAATTTCGAAGGCCGCCAGGGCGCCGGTGCACGTACCCACTTGATGAGCCCGGCCATGGTGGCTGCGGCTGCAATAACCGGGCGGCTGACGGATGTTCGGCACCTCAGGGAGCACGTATGAGCAGCAATCCTTTTACCCAGGTCACCGGCACAGCGGCACCGATGTTGGCGGCCAATATCGACACCGACGTGATCATGCCCAAGCAGTTCCTCAAGGGAATTGACCGCAATGATTTGGACCAAGGGTTGTTCTATGACCTGCGCTTTCTACCGTCAGGGCAGCCGGATCCTGCGTTTGTGCTCAATAAGCCAGCTTGGCAGAACGCATGCTTCATGGTGGTAGGCCCTAACTTTGGCTGCGGTTCCAGCCGTGAGCATGCCGTGTGGGGCCTCAAGCAGAAGGGCATTCGCGCACTGATCGGCAGCAGCTTTGCGGGCATTTTCTACGACAACTGTCAGCGCAACGGCGTGCTGCTGATCAGCCTTGACGCCGCCACTGTGCAACGCATCGGCGAGGTGGTCGGGCAGGCGCAAACGGCTGAGATCTCGGTCAACCTGAGTGAACAAACGATCCTGTTGCACGGCCATGAAGTGATTCCCTTCCAGATCGACACGCTGCGCAAAACGGCCCTGTTGCTGGGGTTGGATGCCATTGGCAGCACCCTGCAACGCAGCGAGCAGATTCGCGCCTTCGAGCGCGAGCATCTGGCCGCCAACCCGTGGTTGTCGTGAAGGGAGGCGTCGCTCAGATCGACAGCTGCGCGAAGTGCGCCTGGAGAAATTCGACACAGGCCCGCAGCTTCCCCGAGTGAGCAAGCCGCGTGGGGTAGACGGCCCACACGTTGGCGCTTTGCCCATAGTCATGCAGTACCTGAACCAGCTTGCCCTGCTCGAGCAACGGTTTGACATCCCACAACGAACGCAGCAGCACACCCCGCCCGTGCAACGCCCACTGCAACACGATCTCGCCGCTGTTGGATGACAGCGGGCCTCCCACCCGCACGCTCTCCTGCGTGCCGTCGCGCTCCAGCACCCAGACCCCAAAGGCGTTATCGCGCTCCTTCAAGACAAGGCATTCATGGTGTTCGAGGTCACTCAGTTGCGCCGGTGCTCCGTGGCGTTCCAGGTAGCTGGGAGCCGCGCACAGGATGCGCCGGTTACTGACCAGCTGACGCCCGATGTGCTGGCCAGGAATGTCGTCACCCACACGGATTTCCAGATCGAAGCCTTCGCTGACGATATCCACTACCCGATCGAACAGGTCCAGGCGGATTTCCAACCCAGGGTAACGATCAGCGAGCAACGCCAGCGCGGGTGCCACGTGAATACGACCAAAGCCGAAGCTGCTGCAGATATGCAGGCGGCCACGGGGGCTGTCGTGGGCATCGATCAACTCATCGGACAGATGCTGGAAGTCCTCCAGAATGCGCGCCGCCCAGTCCTTCACACGCGCGCCGTCGTCGGTCAAGGTGATACGTCGACTGGTACGGTGCAGCAAGCGTGTCGCCAGGGTATTTTCGAGGATTTGAATGCGCTTGCTGACGTAAGCCGCCGACACGCCAAGCTCATCGGCGGCGGCGGCAAAACTGGCCTTGCGGATCACGGTCAAGAACACCCGCAGGTCTTCGGGGAGGGGCATCGAGCCTTTGTAAATCATCGAAAGCGCATACGTGGCGGCGTGAACTGCGAGGATAACATCGCATGGAAGGAGGCTGGCTGCGCCCACTCGTGCCCTCAGTCGGCAGCGACGTACTCGCCAGCGAAAAAACTCAGCACGGCTTCAAGCAATAACCCAGGCACTTCCTCGGCAATGTAATGGCCGCAAGGCAAGGCTTTGCCGCGTACATCAGTGGCGACCTGCTGCCATTCCTTGAGCGGATCGAAACAGCGCCCCACCGTGCCTTCTGCGCCCCACAGGACCAACAGCGGCAGCGTCAGCCGATGACCGGCGGCGATATCGGCGCGATCATGTTCCAGGTCGATCCCGGCCGAGGCGCGGTAATCCTCGCAAATGCCCCGGGCACTGCCGGGAAGCTGCAGGCACCGCAGGTACTCGCCGAATGCCTCTGCCGTGAAGGGCTTGAGGCCGGCACTGCGGCTGCCCATCACACTGCGCAGATACAGCTCAGGGTCGGCCTCGATAAGGCGCTCCGGCAGCGGCGCCGGTCGGATGAGGAAAAACCAGTGCCAGTAGGCGCGGGCAAAGGCTTCGTCCGTTTGTGTGTACATTGACAGGGTAGGGGCGATGTCGAGCAGCGCCATTTGCTTGATCGCGTGGGGATGGTCGAGCGCCAGGCGATGCGCCACCCGCGCTCCACGGTCATGGGCAAGCACGCTGAACTGCTCAAAGCCCAACGCCTTCATCAGCTCAGCGCAATCAAGCGCCATTTCACGCTTTGAATAATGTGAATGCTCAGCATCGGCCGCCGGCCTGGCGCTATCGCCATATCCACGCAAGTCAGCGGCGACCACGGTAAATTCACTGGCCAACCGTTCGGCAACCTTGTGCCAGATAACGTGGGTCTGAGGGTGACCATGCAACAGCAACAGCGCGGGGCCGGATCCACCGATGCGATAGCTGATGTTCAGGCCATTGACCTGGCGCTGTTGTTTCTGGAAACCAGCAAACATGATTCGACTCCATGAGGGTGCTGGCTGAATCCTGGGATCAACCGAACCCAGCTGCAATAGGCCAAGCGTGGAAGCACGGTTTATGAACTGTGTTTCAAGTGACCAGGATCCGACTTTGCCTAAACCCGGAAAGCACCACAAACCCAAGGTGGGAGGGGGCTTGCCCTCGATTGCGGTGTATCAGCCAACCTATTCGGTGACTTTCACACCGCCATCGGGGGCAAGCCCCCTCCCACAGTTTGATCTTCATTGGTTTTGAGAAAGGGGTAGGTCAGGTCCACCAGTAACGCACCAGGTGGAAGAAGATCGGCGCCGCAAAGCACACCGAATCCAGCCGATCCAGCATGCCGCCGTGCCCTTCGATCATGTGCCCCCAATCCTTTACGCCGCGATCGCGCTTGATCGCCGACATCACGATCCCGCCGGCAAAGCCCAGCAGGTTGATCAACAGCGCGATCAAAAACGACTGCCAGGGATTGAACGGCGTGGTCCACCACAGCGCGGCACCGATCAGGGAGGACAGCAGGATCCCGCCGACAAAACCTTCCACGGTTTTGGACGGCGAGAGGTTGGGCGCGATCTTGTGTTTGCCGAACAGCTTGCCGCACACGTACTGCAACACGTCCGACAGTTGCACCACGATCACCAGGTAGGCGATCAGCAGCAGGTTGCGGCCTTCATAACCCGGAATGTCCAAGGTCAGCAACGCCGGGACGAACGACACGCAGAACACCGCGATCATCAGGCCCCATTGCACCTTGGATGCGCGCTCCAGGAAGTGGGTGCTGTCGCCGCCCAGGGAGGCGAGTATCGGCAGCAGCAGGAACACGTAGACCGGGATGAAGATCGAGAACAGTCCGTACCAGTCGGCGTAGATCAGCACGTACTGTAGCGGGAGGGCGAGGTAGAACGCCGCTACCAGGGCTGGGTAGTCGCTGCGCCGGGTCGGCGTGAGGGTGAGAAATTCGCGCAAGGCATAGAAGGACACCGCATAGAACAGCAGGATCACTGCGCCGGTGCCGAGCCAGAAGGCGACACCGATCACCACCACCATCACCCACCAGGCGTTGATGCGGGCGTTGAGGTTGTCGATCACCGCATTGGGGGTGCCACGGGTGCGCAGCTTCAGGATCAGGCCGATCAGCGAGGCGGTGACCAGAATCGCGCCGATCCCGCCGAATAACATCAAGGTCTGGCTATCCATCTCAGGAATGCTCCGGGGCGAGGGCAAGCAGGGCGTCGCGGGTGCGGGCAAGGAACGCGGCTTTGTCTTCGCCTTCTTCCAATTGCAGCGGAGCGCCGAAGCTGGTTGTGCATAACAATGGCAATGGCAAGACACGGCCCTTGGGCATGACGCGGTTGAGGTTGGCTATCCACACCGGGATCAACTCGGCCTGTGGGTAACTGTTTGCCAAGTGGTAGAGGCCGCTCTTGAAGGGCAGCAAGCCGTCCTCCAGATTGCGTGTACCTTCGGGAAAAATAATCAACGAGTCGCCGCCTTCGAGGGCGGCAAGCATTGGCTGCAAAGGGTTATCCACAGGCTCTTTGCGCTCGCGATCAATCAGTACGCCGTTGAACACGCGGTTGATGATGTAGCGGCGCAGCGCACTTTTATTCCAGTAATCGCTGCCGGCCACAGGGCGGGTGAATTTGCGCAGGTTCTGCGGCAGCGACGCCCACACCAGCACGAAGTCGCCGTGGCTGCTGTGATTGGCGAAATAGATGCGTTGCACCGGCACCGGCGCGCAACCCAGCCACAGGCTGCGGGCGCCGGTGACGGTGCGGGCCATGGAAGTAATCAGTGTGGCGACCACGGGTTCGAACATGGGAATTCCTTATTCGGCGAAAGGTAGCCAAGGGCTGGCAAGCAGCACGCCCAGGGTCAGCAGCGCTTGCGCGCCGAGCAACCAGGCCTGTTTGCGCAGCAATTTGAGGGCGCCACGACGGCGTTCGGCCCAGGGCCGGCCCGCGCGCTTGGCCGATTGCAGGCCAAGGGCCTGCAGGGCTTGGTCAAGGTCTGCGGTGCGCTCGACGTCGCGAGCGAGCAGGGCAAACAGATCGGCGTCGAACGCAACGCGCAGGGCCCAGTATTTTTGCACAAGGCCCAGGATGATCATCCACAAGGCCAGCAGCAGGCAGACCGTTGAAACACTCGCCATCAACAGTTGGGCCACACCGAACAACACGCCGGCCACTGTGAGGCCTGTGGATAACTGATCCAGCGAACGGCCACGGCGCAGCAGGTTGGCGACGACTTGCAGTTCCATATCAGCAGGCATTGGGCAAACCCTCCAAGGCGAGACGATGTGCGGGATGCAGGACCACACGGGTCCGCGCTGTACGAATAATAGCCAGCGCTTGATCCACCGTCGTCGCGCGGCCGCTGTGCAACAGCCAGGCGGCAATGGCCGTGGCGCTGCGCGAGTAGCCCAGGGCGCAGCACACCAGCAACGGGCCGTCCGAGCGCAGGCGTTCGATGGCCTTGGCGGCTTGCAGGCATTCGGCGGAGGTGGGCGCGATCAAGTCCAGAAGAGGAACGCAGTGATAGGTACGGCCTTGTGGATCAATTGGTAATTCAGCGCAGAGATCGACGATGGCTTTGAATGGCTGTTGCTCGCCCGCCGCTGGAATTCGCCCCAGCCAAACGTTATCCACAATCAGTTCGGGCTGTGGATGCCGGCGTGTCCACAGCCGTGAATTGATCCAGGCGGCGACCAGATAAGGCGCATACAGCCAGCGCGCAGCAGGCGTCAGCTGGCCGTCGTTGCGTTTCTGAAAACCCTCGGCACCCAGCAGCCAGTAATTGGCTGCGACCAGCGCGAGGGACACTGCTGGCCACAGCAGCCATAACCCCCAACCGCCCAAAGCCAGCGCGAGCAGCATCAGCGCCAGCGCGCCAAGGGCGTAGCGCGCACCCAGCCAACCGCGCTTCACGTCCCGCGTAAGTCGGGCATTGAGCAGCGGGCTGGCATGTTCCAGCGGCCATAACCACACGCACAACCACCCCGCGAGGGCGCCTGTGGGTAAGTCGATAAAGTGATGTTGATAAGTGGTCAGTACGGAAATACCGATCAGTGCAAACCAGCCGTGCACTACCCAGCGCCAAAAACCCTGGGTATGCCGCTGGTACATCACCCACAGGATCACCAGCAACGCGATATGCAGGGAAGGCGCCTGGTTGAAGGGCTTATCAAAGCCGGCCAGCACGGCAAACAACCAGCCGAACACGCCATCCAGCTCCGGCCGTTCGAAGGTGAAGCGCAGCGGCCAGATCAGGAAGCAACTGACGGCAATCACCTGGGCCGTCAGCAGGCGCAGGGCGTGTTGCTTGAGTTCGTGGCGGGTGCTCGGCAGCAACAGCGAGAACCCGTAGAGCAGGTCGATGGACCAATAGGGCACGATGGTCCAGGCCCAGAACGGCATATGGGTTTCCCAGCCGAACACCAGCGTGCCCACATCGCTGCGCTGGTTGGTGACCCAAGTAGCGAGGCCGTAGGTGCTGAAAAACAGCGGCGCCAACAGCAGCAGCCACAGCAGCGCCGGTTTGAACAGGCCGGGTTCGCGCATGCTCAGATCTTCTGTGCCAGGGACACGGTGAAAATGCCCCACTCATCCACACGCTGGGTGATCTTGCGAAAGCCCGCCGCCTCCACCAGTTGGTCCATTTCCGCCTGACTGCGCCGACGCATCACCCAGGCCTGGCCCTGGCGGTGGCTGGTCAAGGCGCGGGCGATCAGTTCCAGCTGCGGGTGCCACGGTTGGCCGGTGTAGACCAGATAACCGCCGGGCTCAACCGCTTCGGCGAGGCCCGCCAGCGAACCGCCGACCATGGCGTTATCGGCAAACAATTCATACAGCCCGGACACCACCGCCAGCGTCGGCTTCGGCTCCAGTGCGGCAAGGTTCGCCCGATCGAATGCATCGGCTTTGATGAACTGGGCGATATCGTCCAGGCCCTTTTCACGGATCAAGGCGCCACCGTCGCGCACGTTGATGTCGCTGTAGTCGCGCAGCAGGATCGATTCCGGCAGCGGCGACACACCCTGCAAAGCCTCCAGAATGTAACGACCGTGGCCAGCAGCGATATCGACGATGCGCACTTCGCGCTCATCGGCACGCAACCTGGCCATGGCCAGGCGCAGCAGTTCTTCGACGTTCAGCTTGCGCTGACGGATGCCGCGCCAGCCAATGGAGTTGAGGTAGTTGGTGTCGATCATCCGTCCCAGCGCGCCTTTGCCGGTGGGCGTGTTGCGGTATACGTAATCCAGGGTGCTGCCGGAATCGAAGCCGGTGTCGAAGCCCAGTTTCACCCCCTCCGACAGGTTCTTGCCCAGGCCCATGCTGGCGCGGGTCATGCGCCAGTACAGATCGCGCAGGGAATTGCGCGGCAGTGGTGCGGCGAGGGCTTCGGATTCGGCGCAGGTGGCGCCCAGTTTGTCGGCGTCCAGCAGCGAGGCGCGGTCCAGCGGCTGCGCAAAGTTTTGCAGGATAAAGCGCTTGGCGCTGTTGATGGCCACGGCGCGGTCACGCTCGCCAAGGGTGTCGTGAAAGAAACCCGGGAGAATATGCAGCTCTTTTTTCAGGCTGCCGAGGCGGTCGAAAAACTGCTGCTGGGGTTTACGGTGCACCACGAAGTCGGAGCCGGAGACCAGCAACTGGGTCGGCACCTGGATGGCCTGGGCATCGGCTACAACCCGGTCGGCCGCTTCGTACAAGCCCAGCAGCACATTCACCGAGATGGCCTTGGTGATCAGCGGATCGCTGTCGTAGGACGCCACGCGCTCCGGATCATGGCTGAGGAACTTGGCCTTGACGTAACTGTTGACGAAAAAGTTGCCGCGAAATCTGCGCATCAGGGCCAGGCCCGGGCGTGCGAAGGGCACGTACAGCTTGACCTTGAAGGCAGGGGAGGCGAGCACCAGGGCGCGGATCTTCGGTGCGTAGTCATGCACCCAGGTGGCCGCGATCACCGCGCCGACGCTTTGGGCGATGACCGCGACGTTTTCCTCTTCGATGCCGTAGGCGCCGCCGATGTGGTCGCAGAAAGTCTGCACGTCGCGGGCGCTGGTGGCAAAGCTGGGGCTGTCACCGCGCTCGCCGGGGGATTGGCCATGGCCACGGGCGTCCCAGGCGAAGAAGTCAAAATCAGGCAGGCCCAGTTCGTCCACCAGGTGCGCGATACGCCCGGAGTGCTCATGACCGCGATGGAACAACACAATGGCTTTGCGCGGCCCGGCGCCTGCCGTGGCCGGCCAGTGCCGGTAAAACAGCTCGACGCCGTCATGGGTGCTGAAGCTGTGTGGTTGCTGTTCGCGCATCGCAAGCATCCTTATGCAATCGGTGAGGTGTCTGAGTGTTCCTTGAGGCCCTGACGCACCCGGTTGACCAGGGTGTAGGCCAGCAGCGCGGCGACCAGCCACATCACCGTGTCGACCCAGCCGGCGCCGAACCAGCCCAACGCCACTCCAGTGGCCAGCACCCCGAGCACGAATGCCCGGTCACTTTTGCCCATCGGCCCGTCATAGCGGCGCGATGCGCCCACCATCGGCCCCAGCACACCGGCGTATTCGCTGAACACCGCAAGCAGCGTCACCAACAGCACGGGCGCCAGGCTCACGTCGGGGATCAGCGCAAACGGCAGGATCAACGCACTGTCAGCGATCACATCGCACAGTTCATTGAGGTAGGCGCCCAGGCGCGATTGCTGGCCGAACTCGCGCGCGAGCATGCCGTCGACGGCATTCAGGGCCATGCGCACAATCATCCACAGCGGGATCAGCGCGAACAGCCACAAGTGCTGGGCGAAGCTGGCAATCAGCAGGCCCACCAACACGGAAATGACGCCGGCCAGCACGGTGATCTGGTTGGCGGTGGTGCCGTTGTCGTAAAGGCGCTGCACGAGGGGCCGCAACAGGTTTTGGAACCGCGGTTTGAGCTGATAAATGGAGATCATGAAGGAGGGCGCTTCCCTGTCCGTGGAGCCGCGAAAAAACTGTTCTGGAGTTTGCCGATTAATTTGGGTGCGCACCAGTGATGCCGCGTGTTTATGGGGGTTTAGTCACGATCTTTGGAACAACAAAGAGCAAATGTGGGAGGGGGCTTGCTCCCGATGGCGGTGGGTCAGTTGCTTGAGGTGCTGGCTGACCCACCGCTATCGGGAGCAAGCCCCCTCCCACAGGGATCGGCGCTGTAGCCAAAAGCGAACAAAAATTTCACGCTCCGTGTTATATCGTAACGAATTATGTATAAGCGGGCGTTGAGTGGATGCAAGTGGATCTAGAAGCTGACGGCGCTTCGGTTGAGGGCCTGCCGCGTTTTCAGCAGGGGCTGTTCCATGCCCGTCGATTGCGCCAAGCCGGTATCAGCCTGACGGCCTTGGCCGTCACCGGTTGGGTGCTGGCGTTATTTGTGGCGCTGTTTGCACCGGTCTCGATCTGGCCGGTGGTGTTGATCAATTGCTCGTCGGCCTTGCTCGTCTTGGTCGCCGGCTTGCAGTCGGCCTGGTGGGTAGCCGATTGGCGTGCCCAGGCGTTGGAAGAACCTGCGGTTGAACTGCCGGTTGCAGAGACGGGCCGCTACGCGCGCCTTGCGCAGCGCCTAGGCAAGCAGATCGGCGCGCCGGTGTTGTGGCTGTGCGGTTGGTCGTTACTGGCGCTGGTCAGCGTTATCGAATTCTGGAGCCTGGCGCTGCCTGCTGCCGCCGTCGGTCAATCCGCCAGCATCGGCGCGGCGCTGGGCTTGGCGCTGGCGTTCGGTTTGCTGGTGTTCGAGCGGCGCATGGCCCAGGAAACCGCCGCGCAATGGCCGGAAGCCACGCAACTGGCGCAATTGAGCCGGGTGGCGATCACCTGCCTGGTGATCAGTGCGCTGTGCCTGCTGTTTGCCGGTGCGCAATCGGTGTGGCCGCTGCGGCTGGCGACGCTGATCGGCCTGTTGCCTGCGCTGGTGGCGCTGGAGTTTGTGCTGCGCGGCGTGCTGTCACTGTTCAGCCCACGCCAGCCGCGTCTGGAACCGCGCCTGATGGCGCAGAGTGTGGTCGCAGGCCTGCTGCGCTGGCCGCCGCAGCCGCTGCAGGCTTTGCAGCATGAATTGCACAACCGCTTCGGCATCGACCTGCGCCAGATTTGGGCGTTTACCTACATGCGTCGTGCGTTCCTGCCGGTGCTGCTGGTGGTGCTCGCGGTAGGCTGGGCGCTGACCGGCGTGCATGAAGTCCCTCTGCAGGGCCGTGGGATTTATGAGCGTTTCGGCAAACCGGTCGAAGTCTTCGGCCCGGGCCTGCACGTCGGGTTGCCCTGGCCTCTGGGCCGCGTGTTGAACGTGGAGAACGGCGTGGTGCACGAGCTGGCGACCAGCGTCAGCGAAAGCGCCGCGCCCGAGTTGACCGCCGCTGAAGGCCCGGCGCCGCTGATCGCCAATCGCCTGTGGGACGCCAGCCATGTGAATGACAAGTCCCAAGTCATAGCCAGCAGCAGTGGCGACAAACAGAGCTTCCAGATCGTCAACATGGACGTGCGGTTCGTCTACCGTATCGGCCTGACGGACCAGGCCGCGCTGGCTGCCACCTACAACAGCGCCGATGTCCCGACCTTGATCCGCAGCACTGCCAGCCGCATCCTGGTGCACGACTTTGCCTCACGCACCCTCGATGAATTGCTCGGCGAACAACGCACCCGCCTCGCCGACGAGATCGGCCGCAGCGTACAAGCAGACCTGCAAAAGCTCGACAGCGGTGTGGAAATTCTCGCCACGGTCGTCGAAGCGATCCACCCACCAGCCGGCGCCGCCAACGCCTACCACGGCGTGCAAGCCGCGCAGATCGGCGCCCAGGCATTGATCGCCCGCGAGCGTGGCGCGGCCAGCGAGCAGACCAACCAGGCGTTGCTGCAAGCCAGCACCGCCCGCGACCAGGCCCAGGCCACCGCGCGCGAAGTGAATGCCGGTGCCCAGGCGGCCAACCTGCGCTTCGTTGCCGAACAAAAAGCCTACGCCGCAGCGGGCCGGGCTTTCGTGCTGGAACAGTACCTGGGCCAGCTCAGCCAGGGCCTGGCCCACGCCAAACTGCTTATTCTGGATCATCGCCTGGGCGCCGACAGCGCGCCGACGATCGATCTGCGATCTTTTACCTTACCGGCCGATCCCTCGGTGCCGCGTAAAGCCGTTCAATAAGGAGTCTGTCTGTTGAGCGCTCATTCTCACGATCACGGTCATCACCATCATCACGGCCACCATCACCATCATGGCGATGAACAGGCAGACAGCCCTTTCCCCTGGCGGCGTATGGCCTGGGCGGTAGTGCTGGTGCTGTTTGCCATCGCGGCGGCGAGCCTGGTACAGGTGCGCTCCGGCGAGGCCACGGTGATTACCCGTTTCGGCAACCCGGTGCGGGTGCTGCTGGAACCGGGCCTGGGCTGGCGCTGGCCGGCGCCGTTTGAAGCGGCGATTCCGGTTGACCTGCGCCTGCGCACCACCTCCAGCGGGTTGCAGGATGTGGGCACCCGCGATGGCCTGCGGATCATCGTGCAGGCCTACGTAGCGTGGCAGGTGCAGGGCGATACCGACAATGTGCAACGCTTCATGCGTGCGGTGCAGAACCAGCCGGATGAAGCGGCGCGGCAGATCCGTACCTTCGTCGGTTCGGCGCTGGAAACCACGGCGGCCAGTTTTGACCTGTCCAGCCTGATCAACACCGATGCCAACCAGGTGCGTATCGCCGATTTCGAAGCCCAACTGCGCCAGCAGATCGATCAGCAATTGCTGGCCACCTATGGCGTACGCGTGGCCCAGGTCGGTATCGAACGGCTGACCTTGCCCTCGGTGACCCTCACCGCCACGGTCGACCGCATGCGCGCCGAACGTGAAACCATTGCCACCGAGCGCACCGCCGTGGGCAAGCGTGAGGCGGCGCAGATCCGCTCGGCAGCCGAACGTGATGCACGGATCATGCAAGCCGACGCCACGGTGAAAGCCGCCGATATCGAAGCGCAATCGCGGGTCGAAGCGGCGCAGATTTATGGACGCGCCTACGCGGGTAATCCGCAGCTGTACAACCTGCTGCGCTCGTTGGATACCTTGGGCACCGTGGTGACGCCGGGCACCAAAATCATCCTGCGCACCGATGCCGCGCCGTTCCGCGCGCTGGTCGACGGGCCCAAGGATGTGCAGCCATGAGTGAGCGTGACAGCCCGGACAGCCCCTGGATCCAGGCCGGACGCCTGACGTTCCTGGCGCTGTACGCAGTCACCGTGTTGGCGGCGCTGGCCTGGGCGTTTTCCAATGTGCGCCAGATCGACCCGCAGAACCGCGCCATGGTGCTGCACTTCGGCGCCCTCGACCGCATTCAGAACGCCGGGCTGCTGCTGGCCTGGCCGCAACCGTTCGAACAGGTGGTGCTGTTGCCGGCGGCAGACCGGGTGATCGAGCGTCGGGTGGAGAACCTGTTGCGTTCTGAGGCGGCCGTGCAGGCTGACCGCGTGGCCAGTTTCGCCACACCCCTGAGCGATACGCTGGCCGGTTCCGGCTATTTGCTGACCGGCGATGCCGGGATCGTGCAGCTGGATGTGCGGGTGTTCTACAAGGTCACCGAGCCCTACGCCTTTGTGTTGCAGGGCGAGCATGTGCTGCCGGCGTTGGACCGCCTGGTGACCCGCAGCGCGGTGGCCCTGACGGCGGCGCGGGACCTGGACACCATCCTGGTCGCGCGCCCCGAGCTGATCGGCGCCGACAACGGCGCCGCCGAGCGCCGCGAAAAGCTGCGCGGCGACCTGGTGCAAGGCATCAATAAGCGCTTGGCGCAGTTGGCCGCCAGCGGGTTGGGCCTGGGCATCGAAGTGACACGGGTCGATGTGCAATCGAGCCTGCCGGGCCCGGCGGTGAACGCGTTCAATGCGGTACTCACCGCCAGCCAGCAAGCCGACAAAGCGGTGGCCAACGCGCGTACCGATGCGGAAAAACTCACCCAGACCGCCAACCAGGAGGCTGATCGCCAGGTGCAAGTCGCCCATGCCCAAGCCAGTGAACGCCTGGCCAATGCCCGGGCGCAGACCGCTGCCGTCACCGGCCTGGCGCAAGTCCAGGACCCGGGCCTGTTGCTGCGCCTGTACCGCGAGCGCCTACCGAAGATTCTGGGCCAGGCCGGCTCCGTCACCACGGTCGATCCTAAAGACGACTTCCGTTTGATCATTCAGGGAGCCGAACAATGAGCGCACCCATGCTGACCTCCGCCGAGCAGCGCAGCGCCGCCCGGCAATTGACCCTGGCCATGCTGGCCCTGGGTTTACTCGTATTGGGCCTGGTATGGCGCTGGCTGGCGGCGGACCAGAGCGGGGTCAGCCAACTGCTGCTCGGTGTGGCCTCGCTGCTGGTGGCCGTGCCGGTGATGCGTTCGGCCTGGTACAGCCTGCGCTATCCCAGCCTGCATGGCATCACTGACCAATTGATCGCGCTGGCGATGATCGGCGCCTGGGCCACTGGCGATCTGCTGACCGCAGCGCTGCTGCCGATCATCATGATTTTCGGGCATGTGCTCGAAGAGCGCAGCGTGATCGGTTCCCAGGAAGCGATCCACGCGCTGGGTAAACTCACGCGCAGCCATGCGCGCCGGGTGCAGGCTGACGGCAGCATTGTCGAAGTGGATAACGGCACGCTGAACACCGGCGATGTGGTCGAAGTGCGCGCCGGCGACCGCGTGCCGGCCGATGGCGTGGTGCTGTCGGGCCAGGCTAGCCTGGACACGGCGCCGATCACCGGTGAATCGGTGCCGTTGGAAGCCAGCGTGGGCGTGCAGGTGTTTGGCGGGGCGATCAACCTGGACGGCCTGCTGCGCCTTGAAGTGACGCGCACGGGCAACGAGTCGACCCTGGGCAAAGTGATTGCGTTGATGCAGAACGCCGAGCGTTCCAAGCCGCCGATCACCCGGTTGCTGGAGCGTTATGCCGGTAGCTACATGGTGTTGGTGCTGTTGTTGGCGGCGGTCACCTGGTTCGTCACCAACGACGCCCAGGCGATGCTGGCCGTGCTGGTGGCGGCGTGCCCGTGTGCGTTGGTGTTGTCGGCGCCGGCTACCGCAATTGCCGGGATCGCGGTCGCTGCACGGCACGGCATCCTGATTCGCAGCTCGGCGTTTCTGGAAGAGTTGGCGGACCTCACTTCACTGGTTATCGACAAGACCGGTACCTTGACCTTCGGCACCTTGCGCCTGCAGTCCATCGAAACCGCGTCTGCCGATCGCCAGGCCTTGCTCAACCTGGCGGCCAGCCTCGGTGCCGCCAGCAGCCATCCGGTCAGCCGTGCATTGGCGGGGTTGGCGACACAGCAACAGCGCGTGGTGCTGACCGATATTCGCGAGCGCCAGGGACTCGGTGTCGTGGCGCACACTGAACAGGGCGAAGCGGCGCTGGGCCGTCCCGAACTGTTCGAGCAACTGGCTATCGCTACGACCTCGGTGCCCAACCACGACGGCCCGATTGCCGGGCTCGCGCTGAACGGACAGTTCCTGGCCTGGCTGCTGCTGGCCGATAGCGTCAAACCCGAGGCGCGCCAGGCCCTGCAGGAACTGCGCGAGCTGGGCCTGGGTCGCCAGCTGCTGCTCACCGGTGACCGCCAGAGCGTGGCCGACAGCCTGGCCGTGAATGTGGGCATTGGTGAGGTCCAGGCCCAAGCGCTGCCGGAAGACAAACTCAACCGTGTGCTGGGGGAGATCGGCAGCGGTTTCCGGCCGATGGTGGTGGGGGATGGCATCAACGACTCCCTTGCCCTCAAAGCCGGTGTGGTCGGCGTGGCGATGGGCGCGGGCGGTGCCGATATCGCGCTGGCCTCGGCGGACGTGGTGTTGATCGGCAGCGATCTGCGCCGTCTGGGCACCTGTGTGCGCTTGAGCCGCCAGTGCCGACACACCTTGCAGGTCAATGTGATCATCGGCCTGGGCTGGACGTTGGCGATCGTGGTATTCGCCGCCTTCGGCTGGCTGGGTGCCGCCGGGGCCATGATCGCAGCGGTGTTGCATAACCTCAGCACCTTGCTGGTGCTGGGTAACGCCGGGCGGTTGCTGCGTTTTCAGGAGCCGCTGTTGAAGCTTGACGAATAATTTCAGAAAACTTCGTACCGGGCTGTAACGCTAAAAGGGCGCCTCACTCTAGTGGTGTGTCGAGACTGGGCAATCCGCTCAGACCGGCATCACCACTGACCGATGAGGACTACATAATGAATATCAAACACGCCGTTTCCGGTGCTGCCCTGGCTATCGCTGCGGCCTCCATGTTTGCCGGCGTCGCCACCCAGGTACAGGCCGCCGACGCTCCGGTTCATTGCTACGGCGTCACCTCCTGCAAAGGTATGAACGATTGCAAAACCGCTGAAAACGCCTGCAAAGGCCAGGCGGTGTGCAAGGGCCACGGCTTCAAGGCCATGACCAAGGCCGAGTGCGACAAGGCCGGTGGCAAAGTCGGCGAGTAACCGACACGCGAGTGCAACCGCAGCGGACCTCGCGCCGCTGCGGACACTTTCCAGGAGCGCATGATGACCCGTTCTTTCCCCTCCCTGGGTTACGGCCTGGGTTTGCGTCACGAATACTATGAACAGATCCTTGCCCAATCCCCTGCAGTGGATTGGTTCGAAGTGATCTCCGAGAATTATCTGTTGCAGGGCGGCAAGGCCTTGTATTACCTGGACGCCATAGCCGAACGCTACCCTTTGGTGATGCACGGCGTGTCCTTATCGATCGGCGGGCCCCATGCCATCGACACCGATTATCTCAAGCAGATAAAGGCCCTGGCCAAGCGCATCCAGCCAGCCTGGATTTCCGATCACCTGTGCTGGAGCCGTGGCAGCGCACACCAGTTGCATGACCTGCTGCCCTTGCCGTACACCGAAGAAAGCCTGTACCACGTTGCCGGACGCGTGCTTCAGGTGCAAGACGTGTTGCAACGCCCGCTGGTGCTGGAAAACGTCTCCAGCTATGTGCGCTCCAAGGCCGATGAATTCACCGAGTGGCAATTTCTCAATGCCCTGGCGCACCTGACGGGATGCCAATTGCTGCTGGACGTGAATAATGTGTACGTCAGCTCGCGTAATCACGGGTTCGGTGCCTGGACGTTCATTCGCAACCTGCCGCCTGAAAGCATTCGCCAACTGCATCTGGCGGGGCATAGGGACTACGGCGACTACGTGGTCGATACCCACGATCAGCCGGTGTGCGATCCGGTGTGGGCGCTGTATCAGCGCACGCTGGAACATCTGGGGCCGGTGTCGACGCTGTTGGAGCGTGACGATCATTTCCCGCCGTTCGACGTGCTGCTGGCTGAATTGAACAAGGCCCGGGAACTGGGTGCCACTGCGTTGGCCAGGCGGTCGCTATGCGCTTGATCGATTGGCAACGGGCGTTCGAGGCGCATCTGTTGGCTGACACCGGCGCCGCCGACAGTGGCTTTGCCGCCACTTTGCTTGGCGGCCCGACACTGGATGTAGACACGGGCCTGGCGATTTATCACAACGCCTACCTGTCCCGATTGCAGGACGTATTACGTCACGACTTTGCCGCCATCCGGTATTGGCTGGGCGATGATGAATTTGCCGCGCTGAGCCAAGCGTATATTCGGCGTTATCCCTCGGCCCACTACAATCTGCGCTGGCTGGGGGAGCGTTTTGCAAGGTTTATCCTCGAGCATCTGACGGCCGAACAAAGTGCCCCGCTGGCCGAACTGGCGCGGCTGGAGTGGGCGTTCACCCTGGCCTTTGACGCGCCTGCGGGCGAGGCGCTGAGCCTGGATCACATGGCGCAACTGGCGCCTGAAGACTGGCCGGGATTGCGCGTATCGCTGGTGCCTTCAGTGCAGCAGCTAACGTGCCGTTTCAACACGCTGAGCATCTGGCGGGCCAATAAGGATGAATCGGATTTTCCCGGCAGCCAGGCGCTGGACCCGACGCAGGCCTGCCTGGTGTGGCGCCATCAGAACCTGTGTCGTTACCGCAGTCTCGAGCCCGCCGAAGCCCACGCCCTGATGGGCATGGCCGCCAGCGGCTGGAACTTTTCAGAACTGTGCATCGAGTTGGCAGTCACTTATGGAGAGGGTGCGCCATTGCAAGCGGCCACATGGCTGAAACAATGGATCCAGGACGGGTTGCTCGAGCGTCGGGCTTAATGGCAGGCAGTTATTTAATCGATAGCTTCCTACTTTATTTTGGATGGTCTACCCTCACAGCAGACGTCTGAAACAAGGGGGGACTACTCATGCTCGCGCAACTTCCACCGGCCTTACAGAATCTTCAGCTACCGCTGCGTCTTCGACTCTGGGACGGCCATGAATTCAACCTGGGCCCCGAGCCCAGTGTGACCATCGTGGTCAAGGACCCTACGGTCGTCTCACAACTGACCCATCCCACGCTCGACGCCCTGGGCGAGGCCTTCGTCGAGGGCAAACTGGAGCTGGAAGGCTCCATCGCCGAGGTGATCAGGGTATGTGACGAGTTGAGTCACGCCTTGATCGAAGACGACGACGGCCCTCGTCCGGTGCGTTCGATCCACGACAAGGCGACCGACGCGGCGGCCATTTCCTACCATTACGACCTGTCCAACGAGTTCTACCAGCTATGGCTGGACCAGGACATGGTGTATTCCTGCGGTTATTTCGAAACCGGCAGCGAGTCCATCGACCAGGCCCAACAAGACAAATTCCGCCATCTGTGCCGCAAATTGCGGCTGCAGCCGGGTGAGTATCTGCTCGATGTGGGATGTGGATGGGGCGGGCTGGCGCGGTTTGCGGCGCGGGAATTCGGAGTCAAGGTGTTTGGGATTACCTTGAGCAAGGAACAACTGGCCCTGGCCCGGGAGCGGGTGAAGGCCGAAGGCCTGGAGGACCAGGTCGACCTGCAGCTGCTCGACTACCGCGACCTGCCGCAGGACGGCCGTTTTGACAAAGTGGTGAGCGTGGGCATGTTCGAACATGTCGGCCACGCCAACCTGGCGCAATACTGTCAGATTCTGCACGGCGCCGTGCGTGAGGGCGGCCTGGTGATGAACCATGGCATTACCGCCAAACACACCGACGGCCGCCCCGTGGGCCGTGGCGCCGGGGACTTTATCGAGCGCTATGTGTTTCCCAACGGCGAGCTGCCGCACCTGGCGATGATGACGGCCGAAATCAGCGAAGTCGGGCTGGAAGTGGTGGACGTCGAAAGCCTGCGCCTGCACTACGCGCGCACCCTGGACCATTGGAGCGAGCGCCTGGAGGACAACCTCGAAGCAGCGGCGAAGATGGTGCCGGAGCACGCCTTGCGTATATGGCGCCTGTACCTGGCGGGTTGCGCCTATGCCTTTGCGCGGGGTTGGATCAACCTGCATCAGATCCTGGCGGTGAAACCCCATGCCGATGGCAGCCATGAACTGCCGTGGACGCGGGAAGATATCTACCGCTGAGCCATTTTTTTAGCACACTGAAGAGCCAAATGTGGGAGGGGGCTTGCTCCCGATGACGGTGTATCAGCTACCCATTAGCTGGCTGACACGCCGCCATCGGGAGCAAGCCCCCTCCCACATTTTTACAGTGGTGTTTGTCAGAGAATCGGCGAGATCAAGCGCGCCACGCGCATGCCCAGCTGTTGCAGGCGCCGGGTTTCGCGGCTTTCCTCCTGGCTGACTTCATGGGCCAGGGCGAAGTCGTCCAGCAGCATCCGCTCCACCTCTTTGGCGAAGGCTTCGTCGACCGTCAGCAACATCACTTCGAAATTCAGCCGGAACGAACGGTTGTCCATGTTCGCGCTGCCGATGGCGCTGATTTCGCTGTCCACCAACACCACCTTCTGATGCAGAAAGCCCGGCGTATAGCGGAACACCCGCACGCCAGCGCGTACCGCTTCGATCGCGTAAAGGCTGGAGGCGGCGTAGACGATGCGGTGATCAGGGCGCGATGGCAGTAACAGGCGTACGTCGACACCACGCAAGACCGCCAGGCGCAGGGCGGCGAATACGGCTTCGTCAGGGATGAAATACGGGCTGGTGATCCACACGCGTTCGGTCGCGGCGTGAATGGCCTCGACGAAAAACAGCGAGCAGGTTTCATACGAGTCGGCCGGGCCGCTGGCGAGCAATTGACAGAGCACGCCATTCTCGGGGTAAGCGTCCGGCAGAATCAGGGGTGGCAGTTGGCGTGCGGCCCAGAACCAGTCTTCGGCAAACGACTCTTGCAAGCACGCCACCACCGGGCCGGTGACCTGCACATGGGTATCGCGCCATGGCGCCAGGGGCGGCTTTTTGCCGAGGTATTCATCGCCCACATTGTGCCCGCCGACAAATCCGGTGATGCCGTCCACCACCACGATCTTGCGGTGGTTGCGAAAGTTGACCTGGAAGCGATTCAGCCAGCCGCTGCGAGTGGCGAAGGCTTTGACGTTAACCCCGGCGTCGCGCAGCGATTGCACGTAGCGATGGGGCAGGGCGTGGCTGCCGATGCGGTCGTAGAGCACGTAGATATCCACACCTTCGGCCGCTTTTGCCGTGAGCAAGCTGTGCAGTTGGCGACCGAGTTCATCGTCATGAATGATGAAGAACTGGAACAGCACAGCGGTTTTCGCGCTGCGGATGGCCTCGAAGATTGCGCTGAAAGTGGCGTCGCCGTTAATCAGCAACTGCACTTGGTTATTGGCCAGGCACGGCATGCGGCCCAATTTGGGCATGGCGCGCAAAGAGGCGTAGGCATTGGAATTGCGCGCGGCCAGCGCTTCCTCGACCCAGGGGCGCCAGTTCAACTCGGCGATGGCCGTGTGCATTTCCTGGTTGGCCTGGCGACGCGCCTGGATGTAGGCGTCGAAGGTGCTGCGGCCGAAAATGAGGTAGGGAATCAGTGTGAGGTAAGGCATGAACATCAGCGACAACGCCCAGGCAATCGAGCCTTGGGCGGTCCTGACGGTCAGTACCGCATGGATCGCGGCGAGGCTCCCGAAAAAATGCAGCGTGGCAATGAAGTAGGCGAGCAGGTGCGGGCCAAAAAAATCCATGAACGACATTACTCCGGGCAGTCCAATGCGTAACAGACCATGTTCCACAGTGAATGTCGCTATTTTATTTGCCGTGCAACACTGGCACCTTTGCGACGTCTAACGCCCACAATTGCCCAGGAGTTACCCGATGAATGCTCGTCTGCTCTGTTTATCCATGGTTGTTGGTTTGTCGCTGCCGGTGGCAGCACAGGCACAGATGTTGGCGCCGGGCTTGTGGGAATTGACCACCAGCAATATGAAAGTCGATAACCAGGACCTGCCGGACCTGTCGCTGATCCTCGGTCAGCTCAAGCAACAGATGACCCCCGAACAGCGCGCCATGCTGGAAAAACAGGGCATCACCATGGCCGGTAAAGGCGTGCAGGTGTGCCTGACGCCGGCTCAGGTCGCGTCCGATTCCATCCCCCTGACGGACCCGCAATCAGGTTGTAAACAGGAAGTCACCGACAAGACCGGCAACCAGTGGAAATTCCGCTTCAGTTGCCCGAAAGCCCAAGGCGTGGGCGTGGCGACTTTCCAGAGCCAGAAAGAATTCACCACCACCGTCAACGGCACCTTCAATGCCACCGGCATCCAGCAAAAGGGCAGCCTGGACACTCACGCGCAATGGCTGGGCAACGATTGCGGTACGGTCAAACCTCGCGTTTAACGCAAGAAGTGCAGGGGCAGGCCCTGGCAGCTATCGACCACCTGGCCGTTGTGCCACGCCAGGTGGCCCGACACCAGGGTAGTGCTGACGCTGTGACGAAAGCTGCGCTCGGCGAACGGCGTCCAGCCGCAACGGGCAAGGATCGGTTGGCTGCTCACGGGTTTGCCTGCGGGTTCGGGCTTGATCAGCACCAGGTCAGCCCAATACCCCTCGCGTAGATAACCTCGATCCGGAATGGCAAACAGGTCGGCAACGCGATGGCTGGTTTTGGCCACCAGCGTGGTCAGCGGCAGCAGCCCGTCTGCCACCAGTTCCAGCAACGCCGGCAACGCATGTTGTACCAAAGGTAGACCTGCCGGCGCCTGGCGATAGTCCAGTTGCTTTTGTGCCCAGGTATGCGGCGCATGATCACTGCCAATCACATCCAGACGGTCACTCAATAGAGCCAGGCGCAGCGCGTCGCGGTCGGCGCGGGTCTTGATCGCCGGGTTGCATTTGATCTGGTGGCCGAGGCGCTGGTAGTCGCGGTCATCGAACAGCAAGTGGTGCAGGCAGACTTCGGCGGTGATGTGTTTGTCCGACAGCGGCTTGTCTTCGAACAAGGCCAATTCCCGCGCGCTGGTCAGGTGCAGCACGTGCAAGCGCGTGCCATGGCGTTTGGCCAATTCTACGGCAAACGATGAGGAGCGATAACACGCCTCGGCATCGCGAATTAACGCGTGCGCCACGGCGGGGATGCACTCGCCGAAGCGCTCGCGCAGGCGCAGCTCGTTGGCCTGGATGCTTGGCGTGTGTTCGCAGTGAGCCAGCAGTATCGTCGGCACTTCGGCAAACAGGCGCTCAAGCGTTTGCGGGTCGTCCACGAGCATATTGCCGGTGGAGGCGCCCATGAACACCTTGACCCCCGCCACTTCGCGAGGGTCAAGGGCCGCGACGGTGTCGAGGTTGTCGTGGCTCACGCCAAAGTGAAAGCCGTAGTTGGCCACCGAGTGCAACGCGGCGCGACGCTTTTTATCGGCCAGGGCGTACAGGCTCAACGTGGCCGGTTGGGTGTTAGGCATGTCCATGAAACTGGTGATGCCACCGGCCACCGCGGCACGGGACTCGCTGTAGAAGCTGCCTTTGTCCGGCGCGCCGGGTTCACGAAAGTGCACCTGATCATCGATCATCCCTGGCAACAACCACTGGCCTTGAGCGTCGATCTCTACCGGTTCGTTCATATGTTCAATGCTGCTGGCGATCTTCTCGATACGGCCACTGACCACCAGCACATCAGCGTCAAATACCTGGCCTTCATTGACCACTCTAGCGTTACGAATCAACAGGCGGCTCATGCTTCAGAACTCGTTTTGCAGGGCTTTGTAACCGCGCACCAGGTCGACATTGGTGCGGGCCACGTCTTCGGAAAACTCCGAGGCGCTGACGCTCACCGGCACGAACTGCGACAAATCGGTGTTGGGCCCGATGCGGGTGGTGGAGGGGACGTAGAAGGCAGCGGGCAGGTCGCGCCCGTCCACTACCGAGTTGTGACGCACCACCGAGCCGTCGCCCACGACGCAATTGAACAGCACGCTGTTGAAGCCGATGAACACGCGGTCGCCCACGGTGCAGGGGCCATGGACGATGGAGCGGTGCGCAATGGAGGTGAACTCGCCGATGGTCACGGCGGCACCGGATTTGGAGTGGATCACCACCCCGTCCTGACTATTGGAGTTGGCACCGATGGTAATCGGGTCCATGGCGCCGCTGGCGTTGACTTCGTCGGCGCGGATCACGGCGTAGGGGCCGACAAATACGTTTTCGCCGATGATCACCTTGCCGCAAATGATCGCGGTTTTATCGACGTAAGCCGATTCGGCAATCACCGGCAGGTCGCCGGAAGGATTTTTGCGGATCATGGTTTGCTCAAGGCCGCGCACAAGGTGTTGAGGTTGTATTCGAACAGCCCGATAAACGTGCTGGCCGGGCCTTCGGTGGCGAGGGCGTCGGAGTACAACGTGCCGCCGATCTGCGCGCCGCTTTCGTCGGCAATTTGCTTGAGCAGGCGTGAGTCCTTGATGTTCTCCATGAACACGGCCTTGACCTTGTCCTGGCGAATCTGGGTGATCAGCGCGGCCACTTCGGCGGCTGACGGTTCGCGCTCGGTGGACAAACCTTGTGGCGCGAGGAACTGGATGCCATAGGCCTGGCCCAGGTAACCGAAGGCGTCATGGGAGGTCACGATACGGCGGTTACCCGACGGCAGTGCGCCGAACTTGGCCTTGGCTTCGGCCAACACGCGGTGGATTTCTTTCAGGTAGGCCTGGCTGTTGCGCAGGTAGTCCGCCTGGTTGGCCGGGTCGGCGGTCACCAAGGCCTTGGTGATGTTGTTGACGTAAATCTCGGCGTTGGCCAGGTTGTGCCAGGCGTGTGGGTCCGGGATGGTCTCGCCGTCCTCGTCCATGGTGTGGGAGATCACGCCCTTGCTGGCGGTGACCACCGTGGCCTTGGTCTCGGTGCTGCGCACCAGTCGGTCCAACCAGGGCTCGAAGCCGAGGCCGTTCTTGATGATGAGTTTCGCCTTGAGCAACGCCTTGGCGTCGTCCGGCGTGGGTTCGTAGGTGTGGGCGTCGGCGTCCGGGCCGACCATGTTGCTGATCTGGATATGATCGCCACCGATCTGGTGGGTGATGTCATCGAGAATACTGAAGCTGGTGACCACTTGGAGTTTATCGGCGGCCTGGGCCATCGAGAGGGGCAGCAGCAGACTGAACAGCACGAGTAGAGCGCGCATCGGAAAACACCTCATTGGGATGTAAGCAAGGGCGGGCGGCGCAGCAAGCCGTGCACCGGACCGAAAACCACGGACAACGCATACCCGGCGCCCGCCACCAGCACGATGGCCGGGCCGCTGGGCAGTGAGTAGTAGAACGACAGCAACAATCCCAGCCACACCGACAGGCATCCCAGCACGGCCGATACTGCGATCAGCACCGGCAGGCGCCGGCTCCAGAAGCGCGAAGCGATGGCCGGCAACATCATCAAACCCACCACCATCAAGGCGCCGATGGCCTGGAAACCAATGACCAGGTTCAGCACCACCAGGGTCAGGAACAGCCCATGGGCGAGCGGGCCGAGGCGACTGACGGTTTGCAGAAACAGCGGGTCGAGCGTATCGAGCAGCAGCGGTTTGTAGATCAGCGCCATGGCGATCAGGCTCAAGCTGCAGACCCAGAGCATGCCGGTAAGGGTGGTTTCATCCACGGCCAGGGCCGAGCCGAACAGCAGGTGCAAAAGGTCCAGGCGCTTGCCAGCGATGCCCAGGATCAGCACGCCGGCAGCGAGGGAGATGGGGTAGATGGCGGCAAGGCTGGCGTCTTCACGCAGGCCGGTGCGGCGGGTGATCCAGGCGGATAGTCCGGCCATGCTCAGGCCCGCACCGAGGCCACCGATAGTCAGTGCCGGCAGGCTCAACCCGGCGAACCAGAAGCCCAGGGCGGCACCGGGCAGGATGCCGTGGGCCACGGCGTCACCGATCAGGCTCATGCGCCGCAGGATCAGAAACACGCCCAGCGGCGCCGTGCTGCAGGCGAGTACCAGGCCGCCGATCAGCGCGCGGCGCATGAAGACGAAGTCGACAAAGGGCATCCACAAGTGAGCAGCAAAGTGCATCAGGCCACCTGCAATTGCGGTTGTGGGCGGATCAGCTCTTTGCTCGGGCCCAGCGCGCAGCCGGTGCTTTTGATGTGCAGCACGTGCGGAGTGTGATGGCGCACCGAGGCCAAGTCATGGCAGACCACCATCAGCGTGCGGCCCGCTTCGTGCCAGGCGTGAATGTGTTTCCAGCACAGCGCCTGGCCTTCTTCGTCGAGGGCCGCGTGAGGTTCGTCGAGCAGCAGGACCGGTGCGTCGGTCAGGCTCATGCGGGCGAGCAGGGCGCGTTGCAGCTGGCCGCCAGACAGCGCCATCAAAGGGCGTTGCTCCAGGCCGCTGAGGCACCAGTCTTCCAGCACGGTTTGCAGGCGCTCGCTGCGTTGCGGTGGTGTGAGCCGGGTGCCCCAGAATCCGGCGGCAACCAGTTCTTGCAGGCTGATGGGGAACTGTCGGTCCAAGTGTTGCTGCTGAGGCAGGAACGCCAGGCCGCCACGGCGTGGAACAGCGACGCTGACGGTCCCCGCCAGCGGCTTTTGCAGGCCGGCGATGACTTTGAGCAGGCTGCTTTTGCCACAGCCATTGGGGCCGATGACGCCTGTGAGGCTGCCCTTTTCCAAGGTGAAATCCACGGCGGGGGTCAGCGGTTGGCCCGGGGCGCCCCAGCGCAAAGCGTTGCAGGTGATCATGGGGAGGGTCTCGTCCAGCGGCTTTCGGCCACGGCATCGTGCGCGTGCAGGCTTTCGGCGTGGATCACTTTGAGGTGGAAGGCTTTGACCGCATCCGAGCGTTTCAAGGCGAGGTTCAAGCGGCGGGCAGCGTCTTCGCAGAACATCAGGTTCTGCCCGTTGGCCAGCGCGAAGGCTTGTTCGTCGGCACGCTTGACTGCGGTTTGCACAGCGGTGCCGAGCGCGGCTTCGGCGGCGTTGATCAAATCGACGATGGCCAATTGGTCGCCTTGCACATGCACCTGTAGCTGTGCGCTGCTGCGCTGGCTGTGGGGCGTGGCGACGATGCCATTGGTGCTGCCGAGCCAGGTCAACACGTCTGCATGCCGCAATGGCGTGTTGGCGAAATCTTCGAGAAATTGCTGCTGAATCAATTGCCTGGCAAGGGCAGCGGAACACGGGCAGGTTGAGGAATAAGCAACGTCAATTTTTAGTTCCACGTGGAACATCTGGTTTTCCAGACGTGCCTCGATGCTTACCGGGTAGCGCTTCCAACCGTCCAGTGGGCTGACCAGGGCGGGGCGTTTCAACAGTAAGTGGGTGTGGATCCGCAGGTAGGCGTTGTTAGATAAATCTTCATGTGTGTCGAGAAAGCGCTGCAGTACATTACGCAGAAGTGCAGGGGTAAGCGGTTGCTGGTCGAACGCCTGCAGCGCCAAGTACAGGCGTGACATATGAATACCACGGGCCAGGCCATCGTCCAGGCTCACCCCTGCATCGGCGGTGGCGGGCAGACGTTGGTCCTCGAGCAGAACCGGCAAGGCGATGCCGCACATGCCGACCCAGTCGAGTGGCAAGGCTTGGCGTGAAGCCTGCGCAGCGATATCCGGCAGAGTCAGCGCATTCATAAGCAGGTCCATCGTTGGAAATAATTCGACATGTTATAGTATAACAATCGCTTCGACGATGAAATTTCTGCCCCAGCCTTTCTTCAGTCACGTCGAGCAGGGACGCTCCTTTATTTGCGGTATAGGTCATGCACAGACGTCAGCTCCTCAACCTGCTGCTGGTCAGCCCCTTATTCGCCTTGCCGCTGGGGGCCTGCGCCACGCAAATCCGCAATGCGCGCCTGTGGCGTTCGGAGGATAAGCTGCGGCTGGTGTTCGACCTCAGCGGCCCGGTGCAATACAAGACGTTTTCCCTGGCTGCCCCGGAACGCGTGATCATCGACCTGAGCGGCGCCGGGCTCAGTGGTGACTTTTCCCAGTTGGTGCTGAAGAACAGCGGAATTACCTCGATTCGCTCCGGGCATTTCGGCAAGGACGACACCCGCATCGTGCTGGACCTGGCCGCACCGATGCAGCTCAACAGTTTTTTATTGCCGCCCCAGGAAGGTCAGGGTCATCGCCTGGTACTCGACCTGACTCGCGCCACCTCGGCGCCTCGTCAAATCGCCGCTGAGCCTGCGCCATTGATCGCGCCGGTGGATAAAGCTCATCCCAGGCGCGACATCATCGTGGTGGTCGACCCTGGCCATGGCGGCAAGGACCCCGGCGCCATCGGCTCCAAAGGCCAGCGGGAAAAAGACGTGGTGTTGTCGATTGCCCAGTTGCTGGCTAAACGCTTGAAACGCGAAAAGGGTTTCGATGTGAAGCTGGTGCGCAACGATGACTTCTTCGTGCCTTTACGCAAGCGCGTGGACATCGCCCGCCAGCACAAAGCCGATATGTTCATCTCGGTGCATGCCGACGCGGCACCCAGGCTCACCGCATCGGGGGCATCGGTGTACGCGTTGTCCGAGGGCGGTGCCACCTCGGCAACCGCGCGTTTCATGGCGCAGCGAGAAAACGGTGCGGATCTGCTGGGCGCCACGACGTTACTCAACCTGAAGGACAAGGACCCGATGCTCGCGGGCGTGATTCTCGACATGTCGATGAACGCCACCATCGCCTCCAGCCTGCAACTGGGCAGCGCGGTGTTGGGCAGCCTGCAAAACATCACCAGCCTGCATCAGAAACGCGTGGAACAGGCCGGGTTCGCGGTGCTCAAGTCACCGGACGTGCCGTCGATCCTGGTCGAGACCGGGTTTATCTCCAACACCCAGGACGCCCAGCGGCTGGTGACTGCGCGCCATCAGCAGGCGGTGGCAGACGGTTTGTTCGACGGGCTGAAGAAATACTTCGAAAAGAACCCGCCGATGAACAGCTATATGGCATGGGTGCAGGAACAGAAGAAGGGCCAGGTCTAACAGCCGGTCATTCGGCTGCAGCTGAACCTGGCGCTGGCGCCGCCCGAACTGGAGAACCGGTTAAGGGTGGTCCAGCCCACGCGCCGCGTGTAGCCAACCCACGCCTCACCGTCCGATGCCAATCCGGTAAAGAACGTCAGCTGCCCATAGCGGCTGTTGGTTTGTGCCCAGTAGCGTTTGCCGATCACTTCGAACCCGCGCAGATACGTGGTGCTGCCAACGGTCGCCACGCTATAGGCGTTGCCCAGCGGGTCGACACAGGCCAGCAGGTTGGCGCTGCGGGTGCAGTTGGCCAGCAGGCTTGGGGGTTGGGCACAGGCAGGTCCTGCCACTGCTGATAACAGGGCGCAAATCGCGAAGAGCAAGGAGGGTTGGCTTATTTGCATTGTTATACTATAACATAAAAACAAAGCCTGGCTCGACCGGGCAACCTGATGAGAGCGAACCGATGCCCAACCGTCTACCCGTCACCGTGTTGTCCGGCTTTCTCGGCGCCGGCAAAAGCACCCTGCTCAACTATGTACTGCGCAACCGCGAAAACCTGCGGGTGGCGGTGATCGTCAACGACATGAGCGAAATCAACATCGACGGCAGTGAGGTGCAGCGCGACGTCACCCTTAATCGCGCCGAAGAAAAGTTGGTGGAGATGAGCAACGGCTGCATCTGCTGCACCCTGCGCGAGGACTTGCTCAAAGAAGTCGGCAAGCTCGCCAGGGAAGGTCGGTTCGATTACTTGCTGATCGAATCCACCGGCATCTCCGAACCCATGCCTGTGGCCGAAACCTTCACGTTTCGCGATGAAAACCAGCAGAGCCTGGCGGATGTCGCACGCCTGGACACCATGGTCACAGTGGTCGACGGGGTGAATTTCCTGCTCGACTACCAGGCCGCAGAAAGTCTGGCCTCACGCGGGGAAACCTTGGGCGACGAGGACGAGCGCTCGATCACCGACCTGCTGATCGAACAGATCGAGTTCGCCGATGTGATACTGGTCAGCAAGATCGACCTGATCAGCAGCCGCGAGCGCGAAGAACTGATGGCCATCCTTGAGCGGCTCAATGCCCAGGCGCAGATCATTGCGATGGTCATGGGGCAAGTGCCGTTGAACAAGATCCTCAACACCGGCCGCTTTGATTTCGAACAGGCTGCCCTGGCACCGGGCTGGTTACAGGAATTGCGCGGTGAACACGTGCCGGAAACCGACGAATACGGCATTGCGTCCACCGCTTACCGTGCGCGCCGCCCGTTTCATCCACAGCGGTTTTTCGACTTTATCGACCGCCCTTGGGAGAACGGCAAACTGTTGCGTTCGAAGGGCTTCTTCTGGCTGGCCAGCAAACACCAGGACGCCGGCAGTTGGTCCCAGGCCGGTGGCTTGATGCGCCATGGCTTTGCCGGGCGCTGGTGGCGTTTCGTGCCGAAAAGCCAGTGGCCGCAAGACGCAGAAAGTGTCGCGGCGATCATGGACAACTGGCAAACGAGCACCGGTGATTGCCGTCAGGAGCTGGTGTTTATCGGCCAGAACATCGACTTTGCGCAGATGCGCGCCGAACTGGACCAATGCTTGCTCACGGATGAAGAAATGGCCCTGGGCGTCGACGCTTGGCGCCAGTTGGCCGATCCCTTTGGCCCTTGGTATGAAGAGGCCGCCGCCTGATGTTGGCCCCGCTTACTCCCCTGCGGCCCGTGGTTCGCCAAACCCGCGGGCAAACCCCGCTGGCGCTATCTGACATCCTCGAAGACGGCGTGAACCTGACGCTGTGGCAGCGCCAATTACCCTTGCACATCGCCGAATTCGGCGCGTTGATCGTCGGGCTCGATGAGCCGCTGGCCGAGGCATTGGTTATCGAGTTGGACCGCGAAGACAGCGCGCCGAACCTGCAGGGGTTGGCGCCCCATTGTCGCGATCTTGAAGGCTATGATGGTTTTATCGCCGATGTGTCCTGGCTGGTCAGTGCATTCGCCTGCCTGCTGGGCGCCAGGCGCATCGGCGTGCGTCTGCGCCTGCTGGACAGGGCCATGTGCCCGCGTTTTCACGTCGACCATGTGCCTGTGCGGCTGATCACCACCTACGCTGGCGTCGGCAGCCAATGGCTGCGCGAAGGCGTCATGGACCGCCGCCGGTTGAGCCAGCCTGACTCAGAGCCCACCGAGCGCATTGAGCAAATCCTCTGTGGCGAGGTGGCTCTGCTCAAGGGCACCAAATGGCATGGCAATGAAAACCATGGTCTCATTCATCGCTCACCGGCACTCAAGGCCAGTGAGCGTCGCTTGATCCTCACACTGGATTGGCTTGCATAAACGCGTAGGATCAAGCGCTCTACACGGTCTGAATGATGCCAACCCATGCTGCAGAACATTCCCACCCATGTGATTGCCGGGCCCTTGGGCGCCGGTAAGACCAGCCTGATCAAACACCTGCTTGCCCAACGCCCGGCCAACGAGCGCTGGGCGGTGCTGATCAACGAGTTCGGGCAGATCGGCCTGGACGCGGCCTTGCTCACTCAAGCTGACGATGGCATTGCCTTGGGCGAGGTGGCGGGTGGCTGCCTGTGTTGTGTGAATGGCGCGCCGTTCCAGGTAGGCCTGGGTCGGTTATTGCGTAAGGCCAAGCCGGATCGGTTGTTTATCGAGCCGTCGGGCCTGGGCCATCCGGCGCAGTTGCTCAAACAGTTAGGCGAAGCGCCATGGCAAGGCGTGCTGGCGGTTCAGCCCTGGGTGCTGGTGCTGGACGCCCAGGCCCTGGCAGCGGGCAAACCCTTGCCGCAAGCGCAGCAAGAGGCGCTGGCCGGTGCCGGCTTGCTGGTGTTGAACAAGGATGAGGCGCTGGACGCTGCGCAACGCCAGGCTATTGAGCAGCGGTTAACTGGCAACGCGCTCTATTGGACGCGCCAGGCTCAGTTGCCTCTGGAACAATTGCCTGGCTTGAAAGCCCAGGCTGGCGGGGTTGTGGATAACTTCGCGGTGCCCCAAGGCTTGGCGCAAATGCCGGCGATCTGGAGCGACCCCACGTTGCCGATCTGCTTGAGCCAGGCCGAGGAAGGTGGCTGGAGCATTGGCTGGCGCTGGCATCCGAGCCAGCGATTTGACCTGGAACGAGTGAGCCAATGGCTGACGAGTCTGCAATGGCGTCGCGCCAAACTGGTTATCCACAGCCGTGACGCGTGGATGTCCGCCAACGCTGTGGATAACAGCTCACTCGCCTGGCTACCCAGCGAATGGCGCCGCGATTCACGTATCGAATTGATCTTCAGCGCACCACAGAACTTGGCTGCATTGCAGGCCGCTCTGGCTGCCTGCCGTTACTGACGGTTCTTGGTCGCGTGGTCCTGGCGCCACTGGCTCAGCTCGATGACGTTGGCGCTGGGCAGCGGCTCCTTGGCTTCGAACGGGTAGGGCGCCAATTCAATCTGCGCGCTGTGGGCGCCAAATTGGGTAATGGTGCCGCTGTGACGAGCCTCGCCCGTCACGGTGAACTCGAAATTGTAGACCCGTGCCAACCGGCGCCGACCCTTGGCATCCTTCACGAAACCGATGCGTTTGAGTGCCACCGCGCCATCGAGCAGTTCGATATCGAGCTTGGCGCAGTGCTGCTTGACCCGCTCCAACGCGCGCTCGCGCAGGCCATGGTTGTGCCAGACCCAAGCGGCGCCGGTCGCCAGCAGCATCAACACGAACATGTTTCCCAGGGTCAGCATTCCATGAACTCCAACAAAGTGAGCGCAGCTTAACTGTGTCGCCGGTCTGTCGTACAGGCTGCGTTTAGTCGCATACTGCGCGGCCAGAATTTCAACGGCTTTATGGACATCTCCTGCATGAAACGCACACCCCATCTGCTTGCGATCCAGTCTCATGTGGTTTTCGGCCACGCCGGAAACAGCGCCGCCGTGTTCCCCATGCAGCGGGTCGGGGTGAATGTATGGCCGCTCAACACAGTGCAGTTCTCCAACCACACACAGTATGGCCACTGGGCAGGTGAAGTGCTGGCGCCGCAGCAGATTCCGGCATTGGTGGAAGGTATCGCAGCCATCGGCGAGCTGGGTAACTGCGATGCAGTGCTGTCCGGCTACCTCGGCAGTGCGGATCAGGGGCGTGCGATTCTTACCGGCGTGGCGCGCATCAAGGCGCTCAACCCCAAGGCGATGTACCTGTGCGACCCGGTGATGGGCCACCCTGAAAAAGGCTGCATCGTGCCGCAGGAAGTCAGTGATTTCCTGCTGAACGAGGCGGCGGCCATGGCGGA
Organism: Pseudomonas sp. R4-34-07; assembly: GCF_003852375.1. Lineage (NCBI taxonomy): Bacteria > Pseudomonadati > Pseudomonadota > Gammaproteobacteria > Pseudomonadales > Pseudomonadaceae > Pseudomonas > Pseudomonas sp. R4-34-07. The sequence goes on along the minus strand of NZ_CP027760.1, from coordinate 5,866,985 downwards.
TTTCCTGTGCCCCAACCAACTGGAGCTGGACAGCTTTGCCGGGCGCAAACCGCAATCGCTGTTCGATTGCCTGGCGATGGCCAAGGCCCTGCTGGCGCGCGGGCCGAAGGCGGTGCTGGTCAAGCATCTGGATTACCCCGGCAAGCTGCCGGACGGCTTCGAGATGCTGCTGGTGACGGCTGATGGCAGTTGGCACTTGCGTCGGCCACTGCTGGCATTCCCGCGCCAGCCGGTGGGTGTGGGCGACCTGACGTCAGGGCTGTTCCTGGCGCGGGTGCTGCTGGGCGATAGCCTGGTGGCGGCCTTCGAGTTCACCGCCGCAGCGGTGCACGAGGTGCTGCTGGAGACCCAGGCCTGCGCCAGTTATGAACTGGAACTGGTGCGGGCGCAGGATCGCATTGCCCATCCCCGCGTACGGTTTGAGGCCACGCCGATCAGCCTGTAAGCACACAGAACCAATGTGGGAGGGGGCTTGCCCCCGATGGCGGTGTGTCAGTCAGCATGTTCGAGACTGATCCACCGCTATCGGGAGCAAGCCCCCTCCCACATTTGATCCGGGTCGCAGCTTGGAATTTAAGGCGCGTCGGCCTTGATTTCCTGATAGCGCTTTTCCAATTCCTGGCGAATCTGCCGACGCTGCTGGGCTTGCACGAAGCGGCGTTTGTCTTCGCTGTTGTGCGGCTGCAAGGGCGGCACGGCGGCCGGTTTGCGCTGGTCGTCCACCGCCACCATGGTGAAAAAGCAACTGTTGGTATGACGCACCGAGCGTTCACGGATGTTCTCGGTCACCACCTTGATGCCCACTTCCATCGAGGTGTTGCCGGTGTAGTTGACCGACGCGAGAAAGGTCACCAGCTCGCCGACATGGATCGGCTCGCGGAAAATCACCTGATCCACCGACAGCGTGACCACGTAGCGGCCGGCATAACGGCTGGCGCACGCGTACGCCACTTCGTCGAGGTACTTGAGCAGGGTGCCGCCGTGGACATTGCCTGAGAAATTGGCCATGTCAGGGGTCATCAATACCGTCATCGACAGCTGGGCGTTTCCGGGTTCCATAGCACACTCACGGGTTGTAGGCATTGGTTGGTAGGGCACCTCTGCGGGTGCTGGGGTCTTTGCAGCGCCATCCCTAACGGGACGCCAGTGGACGGCTTGCCGTCACGCGCGGGTCGATCTGTTTCCATATATTGCACCGGCTTTCCGGCGGAAGTCGCGGTGTTAACCTTCAAAAGCCCATCTCCGGGCATTTCTTACGATCACGGCAGACTTTTCTTTCAGCGGTAGCACACGCGGAAAGTGAGAAAGCGCCAGCCATTTCAAGGAGCCCTTCGCCATGCACGCCATCAGTTTTATCCAGGATCTGGCCGTGATCATGTTGGTGGCGGGGGTTGTCACCATTCTGTTTCATCGCCTCAAGCAGCCGGTGGTGCTGGGCTACATCGTCGCCGGCTTCATCATCGGCCCCCACACGCCGCCGTTCGGCCTGATTCACGATGAAGATACGATCAAGACCCTGGCTGAACTGGGGGTGATCTTCCTGATGTTCTGCCTGGGCCTGGAGTTCAGCCTGCGCAAGCTGTTCAAGGTAGGCGCCACGGCGTTTATCGCGGCGTTCCTGGAAATCATCCTGATGATCTGGATCGGCTACGAAATCGGCCAATGGTTCGACTGGAACACCATGGACTCGTTGTTTCTCGGCGCAATCCTGGCGATCTCCTCGACCACCATCATCGTCAAGGCGCTCAATGACCTGAAGATGAAGAACCAGCGGTTCGCCCAGTTGATATTCGGCGTGCTGATCGTCGAGGACATCCTGGGCATCGGCATCATCGCCTTGCTGTCGAGCATCGCCGTCAGTGGCACGGTCAGTTCCGGCGAGGTGTTTTCCACCGTGGGCAAGCTGTCGCTGTTCATGATTGTTGCGCTGGTAATTGGCATTCTGCTGGTGCCGCGCCTGCTGGCTTACGTCGCCAAATTCGAAAGCAACGAGATGCTGCTGATCACCGTGTTGGGCCTGTGTTTCGGCTTCTGCCTGCTGGTGGTCAAGCTCGAATACAGCATGGTGCTGGGGGCCTTCCTGATCGGTGCGATTATGGCCGAGTCACGCCAGCTGATTAAAATCGAGCGCCTGATCGAGCCGGTGCGCGACATGTTCAGTGCGATTTTCTTCGTGGCCATTGGGTTGATGATCGACCCGCAGATCTTGCTGCAGTACGCCTGGCCGATTGCGGTGATCACCGTGGCGGTGGTGTTGGGCAAGATGCTGTCGTGCGGGCTGGGCGCATTTATCGCCGGCAACGATGGCCGCACCTCGCTGCGGGTGGGCATGGGGCTGTCACAGATTGGCGAATTCTCTTTCATCATCGCGGCGCTGGGGATGACCCTGCAAGTGACCAGCGACTTTCTCTACCCGGTGGCGGTGGCGGTTTCGGCGATCACCACCTTGCTTACGCCTTACCTGATCCGCGGTGCCGACCCGCTGTCGTTGAAAATTGCCGCCGTGATGCCCCAGCGCATGAGCCGGGTATTCGGGATGTATGGCGAATGGCTGCGCAGTATCCAGCCTCAAGGTGAAGGCGCCATGCTGGCGTCGATGATCCGCAAGATCGTGCTGCAAGTGGGAGTGAACCTGGCGCTGGTGATCGCGATCTTCTTCGCAGGCAGCTTTTTCGCGGCGCGCATCGGTGGGTATCTGGAAGGCTGGATCAGCGATCAAAGCTGGCAGAAGGCATTGATCTGGGGCGGGGCGTTGCTCTTGTCGCTGCCGTTCCTGATTGCGGCGTATCGCAAGCTCAAGGCGTTGTCGATGTTGCTGGCCGAGATGAGCGTGAAGCCGGAAATGGCGGGCCGGCATACCCAGCGGGTGCGGCGGGTGATTGCAGAGTTGATCCCCATCCTGTCATTGCTGGTGATCTTCCTGCTGTTGGCAGCCTTGTCGGCCAGTATTCTGCCGACCAACAAGTTGCTGGTGCTGATCGCGGTAGTCACGGCGGCGGTGGCGGCGGTGCTCTGGCGCTGGTTCATCCGCGTGCATACGCGGATGCAGGTGGCCTTGCTGGAGACGCTGGATAACCACAAGGATACGCCGGAGCACTAGCGGGGTTTGGGAATCAGCTTTCCAGCCAGACGTCCCGTGCCCAGTGCCACACCGACTCCCAGGTTTCTTCCTGGACCAGTTCTTCCTCGGCGGACCACAGCACCACGGTGCCGTCTTCCTCGACGCAGTAGTAATCGTCGCCATCCTGGCAGATCGGGATCATGCTGCGATCAACCCCGGCATCCCAGGCGTTGGCGGCAACATCCGGCAGATAAGTGTGGGATTGCGGGTCGGTGACGGTCACCGGCTCAAGGCTGCCGTAGACCACGTCGCTGACGGTCAGCAGGAATTCGCGGAACACAAACGGGATGTCGATGAACAGTTGTTCCTCGATTTCCACCAGTTGGTCTTCGTCAGGCAGCTCCAAAGGAACCGGGACCGGTTCGTTGGCTTCACGCAGTTGTTCGATGATTTCTTCCACGGCCGGGATCCTCTTGCTAGTAGGCGCGGTTTATAGGGGCGTTTTATACAGTAGCTCGCTATAAGTGCAACCGTGAAATAGAAAACCCCGGACATGTCCGGGGTTTTTGTTACCGCGTGCTCAAACGAGCAGGTATCAGCCGTTCTGGCGGATACCGGCGACCAGCCATGGCTGGTTGTCGCCCTGGGCGCGTTCCATGTTCCAGCTTTCGCTGAACACTTCGCCCTGGTCGAAACGCGAGGTCTTCGACACACCGCTGAAGGTCAGGGTGGCGATGGTCTTGTCGGCGCGATCATCCACGCCTTCCAGTTGTACGCGCAGGTCGTCGATATAAGTCGACTGGAAGGCGTCACCCAGGTCGGCGCGTTCGCGCTTGAGGAACTCGAGCAGTTGCGGGGTCACGAACTCGGAGATCTTGTCCATTTCGTTGGCGTCCCAGTGCTGCTGCAGGGACTGGAAGTGGCTGCGGGCCGCTTCGACGAAACGCTCTTCGTTGAACCAGGCCGGTGCGTTGATCACCGGACGGGCGGCGGCAGGCGCTGCCGAACCACCGAAGATCGAACCCATGGCCGGTTTTTGCTCGAACACTTCACGCTGCATCGGCGCGCCGGCCGGAGCCAGGTGCTCCTGCTGCTTGCGGCGACGGGCGGCGATAAAGCGGAAGATCACAAAGGCGATAACGGCCAGGATCAGGATGTCGAAGATCTGCATGCCCTGGAAGCCGCCGCCCATGAACATGGAGGCGAGCAGGCCACCGGCGGCGATGCCGGCCAATGGGCCCAACCAGCGCGAAGCACCGCCGGCCTTGGCAGCAGCGCCCGCAGCACCGGCCGCGCCTGCGGTAGCCGCAGCACCGCCGGCACCGGCGGATGGAGCCATCTGGCTGGTCTGGTGGGTCGGTGCCGAGCCCATGCTTTTGCCGCCACCGAAGCGTTTGGCGTTGGCGTCGAGGCTCATCGTCAAGCCGATGCACAACGCCATGGCGATGCTAAGAAAACGTTTCATAAAGGGAATTCCCATTTGTGGATTGCACGCGCGCCATGTTGCACAGGTGTCGTGACAGTGGCTAGCGACATAATGTTTCTGGCTTTTACGTAGGACCGATTCAGAATGGTCTGTAGGACTTATTACAGATATTGGCCCGCGCTCGTTAAATACAAGGGCAGTACCCCAGATCGTTCCCACGCTCCGCGTGGTAACGCATCCTATGACGCTCTGCGTCAGTGCTTTAAGAGCGGACGCGGGGCGTCCCGGGCGGCATTCCCACGCAGAGCGTGGGAACGATCAATACACCGGTTTCAGACGGCTTCGAGCTTCGCGTAGCCCATCATCAGCCACTTGCTGCCCTCGGCGAAGTTGACCTGCACCCGCGCCTGGGCGCCGGCGCCTTCGAAATTGAGGATCACGCCCTCGCCGAAGATCGCATGCCGGACCTGCTGGCCCAGGCTGAACGGGGTTTGCGGGATCTCGGAGCCGGCAAACATAGTGCTGGAGTTCTGCTGCTGACCGCCGCCGAACGGGCGACTGACGCTGTTGGACAGGCGCACTTCCTGGATCAGCCCCTTCGGCACTTCACGTACGAAGCGCGACACCTTGTTGTAGGTCTCGCTACCGTACAGGCGTCGGGTCTCGGCATAGGTCATCACCAGGTTCTGCATGGCCCGAGTAATGCCTACGTAAGCCAGGCGGCGTTCTTCCTCAAGGCGGCCGGGCTCTTCCAGGCTCATCTTGTGGGGGAACAGGCCTTCTTCCATGCCCACCAGGAACACATAGGGGAATTCCAGGCCCTTGGCACTGTGCAAGGTCATCAGCTGAATGCTGTCTTCATGCTCGTCGGCCTGGGTATCGCCAGCTTCCAGCGATGCGTGACCAAGGAAAGCGGCGAGCGGGGTCTGCTCTTCATCGTCCTCGATGTTTTCGAAGGCGCGGGCGGCGCTGACCAGTTCCTCGAGGTTTTCTACCCGGGCCTGGCCTTTCTCGCCTTTCTCCGCCTCGTGGTAGGCGATCAGCCCGGACTGCTCGATCACGGTCTGGGTCATCAAGTGCAGGGGCATTTCCGCGCATTTGGCCGCGAGGTTCTCGATCAGCTCGACAAACACGCCCAATGCGCCGGCGGCGCGACCTGTCAGGCCTTTATTGGCGATGAGCAGGCGCATGGCCTCCCACATCGACACATCGGCATGGCGGGCGTGTTCGCGAATGGCCTCGACGGTTTTTTCACCGATGCCACGGGCCGGAATATTGATCACCCGCTCCAGCGCCGCATCGTTGCCGCGACCTTCCAGCAGGCGCAGGTAGGCCATGGCGTTCTTGATTTCCGCCCGCTCGAAGAAGCGCTGGCCGCCATAGATGCGATACGGGATGCGCTCGCGCAACAAGGCTTCTTCCAACACCCGCGATTGGGCGTTGGAGCGGTAGAGAATGGCGATGTCGCTGCGCGCCAGGCCGGTTTTCAGCGCGCTTTCGATGGTTTCCACCACGTAGCGCGCTTCATCGTGCTCATTGAACGCGGCGTACAGGTTAATTGCTTCGCCTTCGCCGCCGTCGGTCCACAGCTCTTTGCCCAGGCGCCCGGTGTTGTTGGCGATCAAGGCGTTGGCGGCCTTCAGGATTCCGGCGGTGGAGCGGTAGTTCTGCTCGAGGCGGATGGTCACCGCGTCCGGGAAGTCTTCGGAATACTGGTAGATGTTCTCGATTTTCGCGCCGCGCCAGCCGTAGATCGACTGGTCGTCGTCGCCTACTACCATCAGGCTGTCGCCACCCTTGGCCAGCAGGCGCAACCAGGCGTATTGCACGGCGTTGGTGTCTTGGAACTCGTCCACCAGCACGTGCCGGAAGCGCTTCTGGTAATGGGCCAGCAAGCCGGGGTTGTCGCGCCACAGGTCGAGGGCACGCAACAGCAGTTCGGAGAAGTCGATCACACCGGCGCGTAAGCACGCCGCCTCGTAGGCTTCATAGATGCTGCGCATGGTCGCCAGGAACAAGTCACCGCTGGCCTGGATATGTTGCGGGCGCAGGCCTTCGTCTTTCTGGCCGTTGATAAACCACTGGGCCTGGCGGGCCGGCCAACGCTGTTCATCGAGGCCCAGCTCGCGGATTACCCGCTTGACCAGGCGTTGCTGGTCGTCGCTGTCGAGGATCTGGAACGTCTGGCTCAGCCCCGCTTCCTGCCAATGCGCCCGCAACAGGCGGTGCGCCAGGCCGTGGAAGGTGCCCACCCACATGCCGGCCGGGCTGATGCCCATCAACTGCTCGATGCGATGGCGCATCTCGGCAGCCGCCTTGTTGGTGAACGTCACCGACAGGATGGAATGGGGAGAAGCGTTCTCGACCTGGATCAACCAGGCGATACGGTGCACCAGCACTCGGGTTTTACCGGAGCCAGCACCGGCCAGGACCAACTGACGGCCAACGGGGGCCGCTACGGCCTGGCGTTGGGCATCGTTGAGGGAGTTCAGCAAAAGGGAGAGATCATCGCGCATCGGCGCATTCTAGGGTGCCGGGGGGAGAGGGGCAAATCCCAATGCCGGGTGGTCGACACAAAACCACCTGCGCGCAAACATTCTGCGGGTGCGGATGACCGGTTAGTCATGCGCCACAGCCCGCGTGCCGTCTCGTTCAAGCTGTCTGGGACAACGTTTTGCGCTCAACCGGCGAGGGGTTTTTATGACCTGGAGCGGTTTGGTCCGAGCGCTTGCTTGTGTATGCTCCGACGACGTTTCGGGCTCACCATTATAAGAATACTGCCTATGACCTTTGACACTGACCTGTTCGGCCCCTCGGCGGCGCCTGCGCAGGTTATCCGCAAACACTACGCCACCGAGATCGCGGTCGAGCGTACACGCCTGCTGTATCAGGGCTCGCTGCTGCCGACCCTGTTGATGCTGGTCAACGGTTTGGTCTGCGCCTGGCTTTTGTGGGACCCCAAGCAATACCTGCTCGACAGCATCTGGCTGGTCTGGTTGCTGGCCCTGGTAGCGATGCGCGTCATCCAGGTGGCGGCCTTTGATTCGGCGATGCCCAGCCGCCAGGCCCAGCCCGTCTGGCGCCGCATGTTCATGCTCGGTTCAGCGGTCAGCGGCCTGACCCTGTCGATCGCCGCCATCGCCCTGGTGCCGACCGACAGCTTCATGCACCAGGCCTGGGTGTTCGGCCTGATCGGCGCGGCGACGTTGTCGGCCAGCGTGGCCTATGCCGTCAGCCTTTGGGCCTTTCTGTCCTTCGCCTTGCCCTGCCTGTTGCCGGTTATCGCCTATCTGTTCTGGAATGGCACCTCGCGGCAACAGGGCTGGGGCGTGCTTGGTCTGATCCTGTTGGCGTCGTTGAGTGTGGTGGCGTGGCAGGTCAACCGCCTGATCCAGCGCGGGCTGCTGCGACGCTTCCAGAACCAGGCCCTGATCGAGCATTTGCAGCAGGCGCAGCAGCGCAGCGAGCAGTTGAATCAGGAACTGCTGCGCGAAGTCGAACAGCGCCGCGAGGCCGAACAGGAGCTGCGTGAAGCCCAGGTCGGCCTGCAAGACCGTGTGGCGCTGCGCAGCCAGGAATTGGACGCCGCCAGCCTCGCCCTGAATCAAAGCGAGGCGCGCCTGGCCATGGCGCTGCAGGCCAGTGAACTGGGCCTGTGGGACTGGAACCTGCAAACCGATGAGGTGCACCACACCCAGCTCAAGGAATTGTTCGGCCTGGAACCCGAGTTTGTCACCGCGATGCTCAGTCATCTCAAGCCGCGCCTGCACCCCGACGACCTGCCGCTGCTCAAGCACGCGTTGGTGGAGCATCTCAAGGGCCGCAGCGAGGACTATCAGGTGGAATACCGGATCCGCCATGGCGACGGGCACTGGGTGTGGATCGAGGACCGTGGGCGCGCGGTAGAGCGTTCGCCCAGTGGCCGGGTGATCCGCATGCTCGGCACGCGCCGTGACATCAGTGCCAGCAAGGCCGTGGAAGAACAGCAACGGCTCGCCTCGACGGTGTTCGAGGCCGCCAGCGAAGGCATCGTGATTCTCGACCCGAACTATGTGCTGCTCGCCGTCAACCAGGCGTTCAGCCGTGTCACCGGTTTTGACATCGACGACATGCTCGGTCGCAATGTCGTGGAGCTGCCCAGCAGTCGCGATGCCCGGCGTCACTTCCCGGTGATCCGCCAGGCGCTGCTCAGCCACGGTACCTGGCAGGGCGAACTGGTGGAGACGCGCAAGAACGGCGAGCTCTACCCGCAGTGGCTGCAACTGAGCGTGGTGCGCGATGTTCGCGGCAATGTCAGCCATATAGTGGGCTTTTTCGCCGATCTGTCCGCGCGGCGCGAGTCCGAGGAGCGCATGCGCTACCTCACCCATTACGACGAGTTGACCGGCCTGGCCAACCGTTCGCTGTTTCGCGAACGGCTGCGCGAAGCGCATCAACGCGTACGTCAGGGTGGGCGCAGCCTGGCGCTGCTGCACATCAACCTTGACCGTTTCAAGCTGCTCAATGACAGCCTTGGCCATGAAGTGGCCGACCAACTGTTGCAGAAAATGGCGCGGCGCTTGATCAACGCACTGCCGGAAGCCGACACCATTGCACGCCTGTCCGGTGATGAATTCGCTGTGCTGTTCGACGCCTATGGCAACTTGTCGAGCCTGGCGCGGGTGGCGACTCGGCTGCTGGCCAAGCTGCGCGTGCCGGTGACGGTGGAGGGACATGAGCTGGTGGTCAGCGCCTCCATGGGCGTCAGCCTGCTGCCGGATAATGCGCGGGAAATTTCTGCGCTGGTCAGCCAATCGAATATGGCGATGCAGCACGCCAAGCACCTGGGCGGGAACAATTTCCAGTTCTACACCGACAGCCTGCAAGCCAGCACCCTGGAGCGCTTGCAGCTGGAAAACCATCTGCGCAAGGCCATCGACGAGGGCCAGCTCACGGTGTTCTACCAACCCAAACTGTGCCTGGCCACCGGCACGCTCAATGCAGCCGAGGCCCTGGTGCGCTGGGAACATCCGCAGTGGGGCCTGGTGCCGCCGGGAGACTTTATCGGCCTGGCCGAAGAAACCGGCCTGATCGTGCCGTTGGGTGAGCTGGTGTTGCGCCAGGCGTGCTGGCAGGCCTGTGAGTGGCAACGCCAGGGGCTGGCGCCGATTCGGGTGTCGGTGAACCTGTCGGTGCATCAGTTGCGCCAGGGCAAGCTGGTCAGTCTGGTGCGCCAGGTGCTGGAGGAGACCGGGTTGGACCCGCAATACCTCGAATTGGAATTGACCGAAAGCCAGTTGCTCGACAGTGTCGAGCACATCATCACCACCTTCCGACAGCTGCGTGACCTGGGCGTGAAGTTGGCCATCGACGATTTCGGCACCGGCTATTCATCCCTCAGCTACCTCAAGCGCATTCCGGTGGACTACGTAAAGATCGACCAGACCTTTATCCGGGGTCTTGGCCAGGGCCGCGAGGATGCGGCCATTACCCGGGCGATCATTGCCATGGCCCATGGGCTGTCGCTCAAAGTGGTGGCCGAAGGCGTGGAGGACCAGCAGCAACTGGACTTCCTGCGAAGCGAGCAGTGCGACGAGGTGCAGGGTTATCTGATCAGCCGGCCGATGGACGCTGAAGGGCTGGCAGATTTGTTACGAAAAAATCCAGATTTTTCTTAACGACTCAAGTGGCGTCCCTGTGGCTACAAAGCCCCTGCCCTTAGTTTCAGAGGGGAGCGGGGCGATTTAGTGCTGCATCAGGCGGGCAAAACGGCAATTCTTGTAGTATAACTACAAGCTTGCTACATCCCTGGCGTCTGCCAATAACAAGAGTCCTGTCCTTTGAACCTGTTGCAACATATCGCCCAGTCGCGCCACCTGTTACGCAAATCGGAACTCAAGGTTGCCGATCACGTGCTGCTTGACCCTGCGGCTGTGATGCACAGTTCCATGGCCGACCTGGCCCACAGCGTGGGCATCAGTGAGCCGACCATCGTGCGCTTCTGCCGCGCCATCGGTTGCTCCGGGTTCCAGGACTTGAAACTCAAGCTGGCGCAAAGCCTGGCCGCCGGTGCGAGCTTTGGCCAGTTTGCGATCCATGAAGACGACTCGGTCGCCGATTACAGCCTGAAAATCTTCGACACCACCTTGCACACCTTGATGGAAGTGCGCGAGAAGCTCGACCCGGTGGAGCTGCAAAAGGCCGTGACCGCGATGTCCCAGGCCCAGCGCGTGGAGTTCTATGGCTTTGGTGCTTCCGGCGCGGTAGCGGCCGACGCCCAACACAAATTTTTCCGTCTGCTGCTCACGGCGGCGGCCTACAGCGACCCGCACATGCAGGCGATGTCGGCGGTGACCTTGAAGCCCACCGACGTGGCCATCTGTATTTCCCAGTCCGGTCGCTCCAAAGACCTGCTCATCACCGCCAACCTGGTGCGTGAAAGCGGCGCTTCGCTGATCACCCTGTGCCCGAGCCAGACGCCGTTGGCGGAATTGTCCACAGTGAACCTGGCAATCGACGTACACGAAGACACCGAGATCTACACGCCGCTGACTTCGCGCATTGCCCACCTGGTGGTGATCGATGTGTTGGCCATGGGCGTGGCCATGGCCCGCGGGCCGAGCCTGGTCAACCACCTCAAGAGCGTGAAGCGCAGTTTGCGCAGCCTGCGGTTGTCGCCAAAATCCGTCAAAGCCCTCGACGACTGATCAACTGTACACAGAACAAAATGTGGGAGGGGGGCAAGCCCTAATGCCAGTCTGTAGGAGCGAGCTTGCTCGCGAAAAACGTCAACGATAACGCGTGCTTTCTGAATGAACGCGGTGCCTGTGAGTTTTTCGCGAGCAAGCTCGCTCCTACAGAGGGCTCTAGGGCAAGCCCCCTCCCACATTTGCATCTTCTATGTGCTCAGAATCTTCATCAGGCTGTCATAGCCCCGTCATCCTCCGCGACCATCCTGTACTCCCCGTACTCGCATTGGGAGACTCCAAATGGCCCGGCCCTACGAAGACAGCAACAGCACCGTCAAGACCCGTCGTCAGCAGGAAGACCAGCGCCGCATGGCGTTCCGTCGCGCAATCGAAGACCGCTGCGACCAGCGCCAACTGCTCCAGAGCATCAGTGACTACCCGGAACTCCATTGGCAGGCACCCTTGGCTGCCCAGCGAAACGCTCAGCCAGCGCGCTGATCTGCACCCGTTCGCTGCGGATAAAGCCCAGGAACGCGTGGGCCACCGGTGACAGCCGCTTGGCTTTGGCTTGCACCAGGCACCAACTGCGGTACAGCGGCAGTTCTTCCACCGGCAGCTCCTTGAGCCCGCCGGTGGCCAGCTCCAGGTTCAGGGCGTGGCGCGTCAGCAGGGCCACGCCCAACCCTGCAGCCACGCACTCGCGTTGCGCCTCGGCCGAGGCCACTTCCACCGTCTGCGTGAAGTGCACGCGTTTTTCCTTGAAGTACTCTTCGCAGGCCAGCCGCGTGCCGGAACCCGGTTCGCGGATGAGCAGGGTGTAGGGTTCCAGATCCTGCAGGCGTAGCGGCCCTTGCAGGCTCAAGGGGTGATCCGGCAGCGCCACGGCGACAATCGGATTATTCAGGAATGGCAGGAATTCCAGGCCCATGTCCTGAGGCACCATGGACATGATCACCAGGTCGTCACGGTTGTCCGAAAGCCGGCGAATCACCTGGGCGCGATTGACCACGGTCAGGTGCAATTGCACCTCCGGGTGTTGGCGCTTGAAGGCGGCGAACAAGTGCGGCACGAAGTACTTGGCGCTGGACTCCACCGCCAGCTTCAACTGGCCCTGCAGGGAGCCCTGCATGTCCGACAGCTGCATATCGAGATTTTCCAGGCGCCCGAAAATATCGCGGCTGGCCCGCTGCAAAGCTTCAGCGGCCTCGGTCATGTAGAGCTTTTTGCCGACATAATCGAACAGCGGCTGGCCAAGCAGCTCTTCGAGCTGGCGAATTTGCAGGCTGACGGCGGGTTGGGTGAGGGACATTTCCTCGGCTGCACGGCTGTAGGAACGCAGATCACACACTTCATTGAAAATCTGCAATTGACGCAATGTCATACGCATCAATGACTTACGCATTAAGTAACTCCTCATGCCCCGGTCGTCCGGCCAACTATAAGTCTTTACTTATACACAGCCCAACAATTATTGATTTTTGTTAATCCTCAAGTGCGCATAGTGTGTGTCTCGCGACTGTCATGAAACATTTGGTCACGCGTCGACTCGCCTACAACGGGTCGAAGAACGCAGCAATCGGCTCAAGGGAATTTCCAAGTGATAAAAAAGATCCTGATCGCCAACCGTGGTGAAATTGCCGTACGAATCGTGCGTGCCTGCGCCGAGATGGGCATTCGCTCGGTTGCGGTTTATTCGGACGCCGACCGCCACGCGTTACACGTCAAGCGTGCCGACGAAGCCCACAGCATCGGTGCCGAGCCCTTGGCCGGCTACCTGAACCCGCGCAAACTGGTGAACCTGGCCGTAGAGACCGGTTGCGATGCGCTGCATCCCGGCTACGGCTTTCTGTCGGAAAACGCCGAATTGGCGGACATCTGCGCCGAACGCGGCATCAAGTTCATCGGCCCTTCGGCGGAAGTGATTCGCCGCATGGGCGACAAGACCGAAGCGCGCCGCAGCATGATCAAGGCTGGCGTGCCGGTCACGCCGGGCACCGAAGGCAACGTCGCCGATATCCATGAAGCCCTCACCGAAGGCGACCGTATCGGTTACCCGGTGATGCTCAAGGCCACGTCCGGTGGTGGCGGGCGCGGTATCCGTCGTTGCAACAGCCGCGAAGAACTTGAACAAGCCTTCCCCCGGGTGATTTCAGAGGCCACCAAGGCCTTCGGTTCGGCGGAAGTGTTCCTGGAAAAATGCATCGTCAATCCCAAGCACATCGAAGCGCAGATCCTCGGTGACAGCTTTGGCAACGTCGTGCACCTGTTCGAGCGCGACTGCTCGATCCAGCGTCGCAACCAGAAACTCATCGAAATCGCTCCCAGCCCCCAGCTCACCCCTGAACAGCGCGCCTATATCGGCGATCTGTCGGTGCGTGCGGCCAAGGCCGTGGGCTACGAGAACGCCGGCACCGTGGAGTTCTTGCTCGCCGAGGGCGAGGTGTACTTCATGGAGATGAACACTCGGGTGCAGGTGGAACACACCATCACCGAAGAAATCACCGGGATCGACATCGTCCGCGAGCAGATCCGCATCGCCTCGGGCCTGCCGCTGTCGGTCAAGCAGGAAGACATCCAGCACCGTGGCTTCGCGTTGCAGTTCCGTATCAACGCCGAAGACCCGAAGAACAACTTCCTGCCAAGCTTCGGCAAGATCACCCGTTACTACGCCCCCGGCGGCCCCGGCGTGCGTACCGACACGGCGATCTACACCGGTTACACCATCCCGCCGTTCTACGACTCCATGTGCCTGAAACTGGTGGTGTGGGCGTTGACCTGGGAAGAAGCCATGGACCGCGGCCTGCGTGCCCTGGATGACATGCGCCTGCAAGGCGTGAAGACCACCGCCGCCTACTACCAGGAAATCCTGCGCAACCCGGAATTCCGCAGCGGCCAGTTCAATACAAGCTTTGTGGAAAGCCACCCTGAGCTGACCAACTACTCGATCAAGCGCAAACCCGAAGAGCTGGCCCTGGCCATCGCCGCCGCCATCGCCGCCCACGCAGGCCTGTGAGGAACATTCCAATGTCTAAGAAAATCTTCGTAACCGACACCATCCTGCGCGACGCCCACCAATCGTTGCTGGCGACCCGCATGCGCACTGACGACATGCTGCCGATCTGCGACAAGCTCGACAAAGTCGGCTACTGGTCCCTGGAAGTCTGGGGCGGCGCAACGTTCGACGCCTGCGTGCGCTTCCTCAAAGAAGACCCGTGGGAGCGCCTGCGCCAACTGCGCGCCGCATTGCCCAACACGCGCCTGCAAATGCTGTTGCGCGGCCAGAACCTGCTGGGCTACCGCCACTACAGCGACGACGTGGTCCGCGCATTCGTTGCCAAAGCCGCCGTTAATGGCATCGATGTGTTCCGCATCTTCGATGCCATGAACGACGTGCGTAACCTGCGTGTGGCCATCGAAGCGGTCAAAGCCGCCGGCAAGCACGCCCAGGGCACCATCGCCTACACCACCAGCCCGGTGCACACCGTCGAGGCGTTCGTGGCCCAGGCCAAGCAACTCGAATCCATGGGCTGCGACTCGATCGCGATCAAGGACATGGCCGGCCTGCTGACGCCCTACGCCACCGGCGAACTGGTCAAGGCGCTGAAAGCCGAGCAGAACCTGCCGATCTTTATCCACTCCCACGACACCGCGGGTCTGGCCGCGATGTGCCAACTCAAGGCCATCGAAAACGGCGCCGACCACATCGACACCGCCATCTCCAGCTTCGCCTGGGGCACCAGCCACCCGGGCACCGAGTCGATGGTCGCCGCCCTCAAGGGCAGCGAATTCGACACCGGCCTGGACCTGGAACTGCTGCAGGAAATCGGCCTGTACTTCTATGCCGTGCGCAAGAAATACCACCAGTTCGAAAGCGAGTTCACCGCTGTCGACACCCGCGTGCAAGTCAACCAGGTGCCCGGTGGGATGATTTCCAACCTGGCCAACCAGTTGAAAGAGCAGGGCGCGCTGAACCGCATGAGCGAAGTGCTCGCCGAAATCCCCCGCGTGCGTGAAGACCTTGGCTTCCCGCCGCTGGTCACCCCGACCTCGCAGATCGTCGGCACCCAGGCGTTCTTCAACGTGCTGGCCGGCGAGCGTTACAAGACCATCACCAACGAAGTGAAGCTCTACCTGCAAGGCGGCTACGGCAAGGCGCCGGGCACTGTGAACGAGAAGCTGCGCCGCCAGGCCATCGGCAGCGAGGAGGTGATCGACGTACGCCCGGCTGATTTGCTCAAGCCGGAAATGACCAAGCTGCGCGGTGAAATCGGCGCGTTGGCCAAGTCCGAAGAAGACGTGCTGACCTACGCCATGTTCCCCGACATCGGCCGCAAGTTCCTCGAAGAGCGCGACGCCGGCACCCTGGCGCCGGAAGTGCTGCTGCCGATCCCTGAAGCCGGCGGCGTGGCCCGTGCCGGTGGCGAAGGCGTGCCGACCGAGTTCGTCATCGATGTGCACGGTGAAAGCTACCGCGTGGACATCACCGGTGTCGGGGTGAAAGCCGAAGGCAAGCGCCACTTCTACCTGTCCATCGACGGCATGCCCGAAGAAGTGGTGTTCGAACCGCTCAACGAGTTCGTCAGCAGCGGCGGCAGCAAGCGCAAGCATGCCACCGAGCCAGGCCATGTCAGCACCGCGATGCCAGGCAATATCGTCGACGTGCTGGTCAAGGAAGGCGACATGGTCAAGGCCGGCCAGGCGGTGTTGATCACCGAGGCGATGAAGATGGAAACCGAAGTGCAGGCCTCCATCGCCGGTAAAGTCACCGCCGTGCATGTGGCCAAGGGCGACCGCGTGAACCCTGGCGAAATCCTGATTGAAATCGAAGGCTGATACCTAGCCTTCGACACTACCGCTTAAACCTCGGGGGGGCATGTGCCCCCTTTTTTTTGCCTGCTGATCAGGCATTGGCGCCTTAGAACGCCATCGCCCACTGCCCCATCAATCCCTGGTTGCGACTCGTGCTGCCGAACTCGGCGGTGTAGGCCAGGCCCACGGTGTGTTCAGCCGACAGTGCCATGTCCATGCCGGTACGCAGCGCCAGGCTGTTGCGGTCCAGAGCAGTGCCGCCGATGGTGAACTCGCTGTTGAAGTCCTCTCGTTTATTCCAGGCAAATGACTGGCGAACGCGACTGTTAACGTCGCCATACAGGTGTTTCCATTGGGTGCTCAGGTGCGGTTTGAGGGTCATCTGGTCGCCCATTGCAACGTCGTGGCTCAAGCGAAGACCGAAGGTGCTACTGAAGTTTTGCTGGGTTTGTGCACCCACGTCCAAAGCGCTATAGCCGCCTTTTTCCTGGAAGCGGTCGCGCTGATAACGTTGAAAACCTGCGATGGCAAAGGGCTCGGCGTGCAAGCCGCCGATATCCAGTTGATAGCCCGCCTCTGCGAATACGTTTTGGCTCTGGGCGTTGTACTTGCCGGTGAGGTTCTGGCGATGGTCAATGAGGTCGAAATCGACCGTACGTTTGTTTTTTCCGGTATGGCTGCTGTAAAGCGCGCCCAGGCGCAACGCCAGTAGTCCGTCTTGACGCACGGCGTAAGCGCCCAAGTGCCAGCTGTCCAGATCACCCTTGAAACGCGTGGCGTTCAGTTCACTGCCGGACTTGCCGCCGACTACGCCCACCCGCCATGCGTGGTCGATTGACCAGTCAGCACCCAGCAGCAGGCCTTGGCTGCGTTGTTTCAGACCGGCACTGCCGTGTTGGGCATCGAGGCTGCCGCTATTGCCCAAGCCTTGGAACCACACGCGTCCCGTCTCGCTTGCGTTGTTGTCCGGCAGACGTATTGCCGACAACAGGCTGTCGTTCAATTGTTTCATGCTGTTTTGGGTGGCGGTGCCCAAGTTAGCGTTCTGGCTGCCTGCCAATTGCTCAAGCACGGCACCTAGCCTGCCTGGCTCCAAAGTGCTCAGGTGCTGGCCGTATTGCTCAAGTTGGTCTTTTTCCCATTCGTGCAGTTCGTCCGACGCCAGCAGTGTGTCCACTGCGGAGTCCAGCACATGGGCGACGCTCAAGCCGTTGCGGCTGGTAGCCGTGTTGGCGAAGTAGAAGTCTTCAGGCGCCGGGAGGGCCGGTTCAAAATATTGTTTTCCACCGTT
The DNA here is from genome assembly GCF_003852375.1 of Pseudomonas sp. R4-34-07. Taxonomy (NCBI): domain Bacteria; kingdom Pseudomonadati; phylum Pseudomonadota; class Gammaproteobacteria; order Pseudomonadales; family Pseudomonadaceae; genus Pseudomonas; species Pseudomonas sp. R4-34-07. Next base: position 5,849,730 of record NZ_CP027760.1, on the reverse strand, counting down.
CACCGGAGCCGGCTCAAGCCATTCACTGTCTGGCTCGATGTCGCCGCGTGCCTGCGCCTGTTGAGTGCTGATCGTTGCGAACGCCAGGGTAATGGCCAGTGCGAGTTGTTTGTGTATGAGCGGCATGTAAACCCACCTCTTAATGTATGAGGCCGGGAATTTAGCGGGGTGCCGGGGGGATAAATGTCAGGCCGGGGGCTGCGGATTTGCGGGAGATGTCTTTAGTCCGTTGCGATTACGCACTAGGGCTGCGATTGAGTGTGCTGATATGTATTTAAATGCGTATTTCACGCATTGACTGGCAATTTTATGCACTATATTGCATATATGACGACGAATCTAAGTAGGCAGGTGCATTAAATTGCAAATTGAATCGACATTAAAGCTTACGGTACAGGTCTTCGCCAACGACCGATGGCAGGACGCTATGGATCTGGAGTTTCTTGAGCCATCCAGCGGTTTTATGGGGCCATGCCGGTTCGGCTATACCTCGCCTTACTTAGTCGAGCATCTTGATCATATCCCTACCGTCTTTGCCCCTGCCGTCAGCGTCGGGGTACCGCCCAGCTGGAATCAAAATACTTTCAAGCAAGCGCCCGGATTTGTGTATGACATTGCGCCAGCAGGTGCAGCCAAGCGCTTTCTACTGAGCCATATGGACACGGTAAAGCCCGAGGGTATGAGCGCTGACTTGTTTCTGCTGGCATTTAATACGCCAGCCCCGATTGGGCATATGCGCATCAAAGAATCAGTGAGAGGTTGTCTGAATCGTCCAAAAATCGGATTTTCGCGCCAGGATGTAGTGGCGCGCGACAATCGATTTCTGGAGTACGCCTATGAACAAGGGGCGGCTATTGGTGGTGCCACAGGCGCGGGTGGCGAGGCCCCGAAGCTACTGTTGACCGAAAGTCGGGAGGGGCTGTTGTATCCAGATGCCGCGCTGGATGATGCCCAAGTGAGCCAGCATTGGTTCATCAAGTTCGCTCGCAATCAGGCATCGCAAAGAGACCAGGATATTCTCAGGAGCGAATATCACTACTACAAGGCCTTGCATTGCTTGGGTATCGAGACGGTTGCCAGCGAGGGATTAGCGTTGGAGCAGGCGAACAGGCCCAGCCTGTGGATGCACCGCTTTGATCGCGCGGTCTGTGGTCAACGTGTCGAGCGTTTCGCGGTCGAATCGCTTTACTCGGCTGCTGGCGTCACTGTTCCCGACAGTCGGATGGATCATGTAAGCGTGCTTCAGATGCTGGTGAGTTTGTGGAAGACGGCGGGCCAGGAGGCGCAAGTAGCTGATCTGGTGGCGGACTATTTGCGTCGCGATCTGCTGAACAAAATCCTGGGTAATTCAGATAACCATGGGCGCAACACCTCCATTATTCGAGGTCCGGGAAGTCTGCGCATGGCGCCGGTTTATGACCTGGCGCCCATGGTCATGGATGATGAGGGAATAACCCGCACCACTAAATGGCCCGGCCGGCTGGAGATTGCGGGCGATGTAGATTGGCGTGGCGCCTGCGGTGCCTTGGCGACTTTAGTCGATGCCGAAAGCGCCTTCGAACGTCTACGCCAGGATGCCGAGCGGCTGCGGGCGCTGCCGGACCTTCTGCTGGACAGCGGACTGCCTGAGACGACGTGGAGCCATCCCCGTATCGCCCTGCGCAGCTTGGATCAGCACCTGATTAAGTGGGGTTTGAGATGAGTCTCTCCACGGAGCAAAGGGCGCAACTGATTGCGGCTATCGAAGAAGGCTTGGCCGAGGGTTCGCTCGAACTGGGGAACGCGGTGCGACGTTTGCGTGTCGAGGTGACGGGATTGCACCAGAGTCAGTTTGCGCGCATGTGCAAAATTTCTGTGCGCACGCTGGTGCATATCGAACAGGGTGAGGGTAACCAGACGCTGAAGACGCTGGACGCGGTACTGCGGCCTTTTGGTTTGCAGATGGGCGTGATCCGAGTTCGACGCCCGCTCTACTAACCTTCACCTACGGCCCGCATAGCCCTTGCCATAGTGCCGCTCCATGCGCGTCTGGATCAGCTCCAGTCCGAGAGACATCACCCAATAGATGATTGCCGCCGTGGTGAGCATCTCGATATAGCGATAGCTTGAGCGCCCATAGGATTGTGCGAGGAACATCACTTCCCACACGCCCATCACCGAGATCAGCGACGAGTCCTTGAGCATCGAGATGAACTGGTTGGTGGCGGGCGGGACGATGGTGCGCATGGCCTGGGGCAGCGTAACGTGCCAGAAGATCGCGCTGTCGCGCATGCCCAGGGCCAGTGCCGCTTCCCGTTGGCCGTGGGGCACGCCGAGGATACCGGCGCGGAAGATTTCGCTCAGGTAGGCGCCGTAGTTCAGCGACAGCGCGATGATCCCGGCGACGATCGCACCCGGAACCAGGCCCAGTTGCGGCAGGCCGAGGTAGATCAGCAGGATCTGGATCAGCAGCGGCGTCCCGCGAAAAAACGAGGCATAGAACGTGGCGATGCCGAAGGCCAGGGCGCTTTTCGACACGCGTCCCAGCGCAGTGACGAAACCCAGCACCGACGACGCCACGATCGAGCACAGGCACAGAAACAGCGTCAGCGCCGCGCCTTGCAGGAAGCCGTTGGGCGCCAGGTGCACGCCAACCAGGTTGGGCAGCTTGTCGAGGATGATCGAGAACTTCAGGTCAAAGCTCAGGAAGAAACTGGCAAACAGGCAAAACAGCGCGGCCCAGGTCAGGTACAGCCGCGTGCGAAAGCCGAACAGCCGCTGCAGCCGCGACGTGGTTGCCGGGGGTTGGGGCGGGGTCGGGAATGCGGTCATTGGCTGATGTCGGCGCCGATCCATTTTTGCGACAGCTTGCTCAAGGTGCCGTCCTGCTTGAGCTGGGCGAAGACCTCACGCACTTTGCTGTCCCACTGCGGGTCGCCTTTTTCGATGGCGACCGAGTTGGGCTCCGAGTAGAGCGGCTCGCCGGCCAGCTTGAAGCGCTTGTCGGCGGTCAAGCGTGGCTGTGCGGTCACCAGGTTGGTGAGGATCGCGTCCAGGCGCACGCCAGCGCCCAGGCCGAGGTCCTGGAAGGCCACGTTATCGGTGTCGTACGGCGCGATCTGCACGTCCTCGAACGGATACTGCAGTTGCGTGTCTTCGGCGCCTTCGATCACCAGGTTCTTGTTCAGATAGCTCTCGTAGCTCGATGCGCTGGTCAGGCCGACTTTCTTGCCGCTCAGGTCCTTGGCGCCGTGGATGCGGTCATCCTTGGCATTGACCACGATCACCGCAGGCGAGGCGTAGTACTCCACCGGGAAATCGAACACTTCGGCACGCGCCTTGCTCGGGGTCATGGAGCAGATGCAGATGTCGTAGCGCCCGCTCCAGCGGCCGGCGGCGATCACGTCCCAGGACGGGGTTTCCAGGCGCAGTTTCACACCGAGCTTTTGCGCCACAGCCTTGGCCACGTCGACGTCGAAGCCGTCGAGTTGGTTCTGCTCATTGAGAAACGAAAACGGCGGATAGCTTTCCATCAGCACGCCCACCAGTTCTTTCTTTTGCTCGATCCGATCCAGAGTGGTACCGCCGAAGGCCTGAGTGGAAGCAGCGAGCATGGTCAGGCCCAGGGCCAATAGCGGTTTAAGTTTCAAAGCAGACACCTGAAGAAAAAAGAGTTGTGATGAGCCGACTGGTGCGTATTAAATAGTTATAAGAACGACTCTCATAGTGAGTTATTTTCATAAGCATATGAGTAAAAGCTATATGAGCGCACAACCTACAGTAATTCTCGATGGTGGCATGGGCCGTGAGCTGCAACGCCGTGGCGCGCCGTTCAGGCAGCCGGAGTGGTCGGCGCTGGCGTTGAGTGAAGCGCCTCAGGCGGTTGAGGCGGTGCACGCGGCGTATATCCAGAGCGGCGCCAACGTGATCACCAGCAACAGCTACGCCGTTGTGCCCTTTCATATTGGTGAGGCGCGGTTCGCCGCCGAAGGCCAGGCGCTGGCGGCGCTCGCTGGTGAATTGGCCCGCCGTGCGGTGCAGGCTTCAGGCCAGGCGGTGCGGGTGGCGGGTTCATTGCCGCCGCTGTTCGGTTCTTATCGACCGGATTTGTTCGAGCCTGGGCGGGTGAACGAGCTGCTGACGCCTCTGGTGAACGGCCTGGCGCCCCATGTCGACCTGTGGCTGGCGGAAACCCAGAGCTCCATCGCCGAGGCGCGGGCGATCCAGGCCGGGCTGCCGAAAGACGGTAAACCGCTCTGGCTGTCGTTTACCTTGAAGGACGAAGACACGGACGACGTGCCACGCCTGCGCTCAGGCGAACCGGTGGCGGATGCCGCCGAAGCGGCAGCGCAGCTGGGCGTGGAGGTGCTGCTGTTCAACTGCAGCCAGCCGGAAGTGATCGGCGCGGCGATTGACGCTGCCCGCCAGACCTTCGAGCGCCTTGGCGTGGCGATCCAGATCGGCGCTTACGCCAACGCCTTCCCGCCGCAACCCAAGGAGGCCACGGCCAACGATGGCCTCGACCCGCTGCGCGATGACCTTGACCCGCCCGGCTATCTGCACTGGGCGGCCGATTGGCAGGCGCGCGGGGCCAGCCATCTGGGCGGCTGCTGCGGCATCGGGCCGGAGCATATTGCGGTGCTGGCCAAGCACCTGACCCCAATCGGTTAAGGCTTTTTGCAGGCGCGCTCGCGAAGAACTAGGGGCTTCACGTTTATCCAGTATGAGCGTGTTGCCTGGGCGTTTTTCGCGAGCAAGCTCGCTCCTACAGGGGCGTTGGGGCGTACCCCTCGTTTCAATTTCTGCACTCGGCCAATGTTTTCAGCTGCCCGGCGCTGGTCTGGTTAGCCTCCGAGAGCCACTGTTCGAACCCCGCGTCAATCGCCGGCCATTCCGAATCCAGCATCGAAAACCATGCCGTATCGCGGTTCTGGCCCTTGACCACCATGTGCTGGCGGAATACCCCTTCGAAACTGAAACCCAGGCGCTCGGCTGCGTATCGGGAGCGGGCGTTGCCGTTGTTGCATTTCCATTCCAGGCGGCGGTAGCCCTGCTCGAACGCATACTTGGCCAGCAGATACACCGCCTCGGTGCTTTTCGGCGAGCGCTGCATCGGGGCGCCGAAGGTGACATGGCCGATTTCGATACGGCCCTGGGCCGGGACGATGGACATCAAACTCAGGATGCCCTGCACCTCATCGTTGGCGCGGTCGACCACACTGAAGAAATACGGGTCGGTGCTGGCCGCATGGTTGTTCAACCACACATCGAACGCGGCGCGCTCGGCAAACGGGCCGTAAGGCAGATAGTCCCACAACTTGGGGTCGGCGCCGGGGCCTTCGAGGGCTTGCCAGAGCTGATCGGCGTGGCGCGCGGGGTCGAGTTTGACCAGGCGGATAAAACGTCCTTCGAGCAGTTGAGCCGTGGGCGCCGGAACGCCTTTCCAGTCAGCGAGGGAGGTGGGCATGCTGCGCTCCTTAAAGGGCTTTGCGAAATTGAATTAAACCTGGGCGTTCAGCGATGCGCTCATAAAGCTGGATCGCCGTGGCGTTGGTCTCGTGGGTCAGCCAATGCACTTTGCCGCAGCCATCCGCCTTGGCCGTGGCATAGACGAACTCGATCAGTTTGCGACCGACGCCGATGCCGCGTTGGGCCGAGTCCACCAGCAGGTCCTGCAGGTAGCAGGAGTTCTCGATACTCCAGTTGGAGCGATGGTAGATGAAGTTGACCATGCCCACCGCCTTGCCATCCTGCCAGGCCAGGGCCGAATGGGTCGGCTCGTCGGCATCGATCAGGCGTTGCCAAGTGCTCTGGCTGACCGCGTCCGGCAATTGGGTGTTGTAGAACGTCAAATACGCCTGCCACAGCGGCAACCAGGCGGTGTGGTCGGCGGCGCTGACCTGGCGAATCTCGAGCAGGCTCATTCTGGAACTCCTTGGGGCATAAAGCGGGCGAGGGTCTGGTCGCGTACGTCGACCCTGGCGGCCAGGCCGTTGCGCACCCCGGCGATGTCGGCCGGGCTGCGGTTCTGGCTGAGCTTGCGTTTGCCGATCAGGCGATCGATGGGCAGCGCGAAGCCGACGATGGCCTTGAGCATGCCATCAATGTAGTCGGCCGGGGCGTCGCTGACTTTCCAGGGCTTGTCGCGAGCGCTTTCATGGCGATCAGTGAGCGCGCTGACCAGGCCAAGCAGGCGTTCGGCGTCGGTGAACACATCGGCCATGCCGTAGGCGTGCACTGCCAGGTAATTCCAGGTGGGCACCACTTTGCCGTGCTCGGCCTTGGCCGGGTAAAACGCCGGGCTGACGTAAGCATCGGCGCCGGCAAAGATCACCAGGGCTTCGCTGCCGTTTTGCAGGTCTTTCCACTGCGGATTGGCCCTGGCCAGGTGCCCGTACAACGTGCCATTGGGGCCTTCATCGGGATTCAGCAGCAGTGGCAAATGGCTGGCCTGCAGGCCTTGCTCGCCAAAGGTCACCAATTGCGCCAGGCGTGTGTGCTGGATCAGTTGGTGTAATTCGGGCAGGTCTTCGAGGACAAAGGCGCGTGGTGTGTACATGAATATTTTCCTTGGCGAATGCCTGCATCCTAGGCAGGCTAATGGTCCGTTGTAAGAGCCATCCAAGGTCAATTTCGTAGGTCCAATATGTCACCACTCTCGCCGCCTCTGTCATTTAACCCGGCCGGTATCGAGCTTGACCGGCGCCAGGGCCTCACGCGCCAACTCTATGAGGCCCTGCGCCTGCGCGTGCTGGACGGGCGCCTGGTCAGCGGCACGCGTTTGCCCGCCAGCCGTGATCTGGCTGCGGCCCTGTCGATTTCCCGCAACAGCGTGGTGCGCGCCTACGATCAGCTGTACGCCGAGGGGTTTATCGAAGGCCGGGTGGGAGATGGCACTTATGTCGCCCAACTGCCTACCCCTAAAATTTTATCCACAAAACTATCCACAGGCTTACCAACAGGCTTATCCCCAGCCTTATCCACAAAATGCACGAATTTGCCGGTGGATCTGGGTGCCGAAGTTATCCACAGTCCGGCCCTGGACCGTCTGCAACACAACCATTTATCCCAACCGCCGACCGGGCCGCCCAAGGCGTTTCGCGTGGGGGTGCCCGCCTTCGATCTGTTCCCTTTTGAGGTCTGGGCCAAGCTGAACGGGGCTTTCTGGCGCAAGCCGGACCTGGAACAGTTGTGTTACGGCGACCCCGCAGGCGACGCACGCCTGCGTGGGCTGATCACGGCCTACCTGCGCAGTTCGCGAGGCATGCAGTGCACCGCTGAACAAATAGTGATCACCAGTGGTGCACAGCAGGCAATCAGCCTTTGTGCACAGTTGCTGGTGGAGCCCGGCGACGGGGTCGCGGTGGAGAACCCAGGCTATCGTGCAGCCGGCCACGCATTCGCCTTGGCTGGTGCGAACCTGCGGGGTGTGCCGGTGGACAGCGAAGGTATCGACTGCCAGACCCTCAATGGCCTGGAAGACTGCCGCCTGGCCTATGTCACGCCGTCCCATCAATACCCGCTGGGCGTGGTGATGAGCCTGGCGCGGCGCCTGAAACTGCTGGCCTGGGCCGAGCGCACCGGTGGCTGGATCATCGAAGACGACTACGATGGCGAATACCGCTACAGCGGTGCGCCGCTGGCGCCCCTGGCCGCGTTGGACCGCAGCGGGCGCGTGCTCTACGTCGGTACCTTCGGCAAAGTAGCGTTCCCGGCCCTGCGTCTGGGCTATCTGGTATTGCCGCCGGGTCTGGTGGATGCGTTCTCCCGGCGCCGCGCCGTCGACATGCGCCACTCGGAAGTCAGCACTCAGGCGGTGATGGCCGAATTCATGGCGGCAGGGCATTTCCAGCGCCATATCCGCCGCATGCGTCGCGCCGCCCTGAGTCGGCGCAATGCCTTGCTGGCCGGCTGGCCCAGCGGGCTGCCCGGTGTGGACAACCTGCCCGCTGTTGCAGCGGGCCTGCACCTTACGGTTCGGGTAGACAGCCTGGCCCGTGAGCAGCAGTTGCTGGCACAAGCCCGCGGCGTGGGCGTAGAAATCAATGGCCTGAGTAGCTATTGGCTGCCCGATTCAAGCCCGGCACCGGATCAACGCGCCGGCTTGGTGCTGGGGTTTGCCGCCGTGCCTGAGGCAGCCATTACCCAGGCCCTTTCGCGTCTGGGCAAAGCCTGGCTCAGCGGCTGACCCACTCAGCTCTGGAAGAACAACGAGCGCGCCAGCTGCGGGCTGATTTCACTGCGGTACACCGCAATCTGGTCCCGGTCGCTCAGGCCTGCGCGCTCCATGGCTCCGCCAAGTTTGCGCTGCTCGCGGGTTTTCAGATGACCGGCAAAGAAATTTTCAGTCGCGGCTTGCACGGAATCGTAGTGAAAGTGCGCATACCACAGCGCGGCACGGCTCTGGTGATCGCGCACTTCGTATTCGTCCAGATAGTTCTTGCCGGGGCCCTTGAGACGCTTGCGGGTAACGACCTTTTCAATCTTCACCAACCCCTGTTCGTGCAGCCATTCCACCCGCGCTGCGGTGGGCGGTTGTTCTTTGGTCATGCTGATGCGGGTGTCGGAGCCCAGTTTGTAGAGCCGCTGAGCGGCGTCGTTGAGGTTCCTGCTGAGGGTGGCGGCTGAGGGGCGATCGCTTTCGGTCAGGTTGAGTCGCGTCAGCCCTTCCTCAATGGTGCTGACCGAGCGCTCCAGGCGTGCGGCGTACTGGTGCAGCATCTCTTCGATTTCCACCGGGATGCACCCGGCTTTTCTGGAGTGCGCAAGGATACGCTGGGTGACGGCCTGCTCTTCATCCAGCAAGCCTTGCCCGGCCCTCATGCCCGCATTCAGGTCTATGGTGTGTGGCTCTGCACGGCTTGGGGACGGGCTTTCCCGTTCAACCCAGACCCCCGGTGTTTTCTCGTGGAACGTGGCGATGAGCCTGCCCGTCATTGGCGCCTTGACGTCCACCAGATGGCTTTGCGTCGCGCGAGGTTCGCCCACCACCACGCCATTGAAGCGGGTCTTGATGACTTTGCGCTTGGGCGTAGGCGGCGGCTTTGACGTACCCGGCTTGGGTTCCAGGGTCTTTTTCTCGCGCAGCAGCCGCGCAAGCTCCACCACCGCCTGCTGATTGAAACCGTCGATTTCCTTGCGAAGGTCCTCCAGGGTTTCCCGGTTTACCTGCTCCGGGTGTTCAGCGTGCAGGTCCAGCAGGCGTTGGTCGACGATGGCGAATTGGTCGGCCACGCTGTTGAGCACCTCGATGCGCTCATCCAGGCCGCTGACGTTGGCTTCGATCAGGGTTTCAACCCAGTTTTGAATGTTGAGGTCTGCAATCTCGACAATTTCGCCGATCTGGGTGCGGGCATCGATAAACGCCTCGCCGTCGCCTTCGCGGACACACAGGTAACGCGTCAGGGTGACTTGCAGCGCCTTGAGATCGTGCAGCCGCATGCCGGGCAACGCGCGCATGGTGGTCTGTGCGACCTTCGCGCCTTCCATGCCAAGTCCTTCCAGTTCACGGTAGCGCGACTCGGCGTATTCCAGGCGGCTGATCATTGCCTTGTTCAGATTCGCCATGACCTGGGCAGCTTCGGCCTGCTTCTTGGGTTCAAGGGCGGACAGGGTCTCGATGTGCTCGAGGGTCCAGAGCAGTTTTTCCCGAAACTCGGGGAGGCTTTCAGCCACGGCGGATCGGGTCAGCAGCAACTGCTTGTTCAAGTAGTCGGTCATGCTGCTCTGGTAATTGGGCACCGAGTCGATGATGTTCAGTGCGCGCAACTGGCGGATGGGTGTCTCGTACTGTTCCAGGCGAGCGTCGACCTTCTCGATGAATGCCTGGTGCGTCGTATCCCTGGACGGCCCGGGCTCGCGAACGATGGCGTCAAATACGGCGGCGACTTCCGCCTGCCCGCGTCTTTCATCGGTATCGAACGCAGTGAGGCTCTCACGCAATTCCCTGATGCGCGAAGGTGCCTTGCCCCTGGCCGCCCTGCGGCGACTCCTGAAGCCGGCGCCGCGCAGGCGCAGGCGCGTGTCGACAAACCATTTGCCGGCCAGGTTGCCCATCAATGCCGGGCCGGTTTGCGAAGGCTGGCGGGGATCGACGACCACCACGTTGTCGTTGTCGTCGACGGTGACCTCGAACCAGCGTTCACCGACCTGCGCGTACCATTTGCCGGCCAGGCCGTGAAGATGCAGGTGCGGTCCGGGTTCCTTGTTCGGTTCTCCCAACCCATCCGGTTTAGAGATTTTGAAGCGATCCAGCGTCGCCGCCAGGCTTGAAGGCGTGCGGCTCAGCGCCCCACGAATATGCAATGGACCCTGATGTTCAGCGGGTAGCTCGGCTTCGGACAGGTCCGGTTGCTTGGTCACGATGGGTTTCCTGGGCACAGGCGCTGCCTTTTCTGGCTCTTCGACCAGCTTCGGTTCGGGCTCGAGCGCAAAACCTTCGGCGCTCTTTTTCGGTGATGAGTGGCGCAGGGTGACGTGCATCACCAGCGCCATGCCCAGATTGAGGAGCAGGTCGATCTGCGCCGTCCATGAGGTTGTCCCGTCAGGTCCAGGCTCTTGCTCGGTGGTTTCTTGCAGGTCATCCATGATTTGCCAGATCCAGGCCGCGATCCCGGCTGTGCGCCCGAGGAAGGGCAGGGCCGCGCCGAAAATCTGCCAGGCGGCCTGTCGATAGCTTGCCCAGCGTTTCTGGGTGTTGGATACCGATTGCTGCTTGGCCAGATCAATCATGGCATTGGCGTTGGCCTCGAACAGCGTTCCCAGGACGTCACCGGTCAGCACTTCATCGCTCAGGCCGATAGGCCCGCTCATTTGCAGGACCACTTCGGGCTCCACCAGCACCCGCGCCACGGTCCACGGCGAAGGCAGTTTGTCGGGGAACACGTATTGCTCGTAGTTGAAGCGCGAACTTTCCGTCAGCCAGGCCAGGACCGACTCGCGCAGCAGGTGACTGTGCTTGATGGCATACAGCAGGTTCTGCCGGGTGGGGAATTGGAACAGCACCGGCTCAAGCAGCGGGCGATAGAGCACGCAGGGGCCCTGGGTGTGATCGCGAGGGCCGATCACGAACATATTGGCGACCACATCCTGCTCATGACCGGGTCGCAGCGTCGGGATGAAAGCCAGGCGGCGGATAACGATCTCCTGCCCCTCTACCTGGCGGTCGTGCTGCTGGGCCTGGACAACGGCTGCGACATAGCGATAGCCGAGGGAGTTGAGCCCATTCTCACCCTTGATCTTCCACTGCAGGGCTTGCAGCGGCAATTGCACTCGCAGGTGTGAAACGTAGAGCAGTTGGCGGGCCTTGGACTCGAACGGGTCCGTGAGCAGGGTGCTCTTGATCAGTGCCGGATAGTGCTTGCCGATATCGATGGCTTCGATCAGTTGCTTCAAGTAGTCGTAGGTCAGCCAGTCCGGGGCGTCGCCACCGTTGTAGCGCACGCTCGCTGTACCCGTCGGCAAACCGGTGAGGTTTGCCAGGGCCAGGTCGATCAGGCTGTGGCGCGTGATGTCACTGCTACCCGGCACCACAAACGTACCCCAGAGCACCGGGCTCTCGATGCTGACTTCAACCTTGTCCAGGTTCAGGCCTGCGCCATTGGGATGGGCCTGGATTTTACTGCGCAGTTGCGCCCGGGCGTAGTCGCGGATCGATGCGATACCGTCATCAAATTGCAGGCCTTGGTTGTGCGTGTGCAACTGGGCCAGATCAATGACGCCTCGGCCGTAAGTGGATATGTCGAGGTCCGAGGCGTCCGCCAACCATTCGGGCAGTTGCTGATGAATCTGGCGGATGTTCGACAGCGAGTGATCGCTCAGGTCGTCGATCACCGGCACGACGTTGATCATGGCCTGGTCGCTGATGCCTTTTCTGGTGAAAGATTTGTGGCTGCGCAAGCCAAAGGCGCCGATGACCGCTAGTTGCAGGGCGATCATGGCGAAGGCCTGGCTGTCGAAGAAATTCCCAGGGGGTTGATACAGCCGCCATTGCACGTCCAGCTCGGGGTGATACGGGTTCAACCTGCCCGGCAGGACTTCGCCCAGTTGCTGCATCGAGTCGAACTTCTCGTAACCCTCGACCAGCGAGTACGTCAGGATCCGCTGCTTCTGCTCATGGACGCCGATCAGTACCGCTATGTCCGCCAGGCCCGCATGCACGGTCTTGTTGTTTTGGCGTACGTCCATGTCGATCAGGTAGACATTGATCGGGTACGGATCGCCTTCTTGACGGCCAGTCGGATCCGGCAATCGGAACAGCGTTCGAGCCATGGCGCAGTCGTGTTCATCCCAGCCTTCCAGCTTGTTGAGGTTCCACACCTTGCGCAGGGACTGGGAAAGTATCTGCCAGCGCGGGCCGGCGGTGCCATTGGACGCGTTCCAGTGGTCCAGTTGCTGCTCCTGAAAGGCGACGAAAATCAGCGCCGACAGCTCGTTGAGCAACCGCGCAATGGCGTCGATTTTCACCGGCAGGTGGACTGCGGGTACTGCGTGGGGGTGTTGGGTGAGGAAATGCTCGCCGTCGATGTAGATCACCGGCGCGGGCGCCAACGCTTGCCGAGCGAGGACCGTGGTCAGCGAGTCGACATACGGCTCCGCCGGTTGGAGAACATCGTCAATGATGCTCCAGCGCGGCGTAATCACCATGGCCAGGTCAGGCTCGATATCCAGCGTCGGAAACTCTTCGCGCAGCGCCGTACGCAACAGGGTTGAGGCGACCTCGCGCATCGAAGGGCCGGTGGTCAGTTGTGTCAGCAGATCGTAGGTGCTGGGAGGAAGGTTGCGGGCGACGGGGTCGTCGTTTCGGGATGAGTCATTGGGCATCTGCAGCTCCTTGCGAGCAGTCGAACGAGAGAGTCGCAAGGTAGTGTCCAAAGATGCCCAGGGGACGGTAGATAGATAAAACAGCCAGGGCGCGCAGTCCCTGGCCGACGCTTATCAGGTGCCGGACTTGATCTTGCTCCAGGCGCGGTTCCTGCCGGTGTTTGGCAGGAAACAGCAAGGAGTGTGCCGTTCAGTGGTCGAAAAATAAGCGCTTGGCCGCTTCCAGGTTGATCTCGCTGCGGAAATAAGCAATTTGCTGTTGCTCGTTGAGCCCTTGCATGGAATCACCCAACGACCCCTTGCGATATTCCTGAGGCGTCTTCAACCGCGCGGAAATAAAGGCTTTGGCCGGTGTCCAGGCCGCCGAGTAATGAAAGTGCGCATACCACAGCACCTCATGGCTGTAGCGTTCGCTGATGGTGTATTCATCCAGGTAATCCGGCACGGTGCTCTTGAGCCGGCGCCGCTTGATGACCTTCTTGATGATGATCGCGTTGCGGTCCTTGAGCCATTCAATCCCGGCGGGGGTCGGGGCATGTTGCTTGATCATGTGCATCATGTGATCGGAGGCGAGTTTATAAAGCGCCTGCGCCGCGTCGTTGAGTTGTTTGCCGAGGCTGGCTGCCGAATGTGAGTGGGTGTCTGTGGTGTTGTCGCGAGCCAGCGCCTTCTCGATGTGCCGGTTGGTTTCTTCCAGCAGCAAAGCATGCCGGTGATACAGGTACTCGATGCCGACGGCGGTGCGATCCTGCTTTTTTGCCTGCTCGACGGCGCGCTGCTTGAAGGCTGCCAGACCGTCCAGCAGTGCGCGGCCGTGGTCCAGGCTGACCTGGAGGTCGGGCACCACATCCTCGCCTTCGGGCGTGGTGACACGTTGCACCCACATGTTCGGGCTTTTCTCATGGAAGGTTGCGATGACCTGCTGGGTCAGCGGTGACCGGATATCCACCATGTCGGTTTCGAGACCGATGGGCGTCAGCCGAGGTTCACCGATCAGTACGCCGTTGTAACGGGTGTGGATGAATTTTTTCAGCGGCCTTGGCGGTGTCTGCGGTGGCGTCGGCCGGTTTCGGAAGACGTCACGCTCGGCGTGCAACAGGCTTAAATGCTGCAGGGCCTCCTGGGAAAATTCGCGCAGCTTCAGGCGCAGGCCTTGCAGCGGGTCCGACAGGACCACGGCGGGAAACTCCTGGGGAAAATCGTCCAGGCGTTCATCGATGACCTTGAATTGCTCGATCAGGCTGCCCAGCGAGTCGATACGTTCATCCAGGCGTGATTCGCTGCGCTCGTGCAGGGTGTCGCGCAACGCCTGGACCGAGAGGTCGGCGCTGTCGACGATCTCGTCCATGGCCTTCCAGGCATCGGGTTCAGTGGCGGTGCTGGTTTTTTCCAGGCACAGGTTGCGCGCCAGGGTCACCTGCAGTGCCTTGAGATCAGTGCTGGTGTAGGCCGGCAGCCGCTTTCTGGCGTCCTGGATCAGGCGCATTCCGTCCTGGGCCAGGGTACGCAGTTGGGCGAAGCGCGTTTGCGTGTAATCCAGGCGCGCGATCATGTCCTCGCTCAGCTCGGTCATTTGTTGAGCGCCCGCCACCTCGCGCTGCCCGGTTTCGCGGCTCTGGCGTTCGATCTGGTCCAGGGTGGTCTTGAGCTTGGGGGTAAAAAGGGTTTGCGCTTCACGGATTCCGGCTTCGTTGAGTTCCAGTTGCGCGCGCACGTAGCCCAGGGCCTTTTGTTGATAGTCGGGCACTGAGGTGAACACGTTCAGACGCTTGAGTTGCTGCAGCGCCGTTTCATAGTCGGCGCGCTGGGTGCCGAGCTTCTCCAGGTAGAGTTCGCGCTTGGCGGCGGCGGAGGTTCCAGGCGCTTCGGTCATGGCCCGATGGGTTTGCTGCAGCTCGCTTTGCGCGGTTTTTTTCGCGCTTTCGAAAGCCACCAGTTTGTCGCGTACTTCGGCGGCCTGCAGGGTTGCTTCGGCTTTCGCCAGCTTGATCATCCGTTTGGGGCCACCGCCGCGCAGGCGCAAGCGGGTGTCGATAACCCACTGGCCTGCCGCACTGTGAAACAGCGTCGGCCCTGTCCGCTCGGGCTGCTGCGGGTCGATGATCATGACGGTGTCGCTCTCATCCACGGCGACTTCAAACCAGCGCTCGCCGACCTGGGCGTAGTACTTCTGGTCGTGCCGGGTCAAGTGTTGGTGCGGCCCCTGGTTCGTTTCGACAGTGCCTGGCTCGTGCGGCTTGCTCACCTTGAAGCTGTCCAGCACACGGCCCAGTGTGGTTGGCGCACGATTGACCGCGCCGCTGGTGTGCAGCCATCGCGCATGGCCGGGTGGCAACTCATGGATGGCAGTCGTTTCCAGTTGGAGGGTTTCCACGGTGGGCAGCGGCGCTGGCTTGATGAGCGTAGGCTCGGGCTCCCGGCGACGGCCCGCAGGCCGCAGGCGCGTGCTGATGTGCAGGGTAATCGCGGTGGCGAGGTTGAGCAGCACATCGGTGAGCGCCGCCCATTGCGCGGGTTTTGCGCCGTCCTCCCAGGCAATCACGAACTGTTGCACTTGCTCGACGACCTGCCAGATCCAGGCGCCGGTTGCCACGGTCGGGCTGGCAAACGGCAGCGCGGCGTTGAGAAGCGTCCAGCCGGCGTGCTTGAGCGTCTCCCAGCGGTTTTCCGCATTCGATACCGACTGGCGATCGGCAAGTTTGATCAGGGCTTGAGCATTGGCTTCATAGAGGCCGGCAAACAGATCGCCGTCGAGCGTACGTTCACCCAGGCTTATCGGCCCACTCATGGTCCTCTGTGTCGTGGCGTCCACCAGAAAGTCCGCGACGGCCCACGGCGAGGGCAGTGCCCCAGGGAACACGTAATTGGCGTAATGGTTGCGCACGTCGTCGGGCAGCCACGCCAGCACTGACTTGCGCAGTTCGGGGGACTGGGCGATGGCATACATCAGGTTGGCGTGGGAAGGGTATTGGATCAGGGCCGGGTCGAACTGCGGCCGATACAGCAGGCAGGGGCCGGCGGAAGAGCCCTTCGCGCCGATCACGTACATGTTTTCCACCTCGTCCGGCGAGCCATCGCTGCGGCGCTGGGGCACGAAGGCCAAGGGCCGGATGACAATGTCTTGCCCGTCGACCTTGCGGTCCTCGGCGTCAGCCTGCATCGCGGCGGCGACGTAGCGGTAGCCTTGTTCATCAATCCCGTGTTCGCGGCGAATCTTGCATTGCAGGGCCAGCAGCGGCAGTTGGATGCGCAGGTGATGGGCAAAGAGACGCTTTCGCCGCGAAGCTTCGCTGGTGATTTCCAGCAGCTTGCTGTTGATCAGTGCCGGGTACTGCTTGCCGATATCGGCCTTGCTGACAAGGCTTTCCACATAGTTGACGGTCATCCATTGCGGCAACGGCCGCTCATTGCTTTGGAGCAGCGTCTTGTTGCCCAGCGGCACCGCGATCAAGTTCTGCAAGGCCAGTTCGCTGAGGCTGAAGGTGGTGGTGTCCGTCTGTCCCGGCACGGTGAAAGTGCCCCACACGACCAGGCTTTGAACCCGGATGCTGAGCTTGTCCAGCGGCAGGTGCAGCGCCTCTGGATGCTCCTTGAGCATTTCGGCCTTCAGCGCCTCAAGCGCATATTGCTCGATGGGCGGGATATCGTCCTGGTAGGACTTGCCCAGGTTCATGCTTTGCAGGGCGGCCAGGTCTTTCAAATGCCGCGAATAGAAACCCAGGTCAGAGAGAGAGGCTTGCCGCAGCCAGTCCGGCAGCAATTGCCGGTACCAATCCAGGGGCGGCCCGTTTTTGGCGATCTGCTCGGGGGTAACCAGCGCCGGTGCCGTCTCGGGTTCATCGTCGATGGAAAAATCCTGGGTGCCGATGGCCTCGATCTGCAAGGCGATCAGGCTGCAGGCCTGGTGGTCGAAAAAGTCGCCGGTCGGTTCGAACAGCCGCCACTGGATTTTTTTTCGCGTGGCCGACGGGCTCAGCCGGTCCGGCAGGCTCTGGCCAAGTTGCTCCAGCGAGGCGAATTTTTCATACCCCTTGAGCAGGGAGTAGGTGAGGATAATCTCGCGTTCGTCCCGTCGACCGATCAGTACGGCTGTCGAGCACTCGTTCAAATGCGTGACTTTTTCGTCGTCGACCTGATCGATGTCGATCAGGCACGCTCGCAGGTTGTAAGGGTCATTGAGCCGCCCGCTACGGGCCGGGGCGTGAAACAACAGGCGAGCCATGGCGCAGTCGTCGTCATCCCAGCCGTCCACCCGCTGAACATTCCACGCTGCCCGCAATGAGTTGGAAAACCCATGCCAGCGCGGGCCGTTGTCGGTGCTGTGGTTCCAGAACTCCACCTGCTGTTCCTGGAACGCGGCCGGCATCACCGGCGCCAGGGTGTTGAGGGTGTGGGCGATGTCGACAATGCGCACGGGCAGCAGCATCGGCGGGTCGGTCAGCGGCTGCTGGGTGAGAAAGTGTTCGCCTTCAATGTACGTTGTCGTCCCGCCGACTACGGACTGTCTGGCCAGGATGTCGCTGAGGGTTTGATAGAACGTCAGCCCGGGGACGATCTTGTCCTCGACGATTTCCCAGGATGGGCTGCCGACCAGGCTGAGGTCGGGATTGATGTCGAGTGCCGGGTACTGCTCTTGTAAGGTCTGGCGCAACAACACTGAGGCCACTTCTCTGAATGAGGGCCGTGCAGTGAGTTGGGTGAGCAGGTCCAGTGTCAGGTCCGCAGGCTTGACGGATGGCTGCTCAAAAGTTCGGCTGTGCGTAGTCATGGGGCATCCCTGTCTGGCCGGTTGATGGAAGCGACCCGAGGTCTCCACTCGGGTGTTCCATGCTAGGTACCGGCCAGTCAGGGCAGGGGGTGATTATGTAGCGGTCGACGCTGGCTCAGCGCAGCTCCCCACACAGGTCCAGTTCGACCAGGCGGCGGGTATCGGCGGTGGCCAGGCCGGCACCCAGCAGGGCGTTGAGCTTGCCGAAGGCCGCTTCGCGGGTCATGCCGCCGCCTGACAACACGCCCACGCCGCGCAGGCGGCTGCCGGCTTCATACACATCCAGTTCCACGCCGCCTTCATGGCATTGAGTGATGGCGACTACCACGATGCCCAGGTCCTGCGCACGTTGGAGGCTGGCGAGAAACGCCGGATTGTCGCTCGGCCCGGTGCCGCTGCCGAAGCATTCCAGGATCAGCGCGCCGATCCCGCTGTCGATCAGCGCATCCAGTTGCCCGGCGCCGATCCCTGGCACCAGCGGCAACACGCCGACGTTGGCCAGGGCCTTGGGCTGGCGATAATCCAGGACGGCGGGAAGCGACTCGGCCTTGGCCGCGCCTCCGTTGCGCTGCAGCGCGGCGAAGGGATGGCGCCCAAAGCTGCGGATTTTCGCGCAACGGGTCGGCGCCATCAGCGCGCCGTGAAAGTACAGGTGCACGCCCGGTGCCAGGCCTTCGCCAAGCGCGGCCAAGGCGCCACTGACGTTTTCCCAGGCATCGCTGTCGGGCACGCCGGCCGGCAGCATCGAGCCGGTAAACACCACCGGTGCCGGCAGGCCCAGCAGTTGAAAACTCATGGCTGCCGCGCTGTAGGCCAGGGTGTCGGTGCCATGCAGGATCAGCACCGCGTCGCAGCCTTCGTCAACGGCTTCGACTACGGCGGTGCGCAGGCGCTGCCAGTAGGCGGGCGTCATGTTGGCGCTGTCGATCAGCGGGGACATTTCCCGGAAACGCCAGGCGGGCGCTTGCAGGTTGGCGAACTGGTCACGCATGCGGGCTTCGAATCCGGAAGCGGGTGCCAGTCCATTGGCGCTGGCCTGCATGCCGATGGTGCCACCGGTGTAGAGCACCATGACGTTATTGGCTGGTTGCATTTGAAAATCTCCTGAACGAAAAACGCCGCCGGGCCCAGAGCATGCCCAAGGCCAGGCGGCGTGTCATCTGTCTACGCTCAGCGTTGCACTTGAGCGTTCAATTCAGCCGCCGGGGCCGCTTGCGGTTTTACCGGATTCGCCGGCCAGGCCTTGCGGTCCAGGTCCAGGTCGGGGAACTGGCTGGAGTCGAACACCGGGGTCTTGATGCCTGCGGCGCGCTGGTTGTCGTAGTCGTTCAGGATGCGCATGGCGATCTTGAACAGGAACGCCAGGGCGAACAGGTTGACGAACGCCAGCATGGTCATGGTGATGTCGGCGAAGGCGAACACGGTGCCCAGGTTCTCGATGGAACCCCAGAAAATCAGCACCAGCACCAGTGCGCGGTAGCCCATCAGCACCTTGCGGTTGTTGCCGACCAAAAAGCGCAGGTTGCTCTCGCCCAGGTAGTAGTTGTACATGATCGACGTGAACACGAACAACGCCAGGGCCACCGAGATGAACATGCGGCCCCAGTCACCCACCACTGCCGCCAGGGAGTTCTGGGTCAGGGCAATGCCGTCGCCTTCAAAGCCTGGGGTGTAGAAGCCGGAGAGCAGGATCAGCAAAGCGGTGCAGGTGCAGATCACAAAGGTGTCGAGGAACACGCTGAACGCTTGCACCACACCCTGGGCGATCGGGTGTTCCACCGACGCCACGGCTGCCACGTTAGGCGCGCTGCCCAGGCCGGCTTCGTTGGCAAACACGCCGCGTTTGACGCCCATGATGATCGCGCTGCCCACCAGTCCACCGAAGGCCTGGTCGAGGCCGAACGCGCTCTTGACGATCGTCGCGAGCATGGCCGGCACGTGGTCGAATTGCAGCACGATCACGTACAGGGTCACGGCGATGTAGACCAGGGTCTTGACCGGTACCAGCAGGTCGGCGATCGAGGCGATACGCTTGATCCCGCCGATGAACACCAGGCCCAGCAGCACCGCCAGCGCGAGGCCGGTGTAGGTGGTGTCGAGGCCGAAGGCGTTATTCAGCGAGTGGGTCACGGCATGGGCTTGCAGGCCGTTGAAGGCGAAACCGAAGGTCACCAGCAACAGGAACGCCATCACCATTCCCAGCCAGCGTTTGTGCAGGCCGTGCTGGATGTAATAAGCCGGCCCGCCACGGTAAGTGCCTTCGGCGTCGGTGCGCTTGTACAACTGGCCCAGGGAGCACTCGATGAAGCTCGAAGACATGCCCACCAGCGCGGTGACCCACATCCAGAACACGGCACCGGGGCCGCCCAGGGTCACGGCAATGCCGACGCCGGCGATATTACCGGCACCGACGCGGCCCGCCAGGCTGAGCATCAGCGCCTGGAATGAACTGAGTTGGCCGGAGCTGCTCTTGAGGCTGTCGCGAAACACCGAGAACATGTGGAAAAAGTGACGCAACTGCACGAAACGCGAGCGAATCGTGAAATAACCGCCGAGCCCGACAATGAGCACGATCAGTACTTTCCCTGAGAGGAAGTCGTTGATGACTTCGAGCATGGAGTGTTCCTCGCTGATTTTTCTAATGGCAAACGCAGGACGGTCCGACACATCGTATGGCACCAGGCAGTGCACGACGTTCGACCCCAATCCTTTTGCGGGTGTTGTTATTCATGCGGTTTCGCGTTGTACCCGGGCCTCGTTACCGACGGCCGCAGACGCGAAGAGGGGCGGCACTATACCTAGGCGAACGTGATCCGTCTGCTCGGGCTGATTAAAGGTTTGTAGGAGCGAGCTTGCTCGCGACGGTCTTGAACGGTGATGTGTTCCTCCTGGATGAACGCGGTGCCCAGTAGTTTTTCGCGAGCAAGCTCGCTCCTACAGGCAAAAAAAAGGGCCTGAAGAACGAGCCTTCAGGCCCTCAAAAGGTGAGAGGTGTCTAGTCCCTCAACCTGGTGAGCGGTGCAACAAACACTTAGGCCTTCAAGGGGACCAAGCGTGGAGCGATCATGTTTTCGGGGCGCAGGATGTCGTCGAGCATGGCGTCGTCGAGCAAGCCTTCTTCGCGCACCAGTTCCAGCACGCCGCGGCCGCTTTCAAGGGCGATGCGCGCGATGCGGGTGGCGTTTTCATAGCCGATGTAAGGGTTCAGCGCGGTGACCAGGCCGATGGAGTGTTCCACCAGTTCGCGGCAGCGTGCTTCGTTAGCGGTGATGCCGACGATGCAATGCTCGCGCAGCATGTCCATGGCGCGTTGCAGCAGGCGGATCGAGTCGAAGATCTTGAACGCGATCAGCGGCTCCATCACGTTCAACTGCAGTTGGCCGCCTTCGGCTGCCATGGTCAGCGCCAGGTCGTTGCCGATGACCTGGAAGGCCACCTGGTTCACCGCTTCCGGGATCACCGGGTTGACCTTGCCGGGCATGATCGAGCTGCCTGGCTGGCGTGCCGGCAGGTTGATCTCGTTGATCCCGGTGCGTGGGCCGCTGGACAGCAGGCGCAGGTCGTTGCAGATCTTCGACAGCTTCACTGCGGTACGCTTGAGCATGCCCGAGAACAGCACGAAGGCGCCCATGTCGGAGGTGGCTTCGATCAAGTCGGCAGCTGGTACCAGCGGCTGGCCGCTGATCAGGGCCAGGCGTTGCACGGCCAGGGCCTGGTAGCGCGGGTCGGCATTGATGCCGGTACCGATTGCGGTGCCGCCCAGGTTCACTTCGGTCAACAGCTCCGGCGCCAGGGTTTTCAGGCGGGCCAGGTCTTCACCGAGGGTAGTGGCGAAGGCGCGGAATTCCTGGCCGAGGGTCATCGGCACGGCGTCTTGCAATTGGGTACGGCCCATTTTCAACACATGCCCGAACTCGACGCCTTTGGCGGCGAACGCCTGGATCAGGCTGTCGAGGCTGGCCAGCAGCGCGTCGTGGCCCAGCAGCAGACCCAGGCGGATCGCGGTCGGGTAGGCGTCGTTGGTCGACTGCGCCATGTTCACGTCGTTGTTGGGGTGCAGGTATTGATACTCGCCTTTCTGGTGGCCCATGGCCTCCAGCGCGATGTTGGCGATGACTTCGTTGGCATTCATGTTGGTTGAAGTGCCGGCGCCGCCTTGAATCATGTCCACCACGAATTCTTCGTGGAAATCGCCGCGGATCAAGCGGGCACAGGCTTCACTGATAGCCGCGTGCTTGGCTTCGCTGAGCTGGCCCAGTTCGCGGTTGGCGTCAGCGGCCGCTTGCTTGACCATTGCCAGGCCGACCACCAATTTCGGGTAATGCGAAATCGGAACGCCCGAGAGGCGGAAGTTATTCACCGCTCGCAGGGTCTGGATGCCGTAGTACGCTTGAGCGGGTACTTCGAGTACGCCAAGCAGGTCTTTTTCTGTGCGGAATGATGCAGCGGAGGACATGACGGAAATCATCTCGATATGGACCCGGAACTGGCCGGAACGCTGCGAATGCTAGGCTTGTGAGAGTTTTTGGGCCAATGCTGTTCAGCACTGGCCTATGCACAAACGGCATAATGTGGATGTGACCCGGTTACCATAACGGGCGTGTGTGCCAAAATGGTGCATTCCCGTGGAGGCAGTGATGAACCTTGAAAGCAAATGGCTGGAAGACTTCAGCGCCTTGGCGGCGACGCGCAGTTTTTCCCAGGCGGCGGAGCGGCGCTTTGTCACCCAGCCGGCGTTCAGCCGACGCATTCGCAGCCTGGAGGCCGCGTTGGGCCTGACCCTGGTCAACCGCTCGCGTACGCCGGTGGAGCTGACGGCGGCCGGGCAGTTGTTCCTGGTCACCGCACGCACGGTGGTCGAACAACTCGGCGAAGTGCTGCGTCATTTGCATCACTTGGAAGGCGGGCAGGGTGAGGTCATGCAAGTGGCGGCCGCGCACTCTCTGGCGCTGGGCTTTTTCCCACGCTGGATCGCGCAGTTGCGCAACGAAGGCCTGAACATCGCCACGCGGCTGGTGGCGACCAACGTCGGCGATGCGGTGCATGCGCTGCGCGAAGGCGGTTGCGACCTGATGCTGGCGTTCTACGACCCGGATGCGGCGATGCAGATGGATGCGGAGATCTTCCCGTCGCTGCACCTGGGCAATACCGAAATGCTCCCGGTGTGCGCCGCTGATGCGGATGGAAAGCCATTGTTCGACCTGGAAGGCGAGGGCAGCGTGCCGTTGCTGGCCTACAGCGCCGGCGCGTTCCTGGGCCGTTCGGTGAATTTACTGCTGCGCCAGCGCGCCTTGCGTTTCACGACGATCTACGAGACGGCCATGGCCGACAGCCTCAAAAGCATGGCGCTGGAAGGATTGGGTATCGCCTGGGTGCCGCAATTGAGCGTGCGGGCGGAACTGGCCCGAGGCGAATTGGTGGTGTGTGGCGGATCGCAGTGGCACGTGCCGCTGGAGATTCGGCTGTACCGCTGTGCGCTGGTGCGCAAGGCGAATGTGCGGTTGTTGTGGCGCAAGTTGGAAGGTGGGGCGGCGCAAGGCACCTGAATGCGATCCCTGTAGGAGCGAGCTTGCTCGCGAAAAACCTGAGAGCGCCGCATCCATTCAGAACGCCCGCGTCATCGTTGGCGATCTTCGCGAGCAAGCTCGCTCCTACAGGGTCAATAAAACCGCCACTTTGCACCGCTGGGCAGATGGTCGTCCAAGGGGCTGTTTATCTGGATTATTACGGTATACTGCGCGGCCTTCGGCCGGTCCAACCGGCCTTAATTCGTACACCAAGCCACGCCGGATTTCCCGCGTGGCTTGTTGTTTTTTGACGCGCCTGCGGGCGCCCAGAGAGAAGAGGCACGACGATGAGTGCATTGGTTGGCGTGATCATGGGCTCCAAGTCCGATTGGTCCACCCTTAGCCACACCGCCGATATGCTGGAAAAACTCGGCATTCCGTATGAAGTGAAGGTGGTCTCCGCCCACCGCACCCCGGACCTGCTGTTCCAGTATGCCGATGAAGCAGAATCCCGTGGCATCGAGGTGATCATCGCCGGTGCCGGCGGTGCGGCGCACTTGCCAGGCATGTGTGCAGCCAAGACTCACCTGCCCGTGCTGGGCGTTCCGGTGCAGTCGTCGATGCTCTCGGGCGTGGATTCGCTGTTGTCCATCGTGCAGATGCCCGCCGGCATCCCGGTGGCGACCCTGGCGATCGGCAAGGCCGGCGCGATCAACGCCGCGTTGCTGTCCGCCAGCATCCTGGGCGCCAAGCATCCGCAATTTCATGCGGTGCTGAAAAAATTCCGTGCTGAGCAGACAGACAGCGTGCTGGACAATCCAGACCCACGTATCGCCTGAGGTTGTTGACGATGAAAATCGGTGTAATCGGTGGCGGCCAACTGGGTCGCATGCTCGCTCTGGCGGGAACCCCGCTGGGGATGAATTTCGCTTTCCTGGACCCGGCGCCGGACGCTTGCGCGGCCGCCTTGGGTGAACACCTGCGCGCGGACTACAGCGACCCGGACCACCTGCGCCAGTTGGCCGACGAGGTCGACCTGGTGACCTTCGAGTTCGAAAGCGTCCCGGCCGAAACCGTGGCCTTCCTGTCGCAGTTCGTACCGGTGTACCCGAGCGCCGAAGCCCTGCGCATCGCGCGCGACCGCTGGTTCGAAAAGAGCATGTTCAAGGACCTGGGCATCCCGACGCCGGCCTTCGCCGATATCCAGTCCCAGGCGGACCTGGACGCCGCCGTCGCCAGTATCGGCCTGCCGGCCGTGCTGAAGACCCGCACCCTGGGCTACGACGGCAAGGGCCAGAAAGTGCTGCGCACCGCTGCCGATGTGGCCGGCACCTTCGCCGAGCTGGGCAGCGTTGCCTGCCTGCTGGAAGGCTTTGTGCCGTTCACCGGCGAAGTCTCGCTGATCGCCGTGCGCGCCCGTGATGGCGAAACCCGTTTCTACCCGTTGGTGCACAACACCCACGTCAACGGCATTCTCAAGCTCTCCGTGGCCAGCACTGACCACCCGCTGCAGGCGTTGGCCGAAGATTACTCCAGCCGCGTGCTCAAGCAGCTGGATTACGTCGGCGTGATGGCGTTCGAGTTCTTTGAAGTCGATGGTGGCCTCAAGGCCAACGAAATCGCCCCGCGCGTGCACAACTCCGGGCACTGGACCACCGAAGGCGCCGAGTGCAGCCAGTTCGAAAACCACCTGCGGGCGGTGGCGGGCTTGCCGTTGGGCTCCACGGCCAAGGTGGGCGAGAGCGCCATGCTCAACTTCATTGGCGTGGTACCGCCGGTTGAGCGGGTAATGGCGATCGACGATTGCCATGTGCATCACTACGGCAAGGCCTTCAAGGCCGGGCGCAAGGTGGGTCACGCCAACCTGCGCTGCAAGGACCGCGCGACCCTTCAGGCGCAGATTCTCAAGGTCGAAGCCTTGATCGCCGAACAATAAGCCGCGCCGCCACGGGAACCATTAAGGCTCGGCGTCTCTCTGATTGCAGGATGCCAAAGTCTGACTAGGCTTTGGCATGTCTCATACCAATCAGAGGGAAATGCCATGGGTATTATCGGAACCATTTTTATCGGCTTGATCGTCGGCCTGCTGGCGCGTTTCCTCAAGCCTGGCGACGACAGCATGGGCTGGATCATGACCATCCTGCTGGGTATCGCCGGCTCCCTGGCCGCGACTTACGGTGGTCAGGCACTGGGCATCTACCAGGCGGGTCAAGGCGCAGGCTTCCTCGGTGCCTTGGTCGGCGCTATCGTGCTGCTGGTGATCTTCGGCCTGATCAAAAGGAAATAACCAGCCGACAAAGTCCTCTGCGCTGCGCAGGCGCAGAGGGCTAGAATGCTCGCCACCTGAACTTGCCGAGCCTCTGCATGCGCCATCTTTTGTTGACTCTCCTCTTGCTGGGCCCAGGCCTGGTACACGCTGGCGAACTGCCGGAAACCGACTGGCTTGACCTGATGCCGCTGTCGGATCAGAAAGCCCTCGAGGCCATGCCCGAGATCGATCACAACTCCCCCGAAGCCCAAGGCACCTTTACCGATAAAGGCGGCCTGAAGCAGAGCAAAGGCTTGCCGGCGGTGATGTATTCCACCAAGACCGTGGCGGCCATGAACGGCAAGAACATCCGTATCGGCGGCTACCCGGTGCCGTTGGAAACCGACGCCAAGGGCCGCAGCACCCTGTTTTTCCTGGTGCCCTACCCAGGCGCCTGCATCCACGTGCCGCCACCGCCGCCTAACCAACTGGTGCTGGTGCGGTATCCGAAGGGTTTGAAGCTGGAGGATATCTATACGCCGCTGTGGGTCACGGGCACGTTGAAAGTAGAGAAGGTGAACAACGATCTGGCGGATGCGGCGTATGCACTGGATGCAGGGAAGGTGAGGGTGGTGAAGGAGTCGGATCTTTAAACCACACCACAAATCAATGTGGGAGGGGGCTTGCTCCCGATAGCGGTGTATCAGTCACCTATGAATTGACTGAACCACCGCAATCGGGGGCAAGCCCCCTCCCACATTTTGTTCTTCATCTACAGGGCGATAGCATTGATGCTCACGCCGAGAGTGTGGCTTTCACCGGGTGCCAAAGTCACCACATCTTCCAGCACATTTGCCGTCTCGATGCACAGCATCCCCTGCCAGCCGTCGTCGGCCATGTCATCGAAGGCCTTGGCGCGTTCGGTCCAGGGGTTCCAGACCACCGTCGACTTCGAACCCTGGCTGGTGAGTTGCACACGGCGTCCCCAGTCTTTATCGACAATGCTCAGTTCAGCCGGCGTATCCAGATAGATGCGGTCGGTCTCGGCGGTGAAGTGCAGCAGGCCGGATTGTTGTTTCTCGGACCAGCCAGCGGCGGTGTCGATGTACGCCGACCCGTCCAGGCCTTCGACCTGCACGTTGCGCACATTGCTGACGGCGAAGTAGGTGTGCAGCGCCTGGCTGAGCGTCACCGTGTCAGTGCCACGGTTATGGCTGGTCAGGTGGATATGCAACTGATCGTCCAGCACCAGGCTCAGCTTCAAATCGACCGGATGGGGCCAACCAGGAAAGCCGCCGGCGGGTACCGGCAGCACAAGGTCTACCCGCAGCGCTTGGCCTTGCAACTCGGTCGCGGCTAACTCCCACAGCGCCGTACGCACAAAACCATGGGCACCGGCCGGCTGATCGCTGTGGCGCATGGCCTTAACACTCTGCGGGTTGCGGTCGAATACGCCAAACCACGGCCAGCAAACCGGTACGCCGGTGCGGATGCCTTTGCCTTTTTTGAACACCGCTTCAGGATTCGGCCAGATCAGCGGCTGCTCGCCGTCGCGCTGGTAGCTGAAGAGATGCGCGCCCTGTTGGGCCACCATCAATTCGGCGCCGTTGTGGCGGATGCGCCAGCAGTCCAGCTCGTCGATTTTCACGGTTTCAACGTGGGGCGTCGGCATAGCAAAGCACTCTCAGTGGACAGGCAATGGGGCAATTGACCGTCAAAACCCGGTGAGGTTTAACGTGCGCGCGATGGAACCGAACGCGTGCGGCCACTGCCATCGATGGCGACGAACACGAATACCGCCTCGGTGACCTTGCGCCATTCGCTGGACAGCGGGTCGTCGCTCCACACTTCGACCATCATCTGGATCGAGCTGCGGCCGATTTCCAGGGCCTGGGTATAGAAGGACAACTGCGCGCCCACCGCGACCGGTACCAGGAAGGCCATGCGATCAATCGCCACGGTCGCCACGCGCCCGCCCGCGACCTTGCTGGCCATGGCAGTGCCGGCCAGGTCCATCTGCGCGACCAGCCAGCCACCGAAAATATCGCCAAAACCATTGGTTTCACGCGGAAGCGCGGTGATTTGCAGGGCGAGATCGCCTTGCGGGATAGGATCTTCTTGTTCGAGTTCGATCATGCCGAGGGTGCCTCTGACCCGTGACGCTTCATGGGTATTTCAAGTGGATAGCCGTCTTCTGGAAAAACGTTTCAGCACCAACATACACAGCTCGATGCGTTTCTCGTAAGGCGAACTAAAGGGAAACTCTGCCAAATCGGCTGGATGGCGCCCAACAACGTTTTGGCACAGCAGCCCCTCAAGGCTGGGGTTCCTGCGCTTGCACGGGCGAGTATATCGAGACGCTGGCGCGACGACGACCACCTGAGGCTCATTTGGTCGGTAAATAGACGCTGTATCGGGGCTTTTGCGCGCAACTGTTCTCATGGCGCTGTGCTTTTTCAAGCGATTTGCTATCTTGCCAAACCCGCCGCAAGTCACAGGCGCGCAGTCCTTTACGATGACTACTATAAGAGAAGCCTTGCCATGTCCTCCGTGCCCGCAAGCAGCGCGCAACCTTCGCGCCCGCTGACCCGCAACGACTACAAAACCCTGTCGCTGTCTGCCTTGGGCGGGGCGCTGGAGTTCTACGACTTCATCATTTTCGTGTTTTTCGCCACGGTGGTCGGAAAACTGTTCTTCCCCGTCGATATGCCCGAATGGCTGCGCATGATGCAGACGTTCGGCATCTTCGCCGCCGGCTACCTGGCGCGCCCCCTGGGCGGGATTATCATGGCGCACTTCGGCGACCTGCTGGGCCGCAAGAAAATGTTCACCCTGAGCATCTTCATGATGGCCGTGCCGACCTTGATCATGGGCCTGCTGCCGACCTACGCGCAGATCGGCTTGTGGGCGCCGCTCCTGCTCCTGCTGATGCGTATCATCCAGGGCGCGGCGATTGGCGGTGAGGTTCCCGGCGCCTGGGTGTTCGTCTCCGAACACGTGCCGCCACGCCATATCGGCTACGCCTGCGGCACCCTGACCAGCGGCCTCACCGCCGGTATATTGCTGGGTTCGCTGGTGGCCACGGCGATCAACTCGATCTACAGCCCGGAGCAGGTTTCAGAGTTTGCCTGGCGTATTCCGTTCCTGCTCGGCGGCGTGTTCGGCTTACTGTCGGTGTACCTGCGCCGCTGGCTGCATGAAACGCCGATCTTCGCCGAAATGCAGCAACGCAAGACCCTGGCCGCCGAGCTGCCGTTGCGCGCGGTACTGCGCGACCATCGTGGCGCCATCGTGTTGTCGATGCTGCTGACCTGGCTGCTGTCGGCGGGCGTCGTGGTGGTCATCCTGATGACCCCGACCGTGCTGCAGACCGTCTACCACTTCAGCCCCACGGTGGCGTTGCAGGCCAACAGCCTGGCCATTGTCACCCTGAGCCTGGGTTGCATCGCCGCCGGCGCACTGGCAGACCGCTTCGGCGCCGGCCGGGTGCTGATCAGCGGTTGCGCCTTACTGCTGGCCACGTCCTGGACGCTTTATCACAGCCTGATGGCCCATCCGGACTGGCTGTTCCCGCTGTACGCCTTGACCGGCCTGTTTGTAGGCACTATCGGCGTGGTGCCTTACGTGATGGTGAAAGCTTTCCCACCGGTGGTGCGCTTCAGCGGCTTGTCGTTTTCCTACAACGTGGCCTACGCCGTGTTCGGCGGGCTGACGCCGCTGGCGGTGTCGCTGCTGATGAAGGAGAGCCCGATGGGGCCGGCGTACTACGTGGCTGTCCTGTGTGTGATGGGGATGGTGGTGGGTGGGTATCTGTGGAAGCGCGGGCGGTAATCTGTTCAGGAGTAGGCGATGTACACGGAAGTACTCATTAAAATTCAGAAAGAGTGGTCCGAAAAAGCGGTTTTGTTAATGAGGGAGTTGTTGCCACTAATGGCTCCAGTGTCAGCTTTTTCTGAATTCAACAAGCGAGAACGGCAGGTCCTCGGTGAGCTTTTATCGGCGACTGCGCGATCTACGGAAAGTGCATTTTTATTGTCTGCTTACGGTCAACTCTGGGATGCGGATGTAATCATGCGCTCTGTGTGCGAGGGTACACTGAAGGTACTGTATATACTCCAATCGCGTGAAAGTTTTAGGCAGCGAGTTGAAGAGTTTGATACTGACCTATTTGAAATTTCATTATTGAAAAACGATAGTAAGGCTCAAGAGCTTTTGAGCGCTGTGACGAATCCTGATGACCGAGAGTGGAAACCCATCAAGGATCTTTTGATATCGCCAGAAAAAAGAGCTGAAGTTAATCAGCGATATGATAGAAAAACCCGTCAAGAGCTTGAGCGCAGATGGGGATTCACTGGCTTGATCGCCGGTCTAACGAATAGTGGAGATCCATTGTTTAAAGGTTTTACAGCATTGCTACATGAGTACTCGAACGCTAGTCATATACATCATGCTGACTGCATTGGGATTGGAATGCCGATGGAACGTGACTTGCGAAGTGCTGATGAAAGGGATTCAATTCATCTGGCTCATCTCAGTCGGATAATTTCCGATGGATTCGGGTATTTCAAGTTTAGGGTCATGACGGGGTATCGCTTTATAAGTTACCCGTCAGCTGACGCAATCAAAGCCATGAAGCTTTTTGAAAGTAGTTTCTCTGCTTTGGAAGATGAATATGGTGATGTTTACAAGCGCTGGATGGATATTCAGTATCCGAGTTGAGCTTTATATAGTTCTCCAGCCTAAGAGTCTTATTTGACATTCTGATGCTGGTAAGCGGGCACCATCAGTTAGCCTATGCTCCAGCGCCGTTGCTGCGTCAATAGCGTTGAGGACTTGATGCTCGACCATTAGGTCGAGCAGCCAAAGTGCACCGTGTACCTGCAGTCCGTCCCGAATTGCCTGACGACGTAGTTTCCCATCGCCAGTGAGTAACGGTCTTCCGGTTGTTTGTGCTAGTAGGTAGCAAGAAACATCGGCTAAGGAACTATTGTTGTGTTCGACCTTAAGTCCTAAGAGTTTTTGCACGCCTCCCTCGTCAAATGATTCGACAACCAACCCTTGGGCGAGTAGTTCATCATAGGGGAAATCCTCAAGCTCGTGCATGACAAAGTCGGTGCAGCAGAAAGTGAGTGGCAGCCTGAACATATGCTCCAACAATTCTGCATTCCTAAAATCAATCCAGATGTTGGTGTCGCTGATATAGACAAGGCTCATGCACTCTCCAATGAGCCCAGAAAATTGGGATCTAGAGCTCTCACCGGGCGACGCAGCAACTCGGCCGCTCGTGATTTGGTGATAAGGCCTTCCGCTAACCCCCAGAAAACGAGTGACTCAAAACGCTGAGGTGGCTTGCAAGGTAATGGTTCAGGTTCTGCTTTGCGCCAGCCATTGCTGCTGAACTGAATAGTCAGGGACTTGAAGCCGCCTTCGCCTAACAGTTTAAGGTCCTTCAATCGACGGAGCGCTGCATGCATTGAGAGCCCATATTGGCGCTTAGCAATCAATAGTTCTCTAGGGTGGACACGGGAGCGCTGATGATTCCCAAAATCTCCGGTTACGCTTTTAGCTGGATAAAGGAAAGCTCCTGCGAAGCGGTGACAGCAGTTTTCTTTATCGCGCTCGGGCATATCATCAGGCAATTTCATCACCCAGTGACCCAGTTCGTGAGCAGCGGTGAAGCGAATTCGTTCACCTGCTCTCTGAGCATTTAGAGCGATCAGCACATGTTCGCCGTCATTGGTGGCTGCGCAAGCGCCATCAAAATCATCAGGACCATCCAGCATCACCACTTTGATGCCGTGCTCTTCCAACTGCTCAGTCAGATGAGCAATAGGGTCTTCGCCTATATCCCAATACTTACGGAGCTCATCCGCCGCTCGTTCCGCTTCTTCTAAGGAGGATACAGTGAGCATTTGCGCCGGGGTTTCGGCAGTCTTGATATCTCCTGGGTCGAAACACTCTTCAAGAGATATATAGCGTTCCAGATGCTCTCGAATCTGTTCCTCGACTTGGACCTGACGGTACTGAGGCATCTTCGCAAGCTTACGGAACTCCAGCGGCGCGAGTGGCAGTGCCTGAGTACGGAAAAAATACTCTGGACTCACCTCCAGTGCCTTTGCTAATTGCAAAATGCGCTGGGAGTTTGGGGTAATCAGCCCTTTTTCATATTTGCTCAAGCCTTGCTTGGTTATGTCACCTAGACGCAGTGCCAGTGCTTCTAGCGACATGCCACGCAACAACCTTGCGCGGCGAATTCGGTCATTGATCATGTGAGGTCTCCTTAGGTTGACAAGGCTATGCTTTGTTTTTGTTTTGTCAACCTAAGGTTCGCCGTGAATCGCTTAGACTTTAACCAGGTTTTGGACCGGAGCGAATTTCAAAATTTTGCCATCGGGTTTTGAGTTTCAAATTGATCCAGCGTCCGATCTACCAGTAACTGAATTCCCTCAAGCATCCGGCATATTCCCAGGGTCACGTCTCGCGCGGCACCGTCGACCTCGAACGCCAAATTTGCAGCCAAGACTTGAACCGAAGCGAGATCCTGGGACGCGTTTGCCAGCAGGGTCTCGGCATCCAGATCTGTACGCACGGTAAAAAGCCTATCAGCAGATAGGGCGCATTCGGCAGAATGTTTCGGATTGGGATTGATGGCTCTGCGAGCGTCTGCGTGCAGTGGAGCCGAATTGAGCGGGGGATTGGGGCTATCTTTGATCATCGTAAAAGCTCCTAACAAAATGGGAGCGGCCAGCATCACTTGCAGATGATGGGTGGCAGCTGTGCGCGGGTCTGCAAGACCGAGGTTAGGAGCATCCCGGCAGACCCGAAGGCCTCCCGCACACAGCCGCCATAACACGACGGCCATAAAAAGCGCTCCGATTATAGAGGCGCTTATGAACTCCCAACATAGTTTCGGCGGGCTTGCAGTCCCGGTCGCTGAATTTGCAGCGGCAGGAGGAGGTTAGTAAGGCCGGTTCCGAGCGACAACCCTAAATAGTTGTGGGAAATCTCTGGTTAACAATTACAGAGTGTTTCTAAACCATAGGCCCATGACGCTCATCTGCTCATGCAACCCTGTATTTCCGAGCGTTTGCCTCTCAAATGCCCGTCCTCTTCCAATACTGGCCTTTCATCTAATTGTCACATTCCAGACATAGAGTGTTCACACGGCCTACCGATACTTGGCCCCGATCCAACTATCCCTATCTGCTAGGAGTAAGGCATGAAACTGAAGCGTTTGATGGCGGCAATGACGTTCGTCGCTGCTGGCGTTGCAACTGCCAACGCGGTGGCTGCTGGTGTTGACCCGGCCATTCCGGCTTACGTGAAGACCACTGGTGTGTCGGGCAACTTGTCCAGCGTCGGTTCCGATACCCTGGCCAACCTGATGACCCTGTGGGCCGAGGGTTACAAAAAGGAATACCCGAACGTCAACATTCAGATTCAAGCTGCCGGCTCCGCCACTGCGCCACCTGCGCTGACTGAAGGCACCTCCAACCTGGGCCCGATGAGCCGCAAGATGAAGGACACGGAGCTGGCGGCCTTCGAGCAGAAGTACGGCTACAAGCCAACCGCTATCCCGGTTGCCGTGGACGCCCTGGCAGTCTTCGTGCACAAGGACAACCCGATCCAGCACCTGACCATGGAACAGGTCGACGCGATCTTCTCCTCGACGCGTCTGTGCGGCGCCAAAGCCGACGTGAAAACCTGGGGTGACCTGGGCGTGACCGGCGATCTGGCCAACAAGCCGGTGCAACTGTTCGGTCGTAACTCGGTGTCCGGCACTTACGGCTACTTCAAGGAAGAAGCCCTGTGCAAGGGCGACTACAAGCCTAACGTGAACGAACAACCGGGCTCGGCTTCGGTCGTGCAGTCGATCAGCTCCTCGCTGAACGGCGTCGGTTACTCGGGCATCGGCTACAAGACCGCCAGCGTGAAGACCGTGGCGTTGGCCAAGAAAGGCAGCACTGACTTCATCGAAGACACTGAAGAAAACGCCCTCAACGGCAAGTATCCGCTGTCGCGTTTCCTCTACGTGTACGTCAACAAAGCTCCGAACAAGCCGCTGGCTCCGCTGGAAGCTGAGTTCGTGAAACTGGTGCTGTCCAAGCAGGGCCAGGAAGTGGTGGTCAAGGATGGCTACATCCCACTGCCAGCCAAAGTGGCCGCCAAGGCCCTGGCTGACCTGGGTCTGAAAGAAGGCAACTAAGCCTGCTTTACCTGGTGTAGCAGCGGGCCCTGTGGGAGCGAGAAACCGGCTCCCACTCACGGCCCCTGCAGCCCTAATTTTTTTGTCCGCTGCCAGCTTTGCTACGCGGCGGATTTCTTGCGTCACTGCATTGTCATCTTTCTGTCATACAGGATCGCTAGGGTGTGCGCATGAATGATCTGGCCAATTCCACCATGACGACGACTTCTCCCCCCAAGCGCATTGATTTCAATACGCCTGAGCTGCAACGCAAGCGCCGCATTCGCGCGCTCAAGGATCGTTTCACCCGTTGGTATGTACTGGTCGGCGGTCTCGCTGTGCTGGCTGCCATCACCCTGATTTTCTTCTTCCTCGCCTATGTCGTTGCGCCGCTGTTCCAGGGCGCCTCGCTGACCAAGGAAGACGCGCTGACGCCCGCCTGGATGCAGGACGCCGGCAAGCCGTTGCTGATCTCGCTTGAAGAACAGAACCAGGTCGCCATGCGGGTTTCCGACAAGGGTCAGGCGCTGTTCTTTGAAGTCGACACCGGCGCTGAACTCAAGCGCGTAGACCTGCCACTGCCGGCCGGTACCCAGGTGGTGTCCATCGGCGAAGACCAGCCGGGCAGCCCTCTGGTGATCCTGGGTCTGTCCAACGGCCAGTCCATGGTGTTCCGCCACACCTACAAGGTGTCCTACCCGGACGGCAAGAAAACCATCAGCCCTGCGATCGAATACCCCTACGGTGAAACGCCGATTGTACTGGATGAGGCAGGCCGCCCGTTGGAGCACGTCGCGCTCAATGCCACCGATACCTCCCTGGTGGTGGCCGGCTCGGCCGGTTCGCACTTGAACGTGCTGACCCTGAGCCGTGAAGAAAACATGATGACCGGCGAAGTCACCAGCGAGCAGAAGCGTGTCGAACTGCCGCAAATGACCGAGCCGGTGAAGGCGATCTTCATCGACCCACGCCAGCAATGGTTGTATGTGATCAACGGTCGAGCCCTGGCCGATGTGTTCAGCCTGCGCGACAAGAGCCTCAACGGTCGCTACAAACTGCTTGAAGACGGCAATGCCGAAGTCACCGCCAGCACCCAGCTGGTGGGCGGCATCTCGTTGATCGTCGGTAACTCCAAAGGTGGCCTGGCCCAGTGGTTCATGGCCCGCGACCCGGATGGCGAACAACGCCTGAAGCAAATCCGGACCTTCCAGATGGGCACTGCGCCCATCGTGGAAATCACAGCTGAGGAACGTCGCAAAGGCTTCACCGCCCTCGACGCTTCGGGCCAGTTCGGCGTGTTCCACAGCACCGCGCACCGCACCTTGCTGGTCGACCCGGTGGTCGACGGCCAGGGCGTGTTCGGCCTGTCACCACGGGCCAACCGCGTGATCGTCGAGGCCGGTGGCAAGCTGCAACCGCTGCTGCTCGACAATCCGCACCCGGAAGTATCCTGGAGCGCGCTGTGGAGCAAGGTCTGGTACGAGAACTACGACGAGCCTAAATACGTCTGGCAATCGACCGCCGCCAACACCGACTTCGAACCCAAGATGAGCCTGGCGCCGCTGACCTTCGGTACGCTGAAGGCCGCGTTCTACGCGATGTTGCTCGCCGCGCCGCTGGCCGTTGCCGCCGCCATCTACACGGCTTACTTCATGGCCCCGACCCTGCGCCGCAAGGTCAAGCCGGTGATCGAGTTGATGGAAGCGATGCCGACGGTGATCCTCGGCTTCTTCGCCGGCCTGTTCCTGGCGCCTTATGTGGAAGGGCACTTGCCGGGGATTTTCAGCCTGCTGATGCTGTTGCCGATTGGCATCCTGGTGGCCGGTTTCGTATTCAGTCGCTTGCCTGAATCGATCCGCCTGCGCGTTCCCGATGGCTGGGAAAGCGCGATCCTGATCCCGGTGATCCTGTTCGTGGGCTGGCTCTCGCTGTACATGAGCCCGTACCTGGAAACCTGGTTCTTCGGTGGCGACATGCGCATGTGGATCTCCCATGACCTGGGCATCACCTATGACCAGCGCAACGCCCTGGTGGTCGGCCTGGCCATGGGCTTTGCGGTAATCCCGAACATCTATTCCATCGCTGAAGACGCTGTGTTCAGTGTGCCGCGCGGCCTGACCCTGGGCTCCCTGGCCTTGGGCGCCACGCCATGGCAGACCATGACCCGCGTGGTCATCCTCACCGCCAGCCCGGGCATCTTCTCTGCCCTGATGATCGGCATGGGCCGCGCGGTCGGCGAGACCATGATCGTGCTGATGGCTACCGGTAACACGCCGGTGATGGAGATGAACCTGTTCGAAGGCCTGCGCACGTTGGCGGCCAACGTCGCCGTGGAAATGCCGGAGTCGGAAGTGGGCGGCAGTCACTACCGCGTGCTGTTCCTCTCGGCGCTGGTGCTGCTGCTGTTCACTTTCATCATGAACACCCTCGCCGAGCTGATTCGTCAGCGTCTGCGCAAGAAATACTCGTCGCTTTAAGAAAGGTAGAAGTCTGTGAAACAGAACTCCCTGAATGGATGGTTCAAGAGCGGCGCCCCGGGCGTCTGGATCAGCGGTGGCGCGGTGTCCATCGCGGTCATCATGACCCTGGGTTTGCTGGCGGTGATTGCGGTGCGCGGTTTGGGCCACTTCTGGCCGGCTGACCTGATCCAGGCCAACTACAACGTGCCGGGCCAGGAAAACCATATCGTCATCGGCGAAGTGGTGCAGAAGGAAGAAGTGCCCCGCGAGCGCCTGAAAAGCGCTGGCCTGCCGGTGCCCGACGAGGGCCCGGAGTTCATGACTCGCGAGCTGATCAAGGTCGGCAACCGCGACTTGAACGGCAACGATTTCACCTGGATCGTCGGCGAATGGTTGAAGGACCAGACCAAACCGGTGCAGTTGATGACCATCGAGCGACGTGAGTGGGGTAACTTCTACGGCACCCTGGTCAACGTCAAGCAGGACGGCAAGGTCATCGCCGAAGGCGAGGCCGCGTGGCCGGAGCTGCAAGCTCGCGTAGATCGGGTCAACAAGCTCGCCGCCCAGCTCAAGAGCCTGGAGAAAACCGATATCGGCGCGATCAACGCCGGGCTGGAGCGCGTCCGCCTGCACGGCCGCAAGTTGGAACTGGAAGGCAAGCTCGACGCCGCCGCCCAAGCCGACATGGACGCCGACCGCGCCGAACTGAATGCCCGCTATCAGGACATCGAAGCGCGCCTGGCCGACCTGCACGCGCAGTTCAACCGCGACGCGCTGACGGCCCGTGACGGCAACGGCAAGGAAATCGAAATCGGCATCGGCAAAGTGGTGCACGCCTACCAGCCGAACGCCATGGGCACCCTGACCAAGATCGGCTTCTACTTCAGCAAGGTCTGGGAGTTCTTGAGCGACGACCCACGGGAAGCCAACACCGAAGGCGGGATCTTCCCGGCGATCTTCGGCACCGTGATGATGACCCTGATCATGGCGATGATCGTGACGCCGTTCGGCGTGCTGGCGGCGGTGTACCTGCGTGAGTACGCCAAGCAGAACGCCCTGACGCGGATCATCCGCATCGCGGTCAACAACCTGGCGGGCGTGCCGGCCATCGTTTACGGCGTGTTCGGCCTGGGCTTCTTCGTGTATGTACTGGGTGGTTCGGTGGACCGGCTGTTCTTCGCCGAAGCCTTGCCAGCGCCGACCTTCGGCACGCCGGGCCTGCTCTGGGCCTCGCTGACCCTGGCGCTGCTGGCGGTGCCGGTGGTGATCGTGGCGACTGAAGAGGGCCTGGCGCGCATACCTCGCACCGTGCGTGAAGGGTCCCTGGCACTCGGCGCGACCAAGGCGGAAACGCTGTGGAAAATCGTGCTGCCAATGGCCAGCCCGGCGATGATGACCGGCATGATCCTAGCCGTGGCCCGCGCCGCCGGTGAAGTGGCGCCGCTGATGCTGGTCGGCGTGGTGAAGCTGGCCCCGTCGCTGCCGTTGGACGGTAACTACCCATATCTGCACCTTGACCAGAAGATCATGCACCTGGGCTTTCATATCTATGACGTCGGCTTCCAGAGTCCCAACGTCGAGGCGGCGCGGCCGCTGGTGTACGCCACCGCGTTGCTGCTGGTGCTGGTGATCGCCACGCTCAACCTGTCGGCGGTGTGGATACGTAACCACCTGCGCGAGAAGTACAAGGCGCTGGACAGCTGATTTATAAGTAAACGCAGAATAAATGTGGGAGGGGGCTTGCCCCCGATAGCGGCGGATCAGAAACAGATGTGCTGACTGACACACTGCCATCGGGGGCAAGCCCCCTCCCACACAACAGCACAGGGAGCATCCCATGCAACATGAAACCCATTCCCACGGCATCAACATGTCTGCCCTGGGTCGCGACAAGCAGAGCCTGAGCCTGGCCCAGGAAACCGTGGCCATCGAAGTGCCCGGCCTGAGCCTCTACTACGGTGAAAAGCAGGCGCTGTTCGACGTCAGCTTGAACATCCCCAAGCAGCGCGTGACCGCCTTCATCGGCCCGTCGGGCTGCGGCAAGTCCACGCTGCTGCGCACCTTCAACCGCATGAACGACCTGGTGGACGGTTGCCGTGTGGAAGGCGCGATCAACCTCTACGGCACCAACATCTACCGCAAGGGCGAAGATGTGGCCGAGTTGCGCCGCCGGGTGGGCATGGTGTTCCAGAAGCCCAACCCGTTTCCCAAGACCATCTATGAAAACGTGGTCTATGGCCTGCGCATCCAGGGCATCAACAAGAAGCGCATCCTCGATGAAGCCGTGGAATGGGCGCTCAAGGGCGCCGCGCTGTGGGATGAGGTCAAGGACCGTCTGCACGAGTCGGCCCTGGGTCTGTCCGGCGGCCAGCAGCAGCGTCTGGTGATCGCGCGCACCATCGCCGTGGAGCCTGAAGTGCTGTTGCTCGATGAACCGTGCTCAGCGCTCGACCCGATCTCGACGCTTAAAGTCGAAGAGCTGATCTACGAGCTCAAGTCCAAGTTCACCATCGTCATCGTGACCCACAACATGCAGCAGGCGGCGCGGGTTTCCGACTACACCGCGTTCATGTACATGGGCAAGCTGGTGGAGTTCGGCGACACCGATACCCTGTTCACCAATCCGGCGAAGAAGCAGACCGAAGACTACATCACCGGTCGCTATGGCTAGGAAGCTGTGGTTCTGATTGCACTGACGCTGCGGTTCTCCGCACCTTACCGGACGCTCCAAGGACGCCAACATGATTAGCAAAGAAGGCCTTACCCACCACATCTCCGCGCAGTTCAACGCCGAGCTTGAGGAAGTGCGCAGCCACCTCCTGGCGATGGGCGGCCTGGTGGAGAAGCAAGTCAACGATGCGGTCACCGCGCTGATCGAGGCCGACTCGGGCCTGGCCCAGCAAGTGCGTGAGATCGATGACCAGATCAACCAGATGGAGCGCAACATCGACGAAGAATGCCTGCGCATTCTTGCCCGTCGCCAGCCGGCGGCGTCCGACCTGCGCTTGATCATCAGCATCTCCAAGTCGGTGATCGACCTTGAGCGTATCGGCGACGAAGCCACCAAGATCGCCCGCCGCGCCATCCAGCTGTGCGAAGAAGGCGAAGCGCCGCGTGGTTACGTGGAAGTGCGCCATATCGGCGACCAGGTGCGCAACATGGTGCGCGATGCCCTCGACGCGTTTGCGCGCTTCGATGCGGACCTGGCGTTGTCGGTGGCCCAGTACGACAAGGTCATCGATCGCGAATACAAGACCGCCCTGCGTGAACTGGCGACCTACATGATGGAAGACCCGCGCTCTATCTCGCGTGTCTTGAGCATCATCTGGGTGCTGCGCTCCCTGGAGCGCATCGGCGACCATGCGCGCAATATCTCGGAATTGGTGATTTACCTGGTGCGCGGCACCGACGTTCGGCACATGGGCCTCAAGCGCATGAAAGCCGAAGTTGAAGGCAATGCTGATCTTATCCCTAATGTTCCGGGCGAATCTGACGATAAGTAAGGTTGCCCGAGAAATTAACGCCCGGCCATTGGCCGGGCGTTTTCGTTTGCGGCGAGCGGAATTTATTGCGGATAGGGCCAAATAAGTCCTAACGTGACTGCAGAGTTTTGGCAAACTGCCATCAGTCAGGCGTACTGCCAGCAAAGGTTTTATAGGATGAAGGGTCGATGAGCAAAGTCAGTGTGTTGGTGGTGGATGACGCCTCGTTTATTCGCGACCTGGTGAAGAAGTGCCTGCGCAATTACTTCCCCGGGATCCAGATCGAAGATGCGGTGAACGGCAAGAAGGCGCAATCCATTCTGATGCGCGAGTCTTTCGACCTGGTGCTGTGCGATTGGGAAATGCCGGAGATGTCCGGGCTAGAGCTGTTGACTTGGTGCCGCGAGCAAGCCCATCTGAAGGCCATGCCGTTCGTGATGGTGACCAGCCGTGGCGACAAGGAAAACGTGGTGCAGGCGATCCAGGCCGGTGTTTCCGGTTACGTCAGCAAGCCGTTCACCAACGAACAATTGCTGAACAAGGTCAAGCAGGCCCTGCACAAGATCGGCCGCCTCGACGCGTTGATCGCCAGCGCGCCGACCAAGATGAACTCGGCCTTCGGCAACGACTCCCTGAGCGCGCTGACCGGTGGCAAGGCCGAAGCCGTCAAGCCGGCACCAGTGGCGGCAGCCCCGAGCAGAGGCCTGCTCAACAGCGCGCCTGTCACCGCTGCCCCGGCCCCTTCGCCTGCCGGCGGACGTGGTCAGGGCCAGTTGCGCCTGTCCAGCGGCACCCAGCAGTGCGTAATCAAGGCGCTGAGCATCAAGGAGGCGTTGTTGGTGGTGCGTCGCGGTGAGGTCCTGCCCCAGGTGCTGGAAAGCGCCGTGCTCGACCTCGAACAAGGCGAAAACGCTGAAGTGGCACGCCTCAATGGCTACCTGCACGCGATCGTTGCCTACGAGCCCAAGCCCGACAGCGACTGGCTGCAACTGACCTTCCGGTTTATCGACCAGGATGCGCAGAAGCTGGACTACATCTCCCGCCTGATCGCGCGGGGCACGGCCCAGAAGCATTTCGTGCCGGGTGCTTGATCCAAAGGATGGCCAGTAACCAATGTGGGAGGGGGCTTGCTCCCGATAGCGGAGTATCAGTCACTGAATCGGGTGGCTGACACACTGCTATCGGGAGCAAGCCCCCTCCCACATTTGGTTCGCATTCCTGCTGTCAATCCAGCATCAACACCTTGGCCAGCACGATCTTCGGCCCTTTCATCTTCTTGATGATGATCCGCAAGCCTTCAACTTCCAGCACTTCTTCTTCTTCCGGCACCCGTTTCAAGGTGTCGTAGATCAGGCCGGCCAGGGTTTCGGCTTCGATGTGGTCCAGGTCGACGCCGAGCAGGCGTTCTACCTTGAACAGTGGGGTGTCGCCACGCACCAGCAGCTTGCCCGGCTGATAGGCGAGGATGCCGCGCTCGGCCTTGCGGTGTTCGTCCTGGATATCGCCCACCAGCACTTCCAGCACGTCTTCCATGGTCAGGTAGCCGATGATCTTGCCATCGGCTTCTTCCACCAGGGCGAAGTGCGCGCCGCCTTTGCGGAACTGCTCCAGCAACTGCGACAACGGCATGTGGCGCGATACGCGCTCCAGCGGGCGGGTCAGTTCGGCCAGGTTGAACGACTCGGGGATATGGTCCAGGGCCGCCAGTTCCAGCAGCAGGTCCTTGATGTGCAACAGGCCCACAAACTCATTGCGCACCGCGTCATACACCGGGTAACGGCTGAATTTATGGCGGCGGAACAGCGCGAGGATTTCCTTGAGGGGTGCGTTGAAGTCCAGGGTGACCAGGTCTTCCCGGGAGTTGGCCCAGTCCACCACTTCCAGTTCGCCCATTTCCACGGCGGAGGCGAGTACACGCATGCCTTGGTCGCTGGGGTCCTGGCCACGGCTGGAGTGCAGGATCAGCTTGAGTTCTTCGCGGCTGTAATGGTGTTCGTGATGCGGGCCGGGCTCGCCTTGACCTGCGATGCGCAAGATAGCATTGGCGCTGGCGTTGAGCAGGTAGATCGCCGGGTACATCGCCCAGTAGAACAGGTAGAGCGGCACGGCGGTCCACAGCGACAGCAATTCGGGCTTGCGGATGGCCCAGGATTTGGGGGCCAGCTCACCGACCACGATGTGCAGGTAGGAAATCACGAAGAAGGCGGCAAAGAACGACACGCCCTTGATCACTTCCGGCGACTCAACGCCTGCGGCGCCCAGCAACGGCTCGAGGATATGGGCGAAGGCCGGCTCACCGACCCAGCCCAGGCCCAGGGAGGCGAGGGTGATGCCCAGCTGGCAGGCCGACAGGTAAGCGTCGAGCTGGCTGTGCACGGTGCGCAGGATCTGCCCGCGCCAGCCGTTGGTGTGGGCGATGGCCTCGACTCGCGTCGAGCGCAGTTTGACCATGGCAAATTCCGCCGCAACGAAGAAACCGTTGAGCAGTACCAGGACCAGTGCAAATAGAATCATGCCGAAATCGGCGAAAAGTGTAGCGAGGGTGATACCAGGGGAAGGGTCCATGATGGGGTTTTGCAGGTTCCGTATGTTCAATAAGGGGGGAGCAGGCCTGAAAAGCAGGCGCAAGTCGGCCAATGTAGCGGCTGACGGGGCGCTTGCCTAGTGCCTGCTGCCGGGCGGGGCCTGGAACCTGTTCTCCAACAGCATACAAATCCACTGTGGGAGGGGGCTTGCCCCCTCCCACATTTGAATTTGTGCTGCATGTGAGTTATTCGTCGGTGCCGATTGCCTGCGAGCGGGTCACCTGCGCGGGGGGGAAGTGGCAGGTAAACGTGCTGCCGTGCCCCAGCACGCTGCTGATTTCCAGGCGGGCGCGATGGCGCAGCAGCACATGCTTGACGATCGCCAGGCCCAGC
This sequence comes from Pseudomonas sp. R4-34-07, assembly GCF_003852375.1. NCBI lineage: Bacteria > Pseudomonadati > Pseudomonadota > Gammaproteobacteria > Pseudomonadales > Pseudomonadaceae > Pseudomonas > Pseudomonas sp. R4-34-07. The sequence continues at coordinate 5,807,362 of NZ_CP027760.1, read as the reverse complement.
CCGGTGCCGCCGGTGTTGGAGTTGCGGCTGGAATCGACGCGGTAGAAGCGTTCGGTCAAGCGCGGCAGGTGCTTGGCGTCGATGCCGATACCGGAATCCTGCACGCTCAGGTGCGCGCCGTGTGCGTCAGCCCACCAGCGGATGCGGATATTGCCGTTGTCCTGGGTGTATTTCACCGCGTTGAACACCAGGTTGGAGAACGCACTGCGCAGCTCGCCTTCGCTGCCCTTGAGCAACACCAGCGGGTCGGCTTCCAGGGTAATGTGCTGGCCGCGCTCGCCGGACAGGGCCTTGGCGTCATTCTTGATGGTGTACAGCAGGCTCTGCACGGCCACGGGGTGGTTGTCCGACGGATAATCAGTGGCTTCAAGCTTGGCCAGCAGCAACAGGTCGTTGAGCAGGGTTTGCATGCGTGAGCCTTGCTGCTGCATTTGCTGCAGGGCACGGCTCCAACGCGGGTTGATCGCCTCGACATTGTCGAGCAGCGTCTCCAGATAGCCGCAGATCACCGTCAACGGTGTGCGCAGTTCGTGGGAAACGTTGGCGACGAAGTCTTTGCGCATCTGTTCCAACTGATGGATGCGGGTCACGTCGCGCACCAGCATCAAGTGCTCGTTGTTGCCGTAGCGCGTCAGGTACAGCTGGATACGCACGCGGTCGTTGGTGGGCGAGGGGATTTCCAGGGCTTCTTCATAGTTGTCCTGCTCGAAGTATTCCTTGAAGCGCGGATGGCGCACCAGGTTGGTCACCGGCTGGCCGCTGTCCTGGGGCGTCTTGAGGCCCAGCAGGGTCTCGGCGGCGCGGTTCCACCATTCCAGGTTGCCGTCGCTGTCGAGCATGATCACCGCGTCCTTGAGCGCGGCAGTGGACTCCTGTACCCGGTCGATCACCGCTTGCAGGCGCCCGCGCACCCGTTGGTCGCGGCGTTGCAGGTGGTAGATGCTGTCGAACACCTCGCCCCACAGGCCGTAACCGTCGGGCGGTGCTTCGTCGGGTTTGTGCTGGCGCAGCCATTCATGCAGGCGCAGCAATTGTTTGAGGGTCCAGCCCAGGTACAGGGCGATGCCGATGGCCAGGCTCCAGCCGTAATAACCACTGATCAGCCCGACCAGCAGGCAACCGGTGATCAGCAGGAGCATGTGGCGAATCAGGGTGCCATGCCAGTTTTGGTTCACTTGAACATGCGTCCTTGTCAGCTGTTAAGTCAGGAGACGGCGGGCCGGCTCAGCCCTTGGTGGAAAACCGGTAACCCGTGCCGCGCACGGTTTGTACCAGATTCTCATAGGCATCGCCCAAGGCTTTGCGCAGGCGGCGGATATGCACGTCGACCGTGCGCTCCTCCACGTACACATTGCCGCCCCACACCTGGTCCAGCAGTTGGCCGCGGGTGTAGGCGCGTTCCTGGTGGGTCATGAAAAACTGCAGCAGGCGGTATTCGGTCGGGCCCATTTCGGCCGGCTTGCCGTCGATGGTCACCCGGTGGCTGATCGGGTCCAGGATCAGGCCGTCGACTTCGATAGGCGCTTCGCCATCGGTTGGGCCGGCCCGGCGCAGTACGGCTTTGAGGCGCGCGACCAGCTCTCGAGGGGAAAACGGCTTGGTGATGTAGTCATCGGCGCCGACTTCCAGGCCCTGGATCTTGTTGTCCTCTTCGCCCTTGGCGGTGAGCATGATGATCGGGATATCCCCGGTCAGCTCGTCACGCTTGAGGCGCCGGGCCAGTTCGATGCCGGAGGTGCCGGGGAGCATCCAGTCGAGCAGGATCAGGTCCGGCTTGCGGTCGACGATAATGGCATGGGCCTGCTGGGAGTTCTCCGCCTCCAGGCAGTCGTAGCCGGCCATTTCCAACGCAACGGCGATCATCTCGCGGATGGGCGCTTCGTCGTCAACAATCAGAATGCTCCTGCCAACCATGCTCAAAATCCTCTTGTCATTTAACTGTCTTGCGCCGCATTAGATAACGGAATTATTGCAGTCGTGTGACAGTAATTTAGTCGCTTGGGCAATTCGCGGCACTCTGGACTACCCTTTGGGTCCGAATCCTGACAACCACAAAAGGAAGGTTCCGATGACTTACAGCACGATTTCCTGGAAAGCCCTGCTGGTAGCGGCCGCATTGACGCTGCCCGGCGTGGCATTCGCCGCAGAACCTGCGATGACGAAAGATGGGATGTTGGTCGATCACAAGGGCTTGACCCTCTACACCTTCGACAAGGATGCCGATGGCAAATCAGTGTGCAAGGACCAGTGCGCGACCAACTGGCCGCCACTGAAGGCGGAGTCTACCGATACCAAGGCTGGCGACTGGACAGTCATCACCCGCGACGACCAGACCAGCCAATGGGCCTACAAAGGCAAGCCGGTCTACACCTACAAGGATGACAAGAAGGCCGGGGACAAGACCGGTGATGGCAAGGGTGGGGTTTGGCACATCATCAAGCCTTGAGGCTGTTGCGCCTCTAAGACCATCGGGGGCAAGCCCTCTCCCACAATTGATGTGTGAACGCTTTCAAATGTGGGAGGGGGCTTGCCCTAATGCCAGTCAGTTAAGGACGAACACTGTACCTGTGGCGAGGGAGCTTGCTCCCGCTGGGCCGCGAAGCGGCCCCAAAAATGGGACTGCTGCGCAGTCCAGCGGGAGCAAGCTCCCTCGCCACAGGTTACTTTTTACCCTTTCTACTTCTTAACTGACTGGCATTAGGGCTTGCCCCCGATAGCGTCAGAACAGCCGCCGCAATCCTCTCATCGCAACCCGTAGTCAGCCACAATCCCCACGAAAATCGCCAACCCCGCCCAATGGTTGTGCAAGAAGGCCTTGAAGCACTTCATGCGATCCCTGTCCCGGGTGTACCAGAATTCCCAGGCAAAACAGCCCGCCGCCGCCAGCAGCCCGAGGTGGAACCAGCCGCCCAGCTCGAACCGAGCCCCCGCGAGCAACAGGCACACCAGCGCCAGGCCCTGCAGGGTGAGAATGATCACACGGTCAGCATCACCAAACAGAATCGCGGTGGATTTCACCCCGATCTTCACGTCGTCGTCGCGGTCGGTCATCGCGTAATAGGTGTCGTAACCCACTGTCCACAACAGGTTGGCGATGTACAGCAGCCACGCCTCGGCCGGCAGGTGGCCGGTCTCGGCCGTGAACGCCATCGGCATGCCCCATGAAAACGCCGCACCCAGCACCACCTGCGGGTAATAGGTGTAGCGCTTCATGAACGGATAGCTCGCCGCCAGCGCCAGCCCGCCGAGGGACAGCAGGATGGTGCTGGCGTTGGTCAGCAGCACCAGCAGGAAGCTGACGCCCATCAACAGCGCAAAAAATACCAACGCCTCTTTCGAACTGATCCTGCCGCTGACCAGCGGACGTTGCTCGGTGCGTTTCACATGGCCGTCGACCTTGCGGTCGGCCCAGTCATTGATCACACAGCCACCGGCACGGGTCAGCACCACGCCCAGCACGAAAATCACGATATTGAGCAGCGACGGCGAGCCCTTGCCGGCGATCCACAGCGCCCATAGCGTCGGCCACAGCAGCAGGTAGATGCCGATAGGCTTGTCCATGCGCGTCAGCTGAATGAAATCCCAGGCCCTGGGGTTCAGGCGATTCAAGGATTTGAGTGCACGTTGGTACATCAGCGGTTCTCCGGATGGTCATGCAGCACCTGCCAGAAACCCGGCAGGAAGACTTCCGCCACCAGCACGCTCAGCGAGCCGCGATCAAAGCGCGAGCGGCGTGCCCACAGCCCGTCGGCCTGATCCGCCGTGGGTAGCCATGGCCCTGGGTAATGGCACACCTCGATCGGCTGGCGGGTAAAAGCGCGGTCGCAGAACAACAACTCGCCCAGCGACCGGCTGCCCAACTCATCCATATGCAAGCCGTCGCCCTGCAACGCGTCGCGCGACGCGACACTGCGGGCAAATACCCAAGGTTGGCCATGCCCGCGCAAATACACCTCGCGTACCCAGCCGATAGTCGCCGGGGGCAGGTCCAGCGCCGCGCATTCATCGTCGCGCAACGCTTGCCAGCCCTCGAGCAGCGGCGTCACGCTGAAGCCGTTCTCGGACAGCCCCGTCAGCCGCCGCGTCAGCGAGCCTTCATCGAACAGCCAATCGAGGGTCAGGGGCGCAGGCATTGGGCTCAGCAGGCTCTGGGGCAGCCATCGGCAAGCATCGGAAGGGGCGATTGAGTGCGGCACGGCGAGTCAATATTGGCAGCAAAAGAGGCGGCGAGCTTACCATGACGACCTGAACTTTTGCCGCGCTGAACCGGCCGTTTGCGCCGATCGTGCTTGCATCTGCCGGCTGCGATCAGTACAAAACGCCCTGAGCCGAGCGGCAGCGCAGGTTTATCGACCGTCGGCCAAGATGCCTGGACCCTGAGGAAGCACGTAATGAAGAAGTGGCAATGTATCGTCTGTGGCCTGATTTACAACGAAGCGGATGGTTGGCCGGATGACGGAATCGCTCCTGGCACCTTGTGGCAGGACGTCCCGGAAGATTGGCTGTGCCCGGACTGCGGCGTGGGCAAAATGGATTTCGAAATGATCGAAATCGGCTAATTCAAAGTTTACGAACCGTACTACAAGGAGAAATGAATGAACGCACCTGTCGTGATCATCGGCACAGGATTGGCCGGTTACAACGTAGCTCGGGAGTTTCGCAAGCTCGACGGCGACACCCCATTGCTGCTGATCACCGCAGATGACGGGCGCTCCTACTCCAAGCCCATGCTCTCCACCGGGTTTGGCAAGAACAAGGAAGCCGATGGCCTGAGCATGGCTGAACCTGGCGCCATGGCCGAGCAACTCAAGGCTGAGGTGCGTACCCACACGCGTATCAGCGGCATTGACCCAGGCCACAAGCGTCTGTGGATCGGCGAGGAATCGGTGGCCTATCGTGACCTGATTCTGGCGTGGGGCGCAGAGACTGTCCGCGTACCCGTGGAGGGTGATGGCGCCGAGCTGGTTTTCCCGATCAATGATCTCGAAGACTACGCGCGCTTTCGCGCCGCAGCTGCCGGCAAACGCCGCGTGCTGCTGCTCGGCGCCGGCCTGATCGGCTGTGAATTTGCCAACGACCTGATCCTTGGCGGCTATGAAGTCGATCTGGTCGCGCCGTGCGAACAGGTTATGCCGACCCTGCTGCATCCGGCGGCGGCTGCTGCGGTGCAAGCCGGGCTGGAAGGGCTTGGCGCGCGTTTCCACCTGGGGCCAGTGCTCAACCGCCTGCTGCGCAGCGCTGACGGCCTCGAAGCCCATCTGTCTGACGGTGAAGTGATCCACTGCGACCTGGTGGTTTCCGCCATTGGCCTGCGTCCGCGCATAGACCTGGCGGCGGCGGCCGGCCTGCAAGTCAACCGGGGCATCATGGTGGACCGTCACCTCAAGACCTCCCACGCCAATATCTACGCCTTGGGCGACTGCGCCGAAGTCGATGGCTTGAACCTGCTGTACGTCATGCCCTTGATGAGTTGCGCCCGCGCCTTGGCCCAGACCCTGGCCGGCAACGCCACGGCCGTCAGCTACGGGCCGATGCCGATCACCGTGAAAACCCCGGTCTGCCCGCTGGTGGTCTCACCGCCTCCACGCGGCAGCGAAGGCGTGTGGAGTGTCGAAGGCGAGGGCGCCGACATCAAGGCCCTGTGCCGCGACGCCAGCGGTCGCCTGCTGGGCTACGCGCTGACCGGTACCGCCGTCATGGAAAAACTGGCATTGAACAAGGAACTTCCGCCGCTGCTGGCGTAAATGCTGGTCGTTCTGTCGGAATCAGCCCCTTCTTACCCGTATAAAGGTCGCGGCGAGACTGGCGGAGCGTGCGAGGGCATGCCATCCTCACTCCCGTCTGCCGCAGAGTAGAGCCTGCGGCGCCTTGGCGCTGCTCCACCAGAGAGCAGCACGGACATAACAACAAAAAACCGTCAAAGAGGCTTCATATATGCGTAAACCAGATCTCGCAGCCGCCATCGCTGAAAAAGCCGATCTCACCAAAGAACAGGCCAACCGCGTACTCAACGCCGTTCTCGAAGAAATCACCGGCGCCCTGCACCGCAAGGACAGCGTCACCCTGGTCGGCTTCGGCACTTTCCTGCAACGCCATCGCGGCGCCCGCACCGGCAAAAACCCGCAAACCGGTGAGCCTGTGAAGATCAAGGCCAGCAACACCGTAGCGTTCAAGCCGGGCAAGTCGCTCAAAGACAGCGTCAACCCGTAATAGGCGGCACCGTTCTCGAAGGGAGGCGGGGAGGGTAAGAAGAATGGGCACGCCAACTGGGTTGGGTGCCCATTTTTAGTGGGCGTTAAATAAGGTCTGCGCGCTGATGACGGCTTTGTTTACTCGTTCCCGGCATTGGATCAGGATCAAGTTGGTCATAAAGCAGGTATTGCTTGGACTCAAGTATGGCCTGGTATCCAGAACAGGTTTTTACCACCGGACTTAATGATTCTCTCGACCAGTTCGGTGAAAGATTTTGCGATCAGTGTGCTTGCGTCGGCTGTCGGATAATTGTCCCAGAACGAGTCGTAGCAATAACCAAAATGGGGACCTGGCGTCAGGTCTATTGAAATCACCTGATCTTCGCATTTAACCAGCACGTACCAGTTTGCTGAGTCCGGATCTTCCAGATCCTCGTTCATTACGACAAGGTCGGAACGTTCAAGCGGTGGTGGCTGAATTATGAAGCTGTAACGTGCCTGTGGATAGAAAACTACGCTGCTGTAATGCTGATAAAAATCAGCTAAGTCATCGGGAACAGGTTGGCTTGGCAGCCCCGTGGAGGGAGTCTTCCGGCAGTCAGACTTTTCTATTAAATCAACGATATTTATCAGACTCATCTTCCGCATCCTTTACGCAGGTAATTTTTCATTGCCTTGTTGTACAAACGGCGTGAGGCCTTTGGGAAGCCTTTGGCTTCGGCGGCTGCAAACATTTTGTTGGACAGTCGGAGTATTTCGAATTTCGATACCTTCTTCCAATCGAAACCTTTAAAACCGCGCTTCCCGGTTTTCTTCTCAACCCAGTCTTTAGCGACGTCTTTGGTCGCGTTGTGTTGATCTACCGTCATCACTACGGTCGGCGTCTGGCCGTTTCGAGATACGTAATCCTTTATATTGTGCTTGGACCAAGCATCGAGTATCCCATGATGCTTTTCGAAGCCCGGAGCGCTTTTTCCATAATCAATAATGTCACCCGGTTTTGCCGGTGCCCACCCCAGTGGATCCATCCACGTAATGGGATTCGGTGAATATTGATAAAGGTTTATGCCGCCTAATAACCCAATCGGATCCGGCGTCGTAAACCGCCCCACATCCGGATCATAAAACCTGAACGTATTGAAATGCAGCCCTGTCTCCCGGTCAAGGTACTGTCCCTGAAACCGCACATTCTGCTCTTCAATGTAATAAGGCTCGCGCACCTCTTCCAGCGTATTGCCCCACACCCGATAGGTCGCCTGCCAGACGTTGTGTCCGTCGGCCTCGGTGAGCTGTTCCGGCAGGCCGTTCAGGTCGTTGTGGTAATAGCGAATTTTCTGCAGCGGCCCGCTTCCGTCGACGCGGGCCAGGGGCTCGTAGCCTTCGTCCTGATAAACATAAAGACTCGTCTGACTGTGCTTATTCTCCTGCAGCAACCGCAAACCATCCCAGGTAAACCGCGTCTCCCCCAGCGGATACCCATCGCTGCCGTGCTCGGTCTTCTCGATGCGTCGGCCCAGCGGGTCATACGTCATCCTGACGATGCTGCCATTGTCATTACGCACTTCAACCAATCGGCTTTCAGCGTCATACGCAAAGCGCTGCACGCCGCGCTTGGCACTGCGTTTCTCGATCATCCGCCCAAACGCGTCATAGCGGTAACGCTTGTCCTGATAGGTCAGCAGCTTGTTATGCACCACGAGCCCCGCACCGGCCTGCGGGCCGTCGAGCAGGTTGGCGGCGGCGTCATAGGCGAAGGTCTCGCGCTGGCCATGGAGGCTGTCCTGGCTGGCGATGATGCGGCCGGTGGCGTCGTAGTGCAGCAGCTGGCGGTGTTGTGCGGCGGGTTGCTGGTCGAGTTTGCCGATCAGGTTGTCGGTGGGGTCGTACTCGAAGTGCTTTTGCGCCGCTGCCGGCATCAGTGAGGGTTGGCTGGCAAGGCGGCGTTGGCGTGCGCGCAGGCGGCCGCTGCGGTCGTATTCGCTGCGGGTGCTGAGCTGGCCCTGGGTGCGCAGCACTTCGCGGTGCAGGCGGTCGCGTTCGAAGTCGCTGATGACCTGGCCGTCGAGGTTGATCTGGTGCAGGTGGCCGCTGCCGTAATACAGGCGATTGAGCCAACGGCCGTCCGGCAGTTGGGTCTGGATCAGGTTGCCGAGTTCGTCGTAGTGGTGTTGCAGGCTGCCTGCCGAGCTCTGTTCGGCAAGCAACTGGCCGAGCGGATCGTAACTGAACCCCAGGGCCTGGGCATTGCCTTGCAGGTCGGTGAAGGTGACGGCCGTCAGTTGATCCACTTCATCGTAGCTGTAGTCGGTACGACCATCGTCGGTGGTTTTAGCAACCAGTCGGCCGACCGCATCGCGCTCCAGCCGATGAACGATGGGGGCGGGTGGCGTTTCAGGAACAATCGCCAGTCCATTGCCAAACGGCGCAGGCATGGCCGTCACCGCAGTGACATTGTCGAGCGGGTCGTAGGCATAGCGTTTGGCGCTGCCGTCGAGGTCTTGCTGTTCAGCCAGCCGATCGCCGGCATCCCACGCAAATCGATAGCTTTCACCGTTCTCATTGACCAGCGCTTGCAAACGCCCGTAGCTGTCATAGCCAAATTGCACCTGCCGGCCATGGGCGTCAATGCGCTGGCGTACCTGGCCACGCCGGTTGTGTTGATAAAGCGTGGTATGCCCGGCGGGATCGGTATAGCCCACCAACTGCCCGCTGGCATCACGCTGGAACTGTTCGGTGCGTCCGTCCGGCAGTTGGCTGCTGAGCAAACGGCCCTGGGCGTCATAGCTGAACTGCGTGCGCTCGCCGAGGGCATCGGTGATGACCTGCAGATAGCCGCGCTCGTCGTAGCTGAACCGCGTTGGGTAACCCGAGCAATCGACATGCTCGACCAATTGCCCGAACGGGCTCCAGCGCAGCTTTTTGCGCTTGCCGGTAGCGTCGATGATGTCGACGACCTGGCCGTGGGCGTCATAGCGGTAACGCGTGACGTAGCCCAGCGGGTCGGTTTCGGCGATACAGTTGCCGCGTTGGTCATAGCGATACTGCCAACTGTTGCCGGCGGCATCGGTTTCCACCAGCGGCAGCGCCCAATGCTCCAGCCACAAGGTGGAGTCGCTGCGGCCCAGCGGGTCGGTTTCACCGATAAGGTTGCCGGCGTCGTCGTAGCTGTATTCGTAGCGGCCCCCCAACGGGTCAGTGGCGCTGAGCAGTTGGCGTTCGTCGTTCCAATCGAACAGCCAGGTCTGGCCGAGGTTGTCGCTGTATCGAATGATCTGGTGCTGAGTGTTCCACAGGCGCGTGCTGACGCGCTGCAAGCCATCGGTGATGCGGGTGAGGCCAGCCTGCAAGTCATAGTCGAACTGGTAAGCGTCGCCCTCATCGGTCCAGTGTCGAACGACTCGCCATTCCAGGCCTTCAACCAAGGCCCACTCATAGAAGCAGCGCAACCCGGTGGACAACTGGTGCTCCACCATCCGGCGTCCGGCATCGTAGGCGAAGCGCCGTTGTACCTGCTCGGTTGCATCGCGAACCTCAGCCAACTGACCGACCACGTCATAGCCATAGCTGACCAGCACTTCGCGACGTTGATCGGGGTACAGGCGTTCGATCCGGGTAACGCAGTCGAGCTCGCGAACCAGCTCAACCTGCACCAGGTCAAACGTATCGCGCAGGCGCAGCAGGCGTCCGGCTGCGTCATAGTCGACATAAATGCGGTTGTCATTGCGATCACCCAGCTGAACCAGGCGCAACCGCGCAGCATGGGTCGGCGTGGGTTCAAACAAGCGGTACAGGCCGTCATCACTTTCGATCAACAACTGCCCGTTGAGGTGTCTGCGCACCGCAAGCCCTTCACCGGCGCTGAACACTGCGCCACCCAAGGGAATGGAACCCATGTCGATGGGGCGTCCCTGCTCGTCGGTGTACACCAGTGTTTCGCCGCCTTCGGGATGAGCACGGACCTCGACGCACACCTCATACGGCACGCTCCAGCCCACACCAAACAGGCTACCGGTCCGCTCGTCACGGCTGTTGTAGAAGCGTTGCCAGTCAATCGGCAAGATGCCGGGCAGTACGAAGTCCAGCTCGTCGACATCACCCAGCACTTTCGCACCCGTCGCCGCATGCACCGGATTCGATGAGCCCGTCGCCGCATTGGCCAACGCACCCATCGCACTGCTGACGGCCATCGAGGTGGCACCGCCGATCAGCATGCACGGCAGCTTGCTGAAGAACTTGCCTTTGCCGCCCTTGAGCATCAATAGCGCTGTGACCGCCAGCCCCACGCCTGGCGTCTTGCCGCTGCGAATCTCGCGCACCACCACTGAACCGCCGCCGATGGTCACGTTGGAGGAAATCAACCCGGATGACACCACGGTCGCATCGCAGGTGCTGCGATCACCGCTGCGCACCGCCGGCTGGCCGTTGATCGTGACTTTGTCCGAGCCCTCGGCCAGAAACTGCGGCGGCATCGGCGGGTGCTTCATGCACACGACCAGGTCCAATGGCTTGGGCACGGCGCCGGGCGCTGGGGAGGCGACGGTCGGGCGCCACATCTGCGAGAAGAAACTCTCGGCCATGTCCAGGTAGCTGGCTTCGGGTGCTGGCTCGGGTTCCTCCAGCTCTGTACCGGCCGGCGCGACATGGGAACTGATCGCCCCGGCGGCGCGGGCGGCGGGAATGTTATTGGTGAGCGTGTCGGTGGAGCCGGTGAGAATGTTTGCCTGCACCGTGGGGGGGAACAGGGCGTTGCTGAAGGCATCGCATAATTTGGTCAGCCCTTTATCCGCCCCGCTCTTGCTCATGAGAAGGCCGACGATCGTGCCCACCACCGCGCCCAGCAGGATGCATCCCAGCCCGCCGGTAGCGACGGTAATGCCGGTAGCTGCGACCACGGCAAAGGTGGCCACGGCGGTGATCGCGATGTTCGCCGCCACCTCCAGCACCCCGCCGAGGATGTCGGCCATCATCGAGGTGTGGGCCAGCGCATCGCCCATTCGGGCTGCCCATAACGCGTCAGACATGCAGGCTGCTCATCAGGACACAGCGTCAAATGACAGCGAATTTTTGATCAATGCCCAATGCGCCGCCTCGGCATCACCCAGCGCGTCCGCCTTCACGTAACTCAAGGCAAGCATCTTGCGCGTGCCGGGAATCACCAGCGCCAACTGAAACTGGAAGACCTTGTCATTACCCTTGTTGAACTGGCTGCGCAGCTCGATGCCTTCCACCTCTTGATTCGCCCCCAAACGCACATCGACGCCGGGTTGATAGCGCAACTCCTGCACCTGTTTTTCCAGGCGCTGGAGCTGGTCGTTGAAGTTGCTGTGCAGGGTTTCGCCTTCGGCGAGCAAGCTACGGCTGACGATCAGGGACGTGCCCAGCTCGGGAAACTTGAGGATGTTGATCGTCGCGTCCTGCAGTTCGCCGGCAGGCAACTGGAACTGGAATTCATTGATTCGGTACGTCATAAAAACAGGTCTCGTCAGGAGCTTTTAGGCGTGGGGAACGCGGCTTTGATATTGGCGTCGATGCTGGCTTTCACGCCCTGGCCATCAGGCGTGGCGCCCGCGCCGCCACCGTTGTTCAGGTGCAGGACGCCGCCGGTGTTGAACTCGGCATCACCGCTGGCGTAGAAGCTGATTTGCACACCGGTCAGGTTGATCTGCCCGCTGGCGTTGAGCTCGAGGATGCTTTCGCCACAGACCAGGCGCAGATTTTCGCCCACTTCGATCACGTAGCTCTGGCTGATGCTGTCGGTCTTGCGCTGGCCCACCGAGAGAATGTCCTCCTGCTTGACGATGCGCAGGCGATTATTGCCGATGGTCACCGTCTCGTTATGCCCAATACTCTTGTTACGGTCATGCCCCACCGAATGGCTCTCATCCACCTCCACCACGATGTCCTGGTTACGCTCGGCATGGATGTACAACTGCTCCAATCCCTTCTTGTCCTCCATGCGGATTTCATTGAAGTTGGCCGGCGTGCCGCCTTTGCTGGAGCGGCTTTTCATGCCGCTCTGGGTCGCGTTCTCCGGCAGGTCGTAAGGTACGGTTTGCTCAGCGTTGTATACCCGCCCGGTGATGATCGGTCGGTCCGGGTCGCCTTCGAGGAAGCTGACGATCACTTCCTGGCCGATCCGTGGGATCTGCATCGAGCCCCAGTTCTTGCCGGCCCAGGATTGCGACACGCGGATCCAGCACGAGCTGTTCTCGTTGGACTGGTCGTGGCGGTCCCAGTAGAAGTGCACCTTCACGCGGCCGTATTGGTCGGTCCAGATTTCTTCGCCCTTGGGGCCCACTACCAGCGCGGTCTGCGGGCCTTTGACGACGGGGCGGTGGGTGCTGGCCAGCGGGCGGAAGCTCTGCTGGGCGTCGATGCAGGTGAGGCTGCTTTCGAACTGCGCGCCGCCTGCGCCGCCACCGCTTTCCAGGCTTTCCTGCACGATGTAGTAGCGACAGCCGACGATCAGGTATTCGCGGTTCTGGTCCTGGCGGCTGAAGCCGGTGAGGCTGAACAGGTGGCCCGAACCCAGGCCACGGGCATTGCCGGCGAACTCGATCTGTTCATGCAGGGTTTGCAGGGCTTCAATGCGGGTGCGCGCGTAGTGTTCGCCGTCGGCGCTTTGCACGTAGGTGCCGGGATAGTCATACAGCGGGTAGTCGCCGGCGGTGTGCGGGCGCGGCATGGCCGAGCGCACGTCGATGCTGGCGCTGGGGCGCTGGAAATCGTAGTCGTTGAGCTCCAGCGACCCCGGCTGCACCTCCTGCGCCAGGTGCCAGTTATGCATATGGTCGCGTTCGCGCTGCTGCTCGTCCTTGGGGTAATACGGGATCGACGCGTAGCCGGGCACCGTGGTGTGGGCGCCGTAGGCGTCGGCCAGCACCAGTACGTGACGGTCCTGCTCATGGCGGAAGAAGTAGTAGATGCCTTCCTGTTCCATCAGGCGGCTGACGAAATCGAAGCTGGTCTCGCGGTACTGCACGCAGTATTCCCACTCGCGATACGGCCTGCTCAGGGCATCTTCGAAGTCGGAAAAACCCAGGTCGCGGAACACCTGCTTGATGATCTGCGGGATGCTCAGGTTCTGGAAAATCCGGCAGTCGGAGGTGCGGCTGAGCAGCCACAGCCAGGGGCGCAGCGTCACCTGGTAGCTGGCGAACTGGCCCTGGTCGATGTTCTGGCTGCAGCGCGCGACAATGCCGTGGAAATGCCGCTCGCCACCGTCGGCCAGTTGCAGGCCGACACTCATCGGCTTGCCCAGCAACTGGTTGAGGTCGATGTTGGCGTCCAGGGACGTCAGTTGCAACTCATAGTTGAACAGCCTTCCTAACTCTTCACCGCCACCCATTTCATTGAGCAGCAGCACATCCGGCCCGAGAGGGCTGGTGATTTTGGCCAGGCGTGAGGCTTGGTTGAATAGCATCGATAGTCCCGTAAACGCCTTAATAACTGAAGAAACCGAATCCAAATGTGGGAGGGGGCTTGCTCCCGATAGCAGTGTGTCAGTTGATACATTGGGTGACTGGTGCACCGCTATCGGGAGCAAGCCCCCTCCCACATTTTGAGCAGCATTTCGTCAGGTTAATCGCTGAAGTCGTAGTGCAATTCATTATCCCGGCTGCTGATGTGCACCCCCGCCAGCGCCTTGCCTTCGAGCATGCGCGTGAGGAATTCACGGCTCATGTCCGGCAGCAGGCTGTTGGTCAGGATGGTGTCGATCATGCGCCCGCCGCTTTCGGTTTCGGTGCAGCGTGAGACGATCAGGTCGACCACCGCGTCGTCGTAGTCGAAGGCGACCTTGTGGGTATTCTCCACGCGCTTCTTGATGCGGTTCAGTTGCAGGCGGGTGATCGCCTTGAGCATTTCGTCGCTCAGCGGGTAGTACGGAATGGTTACCAGGCGGCCGAGCAGCGCGGGCGGGAAGATCTCCAGCAGCGGTTGGCGCAGGGCCTTGGCGATTTCCTCGGGCTCGGGGATGTTCGCCGGGTCTTTGCAGACGCGAGAAATCAGCTCGGTGCCGGCGTTGGTGGTCAGCAGGATCAAGGTGTTCTTGAAGTCGATCACCCGGCCTTCGCCGTCTTCCATCACGCCCTTGTCGAACACCTGGAAGAAGATTTCATGCACATCCGGGTGGGCTTTTTCCACCTCGTCCAGCAGCACCACGCTGTAAGGCTTGCGCCGCACCGCTTCAGTCAGCACGCCACCTTCGCCATAGCCGATATAGCCCGGTGGCGCACCTTTGAGGGTGGAGACCGTGTGGGCTTCCTGGAACTCGCTCATGTTGATGGTGATCACGTTCTGCTCGCCGCCATACATGGCTTCGGCCAGGGCGAGGGCGGTCTCGGTCTTGCCCACACCCGAGGTGCCTGCCAGCATGAACACGCCAATCGGCTTGCTCGGGTTGTCGAGGCCGGCGCGGGAGGTCTGGATGCGCTTGGCGATCATCTGCAGGGCGTGGTCCTGGCCGATGATGCGTTTCTTCAGGTGCTGGTCGAGGTTGAGCACGGTTTCCAGTTCGTTGCGCGCCATGCGGCCCACCGGAATGCCGGTCCAGTCCGCGACCACCGAGGCCACGGCCTGGTAATCCACGGTGGGCAGGATCAACGGGGTTTCGCCTTGCAGGGCGCTGAGGCGCTGTTGCAGGTCCACCAGTTGGGCGCGCAATTCGTCGTTGCCGCTGTCGACTTCGCCGATTTTTTCACGCAGCGTCGCGCGGGTGGCGAGCAGCTCATCCACCAAGGCTTTCTCGTCGGCCCAACGGTTTTCCAGGCTGGCCAGGCGCTCACGCTCGGCCGTCAGCAGCGCTTCGCTGTTGGTTTGACGCGCGCCAATCGCAATGCCGATCGCATGTTCCCGGGCGATGATTTGCAGCTCGGTTTCCAGCGCTTCGATACGGCGGCGGCTGTCGTCCACTTCGGCAGGCACGGCGTGCAGGCTGATGGCGACGCGGGCGCAGGCGGTGTCCAGCAGGCTCACGGATTTGTCTGGCAACTGGCGCGCGGGGATGTAGCGGTGGGACAGCTTCACCGAGGCTTCCAGGGCTTCATCGAGAATCTGCACCTGATGGTGTTTCTCCATGGTCGAGGCCACGCCGCGCATCATCAGCAGCGCTTTGTCTTCCGACGGCTCGGCAACTTGCACCACCTGGAAGCGGCGGGTCAGGGCCGGGTCTTTTTCGATGTGCTTCTTGTACTCGGCCCAGGTCGTGGCGGCCACGGTACGCAAGGTGCCACGGGCCAAGGCCGGCTTGAGCAGGTTGGCCGCGTCGCCAGTACCGGCAGCGCCACCGGCACCGACCAGGGTGTGAGCCTCGTCGATAAACAGGATGATTGGCTTGGCCGAGGCCTGCACGTCTTCGATGACTTGGCGCAGGCGCTGTTCGAACTCGCCTTTCATGCTCGCGCCGGCTTGCAGCAAGCCCACGTCGAGGCTGCGCAGTTCCACGTCCTTGAGCGCCGGCGGTACATCGCCGGCGACGATGCGCAGGGCGAAACCTTCGACCACGGCCGTCTTGCCCACCCCGGCTTCACCGGTGAGGATCGGGTTGTTCTGGCGCCGGCGCATGAGGATATCCACCAGTTGGCGAATCTCTTCATCACGCCCGACGATAGGGTCGAGCTTGCCGCTGCGCGCCTGTTCGGTCAGGTCGACGGTGAAGCGCTTGAGCGCTTCCTGCTTGCCCATCGCGCTGGGGGCCATGGCGCCGCTGGCTTCGCCGGGAACACCGGCATTGAAACCATCGCTGGCGCCAAGGGCATTCTCAGGCGAGTCGCCGACGTATTCATCAAACCGCTCGCTCAAGGCCTCGGGCTTGATCTTGTCGAATTCGGCCGACAAGCCCAGCAGCGCATGGCGCAGGCTCGGGGTTTTCAGGATGCCCAGCACCAGGTAACCGGTGCGCACCTGGCTTTCGCCGAACATCAGGCTGCCATACACCCAACCGCGCTCCACCGCTTCTTCCACATGGGACGACAGGTCAGTGATCGAGGTCGAGCCGCGCGGCAGGCGGTCCAGGGCTTCGGTGAGGTCGCGGGCCAGGCGCGCCGGCTCCACGTTGAACTGGCGGATGATGCGGTGCAGGTCCGAGTCCTGCAGCTGCAGCAACTGGTGAAACCAGTGGGCCAGCTCCACATACGGGTTGCCCCGCAGTTTGCAGAACACGGTGGCGGCTTCGATGGCCTTGTAGGCCACGCTGTTGAGTTTGCCGAACAGTGCGGCGCGACTGATTTCACCCATGCTCTGGATTCCTTGAGGTGGTGGCGTGATCGGCGTAATGCCGGGCCAGGATTAGGTCGTTGGCGTCATGCGCAGGTTGGCCGAGCCAGGTATTGAAGCCCAGGCGGAACTGGCCGTTGAGTTGCAGCGCCGGGACTTCGGGTTGTTGCAGGACCAGGTTCAAGTCCCAGTCCAGTTCATGGCCCAGGTACTCGGCCACCCACGCCACCAGTTCGTTGAACGGCTGGTGGCCGGGCAGCATGCCCATGTAATCGTCGAGTTTCAGCGGCCCGAGGCGAATGCGGAATTTGTGCTGGCGGTCCCACACATGGCTGCCCAGGCAGAAATCCACGCCGAGCCGGTTGGCGCTGACGCCGACGCGGCTGCGTTCGGGCAATTCCAGCCATTGGCCGACGTATTCTTCGATTTCCACCGGCAAGCCGAAGTACTCGCTGAGGATGGCCTTCAAGCCATCCGGGTAACGGGTCTGCGCCGACAGGTGGCCGCTGTAATGCAGCTTCGCCGTGTCGGGGATCAAGCCCTGGTTGAGCAAGCTCGGCATGCCGCGGCCACTCAAGGCGGCGAGGCGTGCGGACCAGTAGTCATCGTCCGGGCGGTCATGGCTGACCGTCGGGCGTGCCTCGGCCCAGGCCCGGTAGAACAGGGTCAGCAGGCGATGGTGGAACACATCCAGGAACTGTTTGCTGGTGCTGTCGGCATTGTTGCGCTGGCGCTCGCGCACGTATTCGGTGATATGCAGCGGCAGCGGGCCGTTGGGGCCGCCGAGGCCGAAGAAGAATTGCTCCAGCCGCGCCGGCTTGCCGTCACCGCCGGGGTCGACCGAGGCCAGCGTAGCCGGGGCGAAGGTGCAATCGGCCCGTTGGCCCAGGCGCAGCGGGTCATCCGCCAGGCGCAGGGAATGGCCCAGGCGCGGCAGGTCCGGCGATTCGCACTCGATACGCCGCAGCGCCTGGAAGAAGTCGTATTCCCAGGGCTCCTGGTGCATCGCGTCCAGGGTACTCACAGGGTCGGACGACGTCCGGGCTTGGCTTTCCATCGCATGATCTCGCCGCGTTCGGTGGTACGGATCACCGTCTCGGTAAAACTGTTGATCGACACGTAGCGTGCCAGGAAGCGTTCCAGCACCGCACCGAGCAAGAACACACCGGTGCCGCGAAACGCGTTTTCATCGAATTCCAGGGTGATCTCCAACCCGCGGCCAAACACAATCGGGCCCGGCATCGGCAGGCGTCGGGTCACCGCCTTGCTGCTGACTTCGCGCAAGCCTTCGATCTGCAATTGCAGGGCGGCGTCGTTGCTGTCGCCGTACAGGCGCAACAGCTCACGCAAGGCGCCGGCGCCCTGGCCCTGTTCACTTAAGGAAAGGTAGTTGAGCGACAACTGGCTGATCAGGCGCCAGGCCTTGGCATCGTGGGCATGGCTGGGGCGCGGGCGGCTGGGGCCGGCGACGCACCGCACCGAGAGCACCGGGGCGCTGTCGGCCAGGGTGAAATCGGTCTTGCCGTTACCCACGCTCATGAACAGCGGCAGGTCGCGGTTGGTGCACAGCGCGGTCACGCCCAACTGGCGCAGGTCATGGCGGTACGGTGCTTGCTGGCTGTCCACCAGGCTGACGAAGGTTTCGCTGCCCACATAGGTGGAACGCGGGCCGTTGCGGCGCTGGTCGCTGGACAGCACACGCGGTTCGCGACGCACGGTGTAATAGGCCTGGTCGCGGCCGTAGCGGGAGGGGTCGCGCACCGCATAAAACGGCAAAAACGGCTGCTCTGGCCCGGTGCCATGGCCGGTGAGGCCGCTCAACGAATGAATCTCGAAATCCATCGGCCGTGTGCGGTCAGCAATCACATGGTGTTCGTTGACCCGGTCGGACAGGTGGATGCGGTCCACGCGTTTGGGAAACAGGTTGATCGCCGGCGTGCAGAACGGTAGGAATTGCGCCGCGCCCACGCTGCCCTCCAGGCTCGGCTCGTGACGGTCGAACAGCACGATCAATTCCAGCTCCTGGCCGTCGCAGCGTTTGACCGCACGGCTCAGTTCGGCGAATTCAACGAACAGGAAGCGGTGGGGCAGGGCGAAATATTCCTGCAACAACCGATAGCCCTGGAACGCACGCGCCACCACCGGCATGGCCGCGTCGGCGTCGTCAAAGCCCCGTGAGCGCAAGGCGTCCTGAGGCAAACGCTCAACCCAATCACCGCCGGGCTTGCGTGCGAACACCGCGCAGGCGTTGCCCAGCAATTGTTCATAGAGACGGAACGGCTGCTCATCGGCGCCGCTGAGGTACAGCGGCAGGTTATCCAAGTCGAGGCTGTTGAATGGCAACTCGGCGCCGGTGCGCAGGGTCAGGCGCAAGCCGGCCTTGGCTTTCGGTTCGCTGGCGGCCAGGCGGCCGAGCACGGCGGCAGGGTTGCCGAAGTATTCAGCATTGCTCACCTGCAACGGCCACAGCGTCACCGGGTGCGCGGTGCGGTACTCGCAGCAGGTCTGGGTTTCACGGCCCAGGGCGGCGCGAAGCACCGTGTCGCGGGGCAGGGGGAAGCCGCTGGCGAGGGAGCCTTCGTCGGGGTCGGTCTGCAGTTGCACCACGGTCATCGACGGGGTGGGCGCCAGGTAATGCGGGTAGGCGATTTCCAGCAGGTTGTGGGTGAAGGTCGGGTACTCGGCGTCGAGCTTGAGCTGCACGCGGGCGGTGAGGTAGGCAAAGCCCTCGAGCAGGCGTTCGACGTACGGGTCGGCGCAGTCCATACCGGACAGGGTCAGCCGACTGGCGATCTTCGGGTATTCCTTGGCGAACTCGGCGGCGCTTTCGCGCACGTGGTGCAATTCCTGGTTGTACAGCTCCAGCAGGCGCGGGTTCATGGGCGCCTCCGTTGGTCGGCGTTCACTACACGCACATGGCCGGACTCCAGGTCCAGGTCGGTTTGCAGCAGCAGGCGCAACGGCACCGGCTGGGCCCACAGGTCGCCTTCGATCTCGAAACTCAAGGCGTTGTGGTTCATTTCACCCTGGCCGACGCGGGCTTTGACGCGCAGCGTATGGCGCAGGATGCGCGGCTCGAACGTCGCGATGGCTTGGTAGATCAGCGCTTCCAAGGCCTTGATGTCTACGCTGGAAACGCTGTTGCCCGCCAGCGCCGGCAGGCCATAATTGACCACCGAGGTGCCGGCCGGGGTGTGCAGCGTGGCATCGGCATCGAGCAACGACGTGGTGTTGAGCAGCCACGCCAGGTCGCGCAATACCGAGGCTTTCAATTGGGTCAGGGACAACACGCGTTTGTCCGCGCTTTCCCTTGGATTGGTTGGGTCGTCGTCGGTCAGCCGGTCCAGCAGGGACGGTTGCAGACGGTCGCGGGAAGCGATTTCAGTTACCACCAAAGCAGCTCCACGGACGGGTTGCGAGAGGAACACAAGGTTTGCGACCGTGGCGTGAAACCACGGTCACAAGGGCTATCAGCGCTTGGTGTTGGAACGGATGTTCCAGCCAAACTTGATCGCGCCGCCGTCTTTGGTGCCGTCGGCTTTCTGCGGCTGGTAGTCGACCATCACTTGGGCGAAGTTCAGGGTGACGTTCTCGGTCAGGCGGTCATCGGTGCCCGAACCGCCGGTGCTCAGCGAGGTCACC
Source organism: Pseudomonas sp. R4-34-07 (assembly GCF_003852375.1). Taxonomy (NCBI): domain Bacteria; kingdom Pseudomonadati; phylum Pseudomonadota; class Gammaproteobacteria; order Pseudomonadales; family Pseudomonadaceae; genus Pseudomonas; species Pseudomonas sp. R4-34-07. The sequence goes on along the minus strand of NZ_CP027760.1, from coordinate 5,787,314 downwards.
AGGACTTCTTCCAGGTTGATCACCATGTACTCGACCTGGCTTTCGCCACCGGCCTTGCGCACGGTCAGCTTGACCTTGTCGATGTGCTTGCCGCTGGCGCAGTGCATCATCAGGTTCGGCGACGCCTTGTCGACGTATTTGGTCAGCGACAGGTCCTGGATATTCACCTTGCCCGCGCCGCCGCCACCGCCCACATGCATGTTGCCGGACTGGGCCATGCCCCAGCTCCAGTTCAACACGTCGATCTCGTCCTTGTGGGTCTTGTCCATGGACTCGCCCTTGATGTCGCCGATCTTGATGAAAATATCAACAGCCATGTTTTCTCCCTGTGTGGCCCAGGCCACTTGATTTGGTGATCGTTCCCACGCTCTGCGTGGTAACGCATCCTGTGACGCTCTGCGTTACTGGGACGTAGTGCGTCCCCGGGCGGCATTCCCACGCGGAGCGTGGGAACGAGCGAGTTACTTAAGCGCTCTTGGCCGAAGGCAGCTTCGATACCAAACGCAACGATACCGTCAGCCCTTCGAGCTGGTAGTGCGGGCGCAGGTAGAACTTGGAGTTGTAGTACCCCGGGTTGCCTTCCACTTCTTCCACGATCACTTCGGCGGCTGCCAAGGGATGCTGGGCCTTGGTGGTTTCGGTGGAGTGCGCCGGGTCACCGTCGACGTAGTTGAGGATCCAGTCCTGCAACCAGCGCTGCATTTCGTCCTTCTCTTTGAAGGAGCCGACCTTGTCGCGCACGATGCACTTCAAGTAGTGCGCGAAACGGCAGGTGGCGAACAGGTACGGCAGGCGCGCGGCCAGGTTGGCGTTGGCGGTGGCGTCCGGGTCATCGTATTCGGCCGGTTTCTGCAACGACTGGGCGCCGATGAACGCGGCGAAGTCGGTGTTTTTCTTGTGCAGCAGCGGCATGAAACCGTTCTTCGCCAGTTCCGCTTCACGGCGGTCGCTGATGGCGATTTCGGTCGGGCACTTCATGTCCACGCCACCGTCGTCGGTCGGGAAGGTGTGGGCCGGCAGGTTTTCCACTTCACCGCCGGACTCGATGCCACGGATGCGCGAGCACCAGCCGTAGTGCTTGAACGAACGGTTGATGTTCACTGCCATCGCGTACGCGGCGTTGGCCCAGGTGTACTTGGAGCTGTCGGCACCGTCGGTGTTTTCTTCGAAGGCGAAGGCTTCCACCGGGTCGGTCTTGGCCCCGTACGGCAGGCGCGCGAGGAAGCGCGGCATGGTCAGGCCAATGTAGCGTGAGTCTTCCGATTCACGCAGCGAGCGCCAGCCGGCGTATTCCGGGGTGGTGAAGATCTTGGTCAGGTCGCGCGGGTTCGACAGTTCCTGCCACGAGCCCATGCCCATCACGGTGGGCGAAGCCGCAGCGATGAACGGCGAGTGCATGGCGGCGCAGACTTTCGACAGCTCGCCCAGCAATTCCACGTCCGGGGGCGACTGGTCGAAGTAGTAGTCGCCTACCAGGCAGCCGTAAGGTTCGCCGCCGAACTGGCCGTACTCTTCTTCGTACATCTTCTTGAAGATCGGGCTCTGGTCCCACGCCGTGCCCTTGAATTTCTTCAAGGTCTTGTGCAGGTCCGGCTTGGAGATGTTGAGCACGCGAATCTTCAGCTGCTCATCGCTCTCGGTGTTGTTGACCAGGTAATGCAGGCCACGCCAGGCGCTTTCCAGCTGCTGGAAATCCTGATGGTGGATGATCTGGTTGACCTGGGCGGTGAGCTTGGCGTCGATGGCGGCGATGATCGATTCGATCGACTTGATCGCGTCGTTGGACACCAGGTCGGTTTGTGCCAAAGCCTGTTCGGCCAGGGTGCGCACGGCGGTTTCCACGGCTTCGCGGGCGCGCTCGGTCTTGGGCTTGAATTCTTGCATCAACAGCGAGGCGAACTCGCTGGTTTCTTCGGTGGCGCCCAGGTTGGACGCGCCTTCGCGAACGGTATTGTCAGTCATGCTTACTGCTCCCCTGCAGGCTTGGGCGCACTGGCAAGTGCCTGGAGCAGTGCCGGGTCCTTGATCGCCTTCATGATGATTTCTTCGGCGCCGGTCTTGCCGTCCATGTAGGTCAGCAGGTTGGCCAGCTGGGTGCGGGCTTCGAGCAGCTGGTTCAAGGAATCGACCTTGCGCGCCACGGCGGCCGGGCTGAAGTCGTCCATGCTTTCGAAGGTGATGTCCAGGCTCAGGTTGCCTTCGCCGGTCAGCTCATTGGGTACGTGGAACGCCACGCGTGGCTGCATGGCCTTGAGGCGGGAGTCGAAGTTGTCGACGTCCACTTCAAGGAACTTGCGGTCGGCCACGGGTGCCAGCGGCTCGGCAGGCTTGCCGGCAAGGTCGGCCATTACGCCCATGACGAAGGGCAGCTGGACCTTTTTCTCGGCGCCGTAGAGCTCGACGTCGTACTCGATCTGCACTCGAGGCGCGCGGTTGCGCGCGATGAATTTCTGAGAACTTTGCTTCGCCACGTTGCTGCTCCTGGTCGCTTGAGCGACGGTGTTGTTACTGCACGGTCCGGCGGCTTACTCGCTGTCCGGGCCGCGCAGGTTTTCAAATTGGGACATGCCGTCGGGAATCAGATTGCGCACGATGGCCGCGAAATCGGCGTGCACCAGATTCTTCGCGCGGTTCAACAGCACCGGCAGCGGGCTCGAAGGCTCGTGCCGGGTGTAATACGCAAGGATTTTGTCGAGGCTGCGCAGCACCTCATCGCGGCTGGCGATATCGCCGGCAGGGCGGGGTGCTGCGGGGGCGGCGGCGTAGTCCACCGAGGGGGCGTTGTCTTCACTGACGGCCTCGGGTTCGCTGCTGCTGTCGGTGCCTGGCACCGCTTGATTGAGCAGTTGCAGCGCCTGTTTGAGCGGCTGCTTCAACGCGCTGAGGTCCACGCCCCGGGCGGAACCGACCTGCTCGTTGACCTGTTGTTCGATGGCTTCGCAGGCGGCACGCGCCGCGCTCAAGGCGTCGCGGGTGGCCTGCAGTTGCTCCGGGTCGCTGTCGAGGAACGCGGCGTTGAGCTGCTGGGCGCCCAGTTGTTCATCGGGGAAACTCAGCAGGCCGCTGGCGTTCAACGCGGCGCGCAGGCTCACCGGGCCAAAGGTGCGCGAACGCGTGAGGATGCTCTCGCGCAGCAGACGAATCGTGGTGTCGCCGGTCAAGCCGGACAGCGCGTTGATGCGCACGGTGGGGTCGTTATCGTCATCGGCATCCAGGCGCGGGTGCAGGTCGGCCCAGTATTGGCGCGATAACGCATCGATCAGGGTCAGGACGTCGGCCAGCCCGACCACGCCTTGCAGGGCGAGCGAGCTTTGCAGCAGGAAATGGGTGATGCGCAGGTCTTTGCTGCGCTGCAGCAAGTCAAGACTCTGCTGCTGGATGCTGCGCCATTCGGGTGGCTCAGCGGGCAGGATCGAATCGCCCATGCTGCGCTCGGGCTGGCCCTTGGCATCACGTTCCAATTGCAGAAATTGCGCGTCATATTCCATGTCTTCGCCACAGGGCGAGGACGCGGAAACGGCGGTGAGCAACAATGGCACATCCACTGAGTTCGATCTCCCTATCAGCCCGTTAGATGCCGGGCAATGCATGCATTAGTTGCGCGGTGAACTTTGCATGTTCTTGGTGATACCATCAGAGTGCCACTATCGTGCCATCATTGATGTTCAAGAAGTTGTGCATTTTTGGTGTAGTACTTATGCCTTGTCAAGGTAAGCTATTCGCCCTCTGTGACAGATGTGCGGTGTTTAACAACCTGCGCGACTGGTGGGTCGAACGGTGCGTCCGCAGAGGATTTTTGTCATGCAAGCCAGATAAGATCAGCGATCATGCTGGCAATTGCAGATTTGGACGGTCGTTCCCACGACCTGGCGGAGTATCCAGGCAAGCGTAGCCCTTGGATCGACCGCGCGCGATGTATCAGCAAGGAGGCAAGATGTCGCTGTGTTTGACTATCACTAGTTATCACAAGATTACCCCTGGGCAGTGCTCCGAAAAGTCCATGAACCAGGGCTCGATGGCGATCGGCCGCAGTTCGGAAAACGACTGGGTATTGCCCGACCCCGAGCGCCTCGTCTCCTCCCAACATTGCGTTATTCAATATAAAGATGGCCGTTATTACCTGACCGATAACAGTACCAACGGCGTGGAGTTGGTTAACGCCGGTATTCGTTTGCGCCGGGGTAACAGCGAGCCGCTGCAGGATGGCGAGCTGATCCGGATCGGCGATTACGAAATCCAGGCGCGTATTGATTTCAACGTGCAGGCCGTCGACAGCCAGCCGTTTGCCGGTGAGTCGCCGAACAGCTTTGAAGCGCTGATGGGCGCAGTGGCGAGCCCGCCCGCGCCGACGCCAATGATCGCGCCGCAGTTCCATGGCGCCTCGTCGATGGAAACCCTGCCGGACCTGTTCGACTTCCTCAGCCCCGCTGCCGTGCCACCGCCCACCGTGGCGGACCACGTGCCGTCCGAACAACACGACTTCCGTGCGCCGGCGCCGGTCGCCGTGCCGGTTGTCGACACACCGGTGGTGCAAGGTTCGGTGATTCCCGAAGACTGGGACCCGTTTGGCGACGCGCCCGCGCCGCTTATCAATGCTGCGCCAGCTCCCGCGCCGATTCCGCCACCGCCGCCCGTGGTTGAGCCTGTTGCGCGCCCTGTCGGCGACGCCCAGCCACAGCCCGACCTGCTGCAAGCCTTCCTGCGCGGTGCCGGCCTCGATCAGCTGCGCCTGGACCAGGCCGCTGCCTGCGCCCAGATGGAAAGCATCGGCCGCAGTTACCGGCTGATGGTCGAAGGCCTGATCGACGTATTGCGTGCCCGCGCCAGCCTCAAGGGCGAATTCCGCATGCAGCAAACCATGATCCGCCCCGCCGAAAACAACCCGTTGAAATTCGCCCCGAATGCCGACGAAGCGTTACTGCTGCTGCTTCGTCACGGCAACCAGGCGTTTATGGCGCCTGATGTCGCGGTACGTGACAGTTTCGACGACCTGCGCACCCACCAATTGGCGGTGATGGCCGGCGTGGAAGCCGCGCTCAAGCATCTGCTGCTGCGCTTTGAACCGGCGCAGTTGGAAGAGCGCATGGGCAAGCCCGCTGGCCTCTCGAGTATTTTCAACGGCTCGCGCCAGGCCCAGTACTGGCAGCAATTCACCGAGCTTTACAACACTATTTCCCGCGAGGCCCAGGAAGATTTCCAGGACCTGTTCGGCCGCGAATTCAGCCGGGCCTACGAAGAACACAGCGCACGACAGCGACGCTGAACCGCGTCGCACTGATGGATAAAACGGATAGCTAAACACGTCATTGAGGACGCAGGATGATTCCCAGGTTTTTACTCGTAGCCGCCACCGCGCTGCTGCTGGCGGCGTGTGCCAAGGACGCGGCCAAACCCGAAGCCGCTGCCGAGGCTGAAGCGGACACCGCTGCCGTCGAATTGCATTTTCACGCGATTGCCGGGCTCAACCCCGGCGCCAATGGCCAGGCCGCCCCTGTACGGGTGCGTATTTTCGAGCTGAAAAACGCCGCCACCTTCGCCCGCTCCGATTACTTCGCCCTGGCTGATCGTGCGCAATCCACCCTTGGCCTGGACCTGCTCGACCAGGACGAAGTGGTGATCCAGCCCGGCCAACAGCTGAGCATCCAGCGCGATCTCGACCCGGCCACGCGCCAGATCGGCCTGCTGGTGGGCTACCGCGAGCTGGACCGTGCGCAATGGCGCACCGTTATCAACGTGCCGCCGCGCCAATACACCGAATATCAGATCAGCCTCGATGTGCGTGCCGTGCGCGCAGACGTCGTGGCTACCCCCGCCAGCCCAGCCCACTAACAAGCAATCGGAGCCCCCATGTCCTGGAACAATCGCGTGGTCTGGTCGGAAGGCATGTTCATCGGAACGCAGCACTTCCAGCAGCATGACCGTTACCTGGAAAACCTGATCGACGCCCGCAGTCGTCCGCTGTCCGCTGGCGCCTGGGGGTTTTCCGAGTTGCTGATCGACCAGGGCCTGCTCGCCCAGGGCAAGCTGGCCATTGTGTCGGCGCGTGGCCTGTTGCCTGACGGCACGCCATTCAATATTCCCCAGGACGACCTGGCGCCGAGCCCGCTGAATATCGACGATAACCTGCGCGACGGCCTGGTGTACCTGGCCCTGCCGCTCAAACGCGCCGGCGCGCGTGACACGGTGGATGCCGGCGAGGCCCTCGAAGCTGCGCGCTACGTGAGCCAGGTGCGTGAAGTGCGCGACGACAACGCGCCCTTCGAAAACCGCGCGCCGGTGGCCGTGGGCTCGCGGGCGTTGCGTTTGCTGACCGCCCAGGACGGCATCAGCGACTACGCCGCCATTGGCCTGGTGCGCATCAAGGAAAAGCGCGCCGACCGCGCACTGGTGCTCGATGACAGCTACATTCCGCCAGTGCTGGACGTGGCCGCGAGCAAACCGCTGAGCGCATTTCGCAGTGAGTTGCTCGGCCTGTTGCACCAACGTGGCGAAGCCCTGGCCGGTCGTGTGGTGGCCTCGGGTGCTGGTGGCGCTTCGGAAATCGCCGACTTCATGCTGCTGCAACTGGTCAACCGCGCCCAGCCGCTGATCCAGCACTTCAGCCAGTTGAGCCCGCTGCACCCGGAACGCCTCTTCAGCGAGCTGGTCAGCCTTGCCGGTGAGTTTTCGACGTTTTCCACCTCCGGCCGGCGCCCCCAGGAATACCCGCACTACCAGCACGACGACCTGGCCCTGAGCTTCGCCCCGGTGATGGCGGCCCTGCGCGAAGCGCTGTCGATGCTGATCGACAGCAAGGCCACGCCGATCCCGATTGTGGAGAAGGCCTACGGCATCCACGTGGCGATGCTGGCCGACAAGACCCTGCTCGACAACGCCAGCTTCATCCTCGTGGTGCGTGCCGATGTGCCCGGCGAAACCCTGCGTGCGCGTTTCGGCCAGCAGAGCAAGGTCGGCTCGGTGGAGCACATCCGCGACCTGGTCAACCTGCAGTTGCCGGGCATTGGCCTGCTGCCGTTGCCGGTGGCGCCACGCCAGTTGCCGTATCACGCGGGCAGCACCTATTACGAGCTGGACCGGGGCAGCGAGCACTGGCAGCAGTTGAGCAATTCCGGCGGTTTCGCCTTCCACATCGCCGGGCAGTTCCCGGGCTTGAACCTGGCCTTCTGGGCGATCCGAGGATAAACCGCGATGCATCCCAATGATGATGACCGCACTCAGTTCATGCCGCGCCCAGGCGGCCGTGCGCCGGAACCTGCGCGTGCGGAGCCGGCGCCCTTGCCGATGCCGGCCGCGCCGATGCTCACCGGCAAAAGCCAGGGCCTGAACCCGCTGGAAAGCGCCGCCGGCCCGCTGCTGGCCTTGCTGACGCGGTTGCGCAACACCATCGCGCACCCGGCGCCGGCCAGCCTGCGCGCGCAGTTGTTGGCCTATCTGCGCCAATTCGAAGAGCGCGCCGAAGCCGCCGGTGTGGCGCGCAACGAAGTGCTGCTGGCCCGTTACGCGCTGTGCACCGCCTTGGATGAAGCCGTGTTGAGCACGCCCTGGGGCAGCACCAGCGATTGGGGCAAACAGAGCTTGCTGATCACCGTACACAACGAAGCCTGGGGCGGCGAAAAGGTCTTCCAGTTACTCGACCACTGCCTGCAAAGCCCACGGGAACGCCTGTACCTGCTGGAGCTGTTGTACCTGTGCATGTGCCTGGGGTTCGAAGGCCGCTACCGCGTGATGACCGACGGGCGCAGCCAGTTGGAAGCCTTGCGCGAGCGCACCGCCGCCGCGATTCGCACTGCGCGTGGCGAGCACGAGCGTGAGCTGTCGCCGCACTGGCGCGGCGTGACCGTGGCCCGCGATCGCCTGGCGCAATTCATGCCGCCGTGGATTGCCGTGGCGATCGGCCTGGCGCTGCTGCTGGCGTTGCTGTTTGGCCTGCGCATGCTGCTGGCGTCGCAGGCTGAACCGGTGTTCAAGAATATCCATGCCCTGGGCGAGATCCCGGTGCAGGCCATCGACCGTCCGGTGGCGCAGCCAAAAGTGATCGAACGACCGCGTCTGGCCGGGTTCCTGGCCGAAGACATCAAGGCCGGCCGCGTGGCCGTGGAAGACAAGGTTGATCGCTCGGTCGTGACAATTCGTGGCGATGAACTGTTTGCATCCGCCAGCTCCAGCATCGTCGATGACTACCAGCCGCTGATGCTGCGTATCGCCGACGCGGTCCGCAAGGTCAAGGGCCAGGTGCGGGTGACCGGCCACAGCGACAACCGTCCGATTGCCACGCTGCGCTTCCCGTCGAACTGGGCGTTGTCCGAAGCGCGGGCCAAGTCGGTACTGGAAATCCTTGCGGCCAAGACCGGCCAGGCCGAGCGCTTCAGCGCCGAAGGCCGCAGCGACACCGAGCCGTTGGCGACCAACAGTACGGCCGAAGGCCGTGCCCGCAATCGTCGGGTTGAAATCACCGTATTGGCGGAGGGCGTCGAGTGAAGGCGTTGTTCAGTTTCATGATTCGCTGGGTGATCCCCGTGCTGGGTTTGATCGCCCTGGGCTTGATCATCTGGTTCGTCGGGCCGTTGCTCGATGTGCTGGTGCCGGAAGGGCGCCGCTGGGCGCTGATCATCCTGGTGTTTGCGCTGTGGATTGCCTATCGCGTGCTGCGCATCATCCAGGCGCGCCGTCAGGCCGCCGAAGTGATGCGCAGCCTGGCCGCAGAAACCCCGGCCGACCCCAACAGCGTGGCCACCGCCGAAGAGCTCAGCACCCTGCGCCAGCGCATGGACGAGGCCTTGGCGCTGCTCAAGAAGGCCAAGCTGGGTGGCGACGAACGCCGCAATCTCTATGAGCTGCCGTGGTACGTGATCATCGGCCCACCGGGTTCGGGCAAGACCACCGCGCTGGTCAATTCCGGGCTGCACTTCCCGTTGGCTGCGCAGTTGGGCGCCGGTGCGGTGCGCGGCGTCGGCGGCACGCGCAACTGCGACTGGTGGTTTACCGACCAGGCCGTTTTGCTCGACACCGCCGGGCGCTACACCACCCAGGACAGCAACTCCACGGTGGATAAGGCCGCCTGGCTGGGCTTTCTCGACCTGTTGAAAAAGCAGCGTTCACGCCGCCCCATCGACGGCGCGTTCATTGCCATCAGCCTCTCGGATCTGCTGCTCGGCACCGACGCCGAACGCGCCGCCCACGCGGCCGCGATTCGCTTGCGTATCCAGGAGCTGTACACCCAGCTGGGGGTGCGTTTCCCGATCTACCTGATGCTGACCAAGCTCGACCTGGTGCCGGGCTTCATGGAGTTCTTCGACAACCTGAGCAAGGAAGACCGCGCCCAGGTGTGGGGCATGACCTTTGCCCTGGACGACGGCAAACACAGCGACAGCCCGCTGGCCCATCTGCAGAGCGAATTCGCCGGCTTGGAGCAACGCCTCAACGAGCGCCTGGTGGAACGCCTGCAACAAGAGCGCGACCCGGCGCGCCGCGACCTGATCTATGGCTTCCCGCAACAGTTCGGTGCGCTGAAAGACTGCCTGCAAAGCTTCCTCGAAGGGGTGTTCAAACCCAACGCCTTCGAAGAGCGTGTGCTGTTGCGCGGCGTGTACTTCACCAGCGGCACCCAGGAAGGCAGCCCGATTGACCGCCTGATCGGTGCCATGGCCCAGAGCATGAACCTGGACCGTCAGCACCTGGCGCGCCAGAGCGGCACCGGGCGCAGTTACTTCATCGAAAAACTGTTCACCGCCGTGGCCTTCGCCGAGCGTGGCCTGGTGGGGGTGAACCCGAAAGTCGAGCGCCGCCGCAAGTGGATCGCCCGGGGTGTGCTGGCCGCCACTGTGGCCACCGTGGTGGTGGTCAGCGGCCTGTGGTGGGTGAGTTATCGCGCCAACCAGGCGTATATCGCCCAGGTCGATCAGAAGGTCGCGCCCCTGGGCCAGGCCGTGCAGAACCTCAGCCCGGCGCAGCGTGAAGTCTTGGCCGTGCTGCCGCTGCTCAACGCGGTGAAGAACCTGGCCGGCGATTCGCCGAGCTGGTCCGAAGGGCTGGGGCTGTACCAGGGCGACATGCTCGAAGCCGAGTCCGCGAGCGTCTACCGCAAGTTGCTGATCGCGGTGTTCGCGCCGCGCCTGGTCACGCGCATCGAAGAACAATTGCATGGCGGCGGCAACTCGGACTTTCTCTACGAAGGCCTCAAGGCCTACCTGATGCTGGCCGACAGCGAGCACTACGACCCGGACTTCATCAAGGCCTGGATCGCCCTCGACTGGGACCGCAACCTGCCACGCGACCTGCCGGCCGATCAGCGCCAGGCGTTGACCGGGCATTTGCAGGCCCTGTTTGACCGTCACCCACCGAATGCGCGCCTTGACCCACGCCTGATCGATGACCTGCGCCGTCAACTGCAACAATTGCCGGTAGCCCAGCGCGTCTACGACCGGGTCAAGCGCCAGAAACTGCCCGACGGCATCCCGGACTTTCGCCTCAACGAAGCGGCCGGCCGCGATGCCGCGCTGGTGTTCAGCCGCAAGAGCGGCAAGCCATTGGGCGAACCGCTGAGCGGGTTTTTCACCGCCAAGGGCTATCGCCAGGGGTTTTTGCTGAGCAGCCTGAACCAGACCGGTACCCTGGCTGAAGAACAATGGGTGCTCGGCCAGGCACAGGCCGATCAACAGAACGTGGTGAGCCTGGCCGCCGATGTGCGCCGCTTGTACTTCCAGGATTACCAGCGCCAATGGGATGCGTTGCTGGCGGACATCGACTTTGTGCCGATCACCAGCGTGGCCCAGGCGGCCGATGTGCTGCGCGTGATCTCGGGGCCGACCTCGCCGCTGAAAAAGCTGCTGGTGGCGGTGGCCAGGGAGACCGACCTGCAAGCCGAAGAGCGCCAATTGGCCGCCAAGGGTGTGCCGGTGGAGGGCGGTGTCGACAAGCTCAAGGAGCGCCTGGGCAGCCTGCTTGGCCAGGAGCAAGCGAGCGCCAATGCGCCTGCGGTTGCGGATGATCCGGTCACCGCGCACTTTGCCGAACTCAACAGCATCGTCAGCAAAAACGAGGGCGAGCCGGCGGCGATCGACGGCCTGCTATCGGACATGAACGCGCTGTATGTGCAGGTCAGCGCCATGGTCGGTGCCAGCGGCGATGCCTTGCTGGGCGAGGCGAAGAACCAGGCGGCAGCGGCGGCCACGCGGGTCAGCCTGAACGCCGAGCGCCAGCCTGCGCTGGTGCAGGGCATGGTCAAGTCGGTGGTCAATTCCACCACCAACAGCATGATGGGTGGGGTGCGCAACCAGCTGAACGCGGCCTGGGTCAGCGAAGTGGTCAACGTGTATCGCCAGTCCCTGGCCGGGCGCTACCCGATGTCGCCAGGCAGTGCGCGGGACGCGACCCTGGATGACTTCGGCCAGTTCTTCGGCGTCGGCGGGGTGATGGATAACTACTTCCGCAAGTACCTGCAGCCCTACGTCGACACCTCGGCCCAGACCTGGCGCTGGCAGCCGGGCGCGGCGCAGAAGCTCGGCATCGCGCCGGGCGTGCTGCAAACCTTCCAGCGCGCGGCGACGATCCGTGACGCGTTCTTCAGATCGGGGGGCACCCAGCCCATCGTGCGCTTCGAACTCAAGCCGGTGTCGATGGACCCGACCATCACCCAGTTCCTGCTTGATCTCGACGGCCAGCAACTGAGCTACGACCACGGCCCGAGCCGGCCGGTGGCGATGCAATGGCCGAACCCCGGCAGCAGTGGCGTGGTGCGTATCTCGATCATGCCGCCAGCGGCCAGCGGACGCTCCGGCGTGACCCTCGACGGCCCCTGGGCCTGGTTCCGCCTGCTGGAACAATCGGACCTGACCGCCGGCAACTCGCCGGACCGCTTCAACCTGCGCCTGCGGGTCGACGGCGCGAGCATTGCCTACGAGCTGCGCGCCAATAGCGCCTTCAACCCGTTCAAGAGCCGTGTGCTCAGCGGCTTCAGCCTGCCGGAGCGGCTATGACCACGCTGGGTTTCTACGGCAAGTTGGCCAGCCGCGGTGATTTCGTCAGCCGCGGCTTGCCCCAGAGTTTTATCGGCCCATGGGACAGCTGGCTGGCGGCAGGCTTGCTCGCCAGCCAAAACAGCCTGGGCGCTGATTGGCTCAACGCTTACCTGGTCAGCCCGCTGTGGCGCTTCGTACTCGCGCCAGGCGTGTGCGGGCCGGACGCGGCGGCGGGTGTGGTGATGCCGAGTATCGATCGGGTCGGGCGTTATTTTCCGCTGGCGGTGGTGGCGGTGCTCGATCACGACACCAACCCCGCCGCCCTGGTGGGCGGGCCGGATGCCTGGTTCGAACAGACCGAAGAGCTGCTGCTCAGCACTCTGGACGCGGGCGCGACGTTCGAAGGGTTCAACGATGGCCTCGACCGCCTGGGCGTGCCGGCGACCGAACCGCGTGCGCTCGACAGCCGTTTCGCCGGCTTGCAACGGGTGGCCGCCAGCGTGCCTCACGGGCGCATGGCGGCGCTCGCCGAACAGGCCTGCGAAGGGGCCAGCCTCTGGTGGGGCCGGGGTTCGCAGCGTATTTCCCCCGGTTTATTACGGTGTCAGGGCTTGCCTGCCGCCAGCGATTTTGCGCAGTTTTTGCTCGGACAAGAAGGTGTGGTGTAGATGGGGGCGACGTATCAATCGGCGAGCAAAAGCCATGTAGGCATGGTGCGCCAGGTCAATGAAGACGCATGCCTGGACCTGCCGCAAAACCGCCTGTGGGTGGTGGCCGATGGCATGGGCGGGCACGCGGCGGGGGATTATGTCAGCAGCCTGATTGTCGACAGCCTGCGCAATGTGCCGGTAGGGCGCTCCCTCGAGGAATACGCGGCGGCCTTGCGCAACGACCTGATCCGCATCAATGCGGCGGTCCGTGAAGAAACCGCCAACCGGGGCGTGACCATGATGGGCAGCACCGTCGTGGTGCTGGCGGCGCGCGGCTTGCGCGGGGTGTGCCTGTGGGCCGGCGACAGCCGCCTGTACCGCCTGCGCGACGGCGAGTTGGAAAGCATCTCCCGCGACCACAGCTACGTGCAGGACCTGCAAGACAGCGGCCTGCTCAGCGAAGCCGATGCCCGTGTGCACCCGCGCGCCAATATCGTGACCCGTGCGGTGGGCGTGGAAGCGCAACTGGACGTGGCGGCGGTCGATCTGCTGATCGCCCCCGGCGACAGTTTCCTGCTGTGCAGCGACGGCCTGACCAAGACCGTCGAGGACCACGAAATCCGTGAGGTCCTCGGCCACGACGCGCCGGATGAAATCGTGCGCAGCCTGGTGCACCTGGGGCTCAATCGCGGCGCACCGGACAACATCACCACCATCGTCGTGAAGGTCTCGCCATGAACATCGTCATCCCGGGCTATGACATCGAGGGCGAGATCGGCGAAGGCGCCATGGCCAACGTGTACCTGGCGACCCAGCGCTCGCTGGAGCGCAAGGTAGCATTGAAGGTGATGGCGGCAGCGCTGGCGGCCGACCCGAGCTTCTGCGAGCGCTTCCTGCGCGAAGGCAAGACCCTGGCGCGCTTGTCGCACCCGCACACGGTGACCATCCATGACATCGGCAATGTCGATGAGCTGTACTACATGGCCATGGAATACCTGCCCAACGGCACGCTCAAGGAGCGCATCGCCGCCGGGCTGACCCCGGAGCAGGGCGTGACGCTGATCCGCCAGATCGCCTCGGCGCTGGGTTATGCCCATGCCCAGGGCCTGGTGCACCGCGACGTGAAGCCGGCGAACATTCTGTTCCGCGCCGATGGCACGGCGGTGTTGTCGGACTTCGGCATCGCCAAGTCCCTGGACGACCGCACCCAATTCACCCAGGCCGGCTTTGCCGTGGGCACGCCCAGCTACATGAGCCCGGAACAGGCACGCGGCCAGGAGATCGACGGGCGCGCCGACCTGTATGCGCTGGGCGTGGTGCTCTATGAGATTCTGGTCGGCGAGCTGCCTTACCGTGGAACCGATGCGCTTTCCACGGCCCTCGCACACCTGACTGAGCCGTTGCCGGAATTGCCGGTGCATCACGGCCGTTACCAGGAGGTGCTGCGCAAGTTGTTGGCCAAGGACCCGGCGGAGCGTTTCGCGGATGCCGATGCATTACTGCGGGCCCTGGACAACCTACCGGCGGAGTCGCCGGAGGCCACCTTGGTGCGGCCGCTGCCGATTCCACTGAGTTTTGACCTGGCGGGCATGACGCCTGTCACCGTCGACATACCCACCGACAAACCACAGCCGCAGCCGATAGTGCGCCAACCGGTCGTGACGCCAACGCAGCACAATGCCCAGTCCGAACAGCACCGTGGGCCGGTGTTGGCATTGGCCGCCGTGGCGGTTGCGGTGGCACTGGCCATTGGTGGTGCCAGCTATCGGTGGTTGAGCAGTAGCGATGAGCCTGCCCAACCACCGGCTGCCGTAGTTCCCAAGGTGACGCCGCCCGCAGCCGTCGCTGAAGTGGACGGTGGTCAACGTCCGTTGCTGATGGCGGGCAAGAAAACCCTGTTCCAGCGCGTGCTCAGCAAGCCCGGCGCCAAGCTTTCAGCGGACGCCGGCAGCGCGCCGGGCAAGGCGCTGCCGGCGTTTTCCGTGCTCTATGTGTACCAGCGCAAAGATATCGACGGCAGCCCTTGGGTGCGTGTCGGCGCCGCTACCGACGGACGCAGCGACGGTTGGTTGCCGGCCTCCCAAGTCAGTGACTGGAAGCAAAGCCTGGTGCTCAAATTCACCGAGCGCTCAGGCCGTGCCCCGGTGATGTTCCTGCGCCAGTCCGCTGAGGTGGAGAAACTGCTGGCCGATCCGGCTGCGGCGAAAACGGTGTTGGCCAAGGCGCAGAACAACCGCGAAGACAATCAACAAGTGCTGGCCCTGGAACCCACTGCCAGCGCGGTACCGCAGAACCAGTTCTACTTGTTGCCGATCTTCGATGCTAAAGAGAGCTTCGACGAAAACGGCCAGCCTGTGCAGTTGCTCAATGTGGCCTCTATCGATCCTGGCAGCAGCGCGATCGCCAAGCCGGCGACGCCTGTGACCAGTGCCAATGCCGACGCCTTCCGCACGGCGGTGGTGCTGGTGGTCGATACCACCGTGTCGATGCAGCCGTATATCGATCAAGTGCGCGACGTAGTACACGAGCTGCAAACCCGTATTGCCGAGCGCGGCGAGCTGGACAGCGTCAGCTTCGGGCTGGTGGGCTTTCGCAACAGCATCAAGAAAACCCCCGGCCTGGAATACGTGGCCAAGACCCTGATCACCCTCGACCAGGGCCGCGATCCGCAACGCTTTCTCGACATGGCGCGGCAGGTCAAGGCCTCGACGGTGTCCAGCCATTCGTTCAACGAAGACGCGTTTGCCGGGGTGATGCAGGCTGTGGACGGCATGGATTGGTCCGGCTACGGCGGGCGCATCATCCTGCTGGTCTCCGATGCCGGTGCGTTGCGCAAGAACGACCCGTTCGCCGCCACCCAGATGAACGAAGCCGAAGTGCGCCAGGCGGCGCTGGGCAAGCAGATCAAGATCTACGCGCTGCATCTGCGCACCGACGCCGGCAAGAAAACCCATGCCGGCGCCGAAAGCCAGTACCGCATCCTGACCGCCGACGCCAACCCACGAATCGGCGACCTGTACACGCCGGTGCCCGGTGGTGACGTGCACAAGCTCGGTGAGCGCGTCGACGAGATTGGCACGGTGTTCGCCAACCTCGTGCATCAGGTGCGCAGCAACACGCCGCAGCCGGTGCCGCTGCTCAGTGCCACGCCGAGCCTGGCGGATAAATCCGCCGCGGTCGGTTATGCGATGCACATGGATTTCCTTGGTCGCAAAACCGCGAGCCAGGCGCCCCAGCTGGTCAGCGCCTGGACTGCCGACCGCGACCTGACCAACCCGGCGCTGCCGGCGTTCCAGGTGTGCGTGATGCTGACCAAGCTGCAATTGAACGACCTGCAGCAGTCGCTGAAACTGATCGTCGATGCGGCGCGCAAAACCCAAAGCTCACCCAAGGACTTCTTCCAGGAAATCGCCAGCGCGTCGGCCTATATGAGCCGCGACCCGCAAGCCCTGCGCAAGGGCGGCAACCTGGCCGACGGCGGCCTGCTGGGCGAATACCTGGAAGGCCTGCCGTATCGCAGCAAGTCGTTGAACATGACCCAGGACCTGTGGTTGTCGTTGAGCGTGGCCGAGCAGGAAGACTTTATCGACGAGCTGGATTCGAAAATCCGCCTCTACGAGACCTTCCACAATGACCTGGCCAATTGGGTGCGTTTCGGCGATGCCGAACCGGGCGATGCGTTGTACCGCGTGCCGTTGTCGACGTTGCCGTGATGCTGAGCCTGAACGCGGTGCACAAGAGCCGGGGCGTCGGCAGCCAGCGCTATAGCCTGGTGATTCCGGCGCTGCAACTGCGCGCAGGTGAACAACTGGCGATTGTCGGGCCCAGCGGCTGCGGCAAGAGCACCTTGCTGGATATGTTGGCGCTGGTGTTGGCGCCGGATCGGATCGGCCAGTTTGAGTTCAACCAGTTCGACATCGGCGGGCTTTGGCGCGCAGACAGCCAAACCGCCTTGGCCCAGTTGCGCAGCCGGCATTTGGGCTATGTGCTGCAGACCGGCGGGCTGCTGGGGTTCCTCGATGTGCGCGGCAATATCGCCTTGTCCCGCCAGTTGCTGGGGTTAAAGGACGACGGCAGCGTGGCGCGCCTGGCCGAGCAGCTGGAAATCAGTGACCAGTTGGACAAGCGTCCGGCCGCGTTGTCGGTGGGCCAGCGCCAGCGCGTGAGCTGTGCCCGCGCCTTGGCCCATGCGCCGCAATTGGTGCTGGCCGATGAGCCGACCGCATCCCTCGACCCGCTCAATGCCGAGCGCGTGATGCAGGCGCTGCTGGCCCAGGCCCGTGAACACCGCGCCGCCTGCGTGATCGCCACCCATGATGAACCCTTGGCCCGCGCCAGTGGCTTGCAAGTGCGCCGCATCGGTTGCCGTCGCGATGCGGACGGTGGCGTCACGGCGACGCTTGGGGAGGCGTGCTGATGCGCATCGGCCTGGTCTCGTCGCTCGCCTGGCAGGACTACCGCAACGATGCGTGGCTGTCGGCCTGTTCGGTGCTGGCGCTGGTGGCGGTCATCGCGCCATTGTTGGTGTTATTTGGCCTGAAGTTTGGACTGGTTAGCAGTTTGACCCAACGCTTGGAGACCGACCCCGCCACCCGTGAAATTATTCCGTTGGGCGGCGGTCGATTCAGCAGCGCCCTCGTCGAGCAGCTTGCCCAGCGTAGTGATGTGGCGTTTGCCATCCCGCGTACGCGGCAGATTGCGGCGACCGCGCAGGTGGGCACCGTGGTAGTGGAGATGCTGCCGACCGCTGCGGGCGACCCGTTGTTGGCTGGCTTGCCGATGCCGAAGGGCCTGGACCAGATCGTGCTCAGCCATACCGCCGCCGAAAAGCTCGCGGCGCGGCCTGGCGACTGGCTGGAGCCCCGCTTTGCGCGGCAACTGGCAGGGCGCGTCGAGGCGCAGCGCACGCGGGTGCAGGTGCTGGCGGTATTGCCGTTGGAAGCCTTTGCCCGTGACGGGTTGTTTGCTGACCTGGCGTTGCTGGAGGCGGTGGAAGATTATCGCGATGGCCGCGCTGTGCCGGCGTTGCAATGGGAAGGTGAGGCGGCGGGTGTGGGCGAGCAGCGGGTGTACCCGGCGTTTCGTTTGTATGCGCGCACGCTCAGCGATGTGGAACGGCTGCGGCTGTATTTCGCCGGGCAGAACGTGCTGGTGTCGACCCAGGCGCAAACCATCGCCCAGGTGCAGTCGTTGAGTCGCAACCTGTCGCTCGTATTCTGGATCATCTGCGGGTTGGCGTTGGCCGGTGCGTTTGCGGCGACCTTCGCCGGGGCGTTGGCGGCGGTGGCGCGCAAGCGCCGGGAGTTGTCGGTGTTGCGCCTGCTGGGCTTTTCCACCGCTGCGCTGTTGCTGTTCGTCGTGATGCAGGCGCTGTACAGCGCAAGTTTTGCCGTCGTACTCAGTGCCGGGCTGTATAGCCTGGCCGAGGCGGGTTTGAATCGATTATTCGTGCAGGTCCCGGGCGAATACGCCAGCCATCTGTTGGCGCGTCACTACGGCTTGGCCCTGGCGGCTGTGCTCGGCGTCAGCGCCGTGGCGGCGGCATGTGCCGGTTGGCGAGTGGCGCGTATCCAGGCTTCTGAAGGAATCAGAGATGTTTAAGTTACTGGGCGCCTGTGTGGCGCTGAGCCTGGCCTCGCTGGCCTGGGCCGATGAGGCAAGCGACAAGCTCGACAACCCCAAGCCGTTGCCGGACGACGTGAGCCTGCCGCTGCCATGCGAAGGCAATATGGTGTTCCGCTACGCCTATGTGCTGGCCCAGGGCACCCTGGACGACCGTGAGGTGAGCCTCGGCTATCCCTTTGCCGAAGGCGAGGCGGGCTACCAGCAATCGTTTATCTCCGGTTACCGGCGCGACTTCATCAACGGCCAGTTCACCCTCAAGGACCTGCCCAAGGACTGGAACACCGTCATCGCGCCGCTGATGCCGAAGACCGACGCCAAGACCCCGCTCAAGCCCATGCTGTACTTCATCGGCAAGTACGAAGTGACCGCCCGCCAGTACGCCCAGGTGATGTCCCAGGCGCAGTCGCTGGCCAGCGGCGAGCCGGCGCCGGCCTGTGATGCGCCTGAGGGTATGGCCGGGCGCTTGCCCAAAGTGAAACTGTCGCGCTTTGAAGCCGAGCGCTTCTCGGCGGTGTACAGCGCCTGGCTGATGAAATACCACCGCGAGTTGCTGCCGGTGAGTGGGCGCGGGGCCTCGGCCGAAGACGGCGGCCTGGGCTTTGTGCGCTTGCCCACCGAAGTGGAATGGGAATTCGCCGCGCGCGGTGGCCAGGCAGTGAGTCGCCAGGACTTGGAAGGCCGCCTGTTTCCGCGCCGCGTCGAGGGCAGTGAGAACGACGGGCCACTGAGCGATTACGCGGTGTTCAACCAGGTCGCCGGCGGCACCGGCCAGGCGGCACGGCTGATGCCTATCGGCACCAAGCTGCCCAACCCGATCGGGATGTTCGATGTGATCGGCAACGCTGCGGAAATGGTCCAGGAATCCTTCCAACTGGTGCACGCCGGGCGCCGCCAGGGCACCTATGGCGGCTTCGTGGTCAAGGGCGGCAATTACCTGGAAGGCGAAGGCACCTTGTTCACCGGCATGCGCCGCGAGTACCCGCTGTTTGCCGCCGATGGCACCGAGCAAAGCAACGAGACCACCGGGTTTCGCGTGGCGATTGGCGCGCTGTCGGCGCCGCGCTCGCGCTACAAGGAGCTGTTTGCGCAGTGGCAGAAAGAAGGCCGCCTGGCGTCGCTGACCGACGCCATCGACGACGCCCAGGACCCGACCAAGCGCCTGGACAGCATCATCGCCGCCAGCGTCGACCCCAAGCTGCAAGCCGAACTGGGGCTGGTCAACGAAGAGCTCAAGCGCAACGTTTCGCTGATCGCCCAGCAGCGCGAGGAAGCGGCAGGCAACCTGATTCAGTCCGCCGCGTTGGTGGCCGAGACCATCAGCAACTACAACATCCGCCTGGCCAACCTGCAGAAGAGTCGCCAGCAGGCCGTGGATAACAAAGACCAGGCCAGCGCGCAGCTGTTCGACATGGCCATCGCCAATGGGCGCAGCGCGCTGGACGGCGCCGTGGCGATCTACATCGACAACCTGGCCACCGGCACGCGCTACACCGATGCGGTGATCCAGGCCCAGTTTCAACGAATCAAGGAAGAGTTGGATCGCAAGCCGGTGCTCGGCAAGAGCCTGGTGACGCGCGCGACACTGTTCGTTCGCCATGTCGGCAACTACCGCAAGCAACAGCGGGCCGACCCGGCGACGATCTTGAAGGAATTGCTCGCAGCGAGCGGTCAGCGGTCTTGATCGTTGGCTGTCTAGCGAGCTTGGAAGGGACTCAGGCGGCGGTGGGCCGTGCTGGGCAAGTCAAACTTAATAGAGATCACACCTATGCTTTTTTCCCGTAAGTCGGTTTCCAAGCGTCACCTGCTGCTGATTGCGGCCGGTTTCAGCACCGTGTTGACCGGTTGCGCAACGTCGCCTGCGTCCAAGGTCGCGTCGAGCACCAAGGTTGAGTACTACCCCAACTGCTACGAGCCGGTGCAGCACCTGCGTGCTACCGATTCGAACATGACCAAGTCGGTGGTGACCGGCGCAGCCATCGGCGCGGCCGGCGGTGCCTTGCTGGGCGCCCTGACCGGCGACAAGGAAAAGCGCGGCCGTAACGCCGCTATCGGCGCAGCGGGCGGCGCCCTGGCGGGTGGCGCGGCGGGCTACTACACCGAGCGTCAGAAGCAGATCAGCGATGACAACCAGCGCATCGCTTCCTACTCCACCGACTTCAACAAAAGCGCCTCGGACATCGACCGCAGCACCGCCTATGCCAAGGCCTCGCAACAGTGCTACCAGAGCGCATTCACCAAGCTGGTCGCAGACCGCAAGGCCAAGACCGTCAACGACACCGAAGGCCGCAAGCGCCTGGCGGAAATCGTTGCGGGCCTGAAGGAATCCAATGACCTGATCGTTGCAGTCAACGGCAAAGCCAGCGAAGACCTCAGCAACTACACCCAGGCCTATGAGAAAGACCTGCAGCAGGTTGGCGTGCAGCGTAGCGACGTGGTGACCGTGGCCACCGCCGACACCACGCCTGTGGTCACTCCGGCCAAAGGCAAGAAAGCCGTGAAGCCGGCCAAGAAACCCGTGCTCCCGACCGTGCCGAAAGAAGCGGTGACCACCGAGAAGAGCATCCAGACCGTTCAGGCCAAGCAGGCTGAAAGCAAGCAGGTCGCCACCGCCGGCAAGACTCAGCTCGAAGGCAGCTGCCGCGATCCAAACCTGGCCGATTGGGCGCCGGTGCCTTGCCCTAACGTTTAAGTAACCTGTTGCTATAAGCGTTAAACGTCAACCGATCTCCCGCTAAAGCGCGAGATCGGTGGCGTTCTGTTAGCAAATCGTTACACTGCTGCGGCCACTCAATAATTACACCGAGGCCGTGTGCATGAAATTTCGTCTTCTCCTGTGGGTGCTGGGCCTGATGATGGGCAAAGCCAGCCGCACCAACCCCGCCTTCCAGCAGCAGCTAGGTGACAAAGACCTGGCCTTCCAGTTGCAGACCCTCGACGGCAAGGTTGCCCGTCACTTCATCGTCAAAGACCAGCGCATCACCAGCCGCTCGGGTGTACACCCTGAGCCTGCCTTTGCGATTGCCTTCAAAGACGCCGCCTACGGCTTCGCCACGATGCAGGCGAAGAACAAGCAACTGGCGTTCATGACGGGGATTCAGGACAAGTCGATCCAGATCAAGGGCAACCCGGCGCTGGTGATCTGGTTTCAGGGGTTGACCAAGTATTTGAAGCCGAAGAAAAAGAAGTAGGCGTGATCGTTCCCACGCTCTGCGTGGGAATGCCGCTTTGGACGCTCCGCGTCCGCTCTTAAGTGGTGACGCGGAGCGTCATGGGATGCATTCCCACGCGGAGCGTGGGAATGATCAGGTTCAGTGCTGGCTGAACTGCGACGCCAATTCCCGCAACAACACCTCGGCATCCAGCACCTTGCCAACCACGTCTTCAGCCTTTTCCCGGCTCAAGCCCAGGCGCTCGAGCAGTGCATCCGGGATGGTTTCATCCGGCCCGGAACCGATCCCCCGGCTGCGCAACAGGCGCACGGCCAGGCACACCAGGTTCGGGTGTTCGGCGTACTGCCCGACATCTCATGGGTTTACTTGCCCCGAGACAGTGAGTACTCGATCAGCCAGCAACTGTGCCAGTTCGATTAACTGCGTAACGCCCAGCAGTTCCTCTCGTTTCGGTCCTTCAAGGTCAAAGGCCAGGTCGCAACTCAGCGCATTGGCCGAGGCCAGTGTTTCGCTGAGGTTGACCAGTAGGTCTTGCGTGGGGATGCCGTCTTTCACGGTGAATAGCACGCTGGGTGCTGGATCGATTGGGGGATTTGGGGTGGGTTTGATCATGGTGAAACTCCGGAGATATTAAAGGAGCTGCCATTGATCGCCGCGACGCGATGGGGGTGGCAGCTGTACGCAGGTTCGCGGACCGACTCTCCAGAACATCGGCATACCCGAAGGTATCCCGCGCACAGCCGCCATAGCGCCGCACAGTAGACGACAAAAAAGCGCTAACTGAAAGGACACGATGACGCTTTTGCGTCTGAAGAAATACGGGCCGCGACGCCCGACCGCTGATTGTGCAACGGTGCACTGAGACTAGAGATTGAGTGTCCTAGCGGCAACCTCAACGCCTTGTAAGACGTTTCTGTTTCTAGCCGAACGGACAGTTGTTTGGCTTTGCGCCAGCCAAGCCGAAGAAAAAGAAGTAAGCGTTCAGTTAAACCGAGGTGGATTCATCGGGGGCAAGCCCCCTCCCACATTCGACCGCATTCCACAGCTGGAACTCGGTTAAGTGTGGGAGGGGGCTTGCCCCCGATAGCGGTGTGACTGTCGACAGATTCAGTGCTGGCTGAACTGCGAGGCTAGTTCGCGCAACAACACTTCGGCATCCAGCACCTTGCCGACTACGTCTTCAGCCTTTTCCCGGCTCAAGCCCAGACGCTCAAGCAGTGCATCCGGGATGGTTTCATCCGGCCCGGAACCGATTCCTCGGCTGCGCAACAGGCGCACGGCCAGGCACACCAGGTTCGGGTATTCGGCGTACTGCCCGTCATAGCTCGGGTCATGCTGGAAGCGCAGGGCGGTGGACAGTTCGTCCGGCATGTCCCAGTAACGCATCAGCCAGGCGCCGATCTGCTCGCGGCTGATGCCCAGCAGGTGTTGTTCCACGTAGCTGTGGCACAGGTGCGGGTTGACCTCCAGGTGGCGGCAGATCAGCGAAAAGTGCGGCGGGAACACATGCGCCAGCAGCAGGTAACCGAAGTTGTGCAGCAACCCTGCCAAGTAGGTCAGGCCGGCTTCCGGGCGCTGGGCGCGGGGCATGGCGCGGGTCAGGCCTTCGATCACGGCGGCGGTGTAGATCGACTGGTGCCAGTACGGCGTGGACGGATGCGGGCGGTCCTTGGGCAGGCTCAGGGTTTTACCCAGGGCCAGGCCCAGCGCCAGATTGATCACCAGATCGAAGCCCAGCACGCGCACGATGGCGTCTTCCACCGAGCGGATCTTGCCCGGCGAAGCGTAGTAGGGCGACGCCGCCCAGCTCACCACCTGTGCGGCCAGGGCCGGGTCGGTTTCCACCACGCCGGTGATGTCGTCGATGGTGGCGTTGGGGTCGACGCGCAGCTTGATGATCTTCTGCGCGGTGTCGGCCAGTGGCGGAATCTCGATGGTCGCTTCCAGGCGTTGCTGAATACGGCGGGCAGTGAATGCCTGCATCGCCTGGGTGATTTCCTCACGGTCATCATTGGGGCGGTCGAGGTTGGGGCGAATGTTGCTCAGGGGCTCGCCGAACTGAGCCGCACTGGCCTTGGTCAGCATGGTCTTGAAGTGCTCGCTGGCGATTTCCAGCAGCAACCCGGCTTCACCCGAATGCACCAATAGACTCGGCTCGTTGAGCAGGCTGCCTTCATACAGGCACGGCGAACTGGTGAGTGGCGGCAGGCCCGGCAGCAGGTTCAGCTCATGCTTGCCCAGCATGCGCTCGACG
This sequence comes from Pseudomonas sp. R4-34-07, assembly GCF_003852375.1. Classification (NCBI taxonomy): domain Bacteria; kingdom Pseudomonadati; phylum Pseudomonadota; class Gammaproteobacteria; order Pseudomonadales; family Pseudomonadaceae; genus Pseudomonas; species Pseudomonas sp. R4-34-07. Next base: position 5,763,658 of record NZ_CP027760.1, on the reverse strand, counting down.
CGCTCCGGCGCCACGGCGGTGAGGCGGCGACCGGTGAGCTCGGTAAGGCGGTTGAGGTCGAGCAACTGGCTCTGGGGGAACAGCACCATGAGCGCGCCGACGGCATCTTCGAGCAGTACCGCCTGGACCTTTCGCGCAGGGTTCAGGCCCGTCTGTTCGGCGACTTCCGTGTAGGGGATGGCGAGCTTTGCGAGCAACGCCCGAATGACCGGCGGGGCGGTCAGTGGGGCGGTAGCGAGGGCAACTTCTGACATGGCCTGATCCAATTTTTTTCATTCATTGGAGTATAACCAGCTTGGTAGAGGTGTAGGTCGGATAAGTGAGTCGGCTGTCACACTTGGCCGTATTGCTGCCCGTGCCGCAGCCAGCGGTTGAGCAGCGGGCTGACATGCTCAGGCCAGCGTTCCAGCAGCGCTTGCGCCGCATCGCGCACTGCGGGCAACAGGTCGGCGTCGCGCATCAGGTCGGCGACCTTGAATTGCAGCAGACCGGTTTGGCGGGTACCGAGCATTTCTCCCGGGCCGCGCAGCTCGAGGTCTTTTTCGGCGATGACAAAGCCGTCGTTGGTTTCGCGCATGATGCCCAGCCGCTGGCGGCCGATCTGCGACAGCGGCGGGTGATACAGCAGCACGCAATGGCTGGCGGCGCTGCCTCGGCCGACGCGGCCGCGCAACTGGTGCAGTTGGGCCAGGCCCAGGCGTTCGGGGTTTTCAATGATCATCAGGCTGGCGTTGGGCACGTCCACGCCGACCTCGATCACAGTAGTGGCCACGAGCAGTTGCAGGTTACCGGCCTTGAACTCAGCCATCACTGCGGCTTTTTCGGCAGGTTTCATACGGCCGTGGATCAGCCCGACCTTGAGCTCGCCCAGGGCACTGGTGAGGTCTTCATAGGTGGTTTCGGCGGCCTGGCAGGTCAGCTCCTCGGACTCTTCGATCAGCGTACACACCCAGTAAGCCTGGCGGCCTTCGGCGCAGGCGCCGCGCACGCGTTCGATCACTTCGACGCGGCGCGTGTCGGTGACCAGCACGGTGTTGACCGGCGTACGGCCGGGCGGCAGTTCGTCGAGGATCGAGGTGTCGAGGTCGGCGTAGGCACTCATGGCCAGGGTGCGCGGGATGGGCGTGGCGGTCATGATCAACTGGTGCGGGTTCATGCGCCCACCCACGCCTTTCTGGCGCAGGGCCAGGCGCTGTTGCACGCCGAATCGGTGCTGTTCGTCGATGATCACCAGGGCCAGGTTCTTGAACTGCACTTCGTCCTGGAACAGCGCATGGGTGCCCACCACCATCGGTGCGCCGCCGGCAATCTGCTCCAGCGCCGCTGCGCGCGTCTTGCCCTTGAGCTTGCCGGCCAGCCACGCGACTTCCAGGCCCAGCGGCTCGAGCCAGCGTTTGAAGGTGATGAAGTGTTGCTCAGCGAGAATTTCCGTGGGCGCCATCAACGCGACCTGGTAACCGGCTTCCAGGGCCTGCAAGGCGGCGAGGGCGGCGACCACGGTCTTGCCCGCGCCCACATCGCCCTGGATCAGGCGCAGCATCGGTTCCTGCTGGCTGAGGTCGTAGGCGATTTCGTTGCCGACGCGTTGCTGCGCGCCGGTCGGTGCGAAGCCCAGGTTGGCCAGGTATTGCGCGGGCAGGCGCGTGGCTTTGGGCATCGCCGGTGCGCGCAGCGAGCGCATGCTTTCGCGCAGGCGCTGCTGGGACAGTTGATGGGTCAGCAGTTCTTCGAAGGCCAGGCGATGCTGCGCCCAGTGATGGCCGAGGGCGAGTTCGTCCACATCGGCGTCGGCCGGTGGGTGATGCAGGTAGCGAATCGCATCCGCCAGAGGCGCCAGCTGATAATCGCGGGCCAGCTCCAGCGGCAACCAGTCGGGCAGGCTTTGCGGCCCGAGCATCGTCAGGGTCTGCATGCACAACTGGCGCAGGCGTTGCTGGGTGAGGCCTTCGGTCAGCGGGTAGATCGGCGTGAGGGTGGTGTCCACCGGCGGCGGTTCATCGCCGGTAATGGCGCGGTACTCCGGGTGGTAGATCTCCAGGCCCGAGGCCCCCGGACGCGCTTCGCCGTAGCAGCGCACGCGGGTGCCGCGCTTGAGGCCTTCTTTCTGCGCATTGCTGAAATGGTAGAAGCGCAGGCTCAGGCCACCGGTGCCGTCCTGCAGGCGCACCACCAGGCTGCGGCGCTTGCCCATCACCACGTCGGCGCCGCTGACGGTGCCTTCGATCACCGCGTCCTGGCCGGGACGCAAGTGGCCGATGGGCACGACGCGGGTGCGATCCTGATAGCGCAGCGGCAGGTGGAACAGCACGTCCTGAAGGTTTTCCAGGCCGACCTTGGCGAGTTTCTCGGCCATGGCCTCACCGACACCCTTGAGTGCCGTCACCGGCACCTGCGACAGCTCAGTCATACCGTTACTCAGCTCGCAGCAGACGGTTTGGCCACCGAGCACAGGCGGATCGAGTCGGCGAGGATCTCGATGGCTTTTGGCCGTGGAAAGCTGGCGCGCCAGGCGATTGCCACGGTACGGAAGGGCACCGGCGGCGTAAGTGGGCGCACTTCGATTACGCCGGGGGCGTAGTGATGGCTGTCTACCGCCGACAACGGCAGGATCGAAATACCCAGGCCGGACGCGACCATGTGGCGAATGGTCTCCAGGGAGCTGGATTCCACCGTGGTGTGCTTGGCGCCGTCGGTGCCTTTGGTCAGGGTCGGGCAGGCTTCCAGCACCTGGTCGCGGAAACAGTGGCCTTCGCCGAGCAGCAGCAGGCTCTTGTCATTGAGCAGGCCGGCGTCGATGGTTTCCTTCTGCGTCCATGGGTGCGAGGCGGGCATCAGTACGTAGAACGGCTCATCGTAGAGCGGCAGGGTCAGCACGTCCGCCTCGTTGAACGGCAAGGCGATGATGATCGCGTCCAACTCGCCGTTGCGCAGTTTGTCGCGCAGCACGTGGGTGAAGTTTTCTTCGATATACAGCGGCATCTGCGGCGCGACGCGGTGCAGTTGCGGGATCAGATGGGGGAACAGGTACGGGCCGACGGTGTAGATGGCGCCGACCTTGAGCGGTGCGGTCAGCTGGTTCTTGCCGGCTTGGGCCAGCTCGCGAATGCTTTGCGCTTGTTCCAGCACCTTCTGGGCCTGGGCAACGATGCCTTCGCCCACCGGGGTGAGGCGCACGGCGCTCTTGCTGCGCTCGAAAATCAGCACACCGAGTTCGTCTTCAAGCTTTTTCACGCCCACCGACAGCGTCGGCTGGCTGACGTGGCAACGCTCGGCCGCGTGGCCGAAGTGCTGTTCTTGGGCGAGGGTCACGATGTAGCGTAATTCTGTAAGAGTCATAGCGGGCGTCCATGAGGTTGCGGGCCAAGCATACCGGCTGCAATCGATAGACGCACGTTATCAGAACTTTGCTGGGGATTGAGCGAGGACTGTCGGTAATTTTGCTGATTCGCTGCCGCTGAATGTGGAAGGGAGCCAGCCCCCTTCCACATTGCCCTGCTAGCGGCGACGTTTATCGATGTTGTAAACGAACGGTGCGACGAGCTCCACACTGCCGTTTTTCAACAGGTCGGCCGGTGGTTTGGGCAGGGGTTGAGCCTTGCGGATCATCTCCAGCGTGGCGCGGTCCAGGTCGGCGTTGCCGGAGCGGCCCTCCAACTCGTAGGACAGCACATTGCCTTCGCCGTCGACCACGAAGCGCAAGCGGTTCATGCCTTCCTTGCCACGTTGCTGGGCGCCCGGCGGGTACTTCTTGTACTTCTGCAGGTGCGCCAGCAGGGTGCTTTGCCAGGAGGCCTGGGCGGCAAGCTGTTGCGCCGACGGGCCGGGAGCGGGCTGGGCGGATTTCTGCGCAGGCGCGTTGCTCGGCGGCGTGTCGCTCGGTGGCTCCTCGGAAGGTTTCTCCTTGGGCGGCTCGGGCTTTTTCTCCACCGGCTTGGGCGGTTGTGGCTTGGGTTTGGGCTTGACCGGCTTAGGCACCTGGATCGTCGGCTTGGGCGCCTCTGCCAACTTCGGCAGCGGCAGCTCTTCGACCGGTGGTGGCGGTGGCGCAACGACCTTGGGCGGTGCAGGCGGCGGCGGTGGCGCCGGCAGGGGCGCCAGGTCGATGACCATCGCGGCCGGAGGCAACGGGATCGCCTGCGGCGCGGACCATTTAAGCGCGATGATGATCGCGACGGCATGCACGCCCAGCACGACTGCGAGGCTGGTGCCATAACGCGTCAGTTTGTGGCGCGTCGTGATCATTTCTTGGCTGCCGTCTCAAGTCCGACCAGGCCTACCTTGAGGTAGCCGGCTGCCCGCAAGGCGTCCATCACGCTCATCAGGTCGCCGTAATCCACGCCCTTGTCGGCCTGGAAGAAGATGGTCGTGTCTTTCTTGCCTTGGGTCTTGGCATCGAGCACCGGCCCCAGGGTTTCAGCCTTGACTTCTTCTTCGCCCAGGAACAGGCGCTGGTCGGCCTTCACGCTGAGAAAAATCGGCTTCTCCGGGCGTGGCGCCGGCTTGGCGCTGGACGCGGGAAGGTCAACCTTGATGTCCACGGTAGCCAACGGTGCTGCCACCATGAAGATGATCAGCAGCACCAGCATCACGTCGATAAACGGCGTGACGTTGATTTCGTGGTTCTCGACGAGCTCGTCGTCGCCTTGATTCAAATGCAGGCCCATGGCCGATTACCCCACTTTCACCATGTGCGGTTGCGAGCTGCGCTCGGTAGGCAGGTGATCGAGGTCGCGGCTGACCAACAGCAGGACTTCTGCCGACGCGTCCGATACCTGGGCCTTGTAGCCGGCGATCGAACGGGCGAAGACGTTGTAGATCACCACCGCTGGGATCGCGGCAACCAGGCCCAGGGCCGTAGCCAGCAGGGCTTCGGCGATGCCGGGAGCAACCACGGCGAGGTTGGTGGTCTGGGTTTTGGCGATGCCGATGAAGCTGTTCATGATGCCCCACACGGTACCGAACAGGCCGACGAAGGGGGCGGTGGAACCGATGGTCGCCAGCACGCCGGTGCCGCTGCTCATGTTACGACCACAGGCCGCAACCAGGCGCTCCAGGCGGAAAGCTACACGTTCCTTGATGCCTTCTTTTTCGCGGGTGTTGGCCGACAGGCGCATTTCTTCCAACGCATCGTGCACCAGTGTGTTGGCCAGTGTGCCCTTCTTGGTTGCCGTCTCGCTGGCTTCCTTGAGGGTGGCGGCCTTTTTCAAGTGGACGATTTCAGTGCGCAGACGACGCTTGGCGCCCAGCAGCTCGAAGCCTTTGGCGATCCAGATGGTCCAGGTAATGATGGAGGCGATAGCCAGGCCGATCATCACGGCTTTCACCACCACGTCGGCGTTCTGGTACATGCCCCACGGGGACAGGTCATGGGCCATGCCCAGGGTGTTGTCTTCTTCCAGCACTACCCCAGTGCCGTCGGCAGGAGCTGCAGCCTGGGCCGGGTCGGTTGGCGCGGCGGCAGGGGCAGCCGGGGTGGCGGTATTCTGCTCGGCAGCGGCCGGTGTGGCCGGTGCGGTGGCATCAGCGAAGGCGGCGGTCGGCGCCAGCAGTACGCTGAACAGCATCGCAGCAATCGCACGCCAGGCGCGGGATGGGCTGTGAGGCTTGGTTGGCGAAGCGGGGTTTGTATGACGTGTCATGCTGGCCGGACCTGAGAGAAAATAATGGGTGATCGTCCTGCCAGACCCCTGTGGGTCGAGGACAAATGGGTGGTTATTATTGCAAGTAATTCTTGTTAACTAAAGTGGCACTGTTACTTTATTTCGCTTTTTACTGGCCGTTGATCCTCTCGCGCGGCTAATCTGCGCCTTTGAGAATGGAGTTTTATGATGTCTGCGCCTTCTGTTGTGATTGCCGGTTGCGGCGATGTGGGTAGTCGGCTGGCTAGCCAATTGCTGGCCGCAGGCTGGGAGGTGCATGGCCTGCGCCGCGATATTTCGCGCCTTCCCGCCGGCGTGATCGGCATCGCCGGTGATCTGTTCGATAAAGCCTGTCCCGACACTTGGCCGATCGGCGGAGTGGATTACCTGGTGTACTGCGCTGCGGCCACCGACCACGATGAGGCCGGTTACCGCGCTGCCTACGTGCAAGGGTTGCAGCATGTGCTGGAGTGGCTGGGCGATTACGGCCAGGCGCCCAGGCATTTGCTGTTTGTGTCCAGCAGCAGCGTATATGGGCAGCAGAATGGCGAGTGGGTCGACGAAACCTCTGAAACACAGGCGAAGGGTTATTCCGGCCAAGTCATGCTCGAAGCCGAGCAAGTGGCACTCAATGGTGGCATCCCCGCGAGCGTCGTGCGGCTGACCGGCATTTATGGCCCGGGCCGCGAGTGGCTGCTGACACAGGTTCGGCAGGGTTATCGCGTAGCCGTCGACCCGCCTTTATATGGCAACCGGATTCACGCCGATGACGCGGCGGGCTTGTTGGCGTTTTTGTTGCGGTATGTGGAGCAGGGCGGTTCGCTGGACAAGGTTTATATCGGGGTCGACGATGCGCCGGCGCCATTGGCCGAGGTGGTGGGTTGGTTGCGCGAGTATCTGGGCGTGACGGAGTGGTCCCAGGACGCCAGTGTGCGGCGTGCGGGCAGCAAGCAGTGCAGCAATGCGCGCATCAAGGCGCTGGGCTGGAAGCCGACGTATCCGACTTATCGCGAAGGCTATGCAGCCATTTTGAAAGGTTGAACGACGGACAAAATGTGGGAGGGGGCTTGCCCCCGATAACCATAGGTATCTACACAATTTTGTAGCACCCTACGGTAACCACGATGCGAAGCGAGCCGCTCTTGATCTTGCTTTTGATCTAGGCGCCCCGTTAAACCACGCTGGCCGGAATTCGACAGTGATTTGGGGGGTAAACCGGCAGGGATGCCGGTTTAGCCGCCCCGCGCCATGGATGGCGCGTGGCGGCGGCCCCCCAAATCACTGTCGGATTACGGGCACACCGAGCCTAGGCGAGGTGCCGAGTGGTGGGGCAAGAGCGTTTTGCTTACTTTTGCGCTTTTCAAAAGTGAGCCGCCGTAAGGGCGGAACCCTAAGCCGCCGTTACCGCAGCAACGGATATGTACTCGCCTTGATCCAACATCCTGGTCGGCTGTCAGGCCGCCATCGGGGGCAAGCCCCCTCCCACATTTGGATCGCGCGGCATCAGTCAGATAGCTATAGGCCGCCAGGTCGCCACGGGAGCAAGCTCCCTCGCCACAGGTTCAGGGCTACGCCAAAGTTGTGTAGATACCTATGCCCCGACAACGGTGTGTCAGCCAAAGAGAGGTTGACTGAAGAAACGCTATCGGGGGCAAGCCCCCTCCCACATTTGGATCTGTGTCGCAGCGGTTATTGCTTTTCAAGCAACCACTGGCGCTGGCCAGGCGTGAAGGAAGGCACTTCATCGGCTTGCGCAGTGTTGATCGCCTGGAAGATTTCCAGCTGCTTGCCTTTGCGCGCAAAGATCCACGGGTTGCCCACGCCATTCTCCTGCAGCCAGAGGCTGTCGTAGCCGCCGCTCATGGAGGCGCAATCCCCGGCCAGGCACAGCGAATACTGATCAGCGCCAGGCAGGCCGGCGACTTTGCCGTTGGCCTGGAACTGTACCGTGGCGCCATTACCGACACCGTCGGTGATCTTCCAGTCTCCGCCCAGGTACGCCGCATAAAGCGCCCGCTCGAAGTTGGCGCCCAGTGGCGCGCCCTCCGGAGCCGGGTCCTTGGAGCGCGTGAACAGTTGCTCAGGCTCGTTGTCGTTGGCCACCTGCAGCAGCTTTTTGCCTCTACGCTTGAGTTCGGTGGCAGAGCTGCCGTAGAAGTCCACGCTCCAGGCGCCGGGCTTTTGCGCCAGCAACTTGCCTTCCGCCACTTCAAAACCGTTGTAGTAACGTGCCTGCAAGGCCTTGGTGTTGACCTCCCATTCGAGGTTCGGGCCAAAGGTCTGCAAGGCTTCACGCAAAGGGCCGCCCTTGGCTGCCGCATCGATGGCGGCCTGGTTGATCCAGGTACCGCTCACATCCAGATTGGCAGGGTTGCTGGCACAGCCGCCGAGCAGCAAGGCGAGCAACGAAGAGGCAATAAGCGCTTTGCGCATGACTAAATCCTTCTGAAACAAAGTCGGCGCAGCGGTTGAGGCTGCGCCGGGTGCTTTTACTCGATGACCAGAATCGCGTCCATTTCAACCTGCGCGCCCTTTGGCAGGGCAGCGACGCCGATGGCGGCGCGGGCTGGGTACGGCTGTTCGAAGTACTTGCCCATGATCTCGTTGACCTTGGCGAAGTGGCTCAGGTCGGTGAGGAAGATGTTCAGCTTGACGATGTCTTTGAACGAACCGCCAGCCGCTTCAGCCACGGACTTGAGGTTTTCGAAGACCTGTACGGTCTGTGCTTCAAAGCCTTCCACCAGTTCCATGGTCTTTGGGTCCAGCGGGATCTGGCCGGACATGTAGACGGTATTGCCCGCCTTGATCGCCTGGGAATACGTACCGATGGCGGCCGGGGCTTTGTCGCTGGTGATTACTGTCTTGGTCATGAATGACTCCTCGTAATAGGCGATGGCTTGTTTGAAGAACTACGCACGCATGCGGGTGATGCGAATCACCCCGGTCAAGGCACGCAGTTTCTTGATCACGCGGGCCAGGTGCACGCGGTCGTGCACGCTGACCACCAGCTGGACCACGCTGATGCGCCCATCGCGTTCGTCCATGCTGATTTTCTCGATATTGCCGTCGGCCGCGTTGACGCTGCTGGCCAGCAGCGCGATCAAGCCACGCTGGTGCTCCAGCTCCACGCGCAGCTCGACATTGAATTCGCCGGTGACATCCTTGGCCCACGAAAGCTGGATGCATTTTTCCGGGTTGTGCCGGATTTCGCTGATATTGCGGCAGTTGTCCAGGTGCACCACCATGCCTTTGCCCGCCGACAGGTGGCCGACAATCGGGTCGCCCGGGATCGGAGTGCAGCATTTGGCATAGCTGAGCACCAGGCCCTCGGTGCCGCGAATCGCCAGCGGGCCTTCGGGGCTCGGCAGCTGTTCGCCTTCGCCGAGCAGGCGGCGTGCAACCACGTAGGCCATGCGGTTGCCCAGGCCGATGTCTTCGAGCAGGTCCTCGATGGTTTCCTGGCGGTACTCGTGAAGCATCGCTTGCACGCGCTCCTGCGGGACCTTGTCCAAGGCGCTGTCAAAACCGTTGAGCACCTTGTTCAGCAGGCGTTCGCCCAGGCTGATCGATTCGGAACGCCGCTGCAGTTTCAAAGCGTGGCGGATATGCGTACGCGCCTTGCCGGTCACGACGAAGTTGAGCCAGGCTGGATTCGGCCGCGCGCCTGGGGCACTGACGATCTCCACCGTGGAACCGCTTTGCAGCGGTTCGGACAGCGGCGCGAGACGACGATTGATCCGACAGGCGATGCAGCTGTTGCCCACATCGGTATGCACGGCGTAGGCAAAGTCGACCGCCGTGGAGCCTTTGGGCAGCTCCATGATCCGGCCTTTGGGCGTGAACACGTAGACCTCGTCCGGGAACAGGTCGATCTTCACGCTTTCGATGAACTCCAGGGAGTTGCCGGCACGTTGCTGCATCTCCAGCACGCCCTTGACCCACTGGCGGGCACGGGCATGGGTGCCTTTGGGCTGCTCATCGCCGCTGGATTTGTACAGCCAATGGGCAGCGATGCCGTTGTTGGCCATCTCTTCCATTTCGCGGGTGCGGATCTGGATCTCGATCGGCACGCCGTGCATACCGAACAGCGTGGTATGCAGCGACTGGTAGCCGTTGGCCTTGGGAATCGCGATGTAGTCCTTGAAGCGCCCCGGCAGCGGTTTGTACAAATTATGTACAGCGCCCAGTACGCGGTAGCAGGTGTCGACCTTGTCGACGATGATCCGGAACGCATACACGTCCATGATCTCGTTGAAGGCCCGACGCTTGCCGCGCATCTTCTTGTAGATGCCGTAGATGTGTTTCTGCCGTCCGCTGACTTCGCCTTCGATCTCGTCGATCGCCAGGCAATGGCTCAGGGACTCTTCGATCTTGTTAACGATTTCCTTGCGGTTGCCCCGGGCGCGCTTGACCGCCTGGTAGATGCGCGCAGAGCGCATCGGGTGCATGGCCTTGAAACCGAGGTCTTCGAACTCGATACGAATGGCGTGCATGCCCAGCCGGTTGGCGATGGGCGCATAGATTTCCAGGGTTTCCTTGGCGATTCGCCGGCGTTTTTCGCCGGAGAGCACTTCCAGCGTGCGCATGTTGTGCAGCCGGTCGGCCAGCTTGACCAGGATCACGCGGATATCGCGGGCCATGGCCATGGCCATCTTCTGGAAGTTTTCCGCCTGGGCTTCGGCCTTGGTCTCGAAGTTCATCTGGGTCAGTTTGCTGACCCCGTCGACCAGCTCGGCCACGGTTTCGCCAAATTGCGCGCTGAGCGCTTCCTTGGCGATGCCGGTGTCTTCGATCACGTCATGCAGCATCGCGGCCATCAAACTCTGATGGTCCATGTGCATGTCGGCAAGAATGTTTGCCACGGCAAGAGGATGGGTGACATACGCTTCGCCACTACGACGGCGTTGGCCATCGTGAGCTTGTTCGGCGTAGAAATACGCTCGGCGGACCAGGTTGACCTGGTCGGGGCCGAGGTAGGCCGATAAGCGATCGGCGAGGGCGTCTATGCTCGGCAAAGTGTGAACTCCTGCCGAAGGCTGTGACCCCGCGCCGTGCTACGTCGACCAGGCATAGGCTTAGACGGCCTCGTTGGACTCGTCCTCGAACGCTGCGAACAGCGGTTCGTCTTCAACGATTTCAGCGTTGGCGATGAACTCATAGCTCATCAGGCCTTCTGCGATTTCACGCAGGGCTACAACGGTAGGCTTGTCGTTTTCCCACTGGACCAGGGGCTCTTTGCCGCCAGTGGCCAGTTGACGGGCACGCTTGGTAGAGAGCATGACCAGCTCAAAGCGGTTATCCACGTGTTCTAGGCAGTCTTCAACGGTTACGCGGGCCATGGTATTCCTCGGAGCGAATGCAAGATGCGCGCTGCCCGGTTGGGCGAGCGGACTGAGCAGTTTAAAAAATCACCAGCGTTTAGGGAAGCGCTGATTTTTCGCAGACCCTCGCAAAACCGCTGCAAGTGCCAATGTAAAGCCCTTGCAGCGGTTTTGGGAAGGGCCAATCAGCCGAGCAGTTCGGCGAGTAATTTGCCGAAACGCTGCTGTTGACGCTTTTGCTGCAGCTGGTTGGCGCGGAAAATCGCCTTTAAATCATCCAGCGCGTGGGCAAAATCGTCGTTGATGATCAGGTAGTCGTAGTCGACGTAGTGGCTCATTTCGCTGACGGCTTCGCGCATGCGGCCCTCGATGATCTCGTCGCTGTCCTGGCCGCGGTTGGTCAGGCGCTGGTGCAGGGCTTCAAGCGAGGGCGGCAGGATGAAGATCGAGCGCGCCTTGGGCATCAGCTGGCGCACTTGTTCGGCGCCCTGCCAGTCGATTTCCAGAATCAGGTCATGGCCTTCATCCAGTGTCTGCTGCAGATGGCTTTGCGAGGTGCCATAGAGGTTGCCGAACACTTCGGCGCGCTCCAGGAAGTCACCGTGCTCGATCATCTTGACGAACTCGGTACGCTCGACGAAGTGATAGTGCACGCCGTTCACTTCACCCGGGCGCATGGCGCGCGTGGTGTGGGAAACCGAGATGCGGATCTGCTCGTCAGCGTCGGTCAGGGCCTTGACCAGGCTGCTCTTGCCCGCGCCCGAAGGGGCGGAAATGATGTAAAGGGTGCCGGTGCTGTGGGTCATGGAGGGTGCCTTACTCAATATTCTGTACTTGTTCGCGCATTTGCTCGATCAACACTTTGAGGTTGACCGCAGCCGTGGTGCTGCGCGGATCGAACGCTTTGGAGCCCAGTGTATTGGCTTCGCGGTTGAGTTCCTGCATCAGGAAGTCCAGGCGCCGACCGGCGGCACCACCGGACTGGAGCACCCGGCGCACTTCGAGGATGTGGGTGCTCAGGCGATCGAGCTCTTCGGCGACGTCACTCTTTTGTGCCAGCAGGACCATTTCCTGCTCCAGGCGCACCGGGTCGAGGTCGGCCTTCATGTCGGCGAAGCGGTCCAGGACCTTCTGGCGCTGGGTGGCGAGCATCTGCGGCACCAGCTCACGCAGGGTGACGACGTCTTCTTCGATTGAGCTCAAGCGCTCGCTGATCAACCGCGCCAGCTCGGCGCCTTCACGCTCGCGGCCGGCCTTGAGTTCCTTGAGGCCCAGGTTGAACAGGGCCAGGGCCTCGGCGTTGAGGGCTTGCGGGTCGGTGGCGTCGGCCACCAGCACGCCGGGCCAGGCCAGCACTTCCAGGGGGTTCAGCGCGGCCGGCTGCTTGATCAGGCTGGCGATGGTTTCAGCGGCAGCCACCAGTTGCGCGGCGCGGTCGCGGTCGACCTGCAAGGGTTTGCCGGTGGTTTCTTCGGTAAAGCGCAGGGTGCATTCCAGCTTGCCGCGGGAAATGCCCTGGCGCAGCGCTTCACGCACGGCGCCCTCGAGGTCGCGGAACGACTCCGGCAGGCGCAGATGCGGCTCCAGGTAGCGGCTGTTGACCGAGCGCAGTTCCCAGCTCAGGGTGCCTTGTGTGCCGGCTTTTTCGACGCGGGCGAAGGCGGTCATGCTGTGCACCATGGAGGTACCTCGCGTTACAGTCCCGCAAACACGGGCTGGTGGTTAAGAAGGCGCAGGATTGTAGCGCAGTGCGCAGGAGGCGCCCAAACATGCGCATTCGTAACCGGATTTTAAGAAGTGCCCCGAATCGGCTGGCGGCTCTATAATGCTCGGCAGTTTTTCGTCCTCAGTACAGGTATTCCCTATGAAACGTCCAAGTGGTCGCGCTGCCGATCAGCTCCGCTCGATCCGCATCACCCGCAACTACACCAAACACGCCGAGGGGTCCGTACTGGTCGAGTTTGGCGATACCAAGGTCATCTGCACCGTCAGCGTCGAGAACGGCGTGCCGCGCTTCCTCAAAGGCCAGGGCCAGGGTTGGTTGACCGCTGAATACGGCATGCTGCCGCGCGCCACTGGCGAGCGTAACCAGCGTGAGGCCAGCCGTGGCAAGCAGGGCGGACGTACCCTGGAAATCCAGCGCCTGATCGGCCGTTCCCTGCGCGCAGCCCTGGACATGACCAAGCTGGGCGACGTGACCCTGTACGTCGATTGCGACGTGATCCAGGCCGACGGCGGCACCCGCACCGCCTCGATCACCGGCGCCATGGTGGCCCTGGTTGACGCATTGAAAGTGATCAAGAAGCGTGGCGGCCTCAAAGGCGGCGACCCGCTCAAGCAAATGATCGCCGCCGTCTCGGTCGGCATGTACCAGGGCGAGCCGGTGTTGGACCTGGACTACCTGGAAGACTCGGCCGCCGAGACTGACCTGAACGTGGTCATGACCAGCACCGGTGGTTTCATCGAAGTGCAGGGCACCGCCGAAGGCGCGCCATTCCAGCCGGCCGAGCTGAACGCCATGCTGGCCCTGGCGCAGAAAGGCATGACCGAAATTTTCGAACTGCAGAACGCCGCACTGGCTGACTGAGCCGGTCTCAAGGAGAAACGCCATGAATGACAACAGCCAAATGCCGGTGCCTGCGCCTTCCTACGAAGTGCGGCAGGGGGCAATGTTGTGCCATCTCGCGGCGTTTCTGGGATTCGTGTTCCCCTTCGGCAGCGTTGTGGGGCCACTGATCCTGTGGCAGATGAAGAAGGAGCAGGATGCGTTTATTGATGATCAGGGCAAGGAAGCCCTGAATTTCCAGATCACCGTCGCCATCGCCTGGATCGCTTGCATCGTGCTGGCCTTCGCAGTGATTGGTTTCTTCCTGATGATTGCCCTGGCGATTGCCACGGTGGTGCTGACCATCATCGGCAGTATCAAGGCCAACAAGGGGATCGCCTATCGCTATCCTCTGACCTGGCGTCTGGTCAAATAATCGCCATCCACAAAAAAACCGACATCGCTGTCGGTTTTTTTTGTGCCTGGAAAAAGACCTCAAATGGTCAAGGTCCAGTCGTAGTCCACGATCAGTGGCGCGTGCTGCGAGAAGCGCGGCTGGCGCGGCAAGCGGGCACTGCGTACGAACCGGCGCAGACCCGGGGTCAGCAGCTGGTAGTCGAAACGCCAACCCAGGTTGAGCATTTCAGCCTGTTCGTTATCCGGCCACCAGCTGTACTGGTCGCCTTCGCGGCTGACTTCGCGCAGGGCGTCGACATAGCCCATGTTGCCGACAATCTCGTCCATCCAGGCCCGTTCCGGCGCCAGGAAACCCGGGGATTGCTGGCTGTCGCGCCAGTTCTTGATATCCAGCTTCTGTTGCGCCACGTACAGCGAGCCACAATAAATGTACTCGCGACGTTTGCGTCGCTGTTTATCCAGATAACGGGCGAAATCGTCCATTAGCTTGAATTTCTGGTTCAAGTCTTCATCGCCGTTCTGCCCCGAAGGAAGCAGCAAGGTCGCGATGCTGACCTTGTCGAAATCGGCTTGCAGGTAGCGCCCGTAGCGGTCGGCTGTCTCGAAGCCGAGGCCGCTGATGACCGCCTTGGGTTGCAACCGCGAGTACAAAGCCACGCCACCTTGGGTGGGCACTTCGGCATCGCAGGCATAAAGGAAGTAGCCATCCAGTTGGAAGGCTGGGTCGTCCAGTTCAAAGGCGGAGGCGCGGGTGTCCTGCAGGCAGATGACGTCGGCATTCTGTGCTTGCAGCCAACTGAGCAAACCACGCTCGACTGCAGCCTGAATACCATTAACGTTCACACTGATGATCCGCATAAATGGCCCCAAAAATCGCGTGCGTGTATGATACACGCCGTCTACCTAATTAGCTAAATCCGTGGTATCTGAGGCTTTTTTCATGCAGGCGTATCAACGCGATTTCATTCGTTTTGCCATCGATCGCGGGGTTTTGCGCTTCGGTGAGTTCACCCTCAAGTCCGGGCGCACCAGCCCGTATTTCTTCAATGCAGGCCTGTTCAACTCGGGTTCGGCCCTGGCTCAACTGGGGCGTTTCTACGCGGCGGCCATTGTTGAAAGCGGTATTTCCTTCGACGTACTGTTTGGCCCGGCCTACAAGGGCATTCCCCTGGCTGCGGCTACCGCGGTGGCGCTGGCGGAACATCACGGGCAGGACCTGCCGTGGTGCTTCAACCGCAAGGAAGCCAAGGCCCACGGCGAAGGCGGCAGCCTGGTGGGCGCGCCGCTCACGGGCGATGTGCTGATCATCGATGACGTGATTACCGCCGGCACTGCCATCCGCGAAGTGATGCAGATCATCGCTTCCCAGGACGGCGCCAAGGCCGCGGGTGTGCTGATCGCCCTGAACCGCCAGGAGCGTGGCAACGGCGAGTTGTCGGCGATCCAGGAAGTGGAGCGTGATTTCGGCATTCCGGTGGTGAGCATTGTGTCGTTGAACCAGGTGTTGCAGTTCCTGGAAGATGATCCGCAGCTCAAGCAGCACTTGCCGGCGGTGCGGGCGTATCGCGAGCAGTTTGGCGTCTGATAATCGCTGCACAATAAAATGCCCTACCCTCCTGTAGGAGCGAGCTTGCTCGCGAAAAACTTGAAGGCGCCGCGTTTATCCAGAATAAACGCGTCATCGTTAACGTTCTTCGCGAGCAAGCTCGCTCCTACAGGAGGGTGGGGCTTTTTAGTCTTTAAGAACGCTTGCGATTGCTGATCAACGTACCCACACCGGTATCGGTAAAGATTTCCAGCAGGATTGCATTTGGCACCCGGCCGTCGAGGATCAGCGAGCTGCCGACGCCGCCTTGCACGGCTTCCAGCGCGCAGCGGATTTTCGGCAGCATGCCGCCATAGATGGTGCCATCGGCGATCAGTTCGTCGACTTGTTGCGTAGTCAGGCCGGTCAACACCTTGCCTTGCTTGTCCATCAGGCCGGCGATGTTGGTCAGCAGCATCAGCTTTTCAGCCTTCAGCGCCTCAGCCACTTTGCCTGCCACCAGGTCGGCGTTGATGTTATAGGACTCACCGTTGACGCCCACGCCGATGGGCGCGATCACCGGGATGAAGTCACCCTTGACCAGCAGGTTGAGCAGATCGGTGTTGATGCCGATCACTTCCCCCACCTGGCCGATGTCGATGATTTCCGGCTGGGTCATCTCCGGCGTCTGACGGGTCACGGTCAGTTTTTTCGCGCGGATCAGTTCCGCATCCTTGCCGGTCAGGCCGATGGCGCTGCCGCCGTGGCGGTTGATCAGGTTGACGATGTCTTTGTTGACCTGGCCACCGAGCACCATCTCCACCACGTCCATGGTCTGCGCGTCAGTGACGCGCATGCCATCGATGAAGTGACTCTCGATCGACAAGCGCTTGAGCAGATCGCCGATTTGCGGTCCACCACCGTGGACGACAACCGGGTTGATCCCCACGGCTTTCATCATCACGATGTCGCGGGCAAAGCCGGTTTTCAGCTCGTCGCTTTCCATGGCATTGCCGCCGTACTTGATCACCAGCGTCTTGCCGACGTAGCGTCGAATGTAAGGCAACGCTTCGGACAGGACCTTGGCGGTGTTGGCAGCGGCTTCGCGTTCGAGGGTCATTCAGGGCTCCGGTAAAAAATCAGAACGGTAATTGGAGATCAGGGGCAACACGTTTCAACTGGACGTGGAAGACGTCCTTGATGCGCTGCAACTCAGCCTCGGTATCCGCCTCGAAGCGCAGCACCAGCACCGGTGTGGTGTTGGACGCGCGAACCAGGCCCCAGCCTTTGGCGTAATCGACTCGCACACCATCAATGGTGGTCAGGTTGGCGCCTTCACCCCATTGCGCATCGTGCAGTGCGTCAATGATGCTGAATTTGCTCTCCTCGGTCACATGGATATTGATCTCTGGCGTAGAAATATCGTTGGGGAAAGTCTGAAACAGCTCTTGCGCCGTGGATTTTTCCTTGCTGAGGATCTCCAGCAGGCGCGCAGCGCTGTAAATGCCGTCGTCGAAACCGAACCAGCGCTCCTTGAAGAACACGTGACCGCTCATTTCGCCGGCCAGCAAGGCGCCGGTTTCCTTCATTTTCTTTTTGATCAACGAATGTCCGGTCTTCCACATCAGCGGGCGACCGCCGTATTCCTTGATCAGCGGCGTGAGGCGGCGGGTGCACTTAACGTCGAAGATGATTTCGGCGTTGGCATTGCGCGCCACCACGTCACGGGCAAACAGCATCAACAGGCGGTCCGGGTACACGATCTCGCCGGTTTCGGTCACCACCCCTACACGGTCGCCGTCGCCGTCGAAGGCCAGGCCCACGTCGGCGCCCACTTCCTTGACCTTGGCGATCAGGTCCACCAGGTTTTCAGGCTTGCCTGGGTCCGGGTGATGGTTGGGGAAGTTGCCATCGACCTCGCAGAACAGCGGGATCACTTCACAGTTCAGGGCTTCGAGCAATTGCGGTGCGATCACCCCAGCCGCGCCGTTGCCGCAGTCCACCACCACTTTCAGGCGGCGGTCGAGCTTGACGTCGCGGGTGATTTCGTCGGAGTAGCGCTGCAGGATATCGACCTTGGTAATGCTGCCGGTGCCGCTGGTCAGGTCGTTGGTTTTCAGGCGCGTGTGCAGGGCCTGGATCTGTTCGTTGGCGAGGGTGTCGCCGGCGATCACGATCTTGAAACCGTTGTAGTCCGACGGGTTGTGGCTGCCGGTAAGCATGACGCCGGATTTACCGGCCAGCACGTTGGCGGCGTAGTACAACGCAGGCGTGGGCACCAGCCCGACGTCGCTGACATGGCAACCGCTGTCTGCCAGGCCCTGGATCAGTTGCTCCACCAACTCCGGGCCGGACAGGCGGCCGTCACGGCCCACCGAAACATTCGGCTCGCCCTGGGCCAGGCTCTGCGCGCCGATGGCGCGGCCGATCCAGTAGGCGGTTTCGGCGGTCAGGGTTTTGGGCACCACGCCACGAATGTCGTAGGCACGAAAGATGCTGTCGGGAAAAGTCGGGGCTACACGGGCTGCGGTACTCATCGCGGGAAGAACTCCATCTGAAAGGGGGCAAGGCTGGCCTGGTGTGGCTGGCCGGCAGGCTCAAACTGAAGGGTATGACGGCGTTTTCGGCAGAGAGTTCGTGGTGTAAAAGTGCCATCGGAGCTTCGGCGGCGTGCTTATTTGTACGTAATCATTTGATTTTATTGTAGAAAAATCGCTGATGCCGTGTGCGTATTCTTCATCCTGAAAAGCCGGGCGGTGGCGTCTGGCCGAACAATCGCATCCGGCCAGGTTCAGCTTAGTCAGTGGCTGCCGGAATGCCCGAAACCGCCGGCGCCGCGCTGGGTTTCGTCGAATTCCTGCACCAGTTCGAAATGAGCCTGTACCACCGGCACCAGCACCAGTTGGGCAATACGCTCGCCGACAGCAATGTTGAACGCGGTCTGGCCGCGGTTCCAGCACGACACCATCAACTCGCCCTGGTAGTCGGAGTCGATCAGGCCCACCAGATTGCCCAGCACGATGCCGTGTTTGTGGCCCAGGCCGGAGCGCGGCAGGATCAGGGCTGCCAGGCCTGGGTCGCCGACGTAGATCGACAGGCCGGTGGGGATCAGAAGGGTCTGGCCCGGCTCGAGGACAGTGTCTTGCTTGAGCATGGCGCGCAGGTCCAGGCCAGCGGAGCCTGGGGTAGCGTAGGCCGGCAGTGGAAATTCGCTACCGATGCGGGGGTCGAGGATCTTGGCTTGCAAAGCGTGCATGGACATTAAACCTGGTTCAGCCGTTGGGCGATAAAAGAGATCAGTTGGCGGGCAATCTTGCCCTTGCTGGTCTGGGCGAAAACGGTGGCGTGCAACTCGCGGTCGATCACGCTGATGGCATTTTCCTCGCTGTTGAAGCCGATGCTCGGGTTGGCGACATCATTGGCAACGATCAGATCAAGGTTTTTGTCTTTCAATTTGCGTGCGGCGTAGTCCAGCAAATGTTCGGTCTCGGCGGCGAAGCCGACGCTGAACGGACGATCCGGACGGGTAGCGATGGTGGCCAGGATGTCCGGGTTGCGCACCATTTGCAGGAGCAGGCCATCACCGCTTGTAGGGTCTTTCTTGAGCTTTTGCGGCGCAACGACTTCCGGTCGGTAGTCTGCAACCGCTGCCGAGGCGATGAACAGGTCGCACGGAATGGCAGCCTCACAGGCCGCCAGCATGTCCCGGGCGCTGACTACGTCGATTCGCGTCACCCGATCAGGTGTCGGCAGATGCACCGGGCCGGTGATCAGGGTGACACGTGCGCCTGCCTCAACCGCAGCTTCAGCCAGGGCAAAGCCCATTTTTCCTGAGCTATGGTTGGTGATGTAGCGCACCGGGTCGATGTTTTCCTGGGTCGGGCCAGCGGTGATCAGTACATGTTTGCCGGTCAGGGCCAGGTGCTGGAAGCACTCGGCAGCGCACAGCGCCAGGTCGGTGGCCTCGAGCATGCGGCCCATGCCGACGTCGCCGCAGGCCTGGCTGCCGGACGCCGGGCCGAAGACCTTGAGGCCACGGTTTTGCAAAAGCTGGGTGTTGGCCTGGGTGGCCGGGTCGCGCCACATGGCCTGGTTCATCGCCGGGGCGATGGCGACGGTGGCGTCGGTGGCCAGTACCAGGGTGGTCAGCAGGTCATCGGCGATGCCCTGGGCCAGGCGCGCGATCAGGTCGGCGGTGGCCGGGGCGATCAGTACAAGGTCGGCCCATTTGGCCAGTTCGATATGGCCCATGGCGGCTTCGGCCGCCGGGTCCAGCAGGTCCAGGTGAACCGGGTGGCCGGACAAGGCCTGCATGGTCAGCGGGGTGATGAACTCACTGCCACCACGGGTCATGACCACGCGCACTTCGGCGCCTTGGTCCAGGAGCCTGCGAACCAGCTCTGCGCTCTTGTAGGCGGCAATGCCGCCGCCGACGCCGAGAACGATGCGTTTCCGATACAGACGCTGCATTGGTTTGCCTTTCCAGTTCAGTGAAGCCAGTTCAGTGACGCCTGCGATGACCCCTCCCCAGGTGAAATCGCATGCAAAAAAGAGGGCCTACGATAACACAGCGTCCGTCTGGCAACAGCGGCGCATGCGGCGTACATCATGGAGAGGAGGTGGGATGAGTATTCGCGATTGGCCTGCTGCCGAGCGGCCGCGAGAGAAGCTTTTGGAGTGGGGCGCGGCCAGTCTGTCCGATGCCGAATTGCTGGCGATCTTCCTGCGCACCGGAGTGTCTGGCAGGAGTGCGGTGGACCTGGCGCGCCATTTATTGGCGCAATTCGGCGGCCTGCGCCCGCTGCTGGAAGCCAGCCAGGCGCTGTTCAATCAGCAGTTGGGCCTGGGGCCGGCGAAGTTTGCCCAGTTGCAGGCGGTGCTGGAAATGTCCCGGCGCCATATGGCCGAGCGCCTGCGCAACGATTCGGTGCTGGAGAGTCCGCTGGCCGTGCGCGAATACCTCAAGGCGCTGCTGCGTCATGAAACTCACGAGGTGTTTGGCTGCCTGTTTCTCGACTCCAAACATCGAGTGCTGGGTTTCGAAGCGCTGTCCCACGGCACTATCGATACCGCTGTGGTCTATCCCCGGCAAGTGGTCAAGCGCGCGCTGGCGTACAACGCGGCGGCATTGATCCTGTGCCACAACCATCCTTCGGGAAGCGCGGATCCAAGCGCCGCTGATCGGAAGTTGACCAAAGTTCTCCAGAAGGCCTTGGAAATGGTGGACGTGCGGGTGCTGGATCACATCATCGTGGGCGATGGTGATCCGTTGTCGATGGCGGAATATGGATGGATGTAGAGGGGCAGCTGCAAGCCACAAATCGGCTTGCAGCTTGCAGCTTGCAGCTTGCAGCTTAAGGCTTGAC
Source organism: Pseudomonas sp. R4-34-07 (assembly GCF_003852375.1). Lineage (NCBI taxonomy): Bacteria > Pseudomonadati > Pseudomonadota > Gammaproteobacteria > Pseudomonadales > Pseudomonadaceae > Pseudomonas > Pseudomonas sp. R4-34-07. Next base: position 5,742,845 of record NZ_CP027760.1, on the reverse strand, counting down.
GCTGACTTTGGAATAATCCTGGCGACCAAACGGGCTGACCTGGTAGCCGTCGACATTTTTGCGTGTCAGGGCAAACGCCATGGGGTGCGCCAAGGGCAGCCACAGGGCCTGCTGCTGGATCTGCGCCTGCGCCTGCTGGTAAAGCTTGCTGCGCACGCCTTGTTCGCTGGTGGTCTTGCCAGCGCTGATCAGCTTGTCCAGCGCAGGGTCGCAGTAGCGGGCGAAGTTGGTGCCGGACTTGACTGCCGCGCAGGAAAATTGCGGGGTGAGGAAGTTATCCGGGTCGCCATTGTCACCGGCCCAGCCCATGAAGAGCAGGTCATGCTCGCCGGCTTTGGCGCGGCGAATCAACTCGCCCCATTCGATCACACGGATGTCGGCCTGGATGCCGACCTTGGCCAGGTCGGCCTGCAACAGTTGAGCGCCAAGATTTGGGTTGGGGTTCAACAGGCTGCCGGTCGGGCGGGTCCAGATAGTGGTCTTGAAGCCATCCTTGAGGCCGGCGCGGTTGAGCAGCGCCTTGGCTTTGACCAGGTCCTGTGGGTAACCCGACAGCTCCTTGGCGTAGCTCCAGGTATTGGGTGGGTAAACACCGTTGGCCGCTTCGGCGGTGCCTTCGAATACGGCCTTGAGGTAGCTGCCTTTGTCGAAGGCCAGGTTGATCGCCTGGCGTACTTCGGGCTTGTCCAGCGGCGGATGCTGGCTGTTGATGGCGACGAACGCGGTCATGAAGGCTGCGGTTTTTTCCACCTTCAGGGCCGGGTCTTTTTCGGCCTCGCCCACATCCAGGGGTTTGGGCGACAGGGCGATCTGGCATTCATCGCGACGCAGTTTCTGCAGGCGCACATTGGCATCCGGCGTGATCGCGAAGATCAGGTTGTCCACCGTCGGTTTGCCGGCGAAGTAGTCCGGGTTGGCCTTGTAGCGCACCACCGCATCCTTCTGGAATCGCACAAAAACGAAGGGCCCGGTGCCAATGGGCTGGCTGTTGAGTTTTTCCGGGGTGCCGGCCTTGAGCAGTTTGTCGGCATATTCGGCCGGGTAGATCGAGGCAAAGCCCATGCTCAATGCGGCAAGAAACGTGGAATCGGCGTGATCGAGGGTGAAGCGCACGGTCAGCGGGTCGAGTGCGTCGATCTTCTTGATCAGCGTGGGCAATTGCAGGGATTGCGCGTGAGGAAAGCCGCTCTGGGCGATCTTGTGCCACGGGTTGGCTGGGTCGAGCATGCGTTCGAAGCTGAAGCGCACATCTTCGGCGGTCAGGGTACGGCTCGGGGTGAAATACTCGGTGTGATGGAATTTCACATTTGGGTGCAGCTTGAAGGTGTACGTCAGGCCGTCGGGCGAGACGTCCCAACTGTCCGCCAGGCTCGGCACCAGTTTTGCGCCGGTTGCGTCGTAGTCCACCAGACGGTTCATCAGCACGTCCGCCGAGGCGTTGGTGGTGGTCAATGAGTTGTACTGCACCACGTCGAACCCTTCGGGGCTGGCCTCGGTGCAAACGCTCAGATTGGTGGCGGCAACGGCCATCGTCGGCGCGATCAAGAGGGGGGCTAGCAATAGCGGTAGGGCAGCGAGGCGCATATTAGGTTTCCTGTGCAAATCGAAGGCCCATCTGCGAGTGCAGTCTGGAAAAGGCCTACCGTAGTGGCCTGTTGGTTAAATGACTAGCCTATTTTTGCCTGTGCTTTTGGCTCAAATGCTGTTTTGATGGCGCCTCAGCGCGTTTCACCTTGCAGGTCCGAGTACTTGCGGGCGCTGAAAATCATTCTGTGCGACGAGCGGTCGGCTGTTGTAGCGGCCCCTCCTGGCAACGGTTCAGGCGCCAATAGCCGAGATTTACCCAGGTAAAAACACACTCGCTGTTGTTGCACCTGGGTCTTTCTGGTATAAAGCAGCGCTCTTTTCTAGGGGCCCGGTTCCTTCGCTTGTAGGTGTAGCCGGTAAGACCCTAAAGAAACGCGGCGCCTGGCGCCAAATGACTGAGAGATTAAGCGGCCAACCCATGCCGGGTTGGGCATGTGGTTTTAGAGGGCTGAGGCATGTCGAGAGTCTGTCAAGTTACCGGTAAGGGTCCGGTGACTGGGAATAACATTTCCCACGCAAATAACAAAACCCGTCGTCGTTTCCTGCCGAACCTGCAGCATCACCGCTTCTGGGTTGAAGAAGAGAAACGTTTTGTTCGCCTGCGTGTATCTGCCAAAGGCATGCGTATCATCGACAAGCGTGGCATCACTGTCGTGCTGGCCGAAATCCGCGCCGCCGGCAAGATCTAAGGAGCTCTATCATGCGTGAATTGATTCGAATGATCTCTAGCGCCGGTACTGGTCACTTCTACACTACCGACAAGAACAAGCGTACTACCCCGGACAAGCTCGAAAAGAAAATGTTCGACCCGCGCGTTCGCAAGCACGTGATCTACAAAGAAGGCAAAATCAAGTAATTGATTTCCTTCCTTGTGAAAAAAAGCCCGTATCTCACGATACGGGCTTTTTTTTGCCTGTGATGATCGTTCCCACGCTCTGCGTGGTAACGCCGCCTCGGGCGCTCCGCGTCCCGCTGTTCACTGATCAGGCTTTCTGTTCGAACACCACATAGATCTTGCGGCACGCTTGCAGCACTTCCCAGGTGCCGCTGAAGCCGGCAGGGATCACGAAGCGGTCGCCGGCGCGCAAGGTTTTGGCGTTCCCCTCGGCATCGCGCAGCACAGACACCCCCTGCACGATCTCGCAGTATTCATGTTCGGTGTAATTGACTGTCCACTGCCCGACATCGCCTTCCCAGACACCCGCGTTCATTTGTCCACATGGGCTGTTGTAGTGGTTGTAGATCGTCTGTTCGGGATCACCCTTGAGGATTTTTTCGGGGGCAGGGCGATAGCGTTCGGGGGCGGTGTTGGCTTGGCTGAAATCAACGATGTCCTGGATGCTCATGGGCTTATCCCGTCGGGCCTGCGGTTGGAAAGCTCAAAGTCTATGTTTATTAAAATGAACATCGCAAGGGCGTTTGCCGCCGTTATGTCAAATATATTGAAACATCCCCAGTCGCTGGTTTAGGGTGGCAAGTGCCTTGAGCCGAACAGCAGGCTGGCCAGGCAAGAATTCGTGGAGGCGCCGGGATTAAATCTCCCAGGCCCTTGTATCCAAATAAGAGGAGGACACTTGCATGACCACCCTGACCCGTGCCGACTGGGAACAACGCGCCAAGGACCTGAAGATCGAAGGCCGCGCGTACATCAATGGCGAATACACCGCCGCCGCTTCCGGTGACACCTTCGAGTGCATCAGCCCGGTCGATGGCCGTCTGCTCGCCACCGTAGCCAGCTGTGACGCCGCCGACGCCCAGCGCGCCGTGGAAAATGCCCGTGCCACCTTCAATTCCGGTGTCTGGTCGCGCCTGGCGCCGGCCAAGCGCAAGTCCGTCATGATCCGTTTCGCCGCGCTGCTCAAGGCCAATGCCGAAGAGCTGGCCTTGCTTGAAACCCTGGACATGGGCAAGCCGATCAGCGACTCCCTGAACATCGACGTACCCGGCGCGGCGCAGGCGCTGAGCTGGAGCGGCGAGGCCATCGACAAGATCTACGATGAAGTGGCGGCCACTCCCCATGACCAGCTGGGTCTGGTGACCCGTGAGCCCGTGGGCGTGGTCGGTGCGATCGTGCCGTGGAACTTCCCGCTGATGATGGCCTGCTGGAAACTCGGCCCGGCGCTGTCGACCGGTAACTCGGTCATCCTCAAGCCGTCCGAAAAGTCTCCATTGACCGCCATCCGCATCGCTGCCCTGGCCGTTGAAGCCGGCATTCCAAAAGGCGTGTTCAACGTGCTACCAGGCTACGGCCACACCGTGGGCAACGCGCTGGCGGTGCATATGGACGTGGATACCCTGGTGTTTACCGGTTCCACCAAAATCGCCAAGCAGCTGTTGATCCGTTCCGGCGAATCGAACATGAAGCGCGTGTGGCTGGAAGCCGGCGGCAAGAGCCCGAACATCGTGTTTGCCGATGCGCCGAACCTGCAAACTGCCGCCGAGTCCGCCGCCAGTGCCATCGCCTTCAACCAGGGCGAAGTCTGCACCGCCGGTTCGCGCCTGCTGGTGGAACGTTCGATCAAGGACACTTTCCTGCCGCTGGTGATCGAGGCGCTCAAGGGGTGGAAGCCAGGTAACCCACTGGACCCTGCCACCAATGTGGGCGCGCTGGTGGACACCCAGCAAATGAACAACGTGCTGTCGTACATCGAATCGGGTCATGCCGATGGCGCCAAGCTGGTCGCCGGTGGCAAGCGCACCCTGGAAGAGACCGGTGGCACTTACGTCGAGCCGACCATTTTCGACGGCGTGACCAACGCCATGAAGATTGCCCAGGAAGAGATCTTCGGCCCGGTCCTGTCGGTGATCACGTTCGACAGCGCCGAAGAAGCCATCGCCATCGCCAACGACACCCAATATGGCCTGGCCGCAGCGGTGTGGACGGCGGATATCTCCAAGGCACACCTGACTGCCAAGGCTTTGCGTGCGGGCAGCGTGTGGGTCAACCAGTACGATGGCGGCGACATGACCGCACCGTTCGGTGGCTTCAAACAGTCGGGTAACGGTCGCGATAAATCGCTGCATGCGTTCGACAAATACACCGAGCTGAAGGCGACCTGGATCAAGCTCTAACAAATGTGGGAGGGGGCTTGCTCCCGATAGCTTAGTGTCAGTCGCTGCATCTGGTGACTGATACACCGCAATCGGGAGCAAGCCCCCTCCCACACGTTTTAGAGCATGCGCTCCAGGCCGACGCTGGTGGCGAACCAGGCATTGAACCGGCGCCACCAACTGCCCTGTTCCCGGGTCAGGGTGTGCAGCTGGCCGTTATCTTCGGTCACCCACACGATCTGCCCGTCCTGCAGCTTCGCCTCGTAGCTCAACGCCGGCGCCATACCTTGCAGCGCCAGGTTACGCACATGCTCCGCCAGTTCCGGGCTGTCCACCAGCACGCCGACTTCGGTGTTCCATAGCACTGAGCGTGGATCGAAATTGAACGAGCCGATAAACGACTTCTCCCGATCGAAAATCATCGCCTTGCTGTGCAGGCTGGAGTCGGAACCGCGCAAGCTGCCTCGACGAAACAGGTGCGGACCGCTGCTTGCGCTGGGGTCGCCCGGTTGTCGACGCAGTTCATAGAGTTTCACGCCATGCTCCAGCAGCGCCTTGCGATAGGGTGCGTAGCCGCCGTGCACCGCCGGTACATCAGTGGCTTCGAGGGAATTGGTCAGCAGGCTCACCGACACGCCCGCGTCGGCGCGGCCGGTCAGGTACACCAGCCCAGGCGGGCCCGGAACGAAGTACGCCGAAATCATGATCAGCTCACGGCTGACGCCTGCCAACTGCGGCGCCAGTTGCGTGGTGAGCAGCAATTGCGGGTCCGGGTCGGCCTTGGCCAGTACCTTGCTCGGCGCATCCCACAGCGCCTGGTTCCAGGCCCAGATCAACTCGCGACGCCAGATGTCCATGCGCGGCTGGGTCTGGTAGGTGCGCAGGCGGTTATACAGGGCGTGGTTCTGCTGGCGCGATTGGGCCAGTGACGCCTCCAGGCGTCCGCGCGCAACAGCCAGGTCGACCTTGGAGGGCATGGTTGCGACAAACTCATCGATAGGCTTGCTCAGCGCGCTGTTCCAGTACTGATCGAAACTGTGGCCCAGTTGCTCAGCCACCGGCCCGACGCTGAGCATGTCGATATCGGTGAAATTCAGGTTGGGTTCGGCGTCGAAATATTCATCCCCCAGGTTGCGCCCGCCCACGATCGCGACGCTGTTGTCTGCCAGCCAGAGTTTGTTATGCATGCGCCGGTGTTGCAGCGACAGGTTGAACAGGCGCCCCATGGCCCGCGTCACCCCCGTGCTGCGGCCCAGATGCAGCGGGTTGAACAGGCGAATTTCGATCTTGGGATGGGCGGCAAGGGTCGCGATGATCTGGTCGAGCCCGTCGCTGGTTGTGTCATCCAGCAGGATGCGCACACGCACGCCGCGGTCGGCGGCCTTGAGCAGTTCATCCACCAGCATGCGCGTACTGATGCCGTCATGCACGATGTAGTACTGCAGGTCGAGGCTGGCCTGGGCGTTGCGGATCAACTCGGCGCGGGCCATGAAGGCTTCGCTGCTGTTGGGCAGCAAACGAAAGCCCGAACGGCCCTGATACGGCGCCGCCTGGGCCTGGATCGAGCGGCCGAAGGAAGACTGTGCCGCGGGCAGGGCATCACTGGGCACACGCGGTGTGTGGGCCGTCGCGCAGCCACCCAGTGCCAGCGCTCCCAACAGGAAAAGCGATAAAAGCCGTTGAGTCATCAAGGAAGCGCCATCCAGGTCAGGGCGGTTGTCGGCATATGACGGCAATTGCTCGGAAAAGGTCAGTCCGCCGATTCGGCCAGCAGGATGCGCGCAGCGGCACCGACCTTGCGCACGGCCTCTTCAATCTGTGGGGTCGGTTTGGCAGCGTAGTTCATGCGCAGGCAATTACGGTACTTGCCGGATGCAGAAAAAATGCTGCCTACCGCCACCTGTACGCTCTGTTCCATCAGCACGCGGTTGAGCTTCAGGGTATCGAAGCCCTCCGGCAATTCTATCCACAGCATGAAACTACCCTGGGGCCGGCTGGCGCGCGTGCCGACGGGAAAGTAGCGGCTGACCCAGTCGAGCATCAGGTCGCGATTGCGCTGGTATTGCGTACGCATCCTGCGCAAATGAGGCTCGAAATGCCCGCCTTTGAGAAATTCGGCTATGGCAATCTGCGGCTGCGTGGCGGTAGAGCCCGTGCTGATGTATTTCATGTGCAGCACCCGTTCCAGGTAACGCCCCGGCGCGACCCAGCCAATGCGCAGCCCAGGCGCCAGGGTTTTGGAAAACGAGCTGCACAACAGCACCCGGCCGTCCTCGTCGAAGGATTTGATCGTGCGCGGGCGCGGGTAGCTGTAGGCCAGTTCGCCATACACATCGTCTTCGATGATCGCCACGTCAAAGCGCTGGGCCAGGGTCAGCAGTGCGCGCTTGCGCGCCTCCGGCATGATGTAGCCCAAGGGGTTGTTGCAGTTGGGGGTGAGCTGGATGATTTTGATCGGCCACTGTTCCAGCGCCAGTTCCAGGGCTTCAAGGCTGATGCCGGTGATCGGGTCGGTGGGGATCTCCAAGGCTTTCATGCTCAGGCCCTTGAGGGTCTGCATGGCGCCGTGAAAACTCGGTGAATCCACCGCAACGATATCGCCGGGCGCACAAATGGCGCGGATGCTGGTGGAAAGGGCCTCGTGGCAGCCCGTGGTGATGACGATGTCTTCGGCAGTCAGTTGGCAACCGGAATCCAATGACAGTCGCGCAATCTGCTCGCGCAATTCCATACAGCCCAGGATGTTGTCGTAATACAGCCCCGGCAGATCCTGGCGACGACTGACGCGGGCCAGGCTGCGAAGCAATGGCTTGATAGTCGGCGACAATACATCCGGCATGCCACGGCCCAACTGTATGACGTCTTTGCGCGGCACGGCACGGATCAACTCCAGCACCTGGTCCCACTGGGAAATTTCCACCGGCCGCTGGGCGGGGCGACCCACCTCGGGCAGCGCCGGCAGTTCACGGCCCACCGGTACAAAGTAGCCGGACTTGGGCTTGGGCATCGCCAGGCCATTGTCCTCCAGCAATCGATAGGCTTGCTGCACGGTGCTCAGACTGACCCCATGCTCCACGCTCAAGGCCCGCACGGAGGGCAGTCGGTCGCCGGGGCGGTAGAAGCCTTGTTCGATGCGGGTACCCAGCAATTCCGCGAGGTTGACGTACAGGGTCACGGCGGCCACTCCCAGCAGACCAATACAGATAGATGGAAAATACAGGATTCAGCCGTTCATAGCAGCATCTGTATGGATTTAATAAAGGTAGGTTGAATCTGTATTGGTTTTGCCCGTGCGCTCATTCTAGTCACTCAGGCAGCAAGCTAACGAGGGACGGGAACATGAACGGCATGAGCGATGTACGGCTGGCATTACATGGCCAGGAACTGGAAGCAGCGCAGGAGCGGACGTTGTCGATGCCTGCCGACAATCGCTGGAGCCTGTTCTGGCGCCGCCGTCATACCCGCAAGGCGTTGCTGACGCTGACCCGCGAGCAGTTGCGCGACGTGGGCCTGACGGCAGAACAGGCGCGCCATGAAGGCTTGAAACCGTTCTGGCGCGATTGATCAGGCCAGTTCCTTGAGGCGGTGCCAGAGCATCCCCAGGGCCAGCAGCGGCGAGCGCAAGTGTTTGCCGCCAGGGAAAGTCATGTGCGGCACCTGGGCGAACAGGTCGAAGCGCCCTTGCTGCTGGCCGCTGATGGCTTCGGCCAGCAGCCTGCCCGCCAGGTGTGTGGCGTTGAGGCCATGGCCGGCATAGGCCTGGGCGTAATACACATTGGGTTGATCCGCCAGGCGTCCGATCTGCGGCAACCGGTTGGCGCCGATGCCGATCATGCCGCCCCACTGGTAGTCGATCTTCACATCGGCCAATTCCGGGAATACCTGCAGCATCTTTGGCCGCATGTAGGCGCCGATGTCTTTCGGATCGCGCCCGGAATAGTGGCAGGCACCGCCGAACAACAGGCGGCGGTCGGCGGACAGGCGGAAATAGTCCACCGTTACCCGCTGGTCACACACCGCCATGTTCTGCGGCAACAGGCGGGCGGCTTGCGCTTCACTCAAGGGCTCGGTGGCGATGATGTAGCTGCCTGCGGGCAATATTTTGCCGCTCAAGTGTGGGTTGAGGTCGTTGAGGTAGGCGTTACAGGCCAGCACCAGAGTGTTGGCCTGTACCTGGCCCTGGGCGGTGTGCACCTTGACCTGCGAGCCGTAGTCGATGCGCGTCACTTGCGACTGCTCGAATAACTTCACGCCCAGCTGCTGCGCCGCGCCGGCTTCACCCAGGGCGAGGTTCAGCGGATGCAAATGTCCGGAGCCCATGTCGATCATTCCGCCCACATAGCGGTCGGAGCCAATCACGCTGGCCATTTCGCTGGCTTGCAGCAGGCGCACTGGATGGCGATAACCCAGGCTGCGCAGCTCTTCGGCGTCTGCGGCGAGGCCCTGCAGGTCGCGGGGTTTGTTGGCCAGGTCGCAGTAGCCCCAGGTCAGGTCGCAGGGGATCTGGAAGCGTTCGACACGCTCGCGCACGATCTCCACCGCTTCCAGGCCCATCAGTTTCATCTGGCGCACGCCGTCGGTGCCGATCACATTGGCGAACTGGTCAAGGCCATGGCCGACGCCGCGAATCAGTTGCCCGCCGTTACGCCCGCTGGCGCCCCAGCCGATCTTGCGCGCTTCCAGCAGCACCACGCTGAAGCCGCGCTCGGCCAGTTCCAGGGCGGTATTGAGCCCGGAATACCCCCCGCCAATCACGCAGACATCGGCGCGCACCTCGCCCGTCAACGCCGGGTAATCGGGGTGCGGCACGCTGCTGGCGGCGTAGTAGGACGCGGTGTGCCGGGCGCTGGCGGTCATGGGGGGCCTCCCTGTTTGGAAAATTTGACGCAGGATACAACGGTCCGACGGAGCTGTCTGTGCGCGCCGTTTTACGGCAGAATCCAGGCCTGTTCGCGGTGGGGTGTGGGTGTCGATGAGTTGCAACAGTCAGAAAGTCAGCGCCTTGCGCCGACAGATTCCTTCGTTCGAGTGTGTCCCTGGCTGCCACGACTGCTGTGGGCCGGTCACCACCTCGCCCGAGGAAATGTCGCGCCTGCCACGCAAGACGGCCGCCGAGCAGGAAGCTGCGATGGATGAGCTGAACTGTGTGCACCTGGGGCCGAACGGTTGCACGGTTTACGACGAGCGCCCGTTGATCTGCAGGCTGTTTGGCACCACCAAGACCCTGCCATGCCCCAATGGTCGGCGCCCGGTGGAGCTGATTCATCCACGGGTGGAAAAGCAGATCCATGAGTACATGGCGAGCACCCGGCAAGTACTGGTGTAGCAGGTGTACTCGGTCAATGTGGGAGGGGGCTTGCTCCCGATAGCGGTGTGTCAGTCATTCTGCGATGCCTGACACACCGCTATCGAGGGCAAGCCCCCTCCCACATTTGAATGAGTTGTGTCAGTCAGTCCGGAATCGGCAGGTTCAGGCTTTCCTTCACTTCTTCCATCACGATATAGCTCTTGGATTCGCGCACATGGGGCAACTTGAGCAGGATATCGCCGAGTAATTTGCGGTATGACGCCATTTCGGAAATCCGCGCTTTCACCAGATAGTCAAAGTCCCCGGACACCAGGTGACACTCCAGCACATGGGGCAGTTTGAGCACGGCGCGGCGAAACTCTTCGAACGTATCGCCAGACTTGTAATCCAGGCTGATCTCGACAAACACCAGCAAACTCCCCTTCAAATGCTGCGGATTGAGCCGCGCGTTGTAGCCCATGATGATCCCCTCGCGCTCCAGCCGGCGTACCCGCTCGGTGCACGGCGTCGTCGACAGCCCGACCTTCTCGCCCAGTTCCGTGAACGAAATGCGCCCATCGGTTTGCAGGATGCGCAGGATATTGCGGTCGATCTTGTCCAGCTCCCGCTTGGTCTGGGTGTTGGTACGCATAGGGGATACGCCTCTGTTAAAACGGTTTGTGCCGAGAATTGTCGCCAAATATAGGCATTTATATAGTGAAATGCACTGGCGATTGTTTTTTACACTGCGTCCATCATTGCTCGAATAACACACGTCAGCGGCTCAGCCCGTGGTGAGGATATAAAAATGCGCGTTCTGGTCTTGGGTAGCGGCGTCATTGGGGTGACCAGTGCCTATTATTTGGCGCGGGCCGGCTTTGAAGTCGTCGTGGTCGACCGCCAACCCGCTGCCGCCATGGAAACCAGTTTCGCCAACGCCGGCCAGGTATCCCCAGGCTACGCGTCGCCATGGGCCGCGCCGGGCGTGCCGCTCAAGGCGATCAAGTGGCTGCTGCAGCGCCATGCGCCGCTGGCAATCAAGGCCACTGCCGATATCGACCAATACCTGTGGATGGCACAGATGCTGCGCAACTGCACCGCCAGCCGGTATGCGGTGAACAAGGAGCGCATGGTCCGCCTCTCTGAGTACAGCCGCGATTGTCTTGACGAATTGCGCGCTGAAACCGGGATTGCCTACGAAGGGCGCAGCCTGGGGACTACCCAAGTATTCCGCACCCAGGCCCAGCTCGATGGTGCGGCCAAGGACATCGCCGTGTTGCAGGAGTCCGGCGTGCCCTTCGAGTTGCTTGACCGTGCCGGCATCGCTCGGGTCGAGCCAGCCCTGGCCAGCGTCACCGATATTCTCGCCGGCGCCCTGCGCCTGCCCAACGACCAGACCGGCGACTGCCAGATGTTCACCACGCGCCTGGCGCAGATGTGCGAGCAGTTGGGCGTTGAGTTTCGTTTCGAACAGGACATCCAGCGCCTCGATCATGCAGGCGACCGCATCAATGGCGTGTGGATCGACGGCAAGTTGGAAACCGCCGACCGCTACGTGCTGGCCCTCGGCAGTTATTCGCCGAAGCTGCTCAAGCCGCTGGGGATCAAGGCGCCTGTGTACCCCCTCAAGGGCTATTCGCTGACGGTGCCGATCACCAACCCGGCGATGGCGCCTACTTCGACTATTCTCGACGAAACCTACAAAGTCGCGATCACCCGTTTCGACAACCGCATTCGCGTCGGCGGCATGGCTGAGATAGCCGGTTTTGACCTGTCGCTCAACCCGCGCCGACGTGAAACTCTGGAGATGATTGTCAACGACCTTTATCCTCAGGGCGGTGATTTGGCCCAAGCCAGTTTCTGGACCGGCCTGCGCCCGACCACACCCGATGGCACACCAATTGTCGGCGGCACCCCATTCAAGAACCTGTTCCTGAATACCGGCCACGGCACCCTCGGCTGGACCATGGCATGCGGCTCCGGTCGTTTGCTGGCCGATCTGATGGCGAAGAAAAGCCCGCAGATCAGCGCCGAAGGCCTCGCTATTTCCCGTTACGGCAACCATCAGGAGTCCGCACGACATGTCAATCCAGCGCCAGCTCACCAATGAACGCATGAGCCAGATCGTTGTTCACAGCGGCACCGTGTACCTGGCAGGCCAGGTCGGCGATGACATGAATGCCGGCATCGAGCAGCAGACCCGTGAAACCCTGGCCAACATCGAGCGTCTGCTGGACCTGGCCGGCACCGACAAGACCCGGTTGCTGTCGGTGACGATATATTTGAAAGACATCGATGCCGACTTCGCCGGTATGAACGCGGTGTGGGACACGTGGCTGCCCAAAGGCGCCGCGCCCGCTCGCGCTACGGTTGAAGCCAAACTGTGTGAGCCGAACATTCTGGTAGAGCTGTCCGTCGTGGCTGCGCTGCCTTAACCTGAATCCCTCTCCCGGCGCCGACGTTGTTGGTCGGCACCGGTTTTTTTACTCTGCCGCCTAGAAGCCTGCCGCCATGCGTCCTGCCCGTGCCCTGATCGACCTTCAAGCCCTGCGCCACAACTACCAACTGGCCCGCGAAGTCAGCGGGGCCAAAGCCCTCGCCGTGATCAAGGCCGATGCCTACGGGCATGGCGCGGTGCCCGTGGCCCAGGCGCTGGAGGCCGAGGCTGACGGGTTCGCGGTGGCGTGCATCGAAGAAGCCCTGGAACTGCGCGCCGCCGGGATACGTGCGCCGGTGCTGCTGCTGGAAGGTTTTTTCGAAGCCGACGAGCTGTCGCTGATCGTCGAGCAAAACCTGTGGTGCGTGGTGCATTCGCTGTGGCAACTCGAGGCTATCGAGCAGGCCACGCTGAGCCAACCGTTGACCCTCTGGCTCAAGCTGGACTCGGGCATGCACCGTGTCGGCCTGCATCCCAAGGATTTCCAGGAGGCGTATAAGCGCCTGCTGGCCAGCGGCAACGTCGCGAAGATCGTGTTGATGAGCCACTTCGCCCGCGCCGACGAGCTCGATTGTGTGAGCAGCAACGAACAAGTGGCGGTATTCGAAGCGGCCCGCCAAGGGCTGGCGGCGGAGGTGAGCCTGCGCAATTCACCGTCCGTCATGGGGTGGCCGAGTGTGCCCAGCGACTGGGTGCGCCCAGGCATCATGCTCTACGGCGCCACGCCCTTTGGTGACGACCAGGCCATCGCTGCCCGCTTGCAGCCGGTGATGACCCTGGAGTCCAAGATCATTTGCGTACGCGAACTGCCCGCCGGCGAGCCCGTGGGCTACGGCGCCAGGTTCGTCACGCCCAAGCCGATGCGTATCGGCGTGGTTGCCATGGGCTACGCCGATGGCTACCCGCGCCACGCGCCTACGGGCACGCCGGTGCTGGTCGCCGGTCAGCGCAGCCAGTTGCTGGGCCGGGTGTCCATGGACATGTTGTGCGTCGACCTGACGGATGTGCCCCAGGCGGGCCTGGGTTCCACGGTGGAACTGTGGGGCAAGCACATCCTCGCCAGCGAAGTCGCGACCGCTGCCGATACCATCCCTTACCAGATCTTCTGCAACCTGCGCCGGGTGCCAAGGCTCTATTGCGGCGCTTGATCGCCCGGTACGAATACAGCTGTCCGGGATTTAGGCCCAAGTGTTGTAAATACTGAACGCTGTCGCCATGATAACGCTCAATTACAACAAAGCCTGAATCCTAGGAGGCTCCTGCATTGGACGTCGGCGAACGACTGCAATCCATCCGTAAACTCAAAGGTCTTTCCCAGCGCGAGCTTGCCAAGCGCGCGGGCGTCACCAACAGCACCATTTCGATGATCGAGAAAAACAGCGTCAGCCCCTCGATCAGTTCCCTGCGCAAGGTCCTTGGCGGCATTCCCATGTCCATGGTCGAGTTCTTTTCCGAAGAGATCCTCCAGGAAATACCGACGCAGATCGTCTATAAAGCCAATGAGCTGATCGACATCTCTGACGGTGCCGTCACCATGCAGCTGGTAGGCCGAGCGCACCCGAGCCGGGCCATCGCGTTTCTCAACGAAATCTACCCGCCAGGCGCCGACACGGGCGAAGAAATGCTCACCCACGAAGGCGAAGAAACCGGGATTCTGGTGGAAGGGCGCTTGGAACTGGTGGTCGGTCTTGAAACTTTTGTGCTCGAAGCAGGCGATAGCTACTACTTTGAAAGCACCAAGCCCCATCGTTTTCGCAATCCGTTCGACGTGCCGGCGCGACTAATCAGCGCAGCCACACCCGCGAACTTTTAAAACAGAGGCGCCCTGCCAGCGTTGCGGGGGTTCGCGCAGCTGTACACCGTGAGGCCGAATCTCCCTTTATTTAATAGGGTTGTTTCGGCCGGGCGGGCTAACCGCTATACTTTCGCCGCCTGTGAAACCGTGGCCGCAGGCGTGAATAGCCACCATTGAGGGTGAACGCGTGAACCTAATTATGAAAATGCTGGCTGCACCAGCAACCGTACTGGCCCTATGGGCTGTCAGCGCTCAAGCTGCGACCAACGATGACATCGCCAAGCGCCTGGAGCCTGTGGGCCAGGTGTGTGTCCAGGGCCAGGAATGCAAGGGCATGGAAGTCGCGGTCGCGGCGGGCGGCGGTGGGGCGAGAACCCCGGACGACATCATCGCCAAGCACTGCAATGCTTGCCACGGCACCGGCTTGTTGGGAGCGCCGAAAGTTGGCGATACCGCCGCGTGGAAAGAGCGCGCCGATCACCAGGGCGGCCTTGACGGCATCCTCGCCAAGGCGATCACGGGCATCAATGCCATGCCGCCCAAGGGCACTTGCGCTGATTGCTCGGATGACGATCTGAAGGGCGCAATCAAGAAGATGTCCGGGCTCTAACCCGTCGATCTTCGCCAAAAAGGCCGCGCTCACGAGCGGCTTTTTTGTGCTCGCGATTTGAGTTTCGTGGCTGTTCATTGCAGCAAAGACCCGGCAAGCTCGGTCCAACCCCAATTCATGGAATGTTCGGGAGCAGTCGGATGGTGCAGTTGTGTTCAATCGAGCAAGCAGTTGACGACGTACTGGCGCGCTTGCCGGCGCATATCCACATGGGCATGCCCCTAGGTTTGGGCAAACCCAACCTCTTCGCCAATGCGCTCTACCGGCGTATCGCCAAGCTGCCGGAGCGCGCGCTGACGATCTACACCGCATTGAGTCTGGGCCGGCCGACGATAGGCGACGGGTTGCAGAAGCGCTTTCTCGAACCTTTTATCGAGCGAGTATTCGGCAATTACCCCGAGCTGGATTTCCTCGCTGACCTGCACGCAGACAGCCTGCCGAAGAATATTCGTGTGCAGCAGTTCTTCATGCAGCCCGGCAGCCTGCTCCACAGCGCTGCGGCGCAGCAGGACTACGTCAGCAGCAACTACAGCCATGCCGCGCGGGACATCAACGCCGCCGGCCTGAACCTGGTGGCGCAACTGGTTGCCAGCAGCGCCGAGCACCCCGACCGCCTGAGCCTGAGCTGCAACCCCGATATCACCCTCGACCTGCTGCCGATGATCGCCAAGCGGCGCGCAGCGGGTGAGACGATCCTGATCGTCGGCCAGGTCCATAGCGACTTGCCCTACATGCCCGGCGATGCCGAGTTGGGCATGGACGCATTCGACTACCTGCTCGATGAGAAAGACAGCACTACGCTGTTCTCCACGCCAAACATGCCGGTGGGCTTCCAGGACCACTTTATCGGCCTGCACGCCAGCACACTGGTGCGCGATGGCGGCACCTTGCAGATCGGTATCGGCTCCATGGGCGACGCGCTGACCGCCGCATTGCTGGCGCGCCAGGCCGACAACGAAGCCTATCGATTGCTGCTGACCGACCTGGATGTGTATCAATGGGCGCCCTTGATCAGCCGTGAGGGCGGCGTTGAGCCATTCGCTCGTGGCCTTTACGGTTGCAGCGAAATGTTCGTCAACGGCCTGCTGGTGCTGGCCGATGCCGGAATCATCCGGCGCAAGGTGTACCCGGATGTGGCAACCCAGGAGCAGGCCAACGCCGGGCTGCTCGACGATGCGGCGCAGCCCGATGGCATCTTGATCCATGGCGGTTTCTTCCTCGGCCCGCGCAGTTTCTACCAGCGCTTGCAGGAGATGAGCCACGCCAGGCGGCTGGCATTCAACATGACCCGCATCAGCTATATCAACGAGCTGTACGGCCAGGAAGAGCTCAAGCGCTTGCAGCGCCAGGACGCACGGTTTATCAACAGCGCGATCATGGTCACCTTGCTCGGCGCCGGTGTGGCCGACCAATTGGAAGATGGCCGCGTGCTCAGCGGCGTGGGCGGGCAGTACAACTTCGTTGCCCAGGGCCACGCACTGGAAGGCGCGCGCTCGGTCCTGATCCTGCGCAGCTGGCGCGAGTCGGCCGGGGAGGTCAGTTCGAATATCGTCTGGGAGTACGGCCATTGCACCATTCCCCGGCACCTGCGGGATATCGTCATTACCGAGTACGGGATTGCCGATTTGCGCGGTCAGACGGATGCCCAGGTAATTGAGGCGTTGCTCAATATCACTGACTCGCGCTTCCAGGACGACCTGATTGAGCAGGCGCAAAAGGCCGGTAAGTTACCCAAGGATTTCAAGCTGGACCCGCGTTTTGCCGACAACACACCGCAGCGGCTCCAGGCGATTCAGGCCAAGCATCGACGGCTGTTCCCGGAATACCCGTTGGGCAGTGATTTCACGGATGAGGAGCGGGACCTGTTGCGTGCTCTGAATTGGCTCAAGAGCAAATTCAAGCTCACGGAGATGCTGGAACTGGGCAAGGCGGCGCTGGATGCACCGGAGCCGGAAGCGTTTCCCGAACATTTGAAGCGGATGCGGTTGGATCAGCCGGAGGGGTTGAAAGAGGATCTGTATCAGCGCCTGTTACTCGCCGGCCTTCAGGCCACCGCGCACTAAAAGCCAACATCAGACAAAATGTGGGAGGGGGCTTGCCCCCGATAGTGGTGTATCAGTCACCAAAAAGGTTGGCTGACCCACTGCCATCGGGAGCAAGCCCCCCCCCACATTTTGAGCTGTGTTGAATCAGATAAAGGTTACAACCCCACCCGCCAGCGACTTCACCCGCGCCAGCGACTCAACCCTATAACCCTGGGCATCGAGTTCCGCACGGCCACCCTGGAACGACTTCTCGATCACGATGCCCAGGCCGGCCACGGTCGCGCCGGCTTGCTTGATGATCGAAATCAGCGCCTGGGAGGCTTTGCCATTGGCCAGGAAGTCATCAATAACCAGCACGCGGTCGCTGCTGGTCAGGTGGCGTGGGGAAATTGCCACGGTGCTTTCGGTTTTTTTGGTGAAGGAATATACCGTCGCCGACAGCAGGTTTTCGGTCAGTGTCAGGGACTGCTGCTTGCGTGCGAAGATCACCGGCACGCCGAGGTTCAGGCCGGTCATGATCGCCGGGGCGATGCCTGAGGCTTCGATGGTGACGATCTTGGTGATGCCCGAGTCCTTGAACAGCGCGGCGAATTCATCGCCGATCAGTTTCATCAGCGCCGGATCGATCTGGTGGTTCAGAAAGGCATCAACCTTGAGTACCTGATCGGAAAGCACGATGCCTTCTTCGCGAATTTTCTTGTGCAGTGCTTCCACGGAAAGCTTCCTCTGTTAGCGCAACAGGCGCCGAAAGTAGATTAAAAAGTAGTCGATTCTAGCGCTTTAACATCGCGCGTATATCAGCCAAAGCGCTGTTGCCGCGAACGGCCTTCACCTCGGTCGGGGTGTCGTCGTTGCCTTCCCAGGCCAGGTCATCCGGCGGCAGCTCATCGAGGAAGCGGCTGGGGGCACAATCGATGATCTCGCCGTATTGCTTACGCTTGGCAGCGAAGGTGAAGGCCAGTGTCTGACGCGCACGGGTAATGCCCACGTAGGCCAGGCGCCGTTCTTCCTCGATGGTGTCGGCTTCGATGCTGGAGCGATGCGGGAGGATTTCCTCTTCCATGCCCATGATGAACACGTAGGGAAACTCCAGTCCCTTGGACGCGTGCAACGTCATCATCTGCACACCTTCGGCGCCGTCTTCCTCTTCCTGCTGGCGCTCGAGCATGTCGCGCAGCACCAGCTTGCCGATGGCGTCCTCAACGGTCATTTCACCGTCTTCGTCTTTTTCCAGGGTGTTCTTCAGGGCTTCGATCAGGAACCAGACGTTGCCCATGCGGTAGTCCGCAGCCTTGTCGCTGGAACTGTTGGTGCGCAGCCAGTTTTCATAGTCGATGTCCATGACCATGCTGCGCAGGGCGCTGATCGGGTCTTCGCCGGCGCACTGCTCGCGTACCTTGTCCATGAAGCGCTTGAAGCGCGACAGGCGGTCGGTGAAGCGCGTGTCCAGATGTTCGCCCAGGCCGATTTCGTCGGTGGCGGCGTACATCGAGATCTTGCGTTCAGTGGCGTAGTTGCCAAGCTTTTCCAGGGTCGTCGAACCGATTTCCCGACGTGGGACGTTGATCACGCGCAGGAAGGCGTTGTCGTCATCCGGGTTCACGATCAGGCGGAAGTAGGCCATCAGGTCTTTCACTTCCTGGCGCCCGAAAAAGCTGTTGCCGCCCGACAGGCGATACGGCACCTGGTGGTGCTGCAGTTTCAGCTCGATCAGCTTGGCCTGGTAGTTACCGCGATACAGGATCGCAAAGTCGCTGTAAGGCCGGTCGGTGCGCAGGTGCAGGCTGAGGATTTCCACGGCCACGCGCTCGGCTTCGGCGTCTTCGTTGCGGCAGCGGATCACGCGAATCTCGTCGCCATGGCCCATCTCGCTCCACAGTTGTTTTTCAAACTCGTGGGGGTTGTTCGAGATCAGCACGTTGGCGCAGCGCAGGATACGGCTGGTGGAGCGGTAGTTCTGCTCCAGCATCACCACTTTCAAAGACGGGTAATCATCCTTGAGCAGCATCAGGTTTTCCGGGCGCGCACCGCGCCAGGCGTAGATCGACTGGTCGTCGTCGCCCACCACGGTGAACTGGTTGCGTGTACCGATCAGCAGTTTCACCAGCAAGTATTGGCTGGCGTTGGTGTCCTGGTATTCGTCCACCAGTAGGTAGCGCACCTTGTTCTGCCACTTTTCCAGGATGTCCTTGTGTTCCTGGAACAGTTTGACCGGCAGCAGGATCAGGTCGTCGAAGTCCACCGCATTGAACGCCTTGAGCGTGCGCTGATAGTGGGTGTAGACGATGGCGGCGGTCTGTTCCTTGGGGTTGCGTGCGGCTTCCAGGGCTTCGGCGGGCAGGACCAGGTCGTTTTTCCAGGCGCCGATCATGTTCTTGATCTCGTCGACGCCGTCGTCGCCCGCGTATTCCTTCTGCATGATGTCGGTCATCAGGGCTTTGACGTCGGCCTCGTCGAAGATCGAAAAGCCCGGCTTATAGCCCAGTCGCGCATGTTCCTTGCGGATGATGTTCAGCCCGAGGTTGTGGAAGGTACACACGGTGAGGCCACGGCCTTCGCCACCCTTGAGCAGGGTGCCGACGCGCTCTTTCATTTCCCGCGCCGCCTTGTTGGTGAAAGTCATGGCGACGATGTACTGGGCGCGGATGCCACAGTTCTGGATCAGGTGCGCGATCTTGCGGGTGATCACGCTGGTCTTGCCGGAGCCAGCACCGGCGAGCACCAATAGAGGGCCGCCGACGTAGTTCACGGCTTCTTGCTGCCGGGGATTGAGTCGGGACATACAGAGTTCGGGGAGTCGTTGATCAAAAGGGCGAGCATTTTAACAGGCTGGCAAGTTTCTGCTGCCCTGGATCGACGGTGTGACGTACCACTCGATCTAAATTTGCCGGTTTTGCTACTTTGCCGCAGGATGTGCGGGGTATTGCGACTATTTTTCACAGTCGGCGTGTTTGATAGCACCTATCATTTGTCAGGCATTGGTCATTGTCAGACCGCACGTCATAATGCCACCGCCAACGAATTCTTGCAGAGTCTAGGGAGCTAGCTTGTCTACGCCTGTCGAACCCTTGCGTTTGCTGCTGCTGGCCGATGAGCCTGAGTGGGCAGCGTTGTTGCGCGAGTGCCTGGCGCCGATGGGCGACGGGGCTGTGCTGATCAGCGCGCCCAACTGGGACTCGGTGAGTCGTCTGTTCGACGACGACCACGGTGCGGTGCTCTTGACCACGCCCCCTCTGCAACCCGGCCCGGGCCGGTGCAGCTTGCCGTGTGTATTGTTGCTGGAACAGGAACCATTGGTTGCGCCGCTCGGTGTCAGCGATTGGCTGGTCCATTCCGTGCTGGACGCCGATACCTTGCGCCGCTGCCTGCGCCATGTGCGCGAGCGTGGCGTACTGGAGAACACGTTGCAGCGCCTGGCCGAACAGGACCCGCTCACCGGTATCGCCAACCGCCAGGGTTTCCAGACCTTGCTGGCGGCGCGACTGGCGGATAACGAAGGTCGCGGCCTGGCCCTCGGTCACCTGGATCTGGATAATTTCCGTCACGCCAACGATGCCCTCGGTCATCAGGCCGGCGACCGCTTGATCCTGCAGGTGGTATCGCGGCTCAAGAGCCAGCTTGAAGCCGGTGACCAACTGGCGCGCCTGGGCAGCGATGAGTTCGCGCTGCTGATCGACACCCGTCGTGCGCCCCAGCGCGCCGAGTGGATGGCCGAGCGCATCACCGAAGTCATGGCCGAGCCTTACTGGGTGGACGGTGAAAGCCTGCTGATCGGCTGCAGCCTGGGTGTGGCGCATGCCCGCGCCCGTGCCGGGGCCGACCCGTTGATGTGGCACGCCCATATCGCCATGCAGCAGGCCAAAAGCACCCAGGGCTGTACCTTTCATATCTTCAACGAACGCATCAACCGCAACGCGCGCAGCCTGGCCGACCTGGAAAGCGAATTGCGCCGTGCGCTGCGCCGCGATGAGCTGGAGCTGCACTACCAGCCGCGCCTGGACCTGGACGATGGGCATATTGTGGGCCTGGAAGCCTTGGTGCGTTGGCGCCACGGCGAGCGTGGCCTGTTGCCACCGAGCGAGTTCGTGCCCCTGGCCGAGCAGAGCGGCCTGATCGTGCCGTTGGGGTATTGGGTGATTTCCCGCGCCCTGCGCGACATGCAGGACCTGCGCGAACGCGGCCTGCCGGCGTTGCACATGGCGGTCAACCTGTCGTTTCGCCAGTTTCAGGACAGTCAACTGCTCTCGACACTCAGTCGGCTGATTGCCGAGCGTGGCGTGGAAGCGCAATGGCTGGAGTTCGAGTTGACCGAAACCGCCGTGATGCGTCGCAGCGACCTGGTCAAACAGACCATGGACGCCCTCGGTCGCCTCGGCGTGCGGTTTTCCCTGGATGACTTCGGCACCGGGTTCTCATCGTTCGTGCACCTCAACAGCCTGCCGATTGCCTTGTTGAAGATCGACAAGAGCTTCGTCGGCGGCATGGAAGAGCGCGAAGAGAATCGCAAACTGGTGCACGCCATGATCAACCTGGCCCACAACCTCAACCTGGAAGTGGTGGCCGAAGGCGTGGAGACCGCTGAGCAACTTGCGCTTTTGAGGCTGTTTGGTTGCGATCAAGCCCAGGGCTACTTGATCAGTAAACCGCTGCCATTGGCCGAGCTGGTGGAGTACCTGACGTTTGGCAAGGGCCAGCAGGCGTTGTTGGGCTGAATAAACTCAATCTAAAAATGTGGGAGGGGGCTTGCCCCCGATAGCGGTGTATCAGTCAACACATCCGGTGACTGACAAACCGCCATCGGGGGCAAGCCCCCTCCCACATTTCTAATCGAGTAGGCCCTTAGTGCGTCTGTGCGGCCTGGAAACCAGTTTGTATTTCCGGCTCCTGTCGAATCATCCGTTTCATCTTCGCCTCAAACGCCCACGTCAGGCTCACCGCCGCACAGGCAAGGCCCAGCGCCAGGCCCCACCACACGCCGGTCGGCCCCCAGCCTAACGTGAACGCCATCAACCAGGCCGATGGCGCGCCGATCAGCCAGTAGCAACCGAGCCCCACCAGGAACGTGGTCTTGGCATCCTTGAGGCCACGGATGCAGCCCATGGCAATGGTCTGCACACCGTCGAACAGCTCGAACCAGGCCGCGACGGCCAGCAGGCTGACGGCGAGCACGATCACCTCATGAAAGGCCGGGTCGTCATGGTCGAGGAACAGCCCGATCAGCGGGTCGGAAAACAGCCAGAACACCACGGCAAACCCCAGCATGACCATGGCGCCGAACCCTATGCCGACCCGCCCGGCCAGGCGTGCGCTCAACAACCGCCCGGCGCCATAGTGCTGGCCGATACGCATGGTCACCGCGTAGGACATCCCCGCCGGGACCATGAACGCCACCGAGACGATCTGCAGGGCAATCTGGTGCGCCGCCAACTGCGTACTGCCCATGGTGCCCATGCACAGCGCCGCAAACGCGAACAGCCCGACTTCCACTGCATAGGTGCCGCCGATCGGCAGGCCCAGGCGCCACAGCTCGCGCAGATAGTGGGTATTGAGGCGCAGCAGGCCGGTAGTCAGGGGGTAGGCGGCGTAGGTTCGGTTGCTGCGGATGTACCACATCAGCGCCAACGCCATGCCATTGGCGACGATGGCCGTCACCAGGCCAATGCCCATCAGCCCGAGCTTCGGCAGGCCGAACATGCCTTCGATCAGCGCATGGTTGAGCAGGTAATTGACCACCGTGCCGCACAGGCTGATCACCACCACTGGCGTGGCTTTGCCGATAGCGCTGGTGAAACCGCGCAACGCCATGAAGCTCAGATAGCCGGGCAGGGCGAATGGCAGGAGGGTCAGGAACTGCCCGGCGGCCTGCACGTTGGTTTCGGTCTGGCCGAACAGCAGCAGCACTGGCTTGAGGTTCCACAGCAACAGCGCCGCCGCCAGGGCCATCAACCACGCCAGCCACAGCCCGGATTGGGTCAGGCGGGTGGCACCGTCGATGTCGCCCGCGCCGTGACGGATCGCCACCAGGGTGCCCACCGCCGCAATCACACCGATGCAGAAAATCGCCACGAACGAATAGCTCGCCGCGCCCAGGCCACCGCCGGCCAGGGCTTCGGGGCTCAAGCGGGCCATCATCAGGGTGTCGGTCAGCACCATCAGCATGTGCGCCAACTGTGAGGCAATCAACGGCCCCGACAGCCGCAGAATGGCCCAGAGTTCGGTACGTACCGGATGCTGCATGATCATCACGCTCGACAGGTCAGGGAGGTGGAGAGGGCTGATTCTCGGCGCTTTGGGCGCATTGCACAAAAGGATAAAAGCGATCGTTTGCATGATTAAAACTCATGCCTGAACTATTCTGGTAGGGTTTGCGGATTGCGCTGTCGGAGCTTTCAGAATGTCCCGTCGTCTTCCTCCGCTTTACGCCCTGCGGGCGTTCGAGGCCGCGTCTCGTCACCACTCCTTTACTCGCGCGGCAGAGGAGTTGTCGATTACCCAAAGCGCGGTCAGCCGGCATATTCGTACGCTCGAAGAGCATTTCGCCTGCCGGCTTTTCCAGCGCAGCGGCCGCACCCTGCAGCTCACGGAGGCGGCGCGCTTGTTACTGCCCGGCGTGCGCGAAGGTTTCGCCGCCCTGGAGCGCGCCTGCCATACCCTGAATGCCGAAGATGACATCTTGCGTATGAAAGCACCGTCCACCTTGACCATGCGCTGGCTGCTGGCGCGGTTGAGTCGCTTTCGGGCCTTGCAGCCGGGCAATGAGGTGCAGCTCACCAGTGCGTGGATGAGCATCGATGAAGTGGACTTCAACCAGGAGCCGTTCGATTGCGCGGTATTGCTCAGTAACGGGCACTTTCCCGCAGACTGGGAAGCCAGTTACCTGTTTGCCGAAATGCTGATTCCGGTGGGCGCGCCCAATCTGTTGGATGACGGCCCCTGGGACGTGACGCGGCTGGCAACGGCTGAACTGCTGCATCCGACACCGGACCGGCGCGACTGGCGCTACTGGTTGGAACGCATGGGGTTGGCGTCCCGGGTTTCGCTCAAGGGTGGGCAGGTGTTCGATACGCTGGAGTTGGGCATGATCGCCGCCGCGCGGGGTTATGGGGTGTCCATGGGTGACTTGCTGATGGTGGCCGAGGACGTCGCCCAGAAACGCCTGAGCCTGCCTTGGCCAACGGCCGTCGCCAGCGGGGAAAGCTATTACCTGGTGTGGCCCAAAACCCGCCCCGGTGGTGAGCGCCTGCGGCGTTTGGCGGAGTTTCTCCAGGGCGAGGTGCATGCGATGGTTTTGCCCGAAGTGGCCCGCCTCGAATAAAGGGTTTGGCATGTGTACGGCAATCGTTTGCGCGATACCCCTGTGAATCGCTCAAGTATTGTAAAACTCCGCCGAAGTAGGAGTGTTGGAACCATCGTGCACTTACGTTTCCCACCAGATAATTCGCCGAGCAGCGCTAAGAGATCAGGATGATCCTGGCCTCGGCTCAGGAGCTGTCATGTCTCAACCTCGCGCTCGGATCGCCTCCCAGTTAGGCCTCGCATTGGCCGTGATTCTTGCTGTCGTTATCAGCGGCAGTACCGTTTTCGCTCTACGTTCCCTCGACACCGCCAACCTCGCCACCCGCGAGGAACACCTGGCCAGCGAGGCGCGCCTGCTCGCCGACCAACTCAATACCTTCCACAGCACCTTGCGCGAGAGCACCCAGCGTTTGAGCGGGCTGTTTGAAAAGCGCTTCGGCGCCGGCTTGAGCGTGCGTGCAGACGAGCCAGTCGCCGTGGCCGGTGTGCAAACCCCGGGCCTCTACCTGGGCAGCCAGCTGCTGAACAACAACTTCAGCGAAGTGGATGAATTCAAGGACATGTCCGGCGGCGTGGCCACGGTATTCGTGCGCAGCGGCGATGATTTTGTCCGCATCAGCACGTCCCTGACCAAGCAGGATGGCAACCGCGCCATCGGCACCGTGCTGGACCGCCAGGGGCCGGCCTACCAGCGTGTGTTCAGCGGGCAGACCTACATCGGTCGGGCCGTATTGTTCGATCGCTCGTACATGACCCAGTACAGCCCGGTGCGTGACGCCAGCGGAAAAGTCATTGCGGTGCTGTTCATCGGTTTCGATTACACCGACGAGCAGAAAGCCCAGTTCGACAACCTCAAGCGCTTCCGTATCGGCCAGACCGGCTCCCTCTCGCTGCTGGATGAACAGAAGCACTGGCTGGTGCCGCCGGCCGGTGTACAAGCCTTGGATCAAGCCATTCCGGTGATGCTCGACCTGGCGAAGAAGCCGGGTGAAGGGCGCTTCTGGAGCGACAAGAACGAAGATTTCTACAGCGTTTCGGTACCGTTCGAGGGCGGCCCCTGGGCGGTGGTGGCGAGCATGCCGAAGGCTGAGATTCGTGCAGTGACCTGGGACGTCGGTCTGCGCCTGGTGATCGGCAGCGTGCTGGCCATGCTGTTGGCGGTGGGCGCCACCGTGTGGCTGTTGCGCAGCAAGCTCGCGCCCCTGAGTGACCTGGTGCGCCAAGCTGAAGCGCTCGGTGCAGGCGACCTGAGCGCGCGTCTGAACGTCTCCAGCCATGACGAAATCGGCCAGCTGGCGCGCAGCTTTAACCAGATGGGCGAAGCGCTGTCGACCATGGTTTCGCACATCCGCAAGGCGGCTGAAGAGGTCAACAGCCGTGCCCAGGCGTTGTCCGGTTTGTCTGGTGGTGCCTATGAAGGCATGGAACAACAGTCCGGCGAGATCACCAGCATGGCGGGCGCGGTGGAAGAGTTCAGCGCCACCTCGCTGAATATCGCTGACAACATGGGCAGCACCGAACGTCTGGCCCAGGAAAATGCCCAGCAGACCCGCATCGGGCGTGCCTCGATGCAAGAGGCGTCGTCGTCCCTGGAACATATCGCCACCGCCCTGAACAGCACCGCGACGGTGATCAACACCTTGGGCCAGCGTTCCCAGGAAATCGGCGGCATCGTCGGCGTGATTACGTCGATCGCGGAACAGACCAATTTGCTGGCGCTGAATGCCGCCATCGAAGCTGCCCGCGCGGGCGAGCAAGGCCGTGGCTTTGCCGTGGTCGCCGACGAAGTGCGCAACCTGGCCTCGCGTACCCGCCAGGCCACTGATGAAATTTCCGGCATGATCCAGAGCATCCAGCAGGAAACCGGGAATGCCATCAGCACCATGGAACACGGCAATGTGCTGATGCAGGAAGGCCTGTCGCGCAATGCCGACGTGGCTTCGGCCCTGGCGCGCATCGACGAGCAGAGCCGCTCGGCCGGCCAGCAGTTCGCCGCCATCACTACCGCCACTCAGGAGCAGAGCAGCACCGCGACCTTGCTCAGCAGCAACCTGCAGAGCATTGCGCTGGCTAACAGCGAGCAGCGTGAGGTGGTGTCGAACCTGGCGATCACCGCCAAGGAACTGGAGACCCTGGCGGCGGGCCTGCGGCATGAAGTAGACCGGTTCCGCTAAGCTACTGCCATTCAGAATGCGCGAGCGCATGGCTCACGTGCTCGCCGCCGGACGGTACTGCAAGGCCTCTTGCAGATGGTGGCGAGCGATGTTGTCTGTTTGTTCCAGGTCCGCCAGGGTACGCGCTACCTTGAGCAACCGATGGGCCGCCCGCAGCGACAGCGTCAGTCGTTCGCATGCGCTTTCCAACCAGCCTTCATCGACCTTTGCCAGCTTGCAGTACTCGCGCAACCCCGGGAGGTCGAGGAAGGCGTTGGCGCATCCTTGGCGGCGTTGCTGGCGTTCCCGTGCATCGGCCACTGCTGCGGAAGCTTTCGCAGTGTTGTCACCGGTCTGTTGTGCCGGGCTCAATGCCGTGGCCTCCCGCGCCACGGTCAAGTGCAGATCGATCCGGTCCAGCAACGGCCCGGACAGCTTGTTGCGATAGCGTTGGATCTGCTCCGGCGTACATCGACAACGGCCGCTGGGTTCGCCCAGATAGCCGCAAGGGCAGGGGTTCATCGCCGCGACCAATTGGAAGCGTGCCGGGAAGCTCACCCGGTCGCGGGCACGGGAAATCACGATATGCCCCGACTCTAGTGGCTCACGCAGCACCTCCAGGACTTTGCGATCGAACTCCGGCAATTCATCGAGGAATAATACGCCGTGGTGGGCCAGGGTGATTTCCCCCGGTTGCGGCTTCGATCCGCCGCCGACCAGCGCGGGGCCCGACGCCGAGTGGTGCGGCTGGCGAAACGGCCGTTGCGGCCAATGGCTCAACGGCGCCAGGCTGACCACCGATTGAATCGCCGCGACTTCCAGCGCTTCGTGCTCACTCAGTGGTGGCAGCAACCCCGGCAGGCGGCTGGCGAGCAAGGTCTTGCCGGTGCCGGGCGGCCCGCTGAATAACAGGTTGTGCGCCCCCGCAGCCGCGATCAGCAAGGCACGCTTGGCAGCCAACTGGCCCTGTACCTCACTGAGGTCCGGGTAAGGTTTGTTCAAATACAGCAAGCCGTCCGACTGGTAGGGCTCGATCGGTATATGCCCGTTCAGGTGCGCCACCACTTGCAGCAAGTGGTCCACCGCAATCACCTTCAATCCCGATGCCAGGCACGCTTCCTCAGCGTTCGCCCTGGGCACTATCAAGGTGCGCCCGGCCTTGCGCGCCGCCAATGCGGCCGGCAACACGCCTTTCACCGCGCGTACCGCGCCGGACAGCGCCAACTCGCCCAGGCACTCAACGTCATCGAGCATCAACGCCGGCACCTGCATACTGGCCGACAGGATCCCCAGGGCAATCGCCAAATCAAAACGCCCGCCGTCCTTGGGCAGGTCTGCGGGCGCGAGGTTGAGGGTGATGCGACGCGGCGGATATTGCAGGGCCGAATTGAGAATGGCGCTGCGTACACGGTCCTTGCTTTCCTTTACCGCCGTCTCAGGCAAGCCCACCAGCGTCAGTGATGGCAAGCCATTAGCCATATGCACTTCAACCGTGACGACGGGGGCTTCAACGCCGATCTGGGCGCGACTGTGGACGATGGCGAGGGACATGCTCGATCCTTGAATGGGGCCGCTTCCTGCGGGTTATTCAAGGGTAGACGAGGGTGGGGAAAGCAAAGCAGGGGACGTTTTACAGAACGTATCAGGCAGAGATGCAGGACAAATGTGGGAGGGGGCTTGCCCCCGATAGCGGTGTGTCAGCAAAGCGTTCATCAGCTGAAAAATCGCTATCGGGGGCAAGCCCCCTCCCACACTATTGGGCTGACGGTGGCGTCAGCCGCGCTTCCAGTTCCGCCACTTTTGCCTCCAGGCTTTCCAGGCGCGCACGCGTGCGGGCGAGCACCACCATCTGGCTGTCGAACTCTTCACGGCTCACCAGATCGAGCTTGCTGAAGCCACTTTGCAGCAGTGCCTTGAACTGGCTTTCGATTTCATTGCGGGGCAGCGGAGTGTCGCCGCTGAACAGGCGAGAGGCGTGGCCGCTCAGGGCGTCGAGGAAGTCTTTGGGCGCGAGCATGGGAAATATTCCGGAAAACTGTTGGCAGGCAGTGTATCACGCAGCGTCTATAGTCTTTTCACGGCCCTGACGCGCACGCTTTTCGCGCATCGGGATGGGCGCTTGCGCACTGTTTTGATGCGCATCGCCACCGCCGGAACGCCCCGCGGGTGGGCATGAGTGGGCAATGGACTGATTTCAGTGAGTTTTACGGAGCTGGCAAGGTTTCTGCTTAGACGATCATGACCCATGCACTGATGCAGTCGCTGTGACGAATGCAGTGCGCCGACGGATCAGGGGTACAGGTTTCGTCACCAGTGGTTCGCTGGCGTCGCTACGGTAAATGCCGAGGCGACGATGCGTTACAAAGCCAGGCACTGCGCTTAGACTTGAGACGGGTTTGTTTTCCTGGGGCAAGTCCACCAATTCGGGAGAGAGTTTTCATGAAGCTAGTCACTGCCATCATCAAGCCGTTCAAGTTGGACGACGTACGCGAGTCACTGTCCGAGATCGGCGTGCAGGGCATTACCGTTACTGAGGTCAAGGGCTTCGGTCGGCAGAAGGGTCATACCGAGCTGTATCGCGGCGCGGAATATGTGGTCGATTTCCTGCCGAAGGTGAAGATTGATGTCGCCATTGACGACAAGGATCTTGACCGGGTTATCGAGGCGATAACCAAGGCCGCCAACACCGGCAAGATCGGTGACGGCAAGATCTTCGTGGTCAATCTGGAACAGGCTATCCGCATCCGTACCGGCGAAACCGATACCGACGCAATCTAAGCCGCCAAACCCCAACGCCCCAGGAGAAAAACACTATGACTCTGCGTACATTCGCAGGGCTCGGAGCCCTGTTGTCCATCGTAATGCCAGGCCTTGCAATGGCGGCAGACGAAGTGGCGGCTCCAGTCCTCAACTCCGGCGACACTGCCTGGATGCTGACCGCCACCGCACTGGTGCTGTTCATGACCATTCCTGGCCTGGCGCTGTTCTACGGCGGCATGGTCCGCTCCAAGAATATTCTGTCGGTGATGATGCAATGCTTTGCCATCACTGGCCTGATCAGCATCCTGTGGGTCGTCTACGGTTACAGCATTGCGTTCGATACCACCGGTATGGAGCAGGGCGTCGTCAACTTCAACTCCTTCTTCGGCGGCATGGGCAAGGCGTTCCTGGCGGGGGTCACTCCAGCCAGCATTACCGGGCCTGCGGCGCTGTTCCCGGAAGCGGTGTTCATCACCTTCCAGATGACGTTCGCCATCATCACTCCGGCGCTGATCGTCGGTGCCTTCGCCGAGCGCATGAAGTTCTCCGCGATGCTGATTTTCATGGGCATCTGGTTCACGCTGGTCTATGCGCCGATTGCGCACATGGTCTGGAGCGGCAACGGTGGCCTGATGTGGGACTGGGGCGTGCTGGACTTCGCCGGTGGCACCGTGGTGCACATCAACGCCGGTGTGGCTGGCCTGGTGGCGTGCCTGGTGCTCGGCAAACGTAAAGGCTTCCCGACCACCCCGATGGCCCCGCACAACCTGGGTTACACCTTGATCGGCGCGGCCATGCTGTGGATCGGCTGGTTCGGCTTTAACGCCGGTTCCGCTGCCGCAGCCAACGGCACGGCCGGCATGGCGATGCTGGTTACCCAGATTGCTACCGCTGCTGCGGCGCTGGGCTGGATGTTCGCCGAGTGGATCACCCACGGTAAGCCGAGCGCACTGGGCATCGCCTCGGGTGTGGTGGCCGGCCTGGTTGCGATCACTCCGGCGGCTGGCACCGTGGGTCCGATGGGCGCCTTGGTCATTGGCCTGGCGGCGGGCGTGGTGTGTTTCTTCTGCGCCACTACCCTCAAGCGCAAGCTGGGCTACGACGACTCCCTGGATGCCTTCGGCGTGCACGGTATCGGCGGTATCCTCGGCGCGATCCTGACCGGCGTGTTCGCGGCTCCGTCGATGGGTGGCTTCAACGCCGCTACCACTGACATCGCCGCCCAGGTGTGGATCCAGTGCAAAGGCGTCGGCTTCACCGTGATCTACACGGCGATCGTCACCTACGTGATCCTCAAGGTGCTGGACATGGTCATGGGCCTGCGCGTCACCGAAGAGGAAGAGGCGGTCGGTCTCGACTTGGCGCAACATAACGAGCGCGGCTACAACCTGTAAGTACGCAAAAAAAAGATGCCCGGCTTGCCGGGCATTTTTTTGTCTGGCGTTTGTCTTTGCCTATAGTGGCATGGGTTTTTCGTCAACTTTGTGATGGGATCCACACGGCACTTTTAAGGGTGCGAATGTCTTACAGACATGTAGGCGTATTCGGCACTTTGTTTTTTTCCAGAGCGCGCTAGAATGCGCGCCGATGGGCGGAGAACTGTATGTGGCAACAGACCCTGATTACCCTTCGGGCCAAGCCCCGGGGCTTTCACCTGGTGACGGACGAGTTGCTTGCCGGCTTGCCTGAATTGGAGGCGTGTCGCGTGGGCCTGTTGCATCTGTGGCTGCAGCACACCTCGGCCTCGTTGACGGTCAACGAGAATGCCGATCCGGCGGTTCGCCGTGACTTCGAGCGTTTCTTCAACTTGCTGGTGCCGCAAGGCCATGCAGGGTTCGAACACAACGACGAAGGTCCGGATGATCTGCCGGCGCACTTCAAGGCCAGTCTCCTGGGCTGCCAGCTGAGTTTGCCGGTGAAGGCTGGCCGCTTGGCGATGGGGACCTGGCAAGGTGTTTATCTGGGCGAGCACCGTGATCACGGCGGTGCTCGTAAAGTCCTCGCCACCTTGCACGGTGAAGGGGCATAAGCCACTGGTGATCCAGTGGATGTTGATTTTTTTCCGGCGACCTCGACAGAGGGTGAAGCTGGGCTATAACTAATCTGCTTTTCGCAAGTCATGAGGTAGAACATGAGCGACGATGATCTGGAAAACGACGACCTCGAAGTAGGTGACGAAGACGACACTGAGGAAAGTCTTGAAGCGGCGGCTGATGACGTTGCTGAAGACCTTGATGACAGTGCTGGCGATGATGTCGCGCCCAAAGCCAAAGGCAAGGCCAAGGCGGCTGTTTCGGTAGACGAGCTGCCCAGCGTTGAAGCCAAGAACAAAGAGCGCGATGCCCTGGCCCGTGCGATGGAAGAATTCCTCGCCAAAGGCGGCAAAGTGGTCGAAGTCGAGCCCAACGTGGTGGCTGATCCACCGAAGAAGCCGGATAACAAATACGGCAGCCGTCCTATCTGAGGTCAGCTACCTGCTTGTAAGAAAGAACCCGCCGTCGCTGCGGGTTTTTTCATGCCTGCTGATTTATTCGAGCGTTGTGGTGATCCAGATGTGGGAGGGGCAAGCCCTAATGCCAGTCAGTGAAGGCTTTTTGTAGGAGCGAGCTTGCTCGCGATGAACTCAGGGCTCCCTCGTTCATCCAGAATGAACGCGTTGCCTGGGCGTTTTTCGCGAGCAAGCTCGCTCCTACAGGGAACCCCTTTAAGGCCCCTCCCACATTTGGATCTCTGTCGTTACTGCCAGCTGCGGAGCAATTGCGGTAGCTCCGTCAGGCTGCGAATTTGCGCATCCGGGAGTTTATCCCCTTCCCACGCCTTGCCCGCCGGGTTGAACCAGACGGCGCGCAGCCCCGCCTGTTGCGCCCCGGCAATGTCATCGCCCGGATGATCGCCAACATGCACCGCCGCTTCGGCCTTCACGCCGCCGCGCTGCAATGCCTCCTGAAACAACCGCGCATCCGGCTTGGCGATGCCGATATCCTCGGCACGCAAGGCAAAGTGAAAATAGTCCGCCAGGCCTACGCGTTGTACGTCGGCATTGCCATTGGTGATCACCCCGAGCAGGAAGTGCTGGCGCAGCGCTTTGAGCATCGGCTCGGCTTCGGGGAAGACGGTGAGTTGATGCCGCGCATGAATGAACGCTTCAAAACACACGTCGGCCATTTCCGTGGCTTCAGGCTGTGGATAACCTGCCTCCTCAAACGCATGCATCAACACCCGATGGCGCAGGATACTGATGCGGTGTTTGAGTTCAGGATGACGTTGCAGCACCTGTTGGCGCAGGCTGGCGAAATGTTCCAGGGGCAAGTCGCCGACCTTGGATGCGTTGAGCGCCAACCATTCGCGCATTGACGCTTCGGCGCTGATGATGACGGGTACGTTGTCCCAGAGCGTGTCGTCCAGGTCGAAGGTGATCAGCTTGATGCTCATGAGTCGCTGCCCTTGATGCGTTTGGCCCGTGGATGGGCGCTGTCATACACCGTTGCCAGGTGCTGGAAGTCGAGGTGGGTGTAGATCTGCGTGGTCTTTATGTCGGAGTGGCCGAGCAGCTCCTGTACCGCGCGCAGGTCCTGGGACGACTCCAGCATATGGCTGGCAAAGGAGTGCCTGAGCATATGCGGGTGCAGGTTCTGCCCCAGTTCGCGCTCGCCGGCGGCTTTTACGCGCAACTGAATGGCCCGTGGCCCCAGGCGTCGGCCCTGTTGGCTGATAAATACCGCGTCGTCTTGCGGATTGGCCAGCGCCCGCAACGGCAACCACAGTTGCAGGGCTTCACGGGCTTTTCTGCCGACCGGCAGCACCCGCGTCTTGCTGCCTTTACCCAGCACCTGCACCAGCCCATCCGCCAGGTCGAGTTGATCGAGGTCCAGTCCGGTCAGCTCGGACAGGCGCAGGCCCGAGGAGTAGAACAACTCGAGGATCGCCTGGTCGCGGTGCGCCAGGAAGTCATCCTCGACCGCACCATCGAGCAGTTGCAGAGCGCGGTCGGTGTCCAGGGTCTTGGGCAGGCGGCGCTCGCCTTTGGGCGGCGACAGGCCATTGGCCGGGTCGTGGTCACACAGGCCTTCGCGGTTCAGGTAGTGATAGAGGCCGCGCACCGCCGACAGCAGGCGCGACAAACTGCGGGAGGACTGGCCTTGCTGGTGCAGCCGTGCGACCAGGCTGCGCAGGCTCTGGATATCCAGGGCTTTCCAGCTGGCAATCTGCTGCTTTTCGCAATAGGCCAGGACCTTGTTCAAGTCCCGCCGGTAGGCTTCCAGGGTATGAGGCGACACCTGGCGCTCGTTGCGCAGGTGAGCGCAGTAAGCGTCCAGTTGCCGTTCCATGGCTAGCGCACCGCGCGCAGGGCAGTGGTGAAACGCGGCAATACGCGGCCCAGCACTTCGGCGATGTAGGTCAAAAACAGGGTGCCCACCGAGCTTTTGTAATGCGCAGGATCGCGGCTGGCGATGGCCAGTACGCCATGCAGGCCTTGATGGCTGAGGGCGACCACGGCGGTGGAGCCGATCTGTTGGCGCTGTTCGGCACCAAACAGGAAGTCCAGTTCATGCTCGCGCAGGGTGCCGCTGATGGTCTTGCCTTCGGAAAGCAGGCCGCCGATGGCCGTTTGCGCTTCGCCACCGCTGACCCAGCGACCCACCGGCATCGGGTTATCGCTGAACAGGATCAGGCTGACAAACGGCACCTGGAAGTCCTGGCGCAGGCTGTCTTCCACAGCTATCACCGTTTCTTCCAGGCTGGCGGCGTCCAGCAGGGTCAGGATCAGGCGACGGGTCTTGTCGAACAGGCGATCGTTGTCGCGGGCCACATCCATCAGGTGCGAGAGCCGGTGGCGCATTTCGATATTGCGCTCGCGCAGGATCTGCATTTGCCGCTCCACCAACGACACGGTATCGCCGCGCTGGTGAGGGATGCGCAATGCCGGGAGCAATTCTTCGTGCTCGACGAAGAAGTCCGGATGAGCCTCAAGGTACGCCGCGACAGCAGCGGCCTCCAGGCTTTCACTTGGGGTTATGTGTGCGGGTACTTGAGGCTTATCGGTCATTGGCTTGGCTCACTCATAGACGGACCTGTCCTTCGTATACGCGCGAGGCCGGCCCGGTCATCATCACCGGGTGGCCAGGGCCTGCCCATTCGATGGACAAGCGCCCACCCGGCAGGTCGATCAGCAGCGGTGAATCCATCCACCCCTGGCTGATCGCGGCCACGGCAGCGGCGCAGGCACCGGTGCCGCAGGCCTGGGTTTCGCCGGCGCCGCGCTCCCACACACGCAATTGCGCGCGGGAACGGTCGATCACCTGCAGGAAGCCCACATTGACCCGCGCCGGAAAGCGCGGGTGATGCTCGATCTTCGGCCCCAGTTCATGCACGGGCGCATTGTTGATGTCATTGACCCGCAGCACCGCATGGGGATTGCCCATGGACACGGCGGCGATATCCACGCGGGTACCGTCCACCTCCAGCGCATAACTGAGGGCCTGCTCGGGCGCCTGGAACGGAATGTCCGCCGGCACCAGGCGTGGCGCGCCCATGTTGACGCTGATCTGGCCGTCACTGCGGATATCCAGTTCGATCACGCCGCCCTTGGTTTCGACGCGAATCTGGCGCTTGGCGGTCAGGCGCTTGTCCAGCACGAAGCGCGCAAAGCAGCGCGCACCGTTGCCGCACTGTTCCACTTCAGAGCCATCGGAGTTGAAGATCCGATAACGGAAATCCACCTCCGGGTTGGTCGGCGCTTCCACCAGCAATAATTGGTCGAAGCCGACACCGGTATGCCGGTCGCCCCATTGTTTGGCGTGCTTGGGCAGGATGTGTGCGTGCTGGCTGACCAGGTCGAGAACCATGAAGTCATTGCCCAGCCCGTGCATCTTGGTAAAACGCAGCAGCATGGCTTACTCCGGCAGCAGGCTTTCGCCAGCATACAACTCGGCTACCGTCTCGCGGCGACGCACTTCGAACGCTTGATCACCGTCCACCAGCACCTCGGCGGCTCGCCCGCGCGTGTTGTAGTTGGAACTCATGACAAACCCATAGGCACCGGCCGAATGCACGGCCAGCAGGTCGCCTTCCTCCAGGGCCAGCTGACGATCCTTGGCCAGGAAGTCGCCGGTCTCACAGATCGGGCCTACGATGTCGTACGCGCGCGTTTCGCTGGCGCGAGGGACCACGGCGCTGACATTCATCCAGGCCTGGTACAGCGCCGGGCGGATCAGGTCGTTCATCGCCGCGTCAACGATGGCGAAGTCCTTGTGTTCGGTGTGCTTGAGGTACTCGACCTGGGTGAGCAGCAAACCGGCATTGGCGACGATGTAGCGGCCCGGCTCGAACATCAGCGTCAGGTCGCGGCCTTCGATACGCTCGCGCACCGCCTTGATGTAGTCGGCGATCAACGGCGGTTCTTCATCGCGATACCGCACGCCCACACCGCCACCCAGATCGATGTGGTGCAGGTAGATGCCGCAATCGCCGAGGCGGTCGATCAGCGCCAGCAGGCGGTCGAGCGCATCCAGGAACGGCGGCAGGGTGGTCAGTTGCGAGCCGATATGGCAGTCGACACCCAACACGTCCAGGTTCGGCAATTGGGCGGCGCGGATGTACACGTCTTCGGCGTCGGCAATGGCGATGCCGAACTTGTTCTCCTTGAGGCCGGTGGAAATGTACGGGTGGGTGCCCGCATCGACGTCCGGGTTGACGCGCAGGGAGATCGGCGCGCGAACGCCCATTTCGGCGGCCACGACCTGCAGGCGCTCCAGCTCGTCGGTGGACTCGATGTTGAAGCAGTGCACACCCACTTCCAGGGCGCGGCGCATGTCTTCGCGGCTCTTGCCGACGCCGGAGAACACGATCTTGTCGGCCTGGCCACCGGCGGCCAATACACGTTCGAGTTCGCCACGGGACACAATGTCAAAACCAGCACCCAGACGCGCCAGGACATTGAGTACACCCAGGTTGGAGTTGGCTTTCACCGCGTAGCACACCAGGTGCGGCACGCCTTCCAGCGGGTCGGTGAACGAGCGGTATTGCGCTTCGATATGTGCACGGGAATACACATACGTCGGGGTGCCAAAGCGCTCGGCAATCGCAGACAGCGCCACGCCTTCCGCGAACAGCTCGCCGTCCCGGTAGTTAAAAGCGTCCATGAGGGTCCCTTAGTAAGTGTCGTGCTTGTGCGCTTTCGATGGCTTTTGCGACGACTGCGCCTGTTCGTTCGGGTCTTTGCTGTCGTCGGGCAGGTACAGCGGGCCTTTTTGACCACAGGCACTAACGAGGCAAGCGACCGCGACGAGCGCAGCAAGGGAAGAGATCAGGCGCTTCATGGCGAAATCCTTGAATATGCATTAATTGCGCCCGAGTATACCGACCACCCGCCAGCTTGCCTATGCGCCGCAATACCCGTCCGGCGGGGGTTTGCTGAGAGGGTCGGGAAGCGGACTACGCTGTTTGAGGATATTTCACGCCGTCAATCGCGTTGAAATCGGTATCCTTTGCAATCGGCGGGGCGCGTCCGTATCGTGCGGCGCTTGAGCAGAACCAGACACTTTTGAGGTTGCCACAATGAGTTTGACCGAAGCCCGTTTTCACGACCTGGTGGATGCCACCCAGGAGAAGCTGGAAGATATTTTCGACGACAGCGACCTGGATGTGGATCTGGAAAACTCGGCCGGTGTGCTGACCGTCAAATTCGAGAGCGGCCAGCAACTGATCTTCAGTCGCCAGGAACCGCTGCGTCAGTTGTGGCTGGCGGCGCGCTCCGGTGGCGTTCACTTTGACTATGACGAAGACAGCGGCAAATGGCAGTGCGACAAAAGTGAAGAGTTGCTGGGCGAGATGCTCACGCGGCTGGTCGAGGAATATACCGGCGCCGAGCTGGACTTCGACGAGATCTGACAGTGACCCAGCCTGCTCCCGTACGCCCGCCCAAGCCGCTGTTCAGCAACGTCAGCCCGGCGGTGCCGTCGCCTTGTATCAGTTTGTGTCGCCTGGATGAGCAAAAAGTCTGCCTCGGCTGCTTCCGGCATGTCGAAGACATCCGTGAATGGCGCTCCGCCGACGATGCCCGGCGTCGAGTGATCTGCGCGCAGGCCGAGCAGCGCCGGGCCCACGCCTGACGCCATCTTGTTTATTTGTGACGCTGTGGTAGTGTCCGGGTACGCCTCAACTCATCGAGGCCCGTGAGAACCCCGCCTTTTCCTGGCGGGGTTTTGCTTTTTTGTGCAGAAAAAAGGAGTCTGCCTGAATCATGACCACCGCACCGTCCATCATTCTCACCCGTCTTGACGTGCAGCGTCTGGAGCAACTGATCGACCGCTTGGGCGACGAGTTTCCCGGCGTCGAAGCGTTGCAGGCCGAACTCGACCGCGCCGAAGACGTGGTTGGTCACGATGAAGTGCCTGCAACTGTCGTGACCATGAACTCCAGCGTGCATTGCCGTGAACAAGGCAGTGGCAAGGACTATCACCTGACCCTGGTTTACCCCAAGGACGCGAACGCCGACGAAGGCAAGATCTCGATCCTGGCGCCGGTCGGCAGTGCTTTGCTCGGCCTGCAAGTGGGCCAGCACATCGATTGGCCTGCACCGGGCGGCAAGACCCTCAAGCTTGAATTGCTGAGTGTCGAAGGCCAGCCCAAAGACGGCGGCGCCTTCCCGCTTTAAATCTGGCTCAGGGCTTCATTGAGCGCGAGCTCCAGCTCGGCCTTGTAGCGCAGGTACAGATTGCTCGGGCTTTGCACGTCGCCGAGCAGGCCCGACAGATCGAGGTCGGTGATGTAGCAACGGTAACGCTCGGGTTCCCGGCGTTGCCCGATGATCTCCCGGGCGACCACCGCAAACAGCTGGTCGCCAAACTCCATTTCGGAAAATTCCCGCTGATTGCAGTACAGCGTGACACCCACCTGGCCGGGCGCCGCCTTGCCGATAATCGCCTGCACGTCATAAAACGGCTTGTTGGCCGGGTGTTGCGGCGCCGGCCTTGGTTCGACAACGCGTGCGCGGGCGCTGCCCGATGGCAACAGTTGGTAGTACAGCGTTTGTACTTCGCCCAGCGGCTGTTGGGTGTCCAGCGGTGACAGCGCTTCGCGGCGATAGATGATCGACAGCAGGAACCGCTGCAGCGGTGCCAACAGGCTCTGTTCATCATGAAACGGCAAGCGCTGCTGCCAGAGCGCGTTGAATTCGTCGAGCACATACAGTTCGGCGAAGCCTTCATTGACCCGGTAGAACACTTGTATGCAATCGGCCTGGCCCATGGGCAGCAGCAGCGCCAGGTCGTGGTCTTCCAGCGCCATGGCGTCCAGGTGCCACGGGCTGTAGCTGGCCAGCTCTTCGCTGAGGTAGGCGACCAAGGCGTCCTGGGTCGGCAGTGACACGTGGGTGGCCTGGCCGGGAATCAGTTCCATGACGTGATAGTGCTGCTGCACCTGGAGCAGGTAGCGGTGGTTGCTTTGGCCGAGCAGCAGATGCTGTGCGGTGTCGAATATTTCTTCGACGCGCTGGGCAATGAACTGCGCTCGGTTGTGACAGAAACAGCGCACCCGCAACCGCGGCAAATGAGCCGGCGGCAGTTGGTTGAGGTAGTCGCGCAGGCAGTCGAGCAGCGCATGGGGCCCGTCGTAGCGGCTGACCATCACCTCGTTCCAGCTATTGAGCGTGACCTGGTCCAGGGTCAGTACCAGGTTTTCACGCACGCCGGCGTAACTCAGGGAGTCGGTGCGCTCGGTGGTCATCAGAATGTTCAGGTCGCGGTGATGCTTGAGTGGGTCGACGCCGACGTTGATCAGCAACAGCACTTCTTCCGGTACCGCCGAACGCAACAGGCGCGCCTCATCGACGCTGGCCAGGGGCAGGGCGATGGTCTGTTGCAGGCTGCCCAGCAGGTTGAACAACTCGAACTCGGTCATGTCGCTGGCGCCTGGGTGCAGCGCCAGGCGCGTGCTGCTGTCGATCACACCGTTGCGATGGCACCAGGTGAGCATTTCAAGCAGGTCGCGGCTGCGTTTGATCGGCGCGAAGTGCTCCCATTCCAGAGCCGTGAGGTTGCCGTTATACAGGCCCCAGTGGTGCTGGCCCGGCTCCTTGCGGTTAGGGGAGTGCACCAGGGTCAGGGTGTCTTCGGCCAGGTCCGGGGCAATCCCGGGGTTGATGAACTCGACCTTGCCGGCCTTGCGCTCAAAGGCTGCGTACAAGCGCCGGCCCAGCACATTGAGGTCGCGCTTGTTGATCAGGCTGACGGTCTGTTCCGTACGGGCGAACTGGGTGAGGAAGCGGTAGCTGTAGTTCAGCTCGTTGACCAGGGCACGGCGCTCGGAAGCGACCTGACGCACCTTCCATTGGCTGCGGCTGTCCAGCAGGGCCAGTTGGCGCTGGTCCCAACCCCACTCATCGGCCAGGCGCTCCAGTAGCAGTCGTTGCCAACTGGCGGTTCGCTGGCCGGCGCTGAGCTTGCGATTGACCTTCAGGTACAGGCTGCGCCGTACCAGTTCCAGACGCTCGGGTTCATTGCGGGCCTTGAGGTATTCCTCGATGCGGCGGTAGACCACGATGTACGGGTCCAGCTCGTCCAGGTCCAGCTGATTGGCAAACACCGCGCGCTTGAAGCGCAGGCTCAGGCAGTGCACGTTGGGATGTTCGCTGGCGTAGACCTCGGTCAGCAGCAGCTTGAGCACCGATTTATAGGGCGACTCGATGCCCTTGAACAGTTGCCACAGCCCGGCGCCGATGAATTCCCCTGGAGGAATGCGCGCCAGATGGCCGAGGTCGAGGGTTTCGTCGGCGCGAATGAAGCGTTTGGAGATCAGCGTGTGGGTGAACTCGGCGTAACGGCTTTCTTCGTATACCGGGACCAGCCACCAGATCGGCGTGCGCCCGGCCAGCCAGATGGCGGTGCGGTAGAACTCGTCCAGCAGCAAATAGTGTTGGGTGGTGCCGCAATCGTCGGAACTCAGTTGGGTGTCCCGTTCACCGAGCACAAAGCGCGTCGGTTCGATCAGAAAGAAATGCGCCTCGGCGCCCATGGTCTGGGCCCAGGCTTCCAGCAGCTGGCACTTCTTGCGCAGCTCGGCCAGCTCGTTTTCATTCAGGTCCGGAGCGTGACACACCCACACGTCCATATCGCTCTGATCCGCCTGGGCCAACGTGCCCAGGCTGCCCATCAGGAACAGGCCGTGGATCGGGCGGGGCGGGTTGCCATGGCGCGGCTTGTAGGAGAACGAACGGGTCAGGCGCTGGGCTTCGGCCAGGGCCTGGGCATCGGGTTCGAAGTTCGAAAGCCCGGCCGGTGTGCCGCTGGAGACATAGCCCGGCAGCAAAGGGTGATTAACGTGGAAAAACAGCGGCAACAACGTCAGCACGCTTTGTTGGCGCGGGGTCAGCCCTTCAACGGCCCGGGCCATGCGGCCTTCATTGAGGGCCATGAAACGCGCGCGCAATTGGGTCAGCACCTTACGGTCGATGCCTTCGTCCAGGTCGGGGCGGATTTCATGGGTGCGGGTCATGTCGAATTCGGTGGCTCGCAGGGCCCGACGTGGGCGGCCGTGTAGGAGTTTACAGACAGTAGCGTAGGAGGTTTAGAGGGAAATGGCGGTTGGCGCTAGAATTTTGCACCTTGCACAGCAACGCCCGTGGAATCCGCAGCGGGGCGGACTCCATGGGCGGGATCAGGTGTCAGGCGGCTTCTTTGGTGGAGGCGGTGGTCAAGATAGTCAGCAAGGTCTGCGCTTGCTCGGCGGCGTCCCGGCCAAGGCTGGTCAGATAGCCTCCATCCGGTTGGTCGATAAGCCCTTTCGCATGGAGACGCTTGGCAGCGGCGATGGCAGTGGGGGCGGCGGTCTGATGGACTTTCAGACCTTCCTTGGTGCTGTCCAGGGGAAAGAGTACGAGGATTTCCAGTTCGGCAACCAACTCAGGGGTATACGACATAAGGACTCCAGACTTTCTAAAATTTATTAGAGGCTAGCAGGCCATAAGGTGAACGCACTTTGCCGAACTGTCCAGCGTGTTGCTGCGCGGCCGAGGGTTATTGTTTTTCCGGCGGCAACTCAGGCAATGCTCGCAGCGCTGTTTCATACCACTGGGTATCAAAAGCGCGGTCTTCGTCCAGCATCGCATCGATCTCGAAGGCCAGCACATGGGCCATGAGATTCAGAATCTCTTCGCGCTCATATCCGACCAGCGTCAGTTTGTTGAACGTGGCCTTGGCCGCTGGCGGGTTGTCGCTTTCGATCTGGTTTTCAATCGCTTCGATCAGCGTGTTTTCGGTGAATTCTTCTTCGTCATTGTCGATATCGGTCGGCTCGCTCATGGCAGGCTCCTCAAGGAAAGGGCGCCAGTCTAACTCCATTCAGGCGGGTGATGCTGCTGGTCAGGCCGTGCCTCAGCGTCTATAACGCTTGCAGCCAACCCCACACCCGGCCTGGAGGCGTTCGCAATGCTCAAGCTCTACGGTTTTTCGGTCAGCAACTACTACAACATGGTCAAGCTGGCGCTGATGGAGAAAGGCCTGCCTTTCGAAGAGGTGCCTTTTTATGCAGGACAAACGCCTGAAGCCCTGGCGGTAAGCCCACGAGGCAAAGTGCCGGTGCTCGGCGTCAAGCAAGGCTTCATCAATGAAACCAGCGTGATCCTCGAATACATCGAGCAGACTCAGGAAGGGCCTGCGCTGCTGCCGGCCGAGCCGTTCCAGCGCGCCCAGGTGCTGGCGTTGTGCAGGGAGATCGAGTTGTACATTGAATTGCCCGCACGGGCGTGCTTCGCCGAGGCGTTCTTTGGCATGCATGTGCCGGAGGCGATCAAGGAGAAAGCCCGAGCTGAATTGTTGCTTGGCGTCGGTACGTTAGGCCGGCACGGCAAGTTCGCGCCTTATGTGGCGGGGGAGCGCTTCACGATTGCCGATCTGTATTTCATGTACAGCATGAACCTCGCCTGTGCCGTGGGCGAGAAACTGTTTGGGCTGGATTTGCTGGCTGATATGCCAGCGGCCAAGGCGCTGCTGGAGCGTTTGAATGCGATGCCCAATGCGCAAAAGGTCGAGGCGGACCGGCAGGCGGCAATGCCTGGGTTTATGGCGATGATTGCGGCTAAAAAGTGATCAAGTGTGGGAGGGGACAAGCCCCCTCCCACATTTTATTCAGCGGCTGGCGAGCAGGGCCTGGCCGCGTACCACTGCTGCCTTCACCTGCGCCGGCGCGGTGCCGCCTATGTGATTACGGGCATTCACCGAGCCTTCCAGGGTCAGCACGGCGAACACGTCCTGCTCGATCTGGTCGCTGAACTGGCGCAATTCTTCCAGGCTCATTTCAGCCAGGTCCTTGCCGGTGTCCACTCCGTATTTCACGGCATGGCCCACGATTTCATGGCAGTCACGGAACGGCAGGCCACGCCGCACCAGGTAGTCGGCCAGGTCGGTCGCGGTGGAGAAACCCCGCAAGGCTGCTTCGCGCATGATGGCGTGCTTGGGCTTGATCGCCGGGATCATGTCGGCAAACGCACGCAGTGAGTCGCGCAGGGTGTCGGCGGCGTCGAACAGCGGCTCCTTGTCTTCCTGGTTGTCCTTGTTGTAAGCCAGCGGCTGGCCTTTCATCAGGGTCAGCAGGCCCATCAGTGCGCCGAATACGCGGCCGCTCTTGCCACGCACCAGCTCGGGCACGTCGGGGTTTTTCTTTTGCGGCATGATCGAACTGCCGGTGCAGAAACGGTCCGGCAGGTCGATGAACTGGAATTGCGCGCTGGTCCACAGCACCAGCTCTTCGGAGAAGCGCGACAGGTGCATCATCGCGATGCTCGCGGCGGCGCAGAATTCGATGGCGAAATCACGGTCCGACACACCGTCCAGGGAGTTGCCGCCGACGGCGTCGAAACCCAGCAGCTGCGCGGT
Organism: Pseudomonas sp. R4-34-07; assembly: GCF_003852375.1. Taxonomy (NCBI): domain Bacteria; kingdom Pseudomonadati; phylum Pseudomonadota; class Gammaproteobacteria; order Pseudomonadales; family Pseudomonadaceae; genus Pseudomonas; species Pseudomonas sp. R4-34-07. The sequence goes on along the minus strand of NZ_CP027760.1, from coordinate 5,699,953 downwards.
GTACTCACGGTCGATCGGGTAGGTGGTGCCCGCCAGCGCGGCGCTGCCCAACGGCATGCGGTTGGTGCGCTTGCGGCAATCCACCAGGCGCTCGTAATCGCGGCTGAGCATTTCGAACCAGGCCAGCAGGTGGTGGCCAAAGGTCACGGGCTGAGCGGTCTGCAGGTGAGTGAAGCCGGGCATGATGGCGTCCGATTCACGCTCGGCCTGTTCCAGCAAACCTTTCTGCAAGCGGGTGATTTCAGCCAGGATCAAGTCGATTTCATCGCGCAGCCACAGGCGGATATCGGTGGCCACCTGGTCGTTCCGACTGCGACCGGTGTGCAGCTTTTTGCCGGTCACACCGATGCGATCGGTGAGGCGAGCCTCGATGTTCATGTGCACGTCTTCCAGGTCGACGCGCCAGTCGAACGTACCGGCTTCGATCTCGCCACGGATGGTGGTCAGGCCATCGATGATGCTGTCGCGTTCGGCATCGGTCAGTACGCCGACCTTGGCCAGCATCGTGGCATGGGCGATGGAGCCCATGATGTCGTGGCGGTACAGGCGCTGGTCGAAGGTGACGGAGGCGGTGAAGCGCGCGACGAAGGCGTCGACGGGTTCACTGAAGCGGCCGCCCCAGGACTGGTTGGTCTTGTCGGTGCTCATGGATTCGCTCGTGATCTGCTTAAAAGAGGCGTGGAGGTGTGCCGCCGATAATAACAGGGTTGTCCGCAGACGCGGTGCTGTGGGCGGACGGCAATTTTATTTGTGCAAAGGATGGCTAAGTGCCTTGCCGCCGACCGCGTCCGGGACGAGACTGGGAGCAGGTTCTTATTGAAACGATATTTGACGATTGAGCAATATCGTCTCAGCGAGCGTCTACAGTTGGACTGAGAGTGTGTGAATGCACCAAAGTCGGGTCATGCGGTCAGAGCCCAGACTATCCATTAAAAAAGGGGGATATTCGGATTGTGTATCAGCAAACCCTACGACGCTGCGCGAATGCAGCGGGTCTTGGGCGCTATTGAACAGGTCCGGGTAAATTTGGGTGCCGCTCCCAGGGCACTTTTTGCCGCTCGCGCTAGTCTTAGCGTGGATCGCTGTGACGCAAGTCACCGCACCTGTCTACGCTATCCTTGTGCGAGACTCACGCAGGAATCCAGCGCTATATGAATGTCCTGATCGTTGATGACGAACCCCAAGCCCGCGAGCGACTGAGCCGTCTGGTCAGTGAACTCGAGGGTTATACAGTCCTTGAGCCGAGCGCCACCAGCGGCGAGGAGGCGTTGACGTTGATCGACAGCCTCAAGCCGGATGTGGTGTTGCTCGATATCCGTATGCCGGGCCTCGATGGTCTGCAAGTTGCCGCCCGCCTGAGCGAACGCGAGTCGCCCCCTGCGGTGGTGTTATGCGCGGCCGAGGAAGAGTTTTCTGCACAGACGCTGGAAGACAGCGGTGTCAGTTTTCTCGTCAAACCGGTGACTGGCGAAGCATTGCTCAAGGCCTTGAAGAAAGCCGAGCGCCCCAGCCGTGTTCAGCTCGCAGCCCTGACCCAGCCTGCCGCCCAGAGTGGTAACGGCCCCCGCAGCCATATCAGTGCACGCACCCGCAAGGGCATCGAGCTGATTCCCCTCGCTCAGGTGGTTTATTTTATCGCCGACCATAAATACGTGACCTTGCGCCACGAAGCCGGCGAAGTGTTGCTCGATGAGCCGCTCAAAGCCCTGGAAGATGAATTCGGCGACCGCTTCGTGCGTATCCATCGCAATGCGCTGGTGGCCCGTGAGCGTATCGAACGCTTGCAACGCACGCCTCTGGGGCACTTTCAGCTGTTCCTCAAGGGGCTCAATGGCGATGCCTTGATCGTCAGTCGGCGCCATGTCGCCGGCGTGCGCAAGATGATGCAGCAGCTTTAACCCAGAGGCCCTGGCGAGCTGCGCAGTCCTTATCCCGGTGCGACGCGGCCAGGGAGGCCCCGCACTTGCTGATTCAAATCAAAGCGTATTTGCCTGAGCTGTTATTATCTGCCGTATCTATTCAGTACGGATTGATCCATGTCTTCTCGCGAAATCCGCATCGCCACCCGTAAAAGTGCCCTGGCCTTATGGCAGGCCGAATACGTCAAAGCACGCCTTGAGCAGGCCCACCCTGGCCTCAGGGTGACCCTGGTCCCCATGGTCAGTCGCGGCGATAAATTGCTGGACTCGCCACTGTCGAAAATTGGCGGCAAGGGCTTGTTCGTCAAGGAACTGGAAACCGCGCTGCTGGAGAACGAAGCCGACATCGCCGTGCATTCGATGAAAGACGTGCCCATGGACTTCCCTGAAGGCCTGGGCCTTTTTTGCATCTGTGAGCGCGAAGACCCCCGCGACGCCTTTGTTTCCAACACCTATGCCTCCCTGGATGACTTGCCCCTGGGCAGCATCGTGGGCACCTCCAGCCTGCGTCGCCAGGCCCAGTTGCTGACCCGTCGCCCCGACCTGCAGATCCGCTTTCTGCGCGGCAACGTCAACACGCGCCTGGCCAAGTTGGATGCGGGTGAGTACGACGCGATCATCCTCGCAGCGGCTGGCCTGATCCGCCTGGGTTTCGAAGACCGCATCACCCATGCAATCAGCGTAGAGGACAGCTTGCCCGCTGGAGGGCAGGGTGCAGTCGGCGTTGAATGTCGCACCGCCGACAGCGAAATTCATGCACTGCTCAAACCGCTTGATCACGCGGACACCGAGGTTCGCGTCACCGCCGAGCGTGCCCTGAACAAGCACCTCAACGGTGGCTGCCAGGTACCGATCGCCTGCTATGCCGTGCTCGAAGGTGAGAACCTGTGGCTGCGTGGCCTGGTCGGGGACCCGGACGGCGGCACGCTGCTGACCGCGCAAGTGCGCGGCCCGCAACGTGAGGCCACGGCCCTGGGCATCCAGGTCGCCGAGGAATTGCTGAGCAAGGGCGCTGGCGCCATTCTGCAAAAAGTCTACGGCGAGGCCGGCCCGCAGTGACCCCGTGGCGATTGCTGCTCACACGGCCTGCCGAAGAATCGGCGGCCTTGGCGGCGACATTGGCCGATGCGGGTGTTTTCAGCAGCCAGCTGCCCTTGCTGGAGATCGAAGCCTTGCCGGTCACGCCTGAACAACGGGCAGTCTTCGGGGCGCTGCAGCGCTACTGCGCGGTGATCGTGGTGAGCAAGCCGGCGGCGCGTCTTGCCCTGCAACAATTGAGCGCGCCCTGGCCGCGACTGCCGTGGTTCAGTGTCGGTGCTGCTACTGCACAGATACTGGCCGAGCAGGGTCTGGACGTGCACTATCCGCCAACGGGTGACGACAGCGAGGCCTTGCTTCAATTGCCGGCGTTGCGCGAGGCTATCGCACTTCCTGGTGCCAGGGTGTTGATCCTGCGCGGCGAGGGCGGTCGGGAGCTGCTCGCGGAGCGTTTACGCGAGCGAGGTGTTAGTGTCGACTATCTGGAATTGTATCGCCGTTTGCTTGCGGCCTACGACCCGGGCGCACTGACGCAGCGCATCCAGTTGGAACGCTTGAACGGCGTGGTGGTCAGCAGTGGGCAAGGTTTTTTACACTTGCAGGCCGTGGCCGGCTCCGATTGGCCTGAGGTGGCGCAGCTGCCGTTGTTCGTGCCCAGCCCGCGCGTCTACGAGATGGCGCGGGCCGCTGGCGCAGAAAAAGTTGTGGATTGTCGCGGCGCGAGTGCTGCGGCTTTGTTAGTGGCGTTAGGGAGTCATCCCGTTCCCACTCTCTGATACGCAAAGGACGGATACGTGAGCGAAACAGCCTTGCCTAAAGATGAAGCTCAGCCCGCGCTCGATGCGCCGGTCGGAACGCCGGTCGCCGCGCCACGCCGTGGCAATGGCCTGGCAGTCGTCGCTCTGCTGCTTGGCGCTGCGGGCGTTGCCGCCGGCGGCTGGGGAATCTGGCAGGTCCGTGCCCTGCAAGCCAGCAGCCAGCAGCAACTGGGTCAGGTACAGACCCTGGATGAGCAATCCCAGAGCCTCAAGCAGAGCCAGCAACAGTTGGCCGCCCGCTTGGCGCAGTTGCCCGGTGCCGATGAGCTGGAAGAGCGCCGACGCCTGGTCGCACAGTTGCAGGGTGACCAGCAGCGCCTGAACCAGCGCCTGGAAACCGTACTGGGTGCCAGCCGCAAGGATTGGCGCCTGGCCGAGGCCGAGCATCTGATTCGTCTGGCCAGCTTGCGTCTGTCGGCCTTGCAGGACATCAACAGCGCTCAGTCGCTGGTCCAGGGTGCCGACGAGATTCTGCGTGAGCAGAGCGACCCCGGCGCGTTCGCGGCGCGCGAGCAACTGGCCAAGAGCCTGGCGGCTTTGCGCAGCACCGAACAGCCGGACCGCACCGGGTTGTACCTGCAGTTGGCCGCATTGCGCGACCAAGTGGTGCAACTGGCGGCGATCGCCCCGGAGTATCAACTCACGGAGCCCGCTTCCCAGGGCCGCCCAACCAGCGATACGGGCAATCAATTGAGCCAATGGTGGGAGCAGATATCCCGTTATTTCCGTATCGACTTCAATCCCGATGACAACATTCGTCCGCTTCTGGCGGGCCAAGGGTTGAATCAGGTGCGCCTGGCCCTGAGCCTGGCGCTGGAGCAAGCGCAGTGGGCAGCACTCAACGGCGAATCGGCGGTGTATAGCCGGTCGCTGGGTGAAGCGCGCAGCGTACTGCAGGATAACTTCAACCAGGACAACCCGCAGAGCAAGGCGATGCTGGCGCGTATCGCCGAGCTCGAGCCCAAGGCCGTGTCGGTGGTGACGCCTGACCTGGCCGCGAGCCTCGCGGCTGTGCAGGCGTACCTTGAGCGTCGTCATCTGTCTGCCGACGAAGCCAAGGCTTCGGCTGCCAAGCCTGCGGCCCAGGAGTAGAACCGATGAAGCGTTTCTATGTGATCCTGGTGCTGGCAATTGCGATCGCCCTGGCGTTGGCCGTGGGTATTTCGAAACACACCGGCTACGTGCTGATTACCTATCCTCATGTGCTGCATTACGAATCGAGCCTGTGGGCCACCTTGGTGGCGGTGTTTGCCATAGGCCTGGCGATCTATCTGATTCGCGTCCTGCTGAGCCTGGTCACTGCCTCGGGTGGCGTGGTCAACCCCTGGTCGCGGCGCAATCGCAGCCGCCGTGTGCAGATTGCAATCGAGCAAGGCCAGATGGACCTGGCCGAAGGCCGCTGGGCCAGTGCCGAACGCCACCTGCACCGCGCTGCGGAAGCGGAGCGCCAACCACTACTGTATTACCTTGGTGCGGCGCGTGCGGCCAATGAGCTGGGACGTTATGCAGAGTCGGATGGTTTGCTGGAGCGTGCGCTGGCTCGCCAGCCCCAGGCGGAACTGGCCGTTGCCTTGAGCCATGCGCAATTGCAGATGGACCGTGGTGATACTGAAGGTGCCCTGGTCACCCTGCAGGCGATGCATGAGCGCCATCCTCACAATGCCCAGGTCCTGCGACAGCTGCAGCGGCTGCACCAGCAGCGCGGTGATTGGTCGGCGGTGATTCGCCTGTTGCCTGAACTGCGTAAGGACAAGGTGCTGCCGGCCAGTGAACTGGCCGAACTGGAGCGCCGGGCCTGGGGAGAAAACCTCAGCCTGGCCGCACACCGTGAGGAGCCGGGCGAGGCCGGCTTGCGGTCTCTTGATCGCGCCTGGGAGCAACTGACTTCAGCCCAGCGTCAGGAGCCGCAACTGGTGTTGGCGTATGCTGACCAACTGCGTCGACTGGGCGCGGACGCCAAGGCCGAGGAAGCACTGCGCGGTGCGCTCAAGCGCAATTATGACAGCCATCTTATTCGGCTCTACGGCCTGCTGCGCGGCAGCGACCCGGCCCGTCAGTTGAAGTTTGCCGAAGGCTGGCTGAAGGATCATCCGGGCGATGCCAGCCTGTTGCTGACGCTGGGCCGTCTGTGCCTGCAGAACAGCTTGTGGGGTAAGGCACGTGATTATCTGGAAAGCAGCCTGCAGGTGCAGCGCAATCCCGAAGCCTGCGCCGAATTGGCCCGCCTGCTGGCCCAACTGGGTGATACCGAGCGCAGCAACCAGCTGTTCCAGGAAGGCTTGGGGTTACTCGACAATCGTCTGCTGGCCTCACCGTTGCCAGCCCCCGCCCGAGCTTGAAGTAGGAAAGGACCAATCGGTTGGCTCAGACGGATCCAGAAGCCAATCCCATAACCCTATGTAAACATTCGGCTTAAGTGGGCTCGTAACCAATTCTTACGTCTTGAAGGGCGATTTCCTCAGTGTGCTGGCGGGATCTCCCTGTGTTTTAGCGGAATTGTCTGCTCCAAGGCGTATTGAAAGGGGTCGGGCCTTTCCTCTACCGTAGCGACCTATCTCTTGCGGTGCGGATAAACAATGTCTTTGGCCCCCTTACGCTCCTTGTTTTTCCTGGCGTTCATGGCCGGTGCGCTGACGTTGGGCGTGTCTTTCTATCTGGAATATGGCGCACTGTTGCAGCCATGCTTTTTGTGCCAGGTGCAACGGTTGTTGCTCGCCGCCTTTGTACTGATCAACCTGATCGCGGCCCTTCATAACCCTGGCCGCTCCGGCGTGTATGTGTATGGGCTGGCGAGCATGGGATGTGCGGCTTTTGGCGCCGTCACCGCCGGGCGCCAGGTGCTGCTGCAGAACACTGCGTCGGACCAAATGCCGAAGTGCTGGCCAACCCTTGATTACATGATTGAAAACCTGTCGTTTTGGCAGGCTGCTCGGTCAGTCTTCAAGGGTACTGTCGATTGCGTCGAAATCAATTGGACGCTATTTGACCTCAGCCTGCCGGAGTGGAGTCTGTTGTTTTTCGTGGCGATGCTGATTCTGGGTGCCACGCCGCTTTCTCGCTTGTTGCTCAGTCGGCGTTATCTAGCGTAAAGCGAGGAAAATACGGTTCATGTCGTAGGACGGGATTAAACGCTTGTATGAACTTTCTCTCCTGCGTACCTTGAAGCCATAGTGATGCGGGCATAATCTGGCCCGCACGCGTTATCGAAACCGCTTGTCAGACGTGGCCTTGTCCGGCCGCCGCTTTAACCTTGAAGTGTTGCACGGGCACACGGCAGCAGCGTCCCCATAGGGAAGAGAGATCATCATGCTGGAAAGTTGTCAGAATGCTCAGGAACGCTGGGGTGGGGTGCATAAGCTGATCGACAGCTGGTTGAAAGCACGCCACGAACTGGTTCGGGCCTTTGATGCGCTCGGTGCCAAGCCAGAGGCACTGGCCGAGAAGCGCGAGCCGCTGCAAGATTTCTGCGCAGTGCTGGTGGATTATGTGTCTGCAGGTCATTTCGGCGTCTACGAGCAACTGACCAAGGAGGCAGAAGCGTTCGACGATCAGCGTGGCCTGAAGTTGGCAGAGACCCTTTACCCGCGCATCGATGTCATCACCGAAAAGCTGCTGGCGTTCACTGACCTGTGCGATGCGGGGAAGTGTGTTGCTGAAAAATTCAAGGAGCTGGGCGCTCTGTTGCATGAGCGCTTCGAACTGGAAGATTGCCTGATTGAAGTGCTGCACAACGCTCACAAAGAAGAGCCAGCTACACCGGCATGAAGCGTTGAGAGGCAATTAAAAACGGTGCGCATGTCGCACCGTTTTTTATGGGCTAGTGGCGAGTCCCGAGCAATTCGATTTCGAAGACCAGAGGGGTGTAGGGTGGGATCAATTCGCCTGCGCCGTCCGCGCCATAGGCTTGGGCCGAGGGAATGACCAGGCGCCATTTCGCGCCTACCGGCATCTGTTGCAATGCGCTGCTCCAGCCACTGATCACGCTGTCCAGGCGAAACCATTGGGGCAGTGCGCTCTGATCGAACACGCTTCCATCGGGCAGTCGACCCACGTATTTCACCTGCACTTCATCAGTTGCCAACGGCTTGTTGCCGGTGCCCGGCGTCAACTCGGTGAGCAGGATACCGTCCGCCAATTCGCGCACACCCTTTGCAGCTTTTTCCTTCGATAAAAATTGCTGTTCGGCAGCGAGTGCTTTTTCGCTCTGCGGCACTTGGGCGTCGGTGGCGTTCTGTGCCTCATGCTGAGCAAGAATTTGTTCGATGCGGGTGTCATCCAGTGCCAATGGTTTGCCTTGGTAGGCTTGTTTGAGACCGTCGACCAGGGCTTGGATCTGCAAGTCGGGCACCTCCTGGCGCAGACGCTCACCGAGGCTGGCGCCCAGGCTGTAGGCGAGGTCGTGCTGGTCTTGAGTAGCGGTTTTTGGCGGCGATTGCTCGCTCGCATCGGCGCTGAAAATCGCCAGGCCAAGCACTAGGAAAAGGTAACGCAACATGGGTGTTCTCCGCCGAAAGTGCGACGGATTATGCCAGCGTGAGTGGCTGAGCAGTGGGGTGGTTTTCTGTTATATCGATAAGAATTTTCCTACGTTGCAACGCAACGCAAACGATACTGTCAACATGGCCTAGCGGCGGTAAGAGCAGAGGGCTAGTATGAGCCGCACCCACGTCAGCCAGGAGGTAAACCATGTCGGCCAAACAGAAGCCTGTAAATACCCCGTTGCACTTACTCCAACAATTGTCGGGCAGCTTGCTCGAACATCTGGAAAGCGCTTGTTCCCAGGCCTTGGCCGATGCAGAAAAACTGCTCGCCAAACTGGAAAAACAACGCGGCAAAGCGCAAGAAAAGCTGCACAAATCCCGCACCAAATTGCAAGACGCCGCCACTGCCGGTAAAGCCAAGGCACAAGCCAAGGCCAAAGACGCAGTTAACGAACTTGAGGACCTGCTGGACGCCCTCAAGGACCGTCAAACCGAAACCCGCACCTACATTTCCCAGCTCAAAAAAGACGCTCAGGAAAGCCTGAAACTGGCCCAGGGCATTGGTCGTGTGAAAGAAGCCGTCTCCAAGGCCCTTGGCGCGCGTACGCCGGCAAAAGCCGTCACCGCCAGCGCGGCCAAAAAGCCAGCCAGCAAAGCTGTTGCAGCGAAGGCGCCGGCTAAAATTGCCGCCAAGCCAGCTGCTAAAACTGCTGCTGCGAAACCAGCCACCAAGCCAGTTGCCAAAACCGCTGCTGCGAAACCAGCCGCCAAGCCAGCTGCCAAAACCGCTGCTGCGAAACCAGCCGCCAAGCCAGCTGCCAAAACTGCTGCTGCGAAACCAGCCGCCAAGCCAGCTGCCAAAACTGCTGCTGCGAAACCAGCCGCCAAGCCAGTTGCCAAAACTGCTGCTGCGAAACCAGCCGCCAAGCCAGCTGCCAAAACTGCTGCTGCGAAACCAGCCGCCAAGCCAGCTGCCAAAACTGCTGCTGCGAAACCAGCCGCCAAGCCAGCCGCTAAAACCGCTGCTGCGAAACCAGCCGCCAAGCCAGCTGCCAAAACCGCTGCTGCGAAACCAGCCGCCAAGCCAGCCGCTAAAACCGCTGCTGCGAAACCAGCCGCCAAGCCAGCCGCTAAAACCGCCGCTGCCAAACCAGCCACCAAGCCAGCTGCTAAAACCACTGCTGCCAAGCCAGCAACTCCTGCGGCACCTGCCGCTACTCCGGCAACGTCCTCCGCTCCAACCGCATCGGCCAGCAGCACCTCTGCACCGGTAGCGCCAAGCACCACCCCAACCAGCGCTTCCTAAGTGCGGGTGACCCCAACGCGCAGCTGCTGCAGCGCGTTGTGGTCAAGGTCGGCGGCTTCGCTTGCCAGGTCTTCAAGCCATTCGTATTGCCCTTTCCCCTCGTTGGTCGGCCATGTCTTCGCCAGCGCTTCCAGGCGTGTCAGTAATGCTCGCTCGGCCTCCAGTTCCAATGCTTTGACCTGACGCCGTAATTCAGCCAACTGCGCATCCTGCTGTGCCAGCGCCCGCCATTGCACGCGGACTTCGCGCAAGGGGTCGACGACACGCGTGCGCCATGGCCGCGCAAGCTGCTGCAGCGCCACCACGCGTTCGGGCAACCGCGCCACACCCCGTCGCTCCAGCCACGCACCACACAGCAACAGGCACACATCCGCGCCTTGCGCCTGCAACCGCAGGCAAGCAGCCTCCACGCCGGGGCGGGCGTAAGTCGAGAGGGCAAAGCTCCACAGGTCAGCGCACATATTCACACCCAAGCCAGCGGCCAACGAAGCTGGTAGACTCCGCCGCCATTATGATCCGACTTCAAAGCCTAACATTACAGCGTGGCCCGCAGCGTCTTCTTGAAGATGCCGAGCTGACCCTGCACGCCGGTCACAAAGCCGGCCTGATCGGTGCCAATGGCGCCGGTAAATCCACGTTGTTCGCCCTGTTGCTGGGTGAGCTGACCCCGGATTCCGGGGACTGCCTGCTGCCGGCCGACTGGCGCATCGCCCATATGCGCCAGGAGATCGACACCCTGGACCGCATCGCGATCGACTACGTGCTCGATGGCGACCTGCGCCTGCGCCAGGTGCAACACGACCTCGCCGCCGCAGAACAAGCCCAGGACGGCGCCGCCCAAGCCCGCCTGCATTCTGAGCTGGACAGCGCCGACGGCTACACCGCCGACGCCCGCGCCCGCAAGATGCTCGCCGGCCTTGGGTTTACCAACGAACAGATGGATCGCCCGGTCGCCGACTTCTCTGGCGGCTGGCGCATGCGCCTGAACCTGGCCCAGGCGCTGATGTGTCCTTCGGACCTGTTGCTGCTCGACGAGCCGACCAACCACTTGGACCTTGATGCGATCCTGTGGCTGGAAGACTTCCTCAAGAACTATCAGGGCACCCTGTTGCTGATTTCCCACGACCGGGATTTCCTCGACGCCGTGGTCGACAATATCGCCCATGTCGAACAGAAGAAAATCACGCTCTATCGGGGCGGCTACACCGCCTTCGAGCGCGCCCGTGCCGAACGCCTGGCCCAGCAGCAACAGGCTTTCGAGAAGCAGCAGGCGCAGCGCGCGCATATGGAAAGCTATATCGCCCGGTTCAAGGCCCAGGCCACCAAGGCGCGGCAGGCCCAGAGCCGGATCAAGGCGCTGGAGCGCATGGAAGAACTATCGGCGGCCCATGTCGATTCGCCGTTCGACTTCGTGTTCCGTGAGTCGGTGAAAATCTCCAGCCCCTTGCTCGATCTGTCGGATGCGCGCCTGGGTTATGGCGACAAGACCATCCTCGAGAAGGTCAAGCTGCAGCTCACGCCTGGCGCACGCATCGGTTTGTTGGGGCCTAACGGCGCGGGCAAGTCGACGCTGATCAAGAACCTGTCGGGCGAACTGGAGCCCTTGGCCGGCCGCCTGACCCGTGGCGAGAACACCGTGGTGGGCTACTTCGCCCAGCATCAACTGGACTCGCTGGATTCCAAGGCGAGCCCGCTGTTGCACCTGCAGCGCCTGGCGCCCACCGAGCGCGAACAGACCCTGCGTGATTTCCTCGGGGGTTTCGACTTCCGTGGCGCGCGTATCGATGAGCCGGTGCTGAATTTTTCCGGTGGCGAAAAGGCACGCCTGGCCCTGGCCCTGATCGCCTGGGACCGCCCGAACCTGCTGCTGCTCGACGAGCCGACCAACCACCTGGACCTGGAAATGCGCCTGGCGCTGACCATGGCCCTGCAGGAATTCAGCGGTGCGGTACTGGTGGTGTCTCACGATCGCCACCTGCTCAAGAGCACCACCGATAATTTCCTGCTGGTGGCTGACGGCAAGGTCGAGGAATTCGACGGCGACCTGGACGACTATGCGCGCTGGCTGACCGACTACCGTCTGCGCAATGCGCCGACCAGCAACACGCCGGTCAACCCGGACAAGACCGACAAGAAAGCCCAGCGCCAGGCTGCCGCCGCACTGCGTCAGCAGTTGGCGCCGCACAAGCGCGAAGCTGACAAGCTGGAGGTCGAGCTGGGCAAGGTGCACGAGCGCCTGGCCAAGATCGAAACCAGCCTGGGCGACAGCGCTGTGTACGAGGCCGCGCGCAAGGATGAACTGCGCGACCTGCTGGCCGAACAGGCCCGGCTCAAGGTGCGTGAAGGGCAATTGGAGGAGTCCTGGATGGAAGCCCTCGAAGTGCTTGAAACCCTGCAAGCGGAGCTGGAGGCGCTGTCCTGATGGAAGCGTTGCAACTGCCTTTGCCGGCGCAATGGATCGAGCCTGTGTGGATCGGCGTGCAAATCCTGCTGATCCTGCTGGCGGGTTACCTTGCCCAGCGTTTTGTCGCCAAGGGCCTGACCCGCCTGGGTGAGCGCTATCCGTTCCCGCCACAGTTGTTGATGCCGCTGCGCGGTGGCCTGCGCTGGCTGATCATGGGCAGCGCGCTGATCTTCGTGTTGGGCCGCCTGGGCGTCTCCGCCACGGTGCTGTGGACGGCACTGTCAGGGTTTGTGGCAGTGGCGGCGGTGGCGTTCTTCGCCATGTGGTCCGTGCTGTCCAACTTGCTGTGCGCGATCTTGATCTTCACCGTGGGGCCGTTTCGCCTCGGCGACATCGTCGAACTGGTGGACACCGTCGACAAACCCGGTGTGAAAGGGCGCGTCGTGGCGATCAATCTGCTCTATACCACGCTGGTCGAGGTGGCAGAGGCCGGTACGGACAGCGCGATGGTACAAGTGCCCAACAGTCTGTTCTTCCAGCGCTCGGTGCGGCGTTGGCCCGGTACCCATGTGTTTCCTGGCGACCGCTAGAAATCACCGCCTGCAAAAATTGATAGCCAGCCTTTGGCCGGCAGCGTTAGCTTAAGGCACAACCGCAAACTCCTTTCCGAGGTGTGCAATGGCACTCGACACGTGGCTGGCCTTTTTCCTGGCCAGTTGGATCATCTCCCTTTCCCCCGGCGCGGGCGCCATCGCTTCGATGTCCAGCGGCCTGCAATACGGTTTCGTACGCGGTTACTGGAACGCCATTGGCCTGCAGCTGGGCCTGGCGATGCAGATTGCCGTGGTGGCGGGCGGCTTGGGTGCCATCCTGGCGACGTCCTCCACCGCGTTTTATGCGATCAAATGGTTTGGCGTGGCGTACCTGGTCTACCTGGCCATCAAGCAATGGCGCGCCTTGCCCATGGACATGACCGATGACGCCGCAGTACGCCCGATTGGCAAGCCGATGGCCATGATGTTCCGTGGTTTTCTGGTCAACGCCAGCAACCCGAAGGCGTTGGTATTCATGCTCGCGGTATTGCCGCAGTTCGTGAATCCACAGGCACCGTTGGCGGTCCAGTACCTGATCATTGGTGCAACGATGATCAGCGTCGATATGATCGTGATGGCCGGTTATACGGGGTTGGCCTCGAAAGTCCTGCGCCTGTTGCGCTCGCCCAAGCAGCAGAAGCGCGTGAACCGCACATTCGCCGGGTTGTTCGTCGGCGCCGCCGGTTTCCTCGCCAGCCTGCATCGCGCTACGGCGTAATTGACGAAACCGGATCAAAATGTGGGAGGGGGCTTGCTCCCGATGACAGTGTGTCAGCCAGCAAGTCTGGAGCTGAACCACCGCCATCGGGAGCAAGCCCCCTCCCACATTGGTTTTGTGGCAATGCTAAATAACACCTTGAGTCAAATCCGTTAAAGCTCAACAATAGTGTTACTTCGTATTTCCACTTGAGATTCATTCATGACTGCCCCCTTCCGTTTTCTCGCCTGGCTGGTGCTGCCAGCGTTGATGTCGTGCAGCTTCAATCTGTTGGCCGCGACGGCCGAAGGCGCACCCCAGGCGTTGCATCTGCTTGACTACATTGGCGCCGACTATCCGCCCACTGTGGAGGCGGGCAAGGTGGTGGACGAATCGGAATTTCGCGAACAGGTGGAGTTCTTGGGCGTGCTGCAGGGTCTGGTTGCGCAACTGCCGGAAAAGCCCGAACGCGTCGAGTTAATCAAGGGCGTTGATGAGTTGCTCGCGGCAGTCACCGCCCATGCAGACGGCGCAACTGTCGCCCGCCAGGCCCGTCAATTGGGCGCCAGGCTGGCGGTGGCGTATGAAGTCAGCCAGGCGCCGGCGATCACTCCCGACCCTACGCGCGGTGCGCCGCTATATGCCCAGCATTGTTCGGTGTGCCACGGCACGGCCGGCGCTGGCGATGGCCCGGCAGGCATGGGCATGACCCCGCCGCCCGCTAACCTGCGCGATGCCACGCGCCTGGATCGCCTGAGCCTCTACGCGATCTATAACACCCTGGGCCTGGGTGTCGAAGGCACTGACATGCCGTCCTTTGCCGACCAGTTGGATGACCGCCAGCGCTGGGACCTCGCCACCTACATCGCAGGTTTCACGGCTGACCCGGCTGCGGCCAACAGCGAACACACCTTCAACCTGGCCGACCTGGCACGCCAGACGCCCAACGAAGTACTGGCCGCTGACGGCCCGGCGGTGGCAGCGACCTTCCGCGCCCAACGCGCACAGCCGCCGCAGGTCAAGCGTGGCCCGGCACAGTTGCTCGACTACACCGCCGCCACCCTGGACAAAAGCCTGGCCGCGTTCCGTAACGGCGACCACGAACAAGCCTATGATTTGTCGGTAGCCGCTTACCTGGAAGGCTTCGAGCTGGTGGAAAGCTCGCTGGATAACGTCGACGCCAACGTGCGCAAAGACACCGAGAAGGCGCTGATGGCCTACCGCCAGTCCTTGCAGGACGGGCTGCCGATCGAACAGGTGCAACAGCGCCTGGACGCGGCCAAGGGCAAGCTCGGCGAGTCCGCCGGCTTGCTCGGCGGCGATGGCTTGAGCTGGTCGTTGAGCTACATCTCCGGTTCGTTGATCCTGCTGCGCGAAGGCCTGGAAGCGATCCTGGTGCTGGCCGCGATCCTGGCCTTCCTGCGTAACACCGGCCAGCAGTCGGCGGTGCGCAGCGTCAACGTCGGCTGGGGCCTGGCGCTGTTGGCCGGTTTGGCTACCTGGGCGCTGGCGGCGTATGTGATTGATGTCAGCGGCGCCCAGCGAGAATTGCTGGAAGGCTGCACAGCACTGTTCGCCAGCGTGATGGTGCTGTGGCTGGGCGTATGGATGCACGACCGGCGCCACGCGGCGGCCTGGCAGGACTACATCAAGAGCAGCCTGGTGGGCGGTGGTGGGCGTTTCGGCTTTGCGCTGCTGGCCTTCTTCTCGGTGTACCGCGAATTGTTCGAAGTGATCCTGTTCTACGAAACCCTGTGGCTGCAAGCCGGCCCGGCCGGGCACAACGCGGTGCTGGCCGGTGGCGCCACCGCATTGGTGCTGCTGGTGGGCCTGGCCTGGGTGATTCTGCGCGGTTCGGCGAAGCTGCCGTTGGCGCTGTTCTTCGGTATCAACGCCGCGCTGCTGTACGCACTTTCGGTGGTGTTCGCCGGGCATGGCGTCAAAGCATTGCAGGAAGCGGGCGTCTTCGGCACGCGGCCGGTGGCGTTCTTTGACTTCGACTGGCTGGGCATTCACGCCGATGCGTATTCGTTGAGTGCGCAGGCCGTGGCGATCCTGGCGATTGTGGTGCTGTATGGCCGCAGTCGCCTGGCCGAGAAGCGGGTGGCGGCATAGTCATGCGGGTGTGGATCGATGCGGACGCCTGCCCGCGGGCGGCCAAGGATCAGGTGGTGAAGTTCGCCCTCAAGCGCCAGTTTGACGTGGTGCTGGTGGCCGGCCAGAGCCAGATCAAACCCAGCTTTGCCTGTGTGAAGCTGATCGTGGTGCCCAGTGGTCCCGATGCGGCCGATGACTACCTGGTAGAGCACGCCATGCCGGGCGAGTTGGTGATCTGCAGCGATGTGCCCTTGGCCGACCGCTTGGTCAAGAAGGGCGTCACGGCCCTCGACCCGCGCGGCAAAGAGTTCAGCCCGGCGAACATGAGTGAGCGCTTGGCAGTGCGTAACCTGTTCACCGACTTGCGCGAGCAAGGCCAGATGGGCGGCGGGCCACCGCCGCACAGCGAGAAGGACAAACAGGCGTTCGCCAACGCGCTGGACCGCCTGCTCACCCGTTTGATGAAGCCTGTGTAGGAGCGCGCTTGCTCGCGAAGAACGGCAACGATAACGCGGGCACTCCGGATAAACGCGGCGCCCTCAGATTCTTCGCGAGCAAGCTCGCTCCTGCAGAAAGAGGGCGTTAGTCGTCTTCGTGGGTCAGTTCAAGCACCCGGTCCACGAGCTTGTTGATGCCCGACGCCACCTCGCTGATATTTTTGCCCAGCATATACGCCGGTGTACTCACCAACTTGCGTGCCTTGTCCTCTACGATATCTTCCACCGTGCATTCCTGATGGGTGGCGCCCATTTTGTCCAAGGCCGCTGCGGTGTCGGTATCGTTGCCGATGGTGCAGATCACGCCCGGGCCGTAGATTTTTGCGGCCAGGGCCGGGGAAATGCAGATCAGCCCCACCGGCTTGCCCGCTTCGGCAAAGGCTTCCGCCAGCTCCAGCACCTGCGGATTGACGCTGCAGCCGGCGCCTTCCACTGCGAAATTCGACAGGTTCTTCGCCGCGCCAAACCCGCCCGGCACGATCAGCGCATCGAAGTCAGCCACGTTGGCCTCACGGATATCTTTCACCGCGCCTCGGGCGATGCGCGCTGACTCCACCAACACATTGCGCGATTCGGGCATTTCTTCGCCGGTAAGGTGGTTGATCACATGCAGTTGCGCAATATCTGGCGCAAAGCACTCAACCTGAGCGCCGCGCTGGTCCAGGCGCAGCAGGGTGATCACGCTTTCATGGATTTCTGCACCGTCGTACACGCCACAGCCGGAAAGGATCACTGCAATCTTTTTGCTCATGGGCATTTCTCCTGATTCATGGCGTTAAATGTCTACTAATTTGTAACCTGTTGCCAATGGGATCTCATGGGACTGCACTAATCTGATGTAACAAAAATAGACCGGACTAGCCCATGGACTTCGTGCCTTACGCGGTACCGTTTTTCATTGCCTTGATCGTGTTGGAGCTGCTGGCTGACCGCTGGCGCGGTGCGCGCAACTATCGAGTAGCCGACGCTATCAACAGCCTCAGCACCGGCGTGCTGTCTACCACCACCGGGTTACTGACCAAGGGCGTGGGTTTGCTCACCTATGCATTTGCCCTCAAGCACCTGGCGCTGATCGAATGGTCGGCCCAAAGCGTGTGGACCTGGGTGTGCGCCTTTGTGCTCTACGACTTCTGCTACTACTGGCTGCATCGCCTGGGCCATGAGCGCAATATCCTGTGGGCTGCCCACTCAGTGCACCACCAGAGCGAGGACTACAACCTCACCACCGCGTTGCGTCAGACCAGTACCGGCTTTTTGTTGAGCTGGATCTTCTACCTGCCCCTGGCCGTGCTCGGTGTGCCGTTGGTGGTGTTCATCAGTGTGGCTTCGCTCAACCTGCTGTATCAATTCTGGGTGCATACACGTCACGTGCCCAAGCTCGGCTGGTTCGAGGTGTTCTTCGTTACACCGTCCAATCATCGTGCCCACCACGCGCAGAACGCCCTCTACATGGATCGCAACTATGGCGGGGTGTTCATTTTTTGGGACCGCTTGTTCGGCACGTTCCAGGAAGAAGACGACAATGAACCGGTGATTTTCGGCGTGACCACGCCCCTGGCCAGTTGGAATCCGCTGTGGGCGAACCTGCAGTTTTATGCGCAGTTGTGGAGCGATGCCCGTCGTACTGAGAACCGCTGGGACAAGCTGCGCATCTGGTTCATGCGCACCGGCTGGCGCCCCGCAGATGTAAAAGCCAACTACCCGATAGCCAAGCCGGACCTGGCCCGGTTCCGCAAATTCGAGGTGCCGCTGGATACGCGCCAGCAGGTCTACGTTGCCGTGCAGTTTGCGGTCTATGTGGGGTTTGGCAGTTATTTGATGAATTTCGCAGAAGGCCTGCCCACGGCGGCGCTGGTGCTGGGCTGGGGCGCGATGGCCCTGGGGCTGTTCACGCTGGGGGTCGCACTGGAGAATCGCCCGTGGGCGCTGAAGGCAGAAGGGGTGCGCCTGGGGCTGAATCTGCCGTTGGTATGGCTGGCCCCGTGGGTCGGGCTATGGCCGGCCAGCGCTCTGGGCTGGCTGGCGCTGCTGAGCTACAGCCTGCTCAGCGTGATTGGCCTCTACTGCTGCAGAAGCCGGGTTACTCGCCTGGCGTCTTAGGGGGTTCGACCGGGGCGGGTTCGGCAGCGAGCCGGGCCTTGGCTTCGGCACAAGCCTCGCGGGCGATGCGGGCATTCTTGACGCGGCGTCGCAGCCACAGGCCCAAGCCCAGCACCAGCAAGGCGCCCAGCACCCACAGCTCGTATTTCTTGACACTGCCGAGCATGCCTTCGAGTACCGCGCCGAAATGATAGGCCGCAGCCCCTAGCGCAGCCGCCCATATCGCCGCACCGATACCGTTGAGGATCAAATAGCGCAGGGGCGGGTAGCCGGACAGGCCAATCGCCACCGGCATCACCGTGCGCAGACCGTAGACGAAGCGAAAGCTCAGCACCCAGATATCCGGATGCTTGCGGATATGTTCCAGCGCCTTGTCGCCCATCAATTGCCAGCGCGGTTTGCGCGCCAGCAATTTGCGGCCGTGCTTGCGCCCCATGTAGTACCACAGCTGGTCGCCGGCGTAGCTGCCGAAAAAGGCAACGACCACTACCAGGTTGATATCCATGTATCCACGGAACGCCAGGAAGCCTGCGAGCACGAGGATGGTCTCGCCTTCGAAGAACGTGCCGAGGAAGAGGGCAAAGTAGCCGAAGTCATGCAGAAATTGTTGAAGCATGGTCTAGGGTGCTGGCGAAATGAACGCGCAGCCTACGCCTTCACGAAGATTCATGAAAGTATCGAGATGTGTCACGAAGTGAACAATTCCTACGCAAATGCCGAATGCGACTTCAGGTCGGATCGATAAGCACAACTGTCATTCATTCGTCATAATGGCCGCTTATAACTGCACCGCCCGCCCGTAAACGCGGGCTCAGGAGTCTGTCGTGAGCTTTATCCCCGCCAACCGGCTATTTCCCGCCACACGTCTGCGCCGCAACCGCCGTGATGATTTTTCTCGCCGTCTGGTACGTGAAAATGTACTGACGACGAATGATCTGATCCTGCCGGTATTCGTGCTGGACGGTGAAAATCGCCGGGAAGCGGTGGCCTCGATGCCGGGGGTGGAGCGCTTGAGCATTGACCTGCTGCTCGAAGAAGCCGCCCATTGGGTGGAACTGGGAATCCCGGCGCTGCCCAATTGCTTAGAGAGCAACCATAGCCCTCACAGGAACACTCGATGAATACCGAAGGACTTACAGAAGTTGCCGTAAAAGACGCTCATCCGGTGGTTGAACAAGTCACCGAGACCCCGCCGGAGCTTGAGCCTGCCCCGCCTGTGGTGGTCGCCGAAGCGCCGGCGCCGGCGCCAGTGGCCGTGGTTACCAACCTGGATGACAGCAGCCTGTACATCCACCGCGAGCTGTCCCAACTGCAATTCAACATTCGCGTGCTGGAACAGGCGCTGGATGAGTCCTATCCGTTGCTGGAGCGGCTCAAGTTCCTGTTGATCTTCTCGAGCAACCTGGACGAGTTCTTCGAGATCCGCGTCGCCGGCCTCAAGAAGCAGATCACCTTCGCCCGTGAGCAAGCCGGTGCCGACGGCCTGCAACCGCACCAGGCCCTGGCGCGCATCAGCGAGCTGGTGCACGGCCATGTGGACCGCCAATACGCGATCCTCAACGATATCCTGCTGCCGGAGCTGGAAAAACATCAGGTCCGCTTCATCCGCCGCCGGCACTGGACCACCAAGATCAAGACCTGGGTGCGCCGTTACTTCCGTGACGAGATTTCACCGATCATCACCCCGATCGGCCTCGACCCGACGCACCCGTTCCCGTTGCTGGTGAACAAGAGCCTGAACTTCATCGTCGAACTCGAAGGCATCGACGCCTTCGGCCGCGACTCGGGCCTTGCGATCATCCCGGCGCCGCGCCTGCTGCCACGGATCATCAAGGTACCCGAAGAAGTAGGGGGCGCTGGCGATAATTATGTATTCCTGTCGTCGATGATCCATGCGCACGCCGATGACCTGTTCCAGGGCATGAAGGTCAAGGGCTGCTACCAGTTCCGCCTGACCCGTAACGCCGACCTGGCGCTGGACTCTGAAGACGTCGAAGACTTGGCCCGTGCCCTGCGCGGTGAGCTGTTTTCGCGGCGCTACGGCGATGCGGTGCGCCTGGAAGTGGCGGATACCTGCCCGAAACACTTGTCGGATTACCTGCTCAAGCAGTTCAACCTGGCCGAATCCGAGTTGTACCAGGTCAATGGCCCGGTGAACCTGACGCGCCTGTTCAGCATCACCGGCCTGGACAGCCACCCGGAGCTGCAATACAAGCCGTTTACACCGCAAATCCCGAAACTGCTGCAAAACAGCGAGAACATCTTCAGTGTGGTGAGCAAGCAGGACATTCTGCTGTTGCACCCCTTCGAGTCGTTCACCCCGGTGGTCGACCTGCTGCGTCAGGCCGCCAAGGACCCGCACGTCCTGGCTGTGCGCCAGACGCTGTATCGCTCCGGCGCCAACTCGGAAATCGTCGATGCCCTGGTCGACGCTGCGCGTAACGGCAAGGAAGTCACGGTGGTGATCGAGCTGCGAGCGCGCTTCGATGAAGAGTCCAACCTGCAACTGGCCAGCCGCCTGCAAGCAGCCGGTGCGGTAGTGATCTATGGCGTGGTCGGCTTCAAGACCCACGCCAAGATGATGTTGATCCTGCGCCGCGAAGCCGGTGAAATCGTGCGTTACGCCCATTTGGGCACCGGCAACTACCACGCCGGCAACGCGAAGCTCTATACCGACTACAGCCTGCTGACGTCCGACGACGCCCTGTGCGAAGACGTCGGCAAGTTGTTCAGCCAGCTCATCGGCATGGGCAAGACCTTGCGCATGAAGAAGCTGCTGCACGCGCCGTTCACCCTGAAGAAGGGCATGCTCGACATGATTGCCCGCGAGACCCAGTTTGCCCTCGAGGGCAAGCCGGCGCACATCATCGCCAAATTCAACTCGCTGACCGATCCGAAGATCATCCGCGCGCTGTACAAGGCCAGCCAGTCGGGCGTACGCATCGACCTGGTGGTCCGTGGCATGTGCTGCCTGCGCCCGGGCATTGTCGGCGTCTCGCATAACATCCATGTGCGCTCGATCATCGGTCGCTTCCTGGAGCACACGCGGGTGTTCTATTTCCTGAACGGTGGCGAAGAGCAGATGTTCCTCTCCAGCGCCGACTGGATGGAGCGCAACCTCGACAAACGCGTGGAGACCTGCTTCCCTGTGGAGGGCAAGAAGCTGATCATGCGGGTCAAGAAGGAGCTG
This sequence comes from Pseudomonas sp. R4-34-07, assembly GCF_003852375.1. Taxonomy (NCBI): domain Bacteria; kingdom Pseudomonadati; phylum Pseudomonadota; class Gammaproteobacteria; order Pseudomonadales; family Pseudomonadaceae; genus Pseudomonas; species Pseudomonas sp. R4-34-07. The sequence continues at coordinate 5,678,813 of NZ_CP027760.1, read as the reverse complement.
GAAAGCTACCTGACCGACAACACCCACAGCTGGAGCCTGCAGTCGGATGGGCGGTATGTGCGCAACACACCGACCGGCAACCAGAACCCGCGCAGTGCGCAGGCCACGTTGCTGGAGAAGCTGGGCAGCCCGATCCTGACGGTGAACTGACAACCAGTGCGGTCAAAAATGTGGGAGGGGGCTTGCTCCCGATAGCGGTGGGTCAGTCAAAGTATCAAGTGACTGACACACCGCATCGGGAGCAAGTCGAATCGTCGCACCGCCCCTCCCACATTTGTTTTGCGGTGTTCTTTAATGCAGGTTCAGGCTGAACCCCACCCGCGTCAGCCACTCCGCTTCCTGGGCGAAGTCCGCCTGGGTCAGCTGGTTTTCATCCAGCCAGCCTTTGGGGAACATCACCTCCAGGCTGTCGCCGTCGGCGCGCAGCTTCACCTGGGGCATTTCCTGGGTGCCACGGATGTGGTGGAACAGGATGGCAAAGCGCAACAGCGCGCACAGGCGAATCAGCTTGATGCCGTCTTTGCCGAACTCGGCAAATTTGTCCCTGGGAATATTGCGGCGGTGGCCGCGCACCAACAGCGCGAGCATCTGTTGATCTTCCCGTGAGAACCCGGCCAGGTCCGAGTGTTCGATCAGGTAGGCGCCGTGCTTGTGGTAATGGTAATGGGCGATGTCCAGGCCCACCTCGTGCACCTTGGCGGCCCAGCCCAGCAGTTCACGCCATACGCCGTTTTGCAGGTCCCAGTCATCGGCCACCTGGTCGAAGGCGTGCAGGGCTTTGCGCTCTACGCGCGCCGCTTGCTCCACATCTACGTGGTAACGCTCCATCAACGAGCTGAGGGTGCGCTCACGCACATCTTCATGGTGATGGCGGCCGAGCAGGTCATAGAGCACACCTTCGCGCAGGGCGCCGTCACAGTGGTCCATGCGTTGCAGTTCGAGGGCGTCGAAAATGGCTTCAAGAATCGCCAGGCCGGCGGGGAAGATGGCGCGGCGGTCAGGCTTGATGCCGTCGAAGTCGATCTTCTCGGCGTCCCCCAGCTTGAACAGCTTGCGCTTGAGCCACGCCAGGCCTTCGGCATTCACCTCGCCGGTGCCATGGCCGCCGGCCTTGAGCGCCAGGCCGATGGCACGGATGGTGCCGGAAGAGCCGATGGCTTCATCCCAGCTCAGGCGGTGCAGGGCGTGTTCGATGCTCATGATCTCCAGCCGCGCCGCCGTGTAGGCCTGGGCATAGCGCGCCGGGGTGATCTTGCCGTCCTTGAAATAACGCTGCGTGTAGCTGACGCAGCCCATCTGCAGGCTTTCGCGCAGCAGGGGTTCGAAACGCTGGCCGATGATGAATTCGGTACTGCCACCGCCAATGTCCGCCACCAGGCGTTTGCCTGGGGTGTCAGCCAGCGTATGGGAGACCCCGAGGTAAATCAGGCGTGCTTCCTCGCGACCGGAAATAACCTCTACCGGATGCCCGAGGATTTCCTCGGCGCGATGGATGAATTCGTTGCGGTTACGGGCTTCACGCAAGGCGTTGGTGCCCACTATTCGTACAGCGCCAGGCGGCATGCCGTTGATCAGTTGCGCAAAGCGCTTGAGGCAGTCGAGGCCGCGCTGCATGGACTCTTCATTGAGCTGGCGTTCGTCGTTGATCCCGGCAGCCAGTTGCACTTTCTCGCCGAGCCGCTCAAGGATGCGGATTTCACCGTTCTGGGCCTTGGCCACGACCATGTGAAAGCTGTTGGAGCCCAGGTCGATGGCAGCGATCAGGGACAGGTTCTTGGCTTGGGATTGCGGCATGGTTTGGGGTCTCGGTCGATAACCTTGCCATCGTGCCACGATCGACCGCTGGAGCCAACGCGTTGTGCTTCGGTAATTTTTCTGCGGCTGTCTGTGGGGGTAATTTGTGAGATATGTAGGATGACATCGAATGACAAGCGGGGAGTAGTGAATTAATTTTGTAGGAGTTTTAAATTCGCCTCGTAGTAAAGCCGCGTTTTGATTTTCCTTACAGGACGCGTTTGATTATGTCATCGGGTATTTTGTTTTAGCCTACTTTTAAATTGGGTTTAAATGACCAGCAGGTTTTACAGTTCTCACATTAACCCAGGCGTTATCTGATTCTTTAATGAAGCACCAAGGCGACACACTGTCACCCGGCAATTTTGCCTTGGTGTTATTTATGTGTCGTTGTAGACATCCAGGAAGATAAACCGTTTGGCGATGGAACCGCCAAGACGAACGTAGAGAGCACCTGATAACTTTCAAGTGACAGGTCGAATATGAAAAAAATTGTTGGATTGACCCTGGGTCTCGTTTGCCTGGCGGCAAACATTGGCGCACATGCTGCCACCAGCGCAGAACTGATCGTCAGGGGGGTCATCAAGCCCGCCGCCTGTAACCTCAGTATGAGCGGCGGTGGCATTATCAACTACGGCGATATTCCTTCGGGCCAACTGTCCCAGACGGCGTTTAACGCGCTCACCGAGAAAACCACGCCTATCACCGTCACCTGTGGCAATTCACCCGCACCGTTCGGGCTCCAATTTGTCGATCTGCAGACGGACAGCAAGGTAACGGGCATCCTCACTGCGCTCGGAGGGGGTTACACCGAGGCGCACAACTTCGGGTTGGGCACCGTGGCGGGTCGGAAAACGGGTGGCTTTGCCGTTACCCTCAAGGACCTGCGCTCGCCGACCGCGGCACTGTCACCGATCGTGCGGATCGGCGACGGTGCCTGGCAGAACAGTGATGGCAAAGTCGCACAATTGCCGAGTGAATATTCCTGGCGCAGTGGTGCGGCCATCACGCCCGCTTCGATCACCCAACTGACCGGGACGATTGTTGTGCGCGCGGTTATCAATAAAGGCCAGGACCTGAACTTGGGTCGCGACGTTACCCTTGATGGGCGTGCAACACTTAAATTGAGTTACCTCTAAGCGACATGACAACAGCCGACCAGTAAACATGTGTTTCTGGTCGGCTGTTTTATAAGCGTGTCCGACGCTCAATAGTCAACTTCAAGGTTGTGGGGAACACAGAGTGCTTAGTCGTCCCGTAAGAAAGAGTACGCGTTTTTTATATGCACTGTTGCTCTTGTGCTTTGTCGGTGTTGCGGTGGCTGACGGTATGTTGCCGGAAACCACGGTCATTGTACTGAACGAAGAGCAGGGTGAAGCGACCATAAACATCAAGAATACCGACGCGGCGCCAGCGCTGCTGCATTCGGTAATAGAAAACATACCGGAAGATGTGGAACCGCTTTTGATCGTGACGCCGCCTATTGCGCGGGTGGAAGGGGGCGAAACGCAACTGGTGCGTTTCATCAGCACGTTGAAGGCTCCATTGAAGACTCAGCGACTCAAACGCGTGTCTTTCGAGGGCATTCCCCAGGCGCGTGCTGCGGGCGGTGCGACCATTGGTATCACTTTGCGGCAGAATTTGCCGCTGATCCTGCATCCTCAAGGCCTGCCGGTTCATCACACACCCTGGGAGTTGCTGAAGTGGCAACGTACAGGGCAACGTTTGACGGTCCACAATGACAGCGCTTATGTGGTGCGCATGGCCCCACAGGTTCGGTTATTGCCACAGGGAACCCCGGCTACGCTGCCGCGCAGCTACATTTTGCCGGGCGAAGCGCTGGCGGTGAAGGTTGAGGGCCCCTTGGACGGACTGACTGATATCGAGATTCAACCGGCCACGATCTACGGCTTTTCGGTAGAAAACTACCGGGCCCCGATCAATACCGACGGGGGTTGATCGACCATGACAAACCTGTCGAGTCACCGAACCGGAGCTTTTTTATGGACCCACCGACCCACGTTGCTCATGGGAGTGGCGACACTGTGGAGCTTGCCTGGCGTTGCCCCTGCCTTGGAACTGGGCGAGGGCTTTGACTTGGCGGCACTGACCACATACGGCATTGACCCGAGAGTCTCGGACTACTTCCGCACGGCGGCGCGCTTTCGCGAGGGCACCCAGGTGGTGGGGTTGAAAGTCAACGGCAACCCGCTCGGGTTGGTGGACGCCCAGTTCGATGCCACTGGGCAATTGTGCTTTACCCCGGCATTGCTGGACAAAGCCGGGTTGGTCAAACCCACTGCCATCGTCCGTAAAGGCGCCACTGCCGACCAGGCATGCCATGACTTTCTGGGGGAGTTTCCCACGACCATGGTGCGGCTGCGCCCTGGCAACGATGAAGTGGCGCTGGTGGTGCCCACCTCATCACTGCGCGAACCGCAGTGGGAGGCCGGGGAGTTCGCCCGGGGCGGTGCGGCGGGCTTGTTCAACTATGATGTGCAGGGTTTCGACAGCCATTCGCGCAGTGGGAACAACCGGTTCGTGTCGGCTTACACCGAAGCGGGTTTCAACCTGGGTGATTGGATTCTTCGCAGTCGTCAAATCTATGTCTCCGATAACGGAGTGACGCACAACGAGCACCTGTATGCCTATGCGCAGCGGGATATCGCCGCGTTGCGCTCGACTTTCCAGGCGGGCCAGCTATCCAGCAACAATCCGCTGTTTGGTGGCATCCAGCTGTCGGGTGTGCAGTTTTCCCCCGACGGCCAGTCGCGCGTGCCGGCAGGCAGCAATAACGCGGTGGTGGAAGGCCTGGCACAGAGCCAGTCGCGGATCGAGGTGCGTCAGTCCGGTGTGTTGATCCACAGTACGCTGGTGCCCGAAGGGCCTTTCCGACTGACCGGTTTACCGCTGCTCAATGGCACAAGCGACCTTGAGGTCAGTGTGATCGATGTACGCGGGGGCCGACGCAGCTTCGTGGTGCCGGCGGCTTCGTTCGCCGGCGCTGCGCCGGCGGCACCCGGTTATTACTTGTCCCTCGGCAAATTACGTGAAGAGACGCAGGGCGAGGGGCCATCGCCCGTCGTCGCCATGGGCAGCGGGACCTGGGGCCTGGGGCGCGACTCAACGGGTGGTTTCGGCTTGTTGAGTACCGACGAGTACTGGTCGGCAGGTGGCACGTTGAGCAGCGTGTTTTTCCAGCGAGTGTCGGTGGGCGCGCGTCATAACCTGTCCCGCGACAGCCGTCATGCCGTGTCCGGCTCACGCAGTAGCGTGTCAGTGAGCAGCCCGGTATCTGCCAACGTCGAGCTCAACCTCAGCGCAACCAGCCAGACCCGCGGCTATCGCGAGGTGATCGAGGCCGGCCGCCCGACCACGGCCGACGTGCTGGCGTCACGCTTCAAGAATCAATACACGGCGGGCGCGACATGGGTCGACCCCACCCTGGGTGCCTTCTCCCTGGGCTATACCCGTAGCGCTCAATTTGACGGGCAATCGAGCGAACACCTGTTCGCCTCATGGAACAAATCGTTTCGCTATGCCGATGTTGCGTTGATTGCCGACTCGCAGGTAGGCAGCACTCAGGCGCGCCGCGACGCCACTCGGGAGCGAAACCGGCGCGACACCGTCCTCGATGATGATTTGTCCTTGCGGTTGCAGGTCAGCGTGCCCCTGGGCGGTGATCGTCGTGTGAACAGCTATATCAGCCGCCGTGGGGGGCAGTCCCGTACCGGTACGGCGCTCACTGAACGGGTCAATGAGTATGTGAACTATGAAGTGGGTGTCGAGCGCGACCTCAGTGCACAGGAGCAATCGATGCGCGGCCAGGTAGACCTCACGCCGCGTTACACCCGTGTCGGTCTGGGTGTCAGTCGCGACCCGTTGGGCACCAGTTACACCGGGCAGCTGCAAGGTGGCGTGGTCGCTCATGAAGGTGGGATTACCTTCTCGCCCTACACGGTGCAGGACACGTTTGGTATTGCGTCGGTGGGCGACATTGGTTCTGCAAAAATCGACACCCCGCAAGGCCCGGTGTGGACCGACTTCACCGGCCAGGCCGTGCTTCCAAACTTGCCTGCCTACACCAACAGCCATATCGAGGTGCAAACCCAGTCCTTGCCAAAACGCGTTGATCTGAAGAACGGCACCCGTGTGCTCGCCGCAGGTCGCGGTTCCGTCAACACCGTGGCATTTGATGTGGTGAAGGTGCGCCGCATGCTGGTCAACGCCAGCGATGATCAAGGCCGGCCACTGCCTCAGGGGGCTGCGGTGTTCGGCAAGGGCGATCGTTTTCTGACCAGCGTAGTGGGCGAGGGCATGATCTTTCTGAACGACGTGAACGAGGTGCAAGACCTGAGGGTTTCATTGCCGGACTCGGCCAGTTGCCTGCTGAACATTTCCCCTGGGAGCCAGCCTGATAATGACAAGTTCTTCGATACAACAGCGGCGGTGTGCCATGGTCGGTAAGCTTAAATGCCTCGGCTGTGCGCTGTTTTGTACGGTGTTGCTGGCTCAGGGGGCGCACGCCGAAAACTGCCGATTGTCCGTGAGCCAACCGCGTATCGACTACGGGGTCATTCGCCGGGAGGCGCTGGTCGAAAGCTCCACCGTGACGCTCGCCACGCGCACGCTGCAGCTCAACGTGTTGTGCGTCGAACCGTCGATGATGGCGTTGCGGTTTATCGGTGCCGCCGATGGGCAAGCGTTCCGTTTTGGCCGGCAGGGGCGGTTGCGGCTCAGCCTCAAGCATGCACAGGTGGATGGGCGTGCCGTCGACTGGGACCTGCCCGGCGGTGGTGCGGCCGGGCAGTTATTACCGGGCCAGGTCCTGACGGCACGCGTCGCAGGGAGGCCGGTAACAGGTCAGCGCTTGACCGCCCAGGTCGACATCGACACCGACCTGCCCGCCGAGGCGCTGCAAGTGCGGAGCCAGACGTCGCTGGAGGGGCAGGGTCGTTTCGAGCTGGTCAGCCCGGCTGTTCAACTGAACCGATGAAGTTGGCGAGCTCCGGCGTCTGCGGGTTGGCAAACAGGACCTTGGGGTCGCCCACTTCATGCACCTTGCCTTGGTGCATGAACACCAGCTTGTCACCGACTTCCCGGGCGAAGCGCATTTCGTGGGTCACCATGATCAGCGTCATGCCATCTTTAGCCAGTTGGCGCACCACGCTGAGCACTTCGTTGACCAGTTCCGGATCGAGGGCCGAGGTGATTTCGTCGCACAGCAGCACCTTGGGTGACATGGCCAGGGCGCGCGCAATCGCCACGCGTTGTTGCTGGCCGCCAGACAGCCGGTCGGGGAAGGCATCGAACTTCTCTCCCAGGCCAACGCGTTCCAGCATCTGTTTGGCCAACTGCGCTGCCTTGGCTTTGGGCACTTTCTGCACCACTTGTGGCGCAAGCATGACGTTTTCGCCAACGGTCAAATGTGGAAACAGGTTGAACTGCTGGAACACCATCCCGACCTTCTGCCGCAGGCTGCGCAGGTCGGCGCGGGCGGCGTCGAGGTATTCGCCATCGACTTCGATCACGCCGTCGTTGATCGATTCCAGGCCATTGAGGGTACGCAGCAAGGTGGATTTACCCGAGCCACTGCGGCCGATGATCGCCACCACCTGGCCCTCTTCAACGGAGAGGTCGATGCCCTTGAGTACGTGATGATCGCCGTAATACTTATGCAGGGCGGAAATTCTAAGCAGAGGCATGCAGTCTCCTTTCCAGGTAGCGCGCACTGAGGGACAAGGGGTAGCAGAGCAGGAAGTAACCGAGGGCCACCAGGCCGTAGACCATGAAGGGTTCGAAGGTGGCATTGGCGAGCATGCCGCCGGTCTTGGTCAGTTCGGTAAAGCCGATGATCGAAGTCACAGCGGTGCCTTTGACCACCTGCACCGAAAACCCCACGGTCGGCGCCACGGCAATGCGCAGGGCCTGGGGCAGGATCACGTAGCGCAGTTGTTCAAGGGGGTTGAGCGCCAGGCTGGCCGATGCCTCCCATTGCCCATGGGCAATAGAGTCAACGCAGCCGCGCCAGATTTCGGCCAGGTAAGCGCTGGTAAACAGGGTCAGGGCGATGGCCGCCGCCAGCCAGGGCGAAATATCCACCCCGAGCAATGCCACACCGAAAAACACCAGGAACAGTTGCATCAGCAGCGGCGTACCCTGGAACAGTTCGATATAGGTGCGAGCGACATTGCGCGGGAATGCCTTGTGACTGATGCGCATCGCCATCACCAGCAGGCCGATCACACCGCCGCCTATGAACGCCACCAGCGACAGCAACAGCGTCCACTGCAGGCCGGTGAGCAGGTTGCGCACGATGTCCCAGAAAGAAAAATCACTCATCGGCTGTTCCTCATCACATAGCGGCGGCCGATCCAGTTGAGCAACTGGCGAATCATCAACGCCATGCACAGGTACACCAGGGTGGTCAGGGCATAGGTTTCAAAAGCGCGGAAATTGCGCGACTGAATGAAGTTGGCGGCAAAGCTCAGCTCTTCGGTAGCGATCTGCGAACAGACTGCCGAGCCAAGCATCACGATGATGATCTGGCTGCTCAGGGCCGGCCACACCTTGCCCAGTGCCGGCAGCAGCACCACATGGCGAAACGCTTCGAAACGCGTCATGGCCAATGCCGCCGCAGCCTCCAGTTGCCCGCGCGGTATGGCCTGGATACCGGCACGGATGATCTCCGTGGAATAGGCCCCCAGGTTGATCACCATCGCCAGTACGGCAGCTTGCCACTCGGTGATTTTCAAGCCCAGGGACGGCAGGCCGAAGAAGATGAAAAACAGCTGCACCAGAAAGGGCGTGTTGCGGATCAACTCGACATACACGCCGAAGCACCAGGCGAATGGCTGAATCTTCCATGCCCGCACGACTGCACCGACGGTGCCCAGGGCCACTCCCAGGAGTGCGCCGATAGCCGTCAGCTCAAGGGTAAACAGGGCGCCGCGTAACAACAGGTCGGTGTTGGCCAGCACCGGTACAAAGTCGAATTGATACGCCATCAGTCAGCTCCGTCGCGTCACAGATCAGCCGGCAGCGGCTCTTTGAGCCACTGCATAGCGTTCTTTTCCAGGCTGCCATCAGCCTTCGCCGCGACCAGTATCTGGTTGACCCTCTCTAGCAATGCCGGCTCGTTCTTGTTCACACCCACGTACACCGGGGAGTCCTTGAGCTTCACCTTCAGCGCCGGTACGCGTTTCGGGTTGCGCTCGCTGATCGCCACCATCACCACGTTGCCGCTGGCGATCAGGTCGACCTGGCCGGCCAGGTAGGCGGCGATAGTCGAATTGTTGTCTTCAAAGCGCTTGATGGTCGCCTCTTTGGGCGCGACAGCCGTCAGCTCGATGTCCTCGATGGCGCCACGGGTCACGCTGATGGTCTTGCCCTTGAGGTCGTCGGTGGTGCTGATCGCCGCGTCAGGCGGGCCGAACACGGCGAGGTAGAAAGGCGCGTAGGCCTTGGAGAAATCGATAACTTTTTCGCGTTCGGGGTTCTTGCCCAGGCTGGAGATCACCAGGTCGACCTTGCCGGTGGTGAGGAAGGGGATGCGGTTGGTGCTATTGACCGGAGTCAGCTCCAGCTTGACCTTGAGCTGGTCGGCCAGCAGCTTGGCGGTGTCGATGTCCAGGCCGCGGGGTTTCATGTCGGGGCCCACCGAACCGAACGGCGGGAAGTCCTGCGGCACGGCGACCTTGAGGGTGCCTCGGGCAACAATGTCGTCCAAACCGTTGGCCTGGGCGGGTGCCTGGCTCAGCATCAGGCTGGCAAACAGGGCAGTGAGCAGGGCGCTGTAGCGCTTGGTCATGGCAACTCTCCGAGAAGGGCGAAGGAATTTTCTGAGTTTGCCCAGTGCACAGCCCATGCCAGCGCTCATTGAATTGTCTGTAAGGCACGGATCCGTTGGGGTGGGATGGTCTTACTGGTCTGAACAGTCATTAAGCTTTTCGCACCCTTTTCGAGCGCCGTAAAAACCCCGCGAGCCCCTTTGGGGCGTGGCTTGCCGGCAGGCGTGAATAGCTTTACAACTAGCCGCTCAGTTGACTGGAACCTTGAGTTTTTATGAATTCCATCGCCCAAGCCGTACCGGAAGCGGCCCTGCAGGCCATCCGCAAACTGATCAAGGAGCAGGGCTTCGGGCCGGGCGATGCATTGCCCTCGCAACGCGATCTGGCGGTGCGTTTGGGCGTGAGCCGGGCATCGTTGCGTGAGGCGTTATCGTCCTTGAGCGCCTTGGGTGTGGTGAGTGTGCAGCCGGGCAAGGGCGTGTTTGTGCAGGCGCCGGACCCACCGTCCGAACTCGCCTGGCCGTTTGCGGCGCAGGCCACGCCGCTGGAGATCTTCCAGTTGCGTTACGCCCTGGAAGGGTTCGCGGCAGGGTTGGCGGCGGTCACATTGACCACCGACGAGCTCGACAGCCTGGAAGACAATGTCGAGGCGATGCGCAAGGTGCTCAAAGCGGGTGACTTTGAAGCTGCCGCCCGGCTGGACTTCAAGTTTCACCAGCACATCCTGCTGGCCAGCGGCAACCAGGCGATGGTGAGCATTCTGAGCGCCAGCGCCGATGTATTCCTGGAAAGCCAGAAACTACCGTTCATCCGGCCAGAGCGCGCCATGGAAACCTGGCAGGAGCATCGCAGGATTTTGCGTGCCCTGGCCCGGCGCACCAGTGCGGCAGCGCAGAAAACCATGCAGGAACATGTACGTAATGCTGCATTGCGCACGGGTATTGCCTTCGTCACACCTGTCGCGCCATGAACCGGCGATATGCAAAGTCATGCGTCGCCATAGCAAGACTCAATCAGAGGCGGCTTCCTGAACGGGGGAAGGGCGGCTATGATGGGCAACGTTTTTTTTGCTTACATTCCGGAGACATCCATGAGCAACGATCTTATCAAGCACGTCACCGACGCGACCTTTGAGGCCGAAGTACTCAAGGCTGCCGGCCCGGTGCTGGTTGACTACTGGGCCGAATGGTGCGGCCCTTGCAAAATGATCGCTCCGGTCCTGGACGACATTGCAACCACTTATGACGGCAAGTTGACCATTGCCAAGCTGAACATCGACGAGAACCAGGAAACCCCGGCCAAGCACGGCGTGCGTGGTATTCCGACGTTGATGCTGTTCAAGAACGGCAACGTCGAAGCCACTAAAGTAGGCGCGCTGTCGAAGTCCCAGCTGCAAGCCTTCCTCGACGCCAACATCTAAGCGTCGCCAAAAAAGCCCCGAAAATCTCGGGGCTTTTTCGTAAAACAGGGCTAGACGCTCCGAAATTCAGGTGGTACATTCGGCCCCGCACTGGTTTCTCCACTGCCCCCTGCAAGCCGTCGCCGACGCATTCCTTTTCGATTAGTACGCGATCCTGTCGCCTTCTCTGCGGCGCGGCCTCATTAAGCCAAAAGCTTAATTTCCCCCCTCCATAAATGATTACGTCATTCCTATATGAATCTGACTGAACTCAAGCAAAAGCCGATTACCGACCTGCTCCAACTGGCCGAAGAAATGGGCATAGAAAATATGGCCCGTTCGCGCAAGCAGGACGTGATTTTCTCCCTGCTCAAGAAGCACGCGAAAAGCGGCGAGGAAATCTCCGGTGATGGCGTGCTGGAGATTCTCCAGGACGGCTTCGGCTTCCTCCGCTCCGCAGACGCTTCCTATCTTGCCGGCCCAGACGATATCTACGTCTCGCCAAGCCAGATCCGTCGCTTCAACTTGCGCACCGGCGACACCATCGTGGGCAAGATCCGCCCTCCGAAGGAAGGCGAGCGTTACTTCGCTCTGCTCAAGGTCGACACGATCAACTTCGATCGCCCAGAGAACGCGAAAAACAAGATTCTCTTCGAGAACCTGACCCCGCTGTTCCCGACCGTGCGCATGAAGATGGAAGCCGGTAACGGTTCCACCGAAGACTTGACCGGCCGTGTGATCGACCTGTGCGCCCCCATCGGCAAGGGCCAGCGTGGCCTGATCGTTGCGCCGCCGAAAGCCGGTAAAACGATCATGCTGCAAAACATTGCAGCGAACATTGCGCGTAACAATCCTGAAGTTCACCTGATCGTACTGTTGATCGATGAGCGTCCGGAAGAAGTGACCGAAATGCAGCGCACCGTGCGTGGCGAAGTGGTTGCCTCGACGTTCGATGAGCCGCCAACCCGCCACGTGCAGGTGGCTGAAATGGTGATCGAGAAGGCCAAGCGCCTGGTCGAACACAAGAAAGACGTGGTGATCCTGCTCGACTCCATCACCCGTCTGGCCCGTGCCTACAACACTGTGATCCCGAGCTCCGGCAAGGTGCTGACCGGTGGTGTCGATGCCCACGCCCTGGAGAAGCCAAAGCGTTTCTTCGGCGCCGCGCGCAACATCGAAGAAGGCGGCTCGCTGACCATTATCGCCACCGCGCTGGTTGAAACCGGCTCGAAGATGGACGAAGTGATCTACGAAGAGTTCAAGGGTACCGGCAACATGGAGCTGCCCCTGGACCGTCGTATCGCTGAAAAGCGTGTGTTCCCGGCCATCAACATCAACCGCTCCGGCACGCGCCGCGAAGAGTTGCTGACTGCCGACGACGAACTGCAGCGCATGTGGATCCTGCGCAAGCTGCTGCACCCGATGGACGAAGTGGCCGCCATCGAGTTCCTGATCGACAAGCTGAAAACCACCAAGACCAACGACGAGTTCTTCCTGTCGATGAAGCGCAAGTAAAACCGCGTTTCAGGTCCGAAAAATGGCGCCCCAATGGGGGCGCCATTTTTTTGCGTCGAGATTCATCGGGTTTTATGGCATAAGTGTCCGTTAAGTAACAAAAATTGTACGCGCGACTACGCTCACTCCTTTCGTCACAGACTGACCACAATTCTTATGACCACTCTTGCTTACCGCAGAGACATCGATGGCCTGCGTGCCATCGCTGTCCTCGCCGTCGTGTTGTTTCACTTCGGTGTTCCTGGCCTTACCGGCGGTTTCGTTGGCGTTGACGTCTTCTTCGTTATTTCCGGTTTTCTGATCACGTCCATTATCTGGCGCGAGCGCCAGGCCGGACGCTTCAGTTTCATTGATTTCTGGGCCCGTCGCGCACGGCGCATCCTGCCGGCGCTGTTTGTAATGATTGCAGCGACACTGGCGGTGGGCTGGTTCCTGTTGGCGCCCAAGGACTATGAGGAGTTGGGGCGGTCGGCGCACTATCAGGTGACCTTTACCTCAAATTTGCTGTTCGCGCGTCAACATGGCTACTTCGATGCGTCCTCTGACATCAAGCCTCTGCTGCATACCTGGTCGCTAGCGGTAGAAGAGCAGTTCTATATTGTTTTCCCGCTGCTGCTCACGTTGCTTTCAAGCCGCCTGAAGCACTGGCGCCTGGCGCTGTTCGCGGTGTTGCTGGGCTCTTTTGGCATGAGTGTCTGGGCGGTTGAGCATGAGCCGCAGAAAGCGTTCTTCCTGCTGCACCTGCGTGCCTGGGAATTGCTGGCCGGCGCGATGCTGGCGGTGCTGCCCAAATACGAGTGGCGCGCCTCGCCCGCCCTGGCGCAGGGTGTCAGCCTGGCCTCCCTGGCACTGATTCTGATCGCCGTATTCGGTTACGACGCGAAAACCCCTTTCCCCGGCGCGACCGCGCTATTGCCGGTGCTGGGTGTCGTCGGGCTGATCTGGGCCAACGGGCAGCAACACACCTGGGTCGGGCGCCTGTTGAGTACGCGGCTGATGGTCGGTATCGGGCTGATTTCCTATTCCTGGTACCTGTGGCATTGGCCGGTGTTCGTGTACGCCAACTATGCTGCGGTGGATGGCTTGAGCACTCTGGAGTTGGCCGGGTTGATGCTGCTCTCGTTGCTGCTGGGCTACTTGTCCTGGCGCTTCGTGGAAACGCCGTTTCGTGAAAAACGCTTGTTGGCCGCCCGCAAGGCAATTCTGGCGGCAGCCGTGGTCGGCATCCTGGGGCTGGGCTTTACGGGCCTTGCGATACGCGAATTCGACGGTGTGCCTTCACGGTTGTCCGAACAGGCGTTGCGTTTTGCCCAGGCGAAGAAGTGGAGCCCGGAGCTGCTGGCGTGCATGGCTGACAAAGACACGCCCGACGAGCGGTTGTTCTGCCATTTCGGTCCGCCAACCCAGTCCGTCTCGGCGCTGGTATGGGGTGACAGCCATGCCACCGCGCTGATTCCGGCACTCAAAGAGGGCGCTGATCGCCACGATATCAGCCTGGTTGAAGCCAGCTTCGCGGGCTGTATTCCGTTGGATGGCCTGGAGAATATTGCCCGGTGCGCGCATTTCAACCGTCGCGTCGAGAAAGCGATGGCCGAGAAAAAATTCAGCGATGTGGTGCTGGCGGCGCGCTGGAGCCTGTATGTCTATGGGCAAATGTCGGGCGACAAAGAGCATGCGCTCAAGGACCCCAGCACCGGCAAGTATGTGCGTGCGGTCGCCGAGCAGCGCTTTGCCCAGGGCATGCGCGAGCGCATCCAGGCGCTGCGCGCTGCCGGGCATAAGGTCTGGCTGGTCAAGGAGGTGCCGCTGCAGGAAATCATCGTGCCTTACCGCCTCAGTCGCCTGGCAATGATGAACCGACCGGTGGACGGTGAAGGGCTTGCCGTGGCCGAGCATGTGAAGCGCCAGGCCTTTATTACCCAGCTGTTTGACGAGCTGGCGGCGGCCGACAGCGGTGTCAGGGTGCTGGACCCCGCGCCCTTGCTGTGCGGCACCGACGGCTTGTGCCGGGTGGAACTCAATGGCCGCGCACTGTACACCGACGATAACCACCTTTCCGACGTAGGCGCGCGGCACATCGAGGCCTTCCTGGAGCCGTTGTTCAGATCGCTGCAATCACGGGGGTTGACGGCCAATTAAGCTGCCAGCCGCCTCTAGAGCAGGTAGGATGTACGCCTATTTTACGGGTGGCATGGTTAATGAAATTCAAGGATCTTCGGGATTTCGTGCAGCAACTTGAGCAGCGCGGAGAGTTGAAACGTATCCAGATGCCGATTTCACCGGTACTGGAAATGACTGAGATTTGCGACCGCACCTTGCGCAACAAGGGTCCGGCGCTGCTGTTCGAGAACCCGACCGGCTTTGACATCCCGGTGCTCGGCAACCTGTTCGGCACCCCCGAACGCGTCGCCTTTGGCATGGGCGCCGAGGCGGTCAGCGAGCTGCGCGAGATCGGCAAGCTGCTGGCCTTCCTCAAGGAGCCCGAGCCGCCCAAAGGCTTGAAGGACGCTTGGTCGAAGCTGCCGATCTTTCGCAAGATCATTGCCATGGCGCCCAAGGTGGTCAAGGACGCGGTGTGCCAGGAAGTGGTCATCGAAGGCGATGACGTCGACCTGGCCATGCTCCCGGTGCAGACCTGCTGGCCCGGCGATGTCGGCCCGCTGATCACCTGGGGCCTGACCGTCACCAAGGGCCCGAACAAGGACCGCCAGAACCTCGGCATCTACCGCCAGCAAGTGATCGGCCGCAATAAGGTGATCATGCGCTGGCTGAGCCACCGTGGCGGCGCCCTGGACTTTCGCGAGTGGTGCGAAAAGCATCCGGGCCAGCCGTTCCCGGTGTCCGTGGCCCTCGGCGCCGACCCGGCCACTATCCTGGGCGCCGTGACGCCAGTGCCGGACAGCCTGTCCGAATACGCCTTTGCCGGCCTGCTGCGTGGCAACCGCACCGAATTGGTGAAATGCCGTGGTAATGACCTGCAAGTGCCGGCCACCGCCGAAATCATCCTCGAGGGTGTGATTCACCCCGGTGAGATGGCCGATGAAGGGCCTTACGGTGACCACACGGGTTATTACAACGAAGTCGACAGTTTTCCGGTGTTCACCGTCGAGCGCATCACCCATCGGATCAAACCGATCTACCACAGTACCTACACCGGCCGGCCACCAGACGAGCCGGCCATTCTCGGCGTGGCGCTGAACGAAGTGTTCGTGCCGATCCTGCAAAAGCAGTTTCCGGAAATCACCGACTTCTACCTGCCGCCGGAAGGTTGCTCGTACCGCATGGCCATCGTCACCATGAAGAAGTCGTATCCGGGCCATGCCAAGCGGGTAATGCTGGGCGTGTGGTCGTTTTTACGACAATTCATGTACACCAAGTTCGTTATCGTCACCGACGACGACATCAACGCCCGCGACTGGAATGACGTGATCTGGGCCATTACCACGCGCATGGACCCCAAGCGCGACACGGTAATGATCGACAACACGCCCATCGATTACCTCGATTTTGCCTCGCCGGTTTCAGGCCTTGGGTCGAAAATGGGCCTGGATGCCACTCACAAATGGCCGGGCGAAACTACCCGCGAGTGGGGCCGGGTGATCGTCAAGGATGACGCAGTGACTGCTCGCGTCGATGCAATCTGGAAAGAATTGGGAATAGATTGATGCGTGTAACCTTGCAACCTTCCGGCGCGGTCCTGGAACTGGACCCTGGCGAACGAATTCTCGATGGCGCGCGCCGCCTGGGCTACGAATGCCCCCAGGCCTGTCGCAACGGCGTCTGCCACGTGTGCGCGGCGCTGCTGGTGGAGGGCCGGGTGCAGCAGGCGGGTGAGGTGCGTGACCATGGTGAGTTCTACACCTGCATCGCCGAGCCGCTGGAAGATTGCATTGTATTGTGGGATGGCGTGCTGGCGCCGGGAGAACTGCCGTTGCGCAAGTTGTCATGCCAATTGAGCGAATGCGTGGAAGTCGGCGGCGATGTGTGGCGCGTGCGCCTGCGGGCTCCTGCAGGCAAGGCCGTGCGTTACCACGCCGGGCAATACCTGATGATCGAGCGTGAGAACGGCGAGAAGTCGGCGTTTTCCCTGGCGTCGGCGCCTCACTGTGGACGCGAGCTGGAACTGCACGTACTGGCCCGCGAAGACAGCGCACGCAACCTGTTGGACCAGCTCCAGCGCAATCAGATGGCCCGCATCGAACTGCCGTTCGGTGACACTCACCTGGCGGAGCTGCCGGACGGGCCGCTGGTGCTGATCGCCGCCGGTACCGGCATGGCTCAGATGCACAGCCTGATCGAGCATTGCCGGGCGTCCGGCTTCAAGCACCCGGTGCACTTGTACTGGGGCGTGCGTCGCCCGGAAGATTTCTACGAGATCGAGCACTGGGATCAGTGGCGGCAACTGCCCAACCTGTTCCTGCACAAAGTCGTCAGTGACCTGTGCGGCTGGGAAGGACGTTGCGGGTTGCTGCATGAAGCCGTGTGCGAAGACATTGCCGACCTTAAGGCCGTGCATGTATACGCCAGTGGATCCCCGGCGATGATCTACGGCACGCTGGATGCGTTGGTCGACGCCGGTATGGATGCGCACCAGATGCGCGCTGACGTGTTTGCCTACGCCCCACGGCCCTGAGCAGATCAAATCCGGCAGCACCATTGCGCCGCCAATCTCGCCTACAGCACTTTTTCGCCGTACGGTTACAGCGGCGCGTTTTATTACGGTAAAGTCGCTTACAACTGGTAATACATAGGAGGCGTACCGCTTTTCGCCATGACCGCCATTGAAACCGATCTTTTGCAGTTGGCTTACCCTCCGCGGCTCGACTTGGGGCCGCAACTCACTCACGAACAATTGATGAGCTCGATGCAGGCCACCATGGCTCGGCACAAGGGTGGGCCGGTCTGGCTATTTGCATATGGTTCGCTGATCTGGCGCCCGGAATGTTCATCCACCGAGCGGGTACGGGCGCGGGTCCATGGTTATCATCGGGGCTTGTACTTGTGGTCGCATGAGCACCGGGGTACGCCGGAGCTGCCGGGTTTGGTGTTCGGGCTGGATCGGGGCGGCTCGTGCAGCGGGTTTGCTTACCGCTTGCCGGAAGATCAGTTGGAGGCTTCGCTCTATGCGTTGTGGCAACGCGAAATGCCTTACCCGTCCTATCGACCGCACTGGCTCAGTTGCCGGCTGGAAGATGGCAGCCAGGTACAGGCGTTGGGGTTTGTGCTGGAGCGGCACTTGCCCAGCTATGCCGGTAACTTGCCCGATATTGTGCTCAATCATGTGCTGCAAAGCGCTTGCGGGCGTTACGGCACCACTCGCGATTATGTCGAACAGACCGTGAACGCCCTGCGTAGCCACGCCATGCCAGATAAAAACCTGGAGGCGCGGCTCAAGCGTTGTGCAAAGGATTGCTCAGGCGGTTAACGCGCCGAGCTGACACTGTTGGTGTGCCACAGCGTTGGGATCAGAAAGGCAATCGCCAGGACGCACGCGCCGATCAACAGCACGAAACCGCCGTCCCAACCGAAGTGGTCCACCGTGTAGCCCATCGCCGCACTCGCGGCCACCGAACCACCCAGGTAGCCGAACAGGCCGGTGAAGCCCGCAGCCGTACCGGCGGCTTTCTTCGGTGCCAGTTCCAGCGCCTGCAGGCCGATCAGCATCACCGGGCCGTAGATCAGGAAGCCGATGGAGACCAGCGCGATCATGTCGACCGTTGGATTGCCCGGCGGGTTAAGCCAGTAAACCAGGGTCGCCACGGTCACCAGCGCCATGAACACGATGCCGGTCAGGCCACGATTGCCACGGAAGATCTTGTCCGACATCCAGCCACACAGCAGCGTGCCCGGGATACCGGCCCACTCGTAGAAGAAATACGCCCACGACGACTTGTCGACCGTGAAATGCTTGGCTTCTTTCAAGTAGGTCGGCGCCCAGTCCAGTACGCCGTAGCGCAGCAAGTAGACGAACACGTTGGCGAACGCGATGTACCACAGCATTTTGTTGCGCAGCACGTACTTGACGAAGATTTCCTTGGCGCTGAATTCGTCTTCGTGGCTGGCGTCGTAGCCTTCCGGGTAGTCGTTCTTGTACTTTTCGATGGGCGGCAGGCCCACCGATTGCGGGGTGTCACGCATGGTGATGAAGGCAAACGCCGCCACTGCCAGCGCCACCGTGGCGGGCACATAAAATGCCGCATGCCAGTCGTTGAACCAGGCCATGCCTAAGAGGAACAGCGGGCCGATCAGGCCGCCGCCGACGTTGTGCGCCACGTTCCACACCGACACCACGCCGCCGCGTTCCTTCTGCGACCACCAGTGCACCATGGTCCGCCCACTCGGCGGCCAGCCCATGCCCTGGGCCCAACCGTTGATGAACAGCAAAATGAACATCATGGTCACGCTGGACGTTGCCCAAGGCGCGAAACCGAAAATGAACATCACCCCCGCTGAAACCAGCAGGCCGAAGGGCAAGAAGTAGCGCGGATTGGAGCGGTCGGACACCAGGCCCATGAGGAACTTGGACAGGCCGTAGGCAATTGCGATGGCCGACATCGCCAGGCCCAGTTCCCCACGGGTGTAACCCTCGTCGATCAGGTAGGGCATGGCCAGGGAGAAGTTTTTGCGCAGCAGGTAGTAGCCAGCGTAACCGAAGAAAATACCGGCGAAGATCTGCCAGCGCAGCCGTCGGTAGGTCGTGTCTATTTTTTCTTCAGGCAGGGGCGCCTGATGTGCGGCAGGTCGAAAGAAAGCAAACATTCAAGAGCTCCAGATTTCTTGTTTTGACTGCGGATGCGAATGTTACAGTTTCGTTACCGAAAATAGCATTGCCTCTTATCTGCAAACACAGGAAATCAAAGCAATTGCATGTTCTCTTATGAACATGTCGCGAATAGATAAGGTGTGGTCGTAAGTGGATTCTGCAGGCGCTGGAGATCCAAATGTGGGAGGGGGCTTGCCCCCGATAGCGGTGGTTCAGTCAACATATGTGTCAACTGATCCACTGCAATCGGGGGCAAGCCCCCTCCCACATTGTTCGCATTTCAACTGGCTATCAGCGGGTCTGAACGACCACCTTACCCACCGCCTTGCGCTGCCCGAGATCATTGATCGCCTGGGCCGCCTGCGCCAGCGGATACACCTGCGACACCAACGGCTTCAACTTGCCCTCGCCATACCAGGTGAACAACTGCTGAAAATTCGCCGCATTGTCCTGGGGCTGACGCTGGGCAAACGAACCCCAGAACACCCCCACCACCGCCGCGCCCTTGAGCAGTGCCAGGTTCACCGGCAGTTCCGGGATGCGCCCGCTGGCAAAGCCCACCACCAACAAGCGGCCGTTCCAGGCGATCGAGCGGATGGCCTGGTCAAACAGGTCGCCACCCACGGGATCGTAGATCACATCGGCGCCGTTGCCACCGGTCAGGCGCTTGACCTCGTCCTTGAGGCTGGCTTCGCTGTAGTTGATCAGCTCATCGGCGCCGGCCGCCTTGGCCACCGCGAGCTTGTCGGCGCTGCTGGCGGCGGCGATCACCCGGGCGCCCATGGCCTTGCCGATTTCCACGGCGGCCAGGCCCACGCCACCGGAAGCGCCGAGCACCAACAGGGTTTCGCCAGGTTGCAGGTTGGCCCGCTGTTTCAGCGCGTGCATCGAGGTGCCGTAGGTCATGCTGAAGGCGGCGGCGGTGTTGAAGTCCATGCTCGGCGGAATCGGCAGCACGTTATAGCCCGGCACCGCGACCTGCTCGGCAAAGCTGCCCCAGCCGGTCAGGGCCATCACGCGATCACCGACTTTCAAATGGCTGACCTTCTCCCCGACCTCACTCACCACGCCCGCCGCTTCGCCACCCGGCGAAAACGGGAATGGCGGCTTGAACTGGTACTTGCCTTCGATGATCAGGGTGTCCGGGAAATTCACCCCGGCCGCGTGCACGTCCAGCAGGATTTCGTTCTGCTTGATCGCAGGGCTGGCGATCTCTTCCAGCACCAGGTTTTCGGCGGGGCCGAAGGCTTTGCACAGCACAGCTTTCATCGGACTATTCCTTTTGGCGTCGTGGCCGATAAGTGTAGGAGGGTACGCCCGTGGGTCAACGAGCATGCCCGCGCCTGATAAGCCCCCATAAGCTTGTGCTCAGCCTTGCTAGCGTTATGCTACCCGGCAACCGAATTCGAGGAATGAACTGTGAAAGCGTGGATCCTGTTGATGCTGGCCCTGACCTTGCCGATGGCGGCTCAGGCCGAAGAAGCCAAAGAGGGCGAGGCGCCGAAGGTCAGCTATATCAGCCTGAGCCCGCCGTTCGTGGGTAACTACGGCCTGGATGGCACGGCGAAACTCAAGGTGTTCAAGGCTGACATCGCCCTGCGCGTGACCGGGTCCGAAGCCGCTGCGGCGGTGAAGGCAAACGACGCCTTGATCCGTAACCAGTTGGTGGCGCTGTTTACCCAGCAGACCAACGAAGCCATGAGCAGTGTTGAGGGTAAGGAAAAGCTGCGTCAAGAAGCGTTGAAACAAACCCAGCAAGTGATGAATGATGAAACCGGCAAGCCGATGGTGGAAGACTTGCTGTTCAACAACTTGATCATTCAATAAGTCCGAAAAAGCGGACTTTCAAGGGTTTTGGGAGGCCAGCAACTTAGTTGCTGGCTGTAGTGTAGTCAGGAGCTAATTGGCAATCAGTCTTAATATTTTTGTATCTGTTCTCCATACCCCCTCAGGCGCGTCGAAGACAAAGTAAAACTTGAAGTCCATTGCTGTGTTCGCTGTTTGGTAGCTTGTTGACGAACCCCAGAAGTGCCATTGGCCATCCTGTGGAGGGACGACAGTCAATGTAGGGCCGTTTACGGCCATGGCGCTGATTTCGAAGCGCGGGTTTTTCCCCGTTACCGCACCTCGCTCGAACTGATACCTGCGCGCATGGATCGTGTAAATATTATTTATCCACGTGTATTCAACCTCGATAGAGCCTTTATATCCATGTAATGGGTACGCCCCCGTCACTATCGTTATTCCTTTGGTGTTATCCGAGTGGATCTTAATCTCTATTTTTTCTATGGCGGCAGCTTCATTCGAGTCATTTCTATCTGAGTCTGATAAGTCAGCCATTTTCGCTCTCCTGGTAGTGTGAATGCGATAAATCCGTGTTCAGTGGTTATCATTCACTTTGGAGAAAATGTTGACTACTGTCATAAATGACAGTTGGTTATGCTGAATTTTGATAACTGTTTCTTTTTTTATAACGGGTACTTTTATGATGTTAGATGAATGCCCAATGGCATCGGACAGCTAAAGCAGTTGACGAATGGCCGCCCACTGCTCCGACGTGACCGGCATCACCGAAAGCCGGCTGCCCTTCTGCACCAGTGGCAACTCGACGAGCGTGGCTTGCTGTTTCAAGTGACTCAGGCCAAGTACCTTGGGGAAGGTTTTGACGTGGGCCACGGTGATCGCACTCCACGGGTTTTTCTCCGCGCTGGCCTTGGTGTCGAAATAATGGCTGTCCGGTTCCAGCGCGGTGGGGTCGGGGTAGGCGGGCTGGGTAATTTTGCCGATACCGGCAATGCCGGGCTCCGGGCAACTGGAGTGATAGAAGAAAAACTCATCGCCCACCGCCATGGCGCGCAGGAAATTGCGCGCCTGGTAGTTGCGAACCCCGTCCCAGCGCGTTTCGCCGAGCTTTTCCAGGTCGTTGATGGAGAGCTCGTCGGGCTCGGATTTCATCAGCCAGTAGGCCATTTCGGGACTCCTGAGAAAGGCATTGGGCAAGTTGTCGGGCAATGCCATGACAAACCGACAGTCGGTTGGCGTCAAGGTTTGCGTGTTGGTTCACGTTACCGCAGAATGCCGGCTTTTAAGCTTGGTGCAGCTGCAACGGACTACTTTGGAACGTTGTTGTCATCGTGTACGAGGTGCCTGAAGGGGGGCAATCGATGCAACGTAAACCGGATTTACTATGGATTTTGGTAATTTTGTTTGGTCTGGGCGTCGTGACCACCGGGTATGCCCAGAGCCTGTGGTCGAACAAGACCGATGCGCCGGTCGAACTCTCGCCTGTGCAACAGCAATTCAAGCGTTAACACGGTTTTAACCGCGTCGCGGTTCCAGCGACGTTTCTGCGACAAACCATTGCTTATCGGTGACAGTGCCCGCCAGCGGCACGTCCCAGCTCGCCTGCGCCAGGCGATCGACTTGCTGACATTCATGGGCCAGCCCCAGCAGCGTCGGCTTGCGCCAGGTTTTTCGCCTGGCAAGGTAGGCCAGGCTGCGGTCATAGAATCCGCCCCCCATGCCTAATCGCCCACCCTCGTTATCGAACCCCACCAGCGGCAGCAGTACCAGGTCCAGCGTCCACACCTTGCGTTGGCACCGGGCATTGGCCCGTGGCTCCAGAATGCGAAAGCGGTTGGGCAACAACTTATCCCCAGGCCGCACGCGTTGGAACACCATCTTGGTACGTGGCCACGCACTCAGTACGGGCAGGTAAGTGGCCTTGCCCTGGCGCTGGGCAGCGCGCAGCAGCAGACGCGGATCGATTTCGCCGTCCGTCGGTAGATATAAGGAAATATGTTTGGCCCGGCGAAACAGCGGGTGCTGTGCCAGTTGCCGATACAGGCCGCAGGCGGCCTGGCGCTGCTCGCGGGGCGTGAGGGCGCGGCGGGCTTTGCGCAACATGCGTCGAAGTTGCGGACGGGAAAGCGGCGCAGGTTCGGTCATGGCTTTTCGGCTCATAAAACAATGCCAGTCCTGGGACTGGCATTGAGTTTGGGAATTCAGGCTCCCCGACAGAACCGCTGTCGACTAAGCCCTTGAACCCGAAAGTTCAAGGTGGAAGAAGCAGTAGGCTTTAAGGCTTTCCGTCTAGCGGACATGCACACCAGCCCAACGTGCAACTTCCAGGGTAGTGCGAATCGGCTCCGGGACATCGCCGACTGGCAAGCACGCCAGGGAGTGGGGCGAGTATACCTTAAACAGACTCGGCAATCAGCCCTTGGGTGCGTCTGAATCGGTGGAAAGCACCAGATCAACGCGTTCGAGCAGGTCACGCACTTGCTCGCGGGTCGAGCCGCTGGCCTGCACGTCAGGGCGTTCCTGCTTATGCAACAGGTCGTGGGTAATGTTCAGCGCGGCCATCACGGCGATGCGGTCGGCGCCGATCACTTTGCCGCTGCTGCGGATTTCACGCATCTTGCCGTCCAGGTAGCGGGCAGCGCTCACCAGGTTGCTGCGCTCTTCCTGGGGGCAGATGATCGAATATTCTTTGTCGAGGATCTGCACGGTAACGCTATTGCTTGAACTCATGAGTCTTGCTCCAGGGCCTTCAGGCGCGAAATCATCGATTCGACCTTACGCCGGGCGATTTCGTTTTTTTCAATGAGGTGAGCGCGTTCCTCGCGCCAGGTTTTTTCCTGAGCTAGTAGGAGTCCGTTTTGACTCTTAAGTTGCTCGACTCGATCAATTAGCAGTTCGAGTCTGGCCATCAGCGCTTGCAGGTCGGTGTCTTCCATTGGGTTCCACTGGATTTGTCTGATGAATGGCAACTGCAGGATAAACGATCTGACGCCCTCGATAGTCTTGGTACGTCTGCCGGTGCTAGGATACAGCGCTCCATTCTAGACATTGCGCCGTCTGGCGCCTAGCTCACCATGCCCATTCAGAACTCCCCGTACGACGCTTTTTCCAAACTGCTGAGCACCAGCGGCCATTCTTGCTCGCCTGCCGAACTGCACGGCGTGCTGTTGGGCCGCAGCTGCACCGGTGTCGGCTTCGATGCCGACAACTGGCTGGCCGATGTGGCCGAGCTGCTGGAGAAAGAACCCGAAGAAAACGTGCGCAATGCGCTGATCGGCCTGCAAGAGATGGTCAAGGGCGAGCTGACCGGTGATGACGTCACCGTGGTCCTGCTGCTGCCCACCGACGATGCGCCGCTGGCCGAACGCGCCGCCGCGCTGGGCCAATGGTGCCAGGGTTTCCTCCACGGTTACGGCGTGAACGCCGGTGGCCTGGAGCTGAGCGACGACGCCAAGGAGGTGCTGCAGGACCTGGCCGCCATCTCCCAGGTGCAGGACGCCCTGGAAGAGTCCGAGGACGGCGAGGGCGACTACATGGAAGTCATGGAATACCTGCGCGTTGCGCCGTTGCTGCTGTTCACCGAGACCAAAAAGTCCGCTGAGCCTGCTTCGCCCAAGCCGTCGCTGCACTAAACGAGGAAGCCCATCTGCCCATGATCCATATCCCCAAAGCGGAATACACCCGTCGCCGCAAGGCGCTCATGGCGCAGATGGAACTCAACAGCATCGCGATCCTGCCGGCCGCCGCCGTGGCGATCCGCAATCGTGATGTGGAGCATGTCTACCGCCAGGACAGCGACTTCCAGTACCTGAGCGGTTTTCCCGAACCGCAAGCGGTGATCGTGCTGATGCCCGGTCGCCAGCATGGCGAGTACGTGCTGTTCTGCCGCGAACGCAATGCCGAACGCGAATTGTGGGATGGCCTGCGCGCCGGCACCGAAGGCGCGATCCGTGATTACGGGGCTGACGACGCGTTTCCCATCACCGACATCGACGACATCCTGCCCGGCCTGATCGAAGGCCGTGACCGGGTGTATTCAGCCATGGGCAGCAATGCCGAATTCGACCGGCACGTGATGGAGTGGATCAACGTGATCCGCTCCAAAGCGCACCTGGGCGCCCAGCCGCCGAACGAATTCGTTGCCCTGGATCATCTGCTGCACGACATGCGCCTGTATAAATCGGCGGCGGAAGTGAAGGTGATGCGCGAGGCGGCGCGGATTTCCTGCGCGGCCCATGTGCGGGCGATGCAGGCCAGCCGTGCCGGCCTGCACGAGTTCAGCCTGGAAGCCGAGTTGGATTATGAATTCCGCAAGGGCGGCGCGAAAATGCCGGCCTATGGCTCCATCGTCGCGTCCGGGCGTAACAGCTGCATCCTGCATTACCAGCAGAATGACGCGCTGCTCAGGGACGGTGACCTGGTGCTGATCGACGCCGGTTGCGAGATCGACTGCTACGCCAGTGACATCACCCGCACCTGGCCGGTCAATGGCAAGTTTTCGCCCGAGCAGAAGGCGATCTACGAAATTGTGCTGGCTTCCCAGGAAGCCGCCTTCAAGCAGATCGCGCCGAACAAGCATTGGAACCAGGCGCATGAGGCGACCGTGCAGGTCATCACTGCCGGGCTGGTCAAGCTGGGGTTGCTGCAAGGCGACGTTGACGAGTTGATCGCCAGCGAAGCCTACCGCGCCTTTTACATGCACCGCGCCGGCCACTGGCTGGGCATGGATGTGCATGACGTGGGCGAGTACAAAGTGGGCGGTGAATGGCGCGTGCTGGAAGTCGGCATGGCCTTGACCGTGGAGCCGGGGATCTATATTTCACCGGACAACCAGAACGTAGCGAAGAAGTGGCGTGGCATTGGCGTACGCATCGAGGACGACGTGATAGTGACCAAGCAAGGCTGTGAAATCCTGACCGGCGCGGTGCCCAAGACGGTGGCCGAGATCGAAGCACTGATGGCGGCTGCCCGATGAGCCGGGTCAACCTGGCGATCATCGGCGGCGGCCTGGTGGGCGCAAGCCTGGCCCTGGCGTTGCAGGCCGGGGCCAAGGCGCGCGGCTGGAAAATCGCACTGATCGAACCCTTCGCGCCGGGTGACAGCTATCAGCCGAGCTACGACGCGCGTTCTTCGGCGTTGTCATTCGGCGCTCGCCAGATTTATCAGCGCCTGGGCGTCTGGCAAGCGATTGCCCGGCGCGCGGAGCCGATCAAACAGATTCACGTGTCGGACCGCGGGCGTTTCTCTACCGCACGCTTGTCTGCCCTGGAAGAAGGCGTGCCGGCCCTGGGGTATGTGGTGGAAAACGCCTGGCTCGGCCAATGCCTGTGGCAAGGCCTGGACAAGGACGTGGTGAGCTGGCGCTGCCCGGCGGAAGTCACTCGCATGGAGCCGCTGCCCGATGGCTATCGCCTGACCCTCAATGACGAAACCGTACTGGAATGCGAGCTTGCGGTATTGGCCGATGGCGGTCGCTCCGGTCTGCGCGAGCAGCTTGGCATCGGCGTGAAAACCCGGCCCTACAACCAGAGCGCGCTGATCGCCAATATCACCCCGAGCGAAGCCCACAATGGCGAAGCGTTCGAGCGTTTCACCGATGAGGGGCCAATGGCCTTGCTGCCGCTGCCGGACAACCGCTGTGCGCTGGTCTGGACCCGCATCGGCATGGACGCCCAGCGCCTGGCCAACCTGGATGAGCGCAGCTTCCTGAGCGAATTGCAGGGCGTGTTCGGCTATCGCCTGGGCACCCTGAAACAAGTGGGCGCGCGGCATCTTTATCCGCTGACCCTGGTGGAAGCGGAAGAACAAGTGCGCTCGCACCTGGTGGTGCTCGGCAATGCCGCGCACAGCCTGCACCCGATCGCCGGGCAAGGTTTCAACCTGTCCCTGCGCGATGCCAATGCCCTGGCCGAAGCCTTGCTGGCCGGGCCGGCAGTGCCGGGTGACCTGGCGACACTGCAACGCTATCGCGAGCGCCAGCGCCTGGACCAGCAACTGACCGTGGGTTTCTCCGACCAGGTCACGCGCCTGTTCGGCAGCGGGCAACCGTTGGTGGCGCTGGGGCGCAACATGGGCCTGCTCGGCCTGGACCTGTTACCGCCGGCCAAACGCTGGTTCGCCCGCCAGGCCATGGGGCTGGGGGTGCGCTCCGATGTTTGAGCCGGCCCATCACTTTATTGGCGGCCTGTGCCGCACACGAGACAAGGCTTAAAGCATGGACATGCGCGCAGATGTGCTGATTGTCGGGGCCGGAATGGTCGGAAGCGCCCTGGCGCTGGCGTTGCAGGGCAGTGGCCTGCAGGTGTTGCTGCTTGACGGCAGCCCGCTGAGCGTCAAGCCGTTCGAGCCTGCAGCGGCGTTTGAACCGCGGGTGAGCGCGTTATCCGCCGCCAGCCAGCGCATTCTGGAGCGCCTTGGCGTGTGGGACGGCATCGTCCAGCGCCGCGCCAGCCCGTATGGTGAGATGCACGTGTGGGACGGCAGCGGCACCGGGCAGATCCACTTTTCGGCAGCCAGCGTACATGCCGAGGTGCTGGGGCATATCGTCGAGAACCGTGTGGTCCAGGATGCCTTGCTGGACCGCTTGCATGATTGCGACCTGGGGCTGCTGGCCACTGCGCGCCTGGAGCAGATGCGTCGCTCTGGAGATGACTGGCTGCTGACCCTGGCCGATGGGCGCAAGCTGCGCGCGCCGCTGGTGGTCGCCGCCGACGGCGCCAACTCGGCGGTGCGCCGCCTGACCGGCACTCCCACCCGTGAATGGGATTACCTGCATAACGCCATCGTGACCAGCGTGCGCAGCAGCCAGCCGCACCGGCGCACGGCGTGGCAACGCTTCACCGATACCGGCCCGCTGGCGTTTTTGCCGCTGGTGCGCGATGGGCAAGAGGATTGGTGCTCGATTGTGTGGTCGACCACGCCGGCGGAGTCCGAGCGCCTGATGGCCCTGGACGATGAACGCTTTTGTGGTGAACTGGAGCGCGCCTTTGAAGGGCGCCTCGGCAACGTGATCAGCGCCGACCCGCGCGTCTGCGTGCCGTTGCGTCAGCGCCACGCCAAACGCTATGTGGCCGAAGGCCTTGCATTGATTGGCGATGCGGCCCACGTCATCCACCCGTTGGCGGGGCAGGGCGTGAACCTGGGATTTCTCGATGCCGCGGTGCTGGCTGAAGTGCTGCTGGCGGCCAACGAACGCAGTGAACGTCTGGCGGATGTGAAGGTGCTGAGCCGCTACGAGCGGCGGCGCATGCCGCATAACCTGGCGCTGATGGCGGCAATGGAGGGCTTCGAGCGCTTGTTCCAGGCCGATCAACTGCCGTTGCGCTGGCTGCGCAATGCCGGTTTGAAAATGGTCGACCAGTTGCCCGAAGCCAAGGCATTGTTTGTACGCCAGGCCCTGGGCTTGACCGGCGACCTTCCGGAACTCGCCAAACTGTGAACTGAAATGCGGCACCCTGTGGGAGGGGCGGTGCGACGATTCGACTTGCCCCCGATGAGGCCATCAGCCCTCACGCATACCTCCGACCGTGCAACATCTGGTAACGCCTCCAGCAAGCGGTACCAAATGTGAGTCCTTATCATTTGCGCTCTTTTTGCAAATGAGCGACCGCACCCATGTTGGCACCCAAGCGCCTCCTGACTGCCCTGGCACTCACCCTGATCGGCAGCACCGTCGTGCAGGCCGCCGACGAAGTGGTGGTGTACTCCTCGCGCATCGACGAACTGATCAAGCCGGTGTTCGACGCCTACACCCGCAAGACCGGTGTACAGGTCAAATTCATCACCGATAAGGAAGCGCCGCTGATGCAGCGCATCAAGGCCGAAGGCGAAAACGCCACCGCCGACCTGCTGCTCACCGTCGACGCCGGCAACCTCTGGCAGGCCGAGCAGATGGGCATCCTGCAGCCGTTCACCTCCGAGGTGATCGACAAGAACATTCCGTTGCAATACCGTTCTTCGGCCCACGCCTGGACCGGCTTGAGCCTGCGCGCGCGGACCATCGCCTATTCCACCGACCGGGTAAAACCGGGCGACCTGACCACCTACGAAGCCCTGGCCGACAAACAGTGGGAAGGCCGGCTGTGCCTGCGCACGGCGAAAAAGGTCTACAACCAGTCACTGACCGCCACGTTGATCGAAACCCATGGCGCGAGCAAGACTGAAGAAATCGTCAAAGGCTGGGTGAATAACCTGTCCACCGACGTATTCTCCGACGATATTGCGGTGCTGGAGGCGATCAATGCCGGGCAATGCGATGTGGGTATCGTCAACACGTACTACTACGGTCGCCTGCACAAGCAGAAGCCGGACCTGGCGGTGAAGCTGTTCTGGCCGAACCAGGGCGACCGTGGCGTGCATGTGAACCTGTCGGGCATTGGCCTGACCAAGCACGCACCACACCCGGCGGCGGCCAAGGCCCTGGTGGAGTGGATGACCACGCCCGAGGCGCAGCAGATTTTCGCCGATGTGAACCAGGAGTTCCCCGCCAACCCAGCGGTAGCGCCGTCGGCGGAGGTGGCGAGCTGGGGCAAATTCGTGGCCGACACCTTGCCGGTGGAAGTGGCGGGCAAGCGTCAGGCCGAGGCTATCCGCTTGATGGATCGCGCCGGCTGGAACTGATTTTGTAAATCGCCGCAGATCAAAAAATGTGGGAGGGGGGCTGATTCACCGCCATGCCACTGTAGGAGCGAGCTTGCTCGCGAAAAACGTTCAGGCAACGCGTTCATTCTGGATAAACGCGGGGGCCCTGAGTTCTTCGCGAGCAAGCTCGCTCCTACAAAAAGCCTTAACAGGCTGTAGGGCACGTCCCCTCCACAGTGTTGTGTTCACCCTCCAGAGAATTAAGCCTTGGCCCATCCCGCCCAACGCCGCTGGTACCTGCCGGTCTTCAGCGTCGCCGCCCTGGTGCTGCTGCCGCTGAGCGTGCTGTTGCTGTCCTGGCAAAGCGTCGACGCCCAGATCTGGTCCCACCTCTGGGACACCCAGATGCCACGTTTACTGGGTAACACCTTGACCCTGGTGCTCGGCGTCGGCTTTGGCGTGACGTTGCTGGGCGTAAGCCTGGCCTGGCTGACCAGCCTCTGCGAATTCCCCGGCCGCCGCTGGTTGGACTGGGCACTGATGCTGCCCTTTGCCATTCCGGCCTACGTGTTGGCGTTCGTGTTCGTGGGACTGCTGGATTTTGCGGGCCCCGTGCAAACCCTGCTGCGCGACGTGTTCGGCGCCGGGCTGCGCCTGCCGCGTGTGCGCTCCACCAGCGGCGTGATCATCGTATTGGTGCTGGTGTTCTACCCCTATGTCTACCTGCTGGCGCGCTCTGCATTCCTGGCCCAGGGCAAGGGCTTGATGGAAGCGGCGCGGGTGCTGGGCCAGTCGCCCTGGCAAGCGTTCTGGCGCGTGGCGCTGCCCATGGCGCGTCCGGCGATTGGGGCGGGTGTCGCCCTGGCCTTGATGGAAACCCTGGCGGATTTCGGTGCGGTCTCGGTGTTCAATTTCGACACGTTCACCACCGCCATCTATAAAACCTGGTACGGCTTTTTCAGCCTGTCCAGCGCAGCCCAACTCGCCAGCCTGTTGCTGCTGGTGGTGATGCTGGTGCTGTATGGCGAACGGCGCGCCCGTGGAGCAAGCCGGCCCAGCAACGAGCGCCCGCGAGGCAAGGCGTTGTATCACCTGCGTGGGTTCAAGGCGGCAGCGGCCAGTGGCTGGTGTGGCTTGGTGTTCGCCTGCGCGTTTGTGATCCCGGTGCTGCAACTGGTGGTGTGGTTCTGGCAGCGTGGCCGGTTCGACCTGGATGAGCGCTACACCGGCCTGATCCTGCACACCCTGTATCTGGGCGCGATTGCGGCGCTGATCACCGTCGGCGTGGCGCTGATACTGGCGTTCGCCAACCGTCTTGCGCCGACTCGGGCGATTCGCTCCGGCATCAGCCTGGCCAATGTCGGTTATGCCTTGCCCGGATCGGTGCTGGCGGTGTCGATCATGCTCGCCTTCAGCTACCTGGACCGCGAACTGGTGGTGCCGCTGTCGGGCTGGCTGGGCGGTACGGGCAAACCGTTGCTGCTGGGCAGCCTCTCGGCGCTGGTGCTCGCCTATCTGGTGCGGTTCCTGGCGGTGGCCTACGGGCCGCTGGAAAACAGCCTGGCGCGTATCCGTCCGTCGTTGCCCGAGGCCGCACGAAGTCTGGGGGTGAGCGGCCCACAACTGTTTTGCAAGGTGTATCTGCCACTGTTGCTGCCCGGCACCCTGAGCGCGGCGCTGCTGGTGTTCGTCGATGTGCTCAAGGAAATGCCCGCCACCTTGCTGATGCGCCCGTTTGGCTGGGACACCCTGGCGGTGCGGATCTTTGAAATGACCAGTGAAGGGGAATGGGCGCGGGCCTCGCTGCCGGCGCTGACCCTGGTACTGGTTGGGTTGTTGCCGGTCGTCGGGCTGATCCGACGCTCCGCACGACAAATCGGTTAGGTGCCAGTCCTACAGCTTGCGGCTACAATGCGCGGCATTCGGTGTGCCGCGTCTTTCGAGGCGGGTTGCCACAGGTGTCTGCAGGCCTTGTCATCCAAGGCGCTCGGCACTGGCGGCAACTCTGCGCACCTTCGCCAAGCCCGGAAGGAGAAACCCATGGGACAGCGTACGCCTCTGTATGACCTGCATCTCGCCCTCGGCGCGAAAATGGTCGATTTTGGCGGTTGGGATATGCCTTTGCATTACGGCTCGCAAGTTGAGGAGCACCATCAGGTGCGGCGCGACTGCGGGGTGTTCGATGTATCTCATATGACCGTGATCGATGTCAGCGGCCTTCAGGCCAAGGAATGGCTCCAGCACTTGCTGGCCAATGACGTCGATCGATTGCACGGCTGCGGCCGCGCGTTGTACAGCGCCATGCTCAACGAGCAGGGCGGGGTAGTGGACGACATGATCGTCTACCGTACCGAAACCGGTTACCGGCTGGTGGTCAACGCCGCCACCCGTGACCAGGACATGGCCTGGATGCAGGCGCAACTGGGCAGATATCAAGTGCAGCTGCAGGAGCGCCCCGAGCTGGCCATGCTCGCCATTCAAGGTCCCTATGCGCGGCACAAGATCGCCGAATTGGTGACCCAGTCCCGTGGCACCCTGATCCATCAGCTCGAGCCCTTCGAAGGCCAGGCCGACGGCGACTGGTTTATTGCCCGCACCGGTTACACCGGCGAAGACGGCCTGGAAATTGTCCTGCCTGCAGACCAGGCGCCGGGTTTTTTCAACGATCTGGTGGGCGCCGGTATTTCCCCCATCGGCCTCGGTGCCCGCGACACCCTGCGCCTGGAAGCCGGCATGAACCTGTATGGCCAGGATATCCACCAGCAGGTATCACCCCTGGCCGCCAACATGGCTTGGAGCATCGCCTGGGAGCCCGCCGGGCGAAATTTCATCGGCCGCGCCGCGCTGGAGGCGGAAAAGGCTGCCGGGGTGCAATTCAAATTAGTGGGACTGGTCCTGGAAGAACGGGGGGTTCTGCGCGCTCACCAGGTGGTTCGTATCGCCAATGTTGGCGAAGGAGAGATCACCAGTGGTAGTTTCTCACCTACGCTGAGCAAATCCATTGCCCTGGCGCGCGTACCGACGGCGACTGCCGACCGGGCCGAAGTGGAAATCCGCGGCAAGTGGTACCCGGTGCGAGTGGTCAAGCCGACCTTCGTACGCCATGGCAAAACCCTGATCTAACTATTTTCCGGCAGGCCTATGGCCGCTGACATTTCTTCTTGAGGACACAGACTATGAGCAATATCCCTGCCGACCTGCGTTTTGCCGAAAGTCATGAGTGGGCCCGTCTGGAAGCCGACGGCACCGTGACCGTCGGGATCTCCGACCATGCTCAGGAAGCCTTGGGTGATGTGGTGTTTGTTGAACTGGCTGAGGTTGGTGCCACTTTTGAAGCGCAAGGCCAGGCGGGTGTGGTTGAGTCGGTGAAAGCCGCTTCGGATATCTACTCGCCGGTTGCTGGCGAGGTGATTGCGGTCAACGAAGAGTTGAGCGGTAGTCCTGAGCTGCTGAACTCTGACCCGTATGGCGCCTGGATCTTCAAGCTCAAGCCAAGCAACTCGGCTGATCTGGAAAAACTGCTCGACGCTGCCGGCTACAAAGCCGCTATCGGCGAGTAAACGCAAAACCCAATGTGGGAGGGGGTTTGCCCCCTCCCACATTATGTGATCAGCTTGCTTTCAGTACTGCTTTGACCGCCGCCACAGCCCGCTCTACATCCGCCTTCGTCATCGCCGTAAACATCGGCAACGACACGATCAGACGCCCAACACGCTCCGCCACCGGGAACATGCCTTCCTTGAACCCTTGTGCCCGATACAGGCTCAGCAGGTGGATCGGCGGGTAGTGATAACCGATGCCGACGCCGTGGGCCTGCATCCGCTCCATAAAGGTGGCGCGGGCAGGCAAACCGTCCTGACGCTCCGGCAATACCAGCTGGAACAGGTGCCAGTTGCTGTTTTCGAAGTCGGCAGGCGGCAGTTGCGCGCCGTACACTTGTTCAAAATCACTGCCGAAGCATTCGAAGTAATGCCGAGCCAGGTTCTGGCGATGGGCGGTGATCTTCTCGATATGCGCAAACTGCCCCAGGCCAATGGCGGCGGCGATATCGGTCATGTTGAATTTGCCACCCAACACGTCCACATCCAAGCCATCAAAACCGCTGCGGGTCACGCCTTGCAGGCGGTATTTCTCGGCCAGACGGGCCTCTTCGGCGTTGTTGAGCACCAGGCAGCCGCCTTCGGATGAGGTGATGTTCTTGTTTGCCTGGAAACTGAACGACACAAAGTCGCCGGTAGCGCCGATGCGTTGCCCGTCCCAACTGGAACCCAGGGCCTGGGCGGCGTCCTCGATGATGCGCAGGTTGTACTTGTTGGCCAGCGCGTAAAGCATCGGCATGTCCAGGGGCAAGCCGGCCAGATAGACCGGGATGATCGCCTTGGTGCGCGGGGTTATCGCGGCTTCGACTTGGGCCAGGTCGATGTTGCGGGTCACCGGGTCAATATCGGCGAATACCGGAGTGGCGCCTACCTCCAGAATAACGTTGGCCGTGGCAACCCAGGAAATCGGTGTGGTAATGACTTCATCCCCAGGCCCGATACCGGCGATGCGCAGGGCAATCTCCATGGTGCAGGTGCCGGAGTTGAAAGTGCGTACCGGCCGGCCGCCGAAATACTCCGACAGCTGCGCTTCGAACGCCTGCACCTTCGGTCCGCTGGTGATCCAGCCCGAGCGCAGCAC
Source organism: Pseudomonas sp. R4-34-07 (assembly GCF_003852375.1). Classification (NCBI taxonomy): domain Bacteria; kingdom Pseudomonadati; phylum Pseudomonadota; class Gammaproteobacteria; order Pseudomonadales; family Pseudomonadaceae; genus Pseudomonas; species Pseudomonas sp. R4-34-07. The sequence goes on along the minus strand of NZ_CP027760.1, from coordinate 5,644,489 downwards.
ATCGCCGACCGCCGAGATGGTGGCTTCATCAATGGTAGGTTTGGAAAACGGCAGGAAGGGCTGTTGGCTCATGACGAAGAGGGCATCCGTTTCAGGTAGGCGATGAGTAATGGACGTGTCAGCCCTGCATGGTTGCATGGCTCGACTGAATATAGCCTGTCGCCCGTGAATGATTCGTCACGCTCCAGGCAAAAAAATGCCGCTTGAAAAAGCGGCATTTTTTAACGTGCAGGTATTACTCGGTTACAGCGTTCTTCGCGAGGATGGCGTTGGCCAGTTCCATATCCGTGGCTTGCAGGCCAGGGTTATCAGCACGGACCTTCTGCATGGCCGCTTCCAGATACGGGCCGCGAATGCCGCCGTTGCTGGCGACGAAGCTGCCGGCGTCGTCCTGGGCGGCGACTACCAGCTTGTGGTCCTTGAAGGTCAGGTAAGTCGAGCCGGTGGTTGCGCCCGACGAGATGACATTACGCCAGAAGCTATCGGCCATGGCTGAGCCGACAGGGAGGGAGAGCACAGCGAGGGTTGCGACAGCATATTTAAGACGCATGATGGGTGACTCCGGTGGGTTATCTGTACATTTTGATTGTAGTTAACCTGATCCAGTTCCATCACTGACTAAACAGTTTCAACCTTTAAAACCACCCCATCCTGGCCAACCACGCGCACTTGAGCGCCTACGGGCGCATCGGCACCGGTGACCATCCATACGCCATCGCCGACTTTAGCCTTGCCCCTGCCATCCACGATCGCCTGATGCACCACGAAGGTGCGTCCGATCAACTCTGAACCGCGCTCATTCAAGCCGGGTTGATCGCTGGCCTTGGCGCCGCTGCGTTGGCGTTTCCACCAGTACACGGCCGTCAATATTGACAACAGGGCGAACAGCAGCAGTTGCCACTCAAGTCCCAGGGGCGGGACGATAAACTTGATCACTCCCACGGCGGCTGCGGCGATACCCATCCACAACAGGTAGCCTCCCGCGCCGAACACCTCGAGAATCAACAACACGGTGCCCAGCGCCAGCCAGTCCCAGAACGAAAGGTGCTGCAGGAAATCCCACATGATGGAGACCTCAGCCTTTCTTGTTGTCGAAAGCCGCTTTGACGATCTCGCCGATACCGCCCACGGCACCGATCACCTGGCTGGCTTCCAGCGGCATCAGGATCACCTTGCTGTTGTTGGCCGACGCCAGCTTGCCCAGAGCATCGATATATTTCTGCGCGACGAAGTAGTTCACCGCCTGCACGTTACCGGATGCGATCGCTTCCGATACCACCTGGGTCGCCCGGGCTTCAGCCTCGGCCTGGCGCTCACGCGCTTCGGACTCAAGGAAGGCGGCCTGGCGGCTACCCTCGGCCTCGAGGATCTGCGCCTGTTTCTTGCCCTCGGCGGTGAGGATCGCCGAGGCTCGCAGGCCTTCGGCTTCGAGGATCTGCGCACGCTTGATCCGCTCGGCTTTCATCTGGCCGGACATGGCCGCCATCAGGTCGGCAGGCGGGCTGATGTCCTTGATTTCGATACGGGTGATCTTGATGCCCCACGGCGCCGTGGCTTCGTCGACGGTGCGCAGCAGTTTTTCATTGATACCGTCGCGCTGGCTCAGCATCGCATCCAGCTCCATGGAGCCAAGCACCGTACGGATATTGGTTTGCAGCAAATTGCGGATGGCATGCTCGAGGTTGTTCACCTCGTACGCGGCCTGGGCCGTGTTCACCACTTGGAAGAAGCACACGGCGTCGATCTGTACGGTGGCGTTGTCGGCGGTAATCACTTCCTGGGGAGGAATATCCAGCACGCTTTCCATCACGTTGATCTTGCGGCCGATGCGGTCCATGACCGGGATGATGATGTTGAGGCCGGGCTTGAGGGTGTTGGTATAGCGGCCGAAACGTTCGACTGTCCACTGGTAGCCCTGGGGCACCACTTTGAAACCCATGAACAGGATGGCAATGGCCAACCCCACGAAAAGAAGCAGTACGGTGCCGATCTGCATAGCGATTCCCTATCTGATGATGTCGGTGACATGACGTTCGGTCGAGTGTAACGGTCTCGTCACGGATAAGGACGGTTTCAGTGCCCAACAAACAAAGGATTTGTTTCTGAATCCCCAGGGGTCACCCTCAGGACTTCCGCCATCGTCGTCAGCCCGGCCTTCACCTTTTGCAGGCCGGCCATGCGCAGGCTGTGCATGCCTTGCCCGAGAGCCGCACGGCGCAAGGCCTGCACGTCCGCGCCAGGGGTGATCAGCGCCTTGAGGGTTTCGTCCACCGTCATGATTTCATAGAGCCCGGCTCTGCCCCGATAACCACTGTCGCGGCATTCCACGCAGCCGGCGGCTTCGTAGGCGTCGGCCACGGCGCGTTTGCAATGGGAGCACAGCACACGCACCAAGCGTTGCGCCATGACGCCTATCAGCGTCGCCTTGATCAAATAATGAGCGATCCCCAGTTCCTGCAAGCGGCTGATCGCGCTCGGCGCATCGTTGGTATGCAGCGTCGACAGCACCAGGTGCCCGGTCAGCGCAGCCTGGATCGCCATTTCGGCGGTTTCCTGGTCGCGAATCTCGCCGATCATGATGATGTCCGGGTCCTGGCGCAGTAGCGCGCGGATACCGCTGGCGAAGGTCAGGTCGATGTTGTGCTGGACCTGCATCTGATTGAACGCCGGTTCGACCATCTCGATGGGGTCCTCCACCGTGCACAGGTTGACCTCCCGGCTCGCCAGTTGCTTGAGGGTGGCGTAAAGCGTGCTGGTCTTGCCCGAGCCGGTCGGGCCGGTGACCAGGATGATGCCGTGGGCCTGTCGGCTCATGGCCTGCCAGCGCTGTTGATCTTCGGCAGACAAGCCCAACTGGTCGAAATCCTTGAGCAGCACCTGGGGATCAAAAATGCGCATGACCAGCTTCTCGCCAAAAGCGGTGGGCAAGGTCGAAAGGCGCAGTTCCACTTCAGCCCCCGCCGGGGTTTTCATCTTGATGCGCCCATCCTGGGGTTTGCGCTTCTCTGCCACGTTCATACGGCCAAGGCTTTTCAGGCGGCTGACGACAGCGGTGGTGACCTGCGGCGGAAATTGGTAGACGTCATGCAACAGGCCATCGATGCGAAAGCGCACACGACCCTGTTCGCGGCAGGGCTCTATATGAATATCGCTCGCCCGCTGACCAAAGGCGTACTGCAGCAGCCAGTCGACGATATTGACGATATGCGCGTCATCGGCGTGCGGCTCCTTATCGCTGGCGCCGAGGTTGAGCAGGTCGGCATTGCCGGGCGCTGCCATTTTTTGATCAGCCCCACTGACCGATTTGGCCAACCGATAGAACTCGCTGATACAGCGCTGGATCGCCTGGGGATTGGCCACCACGCGCTTGATCGTGCGTTTGAGTACTTGGGAAAGCCCGGCCTCCCAGCCGCTGACATGGGGTTGAGCGCTGGCGACGGTAACGCTGCGCGCATCTACGGCGACTGCGAGGATGGCGTGGCGCTGGGCAAAGGCATGGGACATCAGCGGCACCACCGTCGCGACGTCGATCTTCAGCGGGTCAATGCGCAGATAAGGTTGCTCGACCTGCCGGGCCAGCCATTGGGTTAACGTTTCCAGGCACGGTCCCTCTGCGGCGATACGCTCCAGGGGATGCTGGGCGCTGGTGGGCGCGGACGACAACCGTTGCGCCGTTTCTGCCGTGATCAGCTGCTGCTCGAGCAATGCAGGCAGCAGTTGATGCAGTTCCAAAGGGCGATCTGGAAGGGCGGCGGACATGAGGGTTTCCTGGTGGGCGTCGGGTGTAATCCCAGGCTAGCCAGCTTCTGAAAATCCTCCTTGTGCGTGTATTGCAGGTTTTTACCGCGACGTTGCGGCCACGGCTTGAAGCCGCGCGCAGTCGGCCGGGCGCAGTTCCAGGGAACACACGCTGATCAGGTTTCGAATCTTTTCACCGATCACCTGGGCGCGGTGCCAGCTCAGGCCGTCCATCATGATGTCGATGCGCAGCAGGTCGTCTTCCCTGTTCACGCTCACCTGATTGGGCGTGAGAAATTGCAGCGCGAAGTAATTCAGCACTCGACACAGTACGTCCGGCTCCGCCTCCGCGACGATTCGATAATGCGCCTCGCAGTGAAGGCTATCGACGGCCCATGCATCGGCGCGGGTAACAGAGTGAGCGGTTTCGACGGCGTGCATGCTGATTCTCCAAATTCGACTGAAGAAATTTTTACACGCAGCGGCTGAGATTTCTTATCTAAAATCCAACAGATTGGCAGATAATCGAATCAATCAATTCAACCTAATCAACTTATAAGGTATTTCTATGCAAAGCGAACTGGACGCTTATGACCGTCGTATCCTGGCCCTGCTCCAAGAGGACGCTTCGCTCTCCAGCGCACAGATCGCCGAGCAGGTCGGCCTCTCGCAGTCACCATGCTGGCGGCGTATTCAGCGGCTCAAGGAGGATGGCGTGATCCGTGGCCAGGTCACCTTGCTGGACCGCAAGAAAATCGGCCTCAACACGCAGATTTTCGCCGAGGTCAAACTCAACGCCCATGGTCGGTCCAACTTCACCGAGTTTACCGAGGCGATTCGTGGCTTTCCGGAAGTGCTGGAGTGTTATGTGCTGATGGGCGCGGTGGATTTTCTGTTGCGCATTGTTGCGTCGGATATCGAGGCGTACGAGCGATTTTTCTTCGACAAGTTGTCGATGGTGCCGGGGATTCAGGAGGTTAATTCGATTGTGGCTCTGTCTGAGATCAAGTCCACCACCAGCCTGCCAGTATTGCGCTAGCAGGTTCGGCCCTATCGGGAGCAAGCCCCCTCCCACAGTTGACCGAGTTCCTACTTTGGAATGCAGTTATATGTGGGAGGGGGCTTGCCCCCGATGGCGATATTACAGACGCAGCAAAGTCTTCCAGGCACGATTCTGATAAACCGCAATCGCCTGGTGCATCCGCGCATCCAGCGACTCATCGGTAATCGGCTGGTTAGCCAGGTGCGCCAGCTTGTTCAGCTCGCCGTACAAACGGTCCAGTTCCGGAATGTCCACCACCTGACGGGCATGGTGCAGCCAGGCCTGGATGCGTTCGATACGCGGCAGTTGCTCGGCCAGGTCTTCCGGTTGCTGCTGGTAGCGCGGCAGTTGCAGGGCAACGGCGTCGTCGGCCAGCAGGCGTGGTAGCCAGTTGGTGATTTGCGCAGCGCCCTGGCGGTTGCCGCGCACGTTACGCTCGGCGGTCCAGGTGCGGGCCAGCAGCCAGCGCGAGGTGTTCAGGGAGAACAGGCCCCAGCGTACGTCCTGCAGCTCTTCAACGAACTGCTCCGGCGCGGCTTTGCGGATGTCTTCATCGTCGTCACCGGCCTGGACCAGCGGGCGCCAGTCTTCCAGCAACGCATCCAGGACACTGCGCAATTCGCTGGTGGATTGACGCGGCGCGGCCTGGCCGAGGCTGCCGATCAGCGCGCGCAATTCACCGAGGGTCTCGACCCAGTCCTGCAGCAAGCGCCAGTGGCCATTGAAACGATATTGTTCGGCCAGGCGCTGGCTGCTGCCCAGCAAGTGCCACATGATTGCGGCGAAAGCATCGTCCAATGGCATTTCTGCGTGGATCTGCGGTGCCGGCAGGCTCAAGGAATAGCTGCTGGCGTCGTACAGGCGATAGCCACGTTCGGCCTTGCTGATGTCACAAGGCATCAGCGCCAGGGTCGCGGCCAGTTCGGCGGCCAGTTCCAGCAGGGCAGCCGGTTCGCCTTCGCGCAGTTCCAGTTCCAGCTCGCAGATTTCTTCCTTCTGCTTGCCGACCACCACGTGGCCCAGGTCCAGGGCGGCTTCGATCACTACCTTGGCCTTGCCGCGACCCCAGGCGATTTCAGCGCGCTCGCGCACGAAGTCGGTGGTGAAGATCGGCTTGAGGGTCTTTTTGTCCAGCTCGGCCAGTTGCTCGGGCCAGCATTCGCCGTCGAGCTTCTTCACATCGAGCTTGGCTTTGGGCAGGTCCCAGTTGTATTCGTTACGTTCCGACAAACCGGCGACGCTCTGACCACGGGTCTTGAGGGTCTGGATGATGTCGTCACCGTCCTTGCGCAAGCGCAGGGCCACCTTGGCCTGGGCCAGGTCGCGCTCGGGGGTGTCGAAGTACTGGTTCATCAACTCACGGCGTTCCCAGCCACTTTTGTTGCGTTTTTTCAGTAGCGGGTGCTCACGCAGCGCGGCGAGTGTTTCGCGGCTGACACGGAGCTTGATTTCGGTTTCTTTCTGCATGGCCGGAAAATCCAGGATCGGGAGCGCAGCCGGGGAAAAGTGTGGCTGCCAAGGTCGTGCAGTGTACAGGACTGAGCCCGGCAACGTGCCGCAACGGTTTATTGTGTCGTGCAGATGGCTCTATAGTGGGGTTCATCCGGGAAGTTGGAGACCGCGCATGCCGTTACCGTCCATGAAAGAGCAGTTCGCCGCGTTGATTGCCGCGCCGTCGGTCAGTTGCACCCAGGCGTCCCTCGACCAGACCAATCGCCCGGTGATCGACCTGCTCGCCACCTGGCTGGGCGACCTGGGCTTCTCCATCGACATCCAGCAGGTCAGCCCTGGCAAGTTCAACCTGTTGGCAAGTTTCGGCAGTGGCCCCGGTGGCCTGGTGCTGGCTGGTCATAGCGACACGGTGCCCTACGACGCGGCACTGTGGAAAACCGACCCGCTCAAGCTGACGGAAGTCGACGGCCGCTGGGTAGGATTGGGCAGTTGCGACATGAAGGGTTTTTTTGCGCTGGCGATTGAAGCGGTGCTGCCGCTGCTGGACCAACCGTTCAAGCAACCGCTGCTGATCCTCGCCACCTGCGATGAAGAAAGCTCCATGTCCGGTGCCCGCGCACTGGCCGAGGCGGGGCGGCCGCTGGGCCGGGCGGCGGTGATCGGCGAACCGACCGGCCTCAAGCCGATCCGCCTGCACAAAGGCGTGATGATGGAACGCATCGACATCCTAGGGCGCAGCGGCCATTCGTCGGACCCAAGCCTTGGTCACAGTGCCCTTGAAGCCATGCACGACGCCATCGGCGAACTGCGCGGCCTGCGCCTTGCCTGGCAGCGCGAATACCGCAACCCGCAGTTCAGCGTGCCGCAGCCGACCCTGAACTTCGGCTGCATCCATGGCGGCGACAACCCCAACCGCATCTGTGGCCAATGCTCCCTGGAGTTCGACCTGCGCCCCCTGCCGGGCATGGACCCTGCGGTGCTGCGCGCCGCCATCCGGCAAAAACTCGAGCCCCTGGCCGAGCGGCATAAGGTCAAGATCGATTACGCGCCGCTGTTCCCGGAAGTACCGCCCTTCGAGCAGCCGGAAGACGCCGAGTTGGTGAGGGTGGCGGAACGTTTGACCGGCCACCGTGCCGAAGCAGTGGCGTTCGGCACCGAAGCGCCTTATCTTCAGCGCCTTGGTTGCGAAACCCTGGTGCTCGGCCCTGGCGATATCGCCTGTGCGCACCAGCCGGGTGAATACCTCGAAATGTCACGCTTGACGCCTACAGTGCGTCTATTGCGGGAACTGATCGAACATTACTGCCTGAAACCTGCATAAATTAACCCCTGCCTGTTCGTACATAGAAAGGAGAGTGAGCGTGTCGCCAAGCCTGTTCCGACGATAACCATCAGCCCGCTGTGCGCTTTCACGATTGATCCTTTTTTGGCTGCTTTTTATTACAGGCCCAGGTGTTATGCCCGACTACGTTAATTGGCTTCGTCACGCTTCGCCCTACATCAACGCCCACCGCGACTGCACCTTTGTGGTCATGCTGCCTGGCGATGGGGTGGAGCACCCGAACTTCGGCAATATCGTCCACGACCTGGTGCTGCTGCACAGCCTGGGTGTGCGACTGGTGCTGGTGCACGGCTCGCGTCCGCAGATTGAAGCGCGCCTTGAAGCGCGCGGCCTTACCCCGGCTTATCACGAAGGTTTGCGCATTACCGATGCGGCAACGCTCGAGTGCGTGATCGACGCGGTGGGGCAGTTGCGTATTGCCATCGAAGCGCGCCTGTCCATGGACATGGCGTCATCGCCCATGCAGGGCTCGCGCCTGCGGGTGGCCAGCGGCAACTTGGTGACCGCGCGGCCAATCGGTGTGCTCGAAGGCGTGGACTATCACCACACCGGCGAAGTGCGCCGGGTCGACCGCAAGGGCATCAACCGGCTGTTGGACGAGCGCTCCATCGTACTGCTGTCGCCGTTGGGTTATTCGCCCACCGGTGAGATTTTCAACCTGGCCTGCGAAGACGTTGCCACCCGTGCCGCCATCGACCTGGGCGCCGACAAATTGCTGCTGTTTGGTGCCGACCTGGGCCTGATCGATGAAAACGGCCGACTGGTGCGTGAGTTGCGTCCGCAGCAAGTGCCGGCGCACCTGCAGCGCCTGGGCAGCAACTATCAGGCCGAGCTGCTCGATGCCGCCGCCGAAGCCTGTCGTGGTGGGGTGGGGCGCAGCCATATTGTCAGCTACGTCGAAGACGGCGCCTTGCTCACCGAACTGTTCACCCGCGACGGCGGCGGTACGCTGGTCGCCCAGGAGCAATTCGAACTGGTGCGCGAAGCGGCGATTGAAGACGTCGGCGGTTTGCTCGACCTGATCAGCCCGCTGGAAGAGCAGGGCATCCTGGTGCGTCGTTCCCGGGAAGTGCTCGAGCGCGAGATCGAGCAGTTCAGCGTGGTCGAGCGTGAAGGCATGATCATTGCCTGCGCGGCGTTGTATCAGATCGCCGATTCGGATGCGGGTGAGTTGGCGTGCCTGGCGGTGAACCCGGAATACCGCCATGGCGCACGCGGCGATGTGTTGCTCGAGCGCATCGAGACCCGTGCCCGGGCCCAGGGCCTGAAGACCTTGTTTGTCCTCACCACCCGCACCGCCCACTGGTTCCGTGAGCGCGGCTTTGTGCCAAGCAGCGTGGACCGCCTGCCGTCGGCGCGAGCGTCGCTGTACAACTATCAGCGCAACTCGAAAATTTTCGAGAAGGCCCTGTAAACCTAATCCACCAAAACACACACGTATCCAAATGTGGGAGGGGGCTTGCCCCCGGTAGCAGTGGGTCAGTTAACTGATAAGTCGCTGACAGACCGCAATCGGGAGCAAGCCCCTCCCACATTTGAGCCCTGCGCCTTCAAAAACTTTACCAAGGCTTCAGAAGCCTTCATCTGTGCCGATACGATAAAAAGGCCGTCGCGTTGAAACCAAAAGAAACTAATCCCGATACAAAAACTGTAACAAATTGACGGGAGGATGTGCCTTTGGCCATGATGGCGTCGCCTTTTTGATCGTGGGTGACGTATGCAGCAGAACGTCAACACTAAGCGATCTAAAAAAGCGCTGATAAATACCCTTTAGGAATTAGCTTATGGGATGGTCTGTATAGCCTGACCAGCCCGGTGCGTGAATGCGCTTATTCCTGAATCGTATGAAAAAGAATGAAACAATTCTTTTTGGGTGTATGAAAAACTCATTACCCTGCAGGGACCAAATCAACTGCGGTTAGACGAAGGTAGTAGGCACGCAAGGTTAGGATTGACTTGGTGGTCACTATCTGGCGCTAATCGCGCATCTGTGGATCGAGGGCGTCAGACCCGAGACCAAAGAAATACAAAAATTAGAAATGAGAGGAGCGGTACATGAAGAAGTCCACCTTGGCTGTGGCTGTAGCGTTGGGCGCCATCGCCCAGCAAGCAGGCGCTGCCGGTTTCATCGAAGACAGTAAAGTAACGCTGGGTCTGCGTAACTTCTACATCAACACCGACAACCGCGACTCGGCCGCTGGTACTGCAGCCAACAAGCGTGCCGGTGTGCAAAACAAGCAGGAAGAATGGGGCCAGGGCTTCGACCTGCGCTTCATCTCCGGTTACACCCAAGGCACCGTAGGCTTCGGTCTCGACGCTATCGGCCTGCTGGGTGTTCGCCTGGATTCCGGCGGCGGCACCAACGGCGCCACGGCGAGCTCCTACGGTGGCACCGTGTTCCCGAGCAAGTCCAATGGCGAAGCCGTTGATAACTACTCGAGCCTGGGCCTGACCGCCAAAGCCAAGATCTCCCAGACTGAACTGAAGCTCGGTACGCTGCAGCCAAAACTGCCGGTCATCGTGACCAACGACGGTCGTCTGCTGCCGCAGACCTTCCAGGGTGGCCAGATCACCAGTAACGATGTCTACAAAGACCTGACGCTGGTTGCCGGCCAGATCGAAAAAGCCAAGGGCCGTAACTCCAGCAACGTCGACAACCTGTCGATCGCTGGCGCCAACTCCCGTGGTGCAAGCTGGCGTGACAGCAACAAGTTCTACTACGCCGGTGGTGACTACAAGATCACCAAGGACCTGACTGCCCAGTACTACTACGGCAATCTGGAAGACTTCTACAAGCAGCACTTCCTGGGCCTGACCCATAACTGGGCCATCGGTCCTGGCGTACTGAAGTCTGACCTGCGTTATTTCAACAGCTCGGATGACGGCAAGAACGGCCACGAGTCGGCTTACTTCTCCTCGGGCAACTACAGCGGCGTGAACTCCGGTCGTGGCAAGGTCGATAACAACCTGTACAGCGGCCTGTTCCTGTACACCGTTGCCGGTCATACCTTCGGTGGTGGTTACCAGGTCAGCAACGGCAGCAGCGACTTCCCTTGGTTGAACCAGGGTGACGGCTCGTCGGCTTACCTGACCACTGACATGCAAATCGCCAAGTTCGCCCGTGCTGGCGAACGTACCTGGCAAGCTCGCTACTCCTACGACTTCGCCAAGGTTGGCGTGCCTGGCTTGACCGCCGGTGTCGTGTACCTCAAAGGCACCGACATCGATACCGTCAACGGTAGCCGTGCCGAGTTCACCGGCCAGTCCGAGTGGGAACGTGACATTACGGTGGCGTACGTTGTTCCAGAAGGCGTGTTCAAGAACGTCGGCGTTGCCTGGAAAAACGCTATGTGGCGCAACGATGTTGCTGCCGCGCGCGATCAGGACGAAAACCGTGTAATCGTCAGCTACACCTACGCGTTCAAGTAACTGCTTAAAGCCTTGCCCGGCGCAATGCCGGGCAAGGTGTGTTGCTTTCAAGTCGGGCTCAACCCCCGCAAGCCCTTCCTGAAGTCCCTCTTGGTACAGCGTCTCAAGGCCTTCTCGAACCTTGAAAACGATGTTGATCCTCGTCTGCTCCGAAGTCCAATGAACAGATTTTTATATTCCTTTATCGTCTAGATAAATCGATATTTATTCTTTTTAAAATCTTCCCAAACCCTGCACAGTGGGCTCCATAAGCACTCATCAGGAGCCCCACCATGAGCCTAAGACTGGGCGACATCGCCCCCGACTTCGAACAGGATTCCAGCGCCGGCAAGATTCGTTTCCACGAATGGCTGGGCGATAGCTGGGGTGTGCTGTTCTCTCACCCGGCGGACTTTACCCCGGTGTGCACCACCGAACTGGGCTTCACCGCCAAACTCAAGGATGAATTCGCCCAGCGCGGCGTCAAGGCCATCGCCTTGTCGGTTGACCCGGTGGATTCGCACCACAAGTGGATCGAAGACATCAACGAAACCCAGAACACCGTGGTCAATTTCCCGATCCTGGCCGATGCCGACCGCAAGGTCTCGGACCTCTACGATCTGATCCACCCCAATGCCAGCGACACCCTCACCGTGCGCTCCCTGTTCGTGATCGACCCGAACAAGAAAATCCGCCTGACCATTACCTACCCGGCCAGCACCGGTCGTAACTTCCACGAAATCCTGCGGGTGATCGACTCGCTGCAGTTGACCGACAACCACAAGGTCGCCACCCCGGCCAACTGGCAGGACGGCGATGAGGTGGTGATCGTGCCGTCGCTCAAGGATGAGGAAGAGATCAAGAAACGCTTTCCCAAGGGCTATAGGGCGGTGAAGCCGTACCTGCGGCTGACCCCGCAACCCAATCGTTAACACAGGACCCATGTGGGAGGGGGCTTGCTCCCGATTGCGGTGGGTCAGTCAATGCACTTGTTACTGAAAGACCGCTATCGGGAGCAAGCCCCCTCCCACATTTTCACCGTTCACATAGCAGGGGGTTTTCAGGCCGTTTCGACGGCCTTTTTTTTCGCCTGGCGATCTGTTTATCCCATATGTTTTTATGGAATAAACAAATGAATAAATAAGATTTAAAGATATATAAATCTACTGCTAAGGTCTGTTCCATCTTGGCGCCATCGTCACACAGCGAACCGCCGACACTTGCTCAAGGAATACTTGCATGCTGGTCGTAACACTTGGAGGCAGTCCCAGTCAGCGTTCCCGCTCCGGGGTCTTGCTGGAGAAAACCCGTCAATGGCTGCAGGACCAGGGCGTGGAAGTGGTGAGTTACCAGATCCGCGACTTTCCGGCCGAAGACCTGCTGCACGCACGGTTCGACAGCCCCAAGGTCATCGACCTGTTGCAGCAAGTGGCGAATGCCGATGGTCTGGTGATCGCCACGCCGGTGTACAAGGCGTCGTTCTCCGGTGCATTGAAGACGGTACTTGACCTGCTGCCTGAGCGCGCCCTGGCCCACAAGGTGGTCTTGCCAATGGCCACCGGTGGCAGCATCGCGCACATGCTGGCGGTGGATTACGCCCTTAAACCCGTGTTGTCGGCGCTCAAAGCGCAGGAATTGCTGCATGGGATCTTTGCCGAAGACAGCCAGATCGCCTACGGCGAAGGCAGTGCCCAGGCGCAATTGGTGCCCGTGCTCGAGCAGCGCTTGCACGAAGCCCTGGAGCAGTTCTACAGCGCCATGGCCCGCCGCCCGAAACCGCTCGACCCGCATGTACTGAATGAACGTTTGTTGAGTGCTCGCTGGAGCATTTAAGCCTTACCCGACATCTGGAAACACTCACCTTACTCAGCCGCCAACGGCCAAGCAGGTGCCACCAATACCCTAATCGCCTATTTGGAGAGCGCCATGCGCACTGTCATTTTGCGTCGCGGTCTGGTCGCACTGTTTGCTGCGGCTGTGTCCTTCGGCGCCATCGTTCAAGCCCACGCCGCAGAAACCCTGCGCATCGGTTACCAGAAATACGGCACGCTGGTGCTGCTCAAGGCCAAGGGTACCCTGGAAAAACGCCTGGCTGCCCAGGGCGTGCAGGTGCAATGGACCGAATTCCCCGGTGGCCCGCAATTACTCGAGGGTCTGAACGTCGGCTCCATCGACTTTGGCGTCACCGGCGAAACCCCACCCGTGTTCGCCCAGGCCGCCGGTGCGGACCTGCTTTACGTGGCCTACGAGCCGCCCGCGCCGACCAGTGAAGCGATCCTGGTGCCCAAGGATTCGACGATCAAAACGGTGGCCGAGCTCAAGGGCAAGAAGATCGTGCTGAACAAAGGCTCCAACGTGCACTACCTGCTGGTTCGTGCGCTGGAAGACGCCGGCCTTGCCTACACCGACGTGAAAACCGTGTTCCTGCCGCCCGCCGATGCCCGCGCCGCCTTCGAACGCGGCAGTGTGGACGCCTGGGTGATCTGGGACCCGTACCAGGCCGCCGCCGAGAAACAACTGCAAGCGCGCACCCTGCGCGACGGCACCGGCATCGCCGACAACCACCAGTTTTACCTGGCGACCAAGCCCTACGCCGAACAGCACCCAGAAGTGATCAAGGCGCTGGTGGAAGAAGTGCGCGCCGTGGGCGAATGGTCCAAGGCCAACCCGCAGGAAGTGACGGACCAGGTCGCGCCGTTGCTCGGCCTGCCCGCTGATATCACCCTGACCTCGGTGAAACGCCAGGGCTACGGGGCGCTGTTCCTGACGCCCGAAGTGGTCGCGGCCCAGCAGAAAATCGCCGACAGCTTCTACCAGCTCAAATTGATTCCCAAGCCCTTGAGCATCAAGGACGTGATCTGGACCCCACCCGCCTCGGTTGCCAAAGCGCCGTAATCCGACTTCTTCAGGAGACAACTCCATGAGCCTCAATATTTTCTGGTTCCTGCCTACCCACGGCGACGGTCATTACCTTGGCACCGCCGAAGGCGCTCGCGCCGTCGATCACGGTTACCTGCAACAAGTGGCCCAGGCCGCTGACCGCCTGGGCTTCGGTGGGGTGTTGATCCCCACCGGGCGCTCTTGCGAAGACTCGTGGCTGGTGGCTGCCTCGCTGATTCCCGTGACCCAGCGTTTGAAGTTTCTGGTTGCGCTGCGCCCCGGGATCATTTCCCCGACGGTGGCTGCGCGCCAGGCGGCGACCCTGGACCGCCTGTCCGGTGGTCGTGCGCTGTTCAACCTGGTGACCGGCGGTGACCCGGAAGAACTGGCCGGCGACGGCTTGTTCCTCAGTCACGAAGAGCGCTACCAGGCGTCGGTGGAATTCACGCGCATCTGGCGTCGCGTGCTGGAAGGCGAGACCGTGGATTACGACGGCGAGCACATCAGCGTCAAAGGCGCCAAGTTGCTCTACCCGCCAATCCAGCAGCCACGCCCGCCGCTGTATTTCGGCGGTTCGTCCGAAGCGGCCCAGGACCTGGCAGCCGAACAGGTGGAAATGGTACTGACCTGGGGCGAACCCCCGGCAGCGGTGGCGGAAAAAATCGAACAAGTACGGGCCAAGGCCGCCAAGCTTGGGCGCACTCTGCGCTTTGGTATTCGCTTGCATGTGATCGTGCGTGAAACCAACGAGGAGGCGTGGAAAGCCGCCGATAAACTGATCTCCCACTTGGACGACGAAACCATCGCCCGCGCCCAGGCGTCCCTGGCGCGCTTCGATTCGGTGGGCCAGCAGCGCATGGCGGCCTTGCATGGCGGCAGTCGCGACAACCTGGAAGTCAGCCCCAACCTGTGGGCCGGGGTCGGCCTGGTGCGCGGCGGTGCGGGCACTGCGCTGGTGGGCGATGGCCCAACGGTTGCGGCACGGGTCAAGGAATATGCAGACCTGGGCATCGACACCTTTATCTTCTCCGGTTATCCCCACCTGGAAGAGTCGTATCGGGTCGCAGAACTGCTGTTCCCGCACCTGGATATCGAACGTCCTGAACTGCCGAAAAGCGCCGGCTACGTCAGCCCGTTCGGCGAGATGGTGGCCAACGACATCCTTCCCAAAGCTGCGTCGCAGAGCTGAGGGGGTGCCATGAACCTGGAAAAATTCAGCCATCGCGTAGCGCCCTGGGTGCTGCCGATTCTATTGCTAGCGGTGTGGCAGTTGTCGGTGACGGCGGGTTGGCTGTCGACGCGCATTCTGCCGGCGCCCAGTGCGGTCATCGAGGCTGGCATCAACCTGGTCCGCAGCGGCGAAATCTGGACGCACCTGGCGATCAGCGGCTGGCGCGCGGGCCTGGGCTTTGTGATCGGTGGCAGCATCGGCCTGGCCCTGGGCTTTATCACCGGCCTGTCGAAGTGGGGCGAGCGTCTGCTGGACAGCTCGGTGCAGATGATCCGCAACGTGCCGCACCTGGCGCTGATTCCCTTGGTGATCCTGTGGTTCGGGATTGACGAGACCGCGAAGATTTTCCTGGTGGCCCTGGGCACGTTGTTCCCGATCTACCTGAACACTTACCACGGCATCCGCAACGTCGACCCGGCGCTGGTGGAAATGTCGCGCAGCTACGGCTTGTCCGGCTTCAGCCTGTTCTGGCAAGTGATCCTGCCGGGCGCGTTGCCGTCGATCCTGGTGGGCGTGCGCTTTGCCCTGGGCTTTATGTGGTTGACGCTGATCGTGGCGGAAACCATCTCGGCCAGTTCGGGCATCGGTTACCTGGCGATGAACGCCCGCGAGTTCCTGCAGACCGACGTGGTGGTGCTGGCCATCGTCATGTACGCGATCCTCGGCAAGCTGGCCGACCTGGCGGCGCGAGGCCTGGAACGGGTGTGGCTGCGCTGGCACCCGGCGTATCAAGTGAATAAGGGAGGTGCGGCATGACGGCTCAACAACCCCCGCGCCTGCTCAAGGGCATCCCCCTGGCGGTGCGCAAATTGCGCAAATCCTTTGGCGCTCGCGAAGTGCTCAAGGACATCGACCTGCATATCCCGGCCGGCCAATTCGTGGCGGTGGTCGGCCGCAGCGGCTGTGGCAAAAGTACCTTGCTGCGTCTGCTGGCGGGGCTGGACAAAGCCAGTGGCGGCGAGCTTCTGGCAGGTTCTGCGCCGCTGCATGAGGCAATCGAAGACACGCGGCTGATGTTCCAGGAAGCGCGCTTGCTGCCGTGGAAAAAGATCATCGACAACGTCGGCCTGGGCCTTACGGGCAACTGGCGCCCCAAGGCGTTGCAAGCGCTGGAGGCGGTGGGCCTGGCCGAGCGCGCCGAGGAGTGGCCGGCGGCCTTGTCCGGTGGCCAGAAGCAGCGCGTCGCGTTGGCGCGGGCCCTGATTCACCAGCCGCGCCTGTTGCTGCTTGACGAACCGCTGGGCGCGCTGGATGCCCTGACACGTATCGAGATGCAGCAACTGATCGAAAACCTGTGGCGCAAACACGGCTTTACCGTGCTGCTGGTCACCCATGACGTCAGTGAAGCCGTGGCGATTGCCGACCGGGTCATCCTGATCGAAGACGGCGAAATCGGCCTGGACCTGATGGTGGACCTGCCTCGTCCCCGCGCCCGAGGTTCACATCGCCTGGCTGCGCTGGAAGCCGAAGTGCTCAACCGCGTGCTGTCGCTGCCCGGCTCACCGCCGGAACCCGAACCTGTTTCACCGCTGCCGACGCAATTGCGTTGGGCTCAATAACTCGCAGAGGAAAAAATCATGACTATCAAAGCCATCAACGTGCGTAACCAGTTCAAAGGCACCATCAAGGAAATCGTGGTGGGCGATGTGTTGTCGGAAATCGACGTGCAGACGGCGTCCGGCATCGTCACCTCAGTGATCACCACCCGTTCGGTCAAGGAGCTGGAGTTGGTGATTGGCAGTGAAGTGATTGCCTTCGTGAAATCGACCGAGGTGTCGATCGCCAAATTGTGAGTGTTTTGATCGTTCCCACGCTCTGCGTGGGAATCCCGCCTGGGACGCTCCGCGTCCCGCTGCATAAAAGTGACGCAGAGCGTCATGGGATGCATTCCCACGCAGAGCGTGGGAACGATCATTAGAAGAATCACCGCTTGGGCAAATACGCCGGCAAATAAAGCCCCACATACGCATCAAACACCCGCATCCCTTCCTCCGCCATGCGCGGCGTGATCTGCCCATGCTGGTGCACCGAACGCGCATACACGCGGTCGCTGAGCTCCAATGCCAGGGCGAACACATCCACATCGCTGGGTAACGTCGGCACTTCGAAATGGCGATTGAACACGTCGAGCATCAGATCCCCCAATTCCAGGTCATGCTGACGATCCGCCTGGGTGACTTCGGTCAAGCCATGCTGGGCCAGAATCAACTGGCGGGCGGCGGCATCGTTGCTGTAGACGGTGAGCATGCGCTGTTCGACGATGCAGGACAGGTCGCGCCAGGTCTGGAGCGAGTCATGTTCGATGGGCGCCTGGATGGCCGCGCGGAAGGCTGCATGCACATCCGTCGTCAATGCCTCCAGTAACGCCGGCACGCTGGCGAAAAAGTGGTACACCGACGAGGGCGGGATCTGCGCGCGTTCGGCCACGCTGTAGATCGACAAGCCGGCCACGCCTTCGGCCGCCAGCAAGGCGCGGGCGGCGTCCAGGATCGCGTCGATCCGGGCCTGGCTGCGGGCGCGGGGTTTGCGAGGGGCGGCGGGGCGGGGGGGCATGGAAGTCTCCTACAAGGCAAAGCGCATTGTATGAGCAGGAAGGTGTGTTGTCTGCCCAGTCGCTATCGGGAGCAAGCCCCCTCCCACACTTGACCGAGTTCCAACTTTGGAATGCAGTCAAATGTGGGAGGGGGCTTGCTCCCGATGCTGCCAACGCGGTCCCTCAGAAGAAACCCATAAAAAACGCCGCAGGCCATAAGCTCTGCGGCGCTCTTTTTCTGCAGCCGCTGTTTAAACGGTATGCAGATACCAGTTGTACTCAAGGTCGGAGATGGAGTGTTCGAACTCTTCCAGCTCACTTTCCTTACAGGCGACGAAGATATCGATGTATTTAGGATCGATGTACTTGGCCATCACCTCGCTGTCATCCAACTCGCGCAGGGCATCGCGCAGGTTGTTCGGCAGGCTTTGTTCGTTCTGCTCGTAGCTGTTGCCTTCCACGGGAGCGCCCGGTTCGATCTTGTTGGTCAGACCGTGGTGCACACCCGCCAGGACCGAAGCCATCAGCAGGTAAGGGTTGGCGTCGGCGCCCGCCACGCGGTGCTCGATACGCACGGAGTCGGCAGTGCCGGTCGGTACGCGAATCGCCACGGTTCGGTTGTCCAGGCCCCAGCACGGCGAGTTCGGCACGTAGAACTGTGCGCCGAAACGACGGTAGGAGTTGACGTTGGGGCACAGGAACGCCATTTGGGCGGGCAGGGTCTCGAGCACACCGCCGATCGCGTGACGCAATGCGGCGTTCTGCTCGGGATCCTCGCTGGCAAAGATGTTCTTGCCGTCTTTGTCCAGAATGGAGATGTGTACGTGCAAACCGTTGCCTGCCTGGCCTGGGTAAGGCTTGGCCATGAAGGTGGTGTCCATCTCATGGTCGTAGGCGATGTTCTTGATCAGGCGCTTTAGCAGTACCGCGTAGTCGCATGCCTTGATCGGGTCGGCGACGTGGTGCAGGTTCACTTCGAACTGCGCCGGGGCACTTTCCTTGACGATGGCGTCGGCCGGGATGCCTTGCTCTTTGGCACCTTCCAGAATGTCCTGGAGGCAGTCGACGTATTCGTCGAGGTCGTCGATCAGGTAGACCTGTGTCGAGTGCGGGCGTTTGCCGGAAATCGGCGAGCGAGGCGGTTGTGGCCGGCCGTTCACGTTCTCCTGGTCGATCAGGTAGAACTCAAGCTCGAAGGCGGCGCAGATGGTCAGGCCCATGTCGTCGAACTTGCTCACCACTTGGCGCAGCACTTCGCGCGGATCGGCGAAGAAGGGTTCACCTTCCAGTTCGTGCATGGTCATCAGCAGTTGCGCGGTGGGGCGCTTTTGCCAGGGCTCATTGCACAGGGTGTCGGGGATTGGATAACAGATTCGGTCAGCATCACCGATGTCCAGGCCCAGGCCGGTGCTTTCCACCGTAGAGCCGTTGATATCCAGGGCAAATAAAGAGGCAGGCAGGTTAATGCCCTTCTCGTAAACCTTGTGGAGGCTGGTGCGTTCGATGCGCTTACCGCGCACCACACCATTCATATCCGCAATTAGAAGGTCTACGTACAGAACCTCAGGATGATCCTTAAGGAACGCGTTCGCTTCGTTAAGCTGAACGGCACGCGGGGGTACCGACATGATGCAACACCTTTGTTGTTAAAAATATCAATCATTGATCTTTTCTGGTTTCAGTCAACCCGAACGGCATGCCGAAGTCAAGCGAGGCCTTTTTTGCCCTGAAAAAGCGCCAGGGCGCCTTTTTTGGGGCTTTTTGGGGCGGTTTTTTGGGTTTGAGGGTCTTAGGACCTGCAGGCTTGAGCGGGCCGTGTTGTATTTTTTACGGGGGTGTTGTGTAAAAAAATGAACAAGGCTAAGCTCGATTCAAACCCATAACAGCAATAATACCGGGGTGCTTCATGTCTCGCCTGCCGCCAACTGGCGTCTTGGCCTGCTTCAGCCAGGCTGTGTGTTCCGTTTATTCCTGCAGCGTGTATCCCTGCGCACCGGCCAATATTCTTGACGCTTGGGCCAACCCTCTCTTTTTCCCTTCGTTTGTCTCAACGCTGCCGCCCGGCAGCGCCAATGCAGAGTGCTGCTCATGATTCTGCACAAGTTTGGCGTGAGGAATGCAACGCTGCAGCAAATGGCAGGTAAGCTCCTACCCTGAGTGAACAAAACGACGCGGATGCTGCGTCAACCAACGCCTGGCCTTTTAATGGATGCCAGGAAACCCAGCCCAGAGGCATTTATGAGTAACAACCTCGACCAGCTCACCGATTGGTTGAAAGACCACAAGATCACAGAAGTCGAATGCATGATTGGCGACCTCACCGGCATCACCCGGGGCAAGATCTCGCCGACCAACAAGTTCATCGCCGAAAAAGGCATGCGCCTGCCCGAGAGCGTTCTGCTGCAGACCGTGACCGGCGACTATGTCGAAGACGACATCTATTACGAATTGCTCGACCCGGCCGACATCGACATGATCTGCCGCCCCGACCAGAACGCGGTGTTCCTGGTGCCCTGGGCCATCGAGCCGACCGCCCAGGTGATCCACGACACCTACGACAAGCAAGGCAACCCGATCGAGCTGTCGCCGCGCAACGTGCTCAAGAAGGTCCTCAAGCTCTACGCTGATCGCGGCTGGCAGCCCATCGTGGCGCCGGAGATGGAGTTCTACCTGACCAAGCGCTGCGAAGACCCGGACTTCCCGCTGCAACCGCCCATCGGCCGCTCCGGTCGCCCGGAGACGGGCCGCCAGTCCTTCTCTATAGAAGCCGCCAACGAATTCGACCCACTGTTCGAAGACGTCTACGACTGGTGCGAGCTGCAGGAACTGGACCTCGACACGCTGATCCACGAAGACGGCACCGCGCAGATGGAAATCAACTTCCGTCACGGCGATGCGCTGTCCCTGGCCGACCAGATCCTGGTGTTCAAGCGCACCATGCGTGAAGCGGCGCTCAAGCACAACGTGGCCGCCACCTTCATGGCCAAGCCGATGACCGGCGAGCCCGGCAGCGCGATGCACTTGCACCAGAGCATTATCGAGATCGCCACCGGCAAGAACGTCTTCTCCAATGAAGACGGGACCATGAGCCAACTGTTCCTCAATCACATCGGCGGCCTGCAGAAATTCATCCCCGAATTGCTGCCTTTATTCGCGCCCAACGTGAACTCGTTCCGCCGCTTCCTGCCCGACACCTCGGCGCCGGTGAACGTGGAGTGGGGCGAAGAAAACCGCACCGTGGGCCTGCGCGTACCGGATGCCGGCCCGCAGAACCGCCGCGTGGAAAACCGCTTGCCGGGCGCCGATGCCAACCCGTACCTGGCGATTGCCGCCAGCTTGCTGTGTGGCTACATCGGCATGGTCGAAGGCCATAACCCGAGCGCACCCGTTGTGGGTCGTGGCTACGAGCGACGCAACCTGCGCCTGCCGTTGACCATCGAAGACGCGCTGGAACGCATGGAAAACAGCAAGACCATCGAGAAATACCTGGGTCAGAAGTTCATCACCGGCTACGTCGCGGTCAAGCGGGCCGAGCATGAAAACTTCAAGCGCGTGATCAGTTCGTGGGAGCGGGAATTCCTGCTCTTTGCCGTCTGATGCGCCGGGCGCGCTGCTGGAACAGCGCGCCCCCACCTGAAATGTCTAGGAGATCGGTATGTCCAGCAACAACCCGCAAACCCGTGAATGGCAAGCCTTGAGCAATGATCACCACCTGGCGCCGTTCAGCGACTTCAAGCAATTGAAAGAGAAAGGCCCAAGGATCATCACCAAAGCCCACGGCGTTTACCTGTGGGACAGCGAAGGCAACAAGATCCTCGACGGCATGGCCGGCCTGTGGTGCGTGGCGATCGGCTACGGTCGCGATGAACTGGCAGACGCCGCCGCCCGGCAGATGAAAGAACTGCCGTACTACAACCTGTTCTTCCAGACCGCTCATCCGCCGGTACTCGAACTGGCCAAAGTCATTTCCGACGTCGCACCCGCGGGCATGAACCACGTGTTCTTCACCGGTTCCGGCTCCGAAGGCAACGACACCATGTTGCGCATGGTCCGCCACTACTGGGCGATCAAAGGCCAGCCCAACAAGAAAACCATCATCAGCCGCAAGAATGGCTACCACGGCTCCACCGTGGCCGGCGCCAGCCTGGGCGGCATGACCTACATGCATGAACAGGGTGACTTGCCGATTCCGGGCATCACCCACATCGCCCAACCGTACTGGTTTGGCGAAGGCGGCGACATGAGCCCTGAAGAATTCGGGATCTGGGCCGCCAACCAGTTGGAAGAAAAGATCCTGGAGCTGGGCGTGGACACGGTCGGTGCCTTTATTGCCGAGCCGATCCAGGGCGCCGGTGGCGTGATCGTGCCGCCCGACAGCTACTGGCCGCGCATCAAGGAAATCCTCGCCAAGTACGACATCCTTTTTGTCGCCGACGAAGTGATCTGCGGTTTCGGCCGTACCGGCGAGTGGTTCGGCAGCGATTTCTACGACCTCAAGCCCCACATGATGACCATCGCCAAAGGCCTGACCTCGGGCTACGTGCCCATGGGCGGCCTGATCGTGCACGACGATGTGGTGGCCGTGCTCAACGAAGGCGGAGATTTCAACCACGGTTTCACCTACTCCGGGCACCCGGTGGCGGCGGCGGTGGCCCTGGAAAACATCCGCATCCTGCGCGATGAAAAAATCGTTAACCGTGTACACGACGAAACGGCACCGTATTTGCAGAAACGTCTGAGGGAACTGGCGGACCATCCACTGGTGGGTGAAGTGCGCGGCGTGGGCATGCTCGGTGCAATCGAGCTGGTGCAGGACAAGGCCACGCGCAAGCGTTACGAAGGGAAGGGCGCGGGCATGATCTGCCGCACGTTCTGCTTCGAAAATGGCCTGATCATGCGCGCCGTGGGCGACACCATGATCATTTCGCCGCCGCTGGTGATCAGCCAGGCCGAAATCGACGAACTGGTGACCAAGGCCCGCCAGTGCCTGGACCTGACTTTGGCGGCATTGCAGGGCTAAGTGCTAGGCTCAGTGCGCAGCGGCTTTCGGGTGCTGCGACTGTGTAGATAAATGTGGGGGCCTGTTGAAAGCGGGCCCCCGAACTTGCCAGACTGTCGTCCTGTTTTGTTGCCCTTTGGCTGGGCCCGAAACACCTACAACTTGCGGCCCCAAAAAGAAAAATCGGAGCATCACCCAATGAAGGCATTAGGTTTGAAGAACGCTGGCAAGACCCTCATCGCCTTGTCCCTGATGGGCGCAATGGCGGGCGCGGCCCAGGCGGACAATAAAGTGCTGCACGTCTACAACTGGTCCGACTACATTGCACCGGACACCGTCGCCAACTTTGAAAAAGAGTCCGGCATCAAGGTGGTGTACGACGTGTTCGACAGCAACGAGACCCTGGAAGCCAAGTTGCTGGCAGGCAAGTCCGGCTACGACATCGTCGTACCGTCGAACAACTTCCTCGCCAAGCAGATCAAGGCCGGTGTCTACCAGGAGCTGGACACGTCCAAGCTGCCCAACTACAGCAACCTGAACAAATCCCTGCTTAAAGCCGTGTCGGTCAGCGACCCGGACAACAAGCACGCCTTCCCGTACATGTGGGGCTCGATTGGTATCGGCTACAACCCGGAGAAGGTCAAGGCCGCGCTGGGCGTGGACAAGATCGATTCGTGGGATGTGCTGATGAAGCCGGAGAACATCGCCAAGCTGAAAAGCTGCGGCGTGAGCTTCCTCGACTCGCCGACCGAAATGCTGCCGATCGCCCTGCATTACCTGGGCCTGCCGACCGACAGCCAGAAGAAGGCCGACCTCAAGCAAGCCGAAGACCTGTTCCTGAAAATCCGCCCTTCGATTGGCTACTTCCACTCGTCCAAGTACATCTCGGACCTGGCCAACGGCAACATCTGCGTGGCCGTAGGTTATTCGGGTGACATCCAGCAGGCCAAGTCCCGTGCGGCTGAAGCCGGTGGCAAAGTCAAAGTGGCCTACGACATTCCGAAAGAAGGCGCCGGCAGCTTCTTCGACATGGTCGCCATCCCGAAAGATGCCGAAAACGTCGAAGCCGCCTACGCATTCATGAACTACCTGCTCAAGCCGGAAGTCATGGCGTCGATCACCAACAGCGTGCGCTTCCCGAACGGCAACGAGAAGGCCACCGCGCTGGTCGACAAAGACATCACCAGCGACCCGGGCATCTACCCGTCGGCAGAAGTGCAGGCCAAGCTCTACGCGATTGCCGACTTGCCGGCTGCGACCCAGCGCGAGATGACGCGCAGCTGGACCAAGATCAAATCCGGTAAATAAAGGCAGAAAACCTGTAGGAGCGAGCTTGCTCGCGAAAAATTCAAGAGCGCTGCGGGGTGCCTGATGCCCCGCATGATCGTTGACGACCTTCGCGAGCAAGCTCGCTCCTACAGTTAGATGAAAGAAAGTTTTGCCGGATCGGGTTATCGAGGGTAAGTTGCGCGCCGGTTTTGTTGCCGGGCAACAACTCTAGGGCCAACTATTTAAGAGGACCTCCACTTGCCAATTTCTTTATTTCGCAAAGCCTTGCTGGTGGGTGCAGGTATCACGCTGGCTGTCAGCGTGCAGGCCGCACCGACCGTGCATGTTTATAACTGGTCGGACTACATCGGCCCCGACACATTGGCCAACTTCGAAAAGGCCACCGGCATCAAGCCCGTCTATGACGTGTTCGATTCCAACGAAACCCTGGAAGGCAAGCTGCTCGCCGGGCGTACCGGCTACGACGTGGTGGTGCCGTCCAACCACTTTTTGGGCAAGCAGATCAAGGCCGGGGCGTTCCAGAAGCTGGATAAGTCCCTGCTGACCAATTACGCCAACCTTGACCCGGCATTGCTCAAGCGTCTTGAGAAAAATGATCCGGGCAATGGCTACGCCGTGCCATACCTGTGGGGCACCAACGGCATCGGTTACAACGTCGACAAAGTGAAGGAGGTGCTGGGCGTCGACAAGATCGACTCCTGGGCCATGCTGTTCGAACCGGAAAACATGAAGAAGCTCGCCACCTGCGGTGTTTCATTCATGGACTCGGCCGATGAAATGCTGCCGGCCGTGCTCAACTACATGGGCCTGGACCCGAACAGCACCAACCCGGCCGACTACAAGAAGGCCGAGGAAAAACTGCTGAAAGTACGGCCCTACGTGACCTACTTCCATTCCTCCAAATACATTTCGGACCTGGCCAACGGCAATATTTGCGTGGCGGCCGGTTTCTCCGGTGATGTGTTCCAGGCCAAGGCCCGCGCAAGCGAGGCGGGCAAAGGCGTGAACATCGCCTACGCGATTCCCAAGGAGGGCGGCAACCTGTGGTTTGACGTGCTGGCGATCCCCAAGGACGCCGCCAATGTCAAAGAGGCTCACGCCTTCATCAACTATTTGCTGCAACCTGAAGTGATCGCTCAGGTCAGTGATTACGTCGGTTATGCCAACCCTAACCCCGGGGCGGACAAACTGATGGAGCAATCGATACGCACCGACGCAGCGGTTTACCCACCGCAGGCGGTTCTCGACCGGACATTCGTCAACTTCGAGCTACCCCCGAACGTGCAGCGTTTAATGACCCGTAGCTGGACCAAGGTCAAGACGGGCAAGTAAGGCTCAAACTATTCAAGGTTCGCCTGCACCGGGCGAGCTGTACTCTTTTTTTGGGAGTTTCGTAAATGGCAGTTGCCTCCGGCGCCTATAAGAAAGCCCTCGAGGGCGACCAGACACCGAAAAAGGTGTTGGTCAAAATCGACCGGGTCACGAAGAAGTTCGACGAGACGATTGCGGTGGACGATGTGTCCCTGGAAATCAAGAAAGGCGAGATCTTCGCCTTGCTCGGCGGTTCGGGGTCGGGCAAGTCCACCTTGCTGCGCATGCTCGCAGGCTTCGAGCGCCCGACCGAAGGCCGCATCTACCTCGACGGTGTGGACATCACCGACATGCCGCCCTACGAGCGGCCGATCAACATGATGTTCCAGTCCTACGCCTTGTTTCCGCACATGACCGTGGCACAGAACATCGCCTTCGGCCTGCAACAGGACAAGATCCCCAAGGCTGAAGTCGACGCCCGCGTGGCCGAAATGCTCAAGCTGGTGCAGATGAGCCAGTACGCCAAGCGCAAGCCGCACCAGTTGTCCGGCGGCCAACGCCAGCGTGTGGCCCTGGCCCGTTCCCTGGCCAAGCGCCCGAAACTGCTGCTGCTCGATGAGCCGATGGGCGCCCTCGACAAGAAGCTGCGCTCTCAGATGCAGCTGGAGCTGGTCGAGATCATCGAGCGCGTCGGCGTGACCTGTGTAATGGTGACCCACGACCAGGAAGAGGCCATGACCATGGCCGAGCGCATCGCGATCATGCACTTGGGCTGGATCGCCCAGATCGGCAGCCCGATCGACATCTACGAAACGCCCACCAGCCGCCTGGTGTGCGAGTTCATTGGCAACGTCAATATCTTCGACACCCAAGTGGTGGACGACGCCGAAGGCCACGCCGTGCTCAAGTGCCCGGACCTGGACCGCGATATCTACGTGGGCTACGGCATCGCCACCGCAGTGGAAGACAAGTCGGTGACGTACGCCATCCGCCCGGAAAAACTGCTGGTCACAACCCAGATGCCGACCTGCGAGCACAACTGGTCCAGCGGCAAAGTCCACGACATCGCCTACCTGGGCGGCCACTCGGTGTTCTATGTGGAGCTGCCGAGCGGCAAGCTGGTGCAGTCCTTCGTCGCCAACGCCGAACGCCGTGGCCAGCGCCCAACCTGGGGCGACCAGGTGTACGTCTGGTGGGAAGACGACAGCGGCGTGGTACTTCGCTCATGAACATGAAGAAATTCAAGCGGCGCTTGGATCGCATCGTGCCCAGTGGCAAGCAGGTGGTCATCGGGATTCCCTTCCTCTGGCTGTTCCTGTTTTTCGCCCTGCCGTTTTTCATCGTGCTGAAAATCAGCTTTGCCGAAGCCGATGTGGCGATTCCGCCCTACACCGAGATCTACACCTACGTTGAGCAAAAACTGCAAGTGGTGCTGAACCTGGCCAACTACAGCTTGCTGGCGGGTGATGAACTCTACATCGCCGCGTACCTGGGCTCGCTGAAGATGGCGTTTTTCAGCACGCTGCTGTGCCTGCTGATCGGCTACCCGATGGCCTACGCCATCGCCACCGCGCGCAAGGAAATGCAAACGGTGCTGGTGCTGCTGATCATGATGCCGACCTGGACCGCGATCCTGATCCGCGTCTATGCGTGGATGGGCATCCTCAGCAACAACGGTTTGCTCAACGGCTTCCTGATGTCCATGGGACTGATCAACGAACCGCTGCAGATTCTCAACACCAACATCGCGGTGTACATCGGCGTGGTCTATTCGTACCTGCCGTTCATGATCCTGCCGCTGTACGCCAACCTGGTCAAACACGACCAAAGCCTGCTGGAAGCCGCGTCGGACCTGGGCTCGAGCACCTTCAACAGCTTCTGGAAAATCACCGTGCCGCTGTCCAAGAACGGCATCATCGCAGGCTGCATGCTGGTGTTTATCCCGGTGGTGGGCGAGTTCGTGATTCCTGAACTGCTCGGCGGCCCGGAAACCCTGATGATCGGTAAAGTGCTGTGGCAAGAATTCTTCAACAACCGTGACTGGCCGGTGGCCTCTGCATTGGCCGTGGTGATGCTGGCGATCCTGATCGTGCCGATCATCCTGTTCAACCGCAGCCAGGCCAAAGAGCTGGAGGGCAAGATATGAAACGCTTTCGTTTCTCCAGCTTCATGCTGGTCGTGGGGTTGTTGTTCATCTACCTGCCGATGCTGATCCTGGTGATCTACTCGTTCAACGAATCCAAGCTGGTGACGGTGTGGGGCGGTTGGTCGATCAAGTGGTACGTGGGCCTGCTGGACAACACCCAGCTGATGGGCTCGGTGGCGCGTTCCCTGGAAATCGCCTGCTACACGGCCGTGGCAGCGGTGGCGCTGGGTACGCTGGCGGCGTTCGTGCTGACGCGCATCAGCCAGTTCAAGGGCCGTACGCTGTTCGGCGGCCTGGTCACGGCGCCGTTGGTGATGCCGGAAGTGATCACCGGCCTGTCGCTGTTGCTGCTGTTCGTGGCCATGGCGCAGATGATCGGCTGGCCCCAGGAGCGTGGCATTGTCACCATCTGGATCGCCCACACCACCTTCTGCGCGGCGTATGTAGCGGTGGTGGTGTCGGCACGCTTGCGTGAACTGGACCTGTCGATCGAAGAAGCGGCGATGGACCTGGGCGCGCGGCCGTGGAAGGTGTTCTTCCTGATCACCATCCCGATGATCGCGCCATCGCTGGCGGCGGGCGGCATGATGTCGTTCGCGCTGTCGCTGGATGACCTGGTACTGGCCAGCTTCGTCTCGGGCCCGGGTTCGACCACCTTGCCGATGGAAGTGTTCTCGGCCGTACGCCTTGGGGTCAAACCTGAGATCAACGCGGTGGCCAGCCTGATTCTGCTGGCGGTGTCGCTGGTGACCTTTCTGGTGTGGTTCTTCAGCCGTCGGGCCGAGGAGCATCGCAAGAAAGCCATCCAGCAAGCGATTGAAGAAGCGGCGGCGGATGGCTGGAAACAGCCGGACGCGCGCAGGGCGCCCGCACCGGTCTAACTGCCGGAACTGGGTCCAAATGTGGGAGGGGGCTTGCCCCCGATAGCAGTGTGTCAGTCAGCACACCTGATACTGATACACCGCCATGATCGTTCCCACGCTCCGCGTGGGAGCGCCTCCTGTGACGCTCTGCGTCACGCTTTTAGAAGCTGACGCGGAGCGTCCTGGCCTGCATTCCCACGCAGAGCGTGGGAACGATCAAGTCCAGGGTGAAGTACGAATCACCTCGACAAAATTCATCGGCTTGAACCCCGGCTCCTGATCCACCAGCACGTCGGTCTTCACGTTGCCAAACGTGGTCTGCGGGCGATGCCGCAAGCCATCGGCGAAGGCGCAGATGATGCATTCCTTGAATCCCTCACCGCGTGGATGCGCATGCACCACGGCTTCGCGCTGCACGTTGCTGAACGCGGCGTAGTCCAGGCCCAGCACGTCCATCTCCACCCCTGCCGTCACCAGCGCCACGGTTGGGCGCAGATGCTGCGGCACGCCCGGCGTGGTGTGCAGGGCAATGGACAGCCATACCTGTTCGATATCGTCATCACTGAGCCCATAAGGCTTGAGGAAAGCGGCCGCCGCGTTGGCCCCGTCCACTTCGAAGCGTTCATCGGCGCTGCGGTGGCCTTCCACCAGGCCGAGGTCGTGGAACATTGCGCCGACGTACAGCAACTCCGGGTTGTACGCCAACTGCTTGCGCTCACCGCTCAATGCGCCGAACAGGAATACCCGGCGGGAGTGGTGGTAGAGCAGGTCGGACTCGATGTCGCGGATGTATTCCGTGGTGGCCCTGGCCAGGGCGCTGTCGGGGATCGTGATACCGGCGATGGTGGTGCTCATGGGGGTTCTCCTCTGGGAAGCATCCAGTCTGGTCGTGCTTGCGTGCGAGGGCTATTGCGGCGAGGGAGCGATCCCGGCCAATGTGTCGACACATCGTGCCAAGGCAAAATCGGCTAGGGTAAGGCCTGCGACAATCCAAATGTGGGAGGGGGCAAGCCCCCTCCCACAGGGTTCTGTGTTTTATTCAGCTAAGAAAAGGTGTCTGTGAGCATGGGCAAAACCGTCGCCATTCTGATCTTCCCTGGCGTCCAGTCACTGGACGTGACCGGGCCTATGGATGTGTTCTGCGAGGCCAACCGCTTCCTCGCGTCTGAAGGCCACTATCAGCTGGACGTGATCGGCTTTGCACACGGCAGCATGGCCTGTTCCAACGGGTTGTCATTGCAGGCCCACCGGCATTACAGCGAGGCCCTGCAGGCTTATGACCTGTTGCTGGTCGCCGGTGGCCCGCAGTTGCCGTTCGAGGATTTTGGCCCGGCGTTCGATGACTGGCTGCGCGCCGCCGCGGCGCGGGCCCGGCGCTTTGGTTCGATCTGCAATGGCGCCTTCATGCTGGCCCGCGCCGGTCTGCTGGACGGTAAAACCGTGACCACCCATTGGGGAGACGCCGCCGACCTGGCCCGGTTGTGCCCCTCGGCCCACGTCGAAGCCGACCGCCTGTATGTGCAGGACGGCAACCTCTACACCTCGGCCGGGGTCACGGCGGGGATCGACCTGTCGCTGTACCTGCTGGCCCAGGACCATGGCCCGGAAGTCGCATTGAGCGTGGCCAAGCGTTTGGTGGTATTCACCCAGCGCTCGGGCGGCCAGTCACAGTTCAGCCCATTTCTCACGCCCCATGCCGAAACCACCTCGGCGGTGGCGCTGGTGCAGTTGTACGTGCTGGCGAACCTGACCGGGGACCTGGGCATTGCCGACCTGGCCAGGGCGGCGAATATGAGTGCGCGCAATTTCTCCCGGGTGTTCGCCCGTGAAGCGCGGGTTACGCCGGCGGAATTTGTCGAGAGGGCGCGGGTGGATGCGGCGCGGGTCATGCTCGAAAGCACGCACGCACCGCTCAAGACGGTGGCCTACCAATGCGGTTTTCGCGATGCGCAGCACATGCGCAGTGTGTTCAACCGTCGCCTGGGCGTGACGCCGCAACAGTTCAGGCTCAATTTTGCGGCGCCCGTGTAGCTTATCTGGCCGGTAGCAGCTTGAGGGTGCCACGGGTATTGGCCGTGATTTCCTCTTCATTGAAATGCGCCTGCTCGTAGCCGCCTTCGATATAGGTTTGCGCCTGATCACTGTAGTGAGCATCAAAGGGCACACCGCTTTGCCCCACCGGGTTGATGGTCAAGGCATGGGCCGCGTCGGCGAAGTCGATCAGGCGGCGGGTCGAGGGGCCGTAGGTCACCGGCCAGGGCGCCGGGCCGATCATGGCGGTCTGGTTGTTCGGCACTTCGTGACTGCCCGGTGCCGCGAAGGGGCCCACGTTGAATAGCCTGTCCAGCGGCTTCTGCATGCCCAGCGGGTGGCCGTGGGTCAGGGTGTGCGCCTTGCCCCACTGCCACTGGGACGGGTCATCGCCGAAGGTGGCTTTCAGGTGCGCCAGGCTGTTATCCCAGGCCAGCTTGACGGTGCCGGCTCGCGTGCCGTTCCACCAGGGCGAATCCGGCGTGGCGGCCAGGCGTGGCAGGGCGGCGTCGATCACGCGGGTGCCGAGCAGGGTCTTGAACATAGCGTCGCCCAGTTTCGGGTGGAAGGTGGCGTCAGCGAGGTTGAACAGCAATTGGTTGAACAGGGTGGCGCTGGTGGAATCCAGCGGGTAGTCGCCTTTCCAGCTTGCCAGTTGTTCTACGAGCTTCAACTGCGCCGGGTCTTTGACCACCTCACGCAGCTCCGGCAACAGCGGCGCCAGCAGGCGCGGACCAAAGGCAGTGGTGGTGCCCAGTTGCAGGGCCTGGCTGTTGTTGACGTCCCACTTCACGCGGTTGTCGCTCAACTGCGCATTCAGCTGCTGGCCACGGTCGGCCAGGTTGTAATAACCGGGGATCTCCATGCCGGTGGGTGACGCCGGCTGGGCATTGGCGGAGACCACATAGCCGCGCGCCGGGTTTTCTTCCTGGGGGTTGGCGCTGAAAGGGTAGAAGCCCAGCTTGTCGGCCTGGGCGGTACTGCCGTCGAGGATGAACGCCGGGTTGACGCCGGCCGGGCGTATCGGCAATTGCGCCGCCGCCCACCAGCCAATATCGCCCTTGGCATTGGCCCACACGATATTCAGCCCAGGCGCCGAGACGTTGGCCGCCGCCGCGCGTGCCTTGGCCAGGGAGTCGGCACGGTTGAGCTGGTAGAAACCCTCGAGGATCGGGTTTTCGCTGTCGAGGAACGCCCACCACATGGCGATCGGCGTGGTGCCGGCGTTTTCACCGAGCACGTCATTGACGATCGGGCCGTGGGGCGAGCGGCGCAGGGTCAGCGTGACCGGGGCCTGGCCCTTGACCTGGATCTGCTGTTCGCTGCTGCTCATGTCGACCCACTGGCCGTGATACCAGACCTGGTTGGGGTTGGCCGGGTTGACCTTTTCGGCGACCAGGTCGAGGTCGTCGTTCTGGAACATGGTCAGGCTCCAGCCGAAGTCCAGGTTGTGCCCGAGGAAGGCCACCGGCACCAGCGCGTTGTGGTAGCCATACAACTCAAAGCCGGGCGCCGACAGCTGCGCCTCGTACCACACCGACGGCACCGAGAAGCGGATATGGGGGTCGCCCGCCAGCAATGGTTTGCCACTCTGGGTGCGACTGCCGCTGATGGCCCAGGCATTGCTGCCTTCAAATTGCGGCAAGCCGTTGTCAGCCAGGGCCTGCTCGCTCAGGCTGGCGAGAGCGCCAAGGGTCTTCCAGTCGCCGGCCGCCAGGTTAAGGGCGCCTTTGGCTTGCCAATCGAGGTCGAAGACCTTGAGGTAGTCGCTGCCCAGTTGGTCGCGCACGTAAGTCAGCAGCGGTTCGGTACGAAAAGCCGCAGCAAAGCTGTAGGCCATATACCCGGCGACACTGATGGAGTCCTCGGCGGTGAACGGGCGCTTGGGGATGCCCAGCACGTCGAACTCCATCGGGCTGGCGTGGCTGGCCTGATATTGGTTGATCCCGTCCAGGTAGGCTTGCAGGGCCTTCCACGCGGCCGAGTCGGTGTTCATGTGCTCGACGTAGCTTGAGGCGCGCTCGCGAATCCGCAGACTGCGAAACAGCTTATCGGTCTCCAGCAGCTTGGGCCCGAGCACCTCGGCCAGCTCGCCACGGGCCAGGCGGCGCATGATTTCCATCTGGAACAGCCGGTCCTGGGCATGCACATAGCCCAGGGCGCGGTACAGGTCGGGCTCGTTGCCGGCGCGGATATGCGGCACGCCACGGTCGTCGTAGCGCACCGTGACCGAGCCTTGCAAGTGCGCCAGGGTGACCGTGCCCTGGCGGGTGGGTTGCTTGCTGTAGACGTACCAGCCGGCGCCGAGGGCGACCAGCACAACCAGCACCACGAGAGCCTGCAAGACACGCTTCATCGACTTTCCTTAACCCTGAATGGACAGACTACGGTTCCTTAGGCCACGAACAATAGCAGCCCACCGCCAGGGTGTGCGTGGCATTCACTTCGCGCCCGGCTTCGAGGGCCTTGAGGATCGGCTCGATAAAACTGTTGTTGGAATTGCACGTCAGCCCTTCGCTGTACGGTCCGAAATACGCCAGCTTGCCCGTACGGTC
The DNA here is from genome assembly GCF_003852375.1 of Pseudomonas sp. R4-34-07. Taxonomy (NCBI): domain Bacteria; kingdom Pseudomonadati; phylum Pseudomonadota; class Gammaproteobacteria; order Pseudomonadales; family Pseudomonadaceae; genus Pseudomonas; species Pseudomonas sp. R4-34-07. Next base: position 5,611,668 of record NZ_CP027760.1, on the reverse strand, counting down.
CCAGATGCCCACGGCCGGGCTGGCCGGCACCTGATCGGCGCCGGGCAGGGCGTCGAGGGTTTTCATCTGGCGCAGGGTGTCCGGCAGGGCGCCGTGGCTGCCGGCCTTTTGCAAGGCATAGAACTCGACACCTTGCGGCGCGTATTGCTCGATCAGCTCACTCAGGTGTTGCTGGTTACCGACATTGCACGGGCAGGCCGGGTCCCAGAAGTGCACCAGGCGAATCGGCCCAGGCCCGCGCAGTGCGGCGGGCAGTTGCAGCGCATCGCCGGAGAACACCGCCGTGTGTTCGCTGAAGGCGCGCAGGTAACGGCCCTGGAACCAGTCATACGCGGCCGACAGCACGGCGGCGCAGATAATCAGCACCAGGCTGGCGAACAAGGCAGTGCGGTAGGGCTGTCGCATTCAGAGGTATCCTCGCGGGTCGCGTAGCTTGCCATGCTTGTCCTGACAGATGAATATCGCAGCTCGATATTCATCTTCACCGTCAGTCTGGAAGCCTTTATGCCCGTTAACTTTGACCCTGATCATCTGCGCGAAAGCTTGCGGCCCCTGGTGGATGCGCAGCCTTTGTCAGCCGAGGCGCGGGTCTATCAACGTTTCTATGGACTCGACCTGGGCGCACGCAAGGTGCCGGCCGTGAGCCGTCTGGGGCGCTTGGAGGTGGGCGGGTTCGAGGTGGTGGCGCAGGTATGGTGGCCGCCTGCGCCGGTGGCGACAATGTTCATGTTCCACGGCTTCTACGACCATATGGGGCTGTACCGCCACGTAGTGGACTGGGCGCTGGACCAGGGCTTCGTGGTGATCGCCTGCGACCTGCCGGGCCATGGATTGTCCAGCGGCGTGCGTGCCAGTATTGATGAGTTTGCGGTGTACCAGGACGTAGTGCAGGCGTTGTTCGCCGAGGCCCAGGCGCTGCAATTGCCGCAACCCTGGCACCTGTTCGGGCAAAGCACCGGCGGCGCCATCGTGGTGGATCACCTGCTCAACCACGGCGCCGAAAGCCCGGCCCAGGGCAAGACCTTTCTGCTGTCGCCGCTGGTACGTCCGCGTGCATGGGGCTGGTCGCAAGCCAGCTATTACCTGCTGCGCCCGTTCGTCAAAGGCATCGCGCGACGGTTCAGCGATAACTCCAACGACCCGGCCTTCAAACCCTTTCTCGAAGCCGACCCGTTGCAGCCGCGCCAACTGCCGACCGCCTGGGTAGGCGCCCTGGCGCGCTGGATCAAACGCATCGAAGCCGCACCGCGCAGCCCACGGCGGCCGGTGATTGTGCAGGGTGAAGAGGATATGACGGTGGATTGGCAACATAACTTGCAGGTGCTGCGCAGCAAGTTTGACCAGCCCGAGGTGTTGATGCTTAAGCGTGGGCGGCATCACCTGGCGAACGAAATTCCGGAGATTCGTGAAGAATATTTCAGTTTTCTCACGGACCATCTGAAGTAACACAATCCAATGTGGGAGGGGGCTTGCTCCCGATAGCGGTGTGCCAGTCAACTTATGTGTAGCTGACCCACCGCTATCGGGAGCAAGCCCCCTCCCACATTTTTTTCTACTGCGCCAGGCTGGAGGTGCTTTGGCCGACCGCAAGGCCTGCGCGGATGGCGGCGAGCGCTGCCTGGTAATACGCCTTGCCTTCCGGCGATTCGGCAAACGTCGCGAATTCTTCCAACTCCGGGTCAGACAAATCCCGATAGACATACAACAGCGTGTTATTCAGATCCTTGTCGATCTGCTGCATCAGCCGCTCACGCTGCCCATTCAACATGCCCTGAGCCTGACCACCGCCCAGCAGGCCGGGGATCATCTGGCTCAAGCTGTCCGCCGCCACGCCGGCAATCGCCAGGCTGACTTCGGCGCCCGCTTCACGCGCGGGCAGGGCCTGGGCCAGGTGGCCGATGATCAGGCTGCGGGTAGCATCGGCTTGGATTTTCGGCAGGCCCTGGGCGTTTTTCGCCAATTGGTCGCGACGCGTGGCGAGCAATTCGGCGGCGACAATCTTGCGGCCCAGGGGCGACTGGAAAAAACTCAGGGCCGGTTTCGGGTCCGCCAGGTGCTTGCGCAACTGGGCCTCGGCGCGCTGGTCCATGGCCTGGGCCGCGAAGCGTTTGTTGCTGTTGTCCACCAGCGCCTGGTACACCGCCGGCGGCAGGCTGTTGCGGTAGCGCTGTTGGGCGGCACTGAGGGCATCATTGAAATGCGCACGTTGTTCGGCCCAGCCGGCAACCTTGTACAACTGGTCATGGCCGTCTGCCCAGGCGGGCAAAACGCAGAACATCAGCAAGGAAAGAAACAAACGACGCATAAGGACTCCTGTCAGTCGGCCACTATTGTCCGTGTCGGGCGTAGGATTTGTCGAGAAGTCCTATCAGTCACCTGACTAAAGTGTATTCGAGCGCTCGACGGCGCTGTCGGATTTACAGGCGTATGGATACTATGCGCGCCATGCAAATGCCCCTTGATCACCCCCTGCTGCAACGCATTGTCGACGACCTGGCCGAACAAGGCTGGTCGCAGCAGAATGCCTTCCTGCCCCAGGCTCTGACCCTGGAGCTGGCGGCTGAGTGCCGTAAACGTGCGGCTGAAGGTGAGCTGGCGCCGGCGGCGGTGGGGCGCGGGCCCGCCCAGGAAATTCGCGAGGGGATTCGCGGCGACCACATCCAGTGGCTGGAAGAGGGCGATGCCGCCGTCTGCGATACCTACATGGCGATAATGGACGGCCTGCGCCTGGCCATGAACCGTGGCCTGTTCCTTGGCCTGGAAGACTTCGAAAGCCACTTCGCGATGTACCCGCCCGGGGCGTTCTACCTCAAGCATGTGGATCGTTTTCGCGACGATGACCGGCGCATGGTCTCGGCCGTGATCTATTTGAACGACGCCTGGCTGCCCGAACACGGCGGGCAGTTGCGCATGTACCTCAAGGGTGGCATCGAACACGACGTGGCGCCTACCGGCGGCAGCCTGGTGGTGTTCCTCTCCGGCGAAGTGCCCCACGAGGTCCTGCCTGCCACGCGTGAACGCCTGTCCCTGACCGGCTGGTTCCGTCGGCGCGGTAACGAGCCGTTTTAAGCCGGCGTCAAGTCTTGCCTGGAACAAAATGTGGGAGGGGGCTTGCCCCCGATAGCGGAGTGTCAGTCAGTTGATCTCTGGCTGACACTCCGCCATCGGGAGCAAGCCCCCTCCCACATGGGTTATCGCGTATTCCCGTCGAGCCACTTCTCTTCCAGCGCCTTTAACCGACCATCATCCTTCACCCGCTTCAACGCATTGTCCAGGCTGCTCTTGAACGCCGGATTGCCTTTCTGGAACGGGATCACCAGCTCCGGCGTCTGGTGATACGCCGCGCTGAAATCGAACTGATCCTCAAGCTCGGCAGTCATAGCGATATGGTTAAGCGCCACGTCATATTTGCCGGTCGCCACGCCAGGCAGCAGGTCGGCATCATCGGTGGTGATAAACGAGGAACGCACGTCCATCTCCTTTGCCAGCAGTTCACCCAGCTCGACCTCAAAGCCGGTGAGCTTCTCGCCCTCCTTGAAATTGTAAGGCGGGGTGTTGGCTTCAAGGGCGATGCGCAGCTCACCGCGATCGTTGACATCATCGATCAGCTCGGCGTGAGCCGGGGCGCTCAGAAGGGGAAGCAGCAGTAACAGGCCAGGCGAAAAGCGCATGGTCACTCCTAAAGAATTCGTACGGGCGAGACGCCGTTCAGCATCGCTTTGCTATGGTGTCGAGTGCCTTGGACAGCAATTTGTCGCGAAGTTGTCATAACCCTACAGATTTCACGAAAAACTGGAGAAGCGAATGAAAGCCCTTTTGTCCCGTGCAACCCTGGCCTCTTTGATGCTGGGTGCTTCGATGTTGGCCACTGCCGCCGACGGCATCCCGCGCAGCGCGCCGCCTGAAGGCGCGAAAGTATTCATCGTCTCGCCCAAAGACGGCGCCACCGTCGATAAGACTTTCACCGTGAAGTTCGGCATGGAAGGCCTGAAACTGGCGCCGGCCACCGACCAGACGGCCGGCACCGGCCACCACCACTTGCTGATCGACCAGAAAGAATTGCCCGATGCGAAACTGCCGATTCCGGCCACCGACACCGTGATCCATTACGGCAAGGCTCAGACCGAAACCGAATTGACCCTGACACCCGGCAAGCACACCTTGCAACTGGTGGCCGGCGACAAACTGCACATGCAGTTCAACCCGACGGTCGCCTCGAAAGTCATCACGGTTAACGTCAAGTAAGCGCTGTTCAGGCATAAAAAATGGGAGGCCCCTGCGGGCCTCCCATTTTTTATGCCGCATTTAAAGCGTCAGAACAACACCCGGCTACGAATAGTGCCGTTGATGTGCTGCAGCTTCTCTTGCGCCAGGTCCGAGTACTCGGCGTCAACGTCGATCACCACGTAGCCGACCTTCTCGTTGGTCTGCAGGAACTGACCGGAGATGTTGATGCCGTTTTCCGCAAAGACCTTGTTGATCTCCATCATCACACCCGGAATGTTCTGGTGGATGTGCAGCAGGCGGTGCTTGCCAGGGTGAGCCGGCAGGGCCACTTCCGGGAAGTTCACGGACGATACCGAGGTACCGTTGTCGCTGTACTTGACCAGTTTTTCCGAGACTTCCAGGCCGATGTTGGCTTGGGCTTCAGCGGTGGAGCCGCCGATGTGCGGGGTCAGGATCACGTTGTCCAGGCCGCGCAACGGGCTTTCGAAAATGTCGTCGTTGGAGCGTGGCTCTACCGGGAACACGTCGATAGCGGCGCCGATCAGGTGCTTGTCCTTGATCGCCTCGGCCAGGGCGTCCAGCTCGACCACTGTGCCGCGCGCGGCGTTGATCAGGATCCCGCCTTTCTTGATGGCGCGGATTTCCTTCTCGCCGATCATCCACTGGGTCTCGGCAGTTTCCGGAACGTGCAGGGTGACGATGTCGGACATGCCCAGCAGCTCGGTCAGGCTCGACACCTGGGTGGCGTTGCCCAAGGGCAGCTTGGTCAGGGTGTCATAGAAGAACACCTGCATCCCCAAGCCTTCTGCCAATACCGACAGTTGAGTGCCGATCGAACCGTAACCGACGATACCCAGCTTTTTGCCGCGGATTTCGAAGGAGTTGGCCGCGCTCTTGATCCAGCCGCCACGGTGGCAGGAAGCGTTCTTCTCTGGGATACCGCGCAGCAGCAGGATGGCCTCGGCCAGCACCAGCTCCGCTACGGAACGGGTGTTGGAGTACGGTGCGTTGAACACCGCGATGCCGCGTTCGCGCGCTGCGTTGAGGTCGACCTGGTTGGTGCCGATGCAGAAGCAGCCGACCGCCACGAGTTTCTTGGCGTGGTCGAAGATCTCTTCGGTCAACTGAGTGCGGGAGCGAATGCCGATAAAGTGCGCGTCGGCGATCTTTTCCTTGAGCTGGGCTTCCGGCAGAGAACTGGTGATGTACTCAATGCTGGTGTACCCGGCGGCTTTCAGAACGTCGACGGCCGATGGGTGGACGCCTTCCAGAAGAAGGAACTTGATCTTGCTCTTATCGAGAGAAGTCTTGCTCATCTGCGTAAACCTGTATCCCGGAGAAAAATGGCAGGGAATCGGATCGCTTAAGCTGACCCGGACGGCAGGAAAGCCGTCACCGCAGAAACGCCCTTGGGCTCTGTCCTGCGGGGGCGGTATGCTAGCATACGCGCCCCGCTAAACACCTATTCCTGCGACGTGAAGCGTTCTCAGGATGACCATGAATTGTTCGAGAGTTCTGTCGATGACCCATCCTGCCCTGATTGATGAGCTGAAGACCCTGGTTGAGCCCGGCAAAGTGCTGACCGACGCCGACTCCCTGGAGGCTTACGGCAAGGATTGGACCAAGCATTTCGCGCCCGCGCCGTGCGCCATCGTCTTTCCCAAGACCACCGAGCAGGTGCAGGCCATCGTCCGTTGGGCCAATACCCACAAGATGGCGCTGGTGCCATCCGGTGGGCGTACTGGCCTGTCGGCGGCGGCGGTGGCGGCCAATGGCGAAGTGGTGGTGTCATTCGACTATATGAACCAGATTCTCGACGTGAACCTTACCGACCGCACTGCGGTGTGCCAGCCGGGCGTGGTCACCAAGCAATTGCAGAACGTTGCCGAAGAACATGGGTTGTACTACCCGGTGGATTTCGCATCGTCCGGTTCCAGCCAGATTGGCGGCAATATCGGCACCAATGCCGGCGGGATCAAGGTGATTCGCTACGGCATGACCCGTAACTGGGTGGCCGGGATGAAAGTCGTCACCGGCAAAGGCGATGTGCTGGAACTGAACCGTGACTTGATCAAGAACGCCACCGGCTACGACATGCGCCAGCTGTTCATCGGCGCCGAAGGGACCCTGGGTTTTGTGGTGGAAGCCACCATGCGCCTGGACCGTGCGCCGAAAAACCTGACCGCCATGGTGCTGGGCACCACCGACTTCGACTCGATCATGCCGGTGCTGCACGCCTTCCAGAGCAAGCTGGACCTGACCGCTTTCGAATTTTTCTCCGACAAGGCCCTGGCCAAAGTCCTCGGGCGTGGCGACGTGCCAGCACCGTTCGAAACCGATTGCCCGTTCTACGCGCTGCTGGAATTCGAAGCCACCACCGAGGAAGTCGCCAATCACGCCCTGGAGACCTTTGAGCATTGCGTCGAGCAAGGCTGGGTGCTGGACGGCGTGATGAGCCAGAGCGAGACCCAGCTGCATAATCTGTGGAAGCTGCGCGAATATATCTCCGAGACGATTTCCCACTGGACGCCGTACAAAAACGATATTTCGGTCACCGTTTCCAAAGTGCCGGCTTTCCTGAAAGAAATTGACGCTATCGTCGGCGAGCATTACCCGGATTTCGAAATCGTCTGGTTCGGCCACATTGGCGACGGTAACCTGCACCTGAACATCCTCAAGCCGGAAACCCTGAGCAAGGACGAGTTCTTCGCCAAGTGTGCCACCGTGAACAAATGGGTATTCGAGACCGTCGCCAAATACAACGGCTCGATCTCCGCCGAACACGGCGTGGGCATGACCAAGCGCGATTACCTGACTTACAGCCGCTCACCGGTTGAAATCGAATACATGAAGGCCGTGAAAGCGGTGTTCGACCCGAACGGGATCATGAACCCAGGCAAGATCTTCGCTGTTTAAGGACGCTTTTTAAGGAGTCGTTCCATGAGCTATCAGCACAAGTATATCGACGGCACCAGCATCCACTTTCCGGTAGGCAAAGTGGTGTGTATCGGACGTAACTACGCCGAACACGCCAAGGAACTGGACAACCCGGTGCCGACCGAGCCGTTGCTGTTCATCAAGCCGGGCAGTTGCGTGGTGCCGCTGGAAGGCGGTTTCACTATTCCTACCGAGCGCGGTTCGGTGCATTACGAAGCGGAAATCGCCGTATTGATCGGCAAGCCGTTGTCGAACAACCCAAGCCGCGAAGAAGTGCTGGACGCCATCTCCGGCTTCGCCCCGGCCCTGGACCTGACCCTGCGCGACAAACAGGCCGAGTTGAAGGCCAAGGGCCTGCCGTGGGAGATCGCCAAGTCGTTCGACGGCGCGGCGGTGATTGCGCCTTTTGTGGTCGGCAGCACGTTCGCTGACGTGACCGATATCGGCATTCGCCTGACCATCAACGGCGAAGTCCGCCAGAACGGCAACAGCGCGCAGATGCTCAACCCGATCGTGCCGATGATCCAGCACATGGCCGGCTGCTTCTCGCTGCAGGCGGGTGATGTAATCCTGACCGGCACCCCGGCTGGCGTAGGGCCGCTGAATGTCGGCGACAAGCTGGTGCTGGAGCTGTCGGGCGTCAACCGCTTCGAGAGCGTCGTGCGCTGACTGTGTGCACAAATGCTGTAAAAATGTGGGAGGGGGCTTGCTCCCGATTGCAGTGTGTCAGCCGGCTAACCTGTGCCTGACACTCCGCTATCGGGAGCAAGCCCCCTCCCACATGGTTTTGCATTTTTTTCACACGCCATCCGCATAATCCAGCTTCTTGCTCTATTCCCTACAGCTGACTTCCGGAAAAAGCCCTCAATGGCCGTGCCTCTGCCCACCTCCAAACCTACGCTTCGCTCTCGCTTGACCATGCGCTGGTATTCCTGGGTGTTTCTGGCCGGCGCGATCCTGTATGGCATCGCCTGGGCCATGCACTGGGATGATCGCGGTGTGTTGTGGGTGCTGGAAGGTTTTGAAAGCCCGGCCGAACGCCGGGAAAGCGTGTGGCTGCCGGACTATCACGCGGTCATCGACGCCAAGTTGCTGCCCGGTATGGAGAAGGACGAGGCCTCGGACCTGTCCTACAACCCAAGCACCAAAACCCTGTTCTCCGTGATGGGTAAGAACCCGTTCCTGGTGGAGCTGAGCCTGCAAGGCGACGTACTGCGCAAGATGCCCCTCAACGGCTGGAACAATCCGGAAGGCCTGACGGTGATGGAGAATGGCTTGATGGCCGTGGTCGATGAGCGCGAGCACAGCCTGACCATCGTCAAGGTTGACGCCGGCACCACGGCGTTGAACAAGGCCGATTTCCCCAGTTATGACCTGGGCCCGTCCAAGAACCAGAACAAAGCCTTTGAAGCAATCACCTGGGACCCGCGCAACCAGCAACTGGTGCTGGGCGAAGAGCGCCCACCGGCACTGTTTACCTGGAAGAGCGACGGCAGCCAGACCCTGGCAGGCGACAAGCAGAAACGGGCGAGTACCGAACTGGACGTGCGCAACCTTTCCGCCCTGGCAGTCGACCCGCGTACCGGGCACTTGCTGGTGCTGTCGGCCGACTCCCACCTGCTGCTGGAGCTGGATGAAACCGGCGAGCAAGTCAGCTTCATGACCCTGCTGGGCGGTTTCAACGGCCTCAAGGACACCATCCCGCGTGCCGAAGGGGTGACCATGGACGAGAGCGGTACGCTGTATATCGTCAGCGAGCCAAACCTGTTCTATCGGTTTGAAAAACAGAAATAACCTACGTCTTACGTCGGACGCGTCTTAAAAAGCGGCATTCACCAGACAGCCCGTTGCGTTTAAGTTTAAATTCAGGCGACCTTGATATCTATTCGCCAGTTTTTCTCTGAGCCCGCCACGATGCGTCGATTTGCCCGCCCCAAACCTGCTCTTTTAATCCTGCTGTTGATTGCGCTGGTCGCTGCCGCGATCGTTGCGCAGCAATTCCGTCTGTTCGAGCGTGCCTGGTTCAACTGGCAGGTGTGGCACCAGCCAGCGGATGAACGCGGCATCGGCCTGGCCGATTACCGCGTCTCCCTGGAAGGCCAGGTGATCGAAGGGCTCGACGACGATGTGTCGGCCCTCACCTACGACCCGGTGCGCAAAAGCCTGTTTACCGTCACCAACAAAAACGCCGAGTTGGTCGAGCTGTCCCTGCAAGGCAAGATCCTGCGGCGTATTCCCCTGGTCGGGTTTGGCGATGCCGAGGCGGTGGAGTTCATCAGCGACAATATTTACGTGATCAGTGACGAGCGCCAGCAGCGCCTGATCAAGGTGCATGTGGACGATGACACGCAATTTCTCGATGCCGCCGATGCGGAGCAAATGACCCTGGGCGTGCACATCGGCAGCAACAAGGGTTTCGAAGGCCTGGCCTATGACTCGGTGGGCAAGCGCCTGTTTGTCGCCAAGGAACGCGACCCGATGGTGATCTATGAGGTCCACGGCTTTCCCCATTTCAAAGCGGAAAAAACCTACTCGGTGCATGTGATCAACAACCCCAAGCGTGATGCCGGGTTGTTTGTGCGCGACCTGTCGAGCCTGCAATACGACGAGCGCAGCGGCCATTTACTGGCGCTTTCCGATGAGTCGTTCCTGGTGCTGGAACTGGATATCGACGGTCGCCCGTTAAGCAGTCTGTCACTGCTCAACGGGCGCCATGGCCTGAAAAAACGTGTGCCGCAGGCCGAAGGGATCGCCATGGATGACGAGGGCACGCTGTACCTCGTCAGTGAACCGAACCTGTTCTACGTGTTCAAGAAGCCCTGATCAGAACATCCACTGCACACCCAGCGAGTAGCCGGTCTGGCTGCCCTCGGCATGGCCGAGCCGACTGTTCACTTCGGCGTACACCCCCAATTGCGGGGTGATTGCCAATTGGCTGCCGATCTGTGCGCGACCAAAATGTTTATCGACTGACCCCAGTTTGGCGGTGCGGGCCTGGCCATCGGCGCGGGCGGTCAGTTGCAGGTCGTCGAGACGCCCATCGGCCAATTCCTTGACCCACCCGATGTTGCCGTAAGGCATCAGGCTCAAGCCGTAAGGCAGAGCGACAGCACCGCGCACGCGCCACCCCAGGCTGGCTTCCAGGGAATCGAACGACTGTTCTTCGTAGTCCAGCGCGGTGCGCAGGTTCTGCTTCTCGTCGAACTGATCGATGCGGTAGTGGCTGTAATCGAGCCCGGCAAAGGGTCCGCTCTGGAGGGCACCAAAATCGAAGTCATAGCCGCCCAGCACCCGTGCGCCGAGGGACAGCGCGTCGGTCTTGCCGGTCAGGTGCTGGTTGAGCAGCACCGGCCCGCCGCTGGCCTGGATCAGCAGGTTGCGTTTGGAATCGAAGCGCGTGTGGCCGGCGCTCAGGTCACCGGCCAGCCAGCTCGGCCCGCCGTCGTTGAGCAGGGCGTAGACGGCGGCCTGCCAGGTGTCGCTATCGAGTTTGCCGCGGTGCTCCAGCGTGTCGCGGCCGTTGCGGTAGCTCAGGCTGGCGCCGATGTTCAGGGCTGAGCTCAGCTGGTAGTCGCCCAGCGCATGCACGCCCAACTGCCGAGCCTCTGGGTTGGGCGCGCGGTCGAAACCGCTGTCCGGGTTGTATTGGCCGTCCACACCGATCTCGCCATCGAAGCTGCCCACTTCGCGACTGGCCGACTGCAAGGTCAGCCAGCGGCGCTCGTGCAAGCGCACGGCGGCCTGATGTTGACGCTGCAGGTTGTCCTGCATATTGCGTGCGACGGCGCCGCCCGAGGCGGTCGAGGCCATCAAGTCGGCATTGGTCAGTTCCAGCACCAGGCGGCTGAGCAGGCGCGAATAATCGCGCAGGCGCTGGTCGATGCGCGCCTGGCCGAAGGCATCGGTGAGCACGGCTTTATTGTCTTCGTTCGGGTCGTGCCAGGTCGAGCCGCCGGGGATTTTCGGATTGTCGGTCTGGGTGTAGCCATCCAGGTCGCCCAGCTCCCAATTGGTCGCCTCGACATACAGGATCGGGATCTTCAGCGGTTCGAACGGTTCACCATCGCTGCAGCAGCCGGTGCCCTTGGGGTATTGCGGGTCCAGGCCGGGGTTGGTGAACAGGGGGATATTCAGTTCCCTGGCGATCTGGAAGGTGTGTTCGCGCAACGCCGCCAGGCCGGGGTTGGCCGCGCTGTTCTGGCCGGCGTGGGCATACATCATGTCGCCGGTAATCAGGCTGTCGAGGTTGATCATCGCGAGCATGTTGGCGCGTTGGCTTGCGCTCAGGGACTCAACGAAGGCCTTGGACCCTCGCAAGCCTTCTTCTTCCGCGCCGAAGCCCACCACCTGCAAGCCATTTTCCAGTTGCAGCCCGCCCAGGTTCTTCGCCACCTCGGTGAGCACGCTGGCGCCGGAGCCGTTGTCGTCCAGGCCTTGCAGGGCAGGGCGACCGAAGTAGGTATCGAAGTGCGCGCCGATCACCACGTACTGCGGTTTAGTGCCGGCGGCGTAGGCCACCACGTTTTGCGAGGCGCGGCTGCCGTTGTTCCAGGTGAAGTCCTGGCGACTGATGCTGTAGGCCGTGCCCATCTGGCTCTGCATCCAATCGGCCGCCCCGGCGAAATTGGCCGTGCCGCGATAACGCCCGGGGTAGTCGTTGATCAGTTTTTCCAGGGTGGTGGTGGCGTGCTGGCCGTAATCATAGGCCTGAAGATGCGTCGACAGCAGGGTGCCGGCGACGCTGAGAGCGAAGGCTAGGGGCTTTATCACAGGGTCTTCCTTGAGGTGATGAGAGGTTCAAGCGCAGACGCTTTGCACAATGCGCGCCTCATTCCGTGGGCGGCGGCGAATTGGCGCAATGTTAAACGCGTGGGTCGCTTGGTTGTAATTTGTAACGGATTGGATACCAGGCGGGGCGTGACAGAGCGCACGGTTTTGGAGAGGAGTGCTGCGAAAAGTAGCGTTTGTGTTACAGAAATCCAGACCGGATCGCTATCAAATGTGGGAGGGGGCTTGCCCCCGATGGCGGTGTATCAGTACCAGATATTCTGACTGACACACTGCCATCGGGGGCAAGCCCCCTCCCACATTTGAACTGCGGTGTTATTAAGCTTTGAGGGTTTTCACGCCTTCCGGGGTACCCAACAGCAGCACATCCGCCGGGCGTGCGGCGAACAGGCCGTTGGTGACCACGCCAACGATGGCGTTGATCTGCGTCTCCAGCTCCACCGGATTAATGATCTGCATGTTGAACACATCGAGGATGATGTTGCCGTTATCGGTCAACACGCCTTCACGGTACACCGGGTCGCCGCCCAGTTTCACCAGCTCGCGGGCCACGTGGCTACGGGCCATCGGGATGACTTCCACCGGCAGCGGGAACGCACCGAGCACCGGCACCAGCTTGCTGGCGTCGGCAATGCAGATGAAGGTCTTGGCCACGGCCGCGACGATCTTCTCGCGGGTCAGGGCTGCGCCGCCGCCTTTGATCAGGTTCAGGTGCTCGTCGCTTTCGTCCGCGCCGTCGATGTAGAACTCCAGGTCGCTCACGGTGTTGAGCTCGTACACCGGAATGCCATGGCCTTTGAGGCGCGCGGCGGTCGCTTCGGAGCTGGCCACTGCGCCATCGAACGCACCTTTATGCTGGGCCAGCGCATCGATAAAGCAGTTGGCAGTGGAGCCGGTGCCGACACCGACGATGCTCTTGTCGTCGAGTTTTGGAAGGATTAAATCGACAGCGGCCTGGGCCACTGCCTGTTTGAGTTGATCCTGGGTCATGCGGGCTCCGGAACGGGCGGGGGAGTAATCGAGGGCGGCGAGTATACCCCAACAAACCTTGGGATTCGTGTGGTCTCCCGGCCAAAAGCCGGGTTAGACTCCCTGGCCCTGCCCAACCCCTGAAGTAGATGCCTGCCGATGCTTGAACACTACGTCAAAAAGATCCTCACCTCGCGCGTTTACGACGTTGCCGTAGAAACACCCCTGCAGACTGCCCGCCAGCTTTCCGAGCGGCTGGGCAACCAGATTTGGCTCAAGCGCGAAGACTTGCAGCCGGTGTTCTCGTTCAAGATTCGCGGCGCCTACAACAAGCTGTGCCAGCTCAGCGCAGAGGAGCGCGCACGCGGCGTGGTCACCGCCTCGGCGGGCAACCATGCCCAGGGCCTGGCCCTGGCGGCCAAGGTGCTGGGGGTCAAGGCCACGATCGTGATGCCCAAGACCACCCCGGAAATCAAGGTCGAAGGCGTGCGCTCGCGTGGCGGCAAGGTGGTGCTGCACGGTGATTCTTTCCCGGAAGCCCTGGCCTATTCGCTGAAGCTGGTCGATGAAAAAGGCTACGTCTACATTCACCCCTATGATGATCCGCACACCATTGCCGGGCAGGGCACCGTGGCGATGGAGATCCTGCGCCAGCATCCAGGGCCGTTGGACGCGATCTTCGTGCCGGTGGGCGGCGGCGGGCTGATCGCCGGGATTGCGGCGTATGTGAAATACCTGCGCCCGGACATCAAGATCATCGGCGTCGAGCCGGACGACTCCAACTGCCTGCAAGCGGCGATGGCGGCGGGTGAGCGCGTGGTGCTGCCTACCGTCGGCCTCTTCGCCGATGGCGTGGCGGTGGCGCAGATCGGCCAGCACACCTTCGACATCTGCAAAGACTATGTGGATGAAGTGATCACCGTCAGCACCGATGAAATCTGTGCGGCAATCAAGGATATCTACGACGACACGCGCTCGATCACCGAGCCGGCAGGCGCATTGGGCGTGGCCGGGATCAAGAAGTATGTCGAGACCCGTGGCGTCAGCGGCCAAACTTTCGTCGCCATCGACTCCGGTGCCAACGTCAACTTCGACCGCCTGCGCCATGTGGCCGAACGGGCCGAGCTGGGTGAAGGCCGCGAAGCCATCATCGCCGTGACCATTCCCGAGAAGCCGGGCAGCTTCAAGGCATTCTGCGAGGCGGTGGGCAAGCGCCAGATCACCGAATTCAACTACCGCTATCACACCGGCAGCGAGGCGCACATCTTCGTCGGCGTGCAGACCCACCCGGAAAACGACCCGCGCAGCGCATTGATCGCCAGCCTTACCGACCAGGGTTTCCCGGTGCTGGACCTCACCGAAAACGAATTGGCCAAATTGCACATCCGCCATATGGTCGGCGGGCATGCGGCCAAGGTCAGTGACGAGCTGGTGTTTCGTTTTGAATTTCCGGAGCGGCCGGGGGCGTTGTTCAACTTTCTTAACAAACTGGGCGGGCGCTGGAATATCTCGATGTTCCACTACCGCAACCACGGTGCGGCTGACGGCCGGGTGGTCGCCGGCCTGCAAGTGCCGGCGGATGAGCGCCACCTGGTCCCGGCCGCCCTGGCCGAGATCGGCTACCCGTATTGGGATGAAAGCGAAAACCCGGCCTACCAGTTGTTCCTCGGCTGAGCGACTACGCTGACTGAGCGGCCTTCAAGGAATCGAGACTATGGAAACGCTTACCACCCTCAAGGTTATTCACATCGCCGCCACCGTGTTGCTGCTGCTCAGCGGCCTGGGCCTGGCAGTACTGGCCTGGCGCAAGCGCAGCGCCGGCCCGGCGATGATCGTGCAACGCCCGTGGGCGTTCGTCTGGCTGCTGATGGGCATTTGCCTGGTGAGCATGCCGTTCACCGGCTGGTGGATGGTGCACCTGATCGGCTGGCCGCTGGGGCAAACCTGGATCCTGGGTTCCAGCATTCTGTATACCGTGGCGGCACTGGCCTGGTTCTGGCTGGTGGCACGGCTCAATCGGCTGCGTAAAGGCGAGGGCGGTAGCCTGAATTTTACCTTGGTGCTGGCGGTGGTCAGCCTGGTGGGGTTTGTGGCGATTGCCGGGCTCATGGGGGCCAAGCCCGTGTAGGAGCGAGCTTGCTCGCGAAGAACGTCAACGATGACGCGAGTATCCTGGATGCACGCGGCGCTCTCAGGTTTTTCGCGAGCAAGCTCGCTCCTACAGGGGTTGGGGGTCAGCCGCGCAGCGTAATCACCGGCCAGCCCCGCTTTTCAGCCTCGGCCCGCAAATTCGGGTCCGGATCCACCGCCACCGGATGAGTCACTTGCTCCAGCAGCGGCAAATCATTCATCGAGTCGCTATAGAAGTAGCTGTCCTCCAGGCTATACCCGGTCTCTTCCAGCCAACGGTTCAAGCGCGTCACCTTGCCTTCACGAAAGCACGGCACATCGGTGCTGCGCCCGGTGTAGCGGCCATTTTCCATCTCGCACTCGGTGGCGATCAGGGTTTCAACCCCCAGCCGTGCGGCAATCGGCGCGGTGACGAAACGGTTGGTGGCGGTGATGATCACCAGCATGTCGCCAGCGGCGCGGTGCCTGGCCAGCAGTTCCACGGCCTTGGGCAGCATGATCGGCTCGATGCAGTCGCGCATGTAGTCGTTGTGCCATTCGTCCAACTGAGCCATCTCGGTGCGGCCGAGGATTTCCAGGCAGAAGTTCAGGTAAGCGGCGTTGTCCAGCTTGCCGGCCAGGTAGTCCTGATAGAACGCGTCGTTACGCGCCTTGTAAGCTACCGGGTCGAGAATCCTGCGTTCACACAGGTAATCGCCCCAGGCGTGATCGCTGTCACCGCCCAGGAGCGTGTTGTCCAAGTCGAATAAAGCCAGGCGCATTGCGGTTACTCGCTGAAAAGTCTGTAAAAAGGCGTCCAGAATACGGTCTTTTCACAAGAGTGCACATAAGGTAAGAAGCCTCGTTGCCGCTGGATGAACCTTTGTGGAACAATGCGGCGACATGCGTTTGCGAGGTTGTTGCCGTGATCGACCCCGATGGTTTCCGTCCTAATGTCGGGATTATTCTTACGAATGATGCCGGACAGGTGCTATGGGCTCGCCGAATCAACCAAGATGCCTGGCAGTTTCCTCAAGGTGGGATCAACCCCGACGAAACCCCTGAAGACGCCTTGTACCGTGAGTTGAACGAAGAAGTCGGCCTTGAGCGCGAAGATGTGCAGATTCTGGCCTGCACCCGGGGCTGGTTGCGCTATCGTTTGCCGCAACGCCTGGTGCGTACCCACAGCCAACCGCTGTGTATCGGCCAGAAGCAGAAATGGTTTCTCCTGCGCCTGATCTCCAATGAGCAGCGGGTGCGGATGGATTTGACCGGTAAACCGGAGTTCGATGGCTGGCGCTGGGTCAGTTATTGGTATCCGCTGGGCCAGGTGGTGACATTCAAGCGCGAGGTTTATCGTCGCGCTCTCAAAGAGCTTGCCCCGCGCCTTTTAGCGCGCGACTGACGACGGAGTTCGACCCCGAGCCATGCTCAATACGCTGCGCAAGATCGTCCAGGAAGTTAACTCCGCCAAGGATCTCAAGGCGGCGTTGGGGATTATTGTGTTGCGCGTCAAGGAAGCCATGGGCAGCCAGGTCTGCTCGGTTTACCTGCTGGACCCCGAGACCAACCGTTTTGTGCTGATGGCCACCGAGGGCTTGAACAAGCGCTCCATCGGCAAAGTCAGCATGGCGCCCAATGAAGGTCTGGTGGGCCTGGTGGGGACGCGTGAAGAACCCCTGAACCTTGAAAACGCGGCCGATCACCCGCGTTATCGCTACTTTGCCGAAACCGGCGAAGAGCGCTACGCCTCGTTTCTCGGCGCGCCGATCATCCACCACCGCCGCGTCGTCGGTGTGCTGGTCATCCAACAGAAAGAACGCCGCCAGTTCGACGAAGGTGAAGAAGCCTTCCTGGTGACCATGAGCGCGCAGCTGGCCGGGGTTATCGCCCACGCCGAAGCCACGGGCTCGATTCGCGGCCTGGGTCGCCAGGGCAAGGGCATCCAGGAGGCCAAGTTCGTCGGCGTGCCGGGTTCGCCGGGGGCCGCCGTCGGTACGGCGGTGGTCATGCTGCCACCGGCCGACCTCGATGT
Source organism: Pseudomonas sp. R4-34-07 (assembly GCF_003852375.1). Taxonomy (NCBI): domain Bacteria; kingdom Pseudomonadati; phylum Pseudomonadota; class Gammaproteobacteria; order Pseudomonadales; family Pseudomonadaceae; genus Pseudomonas; species Pseudomonas sp. R4-34-07. Next base: position 5,594,603 of record NZ_CP027760.1, on the reverse strand, counting down.
GGTACCGGACAAGACCGTTCACGACATCGACGCTGAAATCAAACTGTTCAAGACCGCCCTGGAAGGCGTGCGCGCCGACATGCGCAACCTGTCGACCAAGCTGGCCACCCAGTTGCGCCCGGAAGAGCGTGCGCTGTTCGATGTGTACCAGATGATGCTCGACGACGCGTCCCTGGGTAATGAAGTCAAGACCGTGATCAAGACCGGCCAGTGGGCCCAGGGCGCGCTGCGCCAGGTGGTTACCGATCACGTCAACCGTTTCGAATTGATGGACGACGCCTACCTGCGCGAGCGTGCCTCGGATGTGCGCGACCTCGGTCGCCGTCTGCTGGCCTACCTGCAGGAAGACCGCACCACCAATCTGGTCTACCCCGACAACACCATCCTGATCAGCGAAGAACTGACCGCCACCATGCTCGGCGAAGTGCCTGAGGGCAAATTGGTGGGCCTGGTCTCGGTATTGGGCTCGGGTAACTCCCACGTTGCGATCCTGGCTCGCGCCATGGGCATTCCGACGGTGATGGGCCTGGTGGACCTGCCGTATTCCAAGGTGGATGGCATCGACATGATCGTCGATGGCCATCGCGGCGAAGTCTTTACCAACCCCAGCGAATTGCTGCGCAAGCAATACGCCGAAGTGGTCGAGGAAGAGAAACAACTGGCGCTGGGCCTCGACTCGTTGCGCGAATTGCCGTGCGTGACCCTCGACGGCCATCGCGTGCCGCTGCTGGTAAACACCGGCCTGCTGGCCGATGTGGCCCGGGCGCAACAGCGCGGCGCTGAAGGGGTGGGGCTGTACCGCACCGAAGTGCCGTTCATGATCAACCAGCGTTTCCCGAGTGAGAAGGAGCAGCTGGCGATTTATCGCGAGCAACTGCAGGCCTTCCACCCGTTGCCGGTGACCATGCGCAGCCTGGATATCGGCGGCGACAAGTCACTGTCGTATTTCCCGATCAAGGAAGACAACCCTTTCCTCGGCTGGCGCGGGATTCGCGTCACCCTCGACCACCCTGAAATTTTCCTGGTGCAGACCCGCGCCATGCTCAAGGCCAGCGAAGGCCTGAATAACCTGCGCATCCTGCTGCCGATGATCTCCGGCACCCACGAGCTGGAAGAAGCCTTGCACCTGATCCACCGTGCCTGGGGCGAAGTGCGCGACGAAGGCGCCGACGTGCCGATGCCGCCGATTGGCGTGATGATCGAAATCCCGGCGGCGGTGTACCAGGCCAAGGAGCTGGCGCGGCAGGTGGACTTCCTGTCGGTGGGCTCCAACGACCTGACCCAATACCTGCTCGCCGTGGACCGCAACAATCCACGGGTAGCCGACCTGTACGACTACCTGCACCCGGCCGTGCTGCAAGCGCTTCAGCACGTAGTGCGCGACGCCCATGCCGAAGGCAAGCCGGTGAGTATCTGCGGTGAAATGGCCGGCGACCCGGCGGCGGCGGTGCTGTTGATGGCGATGGGCTTTGACAGCCTGTCGATGAACGCCACCAACTTGCCCAAAGTGAAGTGGATGCTGCGCCAGGTTGAATTGAGCATGGCCAAGGATTTGCTCGCCGAGTTGATGACCATCGACAACCCGCAAGTTATCCACAGCTCGCTGCAATTGGCGCTGAAGAACCTGGGGCTGACGCGGATGATCAACCCGGCTTCTGCGAAAACCCTCTGAAGCCTGGCGCCAATCCAAATGTGGGAGGGGGCTTGCTCCCGATAGCGGTGTATCAGTAGCAGATATTCTGACTGACATACCGCAATCGGGGGCAAGCCCCCTCCCACATTTAAAGATTGAGCTCGATTTCGCCGAGTCTGCCACCCTGCGGCCCGAAACTGCGCTCCACCATCCGCCGCGTGCCGTCAGCATTCACGATCAACGCCGTGCTCGCCCGTGTCCCGTAACTCGGGCTGGCGATAAACACACTCGACAGCAAACTCTCCGTCGCCAAGCCGACGCCGGTATCCGGCAGTTCAGCAAACGGTGCAGTCTGTGGGTCACTCAAGATCCTCAGCAACGCGTCCGGCTGCGGATCGTCGAGGATTTCAACGAGTGCCGCCTTGGCCTTGAGCAGCTTCGGCCAAGGCGTATCCAAGCCGGCATTGGATAAACCGTAAACGCCCGCCTCCAATCGCGTCGGCTCGGTCTCGTTGGCGTTGTAGTGCCAGAGCTTATCCCGCGTGCCCACTAATAGATTAAACCCGGCATATTCAATCGAACGTCCGTTAACATCCGCCAAATAATCGTCAATCGGCAGCGAACCACTGAGAAAGCGCGCCACCAGCTCACCCCGGGACTTGCGTGACGGCGGCTGGTGCGGGTCGCGGATATTGGTGAGCGCGGCAAAACGCCCCTCGGCGTTCACCCCCAGCCAAGTGCCGCCCGCTTCCTGATCGCGGCCGGCGTAGACCTGTGGCGCATCCGGCCATTGAGCCAGCGGCAGGCTGGGCCGGGCGTAGAATTCATCACGGTTGGCCGCGACGATCAGCGGCTGGGCATGGCCCGGCCGCCAGGCAAAAACAATCAGGCACATCGGGCGATCCCTTGTGTGTTTTTTCCTCACTCTACCCACAGAACCGCAGGCGTTCCATCGTAACGAAGTTGGGCCGCGCACCTTCCATCCGTTAACATGCCGGGCTGTTTGGTGTGTATGTGAACTTCTTAATTTGATCTCGCAGCTGTAACGCAGGCTTAATCGCGCATCGGCATGGTCCGGTGCGTCATGACTAAATGTTTTAACGAGGAGTCGCAATGCTGCCTTACCCGCAGATCGACCCGGTGGCCCTGGCCATCGGTCCGCTGAAAATCCATTGGTATGGGTTGATGTACCTGATCGGCATCGGCGGTGCCTGGCTGCTGGCGTCCCGGCGCCTGAACCGTTTCGACCCGACCTGGACCAAGGAGAAACTCTCCGACATGGTGTTCTGGTTGTCGATGGGGGTCATTGTCGGTGGGCGACTCGGGTATGTGCTGTTCTACGATCTGTCGGCCTACATCGCCAACCCGACGCTGATCTTTGAGGTGTGGAAGGGTGGCATGGCGTTCCACGGCGGGTTTATCGGCGTGATGATCGCCGCCTGGTGGTTTGGCCGGCGCAACGGCAAGTCGTTTTTCCAGCTGATGGACTTCGTCGCGCCGCTGGTGCCGATTGGCCTGGGCGCTGGGCGTATCGGTAACTTCATCAACGCCGAGCTGTGGGGCAAGCCGACCGATGTGCCGTGGGCCATGGTGTTCCCGCCGTTCAGCGACCCGGCGCAACTGCCGCGCCATCCGTCGCAGCTGTACCAGTTCGCCCTGGAAGGTGTGGCATTGTTCCTCATCCTGTACATCTTCTCGCGCAAGCCACGCCCAACCATGGCCGTGTCGGGGATGTTCGCGCTGTTCTACGGGATCTTCCGCTTCATCGTCGAGTTCGTGCGCGTACCGGATGCGCAGTTGGGCTACCTGGCGTGGGGCTGGTTGACCATGGGGCAGGTGCTCAGCATCCCGATGATCCTGGTCGGCCTGGGCCTGCTGTGGTGGGCTTACAACCGCCCACAAGGCATCAAGAGCACCGCGCTTTAAATTCGAACGCCGAGGCGTGCGCGCCTCGGCTTCAACGATACGGGTACCCACATGAAGCAATACCTCGAACTCCTGCACGACGTCGTGACCAATGGCCTGACCAAAGGCGATCGTACCGGCACCGGCACCAAGGCCGTGTTCGCCCGTCAGTATCGGCATAACCTGGCCGATGGCTTCCCGCTGCTGACCACCAAGAAGCTGCATTTCAAAAGCATCGCCAACGAACTGATCTGGATGTTGAGCGGCAACACCAACATCAAGTGGCTCAACGAAAACGGCGTGCGTATCTGGGATGAATGGGCCACCGAAGACGGCGACCTGGGCCCGGTGTACGGCGAGCAGTGGACCGCCTGGCCGACCAAGGACGGCGGCAAGATCAACCAGATCGACTACATGGTCGAGACGTTGAAGACCAACCCCAACAGCCGCCGCATCCTGTTCCACGGCTGGAACGTCGAATACCTGCCGGATGAAACCAAGAGCCCCCAGGAAAACGCGCGCAACGGCAAGCAGGCCTTGCCACCGTGCCACCTGCTGTACCAGGCGTTCGTGCACGACGGCCATCTGTCGATGCAGTTATACATCCGCAGCTCCGATGTATTCCTCGGCCTGCCCTATAACACTGCCGCCCTGGCGTTGTTGACCCACATGCTGGCCCAGCAGTGCGACCTGATCCCCCACGAGATCATCGTCACCACCGGCGACACCCATGCTTACAGCAACCACATGGAGCAGATCCAGACCCAGCTCGCGCGCACGCCGAAAAAGCTGCCGGAACTGGTGATCAAGCGTAAACCTGCGTCGATATACGACTACAAGTTCGAAGACTTTGAAATCGTCGGCTACGACGCCGACCCAAGCATCAAGGCTGACGTCGCGATCTGAAGTCTGTCCTGATCTAAATGTGGGAGGGGGCTTGCCCCCGATAGCGGTGGATCAGCCAGCATTTCTATGGCTGACACACCGTAATCGGGGGCAAGCCCCCTCCCACATTTGATCTGTGTTCACTCTAATGCCCGTGGCTTCTGCCAACATGTGACGGCTCGGCCTCGCTGGCCTGCACGCTCCCGCTGACCTCCAAGCGCTGCAAAATCCCGCACTGCGCCCCGCCGCCACAGCGCTGGCGCAAGTCCAGCAATTGTTCCTGCAACGCCAGCAGCCCATCGATCCGCGCTTTCACATGGTGGATATGTTCGTCGATCAACGCATTCACGCTTTCGCATTGATCCTGTGGGCTGTCACGCAGGCTGAGCAGGCTGCGGATTTCTTCCAGGGTCATGTCGAGGCTGCGGCAGTTGCGGATAAAGATCAGCCGCTCGGTGTGCGCCTGGGTGTACACCCGGTAGTTGCCCTCCGTGCGCGCCGGGGGTGGCAGCAGACTTTCCTTCTCGTAATAACGGATGGTTTCCACCGGGCAGTCGGTCAGTTTGGCCAGTTCGCCGATCTTCATCGCAGCAATCTCCAAATGGGTGCTTGACCCTATAGTGGCTACAGGGTCTTTACTTGGCAACAGGCACATCTACGGACGCGACAGCATGAGCGATTCCCTCCACACCCCGCATAAGCACGATCATGAGCATGATCACGGCGAGCAAACGCTCAAGCCGGTGCATGACCACGGCGGCGGGTGCTGTTCCGGCACCCCGGCGCCTGCAAAAGTACAGCTGAGCGACGCTCCCACCGTCGGCTCGCGCCTGAGCACCTTTCGCATCGAAGCGATGGACTGCCCCACCGAACAAACGCTGATCCAGAACAAACTGGGCAAGCTCGCCGGTGTGCAGCAGCTGGAATTCAACCTGATCAACCGCATCCTCGGCGTCACCCACGACTTGCCGAGCACTGCGCCGATCATCGACGCCATCAAATCCATCGGCATGCAGGCCGACCCGATCGAAGAAGGCACCCCCGCCGCTGCGCCGCCCGCCAAGAAGCACTGGTGGCCGCTGGCAGTCTCGGGCGTGGGCGCATTGGGCGCGGAAGTCCTGCATTTCACTGGCGTGGCGCCGACCTGGGTGATCGCCCTGGTGGCGCTGGTGTCGATCCTCAGCGGTGGCCTCACCACCTACAAAAAGGGCTGGATTGCCCTGAAAAACCTGAACCTGAACATCAACGCGCTGATGAGTATCGCCGTGACCGGCGCCGTGCTGATCGGCCAATGGCCGGAAGCGGCGATGGTGATGTTCCTGTTTACCGTGGCCGAGTTGATCGAGGCCAAGTCCCTGGACCGTGCGCGCAATGCCATCAGCGGTCTGATGCAAATGACCCCGGAGGAGGCCACGGTGCGCCAGGCGGACGGTTCATGGCTGGAGCAAGAGGTCAAAAGTATCGGTCCTGGCGCCATCGTGCGGGTAAAACCCGGCGAGCGCATCGGCCTGGACGGTGAGGTGACTGCCGGTCAATCCACGGTCGACCAGGCGCCGATCACCGGTGAAAGTCTGCCGATCGAAAAAACCGTGGGCGATAAAGTCTTCGCCGGTACGATCAACCAGGCCGGTTCCCTGGAATACAAGGTGACCGCAGCGGCGAATAATTCCACTCTGGCGCGGATCATCCACGCGGTGGAGCAGGCCCAGGGCGCCCGGGCGCCGACCCAGCGTTTTGTCGACCGCTTCTCCAAGGTCTATACACCCGCAGTGTTCCTGTTTGCCCTGGGCGTGGCGGTCATACCGCCGCTGTTCATGGCCGGAGTCTGGTTCGACTGGATCTACCGCGCCCTGGTGTTGCTGGTGGTCGCGTGCCCGTGCGCCTTGGTGATTTCCACCCCGGTGACCATTGTCAGCGGCCTCGCGGCGGCGGCGCGCAAAGGCATCCTGATCAAGGGCGGCGTGTACCTGGAGGGCGGTTACAAGCTCAACTACCTTGCCCTGGACAAGACCGGCACCATCACCCACGGCAAGCCGGTGCAAACCGACTACGTGCCGCTGTTCGCCACCGTGCAGGACAGCGCGCCGGCGCTGGCCGCGAGTTTGGCCGGCCGTTCCGACCACCCGGTGTCTTTGGCGATTGCCAACGCGGCGGTGGATAAAAACCTGGCGTCCTACGTTGTGGATAACTTCGCGGCATTGCCCGGTCGTGGCGTGCGCGGAGACATAAACGGCGAAACCTACCACCTGGGCAACCACCGTCTGGTGGAAGACCTCGGGCTGTGCTCGCCGGCCCTGGAAGAGAAACTCTTCGCCCTGGAAAAACAAGGCAAGTCCGTGGTGCTGCTACTCGACAAGTCGGGCCCGCTGGCCCTGTTCGCCGTAGCCGACACGGTCAAGGACAGCAGCCGCGAAGCCATCCGGCAACTGCACGAGCTGGGCGTCAAGACCCTGATGCTCACCGGCGATAACACCCACACCGCCCAGGCGATTGCCGCCCAGGTCGGTATCGACCAGGCCCAGGGCGACCTGCTGCCCACCGATAAGCTGCAAGCCATTGAAACGCTCTACGGGCAGGGCCACCGCGTCGGCATGGTCGGCGACGGCATCAACGACGCCCCGGCCCTGGCACGCGCCGAAATCGGCTTTGCCATGGCTGCGGCGGGCACCGACACCGCCATCGAGACCGCCGACGTGGCGCTGATGGACGATGATCTGCGCAAGATCCCGGCATTCATTCGGCTCTCCAGGCAAACGTCGAGTATCCTCAAGCAGAACATCGCCCTGGCGCTGGTGATCAAGGCGATCTTCCTGGCAGTCACCTTCCTGGGCATGGCGACGATGTGGATGGCGGTGTTCGCCGACATGGGGGTCAGCCTGCTGGTGGTGTTCAATGGCCTGCGCCTGTTGCGCAAATAGACGATGAGAGGGTGGTGTGCTGAGTGCTGAGCTGAAGGCGTTTTTCATGGTCGCCCGCCTGGGCAGCATTACCCAGGCGGCGAAAAAGCTCGGCCTGAGCCAACCTACGGTCACTACCCAGATCCGCAACCTGGAAAGCCACTACGGCGTTGAGCTGTTCTATCGTGGTGGCCGCCGCCTGATCGTCAGCGATGAAGGCGCGCGGCTGTTGCCGATGGTCAAGGCGCTGTTGCAGCAGGAAGCGGACATCGAGTTTTTCCTGCGCAATAACGGCCAGGTCCAGGGCACCTTACGGATTGCCGCCACCGCGCCGTACTACATTCTGGACCTGGTCAAAGCCTTCCGCGAACGCCTGCCGCACGTGGAGGTGTCGGTGGAAATCGGCAATTCCCAGCAGGTGCTCGAAGCGCTGGACGACTACCGCGTCGACGTCGCCGCCTCGTCGCAGTTGGTGGAAGACCCGCGTCTGGTGCGCCGCGTGCTGGGCACGGACCCGCTGGTGTTGGCGGTACACCGCAATCACCCGTTGGCCAAGCTTGATCACGTACCGTTGAGCGCGCTCATCGGGCATACCTTGCTGATGCGTGAAGCGGGTTCTACCACCCGCAGGCTGACGGAAGAGATGCTGAAGAACGCGGGCGTGGGGTACGGGCCGTTGCTGGAGATCGGCAGCCGTGAGTCGATTCGCGAGGCAGTGCTGCGCAATATCGGCATCAGCATCATCGCACGCCAGGAGGTGCCGCATGATCCGCAGCTGAAGGTGCTGACCATCGAGAATGCGCCGCAGATTCCGGAGTATCTGTACTGCCTCAAGGAGCGTAAAGGTGCCCGGTTGCCGGCGGCTTTCCTTGGCCTGGCCCAGGAAATGTCACCCTTGTAGGAGCGAGCTGATCGTTCCCACGCTCCGCGTGGGAATGCCTCCTGGGACGCTCCGCGTCCCGTCACTGCCGCCCACAGGTGACGCAGAGCGTCACGGGCTGCATTCCTACGCGGGAGCGTAGGAACGATCGGGACCCGGCACCACATTTCTAAGAATCCTACACAAATCCACCAATACCACTATCACCCCCTTTAGCCTTCCTGCCACACCAACGACGCATTCCCCCCCTAGCATGGCCCCATCAGTTCGATGAGGTGCCACCATGAACACAGCCCTGACCCAACCCGGCGCGCCGATGAAGGTGCGCGGTATCCAGAAACGCTTCGGCGCCTTTACCGCGTTGGACAACGTGTCCTTGGATGTCGCCGCTGGCGAGCTGGTGTGCCTGCTGGGCCCGTCCGGCTGCGGCAAGACCACCTTGCTGCGCTGCATCGCCGGGCTTGAGCGCCAGGACAGCGGCGAACTTTACCTGGGTGACCGGGATGTTTCCCGGCTGCCGCCCCAGGCGCGGGACTACGGCATTTTGTTCCAGTCCTACGCGCTGTTTCCCAACCTGACCGTTGAAGCGAACATCGGCTACGGCCTCGCCGGCTGTGGCCGTGATGAAGTGCGCAAGCGTGTCGGGCAAATGCTCGAATTGGTCGGCCTGCTCGGCAGCGAAAAGAAATTCCCCGGCCAGCTGTCCGGGGGCCAGCAGCAACGTGTCGCGCTGGCGCGGGCCCTGGCGCCGGCGCCTTCGTTATTGCTGTTGGATGAACCCATGTCGGCCCTCGACGCGCGGGTGCGCGAGCATCTGTGTACCGAGTTGCGCCAACTTCAGCGCCGCCTGGGCATCACCACGCTGATGGTCACCCACAACCAGGACGAGGCCATGTTGATGGCCGACCGCATCGCGGTCATGCACAACGGCAAGGTCGAGCAGTACGCCACGCCGCAGGAAATTTATGATCGCCCGGCCACGCCGTTCGTGGCGGAGTTCGTCGGCCAGGGCAACTGGCTGCCGTTCAGCCGCAACAGCGCCAGCCATGCCCAGGTCGGTGGGATGAATGTGCGCCTGGCCGACGATGCCGGCATCGCCAAGTCCGGCCGGCTGTTCTGCCGCCCGGAAGCGATCAGCGTGAACCCGCCGGTGCATGAGGAAAACCTGTTCCCGGCCAAAGTCCGCGAAATTACGTTCCTGGGCAATCGCTGCCGCATGAGTTTTGAGCTGGAACAGTTGCCGGGCCACCCGCTGCTGGCCGAGCTGGCACCGGAAGCCATGCCGCGCCTGGGCGCCCAGGACATTCTGGTGGCCCTGCCGCCGCGTAGCTTGCAGGTGTTTGCCTGAGATGGCCATGGAGACGGCGATGACACTGCCGCGCGAAATTTCTCGAGCTGAAACGGGCGACCGCCTGTTTGTGGTCGGCGGCAAATTAGTGTGGCTGGGCCTGTTGGTCGTGGCGGTGTTGCTGCCGCTGCTGGCGATTTTCTGGCGTGGCTTCAGCAGCGAAGCCGGGCAGGGTGGCGGGTTGATCGCTGCACGCGAGCTGCTGACCAGTGCCAACTTCCACTGGTTGCTCGGCAATAGCCTGAAAGTTTCCCTGAGCGTCGCGGCCATCGTCGTACCGCTGGCTTATCTGTTTGCCTACGCGCTGCAGCGCACCTTGATCCCCGGCAAGGTGATCTGGCGCGGCGTGTCGCTGCTGCCCTTGATGGCGCCATCGATGTTGCCGGGCATTGCACTGGTGTATCTGTTCGGCAACCAGGGGCTGTTGCGCGGGTTGCTCTCGGACAATATCTACGGCTTCTGGGGCATTGTGCTGGGTGAGGTGATTTACACCTTCCCACACGCCCTGATGATTCTGCTGTCGGCCTTGTCGCTGGCGGATGCGCGCTTGTTCGACGCGGCCTCAAGCATGGGCGCCAGCCCGGCCCGAGCGTTTCGCAGCATTACCTGGCCGGCCACGCGCCAGGCGGTGTTCGCGGCATTTTGCCTGGTGTTCACCTTGACCATCACCGACTTCGGCGTGCCCGTGGTGGTGGGCGGGGACTACCAGGTGCTGGCGCTGGAAGCCTACAAGGCGGTGGTCGGCCAGCAGCAGTTCGGCCGCGGTGCGTTGATCGGCATGGTGCTGCTGTTGCCGGCGCTGTTCAGCTTTGGTGTGGATGCGTGGTTGCGGCGCCGTCACGGCGACGCCATGAGCGGGCGTGCCCAGGTATTTCAACCACTGCCGTCGCGTTCCAGGGACGGCTGCTACCTGGCTATCGTGCTGCTGATCTGCGCGGCGCTGCTGCTGGTGTTCGGCATGGCGGTGTATTCCTCGCTGGTCAAGTTCTGGCCCTACAACCTGTCGCTGTCCTTGAACCACTACCAGTTCGAAGACACTGCCGGCGGCGGCTGGCTGGCCTATCGCAACAGCCTGACCATGGCGCTGTGCACGGCGTTGATCGGCAGTGCGCTGATCTTCACCGGCGCCTACCTGATGGAAAAAACCAAGGGCCAGCAGGGCCTGAACCTGGCTCTGCGCCTGCTCAGCTTTGTGCCGATGGCCGTACCGGGCCTGGTGCTGGGCCTGGGCTACGTATTTTTTTTCAACCTCGGCGGCAACCCGCTGCATGTGTTCTACGGCAGCATGGCGCTGCTGGTGGTGTGCACCATTGCTCACTATCTGACCACTGCGCAAATGACCGCCACCACTGCGCTGCGCCAACTGGACGTGGAATTCGAAGCCGCCGCGTTGTCCCTCAAGGCGCCGCTCTATCGCCATTACTTGAAAGTGACGGTGCCGATCTGCCTGCCGGCGCTGCTGGATATTCTGCGTTACCTGTTCGTGTCGGCGATGACCACCGTCTCCGCTGCGATCTTTCTCTACAGCCCCGACACCATCCTCGCCGCCGTCGCCGTATTGAACATGGACGATGCCGGCAATGTGGGCGGCGCGGCGGCCATGTCGACCCTGATCCTGTTCACCTCAGGCAGCGTCTCGCTGCTGCTGGCGTGGGCCTCACGTGGCGCCTTGCGCCGCTCCCAAGCCTGGCGCCAGACCGCGCCCGGGCAATGATCCTTCAAAGGAGGTATTCGATGTTCAAGCCACTGGCGCTGGTCGCTGCCGTACTCACCGCATTCAGCCTGAATGCCTTCGCCAACACCGAGTTGACCGTGTACACGGCCCTTGAAGCCGAGCAGTTGAAGACCTACAAAAAGGCCTTCGAGCAGGCCAACCCGGATATCCAGATCAAGTGGGTGCGCGACTCCACCGGCATCATCACCGCCAAGCTGTTGGCTGAAAAGGACCGCCCGCAGGCCGACGTGGTGTGGGGCCTGGCCGCCTCCAGCCTGGCGATCCTCGATCAACAAGGCATGCTCGATCGTTACGCGCCGAAAGACCTGGACAAGATAGGCAAAAACTACCGCGACGCCGCCAACCCACCGGCCTGGGTCGGCATGGATGTGTGGGCGGCGACCATTTGCTTCAACACCGTCGAAGCCGAGAAACAGGGCCTGAGCAAACCGGTGAGTTGGCAGGACCTGACCAAGCCTGAGTACAAGGGCAAGATCGTGATGCCCAACCCGGCGTCCTCCGGTACCGGCTTTCTGGACGTGAGCGCCTGGTTGCAAACCTTTGGTGAGCAGCAGGGCTGGCAGTACATGGACGAGCTGCACCAGAACATCGGCCAGTACGTTCACTCCGGCTCCAAGCCGTGCAAGCTGGCGGCGTCCGGGGAGTTTCCGATCGGTATTTCGTTTGAATACCCGGCCGTACAGCTCAAGCGCCAGGGCGCGCCGCTGGACATCATCCTGCCGAAGGAAGGCCTGGGCTGGGAAATCGAGGCGACGGCGGTGATCAAGGGCACGGCCCACGCCGATGCCGCCAGGAAACTCGCGGACTTCTCCGCCAGCCCGGCGGCGATGGAGCTGTACAAGGACAACTTCGCGGTGCTGGCCCAGCCAGGGATTGCCAAGCCGCAGACTGAATTGCCCGCCGATTACGAGCAGCGGTTGATCAAGAACGACTTTGCCTGGGCCTCGAAGAACCGCGACAGCATCCTGGTTGAATGGCGCAAGCGCTATGACGGCAAGTCGGAGAAGGTGGCGGGGCAGTAAGGGTACCGATCGTTCCCACGCTCCGCGTGGTAACGCCGCTCCGGACGCTCCGCGTCCGCTCTTGAAGGTCGTGACACGGAGCGTCACTGGATGAATTCCCACGCGGAGCGCGGGAACGAGAGGACAGTATGAGCAGTGATCTGTTAATTGTCGGCGCCGGCATCCTCGGCCTCTCCCATGCCTACGCCGCTGCCAGGCGCGGGCTCAAAGTCAGGGTTTTCGAACGCAGCGCTACCCCGCTGGGCGCCTCGGTGCGCAACTTCGGCCAGGCGCTGGTCACTGGCCAACCGCCGGGGCCGATGCTCGACCTGGCGCGGCAAAGCCGCGATATCTGGGCACACTGGGCGCAGGCCTGCGGCTTTCAGCTCAAGCGCAATGGCTCCTACCTGTTCGCCCGTACCGAAGCCGAAGAGCACCTGCTCGAAGCCTTCTGCGCCGGGCGTGCCCGCGAGCACGGCTACAACGTGGCGTTGCTGCAAGGCGCGGCGTTGAACGACCTGTACGGCGGCCAGTTCCGCCATCACCGCGCCGCGCTGCATGGCGAGGACGATCAGCAACTGTATTCGCGCGAAGCGATCCCGGCGCTGATCAACTACCTGGCCCAGGAACTGAACGTGGAGTTTCACTTTTCCACCCTGGTGCGCCACGTCGAGCCAGGCCAGTTGCACAGCACGGCGGGGCGTTTTCGCGGCGAGCAGATCATTGTGTGTTCCGGGCACGACTACCAGACCCTGCTGGCCGAATCGATTGCCCCGCTCAACCCACAAATCTGCCGCCTGCAAATGTTACGTGCGCGGCCGAGGCTTGAGCTGAACCTGCAACACGCCGTGTTGACCGGCCTCAGTTGCGTGCATTACGGCGCGTTCGCCGACTTGCCGCAAGCTGCGCCGGTGCAGGCGCAGATCCTGCGCGAAGCACCGCACCTGCATGAGCACGGCATTCACCTGCTGATCAGCCCTACGCCCCATGGCGACCTGATCATCGGCGATTCCCATGATTACGGCAGCGATGCATCGCCGTTCAACGCCGAGCAGGTCGATGACTGGCTGATCGAGCTGGCCGAGCAGACCCTGGGCTGCACACTCCAGGTGCTGGAGCGTTGGCAGGGCGTATATGGCTCGCGTGGGCCCGCGCCGTTTTCGTTTGTGCAGGCGGCTGCCGGCATTAGCATTGCGCTGATGCATACCGGTGTGGGCATGAGTGTGGGGCCGGCCATGGCCGAGCGAAATATCACGGCACTGTGGGGGCCGGCGTGCTAATGGCGGATCAGGCTTCGTCCAATCGCTGAGCCAGCGCCTCGATTTGCTCCTGACGCTCGGCCTGGCTCAACCTGGAGTGGGGGTTGAGCGATGACCATTGCGGATAGGCGCGCGCTTTGTTCAAGGCGTCTGGCAGCTTGCCTTCGCGCCAGGTTTTATCCTGGGGCGTATCGACCTTGATGCCGTGCATCGCCGCATGGCCGCGCAGGTTCAAGGCCTTGAGCAACTGGCGCTGGCGCAGGGCAAGCAGGCGCAGCACGCTGTCATCGACGGTCAGCTCGCGCTGGCCTTTGATTTTGCCCAGCAGACGCCCGCCATAACTGCGTGCGGTCTGCAGCGCGCCACCGGCAATTGCACCGGCGATGGCGGCAGCGCCGAGGGTCAAGCCGCCGACCAGCAGGTCCACGCCCGCGCCGGCTGCCGCGCCTGCGGCGATTCCGCCACCCACGCGCACGCCGAGTTGTTTGAGGGTTTCGGGGTTGAACAGGTCGTCGCCCCAGCGCCCGTCCAGCAGCGGCAAGTCGCTGGCGGCGGCGTCCTGCGGGCGGAAGCCGAACAGCTTGAGCAGGGAATCCACACACTTTTGTTCGCGTTGGCGCACGGCCTTGCGCAGTTCGCTGATCGCGTGCGGCTCATCTGCGGTCACTACGCTGCGCCGGCACGCTGCACAGTCGATCAACAATTCGGCGATCAAGCGTGCGGCGCTTTGCTGGCGCGCCTGGCGTTGGGCTTGCTGGTCGAGGATCAACCGCTCCAACTGCGGCCGTGAGTTTTCCAGCAGCAGGGCCAGGCTTTCATACAATCGCCGTTCGCCGTCTTCCGGCGGCGCCACGCTGTCAAAGCGCACCAGCGCATGCAGGCCCAGGCGAGCCAGGGCTTCACGCCACTGCGGTTCGCGGTGCTCGCTGCTGCTGACGAAATTGAGCACCGGCAGCAAGGGCTTGCCGCAGCTGGCCAGCACCTGCAGCTCGTCGCGGTACTTGGCCAGTACCGGCTCGCGGGCGTCGATCACGTACAGGCCGCCATCCGAGGCCAGCAGTTGGCGCAGCACTTTGGCTTCCTGTTCGAAGCGTTGGCGCGCCTCGCTGCCTTCCAGGAACCGCGTCAGGCGGGCCGGGCCATCCAGGCGTTCGCCGGGACGGTCGAGGCGTTCCAGGTAATCGAGCAGGGCGATGGCATCTTCCAGGCCGGGTGTGTCGTACAGCTCCAGCAAGGCTTCGCCGTCCACCGACAAGCGCGCACCTTCGACATGCCGCGTGGTGCTGGGGCGATGGGAGACTTCGCCAAAGCCGACATCGCGGGTCAGGGTGCGCAGCAGTGAGGTCTTGCCCACGTTGGTATGGCCGACTACGGCGAGCTTCAGGGGTTTAGTCATGACCGCTCTCCAGCCAGTTCAACGGTGCGCAGTCGGCGAAGGGCAGCTCAAGCTGTTGCAGCGCGGTGTGCCAGTCGCCCAGGCGCTCGGCATCCAGCGCCTGGCCGGGCGGCGCTTGCAGCAGCCACACCCGTGTGGCCGCGGCACTGCGCGCCAGTTCGGCGATCAGCGCCAGGCTGCCACGGTCGGGCGAGCGACGCGGGTCGCAGGCGATGGCGAGGCGCGCGGGCGGGAACCGTGTGAGCTGCTCCAGCAGTTTGTTGCGCGATTCACGGCTGTCGAGGATGCCGGCGTCCTTTACCGTGCCGGGCAGTTTGGGCGGCCAGGGGCGCTGGTCGTCCAGTTCGATGGCAACCAGCAGCGCGCCGTCGCTGTGCAGTTCACTGACGCCGCCTGCCACCTGGTGCAGGTGTTCGGGCGCCGCATCGTTGACCCCCAGCCGCTCGCTGCTCGGCATCAGGCGCTCGCGCAGTTGGGCGTAGCCGGGCTGGGTGAGGTCCAGGCCCAAGGCCGCGCGCCCACGTTTCCAGCGCCACAGGCACAGCAGTGCGAGGATCAGCCGAGGCAGCAGGCCGTAGACCAGCAACACTCCCACCAGCCAGGCGGCCCAGGCCTGGCGGGCGCTTTCGATATTCAGCGCGGAGTCGCCGCTGGCGCGGATCATCTCGACCGTCGGTACGTTGAAGCCGAGTAGGGCGGGCAGGGTGCCGAGGGCCTGGGTGACGGCGATGAAGGTATCCGCCCCGAGGATGGTGGTTTCCCACACGAAGCCGTAACGCCGGGTGGCGAGCAGCATCAGCAAAACCAGCAGGGCGCTGAGCAACGCCAGCAACCACAGGCTGTTGACCAGCACACCGACTGCCCAGCGGTTGAGTTTCTGGCGCTGCAGCAACAGCAGCAGTGCCGGTGCCAGTTGCGCGGCCTTGGCGTCGCGCGCAAGTTTTTCGCTGAGCCACAGCCACAGGCGACCGAGGCTGGCGCTGTGTTCGCCGGCAAACACCAGGCCCAGGGCCCAACTGAGCAGCAGGATCAGGTTCAGGCCGAGCAGGCTGCCCAGGGCCCAGAACACATTCACCGGGGCCATGCCGTTGCCCAGCGCGGCAAACGCCAGGCCGGCGCCGCTGATAACCGCGACTATCGCCAGCAGTACCACGGCCAGGCGCGCGCCTTGCAGCCAGCGACTGAGCGCGCCGGTCAGGCCGTCGCGTTCGGCCAGGTGCAGCGCACGCTGCGCGATACGCGTTGGCAGGTCGCCACCGGCCGAGCGGGCCAGGCGGTTGGCTTCGAGGTCTTCCAGGGGGCCGGCGTGTTCTTCGCGCAGGCGCACGGTTTCGGTCAGCCAGAGTGTGTGCAGCGGGTTCAGTGCAGTCACGCGCCATCCTGTTGTGTTCGTGAGGTTGGAGCATAACCGCTGACTCGCAGCTCTGGTATTCTCGTCGCCATGAAAAAAACTCTCCCTTTAAGCCTGATCGCAGCCCTCGGTGAAAACCGCGTGATCGGCGTCGACAACAGCATGCCCTGGCATTTGCCGGGGGATTTCAAATATTTCAAGGCCACCACCCTTGGCAAGCCGATCATCATGGGGCGCAAGACCTGGGATTCCCTGGGCCGACCGTTGCCGGGGCGCCTGAACATCGTGGTCAGCCGTCAGACCGACCTGATGCTTGAAGGTGCGCAAGTATTTGCGTCACTGGAAGCTGCGGTTGAACGCGCCGAGGCGTGGGCACTGGAGCAGGGCGTGGATGAGCTGATGCTGATCGGCGGTGCGCAGCTGTATGCGCAGGGGCTGGAACATGCCGATCGCCTGTACTTGACGCGCGTGGCGTTGAGCCCGGAAGGGGATGCGTGGTTTCCGGAGTTTGATCAGAGCCAGTGGAAGTTGGTGTCGAATGTGGAGAATGTGGCTGAGGGTGATAAGCCAGCGTACAACTTTGAGGTTTGGGAAAAGGCCTAAAAGCATCGGGGGCAAGCCCTCTCCCACATTTGAATGTATTCACAAATCAAAGTGTGGGAGGGGGCTTGCCCCCGATAGCGTCCTATCAGACCTGCGCCAACTCAGCATGCTCATCGGCATCGAGCAACGCTTTATCCGTCTGCCCCATGAGCTGGCTGGTAATCGCCCCCGCCGTCATCGAGCCATTCACGTTCAACGCCGTGCGGCCCATATCGATCAGCGGCTCCACGGAGATCAGCAGCGCCACCAGTGACACCGGCAAGCCCATGGCCGGCAGCACGATCAGTGCCGCAAAGGTCGCACCGCCGCCCACGCCCGCCACACCGGCCGAACTCAGGGTCACGATGGCCACCAGTGTCGCGATCCACAGCGGATCCAGCGGGTTGATGCCGACGGTCGGCGCCACCATCACCGCCAACATCGCAGGATAAAGCCCGGCGCAGCCGTTCTGGCCGATGGTCGCGCCAAACGAAGCGGCGAACCCGGCAATTGACTGCGGGATGCCCAGGCGGCGGGTCTGTGCTTCGATGCTCAAGGGGATCGAGGCGGCGCTGGAGCGGCTGGTGAAGGCAAACGTCAGCACCGGCCATACCTTGCGGAAGAAGCGTAGCGGGTTGACGCCGGCCAGGGACAACAACAGGCCGTGCACCACGAACATCAGGCCCAGGGCCAGGTACGACACTACGACAAAGCTGCCGAGCTTGATGATGTCCTGCAGGTTGGAGCTGGCGACCACTTTGGTCATCAGCGCCAGTACGCCGTACGGGGTCAGCTTCATGACCAGGCGCACCAGGCGCATCACCCAGGCTTGCAGGGTGTCGATGGCATTGAGCACTTTCTGGCCTTTTTCCACGTCATCCTTGAGCAGTTGCAACGCGGCAACCCCCAGGAACGCGGCGAAAATCACCACGCTGATGATCGACGTCGGCTTGGCCCGGGCCAGGTCGGCGAACGGGTTGGCCGGCACGAACGACAGCAGCAATTGCGGGATATTCAGGTCGGCGACCTTGCCCGCGTAATCGTTCTGGATGACTTGCAGGCGCGCCATTTCCTGGGTGCCGGCGACCAGGCCTTCGGCGGTGAGGCCGAACAGGTTGGTCAGGCCGATACCGATCAGCGCCGCAATCGCGGTGGTGAACAGCAGCGTGCCGATGGTCAGGAAGCTGATCTTGCCCAGGGACGAGGCATTGTGCAGACGCGCCACGGCACTGAGGATCGAGGCGAACACCAGCGGGATCACGATCATTTGCAGCAGTTGCACATAGCCATTGCCGACCAGATCGAACCAGCCGATGGAAGCCTTGAGCACCGGGTGGCCGGCACCATAAATGGCGTGCAGCACCACACCGAACACCACGCCAAGCACCAGGGCAAACAGCACCTTCTTGGCGAGGCTCCATTGAGTACGGCCGGTTTGTGCCAGGCCCAGCAACAGGGCCACGAACACCAGTAAGTTGAGAATCAGGGGAAGATTCATTGAAGCTCCGTTGAGAAGGCAGCCAATCGCGTGAGCCTGCGATTGCAAACCGGAGAGCCTAACAGCTTGAAATATATTGATTTAATACCGATATGGAATGGTCACTGTCGTTTTTGGAATAAGCGTTTGACGCTGTCGCGTATGCCCTTGGCGGAATCAGAACGCAGGCCGTCGTGCTCAACGCGAGTACTGTCACACAGATTTGTTAGCGTCGATGTCTTTCACTCAGGAAGGAACGCTTATGAAGCTCGCGCCGAAATTGCTTGCCGCCGCTCTCTGCCTCGGGCTCGCCAGCCAGGCGCTGGCCGCTACCGAGTTGAAACACTGGCCGGCGCCTGCCGCCAAACAATTGAACGAGATGATCGCTGCCAATGCCAACAAGGGCAATTTCGCGGTGTTCGACATGGACAACACCAGCTACCGCTACGACCTTGAAGAATCCTTGCTGCCGTACATGGAGAACAAGGGCCTGATCACCCGCGACAGCCTCGACCCTTCGCTCAAACTGATGCCGTTCAAAGACACCGCCGACCACAAGGAAAGCCTGTTCAGCTACTACTATCGCCTCTGCGAAGTGGACGACATGGTGTGCTACCCGTGGGTGGCCCAAGTGTTTTCCGGCTTCACCCTCAAGGAACTCAAGGTCCAGGTCGACGAGTTGATGGCCTCCGGCAAGCCTGTGCCCGTCACCTATTTTGAAGGCGACGCGGTGAAGAAATCCGAAGTGCAGCCACCGAAAGTCTTCACCGGCCAGGCCGAGCTGTACAACAAGCTGATGGAAAACGGCATCGACGTGTATGTGATGACTGCCGCCTCGGAAGAACTGGTGCGCATGGTCGCCGCCGATCCGAAGTACGGCTACAACGTCAAGCCCGAAAACGTCATCGGCGTGACCACCCTGCTCAAAGACCGCAGCACGGGCGAACTGACCACCGCGCGCAAACAGATCGCCGCCGGCAAATACGACGAGAAGGCCAACCTCGGGCTGGAACTCACGCCGTACCTGTGGACCCCGGCGACCTGGATGGCCGGCAAACACGCGGCGATCCTCACGTACATCGACGAGTGGAAAAAACCGGTGCTTGTCGGCGGCGACACCCCGACCAGCGACGGTTACATGCTGTTCCACGATGTGGACGTGGCCAAGGGTGGCATTCACTTGTGGATCAACCGCAAGGACAAATACATGACCCAGCTCAACGGCATGATGGCCAAGCATGCGGCGGCGCAGGCCAAGGAAGGGTTGCCGGTGACGGCGGACAAGAATTGGGTGATCGTCAAGCCGGAGGATATTCAGTAATCACGGGTGTACATCGGTAAATGTGGGAGGGGGCTTGCTCCCGATAGCGGTGGGTCAGGCAGCTCATATATTGCCTGACACTCTGCTATCGGGAGCAAGCCCCCTCCCACATTTGATCTTCATCGGTCTTGGGGTTTATCTCCAGGCAAAAAAATGCCCCGCCAAGTGCGGGGCACTTTTATGGGCGAGGCTTACAGCCCGTCGAGCATCGCCTTGTTACGCACGGCACCTTTGTCGGCACTGGTCGCCAACAGGGCGTAAGCCTTCAACGCGGTAGTGACTTTGCGCGGACGCTTCTCCACCGGCTTCCAGCCTTTCTTGTCCTGCTCGACCCGGCGTGCGGCCAGTTCTTCATCGCTGATCAACAGGTTGATCGAGCGGTTCGGGATGTCGATCAGCACCTTGTCACCATCCTGCACCAGGCCGATCGCGCCGCCGGCAGCGGCTTCCGGCGAAGCGTGGCCGATAGACAAGCCCGAGGTGCCGCCGGAGAAGCGGCCGTCGGTGAGCAGGGCGCAGGCTTTGCCCAGGCCTTTGGACTTGAGGTACGAGGTTGGATAGAGCATTTCCTGCATACCCGGGCCGCCTTTAGGGCCTTCGTAGCGGATGATCACGATGTCGCCTTCTTTGACTTCGTCAGCCAGGATGCCGCGCACCGAGCTGTCCTGGCTTTCGTAGATCTTGGCGCGGCCTTCGAACACGTGGATGGACTCGTCCACACCGGCAGTCTTCACCACGCAACCGTCGAGGGCGATGTTGCCGTACAGCACGGCCAGGCCGCCTTCCTGGGAATAGGCGTGCTCGACACTGCGGATGCAGCCGTTTTCACGGTCGTCGTCCAGGGTGTCCCAGCGGGTCGACTGGCTGAACGCGGTCTGGGTCGGAATGCCTGCAGGGCCTGCCTTGAAGAAGGTGTGCACAGCTTCGTCGTCAGTCTGGGTGATGTCCCACTTGGCGATGCCTTCGGCGAGGGACGTGCTGTGCACGGTCGGCAGGTCAGTGTGCAGCAGGCCGCCACGGGCCAGGGAGCCCAGGATCGAGAAGATCCCGCCGGCGCGGTGCACATCTTCCATGTGGTATTTCTGGATGTTCGGCGCGACCTTGCACAGTTGCGGCACGTGACGGGACAGACGGTCGATGTCGCGCAGGTCGAAATCGATCTCGGCTTCCTGGGCGGCAGCCAGCAAGTGCAGGATGGTGTTGGTGGAACCGCCCATGGCGATGTCCAGGGTCATGGCGTTTTCGAACGCCTTGAAGTTGGCGATATTGCGCGGCAATACCGACTCATCGTTCTCGGTGTAGTAGCGCTTGCACAGCTCGACGATGGTGCGGCCAGCCTGCAGGAACAGTTGCTCACGGTCGCTGTGGGTGGCCAGCGTCGAGCCGTTGCCCGGCAAGGCCAGGCCCAGGGCTTCCACCAGGCAGTTCATCGAATTGGCGGTGAACATGCCGGAGCATGAACCGCAGGTCGGGCAGGCGCTGCGCTCGTATTCCGCGACCTTCTCGTCAGAAGCGCTGGAATCGGCGGCGATGACCATGGCGTCGACCAGGTCGAGGCCGTGGGAGGCAAGCTTGGTCTTGCCGGCTTCCATCGGGCCACCGGAGACGAAGATCACCGGGATGTTCAGGCGCAGGGCGGCCATCAGCATGCCGGGGGTGATCTTGTCGCAGTTGGAGATGCACACGATGGCGTCGGCGCAGTGGGCGTTGACCATGTACTCCACGGAATCGGCGATGATCTCGCGGCTCGGCAGCGAGTACAGCATGCCGTCATGGCCCATGGCGATGCCGTCGTCCACGGCGATGGTGTTGAATTCCTTTGCCACGCCGCCGGCGCGTTCGATCTCGCGGGCGACCAGTTGGCCCAGGTCCTTGAGGTGGACATGGCCGGGTACGAACTGGGTGAACGAGTTGGCAATCGCGATGATCGGCTTCTTGAAGTCGTCATCTTTCATCCCCGTGGCACGCCACAATGCGCGGGCGCCGGCCATGTTGCGGCCGTGGGTGGATGTTTTCGAGCGGTAATCTGGCATGGAGCACTCCGGGCGGCTAATCAGGTACTTAAGGGAAGTGAGCTTCTATTGACGTCTGGAACACCCGAAAAATGGCACTGGTGTCCGGAAGTTGCCGCAAACGTGACGGGATCGCCGTGCGCATTGGCCTTGAGCTCATAAACCCGCCGGGGGATGACTGGCGATGAATAGGCCCGATTCTACACCGTCTTCCTGTAGGAGCGAGCTTGCTCGCGAAAAACGTAAACGATAACGCAGCGCTATCAGGTAGTCCGTGTCGCCTGTTGGTTTTTCGCGAGCAAGCTCGCTCCTACAGGCGCGAGAAATATTCAGAACTACTGTTTAAAGGCCAGTAAACACTGCGCCCTCTACCGTTTCTCTTCCAATCACAGAAGAGGACGAAGGAATGTCCACCCAGCAAAATGCTCATCGGCTGCGCAATGGGCGCTATTCAGAATCGGGCCGCGTGTACCTGATCACGGCTGTTACCTACCAACGACAATCAATTTTTCAGGACTGGCGCACGGGTCGCCTGCTCGTCAGCGAATTCAGGAAAGCTCAGGAAGACGGTGAGGCGACCTCGCTGGCCTGGGTCGTGATGCCTGACCATTTTCATTGGTTGGTCGAACTGCACAATGGCGACTTGCCAAGACTGATGCGAATCACCAAGTCGCGAAGTGCCCGCGCGATCAACAGTGCGAGGTGCTCTTACGGGACGCTTTGGCAAAAAGGCTATTTCGATCGGGCACTGCGTCGCGAGGAGGACTTGAAAGCAATGGCCCGCTATATCGTCGCGAATCCTTTGCGTGCTGGTTTGGTCGAGCACATTGGTCAATACCCGCTATGGGATGCCATCTGGATATGACGCACCTTCACTTGTAGGAGCGAGCTTGCTCGCGAAGAACGTCAACGATAACGCAGCGCTATCAGGTAGCCCGCGTCGTGTATGAGTTTTTCGCGAGCAAGCTCGCTCCTACAGGGGAAAGCGTCAGTGCCTGATCTGCGCATTGGTCAGCCAACCCCACAGACTGAAAATGATAAAGCTCAAGGCAATCGTGATCAGCAAATGACTGCCGGTTTGCGCAAGTGCTGCGCTGCTGATGGCGGCGGTGAGGAACATAATGCTATTACCCGCCGACGCCGCGGTCCCCGCGCTGCTGGAAAACAACAACATCGCCGCCGAAATGGCAGCGGGGCGAACCAGGGTGACTGCCAGTGCGCTGATCAGCATCGGGATGAGCAGGGTTGCCGTGGTAATGGCTTCAAAGATGACGATCAGCGTCAGCAGAATACCCGCGACGAGCAGTAATCCGAGGCCGATATTGATTTGCCGGGACAGCGCCATACGTTTTTGCAGGTACGAGGCAGCAACGCCGCCGAGCAGGTAGGCCACGCCGTACACCATCAGCACCAGCGCATATTGATATTCGGACAGCTTTAGCGCGTCCATGAAAATCAGCGGTGTCACGCTGATCAAGGCGAAGTAGCAGGCAAACACCAGGGCGGCGATCCACCAATAGCGCAGGAAGTCGCGATTGGTGGCGACGGCTTTGAGCGTGCCTAGGATCGAGATGGTCGCGCGATGCTGGCCGGCAGCCTTGGAAGGCAGGACGCAAAACGCATGGATCAACATGCCCAAGGCCATGAGCGCAAACCCATAAAAGCTCCCTTGCCAGTCGAAGGTGGTTTGCAGCCAGGAGCCGATCAGTGGCGACAGGGCAACAAACGAGCCGCTCAGGGTCATGTAATAGAGGCGTACCCGGGCGCGGTCCTGTTCGTCGAACAGGTCCTCCACCAGCGCGTGACCCAGTACGAAGAAGCCGCAGCCCATGGCCTGCACCGTGCGAAACAGCAGGAACGTCAGGTAATCCGAGGCCATTGCGCAGCCTATTGCCCCGAAGATCGACAGCGTGATGCAGACGAGCAGCACTTCCTTGCGCCCCCATTTATCCGACAGCGGGCCGGCGACCAGTTGCGAGATCGAAAACACCAGCGTGAACAGACTGATCGACAGCGCGATGTCTGCGCTGGGCGTGTCGAACCGGGTTGCCAGTGCGGGGAAAGAGGGCAGCAGGATATTGATCGGGAAGAAGCTGATCAGGGAAATGCAGGTGATGAGGATAGAGCGGGAGAGGGTGGGTCCAGACATTGTTTTTATTTTCCGGAGTAAAACCAGAAAACGATACTAGTCTGCGAAAAGTGGAATTCAATCAAATCTACTGTGGGCGGCGTCCCATAGTGGTGTACGCCTTTCCTGTAGGAGCGAGGCTGCTAGCCCTCGCTCCTACAGGGGAGGTTCCGGTCTTAGCTGTTCGGCAACAACCGGCAGGTAATGCTCTTGATATAGCGCGTCTCGACAATTGCCGGGTGCACCGGGTGGTCCGGGCCCTGGCCGCCGCGTTCGAGCATCTGGATATTGCGGTCCAGGTGGCGGGCGCTGGTCAGCAGGATGTTTTGCAGGTCGTCTTCGGGCAGGTGCATGGAGCACGAGGCGCTGACCAGGATGCCGTCCTTGCTGAGCAGGCGCATGGCTTGCTCGTTCAGGCGGCGGTAGGCGCCTTCGCCGTTTTTCATGTCTTTCTTGCGTTTGATGAAGGCGGGTGGGTCGGCGACAATCACGTCGAAGCGTTCTTCGCTGGCTTTGAGTTCCTTGAGCGCTTCGAACACGTCGCCTTCGATGCAGGTCATTTTCTCGGCGACGCCGTTCAGCGCGGCATTGCGCTCGACGCCATCGAGGGCGAAAGCGGAGGCGTCGACGCAGAACACTTCACTGGCGCCGAAAGCCGCGGCTTGCACGCCCCAACCGCCGATGTAGCTGTACAGGTCGAGTACGCGCTTGCCCTTGGCATACGGCGCCAGGCGTGCGCGGTTCATGCGGTGGTCGTAGAACCAGCCGGTTTTCTGGCCCTGGATCACCGGGGCTTCGAATTTCACGCCGTTTTCTTCCAGCGCTACCCACTCCGGCACCAGGCCGAACACGGTTTCGACGTAGCGGTTGAGGCCTTCGGCGTCGCGCGCGGCGGAGTCGTTCTTGAACAGGATGCCGCTCGGCTTGAGCACTTGGGTCAGGGCGGCGATCACGTCTTCTTTATGGGCTTCCATGGTCGCCGAGGCAATCTGCACGACGAGGATGTCGCCGAAACGGTCGACTACCAAACCTGGCAGCAGGTCGGAATCACCGTAGACCAGGCGATAGAACGGCTTGTCGAACAGGCGATCACGCAGCGACAGCGCGACGTTGATGCGGTGCACCAGCAGCGACTTGTCCAGCGGCAACTTGATGTCGCGCGACAGCAGGCGGGCGCAGATCAGGTTGTTCGGGCTCATGGCCACGATGCCGAGGGTCTTGCCGCCGGCTGCTTCCAGGATAGCCTGGTCACCTGCCTGGAAGCCGTGGAGTGGGGTGGCGGCCACGTCGATTTCGTTGCTGTAGACCCACAGGTGGCCGTTGCGCAAACGACGATCGGCGTTGGCTTTGAGACGCAGGCTTGGCAGGGACATGACGTCGCTCCGGAAAAAAGAGCGGGAGTATACCGTGTTGTGTATGACTTGGCGGCGCCGCCGGACATGTGGGAGGGGGCTTGCTCCCGATAGCGGTATGTCAGAAACAGATGAGCTGACTGATCCACTGCTATCGGGAGCAAGCCCCCTCCCACATTAAGTCCGGTTTCAATCGGGCATTTGGGTGTCGGCCACGTCTGCATAAGGGTTAGAATCCCCGCCTAGCCCAGAGTGTGTACTTATGTCCCAAGAGCTTTCCGCCGAACAGATTCAGCAGGTGCTGCAAGGCATCAGCGTGCCGCCCCAGCCGCAAATCATGGTGGATTTGCAGATGGAACAGTACATGCCCGACCCGGACCTGGAAGTGATCGCCCGTTTGATCGCCCAGGACCCGGGCCTGTCCGGTGCGTTGCTGAAAATCGTCAACTCGCCGTATTACGGCCTGAGCAACAAGATCGCTTCGATCCAGCGCGCGGTGAACCTGCTGGGCAGCCGCTCGGTGATCAACCTGATCAATGCGTTGTCGATCAAAGGCGAGATGAGCGATGACACCATCGTCACGCTCAACCGCTTCTGGGACACGGCCCAGGACGTGGCCATGACCTGCCTGACCCTGGCCAAGCGCACCGGCGCTCAAGCGGTCGACGAAGCCTATGCCCTGGGCCTGTTCCACGATTGCGGCGTACCGCTGATGCTCAAGCGGTTCCCCAACTACATGACGGTATTGGAGCAGGGCTACGCCAATGCCGGCCCGGATTGCCGCGTGGTCGACACCGAGAACAACGCGTTCAACACCAACCATGCCGTGGTGGGATACTACACCGCCAAATCCTGGCGCCTGCCGGAGCATGTGACCGACGCCATCGCCAATCACCACAACGCCCTGGCGATTTTCAGCGATGAATCGTCGCGTAACCCGGCCCTCAAAAATCTGCTGGCGATCCTGAAAATGGCCGAGCACATTTGTTCGTCCTATCGCGTGCTGGGCAACCAGACCGTCGACCGTGAATGGGAGGCGATCGGCCATCTGGTACTGGATTACGTGGGCCTGTCGGACTACGACTTCGAAAGCCTGAAGTTGTCGATCCGCGAGCTGGGCGCGCACTGAGCCTTTCTTCCCGAGGTACACATGCCTGAGTTACCAGAAGTCGAAACCACCCGGCGCGGGATTGCCCCTCACCTGGAGGGCCAGCGCGTCAGCCGGGTGGTGGTGCGTGAGCGCCGCCTGCGCTGGCCGATTCCCGACGACCTCGATGTGCGCCTGTCCGGGCAGCGCATCGTGCTGGTGGAGCGGCGCGCCAAGTACCTGTTGATCAATGCCGAAGTGGGCACCTTGATCAGCCACCTGGGCATGTCGGGCAACCTGCGCCTGGTTGAAGTCGGCATGCCTGCGGCCAAGCATGAACATGTGGATATCGAGCTGGAATCCGGCCTGGCCCTGCGCTACACCGACCCCCGGCGCTTTGGCGCGATGCTCTGGAGCCAGGACCCGCACAACCACGCGCTGCTGATCCGCCTGGGGCCGGAGCCGTTGACCGCGCTGTTTGATGGCGAGCGCTTGTTCCAGCTGTCCCGTGGGCGGTCGATGGCGGTCAAGCCGTTCATCATGGATAACGCGGTGGTGGTGGGCGTGGGCAATATCTATGCGACGGAAGCGCTGTTTGCGGCGGGAATCGATCCGCGTCGCGCGGCGGGCGGTATATCGCGGGGGCGTTATCTGAAGCTGGCGATCGAGATCAAGCGCGTGCTGGCGGCTGCCATCGAGCGCGGCGGTACCACGTTGCGCGACTTTATCGGTGGCGATGGGCAGCCGGGGTATTTCCAGCAGGAATTGTTCGTGTATGGCCGGGGCGGCGCGGCGTGCAAGGTCTGCGGGACCGAGTTGCGCAATGTGGTGCTGGGGCAGCGGGCGAGTGTGTTTTGTCCCAAGTGCCAGAGCTGATTGCTGTGTGATGGCTGATGCCGCCATCGGGAGCAAGCCCCCTCACACATTTGAAATGCGTTCACATGTGGGAGGGGGCTTGCCCCCGATGAGGCCCTTACAGGCGCTGAATAGCCTCAAGCCTTACCGGTAATCTTCCGGTACTTCTCCATCAACTGCTCTTCCGTCTCCGGATGGGCTTCATCCAATGGAATGCAATCCACCGGGCACACCTGCTGGCACTGGGGCTCGTCGTAGTGGCCGACGCACTGGGTGCACAGGTTGGGGTCGATCACGTAGATCTCTTCGCCCTGGGAAATTGCAGCGTTCGGGCACTCGGGTTCGCAGACGTCGCAATTGATGCAATCGTCGGTGATGATCAGGGACATGAAAACTCCTGCCAGGGCCGTCAGCCAAGGCATCTGAAAACTAATGCGCGCAATTGTGCCGCATTGGCGCCCGCAGCGCGAGCGGGCGCCGGTTGAGCGGTCTTACTTCTTGAAGCGTAGCGTCAGCGCATCCGCAACGGCCGGATGCACGAACTTAGTGATATCTCCGCCCAAAGCAGCGATTTCGCGCACCAACGTCGAGGAAATGAACGAGTAACGTTCCGACGGCGTCAGAAACAGGCTTTCCACGTCCGGCGCCAGTTGGCGGTTCATGTTGGCCAGCTGGAATTCATATTCGAAATCCGACACCGCGCGCAGGCCACGCAGGAACACATTGGCATTCTGCTCCTTGGCAAAATGCGCCAGCAGCGTCGCAAAGCCCACCACTTCTACGTTAGGCAGGTGCTTGGTGACCTCACGGGCCAGCTCCACGCGTTGTTCCAACGGGAACAGCGGGTTTTTCTTGGGGCTGGCGGCAACCGCGATGATCACATGGTCGAACAGGCGAGAGGCGCGTTCGACCAGATCGCCATGGCCTTTGGTAATCGGGTCGAAGGTACCTGGGTACAACACTCGGTTCATCGCGTCGTCCTGGCGGAGTCCGTTGGGGAACCGGATGGTATCGCAGCCATCCCGGTCGGCCAAGTCGACTTATGTAGATAGATGCCGTGAATCCTGCGATTTTTCACGCTGTTTTCAGACGTTCGGACAAAGCCGACGCCAGTTGGGCAGTCAATCCATACACCGACAATTGGGGATTTGCCCCAATGCTGGTGGGGAACAGAGAGCCGTCGTGAATCGACAGGTTGCGCAGTTGGTGATGGCGACCGAGGCTATCGGCCACTGCGTTTGTCGGGTCTTCGCCCATGGCGCAACCGCCCATCACATGGGCGCTGCCCAGGGTGGTGCGATGCAGTTCGAGGCTCAAACCGTCGATCAAACTACGTGCATCTGCCAGGTTATTCACGTACCGGGCGTCGTGATGCAGGGGCTTGACCGATTTGGCGCCCGCCGCGAACTGAATCTCGGCCATGCTGTGGAAGGCCCGGCGCAGGCCGTCCCAGGCATAGGGCGAGACCTGATAGTCGAGCACCGGCGTACCGTCACCGCGTAATTCCACTGCGCCGCCAGGGCTGTCGGGGTGAAAGCCGTCTCGCAATAGCGCGAGCATGGCGTGGGTGTGGGGCAATTGGCTCATGTCCAGGGCGTTCTGCGCGCCGTAGCCGCCGAACAGGGTGGTAGCCAGTCCTGGATGCAGGGGCGGAGCTTCTAGTTTGTAGGACATTTTACCGGTGGTGCCGTCCTGCCACTGGAAGTGGTCGGAATAGATCGACTGCGGCGCACCGTAGAACGGGTTGATCACCTCGTCGAACAACCCGGCGGAGAAATTCACCAGGTGCAGGAAGGTGCGTTTGCCCAGGCGTGAATGCGGGTCGGGCGCGCCCGAGCGCATCAGCAATGCCGGGCTGTTGATGCCGCCGCCCGCGAGTACGTAGTGTTTGGCCTTCACGGTGATCTTGCGGCCGGTAGGCGCCACGCAGCGCTTATCCATGGCCACGCATTCCAGGCTGCTGATCATGTCGCCGCTGTATTTGAGGCGCTCGGCGCGAGCCAGGTAGAGCAGCTCGCCGCCTTTCTCCAGCGTGGCGGGGATGGTGGTCACCAGCATCGATTGCTTGGCATTGACCGGGCAGCCCATGCCGCAATAACCCAGGTTGAAGCAACCGCGCACATTGCGCGGGATCACGTGCCAGCTGTAGCCGAGCTTTTCGCAGCCTTTGCGGATCACGTCGTTGTTGGCATTGGGCGGCAGGGCCCATGGCGCGATGCCCAGGCGCTGCTCCATGGTCTCGAACCACGGCGCCATCTCGGCGCTGCTATGGCCCTTCACCGCGTAGTCGCTGGCCCAATGGGCGAGGGTGGCATCCGGTGTGCGGAAGCTGGAGGTCCAGTTGATCAGCGTGGTGCCGCCCACCGCCCGGCCCTGCAGGATGGTAATCGCACCGTCCTTGCTCATGCGGCCGATCCCTTCCTGGTACAGGCTGGCATAGGCTTCGTCTTCCAGCAGCTTGAAATCGCTGCTGGTCTTGAGTGGGCCTTCTTCGATCAACAGCACCTTGTAGCCAGCGGCGCTGAGGATTTCAGCGGTGGTGCCGCCACCGGCGCCGCTGCCGATGATGGCTACGTCGGCTTCCAGGGTCAGGTCGCTGTCGAGGGCGGCGCCGTTGTGGGTTTTCCAGCCGCGGGCCATGCCGTCGCGGAATAGATCGGGTACGGGCATCAGGTTCGTCTCTGGTTTTTATTGTCGGGGATGCAAATCAGATTTTCGGCGGGCCGGGATAGCCGCAATGGGCCCAGGACTCGGGCCGGAAGTACCAGGCCATGGTCACCAGCTTGAGCAGCGAGCCCTGGCCCATGCGCAGCAGGTTCAGGTAGCTGTTTTCCCAACGCTGCAGGAAGTTGCGGATCTGCTCCGCGCTGGCGTTTTCCCAACTGCCCCAGATACCCGTCAGCGGGCCTCGGGTAATGCCCATGCCGAGCACGTCGAACAGCTGCTGGGTGAGCTTGAACATCTCGGGTGACAGGTGCTGCAGGCTGTAGTCGAGCTTTTTCAGGGTGTCTTCAATCCCGGCGCTGATGGCCTGGGCGCTGGCTGCGCCTTCCAGCAGTACCGGGATGACCGCGCGCAAAAATGGCAGGTCACTGGTCCGCAACAGCGCAAAGCCGCTGGCCGGCGTGCTGCTTGAGCAGCCGCTGAGGCTCGCCCCCAGCCCGGCGGTGGCCAGGAATGCGCTGGCGCACAGGCCGATTTTCAAGACGCCGCGCCGCGACAGCGCAGGTGTTTCAGTCAGGCTGGGGTTCATTGTTTTTATTGTCCCGCAGGTGAGGTTATCAGCGAATAAACAGCTTCTGGATCAACTTCTGAATGGTTTTCCCGTAGGGCGGGTAGATCAGCTTCGCCGCGTTCAAACGCTGTTTGACCAGCACGCCCTTGGCCTTGCTGAACGTCAGGAAACCTTCGTGGCCGTGGTAGTGGCCCATGCCAGAGGGGCCGATGCCGCCGAATGGCATGTCGTCCTGGGCCACGTGCAGCAGGGTGTCGTTCAGGCACACGCCACCGGAGTGGGTCTCGTGGAGCACACGGTCCTGTTCGCGTTTGTTGTAGCCGAAGTAATACAGGGCCAGCGGGCGAGGGCGTTGGTTGATGTAGGCAAAGGCCTGGTCGATGCCGCGATAGGGCACGATCGGTAATAGCGGACCAAAGATCTCGTCCTGCATGACCGTCATGTCGTCGCTCACATTCAGCAGCAGGCTATGGGCCATACGGCGTGCCTGGCCCTGGTCGTAAAGCGGAATCAGGGTGGCGCCCTTGTCGGTGGCGTCCTTGGCGTAGGCATTGAGCCTGGCCAGTTGCCGCTCGTTGATGATGGCGGTGTAGTCCGGGTTGTCGGCCAGGGTCGGATAAAACCCGCGAATCGCGTTGGCGTAAGCCTCGACAAAACCGTCCACACGTTCCTCCGGCACCAGCACATAGTCGGGCGCCACGCAGGTTTGGCCGGCGTTCAAGGCCTTGCCGAAGGCGATACGTTCGGCGGCGTCCTTGAGCGGCACATCGGCGGAAACAATGGCCGGCGATTTGCCGCCCAACTCCAGGGTGACCGGGGTGAGGTGTTCGGCGGCGGCCCGCATCACATGCCTGCCGATGCTGGTGGCGCCGGTGAACAGCAAATGATCGAAACGCAACCTGGAAAACGCCACGCCGACGTCAGCTTCGCCGAGCACCACGCACACCAGGTCCTCGGGGAAGATTTTTGCCAGCAATGCCTTGAGCAGTTCGCCGGTGGCCGGCGTGGATTCGCTGAGCTTGAGCATTACCCGGTTGCCGGCGGCCAAGGCTCCGACCAGCGGACCGATAGCCAGGTACAGCGGGTAGTTCCATGGCACGATGACGCCCACCACCCCCAGCGGTTGGTAAATGACTTTGGCCGACGCGGGCTGAAAGGCAATGCCTACAGCGCGCCGAGAAGGTTTCATCCAGCCTTTGAGGTGTTTAGTCGCGTAGTGAATGCCGTGCAGGCTGGGCATCAGTTCGGCGAACAGGGTTTCGTCCGCGCTGCGATGGCTGAAGTCCTGGCTGATCGCATTGATCAGCGCCTGGCGTTCATCGCTGAGCACATCGCGCAGAGCCTTGAGCCATTGCTGGCGTTGCGCGGCCGGCGGCATCGGGTTGGCGGCATAGGCGCGACGTTGGGCGTCGAACAGGATCTGGAGTTGATCCAGCGCCTGGGATTGCTGCAGGTAGGCAACGTTGGCAGACATGGCGCGGTCCCGGTTGTTATAGGTCTGCCTGGATTTTTAGAGTCATTACTCTAAATTGTCAAATAACATTGCAGTAACAACCAGATTTATCCTGATCCGGATAGGCCGTAAGATGCCCAATCCCGTGTTTGGAAGCTGAGCCCTATGGCACCACGAGTAAAGACCAGCGAGCGAATTGTGCAAACCAGCCTGGAGCTTTTTAACCAGCAGGGCGAGCGCAGTGTCAGCACCAACCATATCGCTGCCCATATGGAGATTTCCCCGGGCAACCTGTACTACCACTTCCCCAATAAGCAGGCGATTATCGCCGTGCTGTTCCGTGAATACGAAGCGTTGGTGGACAGTTTCCTACGCCCGCCCCAGGGGCGGGCGATGGTGGTGGAAGACAAACGCTTTTACCTGCAGGCGGTACTGGCCGGCATGTGGCGCTACCGCTTCCTGCACCGCGACCTCGAACATTTATTGGAAAGCGACCCCGAGCTGGCCACGGGCTATCGGCGGTTCTCCCAGCGCTGCCTGATCCAGGGCGGGGCAATCTACCAGGGCTTTGTCGACGCCGGCATCCTCACGATGGACCCGGTGCAAACCGAGGCCCTGACCCTCAATGCCTGGATCATCCTCACCTCGTGGGTGCGTTTCCTGTGCACCACCAATGAAAATTCCACCCATTTGAGCGCCGAAGCGATAAAACGTGGGGTCTATCAGGTGCTGGTGCTGGAGGCAGGGTTTGTCACGCCTCAGGCAAAAACGGCGGTGGATGGGTTGTTCAAAGAGTTTTACGTGCCATTGAACCAGGCATTGGAAGAAGTGAAGTAAGACCTTTCCCCTTTGTATGCACAGGAGTCAGTCATGCCGCTTGCCCAACTGATCAGCCCCCAGGCATTAGCCGAGCGCCAAACGTCGGCCGGGCTGGTGATCCTCGATTGCCGTTTCGCCCTGGAAGACCCCGATTACGGCCTGTGCAGCTATGCCGAAGGGCATATCGAAGGGGCGCAATATGCCGACCTGGAGCGCCATCTCAGCGGCCCGGTGATCAAGGGCGTGACCGGCCGTCACCCGCTGCCCGCGGCGCACGCCTTCATTCAGCAATTGCAGGCGTGGGGCATCAGCGCTGATACCGACGTGGTGCTGTATGACGACGGCCCAGGGGCCTTTGCGGCTCGGGCATGGTGGTTGCTGGCCTGGCTCGGCAAGCGCGAGGGTGTGTTTATCCTGGATGGCGGCCTCAAGGCGTGGCACGCGGCGGGCTTCCCATTGAGCCTGGATGCGCCGGTGATTGAACCAGGCACGTTTGCCGGTACGCCGGATAATCGATTGGTGCTCGATGCCGAGCAGTTACAGAAACGCCTGGGCGAACCGGACATGACGTTGATCGATGCTCGCGCCCAGGCGCGTTTTCGTGGCGATGTGGAGCCAATCGACCCGATCGCCGGGCATATTCCAGGCGCTCAATGCGCGGCCTTCAATGAAAACCTGGGCAGTGATGGGCGCTTTTTGCCGGCTGGGCAGCTCAAACAGCGTTTTGCTGCGCAGTTGCAGGGCCGGTCGCCGGATGAGCTGGTGGCGTATTGCGGTTCGGGTGTGACAGCGTGTCATAACCTGTTTGCGTTGGGCTTGGCGGGGTATCCGTTGGGCAAGTTGTATGCGGGATCTTGGAGTGAGTGGATTACGGATCCCAAGCGGGAAGTGGCCACAGGCGATTGAGCAATCGGCCTGCGAACCCAATCAAAATGTGGGAGGGGGCTTGCTCCCTCCCACATTTTTATCCGTGTTGTGCCAGTAGCCATTGGGGGATGCGGCGTTCCAGGTAGTAGCCGGGGCGTTTCAGCGAACCCTCTACAAACCCCACATGCCCGCCCTTGGCCGTCAGCTCGAACTCGGTACAGTCTGATAGCTCACTGGCCTCGGGCAAACTGTGGGCAAACACGAACGGGTCATCAGCCGCCTGGATAATCAACGTCGGCGTGCGGATAGCGCCCAGGTAGTAGCGACTCGAGGCGCGGCGGTAGTAGTCCTCGGCGCTGAGGAAACCGTGCAGCGGCGCGGTGACCCGGCCATCGAAATCCCAGAACGTGCGCATTTTCTCCAACGGACCCAACGCCTCCAGGGTGTTGAGCCCGTCTTGTCGGCCGTCCTGCAAAAACTGGCGTTGCTTGACGCGGATATAAGCCAGCATCTCGCGCATAAAGTGCTTCTGATACACCCGCGAAAAGCCAATCCCGATGCGATCCGCGCATTGATCCAGGCGAAACGGCACCGATACCGCCGCCGCGCCTTGCAGCCCGGAGGCGTCGCCGGTTTCCCCCAGGTGCTTGAGCAATACGTTGCCGCCCAAGGAATAACCCACCGCATATAACGGCGCCAACGGCCGCTTGGCACGCAGATGGGCGATCGCTGCCGCCAGATCTTCGCTGGCACCGGAATGGTAGCTGCGGGCCAACAAATTCGGCTCGCCTGAGCAACCGCGCCAGTTCAAGGCTGCGCTGGCCCAGCCTTGGGCCGCGAGCGCCTTTTGCAGGCCGGCCACGTAGGGCGAATTGGACGAACCGGTCAGCCCGTGCAGCACCAGCACCAGAGGCGCGTGCACGTCATGTGGGCCGTGCCAGTCGAGGTCCAGAAAGTCGCCGTCCTCCAGCCACAGGCGTTCGCGCTGACGCTCGATATGCGTGGTGGGACGCCATAGCGGCCCCCACAGCGTTTGCAGATGGGGGTTGCCGAGGCCGAAGGCGGGGGTGAAGCGGTCCACAGATGCCGTCATGAAATACTCGCTGCCTGACAAGCTCGCTCCTACAGGGTGCGGTGCCACAACGCGTAATAAACCCGCCCGGACTTCTGCTCGCGGTGCAAGCGCCAGCTCCCCGGCAGGCCGAGCGTCGACGGCGCTGTCTCGCTTTCAGTGTAGACCCACGCATCCGGCGCCAACCATTGGCGTTCTTCCAGCAATGCACACACGGTCGGCAGCAGGTTCTGGTTGAACGGTGGGTCGAGGAACACCACGTCGTATTCGCTGGCCGCCTGGGTTTCCAGGTAGCGCAAGGCGTCGGCGGTCTGAACCTGGCCGTTGGTGCAGCGCAACGTGCCCAAGTGTTCCTTGAGGCTGGACACCGCCACATTGCTCGCATCCAGCGCCTGGGCCTGGGAGGCGCCACGGGACAGCGCCTCCAGGAACAGCGCGCCACTGCCCGCAAACGGGTCGAGCACCTTGGCGCCGCCGATGTAGGGCGCAAGCCAGTTGAACAAGGTTTCGCGCACGCGATCTGGCGTCGGGCGCAGGCCCACGACGTCGGGGAAGCTCAGCTTGCGGCTGCCCCATTCACCGCCAATGATGCGCAGTTGGCCCACACCGTTATGTACGTTGTGGACAGGTTTTTTCGGGCGAGATGAACTGGCCATTAATGCTCCGGAACCCCGAGCGGTTGCTCGGCAGGTTTATCAGTGGGGGGCGGTAGTGGCTTTTGCGCAATCGTCGGGCCGGCGGTCACGATGACCATCTTGTCGGCGCTCAAGTGTTTGTTCATTGCAGCCTTGACCTGCTCCACGGTCAGGGCCTGGGATTGTTTCATGAAATCCTCCAGATAGCTCAGCGGCAGGTTATAGAAACCCATGGCGCCAAGCTGCCCGACGATATCGGCGTTGCTCGCGGTGGACAGCGGGAAGCTGCCGGCCAGTTCACGCTTGGCATCATCCAGCTCCTTCTGGGTAGGGCCGGTCTTGAGGTAGTCGGCCACGACGTCTTCGACCAGGCGCAGCGTGCCGCCGCTCATTTCGGCGCGGGTTTGCAGGTTGATCATGAACGGGCCGCGCACCTGCATCGGCGAGAAGCCGGAGTACACGCCGTAGGTAAGGCCGCGCTTTTCACGCACTTCGCTCATCAACCGTGTGCCGAAACCGCCGCCGCCCAGAATCTGGTTGCCCAGGGACAGTGCAGCGTAGTCCGGGTCGGCGCGATCGATGCCCAACTGGGCAAACAGCAGGTGGGTCTGCTTGGAGGGAAACTCGATGCGGCTCAGGCCGGCCTTTGGCTCGGTTGGCTGGGCAATCTTCGCCAGGGCCGGGCCCTTGGGCAACGCGGTAGAGACCTTGGCGGTCATGGCTTCGGCTTCGGCGCGGGTCAGGTCGCCCACCACCGCGATCACTGCATTGCCTGCCGCATAAGCCTTGGCGTGGAATGCCTGCAGCTGTTGCACGGTAATCGCCGGCACGCTTTCTGGCGTGCCTTCGCTTGGGTGGGCATACGGATGGTCGCCGTACAGGCGCTTGAACAACTCGATGCTCGCCAGCTTGGCGGGATTCTGTTTCTGGTATTCGAAGCCGGCCAGGATCTGATTCTTGATGCGTGCCAGTGAGTCGGCCGGGAAGGTCGGCTTGCCGATCACGTCATCGAACAGCGCGAGTGCGGCATCGCGTTTGTCGCTGTCGCTCAAGCTGCGCAGGGACACCAGGGCCATATCGCGATAGGCGCCATTGCCAAAGTCGGCCCCCAGGCCTTCAAAGCCGCTGGCGATCTGGCTGACGTCCTTGCCCGGCACGCCTTCGTTGAGCATGGCGTTGGTCATCAAGGCCAGGCCCGGCACGTTGCCGTCCTGGCTGCTGCCGGCGGCGAACAGGATGCGCACGTCGAACATCGGCAGTTCATGGGCTTCGACGAACAGCACCTTGGCGCCTTCGGCGGTGGTCCAGGTTTGCACGTCGAGCTTGCGGTTGGTCGGCGCCTTGCCGTCCAGTTCAGCCAGCGATTGCAGTGTGTTGGCCGTTTGGGCCTTGTCCAGTGCCTGGCTGGCGACCGACTCGCTCGGGCGCAACAGGTACACGGCACCGGCCGCGATCAAGGTGACGGCGATCAGGCCGGGCAGAATCAGGCGGTTGCTCTTGCGGTCACTCATGAGCGGTCTCCTCAGGCAAAACATGGGCGACGCTCAGACGTTCGCGGGTGAAATAGGTGCGTGCAGCCTTCTGGATATCTTCTGGGGTGACGCTTTGCAGGTCGGCAAGCTCAGTGTCCATCAGCTTCCAGGACAGGCCGACGGTCTCCAGCGAGCCGATCGCCGTGGCCTGGGCGGTGATGGAGTCGCGCTGGTAGACCACGCCCGCAATCACCTGGGCGCGGATGCGTTCCAGCTCTTCGACGGTTGGCGGCTTGGCTTTGAGCTCTTCCAGCAGGCGCCACAGGCCGGCTTCGGCTTGGGCGACGGTCTTTTTCTTCTGCTGGTTGGGCGTGGCGGTCAGCATGAACAGCGTGTCGCCGCGAGTGAAGGCGTCATAATCGGTGGACGCGGCGGAGACAAGTTCTTCACCCCGCTCCAACTGCTCGGAGATACGCGCGCTGTAACCGCCGTCGAGCAGGGCCGAGATCAGGCGCAGGGCTTGTACCGAGCGCTTGTCCTCGGCAGTGGCCAGGCTCGGCACGTTGAAACCGAGGAACACGCTGGGCAGCTGGGTTTGCACGTGCAGGGTCAGCAGGCGCTCGCCGGGCTCGGCCAGCTCCATCGGGACCTTGGCTGGCGGGACGTCACGCTTGGGGATCGGGCCGAAGTAGCGCTGGGCCAGGTTTTTCACCTCGTCCGGCGTGACGTCGCCGACCACTACCAGGGTCGCGTTGTTCGGCACGTACCAGGCCTGGTACCAGTGGCGCAGTTCCTCGACCTTCATGCGCTCAAGGTCAGCCATCCAGCCGATGGTGGGCGTGTGATAGCCGCTGGCCGGGAAGGCCATGGCCTTGAAGCGTTCATAGGCCTTGGACATCGGGTTGTCGTCGGTGCGCAGGCGGCGCTCTTCCTTGATGACCTCGATTTCGCGGCTGAACTCATCGGCCGGCAGGCGCAGGCTGGCCATGCGGTCGGCTTCCAGTTCGAAGGCCACGCCCAGGCGGTCACGGGCCAGCACCTGGTAATAAGCGGTGTAGTCGTCACTGGTGAAGGCGTTTTCTTCAGCGCCCAGGTCGCGCAGGATCAGCGAGGCTTCGCCGGGGCCGACCTTGGCGCTGCCCTTGAACATCATATGTTCCAGGGCATGGGACAAACCGGTCTGGCCCGGGGTTTCGTAGCTCGAGCCGACCTTGTACCAGACCTGGGAAACCACCACCGGCGCGCGATGATCTTCGCGCACGACCACCTTGAGGCCGTTGTCGAGGGTGAATTCGTGGGTGGGTTGTGGGTCGGCAGCCAAAGCTGAAAAGGGCAGACAAACTGTGCTGAGCAGCAGGCCTGCGGCGCGGCGGGCTAGAGCATTCATTCGTTTTTTAACCTGTTGGACTGCCCGCTTGGTCTTAGCGTCGGCGGGCGAGGAGGTGCTAGGATACCGATCCGACTTAGGGGCGGCCACTGCGGCTGTCTTGTTGAGGCCCTATTTAGGCCTTCAAAATGTTGCGCATGAACGAGCTGGCTAAAAAACAGTCTGTTACGCATCGAATTTTATTTACCGAAGCGCCTGCTGGCGCGTCGCTACCTTGAGATAGCCGTCTCCATGTTTGGTTCCAACGACGACAAGAAGACCCCAGCTGCGGCTGGCGAGAAGAAAGGCCTGTTCGGATGGCTGCGCAAAAAGCCGCAGGAAACCGTCGTCGAACAGCCACAGGTTCAACCTGAACCTATCCCTGAGCCTATAGTAGAAGCCGAGCCGGTTGCCGAAACACCGGCGCCGACGGTGTTGCCGATGGCCGAGCCGGTGCTGCAGCCTGCGGTCGAGCCAGAGCCAGAGCCAGAGCCAGAGCACAAGCCGTGGCCGCAACTGCCGGTGGCTGAGGAGCCGGTGGCGCTGGTTGAAGATGTGCAGGTTGAGCACGTAGCGCCGCCTATTCCTACGGTGGTTGAACCCGTAGCAACAGTCGTGCAGACGCCACCCGCCGTCGAGGCCCCCGCGCCTGCCGTCATCGAAGAACCCGCCGCTGAAACCAGCAAAACCGGCTTTTTCACCCGTCTCAAGCAAGGTCTGAGCAAAACCAGCGCCAGTATCGGCGAGGGCATGGCCAGCCTGTTCCTCGGCAAGAAGACCATCGATGACGAGCTGCTGGAAGACATCGAAACCCGCCTGCTCACTGCAGACGTGGGCGTCGAAGCCACCGCCGTGATCATCCAGAGCCTGACCCAGAAGGTCGCCCGCAAGCAGCTGACTGACGCCGACGCGTTATACAAATCCTTGCAGGCCGAGCTGGCCGCCATGCTTAAACCCGTTGAAGCGCCGCTGGTGATCACCCCGAAGAAGCCGTTCGTGATCCTGGTGGTAGGCGTCAACGGCGCCGGCAAGACCACCACCATTGGCAAGTTGGCGAAAAAACTGCAGTCCGAAGGCAAGAAAGTCATGCTCGCCGCCGGCGACACCTTCCGTGCCGCTGCCGTTGAGCAACTGCAAGTGTGGGGCGAGCGCAACAAGATCCCGGTGATCGCCCAGCACACCGGTGCCGACTCCGCGTCGGTGATTTTCGATGCCGTGCAGGCAGCCAAGGCCCGGAACATCGATGTGCTGATCGCCGACACCGCCGGCCGCCTGCACACCAAAGACAATTTGATGGAAGAGCTGAAGAAAGTCCGCCGCGTGATCGGCAAGCTCGACGCCGACGCCCCGCATGAGGTACTGCTGGTGCTGGACGCCGGTACCGGGCAGAACGCCATCAGTCAGGCCAAACAATTCAACCAGACGGTGCAACTGACCGGCCTGGCATTGACTAAGCTCGACGGCACGGCCAAGGGCGGTGTGATTTTCGCCCTGGCCAAGCAGTTCGGGTTGCCGATTCGTTATATCGGCGTCGGTGAAGGCATCGACGACCTGCGCACTTTTGAAGCCGAACCCTTTGTACAGGCACTGTTTGCCGAGCGGGAGCGTTCATGATTCGATTCGAACAGGTCGGTAAACGCTACGCCAACGGGCATGTGGGCTTGCATGAGCTGAGCTTTCGAGTACGGCGGGGCGAGTTTTTGTTCGTGACCGGGCATTCCGGCGCCGGTAAGAGCACCTTATTGCGCCTGCTGCTGGCCATGGAGCGCCCGACCACCGGCAAGCTGCTGCTGGCGGGCCAGGACCTGGCCACCATCAGCAATGCGCAGATCCCGTTCCTGCGCCGTCAGATCGGCGTGGTATTCCAGAACCACCAGTTGCTGTTCGACCGCACGGTGTTCAACAACATTGCCTTGCCCCTGCAGATTCTCGGGCTGTCCAAGGCCGAGATCGTCAAGCGCGTGGATTCAGCCCTGGAGCGCGTGGCCTTGTCGGACAAGACCGACCTCTACCCCGGCGATTTGTCCACCGGCCAGCAACAGCGCGTCGGTATCGCGCGGGCCATCGTCCACCGTCCGGCCTTGCTGCTGGCGGATGAACCCACCGGTAACCTCGATCCGCGCCTGGCGGCCGAGATCATGGGGGTGTTCGAAGACATCAACCGGCTGGGCACCAGCGTGTTGATCGCCAGCCACGACCTGGCGCTGATTGCGCGCATGCGCCATCGCATGCTGACCCTGCAACGCGGTCGTTTGATCGGCGACGGGGAGGCCGGCGTATGAGTGCAACACGCAGCCCTAAAGTATCCGAACGCGTGGCGCCGAAACCGGCCGACCCGCAACCGAAAAAGAAAAAACACGACGATGACGACGGCCCGGACTTCGGCACCCTGTTGCGTGCCTGGATCGAAAGCCATCGTGCCAGCCTGCTCGACAGCTTGCGTCGCTTGGGCAAGCAGCCGATCGGCAGCTTTTTCACCTGCATGG
The DNA here is from genome assembly GCF_003852375.1 of Pseudomonas sp. R4-34-07. NCBI lineage: Bacteria > Pseudomonadati > Pseudomonadota > Gammaproteobacteria > Pseudomonadales > Pseudomonadaceae > Pseudomonas > Pseudomonas sp. R4-34-07. Next base: position 5,554,094 of record NZ_CP027760.1, on the reverse strand, counting down.
TGATGGCCGTGGCCCTGAGCCTGCCAATGGGCTTGTCATTGCTGCTTAATAATGTGGAGCGCCTGGGCGGTTCCTGGCAGCGCGCGGCGCAGATTTCCCTGTACCTGAACCTCGACGCCAGCGCCAAGGACGGCGAAGGGCTGCGCGACGAGATCAAGAACCTGCCAGGGGTGGCGGATGCCGAATACATCAGCCGCGATCAGGCGCTGGAAGAGTTCCAGCAACAATCCGGCCTGGGCGAGGCGCTTAAAGAGCTGCCGCAGAACCCGCTGCCGGGTGTGGTGCTGGTGACGCCCAATGAAGTGGACAAGCCGGCCCTGGAAGCCCTGCGACAAAAACTCGCAGAGATGCCCAAGGTGCAACAAGCGCAACTTGATCTAGTCTGGGTAGAGCGCCTGGCCGCGATCCTCAAGCTGGGCGACCGCTTCGTGTTCGGTTTGACGGTGCTGTTGGTGTCTGCATTACTTTTGGTGATAGGTAATACCATTCGTCTTCATATTGAAAACCGCCGCACCGAGATAGAAGTGATTAAACTGGTCGGCGGCACGGACAGCTATGTGCGTCGTCCTTTTCTGTACATGGGCGCGCTTTATGGCTTAGGTGCCGGGATTTTGTCCTGGGGCGTGCTGGCTTTTGGCCTGGACTGGCTGAACGATGCGGTTATCGGGCTTGCCGGCTTGTACGGCAGCGATTTTGCCCTGGCAGGGGTGCCGGTAGCCGATGGTCTGAGCCTCTTGCTTGGCGCGGTATTGTTGGGGTATATCGGTGCGTGGATTGCGGTGGCACGGCACTTACGTGAGCTGGCACCGAAGTAGTTAATGTCAGGGTAATGTAGTTTCGTTTGTATTGACCTTGTCAGCAGTTTAGGGAACTTGTCCTACGGTTCCCCGGTCAATTTTCGCAGTGCTGAACTGCACGAGTTATGTGAGTCGGAGGTTTTTTCGTATGACCACTTCTTTGCAACCTGCTTATGCCTTGGTCCCGGGTGCGAACCTGGAAGCCTATGTGCACACGGTAAACAGCATTCCCTTGCTGACGCCCGAGCAGGAGCGTGAACTGGCCGAGAGTCTCTACTATGAGCAGGATTTGGGGGCGGCTCGGCAGATGGTGCTCGCCCACCTGCGTTTTGTCGTACATATCGCCCGTAGCTATAGCGGCTACGGCCTGGCCCAGGCTGACCTGATTCAGGAAGGCAACGTCGGCCTGATGAAGGCGGTGAAGCGCTTCAACCCGGAAATGGGTGTGCGCCTGGTGTCTTTTGCTGTGCACTGGATCAAGGCGGAAATCCACGAGTTCATCCTGCGCAACTGGCGCATCGTGAAAGTCGCGACCACCAAGGCCCAGCGCAAGCTGTTCTTCAACCTGCGCAGCCAGAAGAAACGCCTGGCGTGGCTGAACAACGAGGAAGTCCACCGCGTGGCCGAAAGCCTCGGCGTGGAGCCCCGTGAAGTGCGCGAGATGGAAAGTCGCCTGACCGGCCATGATATGGCCTTCGATCCGGCTGCCGAAGCAGACGACGACAGCGCCTTCCAATCGCCGGCCAACTACCTGGAAGACCACCGGTACGACCCGGCGCGTCAACTGGAAGACGCCGACTGGAGCGACAACTCCAATCACAACCTGCACGAAGCGCTGGAAGTGCTGGACGACCGCAGCCGTGACATTCTCTACCAGCGCTGGCTGGCGGAAGAAAAAGCCACGCTGCACGACCTGGCGCAGAAGTACAACGTGTCGGCCGAGCGGATTCGTCAGCTTGAGAAAAGCGCGATGAACAAGCTGAAGCTGTCGATCGCCGCCTAATCAGCGACGCGGTCAAAATGTGGGAGGGGGCTTGCTCCCGATAGCAGAGTGTCAGTCGACATATGAGTGACTGATCCACCGCTATCGGGAGCAAGCCCCCTCCCACAGTTGTTTTGTATTGTGTCAGTTGGACCAGGGAGCCTTGCGGGAGTTGTTCAACTCGACCAGATAACCCTCGCCACCCAACTGACTCATCTGCTGGCGAATCCACGCCGCGCGCCGCGCCACATAGGCGGTCGGATGGCTGGCACTCCACACCCGTGGGTTCGGCAACACCGCCGCCAGGTAGCTGGCCTGCTGACGCGACAGCCCTTTGGCGCTCACTCCAAAATGATGCCGCGCCGCTGCTTCTGCACCGAACACACCCTCGTCCCACTCCACGCTGTTGAGGTACACCTCAAGGATGCGCTGCTTGGGCCACAGCACTTCGATCAACCCGGTAAACCAGGCTTCCAGGCCCTTGCGCAGATAACTGCGGCCGGTCCACAGGAACAGGTTTTTCGACACCTGCTGGCTCAAGGTGCTGGCGCCGCGAATCGTGCCGCCGCGCTCGTTATGCACGATCGCCGCCTGAATCGCGCCAAAGTCGAAGCCCCAGTGCTGCGGGAAACGCTGGTCTTCACCGGCCATCACCGCCACTTTGAGGTCGTCGGAAATCTCGTCCCACGCCACCCAGCTGCGCTGCAGGTCGATAGGTTCGCCGTCGATCCAGGATTCGACCTTGCGCTCCACCATCAGCGCAGTGAACGGCGGCGGTACGACGCGAAACAGCAGCACCAGCAGCACACTGGCGATGGCGAACCATTTCACGACGTTGAGAAAGCGATTGATGAGGACACGCAGCATAGAGATGGCTTGGCCGAACCCGTTGAGCGGGCCATTATACAGACCCTGCCCGATGAGTCTGACTGGAGTTCCTCATGCTGCGTAGCTTTCTGATGCTGGCTGCCTTTTTTGGCTTTACCGGTGTCGCCCTCGGCGCGTTCGCCGCCCATGGCCTGAAGAACCGTCTGAGCGCCGACTACCTGGCGATCTTCCACACCGGCGTGACGTATCAACTGGTGCACACCCTGGCGTTGTTTGGCGTGGCGCTGCTGGCCGCGCATATTCCTGGCCGACTGGTCACCTGGGCGGGCATTTCATTTGTGGTCGGCATCGTGCTGTTCTCCGGCAGCCTGTATCTGTTGACCCTGACCGGCATCAGCAAACTCGGGATCATCACGCCGTTCGGCGGGCTGGCGTTTCTGCTCGGCTGGTTTTTCCTCGGCTTGCTCGCCTGGCGCCTGCAACTGACCGCTTGACGCTTGAAGCTGACCTTCAGCGCCCAATCGCGTTAGAATGCCGGCCCCTAAAAACGATGGCGGCCCGTGGCATGCGCATTCAGTTGAACGGCGAACCCCTTGAACTGCCCGACGGTGAAACCGTCGCGGCCCTGCTGACCCGCCTGGACCTCACCGGGCGCCGTGTCGCAGTGGAACTCAACCTGGATATCGTCCCGCGCAGCCAGCACGCAGGTACCGCGCTCAGCGAAGGTGACCAGGTCGAAGTGGTCCACGCCATCGGCGGCGGCTAGTCGCCCCGGCCGTAACGCATTCTGCAGAACCTCACCCCATTACGAGGATTTCCCATGAGCATCGTTCGTAGCGACAAGCCCTTCGTCCTGGCCGGTCGTACCTATCTGTCCCGTTTGCTGGTCGGCACCGGCAAGTACCGCGACATGGAAGAAACCCGTCTGGCCATCGAAGCCTCGGGCGCCGAAATCGTTACCTTCGCCGTACGTCGCACCAACCTCGGCCAGATCGAGGGCGAGCCGAACCTGCTCGAAGTGCTGTCGCCGGACCGCTACACCTTCCTGCCGAACACCGCTGGCTGCTTTGACGCCATCGAAGCCGTGCGCACCTGCCGCCTGGCCCGTGAGCTGCTCGACGGCCACAACCTGGTTAAGCTGGAAGTGCTGGCCGACCAGAAAACCCTGTTCCCCAACGTGATCGAAACCCTCAAGGCCGCCGAAACCCTGGTCAAGGAAGGCTTTGACGTGATGGTCTACACCAGCGATGACCCGATCATCGCCCGCCAGCTGGCGGAAATCGGCTGCATCGCGGTGATGCCACTGGCTGGCCTGATCGGCTCCGGCCTGGGGATCTGCAACCCTTACAACCTGCAGATCATCCTTGAAGAAGCCAGGATCCCGGTGCTGGTGGATGCGGGCGTGGGCACTGCCTCCGACGCTACCATCGCCATGGAGCTGGGCTGCGACGCGGTACTGATGAACTCGGCCATTGCCCATGCCCAGCAACCGATCATGATGGCCGAAGCCATGCAACACGCAATCGTCGCGGGCCGCCTGGCCTACCTCGCCGGGCGCATGCCGAAAAAACTCTATGCCAGCGCCTCTTCGCCGCTGGATGGCCTGATCAAGTAAGAGCTATTGATGACTGAATCAAACGAAACGCCGAACCCCGTGGAAGCAGGCGACGAGTCCAAGCACCGCCGCATCAAGAGCTTCGTGATGCGCGCCGGGCGCATGACCGAAGGCCAGCAAAAAGGCCTGACGCAAGGCACGTCGCTGTTCGTGTTGCCCCTGGCCGATGCGCCGGTGGACTTCGACCAGGTGTTCGGTCGCTCGGCCCCGCGGTCCCTGGAAATCGGCTTCGGCATGGGCCATTCCCTGCTGGAAATGGCGGCGGCCGCGCCGGACCAGGATTTCATCGGTGTAGAAGTGCACCGCCCAGGTGTCGGCGCGCTGCTGAACGGCGTGCTGACCCAGGGCCTGACCAATCTGCGGGTCTACGACTGCGACGCGATTGAAGTGCTCAACCGCTGCATTGCCGACAACAGTCTCGACCGGCTGATGCTGTTCTTCCCCGACCCATGGCACAAGGCCCGTCACCACAAGCGTCGCATCGTCCAGGCTTCCTTCGCGGAACTGGTGCGCAGCAAGCTGAAAGTGGGGGGCATCCTGCACATGGCCACCGACTGGGAGCCCTATGCCGAATACATGCTGGACGTGATGAACGTCGCCCCCGGCTACCGCAACCTGGCCGAAGACGGCAAATGCGTACCGCGCCCGGCAGAGCGCCCAGTCACCAAGTTCGAACGCCGTGGCGAGAAGTTGGGGCATGGGGTGTGGGATTTGAAGTTCGAGAAAGTCGACTGATAAGCCATTGGCTTGGAATGCAGTAAAAATGTGGGAGGGGCTTGCCCCCGATAGCGGTGGGTCAGCCAAACATGTGTTGTCTGACACCCTGCCATCGGGGGCAAGCCCCCTCCCACATTTGTTTTGTGTTGGGTTTGCGGTCAGCGGCGGTCGGCGACGACGCCAATCAACACCAGCACCACCACCAGCACCGGCGCGAGGCTGTAGTTATTGAACTGGCTCAGCCCCCGCACGATCCACGGCGTGGCGTAGATCAGCGCCGCGCCGCTGCCGATCATGCACACCAACGCCATCAGGGGGACGCGCAACGCGCCGGCGATGCTGCCCAGGCGGGCTTCGACCCAGCCCTTGATGTCAGCGCCGAACAGCACCAGCAAACAGCCGACCAGCGCCAGGGAGATTTCCGACAGGTTGCTACGGCTCCAGCGGGATACGGTGGCGAGCAGGTCGAGTACCAAATCCATTCGATTTCCTTAAGAGCGATCAGCTCAAAAACGTCTGCAACAGGTCATTGAGAAAGAGTTGCCCGCGGTCGGTCGCCGCCAGGCGTGACGGTTCGACCTGCATTAAGCCACTTTGTTCTGCCTCGCGGCGGCCTTCGGCGAGGCTCGCCAGGTCAAGGCCGGTGCGCTCGGTGTAAAGCCTGGCGTCTACGCCTTCGGTGAGGCGCAGGGCGTTCATCAGGAACTCGAACGGCAGCTCTTCATTGGTCAGTTCTTTGGCCCCCGCCTGGAAGCTTTTGGCCGGGTTGAGGTAGTCCTTCGGTGCGCGGGTTTTCCAGGTGCGCACGATGCGTCCATCCGGATGGCTGAGCTTGCCGTGGGCACCGGCGCCGATACCGATGAAGTCGCCAAAGCTCCAGTAATTGAGGTTATGCCGCGCCGGTCGACCGGGTTGGGCATAGGCCGACACTTCATATTGTGTGTAACCGTGCTCGGCGAGCAGCGCCTGGCCGGCTTCCTGAATGTCCCACAGGGTGTCGTCTTCCGGCAGCGCGGGGGGCTGGTTCCAGAACACCGTGTTGGGTTCCAGGGTCAACTGGTACCAGGACAAGTGCGTCGGCTTCAATGCGATGGCTTGGCGCAGATCGGCCAGGGCGTCGTCCAGGGACTGATCGGGCAAGCCGTGCATCAGGTCCAGGTTGAAGTTATCGAACCCGGCCTGGCGCGCCATACCCGCAGCGCGAATGGCTTCATCGCCGTTGTGGATGCGGCCCAGGGCTTCGAGCTTGGCCTGCTGGAAGCTCTGGATGCCGATGGACAGGCGATTGATCCCCAGCTTGCGGTAAGCCACGAACTTCTCTTGTTCGAAGGTGCCAGGATTGGCTTCCAGGGTGATTTCGATGTCGTCGGCAAACGCGATGCGCGCTTGCACCCCTTCGAGCAGCCGCCCCAACGCGGTGGCGCTGAACAGGCTCGGGGTGCCGCCGCCAAAGAAGATCGAGCTCAGTTTGCGGCCATGAACGGCGTGCAGGTCCTGGTCCAGATCCGCCAGCAAGGCGTCCACATACGCTTCTTCCGGCAGCACGGTGCTTGCGGTATGGGAGTTGAAGTCGCAATAAGGGCATTTGCGCACGCACCACGGGATGTGGATGTACAGCGCCAGGGGCGGCAGCACAGGCAACGCCGACCGGGGTGTTTGCGCGCCGCCGTGGATCAGTGGCAGCGCCTGGGTGTGGTGGGTCATTTCAGGCTCAGGCGTTGGCGCAGCAAATCCATTGCGCGGGCGCGGTGGCTGATCTGGTTCTTGTCGGCCGGACTCAGTTCGGCGCTGGAGACATTGCGCTCCGGCACCCAGAACAGCGGATCGTAGCCAAAGCCATGCTCACCGCTGGCTGCATGCAGGATGCGCCCGTGCCACAAGCCTTCGCAGAGGATCGGCAAGGGGTCATCGGCGTGGCGCACCAATGCCAGCACACAGACGAACTGCGCACCGCGCATCGCGTCCGGCACATCCTTGAGCGCTTCCAGCAGCTTGGCGTTATTGGCCGCATCGCCCTTGCCGTCGGCATAACGCGCCGAATAGATGCCCGGTGCGCCACCGAGGTAGTCCACCGCCAGGCCCGAATCGTCCGCCAAGGCCGGCAGGCCCGAGAGGCGCGCGGCATTGCGCGCCTTGAGGATGGCGTTCTCGACAAATGACAGGCCGGTTTCTTCCGGCTCGACCTGGCTGAACTCACCGATCGAGCGCAGCTTTACCGCGTCACCGAGCATGGCCTGCAATTCTTTGAGTTTGCCGGCGTTATGGCTGGCGAGTACGAGTTGAGTGAGGTTCATCAGTCGGCCGGAAACAGTTCTTGGTTGAATTGGAAACCATGGGCTTTGCCGCCGGTTTCAACATTGATGGTAAATGTCTTGTATTCCCGCTGGGTCACGGAGTAGGGCGCGAGGTAGCTGACGCCACCTTTCTCTTCGATCTGCTTGAACGTCAGGATTTCGCTCTTGCCACCCAAATCCTTGATGGTGCCGGTCACCTGGGCCGCGACGGGGGTTACGCCCTTGATCACGGTCACATTGATCAAGCCCTTGTCCTTGCTGCGCACCACGCCGACTTTCTGGGCGGTCTCCGGCGACAGGAAGCTTGAAGTGAAGGTGTTGTAGTGAACGGTGATATCGCCGAAGTCTTTCTTGCGGTTAGCGTCGATAGCGTCCGCAGCCATGGCGCTGGCGCCCAGGCAGGCGGTCAGGAGAAAAACAGCCAAACGACTCATGAGCGTCCCTCTTGATAATGATTAGACGGCAATCTTGTGGTCGGTCAGGCCAGGGCTGCTGACCCGGTAGATACCGATTTCGCCCAACAGGTTGGGCCATAGCTTACTCGCCCAGCCGTGGCGATGTTGTTGATCGACGGCAAGGCGGTTGATCACCTTGGCCTCACGCTCGCCACACAGGGCCTCGAAGTCTTCGAAGGTGCAGAAGTGGATATTCGGCGTGTTGTACCAGGTGTACGGCAGGAAGTCCGACACCGGCATGCGGCCCTTGGTGGCCAGGTACCAGCGGCAGCGCCAGTGCCCGAAGTTGGGGAAGGTGATGATGCACTGGCGGCCGACGCGCAGCATTTCGTCGAGAATACGGTCCGGGTAGTGCACCGCTTGCAGGGCCTGGGTCATCACCACGATGTCGAAGCTGTCGCTGGCAAAGTTGCCCAGGCCCTTGTCCAGGTCCTGCTCGATCACGTTGATGCCCTTGGCCACGCACTGGGCGATGTTGTCCGGGTCGTTTTCCAGGCCGTAGCCGGTGACTTGCTTGTTGTCGCGCAGCCAGCTCAGCAGCTCGCCATCACCGCAGCCCAGGTCGAGCACGCGGCTGCCGGCGGGGATCCAGTCTTGGATGATTTCCAGGTCGGCTCTCATGGCGTTTTCCCAAAGCGTAAGCAATTCATATAAGCGTAATGCGGTTCATGTAGTTGCTGAAGGCCTGCAAATAACGCGGGATCGGAATCAGGAAGGCGTCGTGGCCTTGCGGTGCATCGATCTCCAGGTAGCAGACGTCTTTGCGTGCAGCCATCAGGGCGTCCACCAGCTCGCGGGAGCGCGCCGGCGAGAAGCGCCAGTCAGTGGTGAACGACATCACGCAGAACTTGGCCGTGGCCTGCTCGAAGGTTTTCGCCAGGTCGTCATTGAAGTTCGCGGCCGGGTCGAAGTAGTCCAGCGCCTTGGTCATCAGCAGGTAGGTGTTGGCGTCGAAACGCCCGGAGAACTCCTCGCCCTGATAACGCAGGTAGCTTTCCACCTGGAACTCGACGCTGTGGAAGTCGTAGTTGAGCTTCTCGCTCTTGAGGCCACGGCCGAATTTCTCGCCCATGGAATCATCGGACAGGTAGGTGATGTGCCCGACCATCCGCGCCAGCATCAGGCCACGCTTGGGGATCACCCCCGCTTCCTGGAACGAACCACCGTGGAACTCCGGGTCGGTGAGGATGGCCTGGCGCGCCACTTCGTTGAAGGCAATGTTCTGCGCCGACAACTTGGGCGCCGAGGCGATCGCGAGGCAGTGGCGCACGCGATCCGGGTAGGTGATGGTCCATTGCAGGGCTTGCATGCCGCCCAGGCTGCCACCGATCACGGCCGCCCATTGGTCGATGCCCAGCCGGTCGGCGAGGCGCGCCTGGCTGTGCACCCAGTCTTCCACGGTGAGTACCGGGAAGTCGGCGCCGAAGGGCTTGCCGGTCTCCGGGTTGAGGCTGCTGGGGCCGGTGGAACCGTTGCAGCCGCCGAGGTTGTTCAGGCTGACCACGAAGAACTTGTTGGTGTCGATGGGCTTGCCGGGGCCGATGCAGCTGTCCCACCAGCCGGGCTTGCGCTCGTCGACGCTGTGGAAGCCCGCAGCATGATGGTGGCCGGACAAGGCGTGGCAGATCAGCACGGCGTTGCTCGCCGTGGCGTTGAGTTGGCCGTAGGTTTCGTAGATCAAGTCGTAGGCAGGCAGCGAACGGCCGCAGGCCAGGGCCAAGGGTTCGCTGAAGTGCGCCATTTGGGGCACGACCAGTCCAACGGAATCGGGGGGGAAGGCAGTTGGCATCGACCCTGCTCTCGTTTAAATGAGGCGTAAGTCTAAAGACCACTGGACCCAGCGGCAAGCAAAGGCCTGCGCCGGTACACAGATACAAAATGTGGGAGGGGGCGAGCCCTAATGCCAGTCAGTTAAGGACGAACACTGTACCTGTGGCGAGGGAGCTTGCTCCCGCTGGGCCGCGAAGCGGCCCCAAAAATGGGACTGCTGCGCAGTCCAGCGGGAGCAAGCTCCCTCGCCACAGGTTACTTTTACCCTTTCTACTTCTTAACTGACTGGCATTAGGGCAAGCCCCCTCCCACATTTTCCAGCGTATTGTCAGATCAGGCCGAACAGTTCTTTAGGCATGAACGCATAAAACGCCAGGCGTGGAATCACCCAGCTTTGAATCAGCTGGATCGCGATAAACGCGAAGATCGGCGAAATATCCAGGCCGCCCAGGTTGGGGATCAGGCGGCGGAACGGCGCCAGCACCGGTTCGGTGATCTGGTAGACCAGCTCGGCGCCCGGACTGCGGCTGCCGGGGGCGACCCACGAGAGGATCACGCTGATGATCATCGACCAGAAGATGATCTTCAAAAACAGCGAGAAAATACCGATCAGCGCCCATGGCAACAGCAGCACCGTGAAGGCCTGGTAGCCATTGAGCATCAGGATCACCACGAACAGCAGGATCTGCAGCAGCAGTGCCAGTACCAGCGACGACATGTCCAGCCCGAACAGGCTCGGGATCACCCGGCGCAGCGGCTTGAGCAGCGGTTGGGTGGCCTTGACCACGAACTGGCACAACGGGTTGTAGAAGTTCGCCCGCACCAGTTGCAGGATAAAGCGCATCAGCACGATCAGCAGGTACAGGCTGCCCAGGGTCTGGATGATGAAGATGGCAGCGTCATTGATTCCGAGCATGTTTGTTTACCTTGGTAAGTGACGACTATTTGCCCAGTTGCTCAGCCATTTCGGCGGAACGGTGTGCCGCAGCACCCAGTGCTTTTTCCACCAGGGCTTCAAAGCCGCCGGCCTGGAATGATTCGATGGCGGCATGGGTGGTGCCGCCCGGGGACGTGACGCGACGGCGCAGCTCGGCCGCATCCACATCGCTGGTCACCGCCATCTTCGCAGCGCCCAGGGCGGTTTGCTCGGCCAGTTGCTCGGCAACGTCGGCAGGCAGGCCCAGTTTCACGCCGGCGGCGGTCATGGCTTCGATCAACAGGAAGAAGTACGCCGGGCCGCTGCCGGACACGGCGGTGACCGCGTCCAGTTGCTGCTCCTGCGCCAGCCACAGGGCAATGCCCACGGCGGATAACAGTTGCTGGGCCTGGTCACGCTGTGCGGCGCTGACGTCGGCGGTGGCGTACAAGCCGCTCACGCCCTGGCGCAACAAGGACGGCGTATTCGGCATGCAACGTACGATCGGTTGGGCACCGAGCCAGGTGTTCATGCTGGCGCAGGTGATGCCGGCGGCGATGGACACCACCAGCTGATGCGCCTGCAGGCTCGGGCGCAGGCTTTCGCACACGGTCTTCATGGCCTGGGGCTTGACCGCCAGCACAATGACGTCGACGCCCTGGATGGCCTCGGCGTTGTCGGCAAAGGTTTCAATGCCGTGTTCGGCGCTGACGCGGGCGCGGGTTTCGGCGCCGGGATCGCTGGCGCGAATCTGCGCAGCGTCCAGGCCCTTGGCCCGCAGGCCGCCGATCAGGCTGGCTGCCATGTTACCGGCGCCGATAAAGGCAATACGCATGTCTTTCATGACAGGTCCTTAGCTAGATGAACGTCAGCCATTTCACGGCTGGCCGTAGTCGCGGGCGCCAAACAGCGCGGTACCGATCCGCACCCAGGTGGCGCCTTGAGCGATGGCCGACTCGAGGTCGTGGCTCATGCCCATGGAAAGTGTGTCGAGTGGCAGGTTCAGGCTGGCTTGCAGCTCGCGCACCGTGGCGAACGCCGCATCCTGCGCCGCGCGATCGTCAGTCGGCTCGGGGATCGCCATCAGGCCCCGCAGCTTCAGGCGCGGCAGGGCGCTGATGGCGTTGGCCAGGGCCGGCAGGTCGGCGGGCGTACAGCCGGACTTGCTGGCTTCGCCACTGACGTTGACCTGGATGCAGATATTCAACGCCGGCAGGTCGGCAGGGCGTTGTTCGGACAGGCGTTGTGCGATTTTCAGGCGGTCCACGGAATGCACCCAAGCGAAGTTCTCGGCGATCGCGCGAGTCTTGTTCGATTGAATGGGGCCGATGAAGTGCCAACTCAAGGGCAAGTCGGTTAATTCGGCTTGTTTGCCCAGGGCTTCCTGCAGATAGTTTTCACCAAAGTCATGCATCCCGGCGGCAAAGGCTTCGCGCACGGCTTGCGCCGGTTTGGTCTTGCTCACGGCCAGCAGGTGGATGCTGCTTGCGTCACGCTGCACGGCGTCGGCGGCGGCGCGGATGCGCTGGCTAACCAGGCCGATGTTGTCTGCTATCGTCGACATTCAAGTTGCGCCCGTGGATATGGAGTCCGCGGCATTCTACTGGAAATGGAAAGCCCTATGGATATCACTGAATTACTGACGGCCAGCGTGCGCCGGGGCGCCTCCGACCTGCATTTGTCGGCCGGCCTGGCGCCGATGTTGCGCATCGATGGCGAGGTCTGGCCGCTGGACAGCCCGATACTGGCCGGGCCGCAGTTGGCAGATTTACTGAGCCCTTTGCTCAACCAATACCAACAAAAGGATTTCGAAACATCTCTTGAAACGGATTTTGCGTTCGAGCTGCCCGGCGTGGCGCGCTTTCGCGCGAATGTGTTCCAGCAGGCGCGTGGCGTTGGCGCGGTGTTTCGCACCATCCCCACCGACATCCAGAGCCTGGAAAGCCTTGGCTTGGGCGAGGTGTTCCAGCGTATCGCGCTGTTACCCCGTGGCCTGGTGCTGGTGACCGGGCCCACCGGGTCGGGCAAGTCCACCACGTTGGCGGCGATGATCGATTACCTGAATCGGCATCGGCGCCAGCACATCCTCACGCTGGAAGACCCGATTGAATTTATCCACAGGCCGAAAATGGCGTTGATCAACCAGCGCCAGGTGCATCGCGATACCCACAGCTTTTCGGTGGCCCTGCGCTCGGCGCTACGCGAAGACCCGGATGTGATCCTGGTGGGCGAGCTGCGCGACCTGGAAACCATCCGCCTGGCGCTGACGGCCGCTGAGACCGGCCATCTGGTATTTGGCACCTTGCACACCACCTCGGCGGCAAAGACGGTAGACCGGCTGGTGGACGTGTTCCCGGCCGTGGAAAAGGCCATGGTCCGCTCGATGCTGTCGGAGTCGCTGCAGGCGGTGGTTTCCCAGGTGCTGGTGAAGAAGGTCGGCGGCGGACGGGTAGCGGCTCACGAGATCATGCTGGGCACGCCGGCCATTCGTAATCTGATCCGCGAAGACAAGGTGGTGCAGATGGTCTCGGCCATCCAGACCGGTGGGGCAGTGGGGATGAAAACGCTGGATATGAGTTTGAAGGCGTTGGTCGCGCAGGGCGTGATCAGTCGGGACGACGCACGGGAACAGGCGAGGGTGCCGGCAGACATATGAGATTCAGCAAACAATGAAACCAAATGTGGGAGGGGGCTTGCTCCCGATAGCGGTTGATCAGCCAACAAATCTGTTGAATGACACTCTGCTATCGGGAGCAAGCCCCCTCCCACATTGTTTAACTGTATTTCAGCCTGGAATCAGCGCTGCACGATTCGCAGGTTGCTGTTCTGCTCTTTGGGCAGCACCCGCTTGGCGATCACGTAGTTCTTGTCCCAGAACGGCTTTTTCAGCGTGTCGATGCTCACCGACTTGCCACGACGTGGCGCGTGGATGAAGCGGTCGTTGCCCAGGTAGATGGCAACGTGGTTGACCTGGCGGCTCTTGAGCTTGAAGAACAGCAAGTCGCCCGGCTTCAGGTCTTTGCGATCGACTTTCAACCCGTGGCCGGCGGCCATGGCGTTGGACGTACGCGGCAAATCCACGGCTTTGACATCGTTGAACGCATATTTCACCAGGCCGCTGCAGTCGAACCCTTTACTTGGGCTGCTGCCGCCCCAACGATAAGGAGTACCGAGCACGTTGACGGCACGGCTGAGAACATCGCTGCTTTGCTTGGTATTCACGGCCAGCTGGGTGGAAAGCGTTTTACCGTGGGCCTTGCTCAGTTGAGTCGGGCGGCTGACAGTCGGCTTTACCGATTTGGCGGTGCTGGGCGTGCTATGAACTTTAGGGGTAAAACCGTTAACGTTTGGAAGACGTTGCTCACGATTGGTGGCGTGGGCGGCCAGTGGCATTAATAGGCAAATGGTTAGCCATGTCTTGAAAAATGGTCGCATTAGGCGTGGCTCTTATGGGTTTGCGCGCAACTTTATAACAGGTTTTGGTGTCGTTCTCAGGCCGTTTGTCGACTGAACCTTGGGGTCAAATTCAGCAAAAACGCGACGATTCGTCGCAATTGTCCGACACAAGTCAGGCGGCATAAGGCTTTGAGGGCAGGAAGATACCATTTGCCGTACGTCGGGCGCTCGTAAAAAAGTCACAAAAAAAATGAACAAATTTATCTATTGAGTGAAAAGAGGTAGTTCATGAACACCTATCAACAGGTTACTTCGCAGCAAGACACCCACAGCAAGGTGATCGGTTACCTGCTATGGATTTTCGGTTTTACCGGAGCGCATCGCTTCTATTACGGCAAGCCGGTCACCGGCACGATCTGGTTTTTCACCTTCGGCCTGCTGGGCATTGGCTGGCTGATCGACCTGTTCCTGATTCCGGCCATGGACCGTGAAGCCGACCTGCGTTTTACCGCCGGGCCCATCGAGTACAACGTGGCCTGGATTCTGTTGGCATTCCTGGGCGTGTTCGGTGTGCACCGGATGTACCAGGGCAAATGGATCACCGGCCTGATCTACCTGCTGACCGGTGGTTTGTTCCTGGTGGGGGTGCTGTATGACTTCTGGACGTTGAACAGCCAGATTTCGATCCGCAATGCCGAGCGCAACAACGGGCGCTGATTGCTTAAGCCTAATAGAGAACCAATGTGAGAGGGGGCTTGCTCCCGATAGCGGTGGATCAGTCAGCTTATCTGTAGCTGATCCACCGCGATCGGGAGCAAGCCCCCTCCCACATTTTTTACCGTGCCCGCTTCAGGCCTGGTAGCTGATCCGCCCATCCATCAATGTGTACCGCACCGTTGCCGGCAGGCTGTGGCCAATGAACGGGCAATTCTCCCCCTTGGACAGCCAGTGCTCCCCGGCAACCGTGGAGCTGGCGGGGTCAAACAGCACCAGGTCCGCCGCCGCACCCACCGCCAGCTGGCCCGCCGGCAAGCGCAAGGCCTGGGCCGGGCCGGTGCTCAGCCGTGCCAGCAGCGTAGGCAGGTCCAGCAAGCCATCCTCCACCAAGGTCATCGCCAGCGGCAGCAGCAGCTCGACGCTGCTGATTCCTGGCTCGGTGGCGCCAAACGGCGCCAGCTTGGCATCGCGCTCGTGGGGCTGGTGGTGGCTGGAAATCGCCGAGACCACACCCGACTTCACCGCCGCGCGCAAACCTTCACGGTCGGCCAGGGTGCGCAGCGGCGGCTGCACGTGATAGAGGCTGGAGAAGTCGATCAGCGCCTCATCGGTCAGGATCAGCTGATACAGCGCCACGTCTGCCGTCACCGGCAAGCCGCGCGCCTGGGCCTGGGCGATCAGGGCGACGCCGCGGGCGCTGGTCAGTTGGCTGAAGTGCGCGCGTACGCCGCTTTGTTCCACCAGCAACAAATCACGGGCCAGGGCCACGGTTTCTGCGGTTTCCGGGATGCCCGGCAAGCCGAGGAAGCTGGCCACCGCGCCTTCATGGGCCAGGCCGCCTTCGGCCAGGTCGCGGTCCTGGGAATGAAAGATCACCGTCAGGTCGAAGGTGGCCGCGTATTCCAGGGCACGGCACAAGGTACGGCTGCTGCGAAAGCTTTCCAGGCCGTTGCTGAACGCCACGCAACCGGCGTCGCGCAAGGCGATCAGCTCAGCCAGTTGTTCGCCTTCCAGGCCTTTGCTCAAGGCGCCGACAGGGAACACTTTGCAATTACCCGCTTCACGAGCACGGTCGAGGATCAACTCGGTGACCGCCGAGGTGTCCAGGATCGGCTTGGTGTTCGGCGGGCAGCACAGGCTGGTCACGCCACCGGCGGCGGCCGCGCGGGTTTCGCTGGTGATGTTGCCTTTGCGGCTGTAGCCCGGCTCGCGCAAGGCGACGTTAAGGTCCACCAGCCCTGGCGCGGCCACCAAGCCTTTGGCGTCGATGCTCTCGACGGCAAGAAAGCCTGCCGGCGCTGCGCCAATGGCGATGATCTTGCCGGCGTCCAGATGAAGGTCGGTAACGCGATCCAGGCCACTGACCGGATCGATGACGCGGGCGCCGAGGATGCTGAGCTTCACTGGGCGTTCTCCTGCTCGAATTGACGTTGCGCGGTTTGCCCGCTCATGGCCATGGACAGCACGGCCATGCGGATGGCGATGCCGTAGGTCACCTGGTTGAGAATCACCGACTGCGGGCCGTCCGCCACCGCCGACTCGATTTCCACCCCTCGGTTGATCGGGCCGGGGTGCATCACGATGGCATCCGGCTTGGCACCGGCCAGGCGTGCGGTGGTCAGGCCGAACAGGCGGTAGAACTCGCCCTCGCTCGGCAGCAGGCCACCGGCCATGCGTTCGCGTTGCAGGCGCAACATGATCACCACGTCGACATCCTTGAGGCCTTCGGCCATGTCGGTGTAGACCTTCACGCCGTACTGTTCGACCCCAACGGGCAGCAAGGTTTTCGGCGCGATCACGCGAATGTCCGGGCAGCCCAAAGTCTTCAGGGCCAGCATGTTCGAGCGCGCGACCCGCGAGTGCAGGATGTCGCCGACGATGGCCACCGAGAGGTTTTCAAAGCTGCCTTTGTGCCGACGGATGGTGAGCATGTCGAGCATGCCCTGGGTCGGGTGGGCGTGGCGGCCATCGCCGCCATTGATGATCGCCACATTCGGGCAGACATGTTCAGCGATGAAATGCGCCGCGCCGGAGTCGCCGTGGCGTACCACGAACATGTCGGCGGCCATGGCCTCCAGGTTGCGCAAGGTGTCGAGCAGGGTTTCGCCTTTGCTGGCCGACGAGGTGGACACGTTCAGCGTGATCACGTCGGCCGACAGCCGTTGGGCGGCCAGCTCAAAGGTGGTGCGGGTGCGCGTGGAGTTCTCGAAGAACACATTGCAGATGGTCTTGCCGCGCAGCAGCGGGACTTTTTTCACCGCCCGGCCACCGACTTCGAGGAACGAGTCAGCGGTGTCGAGGATTTCGGTGAGCAGTTCGCGGGGCAAACCATCGAGGGACAAGAAATGTTGCAACTGACCCTGAGCATTGAGCTGCAGCGGGCGCTTGGCATCTAGAGGCGTCATCGCGGGGACTCTTTTACAAGGCGGGTTAAAGGGCAAGGTCTTGCAGTTCGAGTTCGAGCGGCGTTGGACCGGACAATTTTACCCGCTGGTGGGCTTGCAAAGACAGCGTCGCACCGACCACATCCGGGCTGATCGGCAATTCCCCAGCCTCCAGGTCCAGCAGGCACACCAGGGTGATACTGGCCGGGCGGCCGTAGTCGAACAGCTCATTCATGGCCGCGCGTATGGTACGCCCGCTCATCAGTACGTCGTCGATCAGCACCAGGTGCTGGCCTTCGATCTCGAACGGCAGCTGCGAGGGGCGCACTTGCGGATGCAGGCCGTTCTGGCTGAAATCGTCACGGTAGAAGGACACATCCAGGGTGCCCAGGGGCGAGTCGCTGCCCAGCTCTCCCAGCAATGCCTGGGCCACCCACACACCGCCGGTGCGGATGCCGATAAAGCGCGGTTCGCTGATGGCGCGTTGCTCAAGGTGCGCCGTGAGGCGTATCGCCATCTGGCTGATCAGTTCGGCGGGATTGGGCAGGCTCATGGTGGCTCCTCATTAAGTGTGTAGGAGCGAGCTTGCTCGCGAGAAACGTCAACGATAACGCGTGAAGCCTGGATGTACGCGGTGCCTGTGAGTTCTTCGCGAGCAAGCTCGCTCCTACAAAAGCGGCATAGCAGCAAGCCGCGTCAGTCAGGATTCAAATAAAGCGGTGTTTTCATCCAGCCAGCCCTGCAGCAACAGGGCGGCGGCGATGGCGTCCACCGGGTTGTCGCGGTAACTGCCCTTCTGCCCGCCACGGTCACGGCGCTCGCCCTTGGCTTCAAAGGTGGTCAGGCGCTCGTCGTGGGTATAGAAGGGCAGGTTGTAGCGGCCATTGAGGCGGCGCGCGAACTTTTCGGCGCGCAGGCACATTTCGCTGGGCGTGCCGTCCATGTTCAGGGGCAGGCCGACCACGACGGCATCGGGCTTCCATTCCTTGATCAGCGCTTCGACCTGGCTCCAGTCCGGCACGCCGTTCTGGGCCTTCAATGTGCACAGCTCGCGGGCCTGGCCGGTGATCACCTGGCCCACCGCTACGCCGATCTGTTTGGTGCCGTAGTCGAACCCCAGGATCAGACGCAAAGCCATCAGGCGTGCCCCGCCTGGCTGGTCAACAGGCTGAGGTTGACCCGCAGCTTGGCGGCGGCGGCTTCCAGGCGCAGTTCGCTGGCGGTGTTGAAGAGGATGTCGGCGTCGAACGGGCAAGTCAGCCAGGCATTGCTGGCCAGTTCGGCCTCCAATTGCCCGGCTTCCCAGCCGGCGTATCCCAGGGTGATCACACTTTGCTCGGGGCCGACGCCGTCGGCAATCGCGAACAACACATCCTGGGACGTGGACAGCGAGACGCCCTCAAGGTCCACCGTGGCCTGGAACGTCGGCCCGGTGGGGTGCAACACGAAGCCGCGATCGGTCTGCACCGGCCCGCCGATGTAGATCGGCACGTCCTGGCAGCTGGCTGGCGGATCGATTTCCGGTCGCAGCTGCTCGAGGATATCGGCCAGGTTCAGCTCCTGCGGGCGGTTCACCACCAACCCCATGGCACCATTGGCCGTGTGCTCGACGATGTAGGTCAAGGTCTGCGCAAAGTTCGGGTCGGCCATATGTGGCATGGCGATCAGGAAGTGGTGCTTGAGGTAGGTCGGGCTGACATTTTTCATGTCCACTAGTGTGGCGTTGGAGGGGCGAACTGACAAGCTGGGAGTTTCCTGGTGGCGAGGGTCAGTGCTGATCGTTCCCACGCTCCGCGTGGGAATGTATCCGGTGACGCTCAGCGTCGCGGCTTTAAAACAGGACGCGGAGCGTCCGGGGCAGCATTCCCACGCGGAGCGTGGGAACGATCCGGCGGTCAGTTGCTGGAAAGGCGGTCACCCTTGGCGAATTTCCAGGTGCGGATGATTTCCAGGCGGTCCACATCGTTCAAGTCGCCCGTAAAAGGCGCGAAGGGCGCGGCCAGGCGCACGATGCGCTGGGCGGCCTGGTCCAGCAAGGGCTGGCCGGACGACTCCAGTACCTGCACTTCATACAGCGAACCATCGCGGTTGATCGACACCAGCAAGCGCAAATTGCCGTAGATCTGCTGGCGGCGCGCCTCCTCCGGATAGTTGAGGTTGCCGATGCGCTCGACTTTCTTGCGCCATTCGTCCTTATACCAGGCGCCTTTGTCGCGCATGGTCGAGGCGGCGTTCAGGCGGTAGATGCGCGGGCGCTTGGCGTAGAGCTGCTGTTCGTGAGCCAGTTCGGCTTCCAGGCTGGAAATCTCGTCGGACAGTGTCGAACTGTCGAACGTTGGCGCAGGCTTGACGGGCTCGGGTTTGGGCTCGGTCTTGGTCTTTTCGCGCTGGGTCGGGGCTTTTTGCGGTTTGGGCGCGACCGTGGTCACGGCAGCCTTGGGCGTGGCCTGTTTGACTTCCGGCCTGGGTGCCGGCGGTGGGGTTACTTTGTTGACCTTGTTGTCCTGGAACGGCGCCACTTCGGTGGTCTTGGGCACGGCTTTCTTGTCGAGCGTGCCGCTGCCTTGCTGGTTCTCCTGGGCGAGAAAATCGGCCTTCTCGGGTTTTTTATCGCTCTTGAAGGTGGCCAGCGTGATTTCCAGGGTTTTGGTGATCTGCTTGGGTTCGACCATGGTGAAGCCCAGGCCGAGGATCAGTGCGAGGTGAATCAGCGCTGCCAGGAACAGGGTAAATCCGAGCCGATCAGCCGGGCGCACGCCGCTGTGGGAGAGTTCGGGGGGCAGTTCGGACGGGAGCGTCATGACAAGAAAACCAACATCGCGCGTTTCACAGGTGGCGCATGATAACGCAATGTTGGTTTATGTCCGGCTGTTCTATGTCACTTGGCTTGTAGCTTGCGCTCAATGGCCGCCATCAGCATTTCGCCGATGTTCGTGCCAAATGCGTTATCAATCTCGCGAATACAGGTCGGGCTGGTGACGTTGATCTCGGTGAGGTTTTCGCCAATTACGTCAAGTCCCACGAACAGCAGGCCTTTTTCGCGAAGGGTCGGGCCGACTTGAGCGGCAATCCAGCGGTCCTTGTCCGACAGCGGCCGCGCTTCACCACGGCCACCGGCCGCCAGGTTGCCACGGGTCTCGCCGGCCGCCGGGATGCGCGCCAGGCAATAATCCACCGGCTCGCCGTCGATCATCAGGATGCGTTTGTCGCCGTCCTTGATCGCTGGCAGGTAGGCCTGGCCCATGATCTGCTGGGTGCCCAGCGCGGTCAGGGTTTCCAGGATCACCGAGAGGTTCGGGTCGCCCGCGCGGTGACGGAAGATCGAGGTGCCGCCCATGCCGTCCAGCGGCTTGAGGATCACATCACCGTGCTTGGCGGCGAACTCACGCAGCACATCGGCGCGGCGGCTGACCACGGTCGGCGGCGTGCACTGCGGAAACAGCGTGGCGAACAGTTTTTCATTGCAGTCGCGCAGGCTTTGCGGCTTGTTGACGATCAACACGCCGGCACGTTCGGCCTGCTCCAGCAGGTAGGTGGAATAAACGAATTCCATGTCGAACGGCGGGTCCTTGCGCATCAGGATCACGTCCAGGTCGCTCAGGGGGCTGTCGACTTCATCCTGCAGTTCGAACCACTTCTCGGGGTTGGCGAATACCTGCAACGGGCGCATCCGCGCACGGGCCTCGCCGTCGCCCTGGTAAAGGTCGCGCTGTTCCATATAGAACAGGGTCCAGCCGCGGGCCTGGGCGGCCAGGAGCATGGCCAGCGAGCTGTCCTTTTTATAGGAAATGCTGGCGATAGGGTCCATGACAATGCCGACGCGAACGCTCATGGGGGATTTCCTCTAGCAAATTAGGGCGCATAAAAGTGGCGTCAGAGTGGCGCTGCGGCTGTTGTGGGTCAAGGAAAAACCACCAGGCGGGCGCCTCGATAGATTGCGCCCGGAGACTGTGCTAAAAAGACTGCCACGGCGCAGCAGCCCTTGAATTCCAGGGCTTGTGGCGCTCATTCTGTGAGAGATCAGGCAGTACACACCGAAAACCGATTCGCTGTGGCGATGGTAGAGCAACTATGGAACAGCATTCCAACGCCTTGAGAGTGATGGTGATCGACGATTCGAAAACGATCCGCCGCACCGCCGAGACGCTGTTGAAGAACATGGGGTGCGAGGTCATCACGGCCATCGACGGTTTCGATGCGCTGGCCCGAATCGTGGACCATCACCCGCACATTATCTTTGTCGACATCATGATGCCGCGCCTGGATGGCTACCAGACCTGCGCGCTGGTGAAGAACAACCCGGCGTTCAAGTCGATCCCGGTGATCATGCTGTCCTCCAAGGACGGCCTGTTCGACAAGGCCAAGGGGCGTATCGTGGGTGTCGATCAGTTTTTGACCAAGCCTTTCAGCAAGGAAGAACTGCTGGGTGCGATCAAGGCCTATGTGCCTGCCTTCGCCGCAGTAGAACAAGCACACTGACGCCGCCTCAAAGGGGCCGGCGCCGACCAATGTAGTGGGGAAAACCATGGCACGTGTTCTGATCGTCGACGATTCGCCGACCGAAATGTACAAACTGACCGGCATGCTCGAAAAGCACGGTCACGAGGTTCTCAAGGCCGCCAATGGCGGCGATGGTGTGGCGCTTGCCCGCCAGGAAAAACCTGACGCGGTATTGATGGACATCGTGATGCCGGGCCTCAATGGGTTCCAGGCCACGCGCCAACTGACCAAAGACAAAGAAACCGAGCACATCCCGGTGATCATCATCACCACTAAAGACCAGGAAACCGACAAGGTGTGGGGCACTCGCCAGGGCGCCAAGGACTACCTGACCAAGCCGGTCGATGAAGAAACCCTGATCGCCACGCTGAACAAGGTGCTGGCCGGCTGACGGCACGTCATCATGACCGAGTCGCAAACCGCCTTTGAGCTGCTGCTGGACATCGACCGCCGCTGCCGCCTGCTGGCCGCCGACCTGCCGTCCCAGGAAACCCGCCTGCAACGCTGGAGCGGGATTGGCTTTCGCCTGGGGCAGCAATGGTTTGTGGCGCCCATGGGCGAAGTCGCCGAGGTGTTGCATGAGCCGCGCTGCACCCTGATGCCTGGCGTCAAGCCCTGGGTCAAGGGCGTGGCCAACCTGCGCGGGCGCTTGCTGCCGGTGATGGACCTGGGCGGGTTTCTTGGCCAGGCACTGTCCAAGGCGCGCAAGCAACGGCGGGTGTTGGTGGTGGAATTCAACGATCTGTTTGTCGGGTTGCTGGTGGACGAGGTGGTGGGCATGCAGCATTTCGCACTGGACGCGTGGCAGGCGAATACCGCCGCTGGCGCGCCGTTTATCCAGGGCCAATTCGATGGCGACCCGCAGTGGCAGGTCTTCAGCCCCTTCGCCCTGGCCCAGGCTCCAGGCTTCATGGATGTCGCCGCATGAGCACCGTGACCACGCCCAAACCCCAGGCCGCCTCGCGCAGCCGCTCGCAGATCATCGTGCTGTTTATCGCCCTGATCGTGTTCATCATGCTGTTGTTCGCCAACTTCGCGTACCTCAACACCCAGTCCACCTACGACAAACAGTACATCGGCCACGCGGGCGAACTGCGGGTGCTGTCCCAGCGCATCGCCAAGAACGCCACCGAAGCCGCCGCCGGCAAGGCGGCCGCGTTCAAACTGCTGGGCGAGGCGCGCAACGACTTTGCCCAGCGCTGGGGCTACTTGAAAAAAGGCGACCCGCAGACCGGCCTGCCGGCCGCACCCAGCGCCGTACGCGCTGAAATGCGTGCAGTGCAGACCGACTGGGAAGCCCTGCTGAAAAACACCGACGCCATTCTCGCCAGCGAACAGACCGTGCTGTCCTTGCACCAGGTGGCCGCAACCCTCGCCGAGACCGTGCCGCAGTTGCAGATAGAGTCGGAGAAAGTCGTCGACATATTGCTCCAGCGCGGCGCCCCCGCGAGCCAGGTGGCACTGGCCCAGCGCCAGTCATTGCTGGCGGAGCGCATCCTGGGCGCGGTCAACACCGTGCTCGCCGGCGACGAAACCGCTGGGCAGGCCGCCGATGCCTTCGGTCGCGACGCCAATCGTTTTGGCGTGGTGCTCAATGGCATGCTCAACGGCAACCCCGGCCTGCGCATCACCCAGGTCGAAGACCCTGATGCCCGCGCCCGGTTGGGGGAAATTGCCGAACTGTTCGAATTCGTCTCGGGTTCCGTCGATGAAATTCTCGAAACCTCGCCGCAGCTGTTTCAGGTACGCGCTTCGGCGGGCAATATTTTCAACCTGTCGCAAACCCTGCTCGATGAAGCCTCGCACCTGGCCACCGGTTTTGAGAACCTGGCCGGCGGGCGCAGCCTGGATACCCTGGGTGGCTATGGGCTGGGGCTGCTGGCGCTGGCGTCGATCATCCTGATCGGCCTGGTGATGGTGCGCGAGACCAACCGCCAACTGCATGAAACCGCCGAGAAAAATGAGCGCAATCAGAACGCGATCATGCGTCTGCTGGACGAAATCGAAGACTTGGCTGACGGCGACCTGACCGTCACGGCCTCGGTCACCGAAGACTTCACCGGCACCATTGCCGATTCGATCAACTATTCGGTGGATCAGCTGCGCGACCTGGTGGCGACCATCAACCTCACCGCCGGGCAAGTCGCCGGCGCGGTGCAGGAGACCCAGGCCACCGCCATGCACCTGGCCCAGGCCTCGGAGCATCAGGCCCAGCAGATCGCCGAAGCCTCCACCGCGATCAACCAGATGGCCCAGTCCATCGACCAGGTGTCAGCCAACGCCGCCGAGTCCTCAGCGGTGGCGGAGCGTTCGGTAGAGATCGCCAACAAGGGCAACGAGGTGGTGCACAACACCATCCACGGCATGGACAACATCCGCGAACAGATCCAGGACACCGCCAAGCGCATCAAGCGCCTGGGGGAATCGTCCCAGGAGATCGGCGACATCGTCAGCCTGATTGACGACATCGCCGACCAGACCAACATCCTCGCCCTGAACGCCGCGATCCAGGCGAGCATGGCCGGGGATGCCGGGCGTGGTTTTGCGGTGGTGGCCGATGAAGTGCAACGGCTGGCCGAGCGCTCATCAGCCGCCACCCGGCAGATCGAAACCCTGGTGCGGGCGATCCAGGCCGACACCAATGAAGCCGTGATTTCCATGGAACAGACCACCACCGAAGTGGTGCGCGGCGCACGGCTGGCCCAGGACGCCGGGGTGGCGCTGGAAGAGATCGAAGGCGTCTCGAAAACCCTGGCGGCGCTGATCCAGAGCATCTCGAACGCGGCGCAGCAGCAGACCTCGTCGGCGGGGCAGATTTCCCTGACCATGAATGTGATCCAGCAGATCACCACGCAGACGTCGTCCGGTTCCACGGCGACCGCCGAAAGTATTGGTAACCTGGCGAAGATGGCCAGTCAGTTGCGGCGCTCGGTGTCGGGTTTCACTCTCCCGCCACCTAAAGAGGTCGATGATTGAAATGCGCTCAAAATGTGGGAGGGGGCTTGCTCCCGATGGCGGTGCATCAGTCACTTGATCCATCAGCTGAACCACCGCCATCGGGAGCAAGCCCCCTCCCACAGTTGATCTCCATTGGTTTCAAGAACACCAGCAACTCATGAATTCTAAGCGGAGCAGTTATGGTTGATCGGCACGACTACGTGGCCCTCGAATGGGTCAAGGGCGACATTGCCGAAACCCTGAAACAGGCCCGTTCGGCGCTGGACGCTTATGTTGAAACCGGCGACGGCATTGATGCGTGCCTGGCCGGTATCCACCAGGTGCACGGCGCGCTGCAAATGGTCGAGTTCTACGGCGCGGCCCTGCTGGCTGAAGAGATCGAAGCCCTGGCGCTCGCGCTGCAGGCCGGGCAGGTCAGCCAGCGCGACGAAAGCATCCGCCTGCTGCAACAGGCCCTCGGCCAATTGCCGCTGTACCTGGACCGCGTGCACAGCGCCCGTCGCGACCTGCCGCTGGTGGTGTTGCCGCTGCTCAACGATTTGCGCAGCGCCCGCGGTGAAAGCCTGCTGTCGGAGACCAGCCTGTTCAGCCCGCAGCTGCTGACGATCGCACCGCTGCCCGATGAGGCGCTGGCTCAACGCACACCGCCGGACATTCACCAACAGCTGCGCCAATGGCACGCACTGCTGCAACAAGCCCTGGCCGGGTTGCTGCGCGAAGACCACGGGCCGAGCAACCTGGAAGACATGGCGCGGGTGTTCGCGCGCCTTGAAGCTTTGTGCCAGGGCGCGCCGCTGTTGCCGTTGTGGCAGGTCACCTCGGCGCTGGTCGAAGGCATGCTCACCGGGGTGATCGCCAACAGCCCGGCACTGCGCAGCCTGCTCAAGGCCAGCGGCAAGCAACTCAAGCGCCTGCTGGCCCAGGGCATTGTCGGGATCAACCAGCCGGCGCCGGATGAGTTGCTCAAGAGCCTGCTGTTCTACGTCGCCAAAGTCACCCGGCCGACGCCGCGCATGCAAAGTTTGAAGGAGCGCTACGGCCTGGACGAGGCCTTGCCCGACAGTGCCGTGGTGGATGCCGAGCGGGCGCGCCTGGCCGGGCCGGACCGCAACGCCATGGGCTCGGTGCTCGGCGCATTGTGCGAAGAGCTGGTGCGGGTCAAGGAACGCCTCGATCTGTTCGTGCGCAGCGACCGCCAGCACACCCAGGACCTCGACCCGCTGCTGGCACCGCTGCGCCAGATCGCCGACACCCTGGCGGTGCTCGGTTTCGGCCAGCCGCGCAAAGTGATCATCGACCAACTCGCCGTGGTATTGAGCCTGGTGCAGGGCCAGCGCGAACCCAGTGACGCCGTACTGATGGACGTTGCCGGAGCGTTGCTCTACGTCGAAGCCACGTTGGCCGGGATGGTCGGCACGGTGGAGCCGGAGAGCCGCGAAGAGAGCCGTCTGCCGACCACCGACCTGACCCAGATCCACCAATTGGTGATCCGCGAATCCTGCCAGTGCCTGCGCCAGGCCAAAGAATTGGTGATCGATTGCATCGAGGCCGATTGGGACCGCCAACGCCTGGAATCCCTGCCGGAACTGCTGAGCCAGGTGCGCGGCGCCCTGGCGATGATTCCACTGCCTCGCGCGGCAAGCTTGATGCGCGGCTGTACCGATTACGTCGATGAGCAGTTGATGGTCAACGATACCGCGCCCGGCCAAGCGCCGTTGGCGCATTTCGCCGAGGTGATCAGCAGCCTGGAGTACTACCTGGAACGCATGCTCCAGGACCCCGACGCCGCCGGGGAAAAAGTGCTGGAACTGGCCACCCAGGGCCTGAGCGCGCTGGGCTACCTGCCGGTGGAAAAACCCTGGCGCCAGGCACTGGTTGCGCCCGACGGCGCCCTGTCCGGCGATAGCGCGCCAAGCCAGTCCCAATTCGATGCGCTGGCCAGTCCCACCTCGCGCCTCAACCCTCCGGCCCTGCAGCGCCCGGGGAGCTTGCAGCCGCCCCCACCCGATGAAGCGCCGATTGACGATGAGTTGCGCGAAGTCTTCCTCGAGGAAGCCGATGAAGTCCTCGACGTGCTGCACCGTTACCTGCCCGACAGCACGGAAAAAACCGCCCAGGGCGAAATGCGCCGTGCCTTCCACACCCTGAAAGGCAGCGGCCGTATGGTCCGCGCGCTGGTGATGGCGGAACTGGCCTGGGCCGTGGAAAACCTGCTCAACCGCGTGCTTGAGCGCAACGTCGTCATGGGCCCTGAAGTGCAGCAGGTGCTGGATGACGCGGTGGCGCTGCTGCCGGAGTTGATCGCCGACTTCGCCACCGACGACCAGCGCCAGCGCGATGAGGTCGACGCCCTCGCGGCCCGCGCCCACGGGTTGGCCAGCGGCGCCCAGGTACCGGTTGCCGAACCCCACGATCCGATGTTGCTGGAGATCTTCCGCAACGAAGCCCAGAGCCATCTGGACAGCCTCGATCAGTTCCTGCAACAGGCCACCGAACACCTGCCGCTGCAGGTCAGTGATGAATTGCAACGCGCCCTGCATACCCTCAAGGGCAGCGCCTACATGGCCGGCGTGTTGCCGATTGCCGAACTGGTACGCCCGCTCGACCACCTGACCCGCGAATACAAGGCGCACCGTGTGCCGCTGGACTTGGACGAAATCGAGTTGTTGCTGGAAGCCGAGGGCCTGTTGCAAAAGGGATTGCGTGATCTGAACGGCGATCCCCTGGCGCCGATCAAGGGCGCCGCGGACTTGATCACGCGCACCCAAGGCCTGTTGGACCAACAGCTTGAAAACCTGCTCAACGCCCCCGGCACCGGCCTGCGCGTCAAGCGCGACCCGCAGTTGATCAGCAACTTCCTGGCCCAGGGCATGGACATCCTGCTCGACGCCGAAAGCCTGCTGCGCCGCTGGCAGCAACACCCCGGCGAGCGCCAGGAACTGACCGCGCTGCTGGACGAACTGACCACCCTGGGCGAGGGCGCGCACATCGCCGACCTGCACCCTATCGATCAATTGTGCGAAGCCTTGCTCGACCTGTATGGCGCGGTGGAAGAAAGCAGCCTGGCGGTCAGCGAGCGGTTCTTCCAGGAGGCCGAGCAGGCCCATGAAGCGCTGATCAATATGCTCGACCAACTGGCGGCCGGGCAGGAAATCAGCCCGGCGCCGGCACGGGTACAGGCCCTGCGCGCGTTGCTGGATGACGCCCTCGATCCCTCCGCCACCGGCCTGATCAAACGTGACGGCAGCCGTGGCCTGAGTGTCGCCGAGCTGGGTGCCGCGACCGAGGAGCTGAGCCGGCACACGGCGATGGACGATGAGATCGTCGACATTTTCCTTGAAGAGGCGGTGGATATCCTCGACAGCGCCGGGCAATCGCTCAAGCGCTGGTTGCTGGAGCCCGACGGCCTGGCGCCGCTGTCCTCGTTGCAGCGAGACCTGCACACCCTCAAGGGCGGTGCGCGCATGGCCGAAATCGGCCCGGTGGGCGACCTGGCCCAGGAGCTGGAATGTGTCTACGAGGGGCTGGTAGACCGCCGCTACAGCTACTCGACCGAGCTGTCCCAGCTGCTGATGGCTAGCCACGAACGCCTGGCCTTGCAGTTGGAGGAATTGCATCAGCACCAGCCCCTGAGCGACAGCGCCGAGCTGGTCGCGAGGTTGCGCGAACTGCGCCACAGCAGCCTTCCGGCGGCCCCGGTTGCATCACCGGAAGCCCCGGGTGCCGACCCCGAACTGTTGGATATTTTCCTCGAGGAAGCTGCCGATATTCTCGACAGCTCCGGCAGCGCGTTGCTGCGCTGGCAAGCCGAACCCGGCAACCGCCAGGAAGTGGAAACCCTGCTGCGTGACCTGCACACCCTCAAGGGTGGCGCACGCATGGTCGAGATCGGCCCGATTGGCGACCTGGCCCACGAGCTGGAGTTTCTCTACGAGGGGCTGTCCGCAGGGCTGCTCGCGCCGTCGCCCGAGCTGTTCGCGCTGCTGCAAGGTTGCCACGACCGGCTGGCGCAGATGATCGATGCGGTGGCGGACGGCTTGCCGGTGGGCTCGGTGGACAAGCTGATCGAGCGCATCAAAAGCCTGGTGCACCCCAGCGATGAGCCGGTAGTGCCGGTGGCATTACCGGTGGGTAAGGCGGAAGCGGCGGTCGACCCGGGCGCCGACATGGTGAAGATATCCGCCGAACTGCTCGACGACCTGGTCAACCTGGCCGGCGAAACGTCGATCTTCCGCGGCCGTATCGAGCAGCAGGTCAACGACGCACGCACTGCGCTCACGGAAGTGGAAACCACCATCGAGCGCATGCGCGACCAACTGCGCCGCCTCGACACCGAAACCCAGAGCCGGCTTTTCAGCCGCCAGCAGGCGGAGGCCGAGCGCCTGGGCTACGAGGAATTCGACCCGCTGGAAATGGATCGCCATTCGCAATTGCAGCAATTGGCCCGCGCGTTGTCCGAATCGGCCTCGGATTTGCTCGACCTCAAGGAAACCCTTGAGCGCCGCAATCAAGACGCCCATGACCTGTTGCAGCAACAGGCGCGTATCAACACCCAGTTACAGGAAGGCCTGATGCGCACGCGCATGGTGCCGTTCGAGCGCATGCTGCCGCGCCTCAAGCGCATCGTGCGCCAGGTCGCTGGCGAGCTGGGCAAGGACGTCGAGTTCGTGGTCGGCAATGCCGAGGGCGAAATGGACCGCAACGTCCTGGAACGCATGGCGGCGCCGCTGGAACACATGCTGCGCAACGCCGTCGACCATGGCCTGGAGTCTCGCGAGGTGCGCCTGCAGGCCGGCAAGCCGGAGAAGGGGCGCATCACCCTGGACCTGACACACGAAGGCGGCGACATCGTCTTCGACATGCGCGACGACGGCGCCGGTGTGCCCCTCGAAGCTGTGCGCCGCAAGGCGATCAAGCGCGGCCTGCTCGACCCCAATCAAGAGATCAGCGACCGCGACGTGCTGCAGTTCATCCTGCAGCCGGGGTTTTCAACCGCCGAAAAGATCACCCAGATTTCCGGACGCGGTGTGGGCATGGACGTGGTGCACGAAGAAGTGCGCCAGCTTGGCGGTTCGATGGTGATCGACTCGATCCCGGGCGTGGGTGTGCACTTCAGGATTCGCCTGCCGTTTACCGTGTCGGTCAACCGTGCGCTGATGGTGCAGTGCGCGGACGATCAGTATGCGATCCCGCTCAATACCATCGACGGCCTGGTGCGCGTGCCGCCCCATGAACTGGCCGGGCACTACCAGCAAGATCCGCCGCGCTATGCCTATGCCGGCCAAGTCTACGAATTGTTTTACCTCGGCGACCTGCTGCACACCGTCAGCCGCCCCAAACTGCTCGGCCAGTACCAGCCGGTGCCAGTGTTGCTGATGCAGTGCAATGAGCGGCACGTGGCGGTGCATGTGGACGCCATGGCCGGGACCCGCGAGATTGTGGTCAAGGGCCTGGGGCCGCAGTTTGCGGGCGTTCAGGGCTTGTCCGGGGCGACGATCCTGGGCGATGGCCGCGTGGTGTTGATCATCGACCTGCTGGCGCATATCCGCGCGCGGCAACCGGCGTTGCCAGCGCAGTCGGTGGATGCGCCGCTGACCCTCAACGACCCGCTGAAAAAGCGCCCGCTGTTGGTGCTGGTGGTGGACGACTCGGTCACCGTGCGCAAGGTCACCAGCCGCCTGCTGGAGCGCAATGGCATGAACGTGCTGACCGCCAAGGACGGCATCGACGCCCTCGCCGTGCTCGAGGAACACACCCCGGACCTGATGCTGCTCGACATTGAAATGCCGCGCATGGACGGCTTTGAAGTGGCGATCCAGGTGCGCAACGATCCACGCCTGATGCGCCTGCCGATCATCATGATCACCTCGCGCACCGGCCAGAAACACCGCGATCGCGCCATGGCCATCGGCGTCAACGACTACCTCGGCAAGCCGTACCAGGAGTCGGTGCTGCTGGAAAGCATCGCGTATTGGAGCAAGTCCCATGCTTGACCACCGCGCGAGCCAACTCACCGGGCTGTTGCTACCGCTGGCTGACCGTCACCTGATAGTGCCCAACGTTGCGGTAGCCGAACTGATCGACTTCCAGCGCGGCGAACCGGCCAGCGATGCACCGCCGTGGTACCTGCGCCAAGTGACCTGGCGCGATCGGCAAATCCCCTTGATCAGCTTCGAAGCCGTGTGCGGCGAAGCCAGCATGACCGGCGAGCGTTCACGCATCGTCGTGTTGAATGCCCTGGGTGGGCGGCCGACCTTGAAGTTCATTGCGCTAGTGATCCAGGGAATCCCGCGCTCGTACAAGCTCGACAGTGAACTGAGCTACGTGGACGTCCCGCTGTGCCCGCTGGAGCTGGCGGCGGTACAGGTGGGCGAACATGTGGCGAAGGTGCCGGACTTGATGGGGCTTGAAGCGTTATTGGCCGAGTCCGGACTGGCCTGAGCCCTACGCAGATCCAATGTGGGAGGGGGCTTGCCCTAATGCCAGTCAGTTAAGAAGTAGCAGGAGCGAGAAATAACTTGTGGCGAGGGAGCTTGCTCCCGCTGGGGCGCGAAGCGGCCGCAAACAATAGGACTGCTGCGCAGTCCAGCGGGAGCAAGCTCCCTCGCCACAGGTTCGGTGTCGCCTTAACTGACTGGCATTAGGGCTTGCCCCCGATGGCGGTGTGCCAGTCTCAGCAACTGTCACTGAACCACCGCTATCGGGAGCAAGCCCCCTTCCGCACTGATTGTGCTCGTCTACAGACCTCAGTCAATCCGCGCAAACCGCTCGATCACTGGCTGCTCACGATGCTCGGCCTGCCACAAGTCGTAGGCGCTTTGCATCGACAGCCATAGCCGAGCGCTGCTTACGCCAGCGCGCTCCAACCTCACGGCAAGGTCGGGGCTGACAGGCGCATGACCATGCAGGATCCTTGAAAAGGTTTCGCGGGCGAAGCCAAGCCGCCGTGCCATTTCGGTGATGGTAATGCCCAGGGCCGGGATCACATCTTCAAGCAATATTTCACCTGGGTGAGGTGGGTTGTGCATACCCATATCGATACCTCTACTCAGTGACGCTCTGCAATGGCCTTGCATCGGGTTTAACGATCGGATTCATGATGCCTGCCCGTGGCGCTATCGGATCGAAAAGGGTAGGGAGGTGAGTTCCGAGCAACAACCTGAAAAGCCTGTCGGAGCATTCTTTGCTGCCTATCGGAATGGAGATCAGCGGGAGCGGCCAGCCCGGTCAATCAGTGGCTGCGTACGATGCTCGCCCTGCTACAACGTAGGGTTGGGATTTATATAACGTCTGAAATTTCTATACGTATCGCCTACGAATATGTGCTGATTTTTGAGTGCTAGTTTTTAGCGTTCCACCCCATCAGCAAGGATTCGCAAATGGCTGTTCCTCCCATGCCTCCGGGCGTTTCGCTGCAAGACAATATCGCCTTGGCCAACAACCGCAGACTGCATTTGAAGCCCGGCTCGGCGTTCAGCTACTCATGGTTTTACTCACAGGTCAGAGGGCGCGGCCCCTGGGATTACAAACAGAAAAGTCGCGACTACGAGGCATTCGGTAACTTCAACTATGGCGTTACCGGGACAGTGTTAGGGATACCGGAAGGCGTGCTGTTGCGGGCCGCCGGTGCAGCGCAAAAAGCAGCGGGTACGTCTCGGGCAGAGTTTGGCGACTGGTGGGGGGATGCGCCTTATGGTGATGACCATAGCGATCAGCACTGGATCAAGGAGGGCATCGAATATGCCAAAGCTCAAGGGTATTGAATGGGCCGTACAAGGTGCGTGCAATGTGTTGTTGGTCGTGTGTCTCGGGTACCTGGGGGCGGGCTGGTTGACGAGCCCCGGAGCGCCGGAGCTGGATCAGGTGGTGCTCAAGTACTCCTTGAAGAACGGCAGTTCGATCTACGGGGTGCGCGATGGACGAGGGGGCGCGACTGTGGGGTATTCCTATCGGTATTACGTCAATGCCGCCATGACCACTGATCAGGAAATACTGACAACGTTGGTGTCGAAACGTCCATTTCTGAAGACCAGAGAGCCTGACGTCCAAGTGGCCGAACATGAAGGCGTGCTTCATCTTTCGGTCAGTGGGCAGGTTTATGAATACAACAGCTATTCGCTTGAAGGTCTGGGCGCGGTGAATATAGACATGAAGTTGTAGCACCAACGAATTCGGGATTTATGGCGGTTGCCGGGCGTCCTGAACAGACCCTGTCTCGCACAGACACCGCTGAGCAAATGTAGGAGGGGGCTTGCCCCCGATGGCGGTGCCAGTATCAGCAACTGTCGATGATCGTCCCCACGCTCTGCGTGGGAATGCATCCCGTGACGCTTCGCGTCACCCTTGCGAAGGGCTTTAGTGTTGCGCGGGCTGGCGGGACGCGGAGCGTCCCCGGCGGCATTTCCACGCGGAGCGTGGGAACGATCAGGTAGGCGGGACTTCGGATTTTTCCCGCATGATTTTGGGCTGTGCGTGAACTTGTCGTGAACGGCCTGCGCGCCTAGTCTTCGTTCCGTCATCGCAAAAAACGGTGACACGGACGTGCAAGTCCGGTTACATGTCGGCGCACCAACGCCCATAGCCATTCAGCGGGCGTTTTTCATGCCTGCTGTACTTGTTATGGCGGCTGTGCGCGGGAGATCCTTCGGGGTCTGCCGGGGTCCGATATGCCCGGTCTTGCACACCTGCGTACAGCTGCCACCTTATTCGCGTGCAAGTGAAAGAGGGCAGTCTCCATCACATATCGGAGCTGTAAATCATGGTCAAACCTACACCCAATCCACCCGCAAGCCTCTTCACCGTAACCCCTCACCAAAACACCGAAACCCTGCTGGTCAACGCCAGCGAAACCCTGTCCTCCCTCAACGCACTCACCTGCAACCTGGCATTCGACCTGGACACCTCCCAGCGCGCAATCATGCTCGGGATCCAGCAAATGGCCGAGCTGGGGCAGTTGTTGGTGGATCAGGCGCTGGAGCAGATTTCCCCTTCCCCGGCGGCTTAAAACTTGATCGTTCCCAAAAAGGGACCTATCGTTCCCTTTTTGGGACTTATTGGTCGCCGCCATGCACACTTTACCGCTCAGCACCGCGCTCTTTACTGTCACCCAGCAAAAAGTGCTGGGCCTGCTTTTCGGTAAGCCCGACCGAAGTTTCTTCACCAATGAAATCGCGCGCTGGGCACAAGTGGGCAAAGGCAGTCTTACTCGCGAGCTGGAGCGTTTGCAGCTGGCGGGCATCTTGAGCATGACGCGCCAAGGCAATCAGACCCACTATCAAGCCAACCCTCAATGCCCTATTTACGCGGAGCTGCTTGCCATCGTGCGCAAGACGCTGAGCCTGGATGAGCCACTGCGCAATGCACTGGCACCGTTCGCCGAGCACATAATCTGGGCCTTTATCTACGGCTCCATTGCCAAGGGCGAAGCGCACTCATCCAGTGACATAGATCTGATGCTGATTGGCGAAAGCCTCAACTACAGTGAAGTCATGGAGCAGCTCATACCGCTGGAAGAGCACCTGGGCCGCACCATCAACCCGACGCTTTACACCCCTGAAGACTGGATTGGCAAATGGAATGCCGGGAACAGTTTTGTGCAGCGGGTCGTGCAGCAGGACAAGATCAATCTGATTGGGGCCAACCCCCTGGAATCCACGGATGGACAGCAAGGCAAACCTGGAGAATCTGCAACGTAGCGGTGGCTTGAAGGCTGAGCCACCGGATCGCAAGGAGTGTGATGGGCTGATGCGTTCGGCCAGGGATCGGCTAAAGGACGCTGGTAATGCCCAGTTGTCGTTCGCCAGTCGTTTCGACCTGGCTTATAACGCCGCCCATGCTCTCGCACTCACGGCCTTGCGCCTGCAAGGCTACCGCTCTGACAAACGCTATCTGGTCTTTCAGTGTCCGGTTCACACCACTGACGTGAACAAGGTGGCGGTAAGGTTGATGGCCCTGTGTCATGAGCGTCGAAACCTGGCGGAATATGAAGGGTATATGGATGAGGATGAGGCCCTGCTAGGCCAATTGATTGATAGCGCGACGTCACTGCTGAATAAAGTGGAAGGTTTGTTGGCCGGCCATGAGTGGATATAACAGGGTTCGTTCAGGCACCACTGGACAAAATGTGGGAGGGGGCTTGCCCTAATGCCAGTCAGTTAAGGCTTTTTGTAGGAACGAGGCGGGCGGCTAGCCCTTGCTCGCGAAAAACTCACAGGCACCGCGTTTATTCAGGCAGCACGCGTTATCGTTGACGTTTTTCGCGAGCAAGCTCGCTCCTACAGACGGTGGTGTACGCTTAACTGACTGGCATTAGGGCAAGCCCCTCCCACATGTTGATCTTCGTTACTCCAGGCGTAACGGTTTGCTGCTGAGCTTGATTGATGCCCCCCTGAATCACTCCTAAGGTACAGCCCACGACAGCAAACCCCGTGGAGCGACCATGACAACCACAATAAACCCCGACTCGCGCTGGACGCGGCGGCGCGACGAGAAGCAGCGGCGGCTCGGGCGGGTCAAGCACTACGCAGACGGGGCGGTGTTGCCCAGTGACCGGATCGTCGAGGCGCTTGAGGCGTTGATCCTGCCCGGCGACCGCGTGGTGCTGGAGGGCAACAACCAGAAACAGGCCGATTTCCTCTCGCGCTCCCTGGCCAAGGCTGACCCGGCCAAGCTCCACGATTTGCACATGATCATGCCCAGCGTCGGGCGCTCCGAGCACCTGGACCTGTTTGAAAAGGGCATCGCGCGCAAGCTCGACTTTTCCTTCGCCGGCACCCAATCCCTGCGCATCAGCCAGTTGCTCGAAGACGGCCTGTTGGAAATCGGCGCGATCCATACCTACATCGAGCTCTACGCACGGCTGGTGGTGGACCTGATCCCCAACGTGGTGCTCTCCGCCGGTTTCATGGCCGACCGTGCCGGCAACATCTACACCGGCGCCAGCACCGAAGACACGCCGGCGCTGATCGAGCCGGCCGCGTTCAGCGATGGCATCGTTATCGTGCAGGTCAACCAGTTGGTGGACGACGTCACTGACTTGCCCCGCGTCGACATCCCCGCCAGTTGGGTCGATTTTGTGGTGGTGGCCGACAAGCCGTTCTACATCGAGCCGCTGTTCACCCGCGACCCCCGCCATATCAAGCCGGTGCATGTGCTGATGGCGATGATGGCGATCCGTGGCATCTACGAAAAACACAATGTGCAGTCGCTCAACCATGGCATCGGTTTCAACACCGCCGCCATTGAATTGATCCTGCCCACCTACGGCGAATCCCTCGGCCTCAAAGGCAAGATCTGCCGCAACTGGACCCTCAACCCGCACCCTACGCTGATCCCCGCGATTGAAAGCGGCTGGGTGCAAAGCGTGCATTGCTTCGGCACCGAACTGGGCATGGAAAACTACATCGCCGCGCGCCCGGATGTGTTCTTCACCGGCCGTGACGGCTCGATGCGATCCAACCGCATGTTCTGCCAATTGGCTGGCCAATACGCGGTGGACCTGTTTATCGGCGCCACCCTGCAAGTCGACGGCGATGGCCATTCCAGCACCGTGACCCGTGGCCGCCTCGCTGGCTTTGGCGGCGCGCCGAACATGGGCCACGACCCACGCGGCCGCCGCCATGGCACGCCGGCCTGGCTGGATATGCGCCACGACGATGCGCCGGTCGCACTGCTCGAGCGCGGCAAAAAGCTCGTGGTGCAGATGGTCGAGACCTTCCAGGAAGGCGGCAAGCCCACCTTCGTCGAGACCCTCGATGCGGTGGAAGTGGCGCGCAAAAGCGGCATGCCCCTGGCGCCGATCATGATCTACGGCGACGACGTCACCCACCTGCTCACCGAAGAAGGCATCGCCTACCTCTACAAGGCCCGGTCCCTGGAAGAACGCCAGGCGATGATCGCTGCCGTCGCCGGGGTGACCGCCATCGGCCTGCGCCATAACCCCAAGGACACCGCGCGCATGCGCCGCGAAGGCTTGATTGCCTTGCCCGAAGACTTGGGTATCCGTCGCACCGACGCCACCCGCGAGCTGTTGGCCGCCAAGAGCGTGGCCGACCTGGTGGAGTGGTCCGGTGGCTTGTACAACCCGCCCGCCAAATTCAGGAGCTGGTAAATGCGCGCGCTCAAACTGCATGAAGTGAGCCTGGCCGATCGCTTGGCGGATATGTCTGTCGATGCGCTGATCGATGAAGCCGACCTGTCGCCTAAACCGGCCCTGGTGGACCGTCGCGGCAACGGCGCCCACAGTGATTTGCACCTGGGGCTGATGCACGCGTCGGCGCTGTCGCTGTGGCCGATGTTCAAGGCAATGGCCGAGGCTGCGCTTGAGTTCGGTGAAATCGGCTTGCCCCTGCGTGAAGCCCTCGGGCGAATCGGTCGTGACGGTGAGCAGGCGATGCTCGCTACCACGGGCGGCGTGAATACCCATCGCGGCGCGATCTGGGCCCTCGGCCTGCTGACCGCAGCGGCAGCGCTGGAGCCCCGAGCCATCCCGCTGAACGCCGCCAGATTGGCCCTGCTCAACGACCGCTACGCCCCGCAATCCTTGAGCCACGGCGCACAGGTTGCCCAGCGCTACGGCGCACGCGGTGCCCGTGAAGAAGCGCAACTGGGCTTCCCGTCAGTGGTGCAACGTGGCCTGCCGCAATTGCACAAAAGCCGCCTGCAGAACGTGGGCGAACAGAACGCGCGTCTCGACGCCTTGCTCGCAATCATGACCGACCTGGCCGACACCTGCGTGCTCTACCGCGCCGGCCTGGAAGGCCTGCAGGCCATGCAGCGCGGCGCCCAGGCCGTGCTCGACGCTGGCGGCAGCGCCAGCCTCGCCGGTCGTCGCCAACTGCACGCGCTGGACCAACAACTGCTGGCCCTGAATGCCTCTCCCGGCGGCGCTGCCGACCTGTTGGCCGCCTGCCTGTTTATCGACCGCCTCGACGGAGCGTTGTGATGGAAACCTTATCCTTTGAATTCCCCGCCGGGCAGCCAGCAAAAGGCCGCGCGCTGGTGGGGTGCGTCGGCTCCGGCGACCTTGAGGTGCTGCTGGAACCGGGCACCGCCGGCACGTTGACCATCCAGGTACAGACCTCGGTGAATGGCGCCGAACAACGCTGGCAGCACCTGTTCGAACGCATCTTTCAGGAGCAGACACCACCGGCCCTGAACATTGATATCCACGATTTCGGCGCCACCCCCGGCGTGGTGCGCTTGCGCCTGGAGCAAGGCTTCGAGGAGATCGGCCATGACTGACTTGCTCGCCAAACACAGCTTTGTCGAACTGGGTGCGCGGCAGCGGGCCAAGGCCTTGTTGGATGCCGGTACCTTTCGCGAACTGATCGACCCCTTCCAGCGCGTCATGTCACCCTGGCTCAGCCGCCAAGGTGTGGTGCCCCAGGCCGATGACGGCGTGGTGATCGCCAAGGGCAGCATCGGCGGCTTGCCTGTGGTGATTGCAGCCATTGAAGGCAACTTCCAGGGTGGCAGCCTCGGTGAAGTCGGCGGCGCGAAAATCGCCGGCGCCCTGGAACTGGCGGCTGAAGATAACCGCAACGGCATCCCGACCCGCGCCGTGCTGCTATTGGAAACCGGGGGTGTGCGGCTGCAGGAAGCGAACCTGGGGCTGGCCGCGATTGCCGACATACACGCGGCGATTGTCGACCTGCGCCAGTACCAGCCGGTCATCGGCGTGGTGGCAGGCAGCGTGGGTTGTTTCGGTGGCATGTCCATCGCGGCCGGGCTGTGCAGCTACCTCGTCCTCACCCGTGAAGCGCGCTTGGGCCTCAATGGTCCGCAAGTGATCGAACAGGAAGCCGGCTTGGAAGAGTACGACTCGCGCGACCGGCCCTTTATCTGGAGCCTTACGGGCGGCGAACAGCGTTTCAACAGCGGTCTGGCCGACCGTTACGTGGCCGACGATGTGGCGCAGATCCAGCAGACGGTCAGTGCGTTGTTGCAGCAAGGCTTGCCCGCGCAACAACGCAGTCGCCAGGCCGATTATTACCTCACACGCTTGGCCGAATTGGACGCCGTACCGCAAATCGACCCGGCGACGGTGCGCGAGCTGTATCAAGGAGAACGCTCATGAGAGGCTTGCAGTGGTTCAACGCATTGAGCGCCGGCGCTGCGCCTGTAGCAGGTTTGCCGGCGTCGCTGAGGGTTGCCGACGCGGTCTTGGGTGAGCAAAAGGTACGCTATGTCGCCGTGGTCACGGACGCGCAAAACCGCTTCCCCCGTGCGCGCAATGGCGAAGTCGGCCTGCTCGAAGGCTGGGGCCTGGCCAAGGCCGTCGATGAGGCCGTCGCGAGGGGCGACAAGCGTCCCATCATCGCCGTCGTCGATGTGCCTAGCCAAGCCTACGGCCGTCGCGAAGAAGCGCTCGGCATCCATCAGGCCCTGGCCGCTGCTGCCGACAGCTACGCGCGTGCCCGTCTCGCCGGGCATCCGGTGATCGCATTGCTGGTGGGCAAGGCCATGTCCGGTGCGTTCCTGGCCCACGGTTACCAGGCTAACCGACTGATCGCCCTGCGTGACCCCGGCGTGATGGTGCACGCCATGGGCAAGGCTTCGGCGGCGCGGGTGACCCTGCGCAGCGTCGAAGAGCTGGAAGCCCTGGCCGCCAGCGTGCCGCCCATGGCCTACGACATCGACAGCTATGCCAGCCTCGGCTTGCTCTGGGAAACCTTGGCCGTCAGCCAGATTGAACAGCCCACGGCGGACGATGTGGCGCGAGTCAGCGATTGCCTGATGAATGCGATCAAGGATGTCGGCAGCACCGATTTGAGCGGACGCCTCGGCGCGACTAATCGCGCAGCCTCCAGCCACGTTCGCCAACTGCTGCGGGAACAATGGTGAACGCCCACGACTTGCTCTGGGGCATGACCCCGGCACATGTGCCCGCCGACGCACCGGCCTGGGTGCGGGAGACGCTCGGTGCCTGCCACCCGGTGGTGGTGCGCCGCGCCATCGCCGAACCGGGTTATGTGGCGGTCGGCGTGCGCGGGCGTTCGCGCGAGCAACGTTTTGCCGGGTGGATGCCGCTGGCGGCGGTGCAGCGGCGGGTGATCCCGGAAGCGTTGCGCGGGGTGATTTCGCCGAGGGATTTACCGGCGTTGCGTGCGCTCGACCAACTGCGGCCGGTGCTGGCGCAGGATACATGGGGCGTCACAGGCAGCGCGGGTTTCGAGTTGGCCAGCGGGATTGAAGCGCTGCATGCCCAGAGTGACCTGGATTTGCTTCTGCGCACCCCCGAACCTTTGGCCCGCGATGATGCTGAAGACCTCCTGGCGATGCTTGACAGGGCAGAGTGCGCCGTCGACCTGCAACTGCAAACCCCGTTCGGCGCCGTCGCCTTGCGCGAATGGGCCAGCGGTTCACCCCGCGTGCTGCTGAAAACCGCCAGCGGCGCACACCTGGTGCTCGACCCCTGGCAGGCCGTGGCATGAGCAGCCTGCTGGTGTTTCCGGGGCAGGGTGCCCAGCGACCAGGCATGCTCCAGTCGCTGCCCGAAGCGGTGCTGGAAGAAGCCAGCGATGTGCTGGGCGAAGACGTACGCCTGCTCGATTCGGAGCAAGCCCTGGCCAGTACCCGCGCCGTGCAACTGTGCCTGTTGATCGCCGGCACCGCCCACGCCCGTCTGTTGGAGCGCACCCCGGATTACGTGGCGGGCTTGTCCATCGGCGCCTATCCCGCCGCTGTCATCGCCGGCGCGCTGGATTTCGCCGACGCCGTCAGGCTGGTCAGCCTGCGCGGTGAGTTGATGCAGCAGGCTTATCCACGGGGCTACGGCATGACCGCGCTGATAGGCCCCGAGTTATCCACCGTTGAAACGTTGCTGGCCGAGATCCACAGCGCGCAAACCCCCGTGTACCTGGCCAATATCAACGCCGATAACCAGACGGTCATCGCCGGCAGCGACGAGGCGATGAAGCAGGTGGCGGCGCGCATCAAAGGCAACGGCATCGCCCGGCGCCTGGCCGTCAGCGTACCGTCCCACTGCGCGTTGCTGGATGCACCCGCCAAGGTCTTTGCCCAGGCTTTCGTTCCGCTCAAGACGCCGCGCATCACCTACCTGAGCAGCACCCGCGCGCGGCCGATCCACAACCCCGAACAGCTTTGCGACGACCTGGCCTTCAACATGTGCCGCGTCGTCGATTGGCGCGGCACCGTGCAAAGCGCCTATGAGCGCGGTGTGCGCCTGCAAATCGAACTGCCCCCGGGCGCCGTGCTCACCGGCCTGTCACGCCGCGTGTTCGAACAAGGCACGGTGATCGCCTGCGAAGGCGCACGCCTGGACACCTTGCAGGCCCTGCTGGAAGAGGAGGAGCGCCGCCACCGATAAAGCACTACCCAAGGCTTTCGAAGCACAACAACAACAATTTCGATCGAGCACTTTGAGGACAACAACGATGATTATCTACGGTGTGGCATTGCTGGCGATCTGCACGCTTGCAGGCGTGATCATGGGCGACATGCTCGGCGTTTTACTGGGCGTCAAATCCAACGTGGGCGGCGTGGGCATCGCCATGATCCTGCTGATCTGCGCACGGTTGTGGATGCAAAAGCGCGGCGGCATGACCAAGGAGTGCGAGATGGGCGTTGGCTTCTGGGGCGCCATGTACATTCCCGTGGTGGTGGCGATGGCGGCGCAACAAAACGTCGTGACCGCCCTGCACGGCGGCCCGGTCGCGGTGCTGGCGGCGATTGGTTCGGTGGTGGTCTGTGGTTGCACCATCGCCTTGATCAGCCGCACGCACAGGGGCGAGCCTCTGCCCGCCGAAGAGCCGCTGATCGTTCCTGCGGGAGGTCGCTGAGATGTGGGACCTCATCGAGAAAGGCTTGGAGCATAACGGCCTGATCACTGCGTTTGCCTTTGTGGGCGTGGTGATGTGGATTTCCGTGGTGCTGTCCAAGCGCCTCACGTTCGGGCGCATCCACGGCTCGGCGATTGCCATCGTCATCGGCCTCGTGCTGGCCTGGGTCGGCGGCACGCTCACGGGTGGGCAGAAGGGCCTGGCGGACCTGGCCCTGTTCTCTGGTATCGGCCTGATGGGCGGTGCGATGTTGCGGGATTTCGCCATTGTTGCCACTGCATTTGAAGTGCAGGCCACCGAGGCGCGCAAAGCCGGCATGATCGGTGTGATTGCGCTGCTGCTGGGCACGATCCTGCCGTTCATCGTCGGCGCGAGCATGGCCTGGGCGTTCGGTTATCGCGATGCGATCAGCATGACCACCATTGGCGCTGGCGCAGTGACCTACATTGTCGGCCCGGTGACCGGCGCGGCGATTGGCGCGACCTCGGATGTGATGGCGCTGTCGATTGCCACCGGGTTGATCAAGGCGATTCTGGTGATGGTCGGCACACCAGTGGCGGCGCGCTGGATGGGCCTGGACAACCCGCGTTCGGCGATGGTGTTTGGTGGCTTGGCCGGCACCGTGAGCGGGGTGACGGCGGGGCTGGCGGCGACGGATCGGCGGTTGGTGCCGTATGGCGCGCTGACGGCGACGTTTCATACCGGGCTTGGGTGTTTGCTCGGGCCTTCGCTGCTGTACTTCATTGTGCGGGGGTTGGTGGGCTGAGCGATCGTTCCCACGCTCCGCGTGGGAATGCAGCCCTGGACGCTCCGCGTCCGCTCTTGAAGTCGGGACGCGGAGCGTCCCAGGAGGCGTGTCCCACGCGGAGCGTGGGAACGATCATCTCAAACCTGGCGATTGGCATACATCCGGCACTCCGCCAACAGCGCCAGCAAGTTCGGGTCGCGCTCCTTGGCCTTCAAGAACACCACGCCGATATGCTGCTGCAGCCGATACCTGGGCTGCAGCGGTATCAGCTTCACGCGGTTCTCATACACCGCTGCAATCCTGCCCGGCAGCAGCGCATAACCCACGCCCGAGCTGACCATGCTCAGCAGCGTAAAGATGTCGTTGACCTGCATCGCCACTTTCGGCTCGAACCCGGCCTGCTTGAACACGCGGTTGCCGTCCTGGTGGGTGGCAAAGCCTTGGGTGAGGGTGATGAAGGTTGCGTCGCGCACGTCGGCCAGGTCGATCTGCTGTTCACGGTCGAAGGGCGAGTCGGCCGGGGTGGCGAGGAAGATGTCGTCGCTGAACAGCGCAATCTGCGCGCAGTCCGGGTCGTTCGCATGGTCGTCGAGGGCGATGAGGATCGCGTCCACTTCCATGTTCTTGAGCTTGTAGAGCAGGTCGAAATTGGAGCCCAGGATCAGGTCGATATTCAGTTCGCTGCGCCTGATTTTCAGGCCCATGATCAGTTGCGGCACGGTCTTGACCGTCAATGAATACAGCGAACCCAGCTTGAATCGTTCGGCGGAAAAGCCGGCGGCTTCGCGGGTCAGGCGTACGCTGTCGACCACATCGGCCACCAGTTTCTGGGCGCGCTCTTCGAGTACGTAGGCGCTTTCCAGCGGCGTGAGATTGCGCCCTTCGTGCTTGAACAACGGGCAGCGCAGGGCGTTTTCCAGCGAATGAATGGCGCGGTGCACGCTGACGTTGCTGGTTTGCAGCTCGGCGGCGGCGCGGGCCAGGTTGCCGGTGCGCATGAATGCCAGGAAGATTTCCAGCTTTTTGAGGGTGAATTCTTCGTCGATCAACATGGCCGTGGCTCTTGTTCGAATGCCCTCGATTGTGCCCGCAAAACCGCGCGGCGTCGCCGGAACGTCACACGGCGCTTGCACTCTGATGCCCAAGGCTGGACGCTTGCCGCCAGTCGACAAGGGTAATGGGAGGTCAACGACAGATGTACCACGGGGAACGATTCAACGCCTGGAGCCATTTGCTCGGTGCAGTCGCGGCGTGTATTGGCGTTGTGTGGATGTTGGTGGTGGCGAGCCTTGACGGCAGCCCCTGGAAAATCGTCAGCGTGGCGATTTATGGCTTTACGCTGATGGTGCTGTACAGCGCCTCGACGGTGTATCACAGCGTGCGCGGGCGGCGAAAAGAGATCATGCAGAAGGTCGATCACTTTTCGATCTACCTGCTGATCGCCGGCAGCTATACCCCGTTTTGCCTGGTGACGCTACGCGGGCCTTGGGGCTGGACGCTGTTCGGGATTGTGTGGGGGCTGGCGGTGATCGGCATCCTGCAAGAGATCAAGCCACGCTCGGAGAAACGCATCCTGTCGATCGTGATCTATGCGGTGATGGGCTGGATCGTGCTGGTGGCGGTCAAGCCGCTGCTCGCGGCGTTGGGCACGGCAGGGTTTACCTGGCTGGCGGCGGGTGGGGTGTTGTACACCGTCGGCATTATCTTTTTTGCTTTGGAGGATCGCCTGCGTCATTCCCATGGCATCTGGCACTTGTTCGTGATCGGCGGCAGCCTGCTGCATTTTGTGGCGATCATGCATTACGTGCTTTGAATGTGGGAGGTGTGTTTAGAGACGTTCCAGCAGCTCACAGGCGCGACTGCCAAAAATCTCCAGCAGCCTGGCCAGCATATGCGGCGGTGGCTCGTTGGCGCGGGTCAGTGCGTAGAGGGTGATCGGCAGCGGCGGGGTGAGCGTGCGGATGTGGGTGGTGGCCGTTGAGGCACCCAGCGCGGTGAACGGATCGATCACGGTGAGGCCGGCGCCGGATTCGACCATCGCGCGGGCCAGGGAATAGGTTTGCACCGAGATCGTCACCCGTGGCGGCGGGTCGACATTTTCCAGGTAGCTGCCCAGCTTCGCCGCCAGCGGGTCGGCGCTGGACAGGCCGATCAAGGGCGCGCCAGCCAGTTCGGCCAACGGCAAGGGCATGTGCCGTTCAGCGTCTGGCCAATAGCCTTTTGACGCCAACGCCACCAGTACACCGTTGGCCAGCACCTGGGTGGTGAGCCCCGGATGGCCGGAGAACGTGAGCGTCAACGCCAGGTCGATCTCGCGCATCAACAGCTTCTGCACCAGCTCGCCGCTATGGTCGCTGGACAGCTCACAGGCGATGTCCGGGTAATCACGCTTCCATTCCAGGATCGACGGCGGCAGCAGCGACAGCGCCAACGCCGGGATCGCACCGATGCGGATGCTTTGCCCCGGTTCGCGCCGCAAGCTCTTGGCCAGACGCCGCACACCTTGCAGGCTTGCGCTGACTTTTTCGACTTCGCTTTCCAGCGCCAGGGCTTCGGGCGTGGG
Source organism: Pseudomonas sp. R4-34-07 (assembly GCF_003852375.1). Classification (NCBI taxonomy): domain Bacteria; kingdom Pseudomonadati; phylum Pseudomonadota; class Gammaproteobacteria; order Pseudomonadales; family Pseudomonadaceae; genus Pseudomonas; species Pseudomonas sp. R4-34-07. The sequence continues at coordinate 5,509,652 of NZ_CP027760.1, read as the reverse complement.
CTGCAATTTGCCGCGTACCCGCAGGAACAACGCAAAGCCCAGTTGCAGTTCGGCATGCTGCAACACTTTGGTCACCGCCGGTTGCGAGACGTGCAACAACTGCGCGGCGGCACTGATAGAACCGGTCTGGCGGATGGCCTGGAAGATTTCGATATGACGCAAGCGCATGGCGAGTCCCATAACCTTTGTTTATAGGTGAGCCATCTTTATTCATTATCAGTGGCCTGTCACCTGGCTCTACGCTGAGCGCTGTCAATTAACGGCGGGAGGCGGGGATGGCCAGGCAGGTTTGCATTATTGGCGGTGGGGTTATCGGCCTGGCGAGCGCTTATGCGTTGGTGCGTGCCGGCCATAGCGTGACGCTGATCGAGGCGCGCGACAGCCTGGGCAGTGAAACCAGTTACGCCAATGGCGGGCAGTTGTCCTACCGCTATGTTGCACCGCTGGCCGACGCCGGGGTGCCGCTGCAGGCGCTCGGCTGGTTACTGCGCGGTGACTCGCCGTTGAAGCTACGGCCGCGTCTCGATCCTCAGCAATGGCGCTGGATGGCCGCCTTTATCGGCGCCTGTCGTGGTTCGGTGAACCAGCGCAATGCCGCTCACTTGCTGCGCCTGGCATCCCTGAGCCAGGACACCTTGCAGCAATGGCGCGAGGAGGACCGCCTGGACGACTTCGATTGGCGACGCAATGGCAAGCTGGTGACGTTTCGCAACGCCAATACCTTTGAACATGCCCGCAGTAAAGTGACCAATGTCCTGCAACAGCAGGTGTTGTCCGCTACCGATTGCGCGCGCCTGGAGCCGGCGCTGGCCGGTGATGATTTTGTCGGCGGGATCTACACGCCCAACGAGGAAGTAGCGGATTGTCATGCCTTTTGCCAGCAATTGGCGGCGCGGCTGGAAGCATCGGGGCGTTGCACATTTTTGTTGGGGCGCAAGGTTACCCGGATTCGTCATACCGACGGTGTGGTGCACGCCCTCCAATTGGGTGATGAGGTGATGCCGGTCGAGCAACTGGTGCTGGCGGCAGGGCATCGCAGCGCTGAGTTGGGCTTGCCGGGGTTGTCGCTGCCGCTGTATCCGCTCAAGGGCTATAGCCTGAGCGTGCCGATTGGCGCGCAGCACCAGGCGCCGAATGTGAGCATCACCGACTACGATCGCAAGATCGTCTACGCGCGCATCGGTGAGCAACTGCGGGTCGCGGCCATGGTGGACATTGTCGGCTTCGACACGGGTCTTGAGCCCAAGCGCCTGGCTTTGATGAAACGCCAGGCCCTGGAGACATTTCCCAATGCCGGCGACTACGCCCACGCGGTTGAATGGGCCGGTATGCGCCCGGCCACGCCCACCGGTGTGCCGCTGATTGGCGCAAGCCGCTACCGCAACCTGTGGCTGAACCTGGGCCACGGCGCCCTTGGCTTCACGCTGGCGTGCGGCAGCGGCCAACTGCTGGCCGAGTTGATCGATCAGCGCAGCCCTTCCATCGATATGCAGGGCCTGACGCCCCGCGCCGCTTGACGCTCGACTACCCGCAAACCAACGGAGAATAACAATGAAAAAGATCCTGTTGACCGGCTGTACCCTGGGCCTTTTGTTCGGCGCACAGGCCCATGGGGCCCAAGCGCCGCTGGAGGGCACCCTGGGCAAGATCGCCAACACCAAGTCCATCACCCTGGGATACCGCGATGCGTCGGTGCCGTTTTCCTACGTGGGTGATAACACTGGCAAACCCATGGGCTATTCAGTGGACCTGGCAAGCAAGATCGTCGAGCGTATCCAGCAGAAAACCGGGGTGGCCAACCTCAACGTCAAGTACACCCTGGTGACCTCACAGACCCGGATTGCGCTGGTGCAGAACGGTACCGTCGACCTGGAATGCGGCTCTACCGGGGTGACGGCCGACCGGCAGAAGCAGGTGGCATTTTCCTACGGGTTTATTTACGTGAAGGGGCAATTGCTGACGGCGAAGGACAGCGGCATCAAGGGCTTTGCCGACCTTGACGGCAAGAACGTGGTCACCACCGCCGGTACCACCAACGAACGATTCCTCAAAAGCTACAACGCCGAACACAAGGCCAATATGTTTGTCATCAGCGCCAAGGACCACGGCGAGGCGTTCAAGATGCTCGAGACTGGCCGTGCGGCAGCGTTCTACATGGATGATGCGTTGCTCTACGGTGAACGTGCCAAGGCCAGGGACCCGCACAACTGGGTGGTGGTGGGCGAAGAGCAGTCACGGGAAATCTACAGCTGCATGGTGCGCAAGGATGATCCGCAGTTTCTTGCGGTGGTCAATGAGACGCTGGGCGACCTGTACCGCTCGGGGGAGATCAACGGGATTTACCAGCGCTGGTTTGAACAGCCGATTCCGCCCAAGGGCCTGAACCTGGAGTTCCCGATGACCCGTGAGTTGAAGGCGATCATTGCCAACCCTACCAGCGACCCAGTGGAGTAGGCGGTAGCAACCCAATCCAAATGTGGGAGGGGGCTTGCCCCCTCCCACAGTTTTGACTGGGTTTGCAAAGGGGTAGTTAGAAGTCGCCCCAGAGTTGTTGGGCAACGGCCAAGGCGACCACCGGTGCAGTCTCGGTGCGCAACACGCGAGGGCCGAGGCGGGCGGCGTGGAAGCCGGCGCCTTGGGCGGTGTCGACTTCGCTGTCGGTCAGTCCGCCTTCAGGCCCGATCAGGAAGGCCAGGCTCGAAGGCTTGGCGTGGCTGACCATCGGCTCGGCCACCGGATGCAGTACCAGCTTCAGGTCTGCCTCGGCTTGCTTGAGCCAGTCCGCCAGTAACAGCGGCGGGTGAATCACCGGCACCGTCGAACGCCCGCATTGCTCGCAGGCGCTAATCGCCACCTGGCGCCAGTGCAGCAGGCGCTTGTCGGCGCGTTCGTCCTTGAGGCGCACTTCGCAGCGCTCGCTGAAAATTGGGGTGATGGCGTTGACGCCCAGTTCGGTGGCTTTCTGAATGGCCCAGTCCATGCGCTCGCCCCTGGACAGACCTTGGCCGAGGTGGATATGCAGCGGCGATTCGGCCTGGCCTTTGAAACTTTCCGTGAGTTGCACGCTGACGCGTTTTTTACCGACTTCCAGCAAGCTGCCGAGAAACTCCTGGCCGGAGCCGTCGAACAGTTGCACGGCGTCGCCCTCGCTCATGCGCAGCACGCGGCTGATGTAATGCGCCTGGGCTTCGGGCAACTCGTGATCGCCGAGGCTCAGCGGGGTGTCGGTGAAAAAGCGGGACAGTCTCATGTGTGTTCTCTGGAAAAGGGTGTGCAGAGCGGACGCGGAGCGTCCAGGGCTGCATTCCCACGCGGAGCGTGGGAACGATCATGGTTAACCTGGGTCGCGAAAGCCTGGGTGAAAATCCTTCGGCACGGCAACGCTGACCTTGCTGTTGGTGGCGATATCGATGCCTTCACTGGCGACTTCGGCAAGGAAATCGATCTGCTCCGGGGTAATCACATACGGCGGCAGGAAGTACACCACGCTGCCCAACGGTCGCAACAGCGCGCCGCGTTCCAGGGCGTGCTCGAACACCTTCAGGCCACGGCGTTCCTGCCAGGGGTAGGCGGTCTTGGTAGCTTTGTCCTGCACCATCTCGATGGCCAGGACCATGCCGGTCTGGCGCACTTCAGACACATGCGGATGGTCGACCAGATGCGCCGTGGCCGTGGCCATGCGCTGGGCCAAGGCCTTGTTGTTTTCGATGACGTTGTCTTCTTCGAAAATATCCAGGGTGGCCAGGGCCGCCGCGCAGGCCAGCGGGTTGCCGGTGTAGCTGTGGGAGTGCAGGAAGGCGCGCAGGGTCGGGTAGTCGTCGTAGAAGGCGTCGTAGACATCATCGGTGGTGACCACCGCCGCCAGCGGCAGGTAGCCGCCGGTCAGGGCCTTGGACAGGCACAGGAAGTCCGGGCGGATGCCGGCCTGTTCACAGGCGAACATGCTGCCGGTGCGGCCAAAGCCCACGGCGATTTCGTCGTGGATCAGGTGCACGCCATAACGGTCACAGGCTTCGCGCAGCAGCTTGAGGTACACCGGGTGATACATGCGCATGCCACCGGCGCCCTGGATCAGTGGTTCGACGATCACGGCGGCGACGCTGTCGTGGTGCTCGGCCAGAGTTTGTTCCATGGCCTGGAACATCGTGCGCGAATGCTCTTCCCAGCTCACGCCCTCGGGGCGCAGGTAGCAGTCCGGGCTCGGCACTTTGAGGGTGTCGAGCAACAATGCCTTATAGGTTTCGGTAAACAGCGGCACGTCGCCCACCGACATCGCCGCGATGGTTTCACCGTGGTAGCTGTTGGTCAGGGTGACGAAGCGCTTTTTGTTCGGCAGGCCACGGTTGAGCCAGTAGTGAAAGCTCATTTTCAACGCGACTTCGATACACGATGAGCCGTTATCGGCGTAGAAGCAGCGCGTCAGGCCTTCGGGGGTCATCGCGACCAGGCGCTCGGACAGCTCGATCACCGGCTGATGGCTGAAGCCGGCGAGGATCACGTGTTCCAACTGGTCGACCTGATCCTTGATGCGCTGGTTGATGCGCGGGTTGGCGTGGCCGAACACGTTGACCCACCAGGAACTGACGGCATCGAGGTAGCGCTTGCCTTCGAAGTCTTCCAGCCATACGCCTTCACCACGCTTGATCGGGACCAGTGGCAGTTGCTGGTGGTCTTTCATCTGGGTGCAGGGATGCCACAGCACCGCGAGGTCGCGTTGCATCCACTGGTTGTTCAAGCCCATCGGTGATCTCCTCGAAGCGGTCCCGCAACCTGCGCGGGCGAAACAATCGCGCAAGCCTATGCAATGGTGGCGTGGGTCACAAGCCATTGTGGGAAATTCGCGGTAAATGCAGGACGGTCTGTCACGTTTCTTGGGAATAGTCTTAATCCCTTGTTAATTTATGATGCATAGCCTTCAGATCGCATTTCTCGATATTTCAAAGCGAAATTTTTCGCTTTAATTCGATAGGTAAAGCGCTAGTCTTGGGCACAGTTCTTACGGGATTAAGTTCATGCAGTTACGCAATTCATCGGCCCGCTATGGCTGGGTCAGCATGGTTTTGCACTGGGGCGTGGCCTTGGTGGTATTTGGATTGTTCGCCCTGGGCCTGTGGATGGTCGGCCTCGACTACTACAGTGCCTGGCGCAAAGACGCGCCGGACCTGCACAAGAGCATTGGCATCACGCTGTTCGCCATCATGCTGGTGCGTATCGTCTGGCGCCTGGTCAGCCCGCCGCCAGCGCCACTGGCCAGCTACAGCCGGCTGACCCGCCTCGGCGCCGCGTTTGGTCACGCGTTCCTGTATGTGGGGCTGTTTGCCGTGATGATTGCCGGTTACCTGATTTCCACCGCAGACGGTGTCGGTATCCCGGTGTTTGGCCTGTTTGAGATTCCTGCCGTGGTTTCCGGGCTACCGGACCAGGCAGACACCGCTGGCGTGGTGCACCTGTACCTCGCCTGGGTGTTGGTGGTCTTCGCCGGCTTGCATGGCGTGGCTGCGCTGAAACACCACTTTATCGATCGTGATGTGACCCTTAAGCGAATGCTGGGGCGCAAAGCCTGATGTTCAACCTCGACTCACAAGGAATAGAAAACATGTTGAAAAAGACTCTCGCCGCTCTGGCTATCGGTACCGCCCTGCTGTCCGCAGGTCAGGTGATGGCTGCTGACTACAAGATCGACAAGGAAGGCCAGCACGCCTTCATCGACTGGAAAATCAGCCACCTGGGCTACAGCTACATCCACGGTACCTTCAAGGACTGGGATGGTACTTTCAGCTGGGATTCGGCTAAGCCTGAAGCCAGCAAAATCGCAGTCGACGTGAAAACCGCCAGCCTGGGGTCCAACCACGCTGAACGTGACAAGCACATCGCCAGCAAAGACTTCCTCGACGTGGCCAAGTTTGCCGACGCCAAGTTCGTGTCCACCGCGGTTAAATCCACCGGCGACAAAACCGCTGACGTGACCGGCGACCTGACGTTCCATGGTGTGACCAAGCCTGTGACCTTCAAGGCCACCTTCAACGGTGAAGGCAAGGACCCATGGGGCGGCGAGCGTGCTGGCTTCAACGCCAAGACCACGATCGACCTGAACGACTTCGGCGTGAAAGGCCCAGGCCCGACTTCGCAGACCGTCGACCTGGATATTTCGCTGGAAGGTGTGAAGCAGAAGTAATGCTTCGTATGTAGGAGCGAGCTTGCTCGCGAAAAACGCATAAGCGCCGCGTGCATTCAGAATGCACGCGTTATCGTTAACGTTCTTCGCGAGCAAGCTCGCTCCTACAGTTTTAAAGCAAAAAAAACCCGTATCCCTCGATACGGGTTTTTTTTATGCCTCGCGGTTGCGGGTCAGCAACGCTGGCTTTTCACCACGAGGACGGCCAGGCAGTTGATCCAACTGCTCGGGTGTCGGGAAGCGATCCGCTTTCGACTCCTTGTGGATGATCTTCGGTGCCGGGCCACCGCGCGGGTTTTGCACGGCTGGCTCGGACAGCGGCTGGTCGTCACGGGCCGGGCGGCGGTTGTTGCGCGAGTCTTCGCGACGGGCCTGGCCGTCACGCGGTGCGCCGTTGCGCGGGCCGCTGCGTTTGGCCGGTGGTGTGCCGGTGGTGCCGCCGCTGCTGTTGCGCGGACCGTTCTGGCGCGCGCCCTGTGGCTGGCCACCACGTGGAGCGGCTGCGCCTGCGCCTTGTGCCGGGGCACCTGGGCGACGGCCGCGGCCTTGTGCCGGCTTGGCTTGTGGCACGTAGTCAACGCGGTTACCGAAGTTATCCACATCGTCGTCGAGGAATTCGTCCGGGGCACGGTCGGAGGCGGCGCGTGGAGGCTGGCTCGGCTGGCGCTGTTCGCGGGCCGGGGTGCCTTCACGGGGCTTCTGCTCGCGGGCCGGTCGTTCGCCACGGCTGCTGGTCGCAGTTTTTTCCTTGCCCTTGTCCTTGCCCTTGTCGCGACGGCCACCACCACCACCGCCACCGCCGCCGTTCGGGCCATCGCCCTTCGGACCGCGTGGGTTGCGTGGGTTGCGCACGTCCGGACGCTCGCGCGCTTCAGGCTTTTCGGCCTCCACGGCGCTGGAATCGAAGCCCATCAGGTCGCCGTCGGCGATTTTCTGCTTGGTCATGCGCTCGATGCTTTTCAGCAGCTTTTCTTCGTCCGGTGCGACCAGGGAAATGGCCTCGCCCGAACGACCGGCACGGCCGGTACGACCGATACGGTGCACGTAGTCTTCGTCGACGTTCGGCAGCTCGAAGTTGACCACATGTGGCAACTGGTCGATATCCAGGCCGCGCGCGGCGATATCGGTGGCGACCAGGATGCGCACACTGCCGGCCTTGAAGTCGGCCAGGGCTTTGGTGCGCGCGTTCTGGCTCTTGTTACCGTGGATGGCGACGGCGGTGAGGCCGTGCTTGTCCAGATACTCGGCCAGGCGGTTGGCGCCGTGCTTGGTGCGGGTAAACACCAGCACCTGTTCCCAGGCACCGTGGGTAATCAGGTGCGCGAGCAGCGAACGCTTGTGGCTGGCGGCCAGGCGGAACACGCGTTGCTCGATACGCTCGACCGTGGTGTTGGGCGGCGTGACTTCGATGCGTTCCGGGTTGTGCAGCAACTTGCCGGCCAGGGCGGTAATGTCCTGGGAGAACGTTGCCGAGAACAGCAGGTTCTGACGTTTGGCCGGCAGACGGGCGAGGACCTTCTTCACGTCATGGACAAAGCCCATGTCGAGCATGCGGTCGGCTTCGTCCAGCACGAGGATTTCCACGTGGGACAAGTCGACGCTGCCTTGGCCACACAGGTCGAGCAAGCGACCCGGGCAGGCCACCAGCACGTCAACACCGCGGGACATGGCCTGAACCTGGGGGTTCATGCCGACGCCGCCGAAGATGCAGGCGCTGACGAACTTCAGGTCGCGGGCATACAGCTTGAAGCTGTCGTGCACCTGGGCGGCGAGTTCGCGGGTAGGGGTCAGGACCAGTACGCGCGGTTGGCGCGGGCCGTGACGCTGGGATTTGTCCGGGTGACCGTTGGGGAACAACCGCTCCAGAATCGGGAGGGCGAAACCACCGGTTTTACCGGTACCTGTCTGCGCCGCAACCATCAGGTCGCGACCTTGCAACACGGCGGGAATGGCCCGCTGTTGCACCGGAGTAGGCTCGGTATAGCCCGCTGCCTCGATGGCGCGGACTAAAGCCTCGGAGAGACCGAGGGAAGCAAAGGACATGAGTAATCCTGTTTTAGTTAGGGCTTGGCCCAGAGGGATAATCTTGCCGGGCGTGAATGGCGCTTAGGGGAGCGTAATCCCGTCCGGTCCTGCTGCGTCTGGCGGGCACTCCACCGGCTCGCGCGGGCTGCAAAGCTGCGCTGTAGCGGGGTTGGGTGCCTTTTTCAAGACCTCAGCGGCCGGGCGTAAGCCTGGCGGAAAGGCCGGAGTATAACAGAGCAATCACTGCGCGCTGCTTTCCTGCTGCTCAACGGTGTATTCGGAGGCGCTGATGGGCGCCGTTTGCGCCTGGATACCGCCATATTTGGCGCTCAAGGCGGCGTAGGCCGGCTCTTGCTTGAAGCGTCTGAGCTCCGCGGCAAAGCGCTGGACCAGCAAATCCATGCCCGCGCCACGGCGTACGGCAAGAAACTGCTGCTGGCGGCTGACCACCAGCGGCGCCTGGCTGACCTTGTCTTCCAGGCCCAATTGCTTGATCACGTGCTGCCCCACGCGACGGTCAGTGACCACCATATCGATGCGCCCCAGCATCAGCTTGCCGAAGTTGGCCTCATGGCTGGGGGCGGGTTCACGGGCAAAGGTGGCGGACGCGCCGAAGGCTTCGCCATACAGGTAACCGGGAGAGATCCCCACGCTCAGGCCGCGCAGATCGTCGAGGGTTTCGGCGGGGTGCGGACGCTCATTGGCGTAGAACAGCACGAATTCGACCGTCGACAAGGGTTCGCTGGGGTAGAGCAGCAAGGCGTCGCGCTCGTGGCTGTGGAAAATGTCCAGCGCGCCGTCGGCGTGGCCTTGGTCAAGCATCGCCAGGCAACGTTTCCAGGGCAGGAACTGCCATTGCACATCCACCCCGAGGCGCTGGAACACGATCACCGTGGTTTCGTAGTCCAGCCCACGCATGCTGCCGTTGTCGTCGTAGACGTAGGGCGCCCATGGTTCGGTGACAATGCGCAGTTTCTCGCCATAAGCGGCCAGGCTCAGGCAAGTGAAAAGCGCAGCGATCAACAACTTGAAAATGACGGGCATTCCCTGAGGTTACGACGCTACCGGGATAAAGAGAAGCTCTGGCACGCGCGTTGGCGCCGGGTCTCAGTTGACTGGCGCGTCCATCAGGTGAGCGTGGATCGCGGCACGCCGCTCGCCGAGGATCAGGCGCACCACCGGGTTGGCGAACCAGCGTTCGAGCTGGTGCGCGTCAATCGGGCGTTGCTGGCGCTCTTCCTGGTTCTGTCGGGCCTTGTCCCACCAAACGGGGCCGCAGGCCTGGTCGAACTCGTTTTCGTGTTCATAGCACCCGTAGAGGATTTCACGGATGAACTGCTGCTGGTGCTTGGGCAGCAACAGGGTAATCAGCTTGTACAGCGTGCGCTGCAAACGCGGCGGGCGCGGCAAGTGGGCGGACACTTGACGTGTGTCGGCCAGGGCCAGCGCACTGGTGGGTGCGGCGGCGTGCTTGGCGATCCAGGCCTTGACCTTGGCCCGGAACAGCTGCTTGCGGCTCCAGTAATGGTGGATCAGGTCCGGGCACTCGCGCACGTTGACAGTGCGGTAGGCGGCGATGGACAGGCAGAACTCTTCCAGTGTGTAGGCACCCTGGGCATGGGGAAACAGTTCGTCCATCAACTCGATCGAACGGTCGAGGATGTGCGCGTCCTGCTGGGTCAGGCCCATCACGCCGGAGTTGAGGGTCATCATGTCATCGTCGGCCACGCCCATCTCCAGCAGGCGCTGGCGCAGGGCGGTGTAGAGGATGCTTTCGTGGTTGTCGCCGTACTTGGTGTAGAAGGCGTTGCACAGCAAGGTGCCCGGCTGCACACGCTCGAACAGCGTCAGGGGGGAACGGTGGAAAAACGTGTCGGTGTCGATCAGCAACGCTACCGGCGACTCTTGCAACACGTGGCGCAGCACAACGTGCTTGGTGCGAAAGTGATAACCGTGGGGTTCACTCCAGCGCTTGCGGGTCGCCTCGTCCAGTGGGCGTACACGCACCGGCAGCAGGCGATAGGGTTCGGGGTTGTCGCTGAAGACCTGGATATCCACGGCCGCATCAGGGGTGTCCTGCAGGAAAGCCAATGCGCTGGCGATGCTGAATACCGCTTCCTGGTGGTAGGTCTCGGCGCCGAAGACGAGGTAGACCAGCTGCGGACGGGAAGAGGAAGACACTGTATTCATGGACTGCGGGGTTCCGTGTGTTGTGAAGCACAAAGGCCCTCGTTTGAACGAGGGCCTTGGCACAACCGGGCAAGCCTTAGCGTGGCAGCTTGAGGTTGTTCCAGATGGCAAGGCTGGGTTCAGCCTGGTTCAGGGTATAGAAGTGCAACCCTGGCGCACCACCTTGCAACAATTGCTCACACATCTCGGTGATGACCTGCTCGCCGAACGCCTGGATGCTTTTGACGTCGTCGCCATAGGCTTCCAGCTGCTTGCGCACCCAGCGTGGGATTTCGGCACCGCAGGCGTCGGAGAAGCGCGCCAGCTTGCTGTAGTTGGTGATCGGCATGATGCCCGGCACGATCGGGATGTTCACACCCATGGCGCGTACACGCTCGACGAAGTAGAAGTAGCTGTCGGCGTTGAAGAAGTACTGGGTGATCGCGCTATTGGCGCCGGCGTTGGCCTTGCGTACGAAGTTCTTGAGATCGTCTTCGAAATTGCGCGCCTGGGGGTGCATCTCCGGATAAGCGGCTACTTCGATGTGGAAGTGATCGCCGCTTTCTTCGCGGATGAAGCTCACCAGGTCATTGGCGTAGCGCAGCTCACCGCTGGCCATGCCCATGCCGGAGGGCAGGTCGCCACGCAGGGCGACGATGCGCTTGATGCCGGCGGCTTTGTATTGGGTCAGCAGGCCGCGCAGGTCGGCTTTGCTATCGCCCACGCACGACAAGTGCGGAGCGGCAGGAACTTTGACTTCACTTTCGAGCTGCAGCACGGTGTTGATCGTGCGGTCACGGGTCGAACCGCCGGCGCCGTAGGTGCAGGAAAAGAAGTCGGGCTGGTAGCTGGCCAACTGTTTGGCAGTGGCCATCAGTTTTTCATGCCCAGCATCGGTCTTGGTCGGGAAGAACTCGAAGCTGTAGCGACGGTCTTGGGACATGGTCATACCCTTGGAAACTCATAAAACCGGGAGATGTACACCGTCAATGTGGGAGGGGGCTTGCCCCAATGCCAGTCAGTTAAGCGTACACCGCCGTCTGTAGGAGCGAGCTTGCTCGCGAAAAACGTCAACGATAACGCGTGCTTTCTGAATGAACGCGGTGCCTGTGAGTTTTTCGCGAGCAAGGGCTAGCCGCCCGCCTCGTTCCTACAAAAAGCCTTAACTGACTGGCATTAGGGCTTGCCCCCTCCCACATTAAAGCCCGCTCCCCCACAGGGAGAGTGGGCAGCAGGCATATCAGTAGCGATAAGCGTGCGGCTTGAACGGACCTTCAACGGTCACGCCGATGTAGTCGGCCTGGGTCTTGGTCAGTTGGGTCACCACGCCGCCGAAGCCGCGGACCATTTCCAGGGCCACTTCTTCGTCGAGTTTCTTCGGCAGTACTTCCACGGTCAGGCGCTCGGCTTTCTGGGCAGGCGACAGGTCGGCGTACTTCTGTTGGAACAGGAAGATCTGCGCCAGTACCTGGTTGGCGAACGAGCCGTCCATGATGCGGCTTGGGTGGCCGGTCGCGTTACCCAGGTTCACCAGACGGCCTTCGGCCAGCAGGATCAGGTAGTCGTCGTTCTGCGGGTCGAAATCGCCCGAGCCGGTACGGTGAACCTTGTGCACCTGTGGCTTCACTTCTTCCCATGCCCAGTTCTTGCGCATGAAAGCGGTGTCGATCTCGTTATCGAAGTGGCCGATGTTGCAAACCACTGCGCGTTTCTTCAGCGCCTTGAGCATGTTCGCGTCGCAGACATTCACGTTACCAGTGGTGGTCACGATCAGGTCGATCTTGCCCAGCAGCGCCTTGTCGATGCTCGCTTCGGTGCCGTCGTTGATGCCGTCGATGAACGGCGAAACCACTTCGAAACCGTCCATGCAGGCTTGCATGGCGCAGATCGGGTCAACTTCGGAGACCTTGACGATCATGCCTTCCTGACGCAGGGACTGGGACGAACCCTTGCCCACGTCGCCGTAGCCGATCACCAGGGCTTGCTTGCCCGACAGCAGGTGGTCGGTGCCGCGCTTGATGGCGTCGTTCAGGCTGTGACGGCAACCGTATTTGTTGTCGTTCTTGCTCTTGGTCACCGAGTCGTTGACGTTGATGGCCGGGATTTTCAGCTCGCCCTTGGCCAGCATGTCCAACAGGCGGTGTACGCCGGTGGTGGTTTCTTCGGTCACGCCGTGGACGCGGTCGAGGATCTGCGGGTATTTCTTGTGCAGCAACTCGGTCAGGTCGCCGCCGTCGTCGAGGATCATGTTGGCATCCCAAGGCGCGCCGTCCTTGAGGATGGTTTGCTCCAGGCACCACTCGTACTCGGCCTCGGTTTCGCCTTTCCAGGCGAACACCGGAATACCGGCGGCGGCGATAGCGGCAGCGGCCTGGTCTTGAGTCGAGAAAATATTGCAGGACGACCAACGTACTTCGGCACCCAGGGCAACCAGGGTTTCGATCAGCACGGCAGTCTGGATGGTCATGTGGATGCAGCCGAGAATCTTCGCACCCTTGAGTGGCTGCTCAGCGGCGTACTTGCGACGCAGGCCCATCAAGGCTGGCATTTCGGATTCGGCGATAAAGGTTTCGCGACGGCCCCAGGCGGCGAGGGACATGTCGGCGACTTTGTAGTCGTTGAATTCTGCAGGCGTAATTACAGCGCTCATGAAGAGCCTCCATTCGTAGTGTGCGAATGGGCGCCGTTGTGCGTTTAGTATCAAGCCAGGTGAGCCAGGCCAGACAACGCCCCATCCGAGCCTGACAGGTTGAACCTGCTGCAGCGCCCCTCGGACAGGTGGCGGGAGAACGGTATCAACTGAAGATGACCGTTTTGAAGCGGAGGCGATTATAGCCGTGTACGCGGCACTTCCCAAGCCTTTCTGTCGGCGACATGAAGATCGCTCATGGGGTTGATAGGCAATGGCTCATAGAGCTTGGGCCCGGGCTCTGCCATGATATTGGCCATCATTGGGCAACACGCTTTGGAGTGACCATGAACTTCCACACCCGCAAATGGGTAAAACCCGAAGACCTCAACCCCAACGGCACCCTGTTCGGCGGCAGCCTGCTGCGCTGGATCGACGAAGAAGCGGCGATCTATGCGATCGTGCAATTGGGTAACCAGCGCGTGGTGACCAAGTACATCTCCGAAATCAACTTCGTCAGCGCCTCACGCCAGGGCGACATCATCGAACTGGGCATCACCGCAACCGAGTTCGGCCGCACCTCCATCACCCTGACCTGTGAAGTGCGTAACAAAATCACGCGCAAAAGCATCCTGACCGTGGAGAAAATGGTCTTCGTCAACCTCGGTGAAGACGGGCTGCCAGCGCCTCACGGCCGCACCGAAATCAAATACGTGAAGGATCAGTTCGAGGGCGACGGTCTTTCCGAGTAACAGCGTGGCGGTGTAAATACTGTCTTCAAGAATCCGATGGAGTTGGATCAAGGACTGGAAGATTGCGCTTTAGTTGCCTGGCCACTGAACAGCCACGGTGGCGGCGTGTCGTAGCTACACGCCCCCCTTGGACACCGGAACATCATGGCCACCGACGAAGCAGGCAAAACCCCCAACCTGTCCCACGAAGAGCAGCAGGACGTAGACAAGAACCAGCCGCCCCGCGCCGCGGTGCTGCATGAAATCATCCGTACCCAGGGCGACCAGGAGCTGGAGCGCAACGTCGCGGCATTGTGGTGGTCAGCCTTGGCTGCCGGGCTGACCATGGGGCTGTCGCTGATGGCCATGGGCTTGCTCAACTCGCGCTTGCCGGACGGCGAAGCGTTCAAGGTCATCGCCAGCTTTGGTTATTGCGCGGGGTTCCTGGCGGTGATCCTCGCGCGCCAGCAACTGTTTACCGAAAACACCCTCACTGCCGTGTTGCCGGTGATGAGCAAACCGACCCTGGCCAATGCCGGGCGCCTGTTGCGGCTCTGGACGGTGGTGCTGGTGGGCAACCTGTGCGGGACCTTGCTGGTGGCTTATGTGATGTTGCACCTGCCGATCTTCGATGCAAAGACCGACCTGGCCTTCCTCGAAATCGGGCGCAAGGTCATGGAGAATGACAGCGGCCAGATGTTCGCCAAGGGCATCGTCTCCGGCTGGATGATCGCCACCATGGTGTGGATGATCCCGTCGATGGAAAGCGCCAAGATGTTCATCATTATTGTGATCACCTACCTCATGGCGCTGGGGGACTTTACCCACATCGTAGTGGGTTCGGCGGAAGTGTCCTACCTGGTGTTTGCCGGCGAACTGTCCTGGCATGACTTCTGGCTGGTATTTGCCGGCCCGACCCTGGCCGGCAATATCATCGGTGGCAGCTTCATCTTTGCGCTGATCAGCCATGCGCAGATTCGTAGCGAAGGCAAGGTGCTTTCCGGGGCTCACGTCGGCGCAGCGGAGCAGCGTCCTCAAAGCAAGGAAAAGCAATGATGCAGCCCCGCACAAGGCTCAAATGCGAGCTTTGCGGGGCGTTCCGGGAACCTTCAGGCCTTGGTCCGGTACGTCGGCGAGATTGGCCGCAGGCGTGCTGTCAGGTGCCTTCAATTGGTCTTCCCACCGAGCAATTACCAGCGGCGCCAACGCGTTGCCCAGCACATTCAATGCCGTGACTGGCATATCCATCAGGCGATAAACGCCGGCAATGATCGCCACGCCCTCTACGGGAAGTCCCGCTGCAGTCAACGTCGCGGTAAGGATGATAAACATGAAGCCTGGCACGCCCGCTGCGCCCTTCGACGTCAACACCATGATCAATATCAGCATCCCCTGATCGGCCAGGCTCAAGTCGATGCCATACGCTTGGGCGATGAACAACGTGCCCAGTGCAGCGAACAGCGATGCGCCATCCAGGTTGAACGAGTAGCCCAACGGGATCACCATGCTGGTAATAGGGCGTGGCGCGCCGTAGCGCTCCATCTTCTCGATCAATTGAGGCATCACCGTCGCTGAGGCGGCACTGCTATAGGCCAGCAGTAATTCACTGCGTATTTCTCGCACCAAATGGAAAAAACCGACACCCACCAATCGAGCGACTGCACCCAATATGCACAGGGCAAATAACAGCACTGCGACATAAGTCGTGCCGATCAGCTTGGCCAACGGCAGCAGGGCACTGAGGCCAAAGCTGGCGACGGTGACCGCTATCAGCCCGAAAATGCCTATCGGCGAGTAGTGCATTACCAGATGGGTGACTTTGAACATGGTGTCTGAGACGCCCTGCATCACACTGATCAGAGGAGCCTTGCGCTGCTCAGGCAACATAGACAAGGCGCAGCCGAACAGGATGGCGAAAAACAGCACCGACAGTAGCTTGCCCTGCGACATGGCCAACACGATGTTATCCGGCACGATCGCCAATAGCGTCTGGCCCAGATTCTGCGTTGTACTGTTGGCAGCCAGCCCTGTTACGGGTGTTGGCAAAGTGCTGCCGAATTCCGCGCCCGAGCCGGGCGCGACGACATTACCCACAATCAGGCCGAAGACGATTGCAATACTGGTGATCGTGAAGAAATAAACGAGGGTCTTCACGCCGACACGTCCCAAGGCGGCGGGATTTCCCATGCCGGCAATGCCGACCGTCATGCAGGCGAAGACCAGCGGCACGACGATCATCTTCATCAGCTTGATAAACAGGTCGCCTGCCGGTTGCAGCAGGTTGTCAATGAACCAGGACTTATGTTCGGGAAACTGGTTAAGAAGGATACCGACGATTATTCCGGCTGCCAGGCCGATCATAATCCGGGTGACGAGGCTGGTTGGTTTTTTGGTGTTCATGCAGGTGACCCTTATTGTTGTAGTTGTCAGGGGTTTATTGAGCGAACAGTCCAGCGAAGTCCTTGAAGCCTTTCACTTCGATGGGATTGCCGCTGGGGTCGAGAAAAAACATCGTGCGCTGTTCGCCCGGTTCGCCGGCGAAACGAACCACCGGCGGGATCTCGAAGGGCATGCTCATTTGAGTGAGACGCTCGGCCAACACCAGCCACTCCTCCAGCGGTAACACCACACCGAGGTGCGGCATCAGCACATGATGCTCCCCCACCAGGCCGGTACGCGTCGTGGGGAAGGGCGTGCCCAGGTGCAGTGAAAGCTGGTTGCCGAAAAAATCGAAGTCGATCCAGGTCTCGCTGCTGCGGCCTTCTGCGCAGCCCAAAACATCTCGATAAAAAATGCGCGCCTTGTTTAAGTCATAAACATGGTATGCAGCGTGGAAGGGTCTGTTCATGAGCGGAATCTCTGTAGGGGGATCCTCAAATTAAACAGGCTGCGCATCCGCGTAAAACGGGTTCGCGTTGGTCTGAGCGAAAGGAAAATTTATGGATATTCGATTCCTGAGAAGCCTGGTCGCAGTCATTGAAACCGGCTCCATTGCTGCGGCGGCGCGACGCGAAAACCGTACCGCAGCGGCGATCAGCCAACGGGTCAAGGCGCTTGAGCGGACGCTGGGGTGCACGCTGCTTATGCGCACGGCGCATGCCGCGTGGCCGTCGGACCAGTGCCTGCTGCTGTTACCAAAAATTCAGGCAGTCATCGAGCAGGCGCGCGAGTTGCAGGAGGACCTGAGTCAGGATGGCTTATCGGGAGAGATCAAGATCGGCGCTATTTCAACGGCATTGACCGGCGTCTTGCCAAGAACGATCGAGCGACTGGCACTTTCAGCACCGGAGCTGAAGCTGAAGATCACACCGGGTGACTCCAGAAGCCTCTATGAGAGATTGCTTGCCCGCGAGTTGGACGCGGCGATTCTTGTCAGACAGCCGTTTGAGCCGCCCAAGGCGTTAGCGACCACCTTGCTGCGGGCCGAACCCCTGATTCTGATTGCTCCCGCTGAGTGTGACGCGCAGACCTTCGAAGCATTGCTGCGCGAGCGGCCATTCATTCGCTATGACGCCCGTTCGTGGGGTGGGCAGATTGCCCAGCGTTTTCTGGATGAACAGTCCTTTGCTCCGCAGGTATTGTGTGAGCTGGATGCCTTGGAAACCATCGTCATGCTGGTCGCCCAAGGCATGGGTGTATCACTGGTACCGCAGTGGTCGGGGATGTCGAGCCGTGGCCTATGTGTCTTGCCGGTCGACGACGCGTCGCGCTATTCGCGGGATCTGGTTGTCATGCACAGCTCGATGCCGCGCCGCCCACTGGCGATGCGGCACCTGCTTGAACATCTGTGCAGAGCGCCCGTAGGCAAACTTGTGGTGTAGAAATGTAAATGCTCAGGGGCTCACTGCGACTCGGCTACGCGCTTTACGACCCGGCCAATGGTCAAGCCTTGCAACAAGATCGACGACAGCACCACGATATAGGTGATGCTCAGCAACAAGTCGCGTTCCGGGCCCAGCGGCAATGCCAGGGCCAGTGCTACCGAGACGCCGCCGCGCAAACCGCCCCAGGTCAGGATGCGGATGGTGCCGCGCGGTACCGTGCGCCAGCGGCGCAGCAGGAGGATCGCCGGGGCCACGGTCAGCAGGCGTGACAGCAGGATCGCCACAGCGAGCAAACTGGCCGCCAATACGTGCAGCCAGTTGAACGGCAACAGCAGCAGTTCCATGCCGATCAATGCAAACAGCAGGGCGTTGAGCATGTCGTCGAGCAACTCCCAGAAACCATCCAGATAGCGCCGAGTCATGTCGTTCATCGCCAGCTTGCGGCCCAGGTTGCCGATGATCAGCCCGGCCACCACCATCGCAATCGGTGCCGAGACGTGCAGTTCAGTGGCCAGCGCCGAGCCGCCGATCACCAGCGCCAGGGTCAGCATGACTTCAATCTGGTGCTGCTCGATGCTCTTGATCATCAGGTACACGAGGTAACCGATCAGCCCACCGAACACCACACCGCCAATCGCCTCATGGGCGAACAGCATGGCCGTGGCGCCGACGGTCGGTGTTTCACCGAGCTGCGCGATGCCCAGCAGGACGGTGAACACCACCACTGCGGTGCCGTCGTTGAACAGCGATTCGCCGACGATCGTGGTTTTCAGTGGTTTCGAGGCGTTGGCGGTACGCAGCACGCCCAGTACCGCAATCGGGTCGGTCGGCGAGATCAGCGCGCCGAACAGCAGGCAATACAGGAAACTCACGTGCCAGCCGAACAGGGCGAAGATGTAGTACGCCAGGCTGCCGATCACCAGGGTAGCGATCAATACGCCAAAGGTCGCCAACAGGCCGATGGGCCAGCGGTAGCTGCGCAGGTCGCTCAAGTTGACGTGCAACGCGCCGGCGAACAGCAGGAACGAGAGCATCCAGTTCATCAGCAAATCGCCGAAGTCGATCTGGCCGATCAGTTGCTGGATGCGCTCTTCCAGGCCGGGGTAGCCGATGAAACTGAGGCCTTGCAGGATCAGCGAAAACAGCAGCGCAGTGACCATTACGCCGATGGTCGGCGGCAGGCCGATAAAACGAAAGTTCACATAGGTGAGCAGGGTGGTGAGGCAAATGAAGGCGGCGACAAGTTCAAGCATCCGGGGTCCTTGGGACGGGGAAATATAGGTGCACAGCGTGCGTCGGGACGTTGTTTAGTATAAACAGGTGCCCTTACAGGAAAGAACCTTTCGGCCGATCATGGCTCATAGCTTGAACGTCGGCGCAGATCGGCCTGTGAGTGATGACGCTCTGACTGCCTTGATAAAACCAAAAAAGGGAATGACTGATGACAGTGGCTTTCTGGTGTGTGTTGATCGCAATCTTTCTGCCGTACCTGTGTACCGGTGTGGCCAAGTTCAGCGGCGGCAAGTTCGGGCCGCGGCATAACCACGACCCGCGCGCGTTCCTGGACACGGTCGAAGGCGTTGCCAAGCGTGCCCACAATGCGCAACTCAACAGCTTTGAAGTCACCCCGGCCTTTGCGGCGGCGGTGATCATCGCGCACCTGGCCGGCACGGCCGAGCTGGTGACCATCAACGTGCTGGCGGTGCTGTTCATCACCAGCCGCCTGCTGTACATCATTTGCTACCTGGCGGACTGGGCGCTGTTGCGTTCGCTGGTGTGGGCCGTGGGGATGGCGTTGATCGCGAGTTTCTTCTTTGTCTCGATCTGACGGTTAACGCACATACCTTGTGGGCGCTGGCTTGACTGCGCTGTGCATAGGTTATTGGGTTAGAACAACCGGGCAAGCAGGGCAGTCACGGCGGTTTCCACCCGCAGGATACGTGCGCCAAGCTGCACCGGTTGCAAGCCGGCCTTGGTCAGCAGCTCGACTTCATAGGGAATCCAGCCGCCTTCCGGCCCAATCGCCAGGGTCACCGGTTCCTCCAGGCCGCGGGGGCAGGGCGGGTAGTCGCCGGGGTGGCCGATCAGGCCAAGCGTGCCCTCGGCCATGGCCGGCAGGCGGTCTTCAACGAACGGCTTGAAACGTTTCTCGATAATGATCTCGGGCAGTACCGTGTCCCGCGCCTGTTCCAGGCCAAGGATCAGTTGCTCGCGGACCGCCTGCGGTTCGAGGAACGGCGTTTGCCAAAAGCTTTTTTCCACCCGATAACTGTTGACCAGCACCACCTTCGGCACGCCCATGGCCGCAACGGTTTGCAGCACCCGGCGCAGCATCTTCGGGCGTGGCAGCGCCAGCAGCAGGGTCAGCGGCAGTTTGCTTGGCGGCGGTTGGTCGAAGCTGACCTGCAGCTCGGCCTCGCTGTCTTGCAGGCGCAGCAACTGCGCATTGCCCATCGCCCCGCCAATACGCCCGACCCGCAGGTTGTCACCCACCTCTGCGCGATGCACTTGCTGCATATGCACCAGGCGCCGATCACGCAGGATCACCCGGTCGGCCGCAATAAAATCGGCCTCTTCGAGCAGCAGCAGGTTCACGGCTGGGTCGCTGGCGGCTGGTCGTCGTCGGCAGCCTGATCATCCGGGTGTTCGCCACGCTTGCTGATCAAGCCGCTGAACAGGATGCCGATTTCGAACAACATCCACATCGGCACGGCCAGCAGGGTCTGGGAGAAGATGTCCGGCGGGGTAAGGATCATGCCGACCACGAAGCAGCCGATGATCACGTACGGGCGGATCTTCTTCAGGTACTTCACATTGACCACGCCGATCCACACCAGCAACACCACCGCCACCGGGATTTCGAAGGCCACGCCAAAGGCGAAGAACAGCGTCATCACGAAGTCGAGGTAGCTGGTGATGTCGGTCATCATCTCCACGCCGGCCGGGGTGGCGGCGGCGAAGAATTTGAAGATCAGCGGAAACACCAGGAAGTAGGCGAACGCCATGCCGGTGTAGAACAGCAGGATGCTCGACACCAGCAACGGCACGGCGATGCGCTTCTCATGCTTGTACAGCCCCGGCGCGATGAAGCCCCAGATCTGATGCAGGATCACCGGGATCGCCAGGAACAGCGAGACCATCATGGTCAGCTTCAACGGCGTCAGGAACGGCGATGACACGTCGGTGGCGATCATCGTCGCGCCCGCCGGCAAATACTGGCGCAGTGGCGTGGAGACGAAGGTATAGATCTGCTGGGTAAAGGCGAACAGCCCGGCAAAAATGATGAAGATGGCCGCTACGCAACGCAGCAGGCGGGTACGCAGCTCGGTGAGGTGCGAGACCAGCGGCATGTGCTGGTCGTTTTCCGGTTTATCAGCGCTCATGGGGCTCGCGGCGGCAATGTAGGGTCATGGGGCGCGGGCGACGCAACGGGCGTCGGCGCAGGCTCTGTCGGGGTGGGCGCGGTGGGGGCTGCTGGCGCGATGCTGTTTTCAACCACAGGTTCCGCAGGTTTGGCGGGTTCCTGCACCGGCGACAGAATCTTGCGCGTTTCCTGCTCCAACGACAGGATATGTTCGTTGTGCAGCTGCCGGCGGATCTCGTCGGCACCGATTTCCCGTTCAACTTCCTGTTTGATCGCGTTGAAACTGCGTTTCAGGCGCCCGATCCACAGGCCGGCCGTGCGTGCTGCACCGGGCAGGCGCTCCGGCCCCAATACCAGCAGGGCCACGAGGCCGACGAGCAGCAGTTCAGAGAAGCTGATACCAAACATTAGTCAGTGCTCACGAGTCTTTGCGGGTCGGCTCTTCGACTTTTTCAGCCTGCACGTCGAAGGTACGACGCTCGGTGATCGGCTGGGCGGCCTGAGGGTGCACCGGTTGGGCTGGCGGAACCGGATTCACCACCGGGTCGGCAGGTTTTTCGTCATCGTTCATGGCCTTGCGAAAGCCCTTGATCGACTCACCCACGTCGGTGCCGAGGTTTTTCAGTTTCTTGGTGCCGAACACCAATACCACTACCACCAGAATGACGATCCAGTGTTTCCAGTCGAAAATACCCATGCTGCAAATCCTCGATAAAAGTTATTCAGGCGGACGGGCGCGAGGCCTTCTCGGCGTGCCCGGACAGGCCGAAGCGACGGTCCAGTTCATCCAGCACGGCCTGTGGATGCTGCCCCAGTTGGGCGAGCATGACCAGGCTATGGAACCACAAGTCGGCGGTCTCATAGATGACATCGCTGCAATCGCCGCTGATCTGCGCATCCTTGGCGGCAATAATCGTCTCGACGGATTCTTCGCCGAGCTTTTCCAGGATCTTGTTCAGACCCTTGTGATACAGGCTGGCGACATAGGAGCTGTCGGCATCCGCGCCTTTGCGCTCTTCCAGCACCTGGGCCACACGGTTCAGGGTATCGCTCATGTTCAATGTCCTGCCGAATAGATGGCGTGCGGGTCTTTGAGTACCGGTTCCACCACCTTCCATTCGCCGTTCTCGAACACGCGATAGAAGCAACTGTGACGGCCGGTATGGCAGGCGATGCCGCCGATCTGCTCGACCTTGAGGATCACCACATCGGCGTCGCAGTCCAGGCGCAGCTCGTGCAGTGTTTGCACATGCCCGGACTCTTCGCCCTTGCGCCACAGTTTGCCACGCGAACGTGACCAGTAGATGGCGCGCTGCTCAGCGGCGGTGAGGCTCAGGGCCTCGCGGTTCATCCAGGCCATCATCAGCACGCGCCCGGTCTTGTAGTCCTGGGCAATGGCCGGCACCAGGCCGTCACTGTCCCACTTGATCTCGTCCAGCCAGTCTTTCATGTTCGGCTCCGGCAATTTGCGACAGTGTATAACCGGATGGGTTATCGACGCACGATCAGATAAACGCCCACGGCCACCATGATGCCGGCCGGCCACTGGCCCAGTTGATTCAACGGGCCACCAATCGCCAGCATGACCCCACCCACCAGATGCGCGGCACCGAGCAGGCGCAGGAACCAGTCGTCCTTGCGCTTGCGCCACGGCGGCTCGGGATCCTTGGCGTGCGGCTGGGACATGCGCTCCAGCAAATCGCGGGTCATGTTGGCCAGGTGCGGCAGCTGTTCCATCTGGCTGTGCAGGTTGCCCAGCATGGTTTTCGGGCTCATCCGCTCACGCATCCAGCGTTCCAGGAACGGCTGCGCGGTGTTCCACAGGTCGAGGTCCGGGTACAGCTGGCGGCCCAGCCCTTCGATGTTGAGCAAGGTTTTCTGCAGCAGCACCAACTGCGGCTGCACTTCCATATTGAAGCGCCGCGCGGTCTGGAACAGACGCATCAGCACCTGACCGAAGGAAATATCTTTTAACGGTTTTTCAAAGATTGGCTCGCACACGGTGCGGATCGCCGCTTCGAATTCGTTGAGCTTGGTTTCCGCCGGCACCCAGCCCGAGTCGATGTGCAACTGCGCCACGCGGCGGTAGTCACGCT
Organism: Pseudomonas sp. R4-34-07; assembly: GCF_003852375.1. Lineage (NCBI taxonomy): Bacteria > Pseudomonadati > Pseudomonadota > Gammaproteobacteria > Pseudomonadales > Pseudomonadaceae > Pseudomonas > Pseudomonas sp. R4-34-07. The sequence continues at coordinate 5,486,639 of NZ_CP027760.1, read as the reverse complement.
TGAAAAAGGCGAACAGGTTGCGGGCCAGGTAGTCCTGGTCTTCCGGCGTGAGACTGCCGACGATGCCGCAGTCGATCGCTATGTATTGCGGGCTCCACGGGTTGACGGTGCTGACGAAGATATTGCCGGGGTGCATGTCGGCGTGGAAGAAACTGTCGCGGAACACCTGGGTGAAGAAAATCTCCACGCCGCGTTCGGCCAGCATCTTCATGTCGGTACGCTGGTCGGCCAGGGTGGCGAGGTCGGTGACCTGCACACCGTAGATGCGCTCCATCACCAGCACTTTGGGGCGGCACCAGTCCCAATACACTTGCGGCACATACAGCAGTTGCGAGCCTTCGAAATTGCGGCGCAGTTGGCTGGCGTTGGCGGCCTCGCGCAGCAGGTCGAGTTCGTCGTAGATGGTTTTTTCGTAGTCGGCTACTACATCCACCGGATGCAGCAGGCGCGCATCGGCAGAAAAACGCTCGGCGGCGCGGGCGAGAATGAACAGCCACGCCAGATCCTGGCCGATGATCGGCTTGAGGCCCGGGCGGATCACCTTCACCACCACTTCTTCGCCGCTCTTGAGCTGCGCGGCATGCACCTGCGCGACCGACGCTGACGCCAACGGCTCGACATCGAAGCGGCTGAACACCTCGGTGATCTTCTTGCCCAGCTGCTCTTCGATCAGCTTCATCGACACCTGCGAATCGAACGGCGGCACGCGGTCTTGCAGCAGCATCAATTCATCGGCGATGTCTTCGGGCAGCAGGTCGCGGCGCGTCGATAGGATCTGCCCGAACTTGATGAAGATCGGCCCCAGGTCCTGCAATGCCAGGCGCAGGCATGCGCCTCGGCTCAACTCCAGCTTTTTACGCGGCAACCAGCGCCACGGCAGCACATAGCGCACCGCCAGCAGGAACCATGGCAGGGGCAGGGCAAACAGCAGGTCATCGAGGCGGTAGCGGATTACGACGCGCTGGATACGAAACAAACGGCGGACGGCGAGCAGCTTCATGCGTTATCGCTTGGCTCAAGGGAACGGCTCAGGCGCTCGAAGCGGGCCTCGAGGCGTTCCAGGTCGATTTTGGCCTTGTCGAGCTCACGAAAGCGCGCTTGCGCTTCCCGTTGCCCGACCAGGGTGCGCGATTCTTCGCTCAGGTATTCGGCGAGGTTCTGGTTGAGGCTGGCGAACCCTTGCTGGTACCAGCGCGAACGGCTGCGCAGGTGACCGCTGATCAACTGGGTGGCGACGGGGCCGATCCAGCGTGACAGTTCGTATTCCCAGTCCAGCTCCAGGTCTTGCAGCACGGCGGCCAGGTCCATCAGCACCGCGCTGTCACCTTCCAGCGCCACTTCGGGGCTGTGCAGGATAGCGGTCTTGTTGCGGCTCAGCGCCAGGTGCAACAGGCTGGAGGCTGGCGCACGCAGGGTGCAGTCGGCCTCGGCGGCCCATTGCGTTGCGAGCAGCAGGCCTTCATCGCTGGGCAGGATAAACAGCTGCACGGCGGGGCTGCGGCAATCGACGGCGATGACTTTGCCGGTCAGGTGCGCAAGCCGCGCCAGGGCCGTGCTGTCCAGGCGCAAGACACGGTTGAGGCCGTGTTCGACGCTTGCCAGAAGACCTGCGAGCAACATCAGGGCTTGATACCGCGGTGCAGGGCGACGATGCCCGAGGTCATGTTGTGGTAGGTCACGCGGTCGAAACCGGCTTCCACCATCATCGACTTCAGGGTTTCCTGGTCGGGGTGCATGCGGATCGATTCGGCCAGGTAGCGGTAGCTCTCGGCGTCATTGGTGATCAGCTTGCCCATCAACGGCATGAAGGCGAACGAGTAGGTGTCGTACACCTTGGACATCAGCGCGTTGGTCGGCTTGGAGAACTCCAGCACCAACAGGCGGCCACCCGGCTTGAGCACGCGCAGCATCGAGCGGATCGCGTCTTCCTTGTGGGTGACGTTGCGCAGGCCGAAGGCGATGGTCACGCAATCGAAGTGGTTGTCGGGGAACGGCAGCTTTTCGGCGTCGGCCTGGACGAACTCGATATTGCCGGCCACGCCCTTGTCGAGCAGGCGGTCACGCCCAACCTTGAGCATCGAGCCGTTGATATCGGCCAATACTACCTGGCCGGTCGGGCCCACGAGCTTGGAAAACTTGGCCGCCAGGTCACCCGTACCGCCGGCGATGTCCAGCACGCGATTGCCGGTGCGTACGCCCGACAGTTCGATGGTGAAACGCTTCCACAGGCGGTGCATGCCGCCGGAGAGCACGTCGTTCATCAAGTCGTACTTGGCGGCTACGGAGTGGAACACCTCAGCGACTTTTTCCGCTTTCTGGCTTTCCGGGACGTTCTTGAAGCCGAAGTGAGTGGTGGGTTCGGCATCGCTGCCTTTGCGCTGATCAGTCATATCGCTGTCACCAAAAGAGAATGCGGGACATGATAATCCCCAGGGCCTGCTTTGTCTTGGCAAGGCTGAAGGTAAGATAGGTGCTTATCGAGACCTTTTGCCGCATCGAAGGTTTCCAGGCACTTATAGAGAGGAGTCATTGCAATGGCCCGTATTACCGTTGAACGTGAGCATACCCTGGGTAAAGAAGGCGCCCGGGCCAAGGCCGACCTGCTGGCGCAGAAACTCAAGGATAAATATGGCCTGGAGTCGTCATGGTCTGGCGATACCTTGAACCTCAAGCGGTCAGGCGTTAAAGGCACCGTTCTGGTCGCCGATGATTCATTGCGTATAGAGGTGGAACTGGGCCTGTTGATGTCGGCCATGAGCGGTACCCTCAAGACCGAAATCGAAAAAGCCGTGGATAAGGCCTTGGCCTGATGTGATGAAGCTTAGGGTGCCGATTCTAATTTTTCACCTTACTTTGTGCCCAAGCCCTCAACTCCTGCGGGCGGTTCCTCCACCCAATTTTGCGTGAGGTGCACCATGGCCAAAGTTATTTTGAAGAAAAAAATCGACAGTCAGACCACTGCCCTGAGTGAGGTCAAAGGCTATGTCCGCAAGATCTGGCTGGCGGGTCTTGGTGCCTACGCCAAGGTCGGCAGCGAGGGTGGCGAATACTTCAAAGAGCTCGTTAAGAGCGGTCAACGTGTTGAAAGTAAAAGCAAAAAAGTTGTGGTTGAACAACTTGATGCTGCCAACAGTCAGATTGACCAAGTAACGAGTAACGTCTCCAGCATCAGCCGCCGGGTTGAAGTGCAACTGGATAAAGTTGAAAAAGCTTTTGACACACGTGTTGCAAGTGCCTTGAATCGAATCGGCATTGCGTCTAAACATGACGTGGAGACACTCTCTGCTAAGCTCGAAGAGCTGACGGCATTGCTCGAACGTGTCGCGCGTAAACACTAAGGAGACATCGGGATGGCTGTTAAAAAAACTACTCAGAAAGAAAGCAGCTCGTGGGTCGGGGAAGTTGAAAAATATTCCCGAAAGATCTGGCTTGCTGGTTTAGGCGTGTACTCGAAGGTTAGCAGTGACGGTGGCAAATACTTCGAGACGCTGGTCAAGGACGGTGAAAAAGCCGAGAAGTTGACCAAGAGCACCGTTGGTAAAAAAGTTGATGCGGCCAAGGCCAGCGCAGGTTCTGCCAAGTCGAGCATTTCCGACACCTGGAGCAAGTTGGAAGAAACCTTCGACAAGCGTCTCAACAGTGCTATTTCGCGACTGGGCGTGCCGAGCAAAGCTGAACTGAAAACGCTGCACAGCAAGGTCGACACCCTGACCAAGCAAATCGAAAAACTCACCGGCGCGAAAGCGACTCCCGTGAAGGCGGCTGCTGCAAACCCTGTGGCCAAGCCTGCGGCTAAAACCGCTGCGGCCAAACCCGCTGCGAAAGCCGCGGCCAAGCCCTTGGTTAAAGCTGCCGCCAAACCTGCGGTGAAGGCTCCAGCCAAAGCGGCTGCAAAATCGGCCGCCAAGCCTGCGGCGAAAACTGCCGCTGCCAAGCCGGTCGCCAAGCCAGCCGCAAAACCCGTAGCCGCCAAAGCTGCCGCCAAACCTGCAGCCAAGGCCGTCGCGAAACCCGCCGCTAAGCCTGCAACTGCAAAACCCGCAGCCAAATCTGCCGCTGCCAAGCCTGCGGCAAAACCCGTTGCGAAGAAGCCAGCGGTAGCGAAAAAACCAGCGGCAGCCAAGCCTGCTGCGGCAACCGCTTCCACAGCCAACTCAGTGTCCGCACCGACCCCTGCTGCTGTGGCCCCGACTGCTACGTCGACGCCGACGCCATCCAGTCAGTCCTGAGTTTTTCCAGGACACAAAAAATGCCCGGCCTGCAGAGGTCGGGCATTTTTTATGGCGCTGCATTTTAAAGATCATTCCCACGCTCCCGCGTGGGAATGCGGCCGTGACGCTCTGCGTCACCTGTGCGCGCGGTTGGCGGACGCGGAGCGTCCCAAGAGGCATTCCCACGCGGAGCGTGGGAACGATCATCCCACGCTCCCGCGTGGGAACGATCTGTTCAGTCAGTGTTATCCAGGTATTTGAGCGCAAATCGCTCGGTCGCCTGCCGCGCCGTCGGCAGCAGATGCGGGGCCACCAGCATCATGATCTGGTAAATCACCACCTGCACCTCGCCATCACGGTCGAGAATCCGTTGGTAATCCAGGGAAAACAGCAAGGTCAGGGTGATCTGCTCCACCAGTTGCCCCAGCGCCTGGGTGTTGCTGACCAGTTGGCCGGCTGCTTTCAATCGCGCCAGTAACGAAGCCAGGGTGCGCTTGAGCGCCGTGAGCAGGCTACGAATGCCTTTCGCCAGCTTCGGCAAACGCCCGGCCAGGTTCGACAGGTCCTGGAACAGGAACCGGTAGTGGGCCATGCGCTCCACGATCAGGTGTAGGAACAACCAGTAATCCTCGGGCACAAGTTGCGCGTCGGCGGGCGGATCGAGCAAGGGCGCCAGCTCAGCCTGAAAGCGCTCGAACAACCCAAGCACCAAAGGCTCTTTGCCGTGGAAGTGGTAATAGAGATTGCCGGGGCTGATCCCCATTTCATTGGCCACTTCCATGGTCGACACGTTCGGCTCGCCCTTGTGATTGAACAACTGCAGGGCACACTCAAGGATACGGTCGCGGGTCTTCATCCAACCTTCTTAGTGGGATCGTTGAGCTCAGCGCACGCGCACGTAGGTACCTGGCGCCGCTTCCATCGGTGGGTAATTCTGGTTGCCCAGGGCGGTGAGGGTTTCGCGTTGCACGCCCGAACGTTGCTGGACCCACGCCAGCCACTGCGGCCACCAGCTGCCTTCGACGTGATGGGCGTCGTAGTACCAGGCGCGCGGGTCGCTGCTCAGCTTGGGGTTCTCGACGTAATTGGCCTTGGGGTTACCGGGCGGGTTGAGGATGCTCTGGATATGCCCGCTGTTGGACAGCACGAAACGCCGCTCACCGCCCAGCAGTTGGGTGGAGCGATACACGGCGTCCCATGGCGTGATGTGATCGTTGATGCCGGCCACGCTGAAGCTGTCTACCGTGACCTTCTGCAGGTCGACGGGGGTACCGCACACCTCCAGGCCCCCTGGATGGCTCAGCGGGTTGTGCTTGAAGAAATCCAGCAGGTCGCCATGCAACGCAGCGGGCAGGCGCGTGTTGTCGTTGTTCCAGTACAGGATGTCGAAGGCCGGCGGTTCTTTGCCCAGCAAGTAGTTGTTGACCCAATAGTTCCAGATCAGGTCATTGGGGCGCATCCAGGCGAACACCTTGGCCATGTCGCGGCCGTCCAGCACGCCTTTCTGGTAGGAGCGACGCTTGGCGGCTTCAAGGGTTTGCTCGTCGGCGAACAACACGGCCGGGCTGTCGATCTGGCTGTCCAGCAAACTCACCAGATAACTGGCGCTGGCGACGCGCCGCAGCTGGCGCTTGGCTTGCAGGTGGCCTTGCAGAGCCGCAATGGTCAGGCCTCCCGCGCAGGCACCCATCAGGTTGACCTCCCGCGCGCCGGTGATCGCGCGGCAGACGTTGAGCGCTTCCTCCAGCGCAGCAACGTAGGTGGACAGGCCCCACTCGCGATGGCGCACATCCGGGTTACGCCAACTGACCATGAAGGTCTGCAGGCCGTTTTTCAGGGCGTATTGCACGAAGCTGTTGGCCGGGCTGAGGTCGAATATGTAGTACTTGTTGATTTGCGGCGGCACCACGAGCAAGGGCTTGGCGTATTGTTTTTCGCTCATGGGCTTGTACTGGATCAGCTCCAGCAGTTCGTTGCGAAACACCACTGAGCCCGGGGTGGTGGCAACGGTCTTGCCCACTTCGAAGGCGTGCTTGCTGACCTGGCGCGGCAGCCCGTTGTTGTGCAGCAGGTCTTCGAACAAGTGACTCACGCCGCGCACCACACTGTTGCCGCCGGAATTGAGCAGTTCCTTGATCGCCAGCGGGTTGAGCAGGGTGTTGGACGGGGAGACGGCATCGTTGAGCAGGGTGAGGGCGAACTGCGCGCGAATGCGGTCATCCGCGCTGAGGGCGCTGTCATCAATCCAGTTGCGCGTCTGTTTTTGCCAGCTCAAGTAGGCCTGCAGGCTGCGCCGGTACAGGGGGTTGAGCTTCCAGGTGGGGTCGCTGAAGCGGTTGTCGTTGGGGTTGGGTTCATGCACCGTTTCACCCAGCAACACCCGGCCCAGTTGGCTGCCCAGGGCCAGGGCGTGGCGTGCGGTGTGCATCGGGTTGCGCAGGCCATGTGCCGCGACGGTGCGCAGGGTCGACAGCAGATCCTGGCCGCGCAACCCGGTGATCGCATTTTGCGCGTTGATGAACGCAGCAGGGGTAGGCGCCGGGTTCGTCACGGGTCTTTCTCGCATGAGCCAACACTCCTTCGTCAAGCCATCAAGAGGCACGCCAATTCAGAACCATAGTCGGTTCCTGGCAAGTTGCGCGGTGGTGCGATCCTTCACACCGCCGGGCGCGGATGTATCACGGCGCGCAGGCGCTCCTCCTCGAGAAATTTCATGATGATCGGCGCCACGGCTTCCGCCCGGGTGATCAGGAATAAATGGCCGTCATCGATGATGTGCAACTGCGCATTGGGGATGCGCCAGGCGAGCAGGCGCATGTTGATCAGCGGGATCAGCGGGTCGTCGTCCCCGGCCAATACCAGGGTGGGCTGGCGGATCTTGTGCAGCCAGTGAATGCTGGTCCAGCCCAGCCCCGCGAACAGTTGCCAGTAGTAGCCCAGCTTGCCGGCCGAGCGCACTTTGCTGGCATGTTCGGCGGCCAGCTTGGCGTCGCGGCGAAACGAGCCGCCATAAATCATCGGCGCAATACGCACCACATGGGACGGCTGGATATAACGCCTGGGGCTGGCCATCAGCCACAACACTTTCGGCTTGCCCGGCACCATCACCGCGCCCGCCGCCGTGGCCGCCAGGATCAGTTTTTTGCAACGTTCCGGGTAGTCATAGGCAAACTGCTGCGCCAGCGCTCCGCCCCACGACACGCCCACTGCGTTCACCTGGCCATAGTCCAGGTAATCGAGCATGCGCGCCGTCAGCTTGGCCAAGCCGGGGAAGCGATAGGGCCGGTTGGGCGTGGAGGAACCGCCTACGCCCGGCACGTCGAAGGCGATCACCTCCAGGTCCGGGTCCAGGGCCTGCACGAACGGAAACACCAACTCCAGGTTGGCGCCGATGCCGTTGAAGATCAGCAGCGGCGTCAAGTGCGGCTTGCCCGGTCGTACCGCCGTGCGGATGGCTTGGCCATCCAGGTCGATAGTGCGGAAGATGAACGGTTGCGGCATGCTCAAGCCCTGTGAAGTATTACAGGAGAAATGGGGTCAAAATGTGGGAGGGGGCTTGCTCCCGATGGCGGTGTGTCAGTCAGCACACCTGACACTGATCCATCTCTATCGGGAGCAAGCCCCCTCCCACATTTGGATCTCATTCCAATCTACCGCTCATGTACATAGGTGCCTGGCGCCGCTTCGGCGGCAGCATAGGTCTTACTGCCTAATGTCGTAGGCGCTTTTTTCAACTTACCTGCCCGCTCCGCCTGCCACACCTGCCAGTGCAGCCACCACGAATCAGTATGCTTGGTCGCGTTTTCCTGCCACTCCAGCGCAGTGCCTGCCAACCCCTCGCTGGTCTGGTAGCGCGACTTGGGGTTGCCCGGCGGATTGAGGATGCTCTGGATATGCCCGCTGCTGGACAGCACGAACTCCACCTTGCCGCCAAACAATTGCGCCGACTTGTAGCAGGACTGCCAAGGCGTGATGTGGTCATTGGTGCCCGCCAGTGAATAGATATCGGCCGTGACTTGCTTGAGGTCGATGGGCGTACCGCACACTTCCAGGGCGTTGGCGCGCACCAGCGGGTTGTTCTTGAACAGCTCGATCAGGTCGCCATGGAAGGCGGCCGGCAGGCGCGTGGTGTCATTGTTCCAGAACAGAATGTCGAACACCGGCGGCTCGTTGCCGAGCAGGTAATTGTTGACCCAGTAGTTCCAGATCAAGTCGTTGGGCCGCATCCACGCGAATACCTTGGCCATGTCGCGGCCTTCAAGCACGCCGGCCTGATAGGAATGGCGCTTTGCCGCTTCCAGCGTCTGTTCATCGACGAACAGCGCCACCTGGGTGTCCAGCGTGGTGTCCAGCACACTCACCAGCAGGGTCAGGGCGTTGACCTTCTTCTCGCCCAGCGCCGCGTAGTGGCCCAGCAGCGCGGTGCAGGTGATGCCGCCGGAGCAGGCGCCCAGCATGTTCACGTCCTCGCTGCCGGTAATCGCCCTGATCACATCCACCGCTTCCTTGAGCGCCTCGATATAGGTCGACAGGCCCCATTCGCGCTGGGCCTTGGTCGGGTTGCGCCAACTGACGATAAAGGTCTGCTGCCCATTGCGCAGGCAGAAACGCGCCAGGCTCTTCTCCGGGCTCAGGTCGAATACATAGAATTTGTTGATCTGCGGCGGCACCACCAGCAGCGGGCGTTCGTGCACCTGCTCGGTGGTCGGCTTGTACTGGATCAGTTCCAGCACATCATTGCGAAATACCACTGCGCCGTCGGTGATGGCGAGGGTCTTGCCCACTTCGAAGGCGCCCATGTTGACCTGGCTCGGCATGCCGCCGTTGTGCACCATGTCCTTTGCCAGGTGGGACAGGCCGTCGAGCAGGCTTTTGCCACCGGTTTCAAAGAAGCGTTTGACCGCCGCCGGGTTGGCTGCGCTGTTGGTGGGGGCCATGGCTTCGGTCATCAGGTTGATCACGAAGTGGCCACGGCTGATGTCCTGTTCCGACAGATTGCTGTCGCCGATCCAGTCGTGCAGTTCCTTGCGCCACGCCAGGTAAGTCTGCAGGTAGCGCTTGTAGAGCGGGTTCTGGCTCCAGGCCGGGTCGTGGAAGCGGCGGTCGTCGCTTTCCGGCACCAGCGCCGATTTGCCGAACATCACGTTCTTGAGCTCCACCCCAAAATGGGCGACATGTTTGACGCTGTGTAACGGTTGCTTGATGGCTTGGGTCAGCACCATCTTCGCCGAGGCCAATAGATCCTTTTTGCGTAACGCGATGATCGGGTTCAACCCCAGGGTGTTTTCCGAGGCCTGGCGTTTCAAGTCATCGTTATTCTTGTTACTCATCTACGACGCTCCATTGTCCGAAAGACGAGTACCGGCGATTGCTGCGCACCCATTTCGATACACGACACCAGCCTGGTACTGCGACTCGGGTGACCGTTGATACCGCATCGTCAAATGCAGGGAACTTGCCAGTTCCATTGGTTACCCGAGTTTAATTTTTTTCGCAAGCGGGCCAATCGTTGGCCGCCAGACAGGGCATTCAAGCAGATGAAATTAGAAAATGCCCTCTAAAGAGCAAGAAGCCTGGGCTAGAGCATCAGGCGCACGACCGACTGACTCGGGTCGCGGGTTTTTCCGGCAGCTTTCAGTTCGGCCAGGTAATCCGCCCACAGCGCGTCCTGACGCACGGCCAGTTGATACAGGTAGTCCCAGGTGAACAGCCCGCTGTCATGGCCGTCGTCGAAGGTCAATTTCAGTGCGTACTGGCCGGCCGGTTCCAGCTTGATCAACTTAACGTTGAGCTTGCCGAATTGCAGGATGGGTTTGCCGTGGCCCTGGACCTCGGCGGAGGGTGAGTGCACGCGCAGGAATTCGGCGGGCAACTGGTAAGCCTCGTCGGGGCCGTAGGTGAGGCCGAGGGTGTTGGAGGTTTTGTGCAGGTTTACAGCAGTAGGAAACTTGGCCATATGAGGTACTCCTGAATAAACCGGCTTAACAATGTGGGAGGGGGCTTGCTCCCGATAGCGGTGGATCAGTCAGCTTATCTGTAGCTGACCCACTGCAATCGGGGGCAAGCCCCCTCCCACATTTGAAGCAAAGCAGTTCTGTGTGAGGCTTACAGGATATACCGCGACAAGTCTTCGTTCTGCGCCAATTCGCCCAGGTGGCTGTTGACGTAATCCGCGTCGATCTTGATCGCCACGCCATTCTGCAAACCTGCCATGTCCCCGGCGCTGAACGACACTTCTTCAAGCAGGCGCTCAAGCAGCGTGTGCAGACGCCGCGCACCGATATTCTCGGTCTTCTCGTTGACCTGCCAGGCAATCTCCGCCAGGCGCTTGATTCCGTCTGCCTGGAATTCGATCCCCAGGCCTTCGGTTTTCAGCAGCTCACGGTACTGCTCGGTCAACGACGCATGCGGCTCGCTGAGGATGCGCTCGAAGTCGCCCGGAGTGAGCGCCTTGAGTTCCACGCGGATCGGCAGGCGACCTTGCAGCTCCGGCACCAGGTCGCTTGGCTTGCTCAGGTGGAACGCACCGGAGGCGATAAACAGGATGTGGTCGGTCTTGACCATGCCCAGCTTGGTGTTCACCGTGCAGCCTTCGATCAGCGGCAACAGGTCGCGCTGTACGCCTTCGCGAGACACATCGACACCACCGGAGTTGCCGCGCTTGGCGACTTTGTCGATCTCATCGATAAACACAATGCCGTGTTGCTCGACCGCTTCCAGGGCCTTGGCCTTGAGTTCTTCTTCATTCACCAGGCGCCCGGCTTCTTCGTCGCGCACCAGTTTCAGCGCTTCCTTCACCTTGAGCTTGCGGCTTTTCTTCTTGCCCTTGCCCATATTGGCGAACAGGTTCTGCAACTGGCTGGTCATTTCTTCCATGCCCGGTGGCGCGGAGATATCGACGCCGGACACCTCGGCCACTTCAATCTCGATTTCCTTGTCGTCCAGCTGGCCTTCACGCAGGCGCTTGCGAAACAGCTGACGGGTGTTGGAGTCCGACGACGGCGCGGCGTCTTCGTTGAAACCCATGCGTGCCGGTGGCAGCAAGGCATCGAGGATGCGTTCTTCGGCGGCGTCTTCGGCGCGGTGGCTGACCTTGGTCACTTCCTGCTCGCGCAGCATTTTCAAGGCGGCGTCGGCCAGGTCGCGAATGATCGATTCGACGTCGCGGCCCACATAGCCCACTTCGGTGAACTTGGTGGCTTCGACCTTGATGAACGGCGCATTGGCCAACTTGGCCAGACGCCTGGCGATCTCGGTTTTACCAACACCGGTCGGGCCGATCATCAGGATGTTCTTTGGCGTTACTTCAACGCGCAACTCTTCGGGCAGTTGCATCCGGCGCCAGCGGTTACGCAGCGCAATGGCAACGGCGCGCTTGGCATCGTCCTGGCCGATGATATGGCGATTGAGTTCATGGACGATTTCGCGGGGAGTCATGGACATAGTGTTTGGCGGCCTCAAGCGGGAATAAGCCTACGGCTTACTCGGCGAGGTCCTGCTCCTCAATGGTCTGATTGTGGTTGGTGAACACGCAAATATCGGCGGCGATACCCAGCGCGGTCTCGACGATTTCACGGGCCGACAGATCGGTTTTCTTCAACAGCGCGCTGGCCGCGGCTTGTGCATAGCCGCCGCCCGAACCCATGGCGATCAGGCCGTGTTCAGGTTCAACCACATCGCCGTTGCCGGTGATGATCAAGGACGCGTCTTTGTTGGCGACCGCCAGCATGGCTTCAAGACGGCTGAGGGAGCGGTCGGTGCGCCATTCCTTGGCGAGTTCGACGGCGGCACGCACCAGGTGGCCCTGGTGCTTTTCAAGCTGTCCTTCGAAACGCTCGAACAGGGTGAACGCGTCGGCGGTCGCGCCTGCGAACCCGGCGAGCACCTGGCCGTGGTACAGGCGACGCACTTTCTTGGCGTTGCCTTTCATCACGGTATTACCCAGGGAAACCTGGCCGTCGCCGCCCATGACGACTTTGCCGTGGCGACGTACTGAAACGATGGTGGTCAAGGGGAGAGTCTCCACGCAGCGGGGCGAAAATGCCCTGATGGAAACTGATATGGGGGTGGTGGAGGGGATTTCAACCGTAGGACGGCAGCGCGGACGAGTGGTGGACTGATCGTTCCCACGCTCTGCGTGGTAATGCCGCAATTGACGCTCTGCGTCTTCTCTTGTGACGCGGAGCATCACGGCTGCATTCCCACGCGGAGCGTGGGAACGATCATGAGGGATGATCAGCGGCTCTGGCGCTGTTGTAACAACAGGTTGCTAAACCCTGCGCCGGCCAATTGTTTCTGCGCCACGGTCAACTGCTCGCGGTTGCTGAACGGGCCTACCAGCACGCGATACCAGGTCGCGTCCTTCACCGTGCCGGATTCCACCGTCACCGCCTGACCCAACAGAATGATCTGCGCCCGCACGCGATCGGCATCCGCCTGTTTCGGGAACGAGCCCGCTTGCAGGAAGAACTTGGTCACCGGTGCGGCCTTGGTCTCTGCCACTGGAGGTGCCGGCGGCGGGGTGATACCTGCCAATGCCGCCTGGGCGCGCGCCGTGTCGATTTTCGCCGCTTCCGCAGGCGTCACCGGCGTGGTCGGCACTTGCGGCGTCGGCAGGGTTTTCTCCGGCACGGCGTCGGGCGGCACGATCACTTCCGATTCCGGCAGCAGTGTGTAGAAGTCGTACTTGGGCTTCACTGGTGCCGTCGGGCTCGGCGCGGTCTTGTTGGCCTCGGCGATCTTCGTGGCTTTCTGCTGCTCCTGTTTGACGCGCTTGACGTCATCGCCCTGGCCGGGCTCCAGCTTCATCAGAAATACCACGAATGCGCCGACCGTGAGGCCGATGGCCATCCACAGCCAGCCCGGAATCGGCTGCTTGGCCGGGGCCTGGTAGCGGCTGGCGCCGCGCTTGGGTGCAGGTTTTTTCTTGGCGGCCAACTTACATGCGCTCCAGAGTTTCCAGGCCCAACAGCTCCAGGCCTTGCTTGAGGGTCCGTCCAGCCAGTGCGGCGAGGCGCAGGCGACTGTGCTTCTGGGCTTCATCGTCGGCGCTGAGGATCGGGCAGTTCTCGTAGAAGCTGGAGAACAGGCCGGCCACTTCGTACAGGTAGGTGCAGAGGATATGCGGCGTGCCTTTCTCGCCGACGCTGTTGAGCACTTCGCCGAACTGCGCGAGCTTGGCGGCCAGTTCCTGCTCCTGGGGCGCGTCCAGCACGATCTGGCCTTGGATTTCGCTGAAGTCCTTGCCCAGTTTGCGGAACACACCGGCCACGCGGGTGTAGGCGTACAGCAGGTACGGTGCGGTATTGCCTTCGAAGTTGAGCATCAGGTCGAAGTTGAAGCTGTAGTCGCTGGTGCGATGCTTGGACAGGTCGGCGTATTTCACCGCGCCAATGCCTACCACGCGGGCGATGTTGCGCAGGTCGGCCTCGGACAGCTCAGGGTTCTTTTCCTTCACCAGGCTGTAGGCGCGTTCCTGGGCTTCGGTCAGCAGGTCGATCAGCTTGACGGTGCCGCCGTCACGGGTCTTGAACGGGCGGCCATCGGCGCCGTTCATAGTGCCGAAGCCCATGTGTTCCATGTGCATCGGGTGAGTGACGAAGCCGGCGCGGCGCGCCACTTCGAACACCTGCTGGAAATGCAGGGCCTGACGCTGGTCGACGAAATACAGCGCGCGGTCGGCCTTGAGCACGCCGCTGCGGTAGCGAACGGCGGCCAGGTCGGTGGTGGCATAGAGATAGCCGCCATCGGCCTTGACGATGATCACCGGCAGCGGTTCGCCCTCGGCGGTCTTGAATTCTTCAAGGAACACGCACTGCGCGCCGTTGCTCTCGACCAGCAGGCCTGCGGCCTTGAGGTCGTTGACCACGTTGATCAGGTCATCGTTGTAGGCGCTTTCGCCCATCACGTCGGCCATGGTCAGCTTGACGTTGAGCAGTTCGTAGATTTCCTGGCAGTGGGACAGCGAGATATCGCGGAAACGACCCCACAGTTCCAGGCATTCCTTGTCGCCCGCTTGCAGCTTGACCACCAGGCTGCGCGCGCGGTCGGCGAACTCTGCGGATTCGTCGAAGCGCTTCTTGGCGGCGCGGTAGAAGTTTTCCAGGTCGGCCAGTTCGTTGCTGGTGATCGGGTTTTCCTGCAGGTACGCCATCAGCATGCCGAACTGGGTGCCCCAGTCGCCTACGTGGTTCTGGCGGATCACGGTGTCGCCGAGAAACTCCAGTACCCGCGCCACGCCGTCGCCAATGATGGTCGAGCGCAGGTGGCCAACGTGCATTTCCTTGGCCAGGTTCGGTGCCGACAGGTCGATGACCACGCGCTGGCTGGCGCCGGCTTTGCGTGCGCCGATGCTGGCATCGGCCAGGGCGGCATCCAGGCGCGACGCCAGGGCCTGGGTGTTCTGGAAGAAGTTGATAAAGCCTGGGCCGGCGATTTCGGCCTTGGTGATACTGGCGTCGGCCGGCAGCGCCGCGATGATTTTTTCCGCCAGGTCGCGCGGCTTCATGCCCGCGGGTTTGGACAGCATCATCGCGATGTTGCTGGCGAAGTCGCCGTGGGTCTTGTCGCGAGTGTTCTCCACTTGGATCGCCGGCGACAGGCCTTCAGGCAACACACCTTCGTTGACGAGTTGGGTGAGGGCTTGCTGGATCAGCTGGCGAATGGTGTCTTTCATGGTGTTCTCTTTCGACCGCAAGCGGCGGCGCGCGATGCGCAGGTGGAAAAACTGGGCATTATCCGTGGCGAGGGCGGGCTTGCCAACCGTTCCAGACCTGTGGAGCTGTTTAAGGGCGTTGTGCCCCCTGTAGGAGCGAGCTTGCTCGCGAAAAACCCGAGGGCGCCGCGTGAAATCAGGATACCGCGTTATCGTTAACGTTTTTCGCGAGCAAGCGCGCTCCTGCAGGGGACGGCTTAATACAAATCTACCGGGTCTACATCCAGCGACCATCGCACTTGCCGGCCGCTGGGCATTTGCTCCAGGGCAAGCAACCAGCTACTTAATAGCCGATGCAGCGGTGCGCGGGACGTTGCCTGCAAGAGTAGCTGGGCCCGATACCGGCCGGCGCGGCGTTCCATGGGCGCGGGCACCGGGCCGAGCAATTCGATGCCGCTCAGACCCAGCTCCGCCAGCAAACGTTCAGCGGCGCTGCAGGCTTCGTCGAGAAAACCTTCGGCCTGGCCCGGTTTATGCGCCTCGGCGCGCAGCAGTGCCAGGTGCGAAAACGGCGGCAGCCCGGCGGCGCGGCGTTCGCTCAATGCCTGCTCGGCGAAGGCAAAGTAACCTTGCTCGGTCAGTTGAATCAGCAGCGGGTGGTCGGCCAGGTGTGTCTGGATGATCACCCGGCCCGGCTCTTCGGCGCGCCCGGCGCGGCCGGCGACCTGCACGATCAACTGCGCCATGCGCTCGCTGGCGCGGAAGTCGCCGGAGAATAAACCACCGTCGGCATCCAGGATCGACACCAGGGTCACCCGTGGGAAGTGATGCCCTTTGGCGAGCATTTGCGTGCCAACCAGAATGCACGGCTGGCCTTTCTGGATGGTGGCGAACAATTGGTTCATCGCGTCTTTGCGCGAGGTGCTGTCGCGGTCCACCCGCAGCACCGGGTAATCCGGGAACAGAATGCCCAGGCGCTCTTCGGCGCGCTCGGTGCCCGCGCCGACCGGGCGCAGATCGACCTTGCCGCATTGCGGGCAGTGGCGCGGCACCGGCTCGACATGGCCGCAGTGATGGCAGCGCAGTTCGCCGTAACGCTGGTGCACGGTCATGCGCGCATCGCAGCGTTCGCATTCGGACATCCAGCCACAGTCATGGCACAACAGCGTCGGCGCAAAGCCACGGCGATTGAGGAATACCAATACTTGCTGGCCGGCGGCGAGGGTCTGGCCGATGGCTTGCTGCATTGGGCCGGAAATACCGCTGTCCAGCGGACGGCTTTTTACATCCAGGCGCAGGAAACGCGGTTGCTTGGCGCCACCTGCGCGCTCATTCAGGCGTAGCAGGCCATACCGGCCGGTGTAGGCGTTATGCAGGCTTTCCAGGGAAGGCGTGGCCGAGCCGAGCACAATCGGGATGTCTTCCTGGCGTGCGCGTACCAGCGCCAGGTCGCGGGCGTGGTAACGCAGGCCTTCCTGCTGTTTATAGGAGCCGTCGTGTTCTTCGTCGATGATGATCAGCCCCGGATTTTTCATCGGGGTAAACAGCGCCGAGCGGGTGCCGATGATGATGTCGGCTTCGCCGTCCCGCGCCGCCAGCCACGACTCCAGGCGCTCACGGTCGTTGACCGCCGAGTGCACCAGCGCGATGCGGGCGTTGAAGCGCTGTTCGAAACGCGCCAGGGTTTGCGGGCCGAGGTTGATCTCGGGGATCAGCACCAGCGCCTGTTTACCGGCTTGCAGGGTTTCGCGGATCAACTGCAAATAGACTTCGGTCTTGCCGCTGCCGGTAACGCCGGCCAGCAGGAACGCGTGGAAGCTGTCGAACCCGGCGCGGATCGCTTCATAGGCGGCGCGCTGTTCGGGGTTCAACGGCAGCTCCGGTTGCGCCAGCCAATGTTCGTGGCGCGGGTCGGGGGCATGCTTGCGGATTTCCACCTGCACCAGGCCCTTGGCGAGCAACAGGTCGAGGCTGTCTTTGCTCAGCATCAGCTTGCTCAACAGCTGATGGGCGACGCCATGCGGGTGCTGGGCCAGGGTGGCCAGGGCTTCACGCTGGCGCGGGGCGCGGGCGATGCGCGGGTCATCCAGGCGGGCGCCGGGCGTCATCGACCAGAATCGCTCCTGGCGCGCTTCGGCCAGTTCGCCCTGGCGCAGCAGCACCGGCAGCGCCCAACTCAAGGTGTCGCCCAGGCTGTGCTGGTAATACTGCGCGGTCCACAGGCACAACTTGAATAGCGCGGGCGGCAGCGGCGGGGCGGCGTCGAGGATGGCGATGGCCGGCTTGAGTTTTTCGGCGGGCACTTCGCTGTGGTCGGTGACTTCCACCAGGATGCCGATCATTTCCCGGCGCCCGAACGGCACGCGCACGCGCATGCCTGGCTCCAGCTGCGCACGCGGCACACCGGCCGGGGCCCGATAATCGAACAGACGGCGCAGGGGCGAGGGCAGGGCTAGGCGCAAAATGGCGTCGGGCACGCGAGAAGTCTCATCTATAAAGGCAGGCGGTGGCGCAGGGGCGGGAGCCTAGCAGACCGACGGTGGAGGTGTCCCGTCTCTGCTGCAGGAAGGAGAGACTTGCGCAGGCGCCGGGATTTTCTGATGAAAGGGCGTGCTCGGCCGTCACCGCCGCTTGCGCGATTGAAAAGGTCTGTTAGAATTCGCGGCCTAATTACGTGCGGTATTCGACAATAGTGTCGAGTGGCGGCACGCTAGCCCGAGGGAGTGCCATGAAAGCCGATATCCATCCAGCGTACGAAACCATCGAAGTCACCTGCAGCTGCGGCAACAAGTTCGAGACTCGTTCGAACCTGTGCAAGCCACTGGGTACTGACGTATGCAACGAGTGCCACCCGTTCTACACCGGTAAGCAGAAAACTCTGGACACCGGCGGCCGTGTACAGCGCTTCGCAGATCGCTTTGGTGCTTTCGGCAAGAAGCCTGCTGCTACTCCAGCAGAGTAAGGCTCAAAGGCCTTATGGGCTTTTGCCAGCTGTTGAAAAAGGCGTCCCTTGTGGGCGCCTTTTTTGTGCCTGGGATTTGGCTCGGCGCCGCCCAGGCCCAGGTGTTTTGCCCGGCGCCGGCCTCCGTGGCGCGTGTAGAAGTACAGCGCGTGGTGGACGGCGACACCGTGCGCCTCAAGGATGGCCGCAGCGTGCGGATGATCGGCCTCAATGCCCCGGAAACCGGCAAGAAGGGCCGCGCTGACGAACCCTTCGCCATCGCCGCCCGCCAACGCTTGCAGGCCTTGGTGAGCGCCAGTGGAGGGCGCGTCGGCCTGGTGCCGGGTCGCGAGGCCAAGGATCGCTATGGGCGAACCCTGGCGCACCTTTACAGCGCCGACGGCAAGAACCTGGAAGCCCAATTACTGGCCGAGGGCCTGGGTTTTCAGGTGGGTGTCGCGCCCAACGTCGACCTCGTTGCCTGTCAGCAGGCGGCCGAGCACACGGCGCGGCAGGCAGGGCTGGGCTTGTGGCGGCAATCGCCAGTGCAAGGGGCGGCCCGGCTCAAGCAGTCCGGCTTCGCTCTGGTCAGTGGCCGGGTCAGCAAGATCGAACGCAATCGCGGCGGAATCTGGATCGAATTGCAGGGTTCACTGGTATTACGCGTTGCGCCCGATCTGGCCCATCAATTCGACACTGCCATGCTCGGTGGTCTGCAAGGCAAGACAATCGAGGCGCGTGGCTGGGTGCAGGATCGCTCTCGGCGGGGTGGGCACAAAAATGACCAGGCACGTTGGCTGCTGCCGATCACCGACCCCAGCATGCTCAAATTGACGCAATGATAAAAATTGTAGACATTTTTTAAGCCGATTGTGAACAGTCAAGCCCTTGTATCCCGTGGCTTTAGACTAAAGTACGCCGTCGCGGGGCCTTGACACCTGTGACCGACCAGTCTTGTAGGGGCTTTACGACACGCGTATCCTCGGCGGTCCGTCGACCAACAGTAAAAGCGGAATGCCGATATGTCTGATTTGAAAACTGCCGCTCTCGAATATCATGCCAATCCTCGTCCAGGAAAGCTGAGTGTAGAGCTCACCAAAGCCACTGCCACCGCCCGCGACCTGTCGCTGGCCTACAGCCCTGGCGTTGCCGAGCCCGTACGTGAAATCGCCCGCGACCCCGAGCTGGCGTACAAGTACACCGGCAAGGGCAACCTGGTTGCAGTGATTTCTGATGGCACCGCGATCCTGGGCCTGGGTAACCTCGGCCCACTGGCTTCCAAGCCGGTCATGGAAGGTAAGGGCGTGCTGTTCAAGCGCTTTGCCGGCATCGACGTTTTCGACATCGAAGTCGACTCTGAAAGCCCGCAGGCCTTCATCGACACCGTCAAGCGCATTTCCATCACCTTCGGTGGCATCAACCTGGAAGACATCAAGGCACCCGAGTGCTTCGAGATCGAAAAGGCCCTGATCGAACAGTGCGACATCCCGGTATTCCACGATGACCAGCACGGCACCGCGATCGTTACTGCGGCCGGCATGATCAACGCCCTGGAAATCGCCGGCAAAACCCTGAGCGAGGCGAAAATCGTCTGCCTGGGCGCCGGTGCTGCGGCCATTTCCTGCATGAAGCTGATCATCAGCATGGGCGCCAAGCTGGAAAACATCTACATGGTCGACAGCAAGGGCGTGATCCAGTCCGAGCGTACCGACCTGAACCAGTACAAGGCGATGTTCGCCCACCCGTCTTCCAAGCGCACCCTGGCGGATGCCCTCGACGGTGCCGACGTGTTCGTCGGCCTGTCCGGCCCGAACCTGCTGAGCGCCGAAGGCCTGAAGTCGATGGCGCCGAACCCGATCGTGTTCGCCTGCTCCAACCCGGACCCGGAAATCTCCCCGGAACTGGCGCACGCCACCCGCAGCGACGTGATCATGGCCACCGGCCGTTCGGACTACCCGAACCAGGTCAACAACGTGTTGGGCTTCCCGTTCATCTTCCGTGGTGCCCTGGACGTTCGCGCCAAGCGCATCAACGAAGAGATGAAGGTAGCGGCCGCCAACGCCCTGCGTGAACTGGCCAAGCTGCCGGTGCCGCAGGATGTATGCGACGCCTACGGTGGCGCCAAGCTGGAATTCGGTCGTGAGTACATCATTCCCAAACCAATGGATAAGCGCCTGATCACCCTGATCTCCGATGCCGTGGCCAAGGCTGCAATCGAGACCGGTGTGGCAACCCTGCCGTATCCGAAGAACTACCCGCTCAAAAGCGTGGATGATGTGTTCAACGGCTAAGCCGTTGTAGCGCACCAACAAAAAAGCCCCGGCTCTCGCGAGTCGGGGCTTTTTTGTGGCTGATCGTTCCCACGCTCCGCGTGGGAATGCACCCCGTGACGCTCCGCGTCACATGTGCTTGACCACAAAGCCGTGCGCGCACCCTGGACGCAGAGCGTCCAAAGCGGCGTTCCCACGCGGAGCGTGGGAACGAGCGTCATCAGAACAGATCGATCGGCGCACCTTCATCCGCCGGCAGCGGGCTGCCCGGTGCAACCCCGTTGCCCAGCTCATTGACCGACGGTGGCGTGTCTTCGCTCTTGAACAGTTCGAAGTAGGCGTTCGGCGTGCTCGGCGAGGCTGCGCGGCCGCTTACCGGGTCGATGCGCAGGCTGAGGATGCCTTCCGGTTCCGGCTGGGTGTGCAGTGGCTTGTCTTTCAGCGCCGCGCCCATGTAACTCATCCAGATCGGCAGCGCGACTGTACCGCCGAATTCGCGACGGCCCAGGCTTTCCGGCTGGTCGTAACCGGTCCATACGGTGGTCACATAGTCGCCGTTGTAGCCGGAGAACCAGGCATCCTTGGATTCGTTGGTGGTACCGGTCTTGCCGGCGATGTCCGCGCGGCCGAGGGCCAATGCGCGCCGGCCGGTACCCTTCTTGATCACGTCTTGCAGGATGCTGTTGAGGATATAGGTGGTGCGGCCGTCCACGATGCGCTCAGCCACTGCCGGTGCTTGCGGCTCGGCCGGCGCGGGGGTGTTTGCGGCAGGCGTCGCGCCTGGGGTCGGCTCGATGGTGATGCCGCCGTTGCTCGGTGCGGCAAGACCATCGGTCGCCGCCACACCATTGACCACATCGCCGGGCACCCGTGGCGGGTTGGCAGTGAACAGAGTGTCGCCGTTGCGGCTTTCGATCTTGTCGATCAGGTACGGCGAGATTTTGTAACCGCCGTTGGCAAAGGTGCTCCAGCCAGTGGCGATTTCCATCGGCGTGAGGGTGGCGGTACCCAGGGCCAGGGACAGGTTCGGCGGCAGGTCAGACTTGGCGAAGCCAAAGCGGGTCATGTAGTCGATGGTCTTGCCCACGCCCATCGCCTGCAGCAGGCGGATCGACACCAGGTTGCGCGACTTGTACAACGCCTCGCGAATGCGGATCGGGCCGAGGAAGGTGTTGGTGTCGTTCTTTGGGCGCCAGACTTTGTCCAGGTACTCATCGACAAACACGATCGGCGCGTCGTTGACCAGGCTGGCGGCGGTATAGCCGTTATCCAGCGCGGCACTGTAGACGAATGGCTTGAAGCTCGAGCCCGGCTGGCGCTTGGCCTGGGTGGCGCGGTTGTAGTTGCTCTGCTCGAAGGCGAAGCCGCCGACCAGGGAGCGGATCGCACCGTTTTGCGGGTCGAGGGACACCAGGGCGCCCTGGGCGACCGGGACCTGGCTGAATTTCAGGCTGTCATCCGCCTGGCGCTGCACGCGGATCAAATCGCCCACCTGCGCCACATCAGACGGCTGCTTGGGCATCGGGCCCATGCTGTTGGTATTCAGGAACGGGCGCGCCCATTTCATGCTTTCCCACGCCACATGCGCTTCGCCGGTGCGGGTCAGCACTTGCACGCCGTCTTTCTTCACCTGGGTGACGATGGCCGGCTCCAGGCCACTGATGGAGCGCTGTTTGCCCAGCTCGGTGGTCCAGGCGCTCAGGGTCTTGCCCGGCAGGCGCGATTCAGGGCCGCGATAGCCGTGGCGCTGGTCATAGGTGATCAGGCCTTCGTGCAGCGAATGGTTGGCAATTTCCTGCAAGTTGCTTGGAACGGTGGTAGTGACACGGAAACCTTCGGTGTAGGCCTCGCTGCCATACCGGCCGACCATCTCGGCACGCGCCATTTCGGCGATATACGGCGCATTCACTTCCGGCGTCGGCACGTGATAGCTGGCGTTCAACGGTTCGGCCACCGCGCTTTCGTAAGCCGCCTGGTCGATCTTGCCCAGCTTGTACATGCGCCCCAGGATCCAGTCGCGACGCTCCTTGCTGCGCGCCGGGTTGGCCAAGGGGTTGAAGCGCGACGGCGCTTTGGGCAGGCCGGCAATCATCGCCATCTGCGCCAGGCTGGCATCACGAATCGACTTGCCGTAGTACACCTGGGAAGCCGCCTCGATGCCGTAGGCGCGGTTGCCCAGGTAAATCTTGTTGACGTACAGCTCGAGAATTTCATCCTTGGTCAGCTGACGTTCAATCTGCAGCGCCAGCAGGATCTCGGTGGCCTTGCGCGAAAAACTGCGCTCGCTGGTGAGGAAGAAGTTCTTCGCCACCTGCATGGTGATGGTGCTGCCGCCGGATTGAATGTGTCCGCTTTTTACCAACTGCGTGGCTGCGCGTACCAGGCTGCTGGGATCGACGCCGTAGTGGTTGGCGAAATTATCGTCTTCGGCCGACAGCAACGCGCTGATGAAATTGGGTGGAATGTCGGCGAAACGGATCGGGGTGCGGCGCATTTCGCCGAACTCCGCGATCAGTTTTTCATCGCTGCTGTAGACCCGCAAGGGAATCTGCAACTGGATACTTCTGAGAGCCTCTACGGACGGCAAACCCGGACTAAGGTAAAGGTAGGCCCCGCTGAGTACGAGCAGCAGCCCGCAGACGATCGCGACAATGGAGTACCCGAAAAACTTCAGCAGACGAATCAAGGCTTTTGGATTTCCAGAGAAATGAAAGAGTTATGCGTCGGGGCATGCATGGCAAACGATGGATCGACCCGGGCAGCAGATAAAAAGCGGGAAAAAACGCTGGGCATTAAAGCATTTTCGCCTTCGGGCGTCATTCGCGCGGCTCAAACAAGTCGACCGAATGCACGCTGCCCGGCGGCAATCAGGCGGTAAGACAGGCAAAGCTTTAGGGAGTTTTATGGGAAAGGGATTTTTCAGGCGAAAACTCGATGTCGTCCTCGGCGTCGACATCAATGACCAGGGTATCAAGCTGGTCGAGCTGGGCCGTTCGGCGCAGGGTTTCAGTATTCAAGGCTATGTCACGCAGGTATTGCCGGCACATGCGATGGTCGATGGCACATTGCTTGACCTCGACGGCGTAGGGCGGGCGCTGCACCAGGCATTATCCCGCCTGCACAGTGGCACCAGGCACGCGGCCGTCGCGGTGGCGGGCCCTTCGGTCATTACGCGGGTGATCGAAATGGACACGGGCCTGGGCGACGAAGAGATGGCCTGGCAGATACAGATGGAGGCCGACCAGTACATTCCTTATCCTCTGGACGAGGTCGCCATCGATTTTCAGGTGCGCGGACCGTCGCCCCAGGAGGCGGGGCGGGTCGAGGTGTTGCTGGTGGCGTGCCTGCGTGAGCAGGTCGAGGCCCGCGAGGCGGCCCTGGCCCTGGCCGGGCTGGTGACACAGGTAGTGGATGTCGAAGCGTTTGCATTGGAGCGCGCTTGCCGTCAGGATTTTGCCAGCTTCACGCCGGGTCATCGAGTCGATGGCGCACAATGGGCCGTCGATGCCCAGGGGATGGGAGTGGCTTGCGGGTTAGCCCTGAGGAGTTTCGCTGGATGACACGAATCAATCTTTTGCCCTGGCGCCGAGCACTGGCGGAGCGGCGCCGCAAATATTTCCTGGCACTGTTGCTGGTATTTGCCTGCCTGGCGCTCGCGGCGGTGTGGTTGGCTGATCAGGTGATAGACCAGGCGATAGACCGGCAGGTCACCCGCAATGTGCGCCTGAACGGGGATGTCGCCGTGCAGGACTCACGCATCAAGACCATCGACGACCTGCAGGAGCGAAGCCAGCAATTGGCGCAGCGCATGAAGGTCGTGCAGGACCTGCACGATGCGCGCTCTTCCGGTGCTCGGCTGTTCGATCAGTTGGCTCGTGCAATGCCCGATGGCGTTCATCTGCATGAAGTGGTCGCGAGTGGCGATACGATCAGCATCCGTGGCAGTGCCGACAGCAATCAGGATATCGCCCAGTTGATGCGTCGGTTGGAGGCGTCACAGGGCGGCCACTCCGCGCGGCTCGAGCGGGTGCGCGCAGAGGGCGAGCGCGGCGATCACGAGTTTCAGCTGATGGTGCGTCAGGGGGAAACCATCGAGGCGCAACCATGAGCCTGCCCAGGCTCGACTTTTCCGCGCTCTCCTACAACGCTGCAAAATGGCCCTGGCCTGGGAAGGCCCTGCTTGGCTGTGCGCTGGCCGGTCTGGTGCTGTTGCTTGGAGAGGGGGTTTACCTGGGGGCCTCGCGGGAGCGACTGCACGGCCTCGAGGCGCGGGAACAGGCGCTGCAAGCGCAGCTCGAAGAAAAAACCGGCTTGGCCGCCGAGCTTGAGGCGTACACCGAACAAGTCAGGGCGATGGAAGAGACTGTTGCGGGCCTTCAGGGGCAGTTGCCCGGTGAGTCCGCAGTGCCGGGCTTGCTGGAAGACATCGCCCGGCTGGCGGTTGCCAAAGGCGTCTGGATCGAGGGCGTCGCGGTGCTGGATGAGGCGTCGCTGCCGTTCCATGTCGAGCAGCCCTTGAAGATTGCCGCTACGGGGGCCTATCACGACTTGGCCGCGTTCGTCAGCGCCCTGGGCGGGTTGCAGCGCATCGTCACGGTGCATGACGTGGCGGTGCGGCCTGAAGGGGCATTGTTACGTCTTGACCTGCTGGCCAAGGCCTATCGAAGTGCGTCCCCAGGCGGCAGCGCGTCCCGGGCGGTCGTCCCGGCTCCGCGCTTTGTTTATGACTCATCATCCCTGCGCGACCCGTTTCAACGCCCTGCCTTGCAGGCGGAGCACACGCCTGGGCGAGCGGCCCTTGCTCCAGACCTCACTCGGCCTCGCGGGCCGCTCGAGGGCATCGCAATCGAGCAGTTCGCCATGGTCGGTACGCTGTCGGGCGGTGGACGGACCTACGCGCTATTGCGTGCCGGACCGACAGTGCACCGGCTGGCGGTCGGTGACTACCTCGGGCCCGATCATGGTCAGGTCATGTCCATCCAGGACAGTCATGTCGAGCTGATCGAGCGCTTTCCCGATGAACAGGGCCTCTGGCTGGAGCGCCCGCGAACCCTGGTACTGAACGTCAACTCATAACGGAATCAAACCATGAAAAGGATTTTCTCGTGCTTCGGTGTGGCGCTATGGATAGCGTTCACGGCGCCGAAGGCCGCTGCTGTACCCAATCGCCTCGACCTGATCCACTTGCCGCCGCCCGAAAGCGCAGCTTCGGTCGGCTACACGGGCGACAAGCTGAATCTCAATTTCCAGAACATCGATTTGCGCGCAGCGCTGCAGCAAATCGCCGATGTCGCAGGCCTTAACCTGGTGGCCGGTGACGAGGTGCAAGGTTCGATCACCCTGCGGCTCAAGGAGGTGCCCTGGGAACAGGCGCTGGATCTGGTGCTGCAAGCCAAGGGGTTGGACAAACGGGTGAAGGCCGGCGTATTGCTGGTGGCGCCGGCTGACGAATTGGCCGCTCGCGAACTGCTGACGCTGGAGGCGCGCAAGCAGATGGCTGAGCTGGCACCGTTACGCCGGGAGCTGCTGCAGGTCAATTATGCCAAGGCAGCGGACCTGGCCAAGCTGTTCCAGTCAGTGACCGGCTTTGAAGGCGCGACCGACGAGCGCGGCTCGGTGGCGGTCGATGACCGCACCAACAATATCATCGCCTACCAGACTGGAGAGCGGCTGGAAGAACTGCGGCGGATCGTGGCGCAGTTGGACGTGCCGGTGCGCCAGGTGATGATCGAGGCGCGCATCGTCGAGGCCAATGTCGATTACGACAAAGGCCTGGGCGCGCGCTGGGGTGGGCGGCTCAATCGCGGCAATTGGAGCGCCGGCGGTATTCCCAAGCCCCAGGCGGACGGCGCGCAGCCACCAGAGAACCCACCCAGCTCACCCTTCGTCGACCTGGGTTCGCTGACCGGCACCTCGGGCCTGGGACTGGCCTTTATCACCGACAACCTGCTGCTGGACCTTGAGCTGACCGCCATGGAAAAGTCCGGCAACGGCGAAATCGTCTCACAGCCCAAGGTGGTCACCTCGGACAAGGAAACCGCGCGCATCCTCAAGGGCACCGAGATCCCCTACCAGGAATCCACGTCCCAGGGCGCAACCTCGGTGTCGTTCAAGGAAGCCTCGCTGTCGTTGGAGGTCACGCCGCAAATCACCCCCGACGATCATGTGATCATGGTGGTCAAGGTCACCAAGGACGAGCCCGACTATCTGAACAAGCTCAACGACGTTCCGCCGATCAAGAAAAACGAGGTCAATGCCAAGGTCCTGGTCAAGGATGGCGAGACCATTGTCATCGGCGGGGTTTTCTCCAATACCCAAAGCAAAGTGGTAGATAAAGTGCCATTTTTGGGCGATGTGCCGTATCTTGGCCGCCTTTTCCGGCGCGATGTGCGGGCGGAGAAAAAATCCGAGCTGCTGGTATTCCTGACTCCGCGTATCATGAATAACCAGGCGATTGCTGTGAGTCGTTGATTCTGTGCGAAATTTGATTCTTGTAGGGCCGATGGGGGCTGGAAAAAGCACCATCGGCCGTTTGCTGGCCAAAGAGCTGCGCCTGCCATTCAAAGATTCCGATAAGGAAATTGAATTGCGCACGGGTGCCAATATCCCATGGATCTTCGATAAGGAAGGCGAGCTGGGCTTTCGCGACCGCGAGCAGGCAATGATTGCCGAACTGTGCGGCTGCGATGGCGTGGTATTGGCCACCGGCGGTGGCGCGGTGATGCGCGATGAAAATCGCCGCGCCCTGCACGCCGGTGGTCGCGTGGTGTACCTGCATGCCTCGGTGGAGCAGCAGGTGGGCCGCACCGCCCGTGATCGCAATCGCCCGTTGCTGCGCACGGCCAACCCGGAAAAAACCCTGCGAGACCTGCTGGCACTGCGCGATCCGCTGTATCGGGAAATCGCCGATCTGGTGGTGCAAACCGATGAACGGCCGCCGCGAATGGTTGTGCTCGACATTCTTGAGCGCCTGCAACGGCTACCACCCCGTTAAAGCCTGGCCGCAAATGCGCTATTCTCGGCGGCGCGCCATGACCTCCCGGGGTGTGGCGTAGAGCCATCAGGCAGCGTCTGATCCAGGCGTTACCGGTCGTCAAAATATCTTCAACGCGGGGACACATGCAGACACTTAAGGTCGATCTAGGCGAGCGCAGCTACCCGATCCATATTGGCGAAGGTCTGCTGGACCAGCCCGAGCTGCTCGCACCGCATATTGCCGGTCGGCAAGTGGCGATCATCTCCAACGAAACGGTGGCGCCGCTGTATCTTGAGCGTCTGAGCCGCAGCCTGGCGGCGTACTCGGTGATCTCGGTGATCCTGCCCGACGGCGAAGCCCACAAGAACTGGGAAACCCTGCAACTGATTTTCGATGGCCTGCTGAGCGCACGGCATGACCGCCGTACCACCGTGGTCGCCCTGGGCGGCGGTGTGATCGGCGACATGGCCGGCTTCGCGGCCGCCTGCTACCAGCGTGGCGTGGACTTTATCCAGGTGCCGACCACGCTGCTGTCCCAGGTCGATTCGTCGGTGGGCGGCAAGACCGGTATCAACCATCCGCTGGGCAAGAACATGGTCGGCGCGTTCTATCAGCCGCAGGCCGTGCTGATTGACACCGCGACCCTCAACACCCTGCCACCCCGCGAGCTGTCGGCGGGCCTGGCGGAAGTCATCAAGTACGGGCTGATCTGCGACGAGCCCTTCCTGACCTGGCTGGAAGAGCACATGGATGCCTTGCGCGCCC
The DNA here is from genome assembly GCF_003852375.1 of Pseudomonas sp. R4-34-07. Classification (NCBI taxonomy): domain Bacteria; kingdom Pseudomonadati; phylum Pseudomonadota; class Gammaproteobacteria; order Pseudomonadales; family Pseudomonadaceae; genus Pseudomonas; species Pseudomonas sp. R4-34-07. Next base: position 5,458,822 of record NZ_CP027760.1, on the reverse strand, counting down.
TCGACCAGGTGGCACTCACCGAAGCGATTTCCCGCTCCTGTGCGGCCAAGGCGTTGGTGGTGAATGCCGACGAACGGGAGTCCGGTGTGCGGGCTACCCTGAACCTGGGCCACACCTTCGGCCATGCGATCGAAACGCACATGGGCTATGGTGTGTGGCTGCATGGGGAAGCCGTAGCGGCTGGCACCGTGATGGCATTGGAGATGTCGCAGCGCCTGGGCTGGATCAGCGTCCAGGAGCGTGATCGCGGTATCCGTCTGTTCCAGCGCGCCGGTTTGCCGGTGATTCCGCCGTCTGAAATGACCGAGGCGGATTTTCTGGAACACATGGCGATAGACAAGAAAGTGATCGACGGTCGACTGCGACTGGTGCTGTTGCGCCACATGGGCGAAGCGGTGGTGACCGACGATTATCCGAAAGAGATTTTACAGGCCACGCTGGGAGCGGATTACCGCGCCCTGGCCCAGCTTAAAGGTTAATAAGATCCCGATGACTAGTTTGCATGCCGACGAGGCGTTCCTCGGCCACTACCACCTGAGCCACGACCCTTTCGCGCCTCGGGTGCCCGGTTTCAAATTCTTCCCTGCACAGCGCAAGCCGGTACTGGGGCAATTGCACCATCTCGCGCGCTACAGCCAGTTGCTGCTGGTGGTGACGGGGCCGTTGGGCAGCGGCAAGACCTTGCTGCGCCAAGCGCTGGTTGCCAGCACCAACAAGCAATCGGTGCAGAGCGTCGTCGTCTCGGCCCGTGGTGCCGGTGACGCGGCCGGCGTGTTGCGCCAGGTGGCGCAGGCGTTGGACGTAGCCAACCCTGAGCCGAATGCGATTCTCAAGCAGGTGGTGCAACTGGGCCTGACCGGCCAGGAAGTCTATCTGTTGGTGGATGACGCCGAGCAGCTCGACGAATCTGCCCTGGAAGCCCTGTTGGCGCTGGCGGCGGGTACCCCGGAAGGGCGTCCCCATGTGTTCCTGTTTGGTGAGTCGTCGCTGATCGCCGATCTGGAGCAGATCAGCGGTGAACAAGAGCTGTTTCACGTCATCGAATTGCAGCCGTACGAAGAAGAAGAGACCCGCGAATACCTGGCTCAACGCCTCGAGGGCGCGGGGGCGGGTATCGAACTTTTCTCCGCTGCGCAGATCTCTGATATTCACGAAAGCTCCGATGGCTGGCCTGGCAACATCAATCAGGTTGCCCGCGATGCAATGATCGAAGCCATGATTGCCAGCCGCTCTGCGGTCAAGCGTCCAAAGATGGGGTTCACTATGCCTAAGAAGCACGTATTGGCTATTTCTGCCGTTGTCGTGGTCGCTGTTGCCGCCGCCTGGTTGATCCCGGGCCGCAGCAAGGCGCCGGCAACCGCTGGCGCGCCAACCGAACAGGCGCAGTTGCCACTGGGCAAGCCCACGCCGAACGTCGAATTCGCCAATTCCGGCCAGCCGACCAACCTGCCGATGGTCGGCCAACCTGTGATGCGCGGCCCGTTGGCCGAAGAAGCCGGTGGCATCTCTGAAGGCGACGACGGCGTGCCGGTGGAAGGCTCCAGCGCGACACCGCCAACCGTGACCACCACCGCGCCACCTGCGGGCGTGCCTGCCGGTACGCCAGCGACGCCGGTTGCACCGGTTGCGCCAGCTGCCAAGCCGACCCCGGCGCCGACGATTGCCACAGCCAAGCCTGCGCCTGCGCCGGTGACCAAGCCCGCGCCAACGCCTGCTCCAGCGGCCAAGCCTGCGGAAAAACCGGCGGCCACCGTTGCCAAGGCCGGCGCTGCCGGGAGCAGCTGGTACAGCAGCCAGCCCACCGGCAACTTCGTGGTGCAGATACTCGGCACCAGCTCCGAGGCCAACGCCCAGGCGTTCGTCAAAGAGCAGGGCGGCCAGTATCGTTATTTCAAGAAAGTGCTCAACGGCAAGCCGCTGTATGTGATCACCTACGGCAGCTTCCCAAGCCGCGCCGCAGCCGATTCCGCCATCAAGGCCTTGCCAGCGAAGGTTCAGGCTGGTAAACCTTGGCCTCGCACTGTTGCCAGCGTTCAACAAGAACTGGCAACAACTCGCTGAAGATCCGGCGGCCTTACCCAGGCCGCCCTCCCGGCACCTCAAAAAACTACAACAGCGTGCAGCCCTGAAGGCCGCGCGCTTTGTGGTGTCTGCGTCACGGTAGCTTTTGAGTCGTAGCGGTCAGAATTAAAAAAGTTTTGACTAGCACAGCATATCGCTTTAAACCTTTCATAAATGCGACATACATTTGCGACATTTCGTCGCTAAATTTGTGAGCGTCTGTGACGGTGTGTACAATGACCTCCCTTTTGCCCCCGCTAAGCCGGCGTACGTTCGGCGTGGAAGGTAACCGGTTGAATTGAAAAGAAATTTGCCTCGATATAAGAGGCAGCCTGGTGAGAAAGTGTCTATGAAAGCAGGTCTGTACCAACCCGATGAATTCAAGGATAACTGCGGTTTCGGCCTGATAGCCCACATGCAGGGCGAGCCCAGTCATACCCTTTTGCAAACGGCCATCGAGGCCCTGACCTGCATGACCCACCGCGGTGGGATCAACGCCGACGGCAAGACCGGTGACGGTTGCGGCTTGCTGATTCAAAAGCCCGACCAGTTCCTGCGCGCGGTCGCCAAAGAGCACTTCGCCGTCGAACTGCCCAAGCAGTACGCCGTGGGCATGGTGTTTTTCAACCAGGACCCGGTTAAAGCCGAAGCTGCTCGCGAGAACATGAACCGCGAGATCGTTGCTGCCGGCCTGCAACTCGTCGGCTGGCGCAAAGTGCCGATCGACACCAGCGTACTCGGCCGCCTGGCCCTGGAGCGCCTGCCGCAGATCGAACAAGTGTTCATCGCAGGCGACGGCCTGAGCGACCAGGACATGGCGATCAAGCTGTTCACGTCCCGCCGTCGTTCGTCGGTGGCCAACGCCGCCGATACCGACCACTACATCTGCAGCTTTTCCCACAAGACCATCATTTATAAAGGCCTGATGATGCCGGCGGACCTCACCGCCTTTTATCCGGACCTGAGCGATGAGCGCCTGCAAACCGCAATCTGCGTGTTTCACCAGCGCTTCTCCACCAACACCCTGCCGAAATGGCCGCTGGCCCAGCCATTCCGCTTCCTCGCCCACAACGGCGAGATCAATACCATCACCGGCAACCGCAACTGGGCCGTGGCCCGTCGCACCAAGTTCGCCAATGATTTGATGGACCTGGAAGAGCTCGGCCCGCTGGTCAATCGCGTGGGTTCCGACTCCTCCAGCATGGACAACATGCTCGAGCTGATGGTCACCGGCGGCATCGACCTGTTCCGTGGCGTGCGCATGATCATTCCGCCAGCGTGGCAGAACGTCGAGACCATGGACCCCGACCTGCGGGCGTTCTATGAGTACAACTCGATGCACATGGAACCGTGGGACGGCCCGGCCGGCGTGGTCATGACCGATGGTCGCTACGCGGTGTGCCTGCTCGACCGCAACGGCCTGCGCCCGGCGCGTTGGGTCACTACCACCAACGGTTTTATCACCCTGGCGTCGGAAATCGGCGTGTGGGACTACAAGCCTGAAGATGTGATCGCCAAAGGCCGCGTAGGCCCTGGCCAGATCCTCGCCGTGGACACCGAAACCGGGCAGATCCTCGATACCGACGCCATCGACAACCGTTTGAAGTCCCGTCACCCGTACAAGCAATGGCTGCGCAAGAACGCCCTGCGCATCCAGGCGACCATGGAAGACAACGACCACGGTTCGGCTTTCTACGACGTCGACCAGCTCAAGCAATACATGAAGATGTACCAGGTTACGTTCGAAGAGCGCGACCAGGTGCTGCGCCCGCTCGGCGAGCAAGGCTACGAGGCGGTTGGCTCCATGGGCGACGACACGCCGATGGCCGTGCTGTCCCAGCGTGTGCGCACGCCGTACGACTACTTCCGCCAGCAATTCGCCCAGGTGACCAACCCACCGATCGATCCGCTGCGCGAAGCCATCGTGATGTCCCTGGAAGTGTGTCTGGGTGCCGAGCGCAATATTTTCCAGGAATCGCCGGAGCACGCGTCCCGCGTGATCCTCAGCTCGCCGGTCGTTTCCCCGGCCAAGTGGCGCTCCTTGATGACCCTGGAGCGGCCGGGCTTCGACCGCCAGATCATTGACCTGAACTACGACGAGAGCCTCGGCCTTGAAGCCGCTGTGCGCAACGTCGCCGACCAGGCCGAAGAAGCCGTGCGCGCCGGTCGTACCCAGATCGTGCTGACCGACCGTCATATCGCCCCAGGCAAGCTGCCGATCCATGCCGCCCTGGCAACGGGCGCGGTGCACCACCGCCTGACTGAAAAGGGCCTGCGCTGCGACTCCAACATCCTTGTGGAAACCGCCACTGCCCGTGACCCGCATCACTTCGCCGTGTTGATCGGTTTCGGTGCCTCGGCTGTGTATCCGTTCCTCGCGTACGAAGTGCTCGGCGATCTGATTCGTACCGGTGAGGTGCTGGGCGACCTCTACGAAGTGTTCAAGAACTACCGTAAGGGCATCACCAAAGGTTTGCTGAAGATCCTGTCGAAGATGGGCATCTCCACCGTCACCTCCTACCGTGGCGCGCAACTGTTCGAGGCCATCGGCCTGTCCGAAGAAGTCTGCGAGCTGAGCTTTCGTGGCGTGCCGAGCCGCATCAAGGGTGCGCGTTTCGTCGACATCGAAGCCGAACAGAAAGCCCTGGCGGCCGAAGCCTGGAGCGCGCGCAAGCCAATCCAGCAGGGCGGCCTGCTCAAGTTTGTGCACGGTGGCGAATACCATGCTTATAACCCGGACGTGGTCAGCACCCTGCAAGCCGCCGTGCAGCAGGGCGACTACGCCAAGTTCAAGCTGTACACGAGCCTGGTGGATAACCGCCCGGTGTCGATGATCCGCGACCTGTTCAAGGTCAAGACCCTGGACACGCCGCTGGCCATCAGCGAAATCGAACCGCTGGAATCGATCCTCAAGCGCTTCGACTCCGCCGGTATTTCCCTGGGCGCCTTGTCGCCCGAGGCTCACGAAGCCCTGGCCGAAGCCATGAACCGCCTGGGTGCGCGTTCCAACTCCGGCGAAGGCGGTGAAGACCCGGCGCGTTACGGCACTATCAAAAGCTCGAAAATCAAGCAGGTTGCCACGGGTCGTTTCGGGGTGACCCCGGAATACCTGGTCAACGCCGAAGTGCTGCAGATCAAGGTGGCCCAGGGCGCCAAGCCCGGTGAAGGCGGCCAACTGCCCGGCGGCAAGGTCAACGGCCTGATCGCCAAGTTGCGCTATGCGGTACCCGGCGTGACCCTGATTTCACCGCCGCCGCACCACGACATCTATTCGATTGAAGATTTGTCGCAGCTGATTTTCGACCTCAAACAAGTCAATCCGCAGGCGCTGGTCTCGGTGAAACTGGTAGCAGAAGCGGGCGTGGGCACCATCGCCGCTGGCGTGGCCAAGGCCTATGCCGACCTGATCACCATCTCCGGCTACGACGGCGGTACCGGCGCATCGCCGCTTACCTCGATCAAATACGCCGGTGCACCGTGGGAACTCGGCCTGGCCGAAACCCACCAGACCCTGCGCGGCAACGACCTGCGCGGCAAAGTCCGGGTGCAGACCGACGGTGGCCTGAAAACCGGCCTCGACGTGATCAAGGCCGCCATTCTTGGCGCCGAGAGCTTCGGCTTCGGCACCGCGCCAATGATTGCCCTGGGCTGCAAATACCTGCGCATCTGCCACCTGAACAACTGCGCTACCGGCGTTGCGACGCAGAACGAGAAGCTGCGCAAGGATCACTACATCGGCACCGTCGACATGGTGGTGAATTTCTTCACCTACGTCGCCGAAGAGACCCGTGAGTGGCTGGCCAAGCTGGGCGTGCGCTCGCTGGAAGAGCTGATCGGTCGTACCGATCTGCTGGATATCCTCGAAGGCCAGACCGCCAAGCAACAGCACCTGGACCTGACGCCGCTGCTGGGCAGCGATCACATCCCGGCAGACAAGCCACAATTCTGCCAGGTAGACCGCAACCCACCGTTCGACAAGGGTCTGCTGGCCGAGAAGATGGTCGACCTGGCCGGTTCCTCGATCAACGATGCCAGCGGTGGCGAATTCGCCCTGGATATCTGCAACTGCGACCGTTCCATCGGCGCTCGTGTTTCCGGCGAAATCGCGCGCAAGCACGGCAACCAGGGCATGGCGAAAGCGCCGATCACCTTCCGCTTCAAGGGCACTGCGGGCCAGAGCTTCGGCGTGTGGAACGCCGGTGGCCTGCACATGTACCTGGAAGGCGACGCCAACGACTACGTGGGCAAGGGCATGACCGGCGGCAAGCTGGTGATCGTTCCGCCACTCGGCAGCGTCTACAAGTCGCAGGACAGCGCCATCATCGGCAACACCTGCTTGTACGGCGCCACCGGTGGCAAGCTGTTCGCCGCCGGCACTGCCGGTGAGCGTTTCGCCGTGCGTAACTCCGGCGCCCACACCGTGGTGGAAGGTACCGGCGATCACTGCTGTGAGTACATGACCGGCGGCTTTGTCGCCGTATTGGGCAAGACCGGTTACAACTTCGGTTCGGGCATGACCGGCGGTTTTGCCTACGTGCTCGACCAGGACAACACCTTCGTCGACAAGGTCAACCACGAGTTGGTCGAGATCCAGCGGATCAGCGGCGAAGCCATGGAGTCCTACCGCAACCACTTGCAGCACGTGCTGGACGAGTACGTCGAGGAAACCGGCAGCGAATGGGGGCGTAACCTCGCCGAAAACCTCGATGATTACCTGCGTCGTTTCTGGCTGGTCAAGCCCAAGGCTGCCAACCTGAAATCGTTGCTTTCCAGCATCCGTGCCAACCCGCAGTGATATGCGCCTGAACAGTTTGATGAGGTTTTAACATGGCTGAACGTCTGAATAACGACTTCCAGTTCATCGATGTCGGGCGCAAAGATCCGAAGAAGAAACTGTTGCGTCAACGCAAGAAAGAGTTCGTGGAAATCTACGAACCCTTCAAACCCCAGCACTCGGCCGACCAGGCCCACCGCTGCCTGGGGTGCGGTAACCCGTACTGCGAATGGAAGTGCCCGGTGCACAACTTCATTCCCAACTGGCTCAAGCTGGTGGCCGAGGGCAACATCCTCGCCGCCGCCGAGCTGTCGCACCAGACCAACACCCTGCCGGAAGTCTGCGGCCGGGTGTGCCCACAGGACCGTCTGTGCGAGGGTGCCTGCACCCTCAACGACGGCTTCGGCGCGGTGACCATCGGTTCGGTGGAGAAGTACATCACCGACACCGCGTTCGCCATGGGCTGGCGGCCGGACATGTCCAAGGTCAAGCCGACCGGCAAGCGCGTCGCGATCATCGGCGCCGGCCCTGCGGGCCTGGGCTGTGCCGACGTGCTGGTGCGTGGCGGCGTGACTCCGGTGGTGTTCGACAAGAACCCGGAAATCGGCGGCCTGCTGACCTTCGGCATCCCCGAGTTCAAGCTGGAAAAGACCGTACTGAGCAACCGTCGCGAAGTGTTCACCGGCATGGGCATCGAGTTCCGCCTGAACACCGAGATCGGCAAAGACATCACCATGGAGCAACTGCTCGCCGAATACGATGCGGTATTCATGGGCATGGGCACCTACACCTACATGAAGGGCGGCTTTGCCGGTGAAGACCTGCCGGGCGTGTATGACGCGCTCGACTTCCTGATCGCCAACGTCAACCGCAATCTGGGCTTTGAAAAGTCGCCGGAAGATTTCGTCGACATGAAAGGCAAGAAGGTCGTGGTGCTCGGCGGTGGCGACACCGCGATGGACTGCAATCGCACCTCGATCCGCCAGGGCGCCAAGTCGGTGACCTGTGCGTATCGCCGTGACGAAGCCAACATGCCCGGTTCGCGCAAAGAGGTGAAGAACGCCAAGGAAGAAGGGGTGAAATTCCTCTACAACCGCCAGCCGATCGCGATTGTCGGTGAAGACCGCGTCGAAGGCGTGAAGGTGGTCGAGACCCGTCTCGGCGAACCCGACGCCCGTGGCCGTCGCAGCCCCGAGCCGATCCCGGGTTCCGAAGAAATCATCCCGGCCGACGCCGTGGTCATCGCGTTCGGTTTCCGCCCAAGCCCGGCGCCGTGGTTCGAGCAGTTCGAGATCCAGACCGACAGCCAGGGCCGTGTTGTGGCCCCGGAGCAAGGCCAGTACAAGCACCAGACCAGCAACCCGAAAATCTTCGCCGGTGGCGACATGGTGCGCGGCTCTGACCTGGTGGTAACCGCGATCTTCGAAGGGCGCAATGCTGCGGAAGGGATCCTGGACTACCTGCAAGTCTGACCCTGATCCCCGCTTGAAATGGGATCAAAATGTGGGAGGGGGCTTGCTCCCGATAGCGGTGTGTCAGTTTCAGTATCTATAACTGAACCACCGCAATCGGGAGCAAGCCCCCTCCCACATTTGTTTTGTGCTGTGTTCAAGCTACCGCGACAAATTGACCCGATAGACAAAAGGCACGGCGCATTCCGTGCCTTTTGCGTCGCGCTCTGAGAAAATGCCCGCACTTTTTTTGCGGATGCCGACATGACTGCCCTCAAGAACGACCGTTTCCTTCGTGCCCTGCTCAAGCAGCCCGTAGACGTCACGCCCGTGTGGATGATGCGTCAAGCCGGTCGCTACCTGCCGGAATACCGCGCCAGTCGCGCCAATGCCGGCGACTTCATGAGCCTGTGCATGAACCCTACGTTCGCCTGCGAAGTCACGATGCAGCCGCTGGACCGCTACCCGCAGCTGGATGCGGCCATCCTCTTCTCCGATATCCTCACCATCCCGGACGCCATGGGCCAAGGCCTGTACTTCGAGACCGGCGAAGGCCCGCGTTTCAGGAAAGTCGTCAGTACCCTGGCTGATATCGAAGCCTTGCCGATCCCTGATCCGCACAAAGACCTCGGCTACGTGATGGATGCCGTCAGCACCATCCGCCGCGAGCTCAACGGCCGCGTGCCACTGATCGGTTTCTCCGGCAGCCCATGGACCTTGGCCACCTACATGGTCGAAGGCGGCTCGTCGAAAGACTTCCGCAAGACCAAGGCCATGCTCTACGACAACCCGCACGCCATGCATTTGCTGCTGGACAAGCTGGCGCAGTCGGTCACGTCCTACCTCAATGGCCAGATCATGGCCGGCGCGCAAGCGGTGCAGATTTTCGATACCTGGGGCGGCAACCTGTCGGCGGCGGCGTACCAGGAATTCTCCCTGGCCTACATGCGCAAGATCGTCAGCGGCCTGATCCGCGAACACGAAGGCCGCAAGGTGCCGGTCATCCTGTTCACCAAGGGTGGTGGCCTGTGGCTGGAAAGCATCGCCGACGCCGGTGCCGATGCCCTGGGCCTGGACTGGACCTGCGATATCGGCGAAGCCCGCCGCCGCGTTGGTAACCAGGTCGCGCTGCAAGGCAACATGGACCCGACCGTGTTGTACGCCAAGCCGGAAGCGATCCGCACCGAAGTCGGGCGCATCCTCGCCAGCTACGGCAAAGGCACCGGACACGTGTTCAACCTGGGTCATGGCATCACCCCGGAAGTGAACCCGGAGCATGCCGGTGCGTTCCTGCGCGCGGTGCACGAGCTGTCGGCGCAATATCACGAGTAACACGCAAGACCAATGTGGGAAGGGGTTGCTCCCTCCCACATTTTTTTGACCTGTGAATACATTTCAAGGCTGGGAGTGGACTTGCCCCCCGAGCGCCAGTGCAGCAGCACTGCTCATAAAGTGAACACCCGAGCCTAAAGCGCCACCTTTTAGCGCGTCGCAAATAGATAAGTAGCTCGCGAACGATTTCCCCCTCGACCACCCGTCCCCCGTGCGTTGGGTGACAGACTTCTCCTACGCCCGCAAAGCGCCTTCCCACAAGTGCTACCGATCTGCTCACGGCCCTCTGGCCTTCGGCCTCGTGCGTCATATCTCGCGTTTAATAGGCGGGCTTATATAGACGCATCAACAGGTCGTTTTCAGGATTTGTTGAATGGCCATTCAATTTCAGGCATGGCATTTGCTCTATCAATTCAAAGCCTCTCTCCCTCTCAGGAGATGAGCGCAATAACAAGAGCCTCGCCTGAGGCCATCACCCGCTTTGTGTGAGGAGATACTGCGATGACGTCGTTCAACTCAGGGGCCCAACCCCAGAACCGTGCGCCTCAATCCATCGGCTTTTTGCTGCTGGACAATTTCACGCTGATTTCCCTGGCGTCGGCCGTGGAACCGCTGCGCATGGCCAACCAGCTGTCCGGCCGCGAGTTGTATCGCTGGACCACCCTGAGTGTCGACGGCAACCAAGTATGGGCCAGTGACGGCCTGCAGATCACCCCCGACGCCGCCATGCACAAGGCCCCGGCCCTGGACACGGTGATCGTGTGCGGTGGCGTGGGCATCCAGCGCACCGTCACCCGCGAACACGTGTCGTGGCTGCAAAGCCAGGCGCGTCAATCCCGTCGTCTCGGTGCGGTCTGCACCGGCAGCTGGGCCCTGGCCTGCGCGGGCCTGCTCGACGGTTTCGATTGCAGCGTGCATTGGGAATGCCTGGCGTCGATGCAGGAAGCGTTTCCCCGCGTGGCCATGAGCACACGCCTGTTCACCCTCGATCGCAACCGTTTCACCAGCTCCGGCGGCACCGCGCCGTTGGACATGATGCTGCACCTGATCAGCCGCGACCACGGCCGTGAGCTGTCGGCCGCCATCTCCGAGATGTTCGTGTACGAACGCATCCGCAACGAACAGGATCACCAGCGTGTGCCGCTCAAGCACATGCTCGGCACCAACCAGCCGAAGCTGCAGGAAATCGTGGCGCTGATGGAAGCCAACCTGGAAGAGCCCATCGACCTGGACGAGCTGGCGGTCTATGTCGCCGTGTCGCGTCGCCAGCTGGAGCGGTTGTTCCAGAAATACCTGCACTGTTCGCCGTCGCGCTACTACCTCAAGTTGCGCCTGATCCGTGCGCGGCAGTTGCTCAAGCAAACGCCGATGTCGATCATCGAAGTGGCGTCGGTGTGCGGGTTTGTGTCCACCCCGCATTTCTCCAAGTGCTACCGCGAATACTTCGGCATTCCGCCGCGCGATGAGCGTGTAGGCTCCAATACCACCCAGCAGGTGGCGATGCTGCCGATTCCGCAGGCGCTGGTGTTGTCACCGTTGTCGGGGCCGATGTCGGCGTTGAGCCAGGCCAGGAATGAGTCGACTTTCGCCAGTGTAAGGCTCTAACTGTAGGAGCGAGCTTGCTCGCGAAAAAAGCAAGAGCGACGCGGGGTAACTGGGGCCCCGCGTCATCGTTGACGATCTTCGCGAGCAAGCTCGCTCCTACAGGGAAGGTGGCTGTCAGGCGCCGCGGTTCTGCTTGAACTGCACCAAGGCCGGCAACAACTGCTTATCGATCGCCTGACGCACCGCCGGCAGAATCGTCGCGCTGCCGCTGTACATCTGCTCAACCATACCCTTGAGCGCCTTGGCCCGTGCCTCGCTCAAACCGCGTACCGCGCACTCGCAAGCCTGCTCGGCGCTGGCACCGCTGGACACTTCGAAACCCAACGAGCGCAGTTGGCCCAGCAGGTCATCCTGGTCAATCAAATCCGCATGCATCATGACGTTTATCCTGGTGAGGGGAGCGGGGTTCGACCTCGATTCTGGTAGCCGCCCAGGCGGTCGGCAAGGGCAGAATGCGTGAATGCCTCAGATGGCTATGAGGGTGTCGTTTTCGGGCCATGCGCCAGGTGCACTTACCGGCACACTGGTCCCAGGCACGCAGCTTGATGGTTTGGTCACCCTCCGGATGCACGGCTCACACAAGGCACTCTGCCCCGATCCAGTCACGGCTGGCTCGGGGCTTTTTTTGCCGGCAAGCCAATGACACGGCCAAGCAGGGCGGGCATTGGCAGCTCGGCCTGTGCGGCGCTGATAGCCGTCAGCCTTTCCAGCGCGGCCTCGGTGAACGGCGTGGCATGCGGCCCTGCCAGGTCGACATGCAGCAGCATCTGTTCGTTGCCGGCCAGTTCCTTGTCATCGTCCACCGGGTGCAGACTGTGATAGAGATGCAGGCGCTTGGCGTCGTGGGCGATCAGTTGGGTGCGCACCTGCACCTTGGTACCCAGCTTCACTTCGTGCAGGTAGTTCAGATGCAACTCCAGGGTGAACAGCGAGTGGCCGCTGGCTTCGCGGTTATCACTGTCCAGGCCCAGCATGTCCATCAGTGCGTCGGTGGCGTAGCTGAAGATCAGCAGGTAGAACGCATCGCGCAGGTGGCCGTTGTAGTCGACCCATTTAGGCAGGATTTGAGTGGTGTAGGTTTTCAATGCGGGCATGGATCCAGACTCGGTCAAGAATGTGGGTTATTCGGCGAAGCTCATGCCGTGTTTGGCTTTAGTCACTTTGACTGCCTCCAATACCGCCAGCAGGCAATCATCACGATAGCGCTCCAGCGCCGCAATGCTGTGTTTGCCTAACTGGTCGCGGGTGCCATCGACCACATCGTCGATCAATTTGTCGGTGAGTTCCGGCGCCGGCAAATAGGTCCACGGCAACTGCAATGCCGGACCGAACTGCGCCATGAAGTGGCGCATGCCCGCATCGCCACCGGCCAGGGTGTAGGTGAGGAAGGTGCCCATGAACGACCAGCGCAGCCCGGCGCCAAAGCGAATCGCGTCGTCGATTTCGCCGGTGGTCGCCACGCCATCGTTGACCAGGTGCAGCGCCTCGCGCCACAGCGCTTCCAGCAGGCGGTCAGCAATAAACCCCGGCACTTCCTTGCGCACGTGCAGTGGGCGCATGCCGAGGGATTCATAGACCTTGATCGCGGCCTGGATCGCCTCCGGCGCGGTGTGCTTGCCGCCGACCACTTCCACCAACGGCAGCAGGTAAACCGGGTTGAACGGGTGGCCAACCACGCAACGTTCCGGGTGGGTCGAACCCTCATAAAATTCACTTGGCAATAGCCCGGACGTGCTCGAGCCGATCAACGCATTCGGCTTGGCTGCGGCGCTGATCTTGCTGTGCAAATCCAATTTCAGCTCCAGGCGTTCCGGGGCGCTTTCCTGAATGAAGTCGGCGTCCCTTACGCATTCCTCAATGGTTGCGACAAAGCGCAGGCGCGACTGGGATGCTCCCGGCGCCAGGCCTTGTTGCTCCAGGGCGCCCCAGGCGTTGGCGACACGTTTGCGCAGGGCCGTTTCGGCGCCGGGCGCCGGGTCCCAGGCCACGACGTCCAGGCCGTGGGCGAGGGCGCGGGACACCCAGCCGCTGCCGATAACGCCGCTGCCGAGGGCAGCGAAGGTTTTGATTTCGTTGATAAAGCTCATTGGCACATTCCTAAAGCGTTCGGTGATCCCTTGTGGGAGGGGGCTTGCTCCCGATGACGGTGTTTCAGTCATGCATCTTTAGGCTGATCCACCGCTATCGGGAGCAAGCCCCCTCCCACATTTTTGATTCGGTTTTGGCAGGGACTAGCCGCGTTTGGCCAGGCCCATCTTGATGCGACCTTCCGCCGGGGTCATGACTCGCGCGCCGAGGCGGCTGAGGATTTCACCGGCGCGCTCCACCAACTGCCCATTGGTGGCAAGCACGCCTTTGTCCAGCCACAAGTTGTCTTCCAGGCCGACCCGCACATTGCCGCCCAGCAGCACCGCCTGCGCCGCCATCGGCATCTGCATGCGGCCGATGCCGAAGCCGGCCCACACGGCGTCGGCGGGCAAGTTGTCGACCATGGCTTTCATGGTGGTGGTGTCGGCCGGCGCGCCCCACGGGATGCCCAGGCACAGTTGAAACAGCGGGTTGTCGAGCAGGCCTTCCTTGATCATCTGCTTGGCGAACCACAGGTGGCCGGTGTCGAAAATCTCCAGCTCGGCTTTAACGCCCAACGCCTGGATACGCTTGGCGCCGGCGCGCAATTGCGCCGGAGTGGACACGTAAATGGTGTCGCCATCGCCGAAGTTCAGGGTGCCGCAATCGAGGGTGCAGATTTCCGGCAGCAATTGCTCGACATGGGCCAGGCGCGTCAGTGGGCCGACCAGGTCGGTGTTGGGACCGAACTCCATGGGGTGCTCGCCACTGCCGATCTCCAGGTCGCCGCCCATGCCGGCGGTGAGATTGACGATGATGTCGATGTCGGCCTCGCGGATGCGCTCCATCACTTCGCGGTACAGCGCCACGTCGCGGCTGAACTTGCCGGTGTGCGGGTCACGCACGTGGCAGTGCACCACGGTCGCGCCGGCCTTGGCGGCTTCCACGGCGGCGGCCGCGATCTGTTTGGGGGTGACCGGCACATGCGGGCTTCTGGCGGTCGTGTCGCCAGCACCGGTGAGTGCGCAGGTGATGATGACGTCGTGGTTCATGAGGCGGTTCCTTACAGGCGTGGGGGTGCTGTTCGCAGCCGGTCGGGGCTGCGAAGCGGTGTCTGGAAAAGGTTATTTGACGGTCAGTTGGAGGTTGGCCGCCGCCGGCTTGCCATCGAAGGTGGTCACACCTTCCAGCCAGCGCGCCTGGTCTTGCGGGTGATCCTTGAGCCACTGCTTGGCCGACTCGATGGGGTCCTTGTGATCCAGCAAGGGCTGCATCATCCGGCTCTCGTCGGCGGCGGTGAAGGTCAGGTTGGTCAGCAGCTTGTGTACGTTGGGGCACTGCTCGGCATAGGTCGGCGAGGTGACGGTCCACACGGTCGCCCTGCCTTCATTCGGCCCCAGCGCGTCATCGCTGCCGGTGAGGTAAGTCATCGCCACGTTGACGTTCATCGGGTGCGGCGCCCAGCCGAAGAACACCACAGGCTCCTTGCGTCGTACCGCGCGGTCGACTGCAGAGAGCATGGCGGCTTCGCTGGATTCGACCAGTTGGAACTTGCCCAGGCCGAACTGGTTCTTGGCGATCATGGCCTTGATCTGGGTATTGGCGCCCGAACCCGGCTCGATGCCGTAGATCTTGCCGCCCAACTCTTTTTCGAAGCGGGCGATGTCGGCAAAGGTTTTCAGGCCCTTGTCCGCCAGGTAGGTCGGCACGGCGAGGGTGGCGCGGGCGTCTTCCAGGCTCGGTTTGTCGAGCACTTTGACTTGCTTGGCGTCGACGAACGGCGTGATGGTCTGGGTCATCAACGGGTTCCAGTAGCCCAGGAACAGATCCAGGCGCTGGTCGCGAATGCCGGCAAAGATGATCTGCTGGGACGCGCTGGTTTGTTTGGTCTTGTAGCCGAGGCCGTCGAGCAGCACTTGGGTCATGGCGCTGGTGGCGATCACGTCGGTCCAGTTCACCACGCCCAGGCGCACGTTCTGGCAGGAAGCGGCATCCGCTGCCATGACGGGGGTGCTCAAAATAGCGCTGACGCTGAGTGCAAGCACGCTGCGGCTGATCAGTCGGTTCATGGTGAATCCCTCGGCAGGTCGTTATTGTGGGGTCCGGCGTCTTTGCGCGCCGTGCAGCCAAGTTACGTACCTTGAGCAGCGCCGAAACGCACAGCGGCGACCGGCTCTTGCACTGCAGCGACCTGCGCGCTTGAATCCGCCCTTGAACGGGAGTATCACAGTGCCACGCTGGTCGTCCTACGAGAGCGCCATCATGTCCCAGGATTTTTATTTTTTGCTGATGCCGGGGTTCTCGGCCATCGGCTTTATCTCCGCCCTTGAGCCGTTGCGTGTGGCCAACCGCTTCCGTGGCGAGTTGTACCGCTGGCACATACTGAGCGCCGATGGCGGTGCGGTACTGGCGAGCAATGGCATGTCGGTCAATGCCGACGCCGCACTGGAACCGCTGAAAAAGGGTGCGACGCTGTTGGTGGTGGCCGGCTTCGAACCGCTGCAGTTCGCCACGCCGACGCTGGATCACTGGCTGCGCCGTCTTGACCACGACGGCGTGACCCTCGGCGCCATCGACACCGGCGCCTGCGTGCTGGCCGAAGCGGGCCTGCTCGACGGCCACCGCCTGACCTTGCACTGGGAAGCCATCGATGCGTTCAAGGAATCGTATCCGCACCTGAGCGTCACCCAGGAACTGTTCGAGATCGACCGCCGTCGCATCACCTGTGCCGGCGGCACCGCATCCATCGACCTGATGCTCGACCTGATCGCCCAGGCCCACGGCCCGGACCTGGCGATCCAGGTGTCCGAACAGTTCGTGCTCGGCCGCATCCGCCCGCGCCAAGACCACCAACGCATGCAAATCGCCACCCGCTACGGCATCAACAACAAAAAACTGGTGCAGGTGATCGGCGAGATGGAGCAACACACCGAGCCGCCCCTGAGTACCCTGGCCCTGGCCGACGCAATCAGGGTCACCCGGCGTCAGCTTGAGCGCTTGTTCCGCCTGCATTTGAACGACACACCGAGTAACTTCTATCTGCGCCTGCGCCTGGAAAAAGCCCGGCAACTGCTGCGCCAGAGCGATATGAGCGTGCTGGAAGTGAGTATTGCGTGCGGGTTCGAGTCGCCTTCGTATTTCACCCGCAGCTATCGGGCGAGGTTTGCGAAATGTCCGAGAGAGGATCGGCGACGGGAGGTGGTTTGATCGTTTTTTAGTCAATTATAGGCGCGACTATAATTTATAGTCGTTTCTATAATTAGGTATAAAAGCGGCCGGCACCGCGGATCAAATGTGGGAGGGGGCTTGCTCCCGATAGCAGTGGGTCAGCAGCACATGAGTGGCTGACACACCCTCATCGGGAGCAAGCCCCCTCCCACAGTAGATTTCGGTGTGGCTTATTTTTTTACCAAGGCCGAACACGCCGCCTTGTAAGCCTCATGCTGATACTTGTTCAGCGTCGCCGGCAGTTCAAAGGTGTGCTTCTTGTTTTGCGCATTGATGGTTTGCGGCGACAGCAAGGTCACCTCCACCCCCTCCAACAACTGAAACACCCCTTCAATCTTGAACGTGGTCGGGCCACCGGCGAATTCGCCTTTCTTGCTGCGCTTCTTGATCGCGATCCGGGTGATGGCGTTTGCCTGCACGAACGCCTTCACCTGGGCGGCGAAGGCTTTGACGTTGGCGGCTTCGTCGTCGTCTTCGAGGGCGATTTTCTTGGTGGCCAGGGCGACGTGGGTCAGCGCCTGGTTGTCCAGGGAAGCGACGGCGATGATGGCTTCGCTGCCTTTGATTTCGATGCCGCAGATAGTCATGAAAAGCCCTGGTTCAGAAGGAAAGTCGCAGGATTGTCGCTTATTCCTGCCCAATCGACTCCAAAAACTCCGACCGCTCGTCACTCATCCGCGCCAGGCAATCATTCAGCGCAATCGCATACGCCTTGGTCCCGGTCGCCGTCGGGAAGGTGTCCACCGCGCAATCGGCATCACGTAGTTTTTCCCACTTCTGCTGGGCATCCTTCAGACGAGCGGTAATGTCGGCGAGCTTGGTCTTGTCGCTGCCGTAGGTGGAACCCATGCGCTCCAGCAGGCCCTGATAGTTGTCTTTCAACAATTGCTCGGCGGTGGTTTTGTTGTAGGTGGCGCATTCCAGGGTTTGCTGGTCGTTCTCGATGCCGTCGCACGGCGTGCTGTCGGTGTCTTCGGCGGCGTGGACGCCGGTTGCGATGAGTGCCAAAGCCAGGAAAATCGATTTCATTGCGCCGTCTCATATCAGGTGATGCGGAATTCTGGCTCAAGCGTAAGACAAAGAACAGCCGCCAGTCAGGCATGTCTACACAGGCTTTGTCGCGGATTGACGCTTTCGGCAATTCCCCTGTCGTTTTTGCACCCGGCTCCGTCGGCCCCTGGGCATATGCTGGCCCCAAAGCGCCGGCAGACGATTCGGCGCATGAATCGCCAATAAGGGGACGCCTGATGAGCCCAGCCGAGTTGCACGCCGACAGCATCGTTATCGACGGTCTGATTATTGCCAAGTGGAACCGCGACCTGTTCGAAGACATGCGCAAAGGTGGCTTGACGGCTGCCAACTGCACGGTGTCGGTGTGGGAAGGCTTCCAGGCCACGATCAATAACATCGTCGCCAGCCAGACCCTGATCCGCGAAAACAGCGACCTGGTGATCCCGGTGAAAACCACCGCCGATATCCGTCGCGCCAAGGAGCAGGGCAAGACCGGCATCATCTTCGGCTTCCAGAATGCCCACGCATTTGAAGACCAGCTCGGCTATGTCGAGATCTTCAAGCAGCTCGGCGTCGGTGTGGTGCAGATGTGCTACAACACCCAGAACCTGGTGGGCACCGGCTGCTACGAGCGCGACGGCGGCCTGTCGGGTTTCGGGCGTGAGATTGTCGCCGAGATGAACCGCGTCGGCATCATGTGCGACCTGTCCCACGTCGGTTCCAAGACCAGCGAAGAAGTCATCCTCGAATCGAAAAAGCCGGTGTGCTATTCCCACTGCCTGCCCTCGGGCCTCAAGGAGCACCCGCGCAACAAATCCGATGAAGAACTCAAGTTCATCGCCGACCACGGCGGGTTTGTCGGCGTGACCATGTTCGCGCCGTTCCTGGCCAAGGGCATCGATTCGACCATCGACGATTACGCCGAAGCCATCGAATACACCATGAACATCGTCGGCGAAGACGCCATCGGCATCGGCACCGACTTCACCCAGGGCCATGGCCAGGATTTCTTTGAAATGCTGACCCATGACAAAGGCTACGCCCGCCGCCTGACCAGCTTCGGCAAGATCATCAACCCGCTGGGCATCCGCACCGTGGGCGAGTTTCCCAACCTCACCGAGACCCTGCTCAAGCGCGGCCATCCTGAACGCGTGGTGCGCAAGATCATGGGCGAGAACTGGGTCAATGTCTTGAAAGACGTCTGGGGCGAATAAGCCAGACACCCACCGGCAACACCACTACGAATTTTTCTGGAGTTAAGTTTCCATGGCCAAGATCGCCCCGCAATTGCCAATTGAAGTCGACAGCGAAACCGGTGTCTGGACCTCCGACGCCCTGCCGATGCTGTACGTGCCGCGCCATTTCTTCGTCAACAACCACATGGGCATCGAAGAAGTGCTGGGTGCCGACGCCTACGCCGAGATCCTCTACAAGGCCGGCTACAAGTCCGCCTGGCACTGGTGTGAAAAGGAAGCCGAATGCCACGGCCTGGAAGGCGTCGCGGTGTTCGAGCACTACATGAAGCGCCTGTCGCAACGCGGCTGGGGCCTGTTCAAGATTCAGGACATCGACCTGGATAAAGGCACCGCCAGCGTCAAGTTGGAACATTCGGCCTTCGTCTATGTGTACGGCAAGGTCGGGCGCAAAGTCGACTACATGTTCACCGGCTGGTTTGCCGGCGCGATGGACCAGATCCTTGAAGCGCGTGGCAGCAAGATTCGCACCGTCGCCGAACAAGTCTACGGAGGCTCCGAAGAGGGCCACGATGATGGTTTGTTCACCGTCAAGCCGTTGTAAGCCGAGGACCGTGCCATGGCTTTCGAAGCAATGTTCCAGCCGATCCAGATCGGCAAACTGACCATTCGCAACCGCGTGCTCAGTACCGCCCACGCCGAGGTGTATGCCACCGACGGCGGCATGACCACCGACCGCTATGTGAAGTACTACGAAGAGAAGGCCAAGGGCGGTATCGGCCTGGCGATCTGCGGCGGCTCCTCGGTGGTGGCCATCGACAGCCCCCAGGAATGGTGGAGCTCGGTGAACCTGTCCACCGACCGCATCATCCCGCACTTCCAGAACCTGGCCGACGCCATGCACAAGCATGGCGCCAAGATCATGATCCAGATTACCCACATGGGTCGTCGCTCGCGTTGGGACGGCTTCAACTGGCCGACCCTGATGTCGCCGTCCGGCGTGCGTGAGCCGGTGCACCGTGCCACCTGCAAGACCATCGAGCCGGAAGAAATCTGGCGCGTGATCGGCAACTACGCCAGCGCCGCCAAGCGCGCCAAGGCCGGTGGCCTGGATGGGGTGGAACTGTCCGCCGTGCACCAGCACATGATCGACCAGTTCTGGAGCCCGCGGGTCAACAAGCGCACCGATGAATGGGGCGGCACCTTCGAAGGCCGCATGAAGTTCGGCCTGGAAGTGTTGAAGGCCGTGCGCGCCGAAGTCGGTGACGATTTCTGCGTGGGCATGCGCCTGTGCGGCGACGAGTTCCACCCGGACGGCCTGTCCCACGAGGACATGAAGCAGATCGCCAAGTATTACGACGACACCGGCATGCTCGACTTCATCGGCGTGGTGGGCTCGGGGTGCGATACGCACAACACCCTGGCCAACGTGATCCCGAACATGAGTTACCCGCCGGAGCCGTTCCTGCACCTGGCGGCCGGTATCAAGGAAGTGGTGAAGGTTCCGGTGCTGCACGCGCAGAACATCAAGGACCCGAACCAGGCCACGCGCATTCTGGAAGGCGGCTACGTGGACATGGTCGGCATGACCCGCGCCCATATTGCCGACCCGCACCTGATCGCCAAGATCAAGATGGGCCAGATCGACCAGATCAAACAGTGCGTCGGCGCCAACTATTGCATCGATCGCCAGTACCAGGGCCTGGATGTGCTGTGCATCCAGAACGCCGCGACCTCCCGTGAATACATGGGCGTGCCGCACATTATCGAGAAGTCCACCGGGCCTAAACGCAAAGTCGTGGTGGTCGGTGCTGGCCCTGCGGGGATGGAAGCGGCGCGCGTCGCCGCCGAACGCGGCCACGAGGTGACCCTGTTCGAAAAGAAAGAATTTATCGGCGGGCAGATCACCACCGCATCGAAAGCCCCGCAACGCGACCAGATTGCCGGTATCACGCGCTGGTTCCAGTTGGAGTTGGCACGTTTGA
The DNA here is from genome assembly GCF_003852375.1 of Pseudomonas sp. R4-34-07. NCBI lineage: Bacteria > Pseudomonadati > Pseudomonadota > Gammaproteobacteria > Pseudomonadales > Pseudomonadaceae > Pseudomonas > Pseudomonas sp. R4-34-07. Next base: position 5,438,115 of record NZ_CP027760.1, on the reverse strand, counting down.
AAGTCGATCTGCGCCTGGGCGTGGCGGCGGATGCCGAAATTATCCTCGACCTGCGTCCGGACGTGGTGGTGCTGGCCGTCGGTGGGCATCCGTTCATTGAACAGAACGAACACTGGGGCGCTGCCGAGGGCCTGGTGGTGAGCAGTTGGGACGTGCTCGACGGCAAAGTCGCACCGGGCAAGAACGTGCTGGTGTACGACACCATCTGCGAATTCACCGGCATGTCGGTGGCGGATTTCCTTGCGGACAAAGGCTGCCAGGTCGAGATCGTCACCGACGATATCAAGCCGGGCGTGGCCATCGGCGGTACGTCGTTCCCGACTTACTACCGCAGCATGTACCCCAAGGAAGTGATCATGACCGGCGACATGATGCTGGAAAAGGTCTACCGCGAGGGCGACAAGCTGGTGGCGGTGCTGGAGAACGAATACACCGGGGCCAAGGAAGAGCGGGTGGTCGACCAGGTGGTGGTGGAGAACGGCGTGCGCCCGGACGAGGCGATTTATTACGGGCTCAAGGAAGGTTCGCGCAACAAGGGCCAGATTGACGTCGAAGCCCTGTTCGCGATCAAGCCACAGCCGTGCCTGAGCGAAGCGGGTGAGGGGTACTTGTTGTTCCGCATCGGTGACTGTGTGGCCCAGCGCAATACCCACGCTGCCATCTATGACGCCCTGCGCTTGTGCAAGGATTTCTAAGCCGACACCGAGCCAAAGTGGACTCGGTCCGAATGTGGGAGGGGGCTTGCTCCCGATAGCGGTGGGTCAGCTACAGCTATATCAACTGACACTCCGCCATCGGGAGCAAGCCCCCTCCCACATTTCAAGGCCAGTTTCACAGTAGACCTGTGTGGTCTGTGGGAGCTTCACCATGTTGAACACCTTGCTGCCTATTCTTTTGTTTGCCGCCCTAGGCCTTGCCGTCCTCGGCGCCCTGCGCCGGGTGAACATGTGGCGCCGCGGCCGTGCCTCCAAGGTTGACCTGCTCGGCGGCCTTTTGGCCATGCCCAAGCGCTACATGGTCGACCTGCACCATGTGGTCGCCCGCGACAAATACATCGCCAACACCCACGTCGCTACCGCGCTGGGCTTTGTGCTGTCGGCGCTGCTGGCGATCCTGGTGCACGGTTTCGGCCTGCACAACCGCATCCTCGGCTACGCGCTGCTTTTGGCCTCGACCTTGATGTTTGTCGGCGCCATCTTCATGTACCTGCGTCGCCGCAACCCCCCCGCGCGTCTGTCCAAGGGCCCGTGGATGCGCTTGCCGAAAAGCCTGATGGCGTTCTCGGTCAGCTTTTTCCTGGTGACCCTGCCGGTGGCCGGCATCTTGCCCGCCGACTTCGGCGGCTGGCTGCTGGCTGCGTTGTTGAGCGTGGGCGTGTTGTGGGGCGTGTCTGAAATGTTCTTCGGCATGACCTGGGGCGGCCCGATGAAGCACGCCTTCGCCGGTGCCTTGCACCTGGCCTGGCACCGCCGCGCCGAGCGCTTCGGCGGTGGCCGTTCCACCGGTTTGAAACCGCTGGACCTCAGTGACAAGACCGCGCCGTTGGGCGTGGAAAAACCCAAGGATTTTACCTGGAACCAATTGCTCGGTTTCGACGCCTGCGTGCAGTGCGGCAAGTGCGAAGCCGCCTGCCCAGCGTTTGCCGCCGGCCAGCCGCTGAACCCGAAAAAACTCATCCAGGACATGGTGGTCGGCCTGGCCGGCGGCACCGATGCCAAATTCGCCGGCAGCCCCTATCCAGGTAAACCGATAGGCGAACACAGCGGCAACCCGCACCAGCCGATCGTCAACGGCCTGGTGGACGCCGAGACCCTGTGGTCATGCACCACCTGCCGCGCCTGTGTGGAAGAGTGCCCGATGATGATCGAGCACGTGGACGCCATCGTCGACATGCGCCGCTACCTCACCCTGGAAAAGGGCGCTACGCCGAACAAAGGCGCCGAAGTCCTGGAAAACCTGATCGCCACCGACAACCCTGGCGGTTTCGCACCCGGCGGCCGGCTGAATTGGGCGGCGGATTTGAACCTGCCGCTGCTCAGCGAGAAAGGCAGTGCCGACGTGCTGTTCTGGGTCGGCGACGGTGCCTTCGACATGCGCAACCAACGCACCCTGCGCGCGTTCGTCAAAGTGCTCAAGGCAGCCAAGGTCGACTTCGCTGTGCTTGGCCTGGAAGAACGCGACAGCGGCGACGTGGCGCGGCGCCTGGGCGATGAAGCGACCTTTCAGTTGCTGGCTTCGCGCAATATCCAGACCCTGGCCAAGTACAGCTTTAAACGCATCGTCACCTGCGATCCGCACAGTTTTCATGTGCTGAAAAACGAGTACGGCGCCTTCAACGGCAACTATCTGGTGCAGCACCACAGCACCTTCATGGCCGAGCTGATCGGCGAGGGCGCGCTGAACCTGGGCCAGCACAAAGGCACCAGCGTGACCTATCACGACCCTTGCTATCTGGGCCGCTACAACGGCGAGTACGAAGCGCCGCGCCAGGTGCTGCGGGCCCTGGGCATCGAGGTCAAGGAGATGCAGCGCTCGGGCTTTCGTTCACGCTGCTGCGGCGGCGGTGGCGGCGCGCCGATCACCGACATCCCCGGCAAGCAACGCATCCCCGACATGCGCATGGACGACATCCGCGAGACCGGCGCCGAACTGGTAGCTGTGGGTTGCCCGCAGTGCACGGCGATGCTCGAGGGTGTGGTCGAGCCGCGCCCGTTGATCAAAGACATTGCCGAATTGGTGGCCGACGCCTTGCTTGAAGATGCGGCACCGGCCAAGGCGCCCAACAAGCGTGAACCTGCGGAGGTGCATTGATGAGCGACATTATCCGCCGCGATCCCCGTGCCGAATGGATCGCCCGTAACCGTCTTCATCCTTTGCACGCGGCGATGCAGCCCGTACAACAGAGCTGGATGGGGCCCAACGGTGTGATCCGCAAGAACGTGCATGGTGTCGGTTTTATCGGTCCCAACGGGATCAAGCGTATCGACCGCAGCGGCGCCCAGCAGGGCGGCGCGGCCAAGCGTACGGCGGCGGTCGAGGTGCTGTTGCCGCTGCACCAGGTGCCGACGCCGGCGTTCTACATCAACGTGGTACCGGACATGGTCGGTGGCCGCTTGAGCAGTCACGACCGCGACCTGCTCGGCCTGGCCCGGCAACTGGCCGGCAGTGACGGCGCGGTACTGGCGGTGGTGTTTGGTGAACATAAGGAAAGCGCGTTTGCTACAGCGGGGGTGGACCGTCTGCTGGTGCTGGATGGTCACGAGTTCGACGGTTATTCACCGGAGCAGCGCGTCCAGGGCCTGCGGGCTGTGGATAACCAGTTCAACCCGCGTCACTGGTTGCTGCCGGACAGCCGCAGCGGCGGTGGCGAGCTGGGTCGGCGTTTTGCCGCCAGCCTCAAGGAGCGCCCGGCCACGCGGGTGTGGCAGATCAAAGGTGAGGCATGCATCGGCCGCGCCGGTGCGGGCCAGGAAGATCTGGCCCGGCCGTTGCCGCGCCTGATCCTCGCGGCCGCCGAATGTGCCGATCCGGTCAGCGACACGCGTCATGAAGTCTTGCCCGTGGAGTTATCCACAACCCTGGCGCGTAGCCTGCCACGTATCGAAGACCTCGGCGCAGTGGCGGTAGACCCGGCGGCGATTCCCATGGCCGAAGCGGAATTCATTTTTTCTGGCGGCAACGGCGTGAAGGACTGGGCGCTGTTCCACCAGACCGCCGCCGCCCTGGGCGCCACCGAGGGTGCGTCGCGGGTGGCGGTGGACGATGGCTATATGGCGCGTGATCGCCAGGTCGGCGCCAGCGGCACCTGGGTCACGGCGCGGGTGTACGTGGCCGTGGGCATTTCCGGGGCGATCCAGCACCTGCAAGGCATCGGTGCCTGCGACAAGGTGGTGGCGATCAACCTCGACCCGGGTTGCGACATGATCAAGCGTGCCGACCTGTCGGTGATCGGCGAAAGCGCCGCGATTCTGCAAGCCTTGATCGCTGCGGTCGAGGCCTACCGCAACGGCGCCAAGCGCGATGCAGCCTAGGGATATGACCATGACAACCAATGTAATCAGCCTGGTATCCGTCGGCGCCCACCCCACTTCCGGACGCCCGCGCCGTGCCGAACAAGATGCGCGTGCGGTCGAGCTAGGGCTGCAGATGGCTGGGGATAAGTTGCAGGTGCTGCACGCGGGAGACATCAGCGAGCCGACCTTGCGCAGCTACCTGGGCATGGGCCTGCCGCAACTGCATGTACTGGAACAGCCGGCGGGCGCCGATGCGTTGCCAGTGCTGAGTGACTATCTACGCGATGCCGGTGCCCAGGTGGTGCTCACCGGCAGCCAGGCGGAAACCGGCGAGGGGTCGGGCATGCTGCCGTTCCTGCTGGCCGAACAACTGGGTTGGCCGCTGATTGTCGGCCTGGCCCAGGTGGAGTCCATCGAAAGCGGCGTGGCCCACGTGCTGCAAGCCTTGCCCCGTGGCCAGCGGCGGCGCCTGAAGGTACGCCTGCCTTTTCTCGCCACTGTGGATAACGCCGCGCCCAAGCCTCGGCAGAGTGCGTACGGCCCGGCGCAACGTGGCGAGCTTGCCGCCCACGAAGTCGAGATCGAACAGGATGAGTTATTCACAGACGCGCTGCTGCAGCCGGCCAAGCCGCGACCCAAGCGCCTCAAGGTGATCAAGGCCAAGAGCGGCGCCGACCGTATGAAGGCGGCAACGGCCAAGGCCAGTGGCGGCGGTGGGCAGGTGCTCAAGGGCGTGAGCCCTGAAGAGGGCGCGCAAGCCATACTCAAATTGCTCATAGAAGAAGGCGTCGTACGCTGAACCCCTGTGGGAGGGGGCTTGCCCCCGATGGCGGAGTGTCAGTTGATATAGCTGTAACTGACCCAGCGCTATCGGGAGCAAGCCCCCTCCCACATTGGACCTGCGGTTTACCCACAATCGCTGTTGATCCGCCTGTGGATAAGATGTTCGCTGTCGGTTACAGGCCTTATAAACAAAGGCTATCCTCGAACTGCTCAAAATCTGATCAAAGGTTGTTTTTACAGTCCTGAAAGTGCTGAATCCCCCGATATATGCAGGTTTGACGCGGTTTTCCACAGCGTGAGCAAAGTTGCCCCCAAAGTCTGTTGGTGCTTCTGTGGATAAGGTGTTCGCGTTCCTCTGTAGCCCTTGAGTACCGTGGCTTACAGGCTTTAGATCAAAAAATGATCAAAGCGGGATAAAACCCCTGTCTATAAATAAGTCACGGATTTTCTTGATTTATTTCCAGAGAAAAAGACAGTTGCCCACAATTGCTGTGGGTGTCTTTGTGGATAAGTTGTTGGGCAACGGCTGGAGGGCAGGCTTTTAGCGGTCCGCGCGAGAGTTGATCAAATATTGTTCAGCGCCTGGTACAAGTATGGGAGGGGGCTTGCTCCCGATAGGGATGGATCAGCTTGCACATGCATTGGCTGATACTCCGCTATCGGGGAGCAAGCCCCCTCCCACATTTTGATCCACGGTGTGTCAGTTATTCGTGGGCGGCAACGCCTTTGAGGTAGGGCGCGGGCGCGGCACCGAGGTTATTCAGCATGCGTTCGCTGTACCAATCGACAAAGTTCACCACGCCGAACTCATAGGTCTTGGAGTACGGGCCTGGCTGGTAGGCGGTGGAGTTGATCCCGCGCTGGTTCTCTTCGGCCAGGCGACGGTCCTGGTCGTTGGTGGCGTCCCACACTTGGCGCATGCGCTCCACGTCGTAGTCCACGCCTTCCACTGCGTCCTTGTGCACGATCCACTTGGTGGTGACCATGGTTTCCTGGGCACTGATCGGCCACACAGTGAACACGATGATGTGATCGCCCATGCAGTGGTTCCACGAGTGGGGCAGGTGCAGGATGCGCATCGAGCCCAGGTCGGGGTTCTTGATCCGGCCCATCAGTTTTGCGCAGCCCTGCTTGCCGTCCAGGGTCATCGACACGGTGCCCTTGAGCAGTGGCATGCGCACGATACGGTTGCGCAGGCCAAAACTGGCGTGGGCATAAGGAATCTTCTCGGCATCCCAGGCGGCGGCGGAAGCGGCTACGTGGTCCTTGAACGCCTGGTCGGCGCGCGGGTCGGTGACGTCGTCCCATTCCAGCAAGGTTTTCAGCAGTTCCGGGTGCGACGCGTTGCAGTGGTAGCACTCGCGGTTGTTTTCCAGCACCAGCTTCCAGTTGGCTTTTTCAAACAAGGTGGTCTGGATCGCCACCTTGGTGTTCTCCATGTCGTACGGTTCCATGTAATGGTTCAGGGTCGACAGGAAGTCATCGATGGCCGGTGGGTTTTCCGCCAGGCTGATGAAAATGTAGCCGCCGGCGGTCTTCACGTTCACCGGTTTGAGGCCGTACTGCTTCATGTCGAAGTCAGCGCCCATCTCGGTGCCGGCGAACAACAGGCGGCCGTCCAGCTCGTAGGTCCACTGGTGGTAGTGGCAAACGAGCTTGGCGACCTTGCCCTTTTCGCTGGTGCACAAGCGCGAGCCACGGTGGCGGCATACGTTGTGGAAGGCGTGCACCACACCGTCGGCGCCACGGATCACGATGATCGGGTTCTTGCCCACTTGCAGGGTCAGGTAGTTGCCCTTGGTGGGGATTTCGCAGGTCATGCCGGCAATCAACCACTCTTTCTGGAAGATCTCCTGCATGTCGATATCGAACAGTCGCTCATCAGAGTAAAACGGCTGTGGCAGCGAAAAGGTGCGCTCGCGCTCTTGCAGCATCTGCGCGGTGGCCTTGCGTGCGGGTTCCAGCGGATCGCCCAGGCTTAAGGTTGCGGTGACGTCCATCGTGTATGTCCTCATGGCCATTCTGTGTGGCCGGCGAATAGTGGCTACGGTTGGTGCTGTGCAAGGCGTAAAGAAAGTGTCTTTCGTTGGGAGCGAGTGTGGGCCCGGCGTTGCGTCGAACCTTATCCATGGGCGACATGGCCCAATCTGATCCCGACGCGCAACCCCCTGTCGTTGGGGGCTGGTCGCGGTAAGTATGTGAATGTCGCAGATAGGTAAATGGCGGATTCTCGCGTTACGCAGAATCGCCACCATAAGGCCGAGCCTCGGCGGTGGAGAACAGTATGTCCAACAGCTTCCTGAATCCGGTAACCACCCAGACCTGGGCCAATGGTCGGCACATCGTCCGTTGCGTCAAAGTCATCCAGGAAACCTGGGACGTGCGCACCTTCTGCTTTATGGCCGACCAGCCGATCCTGTTCTTTTTCAAGCCCGGGCAGTTCGTCACCCTGGAGCTGGAAATCGAAGGCCAGCCGATCATGCGCTCCTACACCATTTCCAGTTCGCCCTCGGTGCCCTACAGCTTTTCGGTGACCATCAAGCGCGTACCGGGCGGCAAAGTTTCCAACTGGCTGCACGACACGCTGCATGAAGGCCAGGAGCTGGCGGTGCACGGGCCGGTGGGGCTGTTCAACGCGATCGACTACACCAATCCGAAAGTGTTGTACCTGAGCGGCGGCGTCGGTATCACCCCGGTGATGTCCATGGCGCGCTGGTTTTACGACACCAACGCCAATGTCGACATGGTCTTCGTGCACAGCGCCCGCTCGCCGAAAGACATCATCTACCACCGCGAACTGGAACACATGGCGTCGCGGATCGATAATTTCAGCCTGCACCTGATTTGTGAGAAGCACGGTCTTGGAGAACCCTGGGCCGGGTACCGCGGCTATCTGAACCACAAGATGCTGGAACTGATGGTGCCGGACTTCCTCGAGCGCGAAGTGTTCTGCTGCGGCCCGACGCCGTACATGAGCGCGGTAAAACGCCTGCTGGAAGCCGCCGGTTTCGACATGACGCGCTATCACGAAGAATCCTTCGGCGCGACGCCGCCGGAAGCGCGAGCCGACGCGGTGGAGCAGGCCGAACAAGCCGCTGATGCCCCTGAAGTCGACCTGGCGGACCTGCATCAGGTGGAATTCATTGCGTCCGGCAAGAGCATCCGCGTGGCGCCGGGCGAAACCGTGCATGCGGCGGCGGCCAAGCTTGGCCTGTTGATCCCGAAAGCATGCGGCATGGGCATCTGCGGCACATGCAAGGTGATGAAGCTGGGCGGCGAGGTGGAGATGGAGCACAACGGCGGGATTACCGAAGAGGACGAAGCCGAGGGTTACATCCTGTCATGCTGCAGTGTGCCGAAGGGCGATGTGCGCATCGAGTTCTGACCCGAGCGCTGGTGACGCGGAGCGTCCAGGGGAGGCATTCCCACGCAGAGCGTGGGAACGATCGATCTTGACCACGCTGATCGTTCCCACGCTCTGCGTGGGAACGCCTCCTGGGACGCTCCGCGTCCCGCCTCTCTTTAGAACCAAGGCTGGATGTTGATCAGCCCTTCCATCCCTGCATAGTTGCGAGCGCTGGAGTACCGCCAGTGTTCTGCGCGGTCCACATAGCCTCGTTTCACGGGGTTGTGATGGATGTAATCAAGCTTCTGACGCATGACGGCCTCGCTGTAGACCAGTTCTGCATGGGAGCCTTCCTGCCAGAGTTGATAAACACGATCTGCCTTGTGCGCACGTTTGCTGAAACGCAGGCGCTGTAACACGCGCTCCGCACCTTTGCTCTGCAGGTCGTCGATGATGGTGCGGGCAGTGAAGGATTTGAATTGGCTGACGCATTTTCCCAAGTCGGGCGCTTGGGCAACGAAGTGCAGGTGGTTTTCCAGCACGACGTAGCCAAACAGGTTTAACGCATGGTTACTTTGTTGATATCGCCAGCAATCTAAAAGATGGTCCACCAAGTAACTGCGGGTGAAGAGTGGCAGCCACTCCGTGACCGTACAGGTTAGAAAGTGCGGCTTTTCGGGCTCGGTGATGACGTAGCGGCTTCTACCCACGTGCTCATCCTTGAGTTGGGGTGGACGCGGAGCGTCCAGGGGAGGAGGCATTCCCACGCAGAGCGTGGGAACGATCAGCGGAGCGTGGGAACGATCTGGGGGTTACTGGGCGTAGATGTGGATGACGAAGTGTTGGCCTGAGGCTGTCATTTCGTAGACTTTGTCATAAATCCTGAGCGTTCTGGATGGCTCGCGGATGGTATCGCCGACTTTGGCGTGCTTCCTGAACTCGTCCCAGTCGATGACGGTGGTGCTGTCGGTGCCGTTGCTTTGCAGGGTATTGATGTTGTTTTGATATTCCATGATTAAGCTCTCCATTGGATAGGTATTTCCGGCCGATCATTCGGCAGGTAAGAGACCCGAAAGGTGGCAGGTATCGCTGCGTTTTCCTTCCGGGTTCCAAGAGGCTAGACAACGAAATCACATTGCGCTGCTGTCAGAAATATCAAAAAACAGACTCGGCAATCGGCCAGCACGGACTGGGCTGATTTCTACTTCAAGCGTTCATTACTTCCCTGATATCCGCCGCCAATTCTCTTACACGCTCTTCCTCGGTATCCCACGCGCACATGAAGCGTGCGCCGCCTTTGCCGATAAAGGTGTAGAAACGCCAGCCCTTGGCGGTCAGCGCGGCGATGGCCGGTTCCGAGAGTTGCAGGAACACGCCGTTGGCTTGCACCGGGAACATCAGCTCAACGCCGGGAATATCCGCCACCAGGCTGCTGAGCAGTTGCGCGCAGTGGTTGGCGTGGCGCGCATGCTTGAGCCAGGCGTCGTTTTCCAGCAGGCCCACCCACGGTGCCGACAAAAAGCGCATCTTCGACGCCAGTTGGCCGGCCTGTTTGCAGCGGTAGTCGAAGTCTTCGGCCAGCTTGTGGTTGAAGAACAGGATGGCTTCACCCACCGCCATGCCGTTCTTGGTGCCGCCAAAGCACAGCACGTCTACACCGGCCTTCCAGGTCAGATCGGCCGGCGAGCAGCCGAGGAAGGCGCAGGCGTTGGAGAAGCGTGCGCCATCCATGTGCAGGTTCAGGCCCAGCTCCTTGCAGGTGGCGCTGATGGCGCGGATTTCCTCTGGGGTGTAGACGCTGCCGACCTCGGTGGCCTGGGTCAGCGTGACGACGCGCGGTTTCGGGTAGTGGATATCCTGGCGCTTGAGGGCGATTTCGCGGATTGATTCCGGGGTCAGCTTGCCGTTTTCGGTGCGGGCGGTGAGCAGCTTGGAGCCGTTGGAGAAAAACTCCGGCGCGCCGCATTCGTCGGTCTCGACGTGGGCGGTTTCCGAGCAAATCACGCTATGGTAGCTCTGGCACAGCGAAGACAGCGCCAGGGAGTTGGCGGCGGTACCGTTGAAGGCGAAGAACACTTCGCAGTCGGTTTCGAACAGATTGCGGAAACCGTCGGCGGCGCGGTGGGTCCACTCATCATCACCGTAAGCGCGTTGATGGCCCTGGTTGGCTTGTTCCATGGCGGCCCAGGCTTCCGGGCAGATGCCGGAATAGTTGTCGCTGGCGAATTGTTGGCTCTTGTCGGTCATGGCCCATTCCTGTGGTCGATGTTGGTGCGCACTTTAACCAAGATTGGGAGGGGGGCGCACGCACTGTAAATGCAAAGTCGTTGGGGAATTATGCACGGTACTGAAACGATTCCTGTCGGACGTATCCGCGATGGCGCTTTGGATCTGCTCAAGTGGCTGGCACTGCTGAGCATGGTGCTGGACCACCTGCGCTATGTGGGGTTGAGTCTGGATGGGCTGTACGTGCCGGGGCGCCTGGCGTTCCCGTGGTTTTGCCTGGCGATCGCGGCGAACCTGCATCGCGCGCGCAAGGCGCCGATGAGCGGCCAGTGGCGCTACCTTGGCTGGTTGCTGTTGTTCAGTGTGATCAGCGAAGTGCCCTATCGGCTGTTCATCGAGGATGCCGATACGTTGAATGTGCTGCCGACCCTGGCACTGGGCGTGCTGGTTGCCAGGGGATGGCAGCACAAAGCCCTTGTTGATCGAGGATTGGCGCTGCTGGCGCTCGCAGCAGGCGCTGTCTTTTCCACGCAACTGATGTTCGGTTTTTTTGGTGTATTGCTGCCACTGGCGATGCTGCTGGTATTCAGCCGGCCATGGTATTTCAGCGTGTTACCGGGTTTGGTTTGCGTAGCCGCCAACCAATGGCAGATTTTGCTCAACAGCGGCTCGATCGTTGCGCTGACCGGGTTGGCCGCGTGCCTGATCGCGCCATTGGCCGGATTGGTCTTGTTGCGACATGCCAAAAGCGCCTCCCCGCCAGCCATGCGTCGCTGGGCGTACGCTCTGTACCCCGCGCATTTCCTCCTGCTGCTACTCATCCGCCAGATCATCGCTTAACCCTTGTGGGAGGGGCGGTGCGACGATTCGACTTGCCCCCGATTGCGATGTGTCAGCCAGCCTATGTGCAAGCTGATGCACCGCTATCGGGAGCAAGCCCCCTCCCACATTTATTTCTGTGTTGTTTGAGCAATGTCGTAAACGCACCTTTGCGTGGCGTGCGCAGGCATTTGACCTGCACGCGCCAGCCCTACCATCGCATCAAAGGGCCCTGCACGGGCCTCAACAATACGAAAGGCTGGGAGAGACGCGATGTTCAGCAAACAAGACCAGATCCAGGGATATGACGACGCACTGCTGGCGGCGATGAATGCCGAGGAGCAGCGTCAGGAAGATCATATCGAGCTGATCGCGTCGGAGAACTACACCAGCAAGCGTGTGATGGAAGCTCAAGGCAGCGGCCTCACCAACAAATACGCCGAAGGCTACCCGGGCAAGCGCTACTACGGTGGCTGCGAGCATGTGGACAAGGTCGAGGCCCTGGCCATCGAGCGCGCCAAGCAGCTGTTCGGCGCCGATTACGCCAACGTGCAGCCGCACTCCGGTTCGTCCGCCAACAGTGCGGTGTACCTGGCGCTGATCAATGCCGGCGACACCATTCTCGGCATGAGCCTGGCCCACGGCGGTCACCTGACCCACGGCGCCAAAGTGTCGTCCTCGGGCAAGCTGTACAACGCGGTGCAGTACGGCATCAACACCGATACCGGGCTGATCGACTACGACGAAGTCGAGCGCCTGGCCGTGGAGCACCAGCCGAAAATGGTCGTGGCCGGTTTCTCTGCCTACTCCAAGACCCTGGATTTCCCACGCTTCCGTGCGATCGCCGACAAGGTGGGCGCGCTGCTGTTCGTCGACATGGCCCACGTCGCCGGCCTGGTGGCCGCCGGTCTGTACCCGAACCCGCTGCCCTACGCGGACGTGGTCACCACCACCACCCACAAGACCCTGCGCGGTCCACGCGGTGGCCTGATCCTGGCCAAGGCCAACGAAGCCATCGAAAAGAAACTCAACGCGGCTGTCTTCCCCGGCGCCCAGGGTGGGCCGCTGATGCATGTGATCGCCGGCAAGGCGGTGTGCTTCAAGGAGGCAGCAGAGCCAGGCTTCAAGGCGTATCAGCAACAGGTGATCGACAACGCCCAGGCCATGGCCGAGGTGTTCATCAAACGCGGCTACGACGTGGTCTCCGGCGGCACCGACAACCACTTGTTCCTGGTCAGCCTGATCCGTCAGGGCCTCACCGGCAAAGACGCGGACGCGGCCCTCGGCCGCGCCCACATCACCGTCAACAAGAACGCTGTGCCGAATGACCCGCAGTCGCCGTTCGTGACCTCGGGCCTGCGCATAGGCACCCCGGCGGTGACCACCCGTGGCTTCAAAGTGCCGCAGTGCATCGAACTGGCCGGCTGGATCTGCGACATCCTCGACAACCTCGGCGACGCCGATGTCGAGGCCAACGTGGCCAAGCACGTGTCTGCCCTGTGCGCTGATTTCCCGGTTTATCGCTGAGCGCGGTTTTGGAGTAATGACTATGCAACGCTACTCAGGCTTCGGCCTCTTCAAGCACTCCCTCAGCCATCACGAAAACTGGCAGAAGATGTGGCGCACGCCGACCCCCAAGAAGGTCTACGACGTGGTGATCGTCGGCGGCGGCGGGCATGGTCTGGCGACCGCTTACTACCTGGCCAAAGAGCACGGCATCACCAACGTGGCCGTGGTCGAGAAAGGCTGGCTGGGCGGCGGCAACACGGCGCGCAACACCACCATCGTGCGTTCCAACTACCTGTGGGATGAGTCGGCGCACCTGTACGAACACGCGATGAAACTCTGGGAAGGTTTGTCTCAGGACCTGAACTACAACGTGATGTTCTCCCAGCGCGGTGTGTACAACCTGTGCCACACCCTGCAGGACATCCGCGATTCCGAGCGTCGTGTCAGCGCCAACCGCCTCAATGGCGTGGACGGCGAACTGCTCAACGCCAAACAGGTAGCGGACGAGATTCCGTACCTCGACTGCTCGAAAAACACCCGTTACCCGGTCCTCGGCGCCACCGTGCAACGTCGCGGCGGCGTGGCCCGTCACGATGCCGTGGCCTGGGGTTTCGCCCGCGCCGCTGACGCTCTCGGTGTGGATTTGATCCAGCAGACCGAGGTGATCGGCTTTCGCAAGGAAAACGGCGTGTGCATCGGCGTGGAAACCAACAAGGGCTTTATCGGCGCCAAGCGCGTCGGTGTGGTCACGGCCGGTAACTCCGGGCACATGGCGTCACTCGCCGGGTTTCGTTTGCCGATCGAATCCCACCCGCTGCAAGCGTTGGTGTCGGAGCCGATCAAGCCGATTATCGACAGCGTGATCATGTCCAACGCCGTGCACGGCTACATCAGCCAGTCCGACAAGGGCGACCTGGTGATCGGCGCCGGTATCGACGGCTACAACGGCTACGGCCAGCGTGGCTCGTACCCGGTGATCGAACACACCATCCAGGCCATCGTCGAGATGTTCCCGGTATTGTCCCGGGTGCGCATGAACCGCCAGTGGGGCGGCATCGTCGACACCACGCCGGACGCCTGCCCGATTATCTCCAAGACCCCGGTGCCGAACATGTTCTTCAACTGCGGTTGGGGTACCGGTGGCTTCAAGGCTACGCCCGGCTCAGGCAACGTGTTTGCCGCGAGCCTGGCCAAGGGTGAAATGCACCCGCTGGCCGCGCCATTCTCCATCGACCGTTTCCACAACGGTGCGCTGATCGACGAACACGGCGCTGCGGCCGTCGCCCACTAACAGGAGAAATTTCCTATGTTGCATATCTTCTGTCCTCACTGTGGCGAACTGCGCTCCGAAGAGGAATTCCACGCGTCCGGCCAAGCGCACATCCCGCGCCCGCTGGACCCGAATGCCTGCACCGATGCGGAGTGGGGCGACTACATGTTCTTTCGCGACAACCCCCGTGGCCTGCACCACGAACTGTGGATTCACGCCGCCGGTTGCCGCCAGTACTTCAACGCAACGCGCGACACCCTGACTTACGAAATTCTTGAAACCTACAAGATCGGCGAGAAGCCGCAATTCACCGCCAAGGCCGCTGGAGAGAAGGTATGAGCCAGATCAATCGCCTGTCCAACGGTGGCCGGATCGACCGTAACAAAGTCCTCACCTTTACCTTCAACGGGCAGAGCTACAAGGGCTTTGAAGGCGACACCCTGGCCGCTGCACTGCTGGCCAACGGCGTCGACATCATCGGCCGCAGTTTCAAGTACTCGCGCCCTCGCGGCATCTTCGCCGCCGGCGCCGAAGAGCCGAACGCGGTGCTGCAGATCGGCGCCACCGAAGCCACCCAGATTCCCAACGTGCGCGCCACGCAACAAGCGCTGTACCAAGGCCTGGTTGCCACCAGCACCAACGGCTGGCCGAGTGTCAACAACGACATGATGGGCATCCTCGGCAAGGTCGGCGGCAAGCTGATGCCGCCGGGTTTCTATTACAAAACCTTTATGTACCCGCAGTCGTTCTGGATGACCTACGAGAAGTACATCCGTAAGGCGGCCGGCCTTGGCCGTTCGCCGACCGAAAACGATCCGGACACCTACGACAACTTCAACCGTCACTGCGATGTGCTGGTGGTCGGTGCCGGCCCGGCCGGTCTCGCCGCTGCACTGGCGGCTGCGCGCAGCGGTGCGCGGGTGATCATTGCCGATGAGCAGGAAGAGTTCGGTGGTTCGCTGCTGGATTCGCGCGAAAGCCTTGACGGCAAGCCGGCGACCGAATGGGTTGCCAGCGTCATTGCCGAGTTGAAAGCCCTGCCGGACGTGGTGCTGCTGCCCCGCGCCACCGTCAACGGCTACCACGACCATAACTTCCTGACCATTCACGAGCGCCTCACCGATCACCTCGGTGACCGTGCGCCAGTTGGCGTGGTGCGCCAGCGTATCCACCGTGTGCGTGCCAAGCGCGTGGTGCTGGCGACCGGTGCCTGCGAGCGTCCGCTGGTGTACGGCAACAACGACGTGCCGGGCAACATGCTCGCCGGAGCCGTCTCTACTTACGTGCGCCGCTACGGCGTGGCACCGGGCAAAAAGCTGGTGCTGTCGACCAACAACGACCACGCCTACCGTGTCGCCCTGGACTGGCTCGATGCGGGCCTGCAAGTGGTCGCGGTGGCCGATGTACGCCACAACCCACGCGGCGCGCTGGTTGAAGAAGCCCGCGCCAAAGGTATTCGTATCCTCACCGGCAGCGCCGTAGTCGAAGCGCGTGGCACCAAGCGCGTGAGCGCTGCCCGAGTGGCTGCGATCGATGCGAAAGCACACAAAGTCACCAGCCCCGGCGAGTGGCTGGACTGCGACCTGGTGGCCAGCTCCGGCGGCTACAGCCCGGTGGTCCACCTGGCCTCGCACCTGGGCGGCAAGCCGACCTGGCGTGAAGACATCCTCGGTTTCGTGCCGGGCGAAGCGCCGCAGAAACGCGTGTGCGTCGGCGGTATCAACGGCGTCTACGGCCTGGGCGATTCCCTGGCCGATGGGTTCGAAGGCGGCGTACGTGCGGCCAGCGAAGCCGGGTTCGCCCCGGTTGAAGGCGTGTTGCCGAAAGCCTTGAGCCGTCTGGAAGAGCCGACCCTGGCGCTGTTCCAGGTGCCGCACGAAAAAGTTACCGCACGGGCGCCGAAGCAATTCGTCGACCTGCAGAACGACGTGACTGCCGCCGCCATCGAACTGGCTACCCGCGAAGGTTTCGAATCGGTCGAGCACGTCAAGCGCTACACCGCGCTGGGCTTCGGTACCGACCAGGGCAAGCTGGGTAACGTCAACGGCCTGGCCATTGCCGCGCGCTCGCTGAACGTGACCATCCCGCAGATGGGCACCACCATGTTCCGTCCCAACTACACACCCGTGACATTCGGTGCGATAGCGGGCCGTCACTGTGGGCACATCTTCGAACCGGTGCGCTACACCGCGCTGCAAGCCTGGCACGTGAAGAACGGCGCCGAATTTGAAGACGTTGGCCAGTGGAAACGCCCGTGGTATTTCCCGCGCACCGGCGAAGACCTGCACGCTGCGGTCAAGCGCGAATGCCTGGCCGTGCGCGACAGCGTCGGCCTGCTGGATGCGTCCACCCTCGGCAAGATCGATATCCAGGGCCCGGATGCCCGTGAGTTCCTCAACCGTATCTACAGCAACGCCTGGACCAAGCTCGACGTGGGCAAGGCGCGCTACGGCCTGATGTGCAAGGAAGATGGCATGGTCTTCGACGACGGCGTCACCGCCTGTCTGGCCGACAACCACTTCCTGATGACCACCACCACCGGCGGCGCCGCGCGTGTGCTGCAATGGCTGGAAATCTACCAACAGACCGAATGGCCGGACCTCAAGGTGTACTTCACCTCGGTCACCGACCATTGGGCGACCATGACCCTGTCTGGCCCCAACAGCCGCAAACTGCTGAGTGAAGTCACCGACATTGACCTGGACAAGGACGGCTTTCCGTTCATGACCTGGAAAGAAGGCCTGGTGGGCGGCGTACCGGCGCGGGTGTTCCGTATCTCGTTTACCGGCGAGCTGTCGTATGAAGTCAACGTGCAGGCCGACTACGCCATGGGCGTGCTGGAACAGATCGTCGAGGCCGGCAAAAAGTACAACCTGACGCCGTACGGCACCGAAACCATGCACGTACTGCGCGCCGAGAAGGGCTTCATTATCGTCGGCCAGGACACCGACGGCTCGATGACCCCGGACGACCTGAACATGGGCTGGTGCGTAGGCCGTACCAAACCGTTCTCGTGGATCGGCTGGCGCGGCATGAACCGCGAAGACTGCGTGCGTGAAGAGCGCAAGCAACTGGTCGGGCTCAAGCCGATTGACCCGACGGTATGGCTGCCGGAAGGCGCGCAGTTGGTGTTCGATCCGAAACAGACGATCCCGATGAAGATGGTCGGCCACGTCACCTCAAGTTATGCGCACAACTCCCTGGGCTATTCGTTTGCCATGGGCGTGGTGAAGGGCGGCTTGAAGCGCATCGGCGAACGGGTGTTTTCGCCCCAGGCCGATGGCAGCGTGATCGAGGCGGAGATTGTGTCTTCGGTGTTCTTTGATCCGAAAGGTGAACGGCAGAACATCTGATACCTGATCGTTCCCACGCTCCGCGTGGGAATGCATCCCCGGGACGCTCCGCGCCCCTGGAGCGGACGCAGAGCGTTCATGGCGGCATTCCCACGCAGAGCGTGGGAACGATCAATTTAAGACAAGGTGCTTTATGACAGCAGCCAACGTATACCAACAACGCCCCACCACCGGTGCCAAGGCCGAGTCGTCGCTGCACCATGCCGACCTCGCCAGCCTGGTCGGCAAGGGCCGCAAGAATGCCGGCGTGACCGTGCGTGAAAAGAAACTTCTGGGCCACCTGACCCTCCGCGGCGACGGCCACGATGCCGCGTTCGCCAGCGGCGTGCACAAGGCCCTGGGCATCGAACTGCCTGGCGCTCTGCGGGTCATCGTCAACGGTGAAACCAGCCTGCAATGGCTCGGCCCGGACGAGTGGCTGTTGATCGTGCCAGGCGGCGAAGAGTTCGCTGCCGAACAAAACCTGCGCGCGGCGTTGGGCGACCTGCATATCCAGATCGTCAACGTCAGCGGCGGCCAGCAAATTCTCGAACTCAGCGGCCCGAACGTGCGCGATGTGCTGATGAAATCCACCAGCTACGACGTGCATCCCAACAACTTCCCGGTGGGCAAGGCGGTGGGCACGGTGTTCGCCAAGTCGCAACTGGTGATCCGTCATACCGCAGAAGACACCTGGGAACTGCTGATCCGTCGCAGCTTCTCGGATTACTGGTGGTTGTGGCTGCAGGACGCCTCGGCCGAGTTTGGCCTGAGCGTTCAAGCCTGATCGTTCCCACGCTCCGCGTGGGAACGCATCCCGGGACGCTCCGCGTCCCAAGAGCGGACGCAGAGCGTCCATGGCGGCATTCCCACGCAGAGCGTGGGAACGATCAAGGAGTCAACCGTAATGAGCCGCGCACCCGATACATGGATTTTGACCGCCGACTGCCCCAGCGTGCTCGGCACGGTGGACGCGGTCACCCGCTACCTGTTCGAGCAGGGCTGCTACGTCACCGAGCACCACTCGTTCGATGACCGCCTCTCGGGCCGCTTTTTCATCCGCGTGGAATTTCGCCAGCCGGACGGTTTTGACGAGCAAGCCTTTCGCGACGGTCTGGCCACGCGCGGCGAAGCCTTTGGCATGATCTTCGAGCTGACGGCGCCGAACTACCGGCCCAAAGTGGTGATCATGGTCTCCAAGGCGGACCACTGCCTGAATGACCTGCTGTATCGCCAGCGCATCGGCCAATTGTCGATGGACGTGGTCGCGGTGGTGTCCAACCACCCCGATCTGAAACCCTTGGCCGACTGGCACCAGATTCCCTACTTCCATTTCCCGCTGGACCCCAACGACAAGCCGTCCCAGGAGCGCCAGGTGTGGCAAGTGGTGGAAGACACCGGCGCCGAGTTGGTGATTCTTGCGCGCTACATGCAGGTGCTGTCGCCGGAACTGTGCCGCAAGCTGGACGGCAAGGCGATCAACATCCACCACTCGTTGCTGCCGGGTTTCAAAGGCGCCAAGCCCTATCACCAGGCGTACAACAAGGGCGTGAAACTGGTCGGCGCCACGGCGCATTACATCAACAACGATCTGGATGAAGGCCCGATCATCGCCCAAGGCGTGGAGGTGGTGGATCACAGCCACTATCCCGAGGATTTGATTGCCAAAGGGCGCGATATTGAAGGGCTCACGTTGGCGCGGGCGGTGGGGTATCACATCGAGCGGCGGGTGTTTTTGAACGCCAATAGAACTGTGGTGCTTTGACTGACGCCATCGGGAGCAAGCCCCCGATGAGGTCCTCAAAAACAACGCAAAAACAGCATCTGTAACCCGAGCACTTAAACGCGCTGCCCACCTAACAGGGCAACGCAGTTCCATAAAAACAACAGCGAGGTGAAAGCATGTCTGGCAATCGTGGTGTCGTGTATCTCGGCAACGGCAAGGTCGAAGTACAGAAAATCGACTATCCCAAAATGCAGGACCCCCGTGGCAGGAAGATCGAGCACGGCGTCATCCTGCGCGTGGTCTCTACCAACATCTGCGGCTCCGACCAACACATGGTGCGCGGCCGCACCACCGCCCAGACCGGCCTGGTGCTGGGGCATGAAATCACCGGCGAAGTGATCGAGAAGGGCAGCGACGTCGAGAACCTGAAGATCGGTGACCTGGTGTCGGTGCCCTTCAACGTAGCGTGCGGTCGTTGCCGCTCCTGCAAGGAAATGCATACCGGCGTGTGCTTGAGTGTCAACCCGGCGCGCCCGGGCGGTGCCTACGGCTATGTCGACATGGGCGACTGGACCGGTGGCCAGGCTGAATACGCGCTGGTGCCTTACGCCGACTTCAACCTGTTGAAACTGCCGGACCGCGACAAGGCGATGGAGAAAATCCGTGACCTGACGTGCCTCTCCGACATCCTGCCGACCGGCTACCACGGTGCGGTCACGGCAGGCGTTGGCCCAGGCAGCACGGTCTACATCGCCGGTGCCGGCCCGGTCGGCCTCGCCGCTGCCGCGTCAGCACGTCTGCTGGGCGCTGCGGTCGTGATCATCGGCGACGTCAACCCGATCCGCCTGGCCCACGCCAAGGCCCAAGGCTTTGAAATCGCCGACCTGTCCACCGACACGCCGTTGCACGAACAGATTGCCGCGCTGCTCGGCGAGCCGGAAGTGGACTGCGCCGTCGATGCCGTAGGCTTTGAAGCACGCGGCCACGGCCATGACGGCGTCAAGGCCGAAGCCCCGGCCACGGTGCTCAACTCACTGATGGGCGTGGTGCGCGTGGCGGGCAAGATCGGTATCCCCGGCCTTTACGTCACCGAAGACCCAGGCGCTGTCGATGCCGCCGCTAAAATGGGCAGCCTGAGCATTCGTTTTGGTCTGGGTTGGGCCAAATCCCACAGCTTCCACACCGGGCAAACGCCGGTGATGAAGTACAACCGCCAGCTGATGCAGGCGATCATGTGGGACCGTATCAACATCGCTGAAATCGTCGGCGTGCAGGTGATCAGCCTGGATGACGCGCCACGTGGCTATGGCGAGTTCGATGCGGGTGTGCCGAAGAAATTTGTGATTGATCCGCATAAAATGTTCAGCGCGGCATAAAGCCTTGGGCAAATGTCCCAGCCACTGAAAATCAAATGTGGGAGGGGGCTTGCCCCCGATGGCGGTGGTTCAGTCAGTGCCGCTGTGACTGACATGCCGCTATCGGGAGCAAGCCCCCTCCCACAAGGGTTTTAGGGTGTTTAGCGTGCGGCCAGCGCACCCTGGTAGACAGTCGGGCCGGTTGGCTGCTTGCTCAGCGAGCCACCCTTGCTCTCCGAACTCACCATCAATTCCACCGGCTTGCTGATGCTTTCCTGTTGGCGTGGATTCAAACCAATGATGCCTTTGCCATCTTCCGGCAAAAGTCCCAGGGACACAGGCGTGCCGTCTTTGGGGATGGCCCACAGCTCCAGGCTCTGGTCGGGCGCAGGCGCCGTGGCGGCAATCGGCTGTACTTCCAGATAATCCTTGTGCGCCATGATTTGCGCGGCCGGCTGCTGGGTCGTCGTCACCAACGTCGCCGCGGATTTGACGCTGTCCTGGGTGTAGAGCGCGCCGCCGATGCCGGCCGCCACCACGGCACAGGCGCCGATGAACAGGCGTGGGCGGCTCCAGAAGGCAGGCTTGTGCTCAATCACTTGGGGTTGGATCGCAGTCATAAGTCTCTTCCTGACAAATTTTGTAGTCAGTTCCTAGACCCGCTTATCCCCGATGGGTTCCGGAACAACCGACGGGATACCCAGTCCAACGCCTGCTTTTGCACCTATCTCCTGAGGTTGTCTTGATGAAGATTTCACGCGGTTTTGCCCTTTCCTGCCTGTTGACCGTGGCCGCCAGCCCGGTGTTTGCCGCAGGTTTCAGCCTTGGCGATGCGGCCAACGCCATTTCCGGCATGCAGGGTGGCAACAACAAAGCCGCCGCCGCTGCTCCAACATCGGAGACGGCCGACCTGCTGACAGCCTTGACCTCTCAACTCAATATCACCCCGGAGCAAGCCGTCGGCGGCACGGGCGCGATGCTGGGCCTGGCGAAGAACAAGCTGAGCAGCAATGACTTTTCGCAGCTGGGCGATAGCGTGCCGGGCCTCGATAAACTGTCGGGTAACAATGCCCTGGGCAGCCTGGGTGCCTTAAGCGGGATGCTCGGCCAGGCCGGCGGCAGCAAGACCAGCGGCCTGGACGGCCTGCTGGGCAACGTGAAAAACACTAATGATTTGAACACCGCATTCAGCGCCCTGGGCATGGACAGCGGCATGATCGGTCAGTTTGCTCCGGTGATCCTGCAATACCTGGGCGGGCAGGGCGCCGATAGCTCGGTGCTGGGCAAGCTGGCCCAGGCCTGGGGCACCGGCAGCTAAGACTGCTGCGCGCGCAGCTGCTCGATGCGCGCATCCTTCTCCCGCCAGAGCTGGTTGACCCAGTTCTGGACGGTCAGGCGAAACGCCGGATCGTTCTCGTAGTCCCCCTGCCACAACGCCGCGTCCAGTTCACGGGTGCGGATATCCACGATCACCTTCGGCACCGCGCCGCTGATCAAATCCCAGAACCCTGGAATCTTTGGCTGTGGGTACACCACGGTCACGTCGAGGACGGCATCCAACTGCTCGCCCAGCGCCGCCAACACGAAGGCCACGCCGCCCGCCTTCGGTTTGAGCAGCCGGTTAAACGGCGAGTTCTGCTGCTTGCGTTTAGCCTCGCTGAACCGCGTGCCTTCCAGGTAGTTGACCACCGTCACCGGCTGGCGCTTGAACAGCTCGCAGGCCTCTTTGGTGATCTTCAGGTCCTGCCCGGCCAGCTCCGGGTGCTTGGCCAGGTACGCTTTGGTGTAGCGCTTCATGAACGGATAATCCAGCGCCCACCAGGCCAGGCCAAGGAAGGGCACCCAGATCAGCTCTTTTTTCAGGAAGAATTTGAAGAACGGTGTGCGCCGGTTCAGTGCCTGGATCAGCGCTGGAATATCCACCCAGGACTGGTGGTTGCTGATGACCAGGTAAGAGGTGTCGCCCCGCAGGTCTTCACCGCCGCGAATATCCCACTGGGTGGGAATGCACACCGCGAAGATCAGTTTGTCGATCTCGGCCCAGGTCTCGGCGATCCACATCACCGCCGATGACGCATAGTCACGCGAGCGGCCCGGTGCCACCAGTTTTAGCAGAGCAAACACCAGCAAGGGGCCGATCAAAATCAGCGTGTTGAGTAACAGCAGCAGTGTGACCAAACAGCCGGTGAGCAGGCGGCGCATAAGCAACTCTTGAAATTCTGTGGGCGGGCAATGATAAGCAAGGTGCGTCCAGAGGCCAAATCGCAAATGGCTGTACGAATGTTTCACAACGTGCCGGTTATGCTCGGTGATCCAACTAAGTGCCGTGCGTGCGGTCTAGAATCCGTCCACTTCTTTCGAGGAAATCATGCCGTGAAATTGTTCCTTGGCGCGTTCGCCCTAGTTTTTCCCGTTATCACCGCCATGCCTGTGATGGCCGCCGAACCGACCCTCTACGGTCGCTACGAATACATTCAACTGCCGGAAATCGGCCAGACCTTCAAGGCCAAGATGGACACCGGCGCGTTGACCGCCTCGTTGTCGGCCCGCGATATCGAAACCTTCACCCGTGATGGCGACGACTGGGTACGCTTCCGCCTCGGCGGCAAGGACGCCGACAACAAAGTCTACGAGCACAAGGTCTCGCGCATCAGCAAGATCAAGAGTCGCGCCGACGAAGATGACGACAAGGACGAAGCCAGTGTGGCCAAGCGCCCGGTGATCGACCTGGAGATGTGCCTGGGTGACGTCAAGCGTACCGTCGAGGTCAACCTTACCGACCGCAGCAGCTTCAATTACCCGCTGCTGATCGGCGCCAAGGCCTTGCGTGAATTCGGTGCAGCAGTAAACCCGGCGCGTCGCTACACTGCCGACAAACCGGACTGCTGACGGACCCACATGCCGCATATCCTGATTGTCGAAGACGAAGCGGCGATTGCCGACACGCTGATCTTCGCCCTGCAAGGCGAGGGCTTTAGTACCACCTGGCTGAGCCTGGGCCAGGCGGCGCTGGAGCATCAGCGCCAAACCCCGGCCGACTTGATCATCCTCGACATCGGCCTGCCCGACATCAGCGGTTTTGAAACCTGCAAGCAACTGCGCCGGTTCAGCGAAGTGCCGGTGATGTTCCTCAGCGCGCGCGATGGCGAGATCGACCGGGTGGTGGGGCTGGAAATCGGCGCCGACGATTACGTGGTCAAGCCCTTCAGCCCGCGTGAAGTGGCGGCCAGGGTGCGGGCGATTCTCAAGCGGGTCGGCCCGACTGTGGCGCCTGCGGTGTTCCAGGTCGACCTGGAACGCATGCAAATCCACTATCGCAGCCAGCCGCTGAGCCTGACGCGTCACGAATTCCGCCTGCTGCAAAGCCTGCTGGAACAACCCGAACGTGTGTTCAGCCGCGAGCAACTGCTGGACGCCGTGGGCGTACCCGCCGACGCCGGCTATGAGCGCAATATCGACAGCCATATCAAAAGCCTGCGCAGCAAGTTGCGCAGCGTGGCCGCCGATGCCGAACCGATCCAGACGCATCGCGGCCTGGGTTACAGCTACAGCCCGAGCCATAGCTGATGCGCCTGGGGCTGCGGATTTTCCTGGTTTACGCGCTGTTTATCGGCCTGACCGGTTACTTTGTGCTCAACACAGTGATGAAGGAAATCCGCCCCGGCGTACGCCAGTCCACCGAAGAAACCCTGGTGGACACCGCCAACCTGCTCGCCGAAATCCTGCGCACCGATGTGAAGAACGGCACCCTCGGCCAGAGCCACTGGCCGCAGGTGCTCAAGGCGTATGGCAATCGTCAGCCGGGTGCGGTCATCTGGGGCCTGCCGAAGAACCAGGTCAACCACCGCATCTATGTCACCGACGCCAAGGGCACGGTATTGCTCGACTCCACGGGCGAGGCGGTGGGCCAGGACTATTCCAGGTGGAACGACGTGTACCTGACCCTGCGCGGTGAGTACGGCGCGCGCTCAACCCGCAGCGAAGCGGATGACCCAACCTCGTCGGTGATGCACGTGGGCGCGCCGATTCGTGACGACGGCCGGATTATCGGCGTGGTGACCGTGGCCAAGCCCAACAGCTCGTTGCAGCCCTACGTCGACCGCACCGAGCGGCGCCTGCTGTGGTATGGCGCCGGGCTGGTGACTCTGGGCCTGCTGCTGGGCGCACTGTTGTCTTGGTGGCTGAGCGTCGCCCTGAAGCGCTTGACCGCCTATGCCGAGGCCGTCAGCGAAGGGCGTCGGGCTGAGTTGCCCCATTACCGTGGCGGCGAGCTCAAGCAGCTGTCCACCGCTGTCGAACACATGCGCACGCAGCTGGAGGGCAAAGCCTATGTCGAACACTACGTGCACACCCTGACCCACGAACTGAAAAGCCCACTGGCGGCCATTCGCGGCGCGGCGGAGTTGCTGCAGGGCGACATGACCCGCGAACAGCAGCAGCGTTTTGTCGGCAATATCGACAGCGAAAGCGCACGCCTGCAGCAGCTGATCGAGCGGTTGTTGAACCTGGCACAGGTGGAGCAACGCCAGGGGCTGGAAGAACAATCGAGTATCGCGCTGGCGGGCCTGGTCGATGATGTACTCAAGGCGCAATGTGCGCGGATCGAAAGCGCCGGCCTGCAGGTCGAGCAAAGTATCGGCGCCGATGTGCGGGTGTTTGGCGAACCCTTCCTGCTGCGCCAGGCCCTGGGCAACCTGCTGGACAACGCCCTGGACTTCACCCCGCCCGGCGGCGAACTGCGGTTCAGTGCGCAGGTGCGGCACAACGACGTTCGGGTGAGCCTGTTCAACCAGGCCGCGCCGATTCCGGATTACGCCTTGCCGCGCCTGAGCGAGCGTTTCTATTCCCTGCCGCGTCCGGCCAGCGGGCGCAAAAGCACCGGCCTGGGCCTTAACTTTGTCGAAGAAGTGATGAAGCTGCACGGCGGCGCGCTGCAAATCGGCAACGTACCGGGTGGCGTGGAGGTGGTGCTGCATCTCCACACAATCTCCACACTGCCCACATAAATCCCCCACACAGGCTGCCCAGACTCTCCTTATCAAAACAGGGAGAGTCCCATGAACCGCAGCCTGCTTTTCAAACTTGGCGCGATTGCGCTGCTGATCCTGCTGTTGCTGATTCCGTTGCTGATGATCAACGGCATCATCAGCGACCGCCAGCAACTGCGCGACGGCGTACTGATGGACATCGCCCGCAGTTCCAGCTTCGCGCAGCGCCTCACCGGCCCGGTGATGGTGGTGCCTTATCGCAAGACGGTGCGCGAATGGAAGCTCAATGAAAAACTCAACAAACGCTACGAAGAAACCCGCGAGGAGCGCGGCCGTTTGTATTTCCTGCCGGAGCGCTTTGAGCTCGACGGCCAGGTGCAGACCGAGCTGCGCGCACGGGGCATCTACCAGGCGCGGTTGTTTCATGCCGACAACCGCATCAGTGGACGTTTCCAACTGCCTGCACAACTGGGCATCACGGAAAACTTCGCCGACTACCGTTTTGAACCGGCGTTTCTGGCGATGGGCATCAGCGATATTCGCGGCATCGAAAATGCGCTGACGCTGGAGCTGGGCGATCAGCGCCTGGAATTTGCGCCGGGCTCCCTGGTGGACTGGCTGGGAGAGGGCGTGCATGTGCTGCTGCCCGACCAGGACAGCCGGAAACCCGCCACCGTGGATTTCGCCTTCGACCTGCGCCTGCAGGGCACTGAACAACTGCAGGTGGTGCCCGTGGGCAAGACCAGCCAGGTATCACTTGCCTCCAACTGGCCGCACCCAAGCTTTATCGGCAACTTCCTGCCGGCGCAGCGGGACGTCACCGACAAGGGCTTTACCGCCCACTGGCAAACCTCGTTCTTCGCAACCAACCTCGAGCAGGCCCTGCAAACCTGCCTGGACCGCCAGGGTTGTGATGACTTCAATAACCGCAGCTTCGGCGTGAACTTCATCGACCCGGTGGACCAGTACCTCAAGAGCGAACGCGCGATCAAATACGCGCTGCTGTTCATCGCCCTGACCTTTGCCGGCTTCTTCCTGTTCGAAGTGCTCAAGAGCCTGGCCGTGCACCCCATCCAGTACGCCTTGGTGGGCTTTGCATTGGCGTTCTTCTACCTGCTGCTGTTGTCGCTGTCCGAGCATCTGGGGTTTGCCCTGGCGTACCTGATATCGGCCAGCGCCTGCGTGCTGTTGATCGGCTTCTACGTGTGCCATGTGCTGCGCAGCGTGATTCACGGCCTGGGTTTTTCGGTGGGCTTGGCGGCGTTGTATGGGTTGTTGTACGGGCTGCTGAGTGCCGAGGATTACGCGTTGCTGATGGGCTCGTTGTTGCTGTTCGGCCTGCTGGGTACGGTGATGGTGCTGACGCGCAGGCTGGATTGGTATGGCGTGGGCAAGCGCAAGGCGGAGGCGGTGCAATGATCGGGTTGCGCGAAGATCAGCAAATGAAGGCCAGGATGATCGACGTCCTCAATCACACCGCCGCTCAATGTGGGAGGGGGCTTGCCCCCGATAGCGGTGGTTCAGAAACAGATGTGCTCAATAACACACCGCAATCGGGGGCAAGCCCCCTCCCACATGGGGTTTGCGTGAACATCAGGCGGGCGGTTGGGTCTGCTGCATCGAAGGCCGCTGGCTGACCTCGGCGTACCAGGCGGCAAGCCTGGGGTTATCCACGCGCCATTGCAGGTCGGGATGGCGGAAGTCGAGGTAGCCCAAGGCACAGGCCACGCTGATCGCGGCGATGTCGAAGTGGCTGGCCAGTTCGGCAATCGCCTCGGCTTCCAGCTCGGCCAGTGCGCGCCGCATCTTGTTGCGCTGCTCGTCCAGCCACTGGTCCCAATGTTTCTCCACCGGGCGCATCGCAGTCTCGTAGCGCACCAGCACGGCGGCATCCATGATCCCGTCGGCCATCGAGGCCAGAGTCAGGCGGCGCCAGCGGGCCGCGCCGTCGCGGGGGATCAGCGGGTTGCCGACGTGCTGGTGGTCGAAGTAATCGAGGATCACCCGGCTGTCATGCAGTACCGAACCGTCGGCCAGGCGCAGGGCCGGGATCTTGCCGACCGGGTTGCCTTGCACCACATGTGCATCCGGGTTGACGGGGGTGGGCATACAGGCATGCAGGGCCACACGGTCCTGCTGGCCGGTCTCGATCAGCAGCACGCGGACTTTGCGCACGAACGGCGACGCGGGGTTGTGGAACAAGGTCATGCTGGGGGCGGACATGGGCATTCCTCGAAATGGGATGTGGCTAGCCTAGAGGCTTGCGCCGTGGCTGGCGAGGGAGATTTTTGGTGGTTTTGAAGGCCTCATCGGGAGCAAGCCCCCTCCCACAGTTGAAGCCATTCACAAATCAAAATGTGGGAGGGGGCTTGCCCCCGATAGCGCCCTCAGCCGCGCCGCTTGAACAACGCCCATGCACCAATGCCAGCAGGAACGCCCAACCCGACCCAACTCAACACATCCCACCCCCCATCCCCCAGCAACGCCGCAAACAACCCGGCGGCGCTGAGCAGGCCAATCCCCAGCGGAATGCCAAACACTTTCCAGAAACTCGACTGCCGGGGCTTCATGCCTTACCCGCCTTGCGCCGCACTATCCACAGGTAAATCCCGCTGACCAGCACGATGATGGTCAACACATCCAGCACCGCCCAGAGGATTTTCATCGGCATGCCGCCGTAGTCACCGAAGTGCAGCGGCTGGGACATGCCCATGGCGTCCATGTACCAGGGCCGTGCGGCGATGGCGGTCACGGCCAGGGTGCGGGCGTCGATCAATACCGGGGTGAGCAGATGGGAAGTGAGGTGGGTGCTGCCCTTCATGAACACGGCGTAGTGATGTTCGCTGGAAAAGCGCGTGCCGGGGAAGGCGATGAAGTCCGCTTGCATACCGGGCGCGGCATTGGCGGCGATGCTCAGCAGCTCAGTGGCCGGTGCGCGCTGGGTCAGCGGCGGGGCGTTTTTATAGGGTTCGATCATGGCGCTGAGGGCGTCCTCGCGCCAGGCGGCGATGATCACGTCGGCACAGGCGCTGATCACACCGGTCACGCCCACCACCAGTGCCCAGGTCAGGGTGACCACGCCAATCAGGTTGTGCAGGTCGAGCCAGCGCAGGCGAGTGGACTTGTTTTGGCGCACGGTGGCGAACTTCAAACGGCGCATGAACGGCAGGTACAACACCGTGCCCGAGACGATCGCCAGCACGAACAGAACCCCCATAAACGCCAGCAACAGCTTGCCTGGCAGCCCGGCGAACATGTCCACATGCAGGCGCAGCAGGAACAGGGTGAGCCCACCATTGGCGGAGGGCATTTCCACCGCTTCGCCGGTACGCGCATCCAGCATGAAGGTGTGGGACGAATTCGGCTCGGTGCCGGCCGTGGCAGCCATGATCGCGATCACACCGTTCTGGTCGTCCTCGTCCCACGCCAGGTACTGCATGGCCTCGCCTGGTCGATGGGCCTGGGCCTTGGTCACCAGTTGCTCCAGGTTGAGTTGCGGCGTCCCGGCGGGCATCTGCTTGAGCTGCGGCTCGTTGCCCAGCAGATGGTCGATCTCGTGGTGAAACACCAGCGGCAAGCCGGTTAGGGCGAGCATCAGCAGGAATACGGTGCAGATCAGGCTGGTCCAGGTGTGGATGAAGGACCAGCGGCGGATGGTTTTGCTTTTCATCACGGCTCCAAAGGCAAAAGGGCCGCAACTTGGGCGGCCCTTTATCAGCGGTTGTTCACCGTCTTAAAATTTGTAGTTCACGCTGGCAACCACATTACGCTGGTCACCGTAGTAGCAGTAAAAACCGTCGCAGGTAGACAGGTAGTCCTTGTTAAAGATGTTTTTGGCGTCGACGGCTACGGTCACCCCCTTCATGGTGCTGTTCAAACGGCCAAGGTCGTAGTGCACCGAGGCGTCGTAGACGGTGTAGGAGCCTACATGGCCCAGTTCGGTGTTGGCGGCGTTGCCATAGGTGTCGCCGACGTAGCGCACGCCCGCGCCAACCCCGAAGCCATCCAGCATGCCGCTGCGCCAAGTGTAATCAGCCCATCCCGTGGCTTGGTTGCGAGGCAATTGGTTCAGTCGATTGCCCTTTTCAGCGGCTGCACCCTCGATAATTTCGCTGTCGTTGTAGGTATAGGAACCTACCAGCTTGAGGCTTTCTGTGACGTCAGCGCTGGCTTCCAATTCAAGACCACGGACCCGTACTTCACCCACCTGACGAGTGATACTGCCTTCGGTAACGGAGGTGTTTTGCTGTGTCAGGTCGAACACTGCAGCGGTAAACAGGGCTTGGGTGCCTGGCGGCTGATACTTGAGGCCGGCCTCGTACTGCTTGCCTTCGGTGGGTTTGAACGCCCCGGTACTGCCCACTTGGGTGCCTGACCCTGCCTGGAATGATTCGGCGTAGGACAGGTACGGAGTGATACCGTTTTCGAAGACGTAGCTCAGTGCAGCATTGCCGCTGAAGTGCTTGTCGCGCTGAGTATTGGTGGCGTCGTTCTGATTATGGAAGGTGGTGCCGGTGTGTACCCAGTCTTCGCGTCCACCCAGAGTCAGCCGCCAGTTGTCCAGCGCCATTTGGTCCTGGACGTAGAGACCGGTCTGGTGCGTCTTCTGCGTGTAGTCGTACATGCTGAAGTACTGGACCTTGGAGAAGTCCTGTCCATATACCGGGCGGTTGAAGTTGATGGTGGGGACACCTGCCGAGCCCCACAGCCAGCGTGCGTCACTGTCCGAGCGCTGGTGATCGAGCCCCAGCAGCAGCGTATGACTGATCGAACCGGTCTTGAAGTCAGCCTGAAAATTGTTATCCACGGCAAACTGGCCGATGTTCTCATCGACCTTGCCCGCAGAGCGACTCACGTTGCCATCGGCATCGACCGCGACTTCAGGTCCATTTGGGAAGAACGCGCCACCGGCGGTTATGCCTTGGAACGACAAGTCATTCTTGGTATAGCGCAGGTTCTGGTGAAACTGCCACGTGTCGTTTAAACGTGTTTCGAAGGCATAGCCGAGTGCGTAGTAGGTGCGATCATAAAATTCCCAATCCGGATCACCCAGGTTCTTATGGTGGGAAATCTTCCCGGCGGGCGAGCTTAGTTTGGTGCCCTGAAGCGGCAGAAACTGTCCGGTAATACCGGTATCGTCGCGGGTGAACTGGGTGAGCAGGGTCAACTTGGTATCGTCGTTGATATTCCAAGTAAGGCTGGGGGCAACGTTGTAGCGCTTGTCGGGGATGTGGTCCACCGCAGTATTGCTGTCGCGCACGACGCCGCTGATACGATAGAGCAACTGGCCTTCGTCGTCGATTTTGCCGGTGCTATCGAAGTTGATCTGCTTGTGATTATTGCTGCCGGCTTGTACTTCAATTTCGTTCGAGGCGTCGGCCTGGGGACGTCGGCTGACCATATCCAACAATCCCCCTGGCGGTGTTTGCCCGTAAACCGACGATGCGGGGCCACGCAGGACGGCAATTCGCTCAAGGTTCCAGGTGTCTATTTTGGGCGTGGCGTAGTTGCCTTTTGGGAGTGGTAGGCCGTCGAGGAATTGAGTGGGGACGAAACCCCTCACCAGCAACCAATCGCTGCGTGAATCCGAGCCATAGCCGCTGCTCTGCACGCCTGCGGTGTAGCGCAGGGCATCGTTAAGGTTGAGAACAGAGCGGTCCTCCATTTGTTGGCGAGTGATTACCGTGACCGAACGGGGCAATTCTGCGATGGGCGTGTCGGTCTTGGTGCCCGCTGCAGTGCGAGTGGCAACATAGCCGTCGACCGGCCCCCACGCGCTCTCATAACTGCCCTGACCAATAATGCTGGTCTCCGGCAGCGCCACGACACCGTCCGCAATTGCCACCAACGTAAACGTCCCGGCGCTGCTCTGCTCCAACTGTAACCCCGTGCCCCGCAACGCTTCACGCAACGCACCCTGGGCGTCGAACTGGCCCTTGACCGGGGCCGAGGTTTTGCCGGCGGCGAGTGCCGGGTTGAGGGTGAGGGCGAGGCCGGCCTGGCTGGCGATCTGGTTCAGGGTGGAGGCCAGTGGGGCGGGCGCCAGGTTGTAGGCGCGCACGCTGGTGGCCTGCTCGGCGGCGATCAGCGGGGCGCTGACCAGCGGGGCGCCGAGAGCAATCGCCACGGCTAACAGGCTGGGGCGCAACAAAGTGTCTAGCGTGCGGGACATGGGCGGCTCCTGAATGGAAATATTTCTCAATTGCCTAGGTGCCGGACGAGAATCGGAAAGTGATAGGGCGGGGTGAAAATATTTTTTGGTGGTGTTCTTGAGGGCCTCATCGGGGGCAAGCCCCCTCCCACACTTTGATTTGTGAATACATTCAAAATGTGGGAGGGGGCTTGCTCCCGATAGCGATCGCCCAGGCACTGCAAACCCTAAGGCTTACCCGTGACGGTCACCCACCACGGCGTGTGCTGCTCGATCTGCACCGGCAGTGTGGGCAACAGCGCATTGAGCGCCAGGGTGGTGTCGTGCAGTGGGAAGCTACCGGTGATGCGCAGGTCGGCCACGTTGTCATCCACGCCCAGGTGGCCGGTGCGATACCGGCCGAGTTCCGCCACCACATCGCCCAGGCGGGCGTTGTCGACGACCAGCATGCCGCGGGTCCAGGCGTCGGTGGCCGGGGGCACGGCAAGCAAAGGGCCCAGGCCATCGCTGCGCATCAGCACTTGCTGGCCTTGCTTGAACACCTGCTCCTGATGCAGTGCCTGGGGCTGGGCGGCCACTGCCGATTGCAGCACGCTCAGGCGCGTGGCGTGATCTTCGCGCCTGACGATGAACCGCGTCCCCAACGCCCGCAGGTTGCCGTCGCGGGTCTGGACAGAGAACGGACGCGCATCGTTGTGGCCGGTTTCGACGAAAATTTCGCCTTCCTGCAACACAATCAAACGGCGTTTATCGTCGAAACGCACATCAATTGCGCTATGGGTATTGAGCGTGATCCGGCTGCCGTCCGCCAGCGTGAGCGTGCGCTGTTCGCCGGTGGCGGTGCGTTGATCGGCCAGCCAATAGTGGATCGGCACATACCGCTCACCGGCAAACAACGCCAGCCCCACTACCAGCGCAATACTCGCCAGGCCACGGCCTAGCTTGCGCATGCGCTGGCGAACGCTTTCGCGCGACTGCAACAACGCGGCCCGCGCGGGCCCGCAGGCTACGCTGAAACGCTGGTCGAGCATGCCCAGCTGGCGCCAGGCGCGGGCGTGTTCTTCATCGCTGGCCAGCCATTTGGCGAATTCTTCCTGTTCCACCTCGCTGCCGTCGCCTGCGCCGAGGGACAGTTGCCAGGCGATCGCGGCGTCCAGCACGCGGGCCGATACTGGCTTGGAGCTGATCAGCGTCACGTCGGCTCGCCATACAGCGCGATGTAGCACTGGCGAATGCCCTGGGCCAGGTACTGGCGCACACGCGGCACCGACACACCCAGGCGCTGGGCGATTTCTGCATGGGCCATGCCGTCGAGGCGGTTATAGAGGAACGCGGCGCGGGCTTTGCTCGACAGTGTGCCGAGCAGGCGGTCGATGGCTTTGAGGTCTTCGAGGATCAGGTGCTGTTCTTCGGGCGAAGGGTGTTCGCTTTCCGGGATCAGCATCAGTTCGGTGAGGTAGGCCTGTTCCAGGGCAGCGCGGCGGAAGTAGTCGAACAGCAAGCCCTTGGCAATCGCGACCAGAAAGGCGCGTGGCTCGCGGGGTGCGCGCAGCCCGTCTCGGCCCAGCAGGCGCATGAAGGTGTCCTGGCTGAGGTCTTCGGCGCGGCTCGGGCAGGCTACGTTGCGCCGCAGCCAGGCCAGCAGCCAGCCACGATGGTCGCGATACAACGCGCCAACAAGCTCACTGTGTGGGGGCTGGACCGACGACAAGGCATCACCGAATAAAAGTTTAAACTAACGAGAATTATTCGCGATTGTGTCAGAGGCGTGGGATGGGCGCAATTGGCGTCTGTCGGGAGATCGTTCCCACGCTCTGCGTGGGAATGCCGCCCCGGACGCTCCGCGTCCCCTGGAACGACGGCGTGGGAATGCCGCCCCGGACGCTCCGCGTCCACTAGAAAGACGGAGCTTGTTTACGCCGCTTCCACTGGGACAAGCGCTCTTGCAGCGCCTGGGGCGTGTCGATGTGTTGCTGGCGCGCACGGCTGAACAGAATCAGCATCAGCTCCGCCGTCGCCAATGCGTCGGCGCTGGCGTGATGGCGCTCGCCCACCTGCAATTTGAAATGGCCGATCCAGTCATCCAGCCCCGCCTCGCGGATGTTCGCTTCAGGGCATAACAGCGGGGCGATATCGGCCACATCGAGAAACGGGTGGGTCAGGCGATAACTCAGGCTGTCCATCAGCGCCCGGCCCAGCATGTGTTGATCGAACGGCGCATGGAAGGCCAGCAGCGGGCTGTCGCCCACGAACGCCATGAAGTCCAGCAGCGCGTCCACCGGGTCGCTGCCGGCCGCGATGGCGCTGGGGCCGAGGCCGTGGATCAACACGCTGGGGCTGAGTTTGGTGGCGGTGCGTTGCAGGGTGCGTT
Organism: Pseudomonas sp. R4-34-07; assembly: GCF_003852375.1. NCBI lineage: Bacteria > Pseudomonadati > Pseudomonadota > Gammaproteobacteria > Pseudomonadales > Pseudomonadaceae > Pseudomonas > Pseudomonas sp. R4-34-07. Next base: position 5,404,226 of record NZ_CP027760.1, on the reverse strand, counting down.
CGAACATCTGCGAGAAATCCACCGCACCGTCCTCGATCACCACGGCGCCGATGGACAGCACCTGGTCACGGTTGAGGTTCAGGCCGCTGGTTTCCAGGTCGACCACCACCCAGCGCTGGCTGCGCAATGTGCCATGGCCCAGCGCCGAGGGCCCGCGCAACTCGGCCAGGCGCTGCTGCTGCGCCGCGTCGAGCCTGGGTTTTTTCGCGCGCAGCCAACTGAACAGGCTCACAGTTGATAGCGCAAGGTCAGGCTGCTTTGCAGGCGCTGGGCCTGACGCAGGGATTCGCGCAGGATGCGGCGGTCCAGATGGTTGAGGCTGTCCGGATCGACGCGGTTGGAATACGGCTGGTTTTCCCGCGTCTGCACCTGGTGCTGCTGCATGCGGGTTTGTTGGATGAAGTGATAGGCCTCTTCATACGCGGCGCCGTCCAGCGGCTCGATCACGCCCTTGGCGACCAACTGGCGCAGCCGCTCCAGGGTGTTGTTGGCATGCACACCGTGCGCCAGGGCCAGCAGGCGCGCACCGTCCACAAACGGCGTGAGGCCCTGCACCTTGAGATCAAGGGTGGCCTTTTCACCGCTTTTGCGCGTCAGCACGAACTCGCGAAAGCGCCCGACGGGTGGGCGTTGGCGTAAGGCATTCTCGGCCAGCATGCGCTGGAACAGTCGATTGTCCGCCACCTGATCCAGAATGCCCTGGCGCAGTTGCTCGCAGCCCTGCTCGTCGCCCCACACCACCCGCAAGTCGAAATAGATGCTCGACCCCAGCAGATTCTCCGGCGTCGCCTCGCGGATGAAGGCGCCAAACCGCCGCGCCCACTCGGCCCGCGACAGGCACAGCTCCGGGTTGCCGGCCATGATATTGCCCTTGCACAGGCTGAAGCCGCACAGCGCCAGGCTCTGGTTGATCTGCTGCGCCAGGGGCAGCAGGCGCTCGCGAATGTCGGCGGCCTCCACGGCGTCTTTGGCCTCGAACAGGATGCCGTTGTCCTGGTCGGTGTACAGCGTCTGTTCGCGGCGGCCTTCGCTGCCAAAACACAGCCAACTGAAGGGCACGCCGGGGTCGCCTCTTTCCGCCAGGGTCAGCTCGATGACCCGGCACACGGTGTGATCGTTCAGCAAGGTAATGATGTGAGTGATCTGGGTCGACGAAGCGCCGTGGGCCAGCATGCGCTCGACCAGTTGGCCGATTTCGCCGCGGATCGCCACCAGCTGTTCCACCCGGGACGCGTTGCGGATGGTCCGCGCCAGGTGCACCAGGTCGACGCGCTGCAGGGAAAACAGATCGCGCTCCGATACCACGCCACACAGGCGCCGGTCCTGCACCAGGCATACATGGGCGATATGCCGCTCGGTCATGGCGATCGCCGCATCGAACGCGCTGTGGTCCGGGGACAAGAAAAACGGCGCCTGAGTCATATGGCCGGCAATGCCTTGACTGAAATCACCGGTACCGTCGGCCACCACTTGACGCAGGTCACGCAAGGTGAAGATGCCCAGCGGCGCCTTGTGCTCATCGACAATCACAATGCTGCCGACCTGCTGCTCGTGCATCAGCCTCACCGCTTCGCGCAGCGCGGTGTCCGGGCTGCAGGTGACGGGATGGCGCATGGCCAGTTCACCCAGGCGCGTGTTCAAGGAGTATTGAGTGCCGAGGGTTTCCACGGCTTTTTGCTGCACCTGCTGGTTGACCTGGTCGAGCAGGCTGCTGACACCGCGCAAGGCGAAATCCCGAAACGGGCTGGACAGGGCGAACAGCTTGATGAACGCCATCTTGTTCAGCTGCAGGCAGAAGGTGTCCTCGGCGGCTTTGTGCTCGGTGCGGGTGGCGCGTTCGCCGAGCAAAGCGGCGAGGGGGAAGCACTCGCCGGTGGTGATTTCGAACGTGGTATCTGCCGAGTCCGGGCGCTCGCCGACCACGCGGCCCTGCTTGACGATATAAAAATGCTCGACCGGCCCGCCCGACGGTTTGAGGATGCTGTCGCCGGGGCCATAGAAGCGCAGTTGGCACTGTTCCACCAGAAACGCCAGGTGCGCCTGCTCCATCTGATTGAATGGAGGGAAGCGTTGCAGGAATTGCAAAGTGCCATGGATGTTCTGCAACACGGCGGTTTTACCCGCCTGCGTGAAAGCATCAGCTTTACTCATAACAGTGACCGCAGTTTTTTTGTCGTTATCGTGCTGCATGGTCGACTGCCGCACGGCGGGTGCCCATTGGACGTAAGTCTAGGTTGGTGAAACCCACGCAAAACTAAGGAAAAACCTTACATGACTATCGTCCAAAACCCGTAGAACACCCACTAGGCAAACTTTCCGACGAAGTGCACATTGTTCGCCCTCCCGCAGATGTCTGACGAGTGTGCTGCGAGATTGATGAAAACTGCTGAGAACTGTATGTCCGACCACGATATTTTGAGTGATGCCGAGCGCGAGGCGCTGAGCGCCGTGATGCTGGAGCCCGATTTACCGCCCCAACGTGTATTGATCGTGGACGACGACAAGGATGCGCGTGAATTGCTGGCGGAAATCCTCGGGCTGAACGGCATTCGCTGCATGACGGCTGACGGTGGTGAGGAAGCATGGGAATTGTTGAATTCCACCAGCTCCATCGGTTTGCTGATCACCGACCTGCGCATGGCACCGAGCAACGGTTTGGAATTGATCCGAAAAGTGCGCGAGTCGACCCGCGCGGCGTTGCCGATCATCATCATGTCTGGGGATGCCGAGGCGCCGGATGTAATCGATGCCATGCACTTGAGCGTGGTGGATTTTTTGCTCAAGCCGATTGATAGCGCGAAGTTGGCGAAGTTGGTGAAGCAGGAGTTGGGGATGGTTTCCTGAGTTTTGTGATGAAGGTGATGGCCCCATCGGGAGCAAGCCCCCTCCCACCTTCTGAAAGTATTCACAATTCAAAATGTGGGAGGGGGCTTGCTCCCGATGAGGCCAGTTCAATCACCCCAACACCCGAAAAAAAGCCCCGATCTTTCGATCAGGGCTTTTTCATTTACAGGCCGTTTTTAGCCTTGAACTCCCGACGCCTGCGGTGCAACACCGGCTCGGTATACCCGTTCGGTTGCTTGGTCCCTTCAATCACCAGCTCCACCGCTGCCTGGAACGCGATGTTGCTGTCGAAATCCGGCGCCAGCGGGCGGTACAACGCATCCCCGGCATTCTGACGGTCCACCACTGGCGCCATGCGCTTGAGGCTTTCCATCACTTGGGCTTCGTTGACGATGCCGTGGCGCAACCAGTTGGCGATGTGCTGGCTTGAGATACGCAGGGTGGCGCGGTCTTCCATCAGGCCGACATCGTTGATGTCCGGCACTTTCGAGCAACCCACGCCCTGGTCGATCCAGCGCACCACGTAGCCGAGGATGCCCTGGGCATTGTTATCCAGTTCGTTGCGGATCTCTTCGTCAGACCAATCGGTGTTGCTGGCCAGAGGAATAGTCAGGATATCGTCCACGGATGCGCGCTCGCGCTTGGCCAGTTCGGCCTGGCGCGCGAACACGTCAACCTTGTGATAGTGCAGCGCATGCAGCGCAGCCGCAGTGGGCGATGGCACCCACGCGGTGTTGGCGCCGGCCAGTGGGTGCGCGATTTTCTGTTCGAGCATCGCGGCCATCAGGTCGGGCATCGCCCACATGCCTTTGCCGATTTGCGCACGCCCTTGCAGGCCCGTGCTCAAGCCGATATCGACGTTCCAGTTTTCGTAGGCGCCGATCCATTTTTCCGCCTTCATGGCGGCCTTGCGCACCATCGCGCCGGCTTCCATGGAGGTGTGGATTTCATCGCCGGTGCGGTCGAGGAAGCCGGTATTGATAAACACCACGCGCTCGCTGGCCGCCTTGATGCAGGCCTTGAGGTTGACGGTGGTACGCCGCTCCTCGTCCATGATCCCGACTTTGAGCGTATTGCGCGGCAGGTTCAGCACGTCTTCGATACGGCCGAACAACTCATTGGTGAACGCCGCTTCTTCGGGGCCGTGCATCTTCGGTTTGACGATGTACACCGAACCGGTGCGGCTGTTCTTGCGCGTGCTGTTGCCGTTGAGGCTGTGGATCGCCGCCAGGCTGGTGAGCAGGCCGTCGAGGATGCCTTCCGGCACTTCGTTGCCGTCTTTATCGAGGATCGCGTCGATGGTCATCAAGTGGCCAACGTTGCGCACGAACAGCAGCGAACGGCCATGCAGGGTCACGTCATTGCCATCCACGCCGGTGTAGACGCGGTCAGGGTTCATGGTGCGGTTGAAGGTCTTGCCGCCCTTGGCCACTTCTTCGGCCAGGTCGCCCTTCATCAGGCCGAGCCAGTTGCGGTAGATCACCACTTTGTCGTCGGCATCCACGGCGGCGACGGAATCTTCGCAGTCCATGATGGTGGTCAGCGCGGCTTCCATCAGCACGTCTTTGACGCCGGCCGCGTCGGTCTGGCCGACCGGGGTGCTGGCGTCGATCTGGATCTCGAAGTGCAGGCCGTTGTGCTTGAGCAGAATCGCAATCGGCTCGGCCGCAGGGCCCTGGAAACCGATCAACTGCGCGTCGTCACGCAGGCCGCTGTTGCTGCCACCCTTGAGGCTGACGATCAGCTTGCCGTCGACGATCTTGTAGCCGGTGGACTCGGCATGGCTGCCTGCACTGAGCGGCGCGGCTTCGTCGAGGAACGCACGGGCGAAGGCAATGACCTTGTCGCCGCGCACTTTGTTGTAGCCCTTGCCCTTTTCCGCGCCGTTGGCTTCGCTGATGGCATCGGTGCCATATAGCGCGTCATACAGCGAACCCCAGCGCGCATTCGAGGCGTTGAGGGCGAAGCGGGCGTTCATCACCGGCACCACCAGCTGCGGGCCGGCCATGCGCGCGATTTCATCGTCGACGTTTTGGGTCGAGGCCTGGAAGTCTGCGGCTTCTGGCAGCAGGTATCCGATGTCTTGCAGGAAGGCTTTGTAGGCCACCGGGTCGTGGGCCTGGCCGGCATGGGTCTGGTGCCAGGTATCGATCCGCGCCTGGAAATCGTCGCGTTTGGCGAGTAGGGCTTTGTTCTTCGGGGCCAGGTCGTGGATGACCTTGTCGGCGCCGGCCCAGAACTGGTCGGCAGTGATGCCGGTACCGGGAATGGCTTCGTTGTTCACGAAGTCGAACAGGACTTTGGCGACCTGCAGGCCACCGACTTGAACGTGTTCAGTCATTGCTTGCCTCACTCTGCGGAGCTTATGCGCTTTTTCAGATTTTCATTATGTAGTGCACGGTTGGGCATACTACATGATGACTTGCGGTTGTGAAAATTAGACTAAATACGTCGTTTAGCGACTCACTTTGGTCGTACGGTCACAGCGGAGAACCGGATGTTCTCAAAAAACTATTGGATTGTTCCAGATAAATATAAAAATGGTACACGATTTGTTTTCGAGGGCTCGCGGGTCCACCTTGTAGATTGAATTCCAGAGGGCTTCGCCATGGACCATCTTGTACTCACAATTATCGCCGCCGACAAACCCGGCCTGGTTGAGCGCATCGCGCAAAACATCGCCGCCCACGGTGGCAACTGGCTGGAAAGCCGCATGGCCCACATGGCCGGGCAGTTTGCCGGGATTCTGCGTGTCAGCGTTCCCGCAGAGAGTCGTCAGGCATTGGTGGGGGCGCTGGAGGATTTATCCACACACGGCATTCGCGTGCTGGTGGGTGAGGGCAGTTCCGGGCAGGCCTCGGCTTCAAAACCGATTGTGATGACCCTGGTGGGCAATGACCGCTCGGGCATCGTGCGTGAGATCACTGCGCTGTTGAGCCAGCAGGGCGTCAACCTGGAACGCTTGAGCACCGATGTGCGCCCGGCCCCGATGAGCGGCGATCCGCTGTTCAATGCCGAGGCCTTGCTGCAGGTGCCCTCGACGTTATCCCTGGAGACGTTGCAGGCCTCCCTGGAAACCCTGGCGGATGATCTGATGGTGGAACTGCGCGCCGACGAATAACCACGCACAAGGTTATGCATGGAAATCTTGCATGGGCCTGTGGATAACCTGTAGAGACCCGTCGCCAGGCCACGCCGCCCGGGGATCTTCGCCACCTGAGCAAAAAACGAACAGTTTCAACGGCTTGTGCACAAATGGCGGGGATCAGGTTGTGGATAACCTTGGGGTGAATCGCTGCAAGCCACGAAAAATGTGGCTTGCAGGAGGTTGTACGTTATTTGATCAGCGTTTGCGCATGGTCAGCCAGGCGTCCAGGCTGTAGATAACCAGGCCGGCCCAGATAAAGGCGAAGGCGATCAATGTACTGGGCGCCAGATGTTCGCCGAACAGCAGCACGGCTTCCAGCAGCACCAGCGTGGGCGCGACGTACTGTAGAAAGCCCAGTGCGGTGTAGGGCAAATGCCGTGCGGCGGCGTTGAAACACACCAGCGGGACCAGCGTGACGGGCCCGGCCGCCACCAGCCACCAGGCCTCGGAGGTGCTCCAGAACGGCAGTTGTGCACTGTGCGCCGTCGGGTTGAACAGCAACCACGCGATGGCAATCGGTACCAGCATCCAGGTTTCCACCACCAGCCCCGGCAGCGCTTTGACCGGCGCCTGCTTGCGAATCAGGCCATAGAAGCCAAACGTCAGCGCCAACACCAATGACACCCACGGCAAGCTGCCGACCTGCCACACCTGTTGCGCCACACCGACCGCCGCCAAACCCACCGCCACCCATTGCAGGCGACGCAGGCGTTCGCCGAGCAGGAGCATGCCGAGCAGCACATTCACCAGCGGGTTGATGTAGTAACCCAGACTGGCCTCAAGCATGCGCCCGGTGTTGACCGACCACACGTAGGTCAACCAGTTGGCGGCGATCAGCGAGCCACTGAGGGCGAGGATCGCCAGGCGTTTGGGGTTGTCGCGCAGCTCGCGAAACCAGCCTGGGTGTTTCCACACCATCAACAGCAAACCGCCGAACAGCGCCGACCACAGCACGCGATGCACGATGATCTCGGCGGCGGGCACACTGGCAATGGCTTTGAAATAGAGCGGGAACAGACCCCAGATGACATAGGCACTCAGGCCCAGGATGTACCCCTTGCGAGGGTTGGCGGCGTGCATTGCAGAATCCTTGCTTAGGCAGCTAACAAAGCGCGATTGTAATTGGGTTTTCCGATCCTTCCCACGCTCTGCGTGGGAATGCCGATTTGGACGCTCTGCGTCCGCTCTTTGTGTGACGCAGAGCGTCACCCGATGCATTCCCACGCGGAGCGTGGGAACGATCAGCGGTCAGAAGAGTTTGAGGGGTTCTTCATTGAGCGCCGACAGTTGCTCACGCAACGCCAGCACCTGGTCGCCCCAATAGCGCTCGCTGCCAAACCACGGGAAGCTGTGGGGAAATGCCGGGTCTTCCCAACGTCGCGCCAGCCAGGCGCTGTAGTGCATCAGGCGCAGGGCGCGCAAGGGTTCGATCAGGGCCAGTTCCCGTGGGTCGAAGTCGTGGAATTCCTGGTAACCGTCCATCAATTCCGACAGTTGGCCCAGGCATTCCTGGCGATCCCCGGCGAGCATCATCCACAGGTCCTGCACCGCCGGGCCCATGCGGCAGTCATCCAGGTCGACGATGTGGAACATCTCGTCGCGGCACATCATGTTGCCGGGGTGGCAGTCGCCGTGCATGCGGATGTTCTTGTGCGGGGTGGCCTTGTACACCTCTTCCACACGCTTGAGCAGGTCGCGGGCCACGGACTCGTAGGCCGGCAACAGGCTCTTGGGAATGAAGTTGCCTTCGAGCAACGTGGTCAGGGAATCGTGACCAAAGTTCTTCACGCCGAGCGCTTCGCGGTGTTCGAACGGGCGGGTGGAACCCACGGCATGCAAACGCCCAAGCAATTGCCCGAGGCGATAGAGCTGATCGAGGTTGCCCGGCTCCGGCGCCCGGCCGCCACGGCGTGGAAACAGAGTAAAGCGAAAACCCTGGTGCTCGAACAGGCTTTCGCCGTTGTGGATCAGTGGAGCGACCACCGGTACTTCGCAGTCAGCCAGCTCGAAGGTGAAACGGTGCTCTTCCAGGATCGCTTCGTTGGTCCAGCGTTGGGGCCGGTAGAACTTGGCGATCAGGGGTTCGGAGTCTTCGATGCCCACCTGATACACGCGGTTTTCGTAGCTGTTGAGCGCCAATACACGGGCGTCGCTGAGAAAGCCGATGCTTTCGACGGCGTCGAGCACCAGGTCGGGAGTGAGTGTTTCAAACGGGTGGGCCATGCGAACTCCTGCGCGCAGCAGGGCGCCGCGTCCGGCCGGGTATGGTAACGCACCGGGCTTGAGATAGGTGGGGGCTGTGCTATCGCCATCGGGGGCAAGCCCCCTCCCACACGGAATGTATCCGCAGGTCAAAATGTGGGAGGGGGCTTGCCCCCGATAGCGGTTTGTCAGGCGCCAACAACCCCACCATCATCCCGCCGAATCGCCACCACCGACGAACGCGGCTTGCCGTTCGCCAGGTGCTCCGGCCAGGTCGAGCCCCCGGTTTCACCCGGATGCTGAATGCCCACGAACAGGGTTTTCTGATCCGGCGAAAAGCTGATCCCGGTCACTTCACACGCCACCGGCCCGACCATGAACCGGCGGATTTCTCCAGTAGTTGGGTCTGCGCAGAGCATCTGGTTATTGCCCATGCCGGCGAAGTCGCCTGCGTTGCTGTAGTCGCCGTCGGTGAGGATCCACAGGCGGCCGGCCTTGTCGAAACCCAGGCCGTCCGGGCTGTTGAACATATTTTGCGGGTTGATGTTGGACGAGCCGCCCTTCGGCGAGCCCGCGTGCACGCCGGGGTTGCCGGCGACCACGAACAGGTCCCAGGTGAAGTCCGTGGCACCGTGGTTATCGGCGTCGGCTTTCCAGCGCAGGATCTGGCCATACACGTTCTTTTCTCGCGGGTTGGGCCCGCCCACCGGCTGGCCGTCTTCGCCGCGCTTGGCGTTGTTGGTGAGGGTGCAATAGACCTGGCCATCGGTGGGGCTGACCACGATCCATTCCGGGCGGTCCATGCGTGTGGCTTTCACCACGCTGGCAGCCAGGCGTGCATGAATCAGCACTTCAGCCTGGTTGGCAAAGCCGCTGCTGGCATCGATGCCGTTTTTGCCGTGGGTAAGTTCGACCCATTGGCCTTTGCCCTTGGGGTGATCGGCATCGCCATCGCCCGCGTCGAAGATCGCCACGTACAAGGTCCCGTGATCGAGCAGATCCTTGTTGGCTTTCGGGTTGTTGTGGTCGATCCGATCGCGGCTGACGAACTTGTAGATGAACTCGCCGCGCTCGTCATCGCCCATGTACACCACGGCGCGGCCATCGCGGGTTTCTGCCAGGGCAGCGTTTTCGTGCTTGAAGCGGCCCAGGGCAGTGCGCTTGACCGGAGTGGATTGCGGGTCGAACGGGTCGATTTCCACTACCCAGCCATGGCGGTTGAGTTCGTTGGGGTTCTTGGCCATGTCGAAGCGCGGGTCGTGGGTGTGCCAGTGGATGTCTTTGCTGGCGGCGATCACGCCATAGCGTTTTTGCCCGGCGTCGAAGGTTTGCTGTGGGTCGCTGCTGCCGAAGCAGTCGGTGAAGTTCTCTTCACAGGTCAGGTAAGTGCCCCACGGCGTCTTGCCGTTGGCGCAGTTCTGGAAGGTGCCGAGGGCTTTCTTGCCGGTTTTGTCGGCGCGGGTTTTCAACCAGTCGTGGCCGGCGGCAGGCCCGCTCAGGCGGATCGGCGTGTTGCCGTGGATGCGCCGGTTGTAGCGTGAATCCTGGACGAACTGCCAGGTATCGCCCTTGCGCTGTATTTCGATCACCGAAACGCCTTCGCTGGCCAACGCCTTGCGCACGTCTTCGGCCGATTGCGGCGCGCCGCCATGGGCGTAGAGGTAGCGGTAGTTGGTGTATTCGTTGTTGATCGCCATCAGTGCGCGGCGGTCGTCACCGGGGAAGGGAAACAGGCTCATGCCGTCGTTGTTGTCGCCGAACTGTTGTTCCTGGGCCTCGGCGGTGCCGTTGCCGCTGGGGTCGAAGGCTGGGGCGCGCTTGCTCAAGGGCTGGCCCCAACTGATCAGTACCGAGGCGCTGTAGCCGGGCGGCAGGGTGAGGGTGTCGCTGGTAGCGGCGCCGATGCTGGAAAATCCCAGCAACGGGCTGGCAGAGGCGGCGTTCACGGCCAGTGCGCTGCGGCTGAGCAGGTTGCCGCCCAGGAACATCGCAGCGCCGCACAGGGCGCCGGCGCCGATGAAGCGGCGACGGGTGAGGCCGACCATCTGTTCAAGGTCGGTGGCTTGGTTTTCTTCTAATAAGTTCATGTCAGGCTCCCTACGGTTTTTGCAGATACCTTAAGGAGCGAGCGTGACGAAATTGTTGCAGTTTGATGGCGCGTGCTCGCTACACCGGGGTGCCGAGCAGTACATTGCCGGGGGCGAACTGCACCTGGATCGGCTGGCCTTGCGCGGCATTGAGCGCAGTAAGTGCGGCGGGCTGCGCCAGGGCACACAGCACCTGACCGTTGGGCAGGCCGATGCGCACTTCGCTGGGGCCGTCTTCAGCGTCGAGAACCGCCTCGATCACGCCGCTCATGCAATTGTGTCCAGGTGTTGCGGCTTGCCCGATGGCCAGCAATTCCAACCATCCGGCCTTGATCAGGGCAACCACTTCCACGCCAGCCTCCAGCTCCAGCCGTTGCGTGCTGTCGTGGGTGATCTGTGCATCCAGGTGCAGGCCGCCGGCCAATTGCAGGCGGACCCAATCATTACGCCCATGGCGCTCAATGGTGCTGACCTGACCGTGCAGTTGATTGCGCGCACTGGTGCGCAGCATCAGGCGGCCCAGCAGGTTGAAATCGCGGGCTGCTTCGTCCGTAGCGAGCACTTCGGCTTGCAGCACTTGCAGGCGCTGATAGAGGCGCAGCACGCGCTCACCTTCGGCGGTCAGCCTGGCGCCGCCACCGCCTTTGCCGCCGACGCTGCGCTCCACCAGGGGCTTTTGCGCCAGGTTGTTCAGCTCATCAATGGCGTCCCAGGCGGCTTTGTAGCTCAACCCGGCACTTTTGGCGGCGCGGGTGATGGAACCCTGCTCGGCGATATGCCCCAGCAGGGCAATGCGCTGGGGGCGGCGGATGATGTGCTGGCTGAGCGGGGAGGTCAGGGGCATGTGGACACGCTTGGCTGGAATGAGCGGACGTTGCCGCCCAGCGGCACGGGAGTCAAGTCACGTGCCGGGTTTTGGCGTGCGGGCCAGGCAATACACATCGACCTGGCGCGCACCGGCCTGCATCAATAACCGCGCCAGGCTATGGGCGGTGGCGCCGGTGGTCAGTACATCGTCGACCAGCGCCAGGTGACGTCCCTGCACCCAGGCGCCGGGTGCGAGGGCGAAGGCATTGCGCAGGTTGCGCTTGCGCGTCTTGGCGTCGAGGTCTTGTTGCGCAACGGTTTCATGGGGACGTAACAGCAGGTGTTCATCGTAGGGGATGTTCAGGTCGCTGCTGAGCCAGCGCGCCAGCATCGCGGCCTGGTTATAACCGCGCTGGCGCAGACGTTTGGGTGGCATCGGCACCGACAGCAGACAATCGGGGCGGCTGAGTTCGGCATTCTCGAACCGGTGGTGCAGGAATCTTCCGAACAGGCGCCCCAGCAAGTGCCCCAAGGGCCAGCGTGCCTGATGCTTGAACCGGCTGATCAGGCTGTCCACCGGAAAACTGTAGGTCCAGGGCGCGATCACCTGTTTATACGCGGGCGGTTGTTGCTGGCATTGGCCGCAGACCAACCCGTCCATCGGCAGGGGCAGGGCGCACACTTCGCACTGCTCCATCAGCCATGGCAGCTCGGTTTCGCAGGCGTTGCATACACAATCGACGCTATCAGCCCGTTCATCGCAGATTAAACAGGTTTGTACGCTTTTTAACCAGATGTAAACCTGGTGTTTGTGGGTTGGTTGACAGTGCATGAATCTTCCTTAAATATGCCGAGCATCCGTGTCGTACCTGTGGGTATTGCCCTGCCCGCAGCGTTAGCCTAAGCATAATCAAGGAATCACCCATGAGCGCCAGCACCTCTGCCACCCTGCGTCACGATTGGTCTTTGGCCGAAGTCAAAGCACTGTTCGTGCAGCCGTTCAATGACCTGTTGTTCCAGGCGCAGACCGTGCACCGCGCGCATTTCGACGCCAACCGCGTGCAGGTATCCACCCTGCTGTCGATCAAAACTGGCGCGTGCCCGGAAGATTGCAAATATTGTCCACAGTCGGGTCACTACAACACCGGCCTGGAAAAAGAAAAACTGATGGAAGTGCAGAAGGTCCTCGAAGAGGCCGCCCGCGCCAAGGCCATCGGCTCGACGCGTTTCTGCATGGGCGCCGCATGGAAACATCCATCGGCTAAAGACATGCCCTACGTGCTGGAGATGGTCAAAGGCGTGAAGGCCATGGGCCTGGAAACCTGCATGACCCTCGGCCGTCTCGACCAGGACCAGACCGCCGCGCTGGCTCAGGCTGGCCTTGATTACTACAACCACAACCTGGATACCTCGCCGGAATTCTACGGGTCGATCATCACCACGCGCACCTACGGCGAACGCCTGCAAACCCTGGCCTACGTGCGTGAGTCGGGGATGAAGATCTGCTCGGGCGGCATCCTCGGCATGGGCGAGTCCCTGGATGACCGTGCCAACCTGCTGATCCAACTGGCCAACCTGCCGGAGCATCCGGAGTCGGTGCCGATCAACATGCTGGTCAAGGTGGCCGGTACGCCGCTGGAAAATGCCGACGACATCGACCCGTTCGACTTCATCCGCATGCTGGCGGTGGCGCGCATCCTGATGCCGCAATCCCATGTGCGCCTGTCGGCTGGGCGTGAGGCGATGAACGAGCAGATGCAGGCCCTGGCGTTTTTCGCTGGCGCCAACTCGATTTTCTACGGCGACAAGCTGCTGACCACCGCCAACCCGCAGGCGGACAAGGACATGCAACTGTTCTCGCGCCTGGGCATCTTGCCGGAAGCCCGCGAGGAGCACGCCGATGAAGTGCATCAGGCGGCCATTGAGCAGGCGTTGGTGGAGCAGAAGAGCAGCGAACAATTCTACAACGCCGCTGTTTGACCGAAACCAAATCCCAATGTGGGAGGGGGCTTGCTCCCGATGGCGCAGGGTCAGTCAACTTATGTACCGACTGACACACCCCCATCGGGAGCAAGCCCCCTCCCACAGTTTTGACCGAGTTGAACCCGCATGTCTTTCGATCTCGCCGCGCGCCTCGCTGCCCGCCGTGCCGAACACCTTTACCGTCAACGCCCCTTGCTGCAGAGCCCTCAGGGCCCGGAAGTGGTGGTGGACGGCAAGCCGCTGCTCGCCTTTTGCAATAACGACTACCTGGGCCTGGCCAACCATCCGCAGGTGATCGAGGCCTGGCGCGCCGGTGCGTCCCGTTGGGGCGTGGGCGGCGGTGCGTCGCACTTGGTGGTGGGCCACGCCACGCCGCACCATGCGCTGGAAGAAGCACTGGCCGACCTGACTGGGCGCCCGCGTGCGTTGCTGTTTACCACCGGCTACATGGCGAACCTCGGCGCGGTGACGGCGTTGGTGGGGCAGGGCGATACGGTGCTGGAAGACCGTCTCAACCATGCGTCGTTGCTGGATGCCGGCTTGTTGTCAGGGGCCCGTTTCAACCGCTACCTGCATAACGACGCCGCCAGCCTGGCCAAGCGCCTGGAGAAAGCCTGCGGTAACACTCTGGTAGTGACCGATGGCGTATTCAGCATGGATGGCGACCTGGCCGATCTGCCGGCGCTGGCCCGTGAAGCCAAGGCCAAAGGTGCCTGGTTGATGGTAGATGACGCCCATGGCTTTGGCCCGCTGGGGGCCAATGGCGCGGGGATCGTCGAGCATTTCGGCTTGAGCCAGGACGACGTGCCGGTACTGGTCGGTACCCTGGGCAAAGCATTCGGCACCGCCGGGGCCTTTGTGGCGGGCAGTGAAGAACTGATCGAAAGCCTGATCCAATTCGCCCGCCCCTACATCTACACCACCAGCCAGCCACCGGCTTTGGCCTGCGCCACCCTGAAAAGCCTCGAGCTGCTGCGCAGCGAGCATTGGCGCCGCGAGCATCTCAACGCGTTGATCCGCCAGTTTCGCCAGGGTGCCGAACAGATCGGCCTGGCGCTGATGGACAGCTTTACGCCGATCCAGCCGATCCTGATTGGCGACAGCGCGCGTGCCCTGCGCCTGTCGCAGATGCTGCGCGAGCGCGGATTGATGGTGACCGCGATCCGTCCGCCCACGGTACCCGCCGGCAGCGCCCGTTTGCGCGTGACGTTGACGGCGGCCCACAGCGCGGCGCAGGTGCAGCTATTGTTAAACGCGCTGGAGGCGTGTTTCCGGTTGTTAAACGCTATGGAGCCTGAGCATGCGTGATCGACTGGTATTGCTGCCCGGCTGGGGCCTTGGGGTGTCGCCGCTGGAGCCGCTGGCTGCGGCGTTGCACGGTTTGAATGAACACCTGCAGGTGCAGGTCGAGCCCTTGCCGGCACTGGATGGCAGCGAACTGGCCGAATGGCTCGACGAACTGGATGCCACGCTGCCGGACAATGTCTGGCTCGGCGGCTGGTCCCTCGGCGGCATGCTCGCTGCAGAGCTGGCGGCGCGACGCGGCGAGCGTTGCTGCGGTTTGCTCACCCTGGCGAGCAATCCGTGTTTTGTCGCCCACGCTGATTGGCCCCATGCCATGCCCGCCGAAACATTCGACGCGTTCCTCGCCGGCTGCCACGCGGATTCCCAGGTCACCCTCAAGCGCTTTGGCCTGTTGTGCGCCAAGGGCGCCGCCGACCCACGCGGGCTGTCGCGGCTGCTGGTCAGCGGGGCGCCGAACACGGCGCCCAGCGTGTTGATGCCCGGCCTGGAGTTGCTCGCCCAACTGGACACCCGCGCCGCCTTGCAGGCCTTTCGCGGGCCACAGCTGCACCTGTTTGCCGGTCAGGACGGGCTGGTGCCCGCCGAAGCCGCCAGTGACCTGCTGGCGCTGCTGCCCGATGTGGAAATCGGCCTGATTGAACAGGCCGGTCACGCCTTTCTTCTGGAAGACCCTCACGGTGTGGCGGGGGCCATCCAGGCTTTTTTGCATGAGTATGCTGATGACTGATCTATCCCATCCTCCTCTGCCGGGCGCCTTGCCGGACAAGCGCCAGGTGGCCGCTTCGTTCTCCCGGGCCGCCGCCAGTTACGACAGCGTGGCCGAGTTGCAGCGGTCAGTCGGGCACGCACTGCTCGCTCGGCTGCCGATGGGCCTTGCGCCACAGCGCTGGCTCGAC
Source organism: Pseudomonas sp. R4-34-07 (assembly GCF_003852375.1). Classification (NCBI taxonomy): domain Bacteria; kingdom Pseudomonadati; phylum Pseudomonadota; class Gammaproteobacteria; order Pseudomonadales; family Pseudomonadaceae; genus Pseudomonas; species Pseudomonas sp. R4-34-07. The sequence continues at coordinate 5,388,954 of NZ_CP027760.1, read as the reverse complement.
CTGGGATGCGGCACGGGCTATTTCAGCCGTGCACTGGCTGAGCGCCTGCCGGCCAGTCACGGCACGGCGCTGGATATTGCCGAGGGCATGCTCAACCATGCGCGGCCTTTGGGCGGCGCGCAGCACTTCGTTGCGGGGGATGCGGAACGCCTGCCGCTGAAGGCTGACAGCTTCGAACTGATCTTTTCCAGCCTGGCGGTGCAATGGTGTGCGAACTTCGATGCGGTCCTCAGTGAAGCGTTTCGCGTGCTGCAACCGGGCGGCATGCTGGCCTTTGCCAGCCTGTGCGTGGGCACGCTGGATGAGCTGCGCGAAAGCTGGCGTGCGGCGGATGGCCTGGTTCACGTCAACCGCTTCCGCACCTTCGAGGCGTATCAACGGCTGTGCGCCGCCAGTGGGTTTCGGGTGGCGAGCCTGGAGCAACGTGCCCACGTACTGCATTACCCGGACGTGCGCAGCCTGACCCACGAATTGAAAGCCTTGGGCGCGCATAACCTTAACCCAGGGCGCCCGGGAGGCTTGACCGGCCGCGCGCGGATCGCGGCGTTGATGCAGGCTTACGAGCAGTTCCGTCAGGCCCAGGGCCTGCCCGCCACCTACCAAGTGGTGTATGCCGTACTGGAGAAACCGCTATGAGCGCTGCTTATTTCATCACCGGTACCGACACCGATGTGGGCAAGACCACCATCGCCGCCGGCCTGCTGCATGCCGCGCGCCAAGCCGGCAAAAGCACGGCGGCGGGAAAGCCCGTGGCCTCGGGCTGCCAGGTAACGCCCAAGGGGTTGCGCAATGCCGATGCCCTGGCGCTGCTCGCCGAATGTTCGTTGCCCTTGACGTATGCCGAGGTCAACCCGGTAGCGTTCGAACCGGCGATTGCACCGCATCTGGCCGCCCGTGAGGCAGGTGTCGCGCTCACGGTGCAGTCGCTGCTCAAGCCGATGCAACGGATCCTGGCGCACCAAGCGGACTTCACGTTGATCGAAGGCGCGGGCGGTTGGCGTGTGCCCCTGGCCGACCAAGCCAATCTGTCGGACCTGGCCATTGCACTCAAGCTGCCGGTGATTCTGGTGGTGGGGGTGCGGCTGGGGTGTATCAGCCACGCGTTGCTCACGGCCGAAGCGATCGCACGAGACGGTCTGTCGCTGGCCGGTTGGGTGGCCAATATCATCGATCCGAAGACCTCTCGTCTGGAAGAGAACCTCGCCACCTTGGCCGAGCGTTTGCCGGCGCCTTGCCTGGGGCGAGTGCCCAAACTCAAGCACGCCGGGGCAGCCGCGGTGGCCGCCTACCTGGAAATGGACCTGCTTGACTGATTTTGGCTATCGCTAAGGCAATATGCCATTAGTGTTTTTAGCGGGCCTTTTGCCAGGATGTCTGGTTCAATTGGCTATCACGATTCTCTAAAGGCAGGCTTGCGCCATGGAAATCTCTGGAAGCAGCGCGTTTTATTCGGGCCTGAGCACCATTCAGGCCGGGCAGAGCCGTGTCGACCAGGCCGCCGGCAACATTGCCAGCGCCGCGACCACCCAGCCATCGGCCGCGCAAAGCGACCGTCTGCAAGCCAACGACCGCGCCCAGGCATCCAATTCGGCGAGCAATATGGTCGAAATGGCCCAGGGCAAGTTTCAAGTGGAGCTGGGGGCGAAAGTCGCCAAGGCTTCGGACGAAATGCTCGGTACGTTGATCGATACCTACGCCTGATCTTTCTGCCTTATGCAATTCAAAATGTGGGAGGGGGCTTGCTCCAGATAGCGGTCTGTCAGTCGATAGCCATTTGACTGATGCACTGCCACCACGCCCTGAGTCCGTCCGTCAAACCGCTTTAGCCTGGTCAAACGCACCAGCTAGAGAGGAGCCGCGCCGTTTCAAGTTCTGTATATGAGCGGCTTCATCGTATGGGGTGCTGGTTTTCCAGCACCTGTACACAATCCTGATCCATTTGAACGCCAACGCTCTGAGCGCCGCTTGATATGAGCACCCTTTAGCCCGCTGCTTATCGTAATAAGCCTTGGCCCAAACTGATTTGTTTATGCTTTGCGCTGCCCATTCAACAAACGTTTGGCGGATAATCGTTGAGCACTGATAACGCCAGTGAACAATCTTCGTTTTGCCGCTGCGCTCCATTACGGGCGCTACACCGGCGTATTTCTGAACGGCGCTGGCGTTTTCAAAGCGATCACGTCGTTCACCCAAAGCGCTCATCAAGCGTGGTGCCAGCTGCGGTCCAGCCCCTGGCAGGCTTCGGAAAATGGAGTAGTCAGCCAGCGTTGCTGCAACGCTTTCAATCTGTGTATCGAAGCGTTTGATTGCTTTCAATATCGCCTTCAATTGCTCTGCCAGAACGGCGGCGTACAACGACATCGGCTCGATAATGCCCCGGTCTTGCGTCAAAGGTATGGCCCTGGATATCTGCTCTATACGCGCTTGATTACGCTGCGGTTTACGGAGGTTATGTTCGTTGAAAAATTTCTGAAGCCTTTCAGGCTGCACGCGTTTGATCTTTTCAAAGGTTGGCCAGCGCATCAGGAAATCACAAAACACCGCTGTCCCATGGTCTTGGAACAGTTCAAGAGCCAGCGGATAATATTCTTTGAGGGAACTGACCAGGCGATTACTGACTTTGACCCGTTCCTCAACCAGCTTACGGCGATGTTCGGTCAAACTTGCCAGCGAGCACATGGCGGGGCTCTGCTGTTCAAGCTGAGGAAATTTCTCCGGATGCTTGAGCAGCAACTCAAGAATCCATCGCGCATCGGTTGGATCGTCCTTCGCGCCACTGCGTACGAACGTTTTGCGGTATTGAGCGACGGTGGCCGGGTTGATGGGGAAGATACGCACGAAATCATATTTCAACAGAGCAGCAATTATCGGCCCTTTACTTAACTCTACCGCCACCGCGATAAAACCCGGAAAACGTTTGTGTAGATCAAGCACCCAGCGTTCGATCGCTTCTGGAGTGTGATCGATGACACTGAGTTCACACTGGCCGCCGTCAGCGGCCTGCAACCTCACATCGTGCTTGTTATCGGCCCAGTCCATCGAGATATAAGCACTGAATTTTTCATGCAAGAGTGTTTTCACCACAGACCTCCACTCGCGCTAAAGTTGCACTTGGGGACATGCAAGCTTGCGTCCAGCGAAGGCGATATAGAGAGCTATGGGAGCATCCCCTGAGTGTTCGTTATGGCCGCAAGCGCACCTATGGGCTCGAATGTGATGGCATGATCATCGAGTGATACGGGAGCAGATTCGTAGCCCGTAGGTGCATGTTCCTTCCTCGTCGATTACTGATATTTCAGTGGTTCAGTATGGATAAGGAAAGAACGGATTACCTATATCGGGAGCAAGCCCCCTCCCATATGTGTTCCGTGCCCTTCCGCCGAAATCCTATACTTCTTGAGCTGTGGCATCACGCCACAGGCTTCGCCGTGCGCGCCATTGACCCGCATCAAGACAAACGGCATCGGGCCGACGCTTGACAACCCCAGGTCGTAAACGTATGTTTCAAACACCTGTTTGACCGCCATCACACATCCACGCGGTTGTTCATCCCAGATACATCAGCAGAGGTTTATCGCTATGCCTGACTACAAGGCCCCCTTGCGTGATATTCGCTTCGTGCGTGACGAACTGCTCGGCTATGAAGCGCACTATCAGAGCCTGCCGGCTTGCCAGGACGCTACCCCGGACATGGTCGACGCCATTCTGGAAGAAGGCGCCAAGTTCTGTGAGCAAGTGCTGGCACCGTTGAACCGCGTGGGTGACATCGAAGGGTGCACCTGGAGCGAGTCAGGCGTTAAAACCCCAGCAGGTTTCAAAGAAGCCTACAAACAGTTCGTAGAAGGCGGCTGGCCAAGCCTGGCTCACGACGTGGCGCACGGCGGCCAAGGCCTGCCGGAGTCCCTGGGCCTGGCGGTGAGTGAAATGGTCGGCGAAGCCAACTGGTCGTGGGGCATGTACCCAGGCCTGTCCCATGGCGCGATGAACACCATTTCCGAGCACGGCACGCCCGAGCAGCAAGACGCCTACCTGACCAAACTGGTCTCGGGCGAGTGGACCGGCACCATGTGCCTGACCGAGCCGCACTGCGGCACCGACCTGGGCATGCTGCGCACCAAGGCCGAACCCCAGGCTGACGGTTCCTACAAAGTCTCCGGCACCAAGATCTTCATCTCGGCCGGTGAACACGACATGGCCGACAACATCGTCCACATCGTCCTGGCGCGCCTGCCGGATGCACCGGCTGGCACCAAAGGTATCTCGTTGTTCATCGTGCCCAAGTTCCTGCCCAACGCCGATGGTTCGGTGGGCGAGCGCAACGCGGTGACCTGTGGCTCCCTGGAGCACAAGATGGGGATCCACGGCAACGCCACCTGCGTGATGAACTTCGACGCGGCTACCGGTTACCTGATCGGCCCGGCGAACAAAGGCCTGAACTGCATGTTCACCTTTATGAACACCGCGCGTCTGGGGACTGCGCTGCAAGGCCTGGCCCACGCCGAAATCGGCTTTCAGGGCGGCCTCAAATATGCGCGTGATCGCTTGCAGATGCGCTCCCTGACCGGTCCGAAAGCGCCGGAAAAAGCCGCCGACCCGATCATCGTGCACCCCGACGTGCGCCGCATGCTGCTGACCATGAAAGCCTTCGCCGAAGGCAACCGTGCGATGGTGTACTTCACCGCCAAGCAAGTGGACATCGTCAAGTACGGCACCGATGACGACGCCAAGAAACAGGCCGATGGCCTGCTGGCCTTCATGACCCCGATCGCCAAGGCGTTCATGACCGAAGTCGGTTTCGAGTCCGCCAACCACGGCGTGCAGATCTACGGCGGCCACGGGTTCATCGCTGAGTGGGGCATGGAGCAGAATGTTCGCGACAGCCGTATTTCGATGCTGTACGAAGGCACCACCGGCATTCAGGCGCTGGACCTGCTCGGTCGTAAAGTGCTGATGACCCAGGGCGAAGCGCTGAAGGGCTTCACCAAGATCGTCCACAAGTTCTGCCAAGCCAACGAAGGCAATGACGCGGTCCAGGAGTTCGTGACTCCGCTGGCGGCGCTGAACAAAGAGTGGGGCGAGTTGACCATGAAGGTCGGCATGGCCGCGATGAAAGACCGTGAAGAAGTCGGTGCCGCCTCGGTGGACTACCTGATGTACTCCGGTTACGCGTGCCTGGCTTACTTCTGGGCCGACATGGCCCGCCTGGCCGCTGAAAAACTGGCCGCCGGCACCACCGAAGAGGCGTTCTACACCGCCAAGCTGCAGACCGCGCGCTTCTACTTCCAGCGCATCCTGCCGCGCACCCGCACCCACGTGGCAACCATGCTGTCGGGCGCGAGCAACCTGATGGACATGAAAGAAGAAGACTTCGGCCTGGCTTACTAAGCTGTACCGGATCTTCCGAAACCGCCGCCCTTAGGGGTGGCGGTTTTTTTTCGCTGGTTGTAACGCCGCAGGCCTGAGAGTGTAATGCGATCCCCTGTGGGAGGGAGCAAGCCCCCTCCCACATTTGGTCACTGTCGCCTATAAAAATGCGCTCCGAAGCTAAGGGATTATCAACCCGTGCCGTTACAGTGATGGCAATGTGATACATGCCGGACGAGTTGTGTTTAACTAGTCCCGCAGAGGCACTATGCCATCACTTTTTGCGGGTCGGAGTTTTACCCTTGTCACGCGTGTCTGCCCTACGGTTCAGCCATTTCCTGCCCTCGTTGCTGCTGTTGCTGGCCGGGCTCTCGGCTGCTTATCTCAAAGACCTCAACGTCTTCTTCACCTCGCTGTTCAACGTGCTGCCAACCTTGGTGCTGTTGCTCGGCGGTGCGTACTGCGCGGTGTATCGGCGCCAGCGTGAGCTGTTCCTGATGATCACGGTGTATGTCGCTTATTTCCTGCTCGACACCCAGACCGACTTCTACCGCGACAATGGCCGCGTGCGCGAAGACGCCGCCGTGGTGTTTCACCTGTGCTGCCTGCTGCTGCCCTTGCTGTTCAGCGTGTATGCGCTGTGGCAGGAAAAGACCCACCTGTTCCGCGACTTCGTCGCACGCTGCGCGGTGTTGCTGGCCGTCGGCAGTGTGGCGCTGGCGCTGGAGCAAAGTTATCCCCAGGGCGTGCTGGACTGGTTGGCCGAGATTCGCTGGCCGGTGCTGCATGGCGCCTGGATGAGCCTGATCCAGCTGTCATACCCGATGTTTCTGATCGGCTTTCTCACCCTGGCCGCCCAGTACTGGTATCAGCCGCGCCCGCTGCATGCCGCGCAGCTGGTGGGGTTGCTGGGGATGTTCTGGATGCTGCCGCAAACGTTCATCCTGCCGTTTACCCTCAACATCATGTGCAGCCAGGTCATGCTGATGATCGCTGCCGGTGTGGCGCACGAGGCGTATCAAATGGCGTTTCGCGATGAGCTGACCGGCTTGCCGGGGCGCCGCGCCCTTAACGAGCGCATGCAGCGGCTGGGCCGCAACTACGTGCTGGCGATGGGCGACGTCGACCACTTCAAGCGGTTCAACGACACCCATGGCCATGACGTGGGTGACCAGGTGTTGCGCCTGGTGGCGAGCAAGCTGTCCAAGGTCAACGGTGGCGGGCGTGCCTATCGTTACGGCGGGGAAGAGTTTGCCGTGGTGTTCGCCGGCAAGAACCTGGATGAATGCCTGCCGCACCTGGAGGAGATCCGAGAGATCATCGCCAACTATGCGATCAAATTGCGCAACCCGGACCGCCCCCCTGACGACCATCAAGGCCGCCAGCGTCGGGCCGGCAGCGGTGCCTCGAGTGTGTCGGTGACCGTCAGCATCGGCGTGGCCGAGCGCCAGGCCGAGCAGCGCAGCCCTGAAGAAGTGCTCAAGTGCGCCGACCAGGCGCTGTATGCCGCCAAGGGCGCCGGGCGCAACTGCGTGATTGCGGCCGGGCAGAACCGTCGCGGTGCGGTGCGTATGGAGCGTGCTGCCGGTTGAGTAATGGTGCTGTATTCAGCAGCGCTACAGTGATTGTCCGGGGCATTGGCCGGCAGTAGGTTGAACTATCTGCCGCCGGAGACATTGCCATGCCTGAATACAAAGCTCCCCTGCGCGACATGCGCTTTCTGATCGACAACGTGTTCGACTTCCACGGCCATTACGCGGCCCTGGGCGCGACGGACGCCAGCCCCGACATGGTCAATGCAATTCTCGAGGAGGGCGCGAAGTTTTGCGAGAACGTACTCGCGCCGCTCAATCGCAGCGGCGATGAAGAGGGCTGTCATTTCGATCAGGGTGTGGTGACCACGCCCAAGGGCTTCAAGGAAGCCTTCGCCCAGTACGTGGAAGGCGGCTGGCATGGCCTGGCGGCAGACCCGGCCTACGGTGGCCAAGGCTTGCCGCAGTCACTGGGGCTGGTGCTGAGCGAGATGATCGGCTCCAGCAACACCTCCTGGGGCATGTACCCAGGCCTGACCCACGGTGCAATGTCGGCGATCCACGCCCATGGCACCGACGAACAGAAAGCCACTTACCTGCACATGCTCACCGCTGGCGAATGGACCGGCACCATGTGCCTGACCGAAGCCCATTGCGGCACCGACCTGGGCTTGATCAAGACCCGCGCCGTACCTCAGGCCGACGGCAGTTACGCGGTCACCGGCAGCAAGATCTTCATCTCGGCCGGCGAGCACGACATGAGTGCCAACATCATCCATCTTGTGCTGGCCAAACTGCCGGATGCGCCGGCGGGCACCAAAGGCATCTCGTTGTTTATCGTGCCCAAGTTCCATGCCGATTCCGGTGAACGCAACACGGTGCACTGCGGCTCCATCGAGCACAAGATGGGCATCAAGGCCTCGGCCACCTGCGTGCTGAACTTCGACGGCGCCAAGGGCTTCCTGATTGGTGAGGCGAACAAAGGCCTCAACTGCATGTTCACCATGATGAACCACGCGCGCCTGGGCACCGGGATGCAGGGTTTGTGCAACGGCGAGGCGAGCTTCCAGGGCGCGATCAAATACGCCAACGACCGCCTGCAAATGCGCTCGTTGACCGGCACCAAGGCCCCGGAGAAAGCCGCCGACCCGATCATCGTGCATGCCGACGTACGCCGCATGCTGCTGACCATGAAAGCCTTCAACGAAGGTAATCGCGCGCTGACCTACTTCACCGCCCAGTTGCTCGACACGGCGCACCTGAGTGACGATGCGGGCCAGCGCCAGGAGGCCGAGGACCTGTTGGCCTTCCTCACGCCGATCTGCAAAGCCTTCATGACCGAAACCGGGCTGGAGGTGACCAACCACGGTATGCAGGTATTCGGCGGGCATGGCTACATTCGCGAGTGGGGCATGGAGCAATTGGCCCGGGATGCCCGGATTGCGCCGATCTATGAAGGCACCAACGGTATCCAGGCCCTCGACCTGCTGGGGCGCAAGGTGCTGGGCAGCCAGGGCAAGTTGCTGCGCGGCTTTACCAGAATTGTGCATAAGTTCTGCGTCGCCAATGCCGAGCACGCGCAACTCAAGGCCGCTGTAGAACAGCTCAACCAGTTGAACCAGCAATGGGGTGAGCTGACCCTGAAGGTCGGCACGGCAGCGATGAAAAATCCTGACGAAGTAGGCGCGGCGGCCATGGATTACCTGATGTACAGCGGTTACATCATCCTCGCCTACCTGTGGTTGCGCATGGCGATCGCGGCGCAGGCGCACGATGAGCCCGGGTTTGCCCAGGGCAAAACTGCGACCTGCGACTTTTATTTCAAGCGCCTGTTGCCGCGCACCGCCATGCACCGGGCCGCCGTGGAGGCGGGCAGCGAATGCCTGATGAGCTTACCGGCGCAGGCATTTGCCCTATAGACGGGAGAGGTTTGGTGTGACTTATAAATACTTAATGGTCACGAACGGACCCTATGTGTCTGAAAAGTTGTTCGGGTACACTCGGAGTCTGTAAAACCGATCCTATCGAATCACTTTTCACCTTCTCACGAGGTTTGCCATGGCTGATTACAAAGCGCCGTTGCGTGATATGCGCTTCGTCCTCAACGAAGTTTTTGAAGTCGCCACGACGTGGGCCCAATTGCCTGCCCTGGCCGACACGGTTGACGCCGAAACCGTTGAAGCGATCCTCGAAGAAGCCGGCAAGGTCACCGCCAAATCCATCGCGCCGTTAAGCCGTGGCGGCGATGAGCAAGGCTGCCATTGGACGGACGGTGCGGTCACTACGCCGGACGGTTTCCCCCAGGCCTACGCGACTTACGCCGAAGGCGGCTGGGTCGGTGTGGGTGGCGACCCGGTATACGGCGGCATGGGCATGCCCAAGGCGGTGTCGGCACAGGTCGAAGAGATGATCAACTCGTCCAGCCTGGCTTTCGGCCTGTACCCGATGTTGACCTCGGGCGCTTGCGTGTCGATCAATACCCACGCCAGCGAGGAACTTAAGGCCATCTATCTGCCGAAGATGTATTCCGGCGAGTGGGCCGGTTCCATGTGCCTGACCGAAGCCCATGCCGGCACCGACCTGGGCATGATTCGCACCAAGGCCGAGCCCCAAGCAGACGGTTCCTACAAAGTCAGCGGCACCAAGATTTTCATTACCGGCGGTGAACACGACCTGACCGAAAACATCATCCACCTGGTGCTGGCCAAACTGCCGGATGCACCGGCGGGCCCCAAAGGCATCTCCCTGTTCCTGGTGCCCAAGTTCATGGTGAACGCCGACGGCAGCCTCGGCGCACGCAACCCGGTGAACTGCGGCTCGATCGAACACAAGATGGGCATCCAGGCCTCCGCGACGTGCGTGATGAACTTCGACGAAGCGGTGGGTTACCTGGTCGGTGAGCCTAACCGTGGCTTGGCGGCGATGTTCACCATGATGAACTACGAGCGTCTGGGGGTGGGCATCCAGGGCCTGGCATCCGGCGAGCGCTCCTACCAGAACGCGATTGAATATGCGCGCGACCGGCTGCAGAGCCGCTCTCCATTGGGCGCCAAGGCCCCGGAAAAACCCGCCGACCCGATCATCGTGCACCCGGACGTGCGCCGCATGTTGTTGACCATGAAGGCGGCGAACGAAGGCGGCCGTGCGTTCTCCACCTACGTCGCGACGCAACTGGACATCGCCAAGTTCAGCGAAGACGCCGCCGCCCGCGAGCGCGCCGACAACCTGGTGGCGTTGCTGACGCCGGTCGCCAAGGCATTCCTCACGGACCTGGGCCTGGAAACCACCGTGCTCGGCCAGCAAGTATTTGGTGGCCACGGCTACATTCGCGAGTGGGGCCAGGAACAGTTGGTGCGTGATGTGCGCATCACCCAGATCTACGAAGGCACCAATGGTATCCAGGCGCTGGATTTGATGGGGCGCAAGATTGTCGGCAGCGGTGGCGCGTTCTACACCTTGTTCGCCGATGAGATCCGTCAGTTCATCGCCACTGCGGGCGAGGCATTGGGCGAGTTCACCCGGCCGCTCGGCGCGGCGGTGGATAACCTGGATGAACTGACCGCCTGGGTGCTGGACCGTGCCAAGACCAACCCGAATGAAATCGGCGCAGCCTCGGTGGAATACCTGCATGCGTTCGGTTACATGGCGTACGCCTATATGTGGGCGCGCATGGCCAAGGCCGCATTGGGCAAAGAGGCCGAAGAGGATTTCTATGCCAGCAAGCTGGGCACCGCGCGCTTCTACTTTGCGCGCCTGTTGCCACGCATTCACTCGTTGAGTGCGTCGGTAAAAGCCGGTAGCGAATCGCTGTTCCTGATGGATGAAGCGCTGTTCTAGGGGGTGAGGCGCGCATGTAAGCATTCTCTTACATGACGTGCTGCTAATCGTCCTCTATCGCCATATTGGATCCACGGATAATCTACTTCACATGGACGTCGCGCAGGAAGCGCAAAGCAACAACACGGACACGTAGGATTCTGCCAGGATGGCGGAGTGAAATGGATGTCAGGGAAACAGTCTGCAAAGCCCCGCTTCGGCGGGGTTTTCTTTTGCCCGCGAAAAAGTCAGGCGCCTGCCTGCGGGGCATTCATCACGTCTTCCAGCAACGTGCGCAGCAATGCCACCGTCGCTTGCTGGCGCTGCACGTCACGGCACACCAATCCGACTTTCAACGGCACCCTGGGTTCGCTCAAGGGTTTCCACAGCAGCGACTGGCTGTTGTGTTCGTCCTGTGAGCGCCCCGGTAGCACAGTGGCCAACTGGGTGTGGGGCAGGCTGTCGAGAATCCCCACCATTGTATTGAGCTCTGCCTGCACCTGCGGGCGCCGGCCCAGGTTGGCCAACTGGGCCTGCCAGATCTGGCGCACCTGAAATTCCTCGCCCAGTAGCAACATCGGCAACTCGGCTGCCTGTTTCAGCGAGACCTTCTTGAATTCCCGCAAGGGATGGTGCTCAGGGATGACCACCTTCAATTCATCTTCATACAACAACACGCCATGCAGGCCCGGCTGGCGCGGTGGCAGGTAGCTGATACCGATATCCAGCGAGCCATTGAGCAGCCGCCGCTCGATTTCCAGCCCGGTCAATTCGTAGATTTGCACCACCAAGTGAGGTTGGGCCTTGCGCACCCGCTCGAGCATCTGCGGCACCAGGCTGGTGTGCACGGTTTGCAGCACGCCGATGGCCAAGGTGCGCATCGCCTGGCCTTTGAAGTTGCGCAACGCCTCCACCGCTTGCTGCATGCCGTCGATCAGGGGCAAGGCATGGTTGTACAGCGTGTGGGCCGCCAGCGTGGGGAGCAGGCGTTTGCTGCTGCGCTCGAACAGGCTCACGTCCAGGTTCTGTTCCAGTTGGCGAACCTGCTGCGACAGGGCTGGCTGGGAGATCGACAGACGCTCGGCGGCCCGGCCTACATGGCCTTCTTCATACACCGCGACGAAATAACGCAGTTGCTTGAAATCCATAAGATTTGCTTATCGAAAAAGCTGGAAAATCGAAATGGCCGTGGGCCCTTGAGACGCCTAGTCTAGCGCCTATTCGCAGGGCTTACAGGGCCGGATCGGGCAATGAATAACGTTTTTGGTAATGGCGTTTACATAGGCAAGGCAAAACACCTCAGCACCGGGCTTGCGCCCGGTACCGACCAAGGTCCGCTTGCTGTCAGGGGTGAACTGTGAACCTGTTCCGGCGCGCCGCGCCGAGCCTTGACGACCTGCTGCTTCATGATCCGCATCGTGATTTTTCCAGCCATTGCCTGATGCCTACTGTCGCGCGCCCCTGCGAGGTGTTCGTCCAGGGCCACGGCTCCTGGCTGTCGGACAGCGACGACCGTGCCTACCTGGACTTCAGCCAGGGCGGCGGTGCCAACAGCCTAGGCCATAGTCCACAAGCGGTGCGCGACGCCATTGCTGAACAGATGCAAACCGTGATCAATCCTGGCATGGGGTTGCATAACCGGGCGCAGCTCGACCTGGTTGAGCGCCTGTGTCATCACACCGGCAGCGATCAGGCCTATCTGCTCAATAGCGGTGGGGAGGCTTGTGAAGCCGCGATCAGACTGGCGCGCAAGTGGGGCCAACTGCATCGCGGCGGCGCTTATCACATCATCACGGCGGGTAACGGCTGCCATGGCCATGGTTTCGCAGCGATGTCGGCTTCGGCCGTTGCCCGCGAAAACCGTTTCGACCCGCTATTGCCGGGCTTCAGTCATGTGCCGTTCAACGATCTGCCGGCGCTGCACGCTGCCGTCGACGCGCACACCGTCGCCATCATGCTGGAGCCAATCCAGAGCGCAGCGGGTGTCATTCCCGCCACCGAACACTACCTCAAAGGCGTCGAGCGCCTGTGCCGCGAGCTGGGGATCCTGCTGATTCTTGACGAAGTGCAAACCGGCATCGGCCGCTGCGCCAGCCTGCTCGCCGAACAGCAATACGGCGTACGCGCCGACATCATTACCCTCGGCAAAGGCCTGGGCGGTGGCGTGCCCCTGGCGGCGTTGCTGGCGCGCGGCACAGCCTGTTGCTTCGAGGCGGGCGAGCTGGACGGCACGCATCACGGCAATGCGCTGATGGCGTCAGCGGGTGGTGCGGTACTCGATGCCGTGTTGGCCAGCGGCTTTTTTGAACAGGTACGCGAATCCGGCACGTACCTGGCAGAAGGCCTTGCGCGCCTGGCTCACCGTTATGAACACGGACAATTGCGCGGCAACGGTCTGCTATGGGGCCTCACGCTATCGGACGATTCTGCGGCTGCGGTAGTAAAGGCCGCGCTCCACGAAGGCGTGATCCTCACCGCTACGCAGCCTGATTGTCTGCGCTTTACCCCCGCCCTGAATGTCAGCAAAAACCACATCGACGAAATGCTTCTGCGCCTTGCCCGCGCTTTCTCTCGGGTACGTACCGCCCAACTGCAATGCCGCAAGGGCATCGCTGTCTGACCTCGACTTCCTGAACCGTCTCGCGGGGATACGCGGCGCCTCCAGCCTGATTCTTTTGGCTGGGGGCGTTTTTTTGTCTGTTGATTAAAGGATGGCCCAACGCCAGAACCTACTGAACCCTCACGAAGCGCCAAGGTCGATTAGCTACACGGCTCACACGAGCCGATTTTCTGGAGCTGACCCATGGACATCATTCGTATCATCATCGCCATTCTGCTGCCGCCACTGGGTGTGTTCCTGCAAGTAGGCTTCGGCGGCGCGTTCTGGCTGAACATTCTGCTGACCCTGTGCGGTTACTTCCCCGGCATCATTCACGCGGTGTACATCATCGCCAAGCGCTGAGGCCCTCAGCCTTTGGCGATGAGGCGTGAATTGCGCTCATTGCGAAACGCCAGTTGCTCGATGGTCTGGGTGGCATGTTCGGCTTCTTCCCGCGCTTGAAGGATGATGCCGTGCTGCTCGGACTTGCTGCACACCGGGTCGGCGTTGCTCGCATCCCCCGTGAGCATGAAGGCCTGGCAACGGCAGCCGCCGAAGTCCTTTTCCTTCTCATCGCATGAACGGCACGGCTCGGGCATCCAGTCGTAGCCGCGAAAACGGTTGAAGCCGAACGAGTCGTACCAGATGTGTTGCATGCTGTGGTCGCGCACATTGGGAAACTGCACCGGCATCTGTCGGGCGCCATGACAGGGCAGCGCAGTACCGTCCGGTGTCACGGTCAGGAAAATACTGCCCCAGCCATTCATGCAGGCTTTCGGGCGTTCTTCGTAGTAATCCGGCGTGACGAAAATCAGCTTGCACGGGTGGCCTTCGGCTTCGAGCTTGGCGCGGTATTCGTTGGTGATGCGTTCGGCACGTACCAGTTGTTCCCTGGTCGGCAATAACCCCACACGATTGAGCTGTGCCCAGCCGTAGAACTGGCAGGTGGCAAGCTCGACAAAATCCGCCTCGAGGGCAATGCACAGCTCGATAATGCGGTCGATCTTGTCGATGTTATGCCGATGGGTGACGAAGTTCAGCACCATCGGGTAACCGTGGGCTTTCACCGCCCGAGCCATTTCGAGCTTCTGCGCGAAGGCTTTTTTCGAGCCCGCCAGCAGGTTGTTGACCTGTTCGTCGCTGGCCTGGAAGCTGATCTGGATATGTTCCAGGCCGGCCTTTTTGAAATCGCTGATCTTCTGTTCGGTCAGGCCAATGCCTGAGGTGATCAGGTTGGTGTAGAACCCCAGCTTGCGCGCTTCAAAGATCAGCTCAGCGAGGTCCTGGCGCACCAGCGGTTCACCGCCGGAAAACCCGAGCTGCGCGGCGCCCATTTCGCGGGCTTCGCGAAAGACCTTGATCCATTGCTCGGTGCTCAGCTCCTTGCCCTGCTCGGCAAAGTCCAGCGGGTTGGAGCAGTATGGGCACTGCAGCGGGCAGCGGTAAGTCAGCTCGGCGAGCAGCCACAGCGGCAGACCGATGGCGGGTTTTTCAGGCAAGGGTGATCCAGTGCTCGGCACGGGCGACCTCCATGAATTGCTCGATGTCATCACCGAGTTCCGGCACGCCGGGGAATTGCTTGTCCAGCTCGGCAATAATGGCGGCCACGTCGCGCTCGCCGTCAATCAAGCCACCAATCAGCGCGGCGCTGTCGTTGAGCTTGATCATGCCTTCCGGGTAAAGCAGCACATGGCCTTTCTGCGCGGGCTCGTACTGGAAGCGGTAACCGGGGCGCCAGGTCGGTTTTTTGCTGCGATCAAAGCTCATAGGGTGATCCCTTTATGCCACACCCGCTGCGCGGTCACGCTGTGATACGGCGGGCGGTTCAGTTCGTAGGCCATGCTCATGGCATCAAGCATGCTCCACAGGATGTCCAGTTTGAACTGGAGAATTTCCAGCATGCGCTCCTGGCCTTCACGGGTGGTGTAGTGCTGCAGGGTGATCGCCAACCCGTGTTCCACGTCGCGCCGGGCCTGGCCCAGGCGGGTGCGGAAGTATTCGTAGCCGGCCGGGTCGATCCACGGATAATGCTGCGGCCAACTGTCGAGGCGCGACTGGTGGATCTGCGGCGCAAACAGTTCGGTCAAGGAGCTGCTGGCGGCTTCTTGCCAACTGGCGCGGCGGGCGAAGTTGACGTAGGCGTCTACCGCAAAGCGTACGCCGGGCAATACCAGTTCCTGGGAGCGCAGTTGGTCCGGGTCGAGACCGACGGCTTGGCCCAGGCGCAGCCAGGCTTCGATGCCGCCGTCTTCTCCGGGCGCGCCATCGTGGTCGAGCAGGCGCTGGATCCATTCGCGGCGGATTTCCCGGTCCGGGCAGTTGGCCAGGATCGCTGCGTCCTTGAGGGGAATGTTCACCTGATAATAGAAACGGTTGGCGACCCAGCCCTGGATCTGCTCGCGAGTGGCGCGGCCTTCGTACATCGCCACGTGATACGGGTGGTGGATGTGATAGAAGGCGCCTTTGGCGCGCAGGGCGTGTTCGAATGCTTCAGGGGTCATCGGTGTATCAGTCATATGAGTCTCCTACAGCTCGATGCTCATGCCGTCGTAGGCTACTTCGACATTACGCCGCACCAGCTCGGCTCGCTCGGGGGAATCTTCATCGAGGATCGGGTTGGTGTTGTTGATGTGGATAAGGACTTTGCGCTGCTCGGGCAACTGTTCCAGCACTTCGAGCATGCCGCCAGGGCCATTTTGCGCCAGGTGGCCCATTTCGCGGCCGGTGCGGGTGCCGACGCCACGGCGCTGCATTTCGTCGTCGTCCCACATCGTGCCGTCCACCAGCAGGCAGTCGCTGCCGGCCATGATGTCCAGCAGCGGAGCGTCGACCTTGCCCAGGCCTGGGGCGTAGAACAGTTTGCCACCGGTGCGCAGGTCTTCGACGATCAGGCCGATGTTGTCGCCCGGGTGCGGGTCGAAGCGGTGCGGCGAATACGGCGGGGCGGCGCTGCGCAGCGGCAGTGGCGTGAAGCGCAGGTTGGGGCAGGCCGGGATAGTGAAACTGGCGTCCAGCTCGATGCGGTTCCAGGCCAGGCCGCCGTTCCAGTGCGTGAGCATGGTGAACAGCGGGAAACCGGTGCTCAGGTCTTCATGGACCATATCGGTGCACCACACCTGGTGCGGGCAGCCCTCGCGCAGGCTCAGTAGGCCGGTGGTGTGGTCGATCTGGCTGTCCATCAGGATGATCGCGCTGATGCCGGTGTCACGCAGGGCGCGGCCCGGTTGCATCGGCGCAAACCCCTGCAGTTGTGCGCGGATATCCGGCGATGCGTTGCACAGCACCCAATTCACGCCATCATCGGAAATAGCGATGGACGACTGGGTGCGCGCCTGGGCCCGCAGGCTACCATCACGAAAACCTGCGCAATTCACGCAGTTGCAGTTCCACTGCGGGAAGCCGCCGCCGGCGGCGGAACCTAGAATCTGGACAAACATGATCGCTCCATCAAGCACAGCTCAAAACAAAAACGCCCCGGGCGAACCGAGGCGTTGTATTACCCAGCGGATTAACGGCTGGCGAAGTACATGGTGACTTCGAAACCGATGCGCAAATCAGTGTAAGCAGGTTTGGACCAGGTCATATTCATACTCCTATCAAGGGACGGGATGTTCACTACCAAGTAGTACATATAGTCCACCTCCCATGGGAGATGTTCAGATATTGCGTGTGAATATTACGCAATTCTTTTCGAGTTAGCGCTGTCTCGAAAGAAAAAGCCTGTTGCACGGTTGGCAATGATCACCCCGCTGGCTGCCACGCCCCTCGGCTGCCTGGGCCGTTGGCGATGCAGCGCCAGCCGCCCGTGGCATCGTTCAGTTGTTGCGCGGCGCGCCGCATATCGTCCTGCGAGCAGCTTTGTATCAAATCTTGTAATCGCTCCAGGTAACCCGATGAGTGGCCCGCCAACTGCGCATGCCATAGCAAATCAGCGGCTTGGGCCATCGGCAGGGATTGGGCAGTGAATTGCTGCGCCAAGGCCTCGTTGCCCATGTCTGCGCTGCGCTCGATCAACGACGGCAGTTGTGCCAGGAACGTCTGCACCTGTTCGAGGATCTCGCCCAGGGACGCGCTGGGGGACTGCACGCCGAACAGCAAGCCGGTCTGCCCATTGACCTGTCGGATGCCACTGAAAACGGCGTAGCCGATTTGCAGTTCGACCCGCAGGCGCTGGTAGAACGGCCCCTGAAGCAGATGACCGAGCAAGCGCCAGGCGGCTTCATCGGACAGGGCTTGAGTGGGTGTCGGGCAAAACAACAGCATCGCCGCTTCGCTGGACGCGGTGTTGACCTCGTGCCAGCGGCGCTGACCTTTGAGCGGTTGAGGCTCGTATTGCAAAGGCGCAGGCTGCCCAGGCAAGCGGGCTGCTGCGGTCTTGATCGCCGCTTCACAGGCTGCCGGCATCCCTGAGCCCAGCCCCTGCCAGCGGGCGGTGGCCCACGGTGCTGGCGTCGCTTGGGGCGTCGGCTGAACGCCGGTACAGCAGGCGGGCAACGCCTTGAGCAATTCGCGGATGGCAATCATCGGTGCCGGGGGTGGAGGCGCCAAGTGTTCAGCGGCAGTGCTCAAGCAGCGCGTCAGCGCTTCAAGCACGGCCGGCATGGGCTCGTGGACACCGAGCATTTTTACCTGCCAGTCATTGGCGATGGTTTCGAAAACCAACTCGACGCCCGCGTGACCGGCACTGTCGCGCAGTGGTTGTAACAGGCTGTCCAGGCCAGCAGGCACGGCGCCCTCAAATCGCCAGCGCAGGTACAGGGCGCCTTCACCGGTGTCATTGGCCAATGCCTGGCTGAATATCAGCGCCGATGTTTCCCGTCGGCCCCGTAAGCGGTCCTGGGCAAATGTGCGCAAGCCCCGGTGGGCGCTGGTCTGGCCGCGAATCAAGCCGGCACGTTCTTCTTGAGCGGCGGGACGAAGAAACGGGTTAGCCGGTGGAAGCTGCCATTCATGTCTGGCGGGTGGCAGATGCAGTGCGTCGAGCATGGCCTTGAGCGCTGCGAGACTTTGGTCCGATACGTCTTCAAGGTCGTTGCGTGCCAGCGCCAGGGCGCTTTGGACTTGCTGTTGGCGAGCAGTGAGCAAGGCGAACTCTTCGCGTAGGGGCGTCCAGTCGCTGTGTGCGAAAAAACTCAGCCAGTCGTGCAGCAGCGCCTCGATCTGTGTCGTCGCTTCGCCTTGGATGTCGATATCCAGCACGGCCTGTCCGGCAAAGTGATACGGCACCGAGGCGTGCAAGGCAGTCGCCAGGCGTCGCGCTTTGAGTTCGGCGAGCAAGCCACCCGGTGCCGGGCTGTTGAGCCAGGTACAGAGAAACGCCAGCGCTTCGGGCGGTGCGTCACAGGTGATGACCTGATGCAGATGATGATCGGCTACGTGCTGATAGCCCCTGGCTTGCCCAACCATCAGCGCCGGTGGCGCGGCCTGGGGATGCAGCGGGCCGCCGTTCAACTGCGCACTGAATTGCTGCGCCAGCGCTTCCAGGTCTTGCTGCGATTGCGGGCCGGCAAGGCTCAACGTCATCTGCCCGCTTTGATAGAAGCGCCGATGAAATTCGCGCAACGCCTGCTGAAAAGCCTCACGTTCCACTGGCAGGCTGTCGCGATTGCCCGCATGAAAGCCGCGCAGCGGGTGATCAGCGGCCAAGCCCCCCAGCAAGGCCAGTTGTTGCTGCGCCTTGGCATCTTGCGACCAAGCAACGAACTCGGCGTGCAGCACTTCGCGCTCGCGCAGTTGGTCGTCGAGGGCCAGGCGAGGGTGCGTCAGCATGTCGGCCAATCGCACGAGCCCATCGGCGAAGGTCGGAACCGGCAGCTCAAAAAAGAATTCGGTAGTGCGCTCGCGGGTGCTGGCATTCACTTGCCCGCCATGGCGCTGAACGTAGGCCATCAACCCTTCGTCTGCCGGAAAACGCTCGGTAGCCAAAAACAACAAATGCTCAAGGAAATGCGCCAGCCCCGGCCATGCCAATGGCGCGTCATGGCTGCCGGCAGCCACGCGCAAAACAGCCGCGCAGCGCTTCAAACGCGGTGCATGGCGCAGGCAAATGCGCAGGCCATTAGCCAGAGTGAGGTGCAGGGGTTGAGCGAGAACCGACGCAGGCATGGGCACTTCCGAAGCGGGGGAAGCGCCTATGCTAGCAAACCCGGTGGATCAGGGCTTGTGCAGCGCGCCGTAAAGCTCGGGGCGACGGTCATGCAGGTAATGATTGGCGGCGCGGGCATCGAGGATCGATTGCCGGTCCAGCGTGCCGACGATCAACGCTTCATCCAGGCCCGCCTGGGCAATGCGTTGGCCATCGGGCCCGGCAATGCTGCTTTGGCCGCAATAGTGAATATCGTCTTCGTGCCCGCAGTAATTGGCATAGGCCACGAAACATTGGTTCTCGAACGCTCGGGCCCGCACGGTGACGTCGGCGACAAAGTCGAACGGCACCATATTGGCAGTCGGTACCAGGATCAGTTCGGCACCGGCCAGGGCCAGGCGCCGGGTGTTTTCCGGAAACTCCAGGTCGTAGCAAATCAGGAAACCCAGCTTCCAGCCGTTCACTTCCACCAGCGGGAAGTCATCCTCACCCGCGCTGAACATCGCGTGGTCGAGGTCGCCAAACAGGTGAGTCTTGCGGTAGTTGCACAGGCGTTTGCCGTGGGCGTCGATCAACTGCACGGCGTTGTAGATCTGGCCGTCTTCGGCCCGCTCCGGGTAACCATACAGAATCGCCAGCCCGGCACTTTGCGCGATTTCAGCAATGGTGTGTGCCGACTCGCCATCCTGAGCCTCGGCCAAGGCGCCTGTGGCTTCGGCGCCAATGTTGTAGCCGGTCAGGAACATTTCCGGCAGCACCAGCACATCGGCACCCGACGCTTCATGCGCCAGTTGCTGCAGGCGCTTGAGATTACCGGCCACGTCCAGCGGCAGTGGCGGGCATTGGTACAGGGCGACACGCATGTCAGGCTCCTTATTCGGGCAGGGCGATTGGCCCTATCTCGTCAAACACATCGCCGGGCCCTGGGTTTTCCGGATGGGTGCTGCCGCCGAAGTGGGTCATGATGCCCCACACCGCGTTCAGCGAGGTTTGTACCGCGCCCTCCACCCAGGCTGGGGTCCAGGAAACGTCGTCGCCGGCGATAAAAATCCCACGTTGTTCGGCGGGCATGTCCTTCTGCATGAAGTGCGCATACATGCGCTGGTTATACCGATAGTGGCCGGGCAGTGCACCTTTGAACGCCCCGAGGAAATGCGGGTCGGCTTCCCAGGACACGGTGATCGGGTCGCCGATGATGCGCGCCTTGATGTCGACTTTCGGGTAGATCTTCGTCAGCGCATCAAGTGCCAGTTTGACCCGCTTATCGATGGGCTGGGGCAGCATTTTCAGCGCGTCGCTCATCCACGAGTAGGACAGGCAGATCACCCCAGGCTTGTCGTCGCCGTTGTCGAAAAGATAAGTGCCGCGCGTCAGGCGGTCGGTGAGGGTCATGCTCATCAGGTCGCGGCCGGTTTCCGGGTCTTTGTCTTTCCAGAACGGGCGGTCGACCATGACAAAGGTTTTCGATGACTGCATGTAGCGCGTGCGGTCCAGGGCCATCCACATTTTTTGCGAGAACAGGGTTTCGTCGCATTCGATCTGGGTGGTCAGCAGCCAGCTTTGGCAGGTGGTCAATACGGCGGCGTATTCGCGGGTGTCACCGTAGATGTCGGTAACGGCGAAACGGCCGTCGGCGGCGTGGGCAATACGCTTCACGCCGGCCCGTGGCGCGCCTCGATGCAATGAGCTGAGACTGGTGCCGGCAGGCCAGTGGGCGCATTGCTCCGGTACGTGACGCCAAATGCCCATGGGCACTTGGGCCACGCCGCCAACGACCAGGTGCTGATGGTCGTCGCAGTTGGTCATCACCACGCGGAAGATTTCCAGCATCGAGTTGGGGAAATCCGAGTCCCAGCCGCCGGTGCCGAAACCGACCTGGCCAAATACTTCGCGATGATGAAACGACAGCTTGGCAAAGGCTTTTGAGGTGGCGACGAAGTCGTAGAAGGTGCGGTCATCCCACAGCGGCACCAGCTTATTCCACAACGCTTTGAGGCGCGGCACGTCGCGGTCACGGATCGCCTGTTGAATATCGCCGAACTGCGAACCGGCTTCCAGCGCGTCGGCCCAAGCGTCGGCGACCTCCTGGAACAGCACCGGCAGGTCGGAGAGTTTCTGCGCGTAGTGCGTCTGGCCTTCCAGATCGATAACGGTACTGCCAGACGCTGGCGTCAGCGGGTTGGGAAAGGGCTTGGTTTCCAGACCCAGCTTGTCCACATAGTGATAGAACGCGGTGGACGACACCGGAAAGCGCATCCCACCCAGCTCGGCGATAATGCCTTCGGCGCCTTCAAACGCTTGGGAACGCAGGCGACCACCCATTTTCGAGGCTTCGTACACTACCGGCTTGAGGCCCAGCTTCATCAGTTCGTAAGCGGCCACCAGGCCCGCGATCCCCGCGCCGACAATCGCCACTTCAGCACCATGGTTGGCGGCGGGAATACTGCCCAGGCCGGCCGGGTGCTCGATCCAGTCATCAAAGGCGAACGGGAAATCCGGGCCGAAGATGGTGATGGGCTTTTTACCATTGGCGGGGTGTCGGTTGGTCTTGCTGATGGTGCTGGACGGAATGCTCATGGCTGACCTTACTGACGACTCGGCGGGACAGGGCCCGTTGAGTATAGGAAAAGATGGCAGCCAGTTTAGGGAGCGTTGCGCTCGTTAATAAGACGCAATGTGTCGTCGGATTGTACTGGTTTTAGTCAATCTGACGAAGTGGCTGGTCAGATAGGTTGTCCACGGTCCAATTTGTTACTGAGAATGATTGAAGTAGTGGTTTTTTCCACACCCTCGACACTGCCGATCTGATCCAGCAATTGATCAAGCTGCTCCGGCGACTCTGTGCGCAGCCACGCCACGTAATCGAATTCACCGCTCACCGCGCACAACTGCTGCACCTGAGCCATCGCGCTCAGCCGGCGCAGCACTTCCTTGCCCGAACGCGGTTGCACGGTAATCCCCACATACGCCTGCAACCCACCATCCGCCACGCGCTGGCCCAGGCGCACGCCATAACCGGTAATCACCTGCGTCTTCTCAAGACGCGCCAGGCGCGAAGTCACCGTGGTCCGCGCAATCCCCAACTGCCGGGCAAGCATGGCCACGCTTTCGCGGGCGTTGAGCTGCAAGGCGGCGATCAGTTGACGGTCGATTTCGTCTAGGGCGGGCAAGGGTGAAGCTCCAGTGCGGGGGGCAGTGGGCAGGTATGTTACAGGCTTGGTCGGGCATACAGAACTGTGGCACCAGACATGCAAAGCGGTAAGCTCAGCGGCAGCATTCGAACTTAACCATAAGGTATGAGTAGTTAAGTTTAATGCTATCAGTGCACCAGTGAACGCCAGTAATACTCAAATCAAGTTTGTGTACTGTCAGTGTGCCTGCCAAAGGAGTGGTATAGGATGTATCTTTACGAAGGTTTTCTTGCGCGTTGTGATACGGTCAAGAGGGTGATAAGAATAAATTTCTGGTGGAGATTGTTATGGTTGAATGGCTATTTTCTGGTATCGGGGCGACTCTTGTATCCGATTGGTTGAAAAAGCGTGAAAGTCGAAAGCAAAACCTATTTTGCCCGCAAAGCATCCAGCCGCTTGTATTGACGGACTCATCGTATGCACTGTCGCTTGGAGCAAGAGTAAGGTTCATCCGCACAGAAATTTTAAACCTGAGTTTGAGACAGTTAAGTGAAATATTAGAGATCGAAAAAGTTTCCAGTCTCGAACGCTATGAATTAGGTGTTGACGAATTTCCCCTTCAAGTATTGAAAAAATTCGAAGCGTATTTTTCTATAAGGCCAGAGTATCTGGACGGAATCAGTAAAGGGATTTTTTTGAATTTTCATTTGTGTTCGTCTGAGGTCGAGCGTTACCTTTCGCAGGGTTACACACCGCTTATACTATGCTGTCCTAGCGAGAGGAGTGAGCTGTTTTGTAGAGTTGTTTTTAAGAAGCATGATGGCGCATTTTTAAAGGTTGTAGTGGGTAATTTGTTGTGCTCGTTCGCGTCGAGTGGAGGAGGGCAACTCAATATTCAGATACTGATTCAAGCTTTATTGCAGCGAAACGCTTCTTATACCGATGTAGGAGTTTTAAAGGTTACGAACCGTGCGTGGGAATTAATGAGGCAGGGAAGTTATTACAATCAGGATGAACTCCATCGTTCGGCGGATTGGGAATGCCAGGATGTCTTCGTTAAGTGGTTTAAGGACTGCGAAGAGTCTAATAAGCGTTGGAATAAAGTTTGTTAGGAGCAATGAGTTGCAGTAGGTCTTGCCTACAGATGCCGGGTGAGCTGGACGTGTGCTTAGGTGCTCGTTTCAGCTTACCTATGGGCATGCCTTAAGCAGGATGCGCCGATAAAGCCTATAAGGGTTTACCTGCGCGCTGGCGTTAGGATGAAGTCGAGCTTCGTAATGTATTCGTTTTCAGGTTTGGAGTTGCTTGAGATCGCGGATGAGATCGATCGGGACCGGCTGTAGGTTACCGTCAAAAACGAGCCGGGAGTGGCGGCGTGGATATTCCGTAATGCACGTGTCGTTGAACCTATGAAGCTTGAATGTGGACATTTTTTGGACACTTTTGCTTTTCATGAGCTTTTTTTGCCCAGCATTTCGGAGTGTAGAAACGGCAAAAGCCGCGCAACGCGCGGCTTTGAGTATGGTGGGCCCAGTAGGACTCGAACCTACGACCAAGGGATTATGAGTCCCCTGCTCTAACCAACTGAGCTATAGGCCCTCAGTAGGTCGCGGATTATAACGATGGTTTGTTCACTGTGCCATCCGAAAAATCCTCCTGTCTCGTGCGAAGGAAGGTTGCGGCAAATTGCTCCGGTGGCAGGGGCAGGCTGACAATGTAGCCTTGCATCTGTTCACAGCCTTCTGCGGCGAGGAAGGCTTGCTGGGCGGGGTTCTCCACGCCTTCGGCGATGATGGTGAATTGCATGCTGTGGCCGAGGGCGATGATGGCGCGGACGATGGCGGCGTCGTGAGGGTCGTCGGGCAGGCCGCGGACGAAGGATTGGTCAATCTTGAGGAAGTCCAGCGGCAGGCGCTTGAGGTAGCTGAGGGAAGAATAGCCGGTACCGAAATCATCGATTGCCAGCTGCACGCCCAGGCCTTTGAGTTGGTGCAGCACTTCCAGCGCTTCTTCGGCCTGGCTCATGATGAAGTTTTCGGTGATCTCCAGTTGCAGGCAGCCGGGCTCCAGGCGGTAGTCGCGCAGCAGTTGTTCGATGCGTGACAGCAGGTTGGGGTGACGCAGTTGCGCGCCGGCGAGGTTGACGGACAGTGGCCCGAAATCATCGAAAGCGTCTTGCCAGGCGTGCATCTGTCGGCAGGCCTGTTCCAGTACCCAGTCGCCAATTTGCAGGATCGTGCCGTTCTCTTCGGCCAGGGCGATGAAGTGTTCGGGCGGTACGTCGCCAAAGGTCGGGTGGTGCCAGCGTATCAAGGCTTCGGCGCCGATCAGTTGCTGGGTGAGCAGGCTGCGTTTGGGTTGGTAATACAGGCTCATCTCTTCACGTTCGATGGCGCGGCGCAGTTCATGCTCCAGTGCCACGCGTTCATTGGCCTGAGCCGTCAGGTCGCGGGTGTAGCTTTCAACGCGGTTGCGGCCCTTGGCTTTGGAACGGTACATCGCGGCGTCGGCATTTTTGACCAGGGTGGCGACATCGGTGCCGTCCTGCGGGTACAAACTTGTGCCGATACTCGCGCTGATAAAGAATTCGTGCTCGCCGGCCTGGAAGGGCGGTGTGAAGCAATCGAGCAGTTTGTTCGCCAGATATTGCGCATCGCTGGCCTGGTGCAGGCCGGGCAGCAGGATGATGAATTCATCGCCGCCCAGGCGGGCGACGGTGTCGATATCGCGCAGCTGGTCCTTGAGGCGTACGGCGATGTCTTTGAGCAGCAGGTCGCCGACCGGGTGGCCCAGGCTGTCGTTGATGTGTTTGAAGCGGTCCAGGTCAAGAAACAACACCGCGCCTTGATTGCCGCTTTCCTGCTGGCCGTTGAGGGCCGCCTGTAGTCGGCTTTCAAACAGCGTGCGGTTGGGCAGGCCGGTCAATGGGTCGTGATGGGCCTGATAGTCGAGGCGCGCCTGGGCGAGCTTGAGGCTGGAGATGTCGGCAAATACGGCGACAAAATGCGTGACCACCTGCTCGCGATTGCGCACGGCGCTGATGGTCAGCCAGCTGGGGTACAGCTCACCGTTCTTGCGCCGGTTGGAAATTTCGCCCTGCCAGTGACCTTGGGTCGTCAGTTGGTGCCACATCGCGGCATAGAAAGCGCTGTCGTGCATGCCGGAGGCGAGCAGGCGCGGGGTGTGGCCCAGCGCTTCGGCCTCGCTGTAGCCAGTGATTTCGCTGAAGGCGCGGTTTACTGCACTGATGTTCTGCCGCGTATCGGTGATCAATACGCCTTCGGCGGTGCTTTCGAACACCGTGGCGGCTTGTTGCAGTTTTTCCTGCATCAGCTGGCGTTCGGTGATGTCGCGGGCGATGGTTAGCATGCAGTCTTCGTCGCCGATGGGCAGCGGGCGGCTGGACAGTTCGCAGAGGCGAATCTGGCCGTCAACGCGGCGGATATGGCAGATGAAGTCGCGGACAAAGCCGTCGCGCTGCATCAACTCCAGCATGTGCTTGCGCTCATTAAGGTCGACCCATATGCCAAGGTCCAAAGCCGACTGGTCGAGCGACGTGGCGCTGGTGTAGCCGGTCAGGTGGCTGAAGCCTTCGTTCACTTCGATCAGCAGCCCATCGCTTTGCCGGCTCAGCAACAAGCCATCGGGGGAGGCATGAAACGCCTTGGCAAACTTCTCCTCGGAAGTTTGCAGCTGCTGTTGGGTTTCCTTGAGCTGGGTGATATCTCGCACCACGACCACCAGTGCCTCGGTGGTATCGAGTTGGAACGGCTCGGTCGAAATAAGCCCGGTAAACGCCTGGCCATTGCTGCGCCAGAAAATCATCTCCAGGTTGCGGATGCTGGTGGTCTGCACGCGTTGCAGCAAATCCGGACCGACGCCTTCAACACCCCAGATATTCAGCTCGGTGGCGGTTTTGCCCACCACCTCCTGGGCGCTCAGGCCAATCTGGTCTTCAAAGGCCTTGTTGACTTCAAGCAGGCATCCGTCGGACAGGCGGGCGATCACCAGGATGTCCGGGCATTGCTGGAACACGGAGGCAAATTTCTGCTCTGACAGCTGCAGTGCCTCTTCCGTACGCTTGGCTTCGCTGATGTCGATCATCAAGCCGCGCAGCACCGGTTCATGGCCGTATTCGATCAGGCTGACAATGTCGCGTACCCACAGGCAGCGGCCATCGGCGGTGATAACGCGATAGTCGATGCTGTGATCACGGTTGGCGCGGGTTTCACGGTAGCAATACGTTTCGGCGCGGGTCAGGTCGGCGGGGTGAATGATGTTGCGCCAGAAACCGGGGATCAGCCAATGTGCGCGGGGGTAGCCGAGCAATTCTTCAGCATGGGGCGACACGTAGCTGTAGGTGAAATCGCTGATGTTGGCTTCCCAGGCGATAGCGGACAGGCTCTCCACCAGGCCGCGATAGTGGTACTCGCTGCTGCGCAGTTCTTGCTCAAGGGCAACCCGGCGGGAAATTTCCGAGCTGAGCCGACGATTGATTCGAATCACAACGGCCAGCACGGTGCTCAGCAGCAATACCGCAGGCAGACCGTACATCAGCAAATCCGCCCATAGCGTGCGGTGATCGCTGAAGCTGCCGACCCAGCGCTGCTGGATCGCATCGGTTTCGGCTGGGCTGAGATCGGCGAGGACCTTGTCCAGAATGCCCACCAGTATTTTCTCATCCTGCGGGACGCCCATTGCCAACTGATAGCGGTAGGGCGTTTCGCCGCTCACGTACAAGCCATCGAGTTTCAGTTGGCGCAGGCTCCACACGCTGGAAGCCAGGTCGCTGACGACCGCATCGACTTCATCGGTGGCCAGGGCCTGCAGCATAGAGCTGACGTTCGGCATCGCGACGAGATTGAGGTCCGGATGGTGGGTGCGCAGTAATTCATGAGGCGCATAGTTTTCCACCACGGCGATTTTCAGTCCGTACAAATCGTTGAGATTGCGCGGCTTGGCGCCGCCTTCATGGGCCAGTATCACGATGGGAAAGTCGAGATAGGGGCGCGTGAAGGCCAGGAAACTCTGGCGTTCCGGGGTAGACATGACGCCAGGTAGCAGGTCGAGCTGACTGTTGCGTGCTTGCTCAAGCACAGCGGTCCAGTTTGCCGGCTCGATCAGCTTGACCCGGATGCCCAGGCGATCCTGGATCAGGCGCACATAATCGGCGGACAGGCCCTGGTAGCGGCTCTCTTCATCGCGGTATTCAAAGGGCGGCCAGGACGCATCCACCCCAAGGCGCAGCTCCTGATGGTCCGTCAGCCAGCTACGCTCATCATCCGTGAGAGTCAACGCGCCAGCCGTTGCGGTCCAGGTCAGCAGCGACAGCAGTATCACGGTCGGCAATCTGGGCATAACGGTCTCGTTATGGCACGGGGAATTTCTCGAGTGTAGACGGGCATTGCGGGGGAGGGGGGTTGCGGGGCAGTTATCTGTGGAAGTAATTGTTAGAAAGCAAAACCCCCGGCCTGGGCCGGGGGTTCTGGTATCACTCGTCGAGGAAGGAGCGCAGATGCTCGCTTCGCGTCGGGTGGCGCAACTTGCGCAACGCCTTGGCTTCGATCTGACGGATCCGCTCGCGGGTCACGTCAAACTGCTTACCGACTTCCTCAAGGGTGTGGTCGGTATTCATGTCGATGCCGAAACGCATGCGCAGTACCTTGGCTTCACGGGCAGTGAGGCCGGAGAGTACGTCGCGAGTCGCTTCCTTAAGGCTCTCAACGGTGGCGACATCGATTGGCGACTGCATGGTCGAGTCTTCGATGAAGTCACCCAGATGGGAGTCTTCGTCATCACCGATCGGGGTTTCCATGGAGATCGGTTCTTTAGCGATCTTCAATACCTTGCGGATTTTGTCCTCAGGCATTTCCATGCGTTCGCCCAGCTCTTCCGGGGTCGGTTCGCGACCCATTTCCTGCAACATCTGCCGGGAAATACGGTTGAGCTTGTTGATGGTCTCGATCATGTGCACCGGAATACGGATGGTGCGGGCCTGGTCGGCGATCGAGCGAGTGATCGCCTGACGGATCCACCAGGTGGCATAAGTCGAGAACTTGTAGCCGCGACGGTATTCGAACTTGTCCACTGCCTTCATCAAGCCGATGTTGCCTTCCTGGATCAGGTCGAGGAATTGCAGGCCACGGTTGGTGTACTTCTTGGCGATGGAGATCACCAGACGCAAGTTGGCTTCAACCATCTCTTTCTTCGCGCGGCGGGCCTTGGCCTCACCGATCGACATGCGACGGTTGATGTCCTTGATCTCGGCAATCGTCAGGCCGGTTTCAGCCTCCAGTGCGCTCAGTTTCTGCTGGCAACGGAGGATGTCCGGCTGCAAGCGACCAATGGCTTCGGCGTATTTCGCCTTGCCTTTGGCCAGGGCGTCGCTCCAGCTTTCGTCAACTTCGTGGCCTGGGAACTGGCGCAGGAAGTCGGTACGCGGCATGCGCGCATCACGGACACAGAGCTGCATGATCGCACGCTCTTGTGCACGCAGACGCTCAAGGGCGCTACGAACCCGTTCAACCAGGCCTTCGAATTGCTTCGGTACCAGCTTGATCGGCATGAACAGCTCAGCCAGGGCCAGCAGCTCGGCAATGGCCTGCTTGTTGGCACGACCATGCTTCTTCAGGGCCTTGCGGGTGATTTCCATTTGATCGGAAACCGCACCGAAACGCTGGGCGGCGATGACTGGGTCTGGACCGCTTTCGACTTCTTCTTCGTCGTCGGTGCTGGCTTCAGCCTCGTCTTCGTCGGCGTCGTCGTCCGCTTTCGGCGCCTTCGGATCGACAGGCGGCGGTATTTCGGCGGCAGGCGGCGCAATGCCGTCGTCCGGGTCGATATAACCGCTGAGGACGTCAGACAGGCGGCCGCCTTCGGTAGTGACGCGAGTGTACTCGGAGAGAATGTGGTCAACCGTGCCAGGGAAGTGCGCGATTGCGCCCATCACTTCACGGATGCCCTCTTCGATACGCTTGGCGATTTCGATTTCGCCTTCGCGTGTCAGCAACTCGACGGTACCCATTTCACGCATATACATGCGCACAGGGTCAGTCGTGCGACCGATGTCGGTCTCCACCGCGGCCAACGCGGCAGCGGCTTCTTCAGCGGCTGCCTCGTCGGTATCGGCGTCGGCCAACATAAGGGCGTCCGCATCCGGAGCACTCTCGTGTACGGGGATCCCCATGTCATTAATCATGCGGATGATGTCTTCCACCTGCTCTGGATCTGAAATATCCTCAGGCAGGTGGTCGTTGACCTCTGCGTAAGTCAGATACTTCTGCTCACGACCAAGGGTGATCAACTCTTTGATACGAGACTGCTGTTGCGCTTTTCCGGACATAACACCCTATCCACTGAAGGTCTTGGCGGGCAAAAAACAAGCCGAGGATTATACCCGAGCTATGACCTCACACGCCAGCTGAGGTCGGGTTTGATGTGCAAACGTTCTGTTTTAAGAGGTCGCGCATCTGTTTTGCTATCTGAATCTGCTCTTCAGCCGACAATCCCGGCTGTCTTGCTCTCTTGATGAGCTCATCGAGGGTCTGTGTATGTTGACCCGCGGATAACCTGTTAATGGTGTCTAAAAACTGTTGTTCAAGGTTATCGCCGTCAATTAGCCACTCCTTTTCCGCGAGTGCCTTCAACAGGCGGCCCTGTTCCGTGCCATGCCAGCGAGCCATCAGCTGAATTGAGTTTAGCTTAGGATTTTTCTGCACGGCCTCGATCAGGGCGATAAGCACCTGAGCGTAGGTGTTGCTCTCGTTGGCAAAATGATCGGCGCTTTCTACCTTGCCCGCCAATTGCGGGTGGTGGATAAGCGTGCGCAACGCAATCAGCGTCGGCGCCTCTACGGCAACCGGCGTGCGCGGGGCATAGGCCTCATCGCGATCGCCGCGCTTGCCATTCTTGCTCCAGGGCTTCTTGTCCCACTTCTTGCCGCCGGCCCCGGGCTTCTTCGGCGTCCACTCCTGCTGGGGCGTAAACGCCTCCTGCGGTTGGTGGAAGTCGGCATAGTCCGGCATGGCGTCGTAATCCATGCCTGGGTCGTAGGCGGGCGGCGCATGCTGAGGAGCGCTGTGCACCAGCTGGCTCACGGCTTCGCCGCTCAATCCGGTGATTTCCAGCAGGCGCTGGCGCATCAGGGTGCGCAAGTTGGCACCTGGGACTTTGTCGATCAACGGGGCTGCGAGGGTGGCCATATGGGCCTTGCCTTCAAGCGAGCGCGGGTCGGCCTCTTCGGTCAACTGCTGGAAAAAATAGTCCGCCAGCGGTTGTGCATGTTGATTGATACGCGCCCGGAACGCATCGGTGCCTTCGGAGCGCACCAGGGTGTCCGGGTCTTCACCTTCGGGCAGGAACAAAAAGCGTGCACGGCGCCCGTCCTGCAGGCTCGACAGCGTGGCCTCGAGCGCGCGCCAGGCGGCATTGCGGCCGGCCTGGTCGCCGTCGAAACAGAACAGCACGCTGGGCACGACACGGAACAGGCGCTTCATGTGTTCTTCGCTGGTGGCGGTGCCGAGGGTCGCCACCGCATTGCGCAGGCCCTGCTGAGCCAGGGCGATGACGTCCATATAGCCTTCAACCACGATGATCTCGTCGAGGTTGCGGTTGTTCTTGCGCGCTTCGAACAGGCCGTAGAGTTCCTGGCCTTTATGGAACACCGGGGTTTCCGGGGAGTTCAGGTACTTGGGCTTGTCGTCCCCCAGCACTCGACCGCCGAACGCGATGATGCGGCCGCGGCTGTCGCGGATCGGAAACATCACGCGGTCACGGAAGCGGTCATAGCGTTTGCCAGTCTCGGCGTTTTCAATCAGCAGGCCGGCGTCAATCATGGCTTTTTGCTGGAGCGTATCGCTGCTCAGGTGCTTGTACAGGTTGTCCCAGCCGGGCGGGGCAAAACCGAGGCCGAAGTCCCGGGCGATTTCCCCGGTGAGGCCCCGGCCCTTGAGGTAATCGACAGCGGCTTTGCGCTGCGGATGGCTTTTAAGCGCCTGCCGATAGAAATCGGCAGCGGCGGTCAGCAGCGGATACAGCGGCGAGTCGGTGGGTTGTCGCGGTTTGTGCGCGCGGCCACTTTCTTCGCGGGGGATTTCCATGCCGGCGGCTTTCGCCAGGTCCTCGACGGCCTGGGGGAAATCCAGATTGTCGTGGTCCATCAGGAAGCCGAGGGCGTTGCCGCCGGCGCCGCAACCGAAGCAGTAATAGAACTGCTTGTCCGGGCTGACACTGAACGACGGGGTTTTTTCTTTATGGAACGGGCAGCAGGCGGTGTAGTTCTTGCCGGCTTTTTTCAGTTGCACGCGTGAGCTGACAACATCGACGATGTCGGTGCGGTTCAGAAGGTCGTCAATAAAGCTCTGGGGAATCAGCCCGGCCATGGCGTTCTCGTCATCACTGCGTGTAAATGAGGGCCCGTGAAATGTTCAAGCGCGCGTTGGGCGCTCGAGCATTATCGTCTGCATGGGGTGTCAGGGAGTGTATCTGCCGAACATTCGCTGACGTTAGTCTCTATCAGTGTCCGACGAATAAAAGTTGCCCGTGAGTCCGGTCTTGACCTGTGAGCGGTCTCGGAAGCTCATCGATGGGCACAGTCGACACAGTTGATCGCCTGCTTGAAGAATAGGTGTGCTCGTCAGTAGCCTTGTTAGGCTCGTCAGAAGAGACGTGCACCGCTGGCAAAAGAGCCAGTCCTGACGTGTGAAGCAGTGTCTCGGTCGCGTGTGCGGCGTCGACGATGAAGCATCAAGCGATATCCGCAAATGCCAACAGCCCGGCTGAGGGCCGGGCTTGGCAGAAGCTTGCTACGAACGTCTGTGTATTAGTACAGACGAACGGCGCGGCGCTGTTCGCGCTGAACTTTCTTGGCGTGACGCTTAACAGCGGCTGCTGCCTTACGCTTACGCTCAGAAGTTGGCTTCTCATAAAATTCGCGGCTACGAACTTCAGCCAGAACACCGGCTTTTTCGCAGGAGCGCTTGAAACGACGCAGAGCTACGTCGAAGGGTTCGTTCTCTTTTACTTTGACGGCTGGCATCCAGAGCTACCTTCTTTCATTACCGGGATCAACGTTCTCGTCGCAAACAATTCGCGGCTGAGGTCGTCGGTTTTTAAGGGTTGCGGATGTTAACCCCTCATTGGCAGGAATGCAAAGCCTCTGATCGAAAACCGCTAGTCGGGAGGGGGAGTGGCGACTATTATGCGCGCCTTCGAATTCAGCCTCTACAAGGCGCAAACCCATGCTAGTACTGGGACTTGAAACCTCCTGCGACGAAACCGGTGTCGCACTTTACGACAGTGAACGCGGGCTTTTGGCCGATGCGCTGTTCAGTCAGATCGACCTGCACCGCGCCTATGGCGGCGTGGTGCCGGAGCTTGCCAGCCGTGATCACGTCAAACGCATGCTGCCGTTGATTCGCCAGGTGTTGGATGAGGCCGGCTGCGTGCCGACCGAGATCGACGCGATTGCCTATACCGCAGGCCCGGGATTGGTCGGAGCCCTTCTGGTTGGGGCTTCCTGTGCCCAGGCGTTGGCGTTTGCCTGGGGGATTCCGGCCCTCGGTGTGCACCACATGGAAGGGCATTTGCTGGCACCGATGCTGGAAAAAACACCGCCAGCGTTCCCGTTCGTCGCTTTGTTGGTTTCGGGGGGGCATACGCAACTGGTTCAGGTCGACGGCATCGGCCAATACACGCTGTTGGGCGAGTCGCTGGACGACGCCGCAGGCGAAGCATTCGACAAGACCGCGAAGATGATGGGGCTCAATTACCCCGGTGGTCCGGAAATCGCCCGTCTTGCCGAAAAAGGCGTGGCCGGTCGTTACACCTTCCCACGGCCGATGTGCGATCGCCCGGGGCTGATGTTCAGCTTCAGCGGCTTGAAAACCTCGGCGTTGAATACCTGGCAGCAGAGCGTCAGCGCCGGAGACGACGGCGAGCAAGCCCGTTGCGACATCGCGCTGGCGTTCCAGCAGGCCGTGGTGGAGACTTTGACCATCAAGTGCAAGCGCGCCCTGAAGCAGGCAGGCATGAAGCGCCTGGTGATAGCTGGCGGCGTCAGTGCCAACAAGGCTTTGCGCAGCGCGTTGGAGAAAATGCTCGGTGAGATGAACGGCGACGTGTTCTATGCGCGCCCAGAGTTCTGCACCGACAATGGCGCCATGATCGCCTACGCTGGCTGTCAACGCCTGCAGGCCGGGCAGCATGAGAGCCTGGCGATCAGCGTGCAGGCGCGTTGGCCGATGGAGCAGTTGTCACCGCTGTAAGGGTTAGCCTGGACGCCCGTTAGAAATGCCGTTCGCGCCCGGCAAACAGGTCGCGTAGATTGCCGCGGTGGCGCCAGACGATCAGCAGTGTCACCACGCTCATCGGCAGCAGCGCCGCCGGTGCTTGCCAGGCCAGCAAGGGCAGGGTGAGCGGTGTGGCGATCAGCGCAGCCAGCGAGCTGGTGCGGGTCAGGTAGAACGTCAGCAGCCAGGCGAGCACCGCCAGCAAGGCTGCCGGCGGGTAGATCCCCAGCAGCATGCCGGCCGCCGTGGCGACGCCTTTGCCGCCGCGAAAGCGGAAGTACAGGGGAAACAGATGGCCCAGGACGGCGCATACGCCCACCCAGGCCTGCTGTTGCAGGGTAAGGCCGACGAGGCTGGCGAGCAGTACGGGCAGCAGGCCCTTGCAGATGTCGCCCAGCAGCGTCAGCACGGCGAGTTTCTTGCCGGCCAGGCGCAACATATTGGTGGCGCCGGCATTGCCTGAGCCACTCATTCGCGGATCGGGACTTCCCGTCAGGCGGCTGAGCAAAATGGCAAAGGACAGCGAGCCGAGCAGGTAGGCGAGAATCGCCAGTGACCAAAACATGCTAACTATTCCGGGCGAGGACGCCCTGATTCTAACGGGGCATCGCGCCCTTGTCGTGCTGCGGAGAAGAGTGCTTGGACAGAGTGTTTATCGAAGGCCTGGAAGTCGACACCGTGATCGGAGCCTACGACTGGGAGCGCGGAATCCGTCAATGCCTGCGCCTGGACCTGAGCTTTGCCTGGGATAACCGTCCGGCCGCCGCCGGTGACGACTTGGCCCTGGCACTGGATTATGCCAGCGTGTCCGCGCGTATCCAGGCCTTTGCCGAGCAATCCCACTACCAATTGGTGGAAACCTTCGCCGAACGCCTGGCCGAAGTGTTGATGAGTGAATTCCAGATTCCCTGGCTGCACCTCAAATTGACCAAGCCAGGTGCCGTCCCAGCGGCCAAAGGCGTGGGCGTGGAGATCGAGCGCGGATGTCGCTGACTCAGGTTTACCTTGGCCTGGGCAGTAATATCGAGCGCGAGCTCAATTTACGTGCGGGACTCGATGCGCTGGCGAGCTTTTTGACGGACATGCGCTGTTCGGCGGTGTTCGAAAGCCAGCCGGTGGGTATCAAGAGCGGGCCGTTCTTCAATCTGGTGGTGTCGGCCTGGACCGACCTGTCGTTGATAGAGCTGGACCGTCGGTTGAAATCCATCGAGGCCGACAACGGCCGCTATGCGCCAGATCGTAAGGGGCTGCCCCTGGATATCGACGTGCTGCTGTATGGCGACCTGGTGGGTAATTTCGACGGGTTGATCCTGCCGCGGGCAGAGATCCTGAAAAACGCTTTCGTGTTGTGGCCGCTGTCGATGATGGCACCGGATCGGGTGCATCCTGAAGCGGGCAAGACCATGGCTGCGCTGTGGCGCGATGCGCAGATCGATCAGGTGCTCGC
Source organism: Pseudomonas sp. R4-34-07 (assembly GCF_003852375.1). Lineage (NCBI taxonomy): Bacteria > Pseudomonadati > Pseudomonadota > Gammaproteobacteria > Pseudomonadales > Pseudomonadaceae > Pseudomonas > Pseudomonas sp. R4-34-07. The sequence goes on along the minus strand of NZ_CP027760.1, from coordinate 5,353,692 downwards.
GCCTGTGGCGTTTGAGTGGCGGGGTGAGCAACTCACGCCACTGGCTTTTCTGTAGGGGCCGAGACTGCTCGCGAAACACCGAGGGCGCTGCGTTATCGTTGACGTGCTTCGCGAGCAAGCTCGCTCCTACAGAGGCTTGTGTTGTTCCTTGTAGGCTTTCAGTGCCTTGAGTCGTTCACGCTTCAGCGCCTCGCCCAGCTCCGGGCCTTTGAAGCCTTTTTCCAGCAAGGGCGCCACCGCCACCTCGCGCGCAGCCTTTGCCGCACCCCGCAAATAATCCGCCTGTGGATAACTGCGCTGTTTAAGACCCTTGCGGCCCCGCGCATCCATCTCGCAGGCGACCACGAATTCCTCGAAGCGTTGCGGTCGACGGTAGACGTCAAAACTTTGCAGCAACTCCAATAGCGTCGACGCCTTCAGCTCCAGGGCGCGATGCCCGTGGGTGTGATATTGGCCCACCAGCAGCGCCAGCTCCTGGCAATCCTTTGGCACTTTGAAACGTTCATTAACTGCCTTGATCAGCTTCAAGCCCCGGTGTTCGTGGGCAATGTGCTGCGGCAACTTATCCACAGGCGTCAGCCCTTTGCCCAGGTCATGCAGCAAGCAGGCCCAGCGTACGGTCAGCGGTTGTTTGTGCACAGCAGCCTGTTCCAGCACGCTCAGGGTGTGCACGCCGGTGTCGATCTCGGGATGATGGGCTTCGGGCTGCGGTACGCCAAACAGCGCATCCACTTCCGGCATCAAGGTTTTCAGCGCATGGCAGTCACGCAGCACTTGGATAAACACCTGGGGCTGGTCTTCCATCAACGCCCGGGAAATCTCCTTCCAGCTGCGCTCTGGCGTCAGCGCTTCCAGCTCGCCGGATTCGCTGAGCTGACGCATCAGTGCCAGGGTTTCGGGAGCCACGCTGAATCCGAGGTGCGCATAGCGAGCGGCAAACCGCGCAACCCGCAGCACTCGCAGGGGATCTTCGGCGAACGCGGGCGAAACGTGACGTAAAACACGCGCGTCCAGGTCGCGTTGGCCGTGGTAGGGGTCGGTCAGATTGCCCTCATCATCTTCGGCCATGGCATTGATGGTCAGGTCGCGACGAACCAGGTCTTCTTCCAGCGTGACGTCGGGGCTGGCGTGAAACACGAAGCCGCCGTAGCCCCTGCCACTTTTGCGCTCGGTGCGGGCGAGGGCGTATTCATCGCCGTTTTTCGGGTCCAGGAACACGGGGAAGTCAGCGCCGACCGGCTTGAAACCTTTGGCCTGCATCTCCTCGATGGTGGCGCCAACGACGACGCGATCGATATCGGTGACCTCGATGCCCAGCAGGCGATCACGCACGGCACCGCCGACTTTGTAGATTTTCATGAAAAAGCCTCCATTAGCGGCACAGGATACCGTCTGTGCCGGACCAATGGAGGCTTTGCCGTTTCAGAGATGCACGACGGCCAGGTCCAGGCGGCCGTAGTCGGTGTCGTTATGATCGCTGCGCGGGGGAACATGGTGGGTTTTCACCACCTGGTCGCCCTGCAGGGTTTCCAAGTGGATATCGAAGCCCCACAGCCGGTGCAGGTGCTTGAGCACCTCCTCGGTGGATTCGCCCAAGGGTTTGCGGTCGTGCTGCTGGTGACGCAAGGTCAGCGAGCGGTCACCCCGCACGTCGATGCTGTAGATCTGAACGTTGGGCTCGCGGTTGCCCAGGTTGTATTGCGCCGCCAGGGTCTCGCGGATAGTCCGGTAGCCGGGTTCGTCATGAATAGCGGGCACTACCAGGTCGTCCTTGAGGTCGTCATCCATGATGCTGAACAGCTTGAGGTCGCGAATCACCTGTGGAGACAGGTACTGCAGGATGAAACTCTCGTCCTTGAAACTGCTCATGGCGAACTTGATGGTAGAGAGCCAGTCGCTGCCAGCGATTTCCGGGAACCAGCGACGGTCCTCCTCGGTGGGGTGTTCGCACATGCGCCGGATGTCCCGATACATCGCAAAGCCCAGCGCATAGGGATTGATGCCGTTGTAGTACGGGCTATCGAAACCGGGCTGGAACACCACACTGGTGTGGGAGGTGAGGAATTCCATCATGAACCCGTCGGTGACCAGGCCTTCGTCGTACAGGTCGTTCATCAGCGTGTAGTGCCAGAACGTCGCCCAGCCCTCGTTCATCACCTGGGTCTGGCGCTGGGGATAAAAGTACTGGGCGATCTTGCGCACAATGCGCACGATTTCGCGTTGCCATGGCTCCAGCAGTGGCGCATGTTTTTCCAGAAAATACAGGATGTTTTCCTGAGGTTCGGCGGGGAAGCGTGCATTGTCCTTGTCGCTGTTCTTGCCGGCGCGCTTTGGAATGGTGCGCCACAGATCGTTGATCTGTTTCTGCAAGTGTTCCTCACGTTCCTTCTGGCGCAGGCGTTCTTCTTCGGCCGAAATCGGATAGGGACGTTTGTAACGGTCAACGCCGTAGTTCATCAACGCGTGGCAGGAGTCGAGCAGGTCTTCCACCGCGTCGATGCCGTGGCGCTCCTCGCATTGCATGATGTACTGCTTGGCGAACACCAGGTAATCGATGATCGAACTGGCATCGGTCCAGGTGCGGAACAGGTAGTTGCCCTTGAAAAAGCTGTTATGCCCGTAGCATGCGTGGGCCACCACCAACGCCTGCATGCAGATGGTGTTTTCTTCCATCAGGTAAGCGATGCACGGGTCGGAGTTGATCACGATCTCGTAGGCCAGGCCCATCTGGCCGCGGGTGTAGGACTTTTCGGTGCTGAGAAAGTGTTTGCCGTAGGACCAATGGTGATAACCCAGCGGCATACCGACGGAGGCGTAGGCGTCCATCATCTGTTCGGCGGTGATCACTTCGATCTGATTGGGGTAAGTGTCCAGGGCATAACCCGCCGCGATGCGGCTGATTTCCCGGTCATAGGCCTGGATCAGTTCAAAGGTCCACTCGGACCCGGTGGAAATAGGTTGGCGCTTATGCTCTTTTTTGGCGGTCATGACACTAACCTGCGCTGGAAGAGTTCACGGAAGACCGGATAGATATCGCCGGCCGAGACCAGTTGCTGTTGGGCGAACGTATCGGCAAAGGCTTCGCCGATGCGCTCGTATTCGAACCATAGCGCCTGGTGCTCACGGGGAGTAATTTCGACGTAGGTGTAGTACTGCACGAAAGGCATGATCTGGTTGATCAGGATGTCGCGGCAGATCGGCGAGTCATCGTTCCAGTTGTCCCCGTCGGACGCCTGCGCCGCATAGATGTTCCACTCATTGACCGGGTAGCGCTCGGCCATGATTTCCTGCATCAGCTTCAGCGCGCTGGAGACGATGGTGCCGCCGGTTTCGCGGGAATAGAAGAATTCTTCTTCGTCCACTTCCCGGGCGCTGGTGTGATGGCGGATGAACACCACCTCGATCTTGTCGTAGTTCCGCTTCAGGAACAGGTACAGCAAAATAAAGAAGCGCTTGGCGATATCCTTGGTAGCCTGGGTCATGGAGCCGGACACGTCCATCAGGCAGAACATCACGGCCTTGGAGCTCGGGTTGGGCTGCTTGACCAGCAGGTTGTATTTCAAGTCAAAGGTATCGAGGAACGGCACGCGATGAATGCGCGCGCTGAGCTTCTCGATTTCTGCCTCTATTGCCTGGATATCGCCGAAGTTGTCCGGTTCTTCGCGCCTCAGACGCTCCAGCTCTTCCTTGGCCTGCTTCAGTTTTGCACGGCTGCTCCCCGACAGGGCGATACGCCGGGCGTGGGCTGAGCGCAGGGTGCGGATGATGTTGATACGGGACGGGTTGCCTTCGTTGCTGATACCCGCACGCACGGTTTTGAACGTGTCGGTGCCGGTCAGGTTGCGTTTGACCAGGTTGGGCAGTTCCAGGTCCTCGAACATGAACTCGAGAAATTCTTCCTGGGTGATCTGGAACACGAACTCGTCCATGCCCTCGCCGGAGTTACCGGCCTTGCCCGCGCCCTTGCCCCCACCGCCACCCTGCGGGCGCTGGATGTGGTCACCCGTGGTGAACTCCTTGTTGCCCGGATGCACCACGGTTTGCTTACCGCCCCGGCCATGGTGCAGCACGGGTTCGTCGATGTCCCGTCCGGGAATGCTGATTTGTTCGCCATGTTCCATGTCGGTGATGGAGCGGCGGCTTACGGCCTCTTCAACGGCCTTTTTGATGTGGTCACGGTAACGCCGCAGGAAACGCTGGCGGTTTACCGTGCTCTTGTTCTTGCCATTGAGGCGTCGGTCGATCACATAGCTCATGGGGAGCCCTCCGGGCAGCTTCACGTTACAAGCTTCAAGCCGCGAGCTGGAAGCTTAGGGACAAGCGGTCTACTGCCAGGACGGATGCCTGGCAGTGGCCGCCTGTCGCTGCCTTACTGCGATTTGCGCACCCGCAGGTACCACTCGGAGAGCAGCCGTACCTGTTTGTCGGTGTAGCCGCGCTCGACCATTCGTGTGACGAAGTCGTTGTGTTTTTGCTGGTCCTCCTTGCTCGCCTTGGCGTTGAAGCTGATAACCGGCAGCAGGTCCTCGGTGTTGGAGAACATTTTCTTCTCGATCACCACCCGCAGCTTCTCGTAGCTGAGCCAGGTTGGGTTCTTGCCGTTGTTGTTGGCGCGGGCGCGCAGCACGAAGTTGACGATTTCGTTGCGGAAATCCTTCGGATTGCTGATGCCGGCGGGTTTCTCGATTTTCTCCAGCTCCTCGTTGAGTGCCACGCGGTTGAGGATTTCGCCGGTTTCCGGGTCGCGGTATTCCTGGTCCTGAATCCAGAAGTCGGCGTACAGCACGTAGCGGTCGAAAATGTTCTGGCCGTACTCGCTGTAGGACTCCAGGTAGGCGGTCTGGATTTCCTTGCCGATGAATTCGATGTAGCGCGGCGCCAGGTATTCCTTGAGGAAGCGCAGATAGCGCTCGCGGGTTTCGGCCTGGAATTGTTCCTGTTCGATCTGCTGCTCCAGCACGTACAGCAAATGCACCGGGTTGGCGGCGATCTCGTGAGGGTCGAAGTTGAAGACCTTGGAGAGGATCTTGAACGCGAAGCGCGTCGACAGGCCGTTCATGCCTTCATCGACGCCCGCCGTGTCGCGGTATTCCTGGATCGATTTGGCCTTGGGATCGGTGTCCTTGAGGTTTTCCCCATCGTACACGCGCATTTTCGAGTAGATATTCGAGTTCTCCGGCTCCTTGAGGCGCGACAGCACGGTGAACTGGGCGAGCATCTTCAGGGTGTCGGGTGCGCAATGCGCCTTGGCCAGGGAGCTGTTGAACAGCAGTTTGTCGTAGATCTTGATTTCATCGCTGACCCGCAGGCAGTAAGGCACCTTGACGATGTAGATACGGTCGATGAAGGCTTCGTTGTTCTTGTTGTTGCGGAAGGTGTGCCACTCCGATTCGTTGGAGTGAGCCAGCAGGATCCCGGTGAACGGAATCGCGCCCAGGCCTTCGGTACTGTTGTAGTTACCTTCCTGGGTGGCCGTGAGCAGTGGGTGCAGCACCTTGATCGGCGCCTTGAACATCTCCACGAATTCCATCAGGCCCTGGTTGGCCCGGCACAGTGCGCCCGAGTAGCTGTAGGCATCGGCGTCGTTCTGTGGGAATTCTTCCAGTTTGCGGATATCGACCTTGCCCACCAGTGCGGAGATGTCCTGGTTGTTCTCGTCGCCCGGTTCAGTCTTGGCGACGCCGATCTGGTTGAGGATCGACGGGTAGAGCTTGACCACGCGGAACTGGCTGATATCGCCACCGAATTCGGACAGGCGCTTGGTGGCCCAGGGCGACATGATGGTATTGAGATAGCGCCGAGGGATGCCAAAGTCTTCTTCGAGGATGGCGCCGTCTTCGGTGGCGTTGAACAGGCCCAGGGGCGACTCGAACACCGGCGAGCCCTTGATCGCGTAGAAGGGCACCTTTTCGATCAGTTGCTTGAGTTTTTCGGCCAGGGACGACTTGCCACCGCCGACGGGGCCGAGCAGGTAGAGGATCTGTTTCTTTTCCTCCAGGCCTTGGGCAGCATGGCGGAAGTAGGAGACGATCTGGTCGATGCATTCCTCCATGCCGTGGAAGTCTTCAAAGGCCGGATAGCGGCGGATCACCTTGTTGGAGAATATTCGCGACAGCCGCGAGTTGTTGGCGGTTTCCACCAGTTGCGGCTCGCCGATTGCCAGCAGCAGGCGTTCGGCGGCAGACGCATAGGTACTGCGGTCCTGTTTGCACAGTTCGAGGTACTCTTGAAGCGTGAGTTCCTCCTCCTGTGTGGACGCGAAACGTTGTTGGAAGTGGCTAAAGATACTCATGACGTCGTCACCTCGCTCGATACGTGGAGCCGACGCCGGATCAATCAGTCGATGCTGGCAGTCATTGACGTTCGCCAATAGCTGTTTTCCCCCCAGAACACCCTGAAACGCTACCGATGACCCGCACGCCGGTGTACCGGCTCTCCCCTGATTTGGATGGCCTGCGCTTAAGGATAGTTCGGAATCGGGGAGGTCAAGGCGAGATGCGCAATTAGTTTGGCCGCGCCGTTCGTCAGAAACGGCGCAAGCCCAAGCGTCACGCGGGGTAGCGGGGTGTGAAAAAAATTATTGCGAATCGCCTGAAGATATTTCCGCAGGATAGGTCGCACGCCACAGCTCAAAGCCGCCGTCCAGGCTGTAGACGTCGGAGAAACCCTGGCTGACCAGATAGGCCGCTGCGCTCTGGCTGGAGTTGCCGTGGTAGCACGCAACGATCAGCGGCGCGTCGAGGTCGGCGGAGCGGATGAAGTCGGCGATGTTGACGTTGTCCAGATGCTGGGCGCCGGCAATGTGCGCAGCGGCATACGTAGGCTGGTCACGGATATCGACGACCACAGCGCCTTGTTCGCGCAGGGCTTGGGCTTGTTCGGGGGGAATACGTTTGAATTCTGTCATGGCGGGCTCCTATGGCTTGGCGGCGGCCGTCTGTGTATTGGTTGCGGGGGGTTCACACTGGCAGCTGATGCGCTCGCCGGTGTCGATGTTCATCAGGGTCATGGCACCACCCCACACGCAGCCGGTGTCGAGGGCGAACACGCCAGGTTCTTCGCATTTGCCTTCTAGGGCGGCCCAATGACCGAAGATGATTTTCGTGTCACGAGTTTTGCGTTCCTTGTGCGCAAACCATGGCTTATAGCCAGGCAGCGCGGTATCGGCGCCTTCCTTGCTCTTGAGGTCCAGTCGGCCCTCGGCCGTGCAGAAGCGCATGCGCGTGAAGTAGTTGGTGATCACCCTCAGGCGGGCAACGCCGCTGAGGTCGCTGTCCCACTTCATCGGCTCGTTGCCATACATGCCGTCGAGGTAGGCGGTGTAGAGGTTGTCATCGCCCAGGGCGCTTTCGACTTCGGCTGCGCACTTGAGGGCTTTTTTCAACGTCCATTGCGGTGGGATGCCAGCATGGACCATGGCGATGTTGCGGGCCTCGTCGTAATGCATGAGTTTTTGTCGGCGCACCCATTCCAGCAACTCGGCCCGGTCCGGCGCTTCGAGGATTTCCCGCAGCGTGTCGCCTTTTTTCAGGCGCTCGATGTTGTGGCCGGCCGCGAGCAGGTGCAGGTCATGGTTGCCCAGCACGCACACCAGCGAATCACGCAGGTTATAGAGGTAGCGCAAGGTTTCCAGCGACTGCGGACCACGGTTGACCAGATCGCCGACCAGCCACAGGCGATCGGTTGCCGGGTCGAACGTGACGCGATCGAGCAGGCACTTGAGGGGCTCCAGGCAGCCTTGCAGGTCACCGACCGCATACGTTGCCATCAGTGCAGCGCTCCGGGTACGGCGAGGCGGAACGGCTTGATGATCGCGTCGAACAGCTTGCCGTCGGTCGCTTTCATTTGATAGGTGCCTTGCATGGTGCCGACTTTGGAGGTCATCACCGTGCCGCTGCTGTAGGTATGGCTGGCGCCGATGTCGATCAACGGTTGCTGGCCGACAACACCCGCGCCGCGTACTTCTTCGACCTGACCATCACCGTCGGTGATCACCCAATGGCGCGACAGCAGCTTGGCCGGCACCAGCCCGTTGTTTTTCACCGTGATGGTGTAGGCAAAGGCAAAGCGGTTGTGTTCAGGTTGGGATTGGTCCGCCAGGAAGCGGGTAACGACGCTGACGTCGATCTGGTAGCGAGGATCGGACATGCAAGAGGCCTTAAAAGCAGATGCGCAGGACAGCTGATGCGGGCCAGTCTAGGCCAAGAGGTGGGCACTAGGCCAGATATGTGATCCAAATGTGGGAGGGGGCGTGCTCCCGATAGCGGTGTGTCAGTTGAAGTTTATGCACTGATACTCCCCTATCGGGAGCAAGCCCCCTCCCACATTGGATCGCGTTGAACCTTACCCTTCTGCCGGAGCAGGCTGAATCGCCAGCTGGTCGGCCAGGCGCACGAACGCGGCCAGGTCCAGTTGCTCGGGGCGCAGGCTGCCGTCGACGCCGGCCGCTTCGATTTCGGCGTTGCTCAACAGCGCCTTGAGCGTGTTGCGCAGGGTCTTGCGGCGTTGGTTGAACGCTTCACGCACGACGCGCTCAAGCAATTTGTGGTCCTTGGCCGGGTGCGGCAGCACGGCATGGGGCACCAGGCGCACGATGGCCGAGTCGACCTTCGGCGGCGGGTTGAATGCGCCCGGGCCGACGTTGAACAGATGTTCCACGCGGCAATGGTACTGGACCATGATCGACAGGCGACCCCAATCACCGCCACCCGGCCCGGCGGCCAAGCGCTCCACCACTTCTTTTTGCAGCATGAAGTGCATGTCGCGGATGATCCCGGCGTTGTTCAGCAGGTGGAAAATCAGCGGGGTGGAGATGTTGTATGGCAGGTTACCGACCACACGCAGGCTGCTGGGCGCAGCATTGAGCGTATTGAAGTCGAACTTCAGCGCATCGCCCTGATGCAGATTGAAGTTGGGCTTGTCGGCAAACTGCTGGTTGAGAATCGGGATCAGGTCCTTGTCCAGCTCAACCACGTCCAGTTGGCCGCCGCTGGCCAGCAGGCCCTGGGTCAATGCGCCCTGGCCTGGGCCAATTTCCAGCAGGCGGTCTTCGGGCTTGGCGTGGATGGAGCGCAGGATACGGTCAATTACGCCAGCGTCGTGCAGGAAGTTTTGCCCGAAGCGCTTGCGCGCCCGGTGTTGGTAATGCTCAGTCATATACGGGTCTCGGCCATCTGATAGGCGGTTTCCAGGGCCACGTGCAGGCTGCCGGTATCGATCTTGCCGCTGCCTGCCAGGTCCAGGGCAGTGCCATGGTCGACGGAGGTGCGGATGATCGGCAGGCCCAGTGTCACGTTGACTGCGGCGCCGAAGCCTTTGTATTTCAGCACGGGCAGCCCCTGGTCATGGTACATCGCCAGCACTGCGTCGCAGTGCTCCAGATATTTGGGGGTAAACAGAGTGTCGGCAGGCAATGGGCCACGCAGGTCCATGCCTTCTTGGCGCAGACGCTCTAATGTCGGTTCAATGATGTCGATTTCTTCACGGCCCAAATGCCCGCCTTCACCGGCGTGGGGGTTGAGCCCGCAGACCAGGATACGCGGTTGGGCAATGCCGAATTTGTGTTGCAGGTCGGCGTGCAGGATGCGTGTGACGCGTTCTATGCGCTCGGCGGTGATGGCGTCGGCGATGTCGCGCAGCGGCAGGTGCGTGGTGACCAGCGCGACGCGAAGACCCCGGGTGGCCAGCATCATCACGACTTGTTCGGTGTGTGTGAGTTCAGCCAGGAATTCGGTATGGCCGGAAAAGGCGATACCGGATTCGTTGATCACGCCTTTATGGACGGGCGCGGTGATCATGCCGGCGAAGTCGCCGTCGATGCAGCCTTGGCCGGCGCGGGTCAGGGTTTCCAGCACGAAGGCCGCATTGGCCTTGTCCAGTTGCCCGGCGATGACCTTGGCTTGCAGGGGCGTGTCCCACACATACAGGCTGCCCGCCGACGCCGGCAGGTCGGGCCAGTTGCCCGGTGCGACGCTCAGCAGGTTGACAGCCACACCCAGTTGCGCGGCCCGCTCAAGGAGCAGGTCGCGGCTGGTAATGGCAATCAGGGGGTATGGCTGGGGTTGCGAGGCGAGCAGCAGGCACAGGTCTGGACCAATGCCGGCCGGCTCGCCGGGTGTTACCGCGAAACGCTGGGGTTTCACTGGGTTGCCTGGTCGGTGCCTGTTTGCTCGGCGCCTGGCAGCTTGTTTTCTACGTAGGCTTCGTCACGGATCTGACGCAACCAGGTTTGCAGCTCTTCGTCGTACTTGCGGTTACGCAGTACGGTCAGGGCTTGCTGTTCGCGGGCCTGGTTGGTGTTGTCGGTGGCGCGACGGCCAAGGACTTCCAGCACATGCCAGCCGTATTGGGTCTTGAACGGCTTGGAGAGTACGCCTTGCGGAGTATCGGCCATCACCTGCTGGAACTCGGGCACCAGGGCTTTCGGGTCGATCCAGTTCAGGTCGCCGCCGTTGAGGGCAGAACCCGGGTCTTCCGAAAAGCTCTTGGCCAGGGTGGCGAAGTCTTCACCGCTTTCGATGCGGTCATAGATCTTCTGGGCCAGTTCCTTGGTTTGTGCCTCGGTACGGATTTCGCTTGGTTTGACCAGAATGTGACGAACGTGTACTTCGTCTTTCAGCGAGGTCTCGCCGCCGCGCTTGGCCAGCAGCTTGAGGATGATGAAACCGCCCGGGGTACGTGCCGGTTGGGTAATGTCACCCACGTTCATCGCACTCAGCTCGCGGTCAAACGGCGGTGGTAGTTGAGCGGCTTTACGCCAGCCCATGTCACCACCGTCGAGCGCGTTGTCGCTGCCGGACTGGGCAATCGCCATCTGGGCGAAATCAGCGCCGGCCTTGAGGCGATCATAGATAGCCTGGGTTTTGGCTGCGGCCGCATTGAGCTGCTCGGCATTGGCGCTGTCGGGTGTTGGGATGAGGATATTGGCCAGGTGCAGCTCTTCAGAGAGCTGCATCTTGCCCAGGTCCGAGGCCAGGAAGTTTTTCACTTCCTGCTCCGACACCTGCACCCGTTCGGCTACTCGACGCTGGCGTACACGGCTGATGATCATTTCACGCTTGATCTGGTCACGTGCGTCCTCATAGGACAGGCCATCGTGAGCCAGGGCCGCGCGGAACTGATCGATGCTCATGTTGTTGCGCTGAGCGATGGTGCCGACGGCCTGGTTCAGCTCTTCGTCAGAAATACGGATGCCGGAGCGTTCGCCGATCTGCAGTTGCAGGTTTTCCACGATCAGGCGTTCCAGCACCTGGGGCTCCAGGACGCTGGTCGGCGGCACACCACCGCCACGCTTGGCGATGGTTTGCTGAACTTCCTTGACCCGTTGGTCCAGTTGGCTCTGCATGATCACGTCGTTATCGACGATGGCTGCGACTTTATCCAGCTGTTGCACCGCGGCATGCGCCGAGGCGGCACCCAGGAACAGCGCGCCCAGCACGAGCGGGCGCAAGCACTCAGAAAGCTTTGTCTTCACGTTCACGATAACCTTCAATGCCTTTGTCGAGGAAGCTCTCTACCTTGGCGCCGGTCAGGCCGCCGAGTCCTTTGAGGACGATCTGGAAGAAGAGCCCGTGGTCACCCTTTTCGTTAAGGGGGGCGATCTGGGTATATTCGTCGTTGGAAACCCAATAACGGTTGATGACGCGCAGTTTCCAGCAGCAGTTGTCGTATTCGAAGCCACCAAAGGCTTCCAGGGTACGGTTACGTGCATAGTCATACTGCCAACGGGTGATCAGGTTCCACTGTGGAATGATCGGCCACATCATCGAGAAATCGTGTTGTTGGATTTTGTAGTAATCCTTCACGAAGTTCGGATCGCCTGGTTGGCCGTAGTCACCACCGAACTGCCATTTACCGGTCAGTTGGTTGTAGACCACTTGGTCGTTGCGATAGCGATAGCCGAGGTTGACCACCTTGTTCGGGTTGTCTTCTGGCTGGTAATGGAACATCGCGCTGCCGGAACGTGGGGCGTGGCTTTCGGTGTCCCAGTTGTAGTCGGCGGTGGCGCGCCAATCGCGGTTGAAGCGGAATTCATACTCCAGGGCGATAGGCGAGACATCGGTGCGAGCGTCGTCGCGGTCGGCAGCCAGTACGCCTGGCAGTTGGACTTCACGATCCTTGAAGTACAGCGCTTGGCCAACGGAAACGCGTTGGCGTTCGAAGCCGTTATCCTCAATCCAGCGGCTGGTTACACCCAGGGACAGTTTGTTCTCGTCACCAATCCGGTCGGAGCCGCTGAAGCGGTTGTCGCGAAACAGCGAAGAGTAGCTGAACGAATATTCACTGGTATCGAAGACCGGAATATCGCTCTGGTCCTTGTTCGGTACGTAGAGGTAGTAAGCCCGCGGTTCGAGGGTCTGGTTAAAGTCCTTACCGAACAAATTGGTCTTGCGATCAAAGTACAGGCCGCTGTCTACACTGGCGATAGGTATCGCACGGTCTTGCGAGCTCTTGAAAGTTTCACCAGCAGCGGCCATTTGGCTCTTGCCGGTACCATCAAGATCAAGATCGTATTTGGTATAGACGTACTTCAACTTCGGCGTCACAAAGCCGTAGGACCAGTTCATCGGATAAGAGACGGCTGGTGCTACGTTGAGGCGAGTACCGTTTGCACGGGTCAGGCCGGTGACATTGGTATCGAGACGACGCGACACCAGGCCATTCTCGTCGGTGAAATTACCGTTCTCCAGACTCCGGTCAAAGCGCACGGCTTCAGTTTCATAACTGAAGTCCAGACCGCCCGGATGGAACGGCAGTTGGCCATTGAAAGTAACCTGCGGCAACCGGTCATACGGCGTGATCTGAGAGATCGTCGCCAACTGGTAAGCCTGCATATTCAAGCGAGCCTGATAAGAATCGCCCCGATAAGTCAGGGAACCCTGCTGGTTCAGGAAGTCCTGGCTCTCAACGCCTTCTTCAAAGGACTTCAAGTCCTGGAAGTAGTAAGGATCGCTGATCCGGGTGTAATCCACCTGCGACGTCAGACGCGAATCCAACCCACCCTTATGCTGCCAATTGAGCATATAGCGGGTTTTTTCGTAATCGGTCTGGTTCTTTCGCTCGTCGTTGTCGTCGTTGAGGTACGCCCCACCAAACTGCCCTTCGCTGGACTTGGTGAGGTAGCGGAATTCGCCTTCCATCAACATGCCGCGCTTGGTCATGTATTGCGGGTACAACGTGGCGTCGTAGTTCGGTGCCAGGTTGAAGTAGTACGGCGTCACCAGCGTAAAGCCAGTTTCACTGCCGGTGCTGAAGCTCGGCGGCAGGAAGCCGGACTGACGACGGTCGTCAATCGGGAAATAGATGTAAGGGGTGTACAGGATCGGGATGTTCTTGACCCGCAACGTCGCGTTGGTGGCCGTACCGAAACCGGTGGCCGGGTTCAACGTGATGTTGTTGCCCTTGAGCTGCCAAGCGTTGCTGTCTGGCTCGCAGGTGGTGTATGTACCGTCCTTGAGACGGATGATCGCGTTCTCGGCACGCTTGGCGTACAGCGCGTTACCGCGGATACGCGACTTGTGCATCACGTATTCGGCGTTGTCGATCTGGGCCGCGCCAGTATCGAGCTGGACCTGGGCATGGTCGCCCACGATCAGGGCGCCGTTGTCGCGCAGGCGCACGTTGCCGTTCAGCTCGCCACGGTTCTCGGCCTGATACAGGCTGGCTTCCTCGGATTCCAGCTGCATGCTGCCCTGGCGCATGACGACGTCACCGGCCAGTGTGGCAACCTGCTGTTCCTGCTCGTAACGAGAGGCCTTGGCACCGATGAAGGTCGGCGCATCGCTCTTGTCCGTCTTGTCGTTCATGCCAGGACGAGTCGGCTCGATGTAGGCGCCGCCGCAGTAAGGGCCGGTTTCGGCCAGCTGCGCTGCGGTCAGCTTCTCGCGAGGCACCCAGTCCAGGTGGCTGTAGTCTTTGCTGCGCGAACGCAGCCCACGGCCCTTGGCTTCGGTGACCAGCATGGTCTTGGGCTCGGCGTCGACGCTGCCGCCAGCCTCGCCTTGCGGCGTGCTGTTGGCCGAGCTGACGGCAGAGCCGTCATGCACCGGGCGCGGTGGCAATGGGGCGGCGGCGGTTTTCGGCGCGCAGTCCCAGGCACCCGAAGCAGAGACTGAGCAGTCATACTGTTCCGCGGCGACCACGAATGAGGTGGCGAAGGGTTGCAAGGCCAGCAGACTGCCGGTTACCAGCAACGGAAATTTTCTACGAAACGCGGGGGATTTCAATGCCATCTTATTAGTCCGGGCTTCCTGCGTGCCATCTGCCCGCGGTTTGGGCCGCACGCCTCTCGATGGTCTGAAAAAGATGCGTGATAATAAAGCATGCCCCGCTTGACGGCTAGCGCCGTCGGAGACCCTTGTAATGCCCGAGCACGATCTACGTTTACAACAGCTGGAAGTCTGGCTGGATGAGCAGTTGCCGATCCTCTTCAACGCCCAGGACTGGGGCGCCGTACCCCCGGCCACATTGACTGCGGCCAGCAGCGACGCGAGTTTCAGGCGTTACTTCCGCTGGGAGGGTGGGGCGCATACATTCGTCGTGATGGATGCGCCACCGCCCCAGGAAAACTGCAAACCTTTCGTCGATATCGCGCATTTGCTCGCGAAATCGGGAATTAATGTGCCAAAAATTTATGCGGAAGATTTGCCGCGTGGCTTTCTTTTGCTCAATGACCTGGGCCGAAACACCTACCTGGACGTGATTGACGAACAAAACGCCGATCAATTGTTTGCCGACGCCATCGATGCGTTGCTGGCGCTCCAGCAGTTGCCCATGGACGCGCCGCTGCCCAGCTATGACGTGGCGTTGTTGCGCCGCGAGCTCGAATTGTTTCCTGAATGGTACATACGCCGGCACTTGGGTATCGAGTTGGATGCTCAGCAGCAAGCCCTCTGGCAGCGCGCCAGCGAACAGCTGATCGACAGCGCCCTGGCGCAGCCCAAAGTGCTGGTGCACCGCGACTATATGCCGCGCAACCTGATGATCAGCGAGCCCAGCCCCGGCGTGCTGGATTTCCAGGACGCGGTCTACGGCCCGGTGACCTACGACATTACCTGCCTGTTCAAGGACGCCTTCCTCAGTTGGCCCCAGGCTCGCGTGCGGGAGTGGCAGCGTGGCTATTGGGAGCGCGCCGGGCAGTTGGGGATCCCCGTGCAGGCCGAGTTTGAAGAATTCCTGCGCGCCAGCGACCTGATGGGCGTGCAGCGTCACCTCAAGGTCATCGGTATCTTCTCGCGGATTTGCCACCGTGATGGCAAGCCACGCTACCTGGCGGATGTGCCGCGCTTCTTTGCCTATATAGAAGCGGTGCTCGCCGACCGACCGGAGTTGAGTGACCTCGGCGAGCTGCTCGCCAGCCTGCGCCAACCGGCCGAGGCCTGCGTATGAAAGCGATGATCCTGGCGGCCGGCAAGGGTGAGCGCATGCGCCCGCTGACGCTGCATACGCCCAAGCCGCTGGTGCAGGCGGGCGGCAAGCGGCTGATCGAGTATCACCTTGAAGCGCTGGCCAAGGCCGGCTTCACCGAGATCGTGATCAACCATGCCTGGCTCGGCGAACAGATCGAAAGCTACCTGGGCGACGGTGCCCAGTTCGGCGTGCGCATCCGCTATTCAGCCGAAGGCGAGCCGCTGGAAACCGGCGGCGGGATCTTCAAGGCGTTGCCGTTGCTGGGGGATGCGCCGTTTCTGGTGGTCAACGGTGATATCTGGACCGACTACGACTTCAGCCAGTTGAAGCGACCGCTCCAGGGCCTGGCCCACCTGGTGATGGTCGACAACCCGGCGCATCACCCGTCTGGTGGCGACTTCTACTTGAACGACGGGTTGCTTCATGATGCGGCGCCCGGTGCCGATAACCTGACCTTCAGTGGCATTTCCGTGCTCGACCCCCAGTTGTTCGCGGGCTGCAGTGCGGGTGCCTTCAAGCTGGCGCCGCTGTTGCGGGCGGCGATGGACAAAGGTCTGGTAACGGGTGAACACATGAAGGGACGCTGGGTTGATGTCGGAACGCTTGAGCGTCTGGCGCAGGTCGAAACCTTGCTGACAGCGAGGCCGTAGGATGTTGTGGCCAGGGACGCTGATCGGCGCCGGGGCTGGCTTTGCGATTGCCAGTATTCCGGGGGCTTTGTTGGGTGCATTGTTGGGACAGGCGCTGGACCGGCGCCTGCAGTTGCACAGCTGGGCGCAGTTGCGCGAACGTCTTGGCGGGCGCCCCGCGTTGCGCAACGACGAGTTGTTGTTCGTGCTGCTGGGGCGCCTGGCCAAAAGTAACGGCCGGATCGTGGACGGGCATATCCAGCAGGCGCGCCAGGAAATGCGCGCCCTGGAGATGACCGAGTCGGCCCAGCGCCGAGCCATCCTGGCGTTTAACCGTGGCAAATCCGGCAGCGACCGGGTGCGCAGTTATCTGCGCGTGCTCAAGGCGCAACCCCATGCCGCCGAGGGCGTTTTACGTGCCTGCTGGCGCATGGCCTGGGCGGACGGCCGGGCGGATGATGCCGAGCGCGACCTGATCGAGCTGTGGGGCAAATGGCTGGGCTGGACGCCGCAACAGGTCCGGGCCTTGGCCTCCGATTACACGCCGGCGCGCAAGCCATTGGTCAATCGTAGCGGGGCTTATCAGGACGCGTTGCGGCTTCTGGGGGTGACTGCCACCGCCGAGCCTTCGGTGATCAAGCGGGCCTATCGCCGCCTGCTCAGCCGCCACCACCCAGACAAGATCGCCGGCAGTGGCGCCAGCCCCGCGCAGGTGCGCGAGGCGACCGAGCGAACCCGTGAGCTGCATAACGCCTATACGTTGATTCGCGAGCGGCGCGACTTTCGCTGAGGCGATTGCCCTGACACCGATCCAATGTGGGAGGGGGCTTGCTCCCGATAGCGGTGTATCAGTATCAAATGTACTGACTGACACACTGCTATCGGGAGCAAGCCCCCTCCCACATTGTTTTTTGGCATTGGCGGACACTGTGTTCAGCCTTTGCTGGCCTGCGGGCTCAACCAGCCGCGAACGCGCCGGTACAGCTGTTCCTGCTCGGCGGCGCTGTTGCCGGGCAACGCCTTGAGCTGCACCTGCTTGTAGCCCTCATTTTTGCCGCGTTTGGCCGCTTGGCTACGGGCCAACGCGTTTTTGCCGTCCTGGGCGCCGTCTTGATAGAACACATCCGCCGTAGGCAGTTTCAACGCTGGCGCCAATTGCTGCAGGTCCGGTTGACGCGCGGCGGGTGTCTTTCCGGCCACCATCACCAGCTTCTGCACCTGGGCAGGCTGTTTCTCGCTCAGATAACGCGCGGCCCACCATGCGCCGGTGCCATGACCGAGCAATACCACACTGCGGGCGCCCTGGGTCTGGGCGAACGCGACGGCGGCGTCGATCCGGTCGAAGATGCGTTTGGCATCGGTCTTGTCCTGTTCATCCGCGCCCGGTACCACCGCCGGGTCAGTGCCTTCGGCTTCTGCGCTGGCGGCCTGTTCGACCGGCTTGGCGACCGTGCTGCCGTCTTTGCTGCTGGTGTCGACCGCCGCTTTGGGCGGTTCGATGACGCGTGGCGGCAGGGTGTCCAGATTGACGTCCGGCAATGACAGGCTGAGGGTGCCCCAGGCAGCGTTCGGCAATTTACTACGCAGCGGGCCGATTGCTTGCGGCCAGTCAGCATTTTCGCCGGCGCCTGGCACGATAATCACCACGCCCTGGGGTTCGGCGCTGTTGGCAGGCTTCCACAAGGCCAGGAACGTATCGCTGCCGGCCTGCAATTGTTGTTGTTCCTGTTGTGCGACCTGGCGTTCGAGGGCGCTGGCTTCTGCCTGGCTGCGCTCGACCAAGGGCTGGCGCTCGACGGGTGTTTCGGCGGCGGGCGCTGGCGCGTCGGCGGCCTGAACAGAAAAGGCGCTGGTAAATAGCAGCGACAGGCACAATGCTGGCAGTGCCGAACGGTTTCGAGGTGGCATCGTTAAATCCCGGCCAGAAATGATTCCAGCAGCCTAATGGGTTGATCAGTATTTGTCAGTGATGTGAGACGTGGATCATGGGTTTTCGCTTCCTGCTGGTTATCGGCTGTCTGTGGGTTGCCTTGATGGCGAACGCCGCGCCGGCACCCGCTACACCCCAGGCGCAACTGAATGCGCAGCAGCGCGAATGGCTGGCGCTGCACCCGCAATTGCGCGTGGGCTTGGTATTGCAGGCGCCTTACGCACAGTACGACCGACGGCTGCAGCGCTTGTCCGGGGCCAATGTCGAGTTGATGCAGTGGCTGGCCAAAGCGCTGGGCATCGAGCTGACCTGGCGTAACTTTCCTGATCTGGAGCAGTTGGAAGCCGCCGTGCGTGACGGCGAGGTGGATATCGCTCCCGGCCTGCAGCAAACCCCGGCCGGCTTGCGCCTGTGGTTGTTCAGCGACCCTTATATGCGGGTGCCTCAGCATATCGTCGGCATTCGCGAAGGCGGCGGCGCGGTGGAGCTGGAAAAACTCGACACACACTCGCGCATCGCTGTGCGCATGCCCAGCGCGGTGGCCGACTACCTGCGCAGTACGTATCCCAACCTCAACCTGCAAGGCGTGCCCATGGAACGCCAGGCCCTGCAGTTACTGGTGAGCCGGCAGGCGCGCTATGCGGTGGTGGATGAGGCGCAACTGAGCCGGTTGGCCGGCGAGGCGGAGTTTGCCGGGCTGGCGGTGGTCGGCGATATCGGCCTGCCGCAGTTGCTGCGGGTGGCCACGCGGCATGAGTGGCCGGAACTGGCGGGCATCATGCAAAGTGCCTTGCGGGCAATACCCGCCCGCGACCTCGACCAGTTGCACAATCGCTGGCTGCAACCCCAGTACCCGCGTTTTTCCGAATCAATGGGCTTGTGGAAAAACCTCAGCGTGTTGCTGGGCCTGTTGCTGCTCGCCAGCCTCGCGGCAGTGCTCTGGCAGCGCCGCCAGCAGCGCAGTCTGGAGCACGCCCTGCTGGCGGCGCGGGAGGAAAGCGCAGCGCGTGCCGCCGGTGCCGAAGCCTTGCGGCTGACGCAGTTTTCCATCGATCAAAGTACGGTCGGCATCCTGTGGGTCAATTGGGACAGCCATGTGCGGTACGCCAACCGCGCCGCCGAAAGCATGCTCGGCTATGGCCCTGGCGCGTTGATCGAACGGCCGCTGATCGATCTTGACCCGGCCTTGAGCATGGACCGCTGGCTCAACCTGTGGAAGCGCGCGCGTGCCAGCGAGGACGGCGCCCAGACCTTCGCCACCGATTGCCTGCGCGCTGACGGCAGCATCCTGCCCGCCGATGTGTCCTTGAGCTTTCTGCGCTTTGCCGACGGCGAGTATCTGGTGGTGTACCTGACGGACGTCACCGAGCGCCGCCGCTATGTGGCCGCCTTGCTGCAAAGCGAGGCGCAGTTGCGCGAATTGTCAGCCCACCTGGAAACGGTGCGCGAAGAAGAAAAGGCGCGTATCGCCCGCGAGGTTCACGACGAACTCGGGCAGATGCTCACCGTGCTCAAGCTGGAAACCTCGATGTGCGAATTGGCCTATGCACAGCTCGACCCGGGCCTCAACGAGCGCTTGAACAGTATGAAGCGCCTGATCGCGCAGCTCTTCCAACTGGTGCGGGATGTGGCAACCGCGCTGCGCCCGCCGATTCTCGACGCCGGCATTGCTTCGGCCATCGAATGGCAGGCGCGACGTTTCGAAGCGCGCACGCAGATTCCCTGCCTGGTCAAAGTCCCGGAAAACGTGCCGGTGCTGAGCGATGCCAAGGCCATCGGCCTGTTTCGCATTCTGCAGGAGGCCCTGACCAATGTGATGCGCCATGCCCAGGCGCATACTGTAGAACTCACGCTGGAGATGGACGGCCCAGACCTGCGGCTGACTATCAGCGATGACGGTATCGGCTTCGTGCAGGCCCAAGGGCGGCCGGTATCGTTCGGCCTGGTCGGCATGCGTGAGCGGGTGCTGATCATGGGCGGGCAGTTGTCCCTGGTCAGTGAGCTGGGGGAGGGCACCACCCTGAGCGTCACGGTGCCGTTGAATGCATGACACTAAAAGGAAATTCCCGTGATCCGCGTACTGGTAGCCGAAGACCACACCATTGTTCGTGAAGGCATCAAGCAATTGATCGGCCTGGCCAAAGACCTGCTGGTTGTGGGTGAAGCGAGCAATGGCGAGCAGTTGCTGGAGACTTTGCGACATGTGCCCTGCGAAGTGGTGTTGCTGGATATCTCCATGCCCGGCGTGAATGGCCTGGAAGCCATCGCGCGCATTCGTGCGCTGAATAACCCGCCGGCCATCCTGGTGCTGTCCATGCACGATGAAGCGCAGATGGCCGCTCGTGCCCTCAAGGTTGGCGCGGCCGGCTATGCCACCAAGGACAGCGACCCGGCGCTGTTGCTGATGGCGATTCGCAAGGTCGCGGCGGGCGGGCGTTATATCGACCCGGACCTGGCCGACCGCATGGTTTTCGAAGTCGGCCTGACGGACTCACGCCCCTTGCATTCGCTGTTGTCGGAGCGCGAGTTTTCGGTGTTCGAACGCCTGGCCCAGGGCGCCAACGTGAACGACATCGCCGCGCAACTGGCCCTGAGCAGCAAAACCATCAGCACCCACAAGGCGCGCTTGATGCAAAAGCTCCATATCACCTCCCTGGCCGAGCTGGTGAAATACGCCATGGAACACAAGCTGCTGTAGCGGCGTATCCATTAACGACACCGCGCAAGCGCCGCCCAGCGAAGGCTTGTCGCTGCACTGTCCCATGCCCGCCATGTGTGTAGGGCGATCCCTACCCCGAACCTTCCATCCGGCTGATGTGATTCTCTCCTGGCCCCCGATTTCCGGGGCCTCGCGCCTGGACTACGCTTGTGTCACAGCAGTCCAAAACACAAAGGTGCGGGTATGAGCGAGGTGGATTCAAATGATGTGCTGGTCAGCTTTCGTGGCGTGCAGAAAAGCTACGATGGCGAAAACCTGATCGTCAAAGACCTCAACCTGGAGATTCGCAAGGGCGAGTTCCTCACCTTGCTTGGGCCGTCCGGTTCGGGCAAGACCACCAGCCTGATGATACTGGCCGGTTTTGAAACGCCCACCGCTGGCGAAATCCAGCTGGCTGGCCGCTCGATCAATAACGTGCCGCCGCACAAGCGCGATATCGGCATGGTGTTCCAGAACTACGCCTTGTTCCCGCACATGACCGTGGCCGAGAACCTGGCATTTCCCCTGTCCGTACGTGGCTTGAGCAAGACCGACATCAGCGAGCGGGTCAAGCGCGTGCTGAGCATGGTTCAGCTCGACGCCTTCGCCCAGCGCTACCCCGCGCAACTGTCCGGTGGCCAGCAACAGCGGGTGGCCCTCGCCCGCGCATTGGTGTTCGAGCCGCAGTTGGTGCTGATGGACGAACCCCTCGGCGCCCTCGACAAGCAACTGCGCGAACACATGCAGATGGAAATCAAGCACCTGCACCAGCGCCTCGGCGTCACCGTGGTGTATGTGACCCACGACCAGGGCGAAGCCTTGACCATGTCCGACCGCGTGGCGGTGTTCCACCAGGGCGAAATTCAGCAGATCGCCGCGCCGCGCACCCTCTACGAAGAACCGAAAAACACCTTTGTGGCCAACTTCATCGGCGAAAACAACCGCCTCAATGGCCGTCTGCACAGCCACACCGGCGAGCGCTGCGTGGTGGAGCTGGCGCGCGGCGAGAAGGTGGAAGCGCTGGCGGTGAACGTCGGCCAGATCGGCGGCCCGGTGACCCTGTCGGTGCGCCCGGAGCGCGTCAGCCTCAATGGGGCGAGTGACAATTGCATCAACCGTTTTTCCGGGCGGGTGGCGGAGTTCATCTACCTGGGCGACCACGTGCGTTTGCGCCTGGAAGTCTGCGGCAAGACCGATTTTTTCGTGAAACAACCGATCGCCGAGCTGGACCCGGCCCTGGCGGTCGGCGACGTAGTACCGATTGGCTGGCAAGTCGAGCACGTTCGCGCACTCGACCCACTTCTAGAGGCGAACTGATCGCCCCCTGGCTTCACCAACCCTGCACGTGGAGAGCACAACAATGTTGAGATCCCTTAAGTTTTCCGTCCTGGCTATCGGCCTGATGGGCGCGACACAGGCCATGGCAGGCCCGGACCTGACCGTCGTATCGTTTGGCGGCGCCAACAAGGCGGCCCAGGTCAAGGCCTTCTATGCACCGTGGGAAAGCGCGGGCAACGGCAAGATCATCGCCGGTGAATACAACGGTGAGATGGCCAAGGTCAAAGCCATGGTCGACACCAAGAGCGTGTCCTGGGACCTGGTGGAAGTGGAGTCGCCTGAGCTTTCCCGTGGGTGCGACGAAGACATGTTCGAGCCCCTGGACCCGAAACTGTTCGGCAACACGGCAGACTACGTCAAAGGCGCGATCCAGCCCTGCGGCGTAGGCTTCTTCGTATGGTCGACGGTGCTGGCCTATAACGCCGACAAACTGGCGTCCGCACCCGCCGGCTGGGCGGATTTCTGGGACACCAAGAAATTCCCGGGCAAGCGTGGCCTGCGCAAAGGCGCCAAGTACACCCTGGAATTCGCCTTGATGGCCGACGGCGTCGCGCCTAAGGACGTCTACAAAGTGCTGGCCGGCAAAGACGGCCAGGACCGTGCGTTCAAGAAACTCGACGAACTCAAAGCCTCGATCCAATGGTGGGAGGCCGGTGCGCAACCGCCGCAGTACCTCGCTTCGGGCGACGTGGTGATGAGCTCGGCCTATAACGGCCGCATCGCCGCCGTGCAGAAAGAAAGCAACCTGAAAGTGGTGTGGAACGGCGGCATCTATGACTTCGATGCCTGGGCCATTCCAAAGGGCCTGGCCAAGGACCGCGCCGAAGCGGCGAAGAAATTCATCGCCTTCTCGGTGCAGCCGCAGCAGCAGAAGACCTACTCCGAAAACATCGCCTACGGCCCGGCCAACACCCAGGCCGTACCGTTGCTGGCCAAGGACGTGCTCAAGGACATGCCGACCACCCCGGAAAACATCGCCAACCAGGTGCAGATCGATGTGAGTTTCTGGGCCGATAACGGCGAGCAGCTCGAGCAGCGCTTCAATTCCTGGGCTGCCAAGTAACACCGCATCACCCTGTGGGAGGGGGCAAGCCTTGAGGCTTTTTGTAGGAGCGAGGCGGGCGGCTAGCCCTTGCTCGCGAAGAACTCAGGGCCCCGCGTTTATTCAGAATGAACGCGTTGCCTGGGCGTTTTTCGCGAGCAAGCTCGCTCCTACACTGGCATTAGGGCAAGCCCCCTCCCACAAGGGATTTGCATTTATCTTCAAGATCCGGAGTTCAGCCATGGCCCTCGCCATTCCCACCCTCAAGCAGCGCCTGGCCCGTGCCGAGCGGCTCAATCGCTGGAAAGCCCAGGCCTTGATTGCGCCGCTGGTGCTGTTTTTGCTGCTGGTGTTCCTGGTGCCCATTGTTGCGCTGCTCTACAAGAGCGTCGGCAACCCGGAAGTGGTGGGCGGCTTGCCGCGTACGGTGGTGGCGGTGACGGCTTGGGATGGCCGTGGCTTGCCCGGCGAGCCGGTGTACCAGGCGCTCAGTGAAGACCTGGCTCAAGCGCGCAAAAACCAGACCCTTGGCGATCTGTCCAAACGCTTGAACATGGAACTGGCCGGCTATCGCAGCCTGCTCACCAAAACCGCGCGGGCGCTGCCGTTTACCGAAGCGCCGGCCTCTTATAAAGCCGCGCTGGAAACCCTCGACGAACGTTGGGGCGACCCGGCGTACTGGCAGGCGATCCGGCGCAATACCAGCAGCCTGACGCCTTACTACCTGCTGGCGGCCGTCGATCATCGTATTGACGACTTGGGCGAAATCGCTCCGGCCACCCCCGACCAGGCCATCTACCTGGATATCTTCGCCCGAACGTTCTGGATGGGCCTGGTGATCACGGTCATCTGCCTGCTGCTGGCCTATCCCCTGGCTTACCTGTTGGCCAACCTGCCGGCGCGCAAAAGCAACCTGCTGATGATCCTGGTACTGCTGCCATTCTGGACCTCGATCCTGGTGCGGGTGGCGGCGTGGATCGTATTGCTGCAATCCGGCGGCCTGATCAACAGCGCCCTGATGGGCCTGGGCCTGATCGATGCGCCGCTGGAGCTGGTGTTCAACCGTACCGGTGTGTACATCTCCATGGTGCATATCCTGCTGCCGTTCATGATTCTGCCGATCTACAGCGTGATGAAAGGCATCTCGCCGACGTACATGCGGGCGGCGATTTCCCTGGGCTGCCATCCGTTCGCCAGCTTCTGGCGCGTGTACTTCCCGCAAACCTACGCCGGCGTCGGCGCCGGTTGCCTGTTGGTGTTCATCCTGGCGATTGGTTACTACATCACCCCGGCCTTGCTGGGCAGCCCGAACGACCAGATGGTCAGCTACTTCGTGGCCTTCTACACCAACACCAGCATCAACTGGGGCATGGCCACGGCGTTGGGCGGCTTGCTGCTGCTGGCGACGGTGTTGCTGTACCTGATCTACAACCGGCTGGTGGGCGCCAGTCGCCTGCGCCTGAGCTGAGGAGACCTTGCGATGCTGAGCCCTTATATGTCACCGGTGGAGCGGCTGTGGTTCTACAGCCTGCGGATTCTGTGTGGCCTGATCCTGCTGTTCCTGATCCTGCCGGTGCTGGTGATCATCCCGCTGTCGTTCAACAGCGGCAGTTTCCTGGTGTACCCGTTGCAGGGCTTCTCACTGCAGTGGTATCAGGACTTCTTCGCCTCGGCCGAGTGGATGCGTGCCCTGAAGAACAGCATCATCGTCGCCCCGGCAGCCACGGTGCTGGCGATGGTGTTCGGCACGCTGGCGGCGATTGGCCTGACCCGTGGCAATTTCCCTGGCAAGGCCTTGGTGATGGCCCTGGTGATTTCGCCGATGGTGGTGCCGGTGGTGATCATTGGCGTGGCCAGTTACCTGTTCTTCGCCCCGCTGGGCCTGGGCAACAGCTTTTTCTCGCTGATCGTGGTGCATGCGGTACTGGGCGTGCCGTTTGTCATCATCACCGTGTCGGCGACCTTGCAAGGGTTCAACCACAATCTGGTGCGGGCGGCGGCCAGCCTGGGCGCGTCACCGTTGACTGCGTTTCGCCGCGTGACCTTGCCGCTGATCGCGCCGGGGGTGATTTCCGGGGCGTTGTTCGCCTTCGCCACGTCGTTCGATGAGGTGGTGGTGACGCTGTTCCTCGCCGGGCCGGAGCAAGCCACATTGCCCAGGCAGATGTTCAGCGGCATCCGTGAAAACCTCAGCCCCACCATTGCCGCAGCGGCGACCCTGCTGATCGGCTTCTCGGTGGTGCTGTTGCTGACCCTGGAGTGGCTGCGCGGCCGTAGCGAGAAGCTGCGCAGCGCCCAGGTCTAAAGCCTGTTGGAGATCAAAATGTGGGAGGGGGCTTGCTCCCGATAGCATTCTTTCAGTTGATGAATAAGTCGACTGACAAAATGCTATCGGGAGCAAGCCCCCTCCCACAGTGGATTTGTATTGGCTCGGAAATCACTATTCGGATCCTGAATAGCAGACAACCTGTTTCGGTCAGCTATTCTTGTGCCAGCCCATCACCGACAAGAGGCCGCGCACATGAGTACTTCCTCATTCAAGATCGCCCACAAACTGCTGACCGGCGCTGGCGCCATTGAGCAACTCGGCGCCGAGTTGACGCGCCTGGATGTGGATAACCCGCTGATCGTCACCGATGCCGCGCTGGTCAAGTCCGGCACCGTCGCGCTGGCACTCGAACATCTGGGCGGGCGAACTTATGAAATTTTCGACCGCGTGCTGCCCGACCCGGAAATCGCCATTGTCGAAGATTGCATGCAGGCCTACCGCGACGGCGGGCACGACGGCCTGATCGGCGTGGGCGGCGGCAGTGCCATCGACATCGCCAAGA
This sequence comes from Pseudomonas sp. R4-34-07, assembly GCF_003852375.1. Taxonomy (NCBI): domain Bacteria; kingdom Pseudomonadati; phylum Pseudomonadota; class Gammaproteobacteria; order Pseudomonadales; family Pseudomonadaceae; genus Pseudomonas; species Pseudomonas sp. R4-34-07. The sequence continues at coordinate 5,327,816 of NZ_CP027760.1, read as the reverse complement.
GCGTGGCCGCATACGCCGGTTACCACGGCGCCCTGGCGGATTTGTTCGGCGTCGACCAGGTACCGCGCAAGGGCCCGCCGCTGATCGCGATTCCCACTACCGCCGGCACCGGCTCCGAGGTGACCAATGTGGCGATTCTTTCCGACAAGGTCGCCCAGCTGAAAAAAGGCATCGTCAGCGACTACCTGCTGCCGGATGTCGCGCTGATCAGCCCGCAAATGACCCTGACCTGCCCACGCAGCGTCACTGCCGCCAGTGGCGTCGACGCGCTGGTGCATGCCATTGAATCCTACCTGTCACTGAACGCCTCGCCGATCACCGATGCCCTGGCGATCGGCGCGATCAAGCTGATTGCCGGCGCCTTGCCCAAGGTTTATGCCAACCCGGCCAACCTGCAGGCCCGTGACGATATGGCCACCGCCAGCCTGATGGCCGGCATGGCCTTTGGCAACGCGGGTGTGGGCGCGGTGCATGCGCTGGCGTATCCGTTGGGCGGCCGGTTCAACATTGCCCACGGCGTGAGCAACGCACTGTTGCTGCCCTATGTGATGCACTGGAACAAGCTGGCCTGTGTCGAGCGGATGCGTGACATCGCCCAGGCCATGGGGGTAAATGTCAGCGGGTTGAGCGTGAATGATGCCGCCGACCAGGCCGTCGAGGCGATGACGCGACTGTGCGCCGCCGTCGAGATTCCATCGGGCCTGCGCAGTTTCGGCGTGCCGGAGGAAGCTATTCCGGCGATGGCCACTGAAGCGGCGGGTATCGAACGCCTGATGCGCAACAATCCGCGCCAGCTCAGTGCCGCCGATATCGAGAAAATCTACCGGGCTGCGTACTAGCCGTTGAGTTAGGTCACGGTGCGCACGGCAAAGCATGAGGTATACAATGCGCGCCATCGTGATTTAGCTCAAAAAAGGTGCGTCATGCAGCCCTTCGTCATTGCTCCATCGATTCTCTCCGCCGACTTCGCCCGCCTGGGCGAAGAAGTGGACAAGGTATTGGCCGCGGGTGCCGACTTCGTGCACTTCGACGTCATGGACAACCATTACGTGCCCAACCTGACCATCGGCCCGATGGTGTGCGCTGCGCTGCGCAAATATGGGATTACCGCGCCGATCGACGCGCACCTGATGGTCAGCCCGGTGGACCGCATCGTCGGCGACTTCATCGACGCCGGCGCGACCTACATCACCTTCCACCCGGAAGCCACGCTGCACGTCGACCGCACTCTGCAATTGATCCGCGAAGGCGGCTGCAAGGCGGGCCTGGTGTTCAACCCGGCCACGCCGCTGAGTGTGCTGGAGTACGTGATGGACAAGGTCGACATGGTCCTGCTGATGAGCGTCAACCCAGGCTTTGGCGGGCAGAAGTTCATCCCCGGCACCCTGAACAAGCTGCGCGAAGCGCGGGCGCTGATCGATGCGTCGGGCCGGGAGATCCGCCTGGAGATCGACGGCGGGGTCAATGTGAACAATATCCGTGAAATCGCGGCGGCGGGCGCCGACACCTTTGTGGCCGGCTCGGCGATCTTCAACGCGCCGGATTACCAGGAAGTGATCGCCAAGATGCATGCCGAACTGGCGCTGGCGCGCCCATGAGCGGCTTTGAGCAGCTGTTCCCCGGCAAATTGCCACGGCTGGTGATGTTCGATCTGGACGGTACCTTGATCGACTCGGTGCCTGACCTTGCGGCGGCGGTGGACCAGATGCTGCTCAAACTGGGGCGCAAGCCTGCGGGGATCGAGGCGGTGCGTGAATGGGTCGGCAACGGCGCGCCGATGCTGGTGCGGCGGGCGCTGGCAGGCCATATCGACGCCACCGGTGTGGACGAGATGGAAGCCGAACAGGCCCTGCAATTGTTCAACGCCGCCTATGAAAGCAGCCACGAACGGACGGTGGTGTATCCCGGCGTGCGTGACACCCTCAAGTGGCTGAGCAAGCAGGGCGTGGAAATGGCCCTGATCACCAACAAGCCGGAGCGCTTCGTCGCACCGCTGTTGGACCAGATGAAGATCGGCCGGTATTTTCGCTGGATCATCGGCGGCGATACCCTGCCGCAGAAAAAGCCTGACCCGGCGGCGCTGTTTTTCGTGATGAAAATGGCGAATATTCCGGCGTCCCAATCGTTGTTCGTCGGCGACTCGCGCAGCGATGTATTGGCGGCAAAAGCGGCGGGGGTGCAGTGCGTGGCCTTGAGTTACGGCTACAACCATGGCCGGCCGATTGCAGAAGAATCGCCAGCGCTGGTCATCGATGACCTGCGCCTGTTAATCCCCGGTTGCTTGGGCGCGGGCGCTGAGATAACGTTGCCCGACATCGACCCGTCCCCTACTGGAAATGCCATCGTGGTGGTCACTCGCAAACTCTGGATGAAAGTCATCAAGGCCCTGGCCCGCTGGCGTTGGCGCGCCTGACTGATCCCCGCCGCGCTGCGGCCCGTTTGCCTACCTGACCGATTGACCCTCACACCACGAGGCACCTGATGATCCGCGAAGAATTCCTGCGTTTGGCCGCTGCCGGCTATAACCGTATCCCCATGGCCTGTGAAACCCTGGCCGACTTCGACACGCCGCTGTCGATCTACCTGAAACTGGCCGACGAGCCGAACTCTTATCTGCTGGAATCGGTACAGGGCGGCGAGAAGTGGGGCCGTTATTCGATCATCGGCCTGCCGTGCCGCACGGTACTGCGAGTGCATGACCATCATGTGAGCATCACCCATGATGGCATCGAGATCGAAAGCCATGATGTAGAAGACCCGCTGGCCTTCGTCGAAGCCTTCAAGGCGCGCTACAACGTGCCGACCATTCCCGGCCTGCCGCGTTTCAACGGCGGTCTGGTGGGGTATTTCGGTTATGACTGCGTGCGCTACGTGGAGCAGCGCTTGGGTAAATGCCCGAACCCGGACCCGCTCGGCGTGCCGGACATCTTGCTGATGGTCTCCGACGCGGTGGTGGTGTTCGACAACCTCGCCGGCAAGATGCATGCGATTGTGCTGGCCGACCCTGCCCAGGCGGACGCCTTCGAGCAAGGCCAGGCCAGCCTCGAAGCGCTGCTGGAAAAACTGCGCCAGCCGATCACCCCGCGCCGTGGCCTGGACCTCAGCCGTCCGCCCGCCGCCGACCCGGTATTTCGCTCCAGCTTTACCCAGGCGGACTACGAGCGGGCAGTCGATACCATCAAGGAATACATCCTCGCCGGTGACTGCATGCAGGTGGTGCCCTCGCAACGGATGTCCATCGACTTCAAGGCCGCGCCGATCGACCTGTATCGAGCGCTGCGTTGCTTCAACCCGACGCCGTATATGTATTTCTTCAATTTCGGTGACTTCCACGTGGTGGGCAGCTCGCCGGAAGTGCTGGTGCGCGTCGAAGACAACCTGATCACCGTGCGCCCGATCGCCGGTACGCGCCCGCGTGGCGCCACCGAAGAAGCGGATCTGGCGCTGGAAGAAGACCTGTTGAGCGACGACAAGGAAATCGCCGAGCACCTGATGCTGATCGACCTGGGGCGTAATGACACCGGGCGGGTCTCGGAAATCGGCTCGGTGAAGTTGACCGAGAAGATGGTCATCGAGCGGTATTCCAATGTGATGCATATCGTGTCCAACGTCACCGGTGAGCTGAAGGCCGGCCTGACCGCGATGGACGCACTGCGCGCGATTCTGCCGGCCGGTACCTTGTCGGGCGCACCAAAGATTCGCGCCATGGAAATCATCGACGAACTGGAGCCGGTCAAGCGGGGCGTCTACGGCGGCGCAGTGGGGTATTTCGCCTGGAACGGCAACATGGACACGGCGATTGCGATCCGTACGGCGGTGATCAAGGACAGCGAACTGCATGTGCAGGCCGGTGGCGGCATCGTGGCTGACTCGGTGCCGGCCCTTGAATGGGAGGAAACCCTGAACAAGCGCCGGGCGATGTTCCGTGCGGTGGCGTTGGCTGAGCAAACGCCGCAGGGTTGAAGGCTGGCGCCGATCAAAATGTGGGAGGGGGCTTGCTCCCGATAGCGGTGTATCAGTCGCAGATGCAGTGACTGAGACTCTGCTATCGGGAGCAAGCCCCCTCCCACATTGGTTTTGTGTTGGTTTTACGAGCGCATCAGAAATCCAGACTCACCCCGACACTGACCCCTTGCTGGGTCAAATTGTCATCCTTCCTCACGTTGTACGCCGCTCGTAACGCCAGTTCCTGCGTCAGCTTGTGGCTGACCCCCAGGCTCAAGCGATCCGAATTGCTGCGCGGCGTATATCCGTCCAGCTTGAAGTCGAGCCCTTGCACGCTGTTGAGCGAAATATTCACCTTCTGGGTGTCATTTTCGAACTCGTGCTCGTGGGCCACTTCGCCAAACACCTGGGTGTGCGGTGTGATGCGGTAGCTGCCCTGCAGCCCGACGCCCAGGCGCTTGGAGTCGCGCTGCTGGTCATCGAAGGTCAGGGCGGTGGAGCGGCTGTCTTTTTCCGAGTAGCCGTTCACTTCGACCCGCGCGTAATCGGCGCTGATAAAGGGCGACAGGTGCCAGTCACTGTCCGGCGCGGCGATGTCATAACCCACGCGACCACTCAGGGCCCATAGCCAGCCATCGGTGTCACCCTTTTCCGCCCCCTCGCTGACGCCCAGGGCGAACTTGCGCTTGAGGCTGTCGAAGTCCAGCTTGCCGCCGGTCAAGGCGGCGTCGGCCCACCAGTGATTCTGTTGATACTGGGCGAATGCAGTGCCCATGTAGCTGTTGAGCTTGTAATCCGAGTCGCTGGCGCCGGCTTCCAGTGTCTGGCGGTACAGGCCTGCGGCTACGCCCACGCGCCAGGCCTCGTTGAGTCGGTAGCTGCCACCGATGTTGAGGTTATAGCCACTGCCATCGCCGCTGGCCGAGCTGCTCTGGTCATCGAAATCCAGACGCTGGCCACCGCCCGCCACGATCGCGCGCCATTGGCCCACGGCTTGCCATTGGCCGGTGTCTGCCTGCCATTGATTGCGCAATTCATCTTGATGGGCGCGCAATGTGCCTTGGGCCATTTCCGGCAGCAGGGTCAGCTCCCAGGGCGCCGCGAGCAGGGAATAGGCGTAGTCGGCGATCAGCTGTTGCCCGGCGACGGTAGGATGGACCGAGTCGTTGTAGATCAGCTTGGTCGGGTCCGGATTGGTGCCGCCGATGCCGTAGACCGGGTTGGCGGTGCAGCTGTTTCCACTGAAACAGGTACCGGTCAAGTTTTGCCCGGTGGCGAGGCCGAAGCGGGCCGGATCGACGAAGGCTTCGTTCAACAACAACGGAATGTTCAGCGGGATGATCTGTGCATCGATCTGCGACAGGCGCTGTACCAGGGACTGGTTGAAAATAGTGCTCAGGGCCGACGTCGCCGCCTGCTGCGGGGTGCCATTGATGGCCGGCGTCAGTCCGAGGTCGGGCAGCATCCATACCATGATGTAACGCGCGCCGGCTTGTTGCAGGGCCTGGGCACTGTCCGCCAGTCGCCCGCCGGCGGCGACCGCTTGAGCGGGGCTGAGTACGCGACCCTGGAGGAAGTCATTGCCGCCTCCGGACAGAAAGTACAGCGCATTTGGATCGGCCAGCCCGCCGTTTGCCGGCAGGTAACCCTGTCGACTGCGCAGCACCGTGCCGCCCCCTGCGTTGCCGGGGGGGATCGCAGCGTTGGAAACCGAAGTAATGGAGTCGAGGATATTGTCGGTACGGTAGCCGCCGACCGCCCAGTTGTTGCCGTCCGGCAAGCCCTGGGCCGCGCGCACCGGTGAGGTGGAGGCATTCAGGTCGTTTGGTGCCACACCCAGTTTTGCGCCGAGCAAGGTCGAAGAAACGAGACCGTAATCCCCTTGGAACGTCGGCCCGGTGCGGTTGGTAAAGCGCAACGTCGATCCGGCGCTGCCGTCGGGGAACTGACCGGCATCAGCCAGGCTGTCGCCGAACACCACCATGGTTGAGTAGGGTGACGGTGCCGCATAGGCCTGCGCGCAAGCCAGGGAAAGCAGGCCGGCAGCCAGGGGCGCGAAGAACGGAGCTCTGAGCATGGAAAATTCCATTGAGTTGTTTTTATGTCTGAATCGAAACACTAGCAAAGTATTGAGCGTTTTCTATAGCGCAAAACCGAATTTTCCTACGGGCATCCCATCGAGCATAAGCCCGTATTTGCTGCTCCATATTGCACCGCTGGCGAGGCTACGTTACTGTGCCTGAACGTATGAATGAGACCCTCCCCGTGTTGATCATCAGCAAACTCTTGATGCGAGTAGTCAAGGCACACGCCCGTTGGCGTTGGCGCACCTGACATTTTTCCCTGCCGGCCTGGCCGGATCTGTACCGATTTGCCTTCTTTACCTTTTGTCTGACGCCCCTTGCCGTTCACCCCGGCAACCGGAACGTGCGTCTGGCAGCGGGCCACACGCTTGGAAGGCGGTCATTTGAAATCAGTGAATTCAAGAGGTTTGAACCCACATGTTGCTGATGATTGATAACTACGATTCGTTTACCTACAACGTTGTGCAGTACCTGGGCGAGCTGGGTGCCGAGGTCAAGGTCGTGCGCAACGACGAACTGACCGTCGCCGAGATCGCCGCACTGAATCCGGAACGGATCGTGGTTTCGCCTGGCCCGTGCACGCCGAACGAAGCGGGCATCTCCCTGGAAGCCATTCAGTATTTTTCCGGCAAGCTGCCAATTCTCGGCGTGTGCCTGGGCCATCAGTCCATTGGCCAGGCGTTTGGCGGCGACGTGGTGCGCGCGCGCCAGGTGATGCACGGCAAGACCAGCCCGGTATTCCACAAGGATCTGGGCGTGTTCCACGGCTTGAACCTGCCCGTGACCGTGACCCGTTATCACTCGTTGGTGGTCAAGCGCGACACCCTGCCCGAGTGCCTGGAACTGACGGCCTGGACCCAGCTGGAAGACGGCTCGGTCGACGAGATCATGGGCCTGCGCCACAAGACACTGAATATCGAAGGGGTGCAGTTTCACCCTGAATCGATCCTGACCGAGCAGGGCTACGAGCTGTTCGCCAATTTTCTCAAGCAGAGCGGCGGCACGCGCTAAGGACTTTCCATGGATATCAAGACTGCCCTGGGCCGTATCGTCGGTCACCTGGACCTGAGCACCGCTGAAATGAGCGATGTGATGCGCGAGATCATGACCGGCCAGTGCTCCGACGCACAGATCGGCGCCTTTATGATGGCCATGCGCATGAAGAGCGAAAGCATCGACGAAATCGTCGGCGCCGTATCGGTGATGCGCGAGCTGGCGGACAAGGTCGAACTCAAGACCCTCGACGGCGTGGTCGATGTGGTCGGCACCGGCGGCGACGGTGCGAACATCTTCAACGTATCGACGGCGTCCTCGTTCGTGGTCGCGGCAGCGGGTTGCACCGTGGCCAAGCACGGCAACCGCGCGGTGTCCGGCAAAAGTGGCAGCGCGGACCTACTGGAAGCGGCCGGCATCTACCTGAACCTGACGCCGGTACAGGTGGCACGCTGCATCGACAGCGTCGGCATCGGCTTCATGTTTGCCCAGTCTCACCACGGCGCGATGAAACACGCGGCCGGCCCGCGCAAGGACCTTGGCCTGCGTACCCTGTTCAATATGCTCGGCCCGCTTACGAATCCGGCCGGTGTGAAGCATCAAGTCGTCGGTGTATTCAGCCAGGCGTTGTGCCGGCCATTGGCCGAAGTGCTGCAGCGCCTGGGCAGCAAGCATGTGCTGGTGGTGCATTCCAAAGATGGCCTGGACGAATTCAGCCTGGCGGCACCGACCTTCGTGGCGGAGTTGAAGAACGACCAGGTTACAGAGTATTGGGTCGAGCCTGAGGACTTGGGCATGAAGAGCCAAAGCCTGCACGGCCTGGCGGTGGAAAGCCCAGCGGCGTCGCTGGAATTGATTCGTGATGCCTTGGGGCGACGCAAGACCGAAAACGGTCAAAAAGCTGCGGAAATGATTGTGCTCAATGCTGGCGCGGCACTTTACGCAGCCGACCATGCCTATAGTCTTAAGGAAGGTGTCGCCTTGGCCCACGATGCGCTGCACACCGGTCTGGCTCGCGAGAAACTTGAAGAACTCGGAGCATTCACCGCCGTATTCAAGATGGAGAATGAAGCATGAGTGTTCCGACCGTTCTGGAAAAAATCCTGGCGCGCAAGGCTGAAGAAGTCGCCGAGCGCCGTGCCCGCGTGAGCCTGGCCGAGCTGGAAACCCTGGCAAAAGCTGCTGATGCGCCACGAGGGTTTGCCAGGGCCTTGCTCGAACAGGCCAAGAAGAAGCAGCCGGCGGTGATCGCCGAGATCAAGAAGGCCTCACCGAGCAAAGGCGTGATCCGCGAGCACTTCGTGCCACAGGAAATCGCCGTCAGCTATGAAAAGGGTGGGGCGACGTGCCTGTCCGTACTGACCGATGTTGATTTCTTCCAGGGTTCTGATCTGTTCCTGCAGCAGGCGCGCGCCGCGTGCACATTGCCGGTGATCCGCAAGGATTTCATGGTTGATCCCTACCAGATCGTCGAAGCGCGCGCCCTGGGCGCCGACTGTGTGCTGCTGATCGTTTCCGCGCTGGATGACGTGAAGATGGCCGAGCTGGCAGCGGTAGCCAAGAGTGTGGGCCTGGATGTATTGGTCGAAGTGCACGACGGCGACGAGTTGGAGCGTGCACTGAAGACCCTCGACACACCGCTGGTGGGGGTCAACAACCGTAACCTGCACACCTTCGATGTCAGCCTGGAAACCACCCTCGACCTGCTGCCGCGTATTCCCCGTGACCGCTTGGTGATCACCGAGAGCGGCATCGTCAACCGTGCCGATGTGGAGCTGATGGAGATCAGCGAGGTGTATTCGTTCCTGGTCGGCGAGACGTTCATGCGCGCCGAGAATCCAGGGGCGGAACTGCAGCGTCTGTTCTTCCCGGAGCGGGGTGGGGCGGTCAGCGGTTCCACACTGGATTGATTCCGGCGCAGTCGGTATGTGAAATGCAGTAAAAGTGTGGGAGGGGGCTTGCTCCCGATAGCGGTGGTTCAGTTGACTGATTCACAACTGATACACCGCCATCGGGAGCAAGCCCCCTCCCACATTGGTCTTGTGCTTATTCAGATAGGTCAATGTTGATGACTAAGCTGGTTTCGATGACTGTGCAAGCAGGCCTTGCCGCCGAGCAGGACTTGCTGGCCGCCGTCTGCGCAGGTGAGCGGGAATACGGGCTGTTGTTCTGGCAACCCAACGATCAAGCCTTGGTCATGCCGCGCCGTTTGAGCCGATTGCCGGCTTTTGAAGCGGCCAGCCGAGTCTCGGCAGAGGCCGGTTGGCCGGTGCTGTTGCGCGAAACCGGCGGTGAGCCGGTGCCGCAGTCGGCCGCCACGGTCAATATCGCCTTGGTCTATGCGCCGCCGCGCAGTGAGGGGGATCAAGGGCGCATCGAAACCGGCTACCAGCGCCTGTGCCAGCCGATCTGCGATGTGCTGCTTGAATTGGGCGGCGAGGCGTCTATTGGCGAAATTGATGGCGCGTTTTGCGACGGTCGTTACAACGTCAATCTCAACGGGCGGAAAATGGTCGGCACGGCCCAGCGCTGGCGGCAGAGCGGTGGTCGCCCAGTGGGGTTGGTGCACGGTGCTTTATTGCTGGATAACGATCGCGATGAGTTGGTTGCGGCGGTCAATCGTTTCAATCAAGCCTGTGGCCTGGAACAGCGGGTGCGTGCTGAGAGCCATATTGCGCTGCATGAAGTGTTTCCGGTGCCGGACGTGCTCAGCCGGCTCGACACCTTGTACCGTCAGATGTTGGCAGGCTTGCTGCCAGGTTAACGGGTTCCGAACACCACCATCGTCTTGCCTTTGACGTGCACCAGGTTGCGCTCTTCCAGATCCTTGAGCACACGCCCCACCATTTCCCGCGAACAGCCCACGATGCGCCCGATTTCCTGGCGCGTGACCTTGATCTGCATTCCGTCGGGGTGGGTCATGGCGTCTGGCTGCTTGCACAGCTCCAGCAGGCAGCGAGCGACACGCCCGGTCACGTCGAAGAACGCCAGGTCGCCGACCTTGCGCGTGGTATCGCGCAGACGTTGGGCGATCTGCCCGCTCAGGGCATACAGGATGTCGGGATCATGTTGGGCCAGTTCGCGAAATTTCGTATAGCTGATCTCGGCCACTTCGCACTCCACCTTGGTGCGTACCCAAGCGCTGCGCTGTTGCTCCTTGCCGGCCTGCTCGAACAGTCCCAGCTCGCCGAAAAAATCCCCGGTGTTGAGGTAGGCGATGATCATTTCGCGACCGTCTTCGTCCTCAATCAGGATGGTGACCGAGCCCTTGATAATGAAGAACAGCGTTTCGGAGCGCTCGCCCGCGCAGATGATGTTGTGCTTGGCCGGATGACGCCGGCGCTGGCAATGCATCAGCAGCTTGTCGAGGTTCTTGATCTTGGGTGTGGGAGTAAGAGCAACCATGGTTGTATCCCGAAAAACTGCACGATGTGGTTGGATTTGTTTTTATCAGCGCGACCGGCATTGATACACGCTGTACAAACGATGGCAATGCGCCATTGATTTGGCGCCAGCTTACCAGACACATTCTGACTCGATTAGCGTATTTCACCGGCAAACGCTGTTATTGATCGTTTTCCTGCAGGGCGCTGCCGCTGCGGGGCCCTGTGCTAAGCTGGCGACCCTTTTTTAGCAGTGGAGTCTGGGCGATGAAGGCACGCATCCAATGGGCGGGCGAAGCCATGTTCCTCGGTGAATCGGGCAGTGGCCATGTGGTGGTGATGGACGGCCCGCCGGAAGCCGGTGGCCGCAACCTGGGTGTACGCCCGATGGAAATGTTGCTGCTGGGTGTCGGCGGTTGCAGCAATTTCGACGTGGTCAGTATCCTGAAAAAATCCCGTCAGGCCGTGGAAAGCTGCGAAGCCTTTCTGGAGGCCGAACGCGCAACCGAAGATCCCAAGGTGTTTACCAAGATCCATATGCATTTTGTGGTCAAGGGGCGCGCGCTGAAGGAAGCGCAGGTCAAGCGTGCCATCGAGCTGTCGGCAGAGAAGTACTGCTCGGCGTCGATCATGCTGGGCGCGGCCGGTGTGGCCATTACCCATGATTACGAAATCGTCGAGTTGGGTTGATCGTTCTCACGCTCTGCGTGGGGATGCATCTCGTGACGCTCCGCGTCACCCTTGCGCAGGTGCCGGATTTTGCGCTGAAAGCGGGACGCGGAGCGTCCTGGGTGGCATTCCCACGCGGAGCGTGGGAATGATCTTCATGCTTCAGATTCTGTAGGTGCTCTTGGTCATGACTTTGGCCAGCATGCTCATGCCGAATCTCACCGGCGCAGGAAAGCGGAAGCCGCCGGCATCCAGTGCGCTTTCAGCGTGGTGCTCTTCATCGATGCGCATCTGCTCAAGAATGGCCCGGGACTTTTCGTCCTCGGCCGGCAATTGTTCAAGGTGTTCGTCCAGGTGCTTGCAGACCTGGCGTTCGGTGGCTGCGACAAAACCGAGGCTGACCTTGTCACTGATCAGGCCGGCAGCGGCACCGATACCGAACGACAAACCGTAGAACAGCGGGTTCAACACGCTGGGATGACTGCCCAGCTGGCGAATGCGTTGTTCGCACCACGCCAGGTGGTCGATCTCTTCCTCGGCCGCGTGCTCCATCGCTGCACGTACCTGCGGTAACTTGGCGGTCAGCGCCTGGCCCTGGTACAACGCCTGGGCACAGACTTCACCGGTATGGTTGATGCGCATCAGGCCGGCCACATGGCGGGTCTCGGTCTCGCTCATCTGTGCGTCCGGCTGCACGATGGCGGGTGACGGGCGGTACGGTTGGCCGCTGAACGGCAGCAGCGTACGCATGGCTGTGTCGGCTTGCAGCAACAGACGGTCAATCGGCGAGTAGTGACGTTGGGTAGTCATGCTGACCTCCGGGAAGAATCTCGGCGGCCAGTTTACCGCAAGAGAGGACGGCGCGTTTGCGCTGAGTCAATTGCCCCTGCGAACTCAGCCCGGCGGCCAGTTCATCTGGCGCTGACCCAGCACATGCATATGAATGTGGTAAACGGTCTGCCCGCCGTCTTCGTTGCAGTTCATCACCACGCGGAAGCCTTTTTCGCAGCCTAGTTCCACCGCCAGGCGCTGGGCGGTGAACAGGATATGGCCGGCCAGGGCTTTGTCGTCTTCGGTCAGGTCATTGAGGGTGCGAATGGGTTTTTTCGGGATAACCAGAAAATGGACCGGCGCCTGTGGGGCGATGTCGTGGAAAGCCAGGACCTGGTCATCTTCATAGATGATGTTCGCGGGTATTTCCCGGTTGATGATCTTGGTGAACAGAGTATCCACAGCTGTTTCTCCAGGGTGAAAGTGAGGGTGAGTGTACTCAAGCGGTCAACGCGGGCAATAGGCCTTGTTGATGGCGCCAGCAATTTTGCGGGTCAGCCAGCGCGGGCTCAGGCGTGGGCTGAATGCCAGCCAGCGGTTGCGCCGTCCGGGGATGATAATGGCCTTGTTCTTTTCCAGCGCACGCACGGTATAGAGCGCGACTTCTTCGGGGCTCATCAACTGTTGGCTGCGGTCGAGCTTTGCGGTGTCCATTTGCGCGGTACCGAAGAAGGCGGTGCGCGTAGGGCCTGGGCACAGCACCGAGACCTTGATGCCACAGGTCTTCAGTTCCTCGCGCAAGCCTTCGGAGAAGTGCAGCACAAAGGCTTTGCTCGCGTAGTAGCTGCTCATCCACGGGCCTGGCTGGAAGGCGGCGACCGAGGCCACGTTGAGAATCTGCCCGCCGCCGTGCAGCGCCATGGCATTGCCCAGCGCATGGCACATGCGGGTCAGGGCGAGGATGTTGACTTCGATCAGGTCCTGCTCGGTCATCCAGTCCTGGGCCAGGAACGGCCCGCTGGTGCCGATACCGGCGCAGTTGACCAGCAGGTCGATCTGCCGCTCACCTTCTTCGAGTTCCAGCAAAAAACCCGACAACCGCAGCGGCTCGCCAAGGTCACAGGCGCGAAACAGCACCTCGACGCCGAAACGCTGAGTCAATTCGATCGCAATGCTTTCCAACTGATCACGCTGGCGGGCCACCAGAATCAAGCTGCGGCCACGTCGGGCCAGGGCTTCGGCCAAAGCCAGGCCGATACCGCTGGAGGCACCGGTGATCAGAGCGTAACGGGTCATGCCTTTCTCCATCGCAACGCCGCCGGCCTGTGACAGAGGCATCACAGGCGGCGGGCGTTTCTTCACTGTTCTGGAGAGTCTACAGGTTCGGCCGCGTCGTCAGCACTTTGCGCGGCGTCTTCATCACCGATGACGCTTTGGTCGGCATCTTCATCGGTGCTCAGGGAGCTGCTTTCATAGCTGCTGCCCATGTTGGCTTCGAGTTGGTCCAGGTAGCCGTTCATGCCCAGGGTGACCACGACGATGAGCATCAACGGGATAAACGCCAGCCACAACGAAGCCAGGATTTTAACCGCTGTGGAGTTGCGCGGTGGGGGCGCACCGTACTGGTTGGCGCCAGTGTTACCCGGCAGTACCAGCAGCAGCAGAGGGAACACGCTGTTCACCAGCGGAACCAGGTTCAGCAAATACAGCCAGCCAGACCAGCCCAGGTCGTGCAGGCGCTGCACGCCGATTTGCACGCTTACCACGACGAGCGCAACGAACAGTGCAAAGCCCAGCAGCGAACCGAGAATGATCGCGATCGTTGGCGAGGCAGTGGCCACCGCGAAACCCACGGTGCTGATGATGCCTGCAGCCACAAGCATCGCGACGGTCAGTGCCAGCGTCCAGGCGAGATAGCGCAGGCGACCGATACGCCCGTGGATAGTGAAGACCTTGAGCGTGGCGTACTCCGGCAAGCTATCACCGACCGCAGCGCGTGGCGGTGCGTAAGGCGATGCGGCGGTGTGCGAGAAGTCCGAGGCCGATGCGCCTGTTTCGTGGGTTTCGGCAAGGCTGAAAGCCACGGGTTGTTCGGCTTCGATACGTGCCTCGACCCCGGCGTTTTGCAAGGCGGTGAGGTAGGTGTCGGCATCGGCGCGGGACAGATCGCGCTTGAGCGCGACCGGGCGGCCGGTGAAAAGCTTTTCGATCGCTTCGACATCGCTCTTGAACAGCTCGGCGAGGTTCAGTTTGGCGGTGGTGCTTTCGACACCCGGGCGCAAGGCTCCGTCGAACACAATCTTGAAACGGCTGTCGCTCATGCGGGCATCCTTGTCACTTGATCAGGGGAGGGTATGCAGGCTGCCCAATTGGCAGGCCTGGTATTAGGTTCAACGTGGCCAGCGCAATTGTGCCGCGTTTTCGCGTGCCTGGCGGTATTGCGCATCCAGTCGCGCGACGAGTTCATCCACGCTCGGCAAATCATTGATCTCACCGACGCCTTGGCCGGCAGACCATACAGTCTTCCATGCTTTGGCCTCATCGCTCAACGGTTTGAGCTTGGAGCCGAGGTTGACCTCACCTTTGCCTTGAAGGGCAGCGAGATCAAAACCGGCGTTTTCCAGGCTCTGGCGCATAAAGCTTGCAGGTACGCCGGAAACAGCCGGAGTGTGCACGATGTCGGCGGCGCGCGCTGTGAGCAGCATCTCTTTATACGCATCCGGGGCGTGGCTTTCGGTGGTGCCGATAAAGCGCGTGCCGAAATACGCCAGGTCCGCGCCAAGCACTTGGGCGGCGAGAATCTCCCGACCGTGGTTAAGACAGCCGGCCAGCAACAGGGTTTTGTCGAAGAACTGGCGTATTTCGGCAATCAGCGCGAACGGGCTCCAGGTGCCGGCGTGACCGCCCGCGCCGGCGGCGACCGCGATCAGGCCGTCGACGCCTGCTTCAGCGGCTTTTTCGGCATGGCGACGAGTAGTTACGTCATGAAACACCAGGCCGCCGTAGCTGTGCACGGCATCGACCAGTTCCTTCACCGCACCGAGGCTGGTGATAACGATGGGCACTTTGTGCTCGACGCAGATCGCCAGGTCGGCCGCCAGTCGTGGGTTACTGTTGTGCACGATCAGGTTGACGGCATAGGGCGCTGGGTTATCCAACAGCGCCAGGCCGGCTTCGATTTCCTCCAGCCAGGCCCTGAAGCCGCTGCTTTCGCGTTGATTGAGCGCCGGGAAACTGCCGACGACCCCGTTGCGGCAGCAGGCCAGCACCAGTTGCGGGTTGGAAATCAGGAACATCGGCGCAGCCACCACAGGCAGGCGCAGACGTTGTTCAAGCAGGACGGGCAGCGACATTGGAGGTTCCCCGGGTAATGACGTTAAAACGGTTTGACCACGACCAGAATTACGACCGCCAGCAATATCAGAACGGGCACTTCATTGAACCAGCGATAAAAGACATGGCTGCGGGTGTTTTCGCCACGGGCGAAGCGTTTTACCTGCGCGCCGCACATGTGGTGGTAGCCGATCAGCAGGACGACCAGGGTGAGTTTGGCGTGGATCCACGCGCCCGATTGGAAAATACCGGGGTTGAGCACCAGCAACCAGATGCCGAAGACCAGCGTGGCAACCATCGCCGGGCCCATGATGCCCCGGTACAGCTTGCGCTCCATGACGCTGAAGCGCTCCTTGCTGACGGTGTCTTCACTTTGGGCGTGGTAGACAAACAGGCGTGGCAGGTAGAACAGCCCGGCAAACCAGCAGACGATGCTGACGATATGGAAGGCTTTGACCCATAGATAGAGCATTTTCAGTAATTCCCAGGTTCACGGTAGCGAAGATAGTAGTAGCTCATGCGCCCGTACGTCACGTTGGCGGTTGTCGCAGGGCGATACGGCCCCTATTATCGACGGCTTTCCAGTGGGTTCGTTGAGGGCAGGTTTATGGTCAAGGTCGGTATCGTCGGCGGCACGGGTTACACCGGTGTCGAATTGCTGCGTCTGTTGGCTCAGCATCCGCAGGCTGAGGTGGTGGTCATCACTTCACGCTCCGAGGCTGGCCTGGCCGTGGCCGATATGTACCCCAACCTGCGAGGCCACTACGACGGCCTGGCCTTCAGTGTGCCGGACATCAAGACGTTGGGCGCCTGTGATGTGGTGTTCTTCGCCACGCCTCACGGGGTTGCGCACGCATTGGCCGGCGAGCTATTGGCGGCGGGCACCAAGGTTATCGATCTGTCGGCGGACTTCCGCTTGCAAGATGCCGATGAGTGGGCCAAGTGGTACGGCCAGCCCCACGGCGCGCCAGAGTTACTGGAGGAGGCGGTGTACGGCTTGCCGGAAGTCAATCGTGAGCAGATCAAGCAGGCCCGCCTGATCGCGGTGCCGGGTTGCTATCCGACTGCGACCCAGCTGGGTTTCCTGCCGCTGTTGGAAGCCGGCTTGGCGGATGCCTCGCGTCTGATCGCGGACTGCAAGTCGGGCGTCAGCGGTGCTGGTCGTGGAGCTGCAGTGGGCTCGCTGTACTCCGAAACCTCGGAAAGCATGAAAGCCTATGCAGTCAAAGGGCATCGTCACCTGCCTGAAATTCGCCAGGGGTTGCGCCGTGCTGCGGGTAAGGATGTGGGCCTGACCTTCGTACCGCATCTGACGCCGATGATCCGTGGGATCCACTCCACGTTATACGCGACCGTTGTCGATCGCTCGGTAGACCTGCAGGCATTGTTCGAAAAGCGTTATGCCAACGAACCGTTCGTCGATGTGATGCCGGCGGGCAGCCATCCGGAAACCCGTAGCGTGCGGGGCGCCAACGTGTGCCGGATTGCGGTGCATCGTCCGCAGGATGGCGACCTGGTGGTGGTGCTGTCGGTGATCGATAACCTGGTCAAGGGCGCATCGGGCCAGGCGGTGCAGAACATGAACATCCTGTTTGGTCTGGATGAGAAGTTGGGCTTGTCCCATGCGGGCATGTTGCCTTAAGGCGTCGCCCTGATGCGCAAAAGGCCCGTAAGTCGGGCCTTTTGTATTTTTACGGGGTGCAACGCAGATTGATATACCGTAACAATAGTTGACCGCTTTTCTAGGAGAAGCGGATAATAACGGCCATTACGCATATGGCGGCGCTACGCCGGGAGATTATCAGCATGAGCGTTGAATCCTTCACCCCCACGGCTTTGCAATTCACCCACGGTGCTGCGCACAAGGTGAAGAGCCTGGTCGATGAAGAGGGTAATGATCGCTTGAAGCTGCGCGTATTCGTTACGGGCGGCGGTTGTTCAGGGTTTCAGTACGGTTTTACCTTCGATGAAGATGTGGCCGATGACGACACCATCGTTGAGCGCGAGGGCGTGAGCCTGGTCGTTGATCCGATGAGCTTCCAGTACCTGGCGGGTGCTGAAGTGGATTACCAGGAAGGGCTCGAGGGGTCGCGTTTCGTGATCAAGAACCCTAATGCTACGACGACCTGTGGTTGCGGGTCGTCGTTCTCGATCTGATCGAAGCCTGATTTGCACGCATAAAAAAACGCCGCTTGGCTTTGATCGGCCAAGCGGCGTTTTGCTGCCTGGCGATCAGGCCGGGTAGATCGCGCCCAGCACGCGCAGCCCGCGAGCACCCGTGACGCTAGGGCGGTTCGCGGCGATGCCTTCCAGGCAGCAATGGGCCAGCCAGGCGAAGGCCATGGCTTCCACCCAGTCGGGGTCTACGCCATAGAGCGCGGTGCTACTGACCTGTGTGGACGGTAGCAGCGCGGCCAATCGATTCATCAGCGTTCCGTTGTGGGCGCCGCCGCCGCATATCAACAGGGTTTCTGTCTGAGGTTGGGCGCTTTGCAGAGATTCGACGATGGTCAGGCTGGTCAGCTCCAGCAAGGTGGCTTGCACGTCCTCGGGAAGAAACGCTGGCAGCCCGTCGAGATGTTGCTGCAGCCAACGCAGATTGAAAACTTCCCGGCCGGTACTTTTCGGGCCTTTGGTCGCGAAAAAAGGGTCGCTGAGCAGCGTGTTGAGTAACTGCGGCTGAACTTTGCCGCTGGCTGCCCATTGCCCGTTACGATCAAAGTGTTCGCCACGTTGATGATGAATCCACGCGTCCAGCAAGACATTACCCGGGCCGCAGTCGAAGCCCGATACCGGCCTGCCGGTTTCTATCAGGCTCAGGTTGCTGAAACCGCCGACATTCAACACCGCACGCTTGCCGGCACTTTCACCGAACAGCGCCTCGTGGAAGGCAGGTACCAAGGGTGCGCCCTGACCGCCTGCGGCAACGTCGCGGCTGCGGAAGTCACTGACCACCGTGATGCCAGTCAGCTCGGTGAGCAACGCAGGATTGCCGATCTGTACCGTAAAACCTCGGGAAGGTTCATGGCGGATGGTCTGCCCGTGGCTGCCAATCGCACGGATGTCCTGGGGTGTGAGGTTTTGCTGGTCCAGCAAAGTGTGGATGCCTTGAGCGGCGAGTGTCACCCAGGATTGCTGGGCGATTGCCGAACGGGCGATCTCATCCGGGCCGCTGGCGCACAGGCTTAGCAGCTCGGCGCGCAGAGGGGCAGGCATGGGGATGTAATGGGTGGCGATCAGACTGATCGCCGAATCTTGTTCGATAAGGGCGATATCCAGGCCATCGAGGCTGGTCCCGGACATCACACCGATATAACGCGGCATGCCTTAACGCTTCGCCGAAGCCAGCAGGGTGGAGCGCTCCTGATCCATGCGGGCCATCAGCGGCTGGCTTTGTTGCATGAAGCGCGCGCGTTCTGCTTTGGCGATCGGGTCGGCCATTGGCAGTTTTTGGCCCAATGGATCTACGTGTACCCCGTTGACCTGGAATTCATAATGCAAGTGTGGCCCGGTGGACAGGCCGGTCGTGCCGATGTAACCGATCACTTGCCCCTGCTTCACGTTGCCACCGGTTTTGACGCCCTTGGCAAACCCTTGCATGTGGCCATACAGCGTACGGTAGGTGTTGCCGTGCTGGATGATCACCGTGTTGCCGTAACCACCACGACGCCCGGCCAACAGAACCTTACCGTCGCCAGCTGCCTTGATTGGCGTGCCACGGGGAGCGGCATAGTCGACACCTTTGTGAGCGCGGATTTTGTTCAGAATTGGATGCTTGCGACCCATGGAGAAACGCGAGCTAATACGAGCGAAGTCCACCGGTGTACGGATGAACGCCTTGCGCATGCTGTTGCCATCTGCGGTGTAGTAACTGGTATTGCCCTGTTTGTTGGTATAGCGCACTGCGGTGTAGGTTTTGCCGCGGTTGGTAAAGCGTGCAGACAGGATGTTGCCAGTGCCGACCACCTTGCCGTTGGCAACTTTCTGCTCGTAGATCACATCGAATTCGTCACCCTGGCGAATGTCCTGGGCGAAGTCGATGTCGTAGCCAAATACGCTGGCCATGTCCATGGTCATGCTGTGGGACAGGCCCGCCCGGGCGGCGGATTGCGACAGCGAGCTATTGATCACGCCGTGTACGTAGGCAGAGCGCATGACCGGTTTGGTGGTAATGCGATTGAAGGCAAAACCCTTTGCGCCTTTGCTCAGGCTGATGCTTTCCAGGTCATTGATATTGGTGTGCAGGTTGTTCAACTGGCCATCGGGCGTCAGTTCGAACTCAAGCTTCTGCCCATGTTTGAGCTGGGTGAATTGCTTGGCTTGCTTATCGGTGGCCAGGACGTCATTGACGGTGGCGGCAGGCAATCCGACCTTTTCGAACAGCGTTGACAGTGTGTCGCCTTTACTCACGATCACTTCGCGGTGCTGAGGACTCTTGGCTGCAACTGCTGCGGGCTTTTCCTGGGCGGCTTCCTGAGTTTCTTCGGGCGTGTTTTCAATCTGTGCGAACGGAGACTCAGCAGGGGTATTTGTGGCTTGTTGAGCGTCGGAAGCGTCTTGATCTTGTGTCAGTTGCTCAACAGGGCTTTCCAGGTCGAGGCTTAGGGATGTTCGTTTGGCTTCTACGTCACTGGAAGGGAATACCAGGAGTGCCAGGCTGAGAAGGGCGGCGATACCACTTGCGGCGAGCAGGTGGGTCTTCGGGTAAAGCGGCGGCGCTTTAGACGGTTCAGTGGTCATAGGTATTTTGACTTTGAAGATGAAATGGAAAAGATGAATGACATGATGAAGATGAAATAACTGTATAAAATATAACCAAATCATCTGTGGCGCAAGCTCGCGAACGCTGGGCTTGCGCAATGGTGTCCGTGCGCAGGGCAAAACTTGTAATTAGTCCCTGATCTTGTATGGTTGGTTCCCTTTTGAATCTGAGCCTTGCGGGTCTGTTATGAAGTCGGTTGAAGAGCAGCTAGCGCTGATAAAACGTGGTGCGGAAGAACTGTTGGTCGAAGCTGAGCTGGTCGAAAAGCTCAAGCGTGGCCAGCCCCTGCGTATTAAGGCCGGCTTTGACCCAACCGCGCCGGATCTGCACCTTGGCCATACCGTGCTTATTAATAAGCTGCGTCAGTTCCAGGAGCTGGGTCATCAAGTCATCTTCCTTATCGGTGACTTCACCGGGATGATCGGCGACCCGAGCGGCAAGAGCGCAACGCGTCCGCCGCTGACTCGCGAGCAAGTGCTCGACAATGCCGAGACCTACAAGACCCAGGTATTCAAAATCCTTGATCCGGCCAAAACCGAGGTGGCATTCAACTCCACCTGGATGGACCAGATGGGGCCGGCGGACTTCATCCGCCTGACGTCGCAATACACCGTCGCTCGCATGCTCGAGCGCGATGACTTCGACAAGCGCTATTCCACCAATCAGCCGATCGCTATCCATGAGTTTCTTTACCCGTTGGTCCAGGGGTATGACTCGGTGGCGTTGCGTGCGGATATCGAGCTGGGCGGGACGGATCAGAAGTTCAACCTGTTGATGGGGCGTGAGCTGCAGCGTGCCTATGGGCAGGAAGCTCAGTGCATTTTGACCATGCCGTTGCTGGAGGGGTTGGACGGCGTCAAGAAGATGTCCAAGTCGCTGGGCAACTATGTCGGCATCCAGGAAGCGCCGGGCGTGATGTACGGCAAGCTGGTTTCCATTCCGGATTCGTTGATGTGGCGTTACTTCGAGTTGCTGAGCTTCCGCTCGATGGATGAGATCAATGCGTTGCGTGCTGATGTGGAGGCAGGTGCAAACCCGCGTGATGTGAAGATCAAGCTGGCCGAAGAGATCGTGGCGCGCTTTCATGGTGAAGAGGCTGCGGCCAATGCTCACCGTGCGGCGGGCAATCGCATGAAGGATGGCGAGTTGCCGGACGATCTGCCGGAGATCGAGTTGACGGCGGCCGAGGCAATGCCTATCGCAGCTGTCCTTAATAAGGCGGGCCTGGTGAAGAACTCAGCGGTTGCCCGTGACCTTCTCGGTTCGGGCGGTGTGCGTATAGATGGTGAGGTGGTTGATCGCACCTTTATATACGAGCTGGGCGCGACTCACGTTTGCCAAGCGGGAAAGAAGGCATTTGCGCGTATCACGCTCAAATCCGAATAAGTCGTTAATTAGGGCTTGACGGCGAATTATATCGCTCTATAATTCGCCCCACTTCCGGCGCAGTCGAAACGGAAAACTTCTTGGTAAACAATGAGTTAAGTAGGTTTCGATAGCAGGTTGCTTCAGTTCATCGAAGCCAAAAGGAAGTTGAAAAAGAGGTGTTGACAGCAGCGTGTAACGCTGTAGAATTCGCCTCCCGCTTACGAGAGATCGCAAGCGCAAGTGGTTGAAGTTGTTGAAGAATTCTTCGAAAGCTTCTGAAAATAACCGCTTGACAGCAAATGAGGCTGCTGTAAAATGCGCGCCTCGGTTGAGGCGAATAGCTCTTAGCCAACCGCTCTTTAACAACTGAATCAAGCAATTCGTGTGGGTGCTTGTGGAGTCAGACTGATAGTCAACAAGATTATCAGCATCACAAGTTACTCCGCGAGAAATCAAAGATGTAACCAACGATTGCTGAGCCAAGTTTAGGGTTTCTTAAAAACCCAAAGATGTTTGAACTGAAGAGTTTGATCATGGCTCAGATTGAACGCTGGCGGCAGGCCTAACACATGCAAGTCGAGCGGTAGAGAGAAGCTTGCTTCTCTTGAGAGCGGCGGACGGGTGAGTAATGCCTAGGAATCTGCCTGGTAGTGGGGGATAACGTTCGGAAACGGACGCTAATACCGCATACGTCCTACGGGAGAAAGCAGGGGACCTTCGGGCCTTGCGCTATCAGATGAGCCTAGGTCGGATTAGCTAGTTGGTGAGGTAATGGCTCACCAAGGCGACGATCCGTAACTGGTCTGAGAGGATGATCAGTCACACTGGAACTGAGACACGGTCCAGACTCCTACGGGAGGCAGCAGTGGGGAATATTGGACAATGGGCGAAAGCCTGATCCAGCCATGCCGCGTGTGTGAAGAAGGTCTTCGGATTGTAAAGCACTTTAAGTTGGGAGGAAGGGCAGTTACCTAATACGTGATTGTTTTGACGTTACCGACAGAATAAGCACCGGCTAACTCTGTGCCAGCAGCCGCGGTAATACAGAGGGTGCAAGCGTTAATCGGAATTACTGGGCGTAAAGCGCGCGTAGGTGGTTTGTTAAGTTGGATGTGAAATCCCCGGGCTCAACCTGGGAACTGCATTCAAAACTGACTGACTAGAGTGTGGTAGAGGGTGGTGGAATTTCCTGTGTAGCGGTGAAATGCGTAGATATAGGAAGGAACACCAGTGGCGAAGGCGACCACCTGGACCAACACTGACACTGAGGTGCGAAAGCGTGGGGAGCAAACAGGATTAGATACCCTGGTAGTCCACGCCGTAAACGATGTCAACTAGCCGTTGGGAGCCTTGAGCTCTTAGTGGCGCAGCTAACGCATTAAGTTGACCGCCTGGGGAGTACGGCCGCAAGGTTAAAACTCAAATGAATTGACGGGGGCCCGCACAAGCGGTGGAGCATGTGGTTTAATTCGAAGCAACGCGAAGAACCTTACCAGGCCTTGACATCCAATGAACTTTCTAGAGATAGATTGGTGCCTTCGGGAACATTGAGACAGGTGCTGCATGGCTGTCGTCAGCTCGTGTCGTGAGATGTTGGGTTAAGTCCCGTAACGAGCGCAACCCTTGTCCTTAGTTACCAGCACGTCATGGTGGGCACTCTAAGGAGACTGCCGGTGACAAACCGGAGGAAGGTGGGGATGACGTCAAGTCATCATGGCCCTTACGGCCTGGGCTACACACGTGCTACAATGGTCGGTACAGAGGGTTGCCAAGCCGCGAGGTGGAGCTAATCCCAGAAAACCGATCGTAGTCCGGATCGCAGTCTGCAACTCGACTGCGTGAAGTCGGAATCGCTAGTAATCGCGAATCAGAATGTCGCGGTGAATACGTTCCCGGGCCTTGTACACACCGCCCGTCACACCATGGGAGTGGGTTGCACCAGAAGTAGCTAGTCTAACCTTCGGGAGGACGGTTACCACGGTGTGATTCATGACTGGGGTGAAGTCGTAACAAGGTAGCCGTAGGGGAACCTGCGGCTGGATCACCTCCTTAATCGACGACATCAGCTGCTCCATAAGTTCCCACACGAATTGCTTGATTCATTGAAGAAGACGATAGAAGCAGCTTTAAGCTCCAAGCTGATAGCTCTTAGCTAATCAGTTGCGCTCGAAATTGGGTCTGTAGCTCAGTTGGTTAGAGCGCACCCCTGATAAGGGTGAGGTCGGCAGTTCGAATCTGCCCAGACCCACCAATTTTGTTATGGGGCCATAGCTCAGCTGGGAGAGCGCCTGCCTTGCACGCAGGAGGTCAACGGTTCGATCCCGTTTGGCTCCACCATTAACTGTTTCTGCTGTTAGAGTTTAGAAATGAGTATTCCGCTGTGAATATTGATTTCTAGTCTTTGATTAGATCGTTCTTTAAAAATTTGGGTATGTGATAGAAAGATAGACTGGACGTTACTTTCACTGGTAACGGCTCAGGCTAAGGTAAAATTTGTGAGTCGCTCTTAATTGAGTATGATCGAATTTTCGGCGAATGTTGTCTTCACAGTATAACCAGATTGCTTGGGGTTATATGGTCAAGTGAAGAAGCGCATACGGTGGATGCCTTGGCAGTCAGAGGCGATGAAAGACGTGGTAGCCTGCGAAAAGCTTCGGGGAGTCGGCAAACAGACTTTGATCCGGAGATGTCTGAATGGGGGAACCCAGCCATCATAAGATGGTTACCTTACACTGAATACATAGGTGTATGGAGCGAACCAGGGGAACTGAAACATCTAAGTACCCTGAGGAAAAGAAATCAACCGAGATTCCCTTAGTAGTGGCGAGCGAACGGGGACTAGCCCTTAAGTGGCTTTGAGATTAGCGGAACGCTCTGGAAAGTGCGGCCATAGTGGGTGATAGCCCTGTACGCGAAAATCTCTTAGTCATGAAATCGAGTAGGACGGAGCACGAGAAACTTTGTCTGAATATGGGGGGACCATCCTCCAAGGCTAAATACTACTGACTGACCGATAGTGAACTAGTACCGTGAGGGAAAGGCGAAAAGAACCCCGGAGAGGGGAGTGAAATAGATCCTGAAACCGTATGCGTACAAGCAGTGGGAGCCTACTTTGTTAGGTGACTGCGTACCTTTTGTATAATGGGTCAGCGACTTATTTTCAGTGGCGAGCTTAACCGAATAGGGGAGGCGTAGCGAAAGCGAGTCTTAATAGGGCGTCTAGTCGCTGGGAATAGACCCGAAACCGGGCGATCTATCCATGGGCAGGTTGAAGGTTGGGTAACACTAACTGGAGGACCGAACCGACTACCGTTGAAAAGTTAGCGGATGACCTGTGGATCGGAGTGAAAGGCTAATCAAGCTCGGAGATAGCTGGTTCTCCTCGAAAGCTATTTAGGTAGCGCCTCATGTATCACTGTAGGGGGTAGAGCACTGTTTCGGCTAGGGGGTCATCCCGACTTACCAAACCGATGCAAACTCCGAATACCTACAAGTGCCGAGCATGGGAGACACACGGCGGGTGCTAACGTCCGTCGTGAAAAGGGAAACAACCCAGACCGTCAGCTAAGGTCCCAAAGTTATGGTTAAGTGGGAAACGATGTGGGAAGGCTTAGACAGCTAGGAGGTTGGCTTAGAAGCAGCCACCCTTTAAAGAAAGCGTAATAGCTCACTAGTCGAGTCGGCCTGCGCGGAAGATGTAACGGGGCTCAAACCATACACCGAAGCTACGGGTATCACGTAAGTGATGCGGTAGAGGAGCGTTCTGTAAGCCTGTGAAGGTGAGTTGAGAAGCTTGCTGGAGGTATCAGAAGTGCGAATGCTGACATGAGTAACGACAATGGGTGTGAAAAACACCCACGCCGAAAGACCAAGGTTTCCTGCGCAACGTTAATCGACGCAGGGTTAGTCGGTCCCTAAGGCGAGGCTGAAAAGCGTAGTCGATGGAAAACAGGTTAATATTCCTGTACTTCTGGTTATTGCGATGGAGGGACGGAGAAGGCTAGGCCAGCTTGGCGTTGGTTGTCCAAGTTTAAGGTGGTAGGCTGGAATCTTAGGTAAATCCGGGATTCCAAGGCCGAGAGCTGATGACGAGTTGTCTTTTAGACGACGAAGTGGTTGATGCCATGCTTCCAAGAAAAGCTTCTAAGCTTCAGGTAACCAGGAACCGTACCCCAAACCGACACAGGTGGTTGGGTAGAGAATACCAAGGCGCTTGAGAGAACTCGGGTGAAGGAACTAGGCAAAATGGCACCGTAACTTCGGGAGAAGGTGCGCCGGTGAGGGTGAAGGACTTGCTCCGTAAGCTCATGCCGGTCGAAGATACCAGGCCGCTGCGACTGTTTATTAAAAACACAGCACTCTGCAAACACGAAAGTGGACGTATAGGGTGTGACGCCTGCCCGGTGCCGGAAGGTTAATTGATGGGGTTAGCTAACGCGAAGCTCTTGATCGAAGCCCCGGTAAACGGCGGCCGTAACTATAACGGTCCTAAGGTAGCGAAATTCCTTGTCGGGTAAGTTCCGACCTGCACGAATGGCGTAACGATGGCGGCGCTGTCTCCACCCGAGACTCAGTGAAATTGAAATCGCTGTGAAGATGCAGTGTATCCGCGGCTAGACGGAAAGACCCCGTGAACCTTTACTATAGCTTTGCACTGGACTTTGAATTTGCTTGTGTAGGATAGGTGGGAGGCTTTGAAGCGTGGACGCCAGTTCGCGTGGAGCCAACCTTGAAATACCACCCTGGCAACTTTGAGGTTCTAACTCAGGTCCGTTATCCGGATCGAGGACAGTGTATGGTGGGTAGTTTGACTGGGGCGGTCTCCTCCTAAAGAGTAACGGAGGAGTACGAAGGTGCGCTCAGACCGGTCGGAAATCGGTCGTAGAGTATAAAGGCAAAAGCGCGCTTGACTGCGAGACAGACACGTCGAGCAGGTACGAAAGTAGGTCTTAGTGATCCGGTGGTTCTGTATGGAAGGGCCATCGCTCAACGGATAAAAGGTACTCCGGGGATAACAGGCTGATACCGCCCAAGAGTTCATATCGACGGCGGTGTTTGGCACCTCGATGTCGGCTCATCACATCCTGGGGCTGAAGCCGGTCCCAAGGGTATGGCTGTTCGCCATTTAAAGTGGTACGCGAGCTGGGTTTAGAACGTCGTGAGACAGTTCGGTCCCTATCTGCCGTGGACGTTTGAGATTTGAGAGGGGCTGCTCCTAGTACGAGAGGACCGGAGTGGACGAACCTCTGGTGTTCCGGTTGTCACGCCAGTGGCATTGCCGGGTAGCTATGTTCGGAATAGATAACCGCTGAAAGCATCTAAGCGGGAAACTAGCCTCAAGATGAGATCTCACTGGGACCTTGAGTCCCCTGAAGGGCCGTCGAAGACTACGACGTTGATAGGTTGGGTGTGTAAGCGCTGTGAGGCGTTGAGCTAACCAATACTAATTGCCCGTGAGGCTTGACCATATAACACCCAAGCAATTTGTTGCTCCTAGTTGAAAGACGAAAGAGGCCAGATTGCGGTGTGTGAAGACGCAATGAACCGAAAGTTCGATGCTCACAAAACACCGACTTCTATCCCATACCCAATTTGCTGAAGCGAGGCCACATGGTCACGACTCAGTACCCGAATTTCTTGACGACCATAGAGCATTGGAACCACCTGATCCCATCCCGAACTCAGTAGTGAAACGATGCATCGCCGATGGTAGTGTGGGGTTTCCCCATGTGAGAGTAGGTCATCGTCAAGATTAAATTCCGAAACCCCATTTGCGAAAGCAGATGGGGTTTTGTTTTGGGCGGTCGAAAAGTGCCAAGGCCTATATCTCCGGCTGAGGGCGTGCGGCCTTTCTATGCAATGCCTCTTGGCATGGCTATTATGCGTGCCTCATTGTGAGGCGATACCTGCATGCTTACGCTGTTAGAACTTCTGAAAGATGGCCGATTCCATTCCGGGGAGGCGCTGGGTGCCGCCTTGGGCGTTAGCCGCAGTGCCGTGTGGAAGCAGCTTCAGCTTCTCGAGGCTGAATTGAATCTACCTATTCATAAGGTGCGTGGTAAGGGATACCAGCTAGCAGCGCCGCTGGTGTTTTTGAATGCAGAAGAGATTGCGCGAAGTGTGCCGTCGTTGCCGTGGCCTATCCACATTCATGGCTCGATTGATTCCACCAACGCTGAGGCGTTGCGCTTGGTGGGTGCCGCGCAAGCCGCGCCGGTTCTGGTATTGGCTGAGCAGCAAACAGCTGGCCGGGGCAGACGTGGTCGAAAGTGGGTCAGTCCATTCGCCCAAAACATCTATTACAGTCTCGTGCTGCGTATTGAGGATGGTCTCCGGCAATTGGAGGGCTTGAGTCTTGTGGTTGGCTTGGCAGTCATCCAGGCTTTGCGAGAGTCGGGTGTGCAGGGCGCAGTCTTGAAATGGCCAAACGACGTACTGGTCGGGCAGAAGAAGATTGCTGGAATATTGCTGGAGTTGGTGGGGGATCCGGCAGACATCTGTCATGTGGTTGTCGGCATCGGGATCAATGTGAATATGCAGAAGGCTGAAGTTGACCAGCAATGGACGTCGGTACAGCTTGAGACGGGGACTGCTGCTGATCGTAATGCCTTGGTGGCCCAAGTCAGCTTGCAGCTCCAGCGCTACCTGGATCGGCACAGGGAGTCTGGCTTTTCAGCTCTCCAGGAGGAATGGGAGAGCAATCATGCATGGCAAGGGCGGGCGGTATCGCTTATCGCCGGTGTGAGTCGTATTGATGGAGTGGTACTCGGTGTTGACCGTCAAGGTGCGTTGCGCTTGAGCGTTGACGGTGTTGAGAAAACTTACAGCGGTGGTGAGCTAAGCCTGAGGTTGCGTGATGATTCTTGAGCTCGACTGCGGGAATAGCTTTATCAAATGGCGAGTGCT
Organism: Pseudomonas sp. R4-34-07; assembly: GCF_003852375.1. Taxonomy (NCBI): domain Bacteria; kingdom Pseudomonadati; phylum Pseudomonadota; class Gammaproteobacteria; order Pseudomonadales; family Pseudomonadaceae; genus Pseudomonas; species Pseudomonas sp. R4-34-07. Next base: position 5,299,602 of record NZ_CP027760.1, on the reverse strand, counting down.
GGGTGCCGACAGGGTGGCCGCCGTGGCGGAGGGCGTTGTCGGTTCGAATCTCGCATTGATTGAAAGCCTGAATGCGGTGCCGGATATGTCGCTCACTCGTTGCCGGCTGGTGAGCGTTCGTGCGCTGGAGGAAACAAACAAGCTGGTCGAGACATTGGTCCAGGCTTTTGGCATCACTGTTTCGTGCGCGACATCGGCTGCGCAGATGGCGGGCGTTCGCAATGGCTATGACGATTTCGAACGACTTGGTCTTGATCGTTGGCTGGCGATCCTTGGTGGGTACAAGTTGGCGTCAGGCGCTTGCCTGGTGCTGGATTTTGGCACTGCGGCGACTGCCGATTTTATCGATGCCGATGGCGAACACTTGGGAGGTTTCATTTGCCCAGGTCTGCCCCTTATGCGCAACCAGCTGCGCACGCATACCCGCAAGATACGCTACGACGATGCTGCTGCTGAGCGTGCTCTGGAACGTCTAACGCCTGGACGTACAACCGCCGAGGCGGTCGAGCGTGGCTGTACACTGATGCTAAGGGGGTTTGTGTTGACACAGACCGAGCTTGCCAGAAGTTATTGGGGAAATGACTTCACGGTGTTCCTGACCGGTGGAGATGCTGACCTGGTGTTCGACGCTGTGCCGCAGGCGCGGCTTGTTCCTGATCTGGTATTTATTGGTCTGGCAATGGCATGTCCGTTGTTATGAGGTGTTTATGCGTTGGCTGTTCCTGCTTCTACTGATCCTCAACGTCTTTTATTACATATGGCATCAGCAAGAGGCGCCATTGCGCGCCAAGGACGTCACCCCCCTGAGCCTTTATCGTGGCTCCCAGCAGGACATACGATTGCTGAGTGAATCTTCCGAAACGATGGGTCGAAGAGATCGTGCAAAAACGCCCGACGCGCAAAATTCCTGCCTGTACATCGGAGGATTTACCGATCAGCGTCAGGCGCAAGCTGTCGAGCAGCGCCTCACCAGCCTGGATATAAAGGTCAGGGTTCAATTGCTGAACATGCCTGAGGCCAGCGGTTACTGGCTTCGAGTGGCCCCTGAAAGCAGGCGCTTGGCGGATGATCTGCCCTTTGAAAACCTTGCTAAGGAATTCAATGAGTTAAAACACAAAATAATGCTGTGCGAAGGCATTGCAACTCTCGAATAGTTTGCATAGAATGGCGCCCGCTTCGCAGTGAAGACCTTCAGAGGCTTTGGTGGGAAGCGGCGTCAATGCAGCTAACCTCATAATTTAAATGAGAAAATGCTTGACAGAAGGTCGGCGTGATGTAAAATGCCGGCTCGCTTAGGAGGGGTTCCCGAGCGGCCAAAGGGATCAGACTGTAAATCTGACGTCTACGACTTCGAAGGTTCGAATCCTTCCCCCTCCACCATTTTAGCGTGAGCTGCAAGCTCCGCGGGTATAGTTTAGTGGTAGAACCTCAGCCTTCCAAGCTGATGATGCGGGTTCGATTCCCGCTACCCGCTCCAAGTTTGCAGGTTGTGCACGGTGTTTTGCTCTTGTAGCTCAGTTGGTAGAGCACACCCTTGGTAAGGGTGAGGTCAGCGGTTCAAATCCGCTCAAGAGCTCCATATAACAAGGCAGATATGAAAATATCTGCCTTTGTTTTAACGGCTGCCTCGGCTTGTGTCGTGTTGTTTCTGGCGTTGGTTGTCAGTTGATTTCAAGTCTGTTGGGGTTGGTTGTTGTAAAGTCTTTTTCGGGCCTGCATAATGGTCGGCCTGATTTTGTTTTAGGTCAGTAGCTCAATTGGCAGAGCGACGGTCTCCAAAACCGTAGGTTGGGGGTTCGATTCCCTCCTGACCTGCCAGATTCACGTGGTGTGTCTGGCTTTCTTTTCACAGGATCTTCATAGATGACTCCTAAGGCTGAAGCTCAAAGCTCTCGTTTCGATCTGTTCAAGTGGCTCGCCGTAGTCGCCTTGGTGGTCGTAGGCGTTGTTGGCAATCAGTACTATTCTGCTTCGCCGATCCTGTACCGCGTTCTCGCTTTGCTTGCCCTTGCTGCTGTAGCTGCCTTTGTAGGTCTGCAGACCGCTAAAGGCAAGTCTTTCGCGGTCCTGGTAAAGGAAGCTCGCACCGAAATTCGTAAAGTCGTTTGGCCGACTCGCCAAGAAACCACACAGACCACATTGATTGTCGTGGCTGTCGTTCTGGTTATGGCGTTGCTGTTGTGGGGGCTTGATTCCCTGCTCGGCTGGCTTGTTTCCTTGATTGTTGGCTAAGGGTGTCCCGTGGCTAAGCGTTGGTACGTTGTGCATGCTTACTCGGGTTACGAGAAGCATGTTATGCGCTCTTTGCTGGAGCGCGTAAAGCTGGCAGGCATGGAAGATGGCTTCGGCGAAATTCTGGTTCCCACTGAAGAAGTGGTTGAAATGCGGAATGGTCAGAAGCGCAAGAGTGAACGCAAGTTCTTCCCTGGCTACGTGCTGGTACAGATGGACATGAACGAAGGTACTTGGCACTTGGTCAAGGACACTCCTCGTGTCATGGGTTTCATTGGCGGTACCGCTGATAAGCCTGCGCCGATCACTGACAAAGAGGCGGAAGCAATTCTGCGTCGCGTTGCTGACGGTAGTGACAAGCCTAAGCCGAAGACGTTGTTCGAGCCAGGTGAGGTTGTTCGTGTTACAGACGGTCCGTTCGCTGATTTCAACGGCACTGTCGAAGAAGTTAACTACGAAAAGAGCCGGATCCAAGTGGCAGTGCTCATTTTCGGTCGCTCTACTCCGGTAGAGTTGGAATTCAGTCAGGTCGAGAAGGTCTAGCTGAGCAAGCATCCCAACCCCGCAGCCTAGGCTGTGGGGTTTTGTCGTCACTGGGATAAACGCGCAAGTAACCGGGGAGCCTTTCGAGGCGTTCGAACCCGTAATTGGAGTGCCTCATGGCCAAGAAGATTACCGCTTACATCAAGCTGCAAGTGAAGGCCGCTCAGGCCAACCCTAGCCCACCCGTCGGTCCAGCTCTGGGTCAGCACGGCGTGAACATCATGGAGTTCTGCAAGGCTTTCAACGCCCGTACTCAGGGTCTTGAGCCAGGTCTGCCGACTCCAGTGATCATCACTGTATACAGCGACCGTAGCTTCACTTTCGAAACCAAGTCGACTCCGGCTTCGGTTCTTCTGAAGAAAGCTGCCGGTCTGACTAGCGGTTCCGCTCGTCCGAACACCGTTAAGGTTGGCACCGTAACTCGTGCTCAGCTGGAAGAAATCGCGAAAACCAAAAACGCGGATCTGACTGCAGCTGATATGGATGCAGCCGTGCGTACCATCGCCGGTTCTGCTCGTAGCATGGGCCTTAACGTGGAGGGTGTGTAATGGCTAAGCTGACCAAGCGCCAAAAGGCTATCGCCGGCAAAATCGAAGCGGGCAAGGCCTACAATTTTGTAGACGCTGCTGCTCTGCTGACCGAGCTGTCGACTGTCAAGTTCAGCGAGTCCGTTGACGTTGCTGTGAACCTGGGTGTTGACCCACGTAAATCCGACCAGGTCGTTCGTAGCGCTACTGTGCTGCCACACGGTACTGGCAAGACCGTACGTGTTGCTGTCTTCACCCAAGGCCCGGCCGCTGAAGCTGCTCTGGCCGCCGGCGCCGATCGCGTTGGCATGGACGACCTGGCTGCCGAAATGAAAGGCGGCGACCTGAACTATGACGTCGTTATTGCCTCCCCGGATGCAATGCGCGTTGTAGGTCAGTTGGGTCAGATCCTGGGCCCGCGCGGCCTGATGCCTAACCCTAAAGTCGGCACCGTAACGCCAGACGTAGCTACCGCGGTTAAAAACGCCAAGGCTGGTCAGGTTCGTTATCGCACCGACAAAAACGGCATCATTCACACCTCCGTTGGCAAAGTCGGCTTCGATGCCGTCAAGCTGAAGGAAAACGTTGAAGCCCTGATCGCTGATCTGAAGCGTATCAAGCCTGCTTCCTCGAAAGGTATCTACGTCAAGCGCGTTACCCTGAGCACCACTATGGGCCCAGGTCTGGTCATCGACCAAGGCTCGCTGGACGTATAAGACACAGGTTGGCGCAAGTGATTGCGCCAATTGAAAGATTGGGGTCCCTGCCTGGCGGGGGCTATCCAAGACCGTAGGCGACGCAAGTCTTAAACCAACAAGCCTACGCAGATGGTGCTCCCGGTTCCTTACCGAATCAGACACCAAAACGACATCAGGCCTAGGCCGGATGAAACGGTAACAAGCAGGAGTTAAACCCGTGGCAATTAATCTCGAAGACAAGAAGGCCATCGTCGCTGAAGTCAACGAGGCTGCCAAAGCTGCTCTGTCCGCTGTCGTGGCTGATGCCCGTGGTGTGACAGTAGGCGCTATGACCGGACTCCGTAAAGAGGCTCGTGAAGCTGGCGTGTACGTACGTGTTGTACGTAACACCTTGCTCAAGCGCGCCGTTGCTGACACTGAATACAGTGTGCTCAACGACGTGTTCACCGGCCCGACTCTGATCGCGTTCTCCAAAGATCATCCAGGCGCTGCTGCCCGTTTGTTCAAGGAATTCGCCAAGAGTCAGGACAAGTTCGAGATCAAGGCAGCTGCGTTCGAGGGCAAGTTCCTCGCAGCTAACCAAATCGACGTACTGGCAACACTGCCGACCCGCGACGAAGCCATTTCGCAGCTGATGAGCGTGATTCAAGGCGCTACCAGCAAGCTGGCTCGTACTCTGGCTGCAGTTCGCGAGCAAAAAGAAGCTGCCGCAGCCTAAGGCTGAGCAACTTCTCTCGCGTATTTTTGTTTATTTCGATGGCCGCGTAGGCCGTCCCCCAATTCAGGAAATACAGCAATGTCTATCTCCCAAGACGATATCCTCAACGCCGTAGCTGAAATGTCGGTTCTGCAGGTTGTTGAGCTGATCAAAGCTTTCGAAGAAAAATTCGGCGTTTCCGCTGCCGCTGCTTCCGCTGGTCCAGCTGTTGCTGCTGTCGCTGCTGAAGAGCAAACCGAATTCAACGTCATGCTGCTGGAAGCTGGCGAGAAGAAAGTAAACGTGATCAAGGCAGTACGTGAACTGACCGGTCTGGGCCTGAAAGAAGCCAAGGCTGTAGTTGACGGCGCTCCTGCCCAGGTTCTGGAAGCTGTGTCGAAAGACGCTGCTGACAAAGCCAAAGCTACTCTGGAAGAAGCAGGCGCTAAAGTCGAGCTGAAGTAAGCATCGACCTTGCGTCTCCAGCCCACGCTTTAAGCTGAAGGCTGATGGCTGGTGGCTCTTGCCACCGGCCTTTTTCCGTTCTTGGCTGACGACTCGGTCGCCGCCATTAACGCGCTGTAGCCACCCGATGCGGTGGTGCAAACCATGGGGTTTGCAAGATTTTCTGGCTGCTCCCGTCGGGAGGGCCAAACAAGCAGGTGACCAAGCTGGGGAACGCTGATGGCTTACTCATATACTGAGAAAAAACGTATCCGCAAGGACTTTAGCAAGTTGCCGGACGTCATGGATGTCCCGTACCTTCTGGCTATCCAGCTGGATTCGTATCGTGAATTCTTGCAGGCGGGAGCGACCAAAGATCAGTTCCGCGACGTGGGCCTGCATGCGGCCTTCAAATCCGTTTTCCCGATCATCAGCTACTCCGGCAATGCTGCGCTGGAGTACGTCGGTTATCGCCTGGGCGAACCGGCATTTGATGTCAAAGAATGCGTGTTGCGCGGTGTTACGTACGCCGTACCTTTGCGGGTAAAAGTCCGTCTGATCATTTTCGACAAAGAATCGTCGAACAAAGCGATCAAGGACATCAAAGAGCAAGAAGTCTACATGGGCGAAATCCCACTGATGACTGAAAACGGTACCTTCGTTATCAACGGTACCGAGCGCGTAATCGTTTCCCAGCTGCACCGTTCCCCGGGCGTGTTCTTCGACCACGACCGCGGCAAGACGCACAGCTCCGGTAAGCTCCTGTACTCCGCGCGGATCATTCCGTACCGCGGTTCGTGGTTGGACTTTGAGTTCGACCCGAAAGACTGCGTGTTCGTGCGTATCGACCGTCGTCGCAAGCTGCCGGCTTCGGTACTGCTGCGCGCGCTCGGCTATACCACTGAGCAAGTGCTGGACGCCTTCTACACCACCAACGTATTCAGCCTGAAGGATGAAACCCTCAAGCTGGAGCTGATCGCTTCGCGTCTGCGTGGTGAAATTGCCGTCCTGGACATCCAGGATGAAAAGGGCAAGGTCATTGTTGAAGCTGGCCGTCGTATTACCGCGCGCCACATCAACCAGATCGAAAAAGCCGGCCTCAAAGAGTTGGAAGTGCCGCTGGACTACGTCCTGGGCCGCACTACCGCCAAGGTCATTGTTCACCCGGCTACAGGCGAAATCCTGGCTGAGTGCAACACCGAGCTGAACACCGAGATCCTGGCCAAAATTGCCAAGGCCCAGGTCGTTCGCATCGAGACCCTCTACACCAACGACATCGACTGCGGTCCGTTCATCTCCGACACGCTGAAGATCGACTCCACCAGCAACCAATTGGAAGCGCTGGTCGAGATCTATCGCATGATGCGTCCTGGTGAGCCGCCAACCAAAGACGCTGCCGAGACCCTGTTCAACAACCTGTTCTTCAGCCCTGAGCGCTATGACCTGTCTGCGGTCGGCCGGATGAAGTTCAACCGTCGTATCGGTCGTACCGAAATCGAAGGTTCGGGCGTGCTGTGCAAGGAAGACATCGTCGCGGTACTGAAGACCCTGGTCGACATCCGTAACGGCAAAGGCATTGTCGATGACATCGACCATCTGGGTAACCGTCGTGTTCGCTGCGTAGGCGAAATGGCCGAGAACCAGTTCCGCGTTGGCCTGGTACGTGTTGAGCGTGCGGTCAAAGAGCGTCTGTCGATGGCTGAAAGCGAAGGCCTGATGCCGCAAGACCTGATCAACGCCAAGCCAGTGGCTGCAGCGGTGAAAGAGTTCTTCGGTTCCAGCCAGCTCTCGCAGTTCATGGACCAGAACAACCCGCTCTCCGAGATCACCCACAAGCGCCGTGTCTCCGCACTGGGCCCGGGCGGTCTGACCCGTGAGCGCGCTGGCTTTGAAGTCCGTGACGTACACCCGACGCATTACGGTCGTGTATGCCCGATCGAAACGCCGGAAGGTCCGAACATCGGTCTGATCAACTCCCTGGCCGCTTATGCGCGCACCAACCAGTACGGCTTCCTTGAGAGCCCGTACCGTGTGGTGAAAGAGGGTCTGGTCACTGACGAGATCGTGTTCCTGTCCGCCATCGAAGAAGCTGATCACGTGATCGCTCAGGCTTCGGCCACGATGAACGACAAGAAAGTCCTGATCGACGAGCTGGTAGCCGTTCGTCACTTGAACGAGTTCACCGTCAAGGCGCCGGAAGACGTCACCTTGATGGACGTATCGCCCAAGCAGGTAGTTTCGGTTGCAGCGTCGCTGATCCCGTTCCTGGAGCACGATGACGCCAACCGTGCGTTGATGGGTTCCAACATGCAGCGTCAAGCTGTACCGACCCTGCGCGCCGACAAGCCGCTGGTAGGTACCGGCATGGAACGTAACGTAGCCCGTGACTCCGGCGTTTGCGTCGTGGCTCGTCGTGGCGGCGTGATCGACTCCGTTGATGCCAGCCGTATCGTGGTTCGTGTTGCAGATGACGAAGTTGAAACCGGTGAAGCCGGCGTCGACATCTACAACCTGACCAAATACACCCGTTCGAACCAGAACACCTGCATTAACCAGCGTCCGCTGGTGCGTAAGGGTGATCGCGTTCAGCGTAGCGACATCATGGCCGATGGCCCGTCCACCGACATGGGTGAGCTGGCACTGGGTCAGAACATGCGCATCGCGTTCATGGCCTGGAACGGTTACAACTTCGAAGACTCCATCTGCCTGTCGGAACGAGTTGTTCAAGAAGATCGCTTTACCACGATCCACATCCAGGAACTGACCTGTGTGGCGCGTGACACCAAGCTTGGGCCAGAGGAAATCACTGCAGACATCCCGAACGTGGGTGAAGCTGCACTGAACAAGCTGGACGAAGCCGGTATCGTTTATGTAGGTGCTGAAGTTGGCGCCGGCGACATCCTGGTCGGTAAGGTCACTCCGAAAGGCGAGACCCAGCTGACTCCGGAAGAGAAGCTGCTGCGTGCCATCTTCGGTGAAAAAGCCAGCGACGTTAAAGACACCTCCCTGCGTGTACCTACCGGTACCAAGGGTACTGTCATCGACGTACAGGTCTTCACCCGTGACGGCGTTGAGCGTGATGCTCGTGCGCTGTCCATCGAGAAGACTCAACTCGACGAGATCCGCAAGGACCTCAACGAAGAGTTCCGTATCGTTGAAGGCGCGACCTTCGAACGTCTGCGCTCCGCTCTGGTAGGCCACAAGGCTGAAGGCGGCGCAGGTCTGAAGAAAGGTCAGGACATCACCGACGAAATCCTCGACGGTCTTGAGCACGGCCAGTGGTTCAAACTGCGCATGGCTGAAGATGCTCTGAACGAGCAGCTCGAGAAGGCCCAGGCCTACATCGTTGATCGCCGCCGTCTGCTGGACGACAAGTTCGAAGACAAGAAGCGCAAACTGCAGCAGGGCGATGACCTGGCTCCAGGCGTGCTGAAAATCGTCAAGGTTTACCTGGCAATCCGTCGTCGCATCCAGCCGGGCGACAAGATGGCCGGTCGTCACGGTAACAAGGGTGTGGTCTCCGTGATCATGCCGGTTGAAGACATGCCGCACGATGCCAATGGCACCCCGGTCGACGTCGTCCTCAACCCATTGGGCGTACCTTCGCGTATGAACGTTGGTCAGATCCTCGAAACCCACCTGGGCCTCGCGGCCAAAGGTCTGGGCGAGAAGATCAACCGTATGATCGAAGAGCAGCGCAAGGTCGCAGACCTGCGCAAGTTCCTGCACGAGATCTACAACGAGATCGGCGGTCGCAACGAAGAACTGGACACCTTCACCGACCAGGAAATCCTGGATCTGGCGAAGAACCTGCGCGGCGGCGTTCCAATGGCTACCCCGGTGTTCGACGGTGCCAAGGAAAGCGAAATCAAGGCCATGCTGAAACTGGCAGACCTGCCGGAAAGCGGCCAGATGCAGCTGTTCGACGGCCGTACCGGCAACAAGTTCGAGCGCCCGGTTACTGTTGGCTACATGTACATGCTGAAGCTGAACCACTTGGTAGACGACAAGATGCACGCTCGTTCTACCGGTTCGTACAGCCTGGTTACCCAGCAGCCGCTGGGTGGTAAGGCTCAGTTCGGTGGTCAGCGTTTCGGGGAGATGGAGGTCTGGGCACTGGAAGCATACGGTGCTGCATACACTCTGCAAGAAATGCTCACAGTGAAGTCGGACGATGTGAACGGTCGTACCAAGATGTACAAAAACATCGTGGACGGCGATCACCGTATGGAGCCGGGCATGCCCGAGTCTTTCAACGTGTTGATCAAAGAAATTCGTTCCCTCGGCATCGATATCGATCTGGAAACCGAATAACACGTGACGCGAATCGAGAGCGGGGCAGTGATGCCCGCTCTCTGCTCCGCCAGGAGGAAAGGCCTTGAAAGACCTACTGAATTTGCTGAAAAACCAGGGTCAAGTCGAAGAGTTCGACGCCATCCGTATTGGACTGGCATCGCCTGAGATGATCCGTTCGTGGTCGTTCGGTGAAGTTAAAAAACCGGAAACCATTAACTACCGTACGTTCAAACCTGAGCGTGACGGCCTGTTCTGCGCCAAGATCTTTGGCCCGGTAAAGGATTACGAGTGCCTGTGCGGTAAGTACAAGCGCTTGAAGCACCGTGGTGTGATCTGCGAGAAGTGCGGCGTTGAAGTTGCGCTGGCCAAGGTTCGTCGTGAGCGCATGGCGCACATCGAACTGGCTTCGCCGGTTGCCCACATCTGGTTCCTGAAATCGCTGCCGTCCCGTATCGGCTTGCTGATGGACATGACCCTGCGTGATATCGAACGCGTTCTCTACTTCGAGAGCTATGTCGTTATCGACCCAGGCATGACCACCCTTGAAAAAGGTCAGCTGCTGAACGACGAGCAGTACTTCGAAGCGCTGGAAGAGTTCGGTGATGATTTCGATGCCCGCATGGGTGCCGAAGCTGTCCGCGAACTGCTGCACGCTATCGACCTGGAACACGAGATTGGCCGTCTGCGCGAAGAAATTCCGCAAACCAACTCCGAAACCAAGATCAAGAAACTGTCCAAGCGTCTGAAGTTGATGGAAGCCTTCCAGGGTTCCGGCAACTTGCCAGAGTGGATGGTGCTGACCGTTCTGCCGGTTCTGCCGCCAGATCTGCGTCCGCTGGTACCGTTGGACGGTGGTCGTTTCGCGACGTCCGACCTCAACGACCTGTACCGCCGCGTGATCAACCGTAACAACCGCTTGAAGCGCCTGCTTGATCTGTCCGCTCCGGACATCATCGTGCGCAACGAAAAGCGTATGTTGCAAGAAGCCGTCGACGCCTTGCTCGACAACGGTCGTCGTGGCCGCGCTATCACAGGTTCCAACAAGCGTCCTCTGAAATCCCTGGCTGACATGATCAAGGGTAAACAAGGTCGTTTCCGTCAGAACTTGCTCGGTAAGCGTGTTGACTACTCCGGTCGTTCGGTAATTACCGTAGGCCCGACCCTGCGTCTGCACCAGTGCGGTCTGCCTAAGAAGATGGCGCTCGAGCTGTTCAAGCCGTTCATCTTCGGCAAGCTGGAAATGCGCGGTCTTGCGACCACCATCAAAGCGGCCAAGAAAATGGTCGAGCGCGAGCTGCCAGAGGTTTGGGACGTTCTCGCTGAAGTGATTCGCGAACACCCGGTTCTCCTCAACCGTGCACCGACCCTCCACCGTCTGGGTATCCAGGCGTTTGAACCGGTACTGATCGAAGGCAAGGCTATCCAGCTGCACCCTCTGGTCTGTGCTGCGTACAACGCCGACTTCGACGGCGACCAAATGGCCGTGCACGTTCCGCTGACACTGGAAGCCCAGTTGGAAGCGCGTGCGTTGATGATGTCGACCAACAACATCCTGTCGCCAGCCAACGGTGAGCCAATCATCGTTCCGTCGCAGGACGTTGTATTGGGTCTGTACTACATGACCCGTGAAGCGATCAACGCCAAGGGTGAAGGTCGTGTGTTCGCTGACCTGCAGGAAGTTGACCGTGTGTTCCGTGCCGGCGAAGCCGCACTGCACGCCAAGGTCAAAGTGCGGATTCACGAAACCGTCAACGACCGTGACGGCGGCAGCGTGAGCAATGTTCGTATCGTCGACACGACTGTCGGCCGTGCGCTGTTGTATCAGGTTGTACCAAAAGGCTTGTCGTACGACGTCGTCAACCTGCCAATGAAGAAAAAGGCGATCTCCAGGCTGATCAACCAGTGCTACCGCGTGGTTGGTTTGAAAGAGACCGTGATCTTCGCTGACCAGTTGATGTACACCGGTTTTGCTTATTCGACCATTTCCGGCGTTTCCATCGGTGTTAACGACTTTGTTATCCCTGATGAAAAAGCTCGCATCATCGCGGCTGCAACCGATGAAGTGAAAGAGATCGAGAGCCAGTACGCCTCCGGCCTGGTAACCCAGGGCGAGAAGTACAACAAGGTGATCGACCTCTGGTCCAAGGCCAACGACGAAGTTTCCAAGGCGATGATGGCCAACCTCTCGAAAGAGAAAGTCATCGACCGTCACGGCGACGAAGTTGACCAGGAATCCTTCAACTCGATGTACATGATGGCCGACTCGGGCGCACGGGGTTCTGCTGCGCAGATCCGTCAGCTCGCCGGTATGCGTGGCCTGATGGCCAAGCCGGACGGTTCCATCATCGAAACGCCGATTACAGCGAACTTCCGTGAAGGGTTGAGCGTACTCCAGTACTTCATCTCCACTCACGGTGCTCGTAAAGGCCTGGCGGATACCGCGTTGAAAACCGCTAACTCCGGTTACCTGACACGTCGTCTGGTAGACGTTGCCCAGGATCTGGTTGTAACCGAGATCGATTGCGGCACCGAGCATGGCCTGGTGATGACTCCGCACATTGAAGGCGGTGACGTTGTAGAGCCGCTGGGTGAGCGCGTATTGGGTCGTGTTATTGCCCGTGACGTCTTCAAGCCGGGTACCGAGGAAGTTATCGTTCCTGCCGGCACTCTGGTAGACGAGAAGTGGGTCGAGTTCATCGAACTCAACAGCATCGACGAAGTGATCGTTCGTTCGCCGATCAGCTGCGAAACCCGCTATGGCATCTGCGCCAAGTGCTACGGCCGTGACCTGGCTCGTGGTCACCAGGTGAACATCGGTGAAGCGGTCGGCGTTATCGCTGCCCAGTCCATCGGTGAGCCGGGTACCCAGCTGACCATGCGTACGTTCCACATCGGTGGTGCGGCAAGCCGGACCTCCGCAGCCGACAGCGTTCAGGTGAAGAATGGCGGTACTGTCCGTCTGCACAACCTGAAACACGTTGAGCGAGTGGATGGCCACCTGGTTGCTGTGTCCCGTTCCGGTGAGCTGGCGATCGCTGATGACTACGGTCGTGAGCGTGAGCGTTACAAGCTGCCGTACGGTGCTGTGATTTCGGTTAAAGAAGGTGACAAGGTCGACGCTGGCGCAATCGTGGCCAAGTGGGATCCGCACACTCACCCAATCGTTACCGAAATGAAAGGTACCGTGACCTACGTGGGCATGGAAGAAGGCATCACGATCAAGCGTCAGACTGACGAATTGACCGGTATGACCAACATTGAAGTACTCGACGCGAAAGATCGTCCAGCTGCCGGTAAAGACATCCGTCCTGCCGTGAAGATGGTCGATGACAACGGCAAGGACTTGTTGCTGCCAGGCACTGACGTAATCGCTCAGTACTTCCTGCCAGCCAACGCCTTGGTCGGTGTAGCGGATGGTGCGAAGATCGCGATCGGTGATGTTATCGCGCGTATCCCGCAAGAAACTTCGAAGACTCGAGACATCACCGGTGGTCTGCCGCGTGTTGCCGACTTGTTCGAAGCTCGTCGTCCGAAAGAAGCGTCGATTCTGGCTGAAGTCAGCGGCACCATCGCGTTCGGTAAAGAGACCAAGGGCAAGCGTCGTCTGGTCATTACCCCGAACGACGGTAGCGATCCGTACGAAGAGCTGATTCCTAAGTGGCGTCACCTGAACGTCTTCGAAGGCGAACAGGTAAACCGCGGCGAAGTTATCTCCGACGGCCCGAGCGACCCACACGATATCCTGCGTCTGCTGGGTGTGAGTGCGCTGGCCAAGTACATCGTTAACGAGATCCAGGACGTTTATCGTCTGCAAGGCGTGAAGATCAACGATAAGCACATCGAGACCATCCTGCGTCAGATGTTGCGTAAAGTTGAAATCGCTGAATCCGGCGATTCCAGTTTCATCAAGGGCGACCAGATGGAATTGACTCACGTACTCGTAGAGAACGAGCGTCTGGCTGGCGACGAGAAATTCGTTTCCAAGTTCACTCGCGTGCTGCTGGGTATCACCAAGGCGTCGTTGTCCACTGAATCGTTCATCTCGGCGGCCTCCTTCCAGGAGACCACTCGCGTACTGACCGAAGCTGCGGTAACCGGCAAGCGCGATTACCTGCGCGGCCTGAAAGAAAACGTGGTCGTGGGTCGTTTGATCCCGGCTGGTACCGGTTTGGCTTACCACAGCGAGCGCAAGCGCCGCCGTGACGCTGACAAGCCGTTGCGCGTAAGCGCCAGTGAAGTGGAAGCTGCACTGACCGAAGCGCTGAACTCAAGCGGTAACTGAGTTCTGCGATAAATAAGTCCGGGCCCTGGCAGCCCCATTCGTCGGATCGAGGCATTTTTGCCCCGGTTCGACGGGCGGGGAGGTCGGGGCCTTGCCTTGACTGGGGGCAAGATCCTCTTTAGACTCTTGTACCCCTAAATTTGGCGGGAATTCGTTCCTGCCATTTTGCTTTTCTTGCAAGACAATAGCGTCGCAAGACAACAGTGGAGCTAGTAGATGGCAACTATCAACCAGCTGGTACGTCAGCCGCGTAAGCGTATCGTCGAGAAATCCGACGTGCCTGCGCTGCAGAACTGCCCGCAACGTCGTGGCGTATGCACCCGTGTGTATACCACCACGCCGAAAAAACCTAACTCGGCACTGCGTAAAGTATGCCGTGTGCGCCTGACCAACGGTTTCGAGGTTTCCTCGTACATCGGCGGTGAAGGCCACAACCTGCAAGAGCACAGCGTGGTACTGATCCGCGGCGGTCGTGTAAAAGACTTGCCAGGTGTTCGTTATCACACCGTACGCGGCTCCTTGGATACTTCCGGCGTTAAAGGTCGTAACCAGGGTCGTTCGAAGTACGGTACCAAGAAGCCTAAGTAGTAACGGCTTTTTGTAAACCTGAATCATCTTATTTTCTGAGTCGATAAGAGTAAGGTCGGAGGCGTCCCGAAAGGGCACCGATTCCGAGCGAACCTGAAGACCGTTTGAGGGCTTATCCATGCCAAGAAGACGCGTAGCAGCCAAGCGCGAAGTGCTTGACGATCCAAAATACGGAAGCCAAATTCTGGCCAAGTTCATGAACCACGTAATGGAAAGCGGCAAGAAAGCCGTTGCCGAGCGTATCGTTTATGGCGCGCTGGAAAAGGTTAAAGAACGCAAGAACAGCGACCCCCTGGAAATCTTCGAGAAAGCTCTCGACGCCATCGCTCCGCTGGTCGAAGTGAAGTCGCGCCGTGTAGGCGGTGCTACTTACCAGGTTCCGGTTGAAGTTCGTCCGTCCCGTCGTAACGCTCTGGCAATGCGCTGGTTGGTAGACTTCGCCCGTAAGCGCGGCGAGAAGTCTATGGCCCTGCGTTTGGCCGGCGAACTGTTGGACGCTGCTGAAGGTAAAGGTGCTGCTGTTAAGAAGCGTGAAGACGTGCACCGTATGGCTGAAGCTAACAAAGCTTTCTCGCACTACCGCTTCTAATTTTAGCTTCACTAATTTTGCGAGGGCTTTATGGCTCGTACTACTCCGATTAGCCGCTACCGTAATATCGGTATCGTCGCTCACGTGGATGCTGGTAAAACCACCACCACCGAGCGCGTACTGTTTTACACCGGCAAAAGTCACAAGATGGGCGAGGTGCATGACGGCGCCGCGACCACAGACTGGATGGTTCAGGAGCAGGAGCGTGGTATTACCATTACTTCTGCTGCTATTACCGCCTTCTGGAAAGGTTCCGAGAAGCAGTACAAAGACGAGCACCGCTTCAACGTAATCGATACCCCAGGTCACGTAGACTTCACCATTGAAGTTGAACGTTCCCTGCGCGTACTCGACGGCGCTGTCGTTGTGTTCTGCGGTACCTCGGGTGTTGAGCCACAGTCGGAAACCGTATGGCGTCAAGCCAACAAATACGGCGTTCCACGTCTTGTTTACGTAAACAAGATGGACCGTGCTGGTGCCAACTTCCTGCGTGTGATCGGTCAGATCAAGCAACGTCTGGGTCACACTCCGGTGCCGATCCAGTTGGCTATCGGTTCCGAAGATAATTTCCAAGGCCAGATCGATCTGCTGACCATGGAAGCTGTCTACTGGAACGATGCCGACAAAGGTATGGTTCCTGTTCGCAAGCCTATCCCTGCTGAACTGCAGGAACTGGCTGACGAATGGCGCAACAACATGGTTGAAGCTGCGGCCGAAGCCAACGAAGAGCTGATGAACAAGTACCTCGAAGGTGAAGAACTCACCAACGTGGAAATCAAGGCTGCTCTGCGTCAGCGTACTATCGCTGGTGAGATCGTCCTGGCTGTTTGTGGCTCCTCGTTCAAGAACAAGGGCGTTCCCCTGGTTCTCGATGCTGTGATCGACTACCTGCCGGCACCGGTTGATATTCCTGCCATCAAGGGTACCGACCCGGATGACGAGACTATCGAGCTGGAGCGTCATGCAGACGACGCAGAACCGTTTTCCGCTCTGGCATTTAAAATTGCCACTGACCCATTCGTGGGTACCTTGACCTTCGTCCGCGTTTACTCGGGCGTGTTGAACTCCGGCGACGGCGTAATCAACTCGGTTAAAGGCAAGAAAGAGCGCGTGGGTCGTATGGTGCAAATGCACGCAAACGCCCGCGAAGAGATCAAGGAAGTACGCGCTGGTGACATCGCGGCCTTGATCGGCATGAAGGATGTCACCACTGGTGAAACCTTGTGCAACGCTGACAAGCCAATCATCCTGGTTCGCATGGACTTCCCGGAGCCGGTTATTTCGGTTGCCGTTGAGCCCAAGACCAAGGATGACCAGGAAAAAATGGGTATCGCTCTGGGCAAGCTTGCTCAGGAAGATCCATCTTTCCGCGTCAAGACTGATGAAGAGACTGGTCAAACGATCATCTCGGGCATGGGCGAGCTTCACCTGGACATCCTGGTTGACCGGATGCGCCGTGAGTTCAACGTCGAAGCCAACATCGGTAAGCCTCAGGTTTCCTATCGTGAGCGCATCACGAAAAGCTGTGAAATCGAAGGCAAGTTCGTTCGTCAGTCCGGCGGTCGTGGTCAGTTCGGTCACTGCTGGATCCGTTTTGCTCCTGCTGACGAAGGTCAGGAAGGTCTGCAATTCGTGAACGAAGTAGTAGGTGGTGTTGTTCCTAAGGAATACATCCCTGCTATCCAGAAGGGTATCGAAGAGCAGATGAAGAACGGTGTTGTTGCCGGCTATCCGCTGATCGGCCTGAAAGCAACCGTTTTTGACGGTTCTTACCACGACGTCGACTCCAACGAGATGGCGTTTAAGGTGGCTGCCTCCATGGCAACCAAGCAGCTGGCCCAAAAGGGCGGTGGTGAGTTGCTTGAGCCAATCATGGCGGTAGAAGTTGTTACACCTGAAGACTATATGGGTGATGTCATGGGCGACCTTAACCGTCGTCGCGGCATGATCTTGGGTATGGAAGACACGGTTTCCGGCAAAGTGATTCGCGCCGAGGTTCCGTTGGGTGAGATGTTCGGTTATGCGACCGACGTTCGCTCCATGTCTCAGGGTCGCGCAAGCTACTCTATGGAATTCAAAAAATACAACACAGCTCCGGCGCACATCGCTGAAACTGTATCCAAAAAACAAGGCTGATTCAGTCCTTTAGGCAAGGAGTTAATTGTCGTGGCTAAAGAAAAATTTGATCGTTCCCTACCGCACGTCAACGTTGGCACTATCGGTCACGTTGACCACGGTAAAACCACTCTGACTGCTGCTCTGACTCGCGTTTGCTCCGAAGTATTCGGTTCCGCAATCGTTGATTTCGATAAAATCGACAGCGCACCAGAAGAAAAAGCTCGTGGTATCACCATCAACACCGCGCACGTTGAATACAACTCGCTGATCCGTCACTACGCTCACGTTGACTGCCCAGGTCACGCTGACTATGTGAAGAACATGATCACCGGTGCTGCCCAGATGGACGGCGCAATCCTGGTTTGCTCGGCCGCTGATGGTCCGATGCCACAAACCCGTGAGCACATCCTGCTGTCCCGTCAGGTTGGCGTTCCGTACATCGTGGTTTACCTGAACAAGGCTGACCTGGTAGACGACGCTGAGCTGCTGGAACTGGTTGAGATGGAAGTGCGCGACCTGCTGAGCACTTACGACTTCCCAGGTGACGACACTCCGATCATCATCGGTTCTGCTCGTATGGCTCTGGAAGGCAAAGATGACAACGAAATGGGCACCACGTCCGTTCGTAAACTGGTTGAGACTCTGGACAGCTACATCCCAGACCCAGTCCGTGTTATCGACAAGCCGTTCCTGATGCCAATCGAAGACGTATTCTCGATCTCCGGTCGCGGTACTGTTGTAACTGGTCGTATCGAGCGCGGTATCGTCAAGGTTCAGGATCCACTGGAAATCGTTGGTCTGCGTGACACTACCGTCACCACCTGCACCGGTGTTGAAATGTTCCGTAAACTGCTCGACGAAGGTCGTGCTGGCGAGAACTGCGGCGTTCTGCTGCGTGGTACCAAGCGTGACGACGTTGAGCGTGGCCAGGTTCTGGTCAAGCCAGGTTCGGTTAAGCCGCACACCAAGTTCGAAGCTGAAGTGTACGTGCTGAGCAAAGAAGAAGGCGGCCGTCACACTCCGTTCTTCAAAGGCTACCGTCCACAGTTCTACTTCCGTACTACTGACGTGACTGGTAACTGCGAACTGCCGGAAGGCGTAGAAATGGTAATGCCAGGCGACAACATCAAAATGGTTGTCACCCTGATCAAAACCATCGCTATGGAAGACGGTCTGCGTTTCGCAATCCGTGAAGGCGGCCGTACCGTTGGTGCTGGCGTTGTAGCTAAAATCATCGAGTAATTATCTCTTCTGAGATAGTTCTGATGTTTTGAAAAGGCCCCCGCTCAGCGGGGGCCTTTTTTATTGGGTTGACACCTATCAGGGCCGTCTATAGAATTGCGCCTCCTTTTAACGGGCGTATTGCGCTCGCTGGGAATAGCAGCCGGAGTCTGAAATCCAATGCAAAATCAGCAAATCCGTATCAGGTTGAAGGCTTTTGACCATCGCCTGATCGACCAATCCACCCAGGAAATCGTGGAAACCGCGAAACGTACTGGTGCTCAAGTGCGTGGTCCAATTCCACTGCCTACCCGTAAAGAGCGGTTCACCGTTCTGGTCTCCCCGCACGTCAACAAAGACGCGCGTGACCAGTACGAGATCCGCACTCATAAGCGCGTACTGGACATCGTCCAGCCAACGGATAAAACCGTTGACGCACTTATGAAGCTTGATCTGGCGGCCGGTGTGGAAGTACAGATCAGCCTCGGCTAAGACTTGGGTCTTAGTCGTGTAACGCTCTGAAATGGGCGGCCATAGCGGGTGAAAGCCCCGTACACTCATGAGGTTTACAACATGACTATTGGTGTAGTCGGTCGTAAATGCGGTATGACCCGTATTTTCACCGAAGAAGGTGTCTCCATTCCGGTCACGGTCATTGAGATCGAGCCGAATCGCGTCACCCAGTTCAAAACTGAAGAAACCGATGGCTATCGTGCAGTGCAAGTCACTGTCGGCGAGCGTCGTGCTTCGCGCGTGACTGCTGCTCAAGCAGGTCACTTCGCTAAAGCAAACGTTGCAGCTGGTCGCACCGTCATGGAGTTCCGTCTTGAAGACGGCGACTACAAGGCTGGCGATCTGATCAACGCTGAAATCTTCGCCGCTGGTCAACTGGTTGATGTAACCGGTCAGTCCAAGGGTAAAGGCTTCCAGGGTACGATCAAGCGTTGGAATTTCCGTGGTCAAGACAACACTCACGGTAACTCCGTTTCCCACCGCGTCCCGGGCTCTATTGGCCAGTGCCAGACTCCTGGTCGTGTATTCAAGGGCAAAAAAATGTCCGGTCATATGGGCGCTGAGCGCGTGACCGTGCAGTCCCTCGAAGTAGTGCGCGTCGACGCTGAACGCAATCTGTTGTTGGTCAAGGGTGCTGTTCCTGGCGCTACTGGCGGCAACCTGGTTGTACGTCCAGCGGCCAAGGCTCGCGGTTAAGGGGAAGCTGACATGCAATTAAATGTAAATGACGCTCAAGCGATCGAAGTTTCCGAACTGACATTTGGCGGCGAATTCAACGAGACGCTGGTTCACCAAGCAGTCGTGGCCTACATGGCCGGCGGCCGTCAAGGTAGCAAGCAGCAAAAGACCCGTTCCGACGTACGTGGTGGCGGTAAGCGCCCTTGGCGTCAGAAAGGCACTGGCCGTGCTCGTGCCGGTACTATCCGTAGCCCAATCTGGCGTGGCGGTGGTACCACTTTCGCAGCTCGTCCACAGGATCACTCTCAGAAGCTCAACAAGAAGATGTACCGCGCAGCACTGCGCTCCATCCTTGCTGAACTCGTGCGTACTGATCGTCTGGTCGTGGTTCAGGACTTCGCTGTTGAAAGTCCAAAAACCAAAGAACTGCTGGGCAAACTGACCAACATGAGCCTGACCGACGTTTTGATCGTGTCTGAAGCTGTTGATCAGAACCTGTACCTGGCTGCTCGCAACCTGCCTCACGTTGATGTACGTGACGTGCAAGGTTCCGATCCAGTTAGTCTGATCGCATACGACAAGGTGTTGATCACCGTGTCGGCCGTGAAGAAATTCGAGGAGCTGCTGGGATGAACCAGGAACGCGTATTTAAAGTTCTGCTTGGCCCGCACGTTTCCGAAAAGGCTACGGTTCTGGCTGACAAGAAAGGTCAGTTCGTTTTCAAGGTTGCAACTGACGCAACCAAGCTGGAAATCAAGAAGGCCGTCGAAAGCCTGTTCAGCGTGAAAGTAGAGCGTGTTACTACCCTGAATGTTCTGGGTAAGAGCAAGCGCACTGCTCGCGGTCTGGGCAAGCGTAATGACTGGAAGAAGGCGGTTATCTCCCTTCAACCAGGCCAAGATCTCGATTTCAGCAGCAGTGCTGAGTAAGGAAGGGGTGCATCATGGCAATCGTTAAATGCAAACCGACTTCCCCTGGCCGCCGTTTTGTGGTCAAGGTGGTCAACCAGGAGCTGCATAAAGGCGCTCCTCACGCACCGCTGCTCGAGAAGAAATCGAAGACTGGTGGTCGTAACAACAATGGTCGTATTACCACTCGTCACATCGGTGGTGGCCATAAGCAGCATTATCGTCTGGTCGATTTCCGTCGCAACGACAAAGATGGCATCTCCGCCACTGTCGAGCGTATTGAATACGATCCAAACCGTACTGCTCACATCGCTCTGCTGCTGTACGCAGATGGCGAGCGTCGCTACATCATCGCCCCTAAAGGCGTGAGTGCTGGTGACCAGCTGATCGCAGGTGCCTTGGCACCGATCAAGCCGGGCAACGCTCTGCAACTGCGCAACATTCCAGTTGGTAGCACCGTACACGGCATCGAATTGAAGCCAGGTAAAGGCGCGCAAATCGCTCGTTCCGCTGGTGCTTCGGCTCAGCTGATCGCTCGTGAAGGTGTCTACGTGACCCTGCGTCTGCGTTCTGGTGAGATGCGTAAAGTACTGGCTGAATGCCGTGCGACCCTGGGCGAAGTCTCGAACTCCGAGCACAGCCTGCGTTCGCTGGGTAAAGCTGGTGCCAAACGCTGGCGTGGCGTTCGCCCAACCGTTCGTGGTGTTGCCATGAACCCGGTTGACCACCCACACGGTGGTGGTGAAGGTCGTACCTCTGGTGGTCGTCATCCGGTATCGCCATGGGGCTTCCCGACTAAGGGCGCGAAGACTCGTGGTAATAAGCGTACCGACAAAATGATCGTCCGTCGTCGCAAGTAAATAGAGGGATACGACAGTGCCACGTTCTCTGAAAAAAGGTCCTTTTATTGATCTTCACCTACTGAAGAAGATCGAAGTGGCGGCGGAAAAGAACGATCGCAAACCAGTTAAAACCTGGTCGCGTCGTTCGATGATCCTGCCACAAATGGTCGGTTTGACCATCGCAGTACACAACGGTCGTCAACACGTCCCAGTTCTCGTTAACGAAGACATGGTCGGCCACAAACTGGGCGAGTTTGCCGGTACCCGCACTTATCGTGGGCACGTGGCAGACAAGAAAGCCAAGCGTTAAGGGGTTAGGAAATGGAAGTAGCCGCTAAGTTGTCGGGCGCTCGAATCTCCGCCCAGAAAGCCCGCTTGGTCGCCGACCAGATCCGCGGGAAGAAGGTGGGCGAAGCGCTCAACCTGTTGGCTTTCAGCAGTAAGAAAGCCGCCGAGATCATGAAGAAAGTGCTGGAGTCGGCCGTAGCCAACGCCGAGCATAACGAAGGCGCAGACGTTGATGACCTGAAGGTCAGCACCGTTTTCGTCAACGAAGGGCGTTCGCTGAAGCGCATCATGCCACGTGCCAAAGGCCGTGCTGATCGCATCGTCAAGCGGTCTTGCCATATCACTGTCAAGGTTGCTGACAAGTAACGGAGTCGAAGAGATGGGTCAGAAAGTACATCCCATTGGCATTCGCCTGGGAATCGTCAAGGAACACACCTCCGTCTGGTATGCAGACGGCCGGACTTATGCGGACTATTTGTTCGCTGATCTGAAGGTGCGTGAGTATCTCCAAGACAAACTAAAAAGCGCGTCCGTAAGCCGTATCGATATCCATCGCCCGGCGCAAACCGCACGTATCACCATCCACACCGCTCGTCCAGGTATCGTTATCGGGAAGAAAGGTGAAGATGTTGAGAAACTGCGTCAGGACCTGACCAAGCAAATGGGTGTGCCTGTGCACATCAATATCGAAGAGATCCGCAAGCCGGAGCTCGACGGTATGCTGGTTGCGCAGAGCGTAGCTCAGCAGCTGGAGCGTCGTGTCATGTTCCGTCGCGCTATGAAGCGCGCTGTACAGAACGCCATGCGCATTGGTGCCAAAGGCATCAAAATCCAAGTGAGCGGTCGTCTCGGCGGTGCTGAAATCGCACGTACTGAATGGTATCGCGAAGGTCGTGTGCCATTGCACACCCTGCGTGCCGACATCGACTATGCCAACTACGAAGCTCACACCACTTACGGTGTGATCGGTGTAAAGGTTTGGATCTTCAAAGGCGAAGTAATTGGTGGTCGCCAAGAAGAACTGAAACCACAAGCACCAGCGCCTCGTAAAAAAGCTGCTAAGTAAGGGGTACGCCAAATGTTGCAACCAAAGCGTACGAAGTTCCGCAAGCAGATGACAGGCCACAACCGTGGTCTGGCTCAGCGCGGTAGCAAAGTCAGCTTCGGCGAGTTCGCGCTGAAGTCTGTAGCTCGTGGTCGTCTCACCGCTCGTCAGATCGAGTCAGCGCGTCGTGCTCTGACCCGTCACGTAAAACGTGGCGGCAAGATCTGGATCCGTGTATTCCCGGACAAGCCGATCTCCAAAAAACCTCTCGAGGTTCGGATGGGTAAAGGTAAGGGTAACGTGGAATACTGGGTAGCCCAGATTCAGCCAGGCAAAGTCCTGTATGAAATCGAGGGTGTAACTGAAGAGCTGGCGCGTGAGGCTTTTGCCCTGGCTGCTGCAAAGCTGCCGCTCGCCACCGCCTTTGTTAAACGGACGGTGATGTGATGAAAGCGAATGAACTTCGTGAAAAATCCGCACAGCAGCTGAACGAGCAACTGCTCGGCCTGCTGCGCGACCAGTTCAATCTGCGTATGCAGAAAGCAACTGGCCAGTTGGGGCAGTCTCATCTGCTCTCGCAAGTTAAGCGTGACATCGCTCGCGTGAAGACTGTGCTCAACCAGCAGGCAGGTAAGTGATCATGGCTGAAGCCGAAAAGACTGTCCGTACGCTGACTGGCCGTGTTGTCAGCGACAAGATGGACAAAACCATCACCGTTTTGATCGAGCGTCGCGTTAAGCACCCGATCTACGGTAAATATGTTAAGCGTTCGACTAAGCTGCACGCGCACGACGAAACCAATCAGTGCCACATCGGCGACAAAGTCACTATTCGTGAAACTCGTCCGCTGGCCAAGACCAAGTCTTGGGCATTGGTTGATGTTCTCGAACGCGCTGTGGAAGTCTAAGGACTAGGGGTCGGAGAAATTATATGATTCAGACTCAATCCATGCTCGATGTGGCCGATAACAGCGGCGCTCGCCGCGTTATGTGCATCAAGGTGCTGGGTGGCTCCCATCGTCGTTACGCTGGTATCGGTGACATCATCAAGGTTACCGTCAAGGAAGCAATTCCTCGCGGTAAAGTGAAAAAAGGCCAAGTGATGACTGCTGTTGTAGTCCGCACTCGTCACGGCGTACGTCGTGCTGATGGCTCCATTATCCGCTTTGATGGCAACGCTGCTGTTCTTCTGAACAACAAGCAAGAGCCTATCGGCACCCGTATCTTTGGGCCAGTGACCCGTGAACTTCGTACTGAGAAGTTCATGAAGATCGTCTCGCTCGCCCCAGAAGTGCTGTAAGGAGATCCGACATGCAAAAGATTCGTCGTGACGACGAGATCATCGTGATCGCCGGCAAAGACAAAGGTAAGCGCGGTAAGGTGCTTAAGGTTCTCGCTAATAACCGTCTGGTTATCGGCGGTCTGAACCTGGTCAAGCGTCATACCAAGCCTAACCCGATGTCGGGCGTGCAGGGCGGTATCGTCGAAAAAGAAGCTCCGCTGGACGCTTCTAACGTCGCCATTTTCAACGGCGAAACCAACAAGGCTGACCGCGTTGGTTTCAAAGTAGAAGATGGCAAGAAAATTCGTGTCTTCAAGTCGACCCAAAAAGCGGTTGATGCTTGAACACTGCTAGGTAGAAGACCATGGCACGACTAAAAGAGATTTACTGGAAAGAAATCGCACCGAAACTTAAGGAAGAACTTAAGCTTTCGAACGTGATGGAAGTTCCACGCGTTACCAAAATCACCCTGAACATGGGTTTGGGCGAAGCGGTCGGTGACAAAAAAGTCATCGAGCACGCTGTTGCTGACCTGGAAAAGATCACCGGTCAAAAAGTCGTTGTGACTTACGCTCGGAAATCCATCGCTGGCTTTAAAGTCCGCGAAGGCTGGCCGATCGGCGTCAAAGTGACTCTGCGCCGTGAGCGTATGTACGAATTCCTGGATCGTCTGCTGTCGATCTCCCTGCCTCGGGTTCGCGACTTCCGCGGCCTGAATGCCAAGTCCTTCGATGGTCGTGGTAACTACAGCATGGGCGTGAAAGAGCAGATCATCTTCCCGGAAATCGACTACGACAAGATCGATGCTCTCCGCGGTCTGGACATCACCCTGACCACCACTGCCAAGAACGATGATGAAGGTCGCGCCCTGTTGCGTGCTTTCAAATTCCCGTTCCGCAACTGATTGGAGTAGGACCATGGCCAAGATGAGCATGAAAAACCGCGAGCTGAAACGTCAGCTCACGGTTGCCAAGTACGCCAAGAAGCGTGCAGCACTGAAAGCAATCATCGTTGATCTGAACGCAAGTCCAGAAGCGCGTTGGGAAGCTACAGTTGCTCTGCAGAAGCAGCCACGTGACGCAAGCGCCTCGCGCATGCGTAACCGCTGCCGCCTGACCGGTCGTCCACACGGCGTTTACCGCAAGTTCGGCCTCGGCCGTAACAAACTGCGTGAAGCGGCAATGCGTGGTGACGTACCAGGTCTGGTTAAAGCCAGCTGGTAAGTACTTTCAGCGTCAAGGTGGTTGGTATCGCAAGATACTGACCGCCGGTGACCTTGAATCTGGAACAAGCCCCTTTTGGGGCTTGTTTCATTTCCGGACTGTGTCTAAAATACGCGGCTCGCCTGAGCCCGTGTTTTTTACGCTCGGAGATTCTCGGCGACATATGTAGCCGCAAGGCTAATTTTTTGTGTATTAGGAGCGTCTAGCCCATGAGTATGCAGGACCCGTTAGCGGACATGCTAACTCGTATCCGTAATGCCCAGATGGCTGAAAAGTCCGTCGTAAGCATGCCATCTTCCAAGTTGAAGGTAGCTGTTGCCAAAGTCCTGAAAGACGAAGGTTACATTGCGGGTTATCAGATCAGCAGCGAAATCAAGCCGTTGCTGTCCATCGAGCTGAAGTACTTCGAAGGCCGTTCGGTCATCGAGGAAGTGAAGCGCGTTAGCCGTCCAGGCCTGCGTCAGTACAAGTCCGCTGAAGATCTGCCGAAAGTTCGTGGCGGTCTGGGCGTGTCTATCGTCTCCACCAACAAAGGTGTGATGACGGATCGTGCTGCGCGCGCTGCCGGTGTCGGCGGCGAAGTTCTTTGCACTGTGTTCTAAGGGGGGATAAGCATGTCTCGCGTCGCTAAGAACCCCGTTAAGCTGCCAGCCGGTGTCGAAGTCAAATTCGCAGGCCAACAGCTTTCGGTGAAGGGTGCCAAGGGCACTCTTGAACTGAACATCCATTCGTCCGTTGAGATCGTTGAAGAAGCTGGTGAGCTGCGTTTCGCTGCTCGCAATGGCGATCAACAAACTCGCGCAATGGCCGGTACCACGCGTGCGTTGGTAAACAATATGGTCCAAGGCGTAAGCCAAGGCTTCGAGCGTAAGCTCCAGCTGGTCGGTGTTGGTTACAAAGCGCAAGCAAAAGGCACGGTTCTGAACCTTGCCCTTGGCTTCTCGCACCCAGTGGATTACGAACTGCCGGAAGGCATCACCGCTGAGACCCCTAGCCAAACCGATATCCTGATCAAGGGCATCGATAAGCAGCTGGTAGGTCAGGTGGCCGCTGAGATCCGCGACTTCCGTCCACCAGAGCCGTACAAAGGCAAAGGTGTGCGCTACGCGGACGAAGTCGTCCGTCGTAAAGAAGCCAAGAAGAAGTAGGGCATAGCAAATGACCGACAAAAAAGTTACTCGACTGCGTCGCGCTCGCAAAGCACGCCTGAAAATGCACGAACTCGAAGTCGTGCGTCTCTGCGTGTACCGCTCGTCGCAGCATATCTACGCCCAGGTCATCTCGGCCGACGGCAACAAAGTCCTGGCAAGCGCCTCGACTTTGGATAAAGAACTGCGTGATGGTGCCACCGGCAACATCGACGCGGCCACAAAGGTTGGCCAGCTGGTCGCTACACGTGCTAAGGCCGTGGGCGTCTCGCAAGTGGCTTTCGACCGCTCTGGCTTCAAGTACCACGGCCGCGTTAAAGCGCTGGCTGATGCTGCTCGTGAAGCTGGGCTGGAGTTCTAAGTTATGTCAAATAACGACCAAAAGCGCGACGAAGGCTACATTGAGAAGCTGGTTCAAGTTAACCGCGTAGCCAAAACCGTTAAAGGCGGCCGTATCTTCACTTTCACCGCGTTGACCGTGGTTGGTGATGGTAAAGGGCGTGTTGGCTTCGGCCGTGGCAAGTCACGTGAAGTGCCTGCCGCGATCCAGAAGGCAATGGAAGCTGCTCGTCGCAACATGATCCAAGTTGATCTGAACGGCACCACTCTGCAGTACGCAATGAAGTCCGCCCATGGCGCTTCGAAGGTGTACATGCAGCCTGCTTCTGAAGGTACCGGTATCATCGCTGGCGGCGCTATGCGTGCTGTCCTCGAAGTTGCTGGCGTTCAGAACGTTCTGGCCAAGTGCTACGGCTCGACTAACCCGGTAAACGTGGTTCACGCCACTTTCAAGGGTTTGAAAGCTATGCAATCTCCTGAGTCCATTGCTGCCAAGCGCGGCTTGACTGTCAAGGAGATCTTCTGATCATGGCTACCGTTAAAGTAACGCTGATCAAAAGCATGACCGGCCGCATCCCTAACCACAAATTGTGCGTTAAAGGTCTGGGTCTGCGTCGCATCGGTCACACTGTAGAAGTCCAGGATACTCCCGAGAATCGCGGGATGATCAACAAGGCTTACTACATGCTGCGTGTAGAGGGTTAATCGATGAAACTCAATGATCTGAGTCCAGCGCCGGGTTCCCGTCGCGAAAAGCATCGTCCGGGCCGTGGTATCGGTAGCGGTTTGGGTAAGACTGGTGGCCGTGGCCACAAAGGTCAAACCTCCCGCTCCGGTGGCACCATTGCTCCAGGCTTTGAAGGCGGTCAACAGCCGTTGCATCGTCGCCTGCCTAAGTTCGGTTTCGTATCCCTGAAAGCCATGGACCGCGCAGAAGTGCGTCTGTCCGAGCTGGCTAAAGTGGAAGGCGACATCGTTACTGTGCAGACCCTGAAAGATGCCAACGTGATCAACGTCAACGTACAGCGTGTGAAAATAATGCTGTCCGGTGAAGTGACTCGCGCTGTCACTATCGGCAAGGGAATCGGCGCCACCAAAGGTGCGCGTTCGGCTATCGAAGCAGCTGGCGGCAAGTTCGAGGAATAAATGGCTAAGCAAGGTGCTCTCTCAGCGCTCGGCAAAGGCGGTATGTCTGAACTTTGGGCTCGTCTGCGTTTTCTGTTCCTGGCGATTATCGTCTACCGAATAGGCGCACACATCCCGGTTCCAGGTATCAACCCGGACCGACTCGCAGACCTGTTTCGACAGAATGAGGGGACCATTCTTAGCTTGTTCAACATGTTTTCCGGCGGCGCGCTGGAACGGATGAGCATCTTTGCACTGGGGATCATGCCGTACATTTCGGCATCGATCATCATGCAACTGATGACCGCCGTCAGCCCGCAGTTGGAGCAGTTGAAGAAGGAAGGTGAAGCTGGCCGTCGCAAGATTAGCCAGTACACCCGCTACGGCACTGTCGTCCTCGCCCTGGTTCAAGCTATCGGCATGTCCGTTGGCCTGGCTGGGCAGGGCGTTGCGTTCACTGGTGACTTTGGCTTCCATTTCGTCGCGGTATCCACTTTTGTGGCTGGTGCGATGTTCATGATGTGGCTGGGTGAGCAGATTACTGAGCGTGGTGTTGGCAACGGTATCTCGATGTTGATTTTCGCAGGTATCGTCGCCGGTCTTCCGAGAGCAATCGGGCAGTCTTTCGAGTCTGCGCGTCAGGGTGATATCAATATCTTCGCCTTGGTTGCCATCGGTTTGCTGGCAGTAGCGATTATCGGTTTTGTGGTGTTCATTGAGCGTGGCCAGCGTCGTATTGCTGTTCACTACGCCAAGCGTCAGCAGGGCCGTAAGGTCTTTGCTGCGCAGACTAGCCACTTGCCGCTGAAGGTGAATATGGCCGGCGTTATTCCGGCAATTTTCGCGAGCAGCATCTTGCTGTTTCCGGCTTCGTTGGGTACCTGGTTTGGTCAGTCCGAAAATATGGGCTGGCTGCAGGACCTCTCTCAGTCGATCGCTCCTGGTCAGCCGTTGAATATTCTGCTGTTTAGTGCAGGGATTATTTTCTTCTGCTTCTTCTATACGGCGTTGATGTTCAATCCGAAAGACGTAGCGGAAAACCTGAAGAAGTCCGGTGCCTTTATTCCGGGTATTCGTCCAGGTGAGCAGTCTGCGCGCTACATTGATGGCGTTCTGACTCGTTTGACCCTGTTCGGTGCTCTATATATGACGGCCGTGTGTCTGCTTCCCCAGTTCCTGGTGGTTGCAGCAAACGTTCCGTTCTACCTTGGCGGGACCTCGTTGCTGATCGTGGTCGTGGTTGTGATGGACTTCATGTCCCAAGTACAATCGCACCTCGTTTCGCACCAGTACGAATCCCTGATGAAGAAAGCCAACCTGAAGGGCTACGGCAGCGGCATGTTGCGCTGAGTACCCCATAAGGTTCGAGGAGTTGGTGATGAAAGTTCGTGCATCGGTGAAAAAGCTGTGCCGTAACTGCAAAATTATTCGCCGCGAAGGTGTTGTTCGAGTAATTTGCAGCGCGGAACCGCGTCACAAACAGCGCCAAGGCTGAGTGTGATCCGCTTGAAGCCCGGCAGCTAGTGCGCTGCCGGGTTGATTATTTGTTATTACAGCGATATTATCTCGCGCCCTATTTCTTGGCTTCCGGGGCGTAGGTAGCTGTCAATTGGAGTCCCACTGAATGGCCCGTATTGCAGGCGTTAACATTCCAGATAACAAGCACACTGTTATCTCGCTGACCTACATCTATGGTGTTGGTCGCACTACTGCGCAGAAGATTTGCGCAGATACTGGGGTAAACCCAGCCGCAAAGATCAAAGATCTGAGCGACGAGCAGATTGAGCTGTTGCGTGGCGAAGTGGCGAAGTTCACCACTGAAGGTGACCTGCGTCGCGAAATCAACATGAAAATCAAGCGTTTGATGGACCTCGGTTGCTACCGTGGTCTGCGTCATCGTCGTGGTCTTCCAGTACGCGGTCAGCGTACCAAGACTAACGCGCGTACCCGTAAAGGTCCGCGTAAGCCGATCCGCAAGTAATCGCCCACGCGAATCGACAGGAAAATTATCATGGCAAAACCTGCTGCTCGTCCTCGTAAAAAAGTTAAAAAGACAGTGGTTGATGGCATCGCCCACATCCATGCATCTTTTAACAACACAATCGTGACCATCACCGACCGTCAAGGTAACGCGCTTTCTTGGGCTACCTCCGGTGGTTCGGGTTTCCGCGGTTCCCGCAAGTCCACCCCGTTCGCTGCTCAAGTAGCTGCTGAACGTGCTGGCCAAGCTGCGCTGGAATACGGCCTGAAAAACCTCGACGTTAACGTCAAAGGTCCAGGTCCAGGTCGTGAGTCTGCTGTCCGTGCTTTGAACGGCTGTGGCTATAAGATCGCCAGCATCACCGACGTGACGCCAATCCCGCACAACGGGTGCCGTCCGCCGAAGAAGCGCCGCGTGTAATCCAGGAGATTGTAAAGAATGGCTCGTTACATTGGTCCAAAATGCAAACTCGCTCGTCGCGAAGGCACCGATCTCTTCTTGAAGAGCGGCGTGCGCGCGATCGAATCGAAGTGCAACATTGAAGCAGCACCTGGTATCCACGGCCAACGCCGCGGTCGCCAGTCCGATTACGGCACCCAACTGCGTGAAAAGCAGAAGGTCCGTCGTATTTACGGCGTTCTCGAGCGTCAGTTCAGCGGCTACTACAAAGAAGCTGCTGGCAAAAAAGGTGCAACCGGTGAAAACCTGCTGCAACTGCTCGAATGCCGTCTGGACAACGTTGTATACCGTATGGGCTTTGGTTCGACTCGTGCCGAATCCCGTCAGCTGGTATCGCACAAGTCGATCAGCGTTAACGGTCAGACCGTAAACGTTCCGTCCTACCAGGTTCGTGCTGGTGACGTGGTCGCAGTTCGCGAGAAAGCAAAAAACCAACTTCGCATTGTCCAAGCTCTCGATCTGTGTGCCCAACGTGGCCGCGTAGAATGGGTAGAAGTAGACACTGAGAAGAAGTCGGGCGTTTTCAAGAACGTTCCTGCTCGCAGTGATCTGTCCGCCGACATCAACGAAAGCCTGATTGTCGAGCTCTACTCCAAGTAAGGGCTAGAAAATAGGTGCATCCATGCAGATTTCGGTAAATGAGTTCCTGACACCCCGCCACATTGATGTGCAGGTTGTCAGTCCAACCCGCGCTAAAATTACGCTCGAGCCTCTCGAGCGTGGTTTTGGCCACACCCTGGGCAACGCGCTGCGCCGCATCCTGTTGTCCTCAATGCCCGGCTGTGCAGTAGTCGAGGCCGAGATTGACGGTGTGCTCCACGAGTACAGCGCCATCGAAGGTGTACAGGAAGACGTAATTGAAATCCTGTTGAACCTTAAAGGTCTGGCTATCAAGCTGCACGGCCGTGACGAAGTTACGCTGACCTTGTCGAAGAAGGGTTCGGGGGTGGTTACCGCTGCCGATATTCAGCTGGATCATGATGTCGAGATCGTTAACCCCGATCACGTAATCGCTAACCTGGCGTCTAACGGCGCCCTGAACATGAAGCTCACCGTAGCTCGTGGTCGTGGTTATGAACCGGCCGACTCGCGTCAGAGCGATGAAGACGAAAGCCGCAGCATTGGTCGCTTGCAGCTTGACTCTTCGTTCAGTCCGGTTCGCCGTATCGCATACGTGGTGGAAAACGCCCGTGTCGAGCAGCGTACTAACCTGGACAAGCTGGTTATTGATCTGGAAACCAACGGTACCCTGGATCCTGAAGAGGCTATCCGCCGCGCTGCAACCATTCTGCAACAGCAGTTGGCTGCGTTCGTCGACCTCAAAGGTGACAGCGAACCAGTGGTAATCGAGCAGGAAGACGAGATCGATCCGATCCTGCTTCGCCCGGTTGACGATCTGGAACTGACTGTACGTTCGGCTAACTGCCTTAAGGCGGAAAACATTTACTACATCGGTGATCTGATTCAGCGTACCGAAGTAGAACTGTTGAAGACTCCGAACCTGGGCAAGAAATCCTTGACTGAAATCAAGGACGTTCTGGCCTCCCGCGGTCTGTCCCTCGGCATGCGCCTCGACAACTGGCCGCCTGCAAGTCTTAAGAAGGACGACAAGGCGACTGCCTGATCGTCGTAATCACCGAACGTGAGTTTGGTAAGGAATGAACCATGCGTCATCGTAAAAGTGGTCGTCACCTGAGCCGTACCAGCTCGCACCGCAAGGCCATGTTCCAAAACATGGCGGTGTCGCTGTTCGAGCACGAGCTGATCAAAACTACACTGCCGAAAGCTAAAGAACTGCGTCGCGTTGCTGAGCCGCTGATCACTTTGGCCAAGACAGACAGCCTGGCTAACCGCCGTCTGGCTTTCGACCGTACTCGTTCGAAAGCTATCGTTGGTAAGCTCTTCAACGACCTGGGCAAGCGTTACGCTACCCGTGAGGGTGGCTACCTGCGCATCCTCAAGTGCGGTTTCCGCACTGGCGACAACGCGCCTATGGCGTACGTCGAGTTGGTTGATCGTGCTACTGCCGGCGAAGCTGTAAGCGCCGAGTAAGACGAGTCTGTAACGAAGAACCGGGCCTAGCGCCCGGTTTTTTGTGCGCGTAACAAAAGCGCGATATGTACAAGTTTCCCTATGGAGCAAGGGGCACTATGCGTATTGCCTTGGTTGGTAGTAATTTTCTATTGAAGTCCGCAATTTAATAAATTTGTGGGTGTCATGCCGTTGATCAATACTCCCTCCAAGCCGATTAGCCGGCAGTTTCAATTCCGACCTGAGGAAGATTGCGCATGAGCCAGAATAAAATCCTTACCACCGCCAGCGGCGCTCCCGTTGCGGATAATCAGAATTCCCGTTCCGCCGGCCCCCGTGGCCCACTGCTGCTCGACGACTTTCACCTGATCGAGAAGCTCGCTCACTTCAACCGTGAAAATATTCCGGAGCGCCGTGTACACGCCAAAGGTTCAGGCGCCTACGGTACATTCACCGTTACCCAAGACATTACTCAATACACCAGCGCCAAGCTGTTCGAGTCAGTAGGTAAGCAAACGCCGACCTTCCTGCGGTTCTCCACTGTGGGTGGCGAGCGCGGTTCGGCTGACACTGAACGCGACCCACGCGGTTTCGCCTTGAAGTTCTACACCGAGGAAGGCAACTGGGACATCGTTGGCAACAACACGCCTGTGTTCTTCATCCGCGACCCGCTGAAATTCCCCGATTTCATCCATACCCAAAAGCGCTTGCCGCAAAGCAACCTGAAAAGCGCGCAGATGATGTGGGATTTCTGGTCGCACTCCCCAGAGGCGCTGCACCAGGTCACCATCTTGTTTTCGGACCGTGGCATCCCGGACGGCTACCGCCACATGCACGGCTTCGGCAGTCACACCTACAGCCTGATTAACGCCAAGGGCGAGCGCCACTGGGTGAAGTGGCACTACAAGACCAAGCAAGGCATCAAGAACCTGGCACCGGCTGAAGCTGCGCGCCTGGCGGGCACCGATCCAGACTACGCCCAGCGCGATCTGTTCGGCGCAATCGAGCGCGGTGACTTCCCGAAATGGCGCGTCTGCATCCAGGTCATGACCGAGGCCCAGGCCAATGCTCATTACGAAAACCCGTTCGATGTAACCAAGACCTGGTCGCAGAAGGAGTTCCCCCTGATCGAGGTGGGTGAGCTGGAACTCAACCGCAACCCGCAGAACTATTTCGCTGAAGTGGAACAAGCCGCGTTCGGCCCAAGCAACATGGTTCCGGGCGTTGGCCTGTCGCCAGACCGTATGCTGCAAGGTCGCGTCTTTGCCTACGCAGATGCTCATCGGTACCGCGTTGGCACCAATCACCAGCAGCTGCCGGTGAACGCCCCACGTAACCCCGTCAATAGCTATCAGCGTGACGGTTCGATGGCCTTTGGCAGCAACGGTGGCGCAGCGCCCAACTACGAGCCAAACAGCTACGCCGATGCGCCTAAGCAGGCGCCACACTACGCGGAGCCTGCACTGGCCTTGAGCGGCGCAGCAGATCGTTACGATCATCGCGAAGATACCGATTACTACAGCCACGCCGGCGCGCTGTTCCGCTTGATGAGCGACGAGCAGAAAGCGCTGCTTACCAGCAACGTCGCCGGTGCGATGGGCGGCGTTTCCAGCGATGTGGTCCAGCGCCAGCTGCAGCATTTCTATAAGGCGGACCCCGCTTATGGAGAAGCAATCGCAAAGGCACTGGGTGTATCGCTTAACTGACTCTAAACGATAAGCAGAACCGCCCTCATTTGGGCGGTTTTTGCGTTATTTCAGCTACTTTTCTCCGGAAATCTTCGCTTTTCTGCCGTTGATCCCGTGACCTTCAAGTCAGCATGGTTCAAACTACAGACTTTCAAGCAGGGAGATGTAGGGCGATGCAAGGTCACCCCGACGTAATCGATTACCTCAACACGTTGCTGACGGGCGAACTGGCAGCTCGTGACCAATATTTCATCCATTCGCGCATGTACGAAGACTGGGGCTTTACCGAGCTCTACGAACGTATCAATCACGAGATGGAAGAAGAGGCGCAGCACGCTGACGCACTGATGCGCCGTATCTTGATGCTCGAAGGTACGCCACGTATGCGCCCCGACGACTTGGATGTGGGCACTACGGTGCCTGACATGCTCGCAGCCGATCTTCGCCTTGAGTACAAGGTGCGGGCCGCGCTCTGCAAGGGCATCGAGCTCTGCGAGCAGCACAACGACTATGTCACTCGTGAAATCCTGCGAGTGCAGTTAAATGACACCGAAGAAGATCACACCTACTGGCTGGAAAAGCAGTTGGGTCTGATCAAGCTGATCGGCCTGGAAAATTACCTGCAATCGCAGTTCTGATTCCGGCTGCAAAAAAGCCCCTGCCACCGATGAGGTGACAGGGGCTTTGTATTGGGCCCGATAAATCAGGCCCGGTCACGCTCCAGCAGCGGCTTCAGGTAGTAGCCAGTGTGGGACTGTGACATTTCGGAGACTTGCTCCGGTGTACCGACCGCAATGATCTGACCGCCCTTGGAACCGCCCTCCGGTCCTAGGTCTACCAGCCAGTCTGCCGTCTTGATCACGTCCAGGTTGTGCTCGATCACTACCACTGTGTTGCCGTGATCGCGCAAGCGGTGCAGCACGTCCAGCAGTTGCTGGATATCGGCAAAGTGCAGGCCCGTAGTGGGTTCATCAAGGATATACAGGGTTTTGCCCGTATCCCGTTTGGACAACTCACGGGACAACTTCACCCGCTGCGCTTCACCACCCGATAGCGTGGTCGCCGACTGCCCCAGCTTGATATAAGACAGACCAACATCCATCAACGTCTGCAGCTTGCGCGCCAGCGCCGGAACCGCATCGAAGAACACCCGAGCTTCCTCGATGGTCATCTCCAGGGTTTCGTGGATGTTCTTGCCCTTGTATTTGATTTCCAGGGTTTCGCGGTTATAGCGTTTGCTCTTGCACACGTCGCACGGTACGTAGATATCTGGCAGGAAGTGCATCTCTACCTTGATCAGACCGTCGCCTTGGCAGGCTTCACAGCGACCGCCCTTGACGTTGAACGAGAAGCGGCCCGGCCCATAACCCCGCGAGCGGGATTCCGGGACGCCGGCAAACAGCTCGCGAATCGGCGTGAACAGCCCGGTATACGTCGCTGGGTTGGAACGCGGCGTACGGCCAATCGGGCTCTGGTCGATATCGACCACCTTGTCCAGGTGTTCCAGGCCCTTGATGCTGTCGTGGGCCGCCGCTTCCAGGGTAGTGGCGCCGTTCAGGGCGGTGGCACTCAACGGGAACAGCGTGTTGTTGATCAGCGTCGACTTGCCCGAACCGGAAACACCGGTCACACAGGTCAGCAGGCCCAGGGGAATTTCCAGGTCCACATTGCGCAAGTTGTTGCCACGGGCACCCTTGAGGTGCAAGGCCATCTTCTTGTTGCGCGGGGTACGTTTGGCCGGCACTTGAATTTTGACCCGGCCAGACAGGTATTTACCGGTCAGGGAGTCTGGGTGAGCCATCACTTCGGCAGGTGTGCCTTCGGCGACAATATGCCCGCCATGTATGCCAGCCCCCGGTCCGATATCGACGACGTAATCCGCCAGGCGAATAGCGTCCTCATCGTGCTCGACCACAATCACCGTGTTGCCGATATCCCGCAGGTGTTTCAGCGTGCCGAGCAGGCGATCATTGTCACGTTGGTGCAAGCCAATCGACGGCTCGTCGAGGATGTACAGCACCCCCACCAGCCCCGCGCCGATCTGGCTGGCCAGGCGAATCCGCTGGGCCTCGCCACCCGACAAGGTATCGGCACTGCGATCCAGCGACAGATAGTCCAGGCCAACGTTGACCAGGAACTGCAGACGCTCGCGAATTTCCTTGAGGATCTTGTCGGCAATCTCCCCACGGCGGCCGGTCAGCTTGAGCACGCCAAAGTATTCACAGGCATCGCCGATTGGCAGGTTGGTCACCGCCGGCAACGTCTTCTCGCCAACCCACACATGCCGCGCTTCACGGCGCAGGCGAGTGCCGCGGCAATCAGGGCAAGGTTGGGTGCTGAGGAATTTGGCCAGTTCTTCACGTACGCTCGCCGACTCGGTCTCGCGATAGCGACGTTCCAGGTTTGGCACGATGCCTTCGAACGGGTGCGAACGTTTGACGATATCGCCCCGGTCGTTCAGGTATTTGAAGTCGACATTCTGCGAACCACTGCCATTGAGGATGACCTTCTGCTGGTCAGCCGGCAATTGGTTGAACGGCACCTCCAGGCTGAACTTATAGTGGGACGCCAACGACCCCAGCATCTGGAAGTAATAGACGTTGCGCCTGTCCCAGCCGCGTATCGCCCCCTCGGCCAAGGTCAGTTCGCCATTGACCAGGCGCTTGATGTCGAAGAATTGCTTGACGCCCAGGCCATCACAGGTCGGGCAGGCGCCGGCCGGGTTGTTGAAGGAAAACAGCTTGGGTTCCAGCTCGCTGATAGCGTGGCCGCAGATCGGGCAGGCAAAGCGCGCAGAGAAGATGACCTCTTCGCCCAGCTCATCGTCCATCGGCGCCACCAGGGCAATACCGTCTGCCAGCTTCAGCGCGGTCTCGA
Organism: Pseudomonas sp. R4-34-07; assembly: GCF_003852375.1. Taxonomy (NCBI): domain Bacteria; kingdom Pseudomonadati; phylum Pseudomonadota; class Gammaproteobacteria; order Pseudomonadales; family Pseudomonadaceae; genus Pseudomonas; species Pseudomonas sp. R4-34-07. The sequence goes on along the minus strand of NZ_CP027760.1, from coordinate 5,262,941 downwards.
ACGACTCCGCCAGGCGCTGCTGCAGATCGGCACGCACCTTGAAGCGGTCGACTACCACATCGATGGAGTGCTTCTTCTGCTTGTCGAGCTTCGGCGCTTCATCCAGCTCATACAGCTTGCCGTTGATGCGGGCGCGCACGAAACCTTGCGCCCGCAGCTCTTCAAAGACCGACAGGTGCTCACCCTTGCGCTCGCGGATGACGGGCGCCAGCAGCATCAGCTTGGCACCTTCCGGCTGGGTCAGGACCAGGTCGACCATCTGGCTGACGGTCTGGGCTTCCAGCGGAATATCGTGGTCCGGGCAGCGGGGAATACCCACCCGTGCATACAGCAGACGCAGGTAATCGTAGATTTCGGTAATGGTGCCCACGGTGGAACGCGGGTTATGGGACGTCGACTTCTGCTCGATGGAAATGGCCGGCGACAACCCTTCGATAGTGTCGACGTCGGGCTTTTCCATCATTGACAGGAACTGCCGGGCATAGGCCGACAGCGATTCCACATAGCGCCGCTGGCCTTCGGCGTACAGCGTGTCGAACGCCAGGGACGATTTGCCCGAGCCGGACAGGCCGGTGATAACGATCAATTTGTCCCGGGGCAGGGTCAGGTCGATGTTCTTCAGGTTGTGGGTTCTAGCCCCACGAATCAGGATCTTGTCCAAGATGGCCTCGCACGGCGGGCGTAAATAATGCCGGAGTATACGGCTAAAGACTGGATGAATATACACTGTCAAAAGGCCGCTTGCAGCCTTACATGAAAGCTGCGCGGCAAAGCGCCGCATATACCCCCTCAATCGATGGGACTGGTAGAATCGCCGCCGGTTCACACGAGGTTTTTCCATGCACGATCCCCATAGCGAACGCATGAGTAGCGGCGAGACCCGAGCGGCAAGCGGTCTGGCCCTGGTGTTCGCCTTCCGTATGCTGGGCATGTTCATGGTGTTGCCGGTGCTGGCGACCTATGGGATGGATCTCGCCGGCGCGACCCCCGCATTGATCGGCCTGGCGATTGGCGCCTATGGCCTGACCCAGGCGATCTTCCAGATTCCGTTCGGCATTATTTCCGACCGTATCGGCCGGCGCCCGGTGATTTACCTGGGGCTGATCGTGTTCGCCCTCGGCAGTGTGCTCGCGGCGCAGTCCGATTCGATCTGGGGCGTGATCGCCGGACGTATCCTGCAGGGCGCCGGGGCGATTTCCGCCGCGGTAATGGCGCTGCTGTCGGACCTGACCCGCGAACAGCATCGCACCAAGGCCATGGCCATGATCGGCATGACCATCGGTTTGTCGTTTGCCGTGGCGATGGTGGTCGGTCCGCTGCTGACGCGCGCCTTCGGCCTGCATGGGTTGTTTCTCGCCACCGGCGGCATGGCATTGTTCGGTATCGTGATCGTGGCCTTTATGGTGCCGCGCTCTACCGGCACGCTGCAGCACCGTGAATCCGGGGTCGCGCGCCAGGCGCTGTTGCCGACCCTCAAGCATCCGGACCTGTTGCGCCTGGATTTAGGTATCTTCGTGTTGCACGCAATGCTGATGTGCAGCTTCGTCGCCTTGCCCCTGGCCCTGGTGCAAAAAGCCGGGTTGCCCAAGGAGCAGCACTGGTGGGTCTACCTGACCGCGCTGTTGGTTTCGTTCTTCGCCATGATCCCGTTCATCATCTACGGCGAGAAGAAACGCAAAATGAAACGAGTTTTACTCGGCGCCGTCGCGACACTGATGCTCACTGAACTATTCTTCTGGGAGTTCGGCGACAGCCTGCGGGCGCTGGTGATCGGTACGGTGGTGTTCTTCACCGCGTTCAACCTGCTGGAGGCGTCATTGCCTTCGCTGATCAGCAAGGTTTCACCGGCCGGCGGCAAGGGCACGGCGATGGGCGTGTATTCCACCAGCCAGTTCCTCGGTTCGGCGCTGGGTGGGATCATGGGCGGCTGGATGTTCCAGCATGGCGGTTTGTCGGTTGTGTTCCTCGGATGCGCCGGGCTGGCTGCACTTTGGCTGGCCTTTGCTGTTACCATGCGCGAACCTCCGTATGTGACGAGCCTGCGCTTGCCGTTATCGCCTGAAGCGATGCGCGAAGCTGGCCTGGCCGAGCGCCTCAAGGCCGTCGTTGGAGTAACGGATGCAGTAGTGATCGCGGAAGAAGCTGCGATTTACATCAAATTGGACACCGAATTATTGGATCGCGCGACGCTCGAGCAACTGGTCAACCCAGTGCCGACAGCGCGCCCAGCCTAGGAGAACGTTATGGCCCGTGGGGTTAACAAAGTCATATTGGTCGGTACATGCGGCCAGGATCCCGAAGTTCGCTACCTGCCGAACGGTAACGCCGTGACCAACCTGAGTCTGGCGACCAGCGAACAGTGGACCGACAAGCAGACTGGCCAGAAGGTCGAGAAAACCGAATGGCACCGTGTGTCGATGTTCGGCAAGGTTGCCGAGATCGCCGGTGAGTACCTGCGCAAAGGTTCGCAGGTGTACATCGAAGGCAAACTGCAGACCCGCGAGTGGGAAAAAGACGGCATCAAGCGTTACACCACCGAAATCGTGGTCGACATGCAAGGCACCATGCAACTGCTGGGCGGCCGTCCACAGGGCGACCAACAGGGCCAGGGAGGCATGTCCAACTCGGCACCGCGTCCACAGCAGTCGCGTCCGCAGCCAAGCCAGCAGCCTCAGCGTGAGTCGCGCCCAGCGCCACAACAGGCCGCGCCGCAGCCAGCTCCGGATTTCGACAGCTTTGATGACGATATCCCGTTCTGAAGTCTGAGACCCAGAACCCCCAAAACCCCCGATAGCCCCTGGCTTCGGGGGTTTTTTATGGGGCATGCTTAACCGCCAACGAAGGAGAACTGTGATGACCTGGTCCGCCAAGCAATACACGATGTTCGAGCAGCAACGCACGCGCCCCGTCCGCGACCTGGTGGCGGCGATTCCCAATACCGACGTGGGCACAGCCGTCGATTTGGGCTGTGGCCCCGGCAATTCCACCCAGGTGCTGGCCGAGCGCTTTCCCCATGCGCACATCACCGGCATGGACAGCTCCGACGACATGTTGATCGACGCGCGCAAACGCTTGCCGACGCTCAGCTTCGAATTGGCGGATATCGGCGCCTGGACCCCGGCGCAGCAGTTCGACGTGATTCTCGCCAACGCGTCCCTGCAATGGTTGCCGGACCACGCCACGCTGTACCCGCACCTGGTGCACCAACTGACCCCCGGCGGCACGCTGGCGATACAGACGCCGGACAACCTCGACGAGCCTGCCCACCGGCTCGCCCGCGAAGTCGCGGCGCAGGGGCCATGGGCTGCAAAGATCGGCGCGGTCAAGCATAACCAGCGGCATTCGGCGAGCTATTACTACGAGCTGCTGAGTCGGTACTGCACTACCGTTGACGTATGGCGCACCACCTACCAACATCCGCTGGCAGACCACGCGGCCGTGGTGGAGTGGTTCAAGGCTTCAGGGCTGCGACCCTTCCTGGCCCCCCTGAATGATGGCGAACAAGCTGCGTTCCTGCAGGAGTACCAGGCGCGGATTAGCCACGCTTACCCAGCCCTGAGCGACGGCACCGTGTTGCTGCCATTCCCGCGCCTGTTCATCATCGCCACGCGCTGAGGTTACTCAGCGGCGGTCAAGCCACCGCCGCTTGGGCCTTCAGATAGTCATTTGTCGACACCACGCCCGCATACCCGAAGGCCAGCGACGCCATGTATGCGCCATGCACCTGCGCGGCGGGAATCACCTGCCCATTGAATTCCTGGTCGCGGGTCGCGCACGCATCGTGGATCACCGTGACCTTGTAGCCCAAGTCCGCTGCTGCCCGCACCACCGCATCGATGCACATATGGCTCATGCTGCCGGCCACAACCACGTCGGTGATGCTGCGCTGTTCCAGCAACTCGCGCAGGTTGGTCTGGCGAAAAGCATTCACAAAATGCTTGAGCACCACCGGCTCATTGCCCTGGTTCAGCACTTTGGCATGCAGATGAGCACCTTCTGAGCCCGGCGTGAAGAACGGCGCGTCATCGCCTTCGAACTCGTGACGAACGTGAATCACGGCATCCCCGGCCTGACGAAAGGCCTGCAGCACTCGCGCAGCGTTGTCTGCGGCGGCCTCCACACCATCAAGCGGCCACTTGCCTTGGGGGAAGTAGTCGTTCTGGATATCGATCAGGATGAGTGCTTGCTTGGCCATGTGGATTGCCTCGTGATGGGTTGATAGGCCCAGTATCTTAGCTGGCGCCGTCGCCGGATATCGGGTGCGATGCATGTGAATCGTGCAGAACGCCGCTTACCCGCGCCCGCGTCGTGCAGAATGGCGCAGGCTAACTGCTATTGCGTTTGCGCCAACTGATTGATTTTCAAACGATCCTCCTCGGCCAGATCTTGGCCTAATCCCTGCTACGCTTCCCCTACACACATGGCCGAATGCCAAGGGGGACGCATGACCCCAATTTCACCGAAAAAATGGGTAGTCGCTCACTCGACACGCGCTGGCGCACCCCAGCATGAAGTCGATACCAATCGCGCCCTGGCGCGCTGGCTGGCGCAGATACTGGGGCTCAAGTTCGGCGGCAGCTACGATCCACAGCAGCACGCTGGCCGCGACCTCTACCTGCTTCCCACACAAACTCTGGTGGGGGCGGCCCAAGCCCGCGCGCTCAATATCAAAGGCCCGCAAGACCTGTGGGGCGGTTATGTCGATCACGGGTTCATCTGCACCAAAGCCATCAGTCATGGCTTGCTGGGCCCTGAAGCCAAGGCGCCGGAGGGCTGGTCGCCGTTGTTCAGTGAGCGGGTGCGCGATGTGGTACTCGATGGCTTGAGTGTCTTCGCTGTGGAGGATGCACGGCCGGCCGCCACGCGCTTGCTCTACAGCGGGCCGATTCGCTTGAAACCCGTGAACGCCTGCGCTGGGCGCGGCCAGCAAGTCATTCGCAGCCTCGACGAATTCGACGCCCTGTTGGCACGTCCCGGAGCGGCGGGGATGTTCGACGATGGCGTGGTGCTGGAACAAGACCTGCACGACGTGGTCACTCACAGTGTAGGCCAGAGCTTTATTGGCGATCAGGTGCTGAGCTACTGCGGCGAGCAATACCTGACCCAGGACGGGCAGGGGGAAGACGTCTACGGCGGCTCCAGATTGCTGGTGGTGCCCGGTGGCTACGACGATTTGCTCAGGCTGGACCTGCCCGACGATGTACGTGAAGCCGTGAGGCAAGCGCAGGTCTTCGACAGAGCTGCCGACGAAGCCTACCCAGGCTTCTATGCCTCGCGGCGCAACTACGACATCGCCCAGGGCCTGGACAGCGACGGCCAGCGCCGCAGTGGAGTGCTCGAGCAATCCTGGCGCATGGGCGGGGCCAGCAGCGCGGAAGTCGCGGCGCTGCAGAGCTTTATCAACAACCCGAGCCTTACGGCGATCCGTGTGGCCTCGGTGGAAACCTACGTGGACCAGGCGCTGCCGGCGGATGCCATCGAGGTGTACCGAGGCCCGGCTGAAAACAGCGATTTTTTACTCAAATACGTGACGGTTGAGGCTTATGACGGCTAGAAGCGAGAGCATTGCGATCGATATAGACGACGAACAGATGAGCGGGACCTTCCTGAGCCCCAAATCCAAAGTGCCGGGCGTGCTGTTCGTGCATGGCTGGGGCGGTAGCCAGGAGCGCGACCTGGAACGGGCCAAAGGCATCGCGGGGCTCGGTTGTGTGTGTCTGACCTTCGACCTGCGCGGCCACGCCGGCACCGGGATCCCGCTGTCCCGCGTGACCCGTGAAGATAACCTGCGCGACCTGCTGGCCGCCTATGACCGCCTGCTGTCCCACCCGGCGATCGACACTTCGGCGGTGGCGGTGGTGGGCACCAGCTACGGCGGCTACCTGGCCGCCATCCTCACCTCATTGCGCCCGGTGCGCTGGCTGGCGTTGCGTGTGCCGGCGCTGTACCGCGACCAGGAATGGCTCAAGCCCAAGCGTGACCTGGATAAAGCTGACCTGATGGACTACCGCAGCACCCTTGTGCACGCCGAAACCAACCGCGCCTTGCACGCCTGCGCACAATTTACCGGCGATGTGCTGATCGTCGAATCGGAAACCGACGACCACGTGCCCCACGCCACCATCATGAGTTACCGCGCGGCGTGCCAGCAAACCCATTCCCTGACCCACCGCATCATCGACGGCGCCGACCATTCATTGAGCGACCCGGTGTCGCAACAGGCCTACACCTCGATCCTGGTGGACTGGATCACCGAGATGGTAGTGGGCGAACGGTTGAGCATCATTCAGTCGCAATAGCGATGCTCGATGATCGCTCCCACGCTCCGCGTGGGAATGCCTCCCGGGACGCTCCGCGTCCAGCAGATGACGCAGAGCGTCACGGGCTGCGTGCCCACGCGGAGCGTGGGGACGATCATCACAGGTATCAAGCTGTCTTCTTGACCCGCAACGCCTTGGCCTTCGCTTCCACACCCAAATACATCACCAGCGCGATCAGCAGCGGGCAGATAAAATAGATCGCTCGATAAGCAATCAACCCGGCCAGCAAACTCCCGCGTGACGCCTCATGCTGCAGCAAGCCGATAAACACCGCTTCGAGCACGCCCAGCCCCGCCGGAATATGCGTGAGCACCCCGGCAATCGCGCTGATCAGCAGCACTCCCAACACCAGCGGATAGTCCAGTTTCGACGGCAACAGTGTGAAAATCACCGCCGCCATCAGCGACCAGTTCAACGCGCCCAGCATCAATTGCAAACACGCCATGCGCAGCGACGGCAGGTTGATTTCCATGCCGCGAATCGTCCACGCGCGTTTTTTCGAAAACCGGCAGGCGGCCAGGTAGCCCAGGCTGGCCAGCACCAGCAGCGCGCCGATGCCTTGCAAGGCCGTGGTGCTGACCTTCCAGCCCGGCGGCATGGTGACCAGGCCGCTGCTGAAAATCACCCCCGAGATCGCCATATAGCCGAACCAGTTGGTCGCCAGGCTAAGCCCCAGGATCTTGGCGATATTGCTGGTGCTCACCCCCAGGCGCGAGTACAAGCGATAACGCATCGCGATGCCGCCCACCCACGCGCTCAGGTTGAGGTTGAACGCGTAACTGATGATCCCCACCGGCAGGATCTGCTTCCAGCGCAACGGCTGGCGAATGTAGGTGCGGCCGATCAGGTCGAAGCAGGCGTAGACGATAAAGCTGCACACGGTGAGCGCGCTGGCGATCAGCAAGGTGCGCACTTTGAATTCGCTCAGGGTCTGCAGCACTTCGCTCCAGTCGATGCGCCGGGCAAGCAGGGTGAACAGCACGATCAGCAGCAGGAAGAATGCAATGGTCAGGGGTTTCTTCCAGCGCTGGAACCGTGAGCCGTGTTTTTCAGACGTCATGGGCCGGACTCTCGATGGGTTTTAAACGCGGCTTGTGCGCCGGCAGCCAGCCGGTCAGGACGGGGAAGTGGCGCATTACATGAAACACCAGGAAACCCACAGTCAGGCGCCACAACCACAAGCGTGGTTTGCGTTTTTCCGGCATGGTCTGGCAGTGGTTTCTGGCGAGTGCCTCCAGGCTCTCGTACAACTGCTGATTGAAGGCCCGATCCCGAATCAGCACATTGGCTTCCAGGTTCAGTGCCAGGCTCAACGGGTCCAGGTTGCTTGAGCCCACGGTGCTCCAGTCATCGTCCACCAAGGCGACCTTGCCGTGCAGCGGGCGCTGGCAGTATTCATGAATCACCACGCCATCCTTGAGCAGATAGTCATAGAGCATGCGCGCCGCCAGCTTGGCGAGCAGCACATCCGGCTGGCCCTGCATGATCAGTTGGACGTGCACGCCACGGCGCGCGGCGTTGCGGATTTCGCGCAGCAGGCGGTAGCCGGGGAAGAAATACGCGTTGGCGATCACGGCGCGTGTACGGGCTTTGCTCAGGGCGTGGATATAGGCTTCTTCGATGTCATCGCGATGCTGCACGTTGTCGCGATAAATCAAGCGGACCAGGCCGTCTCCCTCGGACGTTGCCCAAAGCGCAGGGCGTTGCTGGCGCCGCCGCCAGCCACGCCGTGTGCGCACCTGACGACCACTTTGCGCCAGGGCGAAGTGGTGCAGGTCGGCTACCGCCGGGCCGACGATTTGCACCGCATAATCTTGCTTGGCTTCAGGGCCGAAGTCGCCCAGGTGGTCGGCGGAAAAGTTGATGCCGCCGATGAAGGCCACAGCGGCATCCACCACCACGATTTTGCGGTGCAGGCGGCGAAACCAGTTGGTGCGAATGCCCAGCGTTTTCGAGGCCGGATCGAACATCTGCACCGCCACCCCGGCCTCGGCCAGCTCGCGCAAAAACGCAACACTCAATTCGCCGCAACCAAAGCCATCAAGGCTGGCAACCACCGTTACCCCGCGCTGCGCCGCCTCGATCAAGATGTCTTTGAGCTCAAAGCCGACCTTGTCTTCGAAGAGGATAAACGTCTCCAGCAGAATCTCGCGCTGTGCCGCGCGCATGGCCTCGAACACCTTGGGGAAGTAGGCCTCGCCATTCTCCAGCAGTTCGATTTGATTGCCACTCTGCCAGCCGTAATCCAGGTCACGGGCCTTGGCATCATCCGGCGGCTGGTCGGTGGCGATATGTTCTACAGCAACGTTCATAGCTCAATCTCCACCGACAGCGGTACATGGTCCGAGAGGTGCGACCAGGGGCGCGTGGTCAGCACACGGGGGTTATGCACAGTCAGATTGCGCACGTAAATGCGGTCCAGCGGCAACAGCGGCAGGCGCGCCGGAAATGTGCGCGCAGGTTTGCCCAGGGTTTCGGCGAAGACCTCCTTGAGGCCGCTTTGGCTGAGGTCGGCGCGCTGGCGCCAGTCGTTGAAATCGCCGGCGACCACCAGCGGCGCGTCAGCCGGAATCTCGCTAATGCGCTGCTCCAGCAAGCGCAATTGCTGCTGGCGATGCACCTCACGCAAGCCCAGGTGGATGCAGATCGCATGCACTTGCTGCCCGCTGCCCGGCAGGCGCAGGACGCAATGCAGCAGGCCACGGTTTTCATGGCCGCTTTGGGAGATGTCGAGGTTGTCGTGACGGATGATCTGGAATTTCGACAGCAACGCGTTGCCGTGGTCGCCGTGGGGGTAGACCGCGTTGCGCCCATAGGCGAACTGCGGCCAGATGCTGTCGGCGAGGAACTCGTACTGCGGCATCTTCGGCCAGTCGCTGTAGCGCTGGGGATGGCGCTCGTGGGTGCCGTGGATTTCCTGGAGGAACACCATGTCGGCGCCGACGCTGCGCACCGCTTCGCGCAGTTCGGGCAGGATGAAGCGTCGATTCAAGGCGGTGAAGCCCTTGTGAATATTGACCGTCAGCACGGTAAAGCGCGTGATGGCAGTGGTGGGCGTGGTGGGGATCAACTCAGGCTGGGTCATGCCAGCACCCCCGGCTCGGGCAGTCGTCCGGGCTCGGTCAGCAGCTGTTTATCCAGCCCGAAGCGCTGCAGCAATTGGCGGGCATCGTAAGGTGCACGCACCTTGATGTCGTTGTCGAAAAAGCAGAATACGTCGCGCTGTTTGCGGGCGCGTGGCTTGTGTTTCGGGTCGATCAGGTGCGCATCCGTGGGCTGTTTGCCGTGACGCCAGCGCTCGATGCGGTCGCCCCAGCGCTTGAGGGCTTCGTCGGTATAGCCGCTGGCGTACAACTGTTTGTCGCCATGCAAACGCAGGTACATGAAGTTGGCGGTAACGTCTTCGGCATACGGCCACTTGCCGGCGGTGTCCGCCACCACCAGGGCCACGCCGTACTTATCCAACAACTGCACGAACTCAGGCACCGCAAAACTTGCGTGACGAATTTCCACGGCATGGCGCATAGGGCGCTTGCCGTAGGCCTTCATGCTCGCCTTGCCATTCAGGCGTGGCTCATGCTGATGGGCGAGGGCGGCCGCCTGCTGGGTGTCGGTGGGCAGTTCGGCGAGGAAGGCTTCGAACAGGGGCGGGTCGAACTTGAAGCTGGGCGGGAACTGCCAAAGGATCGGCCCAAGCTTTTCTTTCAACTCCAGTATCCCGGAGGCGAAGAAATTCGCCATGGGCTTGTGCACATCCCGCAGGCGCAGGATGTGCGTGATATAGCGTGGGGCCTTGACGCTGAATAGGAAGCCTTCAGGCGTGTCGGCATACCACTCGGCGTAGCGCTTGGGCGTTTGCAGCGCATAGAACGAACCGTTGATTTCGATGCCGTTGACGGCGCGTGACGCAAACTGCAACTCGCGTTTCTGGGTCAAGCCTTCGGGGTAGAAATCGCCCCGCCAGGGCGTGTAGCGCCAGCCGGAAATGCCGATATGAATCGCCGCCATGCTTACTCCCATTGATGTAGGGTCGATTGCCCTGCGTTTTGGGATGACTGTGAATTTTGACCGAAAGTTTCCACATTCCTACAAACGGTCGAGCGTCCGAAGGGAGGAGGCAGGTGGTTGAATCAGGGGAACGATCACGGCTCAAACCCGTCAGTTCCTAACAGACCCTCTGAAGGAGCCCGGTGTTTTGCTGAATTTCAAGACTGCATTACTGCTCGGCGCGCTGCTGTTCTGCGGCAATGGCGCACTGTATGCCGCGGCCACCGCGCCTGAGCCCGAAGCCCCGGCCAAGCCGGAATTGCTGGTGGAAGGCGGCCTGCTCGGGGCCATCAGCTCCAGCATCGATGATGTGCAGCAGAAGCTGGACCTCAACCAGAATTTCATCGACGAATGGCGCCTGCGCGCCGACCGCGCCGCTAACGAAGTAGGGCGGCTGGTCAACCAGACGGCCGCGCGCTCGCCGTGGAGCGTGGCCGGGGATTTCCTGTTGCTTTCGGCGGTGTGGATCGGCGCCTTTGCGCTGCTGACCCTGCTGGGGCGCCTGATCGTCCGGCGCTTGAGCCAGCGGGTGTTTTTCCAGCGCCGGGCGCGCCTGCTGGCGGTGCTGGGGTACGTGGTGCCTTACACCATCCCGGCGGTTATCTGCCTGCCATTGACGCTGTCTGTCAGCCACTTTCTAGTCAACTCCGTGGGCCGGGCGCTGGCGCTGTGTTTTGCCTATGCCACCAGTAGCGGCATCTTTTCCACCTCAATGCTGCTGTGCGTCATTGTTATGTTCAACCTCGGCCACAAGCGCCCGGCGGTGCAGATCATTCGCGACTACTGCCCCAAACCGCTGTTTCTGATCGGCTTCCTCGCGGCCCTCAGCGATGCGCTGACCAGCCCGCAGATCGCCCGCCAGTTCGGCGGCAATATCACTAGCAGCATCGCAGTGTTTACCGGCCTGTTCGCCACGCTGATCTTCGGCGTGCTGGTGGTGCGCCTGCGGCGTCCGGTGGCGCATCTGATTCGTAATCGGCCGCTGGCCCAGCGCCTCAAGCACCCAGCGTTGCAACAGTCATTGCGAGTATTTTCCGGGCTTTGGTATTGGCCGATTCTGCTGATGGTGCTGGTCTCGGCGATCAACCTGATCGGTGCCGGCGACGACAACCAAAAGGCCCTGCGCTGTGCCTTGTTCACCACGATCCTGCTGATCGGCACCGTGTTCCTCAGCACCGTGCTGCAACACCTGTTCAAGTCGCGCAGCCAAGTGGCGATCCAGCGCAGCAGCGCCTACAAGGAGCGCTTCCTCAGCCTGTTGCACGCGATATTGCGCATTGTCATGGCCATCGCCTTTATTGAAGTCCTCGGGCGGATCTGGGGCGTGTCGTTGTTCGAGTTTGCCCAGCGCAACTCGGTGGGCCGGGCGATCAGCGATTCCCTCAGCAGCATCGGCCTGATCCTGCTGATGACCTGGCTGTTCTGGGTGGTGCTCGATACGGCGATTCAGGAAGCGCTCAAACCCCCGGTGAACAAGCGCTCCAGCCGCCAGCCCAGCACCCGCGTGAAAACCATCCTGCCGCTGCTGCGTAACGCGGTGAAGATTATCCTCGTGGTGATTTGTGCGATCACCACCATGGCCAATCTGGGTATCAACGTCGCGCCGCTGCTGGCGGGTGCCGGTGTGGTCGGCCTGGCCATCGGTTTCGGTTCGCAGCAATTGGTGCAGGACGTGATCACCGGCCTGTTCATCATCATCGAAGACACCTTGTCGATCGGCGACTGGGTGGTGCTCGACTCTGGCCATGCCGGCACCGTCGAGGGCCTGACCATCCGCACCCTGCGCCTGCGCGACGGCAAGGGCTTCGTGCATTCGGTGCCGTTCGGGCAGATCAAGGCCGTCACCAACCAGTCGCGGCAGTTCGCTTATGCGTTCTTCTCGGTGCAGTTCACCTATGACACCGACGTGGACAAAGCCGTGGAGCTGATCCGCGAGGCCGGGCAGTCGATTCGCGACGATGTGTTCCTCAAGTACAACCTGCAAGGGCCGCTGGAAGTGTTTGGGGTCGACAAGATGGACCTCAACGGCGTGGTGCTGACGGCGCAGTTCCGTACCGTGTCGGGTGGGCAATATGCGGTGAGCCGTGCGTTTAACCAGCGTCTGAAAAAGCTTGTGGATAACTGCGATGAGGTGCATTTCGCGCAGACTTATCCACAGCAGGTGTTGTTGCCCAAGCGCACTGCCCAAGTGGATGAGACTGAGGCGGTGATGCTGACTGAGCAGCCCAGGCCTCAATAATGGTGTTGGTTGTCATGGCCCCATCGGGAGCAAGCCCCCTCCCACATTTTGATCTGTGAACGCAATCAACTGTGGGAGGGGGCTTGCCCCCGATGAGGCCCTCAAACTCAATGCCTGACCAATTTCTCCTGCACCGCCTGCTGATCCACCTCCGACAAAATCTGCTGCTTACCGCCCACCATCACCGCCGCCGGCACCCCATCCCGATACACAATCCGATTGCCACTCACCGCCGGCACCTTGTTGCCTGGTAACAGCGTACCCACCAGATTCAACGGATCCGCCCCGCACACGGCAATCAAGCTACCGTCGTGAGGGCGCCGCCGTACTTCGCGCAGCGACGGGATAGCCTCCGGCAATGCAAACTGCTCACCCGCCAACCCGCTGACAAACCGCCCACCGCGAATTTCGCCCCGGGCCTCCAGCCGATGGAAAGTGCGCAGCAATTCGCGCCAGCTCGGCAGCCAGTCCGCCTCGCGCTCCAGCAAGCGCCAGAACACCACGCCATAGCGGCGCAGCAGGGTCATCGCCACATGCTCCAGCGTCTCGGCCGAATGCGCACCGGCGTCGCTCGGCGCGCGGCGAATCAATGCCCAGCGCCCGGCGTCGTCCATGCCGCCGATAAACGCGCCGCGCCCCCGCCGGCTGCTGCGCGCCTGGCGTTTGCTGGCGGGCGTGGTCAGGGCGCGCAGCCCGGCGAAACTGTCGGCATTGACCAAGCCTGCGCCGACCAACTCCTGCAACGCGGTTTCCAGCTCGCTGCGCAGCAGATGGGCTTCGTGCGCCAGCTCATCGAAAAACAACGCGCCCTGTTCGCGCAGGGCCAAATGAACTTTTTGCGCCTTGGGTGACAGCGTCGTGCTGTCCGTCTGTTCGGTCAGCCCGCTCCACAGCGGCATCTGGCTGCGCGGCAACAGCACGATCGGCGTACTGCGCAAGGCCATGGCGCCGGCCTTGTTGCTCAGGCGCGTCCACACCAGCTTGCCGCTGCGGCACAAGTCGTCGAGCCAGGTCGACGAGTAGTCCTTGATCCGCGCGCTGAGCAGGTCGCTGTCCCAGGTCGAGGTGGCGGCGGCATAGCCTTCGAACTGGCCGACGATTTGCGGCAACACCGCGCTGCCTTGGCCACGCGCGTGGTCGGACAGGTGCTGCCAGTCGAACAGAAAGCGCATGAAATCCTGCAGCGCCACCGGTTCGATTTCCCGGCGCAGGCGCTTGACCGTGTAGCGATGAATACGCGCCAACAGGTGTCGTTCGCACCATTGCTCCTCAACGGCCCCGGGGCTGAAGTGCCCGCGCAGCACATAGCCTTCCTGCTCCAGCCGCGCCAATGCCTGGGCCACGGTGGCGGCGGGCAACGCCAGCGGCGCGGCAATCTCGGGCAGCGTCAACGGGCCGAAACCGCCCAGGCGTGCGCGCAGCACTTCTACCAACGCCTCTTCGAATGTCCACGGCTCATCGAAACCGGGCAGCAGCGCCAGGGTGTGCGGGTAAATCGCCTGCAAACAGCTCAAGCGTTCCACGGCCACCCACAGGCCGTTGGGCAGCGGGTAAGCGCGTCCGGCCTCGGTCAATGCTTGCAGCCACTCGGCCCACTGCGGCGTGACTTCCTGGCTTGCAATGCAGGCCAGGCTCATCAGCGCTTCGTGCATTTCATCCGGCCCCTGGGGCGCCGGCCAGGCCTCTTCGCGTACGCCGGCGATGGCCTCGGCATCCAGTGCGTCGAGGTCGTCGGTACTTTGCGGGTCGCTCCAGCGGCGGTTGAGCACGGCCTGGGTGCGGCGTTCTTCCAGCGGCGCGTCATCGAGGAAGGTGTAGGGGCGCGCGCTGAGAATCTCGGCGGCCATCGGCGAAGGCGCGGGCAGGTCGCGGCTGACCATGCGAATGTCGCCCGCTTCCATGCGCCGCAGCAGGGCCAGCCAGCCATCGCTGTCCATGGCTTCGTGCAGGCAGTCGTCGAGGGTTTGTTCCACCAGCGGATGGTCGGGCACTTCGCGTTCGCCGGCGAGGTTTTCCAGGCAGGCAATCTGATCGGGAAACACACTGGCGATCAGGTCTTCGCTTTTCATGCGCTGGATCTGCGGCGCTACCTTGCGCCCGCCGGTATAGCGCGGCAACGCCAGCGCCACGCCGGCGTTCCAGCGCCAGCGCACACCGAACAGCGGTGCATCCAGCACCGCCTGGATCAGCAGGTGTTCAGCGCTATTGCTGTTGAGGTAACGCCACACTTCATCGAGGGCGAAGCTGTGGCTGGTGGACAGCGACAGCACGATCGCATTTTCGCTGGCCGCCGCTTGCAGCTCGAAGTTGAAGGTGCGGCAAAAGCGCTTGCGCAGGGCCAGGCCCCAGGCGCGGTTGATGCGGCTGCCAAACGGCGTGTGGATGATCAACTGGGTGCCGCCGGACTCGTCGAAAAACCGCTCCATGATCAACGTGTCCTGGGATGGCAACGCGCTGAGGGCCAGGCGTGCGCGGGCCAGGTAATCCAGTATCTGTTCGGCGCTGGCGCGGTTCAAACCCAGCGTACCAGTGAGCCAGGCCTGCGCCGGGAGCAGGTCGCCGGGGCTGGCGCTGAGCAGCTGATCCAGCTGCCCCTGCAAACGGGCGACCGCCGCCGACAACTCATTGCTGCGCCCCGGCGCTTCACCCAGCCAGAACGGAATGGTCGGCGGCTGGCCGTGGGCGTCCTCGACTCGCACCTTGCCGGCCTCTACCCGCAGGATGCGGTACGACGTATTGCCCAGCTGGAAAATATCGCCAGCAATGCTTTCCACCGCGAAGTCTTCGTTGACGCTGCCGATGTTCAGGCTCTGGGGCTCCAGCAGCACGCTGTAGTCGGCGTTGTCGGGAATGGTGCCGCCGCTGGTCACCGCCGTGAGCCGGGCACCACGGCGGCCGCGCAGGGTATGGGTCACGGCGTCACGGTGCAGATAAGCGCTGCGGATACCCTGGCGTCCGTTGTAGCCATCGGCCAGCATGCGCAACAGCGCCTGGTAGTGGCGCTCATCCAACTCGGCATACGGCGCGGCGCGGCGAATAAGCGTCAGCAGGGCTGCTTCCGGCCATTCGCGGGCACTGACCTCGGCGATGATCTGCTGGGCCAGCACGTCCAGTGGCGCCACGGGGATGTGCAAGGTGTCGAGTTCGCCACGGCGTACGCAGTCGAGGAGAGCTGCGCATTCGATCAGGTCGTCGCGGGTAGTGGCAAACAGGCGGCCCTTGGGTGTGCCGCCGACCTGATGCCCGGAGCGGCCGACCCGTTGCAGAAATCCGTTGATCGAGCCGGGCGAGCCGATCTGGCAGACCAGGTCCACGTCGCCGATATCAATCCCCAGCTCCAGGGACGCGGTAGCGATCAGCACCTGCAGCTCACCGGCCTTGAGGCGCTGCTCGGCGTCCAGGCGCATTTCCTTGGCCAGGCTGCCATGGTGGGCGGCCACGGCCGTTTTGCCGAGGCGCTCGCTCAGGTGCCGCGCCAGGCGTTCGGCCAGGCGTCGCGTGTTGACGAATATCAGGGTGGTGCGGTGGTCACGGGCCAATTCGGCGAGGCGGTTATAGACCAGTTCCCACACATCATTGGCCATCACTGCCGAGAGCGGCACCGGTGGCACTTCTATATCCAGGTCGCGCGGGCGGGCGTGGCCGATGTCGACGATGGCGCATTCGCGCCCGGTGCCGACCAGAAACCGCGACACCGCTTCGATGGGCTTTTGCGTGGCCGACAAGCCGATGCGCGTCAGCGGCTCGGCGCACAACGCCTGCAGGCGCTCCAGGCTCAGCGCCAGGTGACTGCCACGCTTGCCGGCGGCAATCGCGTGGATTTCATCGACGATCACCGTGCGCGTGTTGGCGAGCATCTGTCGGCCCGAGTCCGAGCCGAGCAGCACATACAGCGATTCCGGGGTGGTGACCAGGATATGCGGCGCGCGCTTGCGCATCTGGGCGCGATCTTTTTGCGGGGTGTCGCCGGTGCGCACTGCGGTGCGGATCACCAACGGCGGCAGGCCTTGTTTCTCGAGGTGCTCGGTGATGCCTGCCAGTGGGTTTTGCAGATTGATCTGAATATCGTTGGAGAGTGCCTTGAGCGGCGAAACGTAGACCACCAGGGTTTCATCGGGCAATTGGCCGCCGTTGGCCAGACCCTGGTGGACCAGGTCGTCCAGCACCGCGAGAAAGGCGGTCAGGGTCTTGCCCGAACCGGTCGGCGCGGCGATCAGCGTCGAGCGGCGCTGCCGGATCAGCGGCCACGCCTGGGCCTGCGCGCCGGTCACTGAGGGGAAGGTGCTGCGGAACCAGGTACTGACGGCGGGGTGGAAACCGTCCAAAGCCCTGTCCGTGGATTCGGGAAAGTTCATGTAGTGATTGATGCCACCTGCTCCAACAAGTTGCAAACACCTACTTTGTCCGTGACGGTTGCGCTACAAACCCGCAAAATGCAACGATTCTGGAATAAACCTACGGCAAGGCTCACGCGCCTGCCGACACAACCATCGTTCCAAACAGACCGGGCCTGCTCAATCTATGCGAATGCGCCTTATGTTACTGGGCGGCGGGAATGCCCTCGGGCAGGCGCTGATTCGCCTCGGTGCAGAGGAAGACATCGGTTTCCTCGCCCCCAAACCGCCCCAAGACGGCTGGGATGCCGCAAGCCTCACCCAGTTGCTCGACGACACCCGTCCCGATGCGTTGATCAACCTCGCCTATTATTTCGACTGGTTCCAGGCCGAAGCGGTCAGCGAAACCCGCCTGGCTTCCCAGGAATTCGCCATCGAACGGCTCGCCGAACTGTGCCAGCATCACAGCATTACCCTGCTGCAACCGTCCAGCTACCGCGTGTTCGACGGTTCCCGCGCCACCGCCTACAGCGAAAAAGACGAGCCGGTGCCCCTGGGCCTGCGTGGCCAGGCGTTGTGGCGTATCGAGCAGAGCGTACGCGCCACCTGCCCGCAACATGTGCTGCTGCGGTTTGGCTGGCTGCTCGATGACAGCGTCGACGGCACCCTCGGGCGCTTCCTGGCCCGGGCCGAACAGCCGGATGAATTACTGATGGCGGACGACCGTAGGGGCAATCCGACGCCGGTGGACGACGCGGCGCGGGTGATCATTTCCGTGCTCAAGCAACTCGATTGCGCGGCGCCGCTGTGGGGCACCTACCATTACGCCGGCCACGAGGCGACCACGCCGCTGGCGCTGGGCCAGGCGATCCTCACCGAAGCGCGCAACTTCCACCCGCTGGCCATCGAGTCGCCGACCGCCCAGGCCCACGCGGCGCGGCCGGATGCGGCCGAAGAACCGCAACACGCGGTGCTGGCCTGCAAGAAAATCCTGCACACCTTTGGCATCAAGCCCCGGGCGTGGCGGGCGGGCTTGCCGGCGCTGCTCGACCGCTTCTACCGCCACACCTGAAAACAACACAGAACCAAATGTGGGAGGGGGCTTGCCCCCGATAGCAGAGTGTCAGTCAAAGATTTATTGACTGGTCCACCGCTATCGGGAGCAAGCCCCCTCCCACATTTGGTTATGCGTGTTGCTTAGAACTTGTAGCCGATACCCACCATGTAAACCATCGGGTCGACGTCCACGTTGACCTTGGCCCGGGTGCCCTGGCCCAACGCGTTGTTATCCACCGTCGCCTTGGTGCTGATATCGATATAGCGCGCCTGGGCGTTGATCATCCATTTGTCGTTGATCATGTAATCGGCGCCGATCTGCGCGGCCCAGCCCCAGGAATTCTCGGCCTTGAAGTTGCTGAAACCGGCCTGCTCGGCGCGGCTGCCGACGTGCTCGTCGTAGATCCAGGTGTAATTGATACCGGCGCCCACATACGGTTGAAACGCCGACTGGTGGTCCAGCGGGTAGTACACGACGCTCAAGGTCGGCGGCAGGTGTTTCAGCGTGCCGAGCTTGCCGTTGGCGGCGCCGAGGGCGGTGTTCTTGATTTTCACGTCATGCTCGAACGGCGTGGCGGCCAGCAGTTCGATACCGACGTGATCGGTGAGCATGTAGGCGAAGTTCAAGCCCAGTTGGGTGTCGCTGCTCATGGTCGCCTTGCCGCCCAGGTTGGTGCCCGCCAATGGGCCTTGGTCAACCTTGACGCTGCTGCTGTCGGCCTTCGGATTCACGGTGATTGCACCGGCGCGAATCAGGATGTCGCCCGCTTGGTGAGCGTGAGCGACAGGGGCGACGAGGGCGAGCGCGAACAGGGACGCGCCGAGCAGGGACTTGTTCATGGGAGCTCCAAAAGGACGTTAAAAGTTGTACGTCCAATGGTAAAGATCGTTCCGCTCGATCTGTTGACTCAGCTCAATGAAAGGGCAACCACGCGGTAAAAACTGTGGGAGGGGGCTTGCTCCCGATGGCGGTGAGTCAGCCAATAACTCTGTTGACTGGCACTCTGCTATCGGGAGCAAGCCCCCTCCCACATTTTGATCTGCGGTGTGTTTGCAGGTAAGGGTTATTCCTCCAGCTCGTACATATAAATCTTCTCGGCATCCATCTGGTAACCGGCGTCAGCCAGTTCACTGGACGACGGCTTGACCTGCATCGCGCCTTCGATCCAGTACGGCTGGTACAGCTCATCGAGTTTCACGCCGACTTCGCTTTTCACATGCACGATCTGGTTCGACGGCGGCGGCGGCACATGGATGCACGCGCCGAAATACGGCACCAGCAGGAACTCGGTGGTGCGGCCTTCTTCGCTCACCTCCAGCGGCACAATGTAGCCCGGCAGGCGAATATGCTGGCCGTCCAGGCTCTGTACCACCGGCGCGTTGGGCAGGTCCTGCCTGGCAGCCGGCGCGGCCTCGACGGACAAGGCCTCGGCCATGTTCGAGAGGTCATGCAGCGGTTTCATATTGGGCACTTCCGGTGGCGCATCCGGCGGGATCATTTCCTGCCACGACAAATCCCTGGGCTGCTCCTCGGCCCAGGCAGGCACGGCCACCAGCAATAACAGGGCAAACAGGGCACGACGCATCGATACCTTCCTCATAAACGGATGGACAGGCCATCGGCCAACGACTGGCGATAGGCACGCCATGCGGGCACGCTGCCCATCAACAACGCCGCCGCCAGGATACCGGCGAGCAACGTCCATTCATATTCGCTCGGCCACGCCATCGGCAGGTCCAGACCGTAGTTGGCCTGCAAATAACCCCGCGATGCGGCAATGCACAGGTACAACAAACCCAGACCTGCCACCACGCCGGCCAGGGCCAAAGCGAAAGCCTCGAAGATCAGCAGCGTTGCGATATGCCACGGCCGTGCGCCCACCGAGCGCAGGATCGCCATTTCGCGGCGGCGTTCGTTGAGGCTGGTGAGGATCGCCGTGAGCATGCCGATCAAACCGGTGAGCACCACGAACAGCGAAATCACGAACAGGGCTTTTTCGGCCGTGCCCATCATGCTCCACAGCTCTTGCAGCGCCACGCCCGGCAGAATCGCCAGCATCGGCTCGCCACGGAATTCATTGATTTCCCGTTGCAGAGCGAAGGTGGAAATCTTGTTGTTCAAGCCGAGCATGAAGGCGGTGATGGCTTGCGGAGTGAGGTCCATATTGCGCGCCTGATCGGCGCTGATACGGCCTTTGCCCTGGGCCGGCACGCCGTTGTGCCAGTCGATGTGGATCGCCTCCATGCCACCGAGGCTGATATGCAGCGTGCGGTCCACCGGCGTGCCGGTGCGCTTGAGGATGCCGACCACGGTGAAGGGCTTGTCATCGTGCTTGACCAGGCTGACCACCGCCACACCGTGGGCCAGCACCAGCTTGTCGCCAAGTTTGTAGTGCAGTGCGTCGGCCACTTCGGCACCGAGCACCACCTCGAACGGGTCGGTGGCAAAGGCGCGGCCGCTGGCCAGCTCGAGGTTTTGTTTGCGCCCGTACTGGTAATGCTCGAAGTACGACGCGTTGGTGCCCATCACCCGGTAACCGCGATGGGAATCGCCGAGGGAAATCGGGATCGCCCACTTCACCTGGGGGCTGGCGGCGAAGTGCTCGTAGCTGTCCCAGCGGATGTTATTGGTGGCGTTGCCGATGCGGAACACCGAGTACAGCAGCAGGTTCACCGAGCCCGAGCGGGCACCGACGATCAGGTCGGTGCCACTGATGGTGCTGGCGAAGCTGTTGCGCGCTTCCACGCGCACGCGCTCCACCGCGAGCAACAAGCAGACGGAAAGCGCGATGGCGAAGGCGGTGAGGATCGCGGTAAAGCGGCGGTTAGCCAGGCTGGCCATGGCTAGACGAAACAGATACATCTCAAACCTCTGCGGGCGTGGCGGCGCGATTGAGTTCGGCCAGCGACAGGTTGCGGTCGAACAGCGGCGCCAGGCTTTGATCGTGGCTGACAAACAACAGGCTGGCCCCGGCGTCGCGGCATTCGGCGAACAGCAGCTGAAGGAATGCCTCGCGCGCGTCGTAGTCGAGGGCCGAGGTGGGTTCGTCGGCGATCACCAGTTCCGGTTGGCCGATCAGCGCACGGGCGGCGGCCACCCGTTGTTGCTGGCCGATGGACAGCGAGTCGGCGCGGCGCTCGAGCAGGTCCGGGTCCTTCAAGCCCAGGTGTGCCAGCAAGGTTGCCGCGGCCTGGTCGACACTGCCGTGGCGCTGGATCGCCCGCTGTGCACGCAATTTGGAAAAGTGGCACGGCAGCTCGACATTTTCGCGCACCGACAAGAACGGCAGCAGGTTGAACTGCTGGAAGATGTAGCCGGTGTGGTCCACCCGGAACCGGTCACGGGCGCCTGCCGAAAGTTCGGTCAGCTCCTGGCCAAGCAGGCGGATACTGCCCCGGCTGGGCGTCTGTACACCGCCGAGCAGTCCGAGCAAGGTGGTTTTGCCACTGCCGCTGGGGCCCTTGAGGAACAGGGTTTCCCCCGGCTCCAGGCGGAACGCGGGGATGTCCAGCAACTGCGGGTGACCGGGCCAGTTGAAACCCAGGTCGGACAGTTGGATCAATGCATGGGTCATGTGAACTCAGAACTTCAGGGTGGCTGCAGTGGCGGTCGCGTCAACACCTTGCTGGCCGCTCGGGCCGATCAGTTGTACCTGAATCTTCTGGGTGGCGGGAAAGGTCTTGAACACTTGGCTCAGGTCCAGGTTGCTCAGTGCCTCTGGCGTGGCGCAGGTGAACTGGTAGTGGGCGTGGATTTCGCTGTGGTCGTGATGGTGTTCGTGGGCGGCGACGCCTTTGCCGTCGGTGGCGTGGTCATTGTCATCGCCATCGTCGTCATCGTGATCGGCTTCCGGTTTGTCGCCGAACAGCGGGCTGTTGAGTTCCTGGGAGCTGACGACGCAACCGGCGGCCTTGGGCAGCTTGAACAACACCAGCGGGCTTTCCAGCTGTTTGCGCGCAGCGGCGACTTTGGCCTTGTCGGCGGCACTGGTCGCGACGTGTTCGAAACCCACCAGGTTCATGGCCGGGCTGTCCAGTTCAAGCTCCAGGGACTGGCCGTCGAGCACCGCATTGAGACGGCCCACGCCATGTTCATGGGCACCGAGGCTGGCGTGCTCATGGTCGTGATCTTCATGAGCATGAGCGACCGCCAGTGGCAGCAGGGCAAACGGCAAAGCGAGCAGCAGACGGCGCATGACAGGACTCCAAAGATGAAAGTTTTGTTATGTGATCTTATAACACTGATGCCGAGAGTTTGACCGCCCGCTTGGCGTTGCGCAAGCTGCATGGGAGCATGCCCGTCAGAAAAAATGCAGGAGTAAGGACGATGTTGCGAATTCGTGGAACCGTCGGCGACCTGCCGGTGGACTTGACCCTGGAGTTGGACGACGGCGATTGGGCGCGGTTGGGCGCACAACTGCAGGCCGCCCCGGTGCCTACCGAGTCGACTGCGGTACCGGTCAGGCCAAGTGAGGATCTATGGCAGAACGCCCAGGATCTGTTGCGCAACGCCGGGCAGCTCAGCGGCTTGGAGTTACTGGATCAACTGGAAGGCCTGGCCGGCGATGCGGCGGCAGGCAAGCGCCTGTTGGTGCGCCTGCGCCACAGCGCCAAGGTGAAGGTGACCAGCGGCGGGGATACGCCGCTGTACAGCTGGATGGGCGATTAATACAACGCGGCAAACAATTTGCGGCGGTACGCCGTGACCAGCGGGTGATCGTTGCCCAGCAGCTCGAACACCTGCAGCAAGGTCTTGTGCGGCAGGCCTTCGCTGTAGCTGCGATTGCGGATAAACAGTTTGAGCAGGCCTTCCAGCGCGGCGTCGTATTGCTGGCGCGCCAGTTGGTGAATGCTCAACTGATAGGCCGCTTCGTCATCCTGCGGGTTCTGCGCCAGGCGGCTTTTCAGGTCGGCGGCGTCCGGCAGGTCGGCCGCCTGGCGCAGGAAGGTGATTTGCGCCTTGGCCCCGGCGAGGGCAGCTTTGTGGTCATCGCCTTTTACGGCGTCCAGCACGGTTTGCGCTTCATCCAGTTCGCCGCGCTCGGCCAGGCAACGCGCGTACAGGATCAGCGCGGCGGCGTTGGTGTTGTCTTCGCCCAGCAGCACAACCAGCACGGCTTCGGCATCGCTGATGCGGCCTTCGGCAAACAACGCTTGTGCCTGCTCCAACGGATCCGCCGCAGCCGGTGGCGGCATCTGCACATGGGGCTCGAGCATCGCCCGCACCGCCGACTCCGGCTGCGCCCCGGCAAACCCATCCACCGGCTGGCCGTCCTTGAACAGCACCACGGTCGGCAGGCTTTGAATACCAAAACGCGCAACGATGTCCTGCTCGGCCTCACAATCGACCTTGGCCAGCAGCAATTCACCGCGATAACTCTCGGCGATCTGCGCCAGCATCGGCATCAACGCCTTGCACGGCGCGCACCACTCGGCCCAGAAATCCACCAACACAGGTTTTTCAAAAGAGTTCTGAATCACCGCCTGGTCGAAGTTGGCGGTGGTGACGTCGAAGATGTACGGCGTGGGCTCACTCATGAGGCGTCTCGAATAAAGCGGGAATGGGGGCAACTATAAGGGCTGGCGCGGGCTATCGGAAGTCGTATGGGACTCAGCGCTCGGACGCTTGCCAAAACGGGTCGAGGTACCAGTCTTGAGCATAGGTATCTACACAACTTTGTAGCAGCCTACGGTAACCACGATGCGAAGCGAGCCGCTCTTGATCTTGATCTAGGCGCCCCGTTAAACCACGCTGGCCGGAATTCGATAGTGATTTGGGGGGTAAACCGGCAGGGATGCCGGTTTAGCCGCCCCGCGCCATGGATGGCGCGTGGCGGCGGCCCCCCAAATCAATGTCGGATTACGGGCACACCGAGCCTAGGCGAGGTGCCGAGTGGTGGGGCAAGAGCGTTTTGCTTACTTTTGCGCTTTTCAAAAGTGAGCCGCCGTAAGGGCGGAACCCTAAGCCGCCGTTACCGCAGCAACGGATATGTACTCGCCTTGATCCAACATCCTGGTCGGCTGTCAGGCCGCCATCGGGGGCAAGCCCCCTCCCACATTTGGATCGCGCGGCATCAGTCAGATAGCTATAGGCCGCCAGGCCGCCACGGGAGTAAGCTCCCTCGCCACAGGTTCAGGGCTACGCCAAAGTTGTGTAGATACCTATGAGGGAAACCCATTGTTTTGATACTGACCTCGGCAAACTCGCTGATAAGCAAATGCAGGCTGCGGCGCCAGCGAATGCGTGGACTAACTTGGCGCAAATTATCAGTCCGCGCAGCTTGAGCAGTTCCAGTTGAGCTGGAACATCGATGGCAGGTTTGCTGAATGACCTCATGCTCCGAAAATACCGGGCATAAAAAACCCGCACAATTTGTGCTTGGTTACCGAAGCAACCAGAGGCATGGCGGGTGTATTAGCGCAAAGGTTAGGCAGATGCCCTGCATTTGACAAGTCCTTTGCTTCTTTGGTTATCAGAGAATTTGTGTGCGAAGACATTGCAGTCGACTGTCAGAGCTGCGAGCGAGGAATGGCATTTTCCACGCCGTGCTTTTTCTTGTCTCAACCAATTTATTGCTGGAAATTTGTAACGCTGGCGATCATCGCCGCGAATGGTACAAGCTCACCTTGCGAAACTCCCAAGGCTCGGCCAGGTCCGGCAGGGTCAATGCGTCCAGCACTTCCAGGCGCTGATAGCCCGCGTGCTGGAAGTCGCGCACCCGCGAATCGGCCACCAGGGCTTCGCGGCCACGGGTCAGGAACTGGTCCAGCAGCGGCAGGTTGGCGCGGTCGTAAAGCACGTCGGCCACCAGGATCAGGTCGAACCGATCGGCTTCGGTGAAGAAGTCCGCCGAATAACTCAGTTTCACCCGGTTGAGTTCGGCATTCGCCCGGCAAGCGGCCAGCGCCAGCGGATCGAGGTCGCAGGCCACCACCTCCAATGCCCCGGCTTTGACCGCTGCAATCGCGGCCACGCCGGAACCGGCGCCGAAATCCAGCACGCGCTTGCCCGCGACCCATTCGGGATGCGCCGCCAGATAGCGCGCCAGCGCCAGCCCGCTGGCCCAGCAGAAGCTCCAATAGGGTGGCTCATGCAGGATGCGCCGGGTTTCTTCCTGGCTGAAGGCGCGGTCCATGTTGCCGGCGTCGAGCAGCCACAACGACAGTTCGGTGCCCGGCAGCGCGCAGGGCACCAGCTGTGCGTCGCCGATCAACTCGCTCAGGGCGTGTTGCAGGTGCAGCGGTGGCGTCATGGTGCCTTGACGAGCTGCAGGGGGCCGGTGGTCTGGGTGATCGCCTGGGTGATGCGCACGGCGGGCAGGTGCAGGATTAACTGGCCGGACTGGCTGGCGCGAGCGCGCAATTCCACCCGCGCACCGGCCGGGAACGCTTCGGGGTTGAAGCGCAGGCGAAAGGCCAGGGGCTTGCCGTTGCCGGTCAACACACTGCTGGCAAGCAGTTGTTGCGGGCGCGAGCGGTCGTCGATCACCAGCAGCGCCATTTCGACTTCGGCGCCGGCCGGCACGTTGGTCAGGTTGCCGCTGATTTCACGCTGGTAGGCGGGCAGGGGGCCGAGGTCTTCAATGCCGGGGACTTTTTTCTCTTGTGCAGGGGTTGGCTGCGGCGCGGCAGGCTTGGGGGCTTCGCTGCTGCAGGCGACCAGAAAACTGAACAGGGTGATCAAAACAAGTGGTCGTAACTGCATGTACGGCTCCAGAAAGGACAAAATCCGTGGCTTAAAAATATGAAACATATAAGCCTGCCTATATACCGTAAAGGCTATGGCTTGTCTTGCTACGGGGATGCGCTACCATGGCCCTCCCATTTTTTGTTGCCTGCCAACCATGCACTGTCCCTTCTGCGGTGCCAACGACACCAAGGTCATCGACTCGCGTCTGGTCGCCGAGGGCGACCAAGTGCGTCGCCGGCGCGAATGCCTGGCCTGCGGTGAGCGTTTCACCACCTTCGAAACCGCCGAACTGGTATTGCCACGTCTGATCAAGTCCGACGGCAGCCGCCAGCCTTTTGACGAAGAAAAACTGCGCGCCGGTATGCAGCGCGCCCTGGAAAAACGCCCGGTGAGTGTCGAGCGGCTGGAAGCGGCGCTGGCGCATATCAAGCACAAGTTGCGCGCGACCGGCGAGCGCGAGGTCAAGAGCCTGGTGGTGGGCGAGTTGGTGATGGGTGAGCTGCAAAAGCTCGATGAAGTCGCCTATATCCGTTTCGCCTCGGTGTATCGACGCTTCCAGGACCTCAATGAGTTCCGCGAAGAAATCGACCGCCTGGCCCGTGAGCCTTCCAAACAATGACCGCTGAACAGGCTGTGCTCGACGCCCATTACATGGCCCGCGCCCTCGAATTGGCGCGCAAGGGCCTGTACACCACCCATCCCAACCCACGGGTGGGCTGCGTGATCGTGCGCGATGGGCAGATTGTCGGCGAAGGCTGGCATGAGCGCACCGGCGAGCCCCATGCCGAACCTAATGCCTTGCGCGCCGCCGGTGACAAGGCACGTGGCGCTACGGTGTACGTGACCCTCGAGCCGTGCAGCCACCACGGCCGCACGCCGCCCTGCGCCGATGCGCTGGTGAGCGCCGGTGTGGCGCGGGTAGTGGCCGGCATGCAGGACCCCAACCCGGAAGTGGCGGGGCGCGGCATGCAGCGCCTGGCCCAGGCAGGGATCGAGATTCGTAGCGGCGTGCTGGAATCTGAAGCGCGCGCGCTGAACCCTGGCTTTCTCAAGCGCATGGAACAGGGCCTGCCGTTTGTGCGGGTCAAACTGGCGATGAGCCTGGACGGGCGCACCGCGATGGCCAGCGGCGAAAGCCAATGGATCACCGGCCCTGCCGCCCGCGCCGCCGTCCAGCGCCTGCGTGCCGAAGCGAGTGTGGTGCTGACCGGCGCCGATACGGTGCTGGCCGACGGCGCGCGCCTGACCGTGCGCGCCGCCGAGCTGGGCCTGGATGCACACACCACCGCCCTGGCCATGTCGCGTCCGCCGCTGCGCGTATTGATCGACGGTCGCCTGCGCGTGCCGCTCAATGCACCTTTCTTCAAGGCTGGCCCGGCGTTGGTCATCACGTGCGTGACCGCGGAAAACCAGTTTCCCCGTGGCCCCGAGTGCCTGGTGGTGCCGGGCGTGGAGGGCCAGGTCGACCTGCGCTCAGCGTTGGTGGCACTGGCCGCCCGTGGCGTCAACGACGTGCTGGTGGAAGCGGGCCCAAGCCTGGCGGGCGCGTTTGCCCAGCAGGGCCTGGTCGACGAATACGTGATTTTCGTCGCCGGCAAGTTCCTCGGCTCCGCCGCCCGGCCGTTGCTGGACTGGCCGCTTGAGAAACTCGTCGACGCCCCCCACCTCAAGATCACTGACATGCGCGCGGTTGGCGACGACTGGCGAATCACCGCCGTCCCGCTGCCGGCAGCGAGCGTATAATTCCCGGCCTGCGCGCAAGCGTCAGCCCCCCGTTTTCAGGAGCACGACATGTTCACCGGCATTATCGAAGCCATCGGCAGCATCCGCGCCATGACCCCCAAGGGCGGCGACATCCGCCTGCTGGTTGAAACCGGCAAGCTCGATCTGGGCGACGTCAAGCTGGGCGACAGCATCGCCGTCAGCGGTGTGTGCCTGACCGTCGTCGAGCTGCCGGGCAATGGCTTTGCCGCCGATGTCAGCCGCGAGACCCTGGACTGCACCGCGATGAGCGATCTTGCGGCCGGCAGCCCGGTCAACCTGGAAAAAGCCCTGACGCCGACCACACGCCTGGGCGGCCACCTGGTCAGCGGCCATGTCGATGGCGTCGGCGAAGTCGTGGCGCGCAGCGAAAACGCACGCGCCGTGGAATTTCGTATTCGCGCGCCGAAGGAGCTGGCCAAGTACATCGCCCACAAAGGCTCGATCACCGTCGACGGCACCAGCCTGACCGTGAACGCCGTCAATGGCGCCGAATTCGAACTGACCATCATTCCCCACACCCTCAGCGAAACCATCATGGCCGCCTACCAGCCAGGCCGCCGGGTGAACCTGGAAGTGGACTTGCTTGCCCGTTACCTGGAGCGCCTGTTGCTCGGCGAAAAGGCCGCAGAGCCTGCATCGGGTAACATCACCGAAAGTTTTCTGGCCGCTAACGGCTACCTGAAATCCTGACCAAGGGGGTGCCGCGTGGCGCTCAATAGCATCGAAGAACTGGTTGAAGACATCCGCCAAGGCAAGATGGTCATCCTGATGGATGACGAAGATCGCGAGAATGAAGGCGACATCATCATGGCCGCCGAGGCCTGCCTGCCTGAGCACATCAACTTCATGGCCAAGCACGCCCGTGGGTTGATCTGCATGCCCATGAG
Source organism: Pseudomonas sp. R4-34-07 (assembly GCF_003852375.1). NCBI lineage: Bacteria > Pseudomonadati > Pseudomonadota > Gammaproteobacteria > Pseudomonadales > Pseudomonadaceae > Pseudomonas > Pseudomonas sp. R4-34-07. The sequence goes on along the minus strand of NZ_CP027760.1, from coordinate 5,234,604 downwards.
CCGCGAACGCTGTGAGTTGCTCAAGCTGCCGTTGATGGCGCCGCGCAATGGCTCGGGTTTCGGCACCAAGTTCACCGTATCGATTGAAGCCACCACTGGCGTCACCACTGGCATCTCCGCCGCTGACCGCGCTCGCACCGTGCAGGCCGCCGCCGCCAAGGATGCCAAGGCCGAAGACATCGTCAGCCCGGGCCACATCTTCCCGCTGATGGCCCAACCGGGCGGTACCCTGGCCCGCGCCGGCCATACCGAAGCGGCCTGCGACCTGGCGCGCATGGCCGGGTTCGAGCCGAGCGGCGTCATCTGTGAAGTGATGAACGACGACGGCACCATGGCCCGTCGCAGCGAACTCGAAGCGTTCGCCGCCGAACACAACCTCAAGATCGGCACCATTGCCGATCTGATCCACTACCGCATGATCCACGAACGTACCGTTCAGCGGATTGCCGAGCAGCCGCTGGACAGCGAACTGGGCCAATTCAATTTGGTGACCTACCGTGATTCAGTGGAAGGCGACGTGCACATGGCCCTGACCCTGGGCAATATCTGCGCCGACGAGCCAACCTTGGTGCGCGTGCACAACATGGACCCGCTGCGCGACTTGCTGATGGTCAAGCAGCCCGGCCGCTGGAGCCTGCGCGCCGCCATGGCCGCGGTTTCCGAGGCGGGCAGTGGCGTGGTGCTGTTGCTTGGTCACCCGCTGGATGGCGACGTGTTGCTGGCGCATATCCGCGAAACGGCGGAGCGCGCGCCGGTGAAAAAACCGACCACCTACAGCATCGTCGGTGCCGGTTCGCAGATCCTGCGCGACCTCGGTGTGCGCAAAATGCGCCTGATGAGCGCACCGATGAAATTTAATGCGATATCCGGTTTCGATCTGGAAGTTGTAGAATACGTGCCCTCCGAATAAAGGCTGGCGATTTTTGCCCCTTGTTCGCGGTTAAATCATCACTGAGGGACGCACTTTTCGCGTCCCGGCTCTTTAAGAGATTTGTCGAATGACCCTGAAGACCATCGAAGGTACCTTCATCGCCCCCCAAGGCCGCTATGCCCTGGTGGTTGGCCGCTTCAACAGCTTCGTGGTTGAAAGCCTGGTAAGCGGTGCCGTTGACGCCCTGGTTCGCCACGGTGTGAGCGAGAGCGACATCACCATCATCCGTGCCCCTGGCGCCTTCGAAATTCCACTGGTTGCGCAAAAGGTTGCCCAGCAGGGTGAGTACGCGGCGATCATTGCCCTGGGCGCGGTCATTCGTGGCGGTACCCCGCACTTCGAATACGTGGCAGGCGAATGCACCAAGGGCCTGGCCCAGGTGTCCATGGAGTTCGGCGTGCCGGTCGCATTCGGCGTGCTGACCGTGGATTCCATCGAACAAGCCATCGAGCGCTCCGGCACCAAGGCCGGTAACAAAGGCGCTGAAGCTGCCCTGTCCGCCCTGGAAATGGTCAGCCTGCTGTCGCAGTTGGAGGCCAAGTGATTTCCGACGAGAGCGATCGTTTCAACCCTCGCGACGAGCGTCCAGCTGACGCCGGCAAACCGTCGAAAAGCGAAAAGCGTCGCGCGGCCCGTCAGCTCGCGACCCAGGCCCTGTACCAGCGCCACATGGCCGGTACGTCGCTGAACGAAATCGAAGCGCAATTTCGCGTCGACAACGATTTCACCTTCGCCGACCAGAGCTACTTCCACGACATCCTGCACGGTGTTCCGGCCAACCTGACCGAGATCGACGCCGCGCTGTCGCCATGCCTGGACCTGACCCTCGAAGAGCTGGACCCGGTTGAACTGGCCGTATTGCGCCTGTCCACCTGGGAACTGCTCAAGCGCGTCGACGTACCGTACCGCGTGGTGATCAACGAAGGCATCGAACTGGCGAAAGTCTACGGTTCGACCGACGGCCACAAGTTCGTCAACGGCGTGCTCGACAAGCTGGCTCCGCGCCTGCGTGAAGCCGAAGTGAAGGAACACAAGCGCTGATTTGCGCTTGAGTCCCGTGGGCGAGTTCGAGCTGATCCGCAACTACTTCGCCGCCGCGCCCTGTGCGCAAGGCGGCGAAGGCATTGCCCTGGGGATCGGCGACGACTGCGCCTTGCTCGCGCTCCCTGCCGGCGAGCAGTTGGCAGTCTCGACCGACACATTGGTGGCCGGCGTGCACTTTGCCGACCCGTCTGACCCGTTCCTGCTCGGCCAGCGCTCGCTGGCCGTGGCGGTGAGCGATTTGGCCGCCATGGGCGCCCACCCCCTCGCGTTTACCCTTGCCCTGACCACGCCGACCGTCGATGCCGACTGGTTGCAACGCTATGCCCAGGGTTTGAACGCCATGGCGCAACGCTGCGGCGTGGGCCTGGTGGGCGGCGATACCACGCGGGGGCCGCTGAGCCTGACCTTGACCGTGTTTGGCCGCGTGCCGGCCGGGCTTGCCTTGACGCGCAGCGGTGCGCGGCCGGGGGACCTGCTGTGCGTCGGTGGGGAGTTGGGCAATGCGGCCGGGGCCTTGCCGCTGGTATTGGGTCAGCGCAGCGCGGCAGCCGCCATCGCCGAACCGCTGCTCGCCCACTATTGGTCGCCGCAGCCGCAACTGGCGTTGGGCCTGGCCCTGCGCGGTAAAGCAACCTCGGCCATGGATATCTCCGACGGGTTATTGGCCGATTGCGGGCATATCGCCAGGGCATCGGCTGTCAGCCTGTTGATCGAGCGCGACACATTGCCGTTGTCGGCGGCATTGCTGGCGTTTGTCGGCAACGACGAGGCCCATGTGGCCGCGTTGAGTGGCGGCGACGACTATGTGCTGGTGTTCACGTTACCCCAGGCCGAACTGGCACCGCTGCGGGCCAGTGGCTGGCCGATCCATGTGATCGGACGGGCCGAAGCGGGGCAGGGCGTGACGCTGCTCGACAGCCACGGCCAGGACATTACCCCGGCAGTGCACGGCTATCAGCATTTCCGCGAGCTGCCGTAGCCGGCGCCCTGGGCTACCCTTCATATGAATATCTCCACGTAGGAAGCCGTCACTATGAGTGTGCGCCGCCGGTTGCTGATCATGCTGTGCGCCTTTACCGCTGTGCTCCAGGCGGATGAAGCCCCGGTGCCTGGCAAGATCATGCTGGCCAGCGAGGAGTGGAACGACTATACCGACAAAGATGGCAGCGGCCTGGCCTGGGACGTGTTGCGCCGGGTGTTTGAACCGGCAGGCGTCACCCTGCAAATCCACAGCGCGCCTTATACCCGCTCGATTGGCCTGGCCCAGCGTGGCGAGGTGGATGGCTGCGTCGGCTCCTATCGCGACGAAGCTGACCAGGTGCTGTACCCGCACTGGCCGTTCGACTCCGACCCTATCTATGCCCTCGGGCTGGCCACGTTGCCCACGCCGAACCTGGCGACCCTCGGTGATTACCGCCTCGCTTGGGTGCGTGGCTATAAATACGAGAAATATTTGCCGAATGTGCGCCGGTTCAACCAGATCCAGCGACGCAGCGGTATTTTAGCGATGCTGCAATACGGCCATGCAGACTTCTACATTGAGGCGCTCACCGAAGCCAAGTACGTGCTCAGTCAGGCCGACGACCCGTCCCGATTCACTCTCACCCACATCATGGAACTGCCGCTCTATATAGCCTTTGCCGATAACGAACGCGGGCGGGTATTGATGAAAGTCTACGACCGGCGCATGACTGCCTTGGTGAAAAGCGGCGAGTTGAAGCCGATTTTCGAACGCTGGAAACAGCCGTATCCGTTCTGACCTGCATAGAACCAAGCCGAAGGCCAATCGAACCTATTGATCTTTATCAGCGATCATTCAGCTTAAGCGTCTGTAGGAACAGGCTGTTACAATGCCCGCCTCTGTGAAATCTGAAATCAGGAGCACACGGTGCCCGTCGTTTTCGTCGCCGCTTCCAAGCTGCCTACTCCCTTTGCCACGTTCACCATGCATGGCTTTCTCGAAGAAGCCACCGGGCGCGAGCACGTTGTGCTCAGCCTGGGCGATATCGCTGATGGTGCGCCGGTGCTGGGCCGCGTGCATTCCGAATGCCTGACCGGCGACGCGCTGTTCAGCCAGCGCTGTGACTGCGGTTCGCAATTGGAAGCCGCGTTGCAGGCCATCGCCCGTGAAGGCCGTGGCGTTCTGCTGTACTTGCGACAGGAGGGCCGTGGCATCGGCCTGCTGAACAAGATCCGCGCCTATGAATTGCAAGATGGCGGCGCCGACACCGTGGAAGCCAACGAGCGCCTGGGCTTTGCCGCCGACCAGCGTGACTACGCCATCTGCCTGCCGATGCTCGAGCACCTGGGCGTGAAATCCCTGCGCCTGATGACCAACAACCCGCGCAAGGTCAAAGCCTTGACCGAAATGGGTATCACCGTGGCCGAGCGCGTCCCGCTGCACACCGGGCACAACCCGCACAACAAACTCTACTTGGCCACCAAAGCCAGCAAGCTCGACCACATGATGGGTAATGAGCATCAGGGCGAGGTCGACCGCGCGTGACCCGCGGCCAGGTGAAACGGCGACTGTCCTTCAACTGGTGGCAGTACCTGGCCCTGGCATTGCTGCCATTGTTTGTGATCAACCTGGTGTTCGGCCGCGCCGAGTCCCTGCTTCCCGTACTGGCCATGCCGTTGTTTATCGCCGGCGTGGCCTCGATGTTTCTCAGCCTGCGTTATTTTCACGCCTATAAACACGCGCTGATCGCCACCTCCAAAGCCCTCGACACCCCGGAAGAACCCGCCGCCTGGATCGCCCTCGCGGCACGCCGGCGCACGGCCTTGCTGGTAGCAGCGTTACCGGCCTGGATCGGCGCGCTGGCGGTGTTCGTCGGGCTGGAAGCGGTGCCGTTGTTCTTGCTGGCGCTGTCGACGATGGTGCTGTTTTACCTCTACCGCATACCGCGTCAGTTGGGATGAAGCGCTACGGGCTGGCGTTGCTGCTGGTATTCAGCGCCCAGGTGGTGGCGGTCGAGCGGGTGGTGAGCCTGGCGCCGTCGCTTTCCGAAATCGTGGTCGAGTTGGGTGCCGCTGACTTATTGGTCGGCGTGCTCGATGGCGGCGATCGTCCGGCGCAATTGGCAAGCGTGCCATCGGTCGGCCGCTACGGCCAGTTGGACATGGAACGCCTGCTCAGCCTCAAGCCCGATCTGATCCTGCTCTGGCCCGGCAGCATCGGCGCGGCCCAACGTGAGCAGTTGCAGCGCCTGAACCTGCCGGTGTACATAGCCGAGCCGCATAACCTTGAACAACTGACCGCTCAGGTCCAAGCCATTGCCGAGCAATTGGGGCGCGGGGAGGCCGGCCGAGTACTTGCCGACAAACTGCGCCAACGCCTCGCCGACCTGCGCCAGCGCTATCAGCGCGCCGAGCCGGTGCGGGTGTTTTACCAGGTATGGAACCAGCCGCTGTACACCGTGGGCGGTGGGCAGATCATCAGTGATGCGTTGACGGTGTGCGGGGCGCGTAACGTGTTCGACGACCTCACGCTGCCGGCGCCGCAGGTCAGTGTCGAATCAGTATTGCAGCGTGATCCCGAGCTGATTCTGGTGGGTGATCAGGCGCAACTGGACGCCTGGAAGGTCTGGCCAACGATGCTGGCGCGCGTGCGCTTGGTGCCGGACAAGGGCCTGGAACGGCCCAGCGGGCAGATGCTGGAAGCGCTGGCGCGGTTGTGTCAGGTGATTGCGCCGAATTTGTGAGGCCGCTATCGGGGGCAAGCCCCCATATGCGCTAACCAAACCTCCCTCCCCACAACTCGTCCTGCTGGCGTCCTCGTTTTCGTGGGGATTCACGCAGTGCCTGGCTGATATCTCCCCACTTCTCGATACACGTAAACAACGACAAGTGGGGATTGATCGCGCTGCAAAGTAGCCAGTAAATAAAGGCCATCTCACGCCAGTGACAACGGAGTGGCGGCACTTCCTTTTTCTGTCTCGTCTCCCTCGATAGGGGAAAAATGCTCGCCCGCTGCGATTAACCGCTCAATCAGGCAAGCCACTAATAATTTCCCTTGCAACCATGCTTTTGCGCCTTCCGGATTTTTCTTTCTGAGGTGGGATAACCCCAGCAATGACTTCATCCGCTTGAACGCCAACTCCACCTGCCAACGGTGCCGATAGAGAGCCAAAACCTCCTGCGTATCCAGGCAGTCCAAGGTTGTTACCAGCACCACGTAACCGGCCGCTTCCATCGTTTCAGGTTTCAATTGCTTCTGCTTTTTTTGCCCGACTCTCTTGAGCTTGCACTCGCTTTGCGATCGCTGCTCGTCGGTTTTTCGATAGGCGCACACACGTACTGCAATATCCCCCTTTGAACCTTTCATCACAGCTGCCCACTCGCCCGTTTGCCCTGGCTGCAAGGTCCGTAGTCGCGCCAGTTGCTCAAAAGGCGACCCTTGCTCATCGCTAAGCGGCAGGCTGCTCAGGTTCATTCGTACCAGGATGTCACCGCCTGCATTGAGTACATGATTGACTCCACGCCGGTTGGCAAACCCTCGATCCGCGATGAAAACATCGCCCTGCTGCACCGAAAACCGAGTCAACGATTCGCCTGTTTTGGACGGTGTCACTTGCACTTCACAGCAACGCAACGTGCTGATATCCATCGTGTAATGCAGCCGCCATGTTGAGGTGACCGCGCCAGGCTCCATTACGACACTGCCATCAGCAGCCAGTATTCGTCTCCCCAGCAGCGCCGGGCATTGCATGGCCGCGACCGGCGATTGTTGGATCAACTGCTCTGTGATCCAACCTAGCCAGGCCCCCGATTTGTTGACCCTCTTGAGAAGGCCCACGTCTGATAACTCCAGCAATTTCCCTGTACGCGCTCGCTCTACCGTTTCGACCATCGAGCAATCGGCGCTCATGTACATCAATAATGTGCGCAATAGACTCTCTGGCCCGCTGAATCGGCGACCGAACTTCAGGGCCCCCAGCTCTTTTGCCTTGGCTTCCCATCCAGGCGGTAGTAGTGCCAGGAGCTTGGGCCAGTCTTCATTCAGTTTTTGTGTTGGGTCTATTGTCACTGCTCTCGCATCCTAAAGAGTCAGACTTGATTATATCTTTTGGGGTTTGGTTAGCGCATATGGGGCAAGCCCCCTCCCACATTTTGTGCCGCCTCACATCTGCGGCGTCCACGTTACGCCGAACATCCAGACCCGGCCTTCTTCCCGGTAATCCTGATTGTTCAGGAACGCCGGATCGTTATAGCTGTAGCGCGCACGGGAATAGGCCTTGTCCAACAGGTTGTCGACCTTCAACGACAGCGACACCGCGTGGCTCAACGCCCAACTGCTGCGCAGGCCCAGCAAGGCGTACCCGCCCAGGCGATTACGGTTGGCTTCGTCATCGTAGCTGCTGCTGATCGCCTGCCAGCTTGCACCTACGCCGAACTTATCGAACTGCCGGTCCAGATCCAGGTTCACCGTGCGCCGTGCACGACGTGCCAAAGTATGGCCGCTGTCGCGATCACGCGGGTCGATCAGCGACACACCCAGGTTGCCCTGCCAGCCAAACAGGTCCTGTTTGAGCGCCGCTTCAAAACCATTGATCCGCGCCGAGGCGACGTTCTGCGGCTTGCCGCCGTCGAGGATGATCGCATCGCTCAGGTCGGTGCGGTACAGCGAGGCCTCGAGCCGGGTGCTGTCGGTTAACTGACTGCGCCATTGCAGCTCGTAACTCTTTGAGCGCTCAGGCTGCAGGTTGGGGTTGCTGTACTGCGTATCGGGGTAATACAGGTCGTTGAAGGTGGGCGCACGGAAGCCTTCGCTGTAGCTGAGCAACACATCGTTGTCCGGATTGATCGGCACCGTCAGCGTGCCACTCCAGCTGTTCTGGCCGCCGAACTGCTGGTTCTGGTCGCGGCGCAGGCCCAGTTCGGTGGAAAACCACTCACCCTGGAAACGGTGCTGCACAAAGGCGGCGCGGTTCCAGCGGCTGTCTTCGGTAAAGGTGGTGGAGCCGTGGAAGCGGTCTTCGTACCAGTCGCCACCGACGATCAAGCTGTTGCGGTCGTTCAGCGTCAGGTCGTTCTGCCAGTTGACCGAGTCGCGGTAGGTATTGAACACGCTGAAATCGTCGCTGAGGGTATCGCGCTTGGTGTCGCGGTTTTCGCTGTGGCCCAGTTCCAGGCGCGACTGCCAGCCTTCGCTGAGGGTGGCGTCGACATAGCCGCTGGCACTGCTGACGGTGTAGTCGGTGTAGGGTTTCTGACCGAGGCTTTGCCCGGTGGCGAAGTCATAGCGCCCGAAGCTGTTGTCGTACTCCGACTTGCCACGGTTATCCAATAGGTTGAAACCCACCTCCAGCTCGTCGCTGAACGAATGGCTGAGGTTCAGGCTCAGGGACCGGTTGCGGTAGGCATCGTGGTCGCCATCGCTGGGAAACGACTGATGGGTTGAATTGATGCCGGCGGTTTCATCCAGGCTTGCGCCCAGGTTGAAGCGCGTCTGTTCATCGCCGCCCGACAGGCCGAGGCTGCGTTGCCACGTCTGGTTGCTGCCAACGCCCAGCTTCAGGCGCGGTTGCAGGCCTTGCGCGGCGTTGCGCCGGGTAAACACCTGGATCACCCCGCCAATCGCATCGCTGCCGTAAATCACCGAACGTGAACCGCGCAGCACTTCCACGCGCTCGATCTGGTCGACGTTCAGGTATTGCAGGCCGCTGTCACCGGACGTGGTGTTGGCAATGCGCTGGCCGTCCACCAGCACCAGGCTTTGTGCAGACTTCGTGCCGCGAATGTAAATGCCCGGCAAGCTGCCACGGCCGCCGGTGGGCGCGACTTGTACGCCGGGCACACGGCTGAGCAGATCGGTCAGGCTGGAAGGTTGCAGGCGGTCGATATCGGCGCGGGTGAACACGGTGTTGGCGGCGCTGCTGTCATTGCGCGCCTGCACCTGGCGGTTGGCGCTGATGACCACGTCGGAGAGCTTCAGGGCCTGGTCACGGGTGTCGGCGAGCAGGTGCGAGGTTGGCAGAAGCAGCAGGGGCAGGGCGAGACGAAGATGTTTCATGGGCTACCCATGGCCTTTGAAGGTGACACAAATCAAATGTGGGAGGGGGCTTGCTCCCGATGGCGGTGGTTCAGTCATATATAAGTTGGCTGATCCACCACTATCGGGAGCAAGCCCCCTCCCACATTTGGATCCGGTTACTGATTCAGGAGCGCCAAGCGCTCGCGCACCGAGGCTTCGATACCGGCTTCATCCAACCCACATTCAGCCAGCATCTGCGCCGGTTTGGCGTGTTCGACGTACATATCCGGCAGGCCCAGGTGCAGCACCGACTTGAGGATATTCGCCCGCGCCAGGAACTCGCTGACCGCCGCGCCGGCACCGCCCATGATGGCGTTTTCTTCGACCGTCACCAGCAGCTCATGGCCAGCGGCAATCTCGCGCACCAACGCTTCATCCAGCGGTTTGACGAACCGCATGTCGACCACGGTGGCGTCGATCTTCTCGGCGACTTTCAGGGCTTCGGCCAGTTGCACACCGAACACCAGGAAGGCCGTCTTGCTGCCCCGGCGGCGCACGATGCCCTTGCCGATCTCGATAGGTTCCAGGTCTTTCTCGATGAGCGCATTCGGGCCATTCCCGCGCGGATAGCGCACGGCCGCCGGACCGTTGTACAGGTGGCCGGTGCTGAGCATCTTGCGCAGTTCGTTCTCGTCGCTGGGCGTCATCACCAGCATGCCGGGGATGCAGCGCAGGTAGGACAGATCGAAGCTGCCAGCGTGGGTCGGCCCGTCTTCGCCCACCAGGCCGGCGCGGTCGATGGCGAACAAGACGTCGAGGTTCTGCACCGCCACGTCATGCACCAGCTGGTCATAACCGCGTTGCAGGAAGGTGGAATAAATCGCCACCACCGGCTTGGCGCCTTCGCAGGCCATGCCGGCGGCGAAAGTCACCGCGTGCTGCTCGGCAATCGCCACATCGAAGTAACGCAGCGGGAAACGCTCGCTGAACGCCACCAGGTCGGAGCCTTCCTTCATCGCCGGGGTAATCCCCACCAGGCGCGGGTCGGCGGCGGCCATGTCGCACAGCCATTCGCCAAAGACACCGGAATACTTCGGCCCGCTGGCCTTTTTTGGCGCAGCGGCGGGGGCGTCCAGCGGTTCCAGCTTGGTGATCGCGTGGTAACCGATCGGGTCGACTTCCGCCGGCGCGAAGCCTTTGCCTTTTTTGGTGACGATATGCAGGAACTGCGGGCCCTTGAGGTCACGCATATTGCGCAGCGTGGCGATCAGGGTCGGCAGGTCATGGCCGTCTATAGGGCCGATGTAGTTCCAGCCCAATTCTTCGAACAGCGTGCCGGGCACCAGCATGCCCTTGGCATATTCTTCAGTACGACGGGCGATTTCCCACGCACCGGGCAGACGCGACAGCACTTTCTTGCTGCCTTCACGCATGCTGGCGTAAGTGCGGCTGGAGAGGATTTTAGCCAGGTAATTGGACAGGCCGCCGACGTTTCGCGAAATCGACATGTCGTTGTCGTTGAGGATCACCAGCATGTTGGCGTCCACTTCCGGCGCATGGTTCAACGCTTCGAAGGCCATGCCCGCAGTCAGCGCGCCATCACCGATCACCGCAATCGCCTTGCGATCGCTGTTTTGCAGGCGAGCGGCAATCGCCATGCCCAGCGCTGCGCTGATCGAGGTGCTGGAGTGGCCGACGCCAAAGGTGTCGTACTCGCTCTCGGAGCGACGCGGGAAGGCGGCGATACCGTCCTTCTGGCGCAGGCTGGCCATACGCTCGCGACGCCCGGTGAGGATTTTATGCGGATACGCCTGATGGCCCACGTCCCACACCAGCCGGTCGTCCGGGGTGTCGAATACGTAGTGCAAGGCGATGGTCAGCTCGATCACGCCCAGCCCGGCGCCGAAATGCCCACCGGTCTGGCCGACCGTGTAGAGCAATTCCAGGCGCAGTTCATCGGCCAGGGTTTCCAGCTCGGCTTCACCCAGTCGACGCAGGCCGTCCGGCGTGGCAGCGCGGTCGAGCAGGGGCGTGGACGGGCGCTTGCGGGGAATCTCTTGGAACGTCGTGGGCATCAGGCGAATCGTTATAGGTATAGAAGAGGCGGCAGTTTACCTCAAGCGTTGCAAACTGCCCACGCAGGGGCGCCAACTTGGCCGATATGCGGCGCTGATCGCCACGGTTATCAGTGGCGACGTTCGACGATATACCGCGCCAGGTCACGCAACGGCTCAGCCGCCGCGTCGAAAGGTCGCAGGGCGTCCAGGGCCTGGTCGCGCAGTTCCAGGGCATACGCCTTGGCAGCTGCAAGCCCGAGCAGCGCAGGATAGGTGGGCTTGTCCCGGGCGATATCGGCGCCTTGGCGTTTGCCGAGGGTTGCGGTGTCACTTTCCACGTCGAGAATGTCGTCCTGCACCTGGAACGCCAGGCCAACAGCCCGTGAATAGGCGTGCAGCGCCGCCAATTGCGCGGCTTCGGCCCGGCCACTGGCCAGGGCGCCGAGTTGTACTGCAGCCTCGATCAACGCGCCGGTCTTGTGGCGATGCATGTGTTCCAGGGCTGTTTGATCCAGCTTGAGGCTGACCGAACCCATGTCGATCGCCTGCCCGCCGACCATACCGGCCGGTCCCGCCGCCAGGGCCAGGGCGGTGACCATGCGCAGGCGGATCTCGGCATTCACGCGGCTCAAACGCGGGTCGAGCAACGCGCTGAACGCCAGGCTCTGCAGGCCATCACCGGCCAGGATCGCATAGGCTTCATCGAAGGCTTTATGGGTGGTCGGCTGGCCGCGACGCAAATCGTCATCATCCATCGCCGGCAGATCGTCGTGTACCAGGGAATAGGCGTGAATCAGTTCTACCGCACAGGCCGCGCCATTCGCGTCCTCGGCTGGCGCACCCAGCGCTTCACACGCCGCATACGCCAGCAACGGGCGCACGCGCTTGCCGCCATTCATCACGCTGTAGCGCATGGCGTCGTAAAGGCGCTTCATTTCCGGGCTTGGCGCAACAAACAAGGGCTCCAGCGCCGCATTCACCCGGGCTTGGCTACTGGCCTGATACGCATCGATCATTCGGGTTGTTCCGCATCGAAAGGTTCTTCGGCCAACTCCCCATCACGCTCAAGCAATACCTGCACTTTCTGCTCAGCCTGCGCCAACGCGCTCTGGCAGTCACGGGTCAGGCCGATGCCTTGCTCAAACGCCGTCAACGAGTCTTCCAGCGACAACTCGCCGTTCTCCAGACGCTCGACCAGGGTTTGCAGGTCGGCGAGGGATTGTTCGAAATCGAGTGCAACTTTTTTGCGGGCCATGGCGGCAATTCCGGTAGACGGTAAACCGGCGCGACACTAGCAGACATGGGGGATTGGGGCAAATGAACGGCGGTGTCATCCGCCTTCGGTATTGACCTGATAACGCGTGCTGCGACCGCTTCCGGGGAGACGGATCAGGCAGTTTTTTTCCAGCAAATCAGACAGATGGCGGGTGGCTGTCGCCTTGGACACTTTGGCGACTGCCTGGTACTGCGCGGCGCTGATCCCATGCTCAAAGCCTTTATCACCACCGTCGAGCAGACGATTGAGTACTTTGACCTGCTCGGCAGATAACGCAGCGCCGCGGTGTTGGTCCCAGAACCGGGTCTTGCTCAACACACGGTCTATCCGCGCCATCGCCTGCTGCAGGCTGCGTAACAATGTTCTCAGGAACCACTCCAGCCAATCTGTAATATCAAGTGTGGCCTTTTGGTTGGACTCCAGCGCTTTGTAGTAACCCGAGCGGTCGTCAAGGATACTGGCTGACATCGCATAAAAGCGTATCGCGTGATGGTCGCCCTGGGCCAAGGCCAAGTCAGTGATGGCGCGTGTCAGGCGACCATTACCGTCATCGAACGGGTGAAGTGTGACAAACCAGAAATGCGCAATGCCAGCGCGTATGAACGGGTCCAGTTCTGGTTGATGGCGGCTCAGTTCGAACCATTCAAGGAAGTCATCCAGCGCCTGCTCCAGCCCCTGGCGTGGCGGCGCCTCAAAGTGCACGGTCGGCCGGTCAAGACGCCCCGATACCACCTGCATAGGCTCATCCCCTCGCAACCCCCCGACCTTTATGCTTCGCGCGGTAAGGCCCGCTTCCGAAGTTGGGAACAGCAAATGGTGCCAATGCATTAAACGCGCGTACGTGAACGGCTGAGCGAATTGCTCGGTGGCATCCATCATCAGATCAGCGAGACCTTCACTTCTGCGGCTTACCTGGCCGGCTTTCGTGGCCTCCAGGCCTAACCGTCGCGCCAGGGAGGACCGCACCGAGCCGACATTCAGTTGCTCACCTTCAATAGCGGAGGAGGTCAGGATGTTTTGCAGCAGCGCGTCCAGTTCGTTCTGCGCGCTGGCTGCCTGACCAGCGGAGCCGAGCATGCCTAGGAGTTTGCCTTGGGAGTGACCGCAGTCGCGCAGCAAAGCAGCCAAGCGTCCGGGCTGCCAGTGGAAATGGGGCCAGTCGATGTGTTGCCAGATCCAGCGTGAATAATCCATGGGCGGGGGCCTGGGAGTAAGTCGAATGGAGAGGTTATTCGGCTCATATTGTGAGCCGATTGTGCTGGTTATTCGGCTCATCGTCTAGACTTGATCTGTGAGTGGCGTCGTGATGGTGATGAGGGACGGTTATTAACACCTCAGTGGAAACTGGCGTCGATTCTTTCAATCTTTAGTTTGATAAAGTGCTCATTGCATTCGGGATGAACGTAATGTATGTCCTCATCATGAAGTGATGTGAAAGTGACGAACATGTTATTACTCAAATATCCGTAGAGAACATAGGCGTAACCTCGACCTATCCGTTTTACCAAAGGTCGGCTGACCACTGTGCGCTCAATTTCGTAATCGTCGGAAAGGTTTAATGTCAGCTCCACGGCATACGTTTTTCCTACTTCTAGCTCGTAGGGGCAGTAGCTGATAAAGCAGTTTATGAACGTACCCTCAATGAGCAGTGTAACGTCTTCTTCAACATGTTTGTTGAGCGCTATAACTTCTGCTTTTTTTAAGTTTATATTCATTGTTTAAAAATAGAAAAAGACGCCAGTTTTTTTATCGATAGCTAATTTATTTAGATGGATTATTTTTTTTAGTAATTCGGGGTTTTCAGGTAATGATTTTTTTTCCAGTATTCTCAGCATTTCGGAAAGATCTTCGTGATTTTTAATATGTTCATCCTCGTAGTCATCGATAAGTTTTCTCAAGGAATTGTTGATTTCTTCGAATATTCCTGAGTTTTGAAGCTGTAGGTGTTCTGCGTTTGTGAGGATGAGTCTTGCCATTTGGTCGTCTGGGCAGGCGTTAATATCTAGCAAAGACATGGCCTTGTCAGTCAGCGGCGTGCACATTATTTTCATTGCTTATCCCTATGTGCTACTTTTTTTGCCCCGCTCTTATTAATCTGAGTCTTGTTGGTTGGGTATTATTTTCGACAAGGTTTCTGATTAGTCTGAGCGATTTGTATGGGTGTTGTTTATATAGTTGCAAATTTCGCTTTCTCGTAATTGGTTAAAATTGTGCTCAATAAGATTTAAGAGTGTGCGGCTTTCGCCGTTAGTTGCGTAAAAAAATTGAGCTGCTGCATGGGTTTCTGAGTCATAAAATCTGCATAGCATGGTGTCAAGTTGTGATCCCAAAAAAATACTTATTTTCTCTGGCGTGATGCGATCTTCAAAAATTTTCATTTTGTCCCAGAGTTGTTCTATATCAGTTCCGTTTTTTTCCATAATAATTAGTGTGCCGTGAGAGCCCTCCAGAGCTAGATTGTCTATATTTTTTGGGCTGCTCGGAAGGTTTCTAATGGTGCTATAAATATTACTTATTTCATTTTTTTTGAACAGGTCGCCAGAGTTCAATGTGCTGATTTTGTTTTTTTTGTATAAATATTCTTCAGTTCGTGAGTTGAATGTGGCGCCAGTGGCGGCGCGCCATTCTCTTTTTATACGCCACTCTACTAATGGCTCCATAATCTCGCACCATGATCGCCATAGATTGCTAAAGCTGTGGTTTATCAATGTCGTAGTAACGAATTTCACATCATTTGTAGGGCGTGCGCTTTCCCATGGTCTTATGCCGAATTCGCTTATGTATGCGGTTTTCATTTTTATCTCTTGAAGTAGGTGTGTGAATTGTCACCGGTTTTTAATGGGGCTTTGATTTCATTTACCGTAGTTTTGGTGTTGAAGTGAGGTCCATGATTGCCTTTTTTGTGACCTAGCGAATGCTCATATATTTTAGTTAGATGGTTCTTTGCTAAGCTGAAAACGTACACTCGTCCTACAGTATGGCAATCCTGATCGCGAATGGTTTCTCGGTAGATGCCTATCGGTTGAGTATTTCTTGGTATGCCTCCAATCTCTTTGGCTCTTCTAAATGCGCCGTTTCTTGACAGTTTGCTATCGAAACCTTTCGGAAGCTCTACATCCCCTTCATTGGCCTTGACGTTTTCCGCAGGATCTTCAGAGCGATGTGCCGGCTTATATCCATCAATGCCTGGACATCTACTCAGCCCCAGCGGATCCACCCACCCCGTTGGGTTGGGCGCATATCGGTATGCATTGATCCCACCCGCCAGCTTCACCGGGTCGGGCGTCAAGTAACGACCAATATCCGGATTGTAGTAGCGATGGCGGTTGTAGTGCAGGCCGCTTTCCTGGTCGAAGTATTGGCCTTGGAAACGTAGCGGGTTGTCAATTTTGCCTACGTCGAGGCGGCTGATTTCGCCGTAGGCGCGGTAATGGGCGGACCAGACGATTTCGCCTTCAGGCGTGGTGAGTTCCTGTGGGGTGCCGAGGTGGTCGAGTTGGTAGTGGTAGAGCTTGGTTTCTTGTGGGCCGAAGCCTTCCAGCAGTGCTAATGGGCGGAAGCTGTCGGGTTCGTAGAGGTAACTGCGATGACGATCCGCGTGATGCTCAGCGACGATTTTGTCGCCTTGCCAGAAGAACTCCGTGGTGATGCCGTCGACGGTTTTGCTGATACGCCGCCCAAACGGGTCGTAGCGATAACTGGCGGTTTGGCCGTTGGGCTTGGTGATGCCGATTAGCCGGTGCTGGCAGTCGTAGCGGTACTCGGTAACGAGTTGATGACCCTTGCCACGCCGCTCGCGGATCAGGTTGCCGAAGGCGTCATAGTCGTAATGGTGATCGCCTTGGATCACCAACCGATTACCCGCGACGATGTCCGGGCCAGGACGGTCTTGCATGAGCAAGTTGCCGGCCGGGTTGTGGCCGAAGCGTTCCTGGACGTCTTGCGAGTGATCGGCGCGGGTCAGGCGGTGGAGCGGGTCGTAGCGGTAAAGGTGTTCGCCTTTGCGGGTGTCGTGCAGGCGGGTGAGGTTGCCGGTTTTGTCGTAGTCGTAGTGGCGTTGGTAGAGGTGGTTTTGCTGTTGGGTGACGGCGTGGGTATGTAGCCGGTTTTGCTCGTCATAGTGGTAATGGCTGAGCAGTTGGCCTTGTTGGCGTTGGTGTTCGCGGCCGGCTTTGAACAGGTGTGAGGTCAGCAGCGAACCGTTCAGCTCGACGGTGGCAAGATGGCCGCCTTTGTCGTGGTTGAAGGTGAGGCGGTTGTTGTCCGGTAGGCGTAAGTGCTGAAGTTGGCCGCAGGCGTCGTAGCCGTAGCGCAAAGTGCCCCAGCCTTGGTGTTCGGCAGTGAGGCGGTTTTGGCGGTCGTATTCGTAGGCCAGGAACCAGTGGCCGTCGTCGACGCTGAGGAGGTTGCCTTGGCGGTCGTAGGTGTATTCAACCGTATTGCCGTCGGGCAGGGTTTTTCCTACGAGGCGACCGGCATGGTCACGCTGGTATTGAGTGACGAGCTGACTGCCGTCGTCGCCGTATTCGGTTTTCTCCAGCAGGTTGCCGTTGAGGTCGTAGGTGTACGCGGTGCGTTGGCCGTCGAAACCGGTTTCCTGTTGGATCAGGCCGTTGGGGTGGTAGTCGAGCCGGTAGGTTTCGCCGACTTCGTTTTCGATGGCGGTCAGCAGTAAGCGGGCGTTGTCGTAGCGGTAGTTGACCTGAGTGCCGTCGGCATTAATGCGGCGGCTGATCAGGTGCAGGCCGTCGGCGTATTCGTAGCGGGTGACGTGGCCGAGTTCGTCGCGCTCGGCGATGATTTTTCCGTAGGGGTTGTAGCTGAATTCTCGTGTGGCACCGTCCGGCAATACCAAGCGAGTTAACCGGCTTACGGCGTCCCATTGATACTGGGTCAGCGCGCCTTGTTCATCCTCACGCGCAACCTGCCGGCCCAGGTCGTCATAGAGATAGCGCTTGATCCCGCCATTCGGTAACTGCTCTTCAACGAGCTGCCCGCGTTCGTTCCACACCAACCGATGGCAGCTGTTGTCGGGATACCAAACCCCGGTCAGTTGCCCTTGCTTGTCGTAGCTGTAGTCGGTCGCATTGCCATCCGGATCGATCTGGCGAATGACATCGCCCTGGTCATTACGCTCGTATTTCCAGACCGCCTCACCGCGCCTTACAACCCGTACGAAACCGTTGTCATGCTCGTAGGACGTCGGCTCATCATCCCCCGGAAACAGCGCGACCAAGCGTCCGGCGTCGTCGTATTGATAGGCCGTCACCGCACCCAGCGGGTCCTGCTCGACGGTCAGGCGGCCCTTGTCATCGTAGGTTTTGAAATGCTGGGCGCCGTCGGGATCGATGCGCTGTACCAGCCGTGCCCGCTGGTCATGTACGTAAACTTCCTGGCTGCCGTCGGCGTTGTGCACGGTGACGCGACCGTCATCGCCCCAGGCATACCGCGTGTCCATCTGCGAGAAACTGGCCAAGTGCCGAATACAGCGCGCTGCCTTGCCAGCGCGTTCCCATTCCCAAAAGAAACTCGCCCCACCGGCCAGCTGGCGCTCAAGAATGACGTGCTGCTCGTCGTACCGATAACGCTCGCATTCACCGACAGCGTTGGTCGCTGAAACCAGTCGTCCAGCGTCGTCATAGGCGTAGGAAACGACGTTCTGCTCGGTCACCCAGACGAAGGGTTCATGCCCCGTGGCGCGATGAACCTGGTAGTCCACCGCGACAATGCGATCCAGCTCATAGCGCAAGAGCAAAGAGCGGCCCACGCCGTTATCCAGTCGCTCAATCCGCCCCAATCGATCCCGGACAACCAACAACCGGTTGTCATGCGCATCGCTGATCGCCGTCAGCACACCGTCGCAAAAGTGGTAGAACCGCGAACCCTGGGCCAGCACCAGTTCATCAGGCAACGACCCCAAGTAAATCGCCGCTTCCGCCAGGCTGTTGGTAATCGCCGGCCGCGCCACCGTCGGCAAGGGCAGGGTGGTCGCGCGATTTTCGTGGTCCGTCCACACCACCGAGTCGTCTGACACCACAAGCCGCTGCGCCAGCGCATGACTCCAGCCAAACCCCAAGCCACAGTCCACTTCCACCGCACTGCTGCGATACAAGCGCGTCCACTCAAACGGCAAGATCCCATCCAGCGCGCCATCGGTAAGGGTCAGCAGTTCCTCGCCAGTGACCATCGACACCGGGCAGCCGTGGGTGACGGTTTTATCCGCAGAGTCAGCAGCCTCCCCAGCCGGATTTTTAGACGGGGCAGGCACATCATCCACATGCTCTTTGTGCCGCAGCACCGCGTTCTGCCGAGCCTTCCAGCGCATCTGCAGGGTGCCCTGTTTCAGCCCACCGACCACCCCTCGAACCGCCACCGCTTTATAGCGATCCACCGCCTGCATAAACTTGGTCAGAATCGCCAACATACTCTGTACGAAGCCAACCGCGGCCTCAACAATCCGAGCGCCATACTTGACCAGCCGCAAGCTTAAATACGCCACACCCGCCGCCGGTAAGGCGATGGTCAGCACCGCGCCAATCACCAGATCAATCAGCAGCGATACTATTAACCCTGCAGCCATTTCCGCGACCTGGCTCGGCGGCAACGCGTCCAGCCATATCATCGCCGTACGTATCAGCAGGTACAGTGCAGCCTCATCGCTGGCGAGCAACATCGCCTGTTCCATGATCTTGGGGGCATCGGTGGCGATTTGCGCCAACTTGGCTGCCTGGGCTCCCAGTTGTTCTACATATTGCAACGGATCTTCAAGGATCGACTGCACCAGCTTTATGCTGTCCCACACATCACGGATCGCCGCCCAACTGCCCGCCAGTACGCCGCTGCCAATTGCACTGGCCGTGGATTGCTGCCAATGCGGCTTGAAGTCCTTCCACTGATCGCGCAGCCATTGCTCCAGGTCTGCTGTCAGCCCGGCATAAGAGTCAAACAAGGCATCCACTTGCTGCGCTGAAACTCCGCCTTGAACCCGAACTTGATAGCGCCCGCCAGCGGCGCAGTAGTGCGAACCCTCGCCGTGTTCATCGAGCATGATCACTGCTGAGCTACCGTCATCCAGGCGGGTCACCTCAACGGGGATGTCGCCAATCGGCACGTCATACAGCGACTCGAACCTGCTCTGGATCTTAAGCACGCCACCCGCAGGGCAAAGAGCCACGGTAGAGAAATCCGCGTCGGTAAGGCTCACCGACTGCTGCGAATCCCCGGCCCGTAACACCCGGTCCATTCCCAGCAACGACGGCATATCCGTGGCATGGCTCACCGAATCCAGTGCCCGGGAATACCAGGCACCCATTTGCTGGCGATAAATCATCAGGCTCTGATGGAAAGTATCTAGCTCATATTCGATCGAGGTGATGTGGGCAGCGTGGGTCATCCATGACGTCTCGGCAGAAGGCAAGGCGTCGGAGTCTGCCCCAGCGAAAGGCAGCTGGATGAGTGGTTTGAAAAATCAGATTGCGCTTACAAACGGCGGGCAATAGTCGATGGCGACTGATGCCCACGGAGCACTTCAGATTGCGATGCTGCTGATTGACGAATAGTGCCCAATGAGCGCCTTTCAGCAGGACTCAAATGCATTCAACCAGACCCCCATCCGTTGCGATTCGAAACTTTTCGCCGTATAGACGCGATGACCGCCCTGGCGCTGGGGCTCGGGCATCAACCTGATGACCTCATAATGACGAAACGCCTTGATGGTCGTGCCGGACACCTGCGCGGCTTTGCCGATATGCATGAAAAGTTCTTTTTCAGATAGTGCGCCGGCCTATTTCAGCCGGTTGGCCCTCTGCGTCAGCGGAGAGCCCCGCGCGGGCCCGAACAGCAGGACCGTTCCGTAAGGTAAGCAGGACCCTTCCTAGACTATTTAAGAGCTCTTGTGACGGCCCGGCGGCTTGACTAGCCTGCCGAAAACACAACGGTAAAAAAATATGAACGAGGCCTCTATCGGTTTAAACGCGCCGCCTGATGGCTACACCGATTGGCTGACAGGCCTCAAGAGCCGTATCCATAACGCACAGCAGCGCGCGTCAATCGCGGTCAATCGTGAATTGGTGATGCTCTACTGGCAGATTGGACGCGAAATTTTGGCCCGTCAGAGCGATCAAGGCTGGGGGAGCAAAGTGATCGACCGCCTTGCGCAGGATCTGCGTGCAGCGTTTCCCGACATTAAGGGTTTTTCGCCGCGCAACCTCAAGTACATGCGTGCTTTTGCCGAGGCGTGGCCGGATTCGGAATTTGTGCAACAGGCTGCTGCACAATTGCCCTGGGGTCACAACGTGGTGTTTGCTCGAAAAGCTTCCCGGCCCGGAAACACGTCGCTGGTACATCACCCAGGCAGTTAAACACAGCTGGTCGCGGAACACGCTGTTACTGCACATCGAAAATTGCTTGCTGGAGCGCAGTGGCAAGGCAGTCAGCAACTTCGAAAGCCATTTGCCCAAGGCACAATCCGATCTGGCACGAGAATCTCTCAAGGACCCTTATCGCTTTGACTTCCTAAGCCTGGGCCTGGATGCGAAAGAGCGTGATATCGAAAATGCTTTGATCAAACATGTCACTGAGTTCTTATTAGAGTTGGGCGCGGGCTTTGCCTACGTTGGCCGGCAAGTACTGCTGAATGTTGGCGGTGATGAGTTCTTCGTTGACCTGTTGTTTTACCACTTGAAACTGCGCTGCTACGTAGTGATCGAACTCAAGGCGGGTAAATTCAAGCCCGAGCATCTGGGCAAGTTGAGCTTCTATCTCGCGGCTGTAGATGCCGAACTGAAGCACCCACAGGATGGCCCGACCATTGGCCTGTTGCTGTGCAAGGGTAAAAATGAGGTGGTGGCTGAATATGCTCTGCGCGATAACAACCGGCCTATCGGTGTGGCGGAATATCAGTGGGTAGAGTCTTTGTCGGCAGAACTGCAGACCAGTTTGCCCAGCATTGAGCAGATAGAGAGAGAGCTGGCGGGGTAAGCCGGTTCAAACACCGAAAGCCTGCCTTTTCAGGGCAGGCTTATCGTCACACTGGGCTGACTTATTTCTGCTGAGCCGTCAGCGCCGCATACCCATTCATCAAATTGCGATAGTTAGGAATCCGCTGGGACAACAAATTCCCCAGCCCTTCGATATCGTTGCGCCAGTCACGGTGCAACTCACACGCCACCGAAAACCAGTTCATCAACTGCGCACCCGCCTGGGTCATCCGGCTCCATGCCGCCTGCTGCACCGTGGTATTGAACGTGCCCGACGCATCCGTTACCACGAACACCTCAAACCCTTCCGCCAGCGCCGACAAGGTTGGGAACGCCACGCACACATCCGTCACCACGCCGGCGATGATGATCTGCTTGCGCCCGGTGGCCTTGATCGCCTTGACGAAGTCTTCGTTGTCCCAGGCGTTGATCTGGCCTGGGCGAGCGATATACGGCGCGTCCGGGAACATTTCCTTCAACTCCGGCACCAGTGGGCCGTTGGGGCCTTGCTCGAAACTGGTGGTGAGAATGGTCGGCAGGTTGAAGAACTTGGCCAGGTCGGCCAGGGCCAGCACGTTGTTCTTGAACTCGTTGGGGGAGAAGTCCTGCACCAGGGAGATCAGGCCGGTCTGGTGGTCGACCAGCAGGACAATGGCGTCGTCTTTGTTGAGGCGGTTGTAGGTTGGAGTGCTCATGGTTGAATCCTTTTTTTGTTTAGGTTGGTTGGGCGTTGTGTTCAACATGGGCACAGATTAATGGTTGGTCTGAAAGTGATAAATCGGCTGGCGCGTGTCTTACCGTCAACAGGAAGGAGACAATCAAAAGGTGGAAAAGAATGACTCCACATAGCGCTACCATGGTTTAATATTCATTATATAAAGACCCTTATAGGGTGATATTTTAAATGAAAATAAACCAGCTTCTAGCCAATTGGCCATCGGGCGTCATCGCCACCCAAGCGTGGCTGCGCGAACAGGGTGTTGGCCCGAATCTCATTCAGAAATATCAGCAAACAGGCTGGGTCGAACGCGTGGGTCACGGTGCCTGGAAACGCAGCGGCGAGAGCATCGACTGGCACGGCGGTGTATTCGCGTTGCAACAGGGCGCAACAGTGCAGGTTTGGCCGGGCGGCGCGACGGCCTTGAGCTTGGCCGGTTACAGCCATTACCTGACGTTTGGAAAAGAGTCTGTAGATCTATTCGGCCTATCAGGGGCCGTTCCTCCCGGTTGGTTTCGCAAGCATGCATGGGAAGCGCAGGTGAACTTCTATCCGGGCGTGCTCTTTACGGAATTGGAAGATATGGCGTTACAAGTTTTCCAAATACCTTACCGTCAATTCGCGCTAAAAATCTCCACCCCGGAACGTGCGGTGCTCGAGCTTATTCACCAAAGCGCCGACGAGATGCTGTTCAGCGGCGTGGCCGATATCCTCAACGGGCTTGCCACACTGAGCCCCAGGCGCCTGCAGAAGCTGCTTGAAGCGTGCAACTCCATTCGCGTCAAACGTGTGTTCTTTGTGCTGGCGCGTAAGGCGGGCCATGCCTGGTACGCGCGAATAGATCGTTCCAGCATCGATCTAGGCAAGGGCAAGCGGCAAATCATCCGGGGCGGTCGACTCGATAACGAGTTCCTTATTACCGTTCCGGAGCGTTTTGCCAATGCCACTTGATCCACGTTATGCCGCTCAGGTTCGTCTGCTGGTGCAGGTCATTCCTTACGTAGCGGCGCAACGATGTTTTGCACTGAAGGGCGGAACGGCGATAAATCTGTTCGTACGTGACCTGCCTCGGTTGTCGGTAGATATAGACTTGGCGTATCTGCCCAGCTCTGATCGCCAGCAGGCATTGGTCGATGTTCGTCAGGCCCTGGAGCGGATCGCCGATGCTATAGGGCGGGGCCTTCCCCGAACCCTCGCGACCGTTCAAGGCAATCGAGACGATGAGCTTCGGATTCTCGTCAGAAACCCTCAGGCCCAAATCAAGATTGAAGTTTCGCCGGTGCTGCGCGGCACCGTGCATCCACCGGCAACGCAAGACGTAGTGCCACGGGTCGAAGATGAATTCGGGTTCGCCTCCATTGCAGTGGTGTCCTTGCCCGACCTATACGGCGGCAAAATCTGCGCTGCGCTGGATCGGCAACATCCCAGAGACCTTTTCGACGTGATGTTGATGCTTCGAGAGGAAGGGCTGACGCGTGAAATCTTCGACGGCTTTCTGGTGTACCTGATCAGCCACGGCCGGCCCATGGCTGAATTGCTTGCTCCGCGCTGGAAACCGTTGGCGAGCGCATTTGAGGCTGAATTTGCCGGCATGACGCGAGAGCAGGTCACACTTGGCCAGTTGGAAGCTACCAGGGAGGCATTGCTGGCTGCGATCCGCCAACAATTCGGTGAACAGGATGCCGCCTTTCTGATTTCGGTCAAACATGGAGAGCCAGACTGGGCGACGCTGAACGTGTCGGGAATAGATCAGTTGCCTGCGGTGCAATGGAAGTTACATAACATCAGGCAAATATCTGCTGCAAAACGGATGGAGGCAGTGGCGAAGCTGGAGGCGGTGGTTGAGGGATTATTGGCTGGATAAGGCCGAGATAGACGGGCATTAAAAAGCCGGCTTGTGGCCGGCTTCTCGGGGACTGTCTCAGCTTGTTTTTGACAAACCTCATCAGCCTTCAAATCGCTCAGCCCACATTGCGTCGGGCTGAATAGTAGGGCATCTGCGGGAACTCCTCCGCATCGCCTGGCAGGGTAAATAGCTTAAAAGCCACCCCCTGCCAAATGTGCGGCGCATGATACCCACATTCACCTCAGTTGCCCACCTCCGGTTCCGATTCAGAGCCTTCCCAGCCCAGCAGGTGTTCGTCCAGCGGTACCGGTGGGCGGCGGTTGTTGAGGGTGGACCACCAGAATACCCAGCCGACTATCTGGAAGTTCTGCTCGAAGCGTTCGTCGTAGGTGAGGTATTCGTCCGGGTGTTCGCTGGCGTTGTGGCTGCGCATGCGCAGGCCACCGCCAGGTCGGTTGTAGAGGTATTTGATGCGCAGCATGCCGTCGTGTTCGACGGCGTAGATTTCGCCGTCGATGATTTGGGTGCGGCCTTTATCGATGGCGAGGGTGGCGCCTTGTTGGATGATGTCGATCATGCTGTTGTCGACCATGTAGGCGCCGACCGCGCGGTCGGGGTTTACGTTGAGGGTTTCGAGGGTGTGCTGGGTGACGCGGATGCGTTCGGTTGAGGTGAATGTGGGGTGGAGGGGGATCTCCACGTCGGTACTATCCGGGCGGCAGGCAGGGCCTGTGAGGTATTTGCCGATGTCTTCGCGGGTCGGTGCAATCCTTGCGGTGGGGCCGTCCAACAGGTAGTTGACCGGTGGGTGTTTGGGGCCGCGACCGTCGCTTAACCAGCGACTGGAAACGCACAGCAGTTCTGCGAACTCGTTGAGTCGGCCCATGGGGACGCCGCGTTTGAACCAGTTGTTCACGTGCTGAGGCGTGACGCCGCGATTCTTGGCGAAGTCGGAGGCGGAAAGATGAACTTCCCGTAATAGCGCTTTTAAACGATCACCTGATGTATTCATAAACGCAGAGTTTACCGGCCAGGAAAACTATTCAAATAAACTATGCGTTGAGTTGCGTGTGTAGGTTTTTCCTTAGTTGTAGCTTGATTCTTCATTCGTTCGTGTTAGTTAAACATGGAAATCAAACGTTGAACTCGGTGTTTAATGTTCATAAAAAAAGCCCCGAATAATCGGGGCTTTTTAATTGCCGTGGCAATGAGGCGCAAGTATCAGCCTTTGTAGGCGGCTACCGACTTCATGATCTCGGCGCGGGCAGCGTCTGCGTTGCCCCAACCGTCGATCTTCACCCATTTGCCTTTTTCGAGGTCTTTGTAGTTCTCGAAGAAGTGCTTGATCTGTTCCAGCAGCAGTGTCGGCAGGTCGGTGTATTCCTTCACGTCGACGTACAGCTGGGACAGCTTGTCGTGTGGCACTGCGATAACTTTGGCATCGCCGCCGCCGTCGTCGGTCATGTTCAGGATGCCGACCGGGCGTGCGCGAATGACCGAGCCTGGGGTGACCGGGTAAGGGGTCACGACCAGCACGTCGAGGGGGTCACCGTCGTCAGCCAGGGTGTTGGGAATGAAACCGTAGTTGGCCGGGTAGAACATCGGGGTGGCCATGAAACGGTCAACGAACAGGCAGTCGCTGTCTTTGTCGATTTCGTATTTGATCGGCGCGTGGTTGGCCGGAATTTCGATGGCGACGTAGATGTCGTTCGGCAGGTCTTTGCCAGCCGGAATCTTGCTGTAGCTCATTGGGCGTTGCCCCCGTAGTTGGCCATATGACATGGCCGGATTGGCCTAAAAGTGGCGGCGATTATAGGCATATTCTGACGCCGATGCCATGCGCCAAGCGTCGTACGGTCATTCGACCTGCGGCTGGTAGCGCGGGTCGTGGGCTTGCAGTTGGGTCAGGCGGGCCAGCGGGTCCTGGCGGTAGAAGCGGCTGAGTTGGGCGTACACCTGTGGGTAATGGCGGACCAGTAAATCCGGGGCGCTGAAAAAATACTCGCTGGTGACGGCAAAGAATTCCGCCGGGTTTTCCGCTGCGTACGGGTCGATCTCGGTGTCGGCGTCCGGGTTGGCGTCCAGTTGGTGATTGAGGTCGTCGAAGGCGCTTTGCATCACGCTGGCCCATTCCTGCACGCGCATGTCGTTGTGCAGTGGGGGCAGGCCGTTGGCGTCGCCGTTGAGCATGTCCAGTTTGTGCGCCAGCTCATGGATGACCAGGTTGTAGCCTTCCCATTGGCCGCTGGCCAGTACGCCGGGCCAGGCGAGGATCACCGGGCCTTGTTGCCAGGCTTCGCCGCTGTGCTCGCCGTCCCACTCATGTTCCACGCCGCTGGCATCGCGATGACGTTGCGGGCTGAGAAAGTCGTCAGGGTACAGCACGATTTCATGGAAGCCCTGATACCAGTCGAGGTCACCCAGGTTCATCAGCGGCAGTTGCGCCTGGGCCGCGAGCAGCAAGCGCTGTTCCTGATGCAGTTCGACGCCGGGCAGGGCGGTGAGGTGTTTTTCGGCGAGGAACAGCACACAGGCTTCGCGCAGCCACTGGTCTTGCTCGGCGGTGATGCCGTCGAGGAAGGTCAGGTGGTGACGCACCCGTTGCCAGGTGTCATCGGCAATCGGGTGCTTGGCCAGCAGGCGCCGGCGACGCCAGGCGCTGAGGGACCACATGGGCGATCAGTGCGGGTTGGCTTCGGAGGAGGTGCGGCCAAAGCGGCTGCGCACCACGCCGATGATCATCGGCACAAGGGATAGCAAGATGATGAACACCACCAGCAACGACAGGTTCTTCTTGATAAATGGCACGTTGCCGAAGAAGTAACCCAAAGTCACTAGGCCGCCGACCCAAAGGATGGTGCCCAGCACGCTGAAACCGAAGAAACGCGGGTAGGGCATCTTGGCAATGCCGGCGACGAACGGCGCGAAGGTGCGCAGGATCGGCAGGAAGCGCGCCAGGGTCACGGTCTTGCCGCCGTGCTTGTCATAGAAGTCGTGGGTTTTTTGCAGGTAGTCGCGGCGGAAAATTTTCGAGTTCGGGTTGCTGAACAAGCGCTCGCCCACGGTTCGTCCTATTACATAGTTGGTGCTGTCGCCGAGGATGGCTGCCAGCATCAGCAGGCCGGCCAGCAACACCGGGTCCATGCCGCCACCTGCGGCGACAGCGCCGGCAATGAACAGCAACGAATCACCCGGCAGGAACGGCATGACCACCAGGCCGGTCTCGCAAAAAATCACCAGGAACAGAATGGCGTAGATCCACGGACCATAGTTGGTTACCAGCATGTCGAGGTAAACGTCGAGATGCAGGATAAGGTCAAGCGGGTTGAAATCCATGGATGGCACCTGTGTGAATGGCCCGGCTCAGCAGGCCAGTGCGGGGACGACGGGGAATAAGGCTACACGTGTATGTCGAGATTCTTACAACCCTGAAAGGTCGGCATTATACGGATTGAATGGTGAAAAGCGTGTGGCTTTTGTAGCGGGGAGTGTCGTGAAAGTGTGAAGCGGTTGGGTGCCGGTTTAATGTGGGAGGGGGCTTGCTCCCGATTGCGGTGGGTCAGGGACATGAGTATTGGCTGACATACCGCTATCGGGAGCAAGCCCCCTCCCACAGGGGATCGGCGGTGTTTGAGGGTCAGTCTTCGTTGATCGACAGCACGTAGTTTTTGAATTCGGTGTCTTCGCGAAACCCTATCGACTCATAAGTCTTTTGCGCCACGTCGTTGTCGCTGCTGGTAGACACCCGCAACCGCACCGCGTGGGTTTCCTTGGCCATCTTCTTCGCCGTGCGCATCAGGTTGTCGGCGACCAATTGTCGACGTGCGTCCTCGGCCACATAGATGTCATTGAGGATCCACACGCGTTTTAACGACAACGAGGAAAAGCTCGGATACAGCTGGCAGAACCCCAGCAGTCGCTTGTCATCATCATCGGCCAGCGCCAGGTAGATCACCGATTCCTTGCGCCGCAGGCGCTTTTCCAGAAAGGCCCGCGAGGAGTCCGGGAACGGCAGGGCACCATAGAACTCGCGGTATTTGACGAACAACGGGGTCAGCAGGTCCAGGTGTTCCAGGGTCGCTTGAATAATCCGCATGCCAGGCCTCAACATCCAAATGGGTATGACCACACGCGCGGTGGTGGCTTGATGCTGCCTAATGCCGCGAAAAAGCGCAATCGTGCCGCGATCAATCCGCAGGTGGGCTAAGCAGGAAGTTGCCTTTCATCAGGTCCGGGTCATCTGATTCGATCGTCTGCAGTTGCGCCTCATCCTTGAGATGGACCCCGGACAGTTGCCGGCGACAGGCCTCGCGCATCAGGTACAGCAGGCGATGGGCCGCCATGCCGTAACTCAGGCCTTCCAGGCGCACATTGGAGATGCAGTTGCGATAGGCGTCGGTGAGGCCAACCTTGGGGTTGTAGGTGAAATACAGGCCCAGGCTGTCCGGCGAACTCAGCCCCGGCCGTTCGCCGATCAGGATCACCGCCATTTTGGCGCCGAGTAGCTGCCCGATCTCATCGGCCACGGCGACGCGGCCCTGTTCCACCAGGATCACCGGTGACAGGGACCAACCTTCGGCGTGGGTCTGTTCTTCCAGGCGTGCAAGAAAAGGCGCGGTGTGTTTATGCACGGCCAGCGCCGAAAGGCCATCGGCGACCACGATCGCCAGGTCCACGCCATCGGGATGCGCCGCCGCGTAATCACGCAGGGTCTGCGCCGATTCATCGCTGAGGCGACGTCCCAGATCCGGCCGTTGCAGGTACATATGCCGGTCGGTGGCGGCGCTGTGCAGCAACAGGCTGTCGCGGCCGCGTTCGGCGAATTGGCGGCTCAGCGCTTCATGGTCGAAGGGCAGATGCACCGCATCCCGCGCCTGGGCGTGGGCCAACTGGAAATCCAGCTGCGCGTTGGTGGGAATGCTGGTGCCGGTGCGGCCCAGGGCAATGCGCGCCGGGGTCAGGCGGCGCAATTGCAGCCAGGGGTTGTCAGGCAGGTCGAGTTGCACAGGCGGCTCCTTCATCCCAGTTGCGCCAACGCGTGGCGGAACGCCGGTGGCAGGCTGTTGCCGAAGCGCACCTTGCCGTCGGCTTGCGTAAAGATGCCCATTTTCGCCAGCCATTGCTCGAACTCCGGCGCCGGTTTCAACCCCAGGGTCTGGCGCGCATACAGCGCGTCGTGGAACGAGGTGGTCTGGTAATTGAGCATGATGTCGTCGGAGCCGGGGATGCCCATGATGAAATTGATCCCGGCCACGCCGAGCAGGGTCAGCAGGGTGTCCATGTCGTCCTGGTCGGCTTCGGCGTGGTTGGTGTAGCAGATGTCGCAACCCATCGGCACGCCGAGCAGCTTGCCGCAGAAGTGGTCTTCGAGCCCGGCGCGGATGATCTGTTTGCCGTTGTACAGGTATTCGGGGCCGATAAAGCCGACCACGGTGTTCACCAGAAACGGTTTGAAGTGCCGGGCCACGGCATAGGCGCGGGTTTCACAGGTTTGCTGGTCGACGCCGAAGTGCGCGTTGGCCGACAAGGCGCTGCCCTGGCCGGTTTCGAAATACATCAGGTTCTGCCCCAGGGTGCCGCGGTTGAGGCTCAAGCCCGCGTCATAGCCTTCCTGCAACAGGCTCAAGCTGATGCCGAAGCTGGCGTTGGCCGCTTCGGTGCCGGCGATCGACTGGAACACCAGGTCCAGCGGCACGCCACGGTTGATCGCTTCGATGGAGGTGGTGACGTGGGTCAGCACGCAGGCCTGGGTGGGGATGTCGTAGCGCTGAATGATTGCGTCGAGCATCTCCAGCATGGCGCAGATCGAGGCGATGCTGTCAGTGGCCGGGTTGATGCCGATCATCGCGTCGCCGTTGCCGTAGAGCAGGCCGTCGAGAATGCTGGCGGCGATACCGGCCGGTTCGTCGGTGGGATGGTTGGGTTGCAGGCGTGTGGACAGGCGTCCGCGCAGGCCCATGGTGCCGCGAAACTGGGT
Organism: Pseudomonas sp. R4-34-07; assembly: GCF_003852375.1. Classification (NCBI taxonomy): domain Bacteria; kingdom Pseudomonadati; phylum Pseudomonadota; class Gammaproteobacteria; order Pseudomonadales; family Pseudomonadaceae; genus Pseudomonas; species Pseudomonas sp. R4-34-07. The sequence continues at coordinate 5,204,801 of NZ_CP027760.1, read as the reverse complement.
GACCACGCGGATCTTCTGTGCCACCAGTACCAGGTCCTGTACGCGCATGATCTTGGACACGGCGGCGGCCATTTCCGGGGTCAGCCCCGGCGCCAGTGCGCGTAGGGATTGTTCATCGGCGGCGTCGCTGAGCAGCCAGTCGCGCAGGCCGCCGACGGTCAGGTGGCTGACCGTGGCGAAGGCCTGTTTGTCGTGGGTATCGATGATCAGCCGGGTGACTTCGTCGTTTTCATAGGGAATCAACACTTCTTCCAGGAAGTGCTTGAGCGGGGTGTTGGCCAGCGCCATTTGGGCCGCGACCCGTTCGCCATCATTGTGCGCCGCCACGCCCGCCAGGAAGTCGCCGGAACGCGCCGGGCTGGCCTTGGCCATCAGGTCCTTGAGGCTGTCGAAGCGGTAGGTCTGTGCACCCACCGCGTGGGAAAAGCTTGCCATACAGTGTCTCCTTGACGACGCGGGCAAGGCGCCCGCGTCGAGGTTTACGGCAGTTAGTGCAAGGCGGCCTCTGCGGCCTGGATCGCCGCGAATTCTTCTTCCGGCGTGCCCGCTACCAAGTGATGCCGGCTGTAGAAAGCAAAGTAAGCAATTAATACTCCATAGATGATCGCGGCGCCAATGACCACGCGCGGATCCACCAGAAAGCCCGCCACCACGGCCACGCAGGCCAGTACCAGCGCCACGCCCGAGGTGAAGATGCCGCCCGGCGTGCGGTAGGGGCGTTCCATTTTGGGGCGACGGATGCGCAGGGTGATGTGGGCGGCCATCATCAGCACATAGGAGATGGTGGCGCCGAACACGGCCACCAGAATCAGCAGATCACCCTGGCCGGTCAACGACAGGCCAAAACCGATGATGCCGGGGATCACCAGCGCCAACACCGGCGCCTTGCTCTTGTTGGTCTCGGACAGCTTGCGCGGCAGGTAGCCAGCGCGGGACAGGGCAAAGATCTGCCGCGAATAGGCGTAGATGATCGAAAAAAAGCTGGCGATCAAGCCGGCCAGGCCTACCAGGTTGACGAAGCTGCCCATCCAGGTCGAGCCGCCGTAGGACAATGCCAACGCTTCCACCAGTGGGTTGCCGGATTTGATCAAGGCGTAAGTGCCCGCACCGCCCGGCGCGATCACCAGAATCAACAGGGCAAAACTGGTCAGCACCACAATCGCGCCGATCAGCCCGCGTGGCAGGTCGCGTTTGGGGTTCTTGGTTTCTTCAGCGGCCAGGGGCACGCCTTCTACCGCGAGGAAAAACCAGATCGCATAGGGGATCGCCGCCCACACGCCGACGTAGCCGAACGGCAGGAAAGGGCTGGCACCCTTGGCTTCGGTCACCGGGATATCCAGCAGGTTGACGACATTGAAGTGCGGCACCATCGCTACCAGAAACACGCCCAGGGCGATGGCTGCGATGGCGGTAATCACGAACATCAACTTCAGCGCTTCACCCACCCCAAAGATGTGGATGCCGATAAAGATGATGTAGAACGCCAGGTAGATCATCCAGCCGCCAATGCCGAACAGCGACTCGCAATACGCGCCGATAAACACCGCGATGGCGGCGGGCGCGATGGCGTATTCGATCAGGATCGCCGTGCCCGTGAGAAACCCGCCCCAAGGGCCAAACGCGCTGCGGGCAAAGCCGTAGCCGCCGCCTGCGGTAGGAATCATGGAAGACAGTTCGGCCAGTGAAAAACACATGCACAGGTACATGGTGGCCATCAGCAGTGTGGCGAGAAACATGCCGCCCCAACCGCCCTGGGCCAGGCCGAAGTTCCAGCCGGCGTAATCGCCGGAGATGACGTAGGCGACACCGAGGCCAACTAATAACACCCAGCCGGCGGCGCCTTTTTTGAGTTCGCGTTGTTGAAAGTAATCGGTGCCGACTTTTTCGAAATCGACGGAAGAACTTGTGGGTTCGCTGGGCATGGGAAGTACCTTCCATTCTTATTGTTTTAACTCGGCCTCTGTGTGCCGAATGCAGTTCGCAAGTACTTGTGAAGTTCTAAGTGTGGGAGGGGGCTTGCCCCCGATGGCGGTGTGTCAGCTACTGAGTTGTTGGCTGATCCACCGCTATCGGGAGCAAGCCCCCTCCCACCTTTGATTGCATTGCAAGGGTGGGAGGGTGTTGTGGGTTAGAAGAAACCCAACGGATTAATGTCGTAGCTCACCAGCAAGTTCTTGGTCTGCTGGTAATGGTCCAACATCATCTTGTGCGTCTCACGGCCCACACCGGATTTCTTGTAACCGCCAAACGCGGCGTGCGCCGGGTACAGGTGGTAGCAGTTGGTCCACACGCGGCCGGCCTTGATCGCACGGCCCATGCGGTAGGCGCGGTTGATGTCGCGGGTCCACAGGCCGGCGCCCAGGCCGAACTCGGTGTCGTTGGCAATGGCCAGGGCTTCGGCTTCGTCCTTGAAGGTGGTGATGCTTACCACTGGGCCGAAGATTTCTTCCTGGAACACGCGCATTTCGTTGGTGCCCTTGAGCAGGGTCGGCTGGATGTAATAGCCGGTGGCCAGGTCGCCGCTGAGCTTCTCGACCTTGCCGCCGGTGAGCAGTTGCGCCCCTTCGCCCTTGGCGATTTCCAGATAGGACAGAATCTTGTCGAACTGCTGCTCCGACGCTTGGGCGCCAACCATAGTGTCGGTGTCCAGCGGATCGCCGCGCTTGATCGACTCGACCTTTTTCATCACCACTTTCATGAAGTCTTCATAGATCGACTCTTCCACCAGCGCGCGCGATGGGCAGGTGCACACTTCGCCCTGGTTGAAGAACGCCAGCACCAGGCCTTCGGCGGCCTTTTCGATGAATTGCGGTTCGGCTTTCATGATGTCGGCGAAGAAGATATTCGGCGACTTGCCACCCAGTTCGACGGTGGACGGAATGATGTTCTCGGCCGCCGCATGCATGATGTGCGAACCCACCGGGGTGGAGCCGGTGAAGGCGATCTTGGCGATGCGCTTGCTGGTGGCCAAGGCTTCGCCGGCCTCTTTACCGAAACCGTGCACGACGTTGAGTACGCCGGGCGGCAGCAGGTCGCCGATCAGCTCCATCAGTACGTTGATGCCCAGCGGCGTCTGCTCGGCAGGCTTGAGCACCACGCAGTTACCGGCGGCCAGGGCCGGGGCGAGCTTCCAGGCGGCCATCAGCAGGGGGAAGTTCCACGGGATGATCTGGCCGACCACGCCCAGCGGCTCATGGAAATGATAGGCGGCGGTGAGTTCGTTGATTTCGGCGCTGCTGCCTTCCTGAGCGCGGATGCAGCCGGCGAAGTAGCGGAAGTGGTCGGCGGCCAGCGGGATGTCGGCGTTGAGGGTTTCGCGCACGGCCTTGCCGTTGTCCCAGGTTTCGGTGACGGCCAGCAGTTCAAGGTTCTGTTCGATACGGTCGGCGATTTTCAGCAAGACCAGCGAGCGGTCCTGGGCCGAAGTCTTGCCCCAGGCGTCAGCGGCGGCGTGGGCGGCGTCCAGGGCGTTGTCGATGTCTTTGGCAGTGGAGCGCGGGAATTCGGCGATGGGCTTGCCGTTGACCGGCGACGTATTGGTGAAGTAATTGCCATCGACCGGGGCAACGAATTCTCCACCGATGTAGTTGCCGTACTTGGCCTTGAACGAAACGATAGCGCCTTCAGTACCGGGGTGTGCATAACGCATGGTGGGCATCTCCTGCTTTTATGTTTATTGGAGTACAGCGCGGCAAGCGCGTGATAAAGCGTAGAGCAAAGGTTGGGCCACTGCGTTGCAGGCCAGGTAAATCAAGGGGTTAATATTTTTACCGGGCGTTGCTGTCACCCCGTCGGTACAGGTGGGGTGACAGTGTGTGTCATAAACGATACGGCCCGTGACCGGCGGGTCGGGTCGGGATTGCAATGGCTGGGTGCCTGGAGGATGCTGGGCGTTCTCACGCAGGGAGAATAATAAGAACATGCACAACGATCAGTTCAGTCGCCACGCCCGGCAAGTCTTGACCGTCACACGCGGGCATGAATGCTCCCAAGGCCCCGGCAGCGATCCGTCCATTGCTCGCTCCTGGCTGCGCTGCCTGGAGGATTACCACCTCGATCCCGCGCAAACTATCGCCCCTACCGTGCTCGAACAGGGTCGCCTGCTGGAAAGTCGCGAACGCCTGCAGCAGGTGCTGCACATCGCCGGCAACGAGATGAACAGCCTGCATCAACAGCTCTCCGGCGCGGGCCACGCGGTGCTGCTCACCGACGCGCGCGGCGTGATCCTCAACTGCGTCACCGCGCCGTCCGAGCGCAAGATTTTCGAGCGCGCCGGGTTATGGCTGGGCGCCGATTGGAGTGAGGCCCGCGAGGGCACCAATGGCATCGGGACGTGCCTGGTTGAGCGCCAGTCCGTGACGATTCATCGCGACGAACACTTTCGCGGCCGTCACACCGGGCTGACCTGCTCGGCGAGCCCGGTGTTCGATCCTCACGGTGAACTGCTGGCGGTGCTGGACGTGTCGTCGGCTCGGGAAGCGGTGTCGCGCCAGAGCCAATTCCACACCATGGCGCTGGTCAATCTCTCGGCGAAGATGATCGAGAGTTGCTATTTCCTGCGCCACTTTGAGCACCATTGGCTACTGCGTTTTCACCTGCAAGCCGAGTCCGTGGGCCTGTTCAGTGAAGGGCTGCTGGCGTTCGACGGTGAGGGGCGCATTTGCGCGGCCAACCAGAGCGCGCTCAACCTGCTCGCATGCACGCGTAGCGGTTTGCTGGGGCAGCCGGTGGAGGCATTTTTCGATTGTTCGCTGGACCAACTGCTGAGCCGCGCCAGCGCCAGTGCGACCGCCAGTTGGCCGTTGCGTACCCGTGAGGGGCGCAGCCTGTTTGCGGCGTTAAGAGGCCAGCCGCGCCGTGTGCCCACACCGGCTACCCAGCCCGCATCGCCACGGCTTTCCGGGATTTGCCTGGGCGACCCGGCGCTGCAAGACGAAATGCGCAAGGCGCTGCGGGTGTTCGAGCGCGATGTGCCACTGCTGATCAACGGTGAAACCGGGTGCGGGAAAGAAGCGTTCGCCAAGGCCGTGCACCAGGCCAGCCAGCGTTCCGATAAGGCCTTTGTCGCGCTCAACTGTGCGGCCATCCCGGAAAACCTGATCGAAAGCGAGCTGTTTGGTTATCGCGGTGGCAGTTTCACCGGAGCGCTGAAGGAAGGCATGCGCGGCAAGCTGCAACAAGCCGATGGCGGTACGCTGTTTCTGGATGAAATCGGCGATATGCCTGTGGCGCTGCAAACCCGTTTGTTGAGAGTGCTGGAGGACCGCCTGGTGGTACCTATCGGCGGTGAGCCCCAGGCGGTGAACGTGCGAATTATCAGCGCCACGCACCGAAATCTGCTTGAGCGTGTGCAGGACGGCAGCTTTCGCGAAGATTTGTATTACCGCTTGAACGGCCTGGAAGTCGCCCTTCCGGCGTTGCGTGAGCGCCGTGACAAGTCGCAACTGCTGGACTTCCTGCTGGCGCAGGAGGCGGGTAAGCAGGCTGTTGGCCTGACGCCTGCGGCGCGTGAAGTGCTGTTGGCGTACGCGTGGCCGGGCAATATCCGACAGCTGCGTACGGTGTTGCGCACGCTGGTCGCGCTGTGCGACACAAGCTTGGTCGGGCTTGAGGATTTACCTGCAAACATCCGCCAGGCTCGCGCGCAATCGAGTGAACAGCGCCCTGCACGTTCGCCCCTGGACGACGCCGAGCGGTCGGCTTTGCTGGCAACGCTGGAGCAGCAACGCTGGCACATGAGCCAAACGGCGCAGCAGTTAGGGGTGAGCCGTAATACGCTTTACCGAAAGTTGCGAAAGTATGAAATTTCACGCAGTTTGGTCGTTTAGCCGTGAAAAATGCAGTTCACCTCAAGCCCATGGGGGGCTCCACTGGGCTGCCTACTGCCAGCGCACTTGGCAGAGTGACCTAAAGAGTGCCATTTCCTATTCCCTGCGCTAACCTGCCTCGATGATTTACGAGGTCAACTATGCACATTCATATTCTGGGTATCTGCGGCACGTTCATGGGCTCGATGGCGGTACTTGCCAAAGAGCTGGGCCATCACGTTACCGGCTCCGATGCCAATGTTTATCCGCCCATGAGCACTCAGCTACAAGCTCAGGGCATTGAGCTGACTCAAGGCTACGACCCGGCGCAGTTCGACCCGGTCCCCGATCTGGTGGTGATCGGCAACGCCATGTCCCGCGGTAACCCTGCGGTCGAGTATGTCCTTAATAAAGGCTTGCCGTATGTCTCCGGCCCCCAGTGGCTGGCCGACCATGTGCTGCAGGGGCGCTGGGTGCTTGCAGTTGCCGGCACCCACGGCAAAACCACCACCAGCAGTATGTTGGCCTGGGTGCTGGAGCATGCGGGCATGAGCCCGGGTTTCCTGATTGGCGGTGTGCCACAGAACTTCTCGGTGTCGGCGCGCCTGGGGGAGACGCCGTTCTTCGTGATCGAGGCCGACGAGTACGACAGTGCGTTCTTCGACAAGCGCTCCAAGTTCGTCCACTACCGTCCGCGCACGGCGATCCTGAACAACCTTGAATTCGATCATGCCGACATCTTCCCGGATCTGCCGGCCATCGAGCGGCAGTTCCACCACCTGGTGCGTACCATTCCAAGTGAAGGGCTGGTGATTCACCCGACCACCGAACCGGCGTTGCAGCGCGTGATCGAGATGGGCTGCTGGACTCCGGTGCAAACCACCGGCGCGGGCGGGCAGTGGCAGGTCAGATTGCTCAGTGACGACGGTTCCAGGTTTGAAGTGCTGTTCGAAGGCCAACCCCAAGGCACGGTCGAGTGGGACATGACCGGCCAGCATAACGTCGCCAACGCCTTGGTCACCCTGGCGGCTGCGCGGCATGTGGGGGTGGTGCCTTCCATGGGTATCGCGGCATTGAGCGCATTCAAGAGCGTGAAGCGGCGCATGGAAAAGGTCGCCGATGTGAATGGGATTACCATCTACGACGACTTTGCCCACCACCCCACGGCGATTGCCACGACGTTGGACGGCCTGCGCAAACGCGTCGGTGATGCGCAGATTATTGCTGTCGTCGAGCCGCGCTCCAACTCCATGAAGCTGGGGGCGCACCGTGATGGCCTGCCGGAAAGCGTCAATGACGCCGACCAGGCGGTCTGGTATGCACCGGCCAACCTGGGCTGGGACCTGCCGGCGATCGCCGCGCGGTGCAGTGTGCCTTCGACCGTCTGTGATTCGTTGGAGGGTATCATCGAGCACGTCAAGCAGCTGGCCAAGCCAGGCACCCATGTGGTGATCATGAGCAACGGCGGCTTCGGCGGCCTGCACGGCAAGCTGGCCGAGGCGCTCAAGTGAGCGGCCCGGAACGCGTCACCCTGGCGATGACCGGCGCCTCCGGTGCGCCTTACGGCCTGCGTTTGCTCGATTGCCTGGTGCGTGAAGACCGTGAGGTGCATTTTCTGATCTCCAAGGCGGCGCAGTTGGTGATGGCGACCGAAACCGATGTCGCATTACCGGCCAAGGTGCAGATGATGCAGGCCTTCCTCACCGAATACACCGGCGCGGCGGCGGGGCAGATCAAGGTCTATGGCAAAGAGGACTGGATGTCGCCGGTCGCTTCCGGCTCCGGTGCGCCGGCGGCGATGGTGGTGGTGCCCTGTTCCACCGGCACGCTGTCGGCGATTGCCACGGGCGCCTGTAATAATTTGATCGAGCGCGCGGCGGACGTGACCTTGAAGGAACGCCGTCAGTTGATCCTGGTGCCGCGTGAAGCGCCCTATTCGAGCATCCATCTGGAGCACATGCTCAAGTTGTCGAACATGGGCGTGACCATATTGCCCGCATCGCCCGGCTTCTATCATCAGCCGCAGACCATCGACGACCTGGTGGACTTTGTGGTGGCGCGTATTCTCAACTTGCTTAATATCCCGCAAGACATGCTGCCACGCTGGGGCGAGCATCACTTGAGCGGCGATGAATAAGGCGCTGCTGGTCGTGCTGGCGCTGCTATTGGCGGGCTGCGCCACCGCTCGCACGCTGGATGCCGCGCAACCTGGCGCGCCGGTGGTGTATGCCGGTACGCGGTTGGACCTGTATGCGATCAATGGAGGCTGTTGTGCCAAGGACCGGTTCGGCGCTGAGGCGCCGAGTTACCCGCATATCGACCTGCCGGCCAGTGCGCTGCTCGACACCCTGCTGTTGCCACTGTCGGCGTTGACGGTGCTGGGTGTGGGCTTCAACGCCACCGGCGGGCTATAACTCGACCTTAATGGCAACACAAAACCAAATGTGGGGGGGCTTGCTCCCGATAGCAGTGGTTCAGTCAACCCATCAGGCGACTGACCCACCGCGATCGGGAGCAAGCCCCCTCCCACATTTGTTGCTGTGTAGACTTTATTTGCCGAGCTTGCGCAGCTCATCCGACTCCACCACGCGCACCCCGTCCTGCTCTTCCAGCGCCAGGCGCCACATGGCGCGGGCCAGTTCGCAGACTTCAATGCCGTGGTACTTGCCCGGAATCAGGCGTGACAGCGGCCCTGCCAGTTGTTCGGCCAGGCGCGGCTCGAGTCTTTCGCCCAACAGCAACGATGGCCGCACGATCGTCAGTTGCGGCCAATCCTGTGCTCTCAACGCCTGCTCCATTTCCCCTTTGACCCGGTTGTAGAACACCGAGGATTTCGGGTCGGCGCCAATCGCACTGATCACGATCAGGTGCCGCGCGCCCATTTCCCGTGCGCGCTTGGCGAAGGTCACCACCAGATCCAGGTCGACCGCACGGAACGCCGCTTCCGAACCTGCCTTCTTGATCGTAGTGCCCAGGCAGCAGAAAGCGATATCCACTTGGCCGTCCAGGTGTGGCAGGACCACTGCCGGGTCGCCCACCGGGTTTTCCAGGCGCGGGTGTTCAGCCAGTGGTTTGCGGCTGGGTGCCAGTACGCGGGTCACGGTAGGTTCGTTGAGCAGGCGGTCCAGCAAGTGTTCGCCGGTGAGGCCAGAGGCGCCGGCCAGCAGGATATGCTGCGGTGTCAGGTACATGGTGTTTCCCCCTTGTTACACGTTACAGCTTAGTTGCCTTTGGCTTCCTTGCTATTCATTGAGACGCTTTCGAGCGCCTTTCGTGCCTGCTGTTTGCGTAATAATTGCCAATGGGCGATCACGCCCTTGGGGGCCCAGATCTGCGGTTCGGAGGCTTCGAAATTGTCCGCCTGTTCGCGTTCGGCCACGTGCAGTTGTGCCAGTTTGAACGCCTGTTGCAAATCGTCTGTTTGGCTGAAAGCTTGTGCGAAAAGGGCATCACCAAAGTAGGTGAAGTCTGCTTCTTCTGAACAACCGAACGACACGCGATCCGCGCGCGAGGCGGTCATGATCAGCGTGCGTTCATCCTTCAATGCCGGGATGAATCCGCCGGAGTAACAGGCGGAAATCACGATGATCTTGTCGCGGTTTTTCAGCGGCGCGAGCACGGCGGCCAGCTCGTCGGCCGGCAGGTCGGCCAGCTCCATGCGCGGCTGGTCCAGCACCAGTTCGTGTTCATGAGTGCCGTGGCTGGTCATATAGATGAACACCAGGTCTTCCGGCCCGCTGCGTTCGGCCAGGGTTTGCACGGCACGGCGCAGATTTTCGCGGGTGGCCATGGGGCGGTCGGCGATATGGTCGCGGTGGTTGACCAGGCGAATCTGCCCATGTGCACCGAAGCGGGTGGCGAGCATATTGCTGACGTAATCGGCTTCGCGCAGGAATACGCTTTGCTTGCCGTCACCGGCCAGTGCCAGGGTGTACAGCTCGATGGCAGGCGTAGACGCGGGCACGGCGGCGAGGGCGTCAGCCAGCAAGCGACCCTGGGCCAATACGCCGATTTCCAGTGGGTCGGGCAGCAGCTTGCCCTCGGCATCGCGCACGCGCATGCCGTTGACCCAGGTGCCGGCCTGAACCGTGCCATCGGTGAGCACCAGCGTGCCGCGGCCCTGGTAGCTGTCGCTGTCGAAGCCGCCGATATAGAAGCTGCCATCGGTAAGGTTCAGGCGACCTTCGCCGCTGAAGCGCCAATCGATGAACTGGCCGACGTAGTGGCTGCCATCGACGCCGATCAATTCGCCCTTGCCGCTGAGCGCGCCTTCCTTGAACTGGCCGATCCACACGTCGCCGTCGGCGTTTTCATAGCGGCCCTTGCCGTTGAGCTGGTTCTGTTTGAACTGGCCGACGTAGATATCACCATCCGCGCTGTTGAACGTGCCGTTGCCTTCCAGCTGACCATCGACGAAGTGGCCGCTGAACTGATTGCCGCTGTCGTCGTTGCGCTGGCCTTCGCCATTGGGCTTGCCGTGGGCGAATTGGCCCTGATATTGGCTGCCGTCGGCCAGCTCCAGGCGTCCGAGGCCGGAGTACTGGTCGTCCTTGAATTCGCCGCGGTAGGTCATCTGCCCCTCTTTGAGGGTGCCTTCGCCGTTGCGTCGACCGTTCTTGAAGCCGCCGACGTAGCTGCTGCCCGCTGTGGTCAGGCGGCCCTGGCCGTCAAACAGGCCTTGCTTGAATTGGCCCTGGTAGACTTCGCCGTTGCTGCCATGCCATTCGCCCTGGCCATGCCACTGGCCCTTATCGAACTCGCCGGCGTACCAACTGCCATTGGGGTAGTCGACACGGCCCTGGCCTTGCAGCAAGCCGTTGACCACATCACCACGGTAGCGGCCGCCATCGGGCAGGCGCGCGTCAGGCGGCAACAGCGATTCGCCGTCTCCGCACGCGGTGAGCAACAGGGCAAGGGCAAGGGGAGCGAGTGGGCGCATAGCGGGATCCGGATAATTGAGCGCCGAGTATGCCGCAGCCGCGAGGTTCATACATAAATTTACATACACTGTGGCAAGGTTTGTTGCCTCACCACAGGCGGCGTCCTACACGAAGCAGAGTGACAGCGACTCGGCGATGTAGGCAGGTTTCTCCTGGCCTTCGATTTCCAGGGTGGCGGTGGCCTTGAACAGCCATTGGCCGGGTTTTTTCTCGTGGACATCGGTGAGCGTGACGTTCAGGCGCACCTTGGAGTCGACCTTTACCGGCTGGATAAAGCGCACGCTGTCGAGGCCGTAATTGACCGCCATCTTCAGGCCTTCGGGCATGATCAGGATGTCTTCCATCAGCTTGGGCATCAGCGACAGCGACAGGAACCCATGGGCAATGGTGCTGCCGAACGGGGTTTGCGCCGCCTTGACCGGGTCGACGTGGATGAATTGATGATCGCCGGTGGCCTCCGCGAACAGGTTGATGCGCGCCTGGTCGATGGTGAGCCACTCGGAACGTCCGAGTTCCTTGCCGACATACTCTTTGAGCTGCGCTACGGGTACCTGGGGCATTGCATCTCTCCTGGTTTCATCGTTTTTATCCCCCGCTGATGAGGGTTTTTTATGGGATACAGAGAACCAATGTAGATCATCATGGGCAATCGGCCCGGTCAACGACATGCTTTTGGCGAATGCCGGAGCATAGGGCGGGCGTGCTTATAATGCGCGCAGGCTTTAAGGGGGAGAAAGCGGATGCTGTTACGTGGCCTGACCTGGCTGGTGTTGTTTCAACTGATCGGCACAGCGATCAATCATCTGCTGTTGCCGGTATTGCCGGGACCGATCATCGGCCTGCTGCTGATGCTTGGCTTTCTGATCTGGCGCGGCGAAGTCAGCGAGCCGCTGAGCCTGGCGGCCGGCAGCCTGCTGCGGTATCTGCCGTTGCTGCTGGTGCCGCCGGCCGTGGGCGTGATGGTGTATGCCAAGGACATCGTTGCAGACTTCTGGGCCATTGTCGGCGCGCTGGTGCTGTCGCTGGTCATCGCCATGGGCGTCGTCGGCGTGCTGATGCAACAGATGGTCAAGCGCAAGGAGAAGGGTCAATGATGTTCGATTGGCAGGGCGCCTGGACGGCCGTCATTCATCACCCGCTGTTCGGGATCGGCATCACCCTGGGTGCTTATCAACTGGTACTGGCGGCTTTCGAGAAAACCCGCTGGATCTTCCTGCAGCCGGTGCTGGTCTCCATGTTGCTGGTGATTGGTGTGTTGCTCACTTGCGGCCTGAGCTACGTCGAATACCGCGAAAGCACCGAGATCATGGGCATTCTCCTGGGGCCGGCGACGGTAGCCCTGGCGGTGCCGCTGTATCTGAACCTGCGCCGGATTCGCCAATTGTTCTGGCCGATCTTTACTACGCTGGTGATAGGTGGGGTGTTGGCCACCGGCCTGTGCGTGGTGTTGGGCTGGTGGTTCGGCGCTGAACACAGGGTGCTGATGACCATGGCGCCCAAGTCGGTGACGTCGCCAATTGCCATGCTGGTGGCCGAGCAGATCGGTGGCGTGGCGGCATTGGCCGCGGTGTTCGTGTTGATCACCGGGGTGGTCGGCGCGATGATCGGCCCGGCGCTCCTGTCGCGCCTGGGCGTACACAGCCCCGAAGCACGCGGCATGGCCCTGGGTATGACGGCCCATGCCGTCGGCACCTCGGTGGCCCTGCAGGAAAGTGAAGAATGCGGCGCCTTCGCGGCGCTGGCGATGAGTCTGATGGGCGTGGCCACGGCGGTGTTCCTGCCGCTGGCCGTGTCGGTGATCGTTTGAACCGGGTTTAAGGAAACCTTTATGAGTCTGGCGCTGTTTCCGCTCAACACTGTGCTGTTCCCTGGCTGCACCCTCGATTTGCAACTGTTCGAGGCGCGCTACCTGGACATGATCAGCCGCTGCATGAAAAAGGGCGAAAGCTTCGGCGTGGTGTGCATCCTTGACGGCAAGGAAGTCGGCCTGGCCCCGGACGGCTATGCGCTGATTGGCTGTGAGGCGCTGATTCGCGACTTCAAGCAACAGGACAACGGCCTGCCGGGCATTCGTGTCGAAGGCGGGCGGCGTTTCCGCGTACGTGACGCCCAGGTGCACAAGGACCAGTTGCTGGTGGCCGAGGTGCAGTGGCTCGAAGAGCTGCCGGACCAGCCGCTGGAAGAAGAGGATGCCGACCTGCTGGCGCTGCTGCAGGCATTGGCGGAGCACCCGATGGTCGCTTCGCTGGATATGGACGCCCGTGCCGAGGGCCAGCAGGCCCTGGCTAATCAGCTGGCGTATCTGCTGCCGTTCACCGAGGCCGACAAGCTCGACCTGCTGCAACTCGACGATCCGCAGCAGCGGCTGGATGCGATCCAGATGCTGCTGGATGAGTTGCAAGGTGAATTATTCACCTGAAATTCGGATTTCCCTGACGTGGTTTTCAGACTTTGTTTCGTTGCTTCCAGCAGCGTGGCTTGCACTATTTTCCGATCACACCCTAATGATCGGAGATGACCATGATTCGGCTGACACCCTCGGAACAAGAAGCCTGGGACGCGTACCTTGTCAGCGTGACCACGCAATTACTCCAGCAGGATGCCACGCGGGGCCCGGAATACATCGCCGAACGCGCCGCTGAAATCGCTGATGAAATGCTGCTGGAGCGACGCGAGCGTTGCGTTGAGCGCCGCTCGGCATCGGTGGAGTGGATCGGCCCGGCCAAGGATCAGTAAGCGTACCTGAGCAAAGCATGGGACGTGCCGGTAAAAGCAATAAACCCGAGCACGGCCACCACGGCGGGCAACACCAGCCACCAGGCTTTTTGCGTCATTGGCGGCAAGGGGCTGCGGTATTGGCTGAGGGTGAGGCTGAACGCGCAGACGGTCATTGCCAACAGCGTGCCGGCCAGGATGTCCGAGGGCCAATGAGCACCGAGGTACACCCGCGACACTGCAATGAACGCGGCGGGTATGCAGCCCAGTAGCAGCCAGGTCAGGCGTAACCGCGTGGGTTGGCCGCGCCCGGCCAGTACCGCCAGGGCCAGAAAGAACGCAAACGCGCCGGAGGCATGGCCGCTGGGCATGCTGAAGCTGGTGAGCGGGTCGGTGAGGATTTCCGGGCGGCCACGGGCGAAGAAGAGCTTGGTGCCGGTGTTGATCACGGCGGCTCCCGCCAGTGTGACGCCAACGAATAGGGCATGACGCCACTGTCGCGCCAGTAACAGCAGGCCGGTGAACACCGCGCTGGCCACGAACATTTTCTTGAACTCGCCCAGTTGGGTGATGCGCACCATTACTTCGTCAAGCCACGGGCTGCGATGTTCCTGCACAAGGGCGCTCAGGCCCTGGTCGAAATGGTTGAGGTGCGGGTAGCCGATGAACAGCGCGACCAGCAAGGTCAGGCTGGCGCAACCAATCCACAGGGTCGCGCGACGATGGCCGCGCAGGCTGCTGTTCAAGCTCAGCCCCAGCAACACCGCCAGGCAGGCCGCGACAATGGCCGCCTCCGGCCAGAAACCTTCCGGCAATGGCAGGCGGAACGCAGCGCCGGCGGCCCATCCCGGCAGCAGATAAGCCACCGACCACCCCGCTGCCGCGATAACGCTCACGGCGGCGAAGCGCGGGAACGGCATGTCGCACATGCCGGCCACCATCGGCAGCATGGGGCGCAGCGGGCCGATGAAGCGCCCGACCAACAGGCTGGCGATGCCGTACTTATGGAAATAGGTTTCAGCGCCATTCATCCATTCGGGGTGCTGACGAAGGCCGGGCAGGCGTCGGATGTTCTGGTGGAAATGCCGGCCCAGGTAGTAGGAAACCCCATCGCCCAATAAGCCGCCGAGAAATCCCAGCAACAGGGTTTCGCTCAACGACAGCGCGCCGCTGCCGGCCAGTGCAGCAATCGCGAACAGCAGCACCGTACCCGGCACGATCAGTCCGGCGATGGCCAGGCATTCCACGCACGCAACGATAAACACCGCCGCCGCCAGCCATTGTGGGTTCAGGGTCAGCCAGCCGGTAATGCTATCGAGCCATTGGCCCATACACTCCACTCCATTTCTGTAATGCATATGCTGAAACGCTGATGATCAACTGTGGGAGGGGGCTTGCTCCCGATGACGGTGAGTCAGTATCAGATGGTCTGACTGACACTCCGCCATCGGGAGCAAGCCCCCTCCCACATGGAGCATCAAATCAAAAAATAATCGCGGCCTTCGACCTGTCCCCGGCGCAGCGGGTTCCGTGTGCAATAAGGCGCATAGCCAGCATCGACGAAACGGTACATCAAATGCTCATCGCGCCCGCTGGGGATGCCCAGTCGCGTGGTCTGGATGATCTGCGTGGGCACCTGGCCTACGTCTTCCACATACAACAGTTCCTGATCGAAGCGCTTGGCATCCCACATCGGCACCTTCAGGCCCAGCGCCTTGCACAGCAGCGTCTGGCCTGCACAGAGTTTCTGCGCGGCGCGCGGGCTGCCGTCGGGGTTCGGGTTGTTCAACAGCATTTGCGCCAAACTCGCCGGGCCGGAAATTTCATCGACCCAGGGATACGCCGATTTGATCAGCACGGCATTGCCCGGGCCATGGGCGCTGAAATTCAGCGAATCACCGCCACGGGCGTAATACATATAGATATGCCCGCCATCCAGAAACAAAGCCTTACGCTTTTCTGTGTAGCCGAGTGAGGCGTGGCTGCCTTTTTCGGCCACGTAATAGGCTTCGGTTTCAATAATTCGGGCTGAAAGCCAAATTCCGCCGACACGATGACGGATGACTTTTCCGAGCAGTTCTTGCGCGAGCAACTGTGCATCGCGGTCGAAGAAGCTGTCGGGGAGGGCGCTGGCAGGGAGTTCGGGCGTCATTGTGGGCATAACGTTCAAGGTAATTACGGCTAAATGTGACGGAATCATAACAACTCCCACCTTAATTACCGCTGAACCCCAGGTTTTTACAGTTCATTTCGACCATCCGCCCCTCACCGCTGTCAGTCGGGCGGCGTCACAGCTATAATCTGCCGCTTTCCTCTTTGCCAAGACTACCTGACCCATGACTGAGTCCGTTCTTGACTACATGACCCGCCTGGGTCGCGCTGCCCGTCAGGCCTCGCGGTTGATCGCCCGTGCGAGCACTGCGCAGAAGAATCGCGCGTTGTTGGCCGCCGCCGACGCTCTGGATGCTTCGCGCCCAGCGCTCACCGCCGCCAACGAACAGGACTTGGCCAACGGCCGCGCCAATGGCCTGGAGCCGGCCCTGCTGGATCGCCTGGCGCTGACCCCGGCGCGTATCGACGACATGATCGAAGGCTTGCGTCAGGTGGCCAAGCTGCCTGACCCCATCGGTGAAATCCGCGATATGCGTTACCTGCCGTCCGGCATCCAGGTCGGCAAGATGCGCGTGCCCCTGGGCGTGATCGGCATCATCTATGAGTCGCGCCCGAACGTGACCATCGACGCCGCGAGCCTGTGCCTCAAGTCGGGCAATGCCACCATCCTGCGCGGCGGTTCCGAGGCCATCAACTCCAACCGTGCCATCGCTGCCTGCATTCAGCAGGGCCTGGCCGTGGCCGAGTTGCCCGCCGAGGTGGTGCAAGTGGTGGAAACTACTGACCGCGCGGCGGTTGGTGCGTTGATCACCATGCCGGAATTCGTCGACGTGATCGTGCCGCGCGGTGGCAAGAGCCTGATCGAGCGCGTCAGCCGCGACGCCAAGGTGCCGGTGATCAAGCACCTGGACGGCGTGTGCCACGTCTACATCGACATCGCCGCCGACCTCGACAAGGCGATCCGCATCGCCGACAACGCCAAGACCCACCGCTACGCGCCGTGCAACACCATGGAAACCCTGTTGGTGCACGCCGGCATCGCCGAGCGCGTGCTGCCGCCGCTGGCCGCCATTTATCGCGACAAGGGCGTCGAGCTGCGCGGTTGTGAGCGTACCCGCGCGTTGCTGGGCGCGGATGTGATCGAGGCGACCGAGCAGGACTGGTACACCGAGTACACGGCGCCGATCCTGTCGATCCGCATTGTCGACGACCTGGACCAGGCCATCGAGCACATCAATAAATACGGTTCCAAGCACACCGACGCCATTGTCTCTGAGCATTTCAGCGATGCCCGGCGTTTCCTCAATGAAGTGGACTCCGCTTCGGTGATGGTCAACGCCTCGACGCGCTTTGCCGATGGCTTCGAGTACGGCCTGGGGGCGGAAATCGGCATCTCCACCGATAAGCTCCATGCCCGTGGCCCGGTTGGCCTGGAAGGCCTGACCAGTGAGAAGTACGTGGTGTTCGGCGACGGTCACGTGCGCACTTGATGGCTAAACGCATCGGGCTGCTCGGCGGTACTTTCGACCCCGTGCACATCGGCCATTTACGCAGTGCCCTGGAAGTCGCGGATGCCCTGGCGCTGGATGAATTGCGCCTGATGCCCAATTTCCGGCCGCCCCATCGCGATACGCCGCAGGTGTCAGCGCAACAGCGCCTGGAAATGGTGCGCGTTGCCGTGGAGGGTATATCGCCGTTGGTGGTGGACGATCGCGAGCTCAAGCGCGATAAACCGTCCTACACTGTCGACACCCTGGAACTGATGCGCGCCGAGTTGGCCGCCGATGACCAGTTGTTTCTGCTTTTGGGCTGGGACGCATTTTGCGGCCTGCCCTCTTGGCACCGCTGGGAGGAACTCCTCCAGCATTGCCACATCCTGGTTTTGCAACGCCCGGATGCCGACAGCGAACCGCCGGATGCCTTGCGCAACCTGCTGGCTGCGCGGTCGGTAAGTGACCCCTTGGCCCTGACCGGGCCGAACGGGAATATTGCATTCGTCTGGCAGACCCCGCTTGCGGTGTCCGCCACCCAGATCCGTCAACTGCTGGCCAGCGGTAAGTCGGTACGTTTCCTGGTGCCTGACGCGGTCCTGGCCTACATCGATGCGCACGGATTTTACCGTGCGTCGAACTGAAAAGGCGCGCTTGTCGCTACGCACCGTCGTGCAGCGAGCGCCCGAACATACGAGCAAAACGAGTTTTATATGACGAACAAAGACGTAAGCAAAGTTAAGCGCAAAGGCACCTTCAAGAGCGCGCCGCTGCCGGTAGAAGCCCACGTTGGTCCGGAACTGGCTGGCGAAGAGCTGGTAAAAGTTGCCGTGGCTGCCCTGGAAGACGTGAAAGCCCAGGACATCCAGGTGCTCGACGTACGCGACAAGCAGAGCATCACCGACTTCATGATCATCGCCACCGGTACCTCCAACCGCCAGATCGGCGCGATGCTGGACAAGGTTCGCGAAGCGGTCAAAGCCCAAGGCGTGAAGCCACTGGGTGAAGAAGGCAAGGGCGACAGCGACTGGGTGCTGCTGGACATGGACGACGTGATCGTTCACATGATGACCTCCAACGCCCGCCAGTTCTATGACCTGGAGCGTCTGTGGAAAGGCGCCGAGCAGAGCCGTGCCGCCGATGGCAAGCACCACAGCCCGGAAGTGGGCCACGCGCACTTCGACAAGCTCAACAAAGACCAGGAATAAGGAACGGCTGTGCGCCTGCGTCTGATCGCTGTCGGTTCACGCATGCCCAAGTGGGTGGAAGAGGGCTGGCACGAGTACGCCAAGCGTCTGCCTGCCGAGCTGTCGCTGGAGCTGGTGGAAATACCGCTCAATACCCGGGGCAAGAATGCCGACGTGGCGCGCTTTATCCGTCAGGAAGGCGAAGCCATGTTGGCCAAGGTCGGGCCCAACGAGCGCATCGTTACGCTCGAAGTGCACGGCAAGCCCTGGAGCACCGAGCAGTTGGCGGTGGAACTGGACCGCTGGCGCCTGGATTCGCGCACCGTCAACTTCATGGTCGGCGGCCCCGAAGGGCTGGCGCCGGAAGTCTGTGCGCGAGCCGATCAGCGCTGGTCGCTGTCGGCACTCACGCTGCCGCACCCGTTGGTAAGGATTCTGATCGGTGAACAGCTGTATCGCGCCTGGACAGTTCTGTCCGGGCATCCTTATCACAAATAATCTGCGCCATTCCCGATGACCCAGCCGATCCGCATCAAGGACCACGAGAAAGACGCACGTCTGGTACGTGCGCGCGTGGTATTTGGCGCGATCATGGTGGTGGCGCTGATCGGGGTGCTGATCGCGCGCCTGTATTACCTGCAGGTCATCCAGTACGAATATCACTCCACCTTGTCGGAAAACAATCGGGTGCATGTGCAGCCGATCCCGCCGACCCGTGGGCTGATTTTCGACCGCAATGGCGTGGTGGTGGCGGATAACCGGCCCAGCTTCAGCTTGAGCATGACCCGCGAGCGTTCCGGCGACTGGCAACAGGTGCTCGATGTGATCGTCGAGGTGCTGCAGCTGACGCCGGAAGACCGAGTCATTTTCGAGAAGCGCATGAAGCAGGGGCGCCGACCTTTCGAGCCGGTGCCGATTCTGTTCGAGCTGAACGAAGAGCAGATTGCACGGATCGCGGTGAACCAGTTCCGCTTGCCGGGTGTGGAGGTGGTGGCGCAGTTGGTGCGGCATTACCCCCAGGGGCCGCACTTTGCCCACTCGGTTGGCTATATGGGGCGCATCAACGAGAAAGAGCTGAAAACCCTCGATCCGGTCAATTACAGCGGCACCCATCACATTGGCAAGACCGGCATCGAGCGTTTCTACGAGCCCGAACTGCACGGCCAGGTGGGTTACGAAGAGGTCGAGACCAACGCCCGCGGCCGCGTGTTGCGCGTGCTCAAGCGCACTGATCCGTTACCGGGCAAAGACATCGTGCTGAGCCTGGACATCAAGCTGCAGGAAGCCGCCGAAATGGCGCTGGGTGGTCGTCGCGGTGCGGTGGTGGCGCTGGACCCGAAGACTGGCGAAGTGCTGGCCATGGTCAGCCAGCCGAGTTTCGATCCCAACCTGTTCGTGACCGGCATCAGCTTCAGGGCCTACGCCGAGTTGCGCGATTCCATCGACCGGCCGCTGTTCAACCGCGTGTTGCGCGGCCTGTACCCGCCGGGTTCGACCATCAAGCCGGCGGTGGCGATTGCCGGCCTGGATTCGGGTGTGGTCACGGCGTCGAGTCGGGTCTATGACCCCGGCTACTACATGCTGCCCAACTACGATCACAAATACCGTAACTGGAACCGCACCGGTGACGGCTATGTCGACCTGGATACCGCGATCATGCGCTCCAACGACACCTATTTTTATGACCTGGCCCACAAGTTGGGTATCGATCGCTTGTCGACCTACATGGGCAAGTTCGGCCTCGGTCAGAAAGTCTCCCTGGACATGTTCGAAGAGTCCCCAGGCCTGATGCCGTCGCGGGAATGGAAGCGGGCGACGCGCCGCCAGGCGTGGTTCCCCGGCGAAACCCTGATTCTCGGCATTGGCCAGGGTTATATGCAGGCCACCCCGCTGCAACTGGCCCAGGCGACGGCGCTGGTGGCGAACAAGGGCATCTGGAACCGTCCGCACCTGGCCAGGACCATCGAGGGCGAGAAACCGCTGGATGAGAACCCGATCCCCGACATCGTGCTGCGCGACCCTTCCGACTGGAACAAGGTCAATCACGGTATGCAGCAGGTCATGCACGGGGCCCGTGGCACCGCACGCAAGGCGGCGATCGGTGCGCAGTACCGCATCGCCGGCAAGAGTGGTACTGCCCAGGTGGTCGCGATCAAGCAGGGTGAAAAGTACGACCGCTCCAAGGTTCAGGAACGCCACCGCGACCACGCCTTGTTTGTCGGTTTTGCCCCAGCAGATGACCCGAAAATCGTGGTGGCGGTGATGGTGGAGAACGGTGAATCCGGCTCCGGCGTCGCGGCCCCGGTGGTGCGTCAAGTGATGGACGCCTGGCTGCTGACCGCCGACGGCAAGCTCAAGCCCGAATATGGCGGCCCCCCTTCAAGCCCCGAGGTTACGGCCCGTGAAGAGTAATTTTGACCGCATCCTCTCCAGTGAGGATGTGATGCGTCGCCGTGCGACGTTGCTGCAACGCATGCACATCGATGGCCCGCTGCTGGTGCTGCTGCTGATCTTGGCGGCGGGCAGCCTGTTCGTGCTGTATTCGGCCAGCGGCAAGAACTGGGACCTGCTGATCAAGCAAGCGTCTTCGTTCGGCCTGGGCCTGTTGTCGATGGTGGTGATCGCCCAGCTCGAGCCGCGCTTTATGGCGCGCTGGGTGCCGCTCGGTTATGTCGCCGGGGTTTTGCTGCTGGTGGTGGTGGACGTGATGGGCCACAACGCCATGGGCGCGACCCGCTGGATCAACATCCCTGGGGTGATTCGCTTCCAGCCGTCGGAATTCATGAAGATTCTCATGCCGGCCACCATCGCCTGGTACCTGTCCAAGCGCACGTTGCCGCCACAGCTCAAGCATGTGGGGATCAGCCTGGTGCTGATCGGCGTGCCGTTCATTCTGATCGTGCGCCAGCCGGACCTCGGCACCTCGTTGCTGATCCTGGCGGGCGGCGCGTTCGTGCTGTTCATGGGGGGCTTGCGCTGGCGCTGGATTCTCAGCGTGCTGGCCGCCGCCGTGCCCGTGGCCGTGGCCATGTGGTTCTTCTTTATGCACGACTACCAGAAGCAACGGATCCTGACGTTCCTCGACCCGGAGAGCGACCCACTGGGCACCGGCTGGAACATCATCCAGTCCAAGGCAGCGATCGGCTCCGGCGGCGTGTTCGGCAAGGGCTGGTTGCTGGGCACCCAGTCGCACCTGGACTTTCTGCCGGAAAGCCACACCGACTTCATCATCGCGGTGATGGGCGAAGAGTTCGGCCTGGTCGGCATTTGCGCGCTGCTGCTGATCTATTTGCTGTTGATCGGTCGCGGGCTGGTGATCACCGCGCAGGCGCAGACGCTGTTCGGCAAGTTGCTGGCCGGCAGCCTGACCATGACTTTTTTTGTTTATGTTTTCGTCAACATCGGTATGGTCAGTGGCCTGCTGCCGGTGGTAGGTGTGCCGTTGCCATTCATTAGCTACGGCGGAACTTCGCTGGTGACATTGCTGTCAGCGTTTGGGGTTTTGATGTCGATTCATACGCATCGCAAATGGATCGCACAGGTTTGAATAAGGTGAAGATGTCAATGCAAGTAATGCGCGGCTGGGCAACTCGGCATGCGTCCTGGATGGGCCTGATTGGGCTGCTGGGCGCAACGCAGGAGGTGCAGGCCGGTGACTACGATGGCTCACCTCAGGTCGCCGAATTCGTCGGTGAGATGACCCGCGACTACGGTTTCGCCGGTGAACAGCTGATGGGCGTGTTTCGCGAGGCCCAGAAAAAGCAGGCGATCCTCGACGCCATCTCGCGCCCCGCCGAACGCGTGAAGCAGTGGAAGGAATATCGCCCGATGTTCCTCACCGACGCTCGCGTGGCCAGGGGCGTGGACTTCTGGCGCCAGCATGAGGCGGTACTGGCCCGCGCCGAGCAGGAATACGGCGTGCCGGCCCAGGTCATCGTCGCGATCATCGGCATTGAAACCTTCTACGGGCGCAATACCGGCAGTTACCGGGTGATCGACGCGTTGTCGACCCTGGGCTTCGATTACCCGCCCCGCGCCGAGTTCTTCCGCAAGGAGCTGCGCGAATTCCTGCTGCTGGCCCGCGAAGAACAGGTCGACCCGATGACTCTCAAGGGCTCGTACGCCGGGGCGATGGGCTTGCCGCAGTTCATGCCGAGCAGCTTTCGCGCCTACGCCGTGGACTTTGACGGCGACGGGCATATCAATATCTGGAGCAACCCCGACGATGCCATCGGTAGCGTGGCCAGCTATTTCAAGCGTCACGGCTGGGTCGGCGGTGAGCCGGTGGTCGTCCGCGCCGATGTGACGGGCGAGCGTGCCGACGAAGGCCTGACCCAGGGTATCGACCCGGTGAAGACCGTCGGGGAGTTGCGAGCGCTGGGCTGGTCGAGTCAGAATGCGCCACGCGATGACATGCCGGTGACGGCGTTCCGCCTTGAAGGTGAAAATGGCCCGGAATACTGGATGGGCCTGAAGAATTTCTACGCAATCACGCGTTATAACCGCAGTGTGATGTACGCCATGGCCGTGCATCAGCTGTCAGACGAGCTGGTTCAAGCACGGGGCAACAAGTAATGCGGGTATCGCCGTTCAAAAAACCGCTCAAGCTGGTGGCGTTCGCCGCGTTGTCCCTGCTGATCGCCAGTTGCTCCACCAGCCCGAACCGTGCGCCGGCCAAGAAGGCCGGCGGCGCGGTGGTTCGCGCCCAGCCGGGCCTGGACATCAACCGTGCGCACAAAGATGGCGCGCCGTGGTGGGATGTGGATGTGTCGAAGATCCCCGATGCCACGCCGACCTTGCACTCCGGCCCCTACAAGGCCAACCCCTATACCGTGCTGGGCAAGAATTACTTCCCGCTGCAGGACTCCAAGACCTACGTGCAGTCCGGCACGGCGTCCTGGTACGGCACCAAGTTCCATGGCCAGAATACCGCCAACGGCGAAGTGTATGACCTGTACGGCATGAGCGCGGCGCACAAGACCCTGCCGCTGCCCAGCTACGTTCGCGTGACCAACCTGGACAACAACCGCACGGTGATCCTGCGGGTCAATGACCGTGGGCCGTTCTATTCGGACCGGATCATCGATTTGTCCTACGCCGCCGCGAAGAAACTCGGCTACGCCGAAATCGGTACCGCACGGGTCAAGGTCGAAGGCATCGACCCGGCGCAGTACTGGGCCCAGCGTGGCAAGCCGGCGCCGTTGATGCTCAACGAACCGCAAACCCCGCAACCACAAGTGACCGCATCGACCGGCAAGATCGAACAATGGACGCCGCCGCCCGCGCAGCATGCGCCGGATACGGTCGTCGTGCCCCGTGCCGCGCCCGGTGCCTCCACCGTGGGCGGGCAGTACCTGCAGGTGGGCGCTTTCGCCAACCCGGATGCGGCAGAACTGTTAAGGTCCAAGCTCAGCGGCATGGTCAGCGCGCCAGTGTTCATCAGCTCCATCGTGCGTAACCAGCAAACCCTGCACCGTGTGCGCATGGGGCCGATCGGCTCGCCGAGCGAGGTGGCGCAAGTGCAGAACAGCGTACGCCTGGCGAACCTGGGGCAACCCAGCGTAGTGACCGCGGAATAAGGCAATAAAGGACTGCAGGTTCAGGCGCATGCCTGGGCCCTGGTTGTTGGCTCGTTGAACAATAAAAACCCAGGGGCAAGGGGTGAGCGGGCAACCGAACACGTGACAGTCTGGAAGCGGGCTGTCTGAATAGTTTTGCCCGCGAGGGCAAGTTTCCATAAGCAATTTCGAGAGACGGATGAACATCACCACCTTAGCCAAACGTACGTGCCTGCTTATCTCGCTGATCATCACCCCGGCCGCCTGGGCGGTTGAGATGGTGCCGGCTTCCCCGCAACTGGCCGCCAAGGCCTGGGTCCTCATGGATGCCGCCAGTGGCAACGTGCTGGTCGAAAACGGCGGTGACATGCGCCTGCCGCCTGCCAGCCTGACCAAGCTGATGACCGCCTACATCGCGACCCTGGAAATCCGTCGCGGCCAGATCGGCGAAAACGACCCGGTGACCGTCAGCGAAAACGCCTGGCGTACCGGTGGTTCGCGGATGTTCATCAAGGTCGGCTCGCAAGTCACCGTCAGCGACCTGCTGCACGGCATCATCATCCAGTCCGGTAACGACGCCAGCGTCGCCTTGGCCGAGCACATCGCCGGCAGCGAAGACGCATTCGCCGACATGATGAACAAGACGGCCGGCGACCTGGGCATGACCAACAGCCACTTCATGAACCCGACCGGCCTGCCGAATCCTGAGCATTATTCGTCGGCTCACGACATGGCGATCCTGGCCCGCGCGATCATCCGTGTCGACCCGGTGCACTACGCCATCTACTCCCAGAAAGAGTTCTTCTGGAACAACATCAAGCAGCCTAACCGCAACCTGTTGCTGTGGCGCGACAAGACCGTCGATGGCCTGAAAACCGGCCACACCGACGAAGCCGGCTACTGCATGGTGTCGTCCGCTGTACGTGATGGCCAGCGCCTGATCGCCGTGGTATTCGGCACCAACAGCGAGCAGGCCCGTGCGGCCGAGACGCAAAAGCTGCTGACCTACGGCTTCCGCTTCTTCGAAACCCAGACCTTCTACCAGAAGGGTACGGAGCTGGCGACCGCGCCGGTATGGAAGGGCGCAACCTCCCAGGTCAAGGCCGGCCTGGCTGATGACCTGACCTTGACCATGCCTAAAGGCCAGCTGAAAAAGCTCGCTGCCAGCATGACCATGAACCCCCAATTGGTTGCCCCAATCGCCAAGGGCGACGTGATCGGTAAAGTCGAAGTCAAACTGGACGACAAGGTGGTGCACAGCGCCGACCTGATCGCACTGGATGCCGTCGACGAAGGTGGTATCTTCCGCCGCGTGTGGGATAGCATCCGTCTATTCTTCTACGGCTTGTTCAACTGATTGTGTGCACCTGCAAAGCCCCGCGTTGATCCGACGCGGGGCTTTGCCGTCGCCACGGCTTACCGCTTACGAGGCCGTTACGCCATGACCGATACCGAAGTAAAGGCGCCAAAGATCGAATTCCCGGTGGTGGACTACCCCATCAAGATAATCAGCGATACCGGCGTAGGCCGCAAAGACTTGATCCTCGAGATTGTGCGCAAGCACGCGACGATCAATGATCAGCGTGTGGACGAACGATCCAGCTCCACAGGCAAATACACCACGATCCAATTGCACATCGTTGCAATCGGTCAAGACCAGCTCTACGACATCAACAGCGAACTGCGGGCCACCGGCTTCGTGCACATGGTGTTGTGATGCCACAGGTCCTGGGCTTTCGCGAGCTCGGCCGGATGGCCTACGAGCCGGTCTGGCACGCCATGCAACGCTTCACCAACGAGCGCGGCAGCTCGGCTGCGGATGAAATCTGGCTGGTCGAACACCCGCCGGTATTTACCCAGGGCCAGGCCGGCAAGGCCGAGCACCTGCTGCTTCCGGGTGATATTCCGGTGGTGCAGGTCGACCGAGGGGGTCAAGTGACTTACCATGGGCCTGGCCAACTGGTCGCCTATCTGTTGCTGGATGTGCGCAAGCTGGGGTTTGGCGTGCGTGACCTGGTAAGCCGCATGGAAGCTTGCCTGATCGAGCTGTTGGCCAGTTACGGCGTGACCGCTGCGGCCAAGCCTGATGCACCGGGTGTGTATGTGGATGGCGCGAAAATCGCTTCCCTGGGATTGCGCATTCGTCACGGGTGTTCCTTTCATGGCCTGGCCCTGAATGTGGACATGGACCTGGCCCCGTTCCGGCGCATCAACCCGTGCGGCTACGCCGGGCTGGCGATGACCCAGTTGAGCGACCATGCAACACCCATAGAATTTGCCGAGGTAAGTGCCCGGCTGCGCGCGCAGCTCGTCAAACACCTCGACTATGCTGAGCAGACGACCCTGACGGGCGGAATCGATTGATATGACTACTGATGTTGTGCAAACCATGATCCCGACACTGGACGTTACCGAGCGTCCAGCCCCGGCCCCGCGTGCCAAGGTGGAAGCCGGCGTCAAGCTGCGCGGCGCCGAGAAGGTTGCACGCATCCCGGTCAAGATCATCCCGACCACCGAACTGCCGAAAAAGCCTGACTGGATTCGCGTGCGCATCCCGGTCTCGCCGGAAGTCGACCGTATCAAGGCCCTGCTGCGCAAACACAAGTTGCACAGCGTGTGCGAAGAGGCGTCCTGCCCGAACCTGGGCGAATGCTTCTCCGGCGGCACCGCCACCTTCATGATCATGGGTGACATCTGCACCCGTCGTTGCCCGTTCTGCGACGTGGGCCACGGCCGTCCGAAACCCCTGGACGTCAACGAGCCGGAAAGCCTGGCTATCGCCATCGCCGACTTGAAACTCAAATATGTGGTGATCACCTCGGTCGACCGTGACGACTTGCGCGACGGCGGTGCCCAGCACTTTGCCGATTGCATCCGCGAAATCCGCAAACTGTCGCCAAACGTCATGCTTGAAACCCTGGTGCCCGACTACCGTGGCCGCATGGATGTGGCGCTGCAAATCACCGCCGCCGAGCCGCCGGATGTGTTCAACCACAACCTGGAAACCGTTCCGCGCCTGTACAAGGCCGCGCGTCCGGGTTCGGATTACCAGTGGTCGCTCACCCTGCTGCAGAAGTTCAAGCAGATGATGCCGCACATTCCGACCAAATCCGGCTTGATGCTGGGCCTGGGCGAAACCGACGAAGAAGTCATCGAAGTCATGAAGCGCATGCGCGAGCACGACATCGATATGCTGACCCTGGGCCAGTACCTGCAACCGTCCCGTAGCCACTTGCCGGTGCAGCGTTTCGTGCACCCGGATACCTTCGCCTGGTTCGCCGAGGAAGGGTACAAGATGGGCTTCAAAAACGTGGCCTCGGGCCCGTTGGTACGCTCTTCGTACCACGCCGACGAGCAGGCCAAGCTGGTCAAGGCGAGCCTGGTGTCGTAACACCGAGCTATGTAACGCCGCAGGTCCAATGTGGGAGGGGGCTTGCCCCCGATTGCGGTGTGACAGTCAATACACGAGTGACTGATACATCGCCATCGGGAGCAAGCCCCCTCCCACATTTCGTTATGCGTCATATTAAGGAGAATTGTGCATGACTAGCGCCGTACCCGCTCTGCGCCCCGAAGGCACCATCGGCCTGATCGCTCCCGCCGGCCCTGCCGCGCTGGACGTTGAAAAAGCCGGGCAATGGATGCGCGCCCGTGGCTACGAACTGCGCATTTTCCCGGGTGTGTATGAGCGCGACGGCTACTTGGCCGGCAGTGATCAAGTGCGTCTCAACGACCTGCATGCTGCCTTCGCCGACCCCGAAATCGACGCGATTTTCTGCCTGCGCGGCGGCTACGGCACGCCACGCCTGCTCGACGCGCTGGACTTCGACCTGTTGCGTGCCAACCCCAAACCGTTCGTGGGTTACAGCGATATCACCGCCTTGCACCTCGCGATCAACCGCTACGCCGGCTTCGTCACTTTCCACGGGCCGATGCTCAATGCAGACCTGCTCGGTGGCAAGCAACCCCCCACCGAGTCATCGCTGTTCAGCCTGCTGCGTGGCCAGCTCGGCGCCGGCAGCTTGTTGACGCACCCGGCGGCCTACCCGTTGACCACCATTGAACCTGGCATCGCCTGCGGGCGCTTGTTGGGCGGTAACTTGTCGATGATCGCGGCGGTGATGGGTACCGCCTACGACATTGACGCTGAAGGCATCATTCTGTTTATCGAGGACATCAACGAGCCGCTCTATCGCATCGACCGCTTGCTGACGCACCTGCGCCTGGCAGGCAAACTCGACCAGGTCGCGGGGGTGTTGGTGGGGGATGTGGCCGGTGTGGATCAGGTGGGGCTTGAGCGATTGTTGCAACAGACCTTCGAACCGCTGTGCGTTCCGGTGCTGTCCGGCTGGCGCAGTGGGCATTGCGATCCGAATCTGACGTTGCCGATGGGGGCTTTGGTGCGTTTGGATGCGGGGGAGCAGCGGGTGGTGTTGGAGCAGGATGTCGTGTTTAGCCGCTGAGTTTTCGGCGCCTGCTAAACCGCATCGGGGGCAAGCCCCCTCCCACAATTGGACCTGTACACCCTTTGGAATGCGGTCAAATGTGGGAGGGGGCTTGCCCCCGATGGCGATAGTCGCCATAAACCAATCTATCGGCCCTGCAGTGACTCCAGCAGCTTCACCGTCGGATACCCATCCGCCGGCCAGCCCAGCGCTTGCTGCGCCGCTCGAATCGCCTTGCGTGTGTTGGCGCCAATGATCCCGTCGGCATTGCCCGCGTCGTAGCCCTTGGCGCTGAGCGCCGTCTGCAGGTCGATGCGTTGCGAGCGGCTCAGCGGTAGCTCATCCTTCGGCCAGCTCCCGCGAATCACGCCACCGCCGCCAAATCGCTCCGACAGCAGGCCAACGGCCAGCGCATAGGACGACGAGTTGTTGTATTTCAGGATCGCACGGAAGTTATCCAGTACCAGGAACGCCGGGCCACGGTAGCCGGCCGGCAACAGCAGGGCGGCGGACAGTTGGTCGACATTGGCTGGCAGGCTTGCGCCAGGCGGCAGCTGGATGCCCAGTTGCAGCCATTCGGCGACGGGCTTGCGGATGCCACCATCGGCCAGGGAGTAGTCGAAGCCCGTTGGCAGTGGCTGCACCTCAACGCCCCACGGCTGGCCTTTTTGCCAGCCGGAGCTTTGCAGGTAATGGGCAGTGGACGCGAGGGCGTCACCGGGGCTGTTCCAGATATCGCGGCGGCCGTCGCCGTCGAAATCCACGGCATGGGTGTTGTAGGTGGTGGGGATAAATTGGGTCTGGCCCATTGCGCCGGCCCAGGAACCTTTCATCTGGTCGGCCGCAATATCGCCGTGCTGGATGATCTGCAGCGCCGCCAGCAGTTGCGCCTGTGCGAACGCCGGGCGACGGCCCTCATAAGCCAGGGTCGCGAGGGAGCGAATCACCGAGTTATTGCCCTGGAACTGGCCGAAGTTGCTTTCCATGCCCCACACCGAGACCAGTGCCTGGCGATCGACGCCATACCGCTCTTCGATGCGCTGCAGGATATCGGCGTACTTGACCAGCAAGGCCTGGCCATTACGCACGCGCAGCGGCGACAGCGCGCCGTCGAGGTATTCCCACACCGGGCGGGAAAACTCCGGCTGGCTGCGGTCGGCGCGAATCACCGCCATGTCCGGGCTGACGCCGGCGAAGGCATTATCGAAGACGTCGGCGGTGATTCCGGCTTGCAGGGCCTGCGCACGGAAACCGGCCTGCCATTCGGCGAAGGTCTGGGTCGGTTGGATGTTCAGGTTGTCTACCGCCAACGGCGCAACGACGGCAGGCGCGACGGCCGGTACGGTCTTGACCGTGGGCAGGGGTTGAGCATCCGCGGCGGTGGGTTTTTCCGCGCAGGCGACAAGCAGAATGAGGCTGGAGGCAGCGATCAATTGGCGAAGGTGCCAACGACGGGAAAGACTAGAGGGCATGCACAGGTCCAGGGGGTTACAAATCCAGTGCAGACCTTATCATGCCAGAGGGGCGCTTGCCTTCAGGCAGCCAGAAAGTAAGAAGCCTCCCAGCTATTAGACTGGAAGGCTTCGCGGCGGTAGCTGCCTTTGCCCTTGCCGGCGCGTTCCTGACGGCTGCGGAACAGTGGCTGGGCGATGATGGATTTGGCCTTGTTCGGGCCATGCTTGGATGGCTTTTTGCTCATGATCTTTCTCTCGTTCGGGTGGGTGGAGCGGCGAAAATAATCTGCCTATATTGCGGCGCTGTAAAGCCTGAGAATTGTAAACACAAACAAAATGTGGGAGGGGGCTTGCTCCCGACGGCGGAGTGTCAGTCACCAGATTTATCGACTGTTACATCGCTATCGGGGGCAAGCCCCCTCCCACATTGTTCCGCGGTGTTGCTGATAGATGGGTTACTCGGCAGGCAACGCCAAGCGCTGGCCGGCCATCAACAGTGACAAACGGCTCAGGCTCATCCACGGCGAGCCGGCCGCCTGGCCTTTGATCTGTGCATCGATGCGCTGCGCTTCCAGCAACAGTTGCGCCCAGCGTTGCGCCGAGTGCCGTTGCAGGGCCTTGCTCATCAGGGGTTTGCGCTTGTCCCACACAGGCGGTCGGGCTTGGCTGAAGCATTTGTCCAGGGGTGTGCCCTGGCTGTATTGCAAAGCGATGTTAGCCAGCACCCGCAGTTCCCGGGCCAGGGCCCAGAGAATCACCGGCGGTTCCACACCCTCGCCGCGCAGCCCTTCGAGCATGCGCAGGGCGTGGGCCGGTTCACCGTTGAGGATCGCGTCCACCAGCCCGAAGACATCGAACCGCGCACTGTCAGCCACCGCGCCTTGCACGGTTTCGACGGTAATCTGCCCATCTTCCGCCATCAGCTTGAGCTTTTCGATCTCCTGGGCGGCGGCCAGCAGGTTGCCCTCGACCCTGGCGGCGATCAGCTCGACGGCGTCTTGCGTGGCCGACAGGCCGGACTGTGACAGGCGTTGGCGGATCCATTGCGGCAGCTGGCTGCTGTCCACCGGCCAGATCTGGATGAACTGGGTCTGCGGGCCTTCCACCAGCGCCTTGCCCCATTTGGTTTTCTGCGCACTGCCGTCGAGCTTGGGCAGGCTGACCAGCAGCACCGTGTCTTCAGCAGGGCGCGCGCAATATTCCATCAACGCCGCCGCGCCCTTATCGCCCGGCTTGCCCGAGGGCAGGCGCAGTTCCAGCAGGCGTTTTTCGGCAAACAGCGACATGCTCGCGCCTGCCTGCAGCAGCGTGCCCCAGTCGAAACTGGCATCGGCGCTGAACACCTGGCGTTCATCGAAACCTTGCTGGCGCGCCGCCGTGCGAATGGCGTCGGCCGCTTCCTGGCACAGCAACGGGTCATCGCCGCTGACAATATAGACAGGTGCGAGGCCACCTTGCAGGTGTTTGGCGAGTTGGGCTGGGGCGAGTTTCATAGGCAGGGTGAACGGGGCGCCATGAGCGCCCCGTTTGGCTTACTCGACAGGGACTTCAACAGGCGACTGTTTCGGCGTGTTGTCTTCATACTCTTGCGCGGCTTTCAGGGCATCGGCGTCAGCCTTGGCCTTGTTGTCGGCGATTTGCTGCAGCTCCGCGAGTTTTTCCGGGGTCAGCAGTTGCAGGCGAGTCATCATGCGCTGGACCAGCTCACGACGCATTTCCTTGCGCACCTGAAGGGTCTCGGAGTCTGAGCCCACCAGGTTGTTGCCGTCGTGGCTCACGACTTTCTGCACCTGAACCTTGTCACCCATCAGTGGCAAGTGATCGCGGCCTTGTACTTCAAAGTTGACGGTGGTGGTCAACTCGACATCCGACGCGCGGCCCGCACTGGCGTAGCTGATGTTGCGCTGGGTTTCGCGCTCATCGACCAGGTCCAGTTTGTAGGTGGCGCCGGTATAGACGCGCACACCGCTGTTTTCCAGGGCCTGGCGCAGCTGAATCACGGTCTCGCCGTAGGCATTGCGTGCGCTGACGTCGAGTTCCTTGAGCGACAATTCGTTGGTGCCGGTGCCGCGCAGCTGGAAGCCGCACGCGCTCAACAGAACGGCCAGGCCCATTACCAGCAGATTGCGTTTGATCATGTTTGTTGCTCCCCTTGAAACCAGGCGGGCCGTATCGAGGCCCTGAAGGTTTAGTTCGGCACAGGGCTCAAGCCCTGCGCCCGATCCGATTTAGCTGGCGACGATATTGACCAGTTTTCCGGGCACTACGATCACTTTGCGGATCGTCAGGCCTTCGGTAAAGCGCAGCACGTTCTCGTTGCAGCGTGCAGCCGCTTCGACTTCTTCACGACTGGCGCTGGCCGGCATGTCGATCTGGCCGCGCAGTTTGCCGTTGACCTGAATCACCAGTTGCAGCGTGTCCTGTACCAGCGCGCTGTCATCCTGCACCGGCCAGCGGGCGTCGATGACGGCACCGCTGTGGCCCAGGCGGTTCCACAACTCGTGGCTGATATGTGGGGTGATCGGCGCCAGCAGCAGGGTAACCGTTTCCAGGCCCTCGTGGATCAATGCGCGATCCTGTTCCGTGGCCTGCGGGGCTTTTTCCAGCACGTTCATCAGCGTCATCACCTGGGCGATGGCGGTGTTGAACTTGTGGTTCTGCCCTACGTCCTGGCTGGCCTGGCGGATAGCCAGGTGGGTGCTGCGGCGAATGGCCTTCTGCTCATCGTTCAGGGCGGCGACATCCAGCTTGCCCGGCAAGCCCTGGCTGACGTGGGCATGGGCCAGGCGCCAGACGCGCTTGAGGAAGCGGTGCGAGCCTTCGACGCCGGAATCGGACCATTCGGCGCTCATGTCGGGCGGCGAGGCGAACATCATGAACAGGCGGCAGGTGTCGGCGCCGAACTGATCGATCATCGATTGTGGGTCGACGCCGTTGTTCTTCGACTTGGCCATCTTCTCGGTGCCGCCGATTTCCACCGGCAGGCCGTCGGACTTGAGCTTGGCGCTGATGACCTTGGCTTTGTTGTCACGCTCGAGCTCGACGTCCGCCGGGTTGAACCAGGTGTAGGCGCCATTGGCTTCGCGGCGATAGTAGGTCTCGGCGATTACCATGCCCTGGGTCAGCAGGTTCTTGAACGGCTCGTCGGAGCTGACCAGGCCTTCGTCACGCATCAGCTTGTGGAAGAAGCGAGCGTACAGCAGGTGCAGGATGGCGTGTTCGATGCCACCGATGTACTGGTCCACCGGCAACCAATGGTCGGCTGCGGATTTCTCGACCAAGCCACCTTCATAGTGCGGCGAAGCGTAACGGGCGTAATACCACGAGGACTCGACGAAGGTGTCCATGGTGTCGGTTTCACGCTTGGCCGGCGCGCCGCATTTTGGGCAGCTGCATTCGTAGAACTGCGGCATGCGTGCCAGAGGCGAACCGGCGCCGTCCGGGACGACGTCTTCGGGCAGGACGACCGGCAACTGGTCTTCCGGGACCGGCACGTCACCGCAGCTTTCGCAGTGGATGATCGGGATCGGGCAGCCCCAGTAGCGCTGGCGGCTGATGCCCCAGTCGCGCAGGCGGAACTGGGTGCGCGAGGCGCCGAGGTTTTTCTTGATCAGCGCGACTTCGATCGCATCGAACGCGCCCTGGAAGTCCAGGCCGTCAAATTCGCCGGAGTTGATCAGGGTGCCGTGCTCGCCGTAGGCGTCTTGCCACGGGGCCGGGTTGGTCTCGCCCGCGCTGGTGCGCACCACGGACTTGATCGGCAGGTTGTATTTGGTGGCGAATTCGAAATCGCGCTCGTCGTGAGCCGGCACCGCCATGACGGCGCCGTCGCCGTAGTGCATCAGCACGTAGTTGGCGACCCAGACCGG
Source organism: Pseudomonas sp. R4-34-07 (assembly GCF_003852375.1). Taxonomy (NCBI): domain Bacteria; kingdom Pseudomonadati; phylum Pseudomonadota; class Gammaproteobacteria; order Pseudomonadales; family Pseudomonadaceae; genus Pseudomonas; species Pseudomonas sp. R4-34-07. Next base: position 5,171,224 of record NZ_CP027760.1, on the reverse strand, counting down.
CAGCTTCTCGCCAGTCAGCGGGTGCTCGACGAACAGCCCGGTCGGCAGGCCTTTCTTCTCCTGGGTCGCGACATCGGCTTCAGCCACGCTGCCACCTTTGCATTCGGCGATGAACGCCTGCAGCTCAGGGTTGTTCTGTGCGGCCTGGGTGGCCAGCGGGTGTTCAGCGGCCACGGCGACGTAAGTTGCGCCCATCAGGGTGTCGGGGCGGGTGGTGAACACCTTGAGTGCGCCGGCTTCGCCGATCGAGTCGACGTTGTACGGGAACTGCACTTCCATGCCCTTGGATTTGCCGATCCAGTTGCGCTGCATGGTCTTGACCTGCTCGGGCCAGCCCGGCAAGTCGTCGAGGCTCGACAAGAGTTCATCCGCATAGGCGGTGATCTTGAAGTAGTACATCGGGATTTCGCGCTTTTCGATCAGCGCGCCGGAACGCCAGCCGCGACCATCGATCACCTGCTCGTTGGCCAGTACGGTCTGGTCGACCGGGTCCCAGTTCACGGTGCCGCTCTTTTTGTAGATCACGCCTTTTTCGAACAGGCGCGTGAACAGCCATTGTTCCCAGCGATAGTAGTCCGGCTTGCAGGTGGTCACTTCGCGGGACCAGTCCACCGCCAGGCCCAGGCTGCGCAGCTGGGTCTTCATGTAGGCGATGTTTTCGTAGGTCCACTTGGCGGGGGCTACGTTGTTTTTCATCGCGGCGTTTTCCGCCGGCATGCCGAAAGCGTCCCAACCCATGGGTTGCAGGACGTTCTTGCCGAGCATGCGCTGGTAGCGGGAAATCACGTCGCCGATGGTGTAGTTACGCACGTGCCCCATGTGTAGTTTGCCGCTGGGGTAAGGGAACATCGATAGGCAATAGAAAGTCTCCTTGCCTGGCTGTTCGCTGACTTCAAAGGACTTTTGCTCGTCCCAGAAGGTTTGTGCGGCATTTTCTATTTCACGGGGCTGATATTGTTCGTGCATGGCTACTTTTGAACTGAATAAGGGTGGCCTATTCCTCTTCGGTGCATGGTCGGGGTTGTTCGACACCAGAAAGCGGCGCGTCCGTGCCCAAACCCTGCGGGAAGTGGAGTTACAGGAAGCGCCGTAGCATACATGACCCCACTCTATCGAGGGAAACCCTGATTGCGCAGGCAGGGCCGTCTGTCGCGGCATCGGGCAGGCGCAGCCACGGGGGCTACGCTGTTTATTGGGGAGCATGTATTTCTTCAATGAGGTGAGGGGATGGCTGAATCGCAGCGAACTTTAACGAAACCGCAATTATATGAAGGATTGATCGACCGTTTGGGTCGGGCATTGGATGCCGCAAGAACCGCAGGCCGATTGCGTGGTGAACGGCCTCTGGAGCTGGAGTTGCAAGGCTTGAGCCAGGCAGAGCTTGAACTGATCGAGAACTATCTGGCGTTGCACCACCAACGCGCCTCTGATGGGCAGGCCTCCCCGCCACTCCAGGCGCCTTCCCGTTCGGCCAAGGTAATCTGGCTGAAGGACCTGCCGGCCGGCTGCGGCCCGGAACGTTTCCGATCCGTACGGTGTAAGTAACCCGCGTTATCCGCCACTTTACAAAATGTGCTGGTAAGGATTGTTGCCGAACCCCGTTGCATCTAGGCTTCGGGCATCTTTGGAGATGCCCGATGCCTTTTCGTTATTTCATCAAACAATTGTTGCTGCCGCCCGGTATTTTCTTGCTGTTGCTGGCGCTTGCCTGGTGGTTTCGTCGCAGTCGACCGCGCCTGGCGGGGTGTTGCTTTGCCTTGGGATTGGGCGGGATGTGGCTGATCAGCCTGCCGGTAATGGTGCAGTGGGGCGCGCACGCCTTGGAGACGGCGCCGCCTTTGGCCCGTGAAGACTGGGCAAACCTGGCCCAGCGCGCCGATGCGATCGTGGTGTTGGGTTCCGGGCGCGAGCGCGGCGACATTGCCTGGGGCACTGACCAACCCACCGGCATCGGCCTGGAGCGTGAGCGTTATGCGGCGCGGCTGGCCAAGGCGTCCGGGTTGCCGGTGCTGACCACCGGTGGCCTGCATTACGGCACGCCGCCCAGCGAGGCGCAGTTGATGGCGGTGTCGATGCAGGATGACTTCGGCGTGACGGTGCGTTGGAAAGAAGAGCGTAGCCGCACCACTTGGGAAAACGCCCAGATGAGCGCCGAGATCCTGTTGCCTCAAGGCATCAAGCGCGTGGTGGTAGTGACTCAAGCCTGGCACATGCCGCGTTCGGTGTGGAGCTTCGAAAAGGCCGGCTTTACCGTGGTACCCGCGCCAGTGGGGTTCCTGGGCGTGGATAACGCGCGTCCACTGGGCGGCTGGATGCCGGAGGTCAAGGCGGTATGGCAGAGCGGGCAGTTGATCAATGAGGCGGTGGGGCAGGTGGGGTATCGGTTGTTCTACAAGTAGCACCGCAGGCCCAGTGTGGGAGGGGGCTTGCTCCCGATTGCGGTGTATCAGTATCAAATGTACTGACTGACACACTGCTATCGGGAGCAAGCCCCCTCCCACATTGGTTATGTGTCGGCTGTCAGACGGTTTTGGCCATTCGACCCGCCAGCAGCGCCCAGCCGAACAACAGCACGCACACAATGATCAACGGCCACGACCGCCATTGCAGGTACGGCGTGAGGTTGTGCATTGGCACCACTTCACCGTAAAGAATGCCGCGCTCGAATTGCGGGATCTGTGCGGTGATCTGCCCAAACGGGTTGATCAGGCCGGTCACGCCGTTGTTGGTGGCGCGGATCATCCAGCGGCCGGCTTCCAGCGCGCGCATCTGCGCCATCTGCAGGTGCTGCAGCGGGCCGATGGAGCGGCCGAACCAGGTGTCATTGCTGATGGTCAGCAGCAGGTCGCTCTGGGCCGACAGGCCGGCGGCAAACTCCGGGTACACCACTTCATAGCAGATGAACGGCGCAATCTGATAACCCTTGGCCTGAAGCATCGCCTGGTCGGAAGGGCCGCGGGCGAAGTCCGACATGGGCAGGTCGAAGAAGGCGATCAACCCGCGCAACATGTCCTGCAACGGCACGTATTCACCAAAGGGCACCAGCTTTTGCTTGAGGTAGGTGCCATCACCTTCGCCGACCACGGTGATGCCATTGAAGTAGCGCTTCTCATGGCGTACTTCCTGGCGAATCGGTACCCCGGTGATCAGCGCGGTATTACGCTCGGCGGCGAACTTGCCCATCATGCCCAGGTAGCCTTCGACCGACTCCTTGAGCACCGGAACGGCGGTTTCCGGCCATACCAGCAGGTCAACGCGCCTGGAGCTCAAACTCATGTCGCGGTACAGCGCCAGCTGCGCATTGAGCTGCTCGGGGTCCCACTTCATGCTTTGTTCGACGTTGCCCTGGATGGCGGCCACGCTCAAAGGCGGGCCGGAGGGCGAGGTCCAGGCATGGTGCTTGAGCGCCAGGCCAATGGCCCATGGCGCAACGAGCAGCACCAGGCCGGCGGCGATGAAGCTGTTGCGCTTGCTCGCCAACAGGCGCGGCAGGTTGCACAAAAGGGCTGCCGTCAGCGCCAGGGCGAACGAAATCAGCCACATCCCGCCCAAGGGCGCGAGGCCGGTCAGCGGGCCGTCGAGTTGACTGTAGCCGGAGTACAACCACGGAAAACCGGTGAGGAACCAGCCACGAAAGGCTTCCTGGCCGACCCACAACGCCGCGAAGGTCAGCGCATCGGCCAGGGGCGCTTCATTGCGGCGCAGCCAGCGTGCCCACAGCCAGGCGGGCAGGGCGAAGAACCAGGCGATGGCGGCGGTGAACAGCAGCATCAGGAAACCCGCCAGCAGCACCGAAGCGCCGCCGAAGTGGTGGATGCTGTAGTAGATCCAACTGGTGCCGGCGCCAAACAGGCCGAAACCGAAACACCAGCCGCGCCCCAGGGCCTGGCGGGGTGTCAGCTCGCGCAGGCCGATATAGAACACACCGACCGCCACCAGCGCCAGCGGCCAGATATCAAACGGCGCCAGCGCCAGGGTGGTGATGGCGCCGGCCACCACGGCCAGCAGATTACCGGGCCAGCCGGGTGCGATCAGACGGCGCATTTCAGTCCTTAACGGGCAATAGGAGTCAAACGGATCAAGTGGATCCGGCGGCTGTCGGCATTCAGGATGCGGAAGCGATAGGCGCCGATCTCGGTGGTTTCGTTACGCTTGGGCAGGTGCCCGAACGCACTCATCACCAGGCCGCCGACGGTGTCGAATTCATCGTCGGAGAATTCGCTGTCGAAGAACTCGTTGAAGTTCTCGATGGGCGTCAATGCCTTGATCAGGAAGTCACCGCTGGGCAGTGGCTTGATGTAGCTGTCTTCTTCAACGTCGTGCTCGTCTTCGATGTCGCCGACGATCTGCTCCAGCACGTCCTCGATGGTCACAAGGCCCGCCACGCCACCGTATTCGTCGATCACGATGGCCATGTGATTGTGGTTGGCGCGAAATTCGCGCAGCAGCACATTCAGGCGTTTGGACTCAGGCACGAAGGTAGCCGGGCGCAGCAGGTCCTTGATGTTGAAGTTGTCGCCGTTCTCCTTGAGGATCAGCGGCAACAGGTCCTTGGCCAACAGGACGCCCATGACGTCGTCATGGCTTTCACCGATCACCGGGTAGCGCGAGTGCGCCGAGTCGATCACGGCCGGGAGGAATTCGCGCGGGGTCTGGGTCGCCCTGATGCTGATCATCTGCGAGCGCGGCACCATGATGTCGCGCACTTGCAGGTCAGCCACCTGGATGGCGCCTTCGACGATGGCCAGCGCTTCGCTGTCCAGCAACTTGTTCTGATGGGCCTCGCGCAGCAGCTCCAGCAGCTCCTGGCGGTTTTTCGGCTCGTGGGCAAAAGCCTGGGTCAGTTTACCCAGCCAGGACTTTTGCCCGTTGCTCGATCGGTCTTCGCTCATAGCGATTACTCTAAATCCTTGATTGTTTCAGTTGAGTGTCGATTGGTTTTCGTCGTCGGCATACGGGTCGCGATAGCCCAGTTCTGCAAGCAACGTTCGTTCCAGTGCTTCCATTTCCAGGGCTTCGTCATCGTCTATATGGTCGTAACCCAAGAGATGCAGACAGCCGTGGATGACTAGATGGGCCCAGTGGGCCTCAAGTTCCTTTTCCTGCTCCCGCGCTTCGCGCTCGACCACCGCGACACAAATCACCAGGTCGCCCAGCAGCGGGATATCCAGAAACTCGTCCGGCACATCGGCGGGGAAAGACAGCACGTTGGTCGCGTAGTCTTTCTGGCGCCAGGTGTGATTCAGCTCACGGCCTTCGGGCTCGTCCACCAGACGGATGGTCAGCTCCGAATCGGCGGTGCGCTGGCGCAGGGCCAGCTCACACCACTGACGGAACTGTGCTTCGCTGGGCGCGGCCGCTTCGGTGGCCAGTTGCAGGTCAAGCTCAAGCATCGCGGCGCACGTCCTTGGACAGGCCGTCGTCGCGGTGTTCGAAGCGCTCGTAGGCCTCGACAATGCGCTGCACCAGCGGGTGGCGCACCACGTCCTTGGGCATGAAATGCGTAAAGCTGATACCTGGCACGTCCTTGAGCACTTCGATCACCTGGCCCAGGCCCGACTTGGTACCCTTGGGCAGGTCGACCTGGGTGATGTCGCCGGTGATCACGGCCGTGGAGCCGAAACCGATACGGGTGAGGAACATCTTCATCTGCTCGACCGTGGTGTTCTGGCTCTCGTCGAGAATGATGAAGCTGTTGTTCAAGGTGCGACCGCGCATGTAGGCCAGCGGCGCGATTTCGATCACCTGGCGCTCGATCAGCTTGGCCACGTATTCAAAGCCAAGCATTTCGTAGAGCGCGTCGTAGAGCGGGCGCAGGTACGGGTCGATCTTCTGGGCCAGGTCGCCGGGCAGGAAGCCGAGCTTTTCGCCCGCCTCAACGGCCGGGCGCACCAGCAGGATGCGGCGAACCTGTTCGCGCTCCAGGGCATCCACCGCACAGGCCACGGCCAGGTAAGTCTTGCCGGTACCGGCCGGGCCGATGCCGAAGTTGATATCGTTACCGAGGATTTCCTTGACGTACTTCTGCTGATTCAAGCCGCGTGGGCGAATCATGCCTTTTTTGGTACGCAGGGCCACGCTGGCTTCGGCCACCGGATTGTTGGCCAGGTCGTCCACGGCGGATTCCTGCAGGTACAGGTGCACCGTTTCCGGCGACAGCTCACTGCCCTTGGTTTCGCGGTAGAGACGGCGCAGCAGGTTTTCCGCAGACGTGGTGTGTTGAGGTTCACCAATGAGCTCGAATTGATTGCCGCGGTTGCGGATCTCGATGCTCAGGCGTTGTTCGATCAGCCGCAGATGCTCGTCGAACTGTCCGCACAGGTTGGCGAAACGGCGAGCCTCAAACGGCTCGAGGAGAAAACGATGGGGTTCTACTGTAGGTGCGTTCAAGGTCGCTTTTAGCCGCCCTTTGGCTGTTGAGGTGAAAGAGAGAATAACGCCACGCGCCGGTGTGCGAAAGCACTTACGTCATCGGAATGTTGCACGGTCTCAGTGTGGGAGGGAGCAAGCCCCCTCCCACATTGGATATGTGTTGACCGGGGAATTACTGGATCAACGAGCCACGCAACGAGTGCGGTTGCGCCGCATCGATGTGCACATCGGCAAACTGGCCGATCAGGGTCGGGTTGTCGCAGCGGAAGTTGACGATGCGATTGTTCTCGGTGCGGCCCTGCAATTCGCCGGGGTCTTTCTTCGAGTAATCGGTTACCAGGATGCGCTGGATCGAACCGACCATTTGTCGGCTGATCTCGAAACCCTGCTGATTCAGGCGATGTTGCAGCGCATTCAAGCGCTCCTTTTTCAACGCTTCCGGGGTTTCGTCCAGCAGGTCGGCCGCTGGGGTGCCGGGTCGTTGGCTGTAGACGAACGAGTAGGAAAAGTCGAAACCCACGTCCTCGATCAGCTTCATGGTCTGCTGGAAGTCCTTCTCGGTCTCGCCAGGGAAACCGACGATAAAGTCCGAACTGATGCAGATGCCTGGTACGGCGGCGCGCAGTTTGCGCAGCTTGGATTTGTACTCCAGGGCCGTGTGATTGCGCTTCATCGCCGAGAGGATGCGGTCCGAGCCCGACTGCACCGGCAAATGCAGGTGTTTGACCAGCTCCGGCACGTCGGCGTGGGCCTGGATCAGGCTGTCGGAGAACTCCAGCGGGTGCGAGGTGGTGTAGCGGATGCGCTCGATGCCATCGACGGCGGCGACTACGCGAATCAGCTCCGCCAGGTCGGCCAGGCGCCCATCGTGGGTCTGGCCGCGGTAGCCGTTGACGTTCTGGCCCAGCAGGGTCACTTCACGCACGCCGTTTTCGGCCAGATGGATGATTTCCGCCAGCACGTCGTCAAACGGCCGGCTGACTTCTTCGCCACGGGTGTAGGGCACTACACAGAAGGTGCAGTACTTGCTGCAGCCTTCCATTACCGACACATAGGCGCTTGGCCCGTCGATGCGCGGCTCGGGCAGATGGTCGAATTTTTCGATTTCGGGGAACGACACGTCCACTTGCGGCAGTTTGGTGGCGCGTGCGGCATCGATCATTTCCGGCAGGCGGTGCAGGGTCTGCGGGCCGAAGACCACGTCGACATAGGGCGCGCGGTCACGAATGGCCGCGCCTTCCTGGCTGGCCACGCAACCGCCGACGGCGATCACCATGTCCGGGTTGGCCAGTTTCAATTCGCGCCAGCGGCCCAGCTGCGAGTAGACCCGGTCTTGGGCCCGTTCGCGGATCGAGCAGGTATTGAGCAGGATCACGTCGGCATCTTCGGCGCGAGCCGTGACTTCCAGGGCCTGATGTTCACCCAGCAGATCGACCATGCGCGAGCTGTCGTACTCGTTCATCTGGCAACCGTGGGTTTCGATGTAAAGCTTCTTGGCCATGGGAATCGTCAACTGGTGGTAAAGAACCGCGCATTATAGGGGGCATGTCCATTGGTTCCTAGCACTGTGCATCGGGTGCCATGCTATAGTTCGCGCCCTCATTTATATCCGCCGATGTGCTGCCCGCCCCCCATGACCAAACGTGAAGCTCCAATCTACAAGGTGATTTTCCTTAACCAGGGCCAGGTGTTCGAAATGTACGCCAAGCAGATCTATCAGAGTGATCTGTGGGGCTTCCTGGAAGTGGAAGAGTTCGTCTTTGGCGAGCGCACGCAGCTGGTCGTCGATCCAGGCGAGGAAAAGCTCAAGGCGCAGTTTGAAGGCGTAGTGCGCAGCTTCGTGCCGATGCATTCGATTGTGCGCATCGACGAAGTCGAGCGCCTGGGCACGCCCAAGATCAGCGAGGCGCGGGGCACCAGCAATGTGATGCCGTTTCCGATGCCAATGCCTGAGAAGTAAGGCAACGCTGAATCAGGGAAGGGGTGAAAAGGGCGAACGCCCATCGGCGCTCTGCAATTCCTGCAGGTAATTGCGGAAAATCTGCCCCAGCACCTGGGTCGCTACTTCCAGTTCATCACGCTGCATGTGCTCGGCCACTTCGTCGGCGGTGTCCAGCGCGTCTTCGGCGCCGTTGACCGCCGCCATTTTCAGCACGATGTAGGCCTGGACGTTATTGGCCGGTACACCTTCGCCACGGAAAAACATGTTGCCCAGCTGGAATTGCGCCTGGGCGTGGCCCTGCAGCGAAGCCTTCTCGAAATAGCTCAACGCTTTGTTGAGGTCGACGGCCGGGTTCTTGCTGTCGTGGTAGTACTCGCCCAACTCGTATTGCGCTTGCGCATCCCCTTCATCAGCCTGTTTCTGGCACGCGCTCAGGGCTTCGGCCTGGGTGTCGGGCTGGGTATTGAGGGTGCAACGACCCATCGCTGGGATTAACAACGAGTTGCCGCCTGCTTGTGCATGTGCCAGCAGCGGCTGAAGGAGCAACAGGCAGCCCAGAACCAGGGTGCGGCCGGTGCGTTTCATGGGAATCGACTTACCTCTGACGGGGCGCGCGGACCCTCGCGGGGTCCAATAAGCGCGCATTATGAAATAAGCAGGCCTCTGCTTACAAAGTCTTTACTCGTTTTTCTGCTGCTTGGGCAAGTTATCTGCCGGATTGCAGGGCAATTCTCGAAAAAAGCGAGAAATGTCTGTAAGCAAGGTAGCAAATCTGACGTTGGCACGGGCAAACGTCAGAGGATGCCGTCACTTATTTCAGGGCCGCAAAGGCGCGCTCGGCAGCGTCCAGGGTCAGCTTCAACTCGGCATCGCCGTGGGCGATCGAGGTGAAGCCGGCTTCAAACGCACTGGGCGCCAGGTACACACCGCCTTCGAGCATCAGGTGGAAGAAGCGCTTGAACAGGTCGGCGTCGCTGCCCATCACGTCATCGAAGGTGACGATGTCGTCGGCGCCGCTGAAGTACAGGCCAAACATGCCGCCGGCCTGGGTGGTGACAAACGGGATGCCGGCAGCGTCGGCCCGCACTTGCAGGCCGTCCAGCAGGCGGGTGGTGTAGTCGGTCAGCTCGGCGTGGAAGCCAGGGCGGCTGATCAGGCGCAGGGTGGTCAGGCCGGCGGCCATCGCCAGCGGGTTACCGGACAGCGTGCCGGCCTGGTAGACCGGGCCCAGTGGGGCGATGTGCTGCATGATCTCGCGCTTGCCGCCGAAGCAGCCCACTGGCATGCCGCCACCGATGATCTTGCCGAAGGTGCTCAGGTCCGGTGTAACGCCGTAATGGGCCTGGGCGCCACCGAGGGCGACACGGAAGCCGGTCATCACTTCGTCAAAAATCAGCACCACGCCGTGCTTGTCGCATTGCTCGCGCAGGCCTTCGAGGAAGCCTGGGGCCGGTGGTACGCAGTTCATGTTGCCGGCGACCGGCTCGACGATGATGCACGCCACGTCCTGGCCGACTTCACCGAGCATCTGCTCGACCGCGGCGATGTCGTTGAATGGCAGGGTCAGGGTGTGTTTGGCGAACGCCGCCGGTACGCCGGCCGAACTCGGTACGCCCTGGGTCAGCGCGCCGGAACCGGCTTTTACCAGCAGGCTGTCGGAATGGCCGTGGTAGCAGCCTTCGAATTTGATGATGCTGTCGCGACCGGTGAAGCCACGGGCCAGACGGATTGCGCTCATGGTGGCTTCGGTGCCGGAGCTGACCATGCGCACCATTTCCATCGACGGCACGATCGAGCAGACCAGGTCGGCCATCTCGGTTTCCATCGCGGTCGGAGCACCGTAGGACAAACCATGCTGCAGCTGCTGGCGTACGGCGTCCAGCACGTCCGGGTGGCTGTGACCGAGGATCATCGGGCCCCAGGAGCCGACGTAATCGACGTAGCGCTTGTCATCTTCGTCGGTGACATAGGCGCCTTCGGCATGCTTGAAGAACAACGGCGTGCCGCCCACGCTCTTGAACGCACGCACGGGGGAGTTCACACCGCCGGGGATGTGTTTCTGGGCATTGGCAAACAGGGTTTCGGAACGGGACATGATCGGGCTCTCTACACTGAAGATTTAAGAAGATCGTTGAACGCACGGGCGCGGCGCGTGACTTCCTGGGTGCTGTCGGCGCCGAACAGGCCGTGCACCACGGCGAGCAGGTCGGCGCCGTGGGCCACCAGCGGCTCGGCGTTTTCCAGGGTGACGCCGCCGATCACGCAGATCGGCAGGTGCAGGCGTTGGCGCGCCTCGGCCAGCATTTCAAGGCTGGCGGCCGGTGCGCCGGGCTTGGTGGTGGAATTGAAGAAGCGGCCAAAGGCGACATAACTGGCGCCCTCCCGGGCGGCCTGTTCGGCCAGCTCGATCTGGCTGTGACACGTTGCGCCGATGATCGCCTTGGAGCCGAGCAGCGCTCGCGCCGGGGTCAGCGGGCCGTCGGTCTGGCCCAGGTGCACGCCCACGCCCAGGCGCGCGGCCAGTTCGGCGTCATCGTTGATGATCAAATGGGTCTTGTAGCGCGAGCACAGTTCCCGCAGTTTCTCGGCTTCACGCAGGCGGCGCGCTTCGTCGCTGCTTTTGTCGCGGTACTGCAGCAATGTCACGCCGCCGTCCAACGCCGCTTCGACGTAGGCGAGGAATTTGCCGGCCAACAGTTGGCTGTCGGTAATGGCGTAAAGGCCACGTAGTTTCATCGGGCAAGCCCCTTGCTGTGACGAGCGGTAAGTGGTGATGAAAGGTGAACTACGAGCAGAAATCCAGTGGCAACCGACGCGGTACGAACTGGCCCTGGCCGAGTCGTTCGGCATCGCGCAGGGTGCGCCAGGTGTAGTTGAGCGCCGACTGCACGGCGCTGACCAGGCCTTCGCCCTGGGCGAGCCGCCCCGTCAGCGCACTGGCCAGCGTGCACCCCGAGCCGTGATAACTGCCGGGTAAACGCTGGCACGTGTAGGTATGGCGGCTGCCATCGCGGCTGTACAGGCGATTGTGCACTTCGTGCTCGTCGCCGTGGCCGCCGGTGATCAGCAGATGCTTGATGTAGGGCAACAGCTTCTCGGCGCATTCGTCGGCGCTGCCGTCAGGCAATTCGGCCAGGATGCGGGCTTCGGGCAAGTTGGGTGTGGCGATCAGCGCCAGGGGCAGCAGCCGCTCGCGCATCGCATAACCGACTTCATCCTTGCCCAGGCTGCCACCGCCGCCGGCGCGCAGTACCGGGTCGCACACCACCGGCAGGTGCGGGTGCGCCTGCAGCAGTTCGACCACCGTGTCGACCATCGCGGTAGAGCCGAGCATGCCCAGCTTGACCGCCGCGACTTCTGAATCGCTGAGCACCGCATTGGCCTGGGCCAGCACCCACTCGCGGTCGAGCACGCGAAAGTCACTGACGTTGACAGTGTTTTGCACGGTCAGCGCGGTGACGGCCGCAGCGGCGTGGCAGCCCTGGGCGATCAGGGCTTCGATATCGGCCTGCAAGCCGGCGCCACCACTGGGATCGTGGCCGGAGAGACAGAGAACAACGGGGCGAGAGCTGTAGATATTCATGGTGCGCGAGCTTACCACCAAACGCTTTTTGCGTGGCCGTCCGGCGATAAGGGAATGCTGCCCTGGGGTGACGCTTTCGGGGTGGCTGAACATCCTCTGCAAATACGCTGAAAGCCTCGTCCTAGGGCCATCTGAAAAATAGTTACCATAGTGTCCAATGGCCTTTACCGGCTATGCTAGAGTGGATCCAAACAAACTTACTGTATCGCCGGTGTACGTCTTCTCAAAAGGAACGGGGGAGCTTTTTGCCATAACCGGACAGGCCACGCTGGGGCTCTATGCGCTATTTGCTGATTTTATTATTGTGCGGGCTGCCGCTGCTGGCCGGCGCCGCCGAGTTCAATCAGAGCACCCGAAGCCTGCCACTGGGCCGGGTCATGCAAGTGCTCGAAGACCCGACCGGCACCCTCACCATCGCCGACGTCAGTTCCCCTGCCTACGCCGCTCAATTCAAACCCCATGAGACACCCACCCTCAATGCCGGTTATTCGCATTCGGTGTTCTGGTTGAAGGTCAACCTGCATTACACCGCCGTTGACCCCCGCTCCCCGCGGACCTGGTTTGTGGAACTGGCTTACCCACCGCTCAATCGCCTCGAGCTGTACCAGAACGACGGCACCGGCAGCTATCGGCTCACCACTCGCACCGGCAGCGCGTTACCGTTTTCCAGCCGTGAAGTGCGCCAGGCCAACTACCTGTTCAAGCTCAATTTCCTGCCCGGCCAGCAGCAGACGATCTACCTGCGCCTGCAGAGCCAAGGCTCGATCCAGGCGCCGTTGACCCTTTGGGCAGGCACGGCCTATATGGAAGAACAGCCGCTGCGCTTGTATGTACTGGGTGCCATCTACGGCGTGTTGCTGGGCATGCTGGTCTACAACCTGTTCATTTATTTGAGCGTGCGCGACACCAGCTACCTCTATTACATCCTCTACATCGCCTCGTTCGGCCTGTACCAGCTGTCGGTCAATGGCGTGGCCGTGGAGTACTTCTGGCCGAACAACCCGTGGTGGGCGAACGCGGCGGTGCCGTTTCTGATCGGCTCGGCCGCCTTGTTCGGCAGCCTGTTCGCGCGCAGCTTCCTGCACACCGCACAGCACAGCCGCTGGCTCGACCGCATCCTGCTGGGGCTGGCGGCCTGTGGCGGGGTGGTCATGGCGCTGGCGCTGTTGACCAGCTACGCGGTGGCGCTGCGCCTGGCCACCGGCCTGGCCCTGGTGTTTACCGTGACCATCTTCGTGGCTGCGATCAAGGCCTGGTATTGCGGCCAGCGCATGGCGCGCTATTTCATCATCGCCTGGTCGGCGTTTTTACTCGGCGGGGTAGTCAACACGCTGATGGTGCTGGGCTACTTGCCCAACGTATTCCTCACGATGTATGCCAGCCAGATCGGCTCGGCCATTGAAGTTGCGCTGCTGTCCCTGGCCCTGGCCGATCGCATCAACGGCATGCGCGAGCAGCAGGCGCAGATCCTGTTCGACGCCAGCCAGAAACTCGAAGTGCTCAACCAGCAATTGGCCCGCAGCAATCGGCTCAAGGATGAATTCCTTGCCACTTTGACCCATGAATTACGCACCCCGATGAACGGCGTGATCGGCTCTCTGGAACTGATGCAAACCGTGTCCCTGGACGATGACCTGGCGCAGTACCAGCAAACTGCCGCCGGTTCGGCGCGGGACATGATGCGCATGGTCAACGGCATTCTCACCCTGACCGAGTTGCAGGCTGGCCGCCTGGCTGCCCGCCCGCAGGTGTTCGGCCTGCGCGGCGTGCTGGAAACCGTGCGTCAACAGTTCGCGGCCAGCGCCCAGGCCAAGGGCCTGGCGTTTTCCATTGACGTCGCCGATGCCGTGCCGGACCGCGTGATCGGCGACGCCGACAAACTGATCCAGTGCCTGGATTGCCTGCTGGACAACGCATTCAAATTCACCCACGACGGCGCGGTGCGCATACGCGTGGTGGGCGTCCACCAGGCGGATGGCGGATTGCGCCTGAGCTTTATCGTGACCGACACCGGTATCGGCTTCGCCTTCCTTGACGAGGCCACGCTGTACCAGCGCTTCTTCCAGCTCGATGGCTCGATGACCCGCGAATACGGCGGCCTGGGCATTGGCCTGGCAATTTGTCGGCAGTTGATCGAGCTGATGGGCGGTCGCCTCACCCATCATTCGGAGCCGCGCAGGGGCAGTCGCTTCCAGCTGGAAATGGACGTCAAGCCGGTGCCGCCCGAGCCCGATCCCAAGCCCAGCGCACAGTTGCGGCCTGCACAACGAGCGCCGCAGGATTGCACGGTGTTGTTGGTGGACGACAACAGCGTGGCGCAATTGGCGGTGCGCGGCATGCTGCTCAAGCTGGGTTATCGGGTCAAGGCCGTGGATGGTGGCCCGGCGGCATTGGCGGCGTTGCAGGAGCACAGGTTCGACGCGGTGGTGCTGGATGTGCCTGAGGGCGGCTTCTCATTGTGCTGTCAGATCCGTGCCTTGCCGGGCTGCGGTGAGTTACCGGTGATCGGCCTGAGCAGCGCGCTCAATGTCGCGGACCGTGAGCGCTGCCATGGCATCGGCATGAGCGATCACTTGGCCAAGCCAGTACGTTTCGAGGCTTTGCAGGCGACGCTGGAGCGACTCGTGCTATGTCCATCAGAGGGCGAAAGCGCCGAACATTCGGCGCGTATGCCACTTTTTTAAGGCCTGGGTCGGTGCTTAACTGAAATCAAGGCCTCGATGTCACGTGGCCTGTTTCCAAGAGGCCCGTCATGAACCTGCACCGGTTTGCCGAAACCCACGACGTCACCAACCAGCCACCGTCTTTGGACGGCACCAACCTGTACCGTATCGACCTGCCCCTGCAAGAGTGGGCGCGTCGCTTTGGCGCCGGCTGGGCCGAGTCGCGCATCGATGCCTATGGTGCACTGGCCGGCGGGCCGTTGATGGAGGCCGGGTTCCTGGCCAACCAGCACAAGCCGGTGTTCAGCAGCCATGACCGTTATGGTCATCGAATTGACCTGGTGGAGTTTCACCCCGCCTACCACGAACTGATGCGCACCGCCGTCGAGCACGGCCTGCCGTCGCTGCCGTGGGCCCATCCGCAATCCGGCGCCCACGTCGCACGCGCGGCGATGACTTACCTGCACAGCCAGGCCGAAGCGGGCACCGGTTGCCCGCTGACCATGACGTTCGCCTGCGTCCCGGCCCTGCGCTTGCAACCGGAGCTGGCGGACCTCTGGCTGCCGAAGATCCTCAGTACCCAATACGACCCGCGCAACGTCGGCATTGCCCACAAGGCCGGTGCCACAATCGGCATGGCCATGACCGAGAAACAGGGCGGCACCGACGTGCGCGCCAACACTACCCGCGCCTACGCGGTGGGCGCGGGTGGGCCGGGGCAGGCCTACGAACTGGTCGGTCACAAATGGTTCTGCTCCGCGCCCATGTGCGACGCCTTCCTCACCCTGGCCCAGACTGACAAGGGCCTGACCTGTTTCCTGCTGCCCCGGCATCGCCCGGATGACACGCGCAACGAGTTCTACATCCAGCGATTGAAGAACAAACTCGGCAACTGCTCCAACGCTTCCAGCGAAGTGGAGTTCCGTGGCGCCCTGGCCTGGATGATCGGTGAAGAGGGGCGCGGCGTGCCGACCATCATTGAGATGGTCGCCATGACCCGCTTCGATTGCATGGTCGGTTCCAGCGCGCTGATGCGCCAGGCCTTGACCCAGGCAAGCCACCACTGCGCCCACCGTTCGGTCGGCGGCCGCGTATTGAGCGAACAACCGTTGATGCAGAACGTGCTCGCCGACCTGGCCCTGGAAAGCGAAGCGGCCTTGGCCTTGAGCCTGCGCATGGGGCGCGCGCTGGATCATCTGGGAAATGAACAGGAAGCCAAATTCGCCCGGCTGGTGACGGCGGTGGGCAAGTATTGGATCTGCAAACGCGCACCTGCCATGATCAATGAAGCCGCCGAATGCATGGGCGGCGCCGGGTATGTCGAGGACAGCATCCTGCCGCGTCTGTACCGTGAGGCACCGGTGAATTCGACGTGGGAAGGTTCCGGCAACGTGCAATGCCTGGACGTGCTGCGGGCATTGTCCAAGGAACCGGGTGTGCTGGAGGCGTTGTTTGTCGAACTGGGCGATGGGCATGGCGACCCCCGGCTGGCGCGGCATATCGAGGGGTTGAAGTCAGCGTTCATGGACACCCAGGATATCCAGTACCGCGCCCGTCAGCTCACCGAGGATATCGCCCTGGCGCTGCAGGCCAAGTTGTTGCTGGAGGCGGGGAATGGGGCGGTCAGCGATGGGTTTGTGGCCAGTCGGTTGGGTGAGTCGTCGGGGCGGACGTACGGCGCGTTGCCGCGCGGGGTGGATGTGCAGGCCCTTGTCGCCCGTTCAACCCCGCTATCTCCTTGAATAAATGCGGTAAAGTGTGGGAGGGGGCTTGCTCCCGATAGCGGTATGTCAGCCAAGAATCCAGTGACTGTCACACCGCTATCGGGAGCAAGCCCCCTCCCACATTTTAAAGGGCATTCCAACTCTGGTGTTTCAGTGAGGCAGGGATACAGGCAAGATAAAGGCCTGCAAGTCCAGAACACAGGATGCTTACCGTGACCGAAGCTTTTGTTGTCGTTCAAACCGCTGAAGAGGCCGTGGATCGGCTGGCGGCCCTGCATGAGCGTGCGACTGGCGCGCTCAATCAAGCCCTCAAGCAATACCTCAAGGACCGCGTCGAACCCGACGCCGCACAACGTGCGCTGTTTCGCTATCCGGAACTGCGCCTGACTTACCACTGCCACGGCGAAGTCCCACAGACCACCCGGGCGTATGCCAAGGTGCAGTTGCCGGGTACCTACAGCGTGACCGTCACCCATCCGGCGGCCTTCCGTAAGTACCTGCTGGAGCAACTGGTGCCGCTGATGCACGACTTCACCGTGACGGTGGAAGTGGGCGTCAGCCAGCAGAACATTCCGTACCCGTACGTGGTGGAGCAGGGCGACGAGTTGGCCGGTTCCGGCGTGACTGCCGCGACCCTGGCCCGCGTATTTCCCAGCACTGACTTGTCGGCCGCCACCGATGGCATCGCCGACGGCCTCTATGACTGGGAAAACACCGACCCGCTGCCCCTGGCCCTGTTCGACGCGGCCCGTGTGGATTTTTCCCTGCGCCGCCTGGTGCACTACACCGGCAGCGACTGGCGCCATGTGCAGCCGTGGATTCTGCTGACCAACTACCATCGCTACGTTGACCAGTTCATCGTGCATGGCCTGGAGCAACTGCGCAGCGACCCGCGTTTTATCCGCATGGTGCTGCCGGGCAACGTGGTGATCGACAAGAGCATGGACCACGGCGAAGCGTCGGCGATTGCCGCAGGCGTGGTCTGGCACCGCTACCAGATGCCGGCCTATCACCTGCAGGCCACTGACGGCCACGGCGTGACCCTGGTAAATATCGGCGTGGGCCCGTCCAACGCCAAGAACATCACCGACCACCTGGCAGTGCTACGCCCGCATTGCTGGCTGATGATCGGGCACTGCGGCGGCCTGCGCCAATCCCAGACCATCGGCGACTATGTATTGGCCCACGCCTATATGCGTCGCGACGGGATTCTCGACCGTGTGGTACCGCCGAACATCCCGATCCCGGCCCTGGCCGAGGTGCAGCTGGCGCTTCAGCAAGCGGCGGCCAACGTCACCGGCGAGAAAGGCGAAGAACTGAAAAAACGCCTGCGCACCGGCACCGTGTTGACCTACGACGACCGCAACTGGGAGCTGCGCTGGGCTCAGGAGCGACCGCTGATCAACCTGTCCCGCGCCGTGGCGGTGGACATGGAAAGCGGCACCATTGCCGCCCAGGGTTACCGTTTGCGTGTGCCGTACGGCACGTTGTTGTGTGTGTCGGACAAACCGCTGCACAGTGAGATCAAGTTGCCGGGTTCGGCCAACGCGTTCTATGAGCGGGCCGTCAGCCAGCACTTGAAGATCGGCATCGAAGCGGTCGACCTGCTGCGCACCGAACTCAATGCGCTGCACTCGCGCAAACTGCGCAGCTTCGACGAGCCGCCGTTCCGCTAAGCGGTGGGGATGGTCATTTAGCGGTCAGGCCACTAGCATTGTCGGTCCTGACCGTTAGATGTTCCTTCGCCATGTCCCGTCCTACCCGTCCCGATTCGCGCCGCCCTGGCGTGAAACCCCCGCATGCGGGCCCGCGCCGTGTCGCCAAGGCACCGCCGGCCGAGCCGAAGCTGATCCTGTTCAACAAGCCGTTCGATGTGCTGACCCAGTTCAGTGACGAAGGCGGGCGCGCGACCCTCAAGGACTTTATCGACATTCCCGGTATCTACCCGGCAGGCCGCCTGGACCGTGACAGCGAAGGCCTGTTGCTGCTGACCAACGATGGTCAGCTACAAGCGCGCATTGCCGACCCCAGGCACAAGCTGGCGAAAACCTACTGGGTGCAGGTCGAAGGCGAACCCACCGAAGCACAGCTGCAATGTCTGCGCGACGGCGTGGAGCTTAACGACGGCATGACCCTGCCCGCCGAGGCCCGGCGGTTGGAGGAGCCTGATTTATGGCCACGCAACCCGCCCGTGCGCTTTCGCAAAAGCGTGCCCACCCATTGGCTGGAACTGGTGATTCGTGAAGGGCGTAACCGCCAGGTACGGCGCATGACCGCCGCGGTGGGCTTGCCAACGTTGCGCCTGGTGCGCGTCCGGATTGGCGACTGGTCTATCGAAGGCCTCGATCAGGGCCAGTGGAAGGCAGTACCGCCACGTTTATAAGGCACCGGACTCGATCAGGCCGATCACCACGCTCTTGATGATGAACGCGGCCACGCCCAGGCCCAGCACGAAAAACAGAATGAACGAGCCAAAGCGCCCGGCCTTGGACTTTTTCGCCAGGTCCCAGACGATAAAGCCCATGAAGATAATCAGGATCGTGACCAGGCCGGTCATCATCCATTCTTCGAACAGGGCGGGGTCGATGTTGTTCATGGGGCTTCCTACTAAGGCAGGCGGGCAGTATACGGCAGCGTCACAGGCACAACATTGACCTGGATCGAAGTGCAATCAAACTGTGGGAGGGGGCTTGCTCCCGATAGCTGAGTGTCAGTCAGTATATTTATCAACTGACCCACCGCTATCGGGAGCAAGCCCCCTCCCACATTTGAACTTCATTGTTCTCAGGTGCGCAGGTGAGTCAGGGGCAGTTCGGTGCTATTCAAGACTTGGTTCAGCACAAAGCTGGAACGCACACTGGTCACGCCTTCAATCCGGGTCAGATGCCCCAGCAGCAGTTTCTGGTAGTGATCCATATCTGGCACCACCACTTTCAACTGATAGTCGGCATCCATCCCGGTCACCAGGCTGCATTCCAGCACCTGGGGCAAGGTGCGGATGGCCGCTTCGAAATTTTCGAAACGTTCCGGGGTATGCCGGTCCATGCCGATCAACACGTAGGCGGTCAGGCTCAGGCCGAGCATCTTGCGGTCGAGCAATGCGACCTGACGGGCGATGTAGCCGTCGTCTTCCAATTGCTTGACCCGGCGCGAGCAGGGCGAAGGCGACAGGCCGATGCGCTCGGCCAACTCCTGGTTGGAGATCCGTGCGTCACGCTGCAATTCCGCCAAAATACTCAGGTCGTATCGATCAAGCTTGCTCATTGGGTTGGCCTTTGTCGTAACTATTGCGGTGAATTATCCATGAAGGGTTAAAAATTGCGCAAGCACTGTTTGTTGACGCAATCTTCGCAATCATCCGTCGGGCGCAGGCCTGTATCGTTATCAACAGAATCACCGCCTGGACAACAGTCCACTCACAGCGAGCCCAATCAGGCCCGCTGCGGCCGCCACCCGAGCAGGGTTGAGCCGGCCTCCAGGCTGCACACTGTCCACAAGACGGCGTGAGGTGAGGCAACGTCAAAAGCGTTGAGCCAGGACGAAATTCTCAAGGGGTGGCCGACGGGTCACCCCTTTTCTTTGCGTTCAAGAAAATAGTTCTCGTGACTGATAACCTGTCTCAGAACCGGGCGAGGCTTTTCCAGTCTCATGATCGAGCCCTAATCCGCAGTGAGGAAAAGCATGAAGCGCATCTGGCGTATGGCAGGTGTTGGTTTGCTGGTGGCCAGCGTTGGCGCCCAGGCGGTGGCCGACGAACGCGATAACTCACCGGGCCAGGGGCAGCGCCCACAGGGCGGCGGCGGTCAGCATGAGCGCGGGCCGGAAGGCGGCGGGCGCCCGGAGAACAACCAGCCACGCCCGCAGAATCCGCATATTGATCGCGGCGGCCAGAATGGCGGCGGTCAATGGCAGGGGCGCCCGCAGGCGAATGAACAGGGGCGGCCGCAACCGCAGCCGCAGCCGTCGAATAACCTGCCGATCCAGGGGCGGCCCGATACCGTGCGCCAGACCCAGGAGCCGCGCCAGGGCTATTACCGCGATATCCCACGGCGTAACGACGACAACCGACATTGGGAGGCGGGCGGTCCAGGTTCGCGGCCTGGTGACCATGGCCGTCCCGGCGACAACCGCTGGCCGGGGCGTCCCGATGGGCACGGCAACGGTTGGGGGGCGGGCCCGCAATATCGTCCAGGCTATGTCGTCGACCGGTTCCCCGACCGCAATTACCGCGTGCCCTACCGTGGCCAGGATTACTTTTTCTCCGGCGGTTACTGGTACCGTCCACAAGGCCCGCGCTATGTGGTGGTGAGGCCACCGTATGGCATCCGGGTGCAGTACTTGCCGGACTACGCGCGTGAAGTGTGGGTGGGCGGTTCGCTATTGTTCCTGGCGGCTGGCGCCTACTACGCCTACGAACAGAACACCCAGCAATACGTGGTGGTGGAACCGCCGGCGCAGGTGCCGGCGCCTCAGCCAGCGTCGCAAGGCAATGGCTATAACGTGGTGGCCTACCCGGCCAACGGGCAATCCCCGGCTCAGGTGCAGCAGGACGGTTACGATTGTTATCGCTGGGCTGCACAGCAAAGCGGCTTTGACCCGCAGACCGCCACCTATGCCCCCGACCCGGCGGTGGTGCAAACCTACCGCCAAGCCCAGGGCAACTGCCTGAGCAGTCGCGGCTATCAGGTCCAGTATTAAGCGCTGGCGCCGGTGACCACTTCCTGCGGGTCGGCGTGCACCAGCACCTCGGCCTTCGGGTAGGCCTGATGAATGGCATCGGCGGCCTGGTCGCTGATGCCGTGGGCCACCGACAGCGTCAGTTCTCCCGGCAACTCCAGGTGCAACTGCACGAACCAGTGGTTGCCGGAAACCCGCGTGCGCAAGTCATGGGCGCCCAGCACGCCCGGTACGCTGCGGGCCAGGTCGAGCATGTGCTGGCTGATATCCGCCGGCAGTTCTTCGTCCATCAATACGGCAAAGCTTTCCCGGGCGATCTGGATGGCGCTCCACAAGATGTAGGCGGCGATGCCCAGGCCGAACCAGGCGTCCACCTGATGGAAGCCAAAGCCCGCGAGCACCAGCGCCACCAGGATGCTGCCGTTGAGCATCAGGTCGGAGCGGTAATGCAGCGAATCGGCGCGCACCGCGTTGGAGCCGGTTTCGCGGATCACCCGGTGTTGCAGCATCAACAACGCCACGGTCAGCGCCAGTGAGAACACGATTACGCCAATGCTCAGCCAGGGCGCGCCTACGGGCTCCGGGTGTTGCAAGCGTTGGTAGGCCTGAAAGGCGATCAACACCGCGCTGCCGCCGATAAACAGCGCCTGGGCCATGCCCGACAGCGACTCCGCCTTGCCGTGACCGTAACGATGATCGTCATCGGCGGGGCGCAGGGCGTAGTGCACCGCCAGCAGATTGAGCAGCGATGTCACGCCGTCGAGCAGCGAGTCGGTCAACCCGGCGAGCATGGCCACCGAGCCACTGAACCACCAGGCGATGGCCTTGGTGATGATCAACGCACTGGCCACACCCACCGAGGCGCGGGTAGCCAGGCGCAGGAGCCTGGCGTGTTCGGGACTGCTGGTCATGGCGCTGTCCTTATGCCGCAGGCTGCAGGCCCAGGGACGCCAGTTGTTGCACGCTGCCCTTGAATTGGATCAGGCGTGGATCGTCCAGCGGCAGGGTATGCCCGGTTTCCTTCTGGATGATGCCTTGCAGCTTGGCGTTGTCGACCGTGCCGTCGGCGCCGATGGCTTCGTGCAGTTTTTCCGGCGCGACTTGGGCGGTCTTGCCCGGTTCGAAGTAGATCGCCCCCGTGGCGAAGTCGACGCCGAACGCGATCAGGCCAGGGATCACATAGAACAGCAAGCCAACCGCATCGAGCACGGCAATCGCCGGGTCGATCTTGCCGTCGATCTGGCCACGGCGATCCGGGTAGAAAATCGAACCGCAGGCGGTGAGTTGGCTCAGCAGGGTGACGGCCAAGACGCCGCCAATGACACGGGAAGCGATACGCATGAAAAAGTCTCCTGAACACAATTGATAAATGACTATATCGCACTGCCTGATCGTTCCCACGCTCTGCGTGGGAATGCATGCCGTGACGCTTTGCGTCAACTTGCGCAGGTATTGGAACGCGGAGCGTTCCGGGCGGTATTCCCACGCAGAGCGTGGGAACGATCTCAGTATGGGAACGATGTTATTCAGACCCGCGCAAGCATCCGGCAGTTCGCCGTTATACTCGCCGCTCTGCTTTGGAGCCAGTATGAATTCGTTGCCGATTGATGATGTTTTACCCGCCCTGCGTGACGCCTTGGCGATTCGCCATGAAGCCGTGCTGGAAGCGCCCCCCGGCGCCGGTAAAACCACCCGCGTGCCCCTGGCCTTGTTGAATGAGCCCTGGCTCGCCGGGCAAACCATCTTGATGCTCGAACCCCGGCGTCTTGCCGCGCGGGCCGCTGCCGAGCGCCTGGCCAGCGAGTTGGGCGAGAAGGTCGGTGAAACGGTCGGCTATCGCATTCGCCTCGACAGCAAGGTCGGCCCCACTACCCGCATAGAAGTGGTCACCGAAGGCATCCTCACCCGGCGCCTGCAGGACGACCCGGCGCTGGACGGCGTGGGCCTGCTGATCTTTGACGAATTCCACGAGCGCAGCCTCGACGCCGACCTGGCGCTGGCCCTGAGCCTCAACGGCCGCGAGCTGTTTCGCGACGACCAACCGCTGAAAATCCTGCTGATGTCCGCCACCCTTGAAGGCGAGCGCCTGGCCGAGCTGCTGGATAATGCGCCGATCCTGCGCAGCGAAGGGCGCATGTTCCCGGTGCAGATGCGCTGGGGGCGGCCGTATCAGGCCGGGGAATTTATCGAGCCGCGCGTGGTGCAGACAATCCTTGAGGCCCTGCATGACGAGACCGGCAGCGTGCTGGTGTTTCTGCCGGGGCAGGCGGAGATTCGCCGGGTGCATCAACAACTGGCCGACGCCTTGGGGGATCACCCCACCGTTTTGCTGTGCCCGCTGCACGGCGAGCTCGACCTCAATGCCCAACGCGCCGCCATCGACCCGGCGCCGGCCGGCAAGCGCAAAGTGGTACTGGCCACCAACATCGCCGAAACCAGCCTGACCATCAACGGCGTGCGCGTGGTCATCGACGCCGGGTTGGCGCGGGTGCCACGCTTTGACCCCGGCAGCGGCATGACGCGCCTCGACACCCAGCGCATCTCCCGCGCCAGCGCCACCCAGCGTGCCGGCCGGGCAGGGCGGTTGGAACCGGGGGTGTGTTATCGCCTGTGGTCCGAGGACCAGCATGAAGGGCTGGCCGCCTATGGCAGCGCGGAAATCCTTGCCGCCGACCTCGCCGGCCTGGCCTTGCAACTGGCGCGCTGGGGCGTCACGCCCGCGCAGTTGGTGTGGCTGGATAGGCCACCGACCGCCGCCTACGCCCAGGCCCAGGATTTACTGGTGCGCCTCGGCGCCCTGAATGACGACACACTCAGCGCCCATGGCCAGAAAATGGCCGAGTTGCCGGCCCACCCGCGTATCGCCCACTTGCTGCTGCGCGGACAGGACCTGGGCCTCGCCGCGATGGCCTGTGATGTCGCGGCGTTGTTGGGTGAGCGCGATATCCTGCGCGGCGCCGGTGCCGACTTGCACAGCCGCCTGGCGCTGTTGTCCGGCGAAGAGCGCGCCCGTGGTACTCAGGGTGGTGTGCAACGGGCCAAGCAGTTGGCCCGCCAATATCGCGGCTATTTAAGAGGCAAGGCCACCCAACCGGTGGCCGATCCCGATCATCCGCGTTGGCTTGGCGCCTTGCTGGCGTTGGCTTACCCGGATCGCGTCGCCCAACAGCGTCGCCCCGGTGGCGCCGAATACCGTTTGGCCAATGGGCGCGCCGCGCTGTTTGCCGAAGCCGACAGTTTGATGAAACACGCCTGGCTGGTGATCGCCGACCTGGGCAGCCGCCAGGGCCAGCGTGAAGAGCGCATCTACCTGGCGGCGGCCTTCGACCCGGCGCTGTTCGACACGGTGCTGGCCGAGCAAGTGCGCAACGTCGACCAGCTCGACTGGGACGAGCGCGAAGGCGTATTGCGCGCCGAACGCCAGCGCAAGGTCGGTGAGCTGGTCCTCAGTCGTGAAGCGCTCACCGGTCTCGACGAGGCCACACGCAGCCAGGCCCTGGTTGATTTGGTCCGGCGCAAGGGCCTGGAGCTGTTGCCCTGGACACCGGAACTGCGCCAATGGCAGGCACGCGTCCTGCTGCTGCGCCAGCTCGATGCCGGCAAAACCAGCGAATGGCCCGACGTCAGCGACAGCGCTTTGCTCGCGGGCCTGGAACACTGGCTGATGCCCTACCTGGGCAAAGTCTCGCGCTTGAGTCATTTCGCCCACCTGGATATATCCAGCTACCTGCACAACCTGCTGCCCTGGCCACTGCCCCAGCGCCTCGACGAACTGGCGCCGCAGCATGTGAAAGTGCCGTCTGGCTCATCGGTGCGCCTGGACTACAGCGAGCACCCGCCGATCCTGGCGGTGCGCTTGCAGGAGCTGTTCGGGCTGGCGGATACGCCACGGATTGCCGGCGGGCGCCAGGTGGTGAAGTTGCACCTGTTGTCGCCGGCGCGGCGGCCGGTGCAGGTGACGCAGGATTTGGCGAACTTCTGGCGCAGTACCTATGCCGAGGTGAAGAAGGATTTGAAGGGGCGATACCCCAAGCATTACTGGCCGGATGATCCGTTGGTAGCCGAAGCGACGGCGCGGATCAAACCTAGGAAGCCTTGAGTGTAAGTAACTCCCCAGTCTTTTTGATGACTGGGGTGTTTACCTGAAAGTGTGGAATCACAGCAGGGGGTGTCTTGAAGGACTTAAAGCTCTTCAGGCGCGCTATCAAATTCCTTATGCGCGTTTAGCAACGACTTGCTCGATAGGGCGTGGATGCCGCAGGTGTACTCGATAAAAGAATGCTCGGCGGTTTCAGACTGGGCAATATTGTAGTTCTCAAAGGGCTGCATGGCCCTGCGCACTGGGGACTGATCCAGGATATTTTTGAATGTGGTGCTTGCGTCATCAGCGATCCACAGCCTTCTTGTTTTTCTCTGCTGGTTGCCATCGATGAATTTATGCCGGGCATGCAGGACCCGCAGGTTATCCATTACCAGAATGTCCCCTGGCTGAAGGCTGATAGGGGTCATGTAACGCTCGTTGGTGGAGTAGTGGGTCTGGATGTATTTAAACGCAGCGCTGGCCCATTCGGGAATAAAAGCAGTGCTGTCATACCGGTAGCGAATTCTTAATTTTGTGTCATCGATTTTTTCAAAGACTGCGCAATCGATGGACAACAAATCGTCGCGGCAGTAAGTGACACTGCCGCTGGTCATCAATATTTTTAATGTGTCAGCGTGATTGGCACGCAGGTCATTGTAGATTTTCTGCCCATCCACCAGGAAGTTGTCGCCGCCAAATTCAGGCTTTGAAACGCATTGGAGAATAACGAATTTGGGAGGCGTGATTTTTTTCGCAGTCCCCGCTACGTAGGCGATGCCATTCAAGAATGACCCATCGGTATGTGGGAAAAAATCGCTCGACAGTTCGCCGTGATAATCATCCTTGAAACGTTGCCAGTCCTTGTTGATTGGCTCGCCACCGCCCACCACACCATGTTTATCGGACTTGGTATGAAACTGAATCAGCCCGAACTTGCCGGCGGTCTCTCTAAAGGCTTCCAGAGAGTGGTCTTGAGGCTTGATGACGCAATATCCATGCTCTTTCAGAAACGTTGAGATTTCTTTGGTTTCAAAAAAATCAAACTTACGTGTGCTCATTTCACGCTCCTTGTTTTATTGGAAAAACTTTTATAGGCCGTTGAAAAAATGATCGAAGATCATCTTCAAACCAAAAAACGTCACCCCTGCCTTTAAAAGCATCGCGCCGACACGCTGCGATATACGGTCTCTGAGAAAGCCGCCCAAGTACGAACCCAATGTAGAGGCGGTAATCATGATGATGATCAGGTTGGCGTAATCCATGAACGCAAAACCTGCAATAACAAAGGCGGCGACCTTGAGCCCGTGCAGCACGCTCATTTGCATGGCGTGGGTGACAATGACTTCGTTTTTATTAATATTCATCTTCATCAGGATGGGCTGCGATATCAAACCGGTTACTGCCACGAACAGTGAAAGGAAGGTTTGAAAAAAGCCTACCAGTGCGAAGTTTTTAAATATAAAACCCAGGCGTGCGACGACCTTGGTCCAGGTGATGGCCAGAATGAAGAAGCCGAGAATCAGTGATAAATATTGCTCGGGAAATTTGCCAATGAAGAAGTAGCCGATGAAAGCGCCGACCAGGCAGCCGATCACATATTTAGGCAGGATTTCAACTTTTGCACTTTTGAAGTCAAACGCGAATCGGCTGGCATTGCTGACCATTTGAATCAAACCGTGAACCGGTACAACTGCGGAGATGGGGATAAATTGGGGCATTACCGCAAGCAATCCAATCCCGCCGCCCACACCAATTGCAGCCGTCATGAATGAGGTGATAAAACTGACGCCCACCAATAGATACAAACCATCAGAAAGTTCGAGCATTATTAATTCCTGTCCAATTTTATAAAACGTAAAGCGTACATATTGATGCGCTGGCTTTTCACAGGGTGAATTAACCGGGCGCAATCGCCTGCTAGCGCGCTGAAAGAGTCAGGCGCTTTAAATCTTGCGTAGAAGTGGGTATCGATACGTGATTAAAGGGCAGCCGTGATAGCCGTTACTTAACCTTCCCGCGATAAGTCATTAGAACTTCATCACCCTGAAGTGATGCGATACGTGCCGCAAGCTACGTCATGACTACCGGGGTAGAACATGTATATGTTTTACCCACAGACACGGTCATAGCGAGCCTCTCATACTGCCTGCGCTTTACTGCTCGGGCAGGGCCCAGGCGATGATGCTGTCGCCTAACTTGGTTGGGATCCGGTCATGACCGCCAACCACTGCCACAACGTACTGTCGACCCTGGCTCATATAGGTCAAGGGCGAAGCCTGATTGCCTGCCGGAAGGCGTTCTTCCCAGAGCAGTTCGCCGCTTTCGCTGTTGTAAGCCCGCATAAACCGGTCAATAGCGGCACCGATAAACGTCACGCCGCCGGCGGTTGTCACACCCGTTGCATCACTCGGTGTACCGATTTCGAAGCGCATCCGGGAGGCGATCCCCCAAGGTCCGCTGTCATAGCCTGTGCCGAACGGGCGGCTCCAGACGACATCGCGAGTGCGCAGGTCGATACCGGAGATAAAGCCCCAGGGTGGCGCAATGCAAGGCTGGTCAAGGGATGACATCCACGGATCTTTAATCGCGCCGTAAGGCAAGCCGGCCTGGACGCGGAAGCCCTGGGCATTGCCCGGCGACTCCTGGAACGACTTGGCATTGATGGCGTCGAGTTGTTCGCGAGGCACCAGCCCCTGCATATAAGGGAGGCGCTGGTTATTGATGATCAGCAGCCCTCGCTTGAGGTCTACCATCACACCGCCCCAGTTCAAGCCCCCATGATGGCCGGGGAAGATCAGGCTTTGCTGGCCCACGACCGGCGGGGTGAAGATCCCTTCGTAGCGTGCCTGGCGAAATTCGAGGCGACATTGCATCTGATCGAAAGGTGTCAGGCCCCAGGCATTGGCTTCGGTCAGCACTTCCGGTGTTTTCGATGGGCGCCCCATGGTGCTCGGCATATCAGGGGACAGTGGCTGGGTGGCTGCGGTGTAGTCTCCCGGGGCTGTGCCCTGTGGGACGGGAGCTTGCACGACATCCACCAGCGGTTCGCCGGTGGCGCGGTCAAGCACGAACAACTGGCCGGATTTGGTCGCTTGGATCACGGCCGGGCGTGGCCCGGCAGCCGACGGAAAATCAATCAGGCTGGGTTGCGGGCTCAGGTCGTAGTCCCATAGATCATGGTGGACTGTCTGGAAGTGCCAGCGGACCTTACCGGTGGTGGCGTCCAGTGCGACCAAAGAAGAGCTGAACTTGTCTTCTTGTTCTGTGCGAGTGCCGCCATAGAAGTCGCCCGCTGCGTTGCCGGTGGTGACGTATACCAGGCCCAGCTCATCGTCGGCCGACAACGGTGCCCACGAGTTGGGCGTGCTGAGGGTGTAGGTTTCGTTGTCGCGAGCGGGGGCGTTGGTGTCTGGACGGCCCAAATCCCAGGCCCACTTCTGTTTGCCGGTCACTGCATCGTAGGCGCGCACCACGCCCGAGGGGGCAGGGCGCACATCCGAGTCGAGCACTCGGCCCCCGGTGATCACGACCCCGCGAATGACCAGAGGGGCAGACGTAATGCCCGTCGAGCCTTTTCTGAAGGTGCCCAGCCCTTCTTTCAAATCCGCAAAACCTGCGTTGCCGAAGTCGGGGCAAGCCTGGCCGGTCAGGGCGTCTACCGCTCCCAGGCGAATATCATTGGTGCCCCAGATGATGCGCGAGGCGCACAAGCCACTGGCATTGGGGACTTCGAAATAAGAGACACCACGGCAGTAGGCGCCGCCATTGGCAAAGTAGTCCGGGTCGACTTTGGAGTCGAACCGCCAGTTCTCCTTTCCGGTGGTGGCATCCAGGGAAATGATGATTTGCTTGGGGGTGCAGGTGTAGAGCGAATTACCTACCTTGATCGGCGTGGCTTCGTTCAAGTACTTGGTTTTCTCACCGGGTTGCTTCACGTCGCCGTGGTGGTATTCCCAGGCTTTGACCAGGCCCGACACATTTGAAGGCGTGATTTGCGACGCGGCTGAATAGTGGTTGCCCAGGTTGGAGCCTGCATAGGCGGTCCAGTTGGTCTCGGTGTGTGACGCGGCAGTATTGCCGTCTGGAGAAGCGACGGTACTGCGGCTGAAGGCGGCGGTGGGGCGTATGGTGGCGAGCGCCGAGTCGGCGAGGTGAACGCTTTTGGGGAAGAACAGCGGCACCAGGATGGTGGCCCCCATCACCAGCGGCAGCATTCCCATGATGATCAAGTAATGACTTTTTCTGGCATTGGCAAAATCACGCCGTACCAAGGGCCAGAACGCCAGGAACGGCACGCTGAGAATCGCCAGCCAGGCCAGGCGTGGAATATAGGCCCAGCCATCGTAACCAGACTCCCACACCGCCCAGGCGTAGGTGGCCACAGAGGCTGCGCCATAAAGGTAGAGACCGAGGGACTTTTTCAGGCCCATGAGGATGGCCGATAACAACAACGCGGTGCCCATCATCGCGTAATAGGGTGAGCCGCCCGCGGTCATCAGCGCGCCGCCGTTATAGGCCAGCATCACGCCAAGCAGGGCAACCACTGTGTTGTACACCCCGAACAGGAGGTTTGAGACTCCCGCTGCGCTACCCAACGTCCTTTCGTTCATGGCAACCATCCCTGTGCGATTCGATACGGATCCGTGTCCGAGCGGCGCGCATGATTGCCTATTGTTGTAATGAAATACAATATGCAGTGGAAAAATTAACTGTTTGGTGATTTTTTTGTATTCTGCTTTGAGAGGAAACAATTGTGCTAGGCTGCTTGGCCCCGTTATTGGGCGGGATGGCGAAGCTCCGGCACTGACGGGTAGTCAGTGACGTGCTCTAGATTTGGCTATCTTCTGGCATGACGCGCTGATCAGTCTTGAGTCGGCCGACTTGATCCAGGTGGCGCCAGAGAAACTGTGCGGCTTCTTCACGCCGGTCAGACTCGATGAGGTCGAGCAAATGGATGTGTTCCTGGCATTGCGCCTTCAGACGCGTGCGATCGATGTTGGCCTTGTAGCCCATAAAGCGCCTGAGCTGATTCTGGTGGCGTATGGCGTCGATGAAAAACACATTGCCGGAACACTGCACGATCATTTCGTGAAACTGGGCGCCCACCTGGAACAATTGCGCGCGGGACAAAGTCTGGATCTCGCCGTCGATCAGGGCTTGTTGCTGTTGCCTGGCCTGGGCAAACGCGGCGTGATCGATCTGATAACCGGGCTCAAGCAGCGCCGCCGGTTCGATGGCCATTCGGAAACGGTAGCTTTGAATGTGCGCCTGCGTGTTATGCACGAAGTCCTTGAGGCCCCACCCTTGGCCCGGCTTACGCTCCACCATGGCTTCGCTGGCCAGCCTGTTCAGCACCTTGAGCAACTGCCCTCGGGGCACCTCGTAACGCCGCAACAACTGCGCTTCGAAAAAGTGCGCAGGTATTTCCCCGCTCAGGATGTCGTCGACCACACGCAGGTAAAAGTCCTCGAAAGGATCGCTGGCGCAAGGGACTGCGGCTTCCTGAATCTGCCCGGCACCTTGTTTAAGGAAGTAGCCACGATTGGGCTCCTGAATGGCAAGGTCCCATTCGGCGAGCAAGGCGAAAACCCGCCGGATCGGCGAGCGCGACACCCCAAGCGCTTGCGCAAATGTCTGCTCGCGCAAGGGCTCACCGGCTTTCATCGAACGGGCGCGAACCATGTCGATGACGCGTGGGGCCAACTGCAGGGCGAGGTCTTTCTTGATCACAGGTTTTATTCCGAATGGTTAGCTTCAGTCCGTTCCCGTCGGGGCAGATGCCCCCACCGCACTGGAGTGGGAAAATACCATACGAAGAGCATGAGTATTTGCACTGACCACTTTCGATAGCGTGGCGCTGGAGCCGCGAAGGAGGCTCCAGGCTGATGATTTGTTTATTCCCAGGATGGATATTTACCCATGCTCAAATTCAATGCTCACCTCGGTTTTCAATTTAACGAATTGCCTTTTCTGCAACGCATCGAAGCCGCTGCCGCTGCCGGTTTCAGTGCGGTGGAGTTCCCGTCACCCTATGAATTCGACGCAAGCCTGCTCGCCGACCACCTGGCCCAATACAACCTGCCGTTGATTCAGTTCGCGGCACCGGCTGGTGTTACCAAGGGCATCGCTGCCTTGCAAGGCAAGGAGCAGGAATTTCGCGATGGGCTGCGCGAGGCGGCCCGCTATGCGAAGGCGCTGAACTGCTCGGATGTGCACATCATGTCTGGCGTGACCACGCCCCAGGATGAGAGCGCGCCTGCCTATGCAAGTAACTTGGAATACGCGGTCAAGTACCTCGAAGATCAGGGTTTGCGAACGCTGATTGAAGTGATCAGCCCGCAAGCGATGCCAGGCTATTACCTGTCCGACTTCAGCAAGGCCCAACAGGTGCTGGAAACCTTTACGAGTGTCGGACTGATTCTGGATCTTTACCATGCTCAGCTGTTGACCGGCGACGCAGCCGGGGTGCTGGCGCAGTTTTACGACAGAACCGTCCATGTACAAATCGCCGACAACCCGGGGCGTCATGAGCCGGGCACTGGGAACATGGACTTTGCCGCCTTGTTCGCGGCGCTGGAGCAGCGTGGCTACCCTGGGTGGATCGGCTGTGAATACCGCCCATCCGGCACCACTGTTGCCAGCCTTGAGTGGCTTAAGCCGCTGCATGCCTAGGTGTTGAAAGGCTAGGGGTCATTGCGCGGCAGGCAGCAGGAACCGGCCAATCACCGGCAAATGGTTGGAAATACGCAACGTGTCTTCCTGCCTTACCTTGGCCGCCACCCGCTTGATCCGCGAGCTGTAGAACAGGTAATCCAGCGTACGGTCCGGCCCGTCGAGGCTTGGGTCATTGGGGAAATGCGTCAGCCATTTCTCTCGGTCGATCCCGCTGGATTCACTGTTGCTCGGGATCATCGGGTATCTGTCCCACAGCAGATGCAGCTCACTGTCCGGCGAATATTGGCCGCGTTTTTGCGCATCCAGGCGCAGGAATTGGCCCAGCGGCAGCGCATTGAAATCCCCGCCAATCACCCAGGGCGTGCCACGGCCTTCCAGTTTATCCAACAACTTCACGGTGGCCTGCACTTGCTCCTGCACGGCACTGCGTCCAGGCATGCCGCCGTCCAGCCGCGTGTTGAGCACCGCCAGTTGGCCACCGTCGCTCAGGGGCAGGTAAGTCAACAACAGGGCAGGCTTGGGCTGGAATTGGCGGCTGATGAAGTTGGCCTGCGGGGTCGGCAATTGCAGGCGCTCGGCGTGTTCGATCTGGTAGCGGCTGAGGGTCGCCAATTTGCGGCCGACGCTGCCGAAGATATGCAGGTTGGGCACAAAGTCAGCTTTCCAGTCGAAGGCCTGGGCGCTGCAGGGGTAGAGGTCGACCAGGCGCTCCTGCAGTAAGGCAAGCTGGTCCTGATAGTGGGAAGGCTTTGCGCCTTCGTCGATTTCCTGCAACAGCAGGATGTCGGGCTGTTCGTCGCGGATCACCCGTGCCACTTCGTCAAGGCTGAAGGCCATGTCTTCAACCGTGGGGCGCTCGTCCGGGCCGCTGCCGTCGGCGGTGTCGTACCAGAACACGTAGTTCTTGCCGGCCAGGTATTGCACGTTCCAGGTCATCACCTTGAGTGCCTGCCCCGGCAGCAGGGTCGGCGCACGCGGCGCGACACAGCTGACGGGCAGGGTTTCCTTGGCGACGGGGCGCCAGGTCAGGCTGTAGACCAGGGCCGTCAGCAGGCCCGCAATCAGCAGCAGGCTCAACAGGGTGATGCGCAATAAACGGGTCATCGGCTCGGCTTATGTGCGTTTCAGGATGGGCACGGAGCATATCACCGCACGTCGGCGTCGCCACCGATCAACATGAATAAACGGAACAGCACCACACTGGTGAACAGTTGCAGGAAACTGTGGGCGCTGTCCATTAACAGCCCCAGCAATGGCGCGGGTTCGGGATAGGCCGCCACGCTGGCGCCCTTGAGCAGCCACAGCGGGGTCATCACGCACAATAGGCACACCAGGATTCGCCAGAAGTGCCCACGGGTCAGGCGCAGGCTTTCCTTCATCGCTTCAAGCGCCGACATGCCGCGCAAAACCAGCAGGTACTCGGCGAACGCCAGCACCACCATCAGCCACAGGCCCGGCAGGAAATACAGCGACAGCCCGAGCAGAATCAGCAGCGTGCTCATGGCGGTCAGCAGGGCGAAGCGCGGCCACATCGCCAGCGCCATGGCCCACACGTCCTTGGTGCGTGGCGATTCGCCACGGGTGCGAGCGTCGAGAAACAGGATCAGCGCGCCGGTATACAACGGGTACACCAGCAGTCCCACTACCACGCTGTAACCGCTGAAGGCATCCGGGCCCAGCGTGTGGTCGAGCACCTGTTGCAGCAGGGCTTCGAGGATTACCAGCGGCAGGCACAGCTGGACGATGGCGCCCAGGTTGCGTTGGGTGAAGCGCAAGGAGTCGCGCAGTACGTCTAGCGGATTCATCAGAGTCATCACAGGCCGAAAAAGCAGGGGCACACTTTAACCGATAGCGGGCCTGGGCAAGCAAACGTAAACCTTGCGTAAAGACCATTGAAACAATTGGTAACAGCCCCATAACTAGGGCGTACCTTGCCTGACGCCAGGCGGGACCCTGATTTTTACCGGCAATCTAACGAGGTCGCCATGAACAGCGAAGAACAAACCCTGATCGACGGACTGTTTTCACGGTTGCAGCAAGCCGAAACGGACTCAGCCCCCCGCGACGCCCAGGCCGAAGCGCGGATCAAGGAACACATGACTCGCCAACCGGCCGCCGGCTACTACATGACCCAGTCGCTGCTGGTGCAGGAACACGCGCTGCAGAGCCTCGATGCGCAAAACAAGCAGCAGGCCCAGCAGATCCAGCAATTGCAGGAAGAGCTGCAGCGCGCCAAGTCCGCGCCAGCGGCCCCGGCGAGCGGCGGCGGGTTTCTCTCGAGCATCTTTGGCGGCGGCGGTTCGCGCGATGCACAGCCTGCACCGAGCAACGCGGGCGGCGGTTGGCGTGAACCGGCGCGGCCAGCCTTCAACCAGCCGGCACCGCAACAGAATTATCAACAGCCGCAACCACCGGCCGCCGCCGCGCCTGCGGGCAGCGGGTTCCTCGGTGGCGCGATGAAAACCGCTGCCGGCGTGGCCGGTGGTGTGTTGCTCGCCGAAGGCATCAGCAGCCTGTTCCACCACAACCAGCAGCCGCAGGTGGTGGAAGAAATCATCGAGCAACCGGCGCCTGCCAGTGATCAAGGTGGCTGGGGCAACGATGATCAGAAAATCGCAGGCAATGACAGCTGGGGCAACAACAACGCGGACAGCTTCGCCGACAGCGATTATTCCGACGATTCCTCCTCCTTTGGCGATGACGATTCCTTCGTCTGACACACCCGGCCGGGGCGCTACGGCGCTCCGGTCTGATTTTTTCCCGGAAACCTTCCCTTGGCTGGCATACTGGCACCCTTTCCGGGCGCTGGCGCCTGGCTGTCATTGAGGAAGTGCGGTGAAGAAAATTGCAGTGTTCGCCGATGTGCAAAACCTCTATTACACCGTTCGCCAGGCCTATGGCTGCCACTTCAACTACGCGGCGCTGTGGGCGGATATCAGTGCCCATGGGCAGATCGTGGAGGCGTACGCCTACGCCATTGACCGTGGCGACAGCAAACAGCAGCAGTTCCAGCAGATCCTGCGCAACCTCGGCTTTATCGTGAAGCTCAAGCCTTACATCCAGCGCAGTGACGGCTCGGCCAAGGGCGACTGGGACGTCGGCATCACCATCGACATCATGGACGCCGCCGCGAACGTCGACGAAGTGGTGCTGGCCTCCGGCGATGGCGATTTCGACATGCTGCTCGACCGCATCATCCACAAGCATGGCGTGCAGGCCGTGGCCTACGGCGTGCCGGGGCTGACGGCCAACTCACTGATACGCGCCGCCAGCCGCTACGTGCCGATCGAAGGCGCGTTGCTGCTTAAATAAGCGCTGTGGCTCACTCAATTGTCAGACGGAGTTGGAACAGGTTTGGAACGTATAGCGGTCATCGACTTTGAAACCACCGGCATCACCCCGAGCAACCACTGCCGGGCCACGGAAATTGGCGTGGTCATCCTTGAGCGCGGGCAAATCGTCGACCGCTACCAGAGCCTGATGAATGCCGGCGTACGCGTGCCAGGCTTTATCGAACAACTCACCGGCATCAGCAACGCCATGCTGCGCAGCGCGCCGCCGGCCGAGCGGGTGATGAACGAGGTCAACGAGTTCGTCGGCACCACGCCGTTGATGGCGCACAACGCCGCGTTCGACCAGAAGTTCTGGGATTTTGAGCTGAGCCTGATCCGCCGCACCCGCCTGCAGAAATTCGCCTGTTCTTTATTGCTGGCTCGTCGGTTGATGCCTTCGGCGCCAAACCACAAGCTCGGCACCCTCAACACCTACGCCCAACTGCCCCACACCGGCAAGGCTCACCGGGCGCTGGCGGATGCGGAAATGGCCGCCAACCTCACCGCGCACCTGGCCCAGGAACTGCGCCAGACCCATGGCCTGCGTGAGCTGTCGCATGATTTGCTGTGCACCTTGCAGAAAGTGCCGGCGGCGAAGATCAATGAGCACCTGAAGAAACATCGCGGGTTCTGAAAACCCCGCAATTCCAAATGTGGGAGGGGGCTTGCTCCCGATAGCTGAGTGTCAGTCGCCAGATGTACTGGCTGACATACTGCCGGGAGCAAGCCCCCTCCCACATTAGTTATGTGTTGTTCATCGAGGCTGTGTGCACGCCAACGCCTGGTCCACCACCCCCTTCGCCATCTCCACCAAATGCATCACCGCCCGCTGCGGCGCCTTCATCACCTCTCCCGAGGCATGTGCCGTCTCCACCGCGCAATGCAACAGATCCGCCGCATGGGCCAGGGCTTCTTCGAAGCTCAGGTTGTCATTCAGGATAAAAATGGGCGCATCCGGGGCGGATGCTTTGAGGTAGTAGTCGATGGCGCGACGGTGAAGCAGGGCGTCTTCGCTGAGGAAGTCGGCTTTGGACTTGGGTGGAGCGGGGGTGACTTTGACCATGGTGAAACTCCTTTGAGAAAAAGAAGCCATGACCACTCGCTTGCACGCGAATAGGTGGCAGCTGTACGCAGGTGTGCAAGACCGGGGCAAAGGAAACCCGGCAGACCCGAAGGTCTCCAGCGCACAGCCGCCATAACAGATGAACGCCGCCATAAAAAATGGGCGTTGAGATGTAGGGCGCTTGTGCACCTTTGCTGGTCGGACTTGCACGTCCGGTCACCGAACATTCGATGACGGGGCGAGACTAGCTACCGAATCCGACGGAAACAAGGCCGTGGGATTCTCTAGGAATCGTCCCGCAAATGAAAGAGATCGGTCTTGCTGGCTATGGAATATCGGCCTTTTTTCAGCTCGTTCCCACGCTCTGCGTGGGAATGCCGCTTGCGACGCTCCGCGTTGCGATCAGCTCCACGACCAAGTGTACGGGCGGTTTAAACAGGTTTTGTAACTTATGTTTATCCCTCTGCCTTTCTAGAATAAGCCTCCCACCTCCTGCCATAGAGCCGCCCAATGCCTGGCCCACGTCGCTTTCCCTTACCGTTGATCGCCGCCTTTTTTGCGTTGTATGTGATCTGGGGTTCCACTTACCTGGTGATTCGCATCGGCGTGGAGTACTGGCCGCCGTTGTTGCTGGCGGGGATTCGGTTTTGCACGGCGGGCGCGTTGATGTATGGCTACCTCAGGTGGCGGGGCGCGCCCGCGCCGACGTGGGCGCAGTGGAAGGCTGCCGGGATGATCGGCATCTTGCTGCTCACCGTGGGCAATGGCGGCGTCAGCGTGGCGGAACATATGGGCGTGTCGTCCGGCGTGGCCGCGTTGGCGGTGGCGACGGTACCGTTGTTTACCTTGTTGTTCGGTTTTTTCTGGGGCGCGCGTAATACGCGGCTGGAATGGGCCGGGGTGATCCTGGGGATTATCGGCATCGCCATGCTGAATATGGGCAGCACTCTGCAATCGAGCCCGATGGGCGCGGTGTTGCTGTTGATGGCGGCGGCTTCCTGGGCGTTCGGTTCGGTGTGGAGCCGCCACTTGCCGCTGCCCCAGGGCGCGATGGCGAGCGCTGCGGAAATGCTGGTGGCCGGCGTGGCGTTGTTGATTGTCAGCGTGGCGTCAGGTGAGCAGTTGCAGGCGATGCCGCCATTGGAAGGCTGGCTGGCCCTGGCCTATCTGACGGTGTTTGGCTCGATCATCGCCTTCAACGCCTACATGTACCTGCTCAAGCATGTGCGCCCGGCGGCGGCCACCAGCTATGCCTATGTGAACCCCGCCGTGGCGGTGTTGCTGGGGATTGTGTTCGTCGGCGAGTCCATCGGCCTGGAAGAAGCCCTGGCGATGCTGGTGATCATCAGTGCCGTATTGCTGATCAGCCTGCCGCAGTGGCGCAAGCCGAAGGCGGAAATAAGGTAAACTGCCGCGCATTACGCCCTTGCGCTGAATTTTTCCTACGGTAAACACATGACTTTCGCCTCCCTTGGCCTGATCGAACCCTTGCTGCGCGCCCTTGAGACGCTTGGCTACCAGACCCCGACGCCGGTGCAGGCGCAAGCCATTCCGGCGGTGCTGGCCGGTCGTGACCTGATGGCCGCGGCCCAGACCGGCACCGGCAAGACCGCCGGCTTTGCCTTGCCGCTGCTGCAACTGCTGACGATGGAAGGGCCGAAAGTCGCCGCCAATTCGGCGCGTGCGCTGATCCTGTGTCCCACCCGCGAACTGGCCGAGCAGGTTCACGCCAGCGTCGCCGAGTACGCCCAACACCTGCCACTGACCACTTACGCGGTATATGGCGGCGTGAGCATCAACCCGCAGATGATGAAGCTGCGCAAGGGCGTGGACATCCTGGTTG
The DNA here is from genome assembly GCF_003852375.1 of Pseudomonas sp. R4-34-07. Taxonomy (NCBI): domain Bacteria; kingdom Pseudomonadati; phylum Pseudomonadota; class Gammaproteobacteria; order Pseudomonadales; family Pseudomonadaceae; genus Pseudomonas; species Pseudomonas sp. R4-34-07. The sequence continues at coordinate 5,133,269 of NZ_CP027760.1, read as the reverse complement.
CCACGCCGGGTCGCCTGATCGACCTGTTTCGCCAGAACGCGCTGAAACTCAATCAGCTGCAAACCCTGGTACTGGATGAAGCCGACCGCATGCTCGACCTGGGCTTCTCCGAAGAGCTTGCGAATATCTACCGCATGCTGCCGAAAAAGCGCCAGACCCTGCTGTTCTCCGCCACTTTCTCCGATGACATCCGCCTGCTGGCCGGGCAGATGCTCAACGACCCGCTGAGCATCGAAGTCAGCCCGCGCAACGTCGCCGCCAACACCGTGAAACAGTGGGTGGTGCCGGTGGATAAAAAGCGCAAGGCGGAGCTGTTCGTGCACCTGATGCGCAAGGGCCGTTGGAAACAGGTGCTGGTGTTTGCCAAAACCCGCAACGGCGTGGATGCGCTGGTGGATAAGTTGCAGGGGCTGGGCATCAACGCCGACGGCATCCATGGCGACAAACCCCAGGCCACCCGCCAGCGTGCGCTGGACCGCTTCAAGGCCAGCGACGTGCAGATTCTGGTCGCCACCGACGTGGCGGCCCGTGGCCTGGACATCGAAGACTTGCCGCTTGTGGTCAATTTCGACCTGCCGATCGTCGCAGAAGACTACATCCACCGCATCGGCCGCACCGGTCGCGCGGGCAACACCGGCGAGGCGATTTCGCTGGTGTGCGCCGATGAAGTGAACATGCTCTCGGCGATCGAAATGCTGACCCGCCAGACCCTGACCCGCAAGATGGAACCGGACTTCGAGCCGGAACACCGCGTGCCGGATACCGATGCCAGCGGGCAGGTGGTAAAGAAGCCGAAAAAGCCGAAGAAGCCCAAGACGTCGGGTGGCGGTGGTAAGCGCAATTTGGGCAAGTGGGTGGACAGCGGCGACGTGGCGCCGGCGGAGCCTTCGATCAAGCCGGTGCGCAAAGTGCCGGTTTTCAACACCGGGCCGCGTAAGAAGAAGTGATTTTGCGGTGTGGCTGATGGCCTCATCGGGGGCTTGCCCCCGATGGCGGCTTCGAATCCACCACCCCTCTCAGCTATTAAGCCATTCCAACAGCCCAAGCCCAGCCGCCCGGCCACTGGCAAAACACCCCGTCAGCAAATACCCGCCGGTCGGCGCCTCCCAGTCCAGCATCTCCCCGGCACAAAACACGCCCGGCATTTGCTTGAGCATCAGCCGCTCATCCAGCGCTTCGAACGGCACACCGCCGGCCGTGCTGATGGCTTCATCCAGTGGCCGCGTCCTGACCAGTTTCAATGGCAACGCTTTGATATCCACCGCCAACTGCGCCGGGTCATTGAAGTGCTCAGCAGGTGCCAGCTCACGCAACAGCGCCGCCTTGACCCCATCCAGGCCCAGTTGACTGTGTAAATGCTTGCTCATCGACCGCGACCCGCGCGGCTTGGCCAGTGCCGCCTGCACCTTGTGCAACGGCTTGCTCGGCAGCAGATCGATATGCACGGTGGCGGCGCCGTCGCGGTTGATCGTTTCCCGAATCGGCGCTGACAGGGCATAGATCAGGCTGCCTTCGATACCCGTGGCGGTCACTACGCATTCGCCCAGGCGAGGTTTATCGTCGCCCAGCCCAATGGCGACGTTTTTCAACGGCGCCCCGGCGAATTTGCTGACCATCAAGTCGCTCCACGCCGACACCTCGAAACCGCAGTTGCTCGGCTGCAGGCGCACATAAGGCACGCCACGCTCTTCGAATAAATTGAGCCAGGCGCCATCGGAGCCCAGGCGCGACCAGCTGCCGCCGCCCAAGGCCAGGAGCACCGCAGCGCTGCGCACGGTTTTCTCGCCCTCCGGGCTGTGGATAAGTAAGTCGCCTTCAGCATTCCACCCCAGCCAACGATGCCGGGTGTGGATAACCACACCTTGTTCACGCAGGCGCTTGAGCCAGGCCCGCAGCAGCGGCGCGGCTTTCATGTCCGTAGGAAATACGCGGCCAGAGGTGCCGATAAAGGTTTCGATGCCCAGGCCGTGAATCCACTCGCACAATGCTTCGGCACCGAAGCTGCGCAATAACGGCGCCATGTGCGGCGCGCGGTCGGCATAGCGCGAGAGGAACGCCGGGTAGGCTTCGGAGTGGGTGATATTCATGCCGCCCACGCCGGCCAGCAGGAACTTGCGCCCCACGGAAGGCATGCCGTCATACAGCTCCACGCGCACGCCCGCCCGGCTCAGGACTTCTGCGGCCATCAGCCCGGCAGGGCCGCCGCCGATGATGGAGACAGGGTGAGGAGAAGTCTGAGGCATGGGCAGGGCTACGGTGCTGTGAATAGGCCGAGCATTCTACCCGACGAAGGCGTAGCTGCCTGATCAAAAAACGTACACTTTCCTACAAGCCATACGGCTAAGCGCTTTCAGGCCGTTACGCTCAAGTTATCCACAGCTGGTTCCACAGGCATTGTGGGTAACGTCCACAGTTCAATGACAACCTGATGACGTCCACACGCGCTGCGCGCTGTGGTGCAGGATGCCGTGGCGGCGGGCCAGGGCAGGGCGGTCCTTGCTGTAGCCGCCACCGATCACGCCCATCAGCGGAATGTCGCGGCCCAGGCAGTGCCGCATCACGCTTTCATCGCGGGCGGCGACACCGGCATCGGTCAGCTTGAGGTAACCGAGTGCATCGTCCTTGTGTACATCCACGCCGGCGTCGTACAGCACCAGGTCCGGCTGGTAGAGCGGCAGCAGGTAGTTGAGCGCGTCATCCACCACCTTTAGGTAGTCGGCATCGCCCATGCCCATCGGCAACGGAATGTCCCAGTCGCTCTGGGCCTTGCGCGCCGGAAAGTTTTTTTCGCAGTGCAGCGATACGGTGATGGCATCCGGCGTGTCGTGCAGGATGCGCGCGGTGCCGTCGCCCTGGTGTACGTCGCAGTCGAAGATCAGCACACGGTTGACCCGACCGCTGGCCAGCAGGTAATGGCTGATCACGGCCAGGTCATTGAAGATGCAAAAGCCCGCCGGGTAATCGTAGTGGGCATGATGGGTGCCACCGGCGAGGTGGCAGGCCAGGCCGTGCTCCAGCGCCTGCTCCGCCGCGAGGATCGAGCCGCCCACCGCGCGCACGGTGCGGCGCGCCAGGGCTTCGCTCCACGGCAGGCCGAGGCGCCGTTGGTCCTCGCGAGACAACTCGCCGCTCATATAGCGTTCGATATACCCAGGTTCATGGGCCAGGCCCAGAATCTCTGCCGGGCACAACTGCGGGCGCAGCAAATGGCTGTCCTCGGTCAGGCCGCTGTCCACCAGGTGATCGCGCAACAGGCGAAACTTGTCCATGGGGAAGCGGTGGTCCGCAGGGAACTCGGGGCTGTAGTCATCGTGGTAGATCAATGGCAAGGGCATGGGATTTTCTGACTGGAATCTGCGTCGGATCTTACCAGCGCTGTACACTCACGCACATGGCAAGGGAGGGGACCCATGGAGCCGATACTGGAATTGGAAAGCGCACGGCTGGTCATGCGCCAATGGCGTGACAGCGACCTGCTGGCCTTTGCGCAAATGTGCGCCGACCCGCAGGTGATGCGTTATTTCCCGGCTAAATTGAGCCACCTGGAAAGCGCTGCACTGATTGGCCGGATCCGCGGCCACTTCGCCGAATATGGTTTTGGCTTTTGGGCTTTGCAGCGCAAGGACACCGGTGAATTCATCGGCCTCACCGGGCTGCAGAACGTCAGTTTTGAAGCGAATTTCACCCCGGCGGTGGAAATCGGCTGGCGTCTGGCCCGCGAGCACTGGGGCCTGGGTTACGCCAGCGAGGCGGCCTGGACCGCATTGCGCTGTGGTTTCGATCGCTTGAGCCTGGATGAGGTCGTCGCCTTCACCACCGAAGCCAATCTGCCATCACAAAAAGTCATGCAGGCCATCGGTATGCATTACGATCCGCAGGCAGATTTCGAACACCCCAAAGTCGCAGCCGATGACCCGCTGCGTCCGCATGTTTTATACCGCATCACCCGCGCCCAATGGTTGGACACGCTGCACGGATAAGCAGCCCGGAATGCCCTATCGAGTTTAGGAGTTGCTCTATGAGCCAAGTATTGGAAGATCTGGTGGACTTGCTGACCCTGGAGCCGATCGAGGAAAACCTCTTTCGCGGCCGCAGCCAGGACCTGGGTTTTCGCCAATTGTTCGGTGGCCAGGTGCTCGGCCAGTCGCTGTCAGCGGCCAGCCAGACTGTAGAAGAAGCGCGCCACGTGCATTCGCTGCACGGTTATTTCCTGCGTCCAGGCGACGCCGCATTGCCGGTGGTGTATTCGGTGGACCGCGTGCGCGACGGCGGCAGTTTCAGCACGCGCCGCGTCACGGCGATCCAGAAGGGCCACCCGATTTTCACCTGCACCACCTCGTTCCAGTACGACGAAGCAGGTTTCGAACACCAGACCACCATGCCCGTGGTGGTCGGCCCGGAGAACCTGCCGTCGGAGCTGGAACTGACTCAGCAGCGTGCGCACCTGATCCCGGAGCATATGCGCGACAAGCTGCTGTGCCCCAAGCCCATCGAAGTGCGGCCTGTTACCGAAAAAGACCCGTTCAACCCGCAGCCGTCCGACCCGGTCAAGTACGTGTGGTTTCGTGCCGACGGCGCCCTGGCCGATGCGCCGGCGTTGCATAAATACCTGCTGGCCTACGCCTCGGACTTCGGCCTGTTGACCACCTCGCTGCTGCCCCATGGCAAGACCGTGTGGCACAAAGATATGCAGGTCGCCAGCCTCGACCACGCGCTGTGGTTCCACGCTGATCTGCGCGCCGATGATTGGTTGCTGTATGCCATGGACAGCCCATGGGCCGGCAATTCCCGAGGGTTTTCCCGGGGCAGCGTGTACAACCGCGCCGGGCAACTGGTGGCGTCGGTGACCCAGGAAGGCTTGATTCGTCATCGCAAGGACTGGGCATGAGCCTGGCCGACGTCCGGCATTGGGTGTTTGATATGGACGGCACCCTCACGGTGGCCGTGCATGATTTTGCGGCCATCCGCGTGGCGCTGGAGATTCCTGCTGAAGACGATATTCTCACGCACCTTGCCGCATTGCCGGCGGATATCGCGGCGGCCAAGCATGCCTGGTTGCTGGAACACGAGCGCGAACTGGCGCTGGGTTCGGTCGCCGCCGCGGGCGCGGTGGAACTGGTGCGCGAGCTGGCCGCACGCGGTTATCGCCTGGGCATTTTGACGCGCAATGCGCAGGAACTGGCGCATGTCACCCTGGCAGCGATTGGCTTGGCGGACTGTTTTGCCGCCGATGACGTGCTGGGGCGTGAGGACGCACCGCCCAAGCCGGATCCGGGCGGCTTGTTGAAGCTGGCGGCGGCCTGGGATGTCACACCGAGCGAGATGGTGATGGTTGGCGATTACCGCTTCGACCTGGATTGCGGCCGGGCGGCCGGGACGCGGACGGTGCTGGTTAATTTGCCGCAGAACCCGTGGCCGGAACTGGCGGATTGGCATGCCGAGGATTGTGCGGCGTTGCGCCGAATGATCTAGCCCAGGCAATGAAGGTCAACTGTGGGAGGGGGCTTGCTCCCGATAGCGGTCTGTCAGCTAAATATGTGCTGGTTGACACACCGCCATCGGGAGCAAGCCCCCTCCCACATGTTTATCCGGTTTCGGCAGTTATTGCGCGAACAGGACTTTCTGGCCCTCGGGCGAGGTAAACATTTTATCCCCGTCATGCCCCACTCCCGGTACTTCTACCAGCCTGTGACCCAACTGCGGATGCCGCTGCTTGAGGGCGTCAAAATAGTTGTGCCCGCGAATCAGCCTATACGCACCCTGGGTTTCGGCTTCGCAGCTTTTGTCCAGCGCCGGGTGGTTGGGGTCGGTGTCTTGTTGGCCCAGCAGGTACGTGACATCGCGTGAAACATAAGCCTGCTCCAGTTGCTCGGCGCCCTGGCCCTTGGCGTAGTCCGGTACACCTTGCATGCCGTACTTCCAGTCGTTGAAATCAGGGCAACCGGCCGTTTCGAACTTCACCGGCCGTTGTGGGCTGAAGTAGGCGTAGGACGATGGGTTGGCCACCACATACCGCAGGCGGATGCCTTCGGTCTGCAGCATTGGGTGAGCGTGGCCGGTGACCGCGAAGCGCTGTACCACCTGGCCGCCACCGGAATGGCCGGCGACGACGATTTCTTTCAGATGCGGGAACAGTGCGCGGTTGCCCAGGTGTTGGATGATCTGGTCGAGGGCGCCAAAAGAGCTGACCGCGCCCGGACCGATGGACGGCGCGCCGGCCATCCAGTCATTGCCCTTCCAGCGCAGCACCTGGTCATCCAGGTGGTGACGTTCAACGTCCGACTGGTTGAGAAACTGCGGCGCAATCACCAGCACGGTACCGCCAGCCCCGGCATGGGCCGCGGCATCGATCCCGCTTTTCAGATAGGTCTGCGCATTGCGCAGGCGGCCGTGCACGATAATCAGCGCGCGGGTGACCTCCGGCAGCGGCTGGCGCCAATCCTGGCTCAAGCCCAGGCTGAGCTCGCCCGCATCCACATGAAAACGCTCAGGGCTGACCAGGTTGACGCCGTGTTCGGCAGCCAACGCTGAACAGGACATCAACCACGCCAGCAGCCAGCCCACGCGTTTATGCATTTAAAGACTCTTGGCCGTAAAGGTATCGCACTGGGCGATCTGCCCCTGGGCGAAGCCGGTCTTGAACCAGCGCACGCGCTGAGCCGACGTGCCGTGGGTAAACGAGTCCGGCACCACGCGCCCTTGGCCCTGCTGCTGCAGGCGGTCGTCGCCAATGGCGTTGGCGGCATTCAGTGCTTCTTCGATATCGCCGGGTTCCAGCCAATTCAGGCGCTTTTGCGCGCGGTTGGCCCAGACGCCGGCAAAGCAGTCGGCTTGCAGCTCCTGGCGGACCAGCAGGCCGCCGTCGCCTTGCATCGGCCGACCCTGCTGGCGCGCGGCCTGGATCTTGGACGAGATGCCAAGCAGGGTTTGTACGTGATGCCCGACTTCGTGGGCGATCACATACGCCTGGGCGAAATCGCCTGCGGCCTGGAAGCGTTGCGACATTTCACGGAAGAAATCCAGGTCCAGGTACACCTGCTGGTCAGCCGGGCAATAGAACGGGCCGCTGGCCGAGGTGGCGCCCCCGCAGGCGGAGTTCACCCGGCCACGGAACAGGATCAGTTTCGGGTTCTTGTAAGCCAGGCCGTTCTCCTGGAACACCTGGCCCCAGGTGTCTTCGGTATCGCCCAGCACCGCGCGCACGAAGTCGGCCTGCTCGTCGTTGGCCGGCGGAGCCTGACGCGATTGCGTGCTGACCGACGGCGCCTGCTCCATCTGGCCGGTCAATTGGCCGAGGATCTGCATCGGGTCCTGGCCGGTGAGCCAGCCGATGCCGACGATCAGCACGATAGCGGTCAGGCTCAGGCCCTTGCCGCCACCGAAGCGCATCCCGCCACCGCCGCCACCGCCGCCACCGCCGCTGTCATCGCGGGCATCCACCACGTTGTCGCTGCGTCGGCCTTTTTTCCATAGCATGGGGCAATCCTCTTGTTAACGGTCCGGCAAAAATATGGATGGAGTATGGTCGTAGTTAGCGGCAATAGCCTTCGCCGCTGGCGACAATCAGGCAGTCTTTTTTATCGGCCAGCCATTTCAAGCCAGTGGCTGCGCCATCCCCGGCGCGCAGCACCTGCGGGCCGTCAGGGCGGGTAAAGGCGATGCCATCATCGGTTGCCTGGCCTTTGAACGTGCCGGATGCATCGGCATCCAGGCCATACTGCATGGTCAGAAGGTAGTGGCCGCGGCCGATGCTGTCGTCCTTGGCGATGTTCAGGTTCAAGCCTTCGACGCCGATCCACTTGCCCACCCATTTATCGGTGGGTGGCGTTTCGGGTACAAGGGTCGCCTGCACGGACGCGGGGGCGGTCTTGGGGGCTTCTTTCGGCGTTTTATCGCAGGCAGAGAGCAGGGCGAGGGCAGACAGCACAAACAGGATTTTTTTCATAGCGGCAGGGCCTTGATTAAAAAGTGTGCAACGCCGGGGCGCGCGTGCAGGGTTGGACTCAAATCCACTGATTTAGTGCGCTGTTCGCCCGGTGTTTGGTTATGCTCTTGGGGCAGACGCATGCCCGGCTGCTAGATTACTTCGGTTGAGTGCCACCGTGTTCAGCTCGCCACACAAGAGAATTCAATGACTGTCAGTACCCCGCTTTCCGGCGTCAATCATCCCTTCAAAGGCATCCTGCTGATTGTGCTGGCGACGTTCCTGTTCTCCAGCCACGACGCCCTGTCCAAATACCTGGCCGGGTTCTACCCGATCGTGATGGTGGTGTGGGCGCGGTACATGGTGCACACCTTGCTGATGGCCGGGATCTTCCTGCCGCAATCGGGCCTGCGCGTGCTGCGCAGCAAACGGCCGGGGATGCAGGTGGTGCGGGCGTTGTGCTTGTTGGGCACCAGCCTGTTCTTCACCACGGCGCTGCATTACATCCCGTTGGCGGAAGCCACGGCGGTGAACTTCCTTGCGCCGATCCTGGTGACCGCGCTCTCGGTGCCACTGCTCGGCGAGCACGTCACGCGTGGCCAATGGCTGGCGGTGATCTGCGGGTTTATCGGCGTGGTGATCATCATCCATCCGGGCGGTGAGCTGTTCACCCCGGCGGTGCTGCTGCCACTGTGCTCGGCGCTGTTCTTCTGCTTCTACCAACTGCTCACGCGCATCCTCAGCCAATACGACAGCCCCACCACCAGCAACTTCTTCGCCGGCCTGTGCAACACCCTGGTGATGAGTGCGATGGTGCCGTTCTTCTGGCAGGTACCGACCCTGTGGCATGGGGTGATGATGCTGGCGCTGGGCACCTGCGGGATGACCGCGCACTTGATGCTCACCCAGGCGTTCCGCTTCGCGGCGCCGGCCTTGCTGGCGCCGTTCGGCTATTGCCAGATCGTGTTTGCGGGGTTGTTGGGTTGGCTGGTGTTCAGTCATACCCCCGACATGACCACGGTGGTCGGTATCGGGGTGATCTGCATGAGCGGCTTGGCCGCTGCCTGGCAGCAGCGGCGGCGTTGATTACACCTCTACCGTAGGAATCTTGCGCGGCGCCATGAAGTACATCCACACCAGTGCGATGAAATACATCGCCGGAATCAGGGTGAACAACAGCGTGTAGTTGTTGTTGGTCACGGTCAGGATATGGCCGACGATCTGGGTCATGAACATGCCGCCGATGGCCGCGCACATGCCGCCGAAGCCGAACACCGTGCTCATCATGTGCTTGGGCGTGTAGTCCATCACCAGGCTCCAGATGTTGGCGGTCCAGGCCTGGTGCGCGCCGATGGCCAGGGAGATGGCGAACACCGCGACCCACAGCTGGCTGGAACCGGCCGCCATGATCACGCCGACGATGCAGCAGGCGAACAAGAACATCGACAGCAGCCGCGCCTTGATCGAGTTCATCCCGCGACCGATCAGGAACGAGGACAGAATTCCGCCGCCCACGCTGCCGAAGTCGGCGGTGAGGTAGATGATGATCAGCGGGATGCCCATCTGCGTCACGTTGATGCCCAGGTTGTATTGCTGGTTCAGGAATGGCGGTAGCCAGTACAGGTAGAACCAGAACACCGGCGCGGTCAGCGAGTACGCCAGTGCGAAGGCCCAGGTGCCGCGCATGCGCAGGATGCGGCTGAACGGTACGCGGGGTTGTTCCGGCTCGACTTCCTGTTGCACGTAGTCCAATTCGGATTGTTTAACGGTGGGATGCTCTTCCGGGTTGTAGTACTTCAAGCCCCACAACACCAGCCAGATACCCCCGAGCGCCGACATGCACAGGAACGCCGCCTGCCAGCCCCACACGTGCAGGATCAACGGCAGCAGCATGGGCGTCATCATCGCGCCGACGTTGGTGCCGGCGTTGAAGATACCGGTCGCCACCGCGCGCTCGCCGGCCGGGAACCACAGGCGCGTAGTTTTCACGCACGCCGGGTAGTTGGCGGCCTCGGTCAGCCCGAGGATAAACCGGCAGACCATGAAGCCGACTGCCGAGGTGGCCAGGCCGTGGGCGCCGGTGGCCAGGCTCCACAGCAGCACCGCGCAGAAAAACACGCGCTTGACGCCTACCCGGTCGATCAAGCGGCCCTGCAGCACAAAGCCGATGGCGTAGCCGACCTGGAACCAGAAGTTGATGTTGGCGTAATCCATCGCCGTCCAGCTCATTTCCTTGGCCAGAATCGGTTGCATCACGCCCAGGGCGGCGCGGTCGATGTAGTTGAGGGTGGTGGCGAAGAACACCAGGGCCAGCATGCCCCAGCGGGTTTTACCCACGGCCAGGGCGCCGCGGATCTTGTCGCCGATGCCGGCGTGCGGGGTGCCGGGGCGCGCGGCCAGGGCGGAGTTTTGCAGAGGCATGAGGTCGTACCCGTTTTTGAAATTTTTATGGTGTGTTCTGGGTCTTGATGCAGGTTCGATGGTGCGCAGTGGTTAAAAAGTCGTCAATTCGCCAAAGGGGCATAGTGTTCGATAATCGCACCAAAAACTAACCGGTTCGTACATTTTAATTGCCGCGTGTAGGCTGTGGGCGAATAATTTGCCATAAACAACAATTGCCGGGAGTGACCCATGCAACGTTCCATCGCTACCGTGTCGTTGAGCGGCACCCTGCCGGAAAAGCTCGAAGCCATTGCCGCCGCCGGGTTTGATGGCGTTGAGATTTTTGAAAACGACCTGCTGTACTACGACGGCAGCCCGCGTGAAGTCAGGCAGATGTGCGCCGACTTGGGCATTGCCATCACCCTGTTCCAGCCGTTTCGAGACTTCGAGGGCTGCCGCCGTGATCGTCTGGCGCGCAACCTCGAGCGCGCCGAGCGCAAATTCGATCTGATGCAGGAGCTGGGCACCGACCTGGTGCTGGTGTGCAGTAATGCCTCAGCCGATTGCGTGGGCGATGAGCGCATCCTGCTGGACGACCTCAGCCTGCTGGCCGAACACGCGGGCCGCCGCGGCTTGCGAATCGGCTATGAAGCGCTGGCCTGGGGCAAGCATGTGAACACCTGGCAGCAGGTGTGGAACCTGGTGCGCCAGGTGGACCATCCCAGCCTGGGTGTGCTGCTCGACAGTTTCCACACCTTGTCGCTCAAGGGCGACCCGAGTGGCATCGCCGAGATCCCCGGCGACAAAATCTTCTTCGTGCAAATGGCCGACGCGCCGATCCTGGCCATGGATGTGCTGGAGTGGAGCCGGCATTTTCGCTGCTTCCCCGGCCAGGGTGAGTTCGACCTGGCTGGGTTTCTCGCGCCGATCATCCAGAGTGGCTACACCGGGCCGTTGTCCCTGGAGATTTTCAACGACGGCTTTCGCGCCGCACCGACCCGGGCCAACGCGGCAGATGGTTTGCGCTCGTTGCTGTACCTGGAAGAGAAAACCCGCCAGCGCCTGGCGGCGGAGCAACCCGCCGCGCCCGTGGATATCCTGTTCGAAACCCCGGCGGCCAGCGAGTACGACGGCATCGAATTCCTCGAATTTGCGGTGGATGAAAGCCTCGGCGCGAAGCTGACCCATTGGTTGGAACGCCTGGGCTTCGCCAAGGCCGGCCAGCATCGTTCCAAGAACGTGAGCCTGTTGCGCCAGGGCGATATCAACCTGATCCTCAATTGCGAACCCTATTCCTTTGCCCACAACTTTTTCGAGGCCCATGGCCCGTCGCTGTGCGCCACGGCGATTCGGGTCAAGGACAGCGCCAAGGCGTTGGAGCGGGCGGTGGCCTACAAGGGCCAGCCCTATCGCGGCCTGGTCGGGCCCAATGAGCTGGAGTTGGCGGCCGTACGCGCGCCGGATGGCAGCTTGATTTACCTGGTGGACCAAAGCGAAGGCGGGCTATACGACACCGATTTCAACCTGCAACCCGTCACCGCCAGCGGCGGCTTGCTGCGCATCGACCATATGGCCATGGCCCTGCCGGCCGACAGCCTCGACAGCTGGGTGCTGTTCTACAAAAGCTTGCTGGATTTTGAAGCTGATGACGAAGTGGTGCTGCCCGACCCTTACGGCCTGGTCAAAAGCCGCGCACTGCGCAGCCGCTGCAGTTCGATTCGCCTGCCGCTGAATATTTCCGAGAACCGCAATACGGCGATTTCCCACGCGCTTTCGAGCTATCGCGGCTCGGGCGTGCACCACATTGCCTTCGATTGCGCGGATATTTTCGCCGAGGTGCGCCGGGCCAAGGAGGCCGGGGTGCCGCTGTTGGATATCCCGCTCAACTACTACGACGATTTGGCTGCACGCTTTGATTTCGACGATGAGTTCCTCAGCGAGCTGGCGTACTACAACGTGCTGTACGACCGCGACGCCCAGGGCGGTGAGCTGTTTCATGTCTACACCGAAGCCTTCGAGGGGCGGTTTTTCTTCGAGATCATCCAGCGCAAGAACGGCTATGCCGGTTATGGCGCGGCCAACGTGGCGGTGCGTTTGGCGGCAATGGCCAAGTCGCGCAGCGGTGCGGTGCGTCAGGCACGTTTATAACGGTGGGGAGGTGCTTCCTTCGGGGAGCGCCTCGGCCCATAATCGGGCCTGCATAAAAACGCCGTGAGCGCACCATGACCCTGACTCCCGACCTCTCTGCCGTGTCAGACGCACCGCGCAAGAGTCGCAAGAACAATCCGGAAAAGACCCGCGAGAATATTCTCCAGGAAGCCATTGTCGAGTTCGTTCAGCAGGGCCTGTCCGGCGCCCGCGTGGACGCCATCGCCGAGCGCATCCACACCTCCAAGCGCATGATCTATTACTACTTCGGCAGCAAGGAACAGCTCTACGTCGAGGTGCTGGAGAAGCTCTACGGCGATATCCGCAACACCGAGACCCGCATGAACCTCACGGCCCTGGAACCGCGCGAAGCGATCCGCCGGCTGGTGGAGTTCACCTTCGACCACCATGACCAGAACGTGGATTTCGTGCGCATTGTCAGCATCGAAAATATCCACAACGCCGAGTACGTAAAGCGCACCAGTACGATCAAGGACATGAACAGCAAAATCCTCGAGGGGCTCGGTGAGACCCTGCGTCGCGGCGCTGAAATGGGGCTGTTTCGCGAAGGGTTGGAGCCGCTGGATGTGCACCTGCTGATCAACTCGTTCAGTTTTTACCGTGTCTCCAACCGGCATACCTTCAGTGAGATCTTTCAGATTGAACTGTCGGACGAGGCGATCAAGCAGCGGCACCGGGAGATGATCTGCGAGTCGGTGTTGCGTTATCTGCAAGCTTGAGAACTGGCTGTACGCGGTCAATGTGGGAGGGGGCTTGCTCCCGATAGCGGTCTGTCAGCGCAACATGGGGTGGCTGACACACCGCTATCGGGAGCAAGCCCCCTCCCACATTTGGATTTCTGTTTCTACAGTGGCGTATTCATGCTCTGAAAGTGCGCCAACATCCTGCCAGCATCCGCCGCCTCGCCACTGAACAACTCAAACGCCTTCACTGCCTGAAACACCGCCATATTGCCGCCATCCAACGTGCGGCAACCCAAGGCGCGTGCGTCGCGCAGCAACTCGGTTTCCAATGGGAAATACACGATTTCCGCCACCCACAGCCCGGCGTGCAATAGCGCGGCGGGCACGGGTGTGCCGGGCAGCTTGGCCATGCCCATCGGGGTGGTATTGACCAGGCCGTCCGCCTCCACCATGGCGTTGGTCAAGTCGCCGCCGACCTGAGCACGACCGTTGCCAAAACGCCGGGCGAGGTTATCCACAAGCTCGCCGGCGCGGAGGCTGTCCAGGTCAAAAATGCTCAGCTGTTCAACGCCCTCGGCCAGCAGCGCGTGCGCCACCGCCGCGCCTGCGCCGCCGGCGCCCATTTGCACCACGCGCTGGCGCGGCACGTCATTCAAGTTGCGTCGGAAACCCTCAGCAAACCCCAGGCAATCGGTGTTATGGCCGATGCGCTTGCCGTCCTTGAACACCACGGTGTTGACCGCGCCAATGCCCTTTGCCTCGTCGGACAATTCATCGAGCAACGGCAGGATCGCTTGCTTGCACGGGTAGGTAATGTTCAAGCCGGTGAAGTGCATCTGCTCGGCGGCACGTAGCAGTTCGGGCAGGGCGTGGCTGTCCAGGCGCAGCGCTTCCAGGTCGATCAGGCGATACAGGTAGCGCAGGCCCTGGGCGTCACCTTCCTGTTCATGCAGGGCGGGCGTGCGGGAAGCCTGGATGCCGGCGCCGATCAGGCCGGCGAGAACGCGCGGTTTCATCAGGCGCATCCTTTCAACGAGTGGCTGAAATGTTCCAGGGCCAAGTGGTAGCCATGGCTGCCGAACCCGGCCAGTACCGCCTTGGCGATGGGCGAGACAAAGGAGTGATGACGAAACGCCTCACGGGCATGCACGTTGGACAGATGCACCTCGATCACCGGCACTTCGCTGGCCACCAGCGCATCGCGAATCGCCACCGAGGTATGAGTCCAGGCCGCCGGGTTGATCACGATCCCGGCGCAACGGGCGCGGGCGGCGTGGATCCAGTCGAGCAGTTCGCCCTCGTGGTTGGTCTGGCGAAACTCGATGGTCAGCCCGAGCTTTTCCGCGCTGCGCCCGCACAGGGCGGCGATATCGGCCAGGGTTTCGTGGCCGTAAGTAGCAGGCTCGCGGGTACCGAGCAGGTTGAGGTTGGGGCCGTTGAGCACCAGCACGATAGGCGGCATAGAGGGTCTCCACAGTTTTTATTGGTTGTGGAGACAAAATGTACTGAATGGTTAGTTTGGTCAAATGAAGTCACTGGATCTGTTCGATTATCGAACCGTTAATTAGCAGGGGCAGCTTTTGATGAAGTGTTACGCCGGATTGCAGTGCGAACACGATTTACGGGCGTGGCCGGAGTCTCCCCAGCTGTCGGCATGAGTGGTTACAACCCGGCGTTCGCTGGTTTGTTCGTCGTTACTAATCTTTGAAGCAGCTTCGTGAGCATGAAGCCGGTTGTCGGGTGACACGGAAAAATTGTTACCTGACGGAAAATAACCTAACGGATGGGTTACGATGAGAGTGGCTGCTTACAAGGGATATGTAATCTCGGTATTTCTCAGGGATGAGCATTGCCCGCCCCATGTGCATGTCAGGGGAAGGGCGTGGGATGCGCGTTTTCGTTTCAGCTTTCTGGATGGGGACGTGGAGCTGTGGGATGTAAACCCTGAACGCTGCCGACCACCCAAGGCGGTCTTGGAGGAATTACGCGAGGCAATAATGCAGCCGCACTACTTGGCGCGGGCACGCAGGATCTGGTGGGAAAACCTGCAAACGGTTTGCCTGGAGAACCATTCCTGGAATTGGGAAACCAGTGAGTTGTTGCCGGGGTTGATCATTCAGCGGGGTGTTTATGTGATTGCACGTGCCCGGCACGATGTCGTAGGGCAAAAAACAATTTTGAGCCTGGTCAGGGCACCGGGGTCTGTGGAGATTGAATTATGAAAAAAATCGTAAAAGCCAACGTCAAACCCTACGTGCCTCTCAGCGATGCCGACGTTGACAAGGCAATCGCCCGTGGGCGCAAGCTGAAGCGTCTGTATGCCAACGCCAGCAACGTGCGCTATCAAGACGACTGCATCTCCATTGGCTTCAGCGATGGCAGCCGTGTCATGTTGCCGGTGGCCGGTCTGCCGGAGTTCGAGAAGTTTTCCCAGCAGGACTTCCAGCAATTGGAGGTCGGTTTCGGCGGCAAGGCGCTTTGCTGTGAGGCCCAGGACCTGGACGTTTCGATCACTGGCCTTATCGCCACAAGCCAGCCTCTGATGGACCTTGCCACGAGCCTGGTAGCCTCCCGAAACGGTCGCAAACGCAGCGCCGCCAAATCGGCCGCCGCCCGGGCCAATGGCAAGAAGGGCGGCCGGCCGCGCAAGGAAGTTTTGGAACCTGGCGACTCGACGGACACATGAATTTCAGTGTGGGAGCTGATGATGCCTGACAGAGTTATCGACGGGTCAGCAACACACCCGATTCCATATGGTGCGTCCACGGGAACTGGTCAAACATTGCGCATTGGGTAATGCGATGCGTGTCGTGCAACTGCGCGATGTTCGCTGCCAGTGTTTCGGGGTTGCAGGAGATATACAGGATGTTGTCGAAGCGCCGGGTCAGTTCGCAGGTGTCCGGGTCCATGCCGGCGCGCGGCGGGTCGACGAAGACGCTGCCGAATGCGTAGCTTTTCAGGTCGATGCCGTGCAGACGGCGGAACGGGCGCACTTCATTCAGGGCCGCGGTGAGTTCTTCGGCGGAGAGGCGCACCAGGGTGACGTTATCCACGGCATTTTCATCGAGGTTGCTCAGGGCCGCATTCACCGAGGTCTTGCTGATTTCGGTGGCCAGCACGTTACGCACGCGGGTCGCCAGCGGCAGGGTGAAGTTGCCGTTGCCGCAGTAGAGTTCCAGCAAGTCGTCCGGGCGATCACCCAGGGCGTCGTACGCCCAGTTGAGCATCTTCTGGTTCACCGTGCCGTTAGGCTGGGTGAAGGCGCCCTCGGGTTGGCGGTAGCTGAATGTGCGGCCACCGACCTCGATTTTTTCCACCACGTAGTCGCGGCCGATCACATCGCGCTTGCCCTTGGAACGGCCAATGATGCTCACGTTCAGCTCAGCCGCCAGCTTGTTCGCTGCGGTGTGCCAGTGTTCATCCAGCGGGCGGTGATAGCACAGGGTGATCATCGCGTCGCCGGCCAGGGTGGTGAGGAACTCCACCTGGAACAGTTTGTGGCTCAGGGCGGCGCTGGCTTGCCAGGCGGCCTTGAGCTGCGGCATCAACTGGTTGATGCGCTGGCTGGCGATGGGAAACGCTTCGATCAGGATCGGCGTGCGCTTGTCGTCCTGGGCGAACATCGCGTAGTGGCGCTCGCCGCCTTCGCGCCACAGGCGAAACTCCGCGCGCAGGCGGAAGTGCTGCAGCGGCGAGTCGAAGACCTGCGGCTCGGGGGCGTCGAACGGTGCCAGCAGGTCACGCAGGCGCGTGACCTTGTCTTGCAGTTGAGCGGTGTAGTGTGCGGCGTCGAAAGTCATGCGTTGAACCAGCCCAGCTTGATCACGAACAGAATCGACAGAATCACCAGGGCCGGGTTCAGCTCACGGTAGCGGCCCGAAAGCAGCTTGATGGCGGTCCAGGCGATGAAACCGAAGGCGATGCCGTTGGCGATGGAGTAAGTGAAGGGCATCGCCAGGGCGGTGATTACCACCGGCGCGGCCACAGTAATGTCATCCCAGTCGATTTCGGCCAGGCCGGACGTCATCAAGACGGCCACGAACAGCAGCGCCGGCGCGGTGGCGAAGGCCGGTACGCTGGCCGCCAGCGGTGAGAAGAACAGCGCCAGCAGGAACAGGATCGCGACCACGATGGCGGTCAAGCCGGTACGGCCACCGGCGCTCACGCCAGCGGCAGATTCGATGTAGCTGGTGGTGGTCGAAGTACCCAGCAGCGAGCCGGCCATGGCCGCCGTACTGTCGGCGATCAGCGCACGGCCCATTTTCGGCATGTGGCCGTCCTTGCCCATCAGGCCGGCGCGCTTGGCGACGCCGATCAGGGTGCCGGAGTTGTCGAACAGGTCGACGAACAGGAACGCGAAGATCACGCTGACCAGGCCGATGTCCAGCGCGCCCTTGATATCCAGTTGCAGGAAGGTCGGGGCCAGGGACGGTGGCATCGAGGTCACGCCGCCGAACGGGGTGAAGCCCATCACAATGGACACGATGGTCACCGCCAGGATGCCGATCAGCACCGCACCACGCACGGCCAGGGCTTCCAGGGCCACGATCAGCACAAAACCGAGGGTGGCCAGGATCGGCGCCGGTTGTTTCAGGTCGCCCAGGCCCACCAGCGTGGCCGGATTGGCGACCACGATACCGGCGTTGTGCAAGGCGATCAGCGCCAGGAACAGGCCAATACCGGCGGCAATCGCCGAGCGCAGGGGCAGGGGAATGCTGTTGATGATCCACTCACGGATACGGAAGATCGACAGCAGGAAGAACAGCACCGCCGAAATGAACACCGCGCCCAATGCCACCTGCCAGGTGTGGCCCATGTGCAGGACCACGGTGTAGGTGAAGAAAGCATTGAGGCCCATGCCCGGCGCGAGAGCGATCGGGTAGTTGGCGATCAGGCCCATCACGGTCGAACCGATGGCCGCCGCGAGGCAAGTCGCGACAAACACCGCGCCTTTGTCCATGCCGGTTTCGCCGAGGATGCTCGGGTTCACGAACAGGATGTAGGCCATGGCCAGGAATGTCGTGATACCCGCGAGAATCTCGGTGCGCACGTTGGTGTTGTGGGCTTTGAGTTGAAACAGCTTTTCCAGCATGCCGGCTCCCTGTGACGCTATCTTGCGTCGTGATTTGTTGACCTCTAAGTCAAAGCACAAACTGCGCCAAGCGCTTGTGGCTTCAGAGAGGATCGGAAAAAGCGGCGCATCATACCAGCAGCCGAGGCTGTGTGGCGCATGGCCTTGAGGCATACTGCGCCGACGTTCAACAGCAGGTCATCGACAGCATGAAAAAAGCCAACGCGTGGAGTCTAGCTCTGATCCCTTGTCTGAGCCTGTGGCTCGGCGCGGCACCGGTGTGGAGCGCGGCTGCACCGGCCTTGAGCGAGGTCCGGGTGTTCAAGGTCGAATCGGCGAAGTGCAGCGAGACCATTCCGGACCGTGTGCAGACCACCCAGATGTGCGAGCACCGTGGGCCCACGAAGGTCTCGGTGATGGAGGTCGGCCTGGGCAACAGCCCGATGGGCCGCTTCAACGGCGCCGAGTTGAACGGGCAACGCACGGCGGTGTGCCAGGTGGGCAACATCAGTGAGGCCTGTAACGGCGTGGGCACGCTGATGGGCTACATCTATGTGTTTGACCTCAACGTGCAAGCCCAGGGTTGGTTCGAATTCACCAATACCTCGATCAATCCTCCGCAAAATACCCTGAAAGCCCAGCTCAATATCCGCTGATCAATTGTCTTGAACGCTCAAAACCCTGGGAAGTCGTACCCCTGAGACGGCGATTTCCCTGAACGCCGCGGATGTACATCAACCCGTGAGGTGTTTATGAGCGCGACCCCCAATGGCGCGGCGGCCCAGCCGTTCGTCGCCCACCCGATACGCTTGACCTTGAACGGCCAGGATCGCCAATTGAGTGTGTTGCCCTGGACCACCTTGCTGGACCTGCTGCGCGAACAATTGGACCTGGTCGGCAGCAAAAAGGGCTGCGACCACGGCCAGTGCGGCGCGTGCACCGTCTTGCGTGACGGCAAGCGCGTAAACGCCTGCCTGACCCTGGCCGTGATGTGCGACGGCGCCGAGCTGACCACCATCGAAGGCCTGGCCGACGGCGACCAGTTGCACCCGATGCAGCAAGCCTTCATCAAGCACGATGCCTTCCAGTGCGGCTACTGCACCCCCGGCCAGATTTGCTCGGCGGTCGGCCTGGCCAACGAAGGCCGCGCCCACGACAGTGCGCAGGTGCAGGAATTGATGAGCGGCAATCTGTGCCGCTGCGGTGCCTACAGCAATATCCGCGCGGCCATCGAAGAGGCGCTGCCGGCGTGCGGCAACCGGGGAGGTGAGCAATGAACCCCTTCCATTACAGCAAGCCGGCAGACGTGCACGAGGCGGTGCACCTGAGCAGCGCGGCATCGCGCTTCATTGCCGGGGGCACCAACCTGCTGGACCTGATGAAAGAGAACATCAGCCGGCCCGAACACCTGATCGATATCACCGGGCTGCCGCTCAATGCCATCGAAGAAACCGCCGAGGGCGGCCTGCGTATCGGCGCGCTGGTCAGTAATGCCGACCTGGCCTGGCACCCGCTGATTGAGCAGCGTTACCCATTGCTGTCCCAAGCCATTCTTGCCGGAGCCTCGCCGCAACTGCGCAACATGGCCAGTACCGGTGGCAACCTGCTGCAGCGCACCCGTTGCTACTATTTCTATGACGCCACGGTGCCGTGCAACAAGCGTGAGCCTGGCAGCGGCTGCCCGGCGCGCACCGGCTTGAACCGCATCCATGCGATCCTCGGCGCCAGCGAGCAGTGCGTCGCCACCCACCCTTCGGACATGTGCGTGGCCCTGGCGGCGCTGGAGGCGCGGGTGCATGTCGAAGGGCGCGGCGGGGCGCGGGTCATCGAGTTCGCCGACTTCCACCGCCTGCCCGGCGATGCACCGCAACGCGACAACCAATTGGCCGACGACGAACTGATCACCGCCATTGAATTGCCTGCCGATAACCTGGCCCGCCACAGCCATTACCTGAAAATTCGCGACCGTGCGTCCTACGCATTCGCGCTGGTGTCGGTTGCCGCCGCCTTGGAATTGAACGGCGACGAGATCATCGACGCCCGCCTGGCCCTTGGCGGTGTGGCGCACAAACCCTGGCGCGACCGCGCGGTAGAGGCGTCGCTGATAGGTCGCAGCGTCAGCCGCGAAACCTTCAGTAACGCTGCCGATGCCCTGCTGCGGGATGCCGAGCCGCTGCAACACAACGGCTTCAAGATCAAGCTGGCGCGCCGCGCAATCATTCGTGCACTGAGCGACGCTGCGGTCGCAGGAGAACGGCCATGAGCGCCATCGGCAAACCCCTGGACCGTGTCGACGGTCTGCTCAAGGTCACCGGCAAAGCGCGTTATGCCGGTGAATTTCCCGAGGACGGCCTGCTGCATGGCAGCGTGGTGTCGAGCACGATCGCCAAAGGCCGTGTCCTGCGCATCGATGCCTCAAGGGCTTTGGCACTGCCGGGTGTGGTGGAGGTCATCCATCACCTCAATCGCCCGAAAATTGCCAGCTACGACGATGCGTTCGCCGATGCGGATGCTGCCGACGGCTCGCCATTTCGCCCGCTGTATAACGACCGCGTGCTCTACAGCGGCCAGCCCCTGGCCCTGGTGATCGCCGATAACCTGGAGCTGGCGCGGCATGCCGGCTCGCTGGTCGACATCGAATACGCGGCGGAAGATTTTGAAACCGACCTGATCGCCCAGCAGCAATCGGCTCACCCTTCGCCCCAGACACCGCCCGGGCCGCGCGGCAACTTCCAGGCTGAATGGGCGGGTGCCGCTATCAGCCTCGATCTGCACTACAGCACGCCCATCGAACACCATAACCCGATGGAACCCCACGCCAGCACCGTGCTGTACCAGCCCGACGGCACCCTGCATATCCACGACAAAACCCAGGGCCCGCAGAACTGCCAGGCGTATGTGCAAAAAGTCTTTGGCCTGGACAAGAGCCAGGTACGCATCTTCGCCGCGTTCGTCGGTGGCGCCTTTGGTTCGGGTCTGCGCCCGCAGTACCAATTGCCGCTGGCGGTGATGGCATCGCTGGCGCTCAAGCGCTCGGTGCGCGTGACCCTGACCCGCCAACAGATGTTCACCTTCGGCTACCGCCCACGCACCTTGCAGCGCTTGCAGATGGGCGCCGCCGCCAACGGGCGCTTGCTGGCCCTGGGGCATACCGCGATTGGGCAGACTTCGCGCTTCGAGGATTTCAGCGAACACGTGGTGGAATGGAGCGGCATGCTCTACCACTGCGACAATGTGCAATTGACCTACAAGCTGGTGCCGCTGGACGTGTTCACCCCACTGGACATGCGCGCTCCCGGCGCCGCTCTGGGCGTGATCGGCCTGGAGTGCGCCATGGACGAACTGGCCTGCGCCCTGGCCATCGACCCGGTGCAACTGCGCCTGATCAACTACGCCGAACGTAACCAGAATGAAGACAAGCCCTGGTCGAGCAAAGCCCTGCGCGAGTGTTACAGCGAAGGTGCCGAGCGTTTTGGCTGGAGCCAGCGCAACTCCGAACCGCGCAGCATGCGCGACGGCCGCCAGTTGATCGGCTGGGGCATGGCCGGTGGTGTGTGGGAAGCCATGCAGATGAAAGCCAGCGCCAAGGCGCGCCTCGATACGAGCGGCAAACTCACCGTCAGCAGCGCCACCACCGATATCGGCACGGGCACCTACACCGTGATGACCCAGATCGCGGCGCAGGCCAGCGGTGTGGCGGTGGAGGATGTGGTGTTCATGCTCGGTGATTCCTCACTGCCTACCGCGCCGCTGCAAGGCGGCTCGTTTACCGTGTCGTCCGTCGGCACCGCCGTGCAGCAAGCCTGCGAGGCCTTGACCGCCAAACTGCTGGCCGTTGCCCGGCAGACTTACCCGGTGTTCCAGGATGCCGAGTCCGTGCGCTTTGAAGACGGCCACCTGCACACCGGCGACGTGAGTGTGTCGTTGGCCCAACTGGTCAAGGACAGCGGCGAGGACGGGCTTGAGGTGCAGGTCGAGAGCGAGCCCGACAAGAAGCGCGAGGGCTATGCCACGGCCACCCATTCGGCGGTGTATGTCGAAGTGCGGGTAGATGAAGACTTGGGCACCATCAAGGTCAGCCGCGTAGTCAGCGCGATTGCGGCCGGGCGCGTGGTCAACCCGAAAATGGCGCGCAGCCAGATCCTCGGCGGGGTGGTGTGGGGCATCGGCATGGCGCTGCACGAAGAGACCCAGGTCGACCATCAGCTGGGTCGCTACATGAACCACAGCCTGGCCGAGTACCACATCCCGGTGAATGCCGATATCGGTGAGATTGACGTGGTGTTTGTCGAAGAGCACGACCAGATCGTCAATGCGCTCGGGTCCAAGGGCGTGGGCGAAATCGGCATTGTTGGGGTGGCGGCGGCGGTGGCGAATGCGATCTACCACGCCACTGGCAAGCGGGTTCGGGAGTTTCCGATCACCCTGGACAAGGTGCTCTAAAACACACCGCGTAACTCATGTGGGAGGGGGCTTGCTCCCGATGACGGAGTATCAGTCGAGGATGATGTGACTGATCTACCGCTATCGGGGGCTTGCCCTAATGCCAGTCAGTTAAGGCTTTTTGTAGGAACGAGGCGGGCGGCTAGCCCTTGCTCGCGAAAAACTCACAGGCACCGCGTTCATTCAGAAAGCACGCATTATCGTTGACGTTTTTCGCGAGCAAGCTCGCTCCTACAGACGGCGGTGTACGCTTGCCTGACTGGCATTAGGGCAAGCCCCCTCCCACATTTATCTTGTTCAAGGCTCAGGTTATGCGGTGGGCTTCAGCCCGGGCTCTTCTACCGGCACATGCATCCGGTCCCGATTCGCCAGGGTCGGGAACAGCTTGATCCACACCCCGGTCACCACCAGCGTACCAATCCCGCCCATGACGACGGCGGGCACGGTGCCGAACCAATGGGCGGTGATCCCCGATTCGAACTCACCCAATTGATTCGATGCCCCGATAAACAAGCCGTTGACTGCGCTCACCCGGCCGCGCATCTCATCCGGCGTTTCCAACTGCACGAACGAAGCCCGGATCACCATGCTGATCATATCCGCCGCGCCCAGCACCACTAGCACCCCCAGGGAAAACCAGAACGAGGTCGACAGCCCGAACGCGATGGTTGCCACGCCGAACACCCCGACTGCGGTGAACATCACGCGGCCGACCTTGCGGTCCACCGAGAAACGCGCCAGCCACAACGACATCAACAGCGCCCCCACCGCTGGTGCCGAGCGCAACAGGCCCAGGCCCCAGGGGCCGGTCAGCAGGATGTCCTTGGCGAACACCGGCAACAACGCGGTGGCGCCGCCCAGCAGCACGGCAAACAGGTCCAGGGAAATGGCGCCGAGGATGTCCGGCCGGCTGCGGATAAAGCGAATCCCGGCCAGCAGCGAATCCAGGGTGGCCTTGCCTTTGTTCAGCGGCGTCTGGCGCGCAGGCAGGTTCAGGGTCAAGCCGCAGGCGATCAGGTACAGCACCACCGTCGGGCCGTACACCCAAACGCTGCC
The DNA here is from genome assembly GCF_003852375.1 of Pseudomonas sp. R4-34-07. Lineage (NCBI taxonomy): Bacteria > Pseudomonadati > Pseudomonadota > Gammaproteobacteria > Pseudomonadales > Pseudomonadaceae > Pseudomonas > Pseudomonas sp. R4-34-07. The sequence goes on along the minus strand of NZ_CP027760.1, from coordinate 5,109,541 downwards.
GAACGCATAGAGCAAACCACCGAGGGCCGGGGCGACGATCGTCGCCAATTGCTGGGCCGATTGCGACGAGGCCACGGCCCGGGGGAACAGCGCGCTGGGCACGATACTCGGCAGCAGCGCCTGGGTGGTGGGCATTTCGAATGAACGCGCGGCGCCCAGCAGGAAAGCGAGGATGAAGATCATCTCGCGGGTCACGTTGCCGGTCAGACCGCCGATGGCCAGGGACAGGGCAATCAGCGCCTGTACGGTCTGGCAGATGGCGGCGACTTTGCGTCGCTCATAGCGATCGGCCACATGCCCGGTATGCAGCATGAACAGCACGCGCGGCACGAACTCCACCAGGCCGACCAGCCCCAGGTCCAGCACATTGCCAGTCAGTTGGTAGAGGTTCCAGCCGATGGCCACGGTCAGCATCTGGAAGCCGCTGGCGGTAAAGATCCGCGCCAGCCAGAACGCGATGAAGGGGCGGTGGTGACGTAACAGCAACGCAGGTTCACTAGGCATTGGGAGTAAAGGTCGAGACCGAAAGGAATGGCGAGATTAGCATTGTGTTGTAACAAATAGTTGCAATAACCCTGGTGAGGCAAGCTGTCACGCGGCAAAAGACCACACAACCGGGCAGCGCAAATGGGACTACTCTTTCAACGATGCTTGATCCAGATCAACACCCGCACCGGGATTGTTCTGGCGGCCGAAAGGCCAGATTCCCTACGTGACGGGTAAAAAAAGAAACGAATTGAAATTCGTCACACTCCATATCCGTGGGGGCAGTGGGTGCAGGCTCCGAGCCCGCAACCGGTATTACCTGACAGAGGAAGACTTATGTTCGGTTTGGAGGCGCTAGATCTCGCCCGAATTCAATTTGCGTTCACCATCTCGTTTCACATCCTGTTCCCGGCGATCACCATCGGCCTGGCCAGTTACCTTGCGGTGCTGGAGGGTTTGTGGCTCAAGACCCGTAACGACACTTACCGCGACCTCTACCATTTCTGGTCGAAGATCTTTGCCGTCAACTTCGGCATGGGCGTGGTCTCGGGCCTGGTCATGGCGTATCAGTTCGGCACCAACTGGAGCCGCTTCTCCGACTTCGCTGGCGCCGTCACCGGGCCGCTGCTGACGTACGAAGTGCTCACGGCCTTCTTCCTCGAGGCGGGTTTCCTCGGCGTGATGCTGTTCGGCTGGAACAAGGTGGGGCGCAACCTGCACTTCTTCTCCACCGTGATGGTGGCTATCGGTACGCTGATCTCGACCTTCTGGATCCTCTCATCCAACAGCTGGATGCAGACGCCCCAAGGCTTTGAAATCGTCGATGGCCGAGTGATCCCCACCGATTGGTTCGCCGTGGTCTTCAACCCATCGTTCCCCTACCGCCTGGCGCACATGGCTACTGCGGCCTTCGTGGCCACGGCGTTCTTCGTCGGCTCGTCGGCGGCCTGGCACCTGCTGCGCGGCAAGGACAACCCGGCGATCCGCAAGATGCTCTCGATGGCGATGTGGATGGCACTGATCGTCGCGCCTATCCAGGCGGTGATCGGCGACTTCCACGGCCTCAACACCTTGAAGCACCAGCCGGCAAAAATCGCCGCGATTGAAGGCCACTGGGAAAACATCGGCAATGAACCCACGCCGCTGATCCTGTTCGGCTGGCCGGACATGAAGGCTGAAAAAACCAAGTACGCGGTGGAAATTCCCTACCTGGGCAGCCTGATCCTGACCCACTCGTTGGATAAACAGGTGCCGGCGCTCAAGGAATTCCCGCCTGAAGACCGTCCTAATTCGACCGTGGTGTTCTGGTCGTTCCGGGTAATGGTCGGCCTGGGCTTCCTGATGATCTTCACCGGCTTGTTCAGCCTGTGGCTGCGCCGGGGCGACAAAATGTACACGTCCAGGCCGTTCCTGTACCTGGCCTTGTGGATGGGCCCGTCCGGCCTGATCGCGATTCTCGCCGGTTGGTTCACTACCGAAATCGGTCGCCAGCCGTGGGTGGTCTACGGGCTGATGCGCACGGCGGATGCATCCTCCGGGCATAGCCTGGCGCAGATGACCATCACCCTGGTGCTGTTCGTGGTGGTGTACTTCGCGCTGTTCGGTGCGGGCCTGGGTTACATGATGCGTCTGGTACGCAAAGGGCCTGTGATTCACGAGGTCACTGAGCCGACTCATGGCGGTCCTGGCCAGAAACGCACACCGGCCCGTCCGCTGTCCGCTGCCGATGATGGCACCGACAACGACCACGACGACATCCAGCACAAGGGGAATTGAGATGGGCATTGATCTTCCGCTGATCTGGGCTGTGATCATCATTTTCGGGATCATGATGTACGTGGTCATGGACGGTTTCGACCTGGGGATCGGCATCCTGTTTCCGTTCGTACCGGGCAAGACCGACCGCGACGTCATGATGAACACCGTGGCACCGGTATGGGATGGCAATGAAACCTGGCTGGTATTGGGCGGCGCGGGACTGTTTGGTGCGTTCCCGCTGGCCTATTCGGTGGTGTTGTCGGCGTTGTACCTGCCGCTGATCCTGATGCTGATCGGGCTGATCTTTCGTGGCGTGGCCTTTGAGTTCCGCTTCAAGGCCAAGGACCACAAGCGTCACCTGTGGGACAAGGCGTTTATCGGCGGTTCGCTGACGGCCACGTTCTTCCAGGGCGTGGCGCTGGGGGCGTTTATCGATGGGATTCCGGTGGTCAACCGCCAGTTCGCCGGAGGCTCGCTGGACTGGCTCACGCCGTTCACGATGTTCTGTGGCGTGGCATTGATCGTGGCGTATGCGCTGCTCGGCTGCACCTGGCTGATCATGAAGACCGAAGGCAAGTTGCAGGAACAGATGCATAACCTGGCGCGGCCGCTGGCCTTCGTGGTGCTGGCGGTGATCGGTATCGTCAGTATCTGGACACCGCTGACCCACCCGGAAATCGCCTCGCGCTGGTTCACCCTGCCGAACCTGTTCTGGTTCCTGCCGGTACCGGTGCTGGTACTGGTGACCATGTACGGGCTGATCCGCGCCGTGGCACGCAATGCGCACTACACGCCGTTCCTGCTGACGCTGGTATTGATTTTCCTGGGTTATAGCGGCCTGGGGATCAGCCTGTGGCCGAACATCATCCCACCGTCGGTATCGATCTGGGACGCCGCCGCACCGCCGCAAAGCCAGGGCTTCATGCTGGTGGGCACCTTGTTCATCATCCCGTTCATCCTGGGCTACACCTTCTGGAGCTACTACGTGTTCCGGGGCAAGGTCACCCACGAAGACGGTTATCACTAGGAGGGTCGCGACATGGCGGGCAAACCTTCGTTGCACGACATCGAACAGGCCGAGAAACAGCCGCTGTGGCGGCGCCTTGGGTGGTTGGCGATGATCTGGACCGGCAGTGTGCTGGCCCTGTTTATCGTCGCCAGCCTGATGCGCATGTTCATGAACGCAGCGGGCCTTACCACGCACTGACATCCCGATCCGGGCCGTGCGGCCCGGCTCTTTCGGCCCTGTTCTTCTATAGAAGGCAGGGCTTTTTTATTTGCGCGCCTTGAGAATGACGAACTTGGGCGTGGCCGCCACCTGTTCGACGCCGCGGAACAGGCGCGCCAATTTGCTGTGATAACCCAGGTGACGGTTACCCACGATATACAACGCGCCGCCCACCACCAGGGCTTCCCGCGCCTGCTGGAACATGCGCCAGGCGAGGAAATCGCCCACCACCTGCTGCTGGTGGAACGGCGGATTGCATAGCACCACGTCCAACGACTGCGCTTGCTGGCCGGCCAGGCCGTCGTCGGCACGCACGATCACGTTGCGTTCACCCAGGGCGGCCTGCCAATTCTCGGTGGCGGACTGCACCGCCATGAACGACTCATCCACCAGGGTGTAGTGCGCGTCGGGGTTGTGCAGCGCGCTGGCAATCGCCAATACGCCGTTGCCGCAGCCCAGGTCCGCCACGCGGGCGCTGCCCAGGTTGTTCGGCAGGTGCGGCAGGAAGGCGCGCGTGCCGATGTCCAGGCCTTCGCGGCAGAACACGTTGGCGTGGTTGAGCAGTTCGATGGCCGGCGTATCCAGCGTGTAGCGGGTAGGGTAGGGCGATACTGCCGCAGGGCGATCGGCAACGGTGGCGATCAGCAGCCGTGCCTTTTTGACCGCAAGCGTGGCGTGCATCGGCCCGATATAACGTTCCAGCAATTCACCGGCGGCGCGTGGCAGGTGTTTGAGCATGGCCCCGGCGATCACTTCGGCGCCCGGCGCCAGCTGCCCCTGCAGCCGAATCAACTGTTCTTCCAGCAGCGCCAGGGTTTTTGGCACACGCAGCAGCACCCGATCGAAAGGCCCGACCGGCACTTGGCTGGACGGCACGAACGCCACTGCATCAAACGCTTTGCCGTTGCGCACCAGGTTTTTCTCCAGGCCCTGGGCGGCGAGGAACGAGTCCCCGCTGGTGGTCACCTGCACCTGGCCTTCAAGGCTGGCCGCAAGCGCGCCGAAGCTGTCATTAAGGACCAGCACACGGGTCGCCGCGTTGGGTTGCTGGCTGGCGAGGTGGCTGAGCAGGTACTCATCGGCGGCATCGAAGGCTTGCAGCGGGTCATTGGATTGCTCGGGCTGACGAATCAAATCGAGTTGAGCGAAGGGGCTGTCAAGCAGGGGCATGGCGGGGGAGGCTCTGGGTAATCGACGGAACCGTCTGAGTGAACAGCGAAGCAACCTCTGAAAGGGCAGCATCAACACTCAGAATTGGCCGTAAATGTTACTTTTTTTTGACCGTGATGACATGCGGTGTTTCTGGTCAGGGCTAAAACAGTCCTGCTTTAGAGGCGCTGAGTACGGCCTGGATCTTATTGTGAACCCCTAACTTCTTGAAAGTGCTGCTGATATGAAAGCCCACCGTGCGCTCGGACAGGCAGAGAATGGCGGCGATCTCGGAAGCGGTCTTGCCCATGGCGGACCACTTGAGCACTTCCGTTTCGCGTGCCGTTAACTTGCTGGGCGCGTTGACATGGGTTTCGTCGGCGTATTTTTTTGCCACGACCGCATGCATCGCATGGCAGAGCCACAACACCTGCCCGGCTTTTTCGTAAAGCTCTTCAGGGCTGACCTCGTCTGTGCCACGCGCCAGGGTCAGCATGCTGAACACGCCCTGGAAGTCATGAACCGCTTGGGTCCAGCCTAAGTGAACGCCAAACGACCGGGCCAAGTCCCACAAATGAGGGGCGTTCTTAAAGATCTTCTTGTCCCAGACAACGGGCAGCACACTATTTTTACAATGGGATACAACGGGATCTATATCGAAGAAGTGCGCTTGTTGGTAAAGACTCCTCCATTCATTTGGATGATTACTAAGATAAACAGGCTCTGTTTGATTGCTATGGGCTTGGGTACTCATCGTAAATGAGCAATATTGGAACCCCAACTCATAGGTGTGATTGACCACCATTTCAAACACGCTGGTGATTTCGCTTTCGCCTTCCAGCTTGGGCAGCCGTGTATTGCGCCATCTGACCATCGGTAACTCTCCACAGGTTTCCATGTGCCTTGGGTACGCCCAGATCCCAGTGCTGCTCGAAACCAAGTGTAGGAGAGGTCCTACAAATGAGCCTTGAAATATTTTCATTTGTTGGCTTGTTTTAGGCCTTCAACGCTGAATACGGAGTCAGCTTTTGTAGGCGTTAGTGGGGGAGGACTTGTTTTTTCAAGAGCTTGTAAATGCTATCAAAATGACATCCCTTGCAGACTCGGCTTCAACTTGTGGTGTACTGCAAGTGCGGTAATAGCAAAATATTTAGTTCAATGCAGCGCGGCGCTGATTTGCCACTTTTTTCATAGCGCTGAAACATCGTCGGCGTTGGGATCGCGGTAATGCCAGTACAAATCAACGGTGTTTGCGCGGCCTGCTTTGAGGGACACTAAGGCCCTGTGCAAAACGGAGCCTCCCATGACGGCCAGTGCTGAGAAATTTACCCGCCAGACCTTGCTCGACGTGCAATCGCTGACCCCCAGCCTCTTCACCCTGCGTACCACGCGCGACGCCGGTTTTCGGTTTACCGCCGGCCAGTTCGTGCGCCTGGGCGTCACCAGGGCGGATGGCAGTACCGTATGGCGCGCTTACTCCATCGTGTCTTCGCCGTTTGACGAACACCTCGATTTCTTTTCCATTGTCGTTCCGGGGGGCGAGTTCACCAGTGAGTTAAGCCGTCTTAAGGTGGGCGATACCTTGCTGGTGGAGCGCCAGGCCACCGGTTTCCTGACCTTGAACCGCTTTGTAGACGGGCGTGATCTGTGGCTGTTGGGCACCGGTACCGGTGTGGCGCCGTTCCTGTCGATCCTGCAGGATTTCCAGGTATGGGAGAAATTCGAGCGTATCGTCCTGGTGTACAGCGCCCGAGAGGCCAAGGAGCTGGCGTACCAATCGCTGATCACTGAACTGGGCGCGCGTGAATACCTGGCCGACTATGCCCACAAGCTCATCTACATCCCTATCGTCACCCGTGAACGGCATCCGGGCGCGTTGAACGGGCGCATCACCACGTTGATCGAGAACGGCGAACTGGAGCGCGCAGCCGGCGTCGCGCTGGCCCCGGAGTACTCCCGGGTGCTGATTTGCGGCAACCCGCAGATGGTCGACGACACTCGCCAGTTGCTCAAGCAGCGCGATATGCAACTGAGCCTGAGCCGACGCCCGGGCCAGGTGGCGGTGGAAAACTACTGGTAAAAAAAAGGCGCCTCATGAGGCGCCTTTTGCTTTGAGCCGCAGCTCAGAGCGGTTTGTCATGCTGTGCCTTGAGCAAATCGCGGATCTCGCCCAGCAGCACCTCTTCCTTGGTCGGCGTCGGCGGCAAGCTCGGGGCTACGGCCTCTTCGCGCTTGAGGCGGTTGATGGCCTTTACACCCATGAAGATGGCGAAGGCGACGATCAAAAAGTCGACCACGCTCTGGATGAACTTGCCGTACGCCAGCACCACGGCGGGTACATCGCCTTGCGCGGCTTTAAGCGTGATTGCCAGGTCGCCGAAGTCCACGCCACCGATCAACAGGCCGAGCGGCGGCATCACCACGTCCCCTACAAATGAGGAAACAATTTTGCCGAACGCGGCGCCGATGATGATACCGACGGCCATGTCGACCACATTACCTTTGACCGCAAAGGCCTTGAACTCACTGATCACGCCCATAAGTTATTCCTTGTTACAGATGAGAAGGGTGGAGGTCAGTGTAAGTCAGTCGTAGCGGGCTCGCGCGACACAACCGTTAACACTGTTGGTTTTTATCGACACATTAAATCGCAATTAGTTTGCAAAGTGCCACCAATCGCGCGCGAAATACGCCGTATTTCAGCGGGTTACCATATTTTTTTCTCAATCGGCCCTGTGGTGTTTTTCTATTTATCTTCTGACCCGCAGGTCACTAGCCTCTGGCAAGCACAACTGAATGTGCACTAAAAAAACCAGAGGAAACCTTGATGAACATTTCAATCAACCGCAGGCCCGTGTCCGCGCGCCATGCGCTGGTGTTGGTGACCGCCAGCCTGCTGACCCTCTCCGTACAGGCCGCCAACCTGACCCGCGATAACGGCGCCAACGTTGGGGATAACCAGAATTCGCAGACCGCCGGCGCCAATGGCCCTGTGCTGCTGCAGGATGTCCAACTGATTCAGAAGCTGCAGCGCTTCGACCGCGAACGCATCCCCGAGCGCGTGGTTCACGCTCGTGGTACGGGCGCCCATGGCACGTTCACCGTCACCGACAACCTCAGCGACCTGACCAAGGCCAAGGTGTTCGCCGCCGGTGAAGCCACGCCGGTGTTCGTGCGCTTCTCGGCCGTGGTCCACGGTAACCATTCCCCCGAGACACTGCGCGACCCGCGGGGCTTCGCGACCAAGTTCTACACGGCAGAAGGCAACTGGGACCTGGTCGGCAATAACTTCCCGACCTTCTTCATTCGCGATGCCATCAAGTTCCCGGACATGGTCCACGCGTTCAAACCCGACCCGCGCACTAACCTGGACGACGACTCGCGTCGTTTCGACTTCTTCTCCCATGTTCCAGAATCCACTCGTACACTGACCGAGCTGTACTCGGACTCCGGCACACCGGCCAGTTATCGGGAAATGGACGGCAATGGCGTACATGCCTACAAGTTGATCAACGCCAAGGGCGAAGTGCACTACGTCAAGTTCCACTGGAAGAGCCTGCAAGGCATCAAGAATCTTGATCCCAAGCAAGTCACCGAAGTGCAAGGGCGTGACTACAGCCACATGACCAACGACTTGGTCACCCACATCAACAAGGGCGACTTCCCCAAGTGGGACTTGTATGTGCAGGTGTTGAAACCCGAAGACTTGGCCAAGTTCGATTTCGACCCGCTGGACGCCACCAAGATCTGGCCGAATGTGCCGGAGCGCAAGGTCGGGCAAATGGTGCTCAACCGCAACCCGGCCAATGTGTTCCAGGAGACCGAACAGGTCGCGATGGCCCCGGCCAACCTGGTGCCGGGTATCGAGCCGTCGGAAGACCGCCTGTTGCAAGGGCGGGTGTTCTCCTACGCCGATACGCAAATGTACCGCCTGGGCGCCAACGCCCTGCAACTGCCGATCAACGCGCCACGGGTGACCGTCAACAACGGTAACCAGGACGGCGCGCTGAATTTCGGCAAGACCACCACCGGCGTGAACTACCAGCCAAGCCGCCTGCTGCCACGGGAAGAGCCGCAGACTGCGCGCTACAGCCAGTCGCCGCTGTCGGGCAGCACCCAGCAGGCGAAGATCCAGCGTGAGCAGAACTTCAAACAGGCCGGTGACTTGTATCGCTCCTACAGCAAGAAAGAGCGTCAGGACCTGATCGACAACTTCGGCGGCTCCCTGGCGACCACGGACGATGAGAGCAAGCACATCATCCTCTCGTTCCTCTACAAGGCCGATCCGGAATACGGCACCGGCGTGGCCAAGGTGGCCAAGGGCGACCTGGCTCGTGTGAAAGCACTGGCTGAAAAACTGAGCGACTAACCGCGCCCTCCTGTAGGAGCGAGCTTGCTCGCGAAGAACTCAAAGGCAACGCATTTATCCAGGATGCACGCGTTATCGTTGACGTTTTTCGCGAGCAAGCTCGCTCCTACAAGAGGATATTTCTCAAGGATCTTGATCATGCGTACGTTCATATGGGCACTTCTGGCCTGCTGTTCGTTCAGTGTGCTGGCCGAACAACCCCCCTCCAATGACCCTGGTGCGCTCAAGGCGCAGCTTCAGGACTACTATTTCGACGCCGCCCGTCGTGGCGATCTCGACATGCTTAACACTTTCATTGAATCGGGCTACGCCCTGAATACTCAGGACGACAAGGGCTACACTGCCCTGATCCTGGCCGCTTATCACGGCGAAGGTGCCTACGTGGAGCGTTTGCTCGCCGCCGGCGCCGACGCGTGCGTGCAGGACAAACGCGGCAACACTGCGCTCATGGGAGCCATCTTCAAAGGCGAGCTGAGCATCGCCCAGCGCTTGCTGGCAACCGACTGTAACCCTGACCAACGCAATGGCGCGGGGCAGACCGCCGCCATGTACGCCGGGCTGTTCAAGCGGGTCGAACTGCTCGGTGAACTCAAGGCCAAAGGCGCTGACCTCAACGCCCAAGACCCCATCGGTAACACGGCTTCACGCTTGGCCAACGGCGAAATCCGGACCCCGGCGCCGCGCTGAGCTATCATCGCGGTTTTTCGGTTGGAGGTTTCTCGAATGGCAAAGGCCAAGCGCATGTACGGCTGCACGGAGTGCGGCGCGACCTTTCCCAAATGGGCGGGCCAGTGCGGCGAGTGCGGTGCGTGGAACACCCTGACTGAAACCATGATTGAAAGCGGTGGCGCTGCGGCCCCTGCCGGCCGCACCGGCTGGACCGGGCAACAGGCGCAGATCAAGACCCTGGCCGAAGTCAGCGTCGAAGAGGTGCCGCGCTTCTCCACGGCCTCCGGTGAGCTGGACCGGGTATTGGGCGGTGGCCTGGTGGACGGCTCCGTCGTGTTGATCGGCGGCGACCCGGGCATCGGTAAGTCCACGATCCTGCTGCAAACCCTGTGCAGCATCGCCAGCCGCATGCCGGCGCTGTACGTCACCGGCGAGGAATCCCAGCAACAAGTGGCGATGCGTGCTCGTCGCCTGGGCTTGCCCCAGGACCAACTGCGGGTCATGACCGAAACCTGCATCGAAACCATCATCGCCACGGCGCGGATCGAGAAGCCAAAGGTCATGGTGATCGACTCGATCCAGACGATTTTCACCGAGCAACTGCAATCGGCCCCTGGCGGCGTCTCCCAGGTGCGTGAAAGTGCGGCGCTGTTGGTGCGCTATGCCAAGCAGAGCGGTACGGCGATCTTCCTGGTCGGCCACGTGACCAAGGAAGGCGCGCTGGCCGGGCCGCGCGTGCTGGAACACATGGTGGATACCGTTTTGTATTTTGAGGGTGAGTCCGATGGCCGCCTACGGTTGCTGCGGGCAGTGAAAAACCGCTTTGGCGCGGTGAACGAGTTGGGGGTGTTCGCCATGACTGACCGGGGGCTGAAAGAAGTCTCCAATCCATCGGCGATTTTTCTTACCCGCGCCCAGGAAGAAGTCCCCGGCAGCGTGGTGATGGCGACGTGGGAAGGCACCCGGCCGATGCTGGTGGAGGTCCAGGCGCTGGTGGATGACAGCCATCTGGCCAACCCTCGCCGGGTCACACTTGGGCTGGATCAAAACCGCCTGGCGATGCTGCTGGCGGTATTGCACCGTCATGGCGGTATTCCGACCCACGACCAGGACGTGTTCCTTAACGTGGTCGGCGGGGTCAAGGTGTTGGAGACCGCGTCTGATCTGGCGCTGATGGCGGCGGTGATGTCCAGCCTGCGTAACCGGCCCTTGCCCCATGATTTGCTGGTGTTTGGTGAAGTGGGCCTGTCGGGCGAAGTGCGCCCGGTGCCCAGCGGCCAGGAGCGCTTGAAGGAAGCGGCCAAGCACGGCTTCAAACGCGCGATCGTGCCCAAGGGCAATGCGCCAAAGGAAATGCCGCCGGGGTTGCAGGTGATTGGGGTCACGCGCCTGGAGCAAGCCTTGGATGCCTTGTTTGAGTAGCGCCCACACCACAAAACCAATGTGGGAGGGGGCTTGCTCCCGATAGCAGTGTGTCAGGCACTTATAGGTCACTGATACACCGCCATCGGGAGCAAGCCCCCTCCCACATTTTGGTCTGTGTTGGATTTTAGATTTCCAGCAATGCCGAATAGGCAAATTGTAGCCCTACGCCATCATTCGGCAGTTATTTCTGCTTTTTTTGCGCCGGCAAGGCTCTAGACCAACGTAGGGGGGTGGCCTTTAAGGCCAACAGCGCTAAACTCGGGCTGGCTGTCCTTTCTGTCCACCCTGGCTGGAATATAAAAATGAAAAATAATAATAGCCTGCTACGCCATCTACCCTGGCTGGTGCTGGCAATCGTAGGAGCGTGCGCCCTTGGCGTAGTGGCCTTGCGCCGCGGCGAGGCGATCAACGCCTTGTGGATTGTAGTCGCTGCAGTGGCCATCTACTTGGTTGCGTACCGTTACTACAGTCTGTTCATCGCCAATAACGTGATGCAACTGGACCCACGACGGGCCACCCCCGCAGTGATCAACAACGATGGTCTGGACTATGTGCCGACCAACAAACACATCCTTTTCGGTCACCACTTTGCGGCGATTGCCGGCGCAGGCCCTCTGGTCGGCCCGGTATTGGCAGCGCAAATGGGTTACCTGCCCGGCACCCTGTGGCTGATCGCCGGCGTGGTGCTGGCCGGTGCGGTGCAGGATTTCATGATCCTGTTCCTGTCCACCCGGCGTAACGGCCGTTCCCTGGGCGACATGGTCCGCGAAGAAATGGGCCGCGTGCCGGGGACCATTGCGCTGTTTGGCTGCTTCCTGATCATGATCATCATCCTCGCGGTGCTGGCGCTGATCGTGGTCAAGGCCCTGGCCGAGAGCCCGTGGGGCATCTTCACGGTGATGGCGACCATCCCGATCGCGATGTTCATGGGCATCTACATGCGCTACATCCGCCCGGGCCGCATCGGTGAAATTTCGATCATCGGCGTGCTGTTGCTGCTCGGTTCGATCTGGCTGGGCGGGCAGATTGCCGCTGACCCGGTCTGGGCCAAGGCCTTCACCTTCACCGGGATCCAGATCACCTGGATGCTGATCGGCTATGGTTTCGTCGCGGCAGTGCTGCCGGTGTGGCTGATCCTGGCACCGCGTGACTACCTGTCGACCTTCCTGAAGATCGGCACCATCATCGCCCTGGCGATTGGCATCCTGGTCACCATGCCCGACCTGAAAATGCCGGCGCTCACTCAGTTCATCGACGGCACCGGCCCGGTGTGGAAAGGCGGCCTGTTCCCGTTCCTGTTCATCACCATCGCCTGTGGCGCGGTCTCCGGCTTCCATGCGCTGATCTCCTCGGGCACCACGCCCAAGCTGCTGGCCAATGAAGGCCACGCCCGTTACATCGGTTACGGCGGCATGCTGATGGAGTCATTCGTGGCCATCATGGCGATGGTTGCCGCGTCGGTGATCGAGCCTGGCGTGTACTTCGCCATGAACAGCCCGGCGGCGATCGTCGGTAGCGACGTTGTTACCGTGGCGCAGACCGTCAGCAGCTGGGGCTTTGCAATCACCCCCGAGGCGCTGTCGGCCGTGGCCCACGACATCGGTGAAACCACCATCCTGGCGCGTGCCGGCGGTGCGCCGACGCTGGCGGTCGGTATCGCGCAGATCCTGCACAGTGTGCTGCCGGGTGAAAACACCATGGCGTTCTGGTACCACTTTGCGATCCTGTTCGAAGCGCTGTTCATCCTGACGGCGGTTGACGCCGGTACCCGTGCCGGTCGCTTCATGCTGCAGGACCTGCTTGGCTCCTTCGTGCCGTCGCTCAAACGCACCGAATCCTGGACCGCCAACCTGATCGCCACCGCCGGTTGTGTGGCGATGTGGGGGTACCTGCTGTATCAGGGCGTGATCGACCCACTGGGTGGCATCAACACCTTGTGGCCGCTGTTCGGTATCTCCAACCAGATGCTGGCGGGTATCGCGTTGATGCTGGCCACGGTTGTGCTGATCAAAATGAAGCGCCAGCGCTACATTTGGGTGACCTTGCTGCCGGCGGTCTGGCTGCTGATCTGCACCACCACCGCAGGCTTCATCAAGCTGTTCGACGCCAACCCGGCGATCGGCTTCCTGTCGCTGGCGAAGAAATACAGCGATGCCCTGGCCAACGGCCAGATCCTGGCCCCGGCCAAGAGCATCGATCAGATGCAGCATGTGATCTATAACGCCTACACCAACGCAACGCTGACGGCGCTGTTCCTGTTCGTGGTGTTCAGCATCCTGTTCTATGCGCTCAAGGTCGGCATTGCCGCCTGGGGTAACAAAGAGCGTACGGATAAAGAAGCCCCGTTCCAGGCTGTACCGGACGCATAAACGAGGATTGCACCCATGTTCAATGACATCAGTCGCCTCGGTAAATACCTCGGTCAGGCTGCGCGCCTGATGGTCGGCATGCCCGACTACGACACTTACGTCGAGCATATGCAAACCAAACACCCGGACAAGCCGATGATGGACTACAAGGCGTTCTTCCGGGAACGCCAGGAAGCCCGTTACGGCGGCAAGGGTGGGCCCAAGTGCTGCTGAATTAAAGTAGCACCCCTTGTGGGAGGGGGCTTGCTCCCGATAGCGGTGTATCAGTGCCACATGAGTGCCTGACACACTGCTATCGGGGGCAAGCCCCCTCCCACATTTGTTTCTGTGTTTCTTCAAGGAGAATTTCTTTTGTCCTCTCCCATTCCCGTCACCGTTCTCAGCGGCTTCCTCGGCGCTGGCAAGACCACCTTGCTGCGCCATCTGCTCAAGGCCGAACACGGCTTGAAGATTGCCGTGATCGAAAACGAATTCAGTGACGCCGGCATCGATACCCAACTGCTGGGCGCCGAGCCGGTGCAAGTCATGACCCTGTCCAACGGCTGCGTGTGCTGCACCATCCACACCGACCTGACCAAAGCCCTCTACCTGCTGCTTGAGCGCCTGGACAGCGGCGAGATCGCCTTCGACCGTCTGGTGATCGAGTGCACCGGCCTGGCGGACCCTGCGCCCGTGGCGCAGACGTTCTTCATCGACGAGGAACTGCGCGACCGTTACATCCTCGACGGCATCATTACGCTGGTGGACGCCGCCCACGCCGAGCAACACTTGGCCCAAACCATCGCCCAGGCACAGATCGGCTTTGCCGACCGCCTGCTGGTGAGCAAGCGCGACCTGGTGGACGATGCCACCTTCGACGCCCTCAGCGAACGCCTGACCCGCATCAACCGCCGCGCCCCGATTCGGGTGGTGGACCATGGCGCCATCGACCTGGCCGAACTGCTCGATGTGCGAGGCTTCAACCTCAACGCCGGCATGAGCCTGCGCCCCGTCAGCGCAGCGCCGTCCATCGACCGCATCTCCAGCCTGGTGCTGCGCACCGACCAGCCGCTGGATATCGACCGCCTCAGTGAGTTCATGAACGAGTTGCTGGAAGACCACGGCAAGCAATTGCTGCGTTACAAGGGCGTGCTGAACATTGCCGGGGAAGAGCGGCGCATGGTGTTTCAGGGCGTGCTGAAGCTCTATGGCTTCGACTGGGACACCGAATGGGCCGAAGGCGAGGCACGGGAGAGCGTGATTGTGTTTATTGCCGATGAGTTGCCGGAGGACAAGATTCGCGAAGGCTTTGCCAGGGTCTACCAGGCATAAAAAAGCCCACCTGTAGGAGCGAGCTTGCTCGCGAAGAACTCACAGGTAACGCGTGCTTCCAGGATGCACGCGTTACCGTTGACGTTTTTCGCGAGCAAGCTCGCTCCTACAGTGGGCTTCTTAGTATTACGCGCCGTACACCGGCAGCTTCTTGCAGATAGCCTTGACCTTCTCACGTACCGCGTCGATCACGGCTTCGTTGTTCAGGTCCGCCAGGATGTCGCAGATCCAGCCGGCCAGTTCCTTGCACTCGGCTTCCTTGAAGCCACGAGTGGTCACAGCCGGGGTGCCGAAGCGCAGGCCGGAGGTGACGAATGGCGAGCGTGGATCGTTCGGCACGGAGTTCTTGTTCACGGTGATGAAGGCTTTGCCCAGGGCAGCGTCAGCATCTTTACCGGAAATGTCCTGCTTGATCAGCGACAGCAGGAATAGGTGGTTTTCAGTACCGCCGGACACCACGTCATAACCGCGTTCGATGAACACGCCGGCCATGGCCTTGGCGTTCTTGACCACTTGTTCCTGGTAGGTCTTGAACTCAGGCTGCAGCGCTTCCTTGAAGCAGATCGCCTTGGCGGCGATCACGTGCTCCAGCGGGCCACCCTGGGCGCCCGGGAATACCGCAGAGTTCAGCTTCTTCTCGATCTCGGCGTTGGCGCGCGCCAGGATCAGGCCGCCACGTGGACCGCGCAGGGTCTTGTGGGTTGTGGTGGTGACCACGTCAGCGTAAGGCACCGGGTTCGGGTAGACGCCAGCGGCGACCAGACCGGCCACGTGGGCCATGTCGACGAACAGGTAGGCGCCGACCTTGTCCGCGATTTCACGGAAGCGTGGGAAGTCCAGGATCTGCGAGTAGGCAGAGAAACCGGCCACGATCATTTTTGGCTTGTGCTCGACCGCCAGGCGCTCGACTTCGTCGTAGTCGATCAGGCCGTTGGCATCGATGCCGTATTGAACGGCGTTGTACAGCTTGCCCGAGGAAGAAACGCTGGCGCCGTGGGTCAGGTGACCGCCATGGGCCAGGCTCATGCCCAGGATGGTGTCGCCACCTTGCAGCAGGGCCAGGTACACCGCGCTGTTGGCTTGGGAACCGGCGTGCGGCTGGACATTGGCGTAATCGGCGCCGAACAGCTCTTTTGCACGGTCGATGGCCAACTGCTCAACCACGTCGACGTACTCGCAACCACCGTAGTAGCGCTTGCCTGGGTAGCCTTCGGCGTACTTGTTGGTCAGAACCGAACCTTGAGCCTCCATCACCGCAGGGCTGGTGTAGTTTTCCGAAGCGATCAGCTCAATGTGCTCTTCCTGGCGCACGGCTTCTTGCTCCATGGCGGCGAAGAGATCGGCGTCGTACTTGGCAATAGTCAAATCACGGCTGAACATGGCGGTCCTCAAGGATCGGGGCAGAAAAGGAGGGCATTCTAACCCAATGGGTTTTAGATGGCATATGAAAGGACATCATGTCGCGGACAAGCGGGGCTCATCTGGAATCGTGAGTGAATGTGCCGCCGCAATCGGGAGCAAGCCCCCTCCCACATTTGGAATGCATTTCAATGTGGGAGGGGCTTGCCCCCGATGAGGCCATCAGCCCCACACAAAATCTCAGTCGAACATGAAGAGCGCATCATTGCTGAACTGCGCCTCGAACCGGTTCGCCGGCATCGGCCGGCCGAACAGGTAACCCTGCACCTCATCGCAGCCATGCTCGCGCAGGAAGTCCAACTGCTCGTGGGTCTCCACGCCCTCGGCGATGACCGCCAGGTTCAGGCTGTGGGCCATGGCGATGATGGCGCGGGCGATCTGCGCGTCCTGCTCGCCGGAGGGCAGGCCATCGACGAACGTGCGGTCGATCTTCAACACGTCGATAGGGAATTGTTTGAGGTAGTTGAGCGACGAATAACCGGTGCCGAAATCATCGACTGCAATGCTCAGTCCCAGGTTTTTCAGGCTGGCGAGGATCTGCAGGGCTTCGTTGACTTCGCGCATCAGGATACTTTCGGTCAGCTCCAGCTCCAGGCACGCCGGCGGCAGGCCGGTGTCCTTGAGGATGGTGGCGATGCGCGTGCCCAGTTGCCCATCGGAGAACTGTCGCGCCGAGATGTTGACCGAGACTTTCGGCACCCGCACTTTGTTCTGGTGCCAGGTCTTGAGCTGACGACAGGCTTCGCTGATCACCCAGTCGCCCACGTCCACCACCAGCCCCAGCTCCTCCAGCACCGGGATGAAATCTCCCGGCGGCACCAGGCCCCGGCGCGGGTGGCGCCAGCGCAGCAGGGCTTCGGCGCCGGTCAGGCGTTTGCCGTCGCCGCTGAACTGCGGTTGGTAATAGAGCACGAATTCGTTCTGTTCCAGGGCGTGGCGCAGGTCGCTTTCCAGCTCCAGGCGTTCCAGGGCGCTGGCGTTCATGTCGGCCTGGTAGAACTGGAAGTTGTTCTTGCCGCGCTCCTTGGCGTGATACATCGCCGTATCGGCGTTTTTCATCAACTGGCTCAGCTCGTTGCCGTCCTGGGGGCTGAGGGCGATGCCAATACTGGCGGTTACGAAGAACTCGCGGCCCTCCAGCACGAATGGCTTCACCAGGCTGGCCAGAATCTGCTCGGCCACCGTGATCGCGCGGTTCAGCGCCAGTTCACGGCTGACGCGCGGTTGCAACAGCAAGGTGAACTCGTCGCCACCCATCCGCGCCACGGTGTCGTCTTCGGCCACGCAACCGAGCAGGCGCGTGGCCATTTCCTTGAGCATACGGTCGCCGGCGGCGTGGCCCAGGGAGTCGTTGATCGGCTTGAAACGGTCGAGGTCGAGGAACATCAACACCACCCACGACTTTTGCCGCTCCGCTGACTGCAATGCGGTGTGCAGGCGGTCCTGGAACAAGGTGCGGTTGGGCAGGTGGGTCAGGGCGTCGTAATAGGCCAGGCGGTGGATGCGCTGTTCACTGGCCTTGCGCTCGCTGATATCGCTGAAGAAACACACGTAGCTGGCCAGGTCGCCTTCATCGTCGAACACTGCCGTGATGCCGACCCAGGCCGGGTAGTGCTCGCCATTGCGGCGCTTGAGCCACACTTCGCCTTCCCAGGTGCTGTGCTGGTGCAGTTGCTTGAGCACGTAGCGCAGGTGGGCTTCTTGCTGTTCGTCGACGGTGAGCATGTTCGGCAGCTGGTCGAGTACATCGCTCACGGCGTAACCGCTGACCCGGCTGAAGGCCTCGTTGGCCTGCACGATATAGCCGGCCGGGTCGGTGATCAGGATGGCCGAGGTGGAGTGCTCGAATACCGTGGCCGCCATGCGCAGGTCTTTTTCGGCGCGGCGCTGTTGGCTGATATCGCGGCCTACGCCGAGAATGCCTTCAAACGCGCCATGTTCGTCCCACACCAGCACCACGCGCAGCTCGATGGGCACTTTGCGCCCATCGGCGCGCAGGCAGTCGAACAGGAACAGTTGGGTCTGCACCTCGTCGCGCAGGCTGTTCAGCGCTTCGGGATTGCCCACCGCGCGGCTGACCTGTTCCATCAGCCCATAAATACCGCTGAGCTGTTGCGGGTTGGCGATGATCGACTGCCAGCCGTTCTTGAACACCCAGTCCACGTCATACCCCAGCACGGCGTTGACCGAGGGGCTGACGTAGTTGAGGGCCAACTGGCTGTCGGTGGAACAGATCACGTCACTGATGCTTTCGGCCAGCATGCGGTAGCGCTGTTCGCTGTCACGCAGCGATTCGCTGGCCTCGATCTGGTCGGTGATGTCCTTGGCCACGCCGATGATCCGTGTGACCACCGCCGACGTGTCCCTGGCCAGGGCCTGTTCGCGGATATCGAAGCGTCGCCACTGGTTATTGCGGTGACGAAAGCGCAGTTGGCAGTGCAGTTGGGTGGTGTAAGCCACCTGGCGTTGCTGTTGACGCAAGTCGTGGTAATGCTCGGCGTCTTCGGGATGCAGCAGAATTTCCCAGAAGTACTCGCCCATTTTCTGCAGTTCGGCCTTGTCGTAGCCGAGGGTATGGCCCAGGTGATGGTTGCTGAAAATCATGCGCTGGCTGATCACGTCCTGCACATACAAGTGGTCGGGCACGGTGCGTACCACATCCGACCAGAAACTCTCGCGCTCGACCAGCGACAGCTCGATCAGCTTGCGACTGGTGATATCGCTGATGCTGAGGATCACCGCCTTGACGTCATCCTGCTGTTCCGGCAAACGCATCACGAGCCACAGGTACTGGTCATTGCCCGCCACATCGTTGAGCTGGATTTCCAGCTCCAGCTGTTTTTGCCGGGTCAGTACGGCTTCCAGCACCTGGTGGCCGATGGACGTGGCATTGCTCGGGCAATCGTCAATCAGGCGCTCCCAGGCCTGCTCGCAGGAGGCCACGTTCAACAGGCGCACCGCCATCTGGTTGACCTCGGTCACGCGCAGCTCTTTGAGCAGTTTGCGCCGCTCAGCGGGGTTGGCCCGCAGCCAGGCGTGCAATTGCTCGCGGCCCTGCACCTGGGTCTTGTCGCAGAACGCCTTAAACCCCGAAAGGTCGAGCACGCACAGGGCCACGCCGGTGCCTTCGAAAATATCCTGATAACGCCGCCGGCCTTCGTGCACCTGGCGCTGACGACGGCGCATGTTCAGCAGCACGATCACCGGGATCAGCGAAAAAGCCAGGCCCAGCAGGCATTTGCCGATGAACGCCGGCAGCAGTTGTTCGAGCACCGCGCTGCGGTCGAACAGCCCGCGCAGTTGCCAGTCGCTCTTGCTCAACGGCGTGACCAGCACGCTTTTATTCAATTCGTCCGGGGTCAACGCACCGGCCCACGGTGCCGGCATGCCGTTGTCACGGCTGACCACGCGCTGGTTCAGGCGGTTCTCGATCGCCCACATCGGGCGCTGGCCCTGGGCATCCTGGCGAGTCAGGTTGGCCAGGTAGGTGGGCGCCAGGCGCAGCGCCCAGTACATCTTCGAGCCGCCGCTGGGCTGGTGCAGCAACAGATAAATCACGTTGCCGTCGTTGTCGTTGCTCAGGTAATAGGCTTGGGCGTGGCTGCGCTTGACCAGTTCCTGGAGCAGGGCGCTGTCCTGGCTGTCGTTGGCGGTGTCGCTGATCAGGGCACCGCTGGGGGCGAGCAGGGCGACGCTGCGCAGTTCGGGCAATGAGCGCTGCAACGTTAGGATCAGGGCCTGGTGTTGTTCGGCGTTGCGCGGCGGCTCGACGATCGGCAGCAGATTCAGGGCAATCTGTGCGCTCAGGGCCATGTTCTGGCTGATCTGCTCGGCCAGGTCGGCGCTGTAATCGATGGTGTATTGCTGCTGGTTTTTCTGGTTTTGCTGCAATTGATCAAGCAGTTGCCAGAACAATAACGCGAGCAACATCAGCACAAGCGTCGCCAATGCGCCTTTGAGGGTGCCATGCAGGGGCGCTCCCGGCGCTATATGAGCGGCGCGCAAGGGAGTAGGCGACGTGACTTTGGACAAGCTGTAATCCTGCGGTTTGGCTGGACTGGCGCGCGACGTGCACTATAAGCCGGACGCCCGGAGGGCGGCTAGCATGCCTTGAGTTGTGGCAAAGTGCCAGTCCCGCCTGGCTGGACTGCCCCAGCGCATTCAGGTAGCTTTGCCGGTTACGCGGGGGCGTTCCAGCCCCAGACATTCAGGCTTTTTCCGCTCGCCGGCATTGATGATAGTCAACGGCCCGCGCAGCGCATGGCCTGGCACGGGCTTCGCCCGCTTAATTCATCAGTCACTGACGCTAGGTTCACCATGGCTCAATACGTCTTCACCATGCATCGGCTGGGAAAAGTTGTTCCGCCGAAGCGGGAAATCCTGAAAAACATTTCACTGTCCTTTTTTCCGGGCGCCAAGATCGGCGTGCTCGGCCTCAACGGTTCGGGTAAATCCACGCTGCTGAAAATCATGGCCGGCGTCGACACCGAGTTCGAAGGCGAAGCCCGCCCGATGCCCGAACTGAACATCGGTTACCTGCCCCAGGAGCCGATCCTGGACCCGACCAAGACCGTACGTGAAGTGGTCGAGGAAGCGGTTGCCGTGATCAAGAACGCCCAGGCCCGCCTGGACGAAGTCTACGCCGCTTACGCCGAGGAAGATGCTGACTTCGACAAGCTGGCCGCCGAACAGGCCAAGCTCGAGGCGATCCTGCAGGCCAGCGACGGTCACAACCTGGAGCGCCAGCTGGAAGTCGCCGCCGACGCGCTACGCCTGCCGGCGTGGGACGCCAAGGTCGAATTCCTGTCCGGCGGTGAAAAACGCCGTGTGGCCCTGTGCCGCCTGCTGCTGTCGGCTCCCGACATGTTGCTGCTCGACGAACCGACCAACCACTTGGACGCCGATTCCGTCGCCTGGCTGGAACATTTCCTTCACGACTTCCCAGGCACCGTGGTTGCGATCACGCACGACCGCTACTTCCTGGACAACGTCGCCGGCTGGATCCTCGAGCTCGACCGTGGCGCCGGTATCCCTTACGAGGGTAACTACTCCGGTTGGCTGGAAGCCAAGTCCGACCGTCTGGCCGCCGAATCCAAGCAGCAATCGGCCCATGAAAAAGCCATGAAGGAAGAACTGGAGTGGGTGCGCAAAGGCGCCAAGGCCCGTCAGTCCAAATCCAAGGCCCGTCTGCAGCGCTTTGAAGAAATGCAGTCGCAGGAATTCCAGAAGCGCAGCGAAACCAACGAGATCTACATCCCGGCCGGCCCGCGCCTGGGTGACAAGGTCATCGAATTCAAGAACGTCAGCAAAGGCTACGGCGACCGTGTGTTGATCGACAACCTGTCGTTCTCCATGCCAAAAGGCGCAATCGTCGGCGTTATCGGCGGTAACGGTGCGGGTAAATCCACGCTGTTCCGCATGCTGATGGGCAAGGAAACCCCGGACTCCGGCAGCATCGAGATCGGCGAAACCGTGCAACTGGCCTGTGTGGACCAGAGCCGCGACGACCTCGACGGCAGCAAGACGGTGTTCCAGCAGATTTCCGACGGTTCCGACCAGATCCGTATCGGCAACTACGAAATTCCGTCGCGCACCTATGTTGGTCGCTTCAACTTCAAGGGCGGCGACCAGCAGAAGTTCGTCAAGGACCTGTCCGGTGGTGAGCGTGGTCGCTTGCACCTGGCCCTGACCTTGAAAGAAGGCGGCAACGTCTTGCTGCTCGACGAACCGTCCAACGACCTCGACGTTGAAACCCTGCGCTCCCTGGAAGAAGCCCTGCTGGACTTCCCGGGCGCCGCCATTGTGATCTCTCACGATCGGTGGTTCCTTGACCGTGTCGCGACCCACATCCTGGCGTACGAAGACGACTCCCAGGCGGTGTTCTTCGAGGGTAACTACACCGAGTATGAAGCCGACCGCAAGAAGCGTTTGGGCGACGCGGCGGCCCAGCCGCACCGCGTACGCCACAAGAAACTGGCCTGATTCGGGTTGGTGGTTTGAAAGAGCGGAGCCTTCGGGCTCCGTTTTTTTTGCGTGTTTTTTCAGTGAGACCGAGTTGGAGCCATCGGGGGCTTGCCCCCGATGGCTATCTAACTATTGGTGCATGGCTCTGCCTGAAATCAACCCCCGGGCTCGATACGCAACACTTCAATCAACTGATCGCCGACGGGGCGCTGCCACAGCACCTCGTCCCCCACCTGGGCGCCGAGCAACGCGCGCCCGAGGGGCGAACCCCAGTTGATCAAGCCTGCGTTGGCATCGGCCTGATCTTCGCCGACCAACTGGATGCGCTGCTGCTCGTCCTGCTCATTGGCGAAGGTCACCCAGCTGCCGATCTGTACTTTATCGGTAGAAGTGGCCGGCGCCACAATCTGGGCGCTCTGTACCCGCTGGTTGAAGTAGCGCAAATCCCGCTCAAGGTCGGCCTGGCGTTGCTTGTCCGCCTTTTCGCCCTTGGCGGATTCGGTGCTGTATGCCTGCTGCAATTGCGCAACCTTGGCCTGCAACTGCGCCAACCCTTGCGCGGTCAAGCGATTGGGTTGCTCGCTGACTTGACGCTCCACCGGCTGATCAGCCTGGGCGGCGGCGTTATCTTCATTTACAAAAGCTCGGCTCATGATGTTCTCCTTCAATGGAGTTTGGGCCATGTTCGCCGCGCGATCGTTCCCACGCTCTGCGTCCGCTTCTAACGCGGCGCGCTATTGCGAGCGATAAGCCTTGGCCGCATCGCGATCTTTCTCCTGCTGCCATTCGTGCTCGCGGTCATCCCTGCGGTTGTCCTGGTAGTCCCGCAGCTCCTCGTTCTCGCGCATGGCCTTGCACTGGCGGAAACCATCTTCCCAGCCTTCGGCGTACTGCCGGTCTTTCAGATAGCGGGGCACGTTCTTGCGAAACTCCCCGGTAATCACCCCAGCGGCCTGGCGACCGCTGCTGCAACCGTCGTCGAAGCCATCGGCAAAGGCGGGCGGATAACCTTTGGCCAATAAATCTTGGTGGGTTGACTGGCAGCCTGACAACCCCACCACCACACACAGCATTAGCGCAGACCGCCACATGGCGTACTCCCTGGCCGATTTACGGCTGATAGGGGGAAGTCTAGTCAGGGATTTGTCAGATGTGTGTGAAAGAGAAGTCGGCGGGATGTGGGCTGTGCAAAATGATCGTTCCCACGCTCTGCGTGGGAATGCCTCCTGGGTCGCTCCGCGTCCCGCCAACCGCTGCACGTTTGGATTACTGCGCACAGGTGACGCGGAGCGTCACGGGCTGCATTCCCACGCGGGAGCGTGGGAACGATCTTCTCCGGCAAATTTTGTTCATGCACAAATAAGTGTGGGAGGGGGTATGAATCAGTAGTGATACCACTTCACTTCGAGCATCACTTCATTCACCGGTGTCGACAAGTGGCTGTACTCGCGCTGGGCGCTCAGGCGCAGGCCCAGGTTGCGTGACAGTTCCCACTGTTGGTTCAGGCTGATGCTGCGCCGTACTTCGCCATTGGTGAAAAAATCGCCCTTGGCTTCCAGGCTCAGGTTGCCCAGCGGGTTCTTCCACAATAGGCCGGTGTTGAAGCCAGCGGCGGGGGAGATGGCTTCGCTGAAGTCATTGTTGTGTTCCACGCGCACCGTGCCGAGGGCGAAGCCGAGCATGTCGTCGCTCAACTGCCAGGTGCCACCCGCGCCGCCGTTGACGTGGGCGACCAGGGTTTCGTCGTCGTGTTTACCCGGTACGCGCTCCAGGCCACCTGTAACTTGCCATGACCAGGGTTGCAGTAGGGCGTTGCGTGGGGTTAGGGAGCGGATGGTGGCCAGGTCCAGTTGCTGCAACTGCCAGTGATTGCCTTCGTACTGGCGCAGTTTCATCTGCAGGATTTCGATTTGTGCGCCCAGGGGGAAGCCTTCGGCGTTGTCGTTGAGGTCGTGATAGGCCATACGCAGGCCGTATTCGCCGAAGGCTTTGTCGCCGCGGGTGCCGATGCCGGCCTGCCAGGTGCGCGATTCGTGGCCATTCTCGGGCAGGCCGGGCGGGGTGATCTTCAGGTCGGGCGCAGGGTTCTGGTTGATCGCACGCAGCAGTTCGAAGCTGCGCTGAGAGCGTGCGGTGTCGCGCTCCAGGCCGTTGGCGCGGTAGCGGCCGAGGCGATAGGCAGCATCGATGATCAGTGCCTGGCGCTCGCGGAGCAGGGCTTTGAAGGCTGGCGCCTGCAATTGCTGCTGGTCATCGCTGATGGTGAGTGCCCATTGTTGCTCATCGCCGTCCAGCGGTTTGGCGCGTTCGAGTAGTTCGCGTTCACGGGAGGGGCGATAGTCGATCTTTTCCACCAGGCCCGCTTCCTTGACCGCCTTGACGGTGTCGGTGGGGATCGCCGTCAGCGGGAACTGCTCGGTCAGGCGCAGGCCGGGGCGCGCCACTTGCAGCAGTTCCAGCAGGCGATATGAGCAGTTTTCATCGAAGAAAAAGTAGTCGAACTGGATCTGCTTGAGTTCCCACACATGCTCGACCATGCGCTTGGTCTCGACTTCGGTGAGGTTCAGGCGGTATTCCCACAGGTCACGGTTTTCCAGGCTGCGGTATTCGGAGAGTTTTTCCTGGTAGGGCACCAGGGCGAACAGGCCGGGGTAGCCGCCCATCAGGCCTTTCCAGGCATACAGAATGCTGTTGTCCGAGCCTTCGATATAGGCACCGAAGTTGATCGCGTAGCTGAGCAGGGCGGTATTGTTGCTCTGCACGTCAGCCTGGTCGATGCGCAGCAGGGTGTGACCGAACATCGACGACGGGCTGTTGAGGTACGCCGCCGGGAAAATCATCACCGCGCTGTGGGGCGCGACGTCCGTGAACCATTGCTTGAATTCCTTGCAGTCCACCGCCGGCAGGTCGGTCAGTTGCAACTGGTCCTTGAGCCAGCGGGTGCGTGCGGGATAAACGCATTGGGCGTGCTTTTCACCCAGGCTGGCCGGTGCATACAACGCATCCACAGTGGCCTTGAGTTCGGCGTCCGGATGATGCGCCCCGTCGGCGGCGAGAAAGAATTTCTTGTCGCTGACATAGCTGCGCCAGCCATTGATCTTGCCGGCTTCGTAATGGCCCAGCGACAGCCAGAACGGGTCATTGGCCAGTTGCTGCAAACGTTGATCGTCGAGGTGCGGTGCCGCATGCAGCGGGGCGCAGGCGAAGAGAGCCAGGCAAGCGAGGCGTTTGAGCATGGGGGCTACTTAAGTCGGACTGAAAAAAAGACCCAAGGGGGACAGGTCGAAAAAACAAAACCCGCGCCTCGAAAGGCGCGGGTGGGTCGAGCTTAAGCCTGGGTCGCGTATTTCGCCAGACGGGCATCACTTTTCAGTACGGCAATGGTGTTGTTGTGCACGTCGTCAGCGGTCACGTCAGCCTTGCTGAAGATCTGCTGGAAGTGCTCGTGGGTCACAGCCGCGAAGTGCTCGCGATCTTCCGGCGCCACGCCCAGTACCACGGCGTAGGTAGTCAGCGCTTCGCCGTTACCCTTGGCCATGTCTTCGGACAGCTCGTTCATCATGCCATTCATGGCAATCCAGGACTTGCCGCCGTAGGTCAGGGAACTGTTGGTGCTGCAACCGTTGGTGCCCGAGGTCATGCCGAAGGTGGCGTTACCTGAAGTGCCGTTGGTGGTGGAGGCCAGGAAGTGGGCCGGAGTACCGCGCTGGCCTTCGAACAACATGTTGCCCCAACCGCAGTTCGGGCCACCTGGTGCTTCTGCCATTGCATTGAGGGAGACGACGGTGAAGAGAGTACCAAGAAGGATCCGTTTCATAGCTTTGTTCTCTTTGTGTGCAAACCAATGGACAAGGGTTCAGGCGCTTCGCAGCACCTAGGGGCCAGTTATTAGTCCAACCCGCGCAGTTTGGAGTTTAGGCACGTTCCAGGGGTTCCGTGATTTTTTATAAAACATTCAGTCTCGAACGATTTTTTTGTACGCCGCGCGGGCTGTCTATGCTTTCCCAAAAGCGCGCCTTGCCAGAGCGCGCAACGGAGAGCCAGAATGCCCCCATCTGCCCCGCCTGATGTAAGGAAGCCCGATGCCTGATCCTGTTGCTGCCAGCTTGCGTCTAGCGCCCGAAGCGCTGACTCGCCCTTTTTCCGCTGAACAGTTCAGCTTCTCGACCACCAATGATCTGGAGCCCTTTCGCGGTGTGCTTGGCCAGGAACGTGCAGTTGAAGCATTGCAGTTCGGCGTGGCAATGCCACGTCCCGGTTACAACGTGTTTGTCATGGGCGAGCCCGGTACCGGTCGCTTTTCATTCGTCAAACGTTACCTGAGGGCCGAAGGCAAGCGCCTGCAAACCCCGTCGGACTGGGTGTATGTAAATAATTTCGATGAGCCGCGCGAACCGCGCGCCCTGGAATTGCCAGGCGGCGCTGCGGCGGCGTTCATCGCCGATATCAACGGGTTGGTCGACAACCTGGTGGCGACCTTCCCGGCCGTCTTCGAACACCCGACGTATCAACAGCGCAAAAGCGCCATCGACCGGGCATTCAACCAGCGTTACGACAAGGCCCTGGATGTGATCGAGCGCCTGGCCCTGGAAAAAGACGTGGCGCTGTACCGCGACAGCTCCAACATTGCCTTTACCCCGATGCTCGATGGCAAGGCCCTGGACGAGGCCGAGTTCTCGCAGTTGCCGGAAATCGACCGCGAGCGTTTCCACACGGATATTTCCGAGCTGGAAGAGCGCCTCAACGAAGAGTTGGCGAGCCTGCCGCAATGGAAGCGTGAGTCGAACAATCAACTGCGCCAGTTCAACGAAGAAACCATCACCCTCGCCCTGCAGCCTTTGCTCGCACCGTTGTCGGAAAAGTACGCAGAAAATGCCGCCGTCTGCGGTTATCTGCAGGCCATGCAGGTGTATCTGCTGAAAACCGTGGTCGAGCAATTGGTCGACGACGCCAAGACCGACGCCCAGGCCCGCAAGCTGCTGGAAGAGCAGTACTGCCCAAGCCTGGTGGTGGGCCATCCGGTCAACGGCGGCGCGCCGGTGGTCTTCGAGCCGCACCCGACCTACGACAACCTGTTCGGCCGTATCGAATACAGCACCGACCAGGGCGCGCTGTACACCACGTATCGTCAACTGCGCCCAGGCGCGTTGCACCGTGCCAATGGTGGCTTCCTGATCCTGGAAGCGGAAAAAATGCTCAGCGAGCCGTTTGTGTGGGATGCGCTCAAGCGTTCCTTGCAATCGCGCAAATTGAAGATGGAGTCGCCGCTTGGCGAACTCGGGCGCCTGGCCACCGTGACCCTCAACCCGCAAATGATCCCGTTGCAGGTCAAGGTGATCATCATCGGTTCGCGCCAGCTGTACTACGCGTTGCAGGATGCCGATCCGGACTTCCAGGAAATGTTCCGGGTGCTGGTGGACTTCGACGAAGACATCCCGATGGTCGACGAAAGCCTGGAGCAGTTCGCCCAGTTGCTCAAAACCCGCACCTCGGAAGAAGGCATGGCGCCGCTGACGTCGGATGCGGTGGCGCGGCTGGCGACCTACAGCGCACGCCTGGCGGAACATCAGGGCCGTTTGTCGGCGCGCATTGGCGATTTGTTCCAATTGGTCAGCGAGGCGGACTTCATTCGCCACCTGGCAGGCGACGAAATGACCGATGCCGGGCATATCGAGCGCGCGCTCAAGGCCAAGGCTACGCGCACCGGGCGCGTGTCGGCGCGGATTCTCGACGACATGCTCGCCGGGGTGATCCTGATCGACACCGCCGGCGCCGCCGTGGGCAAGTGCAACGGGCTGACGGTGCTGGAGGTCGGTGATTCGGCGTTTGGCGTACCGGCGCGGATTTCCGCCACGGTGTACCCCGGCGGCAGCGGCATCGTGGACATCGAACGTGAGGTCAACCTTGGCCAGCCGATTCACTCCAAGGGCGTGATGATTCTCACCGGTTACCTGGGCAGCCGTTATGCGCAAGAATTCCCCCTGGCGATCTCGGCGAGCATCGCGCTGGAACAGTCTTACGGTTACGTGGATGGCGACAGCGCGTCCCTGGGCGAAGCCTGCACCCTGATCTCGGCCTTGTCGAAAACGCCGCTCAAGCAGTGCTTTGCCATCACCGGCTCGATCAACCAGTTTGGTGAAGTGCAGGCCGTGGGGGGAGTTAACGAGAAGATCGAAGGCTTCTTCCGCCTGTGCGAAGCGCGCGGTTTGACCGGTGAGCAGGGCGCGATCATTCCCAAGGCCAACGTGGCCACGCTGATGCTCGACGAGAAAGTTTTGCAGGCCGTGCGCGACGGGCAATTCCATATTTATGCGGTACGCCAGGCGGATGAAGCGTTGAGCCTGCTGGTGGGCGAGGATGCCGGTGAACCGGACGCCGAGGGGCAGTTCCCGGAAGGTACGGTCAATGCCCGCGTGGTGGAGCGTTTGCGCGCAATTGCGGAGATGATCAGCGAGGAAGACCTGAAGGAAGCAGAAAAGGAACTGGCGCAGCAGGCGCTGGCTGAGGCCAAGCCCAGCTGATTTCTTAAAGCCACCTGCAGCAAAAATGTGAGAGGGGGCTTGCCGCCTCCCACATTTAGATACGATACGATCATTCCCACGCTCCCGCGTGGGAATGTACCCGTGACGCTCTGCGTCACTTGTGCGTAATTACCGAAACTTGCAGCGGTGGCGGGACGCGGAGCGTCCCAAGAGGCATTTCCACGCAGAGCGTGGGAACGATCAAACACACCGCTATCGGGGGCAAGCCCCTCCCACATTTCGTTTTGTGGGTGCCATTAAATTGACGACCGTCCGCAATCCAATGCCGTTGGTCTCTACCACCTTGGTCTGTCGCGTTTTTATTCTATTCTGAGGATTAGGGATATCCACAGGAGTCGCAGGATAGAAACAGCCTCGCCTTTGCGCTGGGGCTGAACGCCGATCTACCGAGGGTCGCCGCCATGCCGCGCAACCTTTGCCTTACCCGCCAGTGCCTGGGCCTGGAAACCCGTATCGAATGCTCCATTCGCCCCCTCGCCGGGGAAAACGGGTTGTGGACATTATTGTTCGCCGCCGGCATGTCGGGCGAGCAGCCTTCCACGGTCAAGTCCCAAGGCCCGTTTCACGGGCCATTCGTGGCAGAAACCATGTTGGGCTCCATCGTCGACAGCCTGACCCTGCACGGCTACGAGCAACTGGACGAGCCGCAGATCTGGTGCCTGCATCTGCAGGCTCATCTGCGCCAACTCAACGGCGGCCAGGAGCAACTGGCCCTGTAATCGGGCTATTTGCTTTCCGGTTTGTCCAGCTTGACCTCGAAACCATATTGCACGGTGTCGAGGTCGGTGCGCTGGTAGCTTTCCAGGGTGGTCGGCTGGCCGTAGAAATAATGCACGTCAAACAGCGCCGTGCCGTACTCCTCGGCGCGGTGGCTCACGCCGAGAATTTCCTTGAGGTAGTTGCCGCTGCCGTCCTTGGCGTAGAAGCGCCAGCTGTCGGCGGGAAACGCGCGCTGGTCGACGATCAACGCGTTGTCCTTGAGCACCAGGCCTTTGGGCAGTTTGCTGGTGTCAATCGAGGCCTTCTCGATGGTGGCGAGGAACAAGGGCACCGAGCCGACCACAAACGCCGGGGTTTCCGGGAACAGGTTGAGGTCGTAGGTCAGCGTGCCACTTGCCGCATTCATCTCGAACGCCTCGGTGGGCAACTCGATGGGTTCGCCGCGCTCGCCTTTATCGTCGGCCGTGAAAAACGTGATCGGCGCGTCGCTGTTGTTGCGCTCGGCGCCGACCAGATCGTCATTGAAGGTGAAAGGGTGGTCGAACACGATTTTCGCGGCACTGGCGTCGTCGGTGGACTGGCTGATGGTGACGCTGCTTTTCAATTGTTCTTCCGTCAGCGAGGCGTCTTTGAGCCAGCTGGCTGCAGCGTCGTCATACACCGTGACCGGCATCGGCAAGGGTTGCACGGTGTGTTGCAGGCTGTTTTTGTCGAAGCGCATCACGGGCAGGTCCAGCTCCTTGCGGGTCACCGTGGTCTTGGAAAAATCCAGCACATTGACCTGCAGGGTGTCGATCAATCCGTTGAAGTACACCTTGGCGTAGTGGCTCTTCTGTGTGTGTTCGAAGGCTTTTTGCGCGTCGGTGAGGTGTTTTTCGAACGCTTCGGACCAAGCCGTTTGTTTTTGCATCTCGGCCAGCTGTTTTTCATAGAACGCCACTTGCGCGGCATTTTCGTTGATCGAGCCTGAGCGGGTGAGAAATTGGCCGGTGGCGTCCCGAGCCTGTACCAGCAGCGGGTTGGGCGAGTCGTCGCCCAGCTCTGCGGCCAGGGGCGCGCTGTTGGTCAGTTCAAGCTCGGCGTAATTCTTGTCCAGCGACACCAGGTTGAGGGTGATATTGCCCTCGGTGCGCGGGTGGCCGAGGTCTTTTTTCGACAGGTCGAATGTCAGCACCTTGCCTGGCGCGGCGACCTCAATCGCACCTTTGAGATTGACGGGCTGCGGCTGGCTCTTGTTTTCCGTCTCAATGCCCTCGATGAAGGGGTAGGTCACCGTCAGGTCGTCGGGGTTGGTCAGGTTGGAGCTGCTCGGGCTGAGCTGGATGCCGGGGTCGGTTTCCGACCATTCCGGCTGGAAGGGAATGACTTTGTTGTTGCTCAAGGTCACCGACTGCCATTCCAGGCCATGGGGGAAGGGGAACTGGTCAGGGGCGTTGAAGGTGAACGGGAAGACCGGTTGCAGATCCGTCAAGTAGTCGGAGTGGGAGGCTCTGCGCAGTACGAACAGGCCGTTGATATAGGTGTCCACCAAGGCCTGGGGTGTGGGGTAATGCTTGAGCAGGGCCAGCGTGTCTTCGCCGTATTCGGCTTCGATGGGCTTGGCGGCGAGCTTGAGGCGTGCACGTTCGAGCAACAGCAGCGAGCCGCCGAGGTCGGCGATGGCGTCGCGCAGCTTGGGGTCCTGGATGCTGTCCAGGGACTGTTCGAACTGGCTGGTTTTCTCTTCGAGGGTGGCCTGCTTCTGCTCTTCTTTGGGGGAGCAGCCGCTGGTCATCAGCAACGCCGCGCACAGGCCGAGAGTGGCCAAAGGGGATCGCACATCCATCATCAGAGTCTTCCTGTCCGACATCATCGAGCCGAGTTGAGGGGCTCGACACTAGCAGAAAAACGCCCTTACAGATGCCACTTCAAGTCAGTTTTCTCGCGGTGACAGGGGGCCGGTGGCGACTGGTATACTCGGCTCCATTTTTAGCCAAGCTGTGTGAGATTCAATGGAACGCTTTATCGAAAACACGATGTATGCCGCGCGCTGGCTGCTGGCGCCGATCTATCTGGGTTTATCCCTGGGGTTGCTGATCCTGGCGATCAAGTTTTTCCAGGAAATCATTCATGTGATCCCCAATATTTTCACCTTGCTGGAGTCGGAGGTGATCCTGCTGTTGCTGTCGTTGATCGACATGGCCCTGGTCGGTGGCCTGCTGGTGATGGTGATGATTTCCGGCTACGAGAACTTCGTCTCGCAGCTGGATATCGATGAGAACAAGGAAAAGCTCAACTGGCTGGGCACCATGGACTCTTCGTCGCTGAAGATGAAAGTGGCGGCGTCCATCGTGGCGATTTCCTCCATCCACCTGCTGCGCATCTTCATGGACGCCAAGAACGTCGATCCGCAACACCTGATGTGGTACGTGATCATCCATATGACCTTCGTGGTCTCGGCGTTTGCCATGGGTTACCTGGACAAGCTGACCAAGCACTGATGGCGCGCGCTCGCCTTACTGCTCGACGAAGTAGTAAGGCTGGCGATTGATCGCCATTTCCTTGATCACTGTCACTTTCTCATTCAGTCGGTCCGTGTGGTCCAGCAGCGCAACGTTGCCGGGTTTGGCGCCGAGAAATGCACGTAATTGCGGCTCGGTCTGCAGAATCGGCAAATAGCCCTGCAGATAGAACACGCTGGCGCCGGCGATGCGCTCATTGGGTTGGAACAGCGCCACCTCCCTACCTTCGTCTTGCAGTGCCTGGACCTGACTGATCACGGGCACGAATGACTGACGCACATCAGCTTTGGGCGCGAACCAGAAGGCTGCGCTGAGGTAGCAGGCGATGGCCAGGGTGAACACGCCGAAGACAATGCGCCGGTGGTAGCGGTACAGCGCCGGTTTGTGGGCTTCCACCCACTCCAGCAGCACCCGCGCATATTCTGCGGCCAGCACGGCGGCGGCCGGGGTCAGTGCCATCAAATAGACGGTGCGTTTGCTCGAGGCCAGTGTCAGCAGGGTGAACTGCGCCACCAGCCATACGCTGAAAAACAGGCGGTAGCGGTTGCGCACCAGGCTTTTACGAAAGTGCCACAGGCCCAGGTACACCAGGATGTTCCACGGCAGGAAGGCCTCGGGCAGTTTGGCGAGGTAATAGTAGAACGGCTCGTAATGCCCGGCTTCGACAAACGAGCCGCTGAAGCGCCCGACGCTGTTGGTCCACAGCACCTCACCGACGGCCTGCATGCCGCCGCGCTGAAACAGAAACACCAGCCAAATCACCAACGGCACCAAGGCCAGCAGCGTGAACAGCGCGGGCTTGAGCCAGTCGCCAAGGCGCAAGCGTTTATCCATCAGGCTGGTGCAGGCCAGGTAGACGAAGATCACACTCCCCGGCATCGCCAGGCCCAGCACGCCCTTGCTCAACGTCGCGATGACCATCCCCGCCGTAAACAATGCCCATGCCCAGGCAGTGGAACCCTGGCGTTCGGACGCGGGGCGCATCGCCTGGTAGAACCCGAGCAACGCAGCGGTCACGCCCAGGCTGAGCAACGAATCCTCACCCACCCCGCGCACATTGCCCCAATAGCTGGCCATGGTCGCCAGGATCAACGCGGCACTGAAGGCCAGCGTTGTTGGCCGCCCGAACCGGCGCAGCATGCCGTAGAGCAGCATCACGCTGAACAACCCGGCAAAGGCCGATGCCAGCCGCACAGCCCCGGTGCTCGCGCCAAACAAGCGAATCGCCCCGGCATCCAGCCACAGGCTCAGCGGCGGTTTTTCCAGGAAAGGCTCACGAAACAGACGCGGCACCACCCAGTCATCGTCCAGGTGCATGGCCATGGCGATCCCGGAAACGCGGGCTTCGGTGGAGCCTTGCAGTTCATGGTTGCCCAGGGCGAAGAAGAACAGCAGCGCAGCGAGCAGGCACAGCAGAGGAACGGGACGCGTCATGGGGTAGCTACCGGGCAGGAGACCGCTCGGGAGAGCGACCGTGGCTGCCCGCCAGTATAGGGATGGGTTTCTTAACGATTCGTGAACGAGTGTGGGGTTTTTGTGAGGTCGGGTTAAGCTTGCGCCTTGGCGGCAAACAACTGCTTGGCGTGGGCAAAACACTTCTCAGCAATCGCCGAGCGCGGTTCGGTCTTGCGCATCACCATACCCAGTGGCGCGAGCACGCTGGCGTCCGGCAGGTTGATAAACGCGAGGTTTTTGATCGGGCTTTCCAGGGCGCTGTCCAGCGGCATGATTGCGCAGCAAAAGCCTTCGTGGATTGCCTGGAACAGCTGATAGGTTGAATCGCTTTCGAGCATGGGCTGGGGGGCGAGGCCGCGGCTGCGGAAGCTCAGGTCAATGGACTTTCGATAGTGCATGCCCGTGCTGATCATCCCCAGGGGCAATTGGGCGGCGTCTTCCCAGCTCATTTCGGTGCCTTCGAAGTGGAAGTGGCGTGTGTCGTACAGCAGGCCGACGCGGGTTTCGCCCAGTTCGAAAAAATCCAGGTAGCTGGAGTTTACGTGGTCCAGGTAACACACCCCCAGGTCCAGCTGATTGGTGCCCAGCGCTTCGATGATCTTGTCCGAACTCATGGAGGTCAGGCTGAACTTGAGTTCCGGGAAGGTGTGGGACAGGCCCTGGATGTAGCTGATCGGGTTGAAACCGCTGAGCGGCACCAGGCCCAGGCGCAAGTTACCCACCAACTGGCCGCGACACGCCGCTGCTTCGGCGAACAGCCCATCATGGGCGGCGAGCAAGGTTCTGGCCCAAGCCAGCACACGCTCACCGGCCTCGGTGAACCCTTCGAAACGCTGGCCCCGGGTGACCAACTCCAGGCCCAGTTCATCCTCCAGATTGCGCAGGCGCATCGACAGCGTCGGCTGAGTGATATGGCAGCGCGCAGCCGCCTGGCCGAAGTGACGGGTCTGCTCCAGCGCGATCAGGAATTTGAGTTGCTTTATGTCCATCAACACACCTGCCAGTCAGCCGTAACAATTAGGCAGCCATTGTTTAGGCGCTTGAGCCTCATGGCAATCGATTGATGGCGGCCTGCCGGAGAAAGACATGAGCGTAACGTCGGATGCGTTGTGTGTACGGCTTCAATTGAGTACACAGTCGACGGGTTCAAGGACGGGCGGCAATTCTGTCGCACCGTTGGCGTGCAGCACTTCGCGTTCGATGGTGCGCACGATGGCATTGGTCGGCAGGTCGTTTTCGTCGTAGCCGAAGGGGTCTTCCAACTCATCGCCAATCGCGTCCAGGCCAAAGAACGTGTAGCTCACGATCGCAGTGAATACTGGCGTCAGCCAACCCAAGGGTTCGGCCATGGCGAAGGGCAGCAAGATGCAGAACATGTAGCTGGTGCGGTGCAACAGCAGCGTGTAGGGGAAGGGCAGCGGGGTGCTTTTGATGCGCTCGCAAATGGTTTGCGTGCTGGTCAGGCTGCTCAAGTGGCCGGCCATCAGCTGATAGCGCCATTCGCTGAGGCTCCCGGATTCGACCAGCGCCGAACATTGTTGGGTGACGCGACCGACAATGCTTTCCGGGATATTCGGCGTATTGGCCGGCGGCGGCGTGTCGAGCCAGGGGGCTGCCGCGCTGGGCTCGTCCTCATGGCGCAACCTGGCGTTCAACGCATGGGCGAACCCGCACAGGTTGCGCAGGATCTCGCTGCGCTGGCGAGCGTCCTGGATCACCTGGGTTTCCCGGATCATGGCGCGCACATCCATCAGCATGGCGCCGAGCGCTTTGCGCCCTTCGTACCAGCGGTCATAGCAGGCGTTGTTGCGAAAACTCATGAAGATCGAAAGTGACAAGCCCAGCAGCGTGAACGGCGTGGCGTTGACCTTGGAGAAGTAGGCTGGATGAAGGGTTTCCACCAGCACAATCACCGAGGCCAGCAGTGTCACCAGCAGGCTGCGCAGTGCGATACGCCGGGCCACGGAGCCCTTGAGCGACGTCAATACACCGATCAGGTTGGGTTTGGCTCTGACGATCATGGAAATAGCCTAGTGCAATGGGTTGAAACCGGGCCGGTCAGCCGCCCGTCATGTTCATGAAGCGCACCACCTGCACCTCATCGTCGAGGGTGAAATTGTGCCGATACGGCTTGAGTTTCATCGACTCCACAATCGCGCGCTCCAAACGTTGCGGCTCGCCCGGATAGCGCCGCAGTACCGCCTTGAGGTCGACCGAATGCTCGTTGCCCAGGCACAGCAACAGCCGGCCTTCGACCGTCAACCGCACGCGGTTGCAGGTGCCGCAAAAGTTGTGGCTGTGGGGTGAAATAAAGCCCAGGCGAATATGCGGCGCTTCGGCCAGGCGCCAATAGCGCGACGGCCCCTGGGTGGACTCTGCGGAGTCGATCAGCGTGTAGCGTTCGGCGATACGCTCGCGTACCTGCGCACTGGAATAAAACGCCTCGGCACGGCTGTGTTCGCTGATCACGCCCAATGGCATTTCTTCGATAAACGAAATATCCAGGCCGCGATCGATGGCGAAGGCCACGAGGTCGTTGATCTCATGGTCGTTGCGACCTTTCATCACCACGCAATTGAGCTTGGTGCGCTGAAAACCCGCAGCATTCGCTGCATCGATACCCTCGATCACCTTGGCCAAGTCACCGGTGCGCGTCAATTCACGAAAGCGCTTGGGGTCCAGGCTGTCGAGGCTGATGTTCAAGCGCTTGAGCCCGGCATCGAACAACGGCGCGGCGAGTTTGCCCAGTTGCGAACCGTTGGTGGTCATGCACAACTCGCGCAGACCGGGGAGCGCGGCGATGCGCTTGCACAACTCCACCACGCCCTGACGAACCAAGGGTTCACCGCCGGTCAGGCGGATCTTGCGCGTGCCCAGCGCAACAAAACTCTGCGCCAATTGGTACAGCTCTTCCAGCGACAGAATCTGCTGGCGCGGCAGGAACTCCATGTCTTCGGCCATGCAATACACACAACGGAAATCGCAACGGTCGGTCACCGACATCCTGAGGTAGTCGACCCGGCGCGAAAAACTATCCATCAGGATTTGATCGGTCACTAAAAAACCTCGGCGGCGACGTTGGGTATATACCCTGGCGCTTATATAGGCGGGTGATTCAGGCGAGGCTAACGGTGTTTTCTGCAGGCGTCTAATCACTCTTAGCGACTGGTTGATCGATGGGGTCTATGAGCGGTTAGTTGACGGGGCACAGGAGGCGGCGAAGCGGCGGGTTCAATAGCGTACCTGTGGCGAGGGAGCTTGCTCGCCATAGGTACGGGTTGGTTGTTCAACTGACGGGAATGTTTTATGGATTTTCGCCAAGTGGTTGCATGGTGAATAACTGAGCGTCCAGCATTCGCTCCAGCAGCAACTCACCCAGCACGATCAGTTGCTGAGCCCCCAGCAGCTTTTGGCGCTGCGAGCCTTCCAGTTCAAAGGCCAGATCGGTGGTCATGGCGTTCAGCGAGGCGAGGGTTTCACTGGCTTGGACCAACAGGGTTTCGGCGGGGATGTCTGGGGCGAGGGTGAAGAGGGTTGTTGGGGGATTGGGGGTGATCTTTTTCATGATGAAGCTCCCACACTGTTTAAGGAGCTACCGCCCCCTGCTGTCAAACAGGATTGGGTGGCAGCTGTACGCGGGTTGACAGACCGGAAGTGTAGGAACCCGGCGCACCCGAAGATGCCCCACGCACAGCCACCATGAACGAGGCGGAATGCGTAGAGCATGCCGTCTTACCAAGGGGTGTGAAAGGTTACACTTTTCGGCCTGTCAAAGCCGATCGCTGATGAGCAGCGACGTGGGAAAGGTAGCGTGATGGAGGAGGGTGTGCCAGTTCATTGAGGGCGTTGCATGTTGAAGGAAAATTCTGAAGGCCGGTCTGCCGGGGTTTTTAAGGCCCAGAAATAGCAAAACCCGTACAAGGCGGGTTTTGTCGATGCTTCGAGTTGGTGGACCGGGGTAATTTGAACAGGATTTTAAATTGTTGATTTTGACAGGTAATGTTCTTTTTTGAGATTTGTGTGGAATACTTTTTGGAATACCAGAGGCTTCTGCAGGTTGCTGAGATTCTCAGCGATATCTCTGCCAATTGTCTTGACTAAGCTGAAGCGCTTCCACCCTCACAGCGCTAAGGCCTCCGTAGTTTCGACATGCGGACCTTCGATTCAATGATATCCAGTACACTTGCCCCATCTCTAGCCTGCCAGCGGAGCAGGCTACCCGAACAGCTGCTCAAGATTTTTTCGAGTAAAAATGACCCTGATTAAATTAAAAGACCTTGAAGCGCACCTATGGCATGCCGCACACATCATCACCGGCCCCATCGATGCCTCCGATTACAAAACCTACATATTCCCGATCCTATTCTTCAAACGGATCTGCGATGTATATGACGAAGAGTTTGAAGAGGTGCTGGCCAGGGTCGGGAGCGCGGAGCTGGCGCGCGAGAAAATCTTCCATCGCATCCAGGTTCCTGTTGGCAGCCATTGGGATGATGTGTTTGCCAGGTCCCACGATATCGGCAAGGCACTTAAGGACGCTTTTCTAGGCATAGAGCAAGCCAACACCCAGTTGCATGGCATCTTCGGCGATGCCAGTTGGACCAATAAAGAACGCTTGCCGGATGAGCTGCTAGCCACGCTGCTCAACCACTTCAACAAAGTCGATCTCGGGGTTGCCAGCGTTCGTAACGACGATATGGGTCGCGCCTACGAATACCTGATCAAGCGCTTTGCCGACAAAGCCAACAAGAAAGCCGGTGAGTTCTACACCCCGCGCACCATTGTGCGGCTGATGGTCAACATTCTTGACCCCAAAGCGGGTGAAAGCGTTTATGACCCGGCTTGCGGTACCGGTGGCATGTTGCTGGAGACCATTCACCACGTTCGAGAAAACGCGGGTGATCCCCGGCTGCTGAAACTCAAAGGTCAGGAAAAGAACTTGACCACTGAAGCCATTGCCCGCATGAACCTGTTTCTCCACGGCCAGGAAGACTTTGAGATTGTTCGTGGAGATACCCTGCGTGAGCCCAAGTTTCTGATCTACGACCGGCTCGAAACCTTTGATTGTGTGATCGCCAATCCGCCCTTCAGCCTCAGTGAGTGGGGTCATGAACAATGGGCGGCGGACGCCTACAGCCGCAACAGTCACGGCCTGGCCCCGAAAACAAACGGTGACTTTGCCTGGGTACAGCACATGTTCGCCTCCCTCAATGCTGATGGTCGAATGGCGGTTGTGCTGCCCCATGGCGTGCTGTTCCGTGGTGCGGCAGAGGGCCGAATCCGCACCAGCCTGCTCCAAGAAAACCGCATCGAAGCCATTATCGGCGTAGCGCCCAACCTGTTTTACGGCACCGCTATCCCGGCTTGCATCCTGTTGCTGCGCAAGCAGCGCCCTGATGAGCATCGTGACCATGTGCTTATCATCAATGCCGAGGAGATTTTCACCAAAGGCCGCGCGCAAAACACCCTGAGCAATGCCCAGGCGGATCAGATTTACCAGATCTACCTAGAGCAGTATCAGCAAGGCCCTTCTGCCATAGCATTGGAAGGCGTAGCGCGCTGGGTGCCACTGGGTGAAATTGCCGAAAACGACTTCAACCTGAACATTGCCCGTTATGTGCAAAAGCCACTGGAAGAAGAAACCATCAGCGTCGAAGAGGCGCTGAAAGACTTTCAGCAGAAACTGGCTGCACTGGAGCAGGCCGAGCAGGAGCTGGAAGAACTGCTGATCAAGGAAGGGTTTGAGCTATGAGCACGGATAGCGCCGACAGCAACACCTCGCAGTTCATCAAGCAACACGCGGAGTCGCAGTACGAGCAGTTTCACCAGCAGCGCCAACATGAAGATGCCGCCGGAGCAGACAAACGCCTCGCCGACCTGAGCCAGCTTGCTCATCAGCTATCAGACAAGACTCGTAAGAATGATTGAGTACCAGAAAAACCAAGCCTCCCAACATGGCAAGAAGAAACTCGAAGACCTCCTTTGGGGAGCGGCCGAGTTTCTTCGCGGGCAGATCGACGCCTCCGACTACAAGCAGTACATCTTCCCGCTACTGTTCTATAAACGCCTGTCCGACGTTTACCTGGAAGAGTATGTCGAGGCCATGGAAGTCAACGAGGGCGATGCCGACTATGCCGTCATGCCCATGTTTCACCGCTTCCATATTCCCCAGGAGGCGCGCTGGGAAAAGGTACGCCATACCAGCAAGAACATCGGCGAAGCCATCCAGAATGCCCTGCGCTTGATCGAGACCCACAACGAACGCCTGCACGGCGTATTCGGCGATGCCCAGTGGACTAACAAAGAGCGTCTACCCGACCACCTGCTAGTCGACCTGATTCAGCACTTCAGCAAGATTCCCCTGGGCATCAAGTCGGTGGGCCAGGACGACCTGGGCGAAGCGTACGAATACCTGATCAAGAAGTTCGCCGACGACTCCGGCCACACCGCTGCCGAGTTTTATACCAACCGCACCGTGGTGCACCTGATGACCCGCATCATGGGTCTCAAACCCGGTGAAACTGCCTACGACCCCACCTGCGGCACTGGTGGTATGCTGCTCAACGCGGTGATGGACCTTCGGGACGAAGGTAAGGAATGGCGTAGCGTAAAACTCTATGGCCAGGAAGTGAATCTGCTTACCTCCGCCATCGCCCGTATGAACATGTTCCTGCACGAGATCGAAGAGTTTGAAGTGCTGCGCGGCGATACCTTGGCCGAGCCCAAGTTTATCGATAACGACCAGCTCAAGCAGTTCGACGTGATCTTCGCCAACCCGCCGTACTCCATCAAAAAATGGAACCGCGACAAGTTCGCTGCCGACCCTTATGGCCGTAACTTTTACGGTGTGCCGCCCCAGGGCTGCGCCGACTATGGCTTTTACACCCATATTATTAAAAGCCTGAAGCCCGATACCGGCCGCGCCGCCATGCTCTGGCCCCACGGTGTGCTGTTCCGCGACTCGGAGCAGGCAATCCGTAAGCAGGTGATCGAGTCGGACATTATCGAAGCAGTGATTGGCCTTGGCCCCAATCTCTTCTATAACTCGCCGATGGAATCCTGCGTGGTGGTGCTCAACTGCAACAAACCCACTGAGCGCAAAGGCAAGATCCTGTTTATCAATGGCGTCGAGCATGTCACCCGTGAGCGTGCCCATAGCCGACTTTCGGATGACGACTTGGCTGTTCTGATCGAAGCTTACTGCGCGCCGGGCGAGCTGCCGGCCATTACCGCGCTAGTGGATATCGAGACTATTCACGAGAACCAATATAGTTTATCGATACCGCTCTATGTGCAATTGAACAGTGATAGTGAGGTTAATGATGTTGAGCATAACGTTGAAGTTTGGAAAGTTGGTCGTTTGCAGTTGAAGAAACGTGAAATTAAGTTGTTTGAAAGCCTTGCGGCTTTAGGGTTTGAGGTTGGAAGGCAATGAGTAGAAGTGAATTTATAACATTTGGTGATATTTGTTGTGAGGTTAGGAAAGTTACTAAAGATCCGATTGCGGACGGCTTTGAACGTTACATTGGTTTGGAGCACCTAGATTCAGGATCATTAAAAATTAATCGCTGGGGGTTGATATCAGAAGATAAGGTTGGCTTTACGCGTATTTTTACAAAAGGGCAAATTCTCTTAGGGAAACGGCGTTCTTACCTTAGGAAGGCTGCCATTGCTGAGTTTGATGGCGTGTGTTCCGGAGATATAATTGTCTTGGATAAAAAAATGTCCGAGCCTGCTTCAGAAATACTTCATGTGATTTTGCAAACGGATCAGTTTTGGGAGTGGGCCGTTAAAAAATCTACAGGCTCGTTATCTCCTAGAACAAAGTTCAAGGAGCTCGCAAGTTTTACTATGCCAAGGCCTGGGAGTTCAACGGTTAAACGCTTAAAATCTGCCTTTGAGAAAGCTGCCAATCTCATTCGTTGCCAAGATGACGCATTGATTTCAGCAAATAAGCTGTTTAATACCTTTCTCATTGAGTCATTGTCGCCGCGTGCAATATGGCCAATGAAAAGTCTAGATGAAATATCCGATATAAAAGGTGGGAGGCAGAGAAGTCCTGCTCACATGACTGGAGAGAATATACTTCCATACCTAAGGCCAGCAAATGTAAAGAGAGGGAAGATTAATCTGGCTGATGTTCTGGAAATGAACTTTACACCGGAAGAGCAGCTTGTATTTAAGCTCGAGGTTGGCGATATTATATTGGTCGAAGGTGGAGAGTCTGGCGATGTTGGAGATTCAGCTTTTTACAACCTTCCCGAAAACCACTGCTATCAAAATACTTTGATACGTGTGAGAGCGAAAAAAGAGCTTGTGGATCCTAGGTGTTTGTATTGGCTTCTTACCTACTTGCATCGTAGTGGCGGTTTTTTAGCAATAGCCGCTGGCACAAAAATTAAGCACATTGGTACAAAAAATACAGCTAAACTTAAAGTCCCTTTTCCTCCTGAATTAGAGTTGAAGAAGATTTGCTCCGCTCTAGATGCCTTAGAGACTTACCTTTATGAGCTTGAAGAAGGGCGAGTCAAGTTGGTATCTCTAATAAAGGGTTTTTCGAGAATTATTTATAATTAGGGGTGGGAAATGTTCAGTGAGCAAACCGTCACCGAAAATGGAATTATCGACCGTTTAAAAAATTTAAGCGGGGTAAAGTGGACTTACTGCCACGGCGAGAGCCTGCCCAAGAAGGCGCAGGATATATTTGTCGATGAGTGGCTAAAAGACGCGTTATGTTCGTTAAACCCAGCCATTGAAAAACAGCCAGATTATGCCGATGATGTGATTCACAAGCTCCGCGGAGTGCTTTTGGAGGCTCCGCATAGCGGGCTGGTCAGGGCCAATGAGAATTTCCAAGCGTGGCTGCTGGCCGAAAAAACCTTGGCCTTTGGTGAGAATGGTGAACATGTCACCATCAATCTGATCGACTTCGAAAACCTCGGCAACAACCACTTTGTGGTGGCCCAGCAGGTGCACTATGTTGCGGCTGGCGAGGTGTTCTTCGATATCGTGTTGTATGTAAACGGCATCCCGCTGGTGGTGGGTGAAGTGAAAAGCGCCACTCGCCCCAGCGTCAGTTGGCAAGACGGTGCCGCTGACTTTATGGGCGGCAAGAAGCACTATTGGCAGCATGTGCAGGCCTTCTTCGTGCCCAACCTGCTGTGCTTCGCGAGCGAGGGCAAAACCTTTGCCTACGGCGCGATCAATGCCCGGGTCAAGGATTGGGGCCCCTGGCACCACACTGATCAGCGCGAAGATATTCCTGCCACCTTGGCCTCCGTGCTGGCGAGCGCTGAAGGGCTGCTGAACCCGCAAACCCTGCTGCAGCTGCTGGCTTCGTTCGCGCTTTTCTCTACCCATAAAACCGGTAAAGACATGCCGCCCAAACGCATCAAATTGCTGCCGCGTTACCCGCAGTTCGAGACGGCCAAGCAGATTGTCGAGCGGGTCAAGCAGGGTTACCCGAAAAAAGGCTTGATCTGGCACTTCCAAGGTTCGGGCAAGTCGCTGCTGATGCTCTACGCGGCCAAGATGCTGCGTGCCGACAACGAGCTGAAAAACCCTACCGTGCTGATCGTTGTCGACCGCCG
This sequence comes from Pseudomonas sp. R4-34-07, assembly GCF_003852375.1. Lineage (NCBI taxonomy): Bacteria > Pseudomonadati > Pseudomonadota > Gammaproteobacteria > Pseudomonadales > Pseudomonadaceae > Pseudomonas > Pseudomonas sp. R4-34-07. The sequence continues at coordinate 5,066,586 of NZ_CP027760.1, read as the reverse complement.
CGACCTAGACAGCCAGATCAGCGAGACCTTCGGCGGTGCCGATGTGAAAAACCTGATAAAGGTGCAGAGCTGCAAAAAGCTCGGTGAACATATCGAGCAAGACAGCCGCGGGATTCTGATTACGACCATTTTCAAGTTCAAGGATGTCGAGGTTGATGAACTCAACCCGGATGGCCTGAACAATCGCGACAACATCATCGTACTGGTGGATGAAGCCCACCGCACCCAGGAAGGCGGTCTGGGCGAAAAGATGCGCTGGGCGCTACCCAATGCTCACTTCTACGGCCTGACCGGTACGCCGATCTCCGGCATCGAGCGCAACACCTTCAAGCTGTTCGGCGCCGATGAGGACCCTGGCCGCTATATGAACCGCTACAGCTACAAGCAGTCGATCCGCGACGGTGCCACCAATCCGGTTAAGTTCGAGCCCCGTTTAGCCGAATTGCGGGTCGACCGTGAGGCGATCAATGAAGAGTTCGAGCAACTGGTCAAAGACAACAACCTGGACGAGGACGAAAAATCCGTCCTGTCCAAACGCGCCGGTAAGCTGGCCGTGATGCTCAAGGCACCGAAACGCATGGAGGCCATCAGCGCCGACATTGCCGAACACTTCACCAGCCATGTGCAGCCGAAAAAGATGAAGGCCATGGTGGTGGTCTATGACCGCGATGCCTGCGTGCAGATGTATTACCTACTTGGTAACAAGCTGGGTTTCGACGCACTAGAGGTAGTTATGAATCTCGACCAGGCGCCGGTGAAGGATGAGAACGGCAAGCTCAACAAGGACTGGAACAAGTGGAAGGAAGAGCTCGATCTACCGATCCAGCAAGCCGACTTTGAGCGCTGGCAGAAATTCGATGGTGAAGAGCAGGCGCAGAAAAACCTGCTGGAAACCTACAAAGACCCGAAACAGTCCCTGCAATTGCTGATTGTGACCGCCAAGCTGCTGACCGGTTTCGATGCGCCGATCTGCTATTGCATGTACCTGGATAAACCGCTGCGCGACCACACCTTGTTGCAGGCCATGTGCCGCACCAACCGCCTGTACGAGGCGGACGGGGTGGTCAAGCGTATGGGCTTGATCATCGATTATCTGGGTGTATTCGAAAACCTGCGCACGGCGCTGGCTTATAACCCGGAAGAGATCGATGGGATTGTCGAAGGAATCGAGAAATTCAAGGAATTGCTGCCAGAGCAGTTGAAGCTGTGTCTGGCATTCTTCCCGAACGTGGACCGCACCCTGGCAGGTTTCGACGGTATCCTGGCCGCACAGGAATGCTTGCCGGACAATAAAAAACGCGATGAGTTTGCAGCAGCCTTTGGCGTGCTGGCCAAACTCTGGACGGCCATCAACCCCGACCCTTTCCTGACACCCTACCGCCAGGATTACAAATGGTTGGCGCAAATCTATGAATCAGTACGCCCGGTTGGTCAAACGGGGGCGCTGGTCTGGGCCGCGTTAGGGCCCGAGACCATTAAGATGATTCACGAGCACACCGATATCAGTCGCATACGCGATGACATCGATGAGTTAATCATGGATGAACACGCAATCTTCACCCTGACCGAGAAAGAGCAGGAAAAACGTGCCCGCCGACTGGAAATAGACTTGATGGGGCGTCTGCGCGGCCATGGCGAGGCTGTGTTCGTCGAGCTGGGCGAGCGCCTGGAGAAACTGCGCCGAGAATATGAAGCGGGTGTAATCAAGGCCATCGACTGGCTCAAGGGCCTATTGGATGCCGCCAAAGATACGGTGCAGGCCGAGCGTGAAACCGGTGACCCTGTGGTAACGGAGGCAGACAACAAGCAGGCGCTGACCAAACTCTTCCTGGAAACCCGCCCGGAAACAACGCCGAAGCTGATTGGTGATGTGGTCGAGCAGATCGACAAAATTGTGAACGCTACCCGCTTTGAGGGCTGGCAGAACTCCAACAGTGGTCCACGCGAAATCCAGAAAGCACTGATGCTGACCCTGGCGCAGTTTGGCCTAAGCAAAGACAAGGACCTGTTTAAAAGGGCATACGCCTATATTGAAGAACATTACTAAGTCGATGATGACGTACGGCCGTGCGATGAAGTTAGCTAAGCGCCCCCACTTTGAAGACGGTGGGATTTAGGAAGCGCTTACATTGCATCGACGAAATGCATGCTTACATCTGCTTTGAGGCGCAGCTTTGGGTCACAACTGGCAATTTTCGACCCAAAGCTGCGCTTCACGAAGAAAGACGTGTAAGCCTCCCCGATCACTACGCCCGCTTTGAACAAGTAAAGGGGCGTTTTCTGATTGAGAGAGGGCTTTTTGCCATTGCGAACAGGCACTTCAAGTCAAACTCCGGATTTTGGCTGGACGGTCTTCTTGCGGTCTGTTTTTTTCTTTGTAACTGTTGTTTTCTTTTTGGAAGCTTTTGCTGCAGCTTTCTGGGCGACACTAGCAAGGTGAGCGGCAGATTCCGGAATATGCAACAACTTTACCCCGTAGCCGTAAGAGTTGATGGTCTTTCCGTAGTTTTGTAGTGTTACCTTACTGAAAAAAGGTATATCTAGAACTGTCGATGCGGGCCCATCAATGATGGCATAGATAACATCATTGCCACGCGCTTCGAAATTAACAGGAATTGGGTCGAATTTATTTTTCGCCAGTTGCAAATTTACGTCTCTTACAAAGTCTGGCTCTCTTACCATGAGAGTCGAGGCAACAATCCCCTGCGCGAATAGATGGCTTAGCGTCGATGAGCCACGACCGCGTTTAACATGAATAAACTCACCCCGTTCGTCTTGAGTTTTCACTCTGTAAATGTCACAGACCTCAATTTTATCGTAGCTACCACCAAATTTGATCATTTGTCTGTCGAGCATTGCATGGGAACTCTGCGCTTGGGAGCAAACGTACTCATTGTACTTACCTTCTCCAGCGTGCGAATACTCTGTAAAAGGTGGTGCGAACTGTTTTCTCGGTAGCTCCGCGTAATACTTCTCCACTGCCGTCTGAAAGGATGCTTCTACCTTAAACCAATTTCCTGCATTTAAAATATATAAATTTGCATGATTCTTGACTTCCGCATACAGACATTTAAATGCAGGGAATGGTTTTGGCGGACTGCCGCTTGATAGAATCAGAAAAATTTCGCGTCGCTTTAGCGTATCTAACGTTGCACCTTTCCTAAACGTAGAAAGAAATCTTCCCAAGTCTAGCACGGGATCAATATCATTACTGTCAGGGGTTCGGTTGTAAGCAAATCCTGTAACGGAGGCCCAGTCAATTAGATCCGGTACGGCGAGCCACATGTTTTTAGTTTGATTAGAACTTAGAGAATCCCAAAGTTGAATGTCGAGAGCCTCGGAAAGATCTTTGTCTTTAACCGGGATTAAATTCTCAACCCAAGAAAACTCACTGGGATGTCCGTCTACATCTTTAGCGAGGTAGTCTTTTGAGGCGGAGCGCTCTAATGCCAGTTGCAGGAAATTGCCTAAGTCAGCGAGATCAATCGCTATGGATGCCTTGAATGAATCAATGCCGGCAATTATTTTTCCGAAAATATCTGAGTAAGCGCTTTTTGTGTGTCCTACTAGTCCGCGAAGCAAATCCTGCTCAGCATTAATCATATAATCTGACACAGATGCTGCTTTGATCGTTTGTGTCCTGCTTAGTCGTGGGGAGGCGTCGAATGTCTGACGATCAATTGATGCTATCTTGTCGGGTGATACACTGTTTAAAACGACCTTTATACCAAATCTATCCTCGATTAATCTCGGCTCAATCAGATAGCGCCCATATCCAAAAGAAATAGCAAACTGGCGAGAGCCATTTTTCACAATCAGAATGGCGGAGATGCTTTTATTTGTCCACTTGGAAGTTTTCACTCCTTCATCTAGGTCCTTCTGAATGAAGTTCAACCATTCTGGAGCGGCCTCTACAAAAGGTTTTCGAATGAAGAGAGTGCCATATTCCCCTTCAGGGCCAAGAGGATACTGTTCTGTCCCAATTTGTTTAGGCTTTCCGTTCGGACCTATAGGGCTCGCTATAAAATCTTTTTCTGTCCAGTAAGACGCCGAATTTGGTGCTTCTTTGAGTAAGTAAACGTTCAGCGTAATCCTTTTGGGCTTTCCTGTGCTCATCAACGCTCCTCCTAAGCTTTGCGACTGGTATTTTTGCTATCTCTGGCCTGAATAGCTGCGTAGATTTGGTGCGTGGCATATAGCCATGATTTAGCTTACGTTAGAACTGGAGCTGCTGTCAGTACTCGTTTTCATGGATAGGTCTACCACATTCGCTGAGGGCGTAATCCTTGTCTTTTGCCTTGACTGCCTTGAGCTGGCGGTCGGAAAGGTGAAGAGCTGGAGCGGGCATGAGCGCTACCTCTGACACCGTTTTGGTATTCCAAAAAGTAGGAGCGGATTGCTTGGAATACCCAAACGGCTGGAACTCAAAAAACCTCGCCAGCGCCCAGTAGCGCTTAAGCCCTTGATTTTTCGGAATTTCAGACACAAAAAAAGACGTCCGTGGACGTCTTTTTTTGATTGTTTGGTGGGCCGGGGTAAGTTGAATGACAGCGGTAACTTTTTGATTTCAGACGTTAAACGCGATTTTTATTTTCGGCTGGAATACCAGTTGGAATACCGTTCAGTTGAAAATTGCTTCGCCCAGGATTGTTCAGAGGTTCCAGTAGAGTATCGTGCGGGCAAGAATGGTCATTGCCGGAAATGCCGCGAATATTTATGTGTGGTAAGCGCTTCTTTAGCCGCCGGCTACGCAGTCGATTCGCGTCCCTATAGAGGAGGCCCCCGCTCCTGATCAGTTGGGCGCTAGACCTCAGTCGGGTAGTAATCCCCCTTGTGTAGCTCCGAGCGGAAGGTCGTTTGATCCGCTGCGCCATATTTGCTTCGCTTCCTCTTACGCCTCCGAAACACCTGCAAGCAACCGGGATCTCGGCCTTGAGCCACATTCTCGCTATTTCGAACCAAGCGTTCCCTCATCATTTTCGACCTCCTAGCCGGAACTTGACGTTTTTTTTGTTCTTGCAAGTAGGCTGAAGCCGGGAGTGCTCAGTGGCTCTGAGTGATATAGCCTTAGGTGATGGTATGTTGCTACTATCAGTCGCTCGGAAGGCCGAATTTCAAGGAGAATCACATGCCCTGCCTTAAAGCACTACTGCGGAAAAACCAAACATCTTTGAAGAAATAGTCTCGGAGTTTCGGTAAGCGATCCAGTGCGATTCATACCTGATCGATGGATTAAGTGTTCCAAATAGATGAATGGATCGGACGATGGATGAGAATGAAACCAATTATTGGTACCAATTTAGAGCTGCTCTTGCATCACGGTCAAAAGATCCCTGGGGGCACCCTTCTTTCGTGATGTTCTTTTTTGTCGGTGTTTTGTTTTTTGGCGGCCTTGGAATATGGGTGGAGATAGTGCGAGTTAACGTGCTTCTATCGGATGAAGCCAGTTTTAAAACTATCTGCTTTGCGATAAATGTATTTTATCCCTCGTTAGGCTGTGCATCAATGCTGCAGTTTATTATGGGGGATTATCCGAAAATGCTCCGTGCGTTAGGTGTATTGCTCTGTCTGATTTTTGTTGTTGCATGCGGTTCAATTGGATTTCTGCAGTTGTACACTCCATTTGGTTTGGTTGTTGAAATCATCCTTTCAGCTCTTGCGTTATGGTGCTGGTGGATAGCCAACGCAAAGAATCCTGATTTCCTAGAGCCGGATCCTACAGCTGCATCTGGGCCCGCAGATGTGAGCACTCCACTCTCAGGCACTTTAGATGGATTTAAGGTATGAAAATGAATAAGGCAATTACGTATCCGTTGACGGTGCCTGCACTGCAGGTCCTTCAACCTCTTGGGGTCTTTTATGTTATATCGCTCCCCGCTAAGATAGTACTTCAAGTTGCTGAAAGCGAACGGTTACGAGCGGTCTATTCTAGCGAGACAGGAACTTACCACCTAGAAGGTACCCAGCGAGAGAGACAAGAAAAACGACTGGACTCAATTACGGACTATATAAATCGGTCTGATGCCGCCTTCCCCAATGCGATAATATTAGCAGCTAATAGTCGATCAGATTTTGAATTGGATAATGAAGGGCAAGATGAGTTTGGAAGCGAGCAACTAGAATGGTCTGTTTCAGAAGGGGCAAATGGGGGCTATGAGCTCACTATTCCTTCTGAGGCTAAAACTGCCTCAATAATCGATGGCCAGCACCGTCTATTTGGATTCGTAAATGCAAGCCCAGAGCGGCTCGAAATGGATTTAGTGTGTGCAGTGTTCATAGATTTGCCGCTGCCTTTTCAAGCGCAGCTGTTCGCTATAATCAACTCAACGCAAAAGCCGGTCGATAAGAGTCTGACTTATGAGCAGTTTGGCTATAATATTGATGATGAGACTCCAGAGTTTTGGACCCCGGAAAAACTTGCAGTTTTTTTGACCAGAAAACTAAGTACCGAGGCCGGTTCGCCTGTACAAGGCAGAGTGTTAATAGCTCCTAAAAAAGATGCACATCTATTAGCGCTATCTTCAGGTCGCTCTTGGCGTGTGTCAACGGCCGTTATAGTTGAGGGCATCCTTAGACTTATTTCATCTAATCCTAAGCGTGACGCTAATTTCATGCTAACAGGGAAAAAAAGTTCTAGAGAAAAACTGGTAGAGTTTCGTAGGGATAAGTCGCCATTGCGCGATCTTTATTTGCAAGGAAATGATGCTCTAATATATAAGATTGTAAGTAATTACTTGGCCGCCTGCGATGCTGTATTTTGGGGTGTGGCTACAGACGAATCGTTTATTACCAGAACAATCGGGGTACAAGCTCTACTGGATCTCCTTCGGTTGACGGTTGTAGGTGCTTTGGAGAATAAGGATATCAGTGTCAATTATTTCATAAAAGTCCTGACGCCCGCAGGAAATATTGATTTTTCAGACGTACAGTTTAAAAATGCGTCAGGTTCTGGGCGCTCGATAATTGCGCGATCAATTAAGGATGCTATAGGATTGAAATACTAATGTATTTAGCGCGCTTGCCTCGATCACGTTGTTTGATTTGAGCGTTATTAAGTCATTAGGCGAATCAATATTGCGCCCACAGTAATCGATTCTTAGCTAGAGCTTGCCGATAAGATCGAAATCCGATGGCTAAGAAGTTGAGTTATATGTTTTGAGGTTGATATGATTTTTAATAGTAAATATCGCTTGAAACTGTGAATTAATGAGGGCGCGTTTGTGTGTCTGAAGAGTTGGTAGCGTAATCATATAGGAAATCTGAGTTTTTGGTTTTCGGAGAATAAGCATTGGTTTTAATTTGTGGTAATTCGAAAGTGTCTATATTTTTATAGGCTATAATCTACTGCCGTATGGATGTACTTCGGATTTTATTTTTCTAATTGAAACTACTGGTGTTTGGTTTTGATAGGGACGGTGAGCCGTGAATGGTTTTAGTTTGAAATCTATAGATGCTCATTGTGCGGCCATAGTCCAGTTGTTTGTCCACGGAATGGAATCTGATTACGATGAAGAGTGGTTGGTGGGCATCTCAATGTTAGGGATTGCTTCGGGAGTAGATAGTGTTAATTATAGTCGTGAAAGATTTGATATTACTCTAGGCTATTGTGAATCAGCGGATGATTTCTCCCAGCACCAAGAGATCTTAGAAAGTAGGCTCGTAACGTCTCTGTGTAGATTTAATTTTATCTGGTCAGCGGTCGAATCTATTATCGATGTGGCGATACCTCGGAGGCTGATTGCTAATCCGTCGGGAAAAATCAATAACGCTTGTTATTTTCTAAAGCATAACGCAACTTTTAATATTGGGTTTTCATCTTATATTGCTTGTCTGGATAAGCTTAAATCCTTGATATTTCATGAGTCTCATTATGGCAAATATATAGGAGTTGGCCATTTTGGTGAGCATGTGTCTCTGGCGGGGCAGGGAATTTATATGGCTTATAAATTACGTAATAGGTTGGCTCATGGTTCGTTTGGGCTGCCTGTTACTAAGCAGGAGGATGAGACTCATGTCGATAATGAAATTGTAGAACTTTGTAGTCGGTTAGTTTTGTACTCAATTCAGATTTTGATTATGATATGCCATCGGGATTTGGTGCCTACAGTTAGTTGGGAGGGGGAGGACGTAGATTTAGAGCTTGCGTATACCCATGTACAATATAATGGATGGGTGGAAGTGCTGGAGGATCTTATGCAGTTGGAGTTGGTGTTTAATTGAGGCGTCAATATTTGAGTCGTTGTGAGTGAGTTATTTTTTGTGTGCTTGGTTGTTATATGGATGCGGAGCTGTAATAAGTGTAACGGCGTCGCTGATTTTGTCATTCCCACCCGTTTTATACTCCAGTATGGGAGTTGCGTTATAGCCTGTAGCAGGATGAATTTAATAGGTTGGGGACTTGGGAGGCGCACGCATTAAAATCGAAACCGAATTCAACGTAGGAGTAGCATTTATGAGATTCGATAGGCTAAGACTCTTAGGTTTGTGATTGCTCGCACAAAATTAAACCTAAGAGTTCCTTTGTTAAAAAGTTAGATCAAGTCGACTTTTAGATGTTAGGCAATGATTTTATCTCGCTCGCTAGACCCGATTCAGACTTTTCCGATTAGTAAAGCTACATCTTTAATAGAACGCACATGCCCCATTTTGTGCAGGCCTACCTCGATCAGAGAGGCCGCATGCCTGACTGGATCCCAGTCCAAATTGCTTTGATGTGTAAATTGTCTGAGCAGCGCTTCGTAAATATCCAAGTGCTCACCAAATAGGGTCGGAGCATTAAACTCCTGTCCTTCTAAATCCGATACGCTTGCATTGCCTAGGCCATTTTCATCGGCCAGTGCAAGGGCGATTGCGTACCTGCTTAAAATGTTAGGCGTTAGACCAGTCTTGGACTTCAGATATTTTAGTTTTGCGGTCGATGAACTGGATATCTTAAATTTATGCGGAAATTTATTCATGCGTTATTAACCCATCGCCAGAAATACCCTTCCTCGGCTTGAGTGGATCGAGTTTCTGGGTTGTATACCAGGTGATAAGAGTGGGAAATACTTCCCTGAAGCCCTTCATAAAAAGCGTAATCAATTTCTGTATCCGTCGAGAGAATAATTACTTGATGGCTAGTTTTAGGGAAGTAGTTCTCTACGAGTTTTTTACGATGAACAGAATCGAGTCGACCAAGCGGCGTGTCGATTACTACTGGCAGGCTTCGTCCCGACGTTCGTGCTAACGCCTCTAGGATAGAGATTGCGAAAATCTGCTTTTCACCTGCTGAGAGTTCATCCTTACGTAACGTCACACCTTCATCATCAATAAGAACGACCTCGAAGGAGCTCGGATCAATTTGTATGCATAGATTCCGATCTGCTTTGCGAGCGAGACCGTTAAATGATGTGAAAAATTGCGACTCAAGCTCCTTGAGCTTTTCAATGCGAGCACGTGCAGAGAACTCTCTTAAAACTTCTCTTGCATTTTGCGCAAGACCGGTTAGACGCTCTGCTTCTTGGGACTCTGCAATTTCTGTATATAGCTCATCTAACTGACGTGCTGCAGTGGACAATTGATTGAGAAGCATCTTTGCTTCTTCAACTATCAAAGATTTTTGTTCTTCTAGAACTGACAAGCGCCCTTGTAGTTGCCCTTGTTCGTTAAACAGTGGCATCAGCACTTTTTCTTCTGGAGCTCTGGCAATATTTTCTTTAGCCGATTCGATTCCGGTATCAGTGTCCTGAAGCTTTGCCACTAGACCAGTAGCTCGTTGTTGGAGCGCTCCCACATCATTCATCAGGCGGTGAGTGATGCTGGATCGCTGGGTGTCCGAGAGTTCATGTACCGGCGATAGGCTTCGATCGCTATTACTGAGCTCTGAACCGAATGTCCTAAGGAAAATATCTTGAAGGGCAGGTCGTTGCTCCTTGCCGATTTTTAGCGTCGATTCGAGTTCTGTCAGGAAATTATTTTTCTGACGCTCCAGATATTCAGAAAGAACCTGAGCTTTTTCGGCACGCTGCTCAGAGTCCAGTTGATCGAGGAGTTTTTCGTTCAATTTCCGGGTAATTGCAAACGGCAGTAAGCCACTCAGCATCTCATGCAAAGTATGCTCTATGGCCTTTTTCTCAATAACCAGTGAGTCAAGACTAGCCGTTTCCTCCTCTCTTGTAGCGCTCCAGGCACCGCCGCGCGCATTAATACTTGCCTCAATATTGGCCAGGTTTTTGTTAGCTTCTACGGTATTGACACGCATATGGACAAGTTTTTCGCGTGTATCAGAGAGCTGCCTCTTTAGATCCTCGTAAGTTCGTTCTGCTTCAGCTATTTTTTGCTTGCGATCTTCAGATGCTTTTTTTACTGAGCGGCCTCTGATGATCACGGATAGGTCAGAATGCAGCCTATCGATGAGGTCCAAGCCTAAAAGTTTGTTGATCGACTCTCGCAGCGCGTCCCCGGATGTTTCTTCAGCGAGGCTTGCGATTTTTTCGCCGTCAAAGAAGAACAGCTCAGATACGCCAATCGGGATCAACTCGTTAAGAAAAGCTTGGGCCTGATCATATGAAAGCTCGGTCAGGTGTTGGCCGTCTCTAGAAATTATAAGGCCTTCTTTGATCTTGCCGGCATGATCAACAAACCAATCCCGTGTCAATTGATAGCTCGAGATGATTCCATACTGCGCATAGCGGAAGGTAAGTTCGACAGCCGCCCGTGTAGGTTTGGCAATGCTGTTGTGTGCTCTATGGATGCAGTCACGAAGATATTGGTGATATTCGACAACTGTTGCGCCAGAGCCAAGTACGCCTTTGCCATACAAGGCAAGTTTTAGCGCGCTAAGAATGGTTGTCTTGCCGCCGCCATTTAAACCGCCGAACAAAACTATAGGTGCGTTTTTGCCTCTTTTGATCTTAGGAACCAGATCAAAATCGTGGGCTCCGCTAAAAACTCGGAAATCTAGTACTGAAAGGGAATCTATAATCATTGCAACAAGCCATCTAGTTCGGCTTTCAGAGATTCGAAAGCGGTCTTATACGTATCGTTAACTGTAGGTACGGCGCGACGTTCCAGCGCTTCATCCAGTCCCCCCCAGTCTTGCTCCAGGATTTTTTGCAGCTCCTCCAGAATTCCTTTCCGACGTGAGAGGCCTGAGAATGATAATTCGGTATCGATCAGCTTCATGATCAGGACCGCCGGCACTCCGTGCTCCTGCTCCAATGCGTTGAGGATGGCCGCATCGGGCTCAGTGAAGGCGCCAGCGTCATTCTTGATCCACTCAACCGTATCCGCCGGATAGACCTCGGCGTAAATTTTAGGGAGTGAATCAATCCAGTCCGGCTCATTCGGGTCTTTTAGCCATTGCTGGCGAATCACTTGCAGCTCATCACGGCCGATCAGTTCGATATCACGATCCGTCTCACGGATACCTTTCTCAATTTCCAGAAGCAGCTTCAGCCACTCTTTGCGATATTTCATCCAATACGGGCCAGGCACGTGTTTGGTTGCAGCATTCGTGTCGTCGTCTATAGCCCCTCTCGCGAAGGTCACTTTCCCGGTACGACGTTTGTAGTTACGGTATTCAGTTTTGTTTTCGGGGAGTGAGCTGGCATGCAGCTGGTTGCGGAACTGCAGTAGCGGCAGCATCCAATCCTCGCCGCTGTTTACGAGACCCTCGATCGCTTTGTCATGAGTCACCACGGTGCACGTCCAGCAGCCGAAGCGTGAGTTGCCACAGGATGGTGTATTGGTGTCGATTACCAGTGGGCACTCGCCAGCGTTGGAGTCTTTGTACAGCTCAAACAACACTCGATTGGACCCCCCCCAAGGCCTGGCGGCACTCATGAGATATTCCCAGACATCGTCAGCGTGCCATAGCTCAATGGGCATATAGGTATAGGCATTTGGCAGGGTGCTATGCCGACCCAAAGCAGATCCATCGATTTTGTGGCGTGTGATCACCTGCGCACGCGTGTTGCTTTCCTCACGTCTCGAGCCGAGCACCACCACGACTTCACCGAACCGGGCTACCTTGTCCTTGATAAACTCGCTAACTGGATCGATTTTCATCCGCTCTGTGCACCAGCGAAACGCCTTGGTCGGCGCTGGGTAGCCCTTACCTAGGAGGTTGGCCCAGAAGGTTTCTCCAACTTTAGGGGTGACAGAATGGGCTGTCATCGGAATCTGATCTTCAACTGCTTGAGCGTTCACTGAATCAAGCACTTGGCGGATCATGTCGACTACTACAGGAGTTTCTACTCGTGTGTCGGAGGAGACGACATATACGTGCTTATGGCGCTCCTCTGGGGGCAACATCTTCAGGGCATAGTATGTGAGCGAAAGGATGACGGTAGAGTCCTTGCCGCCACTGAAACCGACTACCCAGGGGCGATTATCGGCCTTATAAATGCTTTGAAGCTCACGGACAGCGTCTGCTAACGGCCTACCAGAAATGATCGCTTCTTGGACGAAGTCATCGTGCGATGGATAGAGAAATTGATCATTACTCATTTTTGAGGAAACCTGTTTTCTAACTCTCGTTCAACCGTGGACAGCGGTACGCCAAGTTTTTTCTTGATAAGACTTGCTGTGAGCGCCACGTTCGTTGTGGCTTTGGAGATCCGACCGTGAACCATCGCGCGGCCTTCCCATTCAGGGTTGGCCCTTGACCAGTCGATATGACGGAGCTGGCTGAGGGTTGATTTCCATTCGGATTCCTTGCGGATAATCAGCTCAGCTCCGACAAGTCCCATTGCTTGCAGCATGACGCCGTGGGCATGAATGTAATTGTCCCGTAATTCGGACGTTGACAGCTCTTTGTTTTTTGCTCTGATCCAATCGGGCATCTGCAAGGAAACCTCTTCCCAGAACGTATTAGCGAGCTCCCGCTCATTCTGCGCAATGAAATCGCCTTTCCCTTTTTTCAATAAGACGCGGGAGGCGTTTTTTATGGCGCTGAGGGTGAATAGCTTAGAGCTGCGAGGTGATAGGCTAGATTTCTCTAGCTCCGTCATCCTGGAAAAAACTTCTACATTTTTGGCGAGATACCTAGCTAGATCAGAAATTTGGTCTCTATGATCGTAAAGCGTGCTGATGGAGTTACTCGGCCGCACAGCGTGCTTGTTGAGATCGGCAAACATTTGCTGACTACGATTCAGGCCCTCATCAATGAAGAAAAGCACGGGAATGTTGTCGTAGCCAAGTTCTGGATTCTCGCGAATGGCTTGCTCAATGGCTGCGCGTCGGTGCTGACCGTCATTGATTAGTATCTGAGCCTCCATCGGTATGGTCAGTGTGCCAATGCTTTGCTCAAGGCCTGTATCGAAAGCGGGATTGAAATGGACAACGCCATCCACAGAAGCCGTGATTGCGGATAGGGTGTAATCGTCGCGATTGTCAAGCAAATACGCTGAAATCTCAGGAACCCTTGCAAGGTTCAGGGTGCGCTGGGCGCGCAGGTCCGCAGGCACATTTTCTTCATTGAAAATGAATATTTTGGGTACAAGACGCATAGGGCACATTGCTATGTAGCATGGCCTCCCGGCCTGTATTCCTCTAACGCAGGGAAAAGAATGAACGTAGATACTCATGAGCCTGCATGCTTTTTCCAATGAAGTACGTTATTTTGCATAATTTTAACGTACACGCAATACCAAAAGGGCTTTTAAGTCTTGGTAAGCGGCTCATTGTACCAATCCAGCGTATGGACTCGCCGAAACGCCTGCCGAACTCCAGCACTGAAGGTGATGATTCCGACGTATTTTCAAGTCGAGAAGCTGGGATCGGGTCGGTGAATTCGGCAGATGGTTAAAAATGAAACCTACTGAACAGATCACCTAAACAATTAGGTGGCGCTTGCCTCATTAGGGAAACCCACGAGGGCGTATATTTTCAGGATCTCTTCATTTTCGGCTTCACCTTTAGCGAAGCCATCCTCATCGAAAAGATCTGGAAATAGCATATTTGCCTGGATCGTCATTTCGTATTTTATGGACGTTGAGTCATTCCCTTCCTCCGAGACTACCTCATTGACAAAAAAGAACTTGTAGAAGTCCTGCAGGTGCCTGTCATCGGTCACGAATTGAGTTCTAGCAAATTCTCGTTCATTTTGTTCTATCAGTTGTGTGAGTTGCCCAACCCTTTGAATAACTTGCACATCACCCAGCGCGTTGCTAGGGCTAAAATCAGCAGGGTCGTCCTTGAACTTGAGCACTTTTTTCGCGGCTACACAGCCGTAAATGCACGCAAGAGACGCCAAAATCAACGGGTGCCCCTTGTGAATGCTGAGGCTCGCAGCCTTCTCGCAAATATTTTGGGCCGCCTTGTACCTTTTGGCCGGCGCGATAGCATTGAAAATCCGTAGCCCATTAACGAAGCTCAAAAAATCGTGATAGCTAGGACCTAAGATCTCCGGGTGTATGCCTTTGAGAGTCGATATATACTTGGAGGCGAGGTCAATATCTTCTAGAACCCGGGCTTGTTTGAAAAAGCCTTTCAAGGCTGTCAAATCGCGGATAGCCTCCTGCGTTAATCCTTCAACATCGAAATTGCTCTGAGCATCACTAGCTTTTTCCATGAGAGCGGGTAGGTACGAAAAACCGTTGTGCGGCAGATCATTCTTCCTCAGCCAGGCCAATGACTTAGGCTCAGGCGGAGCTCCATCAGAGTCGCGTTCGAGCGATTTTTTGATGTGACTGATTGTGCAGAGATCCAAGAAAAAAAGGGTCGGGATCATTTGGCTCCATTGCCGTATGAACTCTAAATGCGCACGATTTTCCGGCGTGTTTGGTATCTGCATACGGATTTGCTGTTTTTTCATTTTTTATGACTCTGCTAATATGGCTATTTGCGGACGTATTACGTAGCTGGACTTGCAGTTCATATGCACCTTCCAGAATACATAATGGCATTTTTGGTGATTTCGACCTACGCCTCTATGAGGTCACTTCGAGCGCTAAACGCGCTACTTGGCTTCGAAGTTGGGCCCCACGTACTGCAGTGAAAAGCCCGCCGGTAATGGGTAGGCCGCACGCGTAGATTGTCGCTCAGCGCGATCTGGTGGACAAAAGCTAAGCCACTAGTAAAGCACTTGATTACAGCTGGAAACGCTGGGTTGGCGTAGTTGCGATACCTTTATCACACGGCCGCACTCATTGGCACAATTGAGCTGAGATCGCCTGCAGTCTCTCGGACGTGAAACTGAATCTTTCACGGATCACTGTGCAATGGAAAACGGGTGGGACCGCTTACGAGTTTGATTTAGTCGATGCGGCGGAATTGTCATCACCCGTATGTTTATTTGGGGGCGGTCCCCAAGCGCCTGCTGACACAGCAGGCGCGTGAGACCGATCAATTACCCGCTAAAGCGGTAACCGGTTAATCCCGCAAGGCGTGATACCCCGTACGCAGGTGAAAGGGTAATTGCAAAAAGCTTTAGGGGCGCATCGAGGCTGTAGAGAATTCGAACTCCACCTATATAGGGCTGGTGCATGTGTCAATCCTTTAAGTTACGCAAAAAAATGTGCACCATCAAAGCCAATCCTGGCCTCGAAATAAGGTTTTGAGTGCTCTGCGCAATTCACATTGCATTGATCTTTTTCCAAGTGCGTCGTAAAGCTAGGTGCAATAATTTCCATTTCAAGAGACTCGGCTACTCGTTGCACCGCACAGTTTTCTTTTCGAAGTTTTATCGCCAAGTAGAACTTCATTACAAGGGCTTGGTTCTCCGGGAACTGATACCACTTTCTTAGTACTGCATCGACAAGATCCCTTTTGTTTTTTCTGCACGCCTGCGCTATTTTTGCGTAACGATCGTGATGATCTCCATGGCGAGCGTCTTCAATTGCATCTCTCAAACGATCAGCGCCAATATCTAGCCATTGCGCGATATCATCTATATGGGAATCTAAAACTGTCCAAATCTCAAGTTCTGGTGTGAGTTTTTGTGCTGATGGCAGTGCAGTTGTGTAAATATGTTTTCCGGATAGCGGCTTTATTTCTGCTGATTGATCTGCATCTAGAACTGCGATGATTTCAAATGGCGGGCTCGGCGTAGGTTCGTAATGCTTCACAATTTTTTCAATATTAGAATCACAACGCATCTGAATTACAGAGAAGTCTGTGAGCATATCTGGATCCATTTTGTCCAGTATGTACTCAAGGAAAAATCTTGCTAATTCGTCTTCTACAATGTAAATGCCTAGAGTGTTGCTGGATAGCCCCAATGCTGAAAGATATTTCTTTACATGCTTGGGATTAGAGATGGCCGAACGGTTTTCCATACAATATTGTGACAAAATTCTGATGTTATCTATACCCACTTTGGACAGGATGTGCTCTGAGTGAGTTGATAAAATGACCCATAGCTTCTGAGCGAACGATTGGTCTGCAATCATATCCATTAAGCGTAGCTGGCTGTACGCCGAAATAAAGTTCTCAGGCTCTTCTATGAATAGCAGGCTTTTTGGTTCTATATAGTGATAAATAAACCATGCGACGTATAAGCAAGCTAGTTCGCCCATCCCCATGTCGGTATTTGTATAGCTTGAACCGTTAGGGAGCACTACCTTAAAGTAAGGAAAAGGGAATCCATACTCGTGTGGCATTGCATCAGGCACCTCATAGAAAACTAGTGTTTGATAACTTTTTCCGACCAGATTTTCAATCATGGACTTGAATTTAGGTTCATTGAAAGAGCGATTGTCGTCAACTCCCTCTAGAAGCTCTTCCACATTATCAGTGCTCCTTAAATACTCTATGATCCTGGTACACTCCCGTGAGGGTTCCAAGTAATAGGCGCTGAAACCACCAAGGATGGTGTCCTCTGGGGAGCAAACCTTGCTGTTTTTAACAATGGTTGCCTCAAAATCAGAATCAGAGAATTTGCTATGGGCCCCGGTAACGTCACCATCTTTGAATGCGGAATATAAGAATTTTATTAAAGTGGTTTTTCCAACACCATTTTTTCCGCATATAGCGGTGATTGCAGATTTGAAGTTTAGGTCGACTTCGCTTTTGAATCCAGAGATACCACGAGCTTTAATGTCCAAAAGGCGGCACGGGTATTTATCAATTTTCAATACATTGCGCCAAGCATCACTGATAGCTGCTAATCTCATTACTCCATCCTCCATTTTACTGCAGCATCCTCGATTAGCGTTTTTATTTCATCGCTGCCATCTCTTATTGATTCTATAATAGCTGCGATTGTTTCGTCCTCCGCTCGGTATAGAGAACAATTTTTATAGCCTGATAAGGCTAGGCTGATATTTATAACCATATCGCGAATTAGGATGGAACTTGTGGATGTTACGCGTGATGATGATCGCTCGATATATAGAAGTAAAAGCTCACGCAGAGAGCCTCGGTCAAAGCCAAAATAATCCGCAATGCTCTTGTCAATTTGTAAGTTGTTTTTTACTTTATTTTTTGCGAGCTCTAAATAGATAAAGCCTCTGAAGAACTGCTCATCGTGTAAATCGCCTCCGTCAATCAATTCGCTAGCTAAAAGATACAGCCAGTTAAATGACGAGGCCTTTGTCAAATTTATATCATCTTCGCTTGATATTAAGTTTTCTTTGACTTGGACAAGGAAGTCAATTGCGCCTTTGACTGCGTTTGTGATTTCTGGAGAAAACCCTTCCTTGTTTCTAAATCTCGCGGTTAGTGAGCGGTCGCTGATTGGAGTTCTTAGGCCTGAATTCTCTAAAATAAAACAAACCCTTGTCAGTAGATCGTTATACGCCATGCGAGAGTTGGAAAATCCAAGAACTGTTTTGTCGATCCCCTGTTTTGCCATGTAGGAAACCAACGATGAAACCTGATCTCTTATGCTGCCGAAAAAAGCATTGCGTTGTTCAGCTGACGTTAGTTTTACTGATTGGTTGAGACGATGAAATAACTCGCCGGGTTCACCATGGTTGTAATGGGTGATTTCATATATTTTTAGCAGGTACCGCTGGAATTCTAGTTTTTTATCTTCAGGTAAAGCAGAATATTTTAACCCTCCTAACTCAACAATATCGTCATCTAAGGGTTCAATTGCACCATCCATTGCAAACTTATTTTGCATGAAGTCTCGAATGGCTGTTAGTCGTTGTTGGCCGTCAAGAACTTCTGCTTTATGCGCATCTATACGTACCAAGTGAATTGGAGGAACCTGCCATCCGCGGAAGATTGAGTCTATCAATAATTTTTTTTTGTTTGAGTCCCATACCTCTCCTCTCTGGAAGTCAGGTCTCAAATCGATGTTATCTGAGATAATGTCATCAAAAACGCTTTTTATTTTTTCATCTCTTGGTGTGACGTTCATTTCTTCTCCTAAAATGTCACGGATGACAGCTTTGTGTTTGGCTAGAAGGATGTACAGTGTTAACTATAAAGTGGCGTGAATTGGCGAAGATTGCTAAATATCATGTGAGCACAATAGTCGTCGCGCGCCGGTCTGGCTCTGCCTGGTCTGAAGGTTTTAAGTCCGTTGGAAATGCTTAACATGACGTCCTGTCCTGAATGATACGCAGAATGAATTTTTGTGTGCGCTGATGTTATCTGAATTTCCGCACGTTTCGTAGGCGCCTTGAGTGACGGGTACTGACCGAAACTAGTGCTTTGGCTGAGGCCCGATTCTGGACGGTAGCTGCTTTAGGCCTGGACGACAGCTACTGGCTGGAATCGGCCTTATTCAACTGACCGTTTTGGCCAATGCTCCCACTCCCCGGGGGGGGCTAGCTCTCAGATCCTGCCTACTAAACAAATGATGGGTTGCTGACGAAACCGAGTCAACGCTGGTTCTGGGTAGCAATCCTTCAGTAGTCTGGCTGATTGGACTCCATCTCCCCGAGCCAGTCATACGCGCCGTTGAGCCAAAGGAAGATGCTATCGAGCACATCCCGTAAGTGCCGGATGTTGATGTGCGTAATGTCGGACAGGTGCTCTTTACCATATCTGGTCGTTGCGTAGCGAAACGCCATTGAATCCGGATCGACGTCGTTTAATTGGCGAATAAAGCCGTGAACCGCACTGACTTCGGTTTCCGGTTGATTCGGGCCGAGCTCTTTAAGCAGTTTGCGTAACTCCGACCACATTGGCATCAATGAATGTTTTTCATAGTTTCTAGCCTCTAGGCCTGCTAAGTTACGAGCTGTCGTCAGCATCAGCTTAAGCTGTAGCTCCAGAGCATGTCGGTACAAGAACAGCAGCGGATAGATTCCGCTATCAAGTGGCACTTTTCGATTTGCCATGGCTTCCATCAAGCCATCAGCAGCGTCTTTATATGCGAAGGCGTAGAGATCAGCTCGGAAGTGAGACCAGTTCAGCATAGCGTTGTATTGCCAGTCTTCCCCTTGGATGAAAAGTTGCTGCCCAATAAAATCGGATGGCCACCGGATATTTTCAAGCAAAGGGTCAAGAGTGCTCTGGCTGTCATCGTCCATGGCATTATCTCGCAATGAAAACATTTCTGAGATTGTAGCGGTCTTTGGCGCGTTGAGCAGCGTCAAGTAGCGCTTTTGGATTGAGCGGTTGCTGGCCCCGGTCTCCATTGGTGCTTAGATAAAAGTATCACTATGTAGTGTTTAGTGGGTTCCAGAAATGGTTTATTTTTTTCTGCCTTTACGGAGTCCAATCCAAGGGGCGCGGTAATGCAAGGCTAAAAATCTAGCCTACATCGACTCAACCAATATCACTTCCACAAATCTAAATTTTTTCCTGGCGGTTCTAACAGCTTCTTGCTCCGCGATGAGCGAGCTCAACGTATCAACCTCATGTACCATCTCTTTCATTTGGCCTTCAAACTCGTTTCCCACCCGAAGCGTGACTTTCAGTCTTGGCGTGAAGGCTCTTGAGACTTTCCTTTTCTTCGCTTCCTTTACAGGTTGTACGAATACGACATCCGGAGCGGTGCCTTGCGTGTGTGAGTTAATTGCCGGTTTAGGAGACTCAATTTCACCGAATAGCGCCAGGCGCATTTCTTCTTCCGTCAACTTTGTATTCATACTATTTCTCTAGAGGGTGGCCATATGTGCCGATTCTAGCAGTGCGGTCGGAGTTTGTAGTCACTCGGTCATACGTAGGCGATAGAGCCACCAGGCACCTGCGAGCGTTAGCGTTTTACTGGCGCCTTTCATTTGCATATGGAGTTGATTGCCATTGCACTCTTGTGTTGTTGCGGCTTCACATTTACGCTTTGCTCCGTCGCGGTCAATCCCGTGACCGGGTGTCAGAACCTGCATTGTTCGAGGCGCATAGCGCCATAGCTAGTGATTAAGTGCTTACAGAGGCTTAGCTGCTGCTTTTCTATGGCGGTCCGTGCGGGGCAGGCTTCGGCCTGGCCGGTTCCCTCGGACGCCGGTTTCTGACCCCCGTACGGTCCGCCACCCATTTCGTGTCAGAACGGTTGGGTGGACGGCTCCTTAACTGTCCGAGGAGATAAGGAAAATGCCCTGTCCCCCTTTTAAGCTCGTGCGCCACCCCGGCCGTTTTTTTGGTACCGCAAACTATCTCGGAGGACTCCGTGATGTTTGATCTCTCGCTTCTTGCCAACCTTCCCAAACCCAACACCATTGATACTGCATCGCTCACCCCTGAAGATGCTGCCATTAAACTGCGACAGGCTGCTACGCTTCGGCTTAATGGGGCACAGAGTATTTTGCTGCATTTTCCGCAGGAGGTAGAGCTGGCGGTAGAGCTGCTGGATGATGCCGCCGTGTTGTTCGACAAAGCGTTCCGGTATCTGACTGGTATTCCGGCTCAACGCATCCATCAACATATCGGTGAGTACTACGCTGTCCCGTCCGCTGAAGGCTGTCCGGGTATTCGAACACCCTGGAGCAATGAGTTTAGCTCAATGATTGAGGACGGCGTTCGTTGTGCGCAGACGTGGCTTGACGGTTCATCACTACCGCTATGGTGGGCACTGGCGCAGAACCGAAAGCGTCATCACCCAGGTGATCCACAGGAAGCGTTTGAAGCCGGTTTTTTGCTGCGGTTGCAGCAGACGCTGATCATGCGGCCTGAGGCGGTCACCCCCTCGAACAACCAGCTTTGATGCCTGATTCTGTAATTGACTTTGAGATTTTGCTTTTCCCGCCAAACCCTCCGATCCAGCGATCTTTGATCGCGCCGATCGGAGGGTTCACTCGCTTTTTTCGAAGCCGACTTGCTCTCCAGTTCTTTTTCAAATTTGATTAGCTTCTCGCCGTCGTATCCCGTCAGTAATTCCCCACGATCTCTATCGCGCGAAGCGCATTCGAAGAGTGTCAGAGCCAATCTTGTTTTAGGGTATGGCTAGGACGTGGCGACACCGGCGACACTGGCGACACTGGCGACAATCCCCGCAGAACGGGGCCTAGAGGCTGGCGACAAAAGTGGCGACTGTCGCCACTTTTTGTACGCTTTGGCCATGAGGCTTGACCGCCTTTTCGAGTGGGTATAAAAATTGGCGCATGGACCGCTGTCGTTGACAGCACCAGCCCAGGTAGCCAGAGCCTTCAAGGCTACGCCATTTGTGTGGTGGTTCTCCCGAAGTGCGATTAGCGTCCGGCGGCTCGCACGGTCACTCCCCAGGAGTGATGGATGCCTACTCGACTTATCTGTCTGCTGCGGCAGACGATGGACCTTCCTCGCTGCGCTGCAGCAACTTCACCTTTCGGCACACTTCACTGCGCCAGGCCGTGCCCGTCTCTTTCTCCTGGAAAGAGACGGGCGTTCGTAACACTGCTGCAAGCCGCGTCGTACAGGGCATTGCTGCAACTCTCCTCGTGACAATCGATCTGACAAATCCGATTCGTCGCCATCCGTAACGACACAGGCGCCGGTTGCCGCAGCCTATGGAAGGGCTGCACCTGACTGATAGTCAGGCATGCCTCAGGTGTCCATGTCGTTGCCTTCTCCCACCCAGGATCTCTAGGCGCCGAACTCGTCAGTCGGCACAGCCTCCACCCGCCCGTATCTTCGGATGCGCGAAGGAGGTCAGGTCTTTGGGTTCATGCCCTCGCTCCCGGTCGTAAGGAGCCGTGCGTTCCGCGTCAGTGAACACCTCACAGGCCGCAGGGGCCTTGATCCCTGATAACACTCAACAGCCGTGGCGGGAATACGTGAGGACAACCAGCAATGAACGAGGAGAGGGGCCATGCAGCAGTTAGATCCGAAGCTTGAACTACCACGTCCGCTGATTGAGTCGAATCCTGTGGCCCAGCTTTATCCGGTGCAGGCACTGGGTGGGATTCTTGGGCCTGCGGTGGAGCGCATGGCCGAGGTCATCGGCGTGCCTCAGGCACTGGCCGCGCAATCGGTGTTGGCTGCCTCGGCACTGGCCACTCAAGGTCATGCGGGCTTACAGCTCGACGGAAGAAATTATCCGCTGTCGCTGTACCTGATCACGGTGGCCGCGTCCGGCGATCGCAAAACGGCAGCAGATCGATGTGCATTATTGCCAGCACGGCAATGGGAGCGTGAGCAGTGGCAGCGTTACCGCGAACAGCTTGCACAGCACCGTGCCGCACAACGGCAGGCGCAGCGTATCAACCCTGCCGATCCTGAGTCCACGAACGGGGTGCCGCTCGAAGCAGAGCCTTCAGCCCCTAGGCTGATAACCACAGACCCGACTATCGAGGCCCTGATCAAGGGGCTCTGTCATGACTTGCCGAGCATGGGCCTGTTCTGTGACGAGGGCGGACAATTCCTCGGCAGCAGCACCATGAGTCGGGATAACCGTTTGAAGGCGGTCACAACCTTGTCGTCACTCTGGGACGGTAGCCCGATAGATCGCGCGCGCTCCATGGTTGGTGAAAGCTTGCGAGCCTACGACCGGCGCTTGAGCCTGCATCTGATGCTGCAACCATATTTAGCCATGCAGTTACTCAGTGACCCGTTGCTGCAAGGGCAAGGCATTCTCGGCCGCTGCCTGATGACCTGGCCCACCAGTGTAGCCGGGCAACGTAGCTACCAGGCTGTCGACTTGTCCAAAGATGCCGCCCTCAAGCGCTATCATCACCGCCTTTCGGCTCTGTTTTATCAGCCTTGGTCACTTTCCGCTGGCGGTGCCTTGCGTCTATCACCGCTGAGCCTCAGTCCACTGGCTCGTCGTCGCTGGATTGATCTGCATGATGCCATCGAAGCCCAACTGGGTGAGTTTGGCGAGCTGGCCAGCGTACGGCCTAGCGGATCGAAGGCCGCCGATAACCTGCTGCGCGTCGCCGGCATTCTTGCAGTTGTGGAGGAGAGCAGCGTCGTGGAGGTCGACCATATCCAACGGGCCTCGGCCTTAGTCGGTTACTACCTCACCGAGATCCAGCGTCTGACTGAGCAGGAGCCAGTGTGTCGAGTTAAGGAGGAGGCGGACCGGCTGTTGCGCTGGCTGCAGGTCAAAGATTGGAAGCGCTTTAGTATTCGAGACCTGAACCGCAACGGGCCCCGCTTTGCTCGTAAGAGCAGTCGCCATGCCACCAAGCTTTTAGTCGAGTTGCTTGATCATCAGTGGTTGATCACCGACGGCCACACCTTCGAGGTGCGCCATGTTTAATCTTGATGAAGCGCTACGCAACCATCTCGCTCAGCGCCAAAAGGAGCCGAAAGCGCGATTTGTCGCCGCTACTGTCGCCACGTTGTCGCCACACTCAAAGCCAGGCAGAGCAAGGGTTGTCGCCGCTGTCGCCGATGTCGCCACCGTCCGTAAAACTATCACCTCGACGACCGCCATCATTCAGTGGTTGAAAGAGGAGGGCGCACATCTTTACGTCGCCGACAACACGCTGTGTTTTCGCCCGACCGATTGGGCTCAGATCCCCATCGTGAACGCGCACTGGCGAGCCCTTTTGCATGATCTCGCTGCAGTCGATCAGGAAAAGAAAAATGGCTCGGGTTGGTAAGCGATTTGGGCGCAATTTCGGCTTCGGTCGCCAGCTCAGCTATGCCGGACCGCAAGCCTTGAAAGATCTATTTGGCGACGGCCATTTTGCTACCGTCAAAGCCCATAGCGATCGCTGGCAGGCCTTTGTGCGTTGGTGTCGTTCCGAGGAAGGCCCGAGGCTCAATGACGCGCGACAGATCGGCCGCGAGATCCTCATGCGGTACGCCACTCACATGCGGGAGCAGGTTGATCAGGGCAACGTCGGCATCGCCACCGCGCAGAACCGCCTGTCCAGCGTCAACCGAACGATGGCCGCGCTGCGCGGTGATCAGTACGTCAAAATCCCCAGTCCGAGCAAGGCGCTGGGCTTGCAGCGCTCAAGCGTGCGTAGTGAGCCCCCGCAAGGCCAAGACCGTGTGCAGGTCGAGTTGATCGCACGGGCACTGTCAGAGCGAGGTCAGCAGCGTGTTGCCGCAATTGTGCATCTGGCCCGGGATACTGGTATGCGCTTGCGTGAGGCGATCCTGGCGGATCTGCCCCGACTGCAACGTGAGGCTCGGCAACTGGGCAAGATCAACATCCAGGATGGAACCAAAGGTGGTCGGTCAGGCTCATCAGCGCCGCGTTGGATCGCGGTCACCGATCAAATCCGTGGCACCTTGGATAGGGCCTGGGAGGCTTCACCCAGTCGCAGTCGGAACCTGTTGGCCCCCAACGAGAGCTACAAAGAGTTTATACAGTCAGTTGTGCGACCGGCACGGGGCATCTTGCATGAGCATGGATTGAGAGGCTTTCATGAGTTGCGGGCGGCTTACGCCTGTGAGCGTTATGAGCAACTGACTGGCTTGAATACACCCGTCAATGGCGGTCGTGTTCATCGAGAAGATCGAGAGCTTGATCTGCGTGCACGACAGCAGATCAGCCACGAATTGGGACATAACCGCATCGATGTGGTGAGTGCCTACATCGGAGGTCGGCGATGACGTCCGAGTTCGACATAGCGTTGTTTCTGCGCCCCGTGCTCAAAGGTGCACATGCCACGCGGCAGCGGCACATCAGGCAAGCAGAGAGGATGCACGAGGTGATTCGTGAGCGCTGGGGTTGCGCGACTCCCTGGTCCTGGAGAGAAAAGCACGTGAGATGGTTTCTGGAGCACTACCTGCGATGCTCAGCTCCAGCTACCGTCTACTACTACGACTTAACAGCAGGGTTGATCCGCCGCAGAAAGGCAAAAGTCGTGGTTGCCTGATAGACCTTTAAGCGTGAGCCCCTGAGTATGGGAATGCGGAGCCTTCCCATACTCAGGGGCTTGGCTGAAGAGGCGCAGGCATACCAGAGATCTAGCGATTGTCGTCACTCCTTTCGCCCTACTACACGACACGGATCGTAGTCGGTGGCGCGTACCTTTTGGATGTTCAGCGAATCGGTACGACGTTGCGATCTCTGGTTTGATTGATGGCCGATGCCGACAGGCTGCCGGTGGCCGCCTTCTGGATATGTTCACTCCACCAAGCCATCATCGGACGCCGGCGTTCGATGTAATCCGTCCGGTTGTAGGCGCTACGAACTTCGTCCTTGTCGACATGCGCCAGTGCGACCTCGATCAGCTCCGGATCCCAGCCATGCTCATTCAGGATGGTGCTCGCCATCGAGCGCAAGCCGTGGCTGACTAGACGGTCCTGAAAGCCCATGCGCTTCAACGCCATGTTGGCGGTCTGGCTATTGGCATGGGTGCGGGGGTTTCTATCTGAGGGGAACACGTACTCTCTGTTACCGCTGAGTTGCTTGAGTGTCTCCAGTAACGAAAGTGCCTGATC
This sequence comes from Pseudomonas sp. R4-34-07, assembly GCF_003852375.1. Taxonomy (NCBI): domain Bacteria; kingdom Pseudomonadati; phylum Pseudomonadota; class Gammaproteobacteria; order Pseudomonadales; family Pseudomonadaceae; genus Pseudomonas; species Pseudomonas sp. R4-34-07. The sequence goes on along the minus strand of NZ_CP027760.1, from coordinate 5,040,945 downwards.
GGTAAGAGGGATTGTGTGCGGCCGACGCTTTTTCATGCGCTCTGGCGGAATGGTCCAAATGCGTTTGTCGAAGTCGATATCTGCCCATCGTGTGGTGGCTGCTTCGGCAGGGCGGGTCATCGTGTGCAACTGCCATTCGATCAGGCAGCGGGTCGTGCGTTTGATGCTGGCATTCGCGATTTCCATCATGAGCTCGGGAAGCTCCTCAGGTGGTAGCGCAGCCATGTTCTCTTTCTTGGGTTTCTTGAACACCGCCCGAATGCCATTGAGGGGGTTCGCAAATATCAGCCCGGAGTTGACCCCATAGGTCATGATCTCGTTGAGTCGCTGACTCAATCGTTTCACAGTTTCGAGGCTCCCTTTGGCCTCGATTGGGCGAAGGATTTTAATAACCATCGGAGCAGTGATTTGAGAGAGCGGCGTGGTTTTCATGCTTGGGAAAACATGGAGTGTCAGCGATCTCCAAATGTCTTCGGCGTAGGCTTTGGTTACGGAGTCTTTCTTTAGCTCGAACCAGGCGGTGGCCACCTTCTCGAAAGTGTGTTCAGTCTCAGCAAGTTTGGCTTGCCTTACCTCATCACGCTGGGTTTTGGGATCAGTGCCTAAAGCGAGCAGCTCACGCGCCTCTGCGGCTTTCTTTCGGGCGTTGGCTAGCGAAAGGTCGGGGTATGGACCAAGCGCCATATTGATACGGCTTCTGGTCAGGGGCTCGCGGTAATTAAAATTCCACATCATTGAGCCGCTCGCACGTACTCGAAGCTGTAAGCCATCACCGTCGCTGAGGACGAAATCTTTACCGGTTGCCTTGACTGCCTTGAGCTGGCGATCGGAGAGGCGGGTTGCGTTAGTAGGCATAGGGCTACCTCCAGCACCGTTTTGGTATCCTGAAAATAGCATTTGGCAGTCCGGGATACCACCTGGGATACCAAAGCGGCTGGAATTCAGAAACTCTCCAAAGCTCCCATAAGCGCTGAAACCCTAGTATTTACTGGATTTAAGGCACAAAAAAAGACGTCCATGGACGTCTTTAGTTGATCAAATGGTGGAGCCGGGGGGATTTGAACCCCCGTCCGCCAGTACTCCGCTGTCGGTACTACATGCGTAGCCGTTTCTATTAAGTTAACCCTCAGCGACCCGAAGGGCAGGGTGCTTTGGGCGAGTTGTGTAAGTTTTAGCCGCTTCGTCCACAACGTACTGCACGGCGATTCTGTTCTATATGACAATCACTTTGGGTTTACAGACATCCCCTGGTGATTGCTGGACCCGAAGGTACCAGAAGCTCAGGGCTAAGGCTGCTTACGCAGCGAGAGCGAATTCCTGGCCGTAGTTTTCGTCATTGGCAACTATAAGAAGTTGCAACAGTGGATTTACGAGTTCTGTTACCAACTCGGCATGCACCTAAAGTTTCGCGACCGGCGTCGAATCCTAAACGGCCCCGTGCTTGTAACTCGTTGTTTCTAGTGAGTGACAAGCTTGTGTAGTGTACGCCAAACCTTCACGAAAGGCCAACCCGAAGGTCGGCCCTATCGCTTACTGACCGCCTTTGTCGCTGTTCTGCAGGTCTTGCAGGGCCTTGGAGGTGATTTCGATGCACTTCTTGTGATCGCCGGCGGCGCTGGCTGCTTTCGCTTGGGAGACGGCGGTGTCTATTTCGCCGCTTTTTCCACTGGTATCGGTGGCGAGCAGCGCTTTACCGTTGTTGATTTTGTCCAGGTTGATCTGGCACAGGTCTTTATCATCGGCCGCAAAAGCAGGGGATGCCAGCATCGCAGCGGTAATGAACAAGCCAGCAAGAGCGGAACGCTTCATAGGGTATCTCCTTGCACAATTGGGCTCGACGCTGCCGGCGTTGGGGGCCTGCCAGCGACATCACGGATGAGCCTCGTTTGTCGAGGCCTATGCAGATGACTACGCCGGCGCGCAGGGGTTCTGTTTTTTTGCAGGCTTAATGGGCGCGGGCCTGGGTCACGCGGTCTACGAGGTACACCAAACCGTGATAATCGATGCCGCCGTGCTGGCTCAGGCCGATCTCGCAGGTGCGGCTGGTGGAGATGCCTTCGCTGCACTGTTGCACCGCGTCCTTGAGGGTGCGCAGTGCGTGGGCGTTGAGTTCTGGGGTGGTAAAGCCTTTGTCGCCGGCAAAACCGCAGCAGTGGATGCCTTCGGGAATGACGACGGTTTTGGCGCAGCGTCGGGCGAGGTCGATCAGCGCTTGGCTTTCACCCAGGTGCTGGGTGCTGCAGGTCACATGGACGGCAATCGGCGCTTCCTGCGGCGTGAAGTCGAGGCGGTCCATCAGGTGGGTGCGGATAAAGCGTACCGGGTCGTAGAGGTTCAGGCGTGTCTCGCCCAGGTCTTGCATCAGGCGCAGGGTGCACGGGCTAGTGTCGCAATAGATCGGGTCGAGGCCGCCACGGCTGGCGTGGAGCAGGGCGCCGAGCAGTTCCTGGCGCTTGTGTTCTGCCTGTTCGGCATAGCCTTTGGAGGCGAAGGGTTGGCCGCAGCACAGGTTGTCTTGATGGTCGGGAAAGACTACCTGGTAACCGGCTTTTTCCAGCAGACCACGGGTTTTGTCGTACAGCGACATTTGCTCTTTATCCCCCGCAGCCGGGCCCATGGCGCGTGAGACACAGGCCGCCAGGTAGACCACCCGCGGTCGCTCGTCGGTGACGGCCGGGCTGAAGCGAATGGCTTTTTCCGGTTGCGGCATGGCGTTGGTCCATTGTGGGACCTGGCCCTTGGACAGCCGGGTGACGGTGGCCGATAACTTCGCCAGGCGCGGCGCTCCCAGCAGCATGCGCGCGCCGTTGGCCACATGCAGAGTAAAGCGCGCACCTTGCAGCGCAGTGGCGAAATGGGTGGCGAGCCATTCGGCGGTTTTCGTACGGTCGGCGTCGCGGCTGCGCAGTTTTTTCATCAGGTCGCCGGTATTGATGCCGACAGGGCAGCGTTGGGCGCACAGCCCGGTCGCGGCGCAGGTGTCGATGCCTTGGTAGTGGTAGGCCGCTTCCAATTCGGTGGTGTCGACGCCGGCGCGTTGTTTGGCCTGGATATCGCGCCAGATCACAATGCGCTGGCGCGGGCTCAAAGTCAGGCCTTTGGACGGGCACACCGGCTCGCAGAAGCCGCATTCGATGCACTTATCCACAAGCTCGTCGGCGGCGGGCAGGGGCTTGAGGTGCTTGAGATGAATCTGCGGGTCATCGCTGAGCACCACATCCGGGTTGAGGATGCCGTTGGGGTCGAGCAGGCGCTTGAGCTGCCACATCAGTTGATAGGCATCGCTGCCCCATTCCAGCTCGACAAACGGCGCCATGTTGCGACCAGTGCCGTGTTCGGCTTTCAGCGAGCCGCCGAATTCAACCGCCACCAGCTGTGCAACGTCGTCCATGAACGCCTGATAGCGTGCGATTTCTTTCGCGCTGTTGAAGCCTTGAGTGAAGACGAAATGCAGATTGCCTTCCAGCGCGTGTCCGAAAAGGATGGCCTCGTCGTAGTGATGCTTGTCGAACAGTTCGATCAAACGATTAACGCCAATCGCCAGTTGTTCAACCGGGAAGGTGACGTCTTCGATGATGACCGTCGTGCCGGTTTTGCGCACGGCGCCCACGGCGGGAAAAGTGTCTTTGCGGATCGCCCAGAGCCGGGCGTTTTCCAGCGGGTCCTCAGTGAAGTCGACCTGCTTCTCCACCGGAAAAGAGGCGAGGGAGGTCATGATCAGCGCCATGTGTTCATGCAGTAATGAAGGGGAGGCGGCGCGGGATTCGATCAACAGCGCACAGGCATTTTCCGACAGGTGCTGTACGAACGCCGGCATACCCGGTTTGTCCTGTACCGAGCGCAGGCTGCGCCGGTCCAGCAGCTCAACCGCCGAGACCGGTTGGGTTTTCAGCACGGTTACCGCGTTGCAGCAGGTCTCGACATCCGGGAACACGATCAGCGCCGAGGCTTTGTTCGGGTGATCGATCACCGTGTTGTAGGTCACCGCGCTGATAAACCCCAGCGTGCCCTCGGAGCCCACCAGCAGATGGCTGAGGATCTCCAGTGGGTCGTCGAAATCCACCAGGGCATTGAGCGACAGGCCGGTGGTATTTTTCAGACGGTATTTGTGGCGGATCTTTGCGCAGAGTTCGGCATTTGCCCGCGTTTCGCGGCCCAGTGTTGCCAGGCGCTCAAGCAGCGCGCCGTGGGTCTGGCGGAAGGCTTGGACGCTGGCGGGGTCTTCGGTGTCCAGGCGGCTGCCGTCGGCCAGCACCAGACGGATGCCGGCCAGGGTGTGGTAGGTATTTTGTGCCGTACCGCAGCACATGCCACTGGCGTTGTTAGCGACGATGCCGCCAATTTTGCAGGCATTGATCGACGCCGGGTCCGGCCCGATCTTGCGCCCGAATGGCGCAAGCCAGGCGTTGGCCTGGGCGCCGATGACGCCCGGTTGCAGGCGGATCTGGGTGCCATGCCCTCGTATTTCGCGGCCATTCCACTGATCCCCCAGCACGATCAGCACCGAGTCGCTGATGGCCTGGCCGGACAAGCTGGTGCCCGCCGCGCGGAAGGTCACGGGGACGCGGTCGCGCTGGGCCAGTTGCAGCAGCGTGACGACTTCGTCTTCCGACTCAACGCGAATCACCAACTGTGGGATCAATCGGTAAAAGCTGGCATCGGTGCCGAAGGCGAGGGTGGAAAGTGGATCGTCGAAACGCCGATCCTTCGGAATCAGCTGTGCGACGTCGCTCAGGAATGCTGCAGGCAGGCTCATCGGTCCTCCAGAAATAGCTGACGCCGGAACCGTTGCCTGGCGTCGGTTTTTACTCTTTTGCGTGCAGGTCTCAGTGCACCAGCATACCGGTGAACCAATATGCCTGCGCCAGGGTGATCAACCCGACGAGGGTGGCAAAAAACAGGCTGTGCTTGAGGGTGAAGCGGAACAGGTCGGATTCCTTGCCCACCAGGCCGGTCGCCGCACAGGCCACGGCGATGGATTGCGGCGAGATCATTTTGCCGGTCACGCCACCACTGGTATTGGCCGCTACCAGCAAGGTGTCGTTGACGCCGATCTGGTGTGCGGTGGTGGCTTGCAACGAGCTGAACAGCGCGTTGGACGAGGTGTCCGAGCCTGTCAGAAAAACCCCAAGCCAGCCGAGGAAAGGCGAGAAGAAGGGGAAGGCAGCGCCGGTGCCGGCCAGGACCAAGGCCATGGTGGAGGACATGCCCGAGTAGTTGGTGACAAAGGCGAAGGCCAGCACCATGCCGATGGACAGGATTGGCCAGCGCAGCTCGTAGAAGGTTTCTTTTAAAGTGGTAAGACCAGTTTTAAAGTCTATTTTCAGGACTGCCATCGAGATCAGCGCAGAAAAGAAAATCGCGGTGCCGGTTGCTGAGATCGGGTCCAGCTTGAATACGGCCGGGATGGCCGTGGGGTTCGTTACGATCGGTGCGACTTTGATCACCAGTTGGTCCAGGTGCGGGATCGCAACGTTGAAGACCCAGCCGTACATCGAGCCGCCTGCGGCGAACATCGCTTTGAAGGGTTTGAGCGTCCAGATGGTGACCAGCACGGTGAGGATCAGGAACGGCGACCATGCCTTGAAAATCTGCCCCAGGCTGTACGGCGAAACAACCGTGTTGCGTGGCAAACCGAAGCCGCCAGCGCTGGCGGTAACCGCTGTACTCGAGGTGGCGCCGGCAATCTGCGCGCCGGCGCTGCGCTTGGGCTGCCAGACTTTCAGGAATAGGGTCAGGGCGATCAGGCTGGCCAGTGCCGAGGTGATGTCCGGCAATTCCGGGCCGATGAAGTTGGATGTGAAATATTGGGTGACGGCGAAGCTCAGGCCCGCCACCAGGGCTGCGGGCCAGGTTTCGCGAACGCCGCGCAGGCCGTCCATCATGAACACCAGCCAGAAGGGCACGAACAACGACAGCAGCGGCAGTTGGCGGCCGGTCATGGCACCGATCTTGAACGCGTCGATGCCGGTGACTTGGCCTGCAACGATGATCGGGATGCCCAGCGCGCCAAAGGCGACTGGGGCGGTGTTGGCAATCAGGCACAGGCCGGCGGCGTAGAGCGGGTTGAAACCCAGGCCGACCAGCAATGCGGCGGTGATTGCCACGGGCGCACCGAAACCGGCCGCACCTTCGAGGAACGCGCCGAAGCAGAAGCCGATCAGCAGTACCTGCAAACGTTGATCGTCGGTAATCGACAGGACCGAGCTGCGGATGACCTCGAACTGACCGCTCTTGACTGTCAACTTGTAGAGAAATACTGCGGCCACGATGATCCACGCAATCGGCCACAAACCATAGGCAAAGCCGTAGCCGGCGGCGGCCAGGGCCATGTCTACCGGCATCTGGAAGGCAAAGATGGCGACCAGGATCGACAGCGCGAGGGTGATGCTGCCGGCCACGTGCCCCTTGAGGCGGAACACGGCCAGGGCCAGGAAGAAAAACACGATGGGGATAACGGCGGCCAGTGCGGATACACCGAGGCTGCCGAGAGGGCTGTAGAGCTGTTGCCAGGTTTGCATATGGGGTGGCCCCTGATTGTTGTTGTTTGTATGGCTTGGGTAATTGGTAATACCAATTTACAACCGCTATGGGCTAGATTAAGAGGCTTGTTGGGGGTGTGTCAATTTGCCGCCCGCGAAACTTTGGTCGTACAGCCGGGCGTGGTTGTTCTGATGGGGTGAATCGAAGGCGTTCTGATAGGTGCCGCGAGCGCGGCAATAGGCCAGAATAGAAGCCCCGGCGAGTGGTCGGGATGGCGGAGAGTGGGTTATGGGGTTTGATCAGGTGCGTCAGCGCCGTTTGTCTGACGACATCGTCGAGCAACTTGAGGGCATGATCCTTGAGGGCACGTTGAAGTCGGGCGAGCGCTTGCCGGCCGAACGTGCTTTGGCTGAGCAATTTGGCGTGTCACGGCCATCGCTGCGAGAAGCGATCCAGAAGCTGGCGGCCAAAGGGTTGTTGGTCAGTCGTCAGGGCGGTGGCAACTATGTCGTGGAATCCCTGGGGTCGACCTTCAGCGATCCTCTGTTGAATCTGTTGGAAAACAACCCTGAAGCTCAACGGGACCTGTTGGAGTTTCGCCAGACACTGGAAGCTTCTTGCGCGTATTACGCGGCATTACGAGCAACGGAAGTTGACCGTGAGCGGCTGACGGCGGCTTTCGAAGCGTTGCAGGATTGTTATGCGCGGGCCGATGAGGTGAGTCGAGTGGAGGAGGGTGCCGCAGATGCGCGGTTTCATCTGGCCATTGCCGAGGCCAGTCATAACGCCGTATTGCTGCATACCATTCGCGGGCTGTTCGATCTGCTCAAGCGTAACGTGGTGACCAACATTGGCGGCATGTATCAACAGCGCACCGAAACCCGCGACATGCTGATCAGTCAGCATCGCGACCTGTACCTGGCAATTATTGAAGGGCGAGCCGAGCAGGCGCGCGAAATTTCAACACGTCACCTGCTGTATGTGCAGGAAGTGCTGGAGGAGGTGCGTCAGGAAGTTCAGCGCGTGGCCCGGGCGGAGCGACGTAAAGGCATGTAGCCTCGGGCGAGTTGCCCGAGGCTACAGGGTCACAAGGTTATTCTTCCTTGCCCTTGTTGCGCACCGCGCGATGCAATTCGCGATTGGAGTCTCGCTCGCGTTCGGTATCGCGCTTGTCGTATTCCTTCTTGCCCTTGCCCAGCGCAATTTCGCACTTGACCAGGTGCTTGCTCCAGTACCAGGACAAGCAGATGCAGGCGTAGCCTTTCTGTTGCACTGCCGCAGCGAGTTTTTCCAGCTCCCGGGCATTGAGCAACAGCTTGCGCGTGCGCACCGGGTCGGCAATTACGTGGGTGCTCGCGGTGGTCAGCGGGGTGATATGACTGCCAAGCAGCCATGCCTCGCCATCCTTGAGCAGCACATAGCTGTCGACCAGCTGCAGCTTGCTGGCACGCAGACTTTTTACTTCCCAGCCGGCCAGGACCAGACCAGCCTCGAACCGATGTTCGATGAAGTAATCGTGTCGCGCTTTTTTATTTTGCGCGATGGTCCCTGTGGGGTGTTTCTTTTGTTTAGCCATAGGGGCGGCATTATAGGGAGTTGCGAGCGAGTCGGCTACGGTCAACCTGCGTGCTTGAGCGTGTTCGATGAATCCCGGACAATGCCGGCAGTTCTTTGGTTTTTTTCTCTCGCGGATCTGGCTGTTCTTTCGCGATGTTTGCCCGCTCAGCTGTGGAAATAACGCTCACATGACGACGCATATTCAACGTTCGGCCCTGCTGCCCTATCCCGCGCAGGCGCTCTATGATCTGGTCAACGACGTGGCGCGTTACCCGGAATTCCTGCCGTGGTGCTCGACTGCCGAGGTGTTGGAGGGCGGTGATGAGTACATGGTGGCCAGCGTCGGCGTAGCCAAGGGTGGGCTTAGTCAGCATTTTGTTACGCGCAATGTGCTGGTACCTGGAAAATCCATCGAGATGAATCTGCAGGAGGGGCCGTTCACCCAGTTGCATGGGGTATGGGTATTCAAGGCGCTGACGGACAAGGCCTGCAAGATCAGCCTGGATCTGTCGTTCGATTACGCCGGGCCCATTGTCCGGGCGACACTGGGACCCTTGTTCAACCAGGCGGCGAATACGCTGGTGGATGCGTTCTGCCAGCGAGCCAAGCAACTGCATGGTTGAAATTGAAGTGGTGCATGCCGCCATTGAGCGCCAGGTGTTACTGGCGGTGGCGGTGCCGGAGGGCACAAGCCTGAGGGCGGCGGTTCACATGTCGAGGATTGCTGAGCAATTCCCGCAGTTGGAACTGGCTGAATGCCCGTTGGGAATCTTCGGTAAGGTGGTTGCCGACGCTGATACGCGTGCGGTGCAGCCAGGTGATCGAATTGAAATCTACCGGCCGTTGCTGGCAGATCCCAAGGAAGTGCGCAGGCAGCGTGCGGCCAAAGCGGCGAAGGCCAGACAGCAAGGCGCATAAATCAGCAAACAACAAAAAGCCCGGCATGCCGGGCTTTTTGTTGAGTGTCGCCTTGGTTACTGCGGACTGGTGTCCAGAGGCTGTGGCGTCGGGACTGGCACGGTTTCCACGCCATCGACGTCTTTCTGGATCTGGTCCAGCAAGGAGCCTGGCTTGGCCGGCACCTCGGATTTCGGCTTCTCGGCTTCCTGTGCGGGGGCGGTCACGCTGGTACCGCTATCCTTGCCCATCAGCGCTTCATCGCGGCTTACGCCGGGCATGAAGTCACCGGACAGGCTGACAAGCTGGTCATTGCCATTGAAGATGACACTGACGCGCTCCTGCTGGCGCTCACCGCCGCCAGGCTGGATGCTGTAGAGATAATCCCAGCGATCGGCATGGAAAGTGTCGGTCAGCAGGGGATTGCCCATGATAAACCGTACTTGCCGTCGGGTCATTCCCGGGCGTAACTGGTCTATCATGTCCTGCGTGACGACATTGCCCTGCTGGATGTCGATTTTGTAAACCCCGGGGAATGAACAACCGGCGAGTGCGAGCAGTCCCACAAAGGTGAAACTGGTTAGCAAGAGCTTGGTGTTTTGCATCGGTGGGCGACTTCCACTATCTTGGCTGGGACAACGTAAACGCCGATCATACCCGTATTAAGAGAAGCTGCGAAGCAGCATCCGCGAGAAAGCTAACCATGGTTGAAAATAGCGAACTACGCAAAGCCGGTCTCAAAGTGACTCTGCCCCGAGTCAAGATTCTACAAATGCTCGATTCTGCTGAGCAGCGCCACATGAGTGCCGAGGACGTTTACAAGGCGCTGATGGAGTCTAATGAAGACGTCGGCCTGGCCACGGTTTACCGTGTCCTGACCCAGTTTGAAGCCGCAGGGCTGGTGGTTCGTCATAATTTCGACGGCGGTCATGCAGTGTTTGAATTGGCCGACGGCGGGCATCACGACCATATGGTTGACCTGGATACCAATGAGGTAATCGAGTTCACCAGCCCTGAGATCGAAGCGCTGCAGCATAAGATCGCTGAGGAGCATGGCTTCGATTTGGTCGACCATAATCTGGTGCTGTACATCCGTAAGAAAAAGTAAAAATCGACGCAGAGTTGCTCTGCGAAACGATTGAAGGCGACCCTAGGGTCGCCTTCGTGCTTTATATAAGAAGCAAAATGCTCGCCTCAAGCCTTCGCGGCGACGACCATTTTCTTCGCATGAGCCAGAGACTCCTTGGTCAAATCAATACCGCCAAGCATCCGCGCCACTTCTTCCACGCGCTCCGACTTGTTCAGCTTGGACACGGCCGTGCGCGTCGCGTCGCTGCCTCGCACCTTGTGCACGAACAAATGCTGATGCCCTTGGGCTGCCACTTGCGGTAAGTGGGTCACCGTAAGCACCTGGCCTCGATCCCCCAGGCGTCGCAACAACTGGCCAACAATCTCTGCAGTCGGCCCGCCAATGCCTACGTCCACTTCATCGAACACCAGTGTCGGTACGCGCGAGGTTTGCGCGGTGATGACCTGGATCGCCAGGCTGATCCGTGAAAGCTCGCCACCGGAGGCGACCTTTGCCAGGGCTTTGAGCGGTTGCCCTGGGTTGGCGCTGACCAGCAGCTCCACCTGTTCCAGTCCGTGGGGTTGCAGCTCATGGCTGGTGTTGGCGTTCAACTGGATGGTGAAACGGCCACCGGGCATGCCCAGGCGCTGGATTTCCTGTTCTACGGCACCGGCCAGGCGGGTGGCGGCCTGCTGGCGAAGGTCGCTCAGCTCGCGAGCTTTTTCCTGATAATGCCGAGCGAAGGAGGCGAGTTCTTCGCCGAGGCGTTCAATGGACTCGTCGTTCGCGTTCAGGGTTTCGATTTCATCCAGCAGTTTTTGCTGCATCGCCGCCACTTCGGTTGGCTGGATTCGATGCTTGCGCGCCAGGGTGTAGATGGTGTCCAGGCGCTCTTCTATTTCCTGCAGGCGCGCCGGGTCGGCATCGAAATGATCCAGAAAGCGATTCAGCTCGCCGACCGCTTCCTCCACCTGGATTTGCGCACTGGTCAGCAACGTGGTGGCTTCACTCAGTGAGCCGGACGCGTTATTCACGCTGGACAGCCGATTGAGGCTCGCCGTCAGTGCGTTAAGCACATTGCCGGAATCGCTTTCGCTGCATTGCTCGATCACCTGGCGACAGATACCCAGCAGTGTTTCGGCGTTGGTCAGGTTCTTGTGTTCCTGCTCAAGCTGCTCCAGTTCGGTCTCGCCCAGGCCCAGGCTTTCCAGCTCTTCGAGTTGATAGCTGAGCAGTTGGTGACGAGCGCGTTGCTCGTCGCCGGAATTGGAAAGGCGCTCCAGTTCCTGGCGCGTCTGCCGCCAGCGTTGAGCGGCCAGGTGAACCTGGCGGGCAAGTTCGGTGGCACCGGCATACTCATCGAGCAAGCGGCGATGGGTGTCGGTTTTAAGCAGGGATTGGTGTTCATGCTGGCTGTGAATATCGATCAGCAATTCGCCCAGGGCTTTGAGGTCGCCAAGGGGGCAGGGCGTACCATTGATGTAGCCGCGTGAGCGTCCTTCGGCGGTGATCACCCGGCGCAGGATGCACGGCCCGTCATTATTGAGGTCGCGCTCGGCCAGCCAGGCCTCGGCTTCGGGAATGTCCACCAGGTCGAAGGTGGCCAGGATATCGGCCTTATCGGCGCCGGGGCGCACCACGCCGCTATCGGCGCGGTCGCCGAGTGTCAGGCCCAGGGCGTCGAGCATGATCGACTTGCCGGCGCCGGTCTCGCCTGTGATTACGCTCATGCCGCGATCCAGTTCGAGATCCAGATGTTCAACGATGGCGTAGTTATGTACGGACAGGTGCACGAGCATGAAGGTCGCTCCCAGGCTTTAGGTCTGGTTATTTATACAGTGTTTTGTTCTGGGCTGACAATCCTGGCGCTTAGCTCGATTTGCTTGATCGATGTGTTTTCTTAGCGCGATTAGGAATGTAGAGGCAGGAAATGATCCAAGACATGCGAAAGACTTTTGGTAACGCCTGCGCCCTTGAACCTGAAAATTGTGGCCCCATATACCGGAACAGAAGCGCGAGTTGAGTTCGCGCATGATTTTGAAAGGAGAAATCTATGGCTGACGAACAGACGCAGGATACGCAAACGCCAGACGCCAATTCGGCTGCCGGTGATGAACTGGGAACTCGTGTGCAAGTGCTCGAAGAGCAGCTGGCCGCAGCGCAGGATCAGTCGTTGCGTGTTGCCGCCGATCTGCAGAACGTCCGCCGTCGTGCCGAGCAGGACGTAGAAAAGGCTCACAAATTCGCGTTGGAAAAATTCGCCAACGACCTGCTGCCGATTATTGACAGCCTGGAGCGTGGCCTCGAATTGTCCAACCCGGACGACGAAAACATCCGCCCTATGCGCGAAGGGATCGAACTGACCCTGAAAATGTTCCAGGACACCCTGAAGCGTTATCAGTTGGAAGCCATCGATCCGCAAGGCGGTGAGCCGTTCAACGCGGAGCACCACCAGGCAATGGCGATGCAGGAAAGTCATGACCTCGAGCCTAACAGCGTATTGAAAGTGTTCCAGAAGGGTTACTTGCTCAATGGCCGCTTGTTGCGCCCGGCGATGGTCGTGGTGAGCAAGGCGCCGGCACCCGTTTCGCCTTCTATTGATGAGCAGGCTTGAAATCCGCCGCAAGGCCCCCATTTATAAGTCAAGCGTTTAAGTGCTACCGCAGTTAGCCACAACTGCTGCGGCATCCAAATTCAAGTTTCGGGAGAGTGAATCATGGGCAAAATTATCGGTATCGACCTGGGGACCACCAACTCGTGCGTCTCGGTCATGGAAAACGGCAAGGCCAAGGTTATCGAAAACGCTGAAGGCGCGCGTACCACGCCGTCGATCATCGCTTACGCCAATGACGGCGAGATTCTGGTCGGTCAGTCTGCCAAGCGTCAGGCTGTTACCAACCCGCACAACACCCTGTACGCGGTAAAACGTCTGATCGGTCGTAAGTTCGACGAAGAAGTCGTACAGAAAGATATCAAGATGGTGCCTTACAAAATCGCCAAGGCTGACAACGGTGACGCCTGGGTTGAAGTAAATGGCAACAAGATGTCTGCGCCGCAGATTTCGGCTGAAGTCTTGAAAAAGATGAAAAAAACTGCAGAAGACTACCTGGGTGAAGCCGTGACCGAAGCGGTGATCACCGTTCCGGCCTACTTCAACGACAGCCAACGCCAGGCGACCAAAGACGCCGGCCGCATCGCGGGCCTGGACGTAAAACGTATCATCAACGAACCTACCGCAGCTGCCCTGGCTTACGGTATGGACAAGGCCAAAGGCGACCACACTGTGATCGTTTATGACCTGGGTGGCGGTACTTTCGACGTTTCGGTCATCGAAATCGCTGAAGTTGACGGCGAGCACCAGTTCGAAGTGTTGGCCACCAACGGCGACACCTTCCTGGGTGGTGAAGACTTCGATATCCGTCTGATCGACTACCTCGTTGACGAATTCAAGAAAGAAAGCGGCATGAACCTCAAGGGTGACCCGCTGGCGATGCAGCGCCTGAAAGAAGCTGCTGAGAAAGCCAAGATCGAATTGTCGTCGAGCATGTCCACCGACGTGAACCTGCCGTACATCACTGCAGACGCAACCGGCCCTAAACACTTGAACGTGAAGATCTCTCGCGCCAAGCTGGAAGCGCTGGTTGAAGACCTGGTTCAGCGCACCATCGAACCTTGCCGCATTGCGCTGAAAGACGCCGGTATCGACGTTGGTTCCATCAACGACGTGATCCTGGTCGGTGGCCAGACGCGTATGCCGCTGGTGCAGCAGAAAGTAACCGAGTTCTTCGGTAAAGAAGCACGTAAAGACGTGAATCCGGACGAAGCGGTTGCCATGGGTGCTGCCATCCAGGGCGCGGTATTGGCCGGTGATGTGAAAGACGTGCTGCTGCTGGACGTCAGCCCGCTGACCCTGGGTATCGAAACCATGGGTGGCGTAATGACTGCGCTGATCGAGAAAAACACCACGATTCCTACCAAGAAATCCCAAGTGTTCTCGACTGCTGATGACAACCAGGGCGCCGTGACCATTCACGTGCTGCAAGGCGAGCGTAAGCAAGCTGCCCAGAACAAGTCCCTGGGTAAATTCGATCTGGCCGAGATTCCACCAGCTCCACGTGGTGTGCCGCAGATCGAAGTGACCTTCGACATCGACGCCAACGGTATCCTGCACGTTGGTGCGAAAGACAAGGCTACCGGCAAAGAGCAGAAGATCACCATCAAGGCCAACTCCGGCCTGTCTGATGAAGAAATTCAACAGATGATTCGTGATGCTGAAGCCAACGCTGATGCGGATGCCAAGTTTGCTGAGCTGGCTGGTGCCCGTAACCAGGGTGACGCGCTGGTTCACTCGACGCGCAAAATGGTCGCTGACGCTGGCGACAAAGTGACTGCCGAAGAGAAAACTGCAATCGAAGCTGCCGTGGTTGCCCTGGAAGCCGCTATCAAAGGCGACGACAAGGCCGCTATCGAAGCCAAGGTTGAAGAGCTGTCGAAGGTGTCCGCGCCAGTGGCTCAGAAAATGTACGCCGAGCAAGGCCAGCCGGCCGAAGGTGCTGCACAACAAGCAGAGCCTGAAGCCAAGCACGACGATGTGGTCGATGCCGAGTTCGAAGAAGTCAAAGACCAGAAGTAACTTGGTCGCCCGGTTGACCGCTCACAAGCGGTGACTGGTAGGATGTCGCCGCGCGGGAGCTTGCTCCCGCGTTGGCGTGTCTGGGGTATGCGAATTTTTACAGTATGCGACAGCGTTCGGATGCTGGCGGTGTGATCGGGAATGCTCCTGCTTTCCGAGCAGTAAATGCCGCGTTTTTAGTCGGGTGGCCGGCTAAAAAGTAGTAATGACCAGGATCGTTGAATTGACGTGAGTTGGGTCCGGGCCTGCATTGGGGCTCAACGAGTTTGGCGAGGCTCAGGAGGGTCTGGCTGAACGTCCTTAAGAGTGCAAAGACTTATGGCAAAGCGTGACTATTACGAAGTATTGGGTGTGGAGCGTGGCTGCGCCGACGCGGACCTGAAAAAGGCTTACCGCCGTCTGGCAATGAAGCACCACCCGGACCGTAATCCGGATAGCAAAGAATCCGAAGAAATGTTCAAAGAGGCCAATGAGGCCTACGAATGTCTGTCTGATCCGAACAAGCGTGCAGCCTACGACCAGTATGGGCATGCCGGTGTCGACCCAAGCATGGGCGGCGGCGGTGCCGGTTTTGGTGGGCAGAACTTCTCCGATATTTTCGGTGATGTGTTCAGTGACTTCTTTGGTGGTGGCCGTGGCGGCCAGCGTGGCGGTGCCCAGCGTGGCAGCGACTTGCGCTACACCTTGGAGCTGAACCTGGAAGAAGCCGTGCGCGGCACCAACGTCAATATCCGTGTACCGACGCTGGTCAACTGCAAGCCGTGCGACGGTTCGGGTGCAAAGAAAGGCTCTTCGCCTATCACATGCCCGACCTGCGGCGGCATCGGTCAGGTTCGTATGCAGCAGGGCTTCTTCTCGGTGCAGCAAACCTGCCCGCGCTGCCATGGCCAGGGCAAGATCATCTCCGATCCGTGCGACTCCTGCCATGGCGAAGGCCGTGTCGAAGAGTACAAGACGCTGTCGGTGAAAGTGCCGGCGGGCGTGGATACCGGCGACCGCATTCGTCTGTCGGGCGAGGGGGAGGCGGGTGCCCAGGGTGGGCCCACGGGCGACCTGTACGTGGTCATCAATGTGCGCGAGCACTCGATCTTCCAGCGCGATGGCAAGCATCTGTTCTGTGAAGTGCCGATCAGCTTTGTCGATGCGGCCCTGGGTGGCGAGCTGGAAATTCCGACCCTTGACGGGCGGGTCAAGCTCAAGATCCCCGAGGGCACGCAGACCGGCAAGCAGTTCCGTATCCGTGGCAAAGGCGTTGCGCCAGTGCGCGGTGGTGGGGCGGGCGACTTGATGTGTCGTGTGGCGGTAGAAACGCCCGTCAATTTGAATCGCCGTCAGCGCGAGCTGCTTGAAGAGTTCCGCAGTTCGTTAGCGGGTGATGACTCCCACTCGCCAAAAACCACGGGCTTTTTCGATGGCGTGAAGCGCTTCTTCGGCGACCTGTAAGGAATTGAGTATGCGACGTATAGCCGTAATGGGCGCTGCCGGGCGCATGGGCAAGACGCTGGTCGAAGCGGTGCAGCAGCGCTCGCCGGCGTCCGGGCTGACCGCGGCGATCGTTCGCCCGGGCAGCACGTTGATCGGTGCGGATGCCGGTGAGTTGGCCTCGCTGGGCCGTATCGGCGTTTCGTTGTCCGGCAACCTGGAGCAGGTGGCTGACGAGTTTGACGTATTGATCGATTTCACGCTGCCCGAGGTGATGCTGAAAAATCTGGCGTTCTGTCGTAAGGCAGGCAAGGCGATGGTGATCGGTACCACCGGTTTGACGGCTGAGCAGAAGCAATTGCTGGTAGAGGCGGGCAAGGATATCCCTGTGGTCTTCGCTGCTAACTTCAGCGTGGGCGTGAACCTTTCTCTCAAGTTGCTGGACATGGCCGCTCGCGTATTGGGTGATGAGGCGGATATCGAGATTATCGAAACCCATCATCGTCACAAGATCGATGCGCCGTCCGGAACTGCTTTGCGCATGGGTGAGGCTATCGCCGATGCATTGGGGCGTGACCTGTCGAAAGTGGCGGTGTATGGCCGCGAGGGGCACACCGGTGCTCGCGCGCGCGACACTATTGGGTTTGCGACAGTGCGCGGTGGTGATGTGGTGGGTGATCACACCGTGCTGTTCGCCACTGAAGGCGAGCGCCTTGAGATCACGCACAAGGCTTCCAGCCGCATGACGTTCGCCAAGGGTGCGGTACGTGCTGCGCTTTGGCTGGAGGGGCGCGAGCCTGGGCTGTACGACATGCGCGACGTGCTCGACCTGCACTAATCAGTAGCTTAAACAGGGCCTCAAGCTTATGCTTGGGCCCCGTTTTTACCCGCTAGGCGACGCCCTGTCGCATTCTCCTGCCTTTAAGGCTCATTAGCGGTGGACCCAAAAAGCCTTTTTCTGTAAGCTACAGCTTTAGTGTGTCCACTAAAAGCGCGCAGAATTATTCGGTGAAGAAGCGGGGTGACGTGTCCATACGTCACTCCGCTTTTTTACAACCTGCGATCGCCCTTTCAGGCTTTATTTACGGGAGGTCTTCTTGACTAAGCCAGCCATACTCGCCCTTGCTGATGGCAGCATTTTTCGCGGCGAAGCCATTGGAGCCGACGGTCAAACCGTTGGAGAGGTGGTGTTTAACACTGCCATGACCGGCTATCAGGAAATCCTTACCGATCCTTCCTACGCCCAACAGATCGTCACCCTGACCTATCCGCACATCGGCAACACCGGTACTACACCGGAAGACGTCGAGTCTGATCGTGTCTGGTCGGCCGGTCTGGTAATTCGTGACCTGCCTCTGGTTGCGAGCAACTGGCGTAACACGATGTCGCTGTCCGATTACCTGAAAGCCAACAACGTGGTGGCGATCGCCGGTATCGATACGCGCCGCCTCACGCGCATCCTGCGTGAAAAAGGCTCGCAGAATGGCTGCATCATGGTCGGTGACAATATCTCCGAAGAGGCGGCGATTGCCGCGGCGCAAGGGTTCCCTGGCCTGAAGGGCATGGACCTGGCGAAAGTCGTCAGCGTCAAAGAAAAGTACGAATGGCGCTCCACTGTCTGGGACCTGAAGACCGACAGTCACGCGACCATCGACGCGGCCGAGCTTCCGTATCATGTGGTTGCCTACGACTACGGCGTCAAATACAACATCCTGCGCATGCTGGTTGCGCGGGGCTGCCGCGTAACCGTGGTGCCTGCACAAACCCCGGCCAGTGAAGTGCTCGCCCTGCAGCCGGACGGTGTGTTCCTGTCCAACGGCCCAGGCGACCCTGAGCCATGCGACTACGCCATCCAGGCGATCAAGGAAGTGCTGGAAACCGAGATCCCGGTATTCGGCATCTGCCTGGGCCACCAGTTGCTGGCCCTGGCTTCCGGCGCCAAGACCCTGAAAATGGGGCACGGCCACCACGGCGCCAACCATCCTGTGCAGGATCTGGATACTGGCGTTGTAATGATCACCAGCCAGAACCACGGTTTTGCGGTGGATGAAGCGACCTTGCCGGCTAACGTGCGCGCCATTCACAAGTCGCTGTTCGACGGCTCCCTGCAAGGCATCGAGCGCACCGACAAGAGCGCGTTCAGCTTCCAGGGCCACCCTGAAGCCAGCCCGGGCCCGAACGACGTAGCGCCGCTGTTCGACCGTTTCATCAATGAGATGGCCAAGCGACGCTGACTGAGCGGCGTGCGGGCGGCCCCTGACTTCGGTGGCCCCCGCGGGCTCTTCAAGGATTGTTCAAGACGGCTTGCCGACTGACCTGCGGATTTGAGTGACAAACCCATGCCAAAACGTACAGACATAAAAAGCATCCTGATTCTCGGCGCTGGCCCGATCGTGATCGGCCAGGCCTGCGAATTCGACTACTCCGGCGCCCAGGCCTGTAAAGCCCTGCGCGAGGAGGGCTACCGCGTCATCCTGGTGAACTCCAACCCGGCCACCATCATGACCGACCCGGCCATGGCCGACGCCACCTACATCGAACCGATCAAATGGCAGACCGTTGCCAAGATCATCGAGAAAGAGCGTCCGGACGCGCTGCTGCCGACCATGGGTGGCCAGACCGCACTGAACTGCGCCCTGGACCTGGAGCGCGAAGGCGTCCTGGAAAAGTTCGGCGTAGAGATGATCGGTGCCAACGCCGACACCATCGACAAGGCTGAAGACCGTTCGCGTTTCGACAAGGCGATGAAGTCCATCGGCCTTGATTGCCCGCGCTCCGGTATCGCCCACAGCATGGAAGAGGCCAACGCCGTTCTCGAAAAGCTCGGCTTCCCGTGCATTATCCGTCCGTCCTTCACCATGGGCGGCACCGGTGGCGGCATTGCCTACAACCGCGAAGAGTTCGAAGAAATCTGCGCCCGTGGCCTGGACCTGTCGCCGACCAAAGAGCTGCTGATCGACGAATCCCTGATCGGCTGGAAGGAATACGAGATGGAGGTTGTCCGCGATAAGAAGGACAACTGCATCATCGTCTGCTCCATCGAAAACTTCGACCCGATGGGCGTGCACACCGGTGATTCGATCACCGTGGCTCCAGCGCAGACCCTGACGGACAAGGAATACCAGATCATGCGTAACGCCTCGTTGGCGGTATTGCGTGAGATCGGCGTTGAAACCGGTGGCTCCAACGTCCAGTTCGGCATCTGCCCGGACACAGGCCGCATGGTCGTGATCGAGATGAACCCGCGTGTATCGCGTTCTTCGGCGCTGGCCTCAAAAGCCACCGGTTTCCCGATTGCGCGTATCGCTGCCAAGCTGGCGATCGGTTACACCCTGGATGAGCTGCAAAACGAAATCACGGGCGGCGCCATGCCGGCCTCCTTCGAGCCGTCCATCGACTACGTTGTGACCAAGCTGCCGCGCTTTGCCTTCGAAAAATTCCCCAAGGCTGATGCGCGCCTGACCACCCAGATGAAGTCTGTCGGTGAAGTCATGGCAATCGGCCGCACGTTCCAGGAATCCCTGCAGAAAGCCCTGCGCGGCCTGGAAGTCGGTGTTTGCGGCCTGGACGAAAAGCTCGACCTGAGCAACCCAGAAAGCATGAGCATCCTCAAGCGCGAGCTGACCGTGCCGGGCGCCGAGCGTATCTGGTACGTGGCTGACGCTTTCCGCGCTGGCCTGAGCGTCGAAGATATCTTCGGCATGAACATGATCGACCCATGGTTCCTGGTGCAGATCGAAGATCTGATCAAGGAAGAAGAGAAGGTCAAGACCCTCGGTCTTTCGTCGATCGACCGCGACCTGATGTTCCGCCTCAAGCGCAAGGGCTTCTCCGACCAACGCCTGGCCAAGCTGCTGGGTGTAACCGAGAAGAACCTGCGTACCCATCGCCACAAGCTGGATATCTTCCCGGTCTACAAGCGCGTTGACACCTGCGCAGCCGAGTTCGCCACCGACACCGCGTACATGTACTCCACCTATGAGGAAGAGTGCGAAGCCGCACCGTCGGACCGCGACAAGATCATCATCCTGGGCGGTGGTCCGAACCGTATCGGCCAGGGCATCGAGTTCGACTATTGCTGCGTACACGCCGCCCTTGCACTGCGCGAAGACGGGTACGAGACCATCATGGTCAACTGCAACCCGGAAACGGTTTCCACTGACTACGACACTTCCGACCGCCTGTACTTCGAGCCGGTAACGCTGGAAGACGTATTGGAAATCTGCCGCGTCGAGAAGCCAAAAGGCGTAATCGTCCAGTACGGCGGGCAAACCCCGTTGAAACTGGCGCGTGCCCTGGAAGCGGCTGGCGTGCCGATCATCGGTACCAGCCCGGACGCCATCGACCGCGCTGAAGACCGCGAGCGCTTCCAGCAAATGGTTGAGCGCCTGAACCTGCGCCAGCCGCCGAACGCCACCGTGCGCAGCGAAGACGAAGCCATCCGCGCAGCCAGCAAGATCGGCTACCCGCTGGTGGTGCGTCCGTCCTACGTACTGGGCGGCCGTGCGATGGAGATCGTCTACGAAGAAGACGAACTCAAGCGCTACCTGCGTGACGCGGTGAAAGTGTCCAACGACAGTCCTGTGTTGCTCGACCACTTCCTCAACTGCGCCATCGAAATGGACGTGGACGCGGTTTGTGACGGCACTGATGTGGTGATCGGCGCGATCATGCAGCACATTGAACAGGCTGGCGTTCACTCCGGTGACTCCGCCTGCTCGCTGCCGCCTTACTCGTTGCCTGCGCATATCCAGGACGAGATGCGCGAACAGGTCAAGAAAATGGCCCTGGAGCTGGGTGTGGTCGGCTTGATGAACGTACAGTTGGCGCTGCAAGGCGAAGACATCTATGTCATCGAAGTCAACCCGCGCGCTTCGCGTACCGTGCCGTTCGTGTCCAAGTGCATCGGTGTGTCCCTGGCCATGATCGCTGCGCGCGTGATGGCCGGTAAGACCCTGAAGGAAATCGGCTTCACCAAGGAAATCATTCCGAACTTCTACAGTGTGAAAGAGGCGGTGTTCCCATTCGCCAAGTTCCCTGGCGTGGACCCGATCCTGGGCCCAGAGATGAAGTCCACCGGTGAAGTGATGGGCGTGGGTGACACCTTCGGCGAAGCATTCGCCAAGGCCCAGATGGGTGCCAGCGAAGTGCTGCCGACCGGCGGTACTGCGTTTATCAGCGTGCGTGATGACGACAAGCCACTGGTTGCGGGTGTGGCCCGTGATCTGATCAACTTGGGCTTTGATGTCGTGGCTACCGCCGGGACCGCCAAGCTGATCGAAGCTGCCGGCCTGAAAGTACGTCGCGTGAACAAGGTGACGGAAGGCCGTCCGCACGTGGTCGACATGATCAAGAACGACGAAGTCACGCTGATCATCAACACCACCGAAGGTCGCCAGTCGATCGCGGACTCCTACTCCATTCGCCGTAATGCCTTGCAGCACAAGATCTACTGCACCACCACCATTGCTGCAGGCGAAGCCATCTGCGAAGCGCTCAAGTTCGGTCCGGAAAAGACCGTGCGTCGCTTGCAGGATCTACACGCAGGATTGAAGGCATGATCAAATACCCAATGACCGTCCAGGGCGCCAAGGCCCTGGAAGAGGAGCACGCCCATCTGACCAAGGTCGTACGTCCAAAGCTGAGCCAGGACATCGGTACGGCCCGCGAGCTGGGTGATTTGAAGGAAAACGCCGAATACCACGCTGCTCGCGAGCAGCAGGGTATGGTCGAGGCGCGGATCCGTGATATCGAAGGCCGTATGCAGAATGCGGTGATCATCGACGTCACGACCATCCCGCACACCGGCAAGGTGATTTTCGGCACCACGGTGGAAATCGCCAACGTGGAGACGGATGAGCGCGTTGTCTACCAAATCGTGGGCGAAGACGAGGCTGACTTCAAACTCGGCAAGATCTCTGTTGGTTCGCCGCTGGCCCGCGCCCTGATTGCCAAGGAAGAAGGCGACGTGGTTGCCGTGAAAACGCCGAGTGGCGTGATCGAGTACGAGATTGTCGAAGTTCGTCACATCTGAAAGACGGCGCCCGCTTCGTGCGGGCGCCATGCTGTGGCAACTTTCCCAGATGCTTTGGGTGGGTGGCCTATGGTTGTTGCATATTGGCGTGTTGCCGGCGCTGGGTTTAATAGGCCTGGCACCCTTGCTGATCGATGAGATCGATGGCTTGCTGACTACGTTGCTGGTGAGTTTTGCCGCAGCATGCGTGACGCTCCAGGCGTTGGTGCTGGTCAAGGCTGAAGGCTTGGGGAGTTTGTGGCGGGATATTCGCGGCCAACTGCTGTTGATGGCACTGTATGCGTGCGCAATGTATTGCATTGTGCATGTATGGCTGCCGCAAGCGTTGCGCTGGCAGTTGTTCAGCTATCTTGTGCTAGGGTTTTCTGGCTTGGTGCTGGCGATACAGCCTGCGCCGGGATGGAGCGGCGGGGCGCGCGAAGCACGCCCTTGACCCTTGTCATCATTTGAAGCGATGAACGTTCGACAGTTGCTTGTTGACGTTGAAGTTCTTGCGATGCAGCAGCGCCATCTTGCCGATAACCTGAACCAGGTCCGCTTTGCCAACCTTGCACAGTTCTGCAATGGCGGCCAGGCGCGCTTCGCGATCAAGGATATTGACCTTGATCTTGATCAGTTCATGATCATTGAGTGCGCGTTCGAACTCGGCTAACACACCTTCAGTCAAACCGTTGTCTGCCACAATCAGAACTGGTTTCAAATGGTGGCCAATGGATTTGTACTGTTTCTTCTGCTCTTGAGTGAGCGGCATAATCTGACCCCTGCGTCTGATCTTGTAAAAAGCGGCGGCCAGTTTACCCGAGCGAGTCCGGGACCGCCCAGTTAATCACGACCCGTTTTATTTTCGAGGTGGCCCGTGGCCCGTTCCAAAACCAGCCTTAAGTGGCTACAAGAACATTTCAACGATCCTTACGTCAAAAAGGCGCAGAAGGACGGCTACCGTTCCCGGGCCAGTTACAAGCTGCTGGAGATCCAGGACAAGGACAAACTGATCCGGCCTGGCATGAGCGTTATCGACCTGGGCGCTGCTCCCGGAGGCTGGTCCCAGGTGACCAGTCGTCTGATTGGTGGGCAGGGCCGGTTGATCGCTTCCGACATCCTGGAAATGGACAGCATCCCCGATGTGACCTTTGTTCACGGGGACTTCACTCAGGACGCCGTGCTCGCGCAGATCCTCGAGGCCGTCGGAAATTCGCAGGTAGACCTTGTGATTTCCGACATGGCCCCCAATATGAGTGGATTACCGGCTGTTGATATGCCGCGCGCCATGTTCCTGTGCGAATTGGCACTGGATCTGGCTGGACGGGTGTTGCGTCCGGGTGGTGATTTTCTGGTCAAGGTCTTCCAGGGCGAAGGGTTTGATGAGTACCACAAGAACATCCGCAAGCTGTTTGATAAGGTTCAAACGCGTAAACCTGACTCTTCCCGGGACAGGTCCCGTGAGCAATACCTGCTCTGCCGCGGCTTTCGCGGTGTGGAAGGCGCGGCGAGCGAAGAGCGTTTTTGAGGAATTGGAGGAGGGCGATAGGTTTTTTTATATCGCTTTCGTCACGAAGCTTTACGAATATTGTGTAGTTAAAGTTTCACAAAGGGTTACAGACGGCGCCTGCCAGTGGTGTAGGTAATGTAGTAAGTTAGGCCGGTGAATATCATGCGAAGCGCGCGCCAGTAGCGGAGCTTGCTTCAGAGGGTAGTTAATTGAACGATATGGCAAAGAATCTGATCCTGTGGTTGATCATCGCGGCTGTCCTGGTGACGGTGATGAACAACTTCTCCAGCCCTAACGAGCCGCAGACCCTCAACTATTCCGACTTCATCCAGCAAGTTAAGGATGGCAAGGTCGAGCGCGTAGCGGTTGATGGCTATGTGATTACCGGCAAACGTGTCGATGGCGACAGCTTCAAGACCATTCGTCCGGCCATTCAGGACAACGGTCTGATCGGCGACCTGGTAGACAACAAGGTCGTCGTGGAAGGCAAGCAGCCTGAGCAGCAGAGCATCTGGACCCAGCTCCTGGTAGCCAGCTTCCCGATCCTGGTAATTATCGCCGTGTTCATGTTCTTCATGCGCCAGATGCAAGGTGGTGCGGGAGGCAAGGGCGGGCCGATGAGCTTCGGCAAGAGCAAGGCACGTCTGCTCTCGGAAGACCAGGTGAAAACGACCCTGGCGGATGTCGCCGGTTGCGACGAAGCCAAGGAAGAAGTGGGTGAACTGGTCGAGTTCCTGCGCGATCCGGGCAAGTTCCAGCGCCTGGGCGGGCGTATTCCTCGCGGCGTGCTGATGGTCGGCCCGCCGGGTACCGGTAAAACCTTGCTGGCCAAGGCGATTGCCGGCGAAGCCAAGGTGCCGTTCTTCACCATTTCCGGTTCTGACTTTGTCGAGATGTTTGTCGGCGTCGGTGCCAGCCGTGTTCGCGATATGTTCGAACAGGCCAAGAAGCACGCGCCATGCATCATCTTCATTGACGAAATCGACGCTGTTGGTCGCCACCGTGGCGCCGGCATGGGCGGCGGTCATGACGAGCGTGAGCAGACCCTCAACCAGTTGCTGGTGGAGATGGATGGTTTCGAGATGAATGACGGCATTATCGTCATTGCCGCAACCAACCGTCCGGACGTATTGGACCCTGCGCTGCTGCGTCCAGGCCGTTTCGACCGCCAGGTGGTCGTGGGCTTGCCGGACATCCGTGGTCGCGAGCAGATCCTTAAAGTCCACATGCGCAAAGTGCCGATGGGCGACGACGTGGCTCCGGGCGTGATTGCCCGTGGTACGCCAGGCTTCTCCGGTGCCGACCTTGCCAACCTGGTGAACGAGGCTTCGTTGTTCGCGGCCCGCACCGGCAAGCGCATCGTTGAAATGAAAGAGTTCGAGTTGGCCAAGGACAAGATCATGATGGGCGCTGAGCGCAAATCCATGGTCATGTCCGAGAAAGAAAAACAGAACACCGCCTATCACGAGGCCGGTCACGCCATTGTTGGCCGCGTTGTGCCTGAGCATGACCCGGTCTACAAGGTGTCGATCATTCCACGCGGTCGTGCGTTGGGTGTGACGATGTTCCTGCCGGAAGAGGATCGCTACAGCCTCTCCAAGCGTGCGCTGATCAGCCAGATCTGCTCGCTGTACGGCGGTCGAATCGCAGAAGAAATGACCCTGGGCTTCGACGGGGTGACTACCGGCGCTTCCAACGACATCATGCGTGCCAGCCAGATCGCACGAAATATGGTGACCAAGTGGGGTTTGTCGGAAAAACTCGGTCCATTGATGTATGCCGAGGAAGAAGGCGAGGTATTCCTGGGCCGTGGCGGTGGCGGTCAAAGCGCCAGTTTCTCGGGTGAGACAGCCAAGCTGATCGACTCCGAGGTGCGCAGCATCATTGACCAGTGCTACGGCACGGCCAGGCAGATCCTCACCGACAATCGCGACAAGCTGGACGCGATGGCAGATGCGCTGATGAAGTACGAGACCATTGATGCCGATCAGATCGACGACATCATGGCCGGTCGTACCCCTCGGGAGCCGCGCGATTGGGAAGGTGGTTCGGGTACCTCGGGCACTCCGCCAGTGGTGCAGAATGAGCGTCCTGAAGCCCCGATCGGCGGCCCTGCAGCTGACCACTAAGGTTTGAAATGATTTTCGCGTCGTCCTCCACCCGGTTGCCTTGCGGCAACCGGGTTCTTGATTTGGCCCATACACATGTCATGGGCATTCTTAATGTCACTCCAGACTCGTTTTCCGATGGTGGCCGCTTCAGCCAGCAGGATGCCGCGTTGCGTCATGCAGAGGCGATGGTGGCTGCCGGTGCAACGCTGATCGATGTCGGCGGCGAGTCGACTCGGCCTGGGGCTCGCGCCGTTTCTCCTGTGGAGGAACTGGAGCGGGTGGCGCCGATTGTCGAGCGCATTGCCCGGGAGCTGGATGTGATCATCTCCGTGGATACATCAACGCCGGCAGTGATGCGTGAGACTGCGCGCCTGGGGGCGGGGCTCATCAATGATGTGCGTGCGTTGCGGCGTGACGGTGCTCTCGACGCTGCTGCGGCGACTGGCCTGCCGGTATGTCTGATGCATATGCTGGGCGAACCCGGCAATATGCAGGATAATCCGCACTACGACGATCTGGTGGGCGAAGTCTGTGGTTTTCTTGCCGACAGGGTCGCTCAGTGCGCCAGCGTGGGCATTGGTCCTGAAAAGATCATCCTTGATCCGGGGTTTGGCTTCGCCAAGACCCTGCAACATAATTTAAGCCTGTTCAAACATATGGAAGCCCTGCATGCCCTCGGTCGGCCCCTGTTGGTCGGCGTTTCGCGCAAGAGCATGATAGGGCAGGCCTTGAATCGCCCGGTGGGTGAGCGCTTGTTTGGCGGCCTCGCGCTGGCTGCGCTTGCCGTGACCAAGGGCGCTCGTATTTTGCGTGTGCATGACGTCGCCGAGACGATGGACGTGGTGCGCATGATTGCCGCTGTAGAATCAGCCGAATAAGAATGATGGAGCACTCATGACTAAAAAATATTTTGGCACCGACGGTATCCGTGGTCGGGTCGGTGAATACCCGATTACGCCGGATTTCATGCTCAAGCTGGGTTGGGCGGCAGGTATGGCGTTCCGCAGCATGGGCGCGTGCCGCATCCTGGTTGGCAAGGACACGCGTATTTCGGGCTACATGTTTGAATCCGCGCTGGAGGCCGGGTTGTCCGCTGCCGGCGCCGATGTAATGCTGCTAGGCCCCATGCCGACGCCGGCGATCGCCTACCTGACGCGTACCTTTCACGCTGAAGCCGGTATCGTGATCAGTGCTTCGCACAATCCCCATGACGACAATGGCATCAAGTTTTTCTCGGGGCAGGGCACCAAACTGCCGGACGAGATCGAGTTGATGATCGAAGAGCTGCTGGATGCGCCGATGACGGTGGTGGAGTCCAGCAAGCTGGGCAAGGTGTCGCGCATCAATGATGCCTCCGGCCGCTACATCGAGTTCTGTAAGAGCAGCGTTCCGAGCAGCACCAGTTTTGCCGGGCTGAAGATCGTCGTCGATTGCGCCCATGGTGCGACCTACAAAGTGGCGCCGAGCGTATTCAAGGAGCTCGGTGCGCAGGTCACCGTGCTGTCGGCCCAGCCTAACGGGTTGAACATCAACGACAACTGCGGCTCCACGCACATGGAGCAGTTGCAGGCGGCCGTTCTGGCTGAGCACGCGGACCTGGGCATCGCATTCGATGGCGATGGCGACCGCGTACTCATGGTGGATCACACCGGCATGATCGTGGATGGCGATGATCTGCTGTTCATCATTGCCCGAGACTTGCATGAGCGTAACAAGCTGCAGGGCGGCGTCGTTGGCACCCTGATGAGTAATCTCGGGCTTGAGTTGGCGTTGGCGGAGCTGGGCATTCCGTTTATTCGGGCCAATGTCGGTGATCGTTATGTGATCGCCGAGCTGCTGGAGCGCAACTGGCTGGTGGGTGGCGAGAATTCGGGTCACGTCGTGTGCTTCCAGCACACCACGACGGGCGACGCTATCATCGCTGCGCTGCAGGTGCTTCTGGCCTTGCGTCGCCGTCAGGAAAGCCTGGCCCAAGCGCGACAGGCGCTGCGCAAGTGTCCGCAGGTACTGCTCAACGTGCGTTTCGCCGGTGGCGCAAACCCGATCGAGCACCCTTCTGTCAAAGAAGCGTGCGAGCGCGTGACCCAGGCGATGGCCGGGCGTGGGCGTGTGTTATTGCGCAAGTCCGGCACAGAGCCTCTGGTGCGGGTGATGGTCGAGGGCGAGGACGAAACACAGGTTCGCGGCCATGCCGAAGACCTGGCAAAACTGGTAACTGAAGTTTGCGCCTGAATTCGGCTTGCCAGTGGTGATGTGGTTGGGTAACATCTGCGCCCACTTTGACCGACGGGGTACAGCATGCGTCGCACTATGGTAGCTGGTAACTGGAAGATGCACGGTACCCGCGCCAGTGTCGCTGAGCTGATCAATGGCCTTCGTCACTTGGCCTTGCCTGGCGGTGTTGATGTCGCGGTGTTCCCGCCTTGCTTGCATATCAACCAAGTGGTTGATGGCTTGAAGGGTAAGTCGATTCAGGTCGGCGCGCAGAACTCTGCGGTGGAGCCCATGCAAGGTGCGTTGACCGGTGAGATTTCGCCGAGTCAGCTGGTTGATGCGGGTTGTTCCTATGTGCTTGTCGGGCACTCCGAGCGTCGTCAGATGATGGGCGAGCGTGATGGAACCCTCAACCGCAAGTTCGCAGCGGCACAGGCTTGTGGCTTGGTTCCAGTGTTGTGCATTGGGGAAACCCTTGAGCAGCGTGAGTCGGGCAAGACACTTGAAGTTGTCTCGCGTCAGCTGGGCAGCATCATCGAAGAGCTGGGTGTCGGTGCATTTGCAAAAGCGGTCATTGCTTACGAGCCGGTCTGGGCCATTGGCACCGGGCTGACTGCTACACCGCAACAGGCGCAGGATGTGCACGCAGCCATCCGCGCGCAGTTGGCGGCAGAGAATTCTGAAGTCGCACAAGGTGTGCGTCTTCTATACGGCGGCAGCGTGAAGGCGGCCAATGCGGTCGAACTGTTCGGCATGCCGGATATCGATGGGGGGCTCATTGGTGGAGCTTCCCTGAATGCAGATGAGTTCGGTGCGATCTGTCGCGCCGCGGGAAACTGAAAAAATGCTGGAAACAGTCGTAGTCGTTTTTCATCTGTTGGCTGCCCTGGGCGTAGTTGCCCTGGTTTTGTTGCAACAGGGCAAAGGTGCGGATGCTGGTGCGTCTTTCGGTGCAGGTGCTTCAAATACTGTATTCGGAAGCCAAGGTTCCTCTACCTTTCTTAGTAAGTTTACTGCTATACTTGCCGCCGGTTTCTTCATAACCAGCTTAGGGTTAGGTTACTTTGCTAAAGAGAAAGCTCATGTGCTGACTCAAGTAGGTTTGCCAAATCCAGCAGTGTTGGAAGTACCAAAAGCAAAACCGGCTTCTGATGATGTCCCGGTGCTTCAAGAGCAAAAGTCGGCTACTCCAGCGACTGACGTGCCTCCAGCTCAAGAGCAGAAGTAAGAAGGTTGTAAACGCTGTATTGCCGAGGTGGTGGAATTGGTAGACACGCAACCTTGAGGTGGTTGTGCCCATAGGGTGTAGGGGTTCGAGTCCCCTTCTCGGTACCAATTATCAGGAGAGCCCGCTGTTGCGGGCTTTCTTGTAGGTGGAAGGTTACATTGACCCTGTAAGGGATCGGTCGTATACTTCCGCCCCAGCTTTGTCGCGGGGTGGAGCAGTCTGGTAGCTCGTCGGGCTCATAACCCGAAGGTCGTCGGTTCAAATCCGGCCCCCGCAACCAGTTTTAGCGGAGCCCCTTTTAAGGGGCTTTTTGTTAGCTGGA
The DNA here is from genome assembly GCF_003852375.1 of Pseudomonas sp. R4-34-07. NCBI lineage: Bacteria > Pseudomonadati > Pseudomonadota > Gammaproteobacteria > Pseudomonadales > Pseudomonadaceae > Pseudomonas > Pseudomonas sp. R4-34-07. The sequence goes on along the minus strand of NZ_CP027760.1, from coordinate 5,011,486 downwards.
CACTTTCAACGCCGCTGTTCGACGGCGTTTCAAGGATGGGCGTTTCGCCCATTTTTTTATTTTGCACAGCATGCACATACATGCACGAGGGGGTTCAGGTGTCGAGCAAGCTAGAAGAGTTGCAGGCCTTGCTGGCCCCGGTGGTCGTGGCCCTAGGCTATGAATGCTGGGGTATTGAGTTTTCGGCTCAAGGTCGCCACTCAATGTTGCGCGTTTATATCGATAAAGAGGGCGGCGTGCTGGTGGACGATTGTGCCATTGTCAGCCGTCAGATCAGCGGTGTCCTGGATGTTGAAGATCCAATCGCCGTTGAATACACCCTTGAAGTTTCCTCGCCAGGCATGGAACGCCCACTGTTCACTATTGAGCAGTTTGCAAAATTTGCCGGTGAACAAGTGAAGATCAAGCTGCGCTCCCCCTTCGAGGGGCGACGCAACTTTCAGGGCCTTCTGCGCGGTGTAGAAGAGCAGGATGTCGTGGTGCAGGTAGAAGACCATGAGTTCCTGTTGCCGATCGATATGATCGACAAGGCCAACATTATTCCCAGTTTTGGCTGAGACGCGGATCCCGCGGATCCAATGGCTTGCGAAAGGCGAGGCGTACGATGAGCAAAGAAGTACTGCTGGTTGTTGAGTCGGTATCCAATGAAAAGGGCGTACCGGCAAACGTGATTTTTGAAGCGCTGGAGCTGGCCCTGGCCACTGCGACCAAAAAGCGTTTCGAAGATGAAGTTGATCTGCGTGTGGAAATCAACCGCCACACCGGTGCCTATGAGACTTTCCGTCGCTGGACGGTCGTCGAAGAAGCCGATCTTGATGATCCGGCGATTGAAACCTGGCCGAGCAAGGTTGCGCAAACGCACCCTGGCGCCAACGTCGGTGATGTCGTCGAAGAGAAGATCGAATCGATCGAGTTCGGCCGTATCGCTGCACAGACCGCCAAGCAGGTCATCGTGCAGAAGGTTCGCGAAGCCGAGCGTGCTCAAGTCGTCGATGCCTATCGCGAGCGCCTGGGTGAAATCATCTCCGGCACCGTGAAGAAAGTCACCCGCGACAACGTGATCGTCGACCTGGGCAACAACGCTGAAGCGTTGCTGGCCCGTGAAGACATCATTTCTCGCGAAACCTTCCGTGTCGGCGTGCGCTTGCGTGCGCTGCTCAAGGAAATCCGCACCGAGAACCGCGGCCCTCAGTTGATCCTGTCGCGTACCGCGCCGGAAATGCTGATCGAGCTGTTCCGTATCGAAGTGCCGGAAATTGCCGAAGGCCTGATCGAAGTCATGGCTGCGTCCCGCGACCCGGGTTCGCGCGCCAAGATCGCGGTCCGCTCCAAGGACAAACGCATCGACCCGCAGGGCGCTTGCATTGGTATGCGCGGTTCGCGCGTCCAGGCAGTGTCGGGTGAGTTGGGCGGTGAGCGTGTGGACATCGTCCTGTGGGACGATAACCCGGCGCAGTTCGTGATCAACGCCATGTCGCCAGCTGAAGTGGCGGCAATTATCGTTGACGAAGATGCCCATGCAATGGACATCGCCGTTGGCGCAGACAATCTGGCTCAGGCCATTGGTCGTGGTGGTCAGAACGTGCGTCTGGCCAGCCAACTGACCGGTTGGACCCTGAACGTGATGACCGAATCGGACATCCAGGCTAAGCAGCAAGCTGAAACCGGCGACATCCTGCGCAACTTTATCGAAGAGTTGGAAGTCGATGAAGACCTGGCTCAGGTGCTGGTAGATGAGGGCTTCACCAGCCTGGAAGAGATTGCCTACGTACCGTTGGAAGAAATGCTCAACATCGACGGCTTTGACGAAGACACCGTCAACGAGCTTCGCGCTCGGGCCAAGGATCGTTTGTTGACTAAAGCCATCGCTACTGAGGAAAAGCTGGCAGACGCCCATCCGGCCGAAGACCTGCTCTCGCTTGAGGGTATGGACAAGGATTTGGCGATGGAACTGGCGGTGCGCGGCGTAATTACCCGCGAAGACCTGGCCGAGCAGTCTATTGACGATCTGCTCGACATCGACGGCATTGACGAAGATCGTGCCGGCAAGTTGATCATGGCCGCCCGAGCCCATTGGTTCGAGTAATTAGGCGCGGCCTGAGGAGAGAAGTGCATGACGCAAGTCACGGTGAAACAACTGGCCGATGAGGTCAAAACACCGGTAGAGCGCCTGTTGCAGCAGATGCGTGAGGCAGGTCTGCCGCACACCGCCGCCGATGAAGGTGTGAGCGATAGTGAGAAGCAGTCTTTGCTGACTCACTTGAAGAGCAGCCACAAGGCGAAAGTGGAAGAACCGCGCAAGATTACATTGCAGCGCAAAACCACCAGCACCCTGCGTGTAGCGGGTAGCAAGAGCATCAGCGTTGAAGTACGCAAGAAGAAAGTCTTCGTACAGCGCAGCCCGGAAGAAATCGAAGCCGAGCGCAAACGCGAACTTGAAGAGCGTCGCGCAGTAGAAAATGCTGCTCGTCAGAAGGCTGAAGAAGAAGCCAAGCGTCGCGCCGAAGAAGAAGCGCGTCGCCAGCCTACTGCTGCGCAACCTGCTAACACTGACGCGGTTGCCGCTCCTGTTGAAGCTGTGCGTGAGGCCGCTCCGGTGGCTGCCGCACCTGCTCCTGCAGCAGATGCCCGCAAGCGCGACGAACCTCGTCGTCCGGACAAACCGCGTGCCGACGATAACAATCGTCGCGGTGGTGGTGGCGATGGCGAGCGTAAAAACGCTCCACATCGTGCCTCGGTCAAAGAGAAAGCGCCTGCTCCACGCGTTGCCCCACGTACTACTGACGAAGAGAGCGATAGCTTCCGTCGCGGTGGTCGCGGCAAGGCCAAGCTGAAAAAACGCAACGCCCACGGTTTCCAGAGCCCAACCGGCCCTGTCGTGCGTGATGTGCAGATCGGCGAGACCATCACCGTTGGCGATCTCGCCAATCAGATGTCGGTCAAGGCTGCTGAAATCATCAAGTTCATGTTCAAACTGGGTACTCCAGCGACCATCAACCAGGTGCTTGATCAGGAAACTGCTCAGCTGGTAGCCGAAGAACTGGGCCATAAAGTGACCCTGGTCAGCGACACCGCCCTGGAAGATTCCCTGGCCGAGTCCCTGAAGTTTGAAGGTGAGACGTTCTCCCGTGCGCCAGTTGTGACCGTAATGGGCCACGTTGACCACGGTAAGACATCCCTGCTCGACTACATCCGTCGTGCCAAGGTAGCTGCTGGCGAAGCCGGTGGTATCACCCAGCACATCGGTGCGTACCACGTTGAAACCGAGCGCGGCATGGTCACCTTCCTCGACACCCCAGGTCACGCCGCGTTTACCGCAATGCGTGCCCGTGGTGCCAAGGCGACTGACATCGTGATCCTGGTCGTTGCAGCGGACGACGGCGTGATGCCGCAGACCATTGAAGCTGTCCAGCATGCCAAGGCCGCTGGCGTTCCACTGGTTGTTGCAGTGAACAAAATCGACAAGCCGGGCGCCGATCTCGATCGCATCCGTAGCGAACTGTCGGTTCACGGCGTGACATCCGAAGAGTGGGGCGGTGATACGCCGTTCGTTTCGGTCTCGGCCAAGGTCGGTACTGGCGTGGACGAACTGCTCGAAGCAGTCCTGCTGCAGGCTGAAGTACTCGAACTGAAAGCAACTCCATCGGCTCCAGGTCGTGGTGTTGTGGTTGAATCGCGTCTCGACAAAGGTCGCGGCCCGGTTGCAACCGTCTTGGTTCAAGACGGTACCCTGCGCCAAGGCGACATGGTGCTGGTCGGTTCGAACTATGGCCGCGTGCGTGCCATGCTCGACGAGAACGGCAAGCCAATCAAGGAAGCCGGTCCTTCCATCCCTGTCGAGATCCTCGGCCTGGACGGTACCCCGGACGCTGGCGACGAGATGAGCGTGGTTGCCGACGAGAAGAAAGCCCGTGAAGTGGCTCTGTTCCGTCAAGGCAAGTTCCGCGAAGTCAAACTGGCTCGTGCTCACGCCGGCAAGCTGGAAAACATCTTCGAGAACATGGGCCAGGCAGAGAAGAAGACGCTTAACATCGTCCTCAAATCTGACGTACGCGGTTCCCTTGAAGCGTTGAACGGCGCCTTGAACGGCCTGGGTAACGACGAAGTGCAAGTGCGCGTTGTCGGTGGCGGTGTCGGTGGTATCACCGAATCCGACGCCAACCTGGCACTGGCTTCCAACGCTGTACTGTTCGGCTTCAACGTGCGTGCCGATGCTGGCGCTCGCAAGATCGTCGAGCAGGAAGGCCTGGACATGCGTTACTACAACGTCATCTACGACATCATCGAAGACGTCAAGAAAGCCCTTACCGGCATGCTTGGCAGCGACGTTCGGGAGAATATCCTGGGTGTTGCCGAGGTGCGTGACGTGTTCCGCTCGCCGAAATTCGGCGCGATCGCCGGTTGCATGGTTATTGAAGGTGTTGTGCACCGTAACCGTCCAATCCGTGTACTGCGTGAAGACATCGTTATCTTCGAAGGCGAGCTGGAATCCCTGCGCCGCTTCAAGGATGACGCTTCCGAAGTACGTGCCGGCATGGAATGCGGTATCGGCGTCAAGAGCTACAACGACGTCAAGCCTGGCGACAAGATCGAAGTCTACGAGAAGGTCCAGGTTGCTCGCAGCCTCTAACTCGCGCACTTCCGGAGCCACGCCGCGTGTGGGCATGCAAATGCCCCGCGCAGCGTACGGACTCTAAACGCAACGCCCGGTCTGGCTTTTGTCAGGCCGGGCGTTTGCCGCTTTCAGACCCCACGGGTTTCACCGTGTGGCAGCAACAGGTAACAAGACATGGCAAAAGAATACAGCCGTACCCAACGTATCGGCGATCAGATGCAGCGTGAGCTGGCTCAACTGATCCGTCGCGAAGTCAAAGACCCGCGCGTTGGCCTGGTCACCATCACCGCCGTTGAAGTGAGCCGTGACGTGGGTCACGCCAAAATCTTCATCACCGTGATGGGCCAGGACAACAGCGAAGAAATCGCGCAAAGCATCAAGGTGCTCAACTCGGCCGCAGGTTTCCTGCGCATGCAGTTGGCCCGTGAAATGAAATTGCGCAGCGTTCCGCAGTTGCACTTCCACTACGACGAAAGCGTCGTACGTGGCGCACATTTGTCGGCACTGATCGAGCGCGCCGTGGCTGAAGACAGCCAGCATCCGTCCACACCTGAAGACGCCAAGGAGTAAGCGGTGGCTCAGGTCAAACGTATCCGCCGTAACGTCAGTGGCATCATTCTGCTCGACAAGCCCATTGGCTTTACCTCCAATGCCGCGTTGCAGAAGGTTCGCTGGCTGCTCAACGCCGAAAAGGCCGGGCACACCGGTAGCCTCGACCCGCTGGCTACCGGCGTGCTGCCGTTGTGCTTTGGCGAGGCGACCAAGTTCTCGCAATACCTGCTCGATTCCGACAAGGGTTATGAAACCCTGATGCAACTGGGCAAGACCACCACCACGGCCGACGCCGAAGGTGATGTTCTGCAAGTTCGCGACGTGACCGTTGGTCGTGCCGATATCGAGGCTGCCTTACCCGCTTTCCGTGGGCAAATCAGCCAGATACCGCCGATGTACTCGGCTCTCAAGCGTGACGGGCAACCTCTTTACAAGCTGGCACGTGCGGGTGAAGTGGTGGAGCGTGAACCGCGTTCTGTTACTATTGCCCGGCTGGAATTGCTCGCCTGTGAAGGTGACACCGCCCGATTGGCCGTGGACTGCAGCAAAGGCACCTATATCCGTACCCTGGTGGAAGATATTGGTGAGCAACTGGGCTGTGGCGCATACGTTGCCGAACTGCGACGTACACAGGCCGGCCCTTTCACCCTGGCCCAGACGGTCACGCTGGAAGAGCTCGAAGCGGTACACGCCGAAGGCGGCAACGAAGCGGTAGATCGCTTCCTGATGCCATCGGACAGCGGTTTGCTGGATTGGCCATTGCTGCACTTCTCGGAACACAGCGCGTTCTACTGGCTCAACGGCCAGCCGGTACGCGCCCCGGATGCCCCGAAGTTCGGCATGGTGCGAGTACAGGATCATAACGGTCGTTTCATCGGTATCGGTGAAGTGAGCGAAGACGGGCGCATCGCGCCGCGTCGACTGATTCGGTCAGAATGACCGAACGAGTGTGGCTGTTAACAGGCATGGTCAACACTCATTTTTAGATACAGGGATTTGTCCCTGGCCTGTTGAAACTACCCCTGGGTGGTTTCCTGAAAAAAGGATTGCCTCATGGCTCTCGACGTTCAAGAAAAAGCACAAATCGTAGCTGACTATCAGCAAGCTGTTGGTGACACTGGTTCGCCAGAAGTGCAAGTTGCACTGCTGACCCACAACATCAACAAACTGCAAGGTCACTTCAAGGCCAACGGTAAAGATCACCACTCCCGTCGTGGTCTGATCCGCATGGTAAACCAGCGCCGTAAGCTGCTGGACTACCTGAAAGGCAAGGATCTGGGTCGTTATCAGGCTCTGATCGGTCGCCTGGGTCTGCGTCGCTAATCAGCGATTGCGCTAGAGGTTGGTTGTCTGCCGTGTGTCAGTGGGATTCCCGCTGGCCCATGGCAGGCTCCCAGCCTCAAGTTTTATCTGGATACACGTTTTACCCTGGACAAAGGTTGGGCCGATTCCCGACGTTGCCCAAGAATTTCGCAAGAAAACAAGTTCCCCAAGAGCCACAAAGAAGGTAGGACACCGTGAACCCGGTTATCAAAAAATTCCAGTTCGGTCAGTCGACCGTTACCCTCGAGACAGGCCGTATCGCCCGTCAAGCCTCCGGCGCAGTGCTGGTTACCGTTGACGACGACGTTACCGTACTGGTGACCGTTGTTGGCGCCAAGACCGCTGACCCGAGCAAAGGCTTTTTCCCTCTGTCCGTTCACTACCAGGAAAAGACTTACGCTGCCGGTAAGATCCCTGGCGGTTTCTTCAAACGCGAAGGCCGTCCTTCCGAGAAAGAAACCCTGACTTCCCGACTGATCGACCGTCCGATCCGTCCGCTGTTCCCAGAAGGCTTCATGAACGAAGTGCAGGTTGTCTGCACCGTCGTTTCCACCAGCAAGAAAACCGATCCGGACATCGCTGCGATGATCGGTACTTCGGCTGCACTGGCCATCTCCGGCATTCCTTTCGATGGCCCGATCGGCGCTGCCCGCGTTGCGTTCCACGAAAGCACCGGCTACCTGCTGAACCCGACTTACGAGCAGCAGAAGGCTTCGAGCCTGGACATGGTCGTTGCCGGTACTTCGGAAGCGGTATTGATGGTTGAATCGGAAGCCAAAGAGCTGACCGAAGACCAGATGCTGGGCGCCGTACTGTTTGCTCACGACGAGTTCCAGGTTGTGATCAACGCCGTTAAAGAACTGGCTGCCGAAGCTGCCAAGCCAACTTGGGCCTGGGCTCCACAGCCTGAAGCCACCGAATTGCTGGGCGCTATCCGCGCAGAATTCGGCGCTGCCATCTCCGATGCCTACACCATTACCGTCAAGGCCGACCGTTACGCTCGCCTGGGCGAGTTGAAGGAACAGGTCGTGGCCAAGCTGTCCGGTGAAGAAGGCCAGCCTTCCGCCAGCGAAGTCAAAGCAGCCTTCGGCGAAATCGAATACCGCACCGTTCGCGAAAACATCGTGAACGGCAAGCCGCGTATCGACGGTCGCGACACCCGCACCGTACGCCCGCTGAACATTGAAGTCGGCGTTTTGCCGAAGACTCACGGTTCGGCGCTGTTCACCCGTGGTGAAACCCAGGCCCTGGTAGTCGCGACGCTGGGCACCGCCCGTGACGCACAGCTGCTGGACACCCTGGAAGGCGAGAAGAAAGACCCGTTCATGCTGCACTACAACTTCCCTCCGTTCTCGGTGGGCGAGTGTGGTCGCATGGGTGGCGCTGGTCGTCGCGAAATCGGTCACGGCCGTCTGGCCCGTCGTTCGGTCCAGGCCATGCTGCCGGCCGCTGACGTGTTCCCGTACACCATTCGTGTTGTATCGGAAATCACCGAGTCCAACGGTTCCAGCTCCATGGCTTCCGTTTGCGGTGCTTCGCTGGCATTGATGGACGCTGGTGTGCCGATGAAGGCGCCAGTTGCCGGTATCGCCATGGGCCTGGTTAAGGAAGGCGAGAAGTTCGCCATCCTGACCGACATCCTGGGCGACGAAGACCACCTGGGCGACATGGACTTCAAGGTAGCCGGTACCGCCAAAGGCGTGACCGCGCTGCAGATGGACATCAAGATCAAGGGCATCACCGAAGAGATCATGGAAATCGCTCTGGGCCAAGCCCTGGAAGCGCGCCTGAACATCCTCGGCCAGATGAACCAGATCATTGGTCAGTCGCGTACCGAGCTGTCGGAAAATGCTCCGACCATGATCGCGATGAAAATCGACACCGACAAAATCCGTGATGTCATCGGTAAAGGCGGCGCGACGATCCGTGCAATCTGTGAAGAAACCAAGGCCTCGATCGATATCGAAGACGACGGTTCGATCAAGATCTTCGGCGAAACCAAGGAAGCGGCTGAAGCTGCACGTCAGCGCGTCCTGGGCATCACCGCTGAAGCCGAAATCGGCAAGATCTACGTCGGTAAGGTTGAGCGCATCGTCGACTTCGGTGCCTTCGTCAACATCCTGCCGGGCAAAGACGGTCTGGTGCACATCTCCATGCTGAGCGACGCTCGCGTTGAGAAAGTGACCGACATTCTGAAAGAAGGCCAGGAAGTGGAAGTGTTGGTACTGGACGTGGACAACCGCGGCCGTATCAAACTGTCCATCAAGGACGTAGCAGCAGCCAAGGCTTCGGGCGTTTAATCACCCGCAAGCTTTACGCTGAAAGAAAGGACTCTGCGGAGTCCTTTTTTATGCGTGCGAGAAAGTGAAGCAGAATCAGCTGTTTAGCCCATCACAAAAGCCGCAACTTGCATGCAGTCACGATGACCTTCATGCAAGTTGCACGATTTCGAAAATGGCGATGTTTTTTAACTTATTGTTTTATAAGGGTTTTTATCTGACTGGCGACTTGGCACACTGCCTGCAATATCCCTGGTAGCGCTGCAGCACCAAGATTTACGTACTGCAGTCTTTTAATAAAACAGGAGTTACTCGTATGAAGAAGTTCGCTCTCGCTACTGCTACCGCTCTGACTCTGGCCATGGGTGCTAACGTAGCCTTTGCTCAGACTTCCCAAGCCCCTATGACCCTGGCGGCTGGTGAAGCGACCCAGGCTAAGGAAAGCGTTTCGGATACTTGGATCACCACCAAAGTCAAAGCTGACCTGCTGACTGAAAAAGGCATCCCAGGTTCGGACATCAAGGTTGAAACCAACAAAGGCGTGGTTTCCCTGTCTTCCGACGTAGCTATCTCGGACTCGCAGAAAGCGACCGCTGTAGCGATCACCAAGAAAATCAAAGGCGTGACTGCTGTTTCTGCAGACGGCCTGCTGGCTGGCGGCGCTACCAAGGCTGACGGTATCGACAAAACCAAAGGCGCAGCCCATAACGCTGGAGAGGCGACTAGCGACACTTGGATCACCACCAAAGTGAAGGCTGACCTGGTTACCGAGAAAGGTATTCCTGGCACCGACATCAAGGTTGAAACCAACAAAGGCGTTGTGTCCCTGTCGTCCCCTACCGCCGTAACCGCAGCGCAGAAAGAAACGGCTGTTGCGATCACCAAGAAAATCAAAGGCGTTAAAGCTGTTTCGGCCGATGGCCTGAAAGCAGAGTAACGCTGCAGGTTTCGTCTGAACTGAATGGCGGCGGCGTGGGGTGAGTTAGTTATCCATCCCATGCACCTCTGGAGTTCATGCGACCGACCACACGGATGTGGTCATTACAGGCCCCGGCACTTGTGTCGGGGCCTGTTCTATTTGGTGCGCAATAATTTGCCGGCCAGACGAGGATTGAAAAATGTGGGAGGGGGCTTGCTCCCGATAGCGGTAGGTCAGTCAATGATATGTCGACTGTTACACCGCAATCGGGAGCAAGCCCCCTCCCACATCTTGTTTTAGGTGAGCTTAGGGTTACTCGGCATCCAAGTGCATCGGCGTCACGACCCGACCATCCTTCTCAGCCTGCCCCAACTGCGCATCAATGAAGTACACGCGGTCGTCTTCCAGCTGCGCCTTATCCACCAGATAGTCCTTGATGGTACTGGCGCGGTCCTGGCCCAGCTGGCGCAGCAGCACGTCACTGCCACTCCAGAACTTGATCACGCCGTCCTTGAGCCTCGCTGTGCGCTCATCGTTACTCAGGTCTTTCCATTCGGCCGGTGGTTGCTGTTTCAAACGGGTACGGTAGATGCCCTCCAGCAAAGGCGGCTTTTCCTTCTCCGGCACGACAAGCAATGACGCCTGGGCCGGGACTTTATCGCCACGACGCTGCAGGATTTTGTAGTAGTTGTACTGGTACTCACGCTCCAGCCGTTGTGCGGCCAGCAACGGGCCGTCACTGCTGGCCGCTGCGGTCCCTTCGATTTCCAGGCGCAGGGCAGGGCGTTCCTTGAGTGCCTTGGCCAGCGTGTTGAGGGCGCCTTCGGCGTCTTTATTCAATTCACTTGAGCCTGCGGCGAACGACACATTACCCAGGTCTTCCGAGCCCCCGCCGGTAACCAGCCCGCCAATGAACTTGAAGGGTGCCGTCGCTGCGCGCACCACGAGGTTACGCAGGGTTTGCCACACAATCGGCATCACGCTGAATTGTGGGTTGTTCAGGTCACCGGTGACTGGCAATTCGATGGAGATCTTGCCGTCGCTGTCCTTGAGCAGGGCAATTGCCAGGCGAATCGGCAAGTCTACGGCATCGGCGCTGTCGACCTTCTCACCCAGTTGCAGCTGCTCGACCACCACCTTGTTCTCGGCCTTCAACTGGCCCTTGGTGATCATGTAATGCAAGTCCAAGTTGAGGCGACCCTTGCGGATTCGAAAACCCGCGAATTTGCCCGAGTACGGGGTCAGGGTGGTCAACTCGACGCGTTTGAAGCTGGTCGCGATGTCCAGCGCTGCCATGGGGTCAAACGGGTTTACGCTGCCCTTGATGGTCACTGGCGCATAACGGTCTACCTTGCCCTTGATGTCGACGCTGGCCGGCTTGGCCTGGCGACTGTCAATGGTGCCGATCTGGCCGTTGAGTTGTTGAATCGCGGTGGCGAAGTTGGGTGTGAGGCTGAAGTCGGCGAAATTGGCCGAGCCGTCGTTGATCGCAATCTGGCCGATGCGGATGCCCAGCGGCTTGTCTTTGCTTGATGCCGACTTGGCCGCTGGCTTGGTACCGCTGTCGGCCGGCTGTGGAATCAGCAGGTCGTCAATGTTGGTGGTGCGGTCATCGTTGATCATGAAGCGCGCATAGGGCTGCAGCAGGTTGACCTTGTCGATCGTCAGGCTGTCGCCATGCTGGTAATTGACGCCTTCCAGCACCAGCCGCTGCCATTTGAGGAAGTCGCGGGACTTGAGGGTGTCGAGGGTGTGCAGCTGATCTATCTGCGCCCGGCCGGTGACCTGGAGGGCCAGCGGCTCGGTGCTTTTCAGGTTCACGTCCAGGTTGCTGCCGAGCATGCCGCTGCGCAGCTCCAGGCGGATGAACGGGCTGATGTAGGCTTGGGCGACGCGCAGGTCGATGTCCTGGGTGTTCACCTTCAGCTTGGCGCTGACCGGGTTCAGGTTGACCTCGCCGGTTGCCTGGATCTTGCCTTGCTTGCCCAGGCCAGTGTCGACCTTCAAGCTAAAAGGGCTCTGGTTGAGGCTGTCGAAGTTCTGCACGTCGACGTTCAACGGGCCCAGCTCCAGTGCTACCGCAGGGTTGGACTGACGGTCAGCCAAGTGCGCTTGGTAATTGCGCAGTTGCACATCCTTGAGCAGCACTTGCCAGGGTTTGTTCGGCGCAGCCGGTTGCGCTTCAGGCGAATCGGCCGTGGCTGGCGCGGAGGCGGGCTCAGCGGGCTTGGCCGGTTTGCCGGGTTGGCTGGCGAACAGCTTTTGCCAATCGAGTTGCCCATCGGCTTCGCGGGCAGCCCAGGTTTCCAGCTTGTTACTGCGGATCTTGCCGATCACCACCTTCTGTTTGGCCAGGTCCACCGTGGTCTCGCTGACGTCCAGGCGTTCCAGGCGTGCCAAGGGCCGGCCATCCGGCGCCTTGATCGCAAAGGGCGCGATGCTGGCGGCGGTGTTGGTCAGGTTCAGTTCGGTCTCTTTGGCCAGGCTGAATTTATAGTCGGTGCTGAAATTGAGCACACCGTCCTCGAGCACCAGCGGCAAGGTATCGCGCACGTACGGCCACCAGGCTTTCATCTTGCCGTCGGTGACTTTCAGCGAGCCTTCGGAAGTGATCGGTACCAGGCTGAAGTTGCCTTTCCAGTCGATCTGCCCACCCTCGGGGCCGGCGGCCACCAGGGTCATGTCGGCGTTATCTTCCGGCAAGGTGCTGAGGTTTTTCAGCTCGAAGTCGAGTGTGTCGTAGAGAAATTCGATGGGTTCGCTGGGGCGCAGATCCTGGAAGTGCACATAACCGCGCGCCAGCTTGATGCTGTCGATACGCAGCGGGAAAGGCTTGGCATCGGGGTCGGCGGGGGTTGGTTCGCTCGGCGGCAACTTGAACAACTGCGCCAGGTTCAGTTGACCGGACTTGTCGAAGAGCAGTTCGGTCTTGGGCTGATCGAGTTGCACATCGGCCAGGTGCAGGGCGCGGGTCCAGAGACTGTCGATCTGCAGGTTGGCGTAGAGGCGCTCGAAACCCAACTGTTCCTTGCCCGGTTCACCAACTTTCAGGCCCCATAGCGTCAGCTCCAGGCTGAACGGGTTGAGCTCGATACGCTCGATACGCGCCGGTACCGTCGCGTAATCGGCCAACTGTTGGTTGGCAATGCGAAGGGCAATGCCGGGCAGAATCAGGAAGCCCAGCAAGCTGTACAACGCAAGGGCGGTCAACAAGGCGCCTAGGGCGCGGATCAATCCTTTGGGCATGGGTGACGCCATCTATGTCGAACGAGAGTGCCTTGGAGTATGGCACGGGATTTCGGTTCCGAAGAACCGCGGGGCTTGGGAAACTTCCTACAATTGCAGGATCAGGGTCTTCAGCGGAGGTTGCTGATCTTTCGACGGAAAGTCGGCTCCCGGCGCCATGGCCTGCCAATCGCGTACAGGGCGGCCGGCTTTTTCCGCGCAACGCAGCACCTGTTCACGCCAGTCCTCCATGCTCACTTTCGCCAGGTTATTGCAGCAAATGAGCACACCATTATCGGCGGTGGCTAACAATGCCGGCTTGAGCAGGCTTTGGTAGTCGCGCAACAGGTCGACGGTGCCGAACGCGCTTTTGGCCCAGGCGGGGGGATCGAGCAGCACCAAGTCATATTGACGCTGTTCCAGGCGCGGATAGCTCGGCAGTTTCTGGCCACGGCGCTGGGTGATCGCAAGGCCGGCCAGCTGGCGAATGGCAGGGAAATAATCGGACTGCACGAATTCCATCGTCGGCACGTGCGGATTAAGCAGGCCGTTCTCGCGCCCTACGGCCAGGTTGCCCTCGGCAAAGTCCAGGTTGCAGACCTCGCGTGCGCCACCGGCAGCGGCGCTCAAGCCGACGCCGCAGGTGTAGGCGAACAGGTTGAGCACGCTTTTACCGGCGCTGTGGTCCTTGACCCAGCCACGGGTGTTGCGCAGGTCGAGAAACAGCAGCGGGTCCTGCCCGGCATGCCGTCCACGCACACGGTAGTTAAGGCCCCATTCGTGACCGACCAGGTCTTCCAGTGCGGCAGGTTCGGCGCGGTATACCGCGTCTTCACGGTCGATGCGCGAATTGCCACGGGAGCGGTCGTTGTATACCAGCAGTAACTCCAGGCCCATGTAGTGGTTGATCAGTTGGTGCAGGTCCAACAGCTCAGCGCTTTGCAGGGATTGGTGAAAGCTCTGCACCAACAATTGCGGACCGTAGCGGTCGATTGTCAGGCCGCCGGCGCCTTCCTGGCTGCCGTGGAACAAACGGTAGCAATCGGTGCCTTGGGCATGCAGTTCACTGATCAGGTCTTGGCGATGATCGAGAGCGGCGCGCAGCGCCTGGTTCAAGGGAGTCATGGAGCGCGCCTTGCTTGCGGGTAAATGAGTACAAAGGGGGCACGCAGTTTAACAGCCCCGGCCTGAACAGGCCGGGGGTTATTTCGAGGCTATCGGTTCAGGCGTTTGTCGATCAGGCCATCCACAACGCTCGGGTCGGCCAGCGTCGAGGTATCGCCCAGGCTGTCCAGCTCGTTGCAGGCAATCTTGCGCAAAATCCTGCGCATGATCTTGCCGGAGCGAGTTTTCGGCAGGGCGGGCGCCCATTGGATCAATTCCGGCTTGGCGAAGCTGCCGATTTCCTTGCTGACCAACTCCAGCAGGTGCTTTTTCAGCGCATCGCTGGGTTCGACGCCATTCATTGGGGTGACGAACGCATAAATGCCCTGGCCTTTGACGTCGTGGGGGTAGCCGACCACCGCGGCCTCGGCGACCAGGTCATGCAGCACCAGGGCGCTTTCGACTTCGGCGGTCCCGATGCGATGGCCTGATACGTTGATAACATCGTCGATTCTCCCGGTGATCCAGTAATCGCCCTGCTCATCGCGCCGCGCGCCGTCGCCGGTGAAGTAGTAACCGGGGTAGGGTTTGAAGTAGGTGTCGAGCATGCGCTGCGGATCGCCATAGACGCTGCGAATCTGCCCCGGCCAGCTGGCTTTGATTGCGAGTACGCCGCTGCCGGCACCGCTGATTTCCTTGCCTTGCTCATCCAGCAACACCGGCTGTACGCCGAACATCGGCTGGGTGGCACAACCTGGCTTGATAAGCTGGGCGCTGGCCAGCGGGCTGAGCATGATGCCGCCGGTTTCGGTCTGCCACCAGGTATCGACAATCGGGCAGCGCTGCTCGCCGACGGCGTTGAAGTACCAGTCCCAGGCTTCCGGGTTGATCGGCTCACCGACGCTGCCCAGCAGGCGTAAGCTGGCGCGGGAAGTGCTTTGCAGCGGGCCGTGGCCTTCACGCATCAGGGCGCGCAATGCGGTCGGCGCGGTGTAGAAGATGTTCACCTGGTGTTTGTCGATGACCTGCCAGAAGCGCGAGCTGTCCGGGTAGCTTGGCACACCTTCGAACATCAACGACGTAGCGCCATTGGCCAGGGGGCCATAGACGATGTAGCTGTGGCCGGTAACCCAGCCCACGTCGGCGGTGCACCAGAACACTTCGCCCTCGCGGTAGTCCAGTACGTACTTGAAGGTCATCGCCACTTGCAGCAGATAGCCGCCGGTGCTGTGCAAGACGCCCTTGGGTTTGCCTGTGCTACCGGAGGTATAGAGGATAAACAGCGGGGCCTCGGCGTCCATCGGCTCGGGCGGGCAATCGTCGCTCGCGGCCTCCACGGCCTGTTGGTACTTGAGGTCGCGGCCTTCGTTCCAGTCCACGTTTGCGCCGGTGCGCTGGACCACCAGGACGGTGCTGACGTTCGGGCAACTGGCCAGTGCTTTATCCACGTTGTGTTTCAGCGCGACCGGTTTGCCGCCGCGTACGCCTTCATCGGCGGTGATGACCGTGCGACAGTCGGCATCCAGTATGCGGTCGCGCAGGGCGTCCGGTGAGAACCCGCCAAATACAACCGAATGCACCGCGCCAATGCGTGTGCAGGCCAACATGGCGTAGGCCGCTTCCGGGATCATTGGCATATAAATGCACACCCGGTCGCCTTTGCTTACGCCACGGCTCTTCAGCACGTTGGCCAGGCGGCTGACGTGTTGATGAAGTTCGCGGTAAGTGATGGTGGACGATTGTGTCGGATCATCGCCTTCCCAGATGAAGGCCGGCTGATCGGCACGCTGTGGCAAATGACGGTCGATGCAGTTGTAGCTGACGTTCAGTTGACCACCGGCAAACCATTGCGCAGCACCGGTGCTGATGTCGGCGCTATGAACGGTGTGCCATGGCGCCATCCAATCGAGAAAGCTCTTGGCCTGGTCGGCCCAGAAGGTGTCCGGCTGTTCGATGGATTGGCGATAGAGGCGCTGATAGTCCTCTTGACTGAGTTGCGCAGCCCGACGGACGGCATCGGCGCGGGGGAATTGGCTGATATCGAACATGAGCGCTCCTTATTCTTGTTTTGCGACAAGTCATAAAGATGCACCCTGAGGAGAGAGGGTTCAAGGCCAACGTCCAAACGGACATTGGCCTTGAAGTCGCCGGATCAGCCGCGGTGACGGCCGCGGAAGTAGTTGATCAGGCCCTGGGTCGAAGCATCCTCGGCCGAGGTTTCTTCGGCGCCGGTCAGGCGGTTGTAGACGCCTTTGCCCAGTTCCTTGCCCAGCTCGACACCCCATTGGTCGAAAGCGTTGATGCCCCAGATCACGCTCTGGACGAACACTTTGTGCTCGTACATGGCAACCAGCGCGCCGAGGCGACGTGGGCTGATGCGTTCAACCACGATGGTGTTGCTCGGGCGGTTGCCCGGGATCACCTTGTGCGGCGCCAGTTTCTGCACTTCAGCTTCGGGGATGCCTTTTTCGCGCAACTCGGCTTCGGCTTCGGCGCGGGTCTTGCCAAGCATCAATGCCTGGCTTTGGGACAGGCAGTTGGCGTACAGCCACTGATGGTGGTCGGAGACCGGGTTGAAACTCACGATCGGTACGATGAAGTCGGCCGGGATCAGTTGGGTGCCTTGGTGCAGCAACTGGTGATAAGCATGTTGCCCGTTGCAGCCCACGCCGCCCCAGATGACCGGGCCGGTATCGGTGGCGACCGGTGTGCCGTCCTGGCGCACGCTCTTGCCGTTGGATTCCATGTCCAACTGCTGCAAATGCTTGGTGATGTTACGCAGGTAATGGTCGTACGGCAGGATCGCATGGCTCTGCGAACCCCAGAAATTGCCGTACCACACGCCCAGCAAGCCCAGCAGCACCGGCATGTTGTCTTCGAACGGCGCGTTCTGGAAATGCTGGTCCATGGTGTAGGCACCGGACAGCAGTTCCTTGAAGTTGGACATGCCGATCGCCAGGGCAATGGGCAAGCCGATCGCGGACCACAGCGAGTAACGACCGCCGACCCAGTCCCACATCGGGAAGATGTTTTCCTCGCGGATACCGAACGCCACGGCCGCTGCGTTGTTGCTCGACACGGCGATGAAGTGGCGGTACAGCTCCGCTTCCGAGCCGCCCTGCGCCAAGTACCAGGCGCGGGCGGCCTGGGCATTCTTCAGGGTTTCGAGGGTATTGAAGGATTTGGACGAGACGATAAACAGCGTGGTCTCGGCGCGCAGCTTCATGGTCAGCTCGTGAAACTCGCTGCCGTCGATGTTCGCCAGGTAATGACAGCGCACGCCTTTGTGGGCGTAGGACAGCAGCGCTTCGGAGACCAGCTCCGGGCCGAGGAACGAACCACCGATGCCGATATTCACCACGTCCGTGATCGGCTTCTCGGTGTAGCCACGCCACAGGCCATCGTGGATGCGGCCGACCAGGTCAGTGATCTGGTTCAGCACTTTGTGCACGTCCGGCATGATGTTCACGCCGTTGACCGACAACTTGTCGCCTACCGGGCGGCGCAGGGCGGTATGCAACGCTGGGCGGCCTTCGGAGGAGTTGACCGGCTCGCCGGCATACAGCGAGTCGATCGCGTCTTTGAGGCCGACTTCGTTGGCCAGGCCCACCAGCAGGTCGCGGGTTTCGCGGGTGATCAGGTTTTTCGAGTAATCGAGGAAAAGCCCGCAGCTGCTCAGGGTAAATTCTGAAAAACGCTGGGGGTCGGCATTGAAGGCCTCGCGCATGCTGAAATCCTGCATGGCTTGGCGATGTTGATTGAGCGCCTGCCAGGCGGGCAGCGCGGTAACGTCATGAGGGGTGCGGTAGTACGCCATCGCTGCGGGTTTCCTTTTTATTACAGGGACTGCCTTTTAGGACACTTCAAAATCCGGAACGTCCAGTCTTTTAACTGGCCACGGTTTTTTCCGGACAGCGCTAACCATACGCGCAGGGCGATTACATTAAACCTAGCGTGTCGATATGTCTTGGCTTTGTCTGCGCTGTAGCCGGTACTTTTTTATACCGGCGCAGCGTTTAGGGCAATCGCGGGGTGTTGACAGGGGTCAGTCGAGGGTCAGATGCAGGTTGTCGATCAGGCGAGTCGCGCCCAGATAGGCCGCCACCAGAATCACAATGTCCCGATCCTCAGGCTTGGCTGGCCTCAAGTGTATGCCTTGGCGCACTTCCAGGTAGTCCATGCGCAAACCAGCGGCTTCGATCTGCTGGGTGTGCTCGGCGCGCAGCCTGGCGAAATCACGCTCACCGCTTTTGATGGCGGCGGCAATCTGGCTGAGGCTGCGGTACAGCACCGGTGCAATCGCGCGTTGCTCTTCGGTGAGGTAGCCATTGCGCGATGACAGCGCCAGGCCATCGGCTGCGCGGACGGTCGGCTCGCCGATGATCTGGATCGGCATGTTCAGGTCGTGCACCATGGCGCGGATCACCGCCAGTTGCTGATAGTCCTTCTGACCAAATACGGCCATATCCGGCTGCACCATGTTGAATAGCTTGCTGACCACCGTGGCGACGCCTTCGAAATGCCCTGGACGGCTGGCCCCACACAGGCCTTCGGACAGTTGGGGCACGCTGACGCGGGTCTGGCCGGTCATGCCGCTGGGGTACATTTCCTCCACCGTTGGCGCGAACAGCAGGTTGCAACCGGCTTGCAGCAGCCGTTCCTGATCGGCGGCGAGGGTGCGCGGATATTTGTCCAGGTCTTCGCCGGCGCCGAATTGCAGCGGGTTGACGAAAATGCTCGTCACCACGAAATCCGATTGCTGCGCAGCCTTGCTCACCAGGGTCGCGTGGCCACTGTGCAGGTTGCCCATGGTCGGCACGAAGCCGATGCGCTTGCCGGCGTTGCGCGCGTGGGTCACGGCGGCGCGCAGTTCGCGCAGGGTTTTAACGGTGTTCATGCAGAGAATCCGTGTTCGGCGCCAGGGAAGGTCACGGCCTTGACTTCGCTGACATAAGCGCTCAGTGCGGCGTGAATGCTGGGCTGGCCGGCCATGAAGTTTTTCACGAACTTGGGCACGTGGCCGCTGATCGACAGGCCGAGCATGTCGTGCAGCACCAGCACTTGGCCGTCGGTGGCGGAGCCAGCCCCGATGCCGATCACCGGTACTTTGACCGCCTGGGTGATTTCGGCGGCCAGTTCACTGGGTACGCACTCCAGCAGAATCATCGCGACGCCGGCTTGTTCCAGGGCGATGGCATCGGCGCGCATCTGGCGTGCCTGGGCTTCATTGCGGCCCTGGACCTTATAGCCACCCAGGAGGTTGACCGACTGCGGCGTCAGGCCCATGTGCGCGCACACCGGCACGCCGCGCTCAGCCAGCAGCCGGATCGACTCGGCGAGCCATACGGCACCTTCGACCTTGATCATGTGCGCACCCGCCTGCATCAGTTTGCCGGCGTTCTGGAAGGTCTGTTCGAGCGTGGCATACCCCATGAATGGCAGGTCGGCGATGATGAACGCACCGTCATTGCCACGCTTGACGCTGGCGGTGTGGTACGCGAGTTCATCGGTGGTGACGGGGAGCGTGCTGTCATTCCCTTGCAGAACCATGCCCAGGGAGTCGCCTACCAGCAACACCTCGACCCCGGCCTGGCAACAGGCGTGGGCGAAGGTCGCGTCGTAGCAGGTCAGCATGGTGATTTTTTCACCCTTGAGCTTGAGGCTCTGCAAGGTGGTCAGGGTAATGTCTGGCATGAAAAGGGTCCTCGTTCAGGCGCTTGGAAACAGCGAGTAACGCGCGTGAGTCTTCGTTTATACAGGCGCACCGTCTTGATAGCAGTGCTTATATGGCCTGGATTGCGCCCTTCAGCGCCGGGTTGGCGGCGGCGGGACGCCTATAGTCGTGAGGAGGACACGGGAAGTCAATTGGATGTGTTACCGCCTTGTTACGATGGCGGTGTTACCGCTGTTACTGACGCGATCGTAGGAGCGAGCTTGCTCGCGAAGAATCCAAGGGCACCGCGCTCAATCAGGCTGAGCGCGTGATCGTTGACGATTTTCGCGAGCAAGCTCGCTCCTACAGAGGCAAGCGTTCCAGGCCGACGAATGGGCAAGCTGTCAGCAGTTCACCCAGCGTTTGGCCCTCGGGCAACTGAAAGTCGGCAGGCACCAGCTCAGCCAATGGATAAAGCACGAACGCCCGCAGGTGCATCTGGTAATGCGGCACTTTGAGGCGCGGCTCATCAATCAGGCGATCACCGAATAGCAGGATATCCAGGTCCAGGGTGCGTGGGCCCCAACGCTCAGTGCGCTCGCGGCCCTGGTGGTTTTCGATGGTTTGCAGTGCGTCGAGCAGGCCCAGCGGCGTGAGGTTGCTGTCCACGGCCGCCACCGCGTTGGTGTAGCGCGGTTGGCCTGGCAGCAGGGAGTCGCTTTGATAAAAGGCGGATACATCGACGAGGGCCGTGCCGGGCAAGTGCGCCAGGGCTTCGATAGCGTCGCGCAGTTGCTGCTGCGGGGCCGCCAGGTTGCTGCCCATGCCGATGTAGATACGTTCCACGATTATTCGCCGGTTGCGCCCGAGGCATCGGCGGCGCTGCGTTTGCGCTTGCTGGAGCTGCGGCGGCGCTTTTTCGGCCCTTCGCCGACGCTATCGCCTTTGCTGCCGAGCTCACGAATCATCTCGCGGCGTTGGCTGTCATTGGCATCCTGATAGTCGGTCCACCATTCACCCAGGCCGTCGGTCTGCTCGCCGGCGCTTTCGCGCAGCAACAGGAAGTCGTAGCCTGCGCGAAAGCGCGGGTTGTCCAGCAACAGGTCGGCGCGTTTGCCACTGCGGCGCGGCAGGCGCTCCTGCATGTCCCAGATTTCGCGGATCGGCAGGGTGAAGCGTTTCGGAATGGCGATGCGCTGGCACTGTTCGGTGATCAGTTCGTGGGCGGCTTCCTGCATGGCAGGGATCGGCGGCATGCCACGGTCCTGCAAGCGCAGTACGCGTTTGGGCAGGGCCGGCCACAACAGGGCGGCAAACAGGAACGCCGGGGTCACCGGCTTGTTCTGCTTGATGCGCAGGTCAGTGTTGATCAACGCTTCGCTGATCAGTGTGTGGGTGTACGTCGGGTTGTGCTCCAACGCCTCGGCGCTGGCCGGGAACAGTGGATCGAACAACTGCAGGTCGACGAGCATTTCAAAGGTGTCGGCGGCATAGCCCGAAAGGAACAGCTTGAGCACTTCTTCAAACAGGCGTGCCGACGGGATTTCCCGCAGCATCGGTGCCAGTTCGCGAATCGGTGCGGCCGTGTGTTTCTCGATACCGAAGTTGAGCTTGGCGGCGAACCGCACGGCGCGCAGCATGCGCACCGGGTCTTCCTGGTAGCGCTGTGTCGGGTCGCCGATCAGTCGGATCAAGTTGTTGCGGATATCGTGTACGCCATTGGCGTAATCGAGGATCCGCTCGCTGACAGGATCGTAATACAGGGCATTGATGGTGAAGTCGCGGCGTTGCGCGTCTTCTTCCAGGGTGCCGTAGACGTTGTCGCGCAGGATGCGCCCGCTCTCGTTGCGGGAAGACTGATTGGTGTCTTCCTCTTCATCGTTTTGCGGGTGGCCGGCGCGGAACGTCGCGACCTCGATGATTTCGCGACCGAAGTGGATATGCACCAGCTTGAAGCGGCGCCCGATGATCCGCGCATTGCGAAATTCGGCACGCACCTGTTCAGGCGTGGCGCTGGTGGCAACGTCGAAATCTTTCGGCGTGATATTGAGCAGCATGTCACGTACGCAGCCGCCCACCAGGTAGGCCTGGTAACCGGCGTTCTGCAAACGTTCGACGATGTTCACCGCATAGCGGCTGAATTGAGCGCGCTGCAATGAATGCTGATTGCTGTTAAGCACTTCAGGCGTGCTGCGAATGTGTTGCGTACGACGCAAGGGAGAACGGAATGACTGGAACAACTTCTTCAGCATGGGATGCACTGTTTGAAGGAATGTTCGGCCATAACGAAGAATGACCGCATGATGGGCCGGGATTCTAGCATTTAGTCAGGGGATGGTGTAGGAACAAGCTGCAGGCGTTGCGCCATAAGCGTTTAAAAGGCAAATCCAGGGGCTAACTGTCGGAAACTACAAGGGGAGCCGAAGCTCCCCCAGAAGTAGTTGCGTGCTCTATTTTTATTATGGTGTCGGGCTTCTTGTTTTTGTTGATCGCCCTCGCCATGAAGCTTCACCTTCATGGCACTCCCAATCGGGAGCCAAGAGCAAACGGATTGCTTTGGTCGCTGTGTTGCTGATCTACGATCCAACCAGTTCAGGCTCTGCCTTAGGGCAGTTTTTGTTGTTCTCGGCCTGGTTGCGGGGCAAGCCCCAAATGCAACGCCTCTCCAAAAGAATCAGTTAGCTGCGCCTCCGCCGTGTTGTTTTTGTTATGCGTGAGTCGATTCGTCTTATTTTTATTGTCTGGTACAAAGCTTGTTATTGTTTTTGTACTAAGCATATAGCAGGGTGCGTGCCAACTTTTGCGCCGCCCAGCAAAAGCAGGGGGTTGAGGCGGTTTCAGGGTTTTAACGGGCGAAAAAAAGCCGGGGCTCCGTTACCGTAAGCCCCGGCTTTTGTTACGCGACATATCTGCGGTAACAGTTTTTTCACATTAGCAGGTGTTACCTCAGCTCTCGCTGGGAACACCGGTCTTGCGCCGTGGAATGCCCAGGCGTTGGCGACGTTCCCACAGGCACTTGCGGCTTACGCCGAGCTTGCGGGCCAGTTCGGTTTCGGTCATGTGGTCCTGGTGCTCGAGGACGAAATGCTGGAAGTAGTCTTCCAGGGACAAATCTTCCGTCGGCTCATGGCTGGTCGCGCTACCTGCGCCCTGTTGTGGCGCCAAGCCGATGAAGTCGTCGTCGTCCAGATCGCTGAGCTCGATATCAATGCCCAACAGCTCGGCGGATATTTCCGGGCTTTCCGACAGGATGACCGCGCGCTCGACGGCGTTCTCCAGTTCGCGCACGTTGCCCGGCCATGCGTAATGCCGGATCGCCTGCTCTGCGTCCGGCGCAAACTTCAGATCGGTACGGTTGATGCGCGCGCTCTGGCGCAGCAGGAACGCGCTGGCGATCTCGTTGACATCGGCGCCACGCTCGCGCAGTGGCGGCAGCTTGAGCGCAATCACATGCAGGCGGTAATACAGGTCTTCACGGAACTGGCCGATCTTGGCCAGGCTCTTGAGGTCACGGTGCGTCGCTGCGATCAGGCGTACATCGACCTTTTGCGATTGCACCGAACCGACCCGGCGAATTTCGCCTTCCTGCAGCACCCGCAACAAGCGCGCCTGGGCCTCCAGGGGCAGCTCGCCGATTTCGTCGAGGAACAGCGTGCCGCCGTCGGCGGCTTCGACCAAGCCCGCACGCCCGGCGCTGGCACCGGTGAACGCGCCTTTTTCGTGGCCAAACAATTCCGACTCGATCAGGGATTCGGGGATCGCCGCGCAGTTCACCGAGATCATCGGGGCCTTGGCGCGCCTGGACAGGTTATGCAGCGCGCGGGCCACCAGTTCCTTGCCGGTGCCCGACTCACCCTGGATCAATACATTGGAGTCGGTCGGCGCCACTTTGCGGATCTTGCTGTACAGGTCCTGCATCGGCGGGCAGGAGCCAATGATGCCGATTTCGCCGTTACTGTTATCGACGCCCGGTTTGTCGGCTGCTTTTCCTGCCGGACGCGGTTCGGCTGGCGCACTGCTGGCCGACTGGCGGTCACGCAGGATGCGCGCCACAGCCTGCAGCATCTCGTCATGGTCGAAAGGCTTGGCGATGTAGTCCACCGCGCCCATCTTCATCGAGTCCACCGCCGAGCGCAGGCTGGCGTAGCTGGTCATGATCAGCACCGGAGTGCCCTGGCCCAGCTTGATCAATTCGGTGCCCGGAGCGCCCGGCAAGCGCAGGTCGCTGACGATCAGGTCGAACGTGGGAATGCTGAACCGCTCCTGGGCTTCCTGCACCGAGCCGGCTTCGCTGACCTGGTACTGATTACGTTCAAGCAGGCGACGCAAGGCAGAGCGGATAATGGTTTCGTCTTCGACGATCAAAATGTGCGGCATTGATTCAATTCTCTCGACGGTCTCAGTTCACAGCGGACGTCGCTTCGACATGACGCGGCAAGGTCACCCGGATACGGGTGCCGCGTTGGCTTTCGGTGTCAGCCGGGCTGTCGATGGTGATTTGTCCATAATGCTCTTCAACGATGGAATAGACCAGTGCAAGGCCCAGACCGGTACCTTCACCTGGGTCCTTGGTGGTGAAGAAGGGTTCGAACAATCGGTCCATGATGTTCTGTGGAATGCCGCTGCCTTCATCTTCCACGATCAGGTCGACCGTGTGCTCGAAAGCCTCGCTCTTGACGCGTACCGCGCTGTGCGGCGGGGACGCATCGCGGGCGTTGGACAGCAAGTTGATCAGGACCTGGGCCAGGCGTTGTGAGTCGCCATCGACCCAGTGGTCCGGATCGCACAGGTTAAAGAACTGTACTTCGAAATTGCGCCGGTTCAAGGCCAGCAGCCCAATGGCGTCCTGCGCCACTTTGGCCAGGCACACCGCTTCGTCCTGATTCTGATGGGCGCCGGAGTGGGCGAAGCTCATCAGCGACTGCACGATGCGCGACACGCGCTTGGTCTGCTCGAGGATCTGCCCGCTGATCTCGGTGATTTCACCGTCTTCCTCGCGCTCTTCCCGCAGGTTCTGCGCCAGGCAGGCGATACCTGTGATCGGGTTGCCGATCTCATGCGCCACACCGGCGGCCAGGCGACCAATACTGGCCAGGCGCTCGGAGTGCACCAGCTTGTCTTCGAGCATCTGGGTGTCGGTAAGGTCTTCCACCAGCAACACCAGGCCGCTGTTGCCTGGGGCCAGGGGCTCGTCAATGGCGGCCTTGTGCAGGTTGAGCCAACGAGTCTGGCCGTCGAGGGCCAGGTGCTGCTTGTGCAAATGCTCGTCGGGCAGGTTGATAAAACCTTGCAACAATTCTTTCCAGGGGTCGCCGAGGGTATTGAGGCGAGAGCCGACCACGCGTTGCGCGGCGATGCCGGTAAGCTCTTCCATAGCCTTGTTCCACATCAGGATTTCCTGGTCCTTGGCCAGGGAACACACGCCCATCGGCAGTTCCTGCAGGGTCTGGCGGTGGTAACGGCGCAGGGCATCAAGCTCGGCGGCGAGGCCGGTGAGGCGTGAGTGATAGTCCTCCAGCCGGCTTTCGATGAAATGGATGTCTTCGGTCACGTAGTTTTCGCCACCGGCCTTGTAGGGCAGAAAAGTTTCCACCATGTCCTGGGACACGCTGGGGCCCATCAGCCCGGACAAGTTGGCTTCGATACGGTCGCGCAAGCGCCGCAGCGCATAGGGACGGCGCTCATCGAATGGCAGGTACAGATCGCGCAAGGCCTGTTCGACTTCCTTTTGCGCGGCCTTGGCGCCGAGCGGCTTGGCCAGTTGCGTGGCGAATTCCTGAGGCGAGGCCGCATGCAGCTCGCGGCGTTGCGGGCGACGCACGTTGTCTACTGCGCAGGCTTCGGCGGCGCTGGTTTCTTCGGGGCTGGCGTTGGTGAACAGCGAGATCAGGGTGAACATCAGGACGTTGGCGGCCAGCGAAGCGATTGCGGCCATGTGCCAGCTGGTATCATCCAGCACGTAAATCATGTTCAGCAACGGTATATAGAAACCCTGCAGGTTGCCGACCAGCGGTAGCAGCATGGTCACCAGCCACACCAGGATGCCCGCCAGCAACCCGGCGATAAAGCCACGGCGATTGGCGGTCGGCCAGTACAGCACCGAGAGTACGCCCGGCAGGAACTGCAAGGTGGCGACAAAGGCCACGATGCCGAGGTTGGCCAGGTCCTGCCCGGCGCCCAGCAGCAGGTAAAAGGCATAGCCGGCCATGATGATCGCGACGATCAGCGCGCGGCGCGTCCATTTCAACCAGCGGTAGATGTTGCCTTCGGCCGGTGGTTGGTACAGCGGCAGCACCAGGTGGTTGAGCGCCATCCCGGAGAGTGCCAGCGTGGTGACAATGATCAAGCCACTGGCCGCCGACAAACCGCCCACATACGCCAACAGCGCCAGGGCCGGGCTGTTGGCGGCGATGCCGATGCCGAGGGTGAAATACTCAGGGTTGGTGGTGGCCCCCAGTTTCAGGCCGGCCCACAGAATCAGCGGCACCGCCAGGCTCATCAACAGCAGGAACAGTGGTAAACCCCAGCTGGCGCTGACCAATGAGCGCGGGTTGAGGTTTTCGGTGAAGGTCATGTGGTACATGTGCGGCATCACGATGGCCGAGGCGAAGAACACCAGCAGCAGCGTGCGCCAGGGGCCTTCCTGCAGGGGCGTGTGCAAGGCGGCGAGGGCGGTCTGGTTTTGCAGCAGCCACAATTCCAGCTGTTGCGGGCCGTCGAACACGCCGTAGAGCGCATAAAGGCCGACACCGCCGATGGCGACCAGCTTGATGACCGACTCAAAGGCAATCGCAAACACCAGGCCCTGGTGTTTTTCGCGGGTGGCGATATGGCGTGAGCCAAAGAAAATGGTGAACAGGCTGATCAATGCGCAGAAGGCCAGGGCAACGCGATGTTGCACCGGCTCGCGGGTGAGGATGCTGATCGAGTCGGCCACTGCCTGGATCTGCAGGGCGAGCAACGGCAGCACGCCGATCAACATGAAAATCGTGGTGAGTGCGCCGGCCCAGGTGCTGCGAAAACGAAAGGCAAACAGGTCCGCCAGGGAGGACAACTGATAGGTGCGGGTGATTTTCAAAATCGGGTACAGCAGCACCGGCGCCAGCAGGAACGCACCGGACACCCCCAGGTAGCTGGAGAGGAAACCGTAGCCGTATTGATAGGCCAGGCCCACCGTACCGTAGAACGCCCAAGCGCTGGCGTATACGCCCAGGGACAAGGTGTAGGTCAAGGGATGGCGAATGATCGCCCGCGGAATCATTCCACGCTCACTGATCCAGGCGACGCCGAACAACGCCGCCAGGTAGGCGGCGCTGATCAGCAGCATCTGGGTGAGGCTAAAGCTCATCGGCATCTTTTTGGCTCTGCAGGATGAAGGTCACGACGATCAGGATCAGCCAGAGCAGATAAGGACGGTACCAGGCGCCCGTGGCATCGATCCACCAGTCCATGATGGCGGGGGAAAACAGGTAGATCCCGACGACCAGCAGCAGGACCAATCGATAGATGTACATGTTGGCCTCTGATTGAAGAATTGCGGCGATGGTAACGGATGGCTGGCAAGCTGCAAGCGCCTTCAGTTCAATTGCGCTTCGGCCAGGGTGAGTGTGCGCGGGATCCGTGTGGCATCCCACTGCCGAATGCCCCAATCCAGCAGTTCCCTGGGGCTTGCGTCAAGCAGCTCGTCACCGGCCGGCTGGCCAAGGGCGCGCAGCGCTCTGAGTAACAATGGCGTGGCCTGGTCTGCGGTCAGCGGTGGCGAACGGTACGACTTGCCCAGTTTGTAACCGTCCGGCTGGACGATCAGCGGCACATGCAGATAACGCGGCTGCCTCAGTCCGAGTAACTCCTGGAGGTAAAGCTGGCGTGGGGTGGAATCGAGCAGGTCGGCGCCGCGCACGATGTCGGTAACGCCTTGCCAGGCGTCATCCAGGACCACGGCCAATTGATAGGCGTACAGGCCGTCGCGGCGGCGGATGATGAAGTCGCCTGCATCGCGCCCCAGGTGCTGTCGGAATTCGCCCTGTACGCGGTCGGTAAAATGGTATTCAAGCTCGGGCACGCGCAGACGGATAGCCGCATCTTGCTGGTCGTGGCCGGCATTGCGGCAAAGCCCGGGGTAAATCCCGTTGTAGGATTCCAGCTGTTTGCGCGAGCAGGTGCAGGCGTACGCCAGGCCGTGGTTGAACAAGTCGTTCAATACCTTGGCGTAGGCGTCGTGTCGCTCGCTTTGCCGAACCAGTTCGCCATCCCATTCAAAACCGTAGCTTTCCAGGGCATGCAGGATTGCCGCCTGGGCGCCGGGTTCTTCACGGGGTGGGTCGAGGTCTTCCATGCGCATCAGCCAGCGGCCTTGATTGGCGCGGGCATCGAGGTAGGAGGCGAGGGCGGCGACCAGGGAGCCGAAGTGCAGATGGCCGCTGGGCGTGGGGGCGAAGCGCCCGATATAGGTAGAGGCAGTCATGAGCCGGATACTACTGGAAAATCGGTAAACGCCAGCAACAAAAATGGGGCGTTCGCACGCCCCATTCGTTCAGCCCGACAAGCATTACTTGCCGACCTGTTTTTCCTTGATTTCGGCCAAGGTCTTGCAGTCTACACAGAGGTCCGCGGTCGGGCGGGCTTCCAGGCGACGAATACCGATCTCGACGCCGCAGGATTCGCACCAGCCGTATTCTTCGTCTTTGATCAGTTGCAGGGTCTTGTCGATCTTCTTGATCAACTTGCGCTCGCGGTCGCGGGCGCGCAGTTCGAGGGCGAACTCCTCTTCCTGGCTGGCACGGTCGGCCGGGTCAGGGAAGTTGGCTGCTTCGTCCTTCATATGGTCAACCGTGCGGTCGACTTCCTGCATCAAATCCTGTTTCCACTTGTTCAGGATTTTGGTGAAGTGCTCGCGCATGGGCTCGCCCATGTACTCCTCGCCCTTTTTTTCCACATAGGGTTCGAAGCCGCCGAGGCCTTGAGTCTGCTGTTGCTTTGCTTGGGTGGACATGAATAGACCGCCTCTCACTCTTCTAATCCATTGCGCAGGATTGCAACGTCACCGACACCTGCCGGCCCTGCGGCTGCAAGCGGGCGAACTTACCAGATAGATTCGGGGTGCGCCACTCCCGGTTGTCGCGTCGGGGGATGCAAACTGCAGCGGCCCGTCGTGGCTGGGTATGTCTCGTCTCGAATGTTGATTTTAGTCGTTTTGCCGGCGCTTGCCTGGCCGTGAAGTCGGCCGGGCAGGCAATAGAACATGTTTTATCGCGAGGGTTCGGTAGAATCCTGATTTTGTCCTCACCGTCTAGGAAGGCTAATGGCTCAGCCCTACAGTGCGCGTAGTCGCGCCATCGAACCTTTTCATGTCATGGCATTGCTGGCGCGCGCCAATGAGCTGCAGTCAGCCGGCCACGACGTGATCCATCTGGAAATCGGCGAGCCGGATTTCACCACCGCCGAACCGATCATCCAGGCTGGCCAGGCCGCGCTGGCCAACGGCAAGACCCGCTACACCGCCGCCCGTGGGCTGCCCGAATTGCGCGAGGCGATCAGCGGTTTCTACCAGCAGCGCTACGGGTTGAGCATAGATCCGCAGCGCATTCTGATCACGCCCGGTGGCTCCGGCGCGTTGTTACTGGCCACCAGCCTGCTGGTGGATCCGGGCAAGCACTGGCTGCTGGCGGATCCGGGCTACCCCTGCAACCGGCATTTCCTGCGCTTGATCGAGGGCGCGGCGCAGTTGGTGCCGGTCGGCCCGCAAGTGCGCTACCAATTGACCGCCGACCTGGTGGCGCAACACTGGAACCAGGACAGCGTCGGCGCACTGGTTGCCTCCCCGGCCAACCCGACCGGGACGCTTCTGACGCGGGACGAATTGGCCGACCTGTCCAACGCCATCAAGGCGCGCGACGGCCATCTGGTGGTGGATGAGATCTATCACGGGCTCACCTACGGCACCGACGCCGCGAGCGTGCTGGAAGTCGACGACGATGCCTTCGTCCTGAATAGTTTTTCCAAGTATTTCGGCATGACCGGCTGGCGCCTGGGCTGGCTGGTGGCGCCACCGGCGGCGGTGGGCGAATTAGAGAAGTTGGCGCAAAACCTCTACATCAGCGCGCCGAGCATGGCCCAGCATGCGGCCCTGGCCTGTTTCACCCCGCAAACCCTGGGCATTCTGGAGGAGCGCCGTGCCGAGTTTGGCCGGCGCCGTGACTTCCTGCTGCCGGCCCTGCGCGAGTTGGGATTCGGTATCGCCGTAGAGCCCGAAGGCGCGTTCTATCTCTATGCCGATATCAGCGCGTTTGGTGGAGATGCCTTCGCGTTCTGCCGCCATTTCCTGGAAACCGAATATGTGGCCTTTACCCCCGGGCTGGATTTCGGCCGTTATCAGGCGGGTCATCACGTGCGTTTTGCCTACACGCAAAACCTTGATCGGCTACAAGAGGCGGTGGAGCGGATTACCCGTGGCTTGCGGAGTTGGCAAGGCTGATGCGTTTTCATCCTCCCCTCGAAGAAGGGCGGCTGATCCGCCGCTACAAGCGTTTTCTCACCGATATCGAAACCGTTACCGGCGAGTTGCTCACCATTCACTGCCCGAACACCGGTTCGATGCTCAACTGCATGGTCGAAGGCGGCCAGGTCTGGTTCAGCCGTTCCGCCGACCCCAGGCGCAAATTGCCCGGTACCTGGGAAATCGCCGAAACGCCCCAGGGCCGGCTGGCTTGCGTCAATACGGCACGCGCCAATCAGTTGGTGGAGGAGGCATTGCGGGCCGGGCTGATCACTGAGCTCAACGGCTTTACCGCGTTGAAACGCGAAGTGCCTTACGGTCAGGAGCGAAGCCGGATCGATTTTCGCCTGGACTACCCGCACGGGGCGGCGTTTGTCGAAGTCAAAAGTGTCACCTTGGGCTTTGATGGCACCTCCGTGGCGGCTTTCCCTGATGCGGTGACCCAGCGCGGTGCCAAGCACTTGCGGGAGCTGGCCCACCTGGCGCGTGAAGGTGTGCGGGCGGTGCAGTTGTACTGCGTTAATTTGTCGGGGATCGATGCGGTGCGCCCAGCGGTGGAAATTGACGCGGGTTATGCCGCCGCGTTGCGTGAGGCCAAGGCAGCGGGTGTGGAGGTGCTGGCGTACGGCGTGCGGGTCACGCCTGAAGAAATCTGTATCGAACGGCCGTTGAAGGTGCTGCTGGGCAACTAGAGTTGCACCCACAGGCCTTGTGCGTCTTCGCGGCCGGGCAGGGCGGTGAGGCTTTGGCCTGCGCACGGGCCGGCAATGCATTCGCCGCTTTCGATCAGGAACAGCGCGCCATGGGTGGCGCATTGAATCAGGCTGGCGCTGGAGTCGAGGAAGCTGTCCGGTTGCCATTCCAGTGGGACGCCGCGATGGGGGCAGCGGTTGACATAGAAGTAGGCAACGCCAGCGCGCCGCACGGCCAACAGTTTGCAACCGTCGATATCAAAACCGAGGCTGCTGTCGGGCGCCAAGGCCTCGGAGGGGCAGAGAAACTTCATTTCAATCCTTAAGTGCCTTGACGTTCAAATGCAAACAATTATCAAATGCCCGCTTCGCCCGTCAGCTGATCGGGTGCTCACTACGATGCCGGGCAGGGTTTATCTGTCACATCAATGAGTGCTTGAGCGGCCCCGCCTTGGAAGGAAACCCTGTTATGCGCCTGAGTGCCAGCGTTATTGCGCTAGTTGCCGGACTGCTGGTCAGCCACGCGGCCCAAGCCTTGGACCTGCCGCAACGCTGGGTCAGCGCCGGTGGCGCGTTATCGGAATGGGTGACGGCACTGGGAGGTGAGCCGAAGCTGGTCGGCGTGGACACCACCAGCCAGCATCCAGCGTCCCTCAAGGCATTGCCCAGTATTGGTTATCAGCGCCAATTGTCGGCCGAGGGTATTCTCAGCCTGCGCCCGCAGGTGCTGGTGGGGACCGAAGAGATGGGGCCACCACCGGTGCTGGCGCAGATCCGCAATGCGGGCGTGCAGGTAGAGATGTTCTCGGCACAGCCGGACTTACCCAGCCTGAAAGCCAACCTGGCGCACCTGGGCACACTGTTGGGCAGCGAGGCTAAGGCCAACGAATTGTTTGCCGGATATGAGCAGGCGCTGGATCAACAGAAAGCCTGGGTGACCAAGGCCCGCTTAACGCAAAAAGCGCCAGGCGTATTGCTGTTGCTCGGGCACGCCGGCGGCAAGCCGTTGATCGCCGGTAAAGACACCGCCGCTGACTGGCTGCTGCAGCAGGCCGGCGGCCATAATCTGGCGACTCACAGTGGTTACAAGCCGTTCTCGGCGGAGTCGCTGGCCGGGTTGAGCCCGGAAGTGCTGGTAGTTGCTGATCGGGCGCTCAGTGGTGAAGCGGCCCGGGTCGCGTTGTTCAAGGAAAACCCCATCCTCGCTTCCACGCCAGCGGCCAGGAACGGCCGGGTACTGGAGTTGGACCCGACGCTGCTGGTGGGCGGGCTTGGGCCACGCCTGCCGCAGAGCCTGGCGCAGTTGTCCGCAGGCTTTTACCCGTCCCAGGCTGAACCCGCCCCATGACCCGGTTGGTCAAACCGAAAACGCTGTTTATCGGGCTGGCGCTGTTATGTCTGCTGGCGATCTGGCTTTCACTGGCCCTGGGACCGGTTAGCCTGCCGTTGTTCGACACGCTCAGGGCTGCGCTGCGAATGATCGGAGTGCCGATTGAGGCCCAGGGGCTCGAACAGGCAGAGTTGATCCTGGGGCAGATTCGCTTGCCGCGCACGTTACTGGGCCTGGCCGTGGGCGGTGTGCTCGCCTTGTCGGGGGTGGCGATGCAGGGCTTGTTTCGCAACCCGCTGGCCGATCCTGGCTTGGTGGGTGTGTCCAGTGGCGCGGCATTGGGGGCTGCGGTGGCCATTGTCGGCGGCTCGTTGTTTGGCGGGCTACCGGATGCGCTCGCGCCGTATCTTTTGTCGATTTGCGCGTTTCTGGGCGGCCTGGGCGTCACGGCGCTGGTGTATCGACTGGGGCGACGCAATGGCCAGACCAACGTCGCAACAATGTTGCTCGCCGGCATCGCGCTGACAGCCCTGGCCGGTTCTGCGGTGGGGCTGTTTACCTACCTGGCGGACGACGCCACCTTGCGCACCCTGACATTCTGGAACCTGGGCAGCCTCAATGGTGCCAGCTATTCACGTTTATGGCCGTTGCTGCTGGTGAGCGCGGGCGTGGCGCTGTGGTTGCCGCGCCGGGCGAAAGCCTTGAATGCGCTGTTGCTGGGTGAGTCCGAGGCCAGCCACCTGGGCATCGATGTGGAAAAGCTCAAGCGTGAGCTGGTGTTCTGTACGGCGTTGGGCGTGGGTGCGGCGGTGGCAGCGGCGGGCATGATCGGTTTTGTCGGGTTGGTGGTGCCGCATC
Source organism: Pseudomonas sp. R4-34-07 (assembly GCF_003852375.1). NCBI lineage: Bacteria > Pseudomonadati > Pseudomonadota > Gammaproteobacteria > Pseudomonadales > Pseudomonadaceae > Pseudomonas > Pseudomonas sp. R4-34-07. The sequence continues at coordinate 4,978,441 of NZ_CP027760.1, read as the reverse complement.
TGGTGCGGTTGCTGGCCGGGCCGGACCACCGGGTGTTATTGCCGGCTTCCGTGCTGGCAGGCGCGAGTTTGTTGCTGTTGGCGGATCTGGTGGCGCGCTTGGCATTGGCGCCGGCGGAACTGCCGATCGGTATTGTCACCGCGTTTATTGGCGCGCCACTTTTCCTCTATTTATTACTGCGAGGGCGCGCCTGATGCTGCGAGTGGAAGCGTTGCAGATCCGCCGCGGGCGTAAAACCGTACTGGCAGATGTCACCCTGGAGCTGCTGCCGGGCGAAGTTCTCGGTGTATTAGGGCCCAATGGTGCAGGCAAAAGTACCTTGCTCAGCGCGCTGTGCGGCGAGTTGACGCCTGATCAGGGCAAGGTCTGGCTGGATCAGCAAGAGTTGAAGCATTGGAGCGGCGCGCAACGAGCACAGCGCCTGGCGGTACTGCCCCAGAGCTCGACCCTGGACTTCGCGTTCCGTGTCGAAGAGGTTGTAGGGCTGGGACGTTTGCCGCATCAGACCGGGCGAGTACGCGATGAGGAAATCATCAGCGCGGCACTGCAGGCGGCAGATGTAGGGCACTTGAGTGGTCGCAGTTACCTGGCCTTGTCGGGCGGGGAGCGTCAACGGGTACACCTGGCCCGTGTGTTGGCGCAATTATGGCCGGGCGAGGCGGGGCAGACACTGCTGTTGGATGAGCCGACATCGATGCTCGATCCGTTGCATCAGCACACGACCTTGCAGGCGATCCGGCGCTTTGCCGATCGTGGCGCAGCGGTATTGGTGATCCTGCATGACCTGAACCTGGCCGCCCGTTACTGTGATCGAATTCTGTTACTGGAGAACGGATGCCCGCGCGCCCTGGACACGCCCGCACAGGTGCTGCGCCCCGAGCCGCTCAAGGCGGTATTTGGTCTGGATGTGTTGGTGCAGTTGCATCCGGAGCGTGGTCATCCGTTGATCATCGCGCGTTGAACCGGCGTTTTGCAGGCAAAAAAAGACCCGGCAAGAGCCGGGTCAAATAACCGTGATTAGCCTGATGAGGAGATAATCTGAGAGTCCGAACCAATGGTCTTTCAGTTATCGGCTGATCTCGCGACCAGCTGTGATAATCATAACGATTCTCATTTGAGAGTCAACAACATTCCCCTACTTTTCTCAAAAATCCTGAAAATACTACTGGATTGATCGGCGAATCTACGTCTTCTGGCGCGTTGAGAGCGCCTCCAACTGTAGGTTCAACGCCTCTTTGCGCTCCGTGGGAATGTCATTCCAATGCACGTCCATCAATGCGCCTTCAATCGCATACAGCAACACTTTTGATGCCCGGAACCCGCGAGTTCGCACGGCTCGGTAAGCATCGACCGCGCCCAGGCGGCGCAGGTCGGACGCGCTGTGGATGCCCGCCGCATGCAGCCACTGCGCCGACGTCTTGCCAAGATTCTTCAGGTGTTGCAGCTCATCGTTCATCGAGCCTCCTTGCGACGGCCGAATGGTGCGGTGGGTATCGTGACCAGGCAAGCCTGAAAATGAGTGTAGCGCTCAGTAGGAAAAGCGTGATTCTTTGCTCGAGAACGGCTGAAAAGCTTATAAGAATGACGCTGCATGCCAGGCACGGGAAAACGCCCGGCGAGCTTGAAAGCAGCCGGGAGCCGGAGTCTTGAGGTTATTTGGTGCGGTAACGCAGGCGGGTACCGAAATTCACCGACATCAGAATCTCGTCAGCCGTCAGGTCGGGTGAGAAGTAAGTACCGGAAATCTGCGCATGGGCCAGGCTGGCGCCTTCCAGTGAACACTCGCGCAAATCCAGCCCGCGCAGGTCGGCGGAGCGGAAATAGGCGTCGGTAAAGTCGATCCCCGCAGCGTTCAGCTCGCGCAGGTCCAACCCTCGGAAGTCGCCGCCGCGCATGTCGATAACGCCGCCTTCGGGGCGCTCTTGGTTGAAGCCCCGAATGTCGTCCTTGTGCAGGAGCGCATAGAGCGGTGTATCAAGAAGCTTGGGCTGACTCATGACGGCGACTCCTGTTGGAATTATGGCGCCATTATAGTGCCACTATTGCAGGGTCGTGCGCCAAAGTAGACGACACGACCAAGAAATATTTCTTACAGGCCGGGCAAGCGTTGACGAATATGCCCGACCAATGCATCGAGCGTCCCGCTTTCATTGGTCTCGACGCGTTTACTCAACAGCAGCTCTTGAGCGGTCAGCGGGTCACGACTGGCGTTTTGTTCTTCAATAACCACCAACGTTGCGTCGGACGGATCGTTTTTATCTGCCTGACGTTGTGCCAGCCAACTGGCGATGACGGCCTGGGGGGCGTTGCAATCCAGAATCAGGAACGGGGCCCCGGTGGCTTCGGCAACCCGGGCCGCCGCGTCACGTTGCTCGCGTTTCAGGAAGGTAGCATCCAGCACCACCGGGAAACCGGCGCGCAGCACGGTGTCGGCTATTTCATTCAGGCGTGTGTACGTCGCAGCGCTGGCATCATCGCTATAAATGCCGGCTTGCGGAGTGTTTTCGACCTGCTGCTCGCCAAACAGGCGCTTTCGCTCCACGTCCGAACGCAGGCGAACAGCGCCTAAGGCCTCGACCAGGCGCATGGCCACATGGCTTTTGCCCACAGCCGAAACCCCGTGGGTGATGGCCAGGAAGCGCGACGGAATCGTGCTGTAGCTTTCCGCCAGATTGGCATAATTACGGTACTGGCGCAGGGTGGTGGCGCGTTGCACCGGGTCGGCTTCGCTCGGCATGCTGAACAGGGCAACTTTCGCCCGCACCAGTGCGCGATAAGCCTTGTAGAAATTCAGCAGCTCCAGGCCCTGATAATCGCCGGTCAGTTCCAGATACTGGCTGATAAACCGGCGTGCCAGGCATTTGAGGCCACGGTCTTCCAGGTCCATCGCCAGGAACGCGGTGTCGGCGTACACGTCGGTGAAGCGGAACGGCTCGTTGAATTCGATGCAGTCGAAGATCACTACATGGCCATCGATCAGCGTGGCATTACCCAGGTGGATATCACCATGGCATTCACGGGTAAAACCGTTGAGCTTGCGCTGCTCCAGCAATGGCTTGAGGCGTTCGAAGCTGCTTTGCGCCCAGGCTTGCAGGGCTTCCAGTTGAATGAGGTCGGCCTTGTCACTCAGGAAAGGGCGGATCTGTTCGAAGTTCTGGCGGACCGGTGCCATCACTTCTTCCGGAGTGCCGGCCGGGTGCTCTTGCGCGACTTTGGGCGCGTTGAGGTGGAAGTGCGCAATCTGCCTGGCCATTTCGTCAATGTGCGCGCTGCTGAGTTCACCGTTGGCTTGCAAGGTGCTCAGCATCTGGCTTTGCGGGAACTGACGCATTTTCAGCGCGTACTCGATCACCGGGCCGTCGCCCGCCAATTGCGGTGCGTCGGCAGTGCCGGTAATTGGCAACACTTCAAGATACAAATCTTCGGTCAGGCGCTGGTTGAGGCGCAGCTCTTCGTTGCAGAAGTGACCGCGTTTTTCCAGGTCGGTGAAATCGAGGAAGCCGAAGTTCATCGGTTTCTTCAGTTTATAAGCATAGGGACCGGTCAGGATCACCCAGGAAATGTGGGTTTCAATGACTTGAAACGCTTCCACCGGATGCGGGTACAACGCCGGGTTTTGCAGGGCGGCAATCAGGGACTGGCTCACGGGCGATCCTTCAAAGTCTGGGAGAAATCATGGCGAGCATTATGGCCGCTACGGGCGGTCGTGCAAACCGCTGTCCGGCTCATGTTGATCATCAATAAAGTGCGTATAATCCGCCGCCATGACTCGAACCCGATCTCCCCGTTCCCGTAAAAAACCTCCTTCGCGCAGCCTGCGCCCGTGGCTGGGCTGGGCGCTCAAGCTCGGCCTGGTTGGCCTTGTGGCGCTCGCCGGCGTGGCGGTGTATCTCGACGCCGTGGTCCAGGAGAAGTTCTCCGGCAAGCGCTGGACCATCCCGGCCAAGGTTTACGCACGCCCGCTGGAATTGTTCGCCGGCCAGAAGTTGAGCAAGGAGGACTTCCTCACCGAACTCGATGCGCTGGGCTATCGCCGCGAACCCGTGAGCAACGGCCCGGGCGCGGCGGCCGTCAGCGGCAATACCGTCGACCTGAACACCCGCGGCTTCCAGTTCTACGAAGGCCTGGAAAAAGCCCAGCCGGTACGCGTGCGTTTTTCCGGCGATTACGTGGCTGAGTTATCGTCGCTCAACGGCGCCAAGCTGCCAGTGGTACGCCTCGAGCCGCTGATGATCGGCGGTATCTACCCGAAGAATCTTGAAGACCGGATCCTGATCAAGCTCGATCAGGCGCCGCCGTACCTGTTGGAAACCCTGGTAGCAGTAGAAGACCGCGACTTCTACAGCCACTGGGGCGTTTCGCCGAAGTCGATTGCCCGCGCGGTGTGGGTCAATACTTCCGGCGGCAAGATGACCCAGGGCGGCAGCACGCTCACCCAGCAATTGGTGAAGAACTTCTACCTGACCAACGAGCGCAGCCTCACCCGCAAGCTCACCGAAGCCATGATGGCAATGCTGCTGGAGTTGCATTACAGCAAGCAGGAAATTCTCGAGGCGTACCTCAACGAGGTCTTCGTCGGCCAGGATGGTCAGCGCGCAGTGCACGGTTTCGGCCTGGCCAGCCAGTTCTTCTTCGGGCAGCCGTTGTCCGAATTGAAGTTGCACCAGGTTGCGCTGCTGGTAGGGATGGTCAAGGGGCCGTCCTATTACAACCCGCGTCGCAACCCTGAGCGTGCGCTTGAACGCCGCAACCTGGTACTCGATGTATTGGAACAGCAGGGCGTCGCCACGGCCGAGCAGGTCGCGGCCGCGAAGAAAATGCCGCTGGGTGTTACCACTCGCGGCAAGCTGGCAGATAGCTCATTCCCCGGCTTTATCGACCTGGTCAAACGCCAACTGCGCGAGGACTATCGCGACGAAGACTTGACCGAGGAAGGCCTGCGAATCTTCACCAGCTTCGACCCCATCCTGCAGATGAAAGCCGAAGCGTCGGTCAATGACACCTTCAAGCGCCTGACAGGCCGCAAAGGCTCCGATGAAGTAGAAGCCGCGATGGTGGTGACCAACCCGGAAACCGGCGAGGTCCAGGCCATGATCGGTAGCCGTCAGGCCAGCTTCGCCGGGTTCAACCGCGCGCTGGATGCCGTGCGCCCGATTGGCTCGCTGGTCAAGCCAGCGGTCTACCTGACCGCCCTGGAAAAACCGAGCAAGTACACACTGACCAGTTGGCTGTCGGATGACCCGCTGTCGATCAAAGGCGCCGATGGCCAGGTGTGGACGCCAAAGAACTTCGACCGCCGCTCCCACGGCACCGTGTTCCTGTATCAGGGGCTGGCGCATTCCTACAACATCTCGACATCGCGCCTGGGGCTGGAAGTCGGTGTGCCGAATGTGCTGAAAACCCTGGCGCGACTGGGTATCGAGCGCGAGTTCCCGGCGTTCCCCTCGATGCTCCTGGGCGCGGCGGCCATGAGCCCGATGGAAGTGGCCACCATGTACCAGACCTTGGCCAACGGTGGCTTCAATACGCCGATGCGCGGTATTCGCAGCGTGCTGACCGCCGAGGGCGAACCGCTCAAGCGCTACCCGTTCCAGATCCAGCAACGCTTCGACGCGGGCTCCATATACCTGATCCAGAACGCCATGCAGCGCGTGATGCGTGAAGGTACCGGGCGCTCGGTCTACAGCGTGCTGCCGTCGAACCTGACGCTGGCGGGCAAGACCGGCACCAGTAACGATTCGCGCGACAGTTGGTTCGCAGGTTTTGGCCAGGACGTATTGGCCGTGGTGTGGCTGGGCCGTGACGACAATGGCAAGACGCCATTCACCGGAGCGACCGGTGCGCTGCAGGTCTGGACCAGCTTCATGCGCAAGGCAGACCCGTTGCCACTCAACATGCCGCAGCCGGACAATATCGTGCAGGCCTGGATTGATCCGCACACGGGCCAGGGTTCGGATGCCAACTGCCCGGGTGCGGTGCAGATGCCGTATATTCGCGGCAGCGAGCCACCAGCCGGTGCCGCATGCGGGGGCAGTGCCCCTGCTGACGCGGAGTCGGTGATGGATTGGGTCAAGGGCTGGATGAATTAAGCAAAGAGGGTTTCAAGTGAACAAGTTGTGGATTCCAGCGATTACCGTTCTGGCTTTGCTCGGCGGTTGCTCCAGCGTGCAACGCGGCTCGATTCCGGTGGTGGATTCGAGTACTAACGTCTCCAATAACGACCGGATTTCGGCCAATGGCGGGTTTCGTCAAACCGTGACCAACCGTCCGGCACAGGCCAAGCCTCAGGCAATGCCACAGGATTCGGGCGTGGTGGTGATGGTGCCTGGCAGTGGCGCTGCAACCGCGGCCCCGATCAGTGCCGAACCCTGGACGCCAGGCCCAGGCACTTCGGCGCCGATCGATTCCACGCCGATCCAGACGGCGCCGGTCAACCAGGGCACTTACACCATGCCTTCGACGCCGAGCGGTATTCCTTCGTCGTCCAGTGCCGGCGGCCTGTCGGCTGACGAACAACTGGATGGCCCGGTACTGGCGCTGCTCACCACCGCCCAGCAACAGCAGGCCGGTGGTGATCTCAATGGCGCTTCGTCGAGCCTGGAGCGTGCTCAACGCGTTGCCCCTCGCGAACCACAAGTGTTGTATCGCCTGGCCCAGGTACGCCTGGCCCAGGGTGATGCGCCGCAAGCCGAGCAGTTCGCTCGCCGTGGTTTGACCCTGGCCAACGGTCGCCCCGACCTGCAAGCCAGCCTGTGGGGGTTGATCGGTGACGCGCGTGCCGCCCAAGGCGACGCTGCCGGCGCTGCCCAGGCTCGGGCAAAAGCCAAGGTCAGCCTCTGATGGATGGGCGGTTCCCGGCGATTGCCGAGCAGTTGTTATTGATCGAGCGAGAGTTGCGCGTGCAGGGCTGGTGGGATGAAGTGCCCCCCAGCGCCGAAGCGCTCAGCAGCGTCGAGCCTTTTTCGGTCGACACATTGGATTTTCACCAATGGCTGCAATGGATTTTCCTGGTACGCATGAAGCAGATCCTCGAACACGACCTGCCTCTGCCCAATGCTTCCGGTATTCTGGAAATGGCCGAGATGGTCTATGCCGACCGTCCGCGAGAGAGCCTTGGCTTGCGTAATGCGCTGAAAAAGTTCGACCAACTGATCGCTGACGCTGGTTAATTGCCTGACTGTCGGTTTTTCCGGCAGTCTTGCGCATATTTCTACCGCTTGACGACATTCAGGCGAGTTTTATCCCTCCTCACAGGCCTTTCTCCTACGTTCTCATGCGCTTAGTTGGAAAAAAGCGCAATTATTGCTTGACTTGAAGGGCCTGAAACAGAAGAATCCAAAGTCCGCTGTATCGGGACTGCCAGAAGCAGGCCCGCTCGGCAGATCATGAGGCGCACACCCGCGCCGACCTGTAACACCCGCAACGCGTTACCTCGCGCTGGGTGGGAAAAGCCCGCAACACTTGGGACGATCCCAATACTTGCTCAGTCAGTGCTGACGTAGTCGGCGACCACCGTCGCTCATGCTCTGTTGAGAAGTAAACCTATTAAGACCCGTCGGTTTTCAACGGACGGTATTCTGGCGTTTTAGAGGTGAACAACGTGGAGCTTTTATCTGGCGGTGAGATGCTCGTCCGCTTTTTGCGTGACGAAGGCGTCGACTATATCTACGGGTACCCAGGTGGTGCTCTGCTGCATGTCTACGACGCACTGTTCAAGGAACCGGCTGTTACCCACATCCTGGTTCGCCACGAGCAGGCCGCAACCCATATGGCTGACGGTTATGCCCGTGCCACCGGTAAAGCCGGCGTGGTACTGGTAACCTCCGGCCCAGGCGCAACCAATGCCATCACTGGCATCGCGACTGCTTATATGGACTCCATTCCCATGGTGATCATTTCCGGCCAGGTCGCCAGCACCATGGTCGGTACCGACGCGTTCCAGGAAACCGACATGATCGGTATCTCCCGCCCGATCGTGAAACACAGCTTCATGATCAAGCACGCGTCGGAAATTCCGGAAATCATGAAAAAGGCGTTCTACCTCGCACAATCCGGTCGTCCGGGGCCTGTCGTGGTGGATATTCCCAAGGACATGACCAACCCGGCCGAGAAATTCGAATACATTTTCCCGAAGAAAGCCAAGCTGCGCTCCTACAGCCCGGCCGTACGTGGGCACTCCGGACAAATCCGCAAGGCGGCGGAAATGCTTCTCGCGGCCAAGCGCCCGGTGCTGTACTCCGGCGGCGGCGTGATTCTGGGGGGCGGCTCCGCACCGCTCACAGAATTGGCCAAGCTGCTCAACCTGCCGGTGACCAATACCTTGATGGGGCTTGGCGCATTCCCGGGTTCGGACCGTCAATTCGTCGGCATGCTCGGTATGCACGGCAGCTATACCGCCAACCTCGCCATGCACCACGCCGATGTGATTCTGGCGGTCGGCGCACGGTTCGATGATCGCGTGATCAACGGCGCGAGCAAGTTCTGCCCGAATGCCAAGATCATCCATATCGACATCGACCCGGCGTCCATTTCCAAGACCATCAAGGCCGACGTGCCAATCGTGGGCCCGGTGGAAAGCGTGCTGACCGAAATGGTCGCCGCGCTCAAGGACATCGGCGAAACGCCGAACAAGGAATCCGTTGCCAGCTGGTGGAAGCAGATCGACGAATGGCGCGGTGACCGCGGCCTGTTCCCGTACGACAAGGGCGACGGCAGCATCATCAAGCCACAAACCGTGATCGAAACCCTGTGCGAAGTGACCAAGGGCGACGCCTTTGTGACCTCCGACGTGGGCCAGCACCAGATGTTCGCCGCGCAGTACTACAAATTCGACAAGCCTAACCGCTGGATCAACTCCGGTGGCCTGGGCACGATGGGCTTTGGTTTTCCGGCGGCCATGGGCGTAAAGCTGAGCTTTCCGGATGCCGACGTTGCCTGTGTCACCGGTGAAGGCAGCATCCAGATGAACATCCAGGAGCTGTCAACGTGCCTGCAGTACGGCCTTCCGGTGAAGATCGTCTGCCTGAACAATGGCGTGCTGGGCATGGTTCGCCAGTGGCAGGACATGAGCTACGGTAGCCGTCACTCCCATTCCTACATGGAATCGTTGCCGGATTTCGTCAAATTGGTTGAAGCCTATGGCCACGTCGGCATGCGCATCACCGATCTGAAAGATCTGAAGCCGAAGATGGAAGAGGCGTTCGCCATGAAGGACCGCCTGGTGTTCATCGATATTCAGGTGGATACCAGCGAGCACGTCTACCCGATGCAGATCAAAGACGGCTCGATGCGCGACATGTGGCTGAACAAGACGGAGCGTACTTAATCATGCGGCACATTATCTCCCTGCTTCTGGAGAACGAACCCGGCGCTCTGTCTCGTGTTGTCGGCCTGTTTTCGCAACGCAACTACAACATCGAAAGCCTGACCGTGGCCCCGACCGAAGACCCGACCCTGTCGCGCCTGACGTTGACCACCGTGGGCCACGATGAGGTGATCGAGCAGATCACCAAGAACCTCAACAAGCTGATCGAAGTGGTCAAGCTGGTCGACCTGTCGGAAAGTGCCCACATCGAGCGCGAGCTGATGCTGGTCAAGGTCAAGGCCACAGGTGCCCAGCGTGCCGAGATCAAGCGCACCACCGATATTTATCGCGGGCAGATCGTCGATGTGAGCGCCAGCGTTTATACCGTTCAATTGACCGGTACGAGCGACAAGCTGGACAGCTTCATCCAGTCGATCGGGACGGCCTCGATTCTGGAAACCGTACGCAGTGGTGTCACCGGGATTGCCCGTGGCGACAAAGTACTCAGCATCTAACCCAATTAGCGAATGGCCTTACGGCCTGGATATATAGAGGAACCTCATGAAAGTTTATTACGATAAAGATTGTGACCTGTCGATCATCCAGGGCAAGAAAGTCGCCATCATCGGTTACGGCTCCCAGGGCCACGCTCAAGCGTGCAACCTCAAAGATTCCGGCGTTGACGTCACCGTTGGCTTGCGCAAAGGCTCGGCGACCGTTGCCAAGGCTGAAGCCCACGGCCTGAAAGTGACCGACGTTGCTTCCGCTGTGGCAGCTTCCGACCTGGTCATGATCCTGACCCCGGACGAATTCCAATCCGCGCTGTACAAGAACGAAATCGAGCCGAACATCAAGAAGGGCGCCACCCTGGCCTTCTCCCACGGCTTCGCGATCCACTACAACCAGGTTGTGCCGCGCGCTGACCTCGACGTGATCATGATCGCGCCGAAGGCTCCGGGCCACACCGTACGTTCCGAGTTCGTCAAGGGCGGCGGTATCCCTGACCTGATCGCGATCTACCAGGACGCTTCGGGCAACGCCAAGAACGTTGCTCTGTCCTACGCTGCCGGTGTCGGCGGTGGTCGTACCGGCATCATCGAAACCACCTTCAAGGACGAGACTGAAACCGACCTGTTCGGCGAACAAGCCGTCCTGTGCGGTGGTACCGTTGAGCTGGTGAAAGCCGGTTTCGAAACCCTGGTTGAAGCTGGCTACGCGCCGGAAATGGCCTACTTCGAATGCCTGCACGAACTGAAGTTGATCGTTGACCTCATGTACGAAGGCGGTATCGCCAACATGAACTACTCGATCTCCAACAACGCCGAGTACGGTGAGTACGTCACCGGCCCGGAAGTGATCAACGCCGAGTCCCGTCAGGCAATGCGCAACGCTCTGAAACGTATTCAGGACGGCGAATACGCCAAGATGTTCATCAGCGAAGGCGCGACCGGCTACCCTTCGATGACCGCCAAGCGTCGTAACAACGCCGCCCACGGTATCGAAATCATCGGCGAGCAACTGCGTTCCATGATGCCGTGGATCGGTGCCAACAAGATCGTCGACAAAGCCAAGAACTAAGTCGCACGTATCAAGGGAAAACGCGGCTTCGGCCGCGTTTTTTCGTTTGGGTAAGCGGGTTCTGGTATAAAGCTGCATCGTTTGCGGGCGAACACTCGCCGCAAGTATCTGTCGAATTTTTTTCACACCGTTGCAAGGTAAAGTCCATGAGCGAACGTCCCGAAGAGCCAAGCCAGGCTTCTGACGCCGAAAGCCTGCTGCCAATCGATGAACATGTCGAAGAAGGGCATGACGCGGAAGGCCGCAAGGTCCGGCATCGTGGCATCTATCTGCTGCCCAACCTGTTCACCACGGCGAACCTGTTTGCCGGCTTCTATTCCATCATCAACTCGATGAGTGCCCAGAGCGCATTGGCGGCGGGTGATGCCGCGAGTGCCAGCAAGTATTTCGGTTTTGCTGCCATCGCCATCTTCGTCGCCATGGTGCTTGATGGACTGGATGGTCGTGTGGCGCGCATGACCAATACCCAAAGCGCCTTCGGTGCCGAGTACGACTCGTTGTCGGACATGGTTGCCTTTGGTGTCGCCCCGGCGTTGCTGGCGTTTGCCTGGGCGCTGGGTGACATGGGTAAGGTCGGCTGGATGGTGGCCTTCATCTATGTGGCGGGCGCGGCGTTGCGTCTGGCGCGCTTCAACACTCAAGTAGGCACTGCCGACAAGCGTTACTTCATTGGCCTGGCCAGTCCGGCTGCTGCGGGCGTGGTGGCGGGTATCGTCTGGGCGTTCAGTGACTATGGCATCCAGGGTTCGAAGATGTCGTTCCTGGTAGCCTTGATGGTTGCGGCAGCCGGCATGCTGATGGTCAGCAACATCAAGTACAACAGCTTCAAGGAGTTCGACCTCAAGGGGCGTGTGCCTTTCGTGGCTATTCTTGTGGTGGTGCTGGTGTTTGCGGTGGTGTTCAGCGACCCGCCAAGAATTCTATTGTTGGCCTTCCTGGTCTACGCGGCGTCGGGGCCGGTGCAGTACCTGCTGCATCTTCGCCGGGACAAAACATTGCCTTAATGTAATTTCCCCCATACTCCGCAGTCTATTGGTGCACCTGTCCTCCAATGCTGCGGAGTTGCCATGTTAATCAAGATCCCCAAAGCGTCCGATTGCCACGAATCGGATGTCACGCCTGAATCGTTCTACCTCTCTCGCCGCAGCTTGCTTGGTGGTGCGCTTGCCGGTATTGCCGCGAGCAGCTTGCCACGTTGGGCCAGTGCCGAAGAGGCGGCACGTTATGCCGATGTCGAGCCGGGCAGGGCGCCTGACTGGTTTACGCAAAAGCTTCCAGGCACCAAGTGGCAGGCTGTGACGGTCAAGGGCGAGGCCATCACGCCGTTCAAGGATGCAACCCACTACAACAACTTCTACGAGTTCGGCACAGATAAGGGCGATCCGGCGGCAAATGCGGGTTCGCTCAAGACTGAGCCCTGGAGTGTTGTGATTGATGGTGAAGTTGCGAAGCCGGGGCGCTACGCCTTGGAAGACTTCATGAAACCTTACGAATTGGAAGAGCGCATCTACCGGCTGCGTTGCGTCGAAGCGTGGTCGATGGTGATTCCCTGGATCGGCTTTCCTGTTTCCGCCTTGCTCAAGCAGGTTGAGCCTACTTCAAGGGCGAAATTCATCCGCTTCGAAACGCTACAGGATCCAAAGAGCATGCCGGGTCAGCGCTCCAGTTTCGGCTTGATCGACTGGCCTTATGTAGAAGGGCTGCGTCTGGACGAGGCGATGAATCCGTTGGCGATCCTTGCCGTGGGTATGTACGGGCGGGAGCTGCCTAACCAGAACGGGGCGCCCCTGCGTTTGGTCGTGCCTTGGAAGTATGGCTTCAAGAGCGTGAAGTCGATTGTGCGGATCAGTCTTGTCAGCGAGCAACCTAAAACGACCTGGCAGAGTATTGCTGCCGATGAGTATGGGTTTTATGCGAATGTGAACCCTACGGTTGACCATCCGCGCTGGACCCAGGCACGGGAGCGTCGTCTACCGAGCGGCCTTTTCAGCCCGAATGTGCGTGAGACGCAGATGTTCAATGGCTACGCGGATGAGGTTGCTGCTCTCTATACAGATCTCGACCTGAAGAAGAATTACTGATGCGCTATCCGATCTGGCGCATCGGCGTCTTTATAGCCGCCGCTGTCTGGCCGTTGTTCTGGCTCTATGAAGCCTGGAGTTTTGCCCTGGGGCCCGACCCGGGCAAGGTGCTGGTGGATCGCTTGGGTCTGGGCACCTTGATCCTGTTGCTGATCACGCTCGCGATGACACCGCTGCAGAAGCTCAGCGGTTGGCCGGGGTGGATCGCAGTGCGCCGGCAGCTGGGTTTGTGGTGCTTTGCCTATGTGGTGCTGCACCTGGCGGCTTATTGCGTATTTGTCCTTGGGCTCGACTGGTCGCAGCTGGGCGTGGAGTTGCGTAAGCGTCCGTACATAATTGTCGGCGCCTTGGGGTTTTTGTCTCTACTGGTTTTGGCTCTGACCTCCAATCGTTACAGTCAGCGCCGGCTGGGCAGTCGCTGGAAGAAATTGCATCGCCTGGTGTACGTGATTCTGGGGCTCGGTTTGCTACACATGCTGTGGATAGTGCGGGCTGACCTCAAGGAGTGGGCTATCTATGCTTCCATAGGTGCACTGCTTCTGTTGCTGCGCGTACCGCCAGTGATGCGTCGGATCCCGCGTCTTATTACTAAAAAGGCACCGGCAGCAACAAAAGCGTAATTAACCCTTGACGGCAGATTCTGTGCGCCTATAATTCGCCCCACTTCCGGCGCAGTCGAAACGGAAAACTTCTTGGTAAACAACGAGTTAAGTAGGTTTCGGCAGCAGGTTGCTTCAGACCATCGAAGCCAAAAGGAAGTTGAAAAAGAGGTGTTGACAGCAGCGTGTAACGCTGTAGAATTCGCCTCCCGCTTACGAGAGATCGCAAGCGCAAGTGGTTGAAGTTGTTGAAGAATTCTTCGAAAACTTCTGAAAATAACCACTTGACAGCAAATGAGGCTGCTGTAGAATGCGCGCCTCGGTTGAGACGAATAGCTCTTAACCAACCGCTCTTTAACAACTGAATCAAGCAATTCGTGTGGGTGCTTGTGGAGTCAGACTGATAGTCAACAAGATTATCAGCATCACAAGTTACTCCGCGAGAAATCAAAGATGTAACCAACGATTGCTGAGCCAAGTTTAGGGTTTCTTAAAAACCCAAAGATGTTTGAACTGAAGAGTTTGATCATGGCTCAGATTGAACGCTGGCGGCAGGCCTAACACATGCAAGTCGAGCGGTAGAGAGAAGCTTGCTTCTCTTGAGAGCGGCGGACGGGTGAGTAATGCCTAGGAATCTGCCTGGTAGTGGGGGATAACGTTCGGAAACGGACGCTAATACCGCATACGTCCTACGGGAGAAAGCAGGGGACCTTCGGGCCTTGCGCTATCAGATGAGCCTAGGTCGGATTAGCTAGTTGGTGAGGTAATGGCTCACCAAGGCGACGATCCGTAACTGGTCTGAGAGGATGATCAGTCACACTGGAACTGAGACACGGTCCAGACTCCTACGGGAGGCAGCAGTGGGGAATATTGGACAATGGGCGAAAGCCTGATCCAGCCATGCCGCGTGTGTGAAGAAGGTCTTCGGATTGTAAAGCACTTTAAGTTGGGAGGAAGGGCAGTTACCTAATACGTGATTGTTTTGACGTTACCGACAGAATAAGCACCGGCTAACTCTGTGCCAGCAGCCGCGGTAATACAGAGGGTGCAAGCGTTAATCGGAATTACTGGGCGTAAAGCGCGCGTAGGTGGTTTGTTAAGTTGGATGTGAAATCCCCGGGCTCAACCTGGGAACTGCATTCAAAACTGACTGACTAGAGTGTGGTAGAGGGTGGTGGAATTTCCTGTGTAGCGGTGAAATGCGTAGATATAGGAAGGAACACCAGTGGCGAAGGCGACCACCTGGACCAACACTGACACTGAGGTGCGAAAGCGTGGGGAGCAAACAGGATTAGATACCCTGGTAGTCCACGCCGTAAACGATGTCAACTAGCCGTTGGGAGCCTTGAGCTCTTAGTGGCGCAGCTAACGCATTAAGTTGACCGCCTGGGGAGTACGGCCGCAAGGTTAAAACTCAAATGAATTGACGGGGGCCCGCACAAGCGGTGGAGCATGTGGTTTAATTCGAAGCAACGCGAAGAACCTTACCAGGCCTTGACATCCAATGAACTTTCCAGAGATGGATTGGTGCCTTCGGGAACATTGAGACAGGTGCTGCATGGCTGTCGTCAGCTCGTGTCGTGAGATGTTGGGTTAAGTCCCGTAACGAGCGCAACCCTTGTCCTTAGTTACCAGCACGTTATGGTGGGCACTCTAAGGAGACTGCCGGTGACAAACCGGAGGAAGGTGGGGATGACGTCAAGTCATCATGGCCCTTACGGCCTGGGCTACACACGTGCTACAATGGTCGGTACAGAGGGTTGCCAAGCCGCGAGGTGGAGCTAATCCCAGAAAACCGATCGTAGTCCGGATCGCAGTCTGCAACTCGACTGCGTGAAGTCGGAATCGCTAGTAATCGCGAATCAGAATGTCGCGGTGAATACGTTCCCGGGCCTTGTACACACCGCCCGTCACACCATGGGAGTGGGTTGCACCAGAAGTAGCTAGTCTAACCTTCGGGAGGACGGTTACCACGGTGTGATTCATGACTGGGGTGAAGTCGTAACAAGGTAGCCGTAGGGGAACCTGCGGCTGGATCACCTCCTTAATCGACGACATCAGCTGCTTCATGAGCTCCCACACGAATTGCTTGATTCATTGAAGAAGACGAAAAGAAGCAGCCCAAAGGGTTGTAGCTTAGTTGGTTAGAGCGCACCCCATGCTTTGTGGTAAAGAGCAGGGTGAGGTCGGCCTTAGCAGCTCGAAATTGGGTCTGTAGCTCAGTTGGTTAGAGCGCACCCCTGATAAGGGTGAGGTCGGCAGTTCGAATCTGCCCAGACCCACCAATTTTGTGTGGGAAACGCCTGTAGAAATACGGGGCCATAGCTCAGCTGGGAGAGCGCCTGCCTTGCACGCAGGAGGTCAACGGTTCGATCCCGTTTGGCTCCACCACTACTGCTTCTGTTTGTAGAAAGCTTAGAAATGAGCATTCCATCGCTGTGATGGTGAATGTTGATTTCTAGTCTTTGACTAGTTCGTTCTTTAAAAATTTGGGTATGTGATAGAAAGATAGACTGGACGTTACTTTCACTGGTAACGGCTCAGGCTAAGGTAAAATTTGTGAGTCGCTCTTAATTGAGTATGATCGAATTTTCGGCGAATGTTGTCTTCACAGTATAACCAGATTGCTTGGGGTTATATGGTCAAGTGAAGAAGCGCATACGGTGGATGCCTTGGCAGTCAGAGGCGATGAAAGACGTGGTAGCCTGCGAAAAGCTTCGGGGAGTCGGCAAACAGACTTTGATCCGGAGATGTCTGAATGGGGGAACCCAGCCATCATAAGATGGTTACCTTACACTGAATACATAGGTGTATGGAGCGAACCAGGGGAACTGAAACATCTAAGTACCCTGAGGAAAAGAAATCAACCGAGATTCCCTTAGTAGTGGCGAGCGAACGGGGACTAGCCCTTAAGTGGCTTTGAGATTAGCGGAACGCTCTGGAAAGTGCGGCCATAGTGGGTGATAGCCCTGTACGCGAAAATCTCTTAGTCATGAAATCGAGTAGGACGGAGCACGAGAAACTTTGTCTGAATATGGGGGGACCATCCTCCAAGGCTAAATACTACTGACTGACCGATAGTGAACTAGTACCGTGAGGGAAAGGCGAAAAGAACCCCGGAGAGGGGAGTGAAATAGATCCTGAAACCGTATGCGTACAAGCAGTGGGAGCCCACTTTGTTGGGTGACTGCGTACCTTTTGTATAATGGGTCAGCGACTTATTTTCAGTGGCGAGCTTAACCGAATAGGGGAGGCGTAGCGAAAGCGAGTCTTAATAGGGCGTCTAGTCGCTGGGAATAGACCCGAAACCGGGCGATCTATCCATGGGCAGGTTGAAGGTTGGGTAACACTAACTGGAGGACCGAACCGACTACCGTTGAAAAGTTAGCGGATGACCTGTGGATCGGAGTGAAAGGCTAATCAAGCTCGGAGATAGCTGGTTCTCCTCGAAAGCTATTTAGGTAGCGCCTCATGTATCACTGTAGGGGGTAGAGCACTGTTTCGGCTAGGGGGTCATCCCGACTTACCAAACCGATGCAAACTCCGAATACCTACAAGTGCCGAGCATGGGAGACACACGGCGGGTGCTAACGTCCGTCGTGAAAAGGGAAACAACCCAGACCGTCAGCTAAGGTCCCAAAGTTATGGTTAAGTGGGAAACGATGTGGGAAGGCTTAGACAGCTAGGAGGTTGGCTTAGAAGCAGCCACCCTTTAAAGAAAGCGTAATAGCTCACTAGTCGAGTCGGCCTGCGCGGAAGATGTAACGGGGCTCAAACCATACACCGAAGCTACGGGTATCACGTAAGTGATGCGGTAGAGGAGCGTTCTGTAAGCCTGTGAAGGTGAGTTGAGAAGCTTGCTGGAGGTATCAGAAGTGCGAATGCTGACATGAGTAACGACAATGGGTGTGAAAAACACCCACGCCGAAAGACCAAGGTTTCCTGCGCAACGTTAATCGACGCAGGGTTAGTCGGTCCCTAAGGCGAGGCTGAAAAGCGTAGTCGATGGAAAACAGGTTAATATTCCTGTACTTCTGGTTATTGCGATGGAGGGACGGAGAAGGCTAGGCCAGCTTGGCGTTGGTTGTCCAAGTTTAAGGTGGTAGGCTGGAATCTTAGGTAAATCCGGGATTCCAAGGCCGAGAGCTGATGACGAGTTGTCTTTTAGACGACGAAGTGGTTGATGCCATGCTTCCAAGAAAAGCTTCTAAGCTTCAGGTAACCAGGAACCGTACCCCAAACCGACACAGGTGGTTGGGTAGAGAATACCAAGGCGCTTGAGAGAACTCGGGTGAAGGAACTAGGCAAAATGGCACCGTAACTTCGGGAGAAGGTGCGCCGGTGAGGGTGAAGGACTTGCTCCGTAAGCTCATGCCGGTCGAAGATACCAGGCCGCTGCGACTGTTTATTAAAAACACAGCACTCTGCAAACACGAAAGTGGACGTATAGGGTGTGACGCCTGCCCGGTGCCGGAAGGTTAATTGATGGGGTTAGCTAACGCGAAGCTCTTGATCGAAGCCCCGGTAAACGGCGGCCGTAACTATAACGGTCCTAAGGTAGCGAAATTCCTTGTCGGGTAAGTTCCGACCTGCACGAATGGCGTAACGATGGCGGCGCTGTCTCCACCCGAGACTCAGTGAAATTGAAATCGCTGTGAAGATGCAGTGTATCCGCGGCTAGACGGAAAGACCCCGTGAACCTTTACTATAGCTTTGCACTGGACTTTGAATTTGCTTGTGTAGGATAGGTGGGAGGCTTTGAAGCGTGGACGCCAGTTCGCGTGGAGCCAACCTTGAAATACCACCCTGGCAACTTTGAGGTTCTAACTCAGGTCCGTTATCCGGATCGAGGACAGTGTATGGTGGGTAGTTTGACTGGGGCGGTCTCCTCCTAAAGAGTAACGGAGGAGTACGAAGGTGCGCTCAGACCGGTCGGAAATCGGTCGTAGAGTATAAAGGCAAAAGCGCGCTTGACTGCGAGACAGACACGTCGAGCAGGTACGAAAGTAGGTCTTAGTGATCCGGTGGTTCTGTATGGAAGGGCCATCGCTCAACGGATAAAAGGTACTCCGGGGATAACAGGCTGATACCGCCCAAGAGTTCATATCGACGGCGGTGTTTGGCACCTCGATGTCGGCTCATCACATCCTGGGGCTGAAGCCGGTCCCAAGGGTATGGCTGTTCGCCATTTAAAGTGGTACGCGAGCTGGGTTTAGAACGTCGTGAGACAGTTCGGTCCCTATCTGCCGTGGACGTTTGAGATTTGAGAGGGGCTGCTCCTAGTACGAGAGGACCGGAGTGGACGAACCTCTGGTGTTCCGGTTGTCACGCCAGTGGCATTGCCGGGTAGCTATGTTCGGAATAGATAACCGCTGAAAGCATCTAAGCGGGAAACTAGCCTCAAGATGAGATCTCACTGGGACCTTGAGTCCCCTGAAGGGCCGTCGAAGACTACGACGTTGATAGGTTGGGTGTGTAAGCGCTGTGAGGCGTTGAGCTAACCAATACTAATTGCCCGTGAGGCTTGACCATATAACACCCAAGCAATTTGTTGCTCCTAGTTGAAAGACGAAAGAGGCCAGATTGCGGTGTGTGAAGACGCAATGAACCGAAAGTTCGATACTCACAAAACACCGACTTCTATCCCATACCCAATTTGCTGAAGCGAGGCCACATGGCCACGACTCAGTACCCGAATTTCTTGACGACCATAGAGCATTGGAACCACCTGATCCCATCCCGAACTCAGTAGTGAAACGATGCATCGCCGATGGTAGTGTGGGGTTTCCCCATGTGAGAGTAGGTCATCGTCAAGATTAAATTCCAGAACCCCATTTGCGAAAGCAGATGGGGTTTTGTTTTGGGCGGTGGAAAAGTGCCAAGACGCTCATTGCAGTGGCCTTCAGTGCTAAAGTCCACGCCTCGATTCTTGCTTTTCCAAGGAAACCGTTATGCCGGGTGCGACGTCCCTCAGCGCTGGATTCATGGTGGTTCACGGTAACCGCCTGGACGAGTTGCGCAGCCTGGTAGTCAGCTGGATGCGTCGTTATCCCCTGGCGCCTTTGGAAAACGAAATCGCTCTGGTCCAAAGCAACGGCATCGCCCAATGGCTCAAGCTTGCCCTGGCCGAAGATCCGCAAGAAGACGATATGGGCGGCTGTGGCATTGCAGCAGCAATCGATGTGCAACTGCCCGGCAGCTTCATGTGGCAGCTCTATCGCATGGTCCTGGGTCGTGACGAAATTCCCCCTAAGTCTTTGCTTGATAAGGCACCGCTGACGTGGCGACTCATGCGCCTGCTCCCGCAGCTTATCGACCAGCCCCATTTCGAGCCGCTGCAACGCTTCCTGACTCACGACACCGACCTGCGCAAGCGCTACCAGCTCGCCGAGCGCCTGGCCGACCTGTTCGACCAATACCAGGTGTATCGCGCCGATTGGCTGGAAGACTGGGCCGCAGGGCGTCATCAGTTACGCAATGGACGCGGCGAATCCAAACCCCTTAACACTGCGAACTGTTGGCAGGCTGAGTTATGGCGCGCGTTGCTGCTCGACGTCGGCGCGCAGGGCATGGCCGAGAGTCGGGCCGGCGTTCACCAGCGTTTTATCGAGCGCATCAACACGCTCGAGCAAGCGCCTCCTGGCCTACCTTCCCGAGTGATCGTTTTCGGCATTTCATCCCTGCCCGCCCAAGCGCTTGAAGCCCTGGCGGGCCTGGCCCGTTTCAGCCAAGTGCTGCTGTGCGTGCACAACCCTTGCCGCCATCATTGGTCAGACATCGTGGCCGACAAGGACCTGCTGCGTAACGAATACAAGCGCCAAGCGCGCAAAGCGGGCATGCCAGTCACCATCGACCCACAAACCCTGCATCAGCATGCCCATCCGTTACTCGCCGCCTGGGGCAAGCAGGGCCGTGACTACATCAGCCTGTTGGACAGTTATGACGACCCCAACAGCTACCGCGCCGCCTTCCGTGATGGGCGTATCGATCTGTTCAGCGACAGCCAGCCCACCACGCTGCTCAACCAGCTGCAGGACGATATCCTGGAACTGCGCCCACTCGATGAAACCCGCGAACTTTGGCCTGCGGTCGACCTGAAGCGCGACTCATCCATTCGCTTTCACATCGCCCACAGCGCCCAGCGCGAAGTGGAAATTCTCCACGACCAGTTGCTTCAACGCTTCAGCGCCGACCCCACCTTGCGCCCTCGGGACATCATCGTCATGGTCCCCGATGTCGACAGCTACGCGCCGCACATTCGCGCGGTTTTCGGCCAACTGGAAAGAAACGACCCACGCTTCATTCCATTCACCCTGACAGACCAGGGTCAACGCGGCCGTGACCCGCTGCTGATCGCCGTCGAGCACCTGCTCAAGCTCCCCGACAGCCGCTTCCCCGTCAGCGAGATTCTCGACCTGTTGGATGTTCCCGCCCTGCGCGAACGTTTCGCCATCAATGAACGCGACCTGCCGACGCTGCACCGCTGGATCGAAGGCGCGGGCATCCGCTGGGGTCTCAACGCCGAACAGCGTGCTGGCCTGGGGCTGCCCGAAGCGCTGGAGCAGAACAGCTGGCGATTCGGCCTGAGGCGGATGCTGCTGGGTTACGCCGTCGGCACTGGTGTCGCGTGCGACGGCATCGAGCCCTACGACGAGATCGGTGGGCTCGATGCAGCGCTGATCGGCCCACTGGTTGCCTTGCTCGACGCATTAAACGACGCGCATCAAGCGCTGTCGCAACCAGCACCTCCCCAAGTGTGGGGCGAGCGTCTGCAACGCTTGATGCAGCAGTTTTTCCTGCCCAGCAGCGAGCACGATGACTACCTGTTGGGCCAACTCGAACAATTAAGAGAGACCTGGCTGGAAACCTGCGAGTCGGTCGGCCTGCAGGACGAATTACCGCTCACTGTAGTCCGTGAAGCGTGGCTAGCCGGGCTTGACCAAGGCCGCCTGTCCCAGCGCTTCCTCGCGGGTGCGGTCAATTTTTGTACCCTGATGCCCATGCGCGCAATCCCGTTCAAGCTGGTCTGTCTGCTCGGCATGAACGACGGCGACTACCCGCGTGCCCAGCCCCCGCTGGACTTTGACCTGATGGGCAGCGACTACCGGCCCGGCGATCGTTCCCGCCGTGAGGACGACCGCTACCTGCTGCTCGAAGCCCTGCTTTCCGCGCGCGACCAGCTCTATATCAGCTGGGTCGGCCGCAGCATCCGCGACAACAGTGAGCGCCCGGCCTCGGTGCTGATCGGCCAATTGCGCGACCATCTCGCCAGCGGCTGGCATAACGCCGATAGCCAAGAAGCCCTGATCGAAGCGATGACCCAGGAACACCCGCTCCAACCGTTCAGCGCCCGCTACTTCCATGAAGGCGACCCGCTGTTCAGTTACGCCCGCGAATGGCAGCTGCTGCACGAAGCGCCGGCCGCAATGGCCCACGACCACGCGCTGGCACCTCACCATCAGGAAGAACCCCTGAGCCTCGGCCAGTTGCAGGATTTCCTGCGCAATCCGGTAAAGCATTTCTTCAGCCAACGCCTGAAAGTGTTCTTCGAGGCTGCCGAAGTACCGCTGGCCGACGAAGAGCCCTTCGTCCTCGACGCACTGCAACGCTACAGCCTCAGCGACAGTCTGCTGAGCGCCGCACTGGCCCGGCCCGACCAGCTTGATCAGGCCCTCAACGCCCAAGCCTTGCGCCTGCAAGGCAGTGGCCTGCTGCCAATGGTCGGTTTCGGCGAATGCCTGCGCAACGAGCTGATCGAGCCGTTGCCGGACCTGTTGCAGCGCTACCAACACCTCCTGGCGCTCTGGCCAACCCCGCACGCTGGCGCGGAACCGATCAGTTTCGAGTATCAGGGCATCCAGCTCGAAGGCTGGATCAGCGGCCTGCATCGACGCAGTGATGGCGGATTGTTAAGCGTGACCACCATCCCCAACAGCATCGGTTCGATCAAGACGCGCAAGTGGCACCGGCTGATTCGCCCCTGGGTCAATCACGTGGTCGCCTGTGCGTGTGGCGTGCCGTTGAGCACCGGGCTGGTGGCCAGTGACGACACCTTGCTCCTGGCCCCACTGGACACCGCCACCGCGCAGCACATCCTCGCCGACCTGCTGCTCGCCTGGCACACCGGCATGAGCAAACCGCTGCCCGTCGCGGTAAAAACCGCCTTTGCCTGGCTCGGCCAGACCGACCCCGCCAAGGCCCACGCTGCAGCCAGCAAAGCCTACGAGGGCGACGGCATCACCACCGACGGTGAGCGCCGTGAAACGCCCGCGCTCACTCGTCAGTTCCCCGACTATGCGACGCTGGTCGCCAGCGAAGAATTCGAAGGTTGGTGTGAAACCCTGTATCGCCCCCTGATCAGCGCCCCCTGGCGTTCACTGTCCAGCGCGGAGGCCGGCGCATGAGTAACAAGCCCTTGGCCCTGGCCTTCCCGCTCAAAGGCAGCCAACTGATCGAAGCCAGCGCTGGCACCGGCAAAACCTTCACGATTTCGGCCTTGTACCTGCGCCTGGTCCTCGGCAACGGTGGTGATGAGTCCGGCTTCGGCCGCGAACTGCTGCCGCCGCAGATTCTGGTAGTGACCTTCACCGACGCCGCCACCAAGGAGTTGCGTGAACGTATCCGTATCCGCCTGGCCGAAGCGGCGCGGTTCTTCCGTGGCGAAATCGAGCCGCCTGACGCCTTGATCGCCGACCTGCGTAATCAATACCCCGAGGAGCAGTGGCCCGCCTGCGCCAATCGGTTGGACATCGCTGCGCAATGGATGGACGAAGCGGCCGTCTCGACGATCCACAGTTGGTGCCAGCGTATGCTGCGCGAGCACGCCTTCGACAGCGGCAGCCTGTTTACCCAGACCCTGGAGACCGATCACAGCGACCTGCTCGGTGAAGTGCTGCGCGACTACTGGCGCTTGTTCTGCTACCCGATGCACGACGACGCACTCAACTGGGTGCGCAACAACTGGGGTGGCCCGGCCGCGTTGATGCCACGGGTGCGCGCGCTGTTCGGCAGTGAGCGGCCCGCCGAGGACAGCCGCGAGCCGGCCGACATGATCACCGCCTGCCTGCAGGAGCGCCGCGAGGCGTTGACCCGCATCAAGGCGCCTTGGCTGCAATGGGCCGCCGAGCTGCGCGAGCTGTGCTTGCAAGCCGTTGCTGCCAAGGCGGTCGATGGGCGCAAAATGCAGGCGCGTTACTTCGAGCCCTGGTTCGAAAAAATCAGCGCCTGGGCCGCCGACGAAACCCTGGAACAACTGGATATCGGCACCGGCTTTACCCGGCTGACCCCCGACGGCATGGCCGAAGCCTGGAAAGGCGAGCCGCCACGGCATCCCGGCATCGACGGCATGGCCGGCCTTAAAGCCGCCCTTGACGCACTGCCAACCCCGGACGCCGCTGTGTTGCAACACGCCGCGTCCTGGGTGGGCAAGCGCTTCGAAGAAGAGAAGCGGCGGCGCGCCGAAATGGGCTTCGACGACATGCTGATCCGCCTCAACGCCGCGCTCCAGGCCGACGGTGGCGAGCGCCTCGCCAGTGTGATCCGCGAGCAATTCCCGGTGGCCTTGATCGATGAATTCCAAGACACCGACCCCGTGCAGTACAGCATCTTCGACAGCATTTACCGCATCGAAGAAAACCACCTGGACAGCGGCCTGTTCCTGATCGGCGACCCCAAACAGGCGATCTACGCCTTCCGCGGCGCGGATATTTACACCTACCTGCGCGCCCGGCAGTCCACCACCGGGCGCCACCACACCCTGGGCACCAACTTCCGCTCCAGCCATGCGATGGTCGAGGCGGTGAACCATGTGTTCCAGCGTGCAGAAACCGGCCGGGGCGCCTTCCTGTTTCGTGAGCCCGACGGCCATAACCCGGTGCCGTTTCACCCGGTGCTGTCCCAGGGCCGCAAGGAACAGCTGCAGGTCGACGGCCATACGCTGCCGGCGATGAACCTTTGGCACCTGCCCACCGACCAGCCGATTTCCAATGTGCTGTATCGCCAGCAACTGGCCGCCGCCTGCGCCACGCACATCGTCGCGTTGCTCAATGGCGGGCAGCAAGGCAGCGCGGGTTTTGTCAAAGACAACACCTTCAACGGCGTGCTGCCGTCAGACATCGCCATCCTCGTGCGAGACGGCAAGGAAGCCCAGGCCGTGCGCGCCGAGTTGGCGGCGCGGGGCGTGCGCAGCGTGTACCTGTCGGATAAAGACTCGGTCTTCGCCGCCCAGGAAGCCCACGATCTGCTGGCCTGGCTCAAGGCCTGCGCCGAACCGGACGTCGAGCGCCCGCTGCGCGCGGCCTTGGCCTGCGTCACCTTGAACCTGTCACTGGCGGAACTGGAGCGTCTGAACCAGGACGAGCTGGCGTGGGAAAGCCGCGTGATGCAGTTCCGTGGCTACCGTTCGATCTGGCGCACCCAAGGCGTGCTGCCGATGCTGCGCCGCCTGCTGCATGACTTCAAGCTGCCGCAAACCCTGATCGCCCGAAGCGATGGCGAGCGCGTGCTGACCAACCTGTTGCACCTCAGCGAACTGCTGCAGCAGGCGGCGTCGGAACTGGACGGCGAGCAGGCGTTGATTCGCCATCTTGCCGAGCACCTGGCGCTGTCGGGTCAGGCCGGTGAAGAGCAGATCCTGCGCCTGGAAAGCGATGAGCAACTGGTCAAGGTGGTGACGATCCACAAATCCAAGGGCCTCGAATACGACCTGGTGTTCCTGCCCTTCATCTGTTCGGCCAAACCGGTGGACGGCACGCGCTTGCCGCTGCATTACCACGACGAGCAGGGTAAATCCCACGTCAGCCTGCGGCCCACCGCAGAGTTGATCGCCCAGGCCGACGATGAGCGCCTGGCCGAAGACCTGCGCTTGCTGTATGTCGCCCTGACCCGCGCCAAACACGCCTGCTGGCTGGGCATCGCCGACCTCAAGCGCGGCAACGGCAGCAGCTCCGTGCTGCACCTTTCGGCGCTGGGCTATTTGCTCGGCGCCGGTGCACCGCTGGGGGAGTCCGCCGACCTGGCGCGCTGGTTGATGGCGCTGCAGGAAGGCTGCCCGACCATCAGCTATGGCCATGTGCCGCAAGCGCAAGACACTGTGTTTCATCCACCGCGCAACGAAGCCACCTTGCTGGCCCCGCTGCTGCCTAAACGCAAGGCCGCAGAAAACTGGTGGATTGCCTCCTACAGTGCCTTGCGCATTGGCGACAGCATGAGCGCCGCGAATCTCGAAGCGCCTGAAAGCCCACAGGCCCAAAAACTGTTCGATGACGAACGTCTTGATCCCGATGCACCACGGGAAGTGGCGGCGTCCGGCGGCGATATTCATCGTTTCCCACGCGGTCCAAATCCAGGCACCTTCCTTCACGGCTTGTTGGAATGGGCCGGTGAAGAAGGCTTCAACCTGAGCCCCGAGGCCATCGAAAAGGCCGTCGGCGCCCGCTGTAACCGCCGCCATTGGGAAGGCTGGATCGTCACCCTCAGCGCCTGGCTTGGCCACTTGTTGCAAACGCCGCTGCCTGTGTACGACGACCGCGTCAGCCTCAGCGCCCTGCAGCAGTACCAGATCGAAATGGAGTTCTGGTTCGCCAGCCATAAAGTCGACGTGCTCGCCCTCGACAAGCTGGTGTGCCAGTACACCCACCACGGCGTCTCCCGCGTGGCGGCCGAACCGGTGTTGCTCAACGGTATGTTCAAGGGCTTTATCGACCTGACCTTCGAGCACGACGGTCGTTATTACGTGGCTGACTACAAATCCAACTGGCTTGGCCCTGACGATTCGGCCTACACCCTGGAAGCCATGGAACAGTCGATCCTCGAGCATCGGTACGACCTGCAATACGTACTTTACCTGCTGGCCCTGCATCGCCAACTCAAGGCGCGTCTGCCCGATTACGACTACGAACGCCACATCGGCGGCGCCCTGTACCTGTTCCTGCGCGGTACGCAATCGGTGAGCCAGGGCGCGTATTTCACCCGGCCACCGCGAGAACTGATCGAAGGGCTGGACCTGTTGTTCCAAGGCAAGCCTATCCCGCCCAAAGCCGAGCCCGCCTGGGAACAAGGAGTGCTGCTATGAGCCTGTCGCCGTTACTGCCGCAAGAGCTGACACCTCTCAGTCGCGCCGCCGACCTGGTGCAATTACTCGAGCGTTGGGTCGAGCGTGGTTGGTTACGGGCCCTGGACAAAGCCTTCGTCGGCTTCCTGCATGAGCTTGACCCAGAAGCCGATCCCTTGGTGTTGCTGGCGGCGGCGTTGACCAGCCACCAATTGGGTCACGGCCATGTGTGCCTCGACCTGTTCGAAACGCTCAAGGCGCCGGACTTTGCCTTGTCGCTGCCGCCTGAAGGCGACCTGCAAACCGGCGCGATGCTGTTGCCGTCGCAATTGCTCGAAGGTTTAGACGGCGCCCACTGGTGTCATGCCCTGGCTGCCAGCCCCTTGGTCGCGCTGGCTGTCGATGGCAGTGAGTCGGCCCGAAGCCGTCCGTTGGTGCTGTCCGGAAAACGCCTCTATCTGCGCCGCTATTGGGCGTATGAACGGCGCATCGACAGCGCCTTGCGCCTGCGGCTGGCCAGCCACGAAAGCGTCGCCACCGATTTGCCGCAGCGGCTCAATGGTTTGTTCGATCAACCGGCGCCCGATGGCGTGATCGACTGGCAAAAACTGGCCTGTGCCCTGGCCACCCGTGGCGCGTTCAGCATCGTCACGGGCGGCCCCGGCACCGGCAAGACCACCACCGTGGTGCGCCTGCTCGCGCTGTTGCAGGCACCGGCTGTGGAAAGCGGCAATCCCTTGCGTATCCGCCTGGCCGCGCCCACCGGTAAAGCCGCTGCCCGTCTCACCGAGTCCATCAGCCAGCAAGTGCTGTCGCTGAAAGTGCCCGACACTGTGCGTGAAAAAATCCCGACCCAGGTCACCACGGTTCACCGCTTGCTGGGCAGTCGCCCGGGTACTCGGCATTTTCGTCATCACGTCGGCAACCCATTGCCGCTGGATGTGCTGGTGGTGGACGAAGCGTCGATGATCGATCTGGAAATGATGGCCAACCTGCTCGACGCCTTGCCCCCCCATGCTCGCCTGGTGCTGCTGGGCGACAAGGACCAGCTCGCTTCGGTAGAGGCGGGCGCGGTGCTCGGCGATTTGTGCCGCGATGCCGAGGCCGGTTGGTACAGCCCGGCCACGCGCCAATGGCTGCAAGCGGTCAGCGCTGAAAATCTCGCCGACAGCGGTTTGCAGGAGGACCTCGACGGCACTCATCCCCTGGCGCAGCAGGTGGTGATGCTGCGCTACTCGCGGCGTTTCGGCGAGGGCAGCGGCATCGGCCAACTGGCGCGCTGGGTGAACCAGCAGAACGCTGAGCAAGCGCGCAAGCTGTTGGCCGCGCGCAGTCATGACGACCTGTTCTGCCTCAGCCTCAAGGGCGAGCATGATCATGCCCTTGAGCGCGTGGTACTGGACGGGCAGGGCGCCGGCGCCCAGGGCTATCGCTATTACCTGAATCTACTGCACTCGGCGCGGCCTGCACTGGACACCCCGCGTGACGATCACACCTGGACCCACTGGGCGCAACAACTGCTGCAAGCCTTCGACGCATTCCAGCTGCTCTGCGCGGTGCGCAAAGGCCCGTGGGGCGTCGAAGGCCTGAACCTGCGCATCACCGCCGCCTTGCACAAGGTACGGCTGATCGAAGGCGACGAGCAGTGGTATGAAGGCCGTCCGGTGTTGATGACCCGTAACGACTACGGCCTGGGCCTGATGAACGGAGATATTGGCATCGCCTTGAAGTTGCCCGAAAGCGACGGCGGGCCCCAGGTGCTGCGCGTGGCTTTCCCGCGTAATGACGGCCAGGGGGGCGTGCGCTTCGTGCTGCCCAGCCGACTCAACGACGTGGAAACCGTGTATGCCATGACCGTGCACAAATCCCAGGGGTCAGAGTTCACCCATACCGCGCTGATCCTGCCGGACGCGTTGAACCCGGTGCTGACCAAAGAACTCATCTACACCGGTATCACGCGTGCCAAGCGCTGGTTCAGCCTTATCGAGCCCCGTGCCGGAGTCTTTGAGGAAGCCGTACGGCGCAGGGTCAAACGCTTGAGCGGGCTGATGCTGGAGTTGGACGCCACGCCCGCAGAAGCTGACTGAGTGGTCATGTAAGATTTCTGATTCAGATGACTGATTTTTCTGAAAAAATAGTCAGCCCCGCGAAAACCCCTGCGTCGTGGGATTTTCCGCCGCTGTGCTATCGTTGCGGCATCACCTTGAAATTTCTTGAGAGAATTGCTGCATGAACGTGGCTGTCTCGCTCACCGAGCGTAGTTTGAGCTGGAGACGCCTGCTGCGGGTGGCGGTGCTATGCCTGCTCGCCCCGCAGGCATGGGCTCAAACATCCAGCCCGGCTGAACAGCGCGCCCAGGCGGTGACCCAGGTCGTGCTCGGTATCCTCAGTTACGCCCGCTGGCCGGTGGAGCCTGCGCAACTGCGCTTGTGCATCGTCGGGCCCACCCAATACACCGACGACCTGATCAAAGGCACCACCCAGGCGACCGGCCGTCCGGTGACGGTGCGCCGCCTGCTGGCGAGCAATACCGATATCGTCAGTGCCTGCGACGCTGTTTACATCGGCAAACTCAGCGCTGACGAACGCAGCGCATTGTTTACCTCATTGATGGGCCACCCGGTGCTCAGCATCAGCGAAGGCGGTGACCAATGCACCGTGGGTAGCCTGTTCTGCCTGCGGGTGAGCGATGCGCAAGTGTCGTTCGAGGTGAACCTGGACTCCGTCGCCCGCAGCGGCGTACGCATTCATCCGAGCGTGCTGCAACTGTCGCGCCGGCGAGCACCGGCGCCATGAAGGCTGCTAAGGCACGGCCGACCCTGGGTTCGGTCATCGGCAGGGGGCACCTGATTCTGGCGTTGGTGGCGGTGACCCTGGCCAGTGTGTCCCTGACCCTGCTCGGCGTGCTGGCGCTGCGCGTGTACGCCGAACATAACCTGCACTTGATCGCGCGCTCGATCAATTACACCGTGGAAGCGGCGGTGGTGTTCGACGACAGCGCCGCAGCCACCGAAGCCCTCAGCTTGATTGCCTCAACCGAAGAAGTGGCCCAGGCCGAGGTCTTCGATGCAAGTGGCAAACTACTGGCGCAATGGGTACGACCGAACACTGGCATGTTGTCACGAGTTGAGCTGGAACTGGCGCATGCCTTGCTCGAGCAGCCCATCAGCCAGCCGATCCTCCATCAAGGGCAAACGGTCGGCAGCATCCACCTGACCGGGCATGGCGGCAGCCTGTTGCGCTTCCTGCTTAGCGGCCTGGCGGGCATTGTGATCTGCACCGCGCTCAGCGCCTGGGTCGCGTTGCACCTGGCGCGGCGCCTGTTGAACGGTATCACCGGGCCGCTGCAAAGCCTCGCCGCCGTGGCCCACGCCGCCCGCAGCGAGCGCGACTTCGACCGCCGCGTGCCCCCGGCGCAGATCGCTGAACTCGACAGTCTGGGCAGCGACTTCAACGCCCTGCTTGGCGAGATGGAAGCCTGGCAGAACCACCTGCAAAGCGAAAACGAAACCCTTGCCCACCAGGCCAGCCACGACAGCCTCACCGGCCTGCCCAACCGTGCGTTCTTCGAAGGCCGGTTGATTCGTGCCTTGCGCAGCGCCGCCAAGACCAATGAGCGGGTGGCGGTGCTGTTTCTCGACAGCGATCGTTTCAAAGACATCAACGATAACTTCGGCCACGCCGCCGGCGATGCGGTGCTGATGGCCGTTGCCGAGCGCGTGCGTGCACAACTGCGCGAAGACGACTTGGTGGCTCGGCTGGGCGGCGATGAGTTCGCCGTGCTGCTCGCGCCGCTGCACAAAGCCGAAGATGCACAGCGCATCGCCGACAAGATCATTGCCAGCATGGACGCGCCGATCCCACTGCCCGGCAACACTCAGGTGGTGACCTCCCTCAGTATCGGCATCGCTATTTATCCCGAGCATGGCGCCACACCCGGCACCCTGCTCAATGCCGCCGACGCGGCGATGTACCAGGCCAAACGGCTGTCTTCGGGCAGCCAGCAAACGGCGGAATCGGAGCATTCCGTCGTCAATGTCCAACACAGGAGTTGATCCCTTGTTTTCTAACCTACGCGTTCTATTCATCACCTTGCTCGTCGCCTGCCTGGCCCTCGGCGGCTGCCAGACCCCACCGGCCAAAGGCCTGACCCCGGCGCAGGTCACCGTGCTCAAACAGCAGGGTTTTGAGCTGACTGACGAAGGCTGGGCCTTCGGCCTGTCTGGCAAGGTGCTGTTTGGCAGCGACGTCGAAAGCCTCAACACGCCCAGCACCGACATCGTCGAGCGCATCGGCAAGGCCCTGGTGGGCGCAGGCATCGAACGCGTACGCGTCGAAGGTCACACCGACGCGTCGGGCAAAGAAACCTACAACCAGACCTTGTCCCTGCGCCGCGCCAAAAGCGTGGGCGAGGTGCTGACCCGGGTGGGCATGAAAGAACAAAACATCCAACTGCGCGGCCTGGGCAGCAGCGAGCCGGTGGCGGCAAATACAACCACGGCGGGGCGCACCGAGAATCGTCGCGTGTCAATCGTAGTCATCGCGGACTAAAGCATTTCCCCCACCTCAACCTGAAATGCACTCCAAATGTGGGAGGGTGCTTGCCCCCGATAGCAGTGTGTCAGCCAATACATCGGGTGACTGACACTCCGCCATCGGGAGCAAGCACCCTCCCACATTTGCGCTTGTGCGGTGCTATCAATCAGCAAACCGCATCTCCCGCGTTTCCCCCATCAACAACCCCCGATTCTGCTCCGTCACTTCCCGGATGTAGTCCCACAACAACGTAATCCGCTTCAACTTGCGCAAATCTTCCCGGCAGTACATCCAGAACTGCCGCGTAATCGCGATCTGCTCCCCCAGCACCGGCAGCAATCGCGGGTCCTGCGCCGCCAGAAAGCACGGCAATATCGCCATCGACCGCCCCTGCTGCGCCGCCACGTACTGGGCAATCACACTGGTGCTGCGCAGGCTGGCGCTGGCGCCGGGCACTACATTTGCCAGGTACAGCAGCTCCGAGCTGAACGCTAAATCATCCACATAGCTGATAAACGGATGCTCGGCCAAATCCGCCGATTTGCGGATCGGCGGGTGTTGGTCGAGGTATTGCTGGGTCGCGTATAACTGCAGCTTGTAATCGCACAGTTTGCAGCACACATACGGCCCGTGTTCCGGGCGTTCCAGGGCGATGACGATGTCGGCTTCGCGCTTGGACAGGCTGATGAAGTGCGGCAGCGGCAGGATGTCGACCGAGATCGCCGGGTAGGTATCGACGAAATGACTCAATTGCGGGGTGATGAAAAAACTGCCGAAGCCCTCAGTGCAACCCATGCGCACATGCCCGGACAGCGCCACGCCAGAGCCGGAGACTTGTTCGCAAGCCATGTGCAAGGTGCTTTCGATGGATTCGGCGTAGCCCAGCAAGCGCTGGCCTTCGGTGGTGAGCACAAAACCGTTGGTCCGGGATTTTTCGAACAGCAGGGTGCCGAGTGACACTTCCAATGAACTGATGCGCCGCGACACGGTGGTGTAGTCCACCGCCAGGCGCTTGGCGGCCACGCTGGCCTTGCGGGTGCGGGCCACTTCGAGGAAAAACTTCAGGTCATCCCAGTTCAGGGAGCCCAATGATGTGATGTTTTTTTGCATATTGGACCGGCTTTTATGTGCGTTCTTATTAGAGATTTGCACATCTATACTCCAAAAACAGTCCGAACGCCTCCTTCTTCAAGGCGATTCACTCTCTGCATAACAACAAGATTCCGGAGACCCTCATGAACGCATCTGCCGATATTTCCGTACAACAGGTCAAGTTGCTGATCAATGGCGAGTGGGTCGAGTCCAAGACCACCGAGTGGCAAGACATCGTCAACCCCGCTACCCAGCAGGTGCTGGCCAAAGTCCCGTTCGCCACGGCCGATGAGGTCAACGCTGCCATCGACGCTGCTCATCGCGCCTTCCAGACCTGGAAGCTGACCCCGATCGGCGCGCGCATGCGCATCATGCTCAAGCTGCAAGCGTTGATCCGCGAACACTCCAAGCGCATCGCCGTGGTGCTCAGCGCCGAGCAGGGCAAGACCATTGCCGACGCCGAGGGCGATATTTTCCGTGGGCTTGAAGTGGTGGAACACGCCTGTTCCATCGGCACCCTGCAAATGGGTGAATTCGCCGAGAACGTCGCCGGCGGTGTCGACACCTACACCCTGCGCCAGCCCATCGGCGTCTGCGCCGGCATCACGCCGTTCAATTTCCCGGCGATGATTCCGCTGTGGATGTTCCCGATGGCCATCGCCTGCGGTAACACCTTCGTGCTCAAGCCGTCCGAGCAGGACCCGTTGTCGACCATGCTACTGGTGGAGCTGGCGTTGGAAGCCGGTGTGCCGGCTGGCGTGCTTAATGTGGTACACGGCGGCAAGGACGTGGTGGATGCGCTGTGCACCCACAAGGATATCAAGGCGGTTTCGTTCGTTGGCTCCACCGCTGTGGGCACGCATGTCTACGACCTGGCCGGTAAACACGGCAAGCGTGTGCAGTCGATGATGGGCGCCAAGAACCATGCGGTGGTGCTGCCGGATGCCAATCGCGAGCACACCCTCAATGCCCTGGTTGGTGCTGGTTTCGGCGCTGCGGGCCAGCGTTGCATGGCCACCTCGGTGGTGGTGCTGGTGGGGGCGGCCAGGCAATGGTTGCCGAATCTAAAGGCGCTGGCGCAGAAGCTCAAGGTCAACGCGGGCAGCGAAGCGGGCACCGATGTCGGCCCGGTGATTTCCAAGCGGGCCAAGGCGCGCATCCTGGAGCTGATCGAAAGCGGTGTGAAAGAAGGCGCGAAGCTGGAGCTGGACGGCCGTGACATCAAGGTGCCGGGTTTCGAGCACGGCAATTTTGTCGGCCCGACGCTGTTCTCGGGCGTGACCACCGACATGCGCATCTACACCGAGGAAATCTTCGGCCCGGTGCTGGTGGTGCTGGAAGTCGATACCCTCGATGAGGCCATTGCGCTGGTCAACGCCAACCCGTTCGGCAATGGCACCGGCCTGTTCACCCAGAGCGGCGCGGCGGCGCGTAAGTTCCAGAGCGAAATCGATGTAGGCCAGGTCGGTATCAACATTCCGATTCCGGTGCCGGTACCGTTCTTCAGCTTCACCGGTTCCCGTGGCTCCAAGCTCGGCGACCTCGGCCCGTACGGCAAGCAAGTGGTGCAGTTCTATACACAGACCAAAACCGTCACCAGCCGCTGGTTCGACGACGATACAGTCAACGATGGCGTCAACACCACCATCAACCTGCGCTGACTCCGGGAGACGACCATGAAGATTGCATTTATCGGCCTGGGCAACATGGGCGCACCCATGGCCCGCAACCTGATCAAGGCCGGGCACGCGTTGAACCTGTTCGACCTGAACCAGACCGTGCTCAAGGAGCTGGCCGAATTGGGCGGCCGCATCAGCGACTCACCGCGTAACGCGGCCCAGGGCGCTGAACTGGTGATCACCATGCTGCCGGCCGCTGCGCATGTACGCAGCGTGTGGCTGAATGAAGACGGTGTGCTCGCCGGCATCGGCGAAGGCATTCCCGCAGTGGACTGCAGCACCATCGACCCGCAGACCGCCCGCGATGTGGCGGCCGCAGCCGCCAGGCAAGGTGTGGTGATGGCCGATGCCCCGGTCTCCGGCGGCACCGGCGGCGCGCAAGCCGGCACGCTGACCTTCATGGTCGGCGCCACCCCCGACCTGTTCGCCACCCTGCAACCGGTGCTGGCGCACATGGGCCGTAACATCGTGCACTGCGGCGAAGTCGGCACCGGGCAAATCGCCAAGATCTGCAACAACCTGCTGCTGGGCATCAGCATGATCGGCGTCAGTGAAGCCATGGCCCTGGGCGACGCGCTCGGCATCGATACCCAGGTGCTGGCCGGCATCATCAACAGCTCCACCGGGCGCTGCTGGAGTTCGGACACCTACAACCCGTGGCCGGGCGTGATTGAAACGGCGCCGTCGTCGCGCGGCTATACCGGCGGTTTTGGCGCCGACCTGATGCTCAAGGACCTGGGCCTGGCCACTGAAGCAGCGCGGCAGGCCAAGCAACCCGTGATCCTGGGAGCCGTGGCCCAGCAGTTGTACCAGTCGATGAGCCAGCGTGGGGAAGGGGGCAAGGACTTCTCGGCGATTATCAACAGCTATCGCAAACCGCAATAGAGCGTTCTCCGGGGGCCTGCTATGCATGGGCTCCCGGTTTTTGCGGCTCAGCGAGCCTTCTGGCCTGTTGTCGGCGAATCGCTCAGGACCATTGGGACAGCCCTGTCGCCATGAGATCTAGTCAGGTTCCCGATACGCGTTCATACACGGTAGGTCACCATTGCAGCCGCTAATGGGTGGGGTCCACGACAATATCCATTACTCCCGTTCGTCGATTCCTACACGCTTTTGGGTATGACTGAGACAAGTCTTATGTGATGGCCGTCGCCACCTGAATACTATTGCACCCCCAACCAACTTACCTCTATCTTTCGGTGCATAAAGTGTCAAAGTTTACATTAATGATTGTGTTCAGTTATTTGTTTTCGGACTATTTATTTGCTTCTACAAAACAAAACTCTTCTAGCAAGTCGACAGGCGCGAGCCAGGGTCAAAATGTTAATCCTGAATCGTCAGGCTATATGGATAATCTTATCAATCGTGCTCACGAGTTGATTGGCGTCCCTTACCTGTGGGGCGGTAATTCGGTGAGTAAAGGCTTTGACTGCAGCGGGTTGCTTGTTTATCTTTTTCGCAGTGAGGGCGGGATAAATATTCCCCGAACGACGTCCTCGATGCTCAGTTCAAAGGCTAAAACGGTTTATCGTGATGAACTGAAATCCGGAGACGCTGTTTTCTTCAAACACAACAGCGGCAGTCGCATGAATCATGTGGGGGTTTATATTGGCGATAATCGATTTATTCATGCACCCAGAACAGGAAAAAGCATTCGTATCGACTCGCTGAACAATAGCTACTGGAATAAAAGTTATTTCACCGCGAAGCGCTTTCATTGAGTGCTATCAAATAGTTTCCTGTTCAGGCAAGACCGTCGGCCGGCATTATCCTGGCCTCGAATAACCGGTCATGACCCTCCAAAAGTCCGTTCGCGGACTTTTTTTATAGCGGTATTTTTCTATACCCACGGCGCTGTTACCCGATTGCGGGTGGATAAAACCAGCCAAAACCCAGGCGATGATCTGCGCGTTTTCCTCGATGACCTCAAGCTGCCTGGATAGCTGAGCGGCCGTCGTTGTGACGCCCGCATCATTGATCCACCTCCCAAGGTCTTCAGTGGTGCTCTCCAGCGCTATGACGTTCATGTTCAGATGCTGAATCAGGGTGTGCAATAAATCGGTTTGCATTGCGTCTGTCTCTGTCGATTGATCGACCGCTCAGGTTTGCGCGTGGCTATTGCCTGTTCTGCAAGCGCAATCTTGTGCATGGCCAACTGCGACAGTCGGCTTACTTCAGGTGAGTCAATATCGGTGTTGGATAACAGGTCGGCCTTGATCAGCACGGCAAATGCTTCTCTGACTTCGCTGACGACTAATGTGAATGACTCAGGCTTGTTCTGAAGTTGTGTAAAAAGCTCACGGGCCTGTATGAGGTCAGGATGTGGCGTTGATTGAGCACATCCCGCCAGGCTCAAGACACAGGCGGTAAAGATGGGCAGGCAGATAGCATGATTCATTGGTCTGTAACGCCTGGGCGAGAGCCTTTGGCCCACGGCAGATGTCTGAGGCACGCAAAGGGGGAGGGCGGATCGATCTCCGCCATGAAATGCTCGATGAGTTCAAGAGTAGGCGGGGAATGCAAGCGGTCATACAGCAGCGTAGGGGGGACCTTGTCGGTACTTTGTCGGGCCAGCCGTGGGAAAGGGGGGTTAATGTTCGAAGCCAGGGCTTTGTTGGCAATCAATACGTCAAAATAGTCGATGAGACTGTGGTTCACGACGTGAAGGTCTTCGCTGCTTTGCAAGGCGAGAATCCGGTAGTAACCCAACGTATTCAGGCATTTCTCAATTTGGATCAACCGAGGCAGGCTGGTGTCCGCGATGAGTATTTTCAATTCCTTATCAGGCACGACGCCCCCTTTGTTCTGTGCTGTAGGTCACGCTTGCTTCTGTAGCCGCTGCCGACTCGGCAGCGGCTACAGAAGTAGAGGCGTTCGGGCTATGTGTCGATATCCAGGGGCATTGCTACCCATGACTCAGTCCGTCAAGTCAGCAGCCAGCAACTGAACGCGAGCAAGGTCGCCGTTGACGATCTTGGCCACGCCAGTGCCGTATTCGGTGTCAGCCTTGTACAAGAAGGACAGGATGTGGTGCTTGCTCTGGTCGTCCGCACTGGCGAGTGAACCGCCGAAACTTTCGATCAGGTTCTGACGTTCTTTTTTGCTGAATGAGCGGTACAGATCGCCCGCCTGCTTGAAGTTCTGCTCACGCTGGATCTTGACCTGCTGAGTGTTGCCCGACAGCGGTAGCATGCTGTAGCGAGCGCTGGTCGGTTCTTCTCGCATAAGTGAGCGGCTTGGCTGGTAGTTGATGCCGGTGGTGCTGCTGGCGGCGTTCATTGCACCGTCCTGGTTGCCGTTGTTGACGGCTTTTTTCGGCGCGTTGATCGGCAACATCTGCGCATTGGCGCCCAAGCGATACATCTGGGTATCGGCATAGGAAAACAAACGTCCCTGCAACAGGCGATCTTCCGAAGGCTCGATGCCCGGGATCAGGTTGGATGGGGCCATCGCTACTTGCTCGGTTTCCTGGAAGACGTTGGTCGGGTTACGGTTCAAGACCATTTGCCCGACTTTGCGCAGCGGTACGTCCGGCCAGACTTTGGTGGCGTCCAGCGGATCAAACTCGAAGTTACCCAGCTCCTGCGGCCTGATTACCTGGATATACAGATCCCACTTTGGAAAGTTGCCCTTATTGATATGGCTGACCAGGTCCTGGGTCATATGGCTGTAATCGGCCCCCTGTACCTGGGCGACTTCTTTAGGCGATAAATTGCGGGTGCCTTGCAGGCTCTTCCAGTGGAACTTGACGTAGTTCACCTCGTCCTTGTCATTGACGAACTTGTAGGCATGTACGCCGTTGCCGTCCATTTCCCGGTAACTGGCCGGGATGCCCGCATTGGAATACAGCTCGGTCAATGTGCGGGTCGCTTCCGGTACATGAGAGAAGAAATCGAAGCGGCGCGAGTCATCGTCAAGGTTGGTGCGGGGGTCGGGTTTGAACGCATGGACCATGTCCGGGAACTTGATCGCATCGCGGATGAAAAAGGTCGGGAAGTTATTGCCCACCAGGTCCCAGTTGCCATCGGCGGTGTAGAACTTGGTGGCGAAACCGCGCGGGTCACGCAGGGTTTCAGGGGAGTGCGTGCCGTGTACCACAGACGAGAAGCGGACGAATACCGGAGTGACCGTGCCGGAGGTAAACAGCTTGGCCTTGGTCAGCACGCCGAGGCTGTCGGTGGCGGTAAAGGAACCATGGGCCCCGGTGCCACGGGCATGCACCACGCGCTCGGGAATGCGCTCGCGGTCGAAGCGTTGCAGCTTCTGGATTAATTGCACGTCCTGCAGCAGCACCGGGCCGTAGGCACCGGCGGTTTGCGAGTTCTGGTTATCGCCGACGGCGGCGCCATTATCACGAGTCAGGTCCGCGCCCTGGGCCGAGAAAGGCAGGGCGCTGGTGGCGAGCACGCACGCCAACCGCAGCGGGGTGAATACATTGAGGAGAAAGGGAGCCTTCATTCGGGATTCCTGGCTATTGATGAGAAAGCGACCCTCCAACCGACAGTGTGTTGCTGGGACAAGGGCTAGGCCGCGATACGTGGTAGGAGCGTTACCTTTTTAGGCTCACTCAGAACGCATCACCGTCAATGTAGGACTTGTCTCAATTTCCGATAATTGAGTGTTCATTTATTCCGCGGACAAAGGTGTGTACGTGAACTAAGACGTCCATCGTCGAGTTTGAAAAGTGCCATGTGTAAGTCAGTAGTTGCCGTATTGCTCGTAGGATTATTCCGGGTTTTGGGACATGTCTCATATCGACAGCGTTCGCCGGTCGTCAACATTCGTCCTATTCCTGGGTGCCGCTTTCGAATGGGTGTCCAGGGAAAATTCAGACGTGCCGAAACACCGGCACGGAGACTAACCTGACGAATGAAGGCATCACTTTGAACACAAACGCAGTGAACGTCGCCGTGGTGGACGGCAAAACAATTACCGAATCGGTGGAGCTTCGCACCACCCAACAGGGCGCCCCTGTGCGCATCAAAGCGGTAAAGGATGGCAAGTACATTCTCGCCGAGGGCGGTGAAAAACCGGTTGCCCCCGAGAACCTGACCATCAAGCGCGTCGGCAACGACCTGCATGTGGCCACTGAAGGTACCGACCCCGACCATTCGCAACTGATCATCGAAGGCTTCTACGAGCACCCTGGCCAACTGGTCGGTGTGGCGGAAGACGGTGCCTACTACGAGTACATTTCGTCTGACGCTGAAAGCGATCACGCTGCAGCCTTTCTGGCCGATGGCGTTTCCTCCCCGCAAGTGCTGGGTTCCGAGGAGCTGGTTGGTTTTGGCGAAGGCCTGATTGCTGGTACTGGCCTCGGCTGGTTCTGGCCCGCTCTGCTGGGCCTGGGCGCGTTAGGTCTGCTGGGTGCGGCTTACAAGCTGGCCCGCGACGATGACGACAACAAGCATCATGAAGAAGGCGGCAAGCCTGGCTTGGACACCCCTGTCATTGGCGGCGCCACTGACAACGTTGGTGCGGATCAAGGCCCGATCAAAAACGGCGGCGCCACCGACGACACCACGCCGACCTTCGGCGGCACCGGTACGCCGGGCAATATCATCATCATTGAAGACAACGGCAAGCCGATCGGCGAAGTCGTGGTCGGCGACGACGGCAAATGGGAATACACCCCCACCACGCCATTGCCTGAAGGCGAGCACTCGATCATCGTTGTCGAAAAGGACAAGGACGGTAACGTCAGCGGGCCATCCGACGAATTCGATTTCATTGTCGACATCACCGCGCCGGGCAAATCCGCCATTGACGCGATCACCGATGACTTCGGCGACCAGACCGGCCTTATCGCGCAAAACGGTCTGACCGATGACAACACCCCGACCCTGAGCGGTACTGCCGAGGCAGGCGCCAAGCTGGAAGTGTTCGCCAACGGCGAAAAAATCGGCGAGACCGTGGTTGAAGAAGACGGCACCTGGTCATTCACCCCATCGCCAGCCCTGGCGGACGGCGAATACAGCTTTACCACCGTGGCCACGGATGCAGCCGGTAACGCTGGCCTGCCCTCCGACCCGTACATCGTAATCATCGATACCATCGCGCCGGTCAAGCCAGGCATCGGTACCGGTGGTATTGAAGAAGCTATCGACAACGTCGGCCCGATCACCGGCGACATCGGCAACGGCGGCGTGACCGACGACGGTACCCCGACCTTTGGCGGCGGTGGCCTGACTCCGGGCGATACCGTGACCATCATCGACGATGGTGTGGAAATCGGCGAAGTCATTGTTGGCGACGACGGTCGTTGGGAGTTCACTCCCGACCCTGCCCTGATTGAAGGCCCACACCCGATCACCGTGATCGTGACTGACCCGGCCGGAAACAAAAGTGAGCCGTCGGATCCGTACATCGTGATCATCGACACTACCGCACCCGTCAAACCAGGCGTGGGTACCGGTGGCATCGAAGAAGCCATCGACAACGTAGGCCCGATCACCGGCGACGTCGGCAACGGCGGCACCACCGACGACGGCACCCCGACCTTTGGCGGCGGCGGCCTGCAACCTGGCGACACGGTTACCATCATCGATGATGGCGTGGAAATCGGCGAAGCCATTGTTGGTGACGACGGTCGTTGGGAGTTCACTCCGGACCCAGCCCTGATTGAAGGCCCACACCCGATCACTGTGATCGTGACCGATCCTGCCGGTAACGTCAGCGAGCCATCCGATCCGTACATCGTCATCGTTGACACCACTGCCCCGGTCAAGCCAGGCACCGGTACCGGTGGCATTGAAGAAGCCATCGACAACGTAGGCCCGATCACCGGCGACGTCGGCAACGGCGGCACCACCGATGACGGCACGCCGACCTTTGGCGGCAGTGGCCTGCAACCTGGCGATAAAGTCACCATCATTGACGCTGGCGTGCCGATCGGCGAAGCCATCGTTGGCGATGACGGCCGTTGGGAGTTCACCCCGGACCCAGCCCTCGTGGACGGTCCACACCCGATCACCGTGATCGTCACCGACCCGGCTGGCAACGCCAGCGAACCGTCGGATCCGTACATCATCATCGTAGACACCACGGCCCCCGTGGCCCCGACCATCGACAGCGTGTTCGATGACCAGGGCGGCTCCACCGGCAACATCATGCCGGGCGACATTACCGACGATGCCCAGCCGGAAATCAGCGGCCAGGCCGAGCCAGGCAGCACCGTAATCATCTACGACAATGGCCTCGAAATCGGTCGCGCGCCGGTCGGTACCGATGGTCGCTGGACCTTCACTCCGGCTCCTCCGTTGCTCAATGGTCCGCATGACCTGACGGCCAAAGCCGAAGACGCTGCCGGTAACATCAGCGATCCTTCCAACAGCGTCGACTTTGAATTGCTCGCAGGCGGCACACCACCCGCGCCAAGCATCACTGGTGTTCACGATGACGTGGCCGATATAGTTGGCAACGTCATGCCCGGCCAAAGCACCAACGACACCGAGCCACAAGTCAGCGGTACGGCCCAGGCCTTCTCCACCGTGACCCTGTTCGCCAATGGTGTGCCAGTCGGTAGCGTTGTCGCCGATGCGTTGGGTAACTGGACCATCACCCCGGCGCCGGCACTCACCGCAGGCCTGAACAACCTGACCGCCACCGCCACCAACTCGGTCGGTAATACCAGCCCATCGACCGGCAATTACCCGATCACCGTGGACACCACCGCACCTGTGGCGGCGGATGCCAGCCTGCTCGAAGACAATGTCGGCGCCATTGTCGGCCCGATTGCCGACGGCAGCACCACTGACGACAGCACCCCGACCTACAGCGGGACCGCCGAGGCAGACACCACCCTGATCATCTATGACAACGGTATTGAGATCGGCCGTGTGCCGGTGGACAGTGCTGGTAACTGGAGCTTCACTCCGGCACCTGCGCTGGCTGACGGCCCGCACAGCTTCAGCACCGTGGTGGTGGACGCTGCCGGCAACCGTAGCCCGGAAAGCACGCCAATCGACTTCACCGTCGATACCTCGGCCGTGGCCATCAGCATCGAACAAGCGACGGATAACGTCGGCCCGATCCAGGACCCGCTGTCCAGCGGAAGCATCACCGATGACGCCACACCGACGTTGAATGGCCAGGCCACCCCAGGTTCGACCGTCAATATCTACCTGGACGGCAACTTGCTGGCGACCGGTGTGCCGGTCATTAACGGTCGTTGGGAATACACGGTTACG
This sequence comes from Pseudomonas sp. R4-34-07, assembly GCF_003852375.1. Lineage (NCBI taxonomy): Bacteria > Pseudomonadati > Pseudomonadota > Gammaproteobacteria > Pseudomonadales > Pseudomonadaceae > Pseudomonas > Pseudomonas sp. R4-34-07. The sequence continues at coordinate 4,936,332 of NZ_CP027760.1, read as the reverse complement.
CCGGCCTTGCCGGAAGGCAGCTATGCCTTCACAGCCACAGTTGTGACCGTAGCCGGTGGCGAAAGCGCACCGACTGCCGACTTCAACCTGGAAATCGACTTGACCCCTTCGGCGGCCCCGACCATCGAAGACGTGCGTGATGACGTCGGTTCGGTCCAGGGTTCGTTGCTCGATGGCGCCACCACCGATGACACCACGCCGACCCTGTCGGGCCGCGGTGAAGCGGGCGACACCATCATTGTGCGCAACAACGGCGTTGAAATCGATCGCGTCACCGTTCAACCGGATGGCACCTGGAGCTTCACGCCGAACCCGCCGCTCAACAATGGCTCGACCAACGAGTTTGATGTGATTGCGCAGGATCCGGCCGGTAACCAGAGCGCGCCGTCCGATTCGTGGACCGTGATCATCGACACCGTGGCCCCCGTGGCCCCGACCATCGACAGCGTGTTCGATGACCAGGGCACTTCCACCGGCAATATCCTGCCGGGCGACATCACCGACGATGCCCAGCCGGACATCAGCGGTCAGGCTGAGCCAAACACCACCGTCGTCATCTATGACAATGGCCTCGAAATCGGTCGCGCGCCGGTCGGTACCGATGGTCGCTGGACGTTCACTCCGACTCCGCCACTGCTCAACGGTCCGCATGACCTGAGCGCAAGGGCCGAAGACGCCGCTGGCAACATCAGCGATCCGTCCAACAGCGTCGATTTCGAGCTGGTTGCCGGCGGTACACCACCCGCGCCGAGCATCACCGGCGTTCACGATGACGTGGCCGATGTAGTTGGCAACGTCATGCCGGGTCAAAGCACCAACGACACCGAGCCACAGGTCAGCGGTACGGCTGAGCCGTTCTCCACCGTGACCCTGTTCGCCAATGGCGTGGCAGTGGGCAGTGTGATTGCCGATGGCGCAGGCAACTGGACTATCACCCCGGTACCAGCACTGACCCCAGGCCTTAACAACCTGACCGCCACCGCCACCAACGCCGCCGGCAATGTCAGCCCGCCAACCGGTGATTACCCGATCACCGTGGATGTCACTCCGCCTGCGGCGGCAGATGCCAGCCAGTTGGACGATAACGTCGGCGCCATCGTCGGCCCGATCGCCAGCGGTAGCACCACCGATGACAGTACCCCGACCTACAGCGGTACTGCCGAGCCGAACACCACCCTGATCATCTACGACAACGGTGTGGAAATCGGCCGTGTACCGGTCGATGGCGCAGGTGACTGGACCTACACCCCGGCCCCTGCCTTGGCTGACGGTCCGCACAGCTTCAGCACTGTGGTCGTGGACGCCGCGGGTAACCGTAGCCCGCAAAGCACGCCGATCGACTTCACCGTCGATACCTCGGCCGTGGCTATCAGCATCGAGCAAGCGACGGATAACGTCGGCCCGGTCCAGGATCCACTGGCCAGCGGCAGCGTTACCGATGACAGCACACCGACATTGAATGGCCAGGCCACCCCAGGTTCGACCGTCAATATCTACCTGGACGGTAATCTGCTGGCAACCGGTGTGCCGGTCATCAACGGACGTTGGGAATACACGGTTATGCCGGCCTTGCCAGAAGGCAGCTATGCCTTTACCGCCACCGTGGTCACCGCAGCCGGTGGCGAAAGCGCGCCGACTGCCGACTTCAACCTGGACATCGACCTGACGCCTTCGGCGCCGCCGACTATTGATGATGTAACCGATGATGTGGGCGCCATCCAGGGCTCGTTGCCTGATGGTTCCAGCACCGATGACACCACGCCGACCCTGTCTGGCCGTGGTGAAGCGGGCGACACCATCATTGTGCGCAACAACGGCGTTGAAATCGATCGCGTCACCGTTCAACCGGATGGTTCCTGGAGCTTCACGCCGAACCCGCCGCTCAACAATGGCTCGACTAACGAGTTCGATGTGATTGCGCAGGATCCGGCCGGTAACCAGAGCGCGCCGTCTGATTCGTGGACGGTGATTATTGATACCGATGTCCCAATCGCCTCGGCGGTTGTCGAGAGTATGGGTAAGGACAGCGGTGCGGACAGCGGCGATTTTCTCACCAACGATGGCAGTGCTGGGCGTTTGATTCAGGGCTCTTTGACAGCGGCATTGGTAGCCGGAGAGAAGGTTCAAGTTTCCACCGACGGTGGTGCTACCTGGCTTGACGCGTTGATGAACGCCGATGGGAGCTGGAGCTTCCTCGATCAGAACAGCCAGACCGGTGACTGGACCATTCAGACTCGAGTTGTGGATCTGGCGGGGAATGCCAATACAACGGAGCAGTCTGTCATTCTTGATACAATCGCACCAAATCCGCCTACTGGGATTCTGGTGAGTGGAACTACAGCAACAGTAACGTTTGTCGGGGGAGATGTTAATGTTGGCGATAAGATCCAACTTGTCGTTGATGGTGCTCGTGTTCTTCATACACTGACTTCGGAAGATATTTCGGCAGGTACTGTTGATTTTGCAATTGCTCCTGGGTCGTTGGATGTTAGTGCTGCTGTAATTGATCAGGTCGGAAACTACTCAGGCTATTTGAGGGAGTCTTTTACAGAAACATTTAATGATCAGGTAGTGGCGGGCCCATCTACAAGTTTAGACCTTGAAATGATGACCATTAGCTCCACTTCGGCCTCAATTGAAGTTGTTAATAATATCAATATGCCGACCACGAGTGTGTGGCTTCATAATGCGATAACCACAATTACTTTGGATGCTCCGTCGACAGAGATCGGATTTCAAATGGTTGGGGTTGAGGGTAATAATGTTGTGCAGATATTGAGGCCTGATGGTAGCGTCTTGGACTCTGTAATGATTTTGGCTGGAGCAAGAGATTTCAATTACGTTGCCCCACCTGGGGAGCAAATTGGCTCTGTAGTTCTTAATATAAATGATCCCGTGGACGGGATTCAGATTGACAATATTAAAGTGGAGGGGCGAGTTCTGGATATTCCTGTAGTGCAGTCTGTGGGTGACCATGGAGAGTATTATGGGTCCAGTGCAGATAACTTCTTTAATGTCTCTGATGTAAGTGTTCTAGATAATGCTGATAGTGCCATTCTTGGTGGCGCAGGTATTGATACGTTAAACCTGGCTGGCACGGGTCAGCTCTTGGACCTCACCGCCATCGCCGGCAAGCTTGAATCGATCGAAATCATCGACCTCACCGGCACCGGCAATAACACCCTGAACCTCAATCTGGGCGATGTTCTGGAATTGGGCGAATCCTCGATCTTCACCGAAGACGAGTCGGTCCAGATGATGATCAAAGGCAACGCCGGCGACGTCGTCAACCTCGACGACCTGTTGGCTGACGGTACCGACCCGGGTGATTGGGCAGGTCAAGGCCAGGTGATTGTGGAAGGCGTGACGTACAACGTGTTCCAACACTCCTCACTCGATGCCCAGCTGCTGGTGCAAGACGGGGTAACCACCAACCTGGTGTAAACGCGAACACCGTGCGCAGGCCTGGCCTGCGTACGGCTTGCGTTGCCAAACGGTTGGCCTGGCCAGCCTCAACTCATTCAATAGCTGCGGGCGCCTGCGGGTGCCCACGGTGGAGTCATGATCATGTTTAAACGTATAAACATTTTTAACGTTGCACTACTGAGTGTGGCCTTGGCCAGTGCCCAGTTCGCCACGGCCGAGGAGTTCATGCCCGGTGCTGTATCGAGCAAGGTCTTCGGCACTCAATACACCCCCGTGGCGCCGGTCTCCGAGCGTCAGGTGCAAGTGGTGTATTACCGCGCCAATGGCATGGGCACCCAGCAGGGCGCCGCCCATGTGTATGTGGACCGCGAGTTTCACGCCGGCCTGTTGCCGGGTGGCTTCAGCAGCTTTTGCGTCGCGCCGGGCAATCACAGCCTGGGCGCCTACGTAAAAGACGCGCCGCAGTACAAAGGCAAGAGCACCGACGTGTTCTCGGCCAACCTGGAAGGCGGCAAGACCTACTTCCTGCAAGTACGCGAAGACGGCTACGGCGCGCCGCAAGCCGTGACTCGTGTAGAAGCCGAACGTGCGCTGATGGGCATGCGCAAGCAGGTCCAGGCGCTGTCCCGCGCTTCGACCGTGCAGGCCTGTGACTACCTGCCGATGCCGGTGCAAGCGCAGTACAAGGACTACGCCTTGTCCGGTGACGTGCTGTTTGCCTTCGGCAAATCCGGTACCCAGGACATTACGTTCAAGGGCCGCGAAGCCATTCGCCAACTGGTCACCCAGCTGAAGCAGGAAAACACCAACCTGGACCGTGTTGAAGTGGTCGGCCATACCGATGCTATCGGCTCTACTGCCTCCAACTACACCCTGGGCCTCAAGCGTGCACAGACCGTGCGCAGCCTGTTGCTCGACGGCGGCTTGCGCGCCTCGTCGGTCACCGCCAGCAGTGCCGGTTCCGATCAGCCAGTGAGCAACGCTTGCAACGGCTCGCGCTCCGAGCAGATCGCCTGCTACGCCGTTGACCGTCGTGTGGTGGTGCGGGTCGATACGCGCAACTGATACACACACCTGATACTCCCAGGCAGATTCCTCTCTCCTGGTTTTAACCCGATGCACGGATGGCGTCGGGTTTTTTTTGCCTGCTCAAAGGCCGCTGTTGAAAATCCCTCCTACAGGGACGGGGTCATCATCTGGCCTGTTTGGGCGTTTCTGAGACGTGTCTTATAGCTGCACAAGGTGCGCCGTCGGATAATTCCGACTCAAACGGTTGGTCCTCAACACCAGCCCCATTCTGTTTTTTTTCCCAGGGCCCGATGTTGGCGTTGGCGATGGAACCACGATGACACTCATGCGAAACACAACACTGGCGGGCCTGCTGACAGGCGCCACCTTACTGGCAAGCTATCCCGCATTGGCGCAGGAGCCCAAGGCCGGTCAAGTGGCGGGGCGGGTGTTCTATGCCGCTTATATACCGCCGCCGCCGGTAGCGGTGGACCAGACGCAGGTGGTGTATTACCGCAGCAAGGACGGCGTGCAACGCGCCGGTGCCGCCCATGTGTACATCGACCGGGAGTTTCACACCGGCCTGTTGCCGGGTGGCTTCACCAGCTTCTGCCTGGCTCCCGGCAGCCATACGCTGGGTGCTTACCTGAACGATGCGCCGACCTACAAAGGAAAAACCACGGACCTGTACCTGGCCAACCTGGAAGGCGGGCGCACCTACTACCTGAAAGTGCGTGAAGACGGCGGTACTTTCCCGATGCCGTTGAACCGCGAAGAGGCCGAGCGCGAGCTGAAGGCCACGCGTTCACAGATGCATGCGTTGTCGCGTGCCACCAACGTCGAGGCCTGTCGCTATTACGAGTACTTGAAGGACGATGAGCGCTTCAAGCACTACACCTTGGCCAGCGATGTGCTGTTTGCCCATGGCAAGTCCGACTACCGCGATATCAGCACGGCGGGGCGCACTGCCATCGAGCGTTTGCTTGGTGAGTTGCAGCGCGATGAAGCGCAGATCAAACAGGTCCGGGTGACGGGCCATACCGACCCGTTCGGCACCGCCAGCGACAACCAACTGCTGGGCGAGCGACGGGCCCATACCGTGCGCCAGATGCTGGTGGACGGTGGCATGGCCGAGTCGATCCTCAGCACCGACAGCGCCGGCAGCCGCGAACCGGTGGTACATACCTGCTACGGACCACGGCTGGAACAGATCAATTGCTATGCCCCGAACCGCCGCGTGGCGATTCGCGTGGAGCTTGACCGCGCCGAGCCCTGAGTCAGTCCCGCAGGGACTGCATCGCGCTTGTTGGCGTTGATTGCCTGGCGGATGGGCATCCGCTACGAACCCGCTCTCAAGAAGCATCGCTTCTTGATTTACCGTCGTGCTTGAACCCCAGGCTCGGCGGTTTTTTTTACTTTGAATTTGCTCAAAGACTGGCCAGCAATTCTTCTTCCAGTACCTGCATGGCGCTCAAGATCCGCTTGACCTGTTGATCGCAGGCCGCCGCATCACGCAGGGTTGCCGATGCCTCCAGCGCCACGCAGGCATCAACCATCTCCACGGCATGGGCCATTTGCGCACCACCCTTTATTTTGTGGGCCAGGCTGACCATTTTTTCGAATTCGTTATCGAGCCTGAGCTGTTCAAGTCGAGCGCCATCGGCCCCGTTGGTGGTGATGAACTCGTTGACCAGGGACGCATAGGCCTCGGGCGCCAGGGCTTTGAGCTTCTGCAGCTCGCTGCCCTTGACGCGGGAGGCTCTCTCCCGGCGTTCGACCTGGGCCGAGACGTTGCCGATATGCTGGGTCAGGGCCTCGATGCCCAGGGGTTTGAACAGGCATTGGGTCATGCCTGCGTCCAGGCAGTCCTGGATGATGTGCGACTGGGCGTGGGCGGTAAGGCCGAAGACTGGATGGGCGCCGAGCGCGCGGGACTGTTCGCTCTCGCGCATCTGCCGGGTCAGTTCATAGCCGTCCATATGAGGCATGTTGCAGTCGGTGATGGTCAGGTCGAAGGGCGGCTGGGCCTGTTTCCACTCGGCCAACGCGGTCTCGCCGTTGTCACAGGCCACGGCGCGATGGCCCAGGTATTCGATTTGCTGGCAAAGCAACAGGCGATTGGGCGCATGGTCTTCCACCACCAGGATCTTCAGGCTGCGACCCGTTTGGGTCGGGGCCGCAATGGTGGCGAGGGCGGGCGCCAGAGCTGATCGCTCAGCCGTGAAGCGAAGCTGGAAGCACGACCCCTTACCGGGCTGGCTGTCAACGCTCAGCCGGGCATCGATCAGTGTCGCCACGCGGGTGCAGATGCTCAAGCCCAAGCCGGTACTGCGCCCACTGATGGTAGCGGCGGGCGCCACTTGAACGAAGGGTTCGAAGATCGCCTTTTTCTGCTGCTCGTTCAACCCACATCCTGAGTCACGCACTTCGATCAGGTAGCTGCCAAAACCTGTAGCGGCATCGTTCGGCAGCTGTTTCAAGGACAGCTCGACAAAGCCTTGTTGGGTGAACTTGATGGCGTTGCTGATCAGGTTCGCGACAATCTGGTCCAGCATCAGCGTGTCGATGATCACCTGCTGATCACGGGCCTTCAGCAGCAGGTCGAAGCGCAGCCCTTTATTGTGCGCGTTGACCTGGAACAGCTTGTGAATGGAGCGCAGCTGTTCGCCGAGTTGGGTAGGGCGCGGGGACGGCTGCATGGCGCCGGCCTCGATTTTCGACAGGTCCAGAATGTCGCCGATCAACGACAGCAACGACTGCGCCGATTGATGCGCCACGGTGAGGTTTTCATCGATCTGTTGCGCGGTGCCACCGCGCACGCGAAGCATCTCGATCAACCCGATCAGCGCGCTGATGGGCGTGCGAATTTCATGGCTCATGCTTGCCAGGAAAATCGATTTGGAATCGTTGGCCTCATCAGCGGCCTCCAGAGCCTGCTGCAACTGTTCCATCAATTGTTCACGTTCGCTGATGTCCAGCCAGCCGCCGATCACCCCCGAAAATTCTCCCGCGCTGCTCTGGTAGGGCAGGGTCCAGTGATAGATCCGGTGTTGGCGGCCTTTGACGTCGATTTCCAGGTCCGCGAATGTCGGTTCACCGTGGTGTTGGGTGTCCTGATAGATTTTTTGGTACTGGCGACTCAACTGCGGTGAGATGACGCCGGCGTCGAGCAGGGTCTTGCCAATCACCTCTTCCGGCGTCGTCTGTAAAAACTCCAGATAGGCGCGATTGCAGTGAGCCAGCCGTCCGGCCTTGTCTCGTACATATAGGGCGATGGGGGAGCCGTCGATCAGGGTTTTGCTGAAGGCCAACTGGTCACTGAGGGCCAATTCGGCACTCCGCCGTTTCTTGATCTGGATCTGCAGGTAGTAGTTCCACACCAGAAACGCGAGGACGAAGGCGATGGCCACACCGACAACTTTATAAACGTCGTCCTTATAGGTATTCCATGAACTGGAGACCGCTGGGGCCGCATGATTGCGCCAGCGGTCGCTCAAGGTCTTGAGCTCCTCGGGAGGAATGCCCAGCAGCACCTTGTTGATGATGCTTTTCAGAGGAAGGTCGTCGGCACTGACTGCCATCGAAACCCGTGCCGGAGTGGGACCGATCACGGCAGCAATCTTAAGATCCTGCTGGAAATGGTGCTTGATAAAGTAGTCGGCACCGAAGCGGGTATGCACGCTGGCATCGACGTCACCGTCAGACAGCAGTTCGATCCCGCGCACCGCCGTGGGGACCGGAATCTGGATGATTTCAGGGTGGTACCGAGCCAGCCATTGCGACAGTGGGTTGCCGGTAGCCACGGCCAGGCGTTTGCCCTTGAGGTCTTCAAGGCCCTTGATCTGCCCCCCTGAACGGCTTACCGCGACAAAGGGGCTTATCAGATAGGGCCGTGTGTATTGCTCGGGGGAGAGTCGTAAATCGCCAATGCTCACGGCCGCGATAAGCTCCGCCTGGCCTTCCTCCAGTTGCTTGATCATGTAGGGGAGGCTGTTGCCGCCAATAATCTCAAACTCCAGCCCGGTACGCTGGCTGACGATTTTCAACAAATCCGCCCCCAGGCCCTGGAGCCGGTCCTGATCATCGAAAAACGTCAGGGGCGCGTAGGAGCCGGCCACCAGCACCTTGACCTTGCGATGGGCTGCGAGCCAGGCCGTTTGCTCGGCATCCAGGTTCAGCGGCGGTTGCTCGACCACGAAGTTATTGCTCAGCCCCCAGCGCGTGGTGATCCGCATCATGTCGGCGGGGGAGATGGCGTCCAGTGCGCTGTTGATGGCGGCAAGTAGCTGGGGTTGGCGGTCGCTGACGGCGAAGTTGATATCGGCCGAGGTGGAGAGGGCGTCGCCGGAAATATACACATCATTGCTGAAGAGCAACCTGATCAGGAATTCGGCCGTGATGGCGTCGGTCCAGAGCGCATCGGCCTGGTCATAGACCAGCGAGGTAAGGCTGTTGAGATGATTGGAATATTGGATCAGGGTCGCGTTCGGGTACTGCTTGTGTAAAAGCGCGCCGACCGTATCGTCGCCCACGTAAGCCAGGCGCTGTCCACTCAGGTCCGCCGAGGGCAGCTGGGTTTCGCCTATATGCCGGACAATCACCTTGCGGTTCAACAAGTAAGGCCTGGACTGGGTAATTGCTCCGTCCTGGCCTTCACTGACGTCATGCAGCGCCACCATGTCGACCTGGCCTTGCTCAAGCGCCTCCCTGGCCTTGGCCCGGGTCGCGTAACGCCAGATTTTCATGCGCAGCCCGGTGGCCTCGCGCACCACGTTCAGGTAGTCGGCCGTGACGCCTTCGAATTGATCTTGCTCGAACCCCATGTGCAAGGGGGGTAACGCGCCGCTCCAGATCGCCACATTGATCAGGGGGTCGGTAGCCAGCCAGGCTTTGGTGTGTGGATCAAATTCCACATGAGGGGCAGTGAGCGGGGCGTTGACCAATAACTCCACGAGCGCGGGAGGCCGCGCCTGTGCATTCACCGAAAACAATAGAACCAGGAGCACCGACCAGCAGGCGACGGAAAAATCAGGCATTTTCAAAGCATCTGTTCCCTTGAGGCATTGATAGCCAAGCCCGCAGAGGGTGCGCGTCACCCTCAGGCATGGTTGTGGCACATTCCATGCCGGCTGCTCTTTGTTTGGCGGACGCCGTCGGGACACGGCGATCAACTCCCGGTACGCAACCATCGGGCCAATGTACCAGCTCCCGCATATTGACGCAGGATGGACTGGTAGCCGTCAAAGCGATTGGTGATCTCGCTGACCTGATTGCTGTAGTGCTCGTTTTCGGCGCTGAGCACATCGAGCAAGGTGCGCTTGCCCAGGTGGTGCCACTGCTGGAAAAAGTCTTCGCGAATCCGCCCCGACTCGTTTGTCAGTTCACGGTACAGCTCCGAGCGTTCAAGCATGGTGCGTGCATCGTGGTCGGCGGTGCGGATACGGAACTCCAGGTCACGGCGTTGTTGATCGACTTCATAGCGACTGGCATCGGCGCGTTGCAACGCGGCGCGTTCGGCGGCGCGGGTCGAGCCACCACGGAAGGCGCCCCAGGTCACCGACAAGTTGGTTTGCCAGGGTTGTTCGCGGCCCAGGGTGTCTTCGGCGGTGCTTTTGCTGATGACCCAGTTCAACTGCGGCAACCCGCCGGCACGCACGGCTTTGGCTTGCAGTTCGGCGGACTCCGTTTCGGCAGTGGCCTTGCGGATGGTCGGGTGTTCCTTGGCGTCGTTCAGCAGCAAGTCGAGGTTGGCCAGGCGAATGTTCCATTCCGTCGTGCGCGGGATGGCTACCGGGCGGTCGCCCACCAGTTTGCGTAGGGTGATTTCGGCATCCTTGGCCTTGGCATTGGCCGAGTCACGCAAGGCTTGTGCCTGCAGCATACGGGCCTTGGCCTGGGTCAACTCGCTGGAGCGGCCTCTGTCGACGGCGACAATACCGGCGAGCATTTTGACCAACTCATTCATGCGGTCGGCAAATTGCTGGCTGAGGTCGACAATGATCCGCTGTTTGCCCAACTCGATCATGGTGGTGACCACTTCATAGCCGAGGGTTTCCTTTTCCGACTCCAGGCTTTCATCGGCGGCGTGGGACAAGCGTTTACGGCTGTCGATCGAGTGCCGAATGCGCCCCCAGTCGTACACGGGTGTGGTGACGGCCAGGTTGATGCCGCCACTGCCGGTCTCGGCATCGGAGCCTTTGCCGAAATTGACCGGTGAGGTCTGGGTGCCAATGTCGACTTGTGGCCAGCGTTGGCCTTCGGCTTCGGCGATATCTTCTTCAGCGGCCTGTTGTTCGGCCTTGGCACGGAAAATCGTCGGCGCACGCTCGATGGCGGCTTCCACGGCGCGATTGAATACGGCACGAAGCTCGGCTTCGGAAGGGCCGGAAATGTAAGTGCCCTCGCCACGCCGGGCGGCCAGGCGCGGTGGCAATGCGGCCAATGAGAGGGCCGAGACACTGTGGACTTGCTGTTGGGCCTCACGTATTGCCCTCGACGCCGAGGGGGCGGCGTTTACGGCAGGTTTGACCGCATAGGCAGGCGCGACCGGCGCGGAAGTGGACGCCGGGCGTGCGGGTGCAATCGTGCGGTCGGCGGTGGCTGCGGAAGCGGGCTCGAAGGTGAGCACGTCGTTGGCCTTTCGCCCAGCGGGTGCCGCTGCGGCAGGTCGTGCCGGTTTGGCGTCGGCCGTCATCGGCTTGAACTCAAGCGTCCCCCGTGCGGCCGGTGTAGACACGGGGGCCGGCGCTGGATTGAACGAGGCGAGCTCGCTGTCGCGGCGATTGACGTTGGCGCTGCGTTGCGGTGCGGTCACGGGCGCCGCTGCCGGTTTCTTTGCTAACGGCGCCGCCGGCTTCTGCGGTGCGACCGGCATAAACGTCAGCAACTCTTCGGCTATGGCTTGTTGAGCGATCACGCCACCGAACAGGCAGCACGACACTAACCAGGCGGCCGGGGTCAATCGAAAACGGCGTTGCTTGGAAACAGTCATGCTTATCGCTCCCGGAAGGCTTCACGTGCCTTGAGCACGGGTTTGAGCAGGTAGTCGAGAATGGTCTTTTCACCGGTGCGTACTTCCACCGAAGCAACCATCCCTGGAATGATCGGCAAGGAGCGGCCACCGGCTTCCAGGTTGCTGCTTTCGGTCAGGACCAGGACTCGGTAATAGGTGTCATCCGGCCGGCCGGCCGCGGCTTTCTGATCATCTTTCAGGGTGTCGGGGCTGATATGTTCAACGTGGCCCTTGAGGCCGCCATAAATGGCGTAGTCATAGGCGGTGATCTTCACTGTTGCGGGTAGACCGGGCCGCAGGAACGCCACATCGGCGGGGCGAATCTTGCCTTCCACCAGCAACTGGTCTTCCAGCGGGACGATTTCCAGGATCGGCTCACCGGGCTGGATAACCCCGCCGCGCGTGTTCACTCGTACGTTCTTCACGGTGCCGCGCACCGGCGCATTGATGGTGGTGCGCTCGACCACGTCTGCTCGCCCCACCAGGTTCTCGGTGGTCTGGGACAGTTCCAGCTCGAACTTGGCCAGTTCGGAGTTGGCCTCGGCCTGGTAGCGGTTAATGCGCTCGACGATTTGCGACTTGATCTCGTTGGCCGAGCGTCGCATACGCAGGATCTCGACTTCTGACATCAAGCCTTTGGCCGCCAAGGGCTCAGCCAGCTGGATCTCCCGGGCCGACAACGAATAACTGCGTTGCAGGGCGGCGAGGCTTTCGTCCAGGGCGTTTTTGCGCGCCCGGTAGGCTTGTTGCTCCTGTAGCACGACGGCCGGGTCGGTCATCACTTGTTCGTCGAACTCCAGGGGTTGTTGATACGCCTCGGCCCGCAGGCGGGTGATGCTTGCCTTCAGGCCGATGACCTTGGACAGGGTCTCGCGATAGCTGGCCTGGGCTCGGGTCGGGTCGATCTTGAGCAGGATCTGGTCCTTCTCCACGATGTCGCCTTCACGCACATTCATCTCGGCCAGAATCCCGCCTTCCAGGCTTTGAATCACCTGTTCACGGCTTTTTGAAATAATCTTCGCCTCGCCCAGGGTGATTTCCTCGACACGGGCGAAATACGCCCAGACCAGCCCACCGACCAATACGGCTGCGATGAGCTGAAGAATCAGCCGCGAGCCCGGTGTGGTTTGTGCCAGCAGTGACTCCTGCACGTCATTCATGAACGCGGCATCGCCAGGCATCAGTGCCGAGGCGGGTTCACCCCGGCCAAATAGTTTCTTGATCATTGTTCTGTCACCGCAGGTTGTTCCGGGGTTAGGGCAGGCGTTGCCTGGGCGTCGTTGTTACGGATGGCGTCCGGGGTCATAACCCGTTGAGGTACGACAGGGCGTGCCGGGCCGATGTTGGCGTGGGTACGCGGCTTGGCCGGCGCGGCGGCGGCCGGTTTTGCCGCAGCCTTGGCCGTGTTGCCATTGAGGGCCTCGAGGATGGTGTCCTTGGGGCCGTCAGCGGTGACCTTGCCGTCATCGACAATAATGATTCGCTCCACCAGCGAGAGCAGGGACGGGCGGTGAGTGACCACCACCAACGTCTGGCCTTCGGTGGCGCGCTTGAGGTGTTCGAGAAACTGCACTTCGGTCTGGCCGTCCATCGCGCTGGTGGGTTCATCCAGCAACAGCAGGCTGGGCCGCGCCAGCAAGCTTCGCGCCAGGGACACCAACTGACGCTGGCCGCCTGACAGGCCTTCGCCCATCTCGCCGATCGGCAGGTTGATACCTTTGGGGTGGCGCCCTGCGACATGGTCCAGCCCGGTCAGGCGGATCACCCGCAGGAACTCCTCGGCCGTCGCTTCGGGCCGGCCGATCATCACGTTTTCGCGCAGGGTGCCGTAGAACAGGCGCGCATCCTGGCCGACATAACCAACGGCTCTGCGCCAGTCCGCCGGGTCGATCTGGTTGACATCCAGGCCATCGGCAAACATTTGCCCACTGACCGGCAGATACAAGCGCGCCATGACCCGCAGCAGGGTGGATTTGCCGCTGCCGATGCGCCCCAGAATCGCCACGCGTTCGCCGGGCTTGATGACCAGGTTGATGCCTTGCAGCACGGCCGGGTTGGGTTGCATCGGTGGCGCCGGGTACGAAAAACCGATGTTCTTGAGGCTGATCTGACCCGTGATATCGGGCTTGGGCAGGTACTCGCGGGAAACATCGCGGTCCACCGGCATGGCCATCAGGCCGTTCAGCGAGCTCATCGCCGCCTTGGCCTGCTGGAAACGCAGGGCCAGGCCGACCACCTGGCTCAGTGGCGCGGTGGCCCGACCGGCAAGCATCACGGTGGCAATCAGCGCACCCATGGTCAGGTCGCCGGCATCGATCAGGTAAACACCGATGACGATCAGCGCCACGGTCTGGATCTGCTGGAAGAAGGCCACGCTGCCGGACGCCATGCTGGACAGTTCGCGCGATTTCATCGAGGTGTTGGCGGCCAGCGCGCTGAAAGTTTCCCAGCGGCGCTGCATGTAGGCTTCGCCACCGATGGCTTTGAGGGTTTCCAGGCCTTCCACGGATTCGATCAACACCCCTTGCTTGAGAGACGCTTCACGCAGGTTTTCTTTCATGGTGCGGGCCAGCGGCCATTGGATGCCCACGCTGATGATCAGGATCAGTGGGATCAACAGCAGCGGCACCCAGCCCAATGGGCCGCCTACGGCAAAAATCACCGCGACGAACAACAGCACGAAGGGCAGGTCGGAAATGGTCGCCAGGGTGGCCGACGTGGCGAAGTCACGAACCGATTCGAATTCGCGCAGCTGGTTGGCAAACGAGCCGGAGGAGGCGGGTTTGTGCTCCATCTGGATCGACAGCGCCTGGCGAAACAGCATCGTGCCGAGCACCAGGTCGGCTTTCTTTCCCGCGAGGTCCAGCAAGTGTGCCCGCACATAACGCGCGATGGCCTCGAAGACCATGGCCACCACCACGCCGATGGCCAGCGACCACAGCGTGATAAACGCCTGGTTGGGCACGACGCGGTCGTAGACGTTCATGGTAAAGAAGATGCTGGCCAGGGCTAGCACGTTGATCAACACCGCCCCGATGGCCGCGCTGCGGTAATAGCGACGATAACGCCACAGCGTGGAGAACAGCCAATGACCGGCGGCTTGGGGTGTTTCATCGCCGGCGCGCACGTCGATCTTGGCTTTTGGCTTCATGAGAATGGCGAAGCCGGTGTACAGCTCATCCATGGCCGTCTGGTCGACTTCGACCGGCTCGCTGCTGATTTCTGGCAGGACAACCTGGTAACGACAGGCGCGTTTGTCCTCGGCTTCGGTGTCGAGGTGGTAGCCCAGCAAAATACAGCCGCCGCGATCCTTGCGCAGCAGAATGATCGGCATCAGTTGTTTGGGCAGCACTCGCACAGGCCGCTCCACCATCCCGGCAGTCAGCCCGGCATTGGCCAGGCTGCGCATTGCCAGCGAAGGCGTCAGCAGGCCGACTTTAGGTAAACCGGCCGTCAGCGCCTGAGGCGACTTGCCCAGGTTGTAGTGATCACACATCCAGGACACGCTCTGTAACAGCGTGTCCTGGATCTGTGTTTGAGGCGCAGGCATCGCCTGGGCGTCCACGTCTTTTTCAACGGGCGCGCTATGAGTAGCCATCAGATTCGGTCCTGGGCTGGGCCCGCCTGGTGGCGAGCTTATCGGCGTGTGTATGCAGGGGGACGCCTGGATGAAACAGCGTTTTGATGAGGTGTAAAACG
This sequence comes from Pseudomonas sp. R4-34-07, assembly GCF_003852375.1. Lineage (NCBI taxonomy): Bacteria > Pseudomonadati > Pseudomonadota > Gammaproteobacteria > Pseudomonadales > Pseudomonadaceae > Pseudomonas > Pseudomonas sp. R4-34-07. Next base: position 4,921,187 of record NZ_CP027760.1, on the reverse strand, counting down.
TCTCCCGACCATTGAGATAATTCTGATCGCTGAGTGGGCATGTGTGAACGAGACTTGTCCCAAAAGCGCTGGGAGCCAGTGCGCTGGGTGTGCGTTCGAAAATGTCGGCTGGGTAACTCTTGAAGGTCTTTTGGCGGGCCCGACGGGGGACGGTTTATCTTCGTAACGTTATGAAAAATCAGGACCTACCCTGGACATGATGGCGCGTCGAAACCTTTTTTATAATCGGGGTGATAGGCAAAACTATTGGAAGTTATCTTTCATTCCACATTTAGGATAACGTGCTACTGGCAACGTGAATTTGTAGGAAAGTTCCGAGCCCATTGCCAGACTTGTGGAGTCCTGAAAATGAAGTGGTCGGTTGTTTCACCCCTGCGGATTGTTCTACTCGATGACCACGCTCTAATCAGAGAGGGTCTTAAAGTTCGGCTTTCCGCGGAGTCGGATCTGAAGGTAGTAGGGGTTTATTCGGGCAGTGCCGGATTGCTGGAAGCATTGCGCACCGAGCCCGCCGATCTGTTGATCCTCGACTACCAGCTCAGTGATGGCGAACTGGACGGCTTACGGTTGATTCAGTTATTGCGCAGTCATTATCCTGAGTTGCGTATCCTGATTTTTTCTTCCGTGGAACGGCCTGCCACGGTCAATATGGCGATTCGTGCGGGGGCCAACGGCTTTTTCGGAAAGTCGCAGGAAACTGAAGAATTGGTGTTTGCTGTCAGGACGGTCGCGTTGGATCGTTTGTACCTTTCCCCGTCTATGGCCGCTGAACTGGATTCGACACCCAAGATGCCAACCCCTGCGCTTTCTGGCGAGCAAGAGGTAGACGTCGATGGCCGCGACCCCCTGATCGATTATCCAGCACTGTCGCCCAAGGAACGTGAGGTGTTGCGTTGCTGCTTGGGAGGAATGTCGGTCTCTCAGATCGCTGTCAAGTTTCTGCGCAGCCGCAAGACCATCAGCGGGCAGAAACAGGCGGCCCTGCGCAAGTTGAACGTGCGTACGGATACTGAACTGTTCAAGTTGCATCTGGACCTTAAAGACATCTGAAGGCTGCGCGCGGGTGTCACGATTTGGCGAGGTTGTTACGTTTTGCCAAGTCGTAGAGGTCCAACAGCGTATTGGCATTGAGTTTAGTCAAAATGCGGGTTTTATAGGTGCTGATGGTTTTGCCGCTCAGTGACATGCGTTCGGCAATCTGCTTATTGCTCAGCCCTTGCGTCAAATACTGTAAAACGCCAAGTTCCCGCACAGACAGACTTCTGAGCAGCTCTTCTTCCTGATCCGTACCCGCTTCACGACGGGTGAGGCAAAATGCCGAATCAGGGAAGTAGGTATGGCCGTTCTTTACCGCCCGCATTGCGTTGATCAACTCGCACAGATCATCGTGTTTGGCGACGAACCCATGAGCCCCGGCTTCCATGCAGCGCATCGCAATGTGGTTTGAAATCTGTGCAGTCAACACAATGATCTTGACCGGCTGACGCAGGCCAATCAGGCGGCTGATCACGGTCAGCCCGTCAACTTTGGGCAGCCCTATATCGAGTATCACGGTCCCTGGCTGAAGTTCGCGGATGAGGTCCATGGCATCCGCGCCATTTCCTGCTTCCCCGACGACTTTGTAACCTTCACCCTCCAACAGGATGCGCAGCGTCATACGAACAACGGGGTGGTCGTCGACAATTATTACGTGATTGTTCATGGGGACATCGCTTTAGAAAGTAATTTGAAGGGTTTATGACTGAAAGCCTGTTGGGTGGCAATTACAGACGGTATTTTTGAGACAAGTCTTGAGCCCCATGACGACCATGGTGTTGTACTTAAATAGAAGTTGCAGGCGTGGCGTGCGACAAAGTGAGTGGCTGATTTATATCGGTAATGAGTACGGTCGGTATTTTCGATTCTAATGGTGTACATAAAAAATATGCTCGCCAATCGTTGCAGTCTTCTTCAACGAAGTGCGCCAGATGGGTCGCACTGTCCGTGCATGAAAATGCGTTGCACCGTGGGTAATATCTTCATGATGGCCCGCGACAACCCGGTTCGCGACACGCTTGGCGTTCGCCCATGCGGCGGATTCGCTTGGCAATGATGGGTTGGCACGGCGGGTCCAGGAGAACTGATTTCTTTCATACACCACTTGGCAAACGCTGGAGGCCTGCCAGTCGGCGCGATTCATCGTCACCATAGCAACCGCGATCTGACCATCAAGCGGTTCGCCTCGGGCTTCATGATAAATGTTGAGCGCAAGGCACATTAAAGCGTTTTGCAAAGTCATTTAGAAGTTCTCTGACGCTGATCGCAGCACTGGGCTTCAACGGGCTTTAGAGGGAATATGCAGGCGCCGATTGTGTAGACGCGAGCATAGGGAGGCTATAAGAACTGTCTCAAACCTCTGGCGAGGCGCAATACCGATAACTAAGTAAAAAGAGAGTTGAATGTTCGCAGGGGCCAATTGGATTCGGCGCTAAGTGTGTGCTGATTGTATTTAGAGCGGGTTCAAATACATGACGCATCATCCGGTGAGACTGGACAGCCTGTCACTGTTTGAGGCTGGCAGCACTGAACTCAAGCCGGGCTCGACCAAGGTGGTCAACCGTTGTGTAGATATCCAGTTGATGCCGAAAGTGGGCGCCTGCAGGGCGCCCAAAGTTGGGGAGGAAGATTTCTCTCGTTGCTTGAACATGCATTGATCTGCGCCCACGGAATCGGGGCACTCACCTAAAGAGTGGTAGCATCCGGCAAGGTAGGTGACGGTTTGTAGCGAGGCATCCGAATGCATGGATCGCGTAGCAGCGGTTTCTCACCAGGCTGAAAAGGTCTTTGAGGACCGAAATGCTGCTGCACAATGGGGTGGAATTGATAGTGAACAATCCGAGTCTCAGGATGGGAACAAATGGTCATGCAAAAACAAAATACTTCCGTACTGTCTCTACCACTTCCCAAGTTCCTTTCATGCCAGGTTCAACTATAAAAATATCCCCCGCTCTAAGGTGGATAGGGTCTTTTCCATCGGGAGTGATTATGCAATATCCTTCCCTAAAATCGCAGTATTCCCATTTCAGATAATCAATTCGCCATTTTCCTGGGGTACAGATCCAGGTGCCCATGATCTTGCTGCCGTCTTCACTGGTGTAGGCGTTGAGGTTGACGGTATGCGGGTCGCCTTCGAGTTTTTCCCATTTGCAGGCATCCAGGACTGGCAGGGGATGGGTGTCGCGCAGAACAGTAATCGGCTGGGGCATGATGACTCCGAGGCAAGGAAACAGAAGTTGAACCCTATAGCGCCGAGCTGTTTGCCAGTGGTCTGAACTCGACATCGGGATGCCCAGAACCGCAGCACAAGGCGATCCAGCAGGCACTCTGCAGTCAAATGTGGGAGGGGGCTTGCTCCCGATAGCGGTGTGTCAGTCAGTGATTTATTACCTGAACCACCGCCATCGGGAGCAAGCCCCCTCCCACATAGGTCATCTTGCGAATTTCCGAGCATGAATTGACCATTTCTTCGCAGTAAGTGCGAAAGATTTCCCGCTTTGCGCCAGAATTCGCAAGAAAATTCACAGCTGGCCCTCGTATCATTCACCTCAGTGACAGCCGAGAGCCTTGAAATGAACCCAATAAAAACGTGGTGGGATATCAGCCCGCCCTTGAGCGCGGCGACCCCGACCTGGCCGGGCGATACGCCGTTCCAGGAAGAGCGCGTGTGGCAGTTCGGTCCGGAGTGCCCGGTGAATGTGGGGCGTGTGACCTTCTCGCCGCACACCGGCGCCCATGTGGATGCGCCGCTGCATTACAGCGCCGACGGCGCGCCGATTGGCGAGGTGTCGCTGGATGTGTACATGGGCCCGTGCCGGGTATTGCACTGCCTGGGTAGCGGTGCTCTGGTGCAGCCCCATCAACTGCAAGGGCGTGTGGATAACCTGCCGGAACGGGTCCTGCTGCGCACTTATCCACAAGCGCCACTGACGCAATGGGATTCGAACTTCACCGCCATCGCCCCGCAAACCATCGAGCTGTTCGCCAGCCTTGGCGTGCGCCTGATCGGTATCGACACCCCGTCCCTGGACCCGCAACAGTCCAAGACCATGGATTCGCACAACGCCGTGGCGCGCCATGGCATGGCGATCCTTGAAGGCATCGTGCTCGATGACGTACCGGAGGGCGACTATGAACTGATCGCGCTGCCGCTGCGCTTTGCCCACCTGGATGCCAGCCCGGTCCGCGCAATCCTGCGCCCGCTTTTGGAGCCCACGCGATGAGCCAATGTCCCTTCTCGCCAGAATATAAGCCTGCCGGCGACCAACCTCCGCAGGATTGGCACAACGCTGAGCTGAATTTTTCCGAGTCCATGAGCTACGGCGACTACCTGGACCTGGGCAAAGTCCTCAGCGCCCAACACCCGCTGTCGCCGGACCACAACGAAATGCTGTTCATCATCCAGCACCAGACGTCTGAGCTGTGGATGAAGCTGATGCTGCATGAACTCAAGGCGGCCCGCGAACATGTGCGCCTGGGCGAGCTGCCGCCGGCGTTCAAGATGCTGGCGCGGGTCTCGCGGATCTTCGACCAACTGGTGCACGCCTGGGCGGTGCTGGCGACCATGACTCCGTCGGAATACAAGGCGATCCGCCCGTTCCTCGGGCAGTCGTCGGGGTTCCAGTCGTTCCAGTACCGTGAGATCGAATTCATCCTCGGCAACAAAAGCCCGGCACTGTTGCGGCCCCATGCCCATCGTCCGGAGTTACTGCTGCAATTGCAGGTGGCGATCGCCACGCCGTCGCTGTATGACGAGGCGATCAACCTGATGCTCAAGGCGGGCCTGGCGATTGACCCCAAGCGCGCCGAACGCGACCCGACGGCCGCTACCGTGCACGATGACTCCGTGGAAGCCGCGTGGCGTGAGGTGTACCGCGACCCGAGTCGGTACTGGGATTTGTATCAATTGGCTGAGAAGTTTATCGACCTGGAGGATTCGTTCCGCCAGTGGCGCTTCCGGCACGTGACCACGGTGGAACGGATTATCGGCTTCCAGCCGGGCACTGGCGGCACCGAAGGCGTGGGGTATTTGCGCAAGATGCTCGATACGGTGCTGTTTCCCGAGTTGTGGCGAGTGCGCTCTACGCTCTAAACGCAATCCAAATGTGGGAGGGGGCTTGCCCCTCCCACAGGAGTTACTGCGCTGTCACGAGTTTCGTGTTTCGGACCCGCAAGCGGTAGGCCACATAGATAATCGCTACCCACACCGGCATCGCATACACCGACTCACGTATTCCCGGAATGGCCAGCATCACGCTGATGATCATCAGCATGAACGCCAGGCACAGGTAATTGCTGAACGGGAACCAGAAGGTCTTGAACGACGGCGTCACGCCTTGCTCGCCCATGGCCTTGCGGAACTTGATGTGGGTAATGCTGATCAGCGCCCAGTTGATCATCAGCGAGGCAACCACCAGCGCGAACAGCAGCTCCAGGGCACTTTGCGGCGCGACGTAGTTGACCACCACACACAGCAGGGTCACCGCCGCCGAAATTGCCAGCGCGCGCAACGGCACGCCTTGCTTGTTGAGTTTCATCAGCGCCTTGGGCGCGTCGCCTTGCTCGGCCAGGCCGAACAGCATGCGGCTGTTGCAGTACACGCCGCTGTTGTACACCGACAGCGCCGCGGTCAGCACCACGAAGTTGAGGATGTGCGCCGCGGTGTCATTGCCGATCAGCGAGAAGATCTGCACGAACGGGCTGCCGCTGTAGGCATCGCCCGAGGCGCCGAGGGTTTGCAGCAGTTGGTCCCACGGGTACAGCGACAGCAGCACGGTGAGGGCGCCGACGTAGAAAATCAGGATCCGATACACCACCTGGTTGATCGCCTTCGGGATCACCTTGCGTGGCTCGCTGGCCTCGGCGGCGGTGATGCCCACCAGCTCCAGGCCACCGAACGAGAACATGATGAACGCCATGGACATCAACAACCCCATGCCGCCGTTCGGGAAGAACCCGCCGTGGCTCCACAGGTTGCTGACCGACGCCTGCGGGCCGCCGGTACCGCTGAACAGCAGGTAGCAGCCGAGCACGATCATGCCGACAATCGCCACCACCTTGATGATCGCGAACCAGAACTCGGCTTCGCCGAAGAACTTCACGTTCAGGGTATTGATCAGGTTCACCGCGACGAAGAACACCAGCGCGCTGACCCAGGTCGGGATTTCCGGCCACCAGAACTGGATGTACTTGCCCACGGCCGTCAGTTCGGCCATGCCCACCAGCACGTAGAGCACCCAGTAGTTCCAGCCCGCCAGAAAGCCCGCGTAGCCGCCCCAGTATTTATGCGCAAAGTGGCTGAAGGAACCGGCCACGGGCTCTTCGACGATCATCTCGCCGAGCTGGCGCATGATCAGGAAGGCGATGAAACCGGCAATCGCGTAACCCAGGATCATCGACGGCCCCGCCGACTTGAGCACCCCGGCCGAGCCGAGGAACAACCCCGTACCGATCGCCCCTCCCAAGGCGATCAGTTGAATGTGCCGGTTTTTCAGGCCGCGCTTGAGGCCCACCGGGTTAACCATGTCATCCGCCATTAACGTTCCCTTCTACTTGTTTTTCTTAAGGGTGAGCGCAGGCCGCATCAGCCCCTCAGAAGTGCTGAGGGTCAGATATTACTCTGCGTAAACTTTTCGTAATACAGCTGAACGCCATCAAGTGCCTGATCCGCCAGCCATTGTTGGATCGATTCGACCATTGGCGGCGGGCCACACACATACATATCCGCCGATCTGTCCCGTAATTCGGCCAGGTCGAAATGTTCGGTGAGGTAGCCGCGCTTGCCGGTCCACTGAGTCGAGGCGTCGCTGAGCACTTCGGTGTAGCGAAAATTCGCGATCTTCGACGCATAGCCATTGATGCGCGCGGCTTCGCACAGATCCTGCTCAGTGCGCACGCCATAGTAAAGGTGCACCGGTTGATCGCAGCCGCGGGCGACCAGCTCATCGAGCATGCCCAGCAACGCCGACAACCCGGTGCCGCCAGCGACCAGCACCAGCGGTTGAGTAACGTGCCGCAGGTAGAACGCCCCCAGCGGCGCGTCCATCAACACCTCATCGCCCACCTGGCACCGTTCGCGCACGTAGTTGCTCATCACCCCATCGGGCAACAGGCGCACCAGGAACTGCACTTGATCGCCCGGTAGGTTGGCGAAGGAATAGGAACGCCAGCTGTCGGTACCGGGCACCGCCAGCCGCGCGTATTGGCCCGGTAGAAAATCCAGCGCAGCGTCCACCTGCAGGCGCAGAATTGCCGTACCGGCCGACACCAACTGCACCTCGCTTACCGTGCCGCGCACCTGCACCGGACCCGGCGCGTTGCACAGGCTCGAATCGAAGTCGAAGTAGAAGGTGGCGTCGGACTGCACCCGCGTCTGGCAACTGAGCATTTTGCGTTGTTGCACGTCGAGGCTCGACAGCGCTTCTTCGTCGACATAATCCTGGGTGTAATCGCCGGATTCGCAGCGCCCCTGACAGGTGCCGCACACGCCTTCGCGGCAGTCCAGTGGGATGTTGATACCGTTGCGCAAGGCAGCGTCCAGCAGGAGTTCATGGGTGCCCACCGGGAAGAACAAGGTCTTGCCGTCGGCGAAACTGAAAGCCACTTTGTGATTCATCTATACGACTCCGTATAACCTTGTGGCGAGGGAGCTTGCTCCCGCTGGAGTGCGCAGCGCTCCCAAGCATTTGGGGCCGCTACGCTGCCCAGCGGGAGCAAGCTCCCTCGCCACAAGGTGGGATGTGCTTGATCAAAGATGATAGAAGTCCAGCACCGAGTTGATGGTGTCGTTCAGCAATAACGCGTGCTTGCGGGTGATCAGCCAGCTGTCGCCGTGTGGCTTGAGGCGGTAAGTGGCCTGCCCGTAGAACTGCTCCGAAGTCGCCAGCCGGTAGAACAGCGTGTGCCAATTCAACTTCACGTCCAGCTCGCCGCCCGCCAACTCGACAATGCGCACGTTGTTGATCAGGTGCAGGGTGCGCGGCATCGGCGTGGCCGAGGCGGCCTTGCCGGTACGCAGGCGGAATACCCGGTCCTCCAGCCCTGAGCGGTTGGCGTAATAGATCAACGACATCTCGCGCTTGGGGTCCTGGGTGTAGACATGTTCGGAGTCCCATTGCGGCAGGTGGAATTCGCTCTGTGGGTCGAACAGCTGTACATAGGCATCCCAGTCCTGGGCGTCGCACAGTGCGGATTTGCGGTAGAAGAATTGCTCGATCTGGTACTGCAACTGCGCATTCATCACTGCACCTCCCGCAGTTTCAGCGCTTGCTGGTCCAAGCCGTTGAGCAGGAATTGTTGCCAGTTGCGGTGCTGGTTGACGTACAGGCCTTCGTGGGTGAATTCGGTGCCGGTCATGGCCGGCTGGATACCGATGGCTTCGCTGTTGGGTGTCGGCCCGGTCTGCCAGCGGTGGCTGCCGCGCGAAATATCGCTCCAGCGCTCCAGGCGGCCCTGGAAACCGCGCTGGGCTTCGCGAAACTCCACCAGGTCATCCGGCGTGCCCATGCCCGACACATTGAAAAAGTCCTCGAACTGGCGAATGCGGTTTTCGCGGTCGGCGTCGGACTCGTGCTTCACCCCCAGGCACTTGCTGATGATCTCGGTCTTGTTCCACGCCAGCGGGCGGATGATGCGCAGTTGGGAGCTGATCTGGTCGAGAAAGAACAGGCTCGGGTAGATATTCAGGTTGCGCAGGCGGTGCATCATCCATTCGGCCTTCTGCTGGCCGTGTTCGGCCACCAGGCGCGGCATGATGGTGGCGTAGCCGGAGCGTACGCTGGGGTTGGGCATGTCGCTGAACAACAGGCTGTGGCCGTTGTTGAAGGCGAACCAGCCGTCATCGGTGTTGGCGTCGCCGGCGCCGAGCTTGCTGTAGTCCAGGGTGGTGCCGGCACTGGCGCCGTTTTCGCTGTTCACCTGCTGGCGATGCTGCACCGTGGCTACGTAGTTGTAGTGCACGGTGCTGACGTGATAACCGTCCAGGCCGTTTTCGTTCTGCAGCTTCCAGTTGCCGTCGTAGGTGTAGGCCGACTTGCCCGGCAGCACCTCCAACTCACCCGTGGCAGACTGCGCCACCATCATGTCGAAGAACACTTTGGCATCGCCAAGGAAGTCTTCCAGGCTGTCAGTGCCGTTCACGTCGAGGCTGATAAACACAAAGCCCTTGTAGCTGTCGATGCGCGCCTTTTTCAGGCCGCGGGTGGCTTTGTCGAAACCTTCCGGGTATTCCCCCGGCGCCTTGACCTTCACCAAGCGGCCATCGCTTTTATAGCACCAGGCGTGAAACGGGCAGGTGAACGTGGACTGGTTGCCCTTGCCCACGCGGGTGAGGGTGGTGCCGCGATGCTGGCAGGCATTGATCAGCGCGTTAAGCCGGCCTTCGCCGTCGCGGGTGATGATCATCGGCTGGCGCCCGGCGCGCATTGTCACGAAATCGTGGTTATTGGCCAGTTCGCTTTCGTGGCAGGCGTAGATCCAGTTCTTCTCGAAGATCAGTTCCATTTCCAGGTCGAACAATTCGGGCTCGGTGAACATGTCGCGGGCAATGCGGAACACTTCATCGGCCGGGCGAAAGTCCAGGCAACTTTCGATAAAGGTTTTCCACTGCTCGACGTTTCTTGCACCACTCATGGGAGGCACCTTGTTTGATCAGGGCTAATCGGTGGTTCATTAGAGGCAGCGGTGCAGGGTGCGGGCTATCCGCTTAATCGGGGAAGATGGGCCGCAAAGTTGGGCGGTAAATACCCAGCCCGGTGCGCAGCGGTGACGTGATGCGCTACTGTCATTGCGGGTAAGGGCCGAAAACAGCCGGGCGTTATCCACTTAGTCGACCTTTGCTATCCACCCAGTGAGCACTGCGCTGGCGTGGCGTGGAACTTGCTGTCGAACCCTGACGACGCGCCGCCAGAGCGCGCAAACGCCTGACCGCCGTGGGTGCACCTGATGAATAGCCAGACACGCGATATCCGTATTCAACGCTTCGACCTCGAGGGCGCCTGCAGCTGGATGTGCGGCATCTGCGGGCCCCATCGTTTGGCCACGGCCACGCCGGAACGCCTGCGCTTTCACCACAGCGCCAATGTGTTCAAGTCCCGCGCCACTACCCTGGGCGTGATCGAATACGGCACCGACGTGACCATCGACATCGAAGACGCCGAGCACTTCAGCAGCTACAGCCTGAGCCTGCCGTTGATCGGCGAACAGGAGCTGAGCAAGAACGGTGAGCGCCTGAGCTCCAACCGCGACCAGGGGGTGATCATTTCACCCCACGAACATCAGGTGCTGGCGATTTCCGGTGACTGCCGTAAGCTGCAGGTGGTGATCACACGCGCGGCCATGAGCGAGTCGCTGGAAGGTTTGCTGCAACGGCCGATCGAGGCGCCGCTGCGCTTCGAACCGGTGATGGATGCGGTCGACGGCGCCCCGGCCTCCTGGTGGCGCATGGCGCGCTACTTCATTGCCGAGTTTGAGCACGGCAGCGCGCTTTATGAGCAAGCGGCGTTTACCCGGGATCTGGAAAGCTCGCTGATCAAGGGCTTGATCCTGGCCCAGCCGAACAACTATTCCGAAGAACTGCGCGACGTGCTGGGCGTGAAGCTGCCGCACTACCTGATCCGGGCGCGCCAGTACCTGCACGACAATGCGCGCGAGGCGGTACACCTGGAAGACTTGGAGGCGGTGGCCGGCGTGTCGCGCTTCAAGCTGTTCGATGCGTTTCGTAAATACTTTGCGCTGTCGCCGATGGCGTATTTGAAGAAGCACCGGCTGGCGGCGGTGCGCCAGGAAATCCTCGAGCAGGGTGACACGCGTACCATCTCCGAAATCGCCCTGGGCTGGGGTTTTACCCACTTGGGACGGTTCTCGGCGGAGTACCGCAAACTGTTCGATGAGGCCCCCAGCCAAACCCTGCAACGCAAGCGCCTGCGCCATCTCTGAAAACCATGGAGATCAAAGGTGGGAGGGGGCTTGCCCCCGATGGCGGTTTATCAGTGACAGATGTACTGACTGACACTGCGCTATCGGGGGCAAGCCCCCTCCCACATTGGAATTGCGGTGTTTGCAAGATTTCACAGCAGCTCTTCGACCAGTTGCAGGCAATGACTGAGCCCCGGCGACTGGTCATTCACCCGTCGGCTGAGAATGATCGGCGAGGTCGCGGTGGCTTCCACTATCGGTGTGTAACCAATATCCGCCCGGTGCAGCACCTGGACCGACGCCGGTACCAGCGTCACGCCCATGCCGGCGCCCACCAGGCCGATCGCGGTCTGCAGCTCGTTGGTCCACTGCGCCACGTTAAGGCTCAGGCCATGGGCATCGAACAACGCGATCACGTGGTCGGCGTAGCTGGGTCGCGGGTTGCCGGGGTAGAGCACAAAGGGTTCGGCGGCCAATTGCGCAAGGCTCGCGGGCGCACCCAGCAGGGGATGACCACTGGGCAACACCGCTACCAGCCGGTCTTGCACCAGCACACGCTGGACGATGGCCGGGTCGTCGATGCGGATCCGCCCGAAGCCCACATCGATGCGCCCGGCCTTGAGGGCTTCGACCTGCTGCACGGTGGTCATCTCCGACAAGCCCAGTTCCAACGCCAGCGACTCATGGGTGCGCAGTCGCCGAATCAGTTCTGGCAGCACGCCGTACAAGGTCGACGGCGCAAAGCCGATGCCCAGCCAGGTCTTCTCGCCCAGGCCGATGCGCCGGGCGTTGTCGCACACCGTGCCCAATTGCTCGAGCAGCACATTGGCGTGCTCATAGAAAAACCGCCCAGCCTCGGTCAGCCGCAGCGGTCGGCCGCGTTCGAGCAGTACCACGCCCAATTCGTCTTCCAATTGCTGGATCTGCCGACTCAACGGCGGCTGGGCGATATGCAGGCGCTCGGCGGCACGGGTGAAGTTGAGGGTCTGCCCCAGCATCTGGAAATAGCGCAGGTGACGCAGTTCCATAGTGGCTCCTTTAATACCTTCAGGGTATCGAACCAGACCAATTCTATATTGGAACCCTTCAACCACGCAGCACAGAATCGGCTCAAACCTATAAAGAACCCAACGGGTATTGCTATGCCGATTTGCCCCATCACGTCGATCGAAACGGTCATCGTCGATCTGCCCACCATTCGCCCGCACACGCTGGCGATGCACACTATGCAAAACCAGACCCTGGTGATCATCCGCCTGCGTTGCGCCGATGGCATCGAGGGTATCGGTGAGTCCACTACCATCGGTGGCCTGAGCTATGGCAACGAGAGCCCCGAGAGCATCAAGGTCAACATCGACCAGCACGTCGCGCCGCTGTTGATCGGCCAGGACGCGAGCAATATCAACGCCGCCATGTTGCGCCTGGAGCGTAGCATCCGCGGCAATACCTTTGCTAAATCGGGTATCGAAAGCGCCTTGCTCGATGCCTTCGGCAAGCGCCTGAATATGCCGGTCAGCGAACTGCTCGGCGGGCGCGTGCGCGATGCCTTGCCGGTGGCCTGGACCCTGGCCAGCGGCAACACCGCCCAGGACATTGCCGAGGCCGAGAAGATGCTCGACCTGCGCCGCCATCGCATCTTCAAATTGAAGATCGGTGCCGGTGCAGTCGACCGTGACCTTGCCCACGTACTCGCGATCAAGCGCGCGCTGGGTGAACGCGCCAGTGTGCGAGTCGATGTCAACCAGGCCTGGGACGAGGCCGTAACCCTGCGCGCCTGCAAGGTGCTGGGAGACGGCGGTATCGACCTGATCGAACAGCCGATCTCGCGCAATAACCGCGGCGGCATGGCGCGGCTGAATCTGTCGAGCCCGGCGCCGATCATGGCCGATGAGTCCATTGAATGCGTCGAGGATGCCTTCAACCTGGCCCGCGAAGGCGCGGCCTCGGTGTTCGCTCTCAAGATCGCCAAGAACGGCGGCCCGCGTGCGGTATTGCGCACGGCGGCGATTGCTGAAGCGGCGGGGATCGGCCTCTACGGCGGCACCATGCTCGAAGGCGGCATCGGCACCCTGGCCTCGGCACACGCCTTTCTCACGCTGAACACGCTGGCCTGGGGCACCGAACTGTTCGGCCCGTTGCTGCTCACCGAAGACATCCTCACCGAACCGCTGCTGTATCGCGACTTCGAGCTGCATGTCTCCACCGCGTCGGGCCTGGGCCTGGCGATCGATGAAGAGCGCCTGGCGTTCTTCCGTCGGGATAAACACTAAGAGGCGCCTGCCATGTTGTTCCACGTAAAAATGACCGTGAACCTGCCGCTCGACATGCCCCCCGAGCGCGCCGCCAACCTCAAGGCCGAAGAAAAAGCCCTGGCCCGGCACCTGCAGCAAGAGGGCAAATGGCGTCACCTGTGGCGCATCGCCGGGCACTACGCCAACTACAGCGTGTTCGATGTCGAGAGCGTGCAAGACCTGCATGACACGCTGATGCAACTGCCGTTGTTTCCCTATATGGCTATAGAAGTGAATGCGCTGTGTCGGCACCCGTCGTCGATCCATGACGACGACCGCTGAGCCTTTTTTGCACCCGATAATTACAAGATGAGGATTGCACCATGTCCATCCGACTGTCCCAGACGGCCCACGCCCAGCAGTTTCTCGAACAAGCCAGCGGCAATCTCAATGATGGCGGCAACCCGCGCACCAAGGCGCTGATCTACCGGATCCTGCGCGACACCGTGAACATCATCGAAGACCTGGAAGTGACCCCGCAAGAGTTCTGGAAGGCGGTCAACTACCTCAATGAGCTGGGCAAACACCAGGAAGCCGGCTTGCTCGCCGCCGGGTTGGGCCTGGAGCATTACCTGGACCTGTTGATGGACGCCGCCGACATCGAAGCCGGCAAATCCGGTGGCACGCCACGCACCATCGAAGGCCCGCTGTACGTGGCCGGTGCGCCGTTGTCCAAGTACGAAGCGCGCCTGGATGATGGCACGGACGATGCCGTACCGCTGTTCATGCGCGGGCAGGTGCGCGACACCGACGGCAAGCCGTTGGCGGGGGCGATTGTCGATGTGTGGCAGGCCAATACCGGCGGCACGTATTCGTGGTTCGACCCGACGCAATCGGAGTTCAACCTGCGCCGACGCATCGAGACCGACGCCCAGGGCAACTACCGTTTTCGCAGCATCGTGCCGTCCGGCTACGGCTGCCCGCCGACCGGGCCGACCCAGCAGCTGCTCGACCAATTGGGCCGTCACGGGCAGCGTCCGGCGCACATTCACTTCTTCATTTCGGCGCCGGGCCATCGGCACCTGACCACCCAGATCAACCTGTCGGACGACCCGTATCTGCATGATGACTTTGCCTACGCCACGCGCGATGAATTGATCGCCGAGATTCGCTTCAGTGACGACCCGCAACTGGCGCGGGAGTTTGGCGTGGAGGGGCGGTTTGCGCAGATTGATTTTGACTTTGAATTGCAGCCCGCCACTGCGCCGATGGAGCAACAGCGCATGCAGCGAGTCCGAGCTCTCGAAGACTGAACGCGGTCAAAAAAATGTGGGAGGGGGCTTGCTCCCGATAGCGGTGGGTCAGTCAGTAAATATGTCACTGACCCACAGCTATCGGGAGCAAGCCCCCTCCCACATTTGCACAGTGGCGTTGCTGGTTATTTGCGCACAACCAGATCCAGCACCTCATCCCGATCCTTGATCTTCTGCAACACAATCTCCGAGCGGATATCCATCACCCCCGCCGTGCGGTTCAGGTGGTTAACGATAAAGTCCGAAAAGTGCTTGAGGTTGCGCGCCTGTACCCGCAGCACATAGTTGCTCGCGCCGGTGATCACATAAGCACTGGCCACCTCCGGCCAGCCCTGCACTTTCTGGATGAACGTCTCATGCCAGTCTTCCACATCCTGGCGCAACGACAGGTGCACGATGGCTTCCAGCTCAATGCCCAACTGCTCGGCATTGAGTACCGCGCGGTAGCCGCTGATCACGCCTTCGCTCTCCAGCAGGCGCAAACGGCGCAGGCAGGCGGAGGGCGACAACGCGACTTTTTCCGCCAGTTCCTGGTTGCTGATACGGCCATCCTGTTGCAGGAAATGCAGGAGGCGCAGGTCGGTGGCGTCAAGAATCATGGTTGGCATAAATCCGCGTGTTTGCAGGTTAAATTCGAATTTCCTACAGCTTAAATAGCCCTTCACCCACCACTTTGCACGAAAATTCTGTAAAAGTTCGTTCATTATTTGCTGCATATTCCCGATAAAAACCAGGACCACCCATGACCACCCGAAGCCATTGCCAAGCCCTCGATACCCAGGATGCGCTGGCGCCATTGCGCCGCGAATTTGCCTTGCCCGAGGGCGTGATTTACCTCGACGGCAACTCCCTGGGCGCGCGCCCGGTGGCGGCGTTGGCGCGGGCGCAACAGGTGATCGCGCAGGAGTGGGGCGATGGCTTGATTCGCAGCTGGAACAGCGCGGGCTGGGCGGATTTGTCCCAGCGCCTGGGCAATCGCCTGGCGCCGCTGATCGGTGCGCGGGAGGGCGAAGTGGTGATCACCGATACCACCTCCATCAACCTGTTCAAAGTCCTCAGCGCCGCGCTGACCGTGCAGCGCCAGCGCCAGCCGGCGCGCAAGGTGATCGTCAGCGAAGCGAGCAACTTTCCCACCGACCTGTACATCGCCGAGGGTCTCGCCGAGTTGCTGCAACAGGATTACTCGTTGCGCCTGGTCAACAGCCCGGACGAACTGCCCCAGGCCATCGATGAGGACGTGGCGGTGGTGATGCTTACCCACGTCAACTACAAGACCGGCTACATGTACGACATGCGTGCGCTCACTGCCTTGAGCCATGAATGCGGCGCGCTGAGCATCTGGGACCTGGCCCATTCGGCGGGCGCGGTGCCCATCGACCTGCACGCGGCCGGCGCCGATTATGCGATTGGCTGCACCTACAAATACCTCAATGGCGGCCCCGGCTCCCAGGCGTTCGTGTGGGCCAACCCGGCGTTGGTGGACCTGGTGCGCCAGCCGCTGTCCGGCTGGTTCGGGCATACCCGCCAGTTCGCGATGGAATCCAACTATGCGCCGAGCGCCGGCATCGCCCGCTACCTGTGCGGCACCCAGCCGATCACCTCGCTGGCCATGGTCGAGTGCGGCCTGGAGATTTTCGAGCGCACCGATATGAGCAGCCTGCGCAGCAAATCCCTGGCCTTGACCGACCTGTTTATCGCCCTGGTCGAAGCGCGCTGTGCCGCCCATCACCTGGTGCTGATCACACCCCGTGAACATGCCCGGCGCGGCAGCCATGTCAGCTTCGAACACCCGCAAGGCTATGCAGTGATCCAGGCCCTGATCGCCCGTGGTGTGATCGGCGACTACCGCGAGCCGCGCATCATGCGCTTCGGTTTTACCCCGCTGTACACACGCTTTACCGACGTGTGGGACGCCGTGGAGATCCTCGGGGACATTCTCGACAACACCACCTGGGACCAGCCGCAATTCAAGGTTCGCCATAGCGTCACCTGAATACACCCAGATCCAAATGTGGGAGGGGGCTTGCTCCCGATAGCAGTGTGTCAGTAGGCATATCAGTGCCTGACACACCGCTATCGGGAGCAAGCCCCCTCCCACAGGGGATCTGTGGCAACAGCAGCAATCACAATAATAAAGGGGCCCGCCACGTGACCACGCCAGACAACGGCTTTGCAGACATTACCCACCGCGAACTGGGCCTGAGGCGCCAGCTCACTTCGGGCCAGATGAGCATGATCGCCATCGGCGGCGCTATTGGGACCGGGCTGTTCATGGGCAGCGCCTATGCCATCGGCTATGCCGGGCCCAGCGTGTTGCTGAGCTACGCCATCGGGGCGTTGATTACCTTGATCTTGATGGGGTGCCTGGCGGAGATGACGGTGGCCCATTCCACCTCCGGCTCCTTTGGTGCCTACGCCGAGTTCTACATCAGCCCGCTGGCCGGGTTCCTGGTGCGGTATGCCTACTGGGCGGCAATTGTGTTGGCGGTGGGGGCCGAGGTCACGGCGGTGGCGATGTACATGAAGTACTGGTTCGCCAACGTGCCGGAGTGGGTGTGGATCGTGTCGTTTTCCAGCGTGCTGATCCTGCTCAATGCGATCAGCGTGAAGACCTTCGGCACCTTCGAATACTGGTTCTCCACCATCAAGATCAGCGCCATTGTCGGCTTCATCATCCTGGCACTGTACGTGGTGTTCGGCTCCGGCAATGCGGATTACGGCGTGCAGAACTACACGGCCCATGACGGGTTTTTCCCCCATGGGGTGAGCGGCATGTGGGTGGCGGTCATCGTGTCGATCTTCAGCTACTTGAGCGTGGAGATGATCGCGGTGGCGGCCGGCGAAGCGGCCGACCCGGAGCGGGCGGTGAAGAAAGCCTTTCGCGCGACCATCGTGCGCCTGGTGGTGTTCTACCTGCTGACCCTGGCGCTGATGCTCGCCATCGTGCCGTGGAACCAGGCCGGCCAAGCCCAGAGCCCGTTCGTCACGGTGATGCAGACCATCGGCATTCCCGGCGCCACCGGGGTAATGAATTTCGTGATCCTGATCGCGGCGTTGTCGGCGATGAACAGCCAGCTCTACATCACCACACGCATGATGTTCAGCCTGTCCCGCGCGGGTTTTGCGCCCAAGTCCATGGGCGCGTTGAGCAAGAGCGGCATCCCGCTCAATGCCTTGCTGCTGTCCAGCTCCGGTATCGCGCTGGCGACCTTGCTCAATCTGGTGTACCCGGAAAGCGCGTTCACGCTGATGATGGCGATCTCGATGTTCGGCGCGATCTTCACCTGGTTCATGATCTTCCTCACCCACCTGTTTTTCCGGCGCTACCGCAAGCGCCACGGCGGGGCGAAGTTGTCTTTCGAGCTGCGCCTGTTTCCCTACAGCACCCTGCTGGGGCTGGTGCTGATGGGCGCGGTGATGATCACCACGTATTTTACCGAGGCGTTCAAGATGACCCTGGTGTTTGGCGTGCCGTTCCTGCTGATCCTGAGCGCGGTGTACTACGGGTTTTTCCGCAAGGGCAGGGCCAAGGCGTCGAACAAGGCCCTGGCATAACCCGGCAGGTGGTCGAACGAGCGTGCGCAGAGCAGCAAGTGGCGACAGGCCCAGTCCTCCTTGAGCGGCTGGGCCTTGATGCGAACGTCCGGCGGCCAGCGGTCCAGGGCGGCCTTGGGCACGATGCCCAGGCCCGCGCCCCGGGCGACCATGCGAATCACCCCATCGAAGCCCTCGGCGCGGATCCGCGTTTGCAGGCGAAACCCCGCATGCAGCGCCTGTTCCTCCAGGTACGCCGCCAAGGCACTGCTGGCGGCGAGACCGACGTAGTCATGTTGCAGGCTGTCGATGAAACTCGCTGTGCCGGCTGCCAGCGGATGCTCCATGGGCATGATCAGCACCAGCGGATCGTCGTGAAAGGGCAGGGTCTGCAGCCCGGAGCTGTCCACCGCATCGGAGATGATCCCCAGGTCGGCCGTGCCTTGGCGCAGGGCTTGGGTGATCCGCAGGCTGGGCAGCTCCTGCAGGTCGATATCGAGGTTGGGGTGCTCGCACAGAAAATCCGCCAATCGCTCCGGCAGGTATTCGCTCAGGGCCGTGGTATTGCACAGCAGGCGCACCTGGCCTTTGACGCCGTTGGCGTACTCAGCCAGGTCTTGTTGCAGATGCTCGGCCTGTTGCAGCAGCAGGCGGGCGTGGCGGCCCAGGGCTTTGCCGGCGGGTGTCGGGGCGACGCCACGGCGGCCACGCTCCAGGCATTCGACGCCCAGTGAAGCCTCCATCGCCCGAATGCGTGCGCTGGCGGCGGCCAGGGATAAATGGCTGCGGGCGGCGCCGGCGGTGATGTTGCCGGCGTCCAGTATGTGCAGGTAGAGGCGCAGGTCGATCAGGTCAAAGTGCATGCTCAAGATTTCCTCTGCCTCACCCAAAACAAGAGGCTGCCTCAGTATATGGCGAATTTCCAACGGTTCATCAAAACCGCACAATTGTGTTCATGACGACTTTATTGGCTTTCTACCAAACCCTCGGCCCGGCCCTGACCGTGCTGGTGATCGGCACTTTCCTGCTGGCCGGCACGGTGAAGGGCGTGATCGGCCTTGGCCTGCCCACCGTGGCCATGGGCATGCTCGGCCTGGCTATGTTGCCGGCACAGGCTGCCGCGTTACTGATCATTCCTTCGACGGTCACCAACCTCTGGCAACTGGCGTTGGGCGGGCATTTGAGGACTTTGCTCAAGCGCCTGTGGCCGATGCTGTTGCTGATTTTTCTCGGTGCCGGCCTGGGCACGCTGTGGCTGGGCATGGACGCCGGGCCGTGGGTGGTGCGCGCGTTGGGCGGGGCGTTGTTGCTGTATGCGGTAAGTGGATTATGCCTGCCCACTTTCCAGGTCGGGCCGCGCACCGAGCGCTGGCTGGGCCCGCTGTGTGGGCTGATCACGGGCCTCATCACCGCGGTCACCGGTGTGTTCGTGATTCCCGCAGTGCCCTATCTGCAAGCTCTAGGCTTGAGCCGTGATCAGTTGGTGCAGGCGCTGGGGCTGTCGTTCAGCGTGTCGACCCTGGCGTTGGCCGCCGGTCTGGCCTGGCGCGGTGCGCTCGGCGGCGGTGAAGTCGGTGCGTCGTTGTTGGCGCTGGTGCCGGCCTTGCTGGGCATGTGGCTGGGCCAGGCGTTGCGCCAGCGCATCAGTGCGCTGTGGTTCAAGCGGGTTTTTTTCACCGGCATGGCGCTGTTGGGAGGCCATTTGTTGCTGAGTGGTCAATAATGAGCCCGAGCCCATAACCAGGACCGCCCGTGAAAGCCCGATCCGATGAACTGCAGATATTTGTCAGCGTGATTGAATGCGGCTCGATTTCCGCCGCCGCCGAGCAGGTTGGGCAGACGCCATCGGCGGTCAGTCGCACCTTGTCGCGCCTGGAAGCCAAGCTCGATACCACCCTGATCAACCGCACCACGCGGCGCATGGACCTGACCGAGGAGGGCCGGTATTTCTTCGAGCAGGCCAAGGTGATCCTGGCGCAGATGCAGGCGCTGGAAGAGCGCCTGTCGTCACGCCAGAAAAAACCGGCCGGGCGGCTGCGCATCAATGCGGCAGTGCCGTTCATGCTGCACGGGATCCTGCCGTACGTCGGCGAGTTTCGTGACCTGTACCCAGACATCCAGTTGGAGCTCAACAGCGACGACGTGATCATCGACCTGCTGGAGCAAAGCACCGACATCGCCATTCGTATCGGCACCCTGGCCGACTCGACCCTGCATGCCCGCGCTCTGGGTAGCACGCCGCTGCACATCCTGGCCAGCGCCGACTACCTCAAGCAACACGGCACACCGAGCACCGTCGCCGAATTGGCCGAGCATACTTTGCTGGGCTTCACCCAGACCGACACGCTCAACCATTGGCCGCTGCGCCATGGCGAGGGCGACCGCTGGCTGATCCAGCCGGGCATTGCCGCGTCCAGCGGTGAAACCGTGCGCCACCTGGCTTTGCAGGGGCAGGGCATTTGTTGCCTGTCCAACTTCATGACCCACGAAGACATCGAGGCCGGGCGCCTGGTACCGCTGCTGGAAGCATTCAACAGTGGCTATCGCCAGCCGATCCATGCGGTGTATTACCGCAATTCGCAACTGGCGTTGCGTATCCAGTGTTTCCTGGATTTCATCCAGGCCAAGCTGGCACGTTATGCGGTGTGATTCGTGACTGGCGCGCAAGAGTGAATTGGCCTGTACGGGGTTATTCGACGCCAGGGCGTGCTTGATACTGGGGTCATCACTTACCCAGTCAGGAGCACTCTCCATGAATGTATTCGTTACCGGCGCAGCCGGTTTTATCGGCGGCTCCATCGCCACCGGCCTGGTCAAGGCCGGCCACGCCGTCACCGGCCTGGTGCGCAGCGCCGAGCAAGCCGCGCAAATGACGGCACTGGGCATCACTTCAGTGATCGGCACACTGGATGACGCCGCTGTATTGACCGAGCAGGCGCAGCACGCCGATGCGGTGATCAATGCCGCCAGCAGCGACCACCGTGCGGCTGTCGAAACCCTGCTGGCCGCCTTGAAAGGCTCCAACAAGGTGTTCCTGCATACCAGCGGTTCGAGCATCGTTGGCGATGCGTCGGGCGGCAAGGCCAGTGAGGTCGTCTACTTCGAGGACTACCTGCCGGAGCCGACCGTCGACAAGGCCGCTCGCGTGGCGATCGATAACCTGATCCTGGCCGCTGCCCAGGAAGGTGTGAATTCGGCCGTGATCTGTAACACCCTGATCTATGGCCACAGCCTGGGCGTGAAGCGCGACAGCGTGCAATTGCCACGCTTGCTCAAGCAGGCCCGCAAGAGTGGAATCGTGCGCCACGTGGGACCGGGGCAGAACATCTGGTCCAACGTGCATATCGAAGACGTGGTCGCGCTGTACCTGCTGGCGCTGACGAAGAATGTGCCGGGCACGTTCTACTTCGTGGAAAGCGACGAAGCCTCGTTTATCGACATGACCACGGCCATCGCGCAAGCGCTTGAACTGGGCGAACCGCAGGATTGGCCGTTGGCCGAGGCCGAAGCCGAGTGGGGTTATGAAATGGCCAACTATGGCCTTGGCTCCAACAGCCGGGTGCGCGGCAAGCATGCCCGTGAGCTGCTGGGGTGGGCGCCGAAGCGTACGTCGGTGGTGGAGTGGATTCGCCACGAGATGGTGTGATGTTCGCTTGATATTGAGGTGAGGCTATCGGGGGCAAGCCCTAATGCCGGTCAGTTAAGAAGTAGCAGGAGCGAGAACTAACTTGTGGCGAGGGAGCTTGCTCCCGCTGGGGCGCGAAGCGGCCCCAAACAATGGGACTGCTGCGCAGTCCAGCGGGAGCAAGCTCCCTCGCCACAGGTTCGGTGTCGCCTTAACTGACTGGCATTAGGGCAAGCCCCCTCCCACACTAGACCGCGTCGCACCGGCTGTACTCGGTCAAATGTGGGAGGGGGCTTGCTCCCGATTGGCCGCGCCTCGGTCCCGAAGGCTAGCCCCGCGCCGCTCAATTCCGTACCATTCCTCGCCTCATCCCCCGCAACTCCTTGGTACTCCATGAAGCTCACCCGTCTGCGCGCCGATGCCCTGGCCGGCCTCACCACGTCATTTGCCTTGCTGCCCGAATGCATCGCCTTTGCCTTGGTGGCCCATCTCAACCCGTTGATGGGGCTTTACGGCGCTTTCATCATTTGCACCCTCACCGCATTGTTCGGTGGTCGCCCCGGTATGGTGTCGGGGGCGGCCGGTTCGATGGCGGTGGTGATCGTGGCGCTGGTGGTGCAACACGGCGTGGAATATTTGCTGGCGACGGTGTTGCTGGGCGGGTTGATCATGGTCGCTTTCGGCCTGTTGCGCCTGGGCAAGCTGGTGCGCATGGTGCCGCACCCGGTGATGCTGGGGTTCGTCAACGGCCTGGCGATTATCATTGCGCTGGCGCAGTTGGAGCACTTCAAGAACGGTGAAACCTGGCTCAGCGGTACGCCGTTGTACGTGATGGCCGGGCTGGTCGTGGTGACCATGGCCATCGTCTACCTGCTGCCACGCCTGACCCGCGCCGTGCCACCGGCCCTGGTGGCGATCCTCGGCGTGGGCCTGGCGGTGTACCTGCTCGGCCTGCCCACCCGCACCCTGGGCGACATGGCGCACATCGCGGGCGGCCTGCCGACCTTCGCCCTACCGCAGATTCCCTGGACCCTGGAAACCCTCGGCATCATCGCGCCGTATGCGTTCCTGATGGCCATGGTCGGCCTGCTGGAAACCCTGCTGACCCTCAACCTCACCGACGAGATCACCGAAACCCGTGGCTACCCCGACCGCGAAAGCGTGGCCCTGGGCGCGGCGAATATGGTCTCGGGCCTGTTCGGCGGCATGGGCGGTTGCGCGATGATCGGGCAAACCGTGATCAACCTCAGTTCCGGCGGGCGTGGACGTTTCTCCGGGGTGTTCGCCGGGGTGATGATCCTGCTGTTCATTCTGTTTCTGTCGCCGCTGATCGAGCGGATTCCGCTGGCGGCGCTGGTGGGGGTGATGTTCGTGGTGTCCCAGCAGACCTTTGCCTGGGCGTCGTTGCGGGTGATCAACAAGGTGCCGCTCAATGACGTGCTGGTGATCATGGCGGTGACGGTCATCACCGTGTTCACTGACCTGGCGACCGCAGTGCTGTGCGGCATCGTGATCGCGGCGCTGAACTTCGCCTGGCAACAGGCCCGTGAGCTGTATGCCGATGAACACCTGGAAGCCGATGGCAGCAAACTTTATCGTCTGCACGGCACGTTGTTCTTTGCCTCGACCACGCCGTTCCTGAATCAATTCGACCCAGCCAACGACCCGGCCCAGGTGACGCTCGATTGCCGGCACCTGAGCTTCGTCGATTATTCAGCGATTGCTGCGCTGATGACCTTGCGCGAGCGCTACCGCAAGGCGGGCAAGCATGTGCGCGTGCTGCATTTGTCGGAGCGCTGCAAGAAGCTGCTCAAGCGTGCGAAGGTTCAACACGACTAGGGTTACGGCCCGACCAGGTCTTCCAGTTCCTGGGCGCGGGTCTGGGTCATGTCCAGTACGCAGCCGGAGCCGTTGACCTGGTCGATGGTGCCGCCAGTGGCACTGCCGGCAAAGGCGCAATTGGCGTCACGGTATTTGATCCACAGGCGCTGCAGGTCCTGCAACTGGTCCTTGCGGTTGCCTTCCTGAGCGGCCAGCGCGGTCTTGTAAGCCTTGTTCAGCCGGGCATCCTGCACCTTGGCCTCCTTGACGTTGCAACCGACCATCTCGGCGGTGGTGTTGGCGCCGTCCATGCATTTTTTCAGCGCCGGGTTATCGGCGGCGGCGGCGCTGCCGCACAGGGTAATCAGCAGGGCGGCTAGTGTGAAACGCATCATGTTCGGTTCCTGGCAGCAGTGGATGTGCATTCTATGACTCAACCGCGTGGGTTGAGTTTCCAGCTTTTTCTGGTCCTCATGTAAGAACACTCCTCGAATTTTCATACGGCGGTGTCGGGCATATCCCACCGCGACAGCGCTTATCCCTGGGCGAAAATTACTTTCATATAATTTGAAAATCATCCTCGGTAATGATTTATGAGTTTCACAACCTATTCGACGTGACCCTTTCCGAGGAGTACCGCATGGCCGCATCACCGGGCTTCGGGCTATTGGCATACGCTGCCATCGCCATCATTGCTTTGATCGTGCTGATTGCACGTTACCGACTCAACCCGTTTATCGTTATCACGCTGGTGTCCATTGGCCTGGCGCTGATGGCCGGGATGCCGGCGGACACCATCATGGGCTCGTACGAAGCGGGGGTCGGCAAGACCCTGGGGCATATCGCTTTGGTGGTGGCGCTGGGCACCATGCTCGGCAAGATGATGGCCGAGTCCGGTGGCGCGGAGCAGGTGGCGCGCACGTTGATCAACCGTTTCGGCGAACGCAATGCCCACTGGGCCATGGTCTGCATCGCGTTTCTGGTGGGGCTGCCGCTGTTTTTCGAGGTGGGTTTCGTGTTGCTGGTGCCAATCGCCTTTACCGTGGCGCGGCGCGTGGGCGTGTCGATCCTGATGGTCGGCCTGCCGATGGTCGCCGGCCTGTCAGTGGTGCATGCGCTGGTGCCGCCGCATCCGGCGGCGATGATGGCGGTGCTGGCCTATAACGCCTCGGTTGGGCAGACCGTGCTGTATGCGATTCTGGTCGGTGTTCCTACGGCGATCATCGCCGGCCCCGTGTATGCCAAGTTCATCGTGCCGCGCATTCACCTGCCGGCGGAAAACCCGCTGGAACGACAGTTCATCGAGCGTGAACCGCGCACCCGTCTGCCGAGCTTCGCACTGACCATGGGCACCATCCTGTTACCGGTGGTGCTGATGATGATTGGCGGCTGGGCCAATGTGATTTCCACGCCGGGCACCGGCTTCAACCAGTTCCTTTTATTCATCGGCAACTCGGTAATCGCGCTGCTCGTGGCGACCCTGGTGAGTTTCTGGACCCTGGGGCTGGCCCAGGGCTTCAACCGTGAGTCGATCCTCAAATTCACCAATGAATGCCTGGCGCCGACGGCGAGCATCACCCTGCTGGTGGGCGCGGGCGGTGGCTTGAATCGCATCCTGGTGGACGCCGGTGTCACCCACGAAATCCTTGGCCTGGCCAATGCGTTCCAGCTGTCGCCGCTGGTGATGGGCTGGTTGTTCGCCGCGCTGATGCGGATCGCCACGGGCTCGGCCACGGTGGCGATGACCACGGCCTCCGGCGTGGTCGCGCCGGTCGCCCTGGGCCTGGGTTATCCACACCCGGAATTGCTGGTACTGGCGACCGGTGCGGGTTCGGTGATTTTTTCCCACGTCAACGACGGCGGCTTCTGGCTGATCAAGGAATACTTCAATATGACGGTGATCCAGACCTTCAAGACCTGGACCGTGCTGGAGACGTTGATTTCGGTGGTTGCCTTCGCTCTCACCTACGGCCTGTCTCTGGTTTTATGAGCCGCATCCTGTCACTCGGAGCCCCATGGACATCCTCTACCAGATCCGCGCCCGCCAGGCGTCCTTCAGTGCCGGCGAAGGGCGTATCGCCAAGCTGCTGCTCGATGACGTGGGCTTTGCCGCGTCGGCCAGCCTGGAAGCGTTGTCGCAACGGGCCGAGGTCAGTACGGCGACCTTGTCGCGCTTTGCCCGCAGCGTCGGTTGCCGCGACTTGCGTGACCTGCGCCTGCAACTGGCCCAGGCCAGCGGCGTGGGCAGCCGCTTTCTCGACCCGGCGGGGTTGCCGGAACAGTCGGCGTTTCATCGGCAGATTCTCGGGGATATCGAAGCGACGCTGCGCCAGCACCTGTCGGGGTTCAATCAAGACAGCTTTGTCGATGCGGTGAGCCTGTTGGGCAAGGCGCGGATGATCCACGCGTTCGGCATGGGCGGCCCGTCGAGCCTGTGCAGCGATGAGTTACAGGTGCGCCTGGTACGCCTGGGCTATCCAATTGCAGCCTGCCATGACCCGGTGATGATGCGCGTGACCGCCGCGACCCTGGGGCCGGAACACGCGTTGATTGTCTGCTCGCTGACAGGTCTTACGCCTGAACTGTTGGATGTAGTGACGCTGGCGCGCAGCTACGACGCGCGCATTGTCGTCATCACGCTTGCAGGTTCCCCGCTGGCCGAGTTGGCGGATGTGCTGCTGCCGCTGCAACCGGCTGAAACCAGTTTTATCTACAAACCCACGGCTGCGCGCTACGGCATGCTGCTGGCTATCGACCTGCTTGCCACCGAGCTGGCGCTGGCCATGCCTGACGCCAACCAGGAGCGCCTGCGCCGGATCAAGCTGGCCCTGGACGACTATCGCGGCGGCCCCGACAGCCTGCCGCTTGGAGACTGATATGAAGTACGACACGCTGATTCGCCAGGCGCAGATCATTGATGGCAGCGACACTGCGGGTTATGTCGCTGACGTGGGCGTACGTGATGGGCGCATCGAGGCGATCGGCGACTTGTCCACAGCGATGGCCGAGCATGAAATCGACGCGACAGGCCGCGTATTGGCGCCGGGGTTTATCGACGTACACACCCACGATGACACGGTGGTTATCCGCCATCCGCAGATGCTGCCCAAACTCAGCCAGGGCGTGACCACGGTGATTGTCGGTAACTGCGGCATCAGCGCCTCACCGGTCAGCCTGCGCGGCAATCCGCCCGATCCGATGAACCTGCTGGGCAACGCCGACGCTTTTGCCTACCCGCGCTTTGTCGACTATCGCGCCGCAGTGGAACGCGCCCATCCTGCAGTCAACGTCGCCGCCCTGATCGGCCACACGGCACTGCGCAGCAATCATATGGACGACCTGCACCGCACGGCCACGGCCCCTGAAATCACAGGCATGCGCATGCAGTTGCAGGCGAGTCTGGAGGCCGGAGCCCTGGGTTTATCCACTGGCCTTGCCTACGCCAGCGCCTTCAATGCAGACACCGACGAGGTGCTGCAACTGAGTGAAGAGCTGACGGCTTATGGCGCGGTGTACACCACTCACTTGCGCAGTGAATTCGAGCCGGTACTGGAGGCAATGGACGAAGCGTTCCTGATTGGCCGGCATGCCAAGGCCCCGGTGATTATTTCCCACCTCAAGTGTGCTGGTGCGGGAAATTGGGGGCGCAGTCCGCAACTGCTGGCGGCACTTGAAGCGGCGGCGAAAACCCATCCGGTAGGGTGTGATTGTTATCCCTATGCGGCCAGCTCTTCGACTCTGGACCTCAAGCAGGTCACCGATGCGTTCCGTATCACCATCACCTGGTCCACACCGCATCCTGAAATGGGCGGGCGTGACCTGCAGGACATTGCCGCCGAGTGGGATGTTTCGTTGATGGACGCAGCCCGCCGCCTGCAACCGGCGGGAGCGGTGTACTACGGGATGGACGAGGCGGATGTGCGGCGCATTTTGGCGCACCCTTTGTCGATGGTCGGGTCGGATGGGTTGCCTGAAGACCCGTTTCCCCATCCGCGCTTGTGGGGCGCGTTTCCTCGGGTGCTGGGGCATTTCAGCCGGGATGTCGGATTGTTCCCGTTGCACACCGCTGTGCACAAAATGACCGGGCTGTCGGCGGCGCGTTTTGGCCTGGCTGAGCGCGGCGAAATTCGTGAAGGGCACTGGGCTGACCTGGTGTTGTTCGACCCGTTACGCGTGCGGGATGTAGCGGACTTCAAAGAACCACAGCGGGCAGCCGAGGGCATTGATGGCGTGTGGGTCAACGGTGTGTTGAGCTACAGCGAAGGGCAGGCGACGGGGCAGCGCTCGGGTCGATTCCTGGCGCGCAACGGGGATTTGCGTCGGGGTTTTTCGCCTCTATAGTGGGTGCTTTCAAACAGGGAGCCATCGCGATGCACTTAGGAAAAGTCACCCCCATCCTGCGGATTTTCGACGAGGCCAAGGCGCTGGAATTCTATGTCGACTTTCTCGGGTTCAAGGTCGACTGGCAGCATCGTTTCGAGGCGGATTTTCCGTTGTACCTGCAAGTGTCGCTGGGCGAGTGCGTGCTGCATTTGTCCGAGCATCATGGCGATGCGTCGCCGGGCGCAGCGGTGCGTATCCAGGCGCAGGAGGTAGACGCGTACCAGCAGCAATTGCAGGCCAAGGGCTACCGCTATGCCAAGCCTGGCGTGGAGGAAACAGCTTGGGGCTCGCGGGAGATGAGTATCAAGGACCCGTTTGGGAATCGGCTGGTGTTTGTCGAGGAGGGGGAGAGCTGAGAGGTAAATTGCAGACAATAAAAAACCGCCTTAGTAGGGCGGTTTTTTTTGCAATCCAGTGAGTGGCTGGATCGCGATCTCAAAGATGCATTGACCTGCAGGCGGATATTAACCTTGGTCTTATCATCACGCAAGATTGACCGGTGGCCAGTGCCCATCGATTATCAAACTTCTCTCTCAGTCGAAAAATTCTGCAATAGATCCCACGAACAATACTGGATATTTGGCCACTGCTTGTCACACCTTCACGTGGAGTTTTGGGTAGTCTCTCCTTCGTTCCGCGTTTGTCGCTTTTGGGTGCGCCGGGTATGCGCGCGATTTTCGGACCGACCGCCACGGGCTAGTAATCCGTGCCGGATTCAAGCGGAAGGCCCATCAACCCGGCCGCCTCAAAGATGCATTGACCTGCATCCAAAGGCCCACATGTTCCGGTAAGTGCGCTGGAGGTAAGGCCCAACTCACGGAGGGCCGAGTATGTCTAAGTTTGCACGACGTACATGGAACCTCGTAGTGAACTGCCTGCGTGCTTATCACGTATGGAAGTTTCTGCGGGACAGCTTCGACGACCATTAAGGTTTGAGAAGTGGAGCCGCCTCGGTTAATCCCGAGGCGGCTTTTTTTGATTTCTTACACCCGGAAATGACTGACCATCTGCTGCAACTGGCTGCCCAAACGCGCCAATTCCACGCTCGACTTGGCCGTCTCGTCGCTCGCCGTAGCGGTCTGCTCCGACACATCGCGTACGTTCACAATGCTGCGGCTGATCTCTTCGGCCACGGCGCTCTGCTCTTCGGCGGCGGCGGCGATCTGCTGGTTCATCGACTGGATATTCGACACGGTACGGGTGATATTTTCCAGCGATACGCCAGCCTTGCGCGTCAGCTCGACGCTGCTGTCGGTGAGGCTGCGGCTGTTGTTCATCACGTTGGCCACTTGTTGGGTACCGTTCTGCAAGCCGGCCACCAGGCCTTCGATTTCCTCGGTGGATTTTTGCGTGCGCTGGGCCAGGCCACGTACTTCGTCGGCGACCACGGCGAACCCACGACCGGCTTCACCGGCGCGCGCTGCTTCAATCGCTGCGTTGAGGGCCAGCAGGTTGGTCTGTTCGGCCACGGCCTTGATCACATCCATCACGCTGCCGATCTTGTTGCTCTCTTGTTGCAGGTGGGCCATGGCGTCGGTGGAGCGCGCCACTTCAGCCGCCAGGCGTTCGATCTGGGCGATGGCCTCGGCCACAACTTTATCGCCCGCGCGCGCTTGGCCGTCGGCATCGGCGGCGGCCAGTGAGGCCTGTTCGGCGTTGCGTGCCACTTCCTGCACGGTGGCGGTCATTTCATGCATCGCCGTAGCGACCTGGTCGGTCTCGATCTTCTGGCTGTTGACGCCGGCGCTGGTCTGCTCGGTCACGGCCGACAACTCTTCGGCGGCGCTGGCGATCTGGGTCACGCCATCACGAATCCCGCTGATCAATTCGCGCAAGGTGGTGCCCATGCGCTGGATGCCTTGTTGCAGCACGCCCAGTTCATCACGGCGAGTCACCTGGATGTTGTGGCTCAAGTCGCCGGAGGCGATGCGTTCGACCACCGCCAGGGTGTCTTGCAGCGGACGGGTGATCTGGCGAGTGATCACCAGCGCCGCGATGATGCCCACCAGCAGGGCCAGCAACGTGCTGATCAATTGCAGGCTACGGGCCTGGGCGCTTTCGGCGTCGCGACGTTCCAGCTGGATGTCGTACAGCTTGTCGCTGATCGTGACGATATCGGTGCCTTGGGTGGTCATCTCGGCACGGGCGGTGACGATGTTGGCGTTGGCGGCCTTGTAGCTCTGCACGGCGCTGCGATAGGCACCGAGTGCGGTGTCCAGCGCGGCCAGCGCGGTTTGCTGGCTGGTGCCGAAGACGGCGTTGAGGCTTTTCAAGCTCGCGATGGCTTTGTCGATTTGTGCAGCGGCGCGGGCTTCGTTTTCTGCGTTGACGGTGTTGGTGTAACCCCGCACTTCGTAGCGCGCCAGCATGAACTCTTCCTTGGCGTCGGTCACGGCCTGGAACTGAGCGAAACGCTCCGGGCTGTCGGGCATTTGCTGCACGCTGGTGTCCAGGGCGTTGATTTGTGCGTTGGCGATGTCGGCTTTGTCGCCCATGACCTGGCGCGCAGCGTTGCCGTTGCGATAGGCCTCGCGCATTTTGTTCAAGGACTGCTGATAGGCCGTGATGACGGCTTTCTGTTCATTGAGCAGCTTGAGGTTTTCCGGGCTCTTGAAGCTGTCCAGCAGTTTTTGTTGCTGGGCGGCGAAGGCGTCGAGGCTGGTCTGCACGTTCTGCGCCACGGCTTCGTCACCGTTGGCCAGCATGTATTGCAGGCGCACGATGCGCAGCTTGGTCAGCGAGGCATTGAGCTGGGTGATGTCGCTCATCCAGTTGCTGCGGTCGATCAAACCGCCCAGGCTGGTCCAGCCGGTGAGTGCCAGGATCGAGGTGAGGACCAGTACCAGGCCAAAGCCCAGGCCGAGTTTGAGGTTGACGCTGATGTTACCGAACCAGCTGTTCATCGAAAGCTCCTTGAGAGTGATGTCTGTCTGCTGGACGGGGTGTTGTTGTTTGAGCCAGCCAAGATGTGTAGGGCTGTATCGGCGGCAAAGGGCAATTCTGAAATACTTTTCTCGCTGGCCGTCGAAAGGGCGCTCGATCCATGCCGGGACCGGGACAATGATCGGATACCAGCGCTACGCCCCGGCGCTTCGGCAGCCGGGGAGGGGGGCTGATCATGGGCCGGTCTTGTGTGCTAGTCTGCGGGCCCTTTTAGTTTTGGATGGCACGGGAAGCCGTGCTGTCCTACAGCGGAGCCTCTTCATGTCCGAAGTTAATCTGTCCACCGACGAAACCCGCGTCAGCTACGGTATCGGCCGTCAGTTGGGCGACCAACTGCGCGACAACCCGCCACCAGGCGTCAACCTCGATGCAATCCTGGCCGGCCTGACCGACGCGTTCGGCGGCAAGCCAAGCCGTGTTGACCAAGAGCAAATGGCGGCCAGCTTCAAGGTGATCCGCGAAATCATGCAAGCTGAAGCCGCGGCCAAAGCTGAAGCCGCTGCAGGCGCCGGCCTGGCATTCCTGGCTGAAAACGCCAAGCGTGACGGCATTACCACCCTGGCTTCGGGCCTGCAATTTGAAGTGCTGACTGCCGGTGATGGCGCCAAGCCGACCCGTGAAGACCAAGTGCGTACTCACTACCACGGCACTCTGATCGACGGCACTGTATTCGACAGCTCCTACGAGCGTGGCCAGCCTGCAGAATTCCCGGTGGGCGGCGTGATTGCCGGCTGGACCGAAGCCCTGCAGTTGATGAATGCCGGCAGCAAATGGCGCCTGTACGTGCCGAGCGAACTGGCTTACGGCGCTCAAGGCGTTGGCAGCATCCCGCCGCACAGCGTTCTGGTGTTCGACGTCGAGCTGCTCGACGTTCTGTAAGACCTGCTGTTGATCACCTGTAGGAGCGAGCTTGCTCGCGAAAAACGTCAACGATGACGCGGGCATCCTGGATGAACGCGTTGTTTATGCGGTCTTCGCGAGCAAGCTCGCTCCTACAGCATTTTGCAGGGTGGTTCATGGGTGGAACTTGCCAGTGAGCTCCGTCGCCGGGCGCAACGCTCGGGCATAGCAGAATAAAAACAGGTTCCTCACCACTTCCTTCAGCACCCCAGGCTCACTGGAGCTCAGGCCATTCACGTCCAGGTCGCCCTGGTCCTGCAGTTCATTCAACGCTTCTTCTTCCAGCACAGCACAGACTTCGCCGGTTTCCCGATGCAGGATCCGCAGGTAGGGGTGTGGGCGGTCCAGCCAGGCGTCTATCAAATAAGTCATGGTCGTTCTCCTTGATGGGTTTCAATGAGAATAATTCTTATTCGTAGAATAGCAAGTGCCTATTGGCGGTTTGCGCTTTTTTCTGTGTGGAGATTGAGGCGGGTCAAGCAACAGGGCGAAACGCCATCCCACGGCGGGCGTGGGATGGTTGCAGCACGATCAGACTTTACGCACGAACTCAGACTTGAGTTTCATCGGGCCGATGCCGTCAATCTTGCAATCGATATCGTGGTCGCCATCGCACAGGCGGATGTTCTTGACCTTGGTGCCGACTTTCACCACCAGGGAAGTGCCCTTGACCTTGAGGTCCTTGATCACGGTGATGGTGTCGCCGTCCTGCAGGACATTGCCCACAGAGTCCTTCTTCACGGTTTCATCGCCGGCTGCTTCGGCCTCGCCATTGGCGGACCACTCATGGGCGCATTCCGGGCAGATCAGCTGGGCGCCGTCTTCATAAGTGTATTCGGAATTGCATTTCGGGCAGGGTGGCAACGTGCTCACTAAAGCTCCTTGAGAGTCAGGATGGCTAAAAGTCGCACATTATATAGGGGATTGTGGTCTTGCAGGTTGTATGAAATCCAAATGTGGGAGGGGGCTTGCTCCCGATGGCGGTGTAACAGCCAACTTATCCATTGGCTGACACACTGCCATCGGGAGCAAGCCCCCTCCCACATTGGCCCGCGTGTATTTTAGTGCGTACGCGCGACCGCAAACTCACTCAGCTCAACCAATGCGTCCCGGTATTCGCTGGCGGGCAGGGCTTGCAGGCACTGGACCGCACGGGCTACGTAGTCACGCGCCAGTTGCGCGGTGTACTCCAGCGAGCCGGACGCTTCGACGGCGGCGCGAATGGCTTCCAGGTCTTCGATCCCGCCTTTCTGGATCGCCTTGCGCACCAGGGCGGCCTGTTCCGGCGTGCCTTCGCGCATGGTGTAGATCAGCGGCAGGGTCGGTTTGCCTTCGGCCAGGTCGTCACCGACGTTCTTGCCCAGAGTCTCGGCGTCGCCACGGTAGTCGAGCAGGTCGTCCACCAATTGGAACGCCACGCCCAGGTGGTCGCCAAAGGTGCGCAGCGCTTCGGCCTGTTCGGCGGTCGCGCCACACAGCGCGGCGGCGCTATGGGTGGAGGCTTCGAAGAGCATCGCGGTCTTGCCGCGAATCACTTCCATATAGGTTTCTTCGGTGGTGCTGGCGTCGCGTACCTTCGACAGCTGCAACACTTCGCCTTCGGCGATGATGCGTGTGGCCTGTGAAAGAATTTTCATCACCGGCATCGAACCCAGTTCGACCATCATTTCGAACGAGCGCGAGTACAGGAAGTCGCCCACCAGCACGCTCGGGGCGTTGCCCCACATGGCGTTGGCGGTCTCGCGACCACGGCGCATACCGGACATGTCGACCACGTCGTCGTGCAGCAGGGTGGCGGTGTGCAGGAATTCGATGGTGGCCGCCAGCAGGCGCAGGTCATCGCCTTCGCGGCCCAGGGCCTTGCCGCACAGCAACACTAATAAAGGACGCAGGCGCTTACCGCCCGCCGACGTAATGTAGTCGCCAATTTTGGCGACCAGCGGCACTTTAGACGTCAGCTGCTGCTTGATGATGCCGTCGACGGCGCTAAAATCGTCCGCGACCGCGCGGTAGAAAGCTTGGGGTTGCATCAGCGACAGTCGCTCCAGAAGGGTTGCGCGGCATGCTAGGACCCATGCCCCTGGGTGTCAAGGCGCGATGGACGGCCTCTTGCAACGCGTCTATTGCTTGCGTACAATCGCGCACCCTGAACTTCCTGGGCAGCACCTGCCTTACGCAATTGCATTCGGGACGTCCATCCCATGCAGCCATGCCAGCCAATACCTCTTCTTATAAAGCGCTGGGTGAGCAGGATTATCGGAGAAATACCATGTCGTACGCAGTAATTGTTACTGGTGGCAAGCAATACAAGGTCGCCCCAGGTGAATACCTGAAGATCGAAAAACTGGAAATCGCTACTGGCGAATCCGTTACTTTTGATCGCGTTCTGTTGGTCGCCAATGGCGATGACGTGAACATCGGCGCTCCAGTTGTTGCTGGCGCTACCGTTGTGGCTGAAGTGATCTCCCAAGGTCGTCACGATAAAGTCCGCATCATCAAGTTCCGTCGTCGTAAGCACCACATGAAGCGTATGGGCCACCGCCAGTGGTACACCGAGATCAAAATCACCGGTATTCAGGCTTAATTTCAGCCTAATTCCTCACTAGGAGAATTGACTCATGGCACACAAAAAAGCTGGTGGTAGTACCCGTAACGGTCGCGACTCAGAAGCCAAACGCCTTGGCGTGAAGATGTATGGCGGCCAGAAAATCATTCCGGGCAACATCATCGTGCGTCAGCGCGGCACCCAATTCCACGCCGGTTACGGTGTTGGCATGGGTAAAGATCACACCCTCTTCGCGAAAATCGAAGGCGTGATCAAGTTCGAAGTAAAGGGCGCGTTCAACCGCCGTTACGTGAGCGTTGTCGCAGCTTAATTGCGAGATCGCTGGAAAAGCCCTGTCTTGCGACGGGGCTTTTTCGTTTGTGGAGTGAGTCTCTTGCAAAGCTGTTTGTAATGGCGAGGGCAGCAGGTTTTGCAGTCGTTGCTTGAGGTCGCTGCGCTCATTTTTGCAAGAGTCTTATGTCTTGGTTTCTTAAGCTCGTCCGTGCGGCGAGAGGCGTTTTGTTATGAAGTTCGTTGATGAAGTTTCCATCCGAGTAAAAGCAGGCGACGGCGGTAACGGTTGCATGAGTTTCCGTCGCGAAAAGTTCATTGAAAACGGTGGCCCAAACGGCGGTGACGGCGGCGACGGCGGTTCCATCTACATGATGGCCGACGAAAACCTCAACACCCTGGTCGACTACCGTTACACCCGGCACTTCGATGCCGAGCGTGGCTCCAACGGCGGCAGCACCGACTGCACCGGTAAAAAAGGTGAAGACCTGGTACTGCGCGTACCGGTCGGCACCACGATCATCGACTCGGCCACCCAGGAAGTGATCGGCGACCTGACCAAGGCCGGCCAGAAGTTGATGGTTGTGCAGGGCGGCTGGCACGGGCTGGGTAACACCCGGTTCAAGTCCAGTACCAACCGTGCACCGCGCCAGACCACGCCGGGCAAACCGGGCGAGCAGCGCGACCTCAAGCTGGAAATGAAAGTACTGGCTGACGTAGGCCTGCTGGGCCTGCCGAACGCCGGCAAAAGTACCTTCATCCGCTCGGTGTCGGCCGCCAAGCCGAAAGTCGCCGACTACCCGTTCACCACCCTGGTGCCAAATCTGGGCGTGGTCAGCGTCGACCGTTGGAAAAGCTTCGTGGTCGCCGACATTCCTGGCCTGATCGAAGGCGCTTCCGATGGCGCGGGCCTGGGGATTCGCTTCCTCAAGCACTTGTCGCGCACCCGTTTGCTGCTGCACCTCGTCGACATGGCGCCGCTGGACGAAACCAATGCTGCCGATGCCGCCGAAGTGATCGTCAGCGAACTGACCAAGTTCAGCCCGGCCCTGGCCGAGCGTGATCGTTGGCTGGTGCTGAACAAGTGCGACCAGATCCTTGAAGAAGAGCACGAAGAGCGCGTCAAGGAAATCGTCGACCGCCTGGAGTGGGAAGGTCCGGTCTACGTGATCTCGGCCATCGCCAAAGAAGGCACCGAGCGCCTTTGCCGCGACATCATGCGTTATCTGGAAGACCGCGCCGACCGCCTGGCGGCCGACCCGGTCTTCAAGGCCGAACTCGCCGAGCTCGACCAGCAGATCGAAGACGAAGCCCGTGCCCAGCTGCAAGCGCTGGACGACCAGCGTGCCCTGCGCCGCAGCGGTGTGAAGTCGGTGCATGACATCGGCGACGATGATTGGGACGAGGAAGACGTGGATGATGAAGACGGTCCGGAAATCATTTACGTGCGCGACTGATTCGTTGCGATAAACTTGAACGCCGCTCCTTTGGAGCGGCGTTTTGGTATCCGGGTATAACGTTATGGCGGCGCTGGGTCGCGCGGCCCCCACTCTAAGGTTGAAGATGATGCGGAGCAAAGTGACAGGTGCGCAGCGCTGGGTCGTAAAGATCGGCAGCGCGTTGCTGACGGCCGATGGCAAGGGGCTCGATCGCGCAGCCATGAGCGTCTGGGTCGAGCAGATGGTGGCCTTGCATGAGGCCGGTGTCGAGTTGGTGCTGGTCTCGTCCGGGGCGGTTGCCGCCGGGATGAGCCGCCTCGGCTGGACCGCGCGACCCAGCGCGATGCACGAACTGCAAGCCGCCGCCGCCATCGGCCAGATGGGCCTGGTGCAAGCCTGGGAATCGAGCTTTGCCGAGCACGGCCGCCACACGGCGCAGATCCTGCTGACCCACGACGACCTGTCCGACCGCAAGCGCTACCTCAACGCCCGCAGCACCTTGCGTGCGCTGGTGGAGCTCAAGGTCATCCCGGTGATCAACGAGAACGACACGGTGGTCACCGACGAAATCCGCTTCGGCGACAACGACACCCTGGCTGCCCTGGTGGCCAACCTGGTGGAAGCCGACCTGCTGGTGATTCTCACCGACCGCGACGGCATGTTCGACGCCGACCCGCGCAACAACCCTGATGCCCAGCTTATCCATGAAGCGCGCGCTGATGACCCGGCGCTGGACGCCGTGGCCGGCAGTGTCGGCGGCGCCTTGGGCCGTGGTGGCATGCAGACCAAGCTGCGCGCCGCCCGCCTGGCCGCGCGCTCCGGTGCCCACACCATCATCGTCGGCGGGCGCCTGGAGCGCGTGCTGGACCGTCTCAAGGCCGGGGAGCGCATCGGTACGCTGCTGTCGCCCGAGCGCGGCATGCTGGCGGCGCGCAAGCAGTGGCTGGCCGGGCACCTGCAAACCCGTGGCACCCTGGTGCTCGACGCGGGAGCGGTGTCGGCGTTGTCCCAGGGCAACAAGAGCCTGCTGCCGGTGGGCGTCAAGTTGGTGCAAGGCAGCTTCCGCCGCGGCGAGATGGTGGTGTGCGTGGCGCCGGATGGTCGTGAGGTCGCCCGCGGCCTGGCCAACTACAGCGCCCTTGAGGCGCAGAAGATTATTGGACAATCGTCTGAAGCGATTGTCGGACTCTTGGGCTACATGGCGGAACCGGAACTGGTGCACCGCGATAACCTCATTCTGGTTTAAACGAAGGAATACCCGATGCGCGTAATGAAGGGATTGCTTGGCCTGTTGCTCGCCATGCCACTGCTGGCCTCGGCCGAAGAGATTGCCCAGGTCTCGACGGTGTTCAAGTTTGTCGGCCCCAACGACCGGATTGTGGTCGAAGCGTTTGACGACCCCAAGGTCGATGGTGTGACTTGCTATCTGTCCCGTGCCAAGACCGGTGGCGTCAAAGGCGGCCTGGGCCTGGCCGAAGACCGCGCCGAAGCCTCGATTGCCTGCCGCCAGGTCGGCCCGATCCACTTCAAGGGCGAGCTCAAGGACGGTGACGAAGTGTTCAAGGAACGCACCTCGCTGGTGTTCAAGACCATGCAGGTGGTGCGTTTCCTCGACAAGAAGCGCAACACGTTGGTGTACCTGGTCTACAGCGACCGCCTGATCGAAGGCAGCCCGCAGAACGCGGTGACGGCGATCCCGATCCTGCCGTGGCCGACCGCTCAGTAACCTGCAGGCGGGTTTTGTTACGGGCGTCTATAATTGCGGGCTTGCGGGTTGTAAGCTCAAGGCGTCGCGAGGCGTAGAAAAATAGGATATCTGGAGTTCGTCATGAGTGCTTTCCACGACCTGAAACTCAAAGCGTTGGATGGGCAAGAGCTGCCGCTGGCGCCTTTCAAGGGGCAAGTTGTGCTGGTGGTCAACGTGGCCTCCAAATGCGGCCTGACCCCGCAATATGCGGCGTTGGAAAACCTCTATCAGCAGTACAAGGACCGGGGTTTCACCGTGCTCGGCCTGCCGTGCAACCAGTTTGCGGGCCAGGAACCGGGCACCGAGGAACAGATCCAGCAATTCTGCAGCCTCAACTATGGGGTGACCTTTCCCCTGGGCAGCAAACTCGAGGTGAACGGGCCGGAGCGTCACCAGCTCTACCGCCTGCTGGCGGGCGAGGGCGCTGAATTTCCTGGGGATATCACCTGGAACTTCGAGAAATTCCTGCTCGGCAAAGATGGCCGCGTGCTGGCGCGTTTTTCGCCACGTACGCCACCGGACGATCCATCGATCATCCAAGCCATCGAAAAGGCCCTGGGCTAAGCCGCACTCACTGTAGGAGCTAGCTTGCTCGCGAAAATCGCCAACGATAACGCGTGTGCTCTGGATATGCGCGGCGTCCTCGGGTCTTTCGCGAGCAAGCTCGCTCCTACAGGTATTCGGTTGCTTTTATTGCCTTAATCACCCAGATCAATAGTGCTACCCAGTCCGTTGCGGCGCCCATATTATCCACATCATAAATCCGTCTTATGTGGAGTGCTCCATGCCTGTCCAAGCCTTGTTCAAACCATTCCAGCTCGGTGCACTGCAACTGTCGACCCGCGTGGTCATGGCGCCAATGACTCGCTCGTTCTCCCCGGGTGGCGTGCCCAACGCCCAAGTGATCGAATACTACCGCCGTCGCGCCGCCGCCGGTGTAGGGCTGATCATTACCGAAGGCACCGTGGTCGGCCATCAAGCCTCCAACGGCTACCCCAACGTTCCGCACTTTTACGGCGAAGCGGCGTTGGCCGGCTGGAAGAAAGTGGTCGATGCGGTCCACGCCGAAGGCGGCAAGATTGTTCCGCAGTTGTGGCATGTGGGCGCCGTGCGCCGTATCGGTACCGAACCTGACGCCAGCGTGCCAGCCTACGGCCCGATGGAAAAACTCAAGGATGGCAAGGTAGTCGTCCATGGCATGACCACCCAGGACATCAAGGACGTGATTAATGCGTTCGCCCAGGCGGCCAAAGATGCTCAACGCATCGGCATGGACGGTGTGGAAATCCACGGCGCCCACGGCTATCTGGTCGATCAGTTCTTCTGGGAAGGCAGCAACCAGCGTACCGATGAGTACGGCGGTAGCCTGACCAACCGTTCACGTTTCGCTATCGAACTGATCCAGGCCACCCGTGCTGCGGTCGGCCCGGATTTTCCGATCATCCTGCGTTTTTCCCAGTGGAAGCAGCAGGACTACACCGCGCGCCTGGTGCAAACTCCCGAGGCGTTGGGCGAATTCCTCAATCCGTTGTCCGACGCTGGCGTGGATATTTTCCACTGTTCCACGCGCCGGTTCTGGGAGCCCGAATTCGAAGGTTCCGACCTCAATCTGGCCGGCTGGACCCGCCAGCTGACGGGGAAACCGACGATCACCGTGGGCAGTGTCGGCCTGGATGGCGAGTTCCTGCAGTTCATGGTCAACACCGACAAGGTCGCGCAGCCGGCCAGCCTGGAGAACCTGCTGGAGCGTTTGAATAACGACGAATTCGATCTGGTCGCCGTGGGTCGTGCGCTGCTGGTGGATCCGGATTGGGCCGTGAAGGTGCGCGAAGGTCGCGAGGCCGACATTCTGCCGTTCAGTCGTGAGGCGTTGACGAGCCTGGTGTAAGCGACGCCAGGGCGGGCACCGGAGGCCCGTCCTTGCATACATCGCGCAGCTGACGCTCGAATTGCTCGATGATCGCCGGCCATCCTTGGCGACTGGCGTGTTGCCGGGCATTGAGCCGCGCTCGGCGCAGCGTCTCGCGCTCTTCCAGCAGCCACACGGCCGCATCGCAAAACGCGTTCTCATCCCCCGGCATCGCCAGCACACCGTTGTAGCCGTGGCGAATATGCTGGGTCGCGGCTGCCTGGTCGTAGGCCACCACACCCAGCCCGGACGCCATGGCTTCCAGCACCACATTGCCGAATGTTTCGGTCAGGCTGGGAAACAGAAATAGATCGCCCGAAGCGTAATGCCGCGCCAGTGCTTCACCGCGCTGGGCGCCGCAGAACACCGCGTCGGGCAAATCGCACTGCAACAGGCTGCGCTGCGGGCCATCGCCGACAATCACCAACTTGAGCCGCCGCGATGGATAGGTGGTCTGCAACGTATCGAAACAGCGTTTGAGCAGCCCGAGGTTTTTCTCTTGGGCCAGGCGTCCTACGTGCAGCACTACAATGTCGTCGTTCTCCAAACCCCAGCTCGCACGCAAAGCATCGTCGCGTTTGGCCGGATGGAACAGTTGGCTATCGACCCCCCGCGACAGCATGCCAAGACGCTCGAAGTGCCGGCGCTCCAGCTCCAGGCGCTGACTCGCGCTGGGAACCAGGGTCAACGTCGACCGGTTATGAAACCAGCGCAGGTAATGGGTGACCAGGCGACTCAACAGGCTCAAGCCGTACTGGTTCGAATACTGTTGAAAGTTGGTGTGGAAGCCGCTGACCACGCTGATGCCCAAGCGCCGCGCCGCGCGTAACGCCGACAAGCCCAACGGCCCCTCGGTGGCGATGTACAACACATCCGGACGCTGCCGGGTCCAGCGGCGCAGGAGTTTGTGCATCGACGATTGGCCCCACTGCAGCCCTGGATACCCCGGTAACGGCCAGCCGCGGCACAGCAGCAACTCATCGTCACTCGGCCGGCTCTGGTCGACGCCTTGGCGGGGACGCACCAGTTCGACTTGATGGCCGCGCGCGCGCAAACCGTCGCACAGGCGGCCAAGGGTATTGGCCACCCCG
Organism: Pseudomonas sp. R4-34-07; assembly: GCF_003852375.1. Classification (NCBI taxonomy): domain Bacteria; kingdom Pseudomonadati; phylum Pseudomonadota; class Gammaproteobacteria; order Pseudomonadales; family Pseudomonadaceae; genus Pseudomonas; species Pseudomonas sp. R4-34-07. The sequence goes on along the minus strand of NZ_CP027760.1, from coordinate 4,880,465 downwards.
TTGATTTCCGGCGGGAAGGTTTCGGTGATCAGGGTGATGTGGAGCGAAGCTGTCGTCATGACCCACAGTGTCGCTGCGGGCCATGTCTTCATTGTGTCACTGGGATGATGGATTTATGACCGGGCCACCTGTTGCCCGGCCATCGCTTCGGCACCTTGCTCGCGCACCCAGAACAACGTCGCCCCGGCCACCGCCGCCGGCATCATCAGCAAGTTGACCACCGGCACCAGCAGCACCAGGTAGACGATCCCGCCAAAACTCATGCTCTGCCAGCGCTTCTGGCGCAGCCAGGCGAGCATTTCGTTCCAGCCCAGCTTGTGGTTGTCGGCCGGGTAGTCGATGTATTGGATCGCCATCATCCACACGCCGAACAATAGCCACAATGGCGCGGCGATCAGGTTGACCACGGGAATGAACGACAGGATGAACAGGCCGATGGCCCGTGGCAGGAAGTAGCCGAGCTTGCGCATTTCCCGGGCCAGGGTGCGCGGGATCATCGCGATCAGCTCGGCCCAGCTGAACGGTGGGAAGTCGTCGGTGCCACGCACCACGATCTCGACTTTCTCCGCGAGAAAACCATTGAATGGCGCGGCGATGATATTGGCGAGCATGGTAAAGGTGAAAAACACCATCAACACCACCAGCACCACGAACAGCGGCCACAGCAGGTAATTCAAAAAGCTCAGCCAGCCGGGCAGCGTGGGCATCAGGTGGTCGACCCACAGGCTGAATTGGTGGCCTGCAAAGTAGATCAGGCCGACGAACAGCACCAGGTTGATCGCCAGCGGCAGCAGTACGAACAGGCGCAGGCCGGGGCTCAACACCAGTTTGAGGCCTTCGCGCAGGTATTGCGGGCCGGAAAGAGCGGGGGCAGGCATGGAAGACTCCGAGCAGAAGGGCGAACGCGCCGACCTTACCGGCTTTGCCGTGGCGGTGAAAGTAGCGACATCAGCGGTTACACCTGAGTGGACAAGAAGGTCGATCAAACCGGTCGACTGCATAGAGACCACCTATGAGCTGGATTGTTATTCCGTATTTCCTTAATCTTGCCCCCCTCTATACGCTGCACCCATTATTTTCAGGATCTGCGAGTTCAAGCCTTCCCCAAGTGCTTCGCGGTCCTTTTTTATTCCAGCCGTCTTGTTGTCCGGGCGGTCGATAGGAGTGAGTCATGTCTGATACCCGTCATTCGCGAGTGATTATTCTCGGTTCCGGCCCTGCCGGTTACAGCGCTGCGGTCTACGCTGCCCGCGCCAACCTCAAGCCGCTGCTGATCACCGGCATGCAGGCGGGCGGTCAGCTGACCACCACCACCGAAGTCGACAACTGGCCGGGCGACGTCCACGGCCTGACCGGCCCGGTGCTGATGGAGCGTATGAAAGAACACGCCGAGCGCTTTGAAACCGAGATCGTGTTCGACCACATCAACAAGGTCGACTTTTCCAAGAAGCCTTACAGCCTGACAGGCGACAGCGGCGTGTACACCTGTGACGCGTTGATCATCGCCACCGGCGCCAGCGCCCGTTACCTTGGCCTGCCATCGGAAGAAGCGTTCATGGGCAAGGGTGTTTCCGCCTGCGCGACCTGCGACGGTTTCTTCTATCGCAACAAGCCAGTGGCTGTGGTCGGTGGCGGCAACACTGCGGTGGAAGAGGCGCTGTACCTGGCCAACATCGCCAGCACCGTGACCCTGGTGCACCGCCGCGAAACCTTCCGCGCCGAGAAGATCCTGATCGACAAGCTGCACGCCCGTGTCGCTGAAGGCAAGATCATCCTCAAGCTCAACGCCACGCTGGACGAAGTCCTGGGTGACAACATGGGCGTGACCGGTGCGCGCCTGAAGAACAACGACGGCAGCTTCGACGAGCTGAAAGTCGACGGCGTATTCATCGCCATCGGCCACACCCCGAACACCTCGTTGTTCGAAGGTGTGCTGGAAGCCAAAGACGGTTACCTGGTGGTGCAGGGCGGCCGTGAAGGCAATGCCACTGCTACCAACATCGAAGGCATCTTCGCGGCCGGCGACGTGGCTGACCACGTCTACCGCCAAGCCATCACCTCGGCCGGCGCCGGTTGCATGGCGGCCCTGGACGCCGAGCGTTACCTTGACGGTCTGAAAGACGCCTCGTTCTAAGCAGCACTGCAAAACAAATGTGGGAGGGGGCTTGCTCCCGATAGCGGTGGTCCAGTACCCAATGTACTGACTGACACACTGCTATCGGGGGCAAGCCCCCTCCCACATTTTGATTTGTGTATGACTCAGGATCTGCGCGTCAGTGGCTGTGCGGTGAATTTCACACCGGCCAGACCATGGGCGATCAACGCGCGGATATTTCCGTGGTCACTGCCCTCCGGCGTAGCCACCACTGAGCGGTAATGCTCGCCAAACGCCAGCAACGCTTCCTGATCGCTCAACCCTTCCAGCAACGCCAATCCAAGTGTCTTGCACGAACCTTCGTTCTGGCCGGCGGCGTTTTCGACATCGCCGTTGGTGAATGCTTGTGGCTGGTAGTCATAACCGGTGGCGACGAACGCCAAGGTGTCGGCGAAGGCATGGGTACCGCTGGTGAGGCTGGCGCGCAGGGTGTTCAGGTCAGTCATGGGCTTTTCCTTTGGCAAACGCCGCGTGTTGGTCGGCGCTGGCTTCTTTCTGGTATTGGGCTTTCCACTCGGCGTACGGCATGCCGTACACCACTTCACGGGCGTCATCGAGGCTCAGTTCGATCTGGCGCTCATCGGCCTCGGCCTTGTACCACTTGGACAGGCAGTTACGGCAGAAGCCGGCCAGGTTCATCAGGTCGATGTTCTGTACATCCTTGCGGCTGTCCAGGTGTGACACCAGCCGGCGAAAGGCGGCGGCTTCGAGTTCGAGGCGTTGTTGGTCGTTCATAGGGCTCACTTGACTATCAGCGGCTGGCCGCCAGAGTGATCGAAACCGACTCGGCGAAGCGCAGCGCATGGGGTTTGTCGACTTCGACTTCGGCGTACAGCACCGAGTCGTTGCTCATCACCAGGTCGAGCAGCTCCTGGGTCAGGCGTTCGAGCAAGGCGAAGCGGTTGCCTTCGACGTGGGCAATGATGGCCTTGGTGATGGTGCGGTAGTTCAGCGCGTGGTCGATGTCATTATCGCGCACGGCTTCCTGGGCGGCATACAGGATGGTCAGGTTGATCAGCACATCCTGCTTGTTGAGGATTTCGTCCTCGTTGATGCCGATAAAGGTGCGCAGGCACAGGTCCTTGACCCGGATGCGCGCCATGCCTGGTTGAAGTTGTGGCATTGCTACTTGCTCCGTCCAATCAGTTGCAGGAACTCCATGCGCGTGGTGTTCGACTCGCGGAACGCGCCGAGCATCACCGAAGTGTTCATGGTTGAATTCTGTTTTTCCACGCCGCGCATCATCATGCACATGTGCCTGGCTTCGATCACCACCGCCACGCCGGCGGCCTGGGTCACGTCCTGGATGGCGTCGGCAATTTGCCGCGTAAGGTTTTCCTGGATCTGCAGGCGCCTGGCGTACATGTCGACGATGCGCGCCAGTTTCGACAGGCCCAGCACCTTGCCGGTCGGAATGTAGGCCACATGGGCCTTGCCGATAAAGGGCAACAGGTGGTGCTCGCACAGCGAGTACAGCTCGATGTCCTGGAGGATCACCATCTCGTCGTTATCGGAGGCGAAGAGCGCGCCGTTGACGATTTCTTCCAGGTTCTGCTCGTAGCCATGACACAGGTATTGCATCGCCTTGGCGGCGCGCTTGGGGGTGTCGAGCAAACCTTCGCGTTCCGGGTCTTCGCCCAGGCCTTTGAGGATTTCGCGGTAATGGTGGGGCAGGGACAAGGTCATACAACATCCTCAAAACGGCTTACTTGATATGCCGCCCGCCGTTGACGGTCAGGGTGGTCCCGGTGACATAGGGGTTGTCCAGCAGGTAACGCACGCTCTGGTAGATCACCTCAGGCCCGGGTTCGATGCCCAGCGCCGACTTGGCCAGGACCTTGGCACGGTAGGCCGCGTCGTCGCCTTCATTGAACATCACCATGGCCGGCGCGATGCCGTTGACCTTGATCAGCGGCGCGAACTCTGCGGCGAACGACAAGGTAAGGCTGTCGAGCCCGGCCTTGGTGGCGCAATACGCGATGTGCTGGCGGCTGCCCTTGCGTACCACGTCATCGCTGATATGCACGATATCGGCCGGTGTCGAACGTTGCAGCAGGGGTGAACAATGCCGGTTGATCAGGTACGGCGCAAGCATGTGCACGCTGAACATGTCGGTAAAGGCGTGGCTTTCGTCGTCAGGCGTTTCCGCGATCCAGGCCGAGGCGTTGTGGATGATCGCGCGCAGCGAGTCGGTGTGGGCCTTCAACTCAGTGATGAACGCCACAATCCCCGCTTCGCTGGAAAAATCGGCAAACAGGCCGACCGCACCGCGTTCGCGCAGCAGTTGCACACCTGGGCGTTCGCTGCGGTAGCTGAAGATGACCGATTGCCCTGCATCCAACAGACGCTCGGCGCAATACAGGCCGACGCGCTGGCCGGCACCGGTGATCAGGATCGGGGCGTTGGTTGCAGTCATGGGAGGCTCTAGTCGCTGGCAGGTGGAAACTATACCAGCGACCCGTCTCCCCTGTACTCAGGCAGCGGCTTCGCTGGCCTTGCGCGGTGGCGTGGGATGCAGCCAGTTCGCCAGCAAGTGCGTCGACAGCGGAATAAAGAAGTACACCATCAGCGGTGTGAGCGCCAAGGTGCTGACCAGCACCCGGCTGAACAGGTCCAGTTCGCCGAGCAAGGGTGCCAGGCCAAAATTGAACAGCAGCGACACCGGGAAAAACGCCAGCCAGATCGCCACCGCCTGTTTCCAGCGGGGTGGGCGGGCTCCCACAGCGCCAAACCAGCCATCGATGCCGCTCACGCGGTGCTCGGACGGGTCGGCAAACAGTTCGCTGCCACGGCTCAGCCAGGCACTGCGCGAAGCGGAAAATTCCCAGGCATGCAGGGTTTTTTCGTCGGCGAAGCGGAAGATGATCTGGAATTCATCGTCATTGGGCGGCGGGGCCAGCACGCCGGAACCCAGGTAACCGGGGAAGTCGGTGGCCAGTTGTTCGCCTTCGCGCAGCCAGGCCATCAGCTCTTCATAGCGACCTTTGGCCACGCGGCGCGCGACCATCAAGGTGACGGGTGAGGTAGACATGGTATATCTCCAAATGTACGGGTGCGCTGAACCGGGTAGGTGGCGCACAAAGAGGCGGCCGGGTGAGGCCGCTCTCTTAAAAAACAGGCAAGGATTATTCCTCTTTTGCCGAAATACACCAGAGACGTTGGTCCGATAAGTACGGCCTTGAAAAAGACAGGTTGATAAGCGTTAAATACCCTTCAGCCAGCATTGCCACATTTGGTCACCAATGCCCTTGATTACTGCTCCGATTGATAGCCTTTCGCGTCTGATTTCGACAGATTCAGATCAGCTTTTTCCGATTCGGGAAGTCTCGAGATTGACAGGCGTAAACCCGGTCACGCTGCGAGCGTGGGAGCGGCGCTACGGGCTGATCCAGCCCATGCGCACCGAAAGCGGGCACCGTCTCTACTCCGCGGCCGATATTGAGACGGTCCAGCGTATCCTTGATTGGACTGAACGCGGCGTAGCGGTGAGCAAGGTTGGCAAGATTCTGGCGCGTGACGATCAACAGATCGAAGCGATTCGTGCCGAGCGCCACGCGGCCGAAGACAGCGAATGGCCGCAGTGGCGAGCCCGGCTGATGCATGCCATCAGTGCGTTCGACGATCGTCAGTTGGAGAGCGTGTACGGCCAGATTTTCGCTACCTATCCCCTGAGCATTGCGTTTCAGGACATTCTGATGCCGTTGTGGCGCGACTTGCTGCGCTACCAGGGCCGTTTCGGCCAGGCCAGTGAATGGCTGTTTTTCGATTCTTTTCTGTGCATGCAGACGTTGCTGCGCGCGCAGGTGGCAAGCGCATCGCCCGCCCCCCAGGTATTACTGAGCGCCCTGCCGGGCGAGTGCCGCAAATTGGAGCTACTGGTGGCGGGGCTGTTGATGAGCCGGGAGGATTTGCCCGTGAAAGTGCTGGGCTTGGACCAGCCGGTCGATGAGTTGACCCTGGTCTGTGAAAAGATCCGCCCCCAGGCGCTGGTCATGTTCTCCAATCACTCGCATAAGCATGACCTGGCTGCGCGTCTGAACCGCTTGGCGTTGACCCTGGACTGCCCGCTGTTTCTCGCAGGCGCTGCATCGGACCTGTTGCAGGCCGATCTGGCCGGCACGTCCATCGGCTGCCTCGGCAGCGAAGGGCGCCAGATGCAGCGCCGTTTGCAGCAGTTTCTCAGTGGCGGCCTGGATACCTGATCTCAGGCATGCACATGGGGATGCACCAGACGATGCTGGTGCAGGATGAATTGGCGCAGGCGCTCGATTTCACCTGCGTCACTCTGATTCAGACGGTAGGCAAACAGGCCCCGGGCGGTTTCCCGCTCCAGCGTGCCACGCAACGCAATACGTTCGTAACCGGACGGACTGAACCATAAAGAAAAGGTTTTCGGCGGTCTGGCTCGGCCACGCCCTTCCACCAGCACACCCTTGAATGACACTTCGTGCACCCACAGCGCACTGGCGTAGCCCTTGATGTTCTCCAGGGCCACCGGTGTTTCAAGGGCCAGGCGCCACGGGCGGATCATCGGCCCGTCTTCAAAGATACTCGGCACGCCCAGGCGCAGATGCACCGCATGAAACTCATCTTCCACCAGGTGCAGGGGAAAGGTCAGTTGCTGGTTATCGAACTGCGCCTGGATGGTGACTTGGTCGTGAGCGGCCAAGCGCGTGAGCAAATCGCGAATCTGCGCACCGCCATTCACCGTCAGGCTCGACCATGCATCCCGCAGGTTGAGCTGCGGGTTGTGCTGCATGTCCTGGATAAACGCCAGTTCGTCCTGGGTCAAAAGAGCATCGCGGTGCATGGATATAGCTCAAAGTTGGGCATTAAAAGGCCATTATCGCTCTAAAGAGCGCCATTTTTACAGCTTGTTAATTCCACTCGTCACCTTGAGCGCCGCCAGCTCAGCTTTAAGCTCGGCTACCTGGGCTTCCAGCTGGGCGACGCGTTGCTGCGCTTTTACCTGGACGGTGACGTCTTTTTGCACGCCGACGAAATACGTCTGCTGGTCGGCCGCGTTGTACACCGTTGACAGTGATAACTCGTTCCAGAAATGTGTGCCGTCCTTGCGGTAGTTGCGCAGGATTTCCCGGCACGCGCCACCGCTGTCGAGCGCCTCGCGGATCGCCATCAGGCCTGGCTGGTCACGGTCGCCCGCCTGCAGGAAACGGCAATCCTGATAAAGGATGTCGTCCAGAGTGTAGCCGGTCAGGCGTTCGAAGGCCGGGTTGACGTAGATCAGTGGCTTGTCTTCGCCTTCTCGTTCGGCGACGACAATCCCGTCGTTGGAGGCGTTGATGACCATTTGCATCAGCTTGGCGTTGATCATTGAGCGGTCCATGGCTTGTTGTTGAGGTCTGAAGTTTATGACACGTCTTGAATGTTGCACGGCGCGCGCTGAGAAAACTGCGCCAGCTGCTAATATCCTACGCTTTCGCTCAATTACAGGATCAGATTGATGAAAGTCGCCATCCTTTCCGGCTCGGTCTACGGCACAGCTGAAGAAGTCGCTCGCCACGCCGAAAAAATCCTCAAAGCAGCGGGTTTTGAAGCCTGGCACAACCCGCGTGCCACGCTGGCCGACGTGCAGGCCTTCGCGCCCGAGGCGTTCCTGGCGGTCACATCGACGACCGGCATGGGCGAGCTGCCCGACAATCTGCAACCGCTGTACTCAAGCATTCGCGCCCAGTTGCCCGCCGCCTGGCGCGGCCTGCCCGGTGCGGTCATTGGCCTGGGCGACGCCAGCTACGGCGATACCTTCTGCGGCGGCGGCGAGCAAATGCGCGAAGTGTTCAGTGAATTGGGCCTGCGCGAAGTGCTGCCGATGCTGCGCCTGGACGCCAGCGAAAGCGTGACCCCGGAGACCGACGCCGAGCCGTGGCTGGCCGAGTTGATTACTGCACTGCAGCGCTGACCGACCCCGTGAGGCGCTGTCCGCGTGTTTTTATTGACGGCGCTTCTCTGACACCGTTTGTACTATTCTCCAGGCTGACTCGCTCAGTCATCAAGCTGGCTGCGAAGGCAACTCCGCAAGCCAGGGCGTCTGACTAGACTGGCTCATCACTTAAAAAATAATAATAAATGCGCCAAGGAGGTCATTATTGTGAGCCTAGCCCCCGTTCTATCGTCACAGAATGTCAAAGATCAGGTCAGCGCGGCCGAATGGCAAGCCCGTGTCGACCTGGCGGCCTGCTATCGCCTGGTGGCGATGCACGGTTGGGATGATCTGATCTTCACGCATATTTCCGCCAAGGTGCCGGGCACCAATGATTTCCTGATCAACCCCTATGGGCTGATGTTCCACGAAATCACCGCCTCAAGCCTGGTCAAGGTGGACCAGGCCGGCAACAAGCGCATGGACAGCCCCTACGAGATCAATCCCGCGGGCTACACCATCCACAGCGCCATCCACGAAGTGCGCCACGACGTGACCTGCGTGCTGCACACCCATACTGCCGCCGGCGTCGCCGTGTCTGCGCAAAAGCAGGGCGTGTTGCCGATCAGCCAGCAATCGCTGTTTGTGCTGTCGAGCCTGGGCTATCACGCCTATGAAGGCGTCGCCTTGAATCACGATGAAAAGGCGCGCTTGCAAGCGGACCTGGGCGACAACAACTTTCTGATGCTGCACAACCATGGCCTGCTGACGTGCGGCGCGACCATCGCCGACACCTTTCTGATGATGTTCACGTTCCAGCGTGCCTGTGACATCCAGGTACTGGCGCAGAACGGTGCTGCCGAGTTGATCACCATCGAGCCGCAGATTCTGGCCGGTGCCAAGGCGATGGTGGCGGCTGTCACAAAAAGCGCCCAAGGTATGGGCGGTGCGCTGGCCTGGCCGGCGCTGCTGCGCAAATTGGATAACCAGGACCCCGGGTATAAAAGCTGATGCCACTTGCCGAGATACCGCTCAGCGCCTGGCGCAAACGCGGCCAGGATTTCGTCTTTCGCGGCCGCTCCATTCGTTATTGGGTGGCCGGGCAGGGCGAGCCGCTGCTGCTGATCCATGGCTTTCCCACGGCCAGTTGGGACTGGCATTACCTGTGGCAACCCCTGGCCCAGCGCAATCTGGTGATCGCCTGCGACATGCTCGGCTTCGGCGAATCGGCCAAACCGCTGGATCACGAGTATTGCCTGCTGGAGCAAGCCGACCTGCAACAGGCATTGCTTGAACACCTGGGGGTGGCAGAGCCGGTGCACATATTGGCCCATGACTATGGCGACAGCGTGGCCCAGGAACTCCTGGCCCGGCATTACGAAGGCCGGTTCCAGATGGCCAGTTGTGCGTTTCTCAACGGTGGGCTGTTCCCCGAAACCCATCGCGCAACCTTGGTGCAGAAATTATTGCTCAGCCCCCTGGGCTGGATGATCGGCCGAGCCTCTGGACGAAGTAGCCTGGCCAACAGTTTTAACCAGATTTTTGGTCCCCGGACGCTACCGAGCGAAAGCGCCCTGGATGATTTCTGGAGTTTGATTGAACACAACGACGGCCCGCGCATCCTGCACAAGCTGATCAACTACATTCCCCAGCGCCGTCGCCTGCGTGACCGCTGGGTGGCGGCAATGCAGCGCGGCGACGTGCCGTTGCGGGTCATCGACGGTGAGGTCGACCCCATTTCGGGCGCGCATATGGTGGAGCGCTATCAACAGCTAGTGCCGAATGCCGATGCGATCTTGCTGGCCGATATCGGCCATTACCCACAGATCGAGGCGCCGGTCCAGGTGCTCAGGCATTACCAGGCGTTTCGCGAGCGTATTGGCCTGCGGTCAGCGCGTGCGGCCTATTCCTGAGCCTTGCGCCAGGCGGCATCATCCCGCTGCCTTATCGAGCACCATTCAGCGTCGGCCGTATTTATTGTGACCCAAGGCCCGGTGCCTGACACTCTGCCCATTGCCATCGTCGCCCAAGGAGTTCGGTATGAGTCAGTCAGTGCAGTTGCAGGATAAGGTCGTGATCGTCACCGGCGCTGGTGGCGGATTGGGCCGCGCCCACGCGCTGCTGTTCGCCCGGCATGGGGCCAAGGTGCTGGTCAATGACCTCGGTGGCTCGACCCAGGGCGAAGGCGCCAATGCCTCGGCGGCCGACCGTGTGGTGGCCGAAATCCGCGCAGCGGGTGGCATTGCGCACGCCAACCATGACTCCGTCACCGATGGCGATAAAATCGTACAGAACGCACTGGATGCCTTCGGCCGTATCGATGTGGTGGTGAACAACGCCGGTATCCTGCGCGACAAGACCTTCCACAAGATGGACGACAGCGACTGGGACCTGGTTTACCGGGTGCATGTCGAAGGCGCCTACAAAGTCACCCGCGCCGCCTGGCCGCATCTGCGCGAGCAGGGCTATGGCCGGGTGATCTTCACCGCGTCCACCTCGGGCATCTACGGCAACTTCGGCCAGTCCAACTACGGCATGGCCAAGCTCGGCCTGTATGGCTTGACCCGCACCCTGGCGCTGGAAGGGCGCAAGAACAACATCCTGGTCAACGCGATTGCGCCCACCGGCGCCACGCGCATGACCGAGGGGCTGATTCCGCCGCAGGTGTTCGAGCGCCTCAAGCCGGAACTGATCAGCCCGTTGGTGGTGTACCTGGGCAGCGACGCTTGCCAGGAAACCTCAGGCTTGTTCGAAGTGGGCGGCGGCTGGATCGGCAAGACCCGTTGGGAGCGCAGCCTGGGCGTAGGCTTTGACCCCGAAGCGGGCTTTTCGCCGGATGACGTGGCGGCGCACTGGCAGCAGATCTGCGACTTCGAAGGGGCGGCGCACCCCAAAGACACGATCGAGGCATTGAAGGAGATGATGGCCAACTTGCAGAAGTTCAGCCTCTGATCGTTGCGTAAAAATACTGAATCCCACGGGGCGTCAATGGCGCCCCGTTTTTATTCCAGGCATAAAAAAGGCCGCTGCACAGGCAGCGGCCGAAGTAAGACGTTGGATCAAGGAGCGATAAATCAACGTCAGTGAACACTGGTAACAGATTGAATGTCTTGGCAATCCGTTGAATTCAAGCTTTTCTCCAGAACCTCGGAGCGGGCTGTTTGCCCTGAAAGCGAAGTAAGCATAGTCGGTTGTAACAGAATGAGTAATAGCGGTTCAGGACAAGGACTGTTACCAAAACGACAATAATTCGGCGCATGCCATCGATGCTTCTGATAGGCCACCATCCATCCAATCCATGACGCACGCCGCACCCATGGCCCGCGCGGCCCGTCATCCTTTCGAGCTACAACACGAATACCTCCTTGGTGCGCTTATCGCTCCTCCTGGGCAGCAGTAGGGTGGGGCCTTCTGTCACTCACCGGGGAAGACGCATGACAAAAACAACAATGCGCGCCATCTTCACGCCACAGGCGCTGGCCGCTGCGGTTGCCTTGGGTTGCTGTGCCCAGGCCCACGCTGTTTCGTTCAACATCGGCGAGATCGAAGGGCAATTCGATTCCTCGCTATCGGTCGGTGCGAGTTGGGGCACGCGGGATGCCGACAAAAGCCTGGTCGGCACCGTCAACGGCGGCACGGGCCAGGCGTCCACCGGGGATGACGGGCGCCTGAACTTCAAGAAGGGCGAGACCTTCTCGAAAATCTTCAAGGGTCTGCATGATCTTGAACTGAAATACGGCGACACCGGTGTGTTCGTGCGCGGCAAGTACTGGTACGACTTCGAGCTCAAGGACGAAGACCGCGAGTTCAAGCAGATCAGCGACCACAACCGCAAGGAAGGCGCCAAATCCAGCGGTGCGCAGATTCTCGATGCCTTCGTCTACCACAACTATTCCCTGGGCGACCTGCCCGGTACCGTGCGCGCCGGTAAGCAAGTGGTCAGTTGGGGTGAAAGTACCTTCATCGGTAACTCCATCAACAGCATCAACCCGATCGACGTGTCGGCGTTCCGTCGTCCGGGGGCCGAGATCAAGGAAGGCTTGATCCCGGTGAACATGCTGTTCGCCTCCCAGAGCCTGACCAATCAGCTCACCGTGGAAGGTTTCTATCAACTGGAATGGGACCAGACCGTGCTGGACAACTGCGGCACCTTCTTCGGCGGTGACGTAGCGGCGGATGGCTGCACCGGTAACTACACGGTGGGCAGCCCGGGGATTGCACCGCTGCAACCGATTGCAGCGGCACGTGGTCAAGGCTTTGTGGTCACCCGCGAGGGCGTGGTGGTGCAGCGCGCCGCGGACCGTGATGCGCGTGACTCCGGCCAGTTCGGCGCCGCCTTGCGCTGGCTGGGTGACGACACCGAATACGGCCTGTACTTCATGAACTACCACAGCCGCACCCCGACCGTGGGCACGATTACCGCCAATACCAACCTGGCAACCATCGGCGCCATTGGTGCCGCCGCTCCGCCGGGCTTTGGTGGGGCCCTGGCCCAGAGCACCATGCTCGGGCGTGGCCAGTACTACCTGGATTACCCGGAAGATATCCGTCTGTTCGGTGCCAGCTTCTCCACCACCTTGCCCACCGGCACGGCGTGGACCGGCGAAATCAGCTATCGGCCAAATGCGCCGGTGCAACTCAACACCACCGACCTGACCCTGGCGCTGGTCAACCCGATTGCCGGCAACACCGCGTCGCCGATCCGCAGTTCGTTTGGCGCCGACAACAAAGGCTACCGTCGCAAGGAAATCACCCAGATCCAGAGCACCATGACCCAGTTCTTCGACCAAGTGCTGGGCGCCGAGCGCCTGACCCTGGTGGGCGAAGCGGCCGTGGTGCACGTCGCCGGCCTGGAAGACAAAACCCGACTGCGTTACGGCCGTGACTCGGTGTACGGCGCCTATGGGTTCCAGGGTGACACCGACGGTTTCGTCACCTCCACCTCCTGGGGTTACCGCGCGCGGGCGATCCTTGATTACAACAACGCGATTGCCGGGGTGAACCTCAAGCCCAACCTGTCCTGGTCCCATGATGTGGCCGGCTACGGCCCCAACGGCCTGTTCAACAAAGGCGCCAAGGCGATCAGCGTCGGTGTGGATGCGGACTACCGCAGCACCTACACCGCCAGCCTCAGCTACACCGACTTCTTTGGCGGCGACTACAACACCCTGACCGACCGTGACTTCCTCGCCCTTAGCTTCGGCGTGAACTTCTGATCTGGCTTAAAGAAGGACAAGAACTATGCGTAAGACAATTGCAGCGTTGGCCCTGAGTCTGCTGGCCGCCCACGTGATGGCCGCGGTATCGCCTGAAGAAGCCGCCAAGCTCGGCACCAGCCTGACCCCGGTGGGCGCCGAAAAAGCCGGCAACGCCGATGGCTCGATCCCGGCCTGGACCGGCGGCATTCCGAAAAATGCCGGCGCGGTGGACAGCAAGGGCTTTCTCGCCGACCCGTTTGCCAGTGAAAAACCGCTGTTCGTGATCACCGCCGCCACCGTCGACAAGTACAAAGACAAACTCTCCGACGGCCAGGTGGCGATGTTCAAGCGCTACCCCGAGACCTACAAGATCCCGGTGTACCCGAGCCACCGTACGGTCAACCTGCCGGCGGATATCTACGAGTCGATCAAGCGCAGCGCGCTGAACGTCAAGGCGATCAACGACGGCAACGGCCTGGAGAACTTCACCGGTAACCGTTACTACGCGTTCCCGATTCCCAAAAACGGCGTGGAGGTGTTGTGGAATCACATCACCCGTTACCACGGCGGCAACCTGCGCCGCATCATCACCCAGGCCACGCCACAGACCAACGGCAGCTACACGCCGATCCGCTTCGAAGAGGAAGTGGCGGTGCCGCAGGCCATCCCCGATATCGACCAGGCCAAGGCGGCCAACGTGCTGAGCTATTTCAAGCAATCGGTCACGGCGCCGGCGCGGCTGGCTGGCAACGTGCTACTCGTGCACGAAACCCTCGACCAGGTGAAGGAGCCACGCCTGGCCTGGATCTACAACGCAGGCCAGCGCCGTGTGCGGCGGGCGCCGCAGGTCTCGTATGACGGGCCGGGCACCGCCTCCGACGGCCTGCGCACCACCGACAACTTCGACATGTTCTCCGGCGCGCCCGACCGCTATGACTGGAAACTGGTGGGCAAGAAGGAACTGTACATCCCTTACAACAGCTACAAACTCGATTCGCCGACCCTCAAATACGACGACATCATCAAGGCCGGGCATATCAACCAGGACCTGACCCGCTATGAACTGCATCGCGTCTGGGAAGTGGTCGGCACCGTCAAGCCGAGCGAGCGCCACATCTACGCCAAGCGCCACATGTACATTGACGAAGACAGCTGGCAGGTCGCCCTGGTGGACCACTACGACGGTCGCGGCCAACTGTGGCGCGTCGCCGAAGGCCACGCGCAGTTCTATTACGACCACCAGGTACCGGCCTACACCGTGGAAACCCTGTACGACCTGATCGCCGGGCGTTATCTCGCGTTGGGCATGAAGAACGAAGAGAAAAGCAGCTTCGTCTTCGGCTTCGCGGCCAAGGCAGCGGATTACACCCCGGCGGCGCTCAGGTCTGAAGGCGTGCGCTAAAGATCATTCCCACGCTCCCGCGTGGGAATGCAGCCCATGACGCTCTGCGTCACCTGTGCGCGACGGTTTGCGGGACGCGGAGCGTCCCAGGAGGCATTCCCACGCAGAGCGTGGGAATGATCATTCGGGGGCCCCCTCCCACATTGGGTTTTGCGCATGTCTTTCAATCACCCCGCTGAATACTTCTTCAACAACCGCCCACCACAGGACTAGGGTTGCATCACAATAAAAAAGCAGGATGCAGCAATGACCGCCATGACACGCTGCCTGGACCGTCCTGGATTCATGCCCCGGCTGTCCGCTCACCATCTGCTGCGCCCGCGCCTGGCCGCGCCTTTGCTCGCGGCACCGGCGCGGGTGAAGCTGCTGTGCGCGCCGGGCGGCAGTGGCAAGAGCGCGTTGCTTGCCGAGTGCGCGTTGCAGGCGCCGCCTGGGTGCCAGGTTCACTGGTTGGCGCTCAATGGCGTGGTTGCATGCCCCGTGGATTTCTCCCGGCGCCTGGCCCACAGCCTTGGGCTGGCTTACACCGATGAAGCGACGTTATTGCTGGACCTGGGGCGTTGGCAACACACGGCGTGGCTGTTCCTCGACGATTTTTGCCGCCTGCCCGCGCCTGCGCTGGACGCGCTGCTGGACCGGTTGCTCACCGCCAGCAGCCCGGCGCTGACCTGGTGGCTGGGCGCGCGGCGGCGGCCGGCGTGCAATTGGCCGCGCCTGTTGCTCGATGACGAATTGTTGGAGTGCGGCAGTACCGAACTTTCGTTCAGCGCGACGGAAATCCAGGCGTTGCTCGGCCCAGGGCAGAGCGTCGACAACATCATGCAATTCAGCGCCGGATGGTGCGCCGGGGTGCGCATTGCGCTGCTCGGTGACGGCCATCCCGATAAAACCCTGCTCGATTATCTGCAACACGAAGTGTTCAGCAGCTTGCCGGCGGAATTGACCGAAGCCTGGCGGGTGCTGGCCAACCTGCCGCGCTTCAATACCGGCCTGTGTGAACACCTGTTCGGCTCGGGTGACGGCGCTCAGTACCTGCGCGAGCTTCAAGCGCTCGGTGCGTTTATCCAACCCTGGGAAGGCACCACCGATTGGCTGCACATTTTTGCGCCCCTGGCGCGTTTGCTGCGCGAAGAACCCTGGCCGGCCAAGCGCGCCTGGCACCGGCGCGCGTGCCAGTGGTTCAGCGCCGAGCAGGACTGGCAGGCGGCCTTCGAACAGGCGCTGCTGGCGCAGGAATATGAGGGCGCGGTGAGCCTGTTGCAGCATTTCAGTTTCGAAGACTTGTTCCGCGGGCAAAATGCTGTGCTGCTGTTGCGCCTGCATGAGCAGCATGGCGATGAACTGATGCTCGGCTCGGCACCGCTGGTGGGCCTGGTCACGGCGGCATTGCTGTTTGCCGGGCGGTTCGAGCAGGCGGCGGTGTGCATCGACCAGTTGGCTCGATTCGCGCCGCGACCGACGGCGGCGGCGCAGCGTCATCTGGTGGCGCGCTGGCAGGCGCAAGCCGGCTGGTTACTGCACCTGAGCGGCGATGCCGAGCGCTCCCGCGAGCATTTCCTCGAGGCCCTGCAAGCCTTGCCCGAGAGCGCCTGGACGTCACGCCTGATGTGCCTGTCGGGCCTGACCCAGCAAGCCATGCTGCGCGGTGAGCTGGACGTGGCCCAAGCGCTGAATCGCGAAGCGCTGTGCCTGGCCCGCGCCCACGGTTCGCTGGTGCTGGAGGCCTTGCTCGAGTTGGATCACGCCCAATTGCTGGAACAACGCGGCGCGCCTTACCGGGCGCAGAGCCTGTTGGAAAGCGTGCAGGCGATGCTGGTCGAGCAACGCTTGCAGGCTGGGCCGCTGATGGGGCGTATCGCCCTGCGACGCGGGCATCTCGCCTTGCGCCAAGGGCAGGACGCCTTGGCGCATGAGTGTTTCGAGGCCGGTTTGAACATCTGCCTGCACAGCCAGGACAAGCGGGTGCTCTACGGGTTTCTCGGGCTGGCGCTGCTGGCGGCGAATCGCGGTGATTACGCCCAGGCGTTTATCCAGTTGCGCGATGCCGAGCGGCTGATGCAGCAGCGCCATGTCCCCGACCTGGTGTACCGCGCGGTCCTGTTGTTGGTCAGCGCGCATTTCTGGTTGCAGCAAGGGCGCGCGGAGTTGACGGTGCAAGCGATGCGCCGCGTGTTGCGTCACTTCCATGGGCCCTGCGCCAAGCAGGCGCCGCCGGCCACGCTGGAATTGATCCCGCGTCTTGAGTACCTGTTGGTGCTGGCCGAGGTCAGGCTGGGCTGCGCCGAACACCCGCTCGAGCGACTTGGTGCCTTGCTCGACAGCACCAGGCAACGCGGCATGCTCTGCCTGGAAACCGAACTGCAGCTGGTGCTGGGGGAGGTGGCCTGGCGGCTGGGCGAGCCGGCGCGGGCGCGCGTGGCCCTGCAAGCCGGCCTGGAACTGGCGGCGCGTTGCCAGGTGCAGCAGGCGGTGCGCGAGTTGCGTTTACGTGCGCCGGGATTACTCAGTGAGTTGGGGCTGGAACCGCAAGCCGCGCCAGTCGGCGCCACGCAAAATCCGCTGAGCCTGCGCGAACTGGAAGTGCTGCAGTTGATCGCCCTGGGCAACTCCAATCTGGAAATTGCCGAGCGCCTGTATATCTCCCTGCACACCGTCAAGACCCATGCGCGGCGTATCCACAGCAAACTCGGGGTAGAGCGGCGCACCCAGGCAGTGGCCAAGGCCAAGACGCTGGGCTTGATGGGCTAAGTGCGAAAGGCCTGGCGATAGTCCCCAGGCGCCGCCCCCATGGCTTGGCGGAAGCGCTGGTTGAAATGGCTGGCGCTGGAGAACCCGCACCGCCAGGCAATCTCACCCACGGCCAGGGCGCTGTTGCGCAACAGCGCCCTGGCACGGGCCAGCCGGCGCGCCAGCAGGTATTGGTGGGGTGGCAGACCGAAGCTTTGCCGGAACATGCGGGCGAAATGGTATTCCGACAGCGCGCACAGGCCGGCCAGTTGGCCAAGGCTGATGGCGTCCTGCAGGTGATGGTCGATGTACTCCACCAAACGCCGTCGCTGGTGCGCGGCCAGCCCACCCTTCACCCGCAGCCCCTCGCGCACGCCGACCTGGCTGAGCAGGGTGTGACTGAGCATTTCATGGGCCAGGCTGCTGGTCAGCAGGCGTTCACCGGGCTCCTGCCAGTTGAGGGCAATCAACTGGTGAAAGCGTGCGGCCAGGCTGGCGTCTTCGAGGAAGGTGCTCTCGCGCAGCTGCAGTTCACGGGGTTCGCGGTCGAGCAGAGTGACGCAGCCGAGGGCGAATTGTTCGGGGCTGAAATAGACATGGGCCAGGCGAATCTGGCCATTGATCACCCAGGCCGATTGGTGCTCGGCCGGCAGGATGCACAGTTTGTCGGGGCCGCCCTTGGTGCCCGGTTGGTCACGGCGAAAAGTGCCGGTGCCGCCGCCGATGTAGCACGACAAAGTGTGATGGCTGGGCGCCTGGTAATCCTGGGAGTCGTGGTGGTTGCTCCACAACGCCGCAGACAAACCGTCACCGAGCTCGGCGCAGGCTTCCAGGCGTGCGTTGGGCGAGCGGTTAAGGGCTTGAAAGACGTGCAGCGATTGCAGCTCTGGCATGGTGTGTTCTCCGACGTTTTGCATCCTACTCCGCCGTCATGGCGCTGTGAGCCCCGCCCCCTGAAAAAGCGCAAGAATGTGCAAGAGCGTCGCACAGGGAAAACGCGACACTGTGGCTCACTCACCGGAGCCCGCTATGAACCTTTTCCTGTATGTACTCACTGTACTGATCTGGGGCACGACCTGGATCGCGCTCAAATGGCAGTTGGGCGTGGTGGCGATTCCCGTGTCGATCGTTTACCGCTTCGCCTTGGCGGCCCTGGTGCTGTTCGTGCTGTTGCTGCTCAGCCGCCGGCTGCAGGTGATGAACCGGCGCGGGCACCTGATTTGCCTGGCCCAGGGCCTGTGCCTGTTCTGCGTCAACTTCATGTGTTTTCTGACCGCCAGCCAGTGGATTCCCAGCGGCCTGGTGGCGGTGGTGTTTTCCACGGCGACCTTGTGGAACGCGCTGAATGCCCGGGTGTTTTTCGGCCAGCGGGTCGCGCGGAATGTGTTGATGGGCGGCGGTCTTGGTTTGCTCGGCCTGGGCTGTTTGTTCTGGCCCGAATTGGCAGGGCACGCCGCCAGCCCACAGACCTTGCTCGGCCTGGGCCTGGCCTTGCTGGGCACGCTGTGTTTTTCGGCGGGCAATATGCTCTCGAGCCTGCAACAGAAGGCCGGGCTGCGGCCCTTGACCACCAATGCCTGGGGCATGGCCTATGGTGCGGCGATGCTGGCGGCGTATTGCGCAGTACGCGGTATTCCGTTCGAGATGGACTGGAGCACGCGTTACATCGGCGCCTTGTGGTACCTGGTGATTCCAGGCTCGGTGATCGGCTTTACCGCCTACCTGACGCTGGTCGGCCGCATGGGGCCGGAGCGGGCGGCGTATTGCACTGTGTTGTTTCCGGTGGTGGCGCTGAACGTATCGGCCTTTGCCGAGGGTTATCAGTGGACGGCACCGGCCCTGGCGGGGTTGGTGCTGGTGATGTTGGGTAATGTGTTGGTGTTTCGCAAGCCCAAGGGTGTGAGCCCGGTCTTCAAGGCAAAGGCAGTCTAAATGTGGGAGGGGGCTTGCTCCCGATAGCGGTGGGTCAGCTGTAAATGTGCTGGCTGACACACTGCCATCGGGGGCAAGCCCCCTCCCACATTGGCTATCTCATTCCAAGGCGCTTGGCCATGCGGCCAAGGTTGGCGCGGTCCAGGCCCAGTTCTCGGGCGGCGCCGGCCCAGTTGTGTTGATGGCGTTCCAGGCAGGCGTTGATGATCTGGCGCTGGTAATGCTCGGTGGCCTGGCGCAGGTCGCCGGTGACGTCGCGGGCGACAGCGGCCGGTGCTTCGATGGCGGCTGCGCTGACATCAGGCAGGTCCAGATCCGCCGCGCTCAGGCTGAGAATCTTCGGCCGCTCACGGCAATGCCCCAGGGCTTTGAGCGCACTGCGTCCGATCAAATGTTCCAGCTCGCGCACATTGCCCGGCCAGTCGTAGGCCAGCAGCGCCGCCTGGGCATCACTGGTCAGGCGCAGGCTGCCCAGGCCCATGCGTGAGCGGTTGTGTTCCAGAAAGAACCCGGCCAGCAGCAACACGTCGCGCCCGCGTTCACGCAACGCAGGCACTTGCAGCGGGTAGACGCTCAAGCGGTGGTAGAAGTCGGCGCGGTAGCGGCCATGGCGCACTTCTTCGGCCAGGTCTCGGTTGGTGGCGGCAATCAGGCGCACATCCACCTGATGCTCTTTGTCCGACCCCAGGCGCTGCAACTGGCCGCTTTGCAGCACCCGCAGCAGCTTGGCCTGCACGCTCAGCGACAGCTCGCCGACTTCATCCAGAAACAGCGTGCCGCCATTGGCCAGTTCGAATTTGCCCCGGCGCTCACTCAGCGCGCCGGTGAAGGCACCGCGCACATGGCCGAACAGCTCGCTTTCCACCAGGGTTTCGGGCAGCGCGGCGCAGTTTAGGCTGATCAGCGGTTTGTCGGCACGCGACGACGCGGCGTGGATCGCCTGGGCGACCAACTCCTTGCCGACCCCGGTTTCACCGGTTATCAGCACGGTCAGGTCACTGCCGCCCACCAGGTTGATTTCCTCGACCAGGCGCTTGTGCGCCTTGCTCTGGCCGATCATTTCCTTGTGCTGCTGGCCGCTGGCCTGGCGGTAGATCTCGGCGCGCTGGTGTTCGTCTTCGGCGCGCAACGCCAGGCGCTCAATGCGCTCGGCGACGTTGACCGTGGCAGCGGCGAGGCTGGCGAAGGCTTGCAGGGCGTCGAGTTCGACCCGTTCGAAGCGCTCGGTGTCGAGGGCGTCCAGGGTCAGAAGGCCCCACGGCTGGTCGTCGATAAATAACGGGCAGCCCATGCAGTCGTGGACTTCCAGCTGCCCGTGCAGGCCCTCCACCAGGCCGTCGTAGGGGTCGGGCAATTCGCTGTCGCTGTCAAAGCGGGTAGGGCCGGGGCTGCTCAGCAGCAGCGCAAAACGCGGGTGTTCGCTGATCTTGAAGCGTCGGCCCAAGGTATCGGCGCTCAAGCCATCCACGGCCAGCGGCACCAGCCATTCGCCCTCCAGGCGCAGCAAGGCGGCGGCATCACACGGCAGCAGGGCGCGCATGGCATGCAGCAGGCGTCGATAGCGCTCGCCTTCGGGCAAGTCCCGTGACAGGTCGGCCACGAGGGGCAGCAGGGTGGTGAGCAGCGATTGTGCAGTCATAATGACTCCTTGTAGTCCTTATGACTATAAACTGTAGGAAGTCATTCTGACTACGCGGTATTTAAGTTGCTGAAAATCATGGATTTATTAGTTGGCATGATTACTGAGTACCTGAGGGCAACGAATGAAAAGACCCAGGAGTCTCCCATGCTGAGCGCCCAAGACCGTGCCATCGTCAAATCCACTGTGCCCCTGCTGGAAAGCGGTGGCGAAGCGTTGATCACCCATTTCTACCGCATGATGCTGTCCGAATACCCCGAAGTTCGCCCACTGTTCAACCAGGCCCACCAGGCCAGCGGCGACCAGCCGCGCGCCTTGGCCAATGGCGTGCTGATGTACGCGCGGCATATCGACCAGTTGGACCAGTTGGGCGACCTTGTGGCCAAAATCATCAACAAGCACGTGGCCTTGCAGATCCTGCCGGAACACTACCCGATCGTGGGGACCTGCCTGCTGCGGGCGATTTCCGAAGTGCTGGGCAGCGAGATTGCCACCCCTGAGGTGATGAGCGCCTGGGGCGCGGCGTATGGGCAGTTGGCGGACATTCTGATCGGTGCCGAAGCGGCTATTTACGACGAGAAAGCCCAGGCGCCCGGCGGCTGGCGCGGTGCGCGGCCGTTCCGGTTGGTCAAGCGCGTGGAGGAGAGCAACGAGATCACCTCGTTCTACTTCGCCCCGGTGGACAACGGCCCGATCCTCAGCGCTGCGCCCGGCCAATACATCGGCATGAAGCTGGTGCTCGACGGCGAGGAAGTCCGTCGCAATTATTCCCTGTCGGCCCTGAGCAATGACGGCCTATACCGCATCAGCGTCAAGCGCGAAGCCGGTGGGCGAGTGTCCAACTATTTGCATGACCAGTTGCACGTCGGCGCGACCCTTGACCTGTTCCCGCCCTCGGGCGAGTTCACCCTGGCCGCCAGCGACAAGCCGCTGGTGCTGATCAGCGGCGGGGTGGGCATCACGCCAACCCTGCCGATGCTTGAAGCGGCACTGGCCACCGAGCGCCCCGTGCACTTTATCCACTGCGCGCGTAACGGCGGGGTGCATGCGTTCCGTGATTGGGTCGACACCCTGGCGGCCCGGCACCCGCAGCTCAAGCGCTTCTACTGCTATGCCGAGGATGACGGCGTAAGCCCGGCGGCGGACAAGGTCGGCCTGTTGAATCAGGAACAACTGGCGGCGTGGCTGCCCGAGGCGCGCGACATCGATGCGTACTTCCTGGGGCCTAAAGGCTTCATGGCAGTGATCAAGCGCCATCTCAAGGCCCTGGGCGTACCCGAGAAACAAAGCCGCTACGAATTCTTCGGCCCGGCTGCTGCCCTGGAGTAAGTTCTTCACAGCAACAGTGAACCAGTGTGGGAGGGGGCTTGCTCCCGATAGCGGTATGTCAGTGACAGACAAGCTGACTGATCCACCGCTATCGGGAGCAAGCCCCCTCCCACATTTAGCTCTTCATTTTTCCTGATTAATCCGTTGTTAACTCCTCTCTGTTTTAACGGGTGCCTGTGTGTAAACTTGTTGCCACTGGCACAAACAAAGGAAAACGGGGATGAGTGACGAATTGCGTTTGGGCAGGGAGCGGCGCTTTCTGGTGTTGCTGGGCATCATCTGCCTGGCGCTGATCGGCGGAGCGCTGTACATGCAAGTGGTGCTGGGCGAAGCGCCGTGCCCACTGTGCATCCTGCAACGCTACGCCTTGCTGTTGATCGCGATCTTCGCGTTCCTCGGCGCTGCCATGCGTAGCAAGGGGGCGGTCACGTTCTTCGAAGGGCTGGTGGTCCTCAGCGCCCTGGGCGGTGTGGCGGCCGCCGGGCACCATGTGTACACCCAGTTCTTCCCCCAAGTCAGCTGCGGCATCGATGTGCTGCAACCGATCGTCGATGACCTGCCCCTGGCCAAGGTGTTTCCCCTGGGCTTCCAGGTCGACGGCTTCTGCAGCACGCCCTATCCGCCGATTCTCGGCCTGTCCCTGGCGCAATGGGCATTGGTGGCCTTCGTGCTGACGGTGATCCTGGTGCCCCTGTGCATCTATCGTAATCGTCACCCCAAAGCCTGAACCCGTTGAATAAAACGCCCCGGTCTCCTTGAGTGAGGGCCGGGGCGTTTTTGTTTGTAGGAATATGTGAAAGCGCCGTGACAAGCGGCAACAAAAGGTGTGCGCAGCGTGCGACATGTTGTCACACGGAGGTTGCCGCAGGACGTTTCTGACTGGCCGAACCGGCCGCCAAATTTGCATCCGGTGCACAAATTGTGCTGTCAGTTTGTGGTTTGAAAGACACCCCCCGGCGCATCAGGTTTCGACACCGGAGCGCTGTGCAAATGCCTTGTTTTATGGGGACTTTGCTTCGTTTGCCATGCCCTTACAGCGCGTAAGGGGAGTGGCACTCTGCCCAATAACAGCGCAATTTTTGTGGTTTTTGTTGAGAATTGAACGCGATAAGATCGCGAACCCTTGCGGGAATGGTGAAGTATTATTGCTGTAATCGATAAAAATTATTTCTTTATCAGACATGGTTTATACATCGCTAGCTAACTACAATCGCCCGCACTGAATGTCCGGTGCTGTTCAATATTTGAGCATTGGAGCGGTCGAGGAGCAGATGGAAGGCTCTGTGCGATCCCAGGTTCCGGCAGCCTTTCAACTTTCCGCACCAAATGGAATTGGTCTGTAACAAGGCCTTTAGCCACGAAATCGAATAAGAACTCACCGCAGGTCCGTGCAACGTACAGCTATGACGTAACGGGCAGGCTCTTATTCAATCGAAGAGAAATGCCAACCCTTGGCAGGGTGAAGTGTTGGCGATCAAAACCCAACTGCATTGCGCAAGCTGCTTTAGAGGTCGTGAGATGAGTAAAAACAGGTACCCCCGATTACTAGGCTTTTTGCCGCTGCTTGGCATGATGTTAATGCTGGGAGGCTGCAAGTGGACCTTGATGGACCCTAAAGGACAGATCGGTCTGGATCAACGAAACCTGATCATCACCGCCACGCTGCTGATGCTGTTGGTGGTGGTGCCTGTGATCATCATGACCTTCGCCTTCGCCTGGAAATACCGCGCGTCGAACACCAGCGCGACCTACGCGCCGAAGTGGTCGCACTCCACCAAGATCGAAATCGCGGTGTGGCTGGTCCCGATCCTCATCATCATCGCCCTGGGTTACATCACCTATAAGTCGACCCACGAGCTGGACCCGTACCGTCCGCTGGAGTCCGACGTCAAGCCGATCAACATCGAAGTGGTCGCGCTGGACTGGAAATGGCTGTTCATCTACCCGGACCTGGGCATCGCCACGGTCAACCAGATTCGTTTCCCGGAGAACACCCCGCTCAACTTCCGGATCACCTCCGACGCCGTGATGAACTCGTTCTTCATCCCTGCCCTGGGCGGTCAGATCTACGCGATGGCAGGCATGCAGACCCGACTGCACCTGATCGCCAACGAAAAAGCTGAAATGGAAGGCATCTCCGCCAACTACAGCGGCGCTGGCTTCACCGGCATGAAATTCAAAGCGATCTCGACGAGCCAGGAAGATTTCAACGCCTGGGTAGCCGAAGTCAAGGCCGCACCTAAACAGCTTGATCAAGCTGAATACGACGCCCTGACCAAACCAAGCCAGAACAACCCAGTCGCCCTGTACTCCGCGTACGAGCCGAACCTGTTTCAGAAAATCGTCGACAAGTACGAAGGTATGAAGCCAGGCAAGCCGGTCAAGCACGAGAAGAAAGAAGTGGCCGCGGTTGAAGGTTCTGACACAGGCGCGCATTCAACTGCTGGGGCAGAGGAGTAAACGATGTTTGGTAAATTAAGTTGGGATGCGGTCCCGTTCCACGAGCCGATTGTGATGATTACCATCGCCATGATCGCGCTGGGTGGTCTGGCACTGTTTGCAGCAATCACTTATTTCAAGAAGTGGACCTACCTGTGGACCGAGTGGCTGACCTCGGTCGACCACAAGAAAATCGGCGTCATGTACGTCATCGTTGCCATGGTCATGCTGCTGCGTGGCTTTGCCGACGCCATCATGATGCGTACCCAGTTGGCCATGGCCACCGAGGGTTCGCCTGGCTACCTGCCGCCTGAACACTATGACCAGATCTTCACCGCCCACGGTGTGATCATGATCATCTTCATGGCGATGCCATTCTTCACCGGCTTGATGAACCTGGCCTTGCCGCTGCAGATCGGCGCGCGTGACGTTGCCTACCCGTTCCTGAACTCCCTGAGCTTCTGGCTGCTGGTATCGGGCGTTGTGCTGATCAACGTGTCCCTGGGCGTCGGCGAATTCGCCAAGACCGGTTGGGTTGCGTATCCGCCATTGTCGGGCCTGCAATACAGTCCGGGCGTGGGTGTGGACTACTACATCTGGGCGCTACAGTTATCAGGACTCGGGACGACATTGACGGGGGTCAACTTCCTGGCCACCGTGCTGAAAATGCGCGCCCCTGGCATGAAACTGATGGACATGCCGATCTTCACCTGGACCTGCACCTGGGCAAACGTGCTGATCGTGGCTTCGTTCCCGATCCTGGCCGCTACCATGGCGCTGCTGTCGCTTGACCGTTACCTGGATTTCCACATTTTCACCAATGAACTTGGTGGCAATCCAATGATGTACGTGAACCTGTTCTGGGCATGGGGTCACCCTGAGGTGTACATCCTGATCCTGCCAGCGTTCGGTATCTTCTCCGAAGTGATCTCGACCTTTACCGGCAAGCGCCTGTTCGGTCACCACTCGATGGTTTATGCATCGGGCGCGATTTCGGTACTGGGCTTCATGGTGTGGCTGCACCACTTCTTCACTATGGGTTCGGGGGCCAGTGTCAACGCCTTCTTCGGCCTGGCGACGATGCTGATTTCCATCCCGACGGGGGTGAAGCTATTCAACTGGCTGTTCACCATCTACCACGGTCGTCTGCGCATGACCAGCCAGGTCCTGTGGACTCTGGGCTTCATGGTGACCTTCGCCATCGGCGGCATGACCGGCGTACTGCTGGCCATCCCGGGTGCTGACTTCGTACTGCACAACAGCCTGTTCGTGATTGCTCACTTCCACAACGTGATCATCGGTGGTGCGGTATTCGGCTACATCGCTGGTTTCAGCTTCTACTTCCCGAAAGCGTTCGGCTTCAAGCTGCACGAAGGCTGGGGCAAGGCTGCATTCTGGTTTTGGATCTCGGGCTTCTTCGTCGCGTTCATGCCGCTCTATGCACTGGGCTTCATGGGCATGACCCGTCGCCTGAACGCCACCACCAACCCTGAGTGGGTGCCTTACCTGTACGTCGCCATGTTCGGTGCGATCATGATCGCTGTGGGTATCGCCTGCCAGTTGATCCAACTGTACGTGAGCATCCGTGACCGTAAGCAGAACGCTTGCGACTCCGGCGACCCATGGAATGGCCACACCCTGGAATGGTCGACCTCGTCGCCACCACCGTTCTACAACTTCGCCGTGATCCCTACTGCGAACACCATCGATGCGTTCACCGAAGCCAAGGAAGACGGTACTGCGTACCAGCGTCCGAAGCACTACGAACCGATCCACATGCCAAACAACACCGCCACTGGCGTGGTGATGGGCGCGCTGTTGACCGTGTTCGGTTTCGCGATGATCTGGCACATCTGGTGGCTGGCGATCGTGGGCCTGGTGGGCACTATCGGTTACTTCATCATTCACGCTGCCCGTGATGATCAAGGCTACATGGTGCCGGTCGAAACGATCGAACGCATCGAAGCCGAGCAGCACGCTCGCCTGGTAGCCGAGAAGAAGATCCCGGCCAACCGTGTAGAAACCTCGTTGGAACAGGCTTAAACCATGTCGAACTTAGTGACCAATGCTGGACACGCCCATGTCGATGACCATGGGCACGATGACCATCACCACGACTCGGGGCCGATGACCGTTTTCGGTTTCTGGCTCTACCTGATGACCGACTGCATCTTGTTTGCGTCGATCTTCGCGGTGTACGCGGTACTGGTAAACAACGTTGCGGGTGGCCCGTCGGGCCACGACATCTTCGAACTGCCCTACGTGCTCGGCGAAACCGCCTTGCTGTTGTTCAGTTCGATCACCTACGGCTTCGCCATGTTGGCCTTCTACAAGGGCAACAAGAAAGGCGTGCTGAGCTGGTTGGCACTGACCTTCCTGTTCGGCCTGGGCTTCATCGGCATGGAGATCAACGAGTTCCACCTGCTGATCTCCGAAGGCTACGGCCCGCACCGTTCCGGCTTCCTGTCGGCGTTCTTCACGCTGGTAGGCACCCACGGTCTGCACGTAACGGCCGGCCTGCTGTGGATGGCGGTGATGATGTATCAGGTCAATAAGCACGGCCTGACCAACACCAACAAGACTCGCCTGAGCTGCCTGAGCCTGTTCTGGCACTTCCTGGACGTGGTCTGGATCTGCGTATTCACCGTCGTTTACTTGATGGGGACTCTGTAATGGCTAATGCACACTCCCATGACAGCCACGATGCAAGCCACGGCAGCGTTAAGTCTTACGCTATCGGCTTCATCCTGTCGGTCATCCTGACGCTCATCCCGTTCGGCCTGGTGATGTACCCGACCCTGCCGAAGTCGATCACCTTGATGATCGTATTGGCGTTCGCGGTGATTCAGGTGCTGGTTCACCTGGTGTACTTCCTGCACCTGGATCGTTCGAAGGAGCAGCGCGATAACGTGATTGCGTTCGTGTTCGCCGGCCTGGTCATCCTGCTGCTGGTTGGCCTGTCGATCTGGATCATGTTCAGCATCCACACCTTCATGATGGCGAAGTGAGGTAAGACCCGATGTCGCTTAAGCACTTTATCCAAATCACCAAACCGGGGATCATTTTCGGTAACGTGCTTTCTGTGGCGGGCGGTTTCTTCCTGGCCTCCAAGGGACATGTCGATCTGGCCATCTTCCTGGCTGCGATGATCGGTACGTCCCTGGTGGTTGCTTCCGGTTGCGTGTTCAACAACTGCATCGACCGTGACATCGACATCAAGATGGAGCGCACCAAGAATCGCGTGCTGGTCCAGGGGCTTATCTCCCTGAAACTGGCACTGATCTTCGCGACCGTCCTGGGTGTTGCGGGCGTGGTGTTGTTGTACAAGGTGGCCAACCCGCTGGCGGCGCTGTTTGCCGTGATCGGTTTTGTCATCTACGTCGGCCTCTACAGCCTGTACCTCAAGCGCAAGTCGGTGCACGGCACGCTGGTGGGCAGTCTGTCAGGGGCGATGCCGCCGGTGATTGGTTATGTGGCTGTAACCAATAGCTTCGACATGGCCGCGCTGGTGCTGCTGGTGATGTTCAGCCTGTGGCAGATGCCGCATTCCTACGCCATCGCGATTTTTCGCTTCAATGACTACCTGGCTGCGTCGATTCCGGTTCTGCCGGTCAAGCGTGGCATCCAGGTGGCCAAGAAACACATTCTGCTCTACATCCTGGCCTTCCTCGTGGCGACCCTGATGTTGACCTTCAGTGGCTACGCCGGCATGAGCTACCTCGCCGTCGCCGCGGCCATGGGTATGTACTGGTTGTACATGGCCTGGACCGGCTACAAGGCGGTGGATGACACCGTCTGGGCGCGCAAGCTGTTCGTGTTCTCGATCTTCACCATCACCGCGCTCAGCGTGATGATGTCCCTGGATTTCCAAGTGCCGAAAGAGCTGTTGCTGACGTACGCGCCCTGAGTGGTCTGGCAGTGAAAAACCCCGCCTTCGAAAGAGCGCGGGGTTTTTTATTGAGTGGCCTTTAAACTATTCCCCATTCTTCGAAGGCAGGAAGCAAAGCAATGAGTAAAAAAGCCGTGATGGTGTTCAGTGGCGGGCAGGATTCGACCACCTGCCTGATCCAGGCGCTGAAGCTGTATGACGAAGTGCACTGCATCACCTTCGATTATGGTCAGCGCCATGTGGCGGAAATCGAAGTCGCCCGGCAGTTGGCCAGGCAATTGGGCGCCACCGTGCACAAAGTGATGGACGTGTCGCTGCTCAATGAGCTGGCGATCAGCAGCCTCACCCGTGACAACATTCCGGTGCCGACCGTGAACAGCTCAGGCGAAAGCCTGCCGAGCACCTTCGTGCCGGGCCGCAATATCCTGTTCCTGACCCTGGCCGCGATCTACGCCTATCAAGTGAAGGCTGAGACCGTCATCACTGGCGTGTGCGAAACCGACTTCTCGGGATATCCGGATTGCCGTGACGAGTTCGTCAAGGCACTGAACCAGGCCCTCAAGCTGGGCATGGAATACGACGTACGTCTCGACACCCCATTGATGTGGCTGAACAAGGCCGAGACCTGGGCCCTGGCCGATTACCACGGGCAACTGGAGCTGGTGCGCGAGCAGACGCTGACCTGCTACAACGGCGTCATTGGCACCGGCTGTGGCGAGTGTGACGCGTGCAACCTGCGCGCCCGGGGCTTGAATGAGTACCTGCAGAACAAGGGGGATGTGATGCAGAGCCTGAAGCACAAGTTGCAGCTGAAATAACTCGATCCAGAGCCAGGTGAGGTCTACCTGATAGAGGACGATCAAAATGTGGGAGGGGGCTTGCTCCCGATGGCGGCCTGACAGCCGACCAGGATGCTGAATCAGAGCGAGTACATATCCGTTGCTGCGGTAACGGCGGCTAATCCGGTGGTGCTAAATCGGGCGGCATTTTTCTCGTCATACTCCTCTGTATGACCCGTACGAATCCCCCGTCCGCCTACAAGGAGTAGTCACCATGGTCAGCGTCAGTCGTCGATCCCTTCTCGCCCTGGGCGCGGCCTTGCCTGTGCTCGGGCATCTCGATTGGGCAGTCGCAAGCCCTGCGCCTGCGGCCTCTGACGATGTATTGCTCAACTACAACGAAAGCCCTTATGGGCCGTCAAAAGCGGCGCTTGAGGCGATGCAGCGTGGTATTGCGGCAGCCGGGCGTTATCCCTACCCGCACATGTACGCGCTGGCTGCGCTGTTTGCCCAACAGCAAGGCATCAGCGAAGACAATGTGGCGGTTTTTGCCGGCTCCATGGCCGCGTTGCGCTATGCCGTATTGGCATTCACCCACCCAACCCGTGGCCTGGTGATGGCCACGCCGTCCTACGAAGTTCCGCGCCAGGCGGCCGAATCGAACAAGGCGCCGGTACACGAAGTCAGCCTCGATGCCCAGCATGCCCATGATGTACCGGCGATGCTCGCGGCTGATCCCCAGGCCGGCATGCTGTACCTGTGCAACCCCAATAACCCGACCGGCACCCTGACGCCGACCGAGGCTATCCGTCAGGCGCTGGAGAACAAACCCAAAGGCAGCGTGCTGGTGGTGGACGAAGCCTATATCGACTTCTGCGACGCCCCCAGTTGCGTGAGTTGGATCAAGGACCATGACGATCTGCTGGTACTGCGCACCTTCTCGAAAATTTACGGCATGGCCGGTGCGCGCCTCGGTTTGGCGATCGGCCATCCCTCGCTGTTGGAGCGCCTCGCGGTGTTTGGCGGCGACAATGTGCCGGCCGGTGCCAGCCTGCTGGGTGCCCATGCCAGCCTGGAAGACGTCAAGCTGCTGGGCCAGCGCAAGGCGCTCAATGCCGGCGTGCGTGACGAGACCATCGCTTGGCTGAAGGGCCGGGGCTATAGCTGCACGGCTTCCCAGAGCAATTGCTTCATGATCGACGTGAAGCAGCCGGCAGAGCAGGTGGTTGCGCGTCTGGCTGCACAGAATGTGCTGGTAGGGCGTGTCTGGAAGGACTGGCCGCAGTGGGTGCGGGTGACGGTAGGTAATAAGCAGCAAATGCAGCGGTTTCGCGAGGTGTTTGCGACACAGATAGCCTGACCAGACACTGCTGCGCCTGCTCGCGGTCGGTTCAGCGCTGGAAGCACTGGACAAGGTTGGTAGGCATGTTTCATTCTTTCCCTGGTATAGAGGAATTTTCCTACGGTGTAGGTCGATTTTGATCGGAAGCTTACGGATTGAAGCACTCCGGTCAGGTCGCTAACCTCACCCGTTGTCACTCATCAGGGACGATAGTCATGCGAAGCGATGGTCAAGCCAATAACAATACGCTCATGCAGCCCACCGATGTGCGCCAATTGCTCGATGTTGAGCTGAGCCGACGCGGCCTCGGGCATTTCGAGGTCTATCAATGTGGGCCGACGCTGGATGAAGCGGAAATCATCACTAACTACCCCGACGCGCTGGACCGTGGTGACGCTGCAGATGACTTTTACCAACGCGGTCAATTGCTGTCCTTGTCCAAACGCCGCATAAAACCGTTTTTCTGGAGCGATGAAAACATTCTTGCGCCCGCTGCAGACGCGGTCCCGGTGCCAGGGCCCTGTGCCCCCGTCGGCGAGGGCGCCAGTTTTATCGTGCATGGTAATCGGGGCTTCTATTCCATCCTCAACCTGTGCAGCTTTGGCGAACATCAACAGTTTCGCGAGCGAGTGCTGGCCAACAAAAGTGAACTGCAGATGCTGCTGGTCTCGGTTTACGACGAGGCGTTGGAAAGCAGTACCACCATGCCCCCTCCGGTTGTACCGGAAACCGTGCTGACACCCCGGGAAACGCAGGTGTTGTCCTGGACCAGTCAGGGCAAGACCTATAACGAAATAGCACTCCTGGTCTCAATGAGCCCGCGTACGGTCAAGTTCCATATGAAGAATATCTTCAGCAAGCTGAATGTGCCCAACGGCAAGTCCGCCATTCGCAAAGCCTTGCAGCTGGGCTATATCCGCGAACAGGCCTGATTCGCCGGTACTTCTTTTTCCATTGCCACGCCCGCCGATGATTTATTACCGGCGGGCGTGCGCGTGCGCGTGTGATTTGGCGCTACCTGTCTAAAAGGGCAGCTTGTTCACTTTCAAGCGGTGCTTTAGTTTTTTTGCAGCCAATGAGTTTAGCTCAGGCAAAAAAAACAAGAGCCGCAACATCCCAAAAAATCATCGTCGCTCTAGGCGATAGGCGTGTTGCAGCGTGCCGCTTAATTATGGAGTGATTATGCTGGTCGATAAAAACAAAGAGCCAGGTGGCCAAAACGCTGCGGGTATTTCCCGTGAAACCTTCGGGATGCTCAAGCACCTGTGCAAGAAAGATAACTACCATTGGGCCATCGCACTGGGTAAGGATTATTCAATCATCGCCTTTGCCATTTATCTGTCCGTAGGCGTCAGCTATTGGTTTTATCCCGTTTCGCTGTTTCTCATCGGTACCACTCAACGTGCCCTGGCGAACGTGTTGCACGAGTCAAGTCACAAACTGTTGGCGAAAAACCGGGCGATCAACTGGTTTGCCGGTACCTTTCTCTCGGGGTACCTGATCTTCCATCTTTACCAGTCCTACAGCACCTCGCACGTCAAAAACCACCATGTGCACCTGGGGCACCCGGAAAAAGACCCGGACTACAATTTCCATCTCAAGTGCGGCCTGTACGACCTCCAGCAAAGCGAGCGCGAGTTCTTCCTGAAGAACGTGGTGATGGCGTTATCGGGTTACCGCACCCTTCAATACATCAAGTACATCGTCAAGGACCGGCTCCAGGGCCAGGACGCACGCATCCGCAAGGAACGCGTGCTGATGTGGGCCTACTGGGCAGTGATTTTTGCAGTGGTTGCCTGGTTTGGCCTTGCGGTTGAACTGGTGCTGTTCTGGTTCGTGCCGCTGTTCACGGCCGCCGTGGCTGTGGGCTGGATCATCGAGCTGGCCGAGCACTATCCGTTGCCCGCCGTTGAAAGCGAAAAGCTGCTGCTGACCCGTAACCGTAAAGGCAACGCGCTGGAAAACTTCTTTTTTGGCCGCCACGACGATAACTACCACCTTGTGCACCACCTGCACCCGTCGATTCCTCATTGGAACATGCGCAAGGCCCATAAGCTGCTGATGTCGCACCCCGAGTACGCACGCTGGGACAACCTGTGGGCGGGGATTTTTACCCGTGACCGGCATAGCCGCCACAAGGAAACCCTGCTCAGTTACGCGGCCAAATTCCGCGCCCACAAGATCGCCAACCACACCGACGATTCGAGTTTCGCACGTCGCATGCTCAACCAGTCCTACGGGGTTTAATGCCATGAACACGACAGATAACAGCCTGCTGGCAACCCTGGCCCTGAAGAAACTGGCGGCGAACAAGACCTACCGCGACTTGTTCCTGGAGAGCGAGACGCTGCGTGATTTCCTGCGACCTGCGGCGCTTCGCTACATCATTTCCGAAGATCGCCTGGAGATGCTCGACAAGCTTGGGGCCCTGTTGGCCAAAGGCTATCGCACCGGTGTCGAGTTCGTCGGCGAGGAAGCGACGACGCTGGCCGAGGTGACCACGGCAACCGATGAATACCTGCAGCTGATCGACTTGATCGCCCAGCATCCCAAGCTCGGTGAACCTCCTCAGTTGGGGTTCGATTTGTCGAACGTCGGTACCATCATTTCCCGCGAGCTGGCAGTCGAGAACTGCTCGAAGATCCTCGCCCATGCAGCCGATAAGGACGTCGGCGTGATCATCAGCATGGAGCGCTCCCAATGGACGGATTCGATCCTCGAGATCTTCCTGCACCTGAGCGGGCGTTTTCCCAACGTGGGCATCACCCTCCAGGCGCAGTTGAACCGAACCCCGGATGACCTGGGAGCGGTGCTGGAAACCGGCTGCAAGGTGCGCCTGGTCAAAGGCGTCTATGCTGAGCCTGCCGCCATTGCTTTGCCCCGTGGCGAGGCGCTCAACGAGCGTTACCTGGGGCTGCTGGACCGGATCAATGGTGGCCGCGGGCAGTTTGCTTTCGCCACCCAGGACCCGCTGCTGGTTGAAGAAATCCTCACCAGCCGCATCGCCGACCGAGGTGAACTGGAGATGCTCCACGGCGTGCGCCCTGAGCTGATCAAGGCGGTAAAAGACCAGGGCCAGGTCAAGGCCCGGGTGTCGGCGGTTTACGGCACCAACTGGTACTTGCACCTGTTGCACCGTGTGGCTGAGTTCCCGCAGAACATTTTCCTGGCGCTGGATGACGTGGCTTCGCCACGGGCCTCTGAAACCGCCACTCATTACTGAAAAGGACATTCTTATGAAGCAGTACGTCGCATTGGTGGATGTCTACTCGAGCGGTAATTTCCTGCCGCAGTATTTCCGGGATGCCGGTTTCAGCCTGATCCATGTACAGAGTACACCCGAGCTGATGCCAAGCATGCTCGGGCCGAACCTGTCTGAGTTCGAGCACAACCTGGCACTCAACGACAACGCCGAGGATATAGTGCGACGCTTGCGTGAGTTCAACGTAGTCGCCGTCATTGCCGGCCAGGAGCCGGGCGTGCCATTCGCCGATTACTTGAGTGAACAGTTGCAACTGTCCACCTCCAACGGCAGTGCAGGCTCACGCGCTCGCCGCGACAAGTTTGAAATGATCAACAAAGTCGCCGCCGCAGGCCTGTTGACCGCACGCCAGATCAAATCCTCGGACCCCGCCGAGCTGCTGGCCTGGGTCGAGGCCGGTCAGGTGTTTCCCTGCGTGATCAAACCGCTGAGTTCGGCATCCACCGACGGGGTTTCGATCTGCCACAACCTCGAGGACGTCAAGCGCGCCTGTGAGGAGGTAGTGTCCAACCCGGATATCTTCGGCCTGCCCAACACGGAAATTCTTTGCCAGTCCTACCTCAAGGGCCCGGAGTACATCGTCGATACCGTCAGCCGTGATGGGCAGACTTACGTGTGCGGGATCTGGCGCTATGTGAAGCGTGAAATCAGCGGCGGCAAGAACATCTACGACCGCGACGTGCTGATTGCCCCGGACAGCGCCGAGGCCAACGTGCTGGTGGACTACATCGTGAAGGCGCTCAAGGCGCTGGGTATCGATAACGGCCCGGCCCATTCGGAAGTGATCCTCACCGAAGCCGGCCCCGCGCTGGTGGAAGTCGGTGCTCGCCTGAACGGCAACATGGAACCAAGGTTCCATGACATCAGCCTGGGCGGCAACCAGGCGCAGCTCACCTACCTGGCGTACTGCGACGGTGAGGCGTTCAAGGCCAACTACGCCGGCAAGCGCTACCACAAGCTCAAGGAAGCCTGTGTCATCAACACCGACACCACGCTGCAAGGCGAGGTCACCGGCTTCAATGAATCGGCCATCCACCGGATCGAGGCGTTGCCTTCGGTGCACAAGCTGAGCGTCAAATACAAGGCCGGCAAGCTGATGAAAAAGACCGTGGACCTGCTCAGCAGCCCGCTGCGGGTGTTTCTGGTATCGGATAGCCAGGGCACTATCGACCAGGATTACGAGCAGATCCGCCAGTACAAAGACAACGTCTATGTGATCCGCTGATGATAGGCACTTATCGCGCGTTGCGCGGGCTCAACGCTCGCTTGCAGTTGCTGTTCCTGATCACCCTGGTGTTCCGCATGGGCACCATGGCGTTCCCTTTCTATGCGGCTTACCTGATTCATCAGCACGCCGTGTCGGCGGCAATCGCAGGGTTGCTGGTGGGCGTTTATGGCGCGGGCGCATTGTTTGTGGACTTGATCATCGGCGGGGTGATCAAGCGGTTTTCCGCCAATCGGGTGATCCTCGGTTCGTTGCTGCTTAACGCGGTGCTGCTGCTGATCATTCCGTCGGTGGATAACACGGCGCTGCTGTTTGTGCTGTCGTTTCTGTGGGGTGCCTGTTACGAGGCATTCACGCCGGCGACATTCTCCGAAACAGTCACCCACAGCAGCAGTGAATCGCGCAAAGTGGCGTTCTCTTGCAACCGTTTGGCGATCAACATCGGCATGGCGATCGGGCCGCTGTTGGGCAGCCTGATTTTCTTGAGTAACGCCGACGCGGTGTTCTACCTCAACGCGGCGTTGTCCCTGGTGGCCTTCGTTGCCTGCCTGCGGTTCGGGCGTGCGGTGCCGGTGGCCCAAGGGGCTGCCGTCGTCAGCAAGGGCAACGGCTTGCCGGAGAGCGCAGTGCACGAGCGCTCGCGCTTGCTGGTGATTCTGCTGGCGGCATTGCCGGTGCACGTGGCCTATGCGCTGCCGCCGACGTTTCTGTCGGCCTACATCATCAATTACACCGAGTTGCCGGCGTACTACGTCGGGATCATCTTTTTCATCAATGCACTGCTGGTGATTCTGTTCGAAGTGCCGATCAACCAACGTATGTCGCACCTGTCGAGCAGCCGCTCGCTGGTGGCCGGGTTTCTCGTAGCCGGCGTGGGGTTTTTCCTGATGGGCTTCAGCCAGGTCGGCGCGCTGTTGCTGGTGGCCACCGTGCTCTGGAGCCTGGGCGAGATGATCGTCTTTCCCGGCATCACCCATTACGTCAGCAGTATCTCCAGCCGTCACACCGTGGACCGCAACCTCGGCTATTACTCGGCGGGGGTGAACATCGGCGTAATGATCACGCCTTCGCTGGCGTTCATGCTGGTGTCACAGCCCTCGCTGCCTTCGCCGTGGCTGCTGGCGGGCACGATATTGCTGCTGTTCGCGGTGGCGGTAGGCGTAATGAAAGGCTCGGCTGTCTTGTGGAACAAGGAAGCATGAAATGAACAGGATTCATCTGAACACCGCCGGCGCGGGCCTGATGTCACCGGCCACGCTGAATGCGATCCAGGGTTTTACCGCCACAGAAGCGCAAATGGGCAGCTATGAAACCGAGCTGGCCTACGAGGCGTTGCTCAACGACGACCTGTACCGCCTGGTGGCCAAGCTGTTGAATGCAGAGCCTGCGCAGATTGGCTTTTTCAGCAGCGCCACCGAGGCCTGGACCAGCATTCTCGGCAAGTTGCAATTTCCCCGAGGTAAGCGGGTGTGGGTGTCGACCTCGGAATACGCCGCGAACCTGATCTTTTTCAACTACCTCAAGCAATCGCGTGAGATTCGCGTTGAAGTGATCCCAACCACGGCCACCAGCCCGCTGGACCTGGATTGGGTGCGGCATCATCTGGACGACGATGTGTTTCTTGTCAGCGTGTCGCACCTGCCGTCCTGCTGCGGGGTGATCAATCCGGTGGAAGCGCTGGGTGCGCTGCTCAAGGGTTCGAACGCACTGTATGTGGTGGATGCGTGCCAATCGCTGGGGCAGTTGCCGCTGGATGTGCGGGATATGCACTGTGATTTATTGACAGGCGCGGGGCGCAAGTTTCTCTGCGGGCCCCGTGGCAGCGGGATTGCTTATGTGTCGCCACGCCTGCTGGGCCAATTGCAGCTGAATTTTGCAGACCTGCACGCCGCCAGCACCGATGGCCAGGTCAACCAGGTGGATGCGTCCGGCGCTCGGGTGCTGGAGATCGCAGAAAAGAGCCTTTCGGCCCTGGTGGGTTTGCACACGGCGGTGCAGGAATACCTGCAAGTAGGCGGCGGGCAGGTGAGCACGGAGCCCTATGCGCTGCTGGCGCAGGCGTTGCGGCGCCTGCCGCAGTTAACGCTGATGTGTGACCAGTTCGAACAGACCGGGATTGTCTCGTTCGTGCCGCATAACGTGCCGGCCAAGGTATTTGTCGACCAAGCCCGCGCGCTGGGGCTCAACCTCTGGGCAGGCACTGCCGCCCATACCCCGTTGCTGCTCAAGGACCTGGGCGTCAGCCACTTCGTGCGTGCCTCGGTGGGCCGGCATATCACCCTCGCCCAAGTCGAGCAGGCGCTGGTCATCCTGCGCAGCCTATAGCTTCGGCATTTACTGGGCGGCGATGGAGTAACCGACAAAAGCGCTTTGCTGTTGCAGTGCGGTCACAATGCTCTTGCGCGTGACCGGCTGCTCCACGCCGCTGTTGTCAACGAAGGTGTCACTTTCCAGCTCCGCCTCGCTGCCTTCACCTACAAAGGTAAGGCCCAGGAACTCCAGCGCTTCGCGGTCCACATTGAGCTTGGAACGCGGCGTGCGCAGCGGCAGCGTGACGCTGATGCCATCCTTGCTGATCACAAATACCTCGGCTTCCTTCTTGGCGCGTGCGGCCTTGCCCTTGCCGGCGCTCGGGTTGCTGATGGCCTGGTGCGACTGGTTCAGCACCTTGAGGGCCAGGCCGTAGACCAACTCCTGGAATTCAGGGTCGTCCTTGAAGCTGGACAGCAGGCGGCTGATGGAGAACTTGCTGCTCAGGTCTTCCAGGGCAGCGTTGTCGGCGGCTTCGGCGTCCTTCAATTGCTTGAGCTGGCCCATGAGGTCGTAGGCTTTGTCATCGTCGAAGGCGTCATGGGCCTGACGAATGGCCACGCGCAACTCGCGGATCTGGTCGCTTTCCTTGGAAGTGTGAAACGCGTCCAGCACCATTTCGCTGATGATCTTGGCCGCTGGCACATGCTGTGAAAGATTGATGGCGTTTTCATACTCGGCTTTGGCGTGCGAGACGACGACGGAGGCTTCGGCGGATTCAGCGGTGTACGAATCGGACATTGAAATTTCACTACTTCAGTAAACGGGGAGAGACAAAAAAGCGTCGGGCATTTTCAGGGGGCCGGGGAGTCAGGTCAAGGCGCCTCCTGAAGGTGGACCCGGTCAGTAGTGATAACGGCACATGAGGATCTGTACTTCATCCTCCTCGATGCCATACACCAGACGATGCTCTGCTGTGATTCGCCGAGACCAGTAGCCGCTCAGGTTGTGTTTGAGGGGCTCAGGTTTTCCAACACCTTCAAATGGGTCTCTTTGAATCGCTTTGATGAGCAGGTTTATACGCTTGAGCCCTGCCTTGTCGTTTTGTTGAAACCACAGATAATCGTCCCAGCCCTCAGGGGTAAAGAGTATTTTCATTCTTCAATCAACTGCCTTGGCTTGGCTTTGCCGGCTCGTAAGCTGTTGACTGAGTTGATGAGGCGTTCGGCATTTTTTGGCGAGCGCAGTAAATAGGCTGTTTCCTCGAGAGCATTGAATTCTGACAACGAGATCATCACCACCGGTTCGCCTTTTTGTCGGGTCAGGAGCAGTGGAATGTGATCTTCATTAACGCGGTCCATGGTTTCGGACAGGTGCGCACGCGCATGGGTGTAGTTGATAGTTTCCATGAAAACATCCTCGTTTTAAGCTTTGAACGTACAGAAATACGTACATATCTACAAGAGGCATCCTATCAGCGGTCGAATTTGTGGACGCATGCATCAGTCCAGCTGCTTGAGGCACGCTTCGAGCTTATCCAGGCCTTCCTCCAGCACGGCCGGCTCGATGGTCAGCGGTGCCAGCAAGCGGATGATATGCCGTGACTTGCCGCTGGGCATCAGCAGCAGGCCGGCAGCCCGCGCCAGGCTCAGCAATTGGGTCAGTTGCTTGGCGGCGGGCGTGCCGTCGGCATGCGCCAGTTCAATGCCGCGCATCGCGCCGACACCGGTGAGGCGGCCCAGATACGGCGACAGGTGCTGTGCGCGCCATGCTTGGTAACGTCGCACGATCGCCTCCTCCTGCCGGGAACCCCATACCTGCAGGTGTTCATCGGTCATCACATCGAGGGTTGCCAGCGCGGCGGCGCAGGCGATGGGATTGCCGGAATAGGTACCCCCCAGACCGCCCTTGGGCAGGTTGTCCATCAGTGCCTTGCGCCCCACCACCGCCCCCAGCGGCACACCGCCGGCGATGCTTTTGCCGAGCAGGATCAGGTCAGGTTCAATGCCCAGGCGCGAGAAGGCGAATCGCTGCCCGGTGCGACCGAAACCGGACTGGATTTCGTCGGCGATCAACAGGATGTTGTTCTCGTCACAAAAACGGCGCATGGCCTGGGCGAATTCGGTATCCAGGGCGAGGAAACCGCCTTCGCCCTGTACCGGTTCAATAATGAAACAGGCTACGTCGTTGACGTCGATTTCCACGCTGAACAGGCGGTCCATAGCCTTCAGCGCTTCGGCACAGGTGACGCCGTTGTCGGCGCTGGGGTAGGGCAGGTGATACACCGGGCCGGGCAGTACGCCGACTTTTTGCTTGTACGGCGCGACCTTGCCATTGAGGTTGAGGGTGGCCAGGGTGCGCCCATGAAACGCTCCGTCAAACGCAATCACCGCCGTGCGGCCAGTGGCGCCGCGCACAATCTTCAAGGCATTTTCCGCGGCCTCAGCGCCGCTGTTGGTGAGCATGCCGCTGACCGGATAGCTCACCGGAATAAACGCGGTCAGGCGCTCCATCAAATCGATATAGGGCATGTGCGGCGCGGCGTTGAACGCGTAGTGGGTGAGTCTGGTCGCCTGCTCGCGAATCGCGTCCACCACGGCCGGGTGACAATGGCCGAGGTTGAGTACGCCGATGCCGCCGATAAAATCGATATAGCGCTTACCTGCGGTGTCCCAGACCTCAGCGTTTTTTCCATGGCTGAGGTTGATGGGATGGACGATGGAAATCGATTGGCTGATCGTTTCGCGGCTCATGAATCGTTGACTCGGCAGTAATGGGCTCGGTTTATCTAAGCTGCGTGAGCGCCTCTGCCGCAAACGAAATAAAGTCGCCGGGTCATTATTAAAAGTCGGGATCATTCATTCCGAGACTCCATTCTTCCCCGCCGCCTTGGATCGATATAACGCCTGATCGGCGCGCGCCATCAGGGCTGCCGGTGACTCCCCCACCCGCCGTTCCACCACGCCCAGGCTCAGGGTTATCTTGGGATCAGCGACGGCGAACAGGTTCTGGATTGTGTGGCGCACACGTTCGGCCTGTTCCTTCGCCGTCTGCAGGGTGCTGTTGGGCAAGACCAGCATAAATTCATCGCCGCCCCAGCGGGCCAGCACATCACCGGCACGTACGCAGGTTTCCAGGCCTTCCACTACCTGGACCAGCGTCTGGTCGCCTACGCCATGGCCATATCTATCATTGATCGGCTTGAAGTCATCGATATCCATAGCCACCAGCGCCAATGGCAAGCGAAAGCGCTCGGAGCGGTCGCATTCCTGGAGCATCACTTTTTCCAGGCGATAACGGTTGGCGATGCGCGTCAGGGCATCCCGTTCGGCCAGGGAGCGGTTTTCGACCAGTTGCAATTGCAACTGCTGATTGACGCGCGACAATTCAAGGGTGCGCTCGAGCACCAAGGTCTCAAGGGAGCGGTTACGCTTTTGAAGACGTTCAATCGAGCATTTGCGTGCATGGATATCGCGGTGTGCGCCCACCATGCGCGCTACCGAAGTGTCGGGATTGCGCGTAATGATGTAGCCACGGTCCTCGATCCAGAGGTACGTGCCGTCGTATTTTCGACAGCGGTATTCGGCTCGGTACAGGGGCGCGCGTTGGCAGACATAGTCATCAAATCCGGCCATCACATGGGGATAATCCTCGGGATGGATCACGCTTTCCCAGGTGAATACGCTGTTTTCCAGGGAGTGGCGCGGGTAGCCAAGCATTTCGTACCAGCCGGGATTGCGGTAGACGAACCCGGTATTGGCATTCCAATCCCATATCCCGTCGCTGACCAGTTCCATGATGGCATGCAACATGTCGGTGCTGATATTGGCAAGGTCATTACGCAGCGGTTCGGTGCCGGCTGTATCGTCCATTACACGCTTCCTGCATGAGCGGGCTTTCAAGGCCAGCTTTCGTTGACGCCGATACTCCGTGGCTGACGCTACTGTACAACGTGGTTGGCGGCCTTTGAATAGGGCAGGCAGACTGTTTCAGGAGCGCGGCGCAATCATTTTCGTCCGAGGCTTGCCATCCGCGTTGTGCTGGTAAATCGCCTCGGGCTGGCCCTGCCCGTTGAAAAACACTTGGCCGATCCCGGCTG
This sequence comes from Pseudomonas sp. R4-34-07, assembly GCF_003852375.1. Classification (NCBI taxonomy): domain Bacteria; kingdom Pseudomonadati; phylum Pseudomonadota; class Gammaproteobacteria; order Pseudomonadales; family Pseudomonadaceae; genus Pseudomonas; species Pseudomonas sp. R4-34-07. The sequence continues at coordinate 4,838,917 of NZ_CP027760.1, read as the reverse complement.
AATTCCATAGCCGCTCGCCGGCTTCGGCATGTTCCGGAATGTGCGGTACCACCTGCATGGTGCGGCGCCGGGTAAACCAGTTCAGCGGCGAGCGTGGGGAGTAGAGCCAGCGGTTGAGACGGTCGAACCATTCGAGCAGGCGTGGTGGAAATTCGTTCTTGATGCCGCTACTGGTGATTTGCCAGATCCTGGGGCCACCGTTTCGGTGGCGGATCAACACTTCGTAGACGAACGAATAATGCACGTCGCCCGACAGAATCACGTAGTTACCCGGTGTGCGGGAGTGGCGGAAGATGTTGAGAATCACCTGGGCGGCGCCGCGATGGGCCATCCAGTTTTCAGCGTCTACCAGCAGCGGGTAACCGCACCAGCTGAATACTTTTTGCACGGTCTCGATCAGCTTCACGCCGAAAACCGGTGCAGGCGAGACGATGATGGCCGAAGGGTGGTCGAGCAGCTCCTGCTGCAGTTCGCTCAGGGCTTCCCAATCCAGCAGGCCGGAAGGTTGCTTGAGAGTGAACTCGCTGCGCCAGCGTCGGGTACGGGTGTCGAGCACCACCAACGCGGGGGTGGTAGGCAGTACGTAGTGCCAGTGTTGGAATTTACGCAGCGCCTCGAGTAATTCGTCCTGGGCGGCTGCGTCCAGGTGGTTGGCCTGGGCCTGGGTGGTCAACGCTTGGGTCTGGCTCACCAGTTCGACAAACGCATCCGGCTGGTTGCCCCAGCCCTGGCATAACAGGTAGGCCAGCAGGGCGTTGCCGATGATGCGTTTGGAGAAGGGGTGGCCGTAGGCGGTTTCTTCCCATTGGGCGCTGAGGTTCCAGTCGTCCGTGATGTCATGGTCGTCAAAGATCATCAAGGTCGACAGGTGGGCAAATACCCGCGCGACACCGGGCAGGCTGTCGCGGAATCGCTCGATCTGGACCTTTTCGCGGGTGTAGCGCTGCTGTCGTTCCAGGCTCAGCGGCGGGCCCTGAAGCGTGGTCAGCGTCCAGGGCGTGGGCGACCACACCAGCAGGTACATCGCGATGACTTCGGCAAAGGTCACCAGATGGTTGTCGGCGGTGCTGCTGGTGAAAATCGGCTTTTTCACGCCGCCAAAGAAGCGCTCGCGCAAGGTCTCGTTGCTGTCCAAGGCCGGCAGCAAATCGGCACGGTGATAATAACTGGCCGGATGCCCATAGAGGCTGGCGCTGTCATCGACCACAGCGCCTTCGAGGTATTCATCGAACAGGCCCAGCCGTGCTATCAACCCATGAATTGCCCGCAGCATCGGCCCGGCGACATCGTCGGCATAGACCTGATCGCCGCTCATCATCAACAAGGCCGGACGTTCGGCCGGGGTTTTGGCCTCGGCCAGCAGACGGTCGACGCACAGCAATCCTTCGTCGGCACTGTGATGGGGTTTGCGGCATGAGCCGTGCACCAGCTGATGGATTCGGCTATGCAACACGAAACTGGGGTATTGAGCATTCGCGTACAGCAGGTGCGGTGCCCAGTCGGCGATGCCGGTGTCGTCAAACAGCAGGTCGTAGCTGATCGCCACGTCCAGGGGCAGCGCTTCGTGCAGCGCCACATCGATCAAATGAATAAACGCCTGGCGCCCCACGGGTACCACCTGGCACTGGTCCAGGGCGATTTCCAGTGTTTGCGCCGGCAGGTGCAGCTTCAGCGTCAGTGCCAGTGCTCGACTTCCTACCAGCCACAACACCAGGCGCCGAGCTTCGAGACGTCGTAGCAGTGGGCCGGCCAATACGGCGGGCAGTGTGTCGGAGTGCGGCATGCAGACAGTGGCCCCAGGCTGGATTGAACCGGCGAGTTTAAGCGAGTGAATGTGATGGTTTTGTTAAGGAGGGATGTACGAAGGGCCGTGCACTGCCCTTCGTACGCGGCTAGTTAAAGAAGGTTGCCTTGACCCAGGCTGTCGAGCCCACCCCCTCTGTTTTTGCGTCGGTCATTGGTCGCCATGCCATCAGGCTCGGCGGCGTTGAACTGCATGTGGGTGGTGTCGATGCTACGTTTCCTACGCTGGGGCTCTGCATCATCCTGTTGCAGAGGTGGGTATTGAAAGCTGCCCAGTGAGGGGTTGATTCCGCTGACCATGGATGTTTCCTTCTATGAGGAGAGGATGCTTCGCCCGTCGGGACGAAGTAAGGCCAACCTTAATAGCGGCAGAAACGAGGCTGCTATAAACGCACTGCTGCAAGATATGACTGTGGCTGACGAGCCTCTTCAGAAATCATCCGCAGGGCGGTTAGCGCAGTTGTCCATTCCCGCAGAGGTCGCGCCTTCCGCGCCTTCCTGCACAAAAGCCGCGCGATGTTCCGCCACCACATTACGCAACGCGCTGTAGTAATCCGGCAGTTTTTGCAGGCTGTCGGTGAGCGGCAACAGCGACGCGCGGGTGTCGACAGTACCGCCGACCAGGCTGATGGTGCCCAGGGTCTGCACCGTATCGCTGTCGCCCAATGGCGAAACCAGGAAGCTCAATACCTTGCCTGCAGCATCCCGGCTGTTGTGGGTGCCCAGCAGTGGCAGTTCGACAATGGGGCCGTTGCCCACGCCCCACACGCCGAATGTCTGGCCGAAGTCGGCTGTATGGCGTGGGATGCCCAGGCGATCCGACACATCGAACAGCCCCACCACGCCCACCGTGGTGTTCACGGCGAAGCGCCCCAGGGTGTTGACCGAGCGCCGAGGGTTGCCTTGCAGCAGGTCGTTGATAAATACCTCCGGCTCACTGAAGTTGCTCGCGAAGTTATGCACACCCGCCTGGAAAAATTCCGGCAGGTAACGGTAACCGCGCGCCACAGGCGCCAGGGCGTAGTTATCCACAGCACGGTTGAACGCAAATACCCTGCGGTTGACCGGTTCGGCAGGGTCATACACCGGATTGTTCACCTGCGCGCAGCGGGTGGTGGGTGTCAAGGGTGGAGGGCTCGCACAGCCCGCCAGGTAAGACACAGTCAGTAACAGCACGGCGTGGCGGGCCAGGTGCCGTGGGTTGGTCAACGCGTGCATGGGCACAGTCTCCGCAAAAGGGAGGCCGATGCTGGCATTGCCGCCTTGCGCAAAGATGTCTGCTTTATTGCGTTGCTGACGCTTTATTGCACGATTGAAATATATGACGGAGCGCGTCGAATAGTTTTAGATGGCGCCTTGACCCAGTCCAGTGAAGCCTGCCGGTGAGCAACCTGTTAATCGTCGACGATGACCTTGAAGTCCTCGCCCTGCTGAAGAAATTTTTCCTGCGCCATGGCTATTCGGTAGAGACTGCGGCCAGTGGCGCTGAGCTGTGGGCGGCCATGGAGCGCCAGCCCGCCGACCTGATTATCCTCGACCTGATGCTCCCCGGCGAAAACGGCCTGCTGCTGTGCCAGCGCCTGCGCCAGCAATACGCTACACCGGTGATCATGCTCACGGCGATGGGTGAACTCAGCGACCGCGTGGTGGGCCTGGAAATGGGCGCCGACGATTACCTGAGCAAACCCTTCGATGCCCGCGAACTGCTCGCCAGGGTGCGTGCGGTATTGCGCCGGGCGGGTGAAAGCCGGCCGCCGATGGGGGAGGCCGCGCGCCCGCTGATCCGTTTTGCCGGCTGGCAACTGGACGTTATGCGCCGCGAGTTGCGCTCGCCCGACCAGGTGATGATTCCGCTGTCGTCCGGCGAGTTCGATCTGCTGCTGGTGTTTCTCGAACATCCGCAACGCGTGCTCACCCGCGAACAGTTGCTGAACCTGGCGCGCGGCCATAGCCATGATGCCTTCGACCGCAGCATCGACGTGCAAGTGAGCCGCCTGCGCCGCAAGCTGGAATTCGATACCAAGCGCCCGGCGATGATCCGCACCGTGCGCAATGGCGGCTATCAATTCACCGCCAGCGTGACCCGTTCATGATCCAGCGTCCGCGCGACACGGTGGCGCGCTGGATCGCACTGACCGTGCTGGTCGCGATGATCACCGCGCTGGGATTCAATGCCTTGTTCGTGCAACTGGCGGGGGTATGGGCCAGGCCGCCGTTGGCTGAAACCGGCCTGCTGGAAAAGGTCGCGGTGGTGGTGCGCGTGATCGAGGCGTCCGAACCGACGCAGCGAGCGCATCTCGCCCAGGTGATAGGGGACGGGTCCTTCAGGGTGACGTGGGCGGCGCAGCGGGCGGCGTTTAATCTGCCGGTGCTGGCTGACCCGGATTTCAACACCGGCGAGCAGGTGTTCAAGCACCTGCTTGAAGGCCCGACGCGCCCCATGGAGGCCTATGAACCTGCCGACTGGCCCGACGGCAACGGCCAGTACGTGCTGTTGATGCAACTGACCGACCGATCCTGGCTGATGTTCAGCACCGGTACTCGCAGCTGGGGCCTGGACGATGGTGTGCGCAGCCTGATTGTGGCGCTGCTGGTGCTGGTCTCCACCGCCTTGGTCACCCTGGTCGCGACCCGACGCCTGGCCCACCCGCTGCAACACTTCGCCCGAGGTGCGCGGCGTTTTGGCAGCGACTTTCGCGCGCCGCCGATCGAGCCGGTGGGGCCTCACGAAATCCGTCAGGCGATTCTTGCCTTCAACAGCATGCAAGCGCAGTTGCGCCACTTCATCCAGGACCGTACCCAAATGCTGGCCGCCATCTCCCACGACCTGCGTGCGCCGCTGACCCGCCTGCGCCTGCGCGGTGAGTTCATCGAGGATAGCGACCAGCAACAGCGACTGTTTCGCGACGTGGATGAAATGCAGGCCATGATCAACACCGCCCTGGAATTTTTCCGCGATGACGCGCGCCTGGAACAGGCCACCCAATTGGACCTGGCGGAGTTGCTGCAGACCCTGATCGACGATTATCGCGACCAGGCCATCGACTTCACGTTTAACGGGCCGCCACGTCTGGTGTATTTCGGCCGGCCCCTGGGCCTCAAACGCGTGATGACCAACCTGATGGACAATGCCATCCACTACGGTGCGGCGCCGCAAATCGAGTTGCAGCACAAGCAGGATACGGTGGTGATTCGCGTGCTGGACCGTGGCCCGGGCATTCCCGCAGCGCATCGGGAGGATGTATTCCTGCCGTTCTATCGCTTGGAGGGGTCACGCAACAAAAGCACCGGCGGCGTAGGGCTTGGGCTCTCTACCGCACGAGCGATCGTGTTGGAACATGGCGGCACCCTGACCCTGGCCGAGCGCCAGGGGGGTGGGTTGGAGGCGATGGTGATCTTGCCGATATGAGATTTACCAGGCAACGCTTCAGATAGGCGAGCCTTCAATCACCCTGGGCACCGTGAACCGGAATTCACTGCCCCGGCCCACCTCACTTTTGGCAGAAATTTCGCCGCCATGGGCCTGGACGATGCCTTGGGTGATGTACAGCCCCAAACCGCTGCCGGTGGGGTTGTTTTCGGTTTGTGTCCAGTAGCGCTCGAACACGTGAGGCAACTGCTCCGGTGCAATGCCTTCACCGGAGTCGCGCACCGAGAACACGATTTCTTCACCGTTGCTCATGGCGCTGACGCCGATATTGCCCAGGCGCGGGGTGAATTTGATGGCGTTGCCAATCAGGTTCGACAACACCTGGAACAGGCGCTCCGGGTCGGCATTGATCAGCAGGCCGGGCTCGGCGTTGAACGACAGGTCGATGCCTTTTTCCAGCGCCAACGGTGCGAGCAACGAATAAGCCTCATCGAACATATGGCTCACATCCAGCGGCACGGGTTTGACGACATAGCGTCCGGCCTCGATTTTCGAGGTGTCGAGCAGATCCTCCAGCAGCACGTTCATGCGCCCGGCCGCCTGTTGCATGGTGTCGATAGCCGAGGAGATGCGTCGCGAGGTGTGCGGGCCCTCGGAGCTGAACGCTTTTCGCATCATGCCGCAGAGCATGGAGATGACGGTCATCGGGTTACGCAAATCGTGAGACACCACGGCCACCAGGTCATCACGCGCCCGCACGGCCTGCTGCTCACGCTTTACCTGGCGTGCCAGGTCGTTTTCCAGGGCCGAGCGGCGCAGGTCGTTGGCGGCGAACAGGTCGCCATGGCTCCACTTGGTGGAAATGCCCGCCATGACCACTTTCCACACTTCAAATGAGGTACGTGGGCGAAGGTGCAGGCCCGCGTGGGAGTTTTCCAGGCCCAGGGGCTTTTGTGGGTCACCGCTCCAGTGGATGTTTTCCTTCACCTCCGGGCGGAACCACAGCACACCGTTATCCACAGGCTTGGGCAGCTGCAGGGCCAGGACGCCGCTGGCCAACTGCTGGAACTCGGCGGCCGGCGGGTATACCGAGGCCAGGTTGTGGCTGGCGAATACCGGTTCGTCGCGCTCTTGCAGCCACTTGTGCAGTGCGCGGATCTGCGCCGGTTCCGGGCAGTGGCCGTAGCAGTGCAATTGCTTGCCCTCGATGATCGCCACGCCGCCTGCCTCTGTCAGCTCCATCAGCAACTGACTTTGTTGGGCAAGGCCGTCGAACACACTGTCCTGGGAGGCCTTCAGCGCTTGATCGAGAAGTGCCAGCGCCTGAACTTTTTCCTCGCGTTGACGGCTCAGTTCCAGGGTCTCCATGGCGCTGATCTGCAACGACAGTACTTGGCCGATGGTCTGGCAGGCGGTGCGCAACTCGTTCGGCACCAGCAGCGGCTCGCGGTTGCCGCAGCTGATCAGGCCCCATAGCTTGTCGCCCTTCATCAACGAGATGCTCATGGACGACAGTACGCCCATATTCTTCATGTATTGGCAGTGAATCGGCGACACGCTGCGCAGGGTGGCGAAGCTCAAGTCCAGCGGCTCGCCGGTGTCTGGGCGCAGCTTGGGCAGCAACGGCACTGGCTCGTAGGCCGCGTTGGGGATGATGCGCAGCCAGTTGGTGCGATACAGCTCGCGGGCCTGTTCCGGGATGTCGGAGGCGGGGAAAAACAGCCCGTTGAACAGCTCCATGGACGGCGCTGACGCTTCGGCAATCACCTGGCCGTGGCCTTCCTCTTCGAAGCGGTAAATGAGCACGCGGTCGTAACCGGTCATGGCCTGGATTTCATTCACGCTGATTTCGTACAGCGCTTGCAGGGTTTTCGCCGCCTGCAAACGTTGCAGCATCTTGCCCAGGTTACTGGTGCGACCGTTCAGCGCGCGTGGGCGGAAATCCTTGATTCGCGGTTCGAACTCCAGCACCAGCACGCTCTGGTGGCGGTGCAGCAAGCCTTCGAAGGCTGCGCCATTGAGCGTGACGTGCAACGGTGGCATGTCGAAGAATGTGTCGGTTTGTGCCATGACCTGCACCGCCTGGGCGTGCTCTGCGCCGATCAAACTGTGCAGCGGCTGGCCGAGCAGCGCTTCGGGCGCCTGGCCGAACAGGCTGCCGACGTTGGCGCTGACCTGGATGATCTCCAGGCCGGGTTCCGACAATGTCAGCAGCACTCCGTGAGGCTGGATCGCTCCGGGAAAGCGGATGGGCTCGTCGGCGCAGTTGGCAAGCAGCTCTTCAAAATCGTCGGGTTTCATAGCAGTACCTCCTGGCTGTCGAGCCATTGCTCAAAGCCGCTGAATGTGGAGCGGGCAGCCATTACTGCGCGCGCCCTGGCTGTTGTGTCCAACGGCAGGCGACCCAGGTAGTCGAGAAACTCTTTCCAGCGTCGGCCGGTCTCGGCGCCATAAATATCGAGAAACGCACCGCCGTTGTCGGCATCGATCCCCAGGCGCAGGGCCATTTCGCGGCGCAACACTTGCCCACCGAGGGTCGCGCCTTCCAGCACATACAAGGCGCCAAGGCAGGCAGCGGGTGTGTCCAGAGGCGGGAGTCGGGTGCAACGGGGCAGGGTGCTGATGGTGTGCTCATTCAGGCCGAGGGCGCGAAGATCACTGACCAGCGTCGGCGTTTTCGTACGCAATGCGGCGTCATATCCATGGGGAATCAAGCCGCCGTCATACAGCACCGCTTCCATCGGCTGATAGAAACCGTAGTAGGCCTGGAGCAAGCGCCGGTACCAGTTTGTATCCAGGCGTTCGGAAAAAAATGGCAGGCGCTTTTCCAGCGCGACATGCAACAGCCCGGTGCCTGTGCGCAACGTTTCCAACAAGGATGGCGCACCAACGTCATGGGCTTCTGAGTGCATTAATGAGCTCGAACTGTGGGCCTCTCGGCCATGAATGACGCATGAAAATGGGCGACGATTCTACACAATTCATTGTCGTCAGCTTACGCAATAAGCGAAAAGGCTGACCGGTAGATCAGAAAAGTCACTCCTTGTAGATAAAATGACCGCAGGCCTTGGCACGAAGTTCGGGTTGAATGATATCGCCGCGCTATTAATGCACAGACGAACCTTGCTGGGTCAATGCTTTTTGCACGCACTCAAGCAAGTGGTCGGTACTCCAGGGTTTGGGCAAAAACCGCACCGAGCCACCCAGTTGCGACGCTATCGTGGTGTTGCCGGACGTCAACACCACCTGAACCTCAGGCCAACGATGCGCCACCACTCGGCTCAAGTCATAACCATTGAGCAAGCCGGGCATCTGAATATCACTGACAATCAGGTCCACGGGGTCATCGCCCCGCTCCAGATAAATCATCCCTTCATCCGCCGAAGGGAACGACTTTACCAATGCGCCGAAGTCCTCCAGCACATCCACCATCAACGCCCGAATGATCTCGTCGTCTTCCAATACTAAAATCGATGGCTGAGCCATGATCCTTACTCCACCATCAGGGTTCAGTAGGGTGGAGTGGAGGCGGGGCATATAGGTTCGATTGGATGTTTTTTAAACGATGGGTGGTCGTTTGGTGGTCTGCAGGAACGTGGCCGGGGGGCCCCAGTTCATAGCACAGGCCCGCACGGTTATCGTAAAGCGGCTGGGGAAACGGCTATTTAAACAGGGCATAATTGTCGGCAACACTCGATGCGGAGCCCTCTGATGAAGTACGCCTGGTTGACCCTTGCCCTGATCTTCAACACACACGGGGCCTTTGCTGCCGGCGATGCCGAGGCGGGCGGCAAGCTCTTCACCAAGACTTGCGGTGGCTGCCACAGTGTGGGCGAAGGCGCACGCGGCGGGTTCGGACCGCAGCTCAACGGCATCATCGGCCGGCCTGCGGGCACTACTACGGATTACCAGTATTCCGACGCGATGAAAAACTCAGGCGTGGTCTGGACCCGTGACAAACTTGCCGCCTACATCGAAGCGCCGAAGAAAGTGGTAAGCGGTACGCGGATGATCTTCTGGGGGATCAGTGATCAGGAGAAGATTGAGAATATATTGGCGTATTTGGAGACGTTTCAGCCCGAGTAAGCGTTGAGGCACCGCGGACCACCTTTGGGAACTGTCGTGCCAGCGCCTGCTGTTCGCGCGGTAAAGCCTGTGCGAACACCACGCCGTTGAACGTTTGGGTGCAGCAGTCGCAGAAGGGTTTCATGTGCTCGGGCGTCAGCTGTGGGTTGACCTTTTGCAACAGGCCAGCCTCGTCCACCCACAATCCGCTGTAGCAGCTATTCTCGCCCGTACTCACGTATTCCTGCTTGTCGCTTTCATGCAGCGCAACCATCCAGAACACCGGATCCGGACGATCCAGGCGGGCCTTGGCTTCGCTGAAAACCTTGCTCCAGGGGTGGCCGACTTTGGACAGGAGAAAACGGAATAGAGGCGTGTAATCGTACCCGTGTCTTTGATGGCTGTGCATTGAGCCACGGGTTGATAGCGCTCGCTTTTCGCTTTTGCTGTGTCGTTCATATCTGTAAGCACAGCAACTCCCATGGCGTACGCCATGGGTTCGGGTGTTGACTGAGCGATAGAGGAGAGGCTTTTGCAGTGTAGGTCTCATTGCATCAAGACCTCTTCTTAGGTTGATTCGGAGGCGGTGGCCACGCGCCTTGGTAACGGAAGGAAATCTGGTAGTCGAGGTGGTCGGGTTCGATCATGTGCTGAAAATATGGCTGAATAATCGTTATCCAGTTAGGCAGCATATTGAATACATCGGCATATATCGCGGTTTCCTCGCCTAAACCCAACGCTTTGAGAATGCTGTCTGAGTCCTCGATATCTGCTGAATACTCATCCGCCTTCAAGTTATTACTGTGTTTTTCGTACCACCGCAATCTGATTTTCATGACCATTTCCATGTTCCTCTTTATCGGTAAATTCGGCGTTTGGGGTCAGCCGGTCCTCGACGTTCGGCTGTATAGGGGTCAAAGGCACCGAGGTGTTCTAAATCACTGTTTCGATAAACTTCCAGCTCGCCTTTCTTGGAATCCCATTCAAGTATTTTCCTTCCTTTTGCGTCTATCCATCGTTCACGTAAGCCCGCTCCGCCTTTTCTTCGTGTCACAGGCTTTTGGGGAATTAAACCAGGGAAGCCTGTTATGTCCTCGGTTTCGGGCGCAGGGAAGTAATCATGATCTGGGTTTCTTAGCCCCTTTCTTGGCTCATTAACCACCACATACAACGGCCGAACCCCGGACTCCGCCGGAAACACCAGAATAAAATCCCGATACTCCGGCGGATAAACTGGGTTCACCAGAATCTGCGCCGCCTTCTCCGTCGGCGGGTAAATCCAGATCACTGGCGCTTGCGGCGCCGCTTCCAATGCAGGAATACCCAGCGTGTCCCCCGGATCAACCGCAGGTGTCCAGATCAGCTCAACGCCCTCGCCCAAATCCGCCACGAGCTGATCGCCACGGCTTTGGAACTGCACCACATCGATCATCTGCCAGTTCGGATGGTTGCCGGCGTAAAACCCATACCCCTTGAGCGTGCCGTCCTCGCGTTGCTCGATATGCAAACGCATCTGCGACCGCGCCTGCGCCATCGAGCGCAGTTGCTCTTCGCTGTAGAGCGCGCTATCACCCAGTTCAGACGGCCAAGCCAGCGCCACCAACCCCGTCAACAGGCCACCAGCGACAGAGCCGACGGCAGTCACCGCCGACTCCCAAGCCGCCGAACGCAAAGCCAACTGCCCCAAACCAGCGGGCAATGCGCTCCCGCCGATCTTGCGCAAGGCCACCGCGCCTCGCCCGTCCACCTCGCGCCCGCCCAACAGGCTTAAATGCGCGTACTCCTTGACCAACTCCAGCGGGAAATAACCGGTGGAGTCAGCGTAACGGGTGAAGCCGTCAGGCAATTGGCAGGGCTTGATGAAGACGCAGCCGGGAGGTTTGGTTGGCGTGGGAGTTGGGGCCGGAGATGGCTCGAATGGAACAATCGCCAGCGAATAGGGCACGCGTGACGGTTGCGGGGTCAGGATTCGTTGCCTGCGTAGCTGTTCTTCAGTCGGTGGATAAAAACGTTCTGACATGACCGGCTCACTTCCTTGTGCGAGGGAGTGAGCCTACGGGGGGTGATCAGGGGGCTGGAATTGGCAGTATTCGACGGTGGGCGTGGGAAAAGTAGACAAAAATATCACTGGGTTTCGAATATTGCGATTTTCGTTTGTTTCGTTTAGGTTGAGCCCGTTGAGTTAAGTTACGACGGAGCAGCATCATGATCACCAATCACCTTCCCAAAACAATTCCTCCGCTGGAAAAGGAAGTCGAAGCCGCTGTGCAAGGCCAACGCGAGCTGGCTTCGTTGCTATCGACCAAATTCGAAACCCAGCGCATCGACATCTTCGACAAAGAAGACAAGCCCCACACCCTTGTACTCCCCACATCCGCGCTGCGCCTGCTGGTTGATATTTTGGGTGAGCTGGCGCTGGGTAATGCCGTCAAAGTTGTACCCGTCCATGCTGAATTGACCTCCCAGGAAGCTGCCGACCTGCTTAACGTTTCACGCCCGCATCTGGTCAAGATGCTTGAAGAAGGCGCCATTCCCTTTACGAAGACCGGTCGTCATCGGCGTATTCGATTTTCCGATTTGATGGCGTTCAAACAGCGCCGCGATGAAGAAAGTCAAGAGGCGATGGAGGAACTGGTACGGCAGACCCGGGAGTTGGGATTGGGGTATGACGAATGAGATGTTCGCCTTTCACTGCGGTTTACGACGCCTGTGTTCTGTACCCGGCGGCTCTCAGGGATTTGTTGATGTGGCTTGGTTTATCCGGGTTGTACCGGGCGCGATGGACCCGACAGATTCATGAAGAGTGGAAGCGTAACGTCCTCAAGAACCGACCTGATCTCACTCCCGACCAGGTAGATAAAATTTCGGCATTGATGGACAAGGCCATACCGGACGCGTTGGTAACAGGGTACGAAGACTTGTGTTCAAGTTTGGATTTGCCTGATCCAGATGATCGTCACGTACTGGCCGCGGCGATTCGGAGTAAGGCGGAAGTTATCGTGACCTTTAACTTGAAAGACTTTCCAGTGCGAGTACTCGCGGCTTATGACATAGAACCGATGCATCCCGACGACTTTATCTCGGACCTTTGGGACTTGGATCAAGCGGCCGTGTTGGCGGCAGTGCAGAAGCAGAGGCGTGCACTGGTTAGGCCGCCGATGAATGGGGAAGGGTATCTCGAGATGTTGATGCGGCAGGGGCTAGTGCAGACCAGTAAGCTGCTTGGGCCTTATGAGGTAATGTTGTAGTTTTAGACTACGATTGCTGTACTTAACCAGCTCCCCATTTTGATCGGGATACATCGTTTAATCCGTGTGCAGGCAGTAAAAAAGACCTTGGGAAGCCAGGGTCTTTTTCGCCCGCAGATCAAATAAGCAAGTGCTTGGAAATCAACCGTGAAATTTCCACAATCGACGTCTTGCCGGTGAACTCGAACTTCACCTTCCCCAGCGACGAAAAGTAAATCTCCAACTCCGAATCCAGATCAAACGTCCCCGACGTTTCCACCGAATACGCCACGATGTTCTTATACGGCAGCGACGTGAAATCCTTCTTGCTGCCGGTAATCCCCTGTACGTTCACCGCGATGATGCGCTTGGTGGTGAACACCACGCCGTCGCGCATGGCCTTGTACGCGTCCACTACCTCTTCGCCATCCAGCAGCAATGAAGCCACGCGTTCGGCGTACTCGTTGTTTTGTTTGAGCTTGAAGAAGCCTTTGTTATTGAAGTCAATCATGTGCCTGCCCCTGGGTGAATGGTGTGGACGGTGTATGACGTTTTGATCACGAATCTGTATCTGACGCGCGCATTTTGAACGCCCTACCATGGCGTCCAACCCTACAACGTTGACCAAATATTTCGGGAGCCTGACCATGCCTGAACTGTCCAGTTGGCTTGCCTATGCGCTGATATCACTCGGCATGGTGCTGACGCCCGGTCCGAACATGATTTACCTCATTTCGCGCTCGATTTGCCAGGGGCGCACCGCCGGGTTTATTTCCCTGGGCGGCGTTGCGTTGGGCTTTTTGGTTTATATGCTGTGCGCGGCCTTGGGCATTACGGCGCTGGTGATGGCGGTGCCCTTTGCGTACGACGCCCTGCGGTTTGGCGGGGCGCTGTACCTGGCTTATCTGGCCTGGCAGGCGATCAAACCGGGTGCCCGCTCGCCGTTCCAGGTGCAGCGCCTGCCCCAGGACAGCCCGCGCAAACTATTCACCATGGGCCTGGTGACCAACCTGCTGAACCCCAAGGTGGCGGTGATGTACCTGTCGTTGCTGCCGCAGTTCATCGACCCGAACGGCCACGGCAGTGTGCTGATGCAATCCCTGGTGTTGGGCTTCACGCAGATTCTCATCAGCGTGAGCGTGAATGCGGTGATTGCCACGCTGGCGGGGTCTATCGCAGTGTTTTTCGTTACACGGCCGGGATGGCAGGTGGTGCAGCGCTGGTTGATGGGGATGGTGTTGATGGGGTTGGCGGTGCGTATGGCGGTGGAAGGGCGCAAGTAGATCAGCGCGCCATCACGTTTACGATCACATGCAAAATGAACTCAGGACCGTAGCACGGTTGCCCATGTTCATCCTCGATCCGCCAGATGGAAGTGACCGTACAGGTCTCCTTGGGGGCGGCGAACTCTACGGTGATATGCACCGGTTGGCCGGGCAGTGTATCGGCGATAGAGGTTTCGTTGTTAAGGCTGCGCAGATGCGTGTCCATCACGACTTCCAATGGCGCGCCCGTGGCGGTGCGTCGGGCTATGACATATTCACCGTCAACGCGTACCAGTTTTCGACCCCGCCACGGGCGTGTGCCGAGGTTCTGGATCTCCCATGTTTTCTGAAAAATTTCGCCAGGCAGCACGACGGTCTGGTCGGGCGTGGTGACGTCTGCGTTGAAGACGGCGATGTCGCTTGAATCACGCAGGCCTACAGCCCGGTTGGTGGTAGCCATTGAGTTGGAGTCAACCGGAGCGCCCGCCAAGTCGGCGAAGTAACGAAACAGCAACAGCGGGGAAACCTGCAGCACTTTGGCCAGCTTGATTAATGTGCGTACCGAGGGATCTTGTGAGGCGCCGCCTGCCAGCCCGTATAGGTAGGTCCGGGAAATGCCGGCCTCCTTGGCCAGGGTTGTCATGGACTTACCCAGTTCCCGGCTGCGCCGTACGACCAGGGCTCGGAGGGTGTCGCGTGTCTTGATACTCATATTCGGTTGTGATCCCCAGTCCTCGGCGAGGCTGCTCACCTTGTTCGTCAAAAAGAACAACCTGCTCGCCGCTACGTGTAATGAGCAATGCACACTCACTCCCAGTTGGCGACGTTGTGAAGGACATGGATAGGTCCCTATTTTTGGTTGGCTATATCCAGTGTCGCGGTTTCTCACATGCTTGCGAACCTAGTGTGTGTTGCATTCCTTTACATCTATCTTTGGATATAGCTATGACTCAAATAAAAAAATGCTGTGAATCCATTGTTCGATCAGGCTTCGGTATCTTGCAAATACCTGAAGTCATGCTGGGAAACTACAAACAAATTGTTGATGGATACTCGTCAATCTCCCAAGCAACCAAGGCAGAATTTTCGTTCAGTCAGGACACAGACGGTTTTTTCCCATTTGGTGCTGAGTATTCAGGTATTGACGACCAGCCTGACCTCTGTGAGCGATTCTGTTACTGGCCTGCGCATGCGTCCAAACGAATAGGTTTTGAATTCGCCCGAAGTGGTTTTTTCGCGGCGGTGGATATCTTTGAACAACAGATCAGCACGTTGGCGCAGGAGTTAATGGACGGCATCTGCGACGAGTTTGGAGTAGCCCCACTTGCCCCATTTCGCTTGGCTTCCTACGTGCAGTTATGTGTCTACGGTGCTCAGGCTGTAAATATTGAGCGTCGATTCGCCCAAGATCCTCATGAAGACGGTCATATGTTGTCTTTTATCAAACCTACCCGCGAAGGGCTGGTTTTGGTGAAAGGGGGCTCGCTTGAACCTGTGCGTCTTTTGGAAAATGAGATTGCGGTGCTAGCAGGGTCTCTGCTGACTGAGCTGTCTGACCATGCAATTCCTGCGGCTTATCACGCGGTTCTCGCGCCTCAGAGGCCGATAGCCAGAAGCTCGTTGATCTACTTTGCGAACCCGAGCCCAGGGCATGTGCTAACCAGTTTTTTCCGCAGGCAGGCAATTGACATGAGTGGCGCCGTAAACGCCCGTCACATCCGGTTTGGTAACCAGCCTATTCAGCTCCTCTAAATGTGCCCATGGGCACGGATACTTTATGGCTCCCTACTTCAGTGCGCTCTACCTCGAAGGCTTGCTCCTGGGCATCGGTCTGTTCGCAGCCCCAGGCCCGAAAGACACCTTGGTCATCCGCCAAGGTGTCAGCCGTGGCCCCATCTGGGGAGTGGTCGCCGTCTGCGTAGTCTCCGATATGCTGTTGATCGCCGTGGGCATTACAGGTTTGGGTTCGCTATTGGACAGCCGTCCCAAGCTGGTAGCGCTGTTGCTACTTTCCGGCGCGGCCTATTTGCTGTGGTTCGGTGGCCAGCGCTTGCTGGCTTGCCTGCGTGACCAGTCCATGCCGGACACCCAGGTCGGCCATTCGCAACGAGGGCTGTTGCGTGCGGCAATGGTGCTGGGTTTTGCCAACCCCTACGCGTGGCTCGATACCGTCGTGCTGATCGGCTCGATCGGTGCCGCTAAACCGGCAGGCCAGCAAGCACTCTTTGCGACGGGGGCGATGACCGCGTCGCTACTGTGGTTTGTAGTGTTGGCGCTTGGCTGCCAGCGCTTGACGAGGTTGTTTCGAACGCGGGTGGTGTGGCGCTGGCTGGATGCGGGGGTGGCGGTGTTGATGGTGTATCTCGCCGGAATGCTGATCACCGATTCACTGGATGTCTTTCAGGTAGTCCTTGAGGGTGGTTAGCGGTGCGACCAGTGCGTCGAGCTGGTCCGTATTGTGTACGGCGGTTGCCAGTCGTTGCAGTTCGCGCCCCATTACCGTATCGGTTCCACCCAGTGCTGTCAGCGCCTGCCTGATGCACTCATCAATTTTGAGCTGAATTGTCCCCACATCCCCCTGGCGCACCAACAACCCAAACACCTCGCGGTCATACGCTTGCATCACCAGATCATCTCGCAAAACCGGACTGCCGCCGTCTGTCTCATGCACCAGCTTCAGTGCAAAAAGCGCAACCGCTTCCAGCGTCAATTCCATGGTCTCTGTTCCTGGGGCTTTAGGGGAGGGCGATGATCACTGTTCTGCGCGTGAAAAAAAAGACCCCTTGTTGTGAAGCGTTTGGCAGTTGTTAGAGGCTTATTGGATACGTGGAGTAAGTCTTGCCCATATTGCTCGCCAGCTTTTGATGAGGTATTACAGCGGTCAGTTATTTGAAAGGAGGCAAACAATGCGTTGTTTAGTTGGCTTTATGGTCTTGTTGTCATCAGCGGCCGCCCTCGGCACAGAAGCGCAACTGAAGCAGTGGGAAAAGATGGATCGCTGCTCAAATGCCGCTTTTATCGCGGTATCTATCGTTGAAGAGAGTGCCGACACCTACAAACAGGCGCTCGCACTGCATGGAGCCATTGGCGGGCTCAAAAACAATACAAAACTGGGGGAGGCGACCCCGAGTGAAAGCGAAGTCACGGGTGCCCACAGAATGGCACTTCGGGTCTCTGCCGGGATGCCACGGCCCTTCGCCAAACGTGATCATGACTGGCTGATCGCCCAGGCCGCAACATCGTGCACATTGTGGGTGCCTGACGCCAAGCCTGAGTGAGGGCGCTGGGTTCATAGCTTCAGCGACTATTTTCCAACCGTCTAATTTTTAAGAAAGAACCACCAGGGCCTTATGGCGTGGTGTAGGCCTGCCGCACTTTGCCGGCGAGCCAAGATAGCGTTATCGCCGGAATTGAGAGAACAGCCGCATACAGGATACCGACACCCAGCAACGGGGAAGCACCAGAAGTAACCAAAATCACCGGGATCTGAGCAAGCATTACGACGGCGCCTGCGGACCACTGGGCGCTTTTTAGCACGGCTCCAAGAAGCGCTGACAACGCAAGCGCGGCGGGATAGATGATGGTCCAATAACTGGCCAGGTCCCAAGGCTCCTCAGCTCCTGTGATTAATGAAACAACAGTCCAAAAAAGCAGGGACACAACGCAGGTAAAAGTGAATGCCATGATTTCCTATGTTACTTCGTCGAAAGACTGTTGGACGCAATCGAAACCCGAGAAGGGGACGAATTTATTTTTCTAAGAAATAAATTTGTCCCCTTTGTTCTTATGAACGCTATTTTCGCTTTGGCCTGCTTACTGCCCGCTCGTTATATCTGCCATCAGTCCTTCAAGCCCTTCCGGAGTTGAATAGAGGTTTTCCAGCGCCGAAACCTCGTCCAACTGGCTTGGCGATAGGGCTTTTTCTTCGCGCTCAAGCTGGCTGCGCATTTCATCTTCATTTTTAGGCAGCTTACGTCTCAACGCTACGCGTAAAAGCCCGCACGCCTTGAGCTTGTTAGGTTCAAAACCTCGGCCGGTGTCCATCTGCACAGCGAGGATCGCGGTTGCAAATGCGTGTCCCTGCGCCGCAGCTTTGAGCAGCCACCGATTACCTGTCGGGTAGTCGACCGGTATTTCATCACCCCTGCTATAGAGAAAGCCGAGAATGAACTGCGCATCGGCCCGGCCTTGCTCGGCAGCACGGGTAAACCACTGCACTGCGGCGGGCACATCCTTGGGCGTGCCGCTGCCACTGAGCGTCGCGGCGCCCATCATTTCGTAAGCCTTGGCATTGCCGGTCTCGGCTGCTTGGGCAAGTAGCTTGACCGAGCCCTCAAGATCAACGGGTACGCCTCTGCCATGCGCGTAAAGCGTTGCCAGTTGTATGAGTGACTCGGCATCTCCTTGAGCACTGCCCTTACTTGCCCATGCGAACGCCTGCTGATCGCTGACCTCAACGCCATCACCTCGGTAATAAAGCCTGGAGAGGTCTCCTTGCGCTCTGGCATGTCCTTGTTCGGCGGCTTTCTGAAACCACATGGCTGCCTGGGCAAAACTCCTGGGTTGATCCTCGCCCGCAATATTGGAAATACCCAGGAAATACTGCGCATCCGGGTTTCCATGCTCAGCCGACCGAGTGATCCACTCCAGGCCCTTGGAATGATTTACCGCTACGCCACGCCCGTAGTAAGTGAAAATGCCGGTTTTATACTCAGCGACAGCCTCGCCGTTTTCAGCGGCGCGCAAATACCACTCTGCAGCCTTGACCGGGTTTTTATTGACCACGATGCCTTCGTCGTAGAAAGCACCAATCAGCAGCGTGACGCTTTGCGGACTGCGCCATACGGTGATAGCGAACGTGATTATGAGATAGGCCAGGAAGCCAAGGAGCAACGCAAGCAATGGAAGGGCAAACCGGCGCAATTTCGAATCCATTCGTGAGGTGTGGAGGGGCAGTGTAGCGATGCTGGTGTGCAGGGGTGTGGCGTTGCACAAAAGTATGAACGGAAGGGGAAAGACTATTTTTCCCTAGATTTCAGTTTCCGTTCAACCCGCTATCGTGAGTCAGCAGGCGGCGTTTCCAGTGGACCTCCTTCAGCATCATTTCTTCTTTGCCGGTGTGCTTGTCTGCGATTTCAAGGATGCTGAATCTGAAATTTTCCGCGAAATCCTTTCCACGCTTCGTATGTAGATCTCTGATTCGAACGTTTCCACCATGCCCGCTATTGGCGTAATTCGACCATCGATCCCAAAGACCGCCCGTGCCGGTCGCCGAGCCAACATAAAGTTGTTCTTCACCCTTCGTGCGGTCAGAGATCAGGTAGACGCCCGCCACGCTGGACAGGGCTGTTTGCCAGGATTCCAAGGCTTGGTTGACTATGATTTTCAGCTCAGCGTGGGACACGTCCACTTCCTTGAAACCCGGGAACCTGCCGACAGTCATTGGTTTTTCCAGAAGGGAGGACACGACCATGCTTTTGAGGCAGGTTTCCAGCCAAAGGTAATTGCCTCGGGGCTTTGTGTAGTCGAGGATCAAACGTCCTTCCAGTTCGGCAAACTCAGGCACACGGCGGTAGTCGTAAACGAAGTCCCGGTTCTCCTTTTCGCCCTTCGTGTCATTCAGCTTCAAAGAGTCGTACACGCCTGCCAGGAGCCATTTCTTCGTGCCCGGCAACTCGACCAGACCAATTACATACTCACAATCAAAATTGCGTCGGGACTGCCACGATTGCCACTCGTCAAAATCTCCCGCTAAGTACACGTCCATTGGATGTTCAAGTCCGTCGTGCTGGGCGAGATGCACCTTCGTGTTTGGGATTGTGAGAGAGGGTAGGAGGCTCGTTAGAAGTTGAATCAGCATGGGGTGGCTCTGGTGAGTAGTGGGCTGCAATTGCCAACGATTCGCTTGAATCCCGTAGGCCTTCGAGGCGGTTCAAAATAGTTGGTAGATGCCTGTGATGACGTACGTCGAGCTAGGGAAAGCGGTTAAAGCTACTCACGCTTCGACCCTGGTCCATCTGCTTCAAAGATTTGGTTCAGGCTGAACGCTACTTCATACTCAAAAAGCGAGACGTTAGGCATCGCCACGATGGCGTGACGTAGGTTTGAGCTGATGGATTTCGCGACGATGATGCCCTTCACTATCTTCCCTTGCGCAAGGTTCTTCTTGATCCAGCCCATGTAGCGGCTGATCTGACCGATAGCACGGTCTGCCACACGTCCGCGTTTCAGTTCGAAGATCACGAACGAATCATCTGAATCCAGTGCGAGAATGTCGATTGGACCGACGCCCGTAGGGTATTCAACTCCATCACGACCTTGAGAATCGACGTAAAGGCGAAGGGGGTTGCCTTCCAGTTTCAGTGATTCGATGTTGTGAGATATGAAGTCGCGTAGCTGCCATTCCAGTTCAAAAACCGTCTCTCGGTCTGAGTCGGGCGTGTCTTGGTCTTCAAGAGCCAGGTCTTCGTCTTCGATGGCTTGGATAGCGGTTTTAGGTGTGCCGGGATGCAGGACCAGAACCTGTGTTTCAGTTTCCTCAGTGACCCAGCCCATGCGAGTGAATGCACGACGAAGTTGCTGAGAGTTTGTACTTGGATCGAAAGGTGGTGCTTCATTTGGGTTCTGACGGCACCATTCTTTCATCGGATAGAGCGTGTGCCCACCATCCAAATCTACCAAAACAACTGAGTATTTCTTAGGTGGCTGCATTTAAATTGGGTCCATGACTGATGGTGTTGGATAGTTAGGGTAGCTGGTGGGGCGTAGGGCCACCACTATGGCCGTGCTCTTGACCGACTGAACAAATTTTAAGCTATAAAAACTTAGCGCATTGGCGGCGTGAAAGCGGACAAAGATCACTAGGCACCTATGGGGCAAAGTGGCATCATGGGTGAAATAGGTGCGGGTCAGCCATAGGAAGGCCATGATGTTTGACAGCTTCAACCACTTTCTCGAAATTTACCGCATCGGAGATTATGCTGGACTTCTCGGGTTGTTAATTTCTTTTGTTGGTTTTTCCATTACCTATCGGGCTGCTGCTAAATCCAAAACCGCATCGGAATTAGCTGCTGCAACTGTTGCAAGTATCCATATTGATATAAAGCGCAGCGAAACAGTAGAGTCTTTCGCGACGGCGTTGGCTGTGATGGATGAAATAAGAAGGATGTATTTGTCTGATAATATGTATTATCTGCCTGAAAGATGTAATAGTTTGAGGAGTCATCTGATAGCTATACGTGCAGGTAGTCCTTTTTTAACTAATGATGATTTAATAGTTCTTCAGTCTGCAATCACTAGATCATCTTCCATGGAAAAGGCGGTTATAGATTATCTCGTAAAAAAAGTGCCTGTAGAGCGTGACAGATTAACTCGGTCAATTTCAAAAGACTATGATGCGCTCCAGACGGTTTTCGTTAGGGTTCGAAATGATATTGGGAGTGGAGGTTTAAATGGCGGATGAAAAAGTTGTTAAACTTATTAGAGGGCTTCGCAAGCAGACTCTAGCAGGTAAGGTTGCTTGGGAGGCTACAGATCGCGAAGGGGTTTTTCAGGTTTCATATCCAAATTATTCTATTAGAATTAGTATTAAGGAGGCGGCTGGAGGGGATGATATATGGTTGACCATAATTAATGATATTGGCGATGTTGTGGAAAGTGTGTCGGATGTAACTATCAAGAATAGTATGCCGAGTGCGTTCGGCGTTATGAGTAATATTTACTCTGAGGCTCGGCGAATTGCAATGGGTGTAAATGCAGCAATCGATGAAATTCTTTGTGATATGGGAATTGATGGTGAGGAAGAGGAAGACATACCATTCTAGGCGGCGGTGGTGTGAAAAAAGCTTCAGCGCTTAAGTTCGATATTAGGCGTGTAAAGGTGGGTGCGATGGTTTTGGTGGGGAGTATCGCGGCTTGACTTCGATTTCCCCTTGCCGACGCTCGCAAACACCAGGTTACTTGCCGGAAACTTTTCGCCACAGATACGGGCTTCCAACCCAAATCACTCCTGCGCTACCTTCCCTCCGTCGCTTCCAACCCAGCGACCGGACTTGAGAATCCGAGAAACAATAGGCGCATAGACGCCACCATCCATTAGACTGTTGGCGCTTTTTTGTGCTCGCATGTCTGTGTAATGGCGGCTATGCGTGGGAGGCCTTCGGGTCTGCCGGGTTCCTATTGTCCCGGTTTCTCAACCCGCGCATAGCTGCCACCCATTCGCATGAGAAACGAACGTGGCAGCTCACTACATTAGGAGCTTAAGCAATGAGCGTTTCTGATAGGTCGTACCCTGGCAGTACCGCAATCGACACCGCCGCTCAGATCGGAGGTGCCCAATGATCAACCCACCCCTCAACAAAACCCTCGGCGTCATCACCTTTTCCACCTGCGGCAAACAGCCCAGCCTCCACCGGCTATTCCGCGTCAATTCTGGCGTGCCCATCCGTGATGCCCTGGAGCATGCCTCCGAGCTTCTCCACTGTTCAAAAATGCTGGCATTGGATGCAGCCATGGACAAAAGCGCCGATCGCTACGCCTGGGCCGCGCATTATTTGGGCGAGATGGCGAAGGCGGTGGTGGATGATTTGGCTAATGGGATGTTGCCGAATGGGGTGACGGAGGAGGGGGATTCGGTGGGTGTTTAGGCGGGTGGTTTGAGGGTGTGTGGGCTGGCGTTTTCGCAGGCAAGCCAGCTCCCACATTTGGACTGTTTCAGGCTCGGAGTGGGCGGTGAGCGATGAATCAGCCGGCCACCCACTTTTCTACAGACGAAAAAAAAGACCTTGAATTTCAAGGTCTTTTTTTAAGATGGTGCCCCGAGGGAGACTCGAACTCCCACTCCTTTCGAAAACGGATTTTGAATCCGCCGCGTCTACCAATTCCGCCATCAGGGCTCAATGGCGGCGAAGTATAGAGATGAGATTACCGTTGGTCAATCACGTTTCATGGTCAATTTTCACTATTTCCGCTAGACTTCCCGGCCCTGCTAGACGAACCCCATCATGCGCGTTGCTGACTTTACTTTTGAGCTCCCTGATTCGCTGATCGCTCGCCACCCGTTGGCCGAGCGTCGCGCCAGTCGACTGCTGACCCTGGACGGGCCGAGCGGTGCCCTCGCACACCGTCAATTCACTGATTTGCTTGAGCATTTGCGCCCGGGCGATTTGATGGTGTTCAACAATACCCGGGTGATTCCGGCGCGGCTGTTTGGCCAGAAAGCCTCCGGCGGCAAGCTGGAAATTCTGGTGGAGCGGGTGCTGGACAGCCATCGCGTGCTGGCCCATGTACGCTCCAGCAAGTCGCCGAAACCGGGCTCGGTCATCTTGATCGATGGCGGTGGCGAGGCCGAGATGGTCGCGCGCCACGATGCGCTGTTCGAGCTCAGGTTTGCCGAAGAGGTGTTGCCGCTGCTGGAACGCGTCGGCCATATGCCGTTGCCTCCTTATATAGACCGCCCCGACGAAGACGCGGACCGCGAGCGCTATCAGACGGTGTACTCCCAGCGCCTCGGTGCGGTGGCGGCGCCGACGGCCGGGTTGCATTTCGATCAGCCGCTGCTGGATGCGATTGCCGCCAAGGGCGTCGAAAGCGCCTATGTGACCCTGCACGTGGGGGCCGGGACGTTTCAGCCGGTGCGTGTGGAGAACATCGAAGACCACCATATGCACAGCGAGTGGCTGGAAGTCAGCCAGGACGTCGTGGATGCGGTTAACGCGTGCAAGGCGCGCGGCGGACGGGTGGTGGCCGTGGGCACCACCAGCGTGCGCTCGCTGGAGAGTGCGGCGCGCGATGGTGTGCTCAAGCCGTTCAGTGGCGACACCGATATCTTTATTTACCCGGGCCGGCCGTTCCATGTGGTCGATTGCCTGGTCACCAATTTCCATTTGCCGGAATCCACGCTGTTGATGCTGGTGTCGGCCTTTGCCGGTTACCCGGAAACCATGGCGGCTTATCAAGCGGCCATCGCCAACGAGTACCGCTTTTTTAGCTACGGTGATGCGATGTTTATCACCCGCAACCCGGCGCCGCGCGGCCCTGAGGACAACTTATGAGTCGTATGTCGTTTGAATTATTGGCCACCGACGGTAAAGCTCGTCGTGGTCGCGTGACTTTCCCGCGCGGCACCGTGGAGACCCCGGCGTTCATGCCGGTCGGCACCTACGGCACCGTCAAGGGCATGCTGCCCCGTGACATCGTTGCCACTGGCGCCGAGATCATCCTCGGCAACACCTTTCACCTGTGGCTGCGCCCGGGCACGGAAGTGATCAAGAAGCATGGCGACCTGCATGACTTCATGAAGTGGCAGGGCCCGATCCTCACCGACTCCGGTGGTTTCCAGGTGTTCAGCCTGGGCGCCATGCGCAAGATCAAGGAAGAGGGCGTGACCTTCGCCTCGCCGGTGGACGGTTCCAAGGTGTTCATGGGCCCGGAAGAATCGATGCAGGTGCAGCGCGACCTGGGCTCCGACATCGTGATGATTTTTGACGAGTGCACGCCGTACCCGGCTGACGAAGACGTCGCGCGTATTTCCATGGAGCTGTCGTTGCGCTGGGCGCAGCGTTCGAAGAATGCCCATGGCGATAACACCGCGGCGTTGTTCGGTATCGTCCAGGGCGGCATGCATGAAAGCCTGCGCAAGCGCTCGCTGGAAGGCCTCGACAAGATCGGCTTTGACGGCCTGGCCATCGGCGGATTGTCGGTGGGCGAGCCCAAGCATGAAATGATCAAGGTGCTGGATTACCTGCCGGGCCTGATGCCGGCTGACAAACCTCGTTACCTTATGGGCGTTGGCAAACCGGAAGATCTCGTAGAGGGTGTGCGCCGCGGTGTGGACATGTTCGATTGCGTGATGCCAACCCGTAATGCCCGCAATGGGCATCTGTTCATCGATACAGGCGTGCTGAAGATCCGTAACGCGTTCCATCGCCATGATGATTCGCCGCTGGATCCCACCTGTGACTGCTACACCTGCCAGAACTTCTCCCGTGCTTATCTGCACCATCTGGACAAGTGCGGGGAAATGCTGGGTAGCATGTTGAATACCATCCACAATTTGCGTCATTACCAAGTCCTGATGGCTGGTTTGCGCGAGGCTATTCAACAGGGTACATTGGCCGCCTTCGTCGATGCCTTCTATGCCAAGCGCGGGCTCCCTGTGCCGCCCTTGGACTGAGTTTCCCGACCCTAAGATTCACTATTTGCAACTGGAGTGCTAAATGAGCTTTTTTATCTCTAACGCCATGGCTGACGCCGCTGCGCCTGCCGCTGCCGGCCCGATGGGCGGTGGTTTCGAGTGGATTTTCCTGGTCGGCTTCCTGGTCATCTTCTACCTGATGATCTGGCGTCCACAGGCCAAGCGCGCCAAAGAGCAGAAAAACCTGCTGGGCAGCCTGCAGAAAGGCGACGAAGTCGTGACCACTGGCGGCATCGCCGGCAAGATCACCAAGGTTTCCGATGCTTTCGTGGTACTGGAAGTCTCCGACACCGTGGAAATGAAGTTCCAGAAGGGCGCCATCGCCGCCACGCTGCCTAAAGGCACGCTCAAAGCGATCTAAGTAACAACCTTTACCAATCGACGGGGCGCGCAAGGCGCCCCGCGTTATAAGCGGGCGGCGTGATGCTGAACAAATACCCTCTGTGGAAATACGTACTGATCCTGGCGGTGCTGGCGGTCGGTTTTATTTATTCCGCTCCCAATCTCTATCCTGATGACCCGGCGATCCAGATCTCTGGCGCCAGCACTTCGTTGCAGGTCAACCAGGCTGATCTGGAACGCGCGAGCAAAGCGCTCAACGACGCGGGCATCCAGGTTAAAGCGGCAACATTGGCGGCTGGTGCGAAGGGCGGCTTGTTGCGCCTGACCAAGCAAGAAGACCAATTGCCGGCTAAAGACGTCGTGCGCAAGGTCATGGGTGATGACTATGTTGTCGCACTCAACCTGGCACAGACCACGCCACAATGGTTGCGCAGCATTGGCGCGCACCCGATGAAGCTGGGTCTGGACTTGTCCGGTGGTGTGCACTTCCTGCTGGAAGTCGACATGGACAAAGCCCTCGACGCACGCCTGAAAGTCTATGAAGGCGACGTGAAGAGCCTGCTGCGCAAAGAGAAGCTGCGTTATCGCAGCCTGCCGCAGCTCAATGGCGCCATTCAGTTGGGCTTTGCTGACGAAGCATCCCGCGAACAGGCCCGTGCGCTGATCCGCAAGAACTTCAACGATTTCGACATCGTGCCAGCCGACTTGAATGGTCAGGCGGTGCTGCGTCTGGCGATGAGCCCGGTCAAGATCGCGGAAATCCGCGAATACTCCATCAAGCAGAACTTGACCACGGTGCGTAACCGCGTCAACGAGCTGGGTGTGGCCGAGCCGATCGTGCAGCGCCAGGGCGCCAATCGCATCGTGGTTGAATTGCCGGGCGTGCAGGATACCGCTGAAGCCAAGCGTATCCTGGGTAAAACCGCCAACCTGGAATTCCGCCTCGCGGCTGAGCCGGGTGCTTCGCGCGCGACGTCTGAAGAATTCGAATTCCGTGAAGGTAACCGTCCTCCGGCGCTGATCGAGCGTGGCTTGATCATCACCGGTGACCAGGTCACTGACGCCAAGGCTGGTTTCGATTCGCAGCACGGCACCCCTGAAGTGAACATCCGCCTGGATGGTCACGGCGGCGAACTGATGAGTCGCGCCACGCGCAGCAACGTCGGTCGCAGCATGGCGGTGATCTTCATCGAGCAGCGCCCTGTTACCACCTACACCAAGCAGATGGTCAACGGCGTCGAGAAAGACGTGCCGGTGCAGACCTTCAAGGAAGAGAAGAAGATCATCAGCCTGGCGACCATTCAGTCGCCGCTGGGTGCGCAATTCCGCATCACTGGCCTGAACGGCCAGGGCGAGTCCTCCGAACTGGCGCTGCTGCTGCGTGCCGGTGGCCTGGCCGCGCCGATGTACTTCGCTGAAGAACGCACCATCGGCCCGAGCCTGGGTGCCGACAACATCACCAAGGGTGTCGATGCGGCACTGTGGGGCATGCTGTTCGTGTCCTTGTTCATCATCGCCATCTATCGCTTCTTCGGCATCATCGCCACCGTAGCCCTGGCGGGCAACATGGTGATGCTGCTGGCGCTGATGTCGCTGCTGGGCGCTACGCTGACCCTGCCGGGTATCGCCGGTATCGTATTGACCATGGGTATGGCGGTGGACGCCAACGTGCTGATCTTCTCGCGGATTCGTGAAGAGATCGCTGCCGGCATGACCGTACAGCGTGCAATCAACGAAGGCTTCGGCCGGGCATTTACCGCGATTCTCGACTCCAACCTGACCACTTTGCTGGTCGGCGGGATTCTCTTTGCCATGGGCACAGGCCCAGTCAAAGGTTTTGCGGTGACCATGTCCCTCGGTATCTTTACCTCGATGTTCACGGCCATCATGGTGACCCGCGCAATGGTCAACCTGATCTTTGGCGGACGTGACTTCAAGAAGTTGTGGATTTAAGGGGCTGCCATGTTACGTACAATCAACTTCATGGGCGTTCGCAACATTGCGTTCGGCGCCACTGTGCTCCTTACCGTTCTGGCCTTGTTCAGCTGGTTCCATAAGGGCCTGAACTACGGCCTGGACTTCACCGGCGGTACGCTCATCGAGCTGACCTACGAGAAGCCGGCCGACGTCACCCTGGTGCGCAACGAGCTGGTCAAGGCCGGCTATCACGAGGCGGTGGTGCAGAGTTTTGGCGCCACTACCGACCTGCTGGTGCGCATGCCTGGCGAAGACCCGCAACTGGGTCACCAGGTAGCCGAGGCCTTGCAGAAGGTCGGTGGCGACAACCCGGCATCGGTCAAGCGCGTCGAGTTCGTCGGCCCGCAAGTGGGTGAAGAGCTGCGCGACCAGGGCGGCCTCGGCATGCTGATGGCGCTGGTCGGCATCATGATCTACCTGGCGTTCCGCTTTCAGTGGAAGTTCGGTGTCGGCGCCATTGTGTCGCTGATCCACGACGTGATCGTGACCGTGGGCATCCTGGCCTACTTCCAGATCACGTTCGACCTGACGGTGTTGGCGGCGGTGCTGGCGATCATTGGTTACTCGCTCAACGACACCATCGTGGTATTCGACCGGGTTCGCGAGAACTTTCGCGTACTGCGCAAGGCGACGCTGATCGAGAACATCAACATCTCCACCACCCAGACGCTGCTGCGGACCATGGCCACGTCGATCTCCACCTTGCTGGCGATCGCGGCATTGATGATCTTCGGGGGCGACAACCTGTGGGGCTTCTCCCTGGCACTGTTCATTGGTGTTTTGGCCGGTACCTACTCGTCGATCTACATCGCCAACGTGGTGCTGATCTGGCTAAACCTGAACAGCGAAGACCTGATCCCTCCGGCCAGCACTGGCAAGGAGGTCGACGACCGTCCTTGATGGGCGTTTGTTGATCAGCGGTTACAAGAAAGGCGCGAGATTGAACTCGCGCCTTTTTTTTGGCTCCAAGGCTGGGTATAGCGCGGATCTTTCGGTCCGTTTGTGATGGTCAGGAGGTTCAACGTGAACAAGTCGTTGCTGGTTGGTGCGGTATTGGGTGCTGTCGGTGTGACTGCCGGGGGTGCTGTTGCCACCTACAGCCTGGTAAAAAGCGGCCCTGAGTATGCGCAAGTGCTGGCGGTGCAGCCGGTAAAAACCCAGATTAAAACCCCGCGTGAGGTCTGCAAGGACGTCACAGTGACCCGGCAGCGTCCGGTGCAGGATCAGCATCAAATCGCCGGTACCGTGGTCGGCGCCCTTGCTGGTGGACTGTTGGGTAATCAGATCGGTGGCGGTAACGGCAAGAAGCTCGCCACCGTAGCGGGTGCGGTCGGTGGTGGTTATGCCGGTAACAAGGTTCAGGAAGGCATGCAGAACCGCGATACCTACACGACGACCCAGACGCGTTGTAATACCGTGAACGACATCAGTGACAAGGTGGTTGGCTACGACGTGCGTTACAACCTGGACGGCAAGGAAGGTACCGTGCGTATGGAGCGTGATCCAGGTGGTCAGATTCCAGTGGACAAGGAAGGGCGTCTGATCCTCGGTCAGAACCAGCAGTAATCTGAGTCGGACGCAGGCCTCAAAGCTTGTGAGCTTCATAATGTGGGAGGGGGCTTGCTCCCGATAGCGGTGGATCAGTACCAGATATTCTGACTGACATACTGCAATCGGGGGCAAGCCCCCTCCCACACTTGTTAAGTGTTGCTGCTGATACATGGACCTGGCTCAAATCCCAGGCATAAAAAAAGCACCCCGCGAGGTGCTTTTTTGTGCCCGCTCGCTTAACGCTTCAGCGAAGCCGGCAGGTGCGGCTGGATCGCCGTCAGCACTGCCTTGAAGCATTTGGTGTTGCCGGCAACCACATGGCCTTTCTCCAGGAAGTCATGACCGCCGGTGAAGTCGCTCACCAAACCGCCCGCTTCCTGGATCAACAGGGCGCCCGCCGCCATGTCCCACTCCGACAGGCCCGACTCCCAGAACGCATCAAAACGACCAGCGGCAACGTAAGCCAGGTCCAGGCTCGCTGCGCCAGCGCGACGGATACCCGCGGTCTGGCCAACCAGGGCGCGGAACATGCCCAGGTAGTTTTCCAGGTTGTCCATTTGATCGTCACGGAACGGGAAGCCAGTTCCCAGCAAGGCGCCATCCAGGCTGGTGCGCCCGCTCACGCGCAGGCGACGGCCATTGAGCTGGGCGCCACGGCCACGGCTGGCGGTGAATTCTTCCTGGCGAACCGGGTCGAGAACGACGGCGTGTTCCAGGCGGCCACGGTATTTGCAGGCAATGCTCACAGCAAAGTGCGGGATGCCGCGCAGGAAGTTGGTGGTGCCATCCAGTGGGTCGATGATCCACAGGTAGTCTTCGCCTTCACCGCTGCCTTTGTGCAGGCCGGTCTCTTCACCGAGGATGCCGTGGGTAGGGTAGGCCTTGCGCAGGGCGTCGATGATTTTCTGTTCGGCGGCGCGATCCACCTCGGATACATAATCCTTGGCGTCTTTTTCGTCGACCTTGATGGTATCCAGGCGCTCGATAGAGCGGAAGATCAATTCACTGGCGCTGCGGGCGGCGCGCAGCGCGATATTCAGCATGGGCTGCATGGATGTGTCACCTAAGGTTGTTAAAGAAAGCCGGGCATTCTAGCAGAAACTTTCTGCAGGTGAAGGACGACGTTAGCTTTCATGGCATAACCTTGGGCGGTTCTGTAAGATTTGCTCCCCTTTCCCGTGTCCGAGAGCGCCTCCCTTGCTGCAAAACATTCGTGTCGTCCTGGTCAATACCAGTCATCCCGGCAACATCGGCGGGGTGGCGCGAGCCATGAAAAACATGGGGCTGACGCGCCTGGTGCTGGTCGAGCCGCGTGTGTTTCCGCACCACGAGGCCGATGCCCGCGCATCCGGTGCCAATGACCTCCTGGAAAACGCCCAGGTTGTCGCCACTCTGGAAGACGCTCTGGTCGGCTGCAACTTGGTGCTCGGCACCAGCGCCCGTGACCGTCGCATTCCCTGGCCGCTGCTGGATCCGCGTGAGTGCGGCACCAAAGTGGTGGAAGAGGCGGCGGGCGGTGCAGAAATCGCGTTGGTATTTGGCCGTGAAGACTCCGGCCTGACCAATGAAGAGCTGCAGCGATGTCATTACCACGTGCACATTCCATCAGACCCTGAGTTCAGTTCGCTGAACCTCGGCGCGGCGGTGCAGGTGCTGACTTATGAAGTGCGCATGGCCTGGCTGGCGGCTGCCGGTCAGCCAAGCAAGATGGAGAAGGACGAGGTTGCGTCGACCAAAAGTGGCGAGCTCGCCACCATGGACGAGCTGGAACGCTTCTATGAGCACCTGGAGCAAACCCTGGTGGCCATCGAGTTCCTCGATCCTGAAAAACCACGGCACTTGATGGCGCGCCTGCGTCGCCTTTACGGGCGCAGCTCGGTCAGCCGGGCGGAAATGAATATATTGCGTGGCATCCTCACGGAAACCCAGAAAGCGGCCCGTGGCGAGCTCCTTAAGCGGAAGGATTAAAAATGTTCGAGCGTTTGCGAGAAGATATCCAGAGTGTTTTCCACCGTGACCCGGCGGCGCGCAACGCCTTTGAAGTGCTGACCTGCTACCCGGGCATGCACGCGATCTGGATTCACCGTTTGTCCGGCGCCTTGTGGGGTATGGGCTGGAAATGGCTGGCGCGGCTGGTGTCGAACTTCGGGCGCTGGTTGACCGGGATCGAGATTCATCCGGGTGCCAAGGTCGGGCGTCGTTTCTTTATCGACCATGGCATGGGCATCGTGATTGGCGAGACGGCTGAGATTGGCGATGACGTGACGCTCTATCAGGGTGTCACCTTGGGCGGTACCACCTGGAATAAAGGCAAGCGCCACCCGACCCTGGGCGACGGCGTGGTGGTGGGTGCGGGTGCCAAGGTACTCGGCCCGTTCACCGTAGGCGCCGGTGCCAAGGTGGGCTCCAATGCGGTGGTGACCAAGGCAGTGCCGCCCGGTGCCACGGTTGTGGGCATTCCTGGACGGATCATCGTCAAGCCGGAAGTGGGCGACGAGCAGGAGGCCAAGCGCAAGGCCATGGCCGAAAAGATCGGCTTCGATGCCTACGGCGTCAGTGAAGACATGCCCGACCCGGTCGCGCGCGCCATCGGCCAGTTGCTTGACCACCTGCAAGCGGTGGACGGCAAGCTGGACGGGATGTGCGGCGCGCTGAAGGAATTGGGCAGCAGCTACTGCGCAAAAGACCTGCCTGAGCTGCGCGAAGAAGACTTCGCCGAGATCAAGAGTGAAGCGGCCACCAAGGCCAGCTGAAGTCTAAGACCCGCCGCAATAACCCTGTGGGAGGGGGCTTGCTCCCGATAGCAGAGTGTCAGCCACCAGAGTTTTGGCTGATCCACCGCTATCGGGGGCAAGCCCCCTCCCACATTTGGTCTTCATAGTGTCTGGAATTGCTGACCGTCCGCTGCCGCTGTTCCTCCCCACCCCATCCTGCTATGATTCGCGCGCCCTTTTTACGGGTAATCCTGACTAAAGTACTAGGTCTTATAGTTGACTTAAATACTCGGGAATCGCATACTTGCTCCCATTCTGAAACACCTTGGTACTTGTCCATGAGACTGACTACAAAAGGCCGATACGCGGTGACTGCCATGCTCGACCTGGCTTTGCACGCGCAAACTGGGCCGGTGTCCCTGGCCGATATCTCCGAGCGCCAAGGCATTTCCCTGTCCTACCTCGAGCAGCTGTTCGCCAAATTGCGCCGTAGCAACTTGGTTTCCAGCGTGCGGGGGCCAGGTGGTGGCTATCAGTTGTCCCGCGACATGCAGGGCATTCAGGTAGCCCAGGTGATCGATGCGGTCAACGAATCCGTCGACGCCACCAAATGCCAGGGCCTGGGTGACTGCCACGCCGGCGACACCTGCCTCACGCACCACTTGTGGTGTGATTTGAGCCTGCAGATCCATGAGTTTTTGAGTGGTATCAGCTTGGCTGATCTTGTGACTCGCCGTGAGGTGCAAGAAGTAGCCCAGCGTCAGGACCAGCGCCGTTGCAACACCAAGGCGCCGCGTCTGGACAAGATCGAAGCGTCCGCCGTCGAGTGACAGCCGCAGAGCTAACGGCACGCCAGCCAGCCTGATTTAGGAGAAAGTCCATGAAATTGCCGATTTACCTTGATTACTCAGCGACCACCCCGGTTGATCCGCGTGTCGCGCAAAAAATGAGCGAATGCCTGCTGGTTGACGGAAACTTCGGCAACCCGGCCTCCCGTTCCCACGTATTCGGCTGGAAAGCCGAGGAAGCGGTCGAGAACGCTCGTCGCCAGGTCGCCGACCTGGTTGGCGCAGACCCGCGTGAAATCGTCTGGACCTCCGGTGCCACCGAGTCCGACAACCTGGCAATCAAGGGCGCGGCGCATTTCTATGCGACCAAGGGCAAGCACCTGATCACCACCAAGATTGAGCACAAGGCTGTCCTCGACACCATGCGCCAACTGGAGCGTGAGGGTTTTGAGGTTACCTATCTCGAGCCGACCACCGACGGTATCGTCACCCCGGCCATGATCGAAGCCGCGCTGCGTGAAGACACCATCCTGGTTTCGGTGATTCACGTGAACAACGAAATCGGCACCATCAACGACATCGAAGCGATTGGCGAACTGACCCGTTCCAAGGGCAT
Organism: Pseudomonas sp. R4-34-07; assembly: GCF_003852375.1. Taxonomy (NCBI): domain Bacteria; kingdom Pseudomonadati; phylum Pseudomonadota; class Gammaproteobacteria; order Pseudomonadales; family Pseudomonadaceae; genus Pseudomonas; species Pseudomonas sp. R4-34-07. The sequence continues at coordinate 4,806,005 of NZ_CP027760.1, read as the reverse complement.
TCTGCTGCACGTCGACGCCGCTCAGTCCACCGGCAAGGTCGACATCGACCTGTCCAAGCTGAAAGTCGACCTGATGTCGTTCTCGGCCCACAAGACCTACGGCCCTAAAGGCATCGGCGCGCTGTACGTGAGCCGCAAGCCACGGGTGCGTATCGAAGCGACCATGCATGGCGGTGGTCACGAGCGCGGCATGCGTTCCGGCACCCTGGCGACACACCAGATCGTCGGCATGGGCGAAGCCTTCCGCGTCGCCAAGGAAGACATGGCGGCCGAAAACGTGCGCATCAAGGCCCTGAGCGATCGCTTCTACAAGCAGGTCGAGAACCTTGAAGAGCTGTACATCAACGGCAGTATGACTGCCCGCGTACCGCACAACTTGAATTTGAGCTTCAACTACGTCGAAGGCGAGTCGCTGATCATGGCGCTCAAGGACCTGGCGGTTTCGTCCGGTTCGGCCTGCACCTCGGCGTCCCTTGAGCCTTCGTATGTATTGCGCGCCCTGGGCCGCAACGACGAACTGGCGCACAGCTCGATCCGCTTTACCTTCGGCCGCTTCACCACCGAAGAGCAAGTCGACTACGCCGCGCAGAAAGTCTGCGAAGCCGTCAACAAGCTGCGCGTTCTGTCGCCGCTGTGGGACATGTACAAAGACGGTGTCGACATTTCCAAGATCGAGTGGGCGGCACACTAAATATAGAAGCCGCCACCCAAGCTCTGTAGGAACGTGGCGGTCAACGCAGGCGTTTCTACAGGGTTCCAGAGCGGCCCTGATGAGTGAGGATTCAGTACCATGGCTTACAGCGAAAAGGTCATCGACCACTACGAAAACCCGCGCAACGTCGGCAAGATGAACGCGGAAGATCCTGATGTCGGCACTGGCATGGTTGGCGCTCCGGCGTGCGGCGATGTGATGCGCCTGCAGATCAAGGTCAACGACGCTGGCGTTATCGAAGACGCCAAGTTCAAGACCTACGGCTGCGGTTCGGCCATCGCCTCCAGCTCCCTGGCGACCGAATGGATGAAAGGCAAGACCCTGGATGAGGCTGTCACCATCAGCAACACCCAGCTGGCCGAAGAACTGGCCCTGCCGCCGGTGAAAATTCACTGCTCGGTACTCGCCGAAGACGCCATCAAGGCGGCCGTTCGCGACTACAAGCAGAAGAAAGGCTTGATCTAAGTATTTGGCGACGAGTAAGGAGTCAACGATGGCTATCAGCATGACAGAAGCGGCTGCGCAGCACATTCGCCGCTCCCTGAATGGGCGCGGTAAAGGTGAGGGGATTCGTCTGGGTGTTCGCACCACGGGCTGTTCCGGCCTTGCCTACGTGCTGGAGTTTGTCGACGAGGTGGTTGAAGAGGATCAGGTGTTCGAAAGTCACGGCGAGAAAGTGATCATCGACCCGAAAAGCCTGACCTACCTGGACGGCACCGAGCTCGATTTCGTCAAGGAAGGGTTGAACGAAGGCTTCAAGTTCAACAACCCCAACGTACGCGGTGAATGTGGCTGCGGCGAAAGCTTCAACATCTGAGGCTTCTTGTGGGTATTCCTTGTCATTTCGCTTTATTCGAGTTGCAACCGAGCTTTCGGCTGGACCTCGAGCAGCTTGCCACGCGCTATCGAGAATTGGCGCGTGGCGTGCATCCGGACCGTTTCGCTGACGCTTCCGAGCGTGAGCAGCGCCTGGCGCTGGAGCAATCGGCCAGCCTCAACGAAGCCTATCAGACGCTGAAAAGCCCCCCCAAGCGCGCGCGTTATTTGCTCGCGATGAAAGGCGGTGAGTTGCCGATGGAAGTCACCGTGCATGACCCGGACTTCCTGATGCAGCAGATGCAGTGGCGCGAAGAACTTGAAGAGTTGCAGGACGAAGCCGATGTGGCTGGCGTCGCGGTCTTCAAACGGCGTCTGAAAACCGCCCAGGATGAGCTCAACGAAAGCTTCGCAGTCTGTTGGGATGATGCGGCGCAGCGCGAGCAGGCCGAGCGCCTGATGCGGCGCATGCAGTTTCTCGACAAGCTCACCTACGAAGTGCGCCAGCTAGAAGAGCGCCTCGACGATTAACCCAGTGCTGCCCGTGATGCACGCCTGATAGACAGATAAGACCTGATTACCATGGCTCTACTGCAAATCGCCGAACCCGGCCAAAGCCCTCAACCGCACCAGCGTCGCCTGGCGGTCGGGATTGACCTGGGCACCACCAATTCCCTGGTCGCCGCCTTGCGCAGCGGCCTGTCCGAACCACTGCCCGATGCCGATGGCCAGGTGATCCTGCCGTCTGCGGTGCGCTATCACCCCGACCGCATCGAAGTGGGCGAGTCGGCCAAGCTGGCAGCGTCTACCGACCCCTTGAACACCGTGCTGTCGGTCAAGCGCTTGATGGGCCGTGGGTTGTCCGACGTCAAGCAATTGGGCGACCAGCTGCCGTACCGCTTTGTCGGCGGCGAATCCCATATGCCGTTCATCGACACCGTCCAAGGCCCGAAAAGCCCGGTGGAAGTGTCAGCCGATATCCTCAAGGTGCTGCGCCAACGTGCGGAAACCACCTTGGGCGGCGAGCTGGTTGGTGCGGTGATCACCGTTCCGGCGTATTTCGATGACGCGCAGCGCCAAGCCACCAAGGACGCGGCGAAACTAGCCGGTCTGAACGTGCTGCGCCTGCTCAATGAGCCGACTGCGGCTGCTGTGGCTTACGGTCTGGATCAGCATGCTGAAGGCCTGGTCGCGATTTACGACCTGGGCGGCGGTACTTTTGATATTTCGATCCTGCGCCTGACCGGCGGCGTCTTCGAAGTGCTGGCCACCGGCGGCGACAGCGCCCTCGGCGGTGACGATTTTGATCACGCCATCGCGAGCTGGATTATCAGCAGTGCGGGCTTGTCTGCCGACCTGGACCCAGGTGCACAGCGCAGCCTGCTGCAAACCGCCTGCGCCGCCAAGGAAGCGCTGACGGATGCTGCAACTGTTGAAGTTTCCTATGGCTCCTGGTCGGCCCAACTGACGCGCGAAGCCTTCGATGCGTTGATCGAACCCATGGTCGCCCGCAGCCTGAAAGCCTGCCGCCGGGCGGTGCGAGATTCCGGTATCGAACTGGAAGACGTCGGTGCCGTGGTCATGGTGGGCGGTTCCACCCGTGTTCCGCGCGTGCGTGAAGCCGTCGCCGAAGCCTTTGGCCGCCAGCCGCTGACCGAAATCGATCCGGACCAAGTCGTCGCCATTGGCGCCGCGATCCAGGCCGATACCCTGGCCGGCAACAAGCGCGATGGTGGCGAATTGCTGTTGCTTGATGTGATTCCGTTGTCCCTGGGCCTGGAAACCATGGGCGGCCTGATGGAAAAGGTGATTCCACGCAACACCACCATTCCCGTCGCCCGCGCCCAGGACTTCACCACGTACAAAGATGGCCAGACGGCCATGATGATCCATGTGCTGCAAGGCGAGCGCGAGTTGATCAGCGACTGCCGCTCCCTGGCGCGCTTTGAATTGCGCGGTATCCCGGCCATGGTGGCGGGCGCGGCGAAGATTCGCGTGACCTTCCAGGTGGACGCCGACGGCCTGCTCAGCGTGGCTGCGCGCGAGTTGGCCTCAGGCGTTGAAGCCAGCATCCAGGTCAAGCCGTCCTACGGGCTGACTGACGGCGAAATCGCCAAGATGCTCAAGGACTCGTTCCAATATGCCAGCGACGACAAGGTCGCCCGTGTGTTGCGTGAGCAGCAAGTCGACGCCCAGCGCCTGCTCGAAGCGGTGCAGGGCGCCCTTGAGGCTGACGGCGAGCGCCTGTTGGATAGCGAGGAGCGCATGGTCATCGACCTGCAGATGCAGGAGCTGGCCGAACTCATGAAAGGCACCGATGGTTACGCCATCGAGCAGCAGACCAAGCGTCTGTCGCAAGTGACCGATGCCTTTGCCGCCCGTCGTATGGACCAGTCGGTAAAAGCCGCCCTGGCGGGCCGCAACCTGAATGAACTTGAGGATTAACTGATGCCGCAGATCATTTTTCTGCCACACGCCGAGCATTGCCCGGATGGTATGGTCGTGGAGGCTGAGACCGGCAAGTCCATCCTTGAAGTCGCCCACGACAATCATATCGAGATCGAAAGCGCCTGCGGCGGTGTGTGTGCCTGCACCACCTGCCACTGCATCATCCGCGAAGGCTTCAACAGCCTGGAAGAGGCCGATGAGTTGGAAGAGGACTTCCTTGACCGCGCCTGGGGCCTGGAAGCGACTTCTCGCCTGAGCTGTCAGGCCAAGGTCGGCACTGAAGACATCACTGTCGAAATTCCGAAGTATTCGCTCAACCATGCGGCCGAAGCGCCGCATTGATTCAAGGAAGTGTCATGAGTCTTAAATGGGTTGATGTGCAAGAGATCGCTATCCTGTTGGCCGACGGCAACCCGGATATGGATCCCTACTCCCTGAACTTTGTAGCTTTGCGTGACATGGTCATGGCCTTGCCAGGCTTTGATGATGAGCGCGATCGCGGTGGTGAAAAGGTTTTGGAAGCTATCCAGACTGCCTGGAAAGAAGAACAGGACTGAAGCCTCCCTTACGCAGTTAGGCAATACCCAATAACCCGCGTATAATTCGCGGGTTTAATTTTTCGTAAATTACCGTTTCTGGAGTTACACCATGGCTGTTCAACGTACTTTCTCCATCATCAAGCCTGACGCTGTTGCAAAAAACGTCATCGGCGAGATCACCACTCGTTTCGAAAAAGCCGGCCTGAAGGTTGTAGCTTCGAAACTCAAGCAACTGTCCAAGGCTGAAGCTGAAGGCTTCTACGCTGAGCACAGCGCTCGTGGCTTCTTCGGCGACCTGGTTGCCTTCATGATCTCCGGTCCTGTTGTTGTTCAGGTTCTGGAAGGCGAAAACGCTATCGCTCTGAACCGTGAGCTGATGGGCGCTACCAACCCTAAAGAAGCTGCTGCCGGCACCATCCGTGCTGACTTCGCTGAATCCATCGACGCCAACGCTGTACACGGTTCGGACTCCGAAGCCGCTGCTGCTCGCGAAATCTCGTACTTCTTCGCAGCTACCGAAGTAACCGCTCGCTAAGCATCGGCTTAAAGAGTGAGGGTGAATCCATGACAACATCGACTGTTAAAACCAACCTGCTGGGTCTGACTCAGCCGGAAATGGAGAAATTCTTCGACTCAATCGGGGAGAAGCGTTTCCGTGCCGGTCAGGTAATGAAGTGGATTCACCACTTTGGCGTCGACGATTTCGACGCCATGACGAACGTCAGCAAGGCCTTGCGCGACAAGCTCAAGGCAATTGCTGAGGTGCGTGGTCCTGAAGTAGTCAGCGAAGACATCTCCACCGATGGTACCCGTAAGTGGGTGGTGCGCGTGGCGTCCGGCAGCTGCGTCGAGACCGTGTACATTCCCCAGGGCAAGCGCGGCACCTTATGCGTTTCGTCCCAGGCTGGTTGTGCCCTGGACTGCAGTTTCTGCTCCACCGGCAAGCAAGGCTTCAATAGCAACCTCACCGCCGCCGAAGTCATCGGCCAGGTGTGGATTGCCAACAAATCCTTTGGCAGCGTCCCGGCGACCGTCGACCGTGCCATCACCAACGTGGTGATGATGGGCATGGGTGAGCCGCTGCTGAACTTCGACAACGTGATTGCGGCCATGCACCTGATGATGGACGACCTGGGCTACGGCATTTCCAAGCGCCGTGTGACCCTGTCGACCTCCGGCGTGGTACCGATGATCGATGAGCTGGCCAAGCACATCGACGTTTCCCTGGCGTTGTCGCTGCACGCACCGAATGACGCATTGCGTAACCAATTGGTGCCGATCAACAAGAAGTATCCGCTTAAGATGCTGCTCGAATCTTGCCAGCGCTACATGGCGACTTTGGGCGAGAAGCGTGTGCTGACCATTGAGTACACCATGCTCAAGGACATCAACGACAAGGTCGAGCACGCGGTCGAGATGATCGAGCTGCTCAAGAACACCCCGTGCAAGATCAACCTGATTCCGTTCAACCCGTTTCCCCATTCTGGCTACGAGCGGCCGAGCAACAACGCCATCCGCCGTTTCCAGGATCAACTGCACCAGGCCGGCTACAACGTCACCGTCCGCACGACCCGCGGTGAAGACATCGACGCCGCCTGTGGCCAATTGGTAGGGCAGGTGCTGGATCGCACCCGTCGCAGTGAGCGTTACATCGCCGTGCGTGACTTGAGCGCCGCCGACGATGCACCGCAAAGCGCTGCAAATCGAAACTGAGAGAGGACCTCTATGCCCTTGCGCCTTGCGCTGCTGTTGCTTGTTACCGGTCTCGCGACCGGTTGTGTTTCATCGGGCCATGACAGCCCTTTGCAAACCGGCAAGGGCCGTGACGCGGCGCGAGCGGCCTATGTGCAACTGGGCTTGGGCTATCTGCAACAAGGCATGAACGAGCAGGCCAAGGTGCCCTTGAAAAAGGCCCTCGAGCTGGATGCCGACGATGCTGATGCCAATGCCGCGCTGGCGCTGGTGTTCAAGGCGCAGGCCGAGCCCGAGTTGGCCGATCAGTATTTCACCAAGGCGCTGGCTTCCCGTCCTGGCGACGCCCGGTTGCTGAACAACTACGGCAGCTTCCTGTTCGAGCAGAAGCGTTATGAGCAGGCTGCCGTTTATTTCCGGCAGGCCAGTACCGATACCCTTTATCCTGAGCGTTCGCGCGTCTTCGAGAACCTTGGGGTGACGTCGGTACACCTCGGCCAGCGCGAGCTGGCGCGCCAGCAACTGGAAAAAGCCCTGCTCCTGAACGCTCGCCAGCCACGCGCTTTGCTTGAAATGGCTGAGTTGTCTTACGAAGACAGGCATTATGTGCCGGCACGCGACTATTACGAGCGTTTCAGCCGGCTCAGCGGGCACAATGCACGTAGTCTGTTGCTCGGTGTGCGCCTGGCGACGGTTCATGAAGAACGCGACACGGCCGCACGTTTTGGCCAGCAACTCGAACGACTCTATCCCGGTACGCCGGAATATCAGCAATACCTGTCGGAGCAATGATGAAAGCCGCGCACCCGGAAGTTGTAGCAGCTAATCGCGTCAACCCAGGCGAGACCTTGCGTCAGGCCCGCGAAAGCAATGGTTGGTCGCTGGCGGAAGTGGCCCTCAAGCTCAATTTGACCAGCACCTCCCTGGCCAACCTGGAGGCTGGCGCGTTCGACAAGCTGCCTGGGCACACATTTGCCCGCGGCTATATCCGCGCCTATGCCAAATTGCTGGGCATCGACCAGACCGCGTTGGTCCAGGCGTTCGACCAGTACACCGGCACCGACTCCCAGGGCAGTAACGTCCATGGCCTCGGGCGTATCGAAGAGCCCACTCGGGTTTCCCACACGATTTTGCGCATTGTCAGCCTGTTGCTGTTGATTGCGGTGATCGGCGGTGGCTTCGTCTGGTGGCAAGACCAGGCCTCCCAGCGCAATAAAGACCTGACCAGCAACGCGCTGGAACACGTCGAAGTCGAAAGCGCCGATGGCACCACCCAGATTCATCCGCTGGATGAGCCGGAAGACCAGGCGGTTGCCGAATCACAAGCCGCGCCAGAAGCGCCTGCCCCCGTCGAACAGCCGGCTCCAGACGTCGCCAGCGCACCTGCTGCGACTGCGACCGTACCCACTCCGGCTCCAGCAGCGCCTGTCGCCCAAGCCCCTGCACCAGCCGCTCCGGCACAGGCGCCTGCACCGGCTGCGCCCGCCATTTCGCCGCCCACCACGCCTGCGTTGATCGCCGGTGACGGGCGCGTACAGATCACCTTCGTTGCCGACTGCTGGACGCAAGTCACCGATGGCAACGGCAAAGTGCTGTTCAGCGGCCTCAAGCGTAAGGGAGATACGCTTGACCAGGGCGGCAAGCCTCCTCTGACGCTGCGTCTGGGCTTCGCCCGTGGCGCGCAAGTGGCCTACAACGGCCAGCCTGTGGACGTGGCGCCGTTCACCAGTGGCGAGACAGCTCGCCTCAAGTTGGGACAATAGTCATGCACGGCGAATCTCCAATCAAACGTCGCGTATCGCGCAAGATCTGGGTCGGCTCGGTGCCGGTGGGCGGCGATGCCCCCATCGCGGTGCAGAGCATGACCAACAGCGACACCAATGACGTGGCCGCCACCGTCGCCCAGATCAATCGTCTGGAAGCGGCCGGCGTGGACATCGTGCGGGTTTCCGTACCGGACATGGGCGCTGCTGAAGCGTTCGGCCGTATCAAGCAATTGGTCAAGGTGCCACTGGTTGCCGACATTCACTTCGACTACAGGATCGCATTGCGCGTAGCCGAATTGGGCGTGGACTGCCTGCGCATCAACCCGGGCAATATCGGTCGTGAAGATCGTGTGCGCGCCGTGGTCGATGCGGCCCGTGATCGCGGCATCCCCATCCGCATCGGCGTTAACGCCGGGTCGCTGGAAAAGGACCTGCAAAAGAAATACGGCGAGCCTACCCCGGCGGCGCTGGTCGAGTCGGCCCTGCGCCATGTTGAACACCTCGAACGCCTGAATTTCCAGGACTTCAAGGTCAGCGTAAAGGCTTCCGACGTGTTCATGGCCGTAGAAGCCTACCGCCTGCTGGCCAAGGAAATCGTGCAGCCATTGCACCTGGGCATCACTGAAGCGGGCGGTTTACGTTCAGGCACAGTGAAATCTGCGGTGGGTCTCGGTATGCTGCTTGCCGAAGGGATTGGCGATACTATCCGCATCTCCCTGGCGGCAGACCCCGTAGAGGAAGTGAAGGTCGGTTACGACATTCTCAAATCCCTGCGTTTGCGTTCCCGTGGCATCAACTTCATTGCCTGTCCGAGCTGCTCGCGACAGAACTTCGACGTGGTGAAAACCATGAACGACCTGGAGTTGCGTCTCGAAGACCTGCTGGTGCCGCTGGATGTGGCGGTGATCGGTTGCGTGGTCAACGGACCGGGCGAGGCCAAAGAGGCGCATGTGGGCTTGACCGGCGGTACACCGAACCTGATTTATATCGACGGCAAGCCGTCGCAGAAATTGACGAATGACAATCTGGTGGATGAGCTGGAAAAGCTGATCCGCCAGAAAGCGGCCGAAAAGGTCGCCGCTGATGCAGCGCTGATCGCTCGCGGCTGATTGAACGAATTTAAGGATTTGATGTGAGCAAGTCTCTGCAAGCCATTCGTGGCATGAACGACATCCTGCCGGAGCAGACGCCACTGTGGCGCTATTTCGAGAGCACGGTCGCACGCCTGCTGGATAACTACGGTTACAAGCAGATTCGTATGCCGATCGTTGAATTCACCGAGCTGTTCAAGCGCTCCATCGGTGAAGTGACCGACATCGTCGAAAAAGAGATGTACACCTTTGAAGACCGTAACGGCGACTCCCTGACCCTGCGTCCGGAAGGCACCGCCGCGTGCGTTCGCGCTGTGCTGGAGCATGGCATCACCGGTGGCGGCCAGACCCAGAAACTGTGGTACATCGGCCCGATGTTCCGCCACGAGCGCCCACAGAAAGGCCGTTATCGCCAATTCCACCAGATCGGTTGCGAAGTCTTCAACCTGGACGGCCCGGACATTGACGCCGAACTGATCGTTCTGACCTGGCGCCTGTGGGGCCAGTTGGGCATCCGCGACGCGGTCAAGCTCGAGCTCAACAGCCTGGGCACCAGTGAATCCCGGGGCCGCTACCGGGTCGCCCTGGTGGAGTACCTGTCTGCCCACCTGGATAAATTGGACGAAGACAGCCAGCGCCGCCTGAAGACCAACCCGTTGCGCGTGCTGGATACCAAGAACGCCGACACCCAGGCCGTGCTGCTCGATGCGCCGAAAATGGCCGATTACCTCGACGAAGAATCCCGCACGCACTTCGAGGGCCTCAAGGCTCGACTGGATGCGGCGGGTATTCCGTATGTGATCAACCCGAAGCTGGTGCGCGGCCTCGATTACTACAGCAAGACCGTGTTCGAATGGGTCACCGACAAACTCGGCGCCCAAGGCACCGTGTGTGCCGGTGGTCGTTACGACGGCCTGGTCGAGCAGATGGGCGGCAAGCCGACCGCGGGCGTGGGTTTCGCCATGGGCATCGAGCGGCTGATCCTGCTGCTGGAGACCCTGGAGCAAGTGCCCGAAGAGATTTCCCGTCAGGTGGACGTGTATCTTTGTGCTTTTGGCGAGGCCGCCGAACTGGCTGCGTTGGCCCTGAGCGAAAAAGTGCGTGACCAGCTGCCGAACCTGCGTCTGCAGATCAATGCCGGTGCGGGCAGCTTCAAGAGCCAGTTCAAGAAGGCCGACAAGAGCGGCGCGTTGTATGCGCTGATCCTCGGCGATGACGAATTGGCCCAGCAAGTGATAGGTTTCAAACCCCTGCGTGGTCAGGGCGAACAACAGAACATTGCCTTTGATGCGCTCGCTGCGCACCTGGCCACCTGCGTCGTGCAGGGTTGAAGCTGTCGAACAGCCGAATTTAGCGATTAAGGAGTATTGGGGTGTCGAGTACTGATGATGAGCAACTGGCCGAGTTCAAGGACTGGTGGCAGCGTAACGGCAAGCCCCTGGTTACTGGCGGTCTGCTGGCTTTAGTGGTGGTGTTTGGCTGGCAGGCCTGGACCAAGTATCAGGCCAACCAGTCCCAGGGCGCCTCGATCGTTTATCAGCAGTTGCTGGAAACTACCCTGACGCCGGACGGCAAGCCCGACCCTGCCCAAGTGGCAGACCTGGCCGGCAAGCTGAAGAACGAATTTGGCGGTACTGCCTACGCGCAGTACGGCAGCCTGTTCGTCGCGAAAGTCGCGGTCGACACCGGCAAGCTGGATGATGCAGCCACTGAGCTCAAGGCCATCGCCGACAAACCGACCAACCCGACCCTGGGTGAAATCGCACGTCAGCGCCTGGCACAGGTGTTGGCGGCACAGAACAAGGCTGACGAAGCACTCAAACTGCTCGACGGCGATGCTGACAAGGCATTTGTAGCCACTCGCGAAGAGCTCAAGGGTGACCTGTTGGTCCAATTGGGTCGTACCGACGAAGCCAATGCTGCGTACCAAAAAGCCAAGGCGGCGCTGTCTGATGAAGCGGCGGTCGGTGGCTTACAAATCAAGCTGGACGACTTGGCCAAAGGGGATGCGTGACGTGATCCGTTGGAAACATGCAGCATTGCTGGCTCTGGCCGTTCTGGCCGCGGGTTGCAGCAGCAACAGTAAAAAAGAACTGCCGCCTGCGGAGCTGACCAGCTTCAAGGAAGAAGTGGTCCTGCAAAAGCAGTGGAGCCGCTCTATCGGTGACGGTCAGGGTGAAACCTACAATATGCTGGTACCGGCAATCGACGGTGACAACATTGTGGCCGCTGACGTCACTGGCATCGTGACCTCCATGGACCGCATGACCGGTGACGTGAAGTGGAAGAAAGACCTTGAGTTGCCCGTTTCCGGCGCCGTAGGCGTGGGTTACGGCATGGTCATGCTCGGCACGCTCAAGGGTGAGGTCGTAGCCCTGGATTCCAGCACCGGTGAAGAGAAATGGCGCGCTCGCGTGACCAGTGAAGTCCTCGCACCGCCTGCCACCAACGGCGATGTCGTCGTGGTGCAAACCCAGGATGACCGCGTGATCGGTCTGGACGCGGCCACCGGCAACCAGCGCTGGTTGTACGACAGCACCCCGGCGGTGTTGACCTTGCGCGGTACCAGCGGTCCGATTGTGACCAACAATCTGGCCGTTGCGGGCCTGTCGACCGGTAAAGTGGTCGCCCTGAATACCCAGAACGGCGTGCCGGCCTGGGAAACCCGCGTAGCTATCCCGCAAGGTCGTTCCGAGCTGGATCGCGTGGTGGACATCGACGGCGGCTTGTTGCTGTCCGGCGAGACCCTCTACGTCGCCACGTATCAGGGCCGTGTCGCGGCACTGGACCTGCAGAGCGGCCGTGTCAACTGGCAGCGTGATGCTTCCAGCTACGCCGGTGTCGCCCAAGGGTTTGGCAGCGTCTATGTGAGCCTGGCGTCCGGCACCGTTGAAAGTGTCGACGAGCGTTCCACCACGGCACTGTGGAGCAACGACTCCCTGGCTCGCCGTCAACTGTCGGCCCCGGAAGTCTTTTCCAGCTACGTAGCGGTCGGTGACTTCGAAGGCTACCTGCACCTGCTGAGCCAGGTGGACGGTCGCTTCGTAGGTCGCGAGCGTATCGACAGCGACGGCTTGCGTGCGCGTCCGCTGGTGGTGGGTAACATGCTTTATGTGTATGGCAACAGCGGCAAGCTGGAAGCCCTGACCATCAAGTAAGAACTATGCTTGGGGGCTTAGCCCTCTGGCAGCTTCACCTGTAGGAGCGAGCGTCATGTGGCAAGGGAGCTTGCTCCCGCTGGAGTGCGAAGCGCTCCCAAACTGGTCAAACAGGTGCATCTGATGCATCTCGGTCGAATGGTTTTGGGGCTGCTACGCAGCCCAGCGGGAGCAAGCTCCCTCGCCACGACAAGCTCGCTCCTACAGTCGAGCACCAGCCGCTGCCCTGCAGCGGCTTTTGTATTTTCTGAAATAACGAAGTGGAGAGCCGCATGGTTCCCGTAATTGCCCTGGTGGGCCGACCTAACGTCGGCAAGTCCACCTTGTTCAACCGCCTGACCAGGACTCGCGACGCCATCGTCGGCGACTTGTCCGGTCTTACCCGTGATCGCCAATACGGTGAGGCAAAGTGGCAAGGGCGCTCCTACATTATTGTCGACACCGGTGGTATCTCCGGTGACGAACATGGCATGGACGAAAAAATGGCCGAGCAGTCGCTGCTGGCCATTGAAGAAGCCGATGTCGTGTTGTTCCTGGTGGACGCCCGTGCGGGCTACACCGCTGCCGACCAGATGATTGGCGAGCACCTGCGCAAGCGCAACAAGCGTTCCTACCTGGTCGCGAACAAGATCGATAACATCGATCCTGAGGCGGCCCGTGCCGAATTCAGCCCGATGGGCCTGGGCGATGCGATCCCCGTTGCCGGTGCCCACGGTCGCGGCATCACGCAGATGCTGGAAATTGCCCTCAGCACCTTTCCCAAGGATGACGATGAGGAAGAAGAGGGTGAGGAGGAGATCGTCGCCGAAGGCGAGGAAGCCAAGCGCATTCCTGGCCCGAGCGAAAAAGACGGTATCAAGATCGCCATCATCGGCCGCCCTAACGTCGGCAAGTCGACCCTGGTCAACCGTATGCTCGGTGAAGACCGGGTCATCGTCTATGACGAACCCGGCACCACCCGCGACAGCATCTACATCCCGTTCGAGCGTAACGACGAGAAGTACACGCTGATCGACACCGCCGGTGTGCGCAAACGCGGCAAGATCCACGAGGAAGTTGAAAAATTCTCCGTGGTCAAAACCCTGCAAGCGATCAAAGACGCCAACGTGGTGATCTTCGTGATGGACGCCCGCGAAGGCGTGGTGGACCACGACCTGAACCTGCTGGGCTTCGCCCTGGAAGCCGGTCGTGCCCTGGTGATCGCGATCAACAAGTGGGACGGCATGACGCCGAGCGAGCGCGATTTCGTCAAGATCGAGCTGCAGCGTCGCCTGTTCTTCGTTGAGTTCGCCGATATCCACTTCATCTCGGCACTGCACGGCACTGGCGTGGGCAACCTCTACGCCTCCGTACAGAACTCGTTCAAGTCAGCGGTCACCCGCTGGCCGACCAACCGCCTCACCCAGATCCTGGAAGACGCGGTGGGCGAGCACGCGCCGCCGATGGTCAACAACCGCCGCATCAAACTGCGTTACGCCCACTTGGGTGGTGCCAACCCGCCGATTATCGTGATCCACGGTAACCAGATCGAGAAGGTGCCCAAGTCCTATGTGCGTTACCTGGAAAACACCTACCGCCGTGTCTTGAAACTGGTTGGTACGCCGATCCGTATCGAGTTCAAGGGCGGCGAGAACCCATACGAAGGCAACAAGAACAGCCTTACCGACCGCCAGGTCAACAAGAAGCGTCGGATGATGACGCATCACAAGAAAGCCGATAAAAAGCGCCGCGACAAGCGCTGATATCGACGTGTCAAAAAAGGGCTCATTGCGAGCCCTTTTTTGTGCGCGACGGTTTGCGCCTTGACCCGATGCGGCAGGCAGCTTAAAACTTGGGGCTCACCTGCAGGGGCCTTTCATGATCACCAGCAAGCTGCCGAATGTCGGCACGACCATTTTCACTAGCATGTCGCAGTTGGCGGCCGAAACCGGCGCAATCAACCTGTCCCAGGGTTTTCCCGACTTCAATGGCCCTCAAGACTTGCTCGACGCTGTGGGGCGGCACGTCGCCAACGGGCATAACCAATACGCACCGATGAGCGGTTTGCCCGCGCTGCGCCAGCAGGTGGTGGCGAAGATTGCCCGCAGCTACGGTGTCAGCGTCGATGCCGACCGTGAAGTAACCATTACGCCGGGCGCGACCCAGGGCATTTTCTGCGCTATTCAGGCGGTTATTCGCAACGGTGACGAAGTGATCATCTTCGACCCTTGCTACGACAGCTACGCGCCCTCGGTAGAGCTGGCCGGCGGGCGCTGCGTGCATGTGCAGCTGGGCCTGCAGGATTTCAGCCTGGACTTCGAGCGCATCAAGGCCGCGCTGTCGCCGCGTACGCGCATGATTGTGCTCAATACCCCGCACAATCCCAGCGGCGCCCTGGTCAGCCGTGAGGAACTGGACCAACTGGCCGAGCTGATTCGCGGCCGTGATATCTATCTGCTCAGCGATGAAGTGTATGAACACCTGGTGTTCGACGACGTGCCCCACGTCAGCGTGCTCGCCCACGAGGAGCTGTACCCGCGTGCATTCGTGGTCAGCTCGTTCGGCAAGACCTATCACGTCACGGGCTGGAAAACCGGCTATGTGGTTGCGCCGCCGGCCCTGACTGCCGAGCTGCGCAAGGTGCATCAATACGTCAGTTTCTGTGGCGTGACGCCGTTGCAGTACGCCCTGGCCGATTTTATGGCCGAGCACCCGGAGCACGTGGCTGCGCTGCCGGCGTTCTACCAAGCCAAGCGCGACCTGTTTTGCCGGTTGCTGGCGCCGTCGCGGTTCAGTTTCAGCCCATCGGCGGGGACTTACTTTCAACTGGTGGATTATTCCCGGATTCGCCCGGACCTGGATGATGTCGCCATGTCCGAATGGATGACGCGCGAACACGGCGTGGCGTCGATTCCTATCTCTGTGTTCTACCGTAACCCACCCCAAGGCCAGCGCCTGGTGCGCCTGTGCTTTGCCAAACGCGAGGAGACGCTGCAACACGCGGCGGAAAAACTATGCGTGATTTGAGCGCCTTGCCAGACCTGAACATTGCCCTGATCCAGACCATCCTGGCGTGGCACGACCGCCAGGCCAATCTTGAGCATTTCGAGCTGTTGCTGGAGCAGGCCAGCGGCGTCGACCTGATTGTATTGCCGGAAATGTTCACCACCGGTTTCTCCATGGAATCGGCTTCCCTGGCCGAACCGGAAAACGGCCCGACGCACCGTTGGCTCCAGGCCCAGGCCGCGAAATACAGCGCCGTGATCACGGGCAGTGTGATCATTCAGGCGGCGGACGGCAGCCACCGTAACCGTCTGCTCTGGGCGCGGCCTGACGGTGAGGTGCTGCATTACGACAAGCGCCACCTGTTCCGCATGGCCGGCGAGCACAATCACTACACCCCCGGCGAACGTCAGGTGCAGTTCGAGTTGAAGGGCTGGCGTATTCGGCCGTTGATTTGCTACGACCTGCGCTTCCCGGTGTGGAGTCGCGATGCCCAGGACACCGACTTGTTGCTTTACACCGCCAATTGGCCGGGGGCGCGGCGTCAGCATTGGAACCGACTGTTGCCGGCGCGGGCTATTGAAAACCTGTGCTATGTGGCTGCTGTAAATCGGGTGGGTACCGACGGCAAGGGTTTTGCCTACACCGGCGATAGCCAGGTGCTGGATTTCCAGGGTGAGACATTGCTGAGCGCGGGGGAAGCGGATGGGGTGTTTCAGGTGAAGCTGGATGCGGCTGAGTTGGCGGCGTATCGCACGCGATTTCCGGCGAACCTGGATGCCGATAGCTTTCAGTTTGTCTGACGGACCGCCATCGGGGGCTAGATCGTCCCTACGCTCTGCGTGGGAACGCCTCCTGTGACGCTCCGCGTCACGACTTTAAGGGCAGACGCAGAGCGTCCAGGGCTGCATTCCCACGCGGAGCGTGGGAATGATCAGGGCTGGTGCTTACGCCGCTTTCGCTTCCTGCTGGCTCAACGAGCGGTTCAGCGCGCTGAACAGCGCCTTGAAGCTCGCGGTGGTGATGTTTTCATCAATCCCCACGCCATGCACCGGCCGCTCGCCATTTACGCGCAGTTCGATGTACGCCGCCGCTTTGGCGTTGGTACCCGCACCAATCGCGTGCTCGTTGTAGTCCATGATCTCCACACCAATCGGCAAGCCCGCCACCAGCGCTTCCAGCGCCCCGTTGCCTTTGCCTTTCCAGTGCAGGTTGGTTTCGCCTTGGCCCTTGCCGGAGACTTCCACTTCGACGTAGCTGTTGCCGTTTTCTTCCTGCAGACGATGGCTGACCAGCGCGTACGGGGTGTTGGCCTGCAAGTATTCGCGTTGCAGCAAGGCGTAGATCTGCGGTGCGGTCATTTCAAGGCCGACGCGGTCGGTTTCAGCCTGTACCACCTGGCTGAATTCAATCTGCATGCGGCGTGGCAGGCTGATGTCGTATTCCTGCTCCAGCAGGTAGGCGATACCGCCCTTGCCCGACTGGCTGTTCACACGGATCACCGCCTCGTAGCTGCGGCCGATGTCTGCCGGGTCGATCGGCAAGTACGGCACCTCCCACAACGCGTCGTCTTTCTGCTGAGCGAAGCCCTTGCGGATTGCATCCTGGTGGGAGCCGGAGAACGCGGTGTGCACCAGGTCGCCAACGTACGGGTGACGTGGGTGCACCTGGATCTGGTTGCACTCCTCGACGACTTTGCGCACGCCGTCGATATCGGAGAAATCCAGCTGCGGGTCGAGGCCCTGGGTGTACATGTTCAGCGCCACGGTGACCAGGTCGACGTTACCGGTACGCTCGCCGTTGCCGAACAGGCAGCCTTCGACACGATCGGCCCCGGCCATCAGGCCCAGCTCGGTGGCGGCGACGCCGGTGCCACGGTCGTTGTGGGTGTGCAGGCTGATGATCACGCTGTCACGGCGGTTGATATGGCGACCGAACCACTCGATCTGG
This sequence comes from Pseudomonas sp. R4-34-07, assembly GCF_003852375.1. Lineage (NCBI taxonomy): Bacteria > Pseudomonadati > Pseudomonadota > Gammaproteobacteria > Pseudomonadales > Pseudomonadaceae > Pseudomonas > Pseudomonas sp. R4-34-07. The sequence goes on along the minus strand of NZ_CP027760.1, from coordinate 4,788,851 downwards.
TCGGCATAGATGTTCGGCGTAGCGCACTCAACAGTGGCCGGCAGGTTGAGGATCATCTTGTGCTCGGGCGTCGGGTTCCACACCTCGATCACCGCGTCACAGACTTCCTTGGCGAACTCCAGCTCAGTGGCGCTGAAGGTCTCCGGCGAGTACTCGAAGGTCCACTGGGTTTGCGGCTGTTGCGCGGCGTATTTGACGAACAGCTTGGCGGCGTTGACTGCAATGGCCTTGACGCCGTCCTTGTCCTGGTTGAACACGATGCGGCGGAACGACGGCGAAGTGGCGTTGTACAAGTGCACGATGGCTTTCTTGGCCCCGCGCAGGGATTCGAAGGTCCGTGCGATCAAGTCTTCACGGCCCTGGGTCAGCACCTGGATGGTGGTGTCCTCGGGGATGTGGTTGTCTTCGATCAGGGTGCGTACGAAATCGAAATCGGTTTGCGACGCGGCCGGGAAGGACGCTTCGATTTCCTTCACGCCGACGGCGACCAGGGTCTTCCAGAAGCGCAGCTTTTTCGCGGCATCCATCGGTTCGATCAGCGACTGGTTGCCATCACGCAAGTCCGAGCTGCACCAGATCGGCGCAGTGGTGATGGTTTTGGACGGCCAGGTGCGGTCCGGGATATCGATGATCGGAAACGCACGGTATTTCGAAGACGGGTCTTTGAGCATGCTCATCGGGAAATCCTTTGTTGTAGGGGCCGAGAAAAGGCGGCCTGCCGTAGAACTGTTATTGGGGATAAAGCTTAAAGACGAGGCAGATCGATTCAGCCTGGCAGTCGTGCGCTGACCAGGCACAGGCTGCGGTGCTGACGAAGCTGAATGAGGGTGTGAGAGGTTTTCATAAGCCCAACCCTAACCGTCGGGGTGAAAGATGGCAAGCAGTCGCGAAAAATTGAGATAAGTTCTCCTATTCGCGTAGGAATAGAGATTTTATGGCTAAAAATCAGGCGGCGGCTGACTTTAATTGCGCAGCCTTTATTGGGCGCGCAATTGGCCCATTCAGGGCTGGAAAGCGCCGATGAAGATCGCCGGGTCGACTCGTGCGTCGTTAAGGCTGACGTTCCAATGCATATGCGGCCCGGTTGCTCGACCGGTCGAGCCGACCTTGCCCACCACCGCGCCGCGCGTCAGTTGGTCGCCGACCTTCACATCGATCTTCGACATGTGGCAGAACATGCTGATAAAGCCCTGCCCATGGTCGACGAACACGGTGTTGCCGTTGAAGAAGTAGTTGCCGGTCAGGATCACCTTGCCAGCCGCCGGGGTCTTGATCGGCGTACCTGCGCCAACGGCAAAATCCAGACCCGAATGCGGATTGCGCTCCTCGCCATTAAAGAAACGTCTTACCCCGAACTTACTCGACAGCGGCCCGTTGACCGGCTTGTCCAGCAGCAGGTTGCTCGGCGTAGTCGGGCTGAAGCTGCGGTAGGCCTTGAGCTGCACGGCCAGCTCGGCCTCGATGCGTTTGAGTTGCGCCGGTTCCGGATTGACCTGGCTTTTGTTCTTCAAGGTGATGCGTTGCTCGGGGTATTTCTTGAATCCCACCACGAACGGCAGTTGCTGCCCGCCGTGGACGATGCGTTCGGTGCCGGGCTTGACCGTCAGTGGGATCCCTACAATCGCGAGCCAGTTGTTTTGCTCCTTTACCACCAGCACCGGTCTGTTCAGGTAGGTGGCCTTGGGCGCCGCTGCCGAAGGCCCCAGGTCCACCACCGCTACGCCACCGGGCACCGGCTTGTTCAGCAGGCGCGTGATGTAGCTGTCGGCGTGGGCATTGAAGGTCAGGCAAACAAGCATCAACAAGCTGAGGAAACGTGGCATCGGTCAATCCAGTAACGAAAGGGTGACGGGTGTCAGGTGGTTGTCTTCCACCCGCACTTGCAGTTGGCCCTCACCGAGACGCGCGGTCAGGCGCTGGCCGGTGTGGGTTTGCGCGGCATTGCGGATCGCCTGGCCGCGCTCGTCGAGCAGGATGCTGTAGCCACGGCCGAGGGTCGCCAGCGGGCTGACCACCTGCAGTGTCTGCACCTGGCTCTGCAGCTGCAGGCGTCGCGCCTTGAGGCCCTCGCGCATGGCCCGGGGCAGGCGTTCGGCGAGGCTGTTCAGGCGCTGGCGCAGCAGGGCCAACTGGCGGCCAGGGTGCTGGCCGGCGAGGCGGGTTTCCAGGCGGATCAAGCGTTCGCGACGGGTATTGAGGCTGCGCTCGAAGGCGCGGCGCAGGCGCATGTCCAGGTCGTCCAGGCGCTGGGCCTGCTGGCGTAGACGTTCGCCTGGGTGACGCAAGCGGCGGGCCATGCCTTCCAGGCGCAGGCGGCTGTGGCTCAGGCGGTTGCGCATCAACATCACCAGGCGGCGATGCAGGTTCTCCACCTGGCGCACCAGATGGCTGGCATCCGGGGCCAGCAATTCAGCGGCGGCGGACGGCGTAGGCGCGCGCACGTCTGCCACGAAATCGCTGATCGACACATCGGTTTCATGCCCGACAGCACTCACGATGGGCGTGACACAGGCGTCTATCGCACGGGCCACGGCTTCTTCGTTGAAGCACCAGAGGTCTTCCAGCGAGCCGCCGCCACGGGCCAGGATCAGCGCGTCGAAGCCGCGGGCGTCGGCGAGTTTCAGCGCACGCACAATCTGCGCGATCGCCTCGCGGCCCTGTACGGCGGTCGGAATCAACGTCAGTTCAATGTTCGGCGCGCGTCGGCGGAATACGCTGATGATGTCGCGAATCACCGCGCCGGTCGGCGAACTGATAATGCCGATGCGCCGAGGGTGCGCCGGCAATGGCACCTTGCGCTCGGCACTGAACAGGCCTTCTGCGCTGAGCTTTTCCTTCAGGGCATCGAAGGCCAGGCGCAGCGCGCCATCGCCCGCCGGCTCCACGGTGTCGAGGATCAACTGGTAGTCGCCACGGCCCTCGAACAACGAGACCTTGCCACGCACCTTCACCGCCAGGCCATCCTTCAGCGCCTGGCGCACCCGCGCCGCGTTGTTTCGAAACAGCGCGCAACGTACCTGTGCGCCGCTGTCCTTGAGGGTGAAATACACATGGCCGGAGGCCGGGCGGGCGAGGTTGGAGATCTCGCCTTCAACCCAGATATTGGTGAACACGTCTTCCAGCAACACCCGCGCGCGGCCGTTGAGCTGGCTGACAGTCAGGACTTCGCGGTCCAGGCCCAGTCGGGCAAAAGGATCTTTAATCATGGGCCGCAGTTTATAGGCATTCGCGCAAGGTTTGGCAGAATTGCTCCACCAGCGCGCCCCTTCGTGCTGGCGCAATGCTCACGGATGACTAAAGTGTCGGCATTCTCTTTCAAGGAATTGCCCATGAATGTGGTTGAGCTGATGAGCCAGTGGTCGTTCGGCGCGGTTGAGTGGCTGGTGATCGGCCTCGGTATCGTCGTGGCCTATATCGTTTTCGGTATCGCCGGATTTGGTACGGCGCTGGTGGCAGGGCCTGTGCTGATTCTGTTCATGCCGTTGTCGAAGATCATCCCACTGTTGGTCTTGTTGGATTTTGTCGCAGCCTTTGGTGGCCTGCTGCAAACACGTCGGGACGTGAGCAAACCGGAATTGCTGCGACTGCTGCCGTGCATGGCGATTGGTTGCACACTGGGCGTGGTGTTTCTGCTCAACCTGCATTCGGACTTGCTGCTGTTGTTGATGGGCCTGTTTATCAGCGCATACGCGATCTACAGCCTGGCGGTGAAGGCGCGGCCCACGCAGTTGGCGGCGGGCTGGTCGATTCCCATGGGGACGGTCGGCGGCTTGTTTGGGGCGTTGTTCGGCAGCGGCGGCTTTTTATATGCGATCTACCTGAACAGCCGTTTGCCCAAGGACGCGGCGCGGGCCACGCAAAGCGCGTTGATCAGTTGCAGCGCGGTGGTGCGCCTGAGCCTGTTCCTGATCGCCGGCGTGTATGCCGATTTGCCGCTACTGATGTTGGCGGTGTGCCTGTTGCCGGCGATGGCCCTGGGGCTGTGGTGCGGGCGCCGGTTGACGATGCGCATGTCCCGTGAGGCGTTTGTGCGGTTGGTGACGTGGTTGGTGCTGGCCAGCGGGATTGCGTTGATTGGGCGGTATTTGAGTACTTGACCTGGGTGGAGCAGGGATTAAGCTGCCAGCCTTCAGGGCGCCATCGGGGGCCCCCTCCCACAGTTAGCTGTGTTCACAATTCAAATGTGGGAGGGGGCTTGCCCCCGATAGCGTCAGCAGCCACACCGCAGGACTCCCATGAACTCCCAAAGCATCCTTGTCCCGAAAATCTCCACCTTGCCCGTCCACGAGCCCCGCGCGCGGGCAATCGTGCGCTGGCTGGTGCGCAAGAACATCATCAAGGAAGAACTGACCACCTGCGGCCGTACCGGCAATCGCATGGCCTACGCCTTGGCCGATGGCGCCCGCGCAGTGGTGCTGCACCCGCAGGCGCTGCCGTTCAACGAACCGGTCAATGGCCTGGAAATCATCTACAAACGCTGCATCTATACGCCAGCCAAGGGTTTTCTTGAAGAAGCCGGTTGCCCGGAGTGCCGCAAGGAAGTCGGTGAAGCCCTGTTCGACAGCCTGGAAGACTGGATGCCCGGCCACACCGACAACTTCACCTGCCCGCTGTGTGGGCACGAAGACGACATCAACGGCTTTCTGTTCCTGCAGGAATGCGGGTTTTCCAACCTGGGATTCATCTTCAACAATTGGGCAGAGGCGGGGTTCAAGCAAAGCTTTATCGACGAATTTGCCGATTGGCTGGACCAGAAGATCGCTTGGGTCAAGGTCGAGCTGTAGGTGATCGTTCCCACGCTCCGCGTGGAAATGCATCCTGTGACGCTCCGCGTCACCTCAACGGCCGGACGCAGAGCGTCCAAGGCGGCATTCCCACGCAGAGCGCGGGAACGATCAGGCGAAGCCAGATTTCTCCATCTATCACTATTCCCAAATATGTCAGAGTTTTACGTTGAGACCTGAGGGGTGTCTGAGTATAATGGCGCGCTTCCATTTTCCCGCTCGGGAGCCCCCGCGATGCTGCGTATCAGCCAAGAAGCTCTGACATTCGACGACATTCTCCTAGTGCCCGGTTATTCCGAGGTGCTTCCTAACGAAGTCAGTCTCAAGACCCGCCTAACCCGTGGCATCGAGCTGAATATTCCCCTGGTTTCCGCTGCCATGGACACCGTCACCGAAGCCCGTCTGGCCATCGCCATGGCTCAGGAAGGCGGCATCGGCATCATCCACAAGAACATGACCATCGAGCAGCAAGCTGCCGAAGTGCGCAAGGTCAAGCGTTACGAAGCCGGTGTGGTGAAAGATCCCATCACCATCGAAGCCGACGCCACCGTACGCGATCTGTTCGAACTGACCCGCCTGCACAACATCTCCGGCGTTCCGGTACTGCACGATGGCGACCTGGTCGGCATCGTTACGTCCCGTGACGTGCGTTTCGAGAACCGTCTTGAAGTCACCGTCCGTGAAGTGATGACGCCTAAAGAGCGTCTGGTCACGGTCAAGGAAGGCGCCGACAAGAACGACGTGCGTGAACTGCTGCACAAGCACCGCATCGAGCGCGTGCTGATCGTCGACGACAAATTCGCCCTCAAGGGCATGATGACCGTCAACGACATCGAAAAAGCCAAGGCTTACCCGCTGGCCAGCAAGGATGACCAAGGTCGTCTGCGCGTTGGCGCCGCCGTTGGTACCGGTAAAGACACCGGCGACCGCGTGTCGGCCCTGGTCGCCGCCGGCGTTGATGTGGTGGTGGTCGACACGGCTCACGGTCACTCCAAAGGCGTGATCGACCGCGTGCGCTGGGTCAAGCAGAACTTCCCTGACGTGCAGGTGATCGGCGGCAACATCGCCACCGGCGCTGCCGCCAAGGCGCTGGCCGAAGCGGGTGCTGACGCGGTCAAGGTCGGTATCGGCCCTGGCTCGATCTGCACCACGCGTATCGTCGCTGGTGTCGGCGTGCCGCAAATCAGCGCCATCGCCAACGTCGCTGCAGCCCTTGAAGGCACCGGCGTGCCGTTGATCGCCGACGGCGGCATCCGATTCTCCGGTGACCTGTCCAAGGCCATCGTTGCCGGTGCTTCCTGCGTGATGATGGGCTCGATGTTCGCCGGTACCGAAGAAGCGCCGGGCGAAATCGAACTGTTCCAGGGTCGTTCGTACAAGGCTTACCGTGGCATGGGTTCGCTGGGCGCCATGTCCCAGGCGCAAGGTTCGTCCGATCGCTACTTCCAGGATTCCTCGGCAGGCGCCGAGAAGCTCGTCCCGGAAGGTATCGAAGGCCGTGTGCCGTACAAAGGCACCCTGAGCGCGATCATCCATCAACTGATGGGCGGCCTGCGTTCCTCGATGGGCTACACCGGCAGCGCCGACATCGAAGAAATGCGCACCAAGCCAGAGTTCGTGCGGATCACCGGCGCCGGCATGGCTGAATCCCATGTCCACGACGTGCAGATCACCAAGGAAGCGCCAAACTACCGCGTAGGTTGAGGCTTCCAGCAAAACGTTAAGTAACCGGGGCTGTTCTTTCAGCCCCGAGTTGTTTCTGATTCATTAGACGAGACTGACTTCATGGCCCTCGACATTCACGCCCACCGCATCCTGATCCTCGACTTCGGTTCCCAGTACACCCAACTGATCGCCCGCCGCGTGCGTGAAATCGGCGTGTACTGCGAACTGCACCCGTTCGACATGGATGACGCCGCGATCCGCGAATTCGCACCCAAAGGCGTCATCCTCGCCGGTGGCCCCGAGTCCGTGCACGAAGCCAACAGCCCGCGCTGCCCGCAGGCGGTATTCGACCTGGGCGTGCCGGTCTTCGGCATTTGCTACGGCATGCAGACCATGGCCGAACAACTGGGCGGCAAGGTTGAAGGCTCCGAGCTGCGTGAATTCGGTTATGCGCGGGTCGACGTGGTCGGCAAGAGCCGCCTGTTGGACGGTATCGAAGACCACATCGACGCCGACGGCCTGTTCGGCCTCGACGTGTGGATGAGCCACGGTGACAAGGTCACCAAGATGCCGGAAGACTTCCACATCCTGGCCAGCACCCCGAGCTGCCCGATCGCCGGCATGTTCAGCGATGAGCGTCGCTACTACGGCGTGCAGTTCCACCCTGAAGTGACCCACACCAAGCAAGGCGGGCGCATCCTGTCGCGCTTCATCCTCGATATCTGTGAGTGTGAAGCCCTGTGGACGCCGTCGAAAATCGCTGAAGACGCCATCGCCCAGGTGCGCGCCCAGGTCGGTACCGACAACGTGCTGCTCGGCCTGTCCGGCGGTGTTGACTCCTCCGTGGTTGCTGCGCTGCTGCACAAAGCCATCGGCGACCAACTGACCTGCGTGTTCGTCGACAACGGCCTGCTGCGCTTGCACGAAGGCGAGCAAGTGATGGCCATGTTCGCCGAGAACATGGGCGTCAAGGTGATCCGTGCCAACGCCGAGGAGCAGTTCCTCAACAACCTGGCCGGCGAGTCCGACCCGGAGAAGAAGCGCAAGATCATCGGTCGCACCTTCATCGACGTCTTCGATGCCCAGGCCAAGCACCTGGACAACATCAAGTACCTCGCCCAAGGCACCATCTACCCCGACGTCATCGAGTCGGCCGGCGCCAAGAGCGGCAAGGCCCACGTGATCAAGTCCCACCACAACGTCGGTGGCCTGCCTGAGGAAATGAACCTCAAGCTGGTAGAACCGCTGCGCGAACTGTTCAAGGACGAAGTCCGCCGTCTGGGCCTGGAACTCGGCCTGCCGTACGACATGGTCTATCGCCACCCATTCCCAGGTCCGGGCCTGGGCGTGCGCATCCTCGGTGAAGTGAAGAAGGAATACGCCGACCTGCTGCGTCGCGCCGACCACATCTTCATCGAAGAACTGCGCAAGGCCGACTGGTACCACAAGGTCAGCCAGGCCTTCGTGGTGTTCCAGCCGGTCAAATCCGTAGGCGTTGTAGGCGATGGCCGTCGTTACGCATGGGTCGTGGCCCTGCGTGCGGTGGAAACCATCGACTTCATGACCGCCCGTTGGGCACACCTGCCGTACGAACTGCTGGAAACCGTCAGCGGCCGTATCATCAATGAAATCGAAGGCATTTCACGCGTGACGTACGACGTGTCGAGCAAGCCGCCGGCGACGATTGAGTGGGAATAAACATTGGCCGACATGGCCAGCGTTGAGTGACTGAAAAACCTGGCCGAGGCCAGGTTTTTTATTGTCTGTCAGATGGGCAGCCGGCTTTGCAGGCTCATGCCCATGTTAGTGAGCGCACTGGACAGCTTTTCCAGCGTTGGGAAGTGCACGTTATGGACGGCAGCCCAGGCCGGCCGGTCGATGTAGACGCTGCCATCGGCCAGCCGATTGATGGGCGTGCTGACGATGCCCCTGTCTCTGCTGTGGTGTAGCAGGGTGTAGTTGCCCTGGCTTTCATCTATCAGGTACATGCCCTTGCGAAACAACAGCCGATGGTTTTGCTGCACGGTGCGCCGCACCAGAGGCGCCTCTACTTGTACTCGCAGGTCGGCATGGAAAGTGTCGAAGCTATCGCCGGTGCTTTCAAGCTGGGGCGCATTGTCGCGATCCATGGCGACACCGGGGTCCAGGCGTACATCGTGACCTTGCCCAGGCAGCACCTCTTCGACACGCAGCCCGATGCCGCCTTCCAGCTCACTGAGGCCGGCGAATCCATTGAAGGTGTTGATGTTTCTCGCACCCGTCAGTACCAGCCACTTACCGCCACCGTTAAGGGCCCTATCGGTTTGGATAAGGGTGTGGGCAAGGTAGTTGCTCGTTACTTGTTCTGACAGGTCCGCGACAGGGTCGGGGTATTTGTAATGGGCGGCGCAGTCGATTGCCTGAACACGTATGCCGTTGTCCCTGGCGACCTTGACCAGTTCCAGTTCGTTGAATTGCCCGGATGGGTCAGTGCCCAGTTGGCTCAGGTGGTTTTCCAGGTCCTCGGACATAACCCCGGTGCGGAAGTAAAGGTTCAAATCATCCTGGGCGAAGTCATTGAGCAGGCGGCGCATGTACAGGGTTTTGACGCCCTTGCGTGCAAAGAGTGGCATTTTTTCGATGACCAGGCGGGTGCTGGCGACACGATCGAGGGTTTCGCCGATGAGGTATCCGGGTATCTCGTCGGGCAGGCGCTCGAGGGCTTCATCAAGGGTGGCGGTGGGTTCAAAGGCAGGAATATTCGGGCGAGCCGGCAAGCGGGTCCAGGGCAGTTCGTTGTAGAAGTCTTGCGCCAATTGCAGCAGTTTGCGGTGGGTTGCGCCGTAATAGTGAGTGAAACGGTCGATGCGGCCGAAACGGCTTTGAACGTGAGTTTCATTGAGCCCCATTGCCCAGCGTTTTACTTCCGGGCGCGTCGATGGCGGGGTATCGAATTGGGTGGTGACCCTGCGCACGTCGTCAGGCGGCTGAGCCACAGGTTGCGGCGGTGTGTGGCGCGAGGGCGCCGCTTCCTTTGCCGCTTTACTGGAGTTGCCGCCACCGCCTTTGAGGCCCGTGCCGCCGGACACTCGCTCCCATTCATTGAACTCATTCAGGCGCACCGGCAGTGATCCGGAAAAACCATGAGGGTTGTTCGGGTCGACGATGGCCCAATAACCACGGCCATTGGGATCGCCTTCATAACGTACGTAATAGGCCTGATCGTCCAGCAGGATGGCGTGCTGGGGCATGCCGCCTGTGGACCTGAGGGAATAAATCTGCTGAAACTTTCCGGGGGCGGTATCCAGGGTTTCGCCTTCCAGTATCAGGTTGGTCTGGTAGGCGGCGGGTACCGTAGGTTCGGGTATCGGCGGTGGCGCAGGGCGTTCTGTGGGAAGCGTGGTTTCGGCCGCCAGGGTTTCGGTCGCTTCGGCGATATCCGGCATGACCCCGTCGGCTTTCAGCAGCGCCAGGTTGAATAGGGTGTCGATGGCGCTGAGTATCGCGCCCAGCGCTCCGGCGCGGCGTTCGGCGAGGGTTTTACCGTTGATGGCCTGGTCGATATTCAGGCCGAGATTCGCCACGCTGGCCCCCACGACCACCAAGGCCACCGGCCAGCCCGCCACCGCCATCGGGCCGAAGGTTTTGCCAAAGGCATTCAGATAACCGATCCACAGTTTCTTGCGCAGGTCGCCGTTGCTGCGCAGCGAGAAGTCCGCATCGTTGTGCATGCGTGCCTGGCTCGATTGTGCCAGCCAGGTAAACGCATCGCCTTCAATCGTCTGGTCGGTCTGGTTGATCAGATGGTGATTCCAGGTGCCCCAGTCGATAAACAGCTGGTCGAGTTGGTGGTACAGGCCCTTGTCCACCCAGTCCGGCGGCAGGGTACCCGTCAGAGCCTGGGCGGTGCGATAGATCAATACGGGGGTGAGCAGCATCTGCTTCCACGTCACGGCGTCGGTGTCGTCCTGCTGGACTTGGGCTGACAGCGGGAAGTGGGCCATGAACCGGGCGCGGTTGTCCGGATGATTGGTCTGGTTCAGCAGCCAGAAATGCAGGTCGGCGGGTGTCTCGCAACAATGGAAAGCCTGGGCGTCGCCGGGGACGTAGAGGATTTGCCGGCCAGCGTGGTCGACGATACGCAGGATGTCCGTGGCGATATGCCCACCGATATCCAGCGCCGCCACACGCAGCCCATCCACCGTAGGTGACTCGGCGTGCAGATTGGACAGGGTCGGGGGCCAGGGCAAGTTGCGGGCCAAGGCCTGGAGGACCGTTTGCAGCTGGGGCTCGGTGAGGTGCCCGGCCTGGCGGGCTTGCAGCGCCTGGGCCAGGCAGTTGACCTTGGCCAGGGTACGGAAGTCGTCGAAGTGGGCGCTCCAGAAGTCCTCCATGCGGGTGGTGTAGCGATCACAGAAGTTGATCGCCCAGAAATCGTCGAGCACTGTTCGGGCCGATAGCCGCACTTCGTTGTGGTGATCGAACAGCCGCGCCTCGGGCCCGTCGAGATAGAAGCCACCGTCGCCGTCGAGCAGGTCGGCATTGTCCTGATCATGCACATTGAAGCGGTGAATGACCAACTGCGTCAGCGTCATCGACTCCTGCGGTTTTTCGTTATGGCTCCAACCGGTATAAGTCGCCGGGTCACTGTAGCCGCCGTTGAAACGGTGCCAGTACACATGATCGGGGTCCAGATCCGCCAGGCCATGTTTGGCGAGAATCTCACGGGCGGTTTCGATGGCCATCGTCTGCATATTCGGGTAGGCATCCAGCACCACGGGAGCCAGGGCCTTGAGTTGTTGCTGGGCGGCGGGGGACGTGTCGGTAAGCGGCATGCTGCTCTCCTTGAGGGGGGAGAGCCGAGCATGCCAAGCGCTTCAGAAGGGCGGCGGGTAGATAATTATCGCCTGGCGATATCGCAGAAGTAGAACTTATCCAGGGTGTGTCGTGATTCGGTGTACTCGAACTGCCGGCCATCCTGCAAAAACGTCTGGTTACTCACCACGATCACATGGCTTTGGCCATCGAGGTCTAAATGTGCCTGGTCGTCCTTGCTGCGAGGCACGGCTTCGATGGCCGTTGGCGTCGTGGCTCTTTAGGAGCGAGCTTGCTCGCGAAAAAACTGAGAGCGCCGCGTTAAACCAGTATTGCTGCGTAATCGTTAACGCGAGCAAGCTCGCTTCTACAGAAAGCCAAACCAATATTTTTATTGATCATTCTCACACGCTGCCTGGGAACGATCATCAGAGCTGCGGGTTATCTTCCGGCGGCTTGGTCTTATCCACACCCGGCACATGCAAATTGCCTTCGACCACCTGGTTACCTTCCAGCTGCGGCTGGGTCACCCAGGTCAGGATGTCGTAGTAGCGCCGGATGTTCGCCACAAAATGCACCGGTTCGCCGCCCCTGGCATAACCGTAGCGCGTCTTGCTGTACCACTGCTTCTGCGACAGGCGCGGTAGCATTTTCTTCACGTCCAGCCACTTGTTCGGGTTCAGGCCTTCCTTCTTCGCCAGCAGCCGCGCGTCGTCCAGGTGGCCGGTGCCGACGTTGTAGGCGGCGAGGGCAAACCAGGTGCGGTCGGGCTCGGCGATCTTGTCGTCCAGTTCGTCCTTGATCTTGGCCAGGTACTTGGCGCCGCCCATGATGCTTTGCCTGGCATCCAGGCGGTTGGACACGCCCATCGCCTGGGCGGTGTTCTGGGTCAGCATCATCAAGCCGCGCACGCCGGTCTTGGAGGTGACTGCCGGTTGCCACAGCGATTCCTGATAGCCGATGGCCGCCAATAGTCGCCAATCGACCTTTTCTTCCTTGGCGTAGGCGCGAAAGTGCTTCTCGTACTTGGGCAGGCGCTGCTGCAGATGCTGGGCGAAGGTATAGGCGCCGACGTAGCCGAGTACATCGACGTGCCCGTAATAGCGATCTTTCAGACGCTGGAGGGTGCCGTTCTTCTCGACCTTGTCCAGGTAACTATTGATTTCGTTGAGCAGGCTGTTGTCTTCACCGGCGGCCACGGCCCAGCTCTGGTTGCTGGCGTTGCCCAGGTCGAACGCCACCCGCACGTTGGGGAAGTACACCTGGTTCATGGCGACTTCGTTGGAGTCCACCAGGGTCAGGTCGATTTGCCCTTCGTCGACCATGCGCAGCAGATCGACCACCTCGACGGCGTCGGACTCTTCGTATTCGATGGCAGGATTCTGCTTTTTCAGCGCCGCCAACTGCTCGGCGTGGGTGCTGCCCTTGAGCACCATGATCTTCTTGCCGACCAGGTCCGCCGCGTTGGTGGGCCGCGACTGGCCGTTGCGGTAGATGATCTGCGGTGTGACTTCGAGGTACGGGTGAGAGAAGCGCACCTGTTGCTGGCGCTGTTCGCTGCTGACCAGGCCGGCGGCGGCCAGCACCGGGCCGTTGGGCTTGCCCAGCTGGCCGAACAGGTCATCCAGATTGTCGGCGGTTTCGATTTTAAGCGTAACGCCCAGGTCATCGGCAAAGCGCTTGACCAGCTCGTATTCGAAACCGGTTTCACCGTTGCGGTCCTGGAAATACGTCGCCGGGCTGTTCCGGGTAACCACCCGCAATACGCCATCCTCCTTGATTCGCTCGAGCGTGCTGGGTTTATCAACACAGGCGCTGAGCATCAGGAAGAGTCCGGTGGCGATGAGCCATTTGGCGCATCGCGGGCGCAAAACAGTTGGGGAGAACATCTGCGCAGTATACGCAAACGGCCCACGGCGCCATATCTCGACAGCGGTGGACTTGTCTGCTAGCGCCGCCAAAACTGTGCTGCAGCCCGCAGAAACGTGGCTTAGCGCCCGATTGTGACGGTTAAAATATCTGCGCCCGGTGCCGTGGATCACCCCAGGGCCCCGTGCAAACCGTGCCAACTGACGTTCGGCAGCGGCCACCGGTAGCGTTTCGGGTGCCGTTGGCGAAGGTTTACGCTAGAATGCACGGCCTCAAAGCACACCCCTTCCCGAGGCTGTCCCGAAGATGTTGATCCTGCGCGGCGCTCCTGCCCTTTCTGCCTTTCGCCACAGCAAACTCCTCAAGCAACTGAGCCAGAAGGTTCCAGCTGTTACAGGCTTGTATGCTGAATTTGCTCACTTCGCCGACGTAGCCGGCGTCTTGACCGCCGACGAACAGCAAGTGCTCGCACGCCTTCTGAAGTACGGCCCCAGCGTTCCCGTTCAAGAGCCGACCGGCCGCTTGTTCCTGGTTCTGCCACGGTTCGGCACCATCTCGCCCTGGTCGAGCAAGGCCAGCGACATCGCCCGTAACTGCGGCCTTTCGAGCATCCAGCGCCTGGAGCGTGGTATCGCGTTCTACGTTGCCGGCCAGTTCAGCGACGCCGAGGCCGAGCTGATCGCCGGCAGCCTGCACGACCGCATGACCCAGATCATCGTCAGCCAGCTGGAACAGGCTGCCGGCCTGTTCAGCCACGCCGAACCCAAGCCACTGACCGCGATTGACGTGCTGGGCGGTGGCCGCGCCGCCCTCGAGAAGGCCAACACCGAATTGGGCCTGGCCCTGGCCGAAGACGAGATCGACTACCTGGTCAACGCGTTCATCGGCTTGAAGCGCAACCCGCACGACATCGAGCTGATGATGTTTGCGCAGGCCAACTCCGAGCATTGCCGTCACAAGATCTTCAACGCCAGTTGGGACATCGACGGCGAAAGCCAGGAAAAAAGCCTGTTCGGCATGATCAAGAACACCTACGTGATGCACAGCGAAGGGGTTCTGTCGGCTTATAAGGACAACGCCTCGGTGATCGTCGGCTCCGTCGCCGGCCGCTTTTTCCCGGACCCTGAAACCCGCCAGTACGGCGCGGTGCAGGAACCGGTGCATATCCTGATGAAGGTCGAGACCCACAACCACCCGACCGCGATTGCCCCGTTCCCCGGCGCAGCTACCGGTTCCGGCGGCGAGATCCGCGACGAAGGCGCTACCGGCCGTGGCGCCAAGCCCAAGGCGGGCCTCACTGGTTTCACCGTGTCCAACCTGCAGATCCCGGGCTTCGAACAGCCGTGGGAAGTGCCGTACGGCAAGCCCGAGCGCATCGTCACCGCGCTGGACATCATGATCGAAGGCCCGCTCGGCGGCGCCGCGTTCAACAACGAATTCGGGCGCCCGGCACTGACCGGCTACTTCCGTACCTTCGAACAATCCATCACTACCCCGCGTGGCGACGAAGTGCGCGGCTACCACAAGCCGATCATGTTGGCCGGCGGTATGGGCAACATCCGTGAAGAACACGTTCAGAAAGGCGAGATTCTGGTCGGCTCCAAGCTGATCGTGCTCGGCGGCCCGGCGATGCTGATCGGCCTGGGCGGCGGCGCGGCTTCCTCCATGGCCACCGGCACCAGCTCGGCCGACCTCGACTTCGCCTCGGTACAGCGCGAAAACCCGGAGATGGAGCGTCGCTGCCAGGAAGTCATCGACCGTTGCTGGCAGTTGGGTGACAAGAACCCGATCAGCTTCATCCACGACGTCGGTGCCGGTGGCTTGTCCAACGCGTTCCCGGAACTGGTCAACGATGGCGAGCGCGGTGGCCGTTTCGAACTGCGCAACATTCCAAACGACGAACCGGGCATGGCCCCGCACGAAATCTGGAGCAACGAATCCCAGGAACGTTACGTGCTGGCGGTCGGCCCTGAAGACTTTGCGCGCTTCCAGGCCATCTGCGAGCGCGAGCGCTGCCCGTTTGCCGTGGTCGGCGAAGCCACTGCCGAGCCGCAGCTGACGGTGACCGACAGCCACTTCGGCAACAGCCCGGTGGACATGCCGCTGGAAGTGCTGCTGGGCAAAGCCCCGCGCATGCACCGTTCGGCGGTACGTGAAGCCGAGCTGGGCGATGATTTCGACCCAAGCGCCCTGGAACTGGCCGACAGCATCGAACGCGTGCTGCACCACCCGGCCGTGGCGAGCAAAAGCTTCCTGATCACCATCGGCGACCGCACCATCACCGGCCTGGTGGCCCGTGACCAAATGGTCGGCCCGTGGCAGGTACCGGTGGCCGACGTTGCCGTCACCGCCACCAGCTTCGACGTCTACACCGGTGAAGCCATGGCCATGGGCGAACGCACACCGCTGGCCCTGCTGGACGCGCCGGCGTCGGGCCGCATGGCCATCGGCGAAACCCTCACCAACATCGCGGCCTCGCGCATCGGCAAGCTGTCCGACATCAAGCTGTCGGCCAACTGGATGTCCGCTGCCGGCCACCCCGGTGAAGACGCGCGCCTGTACGACACCGTCAAGGCTGTCGGCATGGAGCTGTGCCCTGAGCTGGGGATCACCATTCCGGTGGGCAAGGACTCCATGTCCATGGCTACTCGCTGGAATGAAGACGGCACCGACAAGAGCGTCACCTCGCCGCTGTCGTTGATCGTTACCGGGTTCGCACCGGTCACCGATATTCGCCAGACCCTGACCCCGCAACTGCGCATGGACAAGGGCACCACCGACCTGATCCTGATCGACCTGGGCCGTGGCCAGAACCGCATGGGCGCCTCGATCCTGGCGCAGACCCACGGCAAGCTCGGCAAGCACGCGCCGGATGTCGACGACGCTGAAGACCTGAAAGCCTTCTTCGCCGTGATCCAGGGCCTCAATGCCGACGGCCACCTGCTGGCTTACCACGACCGTTCCGACGGCGGCTTGCTGACCAGCGTGGTCGAGATGGCGTTTGCCGGTCACTGCGGCCTGAACATCGTGCTCGACAGCGTTGCCGAGGATGCTGCCGAAATCAACGGCATCCTGTTCAACGAAGAGTTGGGTGCGGTGATCCAGGTGCGTCAGGACGCGACTCCAGACGTTCTTGCACAGTTCAGCGCCGCTGGCCTGGCAGAGTGCGTGGCGGTGATCGGTCAGCCGATCAACAACGGCGAAGTGAATATCTCGTTCAACGGTGACACGGTCTTTACCGGCCAGCGCCGCCTGCTGCAACGCCAGTGGGCCGAGACCAGCTACCAGATCCAGCGCCTGCGCGACAACGCCGACTGCGCCGAGCAGGAATTCGACGTGATCCTGGAAGAAGACAACCCGGGCCTGAGCACCATGCTCAGCTTCGACGTCAACCAGGACATCGCCGCGCCCTACATCAAGAAAGGCATTCGCCCACAGGTTGCCGTACTGCGCGAGCAGGGCGTCAACGGCCAGGTGGAAATGGCGGCGGCGTTCGACCGTGCCGGCTTCAATGCGATCGACGTGCACATGAGCGACATCCTCGCCGGCCGCGTTGACCTCAATGAGTTCAAAGGTCTGGTGGCCTGCGGTGGTTTCTCCTACGGCGACGTGTTGGGTGCCGGTGAGGGCTGGGCCAAGTCTGCCCTGTTCAACAGCCGTGCCCGCGATGCGTTCCAAGGTTTCTTCGAGCGCAACGACAGCTTCACCCTGGGTGTGTGCAACGGTTGCCAGATGATGTCCAACCTCAGCGAACTGATCCCGGGCAGCGAGTTCTGGCCGCACTTTGTGCGTAACCGTTCCGAGCAGTTCGAAGCCCGTGTCGCCATGGTGCAGGTGCAGGAGTCCAACTCGATCTTCCTGCAAGGCATGGCCGGTTCGCGCATGCCGATCGCCATCGCCCACGGTGAAGGCCATGCCGAGTTCGCCAGCGAAGAAGCCCTGCTCGAAGCCGACCTGTCCGGCACCGTGGCCCTGCGTTTCGTCGACAACCACGGCAAGGTCACCGAGAACTACCCGGCCAACCCGAACGGCTCGCCGCGCGGGATCACCGGCCTGACCAGCCGCGACGGCCGCGTGACCATCATGATGCCGCACCCGGAGCGCGTGTTCCGCGCCGTGCAGAACTCGTGGCGCCCGGAAGAGTGGAACGAAGACGGCGCGTGGATGCGCATGTTCCGCAACGCCCGCGTTTGGGTGAACTAAGGCGGTGTACAAGCTCAGCTTCTTTGTTCCCGACAGCCATGTGGAGACGGTGAAAACCGCCGTCTTCGCCGCCGGCGGCGGGCGCATCGGCACCTACGACAGCTGCGCCTGGCAGGTGCTGGGCCGCGGCCAGTTCCGGCCAATGGACGGCAGCCAGCCGTTTATCGGTCAGGTCGGGCAGGTTGAAGTGGTCCAGGAATGGAAAGTTGAATTGGTAGTGGCGGATGAGTTGATCGTGGCGGTAGTGGCCGCGTTGAAGCTCAACCATCCCTATGAAACACCCGCGTATGAGGTGTGGCAGTTGGCGGATTTTTGATCCGGTAGCTGTAAAAACAAAAAACCACTGGCCTGATTGGCCAGTGGTTTTTTATTAGGCGTCATTTACCAATAGTCCTTCCTCCCGTGGCGCTTGATTGAACGAGTGACGCTCAGAAACAGCGGTTCGGCCAGCCTGGGGCTGATACGGCTGTAGTAGATTGGGAGTATGTTCTCCTTCGGTTGCACGGCCAGGCTAGCAAAGCTCAGGTAGCGCTGTTCCGGCAATTTCAGATGGGCGGCGTTGAACTGAGGGTTGGCGGTATCAGCCGCTGAATAGTGGAAGTGAGCATAGGCCAGCACCTGCCGGTTTTTTTTATGAATCACATACTCTTGCAGGTAGTCGTTTTCTGACTTGAGTTTGACCCGTCCTTCTATAAGGGAAATGTCGATTTCCCCTTGAGCCTTCAAGTATTCAATCCCCGCTTCGTTAGGTAGATTGCGCTCGATGATGGCAACTCGAAGCAATCGACCTTGCTCCCGCAGGCCGGTGGCATCCTGGGTCAGCTTATCGACCAGCTGTTCGTCGGCCGCTTTTTTTCTTGCAGGATCTTGCGCCCAGATGTCACGAATTTTCCCTGCCACCTCATCCATTGCGTCGGCCAGGCGAGCCAGGTGTGCCTCGGTACTGTTCGGTGTTTTGGATTTCAGTGATTCTTTTTGCTCTCGACTTATCGTGGAGGGGCCCTTGGACAGCAAATCTCTTGCGTCAGCCAGCAGTTTTTTCAGCGACCGAGCGGGTCTGAAGGACGGTTTTTTGGGCTCGATATTCTCCTCCCACTCCTCCGTCGTAGCGTTCTTGCGAAAACTGATCACCGGCTGGTTATCGACAGGTCCGATAACATCCATGATTTCTACGTCCAACTCCGGGGTGCGCTCGCGCTCCTGGCCGACCCAGACCCGCTGTTTACGGTCACGTATCACTCGCTTGCCTGGGCTCAGGCTCGGAGTTGGTGTCGGTTGCCGTTCAGGGATGTGCGATTGCTCACTGATGGCTAAGGCCAGATCCTGTTCCGCCATCTGCCTTACTTTGTCGATCTGGCGCCAGAGCCCCATTAAATGCTCAGGGTCTATCAGTCCCGATTGGGCCTGCTTATAGTAAATCAGCCAGGACTGGGTATCCGTGTACTCATGAATGAGTTTTTCAAGCCCGCTAATCCGTAGCTCAGGCGAGACGAGACCAGGGGCTTGCACGTACTTTTGCGACGCGGTGGCCAGCATCACGCTGTCGCATAACTGCTTGAGGTGCACAAAATCATCAAACTCTTCGGGCAGCGGCGGCCGCCTCAAAATCAGGCTCTTGTACACGTCCAATTGTGCGAACATCCAGTCAAGCGGTGCTGCCTGTACTGGATCCTGTGCCAACGTGCTGCGTGACAGATCAAACCCGGGGACGGACATCAGCTGCTGCAGGTTGTTTTTTTCCAGCGTGCTCAACTCAATCAGTCGGTCGTTAAAACCCGCAACCTTGCCCAGGTAGTCCTGTATGTTTTTATGAGCCGCCTGGGCGGTGCCCTCGTCGGTCTCATCGAGTTGTGCCAGCCACTGATTCTGAACGGCTTTCGACGGAGCAGCGTCGTGGCGCTCCTGAATGACTACAGCCATTTGATGCCGGAGGTTGTCTACCAGGGCTTCCTGTTGCTGTATCAGTTCCTGCTCGAACCCGGGGAGGGGCTGGTTGTGGTTTTTTGCGTACAGCAGATCCAACTTCTCGAATTGAAAACGCATCTGTTCCTCGAGCTTGCTGACGAGGCTTGCCCTGATTGCCGGCCGTTGCTGTATGGAAAGCGCGGGGTTTTCATCGAGTGTGGAGGCTATCTGCACGGCCCGTTCAGCCGTCATCAACCGGGCTGTCACATCGTGGTATTTGTTTTGCAGCTCTTGATTGTAGTGCTGGATTTGCGCTCGCCGGGCCGCCACTGTTTTTTTCGGCCCAGCGCCGCGCAAGCGCATTTGCAAATCAATGGTCCACACCCCCCTGTTATTGCGCCTGATCCAAGGGCCCCAGCGTCCCGGTTGTTTGAGGTCGACCACTCGTAAACACCCCTCGAACGTCTTGACGGCGTACAGTGCCCCTTGAAGGACTGCGAGATGATGCGGCTCAGCTCCGGTAACGGGTCTGCTGACCAGACCTCTCAGTGGCCCGGTTCTTTCAACGTTTTTGAGAATGTCCGGCGACTGTTCACCCGCAGCCGGTCGCCACTTGAAGGTTTCCAATGCTGTTTTCAGCCTCCCCGTCGGTTGACCGGATGGATCGGACCAGGACAAATTCATTTCTGTTATGTCTGCATGCAGAGGCTGCCACGCAATTGTCGATGGAGTTTTTTTATGAAGCACGGGCGGACTGAAGTCGCTTTCTATAAGTCTGGGCCTGATGGGCATTTTTGCGGGATTCACCGCCAGGCGCTCGTCCAGCGTCAGTGCATGATTGAGCAGCAACGCCGATACACTGGAGAGCAGCTCTGCCAGTGCATCGGCCCGGGCTGTTGGATCAGCCTCTTGCGGTAATCTCACGTACGTGTGCAGGCTGCTCAGCAATGTGTACAGCCATCCAGCCGTCGCCACCAGGCCCCTTATCAGCGGTAAAAAGGCGCCGAACACCTGCCATAGATCATTCGTGAAGAGTGTCCAGCGCAACGCTTCATTGGAGGTCGACTGTTTTTCCGCGCGCTGCCACAGGCTCCTGGCGTTTTCATCAAATACGCTGGCCAGGAAATCCCCCGACACGGGTGTATCACTGAGCAATACCGGGCTGGGGGTATATAGCGGCTCATGTTCATCGCCTTGCAGAAAGCGCTGGGTGTGGGGCTGCATAAACCCGCCGTTACGGAACAACGCTCGATCTTGCTCGGAGAAGCTCTCCAATACCGCCCCTTGTAATGTGCTATCGCCTTGAGCAATTGCCTGGAGCAGTGCTTCCCGGCTGGGAAATTGGCGCAGGGCTTCAGTGTGGCCAGGGCGATAGAGAATATGCGGCAGCGTGCTGTTGTCACGGGGGCCAATCACAAACATATTGCCGGCCCTGTGTGCAGCACTTCCCTCGTAGGTCAGGAATGCCAGGGGGCGCGCGACGATGGCTTCTCCGTCGATCTGACGCTGTGCCGGTTCATCCGCCAGCAGCGCCCGGACTACCTGAAAGCCGGAAAACGTGACGCCTTGCCGCTTGCTGAGGCAATACTCCAGCGCCTGCAAGGGCAACTGGACGGTCATCTGGTCGATAAACAACCGCCGGCGCCGACCGGACTCGACAGCGTTCAGAATCAAGCGGTCCTTGAGGAGCGCCGGATAGTGCCGGCCTACATTGACGGTTTCGATCAGTTTCTTGAGGTAGGTCGGCTTGATCCACCAATCGGGTACGTAACCGGGTTCTGCCTGATTGCTGATCTCTACACGGGCATAGGGGGTGGCGAAAGGGTTTTCCAGCGCAGATTGCGTCAGGGTCAGAACAGTTTGCTGCGTCCAGCCCACCGTCCCACCCTGGGTTCGGGTAAAGGTCAGCCGGTAGTCGTCCGGGTTAATGAGTACTTCCTGTGGATAATCCAGCGCCATCTGGCGTTGCAGGGCCTTGCGGGCATACACATCAATCGGGTCAAGCCCATCCATGAATCCGGCCCCGGCTGTGCGTTGTTGCACCTGAGTCAGTCGGGAAAGCAACTGACCATAGGTGAGGCGATCAGCGGTCGAGGCGGTCTGCAACCAGAGAGGTAGTTGCTCCTCATTGATCAACCGGGTGTTGCGGTCGGGATCGAACCAGGCCAGTGGGTCGGTGAGGTCCTTGAACAGTTGCTCATAGTCGGCGATTTCGGCGTATTGCGACCAGTCAATGCGGGCCAAGTCCCTGAGTTGCTTTTCCAACAGGCTTTGCGCGAGGTAATCGAAGGGGTTGCTATCAATCTCCTTGAGGACCCACTGGATCGACAGCCCCGGGGTGTACTCACTCATATAGCGGGGTAACAAGGCGCCCACATCCGCCAACTGATCGAGTTTCAACAGCTGAATGGGCGGGATGTAGACGAGGACAACCTCCTGCTGGTTTACCTGTCGGCGCAGTACCAGCAGGGGAGGCCACTGGCCGGGTTGCCCTTCACTGGCGGCATACACCTGATAGAACCGCAGCCCGTTACTGTCCCACGTCGTTCCTGTGCGGTTTGCCTGACGTGTGACGTACGCCTCGTCCCCCAACAGCATCTCCCGCTCCAACGCGTTTAACGGCGGATTCTGCCGTGCCCGCTGTAAACCCAAGTGCAGATGATTGCTTACGGCCCGCCAGCGTGTCAGTGAGGCATTCGCGGGCACTGCACTGTTCCAATACGCTACCAAATGGGAAGTAAACGCCTTTCCCAACTCGGGTGCCAAGGTGTTGAGCATGAGTTCGATGTCGTCAATCGACACGGCTTCGGTCCCCGTCGTTGACACCGGTCCCGAGGTTGTCGAACTGGCTAGCAAACGATGGTGCCCAGGCGTGTAATTCAACGGCTCTCGACTCATGCAGCGCCGAATCAGGGCATCACTCAAGGTTTGAAGCTGACTGAAGCCTGGTCCCGCGCCCTCCCGTTGCACCCCCACCCACAGGTCGCTGGCTTGTAACGAGTTGCCCATGGCCCAGTCGTTGATCCACTCCTGGAGCAATGACTGAGCCACCGCCGTCAGCCGCGGTCGGGCGGCAAATAATGGTGATAGATAGTCGCGTGATGCGCTGGCCTGTTGAATCGCTGGAGAGAGTTCTAACGTAGTGCGCATGCCAATCTTCCCTGTTGGTTGATGCGTCTAACGTAGACGGGCGGATAGCGCATCGAGCGGTAGATAGATACTCGGCAAAGGCGCAGATGGCCGATATTTGTAGGGTCGATGTTGCCGACGATTGCTCTCCAGACAGCGGAGAGCAATCGAAAAAGCAGGTTACGGTGCTGGTGCGGGTCTTAGACCTGGATATATTTGGAGTGACTTGATCAGGGCGTCCTCGGAGTCGAAGCGTCGCTGCTCCATATTCCATCGAGTAATAAAATACTTCCCTGCATCGTCTTTCTGAATGGCTGTGACCATAACGCCATCGTTACGGGAGAGGTGTATCAAATTAGCCTCGGTTTCCGATGGCCGTTCGATCACGTAGTGCCCGGTTTTTTTCAACCATGTCCTTTTTGCAGGTACAACAGGCGCCGGCGTCAGTTGCAGGTCCATTGTCACTTTGTAGATCAGGTCTTTCTGGTATTTGAAGCGCTCATGGGCCATACCCTCCAGATCAATAAAGAACAGACCGGTATCGTCTATCTGAATAGGCGTAGAGATGATGCCCTGCGCGTCGGAGTAGCGCAGCAGATTGGTCTCAGGGTCCGATAGGCGTTCGATCAGGTAGTGGCGCGGGTCATTCAACGTTGACCTGTCGACAGGAACATCGGGGATACGTGCTGGCTGTCCGACAATGACCTCCTCCAGTTTGAAGTCGTTACGCAATGCGCTCCGGCCCTTTATGCTATCCAGTGTTTCCCAGCGACCGAGGTGAATTTTTTTGCCCAGGCCAGGCGCGACATCACGGACGTTCAGGCTGACCGCCTCCAGTAACTCTGCCAGCCCAGGTACCCCTGCGTAGTAATTGGCATGTGAGTTGCCGACGAAAGCGATCCATTTATGCGGCCCATGCGCCGCCTGGTCAGCGTGTATGACCCGTGAGGCAAAATAATTGAACATCTTGGTCCGGGCGTCGTCGGGCATTCCCTTGAGGTTATAGCTGGCGACGCAGTCCAGGGCTCTGATACGGATGCCGTATTTGCTGGCGGCTTGGTAGACCTCTGTGTAGGTGTGAGGGCCGGCATGACGGAAGTGCATGTGGCCTATGTCCTGTTGTTTCAGGTATCTCTTGAGGTTGTCAGGAAGCTGTTGGGTTTTGAGAAACACCTCCAGTTCGGCCTGATGAAGGTCGGTATACAGATGTTCGACATAGAGTGTCTTGAAACCCAACTTCTTGATGGTTTCCATCTGTGTTATCAGCAGTTTTTTGCTCGACTCCATGCCGTGGGGTTCACCCAGCACAAGCCCCGGCAAGGAACCGTCGCTGATCTGTTTCAGGAAGGATTCAGGTGTGGTGTTGTCCGTTAGGGTGGGCAACGTCGGTCGAGAGGGGGGAGTGTAGTCGGTAAAGAACTCTTCAGCCTTGACGTGCAGCCGGGTTCGCGCCTCGATAAAAGTATCGAAAGCAGCCCCCTTTACCCCGCCACGAGGACGGTAAACGGGATCCAGGCCACGGCGGCTGCTGTAGTCCAGGCGAATAATTTCATCTCTCATGGAGACAGGGATGTCAAACTCGTTGGCATTGAGCACCGAGGATGATGTGCCGGCCACCGGGTCGACTTGTCCTGCGCTGACGCCGCCAGCCTTCGGCTCGATAGGGGCGGGCGCTTTGTAGGGTGTTTGCAGTGTCACTCGATAGTCTCCCTTGGCTGACGGGTCACCCGGTATCGATCCGGGGGTGTCTGTCCAGATACCCACGGGCTGGTTCGGGCCGACGTCCTCAACCCGCAGGGCGACGGCATTTTGCAGGTCCGCCAGGCCAGGTGTCTTATTGAACGTACGCAGGCGGGATGAATCCACGAGTGCAACCCAGCGCTCGTCGGGCTCGGTGAGGGCATCCGCTTCGATGGCGCGATGGGAGTAGAAGTTTCTGATGGCGTTGTCCCGCGGCGTGGTCGGGGAGGTATCGCCCATTTGCAGGGCATCCTCCAGCTGGTAGGAGGTCGAGGCGTCCAGCGCCTTGATCCTGATGCCCTTCTCGCGCGCCTTGCGTACCAGGGCCAGGTAGGAGTATTCGGCGTTCTCGGCGAAGCCCATGGTTTTGTCGAGGTTCTTCAAGTGCCGCTCAATATGCCTCCATGATTTGCCGCGATTAAGCTTCTCCAGCTTGGGTCGAAACACATCGCCGGGCAGGTATTCCACATAGAGACGCTTGAAACCTTTTTCGATCAACGCATCCATCTGCTCAATCAGCAATTGCTTGCTGGCGATAGAGCCGGGGACCGCGCCGATGACCAGGTTCTGGTTTGCGGCAAAGGCATCGCTGGCAATCAATTGTGGGAACTGAGTGTTGGCCTCGACAGCAAGGGCGTCGGCTCGTGGCGCAAGAGGGTCGAGGTATTTGAAGAAATTCTGGGCGTCCTTCGTCAAACGTTCGACTTGTTGTTTATAAATGTTGAGTGCAGGTGCCAGCTGTGCTGCGGCGACACTGGGGAGCAGGCCAGGATCGCTGAACCACTCATCTGCGCGTTGCTGCATGGCGGCACCGATGTCCGGGTCCAGTACGCGTTCAACATCGCGCCAGTGTTTGGCTGGCATCTCATAGTTTTTCAGCGTGTCAGGTGCTTCAGGCAGTTTTTCATACTTGGGTGCTCCGCCAGTGACGCCGGTACGTGTCCAGACCCCTTGTGCGTTTGGCGCTGCCACACGGGTGGTAGAGACCAGTTGCCCGCTGATCGGGTCGAGGCGATACAACAAGTAGCGACCGATCTCATCCGGCGTCTTTTTGGCCCAAAGGAATTCGCTGTCAAACAGCACTCTTTGCATGTCAGCGGTTGGGAGTGGCGCAGGTTCCAATTGCTGGATCAGCTTCATGACCGGGTTCTGTGGGGCTCTTTTCGCGACCTGGCGCAAGGCCGGTTTGCTTAGCTGCTTGAGTGATGCGAGGGCCGGGCGCAGATCGGTGAAGGCTGCGCCGGCACTGTTGAGCAGATAGCCTATCAAGTGTTCCAGGGCCCCTGCGTCATCGCCCTGATGGTAAGCGTGCAAGGCCAGCATGCCGTCCTTGAAAGCCAGCAGCATCCCCAAACTCAGGCTCAGCACCGGAAACGGGGCCGTGGCAACGGCGCTCACCCACTCCACGCAGGTCCACAGGATGCCGGCGATCATTTGGGTACGATTGACGGTGGTTGCTTGCACGTCATCGATTTTGCGCTGCAGCTTCATGTCATACAGCAGCCGGCGCAGGTCAAGTACTGGAGGTATGGCGCGGGTCGAGTCGTAACGCGCTGGGCCGGCGGTGGTTTTATCCAGGGTTTCAGGCAGCTGTTTTTGCGCTTCCTCCAGGAATGTGCGCACGCGTGTCCGGGACGGCACACCGACGCGGCTGGTGAGGTAGGTGATCATGCCGGGTAGCTCTTTCAGCAGGTAGTTGAATTGCCGGGCCTCGCGAAAGCTGATGCCATCTGGCGCTTGCGGTGTGTAGAGCAGCACGGGGTTATCGCCGTGGCTGAACAGGTAGGTATCGATGATCCATTCGCCGTCGATCAGAAGTCGGTGGATCGCATAATTGCCGCGTGTTTGTGTCGAAGTCTCGCCCATGCTGGCGATACTTTGGTTCAGCCATATCAGGTCAACGTCGGCAATATCTCCTTGCAGGCGGCTTTCAAGGGCGGCGGTTTGCAACTGCAATTGGGTGATGGCCAGTGTCGCGTTACGCCGAAAGCTGTAGCCCGCACTGGCCCTGTCGAGCAATTTCGCTTTGAGTTCGTTGATGTAGCGCGCGCCGATCCACACGCCAGTGACCGAGCGTGTGACCTTTTCGGCGGTCAGTGGGCTGATATCAATGCCTTGCGGGCCTTTGAAACGGGCTGATCGAGAGAATTTCTCGTCGAGAAAACCCACGCCGTGGCTGTAGCCGTCGCGATAAAGTTCAGTGTAAGTCAGGGGGGGTGGGGTCAACTTGGCCAGCACTGCTACAGGTGAGTAGGCCCACACCGTATCGGGATCAACATCGTTTTGCCTGCGCCCCAGTAGCTCGTTCAGCTTCTTTTTCGCCTGTTCATGCAGGTAGTCGGAAAAGCTTGGGTAGCGGGCTTCGGACAACGGCAAATCGTTGTAGATGCGCAAGGCGTGTCGGGAATCTTCGGCCAGTTGCAACAGTTTCCGGCGGTTGTCGGTGCTGGTGGAGCGAAACCAGTTCGGTGTGCCGAGTGCGTAGTCGTCGATACGGGTTGCCAAGACGTGGGCTGACATTGCCTTGAGGCAATCGGCATGACTGCCGATATTGTTGAAAGCCACCTCGTTGTATTCCTGGGCGTGGGGCTTGAAGCTCAGGCCGTTCAAGACACGTTTCATGGCCGGGCGAAAACGCAGGGGGACCCTTTTGATCAGATAGTCGGTCAGCGTGCCTGGCGGTTCTCTGTGGCCGTTGTCCAGGCTCCAGCCGAGGATATGGTTCTGGCAGGCGATTTCGCTGTCAAATGCTTGGAATTGCTGCTCTTGAGGCGCCTCGGGAGTACACAGCAACAGGCGCTTGACCACGCCGCTGGCATCGCTCTGACGCAATACCCACAAGTCTTGAAGTTGTGCCTCATGAAGTGAAAGTGTCGCGGCGCTCAGTTGGCTATCGCTGCCCTGGCGCAGGCTTTGAACCAGTTGGAAGTCGTCCTCGCGCAGGTGGCCCTGGAGCACTGCGGTATAGGCCAGTGCGTTGATCCGCTGATCGAGCATCTGTTCGATGGCGTGTCTGAGTTCGGGCTTCTTGTGCAGTTGTATTTGTATATCGCCAAACGCGATGCGCGGTTGCAGTGTGCTCAGCTGCTGCGCCAGCCAGGCCGGTGTCAGGTCGTCGTAGTCTTCGGGCAGGGGCGCGCCATTATAGAGGAGAGTGGTTTTTTCCAGGAAGTTGGAACCGGGCAACTCATCACCGGTGTGCAGGCCGCGCAGGGCCAGGTCGATCAGATTGCGGTCGTGTTCATACTCGCCGATAGGGGCGACATGGCGACGGGTGATGACCTGCAGGTGTTCCGGGTTCAGGTGGTGAATATCCAGGTCATCGCTCAGGCGTTCGAGCAGTTGATAACGGGCCAGGGTTTCAGGCGTGGCGACAGGGTTGAGCAGGTCGAGCATGTCCTGACGCGCTTCGTTATAGCGGGCCAGATGCTCGGCCAGGGTGGCTCGCCGGGTTTCGCTGGCGCTGCGATACCAGTCCGGGGCGCTGTTGCGCAGGTGGCGCTCCAGCAAACGCTGAGCGCGCCACTCCAGACGGGCGTTGAGGTCGGGTAGGGCGCAGGTGATGGCGAGATCAAGGGCATCGATCAACTGCACCGCGTCTTGTGTCGGGTTATCGACCAGGCTCAAGGCTCGGTCGATGTCCTGGGTGCGTTTGTCGATCAGGGCGTTATACGTGTGTTCGAACAGCGGTTCATCGGTTATGGGCGACAGTTTCAGCGGCCAGATCCCAGCGGGTGTCAGGGCGTGATAGCGCATAGGCAGCAGACTCATGAAGTCGCGATGCTGAGCCGTGTCATCCATGCCTTGCAGCAAATGGTTGTTGAGTTTATCCAGCGAGTCGAATGATTCGATTCCATGCGCAGGGGTGAACAGCATTACTGCGCCGACTGCCTGGCCTGGCGACAGGTCGGTCGCCAGCGGGTTGGATTTTTCGGTGAGTACAAAGGCACCGGCCAGTTCGACGACCTGTTCCTGGTAGCGCAAAGTCAGTGCGTAGACGCCGGGACGTAGCGCTGATCCCAGCGACACCTTTTCGAGAATTTTCTGTTCCAGCGGGTGTAACAGGCGATCCTGGACACCGAGGGCGGCTTCATGCTCAAGCGCGGTGAAGCCTGCGTTATAGGTCATGAAGGATTTGCGTGACTTACCGCCGATCTGCTCGGAGAGATCGAGGTCTTGTAGATGAGCGTTCAGCGTCGTCTTGAGCAGCGCAAGTTTTTGCGGTAAATCATGCGGCTCCAGTGCTTGATAAAACGCTCGGCTCTTGGTCAGAAACTGCTGCCGATAGTTTTTCAGGACGCCGTTCAGTGTTTCCAGATAGGCCAGTTCGGTTGAAGCTTTTTGCTCTGGCAGAAGCGGTCTTTCGATCTTGAGCAGGTGATTGCCAATCTGGTTGAGATTGCCTTTGATGCCTTCAACGGCCTGGGTGGTGGTGCTCACAGGAACGCTCTCCATGTTGGGACAAGAGTCCTCAGCATGGAGAGTCGTGCCCGTGGTCGGGCGGTAGATAGGTAGCGGTGTCAGACGCTGGAGCTTACCGAGCTGCGGCTGGAAAGCGCTTTGAGAGCGGCGCTTAAACCCTGGGCCGAATCACCCACCAACAGGTGCCAGATACCACCGTCGAGCTGACTCACACCCTGGCAACCCAGAGCCTTGAGCTGCTGCTCCGACAGCGCCTGGTCATCGGCCAGTTGCAAGCGAATACGGGTCATGGCCACGCAGTCCAGTTGCAGCACATTGTCGCTGCCACCCAAGGCGTTCAGCCATTGCTCGGCCTGAGCTGTTGCGACGGTCGAGGTTGGAGGTTGCGTAGCCACGACCGGGGCCGGCGTATTGCCGGAGGTCGGCATCGCCAGGCGGATCTCGTCGGCAATGCTGTCAGCCATCGGCCCCACTACCACCTGCAAGCTGCCGCCGTTACCGGGGCGAACCACCGCCATCGCACCCAGGGCCTTGAGCTCGGCGTCCACGGCCTTGTTACGGTCCACCATGTCCAGGCGCAGGCGCGTGGTGCAAGCACCGACACTGAGCAGGTTGGCGGCACCGCCCAGGGCGCGAATGTAGGCACCGGCGCGCTGGTTGTCGGTCATGGCTTCAGTCTGCACCACCTGAATGTCTTCACGGCCAGGCGTTTTCAGGTTGAAGCGGCGGATACAGAAATCAAACACGGTGTAGTAGACCACCGCATAGGCCAGGCCCACCGGTATCACCAGCCAGCCATTGGTGGACTTGCCCCAGCCGAGGACCATGTCGATGAAGCCACCGGAGAAGGTAAAGCCCAGGTGAATGTTCAGCAGGTTGGTAATGGCCATCGACAGACCGGTCAGCAGCGCATGCAGCAGATACAGGAACGGTGCGAGGAACATGAAGGCGAATTCGATCGGCTCGGTCACCCCCGTAAGGAACGAGGTCAGGGCCATCGACAGGAAGATCCCGCCCATCACCTTGCGGCGCTCCGGCAGGGCGTTGCGGTACATCGCCAGGCACGCGGCGGGCAAGCCGAACAGCATCACCGGGAACATGCCCGTCATGAACTGGCCGCCCTTCGGATCGCCGGCAAAATATCGAGTCAGATCGCCCGTCACCACCGCGCCCGTCACCGGGTCGGTAAAGCTGCCGAACACAAACCACGCCATGTTGTTGAGGATGTGGTGCAGGCCGGTGACGATCAGCAGGCGGTTGAACACGCCAAACACGAACGCGCCGAGGCTGCCGCTTTCCATCAGCAACACGCCGAAGCTGTTGATGCCGTGTTGGATCGGCGGCCATATCAGCCCGAAGATCACCCCCAATCCCACTGCCGAAAACCCGGTGACAATCGGTACAAACCGTCGCCCGCCGAAGAACGCCAGGTACTCCGGCAGCTTGATGTCCTTGAAGCGGTTATACAGCCCACCGGCCATCAGGCCACTGGCGATACCGGCGAGCATGCCCATGTTGATGCTGGCATCCATCACCTTGAGGGTGGAGATCATCACCAGGTAGCCGATGGCACCGGCCAGCCCTGCCGTACCGTTATTGTCACGGGCAAATCCCACGGCGATGCCGATGGCGAAGATCAATGCCAGGTTGGCGAAGATCGCTTGCCCGGCGTCGTGCATCACCGCGATGTTGAGCAAGTCGGTGTCGCCCAGTCGCAGCAAGAGACCGGCGATCGGCAGGATCGCAATCGGCAGCATCAGTGCACGGCCCAGGCGTTGCAGGCCTTCGATGAAATGTTGATACATGGCGTGTCTCCCTATTCTTGTTGTTTTCAGCTCAGCGGCCAGTGGTGTTGACAGGCATGGCGAACGGCCTTGGCGCTGCTCAGGTCGAGCAACCCTTGGCTCAATTGCCGGCATTGCGCCGCGTCCAGGTGGCGGACGCGGTCCTTGATTTCGCCGATCTGCGGTGGGCTCACCGACAGCTCGCTGACCCCCAGGCCGATCAGCACCGGCGTGGCCAATGGGTCGGAGGCGAGGGCGCCACATACGCCGACCCAGCGCCCATGTTTCGCCGCACCGGCGCAGGTCTGGGCGATCAGCCGCAGCAAGGCCGGGTGCAGCGCATCGACGCGGGCGGCGAGGCCCGCGTGGTCGCGGTCCATGGCCAGGGTGTACTGGGACAGGTCATTGGTGCCGATGGACAAGAAGTCCGCATGCTCGGCCAGTTGCTCAGCCATGAGCGCAGCGGCGGGTACTTCGATCATCACCCCCAGTTCGGGGCGCTGAGTCAGTGCCAGCTCTTCGCACAGTTGATCCAGGCGCTGGCGGATCTGCAGCAGCTCATCCACTTCGCTGACCATCGGCAGCAGGATGCGGCAACGCTGCAGCGGGCTGACTTGCAGCAGCGCGCGCAGTTGCTGGTCGAGCAGTTCCGGGCGCACCTGGGCCAGCCGAATACCGCGCAGGCCCAGCACCGGGTTGGCTTCGACAGGCAGCGGCAGGTAATCGAGTTGCTTGTCGCCGCCCACGTCGATGGTGCGGATGATCACCGACTTGTCGCCCATGGCATCCAGCACGGCTTGATAGGCCTGGCGCTGCTCCTGTTCATCCGGCGCGGTGCGGCGATCGACGAAGAGGAATTCGGTGCGCAGCAGGCCGACGCCATCGGCGCCGTTTGCAAACGCCAGTTGGGCTTCGGCGCTGGAGGCGACGTTGGCGGCGATTTCAATGCTCACGCCATCGAGGGTGCGCGCCGGCAATCGGGCCTGGGCCTGTTGCTGCTGGCGGCGGACTTTCTGCGCGTCACGAATCTGGTGGACTTCAGCATGGCGAGCATCGCTGGGCGCCAGTTCCAGGCGGCCATTGGCGGCGTCCAGCACCACGCGCTGGCCCTGGGGCACCTTGAGCAGCTCGGCACCCAACGCC
The DNA here is from genome assembly GCF_003852375.1 of Pseudomonas sp. R4-34-07. NCBI lineage: Bacteria > Pseudomonadati > Pseudomonadota > Gammaproteobacteria > Pseudomonadales > Pseudomonadaceae > Pseudomonas > Pseudomonas sp. R4-34-07. The sequence goes on along the minus strand of NZ_CP027760.1, from coordinate 4,757,413 downwards.
ACCACACAAGGCAAACCTTTGCCGCGCGCCAGAATTGCGACGTGGGACGTGGCGCCGCCCTCGGCCATGCAGATTCCCACGGCGTGCTGTTCGCTCAGTTGCAGCAGGTCCGAGGGGGTGAGTTCATGGGCGCTGACAATCGCTCCGGCGGGCAATTCGAAATGCCAGGCTTCACCCAGCAGCGCACGCAATACGCGTTGTTGCAGGTCGCGCAGGTCGTTGGCGCGTTCGGCAAACAAGGGCTTGCCCAGCGCCAGCAATACCGCGCACTGGGCCTGGATCGCATCGCGCCAGGCATGGGTGGCGGCGCTGCCCTGGGCAATGGCGTCGGCAGCGGCTTGCAGCAATGCCGGGTCTTCCAGCAGCGCGAGGTGGGCGGCGAAGATCTCTTCTTCGTCGACGTTCTTGCGTTGGCGGGCGTGGTCCAGGGTGCTGCGGATTTCGCCGCGCACCTGCTCCAGTGCCGTGTCGAGACGCTGCTTTTGTTCGTCGGCCGAATGGTTACCGGTGTCTTCCGGCAGCTCGATGCCGGTCAGGCGAAACAGCGGGCCGCACACCAGGCCGGGGGCTGCGCACACGCCTTGCAACACATCGGTTTCCACACTGACACGACGTGGTACGGCCGCCACTGCAGGAGCGTGGTGATCTTCGCGGATCGCCACGGACAACGCCGCGATCAACCCTTGCAGCGCCGCATCGGCATCGTTGCCACGGCAACTTACGCGTACTTCGTCACCTTCGCCAATGCCCAATCCCATCAAGCCAATCAGGCTGTCACACGATGCCGACTTGTCAGCGAAGTGCAGGTGCGCCTGGCTGCTGAAACCCTGGGCGGTCTTGCGGATCAGCGCAGCAGGGCGCGCATGCAAACCGCCGCGATGGGTGACGCGAACGCTGGCGCTGGCTTCAGCGCTGGAGTTATCCACAGCCGCTTGAGCGGGGGCGCTCGAGCGCAGCGTCACCTGCATCAATGGCTCCCCGACCTTGACCGTGCTGAGCGGGCAGGGCGTCAGTTCGAAGCGGTCGCTGTTGGTCAGGATGATCAAGCTCACCAGGCTCTTGCACTGGCGCGCAATGCGGTCCAGGTCAAATTGCACCAGCGCCTGGCCCTGGCTCACCCGCGCGCCTTCCTTCACCAGCAAGGCAAAACCTTCGCCATTGAGTTCCACAGTGTCGATGCCGACATGCATCAGCACTTCGGCACCGTTGTCGGCGCGCAGGGTCAGCGCATGTCCGGTGCGGGCGACGTGGATGACCATCCCGTCACACGGCGCGTGCAGGCAGTCATTCAACGGATCGATGGCAATACCGTCGCCCATGGCGCCGCTGGCGAACACTTCGTCGGGGACGCTGCCCAGGGCCAGCACCGGCCCACTCAAGGGGGCGCTAAGGGTCAGTCGGTTATTGTTGTTGGACATGGGCACGGTACTCATCAGGAAAACACGGCAATCGACTCAGTGAGTGCGAGTGACTTTGCTCAGGTGACGGGGCTGGTCGGGGTTCATGCCCCGGGCCTGCGCCAGGCCTGCCGCCATCACGTAGAAACTCTGGATGGCCAGGATCGGGTCCAGGCTCGGGTGTTCGGCGCGGCTCAGGGTCAGGTCGCGTTCGGCGACATCGTCCGGCGCCGCCAGCAACACACGGGCGCCGCGCTGGCGCATATCGGCGGCCAGGGTCAGCAGGCCGGCCTGCTCGGCGCCGCGTGGGGCGAACACCAGCAACGGGTAATCTGCGTCGATCAAGGCCATCGGCCCGTGGCGCACTTCGGCGCTGCTGAAGGCTTCGGCCTGGATCGCCGAGGTTTCCTTGAGCTTGAGCGCGGCTTCCTGGGCGACGGCAAAACCGGCGCCACGGCCGATCACCATCAAGCGCTGGCTGTCTTTGAGCGCCTCGATGGCCGCGCGCCAATCCTGTTTGGCCGCGTCACGCAGGCCGTCGGGCAGCGCCTTGCAGGCTTGCAGCAGGTCGGCTTCCTGGTTCCAGTGGCCAACCAGCATCGCGCTGGCGCTGAGCGTGGCGATAAAGCTCTTGGTGGCGGCCACACTGAGTTCCGGCCCGGCACACAGCGGCACATGGAACTCACAGGCGGCTTGCAGCGGCGAGTCTTCGGCGTTGACCATCGAGATGCTCAAGGCCCCGCGTTTGCGCAGCAGGCGCAGGCTGTTGACCAGGTCCGGGCTTTGCCCCGATTGCGAGAAACCAAATGCCACCTGGCCGCTGACTTTCATCGGCGCTTGCAACAAGGTCACCACCGACATCGGCAGCGACGCCACCGGAATGCCCACGTGCTGCATGGCCAGGTAGGCGAAGTAGCTGGCGGCATGGTCCGAACTGCCACGCGCAACGGTCATCGCCACTTGCGGCGGCTGGCGGCGCAGGCGACCGGCGACGTCTTCGAGTATCGGCTCCAGGCGTTGCAGTTGCGCCGCGACGGCGTCACAGGAGGCCAGCGCCTCTTCAAGCATTTTTGAAGTCAATGGTTTCTCCTTCGACCATTACGTCGGTGAGTCTCAGGGAGCGGTCCAGGCGCACGCAGTCGGCAAAGCTGCCGGGTTGCAGGCGACCGCGTTCTTCCAGGCCCAAGTAGTCCGCAGGAAATTGCGACAGGCGTTGTGAGGCTTCGCTGATTGGCAGGCCGATCTTCACCAGGTTGCGCAGCGCCTGGTCCATGGTCAGGGTGGAGCCGGCCAGGGTGCCGTCCGCCAGGCGCACGCCGCCCAGGCATTTGGTCACGGTGTGGCTGCCCAGTTTGTATTCGCCATCGGGCATGCCGGCGGCGGCGGTGGAGTCGGTGACGCAATACAGGCAAGGGATCGAGCGCAGCGCCACGCGCATGGCGCCGGGGTGTACGTGCAGCAGGTCGGGAATCAACTCGGCGTAGGTGGCGTGGGCCAGCGCGGCGCCGACGATGCCCGGCTCGCGGTGATGCAGCGGGCTCATGGCGTTGTACAAATGGGTAAAGCTGGTGGCGCCGGCGGCGAGGGCGGCCACGCCTTCTTCATAACTGCCCAGGGTGTGGCCGATCTGCATGCGCACGCCGCGTTGGCTGAGGGCGCGGATCAGGCTGTCGTGGCCGGCGATCTCCGGCGCAATGGTGATCACGCGGATCGGCGCCAGGCGCAGGTAGGCTTCGACTTCGGCCATCAAGGCGGTGTGGGCGAAGTTGGGTTGGGCGCCGAGTTTTCCCGGATTGATGTAGGGGCCTTCCAGGTGCACCCCGAGCACGCGAGCGCTGCCGGTAGGACGCTGCTCGCAGAAGGTGCCGAGCTGGCCGAGCACGCGGGAGATTTCGTCGACCGGCGCGGTCATGGTAGTGGCCAGCAGCGAGGTGGTACCAAATCGCACATGGGTGCGGGTGATGGTCTCGAAGGCCTCGACGCCTTCCATGATGTCTTTGCCGCCGCCGCCGTGCACATGCAGGTCGATAAAGCCGGGCAGCAGGTAGGGCAGGTCGTTGTCGGCCGGATTGCAAGGCGTGCCTTCGATGGCGACGACCTTGCCGTGCTCGTGCACCAGGCGGCCGCGGATCCAGCCGCTGGACGTAAGGATGTTGTCTTCGGACATGGGCAGTTCTCTAAAGCCGCGATGCGGCGGCAAGTCTTACCTACGCAGCTCTGCGACAAAGTCGTAGTAGTCGTTGCGGCAATAGGTGTCGGTGATTTCTATGGGGGTGTTATCCAGCGTGTAGCCGACCCGGGTCATCAGCAGCATGGCGGTGCCGGGGGCGATGCCCACCAACTTGGCGAATTCATCCGATGCGTTGATCGCCTGTACGTGCTGCAGGGCACGGACGATGGGCTTGCCGATACTGTCGAAGTATTCGTACAGCGAGCTGCCCAAGGCCTGCGGCTGTGGCAGCACCGAAGCGGGGACAGCGGTCATTTCAATGGCCATGACCGTGTCGTCGGCTTTGCGCAGGCGCTTGAGGCGCGCCACTTTGTCATTGGTCGACAGGCACAGGCGGATCAGTTCTTCATGGGTCGGCGGGGTGATGTCGCGTTCAAGCCATTGGGAGCCGGGCACAAAGCCCTTGAGGCGCAGCATCTCGCTGAACCCCGACAGACGCGACAGCGGCTGTTCCAGGCGTGGCGTGATAAAGGTGCCGGAGCCCTGGCTGCGGCGGATCAGGCCCTGCTCAAACAGCACTTCCAACGCTTTGCGGGCGGTGACCCGAGAAATGCTCAACTGCTCGCTGAGCGCACGCTCCGACGGCAGGGCTTGCTCGGAGGTCCACTGGCCGGCATGGATCGCCGCTTCGAGCTTGCGCGCCAATTGCAGGTACAGCGGCGTGGATTGTTTGTCGTCGGGGCGCAAGGCCAGAATGGGATTCATCTGTCAGGTTTCCGATGCGGTTATTGGAGTGTTGTCGCCCGGTATGGGTCGGAAATTAATACCACTTAAATACCATGTCAATGCAGCCACAACGGTGCATTCAATGGATTAAGGCACCGCAACGGTGCCTGGCACAAAGTGGTATTAGAAAGGTCTTCATGGCGCGCACGACGGCGTAGCCCGCACGGTGAACTGGTATTCACCGGCGGGTGCTGCTCGGGGCAGGAAATATTTTCGAATTATTTTACGAGTGGTCGCAGATCAGGGCCGAATCTCGATCAGGGTGCCGTCCTTGACCAGGCTCCAGACCTCACGCATATCCACATTGCGCATGCCGATGCAGCCGTCGGTCCAGTCCAGGGTGTGGAACCACTGTTCCGGGTAATCCTCGGTGTCCGGGGTGCCGTGGATCATGATCATGCTGCCCGGCTTCACCCCTTCGCGGCGGGCGCGGGCGGCGTCGCTGATGTTGGGGTAGGAGATGTGCATGGCCAGGTTGAAGCGCTCGCTGGTCTTGCGCCAATCGATCCAGTAGAGGCCTTCGGGCGTGCGGCGGTCGCCCTCGAACAGCTTGTGGCCCTTGGGGTTTTTACCCAGGGAAATGCGATAGGTCTTGAGGGGCTTGCCGTCGTTGATCAGCTGCAACTGGTGGGCGGATTTAAGCACCAGGACTTTTTCGACGGTTTTGCCGCCGAGCGTTTCCACCGTGGAGGCCGAGGACAGGGTAGCGAACGACAGGCAGAGAAGAGCAAGCAACCAACGCATTGAAACGGTTTCCCTTTGGCGATGAGTGGCCGGCTTGTTATTGGGCGGGCTTGGACAGGGGTGGCACCGACTCGCTGCGCACCGGGAACAGCTGTTGCCGACGGTCAGCGAAGAAGCATTCTAAGGTACGCCCGACCGTGCGGAAAGCCAGCTCGGACCAAGGGATATCGGCTTCAGCGAACAGCTTCACTTCCAGGCTTTCCTGGCCTGCGGCGAAGTCCATGTCGACCAGCTCTGCGCGATAGAAAATATGCACCTGGCTGATGTGCGGCACGTCGATCAGCGTATAGAGGCTCAGGTTGCGCACGCGGGCGCAGGCTTCTTCCAGCGTCTCGCGCATGGCCGCCTGGGCCACGGTTTCACCGTTTTCCATAAAGCCTGCGGGCAGGGTCCAGTAACCCAGGCGCGGCTCGATGGCGCGGCGGCACAGCAGCACTTTGTCGCCCCATACCGGCAGGGTACCGGCGACGATATTGGGGTTCTGGTAGTGAATGGTCGCGCAGTGATCGCAGACATAGCGCAGGCGTGCGTCGCCTTCGGGGATGCGTTGGATAACCGGTTTACCGCACTGGCTGCAGAAGTTCATGCTGGGGTTCCTGGAGAGTGGGCCTATCTTGGCTTGGCAGGCAGGACGCTGCAAGTTGTCGTTTAGCGACATGCCGCTGGTTTTGGGGTTGGGCGCCCGCCCGCTTTGGTGCATGATGCAAGGTAGCCAACAGACCGAGATGACTCATGCTGGACGAGCTACTTCGCCGGGTAAGCAATCACACTCCCCACACCCTGGAGACTGACGGGCGTTTCCCCGAGGCCGCGGTGCTGGTACCGATTACTCGCAGTGACGAACCCGAGCTGATCCTGACCCTGCGCGCCAGCGGCCTGTCGACCCACGGTGGCGAAGTGGCCTTTCCCGGCGGGCGCCGCGACCCCGAAGACCCGGACCTGATTTTTACCGCCCTGCGCGAAGCCGAAGAAGAAATCGGCCTGCCGCCGGGGCTGGTCGAAGTCATCGGGCCGTTGAGCCCGTTGATCTCCCTGCACGGCATCCGCGTGACGCCGTACGTGGGCGTCATCCCCGACTACGTCGAATACCTGGCCAACGACGCCGAGATCGCAGCGGTCTTCAGCGTGCCCCTGGATTTTTTCCGCCAGGACCCGCGCGAGCACACCCACCGCATCGATTACCAGGGCCGCAGCTGGTATGTGCCCAGCTACAGGTTCGGCGAATACAAGATCTGGGGCCTGACGGCAATCATGATCGTCGAGCTGATCAACCTGCTCTATGACGATGCCAAGATCAGCCTGCACCAGCCACCCAAGAGCTTCATCAATATCTAAGCCGTCGTTTGAATGGCAAAGCCGTGAGGGAAAACCATGAAATACCGCCTGGGCGATGCCTGTGTCGAGACCCATCCACAGAGCTGGGTGGCGCCCAATGCCACGCTGGTGGGCAAGGTCAGGCTGGAGGAGGGCGCCAACGTGTGGTTCAACGCGGTATTGCGCGGCGACAACGAACTGATCCTGATCGGCAAGAACAGCAACGTGCAGGACGGCAGCGTGATGCATACCGACATGGGCTACCCACTGACCCTCGGCACCGGCGTGACCATCGGCCATAACGCCATGCTGCACGGCTGCACGGTGGGCGACTACAGCCTGATCGGTATTAACGCGGTAATCCTCAACGGCGCAAAGATCGGCAAACACTGCATCATCGGCGCCAATTCATTGATCGGCGAAGGCAAGGAAATTCCCGATGGCTCGCTGGTGATGGGCTCGCCGGGCAAGGTGGTGCGTGAGCTGACCGAGGCGCAGAAACGCATGCTTGAAGCCAGTGCCGCGCACTATGTGCATAACGCGCAGCGGTATGCGCGTGACCTGGTCGAGCAGGCAGAATGAGTGCGGTCGAACGCCCGGTCGCCTCGCCGTGCGTGAGCATTTGCGCGCTGGATGATGACGATATTTGCATCGGCTGCCAGCGCAACGTGGATGAGATTACGCGGTGGAGCCGCATGGACAATGCCGAGCGCCGGGTGGTGCTGGGGTTGTGCCATGAGCGGGCGGTGGCGAGTGGGGTGGTGTGGATGATGCCTCTGTAGGAGCGAGCTTGCTCGCGAAAAACGCAAGAACACCGCGTATAGTCAGGCTTCCCGCGTATTCGTTGACGTTTTTCGCGAGCAAGCTCGCTCCTACAGGTTCTATCGCCCCATGCTCTTCTTGGTCGCCTACATCAGCAGCGTCGTGCTGATCAACTTCGCCTTTTCCACCGCGCCGCACCTGGACGTCATCTGGTCCGCCTGGGGCGGCCTGGTGTTTATCCTGCGCGACATGGTGCAAACCCGCTTCGGTCACGGCGCGATCATCGCCATGCTGGCGGCGCTGGTGCTGTCGTATATCACCTCCGACCCTTCCATCGCCCTGGCCAGCGCCACGGCCTTTGCGGTGTCCGAGTGCATCGACTGGCTGGTGTTCAGCATCACCCGGCGCCCGCTGCACGACCGCCTGTGGATAAGTTCGGCGCTGAGCATTCCCCTCGATACGTTTATCTTCTTCGGCTTGATCGGTGCGCTGACGCCGGCCGTGGCGGGCACGGCGCTGGTGTCGAAATTCGCCGGTGTCACCGTGGTGTGGCTGATCATGGCCTGGCGCATCCGCCGGCGCGCCGTCGCCAATTGAGGCCAACGTGTGCAGTTCATGTAAAATGCCGGCCTTTCTCCCCCTGATCCGCTCCCCTGAGGACCTGAGATGACCCGAATCGGAACTCCATTGTCGCCAACCGCGACCCGCGTTTTGCTGTGTGGCTGCGGTGAGCTGGGCAAGGAAGTGGTAATCGAACTGCAACGCCTGGGCGTTGAAGTGATTGCCGTGGATCGCTACGCCAATGCGCCGGCCATGCAGGTTGCGCACCGTAGCCATGTGATCAACATGCTCGATGGCGCCGCATTGCGCGCCGTGATCGAGGCGGAGAAGCCGCACTTCATCGTGCCGGAAATCGAAGCCATCGCCACCGCTACCCTGGTCGAGCTGGAAGCCGAAGGCTTCACCGTGATCCCGACCGCGCGTGCCACATCGCTGACCATGAACCGCGAAGGCATCCGTCGCCTGGCCGCCGAAGAGCTGGACCTGCCGACCTCGCCGTACCACTTCGCCGACACCTTCGAGGACTACAGCAAGGCCGTGCAAGACCTGGGCTTTCCCTGCGTGGTCAAGCCGGTGATGAGTTCCTCGGGCAAGGGCCAGAGCCTGCTGCGCAGCGCGGACGATGTACAGAAAGCCTGGGATTACGCCCAGGAAGGCGGGCGGGCCGGCAAGGGCCGGGTGATCATCGAAGGCTTTATCGACTTCGACTACGAAATCACCCTGCTGACCGTGCGCCACATCGGGGGCACCACTTTCTGTGCGCCCGTGGGCCACCGGCAGGAGAAGGGCGACTACCAGGAATCCTGGCAGCCCCAAGCCATGAGCCCGATTGCCCTGGCCGAATCCGAGCGGGTTGCCAAAGCGGTGACCGAAGCCCTGGGTGGCCGTGGTCTGTTTGGCGTTGAGCTGTTCATCAAGGGTGACCAGGTGTGGTTCAGCGAAGTGTCGCCGCGCCCGCATGACACCGGCCTTGTGACCCTGATTTCTCAGGACCTGTCGCAATTTGCGCTGCACGCTCGCGCCATCCTGGGCCTGCCGATCCCATTGATCCGTCAGTTCGGGCCTTCGGCATCGGCGGTGATCCTGGTGGAAGGGCAGTCGACGCAGACGGCATTCGCCAATCTGGGCGCGGCCTTGAGCGAGCCGGATACGGCGTTGCGTCTGTTTGGCAAGCCTGAGGTCAATGGTCAGCGCCGCATGGGCGTGGCGTTGGCGCGGGATGAGTCGATTGAAGCGGCTCGAGCCAAGGCGACCCGGGCTTCCAAGGCGGTTGTGGTAGAGCTGTAACCTCAGCTTGATCGTTCCCACGCTCCGCGTGGGAATGCCTCTTGTGACGCTCTACATCATGCTTTGGGACGCAGAGCGTCCTGGGCTGCATTCCCACGCAGAGCGTGAGAACGATCATCAGGCGACGCGATTCAAATCATTATCCCGCGTCTCTTTCAGGCACAGCACCGCAATCAGACTGAGCAACGCTGCCGCCGACACATACCCACCGACATAACTCAGCCCGCCCATCGCCACCAGCTTGGTCGCGAAGAACGGCGCGGCCGACGCCCCCACGATCCCACCCAGGTTATACGCCGCCGACGCGCCGGTATAACGCACGCGGGTCGGGAACAGTTCCGGCAGCAGCGCGCCCATCGGCGCGAAAGTCACGCCCATCAGGAACAGCTCCAGCGCCAGGAACAGCGCCACGGCCCAGGTTGAACCGTGGGTCAGCAGCGGCTCCATGGTAAAGCCCGACAGGATTGCCAGGACCGCGCCGACAATCAGCACCGGCTTGCGCCCGTAGCGGTCGCTGGCCAGCGCTGCCAGCGGCGTCGCCAGGCCCATGAACAGCACTGCGAAGCACAACAGGCCGAGGAAGGTTTCACGGCTGTAGCCGAGGGTCGACACCCCGTAGCTCAGGGAAAACGCCGTGGTGATATAGAACAGCGCATAGCACACCACCATCGACGCAGCGCCCAGCAGCACCGGCAGCCAATGCTGGCTGAACAGTTCCACCAGCGGCACTTTCACCGGTTTTTCCTTGGCCACGGCATTGGCGAACACCGGCGTCTCGTGCAGCTTGAGCCGTGCGTACAGGCCCACCATCACCAACGCCGCGCTGAGGATGAACGGAATGCGCCAGCCCCAGCTGCGGAACTGCTCGTCGTTCAGGCTCATGGCCAGGATCAGGAACAAGCCGTTGGCCGCCAGGAACCCGATCGACGGGCCCAGTTGCGGGAACATGCCGAACCAGGCGCGCTTGCCCTTGGGGGCATTCTCGGTGGCCAGCAATGCCGCGCCGCCCCATTCCCCGCCCAAGCCCAGGCCTTGGCCGAAGCGCAATACACACAACAGAATCGGTGCCCAGGCGCCAATGCTGTCGTAGCCCGGCAGCAAGCCGATCAGGGTGGTGCACACGCCCATCAGCAGCAGGGAGGCCACCAACGTCGACTTGCGGCCGATACGGTCGCCAAAGTGGCCGAACAGCGCCGAACCCAGTGGGCGCGCTATGAATGCGATACCGAATGTGAGGAACGACGCCAGCATCTGCGCGGTGCCGGACGTTTGCGGGAAGAACACCGGGCCGATGACTAGCGCCGCAGCCGTGGCGTAGATATAGAAGTCGTAGAACTCAATGGCGGTGCCGACGATGCTCGCGGTGGCCACACGGGCCGTCGAGTTGGTCGGGGCGGCGGTTGCGGCCTCGTTATACGTGGTGCTCATGGCAGTATCCCGGATTGGTCATTGCGCGTTTGGACGCGGATTATTATTGGTCGAACACCCATGGATCAGGGTTGTGCGCGGGGTGGCTCGGGATGGGAGCAAACACCGCTCGGACAGGGTGAAGCGCTGCCTGGACGCGCTGAGTGCGGGTAGCACGCGGTCGGGCGGGGGCTTGGGTAAGCCGCAGGGATTATAGGAAGGGGTTTGGAATTACAACAAGTAGCTGGAGCGCTGCAATTCAAAATGTGGGAGGGGGCTTGCCCCCGATTGCGGTAGATCAGTTATAGATGAGCAGACTGATACACCGCCATCGGGGGCAAGCCCCCTCCCACATTGAGTTCTTGTGTGTCAGGAGGTTATGCGGCGACGGGCACGTGGCTGGTATGCCAGATCAGCACCTTGCTCACCCGGTTGTCCTCTGTCTCGAGGATTTCCAGGCGATAACGGCCAATCTTCAGGCATACCGCGCAGTCCGGAATGGTCTCCAGCGCTTCGGTCACCAAACCGTTGAGGGTCTTGGGGCCGTCGCTGGGCAGGTGCCAGCCCAGGCTTTTGTTCAGTTCGCGGATCGAGGCAGCGCCGTCGATGATGTAGCGGCCATCGGGTTGGGCTTCGACATGGGGGTTATCCACCGCCTGGTCGCTTTCGAATTCGCCGACGATTTCTTCCAGGATATCTTCCAGGGTCACGATGCCCAGCACTTCGCCGTACTCGTCCACCACCATGCCCAGGCGCCGCTGCTGCTTATGGAAATTCAGCAGTTGCAGCTGCAGAGGCGTGCTCTCCGGCACGAAGTAGGGTTCGTGACAGGCGGCGAGCAGCGCTGCCTTGGTTAGGCTGGCATCGGGCAGTAGATGCTGGACCTGACGGGTGTTGAGCACCGCTTCGACCTGGTTGATATCGCTGTGGAACACCGGCAGCCGCGTGCGCTGGGAGGTGCGCAGTTGCTCGATGATGTCTTCGATCGGGTCATCCAGGTTGATGCCGTCCACTTCGCTGCGTGGCACCAGGATGTCGTTGACGGTGATGTTGTCCAGGGCATGGATGCCCGGCATGCTGGGCATGCGCTCTTGGTCGGCGTCGTGCTGCGGCTCGTCGTCGTGGTCGGACGAAGGTTCGTCGCTCTTTTTCACTATGCCCGGCTTGCGCGCGAACGGGCGCAGCAACAGCAGGCTGATGCCATTGAGCAGCCAGGCGGCGGGATAGAGGATTTTCAGCGGCACGCCCAGCAGGGCGTTACCGAAGCCCAGTATGGCCTGTGGATAACGGGTAGCCAGGGCGCGGGGCAGGTAGTCGGCGAGGATCAGCAGCAACGCGCACGAGATCAACCAGCCGAGCCACGGCCCGTTTTGGGCCCAGGCATAGATCGCCAGCAGCGTGCAGAGAATCACGACGGCTGCGCGACACAGGCTGTTGCACAGGATCAGGCTGTGGCGCGGGAAGCTCAGGCGCGCGGCGGCCTTGTCGCCCTGGCGTGTGCCGGGGCGCAGGGCCAGCAGATGTTGTTGCGCGGCTTCGATGGCGGTAAACAGCGCCGCCCATAAAGTCAGCAGGGCAATTACGGCGAGCATCGGCCCAAGGGGCAAGTTGTCCATGATCGCCGCCCGTCAGATATGCAGGATGTATTCGCGAACCAGCTTGCTGCCGAAATAGGCCAGCATCAGCAGGCAGAAACCGGCCAGGGTCCAGCGGATGGCCTTGTGCCCACGCCAGCCGAGGCGGTTGCGGCCCCACAGCAATACGCTGAATACCACCCAGGCCAGGCAAGCCAGCAAGGTTTTGTGCACCAGATGCTGGGCGAACAGGTTTTCGACGAACAGCCAGCCGGAAATCAGCGACAGCGACAACAAGGTCCAGCCGGCCCACAGAAAACCGAACAGCAGGCTTTCCATGGTTTGCAGCGGCGGGAAGTTCTTGATCAGCCCGGACGGGTGCTTGTGCTTGAGCTGGTGGTCTTGCAACAGCACCAGCAGCGACTGGAACACCGCGATGGTGAACATGCCGTAGGCCAGGATCGACAGCAGGATATGCGCGAGGATGCCCGGCTCTTCATCGATCACCTGGACGGTGCCGGTGGGCGCGAACTGCGCCAGCAGCACCGTGAGCATGCCCAGCGGGAATAGAAGAACGAGCAGGTTTTCGACCGGAATCCGGTAGCACGCCAGCAGCGTCAATGCGATCACGGCGGCGGCGATCAGGCTGGCGGCGCTGAAAAAATCCAGGCCCAGGCCAACCGGGGTCAGCAGGTGGGTGAACAGACTGGCCGCATGGGCCAGCAGGGCCAGCACGCCAAGGCCGACCAGCAGACGTTTGTCCGCTTTGGTGCCATGGGCCAGACGAGAGCCCTGATAGAGAGTCGCAGCGGCATACACGATGGCGGCGGCGAGGCTGGGTAGCAAACTGGGTGACAAGGGGAGCATAAATCCTGATAGGCAAGCCCGAAAGGCGCTGAGTTTGGCACACACCTGCGCTGCACGAAAGACTCCTGGGCCAGACAGCGGGTGTGCATGGACGCAGTCTTCGCTATAATCCGCGACCTGCCCACGCCGCAGGCTCGCCGAGCGCTGTTTTTAATAGCGATTTACCACAGCCTGGGCCGCCATTACCTCGGTCTACCAATGCATTTCGATGAATAGGGCCTGAAAGGATCGCGCATGTTTGAAAACTTGACTGACCGTCTCTCGCAGACGCTGCGCCACGTAACCGGCAAGGCCAAGCTGACCGAGGACAATATTAAAGACACCCTGCGTGAAGTGCGCATGGCGTTGCTGGAGGCCGACGTGGCCTTGCCGGTGGTGAAGGACTTCGTCAACTCGGTCAAGGAGCGTGCGGTCGGCACTGAAGTGTCGCGCAGCCTGACCCCGGGCCAGGCGTTCGTGAAGATCGTCCAGGCCGAACTCGAAAGCCTGATGGGCGCGGCCAACGAAGATTTGAACCTCAGCGCCGTGCCACCGGCCGTTGTGCTGATGGCCGGCCTGCAAGGCGCGGGTAAGACCACCACCGCCGGCAAGCTGGCGCGCTTCCTTAAAGAGCGCAAGAAGAAGTCGGTGATGGTGGTGTCGGCCGACGTCTACCGTCCGGCCGCGATCAAGCAGCTGGAAATGCTCGCGGGCGAAGTGGGCGTGACCTTCTTCCCGTCGGACCTGAGCCAGAAGCCGGTTGATATCGCCACTGCGGCTATTAAAGAAGCCAAGCTGAAATTCATCGACGTGGTCATCGTCGATACCGCCGGTCGCCTGCACATCGATGAAGAGATGATGGGCGAGATCAAGGCGCTGCATGCCGCGATCAACCCGGTCGAGACGCTGTTCGTGGTCGACGCCATGACCGGCCAGGATGCCGCCAACACCGCCAAGGCCTTCGGTGACGCACTGCCGCTGACCGGCGTGATCCTGACCAAGGTAGACGGCGACGCCCGTGGCGGCGCCGCGCTGTCGGTACGCGCCATCACCGGCAAGCCGATCAAGTTCATCGGTATGGGCGAGAAGAGCGAAGCGCTCGAACCGTTCCACCCGGAGCGTATCGCCTCGCGTATCCTCGGCATGGGCGACGTGCTCAGCCTGATCGAACAGGCTGAAGCCACGCTCGATAAAGACAAGGCCGACAAACTGGCCAAAAAGCTGAAGAAGGGCAAGGGCTTCGACCTCGAAGACTTCCGCGACCAGCTGCAGCAAATGAAGAACATGGGCGGCCTCGGCGGCCTGATGGACAAGCTGCCGAACATCGGCGGCGTGAACCTGGCGCAAATGGGCAACGCCCAGGGCGCGGCAGAGAAGCAGTTCAAGCAGATGGAAGCCATCATCAACTCCATGACCCCGGCCGAGCGCCGCGACCCTGAGCTGATCAGCGGTTCGCGCAAGCGTCGGATCGCCATGGGGTCCGGCACCCAGGTGCAGGACATCGGTCGCTTGATCAAGCAGCACAAGCAGATGCAGAAGATGATGAAGAAGTTCTCCGCCAAGGGCGGTATGGCCAAGATGATGCGCGGCATGGGCGGTATGTTGCCCGGCGGCGGTATGCCGAAAATGTAAAGTATTCGAGCGCAAGCCTTCGCTTGCGCTCCGACCCACAGGGATGTGGGATCTCCAGCAAACCCGCCGTTGGCGGGCGCTGACTTGCCGTTTTAACCGACGGCTCTATAGCAGATCTGAATGGCACGCTGATAGGCGCCAGAAAAAGACATTTGCAAAAGTCCGGATATTCCTTAGAATATGCGGCCTTTCGGGCACCTATGCCCGCTGTGCATTTAGATTTGCAGCACCGACTACAGGAACGATGTTCACATGCTAACAATCCGTCTTGCCCTTGGCGGCTCCAAAAAGCGCCCGTTTTACCACTTGACCGTAACCGACAGCCGCAACCCGCGCGACGGTTCGCACAAGGAACAGGTTGGTTTCTTCAACCCTGTTGCTCGTGGTCAAGAAGTTCGTCTGTCCGTGAACCAAGAGCGCGTAGCCTACTGGCTGAGCGTGGGTGCACAGCCATCCGAGCGCGTTGCAAAGTTGTTGAAGGACTCGGCTAAGGCCGCAGCCTGAGCAATATGAACGCGACGCCAGCTGTTGCTGATGATTTGATCGTTATCGGCAAGATTTACTCTGTTCATGGCGTTCGCGGCGAAGTGAAGGTGTATTCCTTTACTGATCCGACTGAAAACCTGTTGCAGTACAAAACCTGGACGCTCAAGCGCGAAGGTAGTGTGAAACAGGTCGAGCTGGTCAGTGGACGCGGGAACGACAAGTTCCTGGTCGCAAAGCTCAAGGGTCTTGATGACCGTGAAGAAGCGCGTCTTCTGGCCGGTTATGAGATCTGCGTGCCGCGCAACCTGTTCCCTGAATTGACCGACGGCGAGTACTACTGGTACCAGCTGGAAGGTCTGAAGGTTATTGATCAACTCGGGCAATTGCTGGGGAAAATCGATCATCTTCTGGAAACTGGCGCCAATGATGTAATGGTGGTCAAGCCTTGCGCTGGCAGCCTGGATGATCGCGAACGCCTGTTGCCCTATACCGGGCAGTGCGTGTTGGCCGTCGACCTGGCAGCGGGCGAGATGAAGGTGGAATGGGACGCGGACTTCTAAGCGTGGCTACTTTGCGCATTGAAGTGATCAGTTTGTTTCCCGAGATGTTTTCCGCCATCAGCGAGTACGGCATCACCAGTCGGGCGGTGAAGCAGGGGCTGTTGCAGCTTACCTGTTGGAACCCGCGAGACTACACGACGGATCGGCATCACACTGTGGACGATCGCCCATTTGGCGGTGGCCCGGGCATGGTGATGAAGATCAAGCCCCTGGAAGACGCGTTGGTTGAGGCCAAGGCCGCCGCCGGGGAGAAGGCGAAGGTAATTTACCTGTCCCCTCAAGGCCGTCAGCTGAAACAGGCTGCGGTACGCGAACTGGCAAATGAGGAAGCACTGATCCTGATTGCCGGCCGCTATGAAGGCATTGACGAGCGGTTTATTGAAGCTCATGTCGATGAAGAGTGGTCGATTGGGGACTATGTCCTGTCTGGCGGTGAGCTGCCGGCGATGGTCCTGATAGATGCGGTTACACGACTGCTGCCTGGAGCTTTAGGGCATGCGGACTCTGCGGAGGAAGATTCCTTCACGGATGGTTTGCTGGATTGCCCGCACTACACCCGTCCGGAGGTGTATGCGGATCAGCGTGTTCCCGACGTATTGCTAAGTGGCAATCACGCACACATCCGGCGTTGGCGTTTACAGCAGTCCCTTGGTCGGACCTATGAACGACGCGCCGATCTTCTGGAAAGCCGCTCGCTTTCTGGAGAAGAGAAGAAGCTGCTCGAGGAATACATCCTCGCGCGGGACGATAGTTAACAACGTATCGATGGTAGGTCCATTGACTTACCTTAGGAGCACAGCATGACTAACAAAATCATCCTTGCACTCGAAGCAGAGCAGATGACCAAAGAGATCCCTACCTTTGCCCCGGGCGACACCATTGTCGTTCAGGTGAAAGTGAAGGAAGGCGACCGTTCGCGTCTGCAAGCGTTCGAAGGCGTGGTAATCGCCAAGCGTAACCGTGGTGTGAACAGTGCTTTCACTGTTCGTAAAATCTCCAACGGTGTTGGCGTAGAGCGTACTTTCCAGACCTACAGCCCGCAGATCGACAGCATGGCTGTGAAACGTCGCGGTGACGTACGCAAAGCCAAGCTGTACTACCTGCGTGACCTGTCCGGTAAAGCAGCTCGCATCAAGGAAAAACTGGCTTAAGTCCAGCTTCCCGATGCAGAAAGAAGCAGCCTACGGGCTGCTTTTTTGTGCCTGCGATTTGTGCAGTGCGCCCTGCTAGGCCTGACCAGGCTGAATGACTGCCAGTAATGTCCATCCCGCCAGCGGTTTCATATCGCTCTCTGGCGTGACCACATGCACCCAGCCGCTGCTATCGCGGGCAAACAGCAGTGTCGCCCGTTCCCCGTGCAGTGCCTGATAATCGCTCCAGCCAAACCCATCGGTCAGGTGGGTGGTATACAGTTCGGCGCCTTGCCCCAACAGGCTGGCAAGCTTGGTGTAGCTCAGCGGCTGACTGCCCAGCAAGTGCCCGCGATGCTCGCCGCTGGCCCGGTGCTTGTCGGTGCGACGGCTTTCCTGGCTGTTGGCCAAGGCGAACAGGCGATGCCCGAAGTCATGACGAAAGCGCATGGTGGCCAACGCATTCAACTCGCCGGAAGGGGAAAGCGCGAGCAAATGCCCGAGACCGACCAGGTCCAGATGCGACTCGGCATGCTGTGATGCCGGGTTGCCGAAGTAGGTCGGCAGCCCTTCCATGCGGCTGGCCCGAATGTTTTCCCAGCTCGAATCGGTCAGCAGCACTCGGCTGCCAAGCTGTTGCAGGGCTTTGCCGAGGATGCGTGCCGGGCCGTTCGCACCGACGATCAGAAAGCCGCTTGGCGCGGGCTCGGCTACTTTCAGCAAGCGGGCCAGAGGACGCGCAGTCGCGCTTTGCAGCACCACCGTGCCGATAATCACCGCAAATGTCAGCGGCACCAGCAACAACGCACCTTCGTGGCCGGCCTCATCCAGGCGAATCGCAAAAATGGCCGACACCGCCGCGGCCACAATCCCGCGCGGGGCGATCCAGGCCAGCAGTGCGCGCTCGCGCCAGTTCAGTTTCGAGCCGACGGTCGACACTGCAACGTTCAGCGGGCGCGCAATGAACTGAATGATCAGCAGCAGAATCAGTACGAACGGCCCCAGGGCAATCAATGCGTTCAGGTCCAGGCGCGCCGCCAACAGAATAAACAAGCCGGAAATCAACAGTACGCTGAGGTTCTCCTTGAAGTGCAGGATGTGACGCACGTCCACCCCCTTCATGTTGGCCATCCACATGCCCATCAGGGTCACCGCCAGCAGGCCGGACTCATGCATGACCTGATTGGAGGCGATGAACACCCCCAGCACCGCCGCCAGGGTGGCCAGATTATGCAGGTATTCCGGCAACCACTGGCGGCGCATGACCAGGCCCAGCACCCAGCCCCCGACAATCCCGAACAGGCTGCCGCAGAGGATGACGCCGCCAAAGGTCAGCAGGCTGTGACTCAGGCCATCGCCCGAAGCACTGGCGATGATAAAGCTGTAGACCACCACGGCCAGTAGCGCACCGATGGGGTCGATGACAATGCCTTCCCAGCGCAGGATGTTGGCAATGGACGCCTTGGGGCGTACCACGCGCAACATCGGCACGATGACGGTCGGGCCTGTGACCAGCGTCAGGGTGCCGAACAGCAGCGCCAGCAGCCAGTCGAAACCCAACAGCCAGTGGGTTGCCAGGGTGATCACCGCCCAGGTCGTCAGTGCGCCAAGGGTCACCAGTCGGTGCACCACGCTGCCGATTTCCTTCCATTCCGACAGATGCAGCGTCAGGCTACCCTCAAACAGGATCAATGCGACGGCCAGCGACACCAATGGCATCAGCAATGGGCCGAACATTTCCTGCGGGTCGAGCCAGCCGAGTACCGGCCCCGCCAGAATTCCGCTCAATAACAGAAACAGAATCGCCGGCAACTTCAGGCGCCAGGCCAGCCATTGGCAGCCGAGCGCGGCCACACCGATACCGCCGAAAGCCAACAAGATCTGTTGTTCGTTCATTAAAGCTTCCTGTTCCTAGAAGTAGCGGGCTATGAAAGACTGGTGGCCCTTGCCACAGTTCACTAAATAAAATGGCGCCAAGCCCCTTGCCGCGTCGCCTGAGTAACCATGCCTGCCATTGACCACCCGCTGATCGACCGCTTCCTTGACGCCCTTTGGTTGGAAAAAGGCCTCTCGGACAACACTCGCCAGGCTTACCGCAGCGACCTGGCCCTGTTCAACGGTTGGTTGCAGGAGAAAAACCTGGAGTTGATCAATGCCGGGCGAGAGCTGATCCTCGATCACTTGGCCTGGCGCCTCGAGCAACATTACAAGCCGCGATCCACTGCGAGATTTCTCTCCGGTGTGCGCGGCTTTTATCGCTATCTGTTGCGTGAAAAACTCATCGCGATCGATCCAACTCTACAAGTCGATATGCCGCAATTAGGTAGGCCTCTTCCTAAATCTTTGTCGGAAACTGACGTGGAGGCCCTGTTGGCCGCTCCCGATCTCAGTGAAGCCATCGGCCAGCGCGATCGCGCCATGCTCGAAGTGCTCTACGCCTGCGGGCTGCGGGTGACCGAGTTGATCAGCCTGACCCTGGAGCAGGTCAACTTGCGCCAGGGTGTGTTGCGGGTGATGGGCAAGGGCAGCAAGGAGCGCCTGGTGCCGATGGGTGAGGAAGCGATTGTGTGGGTCGAGCGTTACATGCGCGATGCGCGTAACGAATTGCTCGGTGGCCGCCCCAGTGATGTGCTGTTCCCCAGCCTGCGCGGCGAGCAGATGACCCGCCAGACCTTCTGGCACCGCATCAAGCATCAGGCCAAGGTCGCCGGGATCGGCAAGACGCTGTCGCCGCACACTCTGCGCCATGCATTCGCCACGCACTTGCTCAACCATGGCGCGGATTTGCGTGTCGTGCAGATGCTGCTCGGGCACAGTGACCTGTCCACCACGCAGATTTACACCCATGTCGCGCGGGCGCGCTTGCAGGATATGCACGCCAAGCACCATCCGCGCGGCTGAAAAATCCCAATTTACCCTGCCACGGGCTGCCCTGCGGCCCAACTGTGGTAGGCTTTGTCGGTTCGCAAAGGCGACGGTCACACCCCCATTTTCCAATCGGCGTACCTGCACCGTCCCTGCATCTGCCTTCAGGAGTTCCCATGCGCTTGACCCAGATTATTGCCGCCGCAGCCATTGCGTTGGTTTCCACCTTTGCCGTCGCTGATGACGCAGCCGAGCAGGCCATTCGCAAGAGTCTGGTCAACCTGCAGCTCGACACTCCCATCGAAAGCATCAGCGCCAGCCCGATGGCCGGCCTGTATGAAGTCAAGCTCAAGGGCAGCCGCGTGCTGTACGCCAGTGCCGACGGCCAGTACATCGTTCAGGGCTACCTGTTCCAGCTCAAGGACGGCAAGCCGGTCAACCTGACCGAGAAAGCCGAGCGCCTTGGCGTGTCGAAGCTGATCAACGGTATTCCCGTGGCTGAAACCGTGGTGTACCCGGCCATCGGTGAAACCAAGACCCACATCACGGTGTTCACCGACACCACCTGCCCGTACTGCCACAAGCTGCACGCCGAAGTGCCTGCGCTGAACAAGCTGGGGGTGGAAGTGCGCTACGTCGCGTTCCCGCGCCAGGGCCTGGGCTCGCCGGGTGATGAGCAGTTGCAAGCGGTCTGGTGCTCGGCCGACAAGAAGGCGGCCATGGACAAGATGGTCGACGGCAAGGAAATCAAGGCGGCCAAATGCGCCAACCCGGTTTCCAAGCAGTTCGCCCTGGGCCAGTCCATCGGTGTGAACGGCACACCGGCCATCGTTTTGGCCGACGGCCAGGTAATTCCGGGCTACCAGCCGGCACCACAAGTTGCCAAACTGGCACTGGGTGCCAAGTAAGCATTTATCGTCGAGCCTTTGACGAGCATGGCCCGCCGAACCGTCGGCGGGTCATTAATTGAGAGCCGCAGTTGTGCGGCTGTGTTCCACGGCCGACCTTGAGTCGGCCGTTTCATGGGGAGTTCTTCAGTGAAACCGGTCAAAGTAGGCATCTGTGGGTTAGGGACCGTCGGTGGCGGCACCTTCAACGTACTTCAGCGTAACGCTGAAGAAATTTCCCGCCGTGCAGGGCGCGAGATTGAAGTGGCGCAGATTGCCACGCGTTCGCCAAAGCCTCAGTTCGAAACGACCGGTATTGCGATTACCCACGATGTGTTCGCCGTGGCCACCAACCCTGAAATCGATATCGTCATCGAGCTGGTGGGCGGCTACACCGTGGCCCGCGAGCTGGTGCTAATGGCCATCGACAACGGCAAGCACGTGGTCACCGCCAACAAGGCGCTGATCGCCGTGCACGGCAACGAGATCTTCGCCAGGGCACGTGAGAAGGGCGTGATCGTGGCCTTCGAAGCGGCGGTGGCCGGTGGCATTCCGGTGATCAAGGCGATCCGTGAAGGCCTGTCCGCCAACCGCATCAACTGGGTGGCCGGCATCATCAACGGCACCGGTAACTTCATCCTCACCGAAATGCGCGAGAAGGGCCGTACCTTCGAAGACGTGTTGGCCGAAGCCCAGGCCCTGGGTTACGCCGAAGCCGACCCGACCTTTGACGTGGAAGGCATCGATGCGGCCCATAAGCTGACCATCCTGGCGTCCATTGCCTTTGGTATTCCGCTGCAGTTCGACAAGGCCTACACCGAAGGCATCACCAAGCTGACCACCGCCGACGTGAACTACGCCGAAGCCCTGGGCTATCGCATCAAGCACCTCGGTGTGGCGCGCAGCACCCCGGCCGGTATCGAATTGCGTGTGCACCCGACACTGATCCCGGCCGACCGCCTGATCGCCAACGTCAATGGCGTGATGAACGCGGTGATGGTCAACGGTGACGCCGCCGGTTCCACGCTGTTCTACGGCGCCGGCGCCGGCATGGAGCCGACCGCTTCATCGGTGATCGCCGACCTGGTGGACGTGGTTCGCGCCATGACCAGCGACCCGGAAAACCGCGTGCCGCACCTGGCCTTCCAGCCGGATTCGCTGTCGGCCCACCCGATCCTGCCGATCGAAGCCTGCGAAAGTGCCTACTACCTGCGCATCCAGGCCCAGGATCATCCGGGCGTGTTGGCCCAGGTGGCCAGCATCCTGTCGGAGCGCGGCATCAACATCGAATCGATCATGCAGAAGGAAGTCGAGGAGCAGAACGGCCAGGTGCCGATGATCCTGCTGACCCATCGCGTGCTCGAGCAGCATATCAACGATGCCATCGCTGCACTGGAAGCCTTGCAAGGTGTAGTGGGCCCGGTCGTTCGTATCCGCGTCGAGCACTTGAACTAACCGATTGTTCCAGGGGCCCCGAGCGTTCGGCGGCCCCTGTTCGAGAATGTTTTAGAGGAGCCAGTCATGCGTTACATCAGCACCCGCGGCCAGGCACCGGCCCTGAATTTCGAAGACGTTCTGCTGGCAGGCCTTGCCACCGACGGCGGCCTGTACGTGCCGGAAAACCTGCCGCGCTTCACCCAGGAAGAAATCGCTTCCTGGGCCGGCCTGCCGTACCACGAACTGGCGTTCCGGGTGATGCGCCCGTTCGTCACCGGCAGCATTCCGGATGCGGACTTCAAGAAGATCCTGGAAGAAACCTACGGCGTATTTTCCCACAGCGCCATCGCGCCCCTGCGCCAGCTGAACGGCAACGAATGGGTGCTTGAGCTGTTCCACGGCCCCACCTTGGCGTTCAAGGACTTTGCCCTGCAATTGCTCGGTCGCCTGCTGGACTACGTGCTGGAGAAACGCGGCGAGCGCGTGGTGATCATCGGCGCCACCTCCGGCGACACCGGCTCGGCGGCCATCGAAGGGTGCAAGCACTGCGAAAACGTCGACATATTCATCCTGCACCCACACAAGCGTGTGTCGGAAGTGCAGCGTCGCCAGATGACCACCCTGTTTGGTGAAAACATCCACAACATCGCCATCGACGGCAACTTCGATGACTGCCAGGAAATGGTCAAGAACAGCTTCGCCGACCAGAGCTTCCTCAAAGGCACCCGCCTGGTGGCGGTGAATTCGATCAACTGGGCGCGGATCATGGCCCAGATCGTCTACTACTTCCACGCTTCCCTGCAGCTGGGCGGGCCGGCGCGTTCGGTGTCGTTCTCGGTGCCGACCGGCAACTTCGGCGATATCTTCGCCGGCTACCTGGCACGCAACATGGGCCTGCCGATCAATCAGTTGATCGTCGCGACCAACCGCAACGACATCCTGCACCGCTTCATGAGCGGCAACCAGTACATCAAGGAAACCCTGCACGCCACCCTGTCGCCGTCGATGGACATCATGGTCTCGTCGAACTTCGAACGCCTGCTGTTCGACATGCACGGTCGCAATGGCGCGGCGCTGGCCGAGCTGATGAACAGCTTCAAGCAAGGTGGCGGTTTCAGCGTCGAGCAAGAGCGCTGGACCGAAACCCGCAAGCTGTTCGACTCCTTGGCAGTGGACGACGCGCAGACGTGCGAAACCATCTCTGAAGTCTACGCCCAGACCGGCGAGCTGCTCGACCCGCACACCGCCATCGGTGTGAAGGCCGCCCGCGAGTGCCGTCGCAGCCTGGATATCCCGATGGTGATCCTGGGCACCGCGCACCCGGTCAAATTCCCGGAAGCGGTGGAGCAGGCCGGTGTCGGCAAGGCCTTGGAGCTGCCCAAGCACCTGACTGATCTGTTCGAACGGGAAGAGCGTTACACGGTGTTGGCCAACGACCTGAAGGCGGTGCAGGCGTTTGTCAGCCAGCATGGCAATCGGGGTAAGCCGCTGTAAGGCGCACCGCATAGACAAAAACGCCGCTTTCCCTTCCCAGGGTCAGCGGCGTTTTTTTGTTTCTGGCAGGCCCGCCAGTAATATCATCTACGTGAGTAGCTTATGGGCCAGCGCCATTACCGTGCCAACAGCCGTAAAGAAGCCTATTGCGATGCCCACGGGGTACCAGAAGATCTCACGGGTTATCTTGTGGACTTCAGCATTGAACTTGCGTTGTTCGGCATAGATGCGTGATATGTCCGCGTGAATTTTCTCGATCGACGCTTGTTGTTCATTGTGTTCCAGCATCCTCTTCATCCTTCGTGATAAGGGTCTCATGACATGCACTCTGCCCGCACGGCAGGGTGAACAGCGCTCACCCGAGTATAGGATTCACTCCTCGCCTGCGCGCTCGGCTTACCCCAAAACCGCAACCCATTGCGTAAGCAGTTATGTGCTGCCGTTTTTTACCTGTCATGTTGCAAGCGCATGCTGGATACGTCATCCCCGCACAACCCTTGAAAGACGAAAAAGCGAACTTTCCTACGTTACGACCAGTCACTTAGGAGAGATGCAGCACCCGTTGAAACGATTGTTCCCGAACTATTGAGTGGTGATCGAGATGGAAAGTATCAGCCTATTGCTCGAAGAAGCACTGAGCCCTTATCTGGTTACGCTGACCACCTCTGGTGTGCAGGGCGAATGCCTGGTGACCGTGAAGAACCCCGGCGGCGCCATCATGGTCGAGCGCGAAGTCAACCGCGCTCAGCTGACCGACAAGCGCGCGCTGGTGGATGTGGTGGATTGTCTGCTGCGCGATTTGAAAATCGCTGAAGGTCGACTCGAGCCCTCGGTCATCGCAGCCTTGCGAAATGCCGCCATGACACGAAACCCGGTCTGCGCATGAAGAATTATTTATCCTTCGAAACTTCCTACAACACGGCCGGTCAGAGTTTGTAACAGCAAGAGCAAACATTGTGCTCCGGTGTTTGTGGCTTGTTGTACTGGTCTTTGTAGATCACGTTTAACCCCGAGTTGTCTCCCCACTCCTCGGGGTTTCTTTTTGCCTGGGATTTGGCACAGCGCGCCCTGCGAACGCAAACGGGTCATGGCTGGCGCGCAGTATTCGTTGAATGACCTCGCCATCGGTTAGACTGGTCGCCTTTCCTTGTCCTAGAAGCCCGTTCATGGCCCAGCCGTCCACGACCTACAAATTCGAACTCAACCTCACCGACCTTGACCGTTCGGTGTACGAGAGCGTCAAGCAGACCATCGCCCGCCACCCTTCGGAAACCGAAGAACGCATGACCGTGCGCCTGCTGGCCTACGCCCTCTGGTACAACGAGCAATTGGCGTTCGGCCGTGGCTTGTCGGACGTCGACGAGCCGGCCCTGTGGGAAAAGAGCCTGGATGACCGGGTGTTGCACTGGATCGAAGTCGGCCAGCCGGATGCCGACCGCCTGACCTGGTGCTCGCGCCGTACCGAACGTACCAGCCTGCTGGCGTATGGCAGCCTGCGCGTGTGGGAAGGCAAGGTCGTGCCGGTGGCGAAAAACCTGAAAAACGTGCACATCGCTGCCGTGCCCCAGGAGATTCTGGAGGTGCTGGCCAAGGACATGCCGCGCGTAATCAAGTGGGATGTGATGATCAGCGAAGGCACGATTTTCGTCACCGATGACCGTGGCCAGCATGAAGTGCAACTGGAATGGCTGGTTGGCGGACGTGATTGAACATGTGGGAGGGGGCTTGCTCCCGATAGCGTTGGATCAGTCACAACATCATTGACTGACACTCAGCTATCGGGAGCAAGCCCCCTCCCACATTTGATCTTTGTTGAATTTTGAATTGTCGTTTAACCCTTGTATCAGTAGAGAAGTTATCCCCACCGTATGCGTATCGAACCCCGTCCCTTGCCTGCCGTCCTGCCTTTCCTCGGTGAATTGCCACCGCTGCTGACCCGTCTCTACGCCGCGCGCGGGGTGCAATCGGAAGCCGAGCTGGACAAGAGCCTGGCGCGGTTGATTCCCTATCAGCAGCTCAAGGGCATTGATGCCGCTGTCGACCTGCTGGTCACGGCGCTGGAGCAGCGCCAGCGCATCCTGATCGTCGGTGACTTCGATGCCGACGGCGCCACCGCCAGTACCGTCGGCACACTGGGCCTGCGTTTGCTCGGTGCGGCCCACGTCGATTACCTGGTGCCCAACCGCTTCGAATATGGCTACGGCCTGACGCCGGAGATCGTGGCGGTGGCGCTGCAGCGCGAGCCGCAGTTGCTGATCACCGTGGATAACGGCATCTCCAGCGTCGAGGGCGTGGCGGCGGCGAAGGCGGCGGGGTTGAAGGTGCTGGTGACGGATCACCACTTGCCGGGCGATGAACTGCCGGCGGCGGACGCGATCGTCAATCCGAACCAGCCGGGCTGTACCTTCCCCAGCAAGGCGCTGGCCGGTGTCGGCGTGATCTTCTACGTGTTGATGGCCCTGCGCGCGCGCTTGCGCAGTCTGGGCTGGTACGACAACAGCCCGCAGCCGAACATTGGTGAGTTGCTCGACCTGGTGGCCCTGGGCAGCGTTGCCGACGTGGTGCCGCTGGACGCCAACAACCGCATCCTCGTCCATCAGGGCCTGGAACGTATTCGTGCCGGTCGGGCGCGCCCGGGGATCAAGGCGATCCTTGAAGTGGCCAAGCGCGACCATGCCCGTATCACCTCCACCGACCTCGGCTTTATCCTTGGCCCGCGCCTGAATGCGGCCGGGCGCCTGGATGACATGAGCCTGGGCATCGAATGCCTGCTCACCACGGACATTGCCGCCGCACGGGAAATGGCCGCGCAACTGGATGGCATGAACCAGGACCGCAAATCCATCGAGCAAGGCATGCAGCGCGAAGCCCTGGCCCAGCTCAAGGATTTGCCGGTCGAATCGATGCCGTACGGCTTGTGCCTGTTCGATCCGGAGTGGCACCAAGGGGTGATCGGGATTCTGGCGTCGCGCATGAAAGAGCGCTATTTCCGTCCCACCATCGCCTTTGCCGATGCCGGTGATGGCCTGCTCAAGGGCTCTGGGCGTTCAGTACAGGGCTTTCATATCCGTGACGCGCTGGCGGTGGTTGCCAGCCAGCATCCCAGCCTGATTGCCAAGTACGGTGGTCATGCGATGGCGGCTGGCCTGACCCTGCCCGAAGCGAATTTTCCGTTATTTGCGCAAGCCTTCGATGCCGAAGTGCGTCGGCAACTGCGCGAAGAAGACCTCACCGGTCGGCTGCTCTCCGACGGCACCCTGGCGGTGGAAGAGTTTCACCTGGAGTTGGCCCGCGCACTGCGCCATGCCGGCCCGTGGGGGCAGCACTTTCCCGAGCCATTGTTTCACGGCGTGTTCCAGTTGGTGGAGCAGCGGGTGGTCGGCGAACGGCACTTGAAGGTGGTGCTCAAGAGCGAATGTGGCTCGGTGAAGCTCGATGGCATTGCGTTTGGGGTCGACCGTGAAGTCTGGCCGAACCCGACGGTGCGTTGGGTGGAGTTGGCCTACAAGCTGGACGTGAATGAGTATCGCGGGAATGAAACGGTGCAGTTGATGATTGCGCATATCGAACCGCGTTAGATCCAACTGACACCGGGATACAAATGTGGGAGGGGGCTTGCTCCCGATGGCGGAGTGTCAGTCACTGTTCATATGACTGATCCACCGCTATCGGGAGCAAGTCGAATCGTCGCACCGCCCCTCCCACATTTGGTTTTGTGTACTGCTTACTCGGCTTTGGCTTGGTGCTTGACGATGATATCCACCAGCCGCTTGGCCAGCGCCGGATAGTTCTCATCGAAGTGATGCCCGCCGGGCAGCTTGATGGCTTCGCCCACGGCGGTCTTGTCGGTGCAGCCACTCTCGTCGACTTCCTCGGCGCCGTAGATGCACACCACTTTGTCGGCTGGCAGCTTGGCCATTTCCGGGCCGGTCGCGGCTTCTTTGCCGGCGTTGCCCAGCCAGCCTTCCACTTCGATCTCAAAGCTGCCGGTGCGGGCGAAGGCCAGCAGGATGATTGCGTCGACCCTTTGCTGCTCGTTTGCCGGCATGCGGTTGTAGATGGCCGGCAGCACGTCGGCGCCAAACGAATAACCGGTCAGCACGAAGCGCTTGGTGCCCCATTTCTGCCGGTAGTGCTGCATCAGCTCGGTAAGGTCCTTGGCGCTTTGTTCCGGGGTCTTGTGCTGCCAGTAATAGCGCAGGGTGTCGATGCCGACCACCGGGTAGCCGATCTTTGCCATCTCGCCGGCCACGTCGCGGTCCAGGTCACGCCAGCCGCCGTCACCGGAGAGGAACAGGGTCACGGTGTCCTTGGCCTGGCCTGCCGGCACTTCCACCACCGGAATCGCCAGGCCGCCGTTGTCCGAACCTACCAGTTGCTTGCGCAGCTCGTTGTTCAGCACTTGCGGGTAATGAATGTCGTAGTCGCTGATGCTGGTGGTGGCACGCGGTGTGTCGCGTACGAAACTGGCGCTTTCATCGTCAGGGTTGTCGTTCCACGCCACCAGCCAGTTGCCATGGGCGGCGGTTTTCGGCAGCGGGTCGTTGCAGCCTTCCTGTTTCAGGGCGAAGCCGACGGAGATGGCATTGGCCTTGTCGTCGGTCTGTGTGGCCAGCCAGCGCCAGGCGAGCGCCGCGCCAGGGCCGATGCCGCTGACCAGGGTCGCCGGGCCTTTGAGTTGGCCCAGGGCGCTTTGCAGCGCCTTCTCCTGCAGGGCGCAGTCATCTTTAGGCAGCACCACTTGCACGATCTGCGCCGAGCCGCCCTGGCTCAGGGCGATCAGCTGGCTGTCGGTGAGGGTTTCGTCGGCCATCACTGCCACCGCCACGCGGGCTTTGGCGGTGCCGGCCGGGGTCACGCGGGTCATCGTCGAACCGTCGGCCTGGGGCAACTGCTCCAGGGTCGGTTGTGGGGCAGGGCGGTTCCAGTACCAATAGCCGCCGCCCAGGATCAGCGCGAGCAGCACAACGAAGGCCAATACATACCGCCAGGAGCGTCGAATCATCAGCGTTTCACCAATCCAGTCAAGCCGCCCGCGATCAGGGCGGCGGTGTCGGCCAGTGCCACCAGCGGATCAAGTCCTGCGGGCACGGCCATATAACGGGGTTCCCAGTCAGGCTGGAACTTGTCTTTGAAGCGGCGCAAACCTTGAAAGTTATACAGTTGCTCGCCACGGCGGAACACCATCGAGCCCAAGCGTTGGGTCAGTGGCGCGCCACGCCGTGGCTGCAGGCCCGACAACGGCACCATGCCGAGGCTGAAGCGGGCGTAGCCGTGGTTTTTATAATGTTGAATCAGGCCGACCATCATGAACTCCATGGTCAGCTTCGGCGCGTCCGGGTGGGCGCGCATCAGGTCGAGACTGGCCAGGTCATGGTTGTACGTCTCGAGCAGGTTGGCAAAGGCCACCGGGCGCCCTTCGAAGCGGATGATCGCAATCCGAAAGTGCTTGAGGTAGTCGTCGCTGAAGCGGCCCAGGGAGAAGCCTTTTTCACGCACATTCTTACCGGTAAGCCAGGCGTCCGAGATAACTTTTAATTCATCCATCGGCGCCGTGCCCGGCTCGCAGATCTCCAGTGACAGGCCGTCCCGGGTGCCACGGTTCCAGGTGTAGCGCAAATCCTTCATCTCTTTGCCCTTGGCTTCCAGGTCAAAGCGTTTCAGGTCGACGCGGGCTTCTTCGCCCAGCTTGATCGCAGTGAGGCCGATATCCATGTAGTACGGCAGGTTCTCGGCGCGTACCTGATAGAACACCGGGCGTGCGTGGTGAATGTCGCACAGGTCGCGGAACTGCCAGATCATCTCGGCGCGCGGTTGAGTCGGGCCGATTGGATCATACAACGCCACCAGGCTGCGCCCGCGACGGGCGTACATCAGGAAGGCTTCATCGTTGGGGTGGAACAGCAACGCCTTGTCGCCGGTCAGCGCCAGGCCGCCGTCGGGTTGGGAAGAGGCCATCAGGATCTTGCTGGCGCGTTCCAGCTCATCCGGGGTCGGCAGGTGGATCACCGGGCGCGCGGTCCGCAGCAGCCAGGTCAGCGACACGATCACCAGCAATACGGCGGCGCCGAGCAACGAGCGCAAGCCGCGCGGGGCGTTGGCATCGAGGGTGAATTGCCACCAGAGTTGGTGGCTGTAAGGCACATCTTGATAGGCAAACAGCAACAGCCAGATCGACGCGCCCAGCACGCAGACGCTGGCGACCAGGTACAGCGGCGAGAACGGCAGTTCGGTCAAGCGGCTGGCGCGGTAGAACGAGCGCCGGAAGATCGCCAGCAGCACGGCGGTCATGGTCATCAGGCTGGCTTCTTCCCAGTCGAAGCCCTTGAGCAGTGAGAGCAGGGCGCCGACCAGCAGCAGCACCATGGTCAGCATCCAGGCGGCTGACAAACGTCGACGCAGGCCTTGGGCCAGCAATAGGCACAGCACGCCGATCAGGCTGGCACCGAAGTGCGACGCATCAATCAGGCGGTGGGGAATCAGGAAGCCGATGTTTTCCAGGCGTGAATCGATCTCCGGCGTGGCGCCGGAAAACAGCAGGACCACGCCGGACAAAAAAACCAGTACGGCCAGCACCGGTGCCGCAAGGCCGGAGGCGACGCGCAGGCTCTGCTGAGTCTGGAACAGGCGCTGGGCCTCGTTGATCAGCAGGAAGATACAGGCGATCAACAGCGGCAACACCACGTAGATCATCCGGTACAGCAACAGGGCGGCAGCCAGTGGCGCAGCGCCGAGTTTGTCGGCGAAGGCCGCCAGCAGGATCGCCTCGAAGACCCCCACGCCTCCCGGTACATGGCTGAGCACGCCGGCGGCCAGGGCCAGCAGGTACACCAACAGGAACGGGCCGAAAGGCGGTGCTTCGGGCAGCAGCATATAAAGGACAGCGGCTGCGGCGGCGACGTCCAGCGCGGTGATGACCAGTTGCAGGAACGTCAGGCGACGGCCAGGCAGGCGCAGGGTGCGGCGCCCGGCCTTGACCAGCAGGTTATCCGGATAGGGTTGTTCCGGCAGGCGACGGCGATAGATACCGATGCACAGCATGGCCGACAACAGCAGCACCGCACCGGCGACACCGCCCAGCAGGCTCTGCGGTAAATGCAGGTAGGTCGATGCCGCCGGCAGGTTGCTCAGCGTGGCCAACGCGGCCAGTGGCGGCAGCGCGCAGCCCAGCGCCAGGCTGGCGAACACGGTCATGTGGGCGACTTCCGACGCACCAATGCCGTGGCGTGCATATAAACGGTAGCGCACCGAGCCGCCCGAGAGCATCGACAGGCCGATGGCGTTGCCGATGGCAAAGGCAGTGAAGCCGCCCAGGGCCAGGGTCTTGGCCGGCAGTTTCACGCCAGCGTAACGTGCGCCGGAAAATTCATAGCCCAACAGAATGATGAAGCCGGCCACCGCTGCGGCAAACGCGCCGAGCAAGGCCGGTTTAGGCACCTCCAGGATCGAGTCGTGGAGCGCGTAGAGGTCGAGTTCCAACAACAGGTGTCGGCAGGCGATCAGGGCAATTGCAAACAGCAGCAACGTAACGGCCAGGCCGATGGGCTGACGATATTTGCTCAACAGATCCAGCCAACGCAAACGGGTGGGAGCGATCGGTTGTTCCGCTGTGACAGTGTCATGTGGTTCAGACGAGTTGGCGCGC
The DNA here is from genome assembly GCF_003852375.1 of Pseudomonas sp. R4-34-07. NCBI lineage: Bacteria > Pseudomonadati > Pseudomonadota > Gammaproteobacteria > Pseudomonadales > Pseudomonadaceae > Pseudomonas > Pseudomonas sp. R4-34-07. The sequence goes on along the minus strand of NZ_CP027760.1, from coordinate 4,726,429 downwards.
ATCAATCACCTCGTGGATTGTGCGCGACAGGATGGAGGTATCCAGCCAAGTTACCAATCCCTATGGACAAAATAATTACAAATATTAACGCGGATCACCGAGTGGGGCGACTGCGGCCATTGGTCGTAGAAGGTAGCGCTTGAGCATCGAGCATAGCGTGCAATGGGATGGACTCTGCAAACCGTCTACGGTTTCATGAAAGATGCCATGCCATTGTTTCAGAAGAACTTTTTCATCGGATACAAAAAAGGCCACTCTTTCGAGTAGCCTTTTTTGATGTTTGGTTGCGGGAGCCGGATTTGAACCGACGACCTTCGGGTTATGAGCCCGACGAGCTACCAGACTGCTCCATCCCGCGTCTGTGGGCGGCATTCTACAGTCCAGCGACGAGGTGTCAACCGTTAATGAGTCGATGGCTCAAATTAACGGTGATTTATTCAAAATCAAGGCCTTGCCACTTTCATTGTAGGAACGAGCTTGCTCGCGAAAGGCGTCAACGATAACGCAGCGCTTCAGGTAGCCAGCGGTGTGTTGAAGTTTTTCGCGAGCAAGCTCGCTCCTACAGGAGGGGAGGTAAAACAGGCGCGCACAAAAAAGGCCACTCTTTCGAGTAGCCTTTTTTGATGTTTGGTTGCGGGAGCCGGATTTGAACCGACGACCTTCGGGTTATGAGCCCGACGAGCTACCAGACTGCTCCATCCCGCGTCTGTGTGTCGGCATTCTACAGAGGATCGCGAGTGTGTCAACCCGAAAATAGAAGAAAAGCGCTTGTGGTTCAATCGCTTAGCTCTCCAAGGCGAGCTTGGTAGGGGCGCGGAGCCAGTCGGGCCGAGGCTTTCAGCTCTATTGGAGGGCCGAATTCGATTGAGAAAACAAATTCATCTGCGATATTTCGTACCGCTCAGGCAGAAGATTCAAACTACTGGTGCTATATACAGGGGTGAATGCGATACTGGCCATCCGTTGGTCCACACCCCGTTTATATGACGCAGCGCAAAATCATCCACGTCGACTGTGATTGCTTCTACGCCGCCATCGAGATGCGCGACGACCCGAGCCTGGCGCAAAAACCCTTGGCTGTCGGCGGCTCGGCAGACCGGCGGGGGGTGATCGCCACGTGCAATTACGAAGCGCGGGCGTACGGGGTGCGCTCGGCGATGTCATCCCGTCACGCGTTGAAGTTGTGCCCGGACCTGACAATCGTCAAGCCGCGCATGGATGCCTATAAAGAAGCGTCGAAGGAAATCCAGACGATCTTTCGCGACTACACCGATTTGATCGAGCCGTTATCGCTGGATGAGGCCTACCTCGACGTATCCGATAGCCCGCACTTTGGCGGCAGTGCCACGCGCATCGCCCAGGACATTCGCCGGCGTGTCTCCAATCAATTGCACATCACCGTGTCTGCCGGCGTGGCGCCCAACAAGTTTCTGGCCAAGATCGCCAGCGACTGGAAAAAACCCAACGGCCTGTTTGTGATTACCCCGGACCAGGTCGAAGATTTCGTCTCCCAGTTGCGGGTGAGTAAGTTGCATGGGGTCGGCAAGGTCACTGCCGACAAGCTGGCGCGCCTGGGCATTGAAGATTGCCTGCAATTGCGGGAGTGGAACAAGCTGGCGCTGGTGCGCGAATTCGGCAGTTTTGGTGAGCGCCTCTGGAGCCTCGCCCGTGGGATCGATGACCGCGTGGTGCAGAACGACAGCCGGCGGCAATCGATCAGCGTGGAAAATACCTACGATGTGGACTTGCCGGATCTTTCAAGCTGCCTGGCAAAACTGCCCGAACTCATGGACACCCTGGCCGGGCGCATGGCGCGTATCGACAGCAGCTACCGGGCGGGCAAGCCGTTCGTGAAGGTCAAGTTTCATGACTTTACCCAGACCACTTTGGAGCAGGCCGGGGCAGGGCGGGACCTGGAGAGTTATCAACAGCTGATGACCCAGGCGTTCAACCGGGGTGGGAAGCCGGTGCGGTTGTTGGGGATTGGGGTGAGGTTGCTGGATTTGAGTAGCGGTAACGAACAGCTCGAGTTTTCCTGGTAGACGCCGGAGCAAATGTGGGAGGGGGCTTGCTCCCGATGGCGGTGTTTCAGTGCCAGATGTACTGACTGACACACTGCAATCGGGAGCAAGCCCCCTCCCACATTTGGATCTTCACATGGCTTGAAGCTCAGCGTGCGTCAGGGTCTGCGACTAACCGCCCGGCATCCTTGGCCAGCGCCTGCAAAAACTCCTGCTGCAACTCCGGGTCATTGCGCGTGAGTTCGATCAGGCTTTGTTCGAGTTCGCTGGCTTCTTCTTCCAGGCCCAGCTCCGAGAGGCGCTTGACCCGGTGTACCCACTGGTTGACTTCGTCGTCTTCCAAATCGTCGTAGATCAGGCCATGGGCTTCCAGCAATTTTCCGCGCAGGGTGCTGCTGATCGCCAGGGTCGAATCCGTGTGCACGTCGTCCTGGCCGTCTTCCACGCTGATCTTCAAGGTGGTGATGCGGTTCAGGTCCTGTTCGGCAAACGGACTGTCCAACAGGTTCAGGCGCAGGACGCCGTCGCGGTCGGTGGTCAGTTCATGGGTCTGCTTGCCGGCGGTGACCTGTACCGGGCGTTCGCTCCAGGGCAGGCTCGAATACTCCAGGCGCTTGTCACGCTGGACTTCATCGATGCCCGCGAGGTTCTGCTGGGCACGGCCGTGGGATTGCACGTTCATGAACGGGTTAATGCCGTCCACGCCGTAGCTCAGCCAATCGCGGGTCATGCTGGCGGGCAGGTTGCCGAGGGCGAAGATGTTCACCACATTGGCCCCCGCGCCAGCCACCAGCGCCACGGCACCCAGGGGCATCTCGTAGAGTTTGCGCCAGGGCTGATAAGGCGTGTAGCGGTCGTAACGCCGAGTGACTTCGAATTCGGTGACTTCAAAGGTCTTTTGCTCGTGAATCCGAACCCGACGTTGCGGCAGCTCCAGCACTTTGGGCTCGCCTACATCGATCTGCAGGCTGTGGTCGAGCAACTTGCGCTCGACCCGCTCCTCGTGCTCACTGCGTTGCGACATCTGGTTGGCGCAGCCGCTGACCAGCAGGGCGCCGCACAAGGCGGCGCCCCCCAGGGCTCTGGTGTTTCGCTTGAACATGACTTCTCTTGATCTGGTTTTCAGCGACGAATACGCGCCTGAAGGAAAGACAGCACGTCAGCCACCGGCAACGGTTGGGCCTCGGCTTCGGTCCGGCTCTTGTATTCCAGATTGCCATCGGCCAGGCCGCGGTCACTGACCACGATCCGGTGGGGGATGCCAATCAGTTCCATGTCGGCGAACTTGATGCCCGGGCTGGTTTTCTTGTCCCGGTCATCGAGCAGCACTTCAAAACCGGCGGCCGTCAGTTCGGCATACAGTTTGTCGGTAGCTTCGCGTACTTGCTCGGTTTCATAGCGCAACGGCACCAGCGCAACCTGGAACGGGGCCAGGGCGTCGCTCCAGATGATGCCTTTCTCGTCGTTGTTCTGCTCGATGGCAGCGGCGACCACACGGGACACACCAATGCCGTAGCAGCCCATGTCCAGGGTGATCGGCTTGCCGTTCTCGCCCAGCACTTCGCACTTCATCGCCTTGCTGTACTTGTTGCCCAGCTGGAAGATGTGCCCGACTTCGATGCCGCGCTTGATCTCCAGGGTGCCCTTGCCATCCGGGCTTGGGTCGCCAGCCACGACGTTGCGCAGGTCGGCCACGGTCGGAACCGGCAGGTCACGCTCCCAGTTCACGCCGAAGTAGTGCTTGTCGTCGATGTTCGCACCGATCCCGAAGTCGCTCATCAGCTCGACCGAACGGTCGATGATGATCGGCAGCGGCAGGTTCAGCGGGCCGAGGGAGCCGGCGCCGGCGCCAATGGCGTCGCGCAGTTCGGCATCGGTGGCCATGACCAGCGGGCTGGCCACGCCAGGTTGCTGGGCCGCCTTGATTTCGTTGAGCTCGTGGTCGCCACGGATCACCAGGGCGATCAGCTTGCCTTCTTCTTCGGCGCGCACGATCAGGGTCTTGATGGTCTTTTCAATCGGCAGATTGAATTTTTCCACCAGGGCCGCGATGGTCTTGGTATCCGGGGTGTCGACCAGGCGCAGTTCTTCGGCTGGCGCTGGGCGCGAGGTTTCCCGTGGGATGGCTTCGGCTTTCTCGATGTTCGCCGCGTAGTCGGAACCGTTGCTGAACGCGATGTCGTCTTCGCCGGATTCGGCCAGCACGTGGAATTCGTGGGAGCCGGCGCCGCCGATGGAGCCGTTGTCCGCTTCAACCGGGCGGAATTTCAGGCCCAGGCGCGTGAAGATGTTGCAGTAGGCCTGGTGCATGCGGTCGTAGGTCGCCTGCAGGGACGCCTGGTCGGCATGGAACGAATAGGCGTCCTTCATGATGAATTCACGGCCGCGCATCAAGCCGAAGCGTGGGCGGATTTCATCACGGAATTTGGTCTGGATCTGATACAGGTTCAGAGGCAGCTGTTTATAGCTGCTCAACTCGTTGCGCATCAGGTCGGTGATGACTTCTTCATGGGTCGGGCCGGCGCAGAAATCGCGGCCATGACGGTCCTTGAAGCGCAGCAGCTCGGGGCCGTACTCTTCCCAGCGTCCGGATTCCTGCCACAGTTCAGCCGGTTGGGTGCTCGGCATCAACACTTCCAGAGAGCCGGCAGCGTTCATTTCTTCACGAACGATGGCTTCGACCTTGCGCATCACCTTCAAGCCCATGGGCAGCCAGGTGTACAGGCCGGAGGCCAGTTTGCGGATCATGCCGGCGCGCAGCATCAGCTGATGGCTGATCACAACCGCATCGGAAGGCGTTTCTTTCTGTGTGGCGAGCAAATATTGACTGGTACGCATGGTAGGCCGTTGTCGGTTGCTTGGACTTGAAATGACTCGGGATTGTACGGGCGGTTGCTGCTGGAGTACAGGCGTGACATTGCGGGGGATCTGACTGACTGTGGGAGATCCAAATGTGGGAGGGGGCTTGCCCCCGATAGCGGTGGGTCAGTGATACATAAGCGCCTGACACCCTGCTATCGGGAGCATGGGTATCTACACAACTTTGGCGTAGCCCTGAACCTGTGGCGAGGGAGCTTGCTCCCGTGGCGTCCTGGCGGCCTATAGCTATCTGACTGATGCTCCGCGTTCCAAATGTGGGAGGGGCGGTGCGACGATTCGACTTGCCCCCGATGGCGGCCTGACAGCCGACCAGGATGTTGGATCAAGGCGAGTACATATCCGTTGCTGCGGTAACGGCGGCTTAGGGTTCCGCCCTTACGGCGTCTCACTTTTGAAAAGCGCAAAAGTAAGCAAAACGCTCTTGCCCCACCACTCGGCACCTCGCCTAGGCTCGGTGTGCCCGTAATCCGACATTGATTTGGGGGGGCGCCGCCACGCGCCATCCATGGCGCGGGGCGGCTAAACCGGCATCCCTGCCGGTTTACCCCCCAAATCACTGTCGGATTACGGCCAGCGTGGTTTAACGGGGCGCCTAGATCACAAGCAAGATCAAGAGCGGCTCGCTTCGCATCGTGGTTACCGTAGGCTGCTACAAAATTGTGTAGATACCCATGGCTATCGGGGGCAAGCCCCCTCCCACATTGTCAGTCTTCTTGCGGGGGATTCAACTGGGCGCGCCGATTCTCCTGGAACCAGTGCAAGGCAATCAGGAACAACGTCGGCACCCCCAGCAGGCAGGTGATCATGAAGAAGCTGTGATAGCCGAACTTCTCCACCATCACCCCTGAGTACCCGCCGATCAGGCGCGGCAGCAACAGCATGATCGAGCTGAGCAGCGCGTATTGGGTGGCGGAGAACTTGAGGTTGGTCAGGCTCGACAGGTAGGCGACAAAGGCAGACGTGGCCAGGCCCGAGCTGAAGTTATCCAGGGAAATGGTGACGATCAGCATCTGCAGGTCGGGGCCCATGTCGGCGAGCATCACGAACAACAGGTTGGTGCCGGCCGAGGCCACGCCACCGATGAACAGGATCGGCAGAATCCCGAACCGCACGATCAACAGGCCGCCCATGCCGGCGCCGAGCAGGGTCATGATCAGGCCGAAGATCTTGCTGACCCCGGCAATCTGGTCCTTGGTAAAACCCTGGTCGATATAGAAAACGTTGGCCATCACGCCCATGACGGTATCGGACATGCGATAGGTGGCGATCAACCCGAGCAGCAGCAACGCCTGCCAGCGGTAGCGCAGGATAAAGTCGTTAACCGGCGTCAGCACCGGCGCCAGGCCACGGCGGCCCATGGCCGAGAGGCACAGGGCGGTGAGCAGGATATAAAGGATGGCCCGCAGGAAGGCACGGTCTTCCATCAGCAGTTCCCACAGGCTCACGCCCTGGAACAGCACGCTGGCGAAATCCGTGTTGTACAGCTGGGTAAACATGGCAGGCACCGACACCAGCAGCACAATCAGCACGAACACTGACGCCAACTGATGCACGAAGCTATAGCGCCCGGCCTGCAACTGGGTGCGCAGCGGCACGTTGGGTTCGCGCATCAACAGAGTGGTGAGCAGGGCCGGAACCATCAACACGCCGAACAGCACATAGGTGCCGGTCCAGGCCGAGTGCTTATAGTTGAAACCGGTGGAGCCGAAGCCTTCGGCAAAGAACAGCGCACCGGCCGTGGCCAGCAGGGCAGCGATGCGATAACCGGACATATAGCTGGCGGCCAGGGCGGCCTGGCGGCTGTCGTCGGCGATTTCCAGGCGGTAGGCGTCGACGGCGATGTCCTGGGTGGCCGAGGCGAAGGCAACGACGACGGCAATGGCAATCAGCCAGGACAAGTGTTTTTGTGGGTCACAAAAGCCCATGCCGATCAATCCGAGGATCACCAGCGACTGGGAAAGCACCAGCCAGGAACGCCGGCGCCCGAGTTTACCGAGCAATGGCAGGCGCCATTGGTCGAGCAGCGGCGACCAGACCCACTTGAAGGCGTAGGCCAGCCCGATCAGGCTTGCATAACCGATGGTCTCGCGGGCAACACCCGCTTCACGCAGCCACACGGAAAGCGTCGAGAACACCAACATATAAGGCATGCCGGCAGCGAAACCGAGCAACAACAGCACTAACGTCGAGGGGCTGGCATAGGCGGCGAGCGCGGCGCGCCAGGTTTTACGGGGCATGGGCTGGAGTCTGCCTCAGATTTGCGGAAACAAAGCGCGCACTCTAACCGCTGTGCTCTACCGGGCGCCAGCCATGGCGCTGAATATCAACGCGATTGTTCAGGATGCTGACACCTTCGCTGCGTAAACGCGCACGTTGCTCGTCACCTGAGGCGCTGCCCACCGGCAGACTTATCCGACCACCGGCACCCAACACCCGGTGCCAGGGCAGTCGGGTGTCTGCGGGAAGCTGGCTCAGGGTACGCCCGACCCAGCGTGCGGCGCGCCCCAACCCGGCCAGGTGCGCCAACTCGCCGTAGCTTACGACGCAACCTGCCGGCACTTGCGCCAAGGTCAGGTATAGCGCGGTGCGGCGCATGTCGGCGGGGCTTTGCGGGGTGTCGGCAGGTTCATTCACTGTGGGGCTATCCGTTGAGAACGTCGGTGTTTTTGTAAGAAACGTCTGTAAACTTGGGGGTGAGCATGGAACTCACTATAAATAGTTGAGTCAGTTCAGGCTATCCACGACGATAGCCCCTTCTTTTCGCCAACCCCGAGCCCCGTATCTGCTTATGTTGTCCAGAACCCTGCTGTGCCTCGCTGTCCTCAGTGCTTCCACGCCCCTGCTCGCCGATACCGTCTGGTTGAAGAACGGTGACCGCCTGACCGGCAAGATCAAAGTTTTCGACGGTGGCAAGTTGCTGATCCAAACCAGCTACGGGGGCGCCATCCCGGTGGATTGGAAGCAGGTGAAAACCCTGGAGAGCGACCAGGAGTTGCTGGTCAAGCAGGACGCCTATAGTGGTGAAAAGGCCAAGTCCCTCAAGGCTGCGGAGGATGGCAAAGTCGTGCTGGCCAACGGCGAAGCACCCAAGACCGTGGACCTGGCCAGTATCCAGCAGATCCTCAAGCCCAAGCCTGTGATCGAAGACCTGGTGTGGAAGGGCAACATCGACCTGGCGCTGGACTACAAGCGCGCCGACAAAGACACCAACGACTACGACGTCGACTTCAAGACCTCGGCCCGTCACGGCCAGTGGCGCCATACCGGCAAGGGCGAATACAACCGCGAATTCCAGGACGACGTCACCACCACCGACAACTGGGCCCTGGAATACGATCTGGACCGCTTCATCACCGAGCACTGGTTCTGGCAGGGCCGCCTGACCTACAAGCGCGATAAGGTCGAAGACCTGGCGCGCCAACGCACCGTCGGTACCGGCCCGGGCTATCAGTTCTGGGACGATGAACTGGGCGCGTTCTCCCTCGGCTCGCTGATCAACCGCACCGATTACGAATACGCCGATGGCGGCAAGGACAACTTCTATTCCCTGGCCATGAAGTGGAACTACAACCGCTACCTGGTAGGCAAGACCGTGGAATTCTTCACCAACGGCGAGCTGGGCAAGCCGATTGACGGTCCGGCCGAGTATGCCCTGGATGCCGAGATGGGCCTGCGCTACAAGGTCACCGAATGGGCCTCGCTCAATCTCAAGGCCGAGCGCGACGTCATCAGCGGCGACTCCGACAGCAGCTTGAGCAAGACCCGCTACACCGCAGGGTTTGGCGTGGCCTGGTAACGCGGCATCGAGCACCCTGGCAACCTGCGCAGATATTGATTACCTTGTGTTGAGATCCATTCCCATATGCCATGGGCGGCGAAACAACCCAGGAGTCATACATTGAGCGCGCACGTTGCCAGGAACGCCCGAGAGCTGTTGCTCAAGGAATACCGTGGGGCCTTGGCCACACAATCCAAAGCCATGCCCGGTTTTCCCTTCGGTTCGGTCGTGCCGTACTGCCTCGACGAGCAGGGCCGCCCGCTGATCCTGATCAGTCGCATCGCCCAGCACACCCACAACCTGCAGAACGACCCCAAGTGTTCGTTGCTGGTGGGTGAGCGCGAAGCCGACGATGTGCAGGCCGTCGGGCGCCTGACCTACCTGGCGCAAGCCGAAAAACTCGACGACGCCGCTGCGATCGAAGCCGCCGCCGAGCGCTATTACCGTTACTTCCCCGAGTCGGCCAACTACCACAAGGCCCACGATTTCGATTTCTGGGTGCTCCAGCCGGTGCGCCACCGGTATATCGGCGGGTTCGGCGCGATCCACTGGGTCGACCGCCTGACCTTGGCCAATCCGTTCGCGGGCAACGCCGAACGCAGCATGATCGAACACATGAACAGCGATCACGCCAAGGCCATCGCCCATTACGTCGACCTTGCCGGTTTACCGACGACCGAGCCTGCGCAACTGGCCGGCATCGACAGCGAAGGCATGCATCTGCGTATCGGCCAAGCCCTGCACTGGCTGCCGTTTGGCGAACCTTGCAACACGCCGACACAAGTACGCGAAGCCTTGGTTTCATTGGCTCACGCCGAATCCTGGCCGAAAAAATCAGACGTTAGTGCTTGAATTCACGAAAAGGCGACGTCATCTAAGGTGAACTAGCAAGGCATTCTTGCGTTGAGGAACCATTTGATGCGCCCTTTTTTGTTGCTTTTTCTCTTGTTCCCGGTGCTGGAGCTGTTCGTATTCGTTCAAGTCAGCGGTGCGATCGGATTCTTCCCGGCTCTGCTGCTGATCATTCTCGGCTCGATGCTCGGCGTGCTGGTGCTGCGCGTCGCCGGGCTGGCGACGGCACTGCGTGCCCGTGAAAGCCTGAACCGCGGCGAGCTGCCCGCCCAGACCATGCTCGAAGGCCTGATGATGGCCCTGGCCGGTGGCCTGTTGATCCTGCCGGGTTTCATCAGTGACGTGGTGGGCCTGGTCATGCTGCTGCCGGTCACACGCAAATTGCTGGCCGGCAAGATGCGCCAGCGTGCCGAAGAAGCGGCCCTGCGCCAGCGTGCTTTTGCCGACGACCTGCAACCCCGTGGCGGCCCGGCCCCGCGCCAGCCCTTGGGGCGTGAAGGCGATGTGATCGAAGGCGAATTCGAACACCGCGACAACAAATAACTGCTTCACCGGCACGGCACCTTCGGGTGCCGTGTTGCATTTCATCCTTGGGCAAACACAAAAAATTTACTGCGCTGGCCCTTGTAATAAGCCTGGGCGCCCTTATGTAACGGTCACCGCAAGGTTTCTGGTGGTGACACTAGACAGACTTCCGCGGTTCGCCCAGCGAGCCGCGACCGGCACCGCCGGAATTTAACCCGCCGGAATTGATACCGGCCGATGAAAAACACATTAGGAGAGATCGACAATGAGTAACCTTCGTCCTCTGCACGACCGCGTCGTCATCCGTCGCAGCGAAGAAGAAAAGAAAACCGCTGGCGGTATCGTCCTGCCAGGTTCGGCTGCTGAAAAAGCCAACCATGGCGTGATTCTCGCTGTCGGCCCAGGCAAATCCCTGGACAACGGTGATGTACGTGCGCTGGCCGTTAAAGTCGGTGACAAGGTTGTTTTCGGCCCTTACTCCGGCAGCAACACTGTGAAAATCGACGGCGAAGACTTGCTGGTAATGGCTGAGAACGAGATTCTCGCCGTACTGGAAGGCTGATTTCCCCGCTCATTTTCCCGTTTACTCCAAAGTATTTAAGGAATATCGATCATGGCTGCTAAAGAAGTTAAATTCGGCGACTCCGCTCGCAAGAAAATGCTCACCGGTGTCAACGTCCTGGCTGACGCAGTAAAAGCGACCCTGGGCCCGAAAGGCCGTAACGTGATCATCGAGAAGAGCTTCGGCGCTCCGACCATCACCAAGGACGGCGTTTCCGTCGCCAAAGAAATCGAACTGGAAGACCGTTTCGAAAACATGGGCGCGCAGCTGGTCAAAGACGTTGCCTCCCGTGCCAACGATGACGCCGGTGACGGCACCACCACCGCGACCGTACTGGCTCAGGCCATCGTCAACGAAGGCTACAAGGCCGTCGCTGCCGGCATGAACCCGATGGATCTCAAGCGCGGTATCGACAAGGCGACCATCGCCATCGTTGCCGAGCTGAAAAACCTGTCCAAGCCATGCGCTGACACCAAGGCTATCGCTCAGGTAGGCACCATCTCCGCCAACTCCGACAGCTCCATCGGCGACATCATTGCCGAAGCCATGGAAAAAGTCGGCAAAGAAGGCGTGATCACCGTTGAAGAAGGCTCGGGCCTGGAAAACGAACTGTCGGTTGTAGAAGGCATGCAGTTCGACCGTGGCTACCTGTCCCCGTACTTCGTCAACAAGCCAGACACCATGGTTGCCGAGCTGGACAGCCCGCTGATCCTGCTGGTCGACAAAAAGATCTCCAACATCCGCGAAATGCTGCCAGTGCTGGAAGCCGTTGCCAAAGCCGGCCGCCCATTGCTGATCGTTTCCGAAGACGTTGAAGGCGAAGCCCTGGCGACCCTGGTCGTGAACAACATGCGTGGCATCGTCAAGGTTGCGGCCGTCAAGGCTCCAGGCTTCGGCGACCGTCGCAAGGCCATGCTGCAGGACATCGCCGTATTGACCGGCGGTACCGTTATCTCCGAAGAGATCGGCCTGAGCCTGGAAAGCGCCACCCTGGAAAACCTGGGTAGCGCCAAGCGCGTGACCATCTCCAAGGAAAACACCATCATCGTTGACGGTGCTGGCGTTGAAGGTGACATCGAGTCGCGTATCGCTCAGATCCGCGCTCAGGTAGCCGAAACTTCCTCGGACTACGACCGTGAAAAACTGCAAGAGCGTCTGGCCAAGCTGTCCGGCGGCGTTGCAGTGATCAAGGTTGGCGCCGGTTCCGAAGTCGAAATGAAAGAGAAGAAGGCCCGCGTTGAAGACGCCCTGCATGCAACCCGTGCAGCCGTTGAAGAAGGTGTGGTACCTGGCGGTGGCGTTGCGCTGATCCGTGCTCTGGAAGCCCTGACCAACCTGACCGGCGACAACGCTGACCAGAACGTTGGTATCGCTGTACTGCGTCGTGCCGTTGAAGCACCGCTGCGCCAGATCGCTGCCAACTCCGGCGATGAGCCAAGCGTTGTGGTCAACGAAGTCAAGAACGGCAAAGGTAACTACGGTTACAACGCTGCGACTGGCGTCTACGGCGACATGATCGAAATGGGCATCCTGGACCCAACCAAGGTGACTCGTTCCGCGCTGCAAGCGGCAGCCTCCATCGGCGGTCTGATCCTGACCACCGAAGCTGCAATCGCCGACAAGCCTAAGGCTGAAGGCGCTGGCGGCGGTATGCCAGACATGGGCGGCATGGGTGGTATGGGCGGCATGATGTAAGCCAGCCTTACCCGGCTAGTTAAAAAACCCCGTCTGCAGCGATGCAGGCGGGGTTTTTTTATGGGTGTTGCGCAAGCCGTCAACGGGACGTGGCGGGCTTCGATGGCCGGTACAACAGTAGGCAATACATGCCCAGGCAGATCAGCCAGCAGAAAATCGCCGTCCACACGTTGTGGGAAAAAAAGTGCGCCCCTTGCAGCATGCGGCTCACTGAAAACACGCTGCCCAAGCCCACCGCAAAGATAAACGCGTTGCGCGCCATGCGTGGCCGGAGATCGCGCAGGGCGAAGAACCAGGCGAACAAGGCAAAGCCGGTTGCCGCATGCCCGCCGGGCCAGCAGCGACCGGGTTTATCGGTCGGCGGGCGAGGGCTGAGCAGTTCGCTGTAGGTTTCCTGGCCACCGAATTCCTTGAGGCTCCAGGGGCACTGCACGGCGGTGATGGTTTTCAACGGCGCCACAAAGGCCGTCGCCATTGCCAGGGAAAGTACCAGGCAGACCAGTTCACGGCGGTAGGGCTTGAGTCGCTGCAGGATGAAACTGCCGACCAGCCCGAGAATCGCCAGTACCGAAAACAGGATCACCAGCTGCTTGGCTCGATCATGCAGGATGTCTTCGAGGAAGAAGCTATAGCGGCCAATAAAGCCGCCCTGCTCGACGTCGTAGAAGCGTTTGGCCAGGTCCATGTCCAGCGAGGTCAGCTGCAGCAACAGCAAAGCCAGCGCAGAGCCGACGGGAAGGCCCAGGCATAGCCAGAAATTAAGCGGTTTTGAAACGGGAATAGAGGCGGGGGACTTCATGACGGACCTTCGTAAAAAACGTCCCGTACTCACCCGCACGGGACGTTTTGGTTAGCGTGTGCTCAGGGCTGGGGCCTCTTCCTTGGGGGCTCTCCAACTCAGCAGTTGTTGCTTGTAGTCGTAGCTGGCGGCTTGGTAATAGGTGATCGCCCGCTGGATTAACGGGTCGTCGCTGCCGACGCGCAGTTCCTGGCTGTCCCCCAGCGCCTGGTCATGACGACGCAGGCCTTTGCGCGGGCTGAGAATCGCCAGGTTCGTGCCGTCAAACAGGCCCAGGTGCTGGTAGTTGCCGACCACCACGCGCGGTGGCAGCGGGTTGTCTTGCAACAGGTTGCGGCCAAAGAACGTCGATTCGTAGCTCAGGTTGATCAAGCCCAGCAGCGTCGGCGCCAGGTCGATCTGGCTGGCCAGTTGCGCGGTTTCCCGGGCGTCGATCAGCTTCGGTGCATAGATGAACAGGGGGATCTGGTAGTTGGTGATGGGCAAGTCTTCCTTGCCTGCACTGCCGGCGGTGTGGTCGGCGACGAACACGAAGATCGTGTTATCGAACCAGGGCTTCTGACGCGCGGCGTCGAGGAACTGGCCGATGGCGTAGTCGGTGTATTTCACCGCGCCGTCACGGCCCTTGCCGGATTTGATATCGATACGCCCGTCCGGGTAGGTGTAGGGACGGTGGTTGGAGGTGGTCATCAACTGCAGCAAAAACGGCTGCTGCTTGGCGTAGTCGGCATCGGCCAGATTCAGGGTTTGTTTGTACAGGTCCTCGTCGGCCATGCCCCAGGCGTTTTTAAACGAGATTTGCGCTTCGGGCACACTGCTCTGGTCGACGACGCGATAGCCATTGCCGCTGAAAAACGCATTCATGTTGTCGAAGTAACCGCGCCCGCCGTAGACGAACACGCTGTCGTAGCCAATGGCGGAAAGCTGCTGCCCCAGGCTGGCGAAACCGCTTTCGCGGCCGATACGCTTGACGATAGAGCGCCCAGGCGTAGGAGGAACCGCCAGGGTGATGGCTTCCAGGCCACGGTCGGTGCGCGTACCGGTAGCATAGAAGTTATTGAAGTACAGGCTCTGTTGGCGCAGCGCATCGAGGTAGGGCGTGAGGTGGCGCTCGTCGCCGTTGCTGCCCATGTATTTGGCGCTGAAACTTTCGATGGTGACCAGCACGATATTGGGCTTGCGCAGCGTTCCGGAGTTGGTGATGGCGCGGCGGATATCCAGGGGGTCCTGGTCGATGAAACGGGCGTTGGGCTCACTGAGCTCGGCGCGCAATTGCTTGGCGACTACGTCGGTTGGCAGGCTTTTATAGAACTGCGTGTAGTCCAGTTCGTTGTTACGGAACGCGGCAAAGAACTGATAGGGGCCATTGCTGGCCAGTTCGTTGTTGTAGGCGTTGCCACCTTGGGTGCGCGGGCTGTCCTGGCTGATCAATTGCAGGCTGAGGCCGGCGACCACCAGCAAGGCCACGGCATTCACCAACCGGCCACGCAGCGCCGGCAGGGGCGCGGCCATCGCGGCGTTGAAGGGCTTGCGCAGGGCCACGCTGAGGATCAGCGCGAGCATCGCCAGCAGGCTGAGCAGCTTGCCGATCGGGTAGGACTCCAGCAGGTTGTTCAACACCTCGTCGGAGTACACCAGGTAATCAACGGCGATAAAGTTGAAGCGCACGCCGAATTCATCCCAGAACAGCCATTCGGCCACCGAGGTAAACAGCATCGCGAACAGGCTCGCCGTGAGCAGCGCTTGCAAAAACCAGCGATGACCGCGGCGGCGCCACAACGCTGGCGGGCACAGCAACAGGTACAGCCCCAGCGGCAATGCCGCGTAGGCCAGGAAGCCGAGGTCGTAGAGCAAGCCCACGCCGAACACCGGCAGCAGGTTACCGCCGACTTCATCCAGGTGAGTGATGAGCAGCACGCTGCGGGTGAGCAGGAAAACAACCAGCCAGGCGCCGGTTATCAACAGCAAATAGCGCACAGGCGCGGTTTTGGGGAGCCCCATGTCAAATTTCCTTTTATCAATGGCGGCGATCTTCACGCTGACACTGTAGTCAGTTTGTGAAGCTATAGTGAAAAACTCGTTTGGCTGCCCAATCAGTTGAAAACCTTTATCGACGGGCCTCGCCGCTCTATCCCTGAGCCGCACTTGGCCTTAAGCTGCGCGAGCCAACACGGCCGTTACCGCGTACGGAGACACTGCCCATGCGAATTTTATTGGTTGAAGACAACCGCGATATTCTGGCCAACCTGGCCGATTACCTGGGGCTCAAAGGCTACACAGTGGACTGTGCGCAGGACGGTTTGTCGGGCCTGCACCTGGCCGCCACCGAGCATTACGACTTGATCGTGCTCGACATCATGCTGCCCGGCATCGATGGCTACACCCTGTGCAAACGCCTGCGTGAAGATGCACGCCGCGACACCCCGGTGATCATGCTCACCGCCCGCGACCAGTTGGACGACCGGCTGCAGGGCTTCAAGTCCGGGGCCGATGACTACCTGCTCAAGCCGTTCGCCTTGTCCGAACTGGCCGCGCGCATCGAAGCGGTGCTGCGCCGGGCCCAGGGTGGCGGGCGGCGTGTGTTGCAAGTGGGCGACCTGCATTACGACCTCGACACCCTGGAGGTCACGCGCGAAGGGCGCATGCTCAAGCTCAACCCGGTCGGCCTGAAGCTGCTGGCAGTATTGATGCAGAAAAGCCCGCACGTATTGCGTCGGGAAATTCTCGAAGAAGCCTTGTGGGGCGATGATTGCCCGGACAGCGACAGCTTGCGCAGCCACGTCCACCAATTGCGCCAAGTGATCGACAAACCTTTCGCCAAGCCGCTGCTGCAAACGGTGCACGGTGTGGGTTATCGCCTCGCCGAGGGCCGTGATGGAGTTTAAGCAAAGCCTTGCCCAGCGGATCATCATCGCCTTTGCCTTGATGAGCGCGTTGGTAGCGGGGGCTTTCGCCATGGGCATCGTCGCGACGGTGCACCTGGTGGAAGAGAAGTTGATTTCGGCGGGCCTGGGTGGCGATCTGCAACGGCTGCTGTTGATGGACAGCATGGAAGACTGGCGACACCGGCCGGAGCCTGACCAGTTGTTTTATTTCAGCGGCGGCCCCGGCGATTTCGAGCTGCCCAAGGACCTGCGGCATCTGGACCCAGGCTTTCATGAAGTGTTTCGCGAGTCGCTGTCATACCACGCCATGGTCGAGGTGATCGATGGCCGGCGTTATGTGCTGCTGCAGGACCAGAGCGATTTCGAAGAGCGCGAGCGCGTCCTGTTTGCCGTGGTGCTGGTGGGCTTCGTGCTCAGCCTGGCGTTGGCGGTGTTTCTCGGCTGGGTGCTGGCGCGCAAGGTGATGGCGCCGGTGGTACGGCTGGCGCGCCAGGTGCGCCATCGCGACCAGTTGCTCGGGCTTGCCCCGCCTTTGGCACCGGATTATGCGGCCGACGAAGTGGGTGAGTTGGCGGTGGCGTTCGATGCCACCCTGGGTCGCTTGCGCCAGGCGCTGTCTCGCGAACAGTTGTTTACCAGCGATGTGAGCCATGAATTGCGCACACCCTTGATGGTGCTGGCCAGTTCCTGCGAGCTGTTGCTGGAGAACCCGGCAATCGATCAACGGGGGCGCAACCAGGTCCAGCGAATCGCCCGGGCCTGTGAAGAAATGCGCGAACTGGTGCAGACCTTCCTGATGCTGGCCCGTGCCCAGCATGACGATGCCGCCATGTCGGCCCAGGTCAACCTGACACAGGTGGCTGAGGACCTGCTCGGGATCTGGCGCGGGCCCATCGAGCAAAAGGGCCTTGAACTGATCTACTGCCCAGGCAATCCGCTGGATACCCGCTACAACACCACCTTCCTGCATGCGGTGATGGGCAATCTGTTGCGCAATGCACTGCATTACACCGAGCAAGGGTTTATCCGCCTCACCCTGGAGCCCAGCGGTTTTGTGGTGGAGGATTCCGGCGTGGGCATTCCTGAAGACAAGCGTGAGGCGATGTTCGAGCCGTTTGTGCGGGGCAGCGAGAAGCGCGGCGAGGGGCTGGGCTTGGGCTTGTCGCTGGTGCAGCGCATCTGTGAGAACCAGGGCTGGAGCGTGACCCTGAGCACCATGGAGCCCAATGGTTGCCGTTTTCATGTGGAATTGGATCAAGTCAAAACCTGACCGCTCAGTCTGACAATTTGCTGCTGCACGACGCCGGTTTTTCAGCGAAGATGGCCCGATGCTACTGAATGTTTCTGTAAAGTCTTGAAATGTATGCAATTGGACAGGACAAGTTTTTCACAACGAGTTGACTTGTTGATCACAGTTCGCTGCTTAGGGTTGTAGGCATCAGTAATTGGAGATGTAAGATGCCTTCGCCGATCAAGTTGGAATTTTCTGAAAAGTACGACGATAACCACGCTCACCGCTATTTGCTCAAGCATCAGGACAATCTGGCCCGCCGGTGGTCCCACAAACGCGACGAGCAGCTGGCGCGCGCGGCGCTGGCGATGGCCGGTGAGCCAAGCCTGGTGTTGGACTTGCCGTGTGGTGCAGGGCGATTCTGGCCGTTGCTGGCCGAGAAACCCAACCGCGTGATTATCGGGGCCGACAATTCGGCGTCGATGTTGAAGGTCGCCACGGTGGCCCAACCCCCGGAAGTGGTGAAACGGGTACGTCCTTTGCAGACATCTGCCTTTGATATCGATTTGCCAGATAATTCGGTCGACAGTATTTTCTGCATGCGCTTGATGCACCACATCGGTGACCCAGCGCACAGGATGACAATACTGCGGGAGTTTCAACGTGTTACCCGTGACAGCGTGATTATCTCGCTGTGGGTGGATGGCAATTTCAAGGCTTGGAAGCGTAAGCGCGCCGAAGTGCGTCGTCGTAAGAAAGGTGAGCAGGAAGGTTACCAAAACCGGTTTGTGTTACCGGCTGCTACTGTCGAGGCAGAATTCGAGCAGGCCGGTTTCCGGGTTCAGGAATCCCTGGACTTCATGCCGCTCTACGCCATGTGGCGAGTCTATGTATTGCGTAAGAGGTAACAGGATGGCAGTTGAGTGCGTAGTCGGCAGTCATGTAGCTCCCGAAGAACGATTTGATTTTTTCTGGCGCCAGCAGGGCGAATGGGTAGAAGAGCCCAATCGTCGGCGTGGCGGTGAAAGTGGCGTACAGCGGGTGGTCAGTTCCAATGGCCGTTTGCTCTACTGCAAGCGCCAGACCGGCCACATCTACCGCAGTTGGCTGCATCCGTTTGGACGTCCGACCGTGTTGCGTGAACGTGATGCCCTCAGGGGCCTGCGCTTGCTCGATGTACGGGTGCCGGAGATGGTGTTTTGCGAGGCGCGACGCGACCCCGAGCATCAATGGAAAGCCTTGCTGGTCACCGCTTCGCTGGACGGTTTCGACGAGATCGAAAACTGGTACGCCGCCGGTGGTCGTGAGCAATACGGCGAGGAGGTGCATGAACGCCTGCTCAAGGAGCTGGCCACTACCCTGGCGCGCATGCACAAAGGGCGCTGGCAGCATGGTTGCCTGTATATCAAGCACATCTTCGTGCGGGTCACCGGCGAGGGCGATGCGGTGACTGTGGAAGTGGCGTTGCTGGACTTTGAAAAATGTCGCCAGCGTCTGACCGCTTATCGGGCCGCCTCCCATGACATGCTGCAATTGCGCCGCCATTCGTCGTGGAACGATACCGACTGGAAAAAACTCAGCTACTTTTATGAGACGGCGTTTGGCAGCGCTATCAAGGGTTTAACCAGATGAAGCTAGAAATAGCACGAGGTGTGTTCCTGGTCGGGGCGTTGGGCATTGCAGCCCTCGCCCTGGCTGCGTGGGAACAGCCTCGCACACAGGTACTCAGTGCGGCGCAAGGCGGTGGGCTATGCCTGCAGCCACGTGTCGCCAAGGTCAGTGTGGCGGCCAAGCCCGATCATGAATTGCTGTTATTCATGTTCGGGATGTCTCAAGCGATGAGGCCGCAGAGTTGAAACGATTGAACCCCCCAGGAAGGGCTTCGCGATGCGAGGCCCTTTTTTTTGGGACTCAGCGGGGGCAATCGGGTGAGCGCAAGTCACTGCAGTGAACTGAAGGCGCACCCACCGATCACGCTATTGAGGGGGCACGTTGTCAGCTTTGGTCAGCACCGTGTACACCGTCGGCAGGACGAACAGGGTGAATAGGGTACCAATCGACATGCCGGTGGCGATCACCATGCCGATATCGAACCGACTGACCGCACCCGCACCGCTGGAAAAAATCAGCGGGACGACGCCCATTACCGTTGCCAGGGTCGTCATCAGAATCGGCCGCAGGCGAATCGCAGCCGCTTGTTCCACCGCAGCGCGCGCGCACAGGCCTTTTTCCTTGCGCAGTTGATTGGCGAACTCAACGATCAGGATGCCGTGCTTGCTGATCAAGCCGATTAACGTGACCAGCCCGATTTGCGTGTAGATATTCAGGGTGGACCAACCCAGAAACAGTGCGATCAATGCACCGCATACCGACAGCGGTACCGTCACCAGTATCACCAGGGCATCGCGCAGGCTTTCAAACTGCGCCGCCAATACCAGGCCGATGAACGCCAACGCCAGGCCAAACGTGCCCCATAGCGCATTTCCCTCCTGCACGAACTGACGTGTCGCGTTGCGGTAATCGAAGGTATAGCCCGCTGGCGCCTCCTCCTGGGCGATGGTTTGCAGGGTCTGCAGTGCGTTGCTCATACCCACAATCGGAAAGGCCGACACCGTGACTGAATTGAGCTGCTGGAACTGATTCAACTGCCGTGGCCGAACCTGTGGGCTGGAGACTGTGGTCAGCGTCGACAAGGGCAGTAATTGGCCCTTGGCGTTTTTGACTGCGTACTGGCTCAGCCAGGCGGGGTTGTCCCGATAGCTGCGCTCCACTTGAGCAATCACTTTGTAGAGATGACCGTCGATACTGAATCGGTTGATTTCCGCTTCAGCCAGCAGGGTGCTCAAGGTCAGGTCCAGATCCTCCATGGACACGCCCATCTGGGCGGCCTTGGTCCGGTCAATTTCGACCGTTACTTCGGGTCGGTCGAAGGCCAGGTCGATATCCACGTAGGCAAACTTTCCTGAGTCGATCGCGCGTTGTTTGATGCGCTCGGCCACGCCGATCATCGAGTTGTGGTCCTGCTGGGAGCTGATGACAAAGCCAAAGGGCAGCCCTTCACCTGTGCCTGGCAAGGAAGGCAGGTTGAACGCGAAGACTTGCAGGCCGGGGTTGTTGTCGAGTTTTTCACGCAAGGGTGTCAGGACGCTCATCTGTGTACGTTCACGTTCCTCCCAGGGTTTGAGCAGGAAGCCGCCAACGCCTGAATGTACGCCGTCCAGGCCGTTGATCTGGAAGGATGCCTGGTATTCGGGAAAGGTTTTGAACGGTTC
This sequence comes from Pseudomonas sp. R4-34-07, assembly GCF_003852375.1. Classification (NCBI taxonomy): domain Bacteria; kingdom Pseudomonadati; phylum Pseudomonadota; class Gammaproteobacteria; order Pseudomonadales; family Pseudomonadaceae; genus Pseudomonas; species Pseudomonas sp. R4-34-07. Next base: position 4,705,929 of record NZ_CP027760.1, on the reverse strand, counting down.
GATAAAGTCCTGGGTGTAGCGGTTCAGGTACGCCAGGTTGGTCGGTTGGGGCGCATTGGACAGGATAAAAATCAGGCCCTTGTCCTCGTCGGGCGCCAACTCCGAGAGGGTGAACGTGAGCATGACGGGGATCAGGCAGAGTACGAGCGCGGCGAATACCACTACCACGGACCGCGCTTGCATGATCTGGTGCAGACGGCGCTGATAGCGCGTTTTCAACGCGTTGAAGAATCGGTCCAGCACCCGCGTCAGGCCCTGTGGCTGTGTTTCAGGGCGCAGCAAAATGGCACACATCATCGGTGACAGCGTCAACGCCACGATCCCGGAAATCACCACAGCGCCGGCCAGGGTCAGGGCAAACTCTTTGAACAGCGCCCCGGTCAGGCCCTGCATGAAACCGATGGGTGTATAGACTGCGGCCAGCGTGATGGTCATCGACACCACCGGGATGCAAACCTCTCTTGCCCCCTTGATCGCGGCCTCGAGTGGGGATTTACCCTGTTCGATGTGGCGGTGAATGTTTTCCATCATCACGATGGCGTCATCGACCACCAGGCCGATCGCCAGGACCATGGCCAGCAGCGTCAGGACGTTGATGGAATAGCCCATCAGCTGCATGAGGAACAAGGTGCCAATCAGCGACAGCGGAATGGTGATGACGGGAATGATCACCGAGCGCAAGGAGCCCAGGAACAAAAACACCACCAACACTACAATCAGTACGGCTTCTACCAGGCTGGACAGCACTTGGTCGATCGAGGCATTGATGTAAAGCGTCGAATCGTAAGCGATATCCGAATGCAAGTCGGGCGGGAGCTGCGATTGCAGGTGTGGGATCAGTTCGCGGACACGCTTGCCTAACTCCAGGGGGTTGGCGTCGGGTGTGGCTTGAATACTGGTATAAACCGCAGGGGTGCCATTGAAGGTGCTGAAACTGTCGTAATTTTGCGAGCCCAGCTCCACGCGTGCAACGTCTCCCAGGCGCACCTGATTGTCGCCGTCGGTTTTCACGGGAATCGCACTGAACCCCTCGGCCGATTGCAGTTCAGTGTTGGTGGTCGCACTGGTGACGACATATTCGCCGGTAAGGTCCCCCGCGACAGATTGTACGTTGTAGCGTCTGATTGCCTGGGTCACGTCAGCGGCGCTCAGACCAAACCCTGCGAGTTTTATCGGGTCGAGCCACAGGCGCATGGCGAAGCTCTGGCTGCCGATGATCTGCGCTTGCGCCATGCCCGGCAGTGTCACCAGTCGCGGCTGGACCACGCGCTGCAGGTAGTCCGTGATCTGAGCATTGTTCATGGTTTTGCTGGAAAAACTCAGGTACATCAGCGCGGTGCTGTCCACTGCAACTTTGCTCAGCACCGGATCCTCAATCCCGCTGGGCAACTGGTTCCTGACTTCATTGGACTTGGCCAGCAGCTCGGTGAACAAGCGGTCACTGTCGGCGTCCAGCCGACTATAGATAGAGATAATCGAGATATTCTGGCGACTGGAAGACGTCATATAGTCGATGCCTTGTGCGCTGGCCAGGCTTTGTTGCAAGGGTTGTGTGATGTAACTCTGGATGGTGTGCGCACTCAGACCCGGGGCGACGGTGGTGACAGTGATCAGCGCGTTCTGCATCTGCGGAAACTGGCGCAGCTGCAGTTTTTCGTAGGCCTGACAGCCCAGCAGCACGATCAACAGACTGACCACCACGGCCAGTACCGGGCGACGGATGAACCGGTCGGTGAAGGTCATTCTGCGCCCTCCTGATGTGGCATCGGCTGCCCATCCGGCTGGCTTCGGTCAATGCTGATCCGCACGGGTGTGCCGTGTTTCAGTTTGAGCTGGCCGGCGGTGACCACCTGTTCGCCCTTGCTCAGCCCCTTGGAAACCACCACCAGGCCATTGCGACGCTCGCCCGTTTCGATCAAGCGCTGCTCGGCTATCAGTTGCGGTGTATCGCCGGTATCGGAGGCCTGCGGCTCGCCGTTGTTGCCTCGGATTATCACGTAAACGTACTGACCATAAGGGTTGAAGGCGATCGCACTTTCCTGGATCACGGTTTGCGCAGTCGGTTCGTCCAGCAGCACCCGTAAATGGGCGAACATTCCCGGGAGCAGGTCGTCGCGTGGGTTGGGCAGCGTCGCGCGCACCAGCACATTTCGCGTGCTGTCATCGACGATCGGGTTGATGGCGCTCACCTCGGCGAGGCTGAAGGTGCCTGGGCGTGCCGAGACTTCAACCTGAACCGGCTGCCCGATCCTGATCAGTTGAACGGCTTGCTCGGGCACATAAAAGTCCACGTAAAGGCGGCGTGTGTCCTGCAGGCTGGCGATAACCTGGGTACTTTGCAGGTAATCACCCACGTTGACCTGGCGGATGCCGATGGTGCCGGTGAAAGGGGCGGTGATGTGTTTCTTTTCCAGCGCTGCGGTGCGCTGTGCAACGAGGGCAGTGTTGCGGTTGAGTTCAGCACCGAGCCGATCGAATTCGCCTTTGGAGATGGCGCTGATGTCCACCAGTTTTCGACCGCGCTCAAAGTTCTGACGGGCCAGGCGCTGGTCGGCCTTTGCCACGTCCAACTCTGCCTGTTGGGTTTGGTGCTCGAGCTGCAGCAGGGTCTGTCCAGCCTCGACCCTTTGCCCTGACTCAAAGTGCAACTGTGTGACGACACCGGGCACCTCAGTGCTCAGGTTGATACCTTGCAACGCCTTGAGCGTGCCCGCGGCAGGCATTTGGCGCTGCCAGGGGATTTCAAAGGCATTGGACGTCGCCACACTGACGGGTGGCGTTGGCCCATGCAAAAGCTGCAGTTGCTGATAAATCCAGTACGTCTTGTAGCCGGCGAGCATCAGCACGACTGACAGAACGAGGCTGAGCATGATAATCATCCGGCGGCCCGGCATGGTCATAATGGAGTCCTTGTGAAGACGTGTGCAGGGTTAACGAAGCGCGAGCACGCACGACCAGGCGGCACTGCGTTGAGCGCCGCAGTCTTCGTCAGAACAAGGAAGGGGATAAGGGGTAGCTTCGCAAGTTGTTGTGGGACAAGTCTCTCGGATGAGAAGCAATTCCACAGACTGCGTAGGCGATGTGCCAGGTGTTGGTGGTTGTCGGCGGCTAGGCTCCTGGGCGTCGGCGCAGGAGCCTTGAGATCGAGGCGGGTGGTTACGTCATAAGGTGCAGGTGGTTATCCCATAACCCTGCAGGCAAGGTCAGCGGCGTCGCTACCGGCTGTTTCTGACGGCAATCGTAGAGGCGGCAGCGCCCCTGGCCCGAGGTCACGACAAAGCCGTCCGCCACCGCGCCGACCCCGGCGCAATCGGGCAGCGGGCCGTCCAGGCGCAACTCGCCACTGTCCATGTCCCAGATAAAAAACCGATTACCACGCGGCGCCGTCAACGCCACCAGCCGCAGCTCACTGTGCACCGCGACGCTGGCGGTGTAGTGCCCCATCGCCTGCAACTGCGCATCGGCCACTGCAAAGGCCACGAACGGCTGGCCCGGACGCTTGATCGCGAGCAGCTCGGAGCGCTCCTGGGACGGCCCCATGAACTGCTGCCCGGTGAGGATGGTGCCATCGCTGGCGATTCCCATATGGCGCACGCTGTTCATCTGCTGGCCCAGGGTTTCCTTGCTGATCAGGCTGCCGTCGCGGTGCATCAGCACCAGGCTCGGTTCCATGGCGTTGAGATTCATCTCCACACGGCTTTCGGCTTCGGTACGAATGCCGCCGTTGGCCACCACCAGGGTTTCGCCATCGGGCATCCAGGAGACCTGGTGCGGGCCGATGCCATGGGTGGAGATTTCCCCGCTGTGCACCAGCCGCTCGCCTTCGAACCGGTACACCCCGAGCAAGCCACGGCCGGGATCGGACGTGTCGTTCTCGGTGGCGTACAGCCAGTCACCGCTCTTGTGGATCACCGCGTGCCCATAGAAGTGGCGATTGGGGTTCGAGGTGATGGTCTGCAGCAGCGCGCCGTCACGCAGGTCGACCAGGTAACTCTCGGTGCCCGGGCGGCGGGCGACGAACAGCGCGATCGGCAGCGTCGGGTGGTTGACGATGTCGTGGCAGCGCTGGCCGACCTGGGTGGCGAACACCTGCGTGCCGTCCAGGCGATAACCGACGGCGTAGTGCTTGCCGTCGGCGTCATCCCGCGCCGACAGCAGCAGGGGGCTCTTGTCTTTCTGCTTGAACAGCGTCCAGCCGCCCAACGTCAATGCACTGAGCAGCACGCTGCCTACCGCCAAAGCCTGTCGCCTGAGCATCATCAGTCACCGTCGTTGGCGTTGAAGCCCAGTTGGATGCCCAGCGCCTTGGCCAACTCGCCTTCATGCAGGCGATGGACCACGTTGAGGCTGTCATAGAGATCGTTGAGCTGCTGGCGCCCGGCGTCATCGTTCAACAGTTCGTTGAGGGAGCGCTGGTTGCTGGCGAACAGTTTCAGTGACGCGGCATACGCGGCGTCGATCTTGTCGGCCAGGGCTTTCTGATCGGCCGGCAACAGGCCGCGCAGGCCTTTGTTGTCGACGCCTACCCATACGGTCTGGGCCGCCGCGAGGCTGGCTTCCAGGCTCTGCAGGGACGACTGGCTGCGCCACGCATCGGCCTGGAACGGTTGCGGGATGCCCTTGGTCTGGCGGCCCATCGGCGTGCCGAGTTTTTTCTTCAGGGTATCCAGGGCGGTCACTTGCACACGCAGCAGGTCGGCAATCGCTTCGTGGGAATCGGCGTAGCGCTGGTTCGGAAACTTGCTCATCTGCGCCAGCATGCCGTCGGTGCTGTTCCAACTGGCCAGGATCTCTTCGGCCAGGGCTTTCTGGCGTTCGCCGATGGCCATCAGCAGCGGGCAATAACGGGCTTTCTGGGCTTCGTCGGCGACGTCAGGCTTGGCGTCGTAGAGGATATATTCGTAGGCCGACAGGCCTTGCACCACCACGCTGGATTTGGCGAGGGCGGCGCCGTCGATCTGTGGCTGGCTGGCGACCAATTGTTCGACCTGGCGACCCACCAGGTTTTTCTTGTCCGGCCAGAACTGCACTTGCCATGCGCGGTTGCCTTCAGCCAGCGGGCCGATCAGCAGCGGTTGCAGCTCGGCCCAGGCTTTTTGCGCGTGGAGGAAGTCGGCACGGGCGGTGTCAAGGCTTTCCTTGCCCTGGCAGTAGGCCAGGGCGCTGACGGCCAGTTGGCGGTCGGCTTCAACCCAGCGGCTGTAAGTGGGCAGGATGACTTGCTTGGCGATGGCTGCCGAGGTCACCGCTTGCGGGTCCTGGGGCGAGCAGGCGCCGAGGGCAAGGGCGGCCAGGCTGGTGAACAACAACTTGGGACGGAACATGTCGAGCTCCCTTCTGTAATTGGGGCAAAGCTTATAGAGAATTCAGGAACGCCAGCAACGCGGCGCGCTGCTCGGCGTTGAACGACAACACATGCTGCTGCGCTGCTTGCGCTTGCCCGCCATGCCAGAGCACGGCTTCGAGCAGGTTGCGGGCGCGGCCGTCATGCAGGAACTGGGTGTGACCACTCACGGTTTGCGTCAGGCCGATGCCCCACAACGGCGGGGTACGCCAGTCGCGGCCACCGGCCTTGAATTCGGTACGGTTGTCGGCAAGCCCTTCGCCCATGTCGTGCAGCAGCAAGTCGCTGTAGGGGCGGATCACTTGATTGGCCAGCTCAGGTTCGGCGGCGTTGGCGGCCGTGGTGAACGTCGGCTTATGACAGCCCTGGCAGCCGGCTTGGTAGAACAGGTTTTTACCGGCCAGCACCTGGGGCGCGTTGACGTCGCGGCGCACCGGCACGGCGAGGTTACGCGTATAGAACAGCACCAGGCGCAGGATGTTGTCGCTGACTTCCGGCTCGCCTTCGGGGCCGTTGCCGTTGGGTGCCTGTTTGCAGGCGACTTGGGCGTCGGTGCAGTCATCGAAGGGTCTCAGGGAGGTGGTGAGGCCCATATCACCAGAAAACGCGTGAACATTTTGTTGATTGAGGTTGGGTTGCCCGGCTTTCCAGCCAAATCGCCCCAGCACGGTTTTTTGCGCGGCGTCATCCCACACCCGATTCGCCCGGCCGACGATGGCCTCACGGTCAGCGGTTTTCGGATCGGTGTTGCGCAGGATATCGGCGTCGCTGATGGCCTCGAGCAGGCCCAGGCCGATCATCGGCGGGGCGATGCGTGCAGAGAAACGCGTGTCGGGGTGCATCGGGCCGTAGCCGAGCTGGGTGATCTGCAGGTCGGGCTTGCGTAACTCGACCACCGTACCGTCCTTGAACTGAACGTTGACCGGTGTGTAATCGACCCGCACCTTGCCTTCCGGCGCCACGCCGGGCACGGCCATGTCCTGCAGTTGCCCACCGTACACCGGCTCGGGCACTACGCCGAGCTGTTCGATGAGTTTGGCGTAAGGTGCTGCATCCGGGATAGATAAGCGGACCAGCATCGATACGGCATTGGGCGCATCGGCCAGCGGCGGGTGGCCCCGGCCGTCCTTGATATGGCAGTTCTGGCACGCGTTGGTATTGAACAGCGGGCCCAGGCCGTCACGTGCGGTGGTGGTCGAGGGCGCGATCACCCAGGGGCTGCGAAAGAAACTGTTGCCGACGCTGAAGTCCAGGCGGCGGGTGGGCGCCAGGTTGGCCGAGGGCAGGGAAAACGCGTTCTGGTCGCGCTTGTTCACCGTGGTAGCACCGCCAGCGCGCGCTTCACCCGGCTCGGCCTGGGTAAACTGCGGGGCGTCGTCGCAGGCGGTCAGGCCCAGGGCCATCAACGCTGCGCACAGGTGAAGTAACGAACGGAACATCGAGTTTCCTGAACGAAGGCGGAAAATGTGGGGGCAAAGTCTAACAGGGCGGGGCAGTTTGAATAAGAGCAATTATCGTTTGGTGGCATCCCGTTTCATTCCGCTAGAATGAGCGCACATTTTTTCTGGAGGTGGCCAATGCAGGCTCTCGACGCTTTGCTCAACCGTGTTTCCGTGCCGCGTCTGCTGGAACCGGCACCGACCCAGGAGCAGCGCGACGTGCTGTTCGCCGCCGCCATGCGCGCGCCCGACCACGGCCAACTGCGCCCGTGGCGCTTTCTCACCGTGGAAGGCACGGCCCGCGAGCGGATGGGCACGCTGCTCGCCGAAGCTGCGCGCTTGCAGGATGCCGACGCCCCGCAAGCCGCCATCGACAAAGCCCAGAACGGCCCGTTGCGCGCGCCGCTGGTAGTGGTGGTGATTGCCCGTCTGCAGGAGCACTTCAAGGTGCCCAAATCCGAACAACTGCTGGCAGCCGCCTGCGCGGCCCACGGCATTCTGCTGGCGGCGTATTCCCAGGGGATTGGTGCCGTGTGGCGCACGGGTGAGTTGTCCTACTCGGCCCACGTCGCCAAAGGCCTGGGGCTGGTACCCGGCGAGGAAGTGATTGGCTTCCTCTACCTGGGCACCCCCCAGAACCCGCCGCGCACCGCGCCGAAGGAAGACCTGACCGCGTTCGTCCAAGCCTGGAGCGGCCTGTAAGGAAAAAGGTGATACCAGTGTGGGAGGGGGCTTGCTCCCGATAGCAGAGTGTCAGCCGACTTATCTGTCACTGACACACCGCTATCGGGAGCAAGCCCCCTCCCACAGTGAGGTGTGGTGTTATTTAAACCTTGAACTGATCCATCAACTTCATTTGCTGGCTGGCCAAAGCATTGAGCTGGCTGCTGATGGCTGCCGATTCGGTGGCCTGGCCGGTGAGGGTTTCGGTGACGGTGCGGATCGCGGAGACGTTGCGATTGACCTCTTCTGCCACCGCGCTTTGCTGTTCGGCGGCGCTGGCGATTTGCAGGTTCATGTCGCTGATCACCGTCACCGCGTCGCTGATTTTGCCCAGGGCCTGCACGGCTTGGTGGATCTGCCCGGCATTGCTTTGGGCCTGGTGCTGGCTCGAATGCATGGTCGCCACCACGCCACGGGTGCCGCTCTGGATGCGTTCGATCACTAGGCGAATTTCCTCGACCGAATCCTGGGTGCGCTTGGCCAGGTTACGCACCTCATCGGCCACCACCGCAAAACCACGTCCGCTTTCCCCGGCGCGCGCCGCTTCGATCGCCGCGTTCAACGCCAGCAGGTTGGTCTGTTCGGCGATGCTGCGGATCACTTCCAGGACTGAACCGATCTGTTCGCTGTTGACGGCCAACGCTTCGACTTCGCCGACGGCCTTGCTGACTTCTTCAGCAAGCGTGGTGATATCACGGGTACTTTGTTCGATGATCGACATGCCTTCGCGGGCCGACTGATCCGCGCCGCGTGCCGCGCTGGCGGCGTTGGAGGCGCTGTTGGCGACGTCATGGGCGGTGGCGCTCATCTCATTGGACGCGGTGGCCACCTGGTCGATTTCGCGAAATTGCACCTGCATGCCTTCGCTGGTCTGGCGCGCAATGGCCGAGGACTGGTCGGCAGTGCCGCGCGCTTCGGTGATGCTTTGTTTGATCTGCGCGATGGTCGGTTGCAGCTTGTCGAGGAAGCGGTTGAACCAGTTCACCAGCTCGCCCAGTTCGTCTTTTTTGCTGTAGGCCAGGCGCTGGGTGAGGTCGCCGTCGCCGCTAGCGATGTCTTTGAGCATGGCCGCCACGCTGTTGATCGGGCGGGTCACGCCGGTGGCCGTCAGCCAGATCAGCAGCAGGCCCACCAGGGCGGCGGCAGCCGCTACCAGCAAGGCCTTGAGGGTGCCTGTGGCCTGTGCCTCATCAAGCACAGCTTGCAGCTTTACGTTATCGGCCAGCATCACCGCTTTGGGCAGTTTGATCACCACGCCCCAGGATTTGGCGTCGGGAATCGGCTTGACGGGGTACACGGCGCGAATGGTCTCGTCCTGCTCGCGGATCATGGGGCGGTCGTTGGCGAGCAGCTGCACGATCTCCTTGCCTTCGGCGCCAAGCGTGTCGATCAGGTTCTTGCCCACTCTGGCCGGTTCACCGCTGTAGGCCGCGATCAGGCCGGTGCTGGACAGCACCTCCAAGTGCGCCGCGCCGTTGAATAAGTCTTTCTGCGCCGCGTCGGTGACCGCTTGCAGGGCGTTGAGGGCGATATCGACACCGACGACGCCGATAACCTTGCCATCCACGATCAAGGGCAGGGAGATGGTGGTCATCAGCACGGGTTTGCCGGCCACCGTGTCTTCGTACGGGTCCAACAGGCACGTAGTCCGAGTGTCCCGTGGGCAGGTGTACCAAATGTTGTAGGGCGTGCCGCTGAGGTTGAGGCTGGTTTTCGTCAGGTCATCTTCAACCATGATCGTGTTCAGGCTGTCGCCGCCGGCCCGGCTCCAGTAGCTGGAGAAGCGGCCTTTTTCGTTGGAAACGCGCGCTTTGTCGTCGATGAACTCGCTGTCCTTGCCATCCAGTCCGTTGGGTTCGAACGACAGCCAGATGCCCAGCACCTTGGTGTTACGCTCAAAAGCGGTTTTTACGCTCTGGTTGATGTCTTCGCGCAGGGCACCCGCGTCCAGCGAACGCTTGGCCCCTAGGGTGCGCAGGTCTTTGACTTGATCGGCGAGGGCGGTGACCACCAGCAGGTTTTCGTTGAAGGTTTTCTGCAACTGCACGGCCTGTTCGGCCGCCTTGGCTTGCAGCAGTTGTTCTACGCTGGCAGTCAGCATTCGTGAGCTTGAGTCACTGACCAACTGATCGTTCTGGTTGGTGTTGTAGATATTGATGCCAACCACCAGTGCGATCACCCCTAACAGGCAGAGGCCGGACAGCAGCACGATTTTCAAGCGGATGGAGAGGGTGTCGAACATAGGTTCACTCACAAATGGACTTGTTGAGATGCGCAGAGCCAAGTCCATTCGGCGCCATGTCTGAAACATCGGCGTCACAAATCAATTCATGAATAACAGGCGATGAGCGGTAGGAAAACCCCTACACGCAGCGTTATACGCGCCGTGCAAGCTGCTCGGGGCGCGACCAGATCCACAGGTTGCCCAAGCTCATGCCGGCGATTGCCAGGTAGATCGGCCAGCCGTGATCGAGCATCACCAGCATCAGGGCGGCGCACAGAACCATGCTGACGGTGGCGCTGACTTTGGCCCGGCGCGCGATGATCTTGCCATTGCGCCAATTGAACAGGATCGGCCCGAACAGACGGTGGTTTTCCAGCCATGCGCTGAGGCGTGGCGAGCTTTTGGTCGCGGCCCAGGCGGCAAGCAGGATGAATTCGGTGGTGGGCAAACCCGGTATGACAATCGCCACCAAGCCGATCCCCAGGCTGACGTAGGCCAGCAGGCCGTAGAGGATCTGCGCGATTTTCGAGGTGGATTGGGTTTTGCCGGTCATGGTGTGTGCAATCAGGAGGTCACAAGAAATCAGCTTGAAATAGGGTCGAAGTGTGGGAGGGGGCTTGCTCCCGATGAGGGCGTGTCAGTCACTGAATGCGTCGACTGATACGCCGCCATCGGGAGCAAGCCCCCTCCCACAGTTGATTGCATTTCAATTCAAGATCAGGCCAGTTCAGGGGCGCTAGCGTACGCCTGTTCCAGCAAGACGGTGAAGCGCACAAACGCATCGATGGCGCCTTTATCCATGGCGGCTTCTTCCTCGACGCTCAATTGCATTGCATCGAGGGTGCGAGTGAAGCTTTTCCAGCCTTCGGCGCGGCCGCCCGCCGGCTCGCCCAAGTGACGCGCGCCGAAGGTTTCGCTCAGGCCCAGGCCCACGGCCCGTTTGATCAGGAAGGCAGCACCCAGTTTGGAGCCTTCGGAGACGAACAGCCAGCCCAGGGCTTGGGCCACACTCGGGTTGTTCACCGCCCCGGCAACCGGGGCCGGCACGTCGGTGTCGAGGTCGCCCAGGTCGAGTCTGGCGGCGTCTGCGCGGCAGCGTTCGGCCAGGTTGGGGATGATCCGGTTCAGCTCGGCATCGTTGTACAGCGCCACCAACTCCGATTGGAACAGGTACTGCGCCACCACGAAGCGGGCGAAGTTGGCCTGGGTTGCAAATGGCGCGTGGGCCTTTACCAACGCATCGAGCCTGGTGTGTGGCGCGTGGGTGATCTGGTTCAGGCGCTGGGAGCGCAGGCTTGGACGTTCTGCGGTAGGAGAAGCGGTCATGAAAAAGTCCTTGAGAGGGGGAGCGCCTTTCTGGCTCTGAAGAGAGCGGTTATCAACTAGACGAACAGGAAGACGCAGCACAGTAAAAATTCCGCACCTCGCCGCTCGATCATCGCGGCGAGATGCAGCGGGTGGCGTCAGATGTCCCAGATCACATTGATCGCGAAGTTGCGGCCCGGCTGGGTCAGGCGATCAAGGTTGGCCGGGCCGGTCACCGCGGCTTCGCCGACGCTGTCGTAGCTGCGCACGTCGTCCCAGTTCCAGTACTTCTTGTCGGTGAGGTTGTAGACGCCGCCGTTGATGGTCACGTCGTGGGAGACTTTGTAGTAAGCGCTCAGGTCGAGAATGCCGAAGCCCGGCGTCTTGAACGGGCCGCTGGTATCGCCGTCCGGGGCGTGGAAGGTGCTGCTGTCGACGCGATTCTGTTTTTTTACCAGGGTCCAGCTCAGCAGGCCGCCGTAGCTGTCCTGATCGTAGCCCAGGCCGAAGACGCCCTTGAGCGGGCTGACGCTGTTGAGCGGCTGGCCGTTGTCGTCGTTGCGGCCATGGGCGTAGGACACCGCTCCCTGGGTATAGAGGCCCTGCGGCGCACCGAAGGCGTCCAGGTTCAGGCGGCCCTTGGCTTCGGCGCTCTTGATGGTGGCGCGTTTGATATTCACCGCCTGGAACTGCTCGACGGTGCCGCCGACCACCGCGTTGTCTTCGTCGATGAAGTCGCGGTATTTGTTATAGAACACCGCGATTTCAAACGAGCCCTCGTCGAACTTGCCGCGAAGCCCGGTTTCGATGCCCTTGCTGGTTTCCGGCTTGAGGTCGGGGTTGGGCTCCACGGTGTAGCCCAGGTTGAGGTTTTCGAAGCGGCCGTACAGCGCTTTGGCGGACGGTGTGCGGAAACCTTCGGCGTATTGGCCGAACCAGGTGTATTGATCGGTCAGGGCATAGGTCAGGCCGAACTTGGGCGTGACGCGGTGCCAGGTTTTGTCCTTGCCGTCGACCGCATATTCACCGGTGGGGTTCACGGTGCTGAGGAATTCCTCGGTCAGCTTGGGCTTGAGCCGGGTGTAGTCGTAGCGTACGGCGGGCAGGAAGGTCCATTTATTCCAGCTGATCTGGTCCTGGGCGAACAGCGAATAGGTGTTGATGGTCGGGTCGGGGAAATCGCTGGATTTCTTCACGCTGTCGCCGGCCGACGGGCTGGGCGCGCCGATGGCGGTGCAGCCGCTGCCGACCGCCAGGCAGGTGGCGCTGCCTTCACGCGAACCGGTGACTTTCTGCTGCTTGAGGGTGGTGCCGTAGGTCACCTGGTGCTCGGTGTCGCCAAGGCTGAAGGCCTTGTCCAGCTGCGCATCGAAGACCCACTGCTTTTCTTCGTACAGGGTGTCGCGGGTGCGCAGTACACGACGGCCCGACTGATAGATTTCAGCGGTGGTCTGGTCGGTCTTGGCGATCTGGTAGTTGAGGCTGGTCTTGATGCGGTCGGCCATCGTCGAGTCGAGGGCGAAGCTGTTTTCCAGGCCGAAACGTTCACGGGTAATGGTGTCGTTGCCGCGACGGTCACGGTAAAGGTTGAAGCCGCGCCCACCAATGAACGGGCCGCCCACCGCGTTCTTCAGGTTGATGTCGCGATCATCCTTGTACTTCTCGTACGTCAGGCCCAGGCGGTTATCGTCGCCATAATTCCAACCCAGTTTGGCCAGCACGTTGGTAGTGCGCGCGTCTTCGGGGTTGGCGCCGGTGCGGGCCAGGCCGGTGGCGTTGTTGCCATCATAGGACTCGGTTTCGTGACCGTTGCGCTGGCTCAGGTGCAGCAAACCGTCGACGTCCTGCACACGGCCGGCTACGGTGGCGGACGTCAGCCAGCTTTCGTCGGCGGAGCTGTAGCCGGTCTTCAGGCGGGCGCCGACGTCCTGCCCGGGCTGGATGATGTCATCCGGGTCGAGGGTGAAATAGCTCACCGCGCCGCCAATGGCGCTGCTGCCGTACAGGGCCGAGGCCGGCCCGCGCAGGATCTCCACGCGCTTGACGATTTCCGGGTCGACGTAGTTGCGCCGGGTCTTGGCGTAGGGGCCGTTGAAGAAGTTGTCGGGCACTTCCACGCCGTCGACCTGGGTAAGAATGCGGTCGCCGTCGATACCGCGAATGTTGTAGCCGGCATTGCCCGAGCGCGTGCCGGCGCCGCCCACCGACACGCCCGGTTCGTAACGCACCAGTTCGCGGGTGGTGTTGACGTTCTGACGGTCCAGTTCCTGGCGGTCGTGCACGCTGACCATGCTCGGTACGCTGTCCACATCCTGCTCGGTACGGGTGGCGCTGATGGTCACCTGCTGCAGGTTGAGGGCGCCGCCGGCGGCACGTTTCTCCAGGACGATGTTGTTGTTGCCCAGCTTGCGATAGCTCAGGTTGGTCCCCACCAACAGCCGTTCCAGCGCCTTCTCCGGCGACAACGCCCCACGCACGCCAGGGGACGACACACCCTGGCCCAACTCAGCCGGCAGGCCGACTTGCCAGCCGGTCACGCCGGTGAAAGCGTTCAGCGCCGACACCAGGGGCTGCTGTTCGATGCTGAAGGTGTAGGTGCCTTGGCTGCGCGGTGCGGGTTCGGCGGCAGTGGCGGCCATTGCCGGCACGCCGGCCATCAGTATGGCGGCGGTCAGCAGAGAAAGGACGGGCGAACAAGACCGGCGGTTGAAACGAGAGGACATCGAGAGCGCTCCGGAGATACGAATCTTATAGTTGCGAACCGAACCAAATAGGAATCAGTTGCATTGGCTATAACGAGACGTATTGCCGGTCAGCATCGAGTAAAAATAATTCTCATTTAGTTCAAGATCACCAGCGCCGGGTATTCCGACAGTTTGGCCGAGGTGATGTGGGCCAGGGAACGCACCACGTCCAGCGGTTGGTCGAGTCGATAGTTACCGGTGACGGCGACACTGGCGAGCCTGTCGTTGGTGTTGACGATCCAGCCCGGGTAATAGCGACGCAGCTCCGCCAGCACTTCGCCCATCGGGCAGTTTTCGAACACCAGTCGGCCCTGGACCCAGGCCAGGTCCTTGCCGGCGTCCAGCTTGGCCGGCTGACCAAAGCCTTTGGGACCGATGCGGATACTTTCACCGGCACTCAGGCGCACCCGGGCGTCGTCGACGGTGTTGCTCAGGTCGACATCGCCGCGCTGCACTTGCACCTGGGCTTCGCCGTCGAGATAGCGCACGGCAAACGCGGTGTCACGCACGCTGGCGCGCACCGGGCCGGCGTCGATTTCCAGCGGCAGGCCACGGCTGGGGGCGATGTCGAAAAACGCTTCGCCCTGGTAGAGGCGGGCAATGCGCTGGTGGTCCTTGATGCGGCTGGAAAACGCCGAATTGGTGTTCAGCAATACGTTGGCGCCCTCGTCCAGTTGCAGGCGCTGGCGTTCACCGACCACGGTGAGGTGGTCGGCCTGCAGGCGTACCGGCAGGTTGCTGAAGCTGAACAGGCCGAGCAGCAGCACGGCGGCGGTGGCCAGGGGTTTCCAATGCGGTTTGATCCGGCGCCAGGCGCTCGGTTTGCGTGGTGCGGCCAGGGCCACGGCGGCGCTGTGTACGGGCGCGGCACCCCAGGCGGCCTGGGCTTTGCTGAAGGCGTGGGCGTGCGCGGGGTCCTCGGCCAGCCAGGCTTGGAACGCAGCTTGCTGGCCGGGTTGCGCGCACTGCAAGGCGATCAGCCAATCGAGGGCTTGGTCCATGGCCGTGTCTTGCAGCACCTCGTGAGCCAGCTCGTGGGGGCGCAGTTTATTCGGGTCCGTCACGGTGTTCCTCGGGTCTTCGCCACGTTCTATTCATTTTTCCTACAGCCTGGATCGACACCTCTGTCGGCGTGAAGCTTAAGGCTGATCCAGCCGTTCGGCCACACCTACACAGATGGCCATGATCAACTTCAGTTCCTTTTGTACGGTGCTCAAGGACACCTGCAACTGATCGGCGATTTCCTGGTAGCTGCAACCGTGCAGGCGGCTGAGGATGAAGATCCGCTGCTGGCGAGCACTCAACTGGCCCAGGCTGACGCTCAGGTGCTCGAGCAATTGCTCGGCCTGGGTCGCGTCTTCGGGTGTGCTGATCGGGGCGGCAACGCTTTGCAGGATATCCAGCGGTACATCTTCCTGCAGGGTGCGGGCCTGGATCCTGCGCGAACGCAAATGATCCAGCGCCAGGTTGCGCGCGGTCTGGTAGACGAAGGGTTCAAGGTGGTCGATCGGCCGCTCACTCAGGGCCCGGGTCACGCGCAGGTAGGTTTCCTGCAACAGGTCCTCGGCGGTGCTGTGGTTATTCACCATGCGTTGCAGCGTGCGCAGCAGAATCACCCGTTGGGTGAGAAAGACGTGGTTGAAGCGAGATTGGCTCACAGTGATACCAGACCGATTTGCAGTTAATGATAATGCTTATCATCAACTCAAATGGCAAGTGGCTTGATCGTTCCCACGCTTTGCGTGGGAATTCATCCTGTGACGCTCCGCGTCACGACCTCCGGAGCGGGACGCAGAGCGTCCGGCGTTGCATTCCCACGCAGAGCGTGGGAACGAGCAGGTCGTGTTATTCAGCGTTACACAGCGCCAGGCAGTTATCCAGCATCCGGTTCGAGAAACCCCACTCGTTGTCATACCAGGCCAGCACTTTAAGCAACTTGCCGCTCACCTTGGTGTGATTGGCATCGAAGATCGATGACAGCGGGTTATGGTTGAAGTCACTGGAAACCAGCGGCAGGGTGTTGTAGCCGAGGATTTTCGAGTGCTGGCTGGCGTGCTTCAACAGCGCGTTGACTTCATCGGCCGTGGCTTCTTTTTTCAGCTGCACGGTGAGGTCCACCAGCGACACGTTGATCACCGGCACGCGCACGGCCATGCCGGTCAGCTTGCCCGCCAGTTCCGGCAATACCAGGCCGACGGCTTCAGCGGCGCCGGTCTTGCTCGGGATCATGTTCTGGGTGGCCGAACGCGCGCGGTACGGGTCGGTGTGGTAGACGTCGGTGAGGTTCTGGTCGTTGGTGTAGGCGTGAATCGTGGTCATCAGGCCGCTTTCGATGCCCAGTTCGCGGTGCAGCACTTGGGCCACCGGCGCCAGGCAGTTGGTGGTGCACGACGCGTTGGAGATGATCTGGTGCGATTGACGCAAAATGTCATGGTTTACGCCGTAGACCACGGTCGCATCCGCGCCCTTGGCCGGGGCAGAGATGATCACCTTGCGCGCACCGGCGCTAATATGGGCGGCGGCCTTGTCACGATCGGTGAACAGGCCGGTGCATTCGAACACCACGTCAATCTTGTGCGCGGCCCACGGCAGGTCGGCCGGGTTGCGAATGGCACTCACGGCGATCCGGTCGCCATTGACGGTCAGGCTTTCCTGATCGTGGGCGACCTCTGCTTCGAATGTGCCATGCACGGTGTCATATTTGAGCAGGTGGGCATTGATCGAGCTGTCGCCCAGATCATTGATGGCGACGATCTGCAAATCCTGGCGGTAGCCTTGGGTATACAGTGCGCGCAGAACATTACGGCCGATACGGCCAAAACCGTTGATTGCGATACGTAGAGTCATTGGAAAGTGCCTATCGTCGATTTGTTGTAAGAATTACAAGATTATTCGCATAAAAATAGAAAACAAGCCTTTTTAGTGGCAATATTTTGTTCAATCTACAACGAGTGACCTGAATCAACTGGTCCGATGATCCAAACGACTGCCTGCCATCCATGCGCTGCGGGCGTTTGATCAGCATAGACACTCAGGTCGCCACATCCGTTAGCCTGGAGTTCTATACATGCATCCCCGCGTCCTTGAGGTCACCGAACGGCTTATCGCCCGCAGCCGCGCCACCCGCGAGGCTTACCTTGCGCTCATTCGCGGCGCAGCCAGCGACGGTCCGATGCGCGGCAAGCTGCAGTGCGCCAACTTCGCCCACGGCGTGGCCGGTTGCGGCACCGAAGACAAAAACAGCCTGCGCATGATGAATGCCGCCAATGTGGCAATTGTTTCTTCGTATAACGACATGCTCTCGGCGCATCAGCCGTACGAACATTTCCCTGAACAAATCAAGAAAGCCCTGCGCGAAGTCGGCTCGGTCGGCCAGTTCGCCGGCGGCACGCCCGCCATGTGCGATGGCGTGACCCAAGGCGAGCCGGGTATGGAGCTGAGCCTGCTCAGCCGTGAAGTGATCGCCATGTCCACGGCGGTCGCGCTGTCCCATAACATGTTCGACGCAGCATTAATGCTGGGCATCTGCGACAAGATCGTCCCCGGCCTGATGATGGGCGCGCTGCGCTACGGCCACCTGCCGATGATCTTCGTGCCCGGCGGGCCGATGCCGTCGGGCATCTCCAACAAGCAGAAAGCCGATGTGCGCCAGCGCTACGCCGAAGGCAAGGCCACCCGCGAAGAGCTGCTGGAATCGGAAATGAAGTCCTACCACAGCCCCGGCACCTGCACCTTTTATGGCACCGCCAACACCAACCAACTGTTGATGGAAGTGATGGGCTTGCACCTGCCGGGCGCCTCGTTCGTCAACCCGTATACGCCGCTGCGCGATGCACTCACCCGCGAGGCCGCGCACCAGGTCACACGCCTGACCAAGGCCAACGGTAATTTCACGCCGATCGGCGAGATCGTCGACGAGAAGTCACTCGTCAACTCCATCGTCGCCCTCAACGCCACGGGCGGGTCCACCAACCACACCCTGCACATGCCGGCCATCGCCATGTCGGCGGGCATCATCCTGACCTGGCAGGACATGGCCGACCTCTCCGAAGTGGTGCCGACCCTGTCGCACGTGTACCCGAACGGCAAGGCTGACATCAACCACTTCCAGGCGGCGGGCGGCATGTCGTTCCTGATCCGCGAACTGCTCGAAGCCGGCCTGCTGCACGAAGACGTCAACACCGTGGCGGGCAGGGGCTTGAGCCGTTACACCCAGGAACCGTTCCTGGTCGACGGCGAACTGATCTGGCGCGACGGCCCCATCGAAAGCCTCGATGAAACCATCCTGCGCCCCGTGGCCCGTGCGTTTTCGCCCGAAGGCGGCCTGCGGGTGATGGAAGGCAACCTCGGCCGTGGCGTGATGAAAGTCTCGGCAGTAGCGCCGGAGCACCAAGTGGTCGAAGCGCCGGCGGTGGTGTTCCAGGATCAACAGGACCTGGCCGACGCCTTCAAGGCGGGCCAGCTGGAAAAAGACTTTGTCGCGGTGATGCGCTTCCAGGGCCCGCGCTCCAACGGCATGCCCGAATTGCACAAAATGACGCCGTTCCTTGGCGTGTTGCAGGACCGTGGGTTCAAAGTCGCCCTGGTGACAGACGGGCGTATGTCCGGCGCCTCGGGTAAGATTCCCGCCGCGATCCACGTCAACCCCGAAGCCCAGAGCGGCGGGCCGCTGGCGCGGGTCCAGGATGGCGATATCATTCGCGTCGATGGCGTTACCGGCACCCTGGAGCTTAAGGTGGACGCCGAAGAATTTGCCGCGCGCACGCCGGCCACGGGCCTGCTGGGCAATAACGTGGGCGCCGGTCGCGAGTTGTTTGCATTCATGCGCTTGGCCGCAAGCTCCGCAGAGCAAGGCGCCAGCGCCTTTACCTGTGCCTTGGAGACGCTTAAGTGAAGTTAGCGCTGGTCGGTGACATCGGGGGTACCAACGCCCGTTTTGCGTTGTGGCGGGATCAGGCACTGCATTCGATCCGCGTGCAGGCCACGGTGGATCACGCAAGCCCTGAGGAGGCCATCAAGGTCTATCTCAGGGAGGTAGGCCTGGCGCTGGGTGACATTGGCGCGGTGTGCCTGTCGGTGGCCGGCCCGGTGAGCGGCGATGAATTCAAGTTCACCAACAATCACTGGCGCTTGAGCAAGACGGCTTTCTGCCAGGCGTTGCAGGTAGACGAATTGCTGCTGGTCAACGATTTCTCGGCCATGGCCCTGGGCATGACCCGCTTGCAGCCCGATGAATTTCGCGTGGTGTGCGAAGGTACCCCGGAGCCGTTGCGCCCGGCCGTGGTGATCGGCCCGGGCACCGGCCTGGGCGTCGGTACCTTGCTTGACCTCGGCGCAGGCCGTTGGGCGGCGTTGCCGGGGGAGGGTGGCCATGTCGACCTGCCCCTGAGCAGCCCGCGTGAAACCCAGTTGTGGCAACACATCTACAGCGAGATCGGCCACGTCAGCGCTGAAACCGCGTTGAGCGGTGGCGGTTTGCCGCGCCTGTACCGGGCGATTTGTGCGGTGGACGGGCACACCCCGGTGCTGCACACGCCCGAGGCCATCACGGCGGCGGGCCTGGCGGGCGATCCGGTGGCGCTGGAAGTGCTCGACCAGTTCTGCATCTGGCTGGGCCGAGTGGCCGGCAACAATGTGCTGACCACGGGCGGGCGTGGCGGTGTGTATATCGTGGGCGGGGTGATACCGAGGTTTGCCGACTTCTTTATCCGCAGCGGTTTCGCCAGGAGCTTTGCCGACAAAGGCTGCATGAGTGACTACTTCAAGGGCATCCCGGTGTGGCTGGTGACCGCGCCGTATTCCGGGTTGACCGGTGCGGGTGTGGCGCTTGAGCAGGCATTTGCTTAGGCTGTGACGGCCTCATAACAACAAGGAGGACCCCGTGAGCGTAATCAGTAAATCGATTCTCCTCGTCGACGACGACCAGGAAATCCGCGAATTGCTGCAAACCTACCTCAGTCGCGCCGGCTTCCAGGTCCGTGGCGTGGCCGATGGCGCGGGGTTCCGCCAGGCGATGAACGAGGCGCCGTGCGACCTGGTCATCCTGGACGTGATGTTGCCCGATGAAGACGGTTTCAGTCTTTGCCGCTGGATCCGCCAGCACCCGCGCCAGGCGCAGGTGCCGATCATCATGCTCACCGCCAGTTCCGACGAAGCCGACCGCGTGATCGGCCTGGAACTGGGCGCCGATGACTATATCGGCAAGCCGTTCAGCCCCCGCGAGCTGCAGGCGCGGATCAAGGCGCTGCTGCGGCGCTGCCAGTTCGGCCAGGAGCGCAGCAGTGGCGGCGAGGTGTTGGTGTTCGATGAGTGGCGCCTGGATATGATCAGCCATCGCCTGTTTCATGTGGACGGCGAAGAGGTGATCCTCTCCGGCGCCGACTTTGCCTTGCTCAAGTTGTTTCTCGACCATCCGCAACAGATCCTCGACCGCGACACCATCGGCAACGCCACCCGGGGCCGCGACCTGATGCCGCTGGACCGCATCGTCGACATGGCCGTCAGCCGTCTGCGCCAACGCCTGCGCGATACCGAAAAACCACCCCGGCTGATCCGCACCGTGCGCGGCAGCGGCTATCAACTGGCAGCCAGCGTGGTTGCCGGCAATGCCCACTGAACGCCTGCGTGAACTACGCCGGCGGATCCCGGTACCGCGTTCGCTGCTGGGGCGGATGTTACTGCTGACCCTGTTGGCGGTGCTGTTTGCCCAGGCGTTATCCAGCGTGATCTGGGTGTCGCAACTGCGCGCTACCCAGCTCGAAGGCCTGGTGACGGCTGCCCGTAGCCTGGCGCATTCGATGACCGCCAGCGTGAGTTACTTCCGTTCATTACCAGTGGCCTATCGCCCGCTGGTGCTCGACCAGTTGCGCAGCATGGGCGGCACGCGTTTTGTGGTGACCCTCAACGATCGCCCGCTGGACATGCAGGTATTGCCCGAAACCCCGCGCAAGCAGGCGGTGCTGGTAGCCGTGGACGACGTGCTGCGCCAGACCCTCGGCGCCGATGTACATATTTCGGTGGAATTCGTCAGCGCCGAAGACCTGCGCATTTTCAATGCCGGGCTTAAGCTCGACGAACTGCCGCGCTCCTGGGCTCACTACGCGTTGACCCTGGAGCCGGTCAACCCGCCGGTGCTGGTCACCCAGATCCAGCTCGCTCCCGGTGAATGGTTGTACATCGCCTCGCTGCTGCCAGAACCCTACACCAGCCTTGAAGAACAAGGCCTGCCGGCCCAGCAAGTGTGGTTTATCGTATTGACCAGCGGTTTCCTGCTGCTGTTCATCGGCCTGCTGGTGCATTGGCAGAGCCGCCCGCTCAAGCGCCTGGCGCGGGCGGCGCGGGACATGTCCCTGGGGGCGGATGTTGAGCCGGTGGCCGAAGGCGGCGGCAGTGAAGTGGTGGAAGTCGGCCGTGCGTTCAACGCCATGCGTGAGCGTATCAGCCGTTACCTGACTGAGCGCAGCCAGTTGTTCAGCGCGATTTCCCATGACTTGCGCACACCCATCACACGCCTGCGCCTGCGCGTGGAATTGCTCGAAGACGAAAACCTGCAAGCCAAATTCGGCCGCGACCTGGATGAGCTGGAATTGCTGGTCAAAGGCGCGTTGCAATGTGTGAAAGACACGGATATTCACGAGAACATCCAGCCGGTGGACCTCAACCACGTGCTCGAATGCCTGGTGGAACCCTACCTTGCGCCCAACGGCAATGGGCGAGTGACCCAGCATGGGCAGGCCCTGACCACCTATCCGGGCAAGCCGCTGGCGCTCAAGCGCTGCATCGGCAACCTGATCGACAATGCGCTGAAATACGGGCAGAACGCGCATTTGCACATCGAGGACGATGGCGCCGAGTTCGTCCTGCATGTGGACGACGAAGGCCCCGGCGTGCCGGAGCAGCGGTTGGAGCAGGTGTTCGAACCGCACTTTCGCCTGGCCGGGCAGCAGCAGGGCTATGGGCTGGGGTTGGGGATTGCACGCAATATCGCCCATAGCCATGGCGGTGAGGTGAGTTTGCAGAATTTGCGCGAGGGTGGATTGCGGGTGACCCTCCAGCTGCCCCGCGGCCTCGACTGAACATACGCAGGACCCAATGTGGGAGGGGGCTTGCTCCCGATAGCAGTGTGTCAGTCAGCTGATGTGTAGCTGATACACCGCCATCGGGAGCAAGCCCCCTCCCACATTTTGATCTTCATTGCATCAGATGCTTTGGCGTAACCGGGCCAGGTCCCGCAAAGGCGGCGCGCCAAACAACCGGCTGTACTCCCGGCTGAACTGCGACGGGCTTTCATATCCCACCCGATACCCCGCCGCCGAGGCCTCCAGCCCTTCGGCAATCATCAGCCGCCGAGCTTCCTGCAAGCGCAGTTGTTTCTGGTATTGCAACGGGCTCATGGCGGTGATCGCCTTGAAACGGTGGTGCAGGGTCGAGACGCTCAGGTTCACTTCCCGCGCCAGGTCATCGATTCGCAGCGGCTGTTCGTAGTTGCCGTTCAACCACTTGATCGCCTGGCTCACCCGGTGGCTCTGGCTGTTGGCCACGGCAATCTCATACAGGCGATAGCCTTGGGGCCCGCGCAACAAGCGGTAGAGAATTTCGCGGTTGATCAGCGGGGCGAGCATCGCGATATCTTTGGGCGTATCCAGCAGGCGGGTCAGGCGTAGCACGGCATCAAGCAACTGATGGTCGATGCGGTCGACGTACATGCCTCGGGAAGTCGGACGCGACGGCACACCCATCGGGCCGGCTTCGGCGATCAGTGCAGTGAGCTGGGCCGGGTCGATATTGATGCGCACCGACAGGTTGGGGTCTTCGGGGGTGGCGTCGATGATCCGCCCGGACACCGGCATGGCCACCGAGAAGACTAAGTAATTGAGCGGGTCGTAGGCAAAGATTTCGTCGGCCAGGCGCACTTCCTTGCTGCCACTGGCGAGGATGCACAGCGCCGGCTCCACCAGCACCGGCATGAAATCGCGCGGCGTGTTGTGGCGGTTCAGGTACAGCGAAGTGATCGCCGTGCCGTAGGAGCCATCTTCCCAGGTATGGCGGTGCACGATGCTGGCCAGTTCGGCACGCTGCTTTTCCATCTCGGCATCGAGGGGCATGGACTTGAGGTCGGGCGACGACATGGGGCGTCCTCTACACACTGGTTGAATGGTGCTCAGCTTAGTGGTGGGTATTCAAAAAGTGTTACGTCGATTCTGCACAATCCTTGCCTGATCCTGCGGCTTAGCGTGAATCAGGCAAGCAAGGAGGCTGTCATCTCCCTGAAATATGCCGTTCGGGGCTGGAATAAATCCAGCGCTGGAACGTCCTGCCTACGCTTCTCGCAGGATTGTGCAATAAGCCTGCAGGAATTGACTAACCGTGCCCACACCGGCGCCGCTATCTTTGATCCTGTGGCAACACGCCCTCACAGTGCTTGCCGAGCATCACTTCTCAACGGGAGAGTCGAACATGTCCACCCCCATTCCCGCGAGCCATATGGCCTTTGTCCGTGCCCGTACCGGGTACAGCACCGAACTCGGTGCACGCTTGAGCAGTTTGATCGAACCGGGCCGACAGGCCCAGGGTTGCCTGCAATTTACCGTGCAGCATTCCCAGACCGACCCCGATGTATGGCTGATCTCGGGCTTCTGGAGCAGCGAGCAGGCGATGAGCGCCTACTTCAATTCCCCGGCCCTGATGATCTTCACCGAGTTGCTGAACGACATGGTCGTGCGCAGCATGGACTTCCAGACCTTCACCGATGCATCCGCCGTCAAAGCCTACGGCGAGTACCTGCAACTGGCCGGCTAGAACGTTAGAATGGCCGACTTTTCATTGGCCAGGACGTTCAAACATGGCACGTAAACAATTTGCCCGCCACGAAGCCGTTTCCGCCGTAGTACCGGGAGAGGGCGGCTACAGCGCCGCCGTCGCCGTCAAGGCACTGGACGGCATGGGCGCACCGCGTTTTCACAAGATTCTCGATGGGCAGACGTTCAAGACGGCTTCCGACGCCGATGATGCGGCGGCGGTGCAGCTTGAACACTTGGTCGACGTGGACGCAGACGGTCAACTCGCCTGGGCAACTGCCTCCAACTAAAGACCACCGACGATCCAAATGTGGGAGGGGGCTTGCTCCCGATAGCGGTGTATCAGCTACACATTAGTTGACCGACACACCGCAATCGGGAGCAAGTCGAATCGTCGCACCGCCCCTCCCACAGTTTGACTGTATGTTAGTCAGGCTTTGGTGGCGCCTGGGCGGTACATCCTGAACAGCGCCTCCGGCCCCAGCTGGAAATAATCCGCCGGGCCGCCACCGCGCAAAATCGGCTCGGCGGCGGCGGTGTCGTAGATCCCGTCCTTGAGCAGCCATTTGGCGATGTGCACCGCGACCACTTCGCCCAGCACCAGCCAACTGGGTACCAACTGCTGGTCGGCGCGTTGCAGCTGGATAATCTGCGTCACCTTGCATTCGAACGACACCGGGCTCTCGCCCACCCGCGGTACGCCGACGACTTTCGACGACACCGGCGTCAGGCCAGACAACTCGAATTCATTCACGTCCGGCGAAACGGCCGCGCAACTCTGGTTCATCTGCTCGGCCAGTGGGCGGGTCGCCAGGTTCCACACAAACTCGCCGGTCTGCTCGATATTGTTCAGGCTGTCTTTGCGCCCCACGCTGGAAAATCCAATGATCGGCGGAATGTAGTTGAACGCATTGAAGAAGCTGTAGGGCGCCAGGTTCAGGCGGCCCTCGCGGTCGTGGGATGAGATCCAGCCGATCGGGCGTGGGCCGACGATGGCATTGAACGGGTCATGGGGCAGGCCGTGGCCGTTGGCGGGTTCGTAGAAGTGGATATCGTCGGACATGGGCCAGTTCTGCTCTCGGTTTCGGGGCAAACATCATACCCAATGTGGGAGGGGGCTTGCTCCCGATAGCAGGGTGTCAGTCAGTAATATATTGATTGACCCACCGCCATCGGGAGCAAGCCCCCTCCCACAGGTTTTATCTCATCATCCAGTTAGTCGGTGGTGATGCGCGAGTGTTTGCGTGTGTCCTTCATGGTCACATAGACCACCAACGACACCGCGATACACGCAGTCACATACCAGTAATAGCCGGTTTCCATGCCGATGCTCTTGAACCACAGCGCGATGTATTCAGCGGTGCCGCCGAAGATCGACACGGTGAGGGCATACGGCAGGCCTACGCCCAGGGCGCGGATTTCGGTCGGGAACAGCTCGGCTTTTACCACTGCGTTGATCGAGGTATAGCCGCTGACGATGATCAGCGCCGCCATGATCAGGAAGAACGCGCCCCACCAGCTCTGGATGGTGTGCAGGGTGGTGAGGATCGGCACCGTGAACAGAGTGCCGAGGATGCCGAAGGCGATCAGGATCGGCCGACGGCCAATCTTGTCCGACAGGCCGCCCACCAGGGGTTGCAGGCACATGAACAGGAACAGCGTCGCCGCCGAGATGGTGGTGGAGTCGGAGATGCTCATGCCGACGGTGTTCACCAGGTATTTCTGCATGTAGGTGGTGTAGGTGTAGAACGCCAGGGTGCCGCCCATGGTCAGGCCGACCACGGTGAGCAGTTCCTTGGGGTGGCGCATCAAGGTGCGCATCGCGCTTTCCTTGGCTTTTTCCTTCTTGGTGAACGACTCGGTTTCTTCCATGCCGCGCCGCAGGTACAGCGCAACCACTGCGCACAGCGCGCCGATGGCGAACGGGATGCGCCAGCCCCAGGCATACAGTTGCTCGGTGGTCAGCACTTGCTGCAGCACGATCAGCACCGCCAGGGCGATGAGCTGGCCCGAGATCAGGGTGACGTACTGGAAGC
Source organism: Pseudomonas sp. R4-34-07 (assembly GCF_003852375.1). NCBI lineage: Bacteria > Pseudomonadati > Pseudomonadota > Gammaproteobacteria > Pseudomonadales > Pseudomonadaceae > Pseudomonas > Pseudomonas sp. R4-34-07. Next base: position 4,680,317 of record NZ_CP027760.1, on the reverse strand, counting down.
TGGAATAGAAACCACGACGCTCCTTGGTCGCCATCTCGCTGAGGTAAGTGGCGGAGGTGCCGTATTCGCCACCGACCGACAGCCCCTGCAGCAGGCGGGCAAACACCAGCAGGATGGGCGCACCGATACCGATGATTTCATAGCCTGGGCTCAGGGCAATCAACAGTGAGCCGAAGCACATCAGGTAGACCGAGGCCATCAGGGCTTTCTTGCGCCCGACCTTGTCGGCGTACAGGCCCATCAGCCAGCCGCCGATTGGGCGCATCAGGAAACCCACGGCGAAGATCGCGGCGGTATTGAGCAATTGGGCGGTGGTGTCGCCTTTGGGGAAGAAGGCTTTGGCGAAGTACAACGAGAACGCGGCGTAGACGTACCAGTCGTACCACTCGACCATGTTGCCGACGGAGCCGCTGAAGATCGATCTGATCCGGCTGCTGGTGGTGCGTGCTTTCGCCGGCGCAGCCGCCGACCCCAGAGGCAAGGTGTTGGAGTTATCCATTGAAGGATCCTTCATCTAGTTGTTTTTATGGAGCGTGCCTGAGCACTGCCTGGCTTGGGCTGTAGCAGAAGCTGTGCCAGGTAGAGGAAGGCCCGGAATAGAAGGGTTTCAAGGTTTTTTTGAGCGGAAAGTTGCTGATGGTTTTGGAGTGATGAGCGGAAATCCGCTTATGGCAGCTTGCCCCCGATGGCGATCGGAAGGCCGCTAGAGAAACATCTCCCTTGCCAACCCATGCCGCTGCATCTTTTCATTGAGAGTCCGGCGCGGCAGTTGCAGTTCGGCCAGCACCGCCTTGATATCGCCTTTATGCCGGGTCAGGGCAGCTTTCAGGCAATGCGCCTCGAAGGCTTCCTGCTGCGCCGCCAAGGATTGCCCGGCCTCGATGCCCTCCGGTTCCGGCTCGCCAAGCCCCAGCACCTGGCGTTCGGCCGCGTTGGCCAGTTCGCGTACGTTGCCTGGCCAGTCATGACTGAGCAGGCGTCCCAGCGCGGGGCCGCTCAGCGGCTCGGCGCTGCGTCCCAGGCGCTGGGCAGCGTCCTGGGCAAAATGTTCATACAGCAGCGGAATGTCTTCGCGGCGCTCGCGCAGCGGCGGCAGGCGCAGTTGCGCGACGTTGAGACGATACGCCAGGTCTTCGCGAAAGCGCCCGGCGCGGGCCTCTTCCAACAGGTCCGGCTTGGTGGCCGCGATGATGCGCAAATCCACATGAATGCTCTGATTGGAACCCAGGCGCTCCAGCTTCTGTTCTTGCAGCACGCGCAGCAGTTTTACCTGCTGGGCCAAGGGCATGCTTTCGATTTCATCGAGGAACAGCGTGCCGCCGTGGGCGTATTCCAACTTGCCGATCCGCTTGCCCTGGGCGCCGGTGAATGCGCCGCTTTCATGGCCGAACAGCTCGGCTTCGAACAGCTGCTCGGGGATCGCGGCGCAGTTGAGCGCGACAAACGGCTTTTTCGCCCGCGGGCCGAAATCATGCAGGCAGCGCGCAACCAGCTCTTTGCCGCTGCCGGTCTCACCGCGGATCAACACATTGACCGGCAGCGTCGCCAGGTCCAGCACCTGGCGTCGCAGGGTTTGCAAGCTCTTGGATACCCCGAGCAGACTGGACTCCAGCTGGGCGCGATGATCGGCTTGGCGATGCAAGCGGCGGTTTTCCAGGATCAGCCCGCGTTTATCCAATGCACGGCGCAGGCTATTGAGCAGCGCATCCGGGCTGAAGGGTTTTTCCAGGAAGTCGTAGGCGCCGTCGCGCATGGCTTCGACGGCCATCGGCACGTCGCCATGGCCAGTGAGCAGGATGACCGGCAAGTCGGCATCGCGCCGCTGCACTTCGGCCAGCAGCTCCAGGCCGCTGAGGCCGGGCATGCGCACGTCGCTCAGGATCACGCCGGGAAAGTCTCTGGGCAACTGCGCCAGGCATTCCTCGGCACGGCTGAACAACTGCACCGCAAACCCGGACAGGCTCAACCATTGTTCGACGGCCGTACGAATGCTGGCTTCGTCATCCACCACAATCACCGCGTTCAACATAGGTCGGGCGTCTCCAGCGCGACAGGCAAGGTCAGGGTAAATATCGCGCCGTCGCCCCGGTTGCCGGCGATCAGGCGTCCGCCCAGTTCATGCACGATAGCGTAGGACACGGCCAGCCCCAAGCCGAGCCCGTCACCCACCGGCTTGGTGGTGAAGAAGGGGTCGAAGACATTGTTCAAGTGTTCTTCGGCAATCCCGCCGCCGCTGTCGCTGACGCTCAGCTGCCAGAGCTGCTGGTCGGCGTGCAGGCGGATTTCCAGGCGTTTGCGCGGCTTGTCGGCCATGGCGTCGAGGGCGTTGCGCAGCAGGTTGATCAGGACCTGTTCCAGGCGGATCGCGTCGCCGCGTACCCAGGCCGGGCGGGTCAAGTCCAGCACTACGCCGATGGCTTCATCCCGCAAGCGTGCATCGAGCAGGTGCAGGGACTGGTCGACCACGGTGGCCAGGTCCAGGCGTTCGCGCAGGCCGCTTGGGCTTTTACGCGCGAAGGTCTTGAGATGGCCCGTCAGCGCGGCCATGCGGGTGAGCATGTCATCCAGTGGTGTGAGTGCCTTGTAGGCATCATCCACGCGGCCGTGGTCGAGCAACAGCCGCAGGGTCGCCAATTGCATGCGCTGGGCGGTCAGGGGTTGGTTGATTTCATGGGCGAGGGCGGCGGACATCTGCCCCAGTGCCGCCAGCTTGGCCGACTGCACCAGGCCATCCTGGGCGGTGCGCAGGGCCTGGGTGCGTTCCTCGACCAATTGCTCAAGCTCTTCACGGCTGCGTTGACGCAGGCGCGCCAGGCGCCAGCGTTGGCTCAAAAACAGCACGAGGAACACCAATGCCAGCCAGGACCCGGCGGCGGCCAGGCCGGCGTTGCGTTGGTCTTCAAACGGGAACTGGGGTTTGCGCAGCAGGTGCAGGGTCCAGCCTTCGGCTTTGAGCGGCAGCGATTCCCAGATGTAGTTGGCGTTGCCGTCGGGGCCGTTGACGCGCATCAGGTGGCTGTTGTCGTCGAAGCGCTGCAAGATGCTGGTCTCCAGCGGCTGCAGGTGTTTCTTGTCGTATTGGCGGGTGGCCTTGAGTTCGGCCAGGTCGCCGGCCGACAGCGCACGCAGGTTGCGGTAGCGCCAGCCCGGCTGGTTGGCGATGAACACGATCCCGCGCGCGTCGCTGACCAGCAGCAGGTCGTTACCCTGGGCCCATTCACGCTCAAGCTCGGGGAATTCGAGCTTGACCACCATGGCGCCGAGAAACTGCTCGTGTTCGTCGACCACGGCGCTGGAAAGAAAGTAACCCGGTATGCCGGTGGTCACCCCCACCGCGTAAAAGCGCCCGGTGCCCTGGCTCAGGGTTTGGCTGAAATACGGCCGAAACGCGTAGTTGTGCCCCACATAACTGCTGGGCAGGTTCCAGTTGCTGGCGGCCACGGCCAAGCCGGTACGGTCCATCAATTCGAGGGTGGAAGACTGGGCGGCGCCATTGATGCGTTCCAGCTTGCGGTTGAGCAGGTCCTGGGTGGTGGCGTCCAGCGGGCCTTTCAAGGCGTTGATCATCTCCGAGTCCAGCGCCAGCACGGCGGGCAGGGCACGGTAGCGTTCGATCAGGGTGTGCAGCGAGTTGGCATACAGCGCCAGCTGTTGATTGGCACGGGCGGCGTCGTCCACCAAGGCCTGGCGTTCGGCATGGCGCGTGGCCAGAGCTGCCGCCAGCAGCGCACCGGCGACGATCAGCAGGGAATAGAAGGTCAGGCGCAGGGGGCGAGGGATTGCGATCATACGAGGATGAACAGGCGCAGTGGGGGCGAGCACCATAGCATGGGCTGCCCGAAACTTGTGTGGGAGGGAGCAAGCCCCCTCCCACCTTTACTTATTGGACTTCCACCGCCAGGCTTTCACTGATCTTCTTCTGCCAGATCGCAGGACCGGTGATGTGTACGGATTCGCCCTTGCTGTCCACCGCAACGGTGACCGGCATGTCCTTCACGTCGAACTCGTAGATCGCTTCCATGCCCAGTTCGGCGAAAGCGACGACGCGCGATTTCTTGATGGCCTGCGCCACCAGGTAAGCGGCGCCGCCCACGGCCATCAGGTACACGGCCTTGTGGTCCTTGATCGCTTCGATGGCGGTCGGGCCGCGCTCGGATTTGCCGATCATGCCCAGCAGGCCGGTTTGCTCAAGGATCTGACGGGTGAACTTGTCCATCCGCGTCGCTGTGGTCGGGCCGGCCGGGCCAACCACTTCTTCGCGCACCGGATCAACCGGGCCGACGTAGTAGATGAAGCGGCCCTTGAGGTCCACCGGCAGGGTTTCGCCCTTGTTCAGCATCTCGACCATGCGCTTGTGTGCCGCGTCGCGACCCGTGAGCATCTTGCCGTTGAGCAACACGGTTTCGCCCGGCTTCCAGCTCTGCACTTCTTCGGGTGTCAGGGTATCGAGGTTGACGCGACGGGCCGATGGGCCGGCTTCCCAGACGATCTCCGGGTAGGCGTCCAGCGGTGGCGCTTCCAGCGACGCCGGGCCCGAACCGTCAAGCACGAAGTGCGCGTGGCGGGTGGCGGCGCAGTTGGGGATCATGCACACCGGCAAGGACGCGGCGTGGGTCGGGTAGTCCATGATCTTTACGTCGAGCACGGTGGTCAGGCCACCCAGGCCCTGGGCGCCGATGCCCAGTTGGTTGACCTTTTCGAACAGCTCCAGGCGCATCTCTTCGATGCGGTTCTGCGGGCCGCGCTTTTTCAGCTCGTGGATGTCGATGGATTCCATCAACACTTCCTTGGCCATCACCGCAGCTTTCTCGGCGGTGCCGCCAATGCCGATGCCGAGCATGCCCGGTGGGCACCAGCCGGCGCCCATGGTCGGAACGGTCTTGAGCACCCAGTCGACGATCGAGTCGGACGGGTTGAGCATGGCCATTTTCGACTTGTTCTCGGAACCACCGCCCTTGGCGGCCACGTCCACTTCCACGGTGTTACCCGGGACGATGGAGTAGTGGATCACCGCCGGGGTGTTGTCCTTGGTGTTCTTGCGCGCGCCTGCCGGGTCGGCAAGGATGGAAGCGCGCAGGACGTTTTCCGGCAGGTTGTAGGCGCGACGTACGCCTTCGTTGATCATGTCGTCCAGGCCCATGGTGGCGCCATCCCAACGTACATCCATGCCCACGCGCACGAACACGGTCACGATACCGGTGTCCTGGCAGATTGGCCGATGGCCGGTGGCGCACATGCGCGAGTTGATCAGGATCTGGGCGATGGAGTCACGGGCGGCCGGCGATTCTTCGCGCAGATAGGCCTCGTGCATCGCCTGGATGAAATCAACGGGGTGGTAGTAGGAAATGAATTGCAGGGCGTCGGCAACGCTCTGAATCAGGTCGTCTTGCTTGATCACGGTCATGAGTCGCGCTCCTCTATAAGGGAACATTCAATAAGGTGGCTTCAGTGAGGGTGCATCGGTCGGCTGAAACCACCTTTCCAAGGCACGCCACTGGTGCAGGCGCGACGCTAAAAAGGCGCGGCAGTATAACCCGGCACGGTGGCTGATACACCCGACTATGGTCAAACTGTCGCAGGCATGATTCCCTGTGCGCGCCCCTTGAGATTGAGTCCTTGTATGCCTGAACTGTACGTCGGCGAACGCCATTGGCCGGTGACTACCGGCAGCAACCTGCTGGACGCCTTGAACCAGGCGGGGGTGGCTGTGCCCTTCAGTTGCCGCGCCGGAAGTTGCCATGCCTGCCTGGTGCGTTGCCAGGGCGAGGTTGAAGACAAGCAACCTCAGGCGTTGAGCCCGGCGCAACGCCAGGACGGCTGGCGCCTGGCGTGCCAGTGTCGGATCAGCGGCGATCTCAAGGTGAAAGTGTTCGACCCGTTGCGCGACGGCATGGCGGCACAGGTGGTGGGTGCGGATTGGCTGAGTCCGACGGTGCTGCGCCTGCGCCTTCAACCCGAGCGTGGCCTGCGATACCGCGCCGGGCAGCATCTGGTGTTGTGGGCAGGGCAGGTGGCACGTCCGTATTCCCTGGCGAGTTTGCCCCAGCAGGACCCGTACCTGGAGTTTCATATCGATTGCCGTCAACCCGGGGCATTCAGTGATGCCGCTCGCCACTTCAAGATCGGCGATGCTTTAAACCTAGGTGAGTTACGGGGCGGGGCGCTGCAGTATGATCCCGACTGGCAAGCCCGGCCGCTGTGGCTGCTGGCCTCCGGCACTGGGCTGGGTCCGTTGTGGGGGGTGTTGCGTGAAGCGTTGCGCCAGGATCACCAAGGTGCCATCCGCGTCATTCACCTGGCTCATGATGCCCAGGCTCACTACCTGGCCGAACCCCTGACGGCGCTGGCCGCGCAGCATCAGAACCTTACGGTGGAGTTGTGGACCGCAGATGAGTTGGCCCAGGCATTGGGGCAGCTGCGGCTTATTTCGAGGCAAACGCTGGCCTTGGTCTGCGGGCATCCTGACAGCGTCGAAGCCCTTTCCAAGCGCTTGTTTCTGGAAGGACTGCCGCGCAATCAACTGCTGGCCGATGTGTTCCTGCCTCGTGGTTGAGTACTGAATCCTACCGCCGCGAGATTCGCCTTGACTGACGCCATTGCAGGCCACAGTCGACCGAGTTGTTTGAAAGGTGCACGTTCAAATGTGGGAGGGGGCTTGCTCCCGATAGCGGTGGATCAGTCACACATAAACTGACTGATACACCGCTATCGGGAGCAAGCCCCCTCCCACATGTTTTTCAGCGTGTCACTCAGTACTGCGGGTCGCCCACGTGCAGGATCTTCATGCCATTGGTGCCGCCGGTGGTGTGATAGCTGTCGCCCTTGGTCAGGATGACCCAGTCACCTTTCTCGACGACGCCGCGTTTGACCAGCTCGTCGATAGCTTTCTGGCTGACTTCGTTCGGGGCCAGCGAGGCCGGATCGAACGGAATGGTATAGACGCCACGGAACAGCGCCGCACGGGCCTGGGCTTCGCGGTGGGGGGTGAACGCGTAGATCGGCACCGACGAGCGGATGCGCGACATGATCAACGGCGTATAGCCACTTTCGGTCAAGGCGATGATCGCCTTAACGCCCGGGAAGTGGTTGGCGGTGTACATGGCGGCCAACGCGATGCTCTGGTCGCAGCTTTCGAAGACCTTGCCGATGCGGTGGCTGGAGGTCTTGCTGGTGGGGTGCTTTTCAGCACCGACGCAGATACGCGCCATGGCCTGGACGGCCTCCAGCGGGTACGGGCCAGCGGCACTTTCAGCCGAGAGCATCACGGCGTCGGTGTAGTCGAGCACGGCGTTGGCCACGTCGGACACTTCGGCGCGGGTCGGCATCGGGTTCTGGATCATCGACTCCATCATCTGGGTCGCAACGATCACCGCTTTGTTGTGGCGGCGTGCGTGCAGGATGATCTTCTTCTGGATACCGATCAGCTCGGCATCGCCGATTTCCACGCCCAGGTCGCCACGGGCAACCATGACGGCGTCGGAAGCCTTGATCAGGCCATCCAGGGTTTCGTCATCAGCCACGGCTTCGGCACGTTCGATCTTGGCCACCAGCCAGGCGGTACCACCGGCTTCGTCGCGCAGTTTACGTGCGTATTCCATGTCGGCGGCGTCGCGCGGGAAGGACACGGCGAGGTAGTCCACTTCCATTTCGGCGGCGAGCTTGATGTCGGCCTTGTCTTTTTCAGTCAAGGCCGGTGCCGTCAGGCCACCGCCGCGACGGTTGATGCCTTTGTGGTCGGACAGCGGGCCGCCGATGATCACGGTGCAATGCAGTTCGGTCGGGGTAGCAGTGTCGACGCGCATTACCACGCGACCGTCGTCCAGCAGCAGTTCGTCGCCGACGCCGCAGTCCTTGACCAGATCCGGGTAGTCGATGCCTACGACGTCCTGGGTGCCTTCGGTCAACGGATGGCTGGTGGAGAAGGTGAATTTGTCACCGATCTTCAGCTCGATCCGCTTGTTGGCGAATTTGGCGATACGGATTTTCGGGCCTTGCAGGTCACCCAGCAGCGCCACGAAGCGGCCGTGTTTGGCGGCCAGGTCCCGCACCAGCTTGGCGCGAGCCTTGTGCTCGTCCGGGGTGCCGTGGGAGAAGTTCAGACGGGCAACGTCCAAACCAGCCAGAATCAGCTGTTCGAGGACTTCCGGCGAGTTGCTGGCCGGGCCAAGGGTGGCGACGATTTTGGTACGACGGACGGACATGCACAGACTCCTGAGTTCAAGCGCTGGGGAAGGCTACTATGCTCTTTCGTTGTAGTCATTGTTCGTTTGCACTACTTATCGACGATCGGCTTGTTTTTGCTGCGGTGCAAAGGTGAACGCCCTTGAAGATTTTGGACGATAGGTCGATACACTGCACAAGACAGGAGAACCCCCATGCGAATTTTGCTCGTTGCTGCCCTGGCCGTCAGTGTTGTCGGCTGCACCCGCTGGTCGATGGACCATCATTTGAACAACGCTTACCGCGCCTATGGGGTGGGTGACTGCGCACGGGTCACCCTGGAATTGTCCCAGGTAGACCGTGAAAGCCGCACCCGCCGCTATGTGCAGCCCGAGGTTTCGATGTTGCGCGGGCAGTGCCTGGAGCGCCAGAAACTGTTCGTCGATGCTGCGCAAACCTACCAATTCATCATCAGCCAATACCCATCAAGCGAGTACGCTTACCGAGCCCAAGCCCGGCTCGATACCCTGCGCCAGCTGGGGCATTTCTCTGGCGTGACCGCGGCGCAACCACGGCCGGCGTCTTTATGATGGTATTCGTCGCTTCATAACTGGCCTCTTTCCAGTCTTGGGTTATTCTTTGAATAGATGTTTGTACAACTTTCTGTTCAAAAGAATGTAATGCCCGGATTCGGCAGCTGTCTCGTGGCAACGATTTCTTGTCACACCGATATCCAGGGAGAGCGATGGGCTTGTTCCGAATCACTGGCTTTATTGGATGGCGACCTCACCATGTTTATCGAACGACGGATCGAACGGCATCAGCTACCTTATTTCCTGCAGGTGTTCAATCGGCTTACGGACAAGCCAATCGGCTATCTGGGCGACGTCTCTGAAGAAGGGCTGATGCTGATCAGTCAGTTGCCAATGATGATCGGCGCAGATTTTGAGCTGCGCCTGAAGATTCCAGGGCCGGACGGCGAGTTTCAGGCTGTTGACCTTACCGCGACCTGTTTGTGGAGCCGTGAAGATGTCAACCCGCAGCATTACGACTCGGGGTTCCGCGTGCGTCAGGCGTGCGAAGAATACGCACAGCTGATCAGCGCCTTGTTGCATTACTTCAGTTTCGACCCTCAGCAGGCCCCTGTCTGATTATTCATGTGCAGTCGGCCATGGGGGGCCTGTGCCTACCGTGGCCGTGCGCTTGCCGTCAGAACACTCCGGCTTTTTTCCAGCGCAGGTAACGTGTCACCAACGCGGCGCCCAACTCTGACGGCAGGCTATCCAACACCGACAACCCATGAGCGCCCAGGCGATCATGCAGCTGGTTGCGCATGTTGAGGTAGTCAACCGCGCCGCTGTAAGCCAGTGCTTCGGGTAGGGTTTGTACCGGGGCCTGGCGCAGTTGGTCGAGTACTTCCTCTCGCAGACTGGCGACCAGTACCCGATGGTGTCGACCGATCCGCTTGATGGCACCCATCAATGCTTCGTCGTCTTCATCACGCAGGTTGGTCACCACGATCACCAAGGCGCGGCGTTTTTGCCGAGCCAGCAATTGGCTGGCGGCGGCCTCATAGTCAGCGGTCTGGCGTGTGCTTTCCAGGTCATAGACTGCATTGAGCAAGACGTTCAACTGGCCGCTGCCCTTGACCGGCGCCAGGTAACGCGGCTGATCGCTGGCAAAGGTACAGAGCCCGACTGCATCGCCTTGGCGCAAGGCGACATAACTCAGCAACAGGCAGGCATCCAGCGCGTGGTCGAAGTGGGACAACTCGTCGTCCTGGCTGCGCATGCGTCGGCCGCAATCGAGCATGAATACAATCTGCTGGTCACGCTCATCCTCATACTCGCGGGCAATCGGCGTGCGCTGGCGTGCCGTGGCTTTCCAGTCGATCTGACGCAGGCTGTCACCGTCGCGAAATTCGCGTAATTGATGAAACTCCAGGCCTGGTCCGCGCCGCTGGTGCTGACGTACGCCCAGTTGGCTCAGCCAGTTATCCACACCCTGCAACCGGGCACCGGATAAACGCGCGAAGTCCGGATACACGCGAGTGGCATCCGAGGCTTCGATCCAGCGTCGCGCCGACCACAGCCCCAACGGGCTGGGCAAGTGGATTTCGCAGCGGCTGAAATTGAAATGCCCACGTCGCAGGGGGCGCACGCGATAGCCCAACTCGCCGCGCTCACCGGGGCGCAGTGAGATGGATTGCGGCAGGTTATCCACTACCAGTCCTTCGGGCACGTGATCGAACACCAGCACGGTCAGCGGCTGTGGATAATCGTGTTCCAGTGACAGGCGCACTTCTCCCCAGCGCCCCAGCGCCAGGCTACCGGGCAACATCCGCTGTACACGTGCCGAAGGGCGGCGGCGCAAGCGCATGGCATCCAGCATCGCCAGCAACAGCAGGGCCAACAGCAGGCCCCAGGCGATTGCGTGCAAGGTATCGGGCACCTTGAACTGCAACGCCGCCGACGCGCCCAGCAGGATATCGAGGGCCAGCAGAACACCCAGCCAGGTCAGGAGCAGACGGGTCGGTTTCATGCCGGCGTTACTGCCTGGGGGCCGCGATCTGGTCGAGCAACTGCTTGATCACCTGGTCCACCTCCAAACCATCGATATCCAGCTCCGGCGAAAGACGCACTCGGTGACGCAGTACCGCCAGGGCGCAACCCTTGACGTCATCCGGGATCACGAATTCGCCGCCGCGCAACAGCGCCCGCGCACGGGCGCCGCGAACCAGGGCGATAGACGCTCGTGGACCGGCACCGATGGTCAGGCCTGGCCAACTGCGCGTCGCCCGCGCCAGGCGCACGGCATAGTCGAGGACCTGTTCATCCAGAGGCATGCCGCTGGCAATCTGCTGCATCTGCACCACGTCTTCGGCTTGCAGCACGGTGCGCAAAGGCTGCACATCGAGCATGTCGGCCCTGGACGAGCGGGTCACTTCGCGCACCATATCCACTTCCTGGTGCGCCTCGGGATAGTCCATGCGCACCTTGAGCATGAAGCGGTCCAGCTCGGCTTCGGGCAATGGGTAGGTGCCTTCCTGCTCGATGGGGTTCTGGGTGGCCAACACCATGAACGGCTCGCCGATTGGCAATGCCTCACCCTCCAGCGTGACCTGGCGCTCCTGCATGGCTTCGAGCAGTGCCGCCTGGGTTTTGGCCGGGGCGCGGTTGATTTCGTCGGCGAGCAGCAGGTGAGTGAATAACGGCCCCTTGCGCAGCTTGAACTGTTCGGTCTGCAGGTCGTACACCGCGTGGCCGGTGACATCGCTGGGCATCAGGTCCGGGGTGAACTGGATGCGTGCGAAATCACCGCCAAAACAACGGGCCAGCGCACGCACCAGCAACGTTTTGCCGAGGCCGGGTACGCCCTCGAGCAACACATGACCACCGGCAATCAATGCGGTGAGTACGTCATCGATCACCGCGTCCTGGCCAATGACTGCCTTGCGCAATTCAACGCGCAGGGCCTGGGCCTGTTGGCTGGCGTATTGAACGTTTTTTTCGGCGTTCAGGGCTGTGGCCATTGGAGAGTCGCTCATAGGGCATTCCTGAGGGTTTGCAGGCACGCCACCTGTCGGCTGAAGTCGGCGCTGGACAGCCGTTTCAGCGCAGGTGCGCCGAGTGCCTGGCTGATGATAGGGGAAGGTTGTCGCGTCAGAAGTGCCAGCACCTGGCATTGTTCTGCCGTGTCGAGGTGTTCAAAGCCGGGGTGGTGGCGTCGGGCGGTGCGCAGGAGGTCGTGCTGCAAGGCCTGCAGCAATGCGCCCTGGCCGTTGCGGCGTAGCAGGAAGTCGGCGCTGGCGCGCAAATGCTCCTGCAGCTGCCGACGCGCCTTGGGCGCGGGTGCCCGAATCGGGCCCTGGCGCATGCCGGCTTGCCAGAGGGCCAGGGCAATCAGTGCAACAAGCGCGACAAGGGCCTGGGGGAAGTAACGGATCAGCAGGGTAAACAGGTTGTCCACGTCGCTGTTGAACAGCAGCGTGACGTCGGTACCCTGGTTCAGGTACCACAGCAGCCAGGCGTTGTCGTGTTTGCCGATGCTCGGGGTTTTCCACAGGTCGCTGTCGGTGATCACCGTGACGCGGCCCAGCCCCAGGTCCAGTTGCATCAGGTGGCTGGACTTGGCGCTGTTGGCTGAAAACTGCGCCAGGTGCCGGGGGTCGATAAGGTTGAAGTCGGTGTCGAAACTGAAATACGCAGGCTTGGTTTCATTGTCGACATACAGTTTGGTGAGGTCTGGCGCGTTCTTTTTGCGCGGTGGCGCCGGCTCGTCGAAGTCATCACTCAAGGCCTGGCGAAGCTCGAGACGATCAAGCAGCAGGTCGCCGCTTTTGCCGGTTTCTTCATCCCATAACGCCTCGGCCACCAGTAGCAGGTGGCCCCCGGCTTTGGCCCAGGCCAGCAACTGTTCGACCTGGCGTGGGGTCATGTTGCCGCGTTCTCCCAGCAACAGCAGGCTATGGCCTGGTGCAGGCAGGTCGGCAAGCCGCTCTAGGCCGTTGGCATGCGCTACCGTCAAACCTTGCTGGCCCAGGAAATGCTCGGCCGCGAGGTAAGGATTAGCCAGCGCGTCCGGCGCCGGGCCGTGATCCACAACCTCCTCATAGGGAATTGCCTTGTGCCAGGCATACAGACCGCCCACTCCCAACAGGCAAGCCAGCAGCAGTGCCATCCACAGTAAGGGTCGCTTCATTGGCTGGCCCCGCCACTGAAGAGTGCGCGCCAGTCGCTGCAGAGCTTTTGCTGGGCGGCGCCGGGAGGCAGCCGGTGGCCATAGGCGAGGTTTTGCCAGTGCCGGGTCAACTCGTGACTGAATGCCAGCAACTGCGGTTGCTGCAACTGATGGACGCGCTCCAGTACCTGGCCCTCGGTGTCGGCACTTTTGAGCGGCAGGTTGAACTCATGCAGCAGCCGGCTGAGCAGGCCGCGGTACAGCAGGCCAAGGGCTTGCCTCGGTTGGGTGGGCCACAGCTGTTCGGCGGTGCTGGCGATGTCGTCGGGCAACGTCTCGACCCCCAGCTCCAACCCGAACAACTGGGCAGGCGCAGGTTTTGCGGCGTTGGGGCGAGGTCGCCGCCTGCGGCTGACAAACGTGCGCAGCCATTCACGGTAGCGCCACACCACCCAGGCCAGCCCGCCGATCAGCAAGCTCCATAGCAGTATCTCCAGGCCTTGGGCCACGTGCTTGAAGGTGTTGCTGTTGAGGTTGTCGAGCAAGTGCTGGAGCCAGCCAGGTAGCTTACCGTCGCCGCCCTGGACTTTGGGGTCAGTGGCGGGTTTTTCTTCGCCAAAACGATAGCGGGTGACGGTTTGCGGATTCTTGAACGGCGGTTTTTCCAGTAATGCCTTGATCGATTGGCTGGCCGCCTGGGTGCTGAGCGGCTTTGGATCAGCCGGTTCATCCGCCATCGCCGTTGGGCTCAGTTGCGCCAGCGTCAGCCCGACGACCAGCAGCAACAGCGGCGCGACACTGCTCAGGCGTTGGCGCAACCGACGGAACAGCAGCTCCAGGTCCCAAGCCTCCAGGACGGTGCGACGGTTGAGATACAGGCTGAAACCGCAGGCGACGTAGATGGGTTCCCAGAACACCAGGATCAGCGCATAGAAGGCATTACTCAGGTGTTCCAGCCATAGCCCCTGCGGGCCGGTCGCCAATGCCAGCCGCTGCCAGTCCCAATCCAGTTCGACCTGTTCCGGGATGAATAGATAGAACAGCGCCATGCAACCGAACCACAGGCCGATTTCCAGGTGCACCCCGATGATCGTCAGCCAGCGCGCGCCACCCGCGTTGCGCTGTTGCAGTACGCCCAGGCGCTGTTGACGCGCTTGACCCTCCAGGCCTTCAAGCTGGCTCACGGGCAGCACGAAGCTGCGGCTCAGGCTCAGCCGGCGCCAGGTGAGGCTGGCGAGCAGTTGCCCCTTGAGCAGGCGCGGCCACTGGCGAACAGCTTGTCTCAGGCTTGGCGTTTCACCAAACAGCGCCTTGGAAAGAATGTACAGCGGCAAGCGCTCGAAGGCCGGCTTCAGCCACCAGAACAAGAAGATGGCGTAGGACGGGTACTGCCACAGCAGCGCACTGAGCAGCACGAACACCGGCAGGCTGACCAGCGCCCAGCTGCTCATCAGCAATACACGATGTTCCCGGGCCATCAGTACGCCGAGGTCCATGGCTTCCCAGGAGGTGCGGGGGCGGATGACCACGCTGGAGTCAGTCAGGCGCATGGCGAGTCCTGCCGGCGAAGATCAGGTAGGCGGCCACGAACAGCCAAAGTGCGCTGCCCACGAGGTATTTGATCCAGGGCGCAATGCTCGTGGTGGATGACCAGTAGGCTTCGATGAATGCTGCGATCAGCAGCAATAACATGACCCCGCACAGCATCTGCACGCTTTTGCGGGCCGCCAGGCGCAGGGATTCGCTACGTGCCAGGGGCCCTGGAGCGATCAGCGACCAGCCCAGTTGCAGGCCTGCTGCACCGGCCAGTGCGATGGCGCTGAGTTCGAAGGCGCCGTGACCGATCACGAATGACCAGAACGTCTGGCCGTAGCCGATTTCACTGAGGTGCCCGCAGACCGCGCCGATGATCAAGCCGTTAAATACCAGAAAGAACACGCTGCCCAGGCCGAACAGCAAGCCGGCGGCAAAGGTCTGGAAGGCGATGCCGATGTTGTGCATCACGTAATAGCCAAACATCATCCAGTCTTCACTGGAAGCCCGTTCGGCCGCGCGCCCCAGGCGGCTGGCGGCGGGGTCGTACATGCTTTGCATCTCGGCCACTTGTTGCGGGCTGACGATGCTGTAGATCAGGTCGGGGAACAGGTACACCGATAACGCTATGCCCAGCAAGCTGCCGAAGAACAGCAGACTGGAAATCAGTACGAAGCGCCATTGCTCGCGTACCAGGCGCGGAAAATCGGCAAGGATGAACGCCAGTACGTTCGCCGTCGTTTGACTGCGATGGCGATACAGTTGTTGGTGACCGCGCAGCGCCAGTTGTTGCAGGTGGTCTACCAGGTAGCTGCTATAGCCGCGTGCCTGGGCCAGGGCCAGATGCTGGCACAGGCGGCGGTATTGATAAGGGAAGTCGGTTGCCTCGCAGGCTTTGCCTTGCTCTACCTGTTTGAGCAGTTCGGCGAAAGTTTGCCATTGCTGCTGGTGGCGGCTTTCAAAAAGGCTCTGCTTCATGTCGGCCCCAACAAACCGTGGGCCACACCGTTGAGTTGCTCCACGGCGCGAGCCGGAGACACCTGCAAGGGCGCGGCGAGGATGGCAGCCAATTCATGGACCCGCTCGGCAGACAATTCAGCCTGGCGTTCGGCGAAACCGAGTATGGCCCGCTGTTCGCTCAGCTCCAGCGCGAAGGGCAGGCGCAGGGCGGCTGCCTGAGGGATGCGCGGGCGGGCCGACGCCTGATCGCGGTAGACCACCAGCGTACCCGCTGCCAGGTCGCCGAGGCGCTTGAAGTGTGGATGTTGCAGACAACTGATGGCGCCGAAGAAGTAGCCGAAGGGCAGCATGTCGACAAAGCGCAGCAGGTTGCGGATCAGCGACGCCGACCAGCCAATGGGGGTGCCGTCGTCCTGTACCACCCGCAGGCCCACGACCTGCTTGCCGGGAGAGCAGCCCTGGTTGAACACTTCGAACAGCACCATATACCACCAGCTGACCAGGAACAGCAGCAGGGAGCCCAAGCCGAGCCCGAGGTTGCCAAGCAGCGCCAGGGGCACCAGCAGGACGCCCATGATCACGCCGCGCACGAGCAGGTCGAAGGCAAAGGCCACGGCCCTTGGCAGCAGGCCGGCAGGGCGCAAGGGCAGGTCGATACCCTCGGGGGTCTCGATCTGGTAGCAGGTATCCAGAGGAGCTGTTGGCATTGCGATCCTTGGCAGTGCGAAGCGACTGAGAGAGACGGATGCTAGCAGTGTCGAGGCTGGAAGCAACCCTTCAAGCTTTTGCTGGATGTTTGTCCAGTAAGGTATCGCTGGCCCCTGACACCTCGCAGCGCCTAGACTTTGCCGGTCTTCAGCACAGGAACAGCCCGTGACCTCTATTTTCTGGTACGACTACGAAACCACCGGGATCAACCCACGCAGCGATCGCCCGCTGCAGGTGGCCGGCATTCGTACCGACCTCGAGCTCAACGAGGTCGGTCCGCCGATCAATCTTTATTGCCAGCCTGCCGACGATATCCTGCCCCACCCGGCGGCGTGTGCGATCACCGGTATCACGCCGCAGGTCCTGGCGCAGAAGGGCCTTGCCGAAGCGGATTTCATGACGCGGGTGCATGCCGAACTGTCTGCCCCTGGTACGTGCGGCGCGGGTTATAACACCCTGCGATTTGACGATGAAATGACG
This sequence comes from Pseudomonas sp. R4-34-07, assembly GCF_003852375.1. Taxonomy (NCBI): domain Bacteria; kingdom Pseudomonadati; phylum Pseudomonadota; class Gammaproteobacteria; order Pseudomonadales; family Pseudomonadaceae; genus Pseudomonas; species Pseudomonas sp. R4-34-07. The sequence goes on along the minus strand of NZ_CP027760.1, from coordinate 4,663,796 downwards.
CGCTACAGTCTGTATCGCAACTTTTTCGACCCTTACGCGCGCGAATGGCAAGGCGGCAACAGCCGCTGGGACCTGATCGATGTGATGCGTACCGCCTATGCCCTGCGCCCGGAAGGGATTGTGTGGCCCGAGCAGGACGGGCGCGTGACGCTCAAGCTCGAGCGCCTGACCCAAGCCAATGGCATCGACCACGGCCAGGCCCACGATGCATTGTCTGACGTGCGCGCAACCATTGCCCTGGCGCGATTGGTGCGGGACAAACAACCCAAACTGTATGAATGGCTGTTCCAGCTGCGCAGCAAGCAACGGGTGATGGACCAGGTGCGATTGCTGCAGCCGCTGGTGCACATTTCCGGACGCTTCAGCGCCGAGCGGCATTACTTGGGCGTGGTGTTGCCTCTGGCTTGGCATCCGCGCAATCGCAATGCATTGATTGTCTGTGACCTGGGGCTCGACCCGCAGGGCCTGCTGGAACTGGATGCCGACACGTTGCGCAAGCGCCTCTATACGCGGCGTGAAGAACTGGCGGAAGGTGAGCTGCTGGTACCCCTGAAGTTGCTGCACATCAACCGCTGCCCGGTCGTCGCGCCCTTGAAGGTGCTGCGCGCGCAAGATCGCGAGCGCCTGCAATTGGATATGGACGTTTATCAGGCGCGGGCGCTGCGACTAACTGACGCACAGGAAGTTTGGCGTGACAAGTTGGCGAGCGTTTACGCCGAGGAGGAATTTGCGCCGAATGCCGATCCGGAGCAGCAGCTCTACGAGGGTTTTATCGGCGACCGTGACCGACGCTTATGTGAACAAGTTCGCCTGGCAGAGCCGCTGCAACTAGGGCGTCAGCAATGGCCTTTCGATGATCATCGGTTGCCGGAATTATTATTTCGCTACCGCGCGCGTAACTTTCCTGAAACCTTGAACAATGAGGAACAACAGCGCTGGAGACTTTTCTGTCAGCAACGTTTGTCAGACCCGGTGTGGGGCGCACCCAATACCCTGTCGGCATTTAAGGCGGCGCGCCAGGAGTTGCAAAACAATGCGACAGCGTTTCAGTGCCAGGTACTGGGTGAATGGCAAGACTATGCCGACTCTTTAGCCGCTCGCCTGAGTCTGTAGCTGCATAACTGCAAAACATCCAGACAATAAAAAACGCCAGCAAGCTGGCGTTTTTAATGTGTCGCGTATCGGGTGTGGATCCGACCAGGCTTAGCCCAGCAGGGTCGCCCAACCTTCAACCACGTCACCGCCCCACTTGGCTTTCCACTCTTTCAGCGTCTTGTGGTTGCCACCTTTGGTTTCAATCACTTCACCGTTGTGCGGGTTTTTGTATTGCTTGACCTTGCGAGCACGTTTGGTGCCGGTAGTTTTCACAGCGCCGCGAGGTGCTTTAACTTTCGATTCCGGATCCAGCAGTGCGATGATGTCACGCAGGGATTTGGAGTATTCGCCCATCAGGGTGCGCAGTTTGCCTTCGAATTCCAGCTCGGTTTTCAGCTTGTCGTCTTGCGACAGGTTCTTCAAACGGGCTTGCAGCTCTTTGATAGCTTCTTCGGTGGCGCGGTATTCGTTGATCAGGGACATGTGGACTACCTTATGTAGAACGCTGATTGACAGGGTGAGTGGCCCAATAATAGTCAGGCAATTTCACCAAGTAAACATTTAAGCAGCTATTTATGTGAATTACATTGAATGTTTGTGGCAATGCGCTGCAGTCGAGTTAATTATCAGGTGAGTGGCTGAGAATAATCAGCTTAATGCGGCTAAGTGCCGAGCTTAGCCGTGCACGTACATATAGCGGTGGTAAAACCTTACGCTATTAAGGGCTGTTGCCACGGCCGGGACTCAGAATAAGCCGCAAGGAGTACTGCAGTTTTTCTGCGCAATCGCTAGAATGGCGGCCTTTGCGAAGTTCTGGAGTTTCCCCCTAATGCGCACTTTTCGGCTGGTGATTGCTTGCCCGGACCGGGTTGGCATCGTTGCCAAGGTCAGTAACTTTCTGGCCTCTCATAACGGTTGGATCACCGAGGCGAGCCATCACTCGGATGATCTCAGCGGCTGGTTCTTCATGCGTCACGAAATTCGTGCCGATACACTGCCTTTTGGTCTGGAAGCCTTTCGTGAGGCGTTTGCGCCGATTGCCGAGGAGTTTTCGATGACCTGGCACATCACCGACACGGAGCAGAAAAAACGTGTCGTCCTGATGGCCAGCCGTGAATCCCACTGCCTGGCGGACCTTCTGCACCGCTGGCACAGCGATGAGCTCGATTGCGAGATCGCCTGTGTGATCTCCAACCATGATGACCTGCGCAGCATGGTCGAATGGCACGGCATCCCGTATTACCACGTGCCGGTCAACCCGCAGGACAAGGAACCGGCGTTCGCCGAGGTGTCGCGCCTGGTCAAGCAGCACGACGCCGATGTGGTAGTGCTGGCGCGCTACATGCAGATCCTGCCGCCGGAACTGTGCCGCGAATATGCCGGTAAGGTGATCAACATTCACCACAGCTTCCTGCCTTCGTTCGTGGGGGCCAAGCCTTATCACCAGGCCTCCCTGCGCGGCGTGAAACTGATCGGCGCGACCTGCCACTACGTTACCGAGGAGCTGGACGCCGGTCCGATCATCGAGCAGGACGTGGTACGCGTCAGCCACAGCGACAGCATCGAAGACATGGTGCGTTTCGGGCGTGACGTCGAGAAGATGGTGCTGGCGCGCGGCCTGCGTTATCACCTGGAAGATCGCGTGTTGGTGCACGGCAACAAGACCGTGGTGTTCTGATCGACGCTTGTTGATTGAATAAGCGGGGGCCCGGGAGTAAAACTCTCCGGGCCCTTTTTATTTCAGGACGCGACCATGACCGACCCACTCGATAAGGCGACTTCCAGGCCACCGGCTACCCTGGGCGAGGGGTGTCTGAGTCGCTACGACCCGGACGCGCTGGGTGCCGATGATGGTACTGACTTTCCTGGCGCTGCCCAGTTGTGGGAGCAGTTACAGGCACCTGAGAAGGCGCCTCCTGCCCCTGAAAAAGACGTTTGAGCAGCGGTTTGCCCACCATCAGCAAAAACACTGGCGCACCGGCCAGCAGATAGAAGTAGTAGGTCACTGCCCGCCAGATCAGAATCGCCGCCGCCGCCGTGGATTTGCCCACCATCGGCGCCAGCAATGCCGCCGACGTCAACTCCGCCGCCCCGGCCCCGCCTGGCAACAGGCTGAATTGCCCTGCGGTCAACGACAGCATCTGGATCAGGAAACTCCAGGCCCACTGCACGTCACCCCCCAGGCCGCGTAGCGCCAGGTACAACACGCTATAGCGTAATAGCCAATGCAGGCTGGTCAGCGCAAACACCCCGAGCAGCGTGTGCCAAGGCAATTTCAGGGTTTGGCTGAATGCCGCGAGGAAGCGCAGCAACCGGCGAGCCCAGCGCCGACGGGTGCTGACACGCACGTGCAAGGCTTTGAGTGCCAACCCGGCCAGGCGAATCAGCCGACGATGAAAGCGCACCACCAGCAGGCCAACGACGACGCCACCCACCATCGATACGGCACTGAGCCCCAGCAGCCATTCCAGGCGCGGGCTGAGGCTGTGGAACAGCGCATACAGCACGATGCCCACCAGTGCGCAGAGAAAAAACAGCAAGTCGCTCAGTTGGTCCATGGCGAACACCGCGCTGCCGTGGGCGGGGCGTATGCCATTGCGTGCCAGCAGGCCCATCAACGTCAGCGGCCCGCCGCTGCCCCCAGGCGTCGCGCACATCGCGAACTCGGTCGATATCACCACGCCCAGGCTTTTACGCCATCCCAACCGGCCGCGCTGTTCGCCAAGCAACAAGCGCAGGCGCAGGCTGTTGATCAACCAGCAGCCGATGATCATGGCAAACATCGCCAGTAACTGGGGCAGGGGGAACTGCCGCAGGCGCGCAACGGTTTCGCCGCCCCCGAGCCACACGGGAATCACCAGCGCGACTATCAGCGCCAGCACCAGCCAGATCAGTCGGCGCATGGCAGCGTCGACAGCCAGGCGGCCTTGGTCCGTGGCGTGCGTCCGTCCTCGAGCAGGCGCTGCAGGGTTTGCAGCCAATAATGACGGGAAAACCCGTGGCGCATGTCCACGGGGTGCAAGCCGAGTCGAATCACCGGGGCCGTCTGCCAGCGCTGTTCGCGGCGGTCGCTGAGCACTTTGGACAGGCCCCGGCGCCACGCACTGCGCGCGCTCCACACTAGGCCAGGGGCATGGATGCGTGTGAAGTCAGGCAGCCGATACAAATGCTGCGGGTCGCTGGTATAGCCGAGCGGCAACTGGCGCAGCGCCAGCCGAGTGCCTTCGCTCATCAGCCAGGCGGGTGCGACAAACCCTTGCAGCGGCCACTCATTGCGCTGGAATACCTCAATGCCGTCACTCAGGCGCTGCAACGCCTCGGCCTCGGACAACTGGTAGAACTCGCCCTCATGGGTATAGATGCGCCGCATGAACCATTCTTTTGGCGTGCGCGGCGGGGGTTGTTCGTCGCAGTGGTAGTAGCCGTGCAAGGTCAGTTCATCGCCTCTGGCTACGCGGCTATCAAGCAGGCGCCGGAAGTCACCGTGCGCGTCCAGGGCGTTATGGTGATGGAAGTCCGGGACGACCAGCCAGGTGATAGGCACATTGCCGATGGCATCGACGGCCTCGACAAAAGGCCGGTAATCGGCCCAGGTGTTCGGCGCCACATCGTGCAGCACCAGCATGACCGAACGTTCAGCCATGGGCGAGCATCGGTTTGTGCGTGCCCAGCACGGCGTGGTAATGCCCCAGCAGGCTGTCCACTACTGCATCCCACGCATACTGCTGTTCGACATGGCGCCGAGCCTGTTCCCCGAGGCGGCGACTGTCGGCGCCAAACAGTTCGCGTACCGCATCGGCCATCGCCTTGGGGTTGTTGGGCGCGCAGAGCAGGCCACAGCGCTCGTCAACGATCTCAGTGAAGGCGCCGGCCGCAACGGCGACCACCGGGATGCCACAGGCCATGGCTTCCAGAATCACCAGGCCGAAGGTTTCCTGGTCGCCGCCGTGCAGCAACGCGTCGGCGCTGGCCATCAAGCGGGCAACATGATTGGCCGGGACGAAGCCATCGACGACGGTGACGTTGTCCGGCACGCTGGCCGGCATGCCGGAGCCCACCAGCAACAAGTGGTAACCTTCGCCCAGGCGTTTCATGCAATTGAGCAGCACCGGCAGGTTTTTCTCCTTGGAACCACGCCCGGCGAAAATCAGCAGCCGGGTGTCTTCAGCAATCCCCAGTTCGGCGCGCAGGCCGGGGTCGCGTACGGCGGGGGTGAAGGTTTGCAGGTCGACGCCCAGGGGTTGTACGAAGACGTTTTTCACCCCAAGCCCAGTGAGTTTGTCGGCCATCACCTGGCTGGGGGCCAGTACTCGGTCAAAATTCCCATAGAGTTTGCTGACATAGGCTTCGACGTTGGGGGTAAACCAGGCGCCCATGCGGTTACGCACCAGCAGCGGTAGGTCGGAGTGGTAAAAACCGATGACTGGCACATCCAGCTGGCGCCGTGCGTCGAGGGCGGCCCAGGCGGTCAGGTACGGATCGCCGACTTCGATCAGATCCGGCTGTAAATCGTGCAGGACATTTCGCCAGGGAGCCAAGCGCAGGGGGAAGCGATAACCCTTGCCGAAGGGCAGCGGTGGCGCCGGCACCTCGAAAATCCCGTCCCGCTCGCTCAAATGGGCGCCAGGCACCAACAGGCTGTGGCGAATCCCGGGCTTGAGCGCCAGGCGCCGGTGCTTGGCGTCCAGATAAGTGCGTACGCCACCGCTGGCCGGGGCGTAGAACATGGTTATGTCAGCGATATGCACGATGAACATCCCTCCGATCCATTGCTCTCTTAACGTGGACCTGAGCTAAGGATAGATGTTCGATCGGGATTGGCTGTGGGAGGGCGCAAGCCCCCTCCCACCATCGCCTCAGATGCGGAAGCTGCCCACCATTTGCTTCAAGCGTGCGGCTTGCCGTTCGAGGTCCGAGCAGGCGCGCAGGGTCGATTGCAGGTTTTCCACGCCTTCCTGGTTGAGGGTGTTGATTTCGGTGATGTCCATATTGATCGACTCCACCACCGAGGTCTGCTCTTCGGTGGCGGTGGCCACGGACTGGTTCATGCCGTCGATCTCGCCAATGCGCTGAGTCACGCTGTTCAAGCGCTCGCCGGCCAGGTTGGCGATCTCCAGGCTGTCCTGGCTGTGGCGCTGGCTTTCACTCATGGTGCTCACCGAATCCCGGGCGCCGACTTGCAACTCCTCGATCATCTTCTGCACCTGTTGCGCCGATTCCTGGGTGCGATGCGCCAGGTTGCGCACCTCATCGGCCACCACCGCGAAGCCGCGGCCGGCCTCACCGGCACGCGCGGCTTCGATGGCAGCGTTGAGCGCGAGCAAGTTGGTTTGCTGGGAAATACTGGTGATCACTTCAAGAATCTGGCCGATATTCACCGTCTTGCTGTTCAGCGCCTCGATATTGGTGCTGGAGGCGCTGATCATGGTCGACAGCTGGGTCATTGCCTTGATATTGCGCTCTACCACTTGCTGGCCGTCTTCGGCCAAATGCCGCGCATCACTGGCCTGATTGGAGGCTTGCGCCGCGTTGCGGGCGATCTCCTGGGCAGCGGCGCCCAGTTGGTTGATGGCAGCGGCGACGCTGTTGGTGCGGTTGGCCTGTTCGTCTGAATTGACCATCGACGAGTTGGACGCGCTGACCACCCGCAGTGCCACTTCATTGACTTGCTCGGTAGCCGACGACACCTCGCGGATCGAGGTATGAATGCGCTCCACGAAACGGTTGAACGCAGTACCCAGGGTGCCGAACTCGTCGTTGTTCTGGATGGTCAGGCGTCGGGTCAGGTCGCCTTCGCCGTCGGCGATGTCCTGCATGGCCCGGGTCATCACGTGCAGCGGTTGTAGCAACACGCGGATCAACATGCCCAGCAAGGCGATGATGATCACCACGGCGATGATGGTAGCGATGACCGCCGAGGTGCGGAATTCACTGAGCATGGCGAAGGACTTGGCTTTATCCACCGAAATACCCAGGTACCAGTTCACCGACGGCAGGCCCTTGATCGGGGTGAACGTGACGATATTGGTCTTGCCATTGGCCTGCACTTCGCTGAAGGCAGCGCTGATCTTCGGTGTGTCTTTCGGGTACACGTCAGCCAGGGTTTTCATCACCAGGGCCTTGTCCGGGTGCACCAGCACTTTGCCGTCGGCGCTGACTAAAAAGGCGTAACCCATGCCGCCGAAATCCAGCGCGCCAATGTTGTCCACCAGGGTTTGCAGGCTCAGGTCGCCGCCCACCACGCCGATGCTCTGGCCGGCCTTGGCACTCGGGGTGGCGATGGAAATAATCAGTTGCCCCGTTGCCGCGTCGATATAGGGTTCGGTCAAGGTCGAGCCGTTGCTGGCCTGGGCGCCTTTGTACCAGGGGCGAACGCGCGGGTCGAAACCGTCGGGCATCTTGGTGTCAGGGCGGATGGTGAAGGTGCCCTGGCTGTCGCCGACGTAGGTTGCCATGAACGACGATGTCAGCGCTTTCTGTTCCAGCAGGCTGGCAACCACCGAAGGTTCGGGGCTGAGGGCAATATTCTGCGCGGCATTTTCTACCAGGGCGATGCGCCCGGTGAGCCAGGTCTGAATACTGCCGGCGGTGACGTCGCCCATTTCATGCAGGTAGTTATCGAGGTCGTCACGGATCGCGTTGCGCTGGAGGTAGTCGTTATAGAGGGTAAATAACGCGAAGGCGGCGATGACGATAAGGGAGGCTGCAAGCAAAATTTTATGGCTGAAGCGCAGGTTTTTATTCATGGCTTGTAGGGTCCGCTAAGGTCTTGATATCCGAGGCGCGTCTTTAGGGGATGCGCAAAAATGGCAGCGTCAAAAAAAGGTGTGATACTTCTGGTGCTAGCGCCAGGGGGCTCTGTGGGAAATATCTGTCCTGTTTTTAGATTTTGTGGGTCTCACAGTGCCTGTATCGACCTGGCTGCATTAAAGATTAACCAAAGGTGACGAAATGCCTGACTCCACACAACTGCTTATCGGTGCCGGCCCAGACGGCCAGCCCATCGCCCAGCCCATGCGCCTGGCCAACCGGCATGGGTTGATCGCCGGCGCCACGGGCACCGGCAAGACCGTCACCTTGCAGCGCCTGGCGGAAGCCTTCAGTGATGCCGGCGTGGCGGTATTCGCCGCCGACATCAAGGGTGACCTGTGCGGCCTGGGCGCAGCGGCCAGTCCCCAGGGCAAAGTCGCCGAACGCATTGCCGGGATGCCCTTCCTTAATTACGCACCGAAGGCTTATCCGGTTACGTTGTGGGATATCCACGGGCAGTCCGGTCATCCATTGCGCACGACCATCAGCGAAATGGGCCCGTTGTTGCTCGGCAGCCTGCTGGAACTCACCGACAGCCAACAATCGGCGCTGTACGCGACCTTCAAGGTGGCCGACCGTGAGGGCCTGTTGCTGCTGGACCTTAAAGACCTCAAGGCACTGCTCAACCACCTGCGTTATCACCCTGAACTGCTGGGCGACGATGCGGCGTTGATGACCACCGGTTCCAGCCAGGCGTTGTTGCGGCGCCTGGCGGTGCTGGAGCAGCAGGGCGCCGAAGCCCTGTTTGGCGAGCCGGCCCTGCAGCTCGAGGACATTCTGCAGCCCGCCAGCGACGGGCGCGGCCGTATCCACTTGCTGGACGCCAGCCGCCTGGTGCATGACGCGCCGAAGGTCTATGCCACGTTCCTGCTGTGGCTGTTGGCGGAACTGTTCGAGCAGCTGCCGGAGCGCGGTGATGCCGAAAAGCCGCTGCTGGCGCTGTTTTTCGACGAGGCGCATCTGTTGTTCGCCGATACGCCCAAGGCGTTGCAGGACCGTTTGGAACAGGTGGTGCGGCTGATTCGCTCCAAAGGGGTGGGGGTGTACTTCGTCACTCAATCTCCGGGGGATTTGCCTGACACGGTGCTGGCGCAGTTGGGGCTACGTATCCAGCATGGCCTGCGCGCATTCACCACCAAAGAGCAAAAATCCCTGCGGGCGGTGGCGGACGGTTTCCGGCCCAACCCGGCATTCGATGCCTTGGCGGTGCTGACCGAGTTGGGCACCGGTGAGGCGCTGGTGGGTACCCTGCAGGAAAAAGGCACGCCGGAGGTGGTCCAGCGCGTATTGGTCGCACCGCCACAGTCGCGGATCGGGCCGCTCACCGAGGCCGAGCGTGCGGCGTTGGTCGCCAGTTCGCCGCTGCAGGGCCGTTATGACAAGCCGATTGACCGCGAATCGGCCTACGAAGTGCTGATGGCGCGCAAAGAATTGGGGCCGACCGAGGAGGCCAAGCCGGCGACCGAAGAACCCAGCTTCACCGACAAAGCCGGTGCGTTCCTGGGCACCACGGCAGGCAAGGCGCTGAAATCCGCCATGCAGCAGGCCGCCAATCAGATGGGGCGGCAGTTGGTGCGTGGCTTGTTGGGCTCGCTGCTGGGTGGCAGCAAGCGCAAGTAAGACTCAGGATTTGGGCCTGGCATGGGCGGCCAGCCGCTCCAGCGCCGCGCGCAAACCCGGATCGCTGATCCCTTCGGCGGTGGCCTGGAGGGTTTCGGCTGCCTGTTCCGACAGGTCCAGCGTATGTCCGGCCGTGCTTCGCAGCACTGTAGGCGGCTGCACTTTGAACTGGATGCGCGTCAGGCCGGCAAACTCATCGAACACCATCAATTGGCGTTGCAAGCGTTTTTGCTGATAACGCAAACGGGTGGCCCAATGCCCGTCAGTGACAATTAATAGCAAGTTGCCTTCGCGCCAGGACGCCACATGACAATGTTCGCGTGCGGCCGGTTGCAGCTGGCTTTCGAGCAGGCGTTGCAAATGCGCCAGGCGTTGCGCGTGGCCAAAGATGGCTTTCAGCGGCTTGGCTTCGCGAAGCAACACGCCGGGAGCGCGGGCTGTAAGAGGGCGAAATGCCATGTCTAGACACCTTAAGTAACAGAGCCGTCATCTTAGCAGAAAGCGCCGGTGAGCCCCGAGACCCTGCAAGGGCAGGGCTTTTCTCATGAAATCAATAAGTAACTTCTGCCTTTCATGGGTTGAAGTTCCGCCAAAAGCCCTTATTTTAAACAAGCCCTCTCACAGCGCCGTGCCCGCATCGGGGAACAACGCCACTTTCCTCACCCACGATTCCGGGTAGAATGCGCGTTCGCATGCGGCCGTGAGGGCTGCTCGGGCCACTCACGGTGCGCCCTCCATCCCTATGTGTGGAAGAACCTGCCGATATGTTTGCGCCTTTGTTAAAGAAACTTTTTGGAAGCAAGAATGAGCGCGAAGTCAAACGCATGCTCAAGACGGTGCAGCTGGTCAATGCCTTCGAAGAGCAGATGGTTGCCCTGTCGGATGAGCAATTGCGCGCCAAGACCGAAGAGTTCAAGGCCCGCATAGCCAAAGGTGAAACCCTCGACAAGCTGCTCCCCGAAGCCTTTGCGGTCGCCCGTGAAGCCGGTAAGCGCGTCATGGGCATGCGCCACTTCGACGTCCAGTTGATCGGCGGCATGACCTTGCACGAAGGCATGATTGCCGAAATGCGTACCGGTGAAGGCAAGACCCTGGTGGCAACCCTGGGTGTTTACCTGAACGCACTGTCCGGCAAGGGCGTGCACGTTGTGACGGTGAACGACTACCTGGCTCGCCGGGACGCCAACTGGATGCGCCCGCTGTATGAATTCCTCGGCCTGACCGTCGGCGTAGTGACGCCGTTCCAGCCGCCCGAAGAAAAGCGCGCCGCCTACGCTTGCGACATTACCTACGGTACCAACAACGAATTCGGTTTCGACTACCTGCGCGACAACATGGCGTTCAGCATGGATGAAAAATTCCAGCGCGAACTCAACTTTGCCGTGATCGACGAAGTCGACTCCATCCTCATCGACGAAGCCCGTACCCCGCTGATCATCTCCGGCCAGGCCGAAGACAGCTCGCGGCTGTATACCGAGATCAACAAGTTGATCCCGCGCCTTGAGCAGCACATCGAGGAAGTCGAAGGCGTGGTGACCAAAGAAGGCCACTTCACCATCGACGAGAAGACCCGCCAGGTCGAACTCAACGAGGCCGGCCACCAGTTCGTTGAAGAAATGCTGACCCAGATCGGTGAGCTGGCCGAAGGAGAAAGCCTGTACTCGGCTCACAACCTGGGCCTGCTGACCCACGTATATGCCGGCCTGCGCGCCCACAAGCTGTTCCACCGCAACGTCGAATACATTGTCCAGGACGGCCAGGTCGTCCTGGTCGACGAACACACCGGCCGCACCATGCCCGGTCGTCGCTTGTCCGAAGGCCTGCACCAGGCCATCGAAGCCAAGGAAATGCTCAACATCCAGGCCGAAAGCCAGACGTTGGCGTCCACCACCTTCCAGAACTACTTCCGTCTGTACAACAAACTGTCCGGCATGACCGGTACGGCCGACACCGAAGCGTTCGAATTCCATCAGATCTATGGCCTGTCGGTGGTGGTTATCCCGCCGAACAAGCCCCTGGCGCGTAAAGACTATAACGACCTGGTGTTCCTGACTGCCGAAGAGAAATACGCGGCGATCATCAATGACATCAAGGACGGCCTGGCCAAAGGCCGCCCGATCCTGGTGGGTACCGCGACCATCGAGACGTCCGAGCATGTGTCCAACCTGCTCAACAAGGAAGGCATCGAGCACAAGGTGCTCAACGCCAAGTTCCACGAAAAAGAAGCCGAGATCATCGCCCAGGCCGGTCGCCCCGGCGCCCTGACCATCGCCACCAACATGGCCGGTCGTGGTACCGACATCCTGTTGGGCGGCAACTGGGAAGTGGAAGTGGCCTCGCTCGACAACCCGACCCCTGAGCAGATCGCCCAGATCAAGGCTGACTGGCAGAAACGCCACCAGGCCGTGCTCGAGTCCGGCGGTTTGCAGGTGATCGCGTCCGAGCGTCACGAGTCGCGCCGTATCGACAACCAGTTGCGCGGTCGTGCCGGTCGCCAGGGTGATGCCGGTTCCAGCCGTTTCTACCTGTCCCTGGAAGACAGCCTGATGCGTATCTTCGCCTCGGATCGGGTGAAGAACTTCATGAAGGCCCTGGGCATGCAGTCCGGTGAAGCGATCGAGCACCGCATGGTGACCAACGCCATCGAGAAGGCCCAGCGCAAGGTAGAAGGGCGTAACTTCGACATTCGTAAACAACTGCTCGAGTTCGACGACGTCAACAACGAACAGCGTAAAGTGATTTATCACATGCGTAACACGTTGCTGGCCGCCGACAACATTGGCGAGACCATCGCTGACTTCCGTCAGGACGTGCTCAACGCCACGGTCAGCGCGCATATCCCGCCACAGTCGCTGCCTGAGCAGTGGGATGTGGCCGGTCTGGAAGCCGCGTTGAAGAGCGATTTTGGCGTCGACTTGCCGGTTCAGCAGTGGCTGGACGAAGACGATCACCTGTACGAAGAAACCCTGCGCGAAAAACTGATGGCCGAATTGCTGGCTGCGTACAACGAGAAAGAAGAGCAGGCGAGTGCCGAAGCCTTGCGCACCTTCGAGAAGCAAATCGTGCTGCGCGTGCTGGACGACCTGTGGAAAGACCACCTGTCGACTATGGACCACCTGCGCCACGGTATCCATTTGCGTGGCTACGCCCAGAAAAACCCGAAGCAGGAGTACAAGCGCGAGTCGTTCACGTTGTTCTCCGAGCTGCTGGATTCGATCAAGCGCGATTCGATCCGCGTGCTGTCCCACGTTCAGGTGCGTCGCGAAGACCCGATCGAGGAAGAAGCGCGCCTGCGCCAGGAAGCCGAGGCACTGGCTGCGCGCATGCAGTTCCAGCACGACGAAGCGCCGGGCCTGGACGCACCGGAGGTGTTGGGCGAAGAGGTCGATGTGGCCCTGGCTCAAACCCCGGTGCGCAATGACCAGAAGCTGGGCCGCAATGAGCTGTGCTACTGCGGTTCGGGTAAGAAATTCAAACACTGCCACGGCCAGATCGAATAAGATTTTCGCCTGACGCTGCAACACCCCACGCCGCGACCGGCATCAGCCGTCGCGGCGTTTTGCCATTAATCCCCCGTCGATAGCGACGGCACACACATCATCTCTTCAAGGAGCGCATACATGGCTGTTGGTCTTGGTCCTTTGCCCACATTGCACCCGGTCGCCGGTTTTGAACTCGGTATCGCTTCGGCCGGCATCAAGCGTGCGGGGCGCAAGGATGTGGTGGTGATGCGCTGCGCCGAAGGCTCGACCGTCGCCGGTGTGTTCACCCTCAACGCTTTTTGCGCCGCGCCGGTGATTCTGGCCAAGCAACGTGTGGCCGGGTCGATTCGTTACCTGCTGACCAACACCGGCAACGCCAACGCCGGTACCGGCGAGCCTGGCCTGGTGGCGGCTGCGCGCACGTGCGCCAAGCTGGCCCAGCTGACCGGCGTGGATGCGAGCCAGGTGCTGCCGTATTCCACCGGCGTGATCGGTGAGCCGCTGCCGGTGGAGAAAATCGAAGGCGCCCTGCAAGCCGCGCTGGATGACCTGTCTGTGGATAACTGGGCGGCTGCAGCCACCGGCATCATGACTACCGACACCTTGCCCAAAGGCGCAAGCCGGCAGTTCGTGCACGATGGCGTGACCGTCACCGTGACCGGTATCAGCAAGGGCGCAGGCATGATCCGTCCGAACATGGCCACCATGCTCGGCTATATCGCCACCGACGCCAAAGTCTCCCGCGATGTATTGCAACGCCTGATGCTGGACGGCGCCAACAAGTCGTTCAACCGCATCACCATCGACGGTGACACGTCCACCAACGACTGCTGCATGCTGATCGCCACCGGCCAGGCCAACCTGCCGGAGATCACCTCCACCGAAGGCCCGCTGTTCGCCGCATTGAAGCAGGCGGTATTCGAAGTGTGCATGGATGTGGCCCAGGCCATCGTGCGTGACGGTGAGGGCGCTACCAAGTTTGTCACCGTTGAAGTCAACGGCGGCGGCAACCACCAGGAGTGCCTGGACGTGGGTTATACCGTGGCGCACTCGCCGCTGATCAAGACCGCCTTGTTCGCTTCCGACCCGAACTGGGGCCGTATCCTCGCGGCCGTTGGTCGTGCCGGCGTGCCTGATCTGGATGTGAGCAAGATCGACGTCTTCCTCGGCGACGTGTGCATTGCCAGCCGTGGCGCCCGCGCCGACACCTACACCGAAGCCCAGGGCTCGGCGGTGATGCAGCAGGAAGAGATCACCATCCGCATCGAGTTGGGGCGCGGCGACTGCAGCGAAACCATCTGGACCACGGACCTGTCCCACGAATACGTGAAGATCAACGCGGAATATCGCACCTGAAACCCGGAGGAAATCGGCGGTGAAACGAGTGCATGTAGCAGCAGCGGTGATCCGCGGTGTCGATGGCAGGATCCTGCTGGCACGCCGCGCCGATACCCAGCATCAAGGCGGCCTCTGGGAGTTTCCCGGCGGCAAGGTGGAGGCTGACGAGTCAGTCGCCACGGCCTTGTCCCGTGAGTTGAAGGAAGAGCTGGGCATCCAGGTCACCACGGCGCGGCCGTTGATTCAGGTGCAGCATGACTACCCGGACAAGCAGGTGTTGCTGGATGTCTGGGAAGTCTCGGCCCTTACCGGCGAGCCCCACGGGGTCGAAGGGCAGCCTCTGGAGTGGGTGGCCCCGCGGGACCTGATCAACTATGAGTTTCCAGCGGCTAACGCGCCTATTGTCGCGGCAGCGCGTCTGCCTGCCGACTACCTGATCACGCCCGGTGAGCTGGAAACCGGGCCTTTGTTGCGTGGCCTTCAAACAGCCATCGCCGGCGGCATCAAGCTGGTTCAACTGCGCGCGCCCAACGGTTACGACCCCAAATACCGCGACCTCGCCGTGGACGCCGTGGGGCTGTGTGCGGGCAAGGCGCAGTTGATGCTCAAGGGGCCGTTCGAATGGCTGGGGGATTTTCCAGCGGCTGGCTGGCACATGACCTCGGCGCAATTGCGTAAATACGCGAGCAAGGGCCGACCGCTGCCGAAGGACCGTTGGTTGGCGGCCTCGTGTCACAACGCTGAAGAACTGGCGCTGGCGCAGTTGATGGATGTGGACTTCGTCACGCTGTCGCCGGTTCAGCCGACCGAGACTCATCCCGAGGCTCAGCCGTTGGGTTGGGAACAGGCGGCCGAGCTGATCCGTGGGTTCAGCAAGCCGGTGTTTCTGTTGGGCGGGGTTGGGCCTGCGCAGCGGGAGCAGGCTTGGGCGGCTGGAGCGCAAGGTGTTGCGGGGATTCGGGCATTTTGGCCGCAAGCTTGAAGCATGATCGTTCCCACGCTCCGCGTGGTAACGCATGCTGTGACGCTCTGCGTCATGACTTTAAAGGCGGACGCGGAGCGTCCCGGGCGGCATTCCCACGCAGAGCGTGGGAACGATCAACAGGCACCTGAAAACGATCAATGGGGCTTCGCCGCCGCCTGCCACAACACCTCGGCAACCCCCTGGCGCTTGGCAATCACCCTGGCCGCTACAAACAGCAGATCCGACAATCGATTGATATACGCCAACCCAACCCCTTCCAACGGCTCCAGCGCATTCAACTGCTGACAGCGGCGTTCGGCACTGCGCGCCAGGCTGCGGCACACATGGGCCTGGGCGATCAGCGCTGAGCCGCCGGGCAGGATGAAATTTTCCAGTGGCCCCACCTCTTCATTCCAGCGATCGATCGCTGCTTCCAGCCGATCCACTTCCGCTGCATTCAACGCCTTGTACACCGGCATGGCCAGCTCGCCGCCCAGATCGAACAAGCGATGCTGGCAGGGTGTGAGCACCTCCACCACATCGTTCAGTTCGGGGTGCTTGCCGCTCTGCTCCTCCAGGTTGGCCAATAACAACCCCAACTGGCTGTTCAGCGTATCCACCTCGCCAATGGCCTCCACCCGTGGGTGATCCTTGGGCACGCGGCGACCGTCGCCGAGGCCGGTTTCGCCCTGGTCACCGGTGCGGGTGTAGATCTTCGACAGGCGAAAGCCCATGGTCATTGCTCCAGTTGGGTGAGTTCTGCGGGGGACAATTGGCTGCCGGCCAGTGGCAGGCGCAAGGTGAAACAGGTGCCTTGGCCCAGGGTGGAATGCACTTCCATCTGGCCCTTGTGGTTATTGGTGATGATGAAATATGACACCGACAACCCAAGCCCGGTGCCCTGGCCGATCTCCTTGGTGGTGAAGAACGGCTCGAAGGTGCGTTTGCGCACGTTTTCGCTCATGCCGATGCCATTGTCTTCCACCTGGATCTCGGCCCAGGGCGGGTTGAGGCGGGTGCGCAGGATGATTCGCCCAGGCTCGCTGCCGTCTTCACGCAGGTGAATCGCCTGGGCGGCGTTTTTCAGCAGGTTGAGCAGCACCTGCTCCAGTTCGTTGGCCGTGCCGGGCACGGGCCCCAGTTGCGGGTCGAACTGGCGGATGATCGCCTGGCCCTTGAAATCGAAACCGATGGCCAGGTCGAAATCGTTACCGGCGATCTCCACGGCCTGGTCGATCAAGGCCGGCAAATCGCAGGGGGCCATTTGCCGGTTGCTGCGCCGGCTGAAGCTGAGCATGTGGGTGACGATTTTCGCTGCACGCGCGCCGGCCTGTTGAATCCCATCCAGCAACTGCGGGACTTCGCGGCCTTGCAGGTAGTGATTGACCAGCGCCAGCTCGATGCCCGCCTGTTCGGCGTGTTCCAGGTTCTTGGGCAGGTCGGGTGACAGGCGGCGCCGAATGTTCTGCACGTTGTGCAGGATAGCCCCCAGCGGGTTGTTGATTTCATGGGCCATGCCAGCAGCCAGGCCGCCGACCGAGAGCATTTTTTCCGATTGCACCATCATTTCTTCCAAGGACAGGCGCTGGGTGATGTCATCGATACGGATCACCACGCCGCGCCCGGCGCCGCCCATCAACGGGTAGAACGTCAGGGCGTAATGCTTTGGCTCGTCGTCCTTGACCCAGGTGACCCGCTCGATCCGCTCCACCGTGTGCTGTTCCACCGTGGCCTTGATCTGCGGCAGGTACGGCTTGAGCGGTTGGAACGCGAGGAAGATCGGCTGGTTGAGGGCTTCATCCAGGCGCGTGCCGGAAAGCGCGGTGGCTTCCTGGTTCCACTGGGTGACGTAGAGCTGTTCATCCAGGGCGATCAGCGCCGAGGGCATCGAGTCGATAATGCTGTTGAGGTAGTTCTGAAAACCGGTGAGCTTTTTCTCGATCTTGCTGCGCACCTGCACTTCCAGTTCCAGCTTGCGGTTGGTATGGCGGGTTTCTTCGGCCAGGCCCTGGGCCTGGTCGTAGGCCGCCTGGGAATCATCCCGCGCGCGCTTGAGCTGCTGCTCACGGGCCTCGATGCGCGACAGCATGGTATTGAACGCTTCCGCCAGGCTGCCGATTTCATCATGGTTGCCGGGGCCTGCGCGCAGGGCGTAGTTCTCTTCGCGCGTCACCTGGCGCGACAGTTCTTCGAGTTCATGGATCGGCCGCGTGATCAGGCGTTTGATCTGCCGGGCGATGACCAGCCACAGCAACACGCTGAAAATCAGGATGCCCAGGCTTGCGGTGAGGGTGCCGGTATAGAACGCCACCGGGAGCTCGCTGCTGGCCACCAGCAGCAAATGCCCCGAAGGCTGGTCGGTGCGGGGCAGGGTGATGACCTGGTTGCTGCGAAACTCGGTGAGGCGCCAGGCCTCGATATGCCGGTAGTTGTCGGGCAGGTGCAGGCGGTCGCCGTGTTGCATCTGCGCCAGGCGATTGCCTTCGCCGTCGTACAAGGCGGCGGCGCGCAGCGGTGAATAGCTGGTCAGCTCATTGAGCAGTGCGTTGGCCTTGGCCGGGGATTGCAGGGCTTCGGCCGCGAGTGCCGGGTTGGACACCAGCCGACCGATGGCCTGCAAGGCCTGGGGCGCCATGCTTTCCTGGGAGATCCAGTAGGCGGCGCTGATAAAGGTCAGGTTGGCCACCAGCAACACGGTGGTCAGCAGTACCAGCAGGGCGGCCAGCAGTTTCTGCCCCACCGGTAGGTTTTCAAGACGCTGGCGCAGTGGCATCAGGTTCTTCGCAGGCAATAGACATATGGCAGGGTAGCGCGTGCCTCAGTCGCTGGGCAATCCGCGTGCAACCAACTGCTCGACCAAGCGCGTTTGCAGCTGCTGCAGATGCGGCAGTACCCGTTGATGGCGGGCCGCCGCCTGGCACGCGTAGCCCAGCAGGTAGCTGATTTCGGTACGCCGTGCGTTGGCCACGTCCTGGTACATGGAGGAATAGTTGGCCGCAGTGGCCTGGATCACCCGTTGCACTTCACTGTGCAAATCTTGCGCAGCCGCAGGCTGGCCGCAGCACTCCAGCAATTCGCTCAATTCCGCGCACAGGGTGGCGACTTCACATTGGTGGGCCTGCAGGCCGCCGTTGCGGCACTGATAGAGCACGGTCAACGGATTGATCGCGCAATTGAGGGCCAGCTTGCGCCACAGCCGTGTGAGGATATCGATGCTCCATTCATGGGGGATGGCGGCGGCCTGCAAGTCGTCCAGCCACACCGGCGCGGTAGGATGAGCCGCATCCCCCAGCCAGGTGTAGCCATGGCCGGCAAACACCACACGCCATTCGTCCTCGCGAAACGCGCCTTCGGTGCTGGAGGCAAAGATGCAGCGCGCCTGTGGCAACTGGGCGGCCACCGCATCCTGGCTGCCGAGGCCGTTTTGCAGCAGGATCAGTTCCGCGTCCGGCGCCAGGCGATGCTGTAACTGTGCGACGGCACTTTGGGCGTCGTAGGCTTTGCACGCCACTAACAGGCGCTGGATCGGCTCCGGGCTGTCGGGTGTTTCGCCGATTACCGGGTAGGTGTGCGCAACGCCTTGCTCAACCAGGGTCAGGCCGTTGCTCGACGCATAGCTGGCCAGGCGCGCCTGATCGCGCAGGATCAGCCGCACCGGCACGCCTGCGCGCGCCAGTCGCGTGGCCCAGAGGGTACCCAGGCTACCGGCGCCGAGAATATGCCAGGTGGTCGACATCAGTGTGTGCTCCGTAAGGTCGCCAGCGGTGAACGCGGCGAAAGAACCGCTATAATGCCCCGGCATTTTAGCTCGGGCGCGCTCCATCTCTACTGAGCCCGCCCCTTATATTGGAGAAATGACATGCCTTCGTTCGACGTGGTATCCGAACTGGACAAACACGAAGTCACCAACGCCGTCGAGAACGCCGTCAAGGAACTGGACCGTCGCTATGACTTGAAAGGCAAGGGCAGCTTCGAATTCAAGGAAAAGGAACTGACCGTCAACCTGACCGCTGAAGCCGATTTCCAGCTGGAAGCGATGATCGAGATCCTCAAGCTGGCCCTGGTCAAGCGCAAGATCGACGTGCAGTGCCTTGAAGTCAAGGACGCCTACGCTTCCGGCAAGCTGATGAAGCAGGAAGCCGTGCTCAAGGAAGGCATCGACAAGGAACTGGCCAAGAAGATCGTCGCGCACATCAAGGATGCCAAGCTGAAAGTCCAGGCGGCCATCCAGGGTGAACAGGTGCGTGTCACCGGCAAGAAGCGTGATGACCTGCAAGAGGCAATCGCGGCCCTGCGCGCCAAGACCTTCGACATGCCGCTGCAGTTCAACAACTTCCGCGACTGATGGCACCTTGCGGAACCTGTGGCCGTTTTCGACGTCCCACGCCGCAGCAACAATGCCTACAATTGAGCCCTACGGGGCTCATTTGCGTTTTCAGGCAGTCAATGAAGCCGCATATCCGCACAACAGGAGAAGATAGATGGATTTGAACGCTGAAGTGGATCACTTGATCAAGACCTCGCAGTCCTGGATCCCGATGATCATGGAATACGGCAGCCGGGTACTGCTGGCCGTTATCACCCTGGCCATCGGTTGGTGGCTGATCAACGTCTTTACCCACCGAGTGGGGCGCTTGCTGGCCGTGCGTAACGCCGACCTGGCGCTGCAGCACTTCATCACCAGCCTTGCGAACATTGCGCTGAAAGTCATGTTGATCGTCAGCGTGGCCTCGATGATCGGCGTGGCGACCACCTCGTTCGTCGCCGCCATCGGTGCCGCTACCCTGGCGATCGGCCTGGCCTTGCAGGGCAGCCTGGCCAACTTCGCCGGCGGCGTGCTGATCCTGTTGTTCCGTCCGTTTCGCATCGGTGACTGGATCGAAGCCCAAGGCACCTCGGGTACCGTCGACAGTATCCAGATTTTCCACACGGTGCTGCGTACCGGCGACAACAAGACGGTGATCGTACCGAACGGCATCCTGTCCAACGGCATCATCACCAACACCAACCGCCAGCCGACCCGCAAGGTGGTGTTTGACGTAGGCGTGGACTACGAGGCTGACCTGCAGAAAGCCCGTGAAGTGTTGCTGGAACTGGCCAGGGACCCGCGCGTGCTGGCCGACCCGGCGCCCGTCGCAGTGGTATCGACCCTGGGCGACAGCTCCATCACCGTGTCCCTGCGTTGCTGGACCAATACGGCGGATTATTGGGATGTGGTGTTTATGCTCAATGAACTGGCGCGCGACCGTTTGAAAGGGGCGGGGATTGATATTCCGTTTCCGCAGCGGGTTATTCGCGTGATGCAGGAAGCACCTGCTAAGTCGTGAGAAAGTCTCGCATTCAAGTTGGCCGAAAGGTCAGGTTAAATGCGACAGGCTCATATAGTTACTTAGCTTGCTAGTTATTTCGTTGTTGGACATATAACTGCAATAAAAAAGCCGCTCCCTTGCAAACAGGGGAGCGGCTTTTTATTCAAGGTCGAAACCTTAAGTCATCGTTGTAATTACTCGCGTGATTACAAGATGTTCAGCGGGTAGTTCGCGATCAGACGCAGTTCGTCGATCGAAGGCGAACCGTAGTAAACGCCATCACCGGAACGATAAGTCGCTTGGCGCAGACGCAGGCTGAGGTTTTTAGCCGGGCCGCTCTGAACCACGTACTTGGCTTCGATGTCGCGTTCCCACTCTTTACCGTTGCTGGTGGTGGCTGTGTTGGCGCCGCTACCGGTCACGTAACGCGTCATGAAGCTCAGGCCCGGAACGCCGAAGGTCGCCATGTTGATGTCGTAACGTGCCTGGTACGACTTCTCGCCTTCGGCGTTGAAGTCGGAACGGGCGATGGAGTTGGCCAGGAATACAGTGCCGCCGCCATCTACGCCGTAGCCGTAGTCGCCGTCACCGGTAACCTTCTGGGCAGCCAGGGTGAAGGTGTGAGCGCCGACGGTGTACGCGCCCTGCAAGCTGAATGCGCGGTTGTCGAGCTTGGTCACGCCATCTTTCTCTGCGCGCTGCAGGCCGGCGCCTTCGCTCTTGGTGTCGTAGATGTTGAAGTCCAGCGCGAAGGACTGGTCATCGCTCAGGGCGTGGGTCCAGTTCAGGTTGCTGTAGTACTTGCGGAAGTAGTCTTCGGTTTTCGCGTAGTACAGGCTGCCAGTGACTTCAGGGGTGAAGGCATAGACGCCGCCGACGAAGTCGGTCTTCGTCAGGCCCAGGCTGTCGTGGTAGGTCTGGTTCTGCGCGACGCTGGAAGTGAAATGGCCGCCTTCGAGCTTCAGGCCCTTGATCTCGTTGCTGGTGATCGAGATACCTTGTGGCAGTTCTGGGAGCAAACGGCTGTCATCGGAGGCGAATACAGGCGCTGTGGTGTATTGGTCACCGACTTTCAGCACGGTATTGGAAATGCGGAACTTAACCGCGCCGCCGCCTTTTGAGTACTCGTCTTGCGAACGACCGTCGGAACCGGTAGGGAACAGACCGGTGCCGGCACGGCCCTTGCCGCTGTCAAGCTTGAGGCCCATCAGGCCGATCACGTCAACGCCGACACCGATGGTGCCTTGGGTGAAGCCCGACTCGTACAAGGCGTTGAAGCCCAGGCCGCTTTCTTCCGCACGGCTCTTGGAGCCCGGGCCCGACGGGTTGTTGCGGAAGTCGCGGCTGAAGTACAAAGCGCGAGTGTTGATGCTGAACGTGCTGTCTTCAACAAAGCCCTTGGAATCGTCTTGGGCGGACGCCATTGCGAACTGCGAGGTGCCTGCTGAAACAGCCAGGGCGATCATGCTCCACTTCATCACGCGCATCGTGATTTGCTCCTTTGGTTTTAGAAGAGTACTGCCGTCCCACCTGTATTTTTATCTGGGCGGCTCTTTCTTTATGTGTGTCGGCGCAAAGTTATCTCACACCGGCGCTGTTGACGATACTTGCCAAACTATCCTTTCAGCTTCTTTACGAGGCTGTCGTAAATTGCTAGCTCCGTGTCGCAAATCACAGCCCGACGGTAACCAGGCTGACAACTTCAATGTTCTTTTCAAACGCCTTCAAAGTTTGAAATCGTCCCTGGTACACATTGAAACGCTAATGTTTCTTATCGCGAAACCCTGGCATCCACCCAGGTGTCGTTGCCGACGATAGCGAGGTGAATGCAACAAGCGTGCACAAAGCGCCAACCGAATGTCATTTTTTCGTGAAAAACGTTACGGCAGTGTAAAAACCGCATAAACACGGGCCTCTCGGGCAGTCTGGTTCAGGCTCGACATTCAGGTGTTACCGTCGTGCGGTGGCGCGCAAAACCTGCGCCTTGGCAAAACGTTACCGATTGACCCTCATAAGTGGGTAGCGGCCGACTCCCTTTGAAGCACAAGTGGGTCATTTTGGTGCATCCCTTCGAAGCCCGAGTTAGCGTGGTTCACACATCCGACTGCCTCGAAAGGGTGCATCCCTGGAATGGGTTTGCCTCAGGCCGCTCGCGCATTCGCCGTGAAGCCTCGCGCATTCGGCGGTATGCTGGGCGCCTGTAATTGACCTGCCGAACGGAGTGCCCACGTGTTCGCTTTAGATCAACGCCTGCATCAAGACACATTGGCCATTGGGGACTTCCCGCTCTGCCGCCTGCTGCTGTCCAATGATTCGAATTATCCCTGGTTCATCCTGGTACCGCGCATTGACGGTATCAGCGAAGTGTTTCAACTGGATGTCGCCGAGCAACAGACGCTGTGGCAGGAAACGACCGCCCTCGCACAGCTGCTGAACGAAGGCCTGGCCGCCGATAAGATGAACATCGGCGCGCTGGGTAACGTGGTCAGCCAGCTGCATGTGCATGTCATCGTGCGCAAGCGCGATGACGTGGCATGGCCGGCGCCGGTGTGGGGCAAGCATCCGGCCCGTCCTTACAGCGCAGAGCAGGTGGCGGCGATCCGCAGCCGATTACGTGAATTATTGCCTGCCGACTTCATTTTTACCCAGGACTGAACCATGGATCTGCAAGATCGCGTCACCGACCTGGAAAGCCGCCTGGCTTTCCAGGACGACACCATCGAAACCCTCAATGATATTCTGGTCGCCCAGCAGCAAGCGGTGGAGCGCCTGCAATTGCAGATGATCGCCTTGCTCAAGCGCCAGGAAGAGATGGGCGGCCAGTTCGAAACCTCGGAAGAAGAAGCCCCGCCGCCGCACTATTAAATGAGCGTGCAATAAAAAACCGCGATCCGGCCTACGCCGGATCGCGGTTTTTTTTGCAGCGCAGGCTGGAATCAGCGACGCGGCAGGGCAGCGATGACATCTTCAGCTTGCAGGCCTTTGTCGCGGTTCATCACCGAGAACTCCACGCGCTGGCCTTCGACCAGGACGCGGTGGCCTTCACCGCGGATAGCTCGGAAGTGGACGAAGATATCGTCACCCGAGTCGCGCGAAATAAAGCCGAAGCCTTTGGAGGTGTTGAACCACTTGACGGTCCCGGTATCCCGGTTGGTCATGTCGTAGTTTTGCGACGCGGCCGCTGGGGACGAACGGTAGAAGCTGATGGCCAGGTGAAGAACGATGGCGACCACAGCGATTACCAGGCTGAGCAGGATGGCCGGGTGGCCGCCCACTTCAGGCATGGGTGCCAGCAGGGTAAGGGTTTGAACAACGACGGTCAGTACCAGCAGCGCGCTGACCAGGTTTTGCAGTTGATGACGCGTGCCTTTGTTCCAGTAGGGGATTACCGGTGCCAGGGTCAGGTTGAGAAGGCCGAACAAGGCCAGGTATAGAGCGTCGTGTTGTTGCAGGTAGGGCAGGCTTTCAGGCTGCAGGCTCGGGATAAAGGACAGCAGCAACGCTGCAACGCCCGTTAGCAGGTGGACGATTTTCAACATTTTGATTAACTCACGTTAAGACGGATCACAAGGAAGAGCTGACTGGCACGGTTCGCTTCTGAACAATGGGAGGCGTTGGGCACGTGCGCGGGTAGCAGCCTATGTGACGTGCCGCAGAAATGAACGGCAGCCACACGCCGCCTATTTAACAGCAAAGGCTGTGCCTACTCAAATCAAGCATTTCGGGGTGTTGCAATCGAGGTGGCATTTTTGCGTCGAAGGCTTGTCCTAGACAGGTGCAGGTAATTCGAGCGGCCTTTCGAGCGTTTTTCTTACAGGATGACCGGCTCTTCGGCCGCTGCCCTCGCAACCGGTGCGGGGCAATTTGCCGCACATTGCCTGGGTGCGTCGGGCTGCACGCGGCCAGCACTCTTGCTAGAGTGATCCTGCACCTGATCAATGAATGCTCGTCAATTGAAGGGGAAAAACATGGCAATCGATATTGGTATCAGTGAAGAAGATCGTAAATCCATCGTCGACGGACTTTCACGGCTGCTGTCCGATACCTATGTGCTGTACCTGAAGACCCACAACTTCCACTGGAACGTCACGGGCCCCATGTTTCGTACGCTGCACTTGATGTTCGAAGAGCAGTACAACGAGCTGGCGCTGGCGGTGGATTCCATTGCCGAGCGTATCCGTGCCCTGGGCTTCCCGGCACCGGGTGCCTATTCGATCTACGCCCGCCTGTCTTCGATCAAGGAAGAAGAGGGTGTGCCGAGCGCCGAAGAGATGATCAAGCAACTGGTGGCTGGCCAGGAGGCTGTCACCCGTACCGCGCGTGGCATTTTCCCGTTGCTCGACAAGGTCAGCGATGAGCCGACTGCGGACCTTTTGACCCAGCGGATGCAAGTCCACGAAAAAACCGCGTGGATGCTGCGTTCGCTGCTCGAAAATCAATAACCGTCGAACCCGTGCGGCGTCTTCGGGGCGCCGCTCACTGGTTTCTCTGCGCTTGCTGGCGTTGTCCTACGACGCCCAGCGCCCGCGTCTTCTGGCTGCTCGTCGCTTCCTGCGGTTTTATAGGCTGACCGTCCAATGGGAGAAACCCATGGACTGCTGTTTTGGCAAGGGAGTGTCAGGTGTATGTCATGTGGTAAGGGCGTGGAAACCGGTGGTTTTCACAAGATAAAGGTCGATCCCTTCGCGAAAGGGTTCGACATGGGGCTCGCCAAGCCATTATCGCGGTCGGTGCGGCTCAACGGGTTTTCCACCTGCCTGCGGCTGGAACAGATCTACTGGAATATCCTGACGGAAATGGCCAGGATCAATACCTGCTCGGTCAGTGCGTTGTTGTCCTATGTCGATCGGGAAGTGCATTTGCGCTATGGCGGTGTGAAGAACTTCAGCGGGCTGGTGCGGGTGGTGTGTGTCGTTCACCTGTTGAAAGACCGCCTTAGCGCCTCTGGCCCCTTCTGATGGAGGCTGCAGGGCGTGGCCCTTCCTTCCGGCGGGCCGCGCCTCGGGCAGAAAGCCGGCTGCGCTGCCTCGATTTACCAGATATAATCCCGCGCTTTGCTGCGCATGCCGGGCTTTATGCACATCGGCAGGGCGTAGCGCAGTAACGATCTGATCGCCGAGACAACTCCATGCCCATGTACGACTATCAATGTGCTTCCTGTGGTCATCAGTTGGAAGCCATTCAGAAGATCAGCGCCGCGCCGCTGGTCGATTGCCCAGCCTGCCAGGCACCTGAGTTGAAAAAGATGTTGTCCATGCCGGGCTTCCGCCTGAGCGGCAGCGGCTGGTACGAGACCGATTTCAAGACCGGCGCCAAGAAGAACCTGGCGGGCGGCGACAAAGCAGACTGAGTTGAACTCTACGCGCAGGCTCCTGCATTATCCGTCCCCTGCTTTAATGTACGGTGACGAGGCACGCCTGCCACCGAATTTCGAATTACGAGAAGTGAAACCACGACCATGATGCGCAGCCACTATTGCGGCCAACTGAACGAGACCCTGGAAGGTCAGGAAATCACCCTTTGCGGATGGGTTCACCGTCGCCGCGACCACGGCGGGGTGATCTTCCTCGATATCCGTGATCGTGATGGTCTGGCCCAGGTAGTGTTCGACCCGGATCGCGCCGAGAGCTTCGCCGCCGCCGACCGCGTGCGCAGCGAATACGTCGTGAAGATCACCGGCAAGGTGCGCCTGCGCCCGGCTGGTGCCGTAAACAAGAACATGGCGTCCGGCGGCATTGAAGTGCTGGGCTATGAGCTGGAAGTGCTGAACGAGTCGGAAACCCCGCCGTTCCCACTGAACGAATATTCCGACGTTGGCGAGGAAACTCGCCTGCGCTATCGCTTCCTGGACCTGCGTCGTCCGGAAATGGCCGAGAAGCTGCGTCTGCGTTCGCGCATGACCACCAGCATCCGCCGCTTCCTCGACGAGAACGGCTTCCTCGACGTGGAAACGCCGATTCTTACCCGCGCCACCCCGGAAGGCGCACGCGACTACCTGGTACCGAGCCGTACCCACCCGGGTAGCTTCTTCGCCTTGCCGCAATCGCCGCAGCTGTTCAAGCAACTGCTGATGGTGGCCGGCTTCGACCGTTACTACCAGATCGCCAAGTGCTTCCGTGACGAAGACCTGCGCGCCGACCGCCAGCCAGAATTCACCCAGATCGACATCGAGACCAGCTTCCTCGATGAAAAAGAGATCATGGGTCTCACCGAACAAATGATCCGCAACCTGTTCAAGGAAGTGCTGGACCTGGAGTTCGGCGAATTCCCGCACATGACCTTCGAAGAGGCCATGCGTCGCTACGGTTCCGACAAGCCAGACCTGCGTAACCCGCTGGAACTGGTCGACGTGGCCGACCAGCTCAAGGACGTCGACTTCAAGGTGTTCAGCGGCCCGGCCAACGACCCGAAATGCCGCATCGCCGCCCTGCGCGTGCCTGGCGGCGCGAGCATGCCGCGCAAGCAGATCGACGACTACACCAAGTTCGTCGGCATCTACGGTGCCAAGGGCCTGGCGTACATCAAGGTCAACGAGCGCGCCAATGGCGTTGACGGCCTGCAGTCGCCGATCGTGAAGAACATCCCCGAAGCCAACCTGAACACGATCCTTGATCGCGTCGGTGCGGTCGATGGCGATATCGTGTTCTTCGGTGCCGACAAGGCCAAGATCGTCAGCGAAGCCCTGGGCGCACTGCGGATCAAGCTGGGTCACGACCTGAACCTGCTGACCTGCGAATGGGCGCCGATGTGGGTGGTCGACTTCCCGATGTTCGAAGAGAACGACGACGGCAGCTTCAGCGCCTTGCACCACCCGTTCACCGCGCCGAAGTGCTCCCCGGCCGAGCTGGAAGCCAACCCGGCCGGCGCGTTGTCCCGTGCCTACGACATGGTGCTCAACGGCACTGAGTTGGGTGGCGGTTCGATCCGTATTCACCGCAAAGAAATGCAGCAAGCAGTGTTCCGTCTGCTGGGCATCAACGAAGCGGAACAGGAAGAGAAGTTCGGCTTCCTGCTCGACGCGCTCAAGTACGGTGCGCCGCCGCACGGTGGCCTGGCCTTCGGCCTGGACCGTCTGGTGATGCTGATGACCGGTGCCCAGTCGATCCGTGAAGTGATTGCCTTCCCGAAAACCCAGAGTGCTGCGGACGTCATGACCCAGGCGCCGGGCGTCGTGGATGCCAAGGCACTGCGCGAATTGCACATCCGTCTGCGCGAGACGCCGAAGGCTGAGTAAGGCTGCTGCGTGAAAGCGCACTGAGGTTTACGCAGTCTTAAAGGCGCATCTTCGGATGCGCCTTTGCGTTACAAAGGCCGCACTTAAAAAGAGAAGTCCGCCCGGAGCGGGATAGATAAAGGTTTCTAGAGAATTTCGGAGTTGTGTTATGGCTGGCCATTCCAAGTGGGCGAACATCAAGCACCGCAAAGAGCGTCAGGATGCCAAGAAAGGCAAGATCTTCACCAAGTGGATCCGCGAGCTGACCGTCGCCGCCCGCCAGGGTGGCGGTGACCCGGGCTCCAACCCGCGCCTGCGCCTGGCGCTGGACAAGGCGCTCGGCGCCAACATGAGCCGTGACATCATCGACCGCGCCGTGGCCCGTGGCGCCGGCGCCGCCGACACCGACGACATGGTCGAGCTGACCTACGAAGGCTATGGGCCAGGCGGCGTGGCGGTGATGGTCGAATGCATGACCGATAACCGCAACCGTACTGCAGCTGCGGTGCGTCATGCGTTCAGCAAGTGCGGCGGCAACCTGGGTACCGACGGTTCGGTGGCCTACCTGTTCGAGCGCAAGGGGCAGATTACCTTTGCAGCGGGCACGGATGAAGACGCGCTGATGGAAGCCGCGATGGAGGCAGATGCCGACGACGTGGTCACAAACGAAGATGCCTCCATCGACGTGTTCACCTCGTTCGCCAGCTTCTACGCGGTGCGCAATGCTTTGGAGGCCGCAGGTTTCAAGGGCACTGACGCGGAAATCGTGATGCTGCCGACCACCAGCGCCGAACTGGACCTGGACGGTGCGCAAAAGGTGTTGAAGCTGCTGGATATGCTTGAAGATCTGGATGATGTGCAAAACGTGTATTCGAATGCCGACATTCCGGAATCCGTGGCCGAACAGCTAGGCTGAAGGTTGATGTAGATCCAAATGTGGGAGGGGGCTTGCTCCCGATAGCGGTGGGTCAGCCAAAAATATTCTGACTGATCCACTGCCATCGGGGGCAAGCCCCCTCCCACATTGAACTTCGCTGTATCAAAAAATATGTTTATCCAACCCGCAGGCGTTATGACTTTAATCCTAGGTATCGACCCCGGTTCGCGCATTACCGGTTTTGGCGTGGTGCAACACACGCCGCGTGGCTGCGTTTATGTAGCCTCGGGCTGCATTCGCACCGGCGCGGGGGAGTTGGCCGAGCGCCTGCAGATCGTCTATCGCGGCGTTCGTGAAGTCATCCAGACCTACGGCCCGGTGACCATGGGCATCGAAAAAGTCTTCATGGCCAAGAATGCCGACTCGGCGTTGAAGCTCGGCCAGGCCCGTGGGGCGGCCATTGTGGCGGGGGCCGAGGAGGGCATGGAAATCGCCGAATACACCGCGACCCAGGTCAAGCAGGCCGTCGTCGGTACGGGTGGGGCGAATAAGGAACAGGTGCAGATGATGGTCATGCACATGCTCAAGCTCACCTCAAAACCCCAGATCGACGCATCCGACGCCCTGGCCATTGCCATTTGCCACGCCCACACCCGCTCCAGCCTGCTGCCTCATGGCCTGGGCGCGGCACGCAGTCGTGGCGGACGCCTGCGTCTCTGATAGCATCAGCGCAATCGTTATTTCCGGTCAGGCCTGTTCTGACCCCAAGCTTTAAGGATCTGAACCGTGATTGGACGCTTGCGCGGCACCCTGGCTGAGAAACAGCCGCCGCACCTGATTCTGGATGTGAATGGATTGGGGTATGAGCTTGAAGTGCCCATGACCACCTTGTACCGCTTGCCGTCGGTCGGCGAGCCGATAACTTTGCACACGCATTTAGTCGTGCGAGAGGACGCGCAACTGCTCTATGGTTTCATTGGCAAGCGCGACCGTGACTTCTTTCGCGAACTGATTCGCCTCAACGGCGTCGGGCCCAAGCTGGCCCTGGCGTTGATGTCGAGCCTGGAAGTGGATGAGCTGGTGCGTGCCGTTTCGGCCCAGGACACCTCGGCGCTGACCAAGGTGCCCGGTGTCGGCAAGAAAACCGCCGAGCGCCTGCTGGTGGAACTCAAGGACCGTTTCAAGGCCTGGGAAGTGGTGCCGAGCATGTTCGCCCTGGTGCCCAATCAGCCGGATATGCCGGCGACTCAGGTTGCCAGTGCCGAAAGCGATGCTGTCAGTGCGTTGATCTCCCTGGGCTACAAGCCGCAGGAGGCCAGCAAAGCGGTGTCGGCCATCAAGGACAAGAACCTGAGCAGCGAAGACATGATCCGCCGAGCCCTGAAGGGAATGATTTAAGTGATTGAAGCTGATCGTCTGATCGCGGCCACCGGCCCGCGCGACCGTGAAGAAGTCCAGGACCGCGCCATCCGCCCCTTGAGCCTGGCCGACTACATCGGCCAGCCTACCGTGCGCGAGCAGATGGAACTGTTCATCCAGGCCGCGCGCGGGCGCAGCGAGTCGCTGGATCACACACTGATCTTCGGCCCGCCTGGCCTGGGTAAAACCACCCTGGCCAATATCATTGCCCAGGAAATGGGCGTGTCGATCAAGTCCACCTCCGGCCCGGTGCTGGAGCGCCCCGGCGACCTGGCCGCGCTGCTGACCAATCTCGAGCCTCACGACGTGCTGTTTATCGACGAGATCCACCGGCTGTCGCCCATCGTCGAAGAAGTGCTGTACCCGGCGATGGAGGACTTCCAGCTCGACATCATGATCGGCGAAGGCCCGGCAGCCCGCTCGATCAAACTCGATCTGCCACCGTTCACCCTGGTCGGCGCGACGACCCGTGCCGGCATGCTGACCAACCCGCTGCGAGACCGTTTCGGTATCGTTCAACGTCTTGAGTTCTATAGCACCGCCGACCTTGCGACGATCGTCAGCCGTTCGGCGAGTATCCTCGGCTTGCCGCTGGACCCTGAAGGCGCATTCGAAATCGCCCGGCGCGCGCGGGGTACGCCGCGGATCGCCAACCGTTTGCTGCGCCGCGTACGCGATTTTGCCGAGGTACGGGCCAAGGGGCATATCACCAAGGCGGTCGCGGACCTGGCGTTGAACCTGCTGGATGTGGATGAACATGGCTTCGATCACCAGGATCGGCGCTTGCTGCTGACCATGATCGAGAAATTCGACGGTGGCCCGGTGGGCGTGGACAGCCTGGCCGCCGCCATCAGTGAAGAGCGGCATACCATTGAGGATGTGCTGGAACCCTACCTGATCCAGCAGGGCTACATCATGCGCACGCCACGGGGCAGGGTGGTAACGCGTCACGCCTATCTGCACTTCGGGCTAAACATTCCGTCACGATTGGGAGAGATGCCCGTGGTAGACGAATTTCTCGATGCAGTGGACGATTAAAAAATTGTAGGAGCGAGCTTACTCGCGAAAAACCTCAACACTGACGCAGTGTGTCTGGTTGTACGCGGCGCGCTCAGGGGCTTTGCAAGCAAGCTCGCTCCTGCAGGGTATTTGTCATGTGGGGTGATTTATCTGAAGTTTGTGCTGTCCCAGTGTCTGGCGTCGTCATTCAGGCAATGGAAATGTGTTCAGGTATTGAAAAAACAGTTGTCCAGCCGGATTGGCAACCTGAGGAGTAAGCACTAGAGTATGCGCGCGCAAAACGGGGATCAGTCGTTCGCACATCGCTGTCGCGTTTATTACGAGGACACTGATGCCGGCGGCATCGTTTATTACGTCAATTACCTGAAATTCATGGAGCGGGCTCGAACCGAGCGGCTACGGGAGCTGGGCTTTGCCCAATCCTTGCTGGCAGGGGAGGACCTGTTATTCGTCGTGCATTCCAGCGAGGCGCGTTACCACGCACCGGCGCGGCTGGACGATGAACTGCTGGTCAGCGCTGAAGTCATCGAATTGAACCGTGCCAGCCTGCGATTCAAGCAGCAGGTCAGGCGGGCTACGGATGCAACGCTGCTCTGTGAGGGGCAGTTCCTGGTGGCGTGTGTACGCACCAACAGTTTGAAACCTCGGGCCATTCCCGAAACTCTACGTGCGGCCTTTGCCGCCGTGAGCGGCGCGGGTAAACAATCAAAGCAGGAGATTTAGCGTGGAACCTACCGTCGTCGACCATTCCTCCATGTGGAGCCTGGTCAGCAATGCCAGTGTCGTGGTGCAACTGGTCATGCTGACCCTGGTAGCCGCATCGGTTACCTCTTGGGTCATGATTTTTCAGCGCAGCAACCTGCTGCGTGCCGGTCGACGTGCCCTGGAGAGCTTCGAAGAGCGCTTCTGGTCGGGTATCGACCTGTCCAAGCTGTATCGCCAGGCCGGCAGCAATCCGGACCCGGATTCGGGCGTCGAGCAAATCTTCCGCGCCGGCTTCAAGGAGTTCTCGCGCCTGCGCCAGCAACCGGGCGTTGACCCGGAAGCGGTGATGGAAGGGGTGGCCCGGGCCATGCGCGTCGCCATCTCCCGCGAAGAAGAGAAACTGGAGCAGAGCCTGCCGTTCCTGGCGACTGTGGGTTCCGTCAGCCCGTACATCGGCCTGTTCGGTACCGTATGGGGCATCATGAACTCCTTCCGTGGCCTGGCCCAGGCCCAGCAAGCGACCCTGGCCACCGTGGCCCCGGGCATCGCCGAAGCCCTGATCGCCACCGCGATCGGCCTGTTCGCCGCTATCCCCGCAGTAATTGCCTACAACCGTTTTGCCGCCACCAGCGAAACGTTGATCAGCCGTTACTACACCTTCGCCGATGAATTCCAGGCGATCCTGCACCGTAAAGTGCACACCAGCGAAGAATAAGCAGGTAATTCCCAATGGCTTTAATCGCTCGAGCTCGCAAAAAGCGCAAGCCGGTCGCCGAGATGAACGTAGTGCCCTACATCGACGTGATGCTGGTGCTGCTGGTGATCTTCATGGTGACCGCGCCGATGCTCAACCAGGGCGTGAAGGTTGATCTGCCCAAGGTTTCCAGTGAAGCCCTGCCGCAAGACAACAACACTCAGGTCCTGACCATTTCGATCAAGGCTGACAAGACCTACTACTGGAACCTTGGCAGCGAAGTCGACACGCAGAAGCAGCAGGACAAGGCCCTGACCTTGCCGGCGATGACTGACGCCGTGACCAAGATCATTCGCTCCGGCAACGAAGGCGGCAAGCACACCCAGGTGTTCATTCGCGGTGACAAGTCGGTCGACTATGGCTCCGTCATGGGCGCCATGGGCGGGCTGCAGAAGGCCGGCGTCGGTAACGTTGGCTTGATTACCGAGGCGCCCTGATGCAGCAACAGCGAGAGCCGTCCGCCTCGGAAAGCTACTTCTGGCCTGGCGTGTGGGCAATTGCCCTGCACATCCTGGTGTTCGGCATGCTGTTCGTCAGCTTTGCCATGACCCCGGACCTGCCGCCAGCCAAGCCGATCGTGCAGGCGACCCTGTATCAGCTGAAATCGAAAAGTCAGGCCACCACCCAGACCAATCAGAAGATTGCGGGTGAGGCCCAGAAGTCGGCTGCGCGCCAGACCGAAGTCGAGCAGATGGAACAGAAGAAGGTCGAGCAGGAAGCGGTGAAGGCTGCTGCGGAACAAAAGAAAGAAGAGGCGGCTCAAAAGGCCGAGGAATCGAAAAAGGCTGACGAAGCCAAGAAAGCTGACGAGGCGAAAAAGGCTGATGAAGCCAAGAAGTCCGAGAAAGCTGCCGAAGCCAAAAAGGCCGAAGAGAAACAATTGGCTGATATAGCCAAGAAGAAATCCGAAGAAGAAGCCAAGAAAGCTGCCGAGGAAGAGGCCAAGAAAAAGGCCGCTGAAGAAGCCAAGAAAAAGATCGTCGAAGACGCGAAGAAGAAAGCCGCCGAAGACGCCAAGAAAAAAGCTGAAGCAGACGAGGCGAAAAAGAAAGTCGCCGACGAAGCGAAGAAGAAAGCTGCCGCCGACGCCTCCAAGAAAAAGGCCCAGGAAGCAGCCCGTAAATCCGCCGAAGAGAAAAAGGCCCAGGCCCTGGCAGATTTGCTTTCCGACACGCCGCAGCGTCAGCAAGCCTTGGCCGATGAGCGTGGCGATGAAGTCGCGGGCAGTTTCGACGACCTGATCCGGGCTCGGGCAGCGGAAGGCTGGACACGTCCACCTTCGGCACGTAAAGGCATGACAGTAGTGCTGCAGATCGGCATGTTGCCGGACGGCACGGTGACTTCGGTCAGCGTGGCCAAGTCCAGTGGTGACGGTTCGTTCGACAGTTCGGCGGTTGCCGCAGTCAAGAATATTGGCCGGTTGACCGAGATGCAGGGAATGAAACCAAGCGACTTCGCTCCCTATCGTTCATTCAAGATGACATTCACACCTGAGGATCTAGCCTTGTGAGAAACCTTCTTCGAGGAATGCTTGTCGTTATTTGCTGCATGGCAGGGATAGCGGCGGCGGATGAAAAGAACATCCTGGTTACCAGCGGCAGCGATCGGGCCACCCCGATCGCGGTAGTGCCGTTCGGCTGGCAGGGCGGCAGCGTGCTGCCGGACGACATGGCCCAGATCGTCAGCGACGACCTGCGCAACTCCGGCTACTACGCACCGATTCCGAAAGGCAACATGATCAGCCAGCCGACCCAGGCCAGCGAAGTCATCTTCCGCGACTGGAAGGCCGTGGGCGCGCAGTACCTGATGGTCGGCAGCATCACACCGGCCGGCGGTCGCCTGCAGATCCAGTACACGTTGTTCAACGTGGCCACCGAACAGCAGGTCCTGACCGGCAACGTTTCGGGCACCGCCGAGCAACTGCGTGACATGGCCCACTACATTTCGGACCAGTCGTTTGAAAAGCTCACCGGTATCAAGGGTGCGTTCTCCACACGCATGCTCTACGTGACCGCCGAGCGTTTTTCCGTAGACAACACGCGTTACACCCTGCAGCGCTCCGACTATGACGGTGCACGCGCCGTGACCCTGTTGCAGTCGCGCGAGCCAATCCTGTCGCCGCGTTTTGCGCCGGACGGCAAGCGTATTGCCTATGTGTCGTTCGAACAGAAGCGTCCGCGTATCTTCGTCCAGCACATCGATACTGGCCGTCGTGAGCAGATCACCAACTTCGAAGGCCTCAACGGTGCGCCAGCCTGGTCGCCGGATGGTTCGCGCCTGGCATTCGTGCTGTCCAAGGACGGTAACCCGGACATCTACGTGATGAACATGGCTTCGCGCCAGCTCACTCGCGTGACCAGCGGCCCTGGCATCAACACCGAACCGTTCTGGGGTAAGGATGGCTCGACCATCTACTTCACCTCCGACCGTGGCGGCAAGCCTCAAATCTATAAAGCCAGCGTGGGTGGTGGTGGCGCGGAACGCGTGACCTTTATTGGTAACTACAACGCCAACCCCAAGCTTTCGGCCGATGAAAAGACGTTGGTAATGATTCACCGTCAGGATGGTTTCACTAATTTCCGGGTTGCGGCCCAGGATTTGCAGCGCGGAACCGTAAAAATCCTTACAGATACCAACCTTGATGAGTCAGCCACTGTTGCGCCCAACGGCACCATGGTAATCTACGCCACCCGCCAGCAGGGCCGGGGAGTCTTGATGCTCGTGTCCATTAATGGACGCGTAAGGCTCCCGCTTCCTACCGCACAAGGCGAAGTCAGAGAACCATCCTGGTCCCCTTACCTGAACTGACGCGGCGCTACAAAAAGAAGTACTTAACACACTGGGGTTCATTAGGAGTTTCACGATGGAAATGCTGAAGTTTGGTAAGTTTGCTGCTCTGGCTCTGGCTCTGTCCGTAGCCGTTGGTTGCTCCTCTAAAGGCGGCGACAATGCCGGTGAAGGCGCAGCTGTTGATCCAAACGCTGGTTACGGCGCTAACACTGGTGCAGTCGACGGCTCCCTGAGCGAAGAAGCTGCTCTGCGCGCGATCACCACTTTCTACTTCGAATACGACAGTTCGGACCTGAAGCCAGAAGCCATGCGCGCTCTGGACGTTCACGCCAAGGACCTGAAAGCTAACGGCGCTCGCGTTGTTCTGGAAGGTAACACTGACGCCCGTGGTACTCGTGAGTACAACATGGCACTGGGCGAGCGTCGTGCGAAAGCCGTTCAACGCTACCTGGTACTGCAAGGTGTTGCTCCAGGCCAACTGGAACTGGTTTCCTACGGTAAAGAGCGTCCAGTTGCAACTGGCAACGACGAACAGTCGTGGGCTCAGAACCGTCGCGTCGAACTGCGTAAGTAATTCGTCATGCGAACGTGCCGTCGTGCTCTAACTGTATTGGCTTTCAGCCTCGCACCGCTTGCGGTGTGGGCTGCGGTTCCTGTAACGGATAGCAACTCTGGCTATAACAATAGCGGCAGCAGTTATCCGCCAGCGGGTTATGGCACGAACGGCGCCTATGCTGGGGGGGCGGCTACGGCCGCGCCTTCGGCACAGGGCGAACTGTTCAACCAGCTGCAACGCATGCAGGATCAATTGGCCCAGCAACAAGGCGCCATTGAAGTTCTGCAGAATCAAGTGAACCAGCTTAAGCAAGAAGGCCTGGAGCGTTACCAGGATCTTGATCGACGTATTGGAGCCGGTGTTGCACCTGCCGCTACTCCTGATAATTCTTCTACCGGTGGCACGCCCAGTGCTGCCGCCGGTGGCGCAGCAGCGGGGGCCGCGGCAGCCAGCCAGGCCCCGGCCGCCAGCAGTGAACCGGGCGATCCGGCGAAGGAAAAACTGTATTACGATGCAGCCTTCGACCTGATCAAGGCCAAGGACTTCGATAAGGCCAGCCAGGCGTTTACCGCATTCCTGCGCAAGTACCCCAACAGCCAATACGCGGGCAATGCCCAGTACTGGTTGGGTGAGGTCAACCTGGCAAAGGGTGATTTGCAGGGGGCAGGCCAGGCGTTTGCCAAGGTCAGCCAGCTGTACCCCAAGCACGCCAAGGTACCGGACTCGCTGTACAAACTCGCTGACGTGGAACGCCGTCTTGGCCATGCCGACAAGGTCAAAGGCATTCTGCAGCAGGTCGTCGCCCAGTATCCGGGTACTTCCGCTGCGCAGTTGGCCCAACGGGATCTGCAACGCTTGTAAGCAATGCAGTCCGTTTAGAAGAAACCCGCGCCTGGCGCGGGTTTTTTCGTTAGAATCCACGCCCTTTTATGACACACGCTTCCTGGGGTTGACGCGTTGGCGCAATCCCTTGAAGTGCCTGACGGAGGCGGACAGCCTGTTCAGCTGTTACGCCCGTGGCGACTATGCAAGACACATTACGTATTACCGAAGTTTTTTACTCATTACAGGGTGAAACGCGCACCGCAGGGCTGCCTACCGTATTTGTACGACTCACCGGCTGCCCCTTGCGTTGCCAATACTGTGACAGCGCTTATGCCTTCAGCGGCGGCACTGTGCGCACCCTGGACGACATTCTGGAGCAGGTTGCCGGCTACCGACCGCGCTACGTCTGTGTAACAGGCGGCGAGCCGTTGGCGCAGCCCAATGCCATTCCTTTGCTCAAGCAGCTGTGTGACGCCGGATACGAGGTTTCGCTGGAAACCAGCGGCGCCTTGGACATCTCCGCGGTAGACCCGCGTGTGAGCCGAGTGGTCGACCTCAAGACCCCCGATTCCAAAGAAGCTCACCGCAACCGCTACGAGAACATCGACTTGCTGACGGCCAACGATCAGGTCAAGTTCGTCATCTGTTCTCGAGACGATTATGACTGGGCGACGTCCAAGCTGATCCAGTATGGCCTCGAGCGTCGTGCAGGCGAGGTGCTGTTCTCCCCAAGCCATCACGACCTGAACGCCCGTGAGCTGGCGGATTGGGTGGTCGCGGACAACCTGCCGGTGCGCCTGCAATTGCAGTTGCACAAATACCTGTGGAACGACGAGCCGGGGCGTTGATACGCCTGATCAGGCGCTGATGCGCGGCGTTCAACCCGCCGAAATATGACCCCTGCGTATAATTTTGAATTATTTTCAAATAAGGTGTTGAATAATCCTTAGAAATCAGTATTATACGCGCCACCACACAGCGGGTCGTTAGCTCAGTTGGTAGAGCAGTTGGCTTTTAACCAATTGGTCGTAGGTTCGAATCCCACACGACCCACCATTTTTGGCGGTTTAGAAAATCCGGAAGGCCCACGCAAGTGAGGATTTCCGGGTTTTTTTTTGCCTGAAATATGCTGAACATGCGCTCTATGCGCCACGTACATAGTCGCTACCTCTCAGCGAACGGCTCAACCGCCATCACCTATCCCCCTCAGTAGCCTTTTTGCTCTTTTCTGCGCCCCGTCGCGCTCAATTTCGATCATCGTCTAAACCCTGCTCTTAAAGGTTTATTGCCCTATAAATTCATATATTGAAAGAAATCACCACTATTTTTTCAATTTCTGATTTTTTATGTAATTTCTTTCACGTTGTCGCGCCAAATACGCAATTCATGTCAAGCTCTCTATGTTTAGTATTGGATCCAATGTCGGGTGCGTTCAGCGAGGCTGTCTGTGCTACCGACGATCAGTTCTAAAAGGAGAAGCGACATGATGCTCAAGGACCCTTCCAGCAAATACCGCCATTTCACTACCGTGGACCTCCCGGACCGCCAATGGCCAAGTGTCATGCAGGCTGCAGCGCCAACCTGGTGCAGTGTCGACATGCGTGACGGCAACCAGGCATTGATCGAACCCATGAATGCCGAGCGCAAGCGCCGTTTCTTCGAGCTGCTGGTCAAGGTGGGGTTCAAGGAGATCGAGGTAGGCTTTCCTGCCGCTTCCCAGACCGATTTCGATTACGTGCGTGAATTGATCGACAGTGGCGCGATTCCCGACGATGTGACTATCCAAGTGATGACGCAGGCGCGCAGCCATTTGATCGAGCGCACGTTTGAAGCCTTGAAAGGCGCCCCGCGCGCGATCGTGCATGTGTACAACGCCACCGCGCCGGTGTTCCGGGAGGTGGTGTTCGGCGTGGACCGGGCCGGTTGCATCGACATTGCCACCCAGGCAACGCATGAGATCAAGCGCCACATGGACAACAATCCAGATACGCAGTGGACGTTCCAGTATTCCCCTGAAACCTTCTGCTTCACCGAACTGGACTTTGCGTTGGAGGTCTGCGAAGCGGTGACCGATGCTTTCGGCCCGACCCCGTCGAACAAAATGATCCTGAATCTGCCCACCACGGTGGAGGTCTCCACGGCCAATGTCTTCGCCGATCAGATCGAGTGGTTCTGCCGCCATTTCAGTCGGCGCGACAGCGTAGTCATCAGTGTCCACCCGCATAATGATCGCGGTACCGGGGTCGCTACCGCCGAACAGGCTTGCCTGGCCGGAGCCGAGCGGGTCGAGGGCACGTTGTTCGGCAACGGTGAGCGAACCGGCAATGTGGATATCCTGACGCTGGCAATGAACCTCTACACCAGCGGCATCGACCCGCAACTGGATTTCTCGGACATCATCCACGTGCAGCGTGAAGTCGAGTTCTGCAACCAACT
Organism: Pseudomonas sp. R4-34-07; assembly: GCF_003852375.1. Classification (NCBI taxonomy): domain Bacteria; kingdom Pseudomonadati; phylum Pseudomonadota; class Gammaproteobacteria; order Pseudomonadales; family Pseudomonadaceae; genus Pseudomonas; species Pseudomonas sp. R4-34-07. The sequence goes on along the minus strand of NZ_CP027760.1, from coordinate 4,624,583 downwards.
GCCCACGCACCCGCGCCATCCCTACGCCGGGGAGCTGGTGTTCACGGCGTTTTCGGGCTCGCACCAGGATGCGATCAAAAAAGGCTTCGCGGCCCGCCAGGCCAATCCCGATGGGCTGTGGGAAGTGCCCTACTTGCCGATCGATCCCGCCGACATGGGGCGCAGCTATGAAGCGGTGATTCGCGTCAACAGCCAGTCGGGCAAAGGTGGCGTGGCGTATCTGCTGGAACAACATGGCATCGTGATGCCGCGGCGCCTGCAGATGGAATTCAGCAGCCTGGTGCAGCAGGAAGCCGATGCCTCCGGTCAGGAAGTCAGTGGCGAGATGATCCTGGCCTGCTTTACCCGGCACTACCTTGACCAAGGCAAGCCTTACATCTTGTTGCAGCCCAAACTGGTCAGCGAGGGCAACGTGACTTATCTGGAAGGCACGCTGATCGGCGGCGCGAGCCCCCTTGAACTGAGCGGTGAAGGTAACGGCCCGCTGGCGGCGCTGGTCGACGCATTCGCGCAGCGCGGCATCCACTTCGACATCGCCGATTACCACGAACATGCCACCCGTGACGGTGCCCAGGCTGAAGCACTGGCTTATGTGGAGATCCGCGTGAACAACCAGTTGCTGTTCGGTGCCGCCCGCGATGGCAGCATCTTGCTGGCGTCCCTCAAGGCGGTGACGAGTGCCGTCAATCGCGCATCGCGTCTGGGCCTGCTCAGCGTGGCGAGTGCTGCGGTGCCTTCCTGAGATGAATGCCCATACCGCATTGGCGGCGCTTACCGGTAACTATGGTCACGGCGATATCGTTGCCTCGCATCGACACGACGAAGGCCAGTTGGTCTACGCCATCAACGGCGTCATGCTGGTATCGGTCGTCGGCACCACTTGGGTGGTGCCGTCCGGGCATGCGCTGTGGGTCCCCTCCGGGCAGGAGCACCAGATCCGCATGACGGGCGAGGTGCGCATGCGCACGTTGCTGATCAGCCCCGGCGCCCACCGCGCCTTGACGGAGGAGTGCCATGTCATCCGTGTGTCGCCACTGCTGCGTGAGTTGATCATCACCGCCGCCGAAACACCTGACAGCGAGCCGGTGGTGGTGCGTCACAGGCAGATTGTCGACCTGATCTTCTCTGAACTCGACAGGGCACAGAAAGTATTGGCGCATGTGCCGATTCCAGACGAGCCGCGGCTCAAGTCGCTGTGTGCCGACTTTATCGACAACCCGTCCCAGGAATCGAAACTGGAGAGCTGGGCGGTGCAACTCAATATGAGTTCGCGCACCCTGGCTCGGCTGTTCCAGAAAGAGTTGGGCATGAGTTATGGCGAGTGGCGCAAGCGCACGCGACTGCTGCTGAGCATGCAGCGCCTGGCCTGCGGCGTGTCCATTCTGGAAGTGGCGCTTGAGCATGGCTACCAAAGCCCCAGCGCTTTCACGGCAATGTTCAAACGCACCATGGGCTACACACCCAGCAACTGCCGTTTGGTCTGATCGACCCCGCGCTACCCCCCACCAACTGGACATGGCCCGCCTTTGCGCAGGGCCATGCGTACGTGCGCCTGGACGGCGGGCGCTCTGGATCCGGCTGCGCAGCCAAGTTGTCCCAATCGAAACGATGGTTGTCTGGAACTCGGGAGATGCGCAGCACGGTGCTCTCTTAACCTGCGTCTCTACTCAGCACTCTGGATTTCTGCGATGGGTTCGCCTTCATTTTCCACGCGGCACTGCCGTCTTTCGCTCCTGGGCGTGGCTGTCGTCTGGTTGGCAGGATGTTCTTCCTGGGTCACCCATGTGCCGGCGCAACCGCACCCGCCGCGCATCGATGCCTTGAGCCGCCTGCCGCAGGGTGTGTCGGCCCAGGTTTTGCCCGACCGTTGGTGGCAGTTGTACAACGACCCCAAGCTCGACGCGCTGGTGCAGCAAGCGCTGGAACACAACCGCGACCTGGCGGCGGCGCAGGCCCATGTGCAGTCGATGCTGGCCGGCATCATGCAGGCCGACGCCGAGCGTTGGCCGTCCACCCAGGCGTCACTGGGCGCCGTCTACGGCAAGACTGCCGACGATCAGACCCTGGCCAAGGCTACCGACAGCCACGCACCGTCGCAGTGGGCCTTCAACCCTGGTTTCGAATTGGCTTACCAAGTGGATGTGTGGGGCCAGGTCCAGCGCAGCATTGAGCGGGCGCAGGTGCAAGCGGCGGCGGCTCAGGACGCCGAGGACTTGCTGCGCATCACCGTCGCCGCGCAAACCACCCGCGCCTACGTGAATGCCTGCGCCCTGGGCGCGCGCGCCAAAGTGCAGCGCCATTCACTGGAAGTGGTCGGGCGCAGCCTGGCGCTGACCGATCGCCAGCGTCAGGCCGGCGTGGTGACAGACCTTGAATACAGCCGCATGCAGGCCCTGCAGGGCGAAACCCTGGCCCTGTTGCCGATGCTGGAGGCGCGCCGCGAGTCGGCGTTGTATGAACTGGCGATGCTGACCGGCGTGGCTGACCTGGAGCAGGGTTCAGGCGCGGCGACGTGCGAAGTGGTACCGCAACTCAGTGCCGCGCTGCCGGTGGGCGATGGCTGGCAATTACTGGCGCGCCGCCCTGATATCCGTCAGGCCGAGCGAGCATTGCGAGCCGCCACCTTGCAAGTGGATATCGTCCAGGCCGACCTGTATCCGAAGGTGACTTTTGGCGCCTCCGTGTCTTCCTCGGCCAGCAAGTCCCATGAACTGGGGGACAGCAGCGCGGTGATGTTTGGCATCGGTCCGCTGATTACCTGGCAGTTCCCCAACTGGCGTGCCAACCGTGCGCGGGTCAACCAGGCGCGCGCGCTCGAGCAGGTGGAAGTCGCGCAATTCGAAAACAGCGTGCTCAGGGCGCTCAAGGACGTACGCCAGGCCCTGGCGCTGTACGACGGCGAGCGCCAGCGCCACGCCGCCTTGAGTCAGGCACTGGATAGCAGTCGGCATGCCTACAAGCTGGCGCAGTTCAACTACAACGCCGGCTCCATCGACTTTCTCGATGTGCTAGACAGCGAGCGTGAGCTGATCCGCCTGCAAGCCACGCGCGCCGATGCCGATGGCCAATTGCTGCAGCGCCAGATCAGCCTGTTTCGCGCCCTGGGGGGCGGTTGGCAATCCGCTTCCGCCCAGGCTCCGGCCGCTGCACTCACCCACGCTTCCGCCCATTTTTCCGGTACCCAGCCATGAATATCGCTGTTGATGAAAAAACCGCTGTGCAGGATGAGCAGGAGCATGTGCTCGAGCAGCTCATGCACGCCCGCAAGCAACGCCGCAAACGCAACCTGATCCTGCTCGGTGGCGCTGCGTTGTTGATCGCAGCGGTGGCGTTCGGCGTGTATTGGATGACCGTTGGGCGTTACCTGGAACAGACTGACGACGCCTACGTGCGTGCCGACTGGATCCCCATCAGCCCCAGGGTGTCCGGGTACGTAGCCCAGGTGTTGGTGGAGGATGACCAGCCCGTCAAGGCCGGGGATGTGCTGGTGCGCATCGAGGACCGTGACTATCAGGCGCGCTTGGCCCAAGCCCGTGCGGAGTTGGCGCAAGCACAAGCCTCGATTGCGGCCGAGCAGGCCAACCTGCACGTTACCGACAGCCTGATCGCACAGCAAAAGGCCGGCGTCGCCCAGGCCGAGGCGCATACCCGCAGCGTGGGGGCGGAGTTGCGCCGCGCCAGTCTGGATCAACATCGCTATGAAGGCCTGGTCCGCGAGCACGCCGCCAGCGCCCAGCGCCTGGAAAGCGCCGCGGCCAGTTACACCCAGGCCAGCGCCGCGGTGGACATTGCCCGGGCGATGCAGCGCCAGCAGGAAACCCGGCTGAATGTCGCCACTACCCGCCGCCAATTGGCCGATGCCTCGCTGCAGCAGCAGATAGCCCGGCGCGACCAGGCCGAGGCCCAGTTGAAACTGGCGACCCATGCGCTCGAAGACACCTTGATCCGCTCGCCGATCGACGGGGTAGTGGGGCAGCGCAAGGTGCGCACCCGCCAATATGTCGCGCCGGGCCTGCCGCTGCTGGCCGTGGTGCCCTTGCAGCAGGCCTACGTGGTGGCCAACTACAAGGAAACCCAATTGCGTGACATGCGCGCCGGGCAAACGGTGGATATCAGCGTCGACAGCTATTCAGGGCGCAAGCTCAAGGGCCATGTGGTGAGTCTTTCGCCCGGTTCGGGTGCGGTATTTGCGCTGCTGCCGTCGGACAACGCCACCGGCAACTTCACCAAGATCGTGCAGCGTTTTCCGGTGAAGATCGTGATCGATCAGCACGATGACGGCGGCCCCATCCTGCCGGGCATGTCGGTGATCACGACGGTGGATACCCGTCCTGCTGCCCAGGGCGCCGCGCATGACTGAGATTGGCGAGAAAACCGTCTCCTTTCGCGCCTGGGTGGCCGTGATCGGCGGGCTGTTCGGCTGTTTCATGGCCGGCATGAACGTGCACGTGACCAGCGCCGCGCTGCCGGAAATCGAAGGCTCGCTGGGGGCGACCTTTGAAGAAGGCTCGTGGATTTCCACGGCGTATCTGGTTGCGGAAATCGTCATGATCCCTCTGACCGCCTGGCTGGTGCAGGTGTTCTCCCTGCGCCGGGTGATGCTGGTGGGCTCGTTTGTATTTCTAGTGGCTTCCATTGCCTGCTCCTGGGCACCCAACCTGGAAGTGATGATCATCATTCGGGTGATCCAGGGCGCCGCCGGCGCGGTGCTGATCCCGTTGTCGTTCCAACTGATCATCACGGAACTGCCGCCCAGCAAGATCGCCATGGGCATGGCCCTGTTCGCCCTGTCCAACAGCGTGGCCCAGGCCGCCGGTCCGTCCATCGGCGGCTGGCTGACGGATGCGTATTCCTGGCGCTGGATTTTTTACCTGCAACTGGCCCCCGGCATTCTCCTGCTGCTGGCGGTGGCATGGTCCATCGATGCCAAACCCATGCAGTTGAGCCTGCTCAAGCGCGGTGACTGGGGCGGCATCCTGGCCATGATTGTCGGCCTCGGCGGGTTGCAGATCGTGCTTGAAGAAGGCGGGCGCAAGGACTGGTTCGGCTCCGATTTCATCGTATGGATGTCGCTCACCGCCGGCGTCGCCCTGGTGTATTTCGTGCTGTCACAGCTCTACGGCAGCCGCTCATTCATCAACCTGCGCCTGCTCAAGAGCTACAACTTCGGCGTGGCGAGCGCAGCGATGTTCATTTTTGGCGGGGCCACGTTCGGCCTGGTCTTTCTGGTGCCCAATTACCTGTCCCAACTGCAGGGCTACAACGCCCGGGAAATCGGGATCAGCCTGATTGCCTACGGCATGGTGCAACTGGTGCTGGCGCCGTTCATGCCGCGCCTGATGAAGTGGCTCAACCCGAAACTGATGGTTGCCAGCGGCTTTTTCATCATGGCCCTGGGCTGCTATCTCGGCGCGCATCTGGACATGGACAGCGCCGCCAACGTGATCATCCCGTCCACTGTGGTACGGGGCATCGGGCAACCGTTGATCATCGTGGCGCTTTCGGTGCTGGCCGTGTCCGGGTTGGCCAAGGATGAAGCCGGTTCTGCCTCCGCTCTGTTTTCCATGCTGCGCAACCTGGGCGGCGCCGTGGGCACTGCCGGGTTGACGCAGATCGTCGCCATGCGCGAGCGCTTTCATTCAGAGCGCGTCGGCGAGTCGATCACCATGTTTTCCCCGTCATTCCAGGAGCGCCTGCGCGCCGGCATGGCAGACAGCGAAGCCTTCGTCTTCAACCAACTGCTGCCCGCCCAGCAGCAAGTCCTCGAGGGCTTGATGCGTACCGTGCGCCGCGAGGCCTACCTGATGGCCTACAGCGATGCGTTCTACGTGTCCTGTATCGCCTTGGTCCTGTGTGGTGTGGCGGCATTGGCATTACGTCAACAAGCAAAGAATTGAATGCACATGGCCGGCAAATGATGCGCGGCGCTTCTCAGCAAACAAGAGGGAACTTGAATGGAAAAAAGGCGACAGGCCTGTTGACGGTTTAGTGGATTGCTAACTTAGCAATGACATGCAGTTTGCTAATGCTCGCGAAAAGCGAGTAGGTAAACTATCGCCCGACAAAGTTGATATTTAAAACTTTGCTCGGGCTTCTGTTGTTGTGTGTTTTGTAGTTTGGAAATATTTAGTATTATTTTTCCAGAAAACACTTGCCGATCGTTATGAGCTTCCTCTAAGTTTCGTCTTGCTTCGGCGGGTGACCGCTCGGTCTGCCGAAGATTCACCGTGTAACTTAATTAACATATATACCGTGCTGGCCGGTAATGGCGAGATAAGCCTGCGCATGCCTGAAAAAAGGCAGGTCGGTATATGTCGCGTGGCCTGAACGCAACTAAGCCTGATAAGGAAAGCACCATGGAAGATAAAAAGTCGCTATTGAACGCAAAGAAAACGGAACTGGGCAATCATCGGATTTTTGCTGAAATCAATTCATTGCCTGTCCTGCGCGCCTTTATGGAAACCCATGTCTTTGCCGTGTGGGATTTCATGTCCCTGGCCAAGCGCCTGCAACAGGACCTGACGTGTACTCGCCTGCCTTGGCTCCCACCACTGGACCCGGCGGCAGCTCACCTGATCAACGAAATCATCCTCGGCGAAGAGTCCGACCAGAACCTGCAGGGCGGTCACTACAGCCACTTCGAACTCTACCTGCATGCCATGCGTGAGGTTGGCGCCAGCACCGACAAGATCGAATTCTTCGTCAAGCTGATGCGTGAAGGCGTCGATCTGCAGACCGCGTTGGACCGTTGTGAAGCAGGCCTGGCGGCTTCCGCGTTCGTGACCGATACCATCGAAACCGCGATCAATGCGTCGACGCACAGTGTCGCCGCCGCGTTCCTGCATGGTCGCGAGAGCGTGATTCCGGAGATGTTCCAGCGCATTCTCGATGACTGGGACATCACTGCCGACGATGCCCCGACGTTCCGCTACTACCTGCAACGCCATATTGAAGTCGACTCCGAAGATCACGGCCCGGCGGCGGAAAGCCTGCTCGCGCGCCTAGTCAACGGTGATGCGCAACGCCAGGAAGAAGTGTATGAGTCGGCCATCGCTGCCGTGCAAAGTCGTCTGGCCTTGTGGGACAACTTGCGTGTCGCCATGCGTGAAAATGTCAGTGAGTGCGTGGCATGAACGTAGCAGTTATCGAAGCTGACCAGGCCCAATGGGTCGAGGTGACGTCTGAGCGCGGTATTACCCTGACGGTATTCAAGGACACCCTGGACCCGATCAATAAAACCGGTATTCGCACGCGATTGGTGCGCTTTCATCCGGGCGGTGGCACCCGTGAGATTTATACGCACGATTATCACGAAGAAGTGTATTTGATTGAAGGCGACCAGACAGAGTCAGCCAGTAAAGATCGCCCCGAGAAAACCTATCGCGATGGCGGTTACTTCTTCAGGGCGGCGCACACCGAACACGGGCCGTTCCATTCCGAAGACGGCTGTTTGTTGTTTGAAGTGCACTACTACTGATCATCATGAACAAAGGGAACGCTTCATGAGAGCTGAAGAATATCAATCATTTTCCGAGGCGTGGGAGGAGCGGGCGACGATTCGCACGCGACCGAGGCGTCGTTTGGAAGATGATGAAAAGTTAATATTCCCGATCAGTCGCCAACCGCTGGTAATGGGGGCAACGTTTATTCGCGAGTGTGCTCACTTGCAGCACTTCGTGCTCGTTCAAAGCTTGTACAAGTTCATTAACGATGTAGTGATTTTCGAAACGGAAATTGTCGACAGAACGGCCAGAAGCATTGCGAAAGATAACTTCGCCATCCGCTTTCCGTTTGCGTGTCGGTATGACGCGATGACGGTGGTAGTCGATGAGGACTACCACGCATTGGTGGCGATGGACTACATGCAACAGACCATCGAGCTGACCGGGATCGAGCCCATCACCTTGCCTGCGGAAATCGAACTCAGCCGGTCGATTCCCAAGGCCCTGGCAATGGCGCCCGAGCACCTCAAGGCAGCGGTTGAGCTGATCTGCGTTGCGGTTGCCGAAAATACCCTGACCAATGATGTCGCGGCATTTGCCCGGGACGATTCGGTCAAGGCATCGGTCAAGGGGTTGATGGCAGACCATCTGGCGGACGAGGGGCGGCACTCCGGCTTCTGGGCCAAGTTGACGCGCATTTACTGGAGCACGGCGAGCGAGGAGGACAAGCGCGCGCTGGCCGCGATCATGCCGGTGTTCCTCGCCGAGTACCTGACCAACGACATCCAGCAGGGGTTCGATTTCGCCTTGATCGAGCAGTTGCCGGTGAGCCCTACGGTCAAGGCGGCCTTGCGTGAGGAGGTCGAAGGCATGAGTTTTCCGATCACCCCGACGCATCCGCTGGTGGGCAACATCGTCCGATTCTTCAAACACAGCGCCATGCTCGACGCTCCCTGCATGCAGGAAGCGCTCGCCGATTATCTGCGCTAGAGGAGAACAGCCATGAGACACCTTGATATCGTTCTGTGCGGGCGCAGCCATGCGCTCGCCCGCCTTACGCAAGAGCTGGAGCAGATGGGCCATACGACGCATCTGCTGCCCACTGATAATGCTAATGAGCACTGCCGGTTACCGTCGCCGGACTTGCTGATCGATGATGCCAGCACGACAGGGGTCCCTCACTATCCGGCGTGTCACCGTCTATCGTTACGGATGCAGTCTGACGATGCCGGCGATGTGTCCGCGCCGTTGCACCTCGAATGCCTGTGGCGTGCGGGGGAGGGCGATTGGATGACGCTGGGGCGCCGTGAAGTCGGCGCCGATACGGCCGGCAATGGTGCGGACCAGGCGCACGAAGCCATCGTGCAGATGGTGGAAATGGCCAGCGTGCACATTGGCCGCTACTCGCGCAGTGCCGACTACCTCGAGGCGCCGCGCGAACCAGTGAAGGCGCTCGACCGCCTGCTGAGCCTGACCCGGCTTGATCAATTGGCCTGGCAGCATCGCCACAATGCCACTGCCGCCATCGGGGTGCTGCAGGAAGCCCGGCAACCCTTCGTACAGCGGCTGGCCGACAGTCTGCTGGCCAATGCCGAGCGCACTGCCTTGAAAGTCGATGGGCAAGGCATGTCGTATGCGCAACTGCACGCCTACAGCGTGGCCATCCAGGAGCGCCTGCAGCCTTTGCTTCAATCCCGGGCCGGGGAGTTGACCGTGATCGGCATCTCCTTGTCCAAAGGAACGGCGCTGTATGCCGCGATTCTCGCAGTGATTGGCTGTGGGGCCGTGTACCTGCCGCTTGACCCGAACCATCCCGAAGAGCGCCGTGGGGCGATCCTCAAGCATGCCAAAGCCAGCTTGCTGATCCAGGACACCGACGCTGGCAACCCGCTCCCGGGCCTGGCGATTCTGGACATCAGCCACCTGGATTTCTTCCACCATGGCGCCAAAGGTTACAGCCGCGTGGCCCTGGCTCCGCATCAAAGCCTGCTGCGCGTGCCGCTGGCAGGGGCGGCGCCTTGTGTGGCGATCTACACCTCAGGCACCACCGGGCAACCCAAGGGCGTATTACTGACGGTCGACAACCTGAGCCACTTTTGCGCATGGTATGCCCGTTATGTGGAACTGGATCGCCATAGCCGCGCCTTGCAGTTTTCCACGATCAATTTCGATGCCTCGTTGCTGGACATCTTCCCGACGCTGATCCAGGGCGCGGAGTTGATCGTACCCACCGAGGATCAGCGCCGTGATCCTGTGGCGCTGGCCGAATTGATTCAGCAGGAGCACGTGACGCATGCCTTCCTGCCACCGGCCTTGCTCAGCATCCTTGCGCTCGAATCGCTGTACGGCATGCAGCATTTGGTGACAGGCGGCGATGTGTGCGAGCCCCATGTCATCGAGCAACTGGCGGGGCAGTGCCAATTGCATAACATCTACGGGCCCACCGAGACGACCGTGCTTGCCACATGCCGCACTTTCCTGCCCGGCGACAACAATCGCAACCTTGGCGTGCCGATCGCCAATACCGCGATTTACCTGCTCGATGAGCAGGGGCAGCCGGTAGGGCAAAGTGGCAGCGGCGAGATCCACATCGCCGGGCCAGGGGTGGGCCTGGGTTATCTGGACGCCGTGCAAATGACTGCCGAGCGTTACCGCCTGCACGAATTGCCCGATGGTCAGCTGTTGCGTTTGTACCGCACCGGCGACCTGGCGCGCTGGACGTCAGACGGCATCCAGATCATCGGGCGCCTGGATAACCAGGTGAAGATTCGCGGTTTTCGTGTCGAGCCGGAAGAAATCGAACACTTGCTGCAATCGAGCCAGTTGTTTCGCCAATTGGCGGTGGTGATCGATCAACAGCGGCGCATCCTGGCGTTTTTCTCCCAGCCCCACGGCGGTGACGGACACGCGGCCAGCGAACAGTTGCAGGCTTACGCACTCAAGCACTTGCCCGATTACATGCGCCCCAGCGCCTACTGCCTGCTGGACCGCCTGCCGGCCACGGCCAACGGCAAAGTCGACCGCAAGGCCTTGAAGAATCTTCCCGTCAATTACAAAACCCAGGGGCCACGCCAAGCGCCGCAGAACCTTACCCAGGAAACGTTGCTCGGGTTGTGGGCCACACTGCTCGACATGCCCGGTGCCGACATCTCGGTGGATGACAGCTTCTTCAACCTCGGCGGCCACTCAATCCTGTTGTCGCAAATGCTCATGGGCATTCGCGAGAAGTTCGGCAAGGGCGTTTCGATCAATCGTTTTATCGAACAGCCGACCCTGATCAACCTCGCCAAGCTCATCGACCAGGACGTGGAGGCCACGGCCACGGTCAGCCCTCAGGCCTTGCGTGACGCGATGCTGCGACCTGAGCTGGACGTGTTGCCGATCAGCCGCCTGGGCAACCTGCACAAGGTCATCGTCACCGGTTCCAATGGGTTTCTGGGGGTGCACATCGTCGAAGCGCTGCTGGAGCTGGGCAGCACCGAAGTGGCGTGCCTGGTGCGCGAATCAGCAGGAATGAGCGCCCAGCAGCGTTTCGAGCAGGCCTTGATTCAGAACCGTCTGGAGCACCTGGACTTGAGCCGCGTAAGGGTGTTGGCGGCGGATATCAGCCAGCCTCGACTGGGGCTGTCGCAGGCTGATTATGAGTGGCTGGACCGTGAATACGGCGTGTTGATCTATAACGCGGCCAACGTCAACCATGTGCTCGACTATGAGTCGCTGGTCAAGGACAACGTCACCCCCGTGCTGGAATGCCTGCAGCTGTGTGAAGGGCGCAGCAAGAAGGTGTTCAATTTCATTTCCACCTTGTCGGCTTCCAGCACGGTGGATGCGCAGGGGCGCGTGTTGGAAGAACCGCCGGCGTTCACGCCGCCGATCTACATTCGCAATGGCTACAACCTTTCCAAGTGGGTGGCTGAGCGCATCTTGTGGAACGCCAGTGAGTCGGGGGTGTGGGTCAACCTCTATCGTCCGGGCAACATTGCCTTCAATACGCGGACCGGTGTGTGCCAGCCCCATCAGAACCGGTTGATGCTGATGCTCAAAGGCTCATTGCAGCTTAAGGAAGTGCCTGAGCTGGCGCTGAACTTCGACCTGATGCCGGTGGACTTTCTCGCTCGGTTCATTGCGTTTCATGCCAGCCGACATAACCGCTCCAAGGCGGTCTTCAACTTGCACAACCCGTTGCCCCTGAGCTGGGCGCACTACCTGGAGGCGTTTCGCGCCGCTGGTCACGATTTCCAGATGGTCCCGGTGACACAATGGCAGCAGCGCCTGTCGGCGATCGACAGTGACAACGCGTTATTCGGTGTAGTCGGCTTTTACCTCAATGGGTTTGAGGAAGACATCGGCGATATCTCGATGATCGAATACCGCAATGCGCTCTCAGGCATCCGTAGCATGGGTGAAGACTACCCGGCCAAGAACAGTGCGCTGCTGCAAAAAGGCTGCGACTACCTCAAGCAAATCGATTTCATCTAAAGCACAAACAAGGAGCTGTCTCATGCAACATTTTGAACCCGATACCCTGGTGCGCAACCCCGTGGGCAACCCTGTGGTCGCCAGCGTCAGCGTCAATGGCGACGCGCGCAGCGTGTGGAATATCGTCGGTGACTTTTCCGGTTTCGCAAAATTCATTCCGGCGCTGTCCCACATCGAAATGACCGGGGAGGGCGTGCGCTCGGTACGCAAGAAGCTGTTCAAGGACGGCAACGTGGTGATCGAGCAACTCAACAGTCATGACAACGACGGCATGACCATGACCTGGTCGCTGATTTACACCTCACTGAATATCGGCAACCTGTGGGCCGTCATGCAAGTGGAACCGCAAGGCCCGAATCAAAGCCTGGCGACCTGGACCATCATCGGTGAGCCCTACACCGGTGGCCCGGAGGACGTGCCGGCGTTCGAGGCGTTCCTGCAAGGGTTCGCCGATGATGCGATGAGCAATGTCCAGAAGCTGTTTGCCTGACCACTTGCACCACCCCGCGAATGCCTGGGTATTCGCGGGGCACCAATCCCGCCGTCATCCCCCCGCAAAATGCCCCGTGCAAGGCCAGATTAGGCTTTTGAATCCATTCGATATTCTGTAGCCTTGCGCAGCTTCAGCTTTACCCGTGCTTGATGAATACACACTTCGTCCGGCGGCGCCCGAAGGGCTCCTGAGCCGGTGGTACACTCGACTTTCGCGCTACTGCGCCTGCAGGTCTTGCGAACATGACGCACATTTCCGAACGCCTACTGGTTCAAGCCCACCTCGACGCCAAGCAGCCCAAGGCCCTCAGCGCCGATGAAGAGGCGAGCCTGCGGGCCGCCATCGCCGCCGAGCTTAAAGCGCAGGACGCGGTGCTGGTCGCCCACTTCTACTGTGACCCGGTGATTCAGGCCTTGGCCGAACAAACCGGTGGCTGCGTTTCCGACTCCCTGGAAATGGCGCGCTTCGGCGCTGCTCACCCGGCCAAGACCGTGCTGGTGGCGGGGGTGCGGTTCATGGGCGAAACCGCGAAAATTCTGACCCCTGAAAAACGTATCCTGATGCCGACCCTGGAAGCCACCTGCTCCCTGGACCTTGGGTGCCCGGTGGATGAGTTTTCCGCCTTCTGCGATCAACACCCCGAGCGCACGGTGGTGGTCTACGCCAACACCTCGGCGGCGGTCAAAGCCCGCGCCGATTGGGTGGTGACCTCCAGTTGCGCACTGGAGATCGTCGAAAGCCTGATGGATAACGGCGAGACGATTATCTGGGGCCCGGACAAACACCTGGGCACCTACATCCAGCGCCAGACCGGTGCCGACATGCTGCTGTGGGACGGTGCGTGCATCGTCCACGAAGAGTTCAAGTCCAAGCAGCTGGAAGACATGAAGGCGCTGTATCCGGACGCCGCGATCCTGGTGCACCCGGAGTCGCCGACAGCGGTTATCGAATTGGCACACGCCGTCGGTTCCACCAGCCAGCTGATTGCCGCGGCACAACGGTTGCCGAACAAGACGTTCATCGTCGCCACTGACCGCGGCATCTTCTACAAGATGCAGCAGCTGTGCCCGGACAAGGTCTTCATCGAAGCGCCTACCGCCGGTAACGGCGCCGCGTGCCGCAGTTGCGCGCACTGCCCGTGGATGGCGATGAACACCCTGGAACGCACGCTGCAATGTCTGCGCGAGGGCAGTAACGAAATATTCGTCGAGCCGTCAGTGATCCCGCAGGCGGTACGCCCGCTCAAACGCATGTTGGACTTCACCCAGGCGGCGCGCCTCAAACTGGCCGGCAACGCGTGACTCGAGGCTGACATGAATAAAAATGTGGGAGGGGGCTTGCTCCCGATAGCGGTGTGACAGTCACTCTATATTTTGACTGAACCACTGCTATCGGGAGCAAGCCCCCTCCCACATTTCGGTCTCCGCTATTGTGCGATTATTTTTTCTGCTTCGGGATACGCACCAGCTGCGTGTCCGAATAGATGTCATGCCAACTGCGCTTGTGCTTATCGAATAGCGACCAGATAAATCCCAGCCCTACACACAGCCACGAGGCGATCGACACCACAAAGCGCAACAGCGCCTGCCACAGACTGATGCGCGAGCCATCGGCGTTCTGCACGCGCACGCCCCACACCTGCATGCCCAGGGTCTGCCCGGAGTGGGTCCAGAATTTGGCGAAGAAACCGAACAACACAAACAGCAGAAGGGTCGATAGCAGCGGGTCACCGTCCAGGGCGCCGGATTCGGTAAGGCTGCGCATCTTCGCTTCGCCGACGAAGGCGATCCATACCAGCTTGTAGATAAACGCGGTGACGATCAGCAGCGCGGTGCATAAAAGAAAATCATAGAACATCGCTGCCAGTCGACGGCCCAGGCCAACTGCGGGGAACTCGCCTTGGGGGCTCAACAGGGCTTTGGGCATGGCAGGGCTCTCTGGGAAAACTGCAGTTTACGCAATGGCGCCCATAAAAAAGCCCCTGATGTCATATCAGGGGCTTTTTGTCGCAGGAAGGATCAGCCTTCTGCTTGTACTTCGTCAGCTTGCATGCCTTTCTGGCCTTGCACGGCAACGAAGGTTACTTTCTGGCCTTCTTTCAGGCTCTTGAACCCGTTGCCCTGGATAGCGCGGAAATGCACGAACAGATCCGGACCGCTTTCTGGCGTGATAAAACCAAACCCTTTTTCGTCGTTGAACCACTTGACGGTACCGCTCTGACGTTCAGCCATTTTCTTCTTTCCTTTGACGCTAAAAATTAATGACAGCCCCTTTCACATGAAAGAGTACTGGGCTGGGTTGCAGGAAAGTAAGAGACGTCGAACGGGTTGTAGCACTACTACTTCAGCTACTGCCCAGGTCCAGGTTCCAAGCGACCCATGCAAACACAGTGGAGAAACTCTACGCCAACTAATATGAAAAAAACAAGCCCTGCCAAACAGCCCGGGATTGCTCGGGCTGATGACAGTTTTGTTGAAGTTGCGCAGCTGCCTTATTCGATAGATTCGATCACTTGTTATAGGGAAAAACCCCGAACAATTACTATCACGCGTGCACTGTTATATGGCGCTTGCGTTACAGTTTAGTGCACGGCACGCAAGTGCGTTACTTATTGAAACAAACATTCAGCCGCGGAAGTAACGCTGCGGCACGAATGGCATTTTACTTACACGCAATGGCACCTTTTTCCCACGCACCAACGCAGAGACTTCGGTATCCAGTGTGACAAATGCGCTGTCCAGGTACCCCATCGCCAGCGGGCCGCCCAAGCTTGGGCCAAAGCCTCCGCTGCACACGCTGCCGATCACCGTGCCCTGTTCATCAACGATTTGTGCACCTTCACGCACCGGGGTGCGCTCCTGGGGCAGCAAGCCTACGCGTTTGCGGCCTACGCCCGTTTGCTGCTGGGTGAAGATCCGGTCTGCGCCCGGGAAGCCGCCGGCACGCGCGCCATCGGCACGGCGGGCCTTGGAGATGGCCCACAACAGGCTGGCTTCAATCGGGGTGGTGTCGGTGTTCATGTCATGGCCGTACAGGCACAAGCCCGCTTCCAGGCGCAGGGAGTCACGAGCGCCCAGGCCGATCGCCTGTACTTCGGCCTCGGCCAGCAGGCTGCGAGCCAGGCTTTCGGCGTTTTCAGCCGGTACGGAGATTTCAAAACCGTCTTCCCCGGTGTAGCCGGAGCGGCTGACGTAGCAGTCCACGCCCAACAGCCGCAGGGAGGCAAACTGCATGAACGTCATCTCGTTGACTTGCGGTGCCAGGCGCGCCAGCACCTTCACCGCCGCCGGGCCTTGCAGGGCCAGCAGCGCGCGCTCTTCGAACAGCGGTTCGATGCTGCACTGGTCGCCGATGTGCGCGCGCAGGTGTGCCAGGTCCTGATCCTTGCAGGCGGCGTTGACCACCAGGAACAGTTCGTCGTTGCCCAGGTTGGCCACCATCAGGTCGTCGAGAATGCCGCCCTGGTCATTGGTGAACATCGCGTAGCGCTGCATGCCTACCGGCAGGTCGATGATGTCGACCGGTACCAGGGTTTCCAGGGCCTTGGCGGCGTTGGCGCCGGTCAGGCGGATCTGGCCCATGTGCGATACATCGAACAACCCGGCCTGTTCACGGGTGTGCAAGTGTTCCTTCATTACGCCCAACGGGTACTGCACCGGCATGTCGTAGCCGGCGAAGGGCACCATGCGCGCGCCCAGCTCGATGTGCAGGGCGTGCAATGGGGTTTTCAACAGGGTTTCGGTGGACATGTTCAGCTCCTGAAAAACGTGCCGGCGCGGTCAGGCGTCAGCACTCGATAATGTTGACCGCCAAACCGCCACGGGCGGTTTCCTTGTATTTACTCTTCATATCGGCGCCGGTCTGGCGCATGGTGCGGATCACTTTGTCGAGGGACACAAAATGTTGCCCATCGCCGCGCAAGGCCATGCGCACGGCGTTGATCGCCTTGACCGAGCCCATGGCATTGCGCTCGATGCAGGGCACCTGCACCAACCCGCCAATCGGGTCGCAGGTCAGGCCGAGGTTGTGTTCCATGCCGATCTCGGCGGCGTTTTCCACCTGTGACACGCTGCCGCCCAGCACTTCGCAGAGCGCGCCGGCGGCCATGGAAAAGGCCACGCCGACCTCGCCCTCGCAACCGACTCCGGCGCCGGAGATCGAGGCGTTTTCGTTAGTCAGCATCACCTGGCTGATGGACAGCCCGTAGGTGGCGCAATGGCCGAGCAAGTCCTTGGCATGTTTGAAAGGGAAGGTCAGTGGGGTGGCATCCTCGACAATTCGGTCGGCGCCGGCCGCGTCTTCATCCACCACGAAACCGCCGCCGACCGAGTAGTACTCGCGGCTGCGCACCTGGATGCCGGCGGCATCGAAGGCGCGAAAAATCATGCCGTTGGGATGGTAGGCGAGGGGTTTGCGAATCATCGCCAGGCGTGCGGCCACAGTTTCGGTATTCACGGTGTCCGGGTGCTCGCCTTCCAGGCCGAGCAGCACGGCTTTGTCGCTGCCGTGGCCTTTGCCGGTGGCGCCGAGCGAGCCATAGAGTTCCACCTTGATGCTGTGGGTGGCGCTCAGCAGGTTGTCACGCTTGAGCCCTTCGACGAAACGAGCGGCGGCGCGCATCGGGCCGACGGTGTGGGAACTGGAAGGGCCGATGCCAATCTTGAACAGGTCGAACACGCTTAAAGACATGAGTTGTTCTCCGGTTTCTTATTATGTATCGGGTGGACTCGGTCAGTGTGGGAGGGGGCTTGCTCCCGATGGCGGTTGTACATTCAACCTATCTGTTGACTGACACTCCGTCATCGGGAGCAAGCCCCCTCCCACCTTTCAAGCGAGTACACCCCCGAAGTTACGCGTAGCTTTCGATCGATGGACATGCGCAAACCAGGTTGCGGTCGCCAAACACGTTGTCGACCCGGCCCACCGGCGGCCAGTACTTGCCTTCGATCAGCGACGCAACCGGGTACACCGCCTGCTCGCGGCTGTACGGATGGCTCCACTCGCCCACCAGTTCCGCCGCAGTGTGCGGAGCGTTCTTGAGCGGGTTGTCGTCCTTGTCCAGCGTGCCGTTTTCCACTGCGCGGATTTCTTCGCGAATGGCGATCATGGCATCGCAGAAGCGGTCCAGTTCTTCCTTGGATTCACTTTCGGTCGGCTCGATCATCAAGGTGCCGGCCACCGGGAACGACATGGTCGGCGCATGGAAGCCGAAGTCGATCAGGCGCTTGGCCACGTCATCCACGCTGATGCCGCTGCTGTCTTTCAACGGGCGCAGGTCGAGGATGCATTCATGCGCCACCAGGCCATTGCTGCCGGTGTACAGCACGGGATAGTGCTCTTCCAGGCGACGGGAAATGTAGTTGGCATTCAGGATCGCCAACTGTGAGGCGCGCTTGAGGCCGGCGCCGCCCATCATGCTGATGTACATCCAGGTGATCGGCAGGATGCTCGCGCTGCCGAAAGGCGCTGCGCACACGGCGCCTTCCTTGCGTTCCATGGCCGCATGGCCAGGCAGGAACGGCGTGAGGTGCGACTTGACGCCAATCGGGCCAACGCCCGGGCCGCCACCGCCGTGGGGGATGCAGAAGGTTTTGTGCAGGTTCAGGTGGGACACATCGCCGCCGAACTTGCCCGGCGCGCAGAGGCCGACCATCGCGTTCATGTTGGCGCCGTCGATGTACACCTGGCCGCCGTTGTCGTGAATGATCGCGCAGATGTCGCGGATGCCTTCTTCGAACACGCCGTGGGTGGACGGGTAGGTGATCATCAGCGCGGCGAGGTGCTCGCGGTGTTCGATGGCCTTGGCGCGCAGGTCTTCGATGTCGACGTTGCCACGCGCGTCGCAGGCGGTGACCACCACGCGCATACCGGCCATGTTGGCGGTCGCCGGGTTGGTGCCGTGGGCCGACGAGGGGATCAGGCAGATGTCGCGACGCGCTTCGCCACGGCTCTGGTGATAGGCGCGGATGGCCAGCAGGCCGGCGTATTCGCCCTGGGAGCCGGCGTTCGGCTGCAGGGAAATCGCGTCGTAGCCGGTGGCCGCGCAGAGCATGGCTTCCAGGTCCGAGGTCAGTTGCAGGTAGCCGGCGCTCTGTTCGGCCGGGGCGAACGGGTGCAGGGCGCCGAATTCGGCCCAGGTCACCGGGATCATTTCGCTGGCGGCGTTGAGCTTCATGGTGCACGAGCCCAGCGGGATCATGGTGCGATCCAACGCCAGGTCCTTGTCGGCCAGCTTGCGCAGGTAGCGCATCAGCTCGGTTTCCGAGTGGTAGCGGTTGAACACCGGGTGGCTGAGGATCGGCGACTGGCGCAGCAAGGCGCTTGGCAAAGTGCTTTCAGTGGCGGCGAAGGCAGGCAGCGCCTTGCCGTCGGCGAAGATCGCCCACAAGGCTTGGATATCCGCCTGGGTCGTGGTTTCGTCGACCGACAGGCCGACACGCTCGGTGTCCACCACGCGCAGGTTGATGCGCTGGGCACGGGCCTTGTCGTGCAGGGCGGCAGTGTTGGCGCCGGTGTTGAGGGTCAGGGTGTCGAAGAAGTGCTGTTGTTCGACCTTCAGGCCCAGAGCGGTCAGGCCCCTGGCCAGGATCGCGGTCAGCTGGTGAATGCGCTGGGCGATCTGGGTCAAGCCTTTGGGGCCGTGGTACACGGCGTACATGCTGGCGATGTTGGCCAGCAGCACTTGGGCGGTGCAGATGTTGCTGGTGGCTTTCTCGCGACGGATGTGTTGTTCGCGGGTCTGCATGGCCAGGCGCAGGGCCGGCTTGCCGAAGCGGTCTACCGAGACACCGACCAGACGGCCCGGCATGTCGCGCTTGAACGCGTCCTTGGTGGAGAAGTACGCCGCATGCGGGCCGCCAAAGCCCAATGGCACGCCGAAGCGTTGCGCGCTGCCGATGGCCACGTCGGCGCCGAACTCGCCCGGCGGGGTCAGCAAGGTCAAGGCCAGCAAGTCGGCGGCCACGGCGACTAGGGCGTTGGCGGCGTGGAAACGCTCGGTCAGTTCGCGGTAATCAAACACGTCACCATTGCTGGCCGGGTATTGCAGCAGGGCACCGAAGAACGGGCTGACGTCGGTCAGTTCGCGCTCATCGCCCACTACTACGTCGATGCCCAACGGCTCGGCACGGGTGCGCAGCACGTCGAGGGTTTGCGGGTGGCTGTGCACCGAAGCGAAGAACGCGTTGCTGCCCTTGTTCTTGCTCAGGCGCTTGCAGAAGGTCATGGCTTCGGCGGCGGCGGTGGCTTCGTCGAGCAGGGAGGCGTTGGCGATCGGCAGGCCGGTGAGGTCGCTGATCAGGGTCTGGAAATTCAACAGCGCTTCCAGGCGGCCCTGGGAAATCTCTGGCTGGTACGGTGTGTAGGCGGTGTACCAGGCCGGGTTTTCCAACAGGTTGCGCAGGATCGGCGACGGCGTATGGCAGTTGTAGTAGCCCTGGCCGATGTAGGTTTTGAACAGTTGGTTCTGGCTGGCGATGGCCTTGATTTTGGCCAGGGCCTCGGCTTCGCTCAGGCCGTCTTCCAGGCCAAGCACGCTGGTGCCCTTGATGCTTTCCGGGATCACGCTGGCGCTCAGGGCTTCCAGGGAATCGAAGCCCAGGCTCGCGAGCATCTGCTGCTCATCTTCCTGGCGCGGGCCGATGTGACGGGCGATGAATTCGTTGGCGGTGCTCAAGTTGATCGTCATGGCGCGCTCCTCAGGCTTCGGCGTTGGCTTTGATCAGGCGGTCGTACGCATCCTGATCCAGCAGTTTAGCGACTGCCTCGGCATCGGCCGGTTTAAAACGGAAGAACCAACCTTCGCCCATCGGATCTTCGTTGACCAGTTCCGGGCTGCCATCGAGTTTGTCGTTCACTTCCAGCACTTCACCGTCCAACGGCATGTACACGCCGCTGGCGGCCTTGACCGACTCCACGGTGGAGGCTTCAGCGCCCTTGGCGTAGGCCTGCAACTCCGGCAGTTGCACGAAAACCACATCACCCAGCGCGTTCTGCGCGAAAGCGGTGATACCCACGGTGACGCTGCCATCGGCTTCGGCGCGCAGCCATTCGTGATCTTCAGTGAAACGCAACTCGCTCATGGAAACTCCTCAGGGCCAGATTCGTCTGGTGGACGGGATTGGAATAATGGGGAGTTGCTTAGCAATATTGCGGCCAATGTTATTAAGTCCTTGAAAAACAGGCACTTAGTGAAATTGGTTCTGAGCTTATGCGCTGAGGCTGTAGCGATTTCGCTACAGTCAGGCGCGTGAAAAAAAGCCTTTGCGGATCAAAGCCTTGCATGGCGCCTAAAAAACGGGGTTGTATCGATATCGTTCCACTGTAGCGCTTTCAGTACACTGGATGTCGTTCCTGGACCAAAACCTAAGGTGGAGGAACCTTGTAGGAGCGAGCTTGCTCGCGAAAAACGTCCAGGCAACGCGTTCATTCTGAATAGACGCGGTGGCCATGCATTCCTCGCGAGCAAGCTCGCTCCTACAGGGGATCAGGGTGAGCCCCTTCCCACATTGGTTTGCATGCCACCCCTCGAGTCAGGGCTTGTTGGGGATGCCGTACTTGCGCAATCGGTGTGCGATAGCCGTGTGCGAGGTTTGCAAACGGTTGGCCAGTTGGCGCGTCGAGGGATAACTGGTGTAGAGCGTTTCCAGCAAGCCGCGCTCGAAGTCTTCCACCGCCTGTTCCAGGCTGTCGACTTCGCCATCGCTCTGGCGGGCGACGGAGGTGCCGGCAATGTCCAGGTCGCCGATATCCACCAGGCTGCTTTCGCAGATGGCGGCGGCGCGGAAGATCACGTTCTGCAATTGGCGCACGTTGCCTGGCCAGCGGTTGCCCAACAGGGCCGGGTAGGTACCCGGCGCCAGGCGGCACACCGGGCGCTGGATCTGTGCGCACGCTTGCTGCATGAAATAGCGGGCCAGCAGCAGGATGTCCTGGCCGCGCTCGCGCAACGGCGGCACCTCAACGTTGAGTACGTTGAGGCGGTAGAACAGGTCTTCGCGAAAGGTGCCTTCGCTGACCATCTTTTCCAGGTCGCGGTGGGTGGCGCTGAGGATGCGCACATTGACCTTCACTTCGCGGTCGCCGCCCACCCGGCGAAAGCTGCCGTCATTCAAAAAGCGCAGCAACTTGGCCTGCAGGTACGGCGACATTTCGCCGATCTCGTCGAGAAATACTGTGCCTTGGTTGGCCAGCTCCATCAGCCCCGGCTTGCCACCCCGTTGTGCGCCGGTAAAGGCCCCGGGGGCGTAGCCGAACAATTCACTTTCGGCGAGATTTTCCGGCAGCGCGGCACAGTTCAAGGCCAGAAAGGGTGCACTGTGACGCGCGCTGATCGCATGACAGGCGCGTGCCACCAACTCTTTGCCGGTGCCAGTTTCACCCTGGATCAACAGCGGCGCATCCAGGGTGGCCACCCGTTGCGCGCGTGCCTTGAGGGTGCGGATCGCCGGTGATTCGCCCAACAGCGCATCAAAACCTTCGGCATGGTCGTGGTGCAGCGCCGAGAGTTGTTCACCGATGCGGTTCGGCTGGTAAAGCGTGAGCAGGGCGCCGGCATCGGTGATCGGCGTGGCGTCCAGCAACAAGGTCTGGCCGTTCACGCTGATCTCGCGCAATGGCAGGCGAAAGCCGTGCTCCAGCAAGGTGTCGAGCAGCCCTGGATCGTTGAACAGCTCGGCGATGCTTTCCCCGGCCGGTTCGCGCCCGTAAAGCGCGATCAGCGCCGGGTTGGCCAGCAGGATCTTGCCCGCGCTGTCCAAGGCCAGCACCGGGTCGGTCATGGCCGCCAGCAGGGCGTCGAGTTGCAGGTGGCGGCGTTGGCCGGGGAGGATGTCGACCACGGTCACCGCCTGCACGCCCTGCACGCTGAACAACGCATCGCGCAGTTCCTCGAGCACCTCGGCGCTCAAGGTCGGCGCGTCGATATAGACGTTGGGCGGCACCATCTCCACCGCATCCAGGTTGAGATTGCGCCCACCGAGCAAGGCCAGGACTTCCTGGGTGATGCCGACGCGGTCGATGAAGCTGACGTGGATACGCATGGGGCGATTGGCAATTCTGGAGAGCAGAGGCGGCAAGTATGCCTGACAGGTGATGGAGATCAAAAATGTGGGAGGGGGCTTGCTCCCGATAGCGGTGTGTCAGCCAAAGATTTATCAGCTGATCCACCGCCATCGGGAGCAAGCCCCCTCCCACATTTGAAAAGTGTTGTGTCAGTGCACCCTGACTATGCCAAGTGTTCAGGCTTGATCGGGTCGCCCGATTTCACATCCAGCTGATGCCGCACATCTTCGAACATCAAGTCGTACTGCTTGTGCATCGAGCCATTCAACACGGCCGTTTTCGGCATGCCGTATTTCTGCGCGATATTCATCGCATGCCGCGCAAAGTCGAAGGCCTGGTCCTTGGGCAGGAAAAACTCCTCCTTGAGGTCCTTGCCCTGCACCGAACCGTGCAGTTTGAACAACATGCCCTTGCCTTCCTTGGGGTCCTGGCTGACTTCATAGTCGATGCACAGGTTGTAGCTGTAGTCGTCTTTGTTCAGCGCGTGACGTTCGACGTGCAAGTGTCCCGGTTCAAAGGTAGCCATAGGCAAATCTCCTCTACTTCACAGATAGCTGATGCCAGGGGTTGCCGTGCTGATGCGGGTGCCGGCGCTGCCCTGGACGATGGCTTCGATGTCCGAGAGTGAACCGATCACCGCGGTTTTGCCAGTCTGGCGGGCGAACTCGCAGGCCGCTTGCACCTTGGGGCCCATGGAACCGGCGGCGAAGCCGAGTTGTTCCATGGCGTCGGGGTGAGCCTGGCCGATGGCCTTCTGGGTGGGCTTGCCGAAGTCAATGAACGCCGCGTTGACGTCGGTGGCGATCACCAGCAAATCGGCGTCCAGTTGCGCGGCCAGCAGCGATGAGCAGAGGTCTTTGTCGATCACCGCTTCAATGCCTTTGAGCTTGCCGTCTTCGCCATACATCGTAGGGATACCGCCGCCGCCAGCGCAGATCACAATGGCTTTCTTCTCCAGCAGCCATTTGATCGGGCGGATTTCGAAGATGCGTTTCGGGCGCGGGCTGGCAACCACGCGACGGTATTTGTCGCCGTCGGGAGCGATGGCCCAGCCTTTTTCGGCGGCAAGCTTTTCCGCTTCGGCCTTGGCGTACACCGGGCCGATTGGCTTGGTCGGGTTCTGGAATGCGGGGTCGTTGGCGTCGACTTCCACTTGTGTGAGCAGGGTGGCGAAGGGCACTTCGAAGTCCAGCAGATTGCCCAGTTCCTGTTCGATGATGTAGCCGATCATGCCTTCGGTCTCGGCCCCGAGTACGTCCAGCGGGTACGGCGAAACGCTGGTATAGGCCGCTGCCTGCAACGACAGCAGGCCGACCTGCGGGCCGTTGCCGTGGGCGATCACCAGCTCGTTGCCGGGGTGGATCTTGGCAATCTGTTCGGTGGCGATACGGATATTGGCGCGTTGGTTGTCTGCGGTCATGGGTTCACCACGGCGCAGGAGGGCGTTGCCGCCCAGGGCTACGACGATGCGCATAGAAAATGTCCTTCTGAAATGATCGTTCCCACGCTCTGCGTGGGAATGCAGCCAGTGGCGCTCTGCGCCACAAAAGCGGACGCAGAGCGTCCAGTGAGGCATTCCCACGCAGAGCGTGGGAACGATCAGTTAGATATCCGCCAACGCCGACACCAGGATCGCCTTGATGGTATGCATGCGGTTCTCCGCCTGCTCGAAGGCAATGTTGGCCGGCGATTCAAAGACTTCCTCGGTGACTTCCACGCCACCGGCCAGGTGCGGATAGCGCGCGGCGATGTCTTTGCCAACCTTGGTTTCGCTGTTGTGGAACGCCGGCAGGCAGTGCATGAACTTCACGCGCGGGTTGCCCGAGGCTTTCATCATCTTGGCGTTGACCTGGTACGGCAGCAGTTGCTCGATACGCTCGTCCCACGCTTCTACCGGTTCGCCCATGGACACCCAGATATCGGTGTGAATGAAATCCACGCCCTTGACCGCCTCGGCCGGGTCTTCGGTGATGGTGATGCGCGCGCCGCTTTCTTGCGCGAACGCCTGGCACTGCTTGATGAAGTCGTCATGGGGCCACAGGGCTTTCGGCGCGCCGATGCGTACGTCCATGCCGAGCTTGGCGCCGATCATCAGCAGCGAGTTGCCCATGTTGTAGCGCGCATCGCCCAGGTAGGCGTAGCTGATGTCATGCAGCGGCTTGTCGCTGTGTTCGCGCATGGTCAGGGTGTCGGCGATCATTTGCGTCGGGTGGAATTCGGCGGTGAGGCCGTTGAACACCGGCACGCCGGCGAACTTGGCCAGCTCTTCGACGATTTCCTGCTCAAAGCCCCGGTATTCGATGGCGTCGAACATGCGCCCAAGTACGCGGGCGGTGTCTTTCATGCTTTCCTTGTGGCCGATCTGCGACGACACCGGGTCGATGTAGGTGACGTGCGCGCCCTGGTCGTGGGCCGCTACTTCGAACGCGCAGCGGGTGCGGGTCGAGGTCTTTTCGAAGATCAGCGCGATGTTCTTGCCTTTGAGGTGCGGACGCTCGGTGCCGGTGTATTTGGCGCGCTTGAGGTCGCGGGAAAGGTCCAGCAGGTAATGCAGTTCGCGGGTGGTGTGGTGCATCAGCGACAGCAGGCTGCGGTTGCGCATATTGAAAGCCATGATGGAATCTCCTTAATAGTCGATAGGGTCGCGGATGATCGGGCAGGTCATGCAGTGGCCGCCGCCACGGCCCCGACCGAGTTCACCGGCGCTGATGGTGATGACTTCCACCCCGGCCTTGCGCAGCAGGGTGTTGGTGTAGGTGTTGCGGTCGTAGCCGATCACCACGCCCGGTTCCACGGCCACCACGTTGTTGCCGTCATCCCATTGCTCGCGCTCGGCGGCGAAGCTGTTGCCGCCGGTCTCGACCACGCGCAGCGCCTTGAGGTTGAGCGCTGCGGCGACGGTGTCGAGGAAGTTGGTGGTTTCCCGTTGAATATCGATACCGTGGGGTTTGCTGTCGTCCGGGCGCAGGGTGAAGGGCACGATCTGGTTGACCACTTCGGGAAACACGGTGACCAGGTCGCGGTCGCAGAAACTGAACACCGTGTCCAGGTGCATCGCCGCGCGGGACTTGGGCAGGCCGGCCACGATCACGCGTTCCACGGCGTTGTTCTTGAACAGGTTGCGCGCCAGTTGGCCGATGGCCTGGTGCGACGAGCGCTCGCCCATGCCGATCAGGACCACGCCGTTGCCGATCGGCATCACGTCGCCGCCTTCCAGTGTGGCGGCACCATGGTCCTGGTCGGGGTCGCCGTACCAGATCTGGAATTCAGCGTTGGTGAATTCGGGGTGGAATTTGTAGATGGCGCTGGTCAGTAGGGTTTCCTGGCGTCGCGCCGGCCAGTACATCGGGTTGAGCGTCACGCCGCCGTAGATCCAGCAGGTGGTGTCGCGGGTGAACTGGGTATTGGGCAACGGCGGCAGGATGAAACTGGCGTGGCCGAGGAAGTCG
Source organism: Pseudomonas sp. R4-34-07 (assembly GCF_003852375.1). Classification (NCBI taxonomy): domain Bacteria; kingdom Pseudomonadati; phylum Pseudomonadota; class Gammaproteobacteria; order Pseudomonadales; family Pseudomonadaceae; genus Pseudomonas; species Pseudomonas sp. R4-34-07. The sequence goes on along the minus strand of NZ_CP027760.1, from coordinate 4,598,658 downwards.
CGGAACATCTCGATGGTCCGGCCGCCGAAGCTGCTCGGCAAGTCATCGGCCGAGACGCCGCCGATCAGGAACTCGGTGATCTTGCGCGGCTCCAGGCTGCGCAGCCAGGAACCGACTTCGTCGACCAGGCCCAGGCCGACGGTGTTGGCGGTGATCTTGCGCTGCAGAATCCAGTCCAGGGCTTCGGGGATGGCGACGATGTCGGTCAGCAGGTTGTGCATTTCCAGCACATCAATGTCCCGCTCGCGCATCTTGGTCACGAAGTCGAAATGGTCGCGCTTGGCCTGGGCGACCCACAGCACGTCATCGAACAGCAGTTCGTCGCAGTTGTTGGGGGTCAGCCGCTGGTGGGCCAAGCCTGGGGAGCACACCATGACTTTGCGCAGTTTGCCGGCTTCGGAATGAACGCCGTACTTCACTTTTTCCGTGGTCATTTCAGATCCTCCAGTGGACATGCAATTACAGCGTCAGGAAGCCGTCGTAGAGGCCATAGGCAGCCACCAGGGCGCCAACGATCACTGCGGCGAAAATCAGCTTCTCGACGTTGGTGAATATCGGTTTGCCCAGTTCACGCTTGGCCTTGGCGAACAGGATCGCGCCGGGGGCGTAGAGCAGGGCGGACAGCAGCAGGTATTTGGTGCCGCCGGCGTAGAGCAGCCAGATCGCGTAGATCAGGGCGACGGCGCCGATGAACAGGTCTTTCTTGCGTTCTTTGAGGGCGTTTTCGTAAGTCTCGCCGCGCACCGCCAGCAACAGCGCATACGCCGCCGACCACAGGTACGGCACCAGGATCATCGAGGTGGCAAGATAGATCAGCGACAGGTAAGTGCTGGCGGAAAACAGCGTGATCACCAGGAACACTTGCACCATCGCGTTGGTCAGCCACAGGGCATTGACCGGCACGTGGTTGGCGTTTTCCTTGCGCAGGAAAGCTGGCATGGTGTGGTCCTTGGCGGCGGCGAACATGATCTCCGCGCACAGCAACACCCACGACAGCAGTGCCCCCAGCAGCGAAATGATCAAGCCGACACTGATCAACACCGCGCCCCAGTGGCCCACCACATGCTCCAGCACGGCGGCCATCGATGGGTTCTGCAGCTTAGCCAGTTCCGGCTGGGTCATGATCCCCAGGGACAGCACGTTCACCAGCATCAAAAACAGCAGCACGGTAATAAAGCCAATCACCGTGGCCTTGCCCACATCGGAGCGTTTCTCCGCCCGGGACGAGAAGATGCTCGCGCCTTCGATACCGATGAACACCCACACGGTGACCAGCATCATGTTGCGCACCTGGTTCATCACGCTGCCCAGGTCCGGATTTTTCACGCCCCAGATGTCAGCGGTGAAGATGTCCAGCTTGAACGCGAACAGCGCGATCAATACGAACAGCACCAGTGGCACCACTTTGGCGACGGTGGTCACCAGGTTGATGAACGCCGCTTCCTTGATCCCGCGCAGCACCAGAAAATGCACGGCCCACAGCAACAGCGAGGCGCCAATCACGGCGGCCGGGGTGTTGCCCTCGCCGAAGATCGGGAAAAAATAGCCGAGGGTGCTGAACAGCAGCACGAAGTAACCGACGTTGCCCAGCCAGGCACTGATCCAGTAACCCCAGGCCGAGGAGAAACCCATGTAGTCGCCGAAACCGGCCTTGGCGTAGGCGTAGACACCGCCGTCGAGGTCCGGCTTGCGGTTAGCGAGAGTCTGGAACACGAATGCGAGGGTCAGCATGCCGACGGCGGTAATTACCCAGCCAATCAACACCGCGCCCACATCGGCACTGGCGGCCATGTTTTGCGGCAGTGAGAAGATCCCGCCGCCAATCATCGAGCCCACGACCAGCGCCACCAACGCGCCAAGCCTAAGTTTTCCGGGTGAATCAGACATTGTGTGACTCCAATGCAGGAGAGAGAGATCACAGAATAATTCCGTGGGCTAATCAAACAGCTGACTTAGATCACATCATCGGCACATTCCATTGTGAATTAATGACTTAAGATGAAGGTTCGCGGGCGATGAGAATCCCGAAGAGGCGCTTTGCAGAGCGCTTCCTCCTTCCTGGTTAATCATTTGGTGGTCATGGATGTATGACGCTAGTTCGTATTCGCCAATGTGCAAACTTTTTGAATAAGGTCTGACGACTGGTTTATGCCGCACTTATTTAAATTATAAATACGCCTAAAGTTCCTGTTATTACATGCCCTTATGTTATGAAGGCTATGTTCATTAAACTGAATTAGTTGAGTGCGCAGCTGTCAGCTGAAAAATTTAAATCAAGGAATCGTCATGTCCCACCCTGCACAGAAACTTCGGCTCAGTGCCCTGATCGCCCTGGTGGTGGGGTCGATGATTGGCGGTGGCATCTTCTCACTGCCGCAGAACATGGCTGCACGCGCTGGCGCGGGCGCGGTGTTGATCGGCTGGGGAATCACGGCGGTGGGCATGCTGACCCTGGCCTTCGTGTTCCAGACCCTGGCCAACCGCAAGCCGGAACTGGACTCTGGCGTGTATGCCTACGCCAAGGCCGGGTTTGGCGACTACATGGGGTTCTCCTCGGCCTGGGGTTACTGGATCAGTGCGTGGATGGGCAATGTGGGTTACTTCGTGCTGCTGTTCAGCACCCTCGGTTACTTTTTTCCGGCGTTTGGCGAGGGCAACACGCCGCTGGCCATCGGCTGTGCGTCGCTGTTGCTGTGGGCTGTGCATTTTCTAGTGATGCGCGGGATCAAGGAAGCGGCGTTCATCAACCTGGTGACCACCGTGGCGAAGATCGTGCCGCTGCTGATGTTTATCGTGATTGCCGCCGTGGCGTTCAAGGCGGATATCTTCAGCCGCGATATCTGGGGCCTGGGCAACCCGCAAATGGGCAGTGTGACGGACCAGGTGCGCCACATGATGCTGGTCACGGTGTTTGTGTTTATCGGCATCGAAGGTGCCAGCGTTTACTCGGCGCGGGCCGAGAAGCGCGCGGACGTGGGCCGGGCCACCGTGATCGGTTTTCTCGGCGTGCTCGCGCTGCTGGTGCTGGTGAATGTGCTGTCCCTGGGGATCATGAGCCAGCCGGAACTGGCGCAATTGCAAAACCCGTCCCTGGCCGGGGTGCTGGAGCATATCGTCGGGCGCTGGGGCGCGATATTGATCAGCCTCGGCCTGGCGGTGTCGCTGCTGGGCGCGCTGTTGTCCTGGGCGCTGCTGTGTGCGGAAATCCTCTACGCCACCGCCCAGGACAAGACCATGCCGGCATTCCTGAAGAAGGAAAACGCCAACCAGGTGCCGGTCAACGCCCTGTGGCTGACCAACCTGATGATCCAGGCGTTCCTGGTGATCACGCTGTTTTCCGCCAGCACCTACACCACCCTGATTTACCTGGCTTCGTCGATGATTCTGGTGCCCTACCTGTGGTCGGCGGCCTATGCGGTGCTGTTGAGCGGGCGCGGCGAAACCTACGAAGGCGCCCAGCGTCGGCGAATGAAGGACTTGCTGGTGGGCCTGATTGCCCTGGTTTACGCCGTATGGCTGCTGTATGCGGGCGGCCTGAAATACCTGCTGCTGTCGGCGCTGCTGTATGCGCCCGGGGTGATCCTGTTCGCCCAGGCCAAGCGAGAGCAGGGCCAGCGGTTGTTCACCGTTGTGGAAAAAGGCATTTTCGGGTGCGTGGTTGCAGGGGCCGGCTTGGCGGCTCATGGGCTGTATAGCGGGGTGTTGTCGTTGTGAGGACAGGCTGTGCGGGCCTCATCGGGGGCTTGCCCTAATGCCAGTCAGTTAAGGCTTTTTGTAGGAACGAGGCGGGCGGCTAGCCCTTGCTCGCGAAAAACTCACAGGCACCGCGTTCATTCAGAAAGCACGCGTTATCGTTGACGCTTTTCGCGAGCAAGCTCGCTCCTACAGACGGCGGTGTACGCTTAACTGACTGGCATTAGGGCTTGCCTCCGATGGCGCTCTTCCCGTCACCACTGAGGCCGGTGCGCCCCCAGTTCGCCAGCGGGCAAATCCCACTGCAGCGGTGCGCCGCTGATACTCAGCGGCGCCAGCAACCGGTGGGCCTGGCCCCAGGCAGTCTGCTCAACCACCAGGCCTTGATCGCGCGTATCTTCGGCCCGCAGCGGCGGTTGCTCCGGCACTTGCCCTGCATCCACCAGCAGTTTCGCCGTGCGTGCCAATGACAAGCGCGCCGACCCACCCCGGCCGCAGGCCAGGCGCTCGGTCAAGGCCCGGATCGCACTGGCGGCCATCAGGTACCCGGTGGCGTGATCCAGCGCCTGCACGGGCAACGGCAGCGGTTTATCCGCGTGCTTCCAGGCCATGCCCGCATCGGCAATGCCGCTGCTCATCTGCACCAGGCTGTCGAAGCCGCGACGGTTACGCCACGGGCCACTCCAGCCATAGGCGTTGAGGCTGACGTCGATAAGGCCCGGCGCGATGCGTTGCAGTGCGTCGACCGAATAGCCCAACTGCTCTAACGCATCGGCGCGGTAACCGTGGAACAACATATCGGCGTCCTTGAGCAACGCTTCGAATACCTGCCTGCCTTCGGGGCTTTTCAGATCCAGCCGCGCGCAGCGCTTGCCCAGGGTCATTTCCGGCACCACGCCGGGCTCGTCCCAGGTCGGCGAGTCGATGCGCAATACATCCGCACCCAAACCCGCGAGAAAACGACTGGCAACGGGGCCGGCCAATACGCGGGTCAAGTCCAGTACCTTGATGCCGGCCAGTGGGCGCGCAGGCGAACCGAGCCAGGGTTTGTCGGTGCCGCTTTCGAAGACCTGGCGCTGTATCAGCTCTTCGGTATTCACGGCCAAGCCCTGTGGATGCTGCTGCCAGGCGTGCCACGAACGCATCTGCGCCGCGCAACCGCCCGCGTCGACAATCGCCTGTTCCAGTTCAGCCGCGTTCCATTTGGCAACGTGACGCGCCATTTGCGTACGCTCAGTGACCCTGCCCAACACCCGTTCGGCCGCCGCGCGGTGATGAGGCGCATTGGTGTGCAAGCGAATCCAGCCGTCGGCGCTGGCGTAGTCACCGGCTATCGGGTCCCACAGCGGGGGCACCTGCCAACCCAGCGGGCGAATCGATGAGGCAAACCAGAATGAGGCGAGGCGACGGTCCACGCTGACGCTTGGCAAGCGCGCGGTCTGTTGCCGGATAAGCTCGGCGACGGCCTGGCCGGCGGCGCCGATGCTGGCGGCGGCCAGGTCAGTCACGGCGAAGGCCGAGGGCAGGGCGCCGGGCTCGTTCAGAGGCAGCGGGGTGTGCGGTAGATCGAGTGCCGCTTGGATGGGTGTCAGCAGGTCAGTCATCTAAGGCCCTCCGTGAGAGAAGGGCCACTATAGAAGATCGTCAGGCCGGTGTGACAACCCCCGGCACCAACGGCAGTTCGATACTGGCGACAAAGCCGCCGTCGGCATGATTGGCCAGGATCAGGTTGCCGCCATGGCGTTCGGCGGCGCGACGGGCGATCGCCAGGCCCAGGCCGTGACCTTGCGCTGTCTGGCCCGGGGCGCGGTAGAACGGCTCGCCCAGTTGGCTCAGGTGCTCGGCCTCAACGCCGGGCCCATGGTCGCGCACGCTGATCAAAATGCGCTCGCCGCGCTGCTGTGCCTGCAGCTCGATGGGCTGGCCGGCCGGGTTGAAACGCTGGGCATTGCGCAGCAGGTTATCCACGGCGCGTTCGATCATGGTCGGCCAGCCTTTGAGGTGCAGGTCGGGTTCAGTGCTCAGTTGCACGGCTTGCTCGGGCGCGCTGAGCTGGGCGTCCTTTTGCAGCGTCTGGAGCAACAGGTTGAGGTCGACCTCTTCGGCGCTGGCGTTGTCGGCATCCACCCGGGCCAGTACCAGGATCTCACTGATCAGGGCTTCCAGGCGGTCGCATTCGCGGGTCAGGCGCGGCCACAGTTTTTCCCGTTCTTCGGGGCTGGCGCGCTCGGCCAGGGCCAGGGCGATACGCAAGCGGGCCAGGGGCGAACGCAGTTCGTGGGAAACGTCGCGCAGCAGTTGGCGCTGGCTGGCGATCAGGCTTTGCAGGCGTGCGCCCATGCGGTTGAAATCGGTGGCCAGCACGCCGAATTCATCGCGGCGGTTGGCCAATTGCGCCAGGCTGTTCTGCTGGTACGTGGCTTGGCCCAGGTCATGCACCGCGCCGCGCAGTCGGCTCAGCGGACGGGTGATGGACAATGTCACCAACAGGCTGAACAGGGTCAGCACCACCAGGGCAATGGCCAGGGCGCTGAACGGCCACAGCAGGCTGCTGCGGTGCCAGGCATCGAGTTCCGGGTGCGGAATGCGGTAAATCAGCAGGTAAGTGTCGCCGGTTTTTTCGCTGGTGTACTCGGCGGTCAGGCGCCGCCAGGGCAGGTGGCCGTCCTGGCTGTCATTCTGCCGGGCTTCGAAGGCCGCGGCGCGGCGCGGGAAGGTGCCGCGTACCACCGGCTCGCCGCCTTCGTTCAGCACTTGCACGTCAATGTGATACTGGCGTTTGCGTTGCTGCAGCAACTCCTGGGCAGCGTCTTCGCCTTGGGCTTCGTAGAGTTGCGTCCACTCTTGCGCCAGGTTGTTGAGGCCGGGGTGACGGCTGAGAATCCAGGCGTCCTGGTTCAGCATATGCCCAAGCAGGATCGACAATCCGGCAACCAGGGCGATGGCCAGCCAGAAACTTGCCAGGATGCGCCAGAACAATGAACGCACGGGAAACCCTCAAATAGGAAAAGCCCAGTGGCGGGGCCACTGGGCTGGGAGCATTAACGCGAGGGCATTATTGCGCTTTTTGCGGTTGTTGCGCTTTCCAGGCCTGGAATTCTTTCCATTCGGCACGACGCTGCTCTTGCTGCTTGACGATCTCGTCGAACTTCTTCTGCTGGTCGGGTTTGAGCACGGCGCGGATGTCGGCCTGGGTTTTCTGCTTGCCGGCGGCGATCTCGTCCTGCATGGCTTTCTGGTCAGCGGCGGGCAGTTTGGCCAGGTACTTTTGGGTCAGGTCTTTGCGAGCGTGCCATTGGTCACCCATCAGCTTGCGAATCTGCTCGCGTTGTTCCTTGCTCAAATCCAACTGGCTGAACGGGCCACCTTTACCACGCGGGCCGTGTTCACCGTGGCCTGGGCCACCCATCATGTGGCCTTCCGGGCCGCCCATCGGGCCTGGACCTTCCGGCATGGCGGCCATGGCGACGGTAGGCAGTGCAGCGGCGAACATCAAAGCGATAAGGGTCTTGCGCATGGGGATTCTCCTGTCTCTATTCCGGTGAGTCCGGATGTGAGTAGATTACCCAGGACAAGGTCAGCGGCCGTCAGCGGAGGGTAAAGGTTTGGTAAGGGTGAGGCGGCGGCCCCGATCGTTCCCACGCTCTGCGTGGGAATGCATCCCGTGATGCTCCGCGTCACCCAAGCGCAAGGCGGACGCAGAGCGTCCGGGCGGCGTTCCCACGCGGAGCATGGGAACGATTATTCAAGGGGCGTAGTAGTAACCACGGCTGCGCAGCGCCACGATCCGCGGACGGCCGTCCGGGTGTGGGCCGATTTTCTTTCGCAGGTTGCTGACGTGCATGTCCAGGCTGCGATCGTACAGGGTCAACTTGCGGCCCAGGGCGATTTGCGCCAGTTCCTGTTTATCCAGCGGTTCGCCGGGCTGGCGCAGCAAGGCTTCGAGCAGGCGGCTTTCGGAGACGGTCAGGGTAAATTCCTGTGCGTCGATGCTGACCACGCCGCGCACCGGGCTGAAGCACAAGTCCCCCAGTTCCAGTTGGGTCGACACGGCTGCCGGATGACTGCGGCGCAGCACGGCACGCAAGCGAGCGGTGAGTTCGCGCGGATCGCAAGGCTTGGCCAGGTAATCGTCGGCGCCCAGTTCCAGGCCGAGGATGCGGTCCAGGGGTTCGCCCCGGGCCGAGAGCATCAGCACCGGCAATTCCGGGTGGTCGTTGCGCAGTTGCTTGAGCAACTCCAGGCCGCTGCCGTCGGGCAGCATCACGTCGAGCACCACCGCCGCCGGGGCGGTTTCGGCCAAGGCCTTGCGGGCACTGGAGCCGTCGTGGCAGGCGCGTACCTGGAAACCTTCCTGGCTCAGCCAACTGGTCAGCAGCTCACAGAGCTCCTGGTCATCATCTATCAGTAACAGCTCGCTCATGACTCACTCAATTTAGCCATTGTCGACGACGACGGTGCCCACCGCTGGCAAAGATGCCGCACAGCAAGGCGATCAGGGCGACGCCCGCGCCGGTGACAAACCATTGCTGCTGCTCGGTCAGCCATCGGGTCAAGGCACCGCCTTGTGTCTCTTTGAGTTGCTGGGCCAGGCGTTGGTTCTCCTGGCGCAAACGACTCAGTTGCGCGCTTTCACGGGTAGCCTGCGTGCCTTGCAGTTGCTTGCTCAGCGCTTCGCGTAGCCCTTCGCTTTCTTTCAAGCGTTGCTGCAATTCGGTGATCTGGCTGCCGGCACTCAAGGACAGCGGCGTGGAGCTGCCGCTGCTCGAGGACTCTTCAGCGTGGGCCGTCGCCCCGATCGTTAACACTGCCAACAGACACAACTGACGTAAGCGCATCGGAACTCCTGATTCCACACGGATATTCAGAACGTTGTCGGCAGGTTACCGGGAATGATGAGCCATTGGGATGGCGCCGAAGCGTTTTGGCCCGGCGCCACCGGGCTCAAGGCAGGACTTGCTTGAACGGCTTGATCACGACATCCGCGTAGACGCCCGCCGCCACATAAGGATCAGCCTTGGCCCATGCCTGGGCATCGGCCAGGGAAGCGAACTCGGCAACGATCAGGCTGCCGGTGAAACCCGCTTCGCCCGGCTCGTTGCTGTCGGTGGCCGGGTGCGGGCCGGCCAGTACGATGCGGCCTTCGGTTTGCAGCTGCTTGAGGCGCTCGACGTGGGCCGGGCGCACGCTCAGGCGTTTTTCCAGCGAGTTGGCAACATCGGTGGCAATGATGGCGTAGAGCATGTCAGTCCTCGGTTTTCGGCGTGGTGGCGGCAGAGTCATGCAGGTGACGCGACAGGTAGATACCTTGGCCGACCAGGAACAGCAGGGTCATGGCCAGGCTGCCGAACACCTTGAAGTCGACCCAGTATTCCTGAAAGGTGAAGGCCACGAACAGGTTGGCGGCACCGCAGAAGATGAAAAACACGATCCAGGCCACGTTCAGGCGCACCCAGATCGGGTCCGGCAGGCTCAGCGCGTGGCCCATGATCCGCTTGATCAGCAGGCGATCACCAATGAAGTGGCTGCCGATGAACACCAGGGCGAACAGCCAGTTGACCACCGGGGCTTTCCATTTGAGGAAGGTTTCGCTGTGGAAGGCCAGGGTCAGGCCGCCGAACACCAGGCAGGCGATGAGGGTCAGCCATTGGCTTTTTTCCAGCTTGCGCTGGGAGATGAAGATGGCGCCGTACACCACGATGGAGCTGATGATCAGCACGGCGGTGGCGCTGTAGATGCCGCCGAACGAGAGTTCGTGACCGGCGATGTCGATGACCCTGGGGTCGAGTTTGGTAACGATGAAAAACAGCAACAGCGGGATGAAGTCGATGAATTGTTTCACAGTAAGAGCCAGAAGCTGGATGTGGCGGCATAATAACAAACATCCTTGGTTGCGATAGCGCCAGCTGACTTGAGGTTACACACTCCCGTGAATGTTGATTTGCACTGCCACAGCACGGCCTCCGACGGCGCCCTGGCGCCTGCGGTACTGGTTGCGCGTGCGTTTGAAAAAGGCGTGCGAGTCCTCGCGTTGACCGACCACGACACCCTCGAAGGCCTCGATGAGGCCCGCGCGGCGGCCCAGGCCTTGGGCATGCAGCTGGTCAACGGCGTGGAATTGTCCTGCACCTGGGGCGGCGCCACCATTCATGTGCTCGGCTACGGTTTCGAGCAAGACGCCCCGGCCCTGGTGGCGGCCATCGCCCGATTGCACGATGGCCGCTGGCTGCGGTCCGAAGAAATAAGCCGCAAGCTCAGCCTCAAAGGCATGCCTGGCGCCCTCGACGGCGCTCGGGCTATCCAGCAGGCGTTGGGCGACAGCGGTAATGCACCGGCCCGTCCGCACTTCGCCGACTGGATGGTGCAAGCAGGTTTCGTCAAGGACCGCGCCGAAGCCTTCCGTAAATGGTTGGGCGCGGGCAAGTTGGGCGATGTGAAGCAACATTGGCCGACCCTGGAGGACACCGTCGAGACCCTGCGAGCCGCCGGGGCCTGGGTCAGCCTGGCGCATCCCTGGCATTACGATTTCACCCGCAGCAAGCGCCGCAAGCTGATCAGTGACTATATTGGAGCGGGCGGCCACGCGATTGAAGTGGTCAACGGGCATCAACCCGCCGAGCAGGTCGGCAGCCTGGCGATCCTTGCCCGCGAATTTGGTCTGCTGGTCAGTGCCGGCAGTGATTTTCATGGCCCAGGTGGCTGGTCCGAGATCGGCGAGTATCGCCAGGTTCCGCAAGACCTGCCGCTGTTGTGGGGGCGATTCAAGCATGACCCCATTATTGCCACCGTCTGAACAGGTAGAGCTCGTGAGTCAATTCTTCCAGATTCATCCGGAAAACCCCCAGGCGCGCCTGATCAAACAGGCCGTGGAAATCATTCGCGCCGGCGGCGTGGTGATCTATCCAACTGATTCGTCCTACGCCATCGGTTGCCAGATCGGCGACAAGGGTGCGGTCGAGCGCGTAAGACGTCTGCGCCAACTGGATGACAAGCACAACTTTGCGCTGATCTGCAGCGACTTGTCCCAGCTCGGGCTGTTCGCCAAGGTCGACACCGGCACCTTCCGCTTGCTCAAGGCCCATACGCCAGGGCCGTACACCTTCATTCTCAACGCCACCCGCGAAGTGCCGCGCCTGTTGCTGCACCCGAAAAAACGCACCATCGGCCTGCGCGTGCCGGAGCACCCGATCGCCCTGGCGCTGCTGGCCGAACTGGGCGAGCCGCTGATGAGCGTGTCGCTGATCCTGCCCGGCGAAACCGAGCCGCTGTATGACCCTTACGAAATGCGCCGCCTGTTGGAGAAACATGTCGACTTGATCATCGACGGTGGCTACGGCGGCAACAAAGCCTCCACCGTGATCAACCTGGCCGATGGCGAGCCGCAAGTGGTGCGTGTAGGGTGCGGCGACCCGACGCCGTTCATGGTCGAGGCCTGAATGTCGGTCGTGGAAACCGTCGATTTCCAGGCGGGGGCCCAGCAGGAACTGCCCTTCGCGATGGTCTATGGCCAGGCGGTCCTGGAAATGCCCCTGGACCTGTACATCCCGCCGGACGCCCTGGAAGTCTTCCTTGAAGCCTTCGAAGGCCCGCTGGACCTGCTGCTGTACCTGATCCGCAAACAGAACATCAACATCCTCGATATTCCCGTGGCGGAAATCACCCGGCAGTACATGGGCTATGTCGAATTGATGCAGTCGGTGCGCCTGGAGCTGGCCGCCGAGTATCTGGTGATGGCCGCCATGCTCGCCGAGATCAAGTCGCGCATGCTGCTGCCGCGCGCAGAGACGGTCGAGGCCGAAGAAGATGACCCGCGCGCCGAACTGATCCGGCGCCTGCAGGAATACGAGCGCTTCAAGGCGGCCGCCGAAGGGATCGACGGTTTGAGCCGCGTAGGGCGCGATGTGGTGGTGCCCAAGCTGGATGCCCCGGAAGCCCGCGCGCGCAAACTGTTGCCCGACGTGAGCCTGGAAGAATTGCTGATGTCCATGGCCGAGGTGCTGCGCCGTGGCGATATGTTCGAAAGCCACCAGGTCAGCCGCGAAGCCCTGTCCACCCGCGAGCGCATGAGCGATGTGCTGGAGCGTCTCAAGGGCGGCGGGTTTGTGCCGTTTGTCGAGCTGTTCACCGCAGAGGAAGGGCGCCTGGGCGTGGTGGTGACCTTCATGGCGATCCTGGAGCTGGTCAAGGAGTCCTTGGTCGAGCTGGTCCAGAATGAGCCGTTTGCGGCTATCCATGTGCGGGCGCGAGCCGAATAACGAGCTGAATCGATGAATCTGACTGAACCCCGCGAACTGGCACCCTTGCTGGAAGCTTTTCTCTTGGCCTCGGGCAAGCCGCAATCTTTGGAGCGCCTGTTCGAACTCTTTGAAGAGGCCGAACGTCCCGAACCGCCGGTGTTCAAGAAGGCGTTGGAGATCCTGCGCAAGTCCTGCGACGGTCGCGCCTTTGAATTGCGTGAAGTGGCGTCGGGTTATCGCCTGCAGATCCGCGAGAAATTTTCCCCTTGGGTGGGGCGCTTGTGGGAAGAACGCCCGCAGCGTTACTCACGGGCGATGCTGGAGACCATGGCGTTGATCGCCTATCGCCAGCCGATCACTCGGGGCGAGATCGAAGATGTGCGGGGCGTGGCGGTCAACAGCCATATCGTCAAGACGTTGCTGGAGCGCGAGTGGATCCGCATCGTCGGCTACCGTGACGTGCCCGGCAAACCGGCGATGTTCGCCACCACCAAGGTGTTCCTCGACCACTTCAACCTGAAAAACCTCGACGACCTGCCGCCCTTGGCCGAACTGCGCGAGATGGAAGCCGAACCGGTGCTCGACTTCGACGACGCGCCGGTACCGGCCAGCTTGCAGGAACTGGCCGACGCCAGCGCCGAGCCGGAAGAGCCGAAAGACGAAACCAGTTTCCATACGTTGCTGTTGGAACTGGACGACATGGAGCAGGGCATCAAGACCGATTTTGATGATGTGCTGCGCGATGGCGCCGTCGAGCCTGAGATTCAGGTGAACGTTGAGCCCGAGCCTGACGTCGAAGCAGACATCCTCGGTGTTGCCGATGCCCGGGAAAAACTGCTGGCCGCCGTCGCCGCCCTCGAACAGCCGCCGTTGAGCGATGAGGAAGACGAAGCCCGGGCGCTGGCCGAGGCCATCGAAAACGAACGCCGCCAATTCGAAGACTGACGCAATGATCGTTCCCGCGCTCCGCGTGGGAATGTCGCCTTGGACGCTCCGCGTCCGCTGTGACGCGGAGCGTCACGGGATGCATTACCACGCGAAGCGTGGGAACGAGAGCCTTAGCGATGACTTCCACCAAAGACCCCTGCATCAGCATCTGCAAGTTCAACGACGACATCTGCGTCGGCTGTGGCCGCAGCAAGCGCGAAATCCGTGCCTGGAAAAAACTCGACAAAGTCGACAAGCGCACGGTGCTGGCCGAAGCCGAGCTGCGCCTGCTGGCCCTGGGTGCCACCGGCCGGCGGAAAAGCAAATGATTGTGCCTGGATCGGCTAGTCTCTGATGCGCAACGCGCGGCATGCGCGTATGATTCGCGACCCTTTGCCGAGCTATTCGGCCAAAGCCCCGCTTTCAACACTCTTCAGGCAACGCCTGAATCGACCCACCGGGAGGTGCTTAAGATGAACGACAAAGACCAGAACGACAGCCAGGAAATCGGCCCAGCAGGCGAAAAACTGCAAAAGGTGCTGGCGCGTATCGGCGTGGGCTCGCGCCGCGATGTCGAAGCCTGGATCACCCAGAAGCGCATCAAGGTCAACGGCGTCGAGGCTACCCTTGGCCAGCGCGTCGACCTGCACGATGCAATCACCATCGATGGCAAGGTCATCAAGCGTGAAGAGGCGGCCGAATCGGTACGCCGCGTGATCATGTACAACAAGCCCGATGGCGAGATCTGCACCCGTGATGACCCGGAAGGCCGTCCGACCGTGTTCGACAAGATGCCCAAGCCCAAAGAGGGCCGCTGGATCAACATCGGTCGCCTCGACATCAACACCACGGGCCTGCTGATGTTCACCACCGACGGTGAGTTGGCCAACCGCCTGATGCACCCGTCCTACGAGATGGACCGTGAATACGCCGTGCGTGTGCGCGGTGAAGTCGATGACGAGATGATCGAACGCCTCAAGGCCGGCGTGGTGCTGGAAGACGGCCCAGCCAAGTTCACCGACATCAAGCAGGCGCCAGGTGGCGAAGGGTTCAACCACTGGTACCACTGCGTGGTGATGGAAGGCCGTAACCGCGAAGTGCGTCGCCTGTGGGAATCCCAGGGCCTGGTGGTCAGCCGCCTGAAGCGCGTGCGTTTCGGCCCGGTGTTCCTGAACTCCGACCTGCCGATGGGCCGCTGGCGCGAAATGAGCCAGTACGAAGTCGACATCCTCAGTGCCGAAGTTGGCCTGACGCCGGTGGCCATGCCGCAGATGAACGCCAAGAGCAAAGACAAGCTTGAGCGTATGCAGCGTAAGTCGTCGCGCCCGGTGGCCCGTACCGAACGTGTTGCGCGCACCGTGCGCCCGGCGTTGAACGCTCCGGCCACTGGTGGTCGCATCTCGCGTGAGCCGCAGATCGAAGGTGAGCGTCGTCCAACCGCGCCATCGCGTCAGGAAGGTGACCGCGCGCCACGTACGCCGCGCCCAGCGCCGACGGGTGGCCGCAGCAACCGTGGTGAAGCGGAGCGCCCCGCTGACAACGCCAGCACCAAGCGTCCAGCCAAGCCTGCGGCTAACAAGCGCCCTGGCCCGAAACTGGTAGCGGACGAGCCGTCGGGCAAGCGCCGTGGCGCGCCGGCCGGTTCCGGTCAGCGTCCTGGGTTTGGTCGCAAGAAGCCGCAGTGATGTCTTAAGCGCTGCACAAAAAAACGCCAACCTTCGGGTTGGCGTTTTTTTTGATTCAAATTTGAAATGCGCTCAATTGTGGGAGGGGGCTTGCTCCCGATAGCGGTGTATCAGCTTGCATAAGCATCGGCTGAACCACCGCAATCGGGAGCAAGCCCCCTCCCACATTTGGGTCTCCAGTGTTTTCGAGACCGGTGTTCAGAACGCAAACGTTCCATCAAACACCGGCTTGTCATCCAGCGCCAACACGCCGCTGGCAAAGATCAAGTCCAGGTGATGGCTGCCTTTCTGCCCGCCACCCAACCCCAGGTGCAAGCCGCAATGGCGCTCCTCAAAACCTGCGTTGCGCGCATACAAATCCTTCACGCCTTCATTGGTGCCAATCCCCAATTCCTCCACACGGCGGTTGGACGGGTTGGCATTCAGGTACTTGTTGAAGTCATCCGCCAGCCCCGGCACGTCGCTGGCCACGCTGCAGATGGTGGAGTTCTCGATCCACAGTTCCAGGGGTGACTCCAGCACGCCGTATTTGCGCGCAAAAGGGATGGTGCTGAGAAAGGTGCCGACAAACCGCACTTGCCCGTTGATGGCTTCGCTGTGGGTGGCAATCTCGCCAGGGGCCAGGTCGTGGTTGCCGACGCCGTTGATATTGGTCCACTTCTTGATGCTGCTCATTGGTGCTTCAAGGCGTGAGCCGTGCTTGTCGGTGAAGCTCAGCACGCTGGCCTCGGACATGCGCCGGATCAACGTGGCGTTGAGGTCGGCGATGCGCTGCGGTTCGACGCTGAAAGTGTCGTAGAAATAGTCGCCGTAGTCCTTGAACAGCAGCGACTTTTTCCAATGTTCGGCCATGACGCCGTGCAACGCGCGGATGAAGTCCGGGCCTTCGGCACGCGGGTTGGGCAGGGTCGAGGAATCGTAGAGAAACAGGTACAGGTCGCAGGCTTCGATGGCCTGGGCCAGGGTTTCGCTGGCGCTCAGGTCCAGGCGCTGCACCTGGAAATTGAAACGGGCGGCGCTGCCCTGGGTGATTGCCTGGGCGATGGCGTCGTAGCGTTCGGTATGGCCCAGCAGCACGGTAGGGCGGTTCACGCCCTGAAGGGCCGGGTGGTGAGCGAGATAGTAGAGAAAATGTTCGACAGCGCGGGCCTTGTCCATGACGAGTGTCCTTCTGTGCCTTGGGTAAGGGGGCAGGTGCCGTGCACGACACCTGCCGGATGCCTGCCGGGTGTTAGAAAGGCCACATCGCGGTGCCAAATGGCACAACGGCATCAGCTTGCATCATTTCAACGGCGGCCTCATGGGTCGGCGCTTCAAACCAATCGTCAAGTTGCAGTTCAGTTTCCAGGTCTTTTTCCAGTGCTTGCATGGTGTATCTCCTAGAGGACGTTGTTTGAGAACGGCTTGCCAGCGGCTCGCAGGCAAGTGAAGAGAACCTAGGAGAGAGTGTTTCAAAATGCAAAATATTTATTGACACGGTTTCATTTGGATTTTTTCTTCCGTTTTTTTGACGCTATTTTTTATTCAGGTAAAACAGCGGATTGGCTGAACCGATTCTTCAGACGAGTCTGACTGACAATTTTCCGTAAACCGTCATTTGAGCCTGACCGTAAAGCCAGTTTTCCGCTGCGTAACGTTAAGTTTACGTTATCGTCCTGCCCGCTTTGGGTGCAAATCCCCTGTAAGGAATACCTGACAGATTGTCGGGTGCACGTTCGTGGTGCGTGCCGAAGCTGTCGAGCGGTGTACAATGCGCCGCGTTTTACTGTGACCCCCTCTTGCGTACCCACGCAAAGGCCAAGACCCAGGGTGTATCCGCCCTGATCACTCCGTCCGGCCACGAGCCAGACGGGTTCGATTTCGTCACAGATAAAAACAAACAGGTGACGCATGACCGCTAGAAAGACGCTGTACTCCTGGTGCCTGCGCTGGGGTTTGAGCGGCGCTGCTTGAGTCGGTAATTCAAGGCAGCAACCTGCATTCAACCTCTTCAAACCTTGCGTGAGACCTTTTTCATGAGTGGACCCCATTCTTCTTCAGGCGAGCTGAAACGCGGCCTGAAAAATCGGCATATCCAGTTGATCGCCCTCGGTGGCGCCATCGGCACCGGTCTGTTCCTCGGCTCGGCCGGGGTACTCAAGTCTGCCGGCCCATCGATGATCCTGGGCTATGCCATCTGCGGCTTTATCGCCTTCATGATCATGCGCCAGCTCGGCGAAATGATCGTCGAAGAGCCGGTCGCCGGTTCCTTCAGCCATTTTGCCCACAAGTATTGGGGCGGTTTCGCCGGTTTCCTGTCGGGCTGGAACTGCTGGATTTTGTACATCCTGGTGGGGATGTCGGAGCTGACCGCAGTCGGCAAATACGTGCACTACTGGTGGCCGGAGATTCCGACCTGGGTCTCGGCGGCGGCGTTCTTCGTGCTGATCAACCTGATCAACCTGGCCAACGTCAAAGTCTTCGGTGAAGCCGAGTTCTGGTTCGCGATCATCAAGGTAGTGGCCATCGTCGGCATGATTGCCCTGGGCAGCTACCTGCTGGTCAGTGGCAGCGGTGGTCCGCAAGCTTCGGTGAGCAACCTGTGGGACCACGGCGGCTTTTTTCCCCATGGCGTGGGCGGATTGGTGATGGCCATGGCGATCATCATGTTTTCCTTCGGTGGCCTGGAAATGCTCGGGTTTACCGCCGCCGAAGCGGACCAGCCACGCACCGTGATCCCCAAGGCGATCAATCAGGTGATCTACCGCATCCTGATTTTCTACATCGGCGCGTTGGTGGTGCTGTTGTCGCTGACGCCGTGGGACAGCCTGCTGGCCACCCTTAATGCGTCGGGCGATGCCTACAGCGGCAGCCCTTTCGTGCAAGTGTTCTCGATGCTGGGCAGCAACACCGCCGCGCATATTCTCAACTTTGTGGTATTGACGGCGGCGCTGTCGGTTTACAACAGCGGCACCTACTGCAACAGCCGCATGCTGTTGGGCATGGCCGAGCAGGGTGACGCGCCGAAAGCGCTGGCCAAGATCGACAAGCGTGGGGTGCCGGTGCGTTCGATCCTGGCGTCGGCGGCGGTCACCCTGGTGGCGGTGTTGATGAACTATTTCATCCCGCAGCATGCGCTGGAGTTGCTGATGTCGCTGGTAGTGGCCACGTTGGTGATCAACTGGGCGATGATCAGCTTCTCCCACTTCAAATTCCGTCAGCACATGGACCGCACCGGCCAGGTGCCGCTGTTCAAGGCGCTGTGGTACCCCTACGGCAACTGCGTCTGCCTGGCGTTCGTGGTGTTTATCCTGGTGATCATGCTGATGATTCCGGGTATCCAGGTGTCGGTGTATGCGATCCCGGTGTGGGTGGCGTTTATGGCTCTGTGCTATTGGTTGAAAAACAAGCGTAAGGCACAAACCGCCCTGGTCACGCCACAGACGGTGCTTGAGTAACCTCGTTTACCCTGAATAAAGAACCCGGCGTATCGCCGGGTTTTTTTGGACTGGCGGGACGCGTGGCGTATGCTGGTCAGCCTGAATCACGGACCCGTTCCAATGCTGGTAATTTCCCACAACGTGCACCTGCCCGACGCCGAAATCGAGCTGACCGCCATTCGCGCCCAGGGCGCCGGTGGGCAGAACGTCAACAAGGTGTCGAGTGCGGTGCACCTGCGTTTTGATATTCCGGCCTCGTCGCTGCCAGAGTTTTACAAGGAGCGGCTGTTGGCATTACGCGACAGCCGCATCACCAGTGAAGGCGTGCTGGTGCTCAAGGCCCAGCAATATCGCACCCAGGAACAGAACCGCGCCGATGCGCTGGAGCGCCTGGTGGAGTTGATCCTCAGCGCCACCAAGGTCGAGAAGAAACGCCGCCCGACCAAGCCGACCCTGGGCTCGAAAAAGCGTCGCCTCGAATCCAAGACCAAGCGCGGCAGCATCAAGGCCGGGCGCGGCAAGGTCGACTTCTAGGCCTCGCGTGCTTCGCGGGCCCTGGGCGCCTGGCGGTACAGGTACACACTCAGCAGCAAGCCACCCAGGGCGGCGAGGGCGGCGAACAGGAAGATCGATGCAAAGCCGAAACCTGCCGCCACAGCCCCGGCCAATGGCCCGGTGATACCCAGCGATAAGTCGATGAACAACGAATAAGCCCCCACCGCCGAACCGCGACTTGAGGCGGGCACCAGGTTGACCGCTTCCACCCCCAGCGCCGGAAATACCAGGGAAAAGCCAAACCCGCTCAACGCCGCGCCCGCCAGGGCCAGGTTGGCGTCCGGCGCCAGCCACAGCAACAACAGCCCAAGGATTTCCACCGACAGGCAGGCAATCGCCACGCGAAACCCGCCGATACGGTTGATCAGGTTGCCGAACAGCAGGCGCGCACCGATAAAGCTGGCGCCAAACAAGCTCAAGGCCCACACCGCGTTATCCCAGTGCTGGGTGGTGTAATACAAAGTGATAAAGGTTGCGATGGTGCCAAAGCCGATGGAGCCCAACGCCAGCGCGCAGCCGTGCGGTAACACCCGCCCCAGCACGTTCATGAACGGCAGGCGCACGCCGGTCACGATGGGCGCGGCAACCTTGTTCCAGGCCAGCAACAGGCCGACTGCCGCCAGCAGGAGGATGCTCACGCCCATGCTCCACAGTCCGAAACTTCTTACCAGTAATACGCCCAACGGCGCACCGACCGCCAAGGCGCCATAACTGGCGATGCCATTCCAGGAGATGACCTTGGCGGTGTTCGCCGCACCGACCCGGCCGATGCCCCACCCGATGGCGCCCGAGCCCACCAGGCTTTCAGCACTGCCCAACACCAGGCGACCGATCAGCAGGCTGGCGAGGCTCAAGGCCGGCAGGCTTGAAAACCACGCCGCGAGCAGCATGAACACACCGCTCAAGCCACACCCCGCCAGGCCGATCAACACCGCGCGCTTGCTGCCCAGGTTGTCGATGATTTTGCCCGCGTACGGGCGGCTCAGCAGGGTGGCCAGGTACTGCACGCTGATCACCAGGCCGGCAATCACCGCGCCATAGCCCAGTTCGCTATGCACATAGCCCGGCAAAACGGCCAGGGGGATGCCGATATTCAGGTAACCGATAAAGGTGAACAGCACGATGGAAACGACTTGCAGCGTGACCGCCATGGGGCGCTGGGTATCTGGCATGGGAGAGGTCCACTGTCGCAGCAGGTAAAGATAGGCTGCTAATGATACCGGTGGTTTGGCTCGCGTAGGGCGTTAAAGCGCAAAAACCTCAGATCGGGAAGACCTCAGGTTTGCGCAGGGGCCAGCAGTTGGGTGGTGACCAGGGCGGCCAAGGCGTTTTCCTGGGTGCCGAAGCGCTTGAGCAATGTTGCTTGTTTGTCCGCGCTGAGGCGGTTCCACACCTCGATCATTTGCAAGGCGGCGTCGAGGACGGCGGTGTCCGGGGAATCGGGAAGGGTGTCGGTCATGGCGGGTATCCCAGTTCAGGCAGTGTGGAAAACGCTTGAAGTGGCGCTTTCCACACGGTCTGGTACGGCGTCAGTCCTGGCGTTTGCTGTCGACTGGTTTGGCTTGTTTGGCTTCAGGCTGCTTTGGGCTGGCCTGCTGCGGTGTTGGCTGCTCTGTTGGGTGCAGGCTTGGGAAGGGGAGATTAGGTATCTCGTGCATCGTCGTCGCTCCTCGCAAGGTCTGTTCTAAATCGCGTGTGATTGCGCGCTCTCAAAAAGCCTTGGCAGGATACAGCACCGTAAATGACAAATAGACTTTTATATCCACGAAAACTAGAACGGCACCTTGCCCAGAATCATGTCGCGGTACATCACAAAATCACCCAGCAGGCTGTAAAACGGGTGCTGAAAGGTCGCCGGGCGGTTTTTTTCAAAGAAGAAGTGGCCGATCCAGGCAAAGCTGTAGCCGGCAATCGGCACGGCCAGCAGCAGGCCCAGCGAGCCTCGACCCACGGCATACGCCAGAATGCCGATCACGAGGGTGGTGCCGATAAAGTGCAGGCGCCGGCAGGTGCTGTTGCCATGCTCTGCCAGGTAATACGGGTAAAACTCGGCGAAGCTGTTGAATCGCTTGAGATTTTCCACTGTGGCCGGCCCTTTGATTGTTATGCCGCCCAACAGATGTTCGGCGGGGAGCTTATTGGAGTCTAGAGTGATCGATGGTTACAGCCAGTGACAATAGATGCCACTTTAGTATCCTTGCCTTCCTGGCCTGCCATTCAGGCCAGCTTTATTCAAGAAGACGCCATGAGCGAACGAACAACTTCTGCAAGCTGGGCGATGGGGATAGTCAAGGCCTTGGAAATGGACGGCCTGGATTGCCGGGCCCTGTTCCAACAACTGGGGCTGGACTACGCCGCCCTCAGTGATCCCGACGCGCGGTTTGCGCAAGACGCCATGACCCGTTTGTGGCAGCGCGCGGTGCAGGTGTCGGGCAACCCGGCAATTGGCCTGAACATGGGGAAAGTGGTGCGCCCGGCATCGTTTCATGTGGCCGGTTATGCCTTGATGTCCAGCAACACCCTGGCCGAAGGCTTTGGGCGCCTGGTGCGTTACCAGCGCATCATCGCCGAAAGCGCCGACTTGAGCTTCCGCTTGTTACCCGAGGGTTATGCGCTGATTCTGACAGTGCACGGTGACCATCTGCCGCCCACCCGGCAAAGCGCCGAAGCCTCGCTGGCCAGCGCGTTGGCGCTGTGCGGCTGGCTCACCGGGCGAACCCTGCAACCGCGTAAAGTACTGTTGCAAGGCGCTCAGCCGGTCGACCTGGCGCCCTATAAACAGGTGTTCCATGCGCCGCTGGAATTCAATGCGCCCTATGACGCGCTGATTTTCGAACAGGCTGACATGGATGCCCCGCTGCCCACGGCCAACGAGGCCATGGCGCTGCTGCATGATCGGTTTGCCGGTGAATACCTGGCGCGCTTTTCCGAAAGCCGCGTGACCCACAAGGCACGGCAAGTGCTGTGCCGCCTGCTGCCCCAGGGCGAACCCAAGCGCGAAGTGGTGGCGCAGACGTTGCACCTGTCCCAGCGTACCTTGCAGCGGCGTTTGCAGGAGGAGGGCACCAGCTTCCAGACCCTGCTCGATGACACCCGCCGCGAGCTGGCCGAGCAATACCTGGCGCAGCCGAGCATGACCTTGCTGGAAATTGCCTACCTGTTGGGGTTCGCCGACCCGAGCAACTTCTTTCGCGCGTTTCGCCGCTGGTTCGACGCCACGCCCGGCGAATACCGGGCGCGGTTGCTGCAAGCGAGCGTCAGTGACGCCAGAACGCCGGAATACAAAGCACAAACACCGTAATAATTTCCAGCCGCCCCAGCAGCATGCCCAGCGACAGAATCCACTTGGCCGCATCCGGCAGGCTGGCGAAGTTGCCGGCCGGGCCGATGGTTTCACCCAGGCCGGGGCCGACGCCGGATACAGTGCTGGCCGCGCCGGTCAACGCGGTCATCCAGTCCAGCCCCAGCAGTGACAGGGCCAGCGCGATGGCGCAGATGGTGATGGCGAAGAAAAACGAAAAAGTCAGGATCGAGCGCACGATTTCTTCGTCGAGACGATGGCCGTTGTACTTCTGTTTGATCACCGCGCGTGGGTGAATCAGCTGGTTAAGGTTGGCCTTGAGCAGGATATAGGCGACCTGGAAGCGGAAGATCTTGATCCCGCCGGCGGTAGAACCCGAACAGCCGCCGATAAAGCCCAGGTAGAAGAACAGCATCAGTGAGAAGTTACCCCAGAGGCTGTAGTCCCCCAGCGCGAAACCGGTGGTGGTCACCACCGAGGTGACGTTCAGCGCCACATGGCGAAGGGCTTCCAGCCAGTGCAGGTTGGTGGTCCACCAATACCAGGTGCCAAGTACCAGCCAGGTCACCAGCAGCAGGCCGAGCAAACCCTGCACCTGCTGGTCCTTGATCAGCGCCTGGCGGTTGCCGCGCAATGTCGCCACATACAGGGTGAACGGCAAGCTGCCGAGGATCATCACCACGACCGCCACCCAGTGCACCGCCGGTTGCTTCCAGTGCGCCAGGGATTCATCGGAGGTGGAAAACCCACCGGTGGAAATCGCCGACATGGCGTGGTTGATCGCATCGAACAACCCCATCCCGGCCCACCAGAACGCCAGGCTGCCGAGGATGGTGATGCCCACATACGCCGCAACGATCAGCCGCGCCACCATATGGGAGCGTGGCATGACCTTTTCCGAACGGTCCGAAGATTCGGTCTGGAACAGGCGCATGCCGCCGATGCGCAGCAGGGGCAGGATCGCCACCGCCATGCCGATAAAGCCGATGCCGCCGAGCCAGTGCAACAGCGAGCGCCACATCAGGATGCCCGGCGACATGCTGTCCAGCCCACTCAACACCGTGGACCCGGTGGCTGTGATGCCGGACATGCTTTCAAAAAACGAGTCGGTGTAGCTGATGTGCTGGGTCAGCAAAAACGGCAGCGCCGCGAACACGCACACCACCACCCAGCTTGTCACCGTCAGCAGGTACATGTCCCGTGGGCGCAGGTGCACATGCTCGGGGCGACCGGGAATGACCAGGGCCAGGCCGGCGATAAAGGTGATCATGCTGGCCCACAGGAAAGACGGCAGGTCGCCGGTGCGTTCGAAGATCACCAGGGTGGCCATGGGCACGACCATGGCGATCGCCAGCGTGATCAGGAAGATGCCGATGATGAAACCGATGATGCGCAGGGTCGGCAACGCCATGAAGTTCGCTCTGAAGATTGGGCAGAGGCGCCATTCTACCTGCGGTGCAGGTCTTGTAAACCGAGGGTTTGGACGCGACATAGCGCAAATTGTGGGAGGGGGCTTGCTCCCGATGGCGCCGGGTCAGCAAATACATTTGTCACTGACACACCGCTATCGGGAGCAAGTCGAATCGTCGCACCGCCCCTCCCACATAGGTTTTGTGGTGAAGAGGGCGCAAAAAAGGCGACCCGCAGGTCGCCTCATTCAACTGCGCCTTGATCAGAACTCGTGATCAGCGCTGTCCGGGTTCAGGTCGCTGATGCCCAGTTTGCCCGCAGCGGCTTCGATTGAACCGGTCTGCTTGACCAGCGCAGCGATTGCGTCACGTACGATCTGGTTACCCGCATCGTTACCGGCTGCGATCAACTGGTCGTAGTGCTCGCCCTTGGCGGCGTGGTCAACCATCACCTGGATCTTCGCTTCGGTCGCCGCCAGGTCAGCCTTGAGGGCTGCATCGGCCGCCGGGTCGGCTTTCGCCACCAGGGACGACAGGCTCGGGCCGGTCAGCTTGTTGCCGTCGACGCGGGTGTACTCGCCCAGGTAGACGTTGCGAATGCCCTTGGCGTCATAGAAGTGCGAGTTATGCGTGTTGTCGCTGAAGCAGTCCTGCTCGTCTTCCGGCGAGTTGGCCTCCAGGGACACCTTCATGCGTTCGCCGGCCAGCTCGCCGAGGGACAGGCTGCCCATGCCGAACAACATTTTGCGCAGGCCGTCGGTAGCCGGTTCCGACTCCAGGGTGGCGCGGTAGTTGTCTTCGACGTTGGGCTTCCAGTTGCCGACCATTTCCTGCAGGTCGCTGACCAGCAGTTGGGTCACGGCGCGCAGGTAGGTACGACGACGCTCGTTGTGGCCGCCGGTGGCACCGTCACCGGTCATGTAATCCGAGGCCG
Source organism: Pseudomonas sp. R4-34-07 (assembly GCF_003852375.1). Lineage (NCBI taxonomy): Bacteria > Pseudomonadati > Pseudomonadota > Gammaproteobacteria > Pseudomonadales > Pseudomonadaceae > Pseudomonas > Pseudomonas sp. R4-34-07. The sequence goes on along the minus strand of NZ_CP027760.1, from coordinate 4,574,498 downwards.
GGCGGTTACCCGCGCCTGGACCGGTACCGTTGAGGTCCTGGCCCCAGAGCAGGAATTCGATTGCGTGATAGCCGGTGGCGACGTTGGCTTCGGAACCGCCCAGCTCATTGAGGCTGGCGAGTTTTTCCGGGGTAATCTCCTTGACGTCGACCTTGTCTTCGCCGACCTGGACCTCGGTATTGGCGATGATGTTGGCGTTGGCGCCTGGATTGCCCAGTGCGTGTTCGTAGGATTTGTCGACATAGTCGATCAGCCCCTCGTCCAGGGGCCAGGCGTTCACCTGGCCTTCCCAGTCGTCGATGATGGTGTTGCCGAAGCGGAACACTTCACTCTGCAGGTAAGGTACGCGCGCAGCGATCCAGGCGGTACGGGCCGCTTTGAGCGTGTCGTCGTTCGGGTTGGCCAGGAAGGTGTCGATGGCGGTCTGCAGGGTTTTCGCGGTGGACTCGGCGTCGCTGTACACCGCAAACACCATGTCTGCGTAATGCGCGACCACGGCCTTGGCGGCAGCCTCGTCGACCTGGCCCGCAGGCGCGGCTGGCGCTGGGGCGGTAGTGCTGGCAGCGGCAGGCGCCTGAGGCGCGGCGGCCTTGTCTTTACCTTCGCCGCAACCGGCGAGAGAAATGGCGATAGCCAGCAGACTGGCGGTGGCCAGGGGCATACGAATCATGGCGAACATCCTGCTTCGGTTGTTGATAGGGCGCGCGCGCGGGCGCAAAAGCTGCGACATAATGCGAAAGATTTGCATTTTGTGTAAAGGCTTATACGCGTGAAATATTTGGAATCGTTCGGCCCGCTCAAAGAATCGCCGCGTTATTGCGTTCCGATTGCTTCAAGTAAGCCGCCAACTCCCGGGCCGGCAGCGGTTTGCTGTAGTAGTAACCCTGGCCTTCATGGCAGCCCTCGGAAATGATGTAGGCCTCCTGTTCGGCGGTCTCCACGCCTTCGGCAATCACCTGCATGCCCAGGCTTTTGCCCAGTTGGATAATCGCCCGCACGATGGTCGCATCGTCGTCTACGTCCAGCAGGTCCTGGACGAAGCTCTTGTCGATCTTGATCTTGTCCAGCGGCAGGCTTTTGAGGTAACTGAGGGATGAATAGCCGGTGCCGAAGTCATCGATGGCGATCAGCGCCCCCGAACGACGCAGGCTCAACAGGTGTTGGGCCGCAGTGCTGATGTCTTCCATCAGGCCCGTTTCGGTGACTTCCAGCTCCAGGCTGCGCGGCGGCAGGCGATAAATCTGCATCAGGTTGTTGACCACCCGCGGCAATTCGGTGTGGTGCAACTGCACGGTGGACAGGTTGACCGCCATGCGCAGCTCGGTGAAGCCCTGGTCATGCCACTCGCGCAGTTGGCGGCACGCCTGGTCAAGCACCCATTCGCCGATGGGAATGATGGTGCCATTCTGTTCCGCCAGCGGGATGAACAGGTCCGGCGGAACCAGGCCGTGTTCCGGGTGCTGCCAGCGAATCAACGCCTCTACACCGACCACGCGCAGGTCGCGATAGCTGATCTGCGGTTGGTACACCAAGTGGAACTGGTCGCGGCTCAAGGCATCGCGCAGGTCTTTTTCCAGCTCGCGGCGCCGACGCATTTCGCTGTCGACGCTGGCGATATAGAACTGATAACGGTTGCGCGAGCGGCTTTTGGCCAGGGTCATGGTCTGTTCGGCCTTTTGCAGCAATTTCTCCGTGCTGTCGCCGTCTTCCGGGAACAAGGTGATGCCGATGGTGGCGCGCAAACGAATCTGGTCCTGGTCGAGGGCGAATTCCGCTTCCAGGTCATCCAGAATGCTTTGCGCCAGTTCGGCGGCTTCGTAGGGCTGGTCGATATCGGCTTGCACCAGGGCGAACTGGTCGCCCCCCAGGCGTGCGAGCGCGCCGAGGCGACCGCTATGGGCGCGCAAACGATCGGCCAGTGCCAGCAGCAGTTTGTCGCCGTTCTGGTAGGTGAATTGTTCGTTGACGCTCTTGAAGTCATCCAACCCCACGCACAACACCGCCACCCGGCGCTGACGACGGCCTGCGTCGGTCAGGATCCTGTCCAGTTGCTCCTGCAACTTCTGGCGGTTCGGCAGGCCGGTGAGAAAGTCATACTGGGCCATGCGCAACAGGCTGGACTCGGCCGCGTGGCGCAGGTGGGTATTGCGTTCGATGGATTCGAGCAACTGGTTGGCGGTGTTTATCCACAGGCCCAGCTCGTTGCGCTCATGCCCCTTGAGCTGCGGGATCTTGTGCTCGCTGGGCCGGTCCGGGTTGATCGACGTCAGGTGTTCGATAATCCGCGACAGCGGTTTGGTCAGCAGCCAGTGGTACACCAGGTACAGCACCAGGCCCATGGCCAGGGCGCGCAGCACGCCGGAAATAAAGATGATTACTGAGCTGACAATAAAGCCTTCGCCGTAGGTGGCGGTGTCAAGGGTAATGCTCAGGTCGCCGTAGTACTCGCTGTAGGGGCCCTTGCCGACCAGGGCGGTGGTGAAGGTGCGTTCCTGTCCCAGAATCAGGTCGGTCAACCAGCGGCTGGAAGATTGCTGCAAGGCGCGGCTTTTTTCCGCGAGCATGGTTTCGTTGGGATGACCGATGGACGCGACGCGCACGGCGTCATCCTGAAACAGCCCTTCGATCACCTGCATGCCCATTTCGCGGTCCAGGCTATACACGGCCTGGGTCGAGGGGTCGCGAAACATGTCGAGAATACGTTGGGCATCACCGGCCACGGCCTGGCGCGTCTTGTAGGCATCGAACACGATCTGCGCCACGCTCAGCGCTACGCCCACGATCAATGCCGAGAGCAAGACAACCCGTAGCAACTTCACCGACAAGCTGTTTTTGAGTTCCAGCTTCAAAGGGGCATTCCTTGTCTCATGCGGGTGGCCTTCAATATGCCATGAGTATTGGCAATCGGGCGATGGCAGTCAAAGGAACATTGGCGCGCAAGGCGACTTCACACCTGACAGAAAGGAAAAAACCAGAAAAACGGCGGATTCGTTCCGCCGTCTGACTGTTTGACTAACGCGCTGCATGCCAACGGTAGCTTGGCATTTCAAACGCATTGATTAACTGACTGAAAAATCAATCTTCGGCGGTGGCGGTGGCATGTTGTCCTCACCGGGGCGCTCTGGTGCTTTCGCGCCACCTTCATCGCCGCCGCCACCTGCACCACCGGCAAGACCTTTCATCAGGCCGCTGATGAGTTGCATCGCCATTTGCCCGCCTGCTTTTCCGATTTCTTCCATCTTTTTTCTCCAGAAGAGCGCGAGAGGGTTATTCCTCTCACTCTGTGCGTGGCAAATTCCCTTCGGCGAGTTCCAGGATTCCAATCAACTCGCTACTTTCCAGCGCCCATGAAAAAGCCCGGCAATCGCCGGGCTCTTTCTACTGCAAGCGTTGCTTAGGCAGTGAAGGTCTTGCCTTCGAACTGCTCGGCCACGAACTTCCAGTTGACCAGGTTCCAGAACGCTTCTACATACTTCGGACGCACGTTGCGGTAGTCGATGTAGTAGGCGTGTTCCCAGACATCGCAGGTCAGCAGCGGGGTGTCGCCGTTGGTCAGCGGGTTGCCTGCGCCGATGGTGCTGGCCAGGGCCAGGGAACCGTCAGCCTTCTTCACCAGCCAGCCCCAACCGGAACCGAAGGTGCCGATGGACGTCTTGCTGAACTCTTCCTTGAACTTGTCGAACGAACCGAACGCAGCGTTGATGGCTTCAGCCAGTGCGCCGGTAGGTTGGCCGCCGGCGTTTGGCGCCAGGCAGTTCCAGTAGAACGTGTGGTTCCAGACCTGAGCGGCGTTGTTGAAGATACCGCCCGAGGAAGACTTGACGATTTCTTCCAGGGTCTTGCCTTCGAACTCGGTGCCTGGCACCAGGTTGTTCAGGTTCACGACATAGGTGTTGTGGTGCTTGTCGTGGTGATACTCCAGGGTTTCCTTGGAGATGTGCGGCTGCAGGGCATCGTGTGCGTAGGGCAGCGGCGGCAATTCGAAAGCCATGATGATTCTCCTAATCAGGTCAGTTGCGGTGAGCGCAAGGCCGATCACGGGCGGCCAAACAAGCGCCGGCGAGTCTGTACTCTTTGCGGCGCAAGTTCGGGATCATAGCACCGGGGGTGCGGCAAAACCACGCAACAACTGTGTGGGATAGAGGTTCCAGAGCCTTTTGGAATAAGTTCATGGCGCACTGATTAATTGGTAGGCCACGCTGAACATCATCACGGCCACCAGCAGGTCCAGCAGGCGCCAGGTGGCCGGGCGTGCCAGCCAGGGCGCCAACCACGCCGCGCCGAGGGCCAGCGTTGCGAACCACAGCAACGAAGCGCTGGCGGCGCCTGCTACATACGCGCCCGGTTCGGTTTGCTGCGCGCCCAGTGAGCCGATCAACAGCACGGTGTCCAGGTACACGTGGGGGTTGAGCAGGGTTACCGCCAGGGCGCTGAGCAGCACCGCGCGCAATGAGCGCACCTTGAGGTGTGCGCCTTGCTCCAGGCTCTGTTTCGAAAACGCTCGACGCAATGCCAGGGTGCCGTACCACAGCAGGAACGCCGCGCCGCCCCAACGGGCAATGCCCAGCAGCAGCGGGCTTTGCGCCAGTACCGTCGCCAGGCCGAATACGCCGGCTGCCACCAGCAATGCATCGCACACCACGCACAACGCGGCCACCGGCAGGTGATGTTCGCGGCGCAGGCTTTGCGCCAAGACAAAGGCGTTTTGGCTGCCGATCGCCATGATCAGGCCGAGGGACACCAACAGCCCATTCAGATAGCTTTGCCACATTGGGTTTACTCCGCGTCCGCCGCCAACTGGTGCAACACATGCATGGCGCGCTCGGCATCCGCGCGACCGACAAACAGGTGGTCGTGGTAATAACCGGCGATCACGTTGCAACTGATACCGGCCTGACCCAGCGCGCTGGCGAACGCGGCGGTCAGGCCCACCGCTTCGAGGGCTGAATGCACATTCAAGGTGATCCATGCCGCCACATAGTCGAATGCCAGGCCGGCCTGCTCGGCGTGCCGGCGTTCCAGGATCAACGTCAGGCCTTCCTGCTCGCGAAAGCTGCCGATCACCTCGCAACCGGCCGGGATGCGGTGATCGGGCAGGGTGCAGAATACGTAGTCACCGTCATTGAGCTGAGGGCTCATGCTGCGCAACAGGGTTGCCAGGGAAGTTTCGCCAACCATGGAAGGTTCCTTATAAAGAGAGAAGCGATGCTGGCTATTCTCTGGGTACAGGCTGTATAAGAAAAATCAATATTGCTGATCGCTCATTAGGGAAACTGATGTTCGACTATAAATTGCTTTCCGCGTTGGCGGCCGTAGTGGAACAGGCGGGCTTCGAGCGCGGCGCGCAGGTGCTGGGGCTGTCGCAGTCGGCCGTGTCCCAGCGCATCAAGCTGCTGGAAGCGCGCGTCGGCCAACCGGTACTGGTACGGGCAACGCCGCCGACCCCCACCGATATCGGTCGGCGCTTGCTCAACCATGTGCAACAGGTGCGGCTGCTGGAGCGCGACCTGCAAAGCCAGGTGCCCGCGTTGGACGAAGAAGGCATGCCCGAGCGCTTGCGCATCGCGCTGAACGCCGACAGCCTCGCCACCTGGTGGGCGCTGGCGGTGAGTGATTTCTGCGGCGAACAGCACTTGCTGCTGGACCTGGTGGTAGAGGACCAGACTGTCGGCCTCAAACGCATGCGCGCCGGTGAAGTGGCGGCCTGCATCTGCGCCAGCGAGCGCCCGGTGGCCGGCGCCCGCAGCCTGGCGCTTGGCGCCATGCGTTATCGCGCATTGGCCAGCCCCGCGTTTATCGCGCGGCACTTCCCCGCTGGCGTGCAGGCCGACCAGTTGGCCAGTACCCCGGCCCTGGTGTTCGGGCCGGATGATTTCCTGCAACACCGTTACCTGGCTTCGCTCGGGGTGAACGGTGGTTTCGAGCACCATTTATGCCCGTCGTCCGAAGGCTTTATTCGCCTGACGGAAGCTGGGCTGGGCTGGGGGCTGGTACCCGAACTGCAGGTACGCGACCAGCTGCAGAACGGCCTGTTGGTCGAATTGCTGCCAGATAAGCCCATCGACGTGCCGCTGTACTGGCATCATTGGCGCAGCGGCGGGCAACTGTTGGGCCTGTTGACCGAGCATCTGGCACAGGTCTGTGGACAATGGTTGGTGCCGTTGAAGTGATGGCGGGCGTCAAGGCAACAGCGATGAAAAACGAAAGAACATGGGGTAATGCATGAAGATTCTGGTCACCGGCGCAAGCGGCTTCATCGGCGGGCGCTTTGCGCGTTTCGCCCTGGAGCAGGGCTTGGACGTGCGGGTCAACGGGCGTCGTGCCGAGGGTGTGGAACATCTGGTGCGGCGCGGGGCCGAGTTTATCCAGGGCGATCTGAACGATGCCGACCTGGTGCGCGCGCTGTGCCGTGACGTCGAGGCCGTGGTGCATTGCGCCGGTGCCGTCGGGCTGTGGGGCAAGTATCAGGATTTCCATCAGGGCAATGTGCTGGTCACCGAGAACGTTGTCGAAGCGTGCCTCAAGCAGCGCGTCGGGCGGTTGGTGCATCTGTCCTCGCCCTCCATCTATTTCGATGGGCGCGACCACTTGGGGCTGACCGAAGAGCAAGTGCCCAAGCGCTTCAAGCATCCTTATGCGGCGACCAAGTACCTGGCGGAGCAGAAGGTCTTCGGGGCCCAGGAATTCGGTCTGGAAGTGCTGGCCCTGCGCCCGCGTTTCGTCACCGGTGCCGGTGACATGAGCCTGTTCCCGCGTCTGTTGAAGATGCAGCGCAAGAACCGCCTGGCCATCGTCGGTGACGGCCTCAACAAGGTCGATTTCACCAGCGTGCACAACCTTAACGAGGCGCTGCTCAGCAGTTTGCTGGCGCCTGGTTCGGCATTGGGCAAGGCCTACAACATCAGCAATGGCACGCCGGTGCCGGTGTGGGACGTGGTCAACTACGTGATGCGACAAATGGACCTGCCGCAGGTCACCCGCTATCGCTCCTATGGTTTGTCCTACAGCATGGCGGCTTTGAATGAGGCGTTCTGCGCAATGTGGCCGGGGCGGCCGGAGCCGTCGTTGTCGCGCCTGGGCATGCAGGTCATGAACAAAGATTTCACCCTCGACATCAGCCGGGCGCGGCATTATCTCGACTATGAGCCCAAGGTCAGCCTGTGGAGCGCCCTCGACGAGTTCTGTACCTGGTGGAAGGCCCAGGCCCCGGGCCACGCTTAAGCTCACAACCAGCAACACATCGGGAACCGTATCGCCGGTTGCGTGTCGACCCATGCGCCGGGCGCAGGGTTTATACTCGCGCCGCTCGGCTTTCCAGCCGGCCATCTCATTGATTCAGGGTAGATTCATGCGTAACGATGCTAAAGACGACTTCGACAACGTTCCCAGCCTGCGGGCTGATCCCGGGGACGATGATGATTTCGTGCCGACTGCCGCCACCTCGGTGCGCTCGCGGACGACGCCTGTGGTCAAGGTTAAACGGGCCAACACCGGCCCGTTGTGGGCGCTGGTCGGCGCATTGCTGATCGCCTTTGCCGGTCTTGCCTGGTGGAGCTTCCAGCAGATTTCCCTGATGGGCCAGCAACTGGTCGCCACCCAGGAAAGCTTTGCGCGTATCAGCGAAGAAGCGGCGGGGCGCCTGCAGGATATTTCCGGCAAGGTCGTGGCCAGCGAAGCCAATGTGAACAACGGCAGCGAAGCCCTGAAATTGCAGATCAAACAGCTGGAAGCCCAGTTGCTCGAGCAGGGCAAGCAACAAGTGGGCGTGGCCGGCCAAGCCACCGCGCTCGACCAGCGCCTGGCACAGATGAGCGCCAGCACCACTGAGCTTGCGAATGCGAATGCCAAATTGCAGGGCCAGGTGCAGGCCCTGACCGATGCGGTCGCCAGCCTCAAGGCGGCACAGGTTGAGACCAAGGACCTGGCCAGCGACGTGGCGGCCTTGAAGAAGCAAGGCAATCCGACGGCGGCCATCGCCCGTCTTGAGCAGGACGTGCTGGTACTCAAGAGCGCGCAGGAAAACCAGCCCGCCACCACGGATGCACCGACCAATAAAGAGTTCGACGTGTTCCGCATCCAGACCACGCGCAATATCACGACCTTGCAAAGCCAGGTGCAGAACCTGAATCAACGTCTCAATGCGCCGGCGGCGGCGGCGCCACTGGGTCAATAACTTGGTCTGTGAGCTGTGAATGAAATCAAAATGTGGGAGGGGGCTTGCCCCCTCCCACATTTGAATCTGTATTAGTTAAGTAAATCTCTGTCGTGCTCAAGTTTGTCACCATCCGGTGACATTTATCTTCGCCTTCGTTACTTGCCGCTTTCATGCCCTTGTTTAGACTCCGGTCACCCATAAAAAATAACAAGGGCTACCCATGACCATGCAACCACTGCCTGCCAGCAGTTGGCTGAACGCACCTGCCCATCACGCCTGGCTCGCGGCAGAAGGCCAGCGTTTGCTGTCATTTGCCAAGGCTTCGCGCCTGCCGCACGGCTTTGGCAACCTCGACGATAGAGGCCAGTTGCCGGCCGATGCCCATGCCGAAACCATGAACACTGCCCGTATGACCCACAGCTTCGCCATGGCCCACGCCATGGGGCTGCCCGGTTACGCCGAGCTGGTAGCCCACGGCGTCGCGGCCCTCAGTGGCCCGTTGCACGATAGCGAACACGGTGGCTGGTTCGCCGCGCCCGACGCCATCGATGGCAATACCGGCAAGGCCGCTTACCTGCATGCCTTCGTCGCCCTGGCCGCCAGCTCTGCGGTGCTGGCCGGTGCCCCCGGCGCGCAAACCCTGTTGAACGATGCGGTCCATATCATCGACCAGTTTTTCTGGAGCGAGGAGGAGGGCGTGATGCTCGAATCCTTCGCCCGCGATTGGAGCGGCGTCGAAGCCTATCGCGGCGCCAACAGCAACATGCACGCCACCGAAGCGTTCCTCGCCCTGGCCGATGTCACCGGTGACACGCGCTGGCTGGACCGCGCGTTGCGTATCGTCGAGCGCGTTATCCACACCCACGCCGCCGGTAGCCACTTTATGGTGATCGAGCACTTCGACGCCCAGTGGAAGCCTTTGCCCGCTTACAATGAAGACAACCCCGCCGACGGTTTCCGTCCCTACGGCATCACCCCCGGCCATGGCTTCGAATGGGCGCGGCTGGTACTGCATCTGGAAGCCGCGCGCCTGCAAGCCGGGCTGTTCACGCCGGACTGGTTGGTGAGCGATGCCCAAGGGCTGTTTGCCAGCGCCTGCGACTATGCCTGGGCCGTGGATGGTGCGCCGGGCATTGTCTACACCCTGGATTGGAACAACCGCCCGGTCGTTCGCGAACGCCTGCACTGGACCCATGCCGAAGCCAGCGCTGCGGCCCAGGCGCTGCTCAAGCGTACCGGTGAGTTGCATTATGAAATCTGGTACCGGCGGTTCTGGGAGTTTTGCGAAACCCATTTCATCGACCGGCTCCATGGCAGCTGGCATCACGAACTCAGCCCGCACAACCAGCCCAGCAGCAAAATCTGGGCGGGCAAACCGGACCTGTACCATGCCTGGCAAGCCGTGTTGCTGCCTGCATTACCCTTGGCACCCAGCCTGGCCAGTGCATTGGGCAGCGGACGCTATGTCACCAAGTGGTGACATTTGTACGTCCCTTTGTTACCTGCGCCCGGAAAATCCCTGTTTAAACTCCGTGCAGCGCAAGCTCTAGACTTGCATGCATAACAACAAGAAAAGGTATTCAGATGAACGCGATTAATCGCCTCGCCGTAGCTATTTCCGTTGCCTCGTTGTTTCCCCTCAGTGCATTTGCCGCCGACTCGAAAGGGACGGTTGAAGTGGTGCATTGGTGGACCTCGGGCGGTGAAAAAGCGGCTGTCGATGTCTTGAAGGCCCAAGTCGAGAAAGACGGCTTCACCTGGAAAGACGGCGCTGTTGCAGGTGGCGGCGGTGCCACTGCAATGACCGTGCTGAAAAGCCGTGCGGTCGCCGGCAACCCACCTGGCGTCGCCCAGATCAAAGGCCCGGACATCCAGGAATGGGCGTCCACCGGCCTGCTCGACACCGACGTGCTCAAAGACGTCGCCAAAGAAGAAAAATGGGACTCCCTGCTCGACAAGAAAGTCTCCGACACCGTGAAGTACGACGGTGACTACGTCGCCGTACCGGTCAACATCCACCGTGTGAACTGGCTGTGGATCAACCCGGAAGTCTTCAAGAAAGCCGGCATCACCAAGAACCCCACCACCCTCGAAGAATTCTATGCCGCCGGCGACAAGCTGAAAGCGGCGGGCTTCATTGCGCTCGCTCACGGCGGCCAGCCTTGGCAGGACAGCACCGTGTTCGAGGCGGTGGTGCTCTCGGTGATGGGTGCCGATGGCTACAAGAAAGCCCTGGTCGACCTGGATAACGGCGCACTGACCGGCCCGGAAATGGTCAAGTCGCTGACCGAGCTGAAGAAAGTCGCGACCTATATGGACGTTGACGGCAAAGGCCAGGACTGGAACCTCGAAGCCGGTAAAGTCATCAACGGCAAGGCCGGCATGCAGATCATGGGTGACTGGGCCAAGTCCGAATGGACCGCCGCCAAGAAAGTCGCCGGCAAGGACTACGAGTGCGTAGCGTTCCCGGGCACCGACAAAGCCTTCACTTACAACATCGACTCCCTGGCGGTGTTCAAGCAGAAAGACAAAGGCACTGCCGCTGGCCAGCAGGACATCGCCAAAGTCGTCCTGGGTGAAAACTTCCAGAAAGTGTTCAGCATCAACAAGGGTTCGATCCCTGTGCGCAACGACATGCTGAACAAAATGGATTCGTACGGTTTCGACTCCTGCGCCCAGACGGCGGCCAAGGACTTCCTGACCGATGCCAAGACCGGTGGCCTGCAGCCAAGCATGGCGCACAACATGGCCACCACCCTGGCGGTACAAGGTGCGTTCTTTGACGTGGTCACCAACTACATCAACGATCCGAAAGCCGACCCGGCCGACACCGCCAAGAAATTGGGCGCTGCGATCAAGTCAGCCAAGTAACGCGCTCTAAAAGCGCTTTTCTGTAGGAGCGAGATTGCTCGCGAAAAACTCAAGGTCACCGCGTTCATCCCTGATGCCCGCGTCATCGTTGAAGACTTTCGCGAGCAAGCTTGCTCCTACAGGGGAGCGCCATGGTTTTACCTGTCAGTCCTTTTCCTTGTATTGGATTTCCCCATGAGTTCTGTTGCTGTGTTCAGCAAGGCCTCGCCATTCGATGCACTGCAGCGCTGGCTCCCTAAACTGGTGCTGGCGCCGAGCATGTTCATCGTGCTGGTGGGCTTTTATGGCTACATCCTGTGGACGTTCGTGCTGTCGTTCACCACCTCCACCTTCCTGCCCAGCTACAAGTGGGCGGGCCTGGCGCAATACGAGCGGTTGTTCGACAACGATCGTTGGTGGGTAGCGAGCAAAAACCTCGCCGTGTTCGGCGGGATGTTCATCGGTATCACCCTGGTGATCGGCGTGCTGCTGGCGATTTTCCTCGACCAGAAAATCCGTCGCGAAGGTTTCATTCGCACCATTTACCTGTACCCGATGGCGCTCTCGATGATCGTCACCGGTACCGCCTGGAAATGGCTGCTCAACCCGGGCATGGGCCTGGACAAATTATTGCGCGATTGGGGCTGGGAAGGCTTCCGTCTCGACTGGCTGATCGACCCCGACCGCGTGGTCTACTGCCTGGTGATCGCCGCCGTGTGGCAAGCCTCGGGCTTTATCATGGCGATGTTCCTGGCGGGCCTGCGGGGCGTCGATCAGTCGATCATCCGCGCCGCGCAGATCGACGGCGCGAGCCTGCCACGCATCTACTGGAGCGTGGTGCTGCCAAGCCTGCGTCCGGTGTTCTTCAGTGCGGTGATGATCCTGGCGCACATTGCGATCAAGAGCTTCGACCTGGTGGCGGCGATGACCGCTGGCGGCCCGGGCTATTCCTCCGACCTGCCGGCCATGTTCATGTACTCGTTCACCTTCAGTCGCGGCCAGATGGGCATGGGCTCGGCCAGTGCAATCCTGATGCTCGGTGCGATCCTCGCGATCATCGTGCCGTACCTGTATTCCGAGCTGAGGACCAAGCGCAATGACTAGTCTCGCCGCTAAACCTGCCATCAGCCTGAGTCGCATCGCGATCTACGCGGTGCTGATCCTTGCGGTGCTGCTGTACCTGGTGCCGCTGGTGGTGATGCTGCTCACCAGTTTCAAGACGCCTGAAGACATCAGCACCGGCAACCTGCTGAGCTGGCCAACCGTGGTCAGCGGCATTGGCTGGGTCAAGGCCTGGGCCACCGTGGATGGCTACTTCTGGAACTCGATCAAGATTACCGTGCCCGCTGTGCTGATCTCCACGGCCATCGGTGCGTTGAACGGCTACGTACTGTCGTTCTGGCGCTTTCGCGGTTCGCAGCTGTTCTTCGGCCTGTTGCTGTTCGGCTGCTTCCTGCCGTTCCAGACCGTGCTGCTGCCGGCGTCGTTCACCCTCGGCAAGATGGGCCTGGCCAGCACCACCACCGGCCTGGTGTTCGTGCATGTGGTCTACGGCCTGGCGTTCACCACGCTGTTCTTCCGTAACTACTATGTGAGCATTCCGGATGCGTTGATCAAGGCGGCCCGCCTGGACGGTGCCGGTTTCTTCACCATCTTCCGTCAGATCATTCTGCCGATGTCGACGCCGATCATCATGGTCTGCCTGATCTGGCAGTTCACCCAGATCTGGAACGATTTCCTGTTCGGTGTGGTGTTCTCCAGCGGCGACTCGCAGCCCATCACGGTAGCGCTGAACAACCTGGTCAACACCAGCACCGGCGCCAAGGAATATAACGTGGATATGGCGGCGGCGATGATCGCCGGGCTGCCGACCCTGCTGGTCTATGTGATCGCAGGCAAGTATTTCGTGCGCGGCCTGACGGCCGGCGCGGTCAAGGGGTAATCATGGCTACGCTTGAACTTCGCAATGTAAACAAGACCTATGGCGCCGGCCTGCCCGACACCCTGAAGAACATCGAACTGTCGATCAAGGAAGGCGAATTCCTGATCCTGGTCGGCCCTTCGGGGTGCGGTAAGTCCACGTTGATGAACTGCATCGCCGGCCTTGAGACCATCTCCGGCGGCGCGATCATGATCGGTGATCAGGACGTGAGCGGCATGAGCCCCAAGGACCGTGACATCGCCATGGTGTTCCAGTCCTACGCGCTGTACCCGACCATGAGCGTGCGCGAGAACATCGAGTTCGGCCTGAAGATCCGCAAGATGCCCCAGGCCGACATCGACGCCGAAGTCGCGCGCGTGGCCAAGCTGCTGCAGATCGAACACTTGCTCAACCGCAAGCCGGGCCAGCTGTCCGGTGGCCAGCAACAGCGCGTGGCGATGGGCCGGGCCTTGGCGCGTCGACCGAAGATCTACCTGTTCGACGAACCGTTGTCGAACCTTGACGCCAAGCTGCGCGTCGAGATGCGCACTGAAATGAAGCTGATGCACCAGCGCCTGAAGACCACCACCGTGTACGTGACCCACGACCAGATCGAAGCAATGACCCTGGGCGACAAAGTGGCGGTGATGAAGGACGGCATCATCCAACAATTTGGTACGCCGAAAGAAATTTACAACGACCCGGCCAACTTGTTTGTGGCAAGCTTTATCGGTTCACCTCCCATGAACTTCGTACCTTTGCGTCTGCAACGCAAGGACGGTCGCCTGGTGGCGCTGCTCGACAGCGGCCAGGCCCGTTGCGAGCTGCCGCTGAGTATGAATGACGCTGGGTTGGAAGACCGCGATGTGATCCTGGGCCTGCGCCCGGAGCAGATCGTGCTGGCGGCGGGCGAGGGCAATGGTTCTTCGAGCATTCGTGCCGAAGTCCAAGTAACCGAGCCTACCGGCCCGGACACCCTGGTGTTCGTGCAGCTCAATGACACCAAGGTCTGCTGCCGTCTGGCGCCGGACGTGGCGCCGCAGGTGGGCGAGACCCTGACCCTGCAGTTCGACCCGGCCAAGGTATTGCTGTTTGATGCCGCGACCGGTGAGCGATTGGGTACCGTTGCTGCATTGCCGGCACAGGGGCATGCCGACAATGTGACCCAGTTCAAAGGTCGTTAGGCGAGATAAGTAGTTGTTTTGATTAAAAAATGTAACCCGCGTTAGATAAAAACAGTTTAATAACAATAAAGACGAGGATGTAGGGATGAAAAAGCAACACAACAACACTCGGCTGTTCTGCCAACTGTCAGCGGCAGCAGCCCTTGTATTGTCCGCCAATGCGATGGCGGCCGATGCGTTCAGCGCCGATTCCAAGTGGATGACCGGCGATTGGGGCGGCGAGCGTACCAAGCTGATCGAGCAAGGTATCGACATCAAGGCCGACTACGTAGGGGAGATGGGCTACAACGCCCACGGTGGCTACAACGACGACAAGACCGGTCGTTACTCCGACCAGTTCGGTCTGGGCGTGGCACTGGACCTGCAAAAACTGTGGGGCTGGGATAACACCCAGGCCAAGATCCAGTTCACCAACCGTAATGGCCAGAACATTTCCAATGACCGTATTGGCGATCCGCGCGCCGGCACCTTGAGTTCGTCTCAGGAAGTGTATGGCCGTGGCCACATGGTGCGTCTGACCCAGTTCTGGGTTCAGCACCAGATGTTCGACAACAAGCTGGACGTGAAGCTCGGCTACTTCGGTGAAGGCGAAGACTTCAACACCTTCCCGTGCGACTTCCAGAACCTGTCGTTCTGCGGCTCTCAGGTCGGTAACTACGTAAACACCTGGTACAACTGGCCGGTCGCCCAGGCCGCTATCCGCGTGAAGTACAACATCACGCCTGAGCTGTATGCGCAGATTGGTGCCTACAACCAGAACCCGTCGCAACTGGAGCACGGCAACGGCTTCAAACTCAGCGGCAGCGGTACCAAAGGCACCGTGATTCCGGTGGAGTTGGTCTGGTCGCCGAAGGTCAACAACCTGCCGGGCGAATACCGTGTGGGTTACTACAAAAGCGCTGCCGATGCGTCTGACGTACGCGAAGACGTCAACGGCAACGATGCCGCCACTACTGGCGCCGCCTACCGTACCCACAGCAGCAAGAAAGGCTACTGGTTCGTTGCGCAACAGCAACTCACCACGCATAACGGCGACGCTACCCGTGGCCTGAACATCGCCGCCAACGCGACCTTCCACGACAAGGAAACCAACCTGGTCGACAACTACCAGTCGTTGATGCTGGTGTACAAAGGCCCCTTCGACGCGCGTCCAAAAGATGACGTCGGCATTGGCGTCGCTCGCCTGCATGTCAACGATGACGTGAAGAAGAACTCTGAACTGCTCAACGCCGCCAATGGTGTGAGCGACTATGACAATCCGTTCTACACGCCCATTCGTGAGACTGAGTACAACGTCGAACTCAACTACGGTTTCCACGTCACCAACTGGCTGACCGTGCGTCCGAACCTGCAATACGTTGTCCAGCCTGGTGGCGTGGACAAAGTCGACAACGCGTTGGTAGCGGGCCTGAAAATCCAGTCTACGTTCTAACGCTGTTGCGATAAGCTCCTTCTCTCTGTGCGCATTTTGCGGGTAGCCATGGCTATCCGCTTTTTTTTGGGTTGCACTGTGATATTCGGAACCTGTGCACATGCATGAGCAACCGCTGCAACGCTTTTTCAAATCCTTGCGCGAGCGTCCGGTGTTCGCCTGGGAGCGCTTCCAGATGCGTGACGTATTGGTGATCGACCATCCGCTGTGCCAGGCGGTGTTCAGTCGCCAGGGCGCGCAATTGCTGCACTTTCAGCCCACCGGCCAGAAACCCTGGCTGTGGTGCGCCGCCAAGTGGCCGCAAGTCGGTGCCATCCGGGGTGGCGTGCCGGTGTGCTGGCCGTGGTATGGCCGTCACCCCAGCGAAAACGCGTGGCCTTCCCACGGTTGGGCGCGCTTGATCGATTGGAAACTGCTCGACAGCAGCACCGAAGACGATGGCGTGCGCCTGCACTGGCAGCTGCAGCTGTGCGACTGGCAGGTGGACCTGCACGCGCATTTGGGTGAAACCCTGGAACTGCGCCTGAGCACCGAGCATCAGGATGAGCTGCCGTGCCAGTTGAGCCACGCTTTGCATGCCTACTGGCGTATCGGTCACGTTGACGAGGTAGCGCTGTCTGGGCTCGACGGGGCGCAAGGTTATGACCAGCTCAACCGCCAGGCTTGCCAGCAGGAAGGCGAGCTGCGGGTGGATGGCGGCTGCCAGCGGGTGTTCCAGCATGAGGGTGAGTTGCACCTCAAGGACCATGCGTGGCAGCGGGAACTGTGTATCGACACCGGCGACAGCGCCGATACCGTGGTGTGGCATCCCGGCAGCCGGCCGTTGCTGGGTGTGAGCTTCAACGAGGCGTCGGGGTTTGTGTGCGTGGAGTCGGCGATGGCCGGGCGAGCCTTGCGCCGGGGGAGAGGGCGCATCTGAGTTTGCAGGCTCGGGCTGGGATTTAGTGGTGTGGCTGTGATCGTTCCCACGCTGCGCGTGGGAATGCAGCCCTTGACGCTCCGTGTCTGCTCTTGATGCCGTGACGCGGAGCGTCAAAAGAGGCATTCCCACGCGGAGCGTGGGAACGATCAGGCTCAGTTGAACTCATCCCCCACCGGATACCGGCTGTCATTCAAGCTCTCTTTGATCTTGCGTAAATGCGGCTGGAAATCCACTCCGCGGCGCAACGTCATCCCGGTCGCCAGCACATCCAGCACCGTCAGCTGAATGATCCGCGAGGTCATCGGCATGTAGATATCGGTGTCTTCCGGCAGCGGAATGTTCAGGCTTACCGTGCTGGCCTTGGCCAGTGGTGAGTTCTCGGCCGTTACGCCCAGCACCGACGCGCCGTTTTCCCGCGCGATACGCGCCACTTCCACCAGCTCACGGGTACGCCCGGTGTAGGAAATGATCACGAACAGCTCACCGGTATGCGCCACTGAGGCGATCATGCGTTGCATCAGCACGTCGGCGTGGGCGGTTACCGCCAGGTTGAAACGGAAGAACTTGTGCAGCGCGTCCATGGCCACCGGGGCCGAGGCGCCCAGGCCGAAGAAGTGGATCTGCCGCGCCTGGATCAACAGATCCACGGCCTTGCTGATCAGGGCCGGGTCGAGGGCCTGGCAGGCGCTGTCCAGGGACGCGATGGCGCTGCCGAAGATCTTCTGGGTGTAGGCCTCCGGGTTATCATCGGCTTCCACGGCGCGGCTGACATACGCCGCGCCACTGGCCAGGCTTTGCGCCAATTGCAATTTAAGTTCAGGGTAACCACTGACGCCGAACGAACGGCAGAAGCGGTTGACCGTCGGTTCACTGACCGAAGCGGCTTGGGCGAGGGCAGCGATCGAGAAGCGGGTGGCCTGCTGCGGGTTGAGCAGGATGACCTCGGCGACTTTTTTCTCGGCCTTGTTCAATTCTTCGAGGCGGTTCCGGATCTGTTCCAGAAGATTTCGCACGCGGTCCATTCAGTCTTTCCTTCGGGCGACGATGCAAATAAAAAGGCGGTAACCAATCGATGAGTGGCGTTTCGCGGTGGCCTATCCTACTGAGGGTAGCCGAACACCACCACTCGCAATGCGTATTTGCGGAAAATGTTGTGGTTATTACTACATTTTTCCTTGAGTGATGCCTTGAAAAAAGGTATTTGTAGCTTAACTTGATAAAAGAACAAACATCATGCCTTTGATAACCGTAGAACCCTGCACCTTTGCCCTGTTTGGCGCCTTGGGTGATCTGGCGCTGCGCAAGTTATTTCCTGCCCTCTATCAACTCGATGGCGCCGGCTTGCTGCACGATGACACGCGCATCCTGGCCCTGGCCCGCGAAGCCGGTTCCGAGCAGCAGCACCTGGCCCATATCGAAACAGAACTGCGCAAATACGTCGGCAAGGAGCTGGACGAAGCCGTGGCCCAGCGTTTCCTGGCGCGCCTGGCGTATGTGCATGTCGACTTCATGAAGGCCGACGACTACGTCGCCCTTGCCGAAAAGGTCGGTAGCGAACAGCGCCTGATCGCCTACTTCGCCACCCCGGCCGCCGTGTATGGCGCGATCTGCGAAAACCTGTCCAAGGTCGGCCTGGCGGAAAACACCCGCGTCGTGCTGGAAAAGCCGATTGGTTCGGACCTGGAATCCTCGCGCAAGGTCAACGACGCCGTCGCGCAGTTTTTCCCGGAAAACCGCACCTACCGCATCGACCACTACCTGGGCAAAGAGACCGTCCAGAACCTGATCGCCTTGCGTTTCGCCAACAGCCTGTTCGAAACCCAATGGAACCAGAACTACATTTCCCACGTGGAAATCACCGTGGCCGAGCAGGTTGGCATCGAGGGCCGTTGGGGCTACTTCGACAAGGCTGGCCAACTGCGCGACATGATTCAGAACCACCTGCTGCAGTTGCTGTGCCTGATCGCCATGGACCCGCCCGCCGATCTGTCTGCCGACAGCATTCGCGATGAGAAGGTCAAGGTGCTCAAGGCCCTGGCGCCGATCAGCCCGGAAGGCCTGACCACCCAAGTGGTGCGCGGCCAGTACATTGCCGGCTACAGCGCCGGTAAAGCCGTGCCGGGGTACCTGGAAGAAGAGAATTCCAACACCCAGAGCGACACCGAGACCTTCGTCGCCCTGCGCGCCGATATTCGCAACTGGCGTTGGGCCGGGGTGCCGTTCTACCTGCGTACCGGCAAGCGCATGCCGCAAAAGCTGTCGCAGATCGTCATCCACTTCAAGGAACCGTCCCACTATATCTTCGCCCCCGAGCAGCGCTTGCAGATCAGCAACAAGTTGATCATCCGCCTGCAGCCGGACGAAGGTATTTCCCTGCGCGTGATGACCAAGGAGCAGGGCCTGGACAAGGGCATGCAACTGCGCAGCGGGCCGCTGCAACTGAATTTTTCCGACACTTATCGCAGCGCACGGATTCCCGATGCCTACGAGCGGTTGTTGCTGGAGGTGATGCGCGGCAATCAGAACCTGTTTGTTCGCAAAGATGAAATTGAAGCCGCGTGGAAGTGGTGTGACCAGTTGATCGCCGGGTGGAAAAAATCCGGTGATGTGCCCAAGCCGTACGCGGCGGGGTCCTGGGGGCCGATGAGCTCGATTGCACTGATCACGCGGGATGGGAGGTCGTGGTATGGCGATATCTGAATTGAAACTGCCTCAGGGCGTCACTGCCCATGAGTATCGTACGCCCGTGCTGTTGGCGGACGGCCTGGCCAATGACGTGGCCGAACAATTGCGCGCGGCCATCAGCGCCCGTGGCGCGGCCACCCTGGTGGTGTCCGGTGGCCGCAGCCCGGTGGCGTTCTTCCAGAACCTGGCCAGGCAAGCCCTGGACTGGTCCAAGGTCACGGTCAGCCTGGCCGACGAGCGTTGGGTGCCGGTGGAGCACGCCGACAGCAATGCCGGCTTGTTAAAGCAGCACCTGCTGCAGGGCCCGGCGGCCAAGGCGAAATTCTTGAGCCTGTACAGCGCTGCCGCCAACCTTGAAGAGGCGGCCGAGCAGGCTGATCGCCTGCTGGCCGAACTGCCGGCGATCGATGTGCTGGTGCTGGGCATGGGCGATGACGGCCACACCGCATCGCTGTTTCCCAACAGCCCGAACCTCGCCCAGGCGTTGCAGGCCGACGGCACCCGCCGTTGCTGGCCAATGCTGGCGCCGACCGTGCCGCACCAGCGCCTGACCATGAGTCGTGCATTGCTGGCCACGGCCCACTACACCGTGCTGTCGATTTCCGGCAGTTCGAAGTTGACTACCTTGAGCGCCGCGCTGGCCGGTGACGATGTCGCCGCCATGCCGATTCGCGCGTTTTTGCAACCTACTTTAGAGATTTACTGGTGCCCATGAGCCAAGGATCAGCCGCTATGAAAAGCCCTCAACCGACCGTGTCCATGGCGGATAAAGTTGCCCTGATCGACAGCCTCTGCGCCAAGGCGCGGATCCTGCCGGTGATCACTATCGCCCGCGAGCAGGACATCCTGCCCCTGGCCGATGCCCTGGCTGCCGGTGGCCTGACCGCCCTGGAAGTGACACTGCGTTCCGAGTTCGGCCTCAAGGCCATCCAGGTATTGCGCGAGCAGCGCCCTGAGCTGTGCACCGGTGCCGGCACTGTGCTGGACCGTCATATGCTCGAAGCGGCAGAAGTGGCCGGCTCGCAGTTCATCGTCACCCCCGGCATCACCCGCGACCTGCTGGAAGCCTCGGTGCACAGCCCGATCCCGCTGCTGCCTGGCATCAGCAATGCCTCCGGCATCATGGAAGGCTATGGCCTGGGCTACCGCCGCTTCAAGCTGTTCCCGGCCGAAGTCAGCGGCGGCGTGGCGGCGATCAAGGCCTTGGGTGGCCCGTTCGGCGAAGTGAAATTCTGCCCGACCGGCGGCGTCGGCCCGGCCAACATCAAAAGCTACATGGCGTTGAAAAACGTGATGTGCGTGGGCGGTAGCTGGATGCTTGATCCTGAATGGGTAAAGAACGGCGATTGGGCGCGTATCCAGGAAGTCACCGCCGAGGCGCTGGCGCTGCTGGATTGATCTGATTTATCGAATCGTTGTTGCTGTGCTTAACGGCATTTTTGCGGTGCACTTGGTCGGTGTACCGCTTTTTTTTGCCTGTAGAAAACCTGGAGAACGCCACAAAACCAATGTGGGAGGGGGCTTGCTCCCGATAGCAGTGGTTCAGTCAATACATGTAGTGACTGATTCACCGCTATCGGGAGCAAGCCCCCTCCCACATTTAATCTTCGCTCAGCTCGGTAATGGCGTTGACCAGCGTGCCGATGTCTTTTGCTGACGTCACCAATCCCGGTGTCACCCGAATACACGTGCCAAACGCCGAACCCGTGCGGGTCGTGGTGAACAGCCCGTAATCGTTGAGCAACCGATCCACCATCACTTGCTGATCGCGCCCAACGAACTTGAACGCGGTAATCCCGCAATACAGCCTCGGATCATCCGGCGTCAGCACTTCGATCCCTGGCACAGCCCGCACCTGGTTCACCCACAGATTGCGCAGGTAATTGACCCGCGCGCCCTTGGCCGCCGCGCCGCCCAGTTGCCGATGCTCTTCAAACACCAATGGCAGGCTCATCAGTGCCGGAAAGTTCGGCGTGCTGTACGACGTACGCGCGCGTACATCCGTGGCGGGGTAGTGGAATTCACCCATGTCCGGGTCGATATCCGCCAGGCGCTCGGGGGCGATGTAGAGAAAGCCCAGGGTCAGCGGGGCGCCGATCCATTTGTGCAAGTTGAAGCCGGCGAACTGAATGCCCAACTCGGCCAGGTTGAAATCGATCTGGCCCAGAGCGTGGGCGCCGTCGAGAATTACATCAATATCCTGTTCACGCGCAGCCTTGGCGATCGCCGCCACTGGCATCACCAGGCCGGTGCGGTGCGTGACATGGGTCAGCGCCATCAGCTTCAAGCGCGGGTACTGAATGAAGGTATCGCGATAGATCTGCACGAGGCTGTCGAAACTGGCCGGGTGAGCGTGGGAAATCTCGATCACTTCGACACCGCGCACGCCGGCCAGCCAGCGCATCGCGCCTTTGACCGTGTCGTACTCCAGGTCACTGATAAGCACTTGGTCGCCGGGTTGCAGGCGGTTGTAATTGCGGATCAGCGACTGCAAGGCTTCAGTGGCGTTGCGGGTGAAGGCCACCGAGTCCGGGTCTGCATCGATCAAAGCGGCCAGTTGGCGACGAATCTCGAGATTTTCCCCTTGCTCGAAGCGCTGACGCACGTACACCGAGTTGCTGCGATTGATGAAGGCAACGTGTTCCAGGTACTGGGCCTGGACTGCACGGCTCATGCGCCCGAAGTAGCCGTTTTCCAGATTGATCGGGCCCGGCTCCAGCTCATAGCGCTGGGCGATGGCCTGCCAGTGACTTTCGTTGTTTGCATTCCTTGGCATGGCGAGGCTCTTAATTAATGGCGAGGGGCGGGTTTACCGTGTTTAACGCGCAGCGGTTCAAGCAATTCGGCCAAACCGTTGTGGTCGATTTCCTGCATCAGTGCCAGCAAGCCACCCAGTTCCCCGTGGGGAAAACCTTCACGGGCGAACCAGTTCAGGTAGGGGCCGGGCAAGTCGGCGATGATCCGCCCTTTGTATTTGCCGAAGGGCATTTCGCGGGTGATCAGCAATTCGAGTTTTTCGGGGTTCATGGGCTTCAGCGTTTGATTCGATAGCAGGGAAAATACAGGCATTCTGCATGAAGGCCAAATGACAGATCATGCAAATAACGTCGATACAGATGGTTCAATAATTCGTAAGTCATTGAAATACAACAAATAAGTAATTTTTCAAAACCTGGCACGAGCGCTGCAATCATTAAGACAACTTTCTCAACCCACATAAGGAATTGAAAAATGACTGACATCAATAAAGAATCCATCTCCGTACTGAACGACCTGATCGAAACCAGCATCGACGGCCAAAAGGGTTTCCAGGAGTGCGCTGAAGACATTAAGCACCCTGAACTCAAAGCCCTGTTCGTCAAGCGCTCCGCCGATTGCGCCACTGCTGCCACCGAGCTGAAAACTGCCGTGCGTGCCCTGGGTGGCGAGCCGAAAGAATCCGGCAGCGTGGCCGGTGCTATGCATCGCGGTTGGGTTGACGTGAAATCGATGGTGACCGGTAAGGACGAAGAGTCCGTGCTGAACGAAGCCGAGCGCGGTGAAGACCACGCACTGAAGGCTTACAAGGAAGCGATCGAGAAGATCAACAAGCACAACCTGCTGGGTATTCGTGATCTGGTTGAACGTCAGTACCACGGCGTGCAGCGCAACCACGACCAGGTTAAAGCTCTGCGTAACCAGGCTCGCGCTCAGTCGTAAGCCCTGGGTTGTAGATGCTGTAAAAAGTGTGGGAGGGGGCTTGCTCCCGATAGCGGTGGATCAGTCGATAGGTTTATTGACTGAATCACCGCCATCGGGGGCAAGCCCCCTCCCACATTTGTATTGCGTCATTTTCAGCCAATGCTGATCGGCGGCAGCTCGGTCAACGTCACTACCTGCTGTTTGCGCGGGGCAAGAATCTCCGCTTCGCCATCCACTACCAACTCATCGCGCTGGTTGAACACTCGCGTGGCAATGCGTACACGGAACTTGGGCAGCTTCTCCAGGATTTCCAGGCGCACGGTGAGGGTGTCGCCGATCTTGACCGGCTTTTGAAAGCTCATCTGCTGGCCGATATAAATCGTGCCCGGGCCAGGCAGTTCACAGGCTACCGCCGCGCTGATCAACGCACCGCTGAACATGCCATGGGCGATGCGTTCTTTGAACATGGTCGCCTTGGCATACTCGGCATCAAGGTGCACCGGGTTGTGATCGCCAGACATGGCGGCGAACAACTGGATATCGCGCTCTTCGACGGTCTTGCTGAAGCTGGCGGTCTGGCCGACTTCAAGGGCCTCGTAGGGGGTGTTGGTTACCTGGGTCATCTAAACGTGCATCCTGTGGCTAATCAATAATTTAATTGGCTGATTTTAAACGAAAAATTATTCGCAGCGGGTGGGCCTGCGCACTGTTAGGGCGTGCTCGAGCCACGTCAGCACATCCGCGGTGACGTCGTCGCGGTTGGTTTCATTGAACACTTCATGACGTGCCTGCGGGTAGAGCGTCAATTGCAGGTGCTGGCAGCCCGCGTCGCGCAAGGCATGGGCCAGGCTTTTGAGACGCTTGCCTTCACTCACCGGATCACATTCGCCGCCGATTATCAGAATTGGCAGGCCCGGATCGATCTGCGCGAGATTGGACGCTTTGCTGATTTGCTGCAAGCCGCCGAGCAGGTCGACCCACAGCTGGTTGGTGCAGCGGAAACCGCAAAGCGGGTCATGGATGTAGTGGTCGACTTCAACCGGGTCGCGGCTGAGCCAGTCGAAGGCGGTGCGATTGGGTTTGAACGCTTTGTTGAAGGAGCCGAACGAAAGAAAGTCAATCAATGCACTACGCCCGCGCATACCCTGGCGCGCGCGCTCGATACGGGCAATCGCCCGTGCCGCGCGATACAACGCCACCGGCTGGAAATTCGAACCGCTGAGTATCGCCCCATGCAGGCTGGCGCTGTGATGCAGCAGATAGGCCTGGGCGATATAGCTGCCCATGCTGTGACCGAGCAAAATAATCGGCAGCCCCGGTTGCTGCTGGCCGATGTGCTGGTTAAGGCTGGCCAGGTCGCCCACCACTTTGTTCCATCCATCCTCTTCGGCGTACAGCCCCAAGGTGCCTTCGTCGGCGGTACGGCCATGCCCACGTTGGTCGAGCGCATACACACCATAGCCGGCGCCGCACAACGCCTGCGCCAGGCGCCCATAGCGGCCGCTGTGCTCGGCCATGCCATGGGACAGCATCACCAGGGCCCTGGGGGGCTCGGCGGGCATCCATTGATTGACGTACAGGCGGCTGTGGTCGTTCGCGGTCAGCCAGAAAGTGCTGTGGTTCATGGCGGTTCCTTTGCGCATTGTCGTTGCAGTGTATAGCTCATCGGGTGGGGGGCGGGGTATCTGCCTGCGCCTCAGCGACAAGATTCATACAATCAATGACACAGTTCAGTGTATTGCCTGTTTGGCCATTACTGCTAACGTCCTCAAAGCTCCGCTCTTTGTAGCTGCATAGAAAAGCGGCCGGACACACTCAGGTAAAGAGGACAAGAATAATGCAACCTGATTTTTGGAATGACAAACGCGCGGCGGGTGTGCCTAACACCATCGACCTCACTGCCTATCAATCAGTGATCGAAGTCTTCGAGCGTTCCTGCAAGACCTTTGCCGACCGTCCGGCGTTCAGCAACATGGGCATTACCCTGACCTACGCCGAGCTTGAGCGCCAGAGTGCGGCGTTCGCCGGTTACCTGCAGCAGCACACCGACCTCAAGCCCGGCGAGCGCATCGCGGTGCAGATGCCCAACGTGTTGCATTACCCGATTGCGGTTTTTGGCGCACTGCGCGCCGGGCTGATTGTGGTCAATACCAACCCGTTGTACACCCCGCGTGAAATGCGCCACCAGTTCAAGGACGCCGGCGTGCGTGCGCTGGTCTACCTCAACCTGTTCGGTTCGCGGGTACAGGAGGTGTGTACCGACACCGAGATCGACTACCTGATCGAAGCCAAAATGGGCGATTTCATGCCCGCCGCCAAAGGCTGGCTGGTCAATACCCTGGTCGACAAAGTCAAGAAGATGGTCCCGGCCTACCACCTGCCGCGTGCGGTGTCGTTCAAGCGCGCCTTGCACATGGGCGCGGGCCTGGGCGTGACGCGACATCCGGTGAGCCTCGAGGACATCGCCGTGCTGCAATACACCGGTGGCACCACCGGCCAGGCCAAGGGCGCGATGCTCACCCACGGCAATCTGGTGGCGAATATGCAGCAGGCGCGGGCGTGCATGTCGCAACTGGGGGACGACGGCCATCCGCTGATCAAGGAAGGGCAGGAGGTGATGATTGCGCCGCTGCCGCTGTACCACATCTATGCATTCACCGCGAATTGCATGTGCATGATGGTGTCCGGCAACCACAACGTGCTGATCACCAACCCGCGCGACATCGGCGGGTTCATCAAGGAACTGAAGAAGTGGCGCTTCACCGGGCTGCTGGGGCTCAACACGCTGTTTGTGGCGCTGATGGAGCATCCGGACTTCAAGAGCCTGGACTTCTCTCATCTCAAGTTGACCAATTCCGGCGGCACGGCGCTGATCAAGGCCACCGCCGAGCGTTGGCAGCAGATCACCGGTTGTACGATTGGCGAGGGCTACGGCCTGACCGAAACTTCACCGGTGGCCAGCACCAACCCCTATGGCAATCAATCGCGGCTGGGCACAGTAGGAATTCCGGTGCCGGCCACGGCCATGAAGGTGATCGATGACGAGGGCGTTGAGTTGCCGTTGGGTGAACGCGGCGAACTGTGCATCAAGGGCCCGCAGGTGATGAAGGGCTATTGGCAGCAACCGGCGGCCACGGCCGAGGCGCTGGACGCCGAGGGGTGGCTCAAGACCGGCGATATCGCCGTGATCGATACCGACGGCTTTATACGCATCGTCGACCGCAAGAAAGACCTGATCATCGTCTCGGGTTTCAACGTCTACCCCAATGAGATCGAAGACGTGGTGATGGCCCATCCGGCCGTGGCCAACTGTGCGGTGATCGGCGTGCCGGATGAGCGCACGGGAGAAGCGGTGAAGCTGTTTGTGGTCGCGCGTGCCGAAGGTGTGAGCCTTGAGGAATTGAAGGCCTACTGCAAGACCAACTTCACCGGGTACAAAGTGCCCAAGCATATTGTGCTCAGGGATTCGCTGCCGATGACGCCGGTGGGGAAAATCCTGCGGCGGGAGCTGCGCGACATCGCCTGAACCGAATAGCTACAAAATGTGGGAGGGGGCTTGCTCCCGATTGCGGTGTTTCAGGCACAGATGCAGTGACTGACACTCCGCCATCGGGAGCAAGCCCCCTCCCACATTGTTTTGTATTGCCCGCAAAGCCCTATTCCAGAGCCTTTCAGTGGGTTATTTTGCCTGCGTTAAAAGTGTGACCAATTATTGTAGGACAGTCGTGTTAGTGACCGTGGGGCCCTCTTTTGGCTCTAGTCGGCCCTTGGCAAAGCTGCTACTCTCGGCGCGCTTTGTGACGTCTAGGCCTGCTTGAAGCGCCAGATTCACCTTAAAAAAACATACACCAATAATAATCGCATCAAATGCGATGATGAATTCGCGTCGCTGAGGAGTGGGCTTCCATGAACGAAGACTTTTGGAAGGATAAGTACCCCGCCGGGATTGCTGCACAAATCAATCCAGACGAGTATCCGAATATTCAGGCGGTACTGAAGCAGTCCTGCCAGCGCTTCGCCAACAAACCGGCTTTCAGCAACCTGGGCAAGACCATCACCTACGGTGAACTGTACGAATTGTCCGGCGCATTCGCCGCCTACCTGCAACAGCACACCGACTTGAAGCCTGGCGACCGAATCGCCGTGCAACTGCCCAATGTCCTGCAATACCCGGTCGCCGTATTCGGCGCTATCCGTGCCGGGCTGATCGTGGTCAACACCAACCCGCTGTACACCGCGCGGGAAATGGAACACCAATTCAATGACTCCGGGGCCAAGGCCCTGGTTTGCCTGGCCAACATGGCGCACCTGGCTGAAAAAGTCGTGCCCAAGACCGCCATCAAACACGTGATCGTGACCGAAGTCGCCGACCTGCTGTCGCCGTTCAAGCGCCTGTTGATCAACAGCGTGATCAAGTACGTGAAGAAAATGGTCCCGGCCTATCATTTGCCGCAAGCGATCAAGTTCAATGACGTGCTGGCCAAGGGGCAGGGCCGGGCGGTCAGCGATGCCAACCCGGCCAGCGGCGATGTGGCGGTGCTGCAATACACCGGCGGCACCACCGGCGTGGCCAAGGGCGCGATGCTCACCCATCGCAACCTGGTCGCCAACATGCTGCAATGCAAGGCGCTGATGGGCTCCAACCTCAACGAAGGGTGCGAGATCCTGATCACGCCGCTGCCGCTGTACCACATCTATGCGTTTACCTTTCATTGCATGGCGATGATGCTGATCGGCAACCACAACATCCTGATCAGCAACCCGCGCGACCTGCCGGCGATGGTCAAGGAGCTCTCGAAGTGGAAGTTCAGCGGCTTTGTCGGCCTTAATACCCTGTTCGTGGCGCTGTGCAACAACGAAGCTTTCCGCAAGCTGGATTTCTCCGCGCTGAAGGTCACTCTTTCAGGCGGCATGGCGTTGCAGCTGGCGGCCGCCGAACGCTGGAAAGCCGTGACCGGTTGTGGCATCTGCGAAGGCTACGGCATGACCGAGACCAGCCCGGTGGCCACGGTCAACCCGATCCAGCATATCCAGATCGGCACCATTGGCATCCCGGTGCCCTCCACCGTGTGTAAAGTGATCGCCGACGACGGCACCGAGCTGCCGCTGGGCGAAACCGGCGAGCTGTGCGTGAAGGGCCCCCAGGTCATGAAGGGCTACTGGCAGCGCCAGGACGCAACCGACGAAATGCTCGACAGCGAAGGCTGGCTGAAGACCGGCGACATCGCGATCATCCAGCCCGACGGCTACATGCGTATTGTCGATCGCAAGAAAGACATGATCCTGGTCTCGGGTTTCAACGTGTATCCCAACGAACTGGAAGACGTGCTGGCAGGCCTGCCGGGCGTGTTGCAGTGTGCGGCCATCGGCGTGCCGGATGAAAAGTCCGGGGAGCACATCAAGCTGTTCATCGTGGTCAAGCCAGGCGCCACCCTGACCAAGGAGCAGGTGATGGAACACATGCGCGCCAACGTCACCGGCTACAAGGTGCCCAAGGCCGTCGAATTTCGCGATGCGCTGCCGACCACCAATGTGGGCAAGATTCTGCGGCGTGAATTGCGCGATGAAGAACTGAAGAAGCTCGGTTTCAAAAAGTAACGCACTTCAAATGTGGGAGGAGGCTTGCTCCCGATAGCGGTGGGCCAGTCGCAGATAACGTGACTGACACTTAGCTATCGGGAGCAAGCCCCCTCCCACATTTATGACTGCGTTATTACAGGGCGAACTGCGCAAAGCTGATTCCCGCACCGGCAGGGCGCACGTCCTTGAGGAACGAGTCCTTGTCGGCGCTCAGTTCCAGGGTGATTTCCGGCTTGCGCTTGCCGGCATTGCGCACCACCAACCCTTCGAGGTTCTCACGCAGGAACGCCGTTGGCACTTTCAGGTGCAGCAGTTGGTCAGTCTCGGCGTTGTGCATCAACAAGTGGATCCACTCGTACTGGCCCACGCCAATCCGCGCCACTGGCAAGTCGAACCACCAGATATTGCGTTTGGGGTCCAGGTCGGTGAAATGGCAGTTGTTGACGCCGAGTACGGCGCCGCCCAGTTCCTGGTTTCTGCGGGCGATGGCCTGTGCTTTATTGAGTTTCATAACCTTCCTACGGGATCTGTTATTCAGCGTTCGAGCCTGAATCTGCCGGGCATTCTCGTGGGTTGGCCGCAAAACATAAAGGCAAACCTGCCCCTTTCGATCAAATGCACACTTAAAAATAATTGAAACTCTGGCGCTTGGCTTCCAGTCAACCGCTACGTAGTGACCTAAAACCATTTGATTGTTATCAGGAGTAATACCATGAGCAGCACTTCCGATAAGGTAAAAGGCGTAGCTAATGAAGCCGCCGGTAACATCAAGCAAGGTGTCGGCAAGGTGACGGACAACGACAAACTGCGTGCTGAAGGCGTGATCCAGGAAAAGAAAGGCGAAGCTCAGCAGGCAGTGGGCAAGACCAAGGACGCAGTGAAAAAAGCGACCGAGTAAGACGGTCCGGCTGGCTCATCCCAGCAGCCCGACGGCCATCTACGGATGGCCGTTTTTGTATCCAAGGCTGCAACTAAAGTTTAGAAATTGTTTCAAAGTCGCCAAGTGGGCTACTTTGATGTAAAAAACGGCCCCTGAGTCGCCCGCGACCTCACCCTCTTTGCGGCGAAAGGAGACGCTATGATTTTTCCGGTACTCGATGGTCTCAAGCTGCACAAGGTGCTGGTGCGCACCGTAACGGAATTCGTCGACGACGAGATGCCCACCTACGCCTCGGCTCTGGCCTACCAGATGCTGTTCTCGTTGTTTCCCTTCCTGTTGTTCCTGATTGCCCTGATCGGGTTCCTGCATCTGCCGGATTTCTTCACCTGGCTGCGCCTGCAGTCGGAGCTGGTATTGCCGCCCCAGGCACTGGAGCAGGTCAACCCGGTGATCGACCAGTTGCAGCAATCCAAGGGCGGGCTGCTCTCGGTGGGTATCGTGATCGCCCTGTGGACCGCCTCCGCTGGCGTACGCCTGATGATGAGCGCGATGAATGCGGCCTATGACGTGGTGGAGGGGCGGCCGATCTGGAAGCGTTTCCCGCTATCGATTTTCTACACCATCGGCATCGCTGGCATGCTGCTCGCCGCCGCCGCGCTGATGGTGCTCGGCCCGCAGGTGATGGAATGGCTGGCGGGGCAGATCGGTATGCAGGAATTCGTTGTCACGCTGTGGACCATCCTGCGCTGGCCGCTGATCGTGATCCTGCTGATGTTTGCCGTGGCCCTCATGTACTACGTGATGCCGGACGTCGAACAGGAGTTTCGCTTTATCACCCCCGGTTCCGTATTGGCGGTGGTGGTGTGGATCGTCGCTTCCCTCGGCTTTGGCTACTACGTTAAAACCTTCGCCGACTACAACGCCATGTACGGCAGTATCGGCGCGATCATCGTGTTGCTCTTGTACTTCTATATTTCCGCCGCCGTGCTGTTGCTTGGCGCGGAGATGAACGCCGTGATCGAACACATGTCCGCCGAAGGCAAGGACCCCGGCGAAAAAGAAATCGACGAACCGGGCCATACCGGTGAAAAACAACATGTCTCAGGCCTGGGCCGGGACCATTCCAAGCCTCTTACCGTTGAGCCTGATCAATGATCCGTGAAATCCTGAAAATGGGCGATGAACGTCTGCTGCGCATCGCCCCGCCAGTGCCGCCGGAAATGTTCGACAGCCCCGAGCTGTGGCAACTGATCGATGACATGTTCCAGACCATGGAACACGTGGGCGGCGTCGGCCTGGCTGCGCCGCAGATCGGTGTGGACCTGCAATTGGTGATCTTTGGTTTCGAGGCCAGCGAACGCTACCCGGAGGCACCACCGGTACCGCAGACCATCCTGATCAACCCGTTGATCACACCGCTCAGCCCGGTGCTGGAAGAGGGATATGAGGGCTGCCTGTCCGTCCCCGGCCTGCGCGGCGCTGTGGACCGTTATCAGCAGATCCGCTACGAAGGTTTCGACCCCAAGGGCGAGCCGATCGTACGCTTCGCCGACGGCTTCCATGCACGGGTGGTGCAGCATGAGTGCGATCACCTGATCGGGCGGTTGTACCCGTCGCGGATTACCGACTTCAGCAAGTTCGGGTTTATCGAAGTGATGTTCCCGGAAATGGACCCAACCGCCGACGAATGACCAGCAGACTGCAACAGGTCCAAATGTGAGAGGGGGCTTGCTCCCTGTAGGAGCGAGCTTGCTCGCGAAAGATGTCAACGATAACGCGTGCTTGCTGAATGAACGCGGTGCCTGTGAGTTTTTCGCGAGCAAGCTCGCTCCTACCCACTTCTATCGGGCGCAAGCCATCAGGTTATCGAAGCCCCATCGCGATCATCGGCTTGTTGCGCTTGTAGCGCACCAGCCGTTCACTGAGCGACTGCGGCAACACGGTGTGCTGGGAAAACCCCATGTGCTGGTACAGCGTTTCAAGGTCCGGATGGCACAACAGCCAGACCTTGCCGTCCACACCCGCCACCGCCTGTTGAATCAACCGCGCCGCCAGCCCCTGGCCGCGATAAGCCGGGTCAACGAACACGCCGGTCAGCCATTGCCCACCGACCACGGGGGTCAGGCATAACCCGGCAACGATCTGCGTGTCCCTCGCCACCCACAACTGCCCGTCCTTGAGCGCCTTCATCGACGAGTTGTGGCTGCGGTAAAACTTGTTCAGCAGCGGCCATAGCGGCGCTGCCAAGCGTTCGATGTGCATGTTCAAACCAATGAAAGGGCGAGGCGGGCATTGTAGCCGTTGCCGGCAGGGCGCAAACATCGGCCTGCGAGTCCGCATATAAAGTTATAAATAGATGACTTTTTAATATTATTAATGAATAAGAGGGCTTGCTAGGATCGCTGCTTCGAAGCACCCGACATACCGTGCCCAACCGCACCCGCCGTCAAGGTCAAGGAAGCGCTCTTATGCTGAAAATAATTGCTGTCGCCGTTCTTTCGCTGGTCGCCGCAAACGCCCTGGCCGCCGATCCAGCCACGCTGCGCATTGGCTATCAGAAAAGCTCGGTGAGCATGGTGCTCGCCCGTGAACACAAGCTGTTCGAAGCCGCGCTGCCCGGCACTCAGGTGCAGTGGACCGAGTTCCTCGGTGGCCCGCCGCTGATCGAGGCGCTGAACGCCGGCAGCCTGGACATCGGCAATATCGGCGACATCCCACCCATTTTCGCCCAGGCCGCCGGTATCGAGTTGCAGTACATCGCCGTCGAGCCCAATGAGGGCAAAACCGAAGCCGTGCTGGTGCCTCAAGCCAGCCCCATTCAGAGCGTGGCCGAACTCAAGGGCAAGCGCGTGGCGCTGCTCAAGGGTTCCAGTGCGCACAACCTGTTCCTCAAGAGCCTGCTGCGCGCCGGCTTGCAGTGGAAAGATGTGAACGTGGTGTACCTGTCGCCCTCCGACGGGCGCGCCGCGTTCGAGCAAGGCAAGGTGGACGCCTGGGTGGTGTGGGACCCTTACTACTCGGCCGCCGTGGTCGACGGTGCCGCCCGCGTGTTGGGCACCGGTGAAGGCCTCAATCCGGCCGGCAGCTTCTTCGTGACCAGCAGCGCGTTTGCCCGGCAAAATCCCCAGGCCATTGCCACCATCCTGCAAACCCTCGGCAAGGCGCAGCGTCTGTCCCTGGACCAACCCGAAGACAGCATCGCGCTGATGGCCAAGACCCTGGGCCTGCAACCGGCGGTGGTCAAACGCTACTTCGAACACCGCTCGCCCGAGCCGATCCGGCCGCTGCAGGCGGTCGACATCGCCAATCAGCAACGCACCGCCGATTTGTTTTTCGCCAATGGCTTGATTCCGAAGAAGGTTGATGTGCAGCAGGTTGTGTTCAAAGGTCCATAAGCCCTGGGGCGGGGGAGCGGCTCCCTCGCCACTACTTGATTACCTGACCGCTCATGGATTTTCCGCTGCCAGGGCCGCAACCACAGTGGGCCGCTTGCCCACCCGTTGTTGAAATGCCACCAACGCCGGCCATTCATTCAGCTCAATCCTATGAACCGCCGCCCAACGCAGCACCACAAACAGATACGCATCCGCTACCGAATACTGCGCGCCCAGCAAATAATCCTGTTGCTCCAACGTTTGCACCAGCACCGCAAAACGTTTGAATAATGTGGCCTGGAACAGGGCCCGCACCTCGCCCTGGATTGCCCTGTTGAAAAAGACCGCCAGCCCGCCATGCACTTCGGTGGCGATGAAATTCAACCACTCTTGCAAGCGCACGCGCTCCCAGCTGCCGTTGGCCGGGGCCAGATGGGCATCGGGCTTCAGGTCGGCGAGGTATTGCAGGATCGCGCTGGCTTCGGTCAACACCTGGCCGTTGTCCAGTTGCAGTGCCGCTACGTAACCTTTGGGGTTGATCTGCAGGAAATCCCTGCCGTCGGCCGTGGTCTTGGCTTGGTTATCCACGCGCACCAGGTCGAAGGGCAAGGCCAATTCCCGCAGCACGATATGGGGGGCGAGCGAGCAGGCATTCGGGGAAAAATACAGTTTCATGGAGGGCCTCTATGTCGGGTTTGCGCCAGTCTCGCGGGCATGGCACCGTGGGTAAAATTAAAGCTTCATACCCCACCCATAAGGACAGCTACTGCCATGATGAACTTGATGCATTGGCGCCTGCTGGTGGCGGTGGCCGATCACGGCAGCATCACCGCCGCTGCCGAACGGGTGGGCATGACCCAGTCCGCCGCCAGCCAGGCCATGGCATCCATGGAGATCGCGTTGGGGGTGCAACTGTTCACCCGCGAGCCGCGCAAGACCTTGCCCACTGCCTTGGGGGTGAGTGTGATCGAACAGGCGCGGGTGATGCTCAGTGCCTTGCAGGCGATACGCTGCCGCGTGGAGGAAGCCCGACCCATGCTGCGTGGGAACCTGCGCATCGCGTGTTTCCCTCAGGTACTGGCGAAGTTTCTGAGCCCCAGGTTGCAGCGTTTTGCGCAGTTGTATCCGGGCATTGAGGTCACCACCCTTGAGGTCACCGACGACGAAGTGCATGCCTTGCTCGACGCCGACCTGGTCGACCTGGGCGTGGTGCTCAACCCAGAACCCGAGCGCAACCCCACGCTATTGGGGCGGGACATTTGGCTGGCGGTGGTGCCAGCCCGGCACGCGCTGGCGCAGCAGGTCACGGTGACCCTTGCGCAGTTGCTGGAGCAGCCCTTCGTGCTTGCCACCGGCGGCTGCAGCGTAAACGCCCGCAGCCTGAGTGCCGACGCCGGACTGACGCTGCGCGATGTGCGTGCCGAAGTGCGTGAATGGAGCAGCGCTTTCAGCCTGGTACGCGAGGATGTCGGCGTGACCCTGGTGCCGGAAACGACCCTGCCGGCCCAGTGCCAGGGCCTGCGCGTGCTGCCCCTGAGCGTGCCGATACACCGCGAGTTCGCCCTGGTCGGCTCGCCAAACCGCTCATCTTCTGTGGCCGCCGATGCGTTGCTGGCAATGCTGGCTGATAACTGAAAACGCCGCTGACCTGATGTGAAAGAAATTCAAAATGTGGGAGGGGGCTTGCTCCCGATGGCGGTGGATCAGTCAATGAATCGGTGGCTGATACGCTGCTATCGGGGGCAAACCCCCTCCCACATTTTTTGTTCAGCTGTGTGGCTTAGATTGCTGCCAGGGTGTCTTTCACTGCCTGGGCCTGTGGAGCAGCCGCCTTCGCCGCTACCTGCTGCTGTTGCTGCTCCTTTAAACGCTCAGCCACTTGCCGGGCAATCGCGTCCTGTTGTTGCTGCGGCAGGGCCTGCACTTGCTCTTCTGTCATCCCCTGCTCCTTGAGCAACTGCTCGCGGATGCGCTCGGCCGGGGATTTGCTCATGTACTCACTGAGTTCAGCCCGCGCCCCGGAGGTCGTCGCTGTGGCTTGCAACTGCACGCGGGTCTTGGCGAAGGCCTCGTCGATGCGATCGCTCGCCTTGTCCAGGTCCTTCTGGGCGGCCGGCACCGTCACGCTTTGCTGCGCCGTTTGCAGGGCGCCGCTGTACAGCGCGCTGGCAGCGGCGTTGGCCGGGTCCATGTCGGAGCGCTTGAGCTGTTGGACGGTCGACGCGGCTTGGGTGTCGTTGTTAACCAGCATGATCGGTCACCTGGGGGAATGTTCGGTGTGACAGCTGGAGCAATTAGCATGCCGGGCACGACGTGCCCGCTTTTATTGGGGGGCAAGCCGCCGTCGCGGCAAACACTGTCCTGTCGACGGCCAACCCTTGCCGTCAGTGGGCGATATTCTCCAGTGCCAGGTTACGCGTTCGCGGCCCGAACCAACTGATGGTGATCATCACAATCAACATGCTGCTCGCGATAAACGCCAGCACGCCCGGTGTGCCCAGGTGTTCGAGGATAAAACCGATCAGCAGGCTGCTGAACACCGTGGACAAGCGGCTGAACGAGTAGCAGAACCCTACCGCCCGCGCACGGATATTGGTGGGGAACAATTCGCTCTGATACGAGTGATAGCTGAAGCTCAGCCAGGCGTTGCAGAAGGTGATCATCACCCCACAGAAGATCAGCCCCACCGCCGTGGTTTGCACAGCGAACAGGCTGCCGAAGATCACCGCACCCAAGGCCGAGCCGACAATCTGCCACTTGTTCTCAAAACGGTTGGCGACCTTCACGAACAGCAGCGGGCCCAGCGGATAGGCGAGCGTGATGATAAAGGCGTAGAGCAGACTATGGGTTACGCTGACGCCCTGGCCCGACAGCAAGGCGGGCAACCAGTTGCCAAAACCGAAGAAACCGATGGCCTGGAACACATGGAAGACGATGAGCATCAAGGCGCGACGGCGGTAGGGCGGTTGCCAGATATCGGCGAAACGGCCGCTGCCCTGCACGCTGACAGCCTCGGGTTCCGGCGCATCCAGAGGCTTGCCGTGATCCTTCAGGCAGCGCGCTTCAAGGGTATCCATGATCGTGCCGGCTTCTTCGAAACGACCTTTCTGCGCCAGCCAGCGCGGTGATTCCGGCAGGCGCTTGCGCAGTTGCCAGATAAACAACGCAAAGACTGCACTGCTGAGCACCACCCAGCGCCAGCCGGAGATCCCGAACGGCGCCTGGGGCACCAGCCACCATGACATCAGCGCCACTGCCGGCACCGACAGGAACTGGATGAAAAACGCAAAGGCAAATGCCGAACTGCGCATGCGCTTGGGCACCAGTTCCGACAGATAGGCGTCGATCGTCACCAGTTCAATACCCAGTCCGATGCCCACCAGAAAGCGCATGCAGATAATGCCCAGGGCGGACGTCTGGATGCCCATCAGCACCGTGGCGACGGTGTACCAGATCAGCGCAAAGGTGAAGATCGCCCGGCGCCCGAAACGATCGGCGATGGGGCTCAGCAGGCTGGCGCCAAGGAACAGGCCGAGGAAGGTGGCCGAGGCGAACGCGGCCTGGTCGGAAAAGCCAAACACGCCCTGGCTGCCCGTGTGGAAAATCCCGTCGCTGATCAGGCCTGGGCTGATATAGGCCGTCTGGAACAGGTCATACAGCTCGAAAAAACCGCCGATCGACAGCAATGCCACCAGGCGCCAGATACTGGCGACGGCGGGCAGGCGGTCGATACGTGCGCTGATGTGGGCGGCGCGGGTCGGGTCGATGCCGTCGGTGGCGGAGCGTGCAGGCATGGGTCAGAACACTCAGTAAGTGATGGGGATTTCAAAGACCTGGAACGCATCATCCACCGGTTGGTAACCCAGTACACGTATGGTTTCGCTCAGGTCCAGGCGCTTGAAGCGGTTATTGGAAATGCCATGGGCGACCAGGTGTTTCACATCGCGGGTGTCCACCGCGCACTGCAGCAATTGCACCGCATCGCGAGGGCTGAGCCACGCGCTGAGGTCGCGGGCGTTGTTCAGGTCTGCGTGCTGGGGAAACTCGAACGCGCCAATGCGCACGGCAATGGTCGAGAGCGGGGTTTTGGTCGCGTAATAGCCACACAGCGCCTCACCGTAGCATTTGGTCACGCCATACAGGTTGGCGGGCATCACTTGCATGTCGGGGGTGATCTCACGGTCTACCGGATAACCTTCGACAGCTTGCGCGCTGCTGGCATATACCAGGCGCTGCACGCCAGCGGCCACGGCGGCCTCGAACAGGTAGGTGGTGGCGAGGATATTATTGGGTAGCAGCTCCTCGAACGACGCAGCGGGGTCTGGGATACCCGAGAGGTGTACAACCACCTCGATGTTTTCGAGCAGGCTGGCGAGGACGGATTTGTCGCTCAGGTCAGCGCGCACGAAACGGTGTTCGCCCAACGCGAAGTCCGGCTCGACACGGTCGGTCAAGGTGAAGCGGTAGCGGTCTTTCGACGCTTCGAAAAAGGTCTTGCCGATTTTGCCGCAGGCGCCGGTCAGCAGTACGTTGAGTCCGTTCATGGTGTGTCCTTGTTAATTATGGCCGTCGAGCGCGAAGGTCTTGAAGCCTGCATGCTGCCCGCCGAGTCGTTGGTAATACGCCGCGATGGCGGGGTAGGGCGGACGCTCCATGGGCGTCACTTGCCAGCGGTGTACCGAGAGGCCGATCAGGATATCGGCGAGGGTGAATTCATCGCCCGCTACGTAAGCGCCGGTCTTGGCCAACTGTTGTTCCAGAATGCCCATCACGCTGTTCCAGCGCTGCACGGCGGCGGCAATCTGTGCTGCGTCCAGGCCGTCGGGATTGTTACGCACCAGCGCGGTGAACGCATCGCCCCAGGCACGGTTGAGTTCGACCGCTTGCCAGTCGATCCATTGTTCGACGCGCGCCCGTGGCGCGGGCTCGACGGGCAGCAGGTCAGTGCGTTGATAGAGGCCGACCAGGTAGCGGCAGATGGTATTGGATTCCCACAGCACGCCATGGTCGTCGATCAGCACCGGCACCTGGGCATTGGGGTTCAACGCGAGAAATTCGGGGGATTGGGTGGGCTTGAAGCCGATGCCCCAGTCTTCACGCACGTAGTCGATACCCAGTTCCTGGCAGGTCCACAGTACTTTTCGTACGTTAATGGAGGAGGCGCGGCCCAAGATTTTCAGTGAATGTCCCATGGTGCTTCCCTGGCGATGGAAAGTGGTCAATTTAGCAGGGGCCAAGTGGGCATGGTTAAAAAATGTGGGAGGGGCTTGCTCCCGATAACGGTGAATCAGGCAGTCTATCTGTTGCTGACCCACCGCCATCGGGGGCAAGCCCCCTCCCACATTTTGACCGAGTAGGGACTTAAGCGCGTGGGGTGTGTTGGTCCATGGTCTTCCATCTAAGTTTGTAGGTGATATCTGCAGGTAGAGTCTGAAAACATAGTTTTTCAAGTTCTAGCTGTTGCTCTAGTAAAATTCCAAGGCGTAGTTTTTGTACTTCTGGCTTTTACGGTGCAGGAGATGCAGATATGTATCCAAGCAGAAAAGTTATAAGTGCCGCCGAACTGAAACGAGCCCTGACATTAGAGGATCTAACCGACCTCAACCCCGAGCCGCACGCAGTGCGACTATTGCTTGACCAAATTCTCCAAGGTCTGACCTCGCGTCATTGGCCTGACCCTCAGTGGCTGGAAGGGCCGCGTGTGGTTTCGGCCCACGATAACTACGGGCTGCTCGGCTACGACACCCGCGAAATTACCCTGGGCAGTGCCCACACCCGGTGGGTTGATGACACCAGCCTGCTGCGTACTCAAACCACCAGTTTGATTCCGGCAGCGTTACAGCGGGCCAGTGAAAACCGCCAGCCTGGGCAGATGAGGCTGTTGGCGGCGCCCGGCATGACATTTCGACGTGATAGCCGTGATCGCTGGCATTGCGCGGAACCGCATCAGATGGACCTGTGGGTATTGGGCGAGCCGCAGCTTGCTGAGCGGGACCAGCTACTGCGCCTGGTGGGAGACATCCTGGACATTGCGGTGCCCGCCATGGAATGGGTGTTCTCGGACAGCCCCCACCATTACACCGAAGGTGGTATCGAGGTGAACTTGATCCTTGATGGAGAACCGATCGAGGTGTTGGAGTGCGGCTGCATCGCCCGGTCGTTACTTGAACGCTTGAATATCGATCCGCACCACCACGGCGGCCTGGCTTTGGGGATGGGCCTGGATCGTTTGACCATGCTGCGCAAGGGCATTCCGGATATTCGACTCCTGCGTGATACCCATCCCCGCGTCAGGGCGCAAATGTTCGACTTGAAGCCGTGGCAGCCGATTTCTCGATTGCCTTCGATTACCCGAGACATTTCTCTTGCGGTGACGCCGGGGCAAAGCGAAGAAGTTATCACTGAGAAGATGCTGCTCGCCGCAGGTGAGGACGCAGCGTGGGTGGAAGAAATGCAGATCAAGGGGCGCTGGTCTCGAGATGAGTTGCCAGCGCAAGCAATCGCTCGCCTGGGGTTGTTGCCTGGGCAAGAGAACATCCTGCTTCGTATCGTGTTACGCGATTGCTCGCGATCCATCGGTTCGCGGGAGGCCAACGCGCTATACGAGCGTATCCAGGCGGCGTTGCACGAAGGCGCGGAGGGCGGCGGCTACAGGCTTCCTCCGTCCGACTAAGCGCGAGCCTTCATGTACTCTCCCGCACCTGCAACTCAAACCCCATATCCACCACCGGCTTGGCGATCTTGTTACCCGCCATGATCGTCAGCAAATGCTCCGCCGCACGCCGGCCGATGGCTTCGCGGGGCGTGCTGATGCTGCTCAGGCGCGGCACCATGAAGGAGGATGCGGGCAAGTCGTTAAAGCCCAGCACCGCTACACGCTGCGGCACGTTGATGCCATGGCGCATGGCTTCGAGCAGGGCGCCCTGGGCCAGGTCGTCGTTGCCGAAGAAAATCGCGTCTACATCCGGATGGGCGGCGAGCAGTTGCAAAAACAGTTCGCCCCCCAGGCCGACCGACGAAGGGCGCGGGGTCAGCAATTCCAGCGCCGGGTCGTACAGGCCAGCCTTTTGCAGTGCTCGGCGGAAACCTTCGCCACGCAGCAACGTGCGTTGATCCAGTTGCGCGCCGATGTAAGCCAAGCGTTTGTACCCACGGGACAGCAGGTGCGCCGCCGCCGTCTCACCCGCCGCCAACTGCGAGAAACCCACGCAGTTCACGCCGGCATTCGGGTCCAGGTCCATCATATATACGCAGGGCACGTTGCTGGCCTCGACCATCCGTCGCGCGCTTTCGGTGCGGTCGAACCCGGTCAGCAGCAAACCTCGAGGCTGGTAGGCCATGTAGTTGCGCAGCAGGTTTTCTTCTTCATCGCGCGAATAATGGAAATTGCCGATCAGCACTTCAAAGCCCTTGGGGCGCAGCACCTGATGAATGGCTTCCAATGTTTCGATAAACAGCAGATTGGACAAGGACGGCACCAGCACCACTACCGAATGGCTCTGGGCCGACGCCAGCGCACGGGCAGCGGGGTTGACCACGTAGTTGAGTTCGGCGGCGGCTTGCTGGACTTTTTCCACCAGTTCGGCGGCGACGGTGCTGATACCGCGCAGGGCGCGGGAGGCGGTGATCGGGCTGACGCCGGCCAGACGGGCAACTTCATTCAATGTGGGGCGACCGGTGGTACGGGTATTTTTATCGTTCTTAGAGGTCATCAGGCGGCTTGCCAAACAAAAATCGAGGCACTAAGGTAGCGCTGTCTCCAAACGGCTGCAAATGCTTGAACGTTGGGTTGCCTGATCCCGTTCAAATGATTGGAGCGGATGCACGCGTCACTCCATAAAAAAAGACAAGACGGCGCGGGAAAAGCCTGTTTTTGCACTAGCCTTACGCTGTGCAAAGGTAGCGCTATCTGCGTCCTGAGGTGTTTATGAGTCAACCTGTTACTGCCCTGGTCATCATGGGTGTTGCCGGCTGTGGCAAAACCAGCGTCAGCGAGGCCCTGTGCCGTCTGAACGGCGCCACCGCCATTGAAGGCGACAGCTTTCACCCCGCCGCGAACATCGAAAAGATGAGCGCCGGCCACCCCCTCAACGACGACGACCGCGCCGGCTGGCTCGACATCCTCTGCGATGAACTGCGCCGTTCGCTCAAGGCCGGAGAGCATCCGGTGCTCACCTGTTCGGCCCTGAAAAAGAAATACCGCGACCACCTGCGCGAAGCCGCGCCGGGCCTGGGCTTTGTATTCCTGGAGCTGACCCGTGAAGTGGCCGCCGACCGCGTGTCCCATCGCCCGGGCCATTTCATGCCGGCCAGCCTGATCGACAGCCAGTTCGCCACCCTTGAATCACCCAAGGGCGAGCCGCTGACCCTGGCTCTCAACGCCAGCGAAGACAGCGTCGAGGAGCTGGCCGAGCAGACCAACGCCTGGTGGCGCAAGCACGGCTTTGAACCTAATCACTAATTTTTTGCCGGAAAGATAGCGCTATCCCCGGCAGGAAGTTCAACACCCGCTTTAATAACAACAACAAACAGGAGAGACCCCCCATGTTTGGCATGTCCCACGAGTCATACCTGCTGCTAGACGCAGTAGTCACTATCATCGGGTTGATCATTCTGATCACCAAGTTCAAGGTGCACCCGTTCATTGCACTGATCATCGCGGCCGGTTTCCTCGGCCTGACCTCGGGCATGCCCGTGGACAAGATCATCAAGGCGTTCCAGGATGGGTTCGGCGGTGTGCTCGGCTTTGTCGGCATCATCCTCGCGCTGGGTACCATGCTCGGCAAGATGATGGCCGAGTCCGGCGGCGCCGATCAGATCGCCCAGACGTTGATCCGCGCCTTTGGCAAGGACAAGGTCCAGTGGGCCATGATGTTCGCCGCGTTCCTGGTGGGCATCCCGCTGTTCTTCGAGATTGGCTTTGTGCTGCTGATCCCGCTGGTGTTTATCGTTGCACGTCGCACCGGTGTATCGCTGATCAAGATCGGCATTCCGCTGCTCGCCGGCCTGTCGGCGGTGCACGGCCTGGTGCCGCCGCACCCGGGCCCGCTGCTGGCCATCGGCGTGTTTGGCGCGGACATCGGCAAGACCATCCTGTATGGCCTGATCGTCGCACTGCCAACCGCCATTATTGCCGGCCCGATCTTCGGCACGTTCATCGCCAAGTACATTCCGGGCAACCCGTCCCAGGAACTGGTGGATCAACTGGCCCGCGAGACCGATAACAAATCGCTGCCAAGCTTCGGCATCACCCTGGTCACCGTGCTGCTGCCGGTGTTTTTGATGCTGCTCAAAACCTTCGCCGACATTGCGTTCGCCGAAGGCAACGTGGTGCGCAACTGGATGGACATGATCGGTCACCCGATCACCGCGCTGTTGCTGGCGTTGCTGCTGTCGCTGTACACCTTCGGCCATCGCCAGGGCATCCATTCCAAGCAGATCCTCAAACTGCTCGACGCCAGCCTTGCGCCGACCGCCGCGATCATCCTGATCATCGGCGCCGGTGGCGGCTTCAAGCAGATGCTGGTGACCAGCGGCGTGGGCGACGTGATCGGCCACATGGCGGTGAACGCACAGATCAACCCGATCCTGCTGGCGTGGCTGGTGGCGGCGGTGATTCGCGTGGCCACAGGCTCCGCAACCGTGGCAACCATTACCGGCGCGGGCATCGTGGTGCCGGTGGTGGGCATGATCCCAGGGGTTAACCGCGAGCTGCTGGTGCTGGCGACGGGGGCAGGTTCGTTGATCCTGTCGCACGTTAACGACGCGGGGTTCTGGTTGGTGAAGCAGTACTTCAACATGACCGTGGCCGAGACATTCAAGACCTGGACGGCGATGGAGACCATCCTGTCGGTGGTGGCGCTGATCTTCATCATGTTGCTGTCGTTGGTGGTGTAGGCCACACCACTCAACCAATGTGGGAGGGGGCTTGCCCCCATATGCGCTAACCAAACCCCAAAAGATATAATCAAGTCTGACTCTTTAGGATGCGAGAGCAGTGACAATAGACCCAACACAAAAACTGAATGAAGACTGGCCCAAGCTCCTGGCACTACTACCGCCTGGATGGGAAGCCAAGGCAAAAGAGCTGGGGGCCCTGAAGTTCGGTCGCCGATTCAGCGGGCCAGAGAGTCTATTGCGCACGTTATTGATGTACATGAGCGCCGATTGCTCGATGGTCGAAACGGTAGAGCGAGCGCGTACAGGGAAATTGCTGGAGTTATCAGACGTGGGCCTTCTCAAGAGGGTCAACAAATCGGGGGCCTGGCTAGGTTGGATCACAGAGCAGTTGATCCAACAATCGCCGGTCGCGGCCATGCAATGCCCGGCGCTGCTGGGGAGACGAATACTGGCTGCTGATGGCAGTGTCGTAATGGAGCCTGGCGCGGTCACCTCAACATGGCGGCTGCATTACACGATGGATATCAGCACGTTGCGTTGCTGTGAAGTGCAAGTGACACCGTCCAAAACAGGCGAATCGTTGACTCGGTTTTCGGTGCAGCAGGGCGATGTTTTCATCGCGGATCGAGGGTTTGCCAACCGGCGTGGAGTCAATCATGTACTCAATGCAGGCGGTGACATCCTGGTACGAATGAACCTGAGCAGCCTGCCGCTTAGCGATGAGCAAGGGTCGCCTTTTGAGCAACTGGCGCGACTACGGACCTTGCAGCCAGGGCAAACGGGCGAGTGGGCAGCTGTGATGAAAGGTTCAAAGGAGGATATTGCAGTACGTGTGTGCGCCTATCGAAAAACCGACGAGCAGCGATCGCAAAGCGAGTGCAAGCTCAAGAGAGTCGGGCAAAAAAAGCAGAAGCAATTGAAACCTGAAACGATGGAAGCGGCCGGTTACGTGGTGCTGGTAACAACCTTGGACTGCCTGGATACGCAGGAGGTTTTGGCTCTCTATCGGCACCGTTGGCAGGTGGAGTTGGCGTTCAAGCGGATGAAGTCATTGCTGGGGTTATCCCACCTCAGAAAGAAAAATCCGGAAGGCGCAAAAGCATGGTTGCAAGGGAAATTATTAGTGGCTTGCCTGATTGAGCGGTTAATCGCAGCGGGCGAGCATTTTTCCCCTATCGAGGGAGACGAGAC
Organism: Pseudomonas sp. R4-34-07; assembly: GCF_003852375.1. Taxonomy (NCBI): domain Bacteria; kingdom Pseudomonadati; phylum Pseudomonadota; class Gammaproteobacteria; order Pseudomonadales; family Pseudomonadaceae; genus Pseudomonas; species Pseudomonas sp. R4-34-07. Next base: position 4,530,743 of record NZ_CP027760.1, on the reverse strand, counting down.
AGAAAAAGGAAGTGCCGCCACTCCGTTGTCACTGGCGTGAGATGGCCTTTATTTACTGGCTACTTTGCAGCGCGATCAATCCCCACTTGTCGTTGTTTACGTGTATCGAGAAGTGGGGAGATATCAGCCAGGCACTGCGTGAATCCCCACGAAAACGAGGACGCCAGCAGGACGAGTTGTGGGGAGGGAGGTTTGGTTAGCGCATATGGGGCTTGCCCCCGATAGCAGAGTGTCAGTCACTACATGTGGTGACTGATCTACCGCCATCGGGAGCAAGCCCCCTCCCACAATTTTGACCGAGTCGGGCGCTGATCTTCGGCATGTTGCTGTCGTTGGTGGTGTAAGCCACACCACCACAGCAGATATGGGAACCCAATCCAATGTGGGAGGGGGCTTGCCCCCGATAGCAGGGTGTCAGCCACTGCATGTGGTGGCTGATTCCCCGCGATCGGGAGCAAGCTCCCTCCCACAATTTTGACCGAGTCAGACGCCGGGTTTTGCTACCAGCCCATCCGCCCGGAACATCCCGCGAATTCCCCGCACCGCCTGGCGAATCCGGTCCTGATTCTCGATCAGCGCGAAGCGCACGTGATCGTCACCATACTCACCAAAGCCAATCCCCGGCGATACACACACCTTCGCCTCAAGCAGCAGTTTCTTGGCAAACTCCAGCGAGCCCATGGCGGCATACTGCTCGGGAATCTTGGCCCAGACATACATCGACGCCTTCGGATTTTCCACCATCCAGCCCAGCTCATGCAGACCCTTTACCAGCACGTTACGGCGCTGACGATACTGCTCGGCAATGTCTTTCACACACTGCTGGTCACCTTCCAGCGCCGCAATCGCCGCCACTTGCAGCGGGGTGAAGGTACCGTAGTCGTGGTAACTCTTGATCCGCGCCAGGGCGTTGACCAGTTCCGGGTTGCCCACCATGAAGCCGATACGCCAGCCGGCCATGTTGTAGCTCTTGGACAGGGTGAAAAACTCCACCGCAATGTCCTTGGCGCCGGGCACTTGCATGATCGACGGGGCTTTCCAGCCGTCGTAGACGATGTCGGCGTAGGCCAAATCATGCACCACCAGCACGTCGTACTGCTTGGCCAGGGCGATCACGCGCTCGAAGAAATCCAGCTCCACGCACTGCGCGGTGGGGTTGGACGGGAAGCCGAGGATCATCATTTTCGGCTTGGGGATCGAGCCGCGAATCGCCCGCTCAAGCTCAGCGAAGAAGTCCACGCCGGGCACCAGCGGCACCGAGCGCACTTGGGCGCCTGCAATCACGGCGCCGTAGATGTGAATCGGGTAGCTGGGGTTGGGCACCAGCACGGTATCGCCCTGGTCCAGGGTGGCCAGCATCAAGTGCGCCAGGCCTTCTTTGGAACCGATGGTGACGATGGCTTCCGACTCGGGGTCGATGTCCACCTCATAACGATCTTTGTACCAACGCGAAATCGCCCGGCGCAGGCGCGGAATGCCTTTGGACGTGGAGTAGCCGTGGGTGTCTTCACGCTGGGCGACGGTGACCATTTTCTCCACGATGTGCGGGGGCGTGGCGCCGTCGGGGTTACCCATGCTCAAGTCGATGATGTCTTCGCCGCGCCGACGCGCAGCCATCTTCAGCTCGGCAGTGATATTGAACACGTAGGGGGGGAGTCGATCTATGCGCGCAAAGCGGCGCGGCGAACCTTGGTCTGCCATTGTTGCCTCGAGGTACGTAAGCGCCCGGAACCGTCCGAGCGACGTCGGCCACTGCGGTGGCCTGCGGGCAGACAATACGGTCGATGATGGCCAGTTGTCCAGATGCGTAGGAAAAATTTCCACATGGAGCGCGACGCGGATATGCCCCTATACTCGATGCGGGTTTGTTCCCTCATAAGAAGGAGACTGTTCGTATGGATCAGCAGACAAAACAACCGTTGGAACCACGCATGGAAGCCGGCAAGGCCATGGTGATCGCCGGCGTCCAGGGGCGCTATTCGAAGGCTACCGTGGGCGATATCCCCAATCTGTGGGAGTTGTTCGACACGTGCATCAAGGACATCAAAAAGCGCGTCGGCGGCGTGACGTATGGTGTTTGCCATAACCCCAAGCACGGCGAATTCGACTACATGGCCGGTGTTGAAGTCCCGACCAAGGGCGATGTGCCGAGCAATTTCCAGTTCATCGAAATTGCGCCGCTCAATTACGCCGTGTTCACGCATTACGGGCCTGTGCGGGCGCTGGAACAGACGTACGAGCGCATCATGTTCGAATGGCTGCCGCATTCGGGCTACAAGGTGATGGGCGCGGATTTCGAGCGCTACAGTGCGGACTTTGACGGGAAAAAGGGCACCGGGACGGTGGAAATCTGGCTGCCGGTTGGACAGAAAGCCTGAGAGCCAGAACCGGGGGCGACTCAGCCCCCGAAGCTATTTTGATAACCTTGAGCGGATTGACGTATGGCGCTCGCCACCTCAGGTGCCAACCGGCAGTAGTCATCTTCGCGCTTGAGCACCATTTCAAGGGTCTGCAACAGCGCCTGGATACGCTCCTCGGGATGTTCGACTTCGCAGGTTCTGGCAAATTCGAGGATGCCCAGGCGCGAGGCGAATAACGATTTATTTCCGCCCAGGTCCAATGCCAGTGAGTCTTCCGGGATGTAAGCGGTGGTGTTTACGATGTCGTAGGCCGGTGCCAACCGCGTATCTGATTTCACCGGATTGCTATAGAGCACGCCGAAATTCTTCAGATGGGCATCGCCATTACCCACGATGCAACTCAGCGCTACGCTATCGAACAATTGGTCCAGCGAACTGCGTTGATGCGCCGGGGCGCAGAACACGCGTACAGCCTTGGCTATGGCGGCGTAACTCTTGGTGTACTTTTGCTCGGCGGACAGGCCCATCAGCGCGGTCATGTCTTCGAAGCCCAGTGGGTTGAGCTGTGCGTCCCGATCGAAGCGCCGCATGATGAACAGCTTATGGTTGCGGGACAGATAAAACGGCGGTACGGGCAGGCCCGCGTCTCGGGCAATGGACATGCACAGGTATTCATTGATGGCCAACCCCGGAAACTCGTCGCGCCCGCTTTTAATGATCAGATCGTCGGTTTTCGAGGTGAATTTCTGTTCGGGCGTTTGTGGTTTTTCCGGCACCAATACTTTGGGTTGCACACCGGATATACCTGCTCGCAGGATGTAGCGATCCACCAGCTCGACGAACAGATCTTCCGCGCCGTCCCACGCAAGAATTTCGTCGAGATTTTCTCCGGTTGTGTGGGGGCTGTTGCGATGGATCAGCTCGTTCACCTGTTCAGAAGATACGAAAACCCGACCGATTGGCGCGCTGCTTCCCGAGAGCGCCAACAGCAACATCGGGTCGACCTTCACCGTTTTGGCGAGGCGATTGCGCAGTTGCTCCAGCACGTAGCCTTCGGGCAAATTCATCTGAAAGATAGGGTGCAGGTCCCGGCGACGGTATTCTTCCGTGCGGACGGGCATCGACAGGCTGATTGCGCTGTCGGCTTTTGCGTTATCGCTATACCGGAACAAATAGTCTTGAGCACCGACCAGCACGCTGCCGCTGTCCCCTTGAGGCGTATGAACGCGTAGCGTGGGGCTATTCATTGAACAAGTCCTCCAGTTCCTCCAGGGTCGGCAAGGTCACAGGCACCAATTTGAATTCGCTGCCCAAGGCGGCAACCACCCGAGCATAGGCATTCATCGAGACCGAGAGGCTGCCTTTTTCGATTTCGATCAGCTTTTGCCGGGTAATTCCGGCCAACTTCGCCAGATCCACCTGCTTATATCCGCGATTCAAGCGCATGGTGCGCAGCTGGACGCCGAGTCGTTGAGTAATTACAGAAGTGTCCATATCGCGCATACATTACTTTGCTGTCGTTAAGTTATGTATACGTTACATTTTGATGGTGTCAACACCGGGCTGACTAAACACCCATCTCAACCTGCGCTCATACCCAATCCTTCCCCTGTAAGCCTCACCGCTATCCACCCAACCGACTGCCAGATACAACCCCATCGCCGCTTCATTGTCCGCATCCACCGACAATTCCAGTGCCTTGATCTGCGGCCACGCCTGTAGCGCCACCTCCGGCAGCGCCAGCAAACACGCCTTGCCAAACCCACGACCCTGCTGATGCCGATCAACCTGCAACGCATGCAGCGTCGCACTGTGTTCGTCAGCCCAATGGGGCAGGCAAGGTGGGCGTTTGAGTAGCAGAAAGGCTACCGGCCGCTCGTCGGCGAGCAGGGCGAAGCCTTTGATAGCGTCGGGGTTGGGATTGACCAGCAGGCTGTTCAGCGCGCAATAGATATCACCCGAATATGCCAGTTGTTCTGGATTGACTTCCAGGCCGTCGAGCTGCTGTTTTTGTACAACGTTCAGCGCCTGATAGGGGACGAGGCGGGTTTCCATGTGCGGCATATCCGAAATCCTACAAAGAGGGCGGATTCTAGCGTTTTTGCCGGAGGCGACATTATTTTTGTGCGGACTGTCGATTTGCCTGCAGTGCGTTCGACTAAGGGTGTCTTTCGTGATTTTCCAACCCAAGGAGTCATCGCCATGAGCACTGCAATCAACAGTCTGATCGAGCAATGGAAGCACGCCGTCGTCAGCCGTGATGTCGATAAGATTGTCAGCTTTTACGCCGACGATATCGTCTCGTTCGACGCCGTGACCGCGCTGCAATTCAAGGGCAAGGCGGCCTATCGGGCGCACTGGGAAGCGTGCATGGAGCATTGCCCCGGCCCGGGTATTTTCGAGTTTCATGAGTTGCACATCGTGGAGGCGCAAGAGAGCGCGTTTGCCCATTGGCTCGCCCACTGCGGCGGCGCCGGGCCGGATGGCGAGGTGAAGGCATGCTGGATGCGCGTCACTGCCGGCTATCAGCGTATCGACGGTCAGTGGAAGGTGGTGCATGAACACTGGTCGGCACCTTTCGATATGCAAAGCGGCGCTGCGCTGTTCGACCTCAAGCCTTGAGCGTTGCGGACTATAGTCAGTTATCCGAACCGGAGAACGCCATGAAATACCTGTGCCTGATCTACAGCAACGAACAGGTGTTGCACACCTCGCCCGACAGCCCGGCTGACACCGAGTGTTTCGCTTACGCCGAGGCGATACAAAAAAGCGGTCGGATGCTCGCCGCCGAGCCGCTGGAATCGGTCAGCACCGCCACCACCGTGCGCATGCGCAATGGCAAGCTTTCGATCACCGACGGCCCCTTTGCCGAAACCAAGGAACAGCTCGCCGGGTTCTACCTGATCGAGGCCAAGGATTTGAATGAAGCCATCCAGGTGGCGGGTGGCATTCCGGCAGCGCGGGTCGGCAGTGTGGAAGTGCGTCCCGTGCGTGAATTGAACCTGGCGTGATGACGCATAACCTGCAGGTCGAGCGTATTTACCGCAGCGAATCACGCCGCGTACTCGCGACGCTGATTCGCCTGCTCGGTGATTTCGACCTGGCCGAGGAGGCCTTGCACGAGGCGTTTTTCGTCGCCGTGCAACGCTGGCACCACGACGGCATACCGGATAATCCACGGGCCTGGCTGGTGTCGACCGGACGCTTCAAGGCCATTGACCGCTTGCGTCGCCAGGCGCGGTTTACCCCGTTGTTGCAGGAGCAGGCGGATGCGCTGGAGGCGGCTGACTGGAGTGCTGAAGACGTGGAAGACGACCGCCTGCGCCTGATCTTCACCTGTTGCCACCCGGCCCTGGCGGCCGACGCCCAGGCGGCGCTGACCTTGCGTGAAATCTGCGACCTGAGCACCGAAGAAATCGCCTGCGCGTTTCTCGCCACGCCGGTCACCATCGTGCAACGCATCGTGCGGGCCAAGCACAAGATCCGTGACGCGAAAATACCCTATCAAGTGCCGTCCCTGGCCGAGCTGCCCGGGCGCCTCGACAGCGTGCTGCGCGTGATTTACCTGGTGTTCAACGAGGGCTATTCGGCCTCCACCGGCGCCGACCTCACGCGCGAAGACTTGACCCGCGAAGCCATTCGCCTCGGCCGTTTACTGATGGAGCTGTTGCCGGAGCCCGAAGTCATGGGCTTGTTGGCGCTGATGCTGCTGCATGAATCGCGTCGGCCGGCGCGCACTTCGGCGAGCGGGGAACTGGTGTTGCTGAATGAACAGGACCGCTCGCTGTGGGACGCGTCCTTGATTGCTGAAGGCTGCGCACTGGTGGAACAGGCGCTGACGACACCGCGCTTCGGGTCGTATTGCCTGCAGGCGGCGATTGCCGCCGTACATGCTGAGGCGCCGAATGCAAAGGCAACCGACTGGCCGCAGATCGTCGGGCTCTACGATGTCTTGCTTCGGGCCGTGCCGTCGCCGGTGATCGAGCTGAACCGGGCAGTGGCAGTGGCGATGGGGCAGGGGCCGTTAGCGGGCCTGGCGCTGGTAGACGGCATTCTGCAGCGCGGTGAGCTACAGGATTACCACTTGGCGCATTCGGCGCGGGGTGAATTCTGCCGACAGTTGGGGCGGGTTGATGAAGCGCGCGCCGCCTATGCGCGGGCGCTGACGTTGACCCGGCAAACCCCTGAGCAGCGCTTCCTCGAGCAACGCCTGGCCGAACTCCAAGCCCATCAACAGTGACTCACTCGAGCATCTTGCCCAGCAACCAACTGCCCGCCGGCCCCGGTGGGTTCTGTCGCGACCACACCGCATCCACCGCCACCGAGCGGGGCCAGCTGCGCACCTTGAGTTCAACCAATTGCCCACCGCCAAAACGCTCCACCAGCCAGCGCGGGATCGGAGCCCAGCCGAAGCCCAGTTGCGCCATCTCCATCAACATCAGGTAACTGGGGGCCGACCATACGCGCTGGGTGCTGCGGTTTTCATTGGGATTGATGATGCTCGCCAGGCGCAACTCCCGGTGCAGCTGCAGCGTCTGCGGGTGAACCTTGGCCAGGCTTGCCAACGGGTGTTTACGCGAAACGAACAGGGCGATTTCGGTACGTTCTTCAACGGGGGCAAACGTCAGGTCCGGCGGGTAAACCTCCTGCTGTTCGATAAACGCGATGTGTGTGCGGCCACTTTGCACCAAGGCGATCAAGTCTTCGCATTCAGCGATCAGGCATTCCAACTCAAGGTCCGGGTAGCGTTGTTCAAAGGCGCTGAGGGCCACCTCGAAGTGGTCGGACTGGTAGGTATCGGACATGGCGATACTCAGCTTCGGCTCCAAGCCCTGGGCCAATTGGCTCGCCGCCAGCTCCAGCCGGCTGCTGGCCTCCAGCACCTGCTCCGCACGCTGCAACAACACCTGGCCGGCCGGGGTCAGCGTGGGTTTGCGGCTGCTGCGATCGAACAGCACCACGTCCAGATCAATCTCCAGGCTCGCCACCGCCGCGCTGATGGTGGATTGGCTCTTGCCCAGCTTGCGTGCCGCCGCAGAAAACGAGCCTTGGGTCGCCGCCTGGACAAACGCCTGGAGCACTTCATGGGACGCCATGAGTATCGCCTTGATCGATGGTTATTAGTTATGAAGTATCGGCTCAAGGGGTAATCATGGCAACCATCGTCCTTCACGGAGCCGGGTCATGAACCCTACCAAATCGATGACTGAACGCGTTCTGCAAGCCCTGGGTTTTGAGGGTTTGGCTTTGTTGATCTGTACGCCCTTGCTGGTCTGGGTGACCGGCCGGCCGGCCCTGGAAATGGGCGCGGTGACGCTGGGCATCAGCTTGCTGGCGCTGAGCTGGAACGTCATTTTCAACAGCGTCTTCGACCGCCTTAAAGTGCGCCTGCAACTGCCCGGCGGCGGCTGGACGCGGGTGCTGCACGCGCTGCTGTTCGAAGGTGGCCTGATCCTGCTGGCGGTGCCCTTGATTGCCGCCTTGATGAAGATCAGCCTGTTGGACGCCTTCATCCTCGACATCGGGGTGCTGCTGTTTTTCCTGCCGTACACCTACGTCTATCACTGGGGCTATGACGTGATACGCGACAGAATTGCCAGCAAGACCCCGATTTCCCTGTGAGCGCCAGGCGCCTACAGGAACATGCCGCCGGAAGCCTCAATGCGCTGGCCGGTGATCCAATGACTGCCATCGGCCAGCAGCAGCGCGATGGCGCCGCCAATGTCGTCGGGTAAACCGGCGCGGCCCAGGGCGGTGTTGTTGGCGACCATGGCATTGATGTCAGCGTTGTCGCGCACCGCACCACCGCCGAAGTCGGTTTCAATCGCGCCGGGGGCGAGGATATTGACGCTGATGTCACGTGCGCCCAGTTCCTTGGCCTGGTAGCGGGTCAGCACTTCCATCGCGCCTTTCATGGCCGCGTAGGCGGCGTAGCCCGGCAGGCTGAAACGCGCCAGGCCGCTGGACACATTGAGAATGCGCCCACCGTCGCGAATCAACGGCAACAGCTTCTGTGTGAGAAAAAACGGCCCCTTGAAATGAATCGCCACCAGTTGGTCGAACTGGGCTTCGGTGGTTTCGGCAAAGCTTGCATGCAGGCCGATGCCGGCATTGTTGATCAGAAAATCAAAGCGGTCCTGTGCGAAAACATCCTTGAGCGCGCCGGTAACTTCATTGACGAACCCTGCGAACGTCGCGCTCTGGCTCACGTCCAGTTGCACCATGGCCGCGCGGCCGCCCAGCTGTTCGATCTGCGCCACTAACGCCTGGGCCTCATCGGCCTTGCTGTGGTAGGTACCGATGATATCGACGCCTTGGGCTGCCAGATGCAGTGCAGCGCTTTTGCCCAAGCCGCGGCTGGCGCCGGTGATCAATGCGATTTTACGTGTGGTCATGCTGCAGTCCTCTGAGGTGGTAGTGGGACTGAGTGTATTTGTACGTCCGTAACGTGATAAACAGGGCTATATCGGAATCACTGGTCGGGCAAGGCGAACAATCCCATGAATAAACTGGAGCTGCTGCGCACGTTCGTGCGTGTCACCGAACTGTCGAGTTTCACCCAGGCTGGCGAGAGCCTTGGCCTGCCGCGCTCCACCGTGTCCGAGCAGGTGCGGACTCTAGAAGAACTGCTCGGTGCGCGCCTGTTGCAACGCACCACGCGCAGGGTGCAGGCCACCCAGGACGGCCGGGTTTTGTATGAGCGCAGCAAGGATTTGCTGGCGCATATGGAGGAACTGGAAGGGCTGTTCCGACAGGACGAAACCCAATTGGCCGGCAGCATCCGGGTGGACATGCCCAACGCGATGGCGCGCACCTTGATCGTGCCCAACTTGCCCCCGTTCATGGAGCGGCATCCGCTGATCGACATGCAGATCAGTAGCTCGGACCGCCAGGTGGACCTGATCGCCGAAGGCTTCGACTGTGTCGTGCGCGTGGGCGCCCAGCCCGATCAAAGCGTGGTGGCGCGGCGGGTGTGCAGCCTGCCCATGGTCAACTGTGTGAGCGCGGCGTATGTGCAGCGCTACGGCAGGCCCGAAACCCTGGCTGACCTTGAGCACCATCAACTGGTGCATTACGTACGCCCGCTGGGCGCACGCTCGGCGGGGTTCGAATACGTGCAAGGCGGCAAGGTGCAGCGGCTGCCGATGGCCGGGCGCGTGACCGTCAACAGCACCGATGCGTATCAAGCGGCGTGCCTGGGGGGCTTTGGCATCATTCAAGTGCCACGGCTGGGCATCTGCGAATTGTTGGTCAGCGGCGAGCTGGTAGCGGTGCTGCCGGATTACCCGGCGCCGCCGCTGGACGTGTCGTTGCTCTACGCCGGCCAGCGGCATTTGCCCTTGCGCGTGCGGGTGTTCATGGAGTGGCTGGCGGCCACGCTGCACGCGCATCTCTAGAGGCGAACGTGGTTCAGAACAGTTGCGTGAACAGCCAGTAAAGGCTGCCCGACAACACAATCGCCGCCGGCAACGTCAGCACCCAGGCCATCAGCAAATTGCGGATGGTGCGCATCTGCAAGCCGCCGCCGTTGGCCACCATGGTTCCCGCCACACCCGATGACAATACGTGGGTGGTCGACACCGGCAGACCGAACATGTCGGCCGCGCCGATGGTCAGCATCGCCACGGTTTCGGCCGAGGCGCCTTGGGCGTAGGTCAGATGGGTCTTGCCGATCTTTTCGCCCACCGTCACCACGATGCGCTTCCAGCCAACCATGGTGCCAAGCCCCAGGGCGATGGCCACCGCGATCTTGACCCACAGCGGGATGAAGCGCGTGGCGCTGTCGATCTGTTGCTTGAACAGCTGCAGCTTGTCTTGGGTGTCGGCGTCGAAACCGCCGACCTTGCCCTTGTCCATCAAGCGAATGGTTTCGCTGGTCAGGTACATGTCGTTACGCACGTTGCCCACCGCTTCAGCCGGTACCGCGGCCAGGGAGCCATAGCCTTTAACCTCGGCACCGATGTGGCCGGTGATGGCGGCGAGGGCGGGCACCAGTTCCGGGGTGGCTTCCTTGGTACGCACATAGGTCGACAAGGTTGCACGGGAGTCTGCGGGTGCCGGCTGCGGCACCGCCTTCACCAATGCGGCCTGGGTTACCTCGGCGACCGCCGCAAATTGCAGCGACTGGTCGGCGGGCATGGTGCGGTTCAGCGCGTAAGCCATCGGCAGGGTGCCCACCAGGATCAGCATGATCAGGCCCATGCCTTTTTGCCCATCGTTGGAGCCGTGGGCGAACGACACACCGGTACAGGTCACGATCAGCATGCCGCGAATCCACCATGGCGGCGGCGTATCGCCTTGGGGCGCTTTATACAGCGAGCGGTTTTTCACGAAGGCGCGCAGGGCCAGCAACAGCAAGGCGGCAAATGCGAAGCCGATCAGCGGCGACAACAGCAAGGCGTAGCCGATTTTGGTGGCCTGGCTCCAGTCGACACCGCTGGTGCCGTCGCGGCCATGCATCAAGGCATTCGCCACGCCCACGCCAATGATCGAACCGATCAGGGTGTGGGACGACGACGCCGGTAAACCCAGCCACCAGGTGCCGAGGTTCCACAGGATCGCGGCGATCAGCAGGGCAAAGATCATGGCGAAGCCGGCCGATGAACCCACCTGCAGGATCAGCTCGACCGGCAGCAGCGCGATGATGCCGAACGCCACTGCGCCGCTGGAAAGCAGCACGCCGAGAAAGTTGAAAAAGCCCGACCACACCACCGCGAAATGCGGCGGCAGCGAGTTGGTGTAGATCACCGTCGCCACCGCGTTGGCGGTGTCGTGAAAGCCGTTGACGAATTCGAAGCCCAGGGCGATCAACAGCGCCACGCCGAGCAGCAGGAACGGTGTCCAGGTGGTAACCACCGTGCCCAGTTCGTGCATGTCATGCATCAGGCTATAGGCGGTGAACAACAGGCCCATGGCGAGTACGGCGAAGAACATGATCACCGTCACCAGGCCGGGCTTGGTGTCCAGGCGGGGTGCGGAGGCGGTGGGTGAGGCGTGGGGCGAGGCAGTCAGGGAAGGGGTGGCCATGCCGGAGCATCCAGTGTGATGAGGATGTCGCCCATGATCATTGCAGAATGTTACAGAGATGCTGCGGCAGGTCAGTGTTTAAGGGATATGCGGGTGCCGCTGGTCTGTTAGGCACCGCCAAAACCGCGCACGGGGACGCAGAGCGTCACGGGCTGAATTCCCACGCGGGAGCGTGGGAACGATCGTCACGATCGTCATTCAGTAATCCTTGCGCTTCCTGAATGCCCAGCGCCCGGCAATCAAGGTGAAGGTCGCCACCAGCGCTACCAGGATCCAGAAGCCCTCCGGGTCGGTGGACAGCGGTACCCCACCCACATTCATGCCAAAAAAACCGGCGATGATATTGATCGGCAGCGCCAGCACCGTCACCACCGTGAGGGTGAACAGCGTGCGGTTGCTCTGTTCGTTGAGGTTGGCGGCGATCTCTTCCTGCAACAATTTGATGCGCTCGCCCAGGGCCGTCAGGTCGTTGATGATCAGCGCGAACTCTTCGGTGGATTTGCGCAACTCCTTCACGTCTTCCTTTTGCAGCCATTGCGGCGGCCGGTTGAGCAGGCGCAACAGCGAGCCCGGTTCCAGCGCCAGCAGGCGTTGCAAACGCACCAGCACGCGGCGCGCGGCACCGAGTTCGGCGCGGTTGGTGGACAGGCGCGAGGACAGCAACTGGTCTTCGATCTGGTCGACGCTGAGGCTGGTCTTGCGCACGATTTGCGTCAGTACTTCGCCCTGGTCGCGCAGCAAATGCACCAGCAATTCCAGCGGCGAGCGGAAGCGTTCACCGGCTTTCACCGACGAGCGCAATTTATCCACCGAGTGCAGCGGTTGCAGGCGCGCACTGATCAGCAGGCGACTGCGCGCACACACCCATAACGTGGAAATATCCGACGACACCATGCTGCTGAAGTTGAAGACCACGTCGTTGACCACCGCCAACAGGGCGGAATCGACGTGCTCGATGCGCGTGGAGCGCGATCCTTCGTGCAATGCTTCGAAGAACTCTTCGGGCAATTCCAGGTGGGCCTGCATCCAGCGCTCACAGGCGGCGTGGGCCAGGTTCAGGTGCAGCCAGAGAAATGCTTGCGGATCGCCGGGTTGTTGCAAGTACGCAAGCGCGGTGGCCGAGTCAATCTGCTCGCCCTTTTCGCCGGGCAGAAAGCGGAAACCGTAAAGCAGGCCAAACAGATCGGGATCCTGATGGGCGTGATCGATGCTGTGGTTCATGGAGGCTCGCAGACAAAGCGCCTGTAGGACGTTTCACAGGTTCGCATGCGAATCATTGCAAGGTGCGATGACGGTTATGTGACGGTTTGGCGAGCGCCCATAAAAAAACGCGCCACCCGCAGGTGACGCGTTTTTTGGGGATCGAACTCAGGTGTCTTGCTTGTCTTCCAATACGGCGCCTGTTTTGGCGTCGAGCTTCACGTCCCACTTCTTGCCGGTGGTGTCGGTCAGGTCCACTTCGTAGACCAGCTTGCCGGCTTCGTGATCCAGTTCGGTGTCGTTGATGGTGGCGCCGGCATGCTTGGCGACGGCGGCAGCGTTGAGTTTTTCAAACGCCATCACGTCACCGGATTTGAGCAGGCCTGGAATCTGGTCCGGACGAACATCAGCCTGTGCCAAACCGGCAGTCAGAGTCAGGGCAGTGGCGGCGAACAGAGTGGTCAAGGTTTTCATGGTGTGTGTCCTTCTGGTTGAACTGTTTAAGTGGCGCCAGATTAACCGGCGCAACTTAACTCATGCTTAATGGCTGACTGCCACAAACGCCTCAGTACTTATGGTCGTTCAGCAGGTCCTGCACGCTGGACGACGGCCAGCGCTTGTAGAACTTCAGCAGTTCGGCAGCGCGGTTGGTAAAGATGCCATCGACGCCGGCCTTCATCACCTTGTCGAAATCAACCGGTTCATCCACGGTGTACACATGCACCAGCAGGCCCTTGTCGTGGGTCAGCTGGTTCATTTCAGGCTTGACCAGGTCGGTGTAGCTTTGGTCGCCGTGGTCGGTCAGCTCCGCCGAAGGGCCGGTGCCGATGGCGCCCAGGCTCTTGGCCTGGTCGACCCATTTTTCGAACTCGGCCGCATCCTTTGGTTCCTGCTTGGCGTAATAGGCGGCTTTGGTCGGCTCGCCGGACTCGGCAAAGGGCACTTTGGACTTCGGTTCGATGCTGCCTTCACCGACCCACAACAGCAGGATCTTCGGCGTGTTGGGCATTTCTTTCTGCAGTTCTTTCAGGCTGGCCACCTCGAAGGTTTGCAGCACCACGCGGCCCTTGCCTTGGCCGACACCGGTGTTGCTCTTGCCCAGCTTGGAGCCGGCGGAACTCAACCAGCCCTTGTCCAGCAGCTTGTTTTTCAGGTCGGCCTCGATGCCCGGAAATTGCTTGGGCTCCTTGGTCTCGATGTACAGGCCGGGTTTGTGTTGCGGATTGCCTTCGGCGATTTTGATGATGTCATCCAGGCTCTGGATTTTCAGGCCGACGAAACCAGGGCGCGCGCGGTCCGGGTAGGCGGCGTTGAACCAGCTGCCGGCGTCGAGGGTTTGCAGCTCTTTCCAGGTGAATTCGTTGGCCGGCGCGTCTTTGCGCTCGGGGAACTTGGTCGCCACGTCGGTGGTGCGTTGCAGGTTGTTGTCGTGCAGGGCGAACAATACGCCGTCCTTGCTGCGCTGCAGGTCCAGTTCCAGATAGTCGGCGCCCAGGTCGCGCGCGACCTTGTAAGCGGCGGCGGTGGACTCGGGGGCGTCATAGGAAGCGCCACGGTGGGCGATCACGGCAGGGTAGGGAATGCCTTCGTTTGTCGCCAATTCAGCCGGGCTGATGGGGTCGGCAGCCTGTGCAGGGCCAAGGCCGAGCATCAGCGCCAGCAGCAAGGTACTCCCTAGCGTGGCGTGCACCGGGCCTTTGGTTAACGTGACAGGCATAAGCGAAGTCCTTTCGTGGAGGTGACTTTGAGAAGGTGTCCTTTTTAGCAATTGATTGCGAAAGGCGCTATCACCAAACCGACATTAACGTGCGCGCGGGCCAATTTTGTGAATTTTTTTGTGACGCATTGCAGTACCCTTAGCCGAAGCTGCCCCGTTAGAGGACGGTATTTTCTGCCACGCGTGTAAACCATCTTTCCAGTCCCAGTAGGACTTTTCAGTGAGGTTTACCATGCGCATCACTTCCGAACTTATCTGCCAGGCCGCCGACCAACTCCACGGTTTTGTCGGCCTGAACCGCAAGACGGGCCAGTACATCGTACGTTTCAGCGAAGATGCCTTCGGCATGGACGTGGCCGATGACGGCATCATCCCCACAGCCGAGTTCGTCTGGGAACCGGCTGCCGACCACAGCATGATCCTGTCCCGCGCGCGCATTCAGTTGCTGCTCGCACAAAACATTGACGATCGCATCAACATCAGCGAACCGCTGCGGGTGTATATGCGCCGGATTGAGATCCCGCAGATCAGTGCGTTGCGTAGTTTGGTCAGTTAAGCGCAGGCCATTTGCAGCGTAGGTATCTACACAACTTTGGCGTAGTCCTGAACCTGTGGCGAGGGAGCTTGCTCCCGTGGCGACCTGGCGGCCTATAGCTATCTGACTGATGCCGCGCGATCCAAATGTGGGAGGGGCGGTGCGACGATTCGACTTGCTCCCGATGGCGGCCTGACAGCCGACCAGGATGCTGGATCAGGGCGAGTACATATCCGTTGCTGCGGTAACGGCTGCTATGGGTTCCGCCCTTACGGCGTCTCACTTTTGAAAAGCGCAAAAGTAAGCAAAACGCTCTTGCCCCACCACTCGGCACCTCGCTTAGGCTCGGTGTGCCCGTAATCCGACATTGATTTGGGGGGCCGCCGCCACGCGCCATCCATGGCGCGGGGCGGCTAAACCGGCATCTCTGCCGGTTTACCCCCCAAATCACTGTCGAATTCCGGCCAGCGTGGTTTAACGGGGCGCTTAAGAGCAAGAGCAAGAGCAAGAGCAAGAGCAAGAGCGGCTCGCTTCGCATCGTGGTTACCGTAGGCTGCTACACACTTGTGTAGATACCTATGCATTTTGCAGACGCACGATCATTCAGCGTGGAAGCTATAGGCCCGCTCCACCTTGCACACGCGGGTATGAAACGCTGTGTACCAGAGGGAGCGCCCTTGCTCGCGCACCTGCTTATGTTCGGCCTGCTGTTTCCAGGCCAGGATCGCCGCTTCGCTGCTCCAATAAGACACGGTGATCCCCAGGCCTTCTTCCCGCGCCGATTCCACGCCCAGAAATCCCGGCTGTTCATGCGCCAGTTCCAGCATACGCGCGGCGGCCTGACCGTAGCCCTGGTCGCCAGCGGTGCGCAGTGAGCTGAAGATTACCGCGTAGTAGGGCGGCGCCGGTGTCTTGGCGATCATGCCGAGGCCTCCTGGCACGCCGTGAGCAGGGCAATTGCCAGCGGCGGCGTGATGCCTTTGAGGGCGGCGCGTTCGGGTTGGAACAGGGTGGCGACGAAAAACGGGTGGTTCAGCAGCTCCACCGCTCGAAGGTCGCCTGCAGCGTCGTGACCGCTGGCAATCATCTCTCCTTCAAGCAGTGCATGAGCGAACTCGGGGTTGATGCCGTAGCGGCACCGATAACCTTCGTGGATATCCACGCTGCCATAGGCTTGCGCGATACGGGTGTAGGGCTCCAGGCGCACGGTGTCGTCGGCCTCCACCAGCGCACAACTCAACGGCGTGATGACGGCACGTTTAGCGCCCGGTACCAACTCGCCGTGTTCGGCATCCGCCCAGGCCAGCACGTTGCGGGCATATTCCAGCACCGCGTGTTGAAAACCACCGCAAGTGCCGAGGAAAGGTCGCCGCTGTTCGCGGGCGAACCGGATGGCTCGCAGTGCGCCTTCGGTGTCGCGGTACGGGCTGGCGGGCACGCACCAGAAACCGTCGAACCCGTGCAGCGAGGCCGTGGCGGTGATGGCGTCGGTGTCGAGCCATTGCACCTTGACGCTCAGCTTCAAGGCTTGGGCTGCTTGTTGCAGCGCCACGGGAATGGCCTGGTGCGCAATCACGTCAGGGTTGTAATCGCCGATCAGAGCGAGGTGCAGCGGGGCGTCTTTCATCGTGTGATCCCATGGCTTGTGGTGTCCTCAGGGGCACTATAGATTGGCGCTCACGCAATCAATATTGGCATTTGCCCACATGCTCAATGCAGCCGTGCACTATCAAGTCGACTATAACGATCTGTCGCTGGTCCTCGCCCTGGTTCGCGGCGGCACCCTGGCGCGGGCTGCCGGGCTGCTGCGGGTGGATGTGTCCACAGTGTTCCGGGCGGTGCGGCGCCTGGAAGCTGCTCTTGGCCAGACGTTGTTTGAAAAAAACCGTGCCGGTTATCTGCCCACCGGATTGGCCACCCACTTGGCGCAACAGGCCGAGCGCGCAGAACTTGCCCTGGAGGCCGCGCGCATCGGTGTGGAGCAGGGCGGGGAAGTGATCAGCGGCACGGTGCGCCTGACCTGCACCGACGCTGTGCTGCAAGGTCTGCTGCTGCCGGCCCTGGCCGGGTTCATGGCGAATTATCCGGCGTTGATCCTGGAGCTGAGCACCTCCAATGATTTCGCCAACCTCAGCCGCCGCGATGCCGATATCGCGCTGCGTCTGACCAGCAAGCCGCCGGAGCATCTCGTCGGACGTTGCCTGGGGACGGTGACGTATCAGGTGTGCGCCAGCGCCGACTATGCTCTTCGGCATGCACGCCAGGAACTGGCTGACCTGGCCTGGATCGCGCCGGACGACTTTTTACCCGACCACCCCACAGTGGCCTGGCGCCGTGAGCATCTGCCGGGCGTGCGTCCCGGTTATCGTTGCAACAGCATGCAGTCGGTGACCGAGTTGGTGCGCGCCGGGCTGGGGGTGGCGGCGCTGCCGGATTTTCTGATAGGCGATGGCCTGCAACCACTGGGCTGCGCATTGGCAGGGCATGACACGGCGCTGTGGCTGTTGACGCGCCCCGACTGCCGGGCGTTGCGTTCAGTGGTGACCCTGTTTGATGAGCTGGGGCGACATGTAAGCGGGTTGCGCAATTAGGTTTTGCGCACAAATTGCTCATGTATTTCGCACGTCAGGGTTTCGATACGTTCGGTCAGCTGTTTAGTCATTTCCGTCAGCCGCGTGTTTTGTTCCAGTAGCTCCAGCAACTGTTTGGTGGTTTGTGCGGCCTGGGCCTGGCGGGCGGTGTTGGCGGTGGCCAGGGCTTCGCGGTGTTGTGCGTCGGCGTCGGACTGGGCTTTGTCGCGCGCAGCCTGGCGCGTCTGGGCCAGCAGGATCAACGGCGCGGCGTAAGCGGATTGCAGGCTGAATGCCAGGTTGAGCAGGATGAATGGGTATACATCGAAGTGGGTGATGCCGGTCGCGTTCAGCACCACCCACAGCACCACAATGGCGGTTTGCGCGCCGAGGAAGGTCGGTGTGCCAAAGAACCGCGCAAAGGCTTCGGCCTTGAGAGCAAAGGTATCGTTGCCAAAGGTCGGCGCCAGGTGGGCGTGATGTCGGTGGAAGCGCAAGGGGTCGACAGGGGTTGGGTCAGGTTTATCGGTCATGGCGGGCTCGAGTCGGTGGCGTGAGGCATCACGCACTATAGACCCAGCCCTCGGCCCGCACATGAAGAAGCCGTCAGCGGTTGCCCCGCTCGTTGGCAAACGCGCTCACCGCCTGTACCGCCTCGCTGGTGCCTTCACGGATCTGCAGGATCACCGTACCGGCCTGGTTGGCCAGTTCCACGCCCTGGGCCGCACGGTCGCGGGTGGCGTCCATGCTGTCGATGGCCTGGCGGGTTTCGTCCTGGATCATGGCGATCATGCCGGAAATTTCCGCCGTGGAGCCGCTGGTACGTGCCGCCAATTGGCGTACTTCATCGGCCACCACGGCAAAGCCGCGGCCTTGCTCGCCCGCGCGGGCCGCTTCGATGGCGGCGTTGAGGGCCAGCAGGTTGGTCTGGTCGGCGATGCCGCGAATGGTGTTGACGATGGTGGTGATCTGCTGCGACCGCTCGCCCAGCTTGGCGATCAGTTGCGAAGAGGCGTCGATATCAACGGCGATGTCGCGCATGCCGGTGGCGGTTTTCTGAATCACCTCGGCGCCTTTTTCGGCCATGTCCTGGGTGTTCAGCGACAGGTGATAGGCCTGCGCAGCGCTTTGCGCGTCGGCCGCATGCTGTTGCACACGGGCCGTGACGTCCGAAGCGAACTTCACCACTTTGCACAGGCGCCCGCTGGCGTCGTACACCGGGTTGTAGTTGGCCTCCAGCCACAGCGTATTGCCGTGCTTGTCCACCCGCTCGAACTGGCCACTGAACAGTTCACCCTGGTTCAGGCGCTTCCAGAACTCGCTATAGGCTGGGCTGCTGGCCAGCGCCGGGGTGCAGAACAGGCGGTGATGCTTGCCCTGGATCTGCGCCAGGCTGTAACCCATGCGCTGCAGGAAGTTGGCGTTGGCGGTGATGATGGTGCCATCGAGGTTGAATTCGATCATCGCCATGGCGCGGTCGATGGCTTGCAGCTTGGCATTGGCTTCACTTTCGGCTTGCAGGCGGGGGGTGACGTCCATGGCGTACTTCACCACTTTGACCACGCGACCGGCTTCATCGCGTACCGGGTTGTAGCTGGCTTCCAGCCACACCGATGCGCCGTTGGCGCCTACCCGTTCAAAGGTGCCGGACTTGAATTGGCCGTTGCGCAGATGTGTCCACAGCTGGTGGTAGTCGGCGCTGCGCGCAAACGCCGGTGTGCAGAATATCCGGTGGGGCTGGCCCAGGATCTGTTCGGCGCGGTAGCCCAGGGTCTTGAAGAAATTGTCATTGGCGCGCAGCACCGTGCCCTGCACATCGAATTCGATAACCGCCATCGAGCGCTCGATGGCGTCCAGCAGGCTGGACTGTTGCACAGTGGTATGTTGCAAGGCGGTGATGGTTTTTTTGTAAGCGTTGAATAGCATGATCGGAAGCTCGAGCAGGCATGCGTATGAGGGATCCATGTAAATGCGCCTGACCCCGTAGGGCACCTGGGCCTCACGGTTGACTTGCTCATTGCCAGCTCCTTGTGCTGACAGAGGGGGGTGGAACAACGGGTTCAGAGTGATCGGCCTGCCAGGAAGTTCGCCTTCGGGTGGACACATTTCTAGCGAGGCGACCAATGGCGGCATTGTGCTACTGCGGCGGACTGACCTCATAGCCTGCAAGGAACAGATCAATCGCCGATTCGATCACATGAGCCTGGGACGTTGCGTCGAGGGTAGGCTGGCCAAGGGTGATCTGTGGCCAGAACGCAAAGGCTTTGAGCAGGCTTTGTATCTGGTGAGCCGCGAACGCCGGGTCTTTGCAACTCAGGCGGCCGTCTTCCTGGGCGGCGCGAACCCACTGGGTAAAGCCTTCTTCGCGCTCACTCAAGCGGTTGACCATGTCTTGGGCACGTTCCGGCGAATGAATGGTGGCCGCGATGGCCACGCGTGCCAAGTCGAGGAAGTTGGCATCCGCCATCATCTTCATTTTCGCTTCCAGCAACCCGCGCAGTTGATTGCGCAGTGGTTGGTCGCGGCTGTACGCCACATCCAGTTGCGCGGCGCTGCTGGCCCACAATTGGTGGAGTATTTCGGCGAACAGCTCTTCTTTACTGGGGAAGTGGTTGTAGACCGTGCGCTTGGAAACGCCGGCCGTGGCGGCGATCCTGTCCATGCTGGTGACCTCGAAGCCATTCTCGCGAAATTCGGCAATGGCCGCCGCCACGATGGCTTCGCGTTTACGGTCGGTGAGGCGTTGGGAGGCAGTCATGGAGGAGGTTGGGCTCAAAAATGAAATTACACTCGGCAGTTTACTTGCTTCGGGTTTTGTTGCAATGTAGAAACTACACTGTGCAGTGTAATTTATGAGCGGACGCAGGAGTCACTCTGTAATGGCTACGATTTCAACCCGTGTTGACCCGACATCCACTGCGCTCAGGCCTGCCGAGCGCGACCAGGGGCATTTCACCAACGACGCGCCGGTGCCCCACGGTGGCTTTGGCAAGACCTTGCGTATCTTTTGGAACATGTTGTTTAACAAGCCGCGCACCACAAGGCCTGTGGGTAACATCCCGGTACAACCCCTGACCCGCGAACACTTGGTGGCAGCCCCCGATCACAGCGTGTTCCGCCTGGGCCATTCAACCGTGTTGTTGAAAATGCGCGGTAAATTCTGGATCACCGACCCCGTGTTCGCCGAACGCGCCTCACCGTTCAGTTGGGCCGGCCCCAAGCGCTTCCACCAACCCCCGATCAGCCTGGAGGAGTTGCCGCCGTTGGAAGCGGTGATCCTTTCCCATAATCACTACGACCACCTCGACCGCACGGCTGTGATCCAATTGGCCGCCAAGACGCGGTACTTTCTTGCGCCCTTAGGCGTGGGAGACACCCTGGTCAAATGGGGGGTGGACGCCGCCAAGGTGCGGCAACTGGATTGGTGGCAGGGCACCGAGGTCGATGGCATTCGTTTTATTGCCACGCCGGCGCAGCATTTTTCCGGGCGTGGCCTGTTTGATGGCAACCAGACCCTGTGGTGTTCCTGGGTGATGATCGATGACGCGCGGCGGATCTTTTTCAGCGGCGACACGGGTTATTTCGACGGCTTCAAGCGGATCGGCGAGCAATACGGACCGTTTGACCTGACCCTGATGGAAACCGGCGCCTATAACGTCGACTGGCCTCATGTGCATATGCAGCCGGAGCAAACGTTACAGGCGCATATCGACCTCAGGGGTCGCTGGTTGCTACCGATTCACAACGGCACCTTCGACTTGGCGTTTCACGCCTGGCACGAGCCGTTCGACCGCATCATGGCGCTGGCCTGGGAGCGCAATGTGTCGATTACTACGCCGGCGATGGGGCAAGCGTTCCGGCTCAACCAGCCCGAACGAGGGCATGCGTGGTGGTTGGAGGTAGAGACTCAGGATGTAAAAGAACCGGCTGCGGGTTAGCTGAAGAGCCTGTGAAAAAGGTGTTTTTCAGGGTGTTTCGACTCTGCGACAAACGTCAGAAGAGAGTGCGATGATCCGTCGGAAAGTTAATTTCGAGGGGCGTTGCAATGAACGAGGACTGCAAGAAACTCTGGCGATTGGGCATGCCGTGCCTCTCAGCATCGTCGCTCGCCGTATCAGGCGAGCATGCCGATCCTGGTTCTTCAACCGTCACGCAGGCGCGAACCGATAACGCCAGCACCGGTGCTATCGTTTTCGGTGCCGGACGCGCTGAGGGGACGGTACTCATACCCGGCTACAACGCCTTGCCTCCAATGATCAAGCCCACGCGAGACCCCGCGTTATCACTGGTTGCCCTCAGTGGTGTCGACCCCACTGGGCCGGTGATGGTTGAAGTGCCCCTGGTGCAAAACAACAGCGCTTTTACTGGCTCCCCTGTGCTGGCGGGGTGGCGCATCGGCTATGCCATCCGCTACGTACGCGGTGGGCATGTTGAACCCACGGACCAGCGTGCAACCTTGCACCGTGCCTTCGTTATCCTCGGCCAAGCGGGTGTGCAATTAGTCGCAGTGGACGCGCAGCGTACGGACGACCCTCTCGAATCCGGTACGGCCATCGATGCGCTCGTGGCCAGCCATCGTTTGGATGCCCTGGTGTCAGACGCTCAGAGTGCGGCGTTTCATGCAGCGCGCAGAAGTGGATACCCCAGCGCCTGTCAGGCGCTGGAGGATGGCACCCAACTCTGGTTTTACGGGGCCCGCTGGGCGGCTGATCGCGTGCAGGTCCTGCTGCGAACTTACCGCCAGCTTCTATCAACTGTCGCGCCCACACCGGGTACGGAATGATCATACCGGGCAGCAGGATTAGCCTGCATAGCGACGCCGGAACAGCCTCTTAGACTCGTGTTGGGTTATCGGCCGATAGCTCTCTTTCAGTCAATTAGGGGTATTTCCATGATCGGACCAGTTTCAGCAGGTGGGTGGGCGACAGGCCTGTTGCAAGCGCTTTCAAATCCGCCGCAGGGCTTCAAGGGCGCATCTCAAATGTCGGTGGAGATGGCCAGCCGCGGCGGGGTCACCTCAGAATCGCTGGTGAAAGACACGTTCCGACAAATTGCCAATATTGATCATGGGCTGCAGGGCGGTAACGCGTTCATAGAAACCAATCCGGATGCGCTCCAGCAAGCCAGGGCGCTGGACCTTGAACGTGAAAAAGGCCAGGTGCGCGGGTATTTGCATGGCGTTCCGATCGCGCTGAAGGATGTATTCGAAACCAGGGACCGGATGCAGACAAGCGCCGGTTCCAAGGCTCTGGTGGGCAAGGCCGCCACTCAAAATGCCAAGGTCGTGGACAACTTGCTGAAGGCCGGCGTGGTGGTTGTAGGTAAAACCAACATGAGCGAGCTGTCGAACTTCCGCTCTGAATTACCGGTGGATGGCTGGAGTTCCCGAGGTGGCCAGACGCTGAACCCGCATCGCCTGGGCGGGACGGTAGCGGGTTCGAGCTCAGGTTCTGCCGTAGCGGTTGCCCAAGGGCATGTGCCGCTGGCGTTAGGGGTGGAAACCAACGGATCGATCACTACTCCCGCGGCCTACAACGGCGTTTTTGGCTTGAAAACCTCCGTGGGCTTGCTGAGTACCGAGGGTGTCATGACCAGTTCACGCATGGATACGATTGGCACGTTCACGCGCAATGTCTGCGATGCGGCAGAAGCGCTCAACGCCATGACCGAGACCACGCTTTACACCGAGGGACTGCGCTCCGATGCCTTGAAAGGCAAGCGAATTGGCTACACGCCTGTGCCTGAATTGTCCGTAGAGGAGGCCAAAGACCCCGCGAAGCGGGCGGACCGTAAGCATTTCGCGGATGCGCTTGAGGTGTTGAAGTCTCAAGGTGCGATCCTGGTGCCCGTGGGAACGCTGGAGGATGGCGTCTCTGAGCAAACCTACGCCGATTACAACGACGCATTATTTTCAGACGTCAAGCACCAACTGGAAGAGTATCTCGCCGGGCGCGAGGGTTTGCCTGTCAAATCGCTTTCGGAGCTGATTGCTTTTAATAAGCGTCACCAGCAGCCCGGTGAGCCGGACCAGAAAGTGTTGGAGCTTATCAATGGCCTGGTGAGCACTCAGGACCAGCGCGATAAGCTGTGGGCGGCCGTCATTCCGGTTTTCCAGAAAACCATCGATGATCCGATGAAAAAGCACAGGCTCGATGCGATGGTGTCGAACTTCCTCTCAAACAACTATTTTTTCAGCGCTGCGGCAGGTTACCCGGCAATGTCCATTCCGTCCGGCCTTGATGATGAGGGGATGCCAACGGCGCTTTACCTTTACGGGTCGGCTAACAACGATGCCACAGTGCTGTCGGCGGCCTATGTTTATGAGCAAGCCACACGGGCGATTAAACAGCCGGCATTCCGCCCTGGCACTCCCTTTACGCCAGCACCCGTAATGGCAGATAACGCGGTTGGGGGCCTGCAGGCAACGTCTGAATGTGATTCAGCCTCTGCGTGAAAGCAGCATGAAAGCGGGCTAATCCATCGCGTTGCCGCTGATCAGGCTGGACTCTACGCACCATTCGGTTGGGGAGTGGGTGACTCATTTGATGCAGCGGGTGAGCCCAGCAACCGAGAGAGGAGGCCTGGCGCCGCCGCTTCGGCCGATATGCTGTCGAACCGGCGTTTACTCATCCCCCACCCCGGTGCGAACCCTGGGAAAAACACCAGCCCTTGCGCTTCCAGGCAAAATGCCAGGGCCAATCGAGTGTCATCATCCACGTCGCCGTGGCTTTCCAATTGTTGAATGGCTTGCACCGCCACGCCAGCCTCGCGGGCCAGCTCTTCGCGGCTCCAGCCCAACATGAGGCGCGCCTGGGCGCAGTGTTTGGCGGTGAATTGATGAAGGACGATCTGCTGTTC
This sequence comes from Pseudomonas sp. R4-34-07, assembly GCF_003852375.1. NCBI lineage: Bacteria > Pseudomonadati > Pseudomonadota > Gammaproteobacteria > Pseudomonadales > Pseudomonadaceae > Pseudomonas > Pseudomonas sp. R4-34-07. The sequence continues at coordinate 4,506,476 of NZ_CP027760.1, read as the reverse complement.
TACGTAAGAGCTCATTGCCAGAGAGGACATGGGGATTTCTCCAGGTTCGACAGGGGAGGCACAACTATACTGTGTTTTTATACAGTTGTTTGTACCGCTCATCAACTCAGGGCAACGGGTGGTGTTTTTCAGTGTGCGTTTACTCCATCCCCGGCGCCTCCCGGATGATCAGATGATCCAGGTTTTCAATATTCGCGCTGAATACCCCGAACGTCTGTTCGGGGTTCTTCTGGCTCGGTACCTGCTTGAGCGCCGGCGTCACGCCATAGAAAAAGCAATACAACGGTCGTTCGCTGCCTGCAGCGGCCTTGATCTGCTCCAGGAATGCCGTGCGCTTGCGGTAGCTATCGAGCAGTTTCTTGCTCAGGTAGACGTTGACGGAGTAGGGCTTCTTGTCGAGCCATACCTTCTTTTCGAAATCGATGCGAACACTGTTGGTGTAGTCCTTGATGGCTTTGATCTTGCCCCAATAGATCAGGCCCTGGTTGTCTTGCAGGTATTCGATTTTCTTGAAAAACGTCCAGTACGTCGCCGTGTGCTCGCCGATTTTCAACGGCATTGATTTGAGCTTGTCCTTGTCGTCGATATTCGACACGTAGCATTCCACCGGGTGGGCGAATACGCTGGTTTTATCCGGGGTGGTGTCGTTGTTGGCGTGGGGTGTGGAGACACGATTCGCGGGGGCTTTCACCGGGTCTTGCAGGGCGACGTTCTCTGCGCCTGTCAGAAGGCTCCTACGTGTGTATTGACGTCGTGTGAGCACAAACTCCGACGGGAAATTTTCCTCGCGCTCGTCATCGCTTTCACCGGTTGCGCTCTTATGGGTGCTGGCGTAGCGGCAACCGTCGATATGCCGGGTGCTGGTCTTGTTCTTGAAATGCGGCGTGCGCTGGTAGGTGACGTTTTTTGCGTTGAAGGTGCTCAGCGTATTGCCCGTATCAAACGCCGCACGGCACACATCGTTGGGGCAGAGAAAGCGCTCCTTGTCGGAATCGAAATCGGCGGTTTCGTCGAAATTCAGGTCTCGTACGTCATAGATTGACAGTTTGTCATCGAGACTCAGGCTGTAGGCCGTGTCGAATTTCATGGGGCTCGGGTCCGTGAGAGGTTTGGCTATTAATAGCGAGAACCTGCGCAAATATCAGCAAGAACTTGCAACCCGCCGTCCACTCAGGAAGCAATCGACGCTTGACCAGTAATGAAAATGTATATCCCGTTGACATATCCATGCCGTGGTGTAGCGTTGCGTAATCACTTGATTGCTGGAGGTAAGTCATTATGGACCAAGGTTCTGTATTCCAAAGTAACCGCAGCCAAGCTGTGCGTTTGCCAAAGGCCGCTGCACTACCGGATGACGTAAAACGTGTAGATGTTGTCTCAATTGGCAGAGCACGAATCATCACTCCGGCTGGTGAGTCATGGGACAGCTGGTTTGATGGAGAGGGCGTCACGCCGGACTTCATGAACGACCGCGAGCAGCCTGCTGACCAAGAGCGGGAATCTTTTTAATGCTCAAGTTCATGCTCGATACCAACATCTGCATCTTTACCATCAAAAACAGACCCCAGCAGGTGCGCGAAACATTCAAAAAGCACTATGGCCAATTGGCCATTAGTACAGTGACCCTGATGGAGCTGATTTACGGTGCGGAAAAATCATCCAACCCAGAGCGAAACCTGGCCGATATCGAAGGCTTTGCAGCACGTCTGGAAGTCCTGAAATACGACCAGGATGCCGCCATGCACACAGGCCAGCTTCGCGCAGAGCTGGCGAGAGCAGGTACTCCGATAGGGCCATATGACCAGATGATCGCTGGGCATGCGCGTTCGCAGGGCCTGATTATGGTCACTAACAACCGGCGCGAGTTCGACCGTGTGCCAGGTTTGCGGGTAGAGGATTGGGTATAAGCGGCACGGGATCAAATGTGAGAGCTCTCGAGCCCCAGCGAGGCTGCGAAGGGATCGCCTCGCTGTCCCTGCCGGTCCCAATGACCCACATCACCGCTGCAACCGGGCCCGCCTTTTCTTCTTCGCATGAAAATGCCGAAAATGCGCATCCTGCGCCGCCGCCAGCAACTCCCGATCCCCGCGCGTATCGCCCCAGGCCCGCAGCCGATACTCGCCCAAATCCCCATACACCGCCTCAAGCCGCAGCACCTTATTCTCACAGCGGCAATTATTTCCGGTGAGCTTACCGGTCAACACCCCGTCGACCACCTCAAGCTCAGTCCCGATCAAGCGGATCCCCAGCCGATCGGCAAATGGCTGCAACACCAACGCCGGCGACGCCGAACACAGCGTCACCACCGCTCCCGAGCCCAACTCCTGTTCCACCGACAACACGCCCGCCGGGCGCATCAACCGCGCCCAATTGCGCTGGCAATACTCCTCGGCCTTGCGCTGCACCCACGCCTTCTCCACTCCGGTCATGAAGGTGCGGATCAACTGCGCCTTCAACTCATCCCGGCTGATCTGCCGCACCAAAAAGCGCAGCCCGGGCACCGCGAGCTTGACCATCCGGCCATAAAACGCGCCAGTGCCAAAGGCAAACTTGAGGAAGGGCACGAAACTGTCGTGGTGGGTGAGGGTGCCGTCGAAGTCAAAGACGGAAAGTACTTTGGCGTCAACGGGGCCGGCTTCGAGCATGTCTGGGTTCACGGGTTGGCCTCGGTCCTATCTAGTATTTTTTTGAATGTGCATCAGGTGTGACAGCAGGAGTCTACTCCCGTGCCAATCTTCCGATTTTGGCGTAAAGCCCTTCGGTGAACGCCTCCCGGTCACTCGACCGGTGACAACGCTGATGGCAATTGGGGCACAAGGCTACAGCATTGGTGATGCGATCCGAACCCTTTTGGGCGAGGCGGGAAATGCGATGTACTTCAAGAAATGGCCGTTCACCGCGCATAAAAAAGCCCTGAACAAGTCAGGGCTTAATGAGGTTGCTTGGCTCAGGAATCAATCCCAGCTCAGCGCGCCGCCGGTCTGATACTCGATCACACGGGTCTCAAAGAAATTCTTCTCTTTCTTCAAATCCATAATCTCGCTCATCCAAGGGAACGGATTAGTAGTCCCCGGGTACTCTTCCTTCAACCCAATCTGCGACAACCGACGGTTAGCGATGAACTTGAGGTAATCCTCCATCATCGCCGCATTCATGCCGAGCACGCCGCGTGGCATGGTATCCCGCGCATATTCAATCTCCAGCTGCGTACCTTGCAGGATCATCTGGGTCGCTTCTTCCTTCATCTCGGCATCCCACAGGTGTGGGTTTTCGATTTTGATCTGGTTGATCACATCGATACCGAAGTTCAGGTGCATCGACTCATCGCGCAGGATGTACTGGAACTGCTCGGCCACGCCGGTCATTTTGTTGCGGCGGCCCATGGAGAGGATCTGGGTGAAGCCGCAATAAAAGAAGATGCCTTCCAGCACGCAGTAGTAGGCGACCAGGTTGCGCAGCAGTTCCTTGTCGGTGTCGACGGTGCCGGTTTCGAACTTCGGATCGGAGATCGAGCGGGTGTACTTCAGGCCCCAAGCGGCCTTTTTGGCGACCGATGGAATCTCGTGGTACATGTTGAAGATCTCGCCTTCATCCATGGCGAGCGATTCGATGCAGTACTGGTAGGCGTGGGTGTGGATCGCTTCTTCGAAGGCCTGGCGCAGGATGTACTGGCGGCACTCCGGGTTGGTGATCAGGCGGTACACGGCCAACACCAGGTTGTTGGCAACCAGGGAGTCGGCGGTGGAGAAGAAGCCGAGGTTGCGCATGACGATGCGGCGTTCGTCGTCGGTCAGGCCTTCGGGGTCTTTCCACAAAGCGATGTCGGCGGTCATGTTGACCTCTTGCGGCATCCAGTGGTTGGCGCAGCCGTCGAGGTACTTCTGCCAGGCCCAGTCGTACTTGAAGGGCACGAGTTGGTTGAGGTCGGCGCGGCAGTTGATCATGCGTTTTTCATCAACGGCGACGCGGGCGGAGGCGCCTTCGAGTTCGGCGAGGCCTTCGGCGACGTCGAGTTTGTCCAGGGCGGCCTTGGCGCGCACGATGGCGGCGGAGTCATTGGCGGTGACGGCGCGGGCTTCGATGGCGGCGGCAGCGCCGGCCCCGTCGAGGCGGTCCATGTTGGCTTCGGTGGCGTGGCCGGCGTTGGCGCCTTTGGTGGCTACTTCGCCTTCTTCTTCTTTGTCGAATTCGTCCCAGCTCAGCATGACGTGTCGTCTCCTGCGTGAGGGCTCAAAGGTGCCCGTGTGAAACCGGATGGTTGGGTGTTCACACGGCCCTCGGGCCGCGGTGGATCTTAAGGAATCGTTTGTTGCAGCAGCTAGCGCAGGCATTAAACGCAATTGGGCTACGGGTTCTGCATGAGGCTTGAGGTGCGGAGCGGCGGGGCTTGCTCCAGCGGAGGCCTCAGGTCTGGCTCTTCGTCCCTGTGTAAAGGGATATTGCAGGCCCGATTTACCCGCGCATTATAGGGAAAAATTCGGGTTTGTGTTGTGGCGGATTGTCCCGGTGAGCGGACAAAAAGGCTGCTATTTGGGCCAGAGCGAGGGTTTGCAGGGGGTTGGCGGGGGAGGAATTTTTTGACGGGCGGTGGGATGTTTTTTTGTGGAGGGGAGGGCGGTGGATTAAGGACCGGCTCTTTGCCGCAAGAACGATTTCTTGCGGCGAACAAGAATCCACTAACCAATAATCAGCCGTTAGAGCAGCCGTTACCCATTACATGATAATTAAGAATATGACGTTGACCTTGGGAATCTTCATATTCCATCTTCGCCGGTACAACTTCGCATACTTCCGGGATGTTGCTCATGGAGACTACTTTAGCGACGTCCAAGTGGGTGCTGTAGGTATAGTCCTCAACAATCGGGGCGTTCTGGCCAGCCAGCTCGGTCGGGGCTTCGTCGGCCAGGGCGGCGGTGGCGCACAGGCTGCTGAGGGCTAAAACTAATAACGCTTTCATTTCTCTGTTTACCTTCTTCAGGGCGAAAGGGGTCACGGGGCCCTTGTGAGGCCGCGTGTGTAACTTGAGAGTTGGGAAGTTCGGATTAACGTTGCCTTCGTGGGGGCTGTTGCGGTGTTAATCTCGGTGTCGTGTTGACGGGGTTGATTCTAGGCCTGCGGCTTATATTCATATACCCGTGGTTTTGATAAACACTTTTGGCAGTTTTTGTAACAATCCCTCCATGAAGGTTTTTTCAGAAACCTGCGAAGCGCCACGGGGCGCGGGCCAGAGCGGCAGCTGGGCATAGCTGGGTAATTTGTAGGGTCTTGTTACTACCATCGTCGAATGGTTCTATAGGCCCACCCCGGCTACAACAGGGGCCATACAACAACAACTATGTCACCGAGGTAAGAAAGATGAGTGCGGCTTCCCTGTACCCCGTTCGCCCCGAAGTAGCAGCCAACACGCTGACCGACGAGGCGACCTACAAGGCGATGTACCAGCAGTCGGTGGTCAACCCCGATGGTTTCTGGCGCGAGCAAGCCAAGCGTCTTGACTGGATCAAGCCTTTCACCACGGTGAAGCAGACGTCGTTCGACGATCACCATGTCGACATCAAGTGGTTCGCCGATGGCACCCTGAACGTTTCCTACAACTGCCTGGACCGTCACCTCGCCGAGCGCGGCGACCAGATCGCGATCATCTGGGAGGGCGATGACCCTGCCGAGAGCCGCAACATCACGTACCGCGAGCTGCATGAACAAGTCTGCAAGTTCGCCAACGCCCTGCGCGGCCAGGATGTGCATCGCGGCGACGTGGTGACTATCTATATGCCGATGATCCCCGAAGCTGTGGTCGCCATGCTCGCCTGCACCCGCATCGGTGCGATTCATTCCGTGGTGTTCGGCGGTTTCTCGCCGGAAGCCCTGGCCGGTCGCATCATCGACTGTAAGTCGAAGGTGGTGATCACTGCCGACGAAGGCATTCGCGCCGGTAAGAAGATTCCGCTGAAGGCCAACGTCGATGACGCACTGACCAACCCGGAAACCAGCAGCATCCAGAAGGTCATTGTGTGCAAGCGCACCAATGGCACGATCAAGTGGAACCAGCATCGCGACATCTGGTACGAAGACCTGATGAAAGTGGCGGGCACTGTGTGTGCGCCCAAAGAGATGGGCGCCGAAGAAGCGCTGTTCATCCTCTACACCTCCGGTTCCACCGGCAAGCCCAAGGGCGTGCAACACACCACCGGCGGTTACCTGCTGTATGCAGCCCTGACCCATGAGCGCGTGTTCGACTACCGCCCTGGCGAAATCTACTGGTGCACCGCCGACGTGGGCTGGGTCACCGGCCACACCTATATTGTCTACGGCCCGCTGGCGAATGGCGCGACCACCTTGCTGTTCGAAGGTGTGCCGAACTATCCGGACATCACCCGGGTGGCGAAAATCGTCGACAAGCACAAGGTCAATATTCTCTACACCGCACCTACCGCGATCCGCGCGATGATGGCATCGGGCACCGCCGCCGTTGAAGGCGCCGATGGCAGCAGCCTGCGCCTGTTGGGCTCGGTAGGCGAGCCGATCAACCCGGAAGCCTGGGACTGGTACTACAAGAATGTCGGCCAATCCCGTTGCCCGATTGTCGACACCTGGTGGCAGACCGAAACCGGCGGCAACATGATGAGCCCGCTGCCGGGCGCCCATGCGCTCAAGCCGGGTTCGGCGGCGCGGCCGTTCTTTGGCGTGGTGCCGGCGTTGGTGGACAACCTCGGCAACCTGATCGAAGGCGCGGCCGAGGGCAACCTGGTGATCCTCGATTCGTGGCCGGGCCAGGCGCGTACGCTGTTTGGCGACCATGACCGTTTCGTCGATACCTACTTCAAGACCTTCCGTGGCATGTATTTCACCGGCGACGGTGCGCGGCGCGACGAGGACGGCTACTACTGGATCACCGGGCGTGTGGACGACGTGTTGAACGTGTCGGGCCACCGCATGGGCACGGCCGAGATCGAAAGCGCGATGGTGGCACACCCGAAAGTCGCGGAAGCGGCGGTGGTCGGCGTGCCGCATGACATCAAGGGGCAGGGCATTTATGTCTATGTCACTTTGATCGGTGGCGAAGAGCCGACCGAACAATTGCGCCTGGAGCTGAAAAACTGGGTGCGCAAGGAAATCGGCCCGATTGCCTCACCGGACGTGATCCAGTGGGCGCCAGGCTTGCCGAAGACGCGTTCGGGGAAAATCATGCGGCGGATTCTGCGCAAGATTGCCACGGCTGAGTATGACGGGTTGGGGGATATCTCCACCCTGGCCGACCCGGGGGTGGTGGCGCATTTGATCGAGACGCACAAGACCATGAACGTCGCGTAAGGCGGAGTGGATGGGAAAGAGCCCCATTCGGCGCAGGCCGGGTGGGGCTTTTTCATGGGCTCTCGAGACCACTGAAGCTCTATTGTGGGAGGGGGCTTGCTCCCGATAGCGGTGGGTCAGTTGAGACAGCTGTCACTGACCCACCGCTATCGGGAGCAAGCCCCCTCCCACATTTGGATTGCATTTCAAGGCCTGTACAGCTGCTGCCTGCATAGCCAGCTGACAAATAAATATCGGTTTTCACAGTAGGACGTTTCTGAATGTTACCGGTTAACGCAAATGTGTAACCCCGCGCCCAGGCATGAGGCAAACGGCTACGCTCGCGCCCAGGAAAACCGCGTTTCAGACACCCTTTGAAATAAGATTAAACGCCACACTTGCCGTGCTAGAAGGGTTTGCGAATAATAGGCCCGCAATTTGCAGCATCAGCTGGTTTAATATCTTTTGTCTCTGCATAAAATTCAGAGGCTGTCAATGAGTTGGAACCGCTTTCTCGGTGCTTCTGTAAATTGTTGTCGCATTGAGGAAATATCGGCTTCCAGCCTGTCGTTAGAATGCCGATCACTCGCTCGTCGTCGCTGGCACGCACTGGCGCAGGACGCTGCACCGCTTTCGGTTTCACCTTCGCCGCATCGTGGGCCATGGCTCATACTGCTGTTTTGCCCTATACCGATGGAGTCCCAAGATGAAGAAACTCGTGCTGTTGGGCGCCCTGGCGCTGTCCGTGCTGTCCATGCAGGCTTTCGCTGAAGGCAAACCGCTGAAAATTGGTATCGAAGCCGCTTACCCTCCGTTTGCCTCGAAGGCGCCGGATGGCAGCATCGTCGGTTTTGACTACGACATCGGCAACGCCCTGTGCAAGCAGATGGACGTGAAGTGCACGTGGGTCGAGCAGGAATTCGACGGTCTGATCCCCGCGCTGAAAGTGCGCAAGATCGACGCGATCCTGTCATCCATGTCCATTACTGAAGACCGCAAGAAATCCGTGGACTTCACCACCCGCTACTACCTCACCCCAGCTCGCCTGGTGATGAAGGAAGGCACTGCCGTCAGCGACAGCCTGGATGAATTGAAAGGCAAGAAAATCGGCGTGCAGCGTGGTTCGATCCATGACCGTTTCGCCAAGGAAGTCCTGGCACCGAAGGGCGCCACCATCGTTCCCTACGGCACCCAGAACGAAATCTACCTGGACGTGCAAGCCGGTCGCCTTGACGGCACCGTGGCCGACGCCACCCTGCTGCAGGACGGTTTCCTGAAAACCGACGCCGGCAAAGGCTACGCGTTCACAGGTCCCGCGTTCACCGACGTCAAATACTTCGGCGACGGCGTAGGCATCGCGGTTCGCAAAGGCGACAAGGAAAACCTGGAGCGCATCAACGCCGCTATCGCCGCGATCCGTGCCAATGGCGAATACAAGAAGATCCAGGACAAGTACTTCGACTTCGATATTTACGGCGCTGATGCCAAGTAAATAGTCGCAGCTGTCTGTCCGAAATGGCGCAAGCAACAGAACACTCTGAAGTTTGCGCCATTTTTTCATCCCCCCCTTTTCGAGGACCTGAATCATGTTGAAAGGCTACGGGGCCGTCATCCTCGATGGCGCATGGTTGACGCTTCAGCTCGCCTTGTCGTCCATGGCCCTGGCCATTGTTCTGGGTCTGATCGGGGTCGCGTTGCGCCTGTCGCCGGTGCGCTGGCTGGCGTGGCTGGGCGACCTGTACTCCACGGTGATCCGCGGGATCCCCGACCTGGTGCTGATCCTGCTGATTTTCTACGGTGGCCAGGACTTGCTTAACCGCGTCGCGCCGATGCTCGGCTTTGACGACTATATTGACCTGAACCCCCTGGCCGCCGGTATCGGCACCCTGGGTTTCATCTTTGGCGCCTACCTGTCGGAAACCTTCCGCGGTGCCTTCATGGCTATTCCCAAGGGGCAGGCCGAGGCCGGCCTGGCGTATGGCATGAGCAGCTTCCAGGTGTTTTTCCGGGTGATGGTGCCGCAGATGATCCGGCTGGCGATCCCCGGTTTCACCAATAACTGGCTGGTACTCACCAAGGCCACCGCGCTGATTTCGGTGGTGGGCCTGCAAGACATGATGTTCAAGGCCAAGCAGGCGGCCGACGCCACCCGCGAGCCTTTTACCTTCTTCCTCGCAGTGGCGGCGATGTACCTGGTGATCACCAGCGTGTCGTTGCTGGCCCTGCGCTATCTTGAGAAGCGCTACTCGGTAGGCGTAAGGGCGGCTGATCTATGATCTTCGACTACAACGTCATCTGGGAGGCCATGCCGCTGTACCTTGGCGGCTTGCTGACCACCCTGAAACTGCTCGCCATTTCGCTGTTCTTCGGCTTGCTCGCCGCCTTGCCCCTGGGCTTGATGCGCGTGTCCAAGCAGCCGATCGTCAACGGCGTGGCATGGCTCTACACCTATGTGATCCGCGGCACACCGATGCTGGTGCAACTGTTCCTGATCTACTACGGCCTGGCCCAGTTCGAGGCCGTACGGGAAAGCTTCCTGTGGCCGTTGCTGTCCAGCGCCACGTTTTGCGCGTGCCTGGCGTTCGCGATCAACACCAGCGCCTACACCGCCGAGATCATCGCCGGCAGCCTCAAGGCCACGCCCAATGGCGAGATCGAAGCGGCCAAGGCCATGGGCATGTCGCGCTACAAGCTGTACCGTCGCATCCTGCTGCCCTCGGCCCTGCGCCGCGCGCTGCCGCAGTACAGCAACGAAGTGATCATGATGCTGCAGACCACCAGCCTGGCCTCCATCGTCACTTTGATCGATATCACCGGTGCCGCGCGCACGGTGAATGCCCAGTACTACCTGCCGTTTGAAGCCTATATCACCGCTGGCGCGTTCTACCTGTGCCTGACGTTCATCCTGGTGCGCCTGTTCAAGTTGGCCGAGCGCCGCTGGCTGAGCTACCTGGCGCCACGGAAGCATTGATATGGAACGTATCGATCACCTGTTGCCCTGGGGCCACCTGGGTTGTGAGCGCCAGCTGAGTGTGTTCCGTTTCGGCAGTGGCGAGCGCAAGGCCTATATCCAGGCCAGCCTGCACGCCGATGAGTTACCCGGCATGCGCGCCGCCTGGGAGCTGAAAAAACGCCTTACCGACCTGGAACGCCAAGGGGCGCTCAATGGCGTGATCGAGCTGGTGCCCGTGGCCAATCCGATGGGCCTGGGCCAGCTGCTGCAAGGCAGCCACCAGGGGCGTTTCGAGGTCGGCAGCGGCAAGAATTTCAACCGCGATTTCGTCGAGTTGAGCGCGCCCGTCGCCGAGCGTCTGCACGGCAAGCTGGGCGATGATCCCCACGCCAATGTGCGCCTGATCCGCCAGGCCATGAGCGATGTGCTCAACGCCTTGCCGCCGCCGAGCAGCCAGTTGCAAGGCATGCAGCGCATACTGCTGGGCCATGCCTGCACCGCCGACATCGTGCTCGACCTGCATTGCGACGCCGAAGCCGCGCTGCACATGTATGCGCTGCCCCAGCACTGGCCGCAGTGGCGTTCGCTGTCGGCGCATTTGAATGTGAAGGTCGGCCTGCTGGCGGAAGATTCCGGCGGCAGTTCGTTTGACGAGGCGTGTTCGCTGCCGTGGCTGCGTTTGTCCCGGGCGTTCCCCGAGGCGCAGATTGCGCTGGCCTGTCTGGCGACAACCCTGGAGTTGGGCGGCCAGGCCGACACCGGCCGCGACGAGGCGATCTTCCACGCCGAGGGCATCCTGGCGTTCCTCGCCGAACAAGGCTTGATCAAGGGCGAATGGCCCGCACCGCAGCACGAGGCGTGTGAAGGCATGCCCTTCGAAGGCACCGAGTTGCTGTTCGCCCCCCACGCAGGGGTGATCAGTTACCTGCGTAAAGCCGGTGACTGGGTTGAAACCGGCGAACCGATTTTTGAAGTGATTGATCCTCTGACCGACCGCGTCAGCATTGTCTGCGCGGGCACGTCCGGGGTGTTGTTCGCCGTTGAACGGCTGCGTTATGCCCAAGCGGGTTTCTGGCTGGCCAAGGTGGCGGGGCGCGAAGCGCTGCGTCACGGGCGCTTGCTCAACGACTGACCACCTGTTTTTGTGAGAACCGACCGCATGTACAAACTTGAAGTCCAAGACCTGCATAAACGCTATGGCAGTCATGAAGTGCTCAAAGGCGTGTCCCTGGCCGCCGCTGCCGGTGATGTGATCAGCATCATCGGCTCCAGCGGTTCGGGCAAAAGTACCTTTTTGCGCTGTATCAACCTGCTCGAGCAACCTCACGCCGGCAAGATTCTGCTCAATAACGAAGAGCTGAAACTGGTCGCGAACAAAGACGGCGCCATGAAGGCCGCCGACCCTAAACAACTGCAACGCATGCGTTCGCGCCTGTCCATGGTGTTCCAGCATTTCAACCTGTGGTCGCACATGACCGCGCTGGAAAACGTGATGGAAGCGCCGGTGCACGTGCTTGGCATGTCGAAAAAAGACGCCCGTGAAAAGGCCGAGCATTATCTGGCCAAGGTTGGCGTGGGCCATCGCAAGGACGCGTTCCCCGGCCACATGTCCGGCGGCGAGCAGCAGCGCGTGGCGATCGCCCGTGCCCTGGCGATGGAGCCGGAGGTGATGCTGTTCGACGAACCCACCTCGGCCCTCGACCCGGAGCTGGTCGGCGAAGTGCTCAAGGTGATGCAGGACCTGGCCCAGGAAGGCCGCACCATGGTGGTGGTGACCCACGAAATGGGCTTTGCCCGTGAGGTGTCCAACCAGCTGGTGTTCTTGCACAAAGGTATCGTCGAAGAGCGCGGCAATCCGCGTGAAGTGCTGGTGAATCCGCAGTCTGTGCGTCTTCAGCAGTTCCTCTCCGGCAGCTTGAAATAACCCACTTCACTGGAGACGCTGCACCCTGTGGGAGGGGGCTTGCTCCCGATAGCGGTACATCAGATACACATTTGCTGATTGATCCGCCGCTATCGGGAGCAAGCCCCCTCCCACATTGGGATCTTCATCGTTTTGAGATTTCTATTCACTTACGGGCTAGCATTGGCCTTTGTCTTCATTACCGTTACTCGCTTCGGATAGCCTTCCATGACCGCCCATAAAATTGGTTTCCTGATTTGGCCCAGCACAAAAGCCCTCACGCTTGCGCTGGCTGAGGAGGCCTTGCGCGTTGCTCAGCGGGTGCATCCGGACGTGGTCTACGAGCTGTCGTTTTTGCTCGCAGAGCCGGCCACCGAAGGCGCTTGGCAACTGCCGGGCGAACCGTGGGCCGGCAAGCTGGAGGGGTTTCAGAAGCTGTTCCTGCTGGCCGATGAGCCGCCGACCGTCATCGCTTCCCAGCTCAGTTCGGCGCTCAAGCAACTGGTGCGGGCAGGGTGTGTGATCGGTGGCCTGTCGGCCGGTGTCTACCCCTTGGCCCAGTTGGGCCTGCTCGACGGCTACCGCGCCGCCGTGCACTGGCGCTGGCAGGATGATTTTGCCGAGCGTTTCCCCAAGGTCATCGCCACCAGCCATCTGTTCGACTGGGATCGCGACCGCCTGACCGCCTGCGGTGGCATGTCGGTACTCGACCTGCTGCTGGCGGTGCTGGCCCGTGATCACGGCGCCGAACTGGCCGGTGCGGTCTCCGAAGAACTGGTGGTGGAGCGCATCCGCGAAGGCGGCGAGCGCCAGCGCATCCCGCTGCAAAACCGCCTGGGCTCCAGCCATCCGAAGCTGACCCAGGCGGTGTTGCTGATGGAAGCCAATATCGAGGAGCCGCTGACCACCGATGAAATCGCCCAGCACGTGTGCGTGTCGCGACGACAACTGGAGCGGATCTTCAAGCAGTACCTCAATCGCGTCCCCAGCCAGTACTACCTGGAACTGCGCCTGAACAAGGCGCGCCAGATGCTCATGCAGACCAGCAAGTCGATCATCCAGATCGGCCTGTCGTGCGGCTTCTCTTCGGGGCCGCATTTTTCCAGCGCCTACCGCAACTTCTTCGGCGCCACCCCGCGTGAAGACCGCAACCAGCGGCGCAGCAGCAGCCCGTTCGAACTGTCGTCGGTGCCGTCCGAGCGCGGTTGAGTCGCGCCGTTATTCCTCCATCGGCTGGGGCGTGCCGGGCGCCGACAGGGGAACGCCGGCGCCGTCGAACATCGCGTCTTCCACGCCTAATTCGTAGCCCGTCTGGCGGTAGTAACTGCGCAGCAGTTCCAGGCTTTGCGCAGACAACGGATTGCCGCTCAAATCAGAGTCGTCATCCAGCGGCACGGGCATTTCCAGCAGGTCGCTGGGCAGCTCCATGATCTGGTTGTCGCTCAGGTCCACGGCCCGCAGGCGGCGCAGGCTGAAGAGCCCTTCCGGTACGTTTGTCAGCTCACAGCTGTGCAGGTAAACCGATACCAACCGCCGGAAATGACGCAGGTCAGGCGTCAGTGTCAGGGGGTTGTTGCTCAGGTCCAGGTATTCCAGCTGGACCAGGCCCGACAACAGCTCATTGCTGGCGGGCGTCAAGCGGATGTGGTTTTGCGCCAGCTTCAGGTAGCGCAGGCGTCCCAGGTGCACCAACGAGGCGGGCAGGTCGCCCAGTGTGTGGCGCTCGATGGTCAGGTTGATCAGGTTGGGAAAACACCTGAGCAACCCGTCGACCTGTTGATTGGTGCCGTCGCCGATGATTTCCAGCAGGGTGACGTGGTCGAAGCGCGCGGTCAGCGTCGGCATGTCCCCCAACAGTTGCCCGTCGAACACCAGCTTGAAGCTGCGTCGGATAAACACGCTGGAGTCGTCCAGTTCGCCCTCCCGGCGCCAGCAACGTTCGAGCAGGCTTTTGAAGGCCAATCGGCGCAGTTGTTCACGTGCGCGGGTGTCTTCGTCCAGCACCGTGTCGAGCAGCGGATCCCGTTGCGGGATGTCCGTGGCCCAGGCCAGCAACTGGCGTTCCAACTGGCGGTATTCGACGCCCCGGCGCGTGATTTCGGGCGCGGCGGCGTCCAGGTCGCCGGGCAACTGAAAATACAGGCGATTGATTTCGCGGGCGCCCAGGCTTGGATACAGTGCCTGGAGCTGCTGCACGTGCACCGGGGGCGCCTCGACGTTCCAGTGTTCGCCGCTAGCCTGGCAGTAGGTCTTGATACGCGCCAATGTTTGCCGCGACAACGGGTTGCCCGCCAGGTCGAACGACGCGCCGAAGGCGGCGGGCAATGCAAACCCCTGATCGGAAATGTCCTCGATGACGTTGTGGCTCAGGTCGACCCGTGTTCGATAAACACTGCCGGAGAGCAGCGCCGGCGGAATTTCGCGCAGGCCTGTGTTACTGAGCGACAGGCTAGCGAGGTTGCTCAGGCGGTTGAAGTCCGGCAGCCAGCTCAGGCGGTTGTTCGCCAGGTCCAGGTGCTTGAGGTGAACCATGCCGGACAGCACCTGGGCGCTGACGGGGTTGAGGGTGAGGCCGCAGTCGTCCAGGCGCAGGTGGGTCAATCGCAGCAAGTGCGGCAAGGTCTTGGGAAAGTGACTGAGGGCATAGTGCTCAACGGACAGCCGTTCCAGGTTGGGAAAACTGCGCAGGAACGCCCCCAGCAGCAGGTCGGAACCATCGCCGCTCAGCAGCAGGGATGAGACCTGCTTGAGTGGCCGGCTCAGGGCGGGAAGCTCGCCGCTGACGGGGTGCGTCAGCCTGAGTGTGAAGCATGGCTGATTGCCCTGGGCCTGTTCATCCTGCTCGGCTTCCCGGCGCCAGACAGCCTCGAGGGTGTCCACCAACCGTGCGCGGGCGGCGCGCGCCTGGACCGAGGCCAGCGGGTCTTCGGCCCAGGGACTCAGGTCCTGGCGAATGCTGCGGTAATCGGTGCCAAGCTGCTCCAGCGCGGCCTGGGTGGCGTCGAGGTCACCTGGAAAATCAAAAATGAGCTGATTGATGTCATCGTCGCTCAGGGTCGGGAACAGGCGTTTGGCCTGCTCGATGTCCGCACTGGGCGCATCGATATCCCAGCGGCCTGTGGTCCTTTGATAGTAAGCCTTGACGCGCTGCAGGGTCGCCCGCGAGAGCGGGTTGGCGCTGAGGTCGAACTTGCGGCTGGTGGCCACCGGCAAATCGAAGAGCGCTGCCGGCAGCTCGCCGATCTGGTTGTTCGACAGCACCGCCAGTTCCAGCTGCGGGCGGTCGAGCATGCCCGGCGGCAGCTCGCGAATGCCGGTATAGCTTAAATCCAAGTGCTGCAGCCGGGGCATATTGGCGACGCTGGGGGTCAGGCCCAGCGGGTTGTTGTACAGGTCCAGGGTCACCAGGCGGGTCATGCCGCCGAGGGCTGCACGGCTTTCTTCGCTCAAGATAATGTTGCAGTCGCTCAGGATCAGGGTGTTGAGGTCTGGCAGTCGGGCGATGCTCGGCGCAAGGCGGCCGAGGGAAAATTTGCTGATGGTCAAGTGACGCAGGCGTTGAAACATTTGCACAAACCTGTCCACCTCCAGCGGGGTGTGCGCACCGCTCAACTCCAGCAGGGTGATGTGCTCGAAATGCGCGGTGAGTACCGGCAGTTCGCCGTAGATGGGCATCGTCAATT
Source organism: Pseudomonas sp. R4-34-07 (assembly GCF_003852375.1). Classification (NCBI taxonomy): domain Bacteria; kingdom Pseudomonadati; phylum Pseudomonadota; class Gammaproteobacteria; order Pseudomonadales; family Pseudomonadaceae; genus Pseudomonas; species Pseudomonas sp. R4-34-07. The sequence goes on along the minus strand of NZ_CP027760.1, from coordinate 4,490,647 downwards.
GCAGCTTATGGCCGCTGAGAGCCGGCTGTTCGTGAAACTCATCAATCTCGGTTTCCTGACGCCAGCTACGCCTGATTTCTTCGGCCCACAGCCCGCGATCGCGGCGGGCGTATTGATACTCCTGGGTCGTCAGTGGTGCCTCGGTAATGGGGTGGAACGGCGGCGTCGCGTGCTCCCACACGGCAAGGTCGGTGTCCATTTTGTCGTACTCGGCCTGCAGCGTGATCAGGCTGGGCAGGGCGCCGCCCGGTCGGTCTTCCAGGGTTTGCACCAGTTCGCTGATCTGCTCGCGGTTGAGCCGAGGCAGCAGGTGGTGGGCGCGCTGCTCGAGGGAGAGCTGCGCCTGTGACGGTCCGGCGGCCTGGTAGCCTTCCATGCCGCCACGCAGGCGCATCACTTCGGGATTATAGGTGGGTTTGCGATAGGTGTCCTTGCCGAGCAGGGCGCGCAATTGCTCGCGGTCCAGTACATGTTCGGCAACCGCCTGGCGCAGGCGTTCGCCCTGGCCGATATGGATGTCCAGGGCGTCGCGTTGGCTGTCCGGGATAGCCTGGAGGATGGCGGTGTAGAAATCGGTGTCGGCGAACACCGGCCCCGTTTCATCGACCGGGGTGTAGTGGCCCGTTTCGGTGCGCACCAGGGTCCTCTTGAGTGTGGCGTCTTCGGCGCCGATGGCTTGCAGCAGTGGGCCGTTGGCGTGGTACTCGCGCAGTTCCAGGCGCAGGTCGGTCGACCATCCGGGCAGGCGCTCCAGGGACCGCAGGACCAGCAGATAGGTGTCCGGGTTGTCGACGGCGTCCAGGTACAACCCTTCGTAGGCACGGGTGGTGCGTACCTCCAACTGGGCCGAGGCGGCCTGCTCGACGATACGGGCGGGCACCTTGCCGAGGTCGATGGCCCGCCACTCCGCGCCGCTGGCACTGGCCAGCAGTTCCTCGGCCACGCTGGTGGGCAGCCCGCGTTCCGGGGCGGCATCAATGATTTTTTGCAGCGAGGCAGTGGGGCTGCGTTCTTCGCTGCGGTAGCGGGAGTCGAACAGGTTGAAGCGTTTGTCATGGGCAAGCCGGGCGATTTTTTTGCGCAGGGCGCCGGCGCGCAGGTGAGTGTGCGGGGCGGGCAGGTCGGCGGGTTCCTCCAGCAGCAGCTTGCGCTCGGGTTCATCCAGGCTTTCGATCAGGATGCGCAGCAATTCACCGTTTTTCAGCTGGCTTTCGCGCACCTGCACCACGTGCGCACCGGATTGCCCGGCGAACTCCCACTGGGTATTGCCGCTGGAGTCGACAAGACGCAGTGTCCTGGATACCGGCCATAGGCCGTTGCTGGTCAGTACCTGCAACTGAGTCTGGATATCGGCCTGCCGGTAAATTCCGGGGTCATCGCTGTTCATTTGCGTGATGAAGTCTTGCAGCGCCTGGTCAATCTTGAAGCGCTTGAGGGTGTCGGCCAGCAGCGGGGGGAGCGTTTGCTGGCGCATGTGCATCTTGCGCAAGGCATTGTCGTGGGTGCCGCTGACGCTATGTGCCTGGCGCAGGCGGGCGTCGCTGAGCCCGTCCGCCCGGTAGCCGAGGCGACGCATCAGGGTGGCATTGTCCCAGTTCAGCGGGCGCTCCATTTCGGTGATCCAGGCGCCCTGGCCGTTGTTCAGTAACCGTGGAGCGTAGGCGGCTGGGCGGCTGGGATGGCGTAGGGAATAGCGCAGGCTGGCGGGGTCTTGTTGCAGGCTGTAGTAATCGCCATCCAAGGGCAGCAGGATGTTGCCATTATAGCGGTACAGGCCTTGTGGGTCGGGACGTACTGTCTTGGGCGGTGTGAACTTGACACGATAGGGCGCAAGGTCGGGTTTCCACAGGCGCTGACGGCCCTCGGGTGTGGTCACGGGTGTCAGGCCGTTGAGAAAAACCAGGCACTCGCCGGGCAGTACCTTGCGCAACAGGCCTTGGGCGATAGGGATTCCGGTGGCAAACAAGCCCAGTTGCACCAGTTGCTCGACAAACCCCATGGTGTGCCCGAACGCTTCCCGCGTCAGGCCTTCAGCCCAGTCGATAACGCCCTCGAAGGCCTCGTCCAGCAGTTGGTAAGCGGTGTAGCCCAGCATCAGCAGCCCAAGCGGTGGAACAAAAGGGCTGGCAATCAGGGCTGCCACTTGCAGCAGCGCCGAGCCGATTTTCTGCACCAGATCCCAGCGCTCCCAACGGGCCTTGCGGTTGACGGCGGCGGTGGACACTGCCTGGCTGCTCGCGTCATCGCGCAACTTGCTCAACTTCATCTGGTACAGGTGCTGGAACAGGGGTTGCTTGATGGGCAGGCCACGAAACTCCAGCTTCGGCCGGCCCACCTCGGTCTCGCGCCAGCTCGGCAGCGGATCGCCCGTCGTATGGGGGTGCCAGGTCACTTCGCTCAGGCGGCGGTTGAGGTCGGCGAAGAAGCTGCCGATATCGGCATGGCTGACAAAACGGCTGAAAAAATGTTGAAAGTCCGTCGAACGCAGCCGTGCCGCGAGCGCCTGCATAAACGCCTGCGCGCTGGGGTATTGCTTGATCGGGTGCTGCGGGTCGTCGGGGATATAGGCGATGACCGGCGCCACCGCGCGGCTTGAGTCCAGGTGCGGCGAAAACACCACAATCCCGACCAGGCGACTGGACATGATGACCAGCTCATGGGCGATCAATGCCGGGCGCTGGCTGGCGTGGCTGATCAGGCTGTGCACCGCGTCATACCCGGCCTGCGGGATGTCGCCCTTGAGCAGCGCCATGTACAGCGACAGCTTGAGCGCGCTGGCCTGGCTTTGCTCGACGCGGGCCTGAAGCACCGCTTCGGCCACGGGGTTGCCCAGCCCCAGGTAATCCTCCAGATAACGCTGGTAGCGCCCGCCTATATCGAGTTCGCGGCACAGGGTGGCGAATTGCGCGACGCTGATGCGCGCTGCAATCGCCGGCAGGCTCTGGAAGTGTCCGGCGGCATTGGGCCGGGTGCTGAAGCCGGAGTTGTGCTCGTAGGCATCGGGCTCGGCTTCAGCCGGCTCGAAGTTGTGCAGGGCGGCCTTCAGCAGCGATACGCTCCAGGTGCGCGAAGCCCCGGCCCTGACGCGAACCCCGGCGAGGGTCAAGGGCACGTAGAGTTGCAGCCAGGTGCTGCGCACATCCAGGTCCAGCGCATATTGGCGCTTGAGCGCCGCTTGCAGCAACTCGGCGCCAAACGTCTCCGGGCTCTTGAGCTCGGCCAGGGCCTTGTCCACTTGGTTCTGCCGGGTCCAGGCTTCGCCGTTCAGGCGCTTGAGTTCTGCGTGTTGGGCGTCGCAGGCGTGCTTGTACCAGTCGGGAATACTCGGCGCGTGTTCGCCAAGGGCCGAACGCCTGGCGGGCGCGGCATCCCCCAGCCAGTGGGGGATGGCCTGCGTGAGAATTGCGTGGTGGATGTCGGGTGCGACGGGGATGGGGCGTTGGCGCATTGGATCGGTCCTTGAGGCTACAGGTGTTAATCCAGCAGACCAGTCCACGCCCGATCGACGGCGGTAAATACGTGGGGCGCCACGCCCGCGCCGATTTGCGAAGATCCCCTGCGCACGGAGCGGGCGCACGGTTTAAACTGCGCCATTGCGACGCTATTTGTCGCATTGGCGTAAACCCGCGTAAAACGCGGGTTGGCGCTATAAGAAGTTGTCGCTTGGCGGCAAGGCCGCACTGAAAACTGTCCTTACAATCCCTGCATCGCCCGCCAGTTCCAGGCAGGCGTTCCTCTTCAGGAGACTCCGATGTCCGTTGAGCAAGCCCCGGTGCAACGTGCCGATTTCGACCAGGTCATGGTGCCTAACTATGCGCCTGCCGCCTTCATTCCCGTGCGTGGCGCAGGTTCGCGCGTGTGGGACCAGGCCGGTCGCGAGCTGATCGACTTTGCCGGCGGCATCGCGGTCAACGTATTGGGCCACGCCCACCCGGCGCTGGTCGGCGCACTGACCGAGCAGGCCAACAAGCTGTGGCATGTCTCCAACGTGTTCACCAATGAGCCGGCGTTGCGCCTGGCGCACAAGCTGATCGACGCCACCTTTGCCGAGCGCGTGTTCTTCTGCAACTCCGGCGCCGAAGCCAACGAGGCCGCCTTCAAACTGGCCCGTCGTGTGGCGTTCGACCGTTTCGGCAGCGAGAAGTACGAGATCATCGCCGCGCTGAACAGCTTCCACGGCCGGACCCTGTTCACCGTCAACGTCGGTGGCCAGTCCAAGTACTCCGATGGTTTCGGGCCTAAAATTACCGGCATCACCCACGTTCCTTATAACGACCTGGAGGCTTTGAAAGCCGCCGTGTCGGACAAGACCTGCGCCGTGGTGCTGGAGCCGATTCAGGGCGAAGGCGGCGTACTGCCGGCCGAGCTGGCTTATCTGCAAGGTGCTCGCGAATTGTGCGACGCGAATAACGCGCTGCTGGTGTTCGACGAAGTGCAAACCGGCATGGGCCGCAGCGGCCACCTGTTTGCTTACCAACACTACGGCGTGGTGCCGGACATCCTCACCAGCGCCAAGAGCCTGGGCGGCGGTTTCCCGATTGCCGCGATGCTCACCCGTGAAGACTTGGCCAAGCACCTGGTGGTCGGCACCCACGGCACCACCTACGGCGGTAACCCGCTGGCGTGCGCAGTGGCTGAAGCGGTGATCGACGTGGTCAACACTCCCGAGGTGCTGGCCGGCGTGAATGCCAAGCACGACCTGTTCAAGGCGCGCCTGGAGCAGATCGGCGAGCAGTACGGCATCTTCACCCAAGTGCGTGGCATGGGCCTGCTGATCGGTTGCGTATTGAGCGATGCGTTCAAGGGCAAGGCCAAGGACGTGTTCAACGCCGCCGAGAAAGAAAACCTGATGATCCTGCAAGCCGGCCCCGACGTGGTGCGTTTCGCGCCGAGCCTGGTGGTGGAAGAGGCGGACATCAACGAAGGTCTGGATCGCTTCGAACGTGCCGTAAAAACGCTGACCCAAGCCTGATACACATCTTTCTGCCGGACCGGATCAAATGTGGGAGGGGGCTTGCTCCCGATAGCGGACGGTCAGTTGATGCAACTGGTACTGAACCACCGCCATCGGGAGCAAGCCCCCTCCCACATTGGATATGGGTTGTGCCTGACGTGTCCGGTATTTTTTCCTATGAGTTCTAGAGTTAAGGAGTGACACCATGCTGGTGATGCGCCCCGCGCAAATGGCTGATCTGGGCGAGGTACAGCGTCTGGCTGCGGACAGCCCGATTGGTGTCACCTCCTTGCCGGATGATGTGGAACGCCTGAGCGACAAGATCGCGGCCAGCGAAGCGTCCTTCGCGGCCGAGGTGAGTTTCAACGGTGAAGAAAGCTATTTCTTCGTGCTCGAAGACACCGAGACGGGCAAGCTCGCGGGCTGCTCGGCCATCGTCGCGTCGGCCGGCTACTCGGAACCCTTCTACAGTTTCCGGAACGAAACCTTCGTGCACGCCTCCCGCGAGCTGAAGATCCACAACAAGATCCACGTGTTGTCCCAGTGTCACGACCTCACCGGTAACAGCCTGCTCACCAGTTTCTACGTGGTGCCTGAGCTGGTCGGTTCGGCGTGGTCGGAGCTCAACTCCCGTGGCCGCCTGTTGTTCGTCGCCAGCCACCCCGAGCGCTTTGCCGATTCAGTGGTGACCGAGATCGTCGGCTACAGCGACGAGAACGGTGATTCGCCGTTCTGGGACGCCATCGGTCGCAACTTCTTCGACCTCAATTACGCCGCCGCCGAGCGCCTGTGCGGGCTGAAAAGCCGTACGTTCCTCGCCGAGCTGATGCCGCATTACCCGATCTACGTGCCGCTGTTGCCGGACGAAGCCCAGGAAGCCATGGGCCAGGTGCACCCGCGTGCGCAGATTACCTTCGACATCCTCATGCGCGAAGGCTTTGAAACCGACCATTACATCGACATCTTCGACGGCGGCCCGACGCTGCACGCACGGGTTTCGGGCATCCGCTCGATCGCCCAGAGCCGCGTGGTGCCGGTGAAGATCGGCGAGATGCTCAAGGGGGTCGGCCGCCAGTACCTGGTCAGCAACGCGCAGTTGCAGGATTACCGTGCGGTGATGCTGGAGCTGGACTACGCGCCCGGCAAACCGGTGACCCTCGACCTCGCCGCCGCCGAAGCCCTGGGCGTTGGCGAAGGCGCGAGCGTGCGTCTTGTTGCAGTCTGAGAGCCGGTATAAAACAGAGTTTCGCGGGTGGCTGCAAAGCGGCCCGTTCGAGGAGATAGCATGATCGTTCGTCCCGTACGCAGCAGCGATTTACCGGCCCTGATTGATCTGGCGCGCAGCACCGGCACCGGCCTCACCACCTTGCCGGCCAACGAAGAGCGCCTGACCCACCGCGTGGGCTGGGCCGAGAAAACCTTTCGTGGCGAAGCCGGGCGCGGCGATGCCGACTACCTGTTCGTGCTGGAGAACGACGAAGGCCGCGTGGTGGGCATTTCGGCCATCGCCGGCGCCGTCGGCCTGCGCGAGCCGTGGTACAACTTCCGGGTCGGCCTGACGGTCAGCGCCTCCCAGGAATTGAACATCTACCGCGAAATTCCGACGCTGTTCCTGGCCAACGACCTTACCGGCAACTCCGAGCTGTGTTCGTTGTTCCTGCACGCCGATTACCGCAACGGCCTCAACGGCCGCATGCTGGCCAAGGCGCGCATGCTGTTCATTGCCGAATTCCCGCAACTGTTCGGCAACAAGATCATCGCCGAGATGCGCGGCGTGTCCAACGAAGCGGGGCGCTCGCCGTTCTGGGAAAGCCTGGGCCGACACTTCTTCAAAATGGAATTCAGCCAGGCCGACTACCTTACCGGTGTCGGCAACAAAGCGTTTATCGCTGAGCTGATGCCCAAGTTTCCGCTGTACAGCTGCTTTCTTTCCGAAGACGCGCGCAACGTGATCGGCAAGGTCCATCCGGATACCGAGCCGGCGCTGAGCATGCTCAAGAGCGAAGGCTTCAGCTACCAGGGCTATGTGGATATCTTCGACGCCGGCCCGGCGGTTGAGTGTGAAACCAGCAAGATTCGTGCGGTGCGCGACAGCCAGGCGCTGGTGCTGGCCATCGGCACGCCGGGGGACGACGCCACGCCGTTCCTGATCCATAACCGCAAACGCGAAGACTGCCGCATCACTGCTGCCCCGGCTCGTTTGGCGGCGGGCACGTTGGTGGTCGATCCGCTGACCGCCAAGCGTCTGCAGCTTGTGGTCGGTGATCAAGTGCGTGCCGTACCGTTGTCCGCAGCCCGGGAGTCGAAATAATGAATTCGTTGTATATCGCAGGTAGCTGGCTGGCCGGCCAGGGTGAACTGTTTGAATCGCGTAACCCGGTGACCCAGCAGGTGCTGTGGAGCGGCAACGGTGCGACGGCCGAGCAGGTCGAGTCCGCCGTGCAGGCCGCACGCCAGGCATTTCCAGGCTGGGCCCGGCGTTCGCTGGAAGAGCGCATCAGTGTGCTCGAAATCTTCGCCAGTACCCTGAAAAGCCGCGCCGATGAAATCGCCCGCTGCATCGGTGAGGAAACCGGTAAGCCGCTGTGGGAATCGGCCACCGAAGTCACCAGCATGGCCAACAAGATCGCGATCTCGGTGCAAAGTTATCGCGAGCGTACCGGCGAGAAGAGCGGCCCCCTGGGCGACGCCACCGCTGTGCTGCGTCACAAGCCCCACGGCGTGGTGGCGGTGTTCGGCCCTTACAACTTTCCTGGCCACTTGCCGAACGGGCATATCGTCCCGGCGCTGCTGGCGGGTAACACCGTACTGTTCAAGCCGAGCGAGCTCACGCCGAAAGTGGCCGAGTTGACCGTGCAGTGCTGGGTCGAAGCGGGTTTACCGGCGGGCGTGTTGAACCTGCTGCAAGGTGCGCGGGAAACCGGCATAGCGTTGGCGGCCAACCCAGGCATCGACGGGTTGTTCTTCACCGGTTCCAGCCGCACCGGCAACCATCTGCACCAGCAGTTTTCCGGGCGTCCCGACAAGATCCTGGCCCTGGAGATGGGCGGCAACAACCCGCTGGTAGTGGACGAAGTGGCCGACATGGATGCGGCGGTGTACACCATCATCCAGTCGGCGTTTATCTCCGCCGGCCAACGCTGCACCTGCGCCCGTCGCTTGCTGGTGCCACAAGGCGCCTGGGGTGATGCGTTGCTGGCGCGCCTGGTGGCGGTCAGCGCGGCCATTGAAGTGGGCGCGTTCGACCAGCAACCGGCGCCGTTCATGGGCTCGGTGATTTCCCTGGCGGCCGCCAAAGCCTTGATGGACGCCCAGGAACTGATGTTGGCCAATGGCGCCGTGGCCCTGCTGGAAATGACCCAACCGCGAGATCAGGCCGCCTTGTTGACCCCAGGCATCATCGACGTGACGGCGGTGGCCGAGCGCGAAGACGAAGAACTGTTCGGCCCGCTGTTGCAGGTGATTCGCTACGCAGATTTTGCTGCGGCCATTACTGAGGCCAATAACACCCAGTACGGCTTGGCTGCTGGTTTGCTCTCGGATTCCGAGGAGCGTTACCAGCAGTTCTGGCTGGAAAGCCGCGCCGGCATCGTCAACTGGAACAAACAGCTGACCGGCGCCGCCAGCACCGCACCGTTCGGCGGGGTAGGGGCTTCGGGCAACCACCGCGCCAGTGCGTATTACGCGGCGGATTATTGCGCGTATCCGGTGGCGTCGCTGGAAACCCCGAGCCTGGTCGTGCCAGCCACACTAACCCCGGGCATAACACTGGCCTAAATGTGGGAGGGGGCTTGCCCCCGATAGCGGTGGACCAGTCACCTGATTTATCAACAGACAGACTGCTATCGGGAGCAAGCCCCCTCCTACACTGAATCTGTGATGTGTTGAAGATTGCTTATAAAAACAGATGTTCGTGGAGCCTCGCCGATGAAATCCTATGAAGTCAATTTTGACGGTCTAGTGGGGCCGACCCATAACTACGGCGGTTTGTCCTTCGGCAACGTCGCGTCCCAGAGCAACAGCCAGCAACACTCCAACCCCAAGGAAGCGGCGTTGCAGGGGCTGCAGAAAATGAAAGCGCTGATGGACATGGGCTTTGTGCAAGGCGTGCTTGCACCCCAGGAACGTCCGGACGTGGCCGCCTTGCGCAGCCTCGGTTTCAGCGGCACCGACGCGCAGGTCATTCAGCAGGCGGCCAAGCAAGCCATGCCGTTGCTGGTGGCAAGCTGCTCGGCGTCGAGCATGTGGGTGGCCAACGCGGCCACCGTCAGCCCCAGCGCCGATACGGCGGACGGCCGCGTGCACTTCACCGCTGCCAACCTCAACTGCAAATACCACCGCAGCATCGAACACCCGACCACCAGCCGCGTGCTGGGGGCGATGTTTGCCGATCAGCAGCACTTCGCGCACCACGCCGCGTTACCGGCGGTGGCGCAGTTTGGTGATGAAGGCGCGGCGAACCACACGCGTTTCTGCCGTGACTATGGCGAGGCGGGCGTAGAGTTCTTTGTCTTCGGCCGCAGTGCGTTTGACGCTCGTTACCCGGCGCCACAGAAATACCCGGCACGTCAGACGCTCGAGGCGTCCCAGGCGGTTGCGCGTTTGCACGGCCTGAAGGATGAAGGCGTGGTCTACGCCCAACAGAACCCGGCGGTGATCGATGCTGGCGTGTTCCATAACGACGTGATCGCGGTAGGCAATGGCGAAGTGCTGTTCTACCACGAGGACGCGTTCCTCCATACCGAACAGATGCTCGCTGAGTTGCAGGGCAAACTGGGCAAGTTGGGCGGCAATTTCCAGTCGGTCTGCGTGCCGCGTGCCCAGGTCAGTGTGGAGGACGCGGTGCGCTCCTACCTGTTCAACAGCCAGTTGCTGACCCGTCCTGACGGCTCGATGCTGCTGATCGTGCCGGAAGAATGCCGCGCCAACGAGCGCGTCTGGCAGTACCTGCAACAGCTCACGGCCTCCGGCGGGTTGATCCGCGAAGTGAAAGTCTTCGACCTCAAGCAAAGTATGCAAAATGGCGGCGGCCCGGCGTGCCTGCGTCTGCGTGTGGCGTTGAACGAAACCGAACTGGCGGCGGTGAATCCAGGCGTTATCATGACCGCGCCGCTGTACGACACCCTGACCCAGTGGGTCAACAAGCACTACCGCGACAGCCTGCGCGAAACCGACCTGGCTGACCCGCAACTGCTGCTTGAGTGCCGGACGGCACTGGATGAACTGACGCAAATCCTTAAACTGGGCTCGGTTTATCCTTTCCAGACCCATTAACGCCCTACGGCTGAGATATTTTATTTATGACCGACACCCTTAAGCTGATCCTTGAAGACACCGACGGCACCCAGCTGGAAACCTCCTGCACCCGCGTTGCCGTGGTCTGGCAGGGCAAGGAGATCTGGATCCAGCACGACGGCCGTGGCCAACTGCTGATCGGCGTGGATGTGGAGGAGGGTGACGCCGAGTACGCCAACCTATTGATGCGCCCATTGGCAACCAACCTGATGAGCCTGCAACTGGAAATGGAACCGGCCGAGGTTGAAGGCGACGACGATCACGTCCATGGTCCTGGCTGCAACCACTAAGGAAGCTGCTTATGCTCGCCCTCGGCAAACTGCTTGAACTGACCCTCGCCGGTCGCGAACCGGCGCAAAAAATTCAACTGACTGTCGACGGCGTGCAGATGCGCTGGCTCAGTGAGGGCGCGCTTGAAGTGCGTCCTCCTGAAGCACGGGACAACGGCAGCGACCTGCTGTTGTCGTCCGGCATCCATGGCAACGAAACCGCGCCGATCGAGTTGCTCGACCGTCTGTTGCATGGCATCGCCCGTGGGGAAATCAAACCCCGCACCCGTATTCTGTTCCTGTTCGGCAACCCCGAGGCCATGCGTCGCGGCGAGCGTTACCTCGAACTGGACGTCAACCGGCTGTTCAACGGCCGGCATGAAAGCAACATCGGCCCCGAAGCCATGCGCGCCGCCGAACTGGAACAGCTGGCCCGCAGCTTTTTCAGCCAGCCTGGCCGTTCGCGCCTGCATTACGACCTGCACACCGCGATTCGTGGCTCGAAGATCGAGCAGTTTGCGCTGTACCCGTGGAAGGAAGGGCGCCAGCATTCACGCCGTGAGCTTGAGCGCCTGCACGCAGCCGGCATGCAAGCGGTGCTGTTGCAGAACAAGACCTCGATCACCTTCACCGCCTTTACCTACGAACAGCTGGACGCCGAGGCCTTCACCCTGGAGTTGGGCAAGGCGCGGCCGTTCGGGCATAACGAGGGCGTGGATGTTTCCCGCCTGGAGCTGCGCCTCAGGCAGATCATCGAAGGCACCGAACCTGCCACGGACAGCCTCGACGGTATGCAGCTGTTCGCCGTTGCGCGTGAAGTGATCAAGCACAGTGACGCCTTCCTGCTGCACCTGCCGGCGGATGTGGAAAACTTTTCGGAGTTGGAAAAAGGCTACCTGCTGGCCGAAGACGTAGCCAAGACCCGCTGGGTAATCGAGGAAGAGGGCGCACGCATCATCTTCCCCAACCCGAAGGTGAAGAATGGTTTGCGCGCGGGGATATTGATCGTGCCAACCACGGATGCCGACCTAGTGTAGTTTTCAAGGCCTGACCCTATGCAAATGTGGGAGGGGGCTTGCTCCCGATGGCGGTGTATCAGTTACAGATGAGCTGACTGACACACTGTTATCGGGAGCAAGCCCCCTCCCACATTGTTTTTGCGGTGTTGCTTATACCGCTACAGCCCGCGGCTCGCTACGACGGATCGCCCGCACTTTGTGCAGCGTGTCGGCACACGTACGCGCAGCTTCCTGACCCTTGTGCACGAAGTGCTCGTAGAAGAACGTGGTGTGTTCGCTGCCGCCGTGGAATTGATGTGGGGTCAGCGACACCGAAAATACCGGCACTTCGGTTTCGAGCTGCACCTGCATCAGGCCGCTGACCACCGATTGCGCGACGAATTCGTGACGGTAGATGCCGCCATCCACCACCAGCGCTGCGGCGACGATACCGGCGTAACGGCCGGTCTTGGCCAGCAGCTTGGCGTGCAGAGGCATTTCAAAGGCGCCGCCGACTTCGAAAAAATCGATATCCGATTCCTGGTAGCCCTGGGCGATCATTTCGGCGAGGAAACCTTTACGCGACTGGTCGACAATATCCTTGTGCCAGCAGGCCTGGATAAACGCGACGCGCTCGCCGTGGTGGTTTTTGCTTTTGCTGTCGATTGCGGTAGGTTGCATGTTCTGACTCCTGTTTAAGAAAAAAACAGGGCGTTATGAATCGAATGGGATTTAAGGGTATGCACCGCTGTTTTCATGCAGGCATGAATTCAACGCGCGGCCCTTAGGTGCCAATCCCGTTCTCTCTTCATCCGGACTATGACCGTCGGCCCCGGGATCACACCGGGTCTGCTGACCTTGTCGCCGTCCTGCCTGAGCAGTTCGAGGCGCCAAGCGCTCGCGGGCTATGCACATTGCGCGCAATTACCGCCGGTGGGGAATTGCACCCCGCCCTGAGAACGTTGCCACCAGAACCCTGGCGGCGGAGAGTTTTTAACATGCTTTTTCAAAAACTGCACGGTTGCCGTATCGATAAGCTATATCGGTTTGTTTGGTGGGTATTCGATTGAATGCAGCGGGGACTTGATATTGCGTGGCTTTGCCCGCAGTAATCACTCACAAAAGGACTTATCCATTCCGTTAGAGGCCCCCTTCATGACCGTGATCGACCTGCGCAGCGACACCGTGACCCAACCCACCCCCGGTATGCTCGATGCGATGGCTAGCGCCGTCAGCGGTGATGACGTCTACGGCGAAGACCCCAGCGTCAACCGACTGGAGGCTGAGTTGGCCAGGCGCCTGGGCTTTGCGGCCGCGCTGTTCGTGCCCACCGGCACCATGAGCAACCTGCTGGCGTTGATGGCCCACTGTGAGCGCGGCGAGGAATACATCGTCGGGCAACAGGCCCACACCTACAAATACGAAGGGGGCGGGGCGGCCGTGCTGGGTTCGATCCAGCCGCAGCCGCTGGAGGTGCAGCCAGACGGTTCCCTGGACCTCGACCAGGTGCTGGCAGCGATCAAACCCGATGATTTTCACTTCGCCCGCACGCGCTTGCTGGCGCTGGAAAACACCATGCAAGGCAAAGTGCTGCCATTGGCATACCTGGCCAAGGCGCGGGCGTTTACCCGTGAACACGGCCTGGCGTTGCATCTGGATGGCGCGCGGCTCTACAACGCAGCGGTCAAGCTGGGCGTGGACGCGCGGGAAATTGCCGGGCATTTCGACTCAGTGTCGGTGTGCCTGTCCAAGGGGCTCGGCGCGCCGGTCGGCTCGGTGCTGTGCGGTTCCACGGCATTGATCGCCAAGGCACGGCGTCTGCGCAAGATGGTCGGCGGCGGCATGCGCCAGGCCGGTTCACTGGCGGCGGCAGGCCTGTATGCCCTGGATCACCAGGTGCAGCGTTTGGCCGATGACCACGCCAATGCGCAGTGGCTGGGGGATGAGTTGCGCCAGGCGGGTTATACGGTGGAGCCGGTGCAGACCAACATGGTCTATGTGCAGATCGGTGACCGGGCCCAGGCGTTGAAAGCGTTTGCCGCCGAGCGCGGGATCAAGTTGAGCGCCGCTCCGCGCCTGCGCATGGTGACGCACCTGGACGTCAGCCGGGCGCAGATTGAGCAAGTCGTGCAGACATTCGTCGCATTTTCGCAGAAATGACAGTGCAGGCCGTCTAATTGACTGCTTCTATCACATAAACACGCTGTACCACCGGCAAAGGGCCGATATAATGCGGCCCTTTGCCGTCGCTTCGTCTGATGATGTTGCGCACTGGCCTTTGGCCGCAGCCTCCGTGGAAGAACCTAATGAAAAGCGCAGAAATCCGTGAAGCCTTCCTTCGCTTCTTCGAAGAGCAAGGCCACACCCGTGTAGCCTCAAGCTCCTTGATCCCAGGCAATGACCCCACCCTGCTGTTCACTAACGCGGGGATGAACCAGTTCAAGGACTGTTTCCTGGGCCAGGAAAAACGCGCCTACACTCGCGCCACCAGCAGTCAGAAGTGCGTACGCGCCGGCGGCAAGAACAGTGACCTGGAAAACGTGGGTTACACCGCGCGCCACCACACCTTCTTCGAAATGCTGGGTAACTTCAGCTTTGGCGATTATTTCAAGAAAGACGCGATCACCTTCGCCTGGACCTTCCTGACCGGCGTGCTCAAGCTGCCCGAGGAAAAGCTCTGGGTAACCGTCTATGCCACGGATGACGAAGCGTATGACATCTGGACCCAGCAAATCGGCGTGCCCGCCGAGCGCATGATCCGCATCGGCGACAACAAAGGCGCGCCGTACGCCTCCGATAACTTCTGGACCATGGGCGACACCGGCCCCTGCGGCCCCTGCACCGAGATTTTCTACGATCACGGCGCCGACATCTGGGGTGGCCCGCCGGGTTCGCCGGATGAAGACGGCGACCGCTACATCGAAATCTGGAACAACGTGTTCATGCAGTTCAACCGCACCGCTGATGGCGTGTTGCATCCGTTGCCGGCACCGTCGGTGGACACCGGCATGGGGCTGGAACGGATCAGTGCGGTCATGCAGCACGTTCATTCCAACTATGAAATCGACCTGTTCACCAATCTGTTGAGCGCATCGGCTGCGGCCATTGGCTGCGCCAATGAAGGCCAGTCTTCGCTCAAGGTCGTATCGGACCACATCCGCTCCTGCGGCTTCCTGATTGCCGATGGGGTGCTACCGTCCAACGAAGGCCGTGGCTATGTGCTGCGCCGCATTATCCGCCGCGCCTGCCGTCACGGTAACAAACTGGGCGCTACCGGCAGCTTCTTCTACAAGATCGTGGCTGCCCTGGTGGCCGAGATGGGCGATGCCTTCCCGGAATTGAAGCAGCAACAAGCCAACATCGAGCGGGTGCTCAAGGCTGAGGAAGAGCAGTTCTCCAAGACCCTGGAGCACGGCCTGAAAATTCTCGAGCAGGACCTGGCTGAACTCAAAGGCACCGTGGTGCCGGGCGATGTAGTGTTCAAGCTCTACGACACCTATGGCTTCCCGATGGACCTGACCGCCGACATCGCCCGTGAGCGTGAGCTGACCGTCGATGAGGCCGGTTTCGAGCGTGAGATGGAAGCCCAGCGTGTGCGTGCGCGTTCCGCCAGCTCGTTTGGCCTGGACTACAACACCCTGGTCAAGGTTGATGTGCCTACCGCGTTCATCGGCTACAAGGCTACCGCCGGCGCGGCCAAAATCGTTGCCATTTATAAAGACGGCAAGTCAGTCGATGTGCTGAACGAGGGCGATGAAGCGGTGGTGGTCCTGGACCAGACGCCGTTCTACGCGGAGTCGGGCGGGCAAATCGGTGACTGTGGTTTCCTCAGTTCGACGTCCGGTCGTTTCGACGTGCGCGACACCACCAAGACCGGTGGTGCGTTCCTGCACCATGGTGTGTTGGTACTGGGCAACCTGGTCGTCGGCGCGCCAGTCGAGACTCAGGTCGATGCCGATGTACGGCATGCAACCGCGTTGAACCACTCGGCTACTCACTTGCTGCACGCTGCGTTGCGTCAGGTGTTGGGCGAGCATGTCCAGCAAAAGGGCTCGTTGGTCAACAGCCAGCGCCTGCGTTTCGACTTCAGCCACTTCGAAGCGATCAAGCCTGATCAGATCAAGGCGCTGGAAGATATCGTCAACGCCGAAATCCGTAAGAACACCCCGGTTGAAACCGAGGAAACGGATATCGAAACCGCCAGGAACAAGGGCGCCATGGCGCTGTTTGGCGAGAAGTATGGCGATGAAGTGCGCGTACTGAGCATGGGCGGCAGTTTCTCGGTGGAACTGTGTGGCGGTATCCACGCCAACCGCACCGGTGACATTGGCCTGTTGAAAATCATCAGCGAAGGCGGTGTGGCCTCCGGTGTGCGTCGTATCGAGGCAGTCACCGGTGCCGCGGCGCTGGCCTACCTCAATGCAGCCGAAGAACAACTCAAGGAAGCGGCCGGCCTGGTCAAGGGTAGCCGCGACAATCTGATCGACAAGCTGTCCGCCGTGCTTGAGCGCAACCGTGCGCTGGAGAAACAGCTGGAGCAGTTGCAAGCCAAGGCGGCCAGTGCTGCGGGCGACGATCTGTCGGCCTCGGCGGTTGACGTCAAGGACGTAAAAGTCCTGGCGGCGCGCCTGGACGGGCAGGACGGCAAGGCGTTACTGGCTTTGGTCGATCAGTTGAAGAACAAGCTCGGCCGCGCAGTGATCCTGCTCGGCAGTGTCCATGAGGATAAGGTCGTGCTGGTTGCCGGTGTAACCAAGGACCTGACTGGCCAACTCAAAGCCGGTGATTTGATGAAGCAAGCCGCTGCGGCAGTGGGCGGCAAAGGCGGTGGTCGTCCGGACATGGCGCAAGGCGGTGGTGTAGATGCCGGCGCCCTGGACGCGGCGCTGGCCTTGACCGTGCCGTTTGTCGAGGCAGGTATTTAAGGCGCTGTTAATGAGCCCATGGTCTAGTCGTGGGCTCGCTCGGTTGCTGGAAGATTCGTTTATTGGGCGCCCCTTTACGGGCTGAGGCGGCTTAGAAATGGCTTTGATCGTACAGAAATTCGGAGGCACCTCGGTCGGTTCTGTCGAAAGAATCGAGCAGGTGGCCGACAAGGTTAAGAAGTTCCGTGATGCTGGCGACGACCTGGTGGTGGTGTTGTCGGCCATGAGCGGCGAGACCAATCGCCTGATCGACCTGGCCAAGGCCATCAGCGGTGATCAACAACCGCTCCCGCGTGAGCTGGATGTGATTGTGTCCACCGGTGAGCAGGTAACCATTGCGCTGCTGGCCATGGCTCTGAACAAGCGTGGTGTGCCAGCGGTGTCCTACACTGGGAGTCAGGTGCGCATCCTTACCGACAGCGCACATACCAAGGCGCGCATCCTGCAGATCGACGATCAGAAGATTCGTGCTGATCTGAAGGCTGGGCGCGTGGTCGTGGTAGCGGGTTTCCAGGGTGTTGACGAGCAGGGCAATATCACCACGCTTGGGCGTGGCGGTTCGGACACCACGGGCGTGGCACTGGCAGCGGCTCTCAAGGCTGACGAATGCCAGATCTATACCGATGTCGATGGCGTCTACACCACCGACCCGCGCGTCGTGTCCGTGGCCCAGCGCCTGGACAAGATCACCTTTGAAGAGATGCTGGAAATGGCCAGCCTCGGTTCCAAGGTGCTGCAGATTCGTGCGGTGGAATTCGCCGGCAAGTACAACGTTCCGCTGCGCGTATTGCACAGCTTCAAAGAGGGTCCGGGCACCCTCATTACTATTGATGAAGAGGAATCCATGGAACAGCCGATCATTTCCGGCATCGCTTTCAACCGCGATGAAGCCAAGCTGACGATCCGTGGCGTGCCAGACACCCCGGGTGTGGCCTTCAAGATCCTCGGTCCTATCAGCGGCGCGAATATCGAAGTCGACATGATCGTGCAGAACGTTTCGCACGATAACACCACCGATTTCACCTTCACCGTGCACCGCAACGAGTACGATGCGGCCGAGCGTATCCTGCAGAACACTGCAAGCGAGATCGGCGCCCGTGAAGTGATCGGCGATACCAAGATTGCCAAGGTGTCGATCGTGGGTGTGGGCATGCGCTCCCATGCCGGTGTTGCCAGTCGCATGTTCGAAGCGCTGGCCAAGGAAAGCATCAACATCCAGATGATCTCCACGTCGGAAATCAAAGTCTCGGTAGTGATTGAAGAAAAATACCTGGAACTGGCCGTGCGCGCGCTGCATACCGCTTTTGAGCTGGACGCTCCGGCCCGACAGGGCGAGTGATGCGATGCCAGGAAGGCGCGGCTTACCGCGCCTTTCATTTTTTTGTAGGGCGCATGTTCTTTTGCGTGGGCTCGACAATACTTAGGCGGTAGGGCTACGGCCTTTTGGTTGTAGGTCGAATGCCTTTTTTTTGCAGACTGTTGTTCCTGAAATGAATTGCGTGAGGTGAAAGGTATGTTGATTCTGACTCGTCGTTGCGCAGAAAGCCTGATTATCGGTGATGGCGAAATCACCGTGACCGTGCTCGGCGTCAAAGGCAATCAAGTGCGTATCGGGGTTAACGCTCCGAAAGAGGTAGCGGTCCATCGCGAGGAAATCTACCTGCGGATCAAGAAAGAGAAGGACGAAGAACCAAGCCTTTAATTTTTATCGTTTTTTATGTTTGCAAACGGGGAGGAACGTGGTTAATATACGCCCCGTGTTGCGGAGAGCTGGCCGAGTGGCCGAAGGCGCTCCCCTGCTAAGGGAGTACACCTCAAAAGGGTGTCGGGGGTTCGAATCCCCCGTTCTCCGCCATTATTTGCTTAGTACGTTGCAATCTGGTTTTTTCGGTAAGTTGTTGAAATTGATCGAAAAAATAGCTTTACATAGAGATTGAACGGCCTATAATGCGCGGCAACAAATGCACTCGTAGCTCAGCTGGATAGAGTACTCGGCTACGAACCGAGCGGTCACAGGTTCGAATCCTGTCGAGTGCACCATTTAAGAGTCAATTGCAGCAATGCAGATGGCTTGGTTTCAACCAGTTGTGATCTGGTCTAAAAAACACACTCTGCACTCGTAGCTCAGCTGGATAGAGTACTCGGCTACGAACCGAGCGGTCACAGGTTCGAATCCTGTCGAGTGCACCATACAAACAAAAAGCCCGCCTAGTGCGGGCTTTTTGCCGTCTGGGGTTTGTGTAGGCTTTATCCTGGCGTACGTCTTTTTCTGTTTCCCTTGTGTTTTCCCTTCCCGCTGCGTCGTCGCAGTTCATAGATGTAGCCAGCACTCAGCTTTGGCTTGCAAGCGCTTGTTCTTTCCAGTTTTTTTTGACGTTAAAAGCGGCCGAGCGGTGTATCATGCGCCGGTCAGCCCCGCCGGGGCTTGTGGAATGCCTCCATGGACTTACCCAGTAGTTACTCAGTATCCCGCTTTACCAATCATGAATTGACTGATTGATTCTTCCGGCGCGCTCCGCTGCTGGGAGTGGAGTTCGCCTATGACCGAAGTAGAAGTAAAGAAAACACAAGAAAGCCTGCAGGATCGCCTGGCTCAAGTTATCGAGCTGCTGCAGCGCCAGCGCGTGGTCGAAGACCTCACGCACCGCCAGGAAGGTCCGCACCACGACCGCGTCGAAAACCTGGTTCACCGGCAAAATCTCGTCGAGCTGCAACGCAAACTCGATGACCTGCACTCCGCCGACGTTGCTTATATTCTCGAAGCCTTGCCGCTGGATGATCGCCTGACGCTCTGGCAGTTGGTCAAGGCTGATCGCGACGGCGACATTCTCCTCGAAGTATCTGATTCGGTCCGTGAAACCCTGATCGCCGACATGGACGATCATGAGCTCCTGGCTGCGGCCAAGGAGATGGATGCGGACGAGCTGGCCGACCTGGCGCCTGAATTGCCGCGCGATGTTGTTCATGAGCTGATGGAGGCGTTGGACACTCAGCAGCGTGAGCGTGTGCGTTCCGCACTGTCTTATGATGAAGACCAGGTCGGCGCGCTGATGGACTTCGAGATGGTCACCATCCGCGAAGACGTCAGCCTGGAAGTGGTACTGCGCTACCTGCGCCGTCTCAAAGAGCTGCCGGGGCATACCGACAAGCTGTTTGTGGTCGACTATGAAGGCATTCTCAAGGGCGTATTGCCCATCAAGCGCCTGCTGGTAAATGATCCGGAGAAGAGAGTTGCTGACCTGATGGCCAGCGATACCGTGAGCTTTCACCCGGATGAAGATGCCTACGACGCAGCCCAGGCTTTTGAGCGTTACGACTTGATCTCTGCCCCGGTGGTGGACAAGAACGGCAAGTTGATCGGCCGTTTGACGATTGACGAAATCGTTGACCTTATTCGCGAAGAGAGTGAAACCGAAGTCCTCAACATGGCGGGTTTGCGTGAAGAGGAAGATATTTTCGCGTCAGTCTGGCGGTCGCTGCACAACCGTTGGGCTTGGTTGGCCGTTAACCTGATTACTGCATTTATCGCCTCCCGCGTGATCGGGCTGTTCGAGGGCTCCATCGAAAAGTTGGTGGCCCTGGCGGCGTTGATGCCGATTGTGGCCGGCATCGGCGGTAACTCCGGTAACCAGACCATCACCATGATCGTACGCGCCATGGCGCTGGATCAGGTCAGTACCGCCAACTCTTCGCGTCTGCTGCGCAAGGAGCTGGCCGTGGGGCTCATCAACGGCCTGGTGTGGGGAGGGGTAATCGGCGTGGTGGCTTACTTGCTATATGGCAGTTGGTCGCTGGGTGTGGTGATGACCGCTGCAATGACCCTCAATTTGCTTCTGGCTGCCCTCATGGGGGTTTTGATCCCTATGACCCTGGCGCGTCTGGGGCGCGATCCTGCCATGGGGGCCAGCGTGATGATCACGGCCATGACTGACAGTGGTGGCTTCTTCATCTTCCTGGGCTTGGCTACGATCTTCCTGCTCTGACCTTTCCTGCGGGGGCAAATCTGCCCTCGCATTGCTTTCTTGCTCAACTCCCACGCAAAAAAAAGCCAGCACATGGCTGGCTTCGACTTTCAGCTGCAAATCAATTGGCTTCTGCGGCCGCCTCTACGTCGTGCGCGATCAGCGAGACGAGAGCATTTTGCTGGCGGTGGGAAAGCTGACGAAAACGCTGCAGCAGTTCGCGTTCGTGCAGTGACAGCTCTGGGCTGTCCAGGCGCATGCTCAACTCTTCACCCAAGGCACCTTCCTGAATAAGGCTCTGTTCCAGGCGAGCGATGATTTCGGAGTTCATGCTGCGATGATGATTGCGAGCCACCTCGGCAATGCGTTCCCGCATTCCGTCTGGCAGACGTACGACGAACTTGTCAGCCGTACGGCTGGAATAAATTGCCTGTTTCAATGGGCGCATATATTTAACCGGTTAGTTCAGGGGAGCGGTTTTTGGAATTGGCCGCAAGATGAGTGTTAAGACAAGGCTCACGACCAAAGTTCAACCCGAATTGCAAAGAGGCCGCATCATGCCTCAGATTTGACATTTCCTTGGCGTCAATTCTGTGACAAATATTGAACCGCCTAAAGGCTTTATGCCAGCACTGATTTGCATTTTTGCGGACTGGTTGGAAAAGTTTTCGCGTTGGGTCGGGTATTCCTGATCTTCGCGCAAGCCTTATCCGAAATCGGGTTGAAGAGCGCACGCCCTAAGCAACATGGCCTTTTGCCCTCATCTGTAAGGGTAGTGGCAGTTTGCTGATTTGCTAGCGCAAAGCGACATAAGGTCGGGCTGGAGGGGGATTAGCGCAGTATGGGGTCGAATTTTATCCGCCGCCCGAGGGCGAGCGTCAGGATCAGGAGGCATCCAAAAACAGCACTGGCGATGAACGCCAGGGTGCGAGTGTTTTGCATAGCATTACTTAAGCCCAGTAGGGCGGTTGCGAGCGTCAGGCACAAAAAAAACCATGCAGATTTGGACATGAGTAGCGCTCTCAGAAAACCCAGTGTTCGGATGTTGGGGTGGCTTGGGTGCCTTGGGTTAAGCGAATAGGGGATTGAGGGTCGGCTGTCATCACCGCCAGCTGTGGTCTTTGCTGCAGGTGGTGCGGTACGGCCTGGGTGATTTGAGCCGGGTCTTGCAATTTGGCTGGGAAGAAATGAAAAGTTACCAGCGCAGTCAGTGCCATTGCGTTGAGGGCGAGTAGTAGGGCGCTGTTCATAGTCTTCTTCTCCGTATGCCTTGGCCAAATGGGTTTATGGGAGAAGTGTTGCAGGTCGCGTGCCAACTGATTTATTCAATATAATCAATGGGTTATATTGGTTTATGGGGAGTCGTATAGTGCAATTTGCAATGATGGCACTTTGGGGGAGTGCATTTTGCACGACGGCATAGGCCGCCCGGATTGTATTGGGCTGCGCTACCGCATGCTTGCAAGCGTTGGCTTACGATCAAAAAGCCAAGGGATGACATGACAAAAACTACCTTGCCCGTTAACATGCACGCCGTCCGTCGTTGAGCCTTTGGCTTGTCGATTGCGATTTGTCCCAGTAGCTCAATTGGATAGAGCATCCCCCTCCTAAGGGGAAGGTTGGCCGTTCGAACCGGCCCTGGGACACCATTCCTCAGTTGTTGTCTTGTTGCGTTCGTCAATATCAAATCAATCGCTTAGCTTCCTGACTGTAGCCGTGAGAAGTGCGGCGGTATTCAGTTGCTGGTCGGTGGGCAATCGAATCGCGATGGTCCCTGGGTCGTCCTTTTGTTTCCTCTATATAGAAGGGCGGTGGGATGGAAAAGAATTCTCAGGTTTTCGATTTAACTGCTTGACGCTCCTGCTTAAAGCTGTAGAATTCGCCTCCCGCTTACGAGAGATCGCAAGCGCAAGTGGTTGAAGTTGTTGAAGAATTCTTCGAAAACTTCTGAAAATAACCGCTTGACAGCAAATGAGGCTGCTGTAGAATGCGCGCCTCGGTTGAGACGAATAGCTCTTAACCAACCGCTCTTTAACAACTGAATCAAGCAATTCGTGTGGGTGCTTGTGGGGTCAGACTGATAGTCAACAAGATTATCAGCATCACAAGTTACTCCGCGAGAAATCAAAGATGTAACCAACGATTGCTGAGCCAAGTTTAGGGTTTCTTAAAAACCCAAAGATGTTTGAACTGAAGAGTTTGATCATGGCTCAGATTGAACGCTGGCGGCAGGCCTAACACATGCAAGTCGAGCGGTAGAGAGAAGCTTGCTTCTCTTGAGAGCGGCGGACGGGTGAGTAATGCCTAGGAATCTGCCTGGTAGTGGGGGATAACGTTCGGAAACGGACGCTAATACCGCATACGTCCTACGGGAGAAAGCAGGGGACCTTCGGGCCTTGCGCTATCAGATGAGCCTAGGTCGGATTAGCTAGTTGGTGAGGTAATGGCTCACCAAGGCGACGATCCGTAACTGGTCTGAGAGGATGATCAGTCACACTGGAACTGAGACACGGTCCAGACTCCTACGGGAGGCAGCAGTGGGGAATATTGGACAATGGGCGAAAGCCTGATCCAGCCATGCCGCGTGTGTGAAGAAGGTCTTCGGATTGTAAAGCACTTTAAGTTGGGAGGAAGGGCAGTTACCTAATACGTGATTGTTTTGACGTTACCGACAGAATAAGCACCGGCTAACTCTGTGCCAGCAGCCGCGGTAATACAGAGGGTGCAAGCGTTAATCGGAATTACTGGGCGTAAAGCGCGCGTAGGTGGTTTGTTAAGTTGGATGTGAAATCCCCGGGCTCAACCTGGGAACTGCATTCAAAACTGACTGACTAGAGTGTGGTAGAGGGTGGTGGAATTTCCTGTGTAGCGGTGAAATGCGTAGATATAGGAAGGAACACCAGTGGCGAAGGCGACCACCTGGACCAACACTGACACTGAGGTGCGAAAGCGTGGGGAGCAAACAGGATTAGATACCCTGGTAGTCCACGCCGTAAACGATGTCAACTAGCCGTTGGGAGCCTTGAGCTCTTAGTGGCGCAGCTAACGCATTAAGTTGACCGCCTGGGGAGTACGGCCGCAAGGTTAAAACTCAAATGAATTGACGGGGGCCCGCACAAGCGGTGGAGCATGTGGTTTAATTCGAAGCAACGCGAAGAACCTTACCAGGCCTTGACATCCAATGAACTTTCCAGAGATGGATTGGTGCCTTCGGGAACATTGAGACAGGTGCTGCATGGCTGTCGTCAGCTCGTGTCGTGAGATGTTGGGTTAAGTCCCGTAACGAGCGCAACCCTTGTCCTTAGTTACCAGCACGTTATGGTGGGCACTCTAAGGAGACTGCCGGTGACAAACCGGAGGAAGGTGGGGATGACGTCAAGTCATCATGGCCCTTACGGCCTGGGCTACACACGTGCTACAATGGTCGGTACAGAGGGTTGCCAAGCCGCGAGGTGGAGCTAATCCCAGAAAACCGATCGTAGTCCGGATCGCAGTCTGCAACTCGACTGCGTGAAGTCGGAATCGCTAGTAATCGCGAATCAGAATGTCGCGGTGAATACGTTCCCGGGCCTTGTACACACCGCCCGTCACACCATGGGAGTGGGTTGCACCAGAAGTAGCTAGTCTAACCTTCGGGAGGACGGTTACCACGGTGTGATTCATGACTGGGGTGAAGTCGTAACAAGGTAGCCGTAGGGGAACCTGCGGCTGGATCACCTCCTTAATCGACGACATCAGCTGCTTCATGAGCTCCCACACGAATTGCTTGATTCATTGAAGAAGACGAAAAGAAGCAGCCCAAAGGGTTGTAGCTTAGTTGGTTAGAGCGCACCCCATGCTTTGTGGTAAAGAGCAGGGTGAGGTCGGCCTTAGCAGCTCGAAATTGGGTCTGTAGCTCAGTTGGTTAGAGCG
The DNA here is from genome assembly GCF_003852375.1 of Pseudomonas sp. R4-34-07. Classification (NCBI taxonomy): domain Bacteria; kingdom Pseudomonadati; phylum Pseudomonadota; class Gammaproteobacteria; order Pseudomonadales; family Pseudomonadaceae; genus Pseudomonas; species Pseudomonas sp. R4-34-07. The sequence continues at coordinate 4,466,332 of NZ_CP027760.1, read as the reverse complement.
CACCCCTGATAAGGGTGAGGTCGGCAGTTCGAATCTGCCCAGACCCACCAATTTTGTGTGGGAAACGCCTGTAGAAATACGGGGCCATAGCTCAGCTGGGAGAGCGCCTGCCTTGCACGCAGGAGGTCAACGGTTCGATCCCGTTTGGCTCCACCACTACTGCTTCTGTTTGTAGAAAGCTTAGAAATGAGCATTCCATCGCTGTGATGGTGAATGTTGATTTCTAGTCTTTGACTAGTTCGTTCTTTAAAAATTTGGGTATGTGATAGAAAGATAGACTGGACGTTACTTTCACTGGTAACGGCTCAGGCTAAGGTAAAATTTGTGAGTCGCTCTTAATTGAGTATGATCGAATTTTCGGCGAATGTTGTCTTCACAGTATAACCAGATTGCTTGGGGTTATATGGTCAAGTGAAGAAGCGCATACGGTGGATGCCTTGGCAGTCAGAGGCGATGAAAGACGTGGTAGCCTGCGAAAAGCTTCGGGGAGTCGGCAAACAGACTTTGATCCGGAGATGTCTGAATGGGGGAACCCAGCCATCATAAGATGGTTACCTTACACTGAATACATAGGTGTATGGAGCGAACCAGGGGAACTGAAACATCTAAGTACCCTGAGGAAAAGAAATCAACCGAGATTCCCTTAGTAGTGGCGAGCGAACGGGGACTAGCCCTTAAGTGGCTTTGAGATTAGCGGAACGCTCTGGAAAGTGCGGCCATAGTGGGTGATAGCCCTGTACGCGAAAATCTCTTAGTCATGAAATCGAGTAGGACGGAGCACGAGAAACTTTGTCTGAATATGGGGGGACCATCCTCCAAGGCTAAATACTACTGACTGACCGATAGTGAACTAGTACCGTGAGGGAAAGGCGAAAAGAACCCCGGAGAGGGGAGTGAAATAGATCCTGAAACCGTATGCGTACAAGCAGTGGGAGCCCACTTTGTTGGGTGACTGCGTACCTTTTGTATAATGGGTCAGCGACTTATTTTCAGTGGCGAGCTTAACCGAATAGGGGAGGCGTAGCGAAAGCGAGTCTTAATAGGGCGTCTAGTCGCTGGGAATAGACCCGAAACCGGGCGATCTATCCATGGGCAGGTTGAAGGTTGGGTAACACTAACTGGAGGACCGAACCGACTACCGTTGAAAAGTTAGCGGATGACCTGTGGATCGGAGTGAAAGGCTAATCAAGCTCGGAGATAGCTGGTTCTCCTCGAAAGCTATTTAGGTAGCGCCTCATGTATCACTGTAGGGGGTAGAGCACTGTTTCGGCTAGGGGGTCATCCCGACTTACCAAACCGATGCAAACTCCGAATACCTACAAGTGCCGAGCATGGGAGACACACGGCGGGTGCTAACGTCCGTCGTGAAAAGGGAAACAACCCAGACCGTCAGCTAAGGTCCCAAAGTTATGGTTAAGTGGGAAACGATGTGGGAAGGCTTAGACAGCTAGGAGGTTGGCTTAGAAGCAGCCACCCTTTAAAGAAAGCGTAATAGCTCACTAGTCGAGTCGGCCTGCGCGGAAGATGTAACGGGGCTCAAACCATACACCGAAGCTACGGGTATCACGTAAGTGATGCGGTAGAGGAGCGTTCTGTAAGCCTGTGAAGGTGAGTTGAGAAGCTTGCTGGAGGTATCAGAAGTGCGAATGCTGACATGAGTAACGACAATGGGTGTGAAAAACACCCACGCCGAAAGACCAAGGTTTCCTGCGCAACGTTAATCGACGCAGGGTTAGTCGGTCCCTAAGGCGAGGCTGAAAAGCGTAGTCGATGGAAAACAGGTTAATATTCCTGTACTTCTGGTTATTGCGATGGAGGGACGGAGAAGGCTAGGCCAGCTTGGCGTTGGTTGTCCAAGTTTAAGGTGGTAGGCTGGAATCTTAGGTAAATCCGGGATTCCAAGGCCGAGAGCTGATGACGAGTTGTCTTTTAGACGACGAAGTGGTTGATGCCATGCTTCCAAGAAAAGCTTCTAAGCTTCAGGTAACCAGGAACCGTACCCCAAACCGACACAGGTGGTTGGGTAGAGAATACCAAGGCGCTTGAGAGAACTCGGGTGAAGGAACTAGGCAAAATGGCACCGTAACTTCGGGAGAAGGTGCGCCGGTGAGGGTGAAGGACTTGCTCCGTAAGCTCATGCCGGTCGAAGATACCAGGCCGCTGCGACTGTTTATTAAAAACACAGCACTCTGCAAACACGAAAGTGGACGTATAGGGTGTGACGCCTGCCCGGTGCCGGAAGGTTAATTGATGGGGTTAGCTAACGCGAAGCTCTTGATCGAAGCCCCGGTAAACGGCGGCCGTAACTATAACGGTCCTAAGGTAGCGAAATTCCTTGTCGGGTAAGTTCCGACCTGCACGAATGGCGTAACGATGGCGGCGCTGTCTCCACCCGAGACTCAGTGAAATTGAAATCGCTGTGAAGATGCAGTGTATCCGCGGCTAGACGGAAAGACCCCGTGAACCTTTACTATAGCTTTGCACTGGACTTTGAATTTGCTTGTGTAGGATAGGTGGGAGGCTTTGAAGCGTGGACGCCAGTTCGCGTGGAGCCAACCTTGAAATACCACCCTGGCAACTTTGAGGTTCTAACTCAGGTCCGTTATCCGGATCGAGGACAGTGTATGGTGGGTAGTTTGACTGGGGCGGTCTCCTCCTAAAGAGTAACGGAGGAGTACGAAGGTGCGCTCAGACCGGTCGGAAATCGGTCGTAGAGTATAAAGGCAAAAGCGCGCTTGACTGCGAGACAGACACGTCGAGCAGGTACGAAAGTAGGTCTTAGTGATCCGGTGGTTCTGTATGGAAGGGCCATCGCTCAACGGATAAAAGGTACTCCGGGGATAACAGGCTGATACCGCCCAAGAGTTCATATCGACGGCGGTGTTTGGCACCTCGATGTCGGCTCATCACATCCTGGGGCTGAAGCCGGTCCCAAGGGTATGGCTGTTCGCCATTTAAAGTGGTACGCGAGCTGGGTTTAGAACGTCGTGAGACAGTTCGGTCCCTATCTGCCGTGGACGTTTGAGATTTGAGAGGGGCTGCTCCTAGTACGAGAGGACCGGAGTGGACGAACCTCTGGTGTTCCGGTTGTCACGCCAGTGGCATTGCCGGGTAGCTATGTTCGGAATAGATAACCGCTGAAAGCATCTAAGCGGGAAACTAGCCTCAAGATGAGATCTCACTGGGACCTTGAGTCCCCTGAAGGGCCGTCGAAGACTACGACGTTGATAGGTTGGGTGTGTAAGCGCTGTGAGGCGTTGAGCTAACCAATACTAATTGCCCGTGAGGCTTGACCATATAACACCCAAGCAATTTGTTGCTCCTAGTTGAAAGACGAAAGAGGCCAGATTGCGGTGTGTGAAGACGCAATGAACCGAAAGTTCGATACTCACAAAACACCGACTTCTATCCCATACCCAATTTGCTGAAGCGAGGCCATATGGCCACGACTCAGTACCCGAATTTCTTGACGACCATAGAGCATTGGAACCACCTGATCCCATCCCGAACTCAGTAGTGAAACGATGCATCGCCGATGGTAGTGTGGGGTTTCCCCATGTGAGAGTAGGTCATCGTCAAGATTAAATTCCGAAACCCCATTTGCGAAAGCAGATGGGGTTTTGTTTTGGGCGGTCGAAACCCTCACACCTCTTGCAAACGCCAGCCTGCTCGCGAGATCGCCGACGCCAATGCGAACGTACCGGTAAGGCTCTATATCCTATAGAGCGCTCTATTCTGGCCTTTTATGGCAGATACCTAAAGACCAGTCGAACCTTGGCTATGATCAAGGTTCACAGATGGTGCGTTGTATATTTATCTCCACTTCATGTACCTCGCAGACACGCATACAGCGTCTGAACGGTTAAGCAAAATAATCCCGGAAACGGCTCATGCCGCCTGTCCGGACCCGACCACTGCGGACTATCATGCCGATAGCCCTGTCCCCTCACTGCAAGGAGCCGCTCGGAACGCCGATGCGCCAAATCTGGAAATCTTTTCGAGCCCTCTATTTCGCCTCCCTGATGATGCTGATCGGCTCCGGCCTGCTCAGTACTTATCTGGCCTTGCGTTTGGCGGCGGATAACGTCGATAGCCTGTGGGTCGGTGCGCTGATGGCGGCCAACTACTTTGGCCTGGTGCTGGGCGGCAAGATCGGACACCGTTTGATTGCGCGTGTCGGGCATATACGCGCCTACGCGACCTGCGCCGGTATCGTCGGCGCGGCCGTGCTGGGTCATGGCTTGATCGATTGGCTACCGGCGTGGATCGTACTGCGGGTGATTGTGGGCCTGGGAATGATGTGCCAGTACATGGTCATCGAAAGCTGGCTCAACGAGCAGGCCGATGCCAAGCAGCGCGGCGTAGTGTTCAGCGGCTACATGATCGCCTCCTACCTCGGTCTGGTGCTGGGCCAACTGATCCTAGTCATGCATCCCCACCTGGGTCTTGAACTGCTGATGCTGGTGGCGCTGTGCTTCGCCCTGTGCCTGGTGCCGGTGGCCATGACCCGCCGCATTCACCCGGCACCATTGCACCCGGCGCCGATGGAGCCGCGTTTCTTTATCAAGCGTGTGCCCCAGTCGCTCAGCACAGTGCTGGGGGCAGGGCTGATCGTCGGCTCTTTCTATGGCTTGGCACCGCTCTATGCCTCCCAGCAGGGGTTGACGACCGAACAGGTCGGTTTGTTCATGGGCTCCTGTATTTTCGCGGGACTGCTCGTGCAGTGGCCGCTGGGCTGGTTGTCGGACCGCTATGACCGCGCACTGCTGATTCGCTGCTTTGCCTTGTGTTTGGCGGTGGCGGCGTTGCCTCTGGCGATCATGACCCAGGTCCCTCTGGAAATGCTGTTCGTGGCGGGCTTCCTATGTTCACTCGTGCAGTTTTGTCTTTACCCGTTGGCAGTGGCGTTTTCCAACGACCATGTGGAAGGTGATCGCAGGGTGTCGCTGACCGCTATGTTGCTGGTGACTTACGGCATTGGGGCCAGTATCGGGCCGCTTCTGGCGGGCGTGCTGATGAAGCTGTTCGGCAGCCAGATGCTGTACGCCTTCTTCAGTTTGTGTGCGTTGATCCTGGTATGGCGTATTCGGCCGAAGGCGGTGACTAACCTGCACCAGGTAGACGATGCGCCGCTGCATCACGTGGCGATGCCTGACAGCATGTCCAGTTCGCCGTTGGTGGCCGCCCTTGACCCACGGGTAGATGAGCAGGTGGTACAGGAGCAGATGCAGGCCACTGTTCCTGAGCCAGAGCCCGAACCCACGGTGGACGAGGCGGTTGCGCAGACGCCACCGGAATCAACGGACCCGGACGATCACCCCCATGATTTGAGCAGGGCACGCCCCTGAACGAAAAAACGGGCAGATCCCATCAGGATCTGCCCGTTTTTTTACAGCTGCGTCCAAGGCTTAAAAATCGTCATCCTTGTCGAAGCGTCGAGCTTCGCGCTGCAGTTGATACACAAAACGCTCCACCTGGCGCTGCACCAGGCCGCTCATGTTATGGAAGCGCACACCCGCGAAGGTGGTATTGATCTTGTCTTCGAAATGCAGGTAACGCAGCTCGACAGCGGTGGTCATGTTGCCGAACGGCAGCGCGGCGACAAAACGGTCATAGACTTGGCCCAGCTGCAAGCGGTCGGAAATGTCGCCTTCAAAGCGCAATTTGCATCCGGTGGCCGAGATATCCAGCAGCTTGCCGTTGAACGGTGCCTTGAGCTTCTCGCCGCCCAGTTCGATGTTCACCAATTGCGCCAGCTTCAATGCAGCGCGAAATGCGTTACGACGTTGATGGTAAACCACCTCGCCGGGCATGCTGCCAGTGTAGATACGGTGGCCGTCTTTTTCGCTGATGCTCAGCGTGCCGTTACTTTCCCAGGCGACCCGCACGCCATCATGGAAACCCTCGATGCGGAAGGGCTCGCCATTTTCCAGGTAACGTTCACCATCGCGCGGGATCATTTCGTCCAGTGCCAGCGTCTTGTTATCCCGATCGATATCCACCAGATAGCTTTGGAAGCGTTGGCTGCGTTCGTGGAAAGTGATGATCAATGGATCATGGCTTTCCTGGAGCATTCGCAAAGTGCTGGCGATTTCCAGAGGCGTGGTGAGGACCTTCGGTGGCTGCGGTGCATCTTCCGCATTAAGGGCGTTGAACACAGTTGTTCCATCTCCAGGCAAAATACGACTACACGCAAGAACCGGCATTTTGCCAGTATGTAGCGCACCTTGGATAGCTCGCGCTGTAAACCGGCGTCAGGCTTGGCTGCGGGTGCTTGGCTTGACCAGGCGTGAAGTGGAACCTTGGGCGTTATACAGGGCCGGTGGCTCGCCGCCGTGAAGGATGCGTAACTGGTTGGCGGTGGTGGCTTGCTGAAGCTGGATCGACTGGCCGTTGAGCAGATTGGCTTCCTGGCACTGGGCGAGCAACTGATTGAGTTCTTTGCTTTGCGCCAGCAATTGATCGCCGACCGAAGAATGACTCGCCAGCTGTGCCAGGCCGTCGTGATCGGCGGGCAGGCCCAGGCTGGTGAGGATTTCGCTGCGCTTCTTGCCGTGCTGTTCGAGCAGCACAATCAGCGACTGTTTGCGCGCCAGTATTTCTTCGAGCAAAGGCATATCCCGGCCATACAGGGCCAGGGATTCCTCTTTGAGCAGCTCGAGCAATTGCTGCGTCGGCGCCAGATCATCAATGATCAGTTGAAGCAAATGTTCGTCGTGGTGCATGGCTGGCCTTGGGTTTTAAGCGTCCAGAAGCCCAGCGCAGGCCTTTGCCTAGCGCTCGGCTTCGAAGTTAAGCAGCTTGCTGGCTACACGGTTGCTGTCGACCGTATAAGTGCCATCGGCGATTGCCTGTTTCAACTCGGCCACACGGGCTTTATTGACAATCGGTTGATCGCGCAGCGAGTCAGTGACCTTCTGCAACTGTTGAGCCTCATTGCTCAGGTGTACCGATTCCCCACTGTGGCTCGCGCTTGCTTGCTCTGCCTTGGCGGGCAAGGGCTGGGACTTGGCTTCTACGCTGTCCTTGGTACCGTTGGTGCGCGTGTTGCCTGGTAAGGGCTGAGTGCTGTTCAAACGATTGAAATCAATGACCATGATAAAAAAACCTCTGGGTAGTGGACGCTTGCCATGTTTTCGGCCATACCCAAACAAACTTTAGGCTTTAGTGACAATAAACCTGTACGGCGCGGCATCCAACCCACAGTGTAGGAAAAGCGGGCAATTGATTCCAGTCATCTATAGCGCCACCTCGACTTGGCCGGGGGCCGTCACCCGCGCCTTGATCACACGGTTGGAGTTGAGGTTCTTGACCCGGATCTGTTCGCTCATACCGCCATTGGACAGCGCTTCCCCCGGCATTCTTACGTTCAAACCGCCGCTGCTGGCGGAAATCACCACTTGGTCACCCTTGCGAATCACTTCCGCCTGCTCCAGATGCACCAGCGTGATCACCTGATCGGTGACCATCGGTCGGGTGAGTCGCTGCCCGACAGCCTGTTCCAGGGAGGTCAAGTAACCCTGGTTGATCAGGCTGATATCCCGCTCACGCAGCACAACATCGTCATAGCCAATAATGCCGGTGCGCTTCAAAGGGCGCGCCACCACGACCACGTCGCGGAACAATTTGACCTGGGCCGGCACAAACACCGTCCAGGGGGAGGCGCTCTCACAGCGGACTTTAACGGTTACCCGACCGATGGGCTGGGCGGGACTTTCCAGGGTGGCTGTCAATTCCTTGTCGCACATTGGCAGGCGCAGACGCGGGTCCAAGGGGTTGACCTGGATTTCATAGCGCCCCGGTGTCTGGGTGGTTGCCAGATAATCTTCTACAGTGAATTCAAGAAAGCCCTGGGTGACGCCGATAAGTAGATCAGGCAGGGTGACGTTGTCGGCACGAGCCGCGACGCCCACGCCCCAGACAAGCAGCGCCATCGCGGCGCAGAGCAGTCTGCGGTACTTTGGGCGGCTTGGACGTCGGGAAACTGTCATTTTAATATCCATAGCCAAGCAAATTGCAAAGCTCGTGCCGTTTAGTGTTGGGTACGCATCGTACCTCTGGGATTTAGGAGTCTGGGCATGGCAGGAGTAATGGATTCAGTAAACCAGCGCACACAGCTGGTAGGGCAGAATCGCCTGGAGTTGTTGCTATTTCGCCTGGACGGCAAGCAGCTGTACGGCATTAACGTGTTCAAAGTGCGGGAAGTGTTGCAGTGCCCCAAGCTGACGATCATGCCTAAATCCAGTCCGGTGGTATGCGGCGTAGCCAATATCCGTGGCGCAACCATTCCGATTCTTGATTTGGCAATGGCCACCGGCTCCGCTGGTTTGCAGGACCGTCAGAGCCCGTTCGTCATCATTACCGAATACAACACCAAGACCCAGGGGTTCCTGGTGCGCTCGGTGGAACGTATCGTCAATATGAACTGGGAAGAGATCCATCCGCCGCCCAAGGGCACCGGGCGCGATCATTACCTGACGGCCGTGACGCGGGTTGATAACCAGTTGGTGGAAATCATCGACGTAGAGAAAATTCTCGCCGAAGTCGCGCCCACGTCGGAGACCATCTCGGTCGGTGTGGTGGATGCCGAGACAGCGCACAAGGCGGTGTCCCTGCGCGTGTTGACCGTGGACGACTCCTCTGTCGCCCGCAAGCAGGTCACGCGTTGCCTGCAAACCATCGGCGTCGATGTGGTGGCCCTCAATGACGGACGCCAAGCCTTGGATTACCTGCGCAAGTTGGTCGATGAGGGCAAGAAGCCGGAAGAAGAATTCCTGATGATGATCTCCGACATTGAAATGCCGGAAATGGACGGCTATACCCTTACAGCTGAAATACGCAACGATCCACGCATGCAAAAATTACATATCATCCTGCATACTTCGTTGTCGGGGGTATTCAATCAGGCAATGGTCAAGAAGGTCGGCGCAGATGACTTCCTGGCCAAATTCCGGCCTGATGACCTCGCATCCCGGGTAGTCGACCGGATCAAGGCAGCAGATCACGGCTAGGGGGATTTCCCCTGGCGGTCACACGATTTAAGAGGCGGTATCATTGTCTACGGGTAATTTGGATTTCGAACAGTTCCGGGTCTTCCTGGAAAAAGCCTGTGGCATATTGCTCGGTGAAAACAAGCAATACCTGGTATCCAGCCGTCTCAACAAACTGATGGAACAGCAGGGCATCAAGTCCCTGGGTGAGTTGGTCCAGCGGATCCAGGGGCAGCCGCGCAGCGGGCTCAAGGAGATGGTGGTCGATGCCATGACCACTAACGAAACCCTGTGGTTTCGCGATACCTACCCGTTTGAGGTGCTCAAGAACAAAGTGCTGCCGGCGGCCATCAAGGCCAGCCCGGGCCAGCGCCTGCGTATCTGGTCGGCGGCGTGCTCTTCCGGGCAGGAACCGTATTCGATCTCGATGTCCATCGACGAGTTCGAACGGACCAACATGGGACAGTTGAAGGCCGGCGCGCAAATCGTCGCGACCGACTTGTCCGGCACCATGCTCACCAACTGCAAGACGGGTGAATACGATAGCCTGGCCCTTGGCCGGGGTTTGTCCCCGGAGCGTCTGCAGCGCTACTTTGATCCGAAAGGGGCAGGGCGCTGGGCGATCAAGGCGCCGATCAAGAATCGCGTGGAGTTCCGCTCGTTCAACCTGCTCGACAGCTACGCCAGCCTGGGCAAGTTCGACATGGTGTTCTGCCGCAACGTGCTGATTTATTTCTCGGCCGAAGTGAAGAAAGACATCCTGTTGCGCATCCATGGCACGCTCAAGCGTGGCGGGTATCTGTTCCTCGGCGCTTCGGAAGCCTTGAACGGATTGCCGGATCACTACCAGATGGTGCAGTGCAGCCCGGGAATCATCTACCAGGCCAAATAAGCAGTACGCAGTCAAAATGTGGGAGGGGGCTTGCCCCCGATAGCGATGGTTCAGTTGATATCTTTATCACTGATACACCGCTATCGGGGCCTTGCCCCCTCCCACATTTGTTTTGCCACCATCCCACCGGAAGCGGCAAGTCGTATTGCCGCTTTACTGACGCCACGCGGAAAGTACTTGCCGCTTTTCTGGCATTGCCACCGGCAACCTCCCCGCCAGCCCTTGATATACGGGGCCCCCGCAGATTGGCATGCACCTTGCTATAGCCCTGTTAACGAATAGCAGGTCAGCCTAAAGGTTTCCGCCATGAGCATCAGCTTCGATAAAGCGCTCGGTATCCACGAACAAGCCCTGGGCTTCCGCGCCCAGCGTGCCGAAGTCCTGGCCAACAACATTGCCAACGCCGATACCCCGAACTACAAGGCTCGGGATCTGGACTTCTCCGCCGTGCTCGCCGCGCAGCAGGACAAGACCAAGAACGGCACCTTCGCCTTGAACATGACCAACAGCCGTCATATCGAAGCGCAAGGCCTGAGCAGTGGTGACGAGTCGCTGCTGTATCGCACGCCCATGCAGCCATCGATCGACCAGAACACCGTCGATGCCCAGCTGGAACAATCGAACTACGCCGAAAACTCGGTGAATTTCCAGGCCAGCTTTACCCTGCTCAACAGCAAATTCAAAGGGCTGATGTCAGCCCTGCGTGGAGAATAAGCCATGTCCCTGTCCAGTGTTTTCAATATTGCCGGCAGTGGCATGAGCGCGCAGACCACGCGTTTGAACACCGTCGCCAGTAACATCGCCAACGCCGAGACCGTGTCTTCGAGCATTGACCAGACTTACCGCGCCCGGCATCCAGTGTTCGCCACCATGTTCCAGGGCGGCCAGAGCGGCGGCAGTGATTCGTTGTTCCAGAACCAGGATGCCGCCGGCCAAGGCGTGCAGGTACTGGGTGTGGTCGAAGACCAGAGCAACCTCGAAGCGCGTTACGAGCCCAACCATCCGGCGGCGAACGAAAAGGGTTACGTCTACTACCCCAACGTCAACGTGGTCGAGGAAATGGCCGACATGATTTCCGCCAGTCGCTCGTTCCAGACCAACGCGGAAATGATGAACACCGCCAAAACCATGATGCAGAAGGTCCTGACCCTGGGTCAGTGATAAGGGGCGCCAAATAATGGCCATCGTTGATACGTCGAACAATACGGCAGTCCAGGACCTCTTCAATTCCAAGGTCAAGGACGCTTCAAACAATGTAGCGAATGTTTCCAAGGCCGCCACCGGCGACCAGGCCCTCGGCAAGGATGCATTCCTGCAACTGCTGGTGACCCAGCTGAAAAACCAGAACCCCTTGTCGCCGCAGGATAACGGTGCGTTCGTGGCCCAGCTGGCGCAGTTCAGCAGCCTGGAAGGCATCAATACCCTGAATGACTCGGTGAATAACATCTCGAGCAACTTCAGTTCTTCCCAGGCGCTGCAGGCTTCGTCGCTGGTAGGACGCTCGATCATCACCCAGACCGACAAGGCGCTGGTCGATACCAGCAAGAGCATGACCGGTTCGGTGGCGGTGACAGCGGCGACGGGCAATGTCTCGGTCAAGATCACCGATAAAGACGGCAACGTGGTGCGCACCCTCGATCTGGGCGCTCAGAGCGCAGGGACTTCGGACTTTATCTGGGATGGCAAGAACGAAGCGGGTGAGGTGGCCCCAGCCGGTACTTACACCTTCGCGGCCTCCACCAAGAATGACAAGGGCGATGCGGTTGCCCTGGCCACTTCGCTGCCGGCAACCGTCACCAGCGTGACGCTGAGCAAGACCGGCGGCGAGATGCTGCTGAACCTGGCAGGCGGCATGGGCAGCGTCAAGCTGTCGCAAATTCAGACTATCGGTACATAGAGCCGGCTAAATACGGCAGAGGGAGAGAAACATGTCTTTTAATATCGGCCTTAGCGGCCTCTATGCGGCCAACAAACAACTGGACGTGACCGGCAACAACATCGCCAACGTCGCGACCACGGGTTTCAAGTCGTCTCGTGCAGAGTTCGCGGATATCTACGCGGCGTCCAAACTGGGCACCGGCCAGAACAGCATCGGCAATGGTGTGAACCTGGCCGCGGTGTCCCAGCAATTCACCCAGGGTGACGTTAACGGCAGCGGCGGTATCCTGGACATGGCGATCCAGGGCGGTGGCTTCTTCGTACAGAAGGGCAGCGACGGTTCGCTGGAGTACACCCGCAGCGGTGCCTTCCGTGCCGACAAAGACGGCTTCATCACCAACAACACGGGTACCTCGCGCCTGCAGGGTTACGCAGCGGATGATGACGGCAAGATCATCAAGGGCGGGCTCACCGACCTGCAACTGAACCTGACGAACCTGCCGCCCAAGGCGTCCACCAAGGTGGACTCCACCAGTAACCTGAATTCCTCGGAGCCTGTGATCGACCAAACGGCCAAGCCGTTCGACCCCACCAAGACCGATACCTTCACCACTCAATACAGCACCACTTTGTACGACTCCCAGGGCAACGCGCACCCAATGGTGCAGTACCTGGTGAAAACCGACGGCAACAAGTGGAATGCCTATACCCTGATCGACGGTCGCAATCCTGATGGTTCGGCACCGACGGGCACTCCATCGACCCCGCCTGTGGCGTCGACATTGACCTTCGATGGCGCGGGCAAACTCACCAGCGTGGTGACCGGTGGTGTGTCCGATAAGACGCTCACCGTTGCAGGCTGGGTGCCGGGCACAGTGACTAATGGTGTGTGGAAGGCTAACGGCGCGAACGCCAACCCGGGCGGGATTGCCGTCAACATGGCCAACATTACCCAATACAATTCGGCCACCTACCGTAACCCTCCGGTCACCGATGGCTATGCCACCGGCCAGATCACCGGCCTGAAGATCGACGGTAACGGCGTAATGTTCGCCACCTTCAGCAATCAGCAGAGCAAGGCCATCGGCCAGATCTCGCTGGCCAGCTTCAATAACGAACAAGGCCTGCAACCTGCCGGCAGCACCACCTGGAAAGAGACCTTCGCTTCGGGCCAGCCTGGGTACGACACCCCACAAGCCGGCACCTTGGGTTCGATCGTGGCCAACTCTCTGGAGAACTCCAACGTCAACCTGACCAACGAGCTGGTGGACCTGATCAAGGCCCAGAGCAACTACCAGGCGAACGCCAAGACCATCTCCACCCAGAGCACCATCATGCAGACCATCATTCAGATGACGTGATGCGGTAGCGCTCGACAAGAAGCCCCTCTTAGGAGGGGCTTTTTTGTGGGCGTAAGAAAATAGCCTGCGGCACATCGGGTAACGCCCGGAAATGCTTGAGAAGGAACGCTTCAATCCTGGCGCACCACTGATCGGGCAACGGCCCTGGGGGGCTCAAGAATCAGTGAGGAGGGCTTGGTATGTGGAGCTCAGGAATATCTGCGCCAGGTGCTGGACGCATAAATCATGTACCGGTCATTGCGCGTAGGGAGTCAGCTCCCCCCGAACCTGCTGGTGAAGTGTCCGCAGTCAAGACATTACTCAACCAGTTGTTCGATGCCGAACAAGGCTCCAAGACCCAGACGGCTCAGGATTTGCGCGACAAGTTGAATGAGCTGCGCCAGAAACTGGGTGATGAGAAATTCAAGGAAGTGCTTAACAAGCTGATCCAGGAAGCGGATGACAAATTCCTTGAGTTCCTCAAACGGATGCTGGAGGAATGGTTTCCCAATGATGATGTAGCACCGCCTGCCCCGCCGCCGCCGGGAGGTCGCGGTGGTGGAGGAGGTGGCGGCGGTAGAGTGAGCCCGGAGGGATTTGGTCCTGTCGAGTCCATGAGCAACAAGCCGATTACCGAAGGCTCAAAGCATTTCAATTACAAGCCTGATAACAGTAATCCGGGGAAAAAGCCGGACAATATCTGGAGTGGCTTCAGCCAGGGGCCTGATGGCAATTGCGTTACCGTTTCTGCAATAAAGGCCGCCATGATGCATTTCGGCCAGAAACCGACAGACATTTACAAAAGTGTGAAAGAGACCGCCAATGGTTACGAGGTGGTCATGAGGGACAGCGACAAGGTCTACAAGTTAACCAAGGACGAATTGCAACAAGCGGCAACCTATGCACGATTTAAGGGTGATGATCCACAAATGATGACGGATGCCAACTTCATGTTTGCGATGAGTGCCAAGCGGGCACAAATGGAGAACAACGATGGCACGGCTGGGAAGGGTTTTATTGAAGCGATGAAAAGTGTGAACGATGGTGAGTACTCTCGTGAAGGGTTAGACCGTTTGGGGCTCAGGAATCATTACAGGCAGGCTACGGATGCCGACTTGCGAAGCAGCAAGGTGGGTACAGTCGCGTACGGGGGGCATTCCATGGCGGTGATCAACGGGCGGGTTGAGTTGTGGGGCCGTCGAGGCGGTGTGCCTCAGGCGGGTATCGCAACCGTATTGTTTTAGCCGCGCACGAACGTTTCACCAGGCAAAAGAAAGCCCCCGATACACCAGAGGCCTATCGAGGGCTTTTCAGCCTTGGGGTCAAACCCAGGGCGTGCTCAGCTTATTGGCAAGCCTCACAATCCGGCTCGTCAATCGCACAAGCCTTCGGCACTGGTGCCGGGCCGGCTGGCGCAGCGAGTACCGAATCGTCACCATGGTTGCCGCTGGAAACCGCGTTCAGCTTACCGGTGTTGATGGTCGACTTCTCGGTGCTGGTCGCGGCCAGGGCACGGAGGTAGTAAGTGGTTTTCAAGCCACGGTACCAAGCCATGCGGTAGGTCACGTCGAGTTTCTTGCCCGAAGCACCGGCGATGTAGAGGTTCAGGGACTGCGCCTGGTCGATCCACTTCTGACGACGGCTGGCGGCGTCAACGATCCACTTGGTGTCCACTTCGAACGCAGTGGCGTAGAGCTCTTTGAGCTCTTGCGGGATGCGCTCGATCTGTTGCACCGAACCGTCGTAGTACTTCAGGTCGTTGATCATCACCGAGTCCCACAGGCCGCGGGCTTTCAGGTCGCGGACCAGGTACGGGTTGATCACGGTGAATTCGCCCGACAGGTTCGATTTCACATACAGGTTCTGGTAGGTCGGTTCGATCGACTGCGACACGCCAGTGATGTTGGCGATGGTCGCGGTCGGTGCGATGGCCATGATGTTGGAGTTACGAATACCTTTCTGCACACGGGCACGTACCGGCGCCCAGTCCAGGGATTCTTCCAGGTCAACGTCGATGTACTTCTGGCCACGCTGTTCGATCAGGATCTGTTGCGAATCCAGCGGCAGGATGCCCTTGGACCACAGCGAACCCTGGAACGTCTCGTAGGCGCCGCGCTCGTCGGCCAGGTCGCAGGACGCCTGGATCGCGTAGTAGCTGACCGCTTCCATGGACTTGTCGGCGAACTCGACGGCAGCATCCGAACCGTAAGGAATATGCTGCAGATACAAAGCGTCCTGGAAGCCCATGATGCCGAGGCCCACTGGACGGTGCTTGAAGTTGGAGTTCTGCGCCTGTGGCACCGAGTAGTAGTTGATGTCGATCACGTTATCGAGCATGCGTACGGCGGTGTTGACGGTGCGCGCAAGCTTTACGGTGTCCAGCTTGCCGTTGACGATGTGGTTCGGCAGGTTGATCGAGCCCAGGTTGCAAACGGCGATCTCGTCCTTGTTGGTGTTCAAGGTGATCTCGGTGCACAGGTTTGAGCTATGCACCACGCCGACGTGCTGCTGCGGGCTGCGCAGGTTGCACGGGTCTTTGAAGGTCAGCCATGGGTGGCCGGTTTCGAACAGCATGGACAGCATTTTGCGCCACAGGTCTTTGGCCTGGATGGTCTTGAACAGCTTGACCTTGCCTGGGTACTCGGTGAGGGCTTCGTAGTACTCGTAGCGCTCTTCGAAGGCCTTGCCGGTCAGGTCGTGCAGGTCCGGCACTTCGGAGGGCGAGAACAGGGTCCACTTGCCGTCATCGAAGACACGCTTCATGAACAGGTCAGGGATCCAGTTGGCGGTGTTCATGTCGTGGGTACGACGACGATCATCACCGGTGTTCTTGCGCAACTCGATGAATTCTTCAATGTCCATGTGCCAGGTTTCCAGGTAGGCACACACAGCGCCTTTGCGCTTGCCGCCCTGGTTTACGGCTACGGCGGTATCGTTCACTACTTTGAGGAACGGCACGACGCCCTGGGATTTACCATTGGTGCCCTTGATGTACGAACCCAGTGCACGAACCGGCGTCCAGTCGTTACCCAGGCCACCAGCGAATTTGGACAGCATGGCGTTGTCGTGGATCGCGTGGTAGATGCCCGACAGGTCATCCGGCACGGTGGTCAGGTAGCAGCTCGACAGCTGTGGACGCAGGGTACCGGCGTTGAACAGGGTCGGCGTGGACGACATGTAGTCGAAGGACGACAACAGGTTGTAGAACTCGATCGCACGGTCTTCTTTGTGCTTCTCTTCGATCGCCAGGCCCATGGCCACGCGCATGAAGAACACTTGCGGCAGTTCGAAACGGATCCCGTCCTTGTGGATGAAGTAACGGTCGTACAGGGTTTGCAGGCCCAGGTAGGTGAACTGCTGGTCGCGCTCGTGGTTGATCGCCTTGCCGAGTTTTTCCAGGTCGAAGGTGGCCAGGATCGGGTTCAGCAATTCGAATTCAATACCCTTGGCGATGTAGGCGGGCAGCGCCTTGGCGTACAGGTCAGCCATCTCGTGGTGGGTGGCGCTGTCGGCCACGCCCAGGAAACCCAGGCCTTCGGCGCGCAGGGTGTCCATCAGCAGGCGCGCGGTGACGAACGAGTAGTTCGGCTCACGCTCGACCAGGGTACGGGCAGTCATCACCAGGGCGGTGTTGACGTCGGTCAGGGCCACGCCGTCGTACAGGTTCTTCAGGGTTTCGCGCTGGATCAGGTCACCATCGACTTCTTCCAGGCCTTCGCAGGCTTCGGTGATGATGGTGTTGAGGCGGCCCAGGTCCAGCGGCGCAAAGCTGCCATCGGCCAGGGTGATGCGGATCGAAGGATGCGCCTGGACGGATTCGGCGGCCGGCGCGTGCACGGCACGTTCCTTGGCGCGGGAGTCACGGTAGATCACGTAGTCACGGGCAACTTTCTGCTCGCCGGCACGCATCAGGGCCAGTTCGACCTGGTCCTGGATTTCTTCGATGTGGATAGTGCCGCCCGATGGCATGCGGCGCTTGAAGGTCGCGGTCACTTGTTCGGTCAGGCGTGCAACAGTGTCGTGGATGCGCGACGAGGCGGCAGCGGTGCCGCCTTCAACTGCAAGAAACGCTTTGGTGATGGCGACGGTGATTTTGTCATCGGTGTAAGGAACGACAGTGCCGTTACGCTTGATCACGCGCAATTGGCCAGGTGCAGTGGCGGCCAGATCCAGATTCGAATCAGCGGCCTGCGGCACGGAGCCCTGCGGGTTCTCGCGAGTTGTGTCGGTTTGCATGGGGGGTTGTCTCCACGTTCTATATTTGATTGCGAGTGCCAGGCTTTCCTGCAACACCCGTACCGTTTTCCATGACTTGGATGAAAAACAGCTGCCATCCGCGTGAGCGGTTTGGTCTACTGATAATCGGTTGGTTCCACGCTGTGCCAGCAATAAAGCGCTTGAATTTCGAGCTGCTTATGTGGTTGGGCGCTTATTTCCAAAACCCTACATGTAGGGTCTCTGGAAGTGCCGAGGTACAAGATAATGCGTTTTCGGGGGCTTAGCAACGCACTACCTGTGGATAACGCTGTGGGTAAAATGTGTATGAATCATGGAACGCCCGTGTAGGCCGCAGTACTGCTGGATTACGCCGCCTGTCACTGAATATTTCCAGGCAAAAACTGTCGGTTGGATTTTTGAGGGCGCGAACCCTATCACAAAAAAACGCCATGACCGAATGGATTTCCAGGCTTGTGTTCAGGGGTTGGCCCGTGGCTACAATCGACCCTCGTTATGCCCTCAATACATGACAACCAGGGTATGCCTCGACCGTGTCGACCATCAGCATTTCTTATAACAATGAGGACACCGCGTGGAGCAAGAACCCTGGCAGATATTGATTGTCGAGGACGACGAGCGGCTGGCCGAGCTGACTCGCGAATACCTGGAGAGCAACGGCCTGCGGGTGTCGGTGGAGAACGACGGCGCCCAGGCCGCAGCGCGCATCGTCGCCGAACAGCCGGACCTGGTGATCCTCGACCTGATGCTGCCGGGCGAAGACGGCCTGAGCATCTGCCGCAAGGTGCGCGAGCGCTATGAGGGCGTGATCCTGATGCTGACGGCGCGTACCGATGAGGTGGACCAGGTGCTCGGCCTGGACCTGGGCGCCGACGACTACGTGTGCAAACCCGTGCGCCCGCGCCTGTTGCTGGCACGCATCCAGGCCCTGCTGCGGCGCAGCGAGCCGGCGTTACCGGTTGTGGTGGAAAACCAGCGCCGCCTGCAATTCGGCCCGCTGGTGGTGGACAACGCCTTGCGCGAGGCCTGGTTGCACCAAAAGGGTATCGAACTGACCAGTGCCGAGTTCGACCTGCTGTGGTTGTTGGTGGCGAATGCCGGGCGCATCCTCTCGCGCGAAGAAATCTTCATTGCCCTGCGCGGCGTTGGCTACGACGGCCAGGATCGCTCGATTGATGTGCGCATCTCACGTATTCGACCGAAGATCGGCGATGACCCGATCCACCCGCGCCTGATCAAGACCATCCGCAGCAAAGGCTACCTGTTCGTGCCTGAAGCCGCCGCCGATATGCCCCTGTGAACTCGATCTTCCTGCGCATCTACGGCGGCATGTGCGCCGCGCTGATCCTGGTCGCGCTGCTGGGCGTACTGGCGCTGCACTTGCTCAACGATGTGCGCAGCGACCAATACCGCGAACGCCTGGCACACGGCACCTTTGCGCTGATGGGCGACAACCTGCAGCCCATGAGCGCCCTCGAGCGCCAGCGCGCGTTGGCGGTGTGGGAACGATTGCTGGGCATCCCGCTGCAGTTGCGCACCTTCACCGACGCACAACTGGACCTGAGCCAGCGCAAGCGTCTGCAACGTGGCCAGGTCCTGGTGGAACAGACCGGGCCTCATGCCGCGCGCGTAGTGCGCCTGGTCAGCGAACCGGAGCAATTGGTGCTCACCGGCGAAGTGCAGCAAATCAGCGAGCAATTGGCCCGCGCCACGATCTACCTGCTGGCCGACGAACTGGTGCGGTTCCCGGTGGCCGAGCAGCCGCAACGTTTGGCTGATCTCAAGCAGGCCAAGGGCTTTGGGTTCGAGATGCATCTGATGGCCCTCGACCAGGCCGATATGGACGACGACCAGCGCCGTCGCGTGGCGGAAGGCGATACGGTGATGGCGCTGGGCAAGGGCGGTGATTCGATCCGCGTGTTCGCCGGCATGGTCGGCACGCCGTGGGTGCTGGAGATCGGCCCGCTGTATCAAATGAACCCGTACCCGGCGCAATGGCTGGTCCTGATCGCCCTGATCGGCCTGACCCTGATCGGTTTGATCGTCTACCTGTTGGTGCGTCAGCTCGAGCGCCGGCTCAAGGGGCTGGAGGCGGCGGCCACGCGGATCGCCAAGGGCAATCTGGAAGTTCGCGTACCGGCCCGTGGCGCCGATTCGGTGGGGCGGCTCGCGTCCGCGTTCAATGGCATGGCCGAGCACCTGCAACAATTGCTGGCGATTCAGCGTGAACTGGTGCGTGCGGTGTCCCACGAACTGCGCACGCCGGTAGCGCGCCTGCGCTTCGGCCTGGAGATGCTGGGCGATGCCACCACAGCCGAGGCGCGGCGCAAATACCTGGAGGGCATGGACGGGGATATCCAGGACCTCGATGGCCTGGTGGATGAAATGCTCACTTATGCGCGCCTGGAGCAGGGCGCGCCGGCGTTGAACTTCCAGCGCGTCGACCTCGATGCATTGCTCGATCAGGTGATCGGCGAATTGTCGCCACTGCGCCCGCAGGTCAGCGTCAGCCGGGGTACCTGCCTGTCATCGGCGCATTGGCAGGATGCCTGGGTCGATGCCGAACCCCGCTACCTGCATCGCGCGCTGCAGAACCTGGTGAGTAACGCCATGCGCCACGCCAAGGGCCAGGTGCTGATCAGTTATCAGGTAGGGCAGGTGCGTTGCCGTATCGACGTGGAAGACGATGGCCCCGGCGTGCCGGAAAGCGCCTGGGAACGCATCTTCACACCGTTCCTGCGCCTGGACGACAGCCGCACCCGCGCCTCGGGCGGGCATGGCCTGGGCCTGTCGATTGTGCGGCGGATTATCCATTGGCATGGCGGGCGGGCGCTGATCAGCAAGAGCAATAACCTGGGCGGCGCGTGTTTCAGTCTGAGCTGGCCCAGGGATCAGGAGAAACCCTGATATTGCCATGCATTCCAAATGTGGGAGGGGGCTTGCCCCCGATGGCGGCCTATCAAATGCCGACAGCCACCAGGCTCAACAACTGCTCCCCCTCCACCGCAAACTGCCCAACCAGCTCCTTGCCATGACACCACTCACTGGACAGGTCCGTCAGCAACCGCAGCCGCACCTGCCCCGCCAGTGACCACTCCACCACCTCGGCATGCTCAAAATAGAAGCGCTTCTGCACGATCGGGTAGAGCGCCTTGAACAGACTCTCCTTGGCCGAAAACGTGAGTGTCACCAGCAAGGCGATTTGCTCACGGGGCAGGGCCGCCATGCGCTGCAGTTCATCCACGGTGAGAATTTCCCCCGCCAGGCGTTCCGCCCGTTCCAGCGCCAGCAGGTTCTCCAGGTCCATCCCCAGCCCTCGCCATTGCGCCTTATGCCCGACAATTGCTGCGGCGTGCCCGGTGCTGTGGGTAATGGAGCCACTGATATGCCCTGGCCAGATCGGCGCGCGGTCCTCACCGATGGCCGGGATGCAGTCGAGATTATCCAGTCGTTGCAACGCTTCACGGGCGCACAGGCGGCCGGCGAGGAATTCCGCCTGGCGCTTGGCCACCGAGCGCTGGATGCTCGCCGGTGGCGGCACGGCGCTGCGCTGAAAATCCCCGGGGTTCAATAAGGCCGGGTCGAAACGCGTGCTCAAGAATACGGTGCCAGGCAAGGGCGCAGGCAGCGGCCAATGGGCATCGAGTGGGGTACAACAGGCGGGTAGGGGCATCATGCGCGACATTTTGCCGAGTTGGCGCGCCAGTGCATAGCCCGTTGCGGTCAAGGCCAGGTTCAAAGCCTGTTCAGGGGGAGTTCAGGGGCGCTTGCGTAGTCTGGACGTCACAGCCTGAATGCGTACGAGGTAACGACCATGACTGCGATCAAGAAGCTGATGTTGGCGTTGACCATGCTCAGTGCCACCGCCGGCGTGCAAGCCAGCGATAGCAGCTTTGCCGGCTTTGGCCGCGAGAAGAACAGGAAATCCAGCAACCTGATCCAGCGGGTCAGCTTCGAAGAGGTGAGCATTCAGGCCGCCCCGTGGGGCCAGTCGCTGAGCGCTGGCGCCCCAAAACCGGGCTACCGCACCGGCTACGCGCTTGAGTCGGGCCACTACAATGGCATTAAACTGCGCCCGCAAGACCTGCAGGGCCGCTATGATATGCCTCGGTCGGACTGTTGAATTGCCTTGGAGAGCCTTATGAAATTGCTGGTGGTGGAAGATGAGGCGCTGTTGCGTCATCACCTGTTTACCCGCCTGACCGACAGCGGCCACGTCGTCGAGGCTGTGGCCAATGCCGAGGAAGCCCTGTACCAGACCGGCCAATTCAATCATGACCTGGCGATCATCGACCTGGGCCTGCCCGGCATGGGCGGCCTGGACCTGATCCGGCAACTGCGCACCCAGGCCAAGACCTTTCCGATCCTCATTCTTACCGCCCGTGGCAACTGGCAGGACAAAGTCGAAGGCCTGGCTGCCGGTGCCGACGACTATGTGGTCAAACCGTTCCAGTTCGAAGAGCTGGAGGCGCGGATGAACGCCTTGCTGCGCCGCTCCAGCGGCTTTACCCAATCCACCATCGTTGCCGGCCCACTGCTGCTGGACCTCAATCGCAAGCAAGCCTCGCTGGATGAGCAGCCGCTGGCGCTGACCGCCTATGAGTACCGGATCCTCGAGTACCTGATGCGCCATCATCAACAAGTGGTGGCCAAGGACCGCTTGATGGAGCAGCTGTATCCCGATGACGACGAGCGCGACCCGAACGTCATCGAAGTACTGGTCGGTCGCCTGCGCCGCAAGCTGGAAGGGCCGGCCGGGTTCAAGCCGATCGACACCGTGCGGGGCCTGGGCTACCTGTTCAATGAGCGCTGCCGTTGATTCGCTCGCTACGCGTGCGCCTGATGCTGGCCGCCGCCACCCTGGCGGTGCTGTTCATGCTGGGCTTGCTGCCCGCCATGCAAGGCGCGTTCAGCCTGGCGTTGCAGGATTCTATCGAGCAACGCCTGGCGTCAGATGTAACCACCTTGATCTCTGCGGCGCGCGTGGAAAATAACCGGCTGCTGATGCCGGCGCAGCTGCCCGATGAGCGCTTCAATCTGACCGACAGCCGCCTGCTCGGCTATATCTACGACCGTGAAGGCCACCTGGTGTGGCGTTCGCGGGCGACCCAGGAAGAAAACATCAACTACAAGCCGCGCTACGATGGACGCGGCAACGAATTTGCGCGCATTCGCGAGGCCAACGGCCAGGAATTTTTTGTCTACGACGTCGAGGTCCGGTTGCTGGGCGGCAAAAGTGCGGCCTTCAGCATCGTCGCCCTGCAACCGGTGCGCGAGTACCAATTGACCCTCGAAGGCCTGCGCGAGAATCTCTACCTGGGGTTCGGCGCGGCGTTGCTGGTGCTGCTGACGTTGCTGTGGCTTGGCCTGACCTGGGGCCTGCAGGCCTTGCGGCGGCTGAGCCAGGAACTGGACCAGATCGAAGGCGGCACCCGCGAGAGCCTCAGCGAAGAACATCCCCGGGAACTGCTGCGCCTCACCGGTTCCCTCAACCGTTTGCTGCACAGCGAACGCGAGCAGCGTGCGCGCTACCGCGACTCTCTGGATGACTTGGCCCATAGCCTGAAAACCCCGCTGGCGGTACTGCAGGGGGTCAGCGAAGACATGGCCCAGCGCCCCGAAGAACGCAGCCAGGCCTGGGTGCTGCAATCGCAGATCGAGCGCATGAGCCAGCAGATCGGCTATCAATTGCAGCGCGCCAGCCTGCGCAAGAGCGGCCTGGTACGCCACCAGGTCCGCCTGGAACCGGTGCTGCAAAGCCTGTGCGACACGTTGGACAAGGTTTACCGGGACAAACGCGTCACCGTCTCCCTCGAGCTGCCCGATGAGTGCGACGTGCCCATCGAGAAAGGCGCCCTGCTCGAAATGCTCGGCAACCTGCTGGAAAATGCCTATCGCCTATGCCTGAGCGAAGTGCGCATCAGCCTGGTGGAAAACCTTGAAGGCATTGAGTTGTGCATCGAAGACGACGGCCCCGGCGTACCACCGGATCAGCGCGCGCGGATTCTGCAGCGGGGCGAGCGGCTCGACCGTCAGCATCCAGGGCAGGGGATCGGGCTGGCGGTGGTCAAGGACATCATTGAAAGCTATCACGCACGACTGACCCTGGGTGATTCGGCGCTGGGTGGCGCTGCGTTCAGGATTCATTTTCCGGCCGTGTGATCGGTAGTGACTGGGCAAGCCCTAATGCCAGTCAGTTAAGCGTACACCACCGTCAGTAGGAGCGAGCTTGCTCGCGAAAAACGTCAACGATAACGCGTGCTTTCTGAATGAACGCGGTGCCTGTGAGTTTTTCGCGAGCAAGGGCTAGCCGCCCGCCTCGTTCCTACAAAAAGCCTTAACTGACTGGCATTAGGGCAAGCCCCCGATGAGGCCCTCTGCCACAACACTCTTCTAACTCTCCTGCGCCCGATAGGCCCCCGGCGTCAGCCCCGTCCACTTCTTGAACGCCCGATGAAACGCCGACGGCTCGGAGAAGCCCAGTTGTTCGGCGATCTCTTGTAATGACAAATCCGCTCGCCCCAAATGGTAGATGGCGATGTCCCGCCGCAGCTCGTCCTTGAGTGCCTGAAAACTGCTGCCTTCTTCGCGCAAATGCCGACGCAGGGTCTGTGGGCTGATATGCAAGTGCTGGGCAACGGCTTCCAGGTCTGGCCAGGGCGTGCGGTCGCGGCTCAACAGGCGGCGCAACTGGCTGCTCAAGCTGTCGCCTTCATCCGGGCGTGACAACAGGTCGGCGGGGGAGCGCTCGAGAAAGTGCTTGAGGGTGCGCTCGTCCTGCAACAGCGGCAGGCTCAAGTAGCGGGCGGGGAACACCAGACTGCTGTTCGGTGCACCGAATACCAGGGGGCAGGGGAACAACAGGTCATATTCATTGGCGTGTGGCGGCATCGGGTAGCTGAACGTGGTCTGGTGCAACCGGATGCGCTGGCCGATCAGCCAACTGCCCAGGCGATGCCAGATCACCAGCAGGCATTCGCTGAGAAAGTGGTCCGGGTCCCAGAGTTGCGAGTCGTCCAGGCTCAAGCGGGCCATGTCGCCTTCCCGTGTCAGCTGCCAGCGCGGGCCGTGTGGGAATAGGCTATAAAACAATAAGCCGCGTTCCAGCGCCTTCTCCAGCGTGCGGCAATGAATCAGCGCATGGCACATCATGGCAAAGGTGCCGCGCTTGCTTGGCCCGTCGGCGAAACCCAGGTATTCGTCATCCAGCGCCAGCCAGAGCATTTGCAGCAACCGGGTAAATTGCTCCGGAGCGATACGCGCACGGGGTTCGCTCAGCAGTTCGGGGGTGATGCCCGCCTGCTGCAACAGGCCCGAGTAGTCGTAACCGCCCCGACGCGCGCCCTCCAGGGCGGCGCGGGCGAAGTGACTGGCGATGGTGCGTTCACGCATGACAGGGCCTCGTCCATGGGAGTGGCGATGGTAGTCATCACCCGACGACGCGACAAGGCGGATATCCGCCAAATTGCAGGACGTCATTGGGCAGCTAGGCGGAAATCCGCCACCTGGCTCGTGTCCAGAGCGGGCCCCGGTAGACCTTCGGGCCTGATGCCTAAAGGCCTTCAGGGTGTTTAGCGTAAAGTGGCGCGCCGTTTGCAGTAAGGATGACAGCGCAGGCTTGTTCCTACAGGTCTCGCAAACAACAAATCCCTCCAGTGCAGGAGGGTTCGCAATTCAAGTGTCGTGGGCAATGGCGGATATTTGCCACACGGGACGATTGAGGAACTTTGCAATGACGACTCGTCAGCCAATCTACAAATCCCTGTATTTCCAGGTGATCGTTGCAATCGTTATCGGTATTTTGCTTGGTCACTTCTACCCGCAGACCGGCGTGGCCCTCAAGCCACTGGGTGACGGCTTTATCAAGCTGATCAAAATGGTCATCGCCCCGATCATCTTCTGCACCGTGGTCAGCGGCATCGCTGGCATGCAAAGCATGAAATCGGTCGGCAAGACCGGCGGCTATGCGTTGCTGTACTTCGAAGTGGTTTCCACCATCGCGTTGCTGATCGGCCTGATCGTGGTCAACGTCGTGCAACCGGGCGCCGGCATGCACATCGACGTGGCAACCCTGGACGCTTCCAAAGTCGCCGCCTACGTGACGGCCGGTAAAGACCAGAGCATCGTCGGCTTTATCCTCAATGTGATCCCTAACACCATCGTCGGCGCCTTCGCCAACGGCGACATCCTGCAAGTGCTGATGTTCTCGGTGATCTTCGGTTTCGCCCTGCACCGCCTGGGTGCCTACGGCAAGCCGGTACTGGACTTCATCGATCGCTTCGCCCACGTGATGTTCAACATCATCAACATGATCATGAAGCTCGCGCCAATCGGTGCCCTGGGCGCCATGGCATTCACCATCGGCGCCTACGGTGTGGGTTCCCTGGTGCAGTTGGGCCAGTTGATGATCTGCTTCTACATCACCTGCCTGCTGTTCGTGCTGGTGGTGCTCGGCGCTATCTGCCGCGCCCACGGTTTCAGCGTGATCAAGCTGATCCGCTACATCCGTGAAGAGCTGCTGATCGTGCTGGGCACGTCGTCTTCCGAATCCGCACTGCCACGCATGCTGATCAAGATGGAGCGTCTGGGCGCGAAGAAATCCGTGGTCGGCCTGGTGATCCCAACCGGCTACTCGTTCAACCTTGACGGTACCTCGATCTACCTGACCATGGCCGCCGTGTTCATCGCCCAGGCGACCGACACGCACATGGACATCACTCACCAGATCACCCTGCTGCTGGTGCTGCTGCTGTCCTCCAAGGGCGCTGCGGGTGTGACGGGCAGTGGTTTCATCGTACTGGCTGCCACCCTGTCGGCCGTCGGCCACTTGCCGGTTGCCGGCCTGGCGCTGATCCTGGGTATCGACCGCTTCATGTCCGAAGCCCGTGCGCTGACCAACCTGGTGGGTAACGCAGTGGCCACCCTCGTTGTAGCCAAGTGGGTCAAGGAACTGGACACCGACAAGCTGCAAAGCGAACTGGCGTCCGGCGGTACTGGTATCTCCGACACCCGCCAGGAAGACGACCTGGGCGTGGCCGAAGGCCCTGCGCCTGTCATCAAGTAAGCCGCTGATGGCGTGAACCTGCGCCGCTCGGTTATCCGCAAACGCCCCGACCCGTTCGGGGCGTTTGCGTTTGCGCGCGGTGACTTTCGAGCGTTTTGGTTTACATTACGTGGATGCTCCACCAAAGGCCCGGTGAAGACCTGTCTTCACAAGAGAGCCTCCTCAGCCTGAGCCAATCTGTGCGCACCGAACCGCGTGACCTCTTGCAACAGATTGCTCGCCCCTAACCATGCAATGAACAGGCGGGCGTGCCCATGATTACCCTGAAACTCAACGGCCAAGACCATCAACTGGACGTCACCGAGGATATGCCGCTGTTGTGGGCGATTCGCGATGTGGCGGGCTACAACGGCACCAAGTTCGGTTGCGGCATGGGCCTGTGCGGCGCCTGCACCATTCACATCGACGGTTCGCCCGCGCGCAGTTGCATCACCCCGATCGGCGCGGTCAAAGGCCAGGCCATCAGCACCATCGACAACCTGCACACCGATCCTGTCGGCCAGGTGGTGCAGCAAGCCTGGCTCGACACCGCCGTGGCCCAATGCGGCTATTGCCAGGGCGGGCAGATCATGTCGGCCACCGCGTTGCTGAAAACCCACCCCAATCCCAGTGACGAACAGATCGAAGAGGCCATGGTCGGCAACATCTGCCGCTGCGGCACCTACAACCGGATCAAGACCGCGATCCGTCAGGCGGCCACGCACCTGGGGGCCAAGGCATGAGCCGGTTACCCGCTGATTTCGTGCTGAATAACCTCAGTCGTCGCGGCTTTCTCAAAGGCGCGGGGGCCACCGGTGTGCTGGTGATCGCTGCCAGCTGGGGCCTGCCTGACGCCTTCGCGGCTGATGCGGTCAAGCAATATGGCGGCGATGCAATGCCCCATGGGCTGATCGACGACCCCAAGGTCTACGTCAGCATCGCCACCGACGGCACGGTGACCGTGGTCTGCAACCGTTCGGAGATGGGCCAGGGCGTGCGCACCAGCCTCAGCCTGGTGGTGGCCGATGAGCTGGAGGCCGATTGGGCCAAGGTGAAGGTCCAGCAAGCGCCGGGTGATGAGGTGCGTTATGGCAACCAGGACACCGACGGCTCGCGCAGCATGCGCCATTGGTACGAGCCGATGCGGCGTTGCGGCGCTAGTGTGCGGGCGATGCTGGAGCAGGCCGCTGCCGAGCAGTGGAAGGTCCCGGTCAGCGAGTGCCGTGCGCAATTGCATAAGGTGATCCACCAACCGAGCGGTCGTGAGCTGGGCTATGGCGAGTTGGCCACCGCGGCCGGTGCGCTGGCCGTTCCCGCACGCGACAGCCTGCGGCTCAAGCAGCCGACGGAATTTCGCTATATCGGCAAAGAAGGCGTCAAGGCCATCGATGGCGTCGACATCGTCAACGGCAGCGCCGTCTACGGTGCCGACGTGCATTTCGACGGCATGCTCTACGCCACCATCGCACGGCCGAAGGTGTATGGCGGCAAGGTCAAATCCTTCGATGCCAGTGCCGCGATGAAAGTCCCTGGCGTGATCAAGGTGCTGGAAATCGACAGCCGGCCGATCCCCTCCGAATTCCAGCCCCTCGGTGGCGTGGCCGTGGTGGCCAGCAATACCTGGGCGGCGATCAAGGGTCGTGACGCGCTGAACATCGTGTGGGACGACGGCGTCAACGCCGGCTACAACTCCGTCGATTACCGCAAGGAGCTGGAGGCCGCCGCCCGCCAGCCCGGCAAAGTGGTGCGCAACACCGGCACCCTCGACCAGGCCATGGGCGATGCCGACAGCACCTTGGAGGCCGCCTACTACCTGCCGCACCTGGCGCAGTCGCCGATGGAGCCGATGGTCGCCGTCGCCCGTTTCGACAAGGGCCAGTGCGAAGCCTGGGCGCCGAGCCAGGCACCGCAAGTCACTCGCGAGCGTATCGCTGAGCGCCTGGGCGTGCCCTTCGATAACGTCACGGTGCACGTGACCTTGCTGGGCGGTGGCTTCGGGCGCAAATCCAAGCCGGACTTCATCATCGAAGCCGCCGTGCTGGCCAAACAATTTCCGGGCAAAGCCGTGCGCGTACAGTGGACCCGTGAAGACGATATCCACAATTCCTACTTTCATACCGTGTCCGCCGAATACCTCAAAGCCGGCCTGAATAAAGACGGCCTGCCTGCCGCCTGGCTGCACCGCACGGTAGCGCCGAGCATTACCGCGCTGTTCGCGCCGGGCATGAACCACGAAGCGGCATTCGAACTGGGCATGGGCTTTACCAATATGGCTTACGCCATTCCCAACGTGCGCCTGGAAAACCCTGAAGCGGCGGCGCATACCCGTGTGGGTTGGTACCGTTCGGTGTCAAACATTCCCCACGGTTTTGCCATCCAGAGTTTTGTCGATGAGTTGGCGCACAAGGCCGGCCAGGACCCGTTGCAGTACCAGCTCAAGTTGCTCGGCCCGGACCGCCGGATCGATCCGAAAACCTTGAGCGACGAGTGGAACTACGGCGAATCCCCCGAGCGTTACCCGATCGACACCGCGCGCCTGCGTGGCGTACTGGAAACTGCCGCCAAGGCCGCCGGCTGGGGGCGCAAGCTGCCCAAGGGGCGTGGTCTGGGGCTGGCGGTGCACTACAGTTTCGTCACCTATGTGGCAGCGGTGATCGAGGTGGAAGTCAAAGACGACGGCACGCTGATTGTGCACAAGGCCGATATCGCCGTGGACTGCGGCCCGCAGATCAACCCGGAACGCATCCGCTCGCAGTTCGAGGGCGCGTGTGTGATGGGCCTGGGCAACGCGGTGCTGGGCGAGATCAGCTTCAAGGACGGTAAGGTCCAGCAGGACAATTTTCATATGTACGAAGTGGCGCGCATGTCCCTGGCGCCCAGGCAGATCGCCGTGCACCTGGTGACTCCGACCGGCGAGGTGCCGTTGGGTGGTGTCGGTGAACCGGGCGTACCGCCGATTGCGCCGGCGTTGTGCAACGCGATCTTCGCAGCGACCGGCCAGCGCATCCGTAACCTGCCGGTACGCTATCAATTGCAGGGTTGGCAGGAGGCGAAGGCCTGATGGACAGTGTGGATCTGAATGTCTTGCGCAGCGTGCTGCAATGGCGCCGCGCCGGGCAACGCGTGGTGTTGTACAGCGTGGTGCAGACGTGGGGCAGCGCGCCGCGCCCACCGGGAGCGATGTTGGCCTTGCGCGGCGACGGGGTGGTGATCGGCTCGGTGTCCGGCGGCTGCATCGAGGACGACTTGATCGCACGCCTGCAGGATGGCCGTTTACCCGCCGACGGCCCGCCCGTGCAGCTGGTGACCTACGGCGTTACTCGCGATGAGGCGGCGCGTTTTGGCCTGCCCTGCGGCGGCACCCTGCGCCTGACCGAAGAACGGGTGGAAGAGTGGGCCTGGGTGGAGCAATTGCTGGCGCGCTGCGAGGATCATCAGATTGTCGCGCGGGAGCTGAACCTGGCCACCGGCAAAGTGACCCTCAGCCCTGCGAGCAAGACCGATGTGGTGACCTTTGACGGCCAGTGCCTGCGCGCCATCTATGGGCCGCGCTGGCGCCTGCTGCTGATCGGCGCTGGGCAACTGTCGCGCTACGTCGCGGAAATGGCGCGCCTGCTCGACTTCGAAGTGCTGATCTGCGACCCGCGCGAAGAGTTTGTCTACGGTTGGGAGGAACAACACGGCCGCTTCGTGCCGGGCATGCCCGATGAAGCGGTGTTGAATATCCAGACCGACGAACGCACGGCGGTTGTCTGCCTGACCCACGATCCGCGCCTGGACGACATGGCTTTGCTCACGGCGTTGAATTCCAGCGCGTTCTACATTGGCGCCCTGGGCTCGCGGGTCAATACGCTGAAACGTCGGGAAAACCTGGCGGCGCTGGGCTTGTCGGCGGACGCAATCGCGCGCTTGCATGGGCCCATCGGTTTGCACATCGGCAGCCATACGCCGGCGGAAATCGCACTGTCGCTCATGGCGGAAATCGTCGCGATCAAGAACGGCGTGGCGCCCTTGCAGAAAAAGCCGCTGCCGGTGGCTGCACAGTGACAGTGACGGCAATAGTGCTGGCGGCGGGGCAGGGCAGTCGCTTCCGTGCTGAGGCCGGGACTGATCAAGACAAGTTGCTTGCAGATTGCACGGGTTTGGATGGTGTGACGCGAGCGGTTATCGAGCAGGTGTTGGTGAACCTTCCGGCGACGCTTGTTGAGCGTTGGGTGGTGACTTCACCGGAACGCCTTGAGGTGATTCGGTTGGCAGAGGCACATGGTTGTAAGGTCCTGCTGCTGGAATCGGCCGGTATGGGCGATAGCATTGCCGCCGCTGTCACGGCCAGTGCTTCGGCAGAGGGCTGGCTAGTGGTACTGGGGGATATGCCGTTTATTCGTTCCGCGACGATCGAGCGTGTGCTGGCCGATCCGGGAAGCATCACTGTGCCGGTGCATGCCGGACAGTATGGGCATCCAGTCGCTTTCGGCCGTGTATTTGGGCCTGCATTGATGGCATTGGCCGGCGACCGGGGCGCGAAGGCTTTGTTTGCACTGGCACAGGTGCGAGGCGTGCCGGTGGATGATCCTGGCGTGCTATGGGATGTGGATGTGCCGCAACAGTTGAGTTTCAGCGCCGACTGATGTGGGAGGGAGCAAGCCCCCTCCCACCTTTGAACAGCCGTGTGTTTGATTTTTTTGCAAAAAAAAGCCCCGCCTGATTGCTCAGGCGGGGCTTTTTAATAGCCGATGGAATCAGACGAGGGGTTTAGGCTCGTGCTCTTCTTCCTAGGCCTTTTGCTCTAACGCTGCAGCAGCAGCGGCAGCCTCGGCTTCCTTGCGGCGGCGACGCACTTCACGTGGGTCGTTTGGTGCACGGCCGTTTTCAGTCAGGGCGCTTGCCGGTGCAGCTTCAACCACCGGAGCGGCGACTTCGGCCACTACCGGCGCTTCAACCACGGGGGCAGGCTCTACGCCTGGGGCGGGCTCAACCACGGGGGCAGTTTCGACCTCTGGGGTCGGCTCTGCCACTACGACATCTGCAACCGGAGCGGGTGCCTCTTCTACCACGGGGGCAGGAGCGGGCACTTCAACCGGAGCGGCAGGTTCGGCAGTCCATTGGAAGGCGGTCTGTTCTTCGCGAACTTCACGCACCACTGGAGCAGCTTCTTCAGCAACCGGTGCTTGCTCGGGCGCTTGAACCACTGGCTCAGGCTCGACGACCGGGGCGACTTCAACGGCAACCACTTCGGTCACGGGTTGAGCGTCGCGAACCGGTGCTACTTCCACTTCCGGAACCACTGGGGTTTCGATTGGGGTAGTGGCTTCCACCACCGGTGCTTCAACCACTGGAGTCTCGGCAACGGGCGCTTCTACCGCAGCGGTCTCTTCGAAAGCAGCATTATCTTCGACAGCGGCGGTAGCGCGTTCAGCCTGCTCATGAGCCTGGGCTTCAGCCGGTGCGCTGATGACCGAGCTGGCCACAGCGGCAGTCACGGCCAGGCCGGCAGCCAGTTCGTCACCGGTCGGTTCGTGGTTGCCAGCTTCTGCGTGCTCGCCGGCTTCTTCCGAGCCTTCGATCACGTTGCCGTTGGCATCACGTTGACGCTCACGACGGTTGCTGCGACGACGCTGACCACGGGAGCGGCGGCGTGGACGATCGCCTTCGGCGTTGTCCTGGCCATCTTCCTGCAGTTGCTCTTCGCCGGTCAGCACTTCTTCTTCGCTGGCGGCAGCGGCTTGTTCGGCGCGCGGTTGACGCTCTTCACGCGGAGCACGTGGTTGGCGTTCCTCACGTGGCGCGCGTTCTTCACGCGGCTGACGAGCCGGGCGTTCTTCGGTGGTTGCGGCTGCGGCTGCGGCAACGGCAGGTGCCGCGTCCAGAGGCTCGCGCAGTTCGCGCACACGTTCTTCACGCTCGCCGCGCGGCTTGCGGTCTTCACGTGGGGCACGTGGAGTGCGCGGTGCACGCTCCTCGCGAGGTGCGCGTTCTTCACGGGCTACGGTCGGGGTTTCTTCACGGGCTTCGCGAGGTGCACGCTCTTCACGTGGCGCGCGTTCTTCACGCGGAGCACGTTCTTCGCGCGGCTTGCGCTCTTCGTCGCGGCGACCGTTGCGGTTACGGCTCTGCTGACGACCGTTGCGACGCTCTTCGTTGCGCGCAGGGCGTTCGGCGGCAGTTTTTTCAACCACAACCGGCGCGGCGGGCTCTTCCTTGGTGGCGAACAGGCTGACCAGGGATTTCACCAGGCCTTTGAACAGGCTTGGCTCAGGCAGGGCGGCCGGCGCGGCAACCGGAGCGGCGGCTTCAACCGGAACCGGTGCGTTGGCACGGGCCGGCGCGGTCTTCACGGCGGCTTCCTGGCGGACCAGAGTGCGGGTCGCAGCGGCTGGCTGGACTTCTTCCACTTCGGCAGCGGCAGCAGCGATTTCGTAGCTGGACTGGCCGCTGTGGGCTTCCGGGCTGTCATCGCGCAGGCGCTGCACTTCGAAGTGCGGCGTCTCGAGGTGATCGTTCGGCAGGATGACGATACGGGCGCGGGTGCGCAGTTCGATCTTGGTGATCGAGTTGCGCTTTTCGTTGAGCAGGAAGGCGGCAACCGGAATCGGCACTTGTGCGCGAACTTCGGCGGTGCGGTCTTTCAGGGCTTCTTCTTCGATCAGGCGCAGGATCGCGAGCGACAGCGATTCAACGTCACGGATGATGCCGGTGCCATTGCAACGCGGGCAAACGATGCCGCTGCTTTCACCCAGGGATGGGCGCAGGCGCTGACGGGACATTTCCAGCAGGCCGAAGCGCGAGATGCGGCCGACCTGCACGCGGGCACGGTCAGCTTCCAGGCATTCGCGGACTTTCTCTTCCACGGCGCGCTGGTTCTTGGCCGGGGTCATGTCGATGAAGTCGATCACGATCAGGCCGCCGATGTCACGCAGGCGCAGTTGGCGGGCGATTTCTTCAGCCGCTTCCAGGTTGGTCTGCAGGGCGGTTTCTTCGATGTCGCTGCCCTTCGTGGCGCGCGCCGAGTTGATGTCGATGGACACCAGAGCTTCGGTCGGGTCGATCACGATGGAGCCGCCGGAAGGCAGTTCGACTACGCGCTGGAAAGCGGTCTCGATCTGGCTTTCGATCTGGAAACGGTTGAACAGCGGAACGCTGTCTTCGTACAGCTTGATCTTGCTGGCGTACTGCGGCATCACCTGGCGGATGAAGGTCAGGGCTTCGTCCTGGGCTTCAACGCTGTCGATCAGCACTTCGCCGATGTCCTGGCGCAGGTAATCGCGGATGGCGCGGATGATCACGTTGCTTTCCTGGTAGATCAGGAAGGGCGCGGAGCGATCCAGGGATGCTTCTTTGATGGCGGTCCAGAGTTGCAGCAGGTAGTCGAGGTCCCACTGCATTTCTTCGCTGCTGCGGCCCAGGCCTGCAGTGCGCACGATCAGGCCCATGTCGGCCGGTGCGATCAAGCCGTTGAGCGCTTCACGCAGTTCGTTGCGCTCTTCGCCTTCGATGCGACGGGAAATACCGCCGGCACGCGGGTTGTTCGGCATCAGCACCAGGTAACGGCCAGCCAGGCTGATGAAGGTGGTCAGGGCAGCGCCCTTGTTGCCACGTTCTTCTTTCTCGACCTGAACGATGACTTCCTGGCCTTCGCTCAGGACGTCCTTGATGTTCACCCGGCCTTCGGGGGCCTTCTTGAAGTATTCGCGGGAGATTTCTTTGAGGGGCAGGAAGCCGTGGCGCTCGGAGCCGAAATCGACAAAGGCAGCCTCAAGGCTAGGTTCGATGCGAGTAATACGGCCTTTATAGATGTTGGCCTTCTTTTGCTCGCGGGCACCGGATTCGATATCCAGGTCGTAGAGGCGTTGGCCATCTACCAGTGCAACACGCAACTCTTCGGGTTGGGTTGCGTTAATCAGCATTCTTTTCATGTTGTACCGTCGGTTTCCGGGCTGCCGGAAACGGCGTTCGGCACACACGACTTCTCACGGTCGGTGTCAGGTGCGTCAAGAGTGGTTGGCCACTCCAGTGTCCAGCAAAACCTGCCAATTGGGCGGGTATCGCGACGGACGCGTCCTGCTTGTTAGCGGTGGTGACAAATGCACCACTTCAACAAAAGCTAAGGTCAGGAGGAGGAATCAACCGGCGACTGTGGACGAGATGAAGCGTCTAAATATAAGCCTAGTGCTACACGGTCCGACGGTTGTGCATCTCCACCCTACACGTATCCCTGATAATTCGGGTGCTGCCGCGCGCAGAATCCGCAGCGGGTTGGCATTTACCGTGTTCTCCAATGGGGAGTCCACGCTCATGGCTAAACAAGACTAGGTGTGGGCGACTGCGCTCGCACTCAGCTCTTAACAGGCGTTGTTTCCGAAGCATTCGCCATGGTCTGGCCCGAGACTGACTGCACTTTGTGAACTGGCCGTAAATATCGGCGCGCAAGGCGAGTATTCACTCTGCTTTGCGCACTCGCTTCAGGCCTCATGTCACCTGCGCTTGTTACAATCTCAAGCCTTCCAAGGTGGCGAACGCCCCGTAGGACGGCCTCGCGTCCTGATGAATTGCGATGGTCAGGGCCGGCAGTTTGCCGCAAGTCCTCTGTCCAGGCCGCTTTTGGCGGCGTTCGCGACTATAGCAGCAATGATTAAGTGCTTCAATTCCATAAAAAATTGTTATCATCGCCGCCATGACGACTACCGCCCCCCAGACCCCCAGCGTCCAACTGCTCGAGGTCTCGCCGGAATATGCCGGCCAACGCATCGATAATTTTCTCCTGGCCAGGCTCAAAGGCGTGCCCAAGACCCTGATTTACCGCATCTTGCGCAAAGGCGAGGTGCGCGTGAACAAAGGCCGGATCAAGCCTGAGTACAAGTTGCAGGCGGGCGATATCGTCCGCGTGCCGCCAGTGCGTGTGCCCGAGCGCGACGAGCCGGTGCCGCTGGCCCAGGGCCTGCTGCAGCGCCTGGAAGCCTCGATCGTGTTCGAAGATAACAAACTCATCGTGATCAACAAACCCTGCGGCATTGCCGTTCATGGCGGCAGCGGCCTGACGTTCGGCGTGATCGAAGCCTTTCGTCAGTTGCGCCCGGATGCCAAGGAGCTGGAGCTGGTCCACCGACTGGACCGCGACACCTCCGGCCTGTTGATGATCGCCAAGAAGCGCAGCATGTTGCGTCACCTGCACACCGCCCTGCGTGGCGATGGCGTGGACAAGCGCTACATGGCGCTGGTGCGAGGTAACTGGGCCAGCTCGATCAAGAGCGTGCGAGCGCCGTTGCAGAAAAGCAACCTGCGCTCCGGTGAACGTATGGTGGAAGTGGACGAGGAGGGCAAAGAGGCCCTGACCCTGTTCAAGGTGCTGCGCCGCTTCGGCGACTTCGCCACCCTGGTCGAGGCCAAGCCGGTGACCGGGCGTACCCACCAGATTCGCGTGCACACCCTGCACGCTGGCCATTGCATTGCCGGTGATACCAAATACGGTGACGAGGATTTCTCCAAAGAAATTCGCGACCTCGGCGGCAAGCGTCTGTTCCTGCACGCCTATATGCTGACCGTGCCGCTGCCCGATGGCGGTGAGTTGAAGTTGCAGGCGCCAGTCGACGAGATGTGGGCCAAGACCGTGGAGCGTTTGAGTGTCGCGCCTTGATTACAAGCTGCTGATCTTCGACTGGGATGGAACGCTGGCCAACTCCATAGGGCGGATTGTCGAGTCGATGCACATGGCCTCGACCCGTTCCGGCTTCGAGCCGTGCAGCGACCTGGCGGTCAAGGGCATCATTGGCCTGGGCTTGCCTGAGGCCATCCGCACCCTGTATCCGCAGATCGACGACTCGCAACTGATCGCGTTTCGACAGCACTACGCGGATCACTACATCGCCCTGGAGGCCGAGCCTTCCCCGCTGTTCGACGGTGTGAGGCAGTCCCTGGAGGCGTTCCGTGCCCAGGGCTATTACCTCGCCGTGGCCACCGGCAAGGCCCGGCGCGGGCTTGACCGCGTGCTCAAGGCACATGGCTGGGACGATTATTTCGACATCACCCGTGCCGCGGATGAAACCGCCAGCAAACCCCACCCTCTGATGCTGGAGCAGATCCTGGCTCACTGCGGTGTAGCGCCGCGCCAGGCACTGATGGTGGGGGACGCGTCCTTCGACCTGATAATGGCGCGCAATGCCGGCATGGACAGCGTGGCGGTCAGCTACGGCGCCCAGGCGGCCGAAGCCTTGCAGCAATATGAGCCCAGGCTGACGATCGATCATTTTTCTGAACTGCAGGCCTGGCTCGGTCGGGCTCAATAAGTCTTTGCTGGGGTTAATGGCATGAGTGACGAGTGGAAAGCGCCTGAAAAGGCCGATAGCAGCGACGACAAAAGCTGGAAGTTGCTGGAAAAGACCTTGTTGGCCAGCGTGCAGGAGCAGCGTCGTTCACGGCGTTGGGGGATTTTCTTCAAGCTGCTGACCTTCGTGTATCTGCTGGGCATGCTGGCGTTGTTCAGCCCGCTGATGGACATGGAAAAAAGCGCCACCCGTGGCAGCCACTACACCGCCTTGATCGAAGTGCGCGGGGTGATTGCCGACAAGGAACCCGCCAGCGCCGACAATATCGTCAGCAGCCTGCGCGCCGCGTTCGAAGACCCCAAGGTCAAAGGCGTGGTCCTGCGCATCAATAGCCCCGGTGGCAGCCCGGTGCAGTCGGGTTATGTGTATGACGAGATCCGCCGTCTGCGCGCCCTGCATCCAGATATCAGGCTTTATGCGGTGATCTCGGACCTGGGGGCCTCGGGTGCCTATTACATCGCCAGCGCTGCCGACCAGATCTATGCGGACAAGGCCAGCCTGGTCGGCTCTATTGGCGTGACGGCGGCCGGCTACGGTTTTGTCGGCACCATGGAAAAGCTGGGCGTGGAGCGTCGCACCTACACGTCGGGGGAGCACAAGGCGTTCCTCGACCCGTTCCAGCCGCAAAAGGCTGATGAAACGCAGTTCTGGCAGGGCGTGCTCGATACCACCCATCGTCAGTTCATTGCCAGCGTCAAGCAAGGGCGCGGCGATCGGCTCAAGGACAAGGACCATCCAGAGCTGTTCTCCGGCCTCGTGTGGTCGGGTGAGCAAGCGCTTCCGCTGGGCTTGATCGACGGCCTGGGCAGTGCCAGTTCGGTGGCGCGGGATGTGATTGGCGAGAAGGAGTTGGTGGATTTTACGGTTGAGGAATCGCCGTTTGATCGCTTCTCCAAAAAACTGGGCGCCAGTGTGGCTGAGAAGCTGGCCCTGTACATGGGCTTCCAGGGCCCGACCCTGCGCTGATAGCTCAAAGTAAATGCAGGACAAAATGTGGTGTATCTAGGGGATTTGCACACCTTCCGCCAGCAGCATATCTACCAGGCGAATCAGCGGCAGGCCCACAAGGCTGGTCGCATCCGGCCCTTCGGTGCTCTGGAACAGGCTCACGCCCAGGCCTTCGGCCTTGAAGCTGCCCGCGCAGTCATACGGCTGCTCGACCCGCAGGTAGCGTTCGATGCGTTCAACGCTCAGTTCGCGCATGTGCACCGTAAAAGGGATGCAGTCGACCTGGCAGTGCCCGGTATCGCTATTGAGCAGCGCCAGTCCGGTGAGGAAGCTCACACGCTTGCCGCTGGCTGCCAGCAATTGCTCGCGGGCGTTTTCGAAGGTGTGCGGCTTGCCGATAATCCGTCCTTCAAGCGCAGCCACCTGATCCGAACCGATGATCAGGTGTCCGGGATGGCTGGCGGCGAGGGCGCGCGCTTTCTCTTCGGCCAGGCGCTTGACCAGCGCAATGGCGGATTCATCCGGGCGATGGCTTTCATCGATATCCGGTGCGCCGCAGGTGAACGGCAAGTGCAGGCGGCTCAGTAATTCCCGGCGATAAACCGAGCTGGACGCAAGTAATAAAGGCAGCATGGACGTCTCCTCAAGGCAGCCGCAGATTCTAGCGGCGTGACCGGCTGACGCACAGGGCTGAATTTCCTTTGACATGGCTGGGTGCATCCCTATAATGCTGCGCCTATGTTGAATGACCCGATTCCACCTCACGTTGACCCGCGCAAATTGGCTGATCGTGGCACTTCCCTTCAAGGTGAATTGCCGCTGGCCGATTTGGAGAGACTCTGCGACTCGCTTTCCGACACTGTCGGTGCGGTCCAGGCCAAATTCGTTTTTGAACGAGATGAACGTAAGTCTGTGGTAATCCACAGTTTTATCGACACCGAAGTCAAGATGGTTTGCCAGCGTTGTCTTGAGCTGGTCACCCTGCCGATCCACAGCGAATGCAGTTATGCCGTGGTGAAGGAGGGTGCGAATACCCAGTCGTTGCCGAAAGGTTATGACGTGCTGGAACTGGGCGAAGATCCTTTGGATCTGCATGCACTGATCGAGGAGGAGCTTTTGCTCGCCTTGCCCATTGTGCCTGCTCATCATCCGGAAGAATGCCAGCAGCCGGCGGGTCTCGATGACGAGCCCGAACCGAGCGAGGACGAGGTAACGCGGTCCAACCCGTTCAGTGTATTGGCGCAGTTAAAGCGTGACCCAAACGTTTAGGAGTTAATCAATTATGGCTGTTCAGCAGAACAAAAAATCCCGCTCTGCCCGTGACATGCGTCGTTCGCACGATGCCCTGACGGCAAGCACTCTGTCTGTAGAAAAAACCACCGGTGAAATTCACCTGCGTCACCACGTATCGCCAGAAGGCGTTTACCGTGGCCGTAAAGTGATCGACAAGGGCGCTGACGAGTAATCACTTGTCTGCTCAAGTCATCGCGATTGACGCAATGGGCGGGGACTTCGGTCCCCGCAGCATTGTTCAGGCCTGCATTGCCAGCCTGTCTGCAACGCCCTCGCTGCACCTGACCCTCGTCGGTCAACCCTCCCTTCTTGAAGAACTGATTGCCAGCCATCCGGCGGTGGATCGCGCGCGCCTGACGGTTACAGCGGCCAGCGAAATCATCACCATGGACGAAAAGCCGGCAGCGGCCCTGCGCGGCAAGCCCGACTCGTCCATGCGCGTGGCGTTGCAATTGCTGCGCGATGGCAAGGTGCAGGCCTGTGTCAGTGCCGGCAATACGGGCGCGCTGATG
Source organism: Pseudomonas sp. R4-34-07 (assembly GCF_003852375.1). Classification (NCBI taxonomy): domain Bacteria; kingdom Pseudomonadati; phylum Pseudomonadota; class Gammaproteobacteria; order Pseudomonadales; family Pseudomonadaceae; genus Pseudomonas; species Pseudomonas sp. R4-34-07. The sequence continues at coordinate 4,426,881 of NZ_CP027760.1, read as the reverse complement.
GCTCTGTCGCGGCATGTGCTCAAGACGCTGCCGGGCATCGACCGGCCGGCGATGGTGGCGGCGATTCCGACGCAGAAAGGTTATTGCCAGTTGCTGGACCTGGGGGCGAACGTCGACTGCAGTGCCGAGCACCTGTTCCAGTTCGCCGTGATGGGCTCGGTGGCGGCCGAAGCGCTGGGCGTGGTACGGCCACGCGTAGCCTTGCTGAACATCGGCACCGAAGACATCAAGGGCAACCAGCAGGTCAAGCTCGCCGCTGCGTTGCTGCAGGGCGCGCGAGGCTTGAACTACATCGGTTTTGTCGAAGGTGACGGTTTGTACCGGGGCGAAGCGGATGTGGTGGTGTGCGACGGGTTCGTCGGCAATATCCTGCTCAAATCCAGTGAAGGCCTGGCGACCATGATCGCCACGCGCATCGAAGCGCTGTTCAAACAGAACCTGGTGTCGCGTGCTGTCGGCGCCCTGGCGCTGCCGTTGATGCGCCGTCTGCAGGCCGACCTGGCCCCGGCCAGGCACAATGGCGCGAGTTTTCTGGGTTTGCAGGGCATTGTGGTGAAAAGCCACGGTTCGGCCGGTGTGGAAGGTTTTCAAAGTGCCATTGCGCGGGCCGTGATCGAGATTCAGGAAAACCTGCCGCAACGTTTGCACGGCCGTCTCGAGGATCTGTTGCCTTAGGCGAATTGGCCCGGGAATGCTTAAATGTGACCGGCCAGTTCAATTGACCATCCAATCTGTCAGTTTCGTGCGCCCCCACCGTAGGGGCGCCTCTTTCCGACGACAAGATCATTAGGGGCTTGTTACATGTCTACATCCCTCGCATTCGTCTTTCCAGGGCAGGGTTCGCAGTCCCTCGGCATGTTGGCCGAGCTGGGCGCGCAATACCCGCTGATCCTGGACACCTTCAAGGAAGCTTCCGACGCACTGGGTTACGACCTGTGGGCGTTGACCCAGCAGGGGCCGGAAGAGCAACTCAATCAAACCGATAAGACCCAGCCGGCCATCCTGACCGCTTCGATCGCCCTGTGGCGCTTGTGGCTGGCCGAAGGCGGCGCGCGCCCGGCATTCGTTGCCGGCCACAGCCTGGGCGAATACAGCGCGCTGGTCGCGGCGGGCAGCCTGACCCTCGCTGAAGCGGTCAAACTGGTCGAGCGTCGTGGTCAATTGATGCAGGAAGCCGTTCCGGCCGGGCAGGGCGGCATGGCCGCTATCCTGGGCCTGGACGACGCCGTGGTGATCGAAGCCTGTGCCGAAGCGGCCCAGGGCGAAGTGGTCAGCGCGGTCAACTTCAACTCCCCTGGTCAAGTGGTCATCGCCGGTGCCAAGGCGGCGGTCGAACGCGCCATCGAAGGCTGCAAGGCCCGTGGCGCCAAGCGTGCGCTGCCGTTGCCGGTCAGCGTGCCGTCGCACTGCGAACTGATGCGCCCGGCCGCCGAGCGTTTTGCCGAGTCTATCGCTGCCATCCACTGGCAGGCGCCGCAGATCCCGCTGGTGCAGAACGTCAGCGCGGCGGTTGCCCCTGACCTGGACACCCTCAAGCGCGACCTGCTGGAGCAGCTTTACAAGCCGGTACGCTGGGTGGAATCGGTGCAGACCCTGGCCGCCAACGGCGCCACCGAGCTGGTCGAGTGCGGTCCGGGCAAAGTCCTGGCCGGCCTGAACAAGCGCTGCGCCGACGGTGTGTCGACTGCCAACCTCAATACCCCTGAAGCCTTCGCTGCCGCTCGCGGCACTGGCCTGAACGCTTAATCCCGATTTTGTACTTAGGAGAAGCCTGCATGAGTCTGCAAGGTAAAGTTGCACTGGTTACCGGCGCAAGCCGTGGCATCGGCCAGGCCATCGCCCTGGAGCTGGGCCGTCAGGGCGCCGTTGTGATCGGCACCGCCACTTCCGCTTCGGGCGCCGAGCGTATCGCCGCGACCCTCAAGGAAAACGGCGTGCAGGGCACGGGCCTCGAGCTGAATGTGACCAGTGATGCGTCCGTGGCGGCCGTGCTGGCCGAGATCACCGCTCAGTTCGGTGCGCCGGCGATTCTGGTGAACAATGCCGGTATCACCCGCGATAACCTGATGATGCGCATGAAAGACGACGAATGGTACGACGTGGTCGATACCAACCTGAACAGTCTGTTCCGCCTGTCCAAGGGCGTTTTGCGCGGCATGACCAAGGCGCGTTGGGGCCGAATTATCAATATTGGCTCCGTAGTGGGTGCCATGGGCAACGCCGGCCAAGTAAACTACGCCTCCGCCAAGGCCGGTCTGGAAGGTTTCAGCCGTGCACTGGCGCGTGAAGTCGGTTCGCGGTCGATTACGGTAAACTCGGTGGCTCCAGGGTTCATCGACACCGATATGACCCGCGAACTGCCGGAAGCACAGCGTGAAGCCTTGCTGACGCAGATTCCGCTGGGCCGTCTGGGCCAGGCTCAAGAGATCGCGAATGTGGTCACTTTCCTGGCATCCGACGGTGCGGCATACGTGACTGGGGCTACAATTCCAGTGAACGGCGGGATGTACATGAGTTAAATTGTGACGGATCGCTTCAAAAATATGTCATACGAGCTGTCTAAAATCCGTTATAAAGCTGCAACTTAATTTATAGGCAGGTGGCAGAGCGGGTACAGGGTGAAGCTTTCAGTTGAAAAGCTGAAATGGCTTTCTATACACTTACCCACTGGCCAGCTGCCTGAATTTGTCCATTAGGAGTTAAACAAGGTATGAGCACCATCGAAGAGCGCGTCAAGAAAATCGTTGCCGAGCAACTGGGCGTCAAAGAAGAAGAAGTGACCAACACTGCTTCCTTCGTAGAAGACCTGGGTGCCGATTCCCTTGACACCGTTGAGCTGGTGATGGCTCTGGAAGAGGAATTCGAGACCGAAATCCCGGACGAAGAAGCTGAAAAAATCACTACTGTTCAAGCTGCTATCGACTACGTTACTGCCCACCAGGCGTAATAGTTTGTAGTCGTCGCTTGCTGTCAGGGAAAAACCGCACTGCTGTAACGGCGTGCGGTTTTTTCTTTAAGCGGTGACGAAAAGTACGCTGCGAAGCAAAGTGTCGTCATTAGAAAAAGGAGAGTGCTGTGTCGCGTAGACGCGTCGTAGTCACCGGTATGGGTATGTTGTCGCCACTGGGCACGGATGTGCCAAGCAGTTGGCAGGGCATTCTGGCTGGCCACAGTGGTATCGGTCTGATCGAACACACGGACCTTTCTGCCTATTCCACCCGTTTTGGCGGCTCGGTAAAGGGTTTCAATGTCGAGGAATACCTCTCGATCAAGGAATCCCGCAAGCTCGACCTGTTCATTCAGTACGGCCTGGCAGCCGGTTTTCAGGCGGTGCGCAATGCCGGCCTGGAGGTCACCGACGCCAACCGTGAGCGCATCGGCGTGGCCATGGGTTCGGGTATTGGTGGCCTGACCAATATCGAAGAAACCAGCCGCACGCTGCACGATTCCGGCCCCCGTCGAATTTCACCGTTCTTCGTGCCGGGCTCGATCATCAATATGATTTCCGGTTTCCTGTCGATCCACCTGGGCGCACAGGGGCCTAACTACGCCATCGCAACGGCGTGCACCACGGGCACTCACTGCATCGGCATGGCGGCGCGCAATATCGCCTACGATGAAGCCGACGTGATGATCGCCGGCGGCGCCGAGATGGCCGCCTGCGGCCTGGGCATGGGCGGCTTCGGCGCGTCCCGTGCGCTGTCGACCCGCAACGACGAACCGACCCGTGCCAGCCGTCCGTGGGACAAAGGCCGCGACGGTTTCGTACTGTCCGACGGTGCCGGCGCCCTGGTGCTGGAAGAGTTGGAGCATGCCAAGGCGCGCGGTGCCACCATCTATGCCGAGCTGATCGGCTTTGGCATGAGCGGCGACGCCTACCACATGACCTCGCCACCGGCCGACGGTGCCGGTGCCGCGCGTTGCATCACCAACGCCTTGCGCGATGCGAAGGTCAACGCCGACCAGGTGCAGTACATCAATGCCCATGGCACTTCGACGCCAACCGGCGATCTGGCGGAAGCCGAGGCCATCAAGTCGGTGTTCGGCGAGCATGCCTATAAGCTGGCCGTCAGCTCCACCAAGTCCATGACCGGCCATCTGCTGGGCGCGGCGGGCGCGGTCGAGGCGATCTTCAGTGTCATGGCCATCAAGGACCAGGTCGCTCCGCCGACCATCAACCTCGATGAGCCGGACGAAGGTTGCGACCTGAACTTCGTGCCTCACGAAGCGCAACCGATGCCGATCGACGTGGTGATCTCCAACTCGTTTGGTTTTGGTGGCACTAACGGCTCGCTGGTGTTCCGCCGGTTCGCCGAGTGATGCACAGCTGGGTCGACGGTCAGCCAGCGGACAGCGTGCCCCTGAAAGATCGCGGCCTGGCGTATGGCGATGGGGTGTTTGAAACCATCGCGGTCAAGGCCGGGCAGCCGGTGCTGCTTGACCGTCATCTGCAGCGCCTCCATGAGGGCTGCAGGCGCCTTGGGTTAGCCGCAGATCACGGGCTGGTCCGTAGCGAGGTGCTGGCCTATGCCACAGCCCTTGGCGATGGCGTGCTCAAGTTGATCCTGACCCGTGGCGACAGCCAGCGCGGTTATGGCATCGACCCCGAGGCCGCTGCGCGCCGTATCCTGCAGGGCAGTCCGCCTGCCGCTTATCCCGAAACCCATGGAACCGACGGCATCCGCCTGTTTGCGTGTGTCACCCGCTTGGCCGAACAACCGCTGCTGGCCGGGCTCAAACACCTCAACCGCCTTGAGCAGGTGATCGCCCGCGCCGAATGGCGGGATGCCGAGCATGCCGAAGGCTTGATGCTGGATACGTCCGGTCGTGTCATTGAAGGCGTGTTCAGCAACCTGTTCCTGGTGCGCAATGGCTTGTTACTAACCGCTGATCTGAAGCGTTGCGGCGTTGCCGGCGTTATGCGCGCCGAGATCCTGGCCCAGGCGCAAGTGCTGGGCGTCCCGGTGGCTGTGGCCGACATCAGCCTCGAACAGTTGCAGCAGGCCGACGAAGTCTTTGTGTGCAACAGCGTTTATGGCATCTGGCCGGTACGCGAGTGCGCTGGGATGAGCTGGTCGGTTGGCCCGCTCACCCGTAAACTGCAAGGCATTGTTCGCGCGCTATTGGATATTTGAGTGATACGAAAACTGGTTGTGCTGCTGCTGATCGGTGTGTGCTCGGCGGCTTTGCTGGCGGGCTTTTGCGCCTGGAAATACAACGCTGCCTTGAAACAGCCGTTGCATTTGACCCAGGAGCAATTGCTCGATGTGCCGGCAGGCGCGACGCCCACTGGCACCTTCAATCGTCTGGAAGCCGATGGCGTGCTCGACGGTGCCTTCTGGCTGCGTCTTTATTGGCGTTTCAACCTTGAGGGCCAGCCGCTGCACAGCGGCGAATACCGGATGACCCCAGGCATGACCGCCGAAGGCCTGATCGGCCTGTGGCAGCGTGGGGAAGTGGTGCAATACAGCCTGACCCTGGTGGAGGGGTGGAACTTTCGCCAGGTACGCTCGGCCCTGGCCAAGCATGACAAGATCGTGCAGAGCCTCTCGGGCCTCAGTGACAGCGAAGTGATGGACAAGCTCGGCCATCCTGGCGTATTCCCTGAAGGCCGCTTCTTTCCCGACACCTACCGTTTCGTGCGCGGCATGACCGATGTCGAATTCCTGAAGAAAGCCTACAACCGCCTCGATGATGTACTGGCCCAGGAGTGGAGCAGGCGCGCCGCGGATGCGCCTTACACAGAACCTTATCAAGCCCTGATCATGGCCTCCCTGGTGGAAAAGGAAACCGGCGTGCCCGAAGAGCGCGGGCAAATTGCCGGTGTGTTCGTGCGTCGCCTGAAGATGGGCATGATGTTGCAGACCGATCCCACGGTGATCTACGGCCTGGGTGAGCGCTACAACGGCAAGTTGACCCGCGCCCATCTCAAGGAAGCCAACCCCTATAACACCTACATGATCGCCGGCCTGCCGCCGACACCCATTGCCATGGTCGGCCGCGAGGCGATTCATGCCGCACTGAACCCGGTGCCGGGCAGCAGCCTGTATTTCGTCGCCCGTGGCGATGGCAGCCATATTTTCTCGGATGACCTGGATGCGCATAATGCCGCCGTGCGTGAGTTTCAGCTCAAGCGCCGCACCGATTACCGTTCCAGCCCGGCACCGACGGCCAAGCCGCTGGACGACGCGGTGCCACCGGTTGACGTACCGGCAGAGCCTGCGCCGGACACCAGCGCCCCGCAAAGCCCGCAATGACTCTGACTAAGGACTGCCTGTGACTGGCTTGTTTATAACCCTCGAAGGCCCGGAAGGCGCCGGCAAAAGCACCAACCGCGACTACCTGGCCGAGCGCCTGCGTGCTGCGGGCATCGAAGTGGTGTTGACCCGTGAGCCCGGCGGTACCCCGCTGGCCGAGCGCATCCGTGAAGTATTGCTGGCGCCGGGTGATGAACCGATGAATCCGGACACCGAGCTGCTGCTGGTGTTCGCCGCCCGTGCCCAGCATCTGGCCGAGGTCATCCGACCGGCGCTGGCACGCGGCGCCGTGGTGATCTGCGACCGTTTCACTGACTCCACCTACGCCTACCAGGGCGGTGGTCGTGGGTTGTGCCTGGAGCGTATCGCTACCCTGGAAACCTTCGTGCAGGGCGCTCTGCGTCCAGACCTGACCCTGCTGTTCGACCTGCCGGTGGAAGTGGGGATGGCCCGCGCCAGTGCACGCGGCCGCCTGGATCGTTTCGAGCTGGAAGGCCAGGGGTTTTTCGACGCTGTGCGCGCTGCGTTCCTCGCGCGTGCCAAGGCGGAGCCTGCGCGTTATCACCTGCTCGATGCGGCTCAGCCGCTGGTGCAGGTGCAGCACGCCATCGATGCGCTGTTGCCCACCCTGCTGGAGCGCGCCCGTGGCTGATGCCTATCCGTGGCAGGACGGCCTCTGGCAACAATTGGCCGGCCGTGCCCAGCACGCCCACGCCTATTTGCTGCACGGCCCGACAGGCATCGGCAAGCGCGCCCTTGCCGAACGCTTGATGGTCAGCTTGTTGTGCCAGCGCCCGGTCGGCCTGGAAGCCTGCGGCGCATGCAAATCCTGCCTGCTGCTGAAGGCGGGTAGCCATCCTGACAACTATGTGCTGGAACCTGAGGAAGCGGACAAAGCGATCAAGGTCGACCAGGTCCGTGACCTCGTCAGTTTCGTGGTGCAAACCGCGCAGATGGGCGGGCGCAAGGTGGTGCTGATCGAGCCGGTGGAGGCGATGAACATCAACGCCGCCAACGCCTTGCTCAAAAGCCTTGAAGAACCGTCCGGCGACACCGTGCTATTGCTGGTGAGCCATCACTCCAGCCGCTTGTTGCCGACTATCCGCAGCCGTTGCGTGCAGCAGGCGTGCCCGTTGCCGAGCGAGGCCATGAGCCTGCAATGGCTGGCGCAGGCGCTGCCGGACTGCTCGGCAGAAGAACGGGTTGAATTGCTGACCCTGGCCGCCGGTTCCCCTTTGGCTGCGGTGAAGCTGCAAGCCCAGGGCGTGCGCGAGCAACGTGCACTGGTCGTGGACGGGGTGAAGAAGCTGATCAAACAGGAACTGTCCGCCACGCAATTGGCCGAAACTGCGTGGAAGGACATTCCCCTGTTGCTGCTGTTCGACTGGTTCTGCGACTGGTCCAGCCTGATCCTGCGCTACCAGCTGACCCAGGACGAAAACGGCCTGGGCCTGCCGGACATGCGCAAGGTGGTGCAATACCTGGCGCAGAAAAGTGCCCAGGACAAGGTGTTGAGCATTCAGGACTGGATCCTCGCCCAGCGCCAGAAGGTGCTCGGCAAGGCCAACCTCAACCGCGTGCTCTTGCTCGAAGCGCTGCTGGTGCAGTGGGTCGGTCTGCTCGGCCGGCGTTAATTTCCGTGGCCAGCGGGTGTATCGTTGGCCAGACACGTTCCGTCACTCAAGTTGTAGAGACCCATGCTCGTAGATTCCCACTGTCACCTTGATCGACTCGACCTCGCTCAGCATGGCGGCTCCCTTGACGCCGCCCTTGAGGCTGCGCGCCAGCGCGGGGTAGGGCACTTCCTGTGCATCGGCGTCAGTGCCGAAAACGCCGCCGACGTCAAAGCCCTCGCCGATCGCTACGCCGACGTGGATTGTTCGGTGGGTATCCACCCGCTGGATCTCAAACCCGGCGAAGCACCGGCCCTGGACTGGCTGTTGGGCGAGCTCAATCACCCGCGCGTCGTCGCCATTGGCGAAACCGGTCTGGATTACCACTACGAACCCGAAGCCGCCGACCTGCAGCAGGCCTCGTTCCGCCTGCACCTGCAGGCCGCGCAACAGACCGGCAAACCGGTGATCGTCCACACCCGTGGGGCTCGCGCCGATACCCTGGCGCTGTTGCGTGAAGCCGCGCTGCCCCAGGCAGGTGTATTGCATTGCTTTACCGAGGATTGGGAGATGGCCAAGGCTGCCCTGGACCTGGGCTTCTATATTTCCCTGTCGGGCATCGTTACCTTTCGCAATGCCGACGCGCTGCGTGATGTCGCCCGCCAGGTGCCTGCCGACCGGCTGCTGGTGGAAACCGACTCGCCATACCTGGCGCCGATCCCCCATCGCGGCAAGCCGAACCTGCCCGAGTATGTGCGTGACGTGGCGGATTATCTGGCAATGCTGCGCGGTGAGTCCTACGAGCGCTTCGCCGAGCAGACCACTGAGAACTTCAGGCGTTTGTTTCCACTGGCCCATGTGGCCTGCTGATCGCGCTCAAATCCCAGGCAAAAAAAACCCGGGTTCTGGGGGGTGAATCCGGGCTAAGACCATTAGGAGTAAAACAAGGGCACACAGTCCGTCGGTACCCAGGTCGACGCGTCACTTGGGGGAGATGTCGCGCCGACACTTGAAGTATTGATCACTATCCGATTCAGTCCAGTGTCGATTGGTCGTTTTTTAAACAGATTTGGAATACGCGCTCTTCGCTTGAGTTCTCATTGCACAGGATGCTCGGGTCGAGTGGTGCGTATTGTTTCTGACTGATATCGCCAAAATCGTTGGCGTATTGAAAGTTAAGTGCGTAACGGGTTCACATAGGCGTTGCCCAACGACCGTTCAGTCGGGATAATCCCTCGCATCGGGTAAATCGTATCGCCACGTATCCATGGCGCGCGAAACCCTCCCTATTCCGACCTTTGCAGACCTCTTCCTCATGCATAAAGAACCCCGTAAGGTCCGTGAGTTTCGCCGCCGTGAGCAGGAAATTCTCGACACCGCACTCAAATTGTTCCTCGAACAAGGCGAAGACAGCGTCACCGTCGAGATGATCGCGGATGCCGTGGGTATCGGCAAAGGCACTATCTACAAGCACTTCAAGTCCAAGGCCGAGATTTACCTGCGCCTGATGCTCGACTACGAGCGCGACTTGAACGAGCTGCTACATTCGGCCGATGTCGACAAGGACAAAGAAGCCTTGTCCCGAGCCTATTTCGAGTTCCGCATGCGCGACCCGCAGCGCTACCGCCTGTTTGACCGCCTGGAAGAAAAGGTCGTCAAGGGCCATCAAGTGCCGGAAATGGTCGAGGAACTGCACAAGATCCGCGCCTCGAATTTCGAACGCCTGACCTTGCTGATCAAGGGCCGTATCAGTGAAGGCAAGCTCGAAGACGTGCCGCCGTATTTCCACTACTGCGCCGCCTGGGCCCTGGTACATGGCGCCGTCGCGCTGTACCACTCGCCGTTCTGGAGCAATGTGCTGGAAGACCAGGAAGGCTTCTTTCAGTTCCTGATGGACATCGGCGTGCGCATGGGCAACAAGCGCAAGCACAGCGCTGACTTGCCGGGCCCGGAAAAAGCTGGCGAAGCACCCACTGCCTGAGTCATTCATCACGCTGATGGCTCAATGATTTACTGCCAGGCGCAGTACCCTAGGAATATACTCAGGCAAGGATCTTGCTAAAAGCTGATTTATAAGTCAGCTTCTAGCACGCCCGAAATATCCTCTGCCGGAGTGGTTCATGATCGTTGATCGTCAAGGCAGGCGGTTTCGCAATTTGCGGATCAGCCTGACCTCAGCCTGCAATTACGCATGTACCTACTGCGTGCCCAACGGCAAGCGGCTGGTCGCTGCGCAGGACGAACTCTCGGCCCAGGCGATGGCGCGAGGCGTGGCTTATCTGATCGAAGCGGCGGGCATCGACCGCTTGCGCATTACCGGTGGTGAGCCGCTGGTAAGTCCCAAGCTGGAAGCCTTCATGGACGCCGTGGGGCAGATGGGGCTCAGCGATATCAGCCTGACCACCAACGGCCAGTTGCTGGCGCGCAAGCTGCCGCTGCTGGTAGACGCGGGTATCCGGCGCATCAACGTTTCCCTCGACACCCTGGATGCCGACGCTTTCCGCAGTATCGCCCGCGGTGGCGACCTGGCCACGGTGCTCGACGGTATGGACCAGGCCCGCGCGGCCGGGATCAAGATCAAGGTCAATATGGTGCCCCTGCGTGGCCAGAACCTGGACCAGGTGATGCCCTTGCTCGATTACTGCCTGGAGCGGGGCTACGAGCTGCGCTTTATCGAGTTGATGCGCATGGGGCACTTGGCGAAGGACTCCAACGCGTTCCTGCAGCAATTCGTCAGCCTGCAACAATTGCTCAGCCTGATCGGCGAACACCACGAATACCTGCAAGCCAATGCGCCTGTCGACGCCACGGCCGTGCGCTATGAAGTGCCGGGCAAGGGCTTCTTTGGCGTGATCGCCAATGAAAGCGTGCCGTTCTGCCGTACCTGCTCGCGCTTGCGTCTGTCCTCCACGGGCTGGTTGCACGGCTGCCTGTCGTCGAGCAACCGTCACTACGTCGGCGACCTGCTGGACCAGCCGCGCCACCAGGCACTGCCGGCGTTGCAGGGGCTGTTGATGAAGGCCCTGGGCGACAAGCAGGAAGTAGCGTTCTCGGGCGGCGCGACGGTGATGAAGATCATTGGCGGCTGATTTGCTCGAATGCCAGTCAGTCAGCGCACATCCCCTGTGGGAGGGGGCTTGCTCCCGATGGCGGTGTGTCAGCTAAAGATAAGCTGGCTGATACACCGCTATCGGGAGCAAGCCCCCTCCCACATTTGATTCAAGCTGGCGCAGATTCTGCATCTCACGCCCATTCGCCGGTTTTCCGTCACCGGCTTCTGGAGGAATAGGATGCGTAGTCTGGTTTTGTTGCTGGCGTCGTTGGCGCTGAGTGGTTGCATGACCGTCAGCGATATGGCCGAAGGCACCCGCTATCAGATGAGCGACGCCGGCTTGCTCGACCACAGCGATACGCGCCGCACCGCCTCGGTCCGTGTGCAGCCGGACTCCTTTATCTTTATCGCCCAGGGCGCTTTCGTCCCGCCCGGCAGCGCGTATCCGCGACCGAACGTGGTAGCCGAAGAAGCCTTCAACGGCTTCGTCGAATATTTCCCCATGGTGCGTCGCGCCCGTCAGCCTGAAGGCCTTGAGCAGGCCATGGCCGAAGCGCGCGCGGCGGGGGCTCACTACTTGCTGTATTGCCGTTTTGCGGCAGCCGACGACCGTATCGGCAACGCCGATGAGTGGACCGACCAGCAAGCGCTGGACCGCCTTGGCCTGGACAGCGGCGTGATCCAAATCATGTTGATCGAGACCAGTACCCAGTATTTGATTGATACTGCACGTATTCGCAGTCGTGGCGGTTTACTGACGTTCCACGACAACTCGCCACAAGATCTGATCGCCCGACCCCTGGCCCAGTACGCCCGGAACTTGCTGGGCATGAGTGATCAGTAAGCCTGAGGAGACCCCCATGACCGATACCGCCAAGGCCAACGACCTGTTGGCGCAACTGCCCAAAGGTAAAGGGCCGGCGCCGGTGCATCTGTGGAACCCGGATTTCTGCGGCCATATCGACATGCGCATCGCCCGTGACGGCACCTGGTTCTATCAGGGCACGCCTATCGGGCGCAAACCCATGGTCAAGTTGTTCTCCAACATCATCCGCCGCGATGGCGATGATTATTTCCTGGTGACACCCGTGGAGAAGGTCGGCATCCGCGTCGATGACGCGCCCTTCGTCGCCGTCACGCTCGAGGTGCAAGGGCAGGGCGAAAGCCAGGTGCTTACGTTTACCACCAATGTCGACGAACAGATCGACGCCGGCCCTGAACACCCGCTGCGTGTGGTGATCGATCCGCTCACCGAGGAACCGGCGCCTTACCTGCGGGTGCGCAGCAACCTCGAGGCCCTGGTGCACCGCAATGCGTTCTACCAATTGGTCGAGCTGGCCGTGAGCCGTCCGATCAATGGTCAAAACTGGCTTGGCGTATGGAGCAGCGGGGAGTTTTACCCAATTGGCCTGGAGCCCTGAGGCCGGTTTTCTGACTGTCCTGCAATAATTCGCTTGCTGGGAAGGTCGGCTTTCGGGTATCAATTTGTACATGATTAGACATGTTCGATTCGATAAGAAAAAACGCGTCGTCGACGAACTCATCCGCCGTATCGAGGGTGGGGTGATTGCCGACGGCTTCCTGTTGCCCGGTGAGCATCAACTGGCCGAAGAGTTTGCGGTCAGTCGTGGCACGCTGCGCGAAGCGCTGGCTGAGCTCAAGCGCCGCAACTACATCGCCACCCAAAGCGGTGTCGGCTCCATCGTCACGTTTGACGGCATGGGGCTCGACCAACGCCACGGTTGGGCCCAGGCCCTGGCGGACACCGGCGCGCAGGTGAGCACCGAGGTGTTGCGCTTCGAAGCGGTGACGCGCCCTGACTTGGCCAGCCGTTTCGGCAGCGAACACTTCATTGCCCTCGACCGCCTGCGACGCACGGCCGACGGTACGGCGGTGTCCCTGGAACGCTCGCTGATGCCGGCCACCGGCGACCTGGAAAGCCTGCCCCGCATCGGCCTGATCGACAATTCCCTGACCATCACCCTGGCGGCCTATGGCTATGTAGGCGCCGCAGGCGACCAATGGCTTGGCGCCGAGGCCCTGAGCGATGACGACGCGCAGTTGCTCGGGCGCCCGGCCGGTACGGTATTTCTCAAGGCCTCGCGCACAACCTATGACCGTCGTGAGCGTTTCATGGAGCATGTTGAAAGCTTGCTCGACCCGCTGCACTTTCGTTTGCACCTGCAATTCGGGGCTTCCAAATGACTGCTGAAATTCGCGCGCTTGGCGCTTTCTATGGCCTGGCCCTGGGCGATGCGCTGGGCATGCCCACCCAATCCTTGAGCCGTGAGCAAGTCCGGCAGCGTTTCGGTGCGATCACCGCCCTGCAAGACGCTGGCCCCGATCAACCCATCGCGCCGAACATGCCCGCCGGTTCCATCACCGATGACACCGAACAGGCGATTCTGGTCGGTGAGTTGTTGGTGGAAGGCCACGGCATTATCGAACCCAGTGTGCTCGCCCGACGCCTGATCGACTGGGAAGCGGCCATGCGCGCCAAGGGCTCCCAGGATTTGCTCGGGCCGTCCACCAAGCGTGCGATCGACATGATTCTCGCCGGGCACACTCCCGAAGAATCCGGGCGCTACGGCACCACCAATGGCGCGGCCATGCGCATCACGCCGGTCGGCATCGCCGCCGATGTCAGCGACCCGGCGCGGTTTATCCAGGCGGTGATCCAGGCCTGCCAGGTCACCCATAACACCAGCCTGGGCATTGCCAGCGCGGCAGCGGTCGCGGCGGTGGTTTCGGCCGGCATCAACGGCGTCGACCTGGGCGAAGCGCTCAACATCGGCACACAGGTTGCGCAACAGGCCGAACACCACGGCCACTGGATAGCCGGCGGACGCATCGCCACCCGCATCAGTTGGGCCCGCACCCTGAGCGTCGGCAGCGGCGACAACGCGCTGTTCGCCGACTTGCTCTATGAATTGATCGGCACCTCCGTCGCGTCCCAGGAATCGGTGGTGGTGTCGTTCGCCCTCGCGCAGCAAGTCGCGTCGGGTGACATGAACGCCTTCGAGGCGCTGTGCCTGGCCGCGAGCCTGGGGGGCGACACCGACACCATCGCTGCGATCCTCGGCGCCATGCTCGGTGCCTGTCTGGGCATGCAGTGCTGGCCGCACGCGATGGTCGAGCAGGTCAAACGCGTGAATGGCCTGGACCTGCAACCGCTGGTGCAAAGCCTGCTCGCGTTGCGTTGAGTCATTGACGCGTTGCCACAACCACAACAATAAAGCATCAGGAGCCCCCACATGAGCAGCCCCTCTTCCGGCCAAGGCGCCGGGCAATTGGAAACGCGCGGCATCGAACCGGTCCCGGAAGGCGAGTGCAACGGGCATCCGCTGCAGCTGTTCTGGGTATGGTTCGCGGCCAATATCAGCATCCTCGGCTTGCCGCTCGGCGCCACGCTGGTGGCGTTTCGTGGCCTGGCCATCTGGCAGGCGATAATCGTCGCGGTCCTCGGCGCTGCCGGCTCTTTCGCGGTGGTGGGCATCATCTCCATCGCCGGTCGCCGTGGCCGCGCGCCCAGCCTGACCTTGTCCCGCGCGATCTTCGGCGTACGCGGCAATATCGGGCCGACCCTGGTGTCGCTGATGTCGCGCCTGGGCTGGGAAACGGTCAACACCACCACGGCCGCCTTCGTGTTGCTGTCGCTGTGCTCGATCCTGTTCGGTTCCCCGGTGGAAGCGAAAAGCGCGCCGTTGCTTACCCTGATCTTCATCGGCCTCTTCGTGCTGCTGACCCTGGCCGTTTCCGGCCTGGGCCATGCCACCTTGCTGGTGATCCAGAAATGGGCGACCTACGTGTTCGGCGCCCTGAATATCCTGGTGGGCGGCTTCCTCTGCGCCACCATCGACTGGAGCGCAGTGTTCAATGCCACCCCGGCGCCGCTGAGCGCCATGATCATCGGCGTCGGCACCATGGCGGCCGGCACCGGTATCGGCTGGGCCAACGCCGGTGCCGACATGTCGCGTTACCAGCATCGCAGCGTCAAGGCGGTGCGCCTGGTGGCCTCCGCCGCGTTCGGCGCGGGCATTCCACTGGTGTTGCTGATCACCCTTGGTGGCCTGCTGTCGGTGGGTAACAACGACCTGGCGTCGGCCACGGACCCGATCATTGCAATCCGCGACATGCTGCCGACCTGGATGGCGGTGCCCTACCTGATCACCGCGTTCGGCGGGCTGCTGTTGTCGAATAACCTGTCGGTGTATTCCGCCGGCCTCACCACCCTGACCCTGGGCTTGAAGGTCAAGCGTGTGCATGCGGTGATCGTCGACATCGTGGCGATTTTTGCCGGCTCCATTTATTTCATGCTGATCGCCGACAGCTTCTACGGCCCGTTCATTACCTTTATCTCGTTGCTGGCGGTACCGATCACCGCCTGGGTGGGGATTTTCGTGGTCGACCTGATTCACCGTCACTACTACAGCCCCACGGATTTGCTGGATGTCAGCTCGAGCAGCGCCTACTGGTATCGCGGCGGTGTGGAGTGGCGCGCGTTTGGCGCGTGGGCGTTGGCCATCGTGCTCGGGTTCAGCTTCACCACCATCGGCACCACCGCCGACAACATCTGGTTTGCCGGGCCGCTGTCCGACTCCTGGCTCGGCCATAACGGCCTCGGCTGGGTCGTCACCTTCCTGGTAGCCGGCGGGGTGTACGCAGTATTGGGCGGCGCGGCCGATCGGCGTGCGGCTTTAGTCGAGAGCCCTAATGTCTAGATTGCTGCACACCGGGCAGGTCATCGTTGACTTGGTCATGGCCCTGGATAGGTTACCGGCGAGCGGTGGCGACGTGCTGGCCAGCTCTGCCCGTTTCGAAGCCGGTGGCGGCTTTAACGTCATGGCTGCGGCGCGGCGCAATGGCCTGCCGGTGGTTTACCTGGGGCGGCACGGCAGCGGCCGATTTGGTGACCTGGCCCGCGCTGCGATGCAGGCCGAAGGTATCGAGATGGCACTGCCGGCGAGCAGCGGCAAGGACACGGGTTTGTGCGTGGCCCTGACCGAGGCCACCACCGAGCGCACGTTCATTTCCCATCTGGGTGCTGAGGGTGAACTCAGTGCCGAAGACCTCGCCGGCATCGTCCCGCGTGCCGACGATTACGTGTATGTCAGTGGTTACAGCCTGCTGCTTGAAGGCAAGGCGCAGCCACTGATCGACTGGTTGCTGGCGCTGCCGCGCAAGGTGATGGTGGTGTTCGATCCGGGCCCGCTGGTCAAGGCGCCGGACTCGGCCTTGATGCGCGCGTTGTTGCCGCGTATCGATATCTGGACCAGCAACGGCCCTGAAGCCCTGGCATTCACCGGGGCCATGGATATCGCCGCCGCGTTGCCCGAGTTGAGTCGACACCTGCCGGCCGAGGCGCTGTTGGTGGTGCGCGATGGGCCGAATGGTTGCTGGGTGGGGCAGGTGGGCGATATCAGGCATGTGCCGGGTTTCAAGGTGCAGGCGGTGGACAGCAATGGCGCGGGGGATGCGCATGCGGGGGTCTTTATTGCCGGATTGGCAAAGGGCTTGAAACCGGTTGAGGCGGCCCGTCGAGCGAATGCGGCAGCGGCGTTGGCGGTGATGCGCTGGGGGCCGGCAACTTCCCCTGGCACCGCCGAGGTCGACGCATTAGTTTCTGAATAAACACACATCAAAATGTGGGAGGGGGCTTGCTCCCGTGGCAGTGGGTCAGCTATAGATGAACTGGCTGACCCACCGCCATCGGGAGCAAGCCCCCTCCCACATTTGTTCGGTGTTTTTCAACCGGCCTTGCGTAGCGCTTCGATCAACTCATCCTTACGCATGGTCGAACGCCCGGGAATATCCTTGGCCCGCGCTTCTTTCATCAGGCTTTCCTTGGTTTGCGTGCCTAGCGACGCGCGGCTGCTGCGAGGCTGTCCCTCACGGCTGGCTGCTGCGCGCTTCGCCGAATCCTGGCGATCCTGGGCCTTCTTCGCCGGTGCTTTGCGTTTGCCGGATCCAGCCTTTTCGCCGCCGCCAGACTGCTTGTTGACGGTGGCCCAGGCACGGGCTTCGGCTTCTTCCTTGGACACGCCCTTGTGCTCATAACTGTCTTCGATATGAGCGGCCTTGCGTTTCTGTTCGGTGGTGTATTTGGCTTTGCTTCCACGAGGCATCGCTAAAACTCCTTCTGGCCCCAGCTGCGGGGCCAGACCAGAAATGAATCACTGAACGGATGGTTCTTCGAGCTTGCGCGCTTCTTCTACACCCGACGCGGTCAACTTGATCGGCAGGTTCAACGAATATTCACCGGCGTCGTCGGTGGTCACATGCCCATCCCTGATCAGCCCGCGGTCCTGCAAGTGCGCCAAGACACTGGCGACTTCTTTTTCGCCGCGGTAGTTGTCCAGCACCTCCTTGCCCAAGCCTTGCGGATGGGCATGCAGCAGGCGGGTGAGGACTTCTTTTTCAAGGTTTGTATCGACGTTCATGTGTACCTCTTCACTGGGAAATGATCGGGTGCTGATCGTGCTGGGGATGCATCAAGGCGCTGGTTGCTTCGGTGCGCCCGGCAGATTCGAGTCGTCGCCTTTATTGATCTTCGGCTCATTGACCGAAGGGCCCATTTTGCCGTTACCGACGGCGGCAGGTGCCTGACGCTGGGTATCGTGACCCTGGGTGCGAGGGTCGGCGCCGTTGGTGTTGTCGATGATCGCGCCGCCATTGGTGTCCAGGCCTGTGCCCATGGAATCCTGGGATTCCTGGGTGGCAGGGCTTGGTGGGGAGCCGACTGGGTCCGTGGTGCCGGTGGACGAAGTCGCGGCAATGGCGCTCAGCGACGCTGCAGACAACAGGCCGGTGAGAGCGAGGGCAGCCAATTTGGAATTTTTCATGAGGGTGTCTCCATATGATTGATGTCCTTACCCTGTATTGGTCAGCCCCAAATTGCGGTTCGTGCCTTGATGGCGACGAACGGTCTTGCGTGACCTGTAAGATTTTGTGTGCCCGCCACATGGAAAATGCGCTGCAATCGGTCATCAAAGCGTCTTAGTATGTGGGCTTTGAACTTGCCCAAGGCGCACCCATGACCATCGAGATTCGCCCCGCCGTACCCAGCGATGCTGCGCAGATTCTGACCTTCATCACGGAACTGGCCGAGTATGAAAAAGCCCGGCACGAAGTGATCGCCAGCGTGGCGGATATAGAGCGCAGCCTGTTCAGCGAGGGCGCCACCGCCCACGGTCTGATCTGCTTGCGCGACGGCTTGCCGATTGGCTTTGCGGTGTTCTTTTTCAGCTATTCCACTTGGCTGGGCAGCAACTGTCTTTACCTGGAAGACCTTTATATCAACCCGGAACAACGTGGCGGCGGGGCGGGCAAGAAGTTGCTGCGCCACCTCGCCAAGATCGCCTGCGACAACGGCTGTGGCCGCTTCGAATGGAGCGTGCTGGACTGGAACGAGCCGGCGATTGCCTTCTACAAATCCATCGGCGCGCAGCCCCAGGAAGAATGGGTGCGCTATCGCATGGAGGGCGATGCGCTTAGGGATTTCGCCCAAGGCTGACAGGGCGCCCCGGAGCCGGCCATTCATGGCCGGTTTTTTAATGTGTTTGCTCACATTATGGGACGTAAATTTATATATTGAGATATTTCAAGGTCTGGGTTTATAGTCGCCTGCATCAGCACTCACTGCCAAAAATAAAACAGGTGAAGCGATGCAGGCACAACCGTTGTCCTTACCCGCCGTGCCCGAGCCGACCTACGGCGAGCGCCTCAAGCACAAGGTGGTGATCATCACCGGCGCCGCACAAGGCATTGGCGAGGCAATCGTCGCCTGCTTCCAGGCGCAGCAGGCGCGGTTGGTGATCGCGGATATCCAGGCGGACAAAGTCGAAAAAGTCGCGGCCCATTGGCGCGGGCGTGGCGCCGAGATTGTCGCGCAGGCCGTCGATATCACCTCCAAAGAGCAATGGCAGACGCTGGTCAATGTGGCCATCGAGCGCTTCGGCCGCGTGGACGTGCTGGTCAACTGCGCCGGGGTCAATGTGTTTCGCGACCCGCTGGAAATGACCGACGAAGACTGGCGCCGCTGCTTCGCCATTGACCTTGACGGCGCCTGGTACGGTTGCCGCTCGGTGCTGCCGCACATGATCGAGCAGGGCATCGGCAACATCATCAATATTGCTTCCACCCATTCCAGCCACATCATTCCCGGCTGCTTTCCTTACCCTGTCGCCAAGCACGGCCTGCTCGGCCTTACCCGCGCCCTTGGCATCGAATACGCGCCCAAGGGTATTCGCGTGAATGCCATTGCGCCGGGCTATATCGAAACCCAGCTCAACGTCGACTACTGGAACGGGTTCCCTGACCCCTCTGCGGAGCGTCAGCGTGCGTTCGACCTGCACCCGCCCAAGCGCATCGGCCAGCCCATCGAGGTGGCGATGACCGCGCTGTTTCTGGCGACCGACGAGGCGCCCTTTATCAATGCCACCTGCCTGATGATCGATGGCGGGCGGTCGGTGATGTACCACGACTAAAGCGTTTTCCAATAACAACAATGAGGTGGTCCATGTTCAAGAAAACACTCGGCGCTGTGGCGCTTGCGATGGCGTTCAGTGGGTTCGTATCCGCTGAGGAAGTGAAGATCGGTTTTCTGGTCAAGCAGGCCGAAGAACCCTGGTTCCAGACTGAATGGGCCTTCGCCGAAAAAGCCGGCAAGGAGCACGGTTTCACTGTGATCAAGATCGCCGTGCCCGACGGTGAGAAAACCCTTTCGGCCATCGACAGCCTGGCGGCCAACGGCGCCAAGGGCTTCGTGATCTGCCCGCCGGATGTGTCCCTGGGCCCGGCGATTGTCGCCAAGGCCAAGGTCAACGGCTTGAAAGTAATGGCCGTGGACGACCGCTTCGTCGATGCCAAGGGCAACTTCATGGAGGACGTGCCGTACCTGGGCATGGCCGCGTTTGAAGTGGGCCAGAAGCAGGGCGCCGCCATGGCTGCCGAAGCGAAAAAACGCGGCTGGGACTGGAAGGACACCTACGCGGTGATCAACACCTATAACGAACTCGACACCGGCAAGAAACGCACCGACGGCTCGATCAAATCCCTGGAAGAAGCCGGCATTCCCAAGGACCATATCCTGACCGCCGCGCTGAAAACCCTCGACGTGCCAGGCAGCATGGACGCCACCAACTCGGCGCTGGTCAAGCTGCCCAGCGGCGCGAAAAACCTGATCATCGGCGGCATGAACGACAACACCGTGCTGGGCGGCGTACGTGCTACCGAAAGCGCCGGCTTCGCGGCGGCTAATGTGATCGGCATCGGCATCAATGGCACCGACGCCATCGGCGAATTGAAGAAAGCCGACAGCGGCTTCTTCGGTTCGATGCTGCCCAGCCCGCATATCGAGGGCTACAACACCGCGTTGGCGATGTACGAGTGGGTCACCACCGGCAAGGAACCGGCTAAATACACCGCCATGGACGAAGTGACCTTGATCACCCGCGCCAACTTCCAGGAAGAACTGACCAAAATCGGCCTCTGGAAATGACCGGCGCGGCCTTGCGTTTCAACGGCATCGGCAAGGAGTTTCCCGGTGTGAAAGCCCTGGCGCAGATCAGCTTTGAAGCGCGGCCGCACTCGGTGCATGCGCTGATGGGCGAGAACGGCGCGGGCAAGTCGACGCTGCTGAAGATCCTCGGCGGCGCCTATATCCCCAGCAGTGGCACGCTGCAGATCGGCGAGCAGACCATGGCGTTCAAGAACGCCGCCGACAGCATTGCCAGCGGCGTCGCGGTGATCCACCAGGAGCTGCACCTGGTGCCGGAAATGACCGTGGCCGAGAACCTGTTCCTTGGGCATATGCCGTCACGCTTTGGCGTGGTCAACGGCGGTTTGCTGCGCCAGCAGGCGCTGGCCTGTCTCAAGGGCCTGGCCGATGAAATCGACCCCCAGGAAAAGCTCGGGCGCCTGTCCCTGGGCCAGCGCCAACTGGTGGAAATCGCCAAGGCGCTGTCCCGTGGCGCCCATGTGATTGCCTTCGACGAGCCGACCAGCAGTTTGTCTGCCCGCGAAATCGATCGGTTGATGGCGATCATCACGCGCTTGCGCGATGAAGGCAAAGTGGTGCTCTACGTATCGCACCGCATGGAAGAAGTGTTCCGCATCTGCGACGCGGTAACGGTATTCAAGGATGGCCGCTTTGTGCGCACCTTCGACGACATGGGCACATTGACCCACGACCAGTTGGTGACTTGCATGGTCGGCCGCGATATCCAGGACATCTACGATTACCGGCCACGGCAGCAGGGCGACGTCGCGCTCAAGGTCGACGGCCTGCTCGGGCCGGGCTTGCGTGAACCGGTGAGTTTTCAGGTGCACAAGGGCGAGATTCTCGGCCTGTTTGGCTTGGTCGGCGCAGGGCGTACCGAGCTGCTGCGCCTGCTCAGCGGCCTTGAACGCAAGACGGCGGGGCAGCTGGAACTCTGCGGAGAAAACCTGCACCTGCGCTCCCCGCGCGATGCCATCGCCGGTGGTGTACTGCTGTGCCCTGAGGACCGCAAAAAGGAGGGCATCATTCCCCTCGCCAGTGTCGCCGAGAACATCAACATCAGTGCCCGTGGCGCCCACGCGGCATTTGGCTGGCTGTTGCGCGATCACTGGGAGAAGGGCAACGCCGACACGCAGATCAAGGCGCTCAGGGTGAAAACGCCGAACGCCGAACAGAAAATCATGTACCTGTCCGGCGGCAACCAACAAAAGGCCATTCTCGGCCGCTGGTTGTCGATGCCGATGAAAGTGCTGCTGCTGGACGAGCCCACGCGCGGTATCGACATCGGCGCCAAGTCGGAGATCTATCAGATCATTCACAACCTCGCGGCGCAGGGCATTGCGGTGATCGTGGTGTCCAGCGACCTGATGGAAGTCATGGGCATCTCCGACCGCATCCTGGTGATGAGCGAAGGCACGCTCACTGGCGAGCTACCCCGCGAACAGGCGGATGAAGCACGGCTGTTGCAACTGGCACTCCCGCGTACGCGGGCTTGAAGAATTCGAGGGTACGGGTATGTCTGAGGTAAAAACTGCAAAGGGCTTCTGGCCGGGTTTCAACCAGCGCAAATTCCTGGATGACTGGGTGATGCTATTGGCGGCGCTGGGCATTTTCGTGCTCAGCGCGCTGTTTATCGACAACTTCCTGTCGCCGCTGAACATGCGCGGGCTGGGCCTGGCGATTTCGACTGTGGGCATCGCTGCGTGCACCATGCTGTTCTGCCTGGCCTCGGGGCACTTCGACTTGTCGGTGGGCTCGGTGATTGCCTGCGCCGGCGTGGTGGCGGGGATCGTGATTCGAGATACCGACAGCGTAGTGCTCGGCGTGTCAGCGGCTTTGGCCATGGGCCTGCTGGTGGGGCTGATCAATGGCATTGTCATCGCCAAGCTGCGCATCAACGCGCTGATCACCACCCTGGCGACCATGCAGATTGTGCGCGGCCTGGCCTACATCTTCTCCAACGGTAAGGCGGTGGGGGTGATGGACGAGCGCTTTTTTGTGTTCGGCAACGGCCAACTGATGGGCGTGCCGGTGCCGATCATCATTACCGTGTTGTGCTTTGTGTTCTTTGGCTGGCTGCTCAACTACACCACCTATGGGCGCAACACCATGGCGATTGGCGGCAACCAGGAAGCGGCGCTGCTGGCCGGGGTCAACGTTGACCGTACCAAGATCATCATCTTTGCCGTGCACGGTCTGATCGGCGCCCTGGCCGGGGTGATCCTGGCCTCGCGCATGACCTCGGGCCAGCCGATGATCGGCCAGGGTTTCGAGCTGACGGTGATATCGGCGTGCGTGCTGGGCGGGGTGTCGCTGAGCGGCGGTATCGGCATGATCCGCCATGTGATTGCCGGGGTGTTGATTCTGGCGATCATCGAGAATGCGATGAACCTGAAAAACATCGACACGTTTTACCAGTACGTGATCCGGGGTTCGATTCTGCTATTGGCCGTCATCATCGACCGCATGAAGCAACGCTGATCAAATGTCGGATGAGGACTAAATGTGGGAGGGGGCTTGCTCCCGATAGCGGTGTGCCATTCAGCACATCTGCTTCTGAAGCACCGCCATCGGGAGCAAGCCCCCTCCCACATTTGGATATCCACTGTATTGAAGATCGGTATTTGCCATAATGCCCCCGCTTTCATACCTATAGGCCCGATATGCTGGAAAACCCCCACACCCCCGTCAAAGACTCTGCCCCCACCGGCACCCAGACCCTGCTGCGCGGACTGGGCGTGGTGCAAGCGGTGGCGGCGGGCGCGCGGGATCTCAAGGAGATCGCCCGGCGCATCGGCACCACCCGCAGCACCACGCACCGCCTGGCCAGTTGCCTGGTGGAGGAGCGTTACCTGCGCGTGGTGCCGCAAGTCGGTTACCTGCTGGGGCCGAAGCTGATCGAGTTGGGCTTCCAGGCGCGCGAAGAACTGCCCTTGGTCAACCTGGCGGTGCCTTACCTGGACGAGTTGTCAGCCCTCACCGGCGACACCATCCACCTGGCGATTCGCGAATACGACGAGGTGCTCTACCTGCACAAGAACCCCGGTCGTAACGGACCGGAAATGCGCTCGCGGGTGGGCCATCGCATGCCACTGGCGCGCACCGGCATCGGCAAGGCGCTGATGTTGGATGACGGCGTGGAAGAATGGCAGCGCCTGTACCACGTCAGCTTGCCGGCGGGGGGCAAGAACCTGCAGTGGCCGAAGCACCCCGAGCAATCCTGGGCGCAGTTCGAGCAGCGCATGCATGAATACGTGGTGGGCGGTTATGCGTTCGATCTGGAAGACAACGAACCGTCGATTCGTTGCGTCGCGGCACCGGTGCGCGATGCCAGCCGGCGAATCGTCGCCGGCATCAGCATCGCCAGTACCGTGCCCTACATGCCGCTGGAGAAAATGGCCGAGCTGATCCCTGTGATCAAACAGGTCGCGGCTCGGCTCTCGGCGGAACTGGGCGCGAAGGCCTGATCAGGCCTTCAGGGTCGCCATGTCGATGACGAAGCGATACTTCACATCACCGGCGATCATCCGCGTGTAAGCCTCGTTGATCTGGCGGATGTCGAGCATCTCGATGTCGCAGGTGATCCCATGCTCGGCGCAGAAATCCAGGACTTCCTGGGTTTCGGCAATGCCGCCGATCAGCGAGCCGGCCAGCACTTTACGGCCCAATACCAGTTTGGCGGCATTGACGGGCGGGTCCACCGGCTCGATCAAGCCGACCAGGATATGCACGCCGTCAAAGCGCAGTACATCGAGGTAGGGGTTCAGGTCGTGCTGCACCGGAATGGTGTCGAGCAGGAAGTCGAAATGCCCGGCGGCGGCTTTCATCTGCTCGGCATCGGTGGACACGATCACATGGTCGGCGCCCTGGCGACGGCCTTCTTCGGCTTTGCTCGCCGAGCGTGTGAACAATGTCACTTCGGCGCCCATGGCCTTGGCGAACTTGATCCCCATATGGCCCAGGCCGCCCATGCCGAGGATCCCGACCTTATCGCCGGCTTTGACGCCGTAGTGTTTGAGCGGCGAGTACGTGGTGATGCCCGCGCAGAGAATCGGCGCAGCGCTGGCCAGGTCGAGCTTGGCCGGGATCTTCACCACAAAGTGCTCGCTGACCACGATGCTGTCGGAGTAGCCGCCCATGGTGTTGCTGCCGTCCACACGGTCCGGGGTGGCGTAGGTCATGGTCGGGCCTTCGAGGCAGTATTGCTCCAGGTCCGATTGGCAGGCTTCGCAGTGGCGGCATGAGTCGACCATGCAACCCACGCCGACCAGATCACCGACCTTGTGCGCGGTAACACTGGCGCCGACGGCGGTGACCTTGCCGACGATCTCGTGGCCGGGCATCAATGGGTAAACGGCAATGCCCCATTCGTTGCGCGCCTGGTGGATATCGGAGTGGCACACGCCGCAGTAGAGAATCTCGATAGCCACGTCATCGGCACGCGGGCTGCGGCGCTCAAACGACATGGGGGCGAGGGGAGTAGTGGCCGACTGGGCGGCGTAACCGATGGCGGTGTACATGGAGAAACCTCGCAAAAAGCAATGGACAGTGAGGCGGGCCATTCTCCCTGTCGACCGAATCAGCGGCCATGGCGATTGCTCCGAGTCTCATGCCTATTCGTCCGGGAGTGCCCAGTGTTTGGATGCATCCGCAGCCAGACCTGCGATGATGTTCTCATCCCTTTTTTCGCGAAGTTTTTTGCCATGCTGCTGACCCGCCACGTCGACGCCAACGCCACGCTGGTTTCCTTGATTGAGGGGCTCGCGTCCCGCGACGGTTTTTCCCCAACCCATCTGCCTGGCGTGCAAGTGCTGCGCGCCAGTTGCGATGTGGCGCGCGGGCCGCAGATCTACGAGCCGAGCCTGATGTTCGTGGCCCAAGGCAGCAAGGTCGCCTACCTGGGCCCGCGTACCCTGGAATATGGCGCCGGGCATTACCTGATCCAGGCGATGCCCGTGCCGTTCGAATGCGAGACCTTCGCCATGGCGCCCGGCGCGCCGCTGTTGGGCGTCACGGTGGGTATCGATCGGGTGGTGTTGGGTGAGTTGGTGATGGCCATGGGCATGCAGGCCGGGCCACCGCCGGCTGCGCAGACGTTGGAGTCGATGAGTTCGGTGGTGCTCGATGACGCCATGCGCGGGTGCGTCGAACGGCTGTTGCAGTGCCTGCACGATCCGCTGGAGAGCCGGATCATGGGCCCGGCGCGGGTGCGCGAATTATTGTTCATGGCGTTGCGTGGGCCCCAGGCCGATGTGTTGCGTGCGTTGGTGGAACAGCAGGGGCAGTTTTCGCGGATTGCCACGTCATTGAATCACCTGCATGCCCATTACGCCGAGCCGCTGAACATCGAGACGCTGGCCGGTTATGCGCACATGAGCGCATCGACCTTTCACGAACACTTCAAGCGCTGCACGCTGTTGTCGCCGGTGCAGTATCTCAAGCGCTTGCGGCTGCTCAAGGCGCAGCAATTGCTGCTGGTGGACGGCATGGGCGTGGCGCAGGCGGCGCACAGCGTGGGGTATCAGAGCACCTCGCAGTTCAGTCGCGAGTACAAGCGCTACTTCCTGCGCAATCCTGGTGAAGAGCGGGCTGCCTGATTCTCCCTGGCTCAACGGGATCCAAATGTGGGAGGGGGCTTGCCCTAAAGTCAGTTAAGCGTACACCGCCGTCTGTAGGAGCGAGCTTGCTCGCGAAAAACGTCAACGATAACGCGTGCTTTCTGAATGAACGCGGTGCCTGTGAGTTTTTCGCGAGCAAGGGCTAGCCGCCCGCCTCGTTCCTACAAAAAGCCTTAACTGACTGGCATTAGGGCTTGCCCCCGATAGAGGTGTATCAGTCACAAATTGGCTGACTGATCCACCGCCATCGGGAGCAAGCCCCCTCCCACATTTTTAATTGATGTTGGCCATAAAAAAGGCTCCCACTTGGGGGAGCCTCGTTTTGGCTTACATATTCGGGTAAGTCGGCCCACCCGCACCTTCCGGTGTCACCCAGGTGATGTTCTGCGAAGGGTCCTTGATGTCACAGGTCTTGCAGTGCACGCAGTTCTGGGCGTTGATCTGGAAGCGTTTCTCACCGTCTTCTTTAGTCACGACTTCATACACGCCGGCCGGGCAGTAGCGCTGCGCCGGTTCATCGTAGAGCGGCAGGTTGGTGCCGATCGGGATGCTCGGGTCCTTGAGTTTCAGGTGGCACGGCTGTTCTTCTTCGTGGTTGGTACCGGAGATGAACACCGAGCTCAGCTTGTCGAAGCTCAATTTGCCGTCGGGTTTGGGGTAGTCGATCTTCTTGCTGTCTTTGGCCAGCTTGAGGCAGGCGTAGTCCGGCGTGGTGTCGCGCAGGGTGAAGGGGATCTTGCCGCCAAAAATATTCTGGTCGAGCCAGTTGAAGCCGCCGCCGAGGATGGCGCCGTATTTGTGCACCGCCGCGCCGAAATTGCGGCTGGCGAACAGTTCTTCGTACAGCCAGCTGGCTTTGAAGCTGTCGACATACGCGGTGAGTTCATCACCGCCTTCGGATTCGGCAAACAGGCGGTCGGCCACGGCGTCGGCGGCGAGCATGCCGGACTTCATCGCGGTGTGGCTGCCTTTGATCTTGGAGAAGTTCAGGGTGCCGAGGTCGCAGCCGATCAGCGCACCGCCCTTGAAGACCATCTTGGGCAGCGAATTCAGGCCGCCTTTGGCGATAGCGCGGGCGCCGTAGCTGACGCGCTTGCCGCCTTCCAGGTATTGGGCCAGCACCGGATGATGCTTGAGGCGCTGGAATTCATCGAACGGCGACAGGAAGGTGTTGCTGTAGGACAGGTCGACGATCAGGCCGACCACCACCTGGTTGTTTTCCAGGTGATAAAGGAACGAGCCACCGGTGTTCTCGTTGCCCATGATATCCAGCGGCCAACCGGCGGTGTGCACCACCAGGCCTGGCTGATGTTTGGCCGGGTCGATGTCCCAGATTTCCTTGAGACCGATGCCGTAATGCTGGGCGTCGGCGTCGCTGTCCAGGTTGAAACGCTGGATCAGTTGCTTGCCGATATGCCCGCGGCAGCCTTCGGCGAACAGCGTGTACTTGCCGCGCAATTCCATGCCCGGCGTGTACAGGCCTTCCTTGGGCTTGCCTTCGCGGTCGACGCCGAGGTCGCCGGTGATGATGCCACGCACCACGCCGTTTTCATCGAACAGCGCTTCCTGGGCGGCGAAGCCCGGGTAGATTTCCACGCCCAGGTTCTCGGCCTGCTGGGCGAGCCAGCGGCACAGGTTGCCCAGGGAGATGATGTAGTTGCCTTCGTTGTGCATGGTCTTGGGCACAAAGAAGTCCGGAACCTTGGTGGAGGTCTCGCTGCTGCGCAGTACATAGATGTCGTCACGCACCACCGGCGTGTTGAGTGGGGCGCCGAGAGCTTTCCAGTCCGGGAACAGTTCGTTCAGCGCGCGCGGTTCGAAGACCGCGCCAGAGAGGATGTGTGCGCCCACTTCGGAGCCCTTCTCGACCACGCAGACGCTGATTTCCTTACCGGCTTCGGCGGCCTTCTGCTTCAGTCGGCAGGCGGCGGACAGGCCAGCCGGGCCGGCGCCGACGATGACCACGTCGAATTCCATGTATTCGCGTTCCACAGGCTATCTCCTACTCAAGGCTCAACAGGCTTTTTTTCTAATGGGTGGAGGTTCGGTACGGTCCTGCTGCAACGGCAAGACCCACCTTTCTCTCTGGGTGGCGCATTATATCTACACCACTGGCAGCGTCCAATACAAACGTTTGTTTGAATTGCCCGCAGCCTAGGTAAATCAAAGCAACGCGGCTTATGACTGACCATTTTGCCGTATTGACCAGAATAGGCGTTCCGGTCAATATACGGTCGGTTTTGCGCTTACCGTAGGCAGAGTGCAGGTTTCAAGAGCACGTCCAAAAGCAAGACAGATGACGCGCGCCGTATGCTGGCGCGCAGTTTACACACTGCGATAAAGAATGACTTCTCAGTCACCCCTGACGAACGGTCATCATTTTCCCATCGCCGAGTCATCCGCTGACGTTTTTGGAGGTGCCCTTGTGTGCCGATGAGCATCAACCGCCAGGCTTGCCTAGGCGACTTTCTTTTCACCGGAGAGTAACGAGGAATCCATGAAGGTTCTTGTAGCTGTCAAACGCGTTGTCGATTACAACGTGAAAGTTCGCGTCAAGGCGGACAATTCCGGCGTCGACCTGGCTAACGTCAAGATGTCGATGAACCCATTCTGTGAAATCGCCGTGGAAGAAGCCGTACGCCTGAAAGAGAAAGGCGTGGCGACCGAGATCGTCGTGGTTTCCATCGGCCCGACCACTGCCCAGGAACAGTTGCGTACCGCCCTGGCACTGGGCGCCGACCGCGCCATCCTGGTCGAGTCCGCTGAAGAGCTGACCTCCCTGGCCGTGGCCAAGTTGCTCAAGGCCGTTGTCGACAAGGAACAGCCTCAGTTGGTGATCCTTGGCAAGCAAGCCATCGACAGCGACAACAACCAGACCGGCCAGATGCTGGCTGCACTGACCGGTTACGGCCAGGGCACCTTCGCTTCCAAAGTGGAAGTGAGCGGCGACAAGGTTGCCGTGACCCGTGAAATCGACGGCGGCGCGCAGACAGTTTCCCTGAACCTGCCGGCCATCGTCACCACCGACCTGCGTTTGAACGAGCCGCGCTATGCGTCCCTGCCAAACATCATGAAAGCCAAGAAGAAGCCTCTTGAAGTGCTGACTCCAGACGCTTTGGGCGTTTCCACCGCCTCCACCAACAAGACCATCAAGGTTGAAGCACCGGCTGCACGCAGCGCGGGCATCAAGGTCAAGTCGGTGGCTGAACTGGTCGAGAAACTGAAAAACGAAGCGAAGGTAATCTAACCATGACTATCTTGGTAATCGCAGAACACGACAACAAAGTGCTGGCCCCGGCCACCCTGAACACCGTGGCCGCAGCCGTTAAAATCGGTGGCGACATCCACGTATTGGTAGCAGGCCAGGGCGCTGGCGCCGTGGCTGAAGCCGCTGCGAAAATCGCCGGTGTGAGCAAAGTCCTGAACGCTGACAATGCAGCCTACGCGCATCAGCTACCGGAAAACGTTGCCCCTCTGGTTGCAGAGCTGGGCGCTGGCTACAGCCACATCCTGGCCGCCGCCACGTCCAACGGCAAAAACATCCTGCCACGCGTTGCCGCGCAGCTGGACGTTGACCAGATCTCCGAGATCATCTCGGTTGAGAGCGCCGACACCTTCAAGCGCCCGATCTACGCCGGTAACGCCATCGCTACCGTACAGTCCAACGCTGCGGTCAAAGTCATCACCGTACGTGCCACCGGGTTCGACCCGGTTGCCGCTGAAGGTGGTTCGGCATCGGTTGAAGCGGTTGCCGCAGCCCACGACGCTGGCACTTCGAGCTTCGTTGGCGAGGAACTGGCCAAGTCCGATCGCCCTGAGCTGACCGCTGCCAAGATCGTCGTTTCCGGCGGGCGTGGCATGCAGAACGGTGACAACTTCAAGCACCTGTACGCCCTGGCCGACAAGCTCGGCGCAGCGGTCGGCGCCTCGCGCGCGGCCGTCGACGCAGGTTTCGTACCCAACGACATGCAGGTCGGCCAGACCGGCAAGATCGTGGCACCCCAGCTGTACATCGCCGTCGGTATCTCCGGCGCGATCCAGCACCTGGCCGGTATGAAAGACTCCAAGGTGATCGTTGCGATCAACAAGGACGAAGAAGCACCGATCTTCCAGGTGGCTGATTACGGCCTGGTGGCGGACTTGTTCGAAGCCATCCCCGAGTTGGAGAAGCTGGTCTAATCCAGTCGCTTCACTTATAAAGAGCCCGGTCTTGTGACCGGGTTTTTTTTTGACGTGTGGGAGCACCTCGCCATGCAATTGCGTCCTTTGATCCTGCTGGGCCTTGTGCTGCTGCCGACGTTGTCGCTGGCGGCGGGCAAATGCGAGCGCCTGGTGATCACCGGCAGCCCGGATGCACCGCCCTTGCTGTGGCGCGACCCGCAGGACCCGACCCACCTGATCGGCGCCACCGCCGATGTGTTGCAACAGGTGGCCACGGACCTCGGCCTGAAAATCGACCTGCTTTACGGCGGCAAGCGCTCCCTGGCTCTGGATGAAGTTCGCAGCGGACGCATGGATGTGCTCGCCGATGCGCCGTTGAACCTCGGCGAGTTGCAAACCCTCGACTACATACACCCGGCCTTGATGCAGATCGATTACCTGGTCTGGACGCGCAAGGACTCGTCTTTGGTCTATAGCACCGCTGCCGACTTGCAGGGCCACAAGGGGGCCGTATCGGAGCGCGCGCGCTTGAGTGCCGGGTTCGAAACTGTTGCCAGCCAGCAATTGACCCTGCAGCGTCTGCCTGGCCTGACGCCGGCGTTCCAGAAACTGTTGCTGGGGGAGGTGGACTATGTGCTCGCCAGCCGCTATTCCGGCATGGCCATGGCCCAGAGCCTGGGTATGAGCGATGACCTGGTGGCGCGCGACATACCGATCGATCAGCCCGGCCTGTACCTGGCTATTTCCCACAATTCCGCCTGCAATGATCCGTGGCTGCGCGGACAGCTGGCCAAAAAGATGACAGAATTGCCCGCGTCCGGTGTGGCGGAAACCGCGTTGCAGCGCAATCTCGAGCGCTGGAAGGCGCAATTGCAACAAGCCGTCGGCACCCCAACAAAGTAGGGATTTTCAGTGACTCTTCGACCTCTTTTCGCGGCCTTTGCCGTTGTCGCTCTGGCGGGATGCGCCACCGATCCTGCGCCGGCCGAACAAATGCGCCTGACCCAGCAAGCCCTGGAGCAAGCCAGCGCAGTCGGCGCCAATGCCGATGAATCGACCGAGCTGAAACAAGCCGAAGACAAATTTGCCAGAGCCAAGGCCGACATGGCCGACCAGTCCTACAAACACGCGCGCATGCGGGCCGAGCAGGCTGAGCTGGATGCGCGCCTGGCCGAGGCCAAGGTGCTGACCGGCAAGAGCCAGGAGCAATTGAACGTGGTCAACACCCGCATCGCCCGCCTGCGCAAGCAGTTGCAGCTGGGAGAAGCCCAATGAGCCCGACGATGCGTGGTTTGAGCGCTGTATTGCTGCTGAGCAGCGTAGCGCTGGGCGGTTGCGCCAGCCAGCCCACTGGCGAGCAGGCACTGCAACAGGCCAGCAGTGACTTTCAGCGGGTCAAGGAAGACGCCAATGTATTGCGTTTCGCGCCCAAGGATGTAATCCGCGCCGGTGAGTCCCTGGCGCGTGCCGATCGCCTGTCCAGCTACTGGGGCAGCGGCGCCGACGTGGTGCATTACGCCTACCTGAGCCAACGCTACAGTGCCATTGCCCATGAACACACCGAGCAGGGACTTAACGCCGAGCGCCTGGCCAAACTCGAGTTGGAGCGCCAACGCCTGCAACTGGCCTTGCGTGAGAGCAAGCTGGCCAGCGTGCAGCAGCAGGGCAAGTGGGTCGAACAGCAAATCGCCAGCCTGACCACCCAGACCGACCGTGGCTTGGTGATGACCCTGGGCGACGTACTCTTCGATACCGGCGAAGCCGAGCTGCAGAACTCGGCCAACCGCACGGTGTTGAAGATCGTGCAGTTCCTGCAACTGAACCCCAGGCGCACGGTGCGCATCGAGGGCTACACCGACAACACTGGTGGCGAGCACGACAACCTGACCCTGTCCCATGACCGCGCGCAATCGGTGGCGGATGTGCTGATTGACCTGGGCATCGACGAAAAACGCATTCAGGTCGAAGGGTATGGCGACAAATACCCCGTGGAGGCCAATGCGTCCGAACGTGGCCGCGCGCAGAACCGCCGCGTGGAAATTGTGTTCTCCGACGAAAAAGGCCAACTGGGCGCCGCTCGCTGAAGTCTGGCGCAACTCAAAATGTGGGAGGGGGCTTGCTCCCGATGGCAGAGTGTCAGTCACTGAAGTGTCGACTGAACCACCGCTATCGGGAGCAAGCCCCCTCCCACATTTTTCTGTATACACCTGAAAATTCTATTCACGACCCTTACAGTTTTTTCTGTCACTCCCGCCCGCGCTCGACTATTGTGGCAACTGTCCCCGTACACTTCTAAACTGTGCCGGTATGTTTCACACAAAAATAAAATACCCGTGAAATCGAGTGCTGCGTCATGACCAATCTGTTGCTCTACCAACGTATCGCCCAGCAACTGGCTGAGGATATTCGGCGTGGTGTTTATCAGCCGGGGGAGCGTGTGCCTTCGGTGCGCAAGATGAGCTCTCAGCTCAACGTGAGCCATGCCACGGTGCTGCAGGCCTACGCCAATCTGGAAGACCAGGGGCTGATCCGGGCGCGCCCGCAGTCGGGCTATTACGTGCACCAGACGCCGGCACTCACGGCGCCAACGCCGGACATCGCGCGGGTTGAACGCCCAGGGTTGGTCACCCGCAGCAGCATCATCCAGCAAGTGCTGGTCGAGTCGCGCCGTGAAGGCGTATTCCCGTTGGGCGCGGCGGTGCCGAGCGTGGATTACCTGCCGGTACGGGCGTTGCACCAGCAGTTGGCCAAGGTCACGCGCTTCCAGAGCCCGCGTGCATTCAGTTACATGTTCAGCCCCGGTTTCGAACCGCTACGCCGCCAGGTGGCGATTCGCATGCGCGATGCCGGCGTGGTGGTGGACCCGTCCGAAGTGGTGATCACCCACGGCTGCGTCGATGCATTACAGATGTCGCTGCGCGTGCTGACGCGCCCCGGTGACCTGATCGCCGCTGAGTCACCGACCTACTACGGCTTGCTGCAATTGGCCGACCTGCTGGGCCTCAAGGTCATCGA
Organism: Pseudomonas sp. R4-34-07; assembly: GCF_003852375.1. Taxonomy (NCBI): domain Bacteria; kingdom Pseudomonadati; phylum Pseudomonadota; class Gammaproteobacteria; order Pseudomonadales; family Pseudomonadaceae; genus Pseudomonas; species Pseudomonas sp. R4-34-07. The sequence goes on along the minus strand of NZ_CP027760.1, from coordinate 4,393,666 downwards.
GATTCCCAGCGACCCGGCCACCGGCATGAGCCTGGAGGCCTTGCAACTGGCCGCCAACCAGTGGTCGATCAAGGCGCTGGTATTGACCACGCGCCTGAGCAACCCCTTGGGCGGCACCATGCCCGAAGAGCGGCAGAAACAGTTGCTGCGCCTGGCCTCGGATTTCGATATTCAAATTGTCGAGGATGATATCTACGGCGAGTTGATGTTCGAACTGGGCCGCACCAAGGCCCTGAAAGCCTATGACCGTCTTGACCGGGTCATCTACTGCTCGAGTTTTTCCAAGACCTTATCCCCCGGCGTGCGCATCGGCTGGATGATCGCCGGTAAGTACCAGCAGGAAATCCAGCGTTTGCAGATGTTCAGCACCCACTCTGCGTGCAGCGTCACACAGATGGGCGTTGCTGCGTACCTGGAGAACGGTGGTTACGACCGGCACCTGCGTTACATTCGCCAGGAATACCGCAAAAACCTCAGCGCTTTCCAGCTGGCGGTGCAGCAATATTTCCCCGAAGGCACTCAGATGACCCGTCCGACCGGCGGCTTCATTTTGTGGGTCAGTTTGCCGGGACGGGTCAATACCCAGGAACTGCATGTGCGTGCCCTGCAACAGGGCATCAGTATCGCGCCGGGGCTGATCTTCAGTAATACGGAACAGTTCAACCACTGTATCCGTCTCAATTGCGGCACCCCGTGGAACCGCGAGGCAGAGCGTGCGCTGATGACCCTGGGGATGCTTGCCAGCCAGTTATGCCAGGAGACGGCGGCGGGCCTTTGAGGGGCATAAAGGGGGACAAGATTGATCTCTTTGCTTGTCATGCCACGCACAACAAGCGAGCATATGGCCTTCTGCCGTTAATGCTGTTGGCGATATGACCTCTATTTTTCGCGCTGTCTGGATGGTTGGCTTGATAAGTCTATGCAACGTCGGCACTGCGCTGGCGGCCGCGCCTGTGACGGACACCAAGCCTGCTGCAAGCGTCGAACAGAAGACCGCTGCGAAAAAGCCGGCACCGCAGGCGAAGAAAAAAACCGCCAAGGTAAAGAAGCGCGCACCGATTGCGAGCAAGTCCAAGTCTGCCCACGAAGTCGCCCAGACCAAGCTGCCACCGGCACAGTTGGACCTGTCCCTGCCCTCGGACATGGTCAGGCTGCTGCAACCCATCGGCACCATGCCCAAACCCAAGAGCGTGCCGTTATTGCCGCCGATGTTCAGTGAAAAACCGTCCGACAACAGCGCGTTCCAGATCAACGGCCGCTTGCTCAGCAACGAGATGAAGCTGCAGTTGCGCAACGAAGAACGACGTGACGTGGAAGGTGCTGCGCTGGATTTTGAATTCAAGCAATAAACCCACGATCATCAGTGAGCCGCGCCACTGACCACCGGTCGTAGACTGGTCGGTCACTTCTGTTTTGTACGAAAAACCCCTGTTGGACCATTTTAAAACCGCTGTTTAAGGGCGTACTCTAGCCCGGCCATCCCATTGAGTCGTCGAGGACCTGTTGGTCATGAAATGCCGTGAAGGCTGTGGCGCTTGCTGCATTGCCCCCTCCATCAGTTCGCCCCTACCGGGAATGCCCCACGGCAAACCTGCGGGCGAACGCTGCCTGCACTTGTCGGTCGAACAGCTATGCCAACTGTTCGGCCAACCGGAGCGGCCAGCGGTGTGCAGTGATTTCAAGGCAGATATCGAAGTCTGCGGCAACGACCAGGCCGATGCGATCCGCCTGATCGGTTGGTGGGAGCAGATGACGGCGGCTTGATGGGCTTTACTATCGGAACTTCAACAACAAGGAATACAACGATGGGTTCGCTGAAACGAATGGCTGTGGTATGCGGTTTTACGATGATGTTCGCTGGCGCTGCCCAGGCTGAGGATTGGCAAGAAGCCAAGAATGAGGACGGCATCAAGGTGTCCCTGAGCGAAGTGGCCGGCTCCAAGTACAAGGCCTATCGCGGTGTGGCTCTGATCAAGGCGCCCGTGGCGAAGATCCAGGCCCTGCAGGAAGATGTCGCTGGCGCTTGCGCGTGGATCCATGAGTGCAAATCCCAGAAACTGGTCGACAAGAAAGGCGATGAGGCCTGGACCTACACCCAATTCAAGGCACCGTTCCCTGTGACGGATCGCGATTCGTATATCCATGTCACCACCACCAAGGCCGCTGACGGTAGCGTTACCCGCACGTTGCAAGGGGTGCCGACGTACAAGCCGGAAGAAAAAGGCTATGTCCGGGTCGCCCAGGTGGAAGGTTTCTGGAAGCTGGTGCCCAAAGGCGCCAACGAGACCGAAGTGACCTACCAGGTGCACACCGAGCCCGGCGGCAGCGTGCCGTCGTGGTTGGCCAACAAGTTCGTGGTAGAAGCACCGTTCAACACGCTCAAAGCGCTGAAGGAACACGCCGAGAAGTAAACGCGCCTGATCCGGTGCCTCCTGCCTTGAGTGGAACGTTTGGTGAAGCCTCAAGGTCCAGATAGATGTGAGCCCACACATGGGTTTTATCGAGGAGGCACCGATGCCGAAGTGGAACATTTCTTTCATCAATGACCGTGGCGAACCGGTAGTCGAGCAGTTTGACTGCGATCATGAGCCGACGCTGGAAGAAGCTGCACAGCTGGTGCGCGTGCGTGTGTCGCCGGTATTGGAAAAGTTGGACCTCAACGATCTTGCCGATCGTGTCCCTGATCCCACGGTCAAGAGCTTGCACGATCAAAATGGTATCAAAGACCTCAAGGTCGAACCCTGCGCCTGAATATTCCCTGTAAGCGATCCATGCACCTCTGGTAGAGGTGATAGCTTCGCGTTACTCTGCAATCGAGATCAGCGAATGAATCGCTAAGGTCTGGTCTTGTCAGCTACATGCTTGTTTTCCTGCGGTGTCGTTATTGCCGTGGTGCCCGCGCCAGCAGCGCGCGGGTTTCAGGAAGCACGGAAAGTCTATCCATCAGTCTGAGGAGGACGTTTCATGAGCACAGCCTATCAAGAAGACATCAGCACCAACGTTCTGCGCCGCATGAAAGAAGGCGGCTTTGACTTTTCACGTTTTCACCCCATCGAGTTCTACGCGATTTTCCCGGATGAAGAACGGGCGCGCAGGGCTGCGGGTCGATTTCGCGGAGAATCCCTGAACGCCCAGGTCAGCGCCCGCGACGACGGTGCCTGGTACCTGGAACTGAGCAAAATCATGTCTGCAACGTACGACGGCATAGGAGACTTCGAGCAGGACTTTGAGGCAGTGGTGGAGCCGTTGGGCGGAATTATCGAAGGCTGGGGCGTCAAGCAGGAGGTGCGTGGGTTACCCATGTAGCGTTTATGAGCAACACAGCGTATCGGCTGACCTTTTGGGTCGGCCGATTTTGTTTGGGCTCGGCAAACATGTTCGGAACTTGCACTTTCCTGCACGCAAAAAAAGCCACCCGAAAGGGTGGCTGAAGGGGAAGATCGAGGAGCCGATCACACGAGCCGGCACGTTACTGGGTGTGCAAAGGGTTTAGCTGTAGGACATGTCCTGATCAGCTGATGGGCGCGATTATCCGCAGAAGTGCGCGGGCAATGAAATCAACGCTGACTATGCTGTTGATAGTCCAACGCCGCATTGCGATGAGGCGTGTGGCAGGGCTGCTGTCATTTCGCGCACCAGGACGGTGCGAGGGGAATTCTGGGTTTATCCAATCCTTTGATTTGAAAGTGTTTATGCCGCTGGCACGGGCCTTGCGAAGGGTCTGTCGTCCGGGTGACAAGGAGTACGGCATGATCCGCACTTATTACGATGAAATGTACGATGGGGCAGGGCAGGTTCGTCCCCATTACCGCGAGTTCGCCCGTTGGCTGGCCGACACCCCTGCCGAACTGCTGGCCCAGCGTCGGCGCGAGGCCGACTTGCTGTTCCACCGTGCCGGAATCACCTTCACGCTGTATGGCGACGAGCAAGGGACGGAGCGCTTGATCCCCTTCGACACCATTCCCCGCAGCATCCCGGCGAGCGAATGGCACACGGTCGAGCGCGGCTGCATCCAGCGGGTCAAGGCGTTGAACATGTTCCTCGCCGACCTCTACCACGAACAACGCATCATCAAGGCCGGGATCATCCCCGCCGAACAGGTACTGGCCAACGAGCAATACCAGTTGGCAATGCAGGGCCTGGACCTGCACCGTGACCTGTATTCCCACGTTTCCGGGGTAGACCTCGTACGCGATGGCGACGGCACTTACTACGTGCTGGAGGACAACTTGCGTACGCCGAGCGGCGTCAGCTACATGCTTGAAGACCGCAAGATGATGATGCGCTTGTTCCCCGAGCTGTTCGCGGCCCAGCGCATCGCGCCGATTGACCATTACCCCAACCTGTTGCTCGACACCCTGAAGAGTTCCAGCCCCCTGGATAACCCCAGCGTGGTAGTGCTGACCCCTGGGCGTTTCAACAGTGCGTTCTTTGAACATGCCTTCCTCGCCCGGGAAATGGGCGTGGAGCTGGTGGAAGGCGCCGATTTGTTCGTGCGTGATGACCGCGTGTTCATGCGCACCACCGACGGCCCCAAAGCGGTGGACGTGATTTATCGCCGTCTCGACGACGCGTTTCTCGACCCGCTGGCTTTCAATCCGGCGTCCATGCTCGGCGTACCCGGCCTGCTTGCCGCCTACCGCTCGGGCAACGTGGTGCTGGCCAATGCCATCGGCACCGGGGTGGCGGATGACAAGTCTGTGTACCCATTCGTTACCGAGATGATCCGTTTTTACCTGGATGAAGAACCGATCCTGCAGAACGTTCCGACGTTTCAATGCCGTAAGCCCGATGAATTGTCCCACGTACTGGCCAACCTGCCCGAGTTGGTGGTCAAGGAAACCCAAGGCTCCGGCGGCTACGGCATGCTGGTGGGCCCGGCGTCCACCGCGGCGGAAATCGAAGCCTTCCGCGCACGCATCAAGGCCAAGCCCCACGCCTACATCGCCCAGCCAACCCTGTGTTTGTCCACCTGCCCGACGTTCGTCGAAAACGGCATTGCCCCGCGGCATATCGACCTGCGCCCGTTCGTGCTGTCGGGCAAGGAAACCCGCGTGGTGCCCGGTGGCCTGACCCGGGTGGCGCTGCGCGAAGGTTCGCTGGTGGTCAACTCGTCCCAGGGCGGCGGCACCAAAGACACCTGGGTGGTCGAGGATTGACACATGTTGAGTAGAACTGCCTCGGATTTGTATTGGATGTCGCGCTACCTGGAGCGCGCGGAAAACCTCGCGCGCATGCTCGATGTCAGTTATTCGCTGTCGCTGATGCCCCAGGACGGGCGCGGCGATGGTCTGCACGAATTGGCCATGCCGCTGTTGATCACCGGCACCCTGGAGGATTACCACGAGCGCCACGGTGAACTGCATGCCGAACGCCTGCTGCACTTTTTCGCCCTGGACGCTGCCAACCCGGCCAGCATCTACAGCTGCCTTGGCGCCGCACGGGCCAGCGCCCATGCGGTACGTGGGCGGATTACCGCCGACATGTGGGAAAACATCAACGCTACCTGGCTGGATATTCGCGATATCGCCCAACAGGGCTTGAGCCGCTACGGCATGAGCCGGTTTTGCGAATGGGTCAAGGAGCGCTCGCACCTGTTCCGCGGCGCCACCTACGGCACCATCATGCGTAACGATGCGTTTCGCTTTATCCGCTTGGGCACCTTCATCGAGCGCGCCGACAACACCCTGCGCCTGCTGGACGCGCGTTACGAAATGGCCGGCGACCAGGCTGCAACGGTGAGCGATGGCACGGCCCACGCCTACTATCAATGGAGTGCGTTGCTGCGGGCATTGTCGTCGTTCGAGGCCTATACCGAGATTTATCGGGATGCGCCGGGCGCCCGGCAAGTCGCCGAACTGTTGCTGCTGCGCGCTGATGTTCCGCGCTCGCTACGGGCCTGCAGCGAAGAGATCGACCAGATCCTCGCCAGCCTGCCGGGCCTCAACGGTCGCCCGGCCCAGCGCCTGGCCGCCGAGATGGACGCGCGTCTGCGCTTTACCGCCATCGATGAAATCCTCGAGGAAGGCCTGCACGCCTGGCTGACCGACTTTATCCCCTTGGTCCGCCAGTTGGGCGACGCCATCTACAGCTCCTACCTGGAGGCGGCATGAGACTCTCCATCAGCCACGAAACCACCTACCACTACCAAGACCAGGTGCGCGCCAGCATCCAATATCTGCGCCTGACGCCCCACGACAGCGAGCGTCAGCGTGTGCTGAGCTGGCAGCTCGATCTGCCGCGCCCCGTACGGGCGCAAGTGGACCCATTCGGCAACATCCTGCATGTGCTGACCCTGGACGAACCTCACGACGCCATCATCATCGGCGCCCGTGGCCAGGTGGATATCGACGAACTGAGTGAGGCTGAACACGAGAGCCAGTCGGCCTTTCCGTTCCTGCGCGGCACGCGCCTGACCGAGCCCGACGAAGCCCTGCGCGGTTTTGCCCAGCAACACTGCCACCAGCGTCGCGACCGCACGGCACTGATCGACCTGATGCAGGCGCTGAACCAATCGATGGCCTACACGCCGGGCGCCACGGACGTCGACACCTGCGCTGCCGAGGCCTTCGCCGGCCGCGCGGGCGTGTGCCAGGACCATACCCATGCGTTCCTGGCCTGTGCGCGCAGCCTGGGGATCCCGGCGCGGTACGTCTCAGGGTATCTGTACACCGAGGACAGCACGCACCTGGCCAGCCATGCCTGGGCCGAAGCCTGGCTGGATAACGCCTGGTACAGTTTTGACGTGACCAACCAATTGGCCCGGCCGGAGCGGCACCTGAAACTCGCCGTGGGCCTGGACTACCTGGACGCCTGCCCGGTGCGGGGCATGCGCCGTGGGGGAGGGCATGAGCAGATGCATGCCAAGGTGTTTGTCGCACCGACGCCGGTGGTTTCCGTGCAGCAGCAATAATCTTAAATACAACCCAAACCCAGTGTGGGAGGGGGCTGTGTTGTTTCAGGAGGTTTTGCAATGCGGCCTGCCGTGCGCCGGGCCGACTGACTGTACTCAATCCAAAATGTGGGAGGGGGCTTGCTCCCGATGGCGGTGTGTCAGTTACCGATAAGCTGACTGACACACTGCTATCGGGAGCAAGCCCCCTCCCACTTCTGATCTGCGCGAGCCTCAGGGCTGCTGTTTGCGCCCCGCCATATGCTGCAAATATCCCACCAGCAAATCCAGCTCATGGTCCGGCAACACACTGGCCGAGAACGCCGGCATCTTCGCCTGCGGCCAACGTCGCAGGCTCTGAGGGTCACGAATGTAACGCTTGAGAAAATCACCACCGAAATACTCGGTAGGGCTGTACGGGATATTCAAGTCCGGCCCCATCTGCGCATCGCCCGCCCCGTTTAGGCGGTGGCAGGCCAGGCAATTTTTCTGGAACACCGCGAAGCCTTGGTTGATCGGGCTATTTGCGGCCAGTTTCGGATCAGGCAGCAGCGCCGGAAAGCGCTCGGCAACGGTCTGCAGCTGCTTGATGCTGGATATCTGAAACGGCCACTGTTCCGGGCTGATATGCCCGGCCTGCGGATCGGTCCACACCAGGTAGAACGGCCCCGCACTCGGTTTGCCATCTCCCAGCGCAGGCCATGGATGGGCCGGGTCTTCCACCGCCAGCCAGGCGCGAGCGCCGGTGTTTTCCAACAGTGGCGCGACGGCGAGTTCGGCGGCAAAACCGTCGAGGGCCACCGCTTGCACATCGCTCGCAGGTTTCAGGCCCGGTAGGAGACTCGCCAAGGGCACTGCGCGGTAGGTCATGGTGCGCTTGTAGGAAACGTCATCGACGATCTGCACCGTCCGCGCATCCGGGTGCTTGAGTAGCTCCGCCGTCTGCCAAGTCTTGCTGGCGTGGTCCAGTTCGATGGTCAGTTGCGCCGCCGAAGCGGGCAGGGTCAGCAACAGCGCGAGCAAGGCGAGGATAGATTTCAAAGGGCAGGCCGTTTCGAGGGGACGGGAGAACTACGATAGCGCAAATCTGCGCGCAAAAAGACAGCCCCTGCAACAGGACGGCTATACGCAATGCCCCGGCAGGTGCTGCCAAACGCTGTAATCCCGATGCTGTGTACGCACGGAATAATTAGGTCGAGTCGTCACCCGATAACTTTGGTTAAATTGGGCAAGATCAGAATCAGTGTGGTGGCGAACAGAATAAGTCCCGCCTGACGTACTTTCGAATGTTTGAACATGGCTGACTGCCTTTTGTTGTTATTCCTGAACGTCAAATGCGTACCGGTTGATCCAGTATCGCGACCTGGCGTGAAACTTTTCTTACAACCGCTCCAGCAAAACCCGGCAGCAGCTTCTTACAGATTCAACCTTAGAGCCGTCGTTCTTCGGCGCATAGATCCATTTCATATCAGCTAAGCACTTTATCCGCTTAAAACGGCATGAGGCGTAGTGCCATCTTGGCGCCAACCCCGAGGCTAGACAGCTAAAACGATTAACCCGGGGTTTCCCGTAGTTGCCTACCGTTCGTCCGAGCGAGGGGGTCAAAAGCAATGAGCGCATCCGTCATTGAAACCGTGTCAATCGGGCTTAAGGTAGGGGCCTACACCCACCGTGGTTCGAGGCCATCATGACCCAAGCTTTGATCTTTGATGCGATACGCACGCCCCGAGGCAAAGGCAAGGCCGACGGCGCCCTGTACAGCGTCAAGCCGGTCAACCTGGTCGCCGGTTTGCTCAGGGCGCTGGCGCAACGCAGCGACCTCGACACCCGTCAGGTGGATGACATCGTGCTCGGGTGCGTCACCCCAGTGGGCGACCAGGGCGCCGATATCGCCAAGACCGCCACACTGGTAGCGGACTGGGACATCAGCGTCGCCGGCGTGCAGATCAACCGCTTCTGCGCCTCGGGCCTGGAGGCCGTCAACCTCGGGGCGATGAAAGTGCGTTCCGGCTTTGAGGACCTGGTGGTGGTCGGCGGCGTCGAGTCCATGTCCCGCGTGCCAATGGGCAGCGACGGTGGCGCCTGGGTACTCGACCCGCAAACCAACCTGCACAGCCACTTCACGCCGCAGGGCATTGGGGCCGACCTGATCGCTACCCTGGAAGGCTTCACCCGCCAGGACGTGGACACCTTTGCCCTACAGTCCCAGCAGAAAGCCGCCAGGGCACGGGCAGACGGATCCTTCAACAAGTCGCTGATCGCGGTGCAGGACCAGAACGGCATTGTGTTGCTGGACCATGACGAATTTATCCGTGGCGACTCCACCCTCGAAGGCCTCGGCAAGCTCAAGCCGAGTTTCGAAATGATCGGCCAGATGGGCTTCGACGCCACCGCGTTGCGGGTCTACAGCCAAGTGGAACGCATCCAGCATGTGCACACACCCGGCAACAGCTCCGGGATTGTCGATGGCGCTGCCTTGATGTTGATTGGCTCCGAGGCCAAAGGGCGCGAGCTCGGCTTGCAGCCGCGCGCGCGGATTGTCGCCACGGCGGTGACCAGCACCGATCCCACCATCATGCTCACCGGTCCTGCACCGGCCACGCGCAAGGCGTTGGCCAAGGCCGGCCTGCGCGTCGAGGACATCGACCTGTTCGAGGTCAATGAGGCGTTCGCTTCGGTCGTGCTCAAATTCATCAAGGACATGGGCATCGACGCCGCCCGGGTCAATGTCAATGGCGGCTCCATCGCTTTGGGCCACCCGCTGGGCGCCACCGGCTGCGCGATCCTCGGCACCTTGCTCGATGAGCTGGAAGTGCGTCAGCAGCGCTACGGCCTCGCCACCCTGTGTGTCGGCGGTGGCATGGGCATCGCCACTATCATCGAACGCCTCTGAGCCTTAGGGAAACTGTCATGACCGACGCCATTCGTTACGAAAAAGGCCAGGACCAGATTGTGGTGCTGACCCTCGCCATGCCCGGCCAAAGCGCCAACACCATGAACGCCACTTACCGTGCTGCCATGGCGGCCACCATTGCGCGCCTGGAGGCAGAAAAAGCCGACCTGGCCGGGGTGATCATTACTTCGGCCAAGAACACGTTTTTTGCCGGCGGTGACCTCAATGAGCTGATCCAGGTCGACACTGCCCACGCCAAGCAATTCTACGACGGCGTCGGCGTGCTCAAGGCGCAACTGCGCAGCCTGGAAACTCTTGGCAAACCGGTGGTGGCCGCGATCAACGGTGCGGCCCTTGGCGGTGGCTGGGAGATTTGCCTGGCCTGCCATCACCGGATCGCGCTGGACGACAAGTCGGTGCAGCTCGGCCTGCCCGAAGTCACCCTGGGCCTGTTGCCGGGCGGCGGCGGGGTGGTGCGCATGGTGCGCCTGCTGGGCCTGGAAAAAGCCCTGCCGTATCTGCTGGAAGGCAAGAAAGTGCGGCCGGCGCAGGCATTGCAGGCGGGCCTGATCGATGAAATGGCGGCAGATCGCGATGAGCTGCTGGCCAAATCCCGCGCCTGGATTCTCGCCCATCCCGAGGCCCGACAGCCGTGGGACAACAAGGGCTATCAGATTCCCGGGGGCACGCCGTCGAACCCGAAAGTCGCGCAGATGCTCGCCATCGCACCGTCGATTCTGCGCAGCAAGACCCAGGGCTGTTTCCCGGCGCCGGAGAAAATCCTTTGCGCTGCCGTGGAAGGCGCTCAAGTGGACTTCAACGCTGCGCACTTGATCGAAACCCGCTATTTCACCGAGCTGGTGACCGGGCAGGTGGCGAAAAACATGATCGGCACGTTCTGGTTTCAGCTCAATGAAATCAACGCCGGCCGTTCGCGACCACAGGGCTTTGCGCCTTTTGTGACGCGCAAGCTCGGTGTACTCGGCGCCGGCATGATGGGGGCGGGCATTGCGTATGCCAGCGCCTGTGCAGGGATCGACGTGGTGCTCAAGGACGTCACCCTCGCGGCGGCCGAAAAGGGCAAGGCCCAATCGGCCGCGTTGCTCGACAAGAACGTCAGCCGTGGCCAATTGACCGCCGAGCAGCGCGACGCCACCTTGGCGCGGATTTGCCCTACACAGGATGACGCCGACTTGGCCGGCTGTGACCTGGTGATCGAAGCGGTGTTCGAAGACCGCGAACTCAAGGCCAAGGTAGCGTCCGCCGCGCAACGCGTGGTCGGGGCCGACGCGGTGATCGCTTCCAATACCTCGACCTTGCCCATCAGCGGTTTGGCGACTGCGGTGCCGGACCCAGGCAAATTCATCGGCCTGCATTTCTTCAGCCCGGTGGACAAGATGCCCCTGGTGGAGATCATCAAGGGCGCGCACACCAGCGACGAAACCCTGGCTCGAGGTTTTGACTTCGTACTGCAAATCAAGAAAACCCCGATTGTGGTCAACGACAGCCGCGGGTTCTTCACCTCGCGGGTGTTCGCCACGTTCACCAACGAAGGCATCGCCATGCTCGGCGAAGGCGTGGCCGCGCCGATGATCGAGACCGAAGCGCGCAAGGCCGGTATGCCGGTCGGGCCACTGGCGGTGTCGGATGAAGTATCCCTGAGCCTCATGAGCCATATCCGCCAACAAACCGCCAAGGACCTGCAAGCCCAAGGCGAGGTGCCGAAGGCCCACCCGGCGACGGCGGTGATCGACCTGCTGGTCAACGAATACAAGCGCACGGGCAAGGCTGCCGGTGGCGGTTTTTATGACTATCCAGCAGGCGCCCGGAAGCACCTGTGGCCAGAACTCAAGGCGCGGTTCGAACAGCCCGGTAAACAGATTTCGCCCCAGGACGTGCGCGACCGCTTGCTGTTTATTCAAGCCATCGAAACCGTGCGTTGCGTGGAGGAGGGCGTATTGATGTCCACGGCCGACGCCAATATCGGCTCGGTCTTCGGCATTGGCTTTGCAGCCTGGAGTGGCGGTGCGTTGCAGTTTATCAACCAGTACGGCCTGAACGACTTCATCGCCCGGGCGCGCTATCTGGCCGATGCGTATGGCGAGCGGTTTGCGCCGCCGGCGCTGCTCCTGGAGAAAGCCGCACAGGGTGAAACGTTCCGCTGATCAGGGGTGCAGGGCTTGCTTTGAACAGGCGTTTCAAGGCACGCTCTGGGTGTTCAATATTCCCATCGCCGTGTCAGGTATTTTTTATGTCGCTACGCGTCTGCATCCTGGAAACCGATATCCTGCGTCCAGGCCTGATCGATCAGTACCAAGGTTACGGGCAGATGTTCAAGCGCCTGTTTGCCAAGCAACCGATTGCCGCAGAGTTTGTGGTTTACAACGTGGTGCAGGGTGAATACCCGCCGGATGACGAAGCCTTTGACGCGTACCTGATCACCGGCAGCAAAGCCGACTCGTTCGGCACCGACCCGTGGATCCAGACCCTCAAGACCTACGTGCTCCAGCGCTACGAGCGCGGCGACAAGTTATTGGGTATCTGCTTCGGCCACCAGTTGCTGGCGTTGCTGCTCGGCGGCAAGACCGAACGCGCCAGCCAAGGCTGGGGCATGGGCATTCACGACTACACCATCGATGCCAAGGCACCCTGGATGAGCCCGCAAGTGCCGGAACTGACGCTATTGATCAGCCACCAGGACCAGGTCACGACCCTGCCGGAAAATGCCACGGTCATTGCCTCGAGCGAGTTTTGCCCCATCGCGGCGTATCACATCGGTGACCAGGTGTTGTGCTTCCAGGGCCATCCGGAATTTGTTCACGACTATTCCCGCGAACTGCTTGAGATTCTTCAGACAACCCTGGGCGAAAAGGTCTACACCAACGGCGTGGCCAGCCTGGAGCGGGACCACCACGGCGCGACCGTGGCGGAATGGATGATGCGCTTTGTAGCGCACAACGTTAAAGCCAACCCGACCGTTTGAAGCTCGCCCACAGGCTGGTGCAGCCCACCGCAATCAACCCGAGCACTGCAAAATAGCCGTAGTGCCATTGCAGCTCGGGCATGTTCTGGAAATTCATCCCATAAATCCCCGCGACCGCCGTGGGGAACGCGAGGATCGCCGCCCAAGCGGCGAACTTGCGCTGCACCACGCTCTGGCGCGAGGCCTCCAGTAACACGCCGATCTCGATGGTCTGACTGGCGATATCGCGCAGGGTCGTCAGGTCTTCCATCTGCCGCGTGACGTGGATCTGCACATCACGGAAATACGGGCGCATGTTCTTGTCGATAAACGGGAAGCTCAGCTTCTGCAGTTCCTGGCTGATCTCCACCATCGGCGCCACATAGCGCTTGAGCCGCAACACGTCGCGGCGCAGGCCGTGAAGGTTCTGGATGTCGCGCTCGCTCAGGGAGCTGCACAGCACGTTGCGCTCCAGTTCATCGATCTCGGCGTGGATCGCCTCGCTGACCGGCTGGTAGTTTTCGGTGACGAAATCCAGCAAGGCATAGAGTACGAAATCTTCGCCATGCTCCAGCAACAACGGACGCGCCTCACAGCGCTGGCGTACAAAACCGTAGGAAGCTGAGTGTCCATTACGGGCGGTGATGATGTAGCCATTGCCGGCGAAGATATGAGTTTCGATAAACTCCAGCTTGCCGTTCTCCCGCACCGGTGAATAGGTGACGATAAACAGCGCGTCGCCGAAGGTTTCCAGCTTCGGGCGGCTATGCTTTTCCATGGCGTCTTCGATCGCCAGCTCGTGCAGGTTGAACTGGCGTTGCAGGTTGTTCAGCTCCTGAGCACTGGGCTCTTCCAGGCCGATCCACACAAAGTGGCCGGGTTTGGCGGCCCAGGCCGCGCCTTCGTCGAGGGTGATATCAGTGACTTTCTTTCCGGCGCTGTAGACGGCGGCCGCAACGACTCTACCCATGGTGCTGATCACTTCTTATCAGGAGGACAAATGTTGGGCAGCTTAGCCTGAATGGCGTTCCGTTGTAGCGAGGGTGATCGTTCCCACGCTCTGCGTGGTAATGCCCCCCGTGACGCTCCGCGTCGCCCTGCGCGCTCCTCAGACCACGCCGCAGGCGTTCAAGCGCTTTGCAGCTCGCGATCCATCTGCGCAATGCACTCATCCATCTGCGCCTGACACGCTTGCATCAACGCCGGAACGTCATCCGCAGTCATTCCGGTAGTAGGAATCGGCGCCAACGAGCGTATGAGTACATCCCCACTGTTCCAGCGATTAAGTCGCATATGCGTGACGTAATGACTGACACACACCTGCACGATCGGCACACCGGCCGCAATCGCCATATGGAACGCGCCTTTTTTGAACGGCAACAAACCTTTGCCCAGGTTGCGCGTGCCTTCTGGAAACACCCAGATAGACGTGTCTTCGTGTTGCAAGGTGCGGGTAACGGTGAGCATGGCCCGGCGCGCCTTGTGCGCATTGCCGCGGTCGATCAACACATTGCCGGCCAGCCAGAACAACTGGCCGAACAACGGCACCCATTTCAGGCTCTTCTTGGCGATGCATACCGTGCGGTGGGGCACCACGGTACCGAGCACAAACAGATCGTAGTTGGACTGGTGGTTGGCGATCACCACGCAAGTGCCGGGCTTGTTACGCAGGGAGTCGACATCGGCTTTCACGTTCAGGCGCAGGATCCACATCGCTGGCAGCGCGTAAAGGCGTGCGCACAGACGGCTGTTGTCCGGATTGAACGGCCGGCAGATCCCCAACAGCACGCCCAGTACACCGGCGACTATAAAGTGCAGGCCCATCAACAACATACGTAACAGAAAAAGCATCGACGGGGCTCACCGAGACAAAAGGTGGCGCAGTGTACGGATGTGCACTGTATTCGGCAATTGCCCCTGCAGAGGTAGGAGATAGGCGATGTTTAAGCGTATGTTTCAACGTGCGCCGATAACGCTTGTCTAGAGCGGCCCGGGTTATTTCGGTTTGGATTGTAAGAAAAAGCCCGACTCAAGGTCGGGCTTCGGTACAGCAAGTGTGGGACGTTAAATCAGGTTATGGCCTTGGTCCTGGATGATTGCATCATCCAACGCATCCAGCAGTGCCTTGCGCACTTTCAACTTGGTGTGTTTGTGCGCATTCATATTGATCTTCTTCAACTGCCGCGCCGCTTCCAGTGCCGCCGCGTGCAATTCTTCCGGCGCTACCACCTTGTCGAGGAAGCCCGCTTGCAGAGCGCCTTGCGGGTCAAACATCTCGGCGTTGATCACCGATCGATGAAATGCCGACTTGCGCAGACGATCCCGCGCCAGCTCGATACCGGCGTGGTGCATGGTCATGCCAATCGCCACTTCATTCAGGCCAATGCTGAACGGGCCTTCCACACCAATCCGGTAATCCGCCGACAGCAGCAGGAACGCACCTTTGGCCACCGCATGCCCAGGGCACGCCACAATCACCGGGAAAGGATGCGCCAACAGCCGACGCGCCAGCGTCGAGCCCGACGTGACCAGGCCTATGGCCTCTTTAGGGCCGGCCGTCATCACCTTCAAATCATAACCCCCCGACAGAATCCCCGGCGTGCCCGTGATCACCACCACCGCCCGATCCTTCTCCGCCTGGTCCAGCGCCGCATTGAACGCACTGACCACGGCGGGAGAAATGGCATTTACCTTGCCGTTGCTCAGGGTCAGGGTCGCGATACCGTCTTCGAGGTGGTAGGCAATCAACTCACTCATGACGCGGTTCCTTGTAGGACTTGTTATAGAAGATGCAGCAGACGTTACCCACCACGCCCGCGCGGGTAAAGCGCCGTGACTGACTGCCCAGTCAGGCTTTCGCTTAACGCCCGGCAGCAGAGCGCCTGGGGCAGGGCACCACAGCCAGCGTAGACCATCCCGAGCCATGCCCGAGATTGGCACAATCACCACCGCGCACAGGCCGTGTTCCGGCATACCCGTCTAACCGCATGAAAATTCTGAAAAAAACCTTTGCCATCAGAAAGGCTTTCGACTACATTAGCGCGCCTCGACAGACTGAACTGGTTTGACGAGATACGGTGAAGTGTCCGAGTGGCTTAAGGAGCACGCCTGGAAAGTGTGTATACAAGAAATTGTATCGAGAGTTCGAATCTCTCCTTCACCGCCACATTCTTAAATCGCAAACCCCTGATTTTCCTAGAGAAAGTCGGGGGTTTGTGGTTTTTGGCACCCGAAAAATGGGCCTATGGGACCGCCATGGGACTGGTGCGCTTTTTGGGTGCGTAAATGGTGGCTGGTTGGCCTGCTACGAGGAGTGAAGTCTAATCTGGTCGGCGGCGCTGATAGGGCCGACGCTTGTCGAGTCCATGGACTCGGGATCTGATTGCTGTGGGTAGACTCCACCTAGATTTGTGAGTTATGGAAAATTCACAGGAAGATTCAGCACTCCAAGCTAAGATGAGCTCAATGAAAACGATAACGCTCGTGTCCGGTCGATTAACACCTAAAGCCCTCTCTGTGGGCTTGATAGCGTTTATTTTCCTGGCCTGTGTCATGCTAGTGACCGCAATTGCTTGGCAGTTAAAACAATCGGCGGACGAACGACTGGCAAATGCGAAGATTGCTGCGCATAACATTGTTCGCGCTTCCGAGCAGCAAGCTCAAGACACCATACGTCAGGCTGAAAACATACTCGATAACCTTGTTGAGCGGTTTGAAAACGACGGGCTTGACGCCGAACACATGGCCCGCTTATCCAAAGTGATGGCCAGCAATGTTCAAGCAACCGACGGAATTCAAGGGTTGTTCATATACGACGAACATGGGGACTGGGTAGCGAATTCCTTTTCTTCAAAGCCGGTCACCAAGAACAATAGTGATCGATCTTATTTTATCTACCACAAGAATCATCCTGGCACGGCCGTCCGTATAGGCGAGGTGATTTTGAGCCGAACCACGGGCGATATGATCATTCCTGTAAGCCGGCGCACCGAGCACAGTGATGGCAGCTTCAGCGGCGTCGTTTTGGCAACGTTGCCAGTTGCATATTTCCAGAGTTTTTTTAACCGGTTGGATGTCGACAAACGGGGAGTAATACTTCTCGCACTCAGTAATGGCGACTTGCTTGCGCGCCGACCAATGATTGACGCGTTAATGACAACTAATATCTCAAAGGGAGACCTGTTTAGTCGGTATTTGATACACAACGACGAGGGCACAGCGACCCTCACCTCTGTCGTGGACGGGGTTGAGCGAGTCTATGCCTACAGCCGTATACAAGGCCTACCCCTGGTCACTGCAGCCGGTTTATCGTTAGATTCAGTATTCGCCACCTGGTGGACGTACGTCTATCAAGCATCGGTTATGGTGGTGCTTATAATTTTTGTGCTGACTAGCCTGGGGTTCCTTTTTTACCGGCAAATTCAACGCGTGTTGGTGGCAGAGGAAGAACTGCGTCTTGCGCATTGCGATTTAGAACATATTGCTAAGACTGATAGCCTTACCGGTTTACCTAACCGTAGGTGCTTCGACTCTACACTCGAAAAAGAATGGTCAAGAGCATGTCGCACTGGGAATAGCGTAGCGCTCATACTTATCGATATTGATTGGTTCAAGCAGTACAACGACTATTATGGTCACGTTGTCGGTGACGAATGCCTGCGGCGAATTGCAGAACTAATAGGTACAAACATAAACCGTCCAGCCGACCTCGCTGCGCGATATGGTGGGGAAGAGTTTGTAATACTGCTTCCAGAAACAGAGCTTTCAGGAGCAGTCAAGATTGCTGAAGAAGTGCGTTCAGCTATAGAGGCCGAAAAAATTGCACATCAGGGGAGTCCGGTTGGCTTTGTCACCATCAGCGCAGGTGTAAGTTCCAACCATCAGCGTGGTGTGAATACAGCGACTGATTTGCTAGCAAAGGCTGATGGTTTTCTTTATGGCGCGAAGAAAAGAGGGCGCAATCGGGTAGAACACCAGTCAGAGGACGTCTTGGAAACATGAGACATTGGGACGAGAGCTTGAGTGCACGCTGATACTTTAATCGACTGTCCATGTTGCGAGAGCGTTGCTCATTGACATAGCTGGCTCCATTCTCTCAAACGTTGAAGCCTCCTAGAAACCCATGCCGGTTCACTGGATTAATTTGATAGCAACAAACCGGAGGCTCCCATGAATTGCCTGCGGTATGTTGACAATCATGCAATCCACAAGGGAATGGCAATGGTCGATACGGCATTGGAAACAAGGCTCGCTTGCGAAAACTGGAGTGAGCATCTACATCGCGTAAACGCCAGCGGCTTTACCGTCATCGAGAACCTGCTCGACCCAGACGTCTGCCAGCGTCTTATCGATAGCTACTGCGAGCCGGACATCTTCAGGTCGTGTATCAATATGAGCAGGCACGGCTTCGGTTCAGGCCAATATAAATATTTTGCCTACCCGCTGCCGCCGATTATCGCCACATTGAGATCCTGTGTTTACCCGCAGATGGTCCCACTGGCCAACTATTGGAACACTAAACTTGGCCTCGAACCTCCCTATCCCGAACGCCACGAAGACTTTCTAAGCCAGTGCCACGACGCCCGGCAAGAGCGCCCCACACCGCTGCTGCTGCGCTACGGTGCAGGAGACTACAATTGCCTGCACCGCGACCTATATGGAGACATTCTGTTTCCCGTGCAGATGGCTATCCTCCTGTCTGAGCCCAATGACGACTTTAGCGGCGGCGAATTCGTGCTTACCGAACAGCGGCCACGGATGCAGTCCAGGGTCAACGTAGTGCCGCTGCGCAAGGGCGATGCAGTGATTTTTGCCGTCAACCGCAGGCCCGTGAAGGGGGCGCGGGGCTTCTACTCCGTATTTACGCGCCACGGCGTGAGCGAGGTCAGAGCGGGGCACCGGTTTACCCTTGGGGTAATATTCCATGATGCGCAGTGATGGAACGGCCAAGCGTTCGAATTTGAAAGCAAGACCCGGAGTTTTAACGCGGCTCAATAGCGATAGGCTTGTGCAAATTGCGAAGATGGGGACATTGCCATGGAATGCGTTAAAGACAAAACCACCCAGCCCGTGCTGAGGGCCGAGGACGATCCGCGCTGGAATATTCTCGTCAGCCGCCAGGCTGATGCAGACCTCGATTTCGTCTACGGCGTGCTGACCACCGGGGTTTACTGCAAACCCTTCAGTCCGACCAAGCTGCCTCGGCCGGAAAATATCGTGTTTTTTGACACCGCAGCTGAAGCCGAAAGGGCGGGCTTTCGCCCCTCCAAGCGCGACAGCAGCAACCCGGCGGCCGTCGCCCAGAAGCATGCGGCGGCTGTTGCCGAAGCCTGCCGGCTTATCGATGCATCGGACGTGGTTTCCAACCTGGGTGATCTGGCCGAACAGGTGGGCATGAGCAGCTTCCACTTCCATCGAGTCTTCAAGAAACTTACGGGCCTCACGCCTAAAGCCTACAGCGTCGCTTCGTTGCGTTCGCGCGTCAGAGACCAGCTTTCGCTCAGTGGCACCATCACCGACGCTCTTTATGAGGCGGGCTATAACTCCAACAGCCGATTCTATGAGGCGTCGCAAAATATCCTCGGCATGAAACCCACCGAGTACCGCGCAGGGGGGGCCAATGTGGATATCAAATTCGCACTGGGCGAAAGCGCGCTGGGCTCGATCCTGGTGGCCCGAAGCGCGCGCGGCATTTGCGCAATTTTATTGGGCGATGACCCTAATGTGCTGGTGGAGAGCTTTCAGGACCAGTTCCCCAACGCCAACCTGATTGGCGGCGACGCCGAGTTCGAGGCGCTGGTGGCCACCGTCGTCGGCTTTGTCGAATCGCCCGGCACCGGTTTTGCGTTGCCATTGGACATCCGTGGCACCGTATTTCAGGAACGGGTTTGGCAGGCGCTGAGGGATATTCCTGCAGGAACGACCGAGACATACGCCCAGGTCGCCGCGCGGATAGGTATGCCCAATGCCACCCGTGCAGTGGCTAACGCATGCGGGGCCAATAAACTCGCGGTGGCGATTCCATGCCATCGCGTGGTGCGCAGTGATGGATCCTTGTCTGGCTACCGTTGGGGAGTGGAGCGTAAGCGCAAGTTGATCGAGCGCGAGAAGAGCATGCACGCTGCACATGTTGTCGGATGACTGCACCGGACGGGGGAGGGTGCGTAATGAGACGATGGAAAGTCATGGATTCCCACGGCAAACCCGCCCTCAGTTCCAAGCCGGGTCAGTTTGGCGGGCATAAAGGAAGCAAGATCTACGGGCGCCTGGACTGCCCGGCTGCACTACGGGCATTGAGCAAAGGCGGGTATGTGAAGGGTCGTGTGTTTTTTATCGATGAACAGACCGCACGATTGGCAGGCTATCGCCCCTGCTTTCGATGCATGCCCGCCAGTTACCGTGAGTGGAAGCTGACAATTGAAGGGCACATAAGGGGGCGTGTGATAACGGAAGAATGTGAACCTTAGACTATCGGTGTATCCGCGTTTTCAACTTGATCAAGCACGCAACTTGGCAGGCCAGTACTATTAAGTAATAGGACAGCCACGATTACGTCAATACTACTGAAGTTCATGGGCCATCCCCTGAAGTCAGGCCCATGAAACGTCGCTTGCCAGGCTCTGCGCCCGGCAACTTACTTATTGCGCGGTTTTCAACTTGACCACATCACCGGAAATCTTGGTGGTGTAGCCGTTCAGTACCCAGGCCCAGAACCATTTTTCCTGCACTTGGGTGTTGATCATGGCGTCGCCGCCTTTGGCCTTGATGGCTGCATCCTGGGCGCGGACGAAGCGGCTGTTCTGGCCGATCGGGATAATACCCAGCAGCATAATGCCGGTGGCGCTGGCTTCGCTGTGGCCGAGCACGGTGTATTGGCTGGCGTCGTATTGCTGGGTTTTCATGGCGGTGCCGGTGCAACCTGCCAGGGTGAAACCAAGAACGGCTGCTGCAACTACTTTACTGATGTACTTCACGCGTAACTCCATGGGCTGAATATCGAGATTCAATTCTCGAGGCGCGATACTTTAATCGCTCAGAGGGCGGATTGAAATCAGCGCGCCAAGGTTTCATTTTATGTGGCGACAGTCAGGCCGCCTCCCACATTTGCCCGCGCTCGGTCAGAGATGCAGCCATGCCAGGCTACCCAGCACCACGGCCACACCGCCGGCCGAATACGCCATGCGCTTGAGCCATTCCTTGCGCGTGAGCAAGGTGATCGCCGCCAGTGAGATCGCGATCTGAATCGCCGTCATCGCCTGGGCCCAACGATGGTGCTGGTGCAGCGCTTCTTCGGATTTGCGGTCCCATTCCAGGGAGGTCGCTTCAAGCTTCTCGGCCTGTTTGCGCACCTCTTCCTTCTGGCTTTTATAGCGCTGGATTTCGTCGTTGTAGTGGGCGGCATCCACGCCGGGAATGTGCGTGGCCAGTTCTGCCAGATTCTGGCGGCTGGATTTGGCCTGATAGTAATTCCATTGGTTGGCGGCTTCGGTCTTGATGATAGCGGCGTTGTTCTTGTCCATCGCCGCCTCGCTTTCGCTGGAGCCGGCCTGGTAGCTGAGCATGGCGCCAACGGTGGCCATGATCGCGGTCATCACCGCGATACGGCTGGCAAAGGTGTCGCCGCGGCCGTGGGCATGTTCGGTGGTGTGCTCGAGGTGTTTTTCGTGGGGGCTGGGAACGTCGAAGGCTTCGGACATGGCTTCGTCTATGAAGGGGCAGAGGGAGCCTGATTCTTCACCAGTGCAGCTGTCTCAACGCTGTCGATAACGTCGGATCAGGGCACGTGCAGCACGAGGTCATAGCTCAAGTTGACAGGCGTTTATACCAAATGCCTTGGCAATCTTTTCCCGCGTGGTCCGACGCGGTTTGTTTACCGCTTCTTGCTGGGCGAATGCAGATTGTGAAATGCCCAGTCGCTTGGCGACTTCTTCCTGGGTGAGGTTCAGGTGCTCGCGCCAGGCACGTATAGGCGTAGCTCCATCCACCAAGCGACTGACGACAGCATGAGGAATAAGATTCGGGTCGTTTTGCTGGGCCACATAGTGTTCATAGGGAATCACCACGAAGGCTGGCTTGCCCTCGGTATTGTGGATGATCTGTACGGCAGTAGGTTCGCTCGTCACGTTTCTTGACCTCTTGAATGCTGACCACATGAATGTCCCCGTCCCAGTCGAACACTACGCGGTAATGACCTACCCGAAGCCGATAGCCGTGAGGGTAATTAACCAGCTTCTTGACATTGACTGCGTCGGGCATGCGCTCAAGCGCCGACACCGCATCGCGTACCTGTTGCTGATGATAGGTATGCAGCCGAAGTAGCTGTTTGACGGATTTACGAGTCCAGTGGATCGAATTCATTGGAGGTTAATAAGTCTTTTATAAGGTTTGCAAGGTGTATTTTCGGGCCCTGGTCAAAGACTGGTCGCTCCCACACACAAACCCTAGACGTGCGCCGCGCGCGCCGGTTGATAAAACTGTTGCCTGGTATGAATATCCGATCCAGGCTTCAGGAAGGTTGCCTGCAAGCAACCAGGGCCGTTATTGTGCTGAATCCTTTTAGTCCTTCCTCCAGGGTTCTGTTGTGATGAATGCACCGCGTACCGCTGTCCCGATCAAGGCTGTGATTTTCGATATGGACGGGTTGTTGCTGGACACCGAAGGCATCTACACCGAAGTCACGCAGATCATCGCCGAACGCTATGGCCGCACCTATGACTGGAGCATCAAGCAGCACATCATTGGGCGCGGTGCCCAGGACTTGGCGGACTATGTGGTCAAGGCGCTGGACTTGCCGATCACGCCGGCTGAGTTTCTGCAGATTCGCGAACCGCTGATGAGCGAGCGTTTCCCCAAAGCCCTGGGTATGCCCGGCGCCGAGGCGTTGGTGCGGCATTTGAAGGCGCATA
This sequence comes from Pseudomonas sp. R4-34-07, assembly GCF_003852375.1. Taxonomy (NCBI): domain Bacteria; kingdom Pseudomonadati; phylum Pseudomonadota; class Gammaproteobacteria; order Pseudomonadales; family Pseudomonadaceae; genus Pseudomonas; species Pseudomonas sp. R4-34-07. The sequence goes on along the minus strand of NZ_CP027760.1, from coordinate 4,371,014 downwards.
ACATCCCGATTGCGGTGGGCACCAGCTCGTCGCGCAACTCGTTCGGCCACAAGACCACCTTGCACCGCGAGTGGTTTGGCCTGTTCGACACCATCGTGACCGCCGACGACCCGGAAGTCGGTGCCGCCAAGCCTGCGCCGGACATCTTTCTCACTGCCGCGCGCCGCCTGGGTGTGGCGCCCGAGGATTGCCTGGTGTTCGAGGACTCGCCGTTCGGCGTGACGGCAGCGAAAGCGGCGCACATGACCGCCATCGCCGTGCCCGATGAGGCCATGGCCGACAGCAAGTATCAGCATGCCGACCAGATCATCCGCAAACTTGCGGATTTCGACCTGGCTGCCTACGGCCTGCCGCCCATGACTTGATTCAACCCGGAAAAATGTGGGAGGGGGCTTGCCCCCGATAGCGGTGTATCAGCCAACTTATCAATAGCTGACCCACCTCAATCGGGGGCAAGCCCCCTCCCACATGGGTTGTGCCGTGTTGCTACATATCAGGCGCTGAAGCCACCGTCGATGGTCAAGCTGGCGCCTGTGATGTACCCGGCTTCCGGCCCGGCAAGGTACGCCACGAAGCTGGCAATTTCCTCCACATGCCCATACCGACCCACCGCCATCAGCCCAATCAAGCTCTCGGCAAAATCACTGTTTGCCGGGTTCATATCGGTATCCACCGGGCCTGGCTGCACGTTATTGATGGTGATACCTCGTGGCCCCAGGTCGCGCGCCAGGCCTTTGGTCAAACCGACCAACGCCGCCTTGCTCATCGCGTACGGACCACCACCGCCAAACGGCATGCGCTCGGCGTTGGTGCTGCCGATATTGATCACCCGGCCGCCTTCGCCCATGTGCTTGGCAGCCTCCTGAGTGGCGATAAAGACGCTGCGCACGTTGATTGCCAGGGTCTGATCGAAGTCTTCCAGCTTGAACGCTTCCAGCGGCGCGATGGCCAGCACTCCTGCATTGTTCACCAAAATATCCAGGCGCCCGAAGGTGTCGACTGTGACATTGACTGCGTTGCGAATCGCCGTGGCATCGGCGCTGTCGGCCTGAATCGCCAGGGCTTTGCCGCCTGCGCTGATCACGCTGTTCTGCAAGGCTTCAGCCTTGGCGGCCGAGTTGATGTAGGTAAAGGCAACGGCGGCGCCTTGGGCGGCGAGGCGCTTGACGATGGCCGCGCCGATGCCGCGGGAACCGCCTTGAACCAAGGCGACTTTGCCAGTGAGGGTAGATGGGGTCATGTCGATCTCCAAGTAGTTGATGAGCCGAGTATCGACCTCGCCCACCGATACCGGTAGAGCATGATTGCTATAGTCTGTGTAAACCAAAAGTTTAGAGTAGGCGATATGGAAAGCTTTGGGAGTATCGAATGCTTTGTGCGCAGCGCCGAAGGCGGTAGCTTCGCGGAGGCTGCGCGGCACCTGAGCCTGACGCCGGCAGCGGTCGGCAAAAGCGTGGCCAAGCTGGAAGCGCGCCTGGGCGTCAGGCTGTTTCAGCGCAGCACCCGCCGCCTGACCTTGACCGAAGCCGGCAAGCTGTTCCTAGACGAAGTCAGCGGCAGCCTCACCACGATTCAAAACGCCGTGGCCAACCTGGCCAGCGCCGAAGGGCGGCCGGTGGGCACGCTGAAGGTCAGCATGGGCACCGTATTTGGCAATCGGTATGTGGTGCCGTTGCTGGGTGAGTTCATGCGCCGCTTCCCGGCTATCAGCCCGGATTGGCATTTCGATAACCGCCAGGTCGACTTGATCGGCCAGGGCTTTGACGCCGCCGTTGGCGGCGGCTTTGAACTGCCCCAAGGCGTGGTGGCGCGCAAGCTGACGCCGGCGCACCGGGTGCTGGTGGCTGCGCCGGCTTACCTGGCGCAACGCTCTGCGGTACGTACGCCCGAGGATTTGTCACGCTGCCATGGCATCCTGATCCGCTCACCGCAAACCGGCCGGGTGCGCTCATGGCAACTGACCCATCGCGAGCGCGAGCACAGTCCCCTGGTGCTCAAACCCGCGATGACCATGAGCGATTCTGAAGCCGCCTGCTGCGCAAGCGCCCAGGGCCTGGGCATTGCGTTGGTCAGCATGCCGATGGCTGTGCCGTTCCTCGACAGCGGTGCGGTGGTGCGAGTGTTGCCGGACTGGTATGTGGACGACGGCAATATCTCCATCTACTACGCCGAGCACAAACTGCTGCCGGGCAAGACCCGGGCGTTTGTGGATTTTGTGATCGAGCAGTTTGTCGAGCGACGGTTGGGGCAGCGATTCAGTGCGATCTAACTGCCGTGCAGTGAACAAAATGTGGGAGGGGGCTTGCTCCCGATAGCGGTGGGTCAGCTATAGATAAGCTGGCTGATACACCGCAATCGGGAGCAAGCCCCCCCCACAGTTGATCCTCAGTGCCCGAACTTGCCGGGCCAACCGATGACTTTCTTTGACCTGGGCGTTGCATAGGTCCTGATCTTTGACGTCGACAAACCCAACCGCACCAGCGACTCGGCGATGGTCACCGCCGCCGTCACCCCATCCACCACCGGCACCCCGGTGCGCTGGCGAATCTGCTCGTCCAGCCCGGCCATGCCGCCGCATCCCAGGCAGATCACTTCTGCCTTGTCCTCAAGGATGGCCAGTTCCGCCTGGCGCACGATGGCTTGCATGGCGGCCAGTGGGTCTGCTTCCAGCTCCAGCACCGCCATGCCGCTGGCGCGCACTGAGGCGCAGCGCTGGTACAGGCCGGCGAGTTTCAGCCGGTCTTCGATCAACGGCACTGTGCGGTCCAGTGTGGTCACAACCGAATAGGCATGGCCCAGGAACATCGCCATGCTGGCCGCGGCCTCGGTGATATCCACCACCGGCACGTTGAGCAATTCCTGCAGGCCTTCGCGGCCATGCTCGCCGTAGCCGGCCTGGATCACCGCATCGAATGGCTGGTCGTAGGCCATTACGCGATCCATTACCGCGATTGCGGCCAGGTAGCTTTCAAAGTTGCCCTCCACCGACTCGGCGCCGAAGTAGGGCGTGAGCCCGACAATCTCGGTGCCCGGCGAGGCCACGCTGCGCGCCTGCTGAGCGATGGTTTGTGTGATGGATTCAGTGGTGTTGACGTTGACCACGAGGATGCGCATGGAAGCTCCTTGTTTAATGACTGGCGTTATCGACTGCAATGCTTTCGCCGCTGACATCGGCGTAGAACGGCTGGCGCTTGGCGATCAGCAGGTACAGCAACCCTGCAATACCGGCGCCAAACAGCCAGGAGAACGGCGAGACGCTGGCGAACCCAGGCAACAAAGCCAACAGGATGGCGATCACCGCTGCCGGAACGAACGCCGCCACCGCGCGCAGATTCACGCCCCGGCTGTAGTAATAAACGCCCTGCGCGTCTTCGCTATACAGCTGCGGCACATCCACCTGGCTTTTGCGGATCAGCCAGTAGTCAACCATGATCACCCCATACAACGGCCCGAGCAGTGCGCCCAGTCCGGAAAGGAAATACACGATCACCAGCGGGCTGTTATAGAGGTTCCACGGCAGGATCAGCACCGCCACGGTGGCGCTGATCAGGCCCGCGCGGCGGAAGTTCAGGTACTTGGGCGCCAGGTTGCTCAGCACAAACGCCGGTGCGACGAAGTTGGCCATGATATTCACCGCCACGGTAACGATCAGGAAGGCCAGGCAGCCGAGCACCAGAAAGAAGGTATTGGGAATGGCGGCGATGATTTCAGTCGGGCTTTCGATCACCCGGCCATTGAGCTGGAACTGCCCGCCGCACAGCAGCACGGTGATGGCGGCGAATATCAGGATATTCACCGGCAGGCCCCAGAAATTACCCACCAGGATCGTCCTGCGGCAAGGCGAGGAGCGGGCGAAGTCGCAGAAGTTAAGGATCAGCGTGCCGTAAATCGCCAACCACAGCGCACCGCCGGCAAAGATATTGCGCCACATCTCGCCGCCGCTCAGCGGTTCGCGGATCGACCAGGCAATGTTGCCGCCTGCCTGGAAGTACATCCAGCCGGCCAGCGAGGCCACGGTGAGCAGAATCACCGGTCCGGCAAACCCCTCATAGCGACGTACCATTTCCATGCCATAGGCCAGGATCACCAGTTGCACCAGCCAGATCGCCACGAAGCACGCCCAGCCGAGCGATGACAGGCCGAGGATCGCGTTGTGATCATAGTCGGCAAACCCTGGATGAACCGCCGTCAACAACACACGGAAAACCACCGAAGCCAGGTAGGTCTGGATACCGAACCAGGCAATCGCAATCACGGCGCGGATCAACGCCGGAATCTGTGCTCCATGAATACCGAAGCTGATACGGCTGATCACGGGAAACGGCACGCCGGTCTTCTGGCCCATGTACCCCGACAAGTTCATGAAAAAGTACACCAGTGCCGCACCGATCCCCAGGGACAACAGGATCTGCCAGCCGCCCAGGCCCAATGCATACAAGCCGATGGCAAATGAATAGTTGGCGATGTTGTGCACGTCATTGGTCCATAGCGCAAAGATGCTGTAGCGCCCCCAGCGACGGCCTTCGATCTTGGTCGGGGCGAGGTCTTTGTTGTGCAGGCGTGAGCTGAGTACCAGCGGGCCGGGGCTTGCCGCCTCGGGATTCAAGACGGAGGAGGGCAGATCCAGTGCGATGTCATTCGAGAGGCTTGTACGCATTCCGGCAGGCTCCAGCGCATCCGCAGCAAAGCGGCAGATGGCAAAGTGTATGTAGGTTTTGTATTTATTGTATACAAAGCGCATTTCACCTTAAGCCACATGCGTGCCAGTTTTGCAGCGATCAAAACTACGGTTAATTTCGTTTTTATCGCTTATTGAAATAACTGGCTGAATTGAAAGCGATATAAATTGACCGTTCGAACAGCTATTTATTTTTATGGGGAAGGGGGCAGACTCAGGAGGGCAAAAATAGAGAGGAAAGAAGTGTTACGTTTTGGTGCGATTCATACTGGATTGCACACATAAATGGCACCGATGGTTACAACTATGTGTACATTTTCATCGCGAACACAGAACAAATGTGGGAGGGGGCTTGCCCCCGATAGCGCCGGGTCAGTCACCCCATACAGTGCCTGACACTACGCCATCGGGAGCAAACCCCCTCCCACAGGTTAACTGTGTCAGACTTTTGTCTTGCTGATGATATTCCCCGCATGCAGCCCGCATTCCTTCTGTGTGGCTTCCTCCCACCACCAACGACCTTCGCGCTCATGCTGGTTCGGCAGCACAGGACGGGTGCAAGGCTCGCAGCCGATGCTGATAAAACCGCGTTCATGCAGGCTGTTGTAGGGCAGCTCCAGCATGCGGATATAACCCCAGATCTCCTCGCTGGTCATCTGCGCCAGCGGGTTGAATTTGTACAAGGTACGTTCAGGGGTAGAAAACGCCGTATCGATTTCCAACGCAGCCACCTGGCTGCGGGTGCCCGGGCTCTGGTCGCGGCGCTGGCCGGTGGCCCAGGCACGCACGCCTGCGAGCTTGCGGCGCAGCGGTTCGATCTTGCGTATGCCACAGCACTCGCCATGACCGTCCTTATAGAAGCTGAACAGGCCCTTCTCTTTGACGAAGGGTTCCAGCTTGCTCTGGTCCGGCGAGATCAGTTCGATGTCGATCTTGTAGAACTCACGCACCTGTTCGATGAACCGGTAGGTTTCCGGGTGCAGGCGGCCGGTGTCGAGGCTGAACACCTTGACGTTCTTGTTCAGTTTCCAGGCCATGTCCACCAGCACCACATCCTCGGCGCCGCTGAAGGAAATCCACAGGTCGTCACCGAACTGGCTGAACGCCAGCTTGAGGATGTCCTGAGCGGACTTGTTGGCATAGGTCGTGGCGAGTTCAACGACGTCGAAGGCTTGGTTCATCAGGACGGTTCCTACAGGTCAGTGGCGCTGAGCGCTCTATAGGGGGCGATGGTATCAAAATCTACCCTGCGTTGCGGCGGCGTGCTTGAGTCGCTAGAGTTCGCCAGTCCTTTTGCTCGCTCAACTTGAATAATACGAACGGAGTGTCCTGTGGAAATTGCCTGTCTCGACCTGGAAGGGGTACTGGTTCCGGAAATCTGGATCGCCTTCGCCGAAAAAACCGGTATCCAATCCCTGCGCGCCACCACCCGTGACATTCCCGACTACGACGTGTTGATGCAGCAGCGCCTGCGTATCCTCGATGAGCACGGGCTCAAGCTTGCCGATATCCAGGAAGTGATTGCCACCCTCAAGCCACTGGACGGCGCCATCGAGTTCGTCAACTGGCTGCGCGAGCGCTTTCAGGTAGTGATCCTCTCCGACACCTTCTACGAATTCTCCCAGCCGCTGATGCGTCAGCTGGGCTTTCCGACCTTGCTTTGCCATCGCCTGATCACGGATGAAAACGACCGGGTGGTCAGCTACCAACTGCGCCAGAAAGATCCCAAGCGCCAGTCGGTATTGGCGTTCAAGACGCTGTACTACCGAGTGATTGCGGCGGGGGATTCCTATAACGACACCACCATGCTGGGTGAGGCAGACCGAGGGATTCTATTCCACGCGCCGGAGAATGTGATTCGCGAGTTCCCGCAGTTTCCGGCGGTGCATACGTTTGAGGATTTGAAGCGGGAGTTTATCAAGGCGTCCAGCCGACAGTTGAGCCTATAAATTATCTGGCGCGGCTGATGGCCTCATCAGGAGCAGGCCCCCTCTCCCAAGGCCCTCCCAGCCCCGCCTAAATGCCCGCCAGCAACCGCTCATAAGGGATACACAATCCCTCATGCAGGCGTTTGATCATCGCCAGGCTCAGCTTGCGCTTGCCGTTCAACACTTCTGAAACTCGCCCGCTGGGGCCGATGAATGGCTCCAGATCGCGGGCAGTCAAGCCCATTTGTTCCATGCGGAATTTGATCGCTTCCACTGGGTCCGAAGGCGGCATCGGAAAGTGTTCCGCCTCGTACTTCTCAATCAGAACAGCGAGAATTTCCAGCTCGTCACCTTCGGCACTGCCGATGGCCGCTCCCCAAATCTGCTCGACGCGCGCGAGCGCAGCGGCCAGGTCTTCCTGAGAGTGAATAGGTTTGATGTTCATTACACGGTCTCCGCATTGATTGTGTCGTACTGCGCGTGGGTGCCGACAAAGCGGATGAAGCCAAGCTGTCGCTCATAATCGATCGACATGACCACCCGGTACTTGTTGCCACCCACGTTGAATACAACCCTGCCGCTTTTGAGGATGCTTGCAGTCCTGAGCTCGGCCTTGAGTGCCTGTGGTGTTGGGTAAAGGGTCTTTTCCATATGGCGGTACCACTCGACCAAGGGGCGTTTTGCATCGGCAGAAGCCGGGTGGCTTTCCCAGAACCTTCGTAAGGTTGAGAGGGCGATTATTCGCATCGCTCTTTCCTCCCATATTGGGAGATAGTAGGCCCGAGTGGGTGAGCATGCAATCCCTGAAACAAGCTCTGACGATTGAGTGGCATATGTGATCCTTCACAGACGGCAGTGGGCGGCGGAAGTCGGACGCTATCGCGCCGCTCACTGTTGGTCCATTACCGTTCTGATTCAGATTTTTTCGTGCCGAACTCGCTGCCCTCAGCGGCAGGAGTGGCTTGGGTGCTAGAGGCTTTCCAACGTGTGTAACAACACCTGTACCTTGGTCAGCGACTCCTGATATTCCGCCTCCCACTGCGAGTCCGCTACGATCCCGCCGCCGCCCCAGCAGCACACCTGCGCGTCCTTGACCAGCAAACTGCGGATGGCGATAGAGCTGTCCATTTCGCCGCGCACGTCCAGGTACATCAGCGAACCGCAGTACAGGCCGCGTCGGGTCGGCTCCAGTTCATCGATGATCTGCATCGCGCGGATCTTCGGCGCACCGGTGATGGAGCCGCCGGGGAAGCTGCCGGCGATAAGGTCGAGGGCATCTTTATCGTCGGCCAATGTGCCGGTGACGCTGCTCACCAGGTGGTGCACGTTGGGGTAGCTTTCCAGGCTGAACAATTCGGGTACTTTTACCGAGCCGATACGGCAACTGCGGCCGAGGTCGTTGCGCAGCAGGTCGACGATCATCAGGTTTTCTGCGCGATCCTTGGGACTGGCCAAGAGTTCGGCGGCGTGTGCCGCATCTTCTTGCGGCGTCGGGCCGCGGGGGCGGGTGCCTTTGATCGGGCGGGTTTCAACCTGGCGCTGGCTGACCTTGACGAAGCGTTCCGGTGACAGGCTGAGCACCGCGCCACCTTCCGGCAGGCTCTGGAACCCGGAAAACGGCGTTGGGCAGGCCTCGCGCAGCGCGCAATAGGCGGACCATGGATCACCGATGCAGGGCGCGCGAAAGCGCTGGGCGAAGTTGACCTGGTAGCAGTCGCCGGCCTCGATATAGTCCTGAATGCGCACGATGGCCTGCCGATAGGCCTCGGCCGTCAGGTCCGGTGCCATGGGACCTTGCAACTTGAACGCCGCAGACCTGTCGACGACGCCGGCGCTGAACAGGCTGATCAGGCGTTGCCGTTCGCTGTCTGCAAGACTGGGGTGGAACACCAGTTGGCTGGACTGCGCAGAGTGATCGCTGATCAGCGCCCAGGCATACAGTCCGAAGCGCGCGTCGGGCAGGTGCAAGTCGTCTACCGCAAGGTGCGGCATCTGTTCCAGGTGTCGGCCGAAATCGTAACTCAGATAGCCGATCAAGCCACCGGCAAACGGCAGCTCCAAGCCAGCGGGCAATGCCGCTTCGCCCAAGTGCGTCAGGCTTTTGCGCAAACGTTGCAGGAAATCGCCGCCGCTTTCGTCAGGCTCAACCGCCAAGGTCGCTTCAGGCCAGGCGCTGAGCAGGTCATAACGGCCACGCTCCGCCGCCGGGCGGCCGCTGTCGAGCAGCACCGCACCGGGCGCATGGCGAATCGCCGCAAAATACTCGGCGGGGTTGGCTCGATAGGGCAACGGGTAAACGGAACAGGTCGGCATGCGGGGGTGGATCAGCCAGTGGCGCGGGGGAGGGGATTGTAGTCCCCTGTAGGATTTGCTCCTAGAGGGGATGTCGGGGATAGACAGTTCGAAGGCCGGATCAGCCTTCCACGGGCGGTATATGGCCAAACATCTCTTGCACGAACTTCACCCGTTCTTCCGGGGTTTCGCTCACGCCAGCGGCTTTCAGTTCTTCCAGTCGCGCCTCCACCGCATGGGTGCGCAGGGTCAGGCCGCAGTCGTTGGCAATCTGGATATTCAGCCCCGGCCGCGCGTTCAATTCCAGGATCAGCGGGCCTTTTTCCTGGTCCAGCACCATGTCCACACCGATATAGCCCAGGCCGCACAGTTCATAGCAGCCGGCCGCCAGCTTCATGAAACCGTCCCAGTTGGGCAGTTGTACGCCGTCCACCGCATTGGTGGTATCGGGGTGCTTGGTGATGATGTTGTTCAGCCAAGTGCCACGCAACGTCAGGCCGGTGGCGAGGTCGACGCCCACACCTATCGCGCCCTGGTGCAGGTTGGCCTTGCCACCGGACTGGCGCGTCGGCAAGCGCAGCATCGCCATCACCGGATAGCCCATCAGCACGATGATGCGGATGTCCGGCACGCCTTCGTAGCTGATGCTCTTGAAGATCTGGTCGGGTACCACGCGGTATTCGATCAAGGCGCGATCGCGGTGGCCGCCCAGGGAGTAGAGGCCGGTAAGAATGCTGGAAATCTGGTGCTCGATTTCCTCATGGCTGATGATCTTGCCGGACACCGTGCGATAGCGCCCCTCAAAGCGGTCCGCCACCACCAGGATGCCGTCGCCGCCGGCGCCCTGGGCGGGCTTGATCACGAAGTCGCTGCGCCCGCCGATGATTTCGTCGAGCTTGTCGATTTCCTTCTCGGTGGAGATGACTCCATACATTTCAGGTACGTGAATACCGGCCGCCATGGCCCGTTCCTTGGTGATGATCTTGTCATCCACGATCGGGTACAGGCTGCGCTTGTTGTACTTGAGCACGTAGTCGGCGTTCCGCCGGTTGATGCCCATGATCCCGCGCGCTTCCAGGGCCTTCCAGGTCTTCCAGAAGCCGAACATTAGGAGTCAGCCTTCAGGAATGCCTTGAAACGTACCAGTTCGGTCAGGCGGTAGCCGCGATAACGGCCCATGGCCAGCATGAAACCCACCAGGATCAGCAGGATCGCCGGGAAGGTGAACACGAAGTAGATCAGCTCCGGCACGCTCATGATGATGTGCGCCAGGGATGCCGCGAACAGCGTGCCGATTGCCACTTTCAGCGCATGGTTGGCGCCGCGCTCTTCCCAGGTGATCGACAGGCGCTCGATGGTCATGGTCAGGATCACCATCGGGAACAGCGCCACCGACAGGCCCCGCTCCAGGCCCAGCTTGTGGCTGAACAGGCTGATGGCGGCAATCAGCACCACCACGAAGGTCAGCACCACCGACAGCCTCGGCAGCATCTGCAGCTTCAGGTGTTCCAGGTAGGACCTGAGCGACAGCCCCAGCGCGGTGATGATTGTAAACAGCACAATCCCGAAACCCAGTTGCGTCTCGCGGAAGGCCAGGGCGATCAGCACCGGGGTAAAGGTGCCGAGGGTCTGCAGGCCGATCAGGTTACGCAGGATCAGGATCACCAGCACGCCAATCGGGATCATCACCATGATCATGAACGTCTGTTGGGTTTGCAGCGGCAGGCCGTACAGCGAGTATTCGAGGAAGTTGGCGTCGGTGTTTTCGTCGGTCAGCTTGGCCAGGCGAATCGCGTTCATTTCGCTGTTGTTCAGGCTGAAGGTCACCATGGCTTTCTTGCCGCCATCGACCGTGATCAGGTTTTCATCGCCGGTCCACCACAGCAGGCGGTCGGCGGGCAGGCCTTGTTCACCGGTTTCCGGGTTGAAGTACAGCCAGTCATTCCCATTGAAGCTGCGCAGCCACAGTTCCGGAGATTGCGGCTGGTCGGCGACGAGGCGAATGGTGTGGACTTTTTCCACCGGTACGTGGGCGATGGACAGCAGCAATTCAACGATCTTGGCCTTGTGCGACGTCGACGGGTCGCCCGCCAGCAGCAGTTTCACATTGTCGTCGTTGAGGTTGTTGGTGCGCTTGATGGCTTCGGTAATAAAGGTCTCGACGTCTGCCGAGTGCTGGCGAATCGGCGCGAGCAAGGCTTCGGCGGCGATTTTTTCCGGGCCCTCCACGGCGATGCTGTCGCGGAACGTCGGGCCCTTGATCTTGACCTTTTCACCGCTGTAGCGCTTGGTCAGCACCAGGCGGTAATACAGGGTCTGGTTGCCCTTGGCGCGGCGCGCCGACCAGGTGACCTTGCGGTTGCCGTCGGCGCGATTGACGCTCACCCCGTAGTTGTTCGAAATAAAGCTCTCATTGAGGCTGACGAAGTCGCGGCTCAACGGCGGCACGAACATCGAAACCTTCACCGGGTCCTTGGGGTTGGCGACGAACTCGACCTTCGCGTCGATGTTCCACAAGTCATCGGTGGCGTCCTCGGTGACAGGGATGCCCAGCACGAAGATCTGGTAGGCGGTGACCGAAATACCCAGCACCACCAGAATGGTGATCAGGATTTTCAGGTGCAGGGTCAGAGAGCGCATTCGGTTTACTCGGCGGTATGAGCGTCGGCGGCGCAGGCAGGTTTGCCTGCTGCATATTTTAGGCTGGGGTCGATCAGCGCATCAAAGCGCTTGAGCGCTTCGGAGCCGATCAGCAGCGGGTATTGGAAGGTGCTGCGGTCAGTCAAGTTCACTTCGATGCTGCGTAAAGCGCTGCCCATGCAGATATCCAGGGCAATCACCGGACGAGCGGTGTACTGCTTGTCCTCCTCAGGATCGTAATCACCGGCGCGGCGCTTGATCTTGCTGACGCGGGCCAGTGGACGTTCGATGGGGTGGGAATGGGCGGCATCGATGGCCAGGTAGAAGCGTACCCAGGACTCCCCGTTGCGCTTGAAGCGTTTGATATCGCGCGCACTCAGCGAGGCGGTCTTGGCGCCCGTGTCGAGTTTGGCCGCGACTTCCAGGTCGATGCCCGCCAACTTGGCGTATTCATTCAGGCCATACACCGTCTTCTCGGCGGCAACGCCAAGGCTCGGCAGGGACAGTAGGCATAACAGTAGGGGGAAGGGCTTGAGTCTCATAATTCCTGAGGCGATGCAGTGCGAAATTCAAGGCGACTGGCATTACTGCGCAAGCTCCCTCGTGCGCCATTTCATCTAGCGATGTCAGGCAAATGCGGCGGGCATTCTAACATGATGCTTTTTTGGCGCCAGCGCTGGCAGGCGGCCATGCTCTTGGATCAACGCCGGAGGTTATTAGACGATTGTCGACAATGTTGATTTATTCTTTGACTAAGCAGGGGTAATTGGCTAGTTTTTGCAGCATTGCTTTTAAAGGTGTCGACAATATGCTGGATCAAACGGAATCTCCGCCGGCGCTGTCGGACGAATCCCAAACTATGTCGGAAAACGTCTTCCGGCGAATCCAGGCCGCCATCGTCAAGGGCGAGATCGCCCCGGGCTCCAAGATTTCCGAACCGGAGCTGGCGCGCACCTATGGCATCAGCCGTGGCCCGCTGCGCGAGGCGATTCACCGCCTGGAAGGCCAGCGCCTGCTGGTGCGGGTGCCCCACGTCGGCGCCCGCGTGGTGTCGTTGAGCCACGCCGAGCTGGTCGAGCTCTATGAAATCCGCGAGTCATTGGAAGGCATGGCGTGCCGGCTGGCGGCCGAGCGCATGACCGACGCGGAAATCGAAGAGCTGCGCCAGGTATTGCACACCCATGAACGGGATGCCGCGTTTCAGGCCGGTGTCGGCTATTACCAACAGGAAGGCGACTTCGATTTTCATTACCGGATCATCCAGGGCGCCGGCAACCGCACCCTGACCCAGATGCTCTGCGGCGAGCTATACCAATTGGTGCGCATGTACCGCATCCAGTTTTCCGCCACCCCCAATCGTCCACGCCAGGCCTTTGCCGAGCATCACCGCATTCTTGACGCGATTGCCGATCGCGACGGTGAACTGGCCGAACTGTTGATGCGCCGGCATATCGGCGCTTCCAAACGCAACATCGCCCGTCACTTCCCGGACGGCGCTCCCCAATAAATAGAGGTGAGTCATGAGTTCCACGAACAACAGCACCCCAGGCCAGCGTTTCCGTGACGCGGTCGCCAGTGAACAGCCGTTGCAGGTGGTCGGTGCAATCAACGCCAACCACGCCTTGCTGGCCAAACGCGCCGGCTTCAAGGCGATTTACCTGTCCGGTGGCGGCGTGGCGGCAGGCTCCCTGGGTGTTCCGGACCTGGGCATCACCGGCCTGGATGACGTGCTGACCGACGTACGCCGCATCACTGACGTATGCGACCTGCCGCTGCTGGTGGACGTGGACACCGGTTTCGGTTCCTCGGCGTTCAACGTCGCGCGCACCGTCAAGTCGATGATCAAGTTCGGCGCGGCGGCCATCCATATCGAAGACCAGGTGGGCGCCAAGCGCTGCGGCCATCGGCCCAACAAGGAGATCGTGTCCCTGCAGGAAATGGTCGACCGCATCAAGGCCGCCGTGGACGCGCGCACCGATGACAGCTTCGTGATCATGGCCCGCACCGATGCCCTGGCCGTGGAAGGTTTGGAATCCGCCCTGGAGCGTGCCGCTGCGTGCATCGAGGCCGGTGCCGACATGGTGTTCCCGGAAGCCATCACTGAACTTGAGATGTACAAGCTGTTCGCCTCGCGGGTGAAAGCGCCGATCCTGGCCAACATCACCGAATTCGGCGCGACCCCGCTGTTTACCACCGAACAGTTGAAATCTGCCGATGTTTCCATCGTGCTGTACCCGCTCTCGGCCTTCCGCGCCATGAACAAGGCTGCCGAGAACGTCTACACCGCGATCCGCCGCGACGGTACGCAACAGAACGTGATCGACACCATGCAAACCCGCATGGAGCTTTACGATCGTATCGACTACCACACCTTCGAGCAGAAGCTCGACGCGCTGTTTGCCGCAAAGAAGTAGCAAGCGCGCCTCCTTGAATAACGACAAAATTGGAGAAAAACCATGGCTGAAGCAAAAGTATTGAGTGGTGCCGGCCTGCGTGGCCAGGTGGCCGGGCAGACCGCACTGTCGACCGTCGGCCAGGCCGGCGCCGGCTTGACCTATCGCGGCTATGACGTGCGTGAACTGGCCGCCGATGCGCAATTTGAAGAAGTCGCCTATCTGCTGCTGTACGGCGAACTGCCGACCAGCGCCGAACTGGCGGCCTACAGCGCCAGGCTGAGCCAGCTGCGCGACTTGCCGCAAGCGTTGAAAGAAGTGCTGGAACGCATCCCCGCCGACGCCCACCCGATGGACGTGATGCGCACCGGTTGCTCGTTCCTGGGCAATATCGAGCCGGAAAAAGACTTCAGCGTGCAGCGTGACGTCACCGATCGCCTGCTCGCCGCGTTCCCGGCAATCATGTGCTACTGGTACCGCTTCAGCCACGACGGCAAGCGCATCGACTGCGTCACCGACGAGCCCAGCATCGGCGGGCACTTCCTGCACCTGCTGCATGGCAAGAAGCCGAGCGATCTGCACGTCAAAGTGATGAATGTGTCGCTGATCCTCTATGCCGAGCACGAATTCAACGCCTCGACCTTCACTGCCCGGGTGTGCGCCTCGACCTTGTCCGACCTGTATTCCTGCGTCACCGCCGCCATCGGTTCCCTGCGCGGCCCGCTGCACGGCGGCGCCAACGAAGCGGCGATGGAGATGATCGAGCGTTTCGGTTCGGCCGAAGAGGCCGTCGAAGGCACCCTCGGCATGCTGGCGCGCAAGGACAAGATCATGGGCTTTGGCCACGCCATCTACAAAGACAACGACCCGCGCAATGAAGTGATCAAGGGTTGGTCGAAAAAACTCGCTGACGAAGTGGGCGACACGGTGTTGTTTGCGGTTTCCGAAGCCATCGACAAGACCATGTGGGAGCAGAAGAAGCTGTTCCCCAACGCCGATTTCTACCATGCCTCGGCGTACCACTTCATGGGCATCCCGACCAAGCTGTTCACGCCGATCTTCGTTTGTTCGCGGCTCACCGGCTGGGCGGCGCACGTGTTCGAGCAACGCGCCAATAACCGCATCATCCGTCCAAGCGCCGAGTACACCGGCGTTGAGCAGCGCAAGTTCGTGCCAATCGAACGTCGCTGAAGATCGACGATCCTGAAGTGGTAACCGAATCAAATGTGGGAGGGGGCTTGCCCCCGATAGCGGTGGTTCAGCGCCTGCTGTACCGCCTGACAGATTGCTATCGGGAGCAAGCCCCCTCCCACCTTTGGATTGCGTTACACATCAGGTTCGCGTCGGCCTTCCTTTTGTAATTACCGTGACCGAGTCCTGACGATGAACACTGAATTTCGCAAACCGCTTCCCGGCAGCCGCCTGGATTACTTCGACGCCCGCGCGGCTGTCGAGGCAATCACTCCCGGCGCCTACGCCACCTTGCCGTATACCTCCCGAGTACTCGCGGAAAACCTGGTGCGTCGTTGCGACCCGGCCAGCCTCAATGCCTCCCTGAGCCAGTTGATCGAGCGCAAGCGTGACCTCGATTTCCCATGGTTCCCGGCCCGCGTGGTGTGCCATGACATCCTCGGCCAGACCGCCCTGGTAGACCTCGCCGGCCTGCGCGACGCCATCGCCCTGCAAGGCGGCGATCCGGCGCAGGTCAACCCGGTGGTGCCGACCCAGTTGATTGTCGACCACTCCCTGGCCGTCGAAGCCGGTGGCGCCGACCCGCAGGCGTTCGAAAAGAACCGCGCCATCGAAGACCGCCGCAACGAAGATCGCTTCCATTTTATCGAGTGGACCAAGAAGGCCTTCAAGAACGTCGACGTGATCCCGCCCGGCAACGGCATCATGCACCAGATCAACCTGGAGAAAATGTCACCGGTGATTCAGGTTCGCGACGGCGTGGCCTTCCCGGACACCTGCGTCGGCACCGACAGCCACACCCCGCATGTGGATGCCCTGGGCGTGATCGCCATCGGGGTCGGCGGCCTTGAAGCCGAAAGCGTGATGCTCGGGCGTGCCTCATGGATGCGTCTGCCGGAAATTGTCGGGGTGGAGCTGACCGGCAAGCTGCAGCCGGGCATCACCGCCACCGATATGGTGCTGGCGCTGACCGAGTTCCTGCGCCAACAGAAAGTCGTCGGCGCATGGTTGGAGTTCTTCGGTGAAGGCGCTTCGGCCCTGACCTTGGGCGACCGCGCGACCATCTCCAACATGGCCCCGGAATACGGCGCCACCGCAGCGATGTTCTACATCGACCAGCAGACGATCGCCTACCTGAAGCTCACCGGTCGCGAAGAGGAACAGGTCGCCCTGGTGGAACAGTACGCACGCCACACCGGGCTGTGGGCCGACGAGCTGAAAGGCGCGCAATACGAGCGCGGCCTGACGTTCGACCTGTCCAGCGTGGTACGCAACATGGCGGGCCCGAGCAACCCTCACGCCCGTGTCGCCACGCGTGACCTGGCGGCCAAAGGCATCAGCGGCCAGTGGGACGACGTGCCGGGGCAAATGCCTGACGGCGCCGTGATCATTGCCGCTATCACCAGTTGCACCAACACCAGCAACCCGCGCAACGTGATCGCCGCCGGCCTGCTGGCGCGCAACGCCAACCGGCTCGGGCTGACGCGCAAGCCGTGGGTCAAGTCGTCCCTGGCGCCGGGTTCGAAAACCGTGGCCATGTACCTGGAAGAAGCCGGCCTGGGGCATGAACTGGAAAAACTTGGTTTCGGCGTGGTGGCTTTCGCTTGCACGACCTGCAACGGCATGTCCGGCGCGCTCGACCCGGTGATCCAGCAGGAAATCATCGATCGCGACCTCTACGCCACCGCTGTGCTGTCAGGTAACCGCAACTTCGATGGGCGTATTCATCCGTACGCCAAGCAGGCCTTCCTCGCTTCGCCGCCGCTGGTAGTGGCCTATGCGATTGCCGGCACCATCCGTTTCGATATCGAAAAAGACGTGCTCGGGCTCGACGCCGACGGCAAGGAAATCCGCCTGCAGGACATCTGGCCGAGCGACGAAGAGATCGACGCAGTGGTCAAGGCCTCGGTCAAGCCGGAACAGTTTCGCGCCGTGTACATCCCGATGTTCGCGATTCACGAAGACACCGGCCCTAAAGTCACCCCGCTGTACGACTGGCGCCCGCAAAGCACCTATATTCGCCGCCCACCGTACTGGGAAGGCGCCTTGGCCGGCGCACGTCCGCTCAAGGGCATGCGCCCGCTGGCCGTGCTGCCGGACAACATCACCACCGACCACCTGTCGCCCTCCAACGCGATTATGCTCGACAGCGCCGCCGGCGAGTACCTGGCGAAAATGGGCTTGCCGGAAGTTGACTTCAACTCCTACGCGACCCACAGGGGCGACCACCTGACCGCACAGCGCGCCACCTTCGCCAACCCGAAACTGTTCAACGAAATGGTGCAGGAAAACGGCAAGGTCAAGCAGGGCTCCCTGGCGCGTATCGAGCCGGAAGGCACGGTCACGCGCATGTGGGAAGCCATCGAAACCTACATGGAACGCAAGCAGCCGCTGATCATTATCGCGGGCGCCGACTACGGCCAGGGTTCGTCCCGCGACTGGGCGGCCAAGGGCGTGCGCCTGGCCGGTGTGGAAGCGATCGCCGCCGAAGGTTTCGAGCGCATCCACCGCACCAACCTGGTCGGCATGGGCGTGTTGCCCCTGGAATTCTTGCCGGGCACCGACCGCCACACGCTCAAGATCGACGGCAGCGAAACCTATGACGTGGTCGGCGCACGCACGCCGCGCGCGCAATTGACCCTGGTGATCAACCGCAGGAATGGCGAGCGTGTCGAAGTGCCGGTGACCTGCCGCCTGGACACCGCTGAAGAAGTGTCGATCTACGAGGCGGGCGGCGTGTTGCAACGTTTTGCCCAGGACTTCCTGGAATCGGCGGCGACGGCCTGAGGGGTTAACCATGGCACACGTAGCGCAAATCAAGATCCCCGCCACCTATATGCGTGGCGGCACCAGCAAGGGGGTTTTCTTCAGCCTCGAGGACCTGCCGCCCTCGGCGCAGGTACCGGGCGCTGCCCGCGACGCCTTGCTGTTGCGGGTGATCGGCAGCCCCGACCCCTATGACAAGCAAATCGATGGCATGGGCGGCGCCACGTCCAGCACCAGCAAAACCGTGATCCTGGCCAAGAGCACGCGTGCCGGGCACGACGTGGATTACCTGTTCGGCCAGGTGTCCATCGACAAGCCGTTTGTCGACTGGAGTGGCAACTGCGGCAACCTCTCGGCGGCGGTCGGTTCGTTCGCGATCAGCGCCGGCCTGGTCGACCCAGGCCGCGTGCCCCACAACGGCGTGGCCGTGGTGCGTGTATGGCAAGCCAATATCGGCAAGACCATCATCGCCCATGTGCCGATCACCGACGGCGCTGTGCAGGAAACCGGTGATTTTGAACTGGATGGCGTGACCTTTCCGGCTGCCGAAGTGCAGTTGGAATTCATCGACCCGGCGGCGGAAGAAGAGGGCGGTGGTGGCTCGATGTTCCCCACCGGCAACCTGATCGATGAGCTGGAAGTGCCCGGCGTCGGCACCTTCAAGGCCACCCTGATCAACGCCGGCATCCCGACGATTTTTATCAATGCTCAAGACCTCGGCTACACCGGCACTGAATTGCAAGGCGCGGTCAACGGCGACCCGAAAGCCCTGGCGATGTTCGAGACCGTGCGTGCCTATGGCGCGTTGCGCATGGGCCTGATCAAGCACCTGGACGAGGCAGCCCTGCGCCAGCACACGCCGAAGCTGGCGTTTGTGGCCAAGCCTGCGGATTACGTGGCGTCCAGCGGCAAGGCGATCAAGGCCGGCGATGTGGATTTGCTGGTGCGGGCGTTGTCCATGGGCAAATTGCACCACGCAATGATGGGCACGGCGGCGGTGGCGATCGGCACGGCGGCGGCGATTTCCGGCACCCTGGTCAACCAGGCGGCAGGTGGCATCGAGCGCAATGCCGTGCGCTTCGGGCATCCGTCGGGCACCTTGCGCGTCGGTGCCGAGGCGACTCAAGTGAACGGTGAATGGGTGGTGAAGAAAGCCATCATGAGCCGTAGTGCGCGGGTGTTGATGGAGGGGTTTGTGCGTGTTCCCGGCGATGCCTTCTAAAGCCCAACCCCATCCCTGTGGGAGGGGGTTTGAGCGATTCAATGTAGGAGCGAGCTTGCTCGCGAAAAACGCCCAGGCAACGCGTTCATTCTGGATAAACGCGGGGGCCCTGAGTTCTTCGCGAGCAAGCTCGCTCCTACCAAAAGCCTTAACTGACTGGCAATAGGTCTTGCCCCTCCCACAAGGGATCTCTATTCCAAGGCAGGCAACCAGACCGGCCCTGATGATCAACCGTGACCCTGAGGAATAAACCACCTTTTTGGAGAACTGCCATGAGCGCCAACGTCGACCAGAACAATCGCCCCGACTACGATCAGGTCCTGCAGGACATTGCCGACTATGTCCTCACCTACCGGATCGAGTCCGAGGCCGCACTGGACACTGCCCGCAACTGCCTGATGGACACCCTCGGTTGCGGCCTGCTGGCCTTGCGCTTCCCTGAGTGCACCAAGCACCTGGGGCCGCTCGTCGAGGGTACCGTGGTGCCGTTCGGGGCACGGGTGCCGGGCACTTCGTTGCGGTTGGACCCGGTCAAGGCCGCCTGGGACATCGGCTGTATCGTGCGCTGGCTCGACTACAACGACACTTGGCTCGCGGCTGAATGGGGCCACCCTTCGGACAACCTGGGCGGCATCCTCGCCGTGGCCGATCACCTGTCGCAAAAACGCGTGGCCCAGGGTGACGCACCGCTGAGCGTACGTGCCGTGCTGGAAGCCATGATCATGGCCCACGAAATCCAGGGCGTGATTGCCCTGGAAAACGCCTTCAATCGCGTCGGCCTCGACCATGTGCTGCTGGTGAAAGTCGCCTCGACGGCAGTCACCGCCAAGCTGATGGGCGCCAACCGTGAGCAATTGCTCGCGGCCTTGTCCCATGCGTTCGTCGATGGGCAGGCGTTGCGCACTTACCGCCATGCGCCGAACGCCGGTTCGCGCAAATCCTGGGCGGCGGGCGATGCGTCGAGTCGCGGGGTGCGCCTGGCGGATATCGCATTGCGCGGCGAGATGGGCATCCCCGGCGTGCTGAGCGCGCCACAGTGGGGGTTCTACGACGTGTTGTTCAGTCACACCAACAAGGACCTGGCCCTCAAACCTGAAGAGCAACGCAGGTTCAGCCTGTCCCAGCCCTACGGCACCTACGTGATGGAAAACGTGCTGTTCAAGATCAGCTTTCCCGCTGAATTCCATGCGCAGACGGCCTGCGAAGCGGCGGTGACCTTGCACCCATTGGTGAAGAACCGCCTGCATGCAATCGAGCGCATCGTGATCACCACCCACGAGTCGGCGATTCGCATCATTTCCAAAGTCGGCCCCTTGGCCAACGCGGCGGACCGCGACCATTGCCTGCAATACATGACCGCGGTGCCGTTGGCCTTCGGCGACCTGGTGGCCGAGCACTATGAGGATCAATTCCATGCTGCCCACCCGATCATCGATGAGCTGCGCGGGAAAATGGTGATCGTCGAAGACCCCCGTTACAGCCGCGAATATCTGCAGGCCGACAAGCGCTCCATCGCCAATGCGGTGCAGGTGTTCTTCACCGACGGCACCTGCACCGAGCAGGTGGCGGTGGAATATCCGATTGGCCATCGTCGTCGTCGAGAGAATGGAATCCCGCTGCTGGAAGACAAGTTCAAGGCCAACCTGGCGACGCGGTTTACTGCGCAGCGCAGTGCCGAAATCTTTGCGTTGTGCAAGGACCAGACACGGCTTGAGGCTACCCCAGTCAATCGTTTCATGGACCTGTTCATGATCTGAAAAACACCACACAACCCAATGTGGGAGGGGGCTTGCTCCCGATAGCGGTGGATCAGCCAATGAACCTGTTGACTGACACTCTGCTATCGGGAGCAAGCCCCCTCCCACATTGTTTTTGCATTGTTGCAACTGTCGAGTCAGGCTCAGTTATGACTCGAACCTGAGGATCACCCGACGGTTGTGCTTGCTCTTCTTCTCGATTTTCTCGCAGAACACCCGGCCGATTTCCTCGGTGTTGAGCACATGGGTGCCACCGCACGGCTGGATGTCGATGCCGGGAATCTCAATCACCCGTACGGAACCCTGGATGACCGGCGGCGCAACGGCCTGGGTGCGGGTGATCTGCAGCAGCGTCGAATATTCCGTAGCCGGCATCGACAGGGTTTTCACCGCGTGGGCCTGTTCGATCAAGGCGTTAAGGTCGCGGGTAATGGTGTCTTTATCCAGGGTCATTTCCGGCAGGTCGAAATCCAGGCGACCTTTGTCTGCACTGATACTGCATCCCGTCACCGGCGCGTCGATGATCGAGCACAGCAAGTGCAGGCAAGTATGCATCTTCATATGCTGGTAGCGCCGCTCCCAATCCAGGCCGGCGTCCACCTGGACGCCAGCGGTCAGGTGCGCGGGGCACTGTTCCACCTGATGCCAGATGATCGAGCGCAGCACCGGGTCGCGCACAGTGCCGGTGACTGCCACGCGGGTGCCGTCGGCCAGGGTGAAGTGGCCAGTGTCACCCGGTTGCCCGCCGCCGGTGGGATAGAACAGCGTGTGCTCCAGGGCGACGCCATGCTCGCTGACCGCAATCACCCGGGCGCTGAAGGCGTTTTGATAAGGTGCGCTGTCGAACAGCGCCAGGGTTTCCATGGTATGCACGGACATGTTCAACCTCCGACGATCAGTGGGCTGGCTTGCAACAGGTGACGCACCATGGCACTCAAGCCAGGGGGGGAGAGCAGGGTGATCTCGAACGCGGGCCCGCAGACTTTCAGGTTCAGCGGCAGGCGCGGCAGTTGCTCACCGGTATCGAGGCGGCGCAGGCGAAACTGCAGGTGATGACGCTCTTTCACCGTGGGTTCGAGCATCAGCCCTGGCAGCGGATGGAAGTCGGCGTCCAGCACCGTGACCTTATGGCCGGCATCCACCTCGCCGACCACGTGCAGGCGCTCATCCAGGGCGAACGCGCCTAGGTAGCTGCTGTGATCCGATTCATCGTTTTTCTGCAGCTGGATCTGGTTGACCACCTTGACCTTGGTGCCCGCCGGCACGTCCTGGGTAATGACACAGGACGGGCTGATAAATACGTTGTCGCCGATCTGCACATAGCCCAGCACCCGTGCCCCGGCGCCGACCTCGACATTGTTGCCCAGGCGTGGATGGCGCTTGCCGTCCGGGTTGTTGGCGATGCCGCGCGCGCCCAGGGTCACGCCACACAGGATGTAGCAGTCGTTACCGATCTCGCAGGTTTCGCCGATGACCGTGCCGTAGCCATGGTCCAGCACAAAGCGCCGGCCGATGCGCGCAGCCGGGTGAATCTCGGCCCCGGAGAGGATCTTGCCCTGGTTGCTGAGCTTAAGGGCGATGCGGGTAAAGACGCCGGGGGCGGGCTCCGGGAAATTCCACACCAGGTGCGCAAGCCGGTAGAACAACACCGCCTTGAACGAGGCGTAGGATTCCAGGATCAATTCGCCGCGCCCGCGCGAGGCCGGGTCGCGATAGGCGTAGGCGATCAAGTCCTCGGCCACCGCCTGGGCGGCAGTCTGGATCAGCGGCGCCAGGTGCGGCTCCAGTTGCTTCATCTGCGCAGGCGTCAGGGTTTGGATGAGGTGGGTCAGCAACTCATCGTGCAGCTGTTGCATGTCGATAAAGCCTCCCATGGAGGCACCCCCGCATTCTGGTTGGTTGGGTAACCGGTTATTCGAAACTGGGCAGGTAGCTGTCGGCATTGTCGTAGACCATGGTCAGCACCACCGTTTCGGGCGGCAGTTCCGGGGCGAGTTGGGCGATAGCGACCATGTTGGCGGCCGAGGACAGCCCCAGGCTGATGGCGTCGGTGCGCATGATGCGTTTGATCATTTCCAGGCACGCCGAGTGCGACACCTTGAGCATGCCGTCCAGTACGTCCAGGTTGAGAATGCTCGGGATCAGCCCAATCGACAGGCCCTGGATGGCGTGCGAGGCGTGCTGGTCCTTGAGCAGGTCGCATTCCTCCGGCTCCACGCCCATCACGCGGATCGCCGGCCAGGCGGCCTTGAGGGTTTCGCCGATACCGGTGATATGCCCACCGGTGCCGATGCCGCTGACGAAGTAGTCCACACGCCGCTCACCGAAGGCGCGGATGATTTCCGGCGCGGTGGTGTCGCGGTGGGTTTGCGGGTTGGCGCCGTTGCGTTGCTGGTTGAGCATCACGTAGTTGGGATTTTCCAACTGCAGCTCCATGCACTTTTCGCCGTGGGAATTGTTACCGAGGCGGCTGTCCGACAGCACCACCCGGGCGCCGTACAGGCGCAGCAGCTTCTGTTTTTCGGGGCTGTAGTTGTCCGGAATCACCAGCACCACTTTGTAGCCAAGCACATTGCCCGCCATCACCAGGCCGATACCGGTATTGCCGCCGCTGGGTTCGATGATGGTCTGCCCGGAGTCGCGCATCAGCACGCCACGGCGTTCGGCGTCGAGGATCATGCCCAGGGCGATGCGCGCCTTGTGGCTGCCGCCCGGGTTGAGGGATTCCAGCTTGGCATAGACCTCGATGCCGAGGTCTTCGGAAAACTGCGCCAGACGTACGATCGGGGTATGGCCGATCACGTCGAGAATGGAGTTATGCAGCATCAGTCGGCCCCCGATCAGTACAGCGGCATGTCGGGTTCGACGTCGCGCACCCAGTGTTTCATGCCGCCCTGCAGCACCTTGGTATTGGCGAAGCCTGCGGCCAACAAGGTACTGGCGGCCTGCTCGGCACGGGTCCCGGCATAGCAGATCAGGTAATGGGTGTTGTCGCGGCTCAGGCTGTCGAGCTGTTCATCCAGCTCTGCCAGGGGGATGTGCACCACCCCCGGCAATTTGCACACTTCCAGTTCGCTGGCGTCGCGCACGTCGAGCAACACGTCGGCGCTGCGGTGGTTGTCGATCACTTGCTTGAGCACGCGGGGCTTGATATAGCGTTCCTCGGCGAGGGACGGTTGGCTCGGCACCGCATCCGCGCACAGCGTCGGTGCGACGGCTTCGCTGTGGCGCCGTTCCGAGCAGCACGGGCAGTCGGCACGGCGCTTGAAGCGGATCTCGCTGAATTTCATCGCCAGCGCATCGAAGCGCATCAAGCGGCCGGACAAGGGTTCACCAATACCGATGAGCAATTTGATCGCCTCGGTCGCCTGGATCATCCCGACCACCCCCGGCAGCACGCCGATCACCCCACCGGCGTTGCAATTGGGCGCCAGTTCCGTAGGCGGTGCGCTGGGAAACAGGCAGCGGTAGCAAGGCCCACCTTTATAGTTGAGTACGCTGATTTGCCCGTCGAAACGGTAGATGGCGCCGTACACCAAGGGTTTGCCCAACTGTACGCAGGCGTCATTGACCAGGTAGCGGGTCTCGAAATTGTCCGTGCCGTCGATCACCAGGTCATAGGCGCCCACCAGCTCCAGGGCGTTGTCGGCAGTGAGCGCGGTGTTGTGCGCGTTGATCTGGATGTGGCGGTTGAGGTCTTGCAGGCGTTGCTTGGCGGATTCCACCTTGGGCATGCCCAGGGTGCTGTTGCCATGCACGATCTGGCGCTGCAGGTTGCTGCTTTCCACCACGTCGAAGTCCACCAGCCCCAAGGTGCCGATGCCGGCTGCCGCCAGGTAAAGACTGATGGGCGAGCCCAGGCCACCGGTGCCGATGATCAGCACCTTGGCTTTTTTCAGGTTCAACTGACCTTCACGGCCGACGCCGGGCAGGGTGATATGGCGGACGTAGCGTTGCACTTCTTCATTGCTCAGGGTCTCGACGTCGATGCCGCCGGAGGTGGCGAGCAGCACTTCGATCCGGGCCTTTGCCGGCAAGCTGTCGTCAGCGTCGATCAGCTCCTCCTCGGCGGTGAACAGGAAGTGTTCCTTGAGCTGGTTGTTCTTCTCGTGAAACAGGTGCTGGCGCAACTGTGGGTGACTGTCGCAGAGGTTTTCAATGACTTCGCGCAATGTCGATCCGGCGCCCTCGAGGGTCGATTCCGGCAGCTTGGCCACGCGAACCAGAATGTCAGGGAAAGAGACAGCGTTCATGGACAACTCCGTGTGCAGGTCGTTGAAAGGTTGAAGGGCGAAATGCTTGCCATCCCAGGCAAACAGCTTTGACCCCAGGGCCTGGCCTTGGCGAACATCCACCACCAGGTAACTGACGGGATAGATCGGCTCGCCGAGAAACAGCGCCTTGTCCTGGTCTTCCTCGCTGAAATAGGCACCGACATCCGGGTGCGAGTGGTAGATCACCACCACCGGGTTGTCGCTGCGAAACGCCTTGTTCATCAACAAGGTGTCGGCGACTGAAAAGGTGTAGCCGCTGGCCGCGCTGCGTGGGTACATCTGCGGATTCTTGCGGTGCAACTCGTTCTGGATATTGCTGCCCAGGTACACACTGCCATCGGCGAAGATGAAGCCACAGCATTCCTCGGGATAGCTGCGGCTTGCGTGGGCGTAGATCTGTTCCAGGGCTTCGGGGCGCAGGACGTCCATGTTTCTCTCGCGTCGCTGGGTGGGAGGTGGCGTACTCAATTTTTCTTGGCCAGCAGTTTTTCGATCGGCAACTTGGTGATCGCAAAACCGCCCAGCAGGATCGCCGAGTACAGCATCAGGTCACGGGAAATTTCCACGCCTTCGTACCAGGCGCCGATGATCACCGCGAACACCGGAAAAATGATGAACACGAAGGACAAGATGATCGGGCTCAGGCGCTTGAGCAGCATGAAATACACAATGAAGCCGCCCACCGACGCCACCAGCCCGAGGTAGAACAGCGCGCTCCAGGAGCGCAGGGTGATGTCGTCGAAGGTCGGGGTCTCGAACCACAGGCCGGCCACGAACAGCATCAGCCCGGCAATGCCGATGGGCAGGGTGTTGTAGGTGATGACACTGATGGCGCTGCCTTTTTGCTTGGTAATCACGTAGCACAACGCGTGCATGATCGCGGCGGTCAGAATCGCCAATACGCCGAAAAACTCGGCGTGGTCCAGGTGCAGGCCCTGGCTCTTGATGATCATGTAGAGGCTGGCGAACCCGATGCCGATGCCGACCACCTGGGAGAGGTAGATGCGCTCACGCAGGAACAGCGCGGAGAAGATCAGGATGAACACCGGCATGCAGCTGAACAGCAGGGCGGTCAGGCCGGACGAGACATGCATCTCGCCGTAGTTGAGCAGGTAATAGGGAATGCTGAAGTAGGACAGGGTCACGAACACGAAGAACCAGCGGCTTTCGCGCGGAAACAGAATCGGCTCGCGGCGCACCATGGCAAAACACAGGAACAACGGGAAGGCGATCAGGAAGCGCAGGCCCGCAGAGGTCAGTGGCGGCACGCTTTCCACCGCGATCTTGATGCCCAGCCAGGTCGTGCCCCAGCTCAAGCACACGATCAGGAACATGACGCTCGTGATCAGGCCGGCCAGCCACTGTTTGTGGGTTTTGGTTTTTGCAGTGTTTTCAAGAACGGCGGACATTGGCATCGTTTATTGCTTCCCTGAGCCGGAATTGAACTCTATATTGAACTTGTTATAAGTGATTCAATCCGGTGATTGAACCCGCAAAAGCACACTATTAGGGCGAATGATGACTGTCAAAACAAATATTGACATGGTGTCAATTATGCGTGAGGGGTTGTCCAACGGTCAGGGCGTGAAGTACAAGCGCCTGTCCGATGTCATGGAAAGGGGCATCCTTGAAGGCACGATTGAACCGGGAAGAAAACTGCCGCCCCATCGGGTGCTTTCCGACAATCTGGGTGTCACCATCGGCACCATCAGCCGGGCCTACGGTGAGCTGGAGCGGTTAGGGTTGGTGGTGGCGCGTGTGGGTGACGGCACATTCGTGCGCAAGCGTGGGATGGAGCGCCAGCGTGATGAGGGCTTTCGCAATTTCAGCGAGGAGCCACGCCAGTACTTCGATATGAGCCGCAACATGCACATTCCCGGGCAGGAAACGGTGTTTCTCGCCCAGAGCTTCCAGACCCTGTCGACCAACGGCAAATTCCTCCAGGACATCAGCGCCTACACCCCGGACGCAGGCCTGCCGCGCTACCGTGAGGCCGGTGCGCAATGGCTGGTGCAACGCGACTTCCATCCGATTCCCGAGCAGGTCATCTGCGTCAATG
Organism: Pseudomonas sp. R4-34-07; assembly: GCF_003852375.1. NCBI lineage: Bacteria > Pseudomonadati > Pseudomonadota > Gammaproteobacteria > Pseudomonadales > Pseudomonadaceae > Pseudomonas > Pseudomonas sp. R4-34-07. Next base: position 4,343,814 of record NZ_CP027760.1, on the reverse strand, counting down.
GCGGCCAGCACGGCCTGCTCTGCGCGATGATGGCGTTGCTGCGCGCCGGCGACACGGTGGTCACCGAGCAACTGACTTACCCAGGGCTGATCACCGCTGCGCGTATGCTGGGTGTGCGGCTGATCGGGCTGGAAATGGACGAAGAAGGTGTGTTGCCGGGCGCACTGGATGAAGTCTGTCGTAATCACCGGGTTTCGGCGCTGTACTGCACACCGACCATCCAGAATCCTACGACGGCGGTGTTATCGGTGGCGCGCCGGGAGGCCTTGGTCAAAGTCTGTCGCGAACACAATCTGCTGATTCTCGAGGACGAGGCCCATGGCGTTTTGGTGGAAGACCGCCCGCCACCGTTGAGCGCCTTTGCGCCCGAGCGGACGATTTTGATCAGCAGCCTGAGCAAAGCGGTATCGGCTGGGCTGCGCGTCGGCTACGTGCATGCGCCGCCGGCGCTGGTCAGTCGGGTGTCGGCGGCGTTGCGTTCGACCTGCTGGATGGCCACCCCGGTGACCCTGGAGTTGGCGACCCAGTGGATCGAAAACGGCACGGCCGAATACCTGCTGCGCCAGCAGATCAACGAGATCAGCCGGCGCAAGGCGTTGGTCGAAGGCTTATTGAATGGACTGGCCTACCGTACTCACCTCAACAGCCCACACTTCTGGATCGAAGTGCCTGAACCCTGGCGCGCGTCGGAAATCGAGGCGGAGCTCAAACAGAACAATTACCTGATCGCGACCGCCGAGGCGTTCGCGGTGGGACAGACCGCAGTGCCGCAGTTCATCCGGGCGAGTATCTGTAATACGTCGGGGGATGATCAGTTGTTGCGCGAGGGCTTCGATGCGCTGGCGACCGCGCTGGGGCAGGGTGGCGGCAGGTTTCACCTGTAGACCTGATGTACACCGGCCAAATGTGGGAGGGGGCTTGCCCCCGATGGCCATAGGTATCTACACAACTTTGTAGCAGCCTACGGTAACCACGATGCGAAGCGAATCGCTCTTGATCTTGCTTTTGATCTAGGCGCCCCGTTAAACCACGCTGGCCGGAATCCGATAGTGATTTGGGGGGTAAACCGGCAGGGATGCCGGTTTAGCCGCCCCGCGCCATGGATGGCGCGTGGCGGCGGCCCCCCAAATCACTGTCGGATTACGGGCACACCGAGCCTAGGCGAGGTGCCGAGTGGTGGGGCAAGAGCCCTTTGGTTACTTTGGGGCTCTTTTCCAAAGTGACCCGCCGTTGGCGGAACCCTAAGCCGCCGTTACCGCAGCAACGGATATGTACTCGCCTTGATCCAACATCCTGGTCGGCTGTCAGGCCGCCATCGGGGGCAAGCCCTAATGCCAGTCAGTTAAGGACGAACACTGTACCTGTGGCGAGGGAGCTTGCTCCCGCTGGGCCGCGAAGCGGCCCCAAAAATGGGACTGCTGCGCAGTCCAGCGGGAGCAAGCTCCCTCGCCACAGGTTACTTTTTACCCTTTCTACTTCTTAACTGACTGGCATTAGGGCAAGCCCCCTCCCACATTTTGGTCGCAGTGCATCAGTTAGAGAGGCTTCGGCTCCTGGGCCGCCGCAGGTTCAGGGCCGCGCCAAAGTTGTGTAGATACCTATGCCCCGATGGCGCTGGATCAGCCGGTTAATTCGCCAACTGACACACCTCCGTCAAGAGCAAACCTCCCAAAGGCTACTTGAACCGTCGCTCCACACCTTTCTCCACCAGAATCTTCGCGGAAATCTCTTCCACCGAAAAATGCGTGGAATTGATGTGCGCAATATTCTCGCGACGGAACAGATTTTCTACTTCGCGCACTTCAAATTCGCATTGGGCGTAGCTGGAATAGCGGCTGTTGGGCTTGCGTTCGTTGCGGATCGCAGTGAGCCGGTCCGGGTCGATGGTCAGGCCGAACAGCTTGTGGGAGTGCGCACGCAGCGCGGCTGGCAGCGTCAGGTGTTCCATGTCGTCTTCGGTCAGCGGGTAGTTGGCCGCGCGGATACCGAATTGCATGGCCATGTACAGGCAGGTGGGTGTCTTGCCGCAGCGCGATACGCCGACCAGGATCAGGTCGGCCTTGTCGTAGTAGTGCGTGCGGGCGCCGTCATCGTTGTCGAGGGCGAAGTTCACCGCCTCGATCCGCTCCATATAGTTGGAGTTATGCCCAATGGAATGAGACTTTCCGACGGAGTAAGAGGAATGTTCGCTCAGCTCCTGTTCCAATGGCGCCAGGAACGTGGAGAAAATGTCGATCATGAAACCATTCGACGTTGCGAGAATCTCACGAATGTCTTGATTGACGATGGTGTCGAAAATGATCGGGCGAAAGCCGTCTTTTTCAGCCGCCAGATTGATTTGTTGTACCATGGCCCGCGCTTTGTCCACGCTGTCTATATAAGGCCGTGTGAATTTGGCGAAGGTAATGTTTTCGAACTGCGCGAGCAGGCTCTGGCCTAGTGTTTCGGCCGTGATGCCGGTGCCATCGGAAATAAAGAAAGCAGATCGTTTCATTTGAGCCCTGGGCCTTAAGCTGATGGCGAATCTTGGATATGATAGGCGCGATTTTGCCGTCCCGCAGTGGGCCGCATTCTCACTTATTTTCCAGGTCCAGGCCACAAGCGCTGGCGTTCGCTCCTACTGAGCAAGCCGCGTCCTGAGCTTTTCCAACACAGAAAGTGGAGAGATCACCTTGGTAGAGTACGTAGTTTCCCTCGATAAGCTCGGCGTCCATGATGTAGAGCATGTGGGGGGCAAGAACGCATCCCTCGGCGAGATGATCAGTAATCTTGCAGGCGCCGGTGTCTCGGTGCCGGGTGGTTTTGCCACCACGGCCCAGGCTTACCGTGATTTCCTCGAGCTGAGCGGCCTCAACGCCCAGATCCACGCCGCGCTGGACGCTCTGGACGTCGATGACGTCAACGCCCTGGCCAAAACCGGCAGCCAGATCCGCCAATGGATCATGGACGCCGAGTTCCCCGAGAAGCTCAACGAAGAGATCCGCACCGCCTTCGCCACCTTGTCCGCCGGTAACCCGGATATGGCCGTCGCCGTGCGCTCCTCGGCCACCGCCGAAGACTTGCCGGATGCCTCGTTCGCCGGCCAGCAAGAGACTTTCCTCAACATCCGCGGCGTGGAAAACGTGATTCGCGCGGCCAAGGAAGTGTTTGCCTCGCTGTTCAACGACCGCGCCATTTCCTACCGCGTGCACCAGGGTTTCGACCACAAGCTGGTGGCCTTGTCTGCTGGTGTGCAGCGCATGGTGCGTTCGGAAACCGGCACCGCCGGCGTGATGTTCACCCTCGATACCGAATCGGGCTTCCGTGACGTGGTATTCATCACCGGCGCCTACGGCCTGGGCGAAACCGTCGTACAAGGCGCGGTGAATCCGGATGAATTCTACGTGCACAAGCACACCCTTGAGGCCGGCCGCCCGGCTATCCTGCGCCGCAACCTGGGCAGCAAGGCGATCAAGATGATCTACGGCGACGAGGCCAAGGCCGGTCGTTCCGTTAAAACAGTGGACGTCGACAAGGCCGAGCGCGCGCGTTTCTGCCTCTCCGACGCTGAAGTCAGCGAATTGGCCAAGCAAGCGATGATCATCGAGAAGCACTATAAGTGCCCGATGGACATCGAATGGGCCAAGGACGGTGATGACGGCAAGCTGTACATCGTGCAGGCCCGTCCCGAGACCGTTAAGAGCCGCACGTCGGCCAACGTCATGGAACGCTACCTGCTGAAAGAAACCGGCACGGTGCTGGTGGAAGGCCGCGCCATTGGCCAGCGCATCGGCGCCGGCAAGGTACGCATCATCAAGGACGTGTCCGAGATGGACAAGGTCCAGCCGGGTGACGTACTGGTCTCCGACATGACCGACCCGGACTGGGAACCGGTGATGAAACGCGCCAGCGCCATCGTCACCAACCGTGGCGGGCGCACATGCCACGCGGCGATCATCGCCCGTGAGCTGGGCATTCCTGCGGTCGTCGGTTGCGGCAACGCCACCCAGCTGTTGAAAGACGGCCAGGGTGTGACCGTGTCCTGCGCCGAAGGCGACACCGGTTTCATTTTCGAAGGCGAGCTGGGCTTCGACATCAAGCAGAACTCCATCGACGCCATGCCGGACCTGCCGTTCAAGATCATGATGAACGTCGGCAACCCGGACCGCGCCTTCGACTTCGCGCAGTTGCCGAACGCCGGTGTGGGCCTGGCCCGCCTGGAGTTCATCATCAACCGCATGATCGGCGTGCACCCCAAGGCCCTGTTGAACTACGACGGCCTGCCGCTGGACATCAAGGAAAGCGTCGACAAGCGCATCGCCGGCTACAACGACCCGGTGGGCTTCTATGTCGAGAAGCTGGTGGAAGGCATCAGCACCCTGGCGGCAGCGTTCTACCCGAAAAAGGTCATCGTGCGCCTGTCGGACTTCAAGTCCAACGAATACGCGAACCTGATCGGCGGCAAGCTCTACGAGCCGGAAGAAGAAAACCCGATGCTGGGCTTCCGTGGCGCCTCGCGTTATATCAGCGAAGCGTTCCGTGACTGCTTCGAACTCGAATGCCGCGCCCTCAAGCGTGTGCGCAACGAGATGGGGCTGACCAACGTCGAAATCATGGTGCCGTTCGTGCGCACCCTGGGTGAGGCGAGCCAGGTGGTCGACCTGCTGGCTGAAAATGGTTTGACGCGCGGCGAGAACGGCCTGCGGGTCATCATGATGTGCGAGCTGCCGTCCAACGCCATCCTGGCCGAGGAGTTCCTGGAATTCTTCGACGGTTTCTCCATCGGCTCCAACGACCTGACCCAGCTGACCCTGGGCCTGGACCGCGACTCCGGGATCATCGCTCACCTGTTCGACGAGCGAAACCCTGCGGTCAAGAAGCTGCTGGCCAACGCTATCCAGGCGTGTAACAAGGCCGGCAAGTACATCGGTATCTGCGGCCAGGGCCCTTCCGATCACCCTGACCTGGCCAAATGGCTGATGGAACAGGGCATCGAAAGCGTCTCGCTGAACCCCGACTCCGTGCTGGAAACCTGGTTCTTCCTCGCCGAAGGCCAAGCGCCCGCTTAACGTCGCTACGTCAAAAGTGCCGGTCACTCGTTGAGGGTGACCGGCATTCTTATCTGTACAGGGCGGAACTCCTACCGGACGCCGCCCTTTTTTGTGCAAGAAGATTATGCAAAGCAGCAGTAACCTGTTTCCCGTCGCCCTGATCAGCGCTGAACGTCGTGGCGACCTGAGTGAAGATGTGTACCGCCTCAAACCCGGTAACAGCCCCGACGCTACCGTCGAGCTGGCGGTTACCCGTCTGGGCCTGGCCGATGTCCCGGAAAACCGGGGCACGCCGGTTATTTTCTTGCATGGCAGTTTTTCCAATCGGCGCTTCTGGTATTCGCCCAAGGGCATAGGCCTGGGAGCTCACCTGGCACGCCAGGGGTTTGATGTATGGATCCCGGAAATGCGCGGCCATGGCCTGTCCAAGCGCAACCACGACTACGCCCGCAACCGTGTCGCCGACTACGCCCGTTACGATTTGCCGGCCATTGGTGCATTTGTGCACGAGCAAAGCGGGCAGGCTGCGCACTGGATCGGGCATTCCCTCGGCGCCACCACGTTGGTTGCCGCGCTGGGCGGGCAATACCTGAGCGCGCAGTGGGTGGCTTCGGTGGCGATCTTTGGTTGCCAGGTCAGCCGCACCCATTGGCCGTTGAAAATCCCTCCGGTGGAATGGGGCGGCCGATTTATCTTGAAGCGTCTTGCCCAGGTGTCCGGCCCACGATTCAAACGCGGGCCCGAGGACGAGCCGGCCGGCGTGATGATCGAAGCCATGCGATGGAATGGCCTGTTCGGCCGCTTTGGCGACGCCGAGCGTGATTGGTGGAAAGGCCTGGCAGAAGTCGACGTGCCGCTGTTGGCGGTCAGCGCGGCGGGCGACCGGCAAGATCCGGACTGGGCGTGTCGCAAGCTGTTCGAGCAAGTCGGCAGCGAACATCGCCAATACCTGTGCCTGGGACGTCGGCAGGGTTTCAGCGAGGATTTCGGGCATGTACAAATGCTGGTCAGCAAAGCCGCACAGGCCGAAGTGTGGCCGTTGGTGGAGCGTTGGTTGAAAGACCCGTTGACACCTTTGTTCGGCTCCCGGCCCGAGGTGGCTGTTGCGGTTTAACGAAGCGCTCTACCGGGGCGTTTCACTCTTATGTGGTTGCGGCTAAGATATGACGCCTCAGACGCCTCTGGTCATATTCAGTCGCGTAACGGCCATTGCGTTACACGCAGGTGAGTCTGATCATGGCCGCCATTACCGGCCAAGCCCTTAAAGAATGCCTGTTGCAAGACGTTTTTCTGATGTACACCCTGGGATGTCCGACCTCATTTTTGACGACTGGAGTTTCTCGATGAACCATTACGTGACCCCCGACCTGTGCGACGCGTACCCGGAGCTGGTACAGGTGGTCGAGCCGATGTTCAGCAACTTCGGTGGCCGAGATTCCTTCGGCGGCGAAATTGTCACCATCAAGTGCTTCGAAGATAACTCCCTGGTTAAGGAACAGGCCGAGCAGCCCGGCACCGGCAAGGTGTTGGTGGTCGATGGCGGTGGTTCGCTGCGGCGTGCTTTGCTGGGTGACCTGATCGCCGAGAAAGCCGCGAAAAACGGCTGGGAAGGCATGGTGATCTACGGGTGCATCCGCGACGTCGATGTGATTGCCCAGACCGATCTGGGCGTGCAGGCCCTGGCTTCCCATCCTATGAAAACCGACAAGCGCGGCCTTGGCGACCTGAACGTGGTGGTGACCTTTGCGGGCGTGACGTTCCGCCCAGGCGAATACGTGTATGCCGATAACAACGGTGTGATCGTCTCGCCCAGCCCACTGAAAATGCCTGAATAAACGCAGTAGCCGAAAGGGGTGAGGATGTTCGAGGAAGAAAACGCGCAATGGGGGCTGGTGCATGCCCTGGTGCTGGACGGTAAAGGCGGTGCGCGTTCGATTGCCCGGACTGAGCTTGACGCGTTGCAACTGCAGCCTCAGGAGAGCCTGTGGCTGCATTGGGACCGCAGCCACCCTCAAACCCAGACCTGGCTGCGCAAATCCAGCGGTTTGAGCGAATTTGCGTGTGACCTCCTGCTGGAAGAAAACACCCGCCCGCGGCTGCTGCCGTTACCGGATGCCGAACTGCTGCTGTTTTTGCGTGGGATCAATCTCAATCCCGGCGCGGAACCGGAGGATATGGTTTCGGTACGTATCTTCGCAGCTGCCAGTCGTGTGATTTCCCTGCGTTTGCGCCCGCTACGCGCCACCGATGAGCTGCTGGTGCAACTGGCCGAGGGTAAGGGGCCAAGAACTGCGTCTGAACTCATCCTTTATATGGCGCAGTACCTGACCAACAAAGTGCAGGATCTGGTCACCGGGCTGTCCGAAATTGTCGATTCCGAGGAAGAAAAACTCGATGCCGACGAACGGTATACGCCGGAGCACGGCAGCGTCTTGCAGATCCGTCGGCGAGCGGCCGGGCTCAAGCGTTTTCTGGCGCCGCAACGGGATATTTTCGCGCAACTGACGCGGATCAAACTGGCGTGGTTCTGTGAAGACGACGCCGACTACTGGAACGAATTGCACAACAGCCTGACCCGTTACCTGGAAGAGCTCGAATTGGCCAGGGAGCGCGTGGGGCTTGTGCTTGAGGCAGAAGACCGGCGCTTGAGCCTGCGCATGAACCGCACGATGTACCGTTTCGGAATCATCACCGGCATCTTCTTGCCGATGAGTTTTTTGACCGGCCTGCTGGGCATCAATGTGGGGGGGATACCGTTTTCCAGCAGCCCCTACGGATTCATGATTGCCTGCCTGCTGATGGTCTGCGTGGCCTTGGGGCAATGGTGGTTGTTTCGACGGTTGCGCTGGGTTTGAACTGAATATGAGCTGAACGTAGGAAAGGGCCGATGTGACCCGATGAATTTTACCCTCGTCTTTTAAATCACTTGCGAGAGGTCTCTTATGCACGATCCGTTCGAACAGTCTTTGCGTGACATGCTCAATGCTTCGCCATCCAACCGTGATGACGACGCTTGCCTGGGTCGCGTACTGAAAACCGCGAACCGTCAGGTAGGGGCGGGTGACCTGTTCGGTCTGCTCGGGCGCTGGCTGCCGGCATTGATGATGGCCCTGAACAACGGTTCGGCCCATGTGTCACCGGTTTCCCGTAGTAAACCTCTTGCTCGCACTGCTGATAAGGCTGACTGAATATGGAACTTGATCTCTGGACCCAGAGCCTGGTCACCGCGATGACCGCATTGTGGACCAAGGTGGCGAATTTCATTCCCAACCTGTTTGGTGCCCTGGTCCTGGTATTGCTGGGCTTTGTCGTGGCCAAGTTGCTCGACACCCTGCTGTCCAAATTGCTCGCCAAACTCGGGCTGGATCGCCTGATGGCCGGCACCGGCCTGACCAAGCTGCTGGGCCGCGCCGGGCTGCAAGTGCCGATCTCTACGCTGATCGGCAAGATCGTTTATTGGTTCGTTCTACTGATTTTCCTGGTTTCTGCGGCTCAGTCCCTTGGACTTGAGCGAGTTTCAGCTACGCTCGACATGCTGGCACTGTATTTGCCGAAAGTTTTCGGCGGCGCGCTGGTGTTGCTGGTAGGTGTTTTGCTCGCGCAACTGGCCAATGGCCTGGTGCGCGGAGCCGCTGAAGGCGTCGGGCTGGACTACGCGGCAGGCCTGGGGCGGATTGCCCAGGGGCTGGTGATCATCATCAGCATTTCCGTCGCGATCAGCCAATTGGAGGTCAAGACTGACCTGCTGAACCACGTTATTGTGATCGTTTTGATTACCGTTGGTCTGGCCGTTGCGCTGGCCATGGGGTTGGGAAGCCGGGAAATTGCCGGTCAGATTCTTGCGGGAATCTATGTGCGTGAGCTATATCAAGTTGGGCAACAGGTGCGTGTGGGCGAGGTTGAAGGGCAAATCGAGGAGATCGGCACAGTCAAGACGACCGTGCTGACCGATGACGGAGAACTGGTGTCGCTGTCCAACCGGATTCTCCTGGAGCAGCAGGTCAGTAGCCGCTAAACCGGCAAACCCTGCTAATGTACGCCGCCGCAAACCCGGCTGACCGGGTTGCAGCGGACATTGACCTGACTGCCGGCACGACTTGTTTTGAATAAAGCCCAAACGCTGTCCACGCGCTATGACCCCCGTGAGCTCTCTGATGAGGAGTTGGTCGCGCGTTCGCACACGGAGCTGTTTCACGTTACACGCGCGTACGAAGAATTGATGCGCAGGTATCAACGCACTCTGTTCAACGTTTGTTCAAGGTATTTGGGGAACGATAGAGATGCCGATGATGTCTGTCAGGAAGTGATGCTCAAGGTGCTGTACGGCCTGAAGAACTTCGAGGGCAAATCGAAGTTCAAGACCTGGCTCTACAGCATCACCTACAACGAGTGCATCACGCAGTATCGGAAGGAACGGCGAAAGCGTCGCTTGATGGACGCTTTGAGTCTGGACCCCCTTGAAGAGGCGTCTGAAGAAAAGGCGCCGGCACCCGAGGAAAAGGGCGGGCTCGACCGCTGGCTGGTGCATGTGAACCCGATTGACCGTGAAATTCTGGTGCTACGTTTTGTCGCAGAATTGGAATTTCAGGAAATCGCTGACATCATGCACATGGGTTTGAGTGCTACAAAAATGCGTTACAAACGTGCTCTTGATAAATTACGTGAGAAATTTGCGGGCGAGACTGAAACTTAGTGCGTAGCAAATATCTCTTACGTGTAGGCAAGTTCTGTTAGACTTGTCGCCGAGTTGTCCCCCGGTTTGTGGGACTGCTTTACAATCACCAGATGGGGATTTAACGGATGAAACTGAAAAACACCTTGGGCTTGGCCATTGGTTCTCTTATTGCCGCTACTTCTTTCGGCGTTCTGGCACAAGGCCAAGGCGCAGTTGAAGGCGAGCTGTTCTACAAGAAGCAGTACAACGATAGCGTCAAGCACATCGAAGACGGCTTCAATCCTGGCGCTCGCATCGGTTACTTCTTGACCGACGACCTGTCCTTGAACCTGTCCTACGACAAGACTAACCACACCCGTTCGAACGACGGTACTGGTAGCCAGAAGATCAAAGGTGATACCGGCAGCCTGGTTGCCCAATATCACTTCGGTCAAGCTGGCGTTGACAGCCTGCGTCCATACGTTGAAGGCGGTTTCGGCCACCAGAGCCGTGGCAACGTAAAAGCTGACGGTCACAGCGGTCGCGATCAGACTACTTTCGCTACCATCGGTACCGGCGTGAAGTACTACTTCACCAACAACCTGTACGCTCGTGCTGGCGTTGAAGCTGACTACGGTCTGGACAACGGCAAGTGGGACTACTCCGCACTGGTTGGCCTGGGTGTGAACTTCGGCGGTAACGCTGGCGCAGCTGCTCCAGCTCCTACCCCAGCACCAGCTCCAGAGCCAGTTCCAGAGCCAGAAGCTCCGGTTGCTCAGGTTGTTCGTGTTGAGCTGGACGTTAAGTTCGACTTCGACAAGGCCGTTGTTAAGCCTAACAGCTACGGCGACGTCAAAAACCTGGCCGACTTCATGGCTCAGTACCCAGACACCAACGTAGAAGTTGCTGGTCACACTGACTCCGTAGGTCCAGACGCTTACAACCAGAAGCTGTCCCAGCGTCGTGCTGACGCTGTTAAGCAAGTCCTGGTTAAAGATGGCGTAGCTCCTAGCCGCATCACTTCCGTAGGTTACGGCGAATCCCGCCCAGTTGCTGACAACGCAACTGAAGCTGGTCGCGCTGTTAACCGTCGCGTAGAAGCAGCGGTTGAAGCTCAAGCTAAGTAATTAGCCGAGCTTCACAAAAAGCCCGGCTTAGGCCGGGCTTTTTTTTGCCTGCGATTTGCCTCAGGCGCTGGCGGCTGCCGCGACGCAAGCCATCTGGGCTGCGCTGGCAACACGGCCAATCACCAGGATCGCCGGGCTCTTCAGCGCAAACGCCTGCGCGTCTTCATGCATGGCGGCGAGGTCGCTACGGCATTCGCGCTGCTCGGGCAACGACGCATTTTCGATCATCGCCACCGGCATATCCGCAGCCATGCCACCTTCCAGCAACTGTTGCCGAATCTCTTCCAGCTTGGCTACGCCCATATACACCACCAGCGTCGTTCCCCCCTCGGCCAGTGCACGCCAATTCAGGCTGCTGTCGTCCTGGGTATGCGCCGTGATCAACGTCACGCCACGGCTTACGCCGCGCAACGTCAACGGGATATCGCAATTCGTCGCTCCGGCCAGCCCTGAGGTGATGCCGTTGACTAACTCCACCTCGACTCCACGCTCGCGCAGCCAGGTTGCTTCCTCACCACCCCGGCCGAAAATGCACGGGTCGCCACCTTTAAGCCGCACCACGCACTTGCCCTGGCGCGCGTAACGCAGCATCAGGCGGTGAATAAAATCCTGCGGCGTGGAACGACAGCCGCCACGCTTGCCGACGGTGATCACTCGCGCATCGGCACAGTGTTCCAGCACGGCGGGGTTAACCAGATCGTCAATCAGCACCACATCCGCTTCATGCAGGGCCCTTACCGCTTTGAGGGTGAGCAATTCCGGATCACCGGGCCCGGCGCCTACCAGCCAAACTTTTGCGCTCATGTTGTTACCTCACAGACTGATTGCGATTGGCTGCGGGCTGGCGGCCAAAAGACGTTTGATTTCTGGCACGCAGGAGCCGCATTGCGTGCCGCACCCCAGTTCTTGTTTGAGTCCACTCAGGTCCAGGCCACGGGCGATCCCGGCGCACACTGCGTTTTCGCTGACATTTATGCAGTTGCACAGGACCTTGCTGCTGGCTGCGGCACCCCCCGGTGGCGCGCTTAACGGCGCCAATAGCCAGCGGCGTAATTGATCGTCGGCGCGGCCTTCCAGCCAGAGGCTCTGCAGCCAATGGCGGGCGAGGGTTTCGCCGGCCAGGCGCAACGCGGTAATGCGGCCTTTTTCGATTTTTACCCGTTTACCGATGGAACGGCGCGGGTCGTCATACGCCATCACCGGGCCGTCATTGAGCCCAAGCAACTGGTCGATGCGGTTCAGCAACTGCAGGTCTGGCGCCTCGGTATGGGCTGCACGCACCAGCAACGCGGGACGCTCACGTCCGGACAGGCTCAGGCTGACGTAGGAAAAACCCTCACAGAGCGGGCGCAGGGCTTCGAAATGTCGCTGCACATCGCCCTCAATCAGCGCAAACAGCTGCCACGGCAGTTGCACCGCTTCCAGGCGCACACCGCTGTGTTTGAGTTCCGGCTGTTTCGACAACGGGTCGCACGCCGGCTGGGTCAGCACGTTGACGCCGCCTTTGAGAAAACGGTCGCCCCAATGCATGGGCAGGAACGCCTGGCCGGGGCGCACGCTGTCATCGCTGGTGACCGCGACGATCACATTGCCTCGACGGCTTTTCAGGTTGACCAAGTCACCTTCTTTGAAGCGATGACGGCGCAACTCGTCCGGGTGCAGGCTCAACAGCGCCTCGCTGACATGCCCGAACAACTGCGCTGCCGTGCCGGTACGGCTCATGCCGTGCCATTGGTCGCGCAGGCGGCCGGTGATCAGGGTCAAGGGGAAGCGTGCGTCACGCTGCTCCTTGGCGGCGCGGTAAGGGTCGGCGACAAACTGCGCACGGCCATTAGCGGTGGGGAAAATGCCATCCACGTAGAGGCGCGGCGTTCCGGCTTGTGCACCCCTGGGAAACGGCCACTGTTGCGGGCCGAGCCGGTCCAGCAGGGCATGGCTGATGCCCGACAAATCCAGGTCGCGGTCCTGCGTCAACAGCTTGAACTCGTCAAAAATCTGCGCAGGTTGCTCGAAGGCAAACAGGCTGTTCAGCCCCGGCCGCAGACGACGCTCCAGGCGTCGGGCGAAATCCACCGTAATCGCCCAATCCGGCCGCGCTTCTCCCGGTGCGCTGATGGCGCGTCGCACATGGGAAATACGCCGTTCGGAGTTGGTCACCGTGCCTTCTTTTTCACCCCAGCTGGCGGCGGGCAACAGCAGGTCGGCGTACGCGGCGGTCTCGGTGGTTCGAAACGCCTCCTGCAACACCACAAACGGACATGTCGCCAAGGCGGCACGCACGGCATTCTGGTCCGGCAATGATTGGGCGGGGTTGGTGCAGGCGATCCACAACGCTTTGATCTTGCCCGCCTGTACCTGCTCGAACAGTTCGATGGCCGTGAGGCCGGTGGTGGCGGGCAGTTGATCGACGCCCCAATAAGCGGCGACTTCTGCGCGATGTTCGGGGTTGGCGGCGTCGCGATGCCCAGGCAGCAAATTCGACAAGCTGCCGGTCTCGCGCCCGCCCATGGCATTGGGTTGGCCGGTCAGGGAAAACGGCCCGCAGCCTGGCCGGCCAATGGTTCCGGTGGCCAGGTGCAAGTTGATCAGCGCGCTGTTTTTCGCACTGCCCGCAGTAGATTGGTTCAACCCCATGCACCACAGCGACAAAAAGCTATTGGAGGTGCCCACCCACTGCGCGCACAGGCGCAACTGCTCCACGCTGATCCCGCACAGTTGCGTGACCATCTGCGGGGTGTAGTCATGCACCAGGCGTTTCAGCTCGGCCAGGCCGTCGGTATGCGCCTGGATAAAATCGCGGTCGATCCAGTCTTCCCACAACAGCAGATGCAAAATTCCATGGAACAGCGCGACGTCGGTCCCCGGCAGGATCGCCAGGTGCAGGTCAGCCAGTTCGCAGGTGTCTGTGCGCCGTGGGTCGATCACCACGACTTTCATCTGTGGGCGGCGCGCCTTGGCTTCTTCCAAACGTCGGAACAACACTGGATGAGCGTAGGCCATGTTACTGCCGACGATCATCACGCAGTCGCTGGTGTCCAGATCTTCATAGCTGCAGGGTGGGGCATCGGCGCCCAGGCTGCGCTTGTATCCAACGACGGCCGAGGACATGCACAGCCGTGAGTTGCTGTCGATATTGTTGGTGCCGACCAGGGCGCGCGCCAGTTTGTTGAAGCTGTAGTAGTCCTCGGTCAGCAATTGCCCGGAGATGTAGAAGGCCACGCTGTCCGGCCCATGCGCGGCGATGGTCTCGGCAAATACCGTGGCCGCATGTTCCAGCGCGGTATCCCAGTCGGTACGGGCGCGGGCCAGGTCTTTGCCCAAGCGCAACTCCGGGTACAAGGCGCGGGCGTCGAGGTCACCGGTCAGATGCAGGCTGGCACCCTTGCTGCACAGCTTGCCGAAGTTGGCCGGGTGGTCCGGATCGCCTTGCACGCCAAGGATTCGGGTGCCGTCATGCTCAATCAGCACGCCGCAGCCCACCCCGCAATAACAGCAGGTGGATGCGGTGACCTGGCGGTCCATCACCCTGCGTCCCGCAGGGCCAGCATCACTCGGCCGTTTTCCACGCGGGCGAGGTGATGATGGGCGCAACCGATATCCGGCGCCTGGGCTTCGCCGGACGCCAGGTCGATCTGCCAATTGTGCAGCGGGCAGGCCACGCGCTTGCCATAGATCAAGCCTTGGGACAGTGGCCCGCCTTTGTGCGGACAACGGTCATCGAGGGCGAAGACCTCATCGTCGCTGGTGCGAAAAATCGCAATGTCGCCTTTGGGCCCGTTGATGATGCGCGAGCCCAATGCGTTGATTTCTTCCAGGGCGCAGATATCCAGCCAGTTCATGCTGGCACCTCCAATTGCTTGACCGGGATGACGTCGAATTCCTTTTTCAGCAGCGGCTGTTCCAGGCGTTCTTTCCAGGGGTCTTGCTCGAACGACAGCGAAAACTGCAGGCGCTCGTTGAGGGCCTGGCGCCGGGCCGGGTCTTCGAGCACGGCTTTCTTGATATGGTCCATGCCCACCCGCTGCAGGTAATGCACGGTGCGCTCCAGGTAGAAGGCTTCTTCGCGGTACAACTGCAGGAATGCGCCGTTGTATTCGCGCACTTCCTCGGCTGTCTTGAGCTTGACGAAGAATTCCGCGACTTCGGTTTTGATCCCGCCGTTGCCGCCGATGTACATCTCCCATCCCGAGTCCACACCAATGATTCCCACGTCCTTGATGCCTGCTTCCGAGCAATTGCGCGGGCAACCGGACACCGCCAGCTTGACCTTGTGCGGCGACCACATATTGAACAGGTCGTGCTCCAGCTCGATGCCCAGTTGCGTCGAGTTTTGCGTACCGAAGCGGCAGAACTCGCTGCCCACGCACGTCTTCACGGTACGGATGGATTTGCCGTAGGCATGCCCGGACGGCATGTCGAGGTCTTTCCAGACGCCGGGCAAGTCCTGCTTCTTGATGCCGAGCAAGTCGATGCGCTGGCCGCCGGTCACCTTGACCATGGGCACGTTGTACTTGTCGGCCACATCGGCGATACGGCGCAGCTCCGACGGATTGGTCACACCGCCCCACATCCGTGGGACGACGGAATAGGTGCCGTCTTTCTGGATGTTGGCGTGGGCGCGCTCGTTGATCAGGCGCGATTGCGGGTCGTCCTTGGCTTCGCCCGGCCAGGTGGAGATCAGGTAGTAGTTCAGCGCCGGACGGCAGGTGGCGCAACCGTTGGGCGTGCGCCAGTTCAGGTAGCTCATGGTGCCGGCGATGGTCAGCAGGTGCTGGTCGCGAATAGCCTGGCGGATTTGCCCGTGGTTGAGGTCGCTGCAACCGCAGATGGCTTTTTCGCTCTTGGGTTTGACGTCGGCGGCGCCGCCCACGGTGTTGATCAGGATCTGCTCCACCAGCCCCGCGCAAGACCCGCACGAGCTGGCGGCCTTGGTGTGCTTTTTCACCTCATCGACGCTGAACAGCCCCTGTTCCTGGATCGCCTTGACGATGGTGCCCTTGCACACGCCATTGCAGCCGCAGACCTCGGCATTGTCGGCCATGCTCATGGCTTTGTCCTGGCCCTGATGGCCTACATCGCCCAGTGCATTTTCGCCAAACATCAGATGGTCACGGATCTCGCCAATCGCGTGGTTCTCACGGATCTGGCGGAAATACCAACCGCCGTCGGCGGTATCGCCGTACAGGCAGGCGCCGACCAGGATGTCGTCCTTGATCACCAGTTTTTTGTACACGCCGCCGATGGGGTCGGAGAGGGTGATGGTTTCAGTGCCTTCGCCGCCCATGAAGTCTCCGGCAGAGAACAGGTCGATGCCGGTGACTTTCAGCTTGGTGGAGGTGACCGAACCTTTGTAGGTGGCAAAACCCAGTTGGGCGAGATGGTTGGCGCAGACCTTGGCCTGTTCGAACAGCGGCGCCACCAGGCCGTAGGCAATCCCACGGTGGCTGGCGCATTCGCCGATGGCATAGATGCGCGGGTCGTAGGTTTGCATCGTGTCGTTGACCAGAATCCCACGGTTGCAGGGGATGCCGGACTTTTCTGCAAGTTCGGTGTTGGGGCGGATACCGGCGGCCATCACCACCAGGTCGGCGGGAATGATGTCGCCATTCTTGAACTGCACCGAGCCGACCCGGCCGTTGCCGGCATCGTGCAAGGCCTGGGTCTGTTCGCACAGGCGGAACACCAGGCCACGGCTTTCCAGTTCGGTTTGCAGCAGTTGGCCGCTGGTCTTGTCCAGTTGCCGCTCCAGGAGCCATTCACCGATGTGCACCACGGTCACCTGCATGCCGCGCAGCATCAAGCCGTTGGCGGCCTCAAGGCCCAGCAGCCCGCCACCGATAACCACGGCGTGCTTGTGGGTCTTGGCGGTGTCGATCATGGCCTGGGTGTCGGCGATATCGCGGTAGCCGATCACGCCCTGCAAGGTGTTACCGGGAATGGGCAGGATAAACGGAGTGGAACCGGTGGCGATCAGCAGGCGATCGTACTCGGCTTCGGTACCGTCTTCGGCGATGACCCGGCGCTTGATCCGGTCGATCTGCACCACCTTGCGGTTGAGCAGCAGCTTGACGTTGTTATCGAGGTACCAGTCCAGGTCGTTGAGCACGATCTCTTCGAAGGTCTGCTCGCCGGCCAGCACCGGCGACAGCAGGATGCGGTTGTAGTTGGTGTGGGGCTCGGCGCCGAACACGGTGATGTCATAGAGGTCGCTGCTGAGTTTGAGCAGTTCTTCCAGGGTGCGAACCCCGGCCATGCCGTTGCCGATCATCACCAGTTTGAGTTTTTTCATGTCGCTCTCCGACCAATCACGCGCAAACAAAAAAAGGCGTCCCCGCTAGTTACCTAGCGAGGACGCCTTTGTCCTGGTCCCGTTCTCTCGGGAAGCTCGGCCCTTCGACGTTGAAGGAGCGGCTATATGTGGGTTGTTGGGATAGCTAATGCAGCAGCTGTGCCAAGTGCCGATGTCCCTGGTTTTATTGAGCGTTTAACCCGAATGCCGCAGGGTTTTGCCCGTTAGTGGTGCAATAGCCAGTAGAGCAGCACCAGATTGATCAGCAGCGAAGCCATCGCCAGGGTTTGCCAGACCTTCAGCGGTTCACGCTCCAGCAAGGGGCGGGCGCGCACGCTCAGCTCACGGCGGTCGGCCTGTTCCAGCACCAGCAGCCATTCTTCGGCGGTTTCATAACGTTGCTGCGGTTGCGCGGCCACGGCCCGTTCGAGGCTCGCGGGCAACCAGTCGGGCAAGTCGGGACGGTAGCGGCTGGCGCTGACCGCCTGAGTGAAGCGCGGACGTTGGAAGGCTTCGATTTCGCCGTAGGGATAGTGGCCGGTCAGCAGGTAATAGAGCGTGACGCCGACGCTATACAAATCCTGTTGCGCCGTAGGCCGCTCGCCATTGAACGACTCCGGCGCGATAAAACTCGGGGTGCCGGGCAGCACATGCGCACGGTCTTCGGACAGCCCTGGGCAGTAGGCCAGGCCGAAATCCAGCACGCGCAGTTCGCCGTCGTCCCCCAGCAACAGGTTTTCCGGCTTGATATCGCGGTGCAGAATCTGCCGCCGATGCAGCAGGCCCACCGCGCGCAGCAAACGCTCGGCGATGGACTGCCATTGAGCCAAGGGCAATGGGCCCTGGCGCTTGAACAGTTCGGCCAGGGTTTGTCCCGGATATTCACGCATCACGTAGTACAAATGCTGACGCCCGCTGGCGGCATGGACTTCAGGGAACGCGCGGCCGGCGACCCGGCGCAGAAACCATTCTTCCGAGAGCAGGGCCTGGGCGGCGTCAGTGTCTGCTTCGCGATTGAGCGGCAAGGTTTTCAGCAACCAGGGGCGGTGCTGATCATCCTCTACCCGATACAGCAATGACTGTCGGCTCTGCGCCAACAGGCTGTGCACCTGCCAACCTTCGAAGCGTTGCCCGGCCTTGAGCAGCGGCGGCAGCGGCCACTGCTGCAACTGCACCAGTGCATCGCCCAGCGTGGCGGCGCCGAGTGCGTCGACGCGCACCAGCAAGGCGCTGGCATTGTCCTGGCTGCCTGCCAAGTGCGCGGCATTCACCAGGGTGTTGACCGCCAGGTCCAAGTCGCTTTGCTCGCGCAGAATCGCGCGGATGCTGTGGTCGCCCAACGTGGCCCAGACCCCGTCACTGAGTAGCAGGAAACACTCGCCGGCGCGCAGTTCTCCGTCGAGAAAATCCAGCACCAAATGTTGGTCCAGGCCGAGGGCACGCTTGAGCACATGCTGCATGCCCGGTTGCTCCCACACATGGTCTTCGCTGATGCGCTGCAGCTCGCCGTCCAGCCAGCGATAGGCGCGGCAATCGCCGACGTGGGCCAGGGTGAAACGCTGGCCACGAAACACCAGGGCGCTGAGGGTGGTCAGCAGCGGCTGGCCGCCGCCATTGGCTTGCAGCCAGCGATTCTGCGCGACCAGTAAACGTTCCAGCGCCTGGGCCACGCCCCAGGTCTGCGGCGTGGCGTAGTAGTCCAGGGCCAGCGCCTGCAAGGTCGAGCGTGCGGCCAGGCCGCCATCGGCGCATTGGCTGACACCGTCGGCCAACGCGCACAGGTAGCCTTTGCTCGCCGCCAGTTCCGCCATGGGCGTGACCACCCGCAGCGCGTCCTGGTTTTCTGCCCGTGGGCCGATCGCACTGGCCTGGGCGACGCTCAGTTGCAGGCTCATCAGACGCGCGCGGCGGTCACGGCAGCCGAGCCCCAGGTGGTTCTCCAGCGACGCTTGACGCCGTGCAGGCCAAACCAGGCCAGCACGCCGAGGCTGGCGAACAGCCACAGGGCCACCTGATAACTGCCGGTACTCTGCTTGATCGCACCCATGCCGGCCGCCAGCACAAAGCCGCCAATGCCGCCGGCCATGCCGATCAAGCCGGTCATCACGCCGATCTCACTGCGAAAACGCTGTGGCACCAGTTGGAATACCGCGCCATTCCCGGCGCCAAGGCCGAGCATGGTGCAGACGAAAAGCGCCAGCGCGGCGTAGGAACTGGGCAGGTTGAAACCCACCGCCGCGATGCAGATCACCGCCACGCTGTACATGCCGAGCAGGGTCTTGATCCCGCCGAAACGGTCCGCCAGGGCACCGCCCAAGGGGCGCATCAGGCTGCCACCGAAGACACAGGCCGCGGTGTAGTAGCCGGCGGTCACCGGGCTCAGGCCGTACTGGTCGTTGAAGTAGCCGGGCAGGGCACTGGCCAGGCCGATGAAGCCGCCAAAGGTCACGCTGTAGAAGAACATGAACCACCAACTGTCGCGATCACCCAGGGCTTTGAAGTAGTCGGCCATCGACTTGGCTTTCGGGCGTTGCGGGGCATTGCGGGCAAGCCAGGCGAACACGATCAGGGTGAGAATCAGCGGAATCAGCGCGAAGCCGAACACATTGCTCCAGCCAAATGCCGCCGCCAGTACCGGGGCCAGCAAGGCGGCAAACACGGTGCCGGAGTTGCCGGCGCCGGCGATGCCCATGGCTTTGCCCTGGTGCTCGGCCGGGTACCATTGCGAGGCCAGCGGCAGGGCGACGGCAAACGAGGCACCGGCCATGCCGAGGAACAGGCCCAGCAGCAGGGCTTGCTCGTAGCTGTGAATGCCCAGTTTCCAGGCGCAGAACAACGCGACAATGACAATCACCTGGCCGATCAGCCCGGCGGTCTTGGGCGACAGCTTGTCGGCCAGCATGCCCATGAGAAAGCGCAACACCGCGCCCGCCAGGATCGGCGTGGCGACCACCAGGCCGCGCTGTTGAGTGGTCAGGTGCAGGTCGGCGGCAATCTGTACCGCCAGCGGGCCCAGCAGGTACCAGACCATGAAGCTCAGGTCGAAATACAGGAACGCGGCAAACAGGGTCGGGGTGTGCCCGGATTTCCAGAAGCTTGATTTCATCACGCACCTCAACGGTTGGGTCTAAAACGAAAAAACGCCGCCACCGGGTTCGCGAGGGCAAACCGGGTGTGCGACGTCTTTGTCGTGGATTGGGCAACCGCCGTTGGCTACCTGTAGAGGTTCTTTAGCAAGAGCCGCGCCAGATCACCCGAGCAATTCGCTCATGGCAATAATCTGTTCGGCGACCTGGATCAGTTTCTGCTGGCGGCTCATGGCCTGGCGGCGCATGAGGGTGTAGGCCTCTTCCTCATTGCAGTCCTTCATTTTCATCAGCAGACCCTTGGCCAGCTCGATGCGCTTGCGCTCCGCCAACTGTTGATCGCGGGCGTGAAGCTGGGCGCGCAGGGCCTGGTCGCTTTCGAAGCGTGCCATGGCCACATCGAGGATCGGTTGCAGGCGCTGGGCCTGGATGCCTTCGACGATGTAGGCACTGACCCCGGACTTGATCGCCTGGCGCATGACATTCGGGTCGTGCTCGTCGGTAAACATCACGATAGGGCGGGGTTGATCGCGGCTGACCAGCACCACCTGTTCCATCACATCGCGGCCGGGTGACTCGGTATCGATCAGGATCACGTCAGGGCGCACCGTTTCGACGCGCGCGGGCAAGTCGATGGTCAGGCCCGATTCATCGATCACCTCGAAGCCGGCCTCGGTCAGCGCGGCCTTGAGCCGGCCGACTTTGCGCGGGGTGTCGTTGATCAACAGGATTCGCAGCATGGTCGTGCTCCTGTCAGCGCAGCGCTTGGCGGCTGGTGTCGTCCGCCATGGCGTGCAGACGGAAGCTGCGGGCATAGCCGGCGGGGTCTGAGCCGTCCCAGACCTTGCCGTCGATCAACTGGCTGCTGCGCATATCTTCGTCATGGGGCGGGACGCCGACGGCGCTGGCGGCTTGACGATACACGTCCAGTTGTTGCACCTGGCGGGCAACGTCGAGGTAATCCGGGTCTTCGCGCAACAGGCCCCAGCGGCGAAACTGGGTCATGAACCACATGCCGTCGCAGAGGTAGGGCAGGTTGACCGCACCATCGGCGAAAAAACGCAGCGCATGCGGGTCCTGCCACTGGTTGCCCAGGCCATCGTCGTAATTGCCCAGCAGGCGAGGTTCGATACAGTCCAGCGGCGCGTCGAGGTACTCGCGGGCGCTGAGCAGCTGGGCGGTGGATCGACGGTTTTGCGTGCTCGCTTCGATAAAGCGGCTGGCTTCGAGAATCGCCATCACCAGCACACGGGCGGTATTGGGGTATTGGTCGACGAAGGCTTGGGTACAGCCCAGGACCTTTTCCGGATGATTCGGCCAGATCGACTGGCTGGTCGCCAGGGTGAAGCCCTGGTTCTGCTTGACGGCGCTGGCGCACCAGGGTTCACCGACGCACAGGCCGTCGATACGACCGGCTTGCAGGTGCGCAACCATTTGCGGCGGGGGGACCACCACGCTGTCCACGTCCCGCAGCGGGTGGATGCCCTGGCTTGCCAGCCAGTAATACAGCCACATGGCGTGGGTGCCGGTGGGAAAGGTCTGGGCGAAGGTGAGTTTTGTGCGGCTTTGGTGCACGTGGCGCTCCAATGCCTCAGGAGTGACCACGCCTTGCTGTTGCAGCCCACGGGACAGGTTGATGCTCTGCCCGTTCTGGTTCAGCCCCATCAGCACCGCCATCGGGCTCGGAGCAACGCCGCCGATGCCCAGGTGCACGGCATAGATCAGCCCGTACAGGCTATGGGCGGCGTCCAGCTCACCGCTGACCAGTTTGTCGCGCAGGTTGGCCCAGGACGTTTGACGCTTGAGGTTCAGCGTGAGGCCGTAGGGTTGCGCAAACCCCTGGGTGGCGGCGACCACCAGCGAGGCGCAATCAGTCAAGGCCATGAACCCCAGGTCGAGACTGCTCTTTTCCGGCGCGTCACTGCCGTTTACCCAGGCCAGCGCCGGGGTCACCGGGCTGTTGCCGACCGAATCGTTCATCCACACCTACCTTTTCTCTCAAAAAAAAGCGTCGCTTCCTCGGATGGCGATACCAGCCATTACAGGGAAACGACGCCTTTGTCCGTAGGCCCGCTCCGTCGTTGGCGCGCGCCCTGATAGAGAGTGCATAGCAAGGCACATGCCATGGGGCAGCCATCAGCTTTCCATCATGATTGAACCTCGCCTGCCTCTCAGTATGGCCGCTCTTTCGCGTTCTACCGCCCCAGGAAAACCAAGGTGCATGCTGAATCTCCCATTCCGACGAACCGCCACTGCCTCGGTAGCACGCTGCTGTGGGTGGTGCTGTTGCTGCTCAGCCGGGTTGCCTGGGGCGAGCCGTATCAGGCCAGCGATGAAAGCCTGGACAGTTTTTTCGCTGCATTGTCGGTGCCCCTGGGTCTGCCTGTGGTGGTCAGTCGGGAGGCGGCGCCCAGGCGTGTCAGCGGGACGTTCGATTTCGAGGCGCCCCAACAGGTCCTCGAAGCGCTGGCCCGGCGTGAAGGCCTGATCTGGCACAGCGACGGGCAATCGGTGCACGTCTACAACGCAACCGAAGCGAGAACCTCCGTGGTGGCGTTGCGGTACATCTCAGTCAACCGACTGCGCGGCATCCTGCGCCGAACGGGGCTGGATGAATCGCGCTATCCCTTGCGCGACAGCGGGGTGCGTACCTTCTACGTGTCCGGGCCACCCAGCTATGTCAACCAGGTGCTGCGGCTGGCGCAATTGACAGACCGCCAACGCAGTGAGCTGCGCGTGGGCACGCACGCCTTCGGGGTGGTGCAGGTATTCAATACCCATGTCGAGGATCGGCAGTATGGCAGCGGCGCGAGCAAGGTCAGCGTGCCGGGGATGGCCTCCATCATTCAAGGCCTGCTGGCCAGCGAGCAGAAGGGCCCGCTGGCGGACAAGAACCTGACGCTGATCGCCTATGCGGACACCAACAGCCTCTTGATCAAAGGCAAGCCGGCCCAGGTAAGCCTGATCGAGAAGCTGGTAGATGAATTGGATGTTCCCAAGCAACTGAATGAAATCTCGTCATGGCGGGTGGATGTGGGCCGTGACGAATCGAAGCCTCCGGCCGGGCCGCCGCCGTTGACGGCTGCGCAATATGAGCGTGTGCAACGTGCGTTCGTAAGGCCGGGCCGCGCGCGTTCCCCCTGAATAAAAGGCGTTTGTCCATGTACCTGGAAATACTGCTGCAGGAGCAATTGATCAGCCGTAAGCGTCTGGCTGCGTTTGCGCCGGGGAAAGTGTTGCCGTTGGCGCCTGAGGTCATCCACTGCGTGGAGGTGCGGGTCAACGGGCAGTTGATGGCTGTGGGTGAGTTGGTGCAGCTGGAGGACCGGTTAGGCGTTGAGTTGCATGAGGTGTATCAGGAATGGATACCTCGTTCGGGTTGAGTGGTGAACTGTCTTACAACGAGACGCTGAAAAACGCTGACTGAATAGGGTTTTTCCTAGCGTGATACGCGAGACAGGTTTTTATAGTCATGGCATCGGGCGAGTGAGCCGTCACAGCAAGAAGGATTTGAATGTCAGCAGTCGAATGTGCAGGACGCCTTATGGACATCGGGATTGAAGAATCGACAAATTCCCTGGTTTTCGCTCACTGGACCTTGCATGAAGATGGTCGGCTCACGGGTAGGGAAACCGATATTCAACTGCCGCCCAAAGAGGGGAGCGTGCTCCGACTGTTGCTGGTTTCCGGCGGTTCGTTGATGACCAAGGACCGCTTGTTGGCGCTTGCCTGGCCCCGGGGCGAGGTGGCTGATGAGTCATTGACACGTTGCATCTACGCCTTGCGCAGACACTTGAAGGCCGACAAAGGGTTTATCAAGACCGTGTATGGCAAGGGCTACCGTTTTACCTGCCCTGTGCAGGTCCGGAACGCTGAGCCCAAGCACGTCATGCACGTGTGTTCGGCGTGCGGGCAGATCAGCAGTGTTTAAAGTGTGGGGCAGGGGCCTGATGCTGGGCTTGTTGATGGGCAGCAACCAGGCCCTGGCCTACTGCTGGGATGAAGTGGCGCGTCGTTACGACTTCGAGCCAGAGTTGCTGCAGGCCATCGCGGCGGTAGAGTCGGGGTACCGCGCAGAAGCGATCAATTATGCCAACGCTAATGGCACGCATGATATCGGCTTGATGCAAATCAACAGCAGTCACCTGCCTCGCCTGCTCAAGCTGGGCATTACCGAAGAGCGGCTGTTGAGCGAGCCGTGTTTGTCGGTGGAGGTCGGTGCCTCGATTCTTGCCGGGTTCGTTCAGCGTTTCGGCTATAACTGGACAGCGGTGGGTTCTTACAATGTGGGAGCGGGCGCCGGGGCGGAGCGTGACGCGTTGCGCATGCGCTACGCCGAAAAAGTCTGGGCCCGTTATGAGGCACTGATGGCCCATCGTAATTGACGATTGGGCGGCACGCCTCGCATGCAGCGTGTGTCCCCGGCTATAATCGCGCCACCTTTCGCCGCCATCCGAGTCTAGCCCGCCCATGTATACCCTGGCCCGCCAGCTGTTGTTCAAACTCTCCCCGGAAACCTCCCACGATCTGTCCCTGGACCTGATCGGTGCCGGTGGCCGCCTGGGGCTCAATGGCCTGGTATGCAAGGCTGCGGCGAAAGTACCGGTGTCGGTGATGGGTCTTGAGTTTCCCAATCCGGTCGGACTGGCGGCCGGCCTGGACAAGAACGGTGCGGCAATCGACGGGTTTGCGCAGTTGGGTTTCGGTTTCGTCGAAATCGGCACCGTGACGCCTCGGCCGCAACCGGGCAACCCCAAGCCCCGGATCTTCCGCCTGCCGGAAGCCGAGGCGATCATCAACCGCATGGGCTTCAACAATCTGGGTGTGGACCATTTGTTGTCACGGGTTCAGGCGGCGAAGTACAAGGGCATCCTCGGTATCAACATCGGCAAGAATTTCGACACGCCGGTAGAGCGTGCGGTGGACGATTACCTGATCTGCCTGGACAAGGTCTACGCCCACGCCAGCTACGTCACCGTCAACGTCAGCTCGCCCAATACCCCGGGCTTGCGCAGCCTGCAGTTCGGCGACTCCCTCAAGCAATTGCTCGAAGCATTGCGCCAGCGCCAGGAAGACCTGGCAGTGCGCCACGGCAAGCGGGTGCCATTGGCGATCAAGATCGCTCCCGATATGAGCGATGAAGAAACCGTGCTGGTGGCCCAGGCCCTGATGAACGCGGGCATGGATGCGGTGATCGCGACCAACACCACCCTCAGCCGTATGGGCGTCGAAGGCCTCGCTCACGGTGACGAGGCGGGCGGTCTGTCCGGTGCGCCGGTACGGGACAAAAGCACCCATATCGTCAAGGTGCTGGCGGCCGAACTGGCGGGGCGCTTGCCGATCATCGCTGTGGGGGGGATCACCGAAGGCAAACACGCGGCTGAAAAGATCGCGGCGGGCGCAAGCCTGGTGCAGCTGTACTCCGGTTTCATCTACAAAGGCCCCGCGCTGATTCGCGAATCGGTGGACGCGATCGCCGCCCTGCGCTGAAGGCGCTTGTCTGCCAGGCAATAAAAAGGGCTCCATAAAGGAGCCCCTGGGCCGAAGCCCGCCGCCCGGATAGGACGTGCGTGGTTAAGTCGCTACATATTCAAGTTGATGTGTCGGAATTAAGTGCCCTGATTAGCCGACGGCGTGAAGTTCGTTGAGTCTGTGGATACCCGCAGTGCCAGTCATACCGTCCCAGTTGTCGCCTCGTCCTTCTCGCCAGCCATTGATCCAGGCTTGGCGCACCGACGGTAGAGTAAATGGGCAAAGCTCACGGGATTTTCCATGAACGCCATATTGATATCCGCGTAAAAATGCTCTTTCCAACGGATCACGCTTAAGTCTTCTCATAGGGTGTTTCCCTCACTTGTTGACTGTCTAGATATCCTTCGGCCTCGTGTGAGGCCGGGCAGAGTTTTTCTGCCGTTGGTGGGCTCGCTGCCGGCGTGGCGAGCCGATGTGTCGGCGTCGTTACGGCGCCAACCTGTGTTGAGTTCTAACCAATAGGTCACATGGATTCAATGATCGTTTTGTCATAAGCACGTAACGATAACGATGCTATAGCCATAAGCTGGGATGGCTTTTCGCCCCTTTTCCTAGGCAAAGCCAGCTATGATGTGCCCTGCGAAGAGAATGTGTTTAATCCTTTGGTGAGAATGCCCACCTGTTGCAGTCGGTTATTATTCGACGAAGGGTCGGAA
This sequence comes from Pseudomonas sp. R4-34-07, assembly GCF_003852375.1. NCBI lineage: Bacteria > Pseudomonadati > Pseudomonadota > Gammaproteobacteria > Pseudomonadales > Pseudomonadaceae > Pseudomonas > Pseudomonas sp. R4-34-07. Next base: position 4,317,440 of record NZ_CP027760.1, on the reverse strand, counting down.
TATTTCTTTTTGTTGCTTCAAATTCTTCTTCTGCCCCGTCAATAAAGGCCCAAAGGCCCGTCAGACGAGGTGGAGCGGCACATTCGTGCCACGCGAGCACTCTTCAAGAAAAGTGCTTGATTGAAAACCGAACCGGCGATGCGTCGCCCGTTCATTGATTGCTGAAAAGCCTGGAATACCCCATGTCGGACCGTTTTGAACTCTTCCTCACCTGCCCCAAGGGCCTCGAAGGCCTGCTGATCGAGGAAGCCGTCGGGCTTGGCCTTGAGGACGCCCGCGAGCACACCTCGGCCGTGCGCGGCATGGCCGACATGGAAACCGCCTACCGCCTGTGCCTGTGGTCGCGTCTGGCCAACCGGGTGTTGCTGGTGCTCAAGCGCTTCCCGATGAAGGACGCCGAAGACCTCTACCACGGCGTGCTGGATATCGAATGGGCCGACCACATGGTCAGCGACGGTACGCTGGCGGTGGAGTTCAGCGGTCACGGCTCGGGCATCGACAACACCCACTTCGGCGCGCTGAAGGTCAAGGATGCAATCGTCGACAAGCTGCGCACCCCGACTGGCGAACGTCCGTCCATCGACAAGATCAACCCGGACCTGCGCATCCACCTGCGCCTTGACCGTGGCGAAGCCATCCTGTCCCTGGACCTGTCCGGCCACAGCCTGCACCAGCGCGGCTACCGCCTGCAGCAGGGTGCCGCGCCGTTGAAGGAAAACCTGGCGGCCGCGATCCTGATTCGCGCCGGCTGGCCGCGCATCGCTGCCGAAGGCGGCGCATTGACCGACCCGATGTGCGGCGTCGGCACCTTCCTGGTCGAAGGCGCAATGATCGCCGCCGACATGGCGCCCAACCTCAATCGCGAACTGTGGGGCTTCACCACGTGGCTCGGACACGTCCCGGCGTTGTGGAAGAAGCTGCACGCCGAGGCCACCGAACGTGCCGCTATCGGCATGAACAAAACCCCGCTGTGGGTGCGTGGCTATGAAGCCGATCCGCGCCTGATCCAGCCGGCCCGCAACAACATTGAGCGCGCCGGCCTGAGCCACTGGATCAAGGTGTACCAGGGCGAAGTCGGCACGTTCGAGCCGCGCCCGGACCAGAACCAGAAAGGCCTGGTGATCTGCAACCCGCCGTACGGCGAGCGTTTGGGTGATGAGGCCAGCCTGTTGTACCTCTACCAGAACCTTGGCGAGCGTCTGCGCCAGGCTTGCATGGGCTGGGAAGCCGCAGTGTTCACCGGCGCGCCGGACCTGGGCAAGCGCATGGGCATCCGCAGCCACAAACAGTATTCGTTCTGGAACGGCGCTTTACCGTGCAAATTGTTGCTGATCAAGGTCAACCCGGATCAGTTCGTCACCGGCGAGCGTCGTACCCCGGAGCAGCGCCAGGCTGAACGTGAGCAAGCGGCTTACGACCAGGCCCCGACCGAACCGGTCGAGCGTCAGTACAACAAGAACGGCAACCCGATCAAGCCAGCCCCGGCCCCGGTGGTCGAACAGGCGCGCTTGAGCGAGGGCGGGCAGATGTTTGCCAACCGTCTGCAGAAGAACCTCAAGCTGCTGGGCAAGTGGGCCAAGCGTGAGGGCGTGGATTGTTACCGCGTGTACGACGCCGATATGCCGGAGTACTCCATGGCTATCGACCTGTATCACGATTGGGTGCATGTGCAGGAATACGCCGCGCCGAAGTCCATCGACCCGGAAAAAGCCTCGGCGCGCATGTTTGACGCGCTCGCGGCGATTCCCCAGGCACTGAACGTCGACAAAAGTCGCGTGGTGGTCAAGCGTCGCGAGCGTCAGAGCGGCACCAAGCAATACGAGCGTCAGAGCGCCCAGGGCAAGTTCACCGAGGTCAGCGAAGGTGGCGTGAAGCTGCTGGTCAACCTCACCGACTACCTGGACACCGGCCTGTTCCTCGACCACCGCCCGATGCGCCTGCGCATTCAGAAGGAAGCGGCGGGCAAGCGTTTCCTAAACCTGTATTGCTACACCGCCACCGCCAGCGTACATGCGGCCAAGGGTGGCGCGCGCAGCACCACCAGTGTCGATTTGTCCAAGACCTACCTGGACTGGGCGCGTCGCAACTTCTCCCTCAACGGCTTTTCCGACAAGAACCGCCTGGAACAAGGCGATGTAATGGCGTGGCTGGAAGCCAGTCGCGATGAGTTCGACATGATTTTCATCGACCCGCCGACCTTCTCCAATTCCAAGCGCATGGAAGGCATTTTCGACGTGCAGCGTGACCACGTGCAATTGCTCGACCTGGCCATGGCGCGCCTGGCGCCGGGCGGCGTGCTGTACTTCTCGAACAACTTCCGCAAGTTCCAGCTGGAAGACAACCTCAGCCAACGCTATGCGGTCGAGGAGATCAGCGACAAGACCATCGACCCGGATTTCGCGCGTAACGCCAAGATCCACCGCGCCTGGAAAATTACCGCACGCTGATACGTGTGGCGAGGGGGCAAGCTCCCTCGCCACAGCAGGCGCCCGCCGTATTTACGCTGGTCAAACCCCCGACCGATGGCTATAACTTAACGTCCAGCCAAAGTGAAAAACCCCGCACGCTGGCGTTGTGAGTATCGCCTATGCCAATGCAAGCCGTACGCCCGAAGATCCTTGGCTTTATCAGTGAACAGGCATCGGCTTGGCTGGTGGCATTGGTGGTGCTGGCAATCGGTGGCGCGCTGACCCTGGTCATCGCGTGGGCCGCTGCCGACTTTAACCAGCAGCAGGTGCGCCAGCGCTTCCAGTTGCTGGTTAACGAGCGCTACAGCCGGATTCAGGAGCGCTTCGAAGACCAAGAGCTGCGCCTGGATAGCCTGCGCCGCTTCTTCGTCAATTCCAGCGAGGTATCGCGCAGCGAATTTGACGGCTTCGCCCAGCCTTTGTTGTTGCATGCGCGTGCCTATGCCTGGGCGCCGCGTGTGCCTCGGGATCAGCGCAGCCGGTTTGAACAGGACATCTCGCGCCAGCGCGGCGTACCTTTCAACATCCGTGAACTGAATTCGGCAGGTGAGTTGGCGCCCGCTGCCGAGCGCGATGAATACGTACCGGTGTTATACAGCCAGACCCAAAGTCTGTTGGGCTCGCCGTTGGGTTTCGATCTGCTGGCCCAACCCCTGCGGCGCGCCGTGCTGGAGCGCGCGCAAAAAAGCGGCAAGGCGGCGGTGTCCCAGCCCATGCAATTGGTGAGCGTGGAACCGGCCTATGCCGCAGGGGTACTGCTGCTGGCGCCGGTCAGCAAAACGGTCGATGCCCAGCCGGTTGGCTATGTCATGGCAGTGATCAGCATTCGCCAACTGGTGGCCGATGGGTTGCCCAAGGCAAACCGGGATAACCTGGTGATGCAGTTCGTCGACACCTCCGACACTGAGCAGCGTGTGCTGTATGCATCCAGCAATGTGCCGGGCGGCAGCGGCCTTGTCGCCGTCCGACGTCTTACCCTCGGTGACCACGTCTACGCGCTGAGCCTGCGTGCCAGTGAGGTATTCGACAAGGCCAACCATTCCTCGACCAACACCATACTGATCATGGGCGTGCTGCTGAGTGTGCTGCTCAGTGCCTTGCTTTATGTGTTGGTCAGCCAACGCCAGCGGGCGCTGACCCTGGTGGAGCAGCGTACCGCTCAGTTGCGCCTGCGTGAACAGGAACTGCGGGGCGCGCACGGTCAATTGCGCAGCGTGCTGAATGCGGCGACGCACGTTGCAATCATTGCCACGGACTTGCGCGGTGTCATCAACATGTTCAATGCCGGGGCCGAGCGGATGCTGGGGTTCAAGAGTGAGCACGTGGTGGGCCGCCTGACGTTGGAAAGTCTGCACCTGGCCGCCGAGCTCGAGACCCGCGCCACGCGCTTGAGTGTGGCGCTGGGCAAGCGTATCGCGCCGAGCCAGGCGATGCTGGTGGAAAGTCCCGACGGTCAACAGGATGCCCGCGAGTGGACGCTGGTGCGCGAGGACGGCAGCCCGTTGACCGTAAACATGCTGGTCACGGTGTTGCTGGATGACCATGGCCTATGGGTCGGGCATTTGGCGATTTACCTGGATGTCACTGAGCAGAAGCGCGCCTATGAAGCGTTGGCCGCGCGCGATCGCTTGCTGAAAAAGCTCAGTGCCCATGTGCCTGGCGGCATCTTCCAGTTCACCCTGGAGCCCCGCAACAGCTGGCGCTTCATTTACGCCAGCGAAGGCATGCGCGATATCTATGAGATCGAGCTTGGCGTGTTGCAGCAGGATGCGGGCAAGGTCCTGGAACGCATTCACCCCCTGGACCTTGAGCGGGTACGCGCGTCGATACGCTTGTCGGCGCTGCAACTGAGCCATTGGCGCGAAGAGTATCGCGTGCAGTTGCCCCAGCGCGGCCTGCGCTGGATTCGTGGCGAGGCCACGCCGGAGGAATTACCCGGCGGCGGTACGTTGTGGCACGGTTATGTGTCGGATATTTCTGACCTCAAGCGTGTGGAAGAAGAGTTGCGCACGCTGTCCATCACTGACTCCCTGACGGGCATCCACAATCGCCGCTATTTCCAGGACCGCATGAAAGCCGAACTGCTGCGCCACACCCGCACGGCGGGGGCGCTGTCGGTGATCATGCTGGATGTCGACCACTTCAAGCGGGTCAACGACCAGTACGGGCACGGCGCCGGGGACGGTGTGTTGCAGGAGCTGTGCAGGCGAATCAGCCAACGCTTGCGCCGCACCGACGTGTTCTGTCGGTTGGGTGGGGAAGAGTTCGTGGTGCTCTGCCCGCACACCGATGGTGCCCAGGCTTACCACTTGGCGACGCAATTGTGGCAGTCGTTGCGCAGCACGCCGATGGCGCCGGCGGGCATCGTCACCGCCAGCTTTGGGGTGGCCAGCTGGCGTGTCGATGAAGGCATTGACGGGTTGCTGCTGCGCGCGGACTCGGCGGTGTATACCGCCAAGCAGACGGGCAGGGACCGGGTGGAGCTCTGTGGCAGCGGCGTTGAATAGTGCTAGAGCACTGGCGCGGCTGCAACCGCCTTCGGCTGGCGATACAGGTCCAGCAGCACCTGGTCCAGCACCGACGACGCGCCCCACGGCTTGGAGTCGTTGAGAATCGCCACCACCGCCCAGGTGTTGCCGTTGTTGTCACGGCTGAACCCGGCGATGGCGCGCACGGTGTTCAAGGTTCCGGTCTTCACATGGGCTTCGCCGCGCATGGCGGTGGTCTTCAGGCGTTTACGCATGGTGCCGTCGGTGCCGGCAATCGGCAGCGAGCTGATGTACTCGGCGGCGTAGGGGCTTTTCCAGGCCGCTTGCAGCATGGCCGCCATTTCGCGGGCGCTGATCCGTTCGGCACGGGACAGGCCGGAACCGTTCTCCATCACCAGGTGTGGCGCGGTAATGCCTTTTTTCGCCAGCCATTGACGTACTACGCGTTGCGCGGCCTTGGCATCGTCGCCATCGGCATCGTTGCGAAACTGTGCGCCCAGGCTCAGGAACAGTTGCTGGGCCATGGTGTTGTTACTGTATTTATTGATGTCGCGGATGATTTCCGCCAGGTCCGGCGAGAATGCCCGGGCCAGGACCTTGGCATCCTTGGGCACTGGCGCCTGGATATCGCGACCCTGGATGGTGCCGCCCAATTCCTTCCAGATCGCACGCACGGCGCCGGCGGTGTAGGTGGCATGGTCGAGCAGCGACAGATAGGTCTGCGAACTGCAGCCGTCCGCCAACTGGCCACTGACGGTCACGGTCATACTGCCATCGGCGGCGGTCATCGGGCTGTAGCGCACGTCGCCAGTGCACTGTTTGGCGTTGGAGACTTTCACCTGGTTGTCGATGCGAATGCTCGCAATCGGCGGCTCGACCGACACGATCACCCGCCCGGCATCGTTGCGTGTCACGAAGCGTAGGGCTTTGAGGTTGACCAGCAGCGCATCGGGCTTGACCAGGAACGGCTTGTTCTCGTCGTTGCCGTCGTCATTGAACTCCGGCAATTGCGGCTGTTGGAAGAAGTTGCGGTCCAGCACCAGGTCGCCGGTGACCTGCTGTACGCCATTGGCGCGCAGGTCGCGCATCAACAGCCAGAGTTTTTCCATATTCAGCTTGGGATCGCCGCCGCCCTTGAGGTACAGGTTGCCGCGCAACACGCCGCCGCTGAGTACGCCGTCGGTGTAGAACTCGGTTTTCCACTGATGGTTGGGGCCGAGCATTTCCAGGGCCGCGTAGGTCGTCACCAGTTTCATGGTGGAGGCCGGGTTCACCGACACGTCGGCATTGAACACGGTCGGCGTACCAGGGCCGTTCAACGGCAGCATCACCAGGGACAACGCGGTATTTTGCAATTTTGCCTTCTGGAGGGCCTGGGCAACGCTGGGGGGCAGGGTGTTGTTGACGGGGGCGGCGGTGGCGCAAACGGCCAGTGGCAGGAGAACACCGGCGAGGAAAACAGAACGTAAAGATTTGATCATAAGAAATAAAACCCTACTGCTGAGAAGGGTGAAAAAGGCGAGGGGTATGGAAGAAAATCCCTCATTGGTCACGAAAGTGTCGGCATTATGCCCCAAGCCGAGCTTACGTGTAGCTGAACGATAGCGGGGAATCGGGGTTTTTTTATCGCTTAAGCGCCGCCCGTCCCAGAGAGTCGGGCAATTGCCGCCTTAAACTGCTAAAGTGCCGCCCGTTATTACTTATGAGGATTGTTCCAATGGCGACTAACCGTTCCCAGCGTCTGCGCAAAAAACTGTGCGTTGATGAATTTCAAGAGCTGGGTTTCGAACTGAACCTGGACTTCAAAGAAGGCCTGAGTGAAGAAGCTATCGACGCTTTCCTCGAAGCATTCATCAAAGAAGCCATGGAAGCCAACGGCCTGGGCTATGTCGGCGGCGATGACTACGGTCTGGTTTGCCTGCAGAAGCGCGGCTCGGTCTCCGAAGAGCAGCGTGCTGCTGTCGAAGCCTGGCTGAAAACCCGTTCCGAGCTGACCAAGGCTGACGTCAGCCCGTTGCTGGACGTGTGGTATCCGGAAAAGCCGATCAACGCGGCTAAGTGATACTGAAAAAACGGCGACCTGAGGGTCGCCGTTTTTTTATGCCTTGCGTCCGTTCAGGATCAGCAGCGTCAACACCCCCGCCACAATTCCCCAGAACGCCGAACCGATGGAAAACAGCGTCAAGCCTGACGCGGTGACCATGAAGGTAATCAGCGCCGCTTCCCGTTCCTTCGGCTCATTCATGGCGATGCTCAGGCCATTGATGATCGAGCCAAACAACGCCAGGGCCGCGATCGACAGCACCAGTTCCTTGGGCAACGCTGCGAACAATGCCGCCAAGGTGGCGCCGAACACCCCGGCAATCCCGTAGAACACCCCGCACCATACGGCGGCGGTGTAGCGCTTGTTGCGGTCTTCATGGGCGTGCGGCCCGGTGCAGATCGCCGCGCTGATCGCCGCCAGGTTGATGCCGTGGGAGCCAAAGGGCGCCAACACCAGTGAGGCGAGGCCGGTGGTGGTGATCAATGGCGAGGCCGGCACGCTGTAGCCGTCGGCGCGCAGCACGGCGATACCCGGCATGTTTTGCGAGGTCATCGCCACCACGAACAGCGGGATGCCGATACTGATGGTCGCCGCCAATGAGAAGTGCGGCGTGGTCCACACCGGTGCCGCGACTTCCAGGTGAAAGCCACTGAAATCCAGCAGCCCCATCAAGCCCGACAGCAGGGTGCCGATCACCAGCGCGGCCAGCACGGCATAACGCGGCGACAGACGCTTGATGATCAGGTAAGTGAAAAACATCCCCAGCACCAGGCCGGTGCGATGCTGCGCGGCGACGAAAATTTCGCTGCCGATCTTGAACAGAATCCCCGCCAGCAACGCCGCCGCCAGTGAGGCAGGGATGCGCTTGACCAGTTTCTCAAAGCTGCCGGTCAGCCCGCAGAGGGTCACCAGCACCGCGCAAGTGATGTAGGCGCCGATGGCCTCGCCGTAGGTGACCCCGCCCAGGCTGGTGATCAACAGTGCCGCGCCGGGGGTGGACCAGGCAATGGTGATCGGCGTGCGATAGCGCAGGGACAGGCCGATGCTGCACACCGCCATGCCGATGGAAAGCGCCCAGATCCACGACGAAATCTGCGCCGTGGTCAAACCGGCGGCCTGGCCGGCCTGGAACATCAGCACCAGCGAGCTGGTGTAGCCGGTCATCATGGCGATGAAGCCGGCGACGACGGCCGAAGTCGATGTGTCGGCCAGCGGGCGCAAGGGCGCTTGGGTGGCGTCGGTCATGGAAAGATGTTCCTTGTGCAAGAGAAGTTGCGGATTCAAGCCTAAACTCAAACGCAACGACTCATTGCAATACAGCCGACGCCGCAAACAGCCGTACAGTGTGTTGGCGCAGTGGGTTGTGTACAATGTGCCCTGTTTTCAGGTGATACTTGCCAGCGACCCGCTGTTGCCGTATTACCGTTAATTCGCCGCCGTTCTCCAAACCCGAGTGCCCATGAACGAACAGTTGCAACCTCTCAAGAAACAACCGCGAGCCGGCAAGGCCGGTCGCAGCGGAACCCAGGACGATATCGTGTATGCGCATATCTTCGAGGCGATCCTCGAACAACGCCTGGCACCCGGCACCAAATTGAGTGAAGAGGCACTGGGCGAAATCTTCGGCGTGAGCCGCACCATCATTCGCCGCGCCTTGTCGCGCCTGGCCCATGAAGGCGTGGTGCTGCTGCGGCCCAATCGTGGCGCGGTCGTCGCCAGCCCGAGCGTCGACGAGGCCCGCCAAGTGTTCATGGCGCGGCGCCTGGTGGAGCGGGCGATCACCGAGCTGGCGGTGCAGCACGCTACCGCTGAGCAACTGGCCCAGTTGCGCCAGATGGTCAACGACGAACGCGACAGTTTCTCCCGTGGCGACCGTGGCGCCGGCATCCGCCTCTCCGGTGAATTTCACTTGAAGCTGGCTGAAGCGGCGAAGAATGCGCCGCTGATCAGCTTCCAGCGTAGCCTGGTGTCCCAGACTTCCTTGATCATCGCCCAGTACGAAAGCGGCAACCGCTCGCACTGTTCCTACGATGAACATACCCAATTGATCGACGCGATCGAAGCTCGGGATGCGGTACTGGCGGTGGACTTGATGATGCATCACATGGACCACATCGACAGCAAGCTCAACCTCGATGAGGAGAGCGCGTCGGATGATCTGCATGCGGTGTTCTCGCATTTGCTGCAGACCAAGAAGCCAGGGCGCTCGTCTGTAAAGTTGTAAACCCAATCAAGGTGGAAGGGGACACGCCCTGGGGCTTGTCTCAAAAGACGCTTTAGCTAAGGTTACTCACACTGCTCACCAAGAGAGCCGTCACGACAGACCGCTATGAGCTTTATGTTCAACTGTGGGCGTTGATTGAAGCCATCGTTTCCCCCGTCTCAGAACGAAACGTGCTCGCTATATTCAAGCCTCTACCCACCGCAGTCAGTAGCCGACACCACGAACACCGCCAGAAGCGCGGATAGATTCGCCGGTCACCCAGTGCGAGTCCTCGGACGCCAGGAACACCGCGAGCGGCGCGATATCTTCCGGCTCTCCGAAGCGACCCAACGGCGTCCCTGCAAGAATTTTTTCACCAAGTGCACCGGCAAAATGACCATCGGTGGCGGGAGTATTGGTATGGCCCGGGAGGATCGAGTTGACTCTGATGCTTCGTGGTCCCAGCTCCCTGGCCAATGCAAAGGTAAGGGTATCAACCGCCCCCTTGGTCGCAGAGTACACGCTTGAAGCCAGGTAGGGATCGGTGCTGAGGATCGAGCTGATATTGATGATGCTGCCCTTGGGGCCCATGAGTTTGACGGCTTCACGCACGGCAAGCAGGTAGCCCAGCACGTTCAGGTTGAATTGCTTGTGAAAGGCATCTTCGGTCAAATCATCGATCATCTGGAACACTGCCACACCGGCGTTATTGACCAGGACATCCAACGTACCGAACTTGGTTCGCACGGTTTCGAACAGACGGACGACATCGCATGCTTGGCTCATGTCTGCTTGTACGGCGAAGGCTGAGCCGCCTTGCTCGATGATCTGTCCAACTACCGCATCGGCATCGTCCTTGCTGGAAGCGTAGTTGACGACAACCGTAGCGCCCTGTGCACCCAGCGCTCTGGCAATACCTGCCCCTATGCCTTTGGAAGCCCCTGTGACAACCGCTATTTTTCCTTCGAGTTTCATGACATGACCTTTTTGGGTGGAATGGATGAAGCTTCGTCGCCGCAGGGTGATGGACTGCACGCAACGAACGGTGTGTCATCAGTATCCAGGCACTAAAGGCCGTTGCGTTTGCCGGTTATTCGCACGTCCTTGCCTATTCTTCTCAACTGGCTTGCCATGCCTTCGAAGAGGGTTCACGGTAGGCTGCATGGAAAAGCCAATCGCAGAACTGTGCCGCATCGTGATGCGTGCACAAGACAAATGGACCGAAACCGGTCTACCCCGCGTGGCCATGGTCCGCGCCGAGGCGTGTGCAGACCAGGTGTATCAGCCAATGCTTCATTTAGTGCTCCAAGGCACTAAAACGCTTTCGATTGGGGAAGATGTTTCTCGGTACACAGCCGGTAGTTATTTTTTAGTACCTGTCGACGTACCAGCGACTGGCCAGATTCACGCGAATGCAGTAGCGCAGCCCTATCTCGCGGTGAGCCTGACTTTGGATCCTGAGGTGATCGCAACGTTGCTGATGGACGAGGGCAAGGCGCCAAGGGCACCACAAAAAACCTGTTTCGAAGGAGTACTTGCGCCCGCTGAAATGATTGATGCCTGGCTACGCATGATGCGGCTTATGGATCGTCTGCATGAAGCAGCGGTGCTGGCGCCGATGATCGAACGCGAGATCCTGTTCCGCGTGTTGCAAGGGCCGCTAGGCGGCATTCTTCGCGACGTTGCCCGGCCTGACGGACGGATGACGCAGATCCGTCGTGTCACCCAGTGGATTCGCGAGCATTACACCGAGCCGTTTCGCATCGAGCCACTGGCGCTCATGTCGGGTATGAGCGTCGCCGCCTTTTATCGGCACTTCAAATCCGTGACAGCCATGACGCCGATTCAATACCAGAAGCGCCTGCGCCTGCTCAGGGCTCGTTGGTTGCTGCTGTTCGATACGCTGGACGCGACGTCCATTGCCTATACAGTGGGCTATGAAAGCGCCTCGCAATTCAATCGAGAGTACGCGCGGCTGTTTGGCCTGCCACCGGCGCGGGACGCTGCGCGATTCCGGTCACCAGCCCCCGCCAGAGCGCGCATGGCGGTCTCTTGAGCGGGAGCTCCACCGTTAGAAGTCAGTGACCACTGTCCCGGCAATGCTTTGTGCAAATGCATCGCCAAAGACCTCGGCCGGTGTCGTAAAACCCGGTAACCGCTCACCGTTCAATACCCGGCGCGCAGCTTCCACCGCTGCCAACGGCGTATAGGTATAGCCGTTCACGGTTTCGATCACAGACCTTGCGGTCGTTCCATCGGCCCCCGTGACTTCAACCACTGCGCGCGCCCGATGCGCATCCCGCTCCTCTGCCGTGGGGCCGTCAGGCAATAGCGACAGGTCGCCCTCCGGAAATGCATCGCCCGCGATATTTACGAACATTGCAATATTAGGGATGCCAGTCGAATGCCAACCGGTGACCAAATCGCCGAAAGACAGCGGTACGCAGGGAACCTGTCCCTGACCGAAGTCAAAGTACCGCGGCCTGGCATCAGGGGCGGCGACCAGTTCGCCGTCGACCCTGGCCAGTAGGCCTGCACCAATGATCTCGCTGACGCTCATGGCCGACCCTCGTGAGATCGAGCCTGGAACCTGAAGCGCGATGCTCAGCGTAAGCGGCTTTTCCACGCGCTTGGCAACCTGCACTGCCAGCGAATCAGAAGGAACGACGTCCCATCCAACGCCCGGCAACAGCATGACCTTATTCGCAGCGGCTTCAACGCCTAGACTTTCAGCCAGCCGGTAGACGTTAATCTCGGCGGTAATGTCTAGATAATCGACCCCGGCGTTGATGCACGCGCGCATCAACGGCTCTGCCGTTTGCGCGAATGGCCCGGCAAAGTTAAGTAATACCGAGATGCCGGAAAGATCGCTTTTGATAACCGCACCGGTATCGAATACCCGATAGGGTACGTTCAGTTGCGCAGCCAGAGTGGCCAAACGCTGCGGACTGCGTCCGGCGATTTCAAAATTCAGGCCGAGCGCTGCTGCCCGCTCCGCCGCCATCCGACCCGTATAGCCCGTGGCGCCGTAGATCAGAAGTGTGCTCAATGGATCCAGCATGATCTAGCCCTCGCGAATTCAGATGTTATAGCCGCCGGCGACTTCGATGGTCTGGGCATTGATCCAGCCGCCATCCTCGGACAGCAGCATGGCAATGACCCGCGCGACATCTTCCGGCTCGCCAACCCTGCCGAGTGCCGTTTGCGCCGCGAGAATCGCTTCGAATTCATCGTTCAAGCCCCCACCCAGCTCGGTACGGATGGCTCCCGGTGACACGGCATTTACCCTTATGCGTTGCTCGCCAAACTCTTTGGCCATATAGCGCGTGAGCACTTCAAGCCCGCCCTTGAACGCCGCGTACGGTGCAATGCCTGCGGTGGCTACACGAGTAGTTGCACTGGTCAAATTAACGATGCTGGCGCCTTCGGCCAACAGCGGCAGCAAGGCCTGAGTGAGGAAAAACGGGCCTTTGAGATGCACATTGAACAGGCCATCGAATTGCGCCTCGCTGACGGTGGCCAATGGGTTGAACAGGCCATAGCCGGCGTTGTTGACCAGGCCACTTAATCCCGTGGCATTCCACGTCTTGCGCAGGGCTATCACCACTGTTTCACGAAATGCCTCGAAACTGCCCACATCCGAGACATCAAGCTTGAGCGCTACGGCTTTCCCACCTGCTCGCTCGATGCGCTCCACAACCGAAGCCGCCGCCTCGGGGTTGGCGTTATAGGTCAAGATGACGCCCATGCCTTTTTTAGCAATATGCTCGGCGGCACTGGCACCAATTCCTCGGCTACCGCCTGTGATCACGATGACGCTCATGTCCGTTTCCTCTATGTCTTGAATGTGCCTCCACAGTAGTGATCACCGCTCCTCGGTTCGTATTCGTTCCTACTCCAAACCTGCCTGTTTCTGCTTTTTACTTGCAGGGTGAGTCGTTCTTCCTTCAGCATGCCAGCGATGAATAACCCATTGAACGAACTCAGATCATTAGCAACCGGCGCTGAAAACCGCCGAACTGAAACAGGCATTCCGCGCGTGGCCATGGTGCAAGGCAAGATTCCTGAGCACCTGCTTGCTGCGGTTTATGACCCGATGATCAATGTGATTCTACAAGGCAGCAAGAGCATGACTGTTGGAGATCGGACGCTGCGATACGACCCAGCGACCTACTTCGTCATGTCCATCGATTTGCCAGCGGTGGGGTTGGTGCACCCGGCGGCCACGGGTGAGCCCTATCTGGCTGTCAGCCTGACGCTGGATCCGGCAGTCCTGTCGACATTGTTCGCTGACTTGCCCAAACCTGCTACGCGCATCGACAACCGTCCTGGCTTTTCAGTTGCCTCTGTCACACCTGACTTGATGGACGCATGGGTGCGGATGCTGCGCCTGATGGGCGACCCTGATGCCATCGCAGCCCTGGCCCCGGCCTATGAACGCGAGATCATCTTCCGCGTCCTTCAGGGACCTCACGGCTGGATGCTCAGGGAAATCGCAGCGCCCGATACCGCCATGGCGCGAGTAAACCTAGCGATACAGTGGATCCGTCGTGACTTTGCCGAGACCCTCAGGGTGGAACGTTTGGCGGAACGGGCGTCGATGAGCGTCTCGGCATTTCATCGCCACTTCAAGGCGGTGACCAATCTGAGCCCGTTGCAGTACCAGAAACGCGTGCGCCTGCTTCATGCGCGAACGCTGATGGTGGCAGGCGCCAAAAGTGTCATGGCTGCGGCCTTCGAGGTTGGCTACGAAAGCGCAACGCAATTCAGTCGAGATTATGCACGGCTGTTCGGATTACCTCCTGCACGAGACGCAGGAAGGATCCTTGGGGACACGAGAGACGTCAGACGCTAGTCGGTTAGCGCAACCAACGGAAAGCAACTATTGCTCAACCTACGATGACACCCTGTCGCGTAGGCGCTCTCTAGCCTCGCAAGCCCCTCCCACATTGGTTTTGTGTTGCGGCGGGAATCAGCGCTGGTGCACCAGTTGCCCGGCTGCGTAGGTCTGCAACACCGTCCGATCATCCCCAAGGGTCATCAGCACGAACAACGTTTCGGCAATGGTATTGGCCTGCTTCAGGCGATAGCTCAGCAGTGGCGTGGCGTTGTAGTCCAGTACCAGGAAGTCCGCATCCGTCCCCGGCTGCAACGTGCCGATCTTGTCTTCCAGGCGCAGCGCGCGCGCACCGCCCAGGGTGGCCAGGTACAGCGACTTGAATGGGCTCAACCGCGCACCCTGCAACTGCATGACCTTGTAGGCTTCATTCAAGGTTTGCAGCAGCGAGAAACTGGTGCCGCCGCCCACGTCGGTGCCCAGGCCCACATTCAATTTGTGCTTCTCGGCCATCGGCAGGTTGAACAGGCCACTGCCGAGGAACAGGTTCGAGGTCGGGCAGAACGCCACGGCCGAGCCGGTTTCTGCCAGCCGCGCGCATTCGTCGTCGCACAGGTGCACGCCATGGGCAAACACCGAGCGTTCGCCGAGCAGTTTGTAGTGGTCGTACACGTCCAGATAGCCGTTGCGCTCTGGAAACAACGCCTTCACCCACTCGACTTCCTGCTTGTTCTCACTGATGTGGGTCTGCATATACAGGTCCGGATACTCCCCCAGCAGTTGCCCGGCCAACGCCAGTTGCTCCGGCGTGCTGGTGGGGGCGAAACGTGGCGTGACCGCATAATGCAGGCGGCCCTTGCCGTGCCAGCGTTCGATCAGTGCCTTGCTTTCCTGGTAGCCGGATTCCGGCGTGTCGGTCAGATAATCCGGCGCGTTGCGGTCCATCATCACTTTGCCGGCGATCATGCGCAGGTCGAGTTTTTCGGCAGCTTCGAAGAACGCGTTCACCGATTGCGGGTGCACGCTGCCGAACACCAGCGCGGTGGTGGTGCCGTTGCGCAGCAGTTCCTTGATGAAAATATCCGCCACTTCGTCAGCGTGCGCCTTGTCGGCGAACTGGCTTTCACACGGGAAGGTGTAGGTGTTGAGCCAGTCCAGCAACTGCTCGCCATAGGCGCCGACCATACCGGTCTGCGGCAGGTGAATATGGGTGTCGATCAGGCCGGGGGTGATCAGCGCATCCTGATAGTGCGTGACGTCGATATCGGCGGGCAGGGTCGGCAGCAGGTCGCTGGCGTGGCCAAGCGCGCTGATCCGGCCGTTGTCGATCACAAGCAGGCCGTCTTCGAAATATTCATAGGACGCGTCGATGCCAACCTCGGCGGGGTCGGCGATGCTGTGCAGGATGGCGGCACGGTAGGCTTTGCGGGTCAAAGGCATGCTGATCTCAATTCTTGGCTTGGCTGCGGCGTGACACCGGCAGCAATTTGGCGATGGGCTCGGCGCTGGCGGTGTGCTGGCCGAAATGGGCGTTGTAGGTGGCGATGATTTCGCCGGCGATGGAAATGGCGATCTCTACCGGCAATTTGCCCTTCACCTCGCTGAGGCCCATCGGGCAGCGCAGGCGTTGCAGGTGCGCGGTGTCGAAGCCGCGATCGCGCAGGCGATGTTCGAACTTGACCCGTTTGGTTTTGGAGCCGATCAGGCCGAAGTAGGCAAAGTCATTGCGCTTGAGCAGGGCGGCGGTCAGCTCCAGGTCCAGTGCGTGGTTGTGGGTCATGACGATGCAGTAACTGCCCGCCGGCAAGTCGGCGATTTCGTCGACCGGCTCTTCGCTGACGATTTTACGCACGCCCTGGGGGATGTGTGACGGAAACTCCTGCTCGCGCGAATCGATCCAGCGCACCCGGCACGGCAGGCTCGCCAGCAACGGCACCAGCGCACGCCCCACATGGCCGGCGCCAAACACCGCGATCTGCGCCTGCACCTGGCCCATGGGTTCGAACAGCAGCACCGTCACGCCGCCGCAGCACTGGCCCAGGCTCGCGCCGAGGCTGAAACGCTCCAGGTGAGTGTTCTGCTGGCCACGGGCAAGCATGTCGCGGGCGATGTGCGTCGCCTTGTATTCCAGGTGCCCGCCGCCGATGGTGTCGAAGGTGTGGGCGGCGCTGATCACCATCTTCGAGCCGGCGTTGCGCGGCGTGGAGCCAAGCTCTTCGATGATGGTGACGAGCACGCAGGGTTCGCCTTGGTTCTGCAGGTCGGCGAGGGCGCTGATCCAGTTGTTCATGGTCACCTCAGTTAGATCGTTCCCACGCTCCGCGTGGGCATGCATACCGTGACGCTCTGCGTCACAAGAGCGGACGCAGAGCGTCCAGGCCGACATTCCCACGCAGAGCGTGGGAACGATCAAGCCAGCTCGGTTGCAGCTTGAGTGGCGTTTGTTTGCAACCGCCGCATCTGCTCGCAGCCCCACAACACCCGCTCCGGCGTGGCCGGCGCATCGATCCTGGGTTGATGCCGATAGTCACCCAGGCTCGCCACTGCATCCTTGATCGCGCACCACGAGGCAATCCCGAGCATGAACGGCGGTTCACCCACGGCCTTGGAATGGAACACCGTGTCCTCCGGGTTCTTGCGGTTTTCCACCAGCTTGACCCGCAGGTCCAGCGGCATGTCCGCCACGGCCGGGATCTTGTAGCTGGCCGGGCCGTTCGTCATCAGCTTGCCTTTGTTGTTCCACACCAGCTCCTCCATGGTCAGCCAGCCCATGCCCTGGATAAACCCGCCTTCCACCTGGCCGATGTCGATGGCCGGGTTCAGCGAGGCGCCCACGTCATGCAGGATGTCGGTGCGCAGCATCTTGTATTCGCCGGTCAGGGTGTCGACGATCACTTCGCAGCACGCCGCGCCAAAGGCGAAGTAGTAAAACGGCCGTCCGCGTGACTGGCTGCGGTCGTAGAAGATCTTCGGGGTTTTGTAGAAGCCAGTGCTCGACAGCGAGACCTGGGCAAAATACGCCTGCTGGATCAGCGCCTCGAAGCTCAGGATCTGTTCACGCACGCGCACATGACCGTTGCGAAATTCCACGTCCGCCTCGCTGACGTCGTACTTGCGCGCGGCAAATTCCACCAGGCGCTGCTTGATGGTTTCGGCGGCATTCTGCGCGGCCTTGCCGTTCAGGTCAGCGCCGCTGGAGGCCGCCGTCGGCGAGGTGTTGGGCACCTTGTCGGTGTTGGTGGCGGTGATCTGCACGCGGTCGATATCCACCTGGAACACTTCGGCCACCACCTGGGCGACCTTGGTATTCAGGCCCTGGCCCATTTCGGTACCGCCATGGTTGAGGTGGATGCTGCCGTCGGTGTAGATGTGGATCAGCGCGCCGGCCTGGTTGAGGAAGCTGGCGGTAAACGAAATGCCGAATTTGACCGGGGTCAGCGCCAGGCCTTTTTTCAGGATCGGGCTGTGGGCGTTGTACAGGCGGACCGCTTCGCGGCGCTCGGCATATTGGCTGCTGACCTCAAGCTCGGCGGTCATTTCTTCGAGCATGTTGTGCTCGACGGTCTGGTAGTAGTGGGTGACGTTGCGCTCGGTCTTGCCATAGTAGTTGGCCTTGCGCACGGCCAGCGGGTCCAGCGCCAGATGGCGGGCAACGGCATCCATCACTTCCTCGATGGCGACCATGCCTTGCGGGCCGCCGAAGCCGCGATAGGCGGTGTTGGACGCGGTGTTGGTCTTGCAGCGATGGCCGTTCACCGTCGCGTCGCCCAGGTAATAGGCGTTATCGGCATGAAACATCGCGCGGTCGACAATCGAGTTGGACAAGTCCGGCGAACAGCCGCAGTTGCCGGCCAGGTCCAGGTTGATGCCGTGCAAACGGCCGGCGTCGTCGAAGCCCACGTCGTATTCGATGTAGAAGGGGTGGCGCTTGCCGGTCATCAGCATGTCTTCGACCCGCGGCAGGCGCATCTTGGTCGGCTGGCCGGTGAGGCGCGCCACCACCGCGCACAGGCAGGCGGGGCTGGCGGCCTGGGTTTCCTTGCCGCCGAAGCCACCGCCCATGCGGCGCATGTCGACGACGATCTTGTTCATCGACACGTCGAGCACTTCGGCGACAAGCTTCTGCACTTCGGTGGGGTTCTGCGTGGAGCAGTAGACAATCATCCCGCCGTCTTCGGTGGGCATCACCGAGGAAATCTGGGTCTCCAGGTAGAAATGTTCCTGGCCGCCGATGTGCAGCGTGCCCTGGATGCGGTGTTGAGCCATTGCCAAAGCGCCGGCCGAATCACCGCGTTGGTGGGTGTGGCTGTCGAGCACGAAGTGTTTGTTGCGAAACGCCTCGACCACATCCAGTACCGGCTCCAGGTCTTGGTATTCGATCACCGCCGCCATGGCCGCTTTGCGGGCGGTCTCAAGATCACGGGCGGCCACGGCCAGTACTACCTGGCCGACGAACTGCACGGTGTCGATGGCCAGCAGTGGATCGCCGGGCATCAGCGGGCCGATGTCTTTCAGGCCCGGTACGTCTTCGTGGGTGATCACGATACGCACACCGTCGAAGGCGTAGCAGGGCGCGGTGTCGATGCTGAGGATTTTCGCGTGGGCGCGATCGGACATGCGCGCATACAGGTGCAACTGGTTGGGAAACTCGAGGCGGTCGTCGATGTACTGCGCCTCACCGCTGACATGCTTGGCGGCGCTGTCATGCTTGACGCTGCGGCCGACGCCCGAGGTGAGGTCGCGGGCGAACAGTTCGGCCAGCTCGGCCTGGGTTTTTTCCACGGCGTGATGGTTAGACATAAGCGGTCACCCGAGTCTCGATGTGCGGCGTTTGCAGTTCGATGAAGTATTTGCGCAATAGGTTCTGCGCGCTGAGCAGGCGGTATTCCTTGCTGGCGCGGAAGTCCGAGAGCGGGGTGAAATCCTCGGCCAGGGCGGCGCAGGCTTTCTCCACGGTGGCGGCGTTCCAGGTGGCGCCCGTCAGCTGCGTCTCGCAGTGCCTGGCGCGCTTGGGGGTGGCGGCCATGCCGCCGAAGGCGACGCGGGCCTCGCTGACCACACCGTTGTCGAGCTTGAGGTTGAAGGCGGCGCACACGGCAGAAATATCATCGTCCAGGCGCTTGGAAACCTTGTACGCGCGAAACAGTGAGTGGCCCTTGGGCACGATGATTTTCTCGATGAATTCGCTGTCCTGGCGGGCGGTCACGCGGTAGTCGATGAAGTAGTCCTCCAGCGCCAGGGTGCGCCGGGTATTGCCCTTGCACAGCACAATCTGTGCGCCAAGGGCGATCAGCAACGGCGGCGAATCGCCAATCGGCGAGGCGTTGCCGATATTGCCGCCGAGGGTGCCCTGGTTGCGGATCTGCAGCGAGGCGAAGCGATGCAGCAATTCGCCGAAGTCGGGGTATTCGTGGTGCAGCGCGGCGTAGCAGTCGGAGAGGGCGGTGGCGGCGCCGATTTCCAGGCGGTCGTCGAAGGATTCGATGCGCTTCATTTCTTCGATATTGCCGACGTAGATCATCACCGGCAGGGTGCGATGGAACTGGGTGACTTCCAGCGCCAGGTCGGTGCCGCCGGCCAACAGGCGGGCTTGCGGATAAGCGTCGTAGAGGTCGGCCAGGTCGGCGACGGTCAACGGCACCAGGCAGCGTTTGTCGCCACTGTTGAGTTCACCGGTTTGCGTCGGCGCAATGGCCTTGAGCTGCGCGATGGTCTGGGCGGCGCGGCTGTCGAACTGGTCCTGAGGCTTGTTGCAGCAGGCCTGTGCGGCGGCGGCCAGAATCGGGCGATAACCGGTGCAGCGGCACAGATTGCCGGCGAGGGCTTCGTGGGCTCTCTGGCTGTCGGGGGCGTCGCTGTTCTTTTGCAGGGCAAACAACGACATCACGAAACCCGGGGTGCAGAAGCCGCACTGTGAACCGTGGCACTCGACCATCGCCTGCTGCACGCTGTGCAGTTGGCCCTGGTGCTTGAGGTCTTCGACACTGATCAGTTGCTTGCCGTGCAGCGACGAGACAAAGGTCAGGCACGAATTGAGGCTGCGATAACGAATCTGCTCGACGCCTTGATCGTTGCGGTGCAACTCACCGACCACCACGGTGCACGCACCACAGTCGCCGCTGGCGCAGCCTTCCTTGGTGCCGGATTTGCCCACATGCTCACGCAAATAGTTGAGCACGGTCAGGTTGGGGTCCAGGGCGTGCTCGCTACGGAGTTCCTGGTTAAGTAAAAACTGGATCACGGAAGGCCTCGCAGATTCATTATTGTTGTTAACCGCTTTGCGCCGAATCTAGTCATGTCTGACTTTTCGGTCAATGATTTTCTGACCTAAGGGTCAAGAAACTGCGGTCACAACCTATCCAATTATGGTTCAGTCTTCTGGAACCGGTGTTTTCAGGGGCTTGTGGCTTTCCAGGCTTGCGTGTTTCATGCCAAATTCGCCACCGTGGGCGTAGCGCCATCAGCGGGCCAATGCGCTACACTGCCGCGCTTGTACCGATAGCAGATTTTGAAGGGAAAACATGACGTTCAAGGCGCCGGACAGTCTCGCCGAGCAAATCGCTCACCACCTCGCCGAACGTATCATTCGCGGCGATCTCAAGCCTGGGGAGCGGATCCAGGAACAGAAAGTCACGCTGGCGCTGAATGTCAGCCGTGGTTCCGTGCGCGAAGCCCTGCTGATCCTCGAGCGCCGGCACTTGATCGCGATCCTGCCGCGCCGTGGCGCCCACGTCACTGAACTCAGCGCACACAAAGTGCAGAGCCTGTGTACGTTGATGGGCGAGATGTACATCCTGCTCGGCAATGCGGTTGCCGAAGGCTGGCAGACCCAGGCCGACATGGCGCCCTTCCTGCAAATCCAGCAGCGCCTGATGGCCAGCTATGAGCGCCAGGACATCCGCGCCTTCGTCGAAGAAAGCTTCAATGTGATGCGCGCCGCGTACCCCTTCGCCAACAACCCGTATCTGCAGGAAACCGTCGAGAACCTGCAGCCGGCGATGAACCGTGCCTATTATTTGGCCCTGGAGCAGCGCAAGGCGGAAATGAGCGAGTACCTGACGCTGTTCGAACAGCTGCTCGCTGCCGTACTGGCCCGTGACCTGGCGCAGATCCGCCTGGTGTTGTCGGCTTACTGCCAGCGCAGCAGCTCGCTGGTGATCGCAGCGTTGGCGGACGCCTAAGCGTGCGGCTCAAGTGCATCAAGTTGGCGGGGTTCAAATCCTTCGTCGACCCGACCACGGTGAACTTCCCCAGTAATATGGCGGCGGTGGTCGGGCCCAATGGCTGCGGCAAGTCGAACATCATCGACGCCGTCCGTTGGGTGATGGGCGAGAGCTCGGCGAAAAACCTGCGCGGCGAGTCGATGACCGACGTCATCTTCAACGGCTCCACCAGCCGCAAGCCGGTGAGCCAGGCCAGCATCGAACTGGTGTTCGACAACTCCGACGGTACCCTGGTCGGCGAGTACGCGGCCTACGCCGAAATCTCCATCCGCCGTAAAGTCACGCGCGACAGCCAGAACAGTTACTTCCTCAACGGCACCAAATGCCGTCGACGCGATATCACCGATATCTTCCTCGGCACAGGCCTGGGCCCGCGCAGCTACTCGATCATCGAACAGGGCATGATCTCCAAGCTGATCGAAGCCAAGCCCGAAGACCTGCGCAATTTCATCGAGGAAGCGGCCGGCATCTCCAAATACAAGGAGCGCCGCCGCGAGACCGAAAACCGCATCCGCCGCACCCATGAAAACCTCGCCCGCCTGACCGACCTGCGCGAAGAACTGGAGCGCCAGCTGGAGCGCCTGCACCGCCAGGCCCAGGCCGCCGAGAAGTATCAGGAATACAAGGCCGAAGAGCGCCAGCTCAAGGCCCAATTGTCGGCCCTGCGCTGGCAGGCGTTGAACGAACAGGTTGGCCAGCGCGAGGCGATCATCGGCACCCAGGAAGTCAGCTTCGAAGCGCTGGTGGCCGAGCAGCGCAACGCCGACGCCAGTATCGAACGCCTGCGGGACGGGCACCATGAGCTGTCCGAACGCTTCAATCTGGTGCAGGGGCGCTTCTATTCGGTGGGCGGCGACATTGCCCGGGTCGAACAGAGCATCCAGCACGGCCAGCAGCGTCTGCGCCAGTTGCAGGACGATCTGAAGGAAGCCGAACGCGCGCGCCTGGAGACTGAATCGCACCTGGGTCACGACCGCACCTTGCTGCTGACCCTGGGCGAAGAGCTGGACATGCTCACCCCCGAACAGGAAATCACCAGCGCCGCCGCCGAAGAAGCAGCGGCGGCGTTGGAAGAGGCCGAAACCAGCATGCACGGCTGGCAGGAGCAGTGGGACACGTTTAACCTCAAATCCGCCGAACCACGGCGTCAGGCCGAGGTGCAGCAGTCGCGTATCCAGCAACTGGAAACCAGCATGGAGCGTTTGGCCGAGCGTCAGCGCCGTCTGCAGGAAGAGCGCGTGTTGCTCGCCGCCGATCCGGAAGACGCGGCGATCCTGCAGTTGAGCGAGCAACTGGCCGAAAGCGAAATGACCCTGGAAGAGCTCGAGGCCAGCGAAGCGCAGCAAGTGGAACGCCTTGAGCAATTGCGCCAGCAACTGCACACCGCAACCCAGGCGCAGCAGCAGGCCCAGGGCGATCTGCAGCGGCTCAACGGGCGGCTGGCATCGCTCGAAGCCTTGCAGCAAGCCGCGCTGGACCCCGGCACCGGCACCGCCGAATGGCTGCGCGACCAGCACCTGGCCGAACGCCCGCGCCTGGCCGAGGGTTTGAAAGTAGAAGCCGGTTGGGAGCTGGCGGTGGAAACCGTGTTGGGCGCCGACCTGCAAGCGGTGCTGGTGGATGATTTTGGCGGCTTCGACCTGGCCGGTTTTGCCCAGGGTGACTTGCGCCTGCTCAGCCCGGCCGCCGATGGCACGCGCGTGCCGGGCAGCCTGCTGGACAAGGTCGAGGCGGCGATTGACCTGTCGCCGTGGCTGGGCCAGGTCAAACCCGTGGAGACCCTTGAGCAGGCCCTGGCCCAACGCGGCCAGTTAGCGGCCGGCGAAAGCCTGATCAGCCGCGACGGTTACTGGGTCGGCCGGCACTTTCTGCGCGTGCGCCGCGCCAGCGAAGCTGAAAGCGGCGTATTGGCCCGTGGTCAGGAAATCGTCAACCTGAGCGCCGAGCGTGAAGAGCGCGAAGCCACCTTGGAAAGCCTGGAAACCGAACTGCAAACCCTGCGCGCTACCCAGCGCCAGCAAGAGACCGGCCGCGAACACCTGCGCCGCCTGTTGCAGGACGAGGCGCGCCAGCAAGGCGAACTCAAAGCCCAGCTGTCGGCGAGCAAGGCCAAGGTCGAACAGTTGACCCTGCGCCGCTCCCGCCTGGACGAAGAAGTCGCCGAGATGGGCGAACAGCGCGCCCTGGAGCATGAACAGGTCGGCGAAGCGCGCCTGCACCTGCAGGAAGCCCTCGACAGCATGGCCCTGGACACCGAGCAGCGCGAACTGCTGCTGGCCCAGCGCGACAGCCTGCGCGAGCGCCTCGACCGCGTACGCCAGGAAGCCCGTCAGCACAAGGACCACGCCCACCAGTTGGCGGTGCGCCTGGGCTCGTTGCGTGCCCAACATGATTCCACGCGCCAGGCCCTCGAGCGCCTGGAGATGCAGTCGGAACGCCTCACTGAAAAGCGCGAGCAACTGAGCCTCAACCTGGAGGAGGGCGAAGCGCCCCTTGAAGAGCTGCGCCTCAAGCTTGAAGAACTGCTCGACAAACGCATGAGCGTCGACGAAGAACTCAAGACCGCGCAGATCGCCCTGGAAGACGCCGACCGCGAACTGCGCGACGCCGAAAAGCGCCGCACCGTCGCCGAGCAGCAGTCCCAGTTGATTCGCGGCCAGCTCGAACAACAGCGCATGGAATGGCAAGCGCTGACCGTGCGCCGCAAGACCTTGCAGGATCAACTGCTCGAAGACGGCTATGACCTGCACGGCGTGCTCAACACACTGACCGCCCAGGCCAACGAAAAAGACGCCGAAGAAGAACTTGAGCGGATTGCCGCGCGTATCCAGCGACTCGGTGCGATCAACCTCGCGGCCATCGATGAGTACCAGCAGCAGTCCGAGCGCAAGCGTTATCTGGATGCCCAGGACGCCGACCTGGTCGAAGCCCTCGACACCCTGGAAAACGTGATCCGCAAGATCGACAAGGAGACCCGCAACCGCTTCAAGGATACCTTTGATCAGATTAATGGCGGTTTACAGGCGTTATTCCCAAAAGTTTTCGGTGGTGGCAGCGCCTACTTGGAACTGACGGGCGAAGATCTACTCGATACAGGGGTAACGATCATGGCGCGGCCTCCGGGCAAGAAGAACAGCACCATCCATTTGTTGTCCGGCGGCGAAAAGGCCCTGACGGCGCTGGCGCTGGTATTTGCCATTTTCAAGCTGAACCCGGCACCGTTCTGCATGCTCGACGAAGTTGACGCACCGCTGGATGACGCTAACGTTGGACGCTACGCTCGGCTGGTCAAGGAGATGTCCCAGACCGTGCAGTTCATCTATATCACCCACAACAAGATCGCCATGGAAATGGCCGATCAGTTGATGGGCGTGACGATGCACGAGCCAGGCTGTTCGCGTTTGGTGGCGGTGGATGTGGAAGAAGCGATGAAGATGGTGGAATCCTGAGATCAGTCAGGAAGGAATTTTTACGGCACGCTGTAGGGCGATTTACCGGGTTGGCAAAAGTGGCAAATGGACATATTTGTTCAAGGCATTTTGACAGACGGTGTAAAGTTATCTTTGGTCGTGCTAGTTTAATGTCAATTTTTCGTATGCGTGGGCAAAACGTCAGTCAGAACATAGAGTTGGCGCCACGTTTTAAAGCGGTTTGCACGGTGCTAAACCCCTTATTTTTCAGCATTTTTTATAGAGGCACGGGATTACATGGAAATCGGTCTGCGCGAGTGGCTGATCGTCATCGGCATCATTGTCATTGCCGGTATTCTTTTTGATGGCTGGCGCCGCATGCGCGGTGGCAAGGGCAAGCTTAAATTCCGCCTGGACCGGAACCTGTCCAACTTGCCCGACGACGACGGCAGCGCCGAGTTGCTGGGGCCTCCCCGTGTGCTGGACACCCACAAGGAACCGCAACTGGACGAGCACGACCTGCCGTCGATGAGCGCGCCGGTGCGTGAAGCCCGTGAGCCGTCGTCCAAGCGTGGCAAGCGCGGCAGTGCTGGCGTGGCCGAGCCGCATCAGGGCGACTTGAACCTCGATGTCGACGAAGGCCCGAGCTTCAGCAGCCGCGACGATGACTTCCCGGATGAAAACGCCGGCAAGAACGCCCCGCGCCAATCGGTCAACGATCAGCCGGCCGCCGAAGAAGTGCTGGTGATCAGTGTGATCTGCCGCGATGCCGGTGGCTTCAAAGGCCCGGCGCTGTTGCAGAATATCCTTGAAAGCGGCCTGCGCTTTGGCGAGATGGATATTTTCCACCGTCACGAAAGCATGGCGGGTAACGGCGAAGTGCTGTTCTCCATGGCCAACGCGGTCAAGCCGGGCACGTTCGACCTGGACGATATCGACCTGTTCAGCACCCCGGCGGTCAGTTTCTTCCTCGGCCTGCCAGGCCCGCGTCACCCGAAACAAGCGTTCGATGTGATGGTGGCTGCAGCGCGCAAGCTGTCCCAGGAACTGAACGGCGAGCTCAAGGACGACCAGCGCAGCGTGCTCACCGCCCAGACTATCGAGCATTACCGTCAGCGCATCGTCGAGTTCGAGCGTCGCGCCCTGACACAGAAACGCTGAGGATTGCGCTTCGGCGTTGTCAGTAGAATAAGCGCACTAACATATTGAGCAGCTTCGGCTGCTCTTTTGCTTTATGAGAGAACACCCATGACCGCCGCCCATACCCGCATCCTTGAACTG
Source organism: Pseudomonas sp. R4-34-07 (assembly GCF_003852375.1). Lineage (NCBI taxonomy): Bacteria > Pseudomonadati > Pseudomonadota > Gammaproteobacteria > Pseudomonadales > Pseudomonadaceae > Pseudomonas > Pseudomonas sp. R4-34-07. The sequence goes on along the minus strand of NZ_CP027760.1, from coordinate 4,291,485 downwards.
CGCGCTGAACTGGATCAGCACAACTACCGCTACCACGTCCTCGACGAGCCGAGCATTCCGGACGTCGAGTACGACCGCTTGTTCCATGAGCTCAAGGCCCTGGAGGCCGAGCATCCGGAACTGGTGACGCGTGATTCGCCGACGCAGCGGGTCGGCAGTGCGGCGCTGTCGGCGTTCACCCAAGTCAGGCATGAGATCCCGATGCTCAGCCTGGGCAACGCCTTCGATGAAGCGACCATGCTCGAATTCGATCGGCGGGTGACCGAGGGGCTGGACCTGCCGGCCGGTGACCTGTTCGCCAGCGTCGAATACAGCTGCGAGCCGAAGCTGGACGGCCTGGCGGTCAGCCTGCTGTATCAGGACGGCGAGTTGGTACGCGGCGCGACCCGAGGCGACGGCACCACCGGCGAAGACATCAGCGTCAATGTGCGCACCGTGCGTAACATCCCGTTGAAGCTGCACGGCAGCGGCTGGCCGGCCACCCTGGAGGTACGCGGTGAAGTGTTCATGTCCAAGGCCGGGTTCGAACGCCTGAATGCCTCACAACTGGAGGTTGGCGGCAAAACCTTCGCCAACCCGCGCAATGCGGCCGCCGGCAGCCTGCGCCAACTGGATTCGAAGATCACCGCCAGCCGCCCGCTGGAATTCTGCTGCTATGGCATCGGCCAGGTGACGGCGGATATCAGTGACACCCATATCGGTAACCTCAAGCAGTTGCAGAAGTGGGGCATGCCGATCAGTCATGAACTGAAACTGGCCAAGGGCATTCAGGAATGCCTGGACTACTACCGCGACATCGGCGCGCGGCGTAACAGCCTGTCGTATGAAATCGACGGCGTGGTGTTCAAGGTCAACAGCATCGCCTCCCAGCGTGAACTGGGCTTCCGCGCCCGCGAGCCGCGCTGGGCCATTGCGCATAAATTCCCGGCCATGGAAGAGCTGACCGAGTTGCTCGACGTGGAATTCCAGGTCGGCCGCACCGGTGCCGTCACGCCCGTGGCGCGTTTGAAGCCGGTCAAGGTCGCGGGTGTGACCGTGTCCAACGCCACCCTGCACAACATGGACGAAGTGGCGCGCCTGGGCCTGATGATCGGCGATACAGTAATCATCCGCCGCGCCGGGGATGTGATCCCGCAGGTGGTGTCGGTGGTGGCCGAGCGTCGCCCGGAGCACGCACGCGCCGTGCAGATCCCCGAGCACTGCCCGGTATGCGGTTCCCATGTGGAGCGCACGCAGCTGGTCAAGCGCAGCAAGGGCAAGGAAACCGTCAGCGAAGGCGCGGTGTACCGCTGCGTCGGGCGCCTGGCCTGTGGCGCGCAGCTCAAGCAGGCGATCATTCATTTCGTCTCGCGCCGCGCCATGGACATCGACGGCCTGGGCGACAAGACCATCGAGCAACTGGTGGATGAAAAACTCATCGGCTCGCCCGCCGACCTCTACAAGCTCAAGTACGAGCAGATCATCGACCTGGAAGGTTTTGCCGATATTTCCAGCAAGAAGCTGATCGCCGCCATCGAAAACAGCAAGACGCCGACCCTGGCGCGGTTTATCTACGCCCTGGGTATTCCCGATGTGGGCGAGGAGACCGCCAAGGTGCTGGCGCGCTCCCTGGCCTCCCTCGAGCGTGTGCAGAAGGCATTGCCGGAAGTGCTGACATACTTGCCGGACGTGGGCCTGGAAGTGGCGCACGAGATCCATAGCTTCTTTGAAGACAGCCATAACCAGGACGTGATCGGCGCGCTGCTTTCGCCCGATGAATGCGCCCTGCAATTGCAGGAGCAGGGCGACCTGAGCGCCGAATTCGCCGCCAGCACCACCCTGGGCGGCCTGCTCGACAAGCTGCACGTGCCCTCCGTGGGGCCGGGCGCGGCGCAAAAGCTGGCGGATAAGTTCGGCAGCCTCGAAGGCGTGATCAAGGCCGACTGGCTGGACATGCGCCAGGCACTGCCCGAGAAACAGGCCAAGGCCGTGCGTGAGTTTTTCGACAATCCGGACAACGCCCGCCACGCCCTGGCCATCGAGCAGCAGCTCAAAGACTTCGGCATGCACTGGCAGAGCGAGAAGAAGGTCGTCGAAGGCCTGCCGGAAGCCGGGCACACCTGGGTGCTCACCGGCTCCCTGGAGTTGATGAGCCGCGACGTGGCCAAGGACAAGCTGGAAAGCCTCGGCGCCAAGGTGGCCGGTTCCGTTTCGGCCAAGACCCATTGCGTGGTGGCCGGCCCCGGCGCTGGTTCCAAGTTGGCCAAAGCCAGCGAACTGGGGCTTAAAGTGCTGGACGAGGAGGCCTTCGTCGCGTTCCTGGCCGGGCACAATATCCCCGTATGACGATCGTTCCCACGCTCCGCGTGGGAATGCCACCCCGGACGCTCCGCGTCTGCTCTTCCAAGGCATGACGCGGAGCGTCACCGTATGCATTCCCACGCTGAGCGTGGGAACGATCCTGCGAGGGAAATGATCTAGTCTCAGTCATCCCAGGGAAAGATCGCCATGTTCCGCTACTTCGACCAGCTCAGCTCGCGTATCGCTGCACCGTTCATGGCCGGATCTTCGCGTAACAGCAAGGTATGGCAATGCCGCTGCGGCCAGTCGTTGTTCTTTCGCAACAGCCAATGCCTGGCCTGCTCGGCGCTGCTGGGCTATCACCCCTGGCAAAGTCGCCTGTCCTCACTGCAGCCCGGCCCCGCAGTCGGCACTTGGCTCATGGACGACAACCTCGACGCCGGCGCCTTTCGCCGGTGCGCCAACCTCGAGACCCCGGCCGCCTGCAACTGGCTGATCCCGGCGCATAGCACGTTGCCCTTATGCGTGGCCTGCAGCCTGAACCGCACCATCCCCGACTTATCCGTCCCGGAAAACCCCGAGCGCTGGCGCAAGGTGGAAACCGCCAAGCGTCGACTGGTGGCGCAACTGATCAGCCTGGGCCTGCAGGTGGTGCCCAAACGCGTCGACGAAGACACCGGCCTGGCGTTCGACTTCGTCGGCGTCGACCTGCAAGGCAATGCGCCCACCACCGGTCACGCCAACGGCCTGATCACCCTTGATATCAAGGAAGCCGACGACGCCCATCGGGAAAAGATCCGCGTGCAGATGCGCGAGCCCTACCGCACGTTGCTCGGGCACTTTCGCCATGAGGTCGGCCACTATTACTGGGATCGCCTGATCGCAGGCAGCCACTGGCTTGAGCCGTTTCGCAGGCTGTTCGGCGACGAACGCGCCAGTTACGCCGACGCCCTCGACCAGCACTACCAGAACGGGCCCCGCCCGGACTGGCAGCAAAACTGCGTCAGCGCCTACGCGACCATGCACCCTTGGGAAGATTGGGCCGAAACCTGGGCGCATTACCTGCACATGATGGACGCGGTCGACACCGCCTTGGGCTTCGGCATGAGCGCCCGCGAGATGGACCTGGATTACCAGCCGTTCCCCCTGACCACGCTGTACGACCCCGAGCACCCTGGCGGTGCGGCGTTCCTCTCCTTCGTCAACGCCTGGATCGAACTGGCCGGCATGCTCAACGAATTGTCGCGCAGCATGGGCCAGCCGGACTTTTACCCCTTCGTGCTGCCGCCAGCGGTGATCGCCAAGCTGCACTTCATCCACCTGGTAATCCAGGAAGAGGGCGGCAGGGCCGATGAGGTCCTACAGGCACAATGATAAAAAAATGTGGGAGGGGGCTTGCCCCCGATGACGGAGTGTCAGTCTACTCATCAGTGGCTGACCCACCGCCATCGGGAGCAAGCCCCCTCCCACATTGGATAGCGTCATTGTTGAAGGCCATGGCAAGTACTTGAAGCTTCTCATTTTTTACGGTTGTAACTTCCGATGAGATCGGTACAATGGCCCCGCTTGCCGAGAGGCGAGCGTCGTTATGGTGACCCCATCGGTCCCCCCGCAACGATTACCCGTGAACCTGGTCAGAGCCGGAAGGCAGCAGCCACAGCGGGAACATTGTGTGCCGGGGTGTGGCTGGTGGGGTTGCCTCCATAACGCCCCCTTCTGCTGTTCCTTTTCACTATCAAATCTGAAAATGCTTTAAAGCCATCTGCCATCTCGCAGTCCATGGCGGCATACTCTATTGCCTGGAATTTTTGGAGATAGCACGCGTGGAAAAAGTGGACGACCTCACTCGCGAAAAATTGCGGGATTGGCAGATGCGGCGCTTGGAAATCAAGGATCGTATTCAATCGTACCCTGAGCAGACTCTTGAATTATCGAAGGTGCTCGATCTCATGGACGATGAGCACGCAGAGATTCTCAGTCGGGCAGAAATAATCCGAACCGCAAAATCGGCTCCTGACGTCGCTATTGCCGGCGAGGAGATACAGCCTCCTTTGCAAACCGCCTACACGGTGGAGCTGAAGGTATCTGCATGCAGCGCTCAGGATTTACGCAGACTGCTCGACGTCGCTTTCTACGAATTGCAACAGCAGCTTGAGGCGAAGAAGACATTGGTAGCCAATGATCGACGGCGATACGGGGGCGGCATGTCGGGCACATTAGGCGACTATAACTTTGAGCTAAGCATCGGAGGGGAATAACCGCGATGGCTGATTCGTTTGTCCCAAAGGTGCCGGACTGGATGGATGCTCGGACCCTGGCAGAGCATCTTGTGCCTCTCCTTGAATATTACGACGTGAAATGGCGAGGACACGGTTTTATTTATGTCAACCATGAAAGCTACAATATCGTCACCGCCCAACAGATTTTGGCGGACTTGAGTACTGATCTAGGCGTATCGGTACACGAAGTACATTCCAGACTAATTGCATTGGGGTGGCTTAACGATGTCCGCTACATCGTAGTGAATGAGCAGAACTGACCGCACAATGCGCCTGACCGTGAGGAAGTATGCAACCGGAACATTTCGATTTATCCAGCCCGGTCTTTTTGCCTGTCACGGAAGAAACCTGTGCAGCCCTGCTGGGTTCCGAAAGCGCTAATGTATTGGCTAGGCTGACGGACCCGGAGCTGGCCGCGGTGCTGGTCATCCAGAATTTGGCACAGGCTCCGGAGAAGGAGCTGACCTGTACTGGCGCTGAGCGCATCCTGGCCAAATTGATCGGCTGGGCGGTAGACACTTCCACCTCCAGCGCGCCGACGTTGCTATCCGAAGCCCAGCGACTATTTGATCCTCGCAAATTGTATTTCGGCCTCAATGTCATCAAAAACTTGAAGCTGCGCCTGCTTCTGGCTGAAGAAATCGCGGCGCGTGATTATTTGCTACCCACTGGCAAATGGGATTTTGATTACAAGGTCCGCCATTTGCGCGGTAATGACCCCTTCAGCCAGCAGATGATTACACCCAAACACCGTGAGCACTGGCTCAGTCCGGCCCAAGACAAACTGGTGCGAACCTTTCGCGCGAATTTGAATGAAGACTTGCACGTTCAGGGGTACGCAGGGATCGGTAAAAGCCACTTGCTTGGAGCGTTAATGGAGTGCCTGCGCCCTGAAAAAACTTTGGTACTGGCGCGCACTGGCGCAAAACTGGCGACACTGCACGAGCGTATGGGCTTGGCACCGGACAGCAAGACCGGATCGACATTTGCTGCTTTTGCCAAGGCGCTGTTGCATGGTTCACGGCCAGTCGACGTTAGCCCGTCGCTTAAGTCTCCCAGCAAGCAAGCCGTGGCAGAGGCCTTGGATATCCACGGTTGGCGTAGTCATGATGGCCAAACGACTCTCGACGTTTGTCTGAAGGTACTCGAAAACTACTGTCAATCCGGACATCACAGCCTATCCAGCCGGCATTTCCCTCACTTCAAGCAGCCCTTGTCCAGCATGGATGCCCGAGTTTTATTGGAGTATTCAAGTCGCGTGTGGGCCTACCTTGATCGTAATACGCAATGGGCCTCCCAGACTGACTTCCCAGCATTGCTTCTGATAAAGCGCGCCTGTCTGGCTGGCTGCGCAGTGCCACCCCGGTATACCCATGTGCTGATTGATGAAAGCCAGGATATTCCTTCCTCCTTATTGCAGATCATCGAGCGCGGCCGCCAGGTTTTGATCACGCTGGGTGACGAATATCAGTTGGCCAAAGGAGAGATAGTCAGAAGAAAGCGTGAAGTTCGGCACTGTGATATCAGCTACTCCGTGCGTTCGGGTCGCAATGTGGAGCGTTTGGTCAACCCGTTGATCAGTGTGCATTCGGAGAAGAGCAAGATCCCCTTCGAGGGGGCTCGCGATGCCGATGTCGGCATCGAACATTACCCACAGGGTTTTGTGCCGCCAGAAGGTTGCGTGGTGTTGACGGCCTCCCACTGGGACACAATGAAATGGGCCATTCAACTGCATCAGGCCAACTGTCCGTTCGGGTTCCCTGACAGAAGAACGCAGCAGGATCTTGCAAGCTTCATGACCAGCGTCGTGGCGCTATTCAAACCGGACTTTTACAGCTCCGAGCACGACACCAAGGGCCTGCATGCTCATTTTAATGACATGGACGACTGGCAGCAGGTACGCAAAGCAAGTCAGTTCGATGAATCGTTTCTATGGATCGAGAACGAATTGGAAAGCGGTTTCAACGCCGCTGATATCACGCGCTTGAACCGCCTCAACGGTCATTCCGGCCAACACTGCATGCTGATGCTAGCTCAAGACGCCGGTGGCATGGAGTTCGACCGGGTGCTGCTTACTCCCGAGTTGTTGACCAATGTGAAGTTCAAGGATGCCTATGCATTCGATCAGCGACTCTGTGAGGTATACATCGCGATTTCCCGTGCCAGGGTGCAGCTATATCTGCCCTATGATGTCGTTGAGTGGATTGACTACCACAAGCAACAGAAAGCCCGTGAATTGCATGGCTTTTGAATGCCTTGTACTAATTGAAGTCAACGGAATTCTGGTCCAGGACCTCCTCTGCAATTTCTCCGAAAAATATCCTCGTGAGGCTGAAGAAAGGGCTTAGCTGTTTGCCGCGAGGAATGAGGTCTATACCTGCAAAGCAATGTAGGCTCATGTCTTGATCAATATGATTCTCGAACAACAACTGCAATTCGTCCCACCATTGCTGACGCAGATTCTGAAGGAAGGGGCTATTCAAATTGAGCAGACCGATGCTGTATAAAGCTCGGTCTTCGTCCTGCGCGGATAACTTATCGGCGGGCACTATGCGGCCATCGGACAGATAAGAGAAAAAACGGCTGCAGTCGGGTTGATGGCAGGAGACAAAGCGGTTGATATCAACGGCATCCGATTTTCCGAGGGCGTGTCCGCCGAAGACCTCTGATGCCCGTCCCTTGAATGCATGTAAATCGGTCTCACTGTCCAGGGCGGAAGCGGCGAGATTGCTATAGTCAAAAGTACGCTGAGGGTTCTGACTCTTGTTTTCGACGTGTTCTATATGAAAACCCAGGCCGATCTGGTCGGGTCGAATCTCGCTGTAGCAACACAGTCCATATTGCTCCTCCAGCAGGTAGTCTAGAACCTGTTGCTTATACCCAAACCCTGACCATCGACTGGCCGCCATTTTGGCAGAGGAAGGTGGATTTGCATGGGAGTGGTTCAATTGATAGGGACCATGGCCACGTTTGCGAACGGCCCTCATCTTTTAAGCGCTCTCTGCCGTTTGATGCTGCGCTGTAGACGCTGAAGCTGGGGGTGCTGGGGGCTCAATGCTTCTGTAAGCCGTTCCATCAATTCAATCGCAGGCTCTTCGTCATATCGCCCCTTGTCTACCCATTCGGTGAGTAGTAACAACTCAGGCTTTTCAATGACCGGCGGCTGAGGATCTACTTGCATTACGCTGTGCAGAACGCTGCTGCTCGGCTCCCCATAAGTCATCGCCAGGGGAGGCGAGGCGACCAGATTGCCTTGCACATCCTTGCCAATCACTCGAATGTTTTCGCGCCGCACTGTACTCAAAACTTGTGGGCTGTGTGTGGTAACAATGAATTGCATGGCCGGAAATGCCTCACGCAATGAACTCAGAATGGTTTGTTGCCAATGAGGGTGAAGGAACATGTCTACCTCATCGATTAAAGCGATGCCGTGTGTTTTCAAAGGGGCTTCAGCCTCCAGGTGCGGATTCAGCTTGCAAGCCCGAAAGGCAAGGTCCGCAACCATAGCGATGGCGTTACGCAGGCCATCGCTCAGCATTTCCACAGGCAATATGCCTTGTTCGGGATGATGCATGATCAACTGTTGTTGATGGCTCTCGCTGTACTCCAGGCTGTGCCAACCGGTTGGAGCTTGAATCAATCGATCAATCGCCTCTTTAATCGATTTGATGATTTGTCCGAATCGGATGCCAAGTTCAGACAGCTGTGCGTTGCGTTCCAAGGCAACCACTTGAGCTTCCCGATAGCTGCGATAGATCCAGCTATACCATGCTGTAAAGGTTTTGAAGCTTGACGAATAAGAGAGGCAATTCAGATAGCCCGATGTCCTGGAGTACTCAGATTTATCCAGGGTGGTTTGGGCGGCAGCCGAGGTAAAGCGCCCCTCAAACCAGAGCCGAGAGGTTCCCAGATAAGTGACTAGCGGTAATACGACAGACTCATCACGGCGTACTTTTTCCTGAAGGAATTTGCCATATCCCGTCAGTGCTTTAGAACCGCTGCCTGCGAGCGTGTTGGTCGATTTTTTCAAGCTCGTGCGTTGTTGCAACCAATGACGTTCCGGTTTGCCATCACCCCACGGGCCCGACGCCTCGATAATACTGGGTATTTGGGACTCCATATTGTCGTTGGTAAGGCGGGCTAAGCGTACGTCATCGATTTGAATTGTCGCGGATTTCCCGGTCTGGCTACCGAGGTCAAAACCTTTCACAAACGGCCATAATGCAACCCGGGCGGCATCCAGAATGGTGGTTTTTCCGCCTCCGTTGGAAGCAATCAATACAGTCAGATGGGGGTCGAAGTCGATCTCGAACTCTCCAAAGCAGCGGTAATTCTGCACGCGCAGTTTGTCGAGCCTCACAGTCGTTTCTCCGATTTGATTATCTGACTAGGCATAGGGTCGTCCTTATGCATTCCGGGGTGGTACAGCATACTAGAGGGGAGAAGGAAAACGTTAAGTAAAGCCGGGTGGAGTAACCGTTTATGCTTGAATGTCTGCAGACTTTCTTTGGCCGTCAGATGGAACTGCCGCCGGTGACGGCCTCTATCGATAGCTGTCTCACAACTTTTCTATACCCCTCTGGACAACCTCAAGGCACCTTGTTAGCTTCCGCCGGCCACTTGTTTCAGAGTATGACAAGGGCGTGGACTTGATATCGAAGCGCAATCGCTTCTTTACCTCACAAGGATGTCTGTCATGAAAAGCCTGCAAGGGTTGCCTCGTCTTATCAGTGCCTCGGTCGGCGCGCCCGGTAAAGCTCGCAACTTGCCTGCCGATGTTCAGTGCATCCAGTATTTATTCAACCTGATCATCCCCAAAATGGGTTTCCCCCTGCCCGAAAACGGCAAATGCGACGGCCAGTTGGTGCAGTGCATCAGCCAGTACCAGTTCCGTCATCTCAAATATGCCCACCCCGATGGCGTCATCGACCCCACCGGGCGCACCTTCAACAGCTTGATCGAAGAGGCGGTGAAGGTGCCGGTGCAGGCCTTCCCGACCACGCGTATTCCGAGCTTTCTCAACGCGTTCGGCAATAACAATGCCGATGCGGTGCAGGCCACGGTCAATGTCTACCTCAACCAGGTGCGCGCGGTGATCGAGGCCGAACGGCGTAACCGGCAGCTGATGATGCAGGCCACCTGCGACGGCGGAACGACGCTGAGCGAAACGGACTTCCAGAACGCTGCCAAGCAACTGGGCAACGGTATCTCGGTGAATGTCATCAAGGCATTCGCCACCGTGGAGTCGGGCGGGAAGGTGGGCTTCGGGCCGGCCAAGTTGCCGATCATCGCCTTCGAAGGCCATCAATTTCGCAAATACACCAAGCACATCTACGACCAGGCGCACCCGCTGCTGTCGTACATCTACAAGAAAAAAGCCGGGCCGCAGTGGCAGGCCAACAACAAGGATCAGGTCAAGGCCTGGGAAACCATGGCCACTGCGTTCGCGCTGGACCAGGAAGCAGCGTTGATGTCGGCCTCGTGGGGCATGTTCCAGATCATGGGGTTCAATTTCGCGTCGTGCGGGTTCAAGACGGTATTTGAGTTCGTAGCGTCAATGAAAGTGAATGCCGGCAATCAGCTCAAGGCCTACCTGGCCCTTTGCGGCAAAAATACCGCGTTGATGAGTGCGATGAAAAACAAGGACTTTACCGCCATGGCCCGCAACTATAACGGTGAGGACTATGGCAACTACGACGTGCTGATGAAGCAGGCCTACGACCTACTGGAAGGGAAGAAATAAGATGATTCGTTTTCTGGCGGTAGGTGTGTTGTCGCTGTGCGCCGTGGTGCCGGCCCTGGCAGGCTCGGCCGCGTTGCATTCGGGTAAGTACGAAGGGCTGATGCTGGCAGTGACGCCGCAGCAGCAGGTCGAAGGGTTCTACTCGGAAAGCCTGGGCGAGGGCGTGACGCGGGGCTGCAGGTTTTTTCTGCAGGGCACGCCCGCGGCGCTGACCACCTGGCTCGATGTGGCGTATCCCGGCAGCGTGGCGGCAGCGTCCGACGGGGTGAGCCTGACCGTGGCGCAAGGCCGTCAGCACCCTGGTTGCATCAATGTGTTGATGCCAGAGATTGCGACGGGCCTGGAGTTGAGCCAGACCGCCAGGAAAAAATGGATCGGCCTGGTGACGGTGTCGGCCGACAAGGCTTACCTGTTGAAAGCCCCGGGTGCCAAAGCCGCCAAGCGACCCTACATCGTCAAGAATGATGTGGTGGGGGTGCTGGCCTTCAAGGACGGCTGGGCGCAGGTCGAGTTCATCAATGCCGATGACCGTTCGTTCACGGGCTGGATCAGCCAGGAGCAGTACGCACGGTTGGTGGCGCCGAAGATTTAAACCGGCGGGAGGCGACTTTATGAGCGTGCCGGATGCAATTTCCCCCCTGCTCCGCTAGCATTACCGGCTTCCGCTTCCCAGTTGCGACGGTTTTCGATGAGTTATCAGGTTCTTGCACGTAAATGGCGCCCGCGCTCGTTCCGCGAAATGGTCGGCCAGACCCATGTGCTCAAGGCTCTGATCAATGCCTTGGACAGCCAGCGGCTGCACCACGCCTACCTGTTCACCGGTACGCGCGGGGTGGGCAAGACCACGATTGCGCGCATCATCGCCAAATGCCTGAATTGTGAAACCGGTATCACATCGACCCCTTGCGGCACCTGTTCGGTGTGCCGCGAGATCGACGAAGGGCGTTTCGTCGACCTGATCGAGATCGACGCCGCCAGCCGCACCAAGGTCGAAGACACCCGCGAGCTGCTCGACAACGTGCAGTACGCGCCGAGCCGTGGCCGCTTCAAGGTCTACCTGATCGACGAAGTGCACATGCTGTCCAGCCATTCCTTCAACGCGCTGTTGAAAACCCTGGAAGAGCCGCCGCCCTACGTCAAATTCATCCTGGCCACCACCGACCCGCAGAAACTTCCTGCGACGATTTTGTCGCGGTGCCTGCAGTTCTCCCTGAAGAACATGACCCCTGAGCGGGTGGTCGAGCATTTGACCCACGTGCTGGGCGTCGAGAATGTACCGTTCGAAGACGACGCGCTGTGGCTGCTTGGCCGCGCTGCCGATGGCTCGATGCGTGATGCCATGAGCCTCACCGACCAGGCCATCGCCTTCGGAGAAGGCAAGGTCCTGGCCGCCGATGTGCGCGCCATGCTCGGCACGCTGGACCACGGCCAGGTGTTCGACGTGCTGCACGCGCTGATCGAGGGCGACGCCAAGGCGTTGCTCGAAGCCGTGCGCCACTTGTCCGAGCAGGGCCCGGACTGGAACGGTGTGCTCTCGGAAATCCTCAATGTGCTGCACCGCGTCGCCATCGCCCAGGCATTGCCTGAGGGTGTCGATAACGGCCATGGCGACCGCGACCGCGTGTTGGCGCTGGCCCAGGCGCTGCCGGCCGAAGATGTGCAGTTCTATTACCAGATGGGCCTGATCGGCCGCCGTGACCTGCCCCTGGCGCCGGACCCGCGAGGGGGCTTCGAGATGGTGCTGCTGCGGATGCTGGCCTTCCGGCCCGCCGACTCGGCGGATGCGCCGAGACAGCCGCTAAAGCCAGTGGGGATCAGCCAGGCCACAGTTGATTCCGCCAAACCAGTGGCTGGCGCGGCGGTGGTTGCGCCAGTAGTGGCTGCGCCCGCAGCGGTTCCCCAGCCTGTGGTTGCCGCCCCGGTGGCCGCGCCTGAAGCGGTTATCGAGCCAGAACCAGAGCCTGAGCCGCAAGTCGCCCCGGTGGTCGATCTGCCCTGGAATGACCCGGTTGAAGCGCCCGTCGAGCCCGAGCAACAGCCCGCCGTGGAGCCGGTGCTGGACACCACTGGTGAGCAGCCGGAATTGACGCCCATGCCCACGCCGACCCCGGACAGCGTGGTGCCGGATGCGCCGGAGTGGGTATCCGCGCCTGTGCCCGAGCCGACTGTCGCCCAGGTTGAGGCGGCCACCCCCGGCATCGACCTCGACGACGAACCGCCGCTGGACGAGGACTACATCGAGCCGGACATGGATTCGGCCTACAGCTACCTGGACGAACTTGCCAGCGAACACACCGCCGAGCCGGCCCCCGAGCCGGAGGCGGAGCCTGCCGCCGCCCCGGCCACCGGCCTGGCCCTGCAATGGCTGGAATTGTTTCCAAAATTGCCGATCTCCGGCATGACCGCCAGTATCGCGGCCAACTGCACGTTGATTAGCATCGACGGCGACCACTGGCTGCTGCACCTGGACCCGGCCCACAGCGCCTTGTTCAATGCCACTCAGCAGCGCCGGCTCAACGATGCGCTCAACCAGTACCATGGGCGCACGCTGACCATCGCCATCGAGTTGATCAAGCCCGAGCAGGAAACCCCGGCCCAGGCTGCGACGCGTCGGCGCCTGAACCGCCAGCGCGACGCCGAGGCGTCGATCCAGGCTGATCCGCTTATCCAACAAATGATGCAACAGTTCGGTGCGGTCGTCCGTCACGATACTATTGAACCTGTCGAAGCCCCGGCGCCCCAGGCGTCATGAACCGGGCGACTAATTTGATCCACGTACTTTTGAGGTAATTCCCATGATGAAAGGTGGCATGGCCGGCCTGATGAAGCAGGCGCAGCAGATGCAGGAAAAGATGGCCAAGATGCAGGAAGAACTGGCCAACGCCGAAGTCACCGGTAAAGCCGGTGGCGATATGGTCAGCGTGGTGATGACCGGTCGTCACGACATCAAGCGCGTCAGCATCGACCCCAGCCTGCTCGAGGGCGTCAGCGATGACGACCGCGAAGTGCTGGAAGACTTGTTCGCCGCTGCCGTCAACGACGCCGTGCGCAAGATCGAAGCCAACAGCCAGGAAAAAATGGGCGGCGTGACCGCTGGCATGCAACTGCCACCGGGTATGAAGCTGCCGTTCTGATTGACCGGCTTTGCGCTGCACCCGAATGCCAGGCCTCGTGCCTGGCATTTTTGTATGTGCCTATTGGATCTGAACCCTGGTGCAACAATCAGGGTCTGCACCCTATACGCATGCATTCGCTAAGGAGCCCCTGATGCCTCAAGAACCGACGCTCAACCAACGCATCGTCCTGGTTTCACGCCCTCAAGGCGCGCCGACCCCGGAAAATTTCCGCCTCGAACGGGTAACACTGCCAGAGCTGGAGGATGGCCAGGTGCTGCTCAAGACGCTCTACCTGTCCCTGGACCCCTACATGCGCGGACGCATGAGCGACGCGCCGTCCTACGCCGCGCCGGTGGAAATCGACGAGGTGATGACCGGTGGCGCTGTCAGCCGTGTCGAGCAGTCACGTCATCCGAAATTCGAAGTGGGCGACCTGGTCGTGGGCTCCACCGGCTGGCAAAGCCACAGCATCAGCGATGGTCGCAACCTGATGCCGGTGCCCAATGGCTTGGCGAGCCCGTCGATGGCCCTGGGTGTGCTGGGCATGCCAGGCATGACTGCCTACATGGGCCTGATGGACATCGGCCAGCCCAAGGCCGGTGAAACCCTGGTCGTGGCGGCTGCCTCCGGTGCGGTGGGCTCGGTGGTGGGCCAGGTCGCCAAGCTCAAGGGTTTGCGCGTAGTGGGGGTTGCTGGCGGTGCGGACAAGTGCCGCTACGTGGTGGATGAGCTGGGCTTTGATGCCTGTATCGACCACAAGGGCGCAGATTTTGCCAACGAGCTGGCGCAGGCCTGTTCCAGCGGCGTGGACATCTACTATGAAAACGTCGGTGGCAAGGTGTTCGATGCCGTGCTGCCGCTGCTCAACCCCAAGGCGCGGATTCCGCTCTGCGGGCTGATCGCCGGGTATAACGCCCATGAAGCGCCAAGCGGCCCGGATCGCCTGCCGGCGCTGCAACGCACCTTGCTGACCAAGCGGGTGCGCATTCAGGGCTTTATCGTGTTTGACGACTACGGTGATCGTCAACCCGAGTTCCTGAGCGCCATGGCGCCTTGGGTGCGCGATGGCAAGATCAAGTTCCGCGAAGACGTGGTCGACGGCCTGGAGCAGGCACCTGAAGCCTTTATCGGTTTGCTCGAGGGACGCAACTTCGGCAAGTTGGTGGTGCGCGTCGCACAGGATTGAGCATTTGACGCTAATCCGAGGCGCGGGTATAAACCGCGTCTCGTTGTTTTGTCGGACCCTTCGCCCATGAGCTTCAGCCCCCTGATTCGCCAACTGATCGACGCCCTGCGTACCTTGCCGGGCGTCGGCCAGAAAACCGCCCAGCGTATGGCGCTGCAATTGCTGGAGCGCGATCGCAGCGGCGGCACCCGTTTGGCCCAGGCCTTGAGCCAGGCCATGGAAGGCGTAGGCCACTGTCGCCAATGCCGCACCCTGACCGAAGAAGAACTCTGCCCGCAATGCGCCGACCCACGTCGCGACGACACGCTGCTGTGCGTAGTGGAAGGGCCGATGGATGTGTACGCGGTGGAGCAAACCGGTTACCGCGGGCGTTATTTCGTGCTCAAAGGCCATTTGTCGCCGCTCGATGGCCTGGGGCCGGAAGCCATCGGCATCCCGCAACTGATGGCGCGGATTGAAGAGCAGGGCACCTTCAGCGAAATCATCCTGGCGACCAACCCGACGGTGGAGGGCGAAGCCACGGCGCATTACATCGCCCAATTGCTGAGCAACAAAGGGTTGATCACCTCGCGTATCGCCCATGGTGTGCCCCTGGGTGGCGAACTTGAACTGGTCGACGGCGGCACCTTGGCGCACTCCTTCGCCGGTCGTAAGCCGATCGCCCTCTAACGACCACTGCAAACACCAGATGTGGGAGGGGGCTTGCTCCCGATAGCGGTGTATCAGCCAATGAATCTGTTGACTGACATATCGCCATCGGGAGCAAGCCCCCTCCCACAGTTTGATTGGTGAACACAGTGTGGGAGGGCCTGTCAGGGCACTACTTATCGCTCGGTCAGGGCAAACTGCGTCAGGCAAAACGTCGGGATGCCCATGTCTTCCAAGCGCTGCGACCCACCCAGCTCCGGCAAATCGATGATCGCCGCGGCTTCAAATATTTTTGCGCCCATGCGCCGCACCAGGTTCGCCGCAGCAATCAGGGTGCCGCCCGTGGCGATCAAGTCATCGAACATCAGCACCGAGTCACCTTCGCACAGGCTGTCGGCATGCACTTCAAGGAAGGCTTCGCCATATTCGGTCTGGTAACCCTCAGCCAGGACGTCGGCCGGCAGCTTGCCTTGCTTGCGGAACAGGATCAGTGGCTTGTTGAGCTGGTAGGCGATGATCGAGCCGATCAGGAAACCGCGCGCATCCATCGCGCCGATATGGCTGAAATCGGCTTCGACATAGCGTTGGGCAAAGCTGTCGGCGACCAGGCGCAGGGCACGGGGTGATTGGAACAATGGCGTGATGTCACGGAAGATTACCCCAGGCTTGGGGAAGTCGATGACGGGGCGGATCAGGGATTTGATGTCGAACGAATCGAAAGTCATCGTCGAAGAGTCCTGGGCGGAAAACGGACTCGAAGTATACCTGCGGCCTCGCGGGTTCGCTTGGCCGCAGGCCCTGGATCACATTTCCAGGGAACCGCCGGCCAGCGCGCACAGCTGGATGGGGTCGAGGATATGCACTTCCTTGCCCTCGGCGGCAATCAGCGCATTTTGCTGGAAGCGGGTAAATACGCGGGACACGGTTTCCACCGCGAGGCCCAGGTAATTGCCGATTTCATTGCGCGACATGCTCAGGCGGAACTGGTTGGCCGAAAACCCGCGGGCGCGGAAACGCGCCGACAGGTTGACCAGGAACGTCGCGATGCGCTCGTCGGCGGTTTTTTTCGACAACAGCAGCATCATCTGTTGATCGTCACGAATCTCGCGGCTCATCACGCGCATTAACTGACGGCGCAATTGCGGCAGTTGCAAGGCCAATTCATCCAGGCGCTCGAAGGGGATTTCACACACCGACGTAGTCTCCAACGCCTGGGCCGACACCGGATGAATCTCAGTGTCCATCCCCGACAGCCCGACCAGTTCGCTGGGCAAGTGGAAACCGGTGATTTGCTCTTCGCCACCATCGCTGAGGCTGAACGTCTTCAACGCCCCTGAGCGTACTGCGTAGACCGAGTCGAACTTGTCGCCCTGGCGAAACAGAAACTCGCCTTTTTTCAGTGGGCGGCCGCGTTTAACGATGTCGTCCAGCGCATCCATGTCTTCCAGATTCAATGAAAGTGGCAGGCAGAGGGGGGCCAGGCTGCAATCCTTGCAGTGGGCCTGCCCGTGAGCGCGCTGTTTAACTGGCTCGGACATTTCTTAAATCCTTGTGGGAAAACACACATAAGACGTAAGGGTAACGCACCGGGGGGCGACGAGGCCAGCTTCAATGAGAAACCGTTGGCGGTATAAAGATTCTGCGCTTGAGGTCGATACAGGGGCACATCCATTAGACGGAGCTCGGATCATGTCTGTTATCAGTGCCTACAACCCTGCTGTCCGCGTCCCGTTTGTGCCTGATGAAAAGGCTTCGAACGAGGCCGACGAAAAAGCCCCGGCGATTGAAAAAACCACGCAGACCAAAGTGGTTGAAGGTGTGACTGTGACTATTTCCGCTGCTGCCTTCCAGGCTGCAGGGGCGGCCAAGAGCAGCAATTCGGACATCGATGACAGTGGCTTGGACGACAGCACCAAGCAGGTCCTGAAAATGATCCGCCAGTTGAAGCAGCAGATCGCCGAAAAACAAGCCGAGCTGGCGGCGGTAGCCGCTGCCAATAACCTTTCTCCTGAAGAGGCTCGCGCCCGTACCAGCGCGCTGCAGAGCGAGATCAGTTCGCTGCAGGCGGGCCTGATGTCCGCTCAGACATCGCTGGCCAAGTCGATGAAGGGCATGAGCGCCGAGGACTCGATGAAAGCCGCCTCGCTGTCGATGTAATCAAATCACCCGCGAGAACCGCTGCCGGTTCTGGTGCTCGAGGTATGCATCGAACACCATGCACACCGAGCGCACCAGCAGGCGCCCGGCCGGCAGCACGCGGATGCCCCGGGCATCCAGCTCGATCAGGCCGTCCGCGGCCATTATCTGTAACTGCGGCCACAGCTCGTCGAAATAGCCGCGAAAATCGATATTGAACCTCTGCTCGATGCCCGCGAATTCCAGGCTGAAATGGCAGATCAACTGCTGGATCACGTCCCGCCGCAGACGGTCGTCGGTGGTACAGATCAGGCCGCGACTGGTGGCCAGTTGCGCACCGGCCAAGGCGTTCTGGTACTGGTTGAGGTCGCTGCTGTTCTGGCAATACAGGTCGCCGATCTGGCTGATCGCTGAAACCCCCAGCCCAATCAAATCGCAATGCCCGTGCGTGGTGTAGCCCTGGAAATTGCGTTGCAGCGTGCCTTCTTCCTGGGCGATGGCCAGTTCGTCATCCGGCAGCGCAAAATGATCCATGCCGATGTAGCGATAACCCGCCTGGGTCAACTGCTCGATGGTGGTTTGCAGCATCAGTAATTTTTCTGCCGGCGAGGGCAGGTCTTCGGTATGGATCCGCCGCTGCGGCATGAAGCGTTCCGGCAAATGCGCGTAGTTGAACACCGACAGGCGGTCCGGTTGCAGGCCGATGACTTCCTCCACGGTGCGCGCAAAATTGAGTGGCGACTGCTTGGGCAGGCCGTAGATCAGGTCGATATTGATCGAGCGAAATTGCAGGGTACGCGCCGCGTCGATCACCGCGCGGGTTTCTTCCAGGCTCTGCAGGCGATTGACCGCCCGTTGCACCTCGGGGTCGAGGTCTTGCAGGCCGACGCTGACGCGGTTGAAGCCCAGTTCACGGAGCAGGCCCATGGTTGCCCAATCGGCTTCGCGAGGGTCGATCTCGATGCCGTAGTCGCCCGAATCGTCCTCCAGCAGATTGAAGTGCTGGCGCAGGTGGGTCATCACCTGGCGCAGCTCGTCATGGCTGAGAAAGGTCGGCGTGCCGCCCCCCAGATGCAGTTGCTCCACCGGCTGTTTCGGGTCGAGGTGGCAGGCCACCTGCTGGATCTCTTGCATCAGGCGTTGCAGATAGGCCTGGGCGCGACCACGGTCCTTGGTGATCACCTTGTTGCAGGCGCAGTAGTAGCAAATGTTGGCGCAGAACGGCACGTGCACATACAGCGACAACGGCCGTACGGCCTTGCGACTGTCGCGTAGCGCATGGAGCAGGTCGAAGGAGCCGACCTGGCTGTCGAATTGTACGGCGGTGGGGTAGGACGTGTAGCGCGGCCCCGCCAGGTCGTAGCGGTGAATCAGATCTGTGTCCCAACGAATGGCGTCGAGCATGGGCGCGGTCCCCCGGATTGGCTAGTCGGCCGAGTCTAGGGGCAGGGTGGGGAGGGCATGTTGATTTGCATCAACGGGGAGCGGCGCTATGCCACAGGCGTGTCAGTGCCCCATCAGCCAGTGCTGGTGCGGCCCAGGCAAGGTCCAGAGGCCGAACAACACCACCAGCACACCACCGGCCATGCGCACGCTGCGCTTGCGCAATAGCGCGGTGACACGTTCGGCGGCCAGCCCGGTCGCCAGCAACACCGGCCAGGTGCCTAGGCCGAACGCCAGCATCAGCAACGCGCTGTCCAGTGCATTGCCCTGGCTGGCGGCCCATAGCAGGGTGCTGTAGACCAACCCGCACGGCAACCAGCCCCACAGCGCGCCCAGCAGTAGCGCGCGAGGCAGGCTTGAGACCGGCAGCAAGCGGTTGGCAACCGGCTGGATATGCCGCCACAGGCCGCGACCGAGGCGTTCGACTCGGGTCAGGCCGCTCCACCAACCCGCCAGGTACAGGCCCATGCTGATCAGCAGCAACCCTGCGAGCACGCGCAGGAACATCGCCCCCGGGCTGTTGGCCACGGCCCAGCCGGCGAGGCCGATCAGCAACCCCGCCGCGGCATAACTGAGGATGCGCCCCAGGTTGTAGGCCAGCAGCAGGCGAAACCTTCGGCTGCGCTGCTCCGGGGGAATGGCCAGGGTCAGCGCCCCCATCAAGCCGCCGCACATGCCCAGGCAATGCCCACCGCCGAGCAGGCCGAGGATCAGCGCAGAAACCAGCAAAGGCGCCAGCTCAAGCATGGGGCGGCTCTTTGGGCGGTTGCTCGGTGCGGTTGGCTTCGTCGACAGCGGCCAGGTGATTCGGGTCCTGGTCGTCGAACAGCACGCTGTGGGCCGGGCCGTCGAGGTCTTCGTACTGGCCGCTGTCCACGGCCCAGAAGAAAATGTAGATGGCCACGCCCACTAACAGCAGCGCCGCCGGAATCATCACGTATAGAGCTGGCATCTGCACTCCATGCCCGCGCGGCTCAAGCCGGCAGCGGGCGGTTTATCAAGGGGGCACTGGCGGCCGGCACGCTGGGCAGGCGCGTCAGGCGCAGGGCATTGAGCACCACCGTCAACGAGCTGAGGGACATGCCGATGGCCGCCCAGATGGGGGTGATCCACCCCAGGGCCGCGAACGGCAGCATCAGGCCATTGTACAGCCCGGCCCACAGCAGGTTTTCGATGATCACCCGGCGTGTGCGTCGCGCCAAGGTAAAAGCCTGCACCAACGCCTCCAGGCGGTTGGACAACAGCACCGCGTCGGCGCTGGTTTTTGCCAGGTCGGTGGCCGAACCCATCGCCACGCTGATATCCGCAGCGGCCAGGACCGGCACATCGTTGACACCGTCGCCGAGCATCAGCACCTTGCGGCCTTCCCGGTGCAGGCGTTGCAGCACTTGCAGCTTGTCGTCGGGGCGCAGGCCGCCGTGGGCTTCATCGATGCCCAGCTCAGACGCGACACTGGCGACCATCGGCGAGCTGTCCCCTGACAGCAGCAGCGTGCGCCAGCCGCGCGCCTTGCACGCGGCAAGCAGGGCTGGCGCATCGCTGCGCAGGCGGTCGTCGAGCACGAACCAGGCGAGCGCGCCGCGTTGATCACCCAACAGCAGCCATTGTCCGGCTTCGTCTGGTGAAGTTGGGATGGGGGCGCCACTGAGTTCACAGACAAAAGCGGCTTGGCCAATGCGCATCAGGCGTTCGCCCACGCGGCCTTCCAGGCCCAGGCCGGGGCTGCTCAAAACGTCATCGGCAGCCAGGGGGGCACGGCCGAAGGCGCGGGCAATCGGGTGTTCGGAGCGGTTTTCCAGCGCGGCGGCGAGGCCCAGGCACTGCTCGCTGTCCAGCTCGCCCAGGGGCCGGATGGCCCTCAACGCCAGGCGTCCTTCGGTGAGCGTGCCGGTCTTGTCGAAAATCACCGTGTCGATCTGGTTGAGCCCTTCCAGCACATGGCCACGGGTCAGCAGCAAGCCAAGGGTGTGCAGCGTACCGGTGGCGGCGGTGAGTGCGGTGGGGGTGGCCAGGGACAGCGCGCACGGGCAGGTCGCTACCAACATGGCCAATACAATCCAGAACGCCCTGGAGGCATCGAGCTCCCACCACACCAGGCCGATTACCGCAGCCGCCAGCAGGGAGCCCAGCAGAAACCACTGTGCGGCGCGGTCGGCGATTTGCGCCAGGCGCGGTTTTTCGGCCTGGGCACGCTCCAGCAGGCGCACGATGGCAGACAGGCGTGTGTCGTGGCCCAAGGCACGCACTTGGACGGTCAGCGCGCCTTCGACGTTGAGCGTGCCGGCGGTGACGGCATCGCCGACCTGCCGGGGCTGCGGCAGGTATTCGCCGGTAAGCAGGGATTCGTCGACGCTGGATTGGCCTTCGAGAATCACGCCATCCGCTGGCAACACCGCGCCAGGGTGGACCAGCACCCGATCATCCAAGGTCAGTTCGCCGAGCAGGATGCGTTCGCTCTGCCCGTCCGCGGTCAAGCGCAGGCACGAGGCGGGCAGCAGGTTGACCAACTGCGCGGTGGCGGCGGCCGTGCGTTCGCGGGCACGTCGCTCCAGGTAGCGGCCGGCCAGCAGGAACAGCGCGAACATGCCGACCGCATCGAAGTACAACTCGCCCACGCCGGTGATCGCGGTCCAGATGCCCGCCAGATAAGCCCCGCCAATGGCCAGGGACACCGACACGTCCATGGTCAGGTGGCGGGTGCGCAGGTCGCGCAGCGCCCCTTTGAAAAACGGCGCACAGCTGTAGAACACGATGGGGGTGGTCAAAAACATCGCGACCCAGCGCAGGATGACATGCAACTCGGGGCTGAGGTCGATATTGAATTCAGGCCAGGTGGCCATGGTCGCCATCATGGCCTGGAACCACAGTAACCCGGCAACGCCCAGTTGGCGCAGGGCCAGGCGATTCTCGCCGGCCAGTTGTTCGGCGGCACGGTCCGCTTGATAGGGATGGGCGGCATAGCCGATATGGCGCAGTTCACTGAGCACCTGGCTCAACGGCAGCTGCCCGTCGGCCCAGCGCACGTGCAGCCGGTGGTTGGACAGGTTCAGCCGCGCCTCGGCCACAGCGGGCAGGCTGCGCAGGTGTTTCTCGATCAACCAGCCACAGGCCGCGCAGCTGATGCCTTCCATCAGCAGGGTGGCTTCGGCGAATTCGCCGGTGTGGCGTACGAAAGGCTTTTGCACATCGGCGCGATCGTACAGAGCCAATTCATCGATAAGCTGCACCGGCAGCGCTTCGGGGTTGGCCGAGGCTTCGCTGCGGTGCCGGTAATAGCTTTCCAGCCCGCCTGCCACAATCGCCTCCGCCACCGCCTGGCAACCCGGGCAGCACAGTTCGCGGCGCTCGCCGAGGATTTGTGTGGTGAACCGGCTGCCGGAGGGGACGGGCAGGGCGCAGTGGTAGCAGGGGGTGATCATGGTTCGGGATCTCAGATCGTTCCCACGCTCTGCGTGGTAACGCCTCGCTGGACGCTCTGCGTCCGCTTTTATGGCGCTGAGCGCCACGGGCTGCATTCCCACGCGGAGCGTGGGAATGATCAGTTACTTTTCAGGTCTTCGGCACCCTGCAACGGCTCATCGCCGAGCAACAAGTCTGTGTCGTGGCTGACCTCTTCTTCTTCGAACAGGCGCCAGGTCTTGTCGCCTTCCACGCCGAGCAGTTCCACGAAGCGGCGCCCTTCGACCTTGTCGGTGACCTGGCCGATGTAGCGGCCCGGTTCGCTGGCGCTGCGGGTCAGGTTGATCTTGCGATCCTTCGCCGGCTGGGTCGGGGAGATCAGGTTCAGCTCCAGGGTGTTCGGGTTGCTGTAGCCGGTGAGGTGCAGCTCGACTTCTCCGGTCAGCGCGTCCAGGTGCAGCTTGCCGCGCAGTTGCAGGGTCTGGGCCAGGCGTTCGCGGTCCAGGGAGCGGTTGATGCCTTTGCCGGCCTCGTAATAGTTGTCGTTGACCAGGTTGTCCGGGTGGTTCACCGCGATGGTCACCATGGACAAGGTCAGGGTCACTGAGCAGGCGAGGATCGCGATGATGATCCAGGGCCAGAGGTGCTTGTACCAGGGGCTTGCGGCAGTGGTTACGGGCATTCTCGTGTTCCCTGTCTAACGGACTTGTGGGCCGATGAATCGGCTCTTGGCTTCAATGCGGACGCTGTTGTCGTCGGCGTCCTCAAGGATGAACGTTACCTCGTTGGTGCTTGACGGCAACTGCTCGGGCGCACTCGACAATTCTACCGGCATGCTGACGATGTCGCCGGCGGCCACCTTGATTTCGCGTCGGCCTTGCAGCTTGAGGTCGGGCAGGCCGGCAGCGTCGAGCACGTAGGTGTGGTCGCGCTGATCCTTGTTCATGATTTTCAGGCTGTAGACGTTTTCGATGCGCCCTTCGGCGTTTTCGCGGTACAGCACGCGGTCCTTGCTCACGTCGAAGCCCACCAGCGAACGCATGAAGAACGCGGCCACCAGCAGGCTGATCATCGCCAGCAACACCAAGGCGTAACCGATCAGGCGCGGGCGCAACTTGTGGGTTTTCTGTCCGGACAGATTGTGCTCGGTGGTGTAGCTGATCAGGCCGCGTGGGTACTCCATCTTGTCCATGATGTTGTCGCAGGCGTCGATGCAGGCAGCGCAGCCGATGCACTCGATCTGCAGGCCGTCGCGGATGTCGATGCCGGTGGGGCACACCTGCACGCACATCGTGCAGTCGATGCAATCGCCCAGGCCCTGGGCCTTGTAGTCGACCCCCTTCTTGCGCGGGCCACGCACTTCGCCACGGCGTGGGTCGTAGGAAACGATCAGCGTGTCCTTGTCGAACATCACGCTCTGGAACCGCGCATAGGGGCACATGTAGATGCACACCTGTTCGCGTAGCCAGCCGGCGTTGCCGTAGGTGGCGAGGGTGAAGAAACCCACCCAGAAATACGACCAGCCGTCGGCCTGGCCGGTGAAAAAGTCCAATACCAGTTCGCGGATTGGCGAGAAGTAGCCGACAAAGGTCAGGCCGGTGACAAAACCGATCAGCAGCCACAGCGTGTGCTTGCTGAATTTGCGCAGAAATTTGCTGACGCCCATGGGCGCCTTGTCCAGCTTGATGCGCTGGTTGCGATCGCCTTCGGTAACCTTTTCGCACCACATGAAGATCCACGTCCACACGCTTTGCGGGCAGGTATAGCCGCACCAGACGCGGCCGGCGTAAACCGTGATGAAGAACAGGCCAAACGCCGCGACGATGAGGATGCCCGACAGCAGGATGAAATCCTGAGGCCAGAAGGTTGCGCCAAAAATAAAGAACTTACGCTCCGGCAGGTTCCACCACACCGCCTGGTGGCCGCCCCAGTTCAGCCACACCGTGCCGAAGTACAGCAGGAACAGGCCGGCACCGCCGAGCATGCGCAGATTGCGGAACAGCCCGGTGAAGGCGCGAGTGTAGATTTTCTCTCGTGACGCATAGAGATCGACGGTTTTGGCAGGCGGGGTAACGTCGTGTACCGGTATCTGGTTGCTCATCATTGCATCCCACGGCGGTGGAGATTTGCCTCGGCCAGTACGTGCCAACCGGGGTCAAATTAAGGATGTTGCAGTGGCCTAATGATACGCCCCCGGTGGTGCGTGAAGGGTGCGACCTTTGGTCGCGTTGGGGGAAATCAATTGATGGTGTACGTGATCTGGATCAATTGACTTGTGAAGTATGGTTGGTTTTGCGGCTACGGTGGGGTGGAGGGCCCTGATGCTGTTCAGTAACTCTTTATCTGAAATCACTGCCTGGAAGAGTTCAGTTCTGGAGCGGCCTATGGACGATAGTTGCGCGATCAGGGCTGAATTCGATGCGCTCTTCTGGCATTTGAAGCATTTCAACAATGTCTGAATGATTGGGCTTGAGCGCTTCTTTCGGATCTTTTTGCTGGGGGCTTTCTGGGGGATTGTTCATGTTTGAGTCTCGATGAAAGTGCCGAAGTCCAAACTAAATGACTGTCTCTCAAGGTGCAATGAACAAAAATGGCCCTGTCAGTTTTCGCTGATAGGGCCTTTTTCACTACCTTTTCGTTATGGCTCCTCAGCCTTCTTATCCCCATGGGACAAGCTGTAAACATACGCCGCCAACAAGTGCACCTTGTCATTGCCCTGCAGTTGTTCCTGCGCTGGCATCTGGCCCTGGCGGCCATAGCGAATGGTCTGCTGCAGTTGGGCGAAGCTCGAACCGTAGATGAACGCACCCGGATGAGTCAGGTCCGGTGCGCCCATGGCCGGGGTGCCTTTACCGGCCGGGCCGTGGCAGGCCACGCAGTTGGCGGCGAAGAGTTTTGCGCCGTTGGCGACGTCGGCCTTGGCGCCTTCCGGCAGCTTGCGGCCGTCGAGGTTGGTCACCACGAACGCCGCTACGTCAGCCACGCCTTGCTCGCCGATCACTTCGGCCCAGCCTGGCATCACCGCATGGCGGCCCTGCATGATGGTTTGCTTGATGGTCGCCGCGTCGCCGCCCCAGCGCCAGTCGGCATCGGTCAGGTTGGGAAAACCGTAGGCGCCCTTGGCGTCGGAACCGTGGCACACCGAGCAGTTGGAGGCGAACAGACGGCCGCCCATCTTCAGGGCTTGCGGGTCCTTGGCGACTTCTTCAATCGGCATCGAGGCGAATTTGGCGAAGATCGGCCCGAACCTGGCCTCCGACCTGGCCATTTCCTTTTCCCATTCGTGCACGCCGGTCCAGCCGGTCTGGCCGTTGGCGAACGCGGTTTGCTTGTCGTTGTCGAGGTAGTTGTAACCCGGCAGCAGGCCTTTCCAGTTGCCCAGGCCAGGGTACAGCGCCAGGTAGCCGAGGGCGAAGATGATGGTGCCGACGAACAGCATGAACCACCATTTGGGCAGCGGGTTGTCGTATTCCTCGATGCCGTCGAACGAGTGGCCGACGGTCTCGTCCGTCTGTTCGGCGCGCTGGCCCTTGCGGGTCGACAGCAGCAGCCAGGTCAGGGCGAAGATGGTACCCAGACTGAGGACTGTGACGTACAGGCTCCAGAACGTAGTCATTCTTTGTTACTCCTAGACGCTTGCTCGACGTGCTTGATGGCTTCCGGGTCATCCGCAAAAGGCAGCATGGTCGCGTCGTCGAATTCCGATTTGCGCCGTGGGCTGAACACCCACAGCGCCAGGCCGATAAAGGCCACCATCACCACGACGGTGCCCAGGCCACGAATCATTCCGATATCCATGCCGGTCACCGTTTGCTTTTGATGAGGGTGCCAAGGCCCTGCAGGTAGGCCACCAACGCGTCCATTTCGGTCTTGCCTTTGACGGCGGCTGCCGCACCGGCGATGTCTTCGTCGGTGTAGGGCACACCCAGGGTGCGCAGCACTTCCATTTTTTTCGCGGTGTCCTTGCCGTCGAGCTTGTGTTCCACCAGGAACGGGTACGCCGGCATTTTCGATTCCGGCACCACGTTGCGCGGGTTGTACAAGTGCGCGCGGTGCCAGTCATCGGAGTAACGCCCGCCCACGCGTGCCAGGTCCGGGCCGGTACGCTTGGAACCCCACAGGAACGGGTGGTCCCACACGCTTTCACCGGCGACCGAGTAGTGGCCATAGCGTTCGGTTTCGGCGCGGAACGGGCGGATCATCTGTGAGTGGCAGCCCACGCAGCCGTTGGCGATGTAGACGTCGCGGCCTTCCAGTTCGAGGGCGGTGCGCGGTTTCATGCCTTCGACCGGCTTGTTGGTCACGTCCTGGAAGAACAGCGGGACGATCTGGGTCAGGCCGCCGATGCTCACGGCGATGACCATGAAGAAGGCCAGCAGGCCGATATTCTTCTCGACTACTTCATGCTTCATCAGTGGGCTCCCACGACGGCGATCTTGGCGGCGGCTTCAGCTTGCTCAGGGTCGGAGGCACGCACGGTGCGCCAGACGTTGTAGGCCATGAACAACATGCCGGTGGCGAAGAACGCACCGCCCAGGGCGCGCACGATATAGCCCGGGTGGCTGGCTTGCAGCGCTTCGACGAACGAGTAGGTGAGGGTGCCGTCATCGTTGATCGCGCGCCACATCAGGCCTTGGGTAATGCCGTTGACCCACATCGAGGCGATGTAGAGCACGGTGCCGATCGTGGCCAGCCAGAAGTGGGTGTTGATCAGCCCGACGCTGTGCATCTGCGCGCGCCCGAACAGCTTGGGGATCATGTGGTACAGCGCGCCGATGGAGATCATCGCCACCCAGCCCAGGGCGCCGGCGTGGACGTGGCCGATGGTCCAGTCGGTGTAGTGGGACAGCGAGTTGACGGTCTTGATCGCCATCATCGGGCCTTCGAAGGTCGACATGCCGTAGAACGCCAGCGACACCACCAGAAAGCGCAGGATCGGGTCGGTGCGCAGCTTATGCCAGGCGCCCGAGAGCGTCATCATGCCGTTGATCATGCCGCCCCAGCTCGGCGCCAGCAGGATGATCGACATCGCCATGCCCAACGACTGCGCCCAGTCCGGCAGCGCGGTGTAGTGCAGGTGGTGCGGGCCGGCCCAGATGTACAGGGTGATCAGCGCCCAGAAGTGCACGATGGACAGGCGGTAGGAGTAGATGGGACGTTCGGCCTGCTTGGGCACGAAGTAGTACATCATCCCGAGAAAACCGGTGGTGAGGAAAAAGCCCACGGCGTTATGCCCGTACCACCACTGGATCATCGCATCCGTCGCGCCGGCATAGGCCGAGTAGGACTTGAACAGGCTGACCGGCAGGGACGCGTGGTTGACGATGTGCAGCATCGCCGTGACCAGGATGAAGGCCCCGTAGAACCAGTTGCCGACATAGATGTGCTTGGTCTTGCGCTTGACGATGGTGCCGAAGAACACCACGGCGTACGTCACCCAGACAATGGCGAGCAAAATGGCGATCGGCCATTCCAGCTCGGCGTATTCCTTGGTGGTGGTGTAGCCCAGGGGCAGGCTGATGATGGCGCCGACGATGACCGCCTGCCAGCCCCAGAAGGTAAAGGCGGCAAGGCCATCGGAAATCAGTCGCGTCTGGCAGGTGCGTTGCACGACGTAGTAGGAGGTGGCAAACAGCGCACATCCACCGAAGGCAAAGATCACCAGGTTGGTGTGCAGCGGGCGCAGGCGGCCGAAGGTCGTCCAGGGCAGGTCGAAATTCAATTGCGGCCAAACCAGTTGCGAGGCGATGAACACCCCGAGCCCCATGCCAAGGATCCCCCAGACCACCGTCATGATGGCGAACTGGCGAACGACCTTATAGTTATAAGCAGTCGGACTGATTGCTGTGCTCATTCTAAGGTTCCACGGTTTAGGTTTTTTTATAGGTAAAATCGGCCGCAAGTATGTAGAAAGCGAGGGGCCATTGCAACGCAACGACTGACCTGTATCAATGCGTTCCACGCCAGATTCTGCGCCCTTTCCATGTTTGATGTAAGGATAAAATAGAAATCGAAAGCTGATCGAGTGGACAAGAAAATTTCGGAGCCTCGACAGCGGTTGTCGCGTACGCCGAAATCGCTTCGCTTGAAAGCAAGCGTAGACCCGAATCTGAGGTGGGGAAAGTTGGACTTGGGAAGGGTGCGACACTTAGTCGCGCAAGCAGTGGCGAACCGTGGCGAGGGAGCTTGCTCCCGCTGGAGTGCGAAGCGCTCCCAGATTTTTGGGGCCGCTTCGCTGCCCAGCGGGAGCAAGCTCCCTCGCCACAGCTAATGGTTATTGAGGTTGGCTTTCCGGCGTTGCACCGTCAGCGTTATGGGAAAGGCTATAAACATAAGCCGCCAGCAGATGCACCTTGTCATTGCCTTGCAGCACTTCCTGCGCAGGCATCTGGCCCTGGCGACCATGACGGATGGTCTGTTGCAGCTGCGCCAGGCTGGTGCCGTAGATAAACCCTGCAGGCTCGGTCAGGTTTGGCGCGCCCATGGCTTCCACACCGTGGCCCTGCGGCCCGTGGCAGGCAACGCAGGTGGTGTTGAATGCAGCCTGGCCCGCCGCCAGGTCGGCCGTGCTGTCGGCCGGTAAGGGCAACTTGGCCAGGTCGTGGCGTACATACGCGGCAACATTCTTCACCCCATCCTCGCCCAGCACTTCACCCCAGGCCGGCATCGCCGCGTGGCGACCGCCCAGGATGGTGGCCTTGATCGCTGCGGCCGAACCGCCCCAGCGCCAGTGGCTGTCTGCCAGGTTGGGGAAGCCGTACGCGCCCTTGGCATCCGAGCCGTGGCACACCGCGCAGTTGGAGGCGAACAGGCGACCGCCCATCTTCAAGGCTTGCGGGTCCTTGGCCACTTCTTCCACCGGCATCGCTGCGAATTTGGCGTAGATCGGCCCGAACCTGGCGTCGGCCTTGGCCATTTCCTTGTCCCATTCCTTGGTCGACGTCCAGCCGTCTTCATAGCCCGGCAACACGCCTTTCCAGTTACCCAGGCCCGGGTAGAGAATCAGGTAGCCGACGGCAAACACCAGCGTGCCGACGAACAGCATGAACCACCACTGGGGCAGCGGGTTGTCGTATTCCTCGATGCCGTCGAAGGCGTGCCCCATGGTCTGGTCGACGCTGCCGTGGGTTTCGCCCTTGCGGGTGCCGATCAACAGCCAGGTCAGGCCGATCAGGCTGCCGAGGGTCAGTACGCAGATCCATGCACTCCAGAAGGTAGTCATGGCCGAGTGCTCCTTGGTGCGGGCGCTTCTTGAGCGTCGGAGGGAGAAGGTTCATCGGCGAACGGCAGCAGGCGCGCCTGCTCGAAGTCCGCGTTGCGGCGGTTGTTGAACACCCACAGCGACAAGCCGATGAAAGCGATGGCGACCACCAGCGTGCCGAGGCCGCGGATGGTGCCCGCGTCGAATTCAAATCCCATGGCTCACCTCTTGCTCTTGATGGCAGTGCCGAGCACTTGCAGGTAGGAAACCAGCGCGTCCATTTCGGTCTTGCCCTTGAGGCTGGCGACCGCACCACGAATGTCGTCGTCGGTGTACGGCACGCCCAGGGTGCGCATGACGTTCAGTTTGGTCTCGGTGTGGCTGCTGTCGACCGGGGCCGTCACCAGCCACGGGTAGGCCGGCATTTTCGACTCGGGCACCACGTTGCGCGGGTTGTACAGGTGCGCGCGGTGCCAGTCGTCCGAGTAGCGTGCGCCTACGCGGGCCAGGTCCGGCCCGGTGCGCTTGGAGCCCCACAGGAACGGGTGGTCCCATACGCTTTCGCCGGCCACCGAGTAATGGCCGTAGCGTTCGGTCTCGGCGCGGAACGGGCGGATCATCTGCGAGTGGCACTGCACGCAGCCTTCACGGATGTAGATGTCGCGGCCCTCCAGTTGCAGCGCGGTGTAGGGTTTCATGCCTTCGACCGGCTTGTTGGTCACGTCCTGGAAGAACAGCGGGACGATCTGGGTCAGGCCGCCGATGCTCACGGCGAGCACCATCAGCAGCATCAGCAGGCCGACGTTTTTTTCAATGACTTCGTGTTTCATCACAACCTCCTCAGGCCAGTTGCGCGACAGGCACGGCGTCGGCGGGCTGCACCGCGCGCACGGTGCGCCATGTGTTGTAAGCCATCAGGAACATGCCGCTGAGGAACACCGCACCGCCCACCAGCCGCACGATGTAGCCCGGGTGGCTGGCCACCAGGGTTTCGACGAAGGAGTAGGTCAGGGTGCCGTCCTCATTGATCGCACGCCACATGAGGCCCTGGGCGATGCCGTTGACCCACATCGAAGCGATGTAGAGCACGGTGCCGATGGTGGCCAGCCAGAAGTGCGCGTTGATCAGGCCGAGGCTGTACATCTGCTCGCGCCCGAAGACTTTGGGGATCATGTGGTACAGCGCGCCGATTGAAATCATCGCCACCCAACCGAGTGCGCCGGCGTGTACGTGGCCGATGGTCCAGTCGGTGTAGTGGGAGAGGGCGTTGACGGTCTTGATCGCCATCATCGGGCCCTCGAAGGTGGACATGCCGTAGAACGCCAGGGACACCACGAGGAAGCGCAGGATCGGGTCGCTGCGCAACTTATGCCAGGCGCCCGAGAGCGTCATCATGCCGTTGATCATGCCGCCCCAGCTCGGTGCCAGCAGCACCAGCGACATCACCATGCCCAACGACTGTGCCCAATCCGGCAACGCGGTGTAGTGCAGGTGGTGGGGCCCGGCCCAGATATACAGGGTGATCAGCGCCCAGAAGTGCACGATGGACAAACGATACGAATACACCGGGCGTTCGGCCTGCTTGGGCACGAAGTAGTACATCATCCCGAGAAAGCCGGCGGTGAGGAAAAAGCCTACAGCGTTATGCCCGTACCACCACTGCACCATCGCATCCGTCGCACCGCCGTACAGCGAGTAGGACTTGGTCAGGCTGACCGGGATTTCCAGGTTGTTGACGATATGCAGGATCGCCACGGTGATGATGAATGCGCCGAAAAACCAGTTACCCACATAGATGTGCTTGGTGTTGCGCTTCATGATCGTGCCGAAGAACACGATGGCATAGGCCACCCAGACGACGGTGATCAGGATGTCGATCGGCCATTCCAGCTCGGCGTATTCCTTGGAGCTGGTGTAGCCCAGCGGCAGGCTGATCGCGGCCAACAGGATGACGAGCTGCCAGCCCCAGAAGCAGAATGCGGCGATTTTCGGTGCGAACAGCTGTGTCTGGCAGGTGCGTTGCACCGAATAGAAGGAGCTGGCGAACAGTGCGCAGCCACCGAAGGCAAAGATCACGGCGTTGGTGTGCAGCGGGCGCAGGCGACCGAAGCTGGTCCAGGGCAAATCGAAGTTGAGCGCAGGCCAAACCAATTGGGCCGCGAGAAAAACCCCGAGGCCCATGCCGACGATGCCCCACACCACCGTCATAATGGCGAATTGGCGGACCACCTTGTAGTTATAGGCGGTACTTAAAGTAGTGTTCATGGTTCCCCATCCACGGTTCAACCCAAGCCGGTGCGGCACTTGGGCTGGAGTTATAGGCAGACTAAAAAGCGAGGCAAGCATGGGCAAAGAGCACAAGGCCAGTATTGACGGGGATCAATGGGCGCAGTGTGTGCGTGAACGCGGCTGGTTATGGGATGTCGCAGCGCAGGCGATTTCAGGCGAGCCCGTCACGTTGATCCTGGCCCACGGCGCCGGCGCGCCGATGGACTCGGCGTTCATGAACGACATGGCTGCGCGCCTTGCCGGGCATGGCGTTAACGTCGTGCGCTTCGAATTTCCCTACATGGCCCAGCGCCGATTGGACGGAGGCAAGCGCCCACCGAACCCGGCGCCGAAACTGCTGGAGGCATGGCGGGAGGTGTATGCCCTGGTGCGGCGTCATGTCGCGGGCAAGGTGGCGATAGGCGGCAAATCCATGGGCGGGCGGATGGCCAGTTTATTGGCCGATGAACTGGGCGCCGCTGGGTTGGTGTGCCTGGGCTATCCGTTCTATGCGGTGGGCAAGCCGGAAAAACCTCGGGTAGAGCATTTGGCTGTGCTTAAGACGCCAACGCTGATTGTGCAGGGCGAGCGGGATGCCCTGGGTAATCGAGCGGCGGTGGAGGGGTATGACTTGTCGCCTAGCATCGAATTGATGTGGCTGGTGGCGGGGGATCATGATTTGAAGCCGTTGAAGGCTTCGGGGTTTAGTCATGAGCAGCATCTGGAGGCTGCGGCGGTGAAGGTGGCTGGGTTTCTTGGTGCCGGTTAGGGCCCTATCGGGGGCAAGCCCCCTCCCACATGTTGACCATATTCCAACGTTGGAACTCGGTCGAATGTGGGAGGGGGCTTGCCCCCGATAGCGGTCTACCGGTTAAAACGCTCCACCAGCGAATACTGGGTATTGGCGGTATGCGTCAGCTCTTCACTCAACTGCGCCGAGCTCATCGCCTGCTCCGAGGTCTGGTCCGCCAGCAACGCAATGGTGCTGATGTTACGGCTGATCTCTTCGGCAACGGCACTTTGCTCTTCAGTCGCGGCGGCGATCTGCGTGGTCATGTCGGTGATATTCGCTACCGCCTCACTGATACCCACCAACGCCTGATCCGCTTCCATCACCCGTGCCACACCCTCTTCGGCCTGGCGATGCCCGGCGTCCATGGTTTGCACGGCGGCGGCGGCAGTCTGCTGCAGTTTGGCGATCAGCGTGTGGATCTGCCCGGTCGATTCGGCGGTGCGTTGCGCCAACTGGCGTACTTCATCCGCCACCACCGCAAACCCACGGCCCATCTCACCGGCGCGCGCCGCCTCGATGGCGGCGTTCAAGGCCAGCAGGTTGGTCTGGTCGGCAATGCCTTTGATCACATCCACCACGCCGCCGATTTCATCACTGTCCTTGGCCAATTGCGTGACGGTGATACCGGTTTCGCCCACCGCCACCGACAGGCGCTGAATCGCCTCACGGGTTTCCCCGGCGATATCGCGGCCGCGACCGGTCAGGCGATTGGCTTCCTGGGTGGCATCTGCCGTGCGCTGCACATGACTGGCGACTTCCTGGGTGGTCGCCGCCATCTGGTTGACCGCAGTGGCTACCTGCTCCGTCTCTACGCGCTGGCGCTCCAGGCCGCTGGAGCTGTTGTGCGCCAGGGTGTTGGACTGCGCGGCCTGGTCGTTGAGGTGTTCGGCAGTGTCCTGCAGGCGGGTGAGGCAGGTCTTCAGACGCGCTTCCTGGCTGAGGATCGACATTTCCAGCCGCGCCTGGGCGCCGCGGCTGTCGGTGTACATCTGCGCGATCAACGGGTCGGAGGTGGTCTGCTCGGCCAGGCGCAGCAAACGCTTGAGGCCGCGCTGTTGCCAGCTCAGGCCCAGCAGGCCCAACGGCACCGACAGCGCTGCCGCCAAGGCGAAACCCCACTGGGACGTGAGGGTGGCACCGATCATGAAGCTCAATTGGCTGACCAGGATAAACGGCAGCCAGTCCTGCAGCACCGGCAGCCACTTGTCCCGCTGGGGAACGGCCGACTTGCCCTGGTTGATGCGTTGATAGAGCGCTTCGGCCCGGCGGATCTGCTCGGCGGTGGGCTTGATGCGCACCGATTCGTAGCCGATCACCTGGTTGCCGTCGAAGACCGGTGTCACATAGGCGTTAACCCAGTAGTGGTCACCGGTCTTGCAGCGATTCTTGACAATGCCCATCCATGGCAAGCCTTGTTTGAGCGTCGACCACATGTGCGCGAACACCGCCGCCGGAACGTCCGGGTGACGCACCAGATTGTGCGGGGCACGGATCAGTTCGTCGCGGGTGAACCCACTGATTTCGACAAAGGCGTCGTTGCAGTAGGTGATCACACCCTTGGCGTCTGTGGTGGAGATCAACCGTTGCTGAGCGGGGAAGGTACGTTCGCGCTGGGTAACGGGTTGGTTATTACGCATGATTGTTCAATCCGCAAGGCTTTCAGGGGTTATCGGCCATGCCGGGCATTTATTTAACTTATTTTTGCAACAATCCGCTGGCAATGGTCGCGCGCAAACCGCCGAGCCTCACTGTGAGGCTGACAGCGCATCCTCGACCCGAGCTTTTTGTGGCCGCAACACCAGCCACAACGCGCCGGCGATCAACACCCCGCCATATACGTGGGCCATCGACAGCGGCTCATCCAGCAGCAACGCGCCCCACAGTACGCCGAACGGCGGGATCATGAAGGTCACGGTCATCGACTTGACCGGGCCGATGGAGGACAGCAGGCGGAAGTACAGGATGTAGGCGAACGCCGTGCACACCAGCCCCAACCCCAGCAGCGACGCCCATACCTGCCAGCCTCCCCAACTCGCCGGCGGCTGACTGATGGCGCTGTAGGCAAACAACGGCAGCAAGAACAATGTAGCGCCCAGCATGCTGCCCAAGGCCGACAGGCGACTGTCCAACCCGCCGCGCTGATCCAGCCAGCGCCGCGCCAGAAAACCGGCAAAGCCATAGCAGGTGGTCGCCAGCAGGCACGCCATTGCGCCCATCAACAATTCCAGATCAAAGGCCACCGGCCCCGCACGCGTGAGCACGGCCACGCCAAACAGCCCCAGGGCTACACCCGCGATTTTCGACGGTGTCAGGCGTTCGCTGAAGAACAACCCGCCAATCAGTACGCCCATCAGCGGCGTGGTGGCATTGAAGATCGCCGAATAACCCGCGGGCAATACCTGCGCCGCCACCGAGTACATGGTCGCTGGGATCCCTGAGTTGATTACGCCCAGCAGCAGCACCGTCTTGAACTTACCCTGGAAATCCCAGCTCACGCGCATCAACGCCAGGATCACCAACAAGCCTGCGGCGGCAATCGACACGCGGAAAAACGCAGTCGGCACGCTGCCGATTTCCGGCGCGATGATGCGCATGAACAGGAAACTCGCGCCCCAGATGGCGGCCAGTCCCAGCAAGTACAGGGTGTCGACAGGTTTCACGGAAAACTCCTACACGATCAGGCCGGGGAGTGTTGCCCAGCGTTCCGGTCGACACAATCGCTAAGTACGGCGGCCGGTGAAAAATCCTCCTTCTCCTGCCTGGGTTCACTGGCTAAGCTCAGGGCTTCCCGATACCCGTTCGAGGTTTTTCGCATGCCGCAGTCCGCCCTTGCTATCGCCCGGATGATCCTCGACGGTTTCGACGACTACCGTGAGCACTTTCGCCAGATCACCGATGGCGCTCGCGAGCGTTTCGAAAAGGCCCAATGGCAGCAAGGGCAAGCCGCTTCGGCGGCGCGCATCAGCCTGTATGAAGAGAAAGTGGGTGAGGTCACGGCGCGTCTGCGGGCTGCTTTCGAGGCGGGCGTGTTGCAGGACATCGAGCTGTGGCCCCAGGTGAAAAGCGCCTACATCGGCCTGATTGACCTGCGCTTTGACGATGAGCTGTCCGAAACTTGGTACAACTCGGTCTTCTGCAGCCTGTTCAGCCATGACCTGATCAGCGACGGCTGCATGTTTATCCACACCACGCGCCCCACCCAGCGTCTGGCGCGGGCGGCGCAGACCCGCATCTACACGCCTGCAGGCAACATGGCGCAGATGCTTGCGCAGATTTTTGCGGACTACAGCTTCAGTGAACCCTACGCCGACTTGCCTGCCGACCTGCAACGCCTGGAAGCCCAACTGCGCGAAAACCTGCCGGACTGGGTGTGCAAAGACCCGGACCTGAACGTCGAGCTGTTTTCCTCGGTGCTCTACCGCAATAAAGGCGCCTACCTGGTGGGGCGTATCTACACCCGCGACGAACAATGGCCGCTGGTGATCCCATTGCTGCACCGCGAAGGGCGGGGTATTCAGATCGATGCGTTGATCACCGACGAAGCTGAGGTGTCGATCATCTTTTCCTTTACGCGCTCCTATTTCATGGTCGACGTGCCCGTGCCTGCCGAGTTCATCGACTTTCTCAAGCGCATCCTGCCCGGCAAACACATCGCCGAGCTGTACACGTCCATTGGCTTCTATAAACACGGCAAGTCGGAGTTCTACCGCGCACTGATCAATCACCTGGCCACCACCGATGACCAGTTCATCATGGCGCCGGGCGTGCGTGGCATGGTCATGAGCGTGTTTACCCTGCCAGGCTTCAACACCGTGTTCAAGATCATCAAGGACCGTTTCTCACCGTCGAAAAACGTCAACCGCGCCACGGTGATCGAGAAGTACCGCCTGGTCAAAAGTGTCGACCGCGTGGGGCGCATGGCCGATACCCAGGAGTTCGCCGACTTCCGCTTTCCCTTGAGCAAGTTCGAGCCCGACTGCCTTGCCGAGTTGTTGGAAGTGGCCGCCAGCACCGTCGAAGTGGAAGGTGACACCGTGCTGATCCGCCACTGCTGGACCGAACGGCGCATGACCCCGCTCAACCTCTACCTGGAAAACGCTAATCCCGCCCAGGTGCGCGAAGCGCTGGAAGACTACGGGCTGGCGATCAAGCAATTGGCGGCGGCGAATATCTTTCCCGGTGACATGCTGCTCAAGAACTTCGGCGTCACCCGTCACGGCCGGGTGGTGTTTTATGACTACGATGAAATCTGCTTTCTCACCGAGGCCCACTTCCGCCACATTCCCGCGCCGCGTACCCCAGAGGATGAAATGGCCTCTGAACCGTGGTACTCCATTGGCCCGCTGGATGTGTTTCCTGAGGAATTCCCGCCTTTTCTGTTCGCCGACGCCGGCCAGCGCAAGCTGTTC
This sequence comes from Pseudomonas sp. R4-34-07, assembly GCF_003852375.1. Lineage (NCBI taxonomy): Bacteria > Pseudomonadati > Pseudomonadota > Gammaproteobacteria > Pseudomonadales > Pseudomonadaceae > Pseudomonas > Pseudomonas sp. R4-34-07. Next base: position 4,254,584 of record NZ_CP027760.1, on the reverse strand, counting down.
GATGAGCTGCATGGTGAGCTGTATAACGCGGACTATTGGAAAGGGCTGCAGGAGGCTATTCGCGCGGGGAAGGTGATTGACGTGTTTCCGTATCGGCGCAAGGACCCGCGTGATGAAGAGGGGCTGGCGAGTTGAAGAGGTAAGCGTGGCCCAGTGGCCGACTGCGATGTGCAATCAGCCACTGGACGCCTGTTTTTGAAGCGCGTGGTCGAGCTCTTTTGGCCGGGCTGGGTTGAAGCTGGTGTACGGTTGTTTAAATCGCTATGCGTTACGGTTGCGTAGCGGTCAAGCGATGAAGGGCCAGCGTGTTTGTCAGATCGGTGTAGATAGTGCGCAAATCGGTGTTCAGTTCAGCGACCAGCGCTCGCTGTTTATTGCGATCTTTAAGTTGACTGATCGCCGCGTGTTTGACTTGCATGTTGTTTGCGGAATCAATCACTGCCTTGAACTGCGCACGTTCCTCGGCAATGCCAGGTTGTTCCGTACGGGGCACTGCGTTCAGTTGTACAAAGGCCTTTTCGATGACGGCCAATTCCAGTTTGATTCGGCGGTTGTTTGGCGGGGTCAGCAGCAGCGCAGGGTTCATGCCCTCAATCGAGCTGCCATCAAGGTTGCCGTTGCGCCAGGCGTCGCGCAAATTGACCAAGACGTCCCGTGCGGCATCGACCGCCTGGGCCGAGAGTTTCTCCCCCAGGCCGTTGCGCTGCACGGTCTCGACTGTGCGTTCCAGTCGGTGGAGTGTCAGTTCCACCGGTGCCAGTTGCTTGTGCCGCTCCAGACTCTGCTCCAGGCGTTTACGCTCCGGGGCCAGGCCAACGGAGGATTTGAATTGGCTGCTGCCTTTCAAACGGCCCGTTGCCCATGCATTGCGAGACTCTGTCATGGCGTTGCGTTGCCTGAGAAAGATCTCTTCCTCGGCGTGAGACAGAGGCTGCGGCTCTTGCCTGATGTGGTGGTCCAGCAGGGCAATCTCCTTCTCCAGAGCGTTGATATGTTTGACCGCCTGTTCCAGAGTGTGCCCACTCAGCTGGTTGCTCAGGGGTGCAGGCGGCAGGACGGCAACCGTTACCGGGTCCAGCTCGCAGGACGGTGGCGCGATGGCGGCGGCCCACGCTGCGCGTCGACCCAGCAGGGCATCGCGGCGCTCCACGCGAGCGGTCAGTTGCTCGTAGCGTTGCTGGAGGGCGTGCAGGCTTGTTTTGTCATCCGGTTGCACGGCGAAGTGTTTGTGGCTTTCCTGGTCTAAGGCTGCAAGCGCTTCATCAATCCTTGAACTGTGCATCCAGGCCTGAAGCTGATGGCCTTTTTCCTGCGCGGCACGGTCGGGCATTCGATTGATAGGGCCAAACAATGCGTGTTCAAGGTGCCGGCATTTGTCGAGCATGTGCCGGTGGCCTTGCCCTATCAGGCTTTCAACCACCGCTTCATGGATGGCGTGGGTTTGCTGGAACAGCCTGCCCACGGTGGCGCCGGGTTGGTAGGCGGGCAATGGTTTTGATCCGAACATAATGGTTTCTCCGATACGGTGGGCATGAGGTTTTTCCTTGGCGAGCCGCGTGGGGTGGGTGTGCGGGTGAGGGCGCGTGCCGCAGTAAATCGCGCCGGATCGTCACCATGCCAGATGCGCGTTCTGATAGCCCTGCGTGAAAAGTCGAATGAGAGAGTAGGTGGCACGACCCCGTCGAGCTAAAAATAGCCGGCTCACGCGTATGAAGCGGCCGTGTTGCCGTGATGAAAGGGCTTGGCTCGTTTACAAGGACAGAAATCTGCGACAATTGCCGTCTACGATCATGTCACCGCAGGCTTACCTGCCTCATTAAAAGACCTTTGCGTACCTGATGACCGACCAAGCGCCCACCATCGACCAACTGCTTAAAACCCTCGATCACGCCATGCTTGCCGACCGCAACCGCTTGCGGCGCCAGTTGCTTGAGCTGCGCAAGAAGCCCGATGAGCAGAAGCTGGCGCAGTGGGTATCGCGTATGCAGGCGTCCTGCGCCCAGGTCACGGCGCGGCGGGACAGCCTGCCGGTGATTCGTTACGACGACAGCCTGCCGATTGCCGCCAAGCGCGATGAAATCAAGGCTGCGCTGAACAAGCACCAGGTGCTGATCATCGCCGGTGAGACCGGTTCGGGTAAAACTACCCAGTTGCCGAAGATTTGCCTGGAGATCGGCCGCGGCCAGTTTGGCCTGATCGGCCACACCCAGCCACGCCGGATTGCTGCGCGCAGCGTTGCCAGCCGCGTTGCCGAAGAGCTGGCGACGCCGCTCGGCGCGCTGGTCGGCTATCAGGTGCGCTTCGAGGACCAGAGCGACTCCAATACGCTGATCAAACTGATGACCGACGGTATTCTACTGGCGGAAACCCAGAACGACCGCTACCTGGAACGCTACGACACGATCATCGTCGACGAAGCCCATGAGCGCAGCCTGAACATCGACTTCCTGCTGGGTTACCTCAAGACCCTGCTGCCGCGTCGCCCGGACCTGAAAGTTATCATCACTTCCGCGACCATCGACCTGGAGCGTTTCTCCAAGCATTTCGACGATGCGCCCATCGTGGAGGTATCAGGCCGTACCTTCCCGGTGGACACCTGGTACCGCCCGCTGACCCTGGAGCAGGACGAGGAGGGCAACCGCGTCGAAGATGACTTGACCGTCGACCAGGCGATCCTGGCCACCCTCGACGAAATCGCCGCCTACGAGCGCAGCGAACGCCGCAGCCCCGGTGATGTGCTGGTGTTCCTGCCCGGCGAACGCGAAATTCGCGACGCCGCCGAGATGCTGCGCAAGGCGCAGCTCAAGCACACTGAGATCCTGCCGCTGTATGCGCGCCTGTCACCCGCCGAGCAACAACGCATTTTCCAATCACACCCAGGCCGGCGCGTGGTGCTGGCAACCAACGTCGCGGAAACCTCGCTGACCGTGCCGGGCATTCGTTATGTGATCGACAGCGGCACCGCACGCATCAGCCGCTACAGCTACCGCGCCAAGGTGCAACGCCTGCCGATCGAGGCGATTTCCCAGGCCAGCGCCAACCAGCGCAAAGGCCGTTGCGGCCGGGTCGAGCCGGGCATCTGCATTCGCTTGTACAGCGAAGAGGACTTTATCGGGCGCCCGGAATTTACCGACCCTGAGATCCTGCGCACCAACCTTGCCGCCGTGATCCTGCAGATGCTGCACCTGCGCCTGGGTGAAATCACCGACTTTCCGTTTATCGAACCGCCGGATGGCAAGGCCATCAGCGACGGTTTCAACCTGCTGCAAGAGCTGTCGGCGGTAGACCGTAACAGCCAGCTCACACCATTGGGCCGCCAACTGGCGCGCCTGCCGGTGGACCCGCGCATGGGCCGCATGCTGCTCGAAGCGGCCAAGCTCGGCAGCTTGCAGGAAGTGCTGATCGTGGCCAGCGCCATGTCGATCCAGGACCCGCGCGAGCGCCCGCCGGAACGCCAGCAGGCCGCCGACCAGGCCCATGCGCAGTGGAAAGACCCGGATTCGGACTTCGCCGGGTTGGTCAACCTGTGGCGCGGCTTTGAAGAACAGCGCCAGGCACTAACCGCCAGCCCGCTGCGCAATTGGTGTCGCAAAAACTTCCTTAACTACCTGCGCCTGCGCGAGTGGCGCGATTCCCATCGCCAGTTGAGCCTGATCTGCCGCGACATGCAGCTGACGATCAACAAGGAACCGGCGGACTTCCCGAAATTGCACAAGGCGGTGCTGTCCGGCTTGCTCAGCCAGATCGGCCAGAAGACCGAGGACGGCGACTACCTCGGTGCCCGGCAGCGGCGTTTCTGGATTCATCCTTCCTCGGGCATCGGCAAGAAGCGCCCGCAATGGCTGATGACCGCCGAACTGGTGGAAACCACCAAGCTGTATGCGCGCATGGTGGCCAAGATCGATGCCGACTGGATCGAACCGCTGGCCGGGCACCTGATCAAGAAAAACCACTTCGAGCCCCATTGGGAGAAAAAGCGTGGCCAGGTGGTGGCGTTTGAACAGATCACCTTGTTCGGGCTGATCGTGGTCGGACGCCGGCCGGTGCATTACGGGCCGATCGACCCGGTGGTGTCCCGCGAGCTGTTCATTCGCGAAGGCCTGGTGCGTGGAGAGATCCAGTCCCGAGCCAAGTGCCTCACGGCCAACCAGCAACTGCTGGAGCAGCTCGACGAACTGGAAGCCAAGGCGCGCCGTCGCGACATCCTGGCCGACGAGGAAACCCTCTACGCCTTCTACGATGCGCGTTTGCCGGCAGAGATCCACCAGACCGCCACCTTCGACAGCTGGTACAAGGTCAACAGCCAGAAAGACCCGCAACTGCTGATCATGCGCGAGGAAGACGTGCTGGCCCGCGAAGCCAGTGAAGTCACCGCCGCGCATTACCCGGACACCTTGCACCTGGGCGACCTGGCCCTGGCCTTGAGTTACCACTTCGAACCCAACCACCCGCGCGATGGCGTAACCCTGCGCGTGCCGGCGCCGCTGTTGCCGGCGTTGCCCGCCGAGCGTCTGGAATGGCTGGTGCCGGGAGTGATCGAAGCCAAGTGCATCGCCCTGGTGCGTAACCTGCCCAAGGCGCTGCGCAAAAACTTCGTGCCGGTGCCGGATTTCGTCAAGGCGGCGCTGCAGCGCATCGAGTTTGGCCAGGGTTCGCTGCCCCAGGCATTGGGTCGCGAACTGTTGCGCATGACCGGTGCGCGGGTCAGCGATGAAGCCTGGGCGGAGGCCGCACAGCAGGTGGAAAACCATTTGAAGATGAACCTGGAAGTGGTTGACGGCGAGGGCAAATTCCTCGGCGAAGGCCGTGACCTGGCACAGCTGACCGCGCGTTTCGCCGAAGCCAGCCAGGCCGCCCTGGCGGTGCCGCAAACCGCGAAAAGCCAGCAGCCGGTGCACGCCAAGGTGTTTGCACCGGTGGCCGAGAAAACCCAGCAAAACATCGCCGGCCTGTCGATGACGGTGTACCCCGCGCTGGTGGAAGAAAACGGCACGGTCAAGGAAGGGCGTTTCTCCACGGCCGCCGAGGCCGAGTTCCAACATCGGCGTGCCTTGCAGCGCCTGTTGATGCAGCAACTGGCGGAACCGGCGAAATTCCTGCGCGGCAAATTGCCGGGACTGACCGAGTTGGGCCTGTTGTACCGCGAACTGGGGCGTGTCGAGGCGCTGGTGGAAGATATCCTGCTGGCCAGCCTCGATACCTGCGTATTGGAAGGCGAAGCCACGTTGCCGCGCGATGGCGCTGGGCTGGCCGCGCTGGCCGAGCGCAAACGTGGCGGTTGGACCGAACAGGCCGAGCGTCTGGCGCGCCTGACCCTGGAAGTGCTGAAACTCTGGCACGGCCTGCAAAAACGCTTCAAAGGCAAAATCGACCTCGCCCAGGCGGTGGCCTTGAACGATATCAAGCAGCAGTTGAGCAACCTGGTGTACCCAGGGTTTGTGCGCGAGACCCCGGCCCAATGGTTCAAGGAGTTGCCGCGTTTCCTCAAGGCCATCGAGCTGCGCCTGGAAAAACTGCCGAGCCAGGTGCAGAAGGACCGTGTGTGGAGCGCCGAGTTGAGTGGCCTGTGGGCGCAGTACCAGAATCGCCTGAATAAACATGCCCAGGAAGGCAAACGTGATCCGCAGCTGGAGCTCTATCGCTGGTGGCTGGAAGAATACCGGGTGTCGTTGTTTGCCCAGCAACTGGGGACCAAGGTGCCGATTTCAGATAAGCGCTTGAGCAAACAATGGAGCCAGGTCGAGCCCTGAAGCATTCCCGGTTTCCTGAACTGAACAGGGTCAAATGTGGGAGGGGGCTTGCCCCCGATAGCTGTGTATCAGGTGCAGAGTCTGGCTCTGACACACCGCCATCGGGGCCAAGCCCCCTCCCACAATGAGATGTTTGTCTGGCATATGGCGCCAAATCACCGGCGTTGTGGCAAACTTCGCGGTTACAAGATGAATAAAGCGTTGCCAGTTCGATGCCTGCTGGACGGAATCGAACGACTTACAGTTTGGTACGACGGTACCAATATCTTCTGCCTGACAGATTTAGAGGAACGACCGTGCATAACGTCGTCATCAGCGGCACTGGCCTGTACACCCCGGCCAACAGCATCTCCAACGAAGAGCTGGTGCAGTCTTTCAATGCCTATGTGCAGCAGTTCAACCGCGAAAACGCCGCTGCCATCGAGCGCGGTGACGTGCAGGCGCTGACTGAGTCCAGTGCGGCGTTCATCGAAAAAGCCTCGGGCATCAAGAGCCGTTTCGTGATGGACAAGGACGGCATCCTCGACCCTCAGCGCATGGCCCCACGCCTGCCCGAGCGCAGTAACGACGAATGGTCGGTGCTCTGCCAGATGGCCGTCGGCGCCGCCGAACAGGCCCTGCAGCGCGCAGGCAAGACCGCCGCTGATATCGATGGCGTGATCGTCGCCTGTTCCAACCTGCAGCGCGCCTACCCGGCCATCGCCATTGAGGTTCAGGAGGCCCTGGGTATCCAGGGCTTCGGTTTCGATATGAACGTGGCGTGTTCCTCGGCCACGTTTGGTATCCAGAATGCCGCCAACAGCATCCAGCTGGGCCAGGCCCGGGCGATCCTGATGGTCAATCCGGAAGTCTGCACCGGCCACCTGAATTTCCGTGATCGTGACAGCCACTTCATCTTTGGTGATGCCGCCACGGCGGTGATCCTCGAGCGGGCTGACCTGGCGACGTCCGAGCATCAGTTCGATGTGGTGAGCACCAAGCTGCTGACCCAGTTCTCCAACAACATCCGCAATAACTTTGGCTTTCTCAACCGCACGGCGGAAGAGGGCATCGGCGCACCGGACAAATTGTTCGTGCAGGAAGGCCGCAAGGTGTTCCGCGATGTGTGCCCGATGGTGGCCGAGCTGATCGCTGCGCACCTGGCGGAAAACCAGCTGGGCGTCAACGATGTGAAGCGCTTCTGGCTGCACCAGGCCAACCTGAGCATGAACCACCTGATCGTGAAAAAACTGCTCGGCCGCGAGGCCTCGGTGGAAGAAGCACCGGTGATCCTCGATACCTACGCCAATACCAGCTCGGCGGGTTCGGTGATTGCGTTTCACACCTATCAGGACGACTTGCCCAAGGGCTCCGTGGCGGTGCTCAGCTCGTTCGGTGCGGGCTATTCCATCGGCAGTGTGATTCTGCGCAAACGCTGATGCGCGCGTTTACATCGAGGTGTTGAATGGCCGCAGCGGACGACGCGCACCTGCTTGAACGCCTGCTCAAGGGCGAACAGCGGGCCTACAAGGAACTGGTCACCACTTACCAGAGTGCGATGCGGGCGGTGGCCTACGCCATCGTCGGGCAGCGGCATGCCGACGAGGTGGTGCAGGATGCCTGGTTGTCGGTGGTCCGCAACCTCGCCAGGTTCGAAGGGCGCTCCAGTTTGAAGACCTGGCTGCTGACCATCACGGCGAACGCCGCCAAGGGCCGCTACAAGCAAAATCGTCGCGAGGTGTTACTCGACGACCTGCCTTCCCCCCATGGCACCATCGGTGATGAACGCTTCACCCCGGACGATGGCCACTGGGCTGTCGCGCCTTATGCCTGGCACCAGGACACGCCGGAAGCCTTGCTGACCGAGGAGGAATTGCGTAAATGCCTGGAGCATACGATTCTGAGCTTGTCCGAGTTGCAAGGCAGCGTGCTGGTGCTGCGCGAGCGCCAGGGCCTGGAGCTGGAAGAAATCTGTAATCTTCTGACGCTCTCACTCTCCAATGTGCGCGTGCTGTTGCATCGGGCACGGCTTAAAGTCTTCGCAACCGTGGAGCATTTTGAGGAAACGGGCGAATGTTGACGTGTAAAGAGCAAGTGGCGCGTTCCAGTGACTACCTCGATGGGCAATTGACCTTTCGTGAGCGTCTGCTGGTGCGTCATCACTTGATGTTCTGCCCGAACTGCCGGCGCTTCATTCGTCAGATGCGCCTGATGCAGGCGACGTTGCGGATCATGCCGCAGGAGCCAGTGAAAGATGCGGACGCACTGGCCGAACGGCTCGCCGCCGAACGGCGCAAAGACCTGTAGGAGCGAGCTTGCTCGCGAAAAACGTCAACGATAACGCGGGTATCCTGGATAACCGCGCCTGTTCGTTCTTCGCGAGCAAGAACTAGGCGTCCCCTCGCTCCTACAGGGTGAGGTCAGAACTTGGCTTCAGCATCCAGTTGCAGGGTGTTGGTGTTGGCATCACGCTGGGTACGGCTGGCGTAGTCAGCCTTGGTCAGGAAGTAGGTGGCGCCCAGGGCGAAGTTCTTGTCGATGTCGTAGCTGACCTTCATCTTGTGACCGCGCGAACCGGTGGTGCCGTTGGCGAAGTCCGAATCGGTGAAGGCGCCCACGACCGCGTCGCGTTGTGTATCGCGGTAGTTGTAGTCGAGGTTGAAACCGAACACCTTGGACTTGGCACCCACCAACCAGGCGGTGTCCTGATCGGTCACGGCATCGTTGTTTTTCACGTACTGGCCGTAGAAGGCCAACGGCACTGCCAGGCCGCCGATGTCCGCCTGGGCAAAACCTTCATACAGGCGGAATTCATTATTGGCCGAGTTGCCGTTGACCGCCAGTGCGCAAGGCGTGGTGGTGGTCGTGCAGCGGCTGTCCTTGTCGTTCTGGTAAGCGTAGACGCTGCCGCCCAGGGTCATTTTCAGGTTGTCGGTGAGTGAGAAGCGCGTGCCCAACTGGCCGGAGGTCAGGCGCAGGTCGTGGCGGAATTGCACGCCGTCGCCGTCGACGTTGTCCTTGAGGTTGTAGTTACCCAGGCTGCCGAACAGTTCGGCACTGCCGCCCAGTGGGTATTTGTAGGTGACCGCCAGGCCTTCTGGGTTGATGTCGCTGTCCCAGATCACATCGCCCATGCTCACCCACGGTTGCAGCATCTTGCCGCCGATCACGTGCAGGTTCTTGATCTGGTCCGGGTGGTAGTCGATGTAGCCGAGGTCCAGCCAGATCGATTTTTTATCGAAGTAACCATCCTGGTCCTGGTTGGTGGAGCGCGCATCGTCACCGCCGCCCGTGGCGATACGGATACCGGTGTCCACTTGCGGGTTGATTTCAGTGTAGGCACCCAGACGAGCCCGGATACGTTGACGGTCCTTGTCACGCCCACCGTTGTTGGGCTCGCCATCGATCTTGATGGTTTCCTGGCGAAAGCGCACATCGCCCTTGAACTGAGTCTTGGCGGCCCAGGCCAGCTTCTGGTCGAAGCTGCTCAGCTCGTTGGTTTTTTTCGCGGTGGCCGCGATCTGTTCGTTGGTCTCCTGTTGGGCTTGCCGGGCGATCTGCTGTTCTTTCTGGTCTTTGGCCAACTCGTTTTGCAATTCGGTGTACTGCGAAGCGGTGATCTGGCCGTTGGCCTTGAGCATGTCGAGCAACTTAGCGTCGACTGCAGCGCTGGCCGGAACGCTGAGGGCCAGCATCAGGCCGCCACACAGGGCCGCCGCAGTTTTAGTGGAAGCAAGACGCATATCAATCTCCGAAAGTGAGGAGGGATACAACCCCTCCAGGACACAACCGACCGATGACGGACGGAAAAAAATGCCACCCGGCAACCCGGGTGCTCTGAAAACAGGCGTCAGTATCGCGGCGGTTTATGACGGAGTAGTGGCTAAGTGATTTCATCTGCATGACAAATTGTTTGCCGATGGAACTATCGGTTTAGAGCTGTGTCCGGCCATTTTTGGTGATGTGCATAGGGCTGTGATAGGCGATACTCGCCAGGCTTTCACGTCAGAAACAGAGAGGATGCCGATGCCGTTGCAACGCCTGCACAGCCTGTCCGAAATCACCCCACAGGCCTGGGATGCCCTGGTGCCGCAGGCCCAGCCGTTCGTGCGGCATGCCTTCCTGAGCGCGCTGGAAGACAGTGCCAGCCTGGGGCCCCATTCGGGCTGGCAACCGGAGCATTTGCTGCATTGGGACGGTGATCGGCTGGTGGCCGCGTTGCCCGGCTATCGCAAGTGGCATTCCTACGGCGAGTACGTGTTCGATCACGGTTGGGCTGACGCCTGCGCGCGCGCCGGCATCGACTACTACCCCAAGCTGCTGACGGCTGTGCCGTTCAGTCCGGTCAGCGGCCCGCGGCTGTTGGCCGCCAATGCCGAAGATGGCTTCGAGCTGTTGAACAGCCTGCCCGGTTACCTGGAAATCGAAGGGCTCTCCAGCGCCCACATCAACTTCACCGACACGTTGGCCGACGACGCACTGGCCCGGCAACCCGGCTGGCTGCAGCGCCTGGGCTGCCAATTCCACTGGCAGAACCGTGGCTATCGCGACTTCCAGGACTTTCTCGACGCACTGAGTTCACGCAAGCGCAAACAGATGCGCAAGGAACGCGAGCAGGTGGCGGGGCAGGGCATTGAGTTCGAGTGGCTGCAGGGGCATGAGCTGAGTGAAGCCCAGTGGGATTTTGTCTACGCCTGCTACGCCAACACCTACGCGGTACGTCGCCAGTCGCCCTATCTGACCCGGGCGTTTTTCAGCCTGCTGGCCGAGCGCATGCCCGAGGCGATCCGCGTAGTACTGGCCAAACAGGGCTCACGCCCGGTGGCCATGGCGTTCAGCCTGATCGGTGGCGACAGCTTCTACGGCCGCTACTGGGGCTGCCTGGCCGAATTCGACCGGTTGCATTTCGAAACCTGTTTCTACCAGGGCATGGACTACGCCATCGCCCATGGCCTGCAACGCTTCGACGCGGGCGCCCAGGGTGAGCACAAATTGATTCGCGGGTTTGAACCGGTGATCACCCGTTCGTGGCATTACCTGCGCCATCCGGGGTTGAAAAACGCCGTGGAAGATTTCCTCGAGCGTGAGCGAGTGGGGGTTCTGGCGTATGCCGAAGAGGCGAGGGAGGCCCTGCCTTATCGGCAGGGCTGACTGCCCCTTGCCCTAATGCCAGTCAGTTAAGAAGTAGAAAGGGTAAAAAGTAACCTGTGGCGAGGGAGCTTGCTCCCGCTGGACTGCGCAGCAGTCCCATTTTTGGGGCCGCTTCGCGGCCCAGCGGGAGCAAGCTCCCTCGCCACAGGTACAGTGTTCGTCCTTAACTGACTGGCATTACCCCTTGCCCTGGGTTTCGATGCCTTCAATCGATCCCGACAAACCCACCCGTCTGATGCTGCCACAGCCGCGCATACAACCCGCCGTGTGCCAGCAACTGGGCATGGCTGCCACTCTCGGCGATCTGGCCTTTCTCCAGCACCACCAGGCGGTCCATTCGCGCAATGGTCGACAGGCGGTGCGCAATCGCAATCACGGTCTTGCCCTGCATCAGGGTTTCCAGGCTCTCCTGGATCGCCGCTTCCACTTCCGAGTCCAGCGCTGAGGTGGCTTCGTCCATGATCAGGATCGGCGCGTCCTTGAGCAGCACACGGGCAATGGCGATCCGTTGGCGTTGCCCGCCGGAGAGTTTCACGCCGCGTTCGCCCACGTGGGCATCCAGGCCGGTGCGACCTTCGGCGTCCGACAGCAGCGGGATAAACTCGTCGGCGCGGGCCTTGTGCACGGCGGCCCAGAGTTCGTCGTCGGTTGCATCCGGCTTGCCATACAGCAGGTTGTCGCGGATCGAGCGGTGCAGCAGCGAAGTGTCCTGGGTAATCATGCCGATCTGCGCGCGCAGGCTTTCCTGGGCGACTTCGGCGATGTTCTGGTCGTCGATCAGGATGCGCCCGCCTTGCAGGTCGTAGAGGCGCAGCAGCAGGTTGACCAGGGTCGACTTGCCCGCGCCGGACGGGCCGATCAGGCCGATCTTTTCCCCCGCCCTGATTTCAAGGTTGAGGTCGCCAATAATTCCACTCTGCTTGCCATAGTGAAAATCCACCTGCTCGAAACGCACCTGGCCATGGGGCACGCTCAGGCGCGGGGCGTTGTCGCGGTCTGTCACCGCCAGCGGCTGGGCGATGGTTTTCAGGCCGTCCTGCACCATGCCGATATTTTCGAAAATGCCATTGACCACCCACATGATCCAGCCGGACATGTTGACGATACGAATCACCAGACCGGTGGCCAGGGCAATCGCGCCCACGGAAATCAGCGACTGGGTCCACAACCACAGGGCCAGGCCAGTAGTGGTGACGATCAACAGGCCGTTCAGGAGGGTGATCACCGTGTCCATGCCGGTCAGCACGCGGGCGGCCAGCTGGGCTTTTTCGGTTTGCTCGATGATCGCTTCCTTGGCGTATTCCTGCTCATTCTGCGTATGGGCGAACAGCTTCAACGTGGTGATGTTGGTGTAGCCATCAACGATGCGGCCCATCAACTTGGAACGCGCCTCGGAGGAAATCACCGAGCGCTCTTTGACCCGTGGTACGAAGTAGCGCAGTGCCAGGCTGTAGCAGATGATCCAGGTGATCAGCGGCACCATCAGCCGCCAGTCTGCCTCGGCAAATAACACCAGGGAACTGATCGCATAGATCGACACGTGCCAGATGGCCTCCGCCGTCGCCACGGCCGAATCGCGCAGGGAGTTGCCGGTTTGCATGATGCGCTGGGCGATGCGCCCGGCGAAATCGTTCTGGAAGAAGTTCAGGCTCTGCTTGAGCACGTAGCTGTGGTTCTGCCAGCGAATCAGGCTGGTCATGCCGGGGTTGATGGTCTGATGCACCAGTAGATCGTGCAGGCCGTTGAAGATCGGGCGCAACAGCAGCGCGACCACGGCCATCCAGATCAACTCCGCGCTGTGGACCTGGAAGAAATCCGCCGGCGGCGTGCCCTGGGCCAGGTCGATGATGCGACTCAGGTAGCTGAACAGCGCGACTTCGATGAGCGCACCGACCAGTCCCACCACCAGCAATGCGGCGAAGCAGGGCCATACCTGGCGCAGGTAATAGAGATAGAAGGGCAAAACTTTTTCGGGAGGGGCCGCGCTGGGAGCATCGCGGAAGATGTCGATCAGTTGTTCAAAACGACGATAGAGCATTAGGCTTGACGCCCGCCGTGCGGGCTCTCCTTTCAAATGCGCACGCTGCCTTGTGAGCAACGTGCGGAGCTACTTGCAGGTCTACCCGCAGACCTCAGTCGATGCGCTTGGCCGACTTGATCAGGACGGGATCGATTGGCACGTTCTGCATGCCTTGCTTGGTAGTGGTCTGGGAATTGACGATGACATCGACCACGTCCATGCCCTTGACCACTTTGGCGAATACGGCGTAACCGGCATCGCGACCCGGGTCGAGGAAGGCATTGTCGGCCACGTTGATGAAGAATTGGCTGGTGGCCGAGTCGGGATTAGACGTACGAGCCATGGACAGCGTACCGCGAACGTTATGCAGGCCGTTGCTGGCTTCGTTCTTGATCGGTGCGTCGGTCGGCTTCTGCGACATCTGCTGGGTGAACCCGCCGCCCTGGACCATGAAGCCTGGGATCACACGGTGAAAAATCGTGTTGGTGTAGAAGCCTTTGTCGACATAGGCAAGAAAATTCTTGGTACTGATCGGCGCCTTGACCGGGTCCAGTTCGATTTCAATGTCGCCATTGGTGGTGGAGATCAAGACGTGGGGCGCCTTGGCGGGCTCGGCCGCCATCAGGTTGGCAGCGAACAGAACGGAACCGGCAAAGAAGGCGATTTTTTTCAGCATGGGTCAGTGATCCTGGGTAGTGGCATCGACGGAGTTTAGAAAGTCGAGCAGGGTAGCGTTAAAGACTTCGGGTTGGTCCAGGGGCGTGGCATGGCGGGAATCTTCAATCACCACCAGTCGCGCGTTGGGCAGCAGTTTTACATAGATTTCTTTCTGCGCCACGGGGGTGTAATCGTGGTCGGCGCTGATGACCAGGTTGGACAGGTGATTCTGGAGCGTTGTTCCTGCCGCCACAGCGCACTATCGCGTCGAGCTTGCACAATTGAAAGCAGGCCATGGGTGAACTCCGTCTCAGGCTTGCCGAGGGGCCGCGAAGGGCGCGTCCAGCGGAGCGGTATCAAAGGTGCGCAACAATTCCACGAGGATCTGCGTCGCCGGGCCCAAGGGTTTGTCCTTGTTCGAATACAAATAGAACGTCGGATGGCGGCTGCCGCCCTGTTCCAGGGGCAGTTGCTTGAGCACGCCTTCGGCAAGTTCGCGCTCGATCATGTGCCGGGGCAACCAGGCAAAACCCAGGCCGCTGCCCACAAACGCGGCGGCGGTGGCCAGGCTGCCGACGGTCCAGCGCTGTTCGGCACCGAGCCACCCCACATCGCGCGGTTGCTGGCGGCCGGAGTCACGGATGACCACCTGCATCTGGCTTTCCAGGTCCTGGAAGCTCAACTCACGGTTCATGCGGTGCAACGCATGCTCGGGGTGGGCCACGGCGACGAATTCCACATCGCTCATTTCCGTGCCCAGGTAACCGGCGATGCTGAACCCGCAAATCGCCAGGTCGGCCACGCCTTCTATCAGCAGCTCTTCGACGCCGGAGAGCACCTCCTCACGCAAGCGCACCCGGCACCCTCGGCTCTGCGGCATGAATGCGGTCAGGGCGCGCACCAGGCGCGCATTGGGGTAGGCCGCATCCACGACCAGCCGCACCTCGGCTTCCCAGCCTTGTTCCATGTGATGGGCGAGGTCTTCCAGTTGACTGGCGTTTTTCACCAGTTGCCGCGAGCGGCGCAGCAGCACTTCACCGGCATCGGTGAGCACCGCCTTGCGCCCATCGATGCGCAGCAGCGGCACGCCGAGCTGGTCCTGCATGCGCGCCACGGTGTAGCTCACCGAGGACTGCGAACGGTGCAGCGCTTCGGCCGCCTGGGCGAAGCCGCCATGGTCGACCACGGCTTGCAACGTGCGCCATTGATCGAGGGTAACGCGGGGCGCTTTCAAGATGAGCTCCTCTTGTCCTAAGCTGGCGGTCCTTATTGGAGACTGCCGAATGAGAAAATTCTGTTGTGTGTTGCTGGCGCTGCTGCCGATGAGCGCGTTTGCCTATCCCATCGACGTGACCAAAAAGATCGAGGGTGTAAGCATCGATTACACCGCGTCCGATGTGGACGGCGATATCAGTTCGATTCAGCTCAACAACTACGGCACGACAGCGGCTGTGTGTTCGGTGGTCTTCACCAATGGCCCTGAAGCGCCGCGGCGTCGTACCGTCACCGTACCGGCGGGCAAAAGCACCAACACCACGGTCAGGTTCAACCGCGCGATCATCAAGATGCGCATTGCCCTGAGCTGCGCGCCGAAATAAAGCAAAAGCGGAGCATGCCCAAGGGAATACTCCGCTTATAAACAAATTTCTAGATGGGTTATAGCAGTTTTTTGTGCTTTTTAATCGAACGGGCCCTGGTTAATCTTTTCTCCATCGACTTACAGCATTTACCGATGGAGCCTACATAGCCATGTCCAACGTTCTGATCATCGAAAGCAGCGCTCGCCAGCAGGATTCGATTTCCCGCCAACTGACCCAGCAGTTCATCAGCCAGTGGCAGGCGACTCATCCTGGCGATCGGATCACCGTGCGCGACGTGGCGCTCAACCCGGTGCCCCACCTCGATGCCAACCTGCTGGGCGGCTGGATGAAGCCCGCCGAACAGCGCAGCCCGATCGAGCAGGCATCCCTGGACCGCTCCAACGCATTGACCGACGAGCTGCTCGCCGCCGACGTTCTGGTGATGGCGGCGCCGATGTACAACTTCGCCATCCCCAGCACCCTCAAGGCCTGGCTGGACCATGTGCTGCGCGCCGGGGTTACCTTCAAGTACACCGCCACCGGGCCGCAAGGTTTGCTGACTGGCAAGCGCGCCATCGTGCTCACCGCCCGTGGCGGCATTCACACCGGCGCTGCATCGGACCATCAGGAACCGTACCTGCGCCAGGTCATGGCCTTTATCGGGATTCACGACGTCACCTTCATCCATGCCGAAGGCGTGAACCTGAGCGGTGACTTCCAGGAAAAAGGCCTCAACCATGCAAAGGCGCTGCTTGCCCAAGTGGCTTGATCCTTTAATCGCCAGATAATCCCCCGGTGTTTATCTAGGACCACGCAATCCCTTCAAGTACGCGTACCGAACCTCCCTTTGCACTTGTGCTCCTGAGTGCTCCTGCCCGACTGCCGCTTTAGCGAGGTCGGGTTTTTTTTGCCTCGAGTTTCTTCAAACATCGAAAAGCTTTAATGTCGCGCCCATTCGAAACGAGGCGCACATGGGCTATCTACTGGTTGTTACCCTGATTCAGGCATTTTCCTTCAGTTTGATCGGCGAATACCTCGCCGGTCACGTCGACAGCTATTTCGCGGTACTGGTGCGCGTGGTCCTGGCCGGGCTGATCTTCATTCCATTGACCCGCTGGCGCGCGGTGGAACCGGCGTTCATGCGCAGCATGCTGATCATTGGTGCGCTGCAATTCGGCGTGACCTACGTGTGCCTCTACCTGAGCTTTCGGGTACTCACGGTGCCGGAGGTGTTGCTGTTCACTGTCCTCACACCGTTGCACGTGACCCTGATCGAAGACGCGCTCAACCGGCGCTTCAACCCCTGGGCACTGGTCGCCGCGCTGGTGGCGGTGGCGGGCGCGGCGGTAATCCGCTTCGACCAGATCACGCCGCACTTCCTGATGGGCTTCCTGTTGCTGCAACTGGCCAACTTCACCTACGCCGCCGGGCAAGTCATGTACAAGCACTTGGTGGCGCGCTATCCAAGTGATCAGCCGCACTACCGGCGTTTCGGCTATTTCTACCTGGGCGCCTTGGTGGTGGTGTTACCTGCGTTCCTGCTGTTCGGCAAGGCGGACTTCCTGCCCCAGGCCCCGCTGCAATGGGGCGTGCTGGTGTTCCTGGGACTGGTCAGCACTGCGCTGGGCATGTACTGGTGGAACAAGGGGGCCTGCCTGGTCAATGGCGGCACCCTCGCGGTGGTGAACAACCTGCATGTGCCGGTGGGGTTGTTGCTGAACCTGCTGATCTGGAACCAGCATGAGCCGCTGGGACGACTGGCCCTCGGCGGCCTGGTGATTCTGGCGGCGGTGTGGGTCAGTCGGTTGGGGATCAAGCGGGCGTCGCTTACATAGCAGCGAGAGACTTGTGCCAGGCCGAATAGGGCGTGTTTTTCACCTGACATTGATTGAAGTCGGGTGAACCGTCATCCCACCAGACCGGCCCGCGCTCGCCCAGATCAACCTTGGCCTTTTGAACCTTCGCCCTCGCGCTTTTCAGCTGGCCCTCATCACCTGACGCTTTGGCGGTTTTTACTTCACGACGTGCATCCATAAGCTGGTTAACCAAACGCTGCCGAACGTCTGAGGGTAGTAAAGGATTACTGCACCGCCAGAGTTTGCCATTGACTAGGAAATAGCGGCCATCGGGCGTCGTTGGATACATCAATGGGCGTCTCCTACTCTTATACTCAATGACCTTGTTCCGTTACCTGGGATTCAATTTATTAATAGGGCGTACGCTTACAGTTCTATCAGCTCATGCTCGGGGCTTTTTTGGTGTAACGTAACAACACATCTAGAAGAGGTTTCCAATGTCTAAACTCGCAGAATTCCGCCAGCTCGAAAAACACCTCGCCGAACAGCTTCAGGCCCTTGAAGCTTTGAAGGGTGATGCCGGCCTCAAGAAAGAAATTGAATTCGAAACGAAGCTGCGCGATTTACTCGCAAAATACAGCTACAGCCTGAAGGACGTTATCAACTTGCTTGATCCACAAGCAGGGCGTCGCGCTCCAGCCGTCGAATTCAAAGCCGGCAGCCGCAAGCCACGCCAGTTGAAAGTTTATAAAAACCCTCATACCGGTGAAGTCGTCGAAACCAAGGGCGGCAATCACAAAACGCTAAAGGCTTGGAAAGCAGAACATGGCTCCGCGACTGTTGAGTCCTGGCTGGCCAAGTGACGACCTAAGGTATCAAGTGCATATCGCGTAGTTTGTCGAACACGTCGAAAAATGCTTGATCGCTCGCCTGGTAGGCGGTAAAGCCCATCGCACGGCTTTTCGACATATCCGTGACAACTTCAATGGGGCGACCAAGGTCTGCATCCGTGTGCCACGGGGACACCAGGCGACCTATATCGGGTTCTTTCAGGCCGTGTTCCGCGACCATTTGCGCCCATACGGCTTGGTCGTTAGCCATCTGCTTTTCAAGGGGTGAGAGTGACGCGGGATAATCGGCCGCAGGCAGGGCGAAATAGTCGGCAATTCGGCCCCACATCCATTTCCAACGAAATACATCACCATTGGTGACGTTGAATGCCTGATTGGCCGCAGCCGGCGTGGTGGCCGCCCACAGTTGTTGTTTCGCCAACTGCCGTGCGTCCGTCATATCGGTGAGGCTGTCCCACTGCACTTTTGATCCGGGAAACACAAAAGGGCGATGGGTTTGTTTGCAAATCGAAGCATAGACGGCGAGGGTGGTTGCCATATTCATCGCGTTGCCTACCGCAACCCCGGTGACGGTATGCGGGCGATGAACGCTCCACGTGAAGCCGTCCTTTTCAGCGGCGGCGAATAGTTCGTCTTCCTGGGCGTAGTAGAAATTTTCGATATCCAGACGACCCTGTTCTTCGCGAAACGGTGTTTGCGCTAGGCTGCCCTTACCATACGCTTCGAACGGGCCGAGGTAATGTTTCAGGCCAGTAACCAGGGCCACGTGCTCAACGCTCTTGGCTGGGCGAATGGCGGTGAGCACGTTGCGTACCATGGCGGCATTAACGCGAATGTTCTCGGCCTCCGTAGCTTGTCGTGACCACGTGGTAATGAACACATGAGTGGGTTTCAAATCCGCCAGCGCCTGTTGCAGCGAAGCTGGATCCTGAAGATCTGCCGCGACAGGGATAACACCTTGCGCTTGCGACGGGTGCCTCGACAGCGCGGCGACCTGCCAGTTGTTCTCGATTAGTAACTGAGTGATGGCGCTGCCGACGATTCCGCTGGCGCCCACGACTAAAGCTGTCTGGCTCATACGTTTCTCCTGGATTTAGGTTTGGGAGTCCGCCTGAGCAACAGAGGTTCAACCTGAACCTGAACCGGATCCGCATTGAGCTGCGCGGCACAAGGTAGAACTGGACTAACCATTCGCTGAGCCGGCACGGAACTACGGCCTCGGCACCCCCGGAACATCCATATTGATCTTGCGCCAGAAGGCTTCAGAGAAGCTGTAAGCCGAGAACGCAATCAGCCCCAAGGCCATCACCATCAACATCAGCCATCCCGCTGGAAGATTCTGCAGTGCGTCCAGGGCTTCTTTCATGCCCGGTGGATTCATGGCTTGATAAGTGGAACCGCTGATTGCCAGCAGCAATGCGATCTCTATAAAAACTACTCCACGGGCAATTAGACCGAACCGCGACACTGGGCGGACGTACTGCATGACGTCTTCATCGGCCTCAAAATATTTCTCGAACGAGGCTTTCCACCCCTTGATGATATGAGCAATACCCACACCCAGCGGAACGAGTGCGATCAGGTACACCAACACATTCGAGTGATCCCATGACAAGAGATGCGCCAGCCAGTCTTTGGTCTGCCCGCTGGAATTACCCGAGCTTTTAATGCCGCTAATAAGCAAACCCAATGCAAAGAGCGCGAGAGCGCCGTTAACCATACCCCCCGCTAAGAGACCCGCGCGAATCACCAAGCCTTTAAGTTCTTTGCCATGATGGTCCACATCACGCGTAGCTTGCAGAACGCGCCAAGCCGCAAATGCGAGTAGGCCCGCCACCACAAGCCCAACGAGAAAATAGCCGAAGGGCTGGCTTAGCAGTGCTTCCAGGCTCTTGTGGCTGTCTTTCGGCTTTGTCGAATCCTGTGCTGCCAGCAGTGCGAAGATGCCGATGATCAAATACAGCACGCCCCGAGCGGCGTAGCCTCCCCGAGCGAGTATTACCAGGCCTTGTTGTGCGGACATTCGATGTATTCCCGAGCTTTGATACAAAAGCAGACCCCTCTCGCTGGGTGGGGTTCTATTAACAGCAAGCGTCCGTCAGACTCCGGGCTGAATTTCGGAGCCAAGACATGAACCTTGCCAAGCGTGACTTCACCAAACAACTTCTTATTGATGCTGGGATACGTGAGGGGATGCGTGTTCTGGATGTCGGCTGCGGAACGGGGGACGTTTCCTTCCTGCTAAGCACACTGGTCGGCAAGACGGGCGAAGTCGTCGGGGTTGATCACGATGATAATGCGCTTGCTACAGCACGCAAACGCGAGGCATCCGCTAAGTACCCTGTGCCCACTTTCATTCAAAGCGGATTACTCGACCTGACTGAATCTATCGGCATGTTCGACGCCATCGTGGGCAGACGAGTGCTCATGTACCAGGCAGATACCGTGGCCACCGTCAGCGCACTGGCCAAGCATCTTCATCCAGGCGGGGTGATGGTTTTCCAGGAGCATGATACGACGATGGCCCCAGCCAGCATTGACGCCTTCCCCCTGCACAGAACGGCGCAAGGCTGGATACAGCAGATGATCGCGCGCGAAGGCGCCGACTTGCATATCGGCTTTAACCTGCACGGTATCTTCACCACTGCCGGATTGCGTGTCGCGGATGTGCGTGCCGAATGCGTCGTACAAACCCCTGATACACCTTACGGCCTGGGCTACATCGTACGTGCCTGCTTGCCACGCATCGTCGCGCTGGGGGTTGCTACACCCGACGAGGTCAACATTGAAACGCTGGAACAACGTCTGGACGATGAGCGAAGCCAGTCAGGCGGAATATACGTCGGGGACGTAATGTTCGGGGCATGGGCCTATAAGCTGGGGCAGTCTTGATCCCAGGCACCTCGGTATGGAGAAAAATGCTGACAAAAAAACAGCTGATTAGCCCTGTTCGCGTAAAGAAACTCGGTTTGGACGCCCGAAACCGGTACCCTATGCAGCTGATATTTTGTATTTCTTCGAGGTAGCACCCGTGTTTTCCCAATTCGCCCTGCACGAACGCCTGCTCAAAGCCGTGGCCGAGCTTAAATTTGTCGAGCCTACGCCTGTGCAAGCAGCGGCCATCCCGCTCGCGCTCCAAGGGCGTGACCTGCGGGTGACGGCGCAAACCGGTAGCGGCAAGACCGCTGCGTTCGTCCTGCCGATTCTCAACCGCCTGATCGGCCCGGCCAAAGTTCGCGTCAGCATCAAGACCCTGATCCTGCTGCCGACCCGCGAGCTGGCCCAGCAAACCTTGAAGGAAGTGGAGCGCTTTTCCCAGTTCACCTTCATCAAGTCCGGCCTGATCACCGGCGGTGAAGACTTCAAGGTCCAGGCCGCCATGCTGCGCAAGGTGCCGGACATCCTGATCGGCACCCCAGGCCGCATGATCGAGCAACTCAATGCCGGCAACCTCGACCTCAAGGAAGTCGAAGTGCTGGTATTGGACGAAGCCGACCGCATGCTCGACATGGGCTTTGCCGATGACGTGCAGCGCCTGGTAGCCGAGTGCGTCAACCGCCAGCAGACCATGTTGTTCTCCGCCACCACCGGCGGCTCGACTCTGCGCGAGATGGTTGCCAAGGTCCTGAACGATCCCGAGCACCTACAGGTCAACAACGTCAGCGATCTGAACGCGACCACGCGTCAGCAGATCGTTACCGCTGATCACAACGTGCACAAAGAACAGATCCTCAACTGGCTGCTGGCCAACGAGACCTACCAGAAGGCGATCGTGTTCACCAATACCCGCGCCGCTGCCGACCGCATCTACGGCCGCCTGGTGGCGCAGGAATACAAGGCGTTCGTGCTGCACGGCGAAAAGGACCAGAAGGACCGCAAGCTGGCCATCGACCGCCTCAAGGCCGGTGGCGTGAAGATCCTGGTCGCCACCGACGTCGCCGCGCGCGGCCTTGATGTGGATGGCCTGGACCTGGTGATCAACTTCGATATGCCGCGCAGCGGCGACGAATACGTGCACCGTATCGGCCGTACCGGGCGTGCTGGCAACGATGGCCTGGCCATCTCGCTGATCTGCCACGGTGATTGGAACCTGATGTCGAGCATCGAGCGCTATCTGAAGCAATCGTTCGAGCGCCGCACCATCAAGGAAGTCAAAGGCACCTACACCGGGCCGAAGAAGGTCAAGGCGTCGGGCAAGGCCGTCGGCGTGAAGAAGAAAAAGACTGACGCCAAGGGCGACAAGAAGAAGGCCGGCGCCAAGTCGCCGACCAAGCGCAAGATCGCCAACCGGCCGAAGACCGACAACCTGTCGCTCGTCAGCAAGGACGGCATGGCCCCGCTCAAGCGCCGCAAGCCGGAAGCACCCGCTGCCGAGTAAGGCCTGCGCTATACGAAAAAACCGGACATTGTCCGGTTTTTTTATGCTCAGTTTGATCGCTCCCATGCTCCGCGTGGGAGCGCAGCCAGTGGCGCTCCGCGCCGCTCTTCATTCATTCAGTCTTGGCAGCAGCTTCCTTCAACTCTTTGAGCCGGGCATCGATCAACTGGCATTTGTCGGGAAATTGCGCGCTTTCGGTGTCCAGATCCATCTTCTGCAACTGGTCATTCATCTCCTTGGCTTTGGCAGGGTTCTGCTCAGTGAGCCGGCTCACTTCCTTGGCCAGCGCCTCACGCTTGGCCGTGGCCTCTTCGGGCGTGCAGGCCCAGGCGGGCAGGGCGCCCAGCAGCGTGGCGGCAATGGCCAGGTTCATCAGGGTTTTCATGGTTCGGACCTCCTTGGCGATGATGTTCGGTTGAGGGGGCAAACGCCTGGAAAGTTCAGGGGAATGACGCCCTGTCCATCCAGCTGAACGGCCAGCGCGCGGGCGGGTCACTAGTTTTGACGGGCTAATTTTTCTACGCCTGCAGGAGGAATCAGGATGACGACTTACAACTGGGATCTGATCGAGCGGCTGTTGCATGAAGTGCAAAACGGCGAGGGCAGTTTTGCTCCCCGCAAATACGCTGAGCAGGAAGTCGCCGAGAAGGCCACGGCGGGTGAGCCCACCGGCAATCTGGATGCGTTGAAGAAGACTGCCGCCGATTATGAAGCGCTGTTGTTCAAGCGCGGGTTTATTGAGTCGCGTCCGGAGGAAGAGGGCGGCAATGGTGAGAATTTCATTCTGACCCCGCGAGGAGCAAGCCTGCTCTCGCTGATCGATAGCTCAATCCCGGGGGAGAATCACCCGCGTCATGTGCTGGACCAGCAGGACGACGCGCTGGATGAACAAACCTTTGATCGTGTCGCGTCCGAGGCGGCTATTGCCGGCGGTGCGATTTAGCGTTCACGCGCGAGTGGTAGCGGGTGTGCCTGCTTCCACGTTTATTGGGAAGGTGTGGCCTTCAGGCACTTCAGCGCCTTGAAGTCGCTGCGCACGGCGTCGATTTTCTGGGTCAGCTTCAGGCGTTGCTGCGCGGTGCTTTCAGCCATCAGGTCAACGATCAGGCTGCGCGCGGCGGCTTCGGTCTGTGCGTAGGCGCTGCGGTACTCCGGGGTCCACAGGCTTTCACGGTCGACCAGCAGTTGCTGCATCTTGCGCGGGAAGTCGACGCTTTGGCGCTGCTGCACGGCGTCGATGAATTGAGCCTGCCAGCGCGCGCGGTTGCCGATCCATTCGGTGTTCTGATCACCCAGCGCGGCGGACCATGCCATCACCCGGCTTTGCTGGCGTGTACTGAGCGGGCCGATCCAGGCGTCCAGGCGCTTGCTCATGCGTTCGGCGCGTTCCTTGATCTGCTGGGGCAGCGGTGGCTTGAGGTATTCGTCCTGGCGCTTGCGCAGGTCCTTGGCCAGGGCGTCGTTCATCTCCTTGACCTGTTGGTCATCCAGACCTTGCAGCAATTGCACCGCAGTCGGGGTGATTTCGCGCGCAATCTCGGCGATGGCCTGCTTGGCTTCGACGGTACGGGTTTGTAAGGCCGCGTCCGTGACCTGATTGCTGTCGACCATCAGTTGCAAGCGGTCCAGCCAATCCAGGTAACCCGGTAATTGCGTGGTGCAGTGCCATGCCAGGTGCTGCTTGAGGCTGTCGTTGAACCAGCTCTTTTGCCCGGCGTTCATGTCCAGGTAGTCGTTGAGGGTCCAGGGGATGATCACATCGAGATTGCGGTAGGCCAGGCCTACGCGGTTGCAGCCGGCGAGCGCCAGGCTCAGGGTCAGCAATAACGCCAGAAATTTGAGCCGACGCAACATGGGCGGGTCCTTGCACGGATGGGGGTTAATGCATGTGAACCTGCGGCGGGGGCGACAGTTCAGCCCATCAATAAAACGATCGCACGGCCTTCAAGGTCAACAGCCCATCACATTGCGAATTGTGTCCGGAGTAGGCCGAACAATCCCCGCCGCTGAGGCTGGAGTCGCTGTAGATCAAGTCCAGGTCAATGCCTTTCCATTCTCGGGAGAACTGTACCGACCAGTCGCTGAACGTGCGGATGGAGCCGTTTTCCACCGAAACCGGGGTGCCCAGCTGATGGGTGGTGTACTTCATGCTGACGCCGATGCCGAAAGGCTGGGTACCGCCGAGGTCGGCAAACAGCGTGCTGTCTTGGCGGTCGGGGTCGTTGCTGAAGGAGGCGCCGAAGCGGTTGCCCAACAGGTTCAGGCCACCGTAGAACTCTTGGCTGTCCAGAGGGCTGAGCTTGGGATAGCTGTAGTGGATCAGGCCGACTTCGTAGCCCAGGGTCTGGTCGAAAGGGTGTTTGAAACCCATGTAGGAATCGATTTCGAGCGTGCTCTTGGAGGACAGGTCCATATTCGGCGAGAACTGCCCGAAATACACGCCGCTGTCGTGGCTCAAGTCCAGGCCGCCGTGGAACGAGTCGCTGCCGGGCGCGGTGGGCTTGACCAGACCCTGGGCCATGCTGCGGCTGGGCGTGGTGCCCAATTTAAGGTCAAAGTCGCCCAATTCGCGCTGGAAGATCTGCGCTTGGGCGAACGGACTGGCAATTAACGCAACGATCAGAAACGTGCAGGGTTTGAACATGCTTCACTCCATGAAAAGCGAGGAGCAGTAACGAAAAATCAGGCGGATGCCCGTGCTAGACGTGTGCAAGGATACCGGCGAATGCGCGCAGATGAGGCCCGTTCGTCGTTTTTGCGCAATAAAGGGTGAAGCAGAGGGTGTTTCGGGGCTCTAGTCCTAGCGCCTTGAAGGCAAGACGCTTAGGGACCAGGTGCGTTGCGCAGGTGTTACTTCTTGCCCAGGCTGATCTGCTTGGACGGGCCGAAAGTCTGGCCGCTTACGCCCTTGGCAATTTGCTGGATTTCGCCACCGGACTTGAGAAACGCAGCAATCTGGCTGTTGATCGATTCGCTGGTTTCGACGGCGGGAGCTGGCTTTGCTTTGCTGTTGGATGCTTTTACACGCATGGCGGCCACTAACCTGTAGAAAATTAACTTGGCCAGGCATCGTACAGGAAATACTTGACAATTGCTTGGCAAATATCCCCCAGGACTTAACCTCGCGTCTGGAAAAGTGCAGAACTTGATCAATGATTTAATCGGCTAACTTACTGTTTTAATTCGAAAGCTTGTGATGACGGGGCGTTGGCGACCGGTAAAATTTGTAGGAATGATCAGACGAGCGGGGCGGTGCCACTGTAGCGCCACGTCAGCCTGCGGATTTTTCAGGCGCGCGGGCGTGCCTGACACAAACCGGGTAGAATACCGCCCACGCAATGAGGGTATCTGGAAATGGCTTTAGTCGGGCGCTACAACAGCTTGCAAGTGGTTAAACACACTAACTTTGGTTTGTACCTGGATGGTGCGCAGGACGGTGAAATCCTCTTGCCTAATCGGTATATCCCCAAAGATATTCCCAGTGAAGATGAAGACTGGCTTAACGTTTTCATTTATCTGGACAGCGATGACAAACTTATCGCCACCACTGAAAAACCCAAAGTTCAAGTGGGCGAGTTTGCCAGTTTAAAAGTGGTGGAAGTCAACAGTATCGGCGTTTTCCTCGATTGGGGGCTGCCAAAGGACCTGTTGCTGCCCTACTCAGAAGAAAAACGTCAGTTGAGCGCCGGTGAGTATTGCGTAGTGCATGTCTACCTCGACAAGCACACCAAACGCATCACCGCTACCGCGCGCCTTGACCGCTACCTCGACAAAACGCCGGCCAATTACCAGGTGGGCCAGGAAGTCGACCTGTTGGTGGCCGAAGCCACGGACATGGGCTTCAAGGCGATCATCAACAACAAGCACTGGGGCCTGATCCACAAGAACGAGGTGTTCAAGTTCCTGCGTCCAGGCAAGGAAGAGAAAGGCTTTATCAAGGAGATCCGCGCCGATGGCAACATCAGCCTGAGCCTGCAGCCGGTTGGCCAGGAAGCGGCGTCCAGCCTCAACTCGAAGATTCTTGCCAAGTTGCGTGACAACAACGGCACCTTGCCGGTCAGTGATAAAAGCGATCCTGCTGTGATCAGCAACTTGTTTGGCGTGAGCAAAGGCAACTTTAAAAAGGCCATTGGTGCGCTCTACAAGCAGGGACAGATTGTGATTCATGCGGACCGCATTGAACTAAGCTGAGTGCGGTTTGCTCTGCTGTAGGAGCACGCTCGCTCCTGCAGTGGACCGGTCAAATGTCGAAGAAAATGCTGTTTGCCTATCTTGGCACCCTGTTCGCCTTCCTGGTGCTCGACGGCCTTTGGCTCGGCGTCCTCATGGGGCCTACCTATAAAAGCCTGCTCGGTTCGCTGATGCTCGATCAGCCGCGTCTGTTGCCGGCCGTTGTGTTTTATTTGCTCTACGTCCTCGGTTGCGTGGTGTTCGTGGTCTTGCCCAGCGCCAGCTGGCAACGCGCTGCGCGTTTGGGCGCCTTGCTCGGGTTGGTCGCCTATGGCACTTACGACCTGAGTAATTGGGCCACGCTGCAAGGCTGGTCTGCGGGCCTGGCGGTGATGGATATGGCGTGGGGCACGGTTCTGACAGCGATCTGTTGCACCGTCGGCTACCTGTGTGCACAACGGGTGCGCCAGTGATTGTGTACAGGATTGTCGTGCACCGTTGCTGCGCATATCCCTTATAGCCAAACCTTGATAATCCCTTTGGAGCGTCGTTCCACGGGGATTGTGTGCCATTGGCACGTATCCTGCTGAATGCCTCGTATACAACCCATGTAGCCGACCGTATGCATACCGCTACGTCAGCGCAGGGCGATATTTCGAGGAGTCCGACGATGAATGAACAATTGCCCAAAGGCTACAGCCCACGGCTGTACAACCAGGACCTGGGCCCACTGCCGCAAAAGTGGACCTGGTACAACATCTTCGCCTTCTGGATGAGCGACGTGCACAGCGTCGGCGGCTACGTCTTCGCCGCCAGCCTGTTCGCCCTGGGGCTGGCGAGTTGGCAGGTGTTGATCGCCTTGCTTGCGGGTATCTGCATTGTGCAACTGATCGCCAACCTGGTAGCCAAGCCCAGTCAGCAAGCGGCGGTGCCTTACCCCGTGATCTGCCGGCTGGCATTTGGTGTGTTTGGCGCGAATATTCCTGCGGTGATCCGAGGCTTGATCGCGGTAGCGTGGTACGGAATTCAGACGTACCTGGCGTCGAGTGCCTTGATCATCGTGGTGCTGCGCTTCTTCCCGTCGATGGCCGTATATGCCGAGCCGCATTTTGCGGGTTTGTCCTACTTGGGCTGGTTCGGCTTTCTCAGCCTGTGGGTATTGCAGGCCGCGGTGTTCTGGGCTGGCATGGAGTCCATCCGCCGTTTTATCGACTGGGCCGGCCCGGTGGTGTACGCGGTGATGTTTGCCCTGGCCGGCTGGATTGTCTGGAAGGCCGGCTGGGCGAATATCAGCTTTACCCTGGCGGAAAAATCACTGTCGGGCTGGCAGGCGTTCGGCCAGGTAATCGTGGCGACGGCGCTGGTGGTGTCGTACTTCTCCGGGCCGACCTTGAATTTTGGTGATTTCAGCCGCTACTGCCGCAGCATGCAGGACGTGCGCCGTGGCAATTTCTGGGGGCTGCCGGTGAATTTCCTGGCGTTCTCCCTGGTCACCGTGGTGATCGTCTCGGGCACCCTGCCGGTGTTTGGCGAAATGCTGCATGACCCGATTGCCACCGTGTCGCGTATCGACAACAGCATGGCCGTCCTGTTGGGCGCCTTTGCGTTTGTCACCGCCACCATCGGTATCAATATCGTCGCCAATTTTGTCTCGCCCGCGTTCGACTTCGCCAACATTGCGCCAAGCAAAATCAGTTGGCGCGCAGGGGGGATGATCGCGGCGGTGGCATCGATCTTTATCACCCCATGGAACCTGTTCAATAACCCGCTGATGATCCATTACACCCTGGATATCCTCGCCGCATTTATCGGGCCGCTGTTTGGCATCCTGCTGGTGGATTTCTACCTGGTCAAAAAGCAGCGCATCGACGTGGATGCGCTGTTCGATGACAGCCCGAGCGGGCGTTATTACTTCGATGGCGGTGTGAACTGGACGGCGGTCAAGGCTTTGGTGCCGGCGACGTTGATGGGCGTGGCGATCACCTTTACGCCGGCGTTGCAGGGCATGGCCAATTTCGCCTGGTTTACCGGATGCTTGCTGGGCGGGCTGTTTTTTCTAGTGCTGACGCGGCGCGAGCAGGTCCGCGTACCGACCCCTGTGGTCGCCGGCTGATCAATACGCTGCCCGCCACCAACAGGCCGCAACCGGCAATCACCAACGCCGGTTGCAGGCTGCCGCTCCAGTGGCTGCTCACGGAAGCCAGCAGCGGGCCGCTCAATTGGCCGATCGCAAAGCTGGCGGTCAACAGTCCGGTGTTGCGTTGATAGCCATTGGGCGCTACCTCGCGCAAGCGTGCCATGACCAACTGCATGCAGGCCAGAAACGGCGCACCGCACAGTAACACCCCCAGCGCCAGCCCCCAGCCATTGCCCAGCAGGCACGTGAACACGCCAGCGGCTTGCAGCCATAGCGTGGTCATCAGCCAGCGCCGGGTGGTGTTCGGGTCCTTGCGGCGCAGGCTGGCAATCACCACGCCCGTTGCGGCGGCCAGACCGAAACAAGGCCAGAACAAGTCGGCCTGCCAGGCGCCTTTGAACTGCGCGCTGGCCATCTGCGACAGGAAGGTGGCCGGAATGATGTAGCCCAGGCCGTACAGGAAGTAGATCCAGCCTAGGTGCGCAATGCTGCTGTTATTGCCGGTGCTGGGAGCGGGTGCAACCGACGCGCTCGGTTTCGGCAAGAAGGGCAGGATGGCCAGTAGCATCACCAGTGCCACTGCCCCATATACCAACCACAGCGTCGCGGAGCTTTGCCCCAGCAGGTTGGAGCCCAACGCCAGCAAACCCGTCAGCAAAATCCCCACCCCCGGCCCCGCAAATACCAGCGCTCCGAGGCGCGGCCTGCCAGCGGCAATCGCCAGTGGCTGGCTCAGGCTGGTGATCATCACTAGGGCCCAGGCGCTGGCGACACCAGTGCCGAAACGCAGCAACAGGTGCGGCCAGAACCCGTGGGCCCAGTATGACGCCAGGGTCAGCAGCACGCAGAGCCACAGGCCACCGTACAAGCGCCCCTTAATATGATGATGACTGCGAGCGAATATCGAGTCCACGGCACCCACGAAGTAACCCAGGTAATTGGCGGCCGCGATCAGTCCGGCGCCGGTCAGGTCGATCTGGCCTTCGCTGAGCAGATGCGGCATCTGCGGGGTGAGGGCAAAGCGGCCGATGCCCATGGCCATCATCAGGGCGACAAAGCTGGCGGTTAAGCGAATCAGCGGTGACATGTTCAGGTGTCCTGCAATAAAGCGAAGACCGTCAGGCTAAAGCGGATTGACTTTCTGTAAAAATGAATAATAGTGATGAACTTGTTCAGTTTTGGAGAAAGTTATGGAGTTCAGTCAACTGCGCATCTTCCAGGCGGTGGCGGAGGAGGGCTCCATTACCCGCGCCGCCGAGCGCCTGCACCGCGTGCCGTCGAACCTGTCGACTCGGCTCAAGCAGATGGAAGAACAGCTCGGCGTCGAGCTGTTTGTGCGGGAACGCCAGCGTTTGCAGCTGTCTCCTGCGGGTAAAGTGCTGTTGGACTACAGCAGCCGTCTACTGGCGCTGCACGACGAAGCCCACGGCGCCGTTCAGGGCGGGCAACCGGCCGGTGATTTTGTACTCGGCAGCATGTACAGCACGGCAGCGATTCACTTGCCGAAACTGTTGGCGCGTTATCACAAGGCCTACCCGAGGGTGAACCTGCAGGTGCAATCTGCGCCGAGCGGCGAGCTGCTGGAAGGCTTGATCACCGGACGGCTGGATGCGGCGCTGGTGGATGGCCCGCTGGCCCTGGCCACGCTGGACGGCGTGCCGCTGTGCGAAGAGCGCCTGGTGATCATTTGCGAAGCCGACCACCCGCCAGTACGCGGCCCCCAGGACGTCGCCGGCCGCTCGGTATTCACGTTCCGCCGCAGCTGCGCTTATCGCACCCGCCTGGAAAGCTGGTTTTCCCACGATCGCGTGGCCATGGGCCGGGCCATCGAGATTGAGTCTTACCAAGGCATGCTCGCGTGTGTCATCGCCGGTTCCGGCGTGGCGTTGATGTCTGAATCGATGCTCGACAGTCTGCCAGGCAAGGACAGCGTGTCCGTTCATCCGCTGACTGGGCCTTTTGCCACTGCTACCACCTGGTTGATGTGGCGAAAGGGTATGCTCGGCGCTAACCTCAATGCATGGATTGAGCTGCAGCAGTCGGACCGGGCAGAGTGCTTGCAAGACAGGCGTGAAATTGCTTGAACGATCCGACAGGATCCAGATCCATTCAGTAATAGTTCGTTGTGCTTTCGCACAAGCAATACGTAAGACTTAGCGCTACTATCAATGTAGGAAACGGCGACAGAACAGGCGCCTACTCGCATTACCCTCAAAGGGGGCAAATCATGAAAGAGAAAATTCAAACCTGGCTCCATGACCTTGGCGTTGCGCTGGGCTTGATCGAGCCTCCGCTGCAGCCGGTACCGATTCGTACCGATGATGAGCAACGCCGCCCTCGTCGGCGCTGATCCCAAGCCAACCCAGGATTCGTGTGGGAGCGGGCTTGCTCGCGATGCGGTGAGTCAGTCGATAGATAGTTGACTGGTTTACCGCATTCGCGAGCGAGTCCGCTCCCACATTTGTTTGTGTCAGGTATGAAAAGCGGTTACGCCACCTGGCTCCTTCACTTTCAACTGTCGGAATTGGACCACTCGTACGTCAGAATTGGCTGGCTTACTCATTTTTCAGGATGAGCGTAGGTTGAATTCCGTTACGGAGCCATGCTCATGGTTCATGGGCTGTTGCAACGCTTATGGAACGACCCATAAAGCTATCGGAATAGAAAAGCGCCTGCTTCCGTAACTCCAAACTTTAGAAAGCCTCTCTGCGAGGCGTGACTAAGTCAGAGTTATTGGAGACAACGCTATGACGCGCTCTTCCGTTCCGCCAGTCGCCGCATCCCTGATCGCCACACTTGAAAGCATTTTGCATATCGCGCCGGTGTCCAGAGCCTGGAAGGCTAACGCTCCCAGCAACATCGTGTTTCTCCCCCCGACAATAAACAAACAGGCATTGCTCACACAGATCGGGCTTTTGCGTCCATCAACGATCGTTGTTGGGGACCAGGCCATGGATGCAGACGTCATAGACCTGTGGCGTACAGCCCACCCATTCGGAAACCTCCATCTGATACGCAGAGGTACGAGTCTGGATAAGGTGCAACTGGATCTGTGCGCATCCAGCGGCATTCAAGTGGTCAACACGCCTGGGGTCAACGCGCCGCACGTCGCGGCTTATATGGTGCACTGGCTGACACTCGCCGACGGTTCGCTACCCCGTGACATCTGCGTACTGGGATATGGCAATGTCGGTCAGGAACTCGTCAAGTTACTGCTTGAACGAGATCCGCAAGTTCGAATCAAGGTATTGAGCCGATACCGTCTGGCGCCTGACAGGAACGTAGTACAAGGCAGTCGAGTGTCATTTGTGGTGGACTGGTTGGAGGCGATGAGAGGGGCCAGTGCAGTCGCCCTCTGCTTGTCTTTGACGAATGACTCTACTCATCGCATTGACCGCGCTCTTATTCAATGTATGCACCCGCAGGCCCGCCTGGTTTGCGTCGCCAAACCGGACGTCTTCAGCGATGACGCTTTGCAGACCCTGGCGCAAGCCGAGGGCATCCAGCTTGTATTGGACTATGGGCCGGTAACACTGGACGCGTTTCGAGTGCGCACGCAAAAGCTCGGTTGCAGTGTCTCTACATGGCGCAACCCGGCGACGCTGACTGCGCAGGCGGCCACTACCGAAGGCTGCCAGTGCGATCTGGACTATGCGGTCTCCATGCAACTGAGCTTGACGGCCTTGCGCGGCGTCGTCAGGCGCAAACTTGCGCAGCCATTGACGATCCCCTCTCAACAGATAGACCCCCAGGCGCCACGCGTATCGATCATCGGTAGAGGGATTAACGGCCTGTTCCAAGCCGTGATGTTTCGCCTGGCGAATTATCAGGTCGACGTGTACGGCGGCAACCGGCAGTGCGACGGCGCCAGTCACAAGCACGTAAACATGCGTCATCTGTCAGCGACGGAGACAACGGCAAAACCGTTGCATAACCCGTTCCTGTTGTCAGGAAACCAGCATCTGGCCGTTGAGTGCAATCGAGCAGGCATCGAACTGTTTGAAAAACTTTTGGCCGATAACCCATCGCTGGCACCCTGTGCACGCGCGCGGATTGTAAGAGCCTATAGGGACGATGCCACTGAGGTAGAGGGCGCGATCCGCGAGCAACGCGATATCCAAAGAAGGCCTTGGCCGAGCGGTAAACCGGGAAGTGAAGTCGCAGAGATCAGCCAACGGCAATTCCAGGCAAGTTATGGCGTCCCTGGCGTCGGTCGGGCCGTGGAAGTATCGGGTTATGAGGTAGCGTTTAATGATCTGACGCGGGAGTTAGAGCGGCTGTTGCAGCGTTCGGGGGTTCAATTTCGGCCCCAATATCTTAATGCGGTACAAATTGCCGAGCTAAGTAAAGATCACTTTGTCGTCACTGCCATGGGCGTAGAGGAACCCAATGTCATCGCGGTCATTGGCTGGTTTTTCAAACTGTGCGCCAAAGATAATGAAGGGGCCGAAATGTGCGGACTCAAGCTGCAGTACGATTTACCCATTGGGGTCATGAATTGCCGCCTGGACGGGGATTACATTCTGATCTCCGGCGGGCAGGTTGCGCCTGGATCGACATTGGAGCATAAGGAACACGTACTCGAGGCGTGCCTTGCCGCGGTATCTCGGCACTTTCCACGGTCCTACCGCAATGCGGTCGAAAAGGGCGACCTGCAAATAATCGAATGTGCCAGGCCGGGTACTTCAGATGGGCTGTCGATAGTGTATTGGTCCGCCCACCATCAAATCGCGGCCGGGGGAACCTATGCAGGGGGCACCACACAGGGATTGGTATGGGCCTCTTTGGTTCAGGAAACGATTCAGGCCAGAGCGCATGAAC
This sequence comes from Pseudomonas sp. R4-34-07, assembly GCF_003852375.1. NCBI lineage: Bacteria > Pseudomonadati > Pseudomonadota > Gammaproteobacteria > Pseudomonadales > Pseudomonadaceae > Pseudomonas > Pseudomonas sp. R4-34-07. The sequence goes on along the minus strand of NZ_CP027760.1, from coordinate 4,221,294 downwards.
GGTGAATGATAAAAAACCGGTGCGACATCCGCTGTCGCACCCGCTGAGGGAACCGCTCTAAAGCTGTTTACCTCAAGCCGCCCCCGCCACCACCGCCCCCGGTTTACGCGACAACACACTCACCAGCACAAAACTCACCAACGCCACCGCGAGGCTGTAGTAAATCGGGGTGTTTGCGTCCAGCCCATCCTTGAACATGAATACCAGCGCGGTCACGAAACCCAGCGTCATCGAGGTGATCGCCCCGCAGGTGGTTGCACGCTTCCAGAAAATCGCGCCGATCAGCGGGATCAGCATGCCGCCTACCAACAGGTTGTAGGCCAGGGTCAGGGCGCTGATCACATCGTTCACCACCAGTGCGATACCCAGCACCGCTATCCCGGTCAGCAGGGTGAACAGGCGGTTGACGCCCAGGCTCGACTGTTTGCCACCGCGCACGCGTGGCAGCAGGTCTTCGGTGAGCACGGTAGAGGCGGCGAGCAACCCGGCGCTGGCGGTTGACATCATTGCCGCCAGGGCAGCGGCAATCACCAGGCCACGAATGCCGTCCGGCAGGGAGGCTTTGACGATGGCGGCGAACGCGTTGTTGACGTTATCCAGGTCCGGGATCAGCACATGCGCGGCCATGCCGATCAATGCGCACGCCAGGCCGTAAAGAATGCAGTAGACGCCGGCGAACGTGCCTGCGTACTGGGCGACTTTTTCGTCACGGGCAGTGAATACGCGCTGCCAGATGTCCTGGCCGATCAGGATGCCGAAGAAGTAGATCATGAAGTAGGTGATGATCGTGTCCCAGCCGATCGCGGTGAAGCTGAAGCTCGAGGCCGGCAGCTTGGCCACCAGTTCGTCCCAGCCGCCGACGCGGTACAGGCAGATCGGCAGCAGGATGAACATCAGCCCGACGGTCTTGATCACGAACTGCACGATATCGGTCAGGGTCAGCGACCACATGCCGCCAATCGTCGAATACACCACGACCACGCCACCGCCCAGCAGCACCGAGATCCAGAACGGCAGGCCGAACAGCACCTGCAGGACGGTGCCGATCGCCAGGATCGAGGTCACCACGACCATCAGCGCGTAGGTCAGCATGATCACCGCGCTGGCTTGGCGCGCCATGGGGTTGTAGCGTTTTTCCAGGACCTGGGTGACGGTGAAGATTTTCAGTTTCAATAGCGGCTTGGCCAGGAACAGGTTCAGCGCAATGATCCCCGTGCCCAGCGCGGCGCACAGCCAAAAACCGGAAATGCCGTGCACATATCCCAGGCGCACGGTGCCAACGGTAGAGGCACCACCCAGCACCGTGGCGGCCATGGTGCCCATATAGAGAGACGGGCCGAGGTTGCGCCCGGCGACCAGGTAGTCTTCGTGGGTCTTGGCGCGGCGCATGCCGTAGTAGCCGAGCACGAGCATGCCGGCGGCGTAGACGAGTACGACGAATAAATCCAAAGCCATGACGGCGAGTCTCCGATTATTTTTTATTGTGCAGAAGGCGCTTGCTGTGGCGAGGGAGCTTGCTCCCGTTCGACAGCGAAGCTGGAGCCGGCTTTTTCAGGACCGCTTCGCAGTCCAGCGGGAGCAAGCTCCCTCGCCACAAACGTCGGCCCATAGACGGCAGCCGGTTCCGGAAACAGCCGCAGCAGGCTCAGGTACACCACCGAGGCCAGGCCCAGCGTTACCGGCAAGCTGATGTCGATGCCCTCGGCCAGGTTGCCCAGCGGCCCGACGAACTGCCCCGGCAGGTTGACGAAGCACAGGCCCACCAGCGCGCTCGGGATCCAGGCCCCCAGCCCGCGCCAGTTCCAGCCATGGCTGAACCAGTAGCGGCCGCCGGTTTCGCCACGGGTGAACACCTGCAGGTCATCCGGGCAATAAAAGCCTCGGCGTACGATCAGGCCGATGATCATCATCACCATCCATGGGGTGGTGCAGGTGATGATCAGCACGGCGAAGGTCGACACGCTCTGCACCAGGTTGGCGGCGAAACGTCCGATAAAGATGAAGGCAATCGACATTACCCCGATCAGCAGCGTGGCCTTGACCCGTGACAGCAGGCGTGGAAACACGCTGGACATGTCCAGCCCGGTGCCATACAGCGAGGTGGTGCCGGTGGACATGCCGCCGATCACCGCAATCAGGCACACCGGCAGGAAGAACCAGCTCGGTGCCACCGCGAGCAAGCCGCCCACATAGTTGTTGCTGGCGATGTAGTCCGGTGCCTTGACCGCCACGATGGTCGCGGTAGCCAGGCCGAACAGGAACGGAATCAAAGTGGCAACCTGAGCCAGGACCACCGCCAGCATGATCCGGCGCTTCGGGGTGTGGCGCGGGATGTAGCGCGACCAGTCGCCGAGGAACGCGCCGAAGGAAATCGGGTTGCTCATCGCCACCAGCGCGGCGCCGATAAACGCCGCCCAGAAGCCGCTCTGGCCGAGGGCGACGCTGCCGGCGAATTGGCTGTCGAAGGCCGGCGCAAAGGCGAAGATCCCCAGCAGGAACAACAGGCTCGCGGCCCATACCGCAATCCGGTTGACCCACAACATGAAGCGAAACCCGTAGATGCACACCGTCAGCACCAGAAGGGCGAAGACGCCGTAGGCCAGGCCCAGGGTCAGGTCGGATTCCGGCAGGCCGATCAGACGTTTCGCACCACCCACCAGCGCATCGCCTGAACTCCACACCGACAGTGAGAAGAAGGCAATCGCCGTCAGCAACGACAGAAACGAGCCGACAATCCGCCCATGCACGCCGAAATGCGCGCCGGAAGACACGGCGTTGTTGGTACCGTTGATCGGCCCGAACAGGCCCATGGGCGCCAGGATCACCGCGCCCACCAGCACGCCCAGCACAATCGCCCAGACCCCGGCCTGGAACGACAGGCCGAACAGCACCGGGAACGCGCCCAGCACGGCGGTGGCAAAGGTATTGGCACCGCCGAAGATCAGCCGGAACAGATCCTTGGGGGCGGCGGTGCGTTCGTGGTCGGGAATCTGTTCGACCCCGTTGGTTTCTATGGTGCGAATACTGTTTTGGTTGTTTTTATTATTCATGATCAGCTCCGATCACATTGGCTAAGGGGGCGGCAGCCCTTCCGGCATAGCGGACAAATGTTCGTGACAGGCCAGCCACAGGCCTTGTTGTTGTTCTGTGCGCGACCCTTGCCGTGTGAAGACGATGGTCTCGCGTTCCTGGCTGAAGTGATGCTCCCCGTTCATGCGCAGCTCGGTGGCCACGTCATGCATGAAAATCGCCACGTCACCGTGCAGGCTGACAACGGCATTGCTTGAGGTGCACGACAGCACCTCGAACCCCTCGTCCCGGCGCCAGCAGTCCCACAACGCCTGGTAGGCATCGCGGCTGAGCAGTGGCTGGGGGAGGGTATGGAACACAAAACTCGCATCGGCCGTGAACGCGCCGAAGTAAGCGGCGCGGTCGTTGCGAGCGAAGGCCGAGACCAGCGCGGCCGCTGCCTTTAGCACCGCTTGCGCGTCCATCAGCGATGTGCCACGCCGGGCAGTACGCAGAGCATCTCGTACAGCAGGTTGGCGCCGAGCAGTGAGGTATTGCCGGTGGTGTCGTAGGGCGGCGAAACTTCCACCAAATCACAACCAATCAAGTCCAGGCCCTGGCAGCCACGGATAATCTCGATCGCCTGAATGGTGGTCAGCCCGCCGATTTCCGGGGTGCCGGTGCCAGGCGCCCAGGCCGGGTCGATGCCGTCGATGTCAAAGCTCAGGTACACCGGCCCGCCGCCGACTTTTTCGCGCACTTCGGCCATCAACGGCGCGAGGGAGTGGTGCCAGCATTCTTCCGCCTGAACCACACGAAAGCCCTGTTTGCGGCTCCAGTTGAAGTCTTCAGCGGTGTAGCCCTGGGCGCGCAGGCCGATCTGCACCACCCGGTCGCAATCGAGCAAACCCTCTTCCACGGCGCGGCGGAAGGTGGTGCCGTGGGCGATTTTTTCGCCGAACATATGGTCGTTGACGTCGGCGTGGGCATCGATGTGCACCAGCCCGACCTTGCCGTGTTTCTTGTGGATGGCCCGCAGGATCGGCAGGGTGATGGTGTGGTCGCCGCCCAGGGTCAGGGGAATGACGTCGTGCTCGAGGATTTCATCGTAGGCCTCTTCGATGATGCGCACGGCGTCGAGCAGGTTGAAGGTGTTGATCGCCACATCGCCGATGTCTGCAACCGACAGCGAATCGAACGGCGCCGCACCGGTGGCCATGTTGTACGGGCGGATCATCACCGATTCGGCGCGGATTTCACGCGGGCCGAAGCGGGTACCGGCGCGCAGCGAGGTGCCGATGTCCAGGGGCACGCCGACAAACGCGGCGTCCAGGCCCTTGGCCGTTTGCAGGTGGGGCAGGCGCATCATGGTGGCGATGCCGGCGAAGCGCGGCATTTCGTTGCCGCCCAGTGGTTGGTGGAAAATCTTGTCCACGGGATTGCCTCATCGTTGTTGTGGTTATCTGGGGGCCGATTCTGCGAAATACATGGAAACGAAAGAATCGCCACGGGCAAATACTTAGTTCAGATTTTTCTAAACTAAAGCCTGGGGTAGACTGCGCTGCTTGAGCTGAATCCGGAGAACCCATGGCCAACGCCTTGCCCGACCTGAAACTCCTGCGCATCTTCGTCAGCGTCGTGCGCCACCAGGGGTTCGCCAATGCCCAGCACGAACTCAACCTGTCGACGTCAGCCATCAGCACCTACATGAGCCAGCTGGAAGCGGCGCTGGGCCTGGTGCTGTGCCACCGCGGGCGGGGCGGCTTCAGCCTGACCAGCAAGGGCGAGCTGTTTCATCAGGAAACCTTGCGTTTATTGGCCGAGCTGGAAGGCTTCGAGCAATATGCCGCCGCGTTGAAGGGCGAGTTGCGCGGCACCCTCAAGCTCGGTGTGCTCGACTCCACCGTCAGCGATAAAGCCCTGCCGTTCGCCGAGGTGATTGGCGCCTACAGCCTCGAACATCCGGCGGTACATTTGCATCTGTCGGTGTTGAGCCCTTATGAACTGCAACTTGGGGTGCAGGACAATCGCCTGGACCTGGCCATCGGCGCATTCTCCAACCGCATGAGCGGGCTGATCTATATGCCGTTGTACCGCGAGCAGCACTGGCTGTATTGCAGCACCCGGCACCCGTTGTTCAACGAGCGGCGCATCCCCGAGCAGGTCATCACCCAGCAGCGCATGGTCGGGCGCGGCTACTGGAGCCAGGCCGAACTGGCGCGCCATGGCTTCAAGCACAGCGCCGCGACGGTGGAAAGCATGGAGGCGCAACTGATCCTGGTGCTGTCTGGCGCCTACATCGGCTATTTACCCGAGCACTACGCGCAAGCCTGGGCCGACAAGGGCGACCTGCGCGTGCTGCTGCCGGCGACCTTTGGCTACCAGGCGCCGTTTTCGATGATCATGCGTCGGGGGCGCAGCCGCGAGCCGCTGATCCAGACCTTCCGCGATTTACTCAAAGCCCAGCTCAACCAGGCCTGAAAACCATGTCCAGACCCCAGTGTTCCCGTTGCCTGAGACCTCTCAGCCACTGTTTGTGCTCGCTGATCCCCAGCCTCGACAGTCGCACCCGCGTGCTGCTGTTGCAGCATCCGAGCGAGGTCAACCATGCGCTCAATACTGCGCGATTGGCGGCGTTGGGGCTCAGCAATGCGCAGTTGGTGGTGGGGGAGGTGTTCGATGATCTGGAGACGTTGTTGAGCCCGCCCGGTTATCAGGCGCGCCTGCTGTTCCCGGGCGATGATGCGCAGCCTTTGCAAGCCTATACGCCAGGTGATCAGCCGCTGCTACTGGTGGTGCCCGACGGCACCTGGCGCAAGGCGCGCAAGTTGCTGCACCTCAACCCGTTGCTGGCAGCGTTGCCTCGGGTGACGCTGGCCAACGGCGGCGTCTCCCGGTATCGCTTGCGCAAGGCGCCGGGGCCTGGAGCCTTGTCGACGGTCGAAGCGGTCGTGCAAGCGTTGCAGGTACTGGAAGCGCCGACATCGTTTGAGCCGCTGTTGAAACCCTTTGAAGCATTGATCGAGGGGCAGATTGCGGCGATGGGGGAAGAGGTTTTTCAAAGAAATCATGGCGGTGGGGATTAGAGCCCGGCCGGTTATCGAGGTGCGGCCATCGGGGCATAGGTATCTACACAATTTTGTAGCAGCCTACGGTAGCCACGATGCGAAGCGAGCCGCTCTCGATCTTGCTTTTGATCTAGGCGCCCCGTTAAACCACGCTGGCCGCAATCCGATAGTGATTTGGGGGGTAAACCGGCAGGGATGCCGGTTTAGCCGCCCCGCGCCATGGATGGCGCGTGGCGGCGGCCCCCCAAATCACTGTCGGATTACGGGCACACCGAGCCTAAGCGAGGTGCCGAGTGGTGGGGCAAGAGCGTTTTGCTTACTTTTGCGCTTTTCAAAAGTGAGACGCCGTAAGGGCGGAACCCATAGCAGCCGTTACCGCAGCAACGGATATGTACTCGCCCTGATCCAGCATCCTGGTCGGCTGTCAGGCCGCCATCGGGGGCAAGTCGAATCGTCGCACCGCCCCTCCCACATTTGGATCGCGCGGCATCAGTCAGATAGCTATAGGCCGCCAGGTCGCCACGGGAGCAAGCTCCCTCGCCACAGGTTCAGGGCTACGCCAAAGTTGTGTAGATATCTATGGCCATCGGGGGCAAGCCCCCTCCCACATTCGACCGCATTCTCATGTTGGAACGCGATCAACTGTGGGAGGGGGCTTGCCCCCGATGGCGCCCTCATAGGCACTACACCTCTGCCTTATTCCTATAAGCCATAAGCACCGCACTTTGCGTGATATGGCGCGCCGACCTTTCCCGGTATGATGTGCGCCCCGCAGTCTGGATTGCGAATACGCCATGACCTTGCAGTACCCTACAATCGCCGATTGCGTCGGCAATACTCCCCTGGTCCGCTTGCAACGCATGGCGGGTGAAACCAGCAATACCTTGTTGCTCAAGCTTGAAGGCAACAACCCCGCCGGTTCCGTCAAGGACCGCCCGGCGTTGTCGATGATCACCCGCGCCGAACTGCGCGGGCAGATCAAGCCGGGCGACACGCTGATCGAAGCCACCTCGGGTAATACCGGGATCGCCCTGGCCATGGCCGCCGCGATCAAGGGTTACAAGATGGTGCTGATCATGCCCGACAACGGCAGCGCCGAGCGCAAGGCGGCGATGACCGCCTATGGTGCCGAACTGGTGCTGGTCACCCAGGAAGAAGGCATGGAAGGCGCCCGCGACCTCGCCGAACGCATGGCCGCCGAAGGCCGTGGCGTTGTGCTGGACCAGTTCGCCAACGGGGATAACCCCGAAGCGCATTACACCAGCACCGGCCCGGAAATCTGGCGTCAGACCCAGGGCACCATCACCCATTTCGTCAGCTCCATGGGCACCACCGGCACCATCATGGGCAACTCGCGCTACCTCAAGGAGCAGAACCCGGCGATTCAGATCGTCGGCCTGCAGCCGATGGAAGGCGCGGCCATCCCCGGTATCCGGCGCTGGCCCGAAGAGTACTTGCCGAAGATCTACAACGCCACGCGCGTGGACCGCATCATCGACATGGCCCAGCGCGAAGCCGAGGACACCACCCGGCGCCTGGCGCGTGAAGAAGGCATCTTCTGCGGCGTGTCGTCCGGCGGCGCCGTGGCCGGTATGTTGCGCTTGTCCAGGGAAGTCGAAAACGCGGTGATCGTCGCGATCATCTGTGACCGAGGCGACCGTTACCTGTCGACCGGCATCTTCGACGAACCCAACTGATGGCCAAGCACGAGAGAGGCCTGCGCTTCCAACCGACGGGCGGCAGCCGGGCCCCGCAGATTCCCGTGGGCAAGAAGCAGCGCCTGACTATCGAGCGCCTGGCCAACGACGGTCGCGGCATCGTGTTCTTCGAAGGCCGCACCTGGTTCGTCAACGGTGCGCTGGCCGGCGAAGAGGTGGAAGCGCGGGTGCTCGGCGCCCACGGCAAGGTGGTCGAGGCGCGCACCGAGCGGGTGTTCAAGGCCAGCGAACTGCGCCGCCCGGCTCCCTGCGCCCACGTTGGCCGCTGTGGCGGCTGCAGCGTGCAGCACTTGCCTCACGACGAACAGCTTGCCCTGAAACAGCGCATGCTCGCCGAGCAATTGTCGCGCGTGGCCGGTGTCGAACCACAAGAGTGGGCCGCGCCCCTGAGCGGGCCGGAATTCGGCTACCGCCGTCGTGCCCGCGTGGCCGTGCGCTGGGATGCCAAGGCGAAAAAACTCGAGGTGGGTTTCCGCGCCGTGGCCAGCCAGGACATCGTCGCCATCGATGATTGCCCGGTACTGGTACAGGCCTTGCACCCGATCATGCAGCGTCTGCCGAACATGCTGCGCCGCTTGAGCAAACCTCAGGCGTTGGGGCATGTGGAGCTGTTCAGCGGCTCGTCCATCGCCGTGTTGCTTCGACATATGGCACCGCTGTCTGACGCGGACATGCAGGTACTGCAGGAATTTTGCAGCTTCCATGACGCCCAGTTGTGGCTGCAGGGCGAGGGGCCGCCGCAACCGGTCGAGCCGGGCAGGGCGCTCGGTTTCCGCCTTGAGGCGTGGGATTTGGAGCTGGCTTACCGGCCGGGCGATTTTGTGCAGGTCAACGCCGGGGTCAACGAGGCGATGGTCGCCCAGGCCCTGCAATGGTTGGCGCCGCAACCCGATGAGCGGGTGCTAGACCTGTTTTGCGGGCTGGGCAATTTTGCCCTGCCACTGGCCAGGCAGGTCCGCGAAGTCGTTGCGGTGGAAGGCGTTCAGGCTATGGTGGAGCGCGCTGCAGAGAATGCCATCAGCAATAATTTGCATAATGTGCAGTTTTTTCAGGCCGATTTGTCCCAGCCCCTGACCGACGCGGAATGGGCCAAACAGGGCTTTTCTGCGGTACTCTTGGACCCACCCCGCGATGGTGCCCAGGAGGTTGTGCGCAAACTGGCCGCCCTGGGAGCCAGGCGCCTGGTGTATGTGTCCTGCAATCCCGCTACGCTGGCGCGGGACACGGTTGAGTTGGTCAAGCAAGGTTACCGGCTAAAGCGTGCCGGGATCCTCGACATGTTTCCGCAGACAGCGCATGTCGAGGCCATGGCGTTATTTGAAGCGGGCTAGGATGCCCGTTTAATCCGACTGGCCTGCAGTCTCCAGGGCCGTGAATGCCAGGGAGTCTGCAGCAAGGTCGGCGATGATTTTTGGCGCATCCAAGGTGCGTCGTAGGGAAGGTAAGCAAGATGGTACAGGTGAGAGCACACCAGCCGATCAACACCGACGGCAGTATCAATCTCGAGGCATGGCTGGATCATGCCGTCAGTGTCGACCCGGCACTGGACCGTGAAGCCTTGAAAGCAGCCTGCGAGTTCGCTCGTGAGTCTGAACAACAGGACAATGCGGCCAAGAACCTGTGGGCGGAAGGCACGTCGAGCTTTCGTACCGGGTTGGAAATCGCCGAGATCCTTGCCGATCTCAAGCTGGACCAGGATTCGCTGATCGCCGCCGTGCTCTATCGCGGTGTGCGTGAAGGGCATATCCCGTTGCCGACCGTCGGCCAGCGTTTCGGCGCCGTGGTGGCCAAGCTGATCGACGGCGTGCTGCGCATGGCGGCCATCAGTGCCAGCCTCAGCCCGCGCCAATCGATGGTGCTGGGCACCCAGGGCCAGGTGGAAAACCTGCGCAAAATGCTGGTAGCGATGGTCGACGACGTGCGCGTCGCGCTGATCAAGCTGGCCGAACGTACCTGCGCTATCCGTGCGGTGAAAACCGCCGATGACGAGAAGCGCAACCGCGTCGCCCGCGAGGTCTTCGACATCTACGCGCCGCTGGCGCACCGCCTGGGTATCGGTCATATCAAATGGGAGCTGGAGGACCTGTCCTTCCGCTACCTCGAACCCGATCAATACAAACAGATCGCCACGCTGCTGCACGAGCGGCGGCTCGACCGCGAGCGCTTTATCAGCGACGTTATGGGCCAGTTGCGCGCCGAGTTGCAGGCCACCGGCGTCGATGCCGACATCAGCGGCCGCGCCAAGCACATCTATTCGATCTGGCGCAAAATGCAGCGCAAGGGCCTGGCGTTCAGCCAGATCTACGACGTACGCGCCGTGCGTGTGCTGGTGCCGGAAATGCGCGATTGCTACACCGCGCTGGGTATCGTGCATACCCTGTGGCGGCATATTCCCAAAGAGTTCGACGACTACATCGCCAACCCCAAGGAAAACGGCTACCGCTCGCTGCACACGGCGGTGATCGGCCCTGAAGGCAAGGTGTTGGAAGTGCAGATCCGCACCCACGCCATGCACGAAGAGGCGGAGTTGGGCGTTTGCGCGCACTGGCGTTACAAGGGCACCGACGTCAAGGCCGGTTCCAACCAGTACGAAGAGAAAATCTCCTGGTTGCGCCAAGTGCTGGAATGGCACGAAGAACTCGGCGACATCGGCGGCCTGGCCGAACAGTTGCGCGTGGATATCGAACCGGACCGGGTCTACATCTTCACCCCCGACGGCCACGCCATCGATTTGCCCAAGGGCGCCACGCCACTGGACTTCGCTTACCGCGTGCACACCGAAATCGGCCACAACTGCCGGGGCGCCAAGATCAACGGGCGCATCGTGCCGCTCAACTACAGCCTGCAAACCGGTGAGCAGGTCGAGATCATCACCAGCAAGCATGGCACGCCGAGCCGCGACTGGCTGAACCCGAACCTGGGTTACATCACCACCTCGCGGGCGCGGGCGAAGATCGTGCACTGGTTCAAACTGCAGGCCCGCGACCAGAACGTCGCCGCCGGCAAGACCTTGCTCGAGCGCGAACTGGCGCGCCTGGGCCTGCCCCAGGTGGATTTCGACAAGCTGGCCGAAAAGGCCAACATGAAGATCGCCGAAGACATGTTCGCCGCCCTCGGTGCCGGCGATTTGCGCCTGGCCCAGCTGGTCAACCTGGCCCAGCAACTGGTGGAGCCGGAGCGCGGCAACGAACAGCTGGAACTGATCCCGCGCAAGGCCACCGGCTACAAGCCCGGCAAACGTGGCGATATCCAGATCCAGGGCGTGGGCAACCTGATGACGCAAATGGCCGGCTGCTGCCAGCCGTTGCCGGGCGACGCCATCGTCGGCTACATCACCCAGGGACGCGGGGTGAGCATTCACCGCCAGGACTGCGCCTCGGTGCTGCAGCTGGGCGGGCGCGAACCGGAGCGGATCATCCAGGTCAGCTGGGGCCCGGTGCCGGTGCTCACGTACCCGGTGGACATCATCATCCGTGCCTACGACCGCTCCGGTCTGCTGCGCGACGTCTCGCAGGTGCTGCTCAATGAGCGGATCAACGTGCTGGCGGTCAACACCCGCTCGAATAAAGAGGACAACACCGCGTTGATGTCCCTGACCATCGAGATTCCGGGGCTGGACGCGCTGGGGCGGTTGCTGGGGCGGATATCGCAGTTGCCGAACATCATTGAGACGCGGCGTAATCGCACTCCATGAACGCGGTTTAAAATGTGGGAGGGGGCTTGCCCCCGATGAGGGAGGGTCAGTTGGCACCTTTATTGACTGACCCATTGCAATCGGGGGCAAGTCGAATCGTCGCACCGCCCCTCCCACATTTGATCTTCAGCGGAAAGAGACTGATGTATTCACTTGAAGACCTGCTGCACCTCATGAGCCGCCTGCGCGATCCGCAATACGGCTGCCCATGGGACATCAAGCAAACCTACGCCACTATCGTGCCGCATACCCTGGAAGAGGCCTACGAAGTGGCCGACGCCATCGAGCGTGGCGACTTCGATCATCTGCAAGGCGAGTTGGGCGACCTGTTGTTCCAGGTGGTGTATTACAGCCAGCTGGCGCGGGAAGAAGGGCGCTTCGAATTTGCCGGGGTGATCGACAGCATCACCCGCAAGCTGATCCGCCGTCATCCCCACGTGTTCCCGACCGGCGACCTGTATGCACCGCTGGATATTCCTCAGCTGAGCGAAGAGCAGGTCAAGCAGCGTTGGGAGCAGATCAAGGCCGAGGAGCGCGCGGAAAAGTCCGACGCACCCGAGCAATTGTCCCTGCTCGATGACGTGCCCACTGCCTTGCCATCGCTGTCCCGTGCCGCCAAGCTGCAGAAGCGCGCCAGCCAGGTGGGTTTCGACTGGCCGTCGGCGTTGCCGGTGGTGGATAACGTGCGCGAAGAGCTGGATGAAGTGCTCGAAGCCATGGCCGATAACGATTCGGAAGCCATTGCCGATGAAGTCGGTGACCTGCTGTTTGCCGCGGTCAATCTGGCCCGTCACCTCAAGGTCGACCCGGAAACCGCGTTGCGTGGCGCCAATGCCAAGTTCGAGCGACGGTTCCGATTTATCGAACAGGCATTGCGCGAGACGCATCAACCCATAGAAGATTGCACCCTCGAAACGTTGGACGCCCTGTGGGGCGAAGCCAAACGCCAGGAAAAGAATGTTTTCAGCTGCGGTTGAGCAGTTGCCTAAGTGAGTAAGCACCATGAGCCTTTCCCTTCGCGACCAGTTGCTCAAAGCAGGTCTGGTCAACCAAAAGCAGGCCAAGCAGGTCGGCAAAGAGAAGCAGAAACAGCAGCGGCTGGTCCACAAGGGTCAGGCCGAGGTCGATGACACCCAGGCGCGCCTGGCGGCCGAGGCGCATGCCGAGAAGGTCAAGCGCGACCAGGAGCTGAACCGTCAGCAGCAGGAAAAAGCCGAGGCCAAGGCCCGCACGGCCCAGGTCAAGCAACTGATCGAAACCTCGCGCCTGCCCAAGCTGACCACCGAGGACTACTACAACTTCGTGGATGACAAGAAGGTCAAGCGCCTGTCGGTCAACACGCTGATGCGTAACAAGTTGAGCAACGGCTCCCTGGCCATCGTGCATCACGGCGGCGGCTACGAGGTGATCCCGCGCGAAGCCGCGCTGAAGATCCAGGAGCGCGCGCCGGAGCGTATCGTGCAGCTCAATATCCTGACCGAAAGCCAGGTGCCGGATGAGGATGATCCGTACGCCGCCTACCAGATCCCGGATGACCTGATGTGGTAAACCGCTGAAAACAACAAACCCCGCCAAAAGGCGGGGTTTGTGTTTTTACCGTGCCGCGCCAGCCTGTTACCAATCCACTGCGTAGCTCAAGCTGAAGGTACGACCTTCGGCATTCGGGTACGGCGCGCGGGCGTTGGCCTGGGCGAACATGTTCTGGTAGTTGCGGTCGGTGAGGTTGTACACCGCACCTTCGAGACGCCCCACCGGCAGCCTTACCGAACCCAGCAGGTCCACCAGCGTGTAGCCCTGGATATCGCGCCCGTTGTTGTCCTTGAACGCGGCGTCATAGTTGGCCAGGCGCATGCCCTGCAGGCGCAGGCTGTAGTCGCCACGGTCGTAGCCGACAAACGCGGTGGTCTTGGCCGGGGAGATGCGGGTGGCGGGCAGGTCGATCCATTTGCCGTTCTGCTGGGTCTCGCCTTTGGAATAGGCGTACGTGCCGCCGACCGACCACTGGTCGGTGACGTTATACGTCAGGCTGGTTTCGATACCGCGCACGCGTTCTTTCTGGTTGATCAGGCGTAGCACACGGTCATTGGCATCATAGAACTGCGTCACATCCGAGGTGTTTTCATACGCCGTGACATTGGCCAGCCACTTGTCCCAGTTGCCACGCCAGCCCAGTTCATAGCTGTTGACCTTCAACGCCTGGGCATTGAGGTCTTGAATGTTGTACGTGCTGTTGACGTCACGCAGGAAGCGCTGGATATCCGGCAGTGAAAAGCCCTGGCTGAAGTTGGCGAACACATCCTGGTTTTCACTCAGGTGGTACACCGCGCCGAGGTTGTAGAGGGTGTCGTCATACTTGAGGGTGCCGCCCGGCAGTGTCGCGCGGTTGCCGGTCTGAACGATTTCGCCATAGGCGATGCTGTCGTCGACCTTGCTCTCGATCCATTCACGGCGCACGCCACCGCGCAGGGTCCAGTCGCCGATGTCATAGGACAGTTGGCCGAAGATCGCCTTGGTGGTGGTCTGGATGTCCGGGCCCAGCTCGAAGGTGGTACCGGTCTTGGTGTACGTCAGGCCGTTGACCCGGTATTGGTCGCCGCGTTGGCGCGAGGTTTCATGATCATAGTCGGCCCCCCAGACCAGGTTGCCGGTCGCCGGGCCGATGTCCGGCATTTGCGTGTCGATCGCGGCGCGCAGGCCGTACACATCTTGCACGCTGTTGTTGTCCGACACCCCGGCTCGGCCCCGGGACAAGTCCGGGAAGAACAGCGCATCGGCGCGGCGCCAGTAACTTTCGACCTGCAAGCCCTGGCCGTAGAAGTCCTTGTCGGCGTAATTGAGGTTGACCGCCTGGTTGTGGGTGGACGGCTGGTCGTCCAGGTCCAGGCCTTTCACCGCGACGGCCTCGCTGGTAATGCGTGGGTTCTTGGTGTAGCGGGTGTCTTGTTCGTCTTTGTAGTCCTGCAGCGACAGGCTGAGCTTTTTGTCGTCATCCAGCTCGTAGCCGAAGCGACCTTGCAGGTCGTAGGTGTCGGTGTCCATGTTGCTGCCCTGGGACGTGTCCTGGGGAATGCGCTTGCCGTTACCGTCGAACTGGTCGTTGCGTTGCACGGCGTTGCCCGACACATACCAGTCCAGCGGGCCCTGGCGGCCTGTTGCGCTCTGGAATGCCTGGTAGGAAAAGCCTTTGCGGCTGAGGTTGTCACCGGCGGTCATGCCGATCTTGCTGCTGAAGGCCAGGTCTTCACCTTTGTTGCGCTTGGTGATGATGTTGATGATGCCGCCCGATGCGCCGGCGCCATAAACGCTGCTGGCGCCGGAAATCACTTCGATGCGCTCGATGCTTTCCGGTGCCACGCTATTGAGCTGGCGGAAGTTGTCACGCGTGGCGTTCTGGGAAACCCCGTCGATCAGGATCAGCGTATTGCGCCCGCGAAGCGTCTGGCCGAAGTTGCTCATGCCGCCGCTGGAGGGCGCGATGCCGGGGACCAGTTGCCCGAGAATATCGGCAACCCGGCGTCCTGCCGAGGTCTGCTGGCGGATCTGTTCTTCATTGATGACCTGCACCGAGCCCGGGATCGCCGCAATGCTGGTTTCACTGCGCGTGGCCGAGACCACCGTCGGCTGTAGTTGCAGGCTGGTCGCCGGCGTTTCTTCAGTTTGATCGGCCCAGACGGGCGCACTGATCGACCCGAGCAGGGGCAGCAGAAGGGCCCATTGTGATGTGTTCATGACCTTGCCTTTGAGTTATTAGAAGTAGTGACAGAAAAAACGGACGTCTCAGGTGTTCGGGTGAGCGAACGAATGGCGCGGATGCCCAGCGCAGCCAGGGCATACGTCAGCGCGACCAGCCAGAAGCTGTGCGCCAGGCCCACCATGGCCATGCCGATGCCACCCAGCAGCGCGCCGCACAACGCGCCGGCCTTGGCGGCGCTGTTGCCCAGGCCCAGGGCGAACCCCTGCTGGCTGGGTGCAACGGTGTTGGCGATCAGCGTGTAGGCCACGGGCAACAGCGCGCCTTGCCACACGCCCCACAGCAGCCGGCTGGCGAGGAAGCCAAACCATTCATTCGCCAATGCCGTGAAGGCCAGTGTGAAGGCGCAGGCCCAGGTGACCCACTCAATGATGCGCAGCGTGTGTGCAGGTTGATGTCGGTCAAACAGGCGGCCCCACAACGGCGCGGACAGCGCCAGGGTCAATGCGCTGGCGGCATAGCTGGCGCCGATCAGCCACGCGGGCGCATGCAGAACATCGGCAACATATAAGGCGTAGAACGGTTGCGGCATCATCTTGGCTGCTTGGATCAAGACGATGATCCCCAGCATCGCGCCGAGCCAGCCTTTGGGGAGTGCGGCGGGCGTCGAGGTGCGCGCGGGTCTCGATCGTGGTGAGTCGTTGGGTAAGAAGGCGCTGATTATTGCGCACAACAGGCAGACTGCGGTGGCGCTGTAGCACAGCAATGCGAAACCGGATATGTCCATCAGCCAGCCGCCCAACACCGGCCCGGCCAGGGAGCCCACGGCGGTGGCGGATTGCAGCCGCGCTAGGATATGCCCGCGACCGCCATCGCCGCAGTAGGCCAGCGCATAGGCCTGCGCGGCCGCAATAAAGCCGGCCAGCGCACCCTGCGCCACCCGGATCGCCACCAGCAGCCAGGGATCGTAGGTGATGGCGGCCAGCGCCTGGCATATCGCCAGCGCCAGCAGCGCGCGGATGATCATCGGCTTGTGCCCGGTACGATCACCCAGGCGCCCCCACATGGGCGTAAGCACCATCGCCGCCATCATCGGCCCGGCATACACCAGCGCAGACAGCAGGCCGGTGTACTGGGCGTTCGCGGCGCCAAGCAGCTTCTGGATTTGCAATGGCCAGAAAGGGCCGCTCATTTCCATGGCGCCCATCGACACCAGCTGAATCACCACCAGCAAGCGCAGCGCCGTGCTGTTAGCCGACATTGGCGGCGCTACTCAGCGGGTTGGGCAGGCGCCCGACGATATCGGCATGGCTTTCCATCAGTCGCATGCGCATGAACGACTTGGCCGGCCAGTCCTGTTCCAGCAGCGCGGCACGTTCGGTCAGCCAGCGCTGAGGGTCGACCTCGCTGCGCACATCATCGAAGCACTGGCTGACCTGCGCTGACAGTTCATCCCACAACAGCGCCTGGGAAACCTCGAAGTGGCGCGCGCCGAGCAATACCAGCTCGCCCAAGTGGCACATGAACACTGTGTGCAGCAACTTGTCGCGCACGAAACCGGCATCGTCGTACAAGGTCATTTTCGGATCATGCAGTTCGATATCCAGACCTTGGGCGTGCAAGGTTTTGCGGTCGATCCGGATATCGCCGAAATCGCGCAACAGCAGGCGGCTGACTTGCCCGTCCGCATCCATGACCATAAAGGAATTCTGCTGATGGGCCTCGAAGGCCACGCCATAACGCAGGTACATGCCCAGCAGGGCCGGCACGGCAATGGATGCGTAGTCCTTGAAAAACGCACAGAGGGCCTGTGCATCGTCGGCGCCTTGGCTCAGGCGGACCCACTGCCTCAGCAACGGCTGCCCATGCTGGTCGGTGGCAAACAGGCTGCCCACCGGGACGGCCATTTCCCCGGTTTGGAGCAGGCTCTGCGGGTTGTCGCGATAAAGCACCGCCAGGTGGCGGGAGTGCTCGTCATTCACCGGCTGTGGCTTGAAATGCACGCCCAGGCGCTCGGGGACGATGCTGAGGATGTTCTGCAGCCCGGCCTCACGGGCCAGGATGGTCTGCAGTAGATGGCTGATCCGCGGCCCCATACGCGCCGAGCGTGGCGACACCGTGCGCTGCACGCTGGTCAGGCGCAGCGAAACCGGAAGCTTGACCATGGGCGCATCGCTGCGGCCCTCAGGCAAAACGGTGCGGAACGACATGGTCGGGTGGGCCGTGAATGCAACGATATCGGTGAGCACCAACAGCTGGTCGCCGATTTCATTGGCGAACAGCTGCGGTAGCTCCTGGCGAGCTTGCCAAGGGTGGGCAGGCAGCGGCAAATAATCGCTGGCCTCAAGGCCCTGTGCGGTCAGGTGCGCCGTCAATTGGCGAGCCGCTTGCGGGAAGTGGCCCTGCCACCACTGCCAGTAATCCGCCGTGCCGGCCAGGCTTTCGACATGGGCGTACTGGCGGTGCAGCGCACACAGCAATACCGGGAAACGCGCTTCGAACTCAGGCGAGAATTCGATCACCTGGTCTGTCGCCAAACCCAGCTTGGTCTTGTAGTTGGGGTGCCAGGGATGGCCAAGCGTGCCCCATTGCTCAAGCACTGACGTCGGGTTGCCAGCCTCTGGATCGTGCTTGAGGTAGCTGAGCAGGTTGTGCTGATGCACGGGGTCCATCGAGGCGTGCAGCTCGAGCGTCCATTGCGCGTGGAAGGCCAGGCACAGGGTGTCGTTGATGAAGCTGTCGTCGATCTCTGTGTTGAGGCGGTCCAGTACCTCTGGGGCGGCAGGCGATTCGAGGCGGGTGTTCAGTAAGGTCAGCAACTGCGACGGGAACTGGAGGGTCTGTTCGGGCTGCCCAACCCGCAGGACGCTGACCTTGCCTCGCAAATCCCAACTGGCCATGCGGCCGGGGCGCAGGTGCTCAAAGCGCAGGCGGCTCTGGTCGGGCAGCACCAGCCAGCAGTGGTCGTGTTCGTCATAACTGAGGGTGTTGGGATCGAGCAGGCCTTCACGAAACAGGGCCTGGATCAGGCGTTGAAAACTTCGTTCGCAGGCGGGCGCCAAGGTGGCGACCAGTGTCTGAAGGGTGATGTGCCTGGCCTGGAATTGACGAGTGGCCAGCGCTTCACCCCAGCGGCCAAGCAGCGATTGTTCCGGTGTGGTGAGGTGTCCATGCATGAGGTCAAACTCCGTTTTCGTGGGGCCGAGTGAAAAGCGGAGCGATACTATCGAGAATCATTACCAATTGTCTATTTGTTGTTACGTTTTTATACCGTCGTAGGGATGCAGAGGAAAGCGGCCACTTTATAAAACGAAAAACCCCGCTCAAAAAGGCGGGGTTTCTGTGTGTAGGCGGCCTGGCTGCGTGGGCCGGGGCGTCTACGCGATGTCAGGGTTTCAGGAGCCTTCTGCCTGGCGTCTCATTTCAAGCGATTCAAGTTCGTTTTTATAATTGTGGGCATCGCTCTCGTTGTGGAACATGCCGACCAGCAAATCTTGTTGATGTACGTCCCAGATGTGAATCCCGTGGCCTATCGCTTCATGGGACATATGTTCATCGTCGCGTTCAGTTACTTTTACAGTCATCTGCTTGCTCCAATCTCTGGTTGATCTGCGGCAAGTCGTCGCAGGCCTTTGTTATATGGTTTGTTAGCTTGCTAAGTAAACTGGTTTTGCGCGCAACAATTTATTGCGGGAAACGCAACATTCCTGCAGGCCGCGTAAACCGTGGCATTGGGTCGCAGTGGTGGGGGTTTTATGACAAAAGTTTCATGTTGTGGCAGGGCTTTGGAGGTTGTGTTGCCCCCGCCAATGCCATCGGGAGCAAGCCCCCTCCCACATTTTGAAATGCATTCCAAGTGTGGGAGGGGGCTTGCTCCCGATAGCGGTGGAGGCTTAAAAGCAGAACCTGCAGGCAAAAAAAAGCCCCGCATTCAGCGAGGCTCTTTTTAACTCATCAGGGCGTTCAGCTCCCTTTGACAGCCTTACCGTCAACGGTGCCATCCTGCAGCATGATGTTGTATTCCTTGCCATCCGTTTCAACCTGGCGCAAGGCAACCAGAATGCCACCCTGGTCCTTGGCAAACCACATCTGCGTGATGCGCTTGCTCTGGGATGGATCACGCACGCGTTCAACCTTGATCGCGTCGATGGAGCCTACCTTGGTCTGGACCTTTTCCGGGCCCATGACGCGGAAGTCATAGGTATCCACATCCGTACCTTCGGCCACTCGGTAGCTCATGCTTTTCTTGCCGGCAGCCACATCGCGCTGAAGGGCGAGTTGATAGGTGGACTTGTCGAGCATGCCGCTTTCGAGGGTGACGTTGACCGGGTCCTTGTTTTCAAAGCCGGTGATCTTCTTGGTCGCCTGGTCGAAATCCAGGTTGATCTTCTTCGCCTTGCCCAAACCGCCGCGCTCGAAGCTGTAGCTCTTGGGTTGCAGGGTGTCCTTGTCGAACAGGATCACGCTGGTTTCGGTCAGGCTGGCGATCATCATCGAGGCCTTGAAGTTCAAGGTCCAGGTGCCGTCGCCGTTCTTGGTCAGGCTGCGTTCAGCCGAACCACTCATGGGCAGTTGTTTCCAGTCGGCGGTGTAGCTGACGGAGAAGGGGTGAAGGTCCGCCGCTTGCACGGCAGGCAGAGCGAACAGCGCAAAAGCGAAGAGCAGGGCGCGACGCATAAAATCTCCTAGGTTCGAATCAAGTGGCCGCTGGCCGCGAGTAACTGACCATCCAATAATGCACCCTGTTCACCAAGAATCAACCGACCCTCGGCAAACCAGCGAACAGCCAACGGGTAAATCCTGTGTTCCTGGGTATGAACCCGTTGCGCAAGCGTCTGCGCCGAGTCATCCGACTCTACCGGAACCACTGCCTGTACGACCAGAGGCCCGCCATCGAGTTCCTCGGTGACAAAGTGCACGCTGCAGCCATGCTCGCGGTCGCCGGCGTCGAGGGCGCGTTGATGGGTGTGCAGGCCTTTGTACTTGGGCAGCAGGGAAGGGTGGATGTTGAGCAGGCGCCCTTCGTAATGCCGCACGAAATCAGCGCTGAGGATGCGCATGAAGCCGGCAAGTATGACGAGCTTGGGGTTGAAGGCGTCGATCAGTTCGATCAAGGCGCGGTCGAAGGCCTCGCGACCGTCGAACGCCTTGTGATCCAGCGAGCGGGTCTCGATACCCGCGTCCCTGGCGCGTTGCAGGCCGTGGGCATCGCTGCGGTTGGAAATCACCGCAGCGATGCGCACCGGGCTGTCGCCGGTGCGCGTGCTGTCGATCAGGGCCTGCAAATTACTGCCGGTGCCGGAAAGCAGCACCACGACATCACAGGTGACAGGCATCAATGCGCCTTAAGGTTCTTCAGTTCAACCTGGGCCGCGCCTTCGGCAGCGCTGGCGATCTGGCCGATGACCCAAGGCTGCTCGCCGGCTTCACGCAGTACGTTCAGCGCGGTTTCAACGTGCTCCTGCGCCACGCAGATGACCATGCCCACGCCGCAGTTCAGCACACGGTGCATTTCGGTTTCGTTGACGTTGCCTTTCTCTTGCAGCCAGTCGAAGACCGCAGGGCGCTGCCAGCTGGCCACGTCGACAATCGCCTGGGCGCCTTTTGGCAGCACGCGCGGGATGTTGTCCAGCAGGCCGCCGCCGGTGATGTGGGCCATGGCCTTGACGGCGCCGGTGTCCTTGATCAGCTTGAGCAGTGGCTTGACGTAGATGCGCGTCGGGGCCATCAGCAGGTCGGTCAGTGGCTTGCCGTCGAGCTGGATGTTCTCGATATCGGCGCCGGACACTTCGATGATCTTGCGGATCAGCGAGTAGCCGTTGGAGTGCGGGCCGGACGATGGCAGGGCGAGCAGGGCGTCGCCGGCAGCGACTTTGGAGCCGTCGATGATTTCGGATTTTTCCACCACGCCGACGCAGAAGCCTGCCAGGTCGTAGTCTTCGCCTTCGTACATGCCTGGCATTTCAGCGGTTTCGCCGCCGACCAGGGAGCAACCCGCCAGTTCGCAGCCGGCGCCGATGCCGGTGACCACTTGGGTCGCGGTCTCGACATTGAGTTTGCCGGTGGCGTAGTAGTCGAGGAAGAACAACGGCTCGGCGCCGCACACCACCAGGTCGTTGACGCACATGGCAACCAGGTCGATGCCGATGCTGTCGTGCTTGTTCAGGTTCAGCGCCAGGCGCAGCTTGGTGCCTACGCCGTCGGTGCCGGAAACCAGTACAGGCTGCTTGTAGCCGGCCGGGATTTCGCAGAGGGCGCCAAAACCGCCCAGGCCACCCATGACTTCAGGGCGCGCAGTGCGCTTGGCGACGCTCTTGATGCGTTCGACCAATGCTTCACCGGCGTCGATGTCTACACCGGCGTCCTTGTAGCTCAGGGAGGGTTGCTTGCTCATGATCCAGGCCTTTAGGGGGGATTTCTGGGTAACGACCGAGCGGGCAGGCACTTTTGGCGAAGGCCCAGCCGTTGACGGTCTGCGAAGGCGCGCGATTTTATCAGGCTTGAGGGGCAGCGGCCATCCTCGGGCCGACGGGCAGGGCATATGAGTCTAAAAAAAACCGAATCGGCCCGGTAATGCACCGTATTAAGGTATAGCCTTGAATCCGCTATCGTTATGACAGTATGAAAACTTACCGAGACCCGTGAATGTTTTACCGGTCGCTGTGTCACAGCCTTGCCAAACCGAGATCACGCGGTCTGTTCCAGCCGCTAAATTTGTCGTTCGGGAATCTTCCATGCGTCTGTGTAAATTCTTTTTTGTAGGCTGTTTGTCGTTGGTCAGCCTGGCGAGTCATGCCGAAACCCTCAATGGCCTCTATCAAGTCCTCGAACCGGTCAGCAGCCAGTCACCCCAGGAGCGTGACCAGGCCACCCAGCGCGCCGTGCAGACCCTGGTCATCCGCCTGACCGGCGATGCCAAGGCCGCCGAGGGCCCGGGCCTGGCGGCGATCCGCAAGGACCCGCAACAAATCATCAGCCAATACGGCTACGACGCCGGCCCGCCGGAAAGCCTGCAAGTGGATTTCGACCCGGTCAGCACCGATCGCGCCCTGCGTGACGCCGGCTTGGCGATCTGGGGCAGCAATCGTCCCTCGATCCTCGGCTGGTGGCTGAACGACTCTACCGAAGGCAGCAGCCTGGTCGGCGACGGCCAGGCGGTGGCTCAAGCGCTGCGCCGGGCGGCCCAGCACCGAGGCTTGCCGTTGCGCCTGCCGCTGGGTGACCTGGACGAACAGGTGGTCGCCACCGCGCCGAACCTGGAAAGTGCCGACGCCACGCCGCTGCGCGCCGCCTCCGAGCGCTATGGCGCCGATGCGTTGCTGGCAGTTCATGCGCGCCAGGAAGGCAACCAGTGGCAGGCCAAATGGCGCCTGTGGCTGGGCGACAAGACCGAGCAGGGCAGCGTCCAGGGCGCTGACACTGGCGCGGTGGCTGATGCTGTGTTGCTCGCTGTCAGCCAGAAGCTCGCGCCGCGCTTTGCGGTCAAACCGGGGGTCAGCGCCGAACAGCTGCTGGAGGTGCAGGGCATGACTCTGGAGCGCTACGCCGTCCTGGGTCGTTTGCTCGAGCCCTTTGGTGGCCAGCCGCAGCGGGTGGACGGCAATCGTATTGTGTATCGCGTCAATGGCAGCGCCGATCAGTTGCGCACCCAATTGAGCCTGGCCAAGTTGCAGGAAGTGCCGGCGGGTGAAGCCCCCGCTCCGCAACCGCCGGCCGATGGCGCACAACCGGCTGCCGCGCCTGAGCCCCAGGCGCAGTTACGTTTTCGTTGGTAAGTGGCCTGGCTTCTATATAGAAGCGGCAAGCAAATAACAGAGGAAGTGGTTCATGGCGGATACGCGTCGTTGGGTGTGGCTTGGCGGGATTGTCCTGCTGTGCGTTTTTGTGTTCTTGCTGCATTCGATCCTGACGCCATTTCTGGTGGCGTTGCTGCTCGCTTATCTGTTCGATCCGGTGGTGGATCGCCTGGAGAAAGCCGGCCTGTCGCGAACCTGGGGTGTGATCGCGGTGTTTGCCTTGTTTACCCTGATCATCACCGTTCTGGTGCTGGTGCTGGTGCCCATGCTGGCCAAGCAGCTGTATCGACTTTACGAACTGGCGCCGCAGATGCTCGACTGGTTGCAGCACACGGCGATGCCATGGGCCCAGGCCAAGCTTGGGCTGTCGGACGGGTTCTGGAAGTTCGACAAGGTCAAGGCCGCGATCAGTGAACACATGGACAAGACCACCGATATCGTCAGTATGGTGCTCAGCCAGGCCACCGCTTCCAGCCTTGCGCTGATCGGCTGGCTGACCAACCTGGTGCTGATCCCGGTGGTGGCGTTCTACCTGCTGCGGGACTGGGACATCATGATGGCCAAGATCCGCAGCCTGCTGCCGCGCGACCGCGAGGAGCGCATCGTGTCCCTGGCCGGCGAGTGCCATGAGGTACTGGGGGCGTTCGTGCGCGGGCAACTGCTGGTGATGCTGGCGCTGGGCATCATTTACGCCGCCGGCTTGATGGCGATCGGCCTTGAGCTGGGCCTGTTGATCGGCCTGATCGCCGGCCTGGCCGCGATCGTGCCCTACATGGGCTTCGTGATCGGCATCGGCGCGGCGCTGGTGGCGGGGCTGTTCCAGTTTGGCGGCGACCTGTATCCGATGCTGGGCATCGTCGCGGTGTTCATGGTCGGCCAGGCGCTGGAAGGCATGGTATTGACCCCGCTGCTGGTGGGGGACCGCATCGGCCTGCATCCCGTAGCGGTGATCTTTGCGATCCTGGCGGGCGGTGAGCTATTCGGCTTTACCGGCATCCTGCTGGCGCTGCCGGTGGCGGCGGTGATCATGGTACTGGTGCGGCATGTTCACGATATGTACAAGGATTCGGATGTTTACACGGGCGTTGAAGATCCCGATCTGTAATCGCGCTATCACGAACCCGGCTCATGGCCGGGTTTGTTGTTTAATGTGGCGGGTGCGTCAAACAATTCGCGCAAAACCAACAGGTTAACGCAAACCTTTGATTTTGCTTGTGGTCTGCTGCATTGTGCGCCCGGCGCCACGCGTATAAACTTTGCAAACTTTACACAGAGGCCACTCACGGTTCGATGGGAGCCGTTCAGTCAGCATGAAACCGATTCAGCTGCCCCTAGGTGTGCGTCTGCGTGACGACGCTACCTTTATCAACTACTACCCAGGCGCCAATGCCGCTGCACTCGGCTATGTCGAGCGCCTCTGCGAAGCCGACGCCGGGTGGACTGAAAGCCTGATCTATCTGTGGGGCAAGCATGGCGTCGGGCGTACCCACTTGCTGCAGGCCGCGTGCCTGCGTTTCGAGCAGATGGGCGAGCCGGCGGTTTACCTGCCGTTGGCTGAGCTGATGGACCACGGTGTGGGGATCTTCGACAACCTCGAACAATACGAACTGGTGTGTCTGGACGATTTGCAGGCGATTGCGGGCAAGGCGGACTGGGAAGAGGCGCTGTTTCATCTGTTCAACCGCTTGCGCGACAGTGGCCGCCGCCTGTTGATCGCCGCGTCCACGTCGCCGCGTGAACTGCCGGTGAAGCTGGCCGACCTCAAGTCGCGGCTGACGCTGGCGTTGATCTTCCAGATGCGCCCCTTGTCCGATGAAGACAAACTCCGTGCCCTGCAACTGCGCGCCTCGCGGCGCGGGCTGCACCTGACCGACGAGGTCGGGCACTTCATCCTCACCCGTGGCACGCGCAGCATGAGCGCGTTGTTCGAGTTGCTCGAACAGCTCGATCAGGCCTCGTTGCAGGCCCAGCGCAAGCTCACCATTCCCTTCCTCAAGGAAACCCTAGGCTGGTAGCCAAGCCTTGTGTTTCCAGGCTTTCGGCAAATTCCAGGCGCCAGAAAACCTGCGTTTTGGTCGGTTTGGCCACGCAAAGGGCCTGTAGGTGGGATTAGCGGCTTAGATGGCGTGGTCCAAACAGGAAGTCACAAAGAGTTCGATTGAATTTGCAAATCGATGTGATAGAAGGCATAGTCTCGGCTTCTTTACACATCAGCCACGGTCGTGCCCATGCTAAATCGCTTCGCACCCCTCGTGCCTCTCGCACTCGTTACCCTGTTGTTTGGTTGCGCCTCCCACCCTCAGCAGGTGGCAGAACAGCCAAAACCACAGGTTCAAAGTCAGGCTAAATTCGTTGCTGCACAGTCTGCTTCTGTTTATGAAGAAGAGCTGGCAACCGAAAAAGAGCTGGCCGACTTCTCCGGCAGCAAGCCTTACCAGCTTCCCGTTCTGGCCGACAGCATTCTCGAACGCGGCATGTCCCTGATCGGTACCCGCTACCGTTTTGGCGGCACCTCTGAAGCCGGTTTCGATTGCAGCGGTTTTATCGGCTACCTGTTTCGTGAGGAAGCCGGCATGAACCTGCCGCGCTCCACTCGCGAAATGATCAACGTGAAAGCACCGTTGGTCGCACGCAACAACCTCAAGCCCGGTGATCTGCTTTTCTTTAGTACAGCCGGTCGCGGTCGTGTCAGCCACGCCGGTATCTACTTGGGCGATAACCAGTTTATCCACTCCAGCAGCCGTCGTAGCGGTGGGGTGCGGGTCGATAACCTGGGTGACAGCTACTGGAGCAAAACCTTCATCGAAGCCAAGCGTGCACTCGCCATGGCCCCGTCTACGGTTACCGCCAGTAAGTAAAGTTAAAGTGATACTTGAAGTTTGACGCGTAAGCGCTAGAATCCCTGGACATTGTTGTAATCCGTTCGCGCGAGCTTTGCTTGCGCGTTCTGGTTTTCAGCGTTCGGCAGCGAAAGCCGCATCCAGACCAGGATTGTTCTGCCCATGTCGACCTCGGCCCGCCTCTTTCTTCTCGTTTGCGCCGCACTCCTCAGCGCCTGCGCAAGCCGTCCGCCGCCGCCTGCTCCGGTAGCCGTCAAGCCTAAGCCGGTGTTCAACTATTCCACCCAGAATTTCTCGCCGGCCGCCGAAGACGTGCTCTTCCGCGCGCTGGGCCTGGTGGGCACGCCGTATCGCTGGGGCGGCAACACGCCGGACTCGGGCTTTGATTGCAGCGGCCTGATTGGCTTTGTCTACCGCGATGCGGCCGGTATCACCTTGCCGCGCACTACCCGCGAGTTGATCGTAATGCGTGCCCAGGACGTCAGCGAGCAGAACCTGCAAACCGGTGACCTGCTGTTCTTCGCCACCGGTGGTGGTTCGCGGGTGAGCCACGCCGGCATCTACGTGGGTGAGGGCCGTTTTGTGCACGCTCCGCAGACTGGCGGTACGGTGAAGCTGGATACGTTGTCGAAGGCGTATTGGCAGAATGCTTACCTGAGTGCCAAAAGGGTGTTGCCGGCAAACTTGGCACGCAATCCCTGAATCAAACACCGAACCAAATGTGGGAGGGGGCTTGCTCCCGATGGCGGTGTATCAGTCACTATCTCCAGTGGCTGACACACTGCTATCGGGAGCAAGCCCCCTCCCACATTGTTTTGTGGTGTGCTTGAGAAGGGCTACTTGGCCGCCGACACCCGCCACACCTTATTCCCCACATCATCGGCCACCAGCAAATCCCCTTGCTGATCGATCACCACGCCCACCGGCCGGCCCATGGCGTTCTCATCTTTATCGAGGAACCCGGTCAGCACATCCACCGGCTTGCCTTTCGGCTGCCCGCCCTCGAACGGCACGAAGATCACCTTATAGCCACTGTGCGGCTTGCGGTTCCACGATCCATGCTGGCCGATGAACGCACCGTTGCTGAACTGCGCCGGGAGTGTGTTGCCCTGGGCGAATGTCAGTCCCAGCGAAGCGGTATGCGGGCCGACCGCATAGTCTGGCGCAATGGCTTTGGCTACCAGCTGCGGGTTCTGTGGGGTGACGCGCACATCCACATGCTGCCCGTAATAGCTGAACGGCCAGCCATAGAACGCGCCGTCCTTGACCGAGGTGATGTAGTCCGGCACCAGGTCGCTGCCGATTTCATCGCGCTCGTTCACCGCCGTCCACAATTTGCCGCTCTGGGGCTCCCACGCCATGCCATTGGGGTTGCGCAGGCCGGAGGCGAAAATACGATGCTGGCCCGTGGCGCGGTCCACTTCCCAGATCGCCGCCCGGCCTTCTTCGGCTTCCAGGCCATTCTCGCCGACGTTGCTGTTGGAGCCGACGCTGACATACAGCTTGCTGCCGTCCTGGCTGGCGATCACGTTTTTAGTCCAGTGATGGTTGAGGCTGCCACCCGGCAAATCGACGACTTTGGTGCCGGCCGCCTTGATCGCGGTCTCCCCAGGTTGATAGGGGAAGCGCAGCAATTTGTCGGAGTCCGCCACGTACAGGTCGTTGCCGACCAGAGCCATGCCGAACGGCGAGTTGAGGTTTTCCAGGAACACCGTGCGGGTTTCGGCGACGCCGTCGTGATCGGCATCGCGCAGCAGGGTGATGCGGTTCGGGCTCGGCACGCCTGCGCCTGCGCGGCCCATGACTTTCTCCATGACCCAGCCGCGCACGCCTTTGGCGTCATCGGGCTTGGGCGGCGCATTGGTCTCGGCCACCAGGATGTCGCCGTTGGGCAACACATAAAGCCAGCGCGGATGCTCCAGGCCCTCGGCGAATGCAGCCACCTGGGTGCCGGCAGCGGCCGTCGGCTTGGCGCCGTCGGGCCAGCCGACAGCCGGCGCGATGTTCACGGTGGGGATCAGCGTCTTGTTCGGTTCCGGCAACCTGGGCGAGGGCCCGGTGCCATCGGCTACCTGCAGGGTAGAGCTTTCTCCACAGGCGGCGAGGGTGCCGGCGAGCATGATCAGTAGGGCGAGTCTGGTTTTGTGCATGGTGTTCTCCTGAATACCTGTAAGGGTAGAGAAGCACATCACCTTGATGGTTCAAGTACAGGGCCAGCTTTAATTGACGCTCCACCCCCAACCCACTAACCTTCGCGGCTTGTTCCAGGTGCTCTGTGGCGTTTGCGTCGACAGAGTGAAACAGGGAAGCCGGTGAGTGAGCGCACTTGTACACAGTGCTGCCGCAATTCCGGCGCTGCCCCCGCAACGGTAAATGAGTCAAGACGGCGCTGTTGGCCACTGTATCGCAGGCGATATGGGAAGGCGCGCCGTTGGCATGTCCTGTCTTTTACAAAAGGCAGGGCGCCACTCATGAGCCCGGAGACCGGCCTGAAACATCCAACAGCATCACGGTGGGCGATGCTTGGCTGTCTATTTTTCTTTTTTCCTGCCCGCCGTTTTTGTCCAGCCCCAACGGAGAGCTGCCATGACCGATACCCCCGACCGCGACGAACGCCACCTGGCGCGCATGCTGCGCAAAAAAGCCGTGATCGATGAACGCATCGCCAACTCGCCCAATGAGTGCGGTTTGCTGCTGGTGCTGACCGGCAACGGCAAGGGCAAAAGCAGTTCGGCCTTCGGCATGTTGGCCCGCGCCATGGGCCATGGCATGCAGTGCGCCGTGGTGCAGTTCATCAAGGGGCGCAACAGTACCGGCGAAGAGTTGTTTTTCCGCCGCTTCCCCGAGCAGGTCCGCTTTCACGTGATGGGCGAAGGCTTCACCTGGGAAACCCAGGATCGCCAGCGTGATATCGCCGCCGCTGAAGCGGCCTGGGCGGTATCCCGGGCAATGCTCAATGACCCTTCCATCGGCTTGGTCGTGCTCGACGAACTGAACATTGCCCTCAAGCACGGCTACCTGGACCTCGACCAGGTGCTCAGCGACCTGCAGGCGCGCCCGCCGATGCAGCACGTGGTGGTCACCGGCCGTGGCGCCAAGCCTGAGCTGATCGAAATGGGCGATACTGTCACCGAAATGGGCATGCTCAAGCACGCGTTCCAGGCCGGTATCAAGGCACAGAAAGGCGTCGAACTTTGAATCAGCCCCGTCATTGCCCGGCCGTCTTGATCGCCGCACCGGCGTCCGGCCAGGGCAAAACCACCGTCACCGCCGCGTTGGCGCGTTTGCACCGCAACCTGGGGCGCACGGTACGCGTATTCAAATGCGGGCCGGACTTTCTTGACCCGATGATTCACGAGCGCGCGAGTGGCGCGCCGGTGTATCAATTGGATATGTGGATGGTGGGCGAGCAGGAAAGTCGTCGTTTGTTGTGGGAAGCAGCGGGGGAGGCCGACCTGATCCTGATCGAAGGCGTGATGGGCCTGTTCGACGGCACCCCGTCCAGCGCCGACCTGGCGCGGCATTTCGGCGTGCCGGTGCTGGCGGTGATCGACGGCACGGCCATGGCGCAGACCTTTGGCGCCCTCGCGTTGGGCCTGGCGCGCTACCAGCCGGACCTGCCATTCGCCGGCGTGCTCGCCAACCGCGTCGGCACGCTGCGCCATGCGCAGCTGCTGGAAGGCAGCCTCACCGAAGGGTTGCGCTGGTACGGCGCGCTGTCGCGTGAAACCGGTATCGAATTGCCCAGCCGTCACCTGGGTCTGGTGCAAGCCAGCGAACTCAATGACCTCGACCTGCGCCTCGACGCCGCCGCCCAAGCGTTGGGCAGCAGTTGCGAAGTCGCCGTGCCGCCACCGGTGACATTTGCCGCGCCGCAGGTGATCACCGCCGAGCCATTGCTCGCCGGGGTACGCATTGCGGTGGCCCGTGACGAAGCCTTCGCGTTTACCTACGGTGCCAGCCTCGACTTGTTGCGCGCGATGGGCGCCGAGTTGCGTTTCTTTTCGCCGATCCATGACTGCGCATTGCCTGAAGCCGACAGCCTCTATCTACCCGGCGGTTACCCGGAACTGCATCACCGGGCCCTGTCGCAAAACACACCGATGCTCGCGGCCATCCGCGCTCATCATGCAGCCGGCAAGCCCTTGCTCGCCGAATGCGGCGGCATGCTGTACCTGCTGGACTCGCTTACCGATGTCGACGGCAACCGCGCCGAACTGCTCGGCCTGCTGCAGGGCGATGCAGTGATGCAAAAGAAATTGGCGGCCCTGGCGCTGCAAAGCGTCGAACTGCCCGAAGGCACCTTGCGCGGGCACACCTATCACCATTCCCTGACCAGCACCGCATGCGAGCCGATCGCCCGTGGCATGAGCCCCAATGGTGGGCGTGGGGCTGAGGCGGTGTATCGGCAGGGGCGGATGACCGCGTCCTACGTGCACTTTTATTTCCCGTCCAACCCGACGGCGGTGGCTGCGCTGTTCGCGCCAGGCCCTGACACCGCTATCGGGAGCAAGCCCCCTCCCACAGGGGAATGCATTCCACAGGTGGGAGGGGGCTTGCCCCCGATGACGCCATGACCGACAACGCCTTCCCCGAGGCCGACCGCCAAGCCGTCTACCGCGCCATCGCCGAACGCCGTGACATGCGCCACTTCAGCGGTGGCAGCGTCGCGCCTGAGTTATTGCAGCGCCTGCTCCAGGCTGCCCACCAGGCACCCAGCGTCGGCCTGATGCAACCGTGGCGCTTTATCCGTATCAGCGACCGTCAATTAAGAGGGCGCATTCAACAACTGGTCGAAGAAGAGCGCCTGCGCACCGCCGAGGCCCTGGGCGAGCGCTCCGATGACTTCATGAGGCTCAAGGTCGAAGGCATCCACGACTGCGCCGAAGTGCTGGTGGCAGCGCTGATGGACGATCGCGAGCGGCACATCTTCGGCCGTCGCACCTTGCCGGAAATGGACCTGGCGTCGTTGTCCTGCGCGATTCAGAATTTGTGGCTGGCGGCCCGCGTCGAGGGGTTGGGCATGGGTTGGGTCTCGCTGTTCGAACCCCAGGCCCTGGCTGACCTGCTGGGTTTGCCGGCGGGCGCCAAACCCCTGGCGGTACTGTGCCTGGGACCGGTCGCCGAGTTCTATCCGGCACCGATGTTGCAGCTCGAAGGCTGGACTGAGCCGCGGCCATTGAGTGACATGCTGTACGAAAACCTGTGGGGAGTGAGTCAATGAGTGTGGCCTTGCTGGGTGTTGCCGCAGTGGCGCTGGATGCGCTACTGGGCGAGCCCAGGCGCTGGCATCCGCTGGTGGCGTTCGGCAATTTTGCCGGGCGCATCGAACAGCGTTTCAATTCAGGCGGTCGTGGCTGGCGCAGCCATGGCGTAACCGCGTGGTTTATCGCGGTGGTGCCGCTGACCCTGCTGGCCACCGCATTGTCCTGGGCGCCGTACATCGGTTGGGTCCTGGAAATCCTGGCGTTGTACTGCGCCCTGGGCATGCGCAGCCTGGGGGAACACGTGATTCCGGTCGCCCAGGCCCTGCGCAGTGATGACCTGGAAGAGGCGCGCCGGCGCGTGAGTTACCTGGTCAGCCGCCAGACCAGCGAGCTGGATCGCACCGAGGTCGCTCGCGCGGCCACCGAGTCGGTGCTGGAAAACGGCAGCGACGCCGTGTTCGCCGCGCTGTTCTGGTTCGTAGTCGCCGGCGTGCCGGGCGTGGTGCTCTATCGCCTGAGCAACACCCTCGACGCCATGTGGGGCTATCGCAACGAACGCTTCGAACGCTTTGGCTGGGCGGCGGCGAAGATCGACGATGGGCTCAACTATATTCCTGCACGCCTGGTGGCCTTGACCTACGCGTTGCTGGGCAAGACTCGCCTGGCGCTCAAATGCTGGCGCACCCAGGGGCCGACTTGGGACAGCCCCAACGCTGGCCCGGTGATGGCCGCTGGCGCCGGTGCGCTGGGCGTCGAACTGGGTGGTGCGGCGATTTATCACGGCGAGGTGCACCAGCGGCCGCCATTGGGCGAAGGCCCGCCGGCCGACGCTGACGCCATCGACCGAGGCTGGCAACTGGTGCAGCGCGGCGTATGGTTGTGGCTGCTGGTCCTGTGCGCGGGGGCGCAATTTTATGCTTGAACACGGTGGTCGGCTGCGTAAGGCGGCAATTGAATATGGGATCGCGGAGGCGGATTGGCTCGATTTGTCCAGTGGCCTGGCGCCCTGGCCGTGGCCGATCCCCGAGATTCCCTTGCGCGCCTGGGCACGGCTACCGGAAGCCGATGACGGCCTGGAAAAAGCCGCCAGCGACTACTATGGCGCGGCTCACGTGCTGCCGGTGCCGGGCTCCCAGGCCGCGATCCAATTGCTGCCGCGCCTGCGCCGTTCCGGCAAGGTCGGCGTACTGTCGCCGTGCTACGCCGAACACGCCGAAGCCTGGCGTCGTGCCGGTTATGTGGTGCGTGAAGTGCAAGAGCAGGAAGTCGACTTCTTTCTCGATGGCCTCGACGTGCTGGTGGTAGTCAACCCGAATAACCCCACCGGCTTGAGCCTGGCCCCGGAGCGCCTGCTCGACTGGCATACGCGGCTGGCCCAGCGCGGCGGCTGGCTGGTGGTGGACGAAGCCTTCATGGACGTGACCCCGCACTTGAGCCTGGCCAGCCACACCCAGCAGGTCGGCTTGATCGTGTTGCGCTCATTCGGCAAGTTCTTCGGCCTGGCCGGCGTGCGCCTGGGCTTTGTGCTGGCCGAGCGCCGGTTGCTCAAATTGCTCGCCGAACAGGTCGGGCCCTGGGCGGTCAGCGGGCCGACACGGATACTCGGCCAGGCATGCCTGCGCGACAGCGCCGGGCACGCTCGCCAGCGCACGCGTTGCATCGAGGCCGGCCAGCGCTTGTCCGAGCTGCTTGAGCGTCAGGGTTTTCAACCCCAGGGTGGCTGCGCCTTGTTCCAGTGGTTGATCACCCCGCACGCCGAACGCTTGCACGAATTCATGGCTCAGCGCGGCATTCTGCTGCGCCTGTTCGTTCACGACAGCAGCGTGCGTTTCGGTCTGCCCGACAGCGAGGCCGATTGGCAGCGTCTCGAGACGGCACTGGCCGCCTACAAGGAAGCGACATGACTACGTTGATGGTGCAGGGCACCACCTCCGACGCCGGCAAGAGCACGCTGGTTACCGCGCTATGTCGCTGGCTGGTGCGCCAGGGGGTTGCAGTGGCACCGTTCAAGCCACAGAACATGGCGCTCAACAGCGCAGTGACCGCCGAAGGCGGCGAGATCGGCCGCGCCCAGGCGGTCCAGGCGCAGGCCGCCAACCTGGCGCCCCACACCGACATGAACCCGGTGCTGCTCAAGCCCAACAGCGACACCGGTTCCCAAGTGATTATCCATGGCCGCGCCGTGACCAGCATGAACGCGGTTGCCTACCACGACTACAAAGCCATCGCGATGCAGGCGGTGCTGGCTTCCCACACACGGTTGAGCCAAGCCTATCCGGTGGTGATGGTCGAAGGTGCGGGCTCGCCGGCCGAGATCAACCTGCGCGCCAATGACATCGCCAATATGGGCTTCGCCGAAGCCGTGGATTGCCCGGTGCTGTTGATCGCCGATATCAATCGCGGCGGGGTGTTCGCCCATCTGGTCGGTACGCTGGAATTGTTGTCCCCTAGCGAACAGGCGCGGGTACGGGGTTTTATCATCAACCGGTTTCGCGGGGATATCGCGCTGCTGCAACCGGGGCTGGATTGGTTGGAGGCGCGTACCGGTAAGCCGGTGGTGGGCGTGTTGCCCTACGTGATGGACCTGCACCTCGAGGCCGAAGATGGCATCGACCAGCGCCAGACCGACAAGGCCGCCCAGGTGCTCAACGTGGTGGTGCCGGTGCTGCCGCGCATCAGCAACCACACGGATTTCGACCCGCTGCGCCTGCATCCCCAGGTGAACCTGCAATTCGTCGGGCCGGGTCAGCCGATCCCGGCCGCCGATCTGATCATCCTGCCGGGGTCGAAAAGTGTGCGCAGTGATTTGGCGTACTTGCGTGCCCATGGCTGGGATACCGCCGTGGCGCGGCATTTGCGCTATGGCGGCAAGGTGCTGGGGATTTGTGGTGGCCTGCAGATGCTCGGCGAGCAGGTGCACGACCCGCTCGGCCTGGAAGGGCCCGTCGGCTCCAGCGATGGCCTGGGGCTGCTGGCGTTCAGCACGACGCTTGAGCAAGAGAAGCAGTTGCGCAATGTGCGCGGGCGGTTGTTGCTGGAGGATGCGGAGGTAAGCGGGTATGAGATTCATGCGGGGGTGACGTCCGGCCCCGCGCTGGCGAATGCCGCCGTGCGGCTCGACGACGGGCGCAGTGATGGCGCGCAGAGTGCCGACGGGCAGATTCTCGGCACTTATCTGCACGGCCTGTTCGAGACACCGGCGGCGTGCAGTGCTTTGTTGCGCTGGGCGGGGTTGCAGGACGTGCAGGCAGTCGACTATCACGCCCTGCGTGAGCGGGATATCGAGCGCTTGGCGGATCTGGTGGAAAATCATCTGGACACTGAATTGTTGCGTCAATTGTGCGGAATCTGACGGCATGTACGCAGTACCCATGTGGGAGGGGGCTTGCTCCCGATTACGGTGTATCAGTCGATGCATCCGCGTCTGAAGCGCCCTTATCGGGAGCAAGCCCCCTCCCACAATGGGCGGTCTTTCGGCTGACTGGAAAAGGTAGTGGCTCATGCGTCAATTGATTCTCGGCGGCGCCCGTTCGGGCAAAAGCCGTCTCGCTGAAACACTCGCCGGCGCCAGCGGTTTACCGGTGATGTATATCGCCACCAGCCAGCCGCTGGACGGTGAGATGAACCAGCGCGTTGCCCTGCACCGTGCGCGTCGCCCCGACCATTGGGGCCTGATCGAAGAGCCCATCGAACTGGCGCGGGTGTTGCGCGACAACGCCGCTGCCGAGCGTTGCCTGCTGGTGGACTGCCTGACCCTGTGGCTGACCAATCTGCTGATGTTGGAAGACCCTGAGCGCCTTGCTTCGGAGCGCGACCAGTTGCTCGATACCCTGGCTGCACTGCCGGGGCAGATCATTTTTGTCAGCAACGAGACCGGACTGGGTGTCGTGCCGCTGGGCGAATTGACTCGCCGTTATGTGGATGAAGCCGGTTGGCTGCATCAAGCCTTGGCCGAGCGGTGTCAGCGCGTAGTGCTGACGGTTGCCGGCCTGCCCCTGACTTTGAAAGGTACTGCGTTATGACGGATTTCTGGTGGCTCAACCCCTGCAAGGCCATCGACGCCGCTGCGCAAGCACAGGCGTTGGCGCGTCAGCAGCAGTTGACCAAACCCGCCGGTTCGCTCGGCCAGCTGGAAGCGCTGGCGGTGCAGTTGGCCGGGTTGCAGGGCCGGGTCAAACCGTCGGTGGAGCAGCTGTGGATCGCGATTTTTGCCGGCGACCATGGCGTGGTCGCCGAAGGTGTGTCGGCGTTTCCCCAGGCCGTGACCGGGCAGATGCTGCACAATTTTGTCAGCGGTGGCGCGGCCATCAGCGTATTGGCTCGCCAGCTGGATGCGCAGTTGGAAGTGGTCGACCTCGGCACGGTCACGCTCTCCCTGGATCTACCCGGCGTGCGCCACCTGAATATCGGCGCGGGCACGGCCAACTTTGTCCACGGCCCGGCGATGACCCAGGTGCAGGGGCACCAGGCCTTGCAGGCCGGCCGAGACAGCGCACGCCGCGCTTTGGAGCACGGCGCACAGCTGTTTATCGGCGGTGAAATGGGCATTGGCAACACCACCGCCGCCAGCGCGTTGGCGTGTGCGCTGCTCGATTGCCCGGTGAGTGACCTGACCGGTCCGGGCACGGGGCTGAATGCCCAAGGCGTCAGCCACAAGGTGGCAGTCATCGAGCGCGCGCTGAGCTTGCACGCGGCCCAGCGTGGCGACGCGTTGCAGACGCTGTTCAACCTGGGGGGCTTTGAAATTGCCGCGCTGGTCGGTGCCTACCTGGCCTGCGCCCAGGCAGGCATCGTCGTGCTGGTGGACGGCTTTATCTGCAGCGTCGCCGCGCTGGTGGCCACGCGCTTGAATCCGGCCTGCCGCGACTGGTTGGTGTTCGGCCATCGTGGCGCCGAGCCGGGCCATCGTCACGTGCTGCACAGTCTTGACGCACAGCCGCTGCTGGACCTGGGCTTGCGCCTGGGCGAAGGCAGCGGTGCGGCGCTGGCGGTGCCGTTGCTGCGCCTGGCCTGTGCGTTGCACGGCCAGATGGCGACGTTCGCCGAAGCCGCCGTGGCGGATCGCCCTGCATGACCTTGCACCTGGACCTGCTGCGCCACGGTGAAACCGAGCTGGGCGGCGGCCTGCGCGGCAGCCTGGATGATGCCTTGACGGCCAGGGGCTGGGAGCAGATGCGCGCGGCTGTGCTGGGGCAGGGGCCGTGGGACCGGCTGATCAGCTCGCCGTTGCAACGCTGTGCGCGTTTTGCGCAGGAATTGGGCGGGCGTCTCAACCTTCCAGTCAGCCTGGAAAAAGACCTGCAAGAGCTGCACTTCGGCGCCTGGGAAGGACAGAGCGCGGCGGCGCTGATGGAAACCGACGCCGAGGGCTTGGGCTTGTTCTGGGCGGATCCCTACCGCTTTACGCCGCCAGAAGGCGAGCCGGTGGAGGCCTTTTCCGACCGGGTGCTGGGCGCCGTCTTACGTCTACAGCAGGCCTATGCCGGTGAGCGCGTGCTGTTGATCAGCCACGGTGGCGTCATGCGCCTGTTATTGGCGCGTGCGCGCGGTTTGCCGCGTGAGCACTTGCTGAATGTCGAAGTCGGTCACGGCGGGCTGTTCAGCCTGCAAGTGGCGACCGATGGCACGTTGAAGGAAGGGGCCTGAACATGCTGCCATTCTGGATCGCCCTGCAGTTCCTGAGCAGTCTGCCGATTCGCTTGCCAGGCATGCCGCAACCCCAGGAACTGGGGCGTTCGTTGCTGTTTTACCCGGTGGTGGGTTTGCTGTTTGGCCTGCTGCTGTGGGGCCTGAACAGCCTGTTGATGGGTGCGCCACTGTTGCTGCACGCCGCGCTGCTATTGGCCGCCTGGGTGCTGCTCAGCGGCGGCCTGCACCTGGACGGCCTGGCGGACAGTGCCGACGCCTGGCTCGGCGGCTTCGGCGACCGCGAACGCACCCTCAGCATCATGAAGGACCCGCGCAGCGGGCCGATTGCCGTGGTCACCCTAGGCCTGGTGTTGCTGCTCAAATTCACCGCGCTGGTGGCCTTGATCGAGCAGCATAACGGCGCCGCGCTGATTCTCGCGCCGTTGATCGGCCGGGCTTCGATGCTGGCGCTGTTTCTCACCACGCGCTATGTGCGTGCGGGGGGATTGGGCCAAGCGTTGTCGGATCATTTACCGAGGATTGTCGGTCAGCAGGTACTGATCCTCAGTGGACTGGCCTGCATCCTGATCGGTGGTTTCAGCGGTGGGATAGCGGTACTGCTCGCGGCGGGCTGTTTTATCGGCTTGCGCCATTTGATGGTCAAGCGCCTCGGTGGCACGACCGGCGATACCGCCGGCGCGCTGCTGGAGTTGCTCGAAACGGCAGTGTTGATCGGGCTGGCGCTGTTACACTTTCTTGCATTTGCTTAACTCCGGGTATATACACGCTCTATGCTTGCTTCCCAATGTTTGTGCACCAACCTGCGACGCGCCGCCCGTGGCGTCAGCCGGTATTACGACGGCGCCCTCGACGGCTTCGGGATCAACGTTGCCCAGTATTCCTTGCTGAGCAACCTGCAACGTCTCGATCAGCCGAGCATTTCCAGCCTGGCAGAAGCCATGGGCCTGGACCGCAGCACCTTGGGGCGCAACCTGCGCGTACTGGAAGGTGATGGCCTGGTCCGGTTGGTGGAAGGCGATGACCTGCGCAACCGCCTGGTGCAGTTGACCGAGGCCGGTCAGCAGCGGTTGGCTGCGGCCTTGCCGGCATGGGAAGCGGCGCAACAGAAATTGATCGATCAACTGGGCGCCGAAAAGCGCGAAACGTTGTTGGCCTTGCTGGATGAACTCGCCTGAACGGCGGTTTGTCCGACTATAAGCGGGTATATACCCGCGAGCGGAGAATAAGAAATGACCTCGATGTGGCGCACCAGTGGCTGGGTTCTTGTGGGGAGTGCGCTGATCCTGGCGTTGTCATTGGGCGTGCGGCACGGCTTCGGCCTGTTCCTGGCACCGATGAGCAGCGAATTTGGCTGGGGGCGCGAGACGTTCGCCTTTGCTATTGCCTTGCAGAACCTGATCTGGGGTCTGGCGCAGCCGTTCACCGGGGCCCTGGCTGACCGTTTCGGCGCGACCAAGGCGGTGTTCGTCGGTGGCGTGTTGTACGCCGTGGGCCTGGTGCTGATGGGCATGTCGGACTCGGCGTGGTCGTTGTCCCTGAGCGCAGGGTTGCTGATCGGCATTGGCCTGTCCGGCACGTCGTTTTCAGTGATCCTCGGTGTGGTCGGCCGCGCCGTACCAGCGGAAAAACGCAGCATGGCCATGGGCATCGCCAGCGCCGCGGGCTCCTTTGGCCAGTTCGCCATGGTGCCGGGCACCCTCGGCTTGATCGGGTGGCTGGGCTGGTCTGCGGCGCTGCTGGCGTTGGGCTTGATGGTCGCACTGATCCTGCCGCTGGTGGCCATGCTCAAGGACCGGCCGCTGCCGACCACGGTCGGTCAGCAAACCCTGCGCGAAGCGTTGAAGGAGGCGTGCTCCCATTCCGGGTTCTGGCTGCTGTCCTTCGGCTTTTTCGTCTGCGGTTTCCAGGTGGTGTTTATCGGCGTGCATCTGCCGGCGTATCTGGTGGACCAGCATCTGCCGGCTACGGCTGGCACCACGGTGCTGGCGTTGATCGGGCTGTTCAATGTATTCGGCACCTACACGGCCGGCTGGCTGGGTGGGCGCATGTCCAAGCCGCGCTTGCTCACCGGTTTGTACCTGTTGCGTGCGGTGGTGATCGTGCTGTTCCTGTGGGCGCCGGTCACCGAAGTCACGGCTTACCTGTTTGGCATGGCAATGGGGTTCCTGTGGCTGTCTACCGTGCCGCTGACCAACGGCACTGTTGCGACCTTGTTCGGTGTGCGCAACCTCTCGATGTTGGGTGGGATTGTGTTCCTGTTCCATCAACTCGGCTCGTTCCTCGGTGGCTGGTTGGGCGGGGTGGTCTATGATCGAACCGGTAACTACGACTTGATCTGGCAAGTGGCGATTCTGCTCAGCCTGCTCGCGGCGGCCCTGAACTGGCCAGTGCGTGAACGGCCAGTGGCGCGCGTGCAGGCGCAAATGGAGGCGGCATGAGTGCAGCACTGCGGTGCATGGCCCTGGTGGCAGGGCTGGTGTTGTTGCTGCTGGCCTGGTGGGGCTGGCAGCGCGGCGGCCTGGCGTTGATGCAGTTGGGCATGGCGATCTGTTAAGTTCTATGTCTGAACCCATGCAAGGACTTTTCCCATGTTGATGCGCTGGCTCGCTGTACCCGTCCTGATGGCTGCTGGCAGCGTGGCCCTGGCGGCCAGTTGCCCGCCGTTGCTGGAGGGCCAATTGCCCAAGCTGCGGGCCAAGGAATCCATTGACCTGTGCCAGCGTTTCGCGGGTAAGCCCCTGGTCATCGTCAACACGGCGAGCTTCTGCGGCTTCGCCCCGCAATTCAAAGGCCTCGAAGCGTTGTACCAACGCTATAAGGGCCAGGGCCTGGAAGTGATTGGCGTGCCGTCCGACGACTTCAAGCAGGAAGCCAAGACTGGCGAAGAAACCGCCAAGGTCTGCTACGTGAACTACGGCGTGACCTTCACCATGACCGAGCCGCAGAAGGTCAAGGGACCGGACGCGGTCAATTTGTTCAAGGTGCTGGCGCAACAGACCGACACGCCGCCCAAGTGGAATTTCTACAAGTACGTGGTGGATCGCCAGGGCAAGGTCATCGCCAATTTTTCCAGCCTGACCAAGCCTGACAGTCCGGAGTTGATCAAGGCGGTAGAAGAGGCGTTGGCGTCCAAACCCTGATCGCCGCCCATTGAAAAGCCCCGCCTCCTGTGCAGGAGAGCGGGGCTTTTTTATACCGCAACCAATCAGAAGCGGTAGGTCATGCCCAGGCCGAAACCGTTGGCACTGTTTTCATACTTGGCGTTGTAACTGGCCAATTGGTTGGAGCGCGCAACCTTGACGTCCTCTTCCTTCAGGTAGGAGTAGGCCACGTCGATGGTCATGTTCGGCATGACCTCGTAGCCCAGGCCCAGACTGAAGATGGTGCGGTCGCCGGTAGGAATGCGCGGCGAGCGATCAGTGTTGTTGGTCGGCGACTGGTCGAACGTCAGGCCGGTACGCAGCACCACTTGCTTGGTCAGCTGGTACGAAGTACCCAGGGCGTAAGCCCAGGTGTCGTGCCAGTTCTGGTCTTCCTTGATGGTGCTTACCAACGCTGGGGCCAGCCCACCACCGGTTGCGCCGGTGACGCCGTCGTTCTTGACGGTAATGTCTTTCAGGCGGCTCCAGCGGGTCCAGGTTGCACCGGCATAGAGTTTCCATGCGTCGGTCAGGTCTTGGGTCACCGACAGGTCGTAGGACTCAGGTGTATCGATCTTCAGCGAAGCGTCGTAACGGTTGCTGCGCAGGAACGGAGAGGTCGCGGTCGGCGCGGTGACTTCGGTGTGGCCCTCCAGCTTGTAGCTGACCTTGGAGTGATAGGTCAGGCCGACGCGGGTGGTATCGGTGGCTTGTACCAGCACACCGACGTTGAAACCCAGCGCGGTGTCGTCACCCTTGATCTTGATATTGGTGTCCGGCGCGGCAGGGTTCAGCGTGATGTCCGATTCCAGGGTACCGCCAATGCGGTTGATGGTCGGGCCGAAGCCGACGGAAACGCGATCGTTGAAGGCGTAGCTGACCGTTGGTTGCAAGGTGATGACTTTCACTTCGCTCTTGCTGCCAAAGCCACGGCCCTGGAAGCCGCTTTCGTAGTCGGTTATCAGGCCGAACGGCGCATACACGCCAAAGCCGACGGCCCACTGGTCGTTGAGCTTATTGGTGTAGAAACCAAAAGGTACGGCGGTGAACGGCACCATGTCGCCTTTGTTGCTGCCGCGAGAGCGACCGCTTGTGTCGCTGAGATCGGTAGAGGCATCGATGGCTGCGACACCGCCGGTGATTTGCTGGCCGTTCAGGCGAGCCATACCGGCAGGGTTACCGTAGACAGTGCTTGCGTCATCGGCAGAAGAAGAGCGACCTGCGAAGCCAGTACCCATTCCGCTGACGCTCTGTTCGTTCAGGGCGAAGCCGCTGGCGAACAGTTGGGAGGAGGCCATGGCAACGGCGAGGCTAAGTGTGGTCTTGAGCATTACTTTTTTCATTATTAGAACTCCGTGTGATCACCGCTGCGGAAAGTATCAATAAATTTAACATCGCGCTATAGGCTGTAATGCAGGAGATAGAGCGGTTTTGTAGGACAATCCGACCAGATTTCCGGTTTTTTGGCGAATCTTGCAATTTGCCCGGTCAACAGGCCACCTGTTTCATTGGGCTGACACAGCTTTGCCAGGCCTGGGAGAAATCTCGCAGGCGGCCTTGAGGGTGAAATATTTCTTTCCAGATACGTGCCATCGCCAATACATCGCCGGGCGCGGGGAGGGCAGGGCGGTGTTGCTCCACCAGCAACCAGGCGATTGCCGTGGCGTAACGCAGGTTCACCGTCAGTTCCAACTGGGGCGCACTGAGGAACGCATGTTGGCTGGCCAACCCGCGCACCAGGCTTGCACGTTCAGGGTCGAGCGCCAGGTAGCTATCCCAGAGGGCGCGGTGACGCGGTTCGGTGATGCGGTAGAGGCCATGGCCGCGTCGATCATGCAAGGCCGAGCCCAGTTCCGACTGGCTGGCGGCGATGCCCAGCAGCAGGGCTTCGGCGGTCGGGTTATGGCGGCCGAGGTACAGCAAGGTCGGCCTGATCACATAACGACACAATTCGCTGGCGGCAATACCCATACAAACCTCAGTCCGTGGGAATGAATGACGAGCCTGAGAAGGAGGGCTTGGCAGCGGTGGATCGGATCTCAGGCCCGTCGCAAGCGGATCATGCCGCTTGAGTTGAAGTGTAGTGTCATATTCATCCTGTAAAGGACTGTTTTTAAAACATCTTCTTTATCCGGTTATAACGTTTATATCTATTCGTGCTTAGTAAAAAATCCCGGGACTAAATTCCAGGCAATAAAAAACCCTGTTTTTCAGACAGGGTTTTTGTGTTTCAGCGACTCGGGTCGATCAGGCAATCAGTGCCTGACGGGTACGCTCGATCACGGCCTGCAGCGGTTCTGCGCTGGAGTATTGATCGGGGTACAGGCGTTCGCTGTGACGTGCGATGCCGTGTTCGTTGACCAGGGTGAAGCTGAAGCAGCCTTTGCGAGCGGCCATGATCAGGCAGTTCATTGGGGCAAAAGCGTTGGTGAGGGTGCGGATGGCATCCTGAGTGTGGATTTGAGCGTTCATATTATTGGTGTTCCTACAAATGACACGGATAAGAACCGTGCAACGTTAAAACGTTCCAGAAACGCTGATCACCATTGATCAAGCGAAAGAACCTAGTCTGGAACAAAGCAGCCAGTTTGAAGCGCTATTGGATTAGGCGCGCTTGGGCTGGCAGGTAGGTACTTAGGAGGGCAGGCAACACAACAGGGGCAAAGGTTCTGGGCCCAGGGTGAAGATCCTGATCAATTTGCAGGTTGGTTCGGTCAGAGTATGCAGACTTCGCGGCACCCTTTGCTTGTTCAAAGGCAGTGTCGTCGCAAGTGATACCTGGAAACCATCGAGGTGGTCGATCCCATGAAGTTCTAGGGATATGTCGACCAGAATTGACTTTCAGCTTGGTACTAACGCTGCGGATAGTAACGGATCGAAACAAGGAAAGGAAGTGGCTTGGCAAAAAAACCATCAGCCGTCCACCCTCCAGTTTCCTGGCAGTAACATTTCCTGAGCGTGTCGGATCAAAAAACGCCGGGGATATAACCGTTGGCTGGGTACTTGTGCACATTAGTCGCAGCGCCGGTAACTTCGCTGGTAACTGTCCTGAAGCCTGCCCATTTGCCTGCAATCAAAATTTAAGTCAATGAAAAATCTGGCTTTTTTTTATTGGTGAAAAAATCGTCAGTTTGACTGCGGCCCCCATTCCATGGGCCTTTGCGCGAGTTAAAGGCGGGTTGTCCACTGAGTTATCCACAGCTTCTGTGGATTGTCCCAAGCGCTTGCTCTAGAACGGGCGTGCCGGGTTTTTTCAGCTTTACCTGTACGAAAAAAAGAGTAGAGTGGCGCGCCTTCCGTTCTGTCCCACAGTGCTTTATGAAGTTTCGCTCAGTATCACCTTCTGTTACCGACACTCCCCAGACTGTTACCGCGCCCAAGCGTTTCTCTTTGAAAGTCGCCTTGTGGCTCCTCGACAGCCCGCGCCTGGGGCAGAGTACCAACGTCAAGCACCTGGCTGGCCGCCTGCTCAAGCAGCCTGCCCGCGAAGGCGTGGTGGCCGCGCAGAGCCGCCTGGGCCAATTGATGTGCCGTGAATGCGAAAATGCCCGCGACCGGCGCATCGGCCAGGATCTGTTGCGTTCGGCGGCCCGCGCCGGCGACCGTCGCGCTCAGCGCGAACTGGGCCAGGTCGAAGACTGAGCTGTCCTCCCGGGCATTGCTTGGTTAACCTTGCTCTTTTTTGGTGATGGCAGAAATGGCTATGGTTTTCGACTGGACCAGTGTCGCCCTCGGGCTTGCTGGCGCCGCGCTGCCGTTATTGGCGTTGTGCTGGCAGATTCAACGACGGCTGACCGCGCGCACCACCGGCTGGGAATTGCTGGAGGAGCGCCTGGCGACCGCGCAATTGGCCCAGGAAGGGCTTGCCGCCCAACTGGACGCCAGCCGCGACGAAATCAGCGATCTGAGCCACGCCAATGCCGCCAAGCAGGCCGACCTGGCTGCGGTGCGCCGCGAAGTCGAGCTGTTGCAGATCGACCGCGATAACGCCCGCGACGCCGCCCACGCCTGGAACCTGGACCGCAGCGCCAAGGAAACCGAGCTGCGCCGGCTTGACGCCTTGGCCGCCGCCTTGCGCGCCGAGCTGCGTGAACAGCAGGACAGCCATCAACAACGCCTCGCCGACCTGCAGGGTTCACGGGACGAGCTGCGCGCGCAGTTCGCCGAACTGGCCGGGAAGATTTTCGACGAGCGTGAGCAACGCTTTGCCGAAACCAGCCAGGAGCGCCTGGGGCAACTGCTGGACCCGCTCAAGGAACGCATCCAATCCTTCGAGAAGCGCGTTGAAGAAAGCTACCAGAACGAAGCCCGCGAACGCTTTTCCCTGGCCAAAGAGCTTGAGCGCCTGCAGCAATTGAACCTGCGCCTGTCGGACGAAGCCACCAACCTGACCCGCGCCCTCAAAGGCCAAAAAACCCAGGGTAACTGGGGCGAGCTGATCCTCGAGCGGGTGCTGGAGCATGCGGGCCTGGAGAAAGGCCGCGAATACCAGACCCAGGTCAGCCTCAAAGGCCCGGATGGCGAACGCTTCCAGCCCGACGTGCTGATCATGTTGCCGGGCGACAAGCAGGTGGTGGTGGACTCCAAGGTCAGCCTGATCGCCTATCAGCAGTACGTTGCGGCGGATGACGAAGTGATTGGCCAGGCGGCGTTGAAGCAGCATGTGCTGTCCTTGCGCAATCACGTCAAAGGCTTGG
This sequence comes from Pseudomonas sp. R4-34-07, assembly GCF_003852375.1. Classification (NCBI taxonomy): domain Bacteria; kingdom Pseudomonadati; phylum Pseudomonadota; class Gammaproteobacteria; order Pseudomonadales; family Pseudomonadaceae; genus Pseudomonas; species Pseudomonas sp. R4-34-07. Next base: position 4,176,785 of record NZ_CP027760.1, on the reverse strand, counting down.
CCGGCAAGGATTACAAGCGCCTGGAAGGTTTGCACAGCCTGGATTTCGTGCTGCTGTTCGTGCCGATTGAGGCAGCGTTTTCCGCAGCGCTGCAAGCCGAGCCGAACCTGTTCCAGGAAGCCTTCGACCGTCATATCGTGATTGTCAGCCCCACCACCTTGCTTGCCACCCTGCGGGTAATCGATAGCCTGTGGAAGCAGGAACGCCAGAGCCAGAACGCCCGGGAAATCGCCGAGCGCGCCGGTTGGCTGTACGACAAGTTCGTGTTGTTTATCCAGGATCTGGACGAAGTGGGTAACCGCTTGCAGCAGTTGGACAAGGCTTACAGCGCAGCGCGTAACAAGCTGACCGATGGACGCGGCAATCTGGTCAGCCGCACCGAGCAACTGCGCCTGCTGGGCGCGCGTGCCAGCAAAAGCCTGCCGGCGGATTTGCTCGAGCGCGCGATGACCGATTCGGATGGCGTAGCGCATTCCCCTGAATAAAACATGATCAAAATGTGGGAGGGGGCTTGCTCCCGATTGCGGTGGGTCAGCTCAGGGTAAACTGACTGACAGACTGCCATCGGGGCATAGGTATCTACACAACTTTGTAGCAGCCCACGGTAACCACGATGCGAAGCGAGCCGCTCTTGATCTTGCTCTTGATCTAGGCGCCCCGTTAAACCACGCTGGCCGGAATTCGACAGTGATTTGGGGGGTAAACCGGCAGGGATGCCGGTTTAGCCGCCCCGCGCCATGGATGGCGCGTGGCGGCGGCCCCCCAATCAATGTCGGATTACGGGCACACCGAGCCTAGGCGAGGTGCCGAGTGGTGGGGCAAGAGCGTTTTGCTTACTTTTGCGCTTTTCAAAAGTGAGACGCCGTAAGGGCGGAACCCATAGCAGCCGTTACCGCAGCAACGGATATGTACTCGTCTTGATCCAACATCCTGGTCGGCTGTCAGGCCGCCATCGGGGGCAAGCCCTAATGCCTGTCAGTTAAGCGTACACCGCCGTCTGTAGGAGCGAGCTTGCTCGCGAAAAACGTCAACGATAACGCGTGCTTTCTGAATGAACGCGGTACCTGTGAGTTCTTCGCGAGCAAGCTCGCTCCTACAAAAAGCCTTAACTGACTGGCATTAGGGCAAGCCCCCTCCCACATTTTTACCGAGTACATCCCGTCTACAGAGGCAGGTGCCTACTTAACAGCGCCCGCAACGCCGCCGGCTTCACCGGCTTGGCCAGATAATCCAGCCCCGCTCCATGCACCTGCGCCACCATCTCCGGGCGCCCGTCTGCACTGATCACCACGCCGGGAATCGGCTCGGCCAATTGCGCCCGCAGCCAACTCATCAGTTCGGTGCCGGTTTCGCCGTGGTCCAGGTGATAATCCACCAGCGCCAGTTGCGGGCGCATGCCTTCGGCCAACAGGGCCGCGCACTCGGCCTGGCCGGTGGCGGTCCAGACTTCGCAGCCCCAGCGCGTCAGCAGGCTGCGCATGCCGATCAAGATACTTTCCTCGTTGTCCACACACAGCACCCGTGCGCCGCTCAAGGGCACGCCGTTTTCTACGGTGGCCTTCGGCTGCGGGCTGACCTGGCTGCGGGCCAGCGGCACACGCACGCTGAACACGCTGCCCTTGCCCGGCCATGAGCGTACGCTCAGGCGGTGGCCCAGCACGCGGCACAAACCGTCGGCGATCGCCAGGCCCAGGCCCAGGCCCTTTTCGGCGCGGGTCTGGTGGCTGTCGAGGCGCTTGAACTCTTCGAAAATCACTTTCTGTTTATCCGGCGGGATGCCAGGGCCACGGTCCCAGACTTCCAGGCACAATTGGCCCTGGCGGCGACGCACGCCCAGCAGCACCGGGCCATCGGCATAGCGGAAGGCGTTGGTCAGGAAATTCTGCAGGATCCGTCGTAACAATTTGATGTCGCTGTCCACCCGCAGGCGACTGCCGCGCAAACGAAAGCGCAAACCCTGTTCATGGGCGAGTGCCTTGAATTCGGCGCCCAGGGTGTCGAACAGCTCGTTGAGGACAAACGGCTGGCGTTGGGGATTGATCTTGCCGTTTTCCAAGCGCGAGATATCCAGCAGGTCGCTGATCAGATCCTCGGCCGAGCGCAGTGAACTGTCCAGGTGCTGCACCAGTTGCCGGGCCTCGCTCGAGAGGCCTTCGTGCTGGTGGGAGAGGGCGGCGGAGAACAGCCGCGCGGCGTTCAGCGGTTGCATCAAGTCATGGCTGACGGCCGCCAGAAAGCGGGTCTTCGACTGGCTGGCGGATTCGGCCACACCCTTGGCCTCGGTCAGCGCGACATTGAGTTGCGACAGTTCATGGGTGCGCTCGGTCACCCGTTGTTCCAGGCCTTCATTGGCCTCGGTCAGCGCTTGTGCGGCTTCGCGGAACGCGGTGATGTCGGTGAAACTCATGACGAAACCGCCACCGGGCATCGGATTGCCGATCAGCTCGATCACGCGCCCGTTGGGGAACAAGCGCTCGGAGGTATGCGCACGGCCCTGGCGCATCCAGTGCAGGCGTCGCGCCACATGCACTTGGGCTTCACCGGGGCCGCACAGGCCGCGCTCGGCGTTGTAGCGAATAATGTCGGCAATCGGCCGGCCGACACTGATCAAGCCATCGGGGTAGTTGAACAGCTCCAGGTAGCGACGGTTCCAGGCCACCAGCTTGAGCGACTGGTCAACCACGCTGATGCCCTGGGTGATGTTCTCGATCGCGCCTTGCAGCAGGGCGCGGTTGAACTGCAGCACCTCGGACGCCTCGTCGGCGATGCGTACTACGTCCTCCAGCTGCATTTCCCGCCCTTCAATCGCCGCTTTCACCACTGCTCGCGTCGAGGACGCACCGAGCACGCCCGCCAGCAAGCGCTCGGTGTGGGCGATCCAGTCGTTGTCGGCATTCTGGTTGGGGTTGAAGCCTTTGCCCTGGCGATAGGCGAAACGGATAAAGCTCTGCTGCGCCCGTTCTTCGCCGACAAAGCGTGCGGACAAGCTGAGCAGGTCGCTGATCTGTACCGACAACATGGAGCGAGCGCTGGTGCGCTGGCTGGTTTCCTGGCCGATGAAGCGGCCGGCCTGCCAATGCTCGGACACCCGCGTGCGCGACAGCATCGACACCCACACGAACAGCGTGAAATTACCGGCAAGCGAGAATACGGTGCCCAAGGTCAGTGAGGTCACGGAAAACCCGAACGGGTGCGAGTGCATCCAGGTCAGGCCGGGGAAAAGGCTCAGCGACCAGCCCAGGCTTTTCGCGGTCACCGGTAGGACCAGGGTGTAGAACCACAGGAAGGTACCCGCCGCCAAGCCCGCAAAAACCCCGCGCCGGTTGGCCTGCTTCCAGTAGAGCGCGCCGAGCATCGCCGGTGCCAATTGGGTCACGGCGGCAAAGGCGATCTGGCCGATGGTCGCCAGGCTTGCAGTGGAGCCCAGCAGCCGGTAGCTCACATAGGCCAGCAACAGGATAATCACGATGCTGACCCGGCGCACCGACAGCATCCAATGGCGGAACACTTCAAAGGGTCGTTCGGCGCTGGAGCGGCGCAACAGCCAGGGCAGCAGCATGTCGTTGGAGACCATGGTCGACAAGGCGATGCTGGCCACGATCACCATGCCGGTGGCCGCCGAGGCGCCGCCGATGAACGCAAGTACCGCGAGGGCCGGGTGGGCTTCGGCCATCGGCAGGCTGATCACGTAGGAGTCCGGCAGCACCGAACCGGGCAACAGCATCTTGCCGCCCAGGGCGATGGGCACCACGAACAACGCGGCAAGGATCAAATACGCCGGGAACACCCATTTGGCCAGGCGCAAGTCCTGCGGGTCGATATTCTCCACCACCGTCACATGAAATTGCCGGGGCAGGCAGATGATCGCCATCATCGCGACGCCGGTCTGCACCACCATCGACGGCCAGTTGATGGTCTCTTTCCAATATTCCTCCAGGCGCGGTGCAAGCATCGCCTGGCTGAACAGATCGCCGAAACCGTCGTACAGCCCGTAGGTCACAAACGCACCGACCGCCAGAAACGCGAACAGCTTGACCAGGGATTCAAAGGCAATCGCCAGCACCATGCCCCGGTGGTGTTCGGTGGCGTCGAGGTTGCGCGTACCAAACACGATGGTGAACAGCGCCAGCACCAGCGACACAATCAGCGCGGTGTCCTGGGCCCGGGTGCCCGTGGTGTCGGGCCCGGAGCCGATCAACAGGTTCACGCCGAGCACGATGCCCTTGAGCTGCAGGGCGATATAGGGCAGTACCCCAACCAGGCAGATCAACGCGACCACGACCGCCAGGGATTGGGATTTGCCGTAGCGCGCGGCGATAAAGTCGGCGATGGAGGTGATGTTTTCCTGCTTGCTGATCAGAATCATCTTCTGCAGCACCCAGGGCGCCAGCACCAGCAACAGCACCGGCCCCAGGTAGATCGGCAAGAACGCCCAAAGCTGTTCGGCAGCCTGGCCTACGGCGCCGAAGAAGGTCCAGCTGGTGCAATACACGGCGAGCGACAGGCTATAGACCCACGCACGCACGCGCGGCGGCAGCGGCGCATGGCGACGGTCACCGTAAAAGGCGATGGCAAACATGATGGCCATATAGGCCAGGGCAACGGCGGCGATCAGCCCGCTGGACAGCGTCATGGTAACTCCGAGCATAAGAACACCGGGCATTCCGGGCCCGGTTGGACAGTCTCGCATGATGCCTGGGGTTAGTCAGTGTCGACCAAGGTCGTGTGAGGGCGAATGTCGCAGGCGCGTTCAGCGCGGGGGCAGGGTTTTCTGGCGCAGGATGTAAATCGTCACCAGCACTGCGCTGGTCAGCATGAAGCCCCGTGCCCACGGCAACGGCACCAGGTAGCAGGAAATGGCGATGCTCAGCCACATCAAGCCGATGGCATAGACCTTGCCCTTGAGCGGGATGCCGTTACCGTCGAGGTAATCACGAATCCACGGGCCCAGGCGCGGGTGGTCCACCAGCCAGTGGTAGAAACGCGGGGAGCTTCGAGCGAAGCAGGCGGCAGCCAGCAGGAGAAAGGGTGTAGTCGGCAATACCGGCAGGAAAATGCCGATCACCCCAAGCGCTACGCTCAGCCAGCCGATGGCCAGCAGCGCGTAACGCAGGAGCGGCGAACGCTTGCCCATGGGGTCCACGGGCGAGCGACTCAGTGGTGACGTGGCTTGAGGATCGCCGGTTTTTCGTCAGGCGCGTTGCACAGCAGGTACAGCGCGGTGAGGGCTTCAGGGATCTGCACGATCATATCGTCCATCAGGTTGGCGTCGGCGGCGATATCGGAAAACTCCGGCTGGTCGTCGAACAGGCCCGAACCGACCATGATCGGCAGCAGCATTTCGCTGACTTCTTCCTCGGCGGTTTCGAACCAGGCGGCTTCGCGCAGGAATACGCCTTCCATGAAACCAATGCACCAGCCGCGCAGGTCGGAGTCGTCCGGGTCTTCACCCAGGTCCAGCTCGCAAGGCAGCTCGAATTCTTCATCGGAGGCCAGTTGGCGACCGATGTGGGCCTTGAGGGCCAGCAGGGTGGCTTCGATTTCTTCGCGCTGGGCGTCGTCGGCGTAGTGAGGTTCTTCGGCGAACAGCGCGTCGATCCATTCACGCTCGGGCACGTCTTCAGAGCAGATCGACAGGGCGGTCAGGTAGCCGTGGGCGGCCACGTAGTCCAGCGCCTCGTCATGCAGCTCATCGGCGTCGAGGAAGGCTTGCAGGCGGGTTAGTTGCTCAGCGAAGGACATTGAAGGGCTACCTTGGGAATAAACGATGCTGAATTCTAGGCTTTCTTGAGCGCCCAGGCCAGCCGCACGGCATTTTTGCCCGGTTTTAGACAGAGGCGCTCTATTCGTCAGTCGCGCCCTTTGCCGGTGAACGCTCGGGTATACTGCCGCGTTTTGTGATGCCCCTGCAGGCCACGCAGCAATCCGGGAAAACTTCGCTTACGGATTATTTTCCATGAAAGCGGGTTTTTTCGGCCAGCCTGTACAGAGGGATTTGCGCACCATTTTGGAGTTTTACATGCTCGAGCAGGCTCAACGCGTCCTCAAGGACATCTTCGGCTACGACAGTTTTCGTGGCCGCCAGGGTGCGATCATTGAGCGCGTGGCCAATGGCGGCGATGCCCTGGTCCTGATGCCGACCGGTGGCGGCAAATCGTTGTGCTTCCAGGTGCCGGCGCTGTTGCGCAATGGCCTGGCCGTGGTGGTGTCCCCGCTGATCGCATTGATGGACGATCAGGTCGCCACCCTGGAAGAACTCGGTGTCGCCGCCGCTGCCTTGAACTCCACCCTGAGTGCCGAGCAGCAGCGCGACCTGGCGGCGCGGATCAAGCGCGGCGAAGTGAAGATGCTCTACCTGGCACCGGAGCGGCTGGTGCAGCCGCGCATGCTGGCATTCCTGCAGAGCCTGGAAATTGCCCTGTTCGCCATCGACGAAGCTCACTGCGTATCGCAGTGGGGCCACGATTTCCGCCGCGAGTACCTGCAGCTGGGCCAACTGGCGGAGCTGTTCCCTGATGTGCCGCGTATCGCCCTGACCGCCACCGCCGACAAGCGTACCCGCGAAGAGATCGTCGAGCGCCTGCATTTGCAGAACGCCGAGCGCTTCCTGTCGAGCTTCGACCGGCCGAATATTTTCTACCGCATCGTGCCCAAGGAGCAGCCGCGCAAGCAGCTGCTGGCCTTCCTCTCGGAACGGCGCAGCGACGCGGGTATCGTCTATTGCCTGTCACGCAAGAAGGTCGATGAAGTCGCCGCGTTCCTCTGTGAACAAGGCTACCCGGCGCTGCCTTATCACGCCGGTTTGCCCAATGAAACGCGCTCGGCACACCAGAAGCGCTTCCTCAACGAGGAAGGCCTGATCATGGTGGCGACCATCGCCTTCGGCATGGGGATCGACAAGTCCAACGTGCGTTTCGTGGCGCACATGGACCTGCCCAAGTCCCTCGAGGCCTACTACCAGGAAACCGGCCGCGCCGGCCGTGACGGCCTGCCGGCGGATGCCTGGATGGTCTACGGCCTGCAAGATGTGGTGATGCTCAAGCAGATGCTGCAGAACTCCGAAGGCGATGAGCGCCACAAGCGCCTGGAGCAGCACAAACTCGACGCCATGCTCTCGCTGTGCGAAGAGACCCGCTGCCGCCGCCAGACGCTGCTGGCGTATTTCGACGAAGACATGCCGCAACCGTGCGGCCACTGCGACAACTGCATCGACGGTGTGCAGACCTGGGACGCCACCGAGCCGGCGCGCCAGGCATTGTCGACGATCTACCGCACCGGCCAGCGCTATGGCGTGGGCCATCTGGTGGATGTGTTGCTGGGCAAAGACAACGAAAAAATCCGCAGCTTCGGCCACGAGAAACTCTCGGTCTACGGCGTCGGCAAGGCCCGCGCCGAAGGCGAATGGCGCTCGCTGTTCCGCCAGATGGTCGCGCGCGGGCTGGTCGACATCGATATCGAAGGCTACGGCGGCCTGCGCTTGAACGACAGTTGCCGGCCTTTGCTCAAGGGCGAAGTCAGCCTGGAGCTGCGCCGCGACCTCAAGCCGCAGACCACCGCCAAGAGCAGCACCAGCCAGGCCAGCCAGCTGGTGCGTGGCGAAGAGCGCGAACAGTGGGAAGCCTTGCGTACCCTGCGGCGCAAACTGGCGCAGGAACACAGCGTGCCGCCGTATGTCATCTTCCCTGACTCCACATTGCTGGAGATGCTTCGCGAGCAGCCCACCACCATGGCCGAGATGGCCAGGGTCAGCGGTGTGGGAGCGCGCAAGCTGGAGCGTTATGGCCAGGCATTCCTCGAAGTACTCGGCGGCCAGGTCGAAGCACCGAAGGAAATCGCCGATATTCGCCACGAGCTGATCAGCCTTGCTCGCGCCGGCATGACCCCGATCCAGATCGCCGGCCAGCTGCAATGCTCGGAAAAGAACGTGTATACGTTGCTGGCCGAAGCCATCGGCAAGCAGCAATTGTCGTTGGAGCAGGCTCTTGATTTGCCTGAAGATTTGCTCGGTGAAATCCAGGATGCATTTCTCGACGGGGAAGGCGAATTGCCACCTGTCGCGGAAATCGCGCCGTTGTTTACCGGGCGTGTTCCCGAGGGCGTTTTGTACTGCGTACGCGCCGCTTTGCAGTCTGAATTCGAAATTTAGTGTGCCAATTACGACAATGTAACGAATCAGTACATACGGGGCCTTGCCTACTGGCATGGCTCATGCTTAGCTGACTAATAATTAGCCACACTTTGTTTTCAGTCTAAAACATGAGTTTTTTATGCCGTTAACCGATCAACACCGATTTGGCATGCAGTTGGCGCAAATGTCCCGAGGTTGGCGCGCCGAGCTGGACCGCCGTCTGGCGGGGCTGGGCTTGTCCCAGGCGCGATGGCTGGTACTGCTGCACCTGGCCCGTTTTACCGAAGCACCGACTCAGCGTGAACTGGCACAAAGTGTCGGGGTAGAAGGCCCGACCCTGGCGCGTCTGCTCGACAGCCTGGAAGGCCAAGGCCTGGTTCAACGCCAGGCAGTAGTGGAAGACCGTCGCGCCAAACGTATCCTGTTGTGTGATACCGCTCGGCCCCTCATCGACCAGATCGAGACCATTGCCACGGCGTTGCGCCATGAGCTGTTTGTTGGGGTGGACGAAGAGGATTTGCGCGTATGCATGCGCGTGCACGGGCACATTTTGGCGAATCTGGAAAAGTCCTGATTCCTGACACAACGACGATCAAAGTGTGGGAGGGGGCTTGCCCTAATGCCAGTCAGTTAAGAAGTAGAAAGGGTAAAAAGTAACCTGTGGCGAGGGAGCTTGCTCCCGCTGGACTGCGCAGCAGTCCCATTTTTGGGGCCGCTTCGCGGCCCAGCGGGAGCAAGCTCCCTCGCCACAGGTACAGTGTTCGTCCTTAACTGACTGGCATTAGGGCTTGCCCCCGATGGTAGAGTGTCAGTCAGGTATTCATTGACTGACACACCGCCATCGGGAGCAAGCCCCCTCCCACATTTTTTATTCTGCGTTGTGTCAGAAAGTCTGGCCCAGGTTCAGATACACCGCTTTCTGGTTGTCATCATTGAATCCATAGCTGAAATTCAGCGGGCCCAGCGGTGTATCGAAGCCCAGGAAAACACTCGCCGCGTTGATATACCCGCTGTCGAACTGGTTGTCGTTGTTCCACGCCCGACCCCGTTCCACCGAGGCTCCCAGGTACAACGGGAAATCCAGCGGCAGGTACGAGCGCGGTGTCAGCCGGCGGTAGTACACCGCGCGCATCAGGCTGACGTTCTGGCCCGAGATCGCGTCCTCGCGAAAGCCTGACAATTGCCGTGCGCCACCCAACAGGAAGCTGGAGATCACCACGTCGGATTTATCCAGGGTGCGTCCGTAGCGTCCGCCCAGGATCAACGTGTCGGGGCCGTGACTCATGGCTTTGTCCAGCTTGAACTCCCACTGGCGGTAGCGCTGGTCGGAACCCAGCCCCGGCTCGAACTCTCGGTAAGCCAGGGCGATGTCTTCGCCGGTGTGCGGGAAGTACACGTTATCGAAAGAGTCGAATGAGTATTTCAGCTCATAGAAGCCCTCACTGAAACTCACGCTCGGCAGGTCGCGGTCGCCGATACGCACGTCCGCCTTGCCCCAGGCTTCGCCCACGCCAAAGCGAATCTCGCCGCTGTTGCCGATCTGGCGCCCGACGTTCAAGCCGAAACCGTAGCGCTCCAGCCGATATTCCGAGATGGGGTCGTTGTCCATGATCAGCTCGACGTTCTGCGCCTGGGCACGGATGTAGGGCGCGACGAAGTAGCGCGAGCCTGTGTCCATGGGTTGGTAGAATTCGCTGTACAGCTCCTGGCGATCACCGATCTGCACCCGCGTCAGCCATTCGGCGCCGAGGCGGTTGATACCGTTCATCCGGTAGCTGGCGCCAAGGTTGAAGGCGCTGTCGCCGCGCATGTCATCCGACAGGTTCAAACCCAGGCGCAGGTAGTCGGTGCCGCTGCGCTTGCCGCGTGCGCTGATGACCAGGGTATTGTCCTTGGCTTTTTTCACCACGCGGTATTGCACCTGTTCGAAGTAGTCGAGGCCGTACAGCGTGCCCATGTCCGATTGCAGGCGGCCGAGGTTGAGCGGTTCGCCCAGCTCCTGGCGGATGTAATAGCGGATCACGTCGTCGCTGACTTTGGAGTCGTTTTCCACCTTGATCGCAGTGATGATCGGGGTGCGTTCGCCGGGCGTGCGCGCGGCGGTCAATTGCGGGTCTATCGGTTCGGCGGGCCGCAGGTGCGCCAGGCGCAGGTCGAGGGCACGCGTGGCGCGGTAGCCGGCATCGATCATGTCCTTGGCGCGGCCGAAATCCGTCACGCCGTAGGCTGCCAGGGACGGTTGGATCAACACGTCCCTGGGGTGCAAGGCCTTGAGTTGTTCCTCGGAATTGCGCCGGGTCATCAAGGTGATGGACTGGTTGAGCACATCGACCACGGTCGCCAATTGCTTGCGTGAGCGTAGCGGTGTGCCGATGTCCACCACGATGGCGATGTCGACGCCCATTTCCCGCGCCACGTCCAGGGGAATGTTGTCGGTCATGCCGCCGTCCACCAGCAGGCGCCCGTCCAGCTCTACCGGAGCGAACACGGCGGGGATCGACATGCTGGCGCGTATCACCTGGGGCAGGTGGCCCTTGCTGAACACTACTTTTTCGCCGGTGGTGATGTCGGTGGCCACAGCCCGGAACGGAATCGGCAGCTTGTCGAAGTTACGCGTGTTGCTGCTGTGGGCGAACATGCTTTCCAGCAGCAATGCCAGGTTCTGGCCCTGGATCACGCCCAGCGGCAGGCCGAGGCTGCCGTCGTCGCGAAAGCTGAGTTTCTGTTTGACCAGGAAATCGCGGTCATCCTGCTTGCGCCTGAACGGCACGTCTTCCCGGGGCGGTGCATCGGACAATGCCTGTTGCCAGTCGATATTCAGGGCGAGCTTCTCCAGCTCGTCGATCTTGTAACCCGAGGCGTACAGCCCGCCAATCACCGCGCCCATGCTGGTGCCGGCAATCGCGTCAACCTGGATGCCCTGTTCTTCCAATGCCTTGAGCACACCGATATGGGCCAGGCCACGGGCGGCGCCGCCCGACAGCACCAGGCCGATTTTCGGGCGCGGGCTTTCAACGGCGTCGGCGAGAAGGGGGAGCAGGCAGAGGAACAGGCAGGACAACAGGCGGCGCATCATGAATCTCGAGGCTGGGCGATAAAGGCCGGTATTATAGCCATGCGATCCACTGACGCCGTCACGCAGGAGCCTTTCACGTTATGTCCGCAAGCAAACCCGAGATCGTCATCACCTATTGCACCCAGTGCCAGTGGCTGTTGCGTGCCGCCTGGCTGGCCCAGGAATTGTTGAGTACGTTTGCCGAGGATTTAGCCAAGGTGTCCCTGGCGCCCTCCACCGGCGGCGCGTTTCGCATCACCTGCGACAACGTACAGATCTGGGAGCGCAAGGCCGATGGCGGCTTCCCGGAGGCCAAGGTGCTCAAGCAGCGCGTGCGCGATCAGATCGACCCGCAGCGCGACCTTGGGCATAACGACCGTACGCCGTGACGTCAGGCCGCAGCCGGCGGCTTGGCCTGGCTGGCGCTGCCCATCAGGCCGGAAAGCACGATGGCGACGATAATCAGCGCGCCGCCCAGCAGCATGCGCAGGGTGGGCGTCTCGGCGAACAGTAGCCAGGCCACGGTGATGCCATAGACCGGTTCCATGGCAAACACCACCGACGCGGTGCGCGCCTTGATCACCGCGAGGCTGGCGACAAACAGGCTATGGGCCAGGCCGGTACAGAACACGCCCAGCAGGCCGATCCACAGCCAGTCCAGCGCACGCACGTCCGCAAGCCCCGGTGCCGCCACGGGCAGCAGGCAGACTGCGACCACCACGTTCTGGCACAACGCGGCCTGTACCGCCGGAATGCGTCCGGAGCTGGCGCGGTTGTTCAATGACAACAAGGCGAACAGCAGCCCCGACGCGATGCCCCAGAGCAAGCCGCCCGTGGCGTCGCTGGCCAGGTTGAAGTCCGGGGTCACCAGAACCAGGCCGATGCTGACCAGCGCTACCAGCACCATTTCATTGGCGCGAATCCGCTCGCGGAAGATCAGCCCTTCAAGGATCACCGTGAAGGCCGGGAAGGCGGCAAACCCCAGCGTTGCCACCGCCACCCCGGCGACCTTGACCGCGATGAAGAATGTCACCCAGTGCGCGGCAAGCAGCACGCCGCTGACCAGCAGGCGGCGCCAGTCGCGCATCTGCAGGTTTTTCCAGGGCGCATTGCTGGCAAAGCGCGCGAAGACCGCCAGGGCAATCACCGCAAATGCGGCCCGCCCGAATACGATGATGGACGGTGAGGCGGCCGCCAGTTTGCCGAATACACCGGTGAGGCCAAACATCAATGCGCCGATATGCAGGGCGCCGAGGGCTGAGCGGGGAGTCATTGCGATGCCTACCAACGGAAGTGACAACCAGTCTAGAGGTTTGGCGAAAGGGGTGTCTGTCGTGCGGCTCGCGATTTTTAGCGCGAAACTCTTCCTATGACGTTCGCCGCATTGTGCCCGGCGAGGCGCCAAACTCGCGCAACATGGCTGCAGCGAAGGCACTTTGCGAGCGGTACCCCACGCGTGCGGCGATCTCACCAACGGGCAGCGGCGTCTCGCGCAGTAGGGTCAATGCCATTTGCAAGCGCTGGTTGCGCACGTAATCCATGGGGGTCTGCCCGCATTCGACCATGAAGCGCGCGTGCAAACGCGCAACCGACAGGCAGGCAATCCGTGCCAGGTCCGCGACACTCAGCGGGTGAGCGGCGTGGCGTTCGATATGCGCGTTGAACGCGGCATAAGGCAGGCGCCGCCCCGGTGGGGGCATCGCCTGCGGATGATTGAGGCTGGCGAGCAGCAGCAACGCGCCTTGCTGGGCGATCACTGGATCATGTATCGGGCTGCCAGCCAGCCATTGCACTAACTGGTGCTGTCGCGAATCCAGCGCCAGTCGGGCCGGCCGGTCGAGCAGGCGGCGACTGGCATCGGCGTGGTCACCCAATGTTTGCAACAGCCAATGCTCGGTTGGCACATCCAGCACCAGGCAGCGGCTACCCTCGCGGCTGCCGCAGGCGTGGTGAGCGGCAAAGGGCAGGATCATCACGCTGCTTTCCTGCACTTGGTTACCGCAGCCATCCACTTCGAAATCCAGGCGCCCGGACAGGCCGAACACTAATTGTGCATGGTCATGGCTATGGGCGATGGGGGCATCGGTGTACTGGCGAAGCGTAAGACTGGGGCTCATTGCGCTCTCCTGGGCGGCAAGTCCCCAGTCTACATCGCTTAAGGGCGGCCAAGCGTTGTCATCAGACTGAAGCACAGCTGTCATGGGCTATTCACTGCCAGGGCGCAAGCTCGCGAAAACAGCGTCGAGGGACACCCATGACCCGTGCCGAATTCGCCAAGCCCAGCCGCAAGCAACGGGTGCGTACCCTGTGGATTTCCGATGTGCATCTGGGCACTCGGGATTGCCAGGCTGAGCACTTGTCGCACTTTCTCAAGGGCTACCACGCCGACAAGGTGTATCTGGTCGGCGACATTATCGATGGCTGGAAAATGCGTGGCGGCATGTATTGGCCGCAAGCCCACACCAACGTCATTCGCCGCCTGCTGACCATGGCCAAACGCGGCACCGAGGTGATCTACGTCACCGGCAACCATGACGAGTTTCTAAGACGCTATTCCAAGCTGATCCTGGGCAATATCCAACTGGTGGACGAGGCCGTGCACGTGACCGCCGACGGTCGCCATCTGCTGGTGATCCATGGCGATCAGTTCGATGTGATCACCCGTTATCACCGCTGGCTCGCCTTCCTGGGCGACTCGGCCTACGAATTCACTCTCACCCTGAACCGCTGGCTCAATCACTGGCGAGCGCGCTATGGCTACGGGTATTGGTCGCTGTCGGCGTACTTGAAACACAAGGTGAAAACCGCCGTGAGTTTTATCAGCGATTTCGAAGAGGCCATCGCCCACGAAGTGACCAAGCGTGAGCTGCACGGGGTGGTGTGCGGGCATATTCACCATGCCGAAATCCGCAAGGTGGGGGAGGTGGATTACCTCAATTGCGGCGATTGGGTGGAGTCGTGCACGGCGTTGATCGAGCACTGGGATGGGCATATCGAGTTGTATCGGCTGGCGGATGCCCAGGCCAGGGACGCGCAGTTGAAGGCCGAGATGGTCACGAGCTGAAGGTCCTGACTCGGTCAAAATGTGGGAGGGGGCTTGCTCCCGATAGCGGAATGTCAGCCAGCTTATCTCTAGCTGATCCACCGCCATCGGGGGCAAGCCCCCTCTTATCAAACTTAAAATAACTCGCTGATTTTAAAGGATTAATTTTTCAGTTAAAAACTGAAATTTCACATTCAAAGATCGTTCCCACGCTCCTGCGTGGGATTGCAGCCCGTGACGCTCCGCGTCACCTGTGCGCAATCGCCGAAACTTGCAGCGCTTGGCGGGACGCGGAGCGTCCCAGGAGGCATTCCCACGCAGAGCGCGGGAACGATCACCTCAGCGCCAAGAATATTTGTAGGCGCCCCCAGTTTGCTGCGCGACAGCGCTACGTCGAAGAGGTAGTGGGGCCTCCCACATTTAGTTCCCGGTTTATTCAGTTGGAGACGTCGGCGATGGCTTGGGCCAGCAGCGTCAAGCGCGTGGCATCCACCCCCGCCACGTTGGCCCGTCCCGTACTGACCATATATACACTGTGCTTTTCACGCAGTTGCTGGACCTGTTCGGCACTCAACCCGGTATAGGAAAACATCCCACGCTGCGTCCCGATATGCGCATACCGCTCGGCCAAGCCGTGGGGCGCCAGCGCGTCCACCAGCCCGGCGCGCAACTGCGCAATGCGCGAACGCATGGCCTCCACTTCATCGCTCCACTGCTGTTTCAGCGCGGCATCGCCGAGGATGGTCGCGACCACGGCGGCACCATGGTCCGGCGGTGTCGACCACAAATTGCGCGCGATATTGGCCAGTTGACTGCGCACATCCGTGAGCTTTTGCGCATCGGCCGCGCACACGATCAATGCGCCAACGCGGTCGCGGTACAAACCAAAGTTCTTCGAGCACGAACTGGTGATCAACACTTCCGGCAGCTCGGCGGCGAACAGGCGCACCGCCCAGGCGTCCTGCTCCAGGCCATCGCCGAAGCCTTGGTAGGCGAAGTCGATCAGCGGCAGCAATTGGCGTTCGCGCACAATCTGCAGCACCTGGCGCCAGTCATCCTGGGACAGGTCGAAGCCGGTCGGGTTATGGCAGCAGGCGTGCAGCAAGACCACGTCGCCCTCTGGCACGCTGGACAGGGTGGCAAGCATCGCCGCCACATCCAGGCGATTGTCGCTGCCCACATAAGGGTAGTGACTGACCTTCAGCCCGGCTTTGGCGAAAATGGTTTCATGGATCGGCCAGGTCGGGTCGCTCAGCCACACGCCACGGCCGGGCAGGCTGTGGGCGATAAAGTCGGCGCTCAGGCGCAGGGCCCCGGTGCCGCCTGGCGTCTGGGTAGCGCCGGCACGCTGTTCACGCAGCAGCGCCGAATCGGCGCCCAGCACCAGCTCGCTGATCAGTGCGCCGAACGCTGCATCGCCGTGACCGCCGATGTAGGTCTTGGTGGTTTGCCTATCGACCAGGCGTTGCTCGGCGAGTTTTACCGAGTGCGGAATCGGCGTCAGGCCTTGGTCGTCCTTATAGACGCCCACGCCGAGGTCGAATTTGTTCGGGTTGGCATCCTGGGCATACAGGTCCATCAGCCCGAGGATCGGGTCGCCGGGCACGCGGCCAATCGCGTCGAAATGCATTACTTGCGGCCCTCGGCGCTGTTGGCCACTTCATCGGTGCGCGCGGCCATGATGAAGTCGTTGCGGTGCAGGCCCTTGATGGAGTGGCTCCACCAGGTCACGGTGACTTTGCCCCATTCGGTGAGCAGGCCAGGGTGATGGCCTTCGGCTTCGGAGATTTCACCCACGGCGTTAGTGAAGGCCAGGGCGAACTTGAAGTTCTTGAACAGGAAAACCTTTTCCAATTGCATCACGCCGTCGCGCACTTCGATGTTCCAGTCCGGGATCTGTTTGATCAGCACCGGCAGTTCTTCATCGCTGACTTGCGGGGCGTCGGCACGGCAGGCTTCGCAATGGGCTTGGTTCAAGGTGGTCATGTGGGGTGTCCTGAATTCGAATGATTGAAGATCAGTGGGCGTTACCCTAAAGCAACGCGCGGCCAGGGAACAGACTCACCTAGCCTCGAAATGTAAGTGTCACGCGGCTTTGGGCTTTGGTGGAAACTTCGGCGCATGCAGGCCCAACTGCATACCGCGCTCGACCATGCCCATGATGTCTTCCTGCGCCACGTCGAACAGGCGCTTGAGCTCGGGCAGCACGAAGTACAGCGGCTGCAGGATGTCGATGCGATACGGCGTGCGCATCGCCTCCAGCGGGTCGAAGGCCTGGTGTTCGGGCTCGTCCGACAGGCAATACACGCTTTCCTTGGGCGATGACAGAATACCGCCACCGTAGATGCGCCGGCCTTCTGGGGTATCCACCAAGCCAAACTCGATGGTCATCCAATACAGGCGCGCCAGGTACACCCGTTGCTCCTTGGTGGCCGCCAGGCCGAGCTTGCCGTAGGTGTGGGTGAATTCGGCGAACCAGGGGTTGGTCAGCAGCGGGCAATGACCAAAGATCTCGTGGAAAATATCCGGCTCTTGCAGGTAGTCCAGTTCCTCACGGGTACGAATGAAGGTCGCCACCGGAAACTGCTTGCTGGCGAGCAATTCGAAGAAGGTCTGGAAAGGGATCAGCGCCGGCACGCGGGCGACTTGCCAGCCGGTGGTGTCGGCCAGCACTTTGTTGATCTCGCCCAACTGTGGGATGCGATCCAGGGGCAGGCCAAGCTTGTCGATGCCGTCCAGGTATTCCTGGCAGGCACGGCCCTCGATCACTTTCAACTGGCGTGTGATCAGGGTGTTCCACACCGCGTGTTCTTCCGGCGGGTAGTGGATAAAACCTTGCGCATCGGGCTCGCGGGCCACGTAGTGCGTCTGCTTCATACGGCTCTCCTGCTAGGCATTCGTTCTTGTTATGTCCTGCTGTGTGTCTATTGATAACCCGCGCAGCGCAGGTTTTCAGCGGCTTCAAAGGCCTTTGAGTAGGAAAAATTACCGAATTTCGTAAACTATTCGTTACGGATGCGGCGCTCGTCGTTGCCTTGGGCTGGGAAAAGCGCCCGAGCTGTCACATAATCTTGACGACTATCTGCGCCCAGCGGCAAAAAGACGCGGCGCCTACCCACTTTTCGGGCCTTTTCATGCGTATCAAAGTGCATTGCCAGAACCGCATCGGCATCCTGCGGGACATCCTCAACCTGTTGGTGGAGTACGGCGTGAACGTCGCCAAGGGCGAGGTCGGCGGCGAGCATGGCAATGCCATCTACTTGTTCTGCCCAAACCTGGTGAACATGCAGTTCCAGGCGTTGCGCCCGCAGTTTGAGGCGATCGCCGGGGTATTCGGCGTGAAAAGGGTAGGGCTGATGCCCAGCGAGCGTCGGCACATGGAACTCAATGCGCTGCTGGGCGCCCTGGAGTTTCCGGTGCTGTCCATCGACATGGGCGGCTCCATCGTTGCGGCCAACCGTGCGGCGGCGCAGTTGCTCGGCGTGCGGGTGGATGAAGTGCCGGGCATTCCCCTGTCGCGCTACGCCGAAGACTTCGACTTGCCGGAACTGGTGCGCGCCAGCAAGTCGCGGATCAACGGGCTGCGGGTCAAGGTCAAGGGCGATGTGTTCCTGGCGGATATCGCGCCGCTGCAATCTTCCGAACACGATGACAGCGAAGCCATGGCCGGCGCGGTGTTGACGCTGCACCGCGCCGACCGGGTTGGCGAGCGTATCTACAATGTGCGCAAGCAGGAACTGCGCGGCTTCGACAGCATCTTCCAGAGTTCCAAGGTGATGGCCGCCGTGGTGCGCGAAGCCCGGCGCATGGCGCCGCTGGATGCACCTCTATTAATAGAAGGCGAAACCGGAACCGGCAAGGAACTGCTGGCCCGTGCCTGTCACCTCGCCAGCCCGCGCGGCCAGTCGCCATTGATGGCGCTCAACTGTGCGGGCTTGCCTGAGTCGATGGCCGAGACCGAGCTGTTTGGCTACGGCCCCGGCGCGTTCGAAGGCGCACGGGCCGAAGGCAAGCTCGGGCTGCTGGAACTGACCGCGGGCGGTACGTTGTTTCTCGATGGAGTGGGGGAAATGAGTGCACGCCTGCAGGTAAAACTGCTGCGCTTTCTGCAGGACGGGTGCTTTCGTCGCGTCGGCAGTGATGAAGAGGTGTACCTCGACGTGCGGGTGATCTGCGCGACCCAGGTCGATTTGTCCGAACTGTGCGCCCGTGGCGAATTTCGCCAGGACCTGTATCACCGCTTGAACGTACTGTCGCTGCATATCCCGCCCTTGCGCGAATGCCTGGACGGCCTCGGGCCATTGGTCGAGCACTTCCTCGATCAAGCCAGTCGGCAGATCGGTTGCCCACTGCCCAAGCTGGCGCCTGCCGCGATGGACAAACTCAGCCACTATCACTGGCCGGGCAATGTGCGGCAGCTGGAAAACGTGCTGTTCCAGGCGGTTTCGCTGTGCGAGGGCGGGACGGTCAAGCTTGAGCATATTCGCTTGCCGGATTACGGCGTGCGCCAGCCGCTTGGTGATTTCTCGCTGGAAGGCGGGTTGGACGCCATCGTCGGGCGGTTTGAAAAGGCCGTGCTCGAAGCGCTGTATGCCGAGCATCCGAGCAGCCGGCAGCTGGGCAAGCGCCTGGACGTGTCCCACACCACTATCGCCAACAAACTGCGCGATTACGAAATCCTCAAGGCCGGCAAATAACCTGCTGACATCCTGCGGTTAAAATGTGGGAGGGGGCTTGCCCCCGATAGCGGTGTGTCAGCCACAGATTGATGAACTGACCCACCGCCATCGGGAGCAAGCCCCCTCCCACAGTTTGATTTGCGTCGCCTACAAGACCGAGGCTTGCCGTTAGCGGCAGTAGTCCGCCGTTTTTTCGACTCTCACCCCACGCTCGGAATCTTGCGGTTCACCCGCAAACCCCCGCCCTGCCTGATCTTCAGCCAATTTCAAGAAGTTGGTTCGCAAATTGCTTAAGCCTCATCAGTACAGCGGTGGACGGCAAGCGTCCGTCAGAAAGAGGATAGAGCGTGGACAAGTACCTTTACGTGGCAATGACCGGCGCCAGCCAGAATGCTCTGGCGCAGAAGGCCCATGCCAACAATCTGGCGAACATTTCCACCAACGGTTTCCAGCGCGACCTGGAGCAGGCGCGGTCGATGCCGGTGTTCGGTGACAGCTTTCCGGCGCGGGCTTTTGCCCTGACCGAACGGCCGGCCACCGACTTCACGCCCGGCGCGATGATCGAAACCGGACGTGACCTGGACGTGGCCGTCAGCGGCGACGGCTGGATGGCCGTGCAAACCCCGGATGGCAGCGAAGCCTACGTGCGCAGCGCCAGCATGAACGTGGATGCGCTCGGTGTGCTGCGGGCCGGCAACGGTATGCCGATCATGGGCAACGGCGGCCCGATTGCCGTGCCGCCCCAGCAGAAAATCGAAGTGGGCGCCGACGGCACCATCAGCATCCGCGCCATGGGCGAAGGCCCGCGGGTGATGGCCGAAGTGGACCGTATCAAGCTGGTCCAGCCCGACCTCAAGAACATGAACAAAGGTTTGGACGGCACCATCCACACCAAGGATGGCCAGCCGGCCCAGGCCGACGCGAACGTCAAGCTGACCTCGGGCTTCCTGCAGGCGAGCAACGTCAATGCGGTTGAGGAAATGACCGCGGTACTGGCGCTCTCCAAGCAGTTCGAGCTGCACATCAAGATGATGAACACCGCCAAAGAAGATGACCAGGCCATGACCCGCGTCTTGCAGATGAGCTAACAGCCTTAATTGGCTTTTAAATAAACAGCGCAGCACGGCGCCAACAAACAGGCGCACGAAGGAGAACAGCATGCTTCCGGCTCTATGGGTTGCCAAGACAGGCCTGTCCGCCCAGGACACTAACCTGACCACCATTTCCAACAACCTGGCGAACGTGTCGACCACGGGTTTCAAACGTGATCGCGCCGAATTCCAAGACTTGCTCTATCAGATCAAGCGCCAGCCAGGCGCCCAGTCGACCCAGGACAGCGAACTGCCGTCGGGCCTGCAACTGGGTACCGGTGTGCAGATCGTCGGCACCCAGAAAAACTTCAGCGCCGGTAACCTGCAACAGACCGGCCAGCCGCTGGACATGGCGATCAACGGCCGTGGCTTCTTCCAGATCCTGCAACCGGATGGCACTACGTCCTACACCCGTGACGGTACCTTCCACTTGGACTCCAACGGCCAGATCGTGACCGCCAACGGTTTTGCCCTGGAGCCAGCCGTGGTGGTCCCGGCAGACGCCAAGACCTTCACCGTCGGCAACGACGGCACCGTGTCCATCACCGTGGCCGGCAACCCTGCGTCGCAAGTGATCGGCAACCTGCAAACCGCCGACTTCATCAACCCGGCCGGCCTGCAGGCCATGGGCAACAACCTGTTCCTGGAAACCGCTTCCAGCGGCGCGCCGCAAATCGGCACCCCTGGCCTGAACGGTTTCGGCACCACGCTGCAAAGCACCCTGGAAACCTCCAACGTCAGCACGGTTGAGGAGATGGTCAACATGATCACCACCCAGCGCGCCTACGAGATGAACTCCAAGGTGATTTCCACCGCCGACCAGATGCTTTCGTTCGTAACGCAGAAT
This sequence comes from Pseudomonas sp. R4-34-07, assembly GCF_003852375.1. NCBI lineage: Bacteria > Pseudomonadati > Pseudomonadota > Gammaproteobacteria > Pseudomonadales > Pseudomonadaceae > Pseudomonas > Pseudomonas sp. R4-34-07. The sequence goes on along the minus strand of NZ_CP027760.1, from coordinate 4,155,942 downwards.
CTGTAATCAGTCTATGGGGCGCCTTGAAAGCGCCTGCAACACCGTGAGGTTAGGGTCATGAGTCGCATTGTTTCTGTTCTGGCATTGAGTGGGATCGCCGTGCTTGCGGGCTGTGTCGCCCCGTCGCCGAAACCCAATGACCCGTACTACGCGCCGGTGTTGCCGCGCACGCCGTTGCCGGCGGCGGCCAATAATGGCTCGATCTATCAGGCCGGTTTCGAGCAGAACCTGTACAGCGACCGCAAGGCGTTCCGGGTCGGTGACATTATCACCATCACCCTGAACGAGAAGACCCAGGCCAGCAAGAACGCCAACTCGCAGATCGGCAAGACCAGCAAGACCGGTATCGGCCTGACGTCGCTGTTCGGCGGCGGCCTGACCACCAATAACCCGTTGGGTGACGGTGACCTGAGCCTCAGTGCCGGCTACAGCGGCGACCGCGCCACCAACGGCAAGAGCGCGGCGGGGCAGGGCAACAGCCTGACCGGCTCGATCACCGTGACCGTGGCCGATGTGTTGCCCAACGGCATCATCGCCGTACGCGGTGAAAAGTGGATGACCCTCAATACCGGCGACGAGTTGGTGCGCATTGCCGGCATGGTGCGTGCCGATGATATTTCCACCGACAACACCGTGCCGTCGACGCGGATTGCCGATGCGCGGATTACCTACTCGGGTACAGGTTCGTTTGCTGATGCAAGCCAGCCGGGCTGGTTCGACCGTTTCTTCCTTAGCCCGCTGTTCCCTTTCTAGGTGGCCATTTTGAACTTCAAGCAGTTGATGGCGGCGGTCGTGTTGCTGTGCCTGAGCGCCGTCGCCCAGGCCGAACGCCTGAAAGACATCGCCAGCATTTCCGGCGTGCGCAGTAACCAGTTGATCGGTTATGGCCTGGTGGTGGGGCTCAATGGCACGGGTGACCAGACCACCCAGACCCCGTTCACCCTGCAAACCTTCAACAACATGCTGTCGCAGTTCGGCATCAAGGTGCCGCCAGGTTCGGGCAACGTGCAGTTGAAGAACGTCGCGGCGGTGTCGATCAGTGCCGATTTGCCGGCGTTCGCCAAACCGGGGCAGGTGGTGGACATCACCGTATCGTCCATGGGCAACTCCAAAAGCCTGCGTGGCGGTACGTTGCTGATGACACCGCTCAAAGGTATCGACGGCAACGTCTACGCCATCGCCCAGGGCAACCTGGTGGTGGGCGGGTTCGACGCCGAGGGCCGCGACGGTTCGAAGATCACCGTCAACGTACCGTCGGCCGGGCGCATTCCCGGTGGCGCCACGGTTGAACGCACCGTGCCGAGTGGTTTCAACCAGGGCAACAGCCTGACCCTGAACCTCAACCGGTCCGACTTCACCACCGCCAAGCGCGTGGTCGACAAGATCAACGACATGCTCGGCCCAGGCGTCGCCCAGGCCATCGATGGCGGTTCGGTGCGCGTGACCGCGCCCCTGGATCCCAGCCAGCGCGTCGATTACCTGTCGATCCTGGAAAACCTGGAGGTCGACCCCGGCCAGGCAGTGGCCAAAGTCATCATCAACTCGCGCACCGGCACCATCGTGATCGGCCAGAACGTCAAGGTCTCGCCGGCGGCGGTGACCCACGGCAGCCTGACCGTGACCATCACTGAAGACCCGATCGTCAGCCAGCCAGGGCCGCTGTCCAACGGCCAGACGGCGGTAGTCCCGCGTTCGCGGGTCAATGCCCAGCAGGAAGCCAAGCCGATGTTCAAGTTCGGCCCCGGTACCACCCTGGACGAGATCGTCCGCGCGGTGAACCAGGTGGGCGCGGCCCCTGGCGACTTGATGGCGATTCTCGAAGCCCTGAAACAGGCCGGCGCTTTGCAAGCCGACCTGATCGTGATCTGAGGCCATGGTCATGGATATGCGCAAGAGCGGGATCAGCAGCACGGCGGACTCGGGGTCTTACTCCGACCTGAACCGGCTTAACCAGCTCAAGGTCGGCGCCGACAAGAACAGCGAAGGCAACATGCGCAAAGTCGCGCAGGAGTTCGAGTCGTTGTTCCTGAGCGAGATGCTCAAGTCCATGCGCTCGGCCACCGAGGCTCTGGGCAAGGACAACCCGATGAACACCCCGGCGGCCAAGCAGTACCAGGAAATGTACGACCAGCAGTTGGCGGTGTCGATGTCCCGCGAAGGCGGTGGTATCGGCCTGGCCGACGTGCTGATGCGCCAGATGCAGAAGAACAAACCGGTGGACGCCCAGGCGGCTACCTTGCAGGGCCCGGCAGCCGATACCCCGGCGAAAAAAGCCGACGTGCCGACGGAAATTGCCGCCGGCACCCAGGCGCAAGGCCCGTTGGGTCGCTCCAACGGCCAACGCCCGTTGTGGGCCTACCGCGTGGCGGTGCCCGAAGGCGCCAGTGCGCATGCCAACGATATGGAGCTGATGAACCAGCGCCGTATCGCCTTGCCAAGCAAACTGACCGACCGCCTGCTCGCCGGCATCGTGCCGAGCACGCCGGTCGCTGCGCAAACCACCAGCGCGCCACTGCGCAACAGTGCTGCCGACGACAACGTGGTCAACAGCAGCGCCCGCAGCGTTGCCGTGCCGAGCGGCAAGATGCATGTCTACGGCCGCGCCATCGCCCAGCCACCGCTGGCACCGGCGAAAAAAGCCTTCAGCTCGCAGGATGAATTCGTCGCCACCATGCTGCCGATGGCCAAGGCCGCCGCCGCGCGTATCGGTATCGATCCGAAGTACCTGGTGGCCCAGGCCGCCCTGGAAACCGGTTGGGGCAAATCAGTGATGCGCGCCGAGGACGGCAGCAGCAGCCACAACCTGTTCGGCATCAAGGCCGGCCAGAGCTGGCAGGGCGGCCAGGCGCGTGCGATCACCAGCGAGTTTCGCGACGGCGCGATGGTCAAGGAGACGGCGCAGTTCCGCTCCTACAGCTCCTACCAAGACAGCTTCCATGACCTCGTGACCCTGCTGCAAAGCAATGATCGCTATAAAGAAGTTGTGAAATCAGCCGATAACCCGGAACAGTTTGTACGCGAGTTGCAAAAGGCCGGTTATGCAACTGATCCGGCCTATGCCAGCAAGATTTCGCAGATCGCCAAAAACATGAACAGTTACCAGAACTACGCTGCCGCTGGCGCAACCACACATTTATAAGGTCTGAACCATGAGTTTGCTCAGTATCGGGATGTCAGGGCTCAATGCCGCTCAAGGATCGTTGTCGGTCTTGAGTAATAACATCGCCAACGCCAACACCTCGGGTTATTCGCGTCAGCAGACCACGCAGAATGCCAATGCCAACAACCCTTACGGCGGCGTGTACATCGGCAGCGGCACGACCCTGGCCGATGTGCGCCGGGTGTATAACGAATTCCTCGACGCGGCCTACCAGAACAGCACGGCGCTCAACAACGACGCCAAGGCCTATTCCAGCCAGGCCAGCGCCATCGACAAGACCCTGTCGGACAAGACCACCGGCATGTCTTCGGTACTCAGCGCGTTCTTCGCCGCTGTGCAGACTTCGGCGGCCAACCCCAGCGATGTGTCCGCCCGGCAAGTGCTGCTGACCAGTGCCCAGACCCTGAGCAACCGTTTCAACTCGATCTCCAGCCAATTGAATGAGCAGAAAGAGTCGATCAACGGGCAGTTGGTGACCATGAGCGATCAGGTCAACCAGTTGACCTCCTCGATTGCTTCCCTCAACAAGCAGATCACCCTGGCCCAAGGCTCCAGCAACAGCGCCCCGGCCAACCTGCTGGATGCGCGTAACGAGGCAGTGCGTTCGCTCAATGAACTGGTCGGCGTGACCACCAGTGAAAAGAACGGCGTGTTCAGCGTCAGCACCGGCACCGGCCAATCCCTGGTATTGGGCGATCAGTCCAACACGATTTCGGCGGTATCGAGCAGCAACGATCCAAGCCAGTACACCATCCAGCTCAATGCCGGCGGCGGTACGGCGATCGACCTGGGCAACGTGCTCAGTGGCGGCAGCATCGGCGGTTTGTTGCGTTATCGCAGCGATGCCCTGATGCCGGCCATCAATGACCTCGGGCGTATCGCCCTGGCGACCGCCGATACGGTCAACAGCCAACTGGGCCAGGGCCTGGACCTGAACGGTGACTTCGGTGCGTCGCTGTTCAAGGACATCAACAGCGCGGCCGCGATTGCCCAGCGCAGTCAGGGCTCGATGGGCAACAGCACTGGCTCCGGCAACTTGAACGTGAGCATCAGCGACACCAGCAAGCTGTCGACCTACGACTATAAAGTCACCTTTACCAGCGGCAACAACTACACCGTGGTGCGTTCCGACGGCAAAGCCATGGGCGCGTTCGACACCACTACCACGCCGCCACCGGTGATCGACGGCTTCACGCTGGCCCTGGATGGCAAGGGGCCGATCGCGGCGGGCGACAGTTTCAAAGTCAGCCCGACGGCCACGGGCGCGGCAACCATCGGCACCGCGTTGACCGACGCCAATAAAATCGCGTTCGCCGGGCCATTGCTGGGCGAGGGCAGCAAGACCAACCAGGGCACCGGCACCTTTACCCCGCCGACCCTGACCTTGCCCATCGATATTCACGATGGCGCCAACACCGCGCAGCTGCGTACCGGTATTGAACATTCGATGCCGGTGAAGATGGTGTTCGGCAAGCCTGCGGCTGATGGCACCCAGGGCTACACGCTCAACGATGCCCAGGGTAACTCGATCGGTACCGGCACCATCGTGCCGGGCCAGGGCAACAAGATCACCGTCGACGTACCGATGCGCGATGCCAACGGCACGCTGCTGGTGCCGGCCAAGAGCTTCAAGTTCGACACCACCGTCGCCGGTTCGCCAGCCGATGGCGACAGCACTACGTTTTCCTTCAACGCTTCGGGCAAATCGGATAACCGTAACGCCCAGGCCCTGCTCGACCTGCAGACCAAAACCACGATCGGCCTGTCCGATGGCAGTGGCGGCGGCTTGAGCCTGGTGGCGGCCAACAGCCGCCTGGTCTCGACCGTGGGCGCCAAGGCCGCTTCGGCCAATACCGACACCACCGCCACCGGCGCCTTGCTCAAGGCCAACCAGGACGCGCGCAACTCGGTGTCCCAGGTCAACCTGGATGAAGAGGCGGGCGACATGATCAAGTTCCAGCAGTACTACACCGCGTCGTCGCAGATCATCAAGGCTGCGCAAGAAACCTTCAGCACGCTGATCAATAGTCTTTAAGGGAGCCTGGGACGATGCGTATTTCTACCGCTCAATATTTCGAAACCAGTTCCGCCAAGTATTCGGATAACTACTCCAGCGTGGTGAAAGCGCAGGAGCAGGCCTCTACGGGTGTGCGTGTGCAAACCGCTTCCGATGACCCGATCGCGGCGGCGCGTTTGCTGATGCTGCAACAACAGAAAGACATGCTCAGCCAGTTCAACGGCAACATCACCAGCCTGAAAAACTCCCTGACCAACGAAGAAAGCGTGCTGGGTTCCATCAATGATGCGCTGCAAAAGGCCAGCGAGCTCGCCCTGCGCGCCGGCGGCTCGCTCAGCGATGCGGATCGCAAGTCGATTGCCGGTGAGATCGGTGCCATCGAGGACCAGGTATTGGGCTTGCTCAACAGCAAGGACTCGTCGGGTAATTATCTGTTTTCCGGCTCAAGGACTTCGACCCCGCCCTACAGTCGCAACAGCGATGGCACTTACAATTACCAGGGTGATGAAACGCCTCTGAGCCTGCAGGTTTCCGACACGCTCAAAGTCAACGCCGGTGATACCGGCAAGAGCATCATGGGTGGCGCCATCAACTCGGGTCGCACCCAGGCGACGTGGATTCCGCCTGCCGTGGTACCGCCGGCGACTGCGCCGGTGCCGAACGACAACAAAGTGGCGCTATCGGCTGGCCTGGTGACGTCGGAAACCGACTACACCAATAAATTCGCGGACGGCCAGCCTTACCAGCTGACGTTCACCAGCAGCACGCAGTTCAAGGTGTCCGATCGAAACGGCAATGACATCACCTCCGAAATTGCGGGCAATGGCAGTTTCGACGCCAGCAAGGAGGAGGGCGCCACGGTGAGCGTGCGCGGAGTGAATTTCGATATCACCCTTAACCTCAAGGATGTCGCCACCGGGCCGAATTCCGATGCGCTGGTCAAGGACCGTTCGTTCAGTCTGGCGGCCAAGCCGGACAGCTTCAGTGTCTCGCGTACGCCCAGCAACGCCTCTGCCGCGCAATTGACCAATGCCACCGTGAGTAACCAGGCGGCCTATGTCAGCACGTTCCCGGCCAACAATGGGGCGGTGATCAAATTCACCAGCGCCACTGCTTATGAAGTGTATGCCCAGCCCTATACCGCCGACAGCAAGACGATTGCCACGGGTGATACGGGCGGCGGCACGACAGTCACCGCTGCCGGGGTAAGCTTTGATGTCAGCGGCACGCCGCAGGCTGGTGATCAATTCGCGGTCTCGGCCAGCACCCAGAAGACCCAGAACGCGTTGGATACCTTGAGCCAGTTGCGCCAGGCCCTGGAGCAACCGGCCGACGGCAACCCGGCGGCGATGCTCAAGCTTCGGGACGTGCTGGATGCATCCATCAGTAACTTTTCCAACACCCGCACCCAGATCGACGGTGTGCGAGGCTCTATTGGTGCACGGCAGAATGCGCTGGATATACAGACCAGCGAAAACACCAGCATCGGCCTGGCCAACACCAGTACCATGAGCGATCTTGGCAATATCGACACGGCACAAGCGGCGATCAACCTGACGTTGCAGCAGACCATGCTGCAAGCTTCGCAGTTGGCTTTCGTGAAAGTCTCTCAGTTGAGCTTGTTCAACAAGATGTAAGCGCGCAACAGAGCAGCCCGACGGCCCAGCCTGGAAACAGGCTGGGCCGTTGTCGTTCATAGGCTTAATTGTTTGAAGGTTTTGCATAAACCACACAAAATTGAGTGACCTGCGAGTCATAAAGCGCATCTTCACTGTATCGTGTGAAAAGGATAAGTCGCCTTGCTGTGGTTATTGCGCGGCTTTCAGCGAAATTTTTATGGGGTTATCCCCTTTATTGTCAGCACTTCGGGCGCAGTCCCTGGGGTGTTCTCCAGCTATTTAGTATTGGGAAGCCACAATGATTGGCATAAAAAGCATCGCCAGTTACGTGCCGGCGGACGGTATCGATAACTACGCCCAGGGTGCCAAATTCGCCAAGGATGAAGAATTCATCATTGGCAAGATCGGTTCGGCGTTCCTGCCGCGCAAGGACGCCACGCAGGAAACCTCCGATCTGTGTGTCGAGGCGGTCAACGCGTTGTTTGCCAACAACCCGGACTTGAAGCGCGAGTCCATCGACGCTGTGATCGTCGTCACCCAGAACGGCGATGAAGAAGGGCTGCCCCACACCGCCGCCATCGTCCAGGACAAACTGGGCCTGCCAACCCACGTGGCCGCCTTCGATATTTCCCTGGGCTGTTCCGGTTACGTGTACGGCATCTACGCGATGAAGGGCTTCATGGAAGCCACCGGTCTGAAAAACGGCCTGCTGATCACCGCCGACCCGTATTCGAAGATCGTTGACCCGGAAGACCGCAACACCACCATGCTCTTCGGCGACGCCGCCACCGCCACCTGGATGGGCGAAGACGCGCCGTGGTTACTGGGCAAATCCAAGTTCGGCACCGACGGTTCCGGTGCGCCGCACCTGAAGGTCAGCGATGGCGTGTTCTTCATGAACGGCCGCCAGGTGTTCAACTTCGCCTTGCTCAAGGTGCCGGCGCATTTGCACGAGCTGCTCGACGAGTCGGACCTCAAGGCCGATGACATCGATGCGTTCTGCATTCACCAGGGCAGTGCGGCGATTGTCGACGCCGTGGCGCGCCGTTTTGAAGATGCGCCGGTGGACAAGTTCATCAAGGACATGGTCGAGACCGGCAATACCGTGTCGTCGAGCATTCCGTTGCTGCTGGAAAAGCACGTGATGGACGCCACCTGGAAGCGCGTGGCGATCAGTGGGTTTGGCGTGGGCCTGTCCTGGGGCTCGGCGATTCTGTATCGCTCCTGACCCTTAAGAGCGCATAGCAAAACGCCGATGATCGAAAGATCATCGGCGTTTTTTATTTGGCGCCAGAAAAACCAATAAACCCTGGGTTTTCGGTAGTGCTAACCCCTTGAAATGCAAGGGCTGGCACAGGGCTAGTAAAAAAAATCAAAAAAACCCTCAAGCAACCGGCTACCACGACGATAACTATTACGTAGGTTCTCAGGCCACACCCGGCGGTTGCCAGGGCCGGAAGCCGCAGTATCCATCCATCGAGGATTTCGTCATGGCTTTAACAGTAAACACCAACATTGCTTCCATCACTACCCAGAACGGCCTTGGCAAAGCGGCCAACTCGCTGCAAACCTCCATGCAGCGTCTGTCCACTGGTCTGAGCATCAACAGCGCTAAAGACAACGCCTCGGGCCTGCAGATCTCCAACCGTCTGACCAGCCAAATCAACGGCCTGGGCCAAGCTGTAAAGAACGCCAACGATGGTATCTCCATCGCGCAAACCGCTGAAGGCGCAATGCAGGCTTCGACCGACATTCTGCAAAAGATGCGTACCCTGGCTCTGTCCTCGGCTACCGGCTCCCTGAGCGACGCTGACCGTACTTCCAACCAGGAAGAATACCAGGCGCTGACTTCGGAACTGACCCGTATCTCGCAAACCACTACCTTCGGTGGCCAGAAACTGCTCGACGGTTCGTACGGCACCAAAGCCATCCAGGTTGGCGCCAATGCCAACGAAACCATCAACCTGTCCCTGGACAACGTTGCTGCTAACAACATCGGCTCGCAGCAGATCAAGAGCGTCGGCGTTGCACCTAGCACCACAGGTGTTGCCGGTGGCGATATCGGTATCACCGGTAACGGCCAGACCGCTTCTGTTACCGTAGCAGCAGGCGCATCGGCGAAAACCATCGCCAGCCAACTGAACGGCGCTGTAGGTGGCCTGAGCGCTTCCGCCAGCACTGAAGCTCAATTCAGCGTGGGTGCTGCCGCCAAGACCGCGCCTGCTACCTTCACCATGACTGTTGGCGGCCAAGCCACCACTTTCACCGGTGTAACCGATACCGCCAGCCTGGCTGACCAACTGAAATCCAACTCTGCAAAACTGGGTATCAGCGTCAACTATGACGAATCCAAAGGCACTTTGTCGGTCAAGTCCGACTCCGGTGAGAACCTGAACTTCAGCGCCTCCACTGACGCCGGTTCGATCACTGTTGCTACCAAAGACGGTAAAGGTGCCTTCGGTACCGGCGTCGCTCTGGCCGACGGCCTGATCGCTACCGGTGCAGTGAACCTGGATTCGTCCAAAGGCTACGCGCTGAACGGTGCTGGTGTGACCGGTCTGTTCGCCGCAGCAGGTACTGCCGCAGCTTCGGCCAAGACCACTGTTGCACAGACCGACGTAAGCAGCGCTTTCAACGCACAGGCTGCTATCGCGGTACTGGACAAGGCTATCGGCGGCATCGACAGCACTCGTTCGGGCCTGGGTGCTGTTCAGAACCGTCTGACCACTACTGTAGACAACCTGACCAACATTCAGAAAAACTCCACCGCTGCACGCTCCACCGTTCAAGACACCGACTTCGCTGCTGAAACAGCTGAGTTGACCAAGCAACAAACCTTGCAGTCGGCTGCTACCGCGATCCTGTCGCAGGCCAACCAACTGCCATCCGCTGTACTGAAGCTGCTTCAGTAATAACGGCGCTTGGTAACTGACGGAAGGGCGCGTTTACGTGCCCTTTCGTCTTTTCGGTTGTAGAGGAGATTGGACATGGACATGAGTGTAAAGCTGGCCTCGTCTTATCCACCGGTAGCCCCTCAAGGCCCGGCCACCGCGGTGGTTGCGGACAAAGACAAAACCAAGGTCGAGGCGATCGTGCCGGCCGCCGGTGAGCCGAAACGGGCTGACCTGGAAAAAGCAGTCACCGATATTCGAGAATTCGTACAAGCGGCCCAGCGCAAACTGGATTTTTCCATTGATGATTCCACCCATCGGGTCGTGGTCAAGGTCATCGCCACTGAAAGTGGTGAAGTGATCCGCCAGATTCCGTCGGAAACGGCCTTGAAGCTGGCACAAAATCTGGCCACCGCCAGTCATGTGCTGTTCGATGAAAAGGTCTGAACTGGCATGAAACTTGTTGCGCTGTTTTCTTGAAGTGCGGTTCGTCAAGAAAACGCCAGCAGCCGTATTAGGAGAAAGACGATGGCGAGTACAACGGTAAACGGTGTGGGTTCTGGCATCGACATCCAGGGCATCGTAAAAGCTTTGGTCGACGCCGATCGGGCGCCGAAGCAGACCCAGATCAATACCCAGTCACAGAAAGCGACTACCCAGCTGTCGTCGATCGGCAAAATCCAGTCGGCGCTGGACGCTTTCCGTGGCGCCATCAAGAGCATGACCGACGACAACAGCTTCAGTGGCCTGACCGGCACTTCGTCGAATGAAAAGGTCGCGACCATGACCACCGCCCAGGGCGCTGCCAACGGCAGCTTCAACCTGGTGGTCAATAAACTTGCCCAGCCTTCCAAACTGTCCACGGTCACCCTGGCTGGCGGCGCTTCGACAGTGGTCAACAAGGGCGGTGCCGCAACCACCCTGACCATCTCCCAGTCGGGTAAAAAGTTTGATCTGAGCGTGCCGCCGGGCGCAACCCTGCAGCAGGTGCGTGACTCGATCAACACCCAGTTCGGCACCGTCGGGCTTAGTGCCAACATCGTCACCGACTCCACCGGCTCGCGCATGGTGTTGACTTCCACCACGGGCGGCGTCGGCTCGGACCTGACATTGTCGGGCAACTCGGGTATTGATACCGGCTATAAAGTGATCGATACGCCGCAGAACGCCGAGTACACCATCGATAACGTGCCCTATACGTCCAAGACCAACAACATCACGGACGCGGTGAGTGGGGTCAGCATCAAGCTGCTGTCGGTTTCACCGCCCGTGGATACGAAGGACCCGGACGGGCCGAAGGCAACCACGACGATTTCCGTGACTACCAGCACCGCGGCGCTCAAGTCCGGGGTCAAGGGCTTTGTCGACAGCTATAACGCTTTGCTCAAGGCGATGAATGCCGAAACCAAGGTGACCAAGGACGCGGCGGGTAACTCGGTATCGGCGACCTTGACCGGTGACGCCAACATGCGCTCGCTGCAAAGCTCCTTGCGCGCCGAGTTCAACGCCTTGTCCGGCAATGGCACCATCAAGTCCCTGGCACAATTCGGTATCAGTACCGACTCCGGTACCGGTCTGTTGACCATGGATGACAAAACCTTCGACAAGATTGCGCTGACCAACTCGGCAGATATCAGCAGTATGTTCAGCGGCAAGACCGGGTTGCTTGCACGCATGACCAATGCCACTGAAGGTTATGCCAAAGCGACCACCGGTATCTTCGCGACGCGCACGACCGCTCTATCCGACAGTCTCAAGACCTTGAGCAAGGACCAGGCGGAACTGGACGTGCATGTGGCGGATCTGCAAGCCAGCCTGACACGCAAATACGCGGCGATGGATTCGCTGGTCGCCCAGTTACGCCAGCAAAGTAACAACATCATGGGCACGCTCAACGCGCTGAACAACCAGAAAAACAATTGATTGAATGCATGAAAAAAGCCCGGGTCATCTGACCCGGGCTTTGTTTTTTACAGGACCATCGGGGTTAAAGTTTCTAGCAGCCCAGTCGACATAATGGTTACTGAAATCCTTTTCGCTGTCGCCTGTCACGAGGTAGAACCATGAATCCCATGCGAGCCCTTCGCCAATACCAGAAGGTTAATTCCCATGCCCAGATCTCCGAGGCGAGCCCGCATCGCCTGGTGCAGATGCTGATGGAAGGCGGTCTGGACCGCATGGCCCAGGCCAAAGGGGCGCTGGCGCGTGGCGACATCGCTGCCAAGGGCCTGATGCTCGGCAAGGCGATTGATATCGTGATCGGCCTGCGTGACGGCCTGGATGCAGAAAAGAGTGATAACCCGGCCTACGTTCAGCAGTTGGAAAGTTTGTATGCATATATGACTAACCGCTTGATGGAAGCGAACCTGCATAACGACGCCGACATGATCGACGAAGTGGCTCGTTTGCTGATCACCGTAAAAGAAGGCTGGGACGCCATTGCGGCGCAACAGGCAGTAGCAGAATAAGGCCTGAAGCCTTAAGGAGCACGTCATGAGCCACGCACTGCAACGCATTGATGAAACCCGTGAAGCCCTGGTCGACGCACTGGCTGCGCGCAACTGGGACGCCATTGGCGAGTTGGACCTGGGGTGTCGCAACGTGATCGATAACGTGCTCAGCGAAGCGCCGGTGGACGAGAATGCGTTGCGGGAGAAGCTGGAGGCACTGTTGGCGGTGTACCAGCAGTTACTCGAGGTGACGACCGGCGAGCGCCAGGCGATTTTCGAAGAGATGTCACAGATCAACCAAGCGAAAAGTGCGTCAAAGGTTTACCATCTGTTCGGCTGATAGGGGCGCGGTTGGTCCGAACGGCGCGTCATATATTTGACTGTGCCAGCATTTTTGACTTAACTAGTGCTGTTTTCAGATTTCAGACGTCTAGTAGAAGATAAGTCTTACAGACGTCTTGATTGCCTTCATTCCGGGGCAGGAAGTTTTACTAGGGAAGTTGCTATTGCATGTGGCGTGAAACCAAAATTCTGCTGATCGATGACGATAGCGTGCGCCGCCGCGATTTAGCGGTGATTTTAAATTTTCTCGGTGAAGAAAATTTGCCCTGCGGTAGCCATGATTGGCAGCAGGCGGTCAGCTCGTTGGCGTCGAGCCGTGAAGTCATTTGTGTGCTGATCGGGACGGTAAACGCTCCTGGCGCTGTTTTGGGCTTGTTAAAGACACTGTCAACCTGGGATGAGTTCCTTCCCGTGTTGCTGATGGGCGATATTTCTTCCGTGGACCTGCCCGAAGACCAGCGCCGCCGGGTACTTTCCACCCTGGAAATGCCGCCCAGCTACAGCAAGCTGCTCGACTCCCTGCACCGCGCCCAGGTCTATCGCGAGATGTACGACCAGGCCCGCGAGCGCGGCCGTCACCGTGAACCCAACCTGTTTCGCAGTCTCGTCGGCACCAGCCGGGCGATCCAGCACGTGCGTCAAATGATGCAGCAAGTGGCTGACACCGACGCCAGCGTGCTGATCCTGGGTGAGTCGGGCACCGGCAAGGAAGTGGTCGCGCGCAACCTGCATTACCATTCCAAGCGTCGCGACGGGCCGTTCGTGCCGGTCAACTGCGGGGCGATCCCGGCAGAGCTGCTGGAAAGCGAATTGTTCGGCCACGAGAAGGGCGCCTTTACCGGCGCGATCACCAGCCGTGCCGGGCGCTTCGAACTGGCCAATGGCGGCACGCTGTTTCTCGACGAAATCGGCGATATGCCGTTGCCAATGCAGGTCAAGCTACTGCGCGTGTTGCAGGAGCGCACCTTCGAGCGCGTGGGCAGCAACAAGACCCAGAGCGTGGATGTGCGCATCATTGCCGCGACCCACAAGAACCTCGAAAGCATGATCGAGGTCGGCAGCTTCCGCGAAGACTTGTATTACCGCCTCAACGTATTCCCAATCGAGATGGCGCCGCTGCGTGAGCGTGTGGAAGACATCCCGTTGTTGATGAACGAATTGATCTCGCGCATGGAGCACGAAAAACGCGGCTCCATTCGTTTCAACTCCGCCGCGATCATGTCGCTGTGCCGCCACGGCTGGCCGGGCAACGTCCGTGAGCTGGCCAATCTGGTGGAACGCATGGCGATCATGCACCCCTACGGTGTGATCGGCGTGGTCGAGTTGCCGAAGAAATTCCGCTACGTCGACGATGAAGACGAGCAACTGGTCGACAGCCTGCGCAGTGACATGGAAGAGCGCGTGGCGATCAACGGTCATGCGCCGGACTTCGGTGCCACGGCCATGCTGCCGCCGGAAGGACTCGACCTTAAGGACTACCTCGGCAACCTGGAACAAGGCCTGATCCAGCAGGCCCTGGACGACGCCAACGGCATCGTCGCGCGTGCCGCCGAGCGCCTGCGTATCCGTCGCACCACCCTGGTGGAAAAGATGCGCAAGTACGGTATGAGCCGCAAAGAGGGCGATGAACAGGCGGATGATTGACGCCTGTTTTTCAACCAGTTGATTCTTAGTTAGTTTTTTTTCGGCACGGGTATTGCTACAGCCCTCGCAACGTTCCGTTTAACTGACGGTCAGCCAAGCGAGAGAGCATGATGCCCCACGCCGCCCAACTATCTCCGGCCCCTGCCATCCAGGGGCTGGTTTCGCCTGTAGAGCCGCCGACCCGCCAGGGTCTTGAACAGGCGTTCTCGCAGTTCAACCAGATGTCGAGCCAACTGACCGATTCCTACAGTCTGCTTGAAGCCCGGGTGTCCGAGCTTAAAGGCGAACTCGCGGTGGTCAGCGCCCAGCGCATGCAGGAGCTGGCCGAAAAAGAGCGCCTGGCCAACCGCCTGCAGAATCTGCTTTCGCTGTTGCCAGGTGGCGTGATCGTCATCGATGACCAGGGCCGTGTGCGCGAAGCCAACCCGGCGGCCTGCGACTTGCTCGGCCTGCCGCTGGAAGGCGAGCTGTGGCGCCACGTCATCACCCGCTGCTTCGCGCCGCGTGAGGATGACGGCCACGAAGTGTCCCTTAAAGACGGGCGCCGCCTGTCCATCGCCACCCGCTCCCTGGATGCTGAACCGGGCCAGTTGGTGCTGCTCAACGATTTGACAGAAACCCGTCATCTGCAAGACCAACTGGCGCGGCATGAGCGGTTGTCGTCGTTGGGGCGGATGGTCGCGTCCCTCGCGCATCAGATCCGCACGCCGTTGTCGGCGGCGTTGATCTACGCCAGTCATTTGACTGATGAGCAGTTGCCGGCTGCTACCCACCAGCGCTTTGCCGGGCGTCTCAAGGAGCGCCTGCACGAGCTGGAACATCAGGTGCGCGACATGCTGGTGTTTGCCCGTGGCGAATTGCCGTTGACCGACCGCCTCACTCCGGCCGGTTTGATGCAGGCCCTGCAAGCGGCGGCGGCCACGCATATCCAGGGCGCCAGCCTGCGCTGGCAGTGCGACAGCCACCACGGCGAGTTGCTGTGCAACCGCGACACCCTGGTCGGCGCGCTGCTCAACCTGATCGAAAACGCCACCCAGGCCAGCGGCCCCGGTGCACGCCTCAAGGTGCACCTGTATCGCCGCGAGCAAACCCTGCGCCTGTGCATCAGCGACAGCGGCAGCGGTATCGCGCCGGCCGTGCTGCAGCGCCTGGGCGAACCTTTTTTCACCACCAAGACCAACGGCACCGGCCTGGGCCTGACCGTGGTCAAGGCAGTGGCCCGTGCGCATCAGGGAGAATTGCAGTTGCGCTCCCGGTTGGGGCGCGGCACCTGTGCATTGATGACCTTGCCGCTGTTTTCCAGCGCGGCGAGCGCGGAGTAAAAGGATCATGGCTATCAAGGTTTTATTGGTTGAAGACGATCGCGCCCTGCGTGAAGCATTGGCTGACACGCTGCTGTTGGCGGGCCATGACTACCGCGCGGTCGGCTCTGCCGAGGAGGCCTTGGAGGCGGTGCAGCAGGAAGCGTTCAGCCTGGTGGTCAGCGATGTGAACATGCCCGGCATGGACGGCCACCAGCTGCTCGGCCTGCTGCGCGCACGCCAGCCGCAATTGCCGGTGCTGCTGATGACCGCCCATGGCGCCGTGGAGCGGGCTGTGGACGCCATGCGTCAGGGCGCGGCGGATTACCTGGTCAAACCGTTCGAACCCAAGGCCTTGATCGAACTGGTCGCCCGGCATGCCCTGGGCGTCATCTCGGCGGTGGCGGGCGAAGGCCCGATCGCCTTCGAACCGGCCAGCGCACAACTGTTGGAACTGGCGGCCCGTGTGGCGCGCAGCGATTCCACGGTGTTGATCTCCGGCGAGTCCGGCACCGGCAAGGAAGTATTGGCGCGCTATATCCACCAACAATCCAGTCGCGCCCAGCAACCGTTTATCGCGATCAACTGCGCGGCGATCCCGGACAACATGCTCGAAGCCACCCTGTTTGGCCATGAGAAGGGCTCGTTCACCGGGGCTATCGCGGCCCAGGCCGGCAAGTTCGAACAGGCCGACGGCGGCACCATTCTGCTCGACGAAATCTCGGAAATGCCCTTGGGCCTGCAAGCCAAGTTGTTGCGCGTGTTGCAGGAGCGCGAAGTCGAACGGGTGGGCGCACGCAAGCCGATCCAGCTGGACATCCGCGTGGTCGCTACCACCAACCGCGACCTCGCGGGCGAAGTGGCGGCGGGGCGCTTTCGCGAAGACTTGTTCTATCGCCTGTCGGTGTTCCCGCTGGCCTGGCGCCCGTTGCGCGAACGCCCGGCCGATATCATTCCCCTGGCCGAGCGCCTGCTGAACAACCATGTCAAAAAAATGAAACACGCCCAGGCGCGGCTGTCGGCCGAGGCCCAGGCCTGCCTGGTCGCTTACCCCTGGCCGGGTAATGTGCGCGAACTGGACAATGCGATCCAGCGCGCGCTGATCCTGCAGCAGGGCGGCTTGATCCAGCCCCAGGATTTCTGCCTGGCCATGGGCAATGGCGTGGCGCCGTTGCCGAGCCTGGCGCCGGCACCGGTGCTTGCCGAAGCCGAATCGGCCGGCGCCCTGGGCGATGACCTGCGCCGCCGCGAATTCCAGATGATCATCGACACCCTTCGCGCCGAGCGCGGCCGCCGCAAAGAAGCGGCCGAGCGCCTCGGCATCAGCCCGCGCACCCTGCGCTACAAGCTGGCGCAGATGCGCGACGCGGGGATGGATGTGGAAGCGTATCTTTTCGCCACCTGACATCGCGCCAATGCCATTTGTAGGAGCGAGCTTGCTCGCGAAGAACCCATAGGCGCCGCGGGCATCCTGGAAGCACGCGTTATCGTTGACGTTTTTCGCGAGCAAGCTCGCTCCTACAAAAAGAACGTGCGGTCACAAGTTTGACAAGCTTTGTCGGCTTTTCTTACGAGTCGCAACGAAGCTGGCACCCTTGTTGCACCTCCCCTGATAACCGCTGCGTAGTGTCAAAAAATTGCGGGTCGTCGGAGAGAGAAGGTCATGAGCCAGGGTATTGAGTTCAATCGGTTGATGTTGGATATGCGCTCCATGCAAATGGATGCCATGGCTCAACCGAAGTCTGTCGCGCCAGCGCCGGAATTGGGCCAAAGCAGTTTTGCCGACATGCTCGGTCAGGCAATCAATAAAGTCAGTGATACCCAGCAGGCGTCCAGCCAGTTGGCGACCGCGTTCGAGATCGGTAAAAGCGGCGTGGACCTCACCGATGTGATGGTCGCCTCGCAAAAGGCCAGTGTTTCCTTCCAGGCCTTGACCCAAGTGCGTAACAAGCTGGTTCAGGCTTACCAAGACATCATGCAGATGCCGGTTTAAGGGCGAGATTTAAGTCATGGCAGAAGCAGTCGTGGACAACGTACCCGCCAAGACAGACGGCAAGCCGCCGCTGTTTGGCCTGTCGTTCCTGGAAAACCTCTCCGAAATGACCATGTTGCGTCAGGTGGGCCTGATGGTCGGCCTGGCTGCCAGCGTGGCGATTGGTTTTGCCGTGGTGTTGTGGTCGCAGCAGCCTGATTACCGGCCGCTGTACGGCAGCCTGGCGGGCATGGATTCCAAGCAGATCATGGAAACCCTCGCCGCCGCCGACATCGCCTACACCGTGGAGCCCAACTCCGGTGCCTTGCTGGTCAAGGCCGACGATGTGGCGCGTGCGCGGATGAAACTGGCGGCCGCCGGCGTCACGCCGTCCGACAGCAATATCGGCTTTGAAATCCTCGACAAGGACCAGGGCCTGGGCACCAGCCAGTTCATGGAAGCCACCCGCTACCGTCGTGGCCTGGAAGGCGAGCTGGCGCGGACCATTTCCAGCCTGAATAACGTCAAGGGTGCCCGCGTACACCTTGCCATCCCGAAAAGCTCGGTGTTCGTGCGTGACGAACGCAAGCCGAGTGCCTCGGTATTGGTCGAACTGTTTTCCGGCCGCTCCCTGGAGCCTGGCCAGGTATTGGCGATCATCAACCTGGTAGCCACCAGCGTGCCGGAGTTGAGCAAGTCGCAGATCACCGTGGTCGACCAGAAGGGCAACCTGCTGTCCGACATGGCCGAAAACTCCGCGCTGACCCAGGCCGGCAAGCAGTTCGACTACAGCCGTCGCATGGAAAGCATGCTCACCCAGCGCGTGCATAACATCCTGCAGCCGGTGCTGGGCAACGACCGCTACAAGGCTGAAGTATCTGCCGACGTAGACTTCAGCGCCGTCGAATCGACGTCCGAGCAATTCAATCCGGACCAGCCCGCCCTGCGCAGCGAGCAGTCCACCAGTGAACAACGCACCGCCAGCAACGGCCCGCAAGGCGTACCGGGGGCCCTGAGCAACCAGCCGCCGGCACCTGCTTCCGCCCCGCAAACCACCGGTGGCGCCGCTGCCACCGCTGGCGCGATTGCAGCCGGCCAACCGCTGCTGGACGCCAACGGCCAGCAGATCATGGACCCGGCTACCGGCCAGCCGATGCTCGCGCCGTACCCGGCGGACAAGCGTAACCAGTCCACCAAGAACTTCGAGCTCGACCGCTCCATCAGCCACACCAAGCAGCAGCAGGGCAAGATCAATCGCCTGTCGGTGTCGGTGGTGGTCGATGACCAGGTCAAGGTCAACGCCGCTGACGGTGCCGTTACCCGCGCGCCATGGAGCGCCGACGAATTGGCGCGCTTCACCCGCCTGGTGCAGGACGCCGTCGGCTTCGACGCCAGCCGTGGCGACAGCGTCAGCGTAATCAACATGCCATTCTCCGCCGAGCGCGGCGAAGTGATCACCGACCCGGCGTTCTACACCCAGCCGTGGTTCTGGGACATCGTCAAGCAAGTGCTGGGAGTGTTGTTCATCCTGGTGCTGGTGTTCGGCGTGCTGCGGCCAGTGCTCAACAACATCACCGGGCATGGCAAGAAACAACTGGCATTGGCCGGTGGCGACGTCGAGTTGGGCGGCATGGGTGGCCTGGACGGCGAACTGGCCAACGACCGCGTCAGCCTGGGCGGCCCGCAAAGCATTCTGTTGCCGAGCCCGAGCGAAGGCTACGACGCTCAGTTGAACGCAATCAAAAGTCTGGTAGCAGAAGACCCCGGCCGTGTGGCCCAGGTCGTGAAAGAGTGGATTAACGCAGATGAGTGATCGAGCCGCTGTTGCCAAGCTCTCCCGGGTCGACAAAGCCGCCGTGCTGCTGCTGTCGTTGGGCGAAACCGACGCCGCCCAAGTGCTGCGCCACATGGGCCCCAAAGAGGTCCAGCGCGTCGGCGTGGCCATGGCGCAGATGCGCAATGTGCACCGCGAGCAAGTCGAACAGGTGATGAGCGAGTTCGTCGAGATCGTCGGCGACCAGACCAGCCTGGGCGTCGGCTCCGATAGCTATATCCGCAAAATGCTCACCTCGGCCCTGGGCGAAGACAAGGCCAATGGCCTGATCGACCGCATCCTGCTGGGCGGCAACACCAGTGGTCTCGACAGCCTGAAGTGGATGGAGCCGCGCGCGGTCGCGGACGTGATTCGCTACGAACACCCGCAGATCCAGGCCATCGTCGTGGCCTATCTGGACCCGGACCAGGCCGGCGAAGTGCTCGGCCACTTCGACCATAAAGTGCGCCTGGACATCATCCTGCGCGTGTCGTCGCTGAACACCGTGCAGCCGGCGGCGCTGAAAGAACTCAACACGATTCTCGAGAAACAGTTCTCGGGCAACTCGAACGCCTCGCGCACCACCCTGGGCGGGATCAAGCGTGCAGCCGACATCATGAACTTCCTCGACAGCTCGGTCGAAGGCCAGTTGATGGACTCGATCCGCGAGATCGACGACACCCTGTCCGGCCAGATCGAAGACCTGATGTTCGTGTTCAACAACCTCGCCGATGTCGACGACCGTGGCATCCAGGCGTTGCTGCGCGAAGTGTCGTCCGACGTGCTGGTGCTGGCCCTCAAGGGCTCGGACGAGGGCGTCAAGGAAAAGATCTTCAAGAACATGTCCAAGCGTGCTTCCGAACTGTTGCGCGACGACCTGGAAGCCAAGGGTCCGGTGCGCGTCAGCGACGTGGAAACCGCGCAGAAAGAAATCCTCACCATTGCCCGCCGTATGGCCGAAGCCGGAGAAATCGTTCTCGGCGGGAAGGGCGGCGAAGAAATGATTTAAGGCGCCCCGCATGTCGAACAAAGATGAGACGCCCAGCGACCTGATTCGCGCGCGGGATGTCGGCGGGTTCGACATCTGGTCGTTGCCCAGCTTCGACCCCCACGTGCCGGAGCCAGAACCTGAGCCGGTGGAGGAACCGCCGGCACAGATGGAAGAAGTGCCGCTGGAGGAAGTCCAGCCGCTGACCCTTGAAGAGTTGGAAGCCATCCGCCAGGAGGCTTACAACGAAGGCTTCGCGGCCGGTGAAAAAGACGGCTTTCGCAGCACCACCCTGAAAGTTCGCCAGGAAGCCGAAGAAGCCCTCAGTGGCCAATTGGCCAGCCTGGAGCGCTTGATGGGCAACCTGTTCGACCCCATCGCCGAACAGGACGCGCAGCTGGAAAAATCCATGGTCGGCCTGGTGCAGCACATCGCACGCCAAGTGATCCAGCGTGAACTGGTGCTGGATTCCAGCCAGATCGAAAGCGTGATGCGCGAGGCCCTCAAGCTGCTGCCTCTGGGTGTCGGCAATGTGCGGCTGTATATCAACCCGCAGGATTTCGAGCAGGTCAAAGCCTTGCGCGAGCGCCATGAAGAAACCTGGCGCATCGTCGAGGACGCGGCGTTGCAGCCCGGTGGCTGCCGCGTCGAGACCGAGCACAGCCGCATCGATGCCACGGTGGAAACCCGCATCAGCCAGATCATGACCAAATTGCTCGACCAGTTGCATGAGCAGGTGCTGCACCCGGCCGAGCCTGACCTGAGCGTTGACCTGGACGCCACCGATGCGCCTTGACCGCACCAGCTTCGCCAAGCGCCTGGGCAGCTACGCCGAGGCCACCGAGTTGCCCGGCCAGCCGATCCTTGAAGGGCGCCTGTTGCGCATGGTCGGCCTGACCCTTGAAGCCGAGGGCTTGCGTGCCGCCATGGGCAGCCGTTGCATGGTGATCAACGACGACAGCTACCACCCGGTGCAGGTCGAAGCCGAAGTGATGGGCTTTTCCGGCAACAAGATTTTCCTGATGCCGGTGGGCAGCCTCGCCGGCATCGCCCCCGGTGCCCGCGTAGTGCCGCTGGCTGACACCGGGCGCCTGCCGATGGGCATGAGCATGCTCGGCCGCGTACTCGACGGCGCCGGTCGCGCGCTGGATGGCAAGGGCGGCATGAAGGCCGAAGACTGGGTGCCGATGGACGGTCCCACCATCAACCCGCTCAACCGTAACCCCATCAGCGTGCCGCTGGACGTGGGCATACGCAGCATCAACGGTTTATTGACGGTCGGTCGCGGCCAGCGCCTGGGCCTGTTCGCCGGTACCGGTGTGGGTAAATCGGTGTTGCTGGGCATGATGACGCGCTTTACCGAGGCCGACATCATCGTGGTCGGGCTGATCGGCGAGCGTGGCCGTGAGGTCAAGGAGTTCATCGAGCACAGCCTCGGTGAGGAAGGGCTCAAGCGTTCGGTGGTCGTCGCCTCGCCGGCGGATGATGCACCGCTGATGCGCCTGCGCGCCGCCATGTACTGCACGCGCATCGCCGAATATTTTCGCGACAAGGGCAAGAATGTCCTGTTGCTGATGGACTCGCTCACCCGTTTCGCCCAGGCCCAGCGCGAGATCGCCCTGGCCATCGGCGAGCCGCCAGCGACCAAGGGCTATCCGCCGTCAGTGTTCGCCAAGCTGCCCAAGCTGGTGGAGCGGGCCGGTAATGCCGAGGCCGGCGGGGGCTCGATCACCGCGTTCTACACTGTGTTGTCCGAAGGCGATGACCAGCAGGACCCGATTGCCGACTCGGCGCGGGGTGTGCTCGACGGGCACATCGTGCTGTCGCGGCGCCTGGCCGAAGAAGGGCACTACCCGGCCATTGATATCGAAGCGTCCATCAGCCGGGTGATGCCGGCGGTGGTGACGCCGGAGCACATGGCCCGCGCGCAATACTTCAAGCAGCTGTGGTCGCGTTATCAGCAGAGCCGCGACCTGATCAGCGTTGGCGCCTACGTGGCCGGTGGCGATCGCGAGACCGACCTGGCCATTGCGCTGCAACCGCAATTGGTGACCTACCTGCGCCAGGGGCTGAACGACAAGATCAGCATGGGCGAAAGCGAAGCACATCTGCAGTCCATCTTCGCCCCCGCGCCAGGCGGCTAAGCCATGGCCAACAGTCGCGCCGCGCGCCTGGCCCCGGTGGTGGAAATGGCCGAAAAGGCCGAAAAAACCGCTGTGCAGCGCCTGGGCTATTTCCAGGGCCAGGTGCGCCTGGCGGAAAGCAAGCTGGGCGACCTCGAGCGCTTTCGCCTCGAGTATCAGCAACAGTGGATCGAGCGCGGCAGCAAGGGCGTGTCGGGCCAGTGGCTGATGGGGTACCAGGGCTTTCTCAACCAACTGGAAACCGCCGTCGGCCAACAGCGCCAGAGCCTGGCCTGGCACCAGAACAACCTCGACAAGGCGCGCGAAAGCTGGCAAGCGGCGTTCGCCCGCGTCGAAGGTTTGCGCAAATTGGTGCAGCGCTATCTCGACGAGGCGCGAGCCCTCGAGGATAAGCGTGAGCAAAAGCTGCTGGATGAGCTGTCCCAGCGCCTGCCCCGCCAGGAACAGTTCTAACCAACGAAGCAGGGCAAATGTGGGAGGGGGCTTGCCCCCGATGCAGTGTGTCAGTCAATAAATCCATTGCTGATACACCGCTATCGGGAGCAAGCCCCCTCCCACATTTGATGTGCTGTGTTGCTCACCTTCTCTTCACCTGCTACACCTTATCCAGTGCCAACGACAAGGAAGCAGTCACATGTCAATCGAGCCAGATGTATCCCTGGATGGGAAGAAGTTGACGATCACGATCAAGGGCCGATTCGATTTCGGCAGCCACCAGGCATTTCGTGATGCCTACGAGCGGTTCTATAAGGTGCCTGAGTCATACGTCGTGGACCTGAAAGAAACCACGTATATGGACAGCTCGGCCCTGGGCATGCTTCTGCTGCTGCGGGACCATGCCGGTGGCGATAACTCAGACGTGCGCGTGATCAACAGCAACATGGACGTGCGCAAAATCCTCGCCATTTCCAATTTCTACAAGCTTTTCGATATCTCGTGAGAGTCCTGGCGCCCTTATCCGAGCCGCTGACCATCCTGATTGCCGAAGACAGTGCCGCCGACTTGCTGTTGTTGTCGACCATCGTGCGGCGTCAGGGTCACCATGTGCTCACCGCGACCAATGGCGAGCAAGCCGTTGAAGTGTTTGCGCGCGAGCGCCCGCAGTTGGTGTTGATGGACGCGATGATGCCGGTGATGGATGGTTTTCTCGCCGCGCGCTGGATCAAGCAATTGGCGGGCGAGCAGTTGGTCCCCATCATCTTCCTGACCTCGCTGCGCGAAAGCGCCGCACTGGCCGAGTGTCTGGACGCCGGCGGCGACGATTTCCTGCCCAAGCCCTATAACCAGTTGATTCTGGCCGCCAAGATCAACGCCATGGACCGCCTGCGGCGGCTGCAAGCCACGGTGCTGCAGCAGCGTGACCAGATCGCCCGTCACAACGATTACTTGTTACATGAGCAGCGCACCGCCAAGGCCGTGTTCGACAAGGTCGCGCATTCGGGTTGCATCAACGCGGCGCCGAATATCCGCTACCTGCAATCGCCCTATGCACTGTTCAACGGGGACCTGTTGCTGGCGGCCTATACGCCGTCCGGCGACATGCACGTGTTGCTCGGCGATTTCACCGGCCACGGCCTGCCGGCGGCCATCGGTGCCATGCCCCTGGCCGAAGTGTTCTATGGCATGACCGCCAAGGGCTATGGGCTGACGCAGACCCTGCGTGAGATGAACGCCAAGCTCAAGCGCATCCTGCCGGTGGACATGTTCTGCTGCGCCACACTGTTGTGCCTGAGCACCGAGCGGCGCGTGGTGGAGGTGTGGAACGGCGGCATGCCCGAGGGCTATGTGCATGAGGTCGCTACCGGCAAGCGCACGCCGTTGATGTCGCGGCATCTGCCGTTGGGCGTGCTGTCGGCCCAGGCGTTCGATGACAGCACCGAAGTCTGGCCCATGGCCCTGGGCGACCGGGTGTTCCTGCTCTCCGATGGGGTGCTGGACACCGCCGACGCCAATGACCAGTTGTTCGGTGCCGAGCGTTTGCAGCAGGTGTTTGCCGCCAACCGCGAGCCCGACCGCTTGTTCGAGGATATCGAGCAGGCGCTGGCGGCATTTCGCGGTGAGGCACGGGACGATGTCAGCATGGTTGAAATCACCTTGCTGTCCGGCCAACCGCTGCGCGTGGCGGAACCGATGTATTCCGACAGTGGCCAGTCGTGCCCGCTGAATTGGTCGGTGAGTTTTGAATTTCGCGCGCAGACCCTCAGGCGCTACAACCCATTGCCGTATCTGCTGCAATTACTGTTGGAGGTCCACGGCCTGCGTGAGCAGAGCGGTGCGCTCTACACGGTGATGGCCGAGTTGTATGCCAATGCCCTCGAACATGGAGTACTGGGGCTGGATTCGCAGCTCAAACAAGATGCCGAAGGGTTTGCGCAGTACTACCGCCTGCGCAACGAGCGGCTGGCGCAATTGAACAGCGGCCATATCCGGATACATGTGCAGGTGTCCCCGACTGCAAAAGGCGGCAAGATGACGTTGCGTGTCGAGGACAGCGGGCCTGGCTTCGATGTTGACGAGGTGCTGGCGCGGCCGCTGGATGCTGACCGTCTGTCTGGCCGCGGCTTGAGCCTGGTGCGTCAACTTTGCAGCGCGGTACGCTGGTCCGATGGCGGGCGCAGTGTCTGCGTGGAGTTTTGCTGGGAGGCTCTGGCATAATCCGCCGATTCTTGATCAAGGAGCGAGCAAGTGGCTGAGATTCATCTGGACCCCGACGTGCTGTCGGGCTTGCAGGAGGTGATGGAGGACGAGTACCCACGGTTGCTGGAGACCTTCCTTCATGACTCCGAAGAGCGCGTCACCGCCTTGCGCAAGGCGCGTGATGACGCCAAGGCGCTGGGGCGCATCGCCCATAGCTTCAAGGGCAGCAGCGGCAACCTTGGGGCGGTGCGACTGGCGCAGTTGTGTCAGCGCCTGGAAGTGGAGTCCGTTGGGACGACGGCGGATCTCGGGGCCCTGGTCGATCAGATCGATCATGAGTTTGCCTTGGTCCGGCCGCTGTATGAATCGGAGCGGCAGCGCTTCAGTCTCTGAAGCACTTCAAACCGCGATTTAGCTGCCCAGGGCGACTTGGCCCGACTCTTGCTCTATCTCTGGATACTGCATCCCCGACCCCCATGCAGTGGAGACCTTTATCTATGCCAGTCGCCCCTAATTCGCTCCTTCAGGCTGCCCCCGCGGCCAAGCCTCAAGCGCCTGCCGCCACCCCTGTGGCAGTGGCTGCGGACCCACGGGACAAGGGCCCTGGCTTCGCTCAAGTGTTCGCCAACCAAGGCGCCAAACCCGCCTTGAAAACCGCAGACGCCCCAGGCAAGTCGGCGCCGACGGCAGCCGACGATCAATCTGCCGCCAGCACGCCGGCGGTTGCCGATAGCGGCAATCCCTTGCCTGCCAAGCCGGCCAAGGCCGACGAGGACGCCGCCGACACAGCCGCCGACCCGTCCCTGGCGCAACAGCCGCCGGCCGATCCGCCGGTCGACCCCGCGCTGATCGCCACGGTCACCCCCGTTGCCGTGCCGGTGGAAACGCCAGCGCCGACGGCGGTCGTGGAAGATGACAAGCCTCAGCCGGCCGCCGCCGCCCCCGTTGCAGTGGTCGACACGGCCAAGTCACCCGCCTTCGACCCCGAAGCCGACCCCCTGGATGCGATGCCCGCCGTACGCTTGGCGATGGAGCAGGGCGGCCATGTGTCGGCCAGCAGCCAGGCGCCGCAGAAAACTGCGCCAGCCACGCCCCTGGATCAACCGACCGCCGCGCAGAACTTCGCGGCAGGCCTGGCCACTATGGTCGATCAACAAGCCACCAAGGACAGCACCGGCCAGGGCGGCGACAAAGCCTTCGGCGCGCTGATCGATGACGGCCTCAAGGATCTCAAGGACGCCAGCAGCGACACCCGCGTGGATGACTTCGCCAACCGCCTCGCCGCGCTGACCCAGGCCGCCACGCCGAAAACTGCCAACGCCCTGCCGCCGGTGACCAACGCCCCGCTGGCCATGCACCAGAGCGGCTGGACCGAAGAAGTGGTCAACCGCGTGATGTACCTCTCCAGCGCCAACCTCAAGTCGGCCGAAATCCAGCTGCAGCCGGCCGAACTGGGGCGCCTGGACATCAAGGTCAACATGACGCCCGACCAGCAGGCCCAAGTGAGCTTCATGAGCGGCCATGCGGTGGTCCGTGAAGCGCTGGAAAGCCAGTCCGGGCGCCTGCGCGAGATGTTCGCCCAGCAAGGCATGGGGCAGGTGGACGTGAATGTGTCCGACCAGTCTCGCGGGCAGGAACAGCCGCAACAGCAGAGCCAGGCGCGGGGCGTGAGTAGCGGCCGGAGTAGTTCTGGCGATGCTGCCGACTCTGTCGACGTGGCGGTCGCCGTCGCGCCGGTGGTGAGCAGTGTGATCGGCTCCAGCGCCGTCGACTACTACGCCTGACCCAAGCCGAACACCGTTCAAAATGTGGGAGGGGGCTTGCTCCCGATTGGGGTACATCAGTCATGGATTTGCTGACTGACACACCGCAATCGGGAGCAAGCCCCCTCCCACATTTTGATCTGTGTTGTCCTGTTGCCCTGGTGCCAGACAACTCTGGCATAACACTTGCTCTTGCCTTTCCGTAGATCTATGAATCCCAGAATAGTGACGGATTATTGGCATGGCGAACAGCGACGACGCAGCAACTCCCCCCGCAGGCAAAGGCAAGCTCAAGCTGATCCTGCTGATTGTGCTGGGCCTGCTCCTGGCCATTGGCGCCTCGGTGGGTGGCACCTGGTACATCATGCACAGCAGCGCCAGCAAGCCGGCCCCCGCTGCCGACGCCGCCACTAACGTCAAGCAACCGGCAATCTTCGAGCCGATGCTGCCGGCGTTTGTCGCCAACTACAACCAGAACGGCCGCCAACGCTACTTGCAGGTGAGCATCACCTTGCTGGCGCGCAACCAGGCGGACCTGGACGCGCTCAAGGTGCACATGCCAGTGATCCGCAACAACCTGGTGATGCTGTTTTCCGGGCAGAGCTTCGACAGCCTGGCCACTGCGGTGGGCCAGGAAATGCTGCGCCAGAAGGTCACTGCCAGCGTGCAGGAAGTGGCCCAGAAAGAGCTCGGCAAAGTCGTGGTCGAGCAGGCGCTCTTCACTAACTTCGTATTGCAGTAGGACCACGACATGGCCGTGCAAGACCTGCTGTCCCAGGATGAAATCGACGCGCTGTTGCATGGCGTCGACGATGGTCTGGTACAGACCGAAATGGCTGCCGAACCCGGCAGCGTCAAAAGTTACGACCTGACCACCCAGGATCGCATCGTCCGTGGACGCATGCCGACTCTGGAAATGATCAACGAACGTTTCGCCCGATACACCCGTATCAGCATGTTCAACATGCTGCGCCGTTCGGCGGACGTGGCGGTGGGCGGCGTGCAGGTGATGAAGTTCGGTGAATACGTGCATTCGCTGTACGTTCCCACCAGCCTTAACCTGGTCAAGATCAAGCCGTTGCGCGGCACCGCGCTGTTCATCCTCGACGCCAAGCTGGTGTTCAAGCTGGTGGACAACTTCTTCGGTGGCGATGGCCGCCACGCCAAGATCGAAGGCCGTGAATTCACGCCCACCGAACTGCGCGTTGTGCGCATGGTGCTGGAGCAGGCCTTCATTGACTTGAAGGAAGCCTGGCAGGCGATCATGGAAGTCAATTTCGAGTACATCAACTCGGAAGTGAACCCGGCCATGGCCAACATCGTCGGGCCGAGCGAAGCCATTGTGGTGTCGACGTTCCACATCGAACTCGATGGCGGTGGCGGCGACCTGCACGTGACCATGCCGTACTCGATGATCGAGCCGGTGCGCGAAATGCTCGACGCCGGCTTCCAGTCCGACCTCGACGACCAGGACGAACGCTGGGTCAAGGCCCTGCGCGAAGACCTGCTCGACGTCGACGTGCCCCTGAGCGCCACCGTGGCCCGTCGCCAGTTGCGCCTGCGCGACATTCTGCACATGCAGCCGGGCGACGTGATCCCCGTCGAACTGCCGGAAGAACTGATCATGCGCGCCAATGGTGTGCCGTCGTTCAAGGTCAAGCTCGGTTCCCACAAGGGCAACCTGGCGTTGCAGGTGATTGAGCCGATCAATCGCCGCTGATGCACCCCCTATTCATGATTGTTTGCTGCGCCGAGGACATGTAATGGCTACCGAACACGAAAACACTTCCGCCGAAGACCAGGCCCTGGCTGACGAGTGGGCTGCGGCCCTGGAAGAAACCGGCGATGTCGGCCAGGACGACATCGACGCGCTGCTGGCCGCCGACGCTGCCTCCGCGCCGGCCGGCAAACGCCTGCCAATGGAAGAATTCGGCAGCGTGCCGAAAAACAACGACCCGGTGACCCTCGACGGCCCTAACCTGGACGTGATCCTGGACATTCCGGTGTCGATCTCCATGGAAGTGGGCAGCACCGAAATCAACATCCGCAACCTGCTGCAGCTCAACCAGGGCTCGGTGATCGAGCTTGACCGCCTGGCCGGCGAGCCGCTGGACGTGCTGGTCAACGGCACGCTGATCGCCCATGGCGAGGTGGTGGTGGTCAACGAGAAGTTCGGCATTCGCCTGACGGACGTGATCAGCCCGAGCGAACGCATCAAGAAGTTGCGCTGAAATGAAGTACAGCATGGCGGGACTGTTGCTGGCGCTGCCCTTGGGCGCCCTGGCGGCTGAGCCGATCGCGCAAGCGGCTGCGGCACCTGCGGTCGGCAGCGTCGGCGGGCAGTTGACGCAACTGATGCTCGGCCTGTTGCTGGTGGTCGGCCTGATTTTCGTGCTGGCCTGGCTGATGCGCCGTGTGCAGCGTATCGGCCCGGGCAACGCCCAGGTCATCGAGCTGATCGGTTCGCGTGCCCTCGGCCCGCGCGATCGTTTGGTGCTGGTGCAGGTCGGCGAGGAGCAGATCCTGCTCGGCCTCACCCCCGGCCGCATTACCCCGTTGCACGTACTCAAGACACCGGTGGACGCGGCCAAGACCGAGGCCGCCACGCCAGAATTCGCCCAGCGCCTGATGGAATTGCTGGGCAAGGATCAGAAGGATAAGAAGTAATGCGCGTGTTCCTGACGCTCATGCTGTTGCTGGCCGCGCCGATGGCCCTGGGCGCCGACCCGTTGTCGATCCCGGCGATCACCCTGGGCACCAATGCGGCCGGCGCGCAGGAATACTCGGTCAGCCTGCAGATCCTGCTGATCATGACCGCGCTGAGTTTTATCCCGGCGTTCGTCATGCTGATGACCAGCTTCACGCGGATCATCATCGTGTTCTCGATCCTGCGCCAGGCCCTGGGCCTGCAACAGACGCCGTCGAACCAGATCCTCACCGGCATGGCGTTGTTCCTGACGCTGTTCATCATGGCGCCGGTGTTCGACAAGGTGAACCAGCAAGCCCTGCAGCCCTACCTGGCGGAGAAAATGACCGCCCAGGACGCCATCGACAAGGCCCAGGGCCCGATCAAGGACTTCATGCTGTCCCAGACCCGCTCCAGCGACCTCGAGCTGTTCATGCGCCTGTCCAAGCGCACCGACATCGCCACGCCGGACCAGGCCCCGCTGACCATCCTGGTGCCGGCCTTCGTCACCTCGGAATTGAAGACCGCGTTCCAGATCGGCTTCATGATTTTCATCCCGTTCCTGATCATCGACCTGGTGGTGGCGAGCGTGCTGATGGCGATGGGGATGATGATGCTCTCGCCGCTGATCATTTCGTTGCCGTTCAAGATCATGCTGTTTGTGCTGGTGGACGGCTGGGCGCTGATTATCGGCACCCTGGCCGGCAGTTTCGGAGGGGTATAGCGCGATGACCCCAGAAGTTGCCGTCGACCTGTTTCGCGAAGCGCTGTGGCTGACCACCCTGATGGTCGCCGTGCTGGTGGTGCCGAGCCTGCTGGTCGGCCTGCTGGTGGCGATGTTCCAGGCCGCCACCCAGATCAACGAACAGACCCTGAGCTTCTTGCCGCGCCTGCTGGTGATGCTGATCACCCTGATCGTCGCCGGCCCGTGGCTGGTGCAAACCTTCATGGAATACATCCTGCAGCTGTACGGCAGTATTCCGCAGTTGATCGGCTGAGCCGATGCAATCGTTACTGGCCTTGACCGACACCCAGATCAGCACCTGGGTGGCCTCGTTCATCCTGCCGATGTTTCGCGTCACGGCCATGTTGATGGCCATGCCGGTGTTCGGCACCACCCTGGTACCACGGCGTGTGCGCCTGTATTTCGCGGTGGCGATCACCGTGGTGATCGTGCCCGGCTTGCCGCCGATGCCGCCGGTCAACGCCCTCGACCTCAGCGCGTTGATGTTGATCGCCGAACAGATCCTGATCGGCGCCATGCTGGGCTTTTCCCTGAGCCTGTTCTTCCAGGCGTTTGTGGTCGCCGGGCAAATCATCTCGGTGCAGATGGGCATGGGCTTCGCGTCCATGGTCGACCCCACCAACGGTGTGTCGGCGGCGGTGATCGGGCAATTCCTGACCATGCTGGTGACCTTGCTGTTCCTGGCCATGAACGGCCATCTGGTGGCGTTCGAGGTCATGACCGAAAGCTTCACCACCTTGCCGGTGGGCTCGGGGCTGGTGGTCAACCACTTCTGGGAACTGGTGGGGCGCCTCGGCTGGGTGCTGGGCGCGTCGTTGCTGCTGGTGTTGCCGGCGATCACAGCGTTGCTGGTGGTCAACATCGCGTTTGGCGTGATGACCCGCGCGGCGCCGCAGCTGAACATCTTCTCGATTGGTTTTCCCTTGACCCTGGTGTTGGGCATGGGGATTTTCTGGGTCGGCCTGGCTGACATTCTCAATCAGTATCAACCGCTGGCGACCGACGCCTTGCAGTTCTTACGTGACCTGGCACGGGCGCGCTGAGCCATGGCCGAGAGCGAGAGTGGTCAGGACAAGACAGAAGACCCCACGGAGAAACGTAAAAAGGACTCCAGGGAAAAGGGCGAGATCGCACGCTCCAAAGAGCTCAATACCGTTGCGACCATGATGGCCGGTGCCGGCGCCTTGCTGATCTACGGCGGTGGCCTGGCGCTGGACTTGCTGGAGTTGATGAAGCACAACTTCACCTTGCCCCGCGAGGTGTTGCTCAACCCCGATTCCATGGGGCTCTACCTGATGCATTCGGGCAAGATCGCGCTGCTGGCGGTGCAACCTATCCTGATCACCTTGCTGCTCGCCGCGCTGATCGGCCCGGTCGCCCTCGGCGGCTGGCTGTTTGCCGCCAGCAGCATGGCGCCCAAGTTCAGCCGCATGAACCCGGCGGCCGGGCTCAAGCGCATGTTTTCCACCAAGGCCCTGGTGGAGCTGCTCAAGGCCTTGGCCAAATTCATCCTGATTCTGTTCGTGGCGTTGTCGGTGTTGTCGTCCGACATCGACGACCTGCTGCGCATCGCCCATGAACCGCTGGAGTCGGCGATCATCCACAGTCTGCAAGTGGTGGGTTGGAGCGCGTTGTGGATGTCTGCCGGGCTGATCATCATCGCGGCGGTGGACGCGCCGATCCAGCTGTGGGAAAGCCACAAGAAACTGCTGATGACCAAGCAGGAAGTGCGCGACGAACACAAGGACCAGGAGGGGCGCCCGGAGGTCAAGCAACGCATCCGCCAACTGCAGCGGGAGATGTCCCAGCGCAAGATGATGGCCTCGGTGCCCGACGCCGATGTGATCATCACCAACCCGACCCACTACGCCGTCGCCCTCAAGTACGACCCGGAGAAGGGCGGCGCGCCGATGTTGCTGGCCAAGGGCAGCGACTTTACCGCGCTCAAGATTCGTGAAATCGCTGTGGCCAACGACATCCTGCTGCTGGAATCACCGGCGCTGGCGCGGTCGATCTTCTATTCCACCGACCTCGATCAGGAAATCCCCGCCGGGCTGTACCTGGCCGTGGCGCAGGTATTGGCCTACGTCTACCAGATCCGCCAGTACCGGGCGGGCAAGGGCAAGCGGCCCGATCCGCTCAAGGACCTGCCGATCCCGCCGGATTTGCGCCGCGACTCCTGAAAACGCGCTTTTATGTCTGCCTCTGTAGGAGCGAGCTTGCTCGCGAAAAACTCCGAGTCGCCGCGTTCATCCTGATTTGCGCGTTATCGTTACCCACCTTCGCGAGCAAACTCGCTCCTACAGGAGGGTGCCCATTACCTGTCAACTTTGACAGTAGCCAATGCGCCGCCTTCACTGTTTGATACAGCGATGAGCTGCGCAGCCATGCGCGGCTCGGGAGGCGGTGATGGATAGGACTACGGTCAAGTGGTTCGATGCGGTCAAGGGCATTGGTTTTATTGCCCGGGATCGTGATGGCAACGCGGTTGCCGTGCAGTCGACAGATGCCAAGTGCGGTGAAGTCCCGCCAGCCGCTCCCACCTTGCGAAAGCCCCGCAAGCGGAAAAAAACACCGAAAGCCCCTCGCTAGCACCCATGGTCGTTTACGTCTACCTGTCAACTTTGACAGTAGCCAGCGCCAGCGTCTCACGGTTCTATTGCACCAGGCACTGCGCGCAGGCTGTGAACGAGATGCAGGGAGAACGGTATTGAAAGTGACGACGGGTACAGTCAAACGTGAGCTGGCCAGGGGCAAGTGGCTGATTGCGCTGGATGACGGGCATGACTGCGTCTTTATCGATTGGAGCGATTGGCGGGGGGCTGCACTGTCGATTGGTAAGAAGTTAACGTTTCAAATGATCCATAAACCCCAGGGCGTTTATGCGCTCCCCGTCAGTGCGCGTAACGATACCGGGATGGGTCCATAGTGTATGGAGACGGCAATGGCAACTGGCACTGTGAAATGGTTTAACGAGGAGAAGGGCTTTGGTTTTATTAAACCAGATGATGGAAGCGCGGATGTTTTCGCTCATTACTCGGCAATTCAGACGGAAGGGTATAAAAGCCTGCAAGAAAATCAAAAAGTTGAATATGACGTAGCACAAGGACCAAAAGATCCTCAGGCCGAGAATATACGGCCTCTTTAAAAGACCACCCTGTTGCAAATGTGGGAGGGGGCTTGCCCTCGATAACCATAGGTATCTACACAATTTTGTAGCAGCCTACGCTAACCACGATGCGAAGCGAGCTGCTCTTGATCTTGCTTTTGATCTTAGGCGCCCCGTTAAACCACGCTGGCCGGAATTCGACAGTGATTTGGGGGGTAAACCGGCAGGGATGCCGGTTTAGCCGCCCCGCGCCATGGATGGCGCGTGGCGGCGGCCCCCCAAATCACTGTCGGATTACGGGCACACCGAGCCTAGGCGAGGTGCCGAGTGGTGGGGCAAGAGCCCTTTGGTTACTTTGGGGCTCTTTTCCAAAGTGACCCGCCGTCAGGGCGGAACCCTAAGCCGCCGTTACCGCAGCAACGGATATGTACTCGCCTTGATCCAACATCCTGGTCGGCTGTCAGGCCGCCATCGGGGGCAAGCCCCCTCCCACATTTGGAGCGCGGGGCGGCAGTTAGAGAGGCTTCGGCTGCTGAGCCGTCACAGGTTCAGGGTCGCGCGAAAGTTGCGTAGATACCTATGGCATCGGGAGCAAGCCCCCTCCCAGATTTGGACACATTTGACCTGAGTTACACCCGTAGGCTGCGTCGCTTCCGAGGTCATCCTGGGCCCAAAAGCAAAGTTGGAAGGCTTCTTGCAATACCGCCTGCAGGACGCCCCCCAGCGTCAAAACTTTGCTTCAAGGACACGAGGAAGACCGGTGGTAGATCGCTCTCAAATGCTCAGCACGGCCCGTGGCACCCTGACTGACCTGTCGCGGGGCAACCTGGGCGTGCCGTTGTTGTTGCTGGTGATGCTGGCAATGATGATGTTGCCGATGCCGCCGTTCCTGCTCGACGTGTTTTTCACCTTCAACATCGCCCTGTCGGTGGTGGTGCTGCTGGTGTGTGTGTACGCCCTGCGGCCATTGGATTTCGCGGTGTTCCCGACCATCCTGCTGGTGGCAACCCTGCTGCGCCTGGCGCTGAACGTGGCGTCCACCCGCGTGGTGATGCTCCACGGCCAGGACGGTCACGCCGCCGCCGGTAAGGTGATCCAGGCCTTCGGTGAAGTGGTGATCGGCGGTAACTACGTGGTCGGTATCGTGGTGTTCGCGATCCTGATGATCATCAACTTCGTGGTGGTCACCAAGGGCGCCGGGCGGATTTCCGAGGTGAGCGCGCGGTTTACCCTGGATGCGATGCCCGGTAAGCAGATGGCTATCGACGCCGACCTCAATGCCGGCCTTATCGACCAGAACCAGGCCAAGAGCCGTCGCCTGGAAGTGGCCCAGGAAGCCGAGTTCTACGGCTCCATGGACGGCGCCAGTAAGTTTGTGCGCGGTGACGCCATCGCCGGCCTGCTGATCCTGTTCATCAACCTGATCGGCGGCATGGCCGTGGGTATTTTCCAGCACGGCATGACCTTCGGCGATGCGGGCAAGGTCTACGCCTTGCTGACCATCGGTGACGGTTTAGTGGCGCAATTGCCATCACTGTTGTTATCCACAGCTGCTGCGATCATGGTGACCCGTGCTTCGGGCTCCGAAGACATGGGCAAGCAGATCAGCCGGCAGATGTTCGCTTCGCCCAAGGCGCTGGCCGTGGCCGCCGGTATCATGGCCGTCATGGGCATTGTGCCGGGCATGCCCCACGTTTCGTTCCTGAGCATGGCGGCCATGGCCGGCGGCGCGGCGTACCTGTTCTGGAAGAAACAGAATGCGGTCAAGGTTCAGGCCCTGCAGGAAGTCGCCCGCCAGCAGGAATTGCTGCCATCGCCGGCCCGCGCCCAGGAAACCAAGGAACTGGGCTGGGACGACGTGACCCCGATCGACATGATCGGCCTGGAAGTCGGTTACCGCCTGATCCCGTTGGTGGACCGCAACCAGGGCGGCCAACTGTTGGCGCGGATCAAGGGTGTGCGCAAGAAGCTGTCCCAGGACCTGGGCTTTTTGATGCCCACCGTGCATATCCGCGACAACCTCGACCTGGCCCCCAGCGCCTACCGCCTGACCTTGATGGGCGTGATCCTGGCCGAAGCCGAGATCTACCCGGACCGGGAACTGGCGATCAACCCAGGGCAAGTGTTCGGTTCGCTCAACGGCATCACCGCCAAAGATCCGGCTTTCGGCCTGGAAGCGGTGTGGATCGAAGTCAGCCAGCGCAGCCAGGCGCAGTCCCTCGGTTATACCGTGGTGGACGCCAGTACCGTGGTCGCTACCCACCTCAACCAGA
Source organism: Pseudomonas sp. R4-34-07 (assembly GCF_003852375.1). Classification (NCBI taxonomy): domain Bacteria; kingdom Pseudomonadati; phylum Pseudomonadota; class Gammaproteobacteria; order Pseudomonadales; family Pseudomonadaceae; genus Pseudomonas; species Pseudomonas sp. R4-34-07. Next base: position 4,120,388 of record NZ_CP027760.1, on the reverse strand, counting down.
TTCTCTACAAACACTCCCACGAGCTGATCGGCCACGAGGAAGTCCAGCAATTGATGGGTTTGCTGGCCAAAGCCTCGCCAAAACTGGCCGAAGAGCTGGTGCCGGGCGTGCTGTCGTTGTCGCAGTTGCTCAAGGTGTTGCAAGCCTTGCTCGCCGAACAGGTGCCCGTGCGGGATATTCGCAGCATCGCCGAGGCCATCGCCAACAATGCCGCCAAGAGTCAAGATACTGCCGCGCTGGTGGCGGCGGTACGGGTCGGTTTGTCCCGCGCCATCGTGCAAAGCATTGTAGGCGTTGAGCCTGAGCTGCCTGTTATCACCTTGGAGCCAAGGTTGGAACAGATATTGCTCAATAGTATTCAGAAGGCAGGGCAAGGCCAGGAAGAGGGCGTTCTGCTGGAGCCAAGCATGGCTGAAAAGCTGCAGCGTTCGTTGATCGAAGCCGCGCAGCGCCAGGAAATGCAGGGCCAGCCGGTGATTCTGCTGGTGGCCGGTCCGGTCCGCGCGATGTTGTCGCGCTTCGGGCGCCTGGCAGTACCGAATTTGCACGTGTTGGCTTACCAGGAAATTCCTGACAATAAGCAAGTGACTATCGTCGCGACAGTAGGGCCCAACGGCTGAGGGTAGTGGGTTATGCAAGTAAAGCGTTTTTTCGCCGCCGATATGCGTCAGGCCATGAAGTTGGTCCGCGATGAGCTGGGCGCCGATGCCGCGATTATCGGTAACCGTCGTATCGCTGGCGGTGTCGAGCTGACGGCTGCCCTGGATTACACACCTCAGGCCCTGGCTCCGCGTGTGCCGAACATGGAGCTCGAAGACGAGCTGCGCAAGACCGCTTCGCGCATCGTCTCGGCCCAGGCCGAACTGAGCATGCGCGGTGACAGCGACGCCACCACCAACCGCCAATTGTTCGCCGGCCTGCCACTGACCGCCGCCGAGCCGCTGGTGGAACCTACGTTTGTCGAGCCGCCACGTCCTGCAGCGCCAGCCCCGGCCGCCGCAGTCGACCAGCGTGTGTTCGATTCGATGCGCTTTGAACTCAACGGCCTGCGCGAGCTGCTTGAAGTGCAGCTGGGCTCGCTGGCCTGGAGCCAACTGCAAGGCAGCAAGCCGCAACAAGCCAACCTGTGGCGCCGGCTGCAGCGCATCGGCCTGTCCGGGCCGTTGTCCCGCGACCTGCTGGCGCTGACCGCCGAAGTCGAAGAGCCGCGCCAAGCCTGGCGCATGCTGCTGGCGCACCTGGCGCGGATGATCGCCACCCCGGAAATCGAACCCCTGGAAGAGGGCGGTGTGATCGCCATGGTCGGCCCCGCCGGCATGGGCAAGACCACCACCCTGGCCAAGCTGGCCGCGCGTTATGTGCTCAAGTACGGCGCGTCGAATATCGCGCTGGTGAGCATGGACAGCTACCGCATCGGCGCCCAGGAACAGCTCAAGACCCTGGGCCGTATCCTCAATGTGCCGGTGACCCACGTCGACCCGGGCCAGTCCCTGGCCAATGCCCTCGACCCGCTGCTGCGCAAGCGCGTGGTGTTGATCGATACCGCCGGCCTGCAAGCCAGCGACCCGGCATTGCGCATGCAGCTTGAAAGCCTGGCCGGACGCGGCATCAAGTCGAAAAATTACCTGGTGCTTGCAACCACCAGCCAGAAACAGGTTCTTACCGCTGCCTATCACAGCTACAAACGCTGCGGCCTGGCCGGTTGCATCCTGACCAAACTGGATGAAACCGCCAGCCTCGGCGAAGTGCTGAGCCTGGCGATCAGTCATGAATTACCGGTCGCCTACCTGACCGACGGGCCGCGGATCCCGGATGATTTGCATCTGCCGCGCCGTCATCAGTTGGTCAGCCGTGCTGTCAGTGTGCAAATGCAAGACGAGCCTAGCGAGGAAGCGATGGCCGACATGTTCGCCGACCTTTATCACAACCCGGCAAAGCGGGTGGGATAAGGCAGGATGAACACCGTGAAATGTACCTACATCGATGGTCTGCAAGCGATACACGCGACCAAGCCATGTAGCCTGCGTCTAAGCAAGACAAGGTAAAGAAATAAAATGGGCAGCATGCATCCCGTACAGGTGATCGCGGTGACCGGCGGCAAAGGTGGCGTCGGCAAAACTAACGTGTCAGTGAATTTGTCCCTGGCCCTGGCAGAGCTTGGCCGTCGCGTCATGCTGCTGGATGCTGACCTGGGCCTGGCGAACGTGGACGTTCTGCTGGGGCTGACACCCAAACACACGCTCGCCGATGTGATCGAAGGCCGCTGTGAGCTGCGCGATGTGCTGCTCCAGGGCCCCGGTGGTATCCGCATCGTGCCGGCTGCCTCGGGCACCCAGAGCATGGTGCACCTGAGCCCGGCGCAGCATGCCGGCCTGATCCAGGCCTTCAGTGATATCGGCGACAACCTCGACGTGCTGGTGATCGACACCGCCGCCGGGATCGGCGAGTCGGTGGTCAGCTTCGTACGCGCAGCGCAAGAAGTGCTGCTGGTGGTCTGCGACGAACCCACTTCGATCACCGACGCCTACGCCCTGATCAAACTGCTTAACCGTGACTACGGCATGAACCGCTTCCGCGTGCTGGCCAACATGGCCCAGAGTCCGCAGGAAGGGCGCAACCTGTTCGCCAAGTTGACCAAGGTCACGGATCGTTTCCTCGATGTCGCCTTACAATACGTTGGCGCAGTTCCCTATGACGAGTGTGTGCGCAAGGCCGTGCAAAAGCAGCGTGCGGTCTACGAAGCGTTCCCTCGTTCCAAGTGCGCACTGGCGTTCAAGGCGATAGCCCAGAAGGTCGATACCTGGCCGTTGCCTGCCAACCCTCGGGGGCATCTGGAGTTTTTTGTCGAACGATTGGTGCATCAGACGAGCGCGGGACCTGTGCTATGACATCCAGCGGCTACAACCTTTACAAAAAGTCGGCCCGTGACAGCCAGGGCGAATTGATCGAGCGCTATGCGCCACTGGTCAAGCGCATCGCCTATCACCTGCTGGCGCGCCTGCCTGCCAGCGTGCAGGTGGAAGACCTGATCCAGGCCGGGATGATCGGCCTGCTCGAAGTGTCGACCAAATACGACGCAAGCAAGGGCGCGAGCTTCGAGACGTATGCGGGTATCCGTATCCGTGGCGCGATGCTAGATGAAGTGCGTAAAGGGGATTGGGCGCCGCGTTCGGTACACCGCAATACGCGCATGGTCAGTGACGCAATTCGTGCAATTGAAGCAAAAACCGGTCGTGACGCTAAAGATCATGAAGTTGCGGCCGAACTCCAATTGAGTCTCGACGATTATTACGGGATTTTGAACGATACCTTGGGCAGCCGCCTGTTCAGTTTCGACGACCTGTTGCAGGACGGCGAACACGAAGGGCTGCATGAGGACGGCGCGAGCGCGCATATGGAACCGTCGCGCGATCTGGAAGATGAACGTTTCCAGGGAGCGCTGGCGGAGGCCATTGCCAATTTGCCGGAGCGCGAGCGCCTGGTGTTGGCGCTGTACTACGACGAGGAGCTGAACCTCAAGGAAATCGGTGAGGTCCTGGGGGTCAGCGAATCGCGTGTCAGCCAGTTGCATAGCCAGTGCGCGGCCCGCTTGCGGGGGCGGTTGGGAGAGTGGCGCGCGCGCTGACAGGCAGTGTGGGGACACTGCAGACGCTACCGCGAAGGTTTCGGCCTTCGCGGGTTCGCTCCGTGGTGCCCTGGGCAGTCCTTTTTGTGTAACGCCTGTTGATTGAAGTGGCGCGTCCAGGTGCTGGGCGCGTTTAAGACTGCTTGGAGGTCGAATTGGACAAGAACATGAAAATCCTCATCGTTGATGACTTCTCAACGATGCGGCGGATCATAAAAAACCTGTTGCGTGACCTTGGGTTCACTAACACGGTCGAGGCGGATGACGGCATTACGGCGATTCCGATCCTCAACAGCGGGAGCATCGACTTTCTGGTAACCGACTGGAACATGCCCGGCATGACCGGTATCGACTTGCTGCGCCATGTGCGCGCCGATGAAAAACTGCGCAGCCTGCCGGTGTTGATGGTGACCGCCGAAGCCAAGCGTGAACAGATCATCGAAGCCGCCCAAGCCGGGGTAAACGGCTATGTGGTCAAGCCATTCACTGCCCTGGCCTTGAAAGAGAAGATCGAAAAAATCTTCGAACGCATCGGCCATTGATGCTGCCACGGGGGAGCTATGGACCATAACGAAACGTCACAGGGCGATTTTGAGTCGACCCTGAAAAAACATGCTCACCAGTTGGTCGAATGCCTTGAAAAGGGCCAGTTCGGCGATGCGGTGCAGTTGATCCATGAGCTTAACCAGACCCGTGACCGCGGCCTGTACCAGGAAGTGGGCAAGCTCACGCGTGAGCTGCACAGTGCGATCGTCAATTTCCAGATTGACCCGCGCATGCCCCAGGCCGAAGAAATTTCCCAGATCACCGATGCCACCGAACGCCTGTCCTATGTGGTCAGGCTGACCGAGGCTGCGGCCAACCGCACCATGGACCTGGTGGAAAACGCCACGCCTCTGGTCAACGGCATGGCCAGTGAAGCCCAGGCCTTGAGCGTTGACTGGGGCCGCTTCATGCGCCGCGAAGTGGGGGCTGAAGAGTTCCGTGAACTGGCGCGTCGGGTCGACGGTTTTCTGTCGCGCAGCGAACAGGAAAACCGCACGGTGGCCGGCAACCTCAACGACATTCTGCTCGCCCAGGATTACCAGGACCTCACCGGCCAAGTGATCAAGCGTGTGACCCAACTGGTCACCGAAGTGGAAAGCAACCTGCTCAAACTGGTGCTGATGGCCGGCCAGGTCGACCGTTTTGCCGGTATCGAACATGACCGCGAAGCGATCCTCTCGGAAAAAGATCCACAAAAACACCTCGCCAAGGGTGAAGGTCCGCAGATTCATGCCGATAAACGTGAAGACGTCGTATCCGGTCAAGATGACGTAGACGATTTGCTGTCCAGTTTAGGCTTCTAAGGAGCACCCACATGAGCTTCGGCGCCGATGAAGAAATCCTTCAGGATTTCCTTGTAGAGGCCGGCGAAATTTTAGAGCAACTGTCCGAACAACTGGTCGAGCTGGAAAGCCGTCCGGATGATGCGAACCTGCTCAATGCAATTTTTCGCGGTTTTCACACTGTAAAAGGGGGCGCCGGCTTCCTCCAGCTCCATGAGCTGGTGGAGTGCTGTCACATCGCCGAGAACGTGTTCGACATCCTGCGCAAGGGTGAGCGTCAGGTTGACTCGGAATTAATGGACGTGATTCTCGAAGCACTGGATGCGGTCAACGCCATGTTCAGCCAGGTGCGTGAACGTGCACCGGTCACCGCCGCCACTCCGGAACTGCTGGCCGCCCTGGCGCGCCTGGCCGAACCGGCTGCGCAAGCACCGGCTGTGCAAGCCGTGCCTGAGCCAGTGGTGGAAGCCGAGGCGGATGTGACCGACAGCGAGTTCGAGCAACTGCTCGACTCGCTCAATGCGGTCAAGGCCGAGGCTGAAGCACCGGCTGCAACGGCGCCGGTTGCCACACCGACCAGCGAAGACATTACCGACGCAGAATTTGAATCCCTGCTCGACCAGTTGCATGGCAAAGGCCAGTTCGCGGCCGACGCCGTGGCACCGGCGGCTGCGCCAGCGGCACCGGCGGCCAACGCCAGTACCGATATTACCGACGACGAATTCGAGGCGCTGCTCGACCAACTGCATGGCAAAGGCACGTTCGTCGCCGAAGCCTTGCCGCAGGTCGCTGCCACTGCCGCCGTCGCTCCGGCGGCCAGTGCAGCACCTGCCGGTGACGGGCTGATTTCTGATAACGAGTTCGAAGCCTTGCTGGACGAGTTGCACGGCAAAGGCAAGTTCACCGAAGTGGCCCCGGCTCCGGCCGCCGCCGCAGCGGTCGCTACAGCCGCACCGGTTGCCGCCGCCAAAGCCGCAGCGCCGGTCGCCAAGCCAGCGCCTGCACCGGCTGCCGCGCCAGCTCCGGCGCGTCCTGCCGCTGCGCCGGTTGCCGATAAACCTGCCACTGAAGCCGAAACCACGGTGCGCGTAGACACTGCGCGCCTGGACGACATCATGAACATGGTCGGCGAGCTGGTGCTGGTGCGTAACCGCCTGGTGCGCCTGGGCCTGAACAGTGGCGATGAAGCCATGCAGAAGGCCGTGTCGAACCTCGATGTGGTCACCGCCGACCTGCAAACCGCCGTGATGAAAACGCGGATGCAGCCGATCAAGAAAGTCTTCGGCCGTTTCCCGCGCCTGGTGCGCGACCTGGCGCGCCAGCTCAAGAAAGAAATCAACCTGGAACTGGTGGGCGAAGAAACCGACCTCGACAAGAACCTCGTCGAGGCCCTGGCCGACCCGCTGGTCCACTTGGTGCGCAACGCCGTCGACCATGGCGTGGAAACCCCGGAAGAACGCGAAGCCTCGGGCAAATCGCGGGGCGGCAAGGTGATCCTGGCGGCGGAACAAGAGGGCGACCATATCCTGCTGTCGATCACCGATGACGGCAAAGGCATGGACCCGGCGATTCTGCGCAATATCGCGGTCAAGCGCGGCGTGATGGACAAGGACGCCGCCGATCGCCTCACCGACACCGAGTGCTACAACCTGATCTTCGCCCCCGGCTTCTCGACCAAGACCGAGATCTCCGACGTGTCCGGCCGTGGCGTCGGCATGGACGTGGTGAAGACCAAGATCAGCCAGCTCAACGGCTCGATCAATATCTACTCGACCAAGGGCCAGGGCTCGAAGATCGTCATCAAGGTGCCGTTGACCCTGGCGATCATGCCAACCCTGATGGTGATGCTGGGCAACCAGGCCTTCGCCTTCCCGCTGGTCAACGTCAACGAGATCTTCCACCTCGACCTGTCGCGCACCAACGTGGTGGACGGCCAGGAAGTGGTGATCGTGCGTGACAAGGCCTTGCCGCTGTTCTACCTCAAGCGCTGGCTGGTGGCATCGGCCAAGCATGAAGAGCAGCGCGAGGGCCATGTGGTGATTCTGTCGGTGGGCACCCAGCGCATCGGCTTTGTGGTCGACCAACTGGTGGGCCAGGAAGAAGTGGTCATCAAGCCGTTGGGTAAAATGCTGCAGGGGACCCCGGGCATGTCTGGCGCGACCATCACCGGTGACGGTCGCATTGCGTTGATTCTCGATGTTCCGAGCATGCTCAAGCGTTACGCCGCACGGCGTATTTGATTCTGGCGGGGCAGGGCGGTAGCGCCCGCCCCGTCTAACGGAGTGTTTATGGTAGTCAAGGTCCTGGTGGTGGACGATTCGGGTTTCTTCCGCCGCCGCGTCTCGGAGATTCTTTCCGCCGATCCAACGATCCAGGTAGTCGGCACGGCCACCAACGGCAAAGAGGCGATCGATCAAGCCATTGCGTTGAAGCCGGACGTGATCACCATGGACTACGAAATGCCGATGATGGATGGCATCACGGCCGTGCGTCACATCATGCAACGCTGCCCCACACCGGTATTGATGTTCTCCTCGCTGACGCATGAAGGCGCCCGGGTCACCCTGGATGCGCTGGACGCCGGCGCGGTGGATTTCCTGCCGAAGAATTTCGAAGACATCTCGCGTAACCCCGATAAGGTCAAGCAGATGCTGTGCGAGAAGGTGCACAGCATTTCGCGCAGTAACCGCCGCAGTCTGTTCAGCGCGCCCGCGCCGACACCTGCGCCTGCACCCGTGGCCGCGCCGACATCATCGTTCAGCCGCCCGGCGCCCGCCCCGGCAGCTCGGCCCGCGCCGGCAGCGCCTACCCGCGCGGCTGCACCGAGCGCCCATTCGCCCGCGCCCAAGCGCAAGGCCTACAAACTCGTGGCGATCGGTACGTCCACCGGCGGGCCGGTGGCCTTGCAGCGTGTATTGACTCAGTTGCCGGCCAACTTCCCGGCGCCGATCGTGTTGATCCAGCACATGCCTGCCGCGTTCACCAAGGCCTTTGCCGAGCGCCTGGACAAGCTGTGCCGCATCAGCGTCAAGGAAGCCGAGGATGGCGACATCCTGCGCCCTGGCCTGGCGCTGCTGGCCCCGGGTGGCAAGCAGATGATGGTGGATGGCCGTGGCGCGATCAAAATCCTGCCGGGCGACGAGCGCCTCAACTACAAGCCGTGCGTGGATATCACCTTCGGTTCGGCGGCCAAGTCCTACGGTGACAAAGTTCTGGCGGTGGTGCTCACCGGCATGGGTGCCGATGGCCGTGAGGGCGCGCGCCTGCTCAAGCAGGGCGGCAGTGCAATCTGGGCCCAGGACGAAGCCAGTTGCGTGATCTACGGCATGCCCATGGCGATCGTCAAGGCTGACCTGGCCGATGCGGTCTACAGCCTGGACGACATCGGCAAGCATCTGGTGGAGGCCTGCCTCTGATGGATGTCTTGAGCCTGATCGGCATCACCCTGGCGTTTGTCGCCATTATCGGCGGCAACTACCTTGAAGGCGGCCACCTTGGCGCCCTGGCCAACGGCCCGGCGGCGCTGATCGTGATCGGTGGCACCGTGGGCGCGGCGTTGTTGCAGTCGCCGGTGAGCTCGTTCAAGCGCGCCATGCAGATCCTGATTTGGATCATTTTCCCGCCACGGGTCGACCTGCCAGGCGGCATCGACCGCGTGGTCAACTGGAGCCTCACCGCACGCAAGGAAGGCCTGCTGGGCCTGGAAAGCGTGGCCGATGCCGAGCCCGACAGCTACGCCCGCAAAGGCCTGCAACTGCTGGTGGATGGCGCCGAGCCGGAGGCGATCCGCAGCATCCTCGAGGTGGATTTCTACACCCAGGAAAGCCGCGACATCAACGCGGCCAAAGTCTTTGAAAGCATGGGTGGCTACGCGCCGACCATCGGCATCATCGGTGCGGTAATGGGCCTGATCCACGTGATGGGCAACCTGGCCGACCCTTCGCAACTGGGCAGCGGCATTGCCGTGGCATTTGTCGCCACCATCTACGGTGTGGCGAGCGCCAACCTGGTGTTGTTGCCGGTGGCGAGCAAGCTCAAGTCGATTGCCATGCGCCAGTCCCGTTACCGCGAGATGTTGCTCGAAGGCATCCTGTCGATCGCCGAGGGTGAAAACCCGCGCTCCATCGAATTGAAGCTCCAGGGCTTCATGGATTGATGCACATGGGCATGGGCATGTGGCGAGCGAGCTTGCTCGCGCTGGGCTGCGAAGCAGCCCCACTCCAGGCAACACGGTCTTTCAGACAGGTCGCAGCGTCTGGGTTCAGGGCCGCTTCGCGCCCCAGCGCGAGCAAGCTCGCTCGCCACAATGAAGTGTTCGCTGTTGGTCAGAGAGGGAAGTGCCTGTGAGCCGTCGCCGTCGCGAGCCTGAAGAACACGTCAACCATGAACGCTGGCTGGTGTCCTACGCGGACTTCATCACCTTGCTGTTTGCGTTTTTCGTGGTGATGTACTCGATCTCGTCGGTGAACGAAGGCAAGTACAAGGTTATTTCCGAAGCGTTGATCGGGGTGTTTTCCGACTCCGACCGCGCGCTCAAGCCTATTCCTATAGGCGATGAACGACCCAAGACGGTGACCCCGGCCAAGCCGTTGGTCAACGACAGCGATGAAACCGCCGCCGGTGTCGGCGGCACCAGCGACCCGCTCAAAAGCATTGCCGACGATATCAGCGCCGCATTTGGCGACCTGATCAGCTCCAACCAGATGACCGTGCGCGGCAATGAACTGTGGGTGGAGATCGAGCTCAACTCCAGCCTGTTGTTCGCCAGCGCCGATGCGCTGCCGAGCGACCAGGCCTTCACCATCATCGACAAGGTGGCAGCGATCCTCAAGCCGTTTGAAAACCCGATCCACGTCGAAGGCTTTACCGACAACCTGCCGATCAGTACGGCGCAGTACCCGACCAACTGGGAACTGTCCTCGGCGCGGGCGGCGAGCATCGTGCGCATGCTCGCGATGCAGGGCGTGAACCCCCAGCGCCTGGCGTCGGTGGGCTACGGTGAATTCCAGCCGGTGGCCAACAACGCCACGCTCGAAGGCCGTGCGCGCAATCGGCGGGTGGTGCTGGTGGTGTCGCGCAACCTGGATGTACGCCGCAGCCTGACCGGCACCGGCACGGCGAATGCAACACCGGATGCGGCGTTGAGGCGCGCTGGCACACAAACTGCACCGGCCCCTGCAAAGCCGCTGGTGCGGGCCAGCTCCGTCAATTCTCCGTCACCGGCTCACTAACCTATGCAATGTCTCGGTCGCGCTTGTGCCCACCGGGAGGAATCAACCGAATGAGAGTCTGGGCAGTTGCCAATCAAAAGGGTGGAGTCGGCAAGACCACCACGTCCATCGCGTTAGCCGGCTTGCTGGCCGAGGCAGGCAAGCGCGTGGTCGTGGTCGACCTGGACCCCCACGGCTCCATGACCAGCTATTTCGGTTACGACCCGGATGCGCTGGAACACAGCTGCTACGATCTGTTCCTGCACAAAGGCAGCGTGCCCAGCGATTTGCCTGGGCAACTGCTGCTGCCCACCAGCAATGACAGCATTTCGCTGTTGCCGTCCAGCACCGCCCTGGCCACCCTTGAGCGCCAGTCGCCGGGCCAGAGCGGCCTGGGCCTGGTGATCGCCAAGACCCTGGCGCAGCTGTGGCAGGACTTCGACTACGCGATCATCGACAGCCCGCCCTTGCTCGGCGTGCTGATGGTCAACGCCTTGGCGGCCAGCCAGCAGTTGGTGATCCCGGTACAGACCGAACACCTGGCCGTCAAAGGCCTGGAGCGCATGGTCAGCACCCTGGCGATGATCAACCGTTCGCGCAAGCAGGCCTTGCCGTACAGCATCGTGCCGACCTTGTTCGACCGGCGTACCCAGGCCTCCCTCGGCACCCTGCGCGTACTGCGCGATGCCTATCCGGACACCATCTGGAACGGCTACATCCCGGTAGACACGCGCCTGCGTGACGCCAGCCGCGCCGGGCTCACGCCGTCGCAATTCGACGGCAAGAGCCGTGGCGTGCTGGCTTATCGGGCGTTGCTCAAGCACCTGCTGTCCCAGCAGCTTGTGGCGCAGGTGGCCTGATGAACCGTCCCCTGGACTTCAAGACCCGGCCGCAACTGGCACTGGAATCCTACCTGGATGCCTTGCTGCAGGAGGCGACCGCCGAGGAACTGCCGGAACCGATCCTGGTGCTGGAGCCGGCCGTCGAGCCTGACGCTGCGCTGGATGAGTTCCAGTTGGCGGTGCTTGAGGAGCAGGCCCGCGATGCACACGTCGAAGCGACGCCGCTGGTGGTGCCAGTCACGCCTGAGGTGATGGCGCCGGTGGTGGTCGAGCCGATCGTGGAAGTGCACCTGCCGCCGAGCATCACGCCGCCGCCGGTGACCGGCGATGGTCGCCCGTCGTGGGCCGCCGAGCCGTTCGAATGCCTGCTGTTCGACGTCGCCGGGTTGACCCTGGCGGTGCCGCTGGTGTGCCTGGGCTCGATCTATTCCCTGGAAGGCCAGGAGCTGACGCCGTTGTTCGGGCAACCGGAGTGGTTCCTCGGCATCCTGCCCAGCCAGGCCGGCAATCTCAAGGTGCTGGACACCGCGCGCTGGGTGATGCCCGACCGCTACCGCGACGATTTCCGCCAGGGCCTGCAGTACGTGATCTCCGTGCAGGGCTACGAGTGGGGGCTGGCGGTGCATCAAGTCAGCCGCTCGTTGCGCCTGGACCCGAACGAAATCAAATGGCGCAGCCACCGTGGCCAACGGCCGTGGCTGGCGGGCACCGTGATCGAACACATGTGCGCGTTGCTCGACGTCGCCGAACTGGCCGAGTTGATCGCCAGTGGCGCGGTCAAGGAAATGGCGCAGAACAAACGCAGTTGATTGAACAATAAAGGTCGTGCGGTTGCGCGGCCCATTAGCACACACGCCGTCGATAGCGGCATTTGAAGGGGTCAGAAGCATGAACAAGTCAGCGTCCGCACAAGGTTTGGATGATCCGATCCTGCAATGGGTGACCTTCAAACTGGACAACGAGTCCTACGGCATTAACGTGATGCGCGTGCAGGAAGTGCTGCGCTACACCGAGATCGCCCCGGTACCGGGTGCGCCGAGCTATGTGCTGGGCATCATCAACCTGCGCGGCAACGTGGTGACGGTGATCGATACGCGCCAACGCTTCGGCCTGGCGCCAACCGATGTCAACGACAACACGCGCATCGTCATCATCGAAGCCGACAAGCAAGTGGTCGGGATCATGGTCGACAGCGTGGCCGAAGTGGTCTACCTGCGCCAATCGGAAGTGGAAACCGCACCGAACGTGGGCAACGAAGAATCCGCCAAGTTTATCCAGGGCGTGTGCAACAAGAACAACGAGCTGTTGATTCTGGTTGAGCTGGACAAAATGATGAGCGAAGAAGAGTGGTCGGACCTGGAGAGCATCTGATTGTTCCTTGAGGCGGCGGTGATCGTCCTGGCCCTGTTGTGGGCCGGGACTTTGGCGTTTGTGCTGCGCTATGTGCGCCAGCAACGGGAGTTGGCCTTGCAACAGGCCGAGCGCGATGCGGTGCGTGACCGGCGCATTCTGGAGTTGGTCAAGCGTGTCGATCATTTCCAGCAGAGTGCGGTGCGGGTTGGGGATGAAGTGCATGAACTGCGCGCGATTCTCGGGCCGTTGCCGGACAAGTTGGTGCAGTTGGAACAGCGTGATCCTGCGAACCTGTCGTTCGCCCAGGCGGCCAAGCTGGTGGGCATGGGCGCGACGGTGGATGAGCTGACCCAGTCGTGCGGGTTGACCCAGGCCGAGGCGCAGTTGATGAGCAAGTTGCACAAGAGCTGATTCGGGCCGGGCTTGCTGGATTCAATGTGGGAGGGGGCTTGCTCCCGATGGCGGTGTATCAGTCAGCTTAACTAGAGCTGACCCACCGCTATCGGGAGCAAGCCCCCTCCCACATGTTGATCTGCGTACATCAATCAAATTTGTCCAGCCACAGACTTTTCCTCATCCCCAAGGGTCAACATCCTGCAATCACCTTGACCCAGGAGAGTTCCCCAAATGACCACCGCCAGAGCCCTGTTGATCCTCCACGGCAAACAAGCCCTCAACGAGGACGTACGCGCGGCTGTGCTGGCCCGGCGTGAGCAGGGTTGGGAGCTGGCAGTGCGGGTGACGTGGGAAGGTGGCGATGCCCAGCGCCTGGTCAATGAAGCCCTGGCCGACGGTTACACCCACATCATCGCCGGCGGTGGCGACGGCACCCTGCGCGATGTGGCCGAAGCCATGGCTCACGCCAATACCGATGCCAGCCTGGTGCTGATGCCGCTGGGCACCGCCAATGACTTCGCCAAGGCCGCCGGCGTGCCGTTGGAGCCGGCTGGTGCGCTGGCGTTGCTGGATGTTGAACCGAGGGCGATTGACCTGGGCCTGGTCGGCGGGCAGATATTCTTGAACATGGCCACCGGTGGTTTTGGCAGCCAGGTCACCGCCAACACCTCCGAAGACCTGAAGAAAATCCTCGGCGGTGCCGCCTACCTGTTCACCGGTTTGTCGCGTTTCAGTGAATTGAAGGCTGCCTACGGTGAGCTGGAAGGCCCGGATTTCCATTGGAAAGGCGAGCTGCTCGCGCTGGGGATCGGCAACGGGCGCCAGGCCGGGGGCGGGCATGTGCTGTGCCCGGGTGCGCTGGCCGATGATGGCCTGCTGGACATCAGCATCCTGCCGGCGCCCCAGGAGGTGGTCGGCACCTTGCGCGAATTGATGAGCAACGGCTGGGGCCTGGACACCATGTTCGTGCGGGCACGCCTGCCGTGGGTCAATATCAAGGTGGCGCAGGGCTTGTACATCAATCTCGATGGCGAGCCGCTGGAAGGCGATGATCTGCATTTCGAGGCCTTGCCCAAGGCCCTGCGCGTGCACCTGCCGCTGGGTTCGCCCCTAGTCGTCCAGGCTGATGATCTGCTCGCGCACAGCGAATAACACCAGGCCCGCCACGTCGAAAATCTGCAGGCGCTTCATGATCTGCGAGCGATGCGCTTCTACCGTCTTGATGCTCAGGCCCAGGCCGTGGGCGATTTCCCGGGTGGACTTGCCGCGCACGATCAGGCGCAGGATTTCCAACTGGCGCGCCGTCAAGTTGTGGCTATGGGGCGCGGGCGTCGCAGGGCCGTTGCTGCGGATCAGTGCTTGATTGATCACGGTGTGGGCGATCGCCGGGCTCAGGTAGCGCTCGTTGTTGCGCAAGGCATGCAGGGCGTGTTCCAACTCGTTGGCGGTCATGTCCTTGAGCAGGTAGCCGTGGGCACCTGATTCCAGCGCGCGCATGATCAGGTCGGGGTCGGTGTGCATCGACAGGATCAGCACTTTGCTCAGGGGGTAGGCGCCCTTGAGTTCCTGCAAGGCATCCAGGCCGCTGGTGTGTTTCATCGACAGGTCCAGCAGCACGATGTCCGGCTGCAGGGCGCGAAATTGCGCGAGCACTTGCGCGCCATCGCTGGCCTCACCGATCACGTCGTAGCCGGGCATGTCCAGGATCAGCGCACGCACGCCGGCGCGAATCAGTGCGTGGTCATCCACCAGGAGTAAATTGCAGGTCACTCGAAACCCTTAGGGGAACTGGCCCGTTCGAGGGCGCGGGGCGCCCAGGGGAAAAGCGCGTCGATCCGCGTGCCTTGGCCTGGCTGACTGCTGACCGACAAGGTGCCGCCCAGTTGGTCTATCCGCTCGGCCATGCCGGCCATGCCGCGTTGGCCCGCAAGGCCTGGGTCGATAGCCGGCGAAAAGCCCTGGCCGTCATCGCAGATCATCAGCGACAAGCCTTCGGGCAGGCGCCGCAGGCACACCCGCAGGTTGTGTGCCTGGGCGTGACGGAGCATGTTGGTCACGGCTTCCTGGGTGATGCGAAACGCCGCCACGGCCATTTCTTCAGGAATACCGGTCAGGCGTTGCTGGCATTCCAGGCTCCAGCACACCGAGGTGTTTTCCAGGGTCTTGAGCAGGTGCGCGCGCAAGCTGGCTTCCAGGCCCAGGCTGGCCAACTGGCGCGGGTTGAGAATGGCCGACACGTCGCGCACTTTGGCCAGGGTTTCGTCGAGGGTATTGCACAGCACCATGCAGTGCTCGTGCAGCTCTGGCGGCAGGCGACGCTGCAGCCATTCGCTTTGCAGCTTGGCGGCAGTCAGCAGTTGGCCGATGTCGTCGTGCAGCTCGCGACTGAGGCGATGGCGTTCGTTTTCCTGGACCTGCAACAGTCGGTCGGCCAATTCCTGGGGTTGGAATTTGATGGATTTGCGTGAACGCCATTGGTGCAGGCCCACCACCGCCAGCGTGGCCAGGTTGACCAGCAGGATCAGCAGCGACCAGGGCGAAGCATGCGCGTAGGCCCACACGCTGACCGACAACGAACACAGGCACAGCGCAAGGACGATGCGGCGTGCGTTGCTGCGCGACACAGACCTTGAGAAAAGGGGCTTGAGGTTGGCGTACATAGCGGATGGAGCCACTGAGGGTTCGCTGCGGGGAGACCGGTTGGCCGGGCTCTGTTTGGAATACGCTGCCGAATCGTGTTTAACCATGATGAAGTTGAGTCACTTCGAGTGGGGGCATAGTACCACCCCTGTTACCGTTGGTCGCCTGATTGGTTTATGGCCCGCGCAAATACTCTGGGGGGTAATCCCAGAGTTGAAAAAGTTGTATTAGTAAAGTTGGTTTGTATAGTTATTGCGTAGATGGCTAATTGATATTTCTGCCTTTCTCGCCGTTATCGGTCGTTTTTGGACAGGTCAGCTATCGTCGGTGACATGCTTGGGACTCAGGACGCATGATGCAACCGCTGCTGTGGTTTATGCCGGAAATCCTTTTGCGGAATCTGCAAGGTAACCGTCGCGATCAACGACGTTTGCTCGGTCTCGTCCAGGGCCAACTCACCGGTGCGCGTGTCGATCAGCTCCAATTGCCAGGCCAGCAGCGTCAGGCAGTCATGTAACGCATCCAGTGCCTGGTCATGCAGTTGCATCGGGTTTTCGGCGTTGGCAATGAGGTCCTGCAGGTGCCGCGAGAACTCGCTGATCGCCTGCAGCGCCAGGCTGTCGGCCTTCTCAGCCAGTTTGGCGAGGCTGGTTTTCATGCAGTCGATGGCGTCGCTGTCGTTGCGGATCAAATGCAGGTGGCTCAAGCACTCTTGGGACTTGATCAGCAGCATTTCGGCCTCCAGCAGAAACTCGGGAAGTGCCGTTTGCCATTCTTTCGCGCTATTCATCATGCATGTCTCCGCAACTCAAGCTCGGGTGATGAGATGTCGCACCGGGTGAATAGCTTAAAACTAGCGCTGAAATATGATTTGAGCTTGTAGGCTGATTCCGATATTCCAGTAGGACATTTATTGAAATGCTCACGAAAGTCGTGCGTAGTCCCAGTTGAGCGGGATGACACGACTTCAGTTGCCGATACGTGAGTGCCTGGAAGGCCCATGGGCCTAGGGCGTGGGATGGCAAACAAAAGCCTGACTCCATTCATGCAATGAGAATGGCGTCACATTAATGGCTATTAGATATCGCGAATATCAGGTCGGGCCTGATTGCGCATAGGGGAATCCCCTACGTCATGGAACCGCACGCCGATTGGAGTGTCGTGCAAGGCCCACGCAGCCCGAGGACAGGGCTGATGCAGTAAAGCATGATGTCAGTGTGACATCAATGTATTTACATGGCATTTTAGCGGGGTCAAGGTCTGGCGCTTGCCGCCGATAACTTGCCTATACGAACTGCACACCCTCTAAGCGCGCAACCCATGTGCACACCAGGAGCTCTTAATGGCCGGCATTCTCGACACCGTAGATCAACGCACGCAATTGGTGGGTGAGAATCGCCTGGAGATTCTCATGTTCCGCCTGTTCGGGCGGCAGCTGTTCGCGATCAACGTGTTCAAGGTGCAGGAAGTGCTGCAACTGCCCAAGCTGACCCTGATGCCGCAGCGCCATCCGTTTGTCTGCGGCGTGGTCAACCTGCGTGGCCAGACCTTGCCGGTGATCGACTTGTCCCAGGCCATCGGCATGCGCCCCCTGGTGCCAGGGCCCAACAGCACCATTATCGTCACCGAGTACAACCGTTCGGTGCAGGCGTTCCTGGTGGGCGGCGTCGACCGCATCGTCAACATGAATTGGGAAGCCATCCTGCCGCCGCCGGCCAGCGCCGGGCGCCAGCACTATCTCACCGCCATCAGCAAGGTCGATGACCAGTTGGTGGAAATCATCGACGTGGAAAAAGTCCTGGCGGAAATCGTGCCTTATAACGCCAAGGTCTCCCGGGAAAAGCTTGAGGACCCAGTGCTGGAACGCGCCCGTGGCCGTGAAGTGTTGCTGGTGGACGACTCCAACGTAGCGCTGTCGCAGTTGAAGGACACCCTGGGCCAGTTGGGCGTGAAGATGCACATCGCCAGCGACGGCCTCAAGGCGCTGAACATGCTCAAGGCCTGGGCCGACAGCGGCCAGGTGATGACCGACAAGCTGCTGATGATCTTCACCGACGCCGAAATGCCCGAGATGGACGGCTACCGCCTCACCACCGAAATTCGCAATGACCCGCGCCTGCGTGGCCTCTACGTGGTGCTGCACACCTCGCTGTCGGGGAGCTTCAATGACTCGATGGTCAAGAAGGTCGGCTGCGACAATTTCCTCTCCAAATTCCAGCCGGACAAGCTGGTGGATGTGGTGCGTCAACGACTGATGCTGGACGAAGTGCCCGCGTGACACTAGGGTATGCCACTTTGTTCCCCAGGAATGCAGGCTCATGCTCCGTCTCAGCGCGTTGTACCGTTACCCCTTGAAATCCGGCAAGGCCGAGGCCTTGCAGCAGAGTGGCCTGGACAAGCTCGGGCTGGCAGGGGATCGACGCTGGATGCTGGTGGACGAAGCCAGCGGGCGCTTCCTTACGCAACGCGCCGTGGCGAAGATGAGCCAGTTGACCGCGCTGTGGAACGCGGCGGGCGGCCTGACCTTGAGCTCGCCTGGCTATGGGACGCTGGACGTGGCATTGCCCGGCGCCGATGCATTGCGCGGTGTGATCATCTGGCACGACACCCTGCGCGTGCCGGACGCGGGCGATGCGGCGGCGGCCTGGGTCAGCGCCTTCATCGGCAAACCCACACGCCTGGTGCATATGCCCCTGGAGCGTGCACGCTCGACCCAGGCCGGTTTTGGCCGGGATGACGATCAAGTGGGGTTTGCCGACGGCTACCCCTTGCTGCTGATCGGCCAGGCTTCCCTGGACGATTTGTGCGCGCATATCGGCCGGCCGATGGAAATGCTGCGCTTTCGTCCCAACCTGGTGATCGAAGGCGGCGAGGCTTTCGCCGAGGATGGCTGGAAACGCTTGCGCATCGGCGATGTGGAGTTTCGCGTGGTCAAGCCGTGTTCACGCTGCATTCTAACGACCGTCGACCCCCAGACCGGCGAGCGCAGCCCGGACCGCGAGCCGTTCGCCACCCTGCAGGCCTATCGCAGCACCGACAAGGGCCCGATGTTCGGTCAGAACCTGGTCAACGATGGGGTTGGCCAGTTGGAAGTCGGGATGCCGGTAACGGTGCTGGAATAAAAATGCCCGTCTCGCAGGAGACGGGCATTTTTTTGCGCCGAGTCAGGCTCAGCTGCGGTATTCGCACAGGTAAGCGGTGTCTACGCCAACCTTCAACTGGAATTTGCTGTTGGCCGGGACGTTGAACTGGCTGCCGGCGGCGAAGGTTTCCCACTCGGCGTCAGGCAGTTTGACGATCAGCGCGCCGGAAACGACGTGCATGATTTCACGCTGGTCGGTGCCGAATTCGTATTCACCCGGGGCCATCACGCCGATGGTCGCCGGGCCTTCCGCGGTGCCGAAAGCGATCGACTTGACGGTGCCGTCGAAGTATTCATTGACTTTGAACATGAGTGAATCCTCGGAAAAAGGGTCTGGAAAGGTCAGCCAGTATGCCCAAGGGCAGGGGAGCTGCCTAGACCGGCAAAATCAGCGGCAACAGGCGTGCGGTGTTGCGCGCATCCTCCAGCGCCCGATGCTGCTGGCCAATGAACTGCATCCCCGCCAATTGCAGCGCGCCATTGAGCCCCAAGGGCTTGTCCAGCCGCCGGGCCTTGGCGAACCGTTGCTTGAGGTTGACATGGGGCGTCTGGCCGAGCGCGCTGGCCAGGCCATGGCGTTGCCATTCCAGCTCGAGTTGCACACGGTCGTAATCGCCCCAGCTGGCCCAGCCTTCCAGGCGTGCCTGATGCTGGCCCAGCCAGCGCTCGAACAGCGGCCACACCTCGGTGATCGGCGTTGCCGCGTCGATATTGGCCTGGGTGATATGGGTCAATTGGCGGCAAAAAGGCGTCAGCAGCGGCCGCCGCAGGGGGCGCACGAAGCGCTGGAAGTGATCCAGCTCGCGGCCCTGGCGGTTGACCAGGCTTGCGCCAATTTCGATGACTTCCATCTCCGTCACGGGCCAGCCGCCGTCATCCGTGGTGGCTTCAAGGTCAATAATCAGCCAATGAGGCATGCGCAGGTTCCCGTACTGTTCCTGTCCTGATGGGGATAGAGCGTAGCCGGGCCTTGTAGTTCCGCCCAGGGGGCGGATTCGCCTGGTTGGTAAACCCCGTACACAAGTTTTGCCCAAGCGCTTGCTCGGGTGGCGGCCACGGCCTAAATTGCCGCCCAAGACGATAGTAGACATGAGGGACAGCAGCATGGACGACCCCCAAGCCCTGCGGGTGATGCGCACCCTGGTCGACGCTGGACAATTGACCGACCCCGAGAGTGCCCGGGGCAAGTTGCTGCAAACCGCGGCGCACCTGTTTCGCAACAAGGGCTTCGAGCGCACCACCGTGCGCGACCTGGCCAGTGCGGTGGGCATTCAGTCGGGCAGCATCTTTCATCACTTCAAGAGCAAGGACGAGATCCTGCGCGCAGTGATGGAAGAAACCATCCTCTACAACACCGCGATGGTTCGGGCTGCGCTGGAAGCAGCGAGCACGGTGCGCGAGCGCGTTTTGGCGCTGATCCGCTGCGAATTGCAGTCGATCATGGGCGGCAGCGGTGAGGCGATGGCGGTGCTGGTGTACGAATGGCGTTCGTTGTCTGCCGACGGCCAGGCCCAGGTACTGGCCCTGCGCGATATGTATGAGGATATCTGGCTGCAGGTACTGGGCGAAGCCAAGGCCGCCGGTTATATCAGGGGCGACGTGTTCATCACCCGGCGCTTCCTGACCGGCGCGTTATCCTGGACCACCACGTGGTTTCGCACCCAAGGCAGCCTGACCCTCGAAGAGCTGGCCGACGAAGCGCTGTTGATGGTGCTCAAGGCGGACTGAAGTGCGGCTATTAATTTGCGGGTGAACATTGTCTCCCCAGGGAAAAACGCCTAGCTTATCGCCATCATAGAATTCACGGTGTGTGCCTAGATGTTTTCGCCATGGCGGCTGGCTGCAGGACTGACATTTTGGGCATTGGGTACCGCAGGGTGGACGCAGGCCAGCGCCGCGCAGTTGGTGAGGATCGGCGCGGCACATTTTCCGCCGTATACCGTACGCCCTGAGCAAGGCGCCGATACCGGATTGCTGCCGCAATTGGTCGAAGCGCTGAACGCCGTGCAAAGCGACTATCAGTTTGTGCTGGTGCCCACTTCGATTCCCAGGCGTTTTCGCGATTTCGAGCAAGGCCGGGTCGACATGGCGATCTTTGAAAACCCGTCCTGGGGCTGGAAAGACGTGGCCCATACCAGCGTCGACATGGGCCTGGAAGACGCTGAAATCTTCGTCGCCGAGCGTGAACCCGGTCGCGACCAAAGCTATTTCAGCGACCTTGCCGGCAAACGCCTGGCGGTGTTCAGCGGCTATCACTACGCCTTCGCCAACTTCAACCCCGACCCCAAGTACCTGGCCGAGCACTTCAACGCAACGTTGACGTACTCCCATGACAGCAACTTGCTGATGGTCGCCCGCAGGCGTGCTGATATCGCCTTGGTCACCCGTTCGTACCTGAGTGACTTCATGGTGCGCAATGCCGAGATGGCGGGGACATTCCTGGTGTCGGAGCGCATCGACCAGGTCTATCACCATTACGCGTTGCTACGGCCCAAAGCCCCGATCACCGGGCCTGCGTTTGCCGGGTTGCTCAAGCAGCTGCGGGATAATGGCCAAATGCTCAAGATATTTGAGCCGTATCGCATCGATGTAATGCCACTACTCTGAGAGCGCAGGAGATCAAATGTGGGAGGGGGCTTGCTCCCGATGGCGGTGGGTCAGTAACAGATGTGTTTACTGACACTCCCTCATCGGGGCATAGGTATCTACACAACTTTGTAGCAGCTTAAGTAACCACGATGCGAAGCGAGCCGCTCTTGATCTTGCTCTTGATCTAGGCGCCCCGTTAAACCACGCTGGCCGGAATTCGACAGTGATTTGGGGGGTAAACCGGCAGGGATGCCGGTTTAGCCGCCCCGCGCCATGGATGGCGCGTGGCGGCGGCCCCCCCAAATCACTGTCGGATTACGGGCACACCGAGCCTGGGCGAGGTGCCGAGTGGTGGGGCAAGAGCCCTTTGGTTACTTTGGGGCTCTTTTCCAAAGTGACCCGCCGTCAGGGCGGAACCCTAAGCCGCCGTTACCGCAGTAACGGATATGTACTCGCCCTGATCCAGCATCCTGGTCGGCTGTCAGGCCGCCATCGGGAGCAAGCCCCCTCCCACATTTAGGTCGCGGGGTATCAGTTAGAGAGGCTTCGGCTCCTGGGCCGCCGCAGGTTCAGGGCCGCGCCAAAATTGTGTAGATACCTATGCTCATCGGGGGCTTGCCCCCTCCCACATGTGTTTTTCAGACCCTGCGCGCAAACGTATCGCTGTGGTTGCCCGACACCTTGCGGCAGTGCACCAGCGCATCGCGGATCATGAAGTTCACCAAGGTCGGCGAAACCCCGAGTTCCTTGGCGATATCCTTCTGCGGTACGCCGTGCAGGCGGTACATCTCGAAGGCGTAGCGGGTGCGCTGCGGCAGCTCGGTCAGGGCGTCGGCGATGTTTTCCAGGGTGTTGAAATTGATATGGGAAGTTTCCGGTGAAGCGCCGTGGATCACCACATTCAAGCCTTCCTCTTCGGTCCCGGAATACTTGAGCTCCAGGGCCTGCTTGCGGTAGTGATCGATCGCCAGGTTGCGCACGATCTGGAACAGATAGCTCAGTTGGGCCTTGAACGAAGAGGTGATCGTCGGGGCCGACTGCAGCCGAAAATAAGCGTCCTGCACCACATCCTCGGCGCGGGAACGACAGCCGGTAATACGTGCCGCGATCTTCACCAGGATCAGTCGATTGTCGACGAACGCCTGGAGAAGTGGTGAGTCGCACCTGCCTGTGGATACTGGTTCCGTCATGGAAATCACCTGGTTGCAAAAGAGGTTAGGGGAGGGCGTCCTTGCTGAGGCCTCCTACACATCGGGCAACAAATTATGCTGAATGATAATGATTGTCAAATGAGAAGGCGAACTAATCTTATGCCTTCCGGTAAGGTGTGAACCGCGTCTCGCTCGCCCCCGGCGACTAATTATTTGCCGGGGCCGTCCGTTCTTCTGGGTGACAGGCCTGTAAACAAACGGCCAAGGATCAGCACCCGCAGGAGGGCGAAATGGGTTTTTATCGTGCAAACAGCGTGTTTCAGCTTGGAGTCCTCGGGTGATGAGTACGCCAACGCCGCTGCGCCTGTTCTGCCTGCCCCATTCCGGCGCCAGCGCCTCGGTCTACGCACGTTGGCGCCGCGTGCTGCCGGATTGGTTGCAGGTGTGCCCACTGGAATTGCCGGGGCGTGGCATGCGCATGGGCGAGCCGCTGCAGCGCGATATCAAGGCCCTGGCTGCCCAGCTCGCGACTGAAATCAGCCGCGACCTCAATGGACCCTATGCGTTGTTCGGCCACAGCCTCGGCGGCCTGTTGGCGTTCGAACTGGCCCATGCATTGAAAGCGTGCAATGTGCCCGCGCCGCTGGCGCTGTTCGCCTCCGGCACCGCCGGCCCGGCGCGGCGCGATGTCAGCGAATACGCCATCGAAAAGACCGACGCACAACTGATCGCCCGCTTGCGCGAACTGCAGGGCACCTGCGACGCCGCGTTGGCCAATGCTGAATTGATGGAGTTGATGCTGCCGATCCTGCGCGCCGATTTCCTGCTGTGCGGCAGCTTCACCTATGGCGAGCGCGAGCCCCTGGGCGTGCCGATCCATGTGTTCGGCGGCAAGCAGGACAGCGTGCGCGCCGACCAATTGCTCGACTGGCAGCTCGAGGCCGCCAGCGGCTTTTCCCTCGACATGTTCGAGGGTCACCACTTCTTCCTCGTGCAGCACGAAAGCGCCGTGCTGCGCTGTATGCGCCGCTATGCCGACGAACACCTGGCCCGCTGGCGCCTTGGCGCGGCGCGGCAACTGGCCGCCGGCTGAATCTCACCGACTTCCCGACTTTCCCGTAAGCCGATTTCAGGCAGGAACCCCATGATGGACGCCTTCGAACTTCCCCGCACCCTGGTCCAGTCCCTCCAACGCCGTGCCGCGCAGACGCCGGACCAGATAGCCTTGCGCTTTCTGGCCGAGTCAGCCGAGCACAGCGTGGTGCTCAGCTACCGTGACCTGGACCAACGCGCCCGCACCATCGCTGCCGCCTTGCAAGCCGATGTCGCGATGGGCGAGCGCGCAGTGCTGTTGTTCCCCAGCGGCCCGGACTATGTCGCAGCGTTCTTCGGCTGCCTGTACGCCGGGGTAATCGCGGTGCCGGCCTATCCGCCGGAATCCACCAAGCGGCATCACCAGGAGCGCTTGCTGTCGATCATCAGCGACGCCGAGCCGCGCCTGCTGTTGACCATTGCCAGCCTCGGCGAAAGCCTGGCGCAGATTGACCACGCACCACCGGTCTTGAGCGTAGACACCCTCGACGCACAGCTGGCCGCTCACTGGGTCGCCCCCGAGCTGCAAGCCGACGACATCGCCTTCCTGCAATACACCTCCGGCTCCACCGCGCTGCCCAAGGGCGTGCAAGTCAGCCACGGCAACCTGGTGGCCAATGAAGTGCTGATCCGTCGCGGCTTTGGCATCGACCTCAACCCGCACGATGTCATCGTCAGCTGGCTGCCGCTCTACCACGACATGGGCCTGATCGGCGGCCTGCTGCAGCCGATCTTCAGCGGCGTGCCGTGCGTGTTGATGTCGCCGGCCTACTTTCTGGCGCGGCCGTTGCGCTGGCTGGAAGCGATCAGCGAATACGGCGGCACCATCAGCGGCGGCCCGGATTTCGCCTACCGCCTGTGCAGCGAACGGGTCAGCGAGTCGGCCCTGGAACGCCTGGACCTGAGCCAGTGGCGCGTGGCCTATTCCGGCTCCGAACCGATCCGCCTGGACACCCTTGAACGTTTTGCCGACAAGTTCGCCGCCTGCGGTTTCACCTCAAGCCATTTCTTTGCTTCCTACGGGCTGGCCGAGGCGACCCTGTTCGTCGCGGGCGGCACCCGTGGCCAAGGCATCCCTGCGCTGCACGTCGATGAGCACGCGCTGGCCGCCAACCGCGCCGCGCCGGGGCAGGGCAGGGCCGTCATGAGTTGCGGCACTCAGCAGCCGGACCACGCCGTACTGATCGCCGATCCCCACACGCTGAGCGCGTTGGCCGATAACTGCGTGGGCGAACTCTGGACGAGCGGCCCGAGCATCGCCCAGGGTTACTGGCGCAACCCTGAAGCCACCGCCAAGACATTCGTCCAGCACGCCGGCCGGACCTGGCTGCGCACCGGCGACCTGGGGTTTATCCGTGACGGTGAGGTGTACATCACCGGGCGCTTGAAAGACCTGCTGATCGTGCGCGGGCACAACCTGTATCCACAGGACATCGAGCAAACCATCGAACGTGAGGTCGAGGTGGTGCGCAAAGGCCGGGTGGCGGCCTTTGCGGTGAATGACCGGGGCCTGGAAGGCATCGGCATCGCTGCGGAAATCAGCCGCAGCGTGCAGAAAATCCTGCCGCCCGAAGCGCTGATCAAGGCGATTCGCCAAGCGGTGGCCGAGGCTTACCAAGAGGCGCCTAGCGTGGTGGTGCTGCTCAACCCTGGCGCGCTGCCGAAAACCTCCAGCGGCAAGGTGCAACGGGCGGCGTGTGCGCTGCGCCATGCCGATGGCAGCCTCGACCGCTATGCGCAGTTCCCCGAGGTACAAGCGCCGGCGAGTGAGGTCGCGCTGGCGTCGGCCCTGCAACAGCAGATCGCGGCGATCTGGTGTGAGCAGCTGCAAGTGGCCACGGTTGCCGCCGATGATCATTTTTTCCTGCTTGGCGGCAACTCCATCAGTGCCACCCAGGTGGTCGCGCGGCTGCGTGAAACCCTGGGCCTGGAGCTGAACCTGCGCCTGTTGTTCGAGGCGCCCACCCTGCAAGGCTTCGCCGCCAGCGTCGCGCAGGTGCAACAGGCCGGCGGCGTTGCACAAGGCGCAATGGCTGCGCTGTCGCGCCAGCACGAGCTGCCGCAATCCCTGGCCCAGAACCGCTTGTGGATCACCTGGCAGCTGGACCCTCACAGCAGCGCCTACACCATCCCCGGCGCCCTGCGCCTGCGCGGCGCACTGGACGAAAACGCGCTGCGCTCAAGCTTCCAGTACCTGGTCCAGCGCCACGAAGCCCTGCGCACACGTTTCTATGAGCGTGACGGCGAAGGGTTCCAGCGCATCGAGTCCAGTGCGGCGTTCGACCTGCACCTCATCGACCTCAGCGACCTGCCCGGCGCCGAGCGCGAAGCCCGCGCGCAGCAAATCCGCGAAGACCAGGCACGGACTTCGTTCGACCTGGAAAAAGGCCCGCTGCTGCGGGTGACCCTGGTGCGCCTGGATGAAGAGGACCACCAGTTGCTGGTCACCCTGCACCACATCATTGCCGATGGCTGGTCGCTGACTATTCTGATCGACGAGTTCTCCCGTCTCTACGCGGCTGCGTCCCAGGGCCAGCCCCTGGAGCTGCCGCCACTGAGCCTGCAATACGCCGACTACGGCAGTTGGCAGCGCCAATGGCTGGCCGCAGGTGAAGGCCAGCGGCAACTGGCGTACTGGCAGGCAACGCTTGAGGGCGATCACCCGACGCTCGACCTGGCCACTGACCACCCGCGCTCGGCGCAGCGTCTGAACAGCGCCTCGCGGCATACCGTACGCCTGAGCGCCAAGCTCAGTGACGCGATTCGCCAGACCGCACAGGCCCATGAAGCCACCCCCTTCATGCTGCTGCTGGCCGCGTTCCAGACGCTGTTGTATCGCTACAGCGGCCAGCGCGAAATCCGCATCGGCGTGCCCAATGCCAATCGCTCACGCCAGGAAACCCAAGGGCTGGTCGGGTTCTTCATCAACACCCTGGTATTGCGTGCCGAACTCGACGGGCTCCAGCCTTTCAACCAGCTGTTGGCCGCGACACGCCAGGCGGCAATGGACGCCCAGGCGCATCAGGACCTGCCGTTCGAACAACTTTTGGAGGCCTTCCCCCAGGCGCGGGAACAACAGGGCCTGTTCCAGGTCATGTTCAACCACCAGCAACGTGACCTCAGCGCCCTGCGCCGCCTGCCGGGGCTGCTCGCCGAGGAACTGCCGTGGCACAGCCGTGAAGCCAAGTTCGACCTGCAACTGCACAGCGAAGAAGACCGCACCGGGCGCTTGAGCCTGGCCTTCGACTACGCCGATGAGCTGTTTGAGCCGGCAACCGTGCAGCGCCTGGCCGAGCATTACATCCACCTGCTGCAAGCGGTCTGCGAACAACCGCAGCAAGCCTTGGGCGAGCTGAAACTGACCGCAGAGGACGAGCAACAGGCGTGGAGCCAGGCACCCTGCGCGCCGGCCCGGCAGTGGTTGCCCGAGCTGCTCAATCAGCACACCTCGCACGCCCCCGCGCTGGTCTGGCAAGCTGGCAGCCTGAGCTTTGCCCAGTTGCATACCCAGGCCAACCGCCTGGCGCATTACCTGCGCGACAAGGGCGTCGGCCCGGACGTCTGCGTGGGCATCGCCGCCGAGCGTTCGCCGCAATTGCTGATCGGCCTGCTGGCGATCATCAAGGCTGGCGGTGCCTATGTGCCGCTGGACCCGGATTACCCCACCGAGCGCCTGGCCTACATGCTCGAGGACAGCGGCGTGCACTTGCTGTTGACCCAAACCGCACTGCTGGAACAACTGCCGACGGTGGCAGGCGTGTGTGTGATCGCCATGGACAGCCTGCACCTGGACCGCTGGCCGACCCAGCCACCGGGCCTGCACCTGCACGGCGACAACCTTGCCTACGTGATCTACACCTCCGGCTCCACCGGGCAGCCCAAGGGCGTGGGCAATACCCATGCGGCGCTGGCCGAGCGGTTGCAGTGGATGCAGGCCACCTACACGTTGGACGCCAGCGACGTGCTGATGCAAAAGGCGCCGATCAGTTTCGACGTGTCGGTGTGGGAGTGCTTCTGGCCGTTGATCAGCGGTTGCCGGCTGGTGCTGGCGGGGCCGGGTGAACAGCGTGATCCGCAGCGGATTGCCCAGTTGGTGCAGGCGTACGGCGTGACCACGCTGCACTTCGTGCCGCCGCTGTTGCAGTTGTTTATCGATGAACCCTTGGTGGCCGAATGCACCAGCCTGCGCCGGCTGTTCTCCGGCGGTGAAGCCTTGCCCGCGCAGTTGCGCAACCGCGTCCTGGCGCGCCTGCCGGCGGTGCAGTTGCACAACCGTTATGGCCCGACCGAAACCGCGATCAACGTCACCCATTGGCACTGCGCCGTGGAGGATGGCGAGCGCTCGCCGATTGGCCGGCCACTGGGCAATGTGATCTGCCGGGTGCTGGACGAACAGCTCAACCCGTTGCCGGCCGGTGTGCCGGGTGAACTGTGCATCGGCGGCATCGGCCTGGCGCGCGGTTACCTCGGCCGTGCGGGGCTCACCGCCGAACGCTTTGTCGCCGACCCGCTGGGCGCAGCCGGAGCGCGTCTGTATCGCACCGGTGACCGTGCGCGCTGGAGTGTCGATGGCGTGCTTGAATATCTGGGCCGTCTCGATCAGCAGGTCAAGCTGCGCGGCTTTCGGGTGGAACCGCAGGAAATCGAAGCCCGCCTGTTGGCGTTGGACGGCATCGCCCACGCCGTGGTGCAGGTACGGGACGGCCAGTTGATCGGTTACTACACCGGCCCGGCCGAACTGGATGCACAGGCAGTGAAAGCCGCCCTGGCCGTTGACCTGCCCGAGTACATGGTGCCTGCCTACCTGATGCGCCTGGACGCGATGCCCCTGAGCCCCAGTGGCAAACTCGACCGCCGCGCACTGCCGGAACCGGTGTGGCAAACCTGCGAGCACGTCGAACCGGAAACGCCGCTGCAGCAGCAAATTGCCGCGATCTGGCGCGAAGTGCTCGGGCTGCCCCGTATTGGCCTGCGCGACGACTTTTTTGCCCTCGGCGGCCACTCGCTGTTGGCCACGCAAATCGTCTCCCGCACCCGCCAGGTCTGCGATGTCGAACTGCCGTTGCGCACCTTGTTCGACGCCAGCGAGCTGGGTGCGTTTGCCGAGCAGGTCGGGTTGATCCAGGCCTCGGGCCAACGCAACCAACAGACTGCAATTGCCAAGGTCGACCGCAGCCAACCCGTGCCGCTGTCCTATTCCCAGCAGCGGATGTGGTTCCTCTGGCAGATGGAACCGGACAGCCCGGCTTATAACGTCGGCGGCATGGCGCGCTTATGCGGGGTGCTGGATGTGGGGCGTTTCGAGGCGGCGCTGCAGGCCTTGATCATGCGTCACGAAACCCTGCGCACCACCTTCCCGAGCGTCGATGGCGTGGCCTGTCAAAAGGTCTCGCCACAGACCGGCCTGCGCATGGACTGGCAGGACGTCTCGGCATTGACTGAAACCGAGCGTCAGCAGCGTTTGCAGCAACTGGCGGATCAGGAAGCGCATACGCCGTTCAACCTGGAAACCGGGCCGTTGCTGCGCGCTTGCCTGGTCAAGGCAGGTGAGCAGGAGCATTACCTGGTGCTGACCCTGCACCATATCGTCACCGAAGGCTGGGCCATGGACATCTTTGCCCGTGAACTCAGTGCGCTGTACGAGGCCTTCATCGACGAGCGCGACTCACCGCTGGCGCCGCTGCCGGTGCAATACCTGGACTACAGCGTGTGGCAGCGCCAGTGGTTGGAAGCGGGCGAGCGCCAACGCCAGCTGGATTACTGGACCGCGCAACTGGGCAGCGAACACCCGCTGCTGGAGCTGCCTGGTGACCGCCCGCGCCCAGCGGTGCAAAGTCACCGGGGCGAGCTGTACCGCTTCGACCTGAGCGACGCATTGGCCACCCGTGTTCGCGCGTTCAACGCCGAGCATGGCCTGACCCTGTTCATGACCATGACCGCCACCCTGGCCGTGTTGCTCTACCGCTACAGCGGCCAGACCGACCTGCGCATCGGCGCGCCGGTAGCCAATCGGATCCGTCCGGAAAGCGAAGGGCTGATCGGTGCGTTCCTCAACACCCAGGTAGTGCGTTGCCAACTCGATGGGCAGATGAATGTCGCGCAGCTGTTCGAGCAGGTGCGTCACACCGTGATCGAGGGCCAGTCCCATCAGGACCTGCCGTTCGACCATCTGGTGGAGGCGCTGCAACCGCCGCGCAGCGCGGCGTATAACCCGCTGTTCCAGGTGATGTGCAACGTGCAGCGCTGGGAGTTCCAGCAGAGCCGCCAACTGGCCGGCATGAGCGTCGAGTACCTGGCCAACGATGCCCGCGCCACCAAGTTCGACCTCAACCTGGAAGTCACTGACCTCGATCATCGCCTGGGCTGCTGCCTGACCTACAGCACCGATTTGTTCGACGAGCCGCGCATTGCCCGCATGGCCGCGCATTGGCGCAACCTGCTGGAAGCGCTGATCGACAACCCGCAGCAACGCCTCAGCGAATTGCCCCTGCTCAGCGCCGCCGAGCAACGCGCCGTGCAGGACAGCCTCGGGGTGGAAGCCGGTGAGCATCGGCTCGACCAGTGCATTCACCCACTGTTCAGTGAGCAGGCGCGCAAGCGTGCCGATGCGCCGGCGCTGACCTTTGCCGGGGTGACGCTCACTTACGCCGAACTTGATGCACGCGCCAATCGCCTGGCCTGGATGCTGCGCGAGCGCGGCGTCGGCCCGCAGGTGCGCGTCGGCCTGGCGCTGCCGCGTTCGCTGGAAATGGTCATCGGCCTGCTGGCGATCCTCAAGGCCGGCGGCGCCTACGTGCCGCTGGACCCGGAATACCCGCTGGACCGCCTGCATTACATGATCGAAGACAGCGGCATCGGCCTGCTGCTCAGCGATGCGCCGATGTTCGATGCCCTTGGCCCGTTGCCGGCGAACGTCGCGACCTGGTGCCTGGAACACGACCTGCCGCTGCTGAGCAACTACCCGGCCGGCGAGCTGCCGATGATCAGCCTGGCGCAACACCCGGCGTACCTGATCTATACCTCCGGTTCCACCGGCAAGCCCAAAGGCGTGGTGGTGTGCCATGGCGAAATCGCCATGCATTGCCAGGCGGTGATCGAGCGTTTCGGCATGCGCCCGGACGACTGCGAACTGCATTTTTATTCGATCAACTTTGACGCCGCCACCGAGCGCTTGCTGGTGCCGTTGCTCAGCGGTGCCCAGGTGGTCGTGCGCGCCCAGGGCCAGTGGGATGCCGAGGAAATCTGCACGCTGATCCGCACCCATCGCATCAGCATCCTCGGGTTTACGCCTAGCTACGGCAGCCAACTGGCGCAGTGGCTGGCCACGCAAGAGCAGACCCTGCCGGTGCGCATGTGTATCACCGGCGGTGAAGCCTTGACCGGCGAACACCTGCAGCGCATCCGCAGCGCTTTCCAGCCTGCACTGTTCTTCAACGCCTATGGCCCGACCGAAACCGTGGTGATGCCGCTGGCCTGCCTGGCGCCGGAGCAACTGGAAGAGGGCGCCGCCAGCGTGCCGATTGGCAGCATCATCGGCGCACGCGTGGCTTACATTCTCGACGCCGACCTGGCCCTGGTGCCGCAAGGCGCAAGCGGTGAGTTGTATGTCGGCGGGGCAGGCCTGGCCCAGGGGTATCACCAGCGTGCGGGGATGACGGCGGAGCGCTTTGTCGCCGACCCGTTCGCCGCGAATGGCGGGCGTCTGTACCGCACCGGTGACCTGGTGCGCCAACGTGCCGATGGGCTGGTGGAATACTTGGGGCGTATCGACCATCAAGTGAAGATTCGCGGGTTCCGCATTGAGTTGGGCGAGATCGAAACCCGCCTGTTGGAACATGATGCCGTGCGCGAAGCGGTGGTGCTGGCGCTGGATTCGCCGAGTGGCAAACAGCTGGTGGCGTATCTGGTCAGCGACGCTGAGCACGGCGCGTTGCGTGACGCGGTGAAGGCCCGGCTCAAGGCGCAACTGCCGGACTACATGGTGCCCGCTCATGTGATGGTGCTCGACAGCATGCCGCTGACCGCCAACGGCAAGCTCGACCGGCGTGCCTTGCCCGAGCCGGACCCCGAGGCGAATCGCCAACAGTATGTGGCGCCACGCAACGCGCTGGAGCACAGCCTGGCAGCGATCTGGTGCGCGGTGTTGAACCTGCAGCAAGTCGGCCTGGACGACAGCTTCTTTGAGCTGGGCGGCGATTCCATCCTGTCGATCCAGGTGGTCAGCCGTGCGCGGCAGGCGGGCATTCATTTCAGCCCGCGCGACCTGTTCCAGCACCAGACCGTGCAAAGCCTGGCCGCCGTTGCCACGCGCGCCGAGCAGGTTACCGCCGAGCAAGGTGTGCTCACCGGCCGCTCGGGCCTTACGCCGATCCAGCAGTGGTTCTTCGACACTGACATTCCGGCGCGTCAGCACTGGAACCAGGCGCTGCTGCTCAAGCCGCTGCAACTGCTCGACCCGCACCGCCTGGAGCAGGCCCTGCTGGCGGTGCTGGAGCATCACGATGCGCTGCGCCTGAGCTTCACCCGCCGCGACGCCCAATGGCACGCCGAACACCTGGCCGTGCCGCAAGGCGGCGTACTGATGCAGGCATGGGTGCGCGACATGGCCGACTGCACCGCGCTGTGCACCGACACCCAGCGCAGCCTCGACCTGGAACACGGCCCGCTGCTGCGTGCCTTGCTGGTGGACGGCCCCCAAGGCCAGCAGCGCCTGCTGATCGTCATTCATCACCTGGTGGTGGACGGCGTGTCATGGCGCGTGTTGCTCGAGGACCTGCAAAATGTTTATCGCCAACTGAGCGATGGCCAGTCCGTCAGCCTGCCGGCCAAGACCAGCGCGTTGCGCGAGTGGGCGGCGCGTTTGCAGGCGTATGCCCACAGCGAATCCCTGCGCGAAGAACTGAGCCTGTGGCAAGCGCAGTTGGCGGGCCCGGCGCTGGCGTTGCCGGTGGCTCGCCCACAAGGTGCACGGCGCAACCGTGACGCGCAGACGGTCAGCGTGCGCCTGGATGCCGAACGCACCCGGCAATTGCTGCAACACGCGCCGAGCGCCTACCGCACCCAGGTCAACGACCTGCTGCTGACCGCCCTGGCCCGCGTGCTGTGCCGCTGGAGCGGCCACGATTCGGCGTTGATTCAACTGGAAGGCCACGGCCGTGAAAGCCTGTTCGATGACATCGACCTGACCCGCAGCGTCGGCTGGTTCACCAGTGCCTATCCGCTGCGCCTGACCCCCCAGGCGCAACCGGGCGATTCGATCAAGGCCATCAAGGAGCAACTGCGCGGCGTACCGCATAAAGGCCTGGGCTACGGCGTGCTGCGCTATTTGGCGGACGACCTGTGCAAACGCACCCTGGCGGCGCTGCCGAGCGCCGATATCACCTTCAATTACCTCGGCCAGTTCGACCAGAGCTTCGGCACCGATGCGCTGTTCCATCCGCTGGATGAATCCGCCGGGCTCGCGCACGATCCGGACGCACCGCTGCCCAACGAGCTGAGCGTCGACAGCCAGGTGTACGGCGGCGAACTGGTGCTGCGCTGGACCTTCAGCCGCGAACGCCACGATCAACACACTATCCGCGCACTGGCCGAGGCGTATCTGGCCGAACTGCACAGCCTGATCGCCCATTGTCTCGAAAACGATGCCGGCGGCTTCACGCCGTCCGACTTCCCGCTGGCCCAACTGACCCAGGCGCAGTTGGACAGCTTGCCAGTACCCGCCAACGCCATCGAAGACGTCTACCCGCTGACCCCGATGCAAGAGGGCCTGCTGCTGCACACCCTGCTGGAACCGGGCACCGGCCTGTATTACATGCAGGACCGCTACCGCATCAACAGCGCCCTGGACCCCGAGCGTTTCGCCGAGGCCTGGCAACGGGTGATCGCCCGCCACGAAGCCTTGCGCGCCTCGTTCTGCTGGAACGTCGGCGAAGACATGCTGCAAGTGATCCACAAGCCGGGCAGCACGCCGATCGAATACCTGGACTGGAGCGCCGATCCCGAGCACGAGCACGAACCGCGTCTGCAAGCCTTGCTCAAGGCCGAGCGCGAAGCCGGTTTCGATCTGCTCAACCAGGCGCCGTTCCACCTGCGCCTGATCCGTGTGGGCGAGGCGCGCTACTGGTTCATGATGAGCAACCACCACATTCTCATCGATGCCTGGTGCCGTTCGCTTTTGATGAATGATTTTTTCGAAATCTACAGGGCCCTGGGCGAAGGTCGCGATGCGCAACTGGCAACGCCGCCGCGTTACCGCGACTACATCGCCTGGCTGCAACGCCAGGACCTGAACGAAGCGCGCCAGTGGTGGCAGCACAACTTGCAAGGGTTCGAGCGCACCACGCCGATCCCGAGCGACCGGCCCTTCCTGCGCGAACATGCCGGCCACAGCGGCGGCATGGTGGTCGGCGATTGTTACACCCGCCTGGATGCCCGTGATGGTGCGCAATTGCGCGAGCTGGCCCAGGCCCACCAATTAACGGTCAACACCTTCGCCCAGGCGGCCTGGGCGTTGGTACTGCGGCGCTTGAGCGGCGAGCGTGACGTGCTGTTCGGCGTCACCGTGGCCGGGCGTCCGGTGCAGATGCCCGAGATGCAACGCACCGTCGGCTTGTTCATCAACAGCATCGCCCTGCGGGTAAAACTGCCGGCAGACGACCAGCGTTGCAGCGTGCGCGACTGGCTGAGCGGCCTGCTCGACAGCAATATGCAATTGCGCGAGTACGAATATTTGCCCTTGGTAAAGATTCAGGAACTCAGCGAACTGCCCAAGGGCCAGCCGCTGTTCGACAGCCTGTTCGTGTTCGAAAACGCCCCGGTGGAAAGCTCGGTGCTGAGCCACGCGCAAAGCCTGAAGGCCACCTCGGACTCCGGCCGCACCCACACCAACTTCCCGCTGACCGCCGTGTGCTACCCCGGCGATGATCTTGGCCTGCACTTGTCCTATGACCAGCGCTACTTCGATGAAAGCACCGTGCAAGGCATGCTCGGCGAGTTCAAGCGCCTGCTGCTGGCGCTGGTGCAGGGCTTCCATGGCGACATGGCCGAGCTGGCGCTGATTGGCGAGCAGGAACGTGAATTCCTGGTGCACGGCTGCAACCAGAGCGAACACGACTATCCGCTGCAGCGCAGCTATATCGAGCTGTTCGAGGAACAGGTGGCGCAGCATCCACAGCGTATCGCCGCCAGTTGTCTCGACCGGCAATGGAGCTATGACGAGTTGAACCGGCGCAGTAACGGCCTGGGGCATGCGCTGATGGCGGCGGGTGTCGGCCCGGACCAGCCGGTGGCGTTGCTGGCCGAGCGTAATCTGGAGCTGCTGGGCATGATCATCGGCAGCTTCAAGGCCGGTGCCGGTTACTTGCCGCTGGATCCGGGCCTGCCGAGCCAGCGCCTGAGCCGCATCATCGACCTGAGCCGCACGCCGTTGCTGGTGTGCAGCGAAGCCTGCCGGGAACAGGCCATCGAACTGCTCGAAGGCTTCGACTGCCAGTTGCTGGTGTGGGAGGAAGTACCGGCTCGTGGCGAGAATCCCGGTGTCTATAGCGCTCCGGACAACCTCGCCTATGTGATCTATACCTCGGGTTCCACCGGCTTGCCCAAAGGCGTGATGGTCGAACAGCGCGGCATGCTCAATAACCAGTTGAGCAAGGTGCCCTACCTGCAACTGAGCGAGACGGATGTAATCGCGCAGACGGCTTCGCAAAGCTTCGATATTTCCGTGTGGCAATTCCTCGCCGCGCCGCTGTTCGGCGCGCGGGTAGACATCGTGCCCAACACCCTTGCCCATGATCCCCAGGGCTTGCTGGCCCATGTCCAGACACAGGGCATTACTGTGCTGGAAAGCGTGCCGTCACTGATCCAGGGCATGCTCGCCCAGGACGCTATCCGCCTCGACGGCCTGCGCTGGATGCTGCCGACCGGGGAAGCGATGCCGCCGGAGCTGGCGCACCAGTGGCTGTTGCGCTACCCGCACATCGGTCTGGTCAACGCTTACGGCCCGGCGGAATGCGCGGACGATGTGGCGTTCTACCGTGTCGACCTGGCCTCGACGCGGGGCACCTATTTGCCGATTGGCATGCCCACCGACAACAACCGCTTGTACCTGTTGGACGGCGCACTGGAATTGGTGCCCCAAGGCGCTGTCGGCGAACTGTGCGTGGCCGGTATCGGGGTCGGTCGTGGTTACGTCAGCGACCCGTTGCGCACCGCACCGGTGTTCGTGCCGAACCCGTTCGGCGCACCGGGCGAGCGGCTGTACCGCACCGGCGACCTGGCACGGCGGCGCAGTGACGGCGTGTTGGAGTATGTCGGGCGGGTTGACCACCAGGTGAAGATTCGCGGCTACCGCATCGAACTGGGTGAAATTGAAGCGCGCCTGCACGAACAACCCGAGGTGCGTGATGCGGCGGTCGGTGTCCAGGTGGGCGTCAACGGCAAGCACCTGGTGGGCTATTTGGTGGCTGCGGATGAGGCGTTGAACCCTGGCGAACGCCTGGACCGTATCAAGCAACGCCTGCGCGCCGAACTGCCGGAATACATGGTGCCGCTGCACTGGCTCTGGCTCGAACGCCTGCCGCTCAACGCCAACGGCAAACTCGACCGCAAGGCCCTGCCGGCCTTGGAGATCGGCCAGTTGCACAGCCAGGACTACCTGGCACCGCGCAACGCGCTGGAAGCTACCCTGGCCGACATTTGGGCCGAGGTGCTCAAGGTCGAACGGGTAGGGGTGCAGGACAACTTCTTCGAACTGGGCGGGCACTCGCTGCTGGCCACGCAGATTGCGTCGCGGGTGCAGAAGACGCTGCAGCGGGATGTGCCGCTGCGGGCGATGTTCGAATGCAGCACGGTGGGGGAGCTGGCCGAGTATATCGAGGGGTTGGCGGGGAATGAGATCAGTGCCGAGAAGGTGGATCGGTTGAGTGATTTGATGGCGGAGTTGGAGGGGTTGTGAGGCGGCCGTTGGTCTGAAACGCCTAGGCTGTCCAGCAGAACTGTTAATTCTGACAGTAGGAACGCCTGTTTTTTTACGGTGTGATAGGGCGATGCTGATCAGGCCAACACCTGGGCTTCGGCATTCCCTGTCTATTGAAAAGGAACGTTCACCATGTCCAAGTCATTGCCGGATGCCCTTGACCTGCCCAAGCCAAAGCTGCTTGAGGCTGACGAAAATGGCAGTGTCGATTCACTCAACCTGCTGAACGGAGGCAACGTCAGCGTCTGCTACGACGATATGCAGGCAAATGACTTCATCGCTCTGGACTGGCCGTTGGCAGGCAGCTCTTATCCGCCGATAAAGCCCCAGCATGGCGACGACGCAGGCTGTATCAACTTTCATATTCCTTCTGAATACATAGCCTTGTGGTTGGACAATTTCGCGTTGTTTACATACACCGCCACTAGAAACGATGAGAGTCAAACCTCTTTACAAGGTGAGGTACGGATCAGTCTGCCTTCGAACTTGCCTCAGGCGCAAATTCTCGAAGCGATCGATGGCAAACTGGATCTTTCTTTGTTGTGTTGTAAAGATCCGATTCTTTACATTCCACCCTGGGCATTTGCCGGCACAATCCAAACGATCAACTGCTATATAGGCGGCATCTATCCGGATGGCTCCAAGGCCCGACTCTATCCATTCGAGGATGAACCGGTTACCGACGAAGACGTACGCCTGGGGTGGCGTCGAGTACTACCTCGGGCGTTGCTCCAGCAACTTAAACATGACAGCGAACTGTATCTTGTTGCGTCCGTGCGCTTCAGCCGGGCTACTCCCTATAGATTGTTCCGCTCGCTTTTGTTGACGTTGCTCACCGAGCCTCACTTGGAGCTGTCGCCCCCTGAACTCAAGGAAGCTGTACACACCGAGTTCGACGGGTGGGTGGTCAACCCGATAAACACGGTGAACGGAGCGCATATCGCGGTGGCTTATGAGGGCATGTGCAGCGGCGACATGGTTTGCCAGACACTTACCGGCACCCCAGGGCCAGGCACAGTCGAACTGGAATGTCGCCAACCGGTTGAAGGTGAAACCAGCCTGGTGTTTGCGGTACCGCCCTCAGTGATCCGCGCCAATTTTGAGCAAGCCATTACGTTGACCTACAACGTCACGCGCTGCGATGGCAGCCATTGGTCCTCACCCGAGCGCCGAGTGAAGGTGCTGGGCATCATGGACTTGCCAGAACCGGGCATTGAACAGGCCACTGGCAACCGGGTGGACCTCAATACTTTTGGTGATGACGCAACGGCGATAGTGCCCATCTGGCATTACGCCATGGAGCAGGACTGCTGCTGGATGTGGGTAACCGGCACACTTGAGGCCGGCAACGCTTATCAGTTTTATATATTGGAAGGAGAGCCGCTTACTACCGCTTGGTTACGCGACGGAGTTGATACACCGATAGCCAGGAACAAGCTGAAAAAATTGGCCGATTGCAGTGAGTTTGAACTGCATTTTGCGGCGAATTTTGATGGGCTGTGCGACCTGGGCACGGCCGTCGAGTTTCCTGTCCGGACCTTCAGCATCGAACAGGAAGCTCTGGTGCTGGTTGAGCCAACAGTGACGGAGGCGGTGCTTACCAACTTGACCGCTTACAACGGGCGCAATGGTGTACATGTCGAGGTGAAATACGCCGGCAGCAATCCCAAGCACTCCATCAGTGTCTGCTGGAAACGACCGGACGATACATGCTGGTTATTGCCCTCCAAACCTGGCAGCACGACGGGCGCGGTGACCTGGTTGTTGCCGCCGGAAGCCGTGATCGAGAGTATGGGTAAGGTGGTGGAGATCGCTTATACGGTCACTACCGCCTGTAAGGTGCAGACATCGCCGCCGTTGAATTTGAGCATCAGCCTTCCTGTACGCCTGGAAACGCCAAACTTGCGGCAGGCTACGCCTCCCAGAACGCAAAATGGCATTGTGGATACGCGAACATTCGCCGGGAATGCCGATGCCTTCATAGATTGGATGTGGTTTTTGCGAGCAGGACACAAGTGCTGGCTTCGGGCGACAGGAATCAATAAGAGCGGCGCTCCCTACAGTTTTGTTGTTTATGCGGCTCGAACGATTACAGCTTCAGAAGAAGCGGCAGCGTCCGAGGTGGCGGCAACTGTACTGCGATCCGAGTTGGTAAAGGCGCAGGATCAGTCCTCCATGACCTTCACATGGAGCGTGTCGACTGACGGCTTGACTGAGAATGTGGTGTGTCCATCGCGCGTGTTGACCGTAGTCACACCACCTGAAATGCGTTACGAAAACTTCACAGGGCAAGCCACCAAACTGATCTCTGCCGGACAGAGCATTAGTATTCCAACGATGACCATTGCCTTTATTTCAGGCCCTGGACAAGCGGGTATCTCGTCATATTCTTCGATCCCCGGAATGTTGGAAGGCCAGGCACTGGTTACTTCCAATGGCGTACGGCAGGCATCTTCACCGCAACTTCTGCGCTTGACCTTAACCTTCAACTGTAAACGAGTGAGATTTGCTTACACATGGAACAACTTTCCTAAAATGATCACCTTCTATAGTCCACAAGGTGGTTACTTGGGCGCGGTTAGCCTTAATGAAAGCCCTATGGATGGTTGGGTAGATTTCTCGGCAACGGGGAGTTCAACTATTGGGAGGATAGACATCAGCTCCGACGACTATATGTACTGGGACTTCTTTACATTCTGGTTGTAGTCACTTCCTGTAGCAAAAGCGCCCATGTTGATACGTGGGCGTTTTTTTCGTACGTTCCTGCTTACCTTACTTCGGCCCCAGAATCTTCACCAACTTCTCCGGCGACGGCGCCCCTTGCTGTTGCTGCAAGCCCCCCTTGTCATCCAGATAGAAAATCGCCGGCGTCGCCGACAACTCCAGTTCCTCCATCAACTTCATATTGGCATCGAGCTTGGCCTCGATATCCGCCGGGATTTGGCCAGTGCCTGCAACTTGCTGCCCTTGCCGGCGGCTTCGTGTTCTTCCAGGGCTTTTTGCGGGTCTTTAGCGGCTAACAGCGCGGCGCATTGGCCGAGTGTCGCACTCGTTGCTGGCCACGTAGCCAGCACAGTTTGAGGGGGTTATAAGGTGACCGTTGGTCTAAAATCCCGAGAATTCCCGACAAAACTGTTAATTCTGACAGTAGGCAAGGTTCTTGATCCAAGGGTTAGATAACCGCAGTTTCTGGCCAGTCTGGCCAGTCCCGACGGTGATCTAACGCTGGACAGGAGTCTTATCGTGGCGCGCAAAATACCTGCAAAAAAAACCGGTTCCATTCAGACAGCTAATTCGCTGCCAGCCGTTGAAGCGGAACTGCCCTATGCGATTATCGAGCACGCTGCGAACAACAGCCTGCTGTATCCCATC
Organism: Pseudomonas sp. R4-34-07; assembly: GCF_003852375.1. Classification (NCBI taxonomy): domain Bacteria; kingdom Pseudomonadati; phylum Pseudomonadota; class Gammaproteobacteria; order Pseudomonadales; family Pseudomonadaceae; genus Pseudomonas; species Pseudomonas sp. R4-34-07. The sequence goes on along the minus strand of NZ_CP027760.1, from coordinate 4,080,675 downwards.
GATGCAATCAATGGCACGACGGCCACGCTGACGTTGCCGGCGAATGCCACCAACGTCATGTTCTATATGGCGGTCAAGGATCAGGACGAGCCGAGATTCGAGCCAGTTTCTGTCGAAAATGGCGTGAATGTCGTCGACATTCCGGCACCGTGGGTCAGCTACTGCATCGGGCACACGGTATTGATCAAGTACACGGCCAATGCAGGGGGGCGGGCATTGGAGTCCTTGACGCTGGAGCTGGAAATCCAACAGATCAGGGAGGAGCATCTCGTCGTCTCAAGGCCGGTGTTTACCCATGCCAAGGAGGAGTGGAGTACCTGGTACCTGCGCATGCAGGAGTTTACGGGGGATGAAATTGTCGCGATCAAGGCCTGGCCGATGATTCAACCCGGGCAGCGGTTGTTTGCCGTTGTTGCGGGTAACCAGCATGTCGCGCCCTATCGCTTCGCCTGGGTGGCCAGGGATCATGTGGTGCAGGAGCACGAAGCCCATCCAGACCATGTTTTCCGCTTTACGCTTTCGCGAGGCTGGCTGTCCAGGCTGGACGACTATTCGGCGATCACCGCCCACCTGGGCGTGATTTGGGACACCACCGCCCCGGTATACCCTGCGCCTGGCGATCCGCTTCTGGAGAATCCGCTCCCAGTGAACGCCGAGGATTTCCACCTGCGCACCACTTCGTTGTTGCTGGTCGACCCCGGACAGGAACTGAACCCACCGCACTTGAAGGAGTCGGTGGAGCTACCCCCAGGTCAATGGCAGGTCAACCCTACCAATACGGTCAACGGCGGGCATGCAATCGTCAGCTACGACGGCATGTTCGAGGGCGACCATGTCTGTGCCTATGCGTCGGGCCCGAATTACGCGCCGGTGGTCCTCGGCTGCCAGGACGTGAAGAAAGACGAGACGAGCCTGTCGTACGATGTTGCCCCCGATATCGTTGCAGCGCTGTTCGACAAGACGCTGACGCTCAACTACAGCCTCCAGTTCAACAGTTATCTACCCCAATCTTCCCCTGATCGCCGCATCAAAGTGCTTGCTCCGCACCTGACCACACCGGATATCGAAGAAGCGACGATGGGGACCGTTAATCTCACTACGTTCAACAACGATGCCACGGGTGTGGTGCCTCTTTTTGACTATGCCAAAGAGGGCCAATGTTGCTGGATGTGGCTGACGGGCGTGGATGAGGACGGCGCGGCCTTGCACTTGGATGTGTTGCAGGGCGTACCACTGAAGCCGCACTGGCTAATCGATGGCGTGGATACGTCCATCGCCCGGAATGCTCTGAAAAAACTGGCGGATTGCAGCGACTTCAAGCTGCATTTTGCGGCGAGCTTCGATGGACAGTGCGATCGATCGACCGCCCGCGAATTCCCGGCTCGATCTTTCACCATCGTCCAGGAACAGCGAGTGCTCAAAGCGCCCACCGTGCATGAAGCTGTGGGCAACGAGCTGACCGTGTGGAATGGACGAAATGGCGTGCATGTCGAGGTGAGTTACCTCGGTAACCACCCCAATCACACCCTCAGTCTGTGCTGGACGAAGCCAGACGGAGCGTGCTGGCCACTGGACGCCCAGCCGGGCAGCGCCAGCGGAACCACTACCTTTTTGGTACCTCGAGAGGCGGTGATCGAAAGCATCGGCAAAACGGTGAAGATCAGCTACACCGTCACCAGTGCTTGCAAGGTGCAGACTTCAGATGATTTGAATTTGCACATCAGCGTACCGGTGCGCCTGCCGACGCCGGTGGTGGAACAGGCCACGCCACGCGCTACTCAATACGGCATTCTCGATCTGGCTACCTTCCCCGCAGATGCTCTAATCACAGTTGAAACCTGGTGGTTTGCGCTGGCCGGGCAACGTGTCTGGCTCAAATGCACGGGTATCAAAAAAGATGGCACTGAGCATACTTTCTATGTGGTGAAGGGCCTACCGCTTACCGCTGAGGAGGCCCAAGCGGGGCTCTCTCAAACGATGAGTCGATCAGATATTTTGCTGTTAAAACATGATTCTCCCCTGACCGTCACCTGCATTACAGCGCCAGATAGCAACGATCCAGAAAGGGATTCCATCACTTTTCCAGTGTTGAACCTGATTGTGAAGCGGCAACTGATCTGCCAGGAAGAGCGCTTTGAGGGACTGGCGCAGGGGACGTTTGCCGCAGGCGGCAGTATTCAGACGAAGTTGATGAAAATAACCTTTCAATCGGGGGCGGGTCTGGCGGGTATAGCGGCCCATGGTAATGACAACTATTACTCAGGTAACCACTTTGTCATGTGCCAAAATTCCGGTCATCAAATTCCACCACAGCTGCATCGATTTGATTTCAGTCGTGAGCTGGAATCTGTCAGGTTCAGTTGGTCCTGGAAACAACTCCCAGGGACAGTCACCTTTTATGGCCCCGCCGGTAATGTGGTCCGGCAAGAGACCTATACCGAGGATTGGCGAGGCGGTTTCTGGGTCGAGTTGGCAACGTCGCCTGGGATCTCGGTAGCGTGGATGACGGTACTTGTAGAGGACTACTCGTTTATCGATAACTTCAGCATGTGCTACCGCGAGTAAGCTGTGTTTGCTGATATACAGTTAGCGAACCCCATGAGTTGTTGTTCTAGGGGAGTGCCCGCCCAGTGCGGGCATTCTCCTGGCTGAGTTGGCGTTGCATGGATGGCGCGTTGGCGGGGTTTTGAGACGGCCGCTGGTCTGAAACGCCTGGGCTGTCCAGCAGAACTGTTAATTCTGACAGTAGGCAAGGTTCTTGATCCAAGGGTTAGATAACCGCAGTTTCTGGCCAGTCTGGCCAGTCCCGACGGTGATCTAACGCTGGACAGGAGTCTTATCGTGGCGCGCAAAATACCTGCAAAAAAAACCGGTTCCATTCAGACAGCTAATTCGCTGCCAGCTGTTGAAACGGAACTGCCCTATGCGATTATCGAGCACGCTGCGAACAACAGCCTGCTGTATCCCATCGATGCAATCAATGGCACGACGGCCACGCTGACGCTGCCGGCGAATGCCACCAACGTCATGTTCTATATGGCGGTCAAGGATCAGGACGAGCCGAGATTCGAGCCAGTTTCTGTCGAAAATGGCGTGAATGTCGTCGACATTCCGGCACCGTGGGTCAGCTACTGCATCGGGCACACGGTATTGATCAAGTACACGGCCAATGCAGGGGGGCGGGCATTGGAGTCCTTGACGCTGGAGCTGGAAATCCAACAGATCAGGGAGGAGCATCTCGTCGTCTCAAGGCCGGTGTTTACCCATGCCAAGGAGGAGTGGAGTACCTGGTACCTGCGCATGCAGGAGTTTACGGGGGATGAAATTGTCGCGATCAAGGCCTGGCCGATGATTCAACCCGGGCAGCGGTTGTTTGCCGTTGTTGCGGGTAACCAGCATGTCGCGCCCTATCGCTTCGCCTGGGTGGCCAGGGATCATGTGGTGCAGGAGCACGAAGCCCATCCAGACCATGTTTTCCGCTTTACGCTTTCGCGAGGCTGGCTGTCCAGGCTGGACGACTATTCGGCGATCACCGCCCACCTGGGCGTGATTTGGGACACCACCGCCCCGGTATACCCTGCGCCTGGCGATCCGCTTCTGGAGAATCCACTCCCAGTGAACGCCGAGGATTTCCACCTGCGCACTACCTCATTGCTACGGGTCGACCCTGCGCTGGATCTGAAACCGCCGCACTTGCGCGAGTCCGCGCATTACAACGGTGAGTGGTGCCTCAATCCTGAAAACACCCAGGAGGGAGGGGAGATCGTTATCCAGGGGCTGGACACTTACAAAGGTGACGAGGTGCGGTTTAGTGTAAGCGGGCCCGGTTATGCGAAAAAGCCGTTGGGGGATTACACGGTTGAACAGGACGGCGAGATGCCTCTCGTCAGACTGCCGGCCTGTGTGGTGGCATGTTTCTTCAACAAGCAGATGACGTTGAGCTATGACCTCGCCGTCAGTGGCACGGTACAGCCGTCCCCAGTAAGGGTGATCAACGTTTTAACCGCCGAATTTGAGCGCCCGTTGATTGAAGAAGCGAACCCGGATCGGTTGTTGTGCCTTGATAACTTTTCAGGGGATGCAAACGTGATAGCGCCCTTGGGGGCATATGGTCAGTGCGCGAGCCATTGCTGGATGTGGATCGATGCTAAACATGCAGACGGCAGCGCTTACCGCTTGGATATTCTGGACGGTGAAGTTGTCACGGACGCTTGGAAAAGCGACGGCGTCAGGGCTGATATTCCAAGGGTTGCGTTGGAGAAGATCGGCGATTGCTCCAAGTTCGAACTGCGCGTCAAGGCCAGCTTTTGCGAGGCGAGCGAACTGAAGGACGCCCTCGAATTCCCACCCGCGACATTCACAATTTACCAGCAGCCCCTGACGCCACGGGCACCCACAGTCAGGGAGGCACAGGGCGGTGTTTTGGTGGCGTGGAACGGTCGTGAAGGGGGGCATGTCGAGGCGGTTTACGATGCCTATCAACCGAGCCACCAGCATACTGCCCAATGGTGCTTGAAAGGGGAGGACAGTTGCTGGTCACTGCCTTTGCAGCAGGGCACGTCCGACCCGGTCACTTTCCTTGCCTCCCGCGAACAAGTGATCAACAGCTTGCGCAAGACGGCACTGATTTCTTATACCGTGATCAATGCCTGCAAGCAGATGGTGTCCGAGACACTGGAGTTGCAGGTTGGTGAGCCCATCATGGCGCGGCGTCCTCGTCCCGTGGTGAGGCAGGCGACTGGCAACATCCTGGATCTGCGTACCTTCCCAGGGAAGGATGCAGAGGTCATCGTCAAGAGCTCCGATGTCGACGTCGATTTGGCGTGGTGGTTTTTCATGGAGGGGCATTTCGGGGTTATGACGCTTGAAGGAACTGCAAAAGATGGCTCTTCGACCACCGTACCGATCATGGCGAGGCGCCTCGAAAGCAGTGATAGGTACGAATTGTCGTGCTTGATCCCACGCTCGGATTTGGAGAAGTTAGCAAGTAATACGCAGATCACCATTAACTTTTCGCATTTCATAGGCCCAGATCCGGTTAAAAGCATCGAGATCAAGTTTCAGCCGTTGACGTTGAACTTCATCACAGCGCTTTACGACCTCACTGATTTTGACCCATCCGGCAAAGGCTGGAATGGTTGGCAGAGAGGCTTAGGTGCATTAGACCCCAACGATCTGGAGTTGAGAGATGATCCGTGGGGCGGCTGGATTGGTTACTGGTTGCGTGACTACAGTTATACAGATACATCCAACCCTGCTACTGAGAGCGAGAAAATGTTTAAGATTTTCACCGATCTGGAACCGGGGCGCTCATATCATTTCTCAGCCTTGGTCTGTAATAGTAGTGGTCAAGGCGCCTCCCCCCTCATGGCGTTAGCCGTTGATAGAAAAGATATAACCGCTGTGATACAGCCTCCGACAACCTGGCAGACACTTGAGGGCGTATTCGTAGCTACTTCAAGGACCGCAAGGCTTAGCGTTAATAATCACCAAATGGGTGCGGTCCGTGGTAACGATTTTGGAGTCACTATGCTCAAGCTCAACGAAGTCCAGCAATAGTTAACTGAGGTGGATCAAGCATAAGGCCTTCGATGTTCGGAGGCCTTATCCATAACGTATGCGCGTTGCTTATTTGGGCCCCAGTATCTTCACCAACTTCTCCGGCGACGGCGCCCCTTGCTGTTGCTGCAAGCCCCCCTTGTCATCCAGATAGAAAATCGCCGGCGTCGCCGACAACTCCAGTTCCTCCATCAACTTCATATTGGCATCGAGCTTGGCCTCGATATCCGCCGGGATTTTGGCCAGTGCCTGCAACTTGCTGCCCTTGCCGGCGCCTTCGTGTTCTTCCAGGGCTTTTTGCGGGTCTTTGGCGGCTAACAGCGCGGCGGATTTGCCTGGGCTGTCTTCGCGGATGATGCCGACCATGATGTGGCGCAACTGCACCTTGCCGGCTTTTACCCAAGGGCGGGCTTGTTCCCAGAACATGTTGCAGTACGGGCAGTTGGGGTCGCTGAACAGGTAGACGGTGCGCGGTGCATTGACGTCGCCGTCCTGGATCCAACTGCTCTTTTCCATCTTGGCCCAGACTTCCCTGGACATCGGTGCGTACACCAGTTTTTCCAGGGGCGCGCTGCTCAGGTCGTTGCCCTGGGCGTCGTACAGGTTGCCGGCGATCACGCTTTTGCCGTCGGCGGTCAGGTACAGCGCCATGCCGCGGTTCTGGTATTGCGCGGCGTAGCCGGTGAGGCCGCTGGGGGCGTCGAATTTTCCGAGGATTTCAGCGCCCTTGGCTTCGATCTGTTTGATCGGGGCCGGCCAGTCTTCGGCCTGGGCCAGGGTGGCGGCGAGCGTCAAAGGCAGCAGGGTCAGCAGGTGGCGGAGGCGAGGCATGTGGGTTTCCTTTGTGGGACGGTGTCGAAGGGTTCCATGGCACGGGCCAGGCTGGCTTGGGACAGCTCACCCAGGTGACTGTTGATCAGGCGCCCGTCGGCTGTGTAGAACAGGGTGGTGGGCAGGGCCATGGAACCCACGGCCTGGCCGAGGCGACCGCTGGCGTCGAACAGCACGTTATCCAGGTTCAGGCCCTGAGTGGCCAGGTACGTGCTGACGCTTTGCATGCTCTCGGCCTGGTTGACGAACAGGAAGGTGACGTCCGGGCGTTGGTGCTGCGCGCGTTCCAGCACCGGCATTTCCCGACGGCACGGCGGGCACCAGGTGGCCCAGAGGTTGATCACCAGCGGGCCGCCTTTGTAATCGGCCAGTTGCACCACATTGCCGTTGGCATCGCGCAAGGTGATGTCCGGCAGTTGCGAGCCCTTGTCGTAAAGGTGCAGGGACAGGCTGGCCATGCCCCAGAACACCAGGCCGCTGATTACCCCGGCACTCAGTGGCTTGCGCAGGGCCGGGCGCCTCCAGCCGTAGGCCAGCGCTCCCAGCACCAAGGCGATAACGCCGGGCCAGGCGAGAAAGCCGCCGTCGCGCAGGTCGACCATCTGCAGCCAGTCGTTGCGGTAATCGCTCCAGTACATCAGTACAAAGCTGACGCGTGCGGTCAGCATGCCGAGCAGGAACAGGCTGAACAGCACCGATTCGGGGTTTTCACCGCCACGCTTGGCCACGCGCCAGCCCACCAGGGTGGCAAGAATCAGCGCGCTGATCAGCAGGATATGATTCAGGGCGATGGCGAAGGTGCCGATGGTGAGGGTCAGCATCAGCGCGCGTCTCGGGTTTGCGTCCAGCGTTGCAGGAAGGCGGCGGCATCCACTTCGCCAGTGATGCGCTGGGCGCGGCGTTCTTCGCCGTCCGGGCCGATCCATACGAAGCTCGGTGGCCCAGGGACTTTGTAACGGCCAAGCAGCTCGCGGCTGGCGGCGTTGTCGGCGGTAACGTCCAGGCGCAGCAGGCGCACGTCTTTCAAGGCATCCATCACTTCAGGTCTACCGAACACCTGTTTTTCCATGATCTTGCACGACACGCACCAGTCGGCGTAGTAATCCACCAGCACCCATTGGCCCTGGGCCTTGGCGCTGTCGAGCTGGCTTTGCAGGGCGGCGGGGTCGTTGATGGTCACGAACGCATCGTGCGCGCTGGCGGTGGCCGAGACCTGCGCGCCGCTGTAGACCTTCAGCGGTTGCCACAGCTCATCGCTGCCACCCGCCGCGCCCACTACCAATATCGCGCCCCACAGTCCCAGCAGCAGGGAACCGGCGCCACACACCTTGGCGGCCAGGCCGTATTCACGGGCCAGGGCCCAGCCACAATAGGCCATGACCAGCGCCAGTGCGCCCCACAGGCCGATCCACAGGCTTTCGTCGACCACCGGGCGGATCATCAGTACGGCGGTGCCGAGAAACAGGAAGCCGAAGATGCCCTTGAGCACGTTCATCCAGGTGCCCGGCTTGGGCAGGAACCGGTTGCCCACGGTGACCAGCAGCAACAGCGGAATGCCGATGCCGATACCCATGGCAAACAGGATCAGGCCACCGTGCAGCGCATTGCCGCTCTGGGCGATATACAGCAAGGCGCCGGCCAGGGGCGCGGTCATGCACGGGCCCACCAGCAGGCCGGACAACGCGCCGAGAATACCGGCACCGACCAGGCTGCCACCGCTTTGCTTGCGGCTGACATGGTCCAGGCGATCGCGCAGGAAGGCCGGCAGTTGCAGTTCAAAGAAGCCGAACATCGGCAGGGCAAGGAGCACGAACAACGCGGCGAAACTGCCGAGGATCCACGGGGTTTGCAGCAGTGCGGCAAGGTTGCCGCCGAGCAACGCGGCCATCACGCCCAGCGCGGCATACACCAGGGCCATGCACACCACGTAGCTGCTGGCCAAGGCAAAGCCGCGACGCGGGCTGGCACCGCTGCCCACCACCAGCCCGGCGAGGATCGGCAGCATCGGCAGCGAGCAGGGCGCAAACGCCAACAACAGGCCCAGGCCGAAAAAGATCAACAGGCTCCAGCCCAGGCTGCGCTGTTGCAGGCCGCTGGCCAGGCTCTGGTCCTGGGCCTCGGCGGTGGCGGCGCCTGCCGGGGTGCCGCCCAGGTCCACGGTGATCGATTGCGGCGGATAGCACAGGCCGGCATCGGCGCAGCCCTGCCAGCCCAGTTTGACCTGGCCGGTGGCGCCGGCCGGGATCTTCACTTCCAGGCCCTGGCGATACACTTGCTGTTCGCCGAAGAACTCGTCGCTATGGGCTTCGCCCTGGGGCAACACAGGCTTCTCGGCCAGGCCGTCGAATTTCATGCGCTGCTGGTACAGGTAGTAACCGTCGGCAATCTGCCAGTACAGCTGGGTCTCGCCGCTTTCAAGACGTTCGGAGGTAAAGGTGAACGCTTTGCCCACCGGCAGGAAATCAGGTTTGGTCTCGAAAGGGTTGCCCGGCGCGGCCTGGGCCAGCCCCGCGAACAACACCAGCAGAAAGGTCAATAGATGCCGCATGGTCCAGCCTTAGTTCGATACAAGTGAGACACACAATGTGTGGCGTTGATTAACCGATGATTAACCGGGCGCTATTCTAGAGTGTAGAGATTCTATGGTGTTGCGAAGTTCGCGGCATAATGCGCGCTTAATCCGTGCCTTTTCTAATCACCCGCATCTTTCATGAAGGGTTCAGCATGCACGTACTGGTCTGTGAAGACGACGAACTGATCGCCAGCGGCATCGTGGCCGGCCTCACCGCCCAGGGTTTCACGGTCGAACGCGTGGGCACAGCGGCGGCGGCCAGGGCGATGCTCAGGGCGGCGACCTTCGACATCATGGTGCTCGACCTTGGCCTGCCCGACGAAGACGGCCTGAAACTGCTGCAACAACAGCGCAGCCAGGGCCTGGAAATTCCGGTGCTGATCCTCACCGCGCGTGACTCGGTGACCAACCGCGTCGACGGCCTGCAGGCGGGTGCCGATGACTACCTGCTCAAGCCCTTCGACCTGCGCGAACTCGCCGCCCGCCTGCAAACCCTGCTGCGCCGCGTGGCGGGGCGCAGTGTCAACCTGATCGAACATGGCCGCCTGGCGTACGACCCCAGCAGCCGCGAGACTTTCCTGGGCGGCCAGCCGGTGGACCTGTCGCGCCGTGAACAAGCGCTGTTGCAGGCCCTGCTGCACAACAAGGGCCGTGTGCTCTCCAGCGAGCAGCTCAAGGACAGCGTCTACGGGTTCAACGACGAACTGGAAAGCAACGCGCTCAATGTGCATATCCACCACCTGCGGCGCAAATTGGGCAATGGCATCGTCGAGACCGTGCGCGGCCTCGGCTATCGCCTGGGCCCGGCCGATACGGGAGAGGATGCTCCGTGATGAGCCTGCGCCTGCGCCTGACGTTCAAGCTCGGCGCCGCGTTTGTGTTGATCTGGGCCCTGGCGGCGGCCTGGATGCTCAACGACCTGCGCAACCAGATGATGTTTTCCCTCGACCAGCGCCTGGTCGCCTCGGCGCGTATGGTGGCTGGGCTGACCGAACAGATGCCGGGCCTGGCCAGCGTCGGTGCCGGCACCCATTTGCGCACCGAACAACTCAATGTACCGGGGGGCATGGCCTGCCAGGTCAGTTCCCTGCATGGCGAAATCCTGGCGCGCAGCCATACCACGCCGGATGAGGGGCTGGAGTCGCGCAAGAGCGGTTTTCGCGACCAGATGATCGATGGCGTGGGCTGGCGCAGTTTCACCCTGTCCCGTGGCGACCTGCTGATCACCACGGCCGACCGTCAGGTGGAGCGTGAGGCGCTGAACCTGTCGATCCTGCTGGCGGCCTCAGTGCCGGTCGGCGTGGCCTTGTTGGGGTGCCTGTGCTTGCTGTGGCTGGGCATCGGCCAGAGTCTGGTGCCGCTCAATCGCATGCGGGACGCCTTGATGCGCCGCAGCGCCGACTCGCTCGAACCGCTGCAGATCCACCCGCTGCCCAGTGAACTCAAGCCGTTGCTCGACACCCAGAACCAACTGTTGCAACGCATCGCCAAGACCATCGAGCGCGAACGCCGCCTGACCGGCGACGCCGCCCATGAACTGCGCAGCCCGTTGACCGCGATCAAGACCCACCTGCAAGTGGCCCGTATGACCGAAGGCGCGGCCCGTGATCAGTCCCTGGCCCACGCCGAGGAAGGCGCCGACCGCTTGCATCGCACTCTGGAGCAACTGTTGCTGCTGGCGCGCGTAGAGGGCAGCTTGTCGTTCGATGACGGTTTGCAGTCCAGCGCCGAGGACGTTGCCAGGCTGGCGATCCAGGACGCCAACGCCGGGGACAACTCGCGCATCGACCTGGTCCTGGCGGACAGCCTTGCCGCCACACCGGTGGACATGCCCGTGGGCCTGGCCGTCGCGGCCTTGCGTAACCTGCTGGACAACGCCTTGCGTCACACCCCGGCCGATACCCGGGTGGAGCTGAAGGTGTCGTCCAGCGCTGACAAGGTGATATTCCGCGTGCGTGACCATGGCCCGCAGATATCCAGCGAAGACCTGCAATACCTCACCCAGCGCTTCTGGCGCAACGGCAGCAGCGAAGGCTGTGGCCTGGGCCTGGCGATCGTTCAAGCGATCGTCCAGCGCTGCGCTTGCTCGTTGACATTCGACAGCCAGGCGGATGGCCTGCGGGTTGAATTGGGCATGCCGCTGCGACGCTGACTTTTCTGCAAGTGCCAAATAGTTACCGCCCGCTTGAAGCTCACGCCTTCAGGATGGCGGTAATTTTTTTGCGCTTGAAAGGGCCGAATGATTCGGCCCGTACTGAAAAGGACGGATCTTATGTTGGTCATCGATACCAGTTTCCCTGCCAGGGACTTCAACGAACGTAACGGCGAGCCGGTGGGGCAAATACTCTTGCATTACACCGCGGCGCCCTTTGTCTCGTCCTTGCGCACCCTGACCCAGAACGGGGTCAGCGCTCACTATCTGCTGCCCGATCCTGACGAACCGGCCTACCGCGCCGCCGGTTATGAAGAACTGCGCGTTTTTCGCCTGGTGCCCGAGGACAAGCGCGCCTGGCATGCCGGGGCGAGCCATTGGGATGGGCGGGATAACCTCAACAGTCGCGCGATTGGCATTGAAATCGTCAACCTGGCGCGCGATGACAAAGGCGTGTTCACCTTCCCGGCGTATCGCGAGCAACAGGTAGAGGTTTTGATTACGCTGGTGCGCGATATTCTGGAGCGTTATCCGCAGATCGGACCGGTGGATATTCTCGGGCATTCGGATGTGGCGTACTGGCGCAAAAGCGACCCGGGGCCCGAGCTGCCTTGGCGCTGCCTGTATGAGGCCGGAGTAGGCGCCTGGTTTGACGAGGCAACCCGAGCGATGTACCAACGCCGGTTTTGCCTGGGGTTACCGCCGGAGGTGGAGGTAGAGCGGGCCTTTCAGCGGTATGGGTACAAACCAGCGTGGAACCGCCAAGCCTTTGAACAGCGGACCCGGGCGTTTCAAATGCACTTTCGGGCGCGGGATTACGGTGGGCTTCTGGATGCTGAGACCTGCGCGATCCTGTACGCGCTCAACGACAAATACCGCGGGCTTTGAAACCAAACGCCATTCAAATGTGGGAGGGGGCTTGCTCCCGATAGCGGAGTGTCAGCTAACCATTGGCTGCCTGATACACCGCCATCGGGAGCAAGCCCCCTCCCACATTTGATTTGCACACGTCTGTAAATCTGACCAGGTCCCTAAATCCCCCCGCACCTGATGCGTCTTCAGAACATGAAGTCCGTGCGCATTCCCCGCCCCCCACGGATGACCACCATCACCCGCGTATTGAGGGATCGAGAGATGTCAGTCGCCACCAGCCCCATCGAAGCCGCGCCTGTGCACGTCAGCGAAACGCTCTACCAGTTCGACGACAGCCCGTTGCTGGCCCGCCAGCGCCAGCAGGAATCCAATGCCCGCAGCTACCCGCGGCGCATTCCCCTGGCGCTCAAGCGGGCCAAGGGTATTTATGTCGAAGATGTGGAAGGCCGCAGTTTCATTGACTGCCTGGCCGGCGCGGGCACCCTGGCGCTCGGCCATAACCACCCGGTGGTGATCCAGGCCATTCAACAAGTGTTGAGCGATGAGTTGCCGTTGCACACCCTGGACCTGACCACGCCGGTCAAGGATCAGTTCGTGCAGGATTTGTTCGGCCTGCTGCCGTCGGAACTGGCGCGCGAGGCGAAAATCCAGTTCTGCGGCCCCACCGGCACCGATGCGGTGGAAGCGGCCTTGAAGCTGGTACGCACTGCCACCGGGCGCAGTACGGTGTTGTCGTTCCAGGGCGGTTATCACGGCATGAGCCAGGGCGCGTTGAGCCTGATGGGCAGCCTCGGGCCGAAGAAGCCGCTGGGCGCATTGCTTGGCAACGGCGTGCAATTTCTACCATTCCCCTACGACTACCGCTGCCCGTTCGGCCTGGGTGGCGCGCAGGGCGTGCGGGTCAACCTGCATTACCTGGAAAACCTGCTCAACGACCCCGAAGCCGGCGTGTTGCCGCCGGCTGCGGTGATTGTCGAAGTGGTGCAGGGAGAGGGCGGCGTGGTCCCGGCCGATCTCGACTGGCTGCGCGGGCTGCGGCGTATCACCGAACAGGCGGGCGTCGCGCTGATCGTCGATGAAATCCAGAGTGGCTTTGGCCGTACAGGCAAAATGTTCGCCTTCGAGCACGCGGGGATCATCCCGGACGTGGTGGTGATGTCCAAAGCCATTGGTGGCAGCCTGCCGCTGGCAGTGGTGGTGTACCGCGACTGGCTCGACACCTGGTTGCCGGGCGCCCATGCCGGGACCTTCCGTGGCAATCAGATGGCAATGGCGGCGGGTTCGGCAGTGATGCGCTACCTTAAGGAGCACGACCTGGCCACGCATGCGGCGGCGATGGGCGAGCGCCTGGGTGCACATCTGCGCCTGCTGCAGCGCGACTTCCCGCACCTGGGAGATATTCGCGGGCGTGGGCTGATGCTCGGCGTGGAGCTGGTTGACCCGGATGGCGTGCGCGACATCCAAGGCCACCCACCGGTGCATCGTCAGCTCGCGCCGTTGGTACAACGTGAATGCCTCAAGCGCGGCCTGATCCTGGAGCTGGGCGGGCGGCATGGCGGCGTGGTGCGTTTCCTGCCGCCGCTGGTGATCACCGCCGCCGAGATCGACGGGGTCGCCGAGATCTTCGGGCGCGCCGTGGCGGCGGCGCTCGCCAGCCTCTAATTTTCCCGGTCCCTGAAACGTTTCTAGAGATATCAGCGCTGCGCATGGTGCGCGGCCAGCCTTTGAGCGACGGAGAACCGCAATGACCTCAGTATTTGACCGCGACGACATCCTGTTTCAGGTAGTGGTCAACCACGAAGAACAGTATTCGATCTGGCCCGACTACAAGGCCGTGCCGGAAGGCTGGCGAACCGTGGGCAAGAGCGGCATGAAGAAAGAGTGCCTGGCCTATATCGAAGAGAACTGGACGGATATGCGTCCGCTGAGCTTGCGCCAGAAGATGGATGGCGCTGCACTCGCCTGAACGCCACTGATCAAAAATGTGGGAGGGGGCAAGCCCCATATGCGCTAACCAAACCTCCCTCCCCACAACTCGTCCTGCTGGCGTCCTCGTTTTCGTGGGGATTCACGCAGTGCCTGGCTGATATCTCCCCACTTCTCGATACACGTAAACAACGACAAGTGGGGATTGATCGCGCTGCAAAGTAGCCAGTAAATAAAGGCCATCTCACGCCAGTGACAACGGAGTGGCGGCACTTCCTTTTTCTGTCTCGTCTCCCTCGATAGGGGAAAAATGCTCGCCCGCTGCGATTAACCGCTCAATCAGGCAAGCCACTAATAATTTCCCTTGCAACCATGCTTTTGCGCCTTCCGGATTTTTCTTTCTGAGGTGGGATAACCCCAGCAATGACTTCATCCGCTTGAACGCCAACTCCACCTGCCAACGGTGCCGATAGAGAGCCAAAACCTCCTGCGTATCCAGGCAGTCCAAGGTTGTTACCAGCACCACGTAACCGGCCGCTTCCATCGTTTCAGGTTTCAATTGCTTCTGCTTTTTTTGCCCGACTCTCTTGAGCTTGCACTCGCTTTGCGATCGCTGCTCGTCGGTTTTTCGATAGGCGCACACACGTACTGCAATATCCCCCTTTGAACCTTTCATCACAGCTGCCCACTCGCCCGTTTGCCCTGGCTGCAAGGTCCGTAGTCGCGCCAGTTGCTCAAAAGGCGACCCTTGCTCATCGCTAAGCGGCAGGCTGCTCAGGTTCATTCGTACCAGGATGTCACCGCCTGCATTGAGTACATGATTGACTCCACGCCGGTTGGCAAACCCTCGATCCGCGATGAAAACATCGCCCTGCTGCACCGAAAACCGAGTCAACGATTCGCCTGTTTTGGACGGTGTCACTTGCACTTCACAGCAACGCAACGTGCTGATATCCATCGTGTAATGCAGCCGCCATGTTGAGGTGACCGCGCCAGGCTCCATTACGACACTGCCATCAGCAGCCAGTATTCGTCTCCCCAGCAGCGCCGGGCATTGCATGGCCGCGACCGGCGATTGTTGGATCAACTGCTCTGTGATCCAACCTAGCCAGGCCCCCGATTTGTTGACCCTCTTGAGAAGGCCCACGTCTGATAACTCCAGCAATTTCCCTGTACGCGCTCGCTCTACCGTTTCGACCATCGAGCAATCGGCGCTCATGTACATCAATAACGTGCGCAATAGACTCTCTGGCCCGCTGAATCGGCGACCGAACTTCAGGGCCCCCAGCTCTTTTGCCTTGGCTTCCCATCCAGGCGGTAGTAGTGCCAGGAGCTTGGGCCAGTCTTCATTCAGTTTTTGTGTTGGGTCTATTGTCACTGCTCTCGCATCCTAAAGAGTCAGACTTGATTATATCTTTTGGGGTTTGGTTAGCGCATATGGGGGCAAGCCCCCTCCCACATTTAGACAGTGTCGCCTTCTAGAGGCTCTTCTCTTTCTCCAATGCGCCTGATGCTCCCGTCACCACCTGCACACTCAAGCGCGGTGTCGCCAGGTCAAGCCCGGCTTCATCCAGATGCCGCTTGAGTGACAGGTTGAACGCCCGCGACACTTCCCACTGCTTGATCGGCGCCGTCTTGAACCGTGCGCGCAGGATCGCGCTGCCAGATTCAAAACTCTCCACGCCCTGAATCTCCAGCGGCGACCAGATATTGCGGCGTTGCAGTGGGTCATTGCGCATGGCGTGGCCGACATCGCGCATCAGCTTGATTGCGTCGTCGATCTGCATGTTGTAGGGGATCGCCACGCGAAAGATCGCGTAGCCGAATTCCCGCGAGTAGTTCTTGATGCTCTTGATCTCGCTGAACGGAATGGTGTGCACGATGCCGTCGATATCGCGCAGGCGCACGGTGCGGATGGTCAGCCCTTCGACGGTGCCGAGGTGACCGCCGACGTCCACGTAGTCATCGATGGCCAGGGAGTCTTCGATGATGATGAACAGGCCGGTGATCAGGTCGGCCACCAGCGACTGCGCACCGAAACCGATCGCCAGGCCGATCACACCGGCACCGGCCAGCAGTGGCGTGACGTTCATGCCCATGTTCGCCAGGGCGACGATGGCGGCGATGATAAAAATAGTCACGAACAGCACGTTGCGGATCAACGGCATCATGGTTTGCGCACGCGCGTTGGCCAGGCCTTTACGCGAGCGGGTCAGGGCATGATGGATCGCGGTGTCGCTGAGAATCCAGATCAGCCAGGCAAACAGTAAAGTCCCGCCGAGGCTGAACAGCTTGACGCTGATTTCATGGCCATCGCCTTCGGTGAAGCGAATCAGTGACAGGCCCCACACGCGCAGGCCCAGTTCGATAAACACCAGCCACACCAGCAGGTGCGCCAGGGTGTAGACGAAGCTTTTCAGGCGGTCGGAGTACAGCGCATGGCGCTTGTGCCCGCGTTGCGGCTTGAGGGCGTGGCGCCGCACCAGCCCGTTGATCACCATGCACAACACCAGCAACACGGTGCACAGCAGCGACTGGCGCAGGGCGGTGCTGGTGTCGCCGGCGGACAGGAAGGTGGCGAACAGCGAAATACCCACCAGCAACAATGCCGGCAAGTACCAGAAAGTGCCGATGATCGACAGGGTATCGGTGAGGGCGCGACGCGTCAGGCGGCGCGACAGTGGTTGGTTACGGATCAGGTGAGCGATCGGCCGACGGAAGCGCAGGATAAACACGCCAGTGGACAGCGCCGCCATCACATTGGCCACGGTTGCAGCCGTATGAGCCAGGTGCTGGCCGAGCGCCGCGACCAGTCGCGGGTCGCTCAAGGCTTCGCCAAAGGCGGCGAAACTGCCGATCCACCACAGCGGGCGAAAGGCCTGATGGCGCAGGATATACAGGGCGCGGTGGCGGTGCGGGCCGTCCAGCAGGGAAAACGCAATCACGCAGATCGCCGAGAAACAGGTGCCGACGACCAGGGCGTAAGCCAGCACCATCGCCAGGGATTTGCCCAGGGACGAGGGCAGGGCGTAGCTCAGGTAAACCGTGATCACCAGGGCGATCAACCACGGGCCGAGTTTGCGCAGGGCGAAGCGCAGCATGTCCCAGGTGCGCGGGTGTTGCGGAAGCTCTTCAGGCAGGCCGAAGCGTTCGCGCACGCGGTGGCTGAGCCAGATCAGCGCGGCGGCCAGCAGGCTCCATACCGCCAGGATTACCGCAAAACCAAAGATGATCGGCAGCCATTCAGTGGCCGGCAGCATCAGCGCACTGAGTTCCTCCCTGGCCAGGTCGACTTCATTGGACCAGCGGCCCAGTGGGCTGTCGGCGCCGGAGAACTGCTGTTCAAAGCCCGACAGCGTGCTGCCGATCAGGCCGAGCACACCGAGTTCGGCCGCCGGTTGGGCTTTTTGCGTGGCGGCGCGCAGTTTCTTCAAGTCGCTCAGCAACTGGGTGCGCTGCTGATCGTTCTCCAGGGTCTTGATCACCTCGTCCAGCGACTGCCCCAAAGGCACCTCGGCCTGGGGTTGGGCTTTGTTGGAGCTGCCCAGCATTCCGGGCAAACCCACGGCTTGGGCGCAGGTGATAGGCAGCAGCGTGAGCAGGGCGATGAGCAGGTAGCAGGGCAGGGCAAACAGACGGGAAAGCACGAGGCAGTCAACCTTGAAAACGACGAATTGGCCGAGTGTACGAGGCCGCTATGCCAGATGCGAGCGCATTTGTCATTCCGCCAGTTTGGCGAGGATCTTGTATACCACGGTGCCCAGGATCAGCAGCATGCCGACCCACATGCCGAACACGCCAAGGGGTTTGTCGCGAAAGTTGAAGCCGACGGCGAGCAGGAGCATGCCGATCAGGATCGGGATAAGCATGGCGTGGAAAGAGGACATGGAGATCATCAGGCGACGGCCTTGTCGGAGTGGGAGTTCTGACAAGTCTAGGTCGGATTATTAAAAGTGCCGGTGATGCAGATCAGGTGTACGCCAAACCTAATGTGGGAGGGGGCTTGCTCCCGATGGCAGAGTGTCAGTCAATGTATTTTTGACTGAAGCACCGCCATCGGGGGCAAGTCGAATCGTCGCACCGCCCCTCCCACATTTTTGAGCGCATTCAGCCTGGCAAATCAGGGCAGGTCGCGGCTGGCGTAGAAGGCGCCCAATACCTTCACCAGATGTGCCAGGTCATGGCTACCGCACAGTTCGCGGATGGAATGCATGGCAAACGTCGGCAGGCCGATGTCCACGGTGCGCACACCCAGGTGGCTGGCGGTGATCGGCCCGATCGTCGAACCGCAGCCCATATCGCTGCGCACCACAAAGCTCTGCACCGGCACTTCCTGGGCCATGCACAGGTGGCGGAAGAACCCGGCGGTTTCGCTGTTGGTCGCGTAGCGCTGGTTGCTGTTGACCTTGATCACCGGGCCGGCGTTGAGCTTGGGGCCGTGGTTGGCGTCGTGTTTTTCAGCGTAGTTCGGGTGCACGCCATGGGCGTTGTCCGCAGACACCAACAGGGATTTCTGAATGGTGCGTACGAATTCTTCACCTTCCGGCAGCAGGCGGCGCAGGGTCTGTTCGAGCATCGGGCCATCGGCGCCGCAGGCCGAGCAGGAGCCGACTTCTTCGTGGTCGTTGCACACCAGCACGCAGGTCTCCTCGGTGTCGCTGGTGAGCAGGGCTTGCAACCCGGCGTAGCACGACAGCAGGTTGTCCAGGCGCGCACCGGCAATGAAGTCGCCATTGAGGCCAATCACCGCAGCGCCTTGGGTGTCGTAGAAGCTCAGCTCATAGTCGAGTACCACATCGGCGTTCAGCCCATGCTCGCGAGCCAATTGTTCGGTGAGCACGGCGCGAAAGTCCACGCGCTCGTCACCGGCAAACTGCGCGAGGATCGGTGGCAGTTCGGTCTGGGCATTGATCGCCCAGCCCTGGTTGGCTTCACGGTTCAGGTGAATGGCCAGGTTGGGAATGATGGCGATCGGCAGCTTGAAGTCGATCAGCTGGCTTTCGACCTTGCCGTCGCGGCGGAACGTGACGCGGCCGGCCAGGGACAGGTCGCGGTCGAACCACGGGGCCAGCAAGGCGCCGCCGTAGACTTCCACGCCCAACTGCCAGAAACCCTGGCGTTGCAGCTCGGGCTGCGGCTTGACTCGCAGACACGGGCTGTCGGTGTGGGCGCCGACCATACGGATGCCGTCTTGCAGCGGCGAATGGCGGCCCAGTTTGAACGCGATGATCGAGGAATCGTTACGGGTCACGTAATAGCGACCGTTGGCTTCGGTGGCCCAGGTGTCACGCTCGTCGAGACGCTGGTAACCGGCCGCTTCCAGGCGCTGGGCGAGGGCGGCAGTGGCATGAAAAGGAGTAGGGGAGGCCTTGAGGAAGTCGATCAGGCCTTGATTCAACGCATCGCGCATAAATAGCTCCAGACAGCAATGCGCGGAGTTTACCGTATTGGTTTGACTCGGTGGCGAGAACTGATGCAGAACTAATGTGGGAGGGGGCTTGCTCCCGTGGTGGCAGTGGGTCAGTCATAGATTCAGTGACTGACACTCCGCCATCGGGAGCAAGCCCCCTCCCACATTGACTGTATTTGCAGCTTTAGAACGGCGCCGGGCACTCGAAGCGCAAGCGCTCGTGGCTTTGCGGGTGAGTGAAGCTCAGCATGCTCGCGTGCAGGCACAGGCGCGGCCAGGCGGCGAGGGCCTGTTCGTGGGCATACAGGCCATCGCCGAGCAGCGGGTGGCCGATGGACAACATGTGCACGCGCAACTGGTGCGAGCGCCCGGTGATCGGCGTCAGTTCGACGCGGCACCAGTCGCCGCAACGTTCCAGCACCTTCCAGAAAGTCAGCGCGTGCTTGCCGAACTCATGGTCGACCACATGGCGCGGCTTGGTCGGCGGGTCATAGCGCAAGGGCAGGTCGATGCTGCCGCTGTCCAGTTCCGGCTGGCCCCAAGCCAAGGCGGTGTAGGCCTTTTCTGTTTCGCGGTCGTGAAACTGGCGGGACAGTTCGCGGTGGGTATCAGCGTCCCGCGCCAGCAGGATGATGCCCGAGGTTTCCCAGTCCAGGCGATGGACGATGCGGGCTTCGGGGTAGCCGTTTTCCTGCAGGCGGGTGATCAGGCAGTCCTTGTTGTCGTCGGCGCGGCCGGGCACCGAGAGCAGCAGGGTCGGCTTGTTCACCACCAGGACAGCGTCGTCCTGATGCAGGATATGGATGTTGGACAGCGGCATTAAACAGCCTCGTAACAAACGCCAACGGCGGCTCGCCCACCCGGTTCCCGAAAAGGGATCAAGGTGATCGAGCCGCCGTGGCGGCCGCCTGTTCGATCAACGATCAGGCAGGGTGATATTGAGTTCCAGAATCGAGCAGCTGCCGTCATTTTCCAGGGCGACATGCACGTCATCGTTGCCGATATTGACGTACTTGCGGATCACCTCGACCAGTTCCTTCTGCAAGGCTGGCAGGTAATCCGGGGTGCTGCGTTGGCCGCGTTCGTGCGCCACGATGATCTGTAGACGCTCTTTCGCGACCGACGCGGTACTTGGCTTTTTGTTGGCGCGAAAGAAGTCGAGAAATTTCATTGTTCAATTGCCTCCAAAGATACGCTCGAAGAATCCCTTCTTCTTGACATCGAGGAAGCGGTGTTCCACGGTCTTGCCCAGCAGGCGGTCCACAGCATCGCTGTACGCCTGGCCGGCGTCGCTCTGGTCGTCGAGAATCACCGGCACGCCCTGGTTGGACGCTTTCAGCACGGCCTGGGATTCCGGGATCACACCGAGCAGGGTCACCGCGAGGATGTCCTTGACGTCTTCAACGCCGAGCATTTCGCCGTTGCTGACGCGCTCAGGGTTGTAGCGGGTCAGCAGCAGGTGTTCCTTGATCGGCTCTTCGCCTTTTTCGGCGCGCTGGGACTTGCTGGCCAGCAGGCCGAGCATACGGTCCGAGTCACGCACCGAGGACACTTCCGGATTGGTCACCACGATGGCTTCATCGGCGAAATACATCGCCAGGTGAGCACCGGTTTCGATACCGGCCGGGGAATCGCATACCACGTATTCGAAGGTTTCTTTCAGTTCGGCGAGGACTTTGCCTACGCCTTCTTTGGTCAGCGCGTCTTTGTCACGGGTCTGGCTGGCGGCCAGCACATACAGGTTCTCAAGGCGCTTGTCCTTGATCAGGGCCTGTTGCAGGTTGGCTTCGCCGTTCACCACGTTGACGAAGTCGTATACCACGCGGCGTTCGCAGCCCATGATCAGGTCGAGGTTACGCAAACCCACGTCGAAGTCGACGATGACTGTCTTGTGGCCGCGCAGAGCGAGGCCGGTACCGATAGCGGCGCTGGTGGTGGTCTTACCCACACCACCCTTGCCGGATGTAACCACGAGAATCTTGGCCAAGGTGTTTCACCCCTAAGGAAAAAGGACTTTTGGTCCCTGAAAAACATCTCTTGAAACTCGCTGCAGGCGGACAGCCTTTGTAGGAAGAAGCCAGGGTTTTTCCGGGGAAAACGCCAACTTCAACTAGTCCTACGCAAGTATTGCCGGTTTCGCTTTGCTATCAGAGCCTAGAGATGCTTGGAAAATGCGGCAGTATCCGTTAAAGACGGATGATGTTCAACACATCGCCCGACAGGTTGACCTGTACCGAAGCCCCCCACAGCGGATCACGGCGCAAGTCTTCGGACACCTTGTACTGACCCGCGATGGAAACCAGCTCAGCGGTCAACTGCTGGCAGAAAATACGCGCCTTGGTATCACCCTTGATGCCGGCCAGGGCACGTCCGCGCATCGGGCCGTATACATGGATATTGCCATCGGCAAGAAGTTCCGCGCCGGGGCTGACCGAGGACACCACCACAAGGTCGCCGCCCTGGGCGTAAATCTGCTGCCCGCCGCGCACGGGCGAGGTGATGATCTTGGTCGGCCGGATCGTGGGTTCCGGTGGTTTTTCCGGTTTTTTCTTCTGTTCACCGACCAATGGTTCGAGCGGACGCTCGCGCGCGCCGGACGGCGGCAGTACTGGCAGTTCAATGGCGATGGCCGCGGCAATGTCTTCGATACGGCTGGCGCGAATCGCCAGGGTACGCAGGCCATGGGAGCGGCACACGCGCATCAGCCCGGGCAGGTCGATGACGCCCTGGCCGGCCGGCAGCTTGTCCAGGGCCAGCACCAGCGGGGCATTGTTGAAGAAATTCGGCGCCAGGGCGACCTTGGCGGCCAGTTGGCGGTCCAGGGCGTCGAGGTCATTGCGGGCCAGTTCCAGCACGGTAATGGCGAGCATGCTGCCTTTCAGCTGGAACACGGGATCTTGGTCTAGCGGTTCGGTTTGGCTCATGGTCGGCAAAGCGGCTTGTCACGAAAAGTGTCGAGACTTATAACGAGAACACTCACCCGCCGCAAGCCGAGTCGAACCGTTGTAGAATGCGCGGCCCTTGTCTTTACCGGAATCTGTAATGGATCGCCCGCGTTTTCGAGCTGTATTTCTTCACCCGCGTTTTTGGCCATTATGGCTGGGGCTGGGCCTGCTGTGGCTGGTCACCCAACTGCCGTACCGCGTGCTGCAGACCATTGGTCGCCTGCTGGGCGCGGGCATGTACCACGTGGCCGGTGAGCGCCGCCGCATCGCCGCGCGCAACCTGGAGTTGTGCTTCCCGGAAAAATCCGCCAAGGAGCGCAAACGCCTGCTCAAGGAAAATTTCGCCTCCACCGGTATCGCCTTCTTCGAGATGGCCATGAGTTGGTGGTGGCCCAAACCGCGCCTGGCGCGCCTGGCCCATGTGCAAGGGTTGGAGCATCTCAAGCAGGCGCAATTGGACGGCAAGGGCGTGATCCTGATGGCCTTGCATTTCACCACCCTGGAAATCGGCGCTGCCCTGCTCGGGCAAAAGCACACCATCGATGGCATGTACCGCGAGCACGGCAACCCGCTGTTCGACTTTATCCAGCGTCGTGGCCGGGAGCGCCACAACCTCGATTCCCTGGCGGTGGAGCGCGACGACGTACGCGGCATGCTCAAGCTGCTGCGCGCCGGCCGGGCGATCTGGTACGCGCCGGACCAGGACTACGGCGCCAAGCAGAGTATCTTCGTGCCGCTGTTCGGCATCCAGGCCGCCACTGTCACGGCCACCAGCAAGTTCGCGCGCCTGGGCAAAGCCCTGGTGGTGCCGTTCACCCAGGAACGCCTGGCCGATGGCAGCGGCTACCGACTGGTGATTCATGCACCCTTGACGGATTTCCCCGGCGAGACTGACGAAATCGACTGCCTGCGCATCAACCAGTGGGTCGAAGCCTCGGTGCGCGACTGCCCCGAGCAATACCTGTGGACCCACCGCCGCTTCAAGAGCCGGCCACCGGGTGAACCCAAGCTGTACGAAAAACGCCGTCGGTAAGACTTACCTTTCCCATATGGAGTGACGCAATGCGCCCAGCTGAACCGGTCACAGGCTTGATTCTTTCCGGCGGCGGGGCGCGAGCGGCGTATCAGGTTGGAGTGTTGGCGGCGATCGCCGAATTGCTGCCGCCGGGGGCGCCGAATCCGTTTCCGGTGATCGTCGGCACGTCGGCCGGGGCGATCAATGCGGTCACCCTGGCCAGTGGCGCGACGGACTTCACCGCTGCTGTCCAGCGCCTCACCGCATTCTGGCAAGGCTTTCGCAGCCACCTGGTGCTGCGCAGCGACTGGCCGGGCGTGGTCCGCCAGGCCAGTCGCTTCCTGATTCATAGCCTGTTGGGCCTGGGCAGGCAGCTCCCGGTGGCGTTGCTCGACAGTTCACCGCTGCGCGATCTGCTGCAGGACAAGCTGCATCTGGCCGGCATTGACGACGCCATCCGGCACCGGCATCTGCACGCCGTGGCGGTCACCGCGTTCGGCTATGAATCCGGGCAGGCGGTGACCTTCTATCAAGGCGGCGGCACCATCGAACCCTGGCTGCGCCATCGGCGCATTGGTGTGCCGACGCCACTTACGGTGGAACACTTGCTGGCCAGTTCGGCGATTCCCTTGCTGTTTGCCCCGGTGAAGCTCGATCAGGAATACTTCGGTGACGGCGCCGTTCGCCAGTCGGCTCCGATCAGCCCGGCTCTGCACCTGGGCGCGAGTCGCGTGCTGGTGGTGGGCGTCAGCGGTAACCCGCGCGGCAATGAACCCTCGATGCAACGCACCTACACCGGCCAGGAACCGACGCTGGCGCAGATCGGCGGGCACATGCTCAACAGCACGTTCATTGACAGCCTGGAAAGCGATATCGAATTGCTGGAACGCTTGAATCAATTCAGCCATGTCTCGCCGGGGGTGGCGGCCGTGGAGGTGCTGGTGATTGCGCCCAGCCAGCCGATCGACGAAATCGCGGCCCGGCATCGGCAGGAATTACCGGCGGCATTGCGCTTGTTTTTGCGCGGGCCTGGGGCGACCAAGACCAGTGGGGCAGGGGTGTTGAGTTACTTGCTGTTCGAGGCGGGGTATTGCAGTGAGTTGATCGAGTTGGGCAGGAAAGATGCACTGGCAAAGCGCGAGGAATTGTCTCGATTCCTTGGCCTGACGCTGAACTGAATGTGGGAGGGGGCTTGCTCCCGATAGCGGTGGTTCAGTCACTGATAGGTTGACTGACACACTGCTATCGGGAGCAAGCCCCCTCCCACATTGGTTATGCGCCGTTCAATCAGAAGTGGTACTTGACCAGGAAGCTCGCCGTGTCCTGAGTCGTCTTGAAGGCGCCGCTGTCCTCGATCCCGTACTTGTTCTTCCAGTAGTCGTATTCAAACCCCACATACAACTGTTTGTCGCCCCAATGCAGCGCCTTGCCCAGGTCGTATTTGACCTGCGGGTTGAAGTGCAGGTTGGCGTGATAGGTGCCACGGGCGTTTTTGTCGTTATCCACCACCCAGTCCATGAAACCGTCGATCAACACATCGGAGTTGCCCACGGGAAGGGTGTACGACCACACCGGCGTGATTTGCCACACGCCGTCGCCGGGGCGATTGCCTTCGGTCTGGCGCTGGTAGAAGTTCAACTGGAAATAGTCGAAACCCGGAATATTAAAGTCAATCGCCGGGCCCAGCAGGTACGACTCGTTATCGCCTTCGCCGAACTCGTAAGTGAAGGCCAGCAATACATCTTTGATCGGGCCGAATGACAGGTCCTTATCCAGAATCTTGCCGAACGACAAACGTGGGCTGAACTCGCCGTAGTAAGTATTCGGACCGACGTTGCCGTCTTCCTTGCCGTTGTAAAAGATGCGGTCGAGGAAGAAGAAGTTGTCGCCGTACTTCCACGCGTCGGCATGTTCGAACGTGACGGTTTGCTGGATCTGCGGGTTGACGGTAAAGCTCTTGCCCCACAGATACGTCAGGCTGTTGTTCTGCCACTGCAGCAAATCACCGGCCACGGCTTGGCCACCGGCCAGCAGGGATCCCGCCAGCATCAGGCCTTTGAACATAGGTTTCATTCGGTGCTCCCGAGTTAAAGTTTTATGTTTTTCTAATCTGGCGCTCTGGTGTGGCGCCTTTGGATCTGCTGAAGAACTCGTCTGATTGGTCAACTTTATGGCTGTAGCAAAAGCCGCGCCAAGGCGGTAAAAAAACCGTCGGTTCAAGCGGGCGCGGAGAATACTGGCTCCAACGTCCGGGCTCAAGTGCGCCGTTACAGCGCGCACAGGGCGACGATGGGGCGTGCGTCAGGGGTGGGCGTGCTCGACGGCGGGGCGTCCGGCACCGCCGAGAATGTTGAACAGTATGTTCAACGACAACGCGCTCAGGGTGGCCATGGCGATGCCACTGTGGGTTATCGGGCTCATCCACATTGGCAATTGCGCGAAGAACTCCGGACGCACTACCGGGATCAAGCCCATGCCGATGCTCACCGCCACCAGCAACTGGTTGCGCCGGTCGGCGATGTCGGCTTCCTGCAGGATCTTGATGCCGGTCGCCGCGACCATGCCGAACATGGCGATCGCCGCGCCGCCCAGCACCGCCGGTGGAATCGACGCCACCAGGTAGGCGGCCTTGGGCAGCAGGCTCAGCACAATCAGAAACGCCCCGGCCATGATCGTGACCGAGCGGCAACGCACGCCGGTCATCTGCACCAGGCCGATATTCTGCGCGAACGAGGAGTGGGTGAAGGTGTTGAAGAACCCGGCAAAGAATGACGCGCCGGCATCACACAGCAAACCGCGACGCAGCATCTTCGGCGTGACGTCCTGGCCGGTGATCTTGCCCAGGGCGAGGAACATGCCGGTGGATTCGACAAAGATGATCACCACCACCAGGCACATCGACAGGATCGGCGCCAACTCGAACCTGGGCATGCCGAAGTGCAGCGGCGTCACCACTTGCACCCAAGGCGCCTGGGCCAGGCCGCTGAGGTCGACCATGCCGAGCGTGCCGCACAAGGCGTAGCCCAGCGCCATGCCGATCAGTACCGAGATGTTCACCCAGAAACCGCGCATGAAACGGTTGATCAACAGGATGGTCGCCAGCACCAGCGCAGCGACCGCCAGGTACACCGGCGAGCCGAATGTCGCGGCGGCGCTGCCGCCACCGGCCCAGTTCACGGCCACGGGAAACAGCGAAAGGCCGATGGCGGTAATCACGGTACCGGTCACCAGCGGCGGGAAAAAACGTACGACCTTGGACATGAACGGCGCGATGAGCATGCCGAAGAACCCGGCGGCGATGGTCGCACCGAAGATCCCCTGCAAGCCGATACCGGGCATGCCGGCCATGGCGACCATGCTGCCGACGGCAGCGAAACTGGCGCCCATCGTCACCGGCATGCGAATACCCACCGGGCCGATGCCGAACGACTGCACCATCGTGGCGATACCGGCGACCAACAGGTCGGCGTTGATCAGGAAGGCGATTTCTTCACGGCTCAAGCCTGCGGCCTGGCCAATGATCAGGGGCACGGCGACAGCACCGCCGTACATCAGCAAGACGTGTTGCAGGCCTACCAGAATCAGTTGCAAGAGGGGCAGCCGCACCATGGCGGGTGCGGCAGGGTTCTGCGTTTCTAACTGGGACATGCAACACCTCGGATCTTTTTATTTTTGTGTTGTGTGGAACGCGATCTTCAAAACACGGCAGTCCACCTGTGGGAGGGGGCTTGCTCCCGATAGCGGTGTGTCATTCAAAGTATCTGTGACTGAGCCACCGCCATCGGGAGCAAGCCCCCTCCCACATTGGATCTCTGTGAATCAATCAGTTGGTACGCGCCCCCTGGTTGATCCAGGTGCCAATCAAATCCCGCTCCTGCTGGGTCATCTGGGTGATGTTGCCCAGCGGCATGATCTGGCTGGCCACGGCCTGCGCCTGAATGCGCGCCGCCTGTTGCTGGATCTGCGCCGGCGTGTCGAACATCACCCCGGCCGGTGCGGTGCTGAACAGCGGGCTGGTGGGCTTGGCCGAATGGCAGACGGTGCAACGCTGCTCGATCACATGGTGCACCTGGCCAAAGTCGGTGCTGGCTTGGGCAGGTGCCGGTTCAGCTGCCGGGGCTGCAGGCGCAGCCGGTTTCACGCCGCCGCCCAGGGCAGTTTCCGGCAACGGCTGGTACTCGATCGCCGTCGGTGCCTTGGCCACTTCCGGCGCCGGCGTGGGCCCGGTCACGTAGGCCAGGCTGATCATCGCCAGCGCACCCACCGGCAAGGTCCACGCATACTTCTGGCTGTTATGCCGGGTGTTGAAGTAGTGGCGCACCAACACTGCCGCCACGGCGATCCCGGCCAGGATCAGCCAGTTGTAGTGGCTGCCATAGGTGCTCGGGAAGTGGTTGCTGATCATGATGAACAGCACCGGCAAGGTGAAGTAGTTGTTGTGCCGTGAGCGCAGCAAACCCTTGGCCGGCAGCGCCGGGTCGGGTGTGCGGTTCTCGGCGATGGCCGCCACCAGCGCGCGCTGGGCGGGCATGATGATGCGGAACACGTTGCCGACCATGATCGTGCCGATCACCGCACCCACATGCAGGTAGGCGCCACGGCCGCTGAACACCTTGCTGAAGCCGTAGGCCGCTGCAATCAACAGCACGAACAGGATCAAGCCGAGCAGGGCAGGGCGTTTGCCCAGGGCCGAGTCGCAAAGAAACGAGTAGACGAACCAGCCGACGAACAGTGAGCCGATGCCCAGCAAGACGCCTTCGGTGCCGCTCAGGCTGCTGCCGGGGGCGAGCAGGTACAAGGTCGGATTCCAGTAGAACACCACGCACAGCAGCGCAATGCCCGACATCCAGGTGAAATAGGCTTCCCATTTGAACCAGTGCAGGTTGTCCGGCATGGTCGGCGGGGCCAGTTTGTATTTTTCCAGGTGGTAGATGCCGCCACCGTGGATCGCCCACAAGTCACCGGCCAGGCCGCTCTTGGGGTTGACGCGATTGAGGTTGTTTTCCAGCCAGACGAAGTAGAAAGAAGCGCCGATCCAGGCGACGCCGGTGATCATGTGAACCCAGCGCACGCTCAGGTTCAGCCATTCCATCAAATGTGCTTCCACAGTCTTTACCTCTCGCCTGTCGCCCTTGTTGTCGGGTGATCAGACCTTCTCTTATTGGTGGGGGGCGAGGATCAACCGCTCATCCTCTTTGAAAAAATGCTCATCGCAGTTATTGCCTGTGCCACTGCGATCAACCACCAGGAAGTCATCCCGCTTTTCGATCGTCAGCACCGGGTGGTGCCAGACGCCGCGATGGTAATTGATGCCCTGCCTGCCGTTGGTGACGAAGGCGCGGACCAAGCCTGATACAGGTGCATCGCCAAGTGGCGCGACCACGATCAGAAAGGGGTTGCCGAGCAGCGGAATGAAGGCCTGGCTGCCCAACGGGTGTCGCTCCAGCATGCACACGGTCAGCGGCATGTCCTGCGCGTCGGCGCGGAAGATGCTGATGATGGCGTGGTCTTCAGGCTGTGCTGTTTCGACCGTCGCCAGTTTGTGAAAGCGCATGGTCGACCCGTTGTTGATCATGAAGTGATCGCTGCCATCGGTTTCGATAACGTCTCCGAAGGGGGCGAAGGCTTCTTTGGTCAGGGGTTCGATCGTCAGTGTGCGCATGGCTGTCTTCTTTTCAGTTGGATCGTTCCCACGCTCTGCGTGGGAACGCTGCCCTGGACGCTCTGCGTCCGCTCTTGGTTCGCTTATTTGGCTACCTTGCCCAACACCCGCAGGCGACTCACGCCCCCATCCGGGAACACGTTCAAGCGGATGTGGGTAATCGGCCCCAGCGCCTTGATCTGCTCGGCGAAGGTGTGTTCGGCGTGCATTTCCAGTTTCTGTGCCGGCAGCAGTTCACGCCAGAACAGCGATTGGGTCTCGATCTGGCTGTCGGTGCCGCCCTTGACGAACGCGCCCTGGATCGAGCAGGTGTCCGGGTAGTTGCCCTTGAAGTGCAGGGTGTCGACGATGATTTTCTCGATTTCGCCAGGGTGGCCCAGCGCGACGATCACCCAGTCATTGCCCGGCGTACGGCGACGTGCGGTTTCCCAACCATCGCCCATGTTGATGCCACGGCCGGGGTTGAGGATGTTGCTCATGCGCCCGAAGTGTTCATCGGAGCAGGCCAGCGCACGCCCCCCGTTCAAGGCCGCTGCCAGGTCGACCTGTTCGTTGTCGCCCACCGCAGACCAGTCGCGGAATGGCACACCGTACACACGCAGACGGGCCACGCCGCCATCCGGGTAGATGTTGAACCGCAGATGGCTGAACGCCTGCGCGTTGTGGATTTCGTGGTAATGGTGGCTGTTGCCTTGCAGCTCGACGGCCGACAGCACTTCCACCCACTGGGTGTTGGCATCCGGCTCGCCCGAGGCGAGGAAGCAGGCTTCCAGGGAGGCCGACGGCGGGTAGTTGCCGGTGAAGAATGAGGTATCGATGTCCACGCCCTTGATCGAGCCCGGCACGCCCAGGCGGATCACCGCGCTGTCGTAGCCTTCGAAGCGCTTGCGGCGTGACTCCCAGCCGTCCATCCACTTGCCGTTGTCATCGAAAACGCCCTCCTTCCACACGGCCGGGGTCGGCTGGAACAGGCGGTTGGCGTCGGCGAACCAGTCATCGGTGACTTCGATGATCTTGGTGCCCAGGCGGGCGTCGGCGAGGTTGACGAACTTCTCGAAAGGTACGGGTTGCGCTTTCATTCTTCTTGTCTGCCTTGGATAGAGTGGCTGGGGATGGTCATTCAGAGGGTCAGTAATCGGAACAACGCGATCTTGTTGATCTCGGCCAGCGCGCAGTTGAACTCGGCTTCAACCGAGTTGTGAATGCGCGTTTCGAACGCGGCCAGGATCTGGTGCCGGTTGCTGCCTTTTACCGCCATGATGAAGGGAAACTTGAACTTGGCCTTGTAGGCCTCGTTCAGCTCGGTGAAGCGCGAGAACTCTTCGGCCGTGCATTGGTGTATACCGGCGCCAGCCTGTTCTCCAGTGCTGGCGGCGGTAAGCTGGCCCTGGACGGCGGCTTTGCCGGCCAGGTCCGGGTGAGCGTTGATCAGTGCCAACTGGCTGGCATGATCGGCGCTCAACAGGATATCGCTCATGCGCTGGTGCAGGGTTTCGATCTGGTCGATCGACGCATCCTGGCCCAGGTCGAAGGCCTTTTCGGCCACCCATGGCGAATGTTCGTAGATATCGGCGAAGGCGGCGACAAATTCATCGCGGCTCAGGCTCGACGGTTCAAGGGTTTGGAACGCAGTCATTTCGCCGCTCCCGTGCAGGGGTGGGTGTGCTGCCAGTGCCGGGCGATGTCGACGCGGCGGGTGAACCACACCTGTTCGTGGCTTTTGGCGTACTCGATAAAGCGCTTCAACGAAGCCAGGCGCGCCGGGCGCCCGATCAGGCGGCAGTGCAGACCGATGGACAGCATCTTCGGCGCCTCGGCCCCTTCGGCATAGAGCACGTCGAAGGCGTCCTTGAGGTACTCGAAAAAGTCGTCGCCCTTGTTGAAACCCTGCACCTGGGTGAAGCGCATGTCATTGGTGTCCAGGGTATAAGGGATCACCAGATGCGGCTTGCCGGTGGGCGTGTTGGGTTCCCAGTAGGGCAGGTCGTCGTCGTAGGTGTCGCAGTCATACAGGAAGCCGCCTTCCTCCATCACCAGGCGCCGCGTGTTGGGGCCGGTGCGGCCGGTGTACCAGCCCAGCGGGCGTTCACCGGTCAGCTCGGTGAGGATGCGGATCGCTTCGAGCATATGCTCGCGTTCCTGGGCCTCGTCCATGTACTGGTAGTCGATCCAGCGGTAACCGTGGCTGCAGATCTCGTGGCCGGCGGCAACCATGGCGCGGATCACGTCCGGATGGCGCTGGGCGGCCATGGCCACGGCGAAGATGGTCAGCGGGATGTCGAATTCCTTGAACAGCTTGAGGATGCGCCACACCCCGGCACGGCTACCGTATTCGTACAGCGACTCCATGCTCATGTTGCGCGCGCCCTGCAGCGGTTGCGCCGAGACCATTTCCGAGAGGAAGGCTTCGGACTCTTTATCGCCATGCAGGATATTGCGCTCGCCGCCTTCTTCGTAATTGAGTACGAACGACAGCGCGATGCGTGCATTGCCCGGCCAGTGGGGGTGAGGAGGGTTACTGCCGTAACCGATCAGGTCGCGTGGGTAGTCAGCGCTCACTGCAGTCTTCCTTCTTGTTCGTGGTAGCAAGTGTGTGTGGCGGCCGGGCAGCGGAAAGACTGGGTGGCGTCACAGCGATGAGTGATTGTATACAACTTATTGCTCACTTTGTAAGCCTGCATTTCTGCATTTTTTCTGCAGGTATCTTTGCAGGGCCGTTGCAAGAAACTTGCCTAACCGGTCAGCTAACCACAAAAAAATTCACTGTAGGAGCGAGCTTGCTCGCGAAAAGCCTGAGTGCGCCACTTTTCTACCTGGAACTTTGCGTTGGCGTTGAGCTTTTTCGCGAGCAAGCTCGCTCCTACAGAGGTTTAAAGTCTGTTGAATTTATTGTGTACAATTTTTTTGAAAAATGTCTTAATCAGCTCTCACCGGCTTTTTCGATGCCCTGAAAGAGTGCGGGTTCTTTATGACTGACTTCGGGAGGCGCATAAACGCCATGGGACGTTTGACCACACACGTTTTGGATGCCGCGCACGGCTGCCCCGGCAGCACAATCAAGGTTGAGCTATACCGCATCGACGGCGCGCAACTAACGCTGGTCGCCACCGCCGTGACCAACGACGACGGTCGCTGCGACGCACCGTTGCTGCAGGGCGACGACTACCGCAGCGGTGTCTATCAATTGCAGTTCAGCGCCGGCGACTATTACCGCGCCCGTGGCGTGCAGTTGCCGGAGCCGGCTTTCCTCGATGTGGTAGTGCTGCGGTTCGGCATCAGCGCCGAGCAGGATCACTACCATGTCCCGTTACTGATTTCGCCTTACAGCTATTCGACCTATCGCGGTAGCTGAGCGTCACCTCGCTTCATACCCCCAAGCTCTTCGTTGGTTTTTTGCCCGCCCACACTGCGGGCTTTTTTTCGGCCGTGCGTTCAACCCAGTGGCGCTCGAGCCTTGATCAGCGAGGCCACGCCGGCGCAGCCGAACAAGGCGGCGCTGATGCGGTTGAACCAGCTCTGGCCCGAGCCGCTACGCAAATACCGCGCGGCGCTCTGCGCACCCAGGCCGTAACCAAGCTTGCACAGCAGGTCGAGCACGGTCCAGGTGGCGATCATGGTCAACAGTTGCGGCAGGAATGCCTGATCCGCGCTGAGAAATTGCGGCAGGAAGGCGGCAAAGAACAGAATGTCCTTGGGGTTGCTGGCCCCCAGCACAAAGGCGCGACCGAACAGCACGCGAAAATGTGGGGTCGACGCCACTTGTGGCACATCAGCACCCTCGGCCGGCCGACGTGATTGCTGCCAGCTCTGCCAAGCCAGGTAAAACAAGTACATCGCGCCGACGATTTTCAGCGCGCTGAACACTTGCTCGGACGCCAGCAACAACGCGCCAAGGCCCAAGGCCGAGGCGCTCAGCAGGCAGATCGAAGCAAATACCCCGCCCAGGAACGCCGGGTACGAACGGCGCAGGCCGTAGTTCAAGCTGTTGCTGATCATCAGCAGCGAAAGAGGGCCAGGGATCAGGATCACCACCAGCGCCGCGCCGCTGAACAGCAGCCAGGTTTCCAGGTTCATTGCAGTCCTCCAATCGTACAAAAGCCCCACCCGACGGGGTGAGGCGCGGTGCAGCCGTGGGGCCTTACAGGAAGGCGAACTTGGCGATAAAAATCACGCACAGCACCCACAGGCTGACGGAAATTTCCTTGTGCTTACCGGTGCCGGCCTTCAGCGCGACATAGGTGATAAAGCCCAGCGCGATGCCGTCGGCCACCGAGAAGGTCAGCGGCATCATGATCGCCGTGACGATGGCCGGAATGCTGTCGGTGGCCTCGTCCCAATTGATATGCGCCATGCTCGCCATCATCAGCATCGCCACGTAAATCAACGCGCCCGCCGTGGCATAGGCTGGAATCATGCCCGCCAGCGGCGCAAAAAACATCGCCGCCACGAACAAAATACCCACCGTCACCGCCGTCAGCCCGGTGCGCCCGCCGGCAGCCACCCCGGCGGCGCTTTCCACGTAGCTGGTCACGGGCGGCACGCCGACCATGGCCCCGAACACGCTGGAGGCGCTGTCGGCTTTCAACGCACGGGACAGGTTATCGATCTTGCCGTCGGCATTGACCAGCCCGGCCCGTTGCGCAACGCCCATCAGTGTACCGGCAGTGTCGAACATGTGTACAAAAAGAAAGGCAAATACCACGCTGATCATGCTGACATTGAACACACCCTTGACGTCCATGGCCATCCAGGTCGGCGCAAGGCTGGGCGGGGTGGAGAGAATGCCGTTGTAGTGCACCAGGCCCAGGCCCCAGCCGGCCAGGGTCACGGCGATAATGCTGATGAGGATCGCGCCGAACACGCGGTGGTAGCTGAGGATCGCAATCAGCAGGAAGCACACCGCTGCCAGCAGGGGCGAGGGCTCGTGCAGCGAACCGAGCTTGATCAGCGTGGCGGGGCTGTCGACGATAATGCCGGCGGTCTTCAGGCCGATCACCCCGAGAAACAAGCCGACACCCGCGCCCATGGCGTGGCGCAGGCTCACCGGAATGCTGTTGAGCAGCCATTCGCGCACGCGGGACAAGGTGAGGCCCATGAACAGCACGCCCGAGATAAACACCGCACCCAGCGCAGTTTCCCAGTGGTAGCCCATGGTGCCGACCACGGTGTAGGTGAAAAACGCGTTCAAGCCCATGCCCGGCGCCAGGCCCACCGGCCAGTTGGCGTACAGGCCCATCAACAGGCAACCCAGCGCGGCAGCGATGCAGGTGGCGACGAAGGCCGCGCCGTGATCGATGCCAGCGTCGGCCATAATGTTGGGGTTGACGAAGATGATGTAGGCCATGGTGATGAACGTCGTGAGGCCGGCGATCAGCTCGGTCTTCACTGTGGTGCCATGCAAACGCAGTTTGAACAGGCGTTCCAGCCAGCCGCCTTGGGGCGCGGCTAGATCCAACATAGGGGCTTCGGTTTTGCGGCTATCCACAGCGAGTACTCCTCAATCGTTTTATTGTTATTTCCAGCGCCGGTCACATGAGTGGGCAACAGCGCTTTGAGGTACTGGCGGGTTTTGTTGACCATTAGGTCAGGAACTCGCACGAAGCGAATTATGCTTTTGTATACAAATAAAGCAAATAATGTTTTCGATTATCTTGACGGAAAGGGATGAAAGGCTGCTTCCAGCGCGTGCGCCAGATTTATTCTGCCCCACGCCTTGAAACAATCCCTCGATACCCGCACTTTGATGGCTCAAGCGTTCGCTCAGAGCGCGCGAAGCGGCATAAGGGGAGCCCATGTACAAGGTTTATGGCGATTACAGATCGGGCAATTGCTACAAGGTCAAATTGATGCTCAGCCTGTTGGGCATCCCGTACCAATGGATCGATATCGATATTCTCAAGGGTGACACCCAAACCCCTGAATTTCTTGCCAAGAACCCCAACGGCAAGATCCCGGTGCTGGAACTGGAAGACGGTACCTGCCTGTGGGAGTCCAACGCGATCCTCAACTTCCTCGCCGATGGCAGCGAGTTTTTACCCAGTGAGCCGCGCTTGCGCACCCAGGTGTTGCAGTGGCAGTTCTTCGAGCAATACAGCCACGAGCCGTATATTGCGGTGGCGCGGTTCATTCAGTTTTACCTGAACATGCCGCAGGATCGCCTTGAAGAATACAAGACCACCCACAAGGGCGGTTACAAGGCACTGAAGGTCATGGAACGTCAACTGCAAGCCACGCCGTATCTGGTGGGCGAGCAGTATTCGATTGCCGATATCGCGTTGTATGCCTACACCCATGTGGCCCATGAAGGGGGTTTTGACCTGGCGCCTTATCCGGCGGTGCAGGCATGGTTGCAGCGCGTGGCCAGTCATCCAAACCATGTGGCGATGCTGGGCTGAGCCACCATTCGAATGTGGGAGGGGGGCAAGCTCCCTCCCACATTTAGCCCGATGGTGTGTCAGATAATTCTTCAGTGAGCAGTTCAAAGCAGCGCTGCGCCGCCGGGCTCAATGCCATCCCGCTACGACTGATCAAGCCGATCTCCCTGTTCACCCCGGGATGGTCGATGTGGATCCGCTTCAACCCCTCCAGGCTGTCCGCCGCCGACTCCGGCAGCACGCTGATCCCCAATCCCTGGCGCACCAGAGCCAGCACCGTGGACATATAGTTAGCCTCCATGCCCGCATTCAGCGTCAGCCGCGTTTCATCGAACAACGCATCCACCTGTTCGCGCACGCTGCTGTCGCGGCCGGTGAGGATGATCGGCTGGTCCGCCAGTTGTTCCAGGGTCAGCTGCCGGTGGTGGGCGAGGGCGTGACCCAGCGGCACGAACGCGCAGAGCCGGTCATTGAGGACCGGCACGAAGTCCAGGCCGTGGCTCAGGCGCGCGCGCACGCCGATACCGAAGTCCACCTCGCCGGAACGCACCTGGGCCTGGATGCGGTGGGCCACCAGGTCATGCAGGCGCACTTCGATCCCGGCGAAGCGTTCGCGAAACAGGCGCAACACCGGCGGCAGGCTGCCGGCGCACACCGAGGGCAGGGCGGCGATCGTAACGACGCCGCGGCGCAGGGCCGCGAGATCGCGCGAGCCGGTGACGATGTTGTCCAGGTCCAGCAGCAGTTTTTCCATGGGGCCACGCGCGTCGTGGCCGGCGGCGGTGATAGCCACATGGCGCGGGCTGCGGTCGAGCAGGGCGACGCCCAGCCACTCTTCCAGTTGTTGCACCTGCACGGTCAGCGCCGAGGGGGACAGGTTCAGCTCGCTGGCGGCCTTGGTAAAGCTGCCCGTGCGAGCAACGGCGAGGAACGCCTGAATGTGTTGGATGCTGTTTTTCATACGGGCGGCTTCATTTTGTTTTTTCGAACACCGGTGCCTGAATATTCCAATTTACAAAGCCTAACCTGATTCCAATACTCCAGGGAAAACAATAACCGGCCCATCAAGGCCGCTCTGGAGTAACCCATGCTCGCTACCCTGGGTGTCATTACCATTCTGTGTCTGCTTGCTGCCGTCATGAGCAAGCGCCTCTCGCCGCTGGTGGCGCTGATCGCCCTGCCGATCATCGCCGCGTTGCTCGGTGGCTTCGGTCTGCAAACCAGCGCCTTCATCATCACCGGCATCAAGAACGTCGCCCCCGTGGTGGGCATGTTTGTGTTCGCCATTCTGTTTTTCGGGATCATGACCGATGCCGGCATGCTCGACCCGATCATCGAGCGGATTCTGCGCACGGTAGGGACGCGTCCTACGCGAATTGTCGTCGGTACTGCGACCCTGGCGCTGCTGGTGCACCTGGACGGGTCCGGCGCGGTGACCTTCCTGGTGACGGTGCCGGCGATGCTGCCGCTGTATACGCGGCTGGGCATCGACAAACGCATTCTGGCGTGTGTCTGTGCCATGGCGGCCGGGGTCAATTTCCTGCCGTGGACCGGCCCGGTGCTGCGCTCGTCGGCCGCCCTGCATGTGCCGGTGGCGGACCTGTTCCAACCGTTGATTCCAGTGCAGATCGTCGGGCTGATCTTTGTGTTCGCCTGCGCCTGGTGGCTGGGCCACCGTGAAGAAAAACGCCTGGGCCTGGGGGCCGGCTCCAGCGTGGACGCGGTGCCGCAACGGGTGCTCAGTGACGCCGATATCCAGCTGCGTCGGCCACGGTTGTTCTGGGTCAACCTGATCCTCACTGTGCTGGTGATGGTGGTGATGATCGCCGGCTGGGTCGACCCGGTGGTGATGTTCATGCTCGGCACCGTGGTGGCGCTGTGTATCAACTACCCCAACGTCGACGCCCAGCGCGCCCGTATCGACGCCCATGCGAAAACCGCCCTGACCATGGCCAGCATCCTGCTTGCCGCCGGCGTGTTCACCGGCATCATGCAAGGCACCGGCATGCTCAAGGCGATTGCCGAAGTGGCGGTGGCGCAGATTCCTGCGGGTCATGGCAAGTTGATCCCTGCGGTGGTGGGCTTCATTTCCATGCCGTTGAGCATGCTGTTCGACCCCGATTCCTACTATTTCGGCGTGATGCCGGTGATTGCCGAAGTTGGCAAGGCGCTGGGTGTCGACCCGCTGCAAGTGGCCCAGGCCTCGTTACTGGGCGTGCACACCACGGGCTTTCCGGTCAGCCCGTTGACCCCCGCGACTTTCTTGTTGGTGGGCCTGTGCAAGATCGAGCTGGCCGATCACCAGCGCTTCACCATTCCTTTTCTGTTCGCCGCGTCGGTGTTGATGACCCTGACCGCGCTGCTCCTGGGAGTTATCTGAGATGAAAACCTTGCGCATCGGTGCCGGTGCCGGCTACTCCGGTGACCGTATCGAACCCGCCGTGGAACTGGCCGAACAGGGCGACCTGGATTATCTGGTGTTCGAATGCCTGGCCGAACGCACCATCGCCCTGGCCCAACAGGCGCGCATCAGCGATCCGGCAGGCGGCTATGACCCTTTGTTGAGTGAGCGCATGCGCCGGGTGCTGCCCTTTGTCGGGTTGCATGAGGGCCGCCGTCGTTTGCGCGTGATCACTAATATGGGCGCGGCCAACCCGGTGTCGGCCGCCGTCGAAGTGCGGCGCATCGCCCGTGAACTGGGGGCGAACCTCAAGGTGGTGGCCGTGGTGGGCGATGACGTGCTGGCGGCGTTGCAGCCCGAGCAGTTGCTGGACAACGGCCAGACCCTGGGCGCACTGGGTGAACGGCTGATTTCGGCGAATGCCTACCTGGGCGTGGACGGCATTATTGAAGCCCTGCGCGCCGACGCCGATGTGGTGATTACCGGGCGTGTGGCCGACCCGTCATTGTTTCTCGCGCCGCAGATGTTCGAATTCGGCTGGGCCGCCGACGATTGGCAGCGCCTGGGCAAGGGCACCCTGGTCGGGCACTTGCTCGAATGTGCCGGGCAGGTCAGCGGCGGTTATTTTGCGGACCCAGGCCTCAAGGATGTGGATGACTTGGCGCGCCTGGGCTTTCCGTTGGCCGAGATCGCCGCCGACGGCACTGCCTTGATCACCAAGGTCGCGGGCTCTGGAGGGCAGGTCAACCGCGCCACCTGCAGCGAACAACTGATCTACGAAGTGCACGACCCGCAAGCGTATTTGACCCCGGACGTCACGGCCGATTTTTCACAGGTGGGGTTTGTCGAGGAGGGCGTTGATCGGGTGCGTGCCCACGGCGCCAAAGGGCGGGCGCGGCCCGAACAGCTGAAAGTCAGCGTCGGTTATCTTGACGGTTGGATCGGTGAGGGGCAGATGTCCTACGGCGGCCCGGGCGCTGTCGCACGCGCGCAACTGGCGCGCGAGGTGGTGCTCAAGCGTCTGGAACTGACCGGTGTGAAGATGCAGGAAGTGCGCGCCGAGTTGATCGGCATAGATGCCTTGCATGGCCCGCGCAGCAATGCCGAGCCTTGGGAAGTGCGCCTGCGGGTCGCCGCCCGGTGTGAAGAACGCAGCGACGCCGTGCGCATCGGTAATGAAGTGGAAACCCTCTACACCAACGGCCCCGCTGGCGGCGGCGGGGCGAGCAAGAGCGTGCGCCAGGTGGTGGCGGTGGCGTCGTTGCTGCTGCCTCGTGACAGGGTCAAACCGAGGATAGAAGCATGAAGTTGCATTCACTGGC
Source organism: Pseudomonas sp. R4-34-07 (assembly GCF_003852375.1). Lineage (NCBI taxonomy): Bacteria > Pseudomonadati > Pseudomonadota > Gammaproteobacteria > Pseudomonadales > Pseudomonadaceae > Pseudomonas > Pseudomonas sp. R4-34-07. The sequence goes on along the minus strand of NZ_CP027760.1, from coordinate 4,041,633 downwards.
CCACTCCCGCACCGGGGATAAGGGCGATACGTCGAACATCTCGATCATTGCTTATCGCGCCGAGGATTACCCGTTGCTGTGTGAACAGCTGACCGCCGAGCGCGTCGCCGCGTTTTTCGCAGACCTGCTGGAGCCTGGCGCTGCGCCGGTGCAACGTTACGCATTGCCCAACGTACAGGCGCTGAACTTCGTGCTGCCGGGCATTTTGCGCGGCGGCGTCACGCGTTCGCTGGCGCTGGATGCCCACGGCAAGTGCCTGGGCTCGGCGCTGCTGGACCTGGATATGTCAGCACCAAACTAAATGTGGGAGGGGGCTTGCCCCCGATAGCGGTCGGTCAGTTGAAACATTGCTGACTGGCACACCGCTATCGGGAGCAAGCCCCCTCCCACAGGTTGAGCCGGTTTCTTCAGGAAATGCCGGAAAACAGGCCTTTCTGGTCCTGGGTGCCGGATGATCCAGCCCAAGCGCCGCAGGTCCAATGTGGGAGGGGGCTTGCTCCCGATAGCGGTCTGTCAGTCAAAAAATTGCTGACTATTACACCGCTATCGAGAGCAAGCCCCCTCCCACATGACATTCAGATCGCGGCGAAGCGTTTGTCCAGGTAGTCGATGATGACCTTGGAGTCATACATCCAGGTGGTCTGGCCGTTTTCCTCGATGCGCAGGCACGGCACTTTGATCTTGCCGCCTTGCTCCAGCAGGGTCTGGCGGTCGTGCTCGTTGTTCTTGGCGTCCTTGAGTGCGACCGGCACATTCAGGCGATGCAGGGTGCGGCGGGTTTTCACGCAGAAAGGGCAGGCGTGGAACTGATACAGGGTCAGGTCCTTGGCGGCTGCGTTGACCTTGGCCTGTTGTTCGGCCGGGCGCTGCTTTTTGCGCGGACGGGTCAGGAAGTCGCCGGCGATGATGATCTGGCCGAGGCCCACTCGAAGTGCTTTGACGAACATGGCTGAAAGCCTCTTGCCCATGAAGAAGGGGTCGCAGCTTACCTGAATTCTGCAGGCGAAAAAAAACCGGCGATGAACGCCGGCTTTTCCTACACAACCACTTACTTGATCAGGCTGAGAAATTCGCTGCGGGTGGCCGCGTTTTCGCGGAACTCACCGAGCATCACCGACGTGATCATCGACGAGTTCTGTTTTTCCACACCGCGCATCATCATGCACATGTGCTTGGCTTCAATCACCACCGCCACGCCCAGGGCGCCGGTCACTTGCAGCACCGCGTCAGCGATCTGGCGGCTGAGGTTTTCCTGGATCTGCAGGCGACGCGCATACATGTCGACGATCCGCGCGACCTTCGACAGCCCCAGCACTTTGCCGCTCGGGATGTAGGCAACGTGAGCCTTGCCGATAAACGGCAGCAGGTGGTGTTCGCACAGCGAGTACAACTCGATGTCCTTGACCAGCACCATTTCGCTGTTGTCGGAGCTGAACAAGGCACCGTTGGTGACTTCTTCCAACGTTTGTTCGTAACCGCGGCAGAGGTACTGCATCGCCTTGGCGGCACGCTTTGGCGTGTCGAGCAGGCCCTCACGGGAGATGTCCTCGCCGAGTTGGCCGAGAATCTCTGTGTAATTCTGTTCCAGGGACATGAAACTACCTGTGGGATTTTCGCAAAGCGCAAGGTTACGGGGGCGGACACATCGCTGCAAGCCTGACGATGGCACTTGTTACTCGTCGCGGCCTTCCATCATGGTGCGCTTGAGCATTACATACACCGCGCCGGCGCCACCGTGGCGGGCCTGGCACGAGGTAAAGCCAAGGACCTGGGCGTGCTGGCGCAGCCAGGTGTTGACGTGGCTCTTGATCATCGGCCGCTTGCCGTCCAGTCGCACGGCCTTGCCATGGGTGACGCGCACGCAGCGGATTTCGAACTTGGTGGCTTCGGCAAGGAAGGCCCACAGTGTTTCGCGGGCTTTTTCCACGGTCATGCCATGCAGGTCGAGGCTGCCTTCGAACGGGATCTGGCCGGCCTTGAGCTTGCGCATCTGGCTTTCCTGTACCCCATCACGCGCCCACATCAGCTCGTCTTCGGGGCCTACGTCGATCACGAACTGGTCCGACAAGCCATCCACGGTGGTGGCATCGGTGCGCACGGTCGCGGCCTGGCGCAGCTTGGCGATCTGCGCCCGATCAGCCTTGGGTTTGCCGGTGTCGGCGCGGTCGTGCTTGATCGGCTTGACGCCGCGCAGCTCGTTCTTGAACAGGGAAAAATCGTCGTCTTGCATGTCAGCCTCCGCGAAGGGCGGGCAGTTTACCTAAATCGCGGCGGACAGGGCGCAGCAAATGCTATCCAAGCGCCATCAGTCGTGTTTTTTCATCAGGTGCGAAGCGATGTTCAACGACAGCGGCTGGCGCATTCTGCGCCGGCTGCGGCGCCACAACCACACGCCCAGCCACACCACCAGCAGGCCGATGCCCAGCAGGATCGCCGAGCCGCCAGGGCTGGCATTCAGCTCGCCCAGTGCTGGCGAATGCCCAAACAGGCCGGCGCCACCCGCGCCCGCCAGCGCCACACCTACAATCGCCAGCAGCGCGGCAATGCCCGCCACCAGGCGCAGACGCCAGTTGCTCGGGCCCTTGGGGCGCAAGCGACGAGCATCAAAACCATCGGATATCTTCATTCCGACCTTTCCTCCAGGGTATCGGCCCTTCGACCGGAAGATACACAGGTTGTTCCTGTGCCCGGGGTAAATGCGCGAAATGAACACGTTTTGCGGATGAGCGGGGCAGTCAACAGGGCGCACCGCTCATCCCAGAGACGATCAGATCAGATCTTTGGTCAACGCGAGGGTGGCGAAGTTGTCAGCCATGATGGCCATTTCGGTTTGCTGCACATGCTCGGCACTGAGCACGCCGCCTTTGTAGGGCAAATCGCGGGTGGCGCAGGCATCTTCCACCAGGGTGCAGCGAAAGCCGAGGTTCTTGGCGGCGCGCACCGTGGTGCTGACGCTGGAGTGGCTCATGAAACCGCAGACGATCAGGTCCAGCGAACCCAGGTCCTGCAGGTGTTTTTCCAGGCCGGTGCCGTGGAAGGCGCTGGGTAGCAGCTTGCCGATGATGGTTTCGTCGCCTTCAGGTTCCAGGCCGGGGATGAATTCGCCGCGCTCGCCTTGGGGATCGAACAGGCCGCCCACGGTACCCAGGTGACGCACATGCACGATCGGCCGCCCGGCGTTGCGCGCAGCGGCCACCAGTTGCTTGATGTTGCCGACCGCCGCGTCCATGCCCGAGAGGGCGAGTGGGCCGCTGAGGTACTCCTTCTGGGCGTCGATGATCACGAGCGTCGCATGGGCAAGGTTGGCAGCTGCGTAACCACGACCGCTGAGTTGAAACATCGTCTTTGGAACGGACATTCTGGGGCTCCTGTCAGGGGGGCTTTTGTGACATTGTCCACTGGCTGAGCGGTTCTGTGAATCGCTACCATCGTAAGGTACGCCGTTGTTGACGTGCAGCCCTGTCAAGTGGGTGAGTTGTTTAACCCAATGGTGGCAATTTGGATGAAATCCGACGTATGGCAAAGGCGTTTCGTACATCGTCGGTACAGGTGAACGCTGTTAGAATCGCCAGTCGTTTTTTCCAGGAGTCTGCCCCCGTGATCACTTCCCGCCTGCGCACCTTGCGCGACCATATCCGTTGGGCTGTCAGCCGTTTCCATGGGGAAGACCTGTTTTTTGGCCATGGCACCGACAATGCCTGGGACGAAGCCCGGCAACTGGTGCTCGGCGCCCTGCATCTGCCGTGGGAAATTGCCGACAGCTACTTGGACTGCAATCTGGAAGAAGAGGAGATCTCCCATGTGCAGCGTTTACTGCATCGTCGCATCCATGAGCGTATTCCCACCGCCTACTTGCTGAAAGAAGCCTGGTTCTGCGGCATGTCGTTCATTGTCGATGAACGCGTGCTGATTCCGCGTTCGCCGATTGGCGAGCTGATCGAAAACCGCTTTGAACCCTGGCTGGCCCAGCCGCCGGCGCGCATTCTGGACCTGTGCACCGGCTCCGGTTGCATCGGCATCGCCTGTGCCTACGAGTTCCCGGACGCCGAGGTGGTGCTGGGCGACTTGTCCTTCGAAGCCCTGGAAGTGGCCAACCAGAACATCGAGCGGCATGGCGTCGATGAGCGCGTGTATACGGTGCAGGGCGACGGCTTTGAAGGCCTGCCGGGGCAACGCTTCGATTTGATCGTGTCGAACCCGCCTTACGTGGATGCCGAAGATTTCGCCGACATGCCGGATGAATACCAGCACGAACCCGAGCTGGGCCTGGCCTGCGGCGATGATGGCTTGAACCTGGTACGGCGGATGCTGGCCGAAGCAGCGGACCACCTGACCGAGAAGGGGTTGCTGATTGTCGAAGTGGGCAACAGCCAGGTACACGTCGAGGCGCTGTACCCGGAAGTGGACTTTGCCTGGCTGGACTTCCAGCGCGGTGGGCATGGGGTGTTCATGCTCACGGCTGAGCAGTGCAGGGAACATCAGGCGGTGTTTGCCGCCAGGGTATAACGGGAGCCATGTGGTCAATGTGGGAGGGGGCTTGCTCCCGATAGCGGTGTGTCAGCTACAGATGCAGTACTGACACACCCTTATCGGGAGCAAGCCCCCTCCCACAGGTTGATCGCATTTCACCTGCTAGCGGTGCGTGGCGATCCAGATCAACAGTCCCGCCTGAAACACGGTAAACGCCACCAGGCAGGTGATGGTGAAGCGCAACCCGCTGTCCTCGCGCTTGAACTTGGTGACCTTTTCCTCTTCCTTGCGCAGTCTCACTTCGTGCTCGGCCAGGTTGTGCTCGGCCTGTTGCAGCATCTGCGCGGCTTCGAGGATTTCGACGAATTGCACCTTCTCGGTGTTCCAACTGTCCAGCACCTCGCTGACCTTGCCCGGCTGCACGTTACCCTTGAGGTGTTGTACGTCGGCGTAGGCCACGTCAAAACCCTGGATGCGCAGGAAGTGATCGCGGCGCAGGCGCGTGGCTTCGTTGAGCGCGTCCTTGTTGGCCAGGTCCACGCCGTCGACGCGGTAGTGTGACCATTTTTTCTTGGCCCAGGCAGCGGCCTGGGCGACCAGGAAACGGCCGAGACCGCGGTTGACCGGTTCGATTTCCAGGCTGTTACCCGGGCCGAAGTGCACGCGATGTTTATCGTGATCCACCCAGATATCCAGCTGGTTCTGCTCGCGGCGTACGCGCTGGCCGGGCAATTGGATGACCATGCGCAACAGGCTGTGATGCGAGTCATGGCGCTCGGCATAACCGAATTGCACAAAGCGCAATGGCCGCGCGCCGGTCGCACGGTCGGTGGCCAACGGAGCGAGGCGCAGCATCTTGAAATGTTCGGCGTGCACGTCCGCCCAGGGCAGCGCCGCTGCTGCGGCGGCCTCGGTTTCTGCCGGGGTATCGGCGGTGGTTTCTGGGGTTGCTTCAGTGGTTGTCATGCGGCGCGATCCTGTCCAAGCCCTGCGAGCCGACCGTCTTTTTACGGTCGACTCTGGGCTTATCGGCCGCTTTCTTCAGGACTGGAGGCCAATTGCCGCTTAACGGGGAGCAAGTCCGTCGATGAAGCGCACTATCCGCTCGCCCAGTTCGGCGGCGAGGGGCAATTTCGGGTCGTTGTAGGACGCCAATTGCTGCTTGACGTTGTTGGGCACGATGCGCATGACATGGTTCATGCCTTCGATCACCGTCAACTGCGCATCCGGCTTGGCCTTTTTCAGCTGCTGGGCATCGCCGACGCCGACCTGGATGTCGTTGGTGCCCTGAATGATCAGGGCAGGCATGGTCAGCCGTGCAAAGGCCGCCGACGGATCGGCGCGGAACAGGCTGATCAGATAAGGCTGCACGCTGGGCCGGAAAATACCTTCCAGCGGGCGCGGCACATCGGCGTCCACCTGGCCGGCCTTGAGGTGGTCGAGAATTTCGTTACTGCGCAGCAGCAGGGCCGGGGGCAGGTGATCGGCCAGTTGCTGGCGAATGACTTGATCGACCGGGCGGGCGCTGCCGGACAGGGAAATCACCCCGGCCGGACTCAATTGCGGCGCGGCGAGGGCTGCGACCAACGCGCCCTCACTGTGGCCCAGCACGATCAGCGGGCCCATGCGCTTGTCGGCCTTGAGCAACTTGCCCCAGGCCACGGCGTCGGACACGTAGGCGTCGAGGGTCAGGTTGCGCTCGTCAGGGGTCGCGGCAAGGCTGGCGGCCACGCCGCGTTTGTCATAGCGCACGCTGGCGATATTGTGCCGGGCCAGTACCCAGGCCAGGCGCTTGAGGCTGTCGTTGCGCGCGCCGTCGGCGCTGTTGCCGTTGCGGTCGGTGGGGCCTGAGCCGGCGATGATCAGCACCACCGGCACGGGTTGCTCGGACTGCGGCAGTAGCAGCGAGCCAAACAGCTCACCGCTGCCGGTGTCCAGGCTGATCGGCCGCTGGAGTACGACAGGGGAGGCGGCCTGGGCCGCGACGGTAAACAAGGTGAGGGTGAACAGCAAAACTCGCAGCATCATCGCGCCATCATTGGAGAGGTGCCGGTTGGACCAACGTCTACCGGTAAGGTTTCGAGGATGAACTAGTGGGTTAGCCTGCGTATACTGGCCGCCTTAAGTTATTACGGTTGACTTGTTTCAACTGACTTCACGGAGCGCCCTGCATGTCCGGCAATACCTTCGGCAAGCTGTTCACTGTCACCACCGCGGGCGAAAGCCATGGCCCGGCGTTGGTCGCCATTGTCGACGGCTGCCCGCCCGGCCTCGAGCTGTCTCTGCAAGACCTGCAGCGTGACCTGGACCGTCGCAAGCCCGGCACCAGCCGTCACACTACCCAGCGCCAGGAACCCGATGAAGTCGAGATCCTCTCCGGTGTGTTCGAAGGCCGCACCACCGGCTGCGCCATCGGCCTGCTGATCCGCAATACCGACCAGAAGTCAAAGGACTACTCGGCGATCAAGGACCTGTTCCGCCCGGCCCACGCCGACTACACCTACCATCACAAATACGGCGAACGCGACTACCGTGGCGGCGGCCGCAGCTCGGCGCGCGAAACCGCGATGCGCGTGGCGGCCGGTGCCATCGCCAAGAAATACCTGGCGACCCAGGGCATCGTCATCCGTGGCTATATGAGCCAGCTCGGCCCGATTGAAATCCCGTTCAAGACCTGGGACAGCGTCGAAGACAACGCCTTCTTCTGCCCCGACCCGGACAAGGTGGCGGAACTGGAAGCCTACATGGACCAATTGCGCCGCGATCAGGATTCGGTCGGTGCCAAGATCACCGTGGTAGCCGAGGGCGTGAAGCCGGGCCTGGGCGAGCCGATCTTCGACCGTCTCGACGCCGAACTCGCCCACGCGCTGATGAGCATCAATGCGGTCAAGGGCGTGGAAATCGGCGCCGGTTTCGCCTGTGTGGCCCAACGCGGCACCGAGCATCGCGATGAGATGACCCCGCAGGGTTTCCTCAGCAACAACGCCGGCGGCATCCTCGGCGGTATCTCCTCGGGCCAGCCGATCGTGGCGCACCTGGCGCTCAAGGCCACGTCGAGCATCACCACGCCGGGCCGCTCGATCGATGTGCATGGCAACCCGGTGGACGTGATCACCAAAGGCCGCCACGACCCATGCGTCGGCATCCGCGCCACGCCGATTGCCGAAGCCATGATGGCCATCGTGTTGATGGACCACCTGCTGCGCAACCGCGGGCAAAACGCTGATGTGCAGGTGAGTACGCCGGTCCTGGGCCAGCTGTGAAGGGCTGAAGGTGACAGCCCTCCCTTATTGGCGCCTCTCCAGCTTTTACCTGTTCTACTTCGCCCTGCTCGGGGCGACGGCGCCATTCCTGGCGTTGTACTTCGATCACCTGGGCTTTTCCAGCGCGCGTATCGGCGAGCTGGTGGCCATCCCCATGCTGATGCGCTGCGTGGCGCCCAATCTCTGGGGCTGGCTGGGCGATTACACTGGGCGACGCCTGGCCATCGTGCGCTTTGGCGCGGTGTGCACGCTGTTGAGTTTTTCGCTGATTTTCGTCAGCAAGAGCTACGCCTGGCTGGCCCTGGTCATGGCCTTGCACGCGTTCTTCTGGCACGCGGTACTGCCGCAGTTCGAAGTGATCACCCTCGCTCACCTGCAACAGCAAACCTCGCGCTATAGCCAGATACGCTTGTGGGGCTCCATCGGCTTTATCCTCACCGTCGTGATCATGGGCCGCCTGTTCGACTGGCTGAGCGTGGATATCTACCCGGTGGTGGTCGTGGTGATCATGGCCGGTATCATCGGCGCCAGCCTGTGGGTGCCGAACGCGCAGCCCGCCAGCCACGGCAAGCGCCTGGCCGGTGACGGGTTTATCCGCCAATTGCGCAGTCCCGGCGTGCTGGCCTTCTATGCCTGTGTGGCGTTGATGCAGCTGAGTCACGGCCCGTATTACACCTTCCTCACGCTGCACCTGGAACACCTGGGCTACAGCCGTGGCGTGATCGGCCTGCTGTGGGCGCTCGGGGTGGTGGCGGAGGTGTTGATGTTCCTGGGCATGAGTCGCATCCTGACGCGCTTTTCCGTGCGCCGGGTGCTGCTGGCCAGTTTCCTGCTGGCAGCACTGCGCTGGTTGCTGCTCGGTGCGTTTGCCGAATTTTTCTGGGTGCTGCTGTTGGCGCAAGTGCTGCATGCCGCCACGTTCGGCAGTTTCCATGCGGCGGCCATCGCCTTCGTGCAGCGCAGTTTCGGCGATCGTCAGCAAGGCCAGGGCCAGGCGCTTTACGCCGCGCTGGCCGGCACCGGTGGTGCGCTGGGTGCGCTGTATGCCGGTTATAGCTGGAATCTGCTGGGGCCGTCCCTCACCTTCAATATCGCCAGCATCGCGGCCCTGGCTGCCGCCGTTATCATTGGCCTTCGATTGCAAGAGCCGAACCAAGGAGCCGTGCAATGAGCTACGTCGCTGTCTACCCCCTCACTACACCCGACACCCCGAACAAAGTGCTGACCCACTTCGACGACATTCAGTCGACCCTGGCCGAAAAAGGCGTGCGCTTTGCGCGCTGGCAGCCCGGCGCGCTGGAAAAGGGCGCCAGCGAGGCGCAGATGATTGCGGCGTATCAGTCGCAGATCGAGGCGCTTGGCTACGCCCACGTCAAGGTGATCAGCATGACCGGTGCTCATCCGCAGAACGACGCGTTGCCGGCCGAACGCCTGAGCGAGCACACCTGCCGTGAAGATCAAGCGCACGGCTTTATCGCTGGTCAGGGATTGTTCTCGTTGCGCATTGGCGATTATGTCTACAGCGTGCTGTGTGAGAAGAACGACCTGCTGATCGTGCCCGCCGGCATGCCCCATTGGTTCGACATGGGCGAGAACCCGCACTTTGTCGCGCTGCATATGTTCAACACCGCAGAGGGTTCGGTGCCGACCTTGACCGGTAATGACATCGCCCGTGACTTTGCCAAGCTGGACGACTAATACAAGACTTTTAAATGTTCAACCCCGGCACGTTGGAATGTGCTGTGGGAAGAAGCCTAAATACATGTAGGGCTTGGCTGTTTATCCTCGGCCTTGCTCTCTCATTTCGCCAGTTATGTAACTCTCTCCTCGCTCAATGTTTATGTCGCTGTCTATAGGAAGAATCCGAAGGGTGACAGCGCATCAGCATATAAAAAAGGAGAAAGTAATGAATCGCCCCGAGGAGTTATCTCAGCCGTTGGACGTTTTGCCGACGGTTATCAGAAGACGCTTGAGTTTGCTCGGCAAGCCCCTGACCAAGACGGAGCTGCAGATCCTGCGGTGGGCCTCCGAAGGTAAGACCATATGGGAGATGAGCAGGATTCGCTGCACCTCGGAGGCCACGGTCAAATTCCATCTGCGCAATATCTACGGCAAGCTCGATGTGAATAACCGCGTGCAGGCGATGAATGAGGCGGCGCGCCAGGGCCTGTGCTGACGGCATAAAAAAGGGCCGCGACGCTCAACGGCGTCGCAGCCCTCTGTAGCTGGGTGAAGCTTATGCCGAGTGGTAGGTCGGCAAGGCAAAGCGGTTCTGGCTTTGCAGCATCGAAATTTGCGGCAGTTCACTGGCTTGTTCGGCCAGGTCGCGACGGATCGCGCTGATCACCCAAGTGAGTTGGTCGGCGGTGTGCAACTGCTGATACGAGATCGAGCGTTTCACCTGCTTGCCTTCGCTGTTGCGCAGGGTCAACAGGATGCCGCCGTCCGGACGTGGCTGGGTGGTGACGTCGTAGTTGGAAAATACCGAAGCGAATTTATCTTGGATCAGGCTCATGTCTATCAGCTCCATTGGCTCAAGTGGGCAAGCATGGAGTGATAGGTGCAGTGATTGTGCCAGTATTGGGTCTCTTAAAAAATCCTTGTAAATCAATAACTTATAATTTTTCAGGATTTTCGTTTTCGTGCAATTTGCATGAAGGGCTATCGTGCATCCTGCATTTTGCGTTATCCAACCGGTTACTTTTCACGCGCAATGCATTTTCCCTACAGATTATGACCGTGGGTTTCGCGGATAAATTCCATTCAGGCCGCAGGCGCTAATCGGGAGACGACTCAGTTTAAATCCCGCGTGTACAGCTAAAGAAGGGCTGGCACCACGTTCGCTATTGATTGTGCCTATCGGCATTTTTAACAAAAAAGCCATGACAGCAGGGAACTCCATCGCGACACTGGGCGCCATATACAGCATCACACAGGAGCCCTACATGTCGACTCAGCCCAAACAGATGACCGAAGACGAAGCCGCCGAATTCGCCGAGCAAGTCTTCGACGTCGCCCGCAAAGGCGACGCCGCCATGCTCGCAGCGCTCTTGACCAAAGGCTTGCCGGCCAACTTTCGGAATCACAACGGTGACACGCTGCTGATGCTTGCGGCCTACCACGGCCATGCCGAGGCGGTAAAAGTGTTGCTGGAGTTCAAGGCCGATCCCCTGATTGCCAACGATAAGAACCAACTGCCGATTGCCGGTGCGGCCTTCAAGGGCAACCTGCCCGTGGTCAAGGCGCTGATCGAGGGCGGAACCCCGGTTGAAGCGGCTTCTTCGGATGGGCGCACGGCATTGATGATGGCGGCCATGTTCAACCGCGTCGAAATGCTCGAATACCTGCTCGGCCAAGGGGCCAATCCCAAGGCTACCGACGCCCAGGGCGCGACGGCGCTGGCCGCGGCGCAGACCATGGGGGCCGTGGATACGGCGGCGTTGTTGCAAAAACTGGTGTAGGCTACGCGCCCTCGAAAACCCGCCCGTCACAGGACCATCCCATGAAAACCGCTCTCGTCGAACTCATCAGCAAAATCAGCGCCGGCGTCATGGCCGAGGACGAGGTGGCGCGTATTGCCGACGAAGCGGCTCAGGCCTACGCGGACCCTGCGGCTTTTCTGGCGGCCAATCCGGATATCAACTACGACGATACCTTCCCGATTCCGCTGGGGGAGTGGGTGGTAATCGGCAGCCTGCCGGACACTGTGTTGTTCCAGGCTGACAGCTACGCCGACCTGTTTGCCCAGATCGTCGCCTCGTTTGGTCCGGGCGTGGCGTTCAACCTCAAGCCCAAGCAACTGGCGAAGACCGAAGACCTGACGGCCCTCAACCGCATCCAGATCCAAATGAGCGCTCTGAGCCCGGAAGACGGCGGCTATGTGCTGCTCAACTTCAGCCAGTTGCTCGATGACGAAATCCAGGCCGTGCTGGTGTTCGGCAATGACCTGCCGCGCGTGCTGGAGCTGTGCGCCGAGGTCGGCATCCAGGCCGAACCGTCGCTGGAAGCCCTGAAGATTGCCGTACACGTCTGAAATAAAACGGAACCCCGGCCAGGGCTGACTATCCTACAAGGGCATGCCCTCACTTAGGAGCGACACCATGGGTTCCACTTTCAACGGCCTGATTGGCCTGATCATCCTCGCGCTGGATATATGGGCGATCATCAACGTGTTCAAAAGCGGCGCGAGCACGGGCGCCAAGGTGCTGTGGATTTTGCTGATCCTGCTGCTACCGGTACTGGGCCTGATCATCTGGGCGATCGCCGGGCCGCGCGGTAACGTGCGCATCTGATCGCTCGCTCACTTCAAATCCAGAGTGAGCACAATAATGTGGGAGGGGGTTTGCTCCATGTAGGAGCGAGCTTGCTCGCGAAGCACTCAGGGCCCCCGCGTTTATTCAGAATGAACGCGTTGCCTGGACGTTTTTCGCGAGCAAGCTCGCTCCTACAAGGAGCAAGCCCCCTCCCACAGTTGTTTTCGGTATGCCTGGGAGATTTGTGTGTCGAAATATTCGCTGCACGAAATTTTCACATCCCATCCAAGACAATTCGCCCGCTTTATTCCGCTGCCACGGCTCTATCCCCTAGTTCCTATAAAGGCAGGCCGACGGCGCTCGTTAAGTAATTTATAGCGTTGATGCCGTTGATCGGGCACCATTTGCCCCACCGCGTTAACCGCCCACCCCGGCCAGCCTGGGCGAGGGACGGACGCCACTGCATTATTTCGCAACTTCAACTTCCAATGGGTCCTAAAACGACATGGCAAACCCGGACGCCCTGAATCAGCCGCGCGCTTCAAATCGCCTGCTGCAACCGACCGTCAAATCCCATCTGGCGTACACGCTGCTTTGCGCACTGGTCATGATGGTGATGTTCTCCCTGCTGCGCCTGGCGTTGCTGGTCTACAACCGCGAGATGATCCTCGACACACCGGCCTCGACCTTCCTGGAAGCGTTCGCCAATGGCCTGCGCCTGGATATCCGCCTGGTGATGTACCTGCTGATCCCGCTGCTGCTGGCGTTGTTTAGCGTACGGGCGATGGCGGCGCGTGGGTTCTTCCGCTTGTGGTTGACCGTCGCGTCCAGCATTGCGCTGTTCCTGGGCCTGATGGAGATGGACTTCTACCGTGAGTTCCACCAGCGCCTCAACGGCCTGGTCTTCCAGTATGTGAAGGAAGACCCGAAAACCGTGATGAGCATGCTCTGGTACGGGTTCCCGGTGGTGCGTTACCTGTTGGCCTGGGCCGTGGGCACGCTGATCCTGAGCATGGCCTTCAAGGGCGCCGACCGCGCAACGCGCCCGCGTGGCCCGTTCAGTGGCGGCAGCATCGGCACGCGCCCGGTGGCGCCGTGGTACAGCCGCATCGCGGTGTTCGTGGTGTGCCTGCTGGTCGCGGTGGTTGCCATCCGCGGCACCCTGCGCCAGGGTCCGCCGCTGCGTTGGGGGGATGTCTACACCACTGATTCGAACTTCGCCAACCAGCTTGGCCTCAATGGCACGCTGTCGCTGATCGCCGCCGCCAAGTCGCGCTTCTCCGAAGAGCGTTCCAACATCTGGAAGGCCACCCTGGAGCAACCGCTGGCCACCCAGACCGTGCGGGACATGCTGGTGCTGCCGAGCGAAAAACTGGTGGATACCGACACCGCTGCCGTGCGCCGTGATTTCACGCCACCGGCCGAGAAGACCCTGCCGATCAAGAACGTGGTAGTGATCCTGATGGAAAGCTTCGCCGGTCACTCGGTGGGCGCCCTGGGCCGTCCAGGCAACATCACGCCGTACTTCGACAAGTTGTCCAAGGAAGGCCTGCTGTTCGATCGCTTCTTCTCCAACGGTACCCACACCCACCAGGGTATGTTCGCCACCATGGCCTGCTTCCCGAACCTGCCGGGCTTCGAATACCTGATGCAGACCCCCGAAGGCAGCCACAAGCTGTCGGGCCTGCCGCAGTTGCTCAGCGCGCGGGATTTCGACGATGTGTATGTCTACAACGGCGACTTCGCCTGGGACAACCAGTCGGGCTTTTTCAGCAACCAGGGCATGACCAACTTCATTGGCCGCAATGACTTCGTCAACCCGGTGTTTTCCGACCCGACCTGGGGCGTTTCCGACCAGGACATGTTCAACCGTGGCCTGGAAGAACTGAAAGCCCGCGAAGGCGGCAAGCCGTTCTACGCGCTGCTGCAAACCCTGTCCAACCACACCCCGTACGCGTTGCCGACGCCATTGCCGGTCGAGAAAGTCACTGACCGTGGCAGCCTCAACGAGCATTTGACCGCCATGCGTTACTCCGATTGGGCGTTGGGCCAGTTCTTCGAGAAGGCCCGCAAGGAGCCGTACTTCAAGGAAACCCTGTTCGTGGTGGTGGGTGACCACGGCTTCGGTAACGAGCAGCAGATCACCGAGATGGACCTGGGCCGTTTCAATGTACCGATGCTGATGATCGCGCCGGGCATGCAGGAAAAGTTCGGCGAGCGTGACCACACCGTGGGCACACAGATCGATATTGTCCCGACCATCATGGGCCGCCTGGGCGGTGACACCCTGCACCAGTGCTGGGGCCGCGACCTGCTCAACCTGCCGGAAGGCGACAAAGGCTTCGGCGTGATCAAACCGTCGGGCAGCGACCAGACCGTCGCCCTGCTCACGGCTGACCGCGTGCTGGTCTTGCCCAAGGAAATGCCACCCAAACTGTGGCAATACGAACTGGGCGCCAACCCGACCGGCAAAGTAATCGCCGAATCGCCCGACGAAGCGGCGCTGAAGCAGAAACTCGAGTCGTTCCTGCAAACCGCCACCAAGAGCCTGCTGGATAACACCGCAGGCGTGGTAGACGGTAAGCCGGATTAACGGATCGGCAATAAAAAAGAGGCCTCATTGAGGCCTCTTTTTTTGTGCGTTGAAACGGTGTTTATATTTTGCCGAGTAACAACAGCACCAGCAGAACGACCAGCACTACGCCCAGGATACCCGACGGGCCATAACCCCAGTTACGCGAGTGCGGGAACACTGGCAGGCCGCCGACCAACAGTAGAATCAGGATAATGATCAGGATCAGGCTCATGGTTTTATTCCTTATAGGCCTTGCGTAAAGACCGGTTATTCAGCGGGAGTCTCGTCCACTTGATTATGGACGGCTTAACAACTCCGACTCTGTCACTTCACAGAAAATTCCGTATTTTTTTAAAGCAATTTGGTTGCTCGCTTATTTCTTTTAACACCTGCGCAAATACATCAACTTAGTTGAAAAATATTGAACTTAGGCTATGCGCGCGCATCCGACCGAGCCCGCGGTTTGCCTGGGGCATTCATCACTCTGATGGTGCGTGGGCGCGGCAAAAACCTTCGCTACACTGCCGGTCACTCCTCTGGTGAACCACAAGGCTACTTCCTATGCAAAACCGCATGATGATCACTGGCGCCGGGTCCGGCCTGGGTCGTGAAATCGCTCTGCGCTGGGCCCGCGAGGGTTGGCAGCTGGCCTTGTCGGATGTCAGCGAGCCCGGCCTGCAGGAAACCCTCAGGCTGGTGCGCGAAGCCGGTGGCGATGGTTTCACCCAGCGCTGCGATGTGCGTGACTACAGCCAGCTCACCGCGTTCGCCCAGGCCTGCGAGGTAAAGCTCGGCGGCATCGATGTGATCGTCAATAACGCCGGTGTGGCGTCCGGTGGGTTTTTTGCCGAGTTGTCTCTTGAAGACTGGGACTGGCAGATCGCAATCAACCTGATGGGCGTGGTCAAGGGCTGCAAGGCGTTCCTGCCGCTGCTGGAAAAGAGCAAGGGGCGCATCATCAACATCGCCTCGATGGCCGCGCTGATGCAGGGGCCGGCCATGAGCAACTACAACGTGGCCAAGGCCGGTGTAGTGGCGCTGTCGGAAAGTCTGCTGGTGGAACTCAAGCAGCAGGAAATCGGCGTGCATGTGGTATGCCCGTCGTTTTTCCAGACCAATCTGCTCGATTCATTCCGTGGGCCGACCCCGGCGATGAAGGCGCAGGTGGGCAAGTTGCTCGAGAGCTCACCGATCTCGGCGACGCAGATCGCCGACTACATTTATCAGCGCGTGGCTGCCGGTGAGTTCATGATTCTGCCCCACGAGCAGGGGCGGATGGCGTGGACGCTCAAGCAGAAAAACCCGCAGTTGCTGTATGACGAGATGACGTTGATGGCCGATAAAATGCGCGCCAAGGCGCAGGCTACCAAAGCCTGATCTGGATGCGGTCTGTCAGGTAAATTACCTCTCCATGTAGGTGACGCCTGATTTGGCCGCGTGCCATTGCTGGTTACGTTTCAAGCGAGCAAGGTCGGGGGCCAGACACTCGAAAAGGACACCCGCCATGCTGGTCTTAAGCCGTGTTGTAGGCGAAACCATCGCCATCGGCGATGACATCGTCTTGCACATTCTCGAAATCAACGGGCGCCAGGTGAAATTTGGCATCGAAGCGCCCGTAGGGATCAGCGTGCATCGCGCTGAGGTCTACCGCAAAATCCTCGAACGCCAGGCCAGCGCCACTCATCCGGTGCCGGTACCTATCCCTTAGCCTCGCCGTCAGTCAAACAGGTGCTTGGGCACGTCGTGCTTGAGCATCAACTGGCATTGTTCGCTGTCCGGATCGAACACGATCAACGCCTGGCCCTTGGTCAGTGCCTGGCGTACGCGCAATACGCGGGTTTCCAGCGGTGTGTCGTCGCCATTGTCGGTGCCATCGCGGGTAACGAAATCCTCGATGAGGCGGGTCAGGGTATCGACTTCAAGCGCGTCGTAGGGAATCAGCATACAAGCCTCAGGTGTCAGGTCCCGGCGATGCTACTGCGCCGGGACTTTTGTTGCCAGTATCAGCTGTTGTCGGCGTCGGACTTCTGGCCGACCAGGCTGTCCACCGACGGCACGCGGGTATCGCTCTCCATGTGCGTCTCATGCTCGATCTGATGGCTGAAGCGGTCCAGGGAGCCTTGGGCCGGTTGCGCATCGCTGGCAAAGACCGGTGGGCTGAGGATGTAGGCGCCGAGCAGCCGACTGAGGGCCGCCAGGCTGTCGATATGGGTGCGCTCGTAACCGTGGGTGGCATCGCAACCGAATGCCAGCAGCGCGGTGCGGATGTCATGCCCGGCGGTCACTGCCGAATGCGCATCGCTGAAGTAATAGCGGAACAGGTCACGGCGCACCGGCAGATCGTAATCCGCCGCCAGGCGCAGCAAGTGCCGTGACAGGTGATAGTCATACGGCCCACCGGAATCCTGCATCGCCACGCTCACCGCGTGTTCGCTGGAGTGCTGGCCGGGGGCGACCGGGGCGATATCGATACCGACGAACTCACTGACATCCCAGGGCAGGGCGGCGGCCGCGCCGCTGCCGGTTTCCTCGGTGATGGTGAACAGCGGGTGGCAATCGATGAGCAAGGGTTCGCCGCTGTCGATGATTGCCTTGAGCGCGGCGAGCAGGGCTGCGACGCCGGCTTTGTCGTCCAGGTGACGCGCGCTGATGTGACCGCTTTCGGTGAACTCCGGCAGTGGGTCGAACGCCACGTAGTCACCGATGCCGATCCCCAGGGAATCGCAGTCGGCGCGGGTCGCGCAGTAGGCGTCCAGACGCAATTCGACGTGGTCCCAGCTCACCGGCATTTCATCCACGGCGGTGTTGAACGCATGCCCGGAGGCCATCAACGGCAACACGCTGCCGCGAATCACCCCGTTGTCGGTGAACAGGCTGACGCGGCTGCCTTCGGCAAAACGGCTCGACCAGCAGCCGACCGGCGCCAGCGTCAGGCGGCCGTTGTCCTTGATAGCCCGTACGGCGGCGCCGATGGTGTCCAGGTGCGCGGAGACTGCGCGGTCAGGGCTGTTCTTCTGGCCCTTGAGGGTGGCGCGAATCGTGCCGCGCCGGGTCATTTCAAACGGGATGCCGAGTTCTTCCAGACGCTCGGCGACGTAGCGCACGATGGTGTCGGTAAACCCGGTGGGGCTGGGAATGGCGAGCATTTCCAGCAGGACTTTCTGCAGGTAGGCGAGATCCGGTTCGGGAATGGTTCGGGTCATGGAAACTCCTGATGGGTTGAGGGCGATCGTTCCCACGCTCTGCGTGGGAATGCAGCCCGTGACGCTGCGTGTCACAACAACGGACGCGGAGCGTCCCTTGAGGCATTCCCACGCGGAGCGTGGGAACGATCAGAGGTCAGGTGGCCGGCTGACTATGTGGAAACAACAAATCCACAAACTTCTCAGCGGTAGGTTGCGGTTCATGATTGGCCAATCCGGCCCGTTCATTGGCTTCAATGAACACGTACTCGGGTTGGTCGGCGGCGGGCACCAGCAGGTCCAGGCCGACCATGGGGATATCCAGCGCACGGGCGGCGCGCACGGCAGCGTCCACCAGGGTCGGGTGCAGGATCGCCGTGACATCTTCCAGGCAGCCGCCGGTGTGCAGGTTGGCGGTGCGGCGCACGGCCAATTGCACGCCGCGTGGCAGGATGCTCTGGTAGTCATAACCGGCGGCTTTCAGGGTGCGCTCGGTTTCCGCGTCCAGCGGGATCTTGCTTTCGCCGTCGGTAGCGGCCTGGCGCCGCCGGCTCTGGGCTTCGATCAAGGCGCGGATCGAATGCTGACCATCGCCTATCACTTCGGCCGGGCGGCGGATCGCAGCGGCGACGACTTCAAAACCGATCACCAGAATGCGCAGGTCCAGGCCTTCATGGAAGCTTTCGAGCAGCACCCGGCTGTCGAACTGGCGCGCCGCGTCAATCGCCGCTTGTACTTCCTCGATAGTCCGCAGATCCACCGCCACGCCCTGGCCCTGCTCGCCATCCAGTGGCTTGACCACGATGCGTTGGTGCTCGTCGAGAAATTCCAGGTTGTCATCGGCGCTGCCGGCCAGCTGTTGCGAAGGCAGCTGCAAACCGGCGGCCTTGAGCACCTTGTGGGTCAGGCTCTTGTCCTGGCACAGGGTCATGCTGATGGCGCTGGTCAGGTCGCTCAACGACTCTCGGCAACGCACGCGGCGCCCGCCGTGGCTGAGGGTGAATAGGCCAGCATCGGCATCGTCCACGTGCACATCGATACCGCGTCGATGGGCTTCTTCGACGATGATGCGCGCATAAGGATTGAACCCCGCCTGTGGCCCAGGGCCGAGAAACAGCGGCTGGTTGATGCCGTTCTTGTGCTTGATCGCAAAGGTGGTCAGCGCGCGGAAACCGAGCTTGGCGTAGAGGCTCTTGGCCTGGCGGTTATCGTGCAGCACCGACAGGTCCAGGTAGCTCAAGCCACGGCTCATAAAGTGTTCCACCAGGTGGCGCACCAGCACTTCGCCCACACCGGGGCGCGTGCATTGCGGGTCTACCGCCAGGCACCACAGGCTGCAACCGTTTTCCGGGTCGTGAAAGGCCTTCTGGTGGTTCAGGCCCATCACGCTGCCGATGATCGCGCCGCTGTCTTCGTCTTCTGCCAGCCAGTACACCGGGCCACCTTGATGGCGCGGGGTCAGACGTTCAGGGTCGATGGGCAACATGCCGCGTCCCTGGTACAGCAGGTTCACCGCCTGCCAATCCGCTTCGCTCTGCACCCGACGGATACGAAAGCCGCGAAACACCCGCGTGGCCGGGCGGTAATCGCTGAACCACAGGCGCAGGGTGTCGGAAGGGTCGAGGAACAACTGCTGTGGATCGATCCCCAGGATTTGCTGGGGTGCGGCCACATACAGCGCAATGTCACGCTCGCCGGGCTGCTCGTTGAGCAACTCCTGGGCAAGGCTGGCGGGGTCGGGAAAGGTATGCCCAATCAACAAGCGGCCCCAGCCGCAGTGCACGGCAATCGGTTCGGGGCCTTGGGCGCTGCCGTCTTCGGCAAGCCGGGCCTGCAGGCGCTCGTAGGTCGGCGCCTGGCCCTTGAGCAAGCGTTGGCTATATGCCGCAGCGTTAGGTTTCATCAATCAGATTCCTTGTTCGCTGAGCCACAGGTTCAACGCCGCCAGTTGCCACAGCTTGGAGCCACGCAACGGGGTCAATTGGCCCTGTGGGTCCGTCAGCAAGCGGTCGAGCATGGCGGGGTTGAACAGGCCACGGTCCTGGCTGGGGTCCAGCAGCAGTTCGCGCACCCAGTTGAGGGTGTCGCCCTGTAAATGCTTGAGGCCTGGCACCGGGAAGTAGCCTTTCTTGCGGTCGATGACTTCGCTGGGGATCACGCGGCGCGCGGCCTCCTTGAGCACCTGCTTGCCGCCGTCGGGCAACTTGAACTTGCCCGGCACGCGAGCCGAGAGTTCCACCAGGCGGTAGTCGAGAAACGGCGTGCGCGCCTCCAGGCCCCAGGCCATGGTCATGTTGTCGACGCGTTTGACCGGGTCGTCCACCAGCATCACCGTGCTGTCCAGGCGCAGGGCCTTGTCCACCGCAGCGTCCGCGCCCGGCATCGCGAAGTGTTCGCGCACGAAGTCCCCGGCGGCATCGTTGGCGGTCAGCCATTTCGGCGCGACGGTGGCGGCATAGTCGTCGTAGCTGCGGTCGAAAAATGCCGCGCGGTACGCCACATACGGGTCGCTGGCGCCGTCCACCTGCGGGTACCAGTGGTAACCGGCGAACAGTTCGTCGGCGCCCTGGCCGCTCTGCACAACCTTGCAATGCTTGGCCACTTCCCGCGACAGCAGGTAGAAGGCGATGCAGTCATGGCTGACCATCGGCTCGCTCATGGCGCGGAAGGCCGCTGGCAACTGCTCGATAATCTCGCTTTCGGCGATGCGCAGTTGGTGGTGGCGGGTGCCGTAGTGCTTGGCGATCAAATCCGAATACTGGAACTCGTCGCCGCGCTCGCCGCCGGCGTCTTCAAAACCGATGGAGAAGGTCGACAAGTCTTCGACGCCCACTTCGCGCAGCAGGCCGACCAGCATGCTCGAGTCGACGCCGCCGGAGAGCAGCACGCCGACGTCAACCGCCGCGCGTTGACGGATGGCCACGGCTTCGCGGGTGCTGTCGAGCACGCGGTCGGTCCAGTCTTCCAGGCTCAGGTTTTTTTCGTCATCACGGGGACCATAGGGCAGGGTCCACCAGGTTTTCTGCTCGGTCTTGCCGTTCGCCTCGATGCGCATCCAGGTCGCTGGCGGCAGCTTTTCAATGCCCGCCAGCAGCGTGCGCGGCGCGGGTACCACGGCGTGAAAATTGAGGTAATGGTTGAGCGCGACCGGATCGAGAATCGGGTTAATATCGCCGCCCTTGAGCAACGCCGGCAATGCCGAGGCAAAGCGCAGGCGCTGGCCGGTGCGCGACAGGTACAGGGGCTTTACGCCGAGGCGGTCGCGGGCGATGAACAGCCGCTGGGCATCGCGCTCCCAGATGGCAAAGGCAAACATGCCATTGAGTTTGGGCAACAGCGCTTCGCCCCAGGCGTGATAGCCCTTGAGCAGCACTTCGGTGTCGCCGCCGGAGTAGAAGGCATAGCCCAAGGCTTCCAGCTCTTGGCGCAGTTCCGGGAAGTTGTAAATCGCGCCATTGAACGCCAGGGACAGGCCCAGTTGGGCGTCGACCATCGGTTGGGCGGAGCCGTCCGACAGGTCCATGATTTTCAGGCGGCGATGGCCTAGGGCAATCGGCCCTTGGGCATGGAAACCCCAGGCGTCGGGGCCACGAGGGGCGAGGTGATGCGTGATGCGTTCCACGGCTGCCAGGTCGGCAGGTTGATGATCAAAGCGTAACTCGCCAGCTAATCCACACATAAGTTCCTTACCGGTTTTTCCGTTGGGGAGGGGTCAATACTCAATACGCACCAAAAGGGCGCTTACCCAGAAACTGACCCCAGGCACAACCCGGGAGTTTTAGAACGATAAGTTATAAGTGGACTTTAGCTAATGGCGCCGTCGCTTTCGCCGGTTCGCGCTCCGGGCGCTGGTCGCGCTTTGCCGCGAATCAATTCGCGCAGGGCAAACCGATTGGGATGACAGGCCTGGGCAACGCTGACGGGCAACGGCAGCGGTTCGTTATCCAGCCACGCCGCCAGCAGTTGCGCCGATAAAGGCGCGGTGATCAGGCCGCGAGAACCATGGCCGCTGTTGATGTACACACCGTCCAGCCACGGGCACGGCGTATCGGGTACCTGGCGGGCGTCCTTGGCCAATACGCCATACGCCTCGGCAAACGCGCTTGCATCGGCCAGCGGGCCGACAATGGGTAGATAGTCGGGGCTGGTGCAGCGGAAGGCCGCTCGGCCTTCCAGGGTTTCAAGCGGCTGAGTGTCGGCGTGCAAGGCGTGCAGCAGGGCCGGAGAAATTTCCCGCAGCAGCGTCAGGTTATCGGCGTGTTCGGCGAGGGTCGGCGTGAGGTCCTCGCTCTTGAAATCGAAACTGGCGCCCAGGGTGTGTTCGCCCAAACGTGCCGGCGCAACATAACCTTGCCCGCAGACCACCGTGCTCAACGCTCGGCTTTCGACGGTTTGCGCAAGGCTCGTGATTTGCCCGCGAATCCGCTTGAGCGGCAGCGCGGCGCTGAAGGGAAAGCGCTTGATCTCGGCGGCGCCGGCAAGCACCACCACGGGCGCGCTGGCGACTAGGGTGTCACCGTTGCGGGCCTGCCATTGGCCGTCGACGCGCTGCAAGGTGAGCGCCTCCTGATGCAAGCGCACCTCCACGCCGGGATGCCGGGCCTGCCACGCGCACAGGGCGGGCGGATTGACCCAGCCGCCTTCGGGGAAAAACAGCCCGCCCATCTCCAGCGGTATACCCGCATGGGCTTGGGCCTGGGCCGCATCCACGGGGTGCAGCAGGTCCGGCGCGAAGGCCTCGGCCAGTTGAGCCTGGCGTTCGGCTTCCTTGGGATTGAACGCCAGTTGCAATACACCGCAGGCGTCCCAGTCCACGCCGCGCTGCAAATGCTCCAGCAGCCGACGGGTGTAGCCGAAGCCGCTGACAATCAACTGTGACAGCGCCGTGCCATGGGCCGACAGTTTCAGGTACAGCACGCCCTGCGGATTGCCCGAGGCTTCCTGGGCCAGGGCCGCGTGACGCTCCAGCAGGCACACCTGCCAGCCGCGCGCGGCCAGACTGGCTGCGGTGCAGCAACCGGCCAGCCCACCGCCGATCACCAGGGCCCGGCGTTCGCCCGGCTCCGGCGCCGGCCGGGCGAACCACGGCGCGCTGGTGACGGGACGCGGTGTGTGCTCGGGCCAACCGAGAAACTCCCCGCGCAAAATCTCCCACTTATGGCCAATGCCCGGCGTGCGTTTCATCTTGAACCCGGCGGCGTTGATCAGCCGCCGTACCCAACCGGTGCTGGTGAAGGTGCTGATGGTCGAGCCCGGTGCTGCCAGGCGCGCCAGTTCGGCGAACAGCTCGGCGGTCCACATGTCTGGGTTTTTCGCCGGGGCGAAGCCGTCGAGAAACCAGGCATCGACCTGTGCATCCAGTTGCGGCAATTGCTCCAGGGCATCGCCGATCAACAGCGTCAGGGTCACGCGGCCGTGGTCCAGCACCAACTGCTGGAAGCCTGGATGAATGGCGATGTACTGCGCCAGTAATTGCTCGGCATAAGGTGCCAGCTCCGGCCACAGGCCCAGGGCGCGTTGCAGGTCGGCATGGCTCAGCGGGTATTTCTCCACGCTGACAAAATGCAGGCGGGCCCCGGCTACCGCGTGTTGGGCGAACAGCTGCCAGGCGCACAAAAAATTCAAGCCCGTGCCGAAGCCGGTCTCGCCGATGACCAGCCGCCCGCCCGCCGGCAAGGCGGCGAAGCGCTCCTGCAAACGGTTCTGTTCCAGGAACACATACCGGGTTTCTTCAAGGCCCGACTGGGTGGAGAAGTACACGTCGTCGAACATCCGCGAATGCGGGCGGCCGTGGTCGTCCCAGTCGAGCTGGGCGTGGGCGATGGGGGTCATGGGCGGCTCATAAATAGACAGCGGGCAAACACAGGCGGCCATTCTAGCCGATCGACACGCCATGAATTGAGCCATGGCAAGCCTCGGTGGAATTTCCTGCCGCGTGTCGCTGCCCAATCCGCTAATCTTGAGCCATCTTGAAACGGAGCTGCCCATGTTCGAATCCGCCGAAATCGGTCACGCCATCGACAAAGACACCTTTGAGGCCGCAGTGCCGGCCCTGCGCGAAGCCCTGTTGGAAGTGCAGTACGAGCTGCAACAGCAGAAGCGCTTCCCGGTGATCATCCTGATCAACGGTATCGAGGGCGCGGGCAAGGGCGAGACGGTCAAGTTGCTCAACGAGTGGATGGACCCGCGCCTGATCGAAGTGCGCACCTTCGACCAGCAGACCGACGAGGAACTGGCGCGCCCACCGGCCTGGCGCTACTGGCGGCAATTGCCGGCCAAGGGGCGCATGGGGATTTTCTTCGGCAACTGGTACAGCCAGATGCTGCAAAGCCGCGTTCACGACCAGATCAAGGACGCCCGTCTCGACCAGGCCATCGCCGGGGCCGAGCGCCTGGAGAAGATGCTCTGCGATGAAGGTGCGCTGATCTTCAAGTTCTGGTTCCACCTGTCCAAGAAACAGATGAAGGCGCGGCTCAAGGCGCTGGCCGATGACCCGCTGCACAGTTGGCGCATCAGCCCGCTGGACTGGCAGCAGTCCGAGACCTACGACAAATTCGTGCATTTTGGCGAACGCGTGCTGCGCCGTACCAGCCGCGACTACGCGCCGTGGCATGTGATCGAAGGGGTCGACCCCAATTACCGTGGGCTCACCGTGGGCAAGATTCTGCTCGAGGGCCTGCAAAATGCCTTGAAACTGCCCAAGGGCAAGGCCAGCGGCATGAACCCGGCGCCGTTGATCGCGTCGGTGGACCAGAAAAGCCTGCTCGACAGCCTCGACCTGAGCCTGCGCCTGGACAAGGACGATTACGAAGAACAGCTGATTACCGAACAGGCACGCTTCTCCGGCCTGATGCGCGACAAACGCATGCGCAAGCACGCGCTGGTGAGTGTGTTCGAGGGCAATGATGCGGCCGGCAAGGGTGGGGCAATCCGCCGCGTGGCCGCCGCGCTGGACCCGCGCCAGTACCACATCGTGCCGATTGCCGCGCCCAGCGAAGACGAGCGCGCCCAGCCCTACCTGTGGCGGTTCTGGCAGAAGATCCCGGCGCGGGGCATGTTCACCGTGTTCGACCGCTCCTGGTATGGGCGGGTGCTGGTGGAACGCATCGAAGGCTTCTGCACCCCGACCGATTGGATGCGCGCCTATGGCGAGATCAATGATTTCGAAGAGCAGTTGCGCAATGCCGGTGTGATCGTGGTCAAGTTCTGGCTGGCCATCGACAAGGACACCCAGCTGGAGCGTTTCCAGGCCCGCGAAGAGATTCCCTTCAAGCGCTTCAAGATCACCGAAGACGACTGGCGCAACCGTGACAAGTGGGACGACTACCGCGCGGCGGTGGGCGACATGGTCGACCGCACCAGCACTGAAATCGCACCCTGGACCCTAGTGGAAGCCAACGACAAACGCTGGGCGCGGATCAAGGTGCTGCGCACCCTCAACCGCGCGCTGGAAGACGCGTTTGCCAAGAGCGACAAGCACGACAAGAAGAAAAAGAAATAGCGGGCTGCCTAGCTCGATAATGTGGGAGGGGGCTTGCTCCCGATAGCGGTGGGTCAGCTTCGAATGTGCTGACTGACCCACCGCCATCGGGAGCAAGCCCCCTCCCACAGTTTGACCTCATTCACTCAAGCCAGTGGCCGCACTTTGGCAACCCGCAGCTGGCATTGCCTGGCGCGTGATCCCTGACAACGCAAATCAAATGTGGGAGGGGGCTTGCCCCCGATGGCGGTGGGCCAGCTTCGAAATTTGCTGACTGATACACCGCTATCGGGGGCAAGCCCCCTCCCACAGTTTGACCTCATTCACTCAAGCCAGTGGCTGCACTTCGGCAACCCGCAGCTGGCATTGCCTGGCGCGTGATCCCTGACAACGCAAATCAAATGTGGGAGGGGGCTTGCTCCCGATAGCGGTGGGTCAGCTGCGAATTTACTGACTGACCCACCGCCATCGGGAGCAAGCCCCCTCCCACATTTGATTTCCACACATCAGGTAGACCGCATCCCGGCCTCATGCTTTTGCATCCATGCAGTGAATGATCATCGCGCCTGCCCAGGGCCCGGCTCTATCCTCGATCCACAACCACAAGATCGAGGTAGCTCCATGCGTGAAGTAGTGATCGTCGACAGCGTGCGAACCGGCCTGGCCAAGTCTTTTCGCGGCAAGTTCAACCAGACTCGCCCTGATGACATGGCGGCCCATTGCGTCAACGCGCTGTTGAGCCGCAATGGCATCGACCCGGCGACGGTGGAGGACTGCATCGTCGGCGCCGGTTCCAACGAAGGCGCCCAGGGCTACAACATCGGGCGTAACGTGGCGGTGCTGTCCCACCTGGGCACCGGCACGGCGGGCATGACGCTCAACCGTTTCTGTTCCTCGGGCTTGCAGGCGATTGCGATCGCGGCCAACCAGATTGCCTCGGGTTGCAGCGACATCATCGTCGCCGGCGGCGTCGAATCCATCAGCCTGACCATGAAGAGCGTCAACATCGACCACCTGATCAACCCGCTGCTCAAAGAGCAGGTGCCCGGTATTTACTTGCCCATGGGCCAAACCGCCGAAATCGTCGCGCGGCGCTACCAGGTCAGCCGCGAGGACCAGGACCTGTACGCCCTGCAAAGCCAGCAGCGCACGGCACAGGCCCAGGCTGATGGCCTGTTCGGCGATGAAATCGTGCCGATGGCGGTCAAGTACAGCGTCGAAGACAAGCACACCGGCCAGGTGCAGGTACTCGAGGGCGTGGTCGACCGCGACGACTGCAATCGCCCCGACACCACACTGGCCAGCCTCAGTGGCCTGAAGCCGGTGTTTGCCGAAGACGGTTCGGTGACGGCGGGTAACTCGTCGCAGCTGTCCGACGGCGCCTCGATGACCCTGGTGATGAGCCTGGAAAAAGCCCTGGCGCTGGGGCTCAAGCCCAAGGCGTTCTTTCGCGGGTTTACCGTGGCTGGTTGCGAACCGGACGAAATGGGCATCGGCCCGGTGTTCTCGGTGCCTAAACTGCTCAAGGCCAAGGGCTTGCAGGTGGCGGATATCGACCTGTGGGAACTCAATGAAGCGTTTGCCTCACAGTGCCTGTACGCCCGTAATCGCCTGGAAATCGACAATGCCCGCTACAACGTCAACGGCGGCTCCATCGCCATCGGCCATCCATTCGGCATGACCGGCTCGCGGCAAGTGGGGCACCTGGTGCGGGAGCTGCAACGGCGTGATTTGCGCTATGGCATCGTCACCATGTGCGTGGGCGGCGGGATGGGGGCAACCGGGTTGTTTGAAGCCGTGCGCTAGTGCGCGGCCACTGAGGGCAGGAGTCTGACGGCTCGGCAGCCGACGACTGCCTGAACTGATGCCCCGCGATCCAAATGTGGGAGGGGGCTTGCCCTAATGCCAGTTAGTTAAGCGTACACCGCCGTCTGTAGGAGCGAGCTTGCTCGCGAAAAACGTCAACGATAACGCGTGCTTTCTGAATGAACGCGGTGCCTGTGAGTTTTTCGCGAGCAAGGGCTAGCCGCCCGCCTCGTTCCTACAAAAAGCCTTAACTGACTGGCATTAGGGCTTGCCCCCGATGGTCATAGGTATCTACACAACTTTGGCACGGCCCTGAACCTGTGATCGCTCGGGAGCCGAAGCCTCTCTAACTGATGCCCCGCGACCTAAATGTGGGAGGGGGCTTGCCCCCATATGCGCTAACCAAACCCCAAAAGATATAATCAAGTCTGACTCTTTAGGATGCGAGAGCAGTGACAATAGACCCAACACAAAAACTGAATGAAGACTGGCCCAAGCTCCTGGCACTACTACCGCCTGGATGGGAAGCCAAGGCAAAAGAGCTGGGGGCCCTGAAGTTCGGTCGCCGATTCAGCGGGCCAGAGAGTCTATTGCGCACGTTATTGATGTACATGAGCGCCGATTGCTCGATGGTCGAAACGGTAGAGCGAGCGCGTACAGGGAAATTGCTGGAGTTATCAGACGTGGGCCTTCTCAAGAGGGTCAACAAATCGGGGGCCTGGCTAGGTTGGATCACAGAGCAGTTGATCCAACAATCGCCGGTCGCGGCCATGCAATGCCCGGCGCTGCTGGGGAGACGAATACTGGCTGCTGATGGCAGTGTCGTAATGGAGCCTGGCGCGGTCACCTCAACATGGCGGCTGCATTACACGATGGATATCAGCACGTTGCGTTGCTGTGAAGTGCAAGTGACACCGTCCAAAACAGGCGAATCGTTGACTCGGTTTTCGGTGCAGCAGGGCGATGTTTTCATCGCGGATCGAGGGTTTGCCAACCGGCGTGGAGTCAATCATGTACTCAATGCAGGCGGTGACATCCTGGTACGAATGAACCTGAGCAGCCTGCCGCTTAGCGATGAGCAAGGGTCGCCTTTTGAGCAACTGGCGCGACTACGGACCTTGCAGCCAGGGCAAACGGGCGAGTGGGCAGCTGTGATGAAAGGTTCAAAGGGGGATATTGCAGTACGTGTGTGCGCCTATCGAAAAACCGACGAGCAGCGATCGCAAAGCGAGTGCAAGCTCAAGAGAGTCGGGCAAAAAAAGCAGAAGCAATTGAAACCTGAAACGATGGAAGCGGCCGGTTACGTGGTGCTGGTAACAACCTTGGACTGCCTGGATACGCAGGAGGTTTTGGCTCTCTATCGGCACCGTTGGCAGGTGGAGTTGGCGTTCAAGCGGATGAAGTCATTGCTGGGGTTATCCCACCTCAGAAAGAAAAATCCGGAAGGCGCAAAAGCATGGTTGCAAGGGAAATTATTAGTGGCTTGCCTGATTGAGCGGTTAATCGCAGCGGGCGAGCATTTTTCCCCTATCGAGGGAGACGAGACAGAAAAAGGAAGTGCCGCCACTCCGTTGTCACTGGCGTGAGATGGCCTTTATTTACTGGCTACTTTGCAGCGCGATCAATCCCCACTTGTCGTTGTTTACGTGTATCGAGAAGTGGGGAGATATCAGCCAGGCACTGCGTGAATCCCCACGAAAACGAGGACGCCAGCAGGACGAGTTGTGGGGAGGGAGGTTTGGTTAGCGCATATGGGGCTTGCCCCCGATGGCGGCCTGACAGCCGACCATGATGTTCGATCAGAATGGGCAAGCGTTGCACGCAAGCCATCCTGCATTGAAAAGATCAAAGTTTTTTAAACTGTTCCGTTAGCAAGACTGCGAACTTGTTTGTTGCAGGATGAAAACTTGGCGTTTTTATTCCAGACGAGTTTTTTATGGGCAGTAATTCACTGAATTCATATCCGCTAATTCCACCCATTTTCCGAAACTGCTCATACATGCTCTAGCCTATTACTCTTTGTATTCGTTAAGTGTTTTGGTTTTGATTTTCTAAACGCCTCCGCTTTTGCAAAGCTGGTTAACTTAGGGTTTTCCTGGCGCTGAGATATGGCAGCAGGTTTATCAGGGTGTTTTTTTGATTCTGCTGATATTTTTAATAGGAAGAATGGGGCTGGCGCTCGGTTCGTAGCCCGTTGCCATCACCTATCCGTTCGGACATACCCCTCGCTCCGCAGCTAAATTCTTTGGTTGCAAATCCCCAATAAAGTTTGTTGTTTGTTTAGTGTATGTAGCCCTATTCTTACGGCTATGTCCTGCTCTAAATTATTCTCATTAACTCGCGTGTAGTCCCATTCCTTCAGTCAATTTCAAAGTTTTGGCAAAATGCCATAATTTTCCTGCAAGCCTTGATATCAAAGGCTACATGGTTAAACGAAACAGCTGGCTTACTTCTTCAAGTGTGAAGCGGACACTTGCCCGGCGTTGAGTGTGGTCCTGAAATGCAATACAAAAAGTTGGAAAGCAGCTCAGGAATATCCCCCTCAATGCATGGGTGAAACCGCCTTTTTAACCAGCCCTGCGCCTAACGGTGACAGGGCTTCTTAATGACACTTGTTAAGTGGGAATCTGTAGATGAAAACCAAAATGAAAGCTGTGCTGTTGTCTGTCGGTCTGCTGGCGGGTTCGGTGTCTATGGCGCACGCGGCAGATGGAACGGTTACGTTTTTGGGGTCGGTCCATTCGGGCGCTTGCTCTATCAAGCCTGACTCCGTTGATCAAACTGTTCGCCTGGGGGCAATTGCCAAGCATCAGTTGCAATCGGGTGGCAAGTCGGAGGCCCGGCGCGTGCTGATCGAACTGGAAGGGTGCGACCTGACGGGCCTCACTGACAACACCGTCACCACCACCTTCACCGGTGCGCCATCCGGCGCTGTACCGGGCGCGATCGGTACGGTCGGCGGCGCGGGCGGCGTGGGCATCATGATGACCCACGGCGGCGCGCCGGTTGAGTTGGGCGTACCTACCGCCCCGCAAATCATCGCCGCTGGGGATAACACCCTGGAATTCGGTGCCTATGTACAAGGCGCCGCCACCGCCCCGATCGTGCCCGGCGACTTCAGCGCGGTCACCAATTTCACCTTGGCTTATCAGTAAGTTGTGCCCCCGCCACCCGGTGTGGCGGGGGAACGCTGACGGGAGATCCAGGTGAACACATTCCTACGTCTGGCTATCGCCTCTTCACTGACGACGTTCATCAGCCCTTGCGTGGTCGCCCACGCGTCTGCGCAAGGCGATGGGGTCGTGCAGCTGGGAGGGGAAGTGGTTGATTCCGCCTGCGGGCTGGAATTGGCCAGTATCGATCAAACCATCGAGATGCCGCCCGAACCGGTTGGCCGACTCCTGCGCAACACACGGGGCGAAGACCATCCCTTCCAGTTGCGTCTGGTCAATTGCTCGTTGACCCGCCCCGACCCGTTGCGCCCAGGTGAAACCCTGCCGGACTGGGAGCACATGCGCGTGACGTTCGATGGCCCCACCGACAGGGCAGGGCTTTCCTTCGCGGTCTTTGGCGAGTCGCAGGGGGTTGCCCTGCACATCGTGGACGCTGCCGGCGAGGAAAGCCTTCCGGGGCAACGCATGGCGCCGGTGCCGCTGGCGGAGGGCGACATGACACTCAACTACCGGTTTTTCCTGGTCGGCAACGGCTTGCCATTGGCAGTCGGGGCTCACAGTGCCGCAGTGCGGTTCAAGTTGGAATACTTTTGAACAGTGATGGACAGGCTTGCATGTTGAATACGTCGAAAATCAAAAATACGCTCCGTCCCGGACTGTTGGGCGGGCTGATGTCACTGGCGGGCACTGCAATGGGCGCTGGCGATATCGAGTTCAATACCGACGTTCTCGATCTGGGTGATCGCACTAATATCGACTTGTCTCGATTTGCGCGCAGCGGCTTCATTCTGCCAGGCACTTACACAATGGCTGTGCAACTGAACGCCCAGCCTATTCCTGAACAATCGGTGGCGTTCTATCCCCCCGATAACGACCCCAAGGGCAGCCAGGCCTGCTTGTCGCACAGTCTTGTCGAGCAACTGGGCCTGAAAGCCTCCGAAGCCGGCAAACTGACCTGGTGGAAAGACGGCGAGTGCCTGGATATCACCAGCTTGCCGGGCATGGAGGTGAGTGGCGATCTGGCCACCTCGACCCTGAGCATCAACCTGCCCCAGGCATACCTCGAGTACAACGCCCTCCATTGGGATCCGCCTTCCCGATGGGACGAGGGCGTGCCGGGGCTACTGGTGGACTACAGCCTGACGGCGCAGTCCAACTATCAGCGCAATGACGGCCACCGCAAAAACCTCAGCGGCAACGGCACGGTGGGTGCCAATGCCGGCGCCTGGCGCCTCAGGGCCGATTGGCAAGGGCGCGTGGAGAGCGGCCGGCAGGAAGCGGCGGGGCCGCAAAAGCTGGAGTGGAGCCGCTACTACGCGTATCGCGCCATTCCTGCGCTGCAGGCGCGCCTGGTGGTGGGTGAGAGCTACCTGTATTCGGACCTGTTCGACAGCTTCCGCTTCACCGGCGCTTCGCTCAACTCGGATCAGAGCCAGCTGCCCCCCAACTTGCGGGGTTACGCGCCGGAAGTGGTCGGGGTGGCCAAGACCAATGCAAAAGTCATCATCAGCCAGCAGGGGCGTGTGCTCTACGAGACGCTGGTCGCGGCCGGTCCTTTTCGCATTCAGGACCTCAATGATGCGGTGACCGGCAAGCTGGATGTGCGCGTGGAAGAACAGGACGGTTCGGTGCAGACCTTCCAGCTCAACACCGCCGGTGTGCCTTACCTGACGCGCCCGGGCCAGGTCCGTTACAAGCTGGCGAGCGGGCGACCGTCCAATCTGCAGAACGGCTCCGATGGCAACGTCTTCGGCACCGGAGAGTTTTCCTGGGGCGTGAGCAATGGCTGGTCGTTGTTCGGTGGGGGGATCACCGATAACAACTATCGGGCGTTATCCGTGGGCGCGGGCCGCGACTTGCTGGCGTTCGGCGCCGTCTCGCTGGATGTCACGCAGTCCCATGCCAGCGTGTGGAACGAGACGCTCTCGGGTAAATCCTACCGCCTTCAATATTCCAAGAATTTCGAACAGTACGACAGCCAGGTGACGTTCGCCGGCTACCGCTTTTCCGAGAAGAACTTCCTGAGCATGAGTGAATACCTGGATGCCCGGTATTACGGGCTGAACGGCGAACTCGGCGGGCGAGGGGATTATCGGGACGCCAATGAGGGGTGGAAGCCGATCGGCGGCAGCAAGGCGCTGTATACGGTGACGGTCAACAAGCAGTTTCGTGACCTGGGCGCCACCGTCT
Source organism: Pseudomonas sp. R4-34-07 (assembly GCF_003852375.1). NCBI lineage: Bacteria > Pseudomonadati > Pseudomonadota > Gammaproteobacteria > Pseudomonadales > Pseudomonadaceae > Pseudomonas > Pseudomonas sp. R4-34-07. The sequence continues at coordinate 4,009,241 of NZ_CP027760.1, read as the reverse complement.
ACGCCAGTTACAACAAGCAAACCTACTGGGACCGGCCGGACACGCAGCGCTGGAACCTGTCGCTGTCGCGCTACTTCAATGTGGGCACGGTCAAGAACATGAGCCTGTCCCTGAACATGTACCGCACCCAGGAATACAACTATCAGGATAACGGCATGGCGCTGACGGTCAGCCTGCCGTTGGGGCGTACCGGCACGCTCTCGCTGGACGCCAGCCGAGCCGCTGGCAACAACAATGTTGCCACGCGCTACAGCGACCGCCTCGATGAGCGCAACAGCTATCAGCTCAGCGCGAGCGACACCTCCGCCAGCGGTTACCTGAGCCATATGGGCGACCACGCCGACATCGATGTGAGCGCCGGCAGGCAGCAGGGCGGTTCCGGCAGCCTCAGTGTCTCTGCGCGCGGCGGGGCCACGGTCACGGCCTACGGTGCCGCGCTCCATCGCACCACCAGTACTGGCGGCACTCGCCTGATGGTCGACACCACCGGAGTGCCCGATGTGCCCGTACGTGGTTATGGCGCGCCGACGCGCAGCAATGCCTTCGGCAAGGCCGTGATCTCGGATATCAGCAGTTATCAGCGTACCGCCGCCAGTGTCGATCTGGAGCGCCTGCCGAGCAACGTCGAAGCCACTCAGTCGGTCACGCAACTGACGCTCACCGAAGGGGCGATCGGTTATCGCTCGCTGGACGTGATCGCCGGCGAAAAAGCCATGGCGGTGCTGCGCCTGGCGGATGGCAGTTCGCCGCCCTTCGGCGCGACGGTGAAGAACCTCAAGCAACAAGACACCGGCATTGTGAATGACGGCGGCCACGTCTACCTGAGCGGCATCCAGGCCGGCGAGCAGATGTCCGTCAGTTGGGGCGGCGACGAGCGCTGCCTGCTCACGCTGCCCGCCACCTTGCCCGCCGATGGTTTGACCGACGCCCTGCAATTGCGCTGCCAGGTGGTAGCCGCTGACCCAACCTTGCCCGAGCCCGACGGGCTGACCGGCAAGCCTACCGATACGGAGAACACAGCCTCATGAGACCGACCACACGTTCCACATTCCCGGCCTTTGCGCTGTTGGCCCTGGGCTTGAGCCAGAGCGCCAACGCGGCGGTGGGCCTGGACCGTACCCGAGTGATTTTCGACGGTGGCAAAGACGCCACCAGCGTGAACATCACCAACAACAACACCCAGCTGCCCTATCTGGCCCAGGGCTGGATCGAGGATGAAGCCGGTCAGAAAATCACCACGCCGTTGATCGTGCTGCCACCGGTGCAACGCTTGGAGCCGGGCAAACAGAGCCAGGTGAAAGTCCAGGCGTTGCCGGCGGCCAAGGCGCTGCCGCAGGACCGGGAGACGGTGTACTACTTCAACCTGCGGGAGATCCCGCCGCGCAGTGATAAGTCCAACACCCTGCAGATTGCCCTGCAAACCCGCATCAAGTTGTTCTATCGGCCGCAAGCCATTGCGCCGAGCCAGCAGGACCTGTCCAACCCCTGGCAGGAGAAGCTGACCCTGACCCGTGAAGGCGATCAATACCGGGTCAACAACCCGACGCCGTATTACGTGACCCTGGTGGATGCGCGCAGCAGCAAAGATGGCAAAACCGTGCCGGGCTTCACGCCGCTGATGGTGCCACCCAAGGGCGCCCTGACCCTGGGGGCCACGGCCAAGGCACTGGGGACAAGCCCATATCTGGCCTATGTAAACGATTACGGCGGGCGCCCGGTGCTGGCCTTCAGTTGCACGGGCGACACTTGCAAAGTGAACCCCCAGGCCGCGCCGGCGAACGAGTAATGCTGCTGGAGAACGTCATGAAGTCGCAAAAAGTGAAGGTCCTGGGCGGCCTGTTCTGGGTCATGGCGATGGGGGCACAGGCGGCGGATGAAGAGGATATCGAAGGCATGAGCGGCATGCTCAATGTGCTCGGCTCCATGCATGAGTCGCCTTGCAGCCTGGAAATGAGCTCCCTGCACCAGACCGTCGATCTGGACGCGGTGTCGACCAGCCAGTTGCAACGGCCCGGTGACCAGGCGACCCCCAAGGCCTTCCAGCTGCGGTTCACCGATTGTCTGCGCACCGCCGGCCGCATACGCAATGAGCGTACGGGGAACCTGACCTGGAGCGCCTACCAACCGGTGCTGTCGGTGCTGTTCGAGGCGCCGGCCGATGCCGACGATCCACGGCTGGTCAAAGTGCAGGGCGTCACCGGCATGGGCCTGCAGTTGACCGATGCCCTCGGCCGGGACGTGCAACTGGGCACACGCGGCCAGCCGCTGTTTTTGCCCGTGGGCCGCAATACCCAGACCTGGAATGTGCGGCCCACGCGCACCGCTGCGCCGTTGACCAGCGGGGCATTCAGGGCCGTCGTGGAAGTCAGGCTCAATTATGAATAAGGGTGCAGCGATGGCTAAATCAATCGGTTTGATCGCCGGCGGCGTGTTGCTGGCGGTCTGCCAGGGCGTGCAGGCCGAGACCAGCTTGACCATTCGCGCGGTGATCATTGCGCCTCCGCCGTGCGTCATCAACGGTGGCAGCACCCTCGATGTGCCGTTTGGCAATGACCTGCAGACGTCACGGGTCGACGGGGTCAATTACCGCCGCGATGTGCCGTATACCGTCACCTGTGATTCGCCGTTCAGCAATGCGTTGACCCTGGAACTCAAGGGCACGGTGGCGTCGTTTGACAGTCGTGTGCTCTCGACCCGCAAGGCCGATCTTGGGGTCAGGCTGTTTGTGAATGGCGCGGACTGGCCGCTGAATACGGCGGTGAATTTTACCTATCCCAATTTCCCCGTGGTGCAGGCGGTGCCGGTCAAGCGTGCGGGCAGCCAGCTGACCGGCGGGGCCTTCGATGCCGCCGCAACCCTGGTGGTCGATTACCAATGATGGCTACCGATAAAACGGCTATGGATAACAAGAGGAACGACCCATGACAGCTTGGCAGCCGCGAGCGTTGCTCGCCCTGTGGGCCATCGGCCTGTGCAGTGGCGCGTCGGCCAACGTGACGTTCAGCGGCACGTTGAATGAGCCGCCGCCCTGCACCATCGATACGGGCAACACCATTGAAGTCGACTTCGGCGATGTCGGGGTAAAGCGCGTGGACGGCGTGAGGTATCGCAGGGGCGTCGGCTACGCGATCAACTGCGGCACCGACACGCTGCCGTGGGCGCTGAAACTGAGCGTCAACGGCACCCCCACGGCGTTTGACGGTGCAGCGGTGCAGACCAGCGTGCCTGCGCTGGGCATTCGGGTTTTTCAGAATGACCTGCCATTTTCACTCAATACGCCGCTGGATATCACCCTGTCGTCACCGCCGACATTGGAGGTGGTGCCGGTGCAACAGCCCGGCGCAACGCTGCCTCCCGCCAGTTTCACGGCGGTGGCCACGTTGTTGGCCGAATACCAGTAGGAGCTGAATCGATGCGATATCAACGGGTTCACAAGCACGGCCTGGCACTCCTGCTCATCTGCGGCCTGATACCCACGGGGCACGCAGCGGACAATCTGCGTTTCAAAGGCAACCTGGTCGAAGAGGCGTGCACCCTGCGCCCCGGCGACGAGGCAATTACGCTGGAACTCTGGGACCTGACCAGCAAACACCTCTATATCAACACGCGCTCGGTGGGTAAGCGTTTCAAGCTGCACCTGGAAGACTGCGACACCACGATCGGCAACTCGGTGACCATCACCTTCGGCGGTAGGGAAAACACAGAACTTCCCGGTCTGCTCGCGCTGGACGGTGGCAGCGGCGCCTCTGGCATTGGCGTCGGCATCGAGACCTTAAGCGATAAACCCTTGCCCCTGAATGCCGTCAGCGACAAGCAGCTGTTGAGCGACGGCAGCAATGCCATCGAGCTCAAGGCCTATGTGCAGGGCGAGCCGACAGCCATCGCGGATCAGACCATCGGGCACGGTGCATACACGGTGACCTCAACGTTCACGTTGGACTATCCATAGCGCTGGGCCTGGGTAGGGCAGAGGAATGAGAGCTCAAGATGAAACGATTATTTGGCGCCACGGTGCTTCTGGTATCGACCGGTGTGAGTACCGCTGTGACAGCCGCCGATTGCCGTGTGAATGGTGGCAGGTGGGTGAATGTGGGTGCAGGCGGTACGCTGAACTTGCAGGTGCCCGTCATGGTGCAACCGGGTTCGGATAACTCGCGTATCTACCTCGAAGGAGCCCGGTTGGAATGCCGATTCACCCCGGGGCAGCCTTTCCCCACGTTCGTGGACTTGTGGCGGACCGCCACACAGGCCGGGCCTCCGTGGACGCCCGGCGCCAAATTCACTCAGCTGGGCACCGGCTTGCGCATCAACGGTGCTTACCTCAATACCCCGGTGCCGTATGACATCCAGTTGGCGGTCATGCCCAACAACGGTGTGGGCGTCCCCATCGACGTCACGCCCTACATCCTGATACGCAACAACCCGACGAACCCTGTCGACGTGCGGATAGGGGATAACCTGGGCGTGCTGCGCCTGCGTCAGACAAACAACTACAACGGCACCAGCACGGTGCTTGCGCTCACGTACCTTGCGGCGAATAACTTTTCCGTGTCCCCCTCAACCTGCACGATCAACAACAACGCGCCCATCGAGATCGATTTTGGCAACGTGCATCAGCGGGCCATCGGCACGGACCCGCTGACGTCCTCCATCGTCAGCAACCGCAGGCTCACCTATTCATGCCCCGATGGCGGGATCAATACACCCATCACCATCACCTACAAAGGCAGCCCGTCTTCGTTCGACCCACGGCTGCTGCGGATGACCAATCCAGACGTGGGCACGGCGCTGATTCGCGCGGGCTCAGCGGTGCCTGTGAACGGTTCGTTCCGGACCCAGATCACCAATAGCGTAGGGGGGGATGATGTGACGTTTTCGCTCGTTCGGCGCACTGGGTCCCTGCCGGCCGCAGGGGCCCTGAGCGGGAGCGGTGTACTTGTCATGGGCGTGCCCTGATGCGTAAGCCAATCTGCCTTGGAGCGGATGCAGCTCCACACGCAGGCGCGAGCTTCTTCGCGAATACGGTGTGTCAGTTGATAGTCACCTGACTGACCCACCGCATTCGCGAGCAAGCCCGCTCTTACAGGGACGTGCTCTCATTTCAGATGTTTGATGGAGTTCAAGATGCAACGACTATCTGGAGCCTTGGTGCTTCTCGTTCTGACGGGTATAACCACGACCGCGCACGCTGTCGATTGCCGTGTCAATGGCGGCCCCTGGCAAAATGGCAACCCGAACCTGCAGGTCCCCGTTACCGTCACTCTGAGTGCCGACCGCAGCAGGATTATGCTGGAAGGCGCACGGCTGGAATGTCGATTCACCTACAGCGGCGGCCCTGCCTGGCATGCGGACTATTGGACAACCGGGAGTACGGTAGGCACCGCCTGGACGCCCGGCCCAAAATTCGCAAGCGAAAGAACCGGGTTACGCATCAATGGCGCTTTCCTCAACACGCCGGTGCCGTCGGGTATCGGCATCGTCACCATCCCCAACAACGGGAGCGTTCATCTGATCAATGTCACCCCCTATATTCTGCTACGTAACTATCCCTCCAACCCGTTCGATGTGCGAATAGGCGACGACCTCGGTCTGCTGCGCCTCACCAGTTCGAACAACTACGACGGCACTCGACCGCAGCTCACTGTCAGGTATACCGCTGCCAACAATTTCACCGTTTCTCCGTCTACCTGCACGATCAATAACAACAACCCCATCGAGATCAACTTCGGCAACGTGCACCAGCGAGCCATCGGCACCGACCCGCTGACATCCACTATCGTCAGCAACCGCAGGCTGACCTATTCGTGCCCGGATGGCGGGATCAATACACCCATCACCATTACTTACAAGGGCACCCGCTCTTCGTTCGATTCACGCCTGCTGATGATGACCAATGGGGATGTGGGCACGGCGCTTGTTCGCGGCGGCGCAGCGGTGGCTGTGAACGGTTCGTTCCTGACCCGCATCACTAACAGCACGGGTGCCGACGACGTGGCGTTTTCCCTGGTACGTCGAGCGGGCTCGTTGCCGGCCGCCGGCCCCATCAGCGGCAGCGGGGTACTGGTGATGGGCGTGCCATGAACACGAGGTTGAAGCGCTTTATACCCAAAGTGCACCGCCTGCCCCTAGAATGCCGGTTCCACTTCCTCTGGCATCTGGGGCACTCATGCACATTTCTTCCGGCCGCTGGGTCTACGGTTTCTTCCTGACCCTGTTGACCGCGCTGCTCTGGGGCATTCTGCCGATCAAGCTCAAACAGGTCTTGCAGGTGATGGACCCGATCACCGTCACCTGGTTTCGCCTGATAGTGGCCGGCAGTTGCTTGTTTGTTTATCTCGCCGCGACCCGGCGTTTGCCCAGTCGCAAGGTGCTCGGCCCCAAGGGCGGCTGGCTGGTGGCGATGGCGGTGTGCGGGCTGGTCGGCAATTACGTGTTGTATCTGGTCGGTCTGAAAATGCTCAGCCCCGGTACCGCGCAACTGGTGGTGCAGATGGGGCCGATTTTTTTGATGGTTGCCAGTGTGTTTGTATTCAAGGAGCGTTTCAGCCTGGGGCAGGGCGCGGGGCTGGTGATATTGATCGTTGGCTTCGGGCTGTTCTTCAACCAGCGCCTGCTGGAACTGCTCACCTCGATGGGCAGCTACACCGCCGGGGTACTGACCGTCCTGCTGGCGACCAGCATCTGGGTGTTTTACGCCCTGGGCCAGAAACAGTTGTTGACCGTGTGGAATTCGCTGCAGGTGATGATGGTGATCTACCTGTCGTGCGCCGTGTTGCTGACACCCTGGGCGCACCCGCTGGAGGCGCTGCAACTGAGCCCGCTGCAGGGTTGGCTGCTGCTGGCGTGCTGCATGAACACCCTGGTGGCGTACGGCGCGTTTGCCGAGGCGCTGGCCCACTGGGAGGCCTCACGGGTGAGTGCGACCCTGGCGCTGACGCCGCTGGTGACCTTTGTGGCGGTGGCGTTGGCGGCGTGGCTGTGGCCGGAGTTTGTGCAGGCCGAAGCGATCAATGCCTTGGGGTATTTTGGCGCGCTGGTGGTGGTGATCGGCTCGGCGATGGTGGCATTGGCGCCGTCGTTGATGGCCGGGCTCAGGGCCCGGCGATTGCGCATGGCTTCATGATTTTGCTCCAAATGTGGGAGGGGGCTTGCCCTAATGCCAGTCAGTTAAGGACGAACACTGTACCTGTGGCGAGGGAGCTTGCTCCCGCTGGGCCGCGAAGCGGCCCCAAAAATGGGACTGCTGCGCAGTCCAGCGGGAGCAAGCTCCCTCGCCACAGGTTACTTTTTACCCTTTCTACTTCTTAACTGACTGGCATTAAGGCGAGCCCCCGATAGCCATAGGTATCTACACAACTTTGTAGCAGCCTAAGTAACCACGATGCGAAGCGAGTCGCTCTTGATCTTGCTCTTGATCTTAAGCGCCCCGTTAAACCACGCTGGCCGGAATCCGATAGTGATTTGGGGGGTAAACCGGCAGGGATGCCGGTTTAGCCGCCCCAAATCAATGTCGGATTCCGGGCACACCGAGCCTGGGCGAGGTGCCGAGTGGTGGGGCAAGAGCGTTTTGCTTACTTTTGCGCTTTTCAAAAGTGAGACGCCGTAAGGGCGGAACCCTAAGCCGCCGTTACCGCAGCAAAGGATATGTACTCGCTCTGATCCAACATAATGGCCGGCTGTCAGGCCGCCATCGGGGGCAAGTCGAATCGTCGCACCGCCCCTCCCACATTTGCCTTTGGCGCTTAGTGCCCGGCTTCCAGCATATTCTCCGGGCGTACCCACTGGTCGAACTGCTCATCGGTCAGATAGCCCAGCGCCAGCGCCGCTTCGCGCAGTGTCAGCCCTTCGGCATAGGCCTTCTTGGCGATCTGCGCGGATTTGTCATAGCCGATATGCGGGTTCAGCGCGGTCACCAGCATCAGCCCGCGTTCCAGGTGTTCGGCCATCTGTTCGGCGTCCGGTTCGAGGCCGGCGATGCAGTGTTCCTGGAAGTTGTTGCAGCCATCGGCCAGCAGGCGGATCGATTCCAGCAGGTTGTGGATGATCACCGGTTTGTACACGTTCAACTGCAGGTGCCCTTGGCTTGCGGCGATGCCAATGGTCACGTCGTTGCCCAGCACCTGGCAGGCCAGCATCGACAGCGCTTCGCACTGGGTGGGGTTGACCTTGCCGGGCATGATCGAGCTGCCCGGTTCGTTGGCTGGCAATTTGACTTCGGCCAGCCCGGCGCGAGGGCCGGAGCCCAGCAGGCGCAGGTCGTTGGCCAGTTTCATCAGCGCCACGGCGAGGGTTTTCAGCGCGCCGTGCAAGGTCACCAGCGGCTCATGGCCGGAGAGGGCGGCGAATTTGTTCGGTGCTGTGACGAACGGCAAGCCCGACAACGCCGCCAGCTCGGCGGCAATCGCCTCGCCAAAGCCGTGGGGCGAATTGAGCCCGGTGCCGACGGCGGTGCCGCCCTGGGCCAGCTCGCACACGGCGGGCAGGGCGCTGCGGATGGCGCGTTCGGCGTAGTCCAACTGCGCGATAAACGCCGAGACTTCCTGGCCGAAGGTGATCGGTGTTGCGTCCATCATGTGGGTGCGGCCGGTCTTGACCAGCTTCATATGCCGCGCCGCCAATTCCGCCAGCCCACCGGACAACACCGTGATGGCCGGCAGCAACTGCTCGTGAACCGCCTTGACGGTGGCAATGCTCATGGCCGTGGGGAAGCAGTCATTGGAGCTCTGTGAGCGGTTCACATGGTCGTTGGGGTGCACCGGGCTTTTGCCGCCGCGGTTGTTGCCGGCCAGTTCATTGGCGCGACCGGCGATCACTTCGTTGGCGTTCATGTTGCTCTGGGTGCCGCTGCCGGTCTGCCACACTACCAGCGGGAACTGGTCGTCATGCTGGCCGTCCAGCACTTCGTCGGCGGCCTGTTCGATCAGGCGGGCGATGTCGGCGGGCAAGTCGCCGTTACGGTCGTTGACCCGTGCAGCCGCCTTCTTGATCAGGGCCAGGGCATGCAGCACCGCGACCGGCATGCGCTGTTCGCCGATGGCGAAGTTCACCAGCGAACGTTGGGTCTGGGCGCCCCAGTAAGCGTCATCCGGGACGTGGACGTCTCCCAGGCTGTCAGTTTCGATACGGCTCATCGGGCACACTCCTTCAGGTTCGTTTGCGCAGTTTAGGCTGTGATCGGCCCAGGGGGTTCCAAAAAACACGCTTCATCGGATTTGCCCCCCGCAAAACCAGGCCCGACAAGGCCTGGGGTTGAGCCGCGAGGTTTTTTAGGCGCAGAATGGTCGCCCTTGGGGTTTTACCTCGCCTGCTAGAAAGGAAACTCGATGACTCGTCTTCGTGCCATCTGTACCGCGGTTGCTCTGGTTTGCGCCAGCGGCCAGGTTTTTGCCGATACCGCCAGCCACAACGCCAGTGCCGAAGCCTTCCTTACCCTGGCCCACGCTGACAAGCTGGGTACCCCGGTATACATGCAAGTGCAACAAATGTTCGCCCAGCGTTTCGAACAGACCAAGGCGCCTGCCGCCAAGCAGTCGGTCCTCGACAGCTACCAGGCCAAGGCCAATGCCGCCCTGGACCAGGCTATCGGCTGGCCGAAGCTGAAGCCGGACATGGTCAAGCTCTACACCACCAACTTCAGCGAATCGGAGCTCAAGGACCTGGTTGCCTTCTACCAGTCGCCACTGGGCAAGAAAGTCCTGGAAAAAATGCCGCAACTGACCCAGCAGTCGGCCCAGATGACCCAGGCCAAGCTGGAAAGCGCCGTGCCGGTGGTGAACAAGCTGTTGGAAGACATGACCAACGAGCTGACGCCCAAAGCCGCCGCACCGGCCAAGAAGAAGTAAGCAGAATGACCATGCAACAGCGTATCGAAACGGCACTCGCCGCCCTGAGCCCGCAACACTTGAGCGTGCTGGATGAAAGCCACATGCACAGCCGTGGGTTGCAGACCCACTTCAAGGCCGTGCTGGTCAGCCAGCAGTTCGAGGGGCTCAACCGCGTCAAGCGCCACCAGAAGGTCTACGCCAGCCTGGGTGACCTGATGAACGAGTTTCATGCGCTGGCGCTGCATACCTACACGCCTGAAGAATGGGCGAACATCGACGCAGCGCCGGCTTCGCCGACCTGCGCCGGCGGGCATTGAGCGCAGCCTCGACCCGCGCGAGCGGGTCGGGGCGATGCCAGTACCCGGATACACAAAACATCCTCCAGCACCACCTTGCTCCACCCCCGCATCCCTAGGCTTTCAGGACTACTTATTGAGCAATAAGGTCTTGAGGTCATGCCTGATTCCATCCATCGAAACACGCCGTCCCTGGCCGCAGTCGACCCGCGTGGGTTAATTGTTCGTAACATCAACTACCACCGCGCACGTGCAGAGGTTGAACCGCAGGTGCGCGTTCATCGTCAAGTGTTTGGCAGTACGGGCTTGATGATTGAACAATGGGACCCGCGTTTGTTGCAGTTGGCCCGCGCACAGCCGGACACTGCGCCCAATCAACGCACGGTCTATAGCCTTGGCGGACAAGCGTTGCGCACCGACAGCGTGGATGCCGGCTGGCGGCTGACGCTGATGGGGGAGGCCGGGCATTTACTGGAAGAATGGGATGGGCGGGGCGCGCACCAGGCTCATCGCTACGATCAGTATCTGCGTCTGGTCGCCGTGTTCGAGCAAGCGGCCAGTGACGAGCAAGCGCGGTGCGTCGAGCGTCTTGCCTATGCTTTATCCTCGGCTGAAGAGGTCGCACGCAACCGCTGTGGCCGGGTGATTCGCCACGATGACGGCGGCGGCTCATTGTTCCACGAGGCGTATGGGCTGCACGCGCAGGTTGCGCAGCAAACCCGACGCTTCCGGCTGGCGGGTGCCGCGCTGGATTGGCCGCAGCCCGATGCACAACGCGAGCAGCGCCTGGAGGCCGAGACGTTCCAGACATCCGTGGGGTTTAACGCCCTGGGTGAGCGGTTGCATCACACGGACGCCAAGGGCAATCGCTTCGACTACGCCTACGGCATTGACGGCCAACCGGCGAGTATCGCTGTGACGCCCAAAGGCGGCGTGCGTACGCAGGTGCTGGGCGATCGCCGCTACAACGCCGCCGGCCAGGTGCTTGGCGAGCGCGCCGGCAATGGCGTTGTGCGGGCCATGCACTACCGTGAGTTCGATGGTCGCTTGCGGCAAATGACTGCCCATCTGCCCGCACAACCGGGTGCGGCGCTGCAAGACCTGCGCTACGCCTATGACGGCGTTGGCAACGTCGTGCGGATCGACGACCTTGCCCAGCCGACGCAATGGTCCAGCAACACCCAAGTCGGTTCGGCCAGCCTTTATGAGTACGACACGTTGTCGCAACTGACCAAGGCCACCGGCCGCGAGACCGCCGGTAACCCGGGAGGTTCGGCATTACCGGCCAGGGTAGCGTTTGGCTCGACTGACGACAGCGTATGGCGCCGCTACACCCAGCGGTTCAGCTATGACGCGGCCGGCAACGTGCTCACGTTGCAACATGTGCCCAGCAGCGGCACGGGCTTCACGCGGCAGATGAGCGTGGCCGCAGGCAGCAATCATTTTCTGCCCCAGGCCGATGGCACCACCGCGCCGGGGTTGGGCCAGGGCTTTGACCGCAACGGCAACCTGCAAGCGCTGGCAGGCGACCACCCGATGGGCTGGGATGTGCGCAATCAACTGGTGCGCCTCACGCAGGTACGACGCGCGGGCGGCAACGACGATGAAGAACGCTACGCCTACGATGCCACCGGCCAGCGCATCCTCAAACGCCGGGTCGCCCAGGCCCGGGGCGTGATGCACACCGCCGAGGTGCGCTACTTGCCGGGACTGGAAATTCGCCATGACAGCGCAACGGGGGAGCAACTGAATGTCCTCAACCTCGATGCCGGAACCACCACCGTCCGTGTCCTGCTTTGGGATCGCCACCCTTCGAGAGGGCGCCAGGACGCGCAGATCCGTTACGGCTTGTCGGACCACTTGGGCAGCAGCAGCCTGGAACTGGGCGAGCAGGCGCAACTGCTCAGCCAGGAAAGTTATTACCCCTATGGTGGGACCGCGTGGTGGGCGGCAAAAAACGCCAGCGAGGCGAGTTACCGGTTCATCCGTTATTCAGGCAAGGAGCGCGATGCCAGCGGGCTGTCTTACTACGGCTACAGGTACTACGCACCGTGGTTATGCCGCTGGATCAGCCCGGACCCGACCGGCGATGCCGATGGCTTGAACCTGTACGCGATGGTTGGCGGTAACCCGGTCACCAGGGACGATGCGCAAGGGCTGGCCGCAACCCCGGCTTTGGAGGCGCCCCGGGACAAACAAATACGCAGGCTTTCCATCAGCCGCAGGCTGGCGAATATAGGGTGGATTATGCGCTCGAGGATACAAGCGGCCTCGTCGGCCGCGATTCGCGATGGTTTATCCACCTATATCGCCAATGCCGTCGCGACGGGTGTCGAGCTGGCGGTATTCAGCACTCTCCAGCCCACGCCGGAACGCAATCAGGCCTTGCGCTATAGCGTCGTCGCGCTGGATGCCCTGGCCACGTTCCATATGAGCACCGGTATCGCCGGTAACTGGACCCGCATGGCGCCACAGATCGGTGCTATTTCGGCAAGCCTTGTGGGCGCTGCATATGCCGTCCAGGTTGACACGCTGAGCGTTCAAACCGAGGAACAGTGGGACCCCATAGCGGTGCAACGGTTGAGCGGGCATGTTCGCTCGCTCTCCAGGGAACTGATGCAGCAGATCATGCGTGGTCACGGCAGCGGGTCATCCTGGGGCAGCACGCCCCTGCGGGCCAGGCTCGGCCGCACCGCCGGCGCGACGGCAGCGTACGCGGTCGCCACCGTCGCCAACGCGGTGTACGGCGGCGAAGTGCCTGCGCTGATGCAACCCAATGTGTCCCCCGCAGTTGAAGCCTACGATGGGGCGATGGGAGCGATGATTCGTAGCGGTCACTCCACGGCCGCCCACGATGCCCATGGCCTGACCGTGCAGACGCCGGACCCTGCGGCGCTGATGCACGGCGGACTGAGCAGAATGTTCAATCAGGTGTGGACGTACTGGGCCGCGACCGGGATTGAGGCGTTGGCCGTTGCGCTCACGGGCCTGCCCCAGGCTGCGCAAAGCGGGAGCACTCGCACGATAGTGAGGGTGGCCCGCGGCCTGATTGCAGCACTGACCGAATGGCGCGGCTTTTTCGTAGTGTATGCCAGGCGCGGGTACACAACCCTTGCCTCGAACTGGAGCGCAGCCCGGCGATCCTGACAAGCACAAGGATGGGCCGTCGCGGCGGCCCATGTTTGCGTGTTACCAAAAGTTGTTTACATATCGACAGCCCTTAGGGGTTGTCAGTCAGTACCTGGGCGGGGTGCAGCTCGTCGTAGGTGTCGTTTTCGTCCTCATTGACGGTGTACCAGGCCCAATAGGTGGTGCGCCGCATGAATCCTCCTGCGGTGAGTGTCTGTGTCGGGCGCCCGAGAGGGTCATACAATTGCCGGTCGCTGTGGCCCAGCTCGCGCATGGAGTGATCGTTGACGTAGGCGTGGCTGTTGGCGAAGTAGGCGCGATAGAGGCGTATGACCAAGCCCTTGTTGTTGTATTCGACACGCTCGCTGACGCGCCAGCGGGGGTCGGCGTGCACTTGGCGCAGCTGCTGCTTCAAGATGCCGGATGCATCCGCCAGCTTGTCGACCAACAGGTCGCCCTTCTCGTCGACTGCATGGGCCGGGCCTGGTTCGGTCTTCTGCTTGGTCTGCAATGAACGGCCGAAGCCATCCCAGCAGGTCAAGGTCATGCGCACCTGTCGTTCGGCATCGCCGGGGTAGCGGTCGGCTTGCAGCACGAGCCCATGTACCGGCGTCCGGCTGGCCGCATCGATCAGCGCCTTGAGTTGTACTTCGCTGTCGCTGAGCGTTTGACGACCGTCACTCAGGCGCAATCGCGCGCTCATGCGGATATGCCCGCCGGGGAGCAGGTAGCCTTTGGTAATCCACTCGGGCTTGACCTGGGCCGGGTCGATGCTGCCCATCCAACTGAACGGGGCGTAGCAGTGCGCGCTGGCCATGTCTTGCAACACGCTTTGCGCCTGTTCGATGGCAGACCCAGGCGTTCCATGCTCGAGCGGACGGTAGCTGTCCAGCGCGGCGAAGCCCACCCTGAGGCTTTGTTCATGGCCGTGAAAGCTGCTGGCAAGCAACTGTCCAAAACCGTCATAAAGCGCCTCTTGAACCGTGCCGTTTGGGTCGACGATTTTTGTCGGCAGCAGCAATCGATAGTCGTATTCGGCTACGGTCACGCAATCGTCGGGGGCTTTCACCCGCAGGGTTTGCAGCGTGTAGGCGTCGTATTGAAGGGTCGTTTCGCCGTGGGCCTTGGTGGCCTGCAGGGCCCTCAACCGACAAAACCGGCTGGGCTTGTCATAACGGGGAAAGTAGCGGCAAATCGACCATAGGCGGTTTTGCGCGGGCGGCGCCTCGCCGTCGAACAGAAAAAACATCGCCATGGTGCGATAGCCACTCTCGGTGAGCGTTTGCACCAGGTCCACCGTGGGTTGGTTGGGCATGCCCGGGATGTCGTTGTAAACCTTCAAGGCCTGGTCATCCAGCTCGGCGGTTTCCAGGTAATCGGTCAGTGCCTGGGCTGTGGCGACGCCGGGGTCCAGGGTTTTACCCAAGCCACCGGCCTGCCGGTAGCGCTGTACCGACAAGCCGCTCAGTGTGCGTAAAGCCCCTGCGGCCAATGGTCCGTCGCGAGTGTCGATGAACCGTTCATAGGTGATGCGCGCGGGGGCCAGCCCGCCAGGCGCCGGCGCTTTGCCGAGCACCAGTGCGTTGTCTCGTTGGCGGTAGGGCAAGGCCAGGCGCCACTGCTGTGCGCCGTCCAGGTGAATCGGCTGTGCCAGCGTTTCGCTCAGGTAATAGAACTGTTGCGCGCTGTCATGGGTATCGCGCCACCAGCGCTGTTGGTGCTCATTCACCAGCACGGCGGGTGGCGGGTCGCTGGCGGTGGTACGGCGGGCATAATGCAGGGTCACGCCATGCACCAGGCAACCATAGGCGTCCCAGCGCAGGTTGATCTGGTGCTGGCAGAGGGGATCGTCTGCCACGCCTTCATATTGATAGCTGATCGACTCCAGGGCTAATGGCAGCAACCGGGCGTAGGGCGTATGGGCACTGGCCGGCACCAGTTCGCGGACCAGATACCGCTGGTGTTTGACCGAGTAGGGCACGGCGTCGTGCGCCGGGTCCGCCGCCATCACCTCGACCCGCAGCACACTGCCACTCAGTGCACGGGCCGCCTCGCGTGCCAGCGCCGGCGCAGGATCGCTGATCAAGTCGTCGTGATGATCCAGCGGCCCTGCCTGGGCCGTCGCTCTGTAGCGGCTTACCAGCGTGCGCCCGAGGGTCTTGGCTTGCGGGTCGTGAGGGCTTTGGTCGAGGGTGGGCATGTCAAGGGATCGACCGGTATGAAACCAGGTTTTGCTGCGCAAGGCTGCGCTGGAACCTGGCGGGTTGCGTGCGTCCTTGCGGCGTTCGGTGTCGGTTTGCAGCACCAGCCCGAAGCCACGGAACTCGCGATCCAGGCGGTCGTAATACGCCTGTCGATAGCTCACGCGCTGGGTCAGTTGGTTGCCGGTGATCTCGTCCCGTTGGCTTTGTTGGCTGACCAGCAGCAGCGCAAAGGGTAACCGGCTGATCGCAGGCTGGCCCGTGGCATGCAGTTCGCGTTTTTCGTCCAGCCACTCCTGGGCACTGCTGCGATAGTTGATCAATGCCTGGGCGCCCATGTTGTTATCGGTGCGCCTGAGGAGCCAGGGCTTGTGGCTGAAAAAGTCATAGCGCCAGTGGATGGAGCTCTGGTGGGCAGCGGTCAGGATCAGGCTCGGACAGCCCTGGCCGAGCACGTCGATAACGCTGACCTGGCAGTGGTCGTCATACTGCACGCCCTCTGGCCACGGTACGTTGATCGCTTGTGTCTCGAAGCCGTTGCCGCCTTTGTTGAGGAAAATACTCAGGTGAGCGGCGCTCAAATACAGCAGGTCTGCCGCGCCACCGCCATTGAGGTCGACGAGCAGTACATGCGCCGCGTTGAACGTTTGATAACGCAACGGCAGCGTGGCCAATACGAACCCCTGGCCAAAACGGCCGCGACCCAGGTTCGGCCAACATTTCACTTCGTTATGCCGGATACGCACCAGATGCTGTTGGCCGGTGGCGAGCACATCGCTGAACGCCACCAGTTCGTTGGGCGAGGAGGAAATGACCGGCAAGCCATCGTCGGGCCCATGCGGCACCTCGGTGGCGGGTGCGAAGCCGGATGCCCGGCGATGTTCATACAGGCGCACGCTACGCGGGCCGATCATCGCAAAATCATGACGGCCTGCCCCCATCAAGTCAGCGAGCGTGCCCTGCGGGTGGAAGAATTCCGACGGGAATGCATCGAACGGCGTATAGGCTGACCAGTTGCGCTGTTCGTCCAGGCTGAAAAAACCGTTCATCCCGGGCCCCGCCACCAGCCAGTCCAAACGCCCGTCGCCGGTCACATCGGCCAGCGCCTGGTGGATGGGCCGGGTGCTGTCGGCCACCGGCAGCCGCGTCAGCTCCACGGCCGCGCCGTAGGTCACCTCGTTGCTGGTGCGCGGGTGTTGCGGCCTGAGCGGTTCATGGTAATACCAACATTTGTCTGCGCGGTACAACACACCGGGCAGGCCTTCGCCATACAGATCCACCAGTTGATAACGAGCGCCGCCATGCGGCTTGGGCAATGCAGCGAATGCCTGGTAGCGGCCAGGGTCAACCTTGAGCTGGCTCGACTCATAAAGGCACTCCAGCGGCGGGCGGCTCACGCTATTGCCCGCGCTGTCGAAGGCTTGCTCATGCACCGCGCTCAACAGGCTGACTTGCGAGGAGATGCGGTATTCCAGCAGCAGGCGCTGGACCAGCACCGGGTCGACGCCCATTTGCGTTTCTTTGGGGAAGTGGTGAAACATCAGGATCTGGCTGCAGCGGCGCAGGGTGCGTAACTCGAAGCCGAAGGCAAAATCCGAGCAAGGGTCGGGCCGTGTCGGCCAGTCCTGGATTTTCAGATACGTCGGGCGCTTATCCAGTTCGAGGGCGCGTTCGCCATAATCGAAGAGCAATTGAAAGTGCCAGCCCATGTCCGGTTTATCGTCGGTCTGCCAGAGGTAAAGCTGCTCCTGCTCCCTGGCGGTGAAGTTGCCGTAGCAGACGCTTTGCAGGTAATGCCGGGCGCTGCAGTCCCTGGGGTAGCGCGCGGTGTCGGTTTCTTTCGTGTAGTGATAATAAATGTGCTCGCCGTGGGCGTTCAGGCTTTCCTGCAACAACCACTGCGCCACATGGTGCGGCTGGTCTGGATCGGCAATCCGGGCCAGCGCGGTTTTTCCGTAAAGGTGCTGGCTGCCATCGGCACCCTGTATCAACCAGAAGCCGGCCGTGTCGGTTGCCGATTGCCAGTGTTCGATACGGTCGAAGCGGCCCTCGACCCTGGGGAAGTGGCGGGTGACCGTATACGCGATGGGCAGTGGCAAACCATTGAATGCCGCGTGGCTGCTGCTGATGATCGCGCCCTCGGCGTCGCGTTCCGGTAGCCAGATTTGCGCGTCGGGGCCCACCAGCACATCGTGCATCGTGTAGCCAGGCGCGCCATGGGAGGTGCGCCGGCTGACGGCAGGCTGGGGCACCCCCCAGCCCAGGCCGAAGGGGCCGTTACCGGCGCCGCTGTGGTAGGTCAGCGACATGGCCGGCGCGTAGCCACGGCCGGGCGAAATCGGCAAGGCAATTTCAAAGCTTGCCGTACCGCTGGAGCCGATATCGCCCCAGCCCTTGCCGGTGCCCTGGATGGCCGCACCGCCTTTGGGCAGGGCCGGGGTATTGACCTGCAGCATGGAAGTGTCGTCGCTCATGCCTGACCCCCACTGGCAGCGGCTGCCCTGGCGGTGTAGCGCAGGTGAATGACAATATCGTTGATGGATTCCAGGACGGCTTTTTGCCCGCTCGGGTTGGGGAATTGCAGGGTCCAGTCGGAGATGGCCCCCGTGTATTCGAACGGCAAGTAACGCTCGTTGCTGTCGAACGTGAGGGTGAACAGGCCGTTGTCATCCAGCCCGGTGGACAGTGCGATTTGCTGATGGGCACGCCGGTCCGTGCGCTGCTCGCCGGTGGGCAGTTCGATTTGGTTGCGAGTCTGGGTCAGTATCGCCTTGATGTCTTCATAGGGGCCCAGGGTCGCGGGCAACGATACGCTGATGCCCTTGATCCGTCGCAGGATGTGCCCGGGGTAATCCTCTTCGAACAGTGCCGCAGGTAATTTGAAGCACAGCGTGCCTTTAGTGACCAGTTGTCGTTTATGAGCAGTCCACTTCTCTTCAGTCGTGGGAGGCGGCGTCTGGGAGGTGTCGGTTGCGGGGGGGGAGAGCTCGCACTCGTGCAGGCGGTGGCGCAGGGAAATGGTCTTGACGATCTCCAGATCCCGCACGTTATGGTTCAAATAGGCCGCGTTCATGTTCAACAGCGACAGCTTCAGGGCTTCACCCGCCAGATAGCCTCGGTAGTTGTTGTTCCAGGCGCCCGGCTGGATAAACGTGCGCGCATAGTCCGCTATCTCGTACTGCCAGCACGCCTGGGCGCTGCGGCACAGGGAAAGGCTAAGGTCATAGACTTGGTAATAGAACGTGCTCAACTGAGCGTTGAGCCAGTCATACAGCTGTGCCTTGGAAAAGCGCTTGGCCAACAATTGATAGTTCGACCAGGCTTGGGCCAGGGAGGTCTGGGCCAGGCGCAATTGCAGGCGCGTGGCTTTTTCCTGCTCGGCATAGGCCTGTAATTGGGCATCGACCTGGGCCAGTTCGAGTCGGGCCTGCTCCTGGGCATGGGCCCACTCTTGCGCCCGGCGGTTGAATTGCTCGGAACGATCCAAGTCTGCGGCGGTGCCGCGCAGCGCCGTGGCAACGCCTTGGGCGATGGCTTGGGCGGCATAGAACGGGCCTTCCCAACGCGAGCCGCCGACACTGGTACCGAAGATATTGGGTGCCACCATCGCGACGCCGGCCGCTGCGGCGGCGGCGCAAGCGGCGGTGTCGAACCCGGTGCTGATCAGGTAGAGCAAGCCTGCCTGGGATTCGCCGGCGCTGATGCCTTCGGTGAGCTGGTGTGCGTAGTAGTGCATCCGCGACTCGATCATGCGTCGGCTGGCGTCGAGTGCCTGGCGGTTCCTTGCGTCGATCTGCAACGCCTGGGTTTGCTGGGTCACGACGATATTGGCCAGGTCCCACGCCTGTTGTTGCTGTAACTCCAGATATTCCGCCTGTTCCTTGCGTTCAATCAGGGTCAGCACCGTACTGCCGAATTGAATCACCGCTTCGGCGGCCGTGAGCGCGTGGCCCGACATGACCTGGAAGCGATAATGGCCGACGTGCGCGTCGACGAACGGCGCGGCACCACCTTCGCCGAAAGCCCCTTGGCCTTGGGCGGCCAGCAGTTTGAGCGGCGACAGCGGCGCCCCGTAGAGCGGCAGGTGCAAGGGTTTACCGGTGATGTCCAGATTGTGCCGCAGATTATGCAGACGGCTTTCGAGCTTGTCCCAGCGCGCCACCAGTTCGGCGTTGAAAGGCAGGCGCAGATTATCGGTGTCCGTGAGCCAAGGCAGTGCATCGCCTTCGACCGCCAGGTTGACGTCGATGGTCGGGTTGGTTCGCTCAAGTTTGGCCAGGGCCTCAGATCCCTGCGTGGCCAGCGCGCCAAGGGTGATCTGCGCCCACGGTTCAGTGATGCTGACCTTGGGGCGTGAGCCAAGGAAATGCTGGGTTCGGGTGTACCAGAGTTTGGCTTGGGTCAGGCTGTCCGGGGTGAGCTGGCGATAGTCTGCATCGCCGCGATTGAGCAGGATGTCCAGGTAAAACAGGTAGATCGCCTTGCGAAAATGCACGGGTGAGCGTATCGCCAGTTCGTGGGGATCGTGGCTGGTGTAGCCGGGCAGCCGTTCTTCACGGGCCAGTTCGCGCAAACCCCAAAAGGCAGGCCGTTTGCTGGACGCCTCGGCGACGCGCCCAGGGTCGAACAGATAGCCGAGCCAGGCTTGCGCTTCGGCATAGCGTTGCTCCTGATTCAGGCGATGGGCTATCAGCCAGGGCGCGTACAGGAACAGCTCCCAGAAGTACTTGCCGTTAGCACCCGTGAAGTCGATGCCTTCTGCTGTGCCGCCAGGTGTGAGTGGCGGCTCTTTCCAGGTTTCTGGCGTTAACGAGAACAAATGGTCAAGGCTGACATTGGCCGCCTGGACCAGCTTGGCGGCAATACAGGTATTCATGCGCAGGGTGGCGGGCATGCCGGCAGGCAGGCTTGCCGAATTGTTGGAAAAGTCGATGAATTCAGCGGTGCCGAGTTCGCCCGATTCGAGTCTTTTGATCGTCGGCGCCAGTTGCGGGTTGAGCGTGGGGTCAGAAACAGGTGTGGTCAGCGTCAGGGTTGCCGTATTCAACGCATAGCCGAGGATTTTCGCGCCGCCTTCGCCAGGCTCAAGCGTCACCACCCCATGTAGCAGGGTGAAACCGGACTTCATCTGCGCCTGCGTCACCGGAATGCGCGTCGTGACCCGATGCCCGTCAGGCAATTCGGGACTGGACCCGGTGAGGCTTTCGTGAGCGGTGTCCTGGAAACTGATGATGCGATGAGAGTTGGCAGTGATGTTTTCGGTGAATGGGTAGTCTTTGAAGTTCGCACTCATGATGACGTGTTTATAGGCGCGTAAGTTGGGCGTGGTCACGTTTGCCTTTCGGACTATCAGTGTGTTTTCCGAATGCAGCTTGTTTTTATTATCCTCTGGACTGGTATAGACGTGATAACGGTCGAGGTTGATATGGAACTGTTTGTGTGTGTATAAATTTACGAAGGCGTTTTTGTCGACATAGTTACCGTCCAGCAAAAGGTTGTTTTGCGCGTCTGTTCGATGGGTAAACAGTGCGCCGTCAGCATCACTTACAGCGTTAGGGAATTCCTCATGGGTGGTCGAATTTTTTAAATACAGTGCGCAGTACTCAGTTCTCTGCTTTGTGGAGGCACCGCTGATCATAGAGCCCTTGCTCAGTTTAAGTTGAGTGGCTTTGGGGTCATCCAGCGCATCATGGGTCATCAGCTTGATAGTGACATCCTGCTGTTTATCCAAGATGACGGCGTACTGGTGCTGGAAACGGCCACTGAGAGTAGAAGAGAACACAAGTTCCTGAGTGTTTGAATCGAAAGAAACGTCAGTGGTATCGGTGTTTTTTATGTTTGTCTGTTTTTTTTCGAAATTCCAATGGTCGTTTTCTTCGAAAATCATCTGCGACGCGATAGTAATTTCGTAGTCGGCTTTGGGCGCTATTTTAAACTGCAAGTTGCCCTGGTTCTTGTGAGCGAAGAGCGTGAGAAACTGCCGGGCGCTGTCAGGCAGCAATTCGCTGTAATACCCGTTAGTGCTCTGCAGCTCGCCCTTGAGTATGGCCTGTACTTCGGTCTTCTGGGACGGGTCGAAGGGTTCCATCAGCCGGTTTATTTCTTCGGCCAGCGCTGAGCCGGGCAGCACGCTATAGCGTCCGGGGCTGCCGCCATCGGCGACGGTGGTGATAGTGAAGGACTGGTCGATATGGACGGCCTGGAAAAACCTGCCAATGAAATTATCCTGCTGTTTGGGATCTTTACGGCTGGTAGCGAGCACACTTAAAAAAAGCACAGGCGTGCTCTTGCTGTCGACGATTGCCACCGTTTGCGTAATGCCTTTGAGCAGCTCCGAACTGGATGCGTTAACGTCTTCGGTGGCGCAATATTGCTCAATGCACGCCTGAGGCACGCTCCAACTGCCGTCATGCTTCTTATACGAAAAATTGAGCCGGAATTTGACGTAGTGGGTGTTGATCCAATCGGCCAGATCTTCCTTTTCCTCCGAATCCGATCGCGCCGGCTTGAACGAACTGGACGGGGTGGGTTTGATGCACTCGGCCCAGATGAAAAATAGCCGGCTATTGAAGTACACCGGCCGGATACTTTGCTCGGCGGTGGCGTCGGAGACCGACAGGTTGATTTTTTTCCAGTCTGACCAGGCGTCCTGCAAGAGCACCGCGCCGGAGCGCCTGGACAGGTCCAGCGAGCGCCAGTAATAGGTGTTCTCGGAGGTGGATTTACCGACGAAGTAATAGGTGCCGCTGTGCAGGTTGTTCAAGTCGGCGTCTATATAGCCGTTGAGTGTGCGTATGTTGGCGGTTTCCTCGAACCTGGCCAGATACTGCTGAACCGCCGTGGTGACGGTGTCCGCTTGAATTCGGTATTGGCTGAGGTCGTTTTGCAACTGGTGAAAATTGTCGGTCCTGTTCCGTCGTAACGTCGGGTCCAGATAGTTGGCCGGGTGGTAGTGCAATTGCTGACTGGCACTCCACAGCGGGTAGGTGTGCAACTGTTCGCGCCAGATCTTGTTTTGTTGCGCGGTCATGCCCTGATGGGCATAGCCCGGCTCCAGGCCCAGTTCAATACGGCTGATGTATTGCTGCAGGCTGGAAATGGCGCAGGCTACCGGGCTGGTTGGCACGGCTTGGCTGACTTGTACGTCGAGTAGCCAATACGCATAAAGGTCATCGGCATTGCCGATGGTTGCCTTAAGCGCATCAGGCACTTTATGGGTGAGGTAGTACGCGAGCATGGCGTCGCGCAGGCTTTCATTTAGCTGTTGGTCAAGCGAGTGAGACATGATCAGTCCTTGAGCAGGTCGGTAGGAAAAGGCGTGTTGACGGGAGAGGTATGGGCACTCGTGAGCGCCTCACCGACGGCCTTCCATTGAGCGAACGTCGAGTTGGTTTCAAGTTGGCTGGCTGCAATCAGCAGGGTGGCCGACAGGCCGGTTGCAGTGCTGGCTTGGCGGCAGCGCAGCAGCCAGTCCAGACGATCCATGGAGGTAATGCGTGGAGGGTTCAGTTGGCTGCTGAAGACGGTTATTTCGCTGGCACTCCAGCCAAAAAGTCGGGCGAGATGCTCGCTGGTTTCTTCAGTGTTGTGTTGTGCCGCGCGATTGGGCTGCGCGTTGGCCTGTCCGAAGTAATCGAGAATTTGCCCTTCCGTCAGGCCAAAACGCTCAATGCAATGGTTGAACTGCTGAATGAGGTAAAGGGTGTGCGGGGTCAGTTCAAGGACCGAAGACGCTTGATAGCCACTGTCCAGCCAGTGTGGGTTTATCAGAAACTGATCAAGCGCCTGGCGGCTGAGCGGCAATTGCAGAACATCGACGGCGTGGGGGAGCAGCAATATCAGATAGCCGAGGGTTTGCAGGGGTGGGGCAGCGGGTGCGTGCAAGCGCAGGAAATGGTTGTCATATTTTTGATGACCGTTGGCATCGCCTGGCAGCTGGGGTACGGCGCGGATGATCTCTTTGAGGCGTAGATACAGCGCCCAGAACTCATTACGCACCGTCTCCATCAGGGTACGAAGCTTGGGTTTGGCGCTCTCGATATAGTAGGTTGTGCGATTAGTGTCCGTGCTGATGGCAATGGCGGACAGCGCTTCCTCGACCGCCACCTCAATGCTCGTGTTTGAGCGCATCCGTTGCAGTACTTGCTGGGCCAGGGCATCCCAGTCCACGGCGGGCAAGCGAACTGCTTCATCAGCGGGTTGCTGGGGAAGTTCAAGCAGGTTCAGCTGTTTGGAGAGAGAAGCCTGATCATAGGCCGCAAACTCTTTCAACAGCAGGTTGATGGCCGGGTCCTGGACCTGCTGATCGAGCAATAGCTGGTGCCTCAACAGTGACAGGCTGTTGCCATTCTCCTTGAGCCAACGGCTGGCCCATTCCAGGTGCATGAGCATATCGAGAAAGTCAGCCACGCCCTTCGGCTTGCGTCTCAGCGTTGGGTGACGCAGTTGCGTAAGAAAGGGCGTCGTGCCGGGCAACTGCAGCAGTTGCTGGCATTCCATGACCGACAAGCCGAACAGCCGAGCGATTCGCGCTTGCCGATAGAGTGCGCTGACGGTCTCGACCGTGCGGGTTTCGGGCTCATCGGCGATCAGCAATTGCAGCGAGTCCTGGGTGTCTTGCAGGCCCAGCGCGGCGCAAAGTTGTTGCCGGGTGGTTGCGTCGAATGCCTGCTCGTCCAGACACAGCGCAGGCAGGGCCGAACCCGCGCGGTTGAACACCTGATCGAACAACGACACGCGCTCACCCGAACCGTGAACGGGCAACTGATGGATCCAGGCGGCAAACTCTTCGGCTTGCAGGCTGTAGCGCTTGCTCAGATAGCAAAAGACCCCCAGCGCCCGAAGGGTGTTATGAGTGATCAGCAGCGCGCGGTTGCTGGCGCCTTCGCAGCGCATCGCGCTGACCAGCAACGTGTCCAGTTGCGCGAAAGGCAGGCCGAGCCAGCGCTGCAGGCGAATCATCCGTTGCAGCCTGTCGAAGCGTTCAAGGCTCACGTTGACCAGCTTGGCGGGGGCGTCTTTGTTCAGGCTGATCGCGAGTGTGGGGGCAGATGCAAGCGCGCCGTTGATGTAACAGGCACCGTAAGTGAGGCCGGTGGGCTGTTTGCAGTTTGGCGATTGGCGCGGTGCTTGTGTCTGTTGCGCCAGCAGCGCTTGAAGTTGTTCGGCATCCAGTTGCGTATGCTGCAGGAAATCAGTGACGTCTTCCGGCCCCTTTTCAGCCGTCCAGTTGAAGTACGTGCGATAGAAGGTTGGCGCGCCCTGCGCCGTTACCCAGTCTCTTTTCAGCAGGGCCTGTTGTTCTGGGCTCAGCCCGGATAACAGGCATTGCACCTCATTGTTGCGGGTAACGACTTGCCCGTAAGTGCTGGTTGCTCCCGCCAGGGGCAACTGGCGACTGATGCGATAGTTCAACTCACCCAACATCGGCTTGTCGCCCGACAAGCCCAGCCGGCATTGCTGGTGGTGGAAATGATACGGCAGCGAAAACGGGTACCAGGTGTTGCTCAGCAGCGAGTAGGCGTCGTTGGCGTCGGCGATATTGCTGAGCAAGGTCTGATTGATGATCGACAACATGGGCACCTGGCCCGTAACGCTGTGTTGGTCGATCAACAGGTCCTTGAGGTCTGCACGCCGGGCCGACAGCTTGAGCACGTCGGCTCCCTTGACATTCTGTTCCAGTTGCAGGGCGAACAGATAAAGCGCGCGCAGGTAGGCAGCCGGCGAATCGACCGCGGCAATGGACGCGTTGGCGCAGAACTGTTCGCGATTTTCGTTGAACAAGGCCTGGTAGGTGGCATCGGTATCGGCGGCGACATCGCGTTTAGCGCGCAGGGCAGGGCGCAGCGACGAGACCTGCTGTTCGCGAAACAACCCTTCCAGTTGCGCTGCAACGCTCTTGGCCTTGCGGTATATCGCGTGGGCATCGTCATCGTTGCAGGTGGCCAGTTGCTCTGCGAAGGCCTTTTCGCTGAGACGCACAATGTCGAATACCGAATGAATGTCGAGGCGCTGCAGCGCGGTGTTGAAATCGTCCCGACCGGGGGCGGGAGGGTGTGCGTGATCAATCAGTTGAGCGAGCAAGGAGCTGCTGTCGGCTTGCATATTCATACGTTCCTTCACGCCCGCCGATGGGTCCGGCGGGCAATGAAAAACGCTATCACGCAGGTTAACGGGGCCAGGCATAGCTATCTACAGGCATCGTCGGCCCCTGCCGGTTGAGGCATCCATACACCGATACCACCTCTGTGCAGGCATGAACCCTAGGCTTTGCTGACCATTGTGCAATTGAGGTCATGTGATCATGTCTGCTTCACTTCATCGAAACACGCCCTCGCTTGCGGCCTTCGACCCCCGTGGATTGACCGTGCGCAGCGTCGCTTATCTGTGCGCTACCTCCCAGGCTGCGCCGACGGCCCGTGTCAGGCGTCAAGTCTATGGGGCCAGCGGCCTTTTGCTTGAGCAGTGGGACCCGCGCCTTTCTACCCTTAAATCGCGCGAACCGTTGACCGCGGCGAATCAGGCCTCGGTGTACAGCCTGTCTGGTACCTTGATCCGCAGCAACGATGTGGACGCCGGCATGCGGCTGATGCTGGCGGCGCCCTCGGGACAGCTGTTGCATGCCTGGGACGGCCGCGGTGCCTATCAGCGCCACGACTACGACACCTTGCAGCGTCCGGTGGCGGTGTTCGAACAAACTGCCGACGAAGCGCGACTCCGGTGTGTCGAACGCCTGGTGTATGCCGCGCCGACGCCTGAGCACCGCGCACTTAACCGCAGTGGCCGCCTGGTACGCCATGCCGACCCGGCGGGCACGCAGGTGTTCGACGCCTATGGAATGACCGGGCAGGTGCTGCGCCAAACCCGGCGGTTTCGCGAGGCCCCGGGCACTGTTGACTGGCCGCTTGCCCCGGCCGATCAGGACCAGCAACTGCAACCTGAGCTTTACACCACACGCTGGGCGTTCGACGCCCTGGGCGCCACGGTGGAACAGCTCGACGCCAAGGGCAATGCCCGACAGTTCGCCTATGGGCTGGACGGGCAGGCGAAAAATATTCACCTCACCTTGAAGAGTGGTACGCGCAAGACCGTGATAGAGGGCTACGTCTACACTGCCGCCGGCCAGGTGGAGACGGCCCTGCTGGGCAATGGCGTGAGTAGCCTGGCCACCTATCGGGCCGAGGATGGCCGTATGCGCCGGCTGATGGCGTACCGCAAAAACGAGCGGGCGGCGCCGCTACAGGATTTGAGCTACGACTATGATCCCGTGGGAAATGTTTCAAGCCTGCAGGATCAGGCACAACCGACCAGGTGGAGCCACAACACGCAAGTAGATGCCTCCTGTCGCTATGAGTACAACTCGCTGTACCAACTGACCCAGGCCACAGGCCGGGAAAGTACTGCCGCCGCCATCGGCCCGGCACTGCCCGCGCGTATTTCGTTCGGTTCGACCGACGCCGGTTTGTGGCGCAACTATACCCAGCACTATGCCTATGACGAGGGGGGCAACCTGACCCGGCTGCGCCATGTGCCGTCCAGTGGTGTCGGCTATACCCGCGACATGCAGGTCGCAACTGGCAGTAATCGTGCGTTGTCGAGCGAGCATCCGGTTGACGAGTGGGCGCAGGGTTTTGATGCCAATGGCAATCAGCAACAGCTGGGGCGTGGCCTGCCGATGGCGTGGAACGTGCGTAATCAGTTGACCAAGGTCACGACGATTCTGCGAGAGGAGGGGGACCCGGATGAGGAGGCCTATGTGTACGCAGGCGACGGCCAGCGCGCGCTCAAGCTCACGCACCGGCAGGTCGCCGGCAGCCGGCAGACGGCGCGTGTGTATTACCTGCCAGGCCTGGAAATTCGCCATCGACCGTTGCGCCGGCTGAATGTTGTGCGTCTTGAAGTGGCGCGGTGCACGGTTGAGGTCTTGCAATGGGAGCTGGGGCTCGATGAGGGAGCAGCCGATGCAACCCTGCGCTTTTGCCTGACGGATCAGCAATCGAGTCATGGGCTGGAGTTGGGCGAACAGGCAGAGTTATTGAGCCAGGAGAGTTATTTTCCCTATGGAGGGACGGCGTGGTGGGCATCGCGCAGCGAGGTGGAGGGTCGCTACAAGACGCGCCGATATTCAGGCAAAGAGCGTGACAGCAGCGGCTTGTATTACTACGGTTTCCGCTACTACGCCCCTTGGTTACAGCGCTGGATAAGCCCCGACCCCCTGGGGGACGGGGCAGAGTTGAATCCCTATCTCATGGCGTTCAACAACCCGATCACATTCGTTGATTCAATGGGGCTGCTGCCGGCCGATGTGGAAAATACCCAAATACAGGGCGGTACTGTAATCCTCCTGCTTTTGGTCTTGCTGGGCCTGGGCGTGGGGGCGTTGCTTGGGAATGCGACGTTGGGGGCTTCCATCGGGGCTCTGGTGGGCGGTGTACTGTTTGGTACCAGTCGCCTGAATGCCTATCTGCAAATGCAACCGCAGGCCGTGGCAAGGGCCGCCGAACAAGTGGAAGAACAATTCGCCAGGGATATTTCGGAGCTGGCGATCAAGTTGGCGCAGCAGGCGCGGTTGAGTCACGAAGAAACGGAGCGGCTGGTGAATTTTGCCTATGCACGCCGCCCTGCCGAGGGAGGCATGTCCCTTTACCTCCATGCATCGGAGGGGGCCATCTATGGCTATGCGGGGCCTGTGGGTGAATCGGGGGGCGTCGAGGGCGTACTGATGGACAGTCGTAACCCGATGCCTGAGTTGAAACGCATGGGCTATGGCGCGGTACTGCTGCGAAGACCAGGGCGTGAGTCCGCTGCCGCGGGCGGTCAGCAGGCGGGGGCAAGCACGTTTGAGGTGGGGGCGACGACACAGGTTGCCGGTTCCAGTCGCGCACGCGGTGGTCGGCAAGCGCAGGCCCAACTGCCAATGAGGGTGCCGAGGGCGATAAGAGGCGCTGCTCCACGGATGCAGATCAATACCGAGGTGCTTGGAGATATCAGTTCGTCGAGCCGCGAGGACCGCAGTATCGCCCTTACCCTCAGTCACTTGCAGGAAGGGCGTTTTGGCGCGGTTCATTGGCATCTCCACAGAGATCAACTGTGGTCTGCTGACTTGCACGGTTACGCCGCTTCTCGTGGTCGCAGTGCCTATCGTTTGATGTTCAAGCACCTCGGCGGCCAGAAGTACCGAGTGGAGGGCGTACGCAACCCACACCGCTGAAGTCGATCGCCGCCAGGGCGTCGAAGCAATATCAGCGGCTGTGTGTCGATGCGGCGGCGGCGTGGTTTTGCTAGAATGCGCGCCGCGCCGCCTGGCCGGCGCGTTTTTTTATCCGGTTCACCCCTTACGAGGGTAGCCACCTGGAGAGAACACCCATGACCCAACCTATCGTCGTGGCGGCACTGTACAAGTTCGTCACCCTTGAAGATTACGTCGCCCTGCGCGAGCCCCTGTTGCAGGCGATGGTCGACAACGGCATCAAAGGCACGCTGCTGATTGCCCAGGAAGGCATCAACGGCACCGTTTCCGGCAGCCGCGAAGGCATCGATGGCCTGATGGCCTGGCTGAAGAACGACCCGCGCATGGACGACATCGACCACAAAGAGTCGTACTGCGACGAGCAGCCGTTCTACCGCACCAAGGTCAAGCTCAAGAAAGAAATCGTGACCTTGGGCGTCGACGGCGTCGACCCGAACAAACAGGTCGGCACCTACGTCGACCCAAAGGACTGGAACGCGCTGATCAGCGACCCCGAAGTGCTGTTGATCGACACCCGCAACGACTACGAAGTGTCGATTGGCACCTTTGAAGGCGCGATCGACCCGAAAACCACCAGTTTTCGCGAATTTCCCGACTACATCAAAGCCAACTTCGACCCGGCCAGGCACAAGAAAGTCGCCATGTTCTGCACCGGTGGCATTCGCTGCGAGAAGGCCTCGAGCTTTATGCTCAGTGAAGGCTTCGACGAGGTCTATCATCTCAAGGGCGGCATCCTCAAATACCTTGAAGAGGTGCCGCAGGAAGAGACCAAGTGGCAGGGCGACTGCTTTGTTTTCGACAATCGCGTGACAGTGCGCCACGACTTGAGCGAAGGCGACTACGATCAATGTCATGCCTGCCGCACACCGGTCAGCGTCGAAGACCGCGCGTCCGAGCACTACGTGGCCGGCATCAGTTGCCCGCATTGCTGGGATAAGCTGCCGGAGAAAACCCGTCGCAGCGCCATCGACCGGCAAAAGCAGATCGAACTGGCCAAGGCCCGCAATATGCCGCACCCGATTGGCTTCAACTACAAGCAAATCCCTTCCGAGGCTTGAACCATGCCCGCGCGCCTGCTCTATGTGATGGACCCGATGTGTTCCTGGTGCTGGGGCTTTGCCCCGGTGGCGCAGGCGCTGGTTGAGCAGGCCCGGGCGGGCGGTGTGGAGTTGCACCTGGTGGTGGGCGGCTTGCGCACCGGCAGCGGCGCGGCGCTGGAGCCGAACACCCGGCGCTATATCCTCGAGCACTGGCAGGCAGTGACTGACGCCACCGGCCAGCCGTTCAAGCGCGAAGGCGCGCTGCCCGATGGATTTGTCTATGACACCGAGCCTGCGTGCCGCGCCATCGTCACGGCGCGCAGCCTGGCGCCCGATTGCGGCTGGAAGCTGCTTGGGCTGATCCAGCACGCGTTCTATGTCGAAGGCCGTGACGTCACCTCTGCCCATGTGCTGGTGGAACTGGCCGAGCAGGCCGGTATTCCGCGTATCGAGTTTGCAGGCGAGTTCGACCGCGCCGAACAGCACGCCGCCACGGCCGCCGATTTCACCTGGGTACAGGACCTGGGCATCGCGGGCTTCCCGACCTTGCTGGCCGAGCGCAATGGCCAGTTGGCGCTGCTGACCAATGGCTACCAGCCCTTGTCCGAATTGTCGCCATTGCTGGGGCGATGGCTGGAGCGCGCCACCTGTGCATGATCAGCCCGACACGCCTGAACCCAAGCGCACCGACCGCCTGACCTGGGCGGAAATTCGCCGCCTGGCCCTGCGCCACAGGAAATCCCTGTGGATCGCCAACAGCGTGGCCGTGCTCGCGACCTTGTGCAGCGTACCCATCCCGTTGCTGTTACCGCTGTTGGTCGACGAAGTGCTGTTGGGCCGTGGCGATGCCGCGCTCAAGGTGATGAACCACGCCTTGCCGCTGGGCTGGCAGCAGGCCGCCGGCTATATCGGCCTGATGCTGGGGGTGACCCTGGTCCTGCGCTGCGGCGCGCTGGTGTTCAACGTGGTACAGGCGCGGTTGTTTGCGCGACTGGCCAAAGACATCGTCTACCGCATCCGCGTGCGGCTGATCGAGCGGCTCAAGCGCATCTCCCTCGGCGAATACGAAAGCCTGGGCAGCGGCACGGTGACCACCCACTTGGTCACCGACCTGGACACACTGGATAAATTCGTCGGCGAAACCCTCAGCCGCTTTCTGGTGGCGATGCTGACCCTGGTTGGCACCTCGGCCATCCTGGTGTGGATGCACTGGCAACTGGCGCTGTTGATCCTGCTGTTCAACCCGCTGGTGATCTACGCCACGGTGCAGTTGGGCAAGCGCGTCAAACACTTGAAGAAACTGGAAAACGACAGCACCTCGCGCTTCACCCAGGCGCTGACCGAAACCCTGGACGCCATCCAGGAAGTGCGCGCCGGTAACCGCCAGGGCTTTTTCCTCGGGCGCCTGGGCCAGCGTGCCCAGGAAGTGCGCGACTACGCCATTCACTCGCAATGGAAAACCGACGCGTCCAGCCGTGCCAGTGGCTTGCTGTTCCAATTCGGTATCGACATTTTTCGCGCAGCGGCGATGCTCACCGTGCTGTTTTCCGACCTGTCCATCGGCCAGATGCTGGCGGTGTTCAGCTACCTGTGGTTCATGATCGGCCCGGTGGAGCAATTGCTGAACCTGCAATATGCCTACTACGCGGCAGGCGGCGCGTTGACGCGCATCAACGAGCTGCTGGCCCGCGCCGACGAGCCGCAGTACGCCGGGGGTAGCGATCCGTTCACCGGGCGTGCAACCGTTGGCATCGACGTGCGCGGCCTGGACTTCGGCTACGGCGATGACCTGGTGCTCGATCAATTGAACCTGGCCATCGCACCGGGGGAGAAGGTGGCGATTGTCGGCGCCAGCGGCGGCGGCAAAAGCACCCTGGTGCAACTGTTGCTGGGCCTCTACACACCCCAGGCCGGCAGCATCCGTTTTGGCGGCGCGACCCAGCAGGACATCGGCCTGGCGACCATTCGCGAAAACGTCGCGGTGGTGCTGCAACACCCGGCACTGTTCAACGATACCGTGCGCGCCAACCTGACAATGGGCCGCGAGCGTACGGATCAGGCGTGCTGGCAGGCACTGGAAATCGCCCAGTTGGAGGCGACCGTCAAGGCATTGCCGTTGGGCCTGGACAGCATAGTGGGTCGCTCTGGCGTGCGCTTTTCCGGCGGCCAGCGGCAACGCCTGGCCATCGCGCGCATGGTGCTGGCCGAGCCCAAGGTGGTGATCCTGGATGAAGCCACCTCGGCGCTGGACGCGGCCACCGAGTACAACCTGCACCAGGCACTGGCGCGGTTTCTCAGCGGGCGTACTACACTGATCATCGCCCACCGCCTTTCAGCGGTGAAACAGGCGGATCGGGTGTTGGTGTTCGATGGCGGGCGTATCGCCGAGGATGGCGACCATCAGCAATTGATTGCCGACGGGGGGCTGTACGCCAAATTGTATGGACACTTGCAACAGGTGCGGTGATTTGGCTTAGGTTGTGCGATCGGGAGCGGATTTTCGCGTGCGTATTGAGCTGTGCATGTGCAAGGGACTTCATGAAGCAAAAGCGGACTCTCGGAACGCCACGGTTGCTGGGCATTGTCTGGCCCTTCATTGCCGTTGTGCTGTTCCAGGCATTGTTAGGCTGCGTCAGTCTCTACGTGCTCTCGGCGGTGCGTGGCTATGTGGCTGGCGAAAGTCTGTGGTCCAAGGGCCAGAAGGACGCCATCTACTACCTGACCCTTTACGCCGATAACCGCGAAGCCACCACTTACCTCAAATATCAGCAAGCGATTGCCGTGCCCCAGGGCGGGCATGAATTGCGCGTTGCGCTGGACCGTCCCACCCCGGATATCCCCGCCGCACGCCAGGGCATCATCAAGGGTGGCAACCACCCGGACGACGTCTCCAGCCTGATCTGGCTGTACCTCAACTTCCGCCATTTCAGTTACCTGGAAAAAGCCATCGAGCTCTGGACGGTGGGCGACGGCTACTTGTTGCAGCTGGACGATCTCGCCCAGGCAATGCATGGCGCCGTTACTGCCGATCGGGTCAATGCTGATGATGTGCGCCTGTGGAAGGCGCGCATCACGGCCATCAACGAAGGTGTGACACCGGCGGCCAAGGCATTCAGTGATGCCCTGGGTGAAGGGTCGCGGATGATCCTGCGCCTGTTGTTGATCACCAACCTGGCCACGGCCCTGGGGCTGATCGTGCTGGCGCTGCTGCGCACGCACAAGTTGCTGGCCCAGCGTCACGCGTTTGCCGATGCCCTGCAGGCGGAGAAGGAGCGGGCGCAGATTACCCTGGAGTCGATTGGCGACGGCGTCATCACCACCGACGTGGACGGTGCGATTGCCTACATGAACCCCGCCGCCGAAGCGCTGACCCACTGGCAGTCGGCCCAGGCTCAGGGCCTGCCGCTGGCGGCGTTGTTCAAGTTGCTGGATGAAAACGCCGAGCCGGACGGCTTTACCCTGATCGAGCACATCATCAAGGGCGAACTCAGTGGCGGCAGTGAACATTCCAAGTTGATCCAGCGCCTGGACGGCAGCACCGTTTCCGTGACCCTGGTGGGCGCGCCGATTCGCAGCGCCGGCAAGGTCAGTGGCGCGGTGCTGGTGCTGCATGACATGACCCAGGAGCGCCAGTACATCGCCAATCTTTCTTGGCAGGCGACCCACGATGCCTTGACCGGCCTGGCCAACCGGCGTGAATTCGAATACCGCCTGGAGCAGGTACTGCAGCAGGTGACACGCCAGCAAAACGGCCGCCATGCCTTGATGTTTCTCGACCTGGACCAGTTCAAGCTGGTCAATGACACCTGCGGCCACGCTGCGGGCGACGAGTTGCTGCGACACATTTGCGCGCTGCTGCAATCGGACTTGCGCGAAGGCGATACCCTGGCGCGGCTGGGCGGCGATGAGTTCGGCATCCTCCTGGAGAATTGCCCGGCGCCGGTGGCCGAGAAGATCGCCGAGAGCCTGCGCCACACCGTGCAGAACCTGCATTTCGTGTGGAAGGGCCGGCCGTTCATGACCACCGTCAGCATCGGCCTGGTGCATATCTCACACACCCCGACCACCCTGGAAACGTCCCTGCGCGCCGCCGATATGGCGTGCTACATGGCGAAGGAAAAGGGACGTAACCGGGTGCAGGTGTATCACGCCGATGACTCGGAGCTGTCCCTGCGCTTTGGTGAAATGGCCTGGGTACAGCGCTTGCACATGGCGTTGGAAGAGAATCGTTTTTGCCTGTATTCCCAGGAAATCTCGCCTCTGGGCCATACCGAAGCGGGCAATGGGCACATCGAAATTCTCCTGCGGCTGCACGACGAGGCGGGGCGAATCATTCTGCCCGACAGTTTTATTCCGGCGGCCGAGCGTTACGGCTTGATGACTTCACTGGACCGGTGGGTGGTGGAGAACGTCTTCAAGATCATCGCGCGTTGCATGCACGAGCGTCCGGGCCGACCTATGGCTATGTGTGCGATTAATCTGTCAGGAATAACCATTGGCGATGACGATTTTCTTGGTTTTTTACGTGAGAAATTCGGCACTTACAACATCCCTCCGGAAATGATTTGTTTTGAAATAACCGAGACAAGCGCTATCGCCAATTTAGGCAGTGCCATTCGTTTTATTAATGAACTCAAAGCGTTAGGTTGCCATTTTTCCCTGGATGATTTTTGCGCCGGAATGTCCTCGTTCGCCTATCTCAAACATTTACCTGTAGACTTCCTGAAGATCGATGGAAGTTTCGTAAAGGATATGCTGGACGACCCGATTAACCGCGCCATGGTCGAAGTGATCAATCATATCGGCCATGTGATGGGTAAGCGCACTATCGCCGAGTTTGTTGAAACGTCGCAGATCGAACAGGCATTACTTGAGATAGGCGTGGACTACGCTCAGGGCTATCTGATCGAACGTCCGCAATTGTTTACCTTCGATAGCCTGCAATGCCGACCTGCGCGGCCGCAGCCCCTGTTATTCAAGGCGCCCGGCACATTCCGCTGAAACTTTGCTGGTCTGTACATCACACTTAAAAAGGAGCCCTACAGTGATCGACACCTTCAACAGAACCGGCCCGCTTATGGAAGCCTCGAGTTACCCCGCCTGGGCGCAGCAATTGATCCTGGACTGTAGCGAGAGCAAGCGTCGGGTTGTCGAACACGAACTGTACCAACGCATGCGCGATAACACGCTCAGCGCCAAGACCATGCGCCACTACCTGATCGGTGGCTGGCCCGTGGTGGAGCAGTTCGCCTTGTACATGGCACAGAACCTCACCAAGACCAAGTTTGCCCGCCATCCGGGGGAGGACATGGCGCGAC
Organism: Pseudomonas sp. R4-34-07; assembly: GCF_003852375.1. Taxonomy (NCBI): domain Bacteria; kingdom Pseudomonadati; phylum Pseudomonadota; class Gammaproteobacteria; order Pseudomonadales; family Pseudomonadaceae; genus Pseudomonas; species Pseudomonas sp. R4-34-07. The sequence continues at coordinate 3,974,184 of NZ_CP027760.1, read as the reverse complement.
GCTGGCTGATGCGCAATATCCGCGTGGAATTGAACCACGCCGACTATTGGGTGCATTGGGCGCGTGCCCACGGCGTCAGTCTCGAAGAGCTGCAGGCACAGGACGTGCCACCGGAGTTGCACGCATTGAGTCATTGGTGCTGGCACACCAGTTCGGCGGATTCGTTGATCGTTGCGATTGCCGCCACCAACTATGCCATCGAGGGCGCCACTGGGGAGTGGTCTGCCGTGGTCTGTTCCACCGGCGTTTATGCTGCCGCCTTCCCGGAGGAAGAACGCAAGCGCGCGATGAAGTGGCTGAAGATGCACGCCCAGTATGATGACGCGCACCCTTGGGAAGCCCTGGAGATCATCTGCACCCTGGCCGGCACGAACCCGAGCTCGGCTCTGCAGGTGGAGTTGCGCCAGGCGGTGTGCAAGAGCTACGACTATATGTACCTGTTCCTGGAAAGCTGCATGCGCCTGGAGCAAGAGAAAGAAAAGGCGCCCATACTCGTTCGTGAGCGCCAGGCTCGCGTCGCCAGCGAGGCGTGATGCACCCGTGATGGCTGATGCCACTCACTTAAGAAGGATCGCGGTACTGTGGCGAGGGAGCTTGCTCCCGCTGGGGCGCGCAGCGGCCCTGTTGTTTGTTCAAAAAGAAGGGACTGCTACGCAGTCCAGCGGGAGCAAGCTCCCTCGCCACAAGTTACCGATAACCTGCGCCATCTGTTAACTGACTGGCACTGTGATGGCGGGGTTTTACCCCGCCATTGCCAAGCGGTTGCGGCCTTCGCGCTTGGCCACGTACAAGGCATTGTCGGCCCGGCGCAGCAGGCTTTCCGCCGACTCGGCCGCCAGTAACGTCGAACAGCCAAGGCTTACCGTCAAGTCGACCCGCGTACCCTCCACCCAGTAATCATGGGCTTGTGCCGCCTGGCGCAGGCGCTCGCCGACCATCCGCGCCGCATCGCGCCCGGTGTTGGAGAGCAGGATCAGAAATTCTTCCCCGCCGAACCGAAACACCATGTCCACGTTGCGCAACTGGCTTTTGATCGCTGCGGCCACGGCGCGCAATACGCTGTCGCCGGCGGCATGACCATGGGTGTCATTGATCTTCTTGAAATGATCGATGTCCAGCATCAACAGGGACAGCGGGTGCATATGGCGCCGAGCCATGTCAATTTCCCGTTGCAGGGTCTGGTCCATGGCCACACGGTTGCCGGTTTCGGTCAAAGGATCGCGCAGGGCACTGCGGGTGGCGGCGCGGTAGAGCAGGGCGTTGCGCATTGGGTAAAGCAACGTTGCGAGCAGGGACTCGAGCTGGCCCAGTTCCTCTTCGAGGAAGCGTTGGTTGCGACGGAACACCAGTTCGCCCAAGTGTTCGCCCTCATGGCTCAAGGTGTAGCTCACCGAATGATGGCCGCGGTGGCCGAACTCCAGGCGCAGGTCGCTGATGGCGTAGCGGTATTGCAGGGCGTCCAGCGGCACCAGGCGTTGCACTTCACGGAAGAACAAGCCGAGGATGCGTTCCGGTTCCAGGCTGGTCTGCAATTGCTGGTTCAGCTGCTGGCGAAGTTGACCGAGGGTGGCGGGGCGATGGGGACGAAGGGACGGCTGACCAAACCCCAGGCGTTGCAATTTGGCACTGTCAAAGTCAATTGCGTTGGTCTGGGTCGGTGTTTTCATACGTAGGCGGCCTCTAAGCACATGACTGTCTTACAGGCGGGATGAGAGTGGCAAGTGCCAAGCGTCTTACTGTTCCTTCAGTTCCGTAAAACATTGGAAACAGTTTAGACCGCTTTACGCCGGGTTATAAGCCCAGGGCACTGCCACACGTCTTGTCATCGCTTGACCTGCGTGAGTGGGTTAGAGCCAGATTCGTGCCAATCGTTTGAATTAATAAATACCTATATAAATCAATGAACTGATTTTTCATGAAAACCGTCGACAAACAGTCGCGTCATTTCTCTGACTAATATTGAATGTTTGAAGAGGGGGTTACCAACGTAGAGCGGTCAATCTGCGCGATGGAAGTGACCCCTGTCAGCGTCATGGCGACGCGCATTTCGTTGGCGAAAATCTCCAGCAGGTTTTCCACGCCGTGCTGGCCATCGGCGGCCAGCGCATACACTGCAGAGCGCCCCAGCAGGCAGGCCTTGGCGCCGAGCGCGAGCATGCGCACCACGTCGAGCCCGGAACGAATGCCGGAATCCACCAGCACGGTGAGGTCATCGCCAACGGCCTCGGCAATCGGCGGCAACGCCTTGGCGGTCGACAGCACGCCATCGAGCTGGCGGCCGCCATGGTTGGAGACCACGATGCCGTCGGCGCCGAAACTTACGGCATCCTTGGCATCCTGCGGGTCCAGGATGCCTTTGATGATCATCGGGCCCTTCCAGAAGTCGCGGATCCACTCCAGGTCTTTCCAACTGATCGACGGGTCGAAGTTGGTGGCCAGCCAGCCGATGTAGTCTTCCAGGTGCGTGGGTTTGCCCAGGTACCTGGAAATATTGCCGAGGTCGTGGGGGCGGCCCATCAAGCCCACATCGAACGCCCATTGCGGCTTGGTCACGGCCTGCAATATCCGCCGTTGCGCCGCATACGGCCCGGACATGCCCGAGTGCGCATCACGGTAACGCGCGCCAGGGGTCGGCATATCCACGGTGAACACCAGCGTCGTCACACCTGCTGCCTGCGCTCGCTCCAGGGCATTGCGCATGAAGCCGCGATCCTTGAGCACATACAGCTGGAACCAGATCGACTGCGGGCTTTGCGAGGCGACTTCCTCGATCGGGCACACCGACACCGTCGACAGGCAGAAGGGCACACCGGCGTTCGCCGCCGCCTTGGCCGCTTGCACTTCACCACGCCGCGCATACATGCCCGTCAAGCCGACCGGGCTGAGGATGACCGGCATGGCCAGCTCCTGGCCAAATAGCGAGGTCTTCAAACTCAGGTTGTCGACATTGCGCAAGATGCGCTGGCGCAGGCTGATCTCTGCCAAGTCCGAACTATTGGCGCGCAGGGTGTGTTCGGCGTAGGCGCCGCCATCGATATAGTCGAACAGAAAACGCGGTAACTTGCGCTTGGCGGCAGCACGGTAATCGGAGGCGGACGAAATAATCATGCATGGGCTCCACTCGGCAAAGTGCCCACGATAAGCAAAGTTCTGGCATGATAAAAACAACTTTTATCGCTGCAATCCAGTCGCAAAAGGAATACTGATGAACCTGCGAACCCTGCGAGCGTTTGTCGAAGTGGTGCGCCAGGGCGGTTTTTCCCAGGCGGCCGAGGTGGTATCCCTGACCCAGTCCACGGTCAGCAAGGCGGTCAAGACCCTCGAAGAGGAGTTGGGCACACCGCTGCTCAATCGTCTTGGCCACAAGAACGAACTCACCGCCGCCGGCGAAATTACCTACCGTCGCGCCCTGGTGCTGCTTGCCGAACACAATGATCTGGTGGTGGAGATCAACGACCTGCGCGGTCTCAAGCGCGGCGTGCTGCGCATCGGTCTGCCACCGGTAGGTTGCGGCGTACTGTTTGCGACAATGTTCGCCACCTACCGAACGCGCTACCCCGACATCGACATCGAACTCACCGAATACGGCAGCAAAAAACTGCGCGAATGCCTGGAAGCCGGGGAGGTTGACCTGGCGGCCCTGCTGCTGCCGGTGGATGAAGGCTTCGACTACCAGCCTGTACGCAACGAACCGTTGATCGCCGTATTACCTGTCAGCCACCCATTGGCGCGCCGCGAACGCATCGACTTCACCGACCTGGCAGACTCGCCGTTCATCCTGTTCGAAGCCGGTTTCGCCCTCAACGCGAAAATCCTCGCCGCCTGCGAACGCAAGGGCGTAGTGCCAAAGGTGACGGCTCGTAGTGGGCAGATCGACTTTATCGTCGACCTGGTCACCGCCGGCCTGGGCGTCGCCTTCCTGCCACGGATGCTGGCGCACACACACCAACACGCCGGCATCGCATTGATCCCCTTGGACGAGCCCCACACCGACTGGCATATCGCCCTGGCCTGGCGCGCCAGTGCCCACTTGCCACCCGCCGCGCGCGCCTGGCTGGAACTGGCCAGGGAGCAGGCGGTTTCGGCCGGTCATCCTGCCTCGTCGTGACACACGTCAGAGGAGGCTTGACTTCTTCTTTTTAATCAGTAACATACGGCGCATTCCGCGATAGCTCAGTTGGTAGAGCAAATGACTGTTAATCATTGGGTCCCTGGTTCGAGTCCAGGTCGTGGAGCCAGATAGAGAAAAGCCTGCAGCGATGCAGGCTTTTTTTTGCCCGGGATTTGACCCGGCAACAGCGCGGTATTAACGAGCACTACGCTGCAGGAAGCGCTGCTCGAAACTCAACCGTCAGGTGACTGACTTCATGAACAGGCTTCAGCCGTTCCCGAATGTTATCTGCATTGGTTGTAGCATCACCGAGAACACTGACAATTGCAGCGTGGGCTTGCGGACCGACACGCCACACGTGCAGGTCGGTAATTTTGGCGTCGCCAGGTTGTTCAACCAGCTCGCGAATTTCCTCTGCAACATGCTCGTCGGTTTGATCAAGTAGAACACCCGCAGATGCGCCCATCAGGCTCCAGGCCCACCGTGCGATGACTATCGCGCCAACGATACCCATGGCCGGATCAAGCCAGACCCATCCGAGGTAGCGGCCAGCGAGCAGGGCAGCGATGGCAAGAACCGACGTCAGGGCATCCGCGATCACATGGACGTACGCTGACCTGAGGTTGTTATCACCTGCGTGATGACTATGGTCGTGATGGTCATGGGCATGGTCATGGCTGTGACCGTGGCCGAGCAAGAGCGCGCTCACTATGTTGACCATCAGGCCAACGACGGCAATCAGCGTCGCCGTTCCGAACTGGACGTCGGTAGGCTGGAGCAGGCGGATGACCGATTCAACGCCAATTACCAGGGCGACCAAGCCCAGAATAAGCGCTGACGCAAAGCCACCCAGATCACCAACTTTGCCGGTGCCAAAACTGAATCGAGTGCTGGAGGCATTACGCTTGGCATATGCATAGGCCACCGCTGCGATCCCCAGCGCTCCCGCATGGGTCGCCATATGAAACCCGTCGGCCAGCAGCGCCATGGACCCCGTGATGTACCCAGCAGCAATCTCACCGACCATCATCACAACCGTCAGTAGCACCACCCAGAGGGTGCGCTTTGCATTCTCATCATGTGCCGCGCCGAGATATACATGCTCGTGCGTGAAGCCAGTGTTGCCGTTCATGAAATTTGCGCCTGCGTTCGTCACTTGGAATAACGTCGAATGGCTACCAGAAGCTCTTCGACGCCTTTGGCGCGCTCTTCGTCGCTCAGCGCCGGATCAGCAACATGCTCCCTGGCGTGATTTTCGATGATTTCGTCCATCAGGCCGTTGATGGCCCCGCGCGTGGCGGCTACAAGGTGGAGCGTTTTGGCACAGTCATGATCTGACTCCAGCGCCCGTTCTACCGCTTGGATCTGGCCTGCAATGCGCTTCACGCGCTTGAGCAGATCGTCTTTGTTCGATGCCAGATGGCCCATAGTATACCCCCCTTACCTATGCCAAGAATTGCATACCCGCCCCCCCTATGCAAGACAGCGGTGCTTAAGCAGGGTTGCGAAAGCGTTGGGTCGCGCAGTAGGCATGCCAGCAATGCGCCGCCTACCTGCAATCACTCTGGGTTTATACTGGCCAGCTTCAAACACATTGAGGTCCCCATGAGCACTTCCCTTTCCCTGACCCCGGCGCGCAAGCCGTTCGCGCCATTGGTGGCGAGCGGGCTGGGGGTGGACGTGGCCAGTTGGGCGTTCTGGCAGGTGCCGGGCAATGCCAAGGCCTTGGCCGCACCGGTTTGGGAAGACATCACCAGCGTCATGGACATCGGCATTATTCTTGGCGCGCTGTTGGCCGCCGGCCTGGCCGGGCGTTTCGCGCCGAGCTTGAAGATCCCGGCGCGCTCGTTGATCGCTGCGGTCATCGGCGGCTTGCTGCTCGGGTATGGTTCGCGCCTGGCGTATGGCTGCAACATTGGCGCCTACTTCAGCGGCATTGCCTCGGGCAGCCTGCATGGTTGGCTGTGGCTGGTGGCCGCGTTTATCGGCAATAGCGTGGGCGTACGCCTGCGACCGTTTTTCTTCGCCGGCGAACGGCCCCAGATAGCCTTGAGTGGTTGCTGAATGGCAGGGTATCCAGGGGCATGTCCGAATCGGTCCTGAACCGGTCCGCCTTGCGCCTGTTGTGCATCCGGCAGGGTCTTTACCATGGCTTGCAGCACTGCCTCCATACATAAGCCAAAAGGACCCGCCATGAACCGCAAAGCCCTGATCGTGATTGATGCCCAGCATTCTTTCCGTCATTCACCCTACTGGTCCGAAAACGACCTGCCGAATTACCTCGCAAACCAGCAGGCCCTCATCGACGGCTGTGTTCAGCAGGGCATCCCGGTGGTACAAGTCTTTCATGTGGAAGACCAAGGGCACTTTTCGATGGCATCGGGTAACGTCAAGACATTGAGCGAGTTATCGATCGATCCGCAGCTGGTCATTCATAAGCACTACCACAGCGCCTTTGCCGGTACATCGCTGGCCGCGCGCCTCACGCAGATGGGCGTCACTACCTTGATCATCAGCGGCATTCGTACCGAACAGTGCTGTGAAACCACCACGCGGCAGGCCTCGGACAGCGGGTTTAACGTTGACTTCGTCAGTGAGGCCACGCTGACCTTCCCGATGACCCACGCACGCAGCGGCCGGGTGTACACCTCGGCGCAGATTCGCGAGCGTACGGAACTGGTGCTGGAGGATCGGTTTGCGCGCATCGTCACCGTCGCCCAGGCCTTGGCGGGGTGAATCCATGAGCGTGCCGGTGCTGTTCGTGCTGTTGCCCAATGTGCTGATGCTCGACCTGGCGGGGCCCGCCGAAGTGCTGCGCCTGGCCGCGCAGGCCGACGACCCGGCGGCGGTGGATTTCGAGCTGCAGTACGTCAGCCCGGTGGAATCCCTGCACAGCTCCATCGGTTTGCCGTTGACCGGCCTGGCGCCCTTGCCGACCCGCTTGGCGCCGGGCACCCTGGTGGTGTTGGTCGGCTCCAGCATGAAGGTGGACAAAGCACGCCAGCAGGCCTTCGAATCCGCCAGCGACAGCCTGGTGCAGTGGTTGCAGACGGTGTTTGCACCCTCAGCCGAGCGCTTGATATGCGTGTGCGCCGGTGCGCTGACTGCCGCCCGTGCCGGGCTGCTCGACGGGCGCCAATGCACCACGCACCACACGCTGTGCGCCACCCTCCAGGCCCTTGCGCCCAAGGCCCGGGTCCTGGAAAACCGGCTGTATGTCACCGACGGTCGGGTCAGTTGCAGCGCCGGGATCACCGCCGGTATCGATATGATGCTGCACTTGGTCGCCGAGCGTGCCGGGCCAAGGCTGGCGTGCGCTGTCGCACGGGACATGGTGGTGTACCTGCGCCGCAGCGGCGCAGACCCGCAGTTATCGCCGTGGATAGCCGGTCGTAATCACCTGCACCCGGCAGTCCATCGTGTACAAGACGCCATTGCCGCCGCCCCCTGCGACACCTGGAACGTCACCCGCATGGCGGACCTGGCCTGCACCGGCAGCCGCCATCTGGCGCGCCTGTTCCACGAGCATGTCGGCATCAGCCCGCTGGATTACCTGCACCGTCTGCGCCTGGCCGTGGCTCGCGAGCTGCTGGTGGAGTCGAGCCTGGACATCGAAACCGTCGCCGAGCGCGCAGGCTTTGGTTCGGCGCGCCACCTGCGGCGTATCTGGGGCAAATATGAAACGGGCACGCCTTCAGCGATGCGCCTTATTCAGCCAGCGTCTCAGGGGGCGTAACCGACTCCTGGCCGGTCTCGGTCGCCAGCTTTAAACGATCCGCCTTGCTGACGTATGTATCTTTGCTCTTCGGCGCCAGTTTGGCACTGGCCTTTTTGGCCTTGGCCTTGAAGAGCTGCTTGAGTTTTTTCTGGCGGTTCATGTGTGTTGGCCTGATGGGGGAGGGCGCGGATGATACCAGTTTGAAAACTGTGGCCGTGGTCCTGGAGCATACCCGTCAAGCATGCGCTGTACCTGCGGCGATGGAGCAAGCGCCTTCGCCACAGATTAATGTGCGAGGAACTTGCTGATCAGCGTGACCACCTGCTGCTGGATCGCCGCCCGAGGCCGCCCGCCCGCGCCATCCTGGCAAATGATGCCGTCGCCGGGCGCATCCTCGTCGAGCATTGCCGCTGCGCCGGGTTTGCACTGCGCCATAAAGCTGAAGTGGCTCGCATCGCTGATTTCCACGTATTGCGTTGACGCCTTGGGGAGCCGCTTGGCCAGGTCGGCGGACTCCAGTTGCGTAGGCAATTCCACGGATGGCACGCCAGCGGCGATTACCAGTACCGGCACTGGCAGCGCGGCCAGGCTTGCATCGGTAAAACCGCGCGACAGGCCAATGTCCAGGGACACCACCGCAGTGACGCGCTTGTCGCTCAAGGCAGCAGACAATTGAGCCTCGCCAGCCGGAGCACCGGCGGGGTTCATTTGCTGGTAGACGCTGCAACTGCTCAGTTGTGGATGGACGCCGCAATCCTTGGCGAAGCGCGCGGGATCAAAACGCGCACCGGCGCTTTCCAGCACGGTCCAGCCGCCGAGGGAGTGACCTGCCAGTGCAATGCGGCTTTGCGCCACGGCGCCGAACTGCTCGGGCTGTGCAAGCACCGAGTCAATGACACGACTCAGGTCTTCGGGCCGCTGCCACAATCGTGCGGCTGCGGCGGGGCTGCGATCTTTGGTAGTGCTGCCCGGATGGTTGACCGCCGCCACGATATAACCCTGACGGGCCAACGCACTGCCCAACCACGCCTGATTGCCCCAATTGCCACGATAGCCGTGAGAAAGCACCACCAGCGGATGTTCGCCGTTGGCCGGCGGTGCGTCGGGTACGGCAAGGGTGCCGTAGAAAACCATGTCGTCTCGGATCAGCCGTGGCGTGGCTTCGGTTATCGCGGGATACCAGACCACTAATTCCAGCGGGCGCAGGTTGTGTGCATCGGACAGCGTGGCGGTTTTGAAGCCGACAGGGTAGTCGTTGGCGAATGCGTGGCCGGTCAGGCAAATCAGGAACAGGGCGGCGAGGGCGGTTTTCACTGTTTTTATCGTCCTTGAAGTGAGGGCGCAGCATGAACTGGAACAGGCAGTTTTGGTAGGCGCGCAGACCTTTTACCGCCGAACGCTTTACGGATCATCCTGTTGGGTAGCAATAGCGCGCCGGGAGCGACGCTGCGCTGATCCAAATGTGGGAGGGGGCTTGCCCCCGATTGCGATGTGCCAGTCAGCCATTTTTTAACTGATAGACCGCTATCGGGGGCAAGCCCCCTCCCACATTGGATTTGTGCTGTATCAGCTAAAGATCAGGGCTCCACGCCTCACCGCATCAGGCAAGGTCGCTTGTTGTTGAAGCTCCAACCTGGAATCAGGTACTGCATCGCCACGCTGTCGTCCCGCGCGCCCAACCCCATGCCTTTGTATAACTCATGGGCCTTGGCCACGGCATCCATGTCGATATCCACCCCGAGGCCAGGCTTGGCCGGCACTTTTACGTAGCCGCCTTCAATCTGCAGGGGCGCCTTGGTCAGGCGCTGGCCGTCCTGCCAGATCCAGTGGGTGTCAATGGCCGTGATCTCGCCGGGTGCGGCGGCGGCCACCTGGGTGAACATGGCCAGGGAAATATCGAAATGGTTGTTGGAATGCGAACCCCAGGTCAGGCCCCACTCGTTGCACAGTTGTGCTACCCGCACCGAGCCCTGCATCGTCCAGAAGTGCGGGTCGGCGAGGGGAATGTCCACCGATTGCAGCTGGATTGCATGGCCCATTTCACGCCAGTCGGTGGCGATCATGTTGGTGGCGGTTTTCAGGCCCGTGGCGCGGCGGAATTCGGCCATGACTTCGCGGCCCGAGTAACCGTTTTCCGCCCCGCAGGGGTCTTCGGCATAGGCGAGTACCTGATGCTGGTCACGGCACAGGCGGATCGCTTCCTTGAGTGACCAGGCGCCGTTGGGGTCGAGGGTGATGCGCGCATCGGGGAAGCGTTCGGCCAGGGCCGTAACGGCTTCGATTTCTGCATCGCCACTCAGCACGCCGCCCTTGAGCTTGAAGTCGTTGAAGCCGTATTTGGCTTTGGCGGCTTCGGCCAGGCGTACCACGGCATCGGCGGTCAGGGCTTTCTCGTGGCGCAGGCGGAACCAGTCGTCGTCGGCGTCGGCCTCGTTGCGATAGGCCAGGTCCGTTGCGCTGCGATCACCGACGTAGAACAGATAACCGAGCATTTTCACCGCATCGCGTTGCTGGCCCTCTCCGAGCAGGGCCGCCACCGGAACTTCGAGGAATTGCCCGAGCAAATCGAGCAGGGCAGCCTCCATCGCGGTGACGGCGTGAATGGTGATACGCAGATCAAAGGTTTGCAGCCCACGACCGGCCGCGTCCCGTGAGGCAAAGGTGGTGCGCATTTGATTGAGGATGCGCTGGTATTGCCCGATGGGCTGGCCGATCACCAGGCCGCGCGCGTCTTCCAGGGTTTCGCGGATGCGCTCGCCACCGGGCACTTCGCCTACGCCGGTGTTGCCGCCACTGTCCTTGAGAATGACGATATTGCGGGTGAAATAAGGGCCGTGGGCGCCGCTGAGGTTCAGCAGCATACTGTCGTGGCCGGCGACCGGGATGACTTGGAAATGGGTGACAACAGGCGTGTTCATGGCAAAGTCCTTATACGCTCAAATAGATTTGCTGACGGCGGCGCCGGTTGGCGCAACGCTGGGCGACATCAAGCTGGCAGACGGTGACGTCTTGGCGAAAAACACCAGGATGGCCGCGAGCACAGAGGTGCCGGCCAGGCCGTAAAGCCCGCCCTGGATCGAGCCGGTGGTTTGTTCCAGAAAACCAAAGGTGGTCGGTGCGACAAAGCCACCCAGGTTGCCGATGGAGTTGATCAGCGCGATCACCGCGGCGGCGATGCGCACGTCGAGGTAGCCCTGTGGGATCGGCCAGAACAGCGAAGAAGCGGATTTGAAACCGATGGCCGCAAAGCAGATGGCCACGAAGGCGAAGATCGGCCCGCCCGTGGTGGACATGAACATCCCGGCTGCCGCGATCAACAAGGCTGCCGCGACCCAGGCCTGCTGGAATTTGAATTTGCCCGACAGCGATGCGAAGGCGTACATGGCGATGATCGAGATCAGCCAGGGAATCGAGTTGAAGAACCCGACCTGCACATCGCTCAGGTCACCCATTTTCTTGATGATGCTCGGCAGCCAGAACGTCGCCGCATAGATCGTCAGTTGGATGCAGAAATACAAGGCGCAGAACAGCATGATCTGGCGGTCCTTGAGCAGTTTGCCGATGGTCGGTTTGACCGTGGTCAGGGCTTCGCGATCGCGCTGTTCCTGATCGATGGCGCCCACCAGTGCGTCCTGTTCTTCGCGGCTCAGCCACTTGGCGTCATGGGGCTTGGAGTCCAGCCAGAACCAGACGAAGAAGCCCAGCGCCACCGAGGCCAGGCCTTCGATGGCGAACATCCATTGCCAGCCGTGAAAGCCCAAGCCTTCGATCTGCAACAGCGCACCCGACAGCGGGCCGGAGATCAGTGAAGCAACCGCCGAACCACTGAGGAAAATCGCAATGGCTTTACCGCGCTCCACGCCTGGCAACCAGCGGGTGAAGTAGTAGATCACGCCTGGGAAGAAGCCCGCTTCAGCCACGCCCAGCAAAAAGCGCAGGATGTAGAAGTGGGTTTCGTTCTGGATGAACGCCATCATCGTGGCGACGATGCCCCAGGTGAACATGATGCGGGTCAGCCAGATGCGCGCGCCGACTTTTTGCAGCAGCATGTTCGACGGCACTTCGAAGATCGCGTAGCCGATGAAGAACAGCCCGGCACCGAAGCCATAGGCCGCCGCGCCGATGCCCAGATCGTGCTCCATGTGCGTGCGCACGAAGCCGATATTGACCCGGTCGATGTAGTTGAGAATGAACATGATCACGAACAGTGGGAGCACATGGCCCTTCACTTTGCTCACGGCGCGGGTGAGCACCGAATCAGTTTCTGGTGTGGCAGATGCATGGCTTGAATTGTTCACAATTCAAAACTCCCCCTGATTTGTTTTTATGCGGGTTTGCGTGTCTTGTTGCCAGACATCATACAAGTTGTTTTTTGAAAACCGCAATGCGTTGGGATCTGTATTTATTCTTATAAAAGCGGCGAGCAGGCGTTCTTTTGGTTATTTAATAGATTTTTGATGGGTTTAAAAGCCTTGTAGCCGTCGGAATCTCCGGAAAAACATCCCCGATACAGGAATGGGGTTGAAGTGTTTCAGATTGGTTGTCATACAAGTTGGTCGTTTCATGAATCAACCCAGCGCCGCGCCTGAGCCCAGTGTTAAGCTCCCACCAGCCCAACCCCGTGGAACCTGGCAATGCCCATTGAAAACGCCCCCGCTGTGCGCAAACGCTCCACCAACCTGGCCCAGGGCGTGGTCGACGCACTGACCCAGCGCATCCTGCTCGGGCAGCTCAAACCCGGTGAAAAACTGCCGTCCGAATCCACCATCGTGCTTGAGCACGGGGTCAGCCGTACGGTGGTGCGTGAAGCCATCTCCAAGCTGCAAGCCTCTGGCCTGGTGGAGACGCGCCACGGCATCGGCACCTTCGTGTTGGCGCAACACCCTCAGCAAGGCTTGCGCCTGCATGTGGACACGGTCGCCAGCGTGCGCAACATGCTGGAGCTGCGCCTGGGCCTGGAAGTGCAAGCCGTGGCGCTGGCCGCGCTGCGCCGTACCGACGAGCAACTGGCGCACATGCGTCAGGCGCTGGACGACTACCAGGCCTCCTTGGCCAACAACGACAGCTGCGTGGAAGAAGACAAGCGCTTTCACCAACTGATCGCCGAGGCCACCGGCAACACGTTTTTCAGCGAAATCATGCAGCACCTGGGCACTGCGATGATCCCCCGCACCCTGGTGCTGGGCGCCGAGCGCGGCGGCGCGGATTTTGCCAAGCTGGGGCAACTAGCGAACCTGGAGCATGAGGCGATCTTCAATGCGCTCAAGCGCCAGGATCCGGATGCCGCGCGGGCGGCGATGGTGCTGCATTTGACCAATAGCCGGGATCGATTTTCCGGCGAATGACAAGGAATCCCTGTTGAACGAACACACATTGTCCATGCGCCTGGAGCGCGTGGCGGCATGGGTGCCGGTTGGCGCGCGCCTGGCTGATATCGGCTCGGACCATGCTTACCTGCCGGTGGCGCTGATGGGTCGTGGTGTGATTGCCGGGGCCGTGGCGGGAGAGGTCGCGGCCACGCCCTTTCACGCGGCCCAGCGCACCGTGCGCGCCAACGACCTGGAGCAATGCATCCGCGTACGCCGGGCCGATGGTCTGGCAGCCATCGAGCCGGACGACGCCATCACCGCCGTCAGCCTGTGCGGCATGGGCGGCGAGACGATCCGCAACATCCTCGACAGCGGTAAAGCGCGGTTGAGCGGCCAGGAACGCCTGATCCTGCAACCCAACGGCGGCGAGCAACCGTTGCGCCACTGGTTGATGGACAATGGCTACCGAATCCTGCACGAGGAGCTGCTGCATGAGAACCGCTTCTACTACGAAATCATCGTCGCCGAACGTAGCGGGCCGGTGAGCTATACCGATGAGCAGCTGTACTTCGGGCCGCTGCACCTGCAGGCGCGCACCCCGATGTTCGTGGCGAAATGGCAACGCCTGCTGTGCGAGAAGCACAAGACGCTTGCCGGTTTTGCGAAGGCCAGGCAGTCGGTGCCGCAAGCAAAACGGCAAGAAATTGCCCAGCAAATCCAATGGATTACCCATGTGCTGGGCTGAACGCCGCCGCGTACAGCGTAGCTCCCCCGAAACTTTTGTCCCCGGCGGTTACAGAGCGTGCCCGCCACTGAGTGCTTTTGCCCCATTTTCGCGCACCGCCCGCCGGTTTCGCGGTGCTATCACGCCTATCGCCAAGGTTTCAACCTGCGGCCCATATCTTGCTAATCAATGACATGGCATTTTGCCGTTAGTTATTTCACACGCTGTGAAGCTTGAGTTCGTTCAGGGGAGTTGCAGGGCATGCAAAGACTTTTATCACCGGGTATCCGCCTGCTTGGGCGGTTCGGTTTCGCGCGCAAGTTCCAGGTGCTGTTCTTCCTGTTCATGCTGCCGCTGGCCGGGAGCCTGTGGATGATCGGCCAGGATTACCGCGACAAACTCGCGGTGATCTCCAGCGAACAGTCCGGTGTGCGCCAACTGTTGGCGCTGGACTCGCTCGATGTGCAACTGACCGCCCAACGCAACCTGGCCGCCCGCTGGAAAGCCCTGGATATTCTGCATACGCCAACCCCTGCCGCCCAGGCCGCGATGGACAAGGTCGACGCTGGCAGCCCAGTGATCCAACAAGGCCTGCAAACCCTGGGCGACGCGCTCAGAACCCATAACGCCAGCGCCGATACCCTGGCGCGCTTCGACACCTTGCAGGCCGCGGTCAAGGGCATGGACACCCAGGCCCTGCGCACCGTCGGCTGGTGGCCGGATGGCTATGACCGCTTCACCGCGGCCCTGACCGCCATGCAATCGCTGCGCGAACAGATCACCCTGAACGCCGGCCTGATCCTCGATCCATGGCTGGAAACCTACCTGCTGATGCAGATTTCCAGCCAGCACACCCCGGACCTGATCGAGCGCATCGGGCGCACGGCCAGCGTCGGCCAATCCTCGATCGCCTCGGGCCAGTTCACCCTGCAAAGCCGTTTGCAGATGCGCGACCTGCGCGGCCGTATCGGTGATGCGCGCGACCAGTTGGTCAAGGCGGCCGGCGCGCTCAAAGCCAGGCAATACCCAGGCCTGGAGCCTTGGACGGTGCAATACACAACCAGCCTGCAACGCCTGGACAGCGAGCTGAAGACCCTGGACGACGGCGTCTTCGGCGGCACCATCAAGCTCGACACCGCCGCGTTCGACCAAAGCGTCGACGCCATGCTCGCGGCCTTGGGTGCGTTGCGCAGCCAGTCGCTGCATTCGCTCGACGCGCGCTTGAGTTACTACCGTGAGCGCTCGCTGCAGCACTTCATCCCCGTGGCGGCGACGTTCAGCCTGCTGGCGCTGGCGGCGTTGTACCTGTTCGTCTGCCTGCAAGCGTCGATCCGCCGCAGCGCCAGCGGCATCACCACGCTGGCCGAGTCCTTGCGTGACGGCAACCTGCGCGTCGAAGTGGCGGTGGAGGGGCGCGACGAGCTGGCCGCTATCAGCACGGCGCTCAACGTTGCCGTGGTGCAACTGCGCGCCAGCCTGCTCGGCGTCAATCATGAAACCCAGCAGCTGGGCGCCACCGTGCTCACTCTCAACGCGCAATCGGGCAGCACCCTCACCGAAGTCGAAGACCAGCAGCACCAGATCAGCCAGATCGCTGCGGCCGCCACCCAGTTGGCCGCCACCTCCCTGGGCGTCGCCAAAAGCTGCGAGCAGGCTGCCGACAGCGCCCAGCAGACCCGGCGTATCGCCGAGGACAGCAGCCGCGACAGCCAGCGCACCACGGCCAGCATCCAGCAACTCAATCAGCGCCTGACCGACACCGCCAACGCGCTGGAACAAGTCAGCCAGCAGGGCCAGCAGATTCAATCGGTGGTCGACACCATTCGCGGGATCGCCGAGCAGACCAACCTGCTGGCCCTCAATGCCGCCATCGAAGCTGCCCGCGCCGGCGAGCAAGGCCGCGGATTTGCCGTGGTCGCCGATGAGGTGCGCAGCCTGTCGCAACGCACCCAGGCGTCCACCGCGCAGATCGCCAGCACCGTGGACAGCTTGCGCGCCACGGTCAGCCAGGCCGTCAGCCTGATGGGCGCCGCCTGCAACCAGGCGCTCAGTGACGCCGAATCCGTCACCGGCCTGGGCACGCGCCTCGGCGAAATCGCCGGTGCCGTGCAGAACGTCACCGACACCCTGGCGCAAATCGCCGCCGCCGTGGAAGAACAGGCAACGACGGCCGACGAGGTGAGCGGCAATATCCAGCAGGTGGACCAGGCGGCCGGGCGCTTGCTCGACGGCGCACGGGCAGTCAATCAGGCCGCCGACAGCCTGAGCAAGGGCAGCCGGGCGTTGAGTGCTAACACGGCGCGGTTTCGATTGGACTGAGCGCCCATTCAGGGCACTCTGCCGCCGTCGTGTAGTCTTCTCCTTAACCCTAACGGAGCTGCCCCCCTATGATTACTGTTCACCACCTCAACAATTCGCGCTCCCAGCGCATCCTCTGGTTGCTCGAAGAGCTGGGCCTGCCCTACGAGATCAAGCGCTACCAGCGCGACCCGAAAACCAACCTCGCGCCTCCCGAGCTCAAGGCCATTCACCCGCTGGGCAAATCGCCGGTGATCGAGGACGGTTCCCGTGTACTGATTGAATCGGCCGCCATCATCGACTACCTGATCCGCCGCCACGGCAACGGTCAATTTCAACCCGATCCGGCCAGCGCCAGCTACGACCAATACGTGCAGTGGCTGCATTTCGCCGAGGGCTCGGCCATGCTGCCGTTGATGCTCAACCTCTACGTCGGGCGCCTGGGTGAAGCCGGCGCACCGCTGCATCCGCGCATTGAATCAGAGCTGGCCAACTACCTCGGCTACCTGAATGACGTGCTCGGGCACACCCCGTACCTGGTGGGTGACGAGCTGACCGGTGCGGACATCCAGATGAGCTTTATCGGCGAGATTGCCAAGGCGCAGGGCAAGCTGCAGGCGTACCCGAACCTGGCGGCATGGGTAGACAAGCTCCAGCAACGACCGGCTTATCGCAAGGCAGTGGAGCAGGGCGGTGAGTATGCGTTCGCCAAATAGAGGCGCATGAAGGACCGCTGAACCTTTGCGCCAGGCAGCGCTCACTTAACCAGTGGCGCTGTCTTCTGGTCGAAAGGAATCTGCATGCATCCCATCTCGTCAACCCTCCCCGTAGAACGCGAACTCAGCCTGCGGGCAGTCATCACCGGGGTCCTGCTCGGTATCCTGCTGACCCCGTCCAATGTGTACGCGGGCCTCAAGATCGGCTGGTCGTTCAACATGTCGATCATCGCGTTGCTGATTGGCTATGCGGTCTGGCAAGGCCTGGCCAAGCGCTCTGCTGCGGCGGTGCCGTGGACGCTGCACGAAAGCAACATCAACCAGACCGTCGCCTCGGCCGCCGCGTCGATCATTTCCGGCGGGCTGGTCGCGCCCATCCCGGCTTACACCTTGCTCACGGGCAACCAGCTGGAGGCAATCCCGATGATCGCCTGGGTGTTTTCGGTGAGCTTCCTGGGGATCTGGATCGCGTGGTACCTGCGGCCCTCATTGCTCAATGACAAGGCGCTGAAGTTTCCCGAAGGCATGGCCACCCTGGAGACCTTGCTGCACATCTACAACCACGGGCGCGAAGCCGCGACACGCTTGAAAGTGCTGCTCAGCGCCGCCATTTTGTCGGGGCTGGTCAAGTGGGTGGATACCTTCCTGTGGGCGCTGCCGCGCTGGTCGCCGACCGCACAGCTTGAGCGCCTGACGTTTAGCGCAGACCCTTCGCTGCTGTTACTGGGGTTCGGCGGCATCATCGGCATTCGCGTCGGCCTGACCTTGCTGCTCGGCGCCGTGCTGGCCTGGGGCGGGCTGGGGCCATGGCTGTTGGCGCAAGGACTGGTGAACATTGCGGCGGGTAGCAGCGGCCCACAATTTGCCGCGCTGGTGGAATGGCTGCTGTGGCCAGGGGTGAGCCTGATGGTGTGTTCCACCCTGGCGTCGTTGGCGATTCGGTTGTGGGCGCTGCATCGCTCCACCCGGGCGGGCGGCGGCACGCCGTGGACGCTGCCCAAGCCGGGCCCTGCCGCCGGCTTCATCCTGGCGATCGGCTTGGTGGTGAGCCTGCAGGCGCTGTTGTTCGGTATCAACCTGTGGATGGCACTGTTGACCATTCCCCTGGCAATCTGCCTGGCTGCCGTGGCGGCGCGGGTGGTGGGGGCCACTGGTATACCGCCGATTGGCGCAATCGGTCAGCTGTCCCAACTGAGCTTCGGCATCGCCGCGCCGGGGCAGGTGCCGATCAACCTGATGAGCGCCAACACGGCCGGCGGTTCGGCCGGGCAATGCACGGACTTGATGAACGACTTCAAGGTGGGCAAGGCGATTGGCGCCACGCCACACAAGCAGGTTATCGCGCAAATCCTGGGGATTATCGTCGGCAGCATCGTCGGCGTATTCGCCTACCTGGCACTGATCCCCGACCCCCAGAGCATGCTGCTCACCGAGCAATGGCCGGCCCCGGCCGTGGCCACCTGGAAAGCCGTGGCGCAAACCCTGACCCACGGGCTGGACTCACTGTCGCCGAGCATTCGCTGGGCGATTGCCATCGCGGCCTTGATCGGTGCAGTGCTGGGTGTGCTCGACAGCATGTTGCCTGTCGATCGTGCCCGCTATCTGCCCAGCGCGGCGGCACTGGGACTGGCGTTTGTATTGCCGGCCTCCGTGTCGCTGATGATGGCGTTGGGGGCGGTGGTGACCTGGGTGATCAGCTGCCGTTGGCCAAGCCTTACCGAGCGTTTTGCGATTACCGCAGCGGCCGGGCTTATCGCCGGCGAGAGCATCACCGGCGTGGGGGCTTCCTTGTGGCAGATGATGATGCAGGCGGGTTAACGCACGAACGGTGCGTGTGTTGCCAGGTGGAACTGTTTGTGGAAGTTCGCCACTCATAGTCCGCCCCTCTTACATGCATTGAAAGGGGGCATCTGGATAATTCAGGAAGGTCGGTTATAACCGCTTGAGGCACAGTGGCTGACGCTTGAGGGCATAGGCTGTGAATTCTGATATATCGAAAACACTACGCGAGACTTTATTGGATTTTGGCGTGCCCCAAGAACAAATAGGGCACTTTGATCGTCACTCGTCGATCGTACTTAACTTTAAAACTATCAGCCCGATCATGCTGACTGCTGTTCATCACAGGGTGTGGATGTGGAGTGAGTTAACTACCTTGAACGGCGCCACGCTGAATAATCATGCAGAAAAACTGCTGCTTGCCCTGCAATACCCATTGCCATCGGTAGTCACGGGCCAGGCCGTGTTGGGTAAAGGTCTACGTGGTTACGAAGTCAAGGCTTTGCTGGATGATACGTGCAGTGGTTCAGCCACACATCTGCAGGGGGCGTTGGATGGGTTTTTCAGGCTGATGATATCGCTGCACGGCATTTTCAAGTAAGCATCGTCCGACGTTAGTTATCTTATCCAATGGGAGTGAACACTGTGCCGATTAACAATACTACCGTTTTAAGAGCGTCGGCCGAGCTAGCGTCTGACCCTGACAGCAACTTGAAGAATGTCGAGTTCGTGAAGAACTTCGATTACCTGAAAAACAAGCCAATTGAACTGCAGTCGAACGCAGTGCCCACAGTCACGCTCAACGCTGAGGGGCAGGCGCGCCCGGTCAGTTTTCTCTACGGCGACGCGCAGCCCGCGCAAATCAGAAATGGCGCCATTTATAACGCCGTTATCACCAGTGATATCGTTGAAAAATACTCTCAGGACCGTATCTTGCCGGGCAAGGCGTTAATCAAGGATGGTGCGCTGAGCCTGGGGTTGAACAGGTTCAGGATGGCGGGGCCGACTGAAACCCAAACTCAGAAAATTCTCACTCGACTGCGCGGTATCCACGATCCTGATCAGCGTAAAGCAGAGCTGGTCAAGCTGGTCGCCAACGGCTCAGCGCAAGCTGCTGACGGTGCGATGAAGCTGAAAATGGTCAACGACCCGGTACGGCGTGCATTCGAAAGCTACTATGCCAAACATGCGTTGCAGGATTACTTCCGCTCGCCGGACATTTATAAAACCTTCTGCGCTATCTCAAACAACCAAGTGAATTACATCAAGGACAACTATGTCAGCGCACCGTTGTTCGAGAAATATGAGGCCGCTTGGAAAAATCAAAGTTTCGACACCCGCATCGTCGGTTTGGATCAGCTTCAGGGTTTCTACACGCGTGCCGAGAAAACCTTGGAAACCTTGAGTATTTCACCCGAGGCCAGAGCGGCCTTGTTTGATATCTACAAACACCGATATTTGAGCTACGCGCTGAAAAATGAACCGGATGCCGAGGCAAAACTCCCGGCAGGTCATTGGGACGGTGTGTTTGATCCCATCAGGGCACCGGGCAAAGGCCGTATAGAACTCAATGCCCGAGAAGGCAACCTGTTCAGGCAGGCAGACAGTTACAACGTCGGTATTTTGCGAAACATCGACGCGGCGCCCAGGGATTTGCGCCTGAACGAACCTTTTAATATTACGTATGAAAATGACTACAAGAACCAGTTGTTAGCCAGCGCCAGCACCCGTTGCCCCGACAGGCTTGAGATGCAGGATCCTGAACATCCTGATGCATCTCAACCCGGTTCTTATATGAAGACGCTTTTTGAAAAAGGCACAGGGACTTACGTCAACGGGCCGTCGGGTTCAATCGTGATTGAACAGGGGGCGGTACGTGCTTGCAAAGCGGTGCATGCCGATACACACCCTGACGACCTTGAAACCTATTTGGCCATCCAGGCCTTGCTGTTCATTTACGTGGATGGCGGGCACTCGATGGATGAAATTTCATACGCGCTGACGCATCCGAAGGTCCAGAATAAACTGCTCGAGGATTTTTCGGGTAGACCCGGGTTCGAGCATATTGGCGATAAGCTTTTCATGAATTATCACGCCCTGGAAAATGCCGCGAAAGACGCCGCTGCCTTTAATGATGTGCTTAAGGCCAAGGACGCCGCTCACCTGCAAATCACCCATGGCGACCCGGCACGACAGGCTTCCCGGGCGACCACCAAAGAGTTGGCCTTCGCACAGACCGTCGCGGCGAGAAACGTGCTTTACAAGCCCAGTGACATTTTGACCGGAGAGCTTGCGGCGGCAGCCAAGGTGTTGCATCGCGTGGTCTCGAACCTGAGCGCAGAACATCAGAAAATGATGGGTGCTCATTTGTTGGGGGAAGGACGGCTGCTGGCTGGAAAAACGACGGATGACTTGCTTGCAGCATTGGCGCGAGCCGCAGGCGCGCAGGCGGCAACGGGCAGCGTGGCTGCGAGCGCCACCGATAGAGCGGTGGTTATCGCACTGATGGGCGATATCGGCGGGTTTTACACCACGCCCGGCAATGCAGACGAGGGGCTGATGACAGCCCTCAACCATCTGCTCAAAGCCCAGGGGCTGGAGGTGCCGGATACTATCGCCATCCAGCGCATGCGTGAGCAAGGCGGCTCTGCGGTTGTCGGCCCGGATAAACGCGCTGAACGAAAGGTCCGTTCGTTCAATTCGCCGGCCGACATGCCTTTTCGAGCAGGCGTACATAACAGCGGGCTGGAAGCGGATAAGGCACTCAATGTCCCCGCATCTGAACGTATTCCTGACAATCGCTGGGCGGTTTTTGACATTGGGACGGCCCGTGTCAAAGAAACGACCGAGCCGCTTGTCGGGCATATGTCAGCGTCGCCGTCCGAGATTTTACAGGCTTGGGACATGCTGCGCGGCGTAAGCGCACACGATCAATACGTGGGTGCGCTGCCCGACGGTCCGCGCGCTCAGGACGGTGGCACCATCATGCCTATGTCGGTCTTGGCGCCGGCCGAGCAGGACCAGCGCTATGCGCGTGCGGCAGGGGCGGGTGCATTTTTGGTCGGCTTGGGTTATCACAGCGCGGTCGAAGTGCTGGAAGGAACATTGGTTTATACCGGGCAAAGCATCAGAGCCGAAGGCACACTGGATTCTTCCCAGCGTGATTCCGCTGATGTCTTCGGGCATGGGGCGGCAACTGACCTCATGAGCGAGCTATTCAAGTCCGGTACAGCAGCGTGATGGGCTGTCGGGCAATCATGCGTCCCCATTGATTGCCCGGTGCGCATGCTATGCCCTCAAACGTTGCAGTCGATTGGCCGATGTCGAGATCAGACACGATGATGCCGCGCTCAGGCTACTTTGGCGTTGTCCTGCGCACTTAAGGTGAGGGGTATTGGTCGCCCGAGAACCACAAAAACAATGAATAGTCTCAACTCCAACGATTCCAACGCTCAGCT
Source organism: Pseudomonas sp. R4-34-07 (assembly GCF_003852375.1). Taxonomy (NCBI): domain Bacteria; kingdom Pseudomonadati; phylum Pseudomonadota; class Gammaproteobacteria; order Pseudomonadales; family Pseudomonadaceae; genus Pseudomonas; species Pseudomonas sp. R4-34-07. The sequence continues at coordinate 3,952,071 of NZ_CP027760.1, read as the reverse complement.
GGCGCAGGGTTTCAAGCCGCGCCACGTCACCATGTTGTCCATCGCAGGCATCATCGGCGCGGGGTTGTTTGTCGGTTCCGGGCATGCCATCGCGGCGGCGGGGCCAGCGGTGTTGCTGGCTTATCTGTGCTCCGGCCTGCTGGTGGTGCTGGTGATGCGCATGCTCGGCGAGATGGCGGTGGCGCGCCCCGACACCGGCTCGTTTTCCACCTATGCCGACCAGGCCATTGGCCGTTGGGCAGGCTTCACCATTGGCTGGTTGTATTGGTGGTTCTGGGTGTTGGTGATTCCGATCGAGGCGCTGGCTGCCGGGCATGTGCTCAATCAGTGGTTTCCTCAGGTCGATGCATGGTTGTTTGCGTTGTTGTCGATCATTTTGCTGGTGATCACCAACCTGTTCAGCGTTGCCAAATATGGCGAGTTCGAGTTCTGGTTCGCGATGGCCAAGATCATCGCCATCGTCGGTTTCATCGGCCTGGGGTTCAGCGTGCTGATGGGCTGGATTCCGGATCGTGAAGCCAGCGGCTTGAGCCGCTTGATGCAAGAGCACGGCGGCTTTGCACCCAATGGCCTGTCGGCCGTGGTAGGGGCGTTCATCACCATCATGTTCAGTTTTATCGGGACCGAGGCGGTGACCATCGCCGCTGCCGAATCGAACAACCCGGCGCAGAACATCGCCAAGGCGACCCGCTCGGTGATCTGGCGCATCGGCGTGTTTTACCTGTTGTCGATCTCGATCGTTATTTCAGTGGTGCCCTGGAACGATCCCCTGCTGGCATCCGTGGGCTCTTACCAGCGCGCGCTGGAGTTGATGAACATCCCCAACGCCAAGTTCATGGTCGACCTGGTGGTATTGATCGCCGTGGCCAGTTGCATGAACTCCTCGATCTACATCTCCTCGCGCATGCTGTTCTCCCTGGGTAAACGCGGCGATGCGCCACGCGCCCTCAAACGCACTTCAGTGGCGGGCGTGCCCAGGGCGGCGGTGATTGCCAGCACCATCCTGGGTGCGGGAGTGACGCTGCTGAGTTACTTCATGCCCGCTGGCCTGTTCCAGTTTCTGCTGGCCAGTTCCGGTGCCATCGCGTTGCTGGTGTATCTGGTCATCGCCATCTCGCAACTGCGCATGCGTCGGCTGCTGCTCAAGCAGAACGTCGAGCTGACCTTTCGCATGTGGCTGTTTCCCTGGCTGACTTATCTGGTCATCGTGTTCATCTGCGCGGCGCTGGCCGTGATGATGGTGACGCCGGAACACCGCACCGAAGTGTCCTCGACGATTGGCCTGGCCCTGGTGATCTCGTTTATCGGCCTGGTCACTTCGCGTCAGCAGGGGCAGGCGGTCAAACCGGTGGCGCTGGAGCATTCCTGATCATCTGTGCGCAGTAGGTGGGACGCGGAGCGTCCCAGGAGGCATTCCCACGCAGAGCGTGGGAATGATCAGATGCGGTTCAGCGCACCCGCGTCCGGCTTTGCGCCGCCAGGTCCAGCGCCTTCTGCATATCCAGCCGAGCCGAGCGCCCGACGTCCTTGTCGTTGAGCTGGTAGTTGCGCTCCGACGGAAGGATCGGCGCGGTGAGGTCCTGGGCGTCGCTGCGTTCGAAGTCGTGGTTCTCGCCGATCGCCATGGCGCTGCGGCGCAACAGCATGCGCAGCTGTTCGGGTTGCAGCTGCGGGTTGATCGACAGCATCGCCGCCAGCAAGCCCGCGACCATCGGCGTGGCGTAGGAGGTGCCGCAATGCACGGCGCCTTCCTGGCCGGCGTCGGGCGTGGACGCGTGGGCGCAGGCGGCAGCAGTGATGTCGACGCGCATGTCCACGTTCGAGGAGCTGCGTGTAAGGGCATAGGCTGGGTCATCGACAGCGACGCCGCCACGCACGTTACGCTGGTGTCCGCCCACCACCAGCAACTGCTCGGTGATGAAGGAGGAGGGCAGGCGGTACTCGTCGCTGCCAGAGAATGCCGAACCGTTACCGGCGGAGTTCACCACGATTACATCGGGGTGTTCCTTGCGCAGCCACAGGAAGAACTCTTCGAGCAGCTCTTCGTAGCCACTCATGGCAATTCCCGAGCGCACCAGCGAGTCGACGTCATTGCCATTGACGTCCTTGGTTCCGACGCGATGAATGCCCCAGCTCCAGTTGAGCACGCGCACCCCGTCCTCCACGAGGTTGACCGAGGCGGCGATATTGGCCGTGATGCCGGCATCGGAGTTGCGCTCGACAATCACGTCAAAGCCACCGCCGGCCTTGTCCAGCCCACGCAGAAAGCCGGTGTTGCCGCCGTTGTCCCAGCCTGCCGCGAGAATACCGGCGACGGTGGTGCCATGGCTGCTCGCCGCACCCGTATCGCGGGCGTAGACGCAGGTACGCCTGGGGGCGCAGGCGCCGAGGTAGTCGGCGAAATCTGCGGTGTCGAAATCCACGCCGCGCTCGATCAGGCCGATGCGCACCGGTTGCGGCGTGATAGGTGTGTGTTGGCCCGGGATGCGCCGCTGGTAAAAGGCCACCGCATCGAGAAAGCGGTTGGCGGCCCATTCATCGGAGTCGGGCGATGGCTTCTGCGGTTTTTCGTGGCGCGCGGCAGTGTGCTCGGTTTCTTCGGCGGCGGATTCTTCGATCACCACCGCATCCACGCTGGTCTCGCTGCCCAGGCGTAGCACCAAGGCGTCGCGCTGCAGCAGGTCGGTGGCCGGCAGGCGCAGTTGGAACAGGTTCAGCGGCGCGATGCTGCCGACCACGCTCGCGCCGTATTTGCGCGCGAGGCGCTCGGCTTCCTGGCGGCCATCGTGGTCTTCCTCGATCAGCACGCTGACCAGGTCGACATAGGTGGTCAGGCCGTCCATGTTCTTCGCCACTTCGCTGGGCCCGGCGGCGACGACATGGCTATTGCGCAGGGTCAGCCAGGCCGCGTTGCTGGCGCGGGGGCCGTCTTCGAGCCACAGCGGGCCGCTCTGGTAGTGCGTGCTGTCCAGGCGCAGGCGCAACTGGTCGCCGTCACGCTGGAGGGCTTGCGCCGGCAGCCCCTTGCCCGCCAGTTTCACCTGCGGCGTTGCTTCACCCAGCCCGCGCGCACTCAGGCACCAATCCTGCTCCCGGCTTTGCAGCAGGTCGCCGCAGCGTTTCAGGTTTTCCAGTCGCAGCGGCTCCTGGGCCATGGCCGCCGTGCTGGCGACCAGGGTGAGCAGCATCGCGAGGGCAGCATTATTCAGAGGCATCAGTGGGTTCCTTGCCGGGGCCTGATACTGCGACTCCACCCATCCGCCGTTCGTTCAGCGCGACCACGTTGAACTCCCTCGCCACAGCCTCACTCCTAACTGGACGAGGCAGTGCACATGGACGGATGTGACAATGACCCAGCCACACTCAAACACCCCTGGCACGCTGTTCGAGACCGACCTGCCCGCGCGCCTGGACCGCTTGCCCTGGGGCCGTTTCCACACCTTGCTGGTGTTCGCCCTCGGGATCACCTGGTTGCTCGACGGCCTGGAAGTGACCTTGGCCGGCTCGGTGTCCGGCGCGCTGAAAAGCAGCACCGGCCTGAACTTCAGCAACCTCGACATTGGCCTTGCCGGTGGCGTCTACATCGCCGGTGCCGTGCTGGGTGCGCTGCTGTTCGGCTGGCTCACCGACCGTCTGGGGCGACGCAAACTGTTCTTCATCACCCTGTGGCTCTACGTGGGCGCCACCGCAGCCACGGCGTTCTCCTTCAACCTGGAAACCTTCCTGCTGTTCCGCTTCCTGACCGGCATGGGCATCGGCGGCGAATACACCGCAATCAACTCGACCATCCAGGAATTCACCCCGGCGCGCTATCGCGGCTGGGTCGACCTGACCATCAACGGCACCTTCTGGCTGGGCGCAGCCCTGGGGGCCGGTGGCGCCATCGTGTTGCTCGACCCGCAGGTCGTAGGTGGCGACCTCGGCTGGCGCCTGTGCTTCGGCATCGGTGCCGCGCTGGGCCTGATCATCCTGGTGATGCGCCTGTGGCTGCCGGAAAGCCCGCGCTGGTTGTTGATCCATGGCCAACACGACGAAGCGCGGCGCATCGTCGACGGCATCGAAGCGCGCCTGCGCGAACAAGGCCACGCACTGGCGCCGGTGAGCGGCCCAGCGTTGCGGCTGCACGCGCGCGACCACACACCGCTGGCGGAGATTTTCCACACCCTGTTCGTCAGCTTTCGCCGTCGCGCCCTGGTCGGCATGACGCTGCTCACCGCCCAGGCCTTCTTCTACAACGCGATCTTCTTCACCTACGCGCTGGTGCTCACCGACTTCTACGACGTGCCCGCCGAGCGCGTCGGCTGGTACGTCTTGCCGCTCGCCCTCGGCAACTTCTGCGGGCCGTTGCTGCTGGGGCGGTTGTTTGACGTGGTCGGCCGGCGCGTGATGATCAGCTTCACCTACGCCACCTCCGGCGTGTTGCTGGCGCTCAGTGGCTATGCGTTCCAGCAAGGCTGGTTCGACGTGACCCAGCAAGCCGTGGCCTGGATGGTGATCTTCTTCTTCGCCTCGGCAGCGGCGAGTTCGGCGTACCTGACCGTGGCCGAGACCTTTCCGTTGGAAATACGCGCGCTGGCGATTGCGGTGTTCTATGCGTTCGGCACCGGGCTGGGCGGGATCATCGGGCCGACCTTGTTTGGGCAGTTGATACAGACGCAACAGCGCGGGAGTTTGTTTGTGGGGTATTTGATCGGGGCAGCGTTGATGTGTGCGGCTGCCCTGGTGCAGGCAGTTTGGGGTGTGGCGGCCGAGCGCAAGGCGTTGGAGCAGGTGGCGCGACCGTTGTCGCAGGCGGCTGATTGAAGGCAGGCAGGTGGGCGCGCCCAGGCCGTTGGTGCTCGAGGTTCAACGACGGTTGTTTACGTCCCCAGCGGGCCTAAAGATCGAGCCGTTCACGTCGATAACCTCCATGAACCCGCCGATCATGGACCGATTGAAATGACACTCTCCGTCAGCGCTGCCCCTATAGCCCCTGCCAATATCCGACTTGCGCCTTCCGAGCAGAAACTGACGCCCCAGGCACTGCCGGAGGCGGCCAAGCAACCTTTGGCAGATGCCGGGCCGGCTGCGGTCTATCATCCCAGCGAAGCCGCCCAAACCGCGAGCGAGCCACCGCAGGTGACCGACGTGTGGGTCGGGCGCTCCGAATCGCCGGAGTTTCCTCGCTTCGTCGACCGCTTCCATAGTGCCCAGGCGGTGCTCAAAGGCGCCTTCACCGCGTTCGCATCCAACCTAAAGAGCACCGCCCCCGACCTGGCCAGAACCGATTATGGTTTTACCGTCGAAGCCGATGGCCGCCTGAAAGTCATCGACAAGGCCGGTCAACTGAGCGACGCGAATATCAAGCGGCTCACCGAACTGCTCAATGGCTCCGTTGATTTGAAAGCGGCCGCCGTGACCTTCCGCAACGCCGCCATCGACATGACAGACGCCGGCTCGCCCTGGTCCGGCAGCGGCATGGGCTACTACAGCCTGACCAACGAAAATTTCGCCAAGACCATTGATCTGGCGCCGTTGTTCAGAACCTATGACCCCTCGGATGTGAAGGGTGGCAGGGAACGGTTTTTTATCATTCAACTGACCTACAAAGGTGAGCGGGCCACGGCGGAGACGGAACGGGCGATGTATGCGCGGCGCGCGGCGCAGGCGTAGTAACGGCGCAATGGGTTGTGTGAGGCTGAGCGAGAGGGGCAGGTATTTAGCCACTTTCGGCGCAAAGTAGCCCCTTTCCTTGCCAGCTGGTCTACCATGCCCATCCCGGCAGTGATCTATGCGCTACCGTTCATTTTTTAAAGGTACCGCCATGTCCATCGACCAAATCTCCCTGCCCAAAGGCGTCGGCCCCGTTGCTGCCAAACTCCTCGACGCCATCACCGGCGCTTCCACCCACGAAGAACTCAACCGCGCCGGCGGCAAAGCCGAGGGTTTTGTGTTGGGCCTGGAATCCAGCAAGGCTATCAAGAGCCAAATCGCCGAGTCGTTATATGTGGCTTACGATGATGCGGCGAGCAATCGGGCCAGTGAGTTGAAGGGCTGAAGGTAAGTCGGTCCTGATGAACCCGGCCCGATTGGACCCATGCTCATGCCCGCCTCCCAAACCCGCCCCTCACCCGCGCCATTCCTCAAACCAGGCGAGACCGTGGTGCTCTTCGACGGCGTGTGCAAACTGTGCAATGGCTGGGCTCGGTTCCTGATTCGCCATGATCGTCAACGGCGCGTGCGATTGGCGGCTGTACAGTCGCCAGAGGGCCAGGCGCTGCTCGCCTGGGCAGGGCTGCCGTTGGATCAGTTCGATACCATGGCGGTAATTCGTGACCGGCATTACTGGGTGCGCTCAGATGCGGTTTTCGAAATCATTGCCCAACTGCCTGCCGGCTGGCGCCCACTGGGGCTGTTGCGTGGCATCCCACGTCCAATTCGGGATTGGGCCTACGATCGCATTGCTTTAAACCGCTATCGACTCTTCGGAAAATATGACACCTGCCTGTTGCCCGACCCCGATCATGAACAACGTTTTTTGAAGGAGGGCGCCTGCTAAACCTACGATTTTGGTTGCCGCCGCAGGTTCTGCGGCGGACTTTTCAAGCTGAACCCAAGGTGCGTTAGTTAACGACTTCGCAGGGTCTGGTGGACGAAATGTAAGCCGCGCAGGTTTGAGGCACGCGGGCGCGCAATGCCTGTCTCGCATTATTCTTGGCGGCTGTGCAGGCAGCATGATCGGTGCCAGGCGCGGTTCCCGTCGCGCTGGCCCCTCGGTTTGCAGGTGGGCATGGCATTGGAGCATTCGCTGCAACTGTTGCGGTGCCGATACTCTGACCGCGCGCCGCCGCTTCAGCTTTTGGTGTGTCGGCTGCGTAAGTACTGGTGGAGATTATTCCGGCCAACACCAATCCAGTTGCCATGATATTGAGTGACTTCAACATGTTCGATCCCTCGATTAGTTAAGCGATGGGTACTGTTTACTGTCCCTATGAGCTGCTGTTTTGCCTGATAGAGACTAGATCGCATAAAGCCACTCTGTGATATTTATTATTGGTTCATCTTTCGCTTTCCCACCGGAGCCCGCAATGCCCTCCACCAAACGCGACAGCGCAGGTATCGGACGTCGTCTGGTTGCCGCCCTGACCGAAGCCTGTGAAACCGCCAAGGCTGAAATCTCTGGCTTTGAATGGCTGACCCACGAAGTGAACTACGCCGCTTTCCCCCAAAGCCTGCGAGTGATCTGGGTTTTTGATACCCGATCAAACAAGGAGCAAGCCCTGGCCAAGGGAGAAGACCAGCGAATGCGTGAACTGACAGGCACCGCGCTGAGCGATGCCGGTGTGGATCTGCCGTTACTGCACCGCTGCGTAGGATTCGATTCCGAGGAGGAATGCCGTCTCGAACATGGTGGGAATTGGCGTCTGAGGCTGGCCAAGCGGGGCAACTATTGATGAGTGTCCACATCCTCAGCCGGATAGAACTCGCCGTTCTTCCCCATTTTTTCCAGCCGTTGGCGCGCGATCGACTCAACGCTGGCGACTTCACCTTGATCGTCAGCGTTGACCAACTGCAAGCACAGGCGCCGGACATTTTGATCGTGGGTGCCTTCGCTGAGCATTTCATGGGTGAAGACTTGCTCACCACGCCATAGACATAGCGGTCTATGCGCCCCGCCGAGCCATATTTCATTGATCGATCGAAGGTCAGTGGTAGCCAGTTGATCCAGGGTGATTGTCTTGTCCATTGCGCTGTACCTTAACGATGGGTAGAGACGGGTAGACTTACTGTCGTAGTGGGTCGTTCCCAGTTTCGGGAGTGCAACTGCACCAGTGGTGGTGAGCCATGCGCCGGAGCAAGGGTGGGGCGATCAGCGGTTGCGGCATAGTTCGTGGGGGTGTGCGGACTATGGAGTGACTGACAGCTAACGGCCAACACCGGCCCTTCAGCAGTCATCATGATTTCGGAGTGAGCGGGCCCATTGCGCACACCCAGCGCATCAAGCGCTTGTTTCATATAGCTGACTAAAGCCTCCTGCACCTCGCCCTCATAGGCCAGAAGTTCTTCGCAATCATAAATATTTGAGGCGCCGGCAATCACTTTGCGGCGATCGATCCACATATCAGAAATATAATGCTGCGCGTCGATTGAAACACTATTAATGACGTACTGCGTACCCTTCAAAAGGGTCTGTGCCAGCACATGGTTATTGTGCCCACCAAAGCGGTTGGCTTTGTTATAGATGGAGTGAAAAGCACTTTCCAGTTCGGTTCGGTCATTGCAGAAAAATACACTGTCATTACCTGCACTGGCTAAGGGCTTCAGAACAATTGGCCAGCAGTGGCCTGAGGCCCATTCAGTCAACGTGTGTAAATTGTCTGTGCGCAGAAAATAAGGTGTGGCTAACCCCGCCTCTTTAAGCGCGCAGGCCATTGCGTATTTATCTCGCCGAACACGCGACGTCTCCGTGGAGTTTCCCTCCACGCCGAGTTCGGCGGCTAGCAGATCCGCAAGTTCAATACCCGTTTCGGCGCCGGCCAAAACACAAATAGGCTTGATGCCGTTCAACCATCGATTCATTTCGACTAGGCATTCGGCCAAACCGTTAAATACCACGTTGGCGATAAAGTCGCCGGGCCTGAAATCGTTGATATAAAAATCAATGATGGGCGAGGCACTTTGGACGTGCAGGACCGCTACACCCTCTGAATGAAACTTAGCGGCCAGTTTCGCGCCAGTGGAATACGCATCGACGATTACTGCGATGTTGTGAGTCATGGTCACATTCCAATCTATTTAGAGAGCCGCCGCAGTGCGTCAGCGTCAAGCGTTGTCCAAGCCACATAATTCGTGAGCCACTAAATCTTCGTGAGTCTCACGAGCCCGTATTAACTTGGCATCGATTCCCTCAACCAGGACTTCGGGTGGGCGCCCACGGGAGTTGTATTGACTGGCCATACTCATGCCATACGCACCACATGAAAAAATCGCCAATACACTGCCATTGTCAAACGCCGGTAATGCTCGACCTAATGCAAAGTGATCGCCGGTCTCACAAATAGGCCCAACAATATCGGTCTCCTCCAGGTGAGTGACGTCGGACTGCTGAGCGCTCTGGGTTAACGCAGTCCAATGGCCAGAAAAATTGTCAAAATGGGTTGGCCAAATAACATGGTTGGCACCATACAGGGTGGGCCGCAGCAGTACGTTCATGCCCGCATCGACAATAGCGATCTTTCGATCCCAGCCTTGTTTAATGTATTCGACGGTGGTCAGCAAAATACCGGCATTTGCGCTGATCGAACGACCCGGTTCAATGATGAAGCGGATACCGCGCTGTTTCAGCCCTTGCAGACGCTGACAAATAAGTGCTCCCGTTTCAGTTAATGAGCCAACGGGATTGCTTTCGGTCCCATACTGCGCTGGAAAACCTCCGCCAATGTTGACAAATTCGATCGCGCAATCAGCCGCCTTAAGTCGGTTAATCATGTCCTCGATCTTATCGATGGCAGACAAATAGGTCTGAGCCGATGGAATCGGCGATCCAAGGTGAATATGGATCCCAACGACATCGACGCTTGAGTAACGCTTCGGCTCGAAAAGTTCATAGGCGTGTTCCATCGGTATGCCAAATTTTGTCTGGCGGCCGCCTGTTGAGGTTTTCTCAGGGGTGCCAGCATCCGCCACATCCGGATTGATACGAATGGCCACTTTTATACGCTTACCGGCCGTCGTGGCGACCTCATCCAAACGCAGCAGCTCGCCTTCAGACTCCACATTAAAAAGGAAGACGCCAGCTTCAACCGCGTAGCGAATTTCTTCACGCGACTTGCCGACCCCGGCAAACACAATCTTGTCCGCAGTCACTCCCGCCATCAGTGCCCGGTAGAGCTCACCGCCACTGACCACATCCAGCCCTGATCCTTGATCGACCAAGAGCTTAAGGATGCTGAGATTACTGCAGCTTTTAACTGAGAAACAAATCAACGGCGAGAGGGCGGAAAAAGCATCTTTCAGCACGGTGTAGTGATTTTTCAGGGTGTGTGCTGAATAGACATACACGGGGCTTCCATGCTGTTCGACTATCTGACGAACATCGAGGTGCTCCACATGTAAATGACCGTCGACAAAATTAAAATGGTCCATCTTGCTTCCTCCAATTGATGAGCTTAACTGCGTGCACTGACACGCTCGCGGGATAAGCAGTCATCCGTTGATTCCAATAACAACCGACCCGTGCTGTACAAATAGTTGACAATCTTTTCAGCGCAAGCAATTGCGGTTTGAGTGTCAGTATTGATGATGAGCTCGGGATGTACCGGTGGTTCATACGGAGAATCAATGCCGGTAAACTCGGCGACCTGTTTCTCCCTGGCCTTTTTATAGAGCCCTTTTGGATCGCGTGCCTCGCACACATCAAAAGAGGCATTGATAAAGATTTCCACGTAATCACTGTCGCCAATCAGCGCTCTTACCAGGGCACGATCATGTCGAAAAGGAGAAATAAACGCGGTCAATACAATTAAGCCCGCGTCAGCCAGCAACTTGCTGACTTCACTCACCCGTCGAATGTTTTCACTTCGCCCTTGGTGGGTGAAATCCAGGTCACGGCATAGCCCATGACGTACGTTATCCCCGTCCAACACGTAAGTCAGGTAACCTTTCTGAAATAACAGCGATTCTACAAGACCGGCCACGGTGCTCTTTCCAGCCCCACTCAAGCCCGTAAACCAAAGCACACAAGGTTTTTGTTTCAATCTAGCGCTGCGCATAGATTGTTCCACGGGAAATAATTGCCAGGTCAGGTCACAGGACACATCAGTTATATGCATTTCGTTCGTTACCTTAGGTCGCCAAGGTGCTTGTTTAGTACAGCCTCCCTTTCACGCTTCAAATACTCATAATGCGGCATATTTTCTAAGTAGAATTCATGCAGTACCGGGTGGTTGTCGACACGCGTGCTGTATTGCTTTTTGATCGGCGCAATGCCTGTGCTGTTTGCTGCATCCAAGTGCCAATGCTGGGTTCGCTCCCACACATCCAAGTGTCCGCTCTGCCACTGGAGAGCAGAGGGCAGGTGCTGCAAGTCAGCATCCCTGCAAAAGTTCGAAATTGCACACTCAGGGCTCAGGATCATGTCGTCCGCATCAACGAACAAGGGCGAATGTATCGACTCCGCCTTCACGGCATCATAGAGTTCAGCCAAGTGTTGGTAGCCCACCTCGCTGCAGGTAAGGTCTGGGTTAATATAGTAGTGTGAGTTAATAACCTTTTCCGGATTGCGCAACATGAACACATGTAGCGCTTCGCGCATATAAGACGTTCCCGTCAGTCGATGACGATAGTCAAACTCACAGGTGTCCTTGATGAACACAGCACGTTGCGCGCGCAATGCCTGTACATAATTGAAAAGCTCCGTTGAGTTTTTCAACGTCTGAGTTGAATGATCCGTCTGCGGATGGCTGTATATACCACGCGCCGACAGATCGCACAGAGGCTCATGCAAGATAGTGAAGTCACCACGCGCGGCGATCACACGTACAAATGCGGTGGAAAGCGAGCGTGGAGGGGCCCACAAAACAATTAGTCTGTGCTGCATAGTTAACCTTTATTTCAACAATACGTGCAGGATGCCAGGACAGTCAGCCCCTCATGGCTTAAACGGATTCAGTGATCCACTTTTGCCCGCCATGAGCGAAACGGAATTGCTGTGCGGTGAAGCGCGACTTGGAGTATTCGCGTACGCGGTCAACCATGTAGTTGCCTTTATAAGCGATCACATCGACGGTGCCATTCGCCTGTTCAGTCAATACGGCTACGTTGGCCAATGCGGCCTGCGTGGCGGGGTCATACAAACGACCTGCATACGATTGACGTGCGATAAAGGGTGACAAAAACCGCAGGACCTCCCATGAGTCCTTGTCGACCGTTGCTTGCAGTAGATGTTTCGCTGCGATGCCGAGCATGTCCAGCCCCGGAGATTCGTATAAGCCACGGCCTTTAGTGCCGTTCATTCGGTTTTCCAACACGTTCTTCAAGACCACCCCATTGCGGCCCGCGATCCTGTTGGCTTCAGCGAGTGCTTGGTAGTAACTCACTGACTGACCATTAATCTCAACAGGAATACCTTGCTTAAAGGTGATACTGCAAGTCTCTGGCACGTCGGGCGCATCCATGACCCTGACGCCCATGATCGGGCTGATCATGTCGGGTGAATTTGAGAGCACCTCAACTTCGCGATTCTCATGCGACACACCGCCGACGTTGGCATCAACGGAATGATGGGCTTTCGTACGCATCATGGCTTCGTCGGCGTCGGCAACAAAGTCGCCCATGTCTACGCGGGTTCGAAAACGATCTGACGTGGTTGGGTCTTCCCAGGGAGAAAATGGCGTGATCTCTGGCGCAAACATTTTCAGATAGTAATTGAAGCGGAATTCATCGTTGCCGCCATGAACAGCGCCATGGGCCAATATACTGCACTGACGGTCGCGCAATGCATTAACCAGGCCTTTAACAGTTACGGCTCTGGCTATGCCAGTCGTGTTCCAGTAGCCACCGTCGTACTGCGCCTGGGCACGTACAGCGTGGAGAAAGCTGAGCGCAATGTCTTCCTTCAAATCAATGACATTAACGGCCTGCATCAGTTCGATGTTGTCTGCACAAAACTCGTGTGCTTCATCGCCCGGTTGACCAATGTCGACAATGAACTGTTCGACGTCAACGTGCTCCTCTTTCAAACGCTGCGCGATGAATAAGCTAACCAGGCCACCGGAGGCACAGATGCCAACTTTCTTACCTTTCAAATCCGAGAATTTCACGCGGTAGTCCTTTAGAGAGTTGTTGTTATTAACAGTTTCGCTTCGCGCCTGTTACTGCGACCACGCGGTCGGTTCACGGTCCCATCGGTGCTGTCGTAGTAGCGTCATTAACGCAGGCTCTATCTTGCCCTTGTCAGAACACGCCAAGTTCGCTTCGACATGTGGAATAGAGCGCATGCCAGGAATAGTCGTTGCGACGTTATCGTTGGAAAGAATGAACCTCAGCGCGACGTCCGATAGCTGAGTATCGGGGGGAAGAGCCCGTCTCAAAGACTCGACCCGCGCCACCGTCGCTGCCAGGTTTTCTGGCACGAAATAGCTGCTTCTCCAATCACCGGCAGGCCACGTGGAATCGATCGTTAAATTCCCCGTCAGAGAGCCTTCGTCGAAGGGCACCCTGGAGATGACGGCAATGTCCAGTTCGCGGCATAACGGAAGTAATTCATCGTCAGGCGCTTGATCAAAGACGTTATAAATCACCTGTACCGCGTCGATCATTCCTGTTTTCAGTGTGTCGAGTACGTTGGTGGGTTCCCAGCGATTGACACTGATGCCTATGCCGCGAATCAGGCGTTGCCGTTTGAGGTCATCCACCACGCGTAGCCAGGATTCATCATGAGCCCACGCATCTTCCCAGACATGAAATTGCAGTAAATCCAGGGACGCCAAGCCTAGTGACTGCAAGCTTTTCTCGACATATTCTTCAATATGGTCGGGCGGGAAAATTTGGTCTAAACGGTCACCCCGGTGAGAGGGCCACTCGCGGTTCTTGGGGGGAACTTTAGTGGCTACATATAAGGTTTTGCCTGGGTGGTTTCGTAATGCTTCCCCAAGCATTTTTTCGCTGTGGCCACGACCATAAATCCACGCCGTATCGAAAAAGTTGCAGCCTAGTTGAATCGAATGTTCCAACGCCGCCATGCCGCTGACATCGGATGAGCCGGTCCAACCCCCTTCACCTCCCGCGACCCCCCACATTCCATATCCAACTTCAGAAACATTCCATTCCAGTCGTCCAAATCGCCGGTATTTCATCGCCCGCTCGCTATAGAGTTATTTTATTCAGGACGCGATAAGCGCACTCATGTAGCGATCACCCTGATCACTAAAGTCTCGAGTACCTGGAAAGTATGCTCAGCAAAAAAACAAAGTAAAAATATCAATTTAGTGGCTGGCTATTCATTTCTGATATGGTATGGCTTGTTCGATTCATCGCAGGGTTGGCTCATGAATTTCAGTTTTCGCCATGTGGAAGTATTTTGGGCGGTAATGACGACAGGCAGCGCGACGGCTGCCGCTGAACTTCTGCATACCTCGCAGCCTACCATCAGCCGAGAGCTCAGCCGGTTCGAAGCGCTGACTCAGTTGACGTTGTTCAAGCGCGCGGGTGCAAAGTTGATTCCGACTGAGCATGGGCTGATGTTGTTCGATGAAGTTCAACGCAGCTATGTGGGGTTAGCCCGTGTGAAAAATGCCGTCGAGGCCATCAGGCATTTTCGGCAAGGGCAAATTTCGTTGACGTGCATACCGGCTTTCTCGAATGCCTTGTTGCCGCAGGTCTGCCAGGATTTCTGCAGTAAATTTCCTGGCGTCAGCATCAATATCACGCCCCAGGAATCGCCCGCCCTCGAGGAGTCGCTGACTGCTCAGCGTTATCACCTGGGGTTGACTGAAACCCTGGAAACGCCCCCGGGCACCTACATCGAAACACTCTTGAACCTCGACGTGGTGTGCGTTTTACCGTCTGATCACGAATTAAATGCGAAAACGGTCCTCACGCCACAAGACTTCGAGGGGCAAAATTTTGTTTACCTTGCGGCGGATGATCCCTACAGAAGAAAAACGGACGCTATCTTCCACCAGTCAGGCATTGAAAGACGGCTGGTGGTAGAGACACATAACGCGAGCGCCGTGTGTGCGACTGTTAACCTGGGGGTGGGCGTTGCCATTGTGAATCCGATCACAGCCCTCGACTATGTCGGGCGAGGTTTGCAGATTCGTCGCTTTTCACATTCAATTTCTTACTGTGTAAGTGTCGTACGGCCGTTGCACCGACCCGAATCGTCTACCGTGGAACATTTTGTTGATTCCCTTCGGAATAATTGTCAGCAGATAAGTGCTCGGTTAGAGGGGTTAGACAAAATCAAGTTGTAAGCCGGCGAGCAAACATGTGAGCCTCGGCCAGCCACACCCACGCCTCAATCACATCGAGTAGCCGATTATGGTGCATGATCAACCGTCTGGCTCGCTCATTCCAGGCATGGGGCCCCCCGGTGTCAGGATAGTTGTCGCCTCTCCGATTTTTCCTGAAAAACATATCGGGTGCGGGAAGAGGCTGTTCGTGCCGTAATATTCACTTGAACGCAAAGCCGCATTACTCAAGATGATGCTTCCCCCCGACAACGAGGACAACTGACCGCCTTGCCGGAGCGGCTGTGAACTGGATCTACGGAGTTTCTCACCAAGTCTACGCAGAGCCGCCAACCCCCCCTGCATCGTCGATGTCCATGCCGCACCGCAGTGAGAAAAACATTGAGGAAAGAAAACTGCTGATTCCAGCGTCACAGGGCGTTTTCAACCAGTGGCTGGAAGACGCTTTGTTCCGTATCGGGCGCAAGCTTTCCTAAAGAATTGAGCTTGGCCAGCAGGCGGGAGGGGGATAAGCAACAATGAACCCTTCGACCCCTTCGTGTCTCAGCTTGGCAGTTCTTCTAGCTTGAAGATTCGGTTGTCAGCCTTGAGCGCTGCAAAGGCTTCGCAATATGCATAGGGCTCGCTAAATGAAGTGCTGGGCGCATGAATGTTGAAGACCTCAACCTGGGGAGGGTGGTCGCTTCGCCGTACCACTTACCGATCATCAGGGCAACTCTAGCAGTTCCGCCGCCGTTCACGGATTCAGGAACTTGCTGACAGCGTCGGCGAACAGTTCTGGCTGATCCAGCATGATGAAGTGAAAACTACCGTCGATACGCCTGAAGCTGATATTTGGGGTCGAGACGTAGGCGTTACGGAACATGGCATCAACGTGGGACGCCTCTATGCCGTAAAGCGGGTCATAGGCATAGACGACCTCGACAGGCACCTTGATGCGTCCAAGCTCAGGGCGCAGGTCAGTGACCATCAGTTCATACATGGCATTGGCCATAGTCTCTCGGTCCGAGTTTATCCCCGCTGCGACCAAGGCTGGCCTGACCGCTTCAGTTTTGGCGAGACGGGCGATGGAGGCATGCTGCAGGGCTTGCGCCTGTTCAGGGGTTGCGGTCAACATTGCGTCGCGCATCGCAGCCGCCTGCGGGGTCGCCGTTTCACGGGTCGCGAAGGGATCGAACAGCAATGTATAAAAGGGCATCGCATCGACAATCATCAGGCGTCCCACTTGATCGGGATGACGAGCACCCAGCATCAGTGCCACCTCACCACCCAACGAATGACCGATGATGATCGGCGCTTCGAGGCGCTGGCTGCGTATGTATTCAGCGATTGCCTCGACCGTCGGCGCGACTACTTTCCCTTCTGGGTCGGACACGGCAGGCGAGCCGGCAAAGCCAGCTACTTGTACAAGGTGGAGCCGATGGCTCTGTCGTAGTCTGGAGGCCAAATCAGCCCATACGTCGCGAGACGAGGCAAATCCTGGAATCAGGATGATATCTGTCCCCGAGCCTTGTACCCGCACCGAGATAACACCCTGGTTGACAGTTTCCAGCGGCAGGGGCGCAGGCTGGGCTGGCGATGCAGACAACAGCGCCAACGTGGCGCCGATCCCGGCAAGAATCATTTCTGCACGCATGGCGTTCTCCTTTTCGCGCAATGCGAGATGACTTTTACAGTTTCACGGGTGCCAATTACACCAGCGTCCCCCCAGAAAAAACAAGATGGCTGCGTTAGACGGCCGGAAAAGGACTGAGCCGAGTTCATTGGGACAGTTTGGCAATCACCTTGATCTCGAAATCAAAACCGGACAACCAGGTCACGCCAATAGCGGTCGCCGTCGGATAGGGCGCTTCGCCCCAGTACTCGGCCACCACTTCCCAGATAGTTTCGAATGTCGACTCGGGGTCGACCATGAAGATGGTCGTGTCGACCACATCCTCGAAACTACTGCCGGCCTCGGTCAGGATTGCGTTGAGGTTGGCGAAGGCCAGGCGAACCTGTGTCGCGAGGTCCGGCTCGGCCGAGCCATCCTTGCGGCTGCCGACTTGACCGGATACGAACAGAAAACCGTTGGAGCGAATCGCCGGTGAGTAGCGGTGGAGCTCGTACAGTGCATGGCGGTCAGGCGGGAAAACCACATCACGTTTGCTGGTCATTGCATCTCTCCTTCGGGGCCGACGTGGCCCGCTGTTTACGATGGAATCAGTGTAGAAAGACGGGCGACCTGAATAAACGCGCAACGCTGGTCATGACTGTTTGTAGAATCCAAACTATCCAGACCCCAGTGAGGCATGAAATGGACCGTTTCGATGCAATGCAGGCCTTTGCCCGAGTGGTGGAAACCGGCAGCTTCACCAAGGCGGCAGCCACCCTGCACATGAGCAAGACCACCGTGACGCAGCTCGTTCAGCAACTGGAAGCGAGGCTGCGTGTGCGCTTGCTCAACCGCACCACACGCAAGGTCAACGTCACCGCCGATGGCGCGGTCTACTACGAGCGCGTCATCCGGCTACTGGTCGATATGGACGACGCCGAGACCAGCCTGTCCAGCGCATCGATGACACCACGTGGGCGCCTGCGGGTGGATGTGCCCAGCCCGTTTGCGCGAATGCTGCTGATACCCGCGTTGCCGGGGTTCTTTGCACGCTATCCGGAAATCCAGCTGACCCTGGGCGTGAGCGATCGGATTGTCGACATCATTGGCGAAAACGTCGACTGCGTGGTGCGCGGCGGCGAAATCATCGATCAGTCGCTGATGGCAAGGCATGTGGGCGATCTGCACATCGGCATTTATGCCGCGCCCGCCTATCTGCAACGCTTCGGTACGCCAGCGCACCCCCGTGAGCTGGAGGAGGGCAGGCACAGTACCGTTGGCTTCCTCTGGTTTCGGACAGGCAAATCCTTGCCCTACGCGATGCAACGTGGTGAGGAACGCATCGAGATCCAGGGGCGCCCGCAACTGACGGTCGACGACGGCAATGCGTACCTGGCCGCCGGCCTGGCGGGTCTGGGCATGCTTTGGCTACCGCAGTACATGGCCAAACCGCACCTGGCCAGCGGCGAATTGCTGCCGCTGTTCGAGGACTGGCACATGGCGCCGATGCCGATGTACCTGGCATTCCCGCCGAATCGCCATGTCAGCACCAAGGTGCGGGTGTTTATCGACTGGGTGATAGAGTTGATGGCCGAGCATGCGCCGGTGGTTAGGTGAAAACAGGTGGGCTAGGCACCCACGGCTTCGACAGGCGTTTGCCCACGCGCAAAGCGCGTCGCCGAGGTCTGCAGCAACAGCACGACCGACAGGGTCACCAGCAGGAACGGCAGCAGCCAGGCGTTCTCGATGATCGCCAACTGCAGACTGAGGATCAGCAGCAGCATCGGCGTGGCCAGGGCATTTGCCTTGCTCACGTACAAACCGACGGCCGCTTCGCTGTAGCGGCAGGCAATCGCGACACGAATATGCACACGAGCACCGCCAAAGGCCATGCCCAGAATTAGCAGGCTCAGCGCTTTGAGAAACAGCGAGTCCGGCATCAGCCACCACATCGTGGTGGAAATCACCGCCAGTGCAGTCAGCGCCGACAGGTAAACCAGCAGGTTACGGCCGGTGTTGGCGATGATGACCAACACACCGATCAGCGCCATGCCCAAACCGAACACGGCATCCAGGATACCCAGTTCAAACAGCGTCCATCCGTGATTCGATACGTACACGGGCAGCATGAAATTGAACGCGCCTAGAATCGGCCAGATCAGTACCATCGGCACAAACAAGGTCATCGGCAGCCTGGCGGGAGCCGCTACTTCGAGCTTCTCGCGTACATCCATAGGCAGGCCATTGCGTGTGTAGCAAATACCCGCAACCAGCAAAAAACCGCTGCTCAGTACCAGGGAAAAACCGATGCCGGTCAGAATCGGCATCAAACCCGCTGCCAACAACGGGCCGATCATCAGGGCCGCCTGGCTGGTGGCCGTGGTGGCGCCACTGATCCGCCGTACTTTGGTTTCATCCATGCCTCGTTGCAGCTGGGTAAACCACATGTCCAGGCTGGCCTCGAGGGACATGATCATCAGCCATACGAACAGGTTGGTGATCAGCAAGCCGAGGGTAAAGTTTCGCGAGAGCCCGGAGATCAGCGCCAGGCCCGTCAGGCACAGTATGAACAGGCTGCTCATCTGGCGTCCGGTCATGTGGTGCGACAGGCGCTTGATCATCATCGGGGTAATGAACGCCGGTATGAACGAGCAGAAAATCGCCAGGGCCAACGGCAGGTAGTCGCCATCGTTCTGTTTCAGAATGGTCCAGGTCAACGAGACCAGCAGTGCGCCGGAAAACAGGCGGTAGACCGTCGAGCAGAACAGGAAAATGGTCAGCTCTTTTGCGGTGCTTGGGTGTTCACTCATGTCATCGATCCTTGCCCTTGAGTACGCGCGATTCATTGAATTTGAACGGCCGACGTCAGCCCCGCAGCCGCGTTGAGCGGTGCAGAAGGCTGGCGTGGATCCGGGCTGGCTGGGTGTCAGGCGAACGTGCGCATGACCTTGAGGGTTTTCTCGATATCTTCAGGGGTGTTGATGATCCCGGCAGAGAAACGCACCGTCGAATGGCGATACGGTGTGGCGCTGGCGATGATCTTCTGCGCTTTCAACTTCGCCACGACATCCTTGGGCGTCCAGCCTTTGACATCGCAGCATACGATGCCAGCGGAAAACTCGGCGGAGCGGGGCGTGTGCAGGTGCACATTGGGCAGCTTCGCCAGGCCTTCTTTGAGTTGACCGTTGAGTTCGGCGACGCGGTCGGCGATGCGCTTGCGCCCGATTTTCTTGACGAACTCGAACGCCTCGATCACGCCCCACTGGTTTTCAAACGCCAGGAATCCGCCAGGGCTGACCCAGGCGGCCTGCGTTTCACCTTGCGGATCGCGTTGCTGGCGCCAGGCATTGCCCGGCTCGGCGGCCATGATGGTAGGGATGGTGGGAGTGATCTGCGCCCATTGACCTTCACGTGCCCAGACCAGCCCCGTGCCGTGCGGGCCAAGAATCCACTTGTGCGTGCCGGCGCTGAAAAAGTCGCAGCCCAGGCTGGCCACCTGCGCTTCGGAACAACCGAAACCGTGCACACCGTCGATCACATAGATGATCTTATCGGCTTCAGCGCGATCACGATTGAGTCGGGTTACAAGGGCACCAATGTCCTTGAGCGGCAAGCGCACGCCAGTGCCCGAGTGCACCCAAGTCATGGCCAGAATGCGCGTCGAGGGTTTGATGGCCGCTTCTATGCGCGCGACGATCGCGTCGACACTGACATCCTCTGGCCCTTCGTACAGGTCGATGCGACGGATGCTCCCACCCCATTTGACCACCGCCAGGCGCATGGCCTCGTCGTGGGTATACCACTCGTGATGGGTGGTCAGGATTTCCTGATCGGGACGCAACTTCAGACCGTTATAAATCATTGCCAGGCCCTGCGTGGTGCTGGTGGTCAGCGCGATGTCCTCGGCCCGGCCACCGGTGTACTCCGCCGCTGCAGCGCAAACCTTGCGCCACACCATGTCTTCGGGTTTGGCGAACATGTTGTCTTCAAGGTAGGTGTAAGGGTTTTCGTCGAAGGCATGGCGGTGGCGCGCCATCGCATCGCGTACCGGCTTTGGGTTGGAAGCCAGAAAGAAATTGGAAATGTGCACAAATTCCGGCGCCAGCTTGAACTGCGCCCGCACCGACGCCCAATCGGCGGGGTCAAGTGGTGTTACGGTTTCATCCTTGGCGGGCGCTTGGCCCACCTGTGCCTTTACTACACCTGCAAACATGCTGCCTCCAATCAGGGTCGCTCCTACACTGGCGCCCATGAAATCACGTCTTCCCAGACTCATACGGTTCTCTTTCAATTCAAATTGAAGTACGCGCAGGACGCGCGAAAATAGCACTGAAAATACGCTGACCATAGAGGCCCACGGCCAGCCCGAGTACGATCAGCACCACCGCCAATACTTTGCTCACCGACACACTTTCGTTGAACACCACTACCGAGCCGAGCATGCCGAAGATCGGCACCAGCAGAGACAGTGGCGCCACGGTGGAGACCGGATAGGTCTTGAGCAGCGAGTTCCAAATCCAGTAAGCGAACAGCGTGTTGGGGTAGACCTGGAACAAGATCGACAACAGGGTAGTCGTGTTCACCTGACTGACAAACGCCGTGTAGCCGGCGCTGCCGTTCACCGCGTAATCGAGGGCGAACAGCGGAATCGGCGCAAACGCGCTGGACCACACCAGAAAGCCGAAGACATCCTTGGTCCTGGCCTTCTTGTTGATGATGTTCGCAACGCTCCAGGACGCCGCGCCCACCAGCACCAGCAACACGCCGGTCAGGCTCACCGAACCGTCACTGATCTTGATGATGCACAACAGCCCCGCGAGTGCGATCAACATGCCCAGCACCTGGAAGCGGGTCAGTGCTTCCTTGAACACCCAACTGCCGAGCAGGATGGTGAAGAACGCGCTGAACTGCAGCACCAGCGACGCGATGCCCGCCGACAGCCCAGCCTTGATACCCAGATTGACCACGCCCCACAGACCAATGCCGAACACCAGGCCATAGCCGATGATGTAGCGCCACGGCACGTCGGGTTTACGGATAAAGAATATCGCCGGTAACGCACAGAGACTGAAGCGGATACCCGCCAGGATGAACGGATCGACAGTGGCCAGTCCCAGTTTGATCACCGAGAAATTCACGCCCCAGATTGCCGTTATCAATACAGCCAACACTACGTGCAGTGGTTTCATGGATTATTTGCCTTGAGGAAGAGGGTCGGTGTCACGCTACAGAGGTCAGGTTGTGCGCCAGGCGCACACGTGAAAACAACGATTGCATCCATGCCCGGGTCTGCTCGGGTTCAGCGCTTTTGACGATGCCGGCCAATGGCGCTTCGAACGCCGAATAGGTCACGTGCTCGGGCAACAGTGCGCCCACTGAAAGTTCGTTCCATTGCACCACCTGCGCACTCGCGCGCAGCTCTTCGGCGCCGTCCAGGCCCTGGTAGATCCGCTCCGGATGGGTGTGCCCCGGGAACACAAACCAGCCGAAACCCAGGTCGTCCTGCTGGCGACTGAAGGCCGAAAGGTCCAGTTCGCCGTCTACGTGAATGCGTAACTCCAGCGACGGCAAGTGGATGCCCGTGGCAAGCTCATAGGTCGCGACCACATCCGCGCCACCGACCCGGTTGCCGACTTCGAGAAACACCGGCTCGTCGTCCGCCATGATCGCTTCGAGATGAAACGCGCCATTGTGAATCTGCACCGCTTGCAGCGCCGCGCTGACCCACTCATGCATCGACGCCGTGGTTTCGATGTGCCACGAACCGAGCGGTTGGCCGCGCTCCATGTAATCCAGGCAGGTGCCCACGTATTCGCTGGACAGCAGGGTGATGACCCGACCGTTCAATACCAGGCCGTCGAAATGGCGGATCGCGCCGCTGATGTACTCTTCGACCTGAAACTCATCAACGCGCAGCGCAAGACTACTGATCTTGTGCCTGATCTCATCGAAGGCGTGAGCCGGTTTCTGATGAATGCTGACGTCCATGCTCGACGCGCCGCTGTGCGGTTTCAGCACGGTTGCGCCAGTCCACGGCACATGGCCTTGCAGCAACAGATAGCGCTCCAGCGACATGAAGCGCGGTACACGCAGATGCCGGGCCTGAACCGCGGCTTTCATCTCCAGCTTGTTGCGCGCCAGGGTCACCGACTGCAACGACGCACCTTCGATATTCAGCACTTCGCGCAGACGCGCTGCGTCGAGTAATTCGTACTCGGACATCGAAATGACGCGATCAAAGGTTTGTGGGCTTTCGGCCAGCCACGCCAGCGTTTCATCGAAGGCGCTGTTTAGACCGGCTCGCACCACGCTTTGGCAGCGTAGGTCGGCGGGGAGCGTATCGATTGCCGATTGTTTGCCAATGTACGTGACATCGTGCAAGTCATGGTCAATCCCGCGGTGGTACTCGATACGCGGATACGGGACACGGTGAAGAATGAGGATTTTCATGCCGGGGATCTCAAAGCGTATTAGAGAGAAGTCAGGACGCGACCTTGAACAATTGCGCAGCGTCCAGGTGACGGTTCAGTACCGTAAGCCACTGTTCACGCAGCACCGTCACCAGATCGCAGATGTCGATGCGCGCGTCATGCAACGCGACGCATGCATGGGCCACGAAGTCGCTGTTGTCTCTGGGGGTTGCATGGATCAGCCGTGACTGGCCGATGATCCAGGCGCATTCGAGCAGCGCGATATCGTCCTTGGCCACGTCGAGGGTCTGCGCGGCCAACGTCAGCGTGTCATCAACCAGGATGCGGATGTCGCCCAATTCGACGACGTCGAGCGTCATGTCCTCGGGTACACCGAACATCACCGTGGAGGCGCTGCAGGTTGCCGGTGGCAGCTCCTGCGGCACCGACGCGCAAAACACCGAATCGACCCATGCCGCATACAGATCGACGCCGTGTACGGCGTGCGCCAGCGTCCAGATTTTCATGCCGCCGGGACGACGGTTAGGCTCGATCACGGCCGTTTGGTAACCGGTATCGCTAAGTTTGATCTCGTTGTGAAACGGACCGATTCGCTGGCCGACCAGACGATTCACCTGCTCGCCGGTTTGACGAATCGCCTGACGCTCTGGCTCGCTGAGGCGGGCGGGCAGGATCTGCGCTACTTCCACGGGATAACGTCCGGTGGCGCTGACTTTTTCCGTGATAAACCACAGATCGCCCAAGCCGTCATAAGAGTATTCGCGGGTGAAGGTGATGAACGCTTCTGCCAACACACCGCCCTCCAGGTAGGGCGCCACTTCGTCGAAGGCCTGCTCGCAGTCGCCCCCTGGTGCGATCACCACCACCCCGCGATTGTTGCCCTCGCACGCCGGTTTGATGACGAAGCCGCGTTCCTGGCGCAGGGCGAAATTGCGCACATCGTTGATGCATCCGATCTGTTGGAAGTCCGGCAGCGTGACCCCCAGCGGCTCAAGCAACGGACGGTCGCGTTGCTCGGCGATGCGGTAGGCCAGTTTGTCAAAGGCGCCCAGCGCCAGCTCGGCGTCGTCCACCGGCAGGCCGAGTTGTTCGAGCAGGGCCGCACCGCTGGCGACTGCGTTGTCGGAAAACACCATTGCGGCACTGATTCTGCCCGCGTCCTCGCCCAGCTGACGCAGCGCCTGGCGGACGAAATCCGGGTCCAGCGGGTCGGCATCGATGACCCGGTCACTGATCTGCAGGTCATGATTCTGAGGATTGTCCCGAACCAGCCAGGTTTCGGCGCCCCATTGCTGGCGCGCATAGTTGCGCATGTGCAGAACATCGCCGATTCGACTCAGGTTGTAGTCCACTATTAACAATACAGGCGCACGCAGCGGCATGTTCGTCATCCTCAAATGCATGGAATTGTTCATGGACAGCAGTGCTGTTCCAGGCGCTTGCTCAGCGGGATTTCAAGGGGTTTCAACGTTGTACTGGATGTCCAGCGCCGTGGCGGAAAGACGCGCCAGACGCTCAAGTTCCGTTGCCTGACGGTCTCGGTCGAACGTCCACAGCAACTGGCCCAAAAACACTTCACGGGCATGCGCGGGAATCACATCGCCTGCTTTGAGCAGGATGTGTTTCACCACTGGCGCCAGGGGCAGGTCATTGAGGGTGACCGAACTCAGCGTTCCCGGTTTGGCGAAATAAACCCGGAAAAAAGTCGCTGTGGTCTGTGCGCTGCTGCCGTCCGCCTGCCAGCCAAATTGGGTCAGGCGTTGCACGAGCGCTTCGCGGGGCAGGGCGTCGTCCTGACTGGCCAGAAGCAGATCCAGCCACAGTGAGAGCATGCTGTGGCCGCCGGTGACTGCCTCGACGCTGTGGGAAATCAAGCTGCCGCCAACGCGCGGATTGATCTCGATCAGGTCCCAGCGTTGACCGGTGAAACGCGCTTCAACGTGGTAGCAACCCCACTTGAGATCCATGCAGCCCAACACGTTCTTCAGCCACTGCAAGCCCGCCGCAATCTGCGCCTGGTCAACGCTTGCCGGCGGCGTGGTGCAGCTGTCTTCCAGCACCGTGTCAGCGGTCTCGGTCACTTCGTATTTTTCATGGACGGCCACGACATGCGCCTGACCATTGACCAACAGCATCTCGAAACTGAATTCCTGGCCGGCAATGTAATCCTCGGCCATGAACTGCAAACCGTCGTTGAAGGCCGAGGCATACACCGTGTCCTCGACCGAAGCCTTGCGCAGTTCCTCAAGCGCTTCCCAGGTGGTGTCCTTGCGCATCGGAAACGCCGCATACGAAGCGATTCCGTGGATCGGTTTGATGAAGTAGCGCTGGTTCCGCGCTTGCAGGGTCTCCAGCACCGGTGCAGTCAATGCATAGGCATTGGCTTGCGATAATCCTGCCTCGGCCAGTTGGTTGCGCACCTCAAGCTTGTTGCGCAATGCCAGTGCCTGTCGGGCATCGATGTCATACGTTCCGAGCGCGGCGTTGGCTGCGGCCATCAGGTGTCGATAACCTTCCCACACACTGATGCAGCAGGTGACGTGCTCGCCGGACTTGCGCAGCGCATGGAGTGCGCTGTCCACATCTTCCAGTCTCAACTGGTGGGCGTCTGCGGTGTAGAGCCGGTCCGCCCAGCCCTGGATCTGTTCCAGGCGGGCCGGCACGTGTTCCGGAAGCGGCAATGAACTCAGTACGAAACACCGGAGCTGGCGGCGATGCAGCTCCTCCTTCAAGTCCTCCAGGAAAGAAAAGCCGCAGTGGCTCAGGATCAGAACGCCGGGTCGATTTGAATTCATTGCCTGCTCCATGGCTTAAGCTGCCTTGTGTTGCGGCTTGGCCAGGGTGTCGAGGTACAGCTCGCTGAAGTACATGGCGAGAATTTTCTGATGCTCGGCCAGGTAGCGTTTCAGGGCTTCGATGTCCTGCTCACCTTTGATCAGGAAGCGCAGTGCGGCCCAGACTTCACCCGGGTGGTCGTCGTTGATATCGGTGTGAGAGTGGGAAACCTGACCGATGATGTTTTTCTCGCCAACCGACGCCTTGAGGGCCTCGAGCTTGCGGGGTTCGAGCTTCACGTTCACGTACTCGACCAAGTAGGAATAGGCAACGACGCCCAGTGGGCCTTCGTGGTCCAGCAGGTAGGAGAAGAAGCCCGCCAGCAACTTGGTGGACAGGTACGGTTCGGTGGCCAGGAACTCTTCGCGACTTACGCCGACACGTTCCAGATCCTGAATGAACAGGTCGTCATGGAGCATTTCTTCCTGTTCATAGTGGGCCCAGATCTGTGCAGCTTCCGGACTGACCTTGGCCACATCGACCAGAGCTTTTGCTTCAGCCACGCGCAGCAGACGGATGCGCCATGCGGTTTCGACCAAGTGACGTTTGTAATACGCGCTGTTGACGTCTTTACCTTCCAGGTGAGCGGCTTGAGGCACGGTTGCGTACCATTGCTCGACTTGTGTATCGATAATCCGGTCAATTTCCCCACGCAGATTCAATGACGCGGCAGCATTGAGAAAAGGAGTGCGATCACCATAGCCAACATTCTTTACACGGTTAAGCATAATCAAGCCTCTGTATTGGGTTTGTTTTTAACGCGTTAATTAATGAACCGACTTCAACTGCAACTATCAGCCAATGACTTCAATGGCTAATTCACCTCTTATCAAGCATTGGCACGCCAGACGGTATTCTTCGCCGGTGTAGCCCAATACTTCGATAAACGCTTCTTCATCGCCGTCCCGAGGGTTTAACGCCTCAAGACCCGATTTGACTTTGATCAGGCAGGCGCCGCAGGCCCCGACGCGGCAGCCCAGCGGGATCACATTCTTGCCGCCGGCTTCCCACTCGATATCGGTAATAGGCGAGTTGACCGGTAATTGAAACTCAAGTTGATGCGACGCAATAGTGAGTGTGTGCAACGCCATACTGACCTCGGTTGATATTAAAGTGTGTGTGGCAGGCCCACCGTTTCACGCCATCCGTTAACTGGCGAACGCGAAAAGTTTGTTGATGTAGGAACGTTATTTGGAAGTCAGTTCCAGGTAGATCCAGTACAGCAGGGCAACTGCGCTGATAGCGGCACCCAATAGACAAACGGCGACCCAGCCAAAGTGTGCATATGTATAAGTAGCGGCTATTGCACCCAGACCACTGCCCACCGAGTAGAAACACATGTAGGCGCCCACCAGTCGGCTTTGTGCATCGGGACGTGCGGCAAAGATCAGGCTCTGATTGGTGACATGGACGGCTTGCACGGCGAAATCCAGTAACACCACGCCCACCACCATGGCGAACAATGAGTGTTCAACGAACGCGGTAGGCAGCCAGGACACGGTCAACAGCGCCAATGCGACGCCCGTGGTGCGATTGCCGAGCCCTTGGTCGGCGAGCCGTCCGGCCCGGGCCGCTGCCAGCGCACCGGCCACGCCGGCAAGTCCGAACAAACCAATCTGGGTGTGTGACAGCGACAATGGTGGCGCGCTGAGCGGCAGTACCATCGACGTCCACAACACGCTGAATGCGGCGAAGATCAGCAGGGCGAAGGTGCCCCGGACACGCAATGTACGTTCGGTCAGGTACAACTGGAACACCGATCGCAGCAATTGCCAGTAGCCGCCTTTCGCCGGTGGCGCGGTGGAGGCGGGCATGGTGCGCATCAGCACCAGTGCCATGCCGATCATCAGGGCGGCCGAGACAAAATAAACGCCGCGCCAGCCGGCCAGGTCAGCCACTGCACCGGAGACGAAGCGGGCCAGCAGAATGCCCAGCACCACGCCACTGGTCACAGTGCCGACCGCTTCGCCACGCTGCTCGGGACTCGCCAGCGAAGCGGCGTAGGCGACCACTACTTGCACCACGACCGCCATCAGGCCCACCAGCACCATCGCGCCGAGCAACATGCCCCGATCCTGCGACAGACCCACTGCGCACAGGGCCAGAGCCGACAGCAGCATTTGTGTAAGGATAAGTTTCTTGCGATTGAGCAAATCACCCAGCGGAACGATGAACAACAATCCGACGGCATAACCGGCTTGTGTCGCGGTGACTACGACACCAATCGTGCCCGGCGAAACCGACAGGCTGGCGGCCATCGATTCCAGCAAAGGCTGGGCGAAGTAGACGTTTGCGACAGCCATGGCGCAGGTGATTGCAAAAAGAAAAGTCTGAGAGCGACTGAGCCTGGAGGTGTCCCGGGTTTGGGGGGCTTGCATGTGCCCACCGCTGGTTTTTTCGGCTTCGATGTCCATCTTTACCGGGGCATGAGACTTGAAAGGCATCACTCCATCCTTGGAATATGTGGTTTTGAAAGGAAACTGGTTCGTTGATTTTTATCTGATGAGGTTGTTAAATGCAACCAAATTTGTAAAACATTTTCGTCTGAGGTTAGAACCTTTCTCACTTCCTACTGACTCGCCTCCAGGAGACCCATGGCCAGACAGCAATTACTGGCGCAGAGCGAATGCCCGGTCGCCCGCACGCTCGAAGCAATCGGAGATCGCTGGGTATTAATGATCATCCGCGACGCGTTTGACGACGTTCGGCGCTTCAGTGAATTTCAGAAACGTCTTGGGCTCGCCAAGAACATCCTCACGGTCAAGCTTAAAATGCTCGTCGAGTTGGGCGTATTCACCATCCAGCCGGCATCCGACGGCAGTGCCTACAAAGAATATGTACTGACTGAGATGGGGCGCGCCGTGTTTCCCATCGTCATCAGCATGCGCCAGTGGGGGGAGCGCTACTTGTTCAAAAAAGGGGAGAGCTACTCGGTGCTGCTCGACAATGAATTGTCGGAGCCGGTAGAAACCATCGCCGTACGTTCCAGGGCGGGCAAGGTGTTGACCCCGGCCGATTGTCATCGGCGGGTCGTCAAGCACTGGGGTTGAGGCGAGTCGGAACGACTGGTCGACAAGGCATCGCGATGCTCTGCATCTATGGCGACCGCGACGGCAGCCCTCAGGCCGAGGGTGCAAACGCCTTGATGCTCAGCTCGTGCAGACGCAGGCCCGCGCACGGTCTATGGGGGGTAGGCGCTGCAGTCAACGGATATTTTGTGGTGGTCTGATCCCACTTCACAGGGTCTGCAACGACTCGGCGAATAATCGGGTTTTTGCGTTGCGTCTGATCAGCCAGCGCGTTTGGTCAGCGGCTTAGGGGGCTCCGGTGTTTGTGAGTGTACGGCGCCCATCATACGGGGAGTCATCGCTGGTGCGGCTGATCTGCGGTAGAGTCGAGGCGCTTGGAGCTGATCACCCAGGAATTCCCATGACCTTGACCGTCGACACCTTGCTCAAACTCGCCATGGCCAACCCCGTCAACGCTGAAATCACCGCGCGTTTGCCGTCGCTCGGGGTGGAGCAGTGCATGCTCACGGCGGGCTGTCTGTTCCAGGCGGTGTGGAATCATCAGGCGAATCGGCCGGTTGATGCGGGGGTGAAGGACTATGACGTTTTCTACTTCGACCCGGACGTGTCCTACGAGGCTGAGGATGCGGTGATCCGCAGGGCCGAGTCGTTGTTCCGGGACCTGGGGGTTAATGTGGAGGTGAAGAACCAGGCGCGGGTTCATCTCTGGTATGGGCAGCGCTTTGGCCGGCCGTACCCTCAGTTGCACTCGGCCAGGCAAGGGGTGGACCGTTACCTGGTGGCGGGAACGTGCATTGCCTTGGACATTGCCACGGGCGAGGTGCATGCGCCGTATGGCTTGGCGGATGTGGAACAGGGCGTGCTGCGCATTAATCCGGTGCATGCCGAGCCCGAGCTGTTTTTGCGCAAGGCCAGGAGTTATCAGGAACGCTGGCCTTGGCTCAGGATTGTGCCGCCGGGGTCAGCCGAATAAAGCGCCGAGCAGACTGCACCCGATCACTACCAGCCACGGCGGCAATTTCATCAGCATCAGTGCCGCCAAGGCGAGCACTGCCAGGGCCAGGTCGTAAACGCTGAAAATCGCGCTGGTCCATACGGGCCGGTACAACGCCGCCAGTAACAAACCCACCACCGCTGCGTTCACACCGGCCAGCGCGGCCTGGGTGCGCGGGCTGTGGCGCAGGCTGGCCCAGAAGGGCAGCGCGCCGAAGATCAGCAAAAATGACGGCGCGAAGATCGCCAGCAGGCCGATCAGGCCGCCCAGCCAGCCGGTAGGGGCGTGGGTCATCGAGGCGCCCAGAAAGGCCGCGAAGGTGAACAACGGGCCGGGCACGGCTTGGGCGGCGCCGTAGCCGGCGAGGAAAACGTCGTTGCTCACCCATTGGCTGGGAACTACCTGGGCTTGCAGCAACGGCAGTACCACGTGGCCGCCGCCAAACACCAGTGAGCCGGTGCGGTAGAAGGCATCCACCAGGGCCAGCGTGGGATCGCTCGCCCAGTCGGCAAGCAGCGGCAGGCCCACCAGCAACAGCAGGAACAGCGCCAGCCACAGCGTTGCGGCACAGCGGCTGATGGCAATGGGCAATGCGTCGGGCTCGGCACGGGGCGCGGGCTTGAACAGCAGCAGGCCGACCACCCCAGCCACGATGATCACTGCCACCGGGCTCCAGGCAGACGGTTGCAGCAGTACCCAACCGGCGGCGCCCAGCATCAATATTATCCGCGCCCAGCCCCGGCACAGGGTGCGCGCCATGCCCCACACGGCTTGGGCCACCACCGCCACGGCGACGACCTTGAGGCCATGCAGTGCGCCGGCGGGCAGGGCGCTGCCATAGTGAGAAAGGCTCAGGGCAAACAGAATCAGCGCGATGGCCGACGGCAAGGTGAACCCGGCCCAGGCCGCCGCGGCACCCGCGTAACCTGCGCGTGACAGGCCCAACGCGATGCCGACCTGACTGCTGGCCGGGCCGGGCAGGAACTGGCACAGGGCGACCAGTTCGGCATAGCTGTGTTCACTGAGCCAGCGTCTGCGGGTGACGAATTCCTCGCGGAAATAGCCCAGATGCGCAATCGGCCCGCCGAAGGAGGTCAGGCCCAGGCGCAGGAAGATCAGGAACACTGACCCAAGGCTGCTGCGGTGATCGGCAAGGGGTGCGGGCAAGGTGAGGCTCTCGGGTGGCGTGTGAAGAACCCGGCAAATCGACGTGGGCTGGTGGGGCACTTTACCGATTTTTCATGACGCGCAGAAGAGACGGCCTGCCTGTCATTTTTGCCGTGCACATTGAATTTATCGGCGCGGATTTGAGTCATTTAAAGCTGAGTCACTTAAAGCATAGCCTTGCCTTCCACTCCTTTAACCTCAAGGACCGACCATGACCTTCTTCATCTTCCTGCTCGCTTGCGCTGCCGCCGCCAGTACCGGTGTGATTTTCAAACCCGGCGCCTGGTACGAGTCCCTGGTCAAGCCCAGCTTCACTCCGCCCAACTGGTTGTTCCCGGTGGCGTGGACGATTATCTACCTGCTGCTGGCCTGGGCCGGTTACCGCTTGAGCCTGATCCCGGGCAGCGAGATGGTGTTGGCGCTGTGGGCCGCGCAGATTGCGTTGAATACGCTGTGGACGCCAGTGTTCTTCGGCGCGCATCGCTTGCTCGCCGGGATGGTGATCATTGTGCTGCTGTGGCTGACCGTGGCGGCGATGGTGGTGCTGGCAGTGCGTCTGGACCTGATTACCGGCCTGATCCTGTTTCCGTACCTGGCCTGGCTGTGCGTAGCGGCGGCGTTGAACTTCTCGATCCTGCGGAATAACCGTTGATGGCTTACCAACACTGGCCCGCCAGCGAGACCGAACTGGCCCAGATGCGCCGCTTCAATCGCACGCTTGCGTGGTTGCCGCGCTTCAAGATCCGCAACCGCGTCACGCCGCGTGTGATCCAGGCACTGCTGCGCACCCGGCAAAGGTTCCAGAAACCGCCTGTGGTGGAAATCCGGCTCATCGGCGCCGTGCCCGTGCGTATCCTGCGGCCCGCCGGTGCGCCCAAAGGCGTGGTGCTGGATATCCACGGCGGCGGCTGGGTGATCGGCAATGCGCAGATGAATGACGACCTCAACCTCGGCATGGTGCGCGCGTGCGACGTGGCGGTGGTGTCGGTGGACTATCGGCTGGCGGTTAACACGCCGGTGGAAGGGTTGCTGGAGGACTGCCTGGCCGCTGCGCGCTGGCTGTTGGCGGACTGCGCGGAGTTTGCCGGCCTGCCGGTGTTTTTTGTCGGCGAATCGGCCGGCGGGCATCTGGCGGCGGCGACGTTGCTGGCGTTGAAGCAATGGCCGCTGCTGCTGCAACGTGTCCATGGCGCGGTGTTGTACTACGGGGTGTATGACTTGACCGGCACGCCGAGTGTGCGCAACGCCGGGCCGCAAACGCTGTTGCTCGATGGGCCGGGAATGGTCACGGCGCTGCGCTTGCTCACGCCGGGGATCAGCGACGACGAGCGTCGACAGCCGCCCTTGTCACCCTTGTACGGCGACTTCGCCGGCATGCCGCCAGCGTTGATGTTCGTGGGCGAACTGGACCCGCTCAAGGACGACACGCTGCTGATCGCCGAGCGCTGGAGCCAGGTGGAGGCGCATCTGTTGCCGGAGTCGGCCCATGGGTTCATTCATTTTCCCGTGGCGATGGCGGACAGGGTGTTGGTGTACAGCCGTGGCTGGATAACGGCGCGTCTGCACACCCCGCAACTCTCGACGCCATGCGACGCCGTCGACCCTGGTACTGAATGAGTTCAATGGGAGGTTTTTATTCGGCGGTGGTCACAGTGACAGATACATGCCTTTGCAATCGCCTAAATCTGTTGGTGGTCCAAACCCGTGATTATGCATTCCTTCTTGTCGGGCGGTGGCGAACTGGCCTCCCTGATCCAGTCAAAAGATTGGTCGGCAACCCCGCTGGGGCCGATCGAATCCTGGCCCCAGAGCCTGCGCACCACCGTCAGCCTGTGCCTGGCGTCCAATTTCCCGATCAATATCATCTGGGGCCCCGAGAACACCCAGATCTATAACGACGGCTACAAGGTGCTGTGCGGCGAGTCGCATCCACGCGCTTTGGGCGAGGGTTACCACGTGACCTGGGCCAGTGCGTGGCCGGCCATTGGCGGGCCCTTCACCGAGGCGCTGGAGGGGCAAACCAGTTTTCTGGAAAACCAGCGCATGTTCCTCACGCGCAATGGTTACCTGGAAGAGACTTTCTTCACCTTTTCCATTTCGCCCATTCGTGATGAAACCGGCGGCATCGGCGGGCTGTTTCACCCGGTGACGGAAACCACGGTGACCATCCTCGCCGAGCGGCGCACCCGTGCGTTGCGCGATCTGACCGGGCAGTTGGCGGTTGCCGATGACTTGCCCAAACTGATCGCGTTGACGGTGCAGACGCTGGCGGGGTTCAACTTCGATATTCCGTTCCTGCTGTTTTATGAGTGGGACGCCCAAGGCAAGGGTTTCCGCCTGGCACAACACAGCGGTATCGCCGCCAACACCGCCGCATCACCGGCCTGGATCGACGCGGCCGACACCACGCCCTGGCCGTTGGGCGCCGCGTGCGAGCAAAAGCGCACGCTGCAGGTGGACAACATCGAGGCGCTGTTTGCCGGCGTGGCCTGCGGGCCCTACCCGGAGCCGTCCCAGACCGCCTTTGTGTTGCCGCTGGTGGTACCGGACGACGCACAGACCCCGTTGATTCTGGTGGCCGGCGCGTCACCCCGCTTGCCGATGAACGACATTTACCGAGGGCTCTACGAACTGCTGGGAGCAGCGCTCTCGGCGGCACTGGCCACCGTGCGTGCGCGCGAGTATGAGCGCCAGCGTGCCGACGCCCTGGCGGCTATCGACCAGGCCAAGACCACCTTTTTCACCAACATCAGCCATGAATTTCGCACGCCCCTGACCTTGATGCTCGGGCCGCTGGAAGAGTCGCTGGCCCTGGGCGATACGCTGCCCGAGGATGAGCGTGAGCGGGTCAGGCTGGCTTACCGTAACGGCCAGCGCTTGCTCAAACTGGTCAACTCGCTGCTGGAGTTTTCCCGCATCGAGGCCGGCCGCGCCCAGGCGACCTATGCGCCGGTGGACTTGCCGGCACTCACCGCTGACCTGGCCTCCAACTTCCGATCGGCCTGCGAGCGCGCCGGCCTGGCGTTGCTCATCGACACCACGCCCTTGCCCGAGGCGGCCTACGTCGACCGCGACATGTGGGAAAAGGTGGTGCTGAACCTGATCTCCAACGCCTTCAAATTCACCCTGGCCGGGCACATCCGCGTCAGCGTTGCGCCCACCGCCGATGGCAGCGCTGCGCAGGTGTGCGTGAGTGACACCGGCACCGGCATCGCGGCCCATGAACTGCCGCGTTTGTTCGAGCGCTTCCACCAGATCGAAAACCCTGCGGGGCGCTCGTTTGAAGGCTCGGGTATCGGCCTTGCGCTGGTGGATGAACTGGTCAGGCTGCAAGGCGGCACGCTGGACGTGACCAGTGAGGTGGGGGTCGGCACGACGTTCAGCATCAGGCTGCCCCTGGGCAATCGGCATGTCCCCAAGCCGCTGCACACCGAGGCGTTGCAGTACGGTTCTACCACCAATGTGAGTGCCTACGTGGAGGAGGCGCTTGGCTGGTTGCCGGATGCATCAGCGCTGGTTGACGTGGCCCAGACAAACCCTGAGCCTGAGGCCGAGTCTTTCCAGGGCCACGTGTTGCTGGCGGACGATAACGCCGATATGCGCGCTTACGTCGCGCGCCTGCTGTACGCCGCCGGCCTGGACGTAGAGACCGTGACCGATGGGCAGGCCGCGCTGCAGGCGGCCCGCGAAAACCCGCCGCAACTGATCTTGACCGACGTGATGATGCCGGTGCTCGATGGCTTTGGCCTGTTGCGCGCCGTGCGTGAAGACCCGCGCTTGCAGGCGACGCCGGTGATTCTGCTGTCGGCCCGTGCGGGTGAAGAAGCCCGCGCCGAGGGCCTGGCCGCCGGTGCCGATGATTACCTGATCAAACCGTTTTCGGCGCGTGAGCTGGTCTCCCGCGTCACCTCCCATCTGGAGCGCGCCCGCAACCGCCGCGTGGCGACATTACGCGAAAGCGAAGCGCGGCTGCGCCTGGCGATCGACGCCGGGCAGATCGGTGAGTGGGAACTGGATATCGTCACCGACAGCACGGTGCGCGCCGAGCGGCATGACCAGATTTTCGGTTACCACGAGCGGGTGCCGCACTGGGGCATGCAGACCTTCCTGGAACATGTGCTGCCCGCAGACCGCGACGCGGTCGAGGCGACGTTCACGCGCGCGGTGGCCCAGGGCAGCAGCTGGGATTTCCAGTGCCGCATCCGCCGCGTAGATGACCAGCAGGTGCGCTGGATCATGGTGCGCAGCATGCCGCAACTCGATGCCCACGGGCGCACCCTGAAAATGTTCGGTTTGGTGCAGGACATCACCGACCAGAAACGGGTCGAGCTGGGCATGCAGGCGCTCAATGAAACCCTCGAACAACGCATCACCGAGGCCATGGAAGAGCGCAGCAAGGCCGAAGAGCAACTGCGCCAGGCGCAAAAACTCGAAGCCCTGGGCCAACTCACCGGCGGCGTGGCCCATGACTTCAATAACCTGTTGACGGTGATTCGCTCTTCGCTCGACCTGCTGGAGCGTCCGGAACTGCCCGAAGCGCGGCGCAGCCGTTACCTGGCGGCGATTTCCGACACGGTCAACCGAGCGGCGCGTCTCACCGGGCAGTTACTCGCGTTCGCCCGTCGCCAGGCCTTGAAGCCGCAGGCGTTCGACGTCAGCCACAGCGTGACCTCGCTGGTGGAAATGATCGAATCGCTGTGTGGTGCCCATATCCGCGTCATCACTGAGCTTGCGCCCTACGATTGTTTCGTCTATGCCGACTCCAGCCAGTTCGATTCGGCGCTGGTCAACGTGGTGGTCAATGCCCGTGATGCGATGAAGGGCGTGGGTACCCTGACCGTCGCGGTAGCTTCGGTCGACACTCTCCCGGCCCTGCGCGGCCAGCCTGCGGTGCCGGGGGCGTTTGTGGCGATAACGGTGAGCGACACCGGCGGCGGCATACGCCCTGAGCATCTGGAGCGCATATTCGAGCCGTTTTTCACCACCAAGAACGTCGGGCAGGGCACCGGGCTTGGCCTTAGCCAAGTGTTCGGCTTTGCCAAACAGTCGGGCGGCGAAGTGCGGGTCAGCACCGAATTCGGTCGAGGTTCCACGTTTACGTTGTACCTGCCCAAAGTCATTGCGCGGCCGCGGGAACCCGAGGTGGAGCTTGAGGCGGCGCCGATGACCGAGGGCCGTGGCACCCACGTGCTGGTAGTGGAAGACAACGTCGAAGTGGGCACCTTTGCCACCCAGGCCCTGGAGGAACTGGGCTTTCAGGCGACCTGGGCGATGAATGCCGAGCAGGCCCTCAAATTGTTGTCCGATGAGGCCGACGCGTTCGACGTGGTGTTTTCCGATGTGATGATGCCCGGCATGAACGGGCTTGAGCTGGCCAAGGAAATCCAACGGCTGTGGCCCGCCTTGCCCATCGTGCTCACCAGTGGCTACAGCCATGTGCTGGCGCAACAAGGCACCCACGGTTTCGACCTGCTGCACAAGCCGTATTCCATTCATCAACTGTTGCTGATCCTGCGCAGGGCCTGTTCGACACCAGCGGGCTCAGGCTGAGCGCAAGCGTAGAATCTGCGCGCCGTCGAACGGGTCGGTCAGGTAATGCGCCTGCACACCGA
The DNA here is from genome assembly GCF_003852375.1 of Pseudomonas sp. R4-34-07. Taxonomy (NCBI): domain Bacteria; kingdom Pseudomonadati; phylum Pseudomonadota; class Gammaproteobacteria; order Pseudomonadales; family Pseudomonadaceae; genus Pseudomonas; species Pseudomonas sp. R4-34-07. The sequence goes on along the minus strand of NZ_CP027760.1, from coordinate 3,915,458 downwards.
AGGTGGCCCGCAGCCGTTGGGGAGTCAGTACCTCCAGCGGTTTACCCAGCGCCACCAGCCGGCCCCGATCGAGCACGGCCAAGCGATCACAGGTCAGCGCCTGGTTGAGGTCGTGCAGTGCAATCAAGGTCGTGACCGGAAGCGCCTGCACGCCTTTGAGAATCGTCAGTTGGTGCTGGATGTCCAAGTGGTTGGTCGGCTCGTCCAGCAGCAGAATCTGCGGGCGCTGCGCCAGTGCGCGGGCGATATGCACGCGTTGGCGTTCGCCGCCGGAGAGGCTGCGCCAGGCGCGATGGCTCAGGTGTATGGCGTCCACGTCGTGCAAGGCCTGGCGCACGATGGCGGCATCCTCGCCCGACCACGGGCTCAGCGCCGACAGCCACGGCGTGCGGCCCAGGGCGACCGCATCGAACACGCGGATGGCGTCGTCGGTATCGGCCTGTTGTTCCACCACGGCCACGTGCTGCGCGATGGCGCGGCGCGACAAATCGCCTAAACGCTTGTCGCCCAGGCGCACCTCACCGCTGGCCGGCGTACGCAACCCCGCGAGCAACTTGAGCAAGGTCGATTTGCCCGACCCGTTCGGCCCGACGATACCCAGGGTTTCACCCGCCGCAACCTCAAGGTGGACGTCGCACAGCAACTCGGCCTCGCGCACCTTGAAGCCGAGCCCACTGCAGCTCAACACACTCATCGCGCATTCCTCCGACCGATCAGGATCAGCGCAAACACCGGCGCGCCGACCAGTGCGGTGACCACCCCCACCGGAATCACCTGGCCTTTGATCAGGGTGCGCGACAGCACATCGGCGGCGATCAGGAACAACGCGCCGCCCAGGGCGCTGGCGGGCAGCAGACGGGAGTGCCCGGTGCCGAGTATCAAGCGCGCTGCATGGGGGATCACCAGCCCGACAAAACCGATGGAGCCGACAATTGACACCATCACCGCCGTCACCACCGCCGCGCAGCCCACCAGCACGAATTGCACGCGCCGCACCGGAATGCCGAGGGCGGCCGCCGAATCCGTGCCGAAGGTAAACGCATCCAGTGCGCGACGGTGCCACAGGCACACCACCAACCCCACGACCGCCACCGGCACCGCCAGCCACACCGACGGCCAACGCACGCCGCTGAGGTTGCCGAGCAGCCAGAACATGATGCCCCGCGCCTGTTCGGAGCTGGCGGATTTGGTGATCAGGAACGCGGTGAGCGCATTGAATAGCTGGGAGCCTGCGATACCGGCGAGGATGATCTGCCCGGTGCCGCTGGACGAGCCACTGGCCCGCGCCAGCAGAATCACCAGGGCGAACGCGGCCATGGCGCCGACGAATGCGCCCGCCGACAGCGAAATCAAACCGCCGCCCACCCCGATCAACGCGATCAGCACCGCACCGGTCGAAGCGCCGGCGCTGATGCCCAACAGGTACGGATCGGCCAACGGGTTGCGCAGCAACGATTGCAGGATCACCCCGCACGTCGCCAGGCCCGCACCGCAGGCGCCGGCCACCAGGGCACGGGTCAGGCGGTAGTTCCACACCACGCCTTCATCGATGGGGTCGAGTGCGTAGCCGGCCGCCCAGAGTTTGTTGGCGAGCACCTGGAGCACTACCTGCGGCGAGATGGCGGTTTCGCCGATGGCCACGCCGGCGAGCAGGGCGATCAGCAGCAGCGTGAGGGCGAGCAGGGTCCGTATCATTGCGCCAGGTCGTAGCCGTCGATGGCCGCAGCCAGTTGGTCGAGGCCGTCGAATGTGCGCATGCTGGCCTGCAGCGCCAGGGCGTCGAGGATGATGATGCGGTTGTGTTTCACCGCGTCCATGTTACGGGTCACGGGGTCGCTGCGCAGGAAGGCCAGCTTCTTTTCATGGTCGTCGGCGGGATAGCGGCGTCGGTCCATGCGTGCGATCACCAGGAAGGTGGGGTTGGCCTTGGCGAGGGTTTCCCAGCCGACGGCGGGCCATTCTTCATCGGACTGCACCACGTTGCGCAGGCCGAGGGTGTGCAGCATGAATTCGGGTACACCTTTATGGCCGGCCACGTAGGGGTCGCTGGCCATTTCGGCGCTGGAGAACCACACCAGCGCGCTGGCTTGCTTCAAGCCTTTGCGCTGCACAGTGGCAATGGACGTGGCCAGGCGCGCCTTGAGTTCATCGGTCAGTTGCTGGCCGCGCGGCTGTACGTCGAAGATCTCGGCCAATTGGCTGAGGCTCTTGTAGATCGTCTCGATGCGAAACGGCTGCAGTCGCGTGCCATCGGCGCCCACCCGGTTGTCTTTGTCTTCGCAGTCGGAGGGCAGCAAGTAGGTCGGGATGTTCAGTTCCTGAAACTGCTCGCGGGTGCCCACCACGCCTTGGGGCCCGACCACCCATTCCAGCTCGGCGGCCACCAGTTGCGGGCGCTTGGCGACCACTGCTTCGAAGCTCGGTTCGTTATTGGCCAGGCGCTCGATGCGCGCGTCCTGCGCCTGGTACTGCGCCAATACGGTGTTGAACCACAGCGAGGTGCCGACCACTTTATCGGCCACGCCCAACGCATACAGCATCTCGGTGGCGGCCTGGCCGATGGTCACGCTGCGCGCTGGCGCCTGCTGGAACGTGACGGGGCTGCCGCAGTTTTCCAGGGTCAGCGGGTAGTGGGTAGGCGCGGCGTGGGCCAGGGCACAGCAACCCAGGCCGATGATCAGGGCCGTAACGCGTGGCAGCATGGGGCAATCTCCGTTTGAACCGTTGGTGAAGCAGGGCAGGTACGGTACGGAAATACACCCACGAGCGCTGCCGGCCGGGCAGGGCAAGGATGGCCTTCCCGGACACCCCGCCGGTTAGTGAGTCACTGGGCCGGCAGGTCTCCTGACTGATGCGTCATCGCCCGGCTCCGGCCTTCCCGGACAACGTCCAGTGGCAGTGGGGAGCAGGCTCGGCACCTACAGTTGCGGGGGCAGTTTCGATTGACGTCGCGGGCGGCGTTTCGAATTCCCTATTAGTCCCGTGGGGGAACCGGCGGCGCTATGGTAGTTGATTCGGCCCACGAGAGGGAGGTGGAAGTGACGCCGGTTACAGGCGAATGTCCCCAGGCCCCCGGATCAGCGCTTCGATCCGCGTTCCCGTGGCGCGCTCTTCGTTGCTGAAACCGTCGTAGTCGGCCAGGTTGCCGAAGCGGATGCCGGTCAATTGCTCGATCTGGATCACACTGCGCTGGTAGGTTTTGAGCGGGCCGAATACCAGGTCCAGTTGGCCCAGCTCGCGGCTCTGGTCGATCATATAGGCGCTGGCGGAAGGCTTGCCGTCGTCACTAAGGTAGGCCACGACTTTCCAGAACGCCTTGGGGATTTTCACGCCCCGGTACAGACGGTCGTCATCGGCGAACACCGGGCCGGTAAATACGCTGGCGCGGGCTTTCCAGCGCTGGGTGTTGTCGAGAATGTAGTCCTCCAGTTCCAGCCAGGTCTTCTGGTTGAAGCCGCTCATCTGCGGCGAGCAGTTGGTGAAATGGAAGGTATCGCCGTTGGCGGTGTTTGCGTCGTCGCCCCAGTTGGGGTCCTGGCGCCGCACCAGGTGGCCACGGTCAAGGCCGTTGCCGGCGTAGAGGTCTTCGCCCACCTGGGCGTCGATGGGCAGGCGGCCGTCGTAGGCCCAGGTGTCGTTGCTGCGCACGATATCGACGTGCTTGGCGCCGTCGATGTTGACGCCGACATACAGCGCCAACCGTCGGGAACGCGACATGCTGATGGAAAAGTGCATGTAGTCCAGGCGCCCGGGCTGGGCGTCGCTTGCCTGGGCCGGGTCCAGCGTGGGCCAGGGCACCGCGAAGCTGCCGAGAAAATCCTCGGCGTAGCCGCGCCGGTCTTGCAGGTCCTTGGCTGCGCTGACGCGTGGCGCGGCGGCCCTGGCTTCCAGCAGGGAGGGTGTGGGTGTGATCAAGGGGCGAAGGTCTGCAAGCCTTGGGCGGTAGGCCAGGTCGATTTTGACGTTACGTGCGGGCATGGAAGGCTTCCTGATGAGGATCGGATAAACACGACTGCAACATGATTTCATGACAATTTGGCCCAGGCGGCAGACTCCGGTCTATCCTGAAGTCGTTAACCGGCCGTTCACCACACGCCAAAAAGGAGCCAGCTTATGTGTGTTCGCCAATCGCGTAACCCGATTTTCTGCCTGATCCCGCCGTACATGCTCGACCAGATTGCACGCCACGGCGATAAAGCCCAACGCGAGGTGGCGCTGCGCACGCGCGCCAAGGACAACACGTTCCGCTCGTTGCGCATGGTCGCCGTACCCGCCAGAGGCCCCGCCCGCATGGCGCTGGTGGCGGGTGCCGAGAAACAGCGCTCGATCTACAGCGCCGACAACACCGACAGCCTGCCGGGCAAGTTGATCCGCAGCGAAGGGCAACCCGCCAGCGGTGATGCGGCGGTGGACGAGGCCTACGATGGCCTGGGCGCGACCTTCGACTTTTTCGAGCAGGTCTTCGACCGCAATTCCATCGACGATGCCGGCATGGCGCTGGATGCCACCGTGCACTTCGGCCAGGACTACAACAATGCGTTCTGGAATTCGACCCAGATGGTCTTTGGCGATGGCGACCAGCAGCTGTTCAACCGCTTCACCGTGGCACTCGACGTGATCGGCCATGAATTGGCCCACGGGGTCACCGAAGATGAAGCCAAACTGATGTACTTCAACCAGTCCGGTGCGTTGAACGAGTCGCTGTCGGACGTGTTCGGTTCATTGATCAAGCAATACGCGCTGCAACAGACGGCCGAAGACGCCGATTGGCTGATCGGCAAGGGGCTGTTCACCAAAAAAATCAAAGGCACCGCCCTGCGCTCGATGAAGGCGCCCGGCACCGCGTTTGACGACAAATTGCTGGGCAAGGACCCGCAGCCGGGGCACATGGATGATTTTGTGCACACCTACGACGACAACGGCGGCGTGCATATCAACTCCGGCATCCCCAACCACGCGTTTTATCAGGTTGCCACCCGCATCGGCGGCTTTGCCTGGGAGCGTGCCGGGCGCATCTGGTACGACGCGTTGCGCGACGCGCGGTTGCGACCCAACTCGGGGTTTCTGCGTTTTGCACGTATCACTTACGATGTGGCCGGGCGCCTCTATGGCGCGAACAAGGATGAGCAGAAGGCCGTCAAGGAAGGTTGGAAAGCAGTGGGCATTAACGTCTGACAATCCGCCAGGGCGGAGAGGAACAGCCATGCGCATCTCGATCAAGGAAAACGGCGGCCCGGCGTTTTTTCCGGGCCTGGCCCAGCCGCGCAGTGTCGAGCTGGACAAGTTACCCGAGCAGGACCAGCGGGAGTTGCGGCAATTGATCGAGAAATCGGAGTTTTTCCAGTTGCCGCAAAGCACCCAACCCTCCTCCGACGACCCGGGGCAGGTGCATTACACGCTCACCGTAAGTGAAGGTGAGCGTGAACACACGGTGTGCGTATTGGCGCCGGTGAAGTCGCAGGCGCTGGACGGGTTGGTGCAGTGCGTGCGACGGCATATTCGCTGTTGAAGCTGGCGCCCTGTAGGAGCGAGCTTGCTCGCGAAAAACGTCAACGATAACGCGCAAAACCTGGGGCTACGCGTGTTCTGAGGTTCTTCGCGAGCAAGCTCGCTCCTACAGTAAGCGGTACGCTTTGTCTGGCTTATTTACGGTCGAACCACACCGTCTGCGCATTACAGAATTCGCGCACGCCAAAGTGCGACAGTTCGCGCCCGAACCCGCTTTTCTTCACGCCACCAAAGGCCACCCGAGGGTCGGAGACGCTGAACGCGTTGATGAAGATCCCACCGGTTTCCAGTTGGTTGGCGATGTCCCGTGCCTTCGCCGGGTCGCGGGTGAAGATACTCGCGGTCAGGCCGAATTCGCTGTCGTTGGCCAGTGCCACTGCATGGTCGGCGTCGCGTGCGGTGATGATCGACGCGACGGGGCCGAACAGTTCCTGTTTGAACGAGGTCATCTGGTCGGTGACGTCAGCCAGTACGGTGGGCTCGTAATAGTTGCCGGCGCCGGCCACTTTGTTGCCGCCCAGCAACAGGGTCGCGCCTTCTTCCACGGTGGCCTGGACCTGGCCGTGCAGTTCATCGCGCAAATCGAAGCGCGCCATGGGGCCGATGTAGGTGGCCGGCGAGGTCGGGTCGCCCATCACCAGGTTGCGGCTGGCTTCGAGGAACTTGGCGGTAAAGGCGTCGACTACGCCGTCTTCGATGATCAGGCGCTTGGCGGCGGCGCAGACTTGGCCGCTGTTCTGGAAACGGCCGATCAGCGCGGCCTGTACGGCAGCGTCGAGGTCGGCGTCGTTGAGCACGATGAACGGGTCGGAGCCGCCCAGTTCCAGCACGCATTTCTTCAATGCCGCACCGGCCTGGGAGCCGATGGCGATACCGGCGCGTACGCTGCCGGTGAGGGTCACGGCGGCAATGCGTGGGTCGGCGATGGCGCTGGACACCCCCTCGGTCGTGACGTTGATGACCTCGAACAGGCCTTCAGCGAAGCCGGCCTTTTGGAACGCCTGCTGGATCAGGTAGGCGCTGCCCATCACGTTCGGCGCATGCTTGAGCACGTAGGTGTTTCCGGCCAGCATGGTCGGGATGGCGCCGCGCAGCACTTGCCACACCGGGAAGTTCCACGGCATCACGGCAAGGATCGGGCCCAGCGGGCGGTATTCGATGTGGGCGGTACCGTTGTCGACCAGGGTTGGCTCCGGGGCGAGCATGGCGGGGCCGTGCTGCGCATACCACTCGCTGAGCTGGGCGCACTTCTCGATTTCGGCTCGGGCCTGGGCGATGGGTTTGCCCATTTCCAGGGTGATCATCTGCGCCATGGCTTCGGCCTGGTCACGCAGGGCGCTGGCCAGGGCCAGCAGCAATTCAGCGCGCTGGCCGACGGATTGGCGGCGCCAGGTGCGGAACGCAGCGGTGGAACGGTTAAGCGCGGCGTCCAACTGCAATTGGCTTTCGTACGCGTAGCTGGCAACGGTTTCGCCGTTGGCCGGGTTGATCGACAAGGCGTGGGTCTGGTGAGAAATAGCGTTCATGGCACCGTCCTGCTGGGATGATTGGAATGGAGCCCAGCGTACGGGGCTGTATCTTTTCTGGAAACTGAATAATATTAAGCAATACGTTCACGATTGGAGAATGATTTGGATCTGGTGCAGTTGGAAATCTTCAAGGCCGTTGCCGAGCAAGGCAGCATCAGCGCCGCCGCGCAGTTGATCCATCGGGTACCGTCAAACCTGACCACCCGCATCAAGCAACTGGAGCAGGATCTGGGCGTCGAGTTGTTCATCCGCGAGAAAAGCCGCCTGCGCCTGTCACCGGCCGGGTGGAATTTCCTCGGCTATGCGCGACGTATTCTCGACCTGGTACAAGAAGCCCGCGCAACGGTGGCGGGGGAGGAACCCCAGGGCGCGTTTGCCCTTGGCTCGCTGGAAAGTACGGCGGCGGTGCGTATTCCCGCGTTGCTGGCGGCGTATAACCAGAAACACACCAAGGTCGAGCTGGACCTGAGCACAGGACCTTCGGGCACGATGATCGAAGGCGTGCTGTCCGGGCGGCTGACGGCGGCTTTTGTCGATGGCCCGGTGCTGCACTCCACCCTGGAGGGCGTTGCGGTATTCGAGGAAGAAATGGTGGTGATCGCACCGCTGCACCATGCACCCATCACCCGGGGGCGCGAGGTGAATGGCGAGAATATCTACACCTTCCGCTCGAACTGCTCCTACCGGCATCACTTCGAGCGTTGGTTCTCACAGGATGGCGCGATGCCGGGCAAGATCTTCGAGATCGAGTCTTACCACGGCATGCTGGCGTGCGTCAGTGCCGGGGCAGGGCTGGCGTTGATGCCGCGCAGCATGCTGGAAAGCATGCCGGGGTTTGCGGCGGTGAGCGTGTGGCCACTGGCCGACAGCTACCGCGTGCTGAACACCTGGTTGATCTGGCGCAGGGGTACGGTGTCGCAGAGTTTGAACAGCTTCGTAAAACTGCTGGAGGAACGCGGGTTAGTAGCAGCCTGAATCCAATGTGGGAGGGGGGCAGGCCCTAATCTTGTAGGAGCGAGCTTGCTCGCGAAAAACGTCAACGATAACGTGTAATTCCTGGATAAACGCGGTGGCTGTGAGTTTTTCGCGAGCAAGCTCGCTCCTACAACATCGGGAGCAAGTCGAGTCGTCGCACCGCCCCTCCCACAGTTTGACCTTCATCAGCCGCCGAACTGAAAGGTGCCCATGGCCAGCTTGGCCATGATCGCAGTGGCGCCCAATTGCACCAGCCACAACGCCAGGCCACCGAGGAATACGCCCAGCGCCACTTGCAGCACCAGGCTTTTCTGGCGCTTGGCTTGGGGCGCGCGTGGGGTGAAGTGGTCCAGTTCGTCGCGGTCGGCGCGCAGGTCCAGGTCGTCGTTTCTCATAGGGTTCTCGCAGCAAAAGGGCAGTTGGTGTCCAGTCTAGTGGGTTCGCCAGCAAAAAGGGGGAAGCCATTGGCTTCCCCCTTCGTATAACGCTGGCAGGTTTACAGCACCTGAACGATCGCGTTGGTCACAGCACCAATGTTGGACTGGTTCAACGCCGCCACACAGATACGCCCGGTATCCAGGGCATAGATGCCGAACTCGCTGCGCAAGCGGGTGACTTGCTCGACGCTCAGGCCGGAGTAGGAAAACATCCCGCGTTGGCGGCCAACGAAGCTGAAGTCGTGGCCGGGAGCCGCCTTGGCCAGTTCGGCCACCATCTGCTCGCGCATGCCGCGGATGCGCAGGCGCATTTCGGCAAGTTCGGCTTCCCACTGGGCGCGCAGCTCAGGGTTGTTCAGTACCGCTGCAACGATCGCCGCGCCGTGGGTCGGCGGGTTGGAATAGTTGGTACGGATCACACGCTTGACCTGGGACAGGATGCGCGCGCTTTCTTCCTTGGATTCGCTGACGATGGACAAGGCGCCCACGCGTTCGCCGTACAGGGAGAACGACTTGGAAAACGAGCTGGACACAAAGAAGGTCAGGCCCGATTCGGCGAACAGGCGCACGGCGGCGGCGTCTTCGTGGATGCCGTCGCCAAAGCCCTGGTAGGCCATGTCGAGGAACGGCACCAGGTTCCGCGCCTTGATCACGTCCAGCACGTTCTGCCAGTCGGCCGGGCTCAGGTCGACGCCGGTCGGGTTGTGGCAGCAGGCATGCAGCACCACGATGGACTGCGGCGGCAGAGCGTTGAGGTCGTCGAGCAGGCCGGCACGGTTGACGTCGTGGGTGGCGGCGTCGTAATAGCGGTAGTTCTGCACCGGGAAACCGGCGGTTTCGAACAGCGCGCGGTGGTTTTCCCAGCTCGGGTCGCTGATGGCGACGACGGCGTCGGGCAGCAGCTGCTTGAGGAAGTCAGCGCCGATTTTCAGCGCGCCGGTCCCGCCGACGGCCTGCACGGTAACCACGCGGCCAGCGTTGAGCAGGGGCGACTCAGCGCCGAACAGCAGGGTTTGCACGGCCTTGTCGTAGGCGGCGATCCCGTCGATCGGCAAGTAGCCACGGGCAGCGTGTTGCGCCACACGAATGGCTTCCGCTTCGGCAACGGCACGCAAGAGTGGAATCTTCCCCTCCTCGTCGCAGTAAACGCCCACGCCAAGGTTGACCTTGGTGGTTCGTGTATCAGCGTTGAATGCTTCGTTGAGGCCCAGGATTGGATCGCGTGGTGCCATTTCGACAGCGGAGAACAGGCTCATTTTTGCGGCAGCTCTATGGGGGAAGGGAGGGACGTGTCGCGCTCCAGCCGGATGCACTAGAGCGGTGCACAAACGGGGAGCTAGTATAGAGGCCATCACTGCTGAGGGCGACAGCCGAAATGGCTTTTCGGCCAAGTTTTTCGGTTTATTTGCCGACCGTTAGTCTTATTGCAATATGGATCCCGGACGAAGGTAGGGCGATTGCCTTGAAACCCGTCACATTCGTCACCACTACTACGGCTATCATGGTTTTTTCCTGCAGCCTGCGATGACTATTCGCGGGTTGCTGAGCTATTTCGTCCCTGGCGGTGTTGAGTCTGGGGTGACCACACGAGGTACGTTATGTCGGATTTCCAGCTCGTCACCCGTTTTGAACCCGCCGGCGATCAGCCGGAAGCCATTCGCCAGATGGTCGAAGGTATCGAGGCCGGCCTGGCGCATCAGACGTTGCTCGGGGTGACCGGTTCAGGCAAGACCTTCAGCATCGCCAATGTGATCGCGCAGGTGCAGCGCCCGACCCTGGTGCTGGCACCGAACAAGACCCTCGCCGCACAGTTGTATGGTGAGTTCAAGGCGTTCTTCCCGAACAACGCGGTCGAATATTTCGTTTCCTACTACGACTACTATCAGCCGGAAGCATATGTGCCGTCCTCCGATACGTTTATCGAGAAGGATGCGTCGATCAACGACCATATCGAGCAGATGCGGCTGTCGGCGACCAAGGCCCTGCTGGAACGCAAGGACGCGATCATCGTCACCACGGTGTCGTGCATTTACGGCCTGGGCAGCCCGGAAACCTATTTGAAAATGGTGCTGCACGTCGACCGCGGCGACAAACTCGACCAGCGCGAACTGCTACGGCGCCTGACGAGCCTGCAGTACACCCGCAACGACATGGACTTTGCCCGCGCCACATTCCGTGTGCGCGGCGATGTGATCGATATCTACCCGGCAGAATCCGACCTGGAAGCGATCCGTATCGAGCTGTTCGACGATGAAGTTGAAAGCCTGTCGGCCTTCGACCCGTTGACCGGCGAGGTGATCCGCAAACTGCCGCGCTTCACCTTCTACCCGAAAAGCCACTACGTGACCCCGCGCGAAACCCTGATGGGCGCCATCGAGGGCATCAAGGTCGAGTTGGCCGAGCGCCTGGAATACCTGCGCGCCAACAACAAGCTGGTGGAGGCCCAGCGCCTGGAGCAGCGCACCCGCTTCGACCTGGAGATGATCCTGGAGCTGGGCTACTGCAACGGCATCGAAAACTACTCGCGCTACCTGTCGGGCCGCGAGTCCGGTGCGCCGCCGCCGACCCTCTATGATTACCTGCCGCCGGACGCCTTGCTGGTGATCGACGAGTCCCACGTCAGCGTGCCGCAAGTGGGCGCGATGTATAAGGGCGACCGTTCGCGCAAGGAAACCCTGGTGGAATACGGCTTCCGTCTGCCGTCGGCGCTGGACAACCGGCCGATGCGCTTTGATGAATGGGAGGCCATCAGCCCGCAGACCATCTTTGTGTCCGCCACGCCCGGCAACTATGAGGCTGAACACGCCGGCCGGGTGATCGAGCAGTTGGTGCGCCCGACTGGCCTGGTGGACCCGCAAATCGAAATCCGCCCGGCGCTGACCCAGGTTGACGACCTGCTGTCGGAAATCAACAAGCGCGTGGCCCTGGAAGAGCGCGTGCTGGTCACCACGTTGACCAAACGCATGTCCGAAGACTTGACCGATTACCTGGCCGACCACGGCGTGCGCGTGCGCTACCTGCACTCGGACATCGACACCGTGGAGCGTGTGGAAATCATTCGGGACCTGCGCCTGGGTACCTTTGATGTGCTGGTGGGCATCAACCTGCTGCGCGAAGGCCTGGACATGCCGGAGGTGTCGCTGGTGGCGATCCTGGACGCGGACAAGGAAGGCTTCCTGCGCTCCGAGCGCTCGCTGATCCAGACCATCGGCCGTGCGGCGCGTAACCTCAATGGCCGGGCGATCCTGTATGCGGACCGCATCACCGGGTCGATGGAGCGGGCGATTGGCGAGACCGATCGCCGTCGCGAGAAGCAGATCGCGTTCAACCTGGAGCATGGCATCACGCCCAAAGGCGTGTTCAAGGATGTCGCCGACATCATGGAAGGCGCCACCGTGCCCGGCTCGCGCAGCAAGAAGCGCAAGGGCATGGCCAAGGCCGCCGAAGAGAGCGCCAAGTACGAGAACGAACTGCGCTCGCCGAGTGAGATCACCAAGCGGATTCGCCAGTTGGAAGAGAAGATGTACCAGTTGGCGCGGGATCTTGAGTTCGAGGCAGCGGCGCAGACCCGGGATGAGATTGGCAAGTTGCGCGAGCGCTTGCTCACCGTATAAAACCACCCACTGTAGGAGCGAGCTTGCTCGCGAAAATCGTCAACGATAACGCGGGGTCTTCTGGCTAAACGTGGTGTCCTTGCGTTCTTCGCGAGCAAGCTCGCTCCTACAATAAGGCGCTTTGGGCTGTTACCATTCGCCCCTTGTTTCAATTTTCAGTTATATCGCCCATTCGAGACCTGCCATGACCACCGTCCGCACGCGCATTGCGCCATCGCCTACTGGGGATCCCCACGTCGGCACTGCTTACATCGCCTTGTTCAACTACTGCTTTGCCAAGCAGCACGGCGGTGAATTCATCCTGCGGATCGAAGACACCGATCAACTGCGCTCCACCCGCGAGTCGGAGCAGCAGATTTTCGATGCGCTGCGCTGGCTGGGTATCACTTGGGCCGAAGGCCCGGACGTCGGCGGCCCTCACGGCCCGTATCGCCAGAGCGAGCGCAGCGACATCTATAAAAAGTACACCCAGCAGCTGGTGGACATGGGCCATGCGTTCCCCTGCTTCTGCACCGCCGAAGAACTCGACCAGATGCGCGCCGAGCAACAGGCCCGTGGCGAGACGCCGCGCTACGACGGCCGTGCATTGCTGCTATCGAAAGAAGAAGTGGCCGCGCGCCTGGCCGCCGGCGAGCCCCATGTGATCCGCATGAAAGTGCCGAGCGAAGGCGTATGCGTGGTGCCGGACATGCTGCGCGGTGACGTCGAAATCCCATGGGACCGCATGGACATGCAGGTGCTGATGAAGACCGACGGCCTGCCGACGTACTTCCTCGCCAACGTGGTAGACGATCACCTGATGGGCATCACCCATGTGCTGCGCGGCGAAGAATGGCTGCCGTCGGCGCCGAAGCTGATCCTGCTTTACGAATACTTCGGCTGGGAACAGCCGCAGTTGTGCTACATGCCGCTGCTGCGTAACCCCGACAAGAGCAAGCTGTCCAAGCGCAAGAACCCGACGTCGGTGACCTTCTACGAGCGCATGGGCTTCATGCCCGAGGCGATGCTCAACTATCTGGGGCGCATGGGCTGGTCCATGCCGGATGAGCGCGAGAAGTTCTCGCTGCAGGAAATGGTCGATAATTTCGACCTGTCCCGCGTCTCCCTGGGCGGGCCGATTTTCGATATCGAGAAGCTGTCGTGGCTCAACGGCCAGTGGCTGCGTGACCTGCCGGTGGAAGAGTTTGCCAGCCGCTTGCAGCAATGGGCGCTCAACCCCGAGTACATGATGAAGATCGCGCCGCTGGTGCAGGGCAGGGTGGAGACGTTCAGCCAGGTTGCGCCGTTGGCCAGCTTCTTCTTCGCCGGTGGCGTGAACCCGGACGTCAAGCTGTTCGAATCGAAAAAGCTTTCGGGTGACCAGGTACGCCAGCTGATGCAGTTGATCCTGTGGAAGCTCGAAAGCCTGCGCCAATGGGAGAAGGATGCGATCACGGCGACGATCCAGGCGGTGGTCGAGTCCCTGGAACTGAAATTGCGCGATGCCATGCCGCTGATGTTTGCCGCGATTACCGGGCAGGCCAGTTCGGTGTCGGTGCTCGACGCGATGGAAATCCTCGGTCCGGACCTCACGCGTTTCCGTCTGCGCCAAGCCCTTGATTTGCTTGGTGGTGTTTCAAAGAAAGAAAACAAAGAGTGGGAAAAACTGCTGGGCGCTATCGCTTAAGCAGGTGGCTGTAAGCACGAAACCCCGGTTTTCCGGGGTTTCGTCGGTAAGTGATTGTTATCCCGGCAAAAAATTTTGAAAATTGTTGAAAATAAATTTGACACGTTTCGAAACCGCCATTAAGATTCGCCCCGTCCTCACCGATGAGGGGCTATAGCTCAGCTGGGAGAGCGCTTGCATGGCATGCAAGAGGTCAACGGTTCGATCCCGTTTAGCTCCACCAATTTACAGGTTCAAGGTCTGGCCACACCGTCCTTGAATCGATCGGCACTCAGCGCCGATCAGTTGTACAGAAGGTTTTGTCCCCTTCGTCTAGTGGCCTAGGACACCGCCCTTTCACGGCGGTAACAGGGGTTCGAGTCCCCTAGGGGACGCCAGTTTCAACAAGCAGTTCGAAAGGTCTGCTGCGCCGCCAGGCGAAAAATCGGGGCTATAGCTCAGCTGGGAGAGCGCTTGCATGGCATGCAAGAGGTCAACGGTTCGATCCCGTTTAGCTCCACCAATTTACAGGTTCAAGGTTGCGGCCACACCGTCCTTGAATCGATCGGTCCAAGCACCGATCACTGTACAGAAGGTTTGTGTCCCCTTCGTCTAGTGGCCTAGGACACCGCCCTTTCACGGCGGTAACAGGGGTTCGAGTCCCCTAGGGGACGCCACGATTACCCGCTTTGCGGGATTTTTAAGGGTCATTCAATTATTGAATGGCCCTTTTGTTTGTCTGGCGTTTGGCCAACTCTCTCCTTACTTCCTTTTTGCGTTCTGACCAGTGGTCACGCTTCTCGCTTGCGCAATATTATTATGGTAATAATATTCAACCCATGACAGACGGAGGCTTTGATGAGCGACAAGAAAGCGCAAACTCGCGAACGCATATTGCAGGCTGCCAGCGCGGCATTGGTCCAGCGTGGCCCGGCTGAGCCGAGCGTCGGCGAAGTCATGGGGGCGGCGGGGCTGACGGTCGGTGGTTTTTATGCGCACTTTGAAAGCAAGGACGCGCTGATGCTGGAGGCGTTCACTCAGCTATTGGCCAAGCGTCGCGCGGCGATCGAAGACATCGACTCAACACTCACCGGCGAAGAGCGCCGAAGCCTGGTGGCGGCGTTTTACTTGTCGCGCAAACACCGCGACTCCACCGCCCAGGCGTGCCCGCTGCCGGCGACAGTCGGCGAGATGGGCCGTTTGCCGGACGAATTCCGCCAGGCCTTGAGCGAACACTGCGAGCTGATGGCAGCTCAACTGGCGGCCAGCCCGGAAGACACCGACAAGGCGCTGGCCGACATGGCGTTGATGATCGGCGGCCTGACACTGGCGCGGGCCCTCGGCCCCGGCGAGCTGTCCGATCGTGTGTTGCGCGCCGCCAAGTCGGCGGTACGCTGAAGAGGGTTCACCGCATGGGCGACTTGACCTGGGTTCGTGGCTTCAACGGCACTGTCGGCCGACTTGCTCCGCAAATGGCGGCCAACAGGATGCGTCGCACCTTCATGACGCCCCGTGAGCTGCCGCCGCGCGCGTGGGAGCTGCCGCTGCTGGCGCAATCTGAGCGCATCACCTTGCGTTTCGGCCTGTCGGCGCTACGTTGGGGGCAGGGGCCGGCGGTGTTGCTGATGCACGGTTGGGAAGGGCGGCCTACCCAGTTCGCCAGCCTGATTACGGCATTGGTAGAGAACGGCTATTCGGTGATTGCGCTGGACGGCCCGGCCCATGGACATTCGCCGGGGCGCGAAGCAAACGTGCTGTTGTTCGCCCGGGCCATGCTCGAGGCGGCGGCTGAGCTGCCTGCGCTGCATGCGGTGGTCGGCCACTCGATGGGCGGCGCCAGCGCGATGCTGGCGGTGCAACTGGGGCTGCGCACGCAGGCGTTGGTGAGTATCGCTGCACCATCGCGGTTCCTCGATGCGCTGCGCGGTTTCACGCGAATGGTGGGTTTGCCGCCGCGCGCGCGTTCGGCGTTTATCCACGCGGTGGAGCTGTCTTTCGGTATGCCGCTCAAGCACCTGGATGTCGCCCATTACCACATGAACCTTCCTGGCCTGATCGTGCATGCCGAAGACGATACGTTCGTCCCGGTCAAAGCCTCTCAAGCCATTCACGAGGCCTGGTTCGACAGCCGCCTGCTGCGCCTGGAGCAGGGCGGGCATCAGAAGGTCCTGGCCGACCCGCGCGTGATCGAAGGCGTACTTGCCCTATTGGCAAGCTGCCATTTACAGGCGCGCCAAACCGCCTGATACACTGCGCCCGCCGACATCAATCGACTGGAGCAAGGCATGGGCTGGGATTTGGCAACGCCGTTTATCATCGATCTGCAGGTCGCCCCTGAGGACATCGACGGCCTGGGGCACGCCAATAACGCGGTGTACGTGTCCTGGCTGGAGCGTTGCGCCTGGCGCCATTCCCAGCGCCTGGGGCTGGACCTTACCGAGTATCGGCGCCTTGACCGTGCCATGGCCGTGGTGCGTCATGAGATCGACTACCTGGCGGCCGGCTACGAAGGCGATGAACTGCAACTGGCCACGTGGATCGTCGATTGGGACCAGCGTCTGAAGATGACGCGGCGTTTCCAGCTGATACGCCCGCGTGACGGCGCCACCTTGCTGCGCGCGCAAACCACCTTTGTGTGCATCGAGCTGTCCAGCGGCAGGCCCAAGCGCATGCCCGTCGAGTTTATCGAGGGCTATGGGTCTGCGCTGACAGGGGGTTAACGGTTGTTGCGGGAAACCCAGTAAACTGCGCCACGATTTTTGTTGAGTGTTTTCCATGCAAATTGCTTTGGCGCCCATGGAGGGGTTGGTCGACAACATCCTGCGGGACGTGCTGACCCGCGTGGGCGGTATAGACTGGTGCGTGACCGAATTCATCCGCGTCAACGACCGCTTGCTCACCTCTGCCTATTTCCACAAGCTCGCCCCGGAACTGCTGCACGGCGCCCAGACTGCGGCGGGCGTGCCGCTGCGCGTGCAGTTGCTGGGGTCTGACCCGGTATGCCTGGCGGAAAACGCCGCACTGGCCTGCGAGTTGGGGTCGCAGGTGATCGACCTCAATTTCGGCTGCCCGGCCAAGACCGTCAACAAGTCCCGAGGCGGTGCAGTGCTGCTCAAGGAGCCGGAGCTGCTCAACCGGATCGTCGAGCATGTGCGCCGTGCGGTGCCGGCCCATATCCCAGTCACTGCTAAAATGCGCCTGGGCTTCGACAGCCCGGATGGCGCGCTGGTCTGCGCCACGGCGCTGGCCGAAGGCGGCGCCGCGCATATCGTGGTGCATGCACGTACCAAGACCGATGGCTACAAGCCGCCGGCCCATTGGGAGTGGATCCCGCGGGTGCAGGAAGTGGTCAAGGTGCCGGTGTTTGCCAATGGTGACATCTGGAGCGTCGAAGATTGGCAGCGTTGCCGCGAAGTCAGCGGCGCCGAAGACATCATGTTGGGCCGTGGCCTGGTGGCGCGCCCTGACCTGGCGCGGCAGATCGCGGCGGCGCGCACAGGGCAGGAGGTGGTGGAAATGACCTGGGCCGAAATGCAGCCCATGCTCCAGGAGTTCTGGACCCAATCGGTGGCGCAATTGACTGAGCGCCAGGCGCCCGGCCGCTTGAAGCAATGGCTGGCGATGCTGACGCGCAATTACCCCGAGGCGGTGCAGCTGTTTACGGCGATGCGCCGCGAGACCGACCTGGAGCAGGTCAGTCGCCTGTTGGGGATGCCTCATCCACTGGCTGCCTGACGCCAGTCAACGACCACTGCTTATATCCATCTAAAGAAGGCGCCACTGCAGGCGCCTTTTTTTGTCGGCGAATTAACACAAACCACCGACGGGTAGATGCGCGAAATGTTATCGATGAGTGACTTGCCTACCGAGTATTAGCGCGTGTGACCACACTTGAACCTCAAATAAGCCATGAATCAAGGCTTGGCTGAAATTGTCCATGAGGCAAAGTCTGATAATGCGCTTTGGTTTCCTTATATGAACTGCGAATTTCGGAACTCGATAGCCTAACTCCCCACGAATGGGGGGACTGCGAAACAGCGCTGTGGTTATTCAGTCTTAAAACTATCACTCCCTCTGGCCATTAACCGGTCAGGTTGTATGGAATAAAGGAACTCGCGAATGTCTATGTCGATTCACACTCCGCCTTTGGTAAGGGGCGATACATCTGGCCTTGATCAGCCAGCAGTTTCGAACAATAAGCTTATTGTAAAGCCGAGCGCTCAGACCCCTGGGGCAACGGTGCTTCAGACGTCATTGCGTCTTGACGATACTCAAGGTTTGCGCAATACGGCGCTGACCCCCGAGACTGCTTTGCGGCAACTGTTCGATATGCTGGAAGGCATCTTCAGGACCATGCGCGACATATTTTCAGGCAAGACCACGATTAAGCCCGATCCGGACAAACAACCGGTTGCGCCGGACACCCGCAAGGAACTCGTCAAGCCAGACGCAGGCAAGTTGCCGGTGCTGCCGGATGCCTCCAAGGAGTTGGTCAAGCCGGACGCAGGCAAGTTGCCGGTGCTGCCGGATGCCTCCAAGGAGTTGGTCAAGCCGGACGCAGGCAAGTTGCCGGTGCTGCCGGATGCCCCCAAGGAGTTGATCAAGCCGGACGCAGGCAAGTTGCCGGTGCTGCCGGATGCCAGCAAGGAGTTGATCAAGCCGGACGCAGGCAAGTTGCCGGTGTTGCCGGATGCCCGCAAGGAGCTGGTCAAGCCGGACGCAGGCACGCTGCCGGTGGTGCCGGATGGCCGCAAGGAGCTGGTAAAACCGGACGCCGCCACGGTGCGAGTGCTGCCGCAACCTGCTGATGTTTCGGTCATCGTGCCCGACGGAAATAAGCCGCGCCCCTCGCCATTTCCGCCAACGGTGCCCAAGCCCGAGATAAGCGTGAACAATGACCCCAAGACAAACGTTCAGGTGAATGTGGTCCTTAATCATTGCCACTGCCCGGATGGAAAGGTGTCGCCGGACCGACTGCCGACACCGAGGGTTTCCACGGATACGCGGCCTCAGCCACCCATACTGCCAGACGCCCAGCCCCAGCCAGCGGTGCTTCCGGGCAATATCCCGAGGCCGAACGTGCCGATGGATATCAGGCCTCAACCCCAGGTGTTGCCGGATACAAAACCGACGCCTTTGCCCGACACTCCCGCCCCGGATCTGACCAGTCCAGGTCCTGTCGACGCTGGCAGGCATGGACGCTTTAATCATCGGCTAAGTTCCAGGTTCTAACGATAGCTGTCGCGTTTCAATCTTTTATAAGTGCAGGCATCTTTTCGAAAGTTCGTTTCGAGGAGATGCCTGTGTGGAGAACTCTATGTCAATTTTTCCAATTAATAATATTGCGCGGGTCATTGATGTAAGGCCGTCCCTGTCAATCGATGCACTCACTGCAAGTAATGAAACTGCGATCAGGCCCAATGTCGGTCGCGAGTCGGTCGGGACAATGCCTGTCATGGCCTATGTTGATAAATCGCAAAGTTTGCCAGGTGCCGGGAACGACTCGCCATCGATCAGTGCAATCGTGGCTATATTTGCTTCACTCTTTTCTCAGCTGCTCGCTCTCGTAGTTGATAAAAAAGACAAGCATGTTCCTGACACTAATCCTTTACCCCCGCCTATTGTTCCGCAAGTAACGCCCCAACCGGTATTACCCAGGCCTGATGCCGCAGTGAACATTCCGGGTTTGTCGACCAAGCGCGGCGGTGCGAAGCCGGACAATATCTGGAGTGGCTTTCGCCAGGGCCCGGATGGCAATTGCGTGACGGTGTCGGCGATCAAGGCTGCAATGTATCGATTCGGTCAAAGCCCCACGGATATTTTCAAGGAGGTGGCCAAGACGAGCGACGGTTATCAGGTGTTCATGCGTGATGGCTTTCGGCTCACGTTGACCGACGGCGAGCTGGCGGAGGGCGCCCGGGGCGCCAAGTTCAGCGGGCCCGACACCGGCATGCTGAAGGATGCGCAGTTCCTGTTCGCCGTCAGCGCCAAGCGTGCGCAGATGGAAAACAACGACCGTACGGCCGGTCGCAGTTTTCAGGCCGCGATCCGCAGTCTGAACGATGGAGAGGATGAGAGCGGTCCGGGAGAAGGCTTTCTACGCCTTGGGTTGAAAGGCCACATGAAAAGAGTGTCGGTACGTGAGCTCGCCCAAGGGCAGATAGGCATGTGCAACCGGACCGGGCATTCGGTGGCCGTCATCAATGGCCGCGAGGAGTTATGGGGGAAACAGGGACGAGTCCCGACGCATGGTCATGCCGTCGCACTGATGTGACCGTGATGCACCTGGGCAGGGATAACCCAGGCTGCATTTGTTTCAATGCTGCGTTTCAAACAACATCTATTTCAGCAACTGCCTGAACCCCTCTATTGGCAATGGCCGACTATGCAAATACCCCTGGTACAAATGGCAGCCGAGCTTTTGCAGGAACGCCAGTTGCTCCGTAGTTTCCACGCCTTCGGCAATCACCTCCAGATTCAAGCTGCGGGCCATGGCGACAATGGCGCGGATGATTTCAGCGTCATTGGGATCGTGCGTTGCGTCGCGCACGAACGACTGGTCGATTTTCAACGCATCCACCGGCAGGCGCTTGAGGTAGGTCAGGGATGAGTAGCCCGTACCAAAGTCATCCATCGCAAAGCTTACGCCGAGTTTTTTCAGGCGGCGCATTTTCAACACCGTATCGTCCAGGTTCTGGATCACGATGCCTTCAGTGATTTCAAGCTTCAGCAAGCTGTAGGGCAGGTGGTGCTGCGTGAGGCTGCGTTCGACCCGTTCCACAAAGTCGTTCTGGCGAAACTGCCGGGGGCTGATATTCACGCACAGGCTGAAATTCAGCGGGTCCACCAGGCCGTCGGCAATCAACTGCGCAAATGCGCTGCACGCTTCGTCGAGGATCCAGGTGCCCACTTCCAGGATCAAGCCGCTGTCCTCCAGCACCTTGATAAATTCGGCCGGCGACTGCGCACCCAGTTGGGGATGCTGCCAGCGCACCAGGGCCTCGGCGCCGACAATCTTGTTGCCACGCGCATCCACCTGGGGCTGGTAATGCACACTGAACTCCCCGCGGGACAAGGCCAGGCGCAGGTCGGTTTCCATGCGCAGGCGCTCGCTGGCGGTTTTCTGCATGCTGTTGTGGAACATCTGAATGGTGTTGCGCCCGGAATCCTTGGCGCGGTAAAGGGCGATGTCGGCGCGCTTGAGCAAATCGGCGGGCGTGGTGCCATGGTCGGGGATCAACGCCACGCCGATGCTTGGCGTTACTTGCAGGCGGTGGCCGTCGAGGAACATCGGCTCGGAGAGCAATTCGCGCAGGGTATCGGCCAGTTCCTGCACCTGGCCGCTGACTTGCGTGCGTGAACCCTCCAAGCCGCTGAGCAGCACCACGAACTCATCACCGCCTAGGCGCGCCACGGTATCTTCCATGCGCACACTGGCTTCCAGGCGTGCGGTGACGATTTTCAGTACGGTGTCGCCCACCGGGTGACCGAGGGAGTCATTGATATGCTTGAAGTGGTCGAGGTCGAGAAACAGCAAGGCGCCACGCAGGTTGTGGCGCTTGAGCAGGGCGATCTGCTGGCTCAGGCGGTCCATCAGCAGCGCGCGGTTGGGCAGGTTGGTCAGTGGGTCGTGATAGGCCAGGTGGCGGATCTGGGCCTGGGCGTTTTTCAGCAGGCTCACGTCACGCGCGGTCAGTAGCAGGCACGGCGTTTCATTCAAGGTAATCGGTTCGACCGACACCTCCACCGCCAGCACGTCGCCCAGTTTGTTGTGCCATAGCATTTCCAGATGATGGATGCGTCCCTTGATCTGCAGCTCGGCCAACAGCGCGGTACGCTGGTTTTCATCGGCCCAGATGCCAATCTGGTACAGGGTGAGGCCGATGGCTTCTTCGGCGCGATAGCCGGTCAGGCGGCAAAACCCGTCATTGACCTCCACATATCGACCGGTGTCGCGCTCGGTGATCGATATGGCGTCGGGGCTGGAATGGAAGGCCTTGGCGAACTTCTCCTCACTGGCCTTGAGCGCCGCCTCCGAGCGTTGCTGCTGGGTGATGTCGCGCAGGGTGGTGACGATACACGGCTGCTCATTGACCTTGACCAGGCGGCTGGAAATCACACAGGTCAGGCTCTGGCCGTTCTTGGCATGCACCACGATGGCCACATTGCTCAATGACTGTTCGCGAATCACCCGCTCGATGCGTTGCAGGCGCTTGCTCGACTCATCCCACAAGCCGATCTGCTCGGCGCTTTTGTCGAACACTTCGGCGGCGGTCCAGCCAAAGGTCTGGGTGAACGCCGGGTTGATCTCGATAAACGCGCCGCTATCCAGGCAGGTTACGCAGATTGGATCGGGGCTGGCCTGGAACAGGCTGGCGAATTTCTCCTCGGAAGCGCTCAGGCGTTGTTCGCGCTCCACCTGATCGGTGATATCGAGCAAGGTCCCGGCCATGCGCAGGGGCTTGCCGGATTCATCGCGATACAGGCGTGCGCGGCTTTCCAGATAGCGCGAGCTGCCGTCCTCGACCGGCACGCGATAGGTCAGCTGGTAATTGTCGCCCGGACCTTCACGCAGGTTGCGGTAGGCATGGCGCATGCCCTCGCGGTCCTCATCGGACATGCCTTCAAAAAATGCATCGAAGGATTCGTGGAAGGGTTCGCACGGCAGGCCGTGGAGTTGGGCGGCGCGGGCCGAGCCGTAGAGCATACCGGTGGGAATGTGCCAGTCCCAGGTGCCCAGCTGTGCCGAGTCCAGCGCCAGATCCAGGCGTTCCTGGCTGTCTTTCAGCGCTTGCTCGGCGTTTTTGCGCTCGGTGGTGTCGAGGAAGGTGCTGATCAGATAGGCCTCGCCCTCCAGTTCGACCTTTTGCGCGCTGAGCGTGCCATCGTGGATCTGCCCGTTGCTGGCGCAGAACTGCACTTCCATGGTGATGGATTCACCTTTGCGCTGGGTGGCCTTGACCAGGTGCGCGCGCTGCTCCGGATGACGCCACAGGCCCAACTCCAGGGTGGTGCGGCCGATGGCGTGAGCCACCGGCCAGCCGAACAGCATTTCGAAATGCTGGTTGGCTTCGCTGATCAGGCCGTCGGCCTGACGCGTCAGCAGCACCATGTTCGGGCACAGGTGGAAGAGCGTGGCGAAGCGCTTTTCAGAGTGGCTGAGCGCCTGTTCCCGCTCGCGCTGGTGAGTGATCTCGCGGATCACCCCGATCATCCGGCGCCTGCCGTTTTTGTCCGGCACCAGGCTGCCATTGATTTCCAGCCAGTGCAGGCTGCCATCGGGCCACTGGATGCGGTGATGCATGGCCTGTTCGACCGGTTCGCCGGCCAGCACCGCGTGAAACGCCCGTACCACGCGGGCACGGTCTTCCGGTGCCAGCAGGTCGAGGTAATTGAGGTCGTTGGGCAGCGGCTGGCGCGGATCGTAGCCAAACAATGCCTGAGTGCCTCGAGACCAGCTGATGTTCCCCGTTTCGATTTCCCAGCACCATGCGCCCAGCCGCGCGGCATTGAGCGCCGACAGCAGTTGCGGGGCGCTGTCCCAGCGTTGTTCCGCCTCTTGAGGGTCCAGGGCGTAGATGCGGGGCAGCGGTGGCACGGAATCAACGGGGTTAGGCATTATTCAAAGGGCCTTGGCTCGATGGAAGACAGCGCGGTTTACCTGAAACCCGAGGCTGCACAATGTCATGCCGGTATCCCTGGCAGATCGACCTGTGCATCCAATAGGCTCATGAAAGCCCGCGCAGCGTTCGACAGCGTCCTTTCGGTGTGCACGATATAGCCTAGCTGGCGACTGAGCTGTATGCCCGGCAAAGCGATACTTGCCACCTGGGCGTCGAGCATGGTGCGTGGCAACACGCTCCAGGCCAGGCCGATGGACACCATCATTTTGATCGTCTCCAGGTAGTTGGTGCTCATGGCGATGTTCGGCGTCAGCCCCTGGGCCTCGAATAGACGGCTGACAATATGGTGGGTAAAGGTGTTCCCTCCGGGAAACACCGCAGGGTGCCCGGCGATATCGGCCAGGCTGACGGAGCCGTTGCTGATCAGGCTGTGTTCGGGGGCCACTACGAAATCCAGCGGGTCGTCCCACACCGGCATTGCGCGTACCAGATTGTGCGGCTCGGGCGCCAGGGTGATCACCGCCACTTCGGCGCGACCGTGGAGGATTTCTTCGTAGGCCACTTCCGAATCGAGGAATTGAATATCCAGCGCCACGTTCGGGTACTGCCGAGTGAAGGTACGCAGGACCGGCGGCAGGCGATGCAGGCCGATATGGTGGCTGGTCGCCAGGGTGAGGCGCCCGCTGACTTCTCCGGTGAGGTTGGTCAGGGCGCGGCGGGTGTCATCCAGCACATTCAGGATTTGATAGGCACGCGGCAGCAAGGCCCGCCCGGCTTCGGTCAAGCCCACTTCGCGGCCCAGGCGATCGAACAGGCGCACCTTCAATTGTTGCTCCAGGCCGGCGATGCGTTTGCTGATGGCCGGTTGGGTCAGGTGCAGGCGCTCACCGGCGCCGGAGAAGCTGCCGGTCTCGGCAATAGCGATAAAGGCGTTGAGGTTGGCCAGGTCCATGGTGGTATTCCAGTTGGTAATCCAAAGCATGAAAAATATGAATTTGAGTTATTTAATGTAGCGCCCTACCATCAGCCTCACAAGCCAAAGGGTTATAGAAAAGCCCGGCGCAAAGAAACACCGCTGATGAGGACCGACTGATGGCCGGCAAAACGCTTTACGACAAGCTTTGGGATTCCCATGAAGTGAAACGGCGCGATGATGGGTCGTCGCTGATCTACATCGACCGTCACATCATCCATGAGGTGACCTCGCCCCAAGCGTTCGAAGGCCTGCGGCTGGCCGGGCGCAAGCCATGGCGCGTCGACTCCATCATCGCCACGCCGGACCACAACGTGCCGACCACCCCGGAGCGCAAGGGCGGGATCGACGCCATTGTCGATACTGTGTCGCGCTTGCAGGTGCAGACCCTCGACGACTATTGCGACGAATATGGCATCACCGAATTCAAGATGAATGACGTGCGTCAAGGTATCGTCCACGTGATCGGCCCGGAGCAGGGCGCGACCTTGCCGGGCATGACGGTGGTGTGTGGTGACTCGCACACGTCGACCCACGGTGCCTTTGGTGCCCTGGCCCACGGCATCGGCACCTCCGAGGTGGAGCATGTGTTCGCCACCCAGTGCCTGGTCGCCAAGAAAATGAAGAACATGCTGGTGCGCGTCGAAGGCCAGTTGCCATTCGGCGTGACCGCCAAGGACATCGTGCTGGCGGTGATCGGCAAGATCGGCACCGCCGGCGGTAACGGGCATGCCATCGAGTTCGCCGGCAGCGCCATTCGTGACCTGTCCATCGAAGGCCGCATGACCATTTGCAACATGTCCATCGAAGCCGGTGCCCGCGTGGGCATGGTAGCGGCGGACGAAAAGACCATTGAATACGTCAAGGGTCGCCCATTCGCACCGAAAGGCGCCGATTGGGACGCAGCGGTGCACGCCTGGAAAGACCTGATGTCCGACGCCGATGCGGTGTTCGACACCGTGGTCGAGCTCGACGCGACCCAGATCAAACCGCAAGTCAGCTGGGGCACATCGCCGGAAATGGTGCTGGCCGTCGACCAGAACGTGCCGGACCCGGCCCAGGAAACCGACCTGGTCAAGCGCGGCTCCATCGAGCGCGCCCTCAAGTACATGGGCCTGAAGGCCAACCAGGCGATTACCGATATCCAGCTGGATCGCGTGTTCATCGGCTCCTGCACCAACTCACGGATCGAAGACCTGCGCGCCGCCGCCGTGATCGCCAAGGGCCGCAAAGTGGCCTCGACCATCAAGCAAGCCATCGTGGTTCCCGGCTCGGGGCTGGTCAAAGCCCAGGCTGAAGCCGAGGGCCTGGACAAGATCTTCCTCGAAGCCGGCTTCGAATGGCGTGAGCCGGGCTGCTCCATGTGCCTGGCGATGAACCCGGACCGGTTGGAATCCGGCGAGCATTGCGCATCGACCTCCAACCGTAACTTCGAAGGGCGTCAGGGCGCCGGTGGCCGTACTCACCTGGTCAGCCCGGCCATGGCTGCCGCCGCTGCCGTCAACGGTCGTTTCATCGACGTTCGCGAATTGATCTAAAGGAAAACCCGATGAGAGCTTTTACCCAGCATACCGGTCTGGTAGCGCCGTTGGACCGTGCCAATGTGGACACCGACCAGATCATCCCCAAGCAGTTCTTGAAGTCGATCAAGCGCACCGGGTTTGGCCCCAACCTGTTCGACGAATGGCGCTACCTGGACGTGGGCTACGCGTACCAGGACAACTCCAAGCGCCCGCTGAACAAGGATTTCGTGCTCAACGCCGAGCGTTACCAGGGCGCCAGCGTGTTGCTGGCCCGGGAAAACTTCGGTTGCGGCTCCAGCCGTGAACACGCGCCGTGGGCCCTGGAAGAATATGGTTTTCGCAGCATCATCGCGCCGAGCTACGCCGACATCTTCTTCAACAACAGCTTCAAGAACGGCTTGCTGCCGATCATCTTGAGCGACGCCGAAGTGGATGAGTTGTTCCAGCAAGTGGAAGCCAATGTGGGCTACCAGTTGACCGTGGACCTGGCCGCGCAGACCGTGAGCCGTCCGGACGGCAAGGTGTACCACTTCGAGGTGGATGCCTTTCGCAAGCACTGCCTGATCAATGGCCTGGACGATATCGGCCTGACTTTGCAGGACGGCGACGCGATTGCAGCGTTTGAGACCAGGCACCGGGCGAGCCAGCCCTGGTTGTTTCGCGATTGATGCAGGCAGGACCGCCGCCATCGGGAGCAAGCCCCCTCCCACACTTTGAATTGTGAATACCTTCAAATGTGGGAGGGGGCTTGCCCCCGATGAGGCCAGTGTCAACACCACAAAACCCAAGGAAAGCCCCCATGACCAGCACCGCCCACACCCAAGTTGTGCAAAAACAATTCGGCGAGCAAGCCTCGGCCTACCTGAGCAGTGCCGTGCACGCCCAAGGCACCGAATTCGCGCTGCTCCAGGCCGAACTGGCCGGGCAGGGCGCGGCGCGACTGCTGGACTTGGGCTGCGGTGCCGGGCATGTGAGTTTCCAGGTTGCCCCGCTGGTCAAGGAAGTGGTGGCCTACGACCTGTCCCAGCAGATGCTTGATGTGGTCGCCGCCGCTGCGCAAGATCGCGGTTTGACCAATATCAGCACGGTTAACGGCGCGGCTGAATGCCTGCCGTTTGCCGATGGCGAATTCGACTTCGTGTTCAGCCGCTACTCCGCCCACCATTGGAGCGACCTCGGCCTGGCCCTGCGCGAAGTGCGTCGGGTGCTCAAACCCGGTGGCGTGGCGGCGTTCGTGGATGTGTTGTCACCGGGTAGCCCGTTGCTGGACACTTACCTGCAAACCGTCGAAGTGCTGCGCGACACCAGCCATGTGCGCGATTATTCTGCCGCCGAGTGGATGCGCCAGCTCAGCGAAGCCGGTTTGCATGTACGCAACAGCAGCCGCCAACGCCTGCGCCTGGAATACACCTCGTGGGTCGAGCGCATGCGCACCCCGCCGGCCTTGCGCGCGGCGATCCTGGAGTTGCAACAGGCGATGGGCCAGGAAGTGCGCGATTATTACGAAATTCAAGCCGACGGCACCTTCAGCACCGACGTGCTGGTGGTGTGGGCCGAACGCTGATTGATTTTTCCCGACCTGCCCATGGGCAGGTCGCTCGATGAAATGAGGAACCCATGAGCAAGCAGATTCTGATTCTCCCTGGCGACGGTATCGGTCCGGAAATCATGGCCGAAGCGGTCAAGGTCCTGGAACTCGCCAACAGCAAGTACAGCCTGGGCTTCGAGCTGAGCCACGACGTGATCGGCGGCGCGGCCATCGATAAGCACGGCGTGCCCCTGGCCGACGAGACCCTGGAGCGCGCCCGCGCCGCCGACGCCGTGCTGCTGGGCGCCGTGGGTGGGCCGAAGTGGGACAAGATCGAGCGTGATATCCGCCCTGAGCGCGGCCTGTTGAAAATCCGCGCGCAACTGGGCCTGTTCGGCAACCTGCGTCCGGCGATTCTTTACCCGCAGTTGGCCGAGGCGTCGAGCCTCAAGCCGGAAGTGGTTGCCGGCCTGGACATCCTGATCGTGCGTGAGCTGACCGGTGGTATCTATTTCGGCTCGCCACGGGGGGTGCGCGAGCTTGCGAACGGCGAGCGCCAGGCCTACGACACCCTGCCGTACAGCGAGAGCGAAATTCGCCGTATCGCCCGCGTCGGTTTCGACATGGCCCGCGTGCGCGGCAAGAAGGTCTGCTCGGTGGACAAGGCCAACGTATTGGCCTCCAGCCAACTGTGGCGCGAAATCGTCGAAGAAGTCGCCATGGACTACCCGGACGTCGAACTGAGCCACATGTACGTCGACAACGCCGCCATGCAACTGGTGCGTGCGCCGAAGCAGTTCGACGTGATCGTCACCGACAACCTGTTCGGCGACATCCTCTCCGACCAGGCCTCGATGCTCACCGGTTCCATCGGCATGCTGCCGTCGGCGTCCCTGGATACCAACAACAAGGGCATGTACGAGCCTTGCCACGGCTCGGCGCCGGACATTGCCGGCCAAGGTATCGCCAACCCGCTGGCGACCATTTTGTCGGTGTCGATGATGCTGCGTTACAGCTTCAACCTGGTTGACGCGGCCGACGCGATCGAGAAGGCCGTGAGCCTGGTGCTCGACCAGGGTTTGCGCACCGGCGACATCTGGTCGCAGGGTTGCACCAAGGTCGGCACGCAAGAAATGGGCGACGCTGTAGTCGCCGCGCTGCGGAATCTGTAATCTCTCGGGCCCGCTTGCAGTTATCGCTGCAAGGCGGCCCACTTTTTAACAAGGTGTAGTTGCGATGAAACGTGTAGGTCTGATCGGTTGGCGCGGTATGGTCGGTTCCGTGCTCATGCAGCGGATGCTGGAAGAGCAGGATTTCGATCTTATCGAGCCGGTGTTTTTCACCACTTCGAACGTAGGTGGCCAAGGGCCGTCCGTGGGCAAGGACATTGCCCCGCTCAAAGACGCCTATAGCATTGAAGAGCTGAAGACCCTCGATGTGATCCTGACGTGCCAGGGCGGCGACTACACCAGCGAAGTCTTCCCCAAGCTGCGCGAAGCCGGCTGGCAGGGCTACTGGATCGACGCCGCGTCGAGCCTGCGCATGCAGGACGATGCAGTGATCATCCTCGACCCGGTCAACCGCAAGGTCATCGACCAGCAACTGGATGCCGGCACTCGGAACTACGTCGGCGGCAATTGCACCGTCAGCCTGATGCTGATGGGCCTGGGTGGCTTGTTCGAAGCCGGCCTGGTCGAGTGGATGAGCGCCATGACCTACCAGGCGGCCTCCGGCGCCGGTGCACAGAACATGCGTGAGCTGATCAAGCAGATGGGCGCAACCCACGCAGCGGTGGCTGATCAATTGGGCGACCCCGCCAGTGCGATCCTCGATATCGACCGCCGCGTGGCCGAAGCCATGCGCAGCGACGCCTATCCGACCGAAAACTTCGGCGTGCCGTTGGCCGGTAGCCTGATCCCGTGGATCGACAAGGAACTGCCAAACGGCCAGAGCCGCGAAGAGTGGAAGGCCCAGGCCGAGACCAACAAGATCCTCGGGCGCTTCAAGAACCCGATCCCGGTGGACGGCATCTGCGTACGCATTGGCGCCATGCGCTGCCATAGCCAGGCGTTGACCATCAAACTGAACAAAGACGTGCCGATTGCCGATATCGAAGGGCTGATCAGCCAGCACAACCCTTGGGTCAAGCTGGTGCCGAACAACCGTGAGATCAGCATGCAGGAGCTGAGCCCAACCAAGGTCACCGGCACCCTGAATGTGCCGGTAGGCCGCCTGCGCAAGCTGAACATGGGCAGCCAGTTCCTCGGCGCGTTCACCGTGGGCGACCAGCTGTTGTGGGGCGCGGCTGAGCCGCTGCGTCGCATGCTGCGGATTCTGCTGGAGCGTTGATCGCTTGATGCAATAAGAGAAACCCGCAGCCTGGTGACAGGCGCGGGTTTTTTGTTGGGCTTTCGGACTTGCCCTAATGCCAGTCAGTTAAGCGTACACCACCGTCTGTAGGAGCGAGCTTGCTCGCGAAAAACTCACAGGCACCGCGTTTATTCAGGAAGCACGCGTTATCGTTGACGTTTTTCGCGAGCAAGCTCGCTCCTACAAAAGCCTTAACTGACTTGCATTAGGGCTTGCCCCCGATAGGGCCCTCAGCCACACCCCAAACCCCCAGGCTAATTGCCTCACCCCCAACCACCCGGTAAAGTGCCGCTCCCCCCGCAATGCCCGAGGCAGCCCCATGACCCAGACCTTTGAAATCGCCGTGATCGGCGCCACCGGTACCGTTGGCGAAACCCTGGTGCAGATTCTCGAAGAGCTGGACTTCCCGGTAGGCACCCTGTATTTGCTGGCCGGCAACAACTCCGCCGGTGCATCGGTACCGTTCCGGGGCAAGAACGTGCGGGTCAAGGAAGTCGATGAATTCGACTTCAGCAAGGCGCAGTTGGCCTTTTTCGCGGCCGGCCCGGCGGTGACCCTGAGCTTCGCCCCACGTGCCATCGCTGCCGGTTGCTCGGTGATCGACCTGTCTGGCGCATTGCCAGCCGAACAGGCGCCGTCCGTGGTGCCGGAAGCCAACGCCCATGTGCTCAAGGGCTTGAAAAAACCCTTTCAAATCGCCAGCCCGAGCCCGTCCGCCACCAACCTGGCGGTGCTGCTGGCGCCGTTGCGCGGTTTGTTGGATATCCAGCGCGTGAGCGTCACCGCTAACCTGGCCGTGTCGGCCCTGGGCCGCGAGGCCGTCAGCGAGTTGGCCCGCCAGACGGCCGAGCTGTTGAATGTACGCCCGTTGGAGCCGACCTTCTTTGATCGGCAAGTAGCCTTCAACCTGTTGGCACAAGTCGGCACGCCAGACGCCCAAGGTCATACAGCCCTGGAGAAACGTCTCGTACATGAACTGCGGGCCGTGCTGGAAACTCCGTTGCTGAAGATTTCCGCAACCTGCGTTCAAGCCCCGGTGTTTTTTGGCGATAGCCTGACTGTGTCGCTGCAGTTGGGGGCGCCGGCCGATTTGGTTGAGGTGAACCGTGTACTCGATGCGGCGCCGGGTATCGAGCTGGTCGAGGCGGGCGACTACCCAACGGCAGTAGGCGATGCGGTGGGTCAGGACGTTGTTTATGTAGGGCGAGTGCGCGCAGGTGTGGACGACCCGGCGGAACTAAATGTGTGGCTGACGTCAGATAACGTACGCAAAGGCGCTGCGCTCAATGCCGTGCAGCTGGCGCGGTTGTTGATAAAAGACCTTGCGTAAAAGATACTTGGCGCCAATTTGTAGATTGATTCTCACCAAGCGCTATGCTTGGCCAAAAGCGGAACACAAGCGCGTCGGTGACCTATCGGCTCGCCATGCCTTATGGCAGCGGTTACCAACCTTCTCGAAAGCCGGGGAGTGTTCAGACAAAGGATGAGGCTATGGTTCAAGTTCGCAAACTGGTGTTAGCAATAGCGGCCGCCTCGGCGCTGTCCTCCGGTATGGCGCAGGCGCTGCAACTCGGGGAGATGACCCTCAAGTCGAAGTTGAACCAGCCGCTGTCGGTGGAAATCGAGTTGCTCGACGTCGGCGGCCTTACGGCGTCCGAGATCACCCCGAGCCTGGCCTCGTCCCAGGCGTTCGTCGATGCCGGTGTCGATCGCCAGGCCTTTCTCGACGACCTCACCTTTACCCCGGTGGTCAATCCCAACGGCCGCAGCGTGGTGCGTGTCACCTCCAGCAAACCGTTGCCTGATTCCTATGTGCGCTTCCTGTTGCAGGTGCAGTGGCCGAACGGCCGACTCATGCGTGACTACAGCGTGCTGCTCGATCCCGCCAAATTCGACCAATCCACACCGGCTGCCAGTGCGCCAGCGCCGCGCTTGAGTGCGCCGGCCGGTACCGCAACCGCTGTCAGCAAGCCAGCGCAACATACCACCACTGCTCGCGATACTTTGTGGGAAATTGCCGAGAAAAACCGCAATGGTGGCTCTGTGCAGCAGACGATGCTGGCCATTCAGGCGCTCAACCCGGATGCGTTTATTAACGGCAACATCAACCGCCTGAAAACCGGCCAGGTCCTGCGCCTGCCGGACACCGTGCAAAGCACCGCGCTGGGGCAACCGCAAGCGATCGCCGAAGTGACGGCGCAGAACGCTGCCTGGCGTCAGGGCCGCCGCACCGCCGCCCAGCAAGTGGCGGGTAAGGCCCAGCTGGATGCTACCAAGCGCACCGAGACTGGCAATGCACCGTCGAGCACCAGCGCCAAGGACAACTTGAGCCTGGTGTCGGCCGAGTCCGCCAAAAAAGGTGCAGCAGGCAAGGCCGGTGATAGCCGCGCGTTGAGCGACAAGCTGGCGATGACCCAAGAGCAACTGGACACCACCCGTCGCGACAATGAAGAGCTCAAAAGCCGCGCGGCAGATCTGCAAAGCCAGTTGGACAAGCTGCAAAAGCTGATTCAACTGAAGAATGATCAGTTGGCCCGTCTGCAGGCCGAGAAGGGTGATGCGGCTGTGCCCGCAGCGGCGGCAGCGCCTGCGCAGTTGGCCGGTGAACCGGCGCCAGCCCCGGCAGCCCCGGCAGCCCCGGTAGCGACCCCTGCTCCCGAGCCGACCAAACCGGTTGCCGCGCCTGCAACCACCGAAGGCAAATTCAATGAGCTGCTGACCAACCCTGTGGTGCTCGGTGTGCTCGGTGGCGCGGCCGTGATTCTGGCGTTGTTGCTTCTGCTGTTGTGGGTGCGTCATCGCAACGCCCGTCTTGAAGAAGAAAAGCACCTGCGCATGGCGCGCGCGCTGGCTGAAGAGCCGGAGTTCACGTCGAACATCGATCGCGACCTGCCACCCGACAGTTTCGGAGGCCTTGAAGTGCCGCCGCCGAGCGTCACGCGGGCACCCGCGCCTGCACCCGTTCCGGTGGTTGAGCCTGCTGTACCCTCCGTCGCCTCCGTGCTGGCACCGCTGGCGGCTGCCGTCGCCCCAACTTCCAGCGACGCGCTCTCCCAAGCCCAGTCCCATATCGACCGGGGCCACCTGAACCAGGCGGCGGATGTGCTTGAGCAAGCGATCAAGCAGGAGCCCAAGCGCAGTGACCTGCGTTTGAAGTTGATGGAGGTCTACGGCCTGCAGAATGACAAGAACGGTTTTGTCAGCCAGGAGCGTCAGTTGGTGGCCACGGGTGAAAACCACGCCCAAGTCGAGCAGCTCAAAGGCCGCTTCCCGGCCATGGCGGTGTTGGCGGCAGGCGTGAGTGCCGCGGTGGCCGCTGCCGCCCTGGACGCCCAGTACGTCAAGGACCTGCTGGAAGACAAGCCGGCTGCGCCGCAGCCAGAGCCTCTGGATACCGATTTCGACCTGAGCCTGGACGACCTGGAGGCGGCATCGCCGGCAGAGGTCAAGGGCGATCAGTCATTCGAGGCGCTTCTTGAGCAGCAGACGGCCGCCAGCGCAGATGACCTGTCGGACTTCGACCTGGATCTGCAATTGGATGCACCGGCGTCCGCGCAGTCCGATGACGACTTCCTGTCCGGTCTCGAAGAACAGATGAAGGACGTACCGGCCGCCGAGCCGCCGACCTTGACCCCGGCAGCGCTGGATGACTTCGATTTGCCGGAAGATTTCGACCTCTCCTTGGCGGACGAGCCCGAATCGACGGTCAAGCCCGATGCCTTCGCTTCGGAGCTGGACGACGTCAATGCTGAATTGGACCGTCTGTCCCAGAGCCTGGAGCATCCCTCCATCGAGCCGTCCTTCACGGCTGAAGATGCGGCGCTCGGTGACGACGAGCCCGAGTTCGACTTCCTGTCGGGCTCCGATGAAGTCGCCACCAAGCTGGACCTGGCCCAGGCTTATATCGACATGGGCGACGCCGATGGCGCCAAGGACATCCTTTCCGAAGTGCTGACCGAGGGCAACGAGACCCAGCGCGGCGAGGCCAAGGAAATGCTCGGCCGAATCTGAAGGCTGATACGCGCCCAACGGGGAGAGGGCTTACTCCCTGCCACCGTTGGCGCCGCGCCCCCCCCCAACAAAAGCGCCCGTCGCGCAGCCGGCGCCTTTATAATCCCCGTCTTCGCGCAACTCATCAGGCTCTCAGTTCTTGGCAAATATAGATAACGCGGCCGCCGAAATGGCGGCCGCAGGCTTTCACCGCATCGCCCTCGGCGTAGAATACAAAGGCTCGCGCTATCGCGGCTGGCAGCGCCAGGCCTCCGGTGTGCTGACGGTGCAGGAAACCCTGGAAAACGCTCTGTCGAAAGTCGCTGACTCGCCGGTATCGCTGATGTGTGCCGGGCGTACCGACGCCGGCGTGCACGCCTGTGGCCAGGTGGTGCATTTCGACACCCAGGCCGAACGCTCGATGAAGGCGTGGGTGATGGGCGCCAATATCAATCTGCCCCATGACGTCAGCGTCACCTGGGCCAAGGTGATGCCGGCGCATTTTCATGCGCGCTTCAAGGCCATCGCCCGACGCTACCGCTACGTGATCTACAACGATCAGATCCGCCCGGCGCACCTGAACCAGGAAATCACCTGGAACCACCGCCCGCTGGATGCCGAACGCATGGCCGAGGCTGCGCAGCATCTGGTGGGTGTGCATGATTTCAGCGCGTTCCGTGCCGGCCAATGCCAGGCCAAGTCGCCGATCAAGGAAGTCCACCATCTGCGCGTGACCCGGCATGGCAAGATGATTGTGCTGGATATCCGTGCCGGGGCGTTCCTGCACCATATGGTGCGCAACATTGCGGGCGTATTGATGACCATCGGCACCGGCGAGCGCCCGGTGGAATGGGCCAGGGAAGTGCTGCAAAGCCGCATCCGTCGTACCGGTGGGGTTACGGCGCATCCGTTCGGCCTGTATCTGGTGGAGGTGGAGTACCGCGACGAGTTCGAGCTGCCGCAGCGTTTTATCGGGCCACACTTCCTCACAGGTTTCAGTGAACTTGGCGGCTGACGCCTGGAAAAGCTTTTGTTACCATCCGGGACTTTCTCGGTTCAATCCCTGAGGTTTCTACGATATGTCAGCCGTTCGCAGCAAGATTTGCGGGATTACCCGCATCGAAGACGCGTTGGCGGCGGTCGAGGCGGGGGCGGATGCCATTGGCCTGGTGTTTTATGCCAAGAGCCCGCGGGCGGTGAATGTGTTGCAGGCGCGGGCCATCATCGCCGCGCTGCCACCGTTCGTGACCACCGTGGGTTTGTTCGTTAACGTCAGCCGTTGTGAACTCAATGAAACCCTGGATGCCGTGCCGCTGGACATGCTGCAGTTTCATGGCGATGAAAACCCGGACGAGTGCGAAAGTTATCAGCGCCCCTATATCAAGGCGTTGCGCGTCAAGGCCGGCGATGACATCGCCGCCGCCTGTGCCGCCTATGCGGGCGCGCGCGGGATTCTGCTGGATACCTACGTCGAAGGTGTTCCCGGCGGTACGGGAGAAGCCTTCGACTGGTCGCTGATCCCGGAGGGCTTGAGCAAGCCGGTCATCCTCGCAGGTGGGCTCAACCCGATGAATGTCGGCGCGGCCATCGAGCAGGTCCGGCCGTATGCGGTGGATGTCAGCGGCGGGGTGGAGCAGGGCAAGGGCATCAAGGATCACCACAAGATTCGCGCATTCCTGCGGGCCGTGCGCAACAGCAGCGGTGCGATGTGACGGCTGGCAGTCTGCCGCCGTCCATAACTACCACTGTGTAAAACAGCACCGGCGCCGCCTGCGGGAGGCCCGGAAACGAAGTGGCAACCCTGCGCTGGCAGGTTGTCTGGAAGGCTGAGGATGCAGGCGGGAAATGGCTGGTCGAACCTCTGACCCCGTCCCGCCGGCCTCATCGCCACATATGAATTTAGCTCAAGGGCATACGCGGGGCTGTGTTCAAGCCACCGGTACTGGAGAAAGAAAGCATGAGCAACTGGTTAGTAGACAAACTGATCCCTTCGATCATGCGTTCCGAGGTGAAGAAAAGCTCGGTTCCTGAAGGTCTGTGGCACAAGTGCCCATCCTGCGACGCGGTGCTGTACCGCCCGGAGCTGGAAAAGACCTTGGACGTTTGCCCCAAGTGCAACCACCACATGCGTATTGGCGCACGCGCCCGTATCGACATCTTCCTCGACGCCGACGGCCGCAACGAGCTGGGCGCTGACCTGGAGCCGGTCGACCGCCTCAAGTTCCGCGACAGCAAGAAGTACAAGGACCGTCTGGTCGGTGCGCAGAAGCAGACCGGCGAGAAAGACGCGCTGATCTCCGTCAGCGGCAAGCTGCTGGGGATGCCGGTGGTGGTTTCGGCGTTCGAGTTCTCCTTCATGGGCGGCTCCATGGGTGCCATCGTCGGCGAGCGTTTCGTGCGCGCCGCCAACTATGCCCTGGAAAACCGCTGCCCGATGATCTGCTTCGCCGCCTCCGGTGGCGCGCGTATGCAGGAAGCGCTGATTTCCCTGATGCAAATGGCCAAGACCTCGGCGGTATTGGCGCGTCTGCGCGAAGAAGGCATTCCGTTCATCTCGGTACTGACCGACCCGGTCTACGGCGGTGTTTCCGCCAGCCTGGCGATGCTTGGCGATGTGATCGTCGGTGAGCCAAAAGCCCTGATCGGCTTTGCCGGCCCACGCGTCATCGAGCAGACCGTGCGTGAAAAACTGCCGGAAGGTTTCCAGCGCAGCGAGTTCCTGCTGGAACACGGTGCCATCGACCTGATCATCCCGCGCGGTGAGCTGCGCCCACGCCTGGGTAACCTGCTGGCGCAAATGATGGGCCTGCCGACGCCTGTCTACGTCGCGCCCAAGGTCGAGCCGATCGTCGTGCCACCGGTGCCAGCAAACCTATGACCCAACGTACCCTCGGCGAATGGCTCGCCTACCTTGAGCAGTTGCATCCGTCCGCCATCGACATGGGCCTGGAGCGCTCGCAACAGGTAGCGGCCCGCCTTGGGTTGGGGCGGCCGGCACCGCGTGTGATCACGGTCACCGGCACCAACGGCAAAGGCTCCACCTGTGCCTTTGTCGCGGCGCTGCTGCAGGCCCAAGGGCTGAACGTCGGCGTGTACAGTTCGCCGCACCTGCTGCGCTACAACGAGCGCGTGCAGCTCAATGGCGTCGAAGCCACTGACGAGCAGCTCTGCGAAGCCTTCGCCGCCCTCGATGCAGGGCGTGGCGAGATTTCCCTGACCTATTTCGAAATGGGCACCCTGGCGGCGTTGTGGCTGTTCGAGCGTGCGCAACTCGATGTCGTCGTCTTGGAAGTGGGGCTTGGCGGGCGTCTGGACACGGTCAACGTGGTGGATGCGGACATGGCGCTGGTCACCAGCATCGGCGTCGACCATGTCGATTACCTGGGTGACACCCGCGAATCCGTGGCATACGAAAAGGCCGGGATCTTTCGCCAGGGCAAGCCTGCATTGTGCGGCGATCTTGACCCTCCGCAACCCTTGCTGGACAAGGTGCGTGAGCTCGACTGCCCGTTCTTCCTGCGCGGGCGCGACTTCAATCTGGAGATCGGCGATCAGCATTGGCAATGGTCCGGGCGCGATGCGCGGGGCCAGCCGGTAGCGTTGCGCGGTTTGCCGCTGCTGAACCTGCCGATGGAGAATGCCGCGCTGGCGCTGCAAGCCTATCTGTTACTGGATCTGCCGTGGAATGCCGGGCAAATAGCCGCAACCCTGCTGGCAACGCGCATAGTCGGGCGCCTGGATCGACGTGCCGTGGAGTGGCAGGGCAAGCGCCTGAACCTGCTGCTGGATGTGGGCCATAACCCTCACGCCGCTGAGTATCTGGCGCAGCGCTTGGCGCGCACGCCGCTGTCCGGCCGCCGCCTGGCGGTGTTTGGCCTGCTGGCCGACAAGGATCTCGACGGCGTGCTTGCGCCGTTGCTGAGCGGGGTTCAGTCCTGGGCCGTTGCGCCGCTGGATACGCCACGTAGCCGTCCGGCAGTTGAGCTGGAAACGGCCTTGCAGAACCTTGGTGCGTCGGTGACGTCGTATGCAAGCATCACCGCGGCCCTCGAGGCGCAGTGTGCGGTAGCGACGGCCGAGGACGAGATTCTGTTGTTCGGATCATTTTATTGTGTTGCCGAGGCGCTCGAATGGCTGGCCCGGCGCTCCACGGAGGAAGCTGCACATGGCATTACTGGATAGCGCATACAAGCAGCGAATGGTCGGAGCCCTGGTGTTGGTGGCATTGGCGGTGATTTTCTTGCCGATGCTGTTTTCCCGTCAGGACGAACAGCGCCAGGTGGTCGTCGAGGCTCCGGCTGCGCCCCAGGCACCGGTGGTGCCTCAGGTCCAGGTCGAGCCGGTGGTGGTGCCTGAGCCGCAGGCGCTGCCTGAAGAAGAGCCGGTGCCGAGCGATGAAGAGGTCGCCGCGCAACAGGCGCCGTCCATGCCGGTGCAGCCAAGCGTGCCGGTGGTCAAGCCGGCACCCGCTCCGGCTGTTGCCGCCAAGCCCGCGACGCCAGCGCCTGCGCCCAAACCGGTAGCGCCACAGCCTGCCGCGCCGGGCAAGCCTGACGTGGGGCAGAGCCGTATCGACCCGAATGGTCTGCCGATCAGCTGGTCGATTCAAGTGGCCAGCCTGGGCAACCGCGAAGGCGCCGACGCCTTGCAGAAAAAGCTGCGCGCCCAGGGTTACAACGCCTACATCCGTAGCGCCGACGGCAAGAACCGCGTGTTTATCGGGCCGCTGATCGAGCGCGCCGAAGCCGACCGCCTGCGGGATCTACTGGACCGTCAGCAGAACCTCAAGGGTTTCGTCACTCGCTTTCAGCCTGAGCGCGGCTGATTTCGAGACTTGAATGCAGTCAAGTGTGGGAGGGGGCTTGCTCCCGATAGCGGTGGGTCAGTCAGTACATCTGGCACTGAACCACCGCCATCGGGGGCAAGCCCCCTCCCACATTGGTTTTCAGCGGTCTTGAAATACTGTTCGCGCCGCCCAATCTATTGATTTGCAAGGCACCCGCAATCACCGCTTACCGATAGCCCGGCGCTCTGCTAAAATGCGCCGCCTTATCCGTACGTAGGCTGCACTGTGCCATTTACCTGGGTTGATTGGGCGATCGTTGCAATCGTCGCCATCTCCGCTTTGATCAGTCTGAGCCGCGGCTTCGTAAAAGAAGCACTGTCGTTGCTGACCTGGATCATCGCAGGAGTCGTAGCCTGGATGTTCGGTGGTTCACTGTCGGTCTACCTGGCCGGGTACATAGAGACACCCTCGGCTCGCGTCATCGCGGGCTGCGCCATCATGTTCATCGCCACGCTGCTGGTGGGGGCAATGGTCAATTATCTTATTGGCGAGTTGATACGTGTCACCGGCCTGTCCGGGACCGATCGATTTCTCGGCATGGCCTTCGGCGCCGCGCGTGGCGCGTTGCTGGTGGTCGTGGCGGTCGGGCTGTTGAGCCTGGGGCCGGTACAGCAGGATTCGTGGTGGCAGGAGTCGGTGCTCGTGCCAAAATTTCTATTGGTTGCAGACTGGTCCAAGAACCTCATATTGGGGTGGAGCAGTCAGTGGCTGGCCAGCGGAATCAGCGTACCCGCTGATCTTCCGTTCAAGGAACATCTCTTGCCGGCCAAAACGCCTCAGTAAGAGTGTTCAGTCAAGATCCATTAAGTAGGGGTTGCGTCGCATGTGTGGCATCGTCGGTATCGTCGGTAAGTCGAACGTCAATCAGGCGCTGTATGACGCGCTAACCGTCCTCCAGCACCGCGGCCAGGACGCTGCCGGTATTGTGACCAGCCACGACGGCCGGTTATTCCTGCGCAAGGACAATGGCCTGGTGCGCGACGTGTTCCATCAGCGTCACATGCAGCGCCTGGTCGGTCACATGGGCATTGGCCATGTGCGTTACCCAACCGCTGGTAGCTCGACGTCGGCCGAAGCTCAGCCGTTCTACGTCAACTCGCCTTACGGCATTACCCTGGCGCACAACGGTAACCTGACCAACGTTGAACAGCTGGCCAAGGAGATTTACGAATCTGACCTGCGCCACGTCAACACCAGCTCCGACTCGGAAGTGCTGCTCAACGTGTTCGCTCACGAGCTGGCCCAGCGCGGCAAGCTGCAGCCGACCGAAGAAGACGTGTTTGCCGCCGTGATCGACGTGCATAACCGTTGCGTGGGCGGCTATGCCGTGGTGGCGATGATCACCGGTTATGGCATCGTCGGTTTCCGCGATCCGCACGGCATCCGCCCGATCGTGTTCGGCCAGCGTCATACCGACGAAGGCGTCGAGTACATGATCGCCTCCGAAAGCGTGTCCCTGGATGTGCTGGGCTTCACTCTGATTCGCGACCTGGCACCGGGCGAAGCGGTGTACATCACCGAAGACGGCAAGCTGCACACCCGCCAGTGCGCCGTCGCGCCGAAACTCACCCCCTGCATCTTCGAACACGTCTACCTGGCGCGTCCGGATTCGATCATCGACGGCGTTTCGGTGTACAAGGCGCGCCTGCGCATGGGTGAGAAGCTGGCCGAGAAGATCCTGCGCGAGCGCCCCGAGCACGACATCGACGTGGTCATCCCGATCCCGGACACCAGCCGTACCGCCGCGCTGGAGCTGGCCAACCACCTGGGCGTCAAGTTCCGCGAAGGCTTCGTCAAGAACCGCTACATTGGCCGTACCTTCATCATGCCCGGCCAGGCAGCGCGCAAGAAGTCGGTGCGCCAGAAGCTCAACGCCATCGAGCTGGAGTTTCGTGGCAAGAACGTGATGCTGGTGGATGACTCCATCGTGCGCGGCACCACGTGCAAGCAGATCATCCAGATGGCCCGTGAAGCCGGTGCGAAGAACGTGTACTTCTGTTCCGCCGCGCCTGCCGTGCGCTACCCGAACGTGTACGGTATCGACATGCCGAGCGCCCATGAACTGATCGCCCACAATCGTTCGACCCAGGACGTGGCCGACCTGATCGGCGCCGACTGGTTGATCTACCAGGACCTGCCTGACCTGATCGAAGCGGTCGGCGGCGGCAAGATCAAGATCGACCAGTTCGACTGCGCCGTGTTCGACGGCAAGTACGTGACCGGCGACGTCGATGAGGCCTACCTGAACAAGATCGAGCAGGCGCGCAACGACTCGTCGAAGATCAAGACCCAGGCGGTCAGCGCGATCATCGATCTGTACAACAACTGAGTGAACACCGGCCCTGAGGGGCCGGTTTTGTATCTTAAATAAAGAATTCGAGTAAGGAGTCGCAGCATGAGTCAGGAATGGGATGCCGGTCGTTTGGACAGCGACCTCGATGGCGTAGCTTTCGATACCCTGGCTGTGCGCGCCGGCCAGCACCGTACCCCGGAAGGGGAGCACGGTGATCCGATGTTCTTCACCTCCAGTTATGTGTTCCGCACGGCGGCCGACGCTGCTGCGCGTTTTGCCGGTGAAGTGCCGGGCAACGTCTACTCGCGCTATACCAACCCGACCGTGCGTGCGTTCGAAGAGCGTATCGCCGCCCTGGAGGGTGCTGAGCAAGCGGTGGCCACGGCGACCGGCATGGCGGCGATCCTGGCGGTGGTGATGAGCCTGTGCAGCGCTGGCGACCACGTGCTGGTATCGCGCAGCGTGTTCGGTTCGACCATCAGCCTGTTCGAGAAGTATTTCAAGCGCTTCGGTATCGAAGTGGACTACGTGCCCCTGGCGGATCTGTCTGGCTGGGAGGCGGCGATCAAGGCCAATACCAAGCTGCTGTTCGTTGAGTCACCGTCCAACCCGCTGGCTGAACTGGTGGATATCGCCGCGCTGGCCGAAGTAGCGCACGCCAAGGGCGCGATGCTGGTTGTCGACAACTGCTTCTGCACCCCGGCGCTGCAACAGCCGTTGAAGTTGGGCGCGGACATCGTGGTGCATTCGGCCACCAAGTTCATCGACGGCCAGGGCCGTTGCATGGGCGGTGTGGTGGCCGGTCGCAGCGAGCAGATGAAGGAAGTGGTGGGCTTCCTGCGCACCGCCGGGCCGACCCTGAGCCCGTTCAACGCGTGGATTTTCCTCAAAGGCCTGGAAACCCTCAGCCTGCGCATGAAGGCCCATTGCGCCAACGCTCAGGCGCTGGCCGAGTGGCTGGAGCAGCAGGACGGAATCGAGAAAGTGCATTACGCCGGCCTCAAGAGCCACCCGCAGCACGCATTGGCGCAGCGCCAGCAGCGCGGGTTCGGCGCGGTAGTGAGTTTCGAAGTGAAGGGTGGCAAAGAGGGCGCCTGGCGCTTTATCGATGCCACGCGCCTGATCTCGATCACCGCCAACCTGGGTGACAGCAAAACCACCATCACGCACCCGAGCACCACCTCCCATGGGCGCCTGGCGCCGCAGGAGCGCGAAGCTGCAGGCATCCGTGACAGTCTGATTCGCATCGCAGTCGGGCTGGAAGACGTGGCTGACTTGCAGGCCGACCTGGCTCGCGGGTTGGCGGCCTTGTGATCGAGTGGTCCATGGAGGCCGCAGCGGCCAGTAACGGACGCGTGGCGCTAGTGACCGGCGCAGCGCGGGGCATTGGCCTGGGGATCGCGGCGTGGCTGATCAGCGAAGGCTGGCAGGTGGTGTTGACCGACCTGGATCGCGAGCGCGGTTCCAAGGTGTCCAAGGTGCTGGGCGAGAATGCCTGGTTTATCAGCATGGACGTGGCCGACGAGAAGCAGGTGGCTCAAGGTGTGGCTGAGGTATTGGGGCAGTTTGGGCGCCTGGATGCGTTGGTGTGCAATGCGGCGGTGGCCGATCCGCGCAATATCACCCTGGAAAGCCTCGACCTGGCGTACTGGAACCGCGTACTGGCGGTGAACCTCAGTGGGCCGATGCTGCTGGCCAAGCACTGCGCGCCGTACCTGCGGGCCCACGGTGGCGCTATCGTCAACCTGGCCTCGACACGGGCCCGCCAGTCGGAGCCGGACACCGAAGCGTACGCGGCAAGCAAGGGTGGCCTGCTGGCGCTGACTCACGCGCTGGCGATGAGCCTGGGCCCGGAAGTGCGGGTCAATGCGGTCAGCCCTGGCTGGATCGATGCGCGTGATCCTGCTGCGCGGCGTGCCGAGCCGCTCACCGATGCCGATCACGCTCAGCATCCGGCGGGCCGGGTAGGCACGGTGGAGGACGTAGCAGCCATGGTGGCATGGTTACTGTCGCGCCAGGCCGGGTTTGTCACCGGGCAAGAGTTCGTGGTGGACGGTGGCATGAGCAAGAAGATGATTTACAGCGAGTAGGGCGGTCTTGAAGCATTTTTGTCTTTTTCAGAAAAACTTCAAGCGGGCTATTGACTTAGGTCCGCTACCTGCGTAAATTTCGCGGCCTCAACGAAGCAAAGGGTGATTAGCTCAGCTGGGAGAGCATCTGCCTTACAAGCAGAGGGTCGGCGGTTCGATCCCGTCATCACCCACCACTTCTTGAGAGTTTTGCCCTTGTGGCAAGACGCAACGTTAAAGGTTGCACCGACGCGCAGCGGTAGTTCAGTCGGTTAGAATACCGGCCTGTCACGCCGGGGGTCGCGGGTTCGAGTCCCGTCCGCTGCGCCATATTTTCCAGGTCCGATGTGTCGGGCTTGAGATTGAACAGCCAAGGCTGACCAATCAGATGTTTAAAGGTGATTGAGGGGTTTAGCCTCAGTTAGCCAAGCGATACGCAGCGGTAGTTCAGTCGGTTAGAATACCGGCCTGTCACGCCGGGGGTCGCGGGTTCGAGTCCCGTCCGCTGCGCCATATCTGCCTCAAGGCCCACTGAACGCCTTGAAGCACAAGGAAAGCCATTGGCTGACTTTGATCCGATAGCAAAGACCCTGGTCGAAAGACCGGGGTTTTTTGTGCCTGCGATTTGGCTTTCCAGGCAAGGAGCCGGCGAACCGGCTCCCCGTTATGCGTCAAAAGCCCAGCTTGTCCCGCAGCCCGTAATACCACGCGCCCATTGCGGCAAATGGCGTGCGCAGGAGCTGGCCGCCCGGGAACGGGTAGTGGGGCAGGTCGGCAAACGCGTCAAAGCGTTCAGCCTGGCCTCTCAGGGCTTCGGCCAGTACCTTGCCCGCCAGGTGTGTGTAGGTCACGCCGTGGCCGCTACAGCCCTGAGAGTAATAGATGTTGTCGCCGAGGCGGCCAACCTGAGGCAAGCGCGACAGGGTCAGCAGGAAATTGCCGGTCCAGGCGTAGTCGATCTTTACGTCTTTGAGCTGTGGGAACGCCTTGAGCATTTTTGGCCGGATGATCGCTTCGATATTTGCCGGGTCCCGCGCGCCATACACCACGCCACCGCCGAAGATCAGGCGCTTGTCGCTGGTGAGGCGGTAATAATCGAGCAGGTAGTTACAGTCTTCGACACAGTAGTCCTGCGGCAGCAACGTCCTGGCCAATTCATCGCCCAAGGGTGCGGTGGTGATGACCTGGGTGCCGCACGGCATTGATTTCGCCGCCAGCTCCGGCACCAGATTGCCCAGGTA
This sequence comes from Pseudomonas sp. R4-34-07, assembly GCF_003852375.1. Lineage (NCBI taxonomy): Bacteria > Pseudomonadati > Pseudomonadota > Gammaproteobacteria > Pseudomonadales > Pseudomonadaceae > Pseudomonas > Pseudomonas sp. R4-34-07. The sequence continues at coordinate 3,871,294 of NZ_CP027760.1, read as the reverse complement.
GGCATTCCCCGCGACGATGATGAACTTGGCCCTGACTTTACCTTCGGCGGTATGCACCGCCGGATTGGCGCCGCGTTCGATGCGCACCGCTGCCGATTGCTCATAGATCGTGCCGCCCAGGGATTCAACGGCTGCCGCCTCGCCCAAGGCCAGGTTGAGCGGGTGGATATGCCCGCCGCTCATGTCCAGCAGGCCGCCTACATAGTTGTCACAAGCCACTACTTCGCGGATACGGCGCTCGTCCAGCAGCTCCAGCTGCGTATGGCCGTAGCGCTCCCACAGGCGCTTCTGCGATTCCAGGTGGCCCATGTGCTTGTTGTTGAGGGCGGCGAACACACCGCCGTCCTTCAAGTCGCACTGGATCTGATACTTGGCCACGCGTTCACGAATGACCCTGCCGCCCTCGAATGCCATCTCGCCGAGCAACTGCGCCTGCTTGGGCCCGACGCTGCGTTCGATGACATCGATGTCGCGGCTGTAGCTATTGACGATTTGCCCGCCATTACGGCCGGACGCACCAAAACCTACCTTGGCGGCTTCCAGCACCGTCACGCGAAAGCCGTTCTCGAGCAGAAACAGCGCGCTGGACAGGCCGGTATAACCGGCACCGATCACACAGACATCAGTTTCGATCTCACCTTGCAGCACCGGGCGCGGCGGAACCGCGTTCGCGGAGGCGGCGTAATAGGACTGGGGGTAGGGGGTGTTCGCCATCCTGGAACCTCTGTTTTATATTTTTTACGAGTGCGGCGATCCTACCTGAGTTGAAAATTGCCTGCCAGCCACCCGTAAATCGCGGGCGCGTCGCCCGCGAATAAAAAATTCGCATATTCATAGGCTTAGCTGCAAAAAAGATGTTGACACCCCTACGGAATTCCGTAGAATGCCGCCTCACAGCAGGCACGTAGCTCAGTTGGTTAGAGCACCACCTTGACATGGTGGGGGTCGTTGGTTCGAGTCCAATCGCGCCTACCAAACAAAATCCGCTCTGCTGGGCGGTCTAGAAGGGCTCACCGAAAGGTGAGCCCTTTTTTGTTGCCCAGAATTCGGGCAATGCCTTGTCGAAGTGACACCTCGTGGCGCACTTGAGGCCTACGCGTCTCGATCAACAGAAAAGCGTAGCCACCGACAGCAGGCAAATGATCTGGACCGCCATCTGGCAGCGTATCTCGCCAATCGTTGTCGCCATACTGCTCATTTGACCGGCATACATAGCTGGAGCCCTCATTGTCGGCAATCGCACCGTGGATGATCCGCAGGACCATCATGGCTGAGTATAGGGCCAATCCCGAATCCCTCCAGTTGCCGGGGCCTGCGCTGCCAATGTCCACAAAATTTATTGGTCTGCAGCAACAGTTTTTCTTGTTGGACACCTCCCACCTCAAGGCAGCAAAGTTGCCGCCACTGCTCGACCTTCCGGGTCAACAATAAAAAAACCGAGCCGACTGCACGCCACTTTCATGCTGTGAGCCCTTTGCTCACATCCTGCTGTAATGGCGCCGCAGCGCGCACTAAAGGACCTCTCCGCCATGCAAACTGTTGTGAACTTATGGCCGTTGATCGGCGTACTTGTCATCGTGGTCGGCTTTGTATTGCGCTTCAATCCGTTGCTGGTGGTGACCGCCGCCGCTATCGCTACCGGGTTCGCCGCCCATTTCCCGCTGGAAAAAATTCTCGCAACCATGGGTGATGGCTTCCTTCAAACCCGTGCGTTGCAATTGATCCTGTTATTACCGTTGGCGGTGATCGGCCTGTTGGAGCGTCATGGCCTGCGCCTGCATGCGCAGAACTGGATCGCCCGCTTCGAGCGCGCGACGGTTGGGCGTTTGCTGATCATCTATCTGTTCGTGCGTGAATCTACCGCAGCCATGGGGCTGACCAGCCTGGGCGGGCATCCGCAGATGGTACGGCCATTGCTGGCGCCGATGGCCGAAGGTGCGGCGGAGAAACGCTATGGCAAGCTGCCGGACAAGCTGCGTCACAAGGTTTTGGCCATGTGCGCCGCCACCGACAACGTGGGGCTGTTTTTTGGTGAGGACATCTTCGTCGCCTTTGGTGCGATCGCCTTGATGCACACCTTCCTGCTCGGCTCGGGGATTGATGTAGATCCGCTGCATATCGCGGTGTGGGGCATCCCCACGGCGATCTGTGCCTTTATCATCCACGCCATTCGCCTGCATCGGTTCGATCGCAGGTTGACTCGTGAGATGACCGCCGCCGCCCCGTCGGTGGAGGCCGCGCAATGATTATTTCCATTCAATACCTGTACTGGCTGGCGGGGGTGCTGTTGCTGATCACTGCCGGCATGATCTTGTTGGATCGCACCCACCCCAAGCGTTGGTCCAGCGCGCTGTTCTGGCTGCTGTTTGCCATTCCGTTCCTGGTGGGGGAGCGCCTGCCCTCGGTGGTCATCGGTGTCGGCGTTGTGGTGATGGCGTTGATTGCTGGCCTGGGCGGCGTTGGCCGTGGCCAGCACGCCGAATTGCACGTCAAGGCTTCCCGTGCCAGTGCCGGTCGCTTGGGTCACAAGCTGTTTATCCCCGCGCTGGCGATTCCGCTGACCACGGTGATTGGCTCGGTATTGCTCAAACACTCCGAAATTGGGGGCGTGCCGCTGCTTGATCCGAAGAACACCACCTTCGTCTCGCTCGGCATCGGCTGCCTGATCGCCCTGGGACTGGCCTGCTGGTTGACCCGCGATACGCCGGTGCAAGCCTTGCGCGAATCGCGTCGCCTGACCGAAGCCCTTGGCTGGGCCATGGTGCTGCCACAGATGCTGGCAATGCTCGGGCTGTTGTTCAATGAAGCCGGGGTGGGCACGGCGGTCGCCCACGTCACCACCACGTACATCAACCTGGACTTCAAGTTGGTGGCGGTCATGGTGTATGTGCTGGGCATGGCCTTGTTTACCGTGATCATGGGCAACGGCTTTGCAGCCTTTCCGGTGATGACCGGTGGCGTCGGCGTGCCGGTGCTGGTGGGGATCTACGGCGGCAACCCGGCGGTAATGGCGGCGATCGGCATGTTCTCCGGCTACTGCGGTACGCTGATGACGCCGATGGCGGCCAACTTCAATATCGTGCCGGCCGCGCTGCTTGAGCTGCCGGACAAGAACGCGGTGATCAAGGCCCAATTGCCCACCGCCTTGATGATGCTGGTGGTCAATATTGTGCTGCTTTATCTGTTGATGTGAGGCCAGGATGAACACCTTATTGCTGACAGGCTTCGAGCCTTTCGATCATGACGACGTCAATCCATCCTGGGAAGCGGTGCGCCAGCTGGAGGGCGTGCAACTGAGCGATGACGTGCGGATCGTCGCGCGCCAATTGCCCTGTGCCTTTGCCACTGCTGCCGACACCTTGATGGCGTTGATCGACGAATTACATCCGGTGATGGTCATCGCCACAGGCTTGGGCCCTGGGCGCCTTGACATTTCGATCGAGCGGGTCGCGATCAACGTCAATGATGCACGCATCCCGGATAACCTGGGCGCCCAGCCGATTGATACGGCGGTGGTAGAGGGTGGCCCGGCCGCTTACTTCTCGACATTGCCGATCAAGGGCATGGTCAGGGCGGTGCGAGAAGCGGGTATTGCTGCCTCGGTTTCGCAGACGGCGGGCACGTTCGTGTGTAATCAGGTGTTTTATCGATTGCAGCATGCGCTGGCGGGTTCAGCGGTGCGCAGTGGGTTTATCCATGTGCCGGGCTTGCCTGAGTCGGGTGAGCCGTCGATGGCGCTGCCGATGTTGGTGGAAGGCTTGCGCCTGGCGGTCGCGGCGGCCTGGCAGACTCAGGTGGATATTGTGGAAACAGGTGGGCGGGTAAGCTGATTCAGTACGCGGTGGGCTAAACCTCGACTACAGTTGATCAGGTATCCCCCTGGAAAAACTACATCATGATCAAGTGCCCGAAGTGTGTGTCCGTAGTGTTGTCGCTCGCATTGTTTGCAGGCAGCAGTATCGCCTTGGCTGATCCCGGCAATGGCAAAGGCCAGGGCAATAACAAAGGGAATAACCAGGCGGGGCAGGGCCACGGCAAGCCTGGTGGCAAAGGTTCGGTGGGTAATCACGGCCCCAGCGTTGATCGGGGCAGTGTGCTGAGCCTGGTGGGCGGTAACCGCGATTACTGGAGCCCTGGGCCTGCGTTGCCTCCGGGTATTCAGAAAAATCTGGCGCGCGGCAAACCGCTGCCTCCCGGTATCGCCAAGAAACTCGATGGTCGCCTGGCGGGGCGCCTGCCTCACTACGACGGGTATGAATGGCAGCAAGCCGGCACTGACTTGATTCTGGTAGCCATCGCCACCGGTATCATCTACGAAGTGCTCAACGGGGCTTTTGACTGACCCGGCGGCGCCTCACGCTTCCCGGGCGGGGAAAAACAACTCGAAACGCGTGACGCCGTCTTCACTGCTGACGCCATACCGCCCGTTGTGCAATTGCATGATGGTTGCCACAATCGACAGCCCCAGTCCATTGGACTGGGAGGATCGCTCGCGGGATTCATCCACCCGGTAAAACCGTTCGAACAACCGCGGTAGATGCTCGGCGGGAATGGTTTCACCGTGGTTACTGACCCTCAGGTTGACGCCCTCGTCATGTGCAATGGCCTGGATGCTCAGCGCCGAGCCCGGCGAACCATACTTGATGGCGTTGGCGCACAGGTTGGCCAGGGCACGCCGCAGGAGCATCGGCTCCGCCCAGATCACACCTTCGCCCTCGACCACGATGTGCATGCCTGCGTCAGCGGCCAACCCTTCGAAATAATCCGCGATGCGTTCCACTTCATCTGCAGCGTCCAGTGCCTGGCGTTGGCGCAACGCGCTGGCGGGGTCGGTGCGCGCCAGAAACAGCATGTTGTCGAGCATCCGCGCTAGGCGCTCGAGTTCTTCGACATTGGAGGCCAACAGCTGCTGGTAGCTTTCGATACTGCGCTGCTGTTGCAGGGCAACCTGGGTTTCGCCGAGCAGATTATTGATCGGCGTGCGCAGTTCATGCGCCATATCGGTGGACACCTGGCCCAATTGCACAAAGCCTTTGGACAAGCGCTCAAGCATGGTGTTGAACGACTCGATCATCGGCAGCAATTCTTTGGGTGCGCCCTGGCCGTCGAGGCGCTCGGCCAGGTTGCCGACGCCGATCCCTCGCGCGTGCCGGGCGAGGCGGCGCAAGGGCAGCAAGCCGCGATGCACCAGCAGGTAACCGGCCAACGCCAGGACGATCGCAGCGATGCTCGCCAGGATATAAACGCTCAACCGATAGCTGGCGAGTACGGCGGTGCGCTCGGTCATCAGGCGGCCGCTGGTGACTTGCAGGCTGCCCAGGTCACCCGAGTCGATGGTCGCGGCCACGGTTGAAAAAGGAATGCCGTTAAGCCCCGGCAAATGCTGCACATCGCTCAGCGCCAGTACGTGATCCTTGGGCACCGGTTTGACCGAAGGCAACTCGATATTCGCCGGGTTCACCAACAGCAACGGTTGTTGGCCGGGGGCGCCGATGCTCAATACGGATTCGCGGTTGCCCAGCATGTTCTGGAACAACTCGGGCTTTGTCTGGATCAGGCCCAGGGTATTGCTGTCGTTGAGCAGGTTGCGCAGTTGATCCACCCGGGATATCAGCGCGGTGTCGTCGCGGCGCACCAACTCGCGCTCCAGCTCACGGTAAAGTGCTACGCCCAAGGTGGCCAGCAAGGCAAAAGCGAGCAAGGCGAAGATCAGCGCCAGGCGCAGGGTCAGCGAGTAGTGGCGAGCGCGGCTCATGGCTGGGTATCGAAGCGGTAGCCGATGCCCCGCACGCTGTGGATCAACTTGAGCTGGAACGGGTCATCGATTTTCAAGCGCAGGCGCCGCACGGCCACGTCGACCACATTGGTGTCACTGTCAAAATTCATGTCCCATACCCGCGAGGCAATCAGCGAGCGTGACAGCACCTGGTCCTGATGAGTGGCGAACAGATGCAGCAGGGCGAACTCTTTATTGGTCAGGGTAATGCGCGTGCCGGCGCGGGTGACGCGGCGCTTGAGCACGTCGATTTGCAGGTCGGCGATGTGCAGGTGTTCTTCTTCTCGCGTCGGGCCGCGTCGGGTCAGGGTGCGCAGGCGTGCGACCAGCTCGGCGAAGGAGAAGGGCTTGATCAGGTAGTCGTCGGCGCCCAGCTCCAGGCCTTTGATGCGGTCGGCGATGTCATCGCGGGCGGTGAGAAACAGTACCGGCGTGTCGGCTTCCTTGCGCAAGCGGCGCAGTACTTCCCAGCCATCCATCTTCGGCATCATCACGTCGAGCACTATCACGTCGAACGGGGTTTCCAGGGCCTGGTGCAATCCGTCCACGCCATCGCGGGCCAGGCTCACGCTGTAGCCCAGCTCCTGCAGGCCATTGAGCAGGTAATTGCCGGCCTTGGGTTCGTCTTCGACTACGAGGATGTTCATGGGAAAAGCCCTGGTTCGATGGGTTGCGCAAGTTTAGCCTGATCAATTGTCACTGGCGCAACCGGTGCCCTGCACGCGGTAGTCCAGCACATGCTCACGATCCTGGTGGTCCAGGTAGCGCAGTTGTGCCGGGACGATACCGCATTGGCCGTAGGAGTCGGTACTGGACAAAACCTTGGCGACATCCAGGTGGACGAAGAAGCCGGTCTGATCATGGATCACGGGCGCGGTTGAAGCGGTGTCGGCAGCGAATACCGAGCCGGTGGCGAGCAAGGCAGCAAAGGCGAGGGCAAAGCGTTTCATGGCGAGATCTCTGTTTAAAGTGGCTGCCGGGGTTGGCAGTGAATTCACAGTAACCAGGCGACCCGAACAGCTAACCAACAGGATGATGACAAGTTCGTCATTCAAGGTTTAACGCTGGCGCCTCGCAGCGTTTACAAGTGCCGAGGTGAACCGTAGATTGCGTGGGGTCGATCATTGCTTGAACCCATGGAGAAGCCGCGTAGTGTCCAGTCGAAATCCAGCCGTATTCAGTCAGCGTTACCGTGCCTTCCTGTTCGATATGGACGGCACCCTGCTCAATTCCATCGCCGCTGCCGAGCGTGTATGGAGCCGCTGGGCTGAACGCCATGGGCTAGATGTGCAGGCTTTCCTGACGACCATCCATGGCGCCCGCGCGATTGATACGATCATGCGCCAGGCGTTGCCGGGTGTGGACCCCGAGGCGGAGGCGGCGTGGATTACCGAAGCTGAATTGAACGACGTCGAGGGTGTCGTGGCGCTTGCCGGCGCGGTCGCGTTCCTGAACCGCTTGCCGGCTGATCAGTGGGCACTGGTCACGTCTGCGCCCAAGGCACTGGCGTTGCGCCGAATGCAAGCGGCGGGTATTTCCATGCCGGCGGTAATGGTGACGGCCGAAGATGTCGCCAGCGGCAAGCCGGATCCTGCGTGTTACGTGCTTGGCGCCCAGCGCCTGGGCGTGCCGGTGCAAGAGTGCCTAGTGTTCGAGGATGCGACAGTAGGCATTCGAGCAGCAGAAGCGGCGGGAGCGGACGTGATGGTCGTGACCTCGACGCACCTGGCGCCCATGGCGACTGAACATGCCTGTATCGAGGGATATGAGGGGTTGCAAGTCGTGCGAGAAGCGGATGGCCTGCTGACGCTGCGAGAAAAGATAGACAGTCAGCGTGCGGTTTTTTGATGGGCGCGATGCGCCTCGCGCTGGCATAGCTTACGCAAAATAGTCTTCTGAATCGGCTTGAGACAGAACGCAAACAGGTAGGCACACAAGAGTAAGGCGAGGTCCAGCCAGGAATGATCTGCGGCGTCGACGGCCGCCTCGGCTTCCAATCGCAGGCCATACCCGAGCGCCAGAAAGACCAGCCCTATCAGCAAGGTGATCGTCCAGGACAGGGTAACCATGGGCTGTGTAACGGTTGGCCTCATCGACGTGCTCCTGAAATGCACTCGGACCGCAGGATGACGTGGGATTTGGCTGCAAATGATGCAACAAGTTCCGGGGAGCATGGCAGTTTCATCTTGCAGCGCAGGCCGATGTACGAGGCGCACAGCTCGGGTAGAAAAAGAACGGGTCAATCAGGGTTTTCGCCAGCCGTTACGGTGAAGCAAAAGGCTGGCTACTGGAGGTGCTTCAAGGCGTCTGGTTTTTGTCCGGCGCAGTGAGGCCGGCCTGGATGCGCTGATAAATTTCCTCGCGGTGCACGGCGACATCCTTGGGGGCGTTGATGCCGATTCGTACTTGCTGGCCGCTAACGCCCAGGATGGTGATCGTAATGTCATCACCGATGTTTATGCTTTCACCAACTTTGCGGGTGAGTATAAGCATGGACTTCTCCTTGATTACTTTTAAGGACACATGTTCAGACAGGGCAGGTGTCGGATGTGCGTAGCTTACTGCGAAGCGCTTCCCTGTGACTGCCTCTTTTAGGACGCATAGAGGCGACATTAATTCCCATGGCGGCATCATACAGGTCGCGATACATCATTCGCATTGTTTAAGCCAATGTTTATGACGGCCAGAATAGACAGTGAATGGTAAAGTCGCCTCTTTATCTTCAAAGGAGCAGGGCAGTGCGTAAAGTAGCGATGGCAATTGCGGTGTTGGCGTTGGCCGGATGCGGCGAAGGTAAACCTGTCGATGCGCCCAAGGCCAAGCCTGTCGTGACCCAAAGCCAGCCACAAACCGGTGCGATTGCCGCTCAAGAATGGGATGTATGGGTGGGCCCGCCGGATCACAAGCTGCAGGCGATCACGGACCTGACCGCCTGGTTGCTGGAGCATGGTTTCAATTTTTATATCGTCAAGGTCGACGGCAAGGATCAGGTCCTGCTGGGCCCGTTTGCGAGCAAGGCCGAGGCTGAGGCCAAGCAGACCCTGCTCAACGAAAAGATGGCGCGGGCCAAGAAAAACGACACCGTGTCAGAGGTCATCGAACACAAGGTCACCCAGTAACAAGCCGGGTGGGCGGGTTTTGCGCCCACTTTCAGCCACAGGCCTTCAGGTTCACCGGGCCGACGAACTCATTGCCACGGCCCATCACACAGCCCACCGTCTGGTTGCGCTGGCGCTCCCAGGCTTGCACCGGGTAGGTCTTGTTCCAGGCTTCATACAGCTGGCGATCCTGTTTCGACAGGCGCAGGCCGTATTGCTTGCTCATATAAAAATAGGTGCGCGCGATCATTCCGCGGATGGACGGACGCGGCATGACCTTCTTGGCCTTGAAGTCCACTTGCGTCAGGCATGAGCCGTATTGCCCGCTTTGCACCGGCAGCCAGCCGAAGCTGAAGTTGTTGCGGTCGCCATTCACCTCGCCGATGCTCGGCACCAGGTTATGCAGGTCCGCTTCGGCGCGCTTGAACACGTCGTCATGGCGCGTGCAGTTTTTACGCCCGCCATTTTGCCAGCACTGACGTTGATGGCCGATCTGCCAGGCGGGCACGATGTGTTCCCACTCGATGCGTGCGGCGCGGTTGGCGTTCTTGCGCGGGATGTAGCCACAGGCTTTCAGGTCTATACGGTTACCGGTGTATTTGCAGCCGCAGTAGAACTCGGTGGACTGCGGAGCGTAGAGTTTCCAGGCGATTTTTTTGGCTTCACTGAAAGTGCGGGGGGCTTGGGCGTTGGCGGTGACAGCAAACAACAGGCAGCACACAGCAAAAAAACGGACACTCATTCAATCAATCTTCCTTCGGCACAACCCAGAAAATCTGCACGCCGCCGTCATCCCTGTAGGCGAGGGTGACGTTGTCGTTTTCCGCAATCTCTTCAAGCAAGCGCGCCCATTCGTCTTCGGGCTCATCCGGCAGGCGGAAGATCAGCGCCGCCTTGGCCTTCTGCGCGTTGGTCGAATTGATGATTTTTTGGACGCGAATAGCCAGGCGCTGGTAGGCATCTGGCGGTGCGGGTGCTGCGGAGGAGGGCTTTGCCACGGAGTATTCCTTAGTAAGCTGTACGCACATACAGTATTTAACTGTAGGTAATTTCGCAACTGCTTAAATTCAAAGAACTCCGTCTGACAGCGAATTTGGAAATTTGCTGTGATTTTTTGCGAGGAACTGTAGGAGCGAACTCGCTCCTACAGATAAAGCCTGGAATCAATACTCCCAGAACATCCGTTGCAGCTCTTTGCTGTCCTGGGTCTTGGTCAGGGCGACCATCGCGAGAATGCGTGCTTTCTGCGGGTTCAGGTCAAGGGCGGCGACCCAGTCGTATTTGTCGTCTGGTTGCTCGGCGTTACGCAGCACCATGCCGCCGGCGTTGACGTGGGAAGAGCGAATGATCTGCACGCCTTGCTTGCGCAATTCCACCAGCGCGGGAACGACCTTGGACGAGACCGAACCATTGCCGGTGCCGGCATGGATGATCGCCTTGGCGCCCGCTTGGGCCAGAGCCTTGTAGGCAGTGTCGCTCACGTTGCCGTAGCCGTAGGCAATTTCGACGTCGGGCAGGCTCTTGATGGTCTTGATGTCGAATTCCGAATCCATGGTGTGACGCTTGGCCGGCAGGCGGAACCAGTAGGATTTGCCTTCAACGACCATGCCCAGCGGGCCCCATGGGCTCTTGAAAGCCTCGGTCTTGATATTGATCATCTTGCTCACGTCGCGACCCGACTGGATCTCGTCGTTCATGGTCACCAGCACGCCTTTGCCCCGTGCGTCCTTGCTGCCCGCGACGGCAACGGCGTTGTACAGGTTGAGCATGCCGTCTGCCGACATGGCGGTACCAGGGCGCATGGAGCCGACCACCACGATAGGCTTGTCGGTTTTTTCAACCAGGTTGAGGAAGTAGGCAGTTTCTTCAAGGGTGTCGGTACCGTGGGTGATCACGATGCCATCCACATCCTTGTCGTCAGCCAATTCGGCGACGCGGCGACCCAGTTGCAGCAGGTTGTCGTTGTTGATGCTTTCCGAAGCAATTTGCATCACTTGTTCGCCGCGTACATTGGCGATCTGGCTAAGCTCAGGAACACCCGCGATCAATTGTTCGATGCCGACTTTGGCGGCCTGGTAAGTGGCGCTGTTGGCCGCACTGGCGCCAGCCCCGGCGATGGTGCCGCCAGTGGCGAGGATCACCACGTTGGAAAGCTTGGTCTTGGTGTCGACTTCTTTTGCCTGAGCGGCAACCGGGAACAGCAGCAGGAGGGCCAGCGCCCCAGGAACAAAGGTCTTCAATGCAGATTTCATTATTTTTCTCTCTGGTTTTTGATGAGTGCGGTAGCAGGTTCATCCAGAACACCCGGGCGACTCTGAACGCCTCGAGGTGCTGAGAAAGAGCAGGATTTGTACCAAGCCAATCATGCTCGGAGCGATAAAATAAGCTATTGATTTAAAACGATTTAAATGGGATTTTCAGTCTGGGCTGACGCGACGCCGTCCGGCTTTCCGAACGGAAGGCGCTTCGCTGTTCGGTTGTCCGAAAGCCAGCTCGGGTTGGCGCAGGTTATGTATGAGATCGTCGTTGCGCCTGTCGTTTCAACCAACGGGAAAAGGGCAGGGTGGGTTCAGGATGAAAGGTGAACGACTGCCGTTGACAAATCTCGACAAGGTTCTCATAGTTCTGCCAACGCAAACGTTTGCGAGATGTTTCTTCGGCGCGAGCGTTGCTCACAATAATCATAAGATCGGAGTACACCCATGAAGCTGCCATTTGCAGGACGTCTTCTCGCTGTCGCTGTGCTTGCCGCCGCATCCGCTGCCCTGCCTCTCTCTTCTGCTTTCGCTGATGACGCCGCCGCCAAACCCAAGGTTGGCCTGGTGATGAAGTCCCTTGCCAACGAATTTTTCGTGACCATGCAGGAGGGCGCCAAGGATTACCAGAAATCCCACGCCGCCGACTTCGACATGATCACCAACGGCATCAAGAACGAAACCGACACCAGCGCGCAGATCGATATCGTCAACCAGATGATTCTGGCCAAGGTCAACGCCATTGTCATTGCACCCGCCGACTCCAAAGCGCTGGTCACCGTGCTGAAGAAAGCCTCGGATGCCGGCATCAAGGTGGTCAACATCGACAACCGTCTGGACCCGGACGTGCTGAAAAGCAAAAAACTCGATATTCCCTTCGTCGGCCCGGACAACCGCAAAGGCTCCAAGCTGGTGGGTGACTACCTGGCCAAGCAACTGGCCGCAGGCGACAAGGTCGGTATCATCGAAGGCGTACCGACCACCACCAACGCCCAGCAGCGCACCGCAGGCTTCAAGGATGCGATGGATGCTGCAGGCATGAAGATCGTCTCCACCCAATCCGGTAACTGGGAAATCGACCAAGGCCAGAAAGTCGCATCGGCGATGCTGAGCGAATACCCGGACCTCAAGGCACTGCTGGCCGGTAACGACAACATGGCCCTGGGCGCAGTCTCCGCCGTACGTGCGGCAGGCAAGGCCGGTAAAGTGCTGGTAGTGGGCTATGACAACATCGAAGCCATCAAGCCGATGCTGCAGGACGGTCGCGTACTGGCGACCGCCGACCAGGCCGCTGCCCAGCAAGCTGTGTTCGGCATCCAGAACGCGCTCAAGCTGGTCAAGGGCGAGAAGGTCGACGCCACCGACGGCGTGATCGAAACCCCGGTCGAACTCGTCCTCAAGAAGTAATCCCGGCAGTAGCCAACAGCGCCCGCTCGTCCTGAGCGGGCGCCTGGAGATTTTCCTATGTCATCTTCCGCCCCGAACGCTGTCCTCTCGGTCAGCGGTATCGGTAAGACCTATGCCCAACCGGTTCTGTCCGACATCACGCTCACGCTCAATCGCGGTGAAGTGCTGGCGCTGACCGGTGAAAACGGCGCTGGCAAAAGCACCTTGTCGAAGATCATCGGCGGGTTGGTCACGCCAACCACCGGGAACATGCAGTTCAATGGCCAGGCCTATCAACCCGGCAGCCGCACCCAGGCCGAAGCGCTGGGTGTGCGCATGGTCATGCAGGAACTCAACCTGCTGCCAACGCTGACGGTGGCTGAAAACCTGTTCCTGCATAACCTGCCCAGCCGTGGTGGCTGGATCAGCCGCAAACAGCTGCGCAAAGCCGCGACCGAAGCCATGGCCCAGGTCGGCCTGGACGCCATCGACCCGGACACGCTGGTCGGCAGCCTGGGCATTGGCCATCAACAAATGGTCGAGATTGCCCGCAACCTGATCGGCGACTGCCACGTACTGATTCTCGACGAACCTACGGCGATGCTCACTGCCCGTGAAGTCGAGATGCTGTTCGAACAAATCACCCGCCTGCAGGCCCGAGGCGTGGCGATTATTTATATTTCGCACCGGCTGGAAGAGTTGGCCCGTGTGGCCCAGCGAATTGCGGTATTGCGCGATGGCAAGCTGGTGTGTATCGAGCCAATGGCCAATTACAACAGCGAACAATTGGTGACGCTGATGGTGGGGCGCGAGTTGGGCGAGCATATCGACCTGGGCCCGCGCACCATCGGCGGACCGGCCCTGACGGTCACAGGCCTGACGCGCTCGGACAAGGTCCGTGACGTGTCGTTCCAGGTGCGCGCGGGTGAAATCTACGGTATTTCCGGCCTGATCGGCGCCGGTCGTACCGAGTTGCTGCGCCTGATTTTCGGCGCCGACCCGGCCGACAGCGGCACCGTGGCGCTGGGGCCGCAGGCCAATGTAGTGAGCATTCGCTCCCCAGTCGATGCGGTCGGTCATGGCATTGCCCTGATCACCGAAGACCGCAAGGGTGAAGGCCTGCTGCTGACCCAGTCGATCAGCGCCAACATCGCCCTGGGCAACATGCCGGAAATCTCCGCTGGGGGGCTGGTGAACAGCCGCGATGAAACCGCCCTGGCCAAGCGCCAGATCGACGCCATGCGTATCCGCAGTTCCAGCCCGGCGCAGTTGGTTTCCGAACTGTCGGGCGGTAACCAGCAGAAGGTGGTGATTGGCCGCTGGCTGGAGCGTGATTGTTCGGTGATGCTGTTCGATGAGCCCACCCGAGGTATCGACGTGGGTGCCAAGTTCGACATTTACGCCTTGCTCGGCGAGTTGACGCGCCAGGGCAAAGCGCTGGTCGTGGTCTCCAGTGACCTGCGCGAGCTGATGCTGATCTGTGACCGCATCGGCGTATTGTCCGCCGGGCGCCTGATCGAGACTTTCGAACGCGACAGCTGGACCCAGGACGAATTGCTCGCCGCCGCCTTTGCCGGCTATCAGAAACGTGATGCGCTGCTCAACGATGCAGCGCCTAGGAATACCCCATGAAAACAACCACTTCCCCCGGTAAGACTGGCGGCAACTTCTACGGCCTGGGCACCTACCTGGGGCTGGCAGGTGCGTTGCTGGCAATGATTGCGCTGTTCTCGGTGCTCAGCGATCACTTCCTGTCCTACGACACATTCAGCACCCTGGCCAACCAGATTCCAGACCTGATGGTACTGGCGGTGGGCATGACCTTCATCCTGATCATCGGTGGCATCGACCTGTCGGTGGGCTCGGTACTGGCGTTGGCGGCGTCGGCGGTCAGCGTGGCGATTCTGAGCTGGGGCTGGAGCGTATTGCCGGCCGCCGTGCTGGGCATGGGCTGCGCCGCATTGGCCGGCACACTCACCGGTTCCATCACCGTGGCCTGGCGGATCCCTTCCTTTATCGTGTCCCTCGGCGTGCTGGAGATGGCCCGGGGCGTGGCGTACCAGATGACCGGCTCGCGCACCGCTTATATCGGTGACTCGTTTGCCTGGCTGTCCAACCCGATTGCGTTCGGGATCTCGCCGTCGTTCATCATTGCGTTGCTGGTGATCATCGCCGCCCAGTTGGTGCTGACCCGCACCGTGTTTGGTCGCTACCTGATCGGTATCGGCACCAACGAAGAGGCGGTGCGCCTGGCCGGCATCAACCCCAAACCCTACAAGATCCTGGTGTTCAGCCTGATGGGCCTGCTGGCCGGTGTGGCCGCGCTGTTCCAGATCTCGCGCCTGGAAGCGGCGGATCCGAATGCCGGCTCGGGCCTGGAACTGCAAGTGATCGCTGCTGTGGTGATCGGCGGTACCAGCCTGATGGGCGGGCGCGGTTCGGTCATCAGCACCTTTTTTGGTGTGCTGATTATTTCGGTATTGGCTGCGGGCCTGGCACAGATCGGCGCGACAGAACCGACCAAACGCATCATTACCGGTGCGGTGATCGTGATCGCCGTGGTCCTTGATACTTACCGCAGCCAGCGCGCCAGTCGGCGGGGCTGAACCATGGCAACGATCAAGGATGTGGCAGCGCTGGCGGGGATTTCCTACACCACGGTGTCCCATGTGGTGAACAAGACGCGCCCGGTCAGCGAGCCGGTGCGCATCAAGGTCGAGGCGGCGATCAAGCAGTTGGACTACGTGCCGAGTGCGGTCGCGCGCTCACTCAAGGCCAAGACCACTGCGACAATCGGGCTGCTGGTGCCCAACAGCCTCAACCCGTATTTCGCCGAACTGGCCCGGGGCATTGAGGACTACTGCGAGCGCAACGGCTACTGCGTGATCCTCTGCAACTCCGACGACAACGCCGAAAAGCAGCGCAGCTATTTGCGCGTGCTGCTGGAGAAGCGCGTCGACGGCTTGATCGTGACCTCGGTGGGCGGCGATGACAGTGGCCTCGCCGCTGGCTTGAGTGCGGTGCGCACGCCCATGGTGATAGTCGACCGGGCACTGGACGGTATCGACGTCGACCTGGTGCGCATCGATCATGAAGAAGGGGCTTATCTGGCGACCCGGCACTTGCTTGAATTGGGCCATCGCGACATCGCCTGCATCGCCGGCCCGGCCCATACTCGCGTGGCGCAAATGCGTCTGGCAGGGTATCGGCGTGCGCTGCGCGAAGCTGGGGTTGAAATAGCGGCTGAGCGCATCCGGGAAAGTGATTTTACCAGCACCGGTGGTTATGCCGCCGCTGTGCAATTGCTTGCGCAGCAACCCCCCAGTGCGATATTTGCCTGTAACGACATGATCGGTTTCGGCGTGCTGCGCGCTGCGGCAGAGCAGAATATCCGCGTGCCGGGCGAGCTGTCGGTGATTGGTTTCGATGACATTCAAATGGGCCGGTATGTTTATCCGGCGCTGACCACGGTCGGGCAGTCGATCCTGCAACTGGGCGAGACAGCGGCTGAATTATTATTGCGACGTATAGCGACACCCCAACGCCCGATCGATCAACGCATCGTGACGCCGAGTATTGTCTTGCGTGAGTCGACGGCGCCGTTGGCCGGTGTGTTCGCCCAATACCGCTGAACTGAATTGATGAGTACTGATGTATGCCAGCAAAAGTAGTGGTAGTAGGCAGCTTGAACATGGACCTGGTCACCCGCGCCAGTCGCTTGCCGCGTGCCGGTGAAACACTGATCGGCCAGACATTTTCTACCGTACCCGGTGGCAAGGGCGCCAACCAGGCCGTAGCCTTGGCGCGCCTGGGGGCGGATGTGGCAATGATCGGTTGCGTCGGTACCGATGCCTACGGCGGCCAACTGCGTGATGCGCTGGTGATCGAAGGCATCGATTGTCAGGCCGTCAGCACCGTGGAAGGCTCCAGTGGTGTCGCGCTGATCGTGGTGGATGACAGCAGCCAGAACGCGATTGTGATTGTGGCGGGCAGTAACGGTCAGTTGACGCCGGACTCGATGACGGCCTGCGATGCGGTGTTGCAGGCCGCCGACGTGATCATCTGCCAGCTTGAAGTACCGATGGAAACCGTCGGGCATACGCTCAAGCGCGGCCGCGAGCTGGGCAAGACGGTGATCCTCAATCCGGCGCCCGCCAGTGGGCCCTTGCCGGCTGCGTGGTATGCCTCGATTGACTACCTGATCCCCAACGAAAGTGAAGCCAGCGCCTTGAGCGGCGTGACGGTCGATTCGCTCGACAGCGCCAAGCTTGCCGCTACCGCGTTGATCAAGGCTGGCGCCGCCAAAGTCATCATCACCCTGGGCGCCCAGGGTGCACTGTTTGCCGATGGCAACAGCTTCGAACACTTGGTCGCGCCCAAGGTCACGGCGGTGGACACCACGGCTGCCGGCGATACCTTTGTAGGTGGCTTTGCTGCGGCATTGGCCGCAGGCAAGAGCGAAGCCGAGGCAATCCGGTTTGGCCAGGTTGCGGCAGCGTTGTCGGTGACCCGTGCCGGCGCCCAACCTTCTATTCCTACCCTGCACGACGTACAAGGTTTTGTGCCCTCATGAAAAAGACCCCTCTGCTCAATATCGCCCTGTCGCGCGTGATCGCGTCACTGGGGCACGGCGACATCCTGGTCATCGGTGATGCCGGCCTGCCGGTGCCACCTGGCGTCGAGGTGATCGACCTGGCGCTGACCCAGGGCATCCCGGATTTCATCAGCACCCTGCGCGTTGTGCTCAGCGAAATGCAGGTGGAAAGCCACGTGCTGGCTGAAGAAATCCTGCTCAAGCAGCCGCCGGCGCTGACCGAGCTCAATGCGCTGACCGAACAGGCTGCGCTGGGCGAACGACGCCTGCTCAGCCATGACGCGTTCAAGCAACTGAGTGGCAAGGCGCGCGCCGTGGTGCGCACCGGCGAATGTCAACCGTACTGCAATATCGCGCTGGTCTCCGGCGTAACCTTCTAGAGTCCCCCTACGACAAGGAGTGTTTTATGCAACGTGGTCTTCCATCCCTGAAAAACCTGTTTCGGAGTGTTCTGCTTTTGTCCGCACTCACAGCTGCAAGCGCCCAGGCGGCAGAAAAAATCGACCTGATCATCGATACCGACCCAGGTGCCGATGACGTGGTTGCCTTGCTGTTCGCCATGGCGTCGCCGGAAGAGCTGAGCATCCGCGCGCTGACGACCGTGGCCGGCAATGTGCGCCTGGACAAAACCTCGCGCAATGCGCGCCTGGCGCGCGAGTGGGCAGGGCGCGAGGACATCCCGGTATACGCGGGGGCTCCGGCACCGCTGCTGCGCAAGCCGATCTATGCCGAGAATATCCATGGCAAGGAAGGGATTTCCGGTGTCACCGTGCACGAGCCGAAACAAGGCCTGGCTGACGGCAACGCCGTGGATTACCTGATCAAGACCCTGACGGCCGCCAAGCCCCACAGCATCACTATTGCCATGCTCGGCCCGCAGACCAACCTGGCCCTGGCATTGACCCAGGCACCAGAAATCACCCAGGGCATCAAGGAAGTGGTAGTGATGGGCGGTGCGCACTTCAATGGCGGCAATATCACGCCGGTGGCCGAGTTCAACCTGTTCGCCGACCCGGTGGCCGCCGAGATCGTGCTTAAAAGCGGCGTGAAGTTGACCTATCTGCCGTTGGACGTGACCCATAAGGTGCTGACCAGCGAGGCTCGCCTGAAGAAAATTGCCGACCTGAACAACAACGCAAGCAAGGTTGTGAGCAATATTCTTAACGAGTACGTCAAAGGCGATATGGAACACTACGGCATTCCTGGCGGGCCGGTGCATGACGCCACGGTGGTCGCCTACCTGCTCAAGCCGTCGCTGTTCAGCGGTCGCCAGGTCAATGTGGTTGTCGACAGCCGGGAAGGCCCGACCTTCGGCCAGACCATTGTCGATTGGTACGATGGGCTGAAGCAGGACAAGAATGCGTTCTGGGTCGAAAACGGCGACGCCCAGGGCTTCTTCGATCTGTTGACCGAGCGCCTGGCGCGTTTGAAGTAAACCCCTTACCGGTCGGCGTTCGCCGGCCGGTTCTTATGCGCGCTCGGGTGCGCCCATGTGGTCGGCCGGGTATTTCTCGAATACCTGGCTGATGAATGCTTGCGCGCCCTTGGTGCCGAGTTCCTTGACCAGCAGGTCGATACCGATGATCGCCAATTCCTCCGGACTCCCGGGGCTGTAGGAGCTTTGCCCTTGGGGCCATTTGGCTTTGATATCGGCTTGGAGCGTTACGGTGGTCATGGGAAATCTCGCGGGCTGTAGGTACTGGGCAATGCGCTGGCGTGTGGCTGCAGCGGGCGCAGTTAACCATTTTGCGCGCAAGTTGGCACTGCTACTTAGGCATGAGGAAGGGGGTGTGCGACACTGTCCGCCTGTTTATTGGCCGGGAAACACTGCGTGCAGATCGATTTGAATAACCCCGAGAGTCTTACGCTGGTCGCTGTGCGCCAACTGCTGGCCAGCGCCAGTGACGATGAGCACACCCAGCTGCGGGTCAGCAAGGCGGGTATTGCCTACATTTCTTCAGGCGTGGTCGGGGGCGCTGATATAGGTGGTTTGCTGTTTCGCCTGGAGACCTGGGCAAAGGGTTCCGGTTATGTGGGTAACGTGGCCGCGAACGACGAAGTCTGGGTGATGCAGATTTTCAACGCGCTCAAGCAGAATTGGCCAACGCCGTCATCTGACTACATCGATATCTACTGAACATATTCATATCTAGTCACGATTGACGGGGCGCTTGCCGGGCGTGACTCAGGCAGACTTGCGCGTCAGACGTTAACGTCTTGAAACCAATCTGCTCACTCGCTGTCGCACGATCTCTGTCCATTTTTAATCATAGGAGGCTTCATGCCTTGGAAGCTCGCATCATTCGGTACTTTGTTGGCAGCGCTCGCGTTGGCGGGTTGCAGCACCCCGGGTGCCTCTGAGCCAGGCAAAGATGCCACCGTGACCGATGCTGGTCATAGCCGCTGTGAGTCGAAGGCTGCCGAGTTCACGATCGGCCAGAAAGCCTCGCCTCAACTGCTGGAGCAGGCGCGTACGCGTGCCGGTGCGCAGAACGCACGCATCCTCAAACCCAACGACATGATCACGCTGGAGTATCGCTCCGACCGCCTGAACCTGAACACCGACGATAACCTGGTGATCACGCGGGTCAATTGCGGCTGATAGCCTCTGGCTTTTGCAGCATCCATAAAAAACCCCGTCACATGGACGGGGTTTTTTTAGCTCAGCGGAGAATTACTCGCCGCGAACTTGTGCAGCTTGCATACCCTTTTGGCCTTTCTCAGCCACGAAGGAAACGGTTTGGCCTTCTTTCAGGCTTTTGAAACCGTCGCTTTCGATAGCTTTGAAGTGTACGAACAGGTCGTCACCGCCACCTTGAGGAGTGATGAAGCCGAAGCCTTTTTCATCGTTGAACCATTTAACGGTGCCGGTTTGGCGATTAGACATGGTGTATCTCCAAGAAACATATATTTTCAGTAGTGCTGTGCTGCTCAGGCCAACTGGGCACACAGGGCTATCATAGTCGAAATGTTCGGCTTGGGAGCCCCCCCAAGGCATTGTTTGCTAATCAATCGCGTTGCGTTGAGTGCCTTTTTTGGCTGAAAGCCCCGTTCTACGGGGCTTTGGAGCGAAATATCAGCTGTTAAAAAAAGCCGTAAAAGCTGCGTAATTTGTGAGAAACAGCCGTTTTCAGGCTGTTTTTCCGGCAAAAAAGGCGCTCGCTCAGTGAGCGTTCTTACTTTTTCTTGACCACTTTGCAGGACGAAATAGCCGCGACCGCTTTGTTTTTAAGCTCTGGGCTGGCGTTCTGGTTGGTCATCAATTCTTTGATTTCTGCAGTGCTCAATTCGGCGTTGATCTTGTCGGCGCCACATTCACAATGATCTTTGGCAGTTTTGACGTCCACGTTCTGGCTGGCCGCAGCGCTGCAGTCTTTGACGAAGGCGTCACGGGCGCCTTCCGGCCAGTTCGATGGTGCTGCGGCTTGCGCGCCAAGCGAAAGGAATGCCAGGGAAGCGGCGAGGGCGAGTGTCGAGGTAAAACGCATCATGGGATGCTCCTTTGGGTCGAGGACGAACGGCGATTCTCGGGGTGTTTGAGGCGTGGCGTACAGCTCAAGTTCACTTTTGCGGCCATAAGGCATGGAATTTACTTCTACCGCAGGTCGTGTCGGCGCGATGACCGTTCATCTGTGCTAGCATCCTGGGCTTGGCTTTTTCCAGGTGCGCTCTGTGCCGCCTTGCCAGCTCTTTTTTGTTCACTCCAGTCACTCTGGTTCGATTATCGGTTGGCCGAAAGGCTCCTGCCGCTGTAAGGCAGGCGTTCAGTATTGAGCGGCCTGGTGTTGGATCTTGTACTGGCTCATCCCAACCCACGTGACCTTTGGTAGGGGTCACCACTAGGAGAGGAGGCGCCATGCCAACTATTACTCTACCCGACGGCAGTCAACGTTCGTTCGATCATCCGGTTTCCGTAGCCGAAGTCGCCGCATCCATTGGTGCCGGCCTGGCCAAGGCCACCGTGGCCGGCAAGGTCGATGGCAAGCTGGTTGACGCCAGCGACCTGATCACCGCCGATGCCAGCCTGCAGATCATCACGCCCAAGGATCAAGAGGGGCTGGAGATCATTCGCCACTCTTGCGCGCACCTGATTGGCCACGCGGTCAAGCAGCTGTACCCCACCGCGAAAATGGTGATCGGCCCGGTCATCGACGAAGGCTTCTATTACGACATCGCTTATGAGCGTCCTTTTACACCGGACGACCTGGCGGCGATCGAGCAGCGCATGCACGCGCTGATCGAAAAAGATTACGACGTCATCAAGAAAGTCACCCCGCGTGCCGAAGTGATTGATGTGTTCACTGCCCGTGGCGAAGACTACAAGCTGCGCCTGGTGGAAGACATGCCGGACGAGCAGGCCATGGGCCTGTACTACCACGAAGAATACGTCGACATGTGCCGTGGCCCGCACGTGCCGAACACGCGCTTTCTCAAGTCGTTCAAGCTGACCAAATTGTCCGGCGCCTACTGGCGCGGCGACGCGAAGAACGAGCAGTTGCAGCGGATCTACGGTACCGCCTGGGCTGACAAGAAGCAGCTGGCTGCCTATATCCAGCGTATCGAAGAGGCCGAGAAGCGCGACCATCGCAAGATCGGCAAGCGCCTGAACCTGTTCCATCTCCAGGAAGAAGCGCCGGGCATGGTGTTCTGGCACCCGAACGGCTGGACCCTGTACCAGGTGCTCGAGCAGTACATGCGCAAGGTTCAGCGTGAAAACGGTTACCTCGAGATCAAGACCCCGCAGGTGGTTGATCGCAGCTTGTGGGAGAAATCCGGGCACTGGGCCAACTACGCCGACAATATGTTCACCACCCAGTCGGAAAACCGCGACTACGCCATCAAGCCGATGAACTGCCCGTGCCACGTGCAGGTGTTCAATCAGGGCCTGAAGAGCTACCGCGAGTTGCCGATGCGCCTGGCCGAATTCGGTGCCTGCCACCGTAACGAGCCATCGGGTGCGTTGCACGGCATCATGCGTGTGCGCGGCTTCACCCAGGATGACGCCCATATCTTCTGCACCGAAGAGCAGATGCAGGCTGAATCCGCCGCGTTCATCAAGTTGACCATGGACGTTTACCGCGATTTCGGTTTCACCGAGGTCGAGATGAAGCTGTCCACTCGTCCGGAAAAGCGCGTCGGCTCCGACGAGCTCTGGGATCGCGCCGAAGCTGCACTGGCCGCCGCACTCGACAGCGCGGGCCTTGCGTACGACCTGCAGCCGGGGGAGGGCGCGTTCTACGGTCCGAAGATCGAGTTCTCGCTGAAAGATTGCCTTGGCCGTGTCTGGCAGTGTGGTACCCTGCAGCTCGATTTTAACCTGCCGATCCGTCTGGGAGCCGAATACGTCTCCGAAGACAACAGCCGTAAACACCCGGTTATGCTGCACCGGGCGATCCTCGGCTCCTTCGAACGGTTCGTCGGGATCCTGATCGAGCACTACGAGGGTGCATTCCCAGCGTGGCTGGCTCCGACTCAGGCAGTGATCATGAATATCACTGATAAACAGGCAGATTTTGCCGCTGAGGTTGAAAAAACACTCAACGAAAGCGGATTTCGTGCCAAGTCCGACTTGAGAAATGAAAAGATCGGCTTTAAAATCCGCGAGCATACTTTGCTCAAGGTTCCCTATCTTTTGGTTATCGGAGATCGGGAAGTCGAGATGCAGACTGTCGCTGTGCGTACTCGTGAAGGTGCTGACCTGGGCTCGATGCCCGTCGCCCAGTTCGCTGAGTTCCTCGCGCAAGCGGTTTCCCGGCGTGGTCGCCCAGATTCGGAGTAATTATTATTAAGCGTGAAATGAGACAAGATAAACGAGCTGCACCGAAAGCCCCGATCAACGAGAATATCTCGGCACGCGAGGTTCGGTTAATTGGCGCTGATGGCGAGCAGATTGGCATCGTCTCGATTGATGAAGCGCTTCGTATTGCAGAAGAGTCCAAGCTGGACCTGGTGGAAATTTCCGCCGATGCAATCCCACCCGTTTGCCGGGTGATGGACTACGGCAAGTCGATCTTCGAGAAGAAGAAACAGGTTGCCGCAGCGAAGAAGAACCAGAAGCAGATTCAAGTAAAAGAAATCAAGTTTCGTCCAGGGACGGAGGAAGGGGATTACCAGGTAAAACTGCGCAACCTGGTACGTTTCCTGAGTGATGGGGACAGGGCCAAGGTATCCTTGCGATTCCGCGGCCGTGAGATGGCCCACCAGGAGCTGGGGATGGAACTCCTCAAGCGGGTTGAAGCTGACCTGCTCGAGTACGGTTCGGTCGAACAGCATCCTAAGATGGAAGGACGCCAGCTGATCATGGTCATCGCCCCGAAAAAGAAGAAGTAATCAACAGGGCACGGCAGGCCTTCTGATTATGTTTATCAACTGAATGCGGAGTATCCGAACATGCCAAAGATGAAGACTAAAAGTGGTGCTGCTAAGCGGTTTCTGAAAACTGCTAACGGTATCAAGCACAAGCACGCTTTCAAGAGCCACATTCTGACCAAAATGTCGACCAAGCGTAAGCGTCAACTGCGCGGTAGCAGCTTGCTGCATCCGTCTGACGTGGCAAAAGTCGAGCGCATGCTGCGCCTTCGTTAATTTTGGATCAAGAATAGAGGAAGTAACTCATGGCTCGTGTAAAGCGTGGCGTCATTGCCCGTAAACGTCACAAAAAAATTCTGAAACTTGCTAAAGGCTACTACGGCGCGCGTTCACGCGTATTCCGTGTTGCCAAACAAGCGGTAATCAAGGCAGGCCAATACGCCTACCGTGACCGTCGTCAGAAAAAACGTCAGTTCCGCGCCCTGTGGATCGCTCGTATCAATGCTGGTGCACGTGTTAACGGTCTGTCCTACAGCCGTTTCATCGCTGGCCTGAAAAAAGCGTCCATCGAAATCGACCGTAAGGTTCTGGCTGAACTGGCCGTGAACGAAAAAGCGGTGTTTGCTGCGATTGTCGAGAAAGCTAAAGCCTCCTTGGCTTAAGTACCCCCGACAGTCACCCTGGGTTACTCCTGTAGCCCAAGGTGGTAAACGTCATAAATAGGGGAAGAGCCTTCAAGCTCTTCCCCTATTTTGTATCTGGAGTCTGTACATGGAAAACCTGGACGCGCTCGTCGCTCAAGCTCTTGA
The DNA here is from genome assembly GCF_003852375.1 of Pseudomonas sp. R4-34-07. Taxonomy (NCBI): domain Bacteria; kingdom Pseudomonadati; phylum Pseudomonadota; class Gammaproteobacteria; order Pseudomonadales; family Pseudomonadaceae; genus Pseudomonas; species Pseudomonas sp. R4-34-07. The sequence continues at coordinate 3,847,067 of NZ_CP027760.1, read as the reverse complement.
GGCTGTGCAAAGCGCTGAAGATATCAATGCCCTGGAGCAAATCCGGGTTCACTACCTTGGTAAAAAGGGTGAATTGACTCAGGTGATGAAGACCCTGGGGAATTTGCCGGCTGAAGAGCGCCCGCAGGTCGGTGCGCTGATCAACGTTGCCAAGGAGCGCGTCACCGAGGTTCTCAATGCGCGCAAGGCGTCGCTCGAGGAGGCCGATCTTGCGGCCAAGCTCGCCGCCGAATCCATTGACGTGACCTTGCCTGGCCGTGGCCAGGCCTCGGGCGGTTTGCACCCGATCACCCGGACTCTGGAACGTATCGAACAGTTCTTCACCCACATTGGCTACGGCATTGCCGAAGGCCCTGAGGTCGAAGACGATTATCACAACTTCGAGGCGCTCAACATCCCAGGCCATCACCCGGCCCGGTCGATGCACGACACCTTTTATTTCAACGCGAACATGTTGTTGCGCACCCATACCTCGCCGGTACAGGTCCGCACCATGGAAGCGAACAAGCCGCCGATCCGCATCGTCTGCCCAGGCCGTGTGTACCGGAGCGACTCTGATATTACCCATTCGCCGATGTTCCACCAGGTCGAAGGCCTGCTGGTTGATCGCGATATCAATTTCGCCGACCTCAAAGGCACCATCGAAGAGTTCCTTCGGGTGTTCTTCGAGAAAGAGCTGGCGGTGCGTTTCCGTCCGTCCTTCTTCCCGTTCACCGAGCCGTCCGCTGAAGTCGATATGGAATGCGTGATGTGCAGCGGTAAAGGCTGTCGCGTGTGCAAGCAGACCGGCTGGCTGGAAGTGATGGGCTGCGGCATGGTCCACCCTAACGTGCTGCGCATGTCCGGGATCGACCCGGAAAAGTTTTCGGGCTTTGCCTTCGGCATGGGCGTTGAGCGTCTGGCCATGCTGCGTTACGGCGTGAACGACTTGCGTCTGTTCTTCGACAACGACTTGCGGTTCCTCGCGCAATTTCGCTAGTCGTAACGAATCTTTAGGAGAGCAGGATGAAATTCAGTGAACAATGGCTGCGTGGCTGGGTAAGCCCGCAGGTAGATCGCGACGCGCTGGTTGCGCGTCTGTCGATGGCCGGTCTTGAGGTCGATAGCGTTACCCCGGCCGCCGGTGTATTCAGCGGCGTGGTGGTGGGCGAGGTGCTGAGCACCGAGCAGCACCCGGATGCCGACAAATTGCGGGTGTGCCAGGTCAGCAATGGCGCCGAAACCTTCCAGGTCGTGTGCGGAGCGCCCAATGTGCGCCCGGGCCTGAAGATTCCGTTCGCCATGATCGGTGCCGAACTGCCGGGCGACTTCAAGATCAAGAAGGCCAAGCTGCGCGGCGTCGAGTCCAACGGCATGCTGTGCTCCCAGGCCGAGCTGCAGGTAGGCGAGGGTAACGACGGCTTGATGGAACTGCCGGGCGACGCGCCAGTGGGCCAGGACATCCGTGTTTACCTGGAGCTGGAAGACGCCAGCATCGAGGTCGACCTGACCCCGAACCGTGGCGATTGCCTGTCCCTGGCCGGTCTGGCCCGTGAAGTGGGCGCGCTTTACAACGTGCCTGTTACCCGCCCGGTGGTTGCCAGCGTGCCTGCCGTGCACGACGACGTGCGCTCGATTGAAGTGCTGGCGCCAAACGCCTGCCCACGTTACCTGGGCCGTGTGGTCCGTAACGTCGACCTGTCCAGGCCGACTCCGCTGTGGATGGTCGAGCGCCTGCGCCGCGCTGACGTGCGCAGCATCGATGCGGCCGTCGATATCACCAATTATGTGATGCTGGAGCTGGGCCAGCCGCTGCACGCGTTTGACCTCGCCGAAATCAATGGCGGCATCCGCGTGCGCATGGCAGAGGAAGGCGAGAAGCTGGTACTGCTCGACGGCCAGGAAGTCAGCCTGCGCGCCGACACATTGGTCATCGCCGACCACTCCCGTGCCTTGGCGATTGCCGGCGTAATGGGTGGCGAGCACAGCGGCGTATCGGCGACCACTCGCGACGTTTTCCTTGAAAGCGCGTTCTTCGACCAGATCGCCATCGCCGGCAAGGCCCGCTCATACGGCCTGCACACCGATGCGTCGCACCGCTATGAGCGTGGCGTGGACTGGAAACTGGCCCGTGAAGCCATGGAGCGCGCCACTGGCCTGCTGCTGGAAATCACCGGTGGCGAAGCCGGCCCGATCACCGAGACTGTCAGCGAACAGTACCTGCCGTCCGTTGCGCCAATCACGCTGCGCGCCAAAAGCGTTGAGCAAATGCTCGGCCTGGTGATCGAGCCAGCCGAAATTGAGCAACTGCTATCGGCCCTCGGCCTCGCCATTTCTGCGGGTGGGGAAGGGCAGTGGCACGTTGAAGTGCCAAGCCATCGCTTCGATATCAGCCTGGAAGTCGACCTGATCGAGGAACTGGCCCGCCTGTACGGCTACAACCGCCTGCCGGTTCGTTACCCGCAAGCGCGTCTGGCCCCGCAGCCGAAAGCTGAAGCCCGTGCACATCTGCCGGAACTGCGTCGCCTGCTGGTTGCCCGTGGTTATCAGGAAGCGGTGACTTACAGCTTCATCGATCCAAAGCAGTTCGAGCTGTTCAATCCAGGTGTCGAGCCGCTGTTGCTGGCCAACCCCATTTCCAACGATATGGCGGCCATGCGTTCGTCACTGTGGCCAGGGTTGATCAAGGCGTTGTCCCACAACCTGAACCGTCAGCAAGATCGCGTGCGCATGTTCGAAAGCGGCCTGCGCTTTGTCGGTCAGCTCGATGGCTTGAAGCAAGAGCCGATGCTGGCGGGTGTGGTCTGCGGTAGCCGCCTGCCGGAAGGTTGGGCACAAGGCCGCGATGCCGTGGACTTCTTTGACGTCAAGGCTGACGTGGAAGCGGTACTGGGCTTTGCCGGTGCGCTGGACGCCTTCACGTTCCTGCCAGGCAAACACCCTGCACTGCACCCAGGCCAGACGGCGCGTATCGAGCGCGAAGGTCGTTTGGTCGGCTTCGTCGGTGCCATTCACCCGGAACTGTCGAAAACCCTAGGGCTGGACCGACCAGTCTTCGTTTTCGAGCTGGTGCTGGCTGAAGTGGCTTCGGGCAAAATGCCTAAATTCAGCGAGCTTTCACGCTTCCCTGAAGTGCGCCGCGACCTGGCCCTGATTGCCGATCGTGAAGTCGCCGCCACTGCCGTTCTGGATGTAATCCGTGAAAATGCAGGGGAATGGCTGACAGACCTCAGGCTATTTGACGTCTATCAGGGTAAAGGCATTGATCCGCATAGAAAAAGCCTTGCGGTTGGCTTGACCTGGCAGCATCCATCGCGCACTCTTAATGACGATGAGGTGAATACCACGACACAAAATATCCTCACCTCGCTCGAACAAAGGTTGAACGCCACGTTAAGGAAGTGACGTATGGGGGCTTTGACGAAAGCTGAGATGGCGGAACGTCTGTACGAAGAGTTGGGTCTGAACAAGCGCGAGGCCAAGGAATTGGTCGAGCTGTTTTTTGAAGAGATCAGGCACGCTCTGGAAGACAACGAACAGGTCAAATTGTCCGGTTTCGGCAATTTTGACCTGCGGGACAAACGCCAGCGGCCTGGCCGCAATCCAAAAACGGGAGAAGAAATCCCGATCACGGCTCGCCGTGTGGTCACCTTTCGTCCAGGGCAGAAGTTGAAGGCCCGAGTTGAGGCTTATGCTGGAACCAAGTCATAACGACGAACTACCCGTCATCCCGGGCAAACGCTACTTCACCATCGGTGAAGTCAGCGAGCTGTGTGCGGTAAAACCGCACGTGCTGCGCTACTGGGAGCAGGAGTTTCCTCAACTCAACCCCGTCAAACGCACTGGGAACCGTCGGTATTATCAGCGCCAGGATGTGCTGATGATCCGACAGATCCGCGCGTTGTTGTACGACCAGGGGTTCACCATCAGCGGCGCACGCCAGCGCATGTCCGGTGATGAAGCCAAAGACGACACCACCCAATACAAGCAAATGATCCGCCAGATGATCTCCGAACTCGAAGATGTGCTGGTGGTGCTGAAGAAGTGATTCAAGCTTTAAAAATACTTCCACATTTCAAAAGCTTGCGGTATATTCCGGTTCGCTTCGTTAAGAAGCAAACCCAGTAACACGCCTAGTCGGGGCGTAGCGCAGTCCGGTAGCGCACTAGCATGGGGTGCTAGGGGTCGAGTGTTCGAATCACTCCGTCCCGACCATATATTTCAAAGGGTCGCGAGATTTTATCTCGCGACCCTTTTTTATTTTTATTGGTTTTCACCCCTGCAAAACCGCTAGCTCTAGGTGGAATCTTAGCTGGCGCATAGATTCTGGGAAGGCATGAGACAGGGGGCAGGAAGTACCACTCGATGTTTACCCAAGGCCCTACCGTTATCTGTAAATCGATCAGCCGCGCAAAGGACAGGTGGCCGACGCACTGAATAGCACCTCGGATACCTTGCACCTGGACTAGGTCTGGGTTCAATTTGGCGATAATCTGATGAATCAGGTTACTGACTTCAAACAATGGCCATTCAGTGATCAGATACTTCACGAATACGTGACGTATCTGGTTTTGTTAGCCACTAGAATGCCATTGATGAATGAGAACTATAGGTAGCTAAATGGATCTAGCCGCCCATCCTCGCCCAGAATTCTTCGGCAGATTGACTGAGTGGCGCTATTGGACGGGTCAGATGAATGTCCAAGGGGATATCCCAGCTTTCGTCGAGTGCTCTGACTAAGCGGCCATCCAGTATTTCTTGCTCGGTGAGGCTTTTGGGCAGCCATGCAACTCCTTTGCTTTCCAGTGCCATGGACATCAGAACTGCCGCGAGGTGGCTGCTGAAAAGTGGTTTGAGGTGAAGGTAATCTTCCTTGCCACGCAGTCGGTGAGCGACTATGCGCCCCAATCCTGACTCCTGGCTGTAAGCCAGATATGGCAATGCCGCTGGGGAGGTGCCGAAGTTGGCAGAAGCACTCGCCAAAGGAACGAGAACATCCTCTCCAACTTTCTTACCCATGAACTGGTCAGGAGCCAGTAAGGGGGGAACGTCGGGATGGCGGTGGCAGAGCAGAAACTGAACCTGTCCATGTATTAGCATTTGCTCACAGACAGCCATACTATCCGAGTGCAATTGCACAGCCTCGATTGGGGCGCCGTTTTCTGCACTTCGAAGCCACCTTGGAAAAAATGTAAACGACAAGGAGTGGGTTGCAGCGAATTGCAGCGATTTAGCGGCCATTCCCGCCACTTCTTGAGCTTCGTTGCGCATCCTGTACAAGCGCCTGGCGGCCTCCTGAGCACTTGGCAGAATTTGCCTCCCTGCTTCGGTCAAGGTCGCACCTTGAGGCGTGCGAACGAACAGCTGTACCCCCATCCAATTCTCTAATGAGCGCACTCTGCGACTGAATGCTGGCTGCGTAACATGCCGTGCTTCAGCCGCCCTAACAAAGCTGCCGTATTCCGCAAGCGCTGAAAAATCCTCAAGCCAAACGAGTTCCAAGGGCAATGCCTCCTGTGCATAGGGCGCGGCATTAATAGCATTGGGCGGGTGTCATCGCAAAGCATAACGTGTGGCCACAAACAACAAGAGGAACCCGTTATGCGTATCGTAGACATCCGCGAAAAAACTGTTTCTATTGCCTCCCCAATTGCCAACGCCTATATCGATTTCTCCAAAATGACCTGCTCGGTCGTCGCTGTTGTCACGGATGTAATTCGCGATGGTAAACCTGTCATCGGCTACGGTTTCAACTCCAACGGTCGCTATGGTCAAGGCGCTTTGATGCGTGATCGCTTCCTGGCGCGTATCACCGAAGCTGATCCAGACACACTCGTCGATCATGAAAACAACAACCTGGATCCGTTTGCCATCTGGAAAGCCCTGATGACCAACGAAAAGCCTGGAGGTCACGGTGAGCGCTCAGTAGCAGTTGGCACTATCGACATGGCTGTATGGGATGCCGTCGCCAAGATCGAAGGCAAACCTCTCTATCGCCTGCTGGCTGATCGTTACCGTAACGGCGTGGCCGATGACAAGGTCTGGGTCTATGCAGCAGGTGGCTATTATTACCCTGGCAAAGACCAGACCAAGCTCAAAGCAGAAATGCAGAGCTACCTGGATCGTGGCTACGACGTTGTTAAAATGAAGATCGGTGCAGTGCCACTGGACGAAGATATCCGCCGCATCGAAGCGGTACTCGAAGTGGTAGGGGACGGTCGTCGACTGGCGGTCGATGCCAACGGGCGTTTCGATCTTCAGACCGGTATTGCTTACGCGCAAGCCATCAAGAAGTACAACCTCTTCTGGTACGAGGAAATCGGCGACCCGCTCGATTACGCACTTCAGGCTGAGCTTGCCAATCACTATGAGCTGCCTATGGCGACCGGGGAAAACCTGTTCTCCCACCAGGATGCTCGTAACCTTCTGCGCCACGGCGGCATGCGCCCTGATCGCGACTTTCTTCAGTTCGACTGCGCGCTGTCCTATGGGCTCGTGGAGTACATGCGCACCCTGAAAGTGATGGAAGAAATGGGCTGGTCTTCCCGCCGCGTAGTTCCGCACGGTGGCCACCAGATGTCCCTGAACATCGCAGCCGGTCTGCACCTGGGTGGCAACGAATCTTACCCCGACGTGTTCCAGCCTTTCGGCGGCTTTGCCGACGGAATCAAGGTGGAAAATGGTTATGTCGGCCTGCCGGATATTCCAGGTGTTGGTTTCGAAGCCAAGTCCGCCTTGTACGCAGTCATGCGCGAGTTAGGCGAAGGCTGATCAACCCCGATCTGCGGTTCCTTTTAAAGGGGCCGCAGACTCAGGCGTCATCTACTGACGCCAAACCACATGCCCATCACAAAAATAAAATGAGGTGCTACCGTGGAAATGTCCAAGTCCCGCTGGTACAGCCAGCTGTATGTGCAGGTGCTGATCGGTATCGTCATCGGCGCTGCAATTGGTCACTTTGAACCGCAATTCGGAGCCAGGCTTCAACCTTTTGCGGATGGCTTTATCAAACTCATCAAAATGCTGTTGGCGCCGATTATTTTCGGTACTGTCGTGGTGGGTATCGCCAAGATGGGCAGCATCAAGGAGGTCGGGCGGATCGGCGTCAAGGCGCTGCTCTACTTTGAAATCCTTTCAACCATTGCGCTGGTCATCGGCCTTATTGTGGTCAATGTCGTAAAGCCAGGCGCCGGGATGAATATCAACGCTACCACGCTTGATGCCAGCGCTATCGCCAAGTACAGCCAAGCCGCCAGTGAACAGGGCGGCACTATCGATTTCTTTCTCAACATCATCCCGAGCACCTTCATTGGCGCATTCTCCAATGGCGTCATGCTTCAGGTCATTCTGATTTCGGTATTGATGGGCGTTGCCCTCGTTCAAATGGGCGAAACCAGCAAACCGCTGATCAATACCATCGACTTGTTTCTGCAAGGGCTGTTCAAGATCGTGGCAATGGTGATGCGCCTGGCTCCCCTTGGTGCCGGCGCCGGGATGGCTTTCACTATAGGCAAGTACGGCATTGGTACCTTGCTGTCACTCGGCCAGTTGCTGGTCGCGCTCTACATCACCACCTTGATTTTTATCGTGGTCGTACTGGGAGCGGTTGCCAGATGGTCGGGCATGCCGCTGATGCAATTTCTGCGTTATTTCAAAGATGAAATTCTCATCACGCTTGGCACCTGCTCAACCGAGGCTGTGCTTCCGCGAATGATGGTGAAACTTGAAAAGCTCGGCTGCAAGAAGTCAGTGGTGGGCATGGTGCTACCCACTGGATATGCCTTCAATGCAGATGGCACCTGCATTTACCTCACCATGGCGGCGATTTTTATCGCACAGGCAACCAATACGCCCCTGACGTTTATGGATCAGATGATTCTGCTGGGTGTCTTCCTGCTGACCTCAAAAGGCTCCGCTGGCGTAGCGGGTGCCGGGTTCATAACCCTTGCGGCAACGCTAACAACCATCCACTCCATTCCGTTGGTAGGCCTTGTCCTGCTTTTGGGCATCGACCGATTCCTCAACGAAGCGCGAGCCGTGACTAACCTGATCGGCAACGGTATCGGCACCCTCGCCATTGCCAAATGGGACAACTCCTTTGACGTCGAAGCCTGCGAGCGGGAGATTGCCGCTATGAAACACGAAAAGACGGCCAGGAAGGCATTGCTGGCGCAGAAATAGCCTGCAAAGAGAGCCGGTCAGCTCGCCTTAGAAACGGATATGACCGGTAGTGCCTTGCAGGTTTCGTTCAACTCGAATGAGAAAAATAAATTACTTGTAAGAACTTGATGGAGCCAAAAATGATTGAGCGATCACATCATGAACTGCGCGAGGCGTTTGGTGATTTACTCCAGGGAACCATCTGCAAATTTGCTGCTTCCGTGTTCGATCCTATCTCGGTTCGTATGGCATACGACCTTGGCTTTGAAGTTGCCATTCAAGGTGGCTCCGTCGCCTCGCTTCAAGTGCTCGGAGCTCCGGACATTTCTCTGATCACGCTTGATGAATATGTCGAGCAGGTTTCCAGAGTCGGTCGGGCCAGCCAGATCCCAATCATTGGGGATGCTGATCATGGGTTTGGTAACGCACTCAATGTAATGCGAACAGTGACCGAGCTGCAGAAAGCCGGTGTTGCTGCCCTGACGCTGGAAGACACCCACCTACCGGCCAGATACGACGAGCAGTCGCACGTACTTATCGAAATGGAAGAAGCCGCAAGCAAGATTTACGCTGCGCGGTTTGCCCGTTCAGATGATGCCCTCAGCATCATCGCCCGTACGAATGCGGCCGTTACCACTTTGGAAAACTGCATTGCACGCACCACGGCCTATCAAAAGGCTGGGGCTGACGCGATTTGCCTTGTCGGAGTAAAGGACTTCCAACATTTGGAGGCACTCACCTCGCATCTTTGCGTGCCGATCATGCTGATCAATTATGGAAACCCGGCACTGAGCGATGTTGAGAAACTGAGCGCAGCCAATGTGAGGATCGTGGTCAATGGGCATGCTCCATTTTTGGCCGCAATCAAAGCGAGTTACGAGGCGCTGCGCGAACAAAGCGGCACAGAGGGAAGCGAGCTTTCGCTTCCTGATCTGCTTTCTAAATACACACTCTCGGACAATTACCGTGAGTGGGCGAAAACCTATTTGAAGTCAGGACACGACTTCGGCTAAAAACCTCTTGATGCATTGATACAACTGGACTCGACCGCATCCGTTCAACGGAGGGCTGGCGCGAGCTCGGGCCGAAGAAAAGCTGAACGTCGTGTCCGGGATTAGTTGACCACTACAAGTGGATTGATTTGAACTGCTGATTCCACTAGGTGCCGAAACAGCTACCACCCAGAGGATATAGCGATGACTGAAGAAAAGAAGAAAGAGCCCGAGCAGGAAACCCCAGCGCACTCCACTGAGCAAGAGCGTGAGCGCTTGAAGGACTTCAACAGAGACGGCATTCCGCCTGCGCTTGCTGATCTGTTCGCCACTTGACGCAATAGGCAGGACGTTCTAGCTGGATGGCCTCGACGCCAGGTTCATGACCATCTCGTTGCTCCGCTGAAAGTGACCTGCCTGGTCAGCAGCGTTTTTGCCTCATAGACCTCCTTGTTCCGGGGGAACCTTGTTGGCCGATAACCAAAGATTTTCGATGCTCAGCAACGGCGGCTGGTTGTCTGAGGGCAATGCTCCCTGTGCCAGTTGGGTCGGATCGTCGGCGCTGAACGCGCGCAGGGTCAGCTCGACCCGGGCGTTGCCCTGGACAGTGACTTTTTCGGCCAGGCGCCAGCGATCGATGGCCTGGCTGAACGTGCTGATGAAGGCGGGCGGGGTGTTCAGCGAAGTGCTCACCGGCAACATCAGCGCGGCCGGCAGCACGGTGCGCGCGACGACTCCCTGCCCGGCGATGTCGTAGCTGTAGCGCCCCTCCATGCCCACCTGGACCGTGGTGCCGTTGCTGCCTGAACCCAGGGCGGCAAAAAACACATTCAAGTAATCCTCCAGACTCGCCTTCGCCACTGGCAGGCTGTCCAGGGAAAAGCTGTCCTGGATGATGTGGGGGCTGATGCTGTCGACAAAACGCACGACCGGTGTGGAGAAGCGGAACAGCGGGTTGGTGTGCAAGGTGCCGATCTGCGCGGCGGGGAACAGGATGCGGTTGCGCTCCACCGACAGCGAAGCCCACGCGTCCTGATGATCGAACACGTTGAGGGCCGGCAGGCTGGTGCGGCGCTCGTTGACCAGCAGCGCTTGCGCATAATCGAGCCATTTTGCCGGCACCACATTCTTGAGGCGATAACGGTAGGCGACCGCCCCGGGGATGTCCGGATCGATGACACTCACCGCCTCGTACTGCGTCGGATCTATTTCCACCCGTGGCGCCGGCAGGCTGACCTCGCCCCATTGCGCCAGGGTAGCGCTGATTCGGCCGGTACCTGGATCGTAGCTGGCCGCCACATCGTTGATGGTCATGTCCAGCAGCAGGGTCTCGGCTACCTCTTGACCGTCGACCATCACCCCGGCGAGCACTTGGCTGAAGGCGCATGTCAGGGCCTGGGGAGGCACAAACGCGGTTTTACTGCGGATCGGACTGGCCCAGGCATGGTAGGCATCGGTGACCTCCTTGACGATGTACACGAAGGCCGCCACCGCATGCTGGGCCGCAGCGATTTGCAGCTCGGTCGGCTGGCTGACATTGATCCCGGTGAGGTTTTGCTGCATGGCCACTTCGATGCTCGGGTAAACAGTGACGAACTGGGCCAATGCCGCGACCAGGCTTTTACCGGTGCTGCGCAACGCGCCGTTGGTTGTCGGGGTGTTCAGGGCTATGGCGACGTTGAGGCTGTCCTGGGCGGCACCCCGGACCAGGGAGTCAAAGGCATAAGTCCACTTGCTCAGGTCCGAAGCACTTTGCGCCGGCTGTGCCCAGGCTGTCGCGGTCTGGCTCTGGACCGTCGGTGGTTCAGGCAAGGCTCGCAGCAGCACCGGCAGGTTCATGGTCTGCCCCCCGGCCAAGGGGATCAGCAATGGCCCGCAGATCAATGAAATCCAGTTCGATTGGGCGTAGCCGCTGATCCCCGGGACGCTGCGCATGTCGTGTTCCAGGTGACTGACCTGCAACGCCAGTTCCAGTGGTACATAGCTCCTTGCTGCCTCGTTGCGCGAATTGAACACAAACGCAAGGGCGCTTTCGCCAACCGAAGCCTGCAAGCGAATGCGCCCGCTGCCGAAGGCGTAGTTGTCGTTCCCTGTGCCGGGCGTTGACTGACTGGAACCCGAAACGGTCGGCTGGCCGTACAGCGACAACGTTTGGTCGGTGGCGCTGCCTTGCACGCAGAAGCCGACGATAGCGGTGGTGCTGTAGGCCGAGTACAGCTGGTTGAGCAAGCTCTGGCGCAGTTTTTCAGCCGCGGCGGCCAGGGTTGCCCCGTCTTGCGGACCTGCCGATAGCACCGGTTCCAGGGTGGACGCGATATCGTCAGCCAGCACCTGTTTGGCGCTGAGGATTTTGCCGAGATAACCGTCCTTGAGCGGGTCCTTGCTGCCCAGCAGGGTGTCGAGCAGGAACACCGAGGGGGCATAGGTCGGTGACAGGAAGCCGTCGATGGCCTTGAGGGCGGTTTCGAACCAGAGGTTCTGATCGACGCCCGTGAGGTTGAGTGTCGCCAGGTCATCGCCAGGGAACGGCTGGTCCGGCCGGTAGGTGGGGTAGATCTGCACGCTGTCGGAGGTCAGGCTGTTAGCGATCGGCCGGGCTGCGAAGTAGCCTGGGACCGGATCGATGCGGTAGCGAATACCTGCCGCGCCGTCCTGCTCGGCGAAACGGACGGCCCACAGCGTCTGGCTGCGTCCGTCCGGCGTGCTGCCGGGGTCTGCGGTGCCGCTGCCGACCCGTGTCAGCCAGGCGCCGGGGCGCAGGAACAGCGCCTCGAAGGCTGCAGCGAACACGCTATATCCACTGGTGCTGGCGGTCACTGGATCGGGGACCGGCAGCAGCGTAGTGGTCACCGCCACGCCGCCTGCCAGACCGGCGACATCCGGCGCCACCAGGGTCGAGGCCCGCCGCAGGCTGAGGGTCAGGCTCAGGGGCAGGATCGAGCCGGACGCGAGGTTATCGATATCCACTGCCAGGCACAGGCGCACGGTAGCGGGTGGTGCTGCAGTGGCGCCCTGGATCAATTGCCCGAGGTACAGAATCACTCCGTTGATGTAGTCCAGCAACGGCTGCGACTGGCTGACGTCAAGCTGGCTCAGCGGCTGGGCGAACAGGCTGTTGACCAGTTCCACGCTGACCGCGCGGCCGTTGCACCAGGGCAGGTTCAAGTCCTGGTAGGACTGATTCAGTTGGTAGTAGATCAGGCTGAACATCTCCAGATCCTTACCGGCCTGGACCTTGATGTCGCCGCCGCCGGCCGGGTCGTAGCTGGAGGTGTCGAGGCTCAGGTGGATAACCAGTTGCACGCCGCCGGCAGCGGCTTCATAGGTGTAGAAGGCGCGGGTGTTGGGCCAGGCCGACAGGGCGATCAGGCGATCGTTGTAGCGCAACGGCAGCGGAGGATGGTTGAGGCTGCCACTGTAGCCGGCCGGTGGCTGCTGGAAGGGCGTCACGGTGATATTGCCAAAGATGTCCAGCCAGGAGAGGTTCACCTGGGCGAAGCTGCCCACACCTCGATAGGGGTTGTCGGCGGCGGACGGCAGGCCTGGGGCCACCGGCTGCGGGGCGGCATTGCTGGTGGCGCGCCGGGCCAGGCCAAGGGTTTGCTGATAGAAGTACTGGCTGTCCTCGGCCAGGGCGTTGAGGGCCTCGCGCCGGCTCTGCGGGTTGCGCATGGCTCGACGATGGATTTGCGCCTCGAGCTCATCCGCTCCAACGTCCGGCCGCTGTGGCCCGAAGGGCAGGGCCAGGTCACTGGCGCTGAACCAGGGCGAGCCGTCGATGCCTGCACTCAGCACCGAGTAAAGGTTGTACAGGTAGGCACTGGCATAACCGTCCGGGTCCACACTCGGGGAATCCACCGGTGGCGGGTTGTCACGCAGGACACTGAAAGCGGCATTGCCTTGATTGAACACCGCTTGCAAATCGAAGGTCCGGGTATCCAGCGTCAATGCACTGCCGCTCACCAGCAGCCCGACTACCCGCTCGGCGCCGACCGCCAGTGCATCGAGATCGAGCCCGTAGTAGTCGGCCAGGGACCGCAGGCTGTTGCCCGGTGCAAGGCTGCCGTCAACGACATAGACCAGTGCCGGGATGAACAGCGCCACGGTGCTGGCGGCGCTGACGCCGGGGTTGAGGGCCGCGATCTGCGCGGTGCTGACCGGTTGCCGTACCCCCACCGAGTAGTAGCGGGCCAGATTGTCGAGGATTGCCGCGGGCACGCCATTGCCTGCGCTGGAATCGGCCGGTGTCACCAAGTGAATGATGCCGTCTATCGGTACTTGTGCGTTCGTGGTCAGTGTCGCGCCCGGATTGAGTTCGGCAATGCGTCCGGAGCCGATACCGTAGAACGTCGCCAGGCTTTCCAGGCTGTCACTGGCGCGGGTCGGCTGGCTGACACCGGCGGTGCTGGCCGAGCGCAGGGCCATGTGGCTGCCTTGCTGGATCACCGTATCGGTGGTGACAAAGGCATTGATGAAGTTGCACAGGCGGCCTAGCAGGGCACCCCGTGGATAGGTCATTACCAGGGTCAGGGTCGCCGTGCCACTGTCGTCGAAAATCCCATCGGGCAACCCGCTGGCGGCGATCACGTCGTAATAGCTCAAGTAGTAGCCGCCCGAACGGACGGTAGACAGTTCCCAGAGCAGTTTTACCACTTCCTGGGGGGGATTGAGGATGCCACGCGGCCCCGCGTCGTCGGCCGTGCGCGGGGTCATCAAGTCGGGTGGCGGGTTGGTTTCGGTCGACAGGTTGGTCTGCGTCAGGAACGCGAGGAAGTCGCTCTGTGCCTGACTCAGCAGGTTGCTGGCCTTGGCATTGCCCTGGGGCATCAGCAGGAACTGGCCGCTGATGATTGACGTACCCAGCTCGCTCACCGCGCTCAACAGGCGCTCCAGTAATTGCGCATCGGTAGCCGAAGGGCCGAGCAGTTGGTAGGTATACGCCAGGCTGCTGCCATCGCTGGCAATGACGCCGGGCTGGGCCTGGGGCAGCCGCTTGATGGTGAAGTCCACCCGCGTCGCGTAGCTGTAGGAGGCTATTTCGCGGCGGGTGGTTTCGAGGGTCGCGGGGTCGGTTGAAACTTCCCACGGAGTGAAGGCCGGCAAGTAGGGCAGTTGCTGCGAGAGATCAGGCAGCTGCGGGGCGAGACAGCCCACCCGCTGGTTGCTCAGTCTGACCAGGCCATCCGGCAGGGACCAGAGTATCGGTTGCACGCTGGGCGCCTCTTCGGTTGAGGCTCGCAGGTTCGGCTGGCAGAGGTCACGCAACTGCTGCAGGTCAGCGGTCGACCACAGGGAGATGCTTTTAACCGCATAGTCTTTCGGGCTGCGGGCAACGGTCGGCAGCAGGCTGATGCTCGGTGCTGGCTGGAACTTGCCTCGTTGCGCGTAGGCCAGCACCACGCAAAGGTTGCTGTAGGCCTCATTCAGGTTCATTGAGCCGCTGCTGCCGCCGGCGATCGTTACGAACGACAAGTCGACACCATGGCTGCTGGCGTCCCGGCTCAGGCTGATGGGGAAGTCAGTCCCGGGCATCTGGTCGGTTGGCGTGGGGAACTGCTGGCCGGTCAGTTGATAGAGACCATAGGCGCTCTGGTTGTTTGGGTAGAGAAATTGCGCGCCCAGGCTCAGGCCGCCCATGCCCGCCGGGTTTGACGGCAGGCGCAGGCCATAGGCCAAAAAGCGCGAAAGCATGCCGGCCAATTGGGCCAGTTGATCGGTGCCCACCACCACGGCCCACAGGTCCTGGGTAAAGAGGCTATCGAGGGCTGTCAGGGTGATCTGTTGCGTGGCAAATAGCGGCCCGACACTGACGTTGCCGGACAGCGGATCGCTGAACAGGGCCATGGCACTCACGCCGAAGCGTGCGCCGCTGCTGTTCAGGCTGTCGCCGGTGGCGGTCTGGTACGCCAGGCTCGGCAGCAGCAACGGTTGGCCCGGCAACAGCAGGTCGGCCATGATGTACAGCGCGCTGTCCCGGGCCAGTGCGGGCAGGTCGATTCCCAGGGCCCTGGCCAGGCTGTTGAACGTTTCTCCGGGGCCCGTGGTGTATTGGTGAATGTCGTTGCCCACCATCAGGCTGATGAGTTGACCGGCGGCAATCACCGTCGAGTTGCCGTTGGCCAGGATCAAACCCGCCGCAGTGGTCGTCCAACGGGCTGGCACGGCGCTGTCGGACCAGGCCCGTGCGACGGTTGCCAGGGTGTCGCTGCTTTGCAGGGTACAGGCGGGCAGAGGGATGTTCAGAGTCAACCCATCGGTCAAGGCGACTTCGGCATTGGGCCGGACAATATCGTCGAGGGTCAGGCTGTTGCCACGCGCTTCATTGGTCCATTGCAGGATCTGCTCGATGGAGTTGCCGTTGGCCGTGGCATAGGCGTAGTCGTCAAAGGCATTGAGGGCGACCTGCAACAGTTGCCGGCCGATAACCATGAAGGCATCGGTAAAAATCACGGCCGCCATCGATTCGTTGGCATCGTCTGCAGCGCGCAGCGACGGTGCGCTGCGCTCATCCTTGGCCGTGACAACGGCCGCCAGTTCCTTGAATAACTGCGCGACGTTGCTGCGATAGGTGCTGTTGGTGCCCACGTACTGGAGAAAGTCCAGGGTCGCGCTACCGGCGTTCGCCAGGGGGACGTTCAGGGACAGGCCGTCGAAGACCGGGAACAGCACCGAGCCGGCCTCCAGCACCTGCTTGATCTGCGCCTGGTTGGCAGCGTCGGGCAAGGTGATGCTGACGTCGAAGGACGACAGGAACGTCAACAACTCGCTGATGCCGAACGGCGGGTTGGCCAGGTCGGCAAGGCGTTCGATATCCACCTCCAGCAGGGCCTTGTCCACCAATGTGCCGAGGATGTCGGCCAGGGTGTCCTGCTCGCTTCTGGCTGAGCCCAGGGTGCCGATCAGCCACGGCAGGTAATCGGCGCACAAGCGTTCGAAACTACTGGAGCCAACCGCCTGCCGTGTCTGTTGAGTCGGGGACGGTGCGTCCATGGTCAACAGGAACACGAAAGCACCTTGCTGGCCGCTGTAGCTGTTCACGCCTTCGTTGCACATCACGGTGAATTGCGGCGTCGCGTACAGGTTCAATGCCGGCTTGGTTGCACTGCGCGGCACCGACATTGCCTTGGGTGTGACGGCCCGTCGCTGGCCGGCGAGCTGCAGATGCCGAGCCTGGCGAGCCAGCAGCGCGGTCGGCTCGGCCCAGGGGGCCGGGCCGCTGTTGAGGGCATTGATCTCAAAGCGTGCCGAGACGTCGGCATGGAATGAAAAGCTGATGCTGAAACTGAACAATCCCAGGTCGATCTTGACCTTGACGCTGACTTCCACTGTGGCTCGGGCGGCGATAGGAATTGGCATGTAGCTCTCATACGTCAGCGAGAGCGACAGGGTGATGCGCACGTTGACCGCCGCCGAAATAATCGCGAAGTCGATGCTGCCGTAGAGCAGGCCGATGACCCCGACTGTGCCCTGGATCTTGAAGTAGTAGTCGTCCTGCACACTGCCGTTGGCCGTGACCAGCGCGGTGGACGGGCGATAGGCGTGAAAGGCGGCGATAGTGCCCTCCAGGATGCCGAATACCGTCAGCGCGAAGCCGGCCTTGAGCGGCCCCTTGACGAAGTTGTAGCCCAGGCCCAGTTGCAGGCCCAGGCCGAAGACAATCACCGGGTCGAAAGTGCCCTGGGTGGTCTTCGGTACCTGGGTCGCGGTGACCGACGAGAGCTTGCCCAGGTAGAAACCACCGGCACCCAGCACTGGCACGCCGTACACGATCGCGCTAATCGAGAACGAGCGGCTGAAGTCGAGATTGTAGGGGAAGCCGATGTCGATGAAAAAATCGCCATTGGTATAGATCTTCACTCCGATCTCCGGCAGCACGATCGATACCGCACCGAAATTCAGGTTGCGGATGCTGTCGGGAAAGGTCCATTCGATCTGGTAGACGCCCACATCGTCGGTGATTTTCTTGTAGAGGATGTCGAGCACCAGATTACCCAGCGCCTTGGCCTTCTCTCCGGCAAGGGCCAGGCGCAGGCCGTAGAGGTTGGGGTCGTTGAATACCAGCATCAGGTCGACGGTCCAGTCCTTGCCGGTCTTGAGCAGCAACAGTTGCCCGGCGATCAGCCAGTCGCTGTTGCGGTTGTAGTACGGCGTGCCCTTGGTACCGCTGTCGCCAGGGTTCAGCGGGTTGCTGGAACCGGTCGTTGAAGGCACCGCTTTCAAGGCGTCGATCACCGCTTTGGTATTAGCGAAGCTGTCGTAGCCACTGATGGCCACGCGTTGGCCAAGTACCAGCAACGGTAGGCTGAAATAGTCCGTACCTTGGCCCGGAACCGAAGGCAGCTTGTCCACGGGCTGGCCTTTCTGGGGATCCAGCAGGTTGCTCCAGTCCTGTTGTTCCTCGGGATTGTTGCCTTTGAACACAGAGGAGCCGTCGATGCCCAGGGTGATTTTGTCGACGCCGTCGACCTTCTTGCGCTCGAACACCAGGCCGTCGATGCTCATGAAGCCCAGGTCGATCTTGCTCGCCAGGGTGTATTTGGCGGCGATGGTCGGCGTGCTGCCGTTGCTGGTTTCCAGGCTGATGACCAGCGACAGGCCGTCGAGGGAGACCTGGTTGAGCACGTCCCAGGGTGAGTCGAGCGTGAAGTAGGGGTCGCCCAGGGACTGCATGAGTTTCTGGATCAGACGCCCCAGGCTCCAGTTTTTCAGGGTGAAGGTCAGGGTTTTCTTGTCGACCTGATAAATCGCCGTCAAGCCTTCCCAGGACAGGCTCAATTGGGCATTGCTGCCCTGATTGTCGGGTGCAAAGCTATAGCCCAGCAGCACGCTGTCGTTGAGGAAACTGAAATCCCACAGCGTAGTGGCGCTGCCACTGTACTGCTGCTGGGCGGGTTTGCTGGCGTCGTAGCTCAGGCTCAGGGTGGCCAGGGTGTCGACGCTGAAGGCCTGGCCCAGGTTGAAGGTCCAGCGCAGGCTACCGGCGACGGTGTAGCGGTCGATCGGCGTCGCACCGGTGGCAAGAGTGGCGTCCACCTCAAGCGTGTCGACCAGCAGGGTGCCGGGCAGGAAATCGGGGAATGTGAAGGCGCCACCGAAGCTGAGGAATTGGCTGACCAGCTGTTGCACATCCACCGGTTGCGCCAGCCGTGCGGCGACGGTCCAGGTGGCTGGGGACTCGGTGCCGTCATAGTCGATGCTGGCGTTGGCGAAATACGGCCCGATGCCGACCAGTCCGCCGATGCCTGCCTGGTAAGTGGTGACCGGCGCGGTATTGGCGACACCGCTGGCACTGGTGGGGGTGGTGGCCTTGATATAGAGCTGACCGTCGGTGACCGAGAGTATCGGCAGGCCGTCGAGCGTGAACAGGTTCAGGTCCAGTTCGAAGCCGGCGTTGAAGGCATAGCTCTTGGCGCCCACGTCAAGGCTCAGGCCTACGTCGGACAGCGAGGCATCGACGAAGCTTTTGGGAATGCGGATCAAACCCAGGGTGAGCGCGGCAATCAGGTCGTTGAGATTGGCGGTACCGTCAAAACGTGCAAGCAGCTGGAGGTCGGAATTGAATTGGACGAAGAACAGGCCGTTTTCTCCGGTGGTCTTGCCCTTGAACACCTCGGGTAACAACAGGAACTGGGTCTGGAACAGAAAACTATAGGCACTGCCCTGGGGAAGATAGTTGATGCCCCACACCAACTCGAAATCGGTGACGCCGAAAACCAACTGGTTGGTCGGGTCCTGCAAGGGGACCCAAGGGTGCTCGGCATTGATCACCGTCGGGTCTGCGCCCAAGGTCACGCTGGCGCTGCTCAGGGCCAGGCTGGGGCTGGTGGTGCCGCTGAGGCTGAGGCTACGCAGGCCGATCCCGGAGAGAAACTGCTGCAAGACTGGTGGCGTTCCCGTGAAGAAACTGCCTTTGTTGTCCAGCAGTCCGATGACCGTGGCCGGGGTCAACAGGGCGCTGCCGTCGTCGCTGTGACCGAGGTAGAAATTGAACGCGTTGCCATTGTTGATCTGGGCCAGGGCGCGCATCTGGTAGTCGATGGATTGACCGCGCTGGTCCGTCAGGCTCAGGTCGAGGCCCAGGTACAGGCTGACCTGCTGGTCGTAGAAGGCTTGCGCCGGGTCGTCGCCGTCCTGCAGTTCCGGTGGGCCGATGATCAACCCGAAAACCGGCGCATCGACACTCAGGTACAACAGTTTCAGGCCACTGTCCGTGCCGAGGAAAGGCGCCTGCAGGGTCGTGGTCGGCATGAAGATATCGATCCCGTCGACCTTGGCGAAATCCATGCTGCCGCTGAAGGGCAGGGCCAGGGTTGGAAAGCCCAGGCCCTGCACCACCGCGACCGCATTGCTGAGCTGGGCGGGCGGCGTCAGGTTGGCGGCAAAACCCTGGCAGGGACCCAGGTTGTCATTGAAGGTGAACACCGCGTTGCTGATCGCTGCCCACTTGAAGGGAATCCCGGTGGCAAAACTCGACAGGTCGGACCAGGTCCAACTGGCCGGCGTGGTGACGATCTCCAGGCTCAGGGCCTGCGCGCCGTCGATGCCGCTCAGGCCGAAGGTCAGCACCAGCCCCTGCTGCACGTCCTGCTGCAGAAACCGCGCACTGACGCCCGTGGCCTTGAACGTCTGGCTGGTCGGGTTCAGCGGTTGCACGCTTTGCGCTGTCAGGCTGATCGACAACCCGGCGACAGACGATTGGAAGGCCGCGTTGAGATCGCTGTCCAGGTTGTCGGAAACGCTGACGCCGGCATCCGCCAGGCCTGCGATCAGGTAGTCACGGGTGAGGAGGATCGGGGCGCCGGCATCGCGAGTCAGTGCCGCGGCGAGGTTGCTCAGTGGGTTGTTGGCCATCTGTCTTCTCCTTGAATCAGACCGTCACGAACAGGGCCAGGTGATCGCTGGTGGAGCGGATGTGCCCCATGTTTCGCCAGCCACGGAAACGTTGCCGGTCGCCAGCGGCGAATGCCGGCGCCGGTGATGGCGGCCAGCCGAGCGGAGGCGCCTGGAAATCGCTGGCGATGGCCACCATGCCCACGGGCGCACCGCCAGGCGCGGGGTTGACCACATTCAGCGGCGTGCCGACCACGGTGTTGGCGATGGTGAAGTTCCCGGCCGCGCCGCCACGCACCAGGATGTTGTCGATCGAATACAGGTTGCTGCTGCTCGACGAGCCGATGTAGCGGTAACCCGGATAAGGCACGGCTCCCACGTTGGTCGACCAGAAGATCGTCGATTTCTTGCTCTTGAGGTGGGTGGCGAAATAGCCCATGTAGGCATCCAGGGCCGGAGGCGGGGCCGCAGCCGGTGGCTGCAGTTGCAGGGCGTACCCCAGGCCCGTGAGCGGGGCGTAGCGCAGTGGATCATTGCCGGTCTGGCTCAGCAGGTTGACATTGAAATCACCGGTGATGACCCGGGTTTCCAACGCGCCCAGGGCGGCGCTGATGTCACGCACGTTGGCCAGACCGTTGAGGTAGGCATTGGCCGCCACGTACTGCGGCGGCGAATGGATGGCAAACAGCGTGAGGTTGCGCTGCACCACCACGGGCGGGCCGTCGACGGTTTCACAGAACGTCACCATATAGGGTTCGCGCAGGCCGCCATAGTTGAGGGGCGCGCCGAGGTTATCGACGAAATCGACCCGCGCCGCGCACCGGCTTTCGGACAGGTTGCCGGGGTTCAGGGCGGCAGGGGGAATAGCGCGACCGGCGACGGTAAAACAAGCGTTGGTCTGCAGCGGCGGGTAATTGCCGGCGGCGGGCGCAGGCAAGACGGTGGGGTTGAAGCTGATGCCATTGCCCGCTGGTGACCAGGCGTTGGGGCCGGTGAACAAGCGTCTGCCGGCCGCCACGCCGGGGCCCGCCGGGATCACCGGTTTGTAGAACACCGCGACGCCCTCGGCTCGCCCGGCCTGGCCGACCACCAGGGGCGGCACCAGGTTCCAGGCAAGGCCGGTCAGGTTGCGGATGCGCAACAACAGCTCCACGCAACCTTGCCAGCCGCCGGTTGGCGAAATCAGTGAGCCTGGGCCGTGGCTCGGGCCGCTGGCGGTCTCTACCACCACGAAGATGTCCGGGTTGAAGGCGGTGATATGGGCCAGGATCAGCGCCAGTCGGTCGGCAGCGTTCAGGTCGGGAATAAACGCCCCGGCGCGGTTCCGCTTGGTGCTCAAGGGGCGGATCTTGTTATAGCCGAAGCTCTCGATGTTCCAGTACAGGACGCGCGTCATGAGGCGATCTCCGAGGGCCCGGTCAGTGCCGGATGCGTGGACGTATCCGGCGCCAGGGCCAGCAGGCGCTCGGTGTCGCTGTCCGGATCTTTGACGTAGGCGGCATACCAGCCCAGGCTGCCGGAGGACTGAGGGTCGCCAAACAGGAAAAACTGCAGGGTCGCCCCCGGGGGCAACTTGGCGATGCCGAGGATCTTGATGCCGATATCGGTCAGTTGCAGGTTGAAGAATTTCGCTTGCGGATCGGGCTGCCCCGGGATGGTCTGGTAGAGCAGTTTGATCGGTCCGGTGGACACCTTGATGATTCCCTGCAGGGAAAACACGCTGGCGGATGGCGCGGCACCCGGCAGGCTCAAGCCAACGAAGAGCATGGGGTTGGCGTCGGTGCTCTGGCTGTCGGGCGACCAGGCAACCAACAGGTCGGACTCGAAACCAGCGCCCGAGACCAAGGCGCCGGGCGATCCCATGGTGACTTTGTAGACAATGCCCGACCAGGCTCCGGACATAGGCTTGAGCGACAGGTTCTCCGGCAGGACCGGGAGAAAACCGTAATCCGCGGGTTTCTTCTGTTCCGGCGCCTGGATGAATTGCTTGAGCTGCAGGGTCAAACCCTTGTAGAGGCTTTTGCCGCGAACCTGGCTGGTGACCGGATCGAATCCCAGGTTGCCGGGATCGAAGCTGAAGCTCACGGCGTTGGGTGTGGCGCTGGGAAAACTCATGCCGATCTGCAGGTTGGTATAAGCCAGGCCCTCGTTGCGCGCACTGCCGTCTTCGCTGCCAAAGGACAACAGGTCGAATGGCCCGGAGGAGGTCTCGAGCAGGGCGAAGTCCAGCTTGCCCCACATCAGGAAACGACTGGCGGTGGTGACGCCGCTGTCCGGGCTGCCCAGGGTGTTGAACTGGATGCGATTGACGGATGCGGCCGGCAGCACGTTGCTGTCCAGGTTGAACAGGTAGCTCTGGCTTTGTTCGAAAACATAGGTGGTGGTGTCGTTTTGTTGCAGGGCGCTGCCGTCGAGGACCATGGCATTTACGGCACTCGGATCTTCGGCGCGTCGCGTGGCCTGGATCGCTGAACCGAACAGGCGGTCCAGGCTCAGTTGGATACGACTGTTGAAGGTCACCAGCCTGGACTGACGAAACAGTGCCTGGAGCTGGAGGACGCTGAAGGCATAACCTTCGGTCGTGGCCAGGGCGATGGGCATGTCGGCGTCCGCGCCGTTGGCCCGGGCCTGTTCATAAGCCGGGTTCTGATAGTCGATCAGTCCAAAGAGATTGGAAATGCCCTGGATATCCAAGGTGTCGTCCTGATGGCTGATGCGACTGACGCTGGCGCCGAAGTGGTGGGCGAGAAAGCGGCTGTAATCGATGCCGGCGGCGATCCCGGCCAATTGCTCGGGGAGGCTGTCCAAGGGCAGGTCGGCATTGAGCACCATAAAGCCTTTCCATTCGGGGTCGTTGACCTGGGCGACGAAGTCCGCATAGAGGCTGTCCGGTGTGGCGGCGGCCTTGAGCTCGGCGGCGCTGATGAAGTCCTGCAGCCACTGGGACAAACCGGTGTACGCCAGGGTCTCAAGCCCCGGCACCAGATCTGCGGTTTTCGAGAACGTCTCGGGCAGGGTCCAGCGGTTGGGATTGTCGATGCGCTCTTTCAGGCTGCCACTGCAATATTTCATGATCAGCACGTTGCGGTAGCTGGTGGTTTGCACGCCGGCACCGATATTGGCGATGAAGTGCCAGTCGGCGATCTCCATGTGGTTGCTGAACGTTGCGCCCTGGGTGAAAAACGGTTGCGGGTTGACGCCGACGAGAAATAACTGATTGGTTTGCAGCGCCTCGTGCAGCCCCTCGGTGGGCTGCTCGAAGGCAAAATCCAGCATGCTCTCGGCAGATTTCGAGCGTGCCAGCAGCACTTTGCGGTAGCCGATACCGTCCGGATCCAGGTCCACCAGCAAGCCTTGCGGTGTGGTCGCCCGATCGGGTTTTTCGGCCGCGCCAGCCGGGGCCCGTTGCAGCCGTTTGAGCCGTGCGGCCCGCCTGCCCGGCAGGGTGGCGGCGCTGATCAGGCTCTTGCGCGAGGCGGCAAGAATCTCGCTCTCGAACTGGGTCAGATTGACGCCCGTCGTATTGGTCATGCCGGCATACGGCACCAGGGGGAAGGCGAAGCCTGGGGTTTGCGGGAGCGGTGTGCGTGGCGCGGCGGGGGCCAGCATCACGGTGTCGCCAGCGGCTGCGGCCTGGCCATAAAGCGGGCTGCCGTCGGGCTGTGCGCTGTAGGCCGGGATGGAGGCGCCGGCAATCAGGCTGCTCCAGGAGGTCCGGTAGTCGCCGGTCAGCAGGGCGGTGACCGCGCCGCTGGTGGGGGACACCAGGCTGCTGGTCGGGAATGGGAAGATGGGTGCATACGCCGATTGAGCGGCGAGCAGGCGTATGCGGTCATTTTCAGTGGGACTGGCCGCAGGATTGTAGTTGGAAAAGCTCAGCCATTCGGTACCGAAGATGCCGCACAACAGCGATTGCCCGACGGCGGCGGGAAGGGTCGGCACACTCAAGCCATAGTCACCGCTCAGGGTGAGGCTGTAGCTCGCGCCGTCATCACAGAACACCAGGCTGGCCGCGTGGGGCAGGGGCCAGCCATTGGCATCGAGGCCATTGAGCGGGACCAGATTGATGGGGTTGCCGGCAGTGCTGCGCCATTGACTGGGCAGCGAAGTGCTGCCGGCAGCGGCGAAGGCCAGGCCGGTTCGGATCAACCCGGCGGCCAGTTGCGTCGCACTGATGTGCTGGTTCAGCCGGTCCAGCGGGTCGAGGACACCGCCCATGTTCAACGTGGCCGGCATGCCGATCGGGTTGAACACCGGGTAGTTGAGTAGGGTGTTGCCGTTCCCGGTGTTGACCACATAGGCAAAGCCGGTCTGGAAATACCGCAGCGCAGCCACAGGGTTGTAGGTCAAGGCATACACCAGGCTTGCGGCCTGGCTACCGTCCAGCGGTACATAGGCCAACGGCTGCTGCGGGGGAGTCAGTTGCAGGCCGCTGTCTGCCTGCAGTTTGTCGTTGAAGCCCATGCTGATCCCGGTACTGGACTTCAGGCGCAACGCGTTGAGGTCGGCATCGTATTTGACGAAGGTGCCGAAGTTGATGAAGAAGGTCAGGCGATCGCCGAGCTTTATGTTGAGGTTGTTCTGCACTTGGCAGGACGTCCCCAGGCTGATGCGCAACCCATAGTCGTTGAAGCGTTTGGGCGCCGGCAGGTTGCTGCCCGGCAACCAGAGCAGCGCCCTGCCGACGAAGTTGCGCTGCTCGACGGCAAACAGAAAGGCATAGAGGGCGGTGACAAACGCCGACGGGTCGCTGCTTAGGCTGACCGGCTCGCTGGGGGCAAACAGGTAATGGCCGGCCTGCTTATCGAACGCATCGGCAGGGCTCAGGCTGGCCGGCAAATCGGCTGGTAGGGTGCCTTGGGGCATCACGTAGCCGCGCCAGCCATAACCACTGTCATCGGGCAGGGCATAGGCCGCGCTGTTGGCAATTTGCTGATAGTCGGATGGGGTGGTGGCGCGGCTGGTCATGTCTATCCCCTGCAATTGTCGGCACGGCCACGAATCCACGACCAGTCGGCGATGCTGCCGGCGTAGTGGTTGGGCAGGTTATGGCCGGACTGGAAAGTGCCATCGAGGCTGAGCTGCCCCCGCTGTTCCTGGGTGGCGGGACGAAACGACAAGGCCCCACCCTGGATATGCACCGGCCCGACGCTGGATTTGCGCAGGGTCACGGGGGTGGCGGTGGCCATGACGGTGTAGCGGTCGATCAGGTTCGTGGCGTAGTAGAAACTCACTTGGGCCGTCAACGCGTTGCTGCTGTCGGGTTTGTAGGGATCAAGCAGTTCCACGGTCACTTGCAGGTCCGGCAACAAGGGTTGGCGGTAGTGGGCAATCACGCTGGTGGTTGGGCTCTGCCAGCGGATAAGGTCGCCGCGATAGGCTTGCGCGCTGTCCTTGTTGTCCTCGTGCGTGCCTTCGATATTGAAGTCGGCGAGCACATGCGAAGTGTTCGGAGGGGCACAGAAAAATGCGCCCAGGCTGCCACGTATGCGTTGCCCATCGCTGGCCAGGTCAAAGGTGGCAGTGGGTGTGTCGGCCGTCATGCTCAACCCGGTCAGGCCAGCGCCGCCCATGGACAGTTCGGCGTTCACCCGGGCCTCGCGACTGTCGACGACCAGAACGAACAGCACCGGACCCACCTGACGGCTGACGTTCATGCCGGGCAGCAGTATCGGCCCTGGCAGGCAGGGTGCCGGGGTCGCCGAAGAGGCGGAAGGAGCGGGAACGAGGTCGGCGCAGCCCGAGGTCAGGGAGGCGTACTCGACGCTGGAAAAAGTGTGGCTGAACCCATCAGGCAAAGCCGTCGGCGTATGTCTGCCGGTCGCCATTACCCACAGGATGCTTGCCAGAATCGCGCCCAGTGTTAACCAGCAAACCCGGGTATAAAGCATCCGATGCTTTGTCACGCGAGGGTACCGTCCATGTCCCGTACTGCGTTAATGAAACCGGCGTACGTGCGCGTCCGCCGGCTTCAGGGATGGGGTCTGGCTAAAGAACCCGTATGGATCAGGAAAGGCTGAATGTACCGATGTTGGTGCTGGTGAAAGGCGTCTCGGAACCGCTGTCGACGATGACGCCAGTGAACAGGATGCTGAACCCCGCGCCGACGTTTTGCAGCGTCACCTTGGCGCCCGCGCGCAGGATCACCGGTCCGGCAGGGGCGTCGGCGGCGAGAATTTGCGTTGAGGCAGTGTTATTGACTTGGGTAGCCCACAGCAGGTTGTTCTGGTAGTTGAACGTGACCTTGGTGGTTTCGTTGGGATCGCCGTTATACGTGGTCACGGAGTTGCAGTTGATGGTGAGGGGCGTGGTGACGGTATTTACCGAAGTGAAGGCGTTCATTTTGAATATCCTTTTCCAGTGTTGGTCATGATCCAGGGAGCTGAATCGAGTGAGAGTCTAGGCGTGCTTCTTCGCCTGTAAAGGCAGGGCGTTAACAGCATTTGGTGCGTTTTTTCGCCAGTTTTGCGACGAGCGCGTGGCTTGCTTAACGTCCAACTGACTGTAATCAGATGGCTTTTTGCAATGGGGTAGGGGGTGTGGCTAAATGCCTCTAATAGCGTTTTATAAGCATCGTTAGGCCGAAATAGTCGTTCGATCAGCTTCCTGGCACGCCCATGGGAAAAAGCGACATTGACTATGGAAGAGGGGGGAGAAATCCCTTCCCGGCGACACACCTTCGCGCGTAGTGCCGCAGTAAAACGCTTGCCTGTTTTTCCTTGCCGGTTATTTAAGAGAAAGTGTGTGAATAATTAAGGCGTATGGCTATGTGCAACTAGTGGCAATTGGCTGCCAACGCTCTAAATCAGTGCATTCAGCAATGTTTTGTATTTATATTTCCCTCGTACAGGAACTAGCGCTATAACTTCCAGTCGATACCCCCGGCTAACTCCCGGCAGGGCTATGGCGAACTAATGGCATTGTTCGGTAGTTCCAAATAGCCATACTTCTCGCCCTATCAGATATCACTTCATTATGTCGTCAGCCCCCATCAATGCCTGCCAGATGCCTGTCCCGCACACCGAGCAGGTGTGCGCATGGTTGATGGCGCATGCAGGACTGAAGACCGTCGACCTGGACCGCGCCAGACGCTTATTCACCGAGGGTAGCGACCTGCTCGGCCTGCTCACGCGCCTGGGGTTGGTCAGCGAAATCGAACTGGCCCGCGCCTGGGCCGCCTTGCTCGATGCGCCGCTTGTGCAAGCCGATGCGGCGCCGCCGTTGCTCGACCCGATCCCCGCACTGACCGAGCGCTTCATGCGCCACTACCAGCTGGTGCCCATCGGTTGGGCCGATGGCGGGTTGCGCGTACTCGCGGCCAACCCGGCCCAGCTGTATCCATTCCAGGCCTTGGCCTATGCCTGCCAGGTGCCGATCTGGCTGGCCATCGGCCCGCGCACGGAAGTCGACAGCCTGATCGAGCGCTACTACGGCCAGGGCCGATCCGCCATGGGCACGCTGGTGGAGAACCTGGGCGAGCAGGGCGGTGCGCTGGAAGATATCGAGCACCTCAAGGACATGGCCTCCGAAGCGCCAGTGATCCGCCTGGTCAACCTGATCCTGCAGCGCGCCGTGGAGCAGCGCGCCTCGGATATTCACATCGAACCCTTCGAACACCAGCTCAAGGTGCGCTACCGCATCGACGGCGTGCTGCACGACGCCGAGGCGCCGCCGGCCAGCTCCTCGGCGGCGGTGATTTCCCGGGTGAAGATCATGGCGCGCCTGGACATTGCCGAGCGCCGCCTGCCCCAGGACGGCCGCATCATGCTGCGCATCCAGGGCAAGGAATTGGATTTGCGCGTGTCCACGGTGCCCACTGCTTTCGGCGAATCGGTGGTGATGCGCTTGCTCGACCGGCAGACCGTGCAGTTCGATTTTCCCAGCCTGGGTTTCGATGGTCAGCGCCTGGCCACCTTTCTTGAACTGCTCGAACGGCCCCACGGCATTCTGCTGGTGACCGGGCCGACCGGATCCGGCAAGACCACCACGCTCTACACCGCGTTGTCGCGCCTCAACACCCCTGAGCGCAAGATCATCAGCGTCGAAGACCCGGTCGAATACCAGCTCGAAGGCATCAACCAGATCCAGGTAAAACCGGCCATCGGCCTGGACTTTGCTGGTGTGCTGCGCTCCATCGTGCGTCAGGACCCGGACGTGATCATGATCGGCGAAATCCGTGACCTGGAAACCTGCCGCATCGCCATCCAGTCCGCGCTCACCGGCCATCTGGTGCTGTCGACCCTGCACACCAACAGCGCCGCCGCCAGCATCACGCGGCTGCTGGACATGGGCGTCGAAAGTTACCTGATCGCCTCGACCGTCAGCGGCATCCTTGCCCAGCGCCTGGTGCGCCGCCTGGACCCGGCCACCCGCGTGGCGTTCGAAGCGCCAGCCGCGTTGATCGAAGAGCACGGCCTGGACCGTCTGACCGACCAGCGCCCGATCCTGCTCTACCACGGCGATTACCATGGCCGCAGCGCCCTCACCGAGTTGCTGGTGATGAACGATGAGGTGCGCGACCTGTTGATGCGCCACGCCGACGCCGCCACCCTCGAGCAGGCCGCCCGCCGCGCAGGCTTGCGCACCTTGTATGAAGAGGGCTTGCGCCAGGCGCTGGCCGGCGTCACGAGCCTGGAAGAAGTGCTGCGCGTCACCCGTGGGGAACCCGCGTGACGCTGTTCAAGTTTCGCGCGCTCGACAGCCAGGGTGTCGCCCACAACGGCACCTTGCAAGCCAAGAACCAAGCCGCTGCCGTCGCCGCGTTGCACAAGCGCGGCCTGCTGCTGTTGCAGATCGAGACAGCGGGCCGGCCGCTATTGAGCCCTGCGCGCGGAGCATTGAAAGGCGCGGGCCTGGTCAGCTTCACGCAACAACTGGCGACCTTGCTCGGCGCCGGCCAGCCCCTTGAACGCTGCCTCGGCCTGCTGCTCAAGCAGCCCGGCTCGCCCCAGGTGCGCGGTTTGATCGAACGCATCCGCGATGAGGTCAAGGCCGGCCAACCGTTATCGGCCGCGCTGGAACAGGAGGGCGGCAGCTTCTCGCCGCTGTACCTGAGCATGGTGCGCGCCGGTGAGGCGGGCGGCGCGCTGGAGCGCACCCTGCGCCAGCTCAGCGACTACCTGGAGCGCAGCCAGCGCCTGCGTGGCGAGGTGATCAACGCGCTGATCTACCCGGCGTTCCTGGTGGTGGGCGTGTTGGGTTCGCTGGCGCTGTTGCTGGCGTACGTGGTGCCGCAATTCGTGCCGATTTTCCAGGACCTGGGCGTGCCGATCCCGCTGATCACCGAAGTGATCCTGGGGCTCGGCGAGTTTCTCGGCGCCTATGGGCTGCTGGTGCTGGCCGGGTTGATTGCCCTGCTGTGGGCGGTGGTCATCGGCCTGCGCGACCCGCGCCGCCGCGAGCGCTGTGATCGCCGCGTGCTCGGCCTGCGCGTGCTCGGCCCGCTGCTGCAACGGGTCGAAGCGGCACGGCTGACGCGCACCCTGGGCACCTTGCTCAGCAATGGCGTGGCGCTGCTGCCGGCGCTGGTGATTGCCCGGCAGGTCTGCAGCAACCGTGCGCTGCAGGCGCAGGTGGCGATGGCCGCCGAATTGGTGAAAGCCGGTGGCAGCCTCGGCCAGGCGTTTGGCGGCCAACCCTTGCTGCCCGAACTGGCGCTGCAAATGATCGAGGTCGGTGAACAGGCCGGTGAACTGGACAGCATGCTGCTCAAGGTCGCCGATATTTTCGACGTCGAGGCCAAGCGCGGCATCGACCGATTGCTCGCCGCACTGGTGCCCACCCTGACCGTGGTCATGGCGGTGCTGGTGGCGGTGATCATGCTCGCGATCATGCTGCCGCTGATGAGCCTCACCAGCCATATATGAACTTCAAGGAGCTATAACGATGAATGCCCGACGCCGCCAAAGCGGTTTTACCCTGCTGGAAATGCTTGCCGTGATCGTGCTGCTGGGCATTGTCGCGACCATCGTGGTACGCCAGGTCGGCGGCAATGTGGACAAGGGCAAGTACGGCGCGGGCAAGGCGCAACTTGCCGGTTTGAGCATGAAGATCGACAGCTACGCGCTGGATGTCGGCTCGCCGCCCACCAGCCTGCAACAACTGGTGGACAAGCCCGCGACGGCCTCCGGTTGGGCCGGGCCCTACGCCAAGCCGTCGGAATTGAAAGACCCGTTCGGCCACGCGTTCGGCTACCGCTTTCCCGGTGAGCATGGCGCTTTTGACTTGATCTTCTACGGCCAGGACGGCCAACCCGGCGGCGAGGGCTACAGTGCCGACCTGGGCAATTGGGAATAAGCGGCCCATGGCCCAGCGTGGATTTACCCTGCTGGAAATGCTGGTGGTGATCCTGCTGATCAGCCTTGCTGCCGGCTTGCTCAGCGTCGGGTTGCGCCAGGGCCTGCAAGCGGCCAAGGAGCGTCGGGTGGTCGGGCAGATGGTCGAGGCGCTGCGCGCTACACGCGCCGGGGCGATTATCAGCGGCCAGGCGGCGCGTACCGAATTCGATCTGCCCAACCGTGCGTTCAGCGCGCCTGGCCGGCCACCGCTGCACTGGCCGCAAGCGCTGCAGCTGAGCATGCACACCGCCGAGCAGGCCGGCTCGGCGGTTGAGTTCTACCCTGACGGCAGTTCCACCGGCGGCAACCTGTTGTTGGCCAGCGGCACCCGGCGCTGGCGTATTGATATCGGCTGGCTGACCGGCAGCGTGCAGTCCAAGGCGTTGCCATGAAGCGCCAGGCTGGTTTCACCCTGCTCGAAATGCTCGCCGCCCTGACCCTGCTGGCGGTGTGCAGCAGCGTGTTGCTGGTCGCCTTCGGCCAGAGCGCGCGTTCCTTGGCGCAGGTGGCGCGCAGTGATCGGCTGGCCCATGCGGCGCTCACGGTGCTCGATCAGGAAACCGCCGGCCGCCTCGACAGCGGTGTGCGCCAGGGCGAACTGGATGGCATCCATTGGCAACTGACCGTCAGCCGCCAACAGCCGCAGCTGTATCGCCTCGAGCTGACCGTCAGCGAAGGCCCGCACCAGGCGCACTTCAGTACCTTGAAGGCGCGCCTGTGAAGCGCCGCGAGCAGGGCTTCACTTTGCTGGAAATCCTCGTGGTACTCAGCTTGCTCGCAGTGCTGCTGGTGCTGGTCGGCGGTGCCTTGCTGGGCGCCAATCGTGCGGTGACCAAGGCCCAGCGCTACACCGTCAGCCTGGACGAAATGCGTGCCGCCCAGCAGTTCTTGCGTACCGCCATCAGCGAGGCGCTGCCCCTGGATGTGATGGAAGACGACAGCCAGGCCGAGGGCTTTTTCAGCGGCACGGCCGAGCGCCTGCAGTTTGTGTCGACCTTACCCGGTGTGCTCGGCGGCGGCATCCAGCGCTTTACCCTGCAGCGGGTCGACCAGGCCTTGCAGGTGCAGTTCGCACAGTTGGAATCCCACATCAACCCGGCCCGCGTTGAACCGCAGGTGCTGCTCAACCACGTCGAGCAGGTGCAGTTTAGCTACCGCGGCCTGTCGCCCCTGGGCCAGCCGACCGGGTGGGTCGCTGACTGGCCCTGGCCGAGGCGCTTGCCGTATGCGGTGCGCATCGTGGCCAACGTCAACGGGCCGGTGCCGTGGGTCACCCAAGTGATTGCGCTGCGCCTGAACCTGTCCAGTGGGAGCCTGGAAGAATGAAGCGCCAGCGCGGTGCGGCGTTGCTGCTGGTGCTCTGGGTGCTGGCATTGCTCAGCGTGTTGCTCGGCGGCCTGGCCGGTTGGGTGCAGTTGCAAAGTCGCCAGGCACTGTGGCTCAAACAGCATACCCAGACGCAATTGGCGGCCCAGGCCGGTATCGCCATGGTGATGGCGCAGCCGCACTGGGTGGCCGATGGGCGCGCTATGGCGCTGGGCTTTGACGATGCGCGGCTGCAGGTCAGCCTGCGCAGCGAGCGCGGCAAGTTGTACCTGATCAACGCCTCGGCCGATGACCTCACGCGCCTGGCCCTGGCCTGCGGCGCCACGCCGGTCCAGGCGCAGCAATGGGTCAAGGCGCTCGAGGCCCGGCGTACACAGGGCCTGGCGCCGTTTCGGGTGCTCGAAGAAGTGCGCCAGCTGCCAGGCATGACCCAGGCGCTCTACAGCCAATTGCTGCCCGAAATCACCTTGTGGAGCGACCTGGATCGACCCGATCCGGCGTTCGCCAGCCCCTTGATGCGCAAGGCGCTCAACCTGCCAAGCCGCAATGCCGAGGGCGCCGACCCCGGCCAAGTGGTGGAAATCGACTGCCGCGCCGAGCGCCCCGGCGGTTACCAGGCGCGCGTGCGCATTACCGTTTCACTGAGCCCAGCGGAGGACAGCGCACAGCCCTATCGGGTGCTGCGGTGGCAA
Organism: Pseudomonas sp. R4-34-07; assembly: GCF_003852375.1. Taxonomy (NCBI): domain Bacteria; kingdom Pseudomonadati; phylum Pseudomonadota; class Gammaproteobacteria; order Pseudomonadales; family Pseudomonadaceae; genus Pseudomonas; species Pseudomonas sp. R4-34-07. The sequence continues at coordinate 3,814,751 of NZ_CP027760.1, read as the reverse complement.
GAATGAATCGACTCGAACCTATCGCCCGTCATTGGCGCGGCAGCCTGGCCCAACAGGCCTGGCGCCTGTGGCTCACGGAGTTGCGCGGCTGTGTGCCGGGCTGGCTGGCACTCAAGGAGCCGCCGGAGCGCATCCATCACTGGCCGCTGAGCGCGCCGCTCGACCTGGGCCAAGCGCGCCAAGTGCTGATGCTCGGCCCTGACGACGTGCTGCGGCAAACTGTGCACCTGCCCCTGGCCGCGGCGCGCAACCTGGCCAATGTGGTGGGGTATGAACTGGACCGCTACACACCGTTCGATGCCGAGCAGTTGTACTTCGTCGTGCGCCAGGAACAGCGCACGTCCACGCACCTTGAGGTGACGCTGGTAGCAATCCTGCGTGAGCGCCTGGACCAGATTCTCGCCGACTGCGCCACCCTGGGCCTGCGGCCTCATCGGGTGGATGTGGCAGATCTGGGCATCGATCTGTTGCCCGCCAGCCTGCGCCCGCGTCAACGCGCACAGGGCTCAGGCTTGCAACGCAGCCTGCCGTGGCTGTGCGGCGCCTTGCTGATCGCGGCGATGCTGTTGTGGCTCAACGACCGCCAGCGCGTCCTCGATGCCATGCAGCACAGCGTCCAGCAACAAAAAGCCCAGGTGGCCCAGGTGCATGCCCTGCGCCAGCAACTGCTCAACACTCAGGGCGCGGCGCAGTACCTCACGCGCCGCAAACTGGCGCAGCCGCCCTTGGCCGGGCTGCTGAATGACTTGACCCGCTGCCTGCCGGCCGACACCTGGTTCGAGCAATTGGACGTCAAGGACGGTGAGATTTCCATCGCCGGTCAAAGCGCCAAGGCCAGCGGCCTGATTACCCGGATCAAAGGCTGCCACCGTTTGGAAAACGCCCAGTTCGAAGGGGTGATTCAACCCGATGCGCGCACCGGCAAGGATCAGTTTGCCCTGCGTGCCCACTTGCGCCAGGAGGCTGCCGATGCGCCGACCCCTCACACCCCGTGAACGCCGCGGGGCCGCCTTGCTGGTGCTGGCCGTCGTGCTGGGCGCGGCCTACTGGCTGTTGATCGACAGTTGGTTCGCCGGGCCGCTGCGCAGCATGGGCGCCCACGCCGAACAGTTGCGCGAACAGCAGCAGCGCTATGCCAGCCTGTTGCGCCAGGGCGATGCGCTTCGCCAGCAGCTTGAGCAGGCCCGCCAGGACCCGGCCAGCAGCGCCAGCCTGTTGCCGGGGGATGACCCCGACGTGGTCGCCGCCGACCTGATGCAGCGCCTCGCCGACCTCATCGCCAGCCAGGCCAGCCGTGGCGGCGGTTGCAGCCTGACCCAGCGCAAACCCATCACTGCCGGGCAGGACGCCGGCGAGCCGTATCGCCAGGTCAAGGTCAGCCTGACCCTTGAGTGCGCCATCGAACCGTTGACCGCGATTCTGCATGCGCTGGAGTATCAGCCGCCGTATCTGTTCGTCGATGAGCTGCGCATCCGTCGCAGTCGCGAAGCGCCCTCCCGTGGCGGCGCGGGCAAGTTGGTGGTCAACCTGCTGGTGCGCGGCTACCTGCAACCGGCGCGGGTGGCACCATGAACGGCACACTGCGCCCCTTGGAGTGGGGCTTGCTCGGCCTGGCCGGGTTACTGGGACTGTTGATGGCGGTGATCCTCAGCAGCATCGGCGATGAACCGCAGTGGTTGCCCGAGGAACCTGCGCCGGCGCAGCCCGCCTTCAACCTGCAGGCGCCGCCGACGGTGGCCCTGGCTGACCTCGCCGGTACCTGGCAAGCGCCGCTGTTCAGCCCGGATCGCAGCCCTGACCGTGTGGCGGGCAAGGCGCGGGTCACCAGCCTGTCGAACCTGAGCCTCAGCGGCATCATGATCACCGGCAACCTGCAAATGGCCATGCTTAAACAAGCCGACGGCCCACCCCTGACGGTGCGCCTGGGCCAGAGCCTGCCCAACGGCTGGCGCCTGGAACACCTCACCCCGCAATCGGCGCGCTTCGCCCTGGACGGACGCACCCAGACCCTGAGCCTGTACGGCAAGCGGTTGCCCTCGATTTCTCCTTCTCGCGAGCCCCTCCCTTGATTGATATGCGCACCCCGTTGTTTTGCCTGGCCACCACCGTCGCCCTCGGCGGCTGCGGCGCGTTGCCCGACCGCCTCGACCCGGATAAAGAACTGCTCCACGAAGCCCTGCAGGGCACCGGCTCGCAACGCCCGCCCAGCGAAGCGCCGGCGCTGTCAAACCCACCGCCCGAGGCGCAGTCACCCGCGCCGCGCCAGTTGATTCGCGGCAACCAGCAGTTTCTGCGCGCGCCTGCATCAACGCCTGCGGTGAAGGAGGCGGGCGGCGACATCGTGTTCAACTTTCAGGACCAGCCCATCGAAGCGGTGATCAACAGCGTAATGGGCGACCTGCTGCATGAAAACTACAGCATCGTCCAGGGCGTAAAGGGCAACGTCAGCTTCTCCACCTCCAGGCCGGTGGATAAGCAGCAGGCGCTGTCGATCCTCGAAACCCTGTTGTCCTGGACCGATAACGCCATGATCCGCCAGGGCAACCGCTATGTAATCCTGCCGGCCAATCAGGCAGTGGCCGGCAAGCTGGTGCCGCAGATGCGCGTCGCGCAGCCCGCCAGCGGCCTCTCGGCACGCCTGTTTTCGCTGCGCTATATCTCCGCCACCGAGATGCAGAAACTGCTCAAGCCCTTCGCCCGGGAGAACGCCTTCCTGCTGGTGGACCCGGCGCGCAATGTGCTGAGCCTGGCCGGCACCCCGGAAGAACTGGCCAACTACCAGGACACCATCGACACCTTCGATGTGGACTGGCTCAAGGGCATGTCGGTGGGTGTGTTCGGGCTGCAGCGCGCCTCGGTGGCCGAGCTGATGCCCGAGCTGCAAGCCATGTTCGGCGCCGACAGCGGCACGCCCCTGGCGGGCATGCTGCGGTTCTTGCCGGTGGAGCGCACCAACTCGGTGGTGGCGATTTCTTCCCAGCCCCAGTACCTCAGCGAAGTGGGTGACTGGATTCGCACCATCGACGAGGGCGGCGGCAATGAACCGCAGATGTACGTGTACGACGTGCGCAACATGAAGGCCGCGGACCTGGCCAGGTACCTGCGGCAGATCTACGGCAACGGCGCGATCAAGGACGACACCCCGGCCAAGGTCGCGCCGGGGTTGCGCACCACCACGCTGTCCTCGTCCACCAGCGCAGGGCTGCAGGCCAACACCCCCGCGCCCGCCGCCGAAGAACCCACGCAGGAGAGCAGCGAGGAGACCCCGGCGCCGCCGATCAGCGACCTCGAAACCGGCACCCGTATCACCGCGCAAAAAAGCAGCAACCAACTGCTGGTGCGCACGCGTCCGGCGCAATGGAAAGAAATCGAAGCGGCGATCAAGCGCCTCGACAACCCACCGCTCCAAGTGCAGATCGAGACACGCATTCTCGAAGTCAAACTGACCGGCGAACTCGACCTTGGCGTGCAGTGGTACCTCGGCCGCCTGGCCGGCAATTCCACCAGCACCACGGTGGCCAACGCTTCCGGAAGCCAAGGTGCGTTGGGCGGTGGCGGGGCCGGGCTGGGGGCGGCGGATTCGTTGTTCTATTCCTTCGTCAGCTCCAACCTGCAAGTGGCCTTGCACGCCCTGGAAACCAATGGCCGCACCCAGGTGCTGTCGGCGCCGTCGCTGGTGGTGATGAACAACCAGCCGGCGCAGATCCAGGTGGGGGACAACATTCCCATCAGCCAGACCACCGTCAACACAGGTGACGCCGATACCACCTTGAGCAGCGTCGAATACGTGCAGACCGGTGTGATCCTCGACGTGGTGCCGCGCATCAATCCGGGCGGCCTGGTGTACATGGATATCCAGCAGCAGGTCAGCGATGCACAGAACCCCGGTAGCAGCAGTGAAACGCCGGTCAATCCACGGATTTCCACGCGCTCGGTGTCGACCCAGGTCGCCGTGCAGAGCGGGCAGACGGTGTTGTTGGGTGGGCTGATCAAGCAGGACAACGCCGAGAGCGTCAGCGCCGTGCCGTACCTTGGCAAGATTCCCGGCCTGCGCTGGTTGTTTGGCAACACCAGCAAATCCAAGGACCGCACGGAGTTGATCGTGCTGATTACCCCACGGGTGATTACCAGCAGCAGCCAGGCACGGCAGGTGACGGATGATTATCGCCAGCAGATGCAGCTGTTGCGGCCTGCTCGGTAAACTTAGCTGCACACCGTTTGATCGTTTTGATCGTTCCCACGCTCTGCGTGGTAACGCCTCCTGGGACGCTCCGCGTCCAGCTTCCGGCCGATGCTGCTGCGTACAGGTGACGCAGAGCGTCACGGGCTGCATTCCCACGCGGGAGCGTGGGAACGATCTTCGAACGCCGTACCAATGTGCCTGAGACATTATTTATATGAATAAAGATATTTATAAATAATGAAATTAACAAATATTAGCTTATGCCCAAATAGCATTATATTTTTAAAATCCATTCCGTTATGTTTGGTCTCAACAGCCTACCCCAGACCCCGGATGGTACCCAGCGTGATTCAGATTCTGCGCACCTGACCGGGTAATCCCCGGCAGCGGAATCGTTGGAACGGAGTTCAACGTATGTTGCCCCTTCAAGCCCCTCGCTCGCCCCACACCTAATTCAAACCGCACCCACACCTTGAACACCGGCCATGCCGCGTCTGGCGCGTGCCTGCCCGACCCTGCGATTTGAAAAACCGGGATCAGCGATGAAGCATGTTCTACCCCCCACCGCAGCCTTGACCTTGTCCCTGCTGGCCGCCGCAGCCCAGGCCCAGGCCGACAGCACCCTGTCCACCGTGGTCGTCACCGGTAACCGTGGCGCCGAGCAACGCACGGTCACCAGCAGCCCGGTGCCTATCGATGTGGTCAGCGCCAAACAACTGCAAAGCACCGGTAAACCCGGTTTGATGGAAGCGCTCAGTGCGCTGATTCCATCGCTGACACTCCCGGAAAAAACCGGCTGGGACGCCAGCGGCATTGCCCGCGCGCCCAACTTGCGTGGCTTGAGCGCCGCCGAGGTGCTGGTACTGGTCAATGGCAAGCGGCGTCATACCAGCGCGACCCTGAACATCAACGGCATCAACACCGGCGCGGCACCGGCTGACCTGGACCTGATCCCCATCAGCGCTATCGACCATGTGGAAGTGCTGCGCGACGGCGCCGCCGCCCAGTACGGTTCCGACGCCATCGCCGGGGTGATCAATGTGATCCTCAAGGCCGACACCAGCGGCACCTCGGTGACCAACGCCGGCCTTGGCTATGACGGCAAGAAGCAGACCGTGCAACAAAGCCTCAACAAAGGCTTTGAAATCGGCGACGGCGGCATCGTGCAACTGGCCCTGGATGCGCGTAGCCAGAATGACGACAACAAGGCCAGCGCCAACGGCTACAGCTATGAACAAGCCTACGGCCTGGCCGGCAAGTCCACCTACGGCGGCTACGGCACGCCCAAGACCAACCTGCTGACCCTGGGCTACAACGCCGAACTGCCGATCGACGACAGCCTGAGCCTGTACTCCTTCACCACTTACTCACGGCGCAAGGCCGAGCAGGGCCAGAACTTTCGCCTGCCGACCATCACCAACACGATTACCACCGGGCCCAACGGTTATCCGGCCGGCTACACGCCCACCTGGTACATCGACGAAGACGATTTCCAGGCCGCCTTCGGTGGCAAAGGCACCGTGGGCGAGTGGGACTGGGACCTGTCCACCACCTACGGGCGCAACGAAGCGGAGCAGGGCACCACCCATAACCAGAACCCGTCCCTGGGCGAGGCCACGCCGAACAGCTTCACCTCCGGCACCTGGATTTCCACCGAGCTGACCACCAACCTGGACTTCAAGCGCGGCTTCGATATCGGCCTGCAAAAGCCGTTGGACCTGTCCTATGGCCTCGAGCACCGACGCGACACCTATGAGGTGCAGGCCGGTGACTACGCGTCCTATGCCAACGGCGGCTACTGCGTGGCACCGGGCAATTGCGCGTCGTCCGGGGCCCAGGTCACCAACGGCATTTCCCCGGACGAAGAAAGCACCGCCTCGCGCAACAGCGTCGCCGGTTACGTGGATGCGGGCTTCAACCCGCTGCCGGAGTGGTACGTGGGCACCGCCGTGCGCTATGAGCATTACAACCAGGGCGTGGGCGCTACTCGCAGCGGCAAACTGACCACGCGTTATGACTTCACGCCGCAATTCGCCGTACGCGCCACCGTGAGCAATGGCTTCCGTGCGCCGTCCCTGGCCAACAGCCTGTTCAGCGCGCGCTCGACCACCTATGGCGTGGTCGACGGGGTGTACCAGTCGATCAACTACGGCGTACTGCCGGTCGGTTCGGCGGCGGCCAAGGCGTTGGGCGCCGAGGACCTCAAGCCCGAACGCTCCACCAACTTCAGCCTCGGTTTCACCCTCACCCCCACCGACCGCCTGAGCTTCACCGCCGATGCCTACGTGATCAACCTGCGCGACCGCATCACCCTCACGGGCACCTTGCTCGGGCCGGAAGTTACCCAGGTGTTGCAGAACAACGGCGTCAACTCCACCTCCGGCGGCCAGTACTTCATCAACGGTGCCGACACCCGGACCAAGGGCCTGGACCTGGTCAGCAGCTACAACCACGACCTGGGCGCGTTCGGTGCCGTGAAGTGGACGGCCGCATTCAACTGGAACCAGACCAAAATCCTCAATTACAAAGAGTCGACCACTATCCTCGGTACGTCCTACGAGCTGATGGACCGCGAGGCGCGCAACCTGATCACCGACGTGCAACCCAACACCAAGCTGATCCTCGGCGGTGACTGGAGCATCGGGCGCGTGAACCTCAACCTGGCCCTGACGCGCTACGGCGCCTACAAGGAAGTCAACGCCTCGGCCAATCGCGACCTGGACCGCGTCTACAGCGCCAAATGGATCACCGACCTCGACCTTGGCTACAACCTCACCAAAGACCTCAACCTGGCCATCGGCGCCAAGAACCTCTTCGACATTTACCCCAAGAAACAAGGCGTGCCGAGCAGCACCATGCTCGCCAGCTACGGCACCTATTCGCCCTATGGTTTTACCGGCGGGTACTACTACACCCGGCTGACTTATGCCTTCTGAGGCCTGCGAGGAATAGAACATGCCCATTGTCGCCAAACCTTACGACCTGATCGATGAGGTCAACCATTACCCGATCCGCACGCGCCGCGCCTCGACGCCGATCAAGGCCCTGCAGGTGGTGCCGGCCCGGCATCCATGGCGCTGGGCCGGGTCGATCTTTGCCGCGCTGGTGCTGCTCGCCATCGTGCACTCCCTGGCCACCAACCCGCGTTGGGAGTGGGGCGTGTTCGGCCAGTGGTTTTTCTCGCCGTCGGTGCTGCGCGGCCTGGGGCAGACCCTCTTGCTGACGCTGCTGAGCACGCTGTTCAGCGTCATTCTCGGCACCGCGCTGGCCCTGGCGCGGTTGTCGGGCTCGCCGCTGCTGGCGGCGTTGGCCTGGGGTTATATCTGGTTCTTCCGCTCGATGCCGGCGCTGCTGGTGCTGATCATTCTCTACAACTTTGCCTACCTGTACGACCACATCGTGATCGGTGTGCCGTTCACCGAGCAGGTGTTCGCGCAGTGGTCCACCGTGGATGTGCTCAGCCAGTTCACCGTGGCGGTGCTGGGCTTGAGCCTGATGCAGGCGGCGTACGCGGCGGAGATCATCCGCGGCGGTTTGATCGGGGTGGATGCCGGCCAGCATGAAGCGGCGGCGGCATTGGGGCTGCCGGCCTCGCGGCGGATTTTCCGGATCATCTTGCCCCAGGCCTTGCGCTCGATTCTGCCGTCGGGTTTCAACGAGATCATCGGCCTGGTCAAGGGCACGTCCATTGTCTACGTGCTGGCCCTGCCGGAGCTGTTCTACACCGTGCAGGTCATCTACAACCGCACCCAGGCGGTGATCCCGCTGCTGATCGTGGCCACGGTGTGGTACCTGATCATCACCACGGTGCTGACCAGCGCCCAATATTACGTCGAGCGCCATTTCGCCCGTGGCACCGCGCGCGTGCTGCCGCCGACACCGCTGCAACGCCTGCGCTTTTGGCTCAAGGAGAAATCCCATGGCTGAAGCACGCGCAGGGCGCATCCAGATCCAGGGCGTGGGCAAGCGGTTCGGCAACCAGCAGGTGCTCGATAACATCGACCTGACGATCGATCCGGGCAAAGTCACGGTGATCCTCGGGCCGTCCGGCTCGGGCAAATCCACCTTGCTGCGCACCATCAATCACCTGGAAAAGATCGACAGCGGGCATATCACCATCGACGGCGAGTACGTCGGCTATCGGCGCAAGGGTGACCTGCTCTACGAGCTCAAGGAGCGCGAAATTCTCAAGCGGCGCATCGACGTGGGCTTCGTGTTCCAGAACTTCAACCTGTTCCCGCACCTCACCGCCTGGGAAAACGTTGCCGAAGCGCCGTTGGCCCACAAGCGCTGGAGCAAGGCCGAAGCCCAGGGCAAAGCCGCCGAACTGCTGGCCAAGGTCGGCCTGGCGGACAAGCTCGAGGCCTACCCGCGCCAGCTCTCCGGCGGCCAGCAACAGCGCGTCGCCATTGCCCGTGCCCTGGCGCTGGACCCCAAGGTGCTGCTGTTCGACGAACCCACCTCGGCCCTCGACCCGGAGCTGGTGGGCGAAGTGCTCGACGTGATCAAGGGCCTGACCCGATTGGGCGTGACCCTGGTGATCGTCACCCACGAAATCGGCTTTGCCCGCGAGGTGGCCGACCATGTGGTGTTTCTCTGCGACGGCCAGTTGATCGAAGAAGGCCCGCCCGAACAGATCTTGCGCCAACCCCGACATCCCCGCACCCAGGCCTTTCTCGGCAAGGTGCTTTAGTTCAAGGAGTGACTGCCCATGTTTAACCATCCCCTGCGCGTGGCCGTGCTGGCGCTTGCCGTCGGCACCGCACAACACGCGTTCGCTGTGCAGCAGGTCGACCTCAGCCCCGACCGCCCGCGCATTCACGCGCCACGTAACGAGGCGGCCATCGCGCAAATCCCGCCGGGCTTCAAGTTCGCCCAGCCGGGCAAGTTCACCGTGGCCGTGTCCGGTGTGGCCGGGCCACCACTGGCGCTGCTGGCCAGCGACGACAAGACCACCATCGGCAGTGAAGCCGACACCGCGCAGTTGGTCGCCGACAGCCTCGGCCTGCAACTGAACGTTGTGCAGACCAGTTGGGAGGACTGGCCCCTGGGCGTCAGTTCGGGCAAGTACGACGCGGTGATCAGCAACGTCACCGTGACCGAGGCGCGCAAGAAGCGCTTTGACTTCGCCACCTATCGACAGGATGTGCTCGGGTTTTACGTCAAGAGCACCAGCCCGATCAGCGAGATCAAACAGGCCGCCGACATTGCCGGGCTGAAGATCATCGTCGGCTCCGGGACCAATCAGGAAAAAGTCTTGCTGGCGTGGAACGAGGCCAATGAAAAGGCCGGCCTCAAGCCTGCACTGTTGCAGTACTTCGACGACCAGGCCGCCGCGCAGCTGGCGGTGCAGTCGGGGCGCAGCGATGCGTTGTTCGGGCCCAACTCGGTGTACGCCTATTCGGCGGCGATCACCGGCGGCATCAAGCGCGTCGGTACCGTCAACGGCGGCTGGCCGTTGCAGGCGGATATCGCCGTGACCACGCGCAAGGACAACGGCCTGGTCAAGCCGATCCACACCGCCCTGGAAGGTGCGATTGCCGGAGGGCAATACGCGCAGGTGCTGCAGCGCTGGGGGCTGGATGTGGAGCGCGTCGATGCATCGTTGATCAACCCACCGGGCCTGCCGGATTAGGAGTCGCGAACATGACACTGACACGACGTGAAGCGCTGTCCAGCATTGCTGCAGTCGGCGGCGAAAAGGCGGTCAAGGATGCGCTGGCCGCATTGGGCCTGGGGCCGTCTTCACACCGGCGCCCGCAACCGCTGAAACTCAAGGACGGCCTGGGGCAGGGCACCCGCGTGCTGGTGCTGGGCGCCGGGATTGCCGGGCTGGTCACCGCGCTGGAACTGAGCCGGGCCGGGTTCGCCGTGCAGGTGCTGGAGGCGCGCGACCGCGTGGGTGGGCGCACTTGGACCCTGCGCAACGGCGACCGCGTGGACTACAAGGATGGCCGCTCGCAAACCGTGGCGTTCGATCCGGGCCAGTATTTCAACGCCGGCCCTGCGCGTATTCCCAGCCAGCATCGCACGATCCTCGACTATTGCAGCGAATTGGGCGTGCCCCTGGAAGTGCTGGTCAACAGCAGCCATGGCGCCCAGGTGCGGCCCGACCTGCAGCAACCGGCGTTCACCGTCGGCCAGGCGGTCAACGATGCACGCGGGCATCTGTCCGGCTTGCTCGCCAAGGCGGTGCAGCGTGATGCGCTTGACGATGTCTTGACCCTTGATGAACGCACGCGACTGCTCGCGTTCCTGCAGGTGTATGGCGACCTTTCCCAAGCGCTGGCGTACGAGGGCAGCTTGCGTTCCGGCCACCTGGAATCGCCTGCGCACCCCGGTGCACTGCCAGCCACCGCGCGGCCGCTCGACCTTGAGCGCCTGCTGCATCCAGAGCTGTGGGGCGCGCTGCTGCACACCGAATTCCCGGAGTTTTCGGCAACCATGTTCCAGCCGGTGGGCGGCATGGACCGGATCACCGAGGCGTTCTACCAGCGCGTGCGCGAGCAGGTGCAGTTGGGCGCGCAGGTTCGGCAGATTCGCCAGTTGGACGACGGCGTCGCGGTGACCTATCACGACCAGCACAGCGGCCGTGAACAGGTGGTGCGCGCTGATTACCTGGTCTCTACCTTGCCGCTGCCGTTGCTGGCCAAACTCGACACCGACTTCTGCGACCCGATCAAGGCGGCCTTGCTCAGCACCCGCAGCGACCAGGCAACCAAAGTGGCGTGGCAATCGCCGCGCTTCTGGGAAACCGATTACCGCACTTATGGCGGCCTGTCGTGGGTCGAACACCCGGCGCGCTTGCTGTGGTACCCGAGCAACGACCTCAATACCCGCGAAGGCGTGCTGGTGGCCGGTTACGTCACCGGGGAGGGCGCCGACATGTTTGGCGCGCAGTCGTTCGACGCGCAATACGCCGCTTCCCGGCACGCCGTGGAGTTGCTGCACCCCGGTTATTCCAGGCACCTGCGCCATCCGTTGGCGGTGTCCTGGGAGCAGATCCCCTACAGCGAAGGCCCGTGGCTGCAACGCGAACACTTCCCGGCCGATGCCAGCGCGCTGCTCGAACAGGCCCACGGCCGCGTGTACTTCGCCGGCGACGGCCTGGTGCAAAGCGGCGTGGGGATCTGGCAGGAATCAGCGGCCAATTCGGCGCGGCATGTGGTTGCGCAACTGGCCGAGCGCGTGACGCAACAGCGCCAGATCACGGCATTGGCGGCGTCATGAGACTGCGCTGTCGTGGCGAGGGAGCTTGCTCCCGCTGGACTGCGTAGCGGTCCCAATCGTGTTGAGCTGGGAGCTAGGTGACCGCCATCCCGGCCCAGCGGGAGCAAGCTCCCTCGCCACAAAGGGTATGGGGCAGCCTTCGAGATTTGTGTAAACCTTCAATCAAGGAGCAACACCATGAGCGACAGTATCCAACGCACCAGCGTCGGCGATTTCCCCATCTCGCAAACCGTGACCGTACCGGCCTCGGCCAGCCTGATCTTCGTCAGCGGCACCTTGCCGGACCTGGCCGACCCGAACGTCCCCGGGGTTTACGGCAACACCGAAGTGCAGACGGTCTCGGTGTTCAACAAACTGCGCAAAATCCTTCAGCAACAGGACCTGGACCTGGGCGATATCGTGCAGTTGCGGGTGTTTCTGGTCGGCGCCGCTGAAACCGACGGCAAGCTGGATTTCGCCGGGCTGCAGCGCGGTTACACGCAGTTCTTCGGCACCCCCGAACAACCGAACAAACCGGCGCGCACCGCGCTGCAGGTGGTGGCGCTGCCCCTGCCCGGGGCGTTGGTGGAAGTGGAGGCGGTGGCGGCCAGGGCCGGGTGATGTCAGTCACTGCGCGGCGTCGAGGCGTTCCTGGGTAGCCCGGTCGATCAGCGCACGCAGCGCCTCGAACAAGGGCTCGGCATCCGTATGTTTCTTGCCGTATGCCAGGTTGAAAGCGTAATCGAAATCCGGCGGGTTGAGGCCCTGGGTGTGCTGCAGCAGGGTCTCCAGCTTGTCCATCGCCTTGACGGCTTTGGCTTCCGGCGACAGCGCGTTCTCGTAATCATCCCACAGCGTCAGGATCTGGCTTTTCAGGGGCCCATCCAGGGCTTGGGTCAACTGCAGCAGGTCGCGCCGCTCCTGCTCGCCCTTGTTGGGAAACGCCGCCTGGCTGACTGCTGGAATGTCGCCGTTAATGGCTTCGCCCAAGTCATGGATCACGCACATCTTGAGGACTTTAAGCAGGTCCAGGCCGGGCAGTTGATCGGCGAACACCATCGCCATCAGGCACAGGCGCCAACTGTGTTCAGCGGTACTTTCCGTGCGTCCCGAAGCGGTGTGGGCGCTTCTGAGCACGTCCTTGAGTTTCTCGGCTTCGCGCAGAAGGTCGAGGCGGCCTTTGATTTTCTCGAAGTCCATGACGCTGCCTCCATCAGGTTGATGATGCAGGTAAGCCTAGGTGCGCAGGCGCGGTGCGTCCACGCATAAAAAATGCGCGAGGCCAGTCAGAGCGTCTCGACCAGACGCGCGGCGCTGCCATCGCTGAGGATCAGGCGTGTCCAGCGACACAGGCTCGGGCGGATCGGCACGAGGCTGGAGTCGTTGCTGCCGGTGCTGAATTGAAGCGCCGGCGGCGCCTGGTTCTCGCGCCAGCCGGTGTGATCCAACGCCGCTTCGACCTGGCGGATTTCCGCTGTCGCATAACGCCACAGCGATTGGCCCATCAAGTCGACCAACGGGCGGCTGAACTGGGCGGCGCGGGAGGGCGAACAGGCCAGGAGGCGGTGCGTCAGGTCGCACACCAGGTGTACGGCGCGCGAGCTGTCTCTGACCAGCCCAGCCAGGGCCTGATCAGCTGCGGTGTCAAGCCGAGCGGACAGCAACCGTTCCAGCTGTTGGTGCGCGGCAGCGTCCATGGCTTGCAGGCCATTCTCCCAACGGGACAACGTCGATTGGTTTACGTTGAACATCTGTGCGGCATGGGTTTGCTTGACGCGGTGTAACAGGCGCCATCGGCGCAGCGCAATGCCCGGAATGGCGGGCTGGGGCAGCAGGGCGGGCATTTCGCGTTTCCTCGTCAATGACAGGCCGGTGGGCTACAACTGCAACGCCTGCTGTTTGAGCCTGCGCTTTTGCTCGAATGGCAACGTTTCATTATCCCCATACGGCGCGCTGTACCAGTTGCCATATGTCGGATTGGGCAGCAGAAACCAGCGCTGCCCCAGCCAGCTCACATATGGCGCCACCGCCTTGCGTTGGGCCGCCAGCGTGTTGTGCTCGGCCTGCACGAAATCTCCCAGCGAGTCGCCGGCCATCAACAGCACGCGCGCGTGGCTGGCGACCCATTGGCGCCGGCAGGTCTTGCCGTAGCCGGCGCTTTCGCAATGGCCGATGGGGGTGCTGGCTGCCAGGATCTGTTCGTCGCGCTCGATCGGGAAACCACGCAAACGCAGGTTTCTGGCCGTGGCCGCGACCTGGCTGTGTTCGCGGTTGGTGAGGTAATAGACCTCGATGCCTTTTTGCCGAGCCGCCTGCAGGAACGCCACCGAACCAGGCAGCGCCTGGGCCTTGGCTTGATCGACCCAGGTGTTCCAGCGGTCATAGGAATAGACCTGGTTATGGATAATGTCACGGGCATTGAGCGGCACGTTGTCCAGCAGGGTTTCGTCGATATCGACCACCACGGCCGGGGGCAACCCTTTCAAATCCCGGGCAGGCAAGGGCAGGGCGTCCCAGGTGGGATCGGCCAGGGCTGTATCGAGTTGGCGGGTAGCGTTGGCGAACAGCTGGCGGTAGATCAACTCGTGCTCGATGGAGGTCTGGGTCCAGAGCACGGCGTCGAGCTGGTCGTTGGCCGGTGGGGTTTGCTGGCAGCCGGTGAGGGCAATGGATAAAAGGCAGGCGCTGGCGAAAATCAGGTTACGCATTGAAAGGCTCTCAGCGGTGGGTAGGCTCAATCATAAGCGCTACCCATCGGCCTTGCGATCAATCCAATGGGTCTTGATGCCCTTGGCCCACGCCACCGTATAGAAACAACTGAGCAGCACGATGCCCCATTGCTCGGCATTGATCGACGACCAGAACCAGAATGGCTGGCCGGCCATGCCGAACAGGCAGGCGTAGCGGCGTACATGCAGGCGTTTGCTTTGGCTGAACCAGATAGCGACGACGCCGAGGGCGGCGATCATGATTTGCGCGATCAAAGCGATCTCCTTGATCAAGGTGAGAGGGCACAGGCCCCTCCCACCTGTTGAACGGCTGTGTGTCGCCGAAGGGTTATTTGTCCTTGCGCGCATCCATGGTTTTTTGATGCTCGGCAAGGAACGGCTGCTCCGCCGGATCGAAGCGATCGATCCCTGCGGTAAACCGATGCCAGTACGGATACAACGGCTGGCGACGCGTCACGGCCTCGATGCGTGAGGATTGCTCCTCGGTCAGCTTCAGCTCGGTGGCGGCAAGGTTGTCGCGCAGATGCGCCTCGGTACGGGCACCGACGATCAGCGAGGTGATCCCCGGGCGATCCTTGAGCCATGCCAGGCAAGTGCGCGCCACCGAGACCCCGTGTTCATCGCCCACGGCAGCCAGGGTTTCGATGATGTCCAGCGCGCGTTCCTGGTCGTGCACGTAGGGTTCCGGCCAGTCGCTGCCCTGGCGGGTGTTGGCCGGTGGCTTATGCCCGCGCCGGGTCGAGCCGGTCAGCAGGCCTTCACCCATCGGCCCCCACACCAGCGTGCCGACCTGCTGGTCCAGTGCCAGCGGCAGCAGCTCGTACTCGGCCTCGCGGGATTCGGGGGTGTAGTAGATCTGCTGGGTGATCGGCTTGAGCATGCCATGCAACTCGGCCTTGCCCAGGGTTTTCATCATTTGCCAGGCGGTGAAGTTGCTGGTGCCGAAGTAGCGGATCTTGCCCGAACCGACCAACAGGCGCAGCGCCTCGAGCGTCTCTTCGATGGGCGTCAGGCCGTCCCAGTTGTGCAGTTGGTACAAGTCGATATGGTCGGTGCCCAGGCGCTTCAAGCTGGCTTCACAGGCGCGAATCAAGTGATAGCGCGATGAGCCGGAATTGTTCGGGTTCTGGTCCACCGGGCTGCGGCCCTTGGTTGCCAGCAAGATGTCGTTGCGCTTGTCGCCCAGGGCTTTACCGACCACTTCCTCGGCCAGGCCATGGGAGTACAGGTCGGCGGTGTCGATCATGTTCACCCCGGCATCAAACGCGATATCGAACATACGCCTGGCCTGGGGCACGTCCACCGCACCGCATTTCTCGAACTCGGCGCGACCGCCAAACGGCACGGTGCCCAGGATGATTTCCGAGACCAGCAGGCCGGAATGACCCAGTTGTCGGTATTGCATGTTGCCTCCTACTTTGCGTTGCACGTGAAGGTGTGAACGATGAGGGTGGCGATAGTTTGAATTTTTTCGTGAAAACTTCGCGCCACAGGTTGTTGGTGAGGCAATCAGGAATCCCACCGCCTCCCCGGCATGAGGACTGGCGCGGTTCGACTCGTGATTGATTTTTTGTGGCAGCGTCAGTGTTGGGCACGGTAGGGGTAGTGCTGTTGACGTACCAGCGGCGGTTCTCGGGCAGTCATCGGACTTTGCAGGAGCGGTTTGAGGAGTGCGCTTGTAAGTTAAAAGTACTGTAGGAAAGTTCCTTGGTTTGTGTACTAATAATTAACATAAGATGTAGTTTCTGGGTGTTCTGATAGGAGGTTCTAATCCGAAAATATTATTCGAAATTAAATCTCATTCTAGGAAAACTGAAGTATTTTGCAACAAAATAACGCCGCAGAATATCAATTCTTGTTCTATACATTAAATGCGTTAAACGACGTATGTTTTGAATTAATTTAATTTATAAATGAGCGAGGTGAATCATGCAGAACGTACAATTTGAAGAGCTTGAAGAGCGCGTATCGGCTATATCTGAGGAGAAAGCTATGTATTCTGAAGGCGAAGAGATCGAACTGGAAGATTAATTAAGTTACGTTTCTCGGTAAGGGGTTGCTTACTGCAGCCCCTTTCTTTATGCCAAAAATAATTGCGAGTCCTCGTATGAATACCAACACCAAGCCTCTTATCAAGCGATCACATCACATCATACTGGCTGAGGACGGTGACATTTGCATCGGAGAGATTCCGGGAGTATCCAAGATCATTGTTGCACCGCCAGAGTGGGTGAAAGATGTGCTAGGGAAGTTGGATGGAACCCGCACAGTTCCGCGGATTGCCAAAGAGTTAGGGCATCAGGGTATTGAGGTCTCTGAACAGGACCTCACCGGCTTTATCGCATCACTTCATGAGATGAATCTGCTAGAAGATAACGCTTTTTTTTCAAATGCGTTGACGAGTGAAGAGGTCGAGCGATATGACCGTCAAATGCTTCAATTTTCGCTGATCGACAAGGGACATGTACATTCGCAAATTTATCAGGAGCGTCTAAAGTCCAGCAATGTCGTTATGTTTGGAATGGGAGGTTGGGGGACTTGGTGTTCTCTACTTCTTGCAATGGCCGGCGTAGGAAAACTGCGCTTGGTTGATGGTGATGATGTCGAGTTATCTAACATAAATCGTCAAATTTTATACACTACTTCAGATGTTGGAAAAGAGAAGGTGTCAGCGGCCAAAGAAAGAATTTATGAGTACAATCCTAATGTAATAGTGGAAGCCTTTTGTGAATTTGCTGCTCCAGACTCTTCACAAATTAGCAAGCTATTAGACGGCGTTGATCTGATCGTACTTGCTTGGGCAAGCTTGGGCTATTATCGAAAGCACACACCAGAAGAAGTGATCCACACTATGGCCAAAGAGCGTGGCATTCCAGTAATGGAGTTAGGAGGAGACCCGCTTGAAGTATCCGTTGGGCCGTTATACCTAAATGATGGGTCACACAAATCTTTCGAAGATGTAAAACAATCCGCACGGCAAACTTATTACAGCAGTAAATCTAATATAGAGAAATTCCAGCGAGCTCGGCTCAAGCATAATTTTTTGGATGGGGATCGGACAGTTAATGCGTGGCAAAGCGCTCCCTCCTTGTCAGCAATGGCTGGATTAGCATGCGATCAAATCGTCAAGCATATTACTGGTTACGACCAGCCAACGGTAATAGGCAAGAGGATTTATCTATCAATGCAAACCCTGGATAAGCGAGAAGAGACCGTCTTCGAACATGAATAAGAAATCACAGTGCTTTAGAGAGCGAGGTTATTGCTCAATCGATCTATGTTCACGCATTCCAGACCTTGTGCATGGCTGTAAAGATGCGTGCGCAAGCATCGAAGAACAAGATTGGACGTATATAATCCGCAATTCTACTGAAGAAGTTGATTTGCCATACAGCGTGCCACACTCGCGTTTAAAACATGCTAAAGCCGACGCACTTAAAATATATCATGAGGGAGGTTTTGCTTTTAGCTTTCGCCGACTAGCCGAAATCGAGGGTGCGCCAATTCATCCCGCCATGAAACTCTTCGATGATTACCTTATGAGGGACGATTTTATAGAATTATTATCGAAGCTATCAGAACGAACAATTGGAGCAATGGAGGCTCGCTACATAAGTCGTTTCGACCAAGGTGATTTTTTAACAACTCATTGCGACCCAGGTTCAAATCTCGGAATAGCACTGAACATAACACCTCAATGGAATCCAAATTTTGGCGGGCTTACCTTTATTTTAAATAAAACCCATTCATCGGTTAATGATACATTGACGCCAACTTGCGGCCAGCTATTTGTGTTCGATACTTCGCAGCGAAAAGTTCCGCATTTTGTATCCATGGTAACAGCTAATCCGGATCAACACAGGATCGCTATCATTGTTCGTTATGGTTAATTAAATCATGTCGCCATTTCAAAAAAGTTTGCTTCTTGTAGCTGGCATGGCCCTAATTTGGGGGGCTGGCTTGCCAGTTTCCAAAGTAGGTGTTCAAGCTATAGGCGCTTGGCCATTTCGATTGGCATGCGCTTCTATCAGCGTTCTTTTCCTCTACGCAATATTTTGGAGTCCCGTAAATAGAATTGGCATAAGTTTAGATCCTGTGCTCTATTTTAAATTTTTCATCATCGCCGTTCCTAATGTTTTTCTCGTCCCAGTTTTGAACAATATAGCCTTGGAGCGCTTAAGTATTTCCGACTCTACATCTCTAATTTACACAATGCCTTGCTTTACATCTTTTTTTGCGATGATCCTGAATAGGAAGCTAGATATTTTTTCTATTGCCTCGCTAGTTTTTTGCTTGTCAGGGGTTGGGCTAATAATAGGTAGTTTTGAGTTTTCTTCGAGCCACTTTATCATTCTGTCAAGCGCAATAGCTTGGTCAATCGGTTCTATCATCTCACAAAGGTTAGAGGCCAATGTGGAATTCCGGGTAAAAGTGTTCTGGCAGATAACATTCGGTTGCCTTTGCGTTTTCTTGGTATCTCCGCTATTTATAAGTTGGCCTACCGAAATCATAAAATTTTCCGGGAACTTGTCATTACCAGTTGTTGCTTCAGTTTTATTTATGGGGGTTGTGGGAGGGGCGATCGTTTTTTATATTTGGTTTTATTTGATCGAACTTCAGAATGCAGAATATGCGAGCTACGCAACGTTGTTCTCTCCGATAATTTCTATAATACTAGCTATAGCTTACTTCGGTGAGACGCCATCAACTAGTACAATGATCGGTTTTTCATTAATTCTAATCAGTGCATTGATCGTAAATATTGTTCGACCTGCGTTAATTTCAAAAACCAATCAGGCGGCTACATGACATTGGGGCTATTGATCTAATCAATCAGCACTTCTATAAGGATCACCCGTTACGCCATGCGGTAAAGCTAGCTGAATGGGATCAATCACTTAATGTGAAATTGCACCTATAGCTGCACGAATCCAGCCTCTAGCAACCCTCAATGCTTTGCGCCTAGATAATCTTGTCGAGCTAATGGAATCATGCGATTTGAACGCTGCACTTAGATGTGCGGAAACCCATGAGCAGTCGAGTCGTTTTTCGACGCAATGTTTTACGTTGAAAGCGACCAGCCGATCGGCGTGACCCAGGATGTATTCAGTCAGCTTGGCACGGTGTATCTGGTTCATACCGACCCAGTGGTGATCAAGGCGGATTACCGCAGGATTCGCGCACTCGAATTCCAGGGAGCTTATCTGACTGCCGGCTAGCAGCGTCAGCGCGGAATCGCGTTATTGTTTCATTAACTGAAATGCTGGATTGTACAATCTGGTAATTCCGCTGGCGGTTGGTACATAAGAAGATTGCACCCATCGACACAATATCCGGTCGACAACGCCCTGGAGTCCGTCATGCCCGCAATCAAACTGTATGGTTTCCCCCTGTCCGGCCACTCCCATCGGGCCGAGCTGATGCTGTCCCTGCTGGGCCTGCCGATGGAATTTATCCTGGTGGACCTCAAGCAAGGCGCGCATAAATCACCCGAATTCATCGCCACCCTTAACCGCTTCGGCCAGGTGCCTGTGATCGACGATGGCGGGACGATACTGGCGGACTCCAATGCCATCCTGGTCTACCTGGCTGCCACCTATGGCAACGGCCAGTGGTTGCCCGCTGATCCGGTCGGGCAGGCACGGGTGCAGCGTTGGCTCTCGGCGGCGGCCGGTCAGTTGCATGCCGGGCCTGCCACTGCGCGGTTGGCCACGGTGTTTGGCGCCGACGTGGATGCGGACGTCGCCATCAACCGCGCCCATGCACTGCTGAATGTGATGGAGCAGCAACTGGGTGAGAGCCGCTTCCTGGCTGGCGATTCGCCGAGCATTGCCGATATCGCGTTCTACACCTACACGGCCCATGCGCCGGAAGGCAATGTGTCGCTGGCCGACTATCCTCAGGTGCGCGCCTGGCTGGCCTGCATTGAAGCACTGCCGGGTTTCGTCGGCATGCCGCGCACGGCGGCGGGTCTGCAATCAGAGTAACCAGCAAGGGGCGTCGATGGACCGTTTTCATGAAATGCAGGTGTTCCTCGCGGTGGCCGACGAGGGCGGTTTTGCCGCCGCCGCACGGCGTCTGAACACCTCGCCGCCCAGCGTGACCCGGGCGATTGCCGCCATGGAGCAACGCATCGGCACCCAGCTGCTGGCGCGCACCACCCGCAGCCTTCACTTGACCGAAGCCGGGCAGCGTTACCTGGAAGACTGTCGGCGCATCCTCGCCGAGCTGGGTGAGGCCGAGGAAGCGGCGGCGGGCAGTTATTCGATCCCCTGCGGGCAACTGAACGTGACCGCCCCGGTGCTGTTCGGCGAGCTGTTCGTGGCGCCGACGCTGGGCGATTATCTCGACCGCTTTCCCCAGGTGAACATCAATGCGCTGCTGGTCGACCGTGTGGTCAATATGAGCGACGAAGGCGTCGACGTGGCCGTGCGCATCGGTCATCTGCACGAGCCGGGGCAGCAGGCGATCAAGGTCGGCGAAGTGCGCCGGGTGGTGTGCGCATCGCCCGCTTACCTCGACCGGCATGGGCGACCCCAACGGCCTGAACACTTGCGTGAAGCGAAGATCGTGGCCTCATCCGCCAGCCAACGCCTGGATGAATGGGCGTTTGTCGACGCCGGCCAGGCGCTGACGGTAGCTATCGAGCCGCGCCTGGTGGTCACCGCGAACAACGCCGCGATCAACCTGGCGCGCCTGGGCTGGGGCATGACGCGAGTGCTGTCCTATCAGGTGGCGGCGGCGGTGGCGGCGGGTGAGCTGGAGCTTGTGCTGCAGGATTTCGAGCCGGTAGCGCTGCCGGTGCAGGTGGTATTCCAGAACAACGGGCGAGTGCCGGCCAAGGTCCACACCTTCGTCGATTTCCTTGCCGATCGGCTGGGGCATGACGTGGCCCTGAAACCGCTGATAAAGCCGCGCGACTGATGGAACGTTATCGCGATATGCAGTTGTTCGCGGCGCTGGCCGGGCAACCGAGCCTGGCGGCGGCGGCGCGCGTGGCGCAGGTCTCCGGCCCGACCCTGGTGCGGGCGATTGCACGTCTGGAAGCGCGTTTGCGCGTAACGTTGTTGCAGCGCAGTACCCGTGGGGTCAGCCTGACCGACGCAGGCGACGCCTATATGGCCGACTGTGTGCGGCTGCTGGCGGCGGTGGAGGCGGCTGAAGCCTCGGCCAAAGGTTTGCACAGCCAGGCCCAGGGCAATCTGCGGGTATTCTTGCCGTTGCTGTTCAGCCGCTATGTGATGGCGCCGGTACTGGCCGCGTATATGGACCGTTACCCGCAGGTGCGTGTGGTCGCCCACTACCACGACTACTACCCGAACCTGCACGAAGAAGGGCTGGACGTGGCGGTGCTGGTCGGCGAGTTGCCCAGCTCGTCATTGATCGCACGGCCGGTGGGGCATGTGCGGCATATCCTCTGCGCCAGCCCTGGCTACCTGGCCGCCCACGGAGAACCGCAGCATCCCGCCGCCCTCAAGCAGCATCATTTGATCGCCAATGCCGACCCGGTGCAGTGGGACTTCGCGCACTATCAGCTCAAGGCCCGTGCACGGCTGCGCTGCGCCACGGTGCAGGGTTCCATCAACGCGGCCTTGACGGGGGCAGGGCTGCTGCGTTGCCTGAGCTACCCGGTGCACGAGCATTTGCTGAGCGGCCGGCTGCGTCGCGTATTGCCTGGCTTTGAGTTGCCGGCGGTACCGGTGCAGGTGGTGTATCGCGAAGGTCGCCATGCGTCCATGCGCGTGCGCAGTTTTGTCGATGACTGTGTGGCGGCCTTGCGCGAGCACCCGGCATTTCAGTTGGCGTAACAGTGGATTGCCTGGGGTGGTCATTCTCTCGGCGACAGGTCAGGCGCAGCATCCAGCTATCCAACGAGAGGTGAACGCCATGAACGCGATCGAAGCATCCCCCTGGCATAGCGGCGAAAGGCAACTGCAGGAAAGTGCCGGCGTGGCCGAACGCATGGCCGTGATCGGCCCCAAGGTGATACGCGATCACCTGCCGGAGCAGCATCGCGATTTCTTTCCCTTGCTGCCTTACCTGATGTTGGGCGTGGTGGATGAACACGGCATTCCATGGGCAACGATGCTCGAAGGCGCGCCAGGCTTCGCCCATTCGCCTGACCCGCAGCGGTTGCAGATTGACAGCCTGCCCGGCAAAAGCGACCCCGCCCGGGCGGGGCTGACGGCCGGCGCGTCCGTCGGCGTGCTCGGTATCGACTTGAACACCCGCCGTCGCAATCGCATGAACGGGCGCATCGGCGTGCCGGATCACGATGGCTTTGCGGTGGACGTGGTGCAGAGCTTCGGCAACTGCCCCAAATACATCCAACTGCGCCCCGTCGATACCATTGCGCGCAAACCTGGCAGCGTGGCCGAGCGCAGCGACCGCCTGGATGGCGCCGCACACACAATGATCCGCAATGCCGACACCTTCTTCGTCGCCAGTTATGTCGACCTGCACGGCGAGCGCTCGGTGGATGTTTCCCATCGCGGCGGCAGCACCGGTTTTGTGCGGGTCGATGGCAATGTGCTGACCATTCCGGATTTTGCCGGCAACCTGTTCTTCAACACCCTCGGCAACCTGCAAGTCAACCCGGTGGCGGGGTTGTTGTTCATCGATTTTGAATCGGGTGACGTACTGCAAGTGGCCGGGCGTACTTCGCTGATCCTCAGCGGGCCGCAAGTGGCCGAGTTCGAAGGGGCGCAGCGGTTATGGACGGTGACCGTGGAACAGGTGGTCCGCCGTCCGGCAGCATTGGCCTTGCGTTGGCAGTTCGTCGAATTTTCGCCCTATAGCCTGGCGATGGGAAGCTGGTAGCCAGGCGCGATCTGCCCGGCACAGGAGATCAAATGTGGGAGGGGGCTTGCCCTAATGCCAGTCAGTTAAGAAGTAGCAGGAGCGAGAACTAACTTGTGGCGAGGGAGCTTGCTCCCGCTGGGGCGCGAAGCGGCCCCAAACAATGGGACTGCTGCGCAGTCCAGCGGGAGCAAGCTCCCTCGCCACAGGTTCGGTGTCGCCTTAACTGACTGGCATTAGGGCTTGCCCCCGATAGCGGCGGTTCAGCTGGCTCATTTGTGGCTGATGCACCGCCATCAAATCGCTTGCGGCAGCTGGAATTACGCTGAGGATTGTTCGGATGAAAACGTCGCCGTTGAGGAATTTTCCGATGGAAATCAGCTGAAATAGAAGGACGTTGTTACCTGTTACGCCTCTGATATCAGGAACCTTTCCCACTGGCTTGCCACGCATGAGGACTTGTTGCATCAATGACCGACGGTGTCGGTTGGCAAGTAATGTTTCCTGAATCGCAGTGTGAGTTGTCTGGTGCGATTCCCATCCTTTTGCTAAATGAGGCTATACAAGATGGTCACGCTTAACACGTCTGACACTCGACAGGCTTATTGCGCCTATGCAACGTCTGCGCAAGTTGAAAATACACAGGGCCCTTCAACTTCCGATCGATTCAATCGTTTCGGACAAGTGCCAGCTCATCATGCGATTGGTCGAGCTGTCCAGTTGAGCAGTAATGATCGAGGAACCGCTGAACTGTTGAACTTACTCACGACGCTGGTAACAACACTTAAAACGTGGATGAACGAGGGAAGTTTGCCTCCCACCCCACAGCCACCCGTGACCGTAATACCCAAACCGGTTATTCCCAGGCCGCCGGTCGATATCGCGCCGATCCCCGATGCCGCGCAGCCCAGTAGAAGCCGATGGAAAGAACAACTGGCACCGTTCATGAATCGGTCAGATCTGGCCAGTAGCCGAAACGCTTTCGATACTGAACTTATTGAAATGTTTTCCGATAAAAACAGCGAGCCGTCGAACACGTTTTTGTCTGAAAAAGCCCCAGGGCAAAAAACCGACGATATCCGCAACGGGCTGCGCGCCACCTATGAGAACTTTCCCTACCAAGGCACCACGGGCAGAGAAGAACACGTGGCGGCGATCAAGGTGGCCATGGCCACCTTCGGGCAGAGTCCAACCGGGGTGTTCACGCAAGTCGTCAAGAGTGGGGATGGCTATAACGTCACGATGAAAGACGGCTTCAAGCTGCATATCACCGCTGAAGAGCTGCAACTGGCGGCCAAGGCGGCGAAATTCAGTGGCGGCGATGAAGGCATGGTCAAGGATGCGCAATTTCTGTTTGGGGTAATGAGCAAGCGTCAGCACCTGGAGCAGGCGCGCAACAATGCAACGGACCCGTTCTACAGCATTTATGGCAAGGACAGCGCTTACCACGCCCACCGCACTTATCCGGGGGTACTGGCGGCAGCGGGACAGGGCATCGGCGGCGGCGCGGCGTTGTCGTACCTGGGGCTGAAGGCGCATATGCAGGTCATTGACGCCGGTGCATTGGGCGCGCGCGTCGGGGTGCCAGTGGACAAAGGCGCAAGGAACAAGAATGGTGCGCTCTTTGATGGGGTCATGGAGGGGCAGTTATACAACCAGCCCGTTTCGCCGTCGTTGAAGGTTGTAACGCTTAGCGATCAAGTTGAGTAAACCACGTATTTATCTGCTTATTCTCATTGGAACAGTGGCCGTAGTGTTCAAGGCGCTGAGTGTTTATGCGCCTTTTTTAAGTCAGCTATGCGAGTGATTGTGGATGTTAGTGTCTAACGTTAAGTATGCTGTCCCTGGCTTCGCCGAGGCGAGTGGTACGGTAATTTATTCAGGTGCTGCAAATGAGGCTGCACCCGCCGGAGCAACCAAGCAGTTGAATAACCTGGTGGGAGAGTTGGAACGTTTATTGGCGCTTTTAGCGGCGCGGCTTAAACCGGAAGTCGACGTAAAACCCTCACCGTCCCCCCTTGATAATCTGAATGAACGGCGCGTCGATAAGCGTGATGTAAACCGTGACGAGTTTCTGAAAGGCACACCTGCGAATACGGGCGCCAAACCCAATGATATTTTCCAGAACTTCTATCAGTTGACCGAAGGCAATTGCGTGACGGTATCCGCAATCAAAGCCGCCATGATGAAGTTCGGTCACAACCCCCACGGTATTTACACGTCCATACACGCCATCGACGCCGGCTATCGTGTCGTCATGCGTGATGGGTTCAAGCTGGACATCACCCATGATGAGCTGAAACAGGCCCCGGCCGGCGCGAGCTTCGGCGCCGACCGACCCAATGATGTACTGGTCAATGCGCAGTTCTTATACGCCGTGAGCGCCAAGCGCGCGTATCTCGAAAATAATGACGGCGAGGCCAACGAGAGCTTCGCCGCCGCCATGCGCACGTTGAATGACGGTGAGTATCCGGGGCAGGCCCTGCGGCGCCTGGGCTTAAAGGACTTCGTTGCGCCCGCAACCCTCCAGGACTTCATGGACGGGGCTATCGGCACGATCGCCGACGCGTTTCACTCAATGGCGGTGGTGGACGGCTTTCTGGACAGTTATGGGTACAAACAGCAACTGAATAAGCGCGACTGGAACCGCCATTCAGTCATTGGCCTGAAACTGCTCTAGCGTGCGACCGCCAGGCTCGGTGGCTCGCCCCACGCGCCGCCCAGCGCGGTATACAGATTTCAGCGGGTGAACGACAGGGGATCGTTCCCACGCTCTGCGTGGTAACGCTTCCTGGGACGCTTCGCGTCCCGCCAACCGCTACTGGACACAGGTGACGCAGAGCGTCACGGGCTGCTTTCCCACGCGGAGCATGGGAACGATCGCCTTGGCGGGTGGGCTTGATAACCGCCGGGTATCCAACTGAGACTCCACGATCCAACTGTGGGGACTTGCCCCAATGCCACTATAGGAGCGAGCTTGCTCGCGAAAAACGGCCAGGCAACGCGTTCATTCTGAATAAACGCGGGGTCCCTGAGTTCTTCGCGAGCAAGCTCGCTCCTACAAAAAAGCCTTAACTGACTGGCATTGGGGCTTGCCCCCGATGGCGGCCTGACAGCCGACGAAAATATTGCATATCAGGCCGTTTTCGAAGGCTTCATGCACTCGATAGAGCGATCCACGGTTGTTTTGGCAATCTCCAGCAAATGCCACACCGCCAGGATCTTCGCCCGCTCAGGGCTGCTCAGCAACTCCCCGCAATCCAACGCCGTCGCCGAAGCGCTGTCGAGCAAGCTGGCGGTGTAGAGCAGCGCATCTTCGAAGCTCAAATCTTCATTGACGCTGTGGAATCCTTGGGTGGGCAGGTAATGGTCGATGGCCCGGTTGAACGCAGCGCGGTCTTTGGCGGGATCGAAGGGTGGATCGGGGAGGACTTTGTTCATGGTGTAGCTCCTTGTGAGTATTGGAGCCGACGCCTCTCGCGACTAAACGAAGGTGGCGGCTGTACGCAGGTTAGTCGACCGGCCACAAGGAAATCCGGCGCGCCCGAAGGCGCCCTGCGCACAGCCACCATAAAACTCCATGTGACCATGCGCCTTGTGACATACCGAGCGACTAAACCCGATCACTGATGAGCAGTGACAGGCCGCAGACTAGCCACCGATTCCAACCGGCACAAGGCGGCGGGGATTGTCTCGGAAACGTCCTGCAATTTAAAGAGATGTGGCTTGCTGGCCCTTTGAAAGTGTTTCAGCGGGTGAACGACAGGGGATCGTTCCCACGCTCTGCGTGGTAACGCCTCCTGGGACGCTCCGCGTCTCGCCAACCGCTACTGCCTACAGGTGACGCAGAGCGTCACGGGCTGCATTCCCGCGCGGAGCGTGGGAACGATCGCAGGCAGCCCTGACACCTCTCGGTCCCCTGTGGCGAGGGAGCTTGCTCCCGCTGGGGCGCGAAGCGGCCCGGTCTTTGTTAAACATGACGAAACGCCAGCTATTGTATTGTGTGACCCAACAGTCGCCGTGCTCGCTTATGCATTGCCCGCGTCTCAAGGCCCTGCGGGAATAAACGCCACACTCCCCCCCGACCGCTTCTGAAACAACCGCTCCCCATTATCCGGTTGCGTCTTGACCACCTGGTGATCAACCCCCAGAAACGCCAACGGCACGGGATCTTCCCTGGAGTACTGCGCGACGATAATCGTGTGCCTTGGATCAAAGCCCTGGCCGCTGGTTTTTTCCAGCCAGGCCATGAACGCGGCGCTATCGCCCTGGCGCGGGAAGTCCTGGGTTTCGTTCACGTAGTAGAACGGTTTGCCGCCGTTCTGCAGGTACATCGGCAGTTTGTTGTCGACTTCCACCAGTACCAGTTGCCATTGATTCCACGGCGCGCTTTTCAGCGCCTGGGCTTGGACGTCCTCGGCGAAGCGGGTCACGCCGCCGTTGCGCGTGGTCCAGGGGTAGATCACGCCCAGCACCAAGACCAGCAGGCCGGCGGCGATGCCGAAGCCTGTTTGCCAGCGCGGCCAACTGGCCGGGTGTTGGCGCAGGCGTTCGCTCAGCCACCAGGCGGCGAGTAATTGGGCGAAGGGCACCAGGGGCAGTACGTAGTAACTGCGTCGGCTGCCGCTGGCGGTGAAGAACACGAACAACAGGCCCAGGCTCCACAGCAGCCAGCGCACGTTGGGCGGCGTGCGGTGCCAGTGACGCAGGGCGAGCCACGCGCCGAGCATCCAGCACGGCGCCCACGGCAGGGTGTAGACCGGCAGGTAGATCAGGTAGGTGTAGATCGGGCCCATATGGTCGAAGGGGTCGAAGAAGCGCACCACGTTTTCGCGAAACACCAGTTCCAGGCCGCTCTCGCCGTAGGTGGGGGCGCCGTAGAGGTGTGACAGTCCGAAGGGAATGGCGTAGAACGCGCCGGCGATGAGCAGGGCCAGTACCAGTCGCAGGTTGAGGTGGCGTTTGTAGCGGTGTTCGCTGAGCAGGTGCGGCAACAGCGCGAGCCCCGGCAGCACAAACCCGATCAGGCCCTTGAACAGCGATGTGGCTGCCAGCAGCAGGAAGAATACGGTGTAACGCCCCAGCCGGGTGTCATCCGGCCCGCGCCAGTACCACCAGACCGCCGCCAGTACGCCGCACACGGTCAGCACATCGGCCGTGGCCACGCGGGCCCAGAACAGGAAGTAGAAAGTGGTGGCGAGCATCCAGCCGGCGATCAGCCCGGTGCCTTTGCGAAACAGCTGTTCGCCGATCAAGTACACCAGCCAGATGCTCAGCCAGGCCGCGATCACCGAGGACAGGCGCAGTGACCACGGGCCGAGGCCGCCCATCAAATTGGCGAAGCCGGTGATCAGCCAGTAGGAGGGCAGGGGTTTGTCGTAATAGGGCGTGCCCTTCAGGTACGGATCGAAGTAGTCACCGCTTTGCAGCATCTGCAGGGCGATGTTCGCCCAGCGGGTTTCCGGGCCCCACAGCTCGCGACTGCCCAGGCCCAGCAGCAGGAGCAAGGCCGAGACACCCAGCAATAAAGCCAGGGCGCCACGTTCGGTTTTCCACAAGCGCATTGGGCTGTTTCCTTTGAGGCGATCAAGGTTGTCGGGGGTAAATCGTCAGCACCAGGTCGCCCTTGCGGTAGCGCTTGCCACCGGGCGGCAGTTGGCCTTCCTCAAGGTGTTCGCTGGTGCTCATGACGCGCATCAGCACGCCGACCGACCCCTGGCGGCGGGCCTCGGCCAACCACGACTGAACGCTGTCCAGGGTGACCTTGCGCGCCTGCGAGTCCGGGTAGTCCAGGCCGTAGCGCAGTTCGCCCGCGGTGTTGTAGAACGCCACGTCCGGCCGGCGCAGGCGCCACGCCAGGGCAGACGCCGAGCCCAGTTCATTGCTCAGCAAAGCATGGGTGTGTTGCAGTTCATCCAGATGTTCAAGCACGAACTGGTCGGGCATTTCGTTCGCCGCGATGGTGTGCGGCATGCCCGCCGGCAGCAGCGCTACCAGCAGGCCGATACCCAGGGCCGGCGTCGCCCATAAGGTCAACGGGCGCATCGCTTGCAGCAGGTTGGCCAGGATCCAGCCGAGCAGCACGATAAAGGTCAGGGACAGGCTGAACATCTCGGCGTGGCTGTTGCTGTAGATCGGGCTGGCGATCTGCAGGTAAATCAGCGTGACCATGGCCGCCATGCCGAGGACGAAGTTGAGCGCGCCGTTGATGAAGATCGCGCGGGTCTTGTGTTGGTTGATCAGGTCGATCAAGGCATGGCCCATCAGCAGCGCCAAAGGTAACAGGCACGGCATGATGTAGGTCGGCAGCTTGCCGCTGCTCAGGCTGAAAAAAACCAGGGGCAGCAACAGCCACAGGGCGAGAAAGGCAATGGCGGGCTGGCGTTTGTCTTTCCAGGCCTTGAGCAGGGTAACGGGCAACAGGGCTGACCAGGGCAGGCACGCCACCACCATGATCGGCAGGAAAAACCAGAACGGCCGCGCATGCTGCGCAGTGTCCGAGGCGAAGCGGCGGATGTGTTCATGCCAGAAGAAGAAGCGCCAGTAATCCGGTTCCTGTCCATGGATCGCCAACACCCACGGCAAGCAGACCAGCACCGCGACCAGGATCGCCAAAGGCCCGTACCGCAGCAACTCGCCGACGCGTCGCTGCCACATCAGGTACGGCACGGCGATCAGCACCGGCAGCAGCCACGCCAGAAAGCCCTTGGTCATGAAGCCCACGCCGCAGGCCAGCCCCAGTAAGGCCCAGGCACCTAGGCGACCGCGTGGGGTGGCGCTGTCGAGCGCAAACCAAAGCGCGACCAGGCTCAGGTTGACCCAGAAGGTGAATTGCGGATCGAGGTTGGAATAGCCCGCTTGCCCGGCCACCAGGCCAAAGCTCATGTAGAGCAGCGCGCAGGCGAAGCTTTTACGCGGCTCGTTCCACAGACGGCGTGCAATCACGTAGGCCAACAGCACGCTCAGCGCCGTGGTCAGGACCGAGGCGATACGCACGCCGAACAGGTTCTCGCCAAACACCGCCTGGCCCAGGGCAATCAGCCAATAACCCGCGGCTGGTTTCTCGAAGTAACGCACCCCCATGAAGTGCGGCGCCACCCAGTTGCCGCTCATCAGCATTTCCTGGCTGACCTGGGCATAGCG
The DNA here is from genome assembly GCF_003852375.1 of Pseudomonas sp. R4-34-07. Taxonomy (NCBI): domain Bacteria; kingdom Pseudomonadati; phylum Pseudomonadota; class Gammaproteobacteria; order Pseudomonadales; family Pseudomonadaceae; genus Pseudomonas; species Pseudomonas sp. R4-34-07. Next base: position 3,784,688 of record NZ_CP027760.1, on the reverse strand, counting down.
GGTTTCATCCGGAATCCATAAACCGTGCAAACCCAACGGCAGCACGAAGAACATCACAAGGCCAAGCAATAGCACCGGCAAGGGCTGCAATCGGCTCATGACCGTGTCACGCCATGGCGTTCAGTCGTGCGTGCGAAGTTTGAACAGATAAAGACGTCAGGCATTAAGAGGGTCACTAATTCATTGGGAAGTTAGGGCGTCCTGAACTAACAGGCGCACTTAAAATGCCAGACGCAGGCTGTCGTCTTGCTGAACGCACTACTGGGCAATATGTAAAAAAGTGTATTTAAAGTTGCTTCAGCGCGGCGGCCCATTCCTGGATTTTCATCGTGCCGATTGCTTTGAGTGTGCCGTTGGGCAATACCTCTACGAAGAGTGCGCTGCCATACTCGGCGGCTTGCGCATGGGGGTAGCCGAGCGCGGCTTGGAAATCACTCATGCAGGCGCTATGGGTGATCAGCATCAGGTTGCGATCCGCCTGTTTATGGCCGAGGATTTCCTCGCCCATGGCATCGCCGCAGATGGCGAGGGGGCCAGGGGACAGCTCGGTCTTGCCGAACATGAACAACGATGTCTGCGCAGTACGCGTGGTGGGGCTGCTGAGCACGTCGGTGCGCTCCATGCCCAGTGTTTCAAAGGCTATGCCCAGGTCGGCCGCGCGTTGCGTGCCATCGACCGTCAGGCCGTCGGCGGGCCCGTAGCAGGGATTGTGCGAGCGGTCGCAGCGCTCTTCGTGGCGCACCAGCACGACCAGGTCGCCGTTGCGCCAACTGGCCAGCACCCCGGAGGTGACCAGGCGGTTGCCGATGCCCAGATCTTCCGGTGACCGTGGCCAGAATAAAAAACCGGTAAATAGCAATGCGAACACGATGATACTTGCTACAGGCACCCGGAATTTCTTCAGGCGCTTTAACCTGGCCCGTGGGGGTTTGGTCAGGGTGATGTCTGCCACGTTGTTCACCATGGACACGAATGAATGTTTTGTTGTTAAAAGACAGACGCAACTAATACGGCAGATGCCCTTAGTGGAGCAAAAGCCTGTCATAGGGCTGCTGTCTTTTAGCTGAACATATGGATATTAAGAAACACCGTTTTGGGCAACTTTGAAGTGTCCGGTTAATGAGGCGTGGGTGGGAATTTAAAGTGTCGGGGGTGGGCAAGCGGTGAAATCAATGTGAAAAAATTGCGTAGAAACGCGCGGCAGCCGTTATTCTCGTTTGCAGTCCTTAACCCGAGTGTTGGTGATGTTGCAGGTAGAAGGTGTTGTTAAACATTACGCCACCCCTCAAGGCCCGCTGGCCGTTCTGGCAGGCGTCGATCTGCACCTGGGGGCGCGCAGCAGCCTGGCGCTGATGGGCGAGTCGGGCAGTGGCAAAAGCACGTTGCTGCACCTGGTGGCCGGGCTCGACCGCGTGGATGGCGGCAGCATCCTGATCGGCGGCCAGCGCCTCGATCGCCTCAACGAAGGGCAACTGGCCCATTGGCGGCGCACCGAAATCGGCCTGGTGTTCCAGCAGTTCAATCTGATCGGCAGTTTGCGCGTCGAGGACAACCTGGCGTTCCAGGCGCGCCTGGCCGGGCGTTTCGATCCGCTGTGGCAGGCGCAGTTAGTCGAGCGTTTGGGGCTGGGCGACCTGCTCAAGCGTTACCCGGAGCAGCTCTCCGGCGGCCAGCAACAGCGGGTGGCGGTGGGGCGCGCACTGGCGTCGCGCCCCGGTCTGCTCTTGGCCGACGAGCCCACCGGCAACCTCGACGAAACCACCAGTGATGAAGTGCTGCAACTGCTGCTCGACCTGCTGCGCGACAGCCCCACCAGCCTGCTGATGGTCACTCACAGCCCGCGTCTCGCCGCTCGGCTGGATCAGCAAGTGGTGCTGCACCACGGCCGCGTCGTGCCGATGGACCCGCGCTGAGATGGCGGTGTTCCATTGGGCGCTGCGGGCGCTATTGAGCCATTGGCGGCGCCACCCCGTGCAGTTTTTCAGCGTGCTGACCGGCCTGTGGCTGGCCACCGCGTTATTGACCGGGGTGCAGGCCCTCAACAGCCAGGCGCGGGACGGCTATGCGCGCGCCAGCCAGTTGATCGGCGGCGCACCGCAAGCCAGCTTGAGCGCGCCGGACGGTGCCGGCTTCCCGCAGGCGTTGTTCGCCGAGCTGCGCCGTGCCGGATGGCCGGTGTCACCGGTGGTGCAGGGGCGGATAGTGCTCAAAGGGCATGAAGAACAGCGCCTGCAATTGATGGGCATCGAGCCGGTGTCGTTGCCCGGCAGCGGCAGCGTGGCGGGGCAACGCTTGAGCCAGGCACAGATGCTCGCGTTTTTCGAGGCGCCGGGGCGCACCTGGATTGCCGCGCAGACCTTGCAGGACCTTGGCTTGCGCCCAGGCGAACAACCACTGACGGCTAACGGGCAACGCCTGCCGCCGTTGCAGGTGCAGCCGGACATGGCCCCCGGCATGTTGCTCACCGACATCGGCTTTGCCCAGCCCTTGCTCGACATGCATGGACGGCTGTCGCGCCTGCTCCTGGACAACCGCTTCGCCGCCGCTCATCCCACGCCGCCCGCCGGGCTGCAACTCAAGCAGGGCGACGACAATAACCTCTCGCGCCTCACCGAAAGCTTTCACCTGAACCTCGACGCCTTGGGCTTTTTGTCCTTTGTGGTGGGGCTGTTCATCGTGCACGCGGCCATCGGCCTGGCCCTGGAGCAACGCCGAGGCCTGCTGCGCACCCTGCGCGCCTGCGGGGTCAGCGCACGCATGCTGATCCTGAGCCTGGGCGTTGAGCTGGGGTTCCTCGCGTTGCTCGGCGGCGTGCTCGGTGTGGCCAGCGGTTACCTGCTCGCCAGCCTGTTGCTGCCGGATGTCGCGGCCAGCCTGCGCGGCCTGTACGGTGCCGAAGTCGCCGGCCAACTGAGCTTGAGCCCGTGGTGGTGGCTGGCCGGCCTGGGCTTGAGCCTGCTCGGTGCGTTGCTCGCCGGGGCCAGCAGCCTGTGGCGTGCGGCACGCTTGCCGCTGCTGGCGCTGGCCAACTCCCAAGCCTGGCATGAGGCCCACGGGCGTTGGTTGCGGCGCCAGGGCTGGGTGGCGGCTGCGGCCCTGCTCATCGCCTTGCTGGCGCTGGTCTGGGGCAACAGCCTGGCCGCCGGGTTCGTACTGATGGCGGCCTTGCTGCTGGGCGCCGCACTCGGCTTGCCGGTACTGCTCAATGCGCTGTTGAAGGGCGTGCTGGGGCGCAGCCGTTCGGTGCTGGGCCAATGGTTCCTGGCCGATTGCCGCCAGCAATTGCCGGCCTTGAGCCTGGCACTGATGGCGCTGCTGTTGGCCCTGGCGGCGAATATCGGTGCAGGCTCCATGACCTCGGGTTTTCGCAGCACGTTCAACAATTGGCTGGAACAGCGCCTTACCGCCGAGCTGTACCTCAACCCGCAAAATCCGGCCCAGGCGCAGCACCTGCAGGCGTGGCTGGCGCAACAACCGCTGGTGCGTGCGGTGCTGCCCAGCTGGCAGGTCGCGGTGCAACTGCAAGGCTGGCCGGCGGAGGTGTTTGGCGTGGTCGACGACCCCACCTATCGCCAGCACTGGCCGTTGCTGGAGGCGGCGAGTACGCCCTGGGACCGCTTGCTGCAGGACGACAGCGTGATGCTCAGCGAGCAATTGGCGCGACGCTTGAACGTCCGACTGGGCGACACGGTACAAGTCCCCACGCCCCAGGGCCCATGGGCGCCGACAATCGTCGGGATCTACGCCGATTACGGCAACCCCAAGGGCCATCTGCTGGTCAACGCCAAGCACCTGTTGGCGCATTGGCCGACCCTGTCACCGGTGCGTTTCAACCTGCGCGTGGCGCCCCAGGACGTGCAGCCGCTGATACGTGAAGTGCAGCGTGAATTCGCCCTGGAAGACAGCCGCATCGTCGATCAACAACAACTCAAGGGCTGGTCCAGCCAGGTCTTCGAACGCACCTTCGCCGCCACCGCCGCGTTGAACAGCCTGACCCTGGGCGTGGCGGGTGTAGCGCTGTTCATCAGCCTGCTGACCCAGAGTCAGAGCCGCCTCGGCCAACTCGCGCCGCTGTGGGCCCTGGGGGTGACGCGCCGCCAACTGATGCTGCTCAACCTCGGCCAGACCTGGCTGCTGGCGGTACTCACCCTGGTGCTGGCGTTGCCGTTGGGGTTGTTGCTGGCGTGGTGCCTGGATGCGGTGATCAACGTACAAGCCTTTGGCTGGCGCCTGCCGTTGAAGGTGTTCCCGTGGCAGCTGGCGCAATTGATGGGGCTGGCGATGCTTGCCACCTTGCTCGCCTCGGCCTGGCCGTTGTGGCAGCTGTATCGCAGCCGCCCGGCGGATTTGTTGAGGTCCTTTGCCCATGAAGATTAAAGCGTTGGGGTGGGCGGTGTTGCTGCTGCTGAGCGCCTGCGACCAGGCGCCGGCGCCCCAGGAGAGCTTCGCCGGCCTGGGCAGCGATGCGGCAGACTTTGTCCAAGTAGTGCCCGGCAAAGTCTTCAGCTTCCCCGAGGACCACGGCCCCCATCCGGGCTTTCGCATTGAATGGTGGTACGTCACCGCCAACCTCAAGGACGCGCAGGGCAATGCCTTCGGCGTGCAATGGACGCTGTTTCGCAATGCCGTGAAAGCGGGGCCGCCGCAAGCGGGCTGGCGCGACCCAACCATCTGGCTCGGCCATGCCGCCGTCACCTCCGCCACCCGGCACTACGCCGCCGAGCGCTTCGCCCGGGGTGGCGTCGGCCAGGCCGGGGCGCAGGCGCAGCCCTTCAGCGCCTGGATCGACGACTGGACCTTCGCCACCCGCCCTGGCGCCGCCAACCCCTTGGCCGCCATGCAACTCAAGGCCCATGGCGCGCAGTTCGCCTACGACCTGCAGCTGACCTCCAGCCGCCCGCTGGTGCTGCAAGGCGACAACGGCTACAGCCGCAAGTCCGACCAGGGCCAGGCGTCCTACTACTACAGCCAGCCATTTTTCAGCGCCAACGGCAGCCTCAGCATCGACGGCCAGACCTACCAGGTCAGCGGCCCCGCCTGGCTCGACCGTGAATGGAGCAGCCAGCCACTGGCCGCGAACCAGACCGGTTGGGACTGGTTCTCCCTGCACCTGGACCGAGGCGAACACCTGATGCTGTTTCGCGTGCGGCAGAAGGACGGTGGCGGCTACCTCACCGGCACCTGGATCGATGCGCAAGGCCGTACCGAGACCTTGCATAACGCCGATATCCAACTGGCGCCGCTGACCACCACCCAGATCGAGGGGCGCAATATCCCCACGCGCTGGTCGCTGAAAATTCCCGGCAAACACCTGGATATCACTACCGAAGCCGTCAACCCGAAGGCGTGGATGAACCTGGGAATTCCCTATTGGGAAGGGCCGGTGAAGTTCGACGGTGGGGTGGGGTATTTGGAGATGACCGGGTACTAGGATTTTTCATCGGGCTTGCTCCGACATGACCGACAAAAAATTGAGAAAATACTGTACATATAAACAGTATCGTCCTACAGTCCATCCCAGGTGACCGGATGTCACCGCTCACCTGAGCTTCAATTTTTTAACTATGGATGGATAAAAAAATGAAATCGAAAAAAGCCCTTATGCTAAGTGCGGCCGTGATGGCCTCCTGCTTCGTCTCGGCCTTCTCCCTCGCTGATCAAGCGCCTCGGACACTCAGTGCCGAAGCGGTCAAGCAGGCCGCGAACAAAGCGCTCAAGTCCGGCGGCAAGCTGGACGCCTCGCAGGTCTCGCCGCAACTCAAAAAGAAACTGTCGGTGGCCAAGTCCGGCCAATCCAAGGCAGTGACCAAAGCCCTCAAGTCCGCGCCGTTCGACAGCGTGGTCGGTGCGCTGAAGAAACCGGCGCAAAGCGAGCTGAAAAACGCGGCGGTTGCAGCGTTTGAGCCGCTGTTCCCAACCCTGGATATCAACACGCTCTACACCGTCGATGGAGTGCAGGCCGGTAACGAATTTGCCTACCACTTCAACCTGCCGCAAAACGCGCGGGTGCAGGTGCAACTGGTCAACCAGAGCGCAGGCGCGGATATGGCGCTGACCCTGTTTCAGGACGACGGCCAGGGCAACCTGAGTGTGGTGGGGACTTCGGATGCCGCGGGCAATGCCGATGAATACCTCAACGGTGTACTGCCGGCCGGTGATTATTACTGGTACATGGTGGCCAATGTCGCCGATAACGCGCAGTTCAGTTTCGGCGTGGCGGTGGACAGCAACGTCGACGCGTTTGAGCCCAACGACAGCGCGCAAACCGCGTTCGTCTTGCCGGACTCGATGAACAAACTCAGCGGTAACCTCGACAATGCCGGCGACGTCGATTATTTCGACTTCAAGGCGGTCCGTGGCCAAAGCGTGAGCATGTACCTGGCGGGCGATGAGAACGGCAGCCGTGAGCAGTGGATCTTCGATCGCTTCGATGGTGCCAATTGGATCACCGTGCCGGCGGGTTCCACCTCGACCTACCCGAGCGTCGCGCCGGGCACTACGGTGAAGGTGCGTGTGCGGGCCAACCCGGCGGTGGCGCAGGACCCAAGCAAGTATTACCAGTTGAGCCTGGGTTCCACGCCGAGCCTGAAGACGTTTGATGTGAAGGGTGACAACATCGTGCGGGTGCCGGTCAGCGAGGCTCCGCTGGCCACCCAAACCGCGCGGCAGTTGAATTGGTCGACCCAGTGGTCTGACTCCACCGGCGCGCCGCTGCTGGGCGTCACCCCGGTGTTGCGTGTGGACAACCACTTCGTTGACCTGAACTTCCACTGGGTCGACTACCCGGCGACCACCAACAGCGCCGGTGCGTCCACGGCCACGGCCAATATCGGCACCTGCTTCGGTGATTACACCACGGTGATCAACGACAGCAGCACCGGTGTGCCGTACCGGTGGAGAACCACTTACAACGAGGGTGGCTGGCGCATCGAACTGGCCGAGTTCCCCGGCGTGGGTGTCGGCGGTGATAGCAAGCAATACGTCAGCCTGGGGCATATCTGCACCCAGACCATCATCCCTTGACAGCGTGATGTGAAACAGAAGGGGCAGCCTCCAGGGGCTGCCCCTTTTTTTGCTTCGTGTGTATAGATCGCTCCCACGCTCCCGCGTGGGAATGCAGCCCGTGACGCTCTGCGTCACCTGTGCGCGGTAGCCGAAACGTGCAGCGGTTGGCGCGACGCGGAGCGTCGCAGAAGGCATTCCCACGCAGAGCGTGGGAACGATCAGCTCCCTCCCACATTTGAATCAAGACTGATCAACGGCCCCTTGCGCGGGCCTCATTTACTTGCTAGCTTCTCGCAAAATGTTAACGATAACATTTGCTCTAAAAATAAAAACAAAACAGAGACCCACGCCATGAAAATGCTCCCGAAAACCCTGTGTTTACTGGCTGCCAGCATCACCCTGGGCAGCGTTTCCGCCGTTTTTGCCGAGGCTGCCAAACCGATCCGCATCGGCGCTTCGTTCCAGGAAATCAACAATCCTTATTTCGTCACCATGAAAAACGCCCTGGAAGAAGCCGGCGCGAGCATTGGTGCGACACTGATCATCACCGACGCCCGCCATGACGTGTCCAAGCAAGTCAGCGATGTCGAAGACATGCTGCAAAAAGGCATCGATATCCTGCTGATCAACCCGACCGACTCGGTGGGCGTGCAATCGGCGGTCAAGTCCGCCCATGCCGCCGGTGTGGTCGTGGTGGCGGTGGACGCCCAGGCCGATGGCCCGCTGGATTCCTTCGTCGGCTCGAAAAACTACGACGCCGGTTTCCAGGCCTGCGAATACCTGGCCAAGAACATCGGCGACAAAGGCAACATCGCCATCCTCGACGGCATCGCCGTGGTGCCGATCCTGGAACGTGTGCGCGGATGCAAGGAGGCGGTGGCCAAGCACCCGCAGATCAAGATTGTCAGCATCCAGAATGGCAAGCAGGAACGTGACCAGGCGCTGACCGTCACCGAAAACATGTTGCAGGCCCAGCCCACCCTCAAGGGCATTTTCAGCGTGAACGACAACGGCTCCCTTGGTGCGCTGTCGGCCATCGAAGCCAGCGGCCTGGATGTGAAACTGGTCAGCGTCGACGGCGCGCCGGAAGCGATCAAGGCGATCCAGAAACCCGGCAGCAAGTTCATCGCCACCTCGGCCCAATACCCCCGCGACCAGATCCGCCTCGCCCTGGGCATTGCCCTGGCCAGGAAGTGGGGCGCGCAAGTGCCCGCCACGCTGCCGGTGGACATCACCTTGATCGACCAGGCCAAGGCCAAGGACTTCAGCTGGTAAATCGCCCGCGCCCCACGCCAGCCGTGGGGCTCGGGTTGTCCTTCTGAATGCGAGGTCGGCGGTATGAGCAGTCTTCTGAAGCTGGAAAATATCTGTAAGCGTTACCCGGGGGTACAAGCCCTCACGGCCATCAACCTGCAAGTGGAGCGCGGCGAAATCCACGCGTTGCTCGGGGAAAATGGCGCGGGCAAATCCACCCTGATGAAAATCCTCGGCGGCGTCGAGCATCAAGATGAAGGGCAGATTCTGATCGACGGCCAGGCCCGGCAATTCGCGACCTACCGGGACGCGATTGCCGCCGGCATCGGCATCGTGTTCCAGGAGTTCAGCCTGATTCCCTACCTCACGGCCGTGGAAAACATCTTTCTCGGCCACGAGCTGAGCAACCGCTTCGGCCTGTTGCGCAAGCGCGACATGCGTGAGGTCTGCGAAGCGCTGTTCAAGCGCCTGGGTGTGTCGATCAACCTTGATTGCGCGGTCAAGCACCTGAGCGTGGCCGAGCAGCAGTTCGTCGAAATCGCCAAGGCCCTGGCCTTGGACGCGCGCTTGCTGGTGCTCGATGAACCCACCGCGACGCTGACCCCCAGCGAAGCCGAGTTGCTGTTCGAGATCATGCGTGAGCTCAAGCGCCAGGGCGTGGCGGTGATCTTTATCTCGCACCATCTGGAAGAAATTTTCCAGGTGTGCGACCGCATCAGCGTGCTGCGCGACGGCGCTAACGTGGGCGTCACCGATGTGGCCGACAGCGACATCGACCGCTTGGTCGAAATGATGGTCGGCCGCCGCCTGGCCTGCAGTTTCCCGCCCAAACCCACCACAGAACGCGGGCCTTTGCTGCTGGAGGTCAAGGACATTCAGCTGGTGCGCAACGGCCCGCACAACCGCTTCAACCTGCACCAGGGTGAGATTCTCGGCTTTGCCGGCCTCGTCGGTTCCGGCCGCACCGAGCTGGCCCTGGGCATGATGGGCGCGCTGCCCTCGGTGAGCAAAGACGTATGGCTGCGCGGCGCCAAGGTCAGCCTCGACGACCCGGCCCAGGCACTTGCCCATGGCATCGGCCTGCTGCCGGAGAGCCGCAAGAGCGAAGGGCTGATCACCGACTTCAGCATTCGCGAAAATATCTCGCTGAATAACCTGCCCAAATACCAGAACGCCACGGGCCTGATCGACAAGGCCAGGGAATGCGCCAGCGTCGAAGCCTTGATGCGCCAGCTATCGATCAAGGCGCCCAGCGCGGAAAGCCGAGTGTTCAACCTCAGCGGCGGCAACCAGCAGAAAGTCGTGATCGCCCGCTGGATCAACCACCACTGCGACGTGCTGGTGTTCGACGAACCCACCCGTGGCATCGATGTGGGGGCCAAGGCGCAGATCTATGCGCTGATGCGCAGCCTGACCGAACAGGGCTACGCGATCATCATGATTTCCTCCGAACTGCCGGAAGTCATCGGCATGTGCGACCGCGTCGCGGTGTTCCACAAGGGCGCGATCGTCAAGGTGCTGGAAGCGTCCGCCGTCAATCCTCAAGAGGTCATGCGCCATGCAACAGGGGGCTCCAGTGAATACGTCCATTAATCTTGCAGGCAGCGGCCGGTTGCGCCTGAACCTGGCGCGGCTGCTGCGCTCGCCGGCGTTTTATCCCTTCGTCGGGCTGGTGGTGGTGACCCTGGTGATGATCCTGGCCAGTGACACCTTTCTCACCGCCAGCAACCTGTCGAACATCGCCCGCCAGGTATCGATCAACGCGATTATCGCGGTGGGCATGACCTGCGTGATTCTCACCGGCGGCATCGATCTGTCGGTGGGGCCGGTGATGGCGTTGTCCGGCACGCTCACGGCCGGCTTGATGGTCGCGGGTGTGCCGCCGGGCCTGGCCATCGGCGCGGGGATGCTGGTGGGGGTGGCGTTCGGCATCGGCAACGGCCTGTTCGTGGCCTACCTGCATATGCCGCCGATCATCGTGACCCTGGCAACCATGGGCATCGCCCGTGGGTTCGGGCTGATGTACACCGACGGCTACCCGATTTCCGGGCTGCCGGAGTGGTTCGCCTTCTTCGGCCGCGCCAGCGTGTGGGGCATCCAGGTGCCGATCCTGATCATGCTGCTCACCTACCTGGCGGCTTATGTGCTGCTGCAGCACACGCGCATCGGTCGCTACATCTACGCCATCGGCGGCAATGAAGAGGCGGTGCGCTTGTCCGGGGTGCGGGCGGCGCGCTTCAAGTTGCTGGTGTACGGCATCAGCGGCCTCACCGCCGCGATTGCCGGGCTGGTGCTGACGTCGCGCTTGATGAGCGGCCAGCCGAATGCCGGCGTGTCGTTCGAGCTGGATGCGATTGCCGCCGTGGTACTGGGCGGGGCATCGATTGCCGGTGGGCGCGGGGTGATCGTCGGCACGCTGCTGGGCGCCATGCTGCTCGGCGTTTTGAACAACGGCCTGAACATGCTCGGCGTCTCGCCTTACGTGCAGAGCGTGATCAAGGGCGCAATCATTTTGCTGGCGATCTTTATCAGCCGTCAGCGCCATCGATAAACAACGATCAACACAGGACGAACACCATGGACAAGCACACAGAGATGCAAGCCGTCGTCTGCCACGGCCCGAAAGACTACCGCCTGGAGCGCATCGGCAAACCCCAGGCGCGCGCCAATGAACTGGTGATCCGTATCGCCGCGTGCGGTATCTGCGCCAGCGACTGCAAGTGCCATTCCGGCGCGGCGATGTTCTGGGGCGGCGACAACCCCTGGGTCAAGGCGCCGGTGGTGCCGGGCCACGAGTTTTTTGGCTATGTGGTGGAGGCGGGCGAGGGCGCCGAGGAACACTTCGAAGTGGCGGTGGGTGACAAGGTGATCGCCGAGCAAATCGTGCCGTGCGCCAAGTGCCGTTTCTGCAAGTCGGGCAAATACTGGATGTGCGAAGTGCACAACATCTTCGGCTTCCAGCGTGAAGTCGCCGAGGGCGGCATGGCGCAGTACATGCGCATTCCCAAGACCGCCATCGTGCACCGGATTCCCGAGTCGGTGTCCCTGGAAGACTCGGCGCTGGTCGAGCCGATGGCCTGCTCGATCCACACGGTCAACCGTGGCGATATCCAGCTCGATGACGTGGTGGTGATTGCCGGCGCCGGTACCCTGGGCCTGTGCATGGTGCAGGTGGCGGCGCTGAAGACGCCGAAGAAACTGGTGGTGATCGACATGGTCGACGAGCGCCTGGAGCTGGCGAAGAAGTTCGGTGCCGATGTGGTGATCAATCCGTCCCGCGACAACGCCCGCGAGATCATCAACGGCCTTACTGACAACTATGGCTGCGACGTGTACATCGAGACCACCGGCGTACCGGCCGGCGTCACCCAGGGCCTGGACCTGATCCGCAAGCTCGGGCGTTTCGTCGAGTTCAGCGTGTTCGGCGCCGAGACCAGCGTGGACTGGTCGATCATCGGCGACCGCAAGGAGCTGGACGTACGCGGCGCCCACCTCGGCCCGTATTGCTACCCGATCGCCATCGACCTGTTCGAGCGCGGCCTGGTCACGTCCCAGGGCATCGTGACCCATGACTTCCCGCTGGATGACTTTGCCGAAGCCTTTGAGCTGGCCAATTCCACGAAGTCGATCAAGGTCTTGTTGAAGCCGGTGCTCTGACCATGGACTACGTGATCGGGGTCGACATCGGAACCCAGAGCACCAAGGCGCTGCTGGTGGATGCCCATGGCACGCTCATCGCCCAGCACAGCCAGGGGTATCGCGTGGATACCCCGAAAGTGCGCTGGGCCGAACAATGGCCACAGGTCTGGTTGGCGGCGGTCGAGGCGTGCGTGGCGCAGTGCATGGTCAAGGCCGGTGTGGAGAAGGCGCAGGTAAAAGCGCTGTGCATCAGCAGCCTGTATGGCGGTTCGGGGATCGCGGTGGATGCGCAGATCACCCCGTTGCACCCGTGCCTGATCTGGATGGACCGGCGCGCTGGCGAGCAGGTGCAGTGGGTGCGCGAGCATATGGACCTGGAGCGGCTGTTGGCGATCACCGGGAATTCGGTGGACAGTTACTACGGCTTCACCAAGATGCTCTGGCTCAAGCAGTATCGGCCTGAGGTGTGGGCCAATACGCACTATTTGCTGCCGCCCAACAGCTACATCAACTGGTGCCTGACCGGCGCGCTGGCGGTGGACCACAGCAGCGCCGGCAATATCGGCGGTGTCTATGATGTGGCTGCGCGCAGCTGGTCGGGCGAGATGCTCGATGCGCTGGGCATCCCGCACTCGATGATGCCCGAGCGGTTGGTGTATTCCGGCGAAGTGGTGGGCGGTCTGCTTGGAGACTGGGCCGTTCGCCTGGGCTTGCAGGCAGGCACGCCGGTGCTCGCCGGTGGCGTGGATGCGGCCATGGCGACCCTGGCTGCAGGCGTGACCCAACCGGGCAACCATGTGGCAATGATCGGCACCAGCATGTGTTGGGGCTACCTCAACCAGCAGGTCGACGCGCACCACGGGTTGGTGAGCATGCCTCACGTCTATAACGGCCATCGCGACCTGTACATCTTCGGCGGCGCGATCACCGCCGGGGCGTCGGTCAGCTGGTTTCGCGAGCAGTTCTGCCAGGCCGAGGAGCAACAGGCCCAGGCCACCGGCCAGGACAGCCTGGCGCTGCTGGAACAGGGCGCGATGACGATCCCGGCGGGCAGCGAGGGCCTGCTGTTCCTGCCGTACCTGATGGGGGAGCGCAGCCCGGTATGGGATGACCGCGCCAGTGGCAGTTTTGTCGGGTTGAACCTGTATCACACGCGCCTGCACCTGTACCGCGCCGTGCTCGAAGGGGTGAGTTTTGCCCTGCGCCACAACATCGAAGCCGGCACCCAGGGCGCGCATTCCCTTGACCCGCGTTTGATCGTGGTGGGCGGTGCGAGCCATTCGGATCTGTGGATGCAGATCATCGCGGATGTGACGCGCTACCCGGTGTACACCCTTGTCCAGGAAGTCGAAGCAGCGCTCGGCGCTGCATTGTTGGCGGCGCATACGGTGGGGATGGTCAGTGATGGGCAGATGGACAAGGGCTGGGTGCAGTTGACGCTGCGCGCACAGCCCAAGCGCGAGAACGTCGCGATCTACGACCAGGCGTTTTCCGAATATCTGAAGCTCTACCCGGCCCTGAAACCGATCATGCACAACCTGCAAGCCACCTGAGCCAACATTGGCCAAAAATGTGGGAGGGGCTTGCCCTAATGCCAGTCAGTTAAGCGTACACCACCGTCTGTAGGAGCGAGCTTGCTCGCGAAAAACGTCAACGATAACGCGTGCTTCCTGAATAAACGCGGTGCTTGTGAGTTTTTCGCGAGCAAGCTCGCTCCTACAAAAAGCCTTAACTGAATGGCATAGGGCAAGCCCCCTCCCACAGGGGATCTTCATTATTTTGGGAATTCATTTATGCAGGCCAGCTTTGACTTCACCCGTCACCGCATCCTCGTCACCGGCGCCAGCAGTGGCATCGGTCGCGAGATCGCCCGGCAGCTCATCCTCAGCGGCGCTGAAGTATTCGCCCTGGGCCGCGATGCTCAAGCTTTGGCCGAATTAGGCTGCCATACCCTGAGCCTGGATATCGCTGACAGCGCGGCCCTCGATAAAGCATTGCAAGACTTGCCGCCCCTGCACGGCCTGGTCAACTGCGCCGGCATTTCACGCCTGGAGCCCGCCGTTTCCATCAGCGCTGCGGCCTTCGACCAGGTGATGAACGTCAACGCCCGCGCCGCTGCGCAGGTGGCCAGCCGTGTCGCGGCGAGGATGATCGAGGCGAGCATCGCCGGCAGTATCGTCAACGTGTCCAGCCAGGCCTCGCTGGTGGCCTTGGATGATCACCTCGGCTACTGCGCCTCCAAGGCCGCGCTGGATGCGATCACCCGCGTGCAGTGCGCTGAATGGGGCCGCTTCGGCATTCGCGTCAACAGTGTCAACCCCACTGTCACGCTCACGCCGATGGCGACCATGGCCTGGTCGGATCCGGCCAAGCGAGATCCGGCGCTGGCTGCGATTCCCCTCGGCCGTTTTGCGCAAACCGTGGAAGTGGCGTTGCCCGTGCTGTTCCTGCTCAGCGATGCCGCCAGTATGATCAGCGGCGTGAGCCTGCCCATCGATGGTGGCTATACCAGCCGCTAGCCGTTCTCCAGCTGCCCGGCGATAACCACCTTGTCCCGTGGTTTGTGCGGGTCTTGCAGGCGATCGAGCAGCAGGCGCACCGCGCTGCTGCCAGCCAGGGATGCGTCGTGGGCCACACAGGCGATGGGCACACCGAAAATGTCGGCGAAGGGCAGGCGGTCGATGCCGCAGATGGTCAGGCTGTCATGGGCGATGTTGTGCATGCGCAACGCGCGCAGGGCGCCGAGGGTGATCAACTGGTTGAAACCCATGATCGCGTCCGGCGCCGAGCGCGCGGCGAGGTAGTCGAGGGTGTGCAGGTAAGCCGGCATCAACGTGTAGTCCCCGGCCTGCACTTCGACCTGCACCTGGGGATGTTCGGCGAGCACTTCGCGCAGGCCCTTGAGGCGCTCCACGGTGATGCGCGAGTGCTCGGGGCCGGTCAGCACCAGCAGGCGCTCAAGGTTCGGGGTCTGGCGCAACAGATACTTTGCGGCCTGGATGCCGCTGTGGTAGTTGTCGAGCACCACGCGGCTGAATGGGCTGTCATGCAGCGTGCGGTCAAGCAGCACCACCGGTGTCTTGCCGTTGCCCAGGCGCTCGAGATAGTCGGGCTGGTAACTTGGCTCATCGGAGACCGGCGACAGGATGATCCCCGCCACGCGATACCCCAGCAGGGTATCGACGGCCTTGCTTTCCAGTTCTTCCAGCTCATCGGTGTCCACCAGCATGATGGTGTAGCCGTGTTTTTTCGCTTCGCGGGAAATCGCCTTGATCATCTCGCTGTAGAACGGGTTGTCTACGGATGCGGTGATCACACCGATGATCAGGCTCTCACTGCGCTTGAGCCCGCGCGCGAAGGCGTTGGGCACGTAGTCGAGCTCGCGCGCCACTTCCAGAATGCGCGCCAGGGTGGCGGGTTTGACCAGGTCGGGTTTGCTCAGCGCCCGGGACACGGTGATGGTGGTCATGCCCACCCGTTTGGCGATGTCGCTGATGGTGACGGACTTTTTCTTGTTCATCGGTAAGGCTGCGAGAGGAAACACCCGCAGGCTAGCATGGGCGCAGGGGCAGGGTGATTCAAATCAGCGGGTCCCAGCGTTGCGACCAGTCACCTTCGGCCTTGACCACCTCGCGCAGCAACGCCAACGCCTGCTGCAGCACCGCCGAGTCCCGTGCCCGCGAGTACACCAGATAGGTCGGAAAACTGAACTCCGGCGCCTTGGCCACGCGCTGCATCACGCCGCTGTCCAGGTAACTCTGCACCACCCGCGTGCGGAAATACCCGGCGCCGCCGTTCTCCAGGATGTACTGCAACGCCAGCGGCCCCAGGTTGAAACTCACCGCAGCACGCGCCCGGTCGGGCAGGGCGGCGTCGTGCTGCTGGCGAAAGCCTGGGCCCCAATCGATATACACGTAGGGCTCGGGCTTGCTCGCCAGTTGCACCAGGATCAGTTTTTCTTCCAGCACCTGCTCCACCTGCAAGCCCGGCCAGTACTGCGGCTGGAACACCAGCGCGGCGTCGAGCACCCCCAGTTCCAACTGGCGCAACAGGTACTCGCCTTCACGCACTTCAGTGCGCAGCGCGTGCCCCGGTATCCGCTCGCGCAGCGCCTTGGCCCAGCCGAGCATCAACGGGTTGCACAGGCTGACTTCGCCACCGATATGCAGCACATTGCGATAGCCATCGGGCAACGGCAGGTCACGGCGTGCCGCTTCCCAGGTTTGCAGCAACTGGTTGGCGTACACCACGAAGGCCTCGCCATCGGCGGTCAGCCTGGCCCCGGCGCGATTGCGCACGAACAGCGTACTGCCCAACTGATTCTCGAGGTTTTTCACCCGTGCGGTGATGGCGGTCTGGGTGACGTGCAATTTCTCCGCGGCCGCGGCCAGGCTGCCGCAGCGGGTGATTTCGAGGAAGGTGCGTGCCAGTTCGATGTCCATGAAGCCCCCCGGGAATGAATGGAGGGCATTGTAGTGGAATGCGGTCAAAACTGTGGGAGGGGGCTTGCTCCCGATGGCGGTGTGTCAGCCACACATGAGTTGACTGAACCACTGCTATCGGGAGCAAGCCCCTCCCACATTTGGATCTAGAGTGTTCCGGTGAGCGGGGCTTGCAGGTGTTGGGTGGGGAATGTCTTGGCGTACGCGTGGCACACCCTCAACACCTGCTCATCGGCAAACCGCGCACCCACCACATGCAGCCCCACCGGCAGCCCATTCGCCGCCAGCCCGCACGGCACCGACGCGGCCGGTTGCTGGGTGAGGTTGAAGGGGTAGGTGAACGGCGTCCACAGCGTCCATTCCTCCAGGCCCGAACCCGGCGGGACGGTGTGCCCGGCCTCGAACGCGGTGATCGGCATCATCGGTGACACCAGTACGTCGTAGTGCTCATGGAACGCCGCCATCCGCGCGACCAGCGCCGCACGTGCCTCCAGGGCCGCATTGAAATCATCCAGGCTCAAGCGTTCGCCTCGTTGCGCAATGCGCAGCAAACCGGGATCGAGCAGCTGCTTCTGCGCGTCGCTCATGCTGCGAGTCAACCGCGCAGCGCCGGCGGCCCACAAGGTGCTGAAGACTTCCAACGGGTCGCTGAAACCGGGGTCGATCTGTTCGACATGGGCGCCCAACTGCACCAGGCCATTGACCGCCGCGGCGACCACCCTGGCCACCTGCGGGTCCACATCCACGTAACCCAAGGTGGGGCTGTAGGCGACGCGCAATCCCTTCAGATCGTTACCTGGCGTCAGCCACGGCGTGGTTCTCGGCGCACCGATCAGCCCGTCCCGCGCGTCCGGCTGCGCCACGGCCTGCAGCATCAGCACGCTGTCTTCCACGGTGCGCGTCATCGGGCCCAAGTGCGACAGGATCGTCATCGAGCTCGCCGGCCATTGCGGCACATAACCGAAGGTCGGCTTGATGCCGAAGGTGCCGGTGAACGCACAGGGAATTCGGATCGAGCCGCCCGCGTCGCTGCCCTGGTGCAGCACGCCGAGGTTCAGCGCCGCTGCCGCTCCGGCGCCACCGGACGAACCGCCCGCCGTGGTGCGGGTGTCCCAGGGGTTGCGCGTGATGCCGTACAGCGGGTTGTCGGTGACGCCTTTCCAGCCGAACTCCGGGGTGGTGGTTTTGCCCAGCAGCACCGCGCCGGCCTTGCGCATGAAGGCGGTGAAGGGCGCATCGACGTTCCACGGCCCTTCGGCGGACGTGGTGCGCGAACCCTTGCGGGTGGGCATGCCCATCGTCAAGGTCAAATCCTTGATCGAGGCCGGCACGCCATCCAGCGCGCCGCAGGGCTGGCCTTTGAGCCAGCGTTGCTCGGCGGCGCGTGCCGCATTCAACGCACCTTCCGGGTCCACATGGCAGTAGGCATTCACCAGCGGGTTATAGCGCTCGATACGCAACAGCGCGTCCTCGGTGACCTCCACCGGCGATAAGGTCCTGTCGCGAAAATGCTGCAGCAGTTGCACCGCCGTCAGTTGGCCGATCTCGCTCATGGCTGGGCTCCCTGTGCGGCATTGACCATGGCGCGCAGCAGCACCGCGCAACCCGCCGCCAGGTCATCCGGCGCGGCGTTTTCGATTTCGTTGTGGCTGATGCCGCCTTCACACGGCACAAAGATCATCCCGGCCGGGCCCAGTTCGGCGACGAAGATCGCGTCATGCCCGGCGCCGCTGACGATATCCATATGGCTCAAGCCCAAGGCCTTCGCGCCCTCGCGCACGGCATTCACGCAGGTGGGGTTGAAGTCCAGGGGCGGGAAGTCGGCGGTGGGGGTCAGTTCGAACGTCAAGCCGTGCCGGGCGGCGCTGGCTTCGATCACGCCGCGCACTTCGTCGACCATGGCGTGCAGCTTGTCCGCATGCAGGTGGCGCAGGTCGAGGGTCATGTGCACCTGGCCGGGAATCACATTGCGTGAGCCGGGGTGCAGGCTCAGGCAACCGACGGTGCCGCAGGCGTGAGGCTGCTGCTGATGGGCGATGCGGTTGACCGCGCTGACCACCTCGGCGGCGCCCACCAGGGCGTCCTTGCGCAGGTGCATCGGCGTCGGCCCGGCATGGGCTTCGACGCCGGTAAGGGTCAGGTCGAACCATTTCTGGCCCAGGCAACCCATCACCACGCCGATGGTGGTGGCCTGGTCCTCCAGCACCGGGCCCTGTTCGATATGCGCCTCGAAATACGCGCCCACCGGATGGCCCAGCACAGGGCGGGAGCCGGCATAACCGATGCGCTGCAATTCCGCGCCCACCGACAGGCCATGTTCGTCCTGTTTGTCGAGGGTGTCCTGCAGGTCGAACTTACCGGCGAATACCCCGGAGCCCATCATGCACGGCGGGAAGCGCGAGCCTTCTTCGTTGGTCCACACCACCACTTCGATGGGCGCTTCGGTTTCGATCTGCAGGTCGTTCAGGGTGCGGATCACTTCCAGGCCGGCCATCACCCCGTAGCAGCCATCGAACTTGCCGCCGGTGGGCTGGGTGTCGATGTGGCTGCCGGTCATCACCGGGGGCAGGGCGGGATTGCGCCCGGCGCGGCGGGCAAAAATATTGCCGATGGCGTCCACAGTCACGCTGCAGCCGGCGGCCTCGCACCACTGCACGAACAGGTCACGGGCCTGGCGGTCCAGGTCGGTCAGGGCCAGGCGGCACACGCCGCCTTTGGCCGTGGCGCCAAGCCGGGCCAGGTCCATCAAGGATTGCCACAGGCGGTCGCGATCGATCAGCGGGGCGTTGCTGGTTAGCGGTTGCGCAAAGCTGTTCATGGGCATTCTCCGGTCAGGCACTCAGGGCCAGGTAGCGATTCTTGATGGTCGGGTCGGCGCGAAAATCTGCGGCGCTACCTTCGTACACCACGCGGCCCTGTTCGAGTACGTAATGGCGGTCGGCGAGCTTGTCGCAGACCATCAGGTTCTGTTCCACCAGCAGCACGGGCAGGCCGTCGTCCTTGACCTTGCGCAGGATCTTCACCAGTTCGTCGACGATCACCGGGGCCAGGCCTTCGGTGGGCTCATCGAGGATCAGCAGCTTGGGGTCGTTAAGCAGCGCGCGGGCGATGGCGAGCATCTGTTGCTCGCCGCCGGAGAGTGCATGGCCGGCGTTCTTGCGCCGTTCCTTGAGGCGCGGGAACATGCCGTACACATCCTCCAGCTGCCAGCGGCTGGTCTTGCGGGCGGCGATGCGCAGGTTTTCCTCGACGCTGAGCAGGCGGAAAATCCCACGGTTCTCCGGCACCAGCGCCAGGCCCTGGCGGGCGATTTGAAAAATCTTCTGGCCCACCAGCGCCTGCCCGTTGAAGTGAATCTGGCCCTGGCGCGGGCAGATGATGCCCAGGATGCTGCGCAAGGTCGTGGTCTTGCCGGCGCCGTTGCGCCCGAGCAGCGTCACCAGTTCGCCGGGGTTGACGGTCAATGACACGCCTTCGAGCACGTGGCTCTTGTCGTAGTAGGAATGGATATTCTCGACGATCAGCATCAGGCAGCCTCTCCCAGATAAGCACTGCGCACACGTTCATCGGCACGCACGAATTCGGGCGCACCTTCCACCAGGATCTGCCCGTGGCTCATCACCGTGATGCGTTGGCTGATGGACATGACGATGCTCATGTTGTGTTCGATCAGCAGCACCGTGTGGTCGCGGCCCAGATCGCTGATCAGTTGGGTCATGATCGGAATGTCATCGATGCCCATGCCCGAGGTGGGCTCGTCGAGCATCAACAGTTTGGGCTTGGAGCAGATCGACATGCCCACTTCCAGCACTCGCTGCTGGCCGTGGGACAACTCGCCGGCCAGGGTGTCGGCGCGAGCAGTGAGTTGCAGGCGCTCGAGCACCTGGTCGGCCATCTCCAGGTGTTCGCGCTTGCTGTCCACGCCGCGCCAGAAGTTCAGGGCGCGCGCGCCGTCACGGCCCTGGGCGGCCAGGCGCAGGTTTTCGCGCACGCTGAGGTTCTGGAACAGGCTGGTGAGCTGGAACGAGCGCGCCATGCCCAGGCCGACGCGGGCGTGGGCCGGTTTGCGCATCAGGTTCCTGCCGTCGAAGTGGATCGCGCCGGCAGTGGCCTGGCGCTCACCGGTGAGGCAGTGGAACAGGCTGGTCTTGCCCGCGCCGTTGGGGCCGATGATGGTGTGGATGGTGCCGGCCTCGACCTTGAGGTTGACGCCATTGACCGCATGGAACGCGCCGTAGGCCAGTTCCAGGTCGTGGGTTTGCAGCAGGATGCTCATAGCACGTCCTCCTTGGTGACGACGCCGGGCTTGCGACTGGCGCGTACTTTTTCGTACAGCGCGGCCAACCCGCCCCACAGACCGCCGCGCATGAAGATCACCACCAGGATCAGAATCACCCCCAGCAGCATCAGCCAGCGCGGCCACAGGTCCGACAGGAAATCCCCCAACAGCACGATGGAACCGGCGCCCAGCAACGAGCCGAACAGCGAGCCGGTGCCGCCGACGATGGTCATGATCAGGATGTTCTCGGACATCGCCAGGTCGATGTTCGACAGCGGCACAAAGTGCAGCAGCATCGCGTACAACGCCCCGGCGATACCGGTGACCGCGCCCGACAACACAAACACCAGGATCTTGAAGTGCCGCGTGTCGTAGCCGATGGCCGAGGCGCGGGTTTCGTTTTCGCGGATCGCCATCAAGGTGCTGCCGAACGGCGAGGCGATCACCCGGCGCGCGCCGATAAAGATCAGCAGGAACAGCACCGCGACAAAGCCGTAGAAGGCGCGGGCGTCGGCCAGCGACAGCAGCACCGTGTCACCGATACGAATCTCGGGGCGCGGCACGCTGAGCAGGCCGTTGTCGCCGCCGGTCCAGTCACTCAGGGTGTAGGCGACAAAGTAAGCCATCTGGCTGAACGCCAACGTGAGCATCACGAAGTAGATGCCAGTGCGACGGATCGCCAGGGCGCCCACCAGCAACGCCAGGAAGCCGCCGACGACGGCAGCACCCAGCAACGCCGTGAACAGGCCCCATTGCAGGTGGATCATCAGTAACGCCGCGCAATATGCACCGGCGCCAAAGAAAATACCTTGGCCGAACGACAACAGCCCGGTGTAGCCCAGCAACAGGTTGCAGGCCAGGGCGGCCATGGCAAAGATCAGTATTTCGCTGGCCAGGGTGGCCGAGGGTAAAACCAACGGCAGGCCGATCAGCACCGCCACGACCCACAGCAACATGGCGCGCGATTGCGTCTTGGCAAACGGCAGGGGATTTTTCTCGCTCATGTCAGGCTCTCCCGAACAGGCCGTAGGGGCGTACCAGAATCACCACGGCCATCGCGCCGTAGATCATCAGGCTCGCGCCCTGGGGCCAGAGTGTGGTCATCAGGCTTTGCACCACGCCCACCAGCAAACCGCCGACCAGCGCACCGCTGAACGAACCCATGCCGCCGATCACCACCACCACGAAGGCGATGCCGAGAATCTCCGGGCCCACGAACGGCTGCGCACCGCGCAACGGCGCGAACAGCACACCGGCCATGCCGGCCAGGCCAACACCAAGGGCGAAGGTCATGGAGAACAAACGGAAGATATTGGTGCCCAGCAGCGATACGGTTTCGGTGCTCTCGCTGCCGGCGCGTACCAGTGCACCGAAGCGCGTGCGTTCCAGCAGCAGCCACAGGGCCAGGCCCACCACCGCGGAAAACACGATGAGGAACAGGCGGTAGTAGGGGTAGACGAAATCGCCCACCACCAGCACGCCGCGCAACAGTTCCGGCACCGCGACACTCTTGCCCACCGGGCCCCAGATCATCACGCTGGCTTCCTGGATGATCAACGCGATGCCCAGTGTTACCAGGATCTGGAACATGTGCGGCAAGTGATAAATGCGCTGGATCAGCAGGCGCTCGATTACCCACGCCAGCGCAGCCACCACCAGCGGCGCGATCAGCAGCGCCAGCCAGAAGCTGCCGGTGAGGCTGACGGCGGTGTAGCAGATATAGGCGCCCAGCAGGAAGAACGCGCCGTGGGCGAAATTGACGAAGTTGAGCAGGCCGAAAATGATCGTCAGCCCGACCGCGATCAGGAAGTAGATCATTCCCAACCCGAGGCCGTTGAGTATCTGGAACAGGTAAAGATTAAGCATGCGCAAGCCCTCAGCAGGAAGCCGGTGCGATATTCAGGGAATCAGGCGAGCGTGCAGCCCGTGGCTTCCACCGGCGGGAAGGACTGGCCGGCGCTGAGCACCTTGGCCAGGTCGTCCTTGTCGGTCATATCGGCGGCGGCCTTGCCGATCAGCAGGTAGTAGTCCTTGATCACCTGATGGTCGCCGGCGCGGATCGACTCCTTGCCGGTCGGGCCCTCATAGCTCAGGTCCTGCAGGGCCTTGGCCACGGTCGGCCCGTCGAAGCTGCCGGTGGCGACGATGGTCTCGAGCATCACCTTGGTGCTGATGTAGTCGGCGGCCAGCGGGTAGGTGGGGTTGATGCCGTATTTGGCCTGGGTCAGCTTGACCAGCTCGCGGTTGAGCGGCGTATCGACCTGGTGCCAGTACTGCGCGCCGAGGTACACGCCTTCGAGAATGTCGCTGCCCAGTTCCTGGAACTGATCGAGGCCGGCGGACCATACCAGCAGCACCTTCATGCGTTCCTTGATGCCGAAATTCACCGCCTGGCGCAGGGTGTTGGATGACTGGCTGCCGAAATTCAGCAGCACCAGCACATCGGGTTTGGTGGAAATGGCATTGGTCAGGTAACCGGAGAATTCCTGCTCCTGCAAGGAGTGGTAGCTGTTGCCGACGTGTTCCAGGCCGTGTTCCTTGAGCACGTTTTTCGCGCCTTCGAGCAGGGCTTCACCGAACACGTATTGCGGGGTGATGGTGTACCAGCGCTTGGCGCCCGGCAGCAGCTTGATCAGCGGCAGCATGGTTTCGCGGATCGCGCCGTAGGTGGGCACCGACCAGCGAAACGTGGCCTTGTTGCAGTCCTTGCCGGTGACCTCGTCGGCGCCCACCGGGGTCATGAACACGCCGCCGACCTTGTCGACTTCCTTGGCCACTGCCAGGGCCGACGAGGACAGCGTGCAGCCCTGGAAGAACCGCGCGCCGTCCTGCTGAATCGCCTCCTGCACCTTGCGCACCGCCTTGCCGGCATTGCCTTCGGTGTCGATGACCTTGTAGTGCAACGGGCGGCCGAGCACTTGCGGGTGCTGCTCCACCGCCAGGCGCGAACCCATGTCGGCAAACTTGCCATAGCTGGCAAAGGCGCCAGACATGGACTTGAGGCCGTAAAAGGTAAAGGGCTCGGCGGCGAATGCCGCACGCACGCTCAGCGGGAGGCTGAGGGCGGAGGCGAAGGTGAGACTGGCTTTCAATAACGTACGACGCTGCATGGGGTGACTCCCTGGTTTAGTTATTGGCAGGAGCGGCAAGGGCGATACGGTGGAGCAAGGGCCTGTGGGCAGGCGTTTTTTATTGAGGTGACGCGGGTCTATCGGTTGGAATGCAAACCCAATGTGGGAGGGGGCTTGCTCCCGATGACTGAGTGTCAGTCACTGCATCGGGTGGCTGATCCACCGCTATCGGGAGCAAGCCCCCTCCCACATTGGATTTGTGGTGGTTCAGGAGTGATCGAACTCCAGCAGGAAGTGCGGGCTGACCTGGCCTTCCAGTGCAGTCATGTGGTGTTCGGCATCGCACATGTGTTCATGCATCAAGCTGCGCACCGCGCTTTCATCCCCGGCGCGAAAGGCGATCAGCAATTGCTTGTGGTAGTCGAGGTTGGCCGCATCGAACTGCTTGCGCTTGGGCTTGTAGGCTTTTTTCAGCACCACCAGGTCGCGCAGCAGGTCGTTGAGAAACTGCGCCATGAAACCGAGCAGCGGGTTGGGGCAGGCCTTGGCCAGCAGGTTGTGAAATTCCAGTTCCGCCAGACGCTGTTCGCGCTGGCCGGCTTCGCTGTCTTCGGGGGCGCTGCAAAAGTCCACGTTGTCTTGCAAGGCCTGGTAGTCGCTCTCGCTCAAGCGCCCGAGCACCGACAGCGCCAGCTCCACTTCGATGACCTTGCGCAGTTGGTACACCTGCTCGCCGTCCAGGTGCTGGAAGTGCAGGTAGTTGCGCAGCGCGCGGCTGGCGGGTTCGGTGCCGGCCTGGTTCAGGTAGGCGCCGCCACTGGGGCCGGTGCGCGTGCTCACCAGGCCTTCGACTTCCAGCGCCTTGAGCGCTTCGCGGGCCGAGCCCTTGGAGCACTGGAAGCTTTCCATCAGCTCGCGTTCGGTGGGCAAGCGGTCGCCGGGCTTCAAGGCGTCGGTGACGATGGAGCGCTTGACCGACTCGACGATCACATCGGACAGCTTCTGGCGTTTGCGGCGTAGCGGACGGCTCAGCATGGTTTCGATTTATCGTATTAATGCGGATAAATAGCACTTAATAACGATCGGGCCGCAGCGTCAACGCAGGGTGTCGTTTCTGGTATCAACAGGTCGTAAACGTCAGGGTCAGTCCCAGCCGCCACGGTCCAGGCAGCGTGTGTTCGCCGGTGGCTGTTTGCCGAAAACCAGAAAATCACCGAGCCAGCGGCTGACACAGCCGTCACCGCTGGCCTGGGCGGGTTCCTTGAGCAGCAGCAGCTCGACGCCGGAAGCCACAGGTTCGCCGCGCCCGGCGTTGACCAGCACCATGCGCGCGATGCGTTCGGGAAACAGCGTGGCATAGCGGTTGCCGAGCCTCGCCGCGTCGGCATTGCCGACGTAGTTGAGCTGGGCCTCGCCCAATTGCACACGGACATACTCCATATCCCGCGCCGCCTGTTCGACGGCGGTGGCCTGTTGCAGGTCGCGGGGGCTCAGTTCGATTACGTCGTAGCGGTCGACCAACGTGCGGTAAGCCTGGGTGGCATAAGACTCCCAGCGGCCAACGAGATGCAGGGCAAAGGTGGCGTTTTTAGCTGCACGCGGGTCGCCGGACTGGATAAATACCACGCCCTCACGGTTGAGCGGGTCGCGTGCGCCGACGCGTGTCACGCTCAGGCGCAGGCGGCCGCGGTCGGGTGCGGCATAGTCGCGGGGTACCGTCACCTGGCCGCATTGGGTGCGCGCGAGGACTTCGGGGTCGAGCCGTTCAAACGCCGGGAAGGGGCAATCCAGTAACCAGTCAATGGCGGTGGGCGTGATCAAGGGGTCGGCCAGGGCCAGGTGGGCGATCAGCCAGGCGCCGAGGCAAACCAGGCATTTTCCAACAACGCTGGGTTTCATTAAAAGGTCCTGGAAGAGCCGTGTGAAGGCGGCTTTTTTACCAAGGACCTTGGGTCTAATAATGTAAGGCGATTAAACGGTTTGTGTACGAAACTGGAGTTTCGTTTTTCAGTTGCCGCTACTCCAGCCACCGCCCAGCGCTTTATACAACGCGATGCTGGCCTGCAAGCGCGACAGTCGCAGTTGCACGTTCAAGTCTTGGGCCGCGTACAAGGTGCGTTGGGTTTCCAGCACCGTGAGCAAATCCTCGGCACCGGCCTGGTAACGGCTTTCTGCGATCTGGAACGCGGTCTGTGCCTGTTGCAGCTCCTCGGCTTGCCATTGGCGTTGCTGGTCCAGGCGGGTGATGCTGCTGAGGGCTTTTTCCACGTCGGCAAAGCCGTTGATGATCGCCCCTCGGTAGGTGTGCAGCAGCTCATCCTGGCGCGCACGGGCCTTGTCGCGTTCCGCGCTTAAACGACCGTTGTTGAAGATCGGGGCTACCAGGCCCGAGGTCAGGGTGTAGAACGGGCTGCGCAGGATGTCGTCGGCCCTGTACGCGCCCGAGCCCAGGGTCGCGCCCAGGGTAACGGCAGGCAGCATCGCCGCACGGGCCACGCGCACGTCGGCACTCGCCGCCGCCAGTTGTGCCTCGGCCTGGGCCAGGTCGGGGCGCCGGCTCAATAACTGGCTCGGCACGCCGGGCCCGATGCTTGGCCAGGTCAGTACCTGGAACGCCTCGTTGCCCAGCGCCAGTGCCTGCACGGGCTGGCCGAGCAACGCGGCAAGGGTGATCCGCGAATCTTCGGCCAACTGCTTGATCAGCGACAGTTGCCGTTGCTGGCTGGCCACCAGGCTTTTCTGTTGCGCCAGCTCCAGGGCTGTGGCGGAACCGGCGTCGTAGCGGGTTTGCACCAGCTTCAGCACATTGCGCGCATTCGCCAGGTTCAGCTCGGCGATCTGCAGGCGCTGGCGCGCGGCCAGGGTTTGCGCGTAGCGGTCGGCCACGTTGCTGAGCAGGGTCAGCTCGACGTTGGCCTGGTCGAACTGGCTGGCCTGCAGGCTCTGCAGTGCGCTGTCCCGTGCGGCGGCGCGGCCGCCCCAGAAATCGAGTTCGTAGCTGGCCGTGAGGTTGGCGTCATAGCTGCTGACGGTTCTGTTGCTCTCGGTGGCGTTCAGGTCCGAGTTGCCGCTGCCGCGCAGCAGCTTTTCTCGGGTGGCGGTGAGGTTGAACTTGACCTCGGGCAGCAGCGGCGCGCCGGCAATCACCGCCGTGGCCTGCGCCTGGCGCACGCGGGCCATGGCGGCGGCAACGTCGAAACTGTCACGGCGGGCCTGGTCGATCAGGCGGTTGAGCGAGGGGCTGCCAAATTGCGTCCACCAGCGCTGGTTGGCGGCTTGGCTGGCCGCGCGCTCGGCGTATTGCCAGGCGGCGGGCGGCGCGATGCCGCTGTCGACGGCGGGCGCATTACCCGCACACGCGTTGAGCAACAGGCACAGGCTGAGCAGCGCCAGCGGCGGTGCGATGGGTCGTTTATTCACTGGTCAACGCCTTAACCGGATCGAGCCGGGCAGCTTTACGGGCCGGCATAAAGCCGAATACGACACCGGTGACCAGCGCGCAGCCAAAGGCGCCGAGCACCGCCATCAGGGAAAACTGCACCGCCACCTCGGCCAGTACCAGCACGCCGCCCACCAGCAAGGCCAGGCCGATCCCGAGCAGCCCGCCGACCACCGAGAGCATCACCGCCTCGGTGAGAAACTGGCGCAGGATGTCGCGCTGACGGGCACCGGTGGCCATGCGGATGCCGATCTCGCGGGTACGTTCGCGCACGGTCATCAGCATGATGTTCATCACGCCGATGCCGCCCACCAACAGGGAAATCGCCGCAATCGAACCGAGCATCAACGACAGTGTGTTGGCCGTGCGCGCCTCGGCCTGGATCATCGCGGCGTTGTTGGTCAGGTGATAATCGTCCTTGCCCTGGTGCAGGCGCTTGAGCAACTGATCAATGGCCTGCTCGGCGGCGTTCACCCGCGTGGCGTCGGCTGCGGCAATCACCACGTACTCCGGGTTATAGCTGCCGAACAGGCGAATGCTGGCGGCGGAGTAGGGGATGGCAATGCGGTCATCACTGTCTTTGTTGCCCGAGCTGGAACCTTTTTCCTGGAGCACGCCCACCACCTGGAACGGCACGTTTTCGATCAGAATGTACTGGCCGATGGGGTTGACCCGGCCTTTGAACAGCTTGTCCCGCACCCTTGCGCCGATCACGGCGACGGTGGCGGCGTTGCGTTCGTCGGCTTCGGTGAAGTAGCTGCCCTCGACCACCGGCCAGTTGAAGATGCTCGGAAACTGGGTGTCGTTGCCGCCGACATAGGCGATGTAGTCGATGTTGCCGAAACGCACGCCTGCTTCGGCGCCGTTGACCGGCATGATCCGTTTCACCTGGGGCAGGGTGGCCAGGGCGGCCACATCCTGGGGGGTGATGATGCCCAGGGGCGTACGCGGGTTGGGTGACGAACCACTGACATACAGGATGTTCGAGCCGAACGCGCCCATCTGCGCCATGACCTGGCGCTTGCTGCCTTCCCCCACGGCCAGCATGACCACCACCGAGGCCACGCCAATAATGATTCCGAGCAAGGTCAGCGCGGTGCGAAAACGGTTGATCCACATCACGCGCCAGGCCGCTTGCAGTGCGTCGAGCAGTTCGGCCTTCCAGGCGCCGTTGTGTTCGGCGCCGTCGACCAGGCGCTGGCGCAGGTCCACGGCTTGCAGCGCAGTGCTGTCCGCTTCGGCAGGCACGCAGGCCTGGGCGCCGGCCGAGTCGCTGATGATCAGGCCGTCGCGAATCTCGATGATGCGGTTGGCCCGTGCGGCCACTTCGCGGTCATGGGTGATCAGGATGACCACATGGCCCTGGCTCGCCAGTTCGTCGAGCAGGCTCATCACTTCGGCGCCGCTGTGGCTGTCGAGGGCTCCGGTGGGTTCGTCGGCGAGGATGATATGCCCGCCGTTCATCAGCGCGCGCGCGATGGACACCCGCTGCTGCTGGCCGCCGGAGAGCTGGTGCGGACGGTTGCCGGTGCGGTCGGCCAGGCCCAGGCGGGTGAGCAGGGCGGTGGCGCGGGCGTGCCGTTCGCTGGCACTGATGCCGGCATAGATCGCCGGCATCTCGACGTTTTCCTGGGCCGATGCCGACGGGATCAAGTGGTAGCCCTGGAACACGAAACCGAAGGCTTCGCGGCGCAGCCAGGCCAGTTCGTCGCTGCCCAGGTGGGCAACGTTTTCACCGGCGAACAGGTAGTCACCCTCGCTTGGGCGGTCGAGGCAACCGAGGATATTCATCAATGTCGACTTGCCGGAGCCGGACGCGCCGACGATGGCGACGAACTCCCCGGCATGGATCGACAGATCGATGCCACGCAGCACGTCGACCTGTGGGCTGTCGCCGCCGCCGTAGGATTTGCGGATGTGCTTGAGTTCGATCAGGGGCGTGGTCAATTCAACCCCCGCTGCTGTCGGCCGGGCCGATCAACAGGTGATCGCCTTCGCTGAGGCCGTCGAGCACCTGGACGCGCAAGCGGTCGCTGACACCCAGGCGCACCGTGCGCTGCTCGATGCTGCCGTTCTTCGCCACCACCCGGGCGATTTGCGTATCCGCGTTGGGCGTGCCTTGCAGCGCGGCGACCGGTACGGTGAGGGCGTCCTTGACCTGGTTTGCGACGAAAAACACTTGGGTGGTCATTTCCGCCATCAGCGCGTTATCGGCGTTGTCCACGTCCAGCAGCACCGTGTACAGCACCACGCGGCCGCTGCCACTTTTGCTGGCGCTGCTCGGGCTGCCGCTGCCCTGGGTTTCGTTCAAGGGTTTGGGCGGGATCGGCAGGATCTGGCGCACGGTGCTGGTCCAACGCCGGCTGCCGCCGCTCAAGGTGGTGAAGTACGCGCTCATACCGGGTTTGACGTGGCCGATATCCGCCTCGGAGACTTCGGCCCACACGGTCATCGGCGACAACCTGGCGATGCGCAGAATCAGCGGGGTTTGTTGTTGCGCGTTGAGCGTCTGGCCGACCCGCGCATCCACCGCGACCACGGTACCGGCCATCGGCGCATAGATACGCGTGTAACCCAGTTCCGCTTCGTCGCTGCGCAGGCTGGCCCGCGCCTGGCGGATCTGGGCCTGGAACATCTCGACCCGCGCCTGGGTCGCGCTCAGTTCGGCCCTGGCGGTTTGTACATCCTCTTCGCGCGTGGCGTTGCCGGCGCTCAAGCGCTGCTGGCGCTGGTACTTCTGGCGCGCCAATGCATGCTGGGCCTGTTGCTCCTGCAACTGCGCCTCAAGGTTTTCGATGGCGTAGCGGCTGGCATCGAGCTTGGCCTTTTGCGTCGAGGGGTCGATCTCTACCAGCAATTGGCCCTCCTTGACCTGGTCGCCGGCTTCGACGTGGATCTTCTGGATCTGCCCGGAAGCCTGGGCGCCCACATCCACATAACGCCGCGGTTGCAGGGTGCCCAG
The DNA here is from genome assembly GCF_003852375.1 of Pseudomonas sp. R4-34-07. Classification (NCBI taxonomy): domain Bacteria; kingdom Pseudomonadati; phylum Pseudomonadota; class Gammaproteobacteria; order Pseudomonadales; family Pseudomonadaceae; genus Pseudomonas; species Pseudomonas sp. R4-34-07. The sequence continues at coordinate 3,754,597 of NZ_CP027760.1, read as the reverse complement.
GGCCGTCACGCTGTTTTCGATATCGCCACGGGTGACGGTGACGGTGGCCAGGGTGTCGCGACCCGGCGCCAGGCCTTGCCAGGTGGCAAACGCAACGATGGGAATCAGGCACGCCACCACAAGCAGGGCGCGTCGGGCAGGTCGAGGGCGTTTCATGCGTAGGTTCCAGCCAGGAAAGATCGGGGCGCAGTCGCGCAGAGCTGACAGTTAAACGAAGAAAATGCCGCAGGATTTAGGGGGTTACACGCGCGGTTACAGCTCGCGCGGCGAAAAAAATCGGCCGTTGATGCGAGACTTCTTTAAAAGTAGATGAGAATTACTATAAATTGCACCTACTCAAACTGCCATCATCGATGGGCCTGTTCCTACACGGACTGGCATCGTTAGCACCACGGCCATGGGGCCAGGAGTCATGTTGGAAAACTACTATCGTGAGCTGGTGTGTTTCCTCAACGCCAAGCTGGGCAACCGTCAGGTGGCCGAGGATGTGGTGCATGACGCGTATGTGCGGGTGCTGGAGCGTTCCAGTGACACCCCGATCGAACAGCCGCGCGCGTTCCTGTATCGCACCGCGTTGAACCTGGTGATCGACGGCCATCGGCGCAACGCCCTGCGCCAGGTCGAACCGCTGGAGGTGCTGGACAACGAAGAACGCTTCGCCCCGTGTTCACCCCACGCCAGCCACGACCAGGGCCAGCGCCTGGAGCTGCTCGAGCGCGCCCTGGCCGAGCTGCCGGCGGCCTGTCGCGACAGTTTCCTGCTGCGCAAACTCGACGGCCTGTCCCATCTGCAAATCGCCGAGCGCCTGAGCATTTCCCGCAGCCTGGTGGAAAAACACATCGTCAATGCCATGAAGCATTGCCGGTCACGCATGCGTGAGTGGGAAGCCCACTGAAGCGGCATTAGTTAAATTTTATTTCACTGTCCTCGTTTCCTATCAACACACGGCCTGTTGTGCAGGCCATGAAGGTATTCCCGCCCCAACCGCCAAGGGGCTTATCCAGAGGACACTGGAATGACACAGGCAATTGCTTCGCCCGCGGTTCACGACCTGATCGGTATCGGCTTCGGCCCTTCGAACCTGGCGCTGGCCATCGCCCTGCAGGAGCGCGAAAAGGCCCAGGGCAAACTGGATGTGCTGTTCCTCGACAAACAAGCCGACTACCGCTGGCACGGCAATACCCTGGTGACCCAGAGCGAACTGCAGATTTCCTTCCTCAAGGACCTCGTGACCCTGCGCAACCCCACCAGCCCGTATTCCTTCGTCAATTACCTGAAGGCCCACGACCGCCTGGTGGACTTTATCAACCTGGGCACGTTCTACCCGTGCCGCATGGAGTACAACGATTACCTGCGCTGGGTCGCCGGGCAATTCCAGGCCCAGGCCCGCTACGGCGAAGAAGTGCTGGCCATCGAGCCGATCCTGCACCAGCAGCAGGTGGAAGCGCTGCGCGTGATCTCCCGTGACGGCCAGGGCGAACAGCATGTGCGCACCACGCGCGCGGTGGTGGTCAGCGCCGGTGGCACGCCGCGTATTCCCGAAGCGTTCAAGGCGCTCAAGGGCGACAGCCGGGTGTTCCACCATTCCCAGTACCTGGAGCGCATGGCCAGCCAGCCCTGTGTCGACGGCAAGGCCATGCGCATTGCGGTGATCGGCGGCGGCCAGAGCGCGGCCGAAGCCTTTATCGACCTCAACGACAGCTTCCCCTCGGTGCAGGTCGACTTGATCCTGCGTGGCTCGGCGCTCAAACCCGCCGACGACAGCCCGTTCGTCAACGAAGTGTTCTCGCCGGCCTTTACCGACCTGGTGTTCCAGCAAGTCGGCGCTGAGCGTGAGCGGCTGGTTGCCGAGTACCAGAACACCAACTACTCGGTGGTGGACCTGGACCTGATCGAACGCATCTACGGCATTTTCTACCGGCAGAAAGTCTCCGGCATCGCGCGCCAGGCGTTCCGCACCATGACCGTCGTCGAAAAGGCCACCCCCGGCCCGCTTGGCATCGAACTGGTGCTGCGCAACAACGCCAGCGGCGAAACCAGCGTCGGCCACTACGACGCGGTGATCCTCGCCACCGGTTACGAGCGCCAGATGCACCGCGAACTGCTCGCGCCGCTGCATGCCTACATGGGCGACTTCGACGTGGCCCGCGACTACCGTATCGTCACCGATGAGCGCTGCAAGGCGGGTATCTATATCCAGGGATTCAGCCAGGCCAGCCATGGCTTGAGCGATACGTTGCTGTCGGTGCTGCCGATTCGCGCGGATGAGATTGCGGCGTCGTTGTATGCGCTGGACCATCACCGTGGCAAGGCGCGTTCGGTGCAGGACGTGCTGTTGGCTACTGCCAGCTGACCTGTCCCCCTGTAGGAGCGAGCTTGCTCGCGAAGAACGCAAGAGCGCCGCGTTAATCCAGACAAGGCGCGTTATCGTTGACGTTCTTCGCGAGCAAGGGCTAGCCGCCCGCCTCGCTCCTACAGACGGCACTTGTGACTGGGGGTGGCTGCTGGTACTGTACAAAAAACCAGTATTGGTAGTTCTCCATGCAGTTGATCGAAAAACTCAGCATCCTCGCCGACGCCGCCAAGTACGATGCGTCATGCGCCAGCAGTGGCGCACCCAAGCGCAGCTCCGAAGGCAAGGCGGGGCTGGGTTCCACCGATGGCATGGGCATTTGCCACAGCTATACGCCCGACGGCCGTTGCGTGTCGCTGCTCAAGGTATTGCTCACCAATTTCTGTCTCTACGACTGCCAGTATTGCGTCAACCGCCGTTCCAGCGATGTCCCCCGTGCGCGGTTCAGCCCGGAGGAGGTGGTCACCCTGACCCTGGACTTCTACAAGCGCAATTGCGTCAGCGGCCTGTTTCTCAGTTCCGGCATCATCCGTTCGGCCGACTACACCATGGAACAGTTGGTGCGGGTCGCCAGGCTGTTGCGCGAGGAGCACGACTTTCGCGGCTATATCCACCTCAAAACCATTCCCGAAGCCGACCCGGCGCTGATCGCCGAGGCCGGGCGTTATGCCGACCGCCTGAGTGTGAATATCGAACTGCCCACCGATGCCAGCCTGCAAACCCTGGCGCCGGAAAAGCAGATCGTCTCGATCAAGCAGGCCATGCAGACCATCTACACCGGTGAGCAGACCGTGCTCAACGAACCCCGCGCGCCGCGCTTCGCCCCGGCCGGGCAGAGCACGCAGATGATCGTCGGCGCCGACGACACCGACGACAGCACCATCCTGCACGGTGCCGAAGCCCTGTATGGCAATTACAAGCTGCGCCGCGTGTATTACTCGGCCTTCAGTCCCATCCCCAACAGCCCGAAAAGCGTGCCCCTGGCCGCGCCGCCACTGATGCGCGAGCATCGTTTGTACCAGGCCGATTTCTTGTTGCGCAGCTACGGTTTCAGCGCGAACGAGCTGTTCGAAGGCCCCGGCCACCTGGCCTTGGATATCGACCCCAAGCTGGCCTGGGCCCTGGAACATCGCGAGGTGTTCCCCCTGGACCTGAACCGCGCCGAACCGACCTTGATCGCGCGCATCCCCGGCATTGGCTTGCGCACCACCCAGCGCCTGGTCGACCTGCGCCGCGAACGCAAGATCCGCTTCGAAGACCTGGCGCGCATGCGCTGCGTGCTGGCCAAGGCCAAGCCGTTTTTCATCACCAGCGATTACCACCCCCAACAAGCGGACACCACCAGCGTTTTACTGCGCGAGCAGCTGCGTGATCGCCCGCAACCGCAACAGATGGGGTTGTGGGGATGATCAGCCTGGAATGTGACAACCTGTTCAGCACCTGGCGCGAACAGGCGCGCTGGCTGCTCAGCCATCAGGTCGACCCCAGCCAGGTGAGTTGGGGCGAGGCCGAGGTGGCGGATCTGTTTGCCACCGACGAGCCGATTCCGCCTGGGCCTGGCCCGTTCCAGGCGCGCATTCCCAAGGCGTTGCTGCACTTGCTGGAGTCGGCCGCCTGCTACCACGGCGACCAGCGCTGGAGTTTGCTGTACGAGGTGTTGTGGCGGGTCAGCCATGGCGATCGCACGGCGATGCTGGCCGGTGACAAGTTGGGCAGCGAGTTGCAGCGACGCATCAAGCAGGTCAGTCGTGAAGCCCACCACTTGCACGCGTTTGTACGGTTTATCGCATTGCCGCCGGGGGCAGGGCCGCAGCTGCCGGAGTACGTGGCCTGGCACGAACCGGCCCACGATATTCTGCACAGCGCCAGCCAGCATTTTGTCGGGCGCATGGGCCGGCATCGCTGGATGATCGCAACGCCCTTGGACGGGGTGTATTACGACGGCGAGCAATTGATTCACCAACGCCAGTGCCCCGAGGCTTGGCAGCAACTGGCGCAGAATGTCGAGGATCCGCACAGCGCCATGTGGTTGACCTACTACAGCCACATCTTCAACCCGGCGCGGTTGAACCCCAAGGTGATGGAAGGGCACTTGCCGAGCCGGTTCTGGAAGAACCTGCCGGAGGGCAAGTTGATTCCGGGGCTTATCAGCGAGGCGCGTACGGGCAAGCAGAAAGATGGGCAGGCCAAGCTGGTTGGCGCCAAGCCCGGCAAGCGAATTGCAAGCGGGCACGGTTAAAAAATGTGGGAGGGGCTTGCCCTGATGCCAGTCAGTCAAGGCGACACCGAACCTGTGGCGAGGGAGCTTGCTCCCGCTGGACTGCGCAGCAGTCCCATTGTTTGGGGCCGCTTCGCGCCCCAGCGGGAGCAAGCTCCCTCGCCACAAGTTAGTTCTCGCTCCTGCTACTTCTTAACTGACTGGCATTAGAGCTTGCCCCCGATGGCCATAGGTATCTACACGATTTTGTAGCACAGCCTACGGTAACCACGATGCGAAGCGAGCCGCTCTTGCTCTTGATCTTAGGCGCCCCGTTAAACCACGCTGGCCGCAATTCGACAGTGATTTGGAGGGTAAACCGGCAGGGATGCCGGTTTAGCCGCCCCGCGCCATTGATGGCGCGTGGCGGCGGCCTCCCAAATCACTGTCGGATTACGGGCACACCGAGCCGGGGCGAGGTGCCGAGTGGTGGGGCAATAGCCCTTTTGGTTACTTTTGGGGCTCTTTTCCAAAAGTGACCCGCCGTCAGGGCGGAACCCTAAGCCGCCGTTACCGCAGCAACGGATATGTACTCGCTCTGATCCAACATCCTGGTCGGCTGTCAGGCCGCCACGGGAGCAAGCTCCCTCGCCACAGGTTCGGTGTCGCCTTAACTGACTGGCCCCTCCCACATTGGTATTGTGGTGCTTGTTATAGCGCCGTCAGCCAGGAGCAAGCATGTCTACCGTCGTTCGTAATGCCCAAGCCTCAGATGCCGAGGGCGTCAGCCAGGTCATCCTCGCCGCCTTGCACGGCAGCAACGCACGAGATTACCCGGCGGACGTGATCGCCCGCGTGGCGAGCAATTTTACACCCGAGGCGGTTTTGGAACTGCTCAAGCGTCGTGTGGTGCTGGTGGCGGTAAAAGCCGATGTGATCGTCGCCACGGCGGCGCTGGACGCCAATGTGGTGCGCTCGGTATTCGTCAACCCAGCGCTGCAAGGGCAGGGCATTGGCCGGCTGCTGATGATCGAGATCGAACTGCGCGCCCGTGAAGCCGGGGTCAGCGTGTTGAGTGTGCCGTCTTCGCTGACCGCCGAGCCGTTCTATAGCAAGCTGGGTTTTCATACCGTGCGCGATGTCTACCACGGCAACGAGCGCACGCTGGTCATGGAAAAGGCGCTGCTGTCTCGGCACCCCATCGGCCCGTATCGCGACCGCCAGCACCGTGCGCAGGTGGTTGCCTTATGGCAGGAAGCGTTCGGCTATGACACCGCGCATAACCTGCCGACCCTGGCGATCGATAAGAAGCTGGCGGTCAATGACGGGCTGTTTTTTGTCGCCACCGATAAAAAAACCGTGATAGGCACGATCCTCGCCGGGTACGACGGCCATCGTGGCTGGCTGTATTCGGTGGCGGTGCACGCCGACTATCGTCGCCACGGCCTGGGATCATCGTTGGTGCGTCATGCGGAACAGGCGTTGACGGCGCTGGGTTGCATGAAGATCAACCTGCAGATCACCAGCGGCAATGATGCGGTGGCGGGGTTTTACGAGGCGTTGGGGTATGGGGTGGAACAGAGGATCAGCATGGGCAAGAAGATTGCCAGTAACATCCCCCAATCTTGAAAATACCGGGAATCAAAATGTGGGAGGGGGCTTGCTCCCGATAGCAATGTGTCAGTCACCGAAGATGTTGACTGATACACCGCCATCGGGAGCAAGCCCCCTCCCACATTGGGTTTTGCGTTGTTGCTATTAGACCTTGACGATCCAACCCGCTGGCGCTTCAACGTCACCGGTCTGCACGCCCGTCAGCTCTTTGTAGAGCTTCTGGGTAACCGGGCCCACTTCGGTCTCGCTGTGGAACACATGCAGTTTGCCGTTGTACTGGATGCCACCGATCGGCGAGATCACTGCAGCGGTACCGCAGGCGCCGGCTTCCTTGAATTGGTCCAGCTTGTCGATGAACACTTCGCCCTCGACCACGGTAAGGCCCAGGCGGCTCTGGGCCAGTTCGATCAGCGACAGGCGGGTGATGCCTGGCAGTACCGAAGGCGACTTCGGCGTGATGAACTGGTTGTCATGGGTGATGCCGAAAAAGTTGGCCGAGCCGACTTCTTCGATTTTCGAATGGGTCATCGGATCCAGGTAGATCGCGTCGGCGAAGCCGGATTTTTTCGCTTCCGAACCTGGCATCAGGCTGGCGGCATAGTTACCGCCGACTTTCGCGGCACCGGTGCCCTGTGGCGCGGCGCGGTCGAACGTGGAGATCTGGAAGTTGTGGGGCACCAGGCCGCCTTTGAAATAGGCGCCGACCGGGATGCAGAACACCGAGAAGATGAACTCCGGCGCGGTGCGCACACCGATGTTGTCACCGGTGCCGATCACGAACGGGCGCAGGTACAGCGCGCCGCCGCTGCCGTAAGGCGGGATGAAGCGCTCGTTGGCCTTGACCACTTGTTTGCAGGCATCGATGAACGCATCGGTCGTCACATGCGGCATCAGCAGGCGGGCACAGCTGCGCTGCATGCGCGCGGCGTTCTGGTCCGGACGGAACAGGTTGATTGAGCCGTCCTTGCAGCGGTAGGCCTTGAGGCCTTCAAAGCACTGTTGGCCGTAGTGCAGGGCGGTGGAGCCCTCGCTGATGTGCAGCACGTTGTCGTCGGTCAGGGTGCCGTCTTGCCATTCGCCGTTTTTCCAGACCTGGAGAAACCGCTTATCGGTCTTGATGTAGTCAAAACCCAGCGTGTCCCAATTGATGCTCTCGTTACCCATGACACCCTCTATCTTGGTCAAGTCGGATTTTTTTCTGGATGGCACAACAATACTTCATTCGCGGGCCCGTTCGCATCCCCTGTATCTGCAAGCTTGTTGTGGCGAGGGAGCTTGCTCCCGTTCGACTGCGCAGCAGTCGCCGGCTTTTGGGGGCGCTTCGCACCCCAGCGGGAGCAAGCTCCCTCGCCACAAGAGCTATAGATGCAACGCGTGGCCCAGGGCGCGCAGCGCCGCTTCCTGTACGGCTTCACCCAGCGTCGGATGGGCATGGATGGTGCCGGCCACATCTTCCAGGCGCGCGCCCATTTCCAGGCTCAGGCCAAACGCTGTGGACAGCTCGGACACGCCAGCGCCCACCGCCTGCCAGCCGACAATCAGGTGATTGTCACGCCGCGCCACCACCCGCACGAAACCGGTGTTCGACTCCAGGGTCATGGCCCGGCCGTTGGCGGCGAAGGGGAAGCTCGACACGATGCACTCCACACCGGCCGCCTTGGCTTCGTCAGGCGTCTTGCCGACCACCACCAGTTCCGGGTCGGTAAAGCATACGGCCGGGATCGCCGCCGGGTTGAATTCGCGGGATTTGCCACTGATCAGTTCGGCAACCATTTCGCCCTGGGCCATGGCGCGGTGCGCCAGCATCGGCTCGCCGCTCAGGTCGCCGATGGCCCAGACGTTGCGCATGCTGGTCTGGCAACGGCTGTCGATCTTGATCGCCGCGCCGTTCATCGCCAGGTTCAGCGCTTCAAGGTTCCAGCCCTGGGTGTTGGGTTTGCGACCTACGGCCACCAGCACCTGGTCGGTCTCCAGCGCCAGCGTGTCGCCATTGGGGTCGCGCACCTGCAGGCGGTTGTCGGTAAAGCCAGTAACGGCGTGCTTGAGGTACAGCTTGATGCCCAGTCGTTTGAGCGACTCGCCGACCGGTTGGGTCAGCTCGGCGTCGTAGGCCGGCAGGATGCGCTCCTGGGCCTCGACCACACTGACCTCGGCACCAAGCTTGCGGTAGGCAATCCCCAGCTCCAGGCCGATATAACCGCCGCCCACCACGATCAGCCGCTTCGGCACACGGGTCGGTGCCAGGGCTTCGGTGGACGAAATGACCGGCCCGCCCAGCGGCAGCATCGGCAGCTCGACGCTTTTCGAACCGGTGGCCAGCAGCAGGTGTTCGCACTGAATGCGCTGCTCGCCCACGTCGACCGTCTTGCCGTCCACCACCTTGGCCCAACCGTGAACCACCTGCACCTTGTGTTTTTTCAGCAGCGCGGCGACGCCGGTGGTCAGGCGGTCGACGATACCGTCTTTCCATTCCACGCTTTTGCGGATGTCCAGGGTGGGCACGTCCATTTCGATGCCCAGGGGCGAGCCCTGGCTGTGGTGAACGCTTTGCTGGAACTGTTCGGCCACGTGGATCAAGGCTTTGGACGGAATGCAGCCGATGTTCAGGCAGGTACCGCCCAGCGCCTGGCCTTCCACCAGAATGGTCGGGATGCCCAGCTGGCCGGCGCGAATCGCGGCCACATAACCGCCCGGGCCGCCGCCGATAATCAGCAGGGTGGTGTGTAATGTCTGAGTCATGCCCTTACTCCAGGAACAGGCTGGCGGGTTGTTCGAGCAGGCCCCGAATGGCCTGGATGAATTGCGCCGCGTCCATGCCATCGACCACGCGGTGATCGAACGAGCTGGAGAGGTTCATCATCTTGCGCACCACGATCTGGCCCTTGACCACCATGGGCCGCTCGACGATGCGGTTGACGCCGACGATGGCGACTTCCGGCAGGTTCAGTACCGGCGTGCTGACAATCCCGCCCAGCGCGCCGAGGCTGGTCAGGGTGATAGTCGAGCCCGACAGCTCGTCGCGGCTGGCCTTGCCAGTGCGCGCAGCCGTGGCCAAGCGTGCGATTTCTTCGGCATTGCCCCACAGGCTGCGGGCTTCGGCGTGGCGCACCACCGGCACCATCAGGCCAACGTCGCTCTGGGTGGCGACGCCCACATGCACCGCACCGAGGCGGGTGATGACCTGGGCTTCGTCGTCGTAGCGCGCGTTGATCTGGGGGAAATCGCGCAGTGCCACCACCATGGCGCGCACGATGAACGGCAACAGGGTCAGCTTGCCGCGGGTGGCGCCGTGTTTTTCATTGAGGTGCACGCGCAGCTCGTCCAGCGCCGTGACGTCGATTTCTTCCACATAGCTGAAATGCGCAGCGCGGCGGGTGGCGTCCTGCATGCGCTGGGCGATCTTGCGGCGCATGCCGATCACCGGAATCTGGTGCTCGTCGTTGCGTTCGGCGTAGGGGTTGGCCGCTGTCGCGGTGTTGCTCGTGCCTTGCTGAAGGTAGGCGTCGAGGTCTTCATGCAGGATCCGCCCGGCCGGGCCTGTGCCCTGTACCAGGCGCAACGCAATACCCGCATCCAGCGCACGCTTGCGCACGGCGGGAGAAGCCAGCGGGCGGTCAGCCGCATCGCGGGCCACGGGGGCTTGAGGTTTGGTGGCGACAGGCGCGGGCTTGGCTTCAACCGGTGCCGGTTTGCTCTCCACCACCGGCGCGGCTTTTTCTACCGGTGCGGCCACGGCTGGCGCTTCCTTGGCGTTACCCGCGCCTTCCACTTCAATGCTGATCAAAATACTGCCCACCGCCATGACTTCACCTGGCTCGCCGCCGAGGGAAATCACCTTGCCGTGGACCGGCGAGGGAATATCCACCATCGCCTTGTCGGTCATCACATCCGCCAGCACCTGGTCTTCGACGACCATGTCGCCGACCTTGACATGCCACTGCGACAGTTCAACTTCCGCGATGCCTTCGCCAATGTCCGGCATCTTGATTACGTGCGTGCCCATTCAGACCTCCATGACCCGTTTCAACGCCGCGCCCACTCGGGACGGGCCTGGGAAATACGCCCACTCCTGCGCGTGCGGGTAGGGGGTGTCCCAGCCGGTGACGCGCTCGATCGGCGCTTCCAGGTGGTGGAAGCAATGTTCCTGCACCAGCGCCACCAGCTCGGCGCCAAATCCGCAGGTGCGCGTGGCTTCGTGCACCACGACGCAACGGCCGGTCTTTTTCACCGAGTTGACGATGGTTTCCAGGTCCAGCGGCCACAGGCTGCGCAGGTCGATGACTTCGGCGTCGATGCCGGTTTCTTCGGCGGCGACTTGCGACACGTACACGGTGGTGCCGTAGGTCAGCACGGTCACGGCCGAACCCGGACGCACGATGGCGGCCACGTCCAGCGGCACGGTGTAGTAACCGTCCGGCACTTGCGCTTGCGGGTGTTTCGACCACGGCGTCACCGGGCGGTCGTGGTGGCCATCGAACGGGCCGTTATACAGGCGCTTGGGTTCAAGGAAGATCACCGGGTCATCGTTTTCGATGGAGGCGATCAGCAGGCCCTTGGCGTCGTAAGGGTTGGACGGCATCACCGTGCGCAGGCCGCAGACCTGGGTGAACACCGCTTCGATACTCTGGCTGTGGGTCTGGCCGCCGTAGATGCCGCCGCCGCACGGCATGCGCATGGTCAAGGGCGCGGTGAACTGGCCGGCCGAGCGATAACGCAGACGCGCAGCTTCGGAGATGATCTGGTCGGTGGCGGGGTAGACGTAGTCGGCGAACTGGATTTCCGCGACCGGGCGCAGGCCGTAGGCGCCCATGCCCACCGCCACGCCGATGATGCCGCTTTCGGAAATCGGCGCGTCGAATACCCGTGAGCTGCCGTACTTGGTCTGCAGGCCTTCGGTGCAACGGAACACGCCGCCGAAGTAACCGACGTCCTGGCCGAACACCACCACGTTGTCGTCACGTTCAAGCATCACATCCATGGCCGAGCGCAGGGCCTGGATCATGGTCATGGTGGTGGTGGTCATGGCGGTTTCCAGTTCGATGCTGTTGTTGTGATCGTTCATGTCAGACCCCCAGCTCTTGACGCTGGCGCTTCAAGTGCTCCGGCATCTCTTTATAAACGTCTTCGAACATGGTCGCGGCGCTTGGAATCTGGCCGCCGGCGAGGGTGCCGTACTGTTCGGCCTGTTTTTGCGCGGCAATGACTTCGGCTTCAAGTTCGGCGCTGACTGCCGCGTGCTCCTCTTCGGACCACTGGCCAATCCGGATCAGGTGCTGCTTGAGACGGGCAATCGGGTCGCCCAGGGGGAAGTGGCTCCAGTCATCGGCGGGGCGGTACTTGGACGGATCATCCGAGGTCGAGTGCGGGCCGGCACGGTAAGTGACCCACTCGATCAGGCTCGGCCCCAGGTTACGGCGCGCACGCTCGGCGGCCCAGGCAGACGCGGCGTACACCGCGATAAAGTCGTTGCCGTCGACCCGCAGGGAAGCGATGCCGCAACCCACGCCGCGTCCGGCGAAGGTAGTGGCTTCACCACCGGCGATGGCCTGAAAGGTCGAGATGGCCCATTGGTTATTCACCACGTTGAGGATCACCGGGGCGCGGTAGACGTGGGCGAAGGTGAGGGCGGTGTGGAAGTCCGATTCTGCGGTGGCGCCGTCGCCGATCCAGGCCGAGGCGATCTTGGTATCGCCCTTGATCGCCGAGGCCATGCCCCAGCCCACGCCCTGTACGAACTGGGTGGCGAGGTTGCCGGAAATGGTGAAGAAGCCGGCGTCCCTGACCGAGTACATGATCGGCAACTGGCGGCCCTTGAGCGGGTCGCGCTCGTTGGACAGCAGTTGGCAGATCAGGTCGACCAGCGGCACGTCGCGGGCCATCAGAATGCTTTGCTGGCGGTAGGTGGGGAAGCACATGTCGTCGATGTTCAAGGCCAGGGCCTGGGCGCTGCCAATGGCTTCTTCGCCTAGGCTCTGCATGTAGAACGACATTTTTTTCTGGCGCTGGGCGACCACCATGCGGTTGTCGAAGATGCGCGTCTTGAGCATCGCGCGCATGCCTTTGCGCATGATGTCGGCGCTGACACCCTCGGCCCACGGGCCCAAGGCCTGGCCCTGGTCGTCGAGCACGCGGATCAGGCCCTTGGCCAGGTCGGCGGTGTCGGCCGGCTCTACGTCGATGGCGGGTTTGCGCACCAGGCCGGCGTCGGTCAGGCGCAGGTAGGTGAAGTCGGTCTTGCAGCCTGGACGGCCCGAGGGTTCAGGGACGTGCAGGCGCAGCGGTTCGTACGGCTGGGTCATGGCTTCTACGCTCGATCTTGTGAATTTCTTGTAGTGGGCGCGCTAGCTGACAGTCAGTCTTCGGGTAGAAGAAATCTTGTCCTACAACAATCATAGGCGTGGCGTAGAAGAATATTTATCTGTGTTTCGTTGCGCTCAAGATCATTTGCGGATAAAAAATCTGCATAAACATAATAAACAGGTGATTTTGTCTCATGCGCAAACTGGACCGTACCGATATCGGCATTCTCAACGCCCTGCAGGAGAACGCGCGCATCACCAACGCCGACCTGGCCCGCTCGGTCAACCTGTCGCCCACGCCGTGCTTCAACCGGGTGAAGGCGATGGAGGAGTTGGGCCTGATTCGCGAGCAGGTCACGCTGCTGGACGCCGACCTGCTGGGATTGCATGTCAATGTGTTCATCCATGTGAGCCTGGAAAAGCAGAATGAACTGGCGTTGCAGCAGTTCGAAGGGGCGATCTCCGACCGGCCCGAAGTGATGGAGTGTTACCTGATGGCCGGCGACCCGGATTATCTGATCCGGGTGCTGGTGCCGACGATCCAGGCCCTGGAGCGCTTCATGATGGACTTTCTGACCAAGGTGCCGGGAGTAGCGAACATCCGTTCCAGCTTTGCCTTGAAACAAGTGCGCTACAAAACCGCACTGCCACTGCCAGCCAACGGCATCAGCCTAGGTACCTGACTCAACACGGAACAAAATGTGGGAGGGGGCTTGCTCCCGATGGCGGTGTGACAGTCAACTTATCTGTAGCTGACCCACCGCTATCGGGAGCAAGCCCCCTCCCACATTTGGTTCTGTGTTCCTAAAGTTGGTTGAGGGGAATCTTCAGATAGGTCACGCCGTTTTCTTCCGCCGGCGGCATATTCCCCGCCCGCACATTCACCTGGATCGCCGGCAACAACAGCGTCGGCATCCCCAGCCCGGCATCACGGGCGGTGCGCATCGCTACAAATGCCGCTTCATCCACCCCGTCATGCACATGGATATTCCCCGCCCGTTGTTCCGCCACCGTGCTCAGGCACTTGGCCTCACGGCCCTCGGGTGGGTAGTCGTGGCACACATACAATTTGGTATCCGAAGGGAAGGCCAGCAACTTGCGCATCGATGCGTACAACTGGCGCGCATCGCCGCCGGGGAAGTCGCAGCGCGCGGTGCCGACGTCGGGCATGAACAGGGTGTCGCCCACCAGGATCAAGCGACCGTCGATCAGGTAAGCCATATCTGCCGGGGTATGGCCGGGCACATGCAGCGCCTGGGCCTGCAGGCCGCCAATGTGAAAGATCTCATCCGGCGCAAACAAGTGGTCGAACTGCGAGCCATCCACGCGAAACTCCGGTTCCAGGTTGAACAGGTGCTTGAACACGCCCTGCACCTGGCTGATGGACTGGCCGATGGCAATCTTGCCGCCCAGGGCGCGTCGCAGGTAAGGCGCGGCGGACAGGTGGTCGGCATGGGCATGGGTTTCCAGCAGCCATTGCACGTTGAGGCCATGCGCTTGGACAAAGGCAATCACCTGGTCGGCCTGCGTGGTCTCGGTGCGCCCGGATGCCGGGTCGTAGTTGAGCACCGAGTCGACGATGGCGCAGGCACCACCGTCCGCTTCATAGACGACGTAGGTATAGGTCGACGATGCCTCGTCCAGAAAGGCTTGAATCAACGCTGGCATGGCGGCTGTCCCCGATGCGGAAAAAAGTGGTTACAATCAGTTTACGTTTACACATAATGTTTTGAGCTTAAGTGAGATAAAGGAGCCGAGGCAAATGGAATCTACGTTGAGTGAGGGCGAAGTCGCCCAGTTGCGTGCATCGGCGTCCAAAGCCTGTTCCTTGCTCAAGGCGCTGGCCAACGAAGACCGCTTGTTGATCCTCTGCCAGCTGACCCAAGGCGAGCGCAACGTCGGCGAGCTGGAAGCGCTGACCGGCGTACGTCAGCCTACGCTGTCACAACAGTTGGGCATCCTGCGGGACGAAGGGTTGGTTGCCACCCGTCGGGAAGGCAAATACATTTTCTACGGATTGGCCAGCCACGAAGTGATTCAAGTGATGAAGACCCTGTCCGGCCTGTACTGCGGCGCGGTCATAAAAAGCTGGGCGTGACGCCATCCGGCAGCGACCCTTGTGTGCACTGACTCAAAAAGGCAGTAGACAATGACCGAACAACACTGGGGACCTACCATCAGTGGCGATATCGTAGTCATCGGCGGCGGCTCGGCAGGCATCGGCCTGCTGGCCAGCCTGCTCAAGCGCGACCCGCACCTGAACATCACCCTGATCGAACCCAACGATTTCCATTGCTATCAGCCCGCCTGGACCCTGGTCGGCGGCGGCGCCTATAACCTGCAAAAGACCCGGCGCCCGCTGGCCGACGTACTGCCCAACGGCGTCACCTGGATCCAGGCCGCGGTCAGCCAGTTGCAGCCTGACGAGCAGAGCCTGGTGCTCGACAACGGCCAGCGCGTCAGCTGGCGCCACTTGATCGTCTGCCCCGGCCTGCGCCTGGCCTGGGAAAAGATCGAAGGCCTGCAAGATACCCTCGGCCGCCATGGCGTCACCTCCAACTACAGTTACGAGCACGCCGCCTACACCTGGCAACTGGTGCAGCAACTCAAGGGTGGCAAGGCGCTCTTCACCCAGCCGGCCATGCCGATCAAATGCGCCGGTGCCCCGCAGAAGGCCATGTACCTGTCCTGCGATCATTGGCTCAGGCAGGGCGTCCTGAAAAACATCGAGGTGGAATTCAACCTGGCCGGTGCCGCGCTGTTCGGCGTGCCGGCCTTCGTGCCGCCGTTGATGAAATACGTCGAGAAATACAACGCACGCCTGGCGTTCAATGCCAATCTGATCAAGGTCGATGGCCCGGCACGCAAGGCCTGGTTTGAAGTAAAGGACGCCGAAGGCAACGTCAGTGTTGTCGAAAAAGCCTTCGACCTGCTGCATGTGGTACCGCCGCAAGTCTCCCCGGATTTTATCCGCCAGAGCCCGCTGGCCGACGCCGGCGGCTGGTGCGAAGTGCATCCCCACAGCCTGCAACACCTGCGTTACCCGCATATCTTCGGCCTCGGCGATGTGTGCGGCACCACCAACGCCAAGACCGCTGCGGCGGTGCGCAAGCAAATCGTGGTGGTTGCCGAGAACCTGCTGGCCCTGCGCAAACAGGCGCCGCTGCCGCTCAAGTACGACGGTTATGGCTCCTGCCCGTTGACGGTGGAGAAGGGCAAGGTGGTGCTGGCCGAGTTCGGTTATGGCGGCAAGCTGCTGCCGACTTTTCCTCTCGACCCGACCCGGGCACGCCGCTCGATGTGGTTCCTCAAGGCCACGCTGCTGCCGTGGTTCTACTGGAACGGCATGCTCAAGGGCCGCGAGTGGCTGACCCGCCTGAGCAAGGTGGACTGAATGCTGCTGGCGAGTGTGTTGGGTGTATTGATGGGCCTGGTCATGGGCCTGACCGGTGCGGGCGGCGGCATCCTCGGGGTGCCGGCATTAGTGCTGGGGTTGGGACTGACCATGACCCAGGCCGCGCCGGTGTCATTGCTCGCGGTGGGCGCCGCGGCGGCGGTGGGCGCGATTGACGGCCTGCGCCACGGCCTGGTGCGTTACCGCGCGGCCTTATTGATCGCGTTGCTGGGCGCGCTGTTTTCGCCGCTGGGGGTGTTCGTCGCCCATCACCTGTCGGAGCCGGTGCTGATGGGCCTGTTCAGCGCATTGATGGTGCTGGTGGCCTGGCGCATGTTGCGGCGCGAAAAGGTCGAGGCCGGGCCGAGCGACCATGGCGCCGCCTCCTGGGGCCAGAAGAATTGCATGCTCAACCAGCAGACCGGCCGCCTGGCCTGGACCGCCAAGTGCAGCGCGACCCTGGCGGCGCTGGGTGCGGTGACGGGCGCCGTGTCGGGGCTGCTCGGTGTGGGCGGCGGCTTCCTGATCGTGCCGGCGTTCAAGCAACTCACCGATGTGCAGATGCGCGGGATTGTCGCCACCTCGTTGATGGTCGTCAGCCTGCTGTCGTTGATCGGCGTGGTCGGGGCCTTTCACGCCGGGGTGAGCATCGAGCCGGTGGGCTGGGCCTTTATCGGCGCGAGTATCGTCGGCATGTTGGCCGGGCGCCGCTTGTGCTCGGTGATGCCTGCGCGTGCGCTGCAGGTGGGCTTCGCCAGTCTGTGTGTGGTTGTGGCCGCAGGCATGCTGCTCAAGGCTTTTTAGGGACCCTCAGTTATGCGCTCAAAAGTGACAAAATGAACCCCGCTCAGGTTTACTGTTCTCTGAGTCATGGCTTCACCGGCCTTGCGCGTCGGTTCATCAAGGTCACCGAATGGATAAATACACCCCACACGCCTGGCAACCCCACGAGCGGCCGAGCCTGCCCGGCTCGCCGTCGACGCCGTTGCACCCCACTCACAAGCGCTGGCTGTTTGCGCTGGTCGGCGTACTGGTGGCAATCACCGGCGGGTTGGGCAACGCGCTGGTCATCGCCAATCTGCAATACCTGCAAGGCGCCCTGGGCGCGACCACGGCGGAAATGGCCTGGTTGCCCGCCGCCTATGTGATGACCAACGTGTGCATGAACCTGCTGCTGGTGAAGTTTCGCCAGCAGTTCGGCCTGCGCGCGTTTACCGAAGTGTTCCTGGTGCTGTATGCGCTGGTGACCTTCGGCCATTTGTTCGTCAACGATCTCAATTCGGCCATCGCCGTACGCGCGGCCCACGGCATGGTGGGGGCGGCGCTGAGTTCGTTGGGCTTGTACTACATGATCCAGGCGTTTCCAGCCAAGTGGCGCTTGAAAGCCCTGGTGTTGGGGCTGGGCACCGCGCAGTTGGCGTTGCCCCTGGCGCGGCTGTTCTCCGAGGATTTGCTGCAAATCGCCGAATGGCGTGGCTTGTACCTGTTCGAGCTGGGCCTGGCGTTGATCTGCCTGGGCTGTGTGTTCCTGCTCAAGCTGCCGCCCGGCGACCGCTTCAAGACCTTTGAAAAACTCGATTTCCTCACCTTCGCGATCCTGGCCACCGGCGTCGCCCTGCTCTGCGCGGTGTTGTCCCTGGGCCGCATCGACTGGTGGCTGGAAGCGCCGTGGATCGGCGTCGCCTCGGCCTGTTCGCTGGTGCTGATCATGGCCGGGCTGGCCATTGAGCATAACCGCGCCAACCCGCTGCTGATGACCCGCTGGCTGGGCAGCGGCACCATGATTCGCCTGGCATTGGCGGTGATCCTGATTCGCATGGTGCTGTCCGAACAATCCACCGGCGCGGTAGGTTTCATGCAGATGCTCAACATGAGTTACCAGCAGATGCATACGCTGTACGTGGTGATGCTGGCCGGGGCGATTGCCGGGCTGGTAGTCAGCGCCTTGACGATCAACCCGGCGCACTTGTTGATGCCGCTGGTGATTTCCCTGGCGCTGATGGCGACCGGGTCGGTGATGGACAGTTTTTCCAGCAACCTGACACGGCCGCAGAACCTGTATATCAGCCAGTTCCTGCTAGGCTTTGGCGGTACCTTCTTTCTCGGGCCGACCATGGTGCTGGGCACCAAGAACGTGTTGACCAACCCGCGCAACCTGGTGAGTTTTTCGGTGATGTTCGGGATTTGCCAGAACCTCGGCGGCCTGATCGGCGCGGCGTTGCTCGGCACCTTCCAGATCGTGCGCGAGAAATATCATTCAAGCCTGATCACCGAGCACCTGACCCTGCTTGACCCCCGTGTCGCGGCGCGGGTGCAAAGTGGTGGCTCGGCTTATGGCGGTATCGTCGCCGACCCGGAGTTGCGCAACCTCATGGGCATCCGCAGCCTGGCCACGGCGGCCACCCGTGAGGCGAACGTGATGGCTTACAACGATGTGTTCATGCTGATCGCGATCATCGCGATCCTGACCATGATCTGGATCTTTATCCGCAGCCTGTGGCTGATGAGCACCACCAAAGCAGCAACCCCTTCCGTTCAACCTGTCGGCGCCTCTTCATGACCGAACCCACGACCACCACTACCAATGCGATCGCCTCCACCCCCGAGGGCACCGCGCCGCCGGGCGCTGCGGTGACCGAACCGCGCTCGTTGCGGGTGCGCATCCTTTCGTCCCTGGGCTTTGCCGCGATTGCCATCGTCGGCGTGCTGATCGTGCTGTATGCCTGGCAACTGCCGCCGTTCAGCAGCGCGGTGGAAACCACTGAGAATGCCTTGGTGCGCGGGCAGGTGACGATTATCGGCCCACAGCTCAGCGGCTATGTATTCGAAGTGCCGGTGCAGGACTTTCAGTATGTGAAAGCGGGCGACCTGCTGGTGCGCCTCGACGACCGTATCTACAAGCAACGCCTGGACCAGGCCCTGGCGCAACTGGCGGTGCAGAAAGCGTCGTTGGCCAATGTGGTGCAGCAACGCAACAGCGCCGAAGCGACCATCAAATTGCGCCAGGCCGCGCTGGTCGACAGCCAGGCCCAGGCGCGCAAAAGCACCGCAGACTTGCGCCGCAACGAGGAATTGATCAGCGACGGCTCGGTGTCCAGGCGCGAACTGGACGTGACCCGTGCCGCCAATGCCCAGACTATCGCTGCCGTGGCCCAGGCCCAGGCCAGCCTGGAAATCGCCCGGCAGGACCTGCAAACGGTGATCGTCAATCGCGGCTCCCTGGAAGCGGCAGTGGCCAGCGCGGAGGCGGCGGTGGAATTGGCGCGGATCGATCTGTCCAACACCCGCATCACCGCGCCACGGGATGGGCAACTGGGGCAGATTGGCGTGCGCCTGGGGGCATACGTCAACTCCGGCGCGCAATTGATGGCGCTGGTGCCCAAGCAGTTGTGGGTGATCGCCAATATGAAAGAAACCCAGATGGACAATGTGCAGGTCGGCCAGCCGGTGACCTTCACCGTGGACGCGTTGAACCACCGCAAGTTTCACGGCACGGTGCAGCATATTTCCCCGGCGACCGGGTCGGAGTTCAGCCTGTTGCAGGCGGACAACGCCACCGGCAACTTCGTGAAAATCGCCCAGCGCGTGCCGGTGCGGATCACGGTCGACCCCGACCAGGCCGAGAGTGAGCGGTTGCGGCCGGGATTGTCGGTGGTGGTGAGTATCGACACGGCGGGGCGGCTTAAAAACAGCCCGCCCTGAAGGTACTCGGTCAATGTGGGAGGGGGCTTGCCCCCGATTGCGGTGTATCAGTCAGCAATTTTTTAACTGATCGACCGCTATCGGGGGCAAGCCCCCTCCCACATTTGGACTGTATTTCAGGTTGAAATTGAGTTGGGTTGACTGGCCTTGCTCCAGCAGTTTCAAGCCCGGCCTGCCCGGCAAGTGATGGGCATTGACCGGATGGCTTACCGGTTCGATGCAGAAAAACCCCAGCCCCGGCGGGCAGTACAGCAGGAAGTAATCGGCGCCGGTGGCCTGGCATTCGAGGGTATATCCAAGCTCCGGTTGTTCGATCAAGCAGTACCCATCCCACTCGCAGAATCCATTGTCCACCAGGCCTTCCGGCAGCGTTTGGGGTTGCCGGAAATCCCACTCCTGCGGCACCGGCGCCAACCCCGTCGGCAGCTTGGCCGCGTCACTCATCCACACCTGCGCCGCCTTGGCCTGCAACCGCGTACCCGGCCGACGCGGGAAGTACGGGTGCAAGCCTACGCCATGCCATGCGGCTGTTTCGGCCAGATGCGTGACCCGCAACTCGATCCTCAGCACCCCACCGCTCAAGCGGATGCGCTGCTCGGCGCGATAGGCGAACGGCGTGTCACAGAGCACTTGCAGCAGCACCTCATCCGCCGACTGGCTGACCACCTGCCACGCTTGCTGCCAGGCCGAACCGTGAATCGGCAGGGGATCGGTGAGGCTGTTCGGAGCCAGTGTGAGCCAGCCACTGGGAGTGTCGAACCCGCCTTCGGCAATCCGGTTGGACCAGGGAGCCAATGGGTAACAGCCCAATTTGCCCGGCAGGCCGGTGTTGATTGCCTGTTCATCGCTATGGCGCAACAGCGGCTGCCCGGTGGAGCGCACCGTCCAGTTGACGATGCTGCCTCCCACGGTCGAGTTCAAGGTGAGGTGGGTCAGGTTATCTTCAAGTTCTATCATCTTCACCCTTTTGATCGTTCCCACGCTCCGCGTGGAAACGCCGCCCTGGACGCTCTGCGTCCGCTACAGCACCACGCTCGGCAACCACAACGACAATGCCGGAATGTAGGTCACCGCTATCAGCACCAGGAACAGCACCGCATAAAACGGCAGCAGCGCCTTCACGGTCTTCTCGATGCTGACCTTGCCTACCGCCGCGCCTACGAACAGCACCGCGCCCACCGGCGGGGTGATCAGGCCGATCCCCAGGTTCACCAGCATGATCATGCCGAAGTGCACCGGGTCGACGCCGATGCCGAGGATCACCGGCAACAGGATCGGCGTGAGGATCAGGATCAGCGGCGCCATGTCCATCACCGTGCCGAGCAACAGCAGCATCACGTTGATGCACATCAGGATCACGTAGCGGTTGTCCGACAGGGTCAGGAACAGCGTGGTGATCTTCGCCGGGATCTGCATCAGGGTCATGATGTAGCCGAAGCTGGCGGCGAAGGCGATCAGGATCATCACGATGGAAATGGTGCGCACCGTGCGGTGCATCAGCTTGGGCAGCTCACTCCATTTGTAGTCGCGGTAGATGAACATGGTCACGAAGAACGCCCACAGCACTGCAATCGCGGCCGACTCGGTGGCGGTGAAGATACCCGACAGGATGCCGCCGAGGATGATCACCATGGCCATCAGGCCCCAGAGCGCGTCGGCGGCGATCTTCAGCGCCTGCTTCAAGAGGATGACTTCGCCTTTGGGGTAATCGCGCTTTCTCGCGAAGATCAGGCACAGCACCATCAGGCACGCGCTCATCAACAGGCCTGGCACCACACCGGCCATGAACAGCGAGGCGATCGAAACGGTGCCGCCTGCCGCCAGGGAGTAGAGCACCGAGTTATGACTGGGCGGCGTCAGCAGCGCCTGCACCGAGCCGCTGACCGTCACCGCAGTGGCAAACTCGCGCGGATAACCACGGCGTTCCATCTCCGGAATCAGCACCGAACCGACCGACGCGGTGTCGGCCACGGACGAGCCGGAGATCGCGCCGAAAAACGTCGAGGCCATGATGTTGACCAGCGACAGCCCGCCGCGCACGAAGCCCACCAGCACCCCGGCAAACGCCACCAGCCGCCGCGACATGCCGCCCTCGGCCATGATCGCGCCGGCCAGTACGAAGAACGGAATCGCCATCAGCGAAAACTTGTTGACCCCGCCCGCCACCTGAATCATCAGGGCCTGGAACGGAATGTCGATCCACCATGCGCCGATCAGCGCCGACAAGCCCAGGGCATAGGCCACCGGCATGCCGATCAGGATCAAGGCGATAAAGCTGCCCAACAGAATAAACGCGTCCATATCAGGCGGCCCCTTCGCTTTCTTCAACCAGGTCGAAGCGCACCACGCGCCGGTTGCTCTGGTCGCCCAGCAGCAGTTTTTCCACCACGAATATCAAGGTCAGCAAGCCGCCAATCGGAATCGGCATGTAGGTGATGCCGACCCGCAGCGTCGGGATGGCGCTCATGAATTGGTTCCAGGTGGACAGGCACAACTTGGTGCCCCAGATCGTCATGAACAGACAGATGGTGCCCATGAGCAGTTGCGAAACAATGCCGACGACGCGGCGTTGGGCGGTCGGCAGGCGGTCGGTGACCATGGCCACCGACATATGCGCACCGGCGCGGTAGCTGGCGGCCGCGCCGATAAAGGTAAACACCAGCATCAGCAGGATGGCGGTGGGCTCCGGCCAGCTTGAGCCGGTGCCGAGGATATAGCGGGCAAAAATGCCCCAGGGAATGATCAGTGCGACCCCGAGCACCGAAAGGCCGGCGACCCAGATGCAGGTCATGTAGATGCGGTCGTTGATGCGCAGCAGTAGATTCTTCATGGCGTTCACCGTAACCGGGCGCGGCCCCCTGCATGAGCAGCGGGCCGCGCCGGGCCTTGTCAGGAAGGAGGGCGTTATTGAACGGCGTCGATACGCTTGATGATGTCGGCGTAAGGCGCGCCGTACTTGGCGCGAACCTGTGCGGTGGCGTCATAGAAGGGTTTCTTGTCGACGGTGATGAACTCGACCCCGGCCTTCTTGAGTTTTTCCTCACTGCTGGCGGACTTGGCATCCCACAGCACCCGCTCGTCAGCCTGGGCGGCCTTGGCGGCTTTCTTGACCATGTCCTGCTGCGCGGGGCTGAGCTTGTTCCAGGTGATCTTCGACATCACGATGGGCTCGGGCAAAATCAAATGCTCGGTGAGGGTGTAGTACTTGGCGTTCTGGAAATGGTTGTGCTCGAGCAGCGTCGGCGGGTTGTTTTCCGCGCCGTCGATCACGCCGGTCTGCAATGCGCTGAAGATCTCGCCGGTGTCCATGGCGATGCCGTTGGCGCCCATCGCATTGAAGGCGTCGATGAACAGCGGGTTGCCCTGGACGCGAATTTTCATGCCCTTGAGGTCTTCGATCTTGCGTACCGGTTTTTTGGTGTAGAGATTGCGCGTGCCGCCGTCCATCCAGGCCAGGGCGACCAGGCCGAACTCGGAATCGGTGATCTTGGCCAGGATCTCGTCACCAATCTCGCCGTCGATGACCTTGCGCATGTGCGCCTGGTCACGGAACACGAAGGGCAGGTTGAACACGTTGACGTCCGGTACCACCGGGCCGACGATGCCGAGGCTGACGCGGGTCATCTGCACGGCACCGACCTGGGCCTGTTCGACCACTTCCTTTTCCGAGCCCAGCACGCCGCCCGGGAAGTACTTGAAGGTCAGTTCGCCGTTACTTTCCTTGGTCAGGGCTTTGCCCATGTTTTCTTCGGCGACAACGGTGGGGTAGCCGGCGGGGTGGATGTCGGCGAACTTGATTTCCAGCGCGTGAGCGGCGCTGCTGAGGGCGACGAGTGTGGCGGCGAGCAAGGTGCGTTTGAAGTCCATGAGGGGTCATTCCTGTCTTGTTATTGTTGTATTCAAGGCACAGCGATGCAGCTAGAGGATGAAGCTGGGTTCGGGCAATCCCTGCACGCCAGGGTTGAGGGCGAACACGCCGCCGGACAGCGATTGTTCACTCGCGTCGTCACGGATGGAGGTGACGTACAGGGTGTCCAGGCGACTGCCGCCAAAGGCGCACATGGTGGGTTTTTTTACCGGGACGGGCAGCGACTGGTCGAGGCGGCCGTCCGGGGTGAAGCGGTGGACCAACCCGGCGTCGTTGGCGCAGATCCAGTAGCAGCCGTCGGCGTCTACCGCTGCGCCATCGGGCCGACCGAGGTGGTGATGCATGTCGACGAACACGCGGCGGTTGGACGGCGTGCCGGTCTCGATGTCGTAGTCGAAGGCCCAGATCTGCTGCACCAACGGATGAGAATCGGAGGCATACATCGTGCGGCCATCGGGGCTGAACGCCAGGCCGTTGAGAGTGATGAAACCGTCCAGCTGTGCGTGGGGCGCCGCACCTGACGCGTAGCGATAAAGAATGCCCTCGGCGGCGTTCAAGCCCATGTCCAGCACCATGCTGCCAGCCCAGAAGCGGCCCTGGCGATCACAGCGGCCGTCGTTCAGGCGCATATCCGCGCGCGGGTGCTCGACGCCGGCCAGCGGCGTGGTCTTGAGGCTGCCATCGCTGTGCGGGGTCAGTTGGAAAAAACCGCTCTGCATGCCGGCGACCCAGTTGCCTTTATCGGTGCGAGCAATACAGGCGAGCACCTGCGGGGCCTGCCAGGCTGCCACCTGGCCTGTGGTCGCGTCCCAGCGCTGCAGGCGACCGTTGGGAATATCCACCCAGTACAGGGCGTTTTCCTCGGGCACCCACACCGGGCATTCACCCACGGCGTTGCGGGCGTCGACAATCAATTCTGCACTCATGGCCACTCATTCCCTTGGGTTGCTGTGAACTCAGTCACCGAACGGCCCTGCTGCGCAGAACGCGCCGCCCTGATAGAGCTTGGCCGGGTCGTTGTCAGCCACCGGCGGCTGGGCCTCGACCTGGGCGCGGAACACTTCGGAGCTGTCCTTGGGCGCAAAACCCAGGTGCGCGGCGTAGCGGTTGTCCCACCAGGTGTCCTGGTTATTCGACATGCCATAGACCACGGTATGGCCGACGTTCGGCGTGTACAGCGCGCGTTCGAGCAGTTGGGTCAGGTCGTCGAAGCTCAACCAGGTGTGCATCATCCGGCGGTTCTGCGGTTCCGGGAACGAGGAGCCGATACGGATGCTCACGGTCTCTATGCCGTAGCGGTCGAAGTAGAAACTCGCCATGTCTTCGCCATAGGACTTGGACAGGCCGTAGTAGCTGTCCGGGCGGCGCGGTGAGTGGGCGTCGAGCTTTTCGTCCTGTGGGTAGAAGCCGATCACATGGTTGGAGCTGGCGAAGATCACGCGCTTCACACCATGACGGCGCGCGGCTTCGTAGATGTGGAAAACGCCGCTGATATTGGCGCCGAGCACTTCTTCGAAAGGGCGCTCCACCGACACGCCGCCAAAGTGCAGGATCGCATCGACGCCTTCCACCAGATGGTGCACGGCTTGTTTGTCGGAAAGATCGCAGGTTTGTACTTCTTCATGGGCGGCGGCGGGGGCCATATCAGCGATGTCTGACAGGCGCAGCACCTGGGCGTAGGGGCGCATGCGCTCGCGCAACACTTTACCCAGGCCGCCGGCGGCGCCGGTGAGCAGGATGCGGTTGAAAGGAACGGGAGTAGTGGTGGTCATGGGTAGTCCAATTTTTTGTTGTAGGTTGTCGTATGACTAGGTCGAAGTATTGTTAGGGATCCCCAGGTTGTCAACGTTCTTGCAGGCGAGTGAGATTCAAATATGGGAGGGGGCTTGCTCCCGATGGCGGTGTGTCAGCAGTACATTTGGTGGCTGATACACCGCCATCGGGGGCAAGCCCCCTCCCACATGGGTTTTGCAGTGGTTTTGAGAACTTCGCCACCCTTTAAAGCAGTGAGATTGGATAGCTGACAAAGATCCGGTTCTCATCGAACTCGTTATTGCTGAAATCCCGACGCATGGTCGAGTTACGCCACCTGACGTTCAGGTCCTTCAGTGCGCCGCTCTGCACGGTGTAGGCGAGTTCCGATTCGCGGCCCCATTCCTTGCCGTCGGTGATTGCCCCGGTGTGCACGTTACTGCCGCTGATGTAGCGGTTCATCATGGTCAAGCCAGGAATGCCAAGCACCACGAAGTTGAAGTCATGGCGCAGTTGCCAGGATTTTTCCTTGGCGTTGTCATAGCTGGAGTTATAACTGTCGTTGGCCAGCGTGCCGCCGCTGGTGCCGTTGACGCGCATCCACACACTGTCGCCGGTGAGTTTCTGCAGGCCCACGTAGAAGGTGTTGCCGTTGTACTTGGCCGACAGCAGGGCGAACACGGTCTTGTTATCGAGGTCGCCGGCCAGGGCGCTGCCGTCTTCCTTGCCATTGAAGAAGCCGAGGTTGGCGCCCAGGGTCCAGTCACCTACCGGCTGGCTGTGGGTGAGGTTGAGGTACTGTTGCTGGTAGATATCGGTGAGTTCGGCGTACCACAGGCCGACCTGGGTGCGCTTGTCATTGAACGTGTATTCGCCGCCGCCGAAGTTGAACCGGTCGGAGGTGAATGCGGCTTTGCCGTTCATGAACATGTCTTCCATGCTCGCGTCGTTGCGCGGACTGTTGCCGCGAAACTGGCCGCCGTAGAGCGTCAGGCCGGCGATCTCGTTGGACGTTACCTGGCCGCCGCGGAAGGTCTGGGGCAGGGAGCGGCCATCATCGGAGCGCAGGATCGGCAGCACCGGCATCCATTCGCCGACCTTCAACTCTGTCTTCGATAACTTGGTTTTCAACGCCACGCCCAGGCGTCCGAAATTATCGGCGGGGCGCCCATCGTCATGCACCGGCAGCAATTGGGTGCCAGCGGTGCCTTTGCCGCCATCGAGCTTTTGCGAGTACAGGCCCAGGACATCGATGCCGAAACCCACGGTGCCACGGGTGTAGCCGGACCTGGCATCGAGAATGAAGTTCTGCGTCCACTCTTCGGCCTTGCCCTGGGGATTGGCGGGGTTGGTGAAGTTACGGTTGAAGTAGGCGTTGCGCAGGTTGAGCGTGGCCTTGGCATCTTCGACAAACCCATCGGCGTGGGCCGTGAGGGGTAAGGTACATGCGAGGCTGCCGAGGCTGATCAAACCGAGACGCGAGGACAAATGACGGGCGAATTGACTCACAGTGAGGCTCCCTTTTCTTTTGTTGTTTTTATTATTCGTCATACGTTGTCGTACAACGCTGGGCGCGATATTTACGGGGTTTTAAAGGAGTGTCAAGCAGAAGTTATAGGATGACTTGTTCAGCCTAGATAAATGTGGACACGGTCAAAATGTGGGAGGGGGCTTGCTCCCGATAGCGGTGGGTCAGCTATACATAAGTTGACTGTCACACCGCCATCGGGAGCAAGCCCCCTCCCACATTTGATGGGTGACCAATCATGAGAATGGCGGGGTTTCAGCCGGCCATGACCATTGGGGGCAGGGTGCCTAGCAGGGAAACCGCTGCCACTGCTGCAATACCCAATAGCCATTCCAACAGGACACTGGCCTTCAAGCTGCCCACCCGCTGTTCACACTGTCCCACGCGCAATCGGTTCAGCAAGGCCAGCACCAACATGCCTGCTACCAGCAGCACCTTGATCAGCAGAATCAAGGCAAATCCTTCAAACGGCGGGGTGGGCCACAGTTGCCCGGTGAGCACGCGCACGTTGACCAAACCGGTCACCAGCAGGCCGGCAACCAGGCCATAACCCACGCCACTGAAGCGCCGCAGGATCGGCTGCAGGGTCAGCGGCTGTGGCTGTCTGAGGATCAACACCAGCAGCAGCAAGCCGCCCAGCCAGGCACCGACGCACGCCAGGTGCACCACCTGGTTGAGGATCAACAGTCGCCCGCTGAGCCCATCGAGCATGGCGCCGTGGCCCACCGGAGCCAGGGTCGCCAGCACCAGCGCAATCAGCGGCAGGCGCAAGGCCGGCCACGGCTTGGTCAATACGATCACCAGCAACAGGTTGAGCAGCAGGTGCCAGACCCAGACCTGCCCGAAAAAGGTGCTGCTCAACACCAATATCACCGTGGCCGGTTGCAGCGCGGCGTCCCACCCGCCGGCCATGCTCCCAGTGATCAGCAACAGCCACGCGACCCCGGAGCCCAGCCCCAGCCAGGCCAGGCCTCGGGTCAAGCGCAGCAGGTGCCGGTCGAGTGCCGGTTGCGCAGCCGTACCGAGCAACAGAGGCCTGAACACACAGACCCCGAACAGCAGCAGCACCACGATGAAATGCACAAAACGGCACAGCACCAGCAGGGTCGCCATGGATTATTGGCCAACCTTGAAGCTGTAAGTGCCTCCGCTCTTGTGGGTGTCGACGGACACGGCGTGCCACTCGACCTTGTAAGTACCTGCCGCCAGCGGAGCGGCCGGGGTGACCACCAGGGTTTTTTTGTCGGTGTCCGGGGTTTCCAGGCCCTTGATCGCGATTTCCGTGCCGTCCTTGCTCAGGGACACCTTGGTGAACGTCGCTTCGACGCCTTCGCTGAAGGTCAGGCGCAGGTCTGTCGGTGCGGCAACATTGCTGTCTGCCGCTGGCGTGGCGCTTTTCAGGTGCGCGTGGGCAAAGGCTGCAGACGCGCCCAGCAAGGAGGCGAGCAGGGCGACGATGGTCAGGGACTTCTTGATCAACATTGTTCAATACCAATCAGAGGATAGAAGCGGGCAGTGTACGAAGTTTCGGTTCGGCGTGTCGCCCCGATCTAGAGCGGATGGTAGTCTCTAGGTCGTGTTGTTGTCAGGGAGCCCTTATGGGCAATCACAAGATCGGAATTCGGCGGATCAACGTCGAGAAAATCCTGCTGGCCGCAGAGAAAGTCTTCGCTGAAAAAGGCTATGGCAGCACCGCCATGGCCGACATCGCCAAAGAGGCACAACTGCCGCGCTCGAACCTGCATTACTACTTCACCACCAAGAGCGAGCTGTACAGCGCGGTGCTGTTCGACCTGCTGGACCTGTGGAAACAGGACGCCCTGAGCTTCGAGACCTTCGATGATCCACGGGTGGTGCTCAGCAGCTACATTCGCGCCAAGATGCAGCGCTCGCGCACACGGCCGTATGGCTCGAAAGTCTGGGCCAATGAAATCATCCACGGTGCGCCCACCCTGGGCGAGGCGCTGGATGAAAGCCTGTACGACTGGGCCAAGATGAAGGAAGCGAAAATTCGCCATTGGGTGCAAGACAAACGCATCCTGCCGGTAGAGCCGTCGAGCCTGCTGTACATGATCTGGGCATCGACCCAGCATTACGCCGACTTCGATCATCAGGTGAACATTTTGAATGATCACCAGCCGTTGTCGGATATGCAGTTTGAGCGGGCGATACAGACGGTGACCGGGGTGATATTGCGCGGGATTGGGCTGGAGCCCTGAATAGTATGGTGAGGTTTAGGGCCCCATCGGGAGCAAGCCCCCTCCCACATTTGGAATGCATTCCAATGTGGGAGGGGGCTTGCTCCCGATAGCGGTCTGAAGGACTTACACAGCCTCCCTGTAGGGATTCCTCGGATCCTGGGTCCAATTCAAAAACGGCTTGCCCGTTTCGACCGGCACCATCTCGATGCAATCGGCCACTGGACAGGTGATCTGGCACAGGTTGCAGCCCACGCACTCGTCATCGATCACCTCATATTTATGCGTACCATCCGCCTGCTTCAAGCTGGCGATGGCCTGGTGCGAGGTATCCTCACAGGCGATATGGCAACGCCCACAGCCGATGCACGCCGCCTGGTCGATCTTGGCGATCACCTGGTAGTTGATGTCCAGGTACTTCCAGTCCGTGGTGTTGCCCACCGCTCGCCCGGAAAATTCCTGCAAGCTGGTGTAACCCTGGCTGTCCATCCATCGCGACAAGCCATCCTTCATTTCTTCAACGATGCGGAACCCATGCAGCATCGCCGCCGTGCACACCTGCACGGCACCGCAGCCCAGGGCGACGAATTCAGCGGCGTCACGCCAGTTGCCGATGCCGCCGATACCGCAGATCGGCAAGCCCTGGGTCTGCGGGTCGCGGGCGATTTCGGCGACCATGTTCAGCGCAATCGGTTTGACCGCCGAGCCGCAGTAGCCGCCATGGGTACTCTGGGTGCCGACCATCGGCAGGGCGACCATGCGTTCCAGGTCGACGCTGGTGATGGAGTTGATGGTGTTGATCAACGACACCGCATCCGCGCCGCCGCGATAGGCCGCTCGCGCGGCCACGCGGATGTCGGTGATGTTGGGCGTGAGCTTGACGATCACCGGCAGCGAGCAGTACGTCTTGCACCAGCGCGTCACCTGCTCCACGTACTCAGGCACCTGGCCGACCGCCGCGCCCATGCCGCGTTCGGGCATGCCGTGGGGGCAGCCGAAATTCAGCTCGATACCGTCGCAGCCTGTGGCTTCCACCTGCGGCAGGATGTTTTTCCAGGATTCTTCAACACAGGGCACCATCAGCGACACAATCAATGCGCGGTCCGGCCAGTCCTTTTTCACCTGGGTGATTTCGCGCAGGTTGATCTCCAGGGAGCGGTCGGTGATCAGCTCGATATTATTGATGCCCAGCACTTCGCGATTCGCCCCGTAGTGCGCCGAATAGCGCGACGACACGTTGACCGCCGCCGGGTCTTCACCCAGGGTCTTCCACACCACGCCGCCCCAGCCGGCCTCGAACGCGCGCACCACGTTGTAGGCCTTGTCGGTGGGCGGTGCCGAGGCCAGCCAGAACGGGTTGGGCGCTTTGATGCCGGCGAACACAATCGACAGATCAGCCATTACGCGGCCTCCACGTTGAGCATGAGTTGAGCGTGCATGGCCTCGGCGGCCAGCTTGCCGTGTTGCACCGCCTGCACGGTGAGGTCCTGGCCGAGGCTGACGCAGTCGCCGCCGGCATACACCCCGGGAATGCTGGTGCGCAGTTGTTCGTCGACGAAGATGCGTTCGCCCACGCGATGCAGCTGCTGAGCCAGCGGGTCGTGCAGCGCGTCGTTGTCAAAACCCTGGCCGATGGCCTTGAAGATGGCGTCTGCGGCCAATTCGAAAGTTTCACAGGTGGGGTGCAGGCGACCGTTCTCCATGCGCGTACGAGCGAAGCGCATGCCGCGTACATGCCCTTGGTCATCGAGCAGCACCTGCTCCGGCTGGGCCCAGGTCAGCAGGCGAACCTGGTTGGCCTTGGCGATGTCTTGCTCATGGTGGGTCGCGCCCATGTCATCCAGGCCACGGCGGTACACCAGGTTCACATCGCGCGCACCGAGGCGCGCCATTTGCACGGCCATGTCGATGGCGGTGTTGCCGGCGCCGAGCACGATGCAGCGGTCGGCCAGCGGCAGTTGGGTGAGGTCATCGGCCTGGCGCAGTTCGCGGATGTAGTCGGTGGCGGCGAGCAGGCCGGGGGCGTCTTCGTCGGGCAGGCCGAGGCGTTTGCTGGCCGCCAGGCCGAGGCCGAGGAACACTGCGTCAAATTGCGCGTGCAACTCGCTCAGGGTGAGGTTGTCGCCCAGGCGCTGGCCATGACGGATCTCGATGCCGCCGATCTGCAGGAGGAAATCCAGTTCCTTCTGGGCGAAGTCGTCCACCAGTTTGTACTTGGCGATTCCGTATTCATTCAAGCCGCCGGCTTTTTCCCGGGCTTCGAAGACCACCACGTCATGGCCGTGCAGGGCCGCACGGTGGGAGCACGCCAGGCCCGCCGGCCCGGCGCCGACCACCGCGATGCGTTTGCCGGTGGGCGCGGAGCGTTGGAACGGGTGCTGGCTGAAATGCGCGTTGTCGATGGCATAGCGTTGCAACAGGCCGATCAGCACCGGGGCACATTCTTCGGCGTTGTTACGTACGCACGCTTGCTGGCAGAGGATTTCCGTGGGACAGACTCGAGCGCAACTGCCGCCGAGGATGTTGGCCGAGAGGATTTTCTGCGCTGCGCCCTGGACGTTGTCGGTGTGGATATTGCGGATGAACGAGGGGATGTCGATTTCGCTGGGGCACGCGTTCACGCACGGGGCGTCGTAGCAATACAGGCAGCGCGAAGCTTCAAGCTGGGCCTGGCGGGCATTGAGGGGCGGCGCCAGGTCGGTGAAATGGCTGGCGAGGGTGGGCCCGTCGTCATGGGGATGGGGGAGGTGGGTCAGGGTCTGGATCACGGTGGTGGCCTCACGGTTATTGAGGTGCTGCCTCTGATGGGCGATCGTTCCCATGCTCTGCGTGGGAATGCCTCACTGGACGCTCTGCGTCCGCTCTTGGAACGCGGAGCGTCCCTTGCTGCATTCCCACGCAGAGCGTGGGAATGATCATGTGCGCTGTATGTTCAGCGTTTCACCGCAGTGGGCCTGGAATGCTCCGCCCGCTTGCGCAACTGTTCGAACACCGCCGGATACGCCGGCCGCTGCACATAGCGCCCGGCCCCACGCTCGGCGCGCAGGTCGCCATCGGCCCAGACCAGCTTGCCCTGGCTGATGGTGTGGCTCGGCACGCCGCGTACGGTCTTGCCTTCGAAGATGTTGAAATCGACTTGTTGATGGTGGGTCTTGGCGGAAATGGTGCGCGTGCCCTCCGGGTCCCACAGCACCAGGTCGGCATCGGCGCCGACGCGAATCGCGCCTTTGCGCGGGTAGAGGTTGAAGATCTTTGCGGTGTTGGTGGAGGTCAGCGCGACGAATGCCTGCATCGACAGGCGCCCGGTGTTGACGCCCTCGTGCCACAACAGCGCCATACGGTCTTCGATACCGGCGGTGCCGTTGGGGATCTTGCTGAAGTCGTCACGCCCGGCGGCCTTTTGCTCGGCGCAGAAGCAGCAGTGGTCGGTAGCGGTGGTGTGCAGGTTGCCCGATTGCAGACCGTGCCACAGTGCCTCCTGGTGCCCGCGCGGGCGGAACGGTGGGCTCATCACGTAGCCGGCGGCGGTCTGCCAGTCGGGGTGTTGATAGACGCTGTCGTCCAGCAGCAAGTGGCCGGCGAGCACTTCCCCGTAGACCGCCTGGCCCTTGCCCCGGGCATAGGTGATTTCGTCCAGCGCCTCCTGGGTGGAAACGTGCACCAGGTATAACGGCGTGCCGATGGTCTCGGCGATGCGGATCGCACGGCTGGCCGCTTCGCCTTCCACCTGGGAAGGACGCGACAGCGGATGCGCTTCCGGCCCGGTGATGCCCTGGGCCATCAGCTTGCGTTGCAGGTGATAGACCAGCTCGCCGTTTTCCGCATGCACCGTGGGCACCGCGCCCAGTTCCAGGCAACGTTCGAAACTGGCGACCAGGGTGTCGTCGGCCGCCATGATCGCGTTCTTGTAGGCCATGAAATGCTTGAAGCTGTTGATGCCGTGATGGCTGACCAGCTCGGCCATTTCCTCGCGGACCTGTTCGCTCCACCAGGTGATCGCCACATGAAAGCCGTAGTCGGACGCCGATTTCTCGGCCCAGCCGCGCCACTGGTGGAACGCCTCCATCAACGACTGCTGCGGGTTGGGGATCACGAAGTCGATGATCGACGTGGTGCCACCGGCCAGCCCCGCCGCCGTGCCACTGAAAAAGTCTTCGCTGGCCACGGTGCCCATGAACGGTAGTTGCATATGGGTATGGGGATCGATGCCACCGGGCATCAAGTATTGGCCGCTGCCATCGAGTGTTTCAGTACCGGCGGGAATATCCAGGTCCGTGCCGATAGCGCGAATCAGACCGCCTGCGCATAACACATCGGCGCGGTAACTTTCATCATGGGTAACAACGGTAGCGCCACGGATCAACAGCGACATGTCGAGTTCCTCACAGGCTTGACCGGCTTGTGCCAGTTCTAAGTGTTGTAATACGGCTCGCCGATAACCGGTTGATTCCTGTCATCGGTGACAGGAATAGAAACTAGCCCGAGTTTTTCGATTGGGCAAGAATATTTTTATTAAGCTTATAACTGATATAACTATTTGATTTAAAACAATAAAAATTAAAATTCACCAAAATGAAGCACCCAAACACCATTTTGACGCACTTGACAGGTTGTCAATTTGAACAGCATTTCTTATTGCAAATCAGCCGGTTGAACGATGGCGCTTGACGGGGCCGGGAAATAAAAATAATTGTGTTGCACCAGATTGAGTCCTGAAGGTTCGGACAACTTCCTTGCTATTCACCCTGAGTTCCCAGGGCAAGTTCCGAAGACGCAATCGGTCAACCGGATAAAGCTGATAAACATCAGCCAGTTATAGATGCAGCGTGGGTCGGGAAGCAGTTGTCGGCACGGTTATTGAGTGCAGTGGCGGCTGGCCGGGCCCGAGATGTCATGTTGTCGACGAGGTACTCCGGCAACCTGCCCTAACCGTGCAGGTGAGCAAGAATAATTTTAAAAAAACCGTGGAGCGGCCATGCAACAGAACAGATCGCAAGTCATCGAACGTAACGGCCTGTACGAACTCGACGCCGGCCCCGACGTCCTCGACAGCCCTCGCTACAACCACGACATGGCACCGACCAAGGTGCACGAACGCACCTGGAACAAATGGCACATCACTGCGCTGTGGGTCGGCATGTCGATCTGTGTGCCGACCTACACCCTGGGCGGTGTGCTCACCGCGTATTTCGGGTTGTCGGTGGGCGAGGCGCTGATGGCGATTTTGCTGGCCAACATCGTGGTGCTCATCCCCCTCACGCTCAATGCGTTTCCCGGTACGAAATACGGCATCCCGTTTCCGGTGCTATTGCGCTCATCCTTCGGCATCCTCGGCTCCAACGTGCCATGCCTGATTCGGGCGCTGGTGGCGTGCGGCTGGTTTGGCATCCAGACGATGTTTGGCGGCCTGGCGATTCACTTGTTCCTGGGCTCGATTTTCGAGGGCTGGAAATCCCTTGGCGGCACCGGTGAGGTGATCGGTTTCATGATTTTCTGGTGCCTGAATTTGTGGGTGGTGCTGCGCGGCGCCGAGTCGATCAAGCGCCTGGAAACCCTGTCGGCGCCGCTGCTGGTCGCGGTGGGTATCGGCCTGCTGGTGTGGGCGATGCCGAATGTGTCCCTCAGTGAGCTGATGGCGATTCCACCCAAGCGCCCCGAAGGCGCGAGCCTCACCGGTTATTTCATGGCGGGCCTGACTGCCATGGTCGGGTTCTGGGCCACCTTGTCGCTGAATATCCCGGACTTCAGCCGCTACGCCAAAAGCCAGAAGGACCAGATCCTCGGGCAGATTTTCGGCCTGCCGCTGACCATGTTCCTGTTCGCCGCGCTGGGCGTGATCATGACGGCGGCTTCGGTGAAACTGGTGGGGGTCAGCGTGTCCGACCCGGTCACCCTGATTGGCCATATCCAGAGCCCGGTGTGGGTCGCCATCGCCATGGCGCTGATCATCATCGCCACCTTGTCCACCAACACGGCGGCGAACATTGTCTCGCCGACCAACGACTTCCAGAACATTGCGCCCAAGTTGATCAACCGCACCACGGCGGTGATTCTTACCGGGGTGGTGGGGCTGGCGTTGATGGCCCATGAGCTGCTGAAAAAACTCGGGCTGATCGTGTCCGATGTCAGCCTGGAGACGGTGTATTCCAACTGGCTGCTCGGCTACTCCAGCCTGTTGGGGCCGATCGCCGGGATCATGGTGGTGGACTACTTCATCACCCGCAGACAGCAGCTGGACCTGGCCGGTTTGTACCGCGACGACGTGTACCCGGCGTGGAACTGGAGCGGCTTCGTCGCCTTTGGCGTGCCGGTGGTGCTGACCTTGCTGTCCCTGGGCAGCGATGCATTCAGTTGGTTCTACAGCTACGGCTGGTTCACCGGTTCGGCATTGGGCGGGGTGTTGTATTACGGTCTGAATGCCCGGCGCGCAATCACCCCGATGCCCGTGTGTCAATCAACTCAACTGTAACTGAACCACCGCTATCGGGGGCAAGCCCCCTCCCACATTTGGCCACTTATTGACTGTTGGAATCGCGTCAATTCATAAGAGCTTACAGCCTGAGGAGATCCCCATGAACGCTGCCCTCGACGTTTTGCAATCGACCCATCAGCACATCAACCGCGACCGCTTGTGGCAGTCGTTGATGGACCTGGCCAAACTCGGCGCCACCCCAAAAGGTGGGGTGTGCCGGCTGGCCCTCACCGATCTCGACCGCAAGGCGCGCGACCTGTTCGTGCAGTGGTGCGAGCAGGCCGGTTGCACGGTGACCGTCGACGGCATCGGCAATATTTTCGCCCGGCGTCCTGGGCGCAATCCCGACCTGCCGCCGGTGATGACCGGCAGCCACATCGACACCCAGCCCACGGGCGGCAAGTTCGACGGTTGCTTCGGCGTGCTGGCCGGAGTGGAAGTCTTGCGTACCCTCAACGACCTCAAGCTTGAAACCGAGGCGCCGCTGGAGGTGGTGGTGTGGACCAACGAAGAAGGCTCGCGCTTTCCACCCTGCATGATGGGCTCCGGGGTGTTTGCCGAAAAATTCACCCTGGCCGAGACCTTGGCCAAGGTCGATGCAGACGGCGTCAGCGTGGGCGATGCGTTGAATGCGATCGGCTATGCGGGTACGCGGCCGGTAAGCGGGCACAAGGTTGGGGCGTACTTCGAAGCGCATATCGAACAGGGGCCGATCCTGGAGGATGAGAAAAAGACCATCGGCGTGGTGCTCGGCGCACTCGGGCAGAAATGGTTCGACCTGAAACTGCGCGGCGTCGAAGCACACGCGGGGCCTACGCCGATGCACTTGCGCAAGGACGCTTTGGTCGGCGCGGCAGCGGTGGTGGCTGCGGTGAATGCGGCGGCGCTGGGGCATCAGCCGCACGCCTGTGGGACCGTGGGTTGCCTGCAGGCGTATCCCGGTTCGCGCAATGTCATTCCCGGTGAAGTGCGCATGACCCTGGATTTTCGTCACTTGGAGCCGGCGCGGCTGGATTCGATGATTGCCCAGGTGCGCACGGTGATTGATGAGACCTGCGCCAAACATGGGTTGAGTTTCGAGTTGGAACCCA
The DNA here is from genome assembly GCF_003852375.1 of Pseudomonas sp. R4-34-07. Classification (NCBI taxonomy): domain Bacteria; kingdom Pseudomonadati; phylum Pseudomonadota; class Gammaproteobacteria; order Pseudomonadales; family Pseudomonadaceae; genus Pseudomonas; species Pseudomonas sp. R4-34-07. The sequence continues at coordinate 3,718,129 of NZ_CP027760.1, read as the reverse complement.
CCGCCGACTTCCCGCCGCTGTACTTCGACAAAGGCTGCGTAGACGCCGTGCGCGATGCGGCGAATGGCCTGGGCTTGTCGAACATGGACATCGTCAGCGGGGCCGGGCACGACGCGATTTTCCTCGCCGAACTGGGACCGGCGGGAATGATCTTCGTGCCGTGTGAGGGTGGCATCAGCCATAACGAAATCGAGAACGCCGCGCCGGATGATCTGGCAGCGGGGTGTGCGGTGCTGTTGCGCGCCATGCTGGCCGCTTCGGCGGCCATTGCCAGTGGCACGCTTGCGGCCTGAAATGCGGAAAAAAAATGTGGGAGGGGGCTTGCTCCCGATGGCGGTGGGTCAGTGAATAAGTTTGGTGACTGATACACCGCCATCGGGAGCAAGCCCCCTCCCACATTTGACCTGTGTTGTTTCTGAAAATGTTGCCAGGCGTCAGACCCAGATGGCATCCCACAATGGGTAGTCGCCAATTCGCTCGACCAATCCGGCTCGCAATGGGTTGGCCACTACATAACGGGCTATTTTTACAAGGTCATCTTCTTTGCGAAGTGCCCGGTCGTGGAAGCTTTCCTGCCAGAGCCGGCCTTTGCGGCCAGTCGCGCCGTTGACGGTTCGTGTACTTTTGGATTTCACCTGGCACATCAGGTTTGCCAGCGAGCCTTTTTTCAACTCGATAATCCAGTGGAAATGGTCGGGCATGATCACCCATGCCAGGGAGTTCGCCAGCCCTTGGTATTGGGCTAGCCGAAACTGCCAGACGACCAGACGCCCGAGATGAAAATCGCTGAATAGGCGAATACGTTCATGGGTATTGGTGGTGATCAAGTAGATGCGGTTCGGTTCGCTGAACCGGCCGATGCGCAGGCGATGTGAAGCGGGTAGATCAGGCATTCCTTGGCCTCTCTGCTAAGTGGATGCTGAGAGGCTAGAAGGGGTGGGGTGAAGGTGTCGTGCAGGCTTTTGGCAGGATGTGTCTGGAAGGGCGCTATCGGGAGCAAGCCCCCTCCCACATGGGCCCGGCAGTGTTCATACATTGTGTGTCTGGCACAAAACCAATGTGGGAGGGGGCTTGCTCCCGATGAGGCCGGAACTAACGCCGCCGAACGTGCAGCCTCAGCCGCCCGATTCCCAGCCACCCCCCAGCGCCGTCACCAACCCCACACTCGCCTGCAACTGCCGCGTCTGCACCGCCTGCAACGTCCGCTGCGCCTGCAACGCCGCCGTTTGCGCGGTGACCACATCCAGATAACTCACGGCTCCGGCCTGATAGCTGTTCATTGCCAATACTTGCGTGTGCTGCGCCGCATCCGCCGCCGCTTGTTCATCCTGCGCCTCCTGCTGCAAATCCCGCAGTTGCGCCAGGTTATCTTCGACCTCGCGCACGGCCTTCAGCACCTGGCTGCGGTACTGCGCCGACGCTTCTTCAAACTCGGCCTTGGCCTGGCGTTCGTTGGCACTCAAGCGCCCGCCATCAAAAATCGGCAGGTTCATCAACGGCCCCAGCGCCCAATACCGATTACCCGCCGCAAGCAGGTTGCCCACGCCCTGGGTCTGGCCGCCGATCAACCCGGTCAGGCTGAAGTCCGGATACCAGGCCGCCTTGGCCACGCCGATGTTGGCATTGGCCGCAAACACGCGCCGTTCGGCCGCCGCGATATCCGGGCGACGTTGCAGCAGATGGCTCGGCAGCTGTGAGGGAATGCCGGGCAAGGCAATCAACTGCGGGCTGGGCGGCAGGGAGAAATCGCTGGCCGCCACGCCGACCAGTTCACCGATGGCATGCTCGGTCAGGTTGCGCTGCCCGCGCACGTCATCCAGCTGCGCCTTGGCTTCTGCCAACTGACTCTGCGCACGGGTCAGGTCCAGTTCCGACGCAATCTGGCCCTCATAACGGCTGCGGGTGAGTTGCAGCGCCTGGCTGAAATCCTCCAGCGAGTGGGCGAGAATCCGGCTCTGCGCATCCAGCCCGTTGAGCTGCACATACAGCGTCGCCAACTGGCGTTGCAGGCTTAACCGCGCTGCCGCCAAGTCATCGCCGGACGCTTGGGCCTGGGCGTCGCCGGCCGCGACCTGGTTGCGGATTTTGCCCCACAGGTCCAGGTCGTAACTCAACGAAAACCCGGCGGTGTCGCTGTTGTACACCGACGGCTGCGTACTACCGCGCAACGGTCTGGAGTCCGATTGCCGCTGGCGCAACGGCTGCGCGCTGGCGCTGATCTGTGGGAACAGCCCGGCATGCAATTGACTGGCATACGCCTGGGAGGCATCAAAATGCGCCAGCGCCGCGGCCAGGTCCGGGTTGGCCTTGAGCAGTTGCTGTTGCAGCCCATCGAGCGTTGGGTCGTTGTACAGTTTCCACCACTGAGGCATCAATTGATCGGACGGCTGCGCGCTGTGCCACGGGCCCTCGCTGGTGTGTTCGCGATAACTCGCTGGCAGGTCAACCGACGGCACCTGGTAGCTGGGCGCCAGGGAGCAGCCTTGCAACGCCAGCAACAGGCAGGCCGCAAAAGGTTTAAGCCTTGGGCGCATGGGCACCCCCTGTGGCGTCGGCCAGTTGTACCGGGTCGCCTTCGCGCAGGGCGTCGGGCGGGTTGTCGATGATGCGGTCGGCGGGTTTCAGGCCCTGGTCGATCACCAGGCGTTCGCCCAGGTCCAGGCCGATATGAATGTCTTGCAGGTGCACATGGTTGTGCCGGTCCAGCACCGCGACCTGGGTGCCCTGGGCACGGAAGATCAAGGCACTGGCCGGGATGCTCACGCCGTGGGTGTCCGCCGGAATCGGCAGGGTGGCTTCGGCGTAATCGCCGGGCAACAGCTCACCGTTCGGGTTGTCGGCGACGAACTGCGCGAGCAGGGTGCCGGAACGCCGGTCGATGGCGGTGGAGTCGCCGATCAGGTGCGCCTTGAAGTGTTCGCCCGGATGTTCGGGCACGCTCAGCTCGGCTTCCAGGCCGGGGCGGATCACCGCCGCGTAGTTCTGTGGCACCGGCACGTACAGGCGCAGTTGGTGGGTGTCGGCGATGCTGAACAGTTCCGGATCGCTGTCGGTGTCGGCCTTGATCAACTGGCCGATATCGGTGTTGCGCGCGGTGATGGTGCCGGCGAACGGCGCACGGATCGTCTTGTAGCTTTCCAGCGCGCACAACCGCGCATAGTCGGCGGCGGCAGCCTGGGCATTGGCTTTGGCGGCGGCGGCGTTCGAGGTTTTTTCATCGGCTTCCTGGCGCGATACCGAATGACTGGCCAACAGGTTTTGCCAGCGCGTTGCGGTGGTGGCGGCAAGGCGCGCATTCGCCTGCTCCTGAACCAGGTGGGCGTGGGTTTGCGCCAGTTGCTGGTCCAGGTCCGGGCTGTCGATTTGTGCGAGGACCTGCCCGGCCTTGACCTGGCTGCCGATGTCGACCTTCCAGTCTTTCAGGTAGCCGCTGACCCGCGCATGAATCGGCGCTTTGCTCCAGGCCTCCAGGTGCGCGGGTAAGCGCAGGGTATCGCCCGCGGCATTCTGTTTGGGCTGGAACACCAGCACCTGGGGAATGGCCGCGGTTTCCGTCCAGGCGCTGACCGACTGTTCATGCAGCGCACGCGCGTGCAAGCCGTTGGCGACCAGCAGGGCGGCCAGGGTCAGGCCGCCGACACCCAGGAGCATCAGACGCTTGCGCGAGGGTTTGTGATCAGACGACATGGGGCATTTCTCCAGCAGTTGCGCGGGTAGGGTGACGGCCGTGGACCAGGCTGAAAACCACGGGAACAAACAACAAGGTGGCGATGGTGGCGAAGATCAAGCCGCCGATCACCGCGCGGCCCAACGGCGCGTTCTGCTCCTCGGAGAGCGCCAGGGGCAGCATGCCGATGATCATCGCCAGGGCGGTCATGCACACCGGGCGAAAGCGCGTGTAACCGGCTTCCATGGCGGCTTTCAAGGCATCGCCGTGTTCGGCCAGGCGTTCGCGGCAGAAGCTCACCACCAGGATCGAGTTGGCGGTGGCCACGCCCATGCACAGGATCGCGCCGGTGAGGGCCGGCACCGATAACGAGGTGCCGCTGAGAAACAGCATCCACACGATCCCCGCCAGTGCGGCGGGCAACGCGGTGATGATCACGAAGGGGTCGGCCCAGGACTGGAAATTGACCACGATCAGCAGGTAGATCAGCACCACCGCGCCGAGCAGGCCGAAGCTCAACCCGCTGAACGCCTCATGCAGCGCATCGATCTGCCCGTGCAGGCTGATCGTCGCGCCTTTGGGGCGCATGGACGCGGTGTCATCCAGCACTTTTTGCACATCACGGGCGACGCCGCCGAGGTCGCGGCCTTGCACGTTGGCATACAGGTCCAGGGTGGGCTCGATGTTGTAGTGCGTGACCACCGCCGGGCTTTGTACCCGCGAGATACTCGCCACGCCGCCGAGGATTTGTGACTGGCCGTCGGCACCGGTCACCGGCAGCGCCTCCAGCGAAGGCAGGCTGTCGAGGCGGTATTGCGGCGTTGCGGCCACGATCGAGTAGGACACGCCATTGGCCGGGTTCAGCCAGAACGTCGGCGCCACCTGGGAACTGCCGGCGAGGGAGGCGACCATGCTGTTGGTCACGTCTTTCTCGGTGATGCCCAGGCCATTGGCTCGCAGGCGGTCCACATTCACCTGCAGCGACGGATAACCGGTGGATTGCTGGATACGCAGGTCGGCGATGCCGGGCACGTGTTGCAGGCGCCGTTCGAGCTCCATGGCATAGGCGCGGTTTTCGGCATCGCTGCGCCCGGAAATTTTGACGTCCAGCGGTGCCGGCGCGCCGAAGTTGAGGATCTGGCTGCTGATGTCCGCCGGCAGGAACGCAAAATGGCTGCCGGGGAAGCTTTGCGGCAGGGCTTCACGCAGTCTTTTGACGTAGTCGGCGGTGGGTGCGTGGTCCTTTTTCAGGGTGACCTGAATATCGCCGTCCTGCGGGCCGATGGTGCCGCTGCTGCTGTAGGCCATGTCGATGCCGCTGAGGGGGATGCCGATGTTGTCGACGATGGTGTCCAGCTCTTGGGGCGGGATCACTTCGCGAATCCGCGCTTCGATGCGGTCGAACGCAGCGGCGCTTTCCTCGATGCGCGTACCCAGCGGCAGGCGCACATGCAGTGCCAGCGCACCGGCATCGGTCGCCGGGAAAAAATCCTGGCCCAGGCTCGGCAATAACACGAACGAGGCCAGCACGCAGGCGAGAAAACCGACGATAAAGCGTTTGCGCGCGCCCACCGCGAGCAGCAGCAGGCCGTGGTAAGTGTCGCGGATGTTCGAGAAATGCCGCTCGAATCCCTGCTGGAAATTCAGCACCGCTTGCAGCAGTCGATTGCGCGGTTTCTTGTGCTGATCACCTTCATGGTGATTGATGAATTCATCTTCCGGATGATGCCCTGCACCTTGCTCCCGCGTGTGCGGCTTGAGCAGGTACATCGCCAGTGTCGGCACCAGGGTGCGCGAGAGAATGAATGAACTGGCCATGGCAAAGATCACCGCCAGCGCCATCGGCCGGAACAGATACCCGGCGATGCCTTGCAGCAAGAACATCGGCACGAACACGATGCAGATGCACAGCAGCGAGACGAACGCCGGACCGACGATTTGTGCGGCGCCGTCGAGGATCGCCGTCTTCACCGCCTTGCCTTGTTCCAGGTGCCAGTTGATGTTTTCGATGGTCACCGTGGCGTCGTCCACCAGAATGCCCACCGCCAGGGCCAGGCCGCCCAGGGTCATCACATTCAGGGTTTGCCCGCTGACCGCCAACAGCGCGATGGCCGACAGCACCGCCAGGGGAATCGACGCGGCGATGATCAGCGTCGAGCGCCAGCTGCCGAGAAACAGCAGGATCATCGCACTGGTCAGCAGGGCGGCGATGATGCCTTCCTGGGCCACGCTGCCCACCGACTGCTTGACGAACACCGACGCATCGCCCAGCAGTGAGGTTTTCAGCGACGGCGGCAGGGTTTCGTTGATGCGCGGCAGCATCTGGCGGATGCCGTCGATGATCGACAGGGTGGAAATACTGCCGTTCTTCAACGCCGGCATCAGCACGGCGCGATGGCCGTCGACGCGCACGATATTGGTCTGCGGTGGCGAGCCATCCCGCACGTGAGCGACCTGGCCGATGGTGATGATTGCGCCGTCGACATTCTTGATCGGCAAGTCATTGAGCTCATCGATGGCCTTGGGGCTGTTGTTCAGCAAAATCGTGTATTCGTTGCGGCCGAGCTTGGCGGTGCCCACCGGGATGATCTGGTTCTGCAGCGCCAGGGCATTGCCGACGTCCTGGGCCGACAGGCCTTTGGCGGCCAGGGCCTGGGGGTCGAGGTCGAGGGTGATCTGGCGTTGCTTGCCGCCCATCGGCGTGGGCATCGCCAGGCCGGGCAGGGCGCTCAGCGGCAGGCGGATATTGTTCTGCACCAGGTCGCGGATTCTGGCTTCCGACAGGCTCGGGCTGGAGAACGCCATTTGCAGGATCGGTACGGTGGAGGCGCTGTAGTTGAGGATCAGCGGCGGCGTAATGCCCGGTGGCATCTGCTTGAGCACGGTCTGTGACACCGCCGTGACCTGGGCGTTGGCGGTGCGGATATCCACGCCGGGTTGGAAGAAAATTTTGACGATGCCCATGCCGGGCAGGGATTGGGACTCGATATGTTCGATGTCGTTGACGGTGGTGCTCAGGGAGCGTTCGTAGGTGTAGATCACCCGCCCGGCCATGGCGTCCGGCGACAGGCCGTTGTACTGCCAGACCACGGCAACCACCGGGATGCCGATATCGGGGAACACATCCGTGGGCGTACGCAGGGCCGCCATCGGCCCGATGATGCAGATGAAAATGGCCAACACGATGAAGGTGTACGGCTTGTGCAGTGCGGTCTTTACCAGCCCGAGCATGCGTGGATCTCCGAAAGAGCAGGATTGCAAACCCCGGCAGTCTTGCCCGACCCACCTAACACGCACCTTTCAGCCAGGTGAAGGAAGATTTAGGTAACGGCTGAAGATCCTTTCATGTGTATTCATTTGTTCTACAAACAGCAGCTCTTCAAGCTTGTCAGCCATCGGATACGCCTTTTTTACTGATGTGCTTTGGAGCCCTGCCATGTCACCGAAAACCCTGTTGTTGATTCCCGCCCTGGCTGCCGCCTTGGTGTTGTCCGCGTGTGCCGGCCCGATACCCCAGGCCGACCCGAGCCAAGCCTGGATCGGCTTGAAAGAAGAAGCACCGAATGACCTGTTGGCCGAGCGCGTCGACGGTCAGCGCGTGGATGACGGGCGCTACTTTGAAGTGAGCCCCGGGGACCATCGCCTGGACGTGACGCTGTTTGAAGAAGAGCCCGGTGACGACAACCAGCAGGACTGCCAGGGCCGGGTCGAGTACAGGCATTTCAAGGCGGGTGAGCATTACACCCTGGAAGAGTCGAGCCTCGGGACCACCGTGCGCGCAGCGCTCAAGGATGGACACGGCAAGGAGGTTGCCGCCACGCAAGACTTCACGTGCATGCCCGGCTAAGCGTGATGCGCCGTCGCCTTGCGCGGCTTGGCGGGCGCAGTGGGTTTGACGTGGGGGTGATGATGGCGGCGGGTCACGCGCATGACCCCCCACAACATGGCGGCGGCCACCGCCAGCCAACCGCAGATCAGCATGAAAATCGTCGTTGCAAGGCTCATTCAGGCCTCCCTTCGCCCCATCCGGGGTTTATACACAGTCTTCCCAATGGACAGTCTAGCTACCCGGGGGTTGCCTGCTATTGACCAATGGTCGTGTCTGTCCAACTCGTTTGCTCTATCGCGGGCATTTTACCGACACTGGAGGCTATACCCCTGCCCAAGAGCGTCCTATGATCGGGGCCCTCACCGGCAGTTGATCAAGAGAGTTAAAAATTGCGCTTACGGTCGAACCTTAAAGCATCCATCCTGCTGGCCTGCGCCCTGGGGCTGACGGCCTGTTCCAGCCATCCTTCGAAACTCCCCGGCCTGCCGGAGCGGGTTGAACTCAACGGCGTACCGACCTTTCGCAGCGAGGCTTATCAGAGCGGTCCTACGGCTTTGGCCAGCATGCTGTCGCAACAAGGCATTGTCATGACACCGGGGTTGCTGGATAAGCCGCTGCACTTGCCAGGCGCCGAAGCGGACCTTGAGCGCAACATGCAGAAGCTGGCGCGCGAGTACGGGCTGATGGTGTATCCACTGGAAGCCAGGCTGACCGCCGTGCTGGCGCAAGTGGCGGCGGGCTACCCGGTGATGGCGCGGATCAACTCAAGCTTCTGGTCCGACCCGCGCTATGTCGTGGTGGTGGGATTCAACCAGCAGAAGAGCACGGTGCTGTTGCGTTCCGGCAGGGAGCGGCGATTGATGATGGGCTTCAGCGACTTTGAGTCGGCGTGGAAGAGCGCAGGGAATTGGGCGATTCTTACCCAGCGTCCGAGCCAGTTGCCGGCGAATGTGGACGCGCAGCGTTGGCGCGAGGCGGCGAATGCGACCGCTCAGGCGGGGCAAGAGCAGTCGGCGGCCCAAGCACTCAAGGTGCTGGCGGAACACAGATAGAAATGTGGGAGGGGCGGTGCGACGATTCGACTTGCCCCCGATAGCGGTGGATCAGTCACTGACTACTGTGAATGACACACTGCTATCGGGAGCAATCCCCCTCCCACATGGGTTCTGCGGTGTTCTTTAACGGCGGACTTCTGTCACACCCGCACGGTTCTTCAGGTTCTTGTCAGCCTTGTAGCGCAACGCCACATCCGGCACCGCGCCGCCCTTGCCGGTTTCGACCCAGCTGCGAATACGACTGGCATCGGCGAAGTGGGTGAATTTGCCGAAAGCATCCAGGATCACCAGCGACACCGGGCGGTTACCCATGCTGGTCACCAGCACCAGGCAATGCCCGGCCTGGTTGGTAAAACCGGTCTTGGTCAGCTTGATATCCCAGTTGGCCCGGTTGATCAGGTGGTCGGTGTTGGAGAAACCCAGGGTGTAGTTGGGCTTGCGGAACGCCACGGTTTTTTCCTTGGTGGTACTCAGCTGGCTCAACATCGGAAACTTGCGTGCATAGGCCAGCAGCTTGCTCAGGTCGCGCGCGGTCGACACGTTATGGATCGACAGGCCCGTAGGTTCCACGTAATGGGTGCTAGTCATGCCCAGCGCCTTGGCCTTGGCGTTCATCGCGGCAATGAAAGCCGCGTAACCGCCCGGGTAATGGTGGGCCAGGCTCGCGGCGGCGCGGTTTTCCGAGGACATCAGCGCGATCAGCAGCATTTCCTTGCGCGGCATTTGGCTACCGATCTTCACCCGGGAGAACACGCCCTTCATCTCTGGTGTGTCGGTGATGTTGATGTCGATGTATTCATCCATGTCCTGCTTGGCTTCCAGCACGATCAGGCCGGTCATCAGCTTGCTGACGGAAGCGATGGGGACCACCACATCGGGGTTACTGGAATAGATGACCTTGTTGGTCTGTAGATCCACAAGCATGGCGCTGCCGGAGGCGATTTGCAGTTTGGAGGCGTCACGCGGGGCCAAGGTGGTTTCGGCGGCGTTTGCGAAGGTGCCTGTCAATGCAAAAAGTAGGCTGACAATGGAAAGACGAATTTTCACGCGGATGAACTCGCTAAAAGTAAGAAGTACCGTCTGGGAACGGGTTTGATGACAAATGGCGTTACATTTTAGGAGTATGGATCAGAAACTGTCGAATGTTCTTCCAGATCCGGACGAAAGTACTTAAAAACTATGAATAAACAGTTTTTTTTCGGGCAATAAAAAGCCCCGCGATAAGGCAGGGCTTTTTCAGTACGCCTGGTTATCAGCTGTGCAGGGTTTCTGCTGCATACAGCGTATTTTCCAGCAGGCACGCTCGGGTCATCGGGCCCACACCGCCTGGAACCGGGGTAATCCAGCCGGCGCGGGGCAGGGCGGTCTCGTAAACTACGTCGCCCACCAGCTTGCCGTCATCCTGGCGGTTGATGCCAACGTCGATGACGATCGCGCCTTCCTTGATCCACTCACCCTTGACCAGGCCCGGCTTGCCTGCGGCGACCACCACCAGATCAGCGCGGCCCACATGGCCGGCGAGATCCTTGGTGAAGCGGTGGGTAACGGTCACGGTGCAGCCGGCCAGCAATAATTCCATCGCCATCGGGCGGCCGACGATATTCGAGGCGCCAACCACAACCGCGTCGAGGCCATACAGATCAACCCCGGTGCTTTCCAGCAGGGTCATGATGCCTTTGGGCGTGCAGGGGCGCAGCAGCGGGATGCGCTGGGCCAGGCGGCCGACGTTATAAGGGTGGAAGCCATCGACGTCTTTGTCCGGGCGGATGCGTTCCAGCAGTTTGGAGGCATCCAGATGCTCGGGCAGCGGCAGCTGGAGCAGGATGCCGTCCATGTTCGGGTCATCGTTGAGGCTGTCAATCAGGTCGGTCAGGGCCTGTTGAGTGGTCTCCGAAGGCAAGTCATAGGCTTTGGAAATAAAGCCGACCTCTTCACAGTCTTTACGCTTGTGCGAGACATAAACCTGAGAGGCAGGATCGCTGCCGACCAGGATCACCGCGAGGCCAGGCGTGCGCAGGCCTTGCTGGCGACGCTCGGTGACGCGTTTGGCGATCTGCTGGCGCAGGCTGGCGGCGATTGATTTGCCGTCGATAAGTTGTGCAGTCATTACGCGTGATTAACCATCGAGAGGGGGAAGAAAAGTGCGCGCATTCTCGCACGCCAGGGCGCGAGGGCAAAGGCGCTTGGTCTGCAAATTGCCCTAACCCCTTAAATAAAATCAGTTTTTTTCAAAAAAGATTTGACGGGTTTCGGGACCCTCTATACTATTCGTCGCACTTGTCGGGCACAGCCTAGCACTGGTTAGAAGGTCGAGCAGAATTGTTGTGCTGCAAGGCTGGAAACACTTAGTTTGTAATCCTCCAAGAGTACAGATTAATCAGGCGCCCGTAGCTCAGCTGGATAGAGCATCCGCCTTCTAAGCGGATGGTCGCAGGTTCGAGTCCTGCCGGGTGCGCCATTAGGCAGCTTTGGCACAAGTAGCGTTAGATGGTGGGCGTAGCTCAGTTGGTAGAGCACGGGATTGTGACTCCCGTTGTCGAGGGTTCGATCCCCTTCGTCCACCCCATATTTGAAAGGCGCCAGATTAATCGTCTGGCGCCTTTGCTTTAAGAGCTTCAAGCGCGGATGTGGTGGAATTGGTAGACACACTGGATTTAGGTTCCAGCGCCGCGAGGCGTAAGAGTTCGAGTCTCTTCATCCGCACCAAATAAAACGTTGCTCGGCCGTCAGGCAGGGCAGGGTTCGACAAAGAAGTGGTTTGGTTTCTTTGTTAACGCAATATGGTGGGCGTAGCTCAGTTGGTAGAGCACGGGATTGTGACTCCCGTTGTCGAGGGTTCGATCCCCTTCGTCCACCCCATATTCGAAAGGCGCCAGATTTAACAGTCTGGCGCCTTTTTTGGTTTTGGCGGTTTGATTATCTCGGCGGTCGCAGGTACTGGGCCGCATCGGCAGCGCGTTTCGTCGTATTTGTGTGTCTCGATGATGCCGCGTTGCCTGTCCGCTCCGTTCGCGGGGCGGGCCGTCAGGGAGATGAATGGCGGCTTCTTCTATATATAGAGGGGCGGCGCAGAGCCCTGGCGCAATTGGCTGTATTTGTCACCGGGGCGAGGTACTTCAGTGCCTTCGTACCGATAAATTGCCGGCGGTTTCCGGGTGTATTTTCAGTAGGGTGACTTCTTGAGTTTGACCCACTAGAATGCATGCCCTTGATTGGGGTCGGAAATGGCCGGCTAATGTCTGTGCAACGAGGAATATCCATGCAAGTTTCTGTTGAAAATACTACTGCTCTCGAGCGCCGCCTGAGCATCACCGTGCCGGCAGAGCGTATCGAGACTGCGGTCAACAAGCGTCTGCAGCAGACTGCCCAAAAGGCCAAGATCGCTGGTTTCCGTCCAGGCAAAGTGCCAATGAGCGAAATCAAGCGTCGTTTTGGTGCCGATGCGCGCCAGGAAGCTGTAGGTGACGTGATCCAGGCTTCCTTCTACGAAGCCGTTGTCGAGCAAAAGCTGAACCCGGCTGGCTCGCCTTCGATCGAGCCCAAGTCCCTGGAAGCCGGCAAGGACCTGGAATACGTAGCCGTATTCGAAGTGTTCCCGGAATTCGAAGTAGCGGGCTTCGACGGTATCGCTATCGAGCGCCTGAGCGCCGAAGTGGCTGATTCGGACCTGGACAACATGCTCGAAATCCTGCGCAAGCAGAACACCCGTTTCGAAGTGGTCGAGCGTGCCGCCCAGAACGAAGACCAGTTGAACATCGATTTCGTTGGCAAGGTTGACGGCGAAGTATTCGCTGGTGGCTCCGCCAAGGGTACTCAGCTGGTGCTGGGTTCCAACCGCATGATCCCTGGCTTCGAAGACGGCCTGGTTGGCGCCAAAGCCGGCGAAGAACGCGTTCTGAACCTGGAATTCCCTGCTGACTACCAGAACCTGGACCTGGCCGGCAAAGCCGCCGAGTTCACCGTGACCGTCAACAGCGTTTCCGAGCCTAAGCTGCCAGAGCTGAATGAAGAGTTCTTCGCGCAATTCGGCATCAAGGAAACCGGTATCGAAGGCTTCCGCACCGAAGTTCGCAAGAACATGGAGCGTGAGCTGCGTCAAGCGATCAAGTCCAAGGTCAAGAACCAGGTCATGGACGGTCTGCTGGCCGCCAACCCGATCGAAGTGCCTAAGGCCCTGCTGTCCAACGAAGTGGATCGCCTGCGCGTACAAGCGGTTCAGCAGTTTGGTGGCAACATCAAGCCTGACCAACTGCCGGCCGAGCTGTTCGAAGAGCAAGCCAAGCGCCGCGTCGTGCTGGGCCTGATCGTGGCTGAAGTGGTCAAGCAGTTCGACCTCAAGCCAGACGAAGACCGTGTTCGCGAAATGATCCAGGAAATGGCGTCGGCCTACCAGGAACCTGAGCAGGTCGTGTCCTGGTACTACAAGAACGACCAGCAGCTGAACGAAGTACGTTCGGTTGTGCTGGAAGAACAAGTTGTGGATACTGTTCTGCAGAAGGCTAAGGTGACCGATAAAGCGGTCTCTTACGAAGAAGCAGTCAAACCGGCGGAAGCAGCACAAGCCGACTGATTGTCCAACTCGTTGGAAATTCAACCATAAGCCAGCCTCGCGCTGGCTTATGCGTTTTCAAGACATGACTATTTGGGAGTAACTGCAGAGCATGTTCCGTAATTCCTATATTCAGCAGAACTCTGATATCCAGGCCGCTGGCGGCCTGGTCCCGATGGTTGTCGAGCAGTCCGCTCGTGGTGAACGCGCCTACGACATCTACTCGCGCCTGCTCAAGGAGCGAGTGATCTTTCTGGTTGGCCCGGTAGAGGACTACATGGCCAACCTGATCTGTGCGCAACTGCTGTTCCTTGAAGCGGAAAACCCGGACAAGGACATCCATCTCTACATCAACTCGCCAGGAGGTTCGGTGACTGCGGGCATGTCGATCTACGACACCATGCAGTTCATCAAGCCGAACGTGTCGACTACCTGCATTGGCCAGGCCTGCAGCATGGGTGCGTTCCTGCTGACCGCCGGCGCCGAGGGCAAGCGTTACTGCCTGCCGAACTCACGCGTGATGATTCACCAGCCACTGGGTGGTTTCCAGGGCCAGGCATCGGACATCGAAATCCATGCCAAGGAAATCCTCTTCATTCGTGAGCGCCTCAACACGCTGATGGCCAAGCACAGCGGGCACACACTTGAAGAAATCGAGCGTGATACCAACCGTGACAACTTCATGAGTGCTGAAGCCGCCCGTGAGTACGGGTTGATCGACGCAGTGATCGAAAAGCGCCCCGCTTAATATAAGCCGCTCAAAATAGGGCTGGTCGGCATGTCCGACCACTGGCGGGCTTGAAAAAGCCCGCATAAGCCTTCATCTTGTGTTGCAAGCCTATCGGATTTGGATCGAACGAATGACTGACACCCGCAACGGCGAGGACAACGGCAAGCTGCTCTATTGCTCCTTCTGTGGCAAAAGCCAGCATGAAGTACGCAAATTGATTGCCGGCCCCTCGGTGTTTATCTGCGACGAATGCGTCGACCTGTGCAATGACATCATCCGCGAGGAGGTGCAGGAAGCCCAGGCCGAGAGCAGTGCGCACAAACTCCCATCGCCTAAAGAAATCAGCGGCATCCTTGACCAGTACGTGATTGGTCAGGAGCGTGCGAAGAAGGTTCTGGCCGTAGCGGTGTACAACCACTACAAGCGCTTGAACCAGCGTGACAAGAAAGGCGACGAAGTCGAACTCGGCAAGAGTAACATCCTGCTGATCGGCCCTACAGGCTCGGGTAAAACCCTGCTTGCGGAAACCCTCGCTCGCCTGCTGAACGTTCCGTTCACCATCGCCGACGCCACCACCCTCACCGAGGCTGGCTACGTGGGTGAAGATGTCGAGAACATCATTCAGAAACTGCTGCAGAAGTGCGACTACGACGTAGAGAAGGCCCAGATGGGTATTGTCTACATCGACGAAATCGACAAGATCTCGCGCAAGTCGGACAACCCGTCCATCACTCGGGATGTTTCCGGTGAAGGCGTGCAGCAAGCACTGTTGAAGCTGATCGAAGGCACGGTCGCTTCGGTACCGCCCCAGGGCGGCCGCAAGCACCCGCAGCAGGAATTCCTACAGGTCGATACGCGTAACATCCTGTTTATTTGTGGCGGTGCGTTCTCCGGGCTGGAAAAGGTTATTCAGCAGCGTTCCACCCGTGGCGGCATCGGTTTCAGCGCGGAAGTGCGTAGCAAGGAAGAAGGCAAGAAGGTAGGCGAGTCCCTGCGTGAAGTCGAACCTGACGATCTGGTCAAGTTCGGCCTGATCCCGGAATTCGTCGGTCGTCTGCCGGTCCTGGCCACGTTGGACGAGCTGGATGAGGCGGCTTTGATTCAGATCCTCACCGAGCCGAAAAACGCCCTGACCAAGCAATACGCCAAGCTGTTCGAGATGGAAGGTGTGGACCTCGAGTTCCGTACCGACGCGCTCAAATCAGTGGCCAAGCGGGCATTGGAGCGCAAGACCGGTGCACGTGGTCTGCGTTCGATCCTCGAAGGCGTGTTGCTCGACACCATGTACGAAATCCCCTCGCAGTCCGAGGTGAGCAAGGTGGTGATCGACGAAAGCGTTATCGAAGGCAAGTCCAAGCCACTGTATATCTACGAAAACAGTGAGCCGGCTGCCAAGGCTGCACCTGACGCGTAAGCGTCTTTACAGTGGCGGTACAAGCAAGGGGCCTTTCGGGGCCCCTTGTTTTTTTCGGGTGTTTTTGCGGGGTGGTAGATTAAATCGCGTTTATTCATGCGTTTAAGTGCTGGCATTGCGCTTGTTTTTTTTGCATGCAACCCCCATCTTGGTTTCAAGCTTATTTTTCAACTGTCATAGAGGCGAAATCATGAAGACAACCATCGAATTGCCTCTCCTGCCGTTGCGTGATGTCGTCGTCTATCCGCACATGGTTATCCCGCTGTTCGTGGGGCGCGAGAAGTCTATCGAAGCCCTCGAGGCCGCGATGACGGGCGACAAGCAGATCCTGCTGTTGGCCCAGAAGAATCCTGCTGATGATGATCCAGGCGAAGACGCCCTGTATCGGGTCGGCACCGTTGCGACTGTCCTGCAATTGCTCAAGCTGCCTGACGGTACCGTCAAGGTACTCGTGGAAGGCGAGCAGCGCGGCGCAGTAGAGCGTTTCATGGAGGTGGATGGCCACCTGCGCGCCGAAGTGGCGCTGATCGACGAAGTCGAAGCCCCTGAGCGTGAATCCGAAGTGTTCGTGCGCAGCCTGCTTTCGCAGTTCGAGCAGTATGTGCAACTGGGCAAGAAAGTCCCGGCTGAAGTCCTCTCGTCGCTCAACAGCATCGATGAGCCAAGTCGTCTGGTCGACACCATGGCTGCGCACATGGCGCTGAAGATCGAGCAGAAGCAGGACATCCTCGAAATCATCGATCTGTCGGCCCGTGTCGAGCATGTGCTGGCGCTGCTGGATGGCGAAATCGACCTGCTGCAGGTCGAGAAGCGCATCCGCGGCCGCGTGAAGAAACAAATGGAGCGCAGCCAGCGCGAGTACTACCTGAATGAGCAGATGAAGGCCATTCAGAAAGAACTCGGCGACGGTGAGGAAGGCCACAACGAAATCGAAGAGCTGAAAAAGCGTATCGATGCCGCTGGCCTGCCGAAAGACGCGCTGACCAAGGCCACGGCCGAGCTGAACAAGCTCAAGCAAATGTCGCCGATGTCGGCCGAAGCCACTGTGGTTCGTTCCTACATCGATTGGCTGGTGCAGGTGCCGTGGAAGGCTCAGACCAAGGTACGCCTGGACCTGACCCGCGCCGAAGAAATCCTCGATGCCGACCACTACGGCCTTGAAGAGGTCAAGGAGCGTATCCTTGAATACCTCGCGGTACAAAAGCGCGTGAAGAAAATTCGCGGCCCGGTGTTGTGCCTGGTCGGTCCGCCTGGGGTGGGTAAAACTTCGCTGGCCGAGTCGATTGCCAGTGCGACCAACCGCAAGTTCGTGCGCATGGCCCTCGGCGGCGTGCGTGACGAAGCGGAAATCCGTGGCCATCGCCGGACTTACATCGGTTCGATGCCAGGAAGATTGATTCAAAAGATGACAAAAGTGGGCGTGCGCAACCCGCTGTTCCTGCTCGATGAAATCGACAAGATGGGCAGCGACATGCGTGGCGATCCGGCGTCGGCGTTGCTTGAGGTACTCGATCCCGAGCAGAACCACAACTTCAACGACCATTACCTGGAAGTCGACTACGACCTGTCTGACGTCATGTTCCTGTGCACCTCCAACTCCATGAACATTCCGCCAGCCTTGCTGGATCGGATGGAGGTGATTCGTCTGCCGGGTTACACCGAAGACGAGAAGATCAACATCGCCGTCAAATACCTCGCGCCCAAGCAGACTGCGGCCAACGGCCTGAAGAAAGGCGAGATCGAATTTGACGTCGAAGCGATCCGTGACATCGTGCGCTATTACACCCGCGAGGCCGGTGTACGGGGCCTTGAGCGTCAGATCGCGAAAATCTGCCGCAAGGCGGTCAAGGAACATTCCTTGGAGAAACGCTTCTCTGTGAAGGTGACGGCCGACGCGCTGGAGCATTTCCTGGGTGTGCGTAAATTCCGCTACGGCCTGGCCGAGCAGCAGGACCAGGTAGGGCAGGTGACTGGCCTGGCATGGACCCAGGTGGGCGGCGAGTTGCTGACCATCGAAGCTGCCGTGATCCCGGGCAAGGGCCAGTTGATCAAGACCGGCTCTCTCGGCGATGTGATGGTCGAATCGATCACCGCCGCGCAGACCGTGGTGCGCAGTCGCGCCAGGAGCCTGGGTATTCCCCTGGACTTCCACGAGAAGCACGACACCCATATCCACATGCCGGAAGGCGCGACGCCGAAGGACGGCCCGAGCGCCGGCGTAGGCATGTGCACGGCGCTGGTGTCGGCATTGACCGGTATTCCGGTGCGCGCCGATGTGGCGATGACCGGGGAAATTACCCTGCGCGGCCAGGTATTGGCCATCGGTGGGCTGAAAGAGAAATTACTCGCTGCACACCGGGGTGGAATCAAGACCGTGATCATTCCTGAAGAGAATGTTCGCGACTTGAAGGAAATTCCTGACAATATCAAGCAGGATCTTCAGATTAAACCGGTTAAATGGATTGACGAAGTCCTGCAAATTGCGCTGCAATACGCGCCGGAGCCCTTGCCGGATGTGGCTCCGGAGATTGTCGCGAAGGACGAAAAGCGCGAGTCGGATTCCAAGGAAAGAATTAGCACGCATTAAGGTGTTGAAGCCTGGGGGGCTTCCTTGACAGCTTTTTAGAGCCCTTGTTATAAAGCGGCTCTTAAGTGTCTGTAGGCCATTCAGCACTGGTTTTTGCTTTTTACCAAAAAACTTAGAATCATACTCATAGATATATAAGGGGACTTAGAGTGAACAAGTCGGAACTGATTGATGCTATCGCTGCATCCGCTGATATCCCGAAAGCTGCTGCCGGCCGTGCGCTGGACGCAGTAATCGAATCCGTCACTGGCGCTCTGAAGGCCGGCGACTCCGTGGTACTGGTAGGCTTCGGTACTTTCTCTGTGACTGACCGCCCAGCTCGCACTGGCCGTAACCCACAGACCGGCAAAGCACTGCAAATCGCTGCTGCCAAGAAACCAGGTTTCAAAGCCGGTAAAGCCCTGAAAGAAGCCGTTAACTAAGCTTCGATCAAGCCTTTGCTTACCCGGGTCGGACGCAGGTCTGGCCTGGCAGCGGAGCGGTAGCTGACCCACGTATCCATTGGGTCGCCACGCCGGGGGTCAGAGTTAAAACCCCCGTCCGCTCCGCCAGTTACGAGAAGGCGCATCCTCGGATGCGCCTTTCTTCTATCCGGATTCTACCCACGCTCCACGGTTGCCTATTTTTGATGTTCAACCGTTTCTGGGGGACGCATGCTGCAAAATATCAGGGACAATTCACAAGGCTGGATTGCCAAGACCATTATCGGGATCATCGTCGCATTGATGGCGTTCACCGGTATCGAGGCTATTTTCCAGGCTTCGGGTAATAACAAGCAGGACGTGGCCAAGGTCAACGGTGAGGAAATCACCCAGACCGAATTGAGCCAGGCCGTCGATATGCAAAGGCGCCAGCTGATGCAACAACTGGGCAAGGATTTCGATGCTTCCCTGTTGGACGAAAAACTGCTGCGCGACGCGGCCCTCAAGGGCCTGATCGATCGCAAGCTGCTGCTGCAAGGCGCTGCTGATGCCAAGTTCGGTTTCTCGGAAGCGGCCTTGGACCAGGTAATCCTGCAGACGCCGGAGTTCCAGGTGGACGGCAAGTTCAGCGCCGAACGCTTTGACCAGGTGGTTCGCCAACTGGGCTATACCCGCCTGCAATTCCGTCAGATGCTGACCCAGGAAATGCTGATCGGCCAGGTTCGCGCAGGTATTGCTGGCAGTGGTTTCGTGACCGATGCCGAGGTGCTGGCATTTGCCCGTCTGGAAAAACAGACCCGCGATTTCGCCACCGTCAACGTTAAAGCTGACCCGGCAGCGGTGAAACTCACCGATGACGAAGTCAAGGCGTACTACGACCAGCACGCCAAGGAGTTCATGACCCCGGACCAGGTGGTCATCGACTACCTGGAGCTGAAGAAGTCGTCGTTCTTCGACCAGGTTACCGTCAAGGACGATGAACTTCAGGCTGCCTACGAGAAAGAAACCGCCAACCTCGCTGAACAGCGTCGTGCTGCGCACATTCTGATCGAGGTCAACGACAAGGTCACCGAGGCGCAAGCCAAGGCCAAGATCGAAGACATCCAGGCGCGCCTGGCCAAGGGCGAGCAGTTTGAAGTCCTGGCCAAGGAGTTTTCCCAGGATCCGGGTTCGGCCAGCAATGGCGGCGATCTCGGGTTTGCCGGTCCTGGCGTCTACGATCCAGACTTCGAGACGGCGCTGTACGGCCTCAAGCAGGACCAGGTGTCGGTGCCGGTGCGCACGTCCTTCGGTTGGCACCTGATCAAGCTGCTGGGCGTTGAAGCACCCGAGGTGCCATCGTTCGCCAGCCTGAAAGACAAGCTGACCCGCGAACTCAAGACCCAGCAGGTTGAACAGCGGTTTGTCGAAGCGACCAAGCAATTGGAAGATGCGGCGTTCGAAGCGTCCGACCTGGCCCAGCCGGCGTCCGATCTGAAGCTGACGGTACACACTTCCGCGCCGTTCGGCCGTGAAGGTGGCGAAGGCGTCGCGGCCAACCGTGCCGTGGTCACCGCAGCGTTCAGCCCGGAAGTGCTGGATGAGGGTGCCAACAGCAGCGCCATTGAGCTCGACCCGGAAACCATCATCGTGCTGCGCGCCAAAGAGCACCTCAAGCCTGCCCAGCTGCCGCTGGAAAAGGTTGCCACGGCGATTCGCGCACAGATGACCAAGGAGCGTGCGAGCGCTGCCGCCAAAGCCCATGCCGACGAACTGATCGCCGGCCTGCGTGATGGCAAGATCGCCCTGAGCCAGCCGATTGACGGCCAGGCCTGGAAGGTGACTGAAGCCGCTACCCGTGGCCAGGAAGCTGTCGACCCTGCCGTGCTGCAAGCGCTGTTCCGCATGCCCAAGCCTGCGGGCAAGGACAAGCCGAGCTTCACCACCGTCAGCCTGCGCGATGGCAGCCAAGTGATCGTGCGCTTGAATGGTGTCAACGAAGCTGCTGCGCCTACGGACGAAGAAAAGGCGCAATACCGCCGCGCCCTCGCTTCGCGTATTGGCCAGCAGGATTTTGCGGCCTACCGCAAGCAGCTGGAAACCCAGGCAGACATCAAGAAGTTCTGATGCCGGCTTGAATGAAAAGACCCCGTCCTGAAGAGGCCGGGGTCTTTTTTTTGCGTGCGTTAAAGCCCGCGACGCTTCTTTCTCAAGCCCGTTTGCCCGAGAACTTGAGCTTGCCCCAGCTCAGGCCGACGACTGCCGCCAGGGTTGAAGCCGTCAATACGCTCAGCTTGGCCGCCGCCAGCAAAGCCGGGTCGGAGAACGCCAGGGAGGAGATGAAGATCGACATCGTGAAACCAATCCCCGCCAGCAGACCCACCAGGCCCACACCCGTCCAGGTAACGCCGTCCGGCAGCTTGCAGAGGTTGAGCTTGACCAGCGTGAAGCTGGCCAGCATCACACCAATGGGTTTGCCCAGCACCAGGGCGAAGATGACGCCCATGAACACACCCTGGGGCAGGGGATCGTCCAGGTTGAAGCCGCTCAGGCTGACACCCGCGTTGGCCAGGGCGAACAACGGCATCACGCCGAACGCCACCCACGGGTGCAGCGCCGATTGGACCCGCTGCACTGGCGGTAATATTTCCCGCTGTGCTTCGCGCAATTGCTTCAACGGCTGGGTAACGTGCCCTGGGCCTTCAGGCGACTGGGAAAAGCGCTCCATCAATTCGTTGAACGTGCGGCCTATGGTGTCCAGTGGCCGCTCGGTGGTGGGCTTGGAGTTAACCGGGGTCATCAGCCCAAGGATCACGCCGGCGAGCGTCGGGTGAACGCCGGTCTTGAGCAGGCCGAACCACACAATCGCCCCAGGCAACAGGTAGATCGCGGCCTTGCCGATGCCCATGCGCTGGAAAACCAGCACCAGCGCCAGCCCGACGACGGCAATCACCAGCCCCATGTAATCGAGGCTGGCGGTGAAGAAAACGGCAATGATCAGGATCGCCACGATGTCATCGATAATCGCCAGGGCCAGCAGCAAAATACGCACGCCACCGGGAATCGACTTGCCCAACAGTGCCAGCACGCCGACGGCAAACGCGATGTCCGTCGCGGTGGGCACGGCCCAGCCACTGGCGGCGGCAGTGCCGTGGTTGAGCAGGGTGTAAATGAGCGCCGGCATCAGTACGCCGCCCAGTGCAGCGCCTAATGGCAGGGTGGCCAGCTTGAGGTTGGCGAGTGCGCCGTCCTTGATTTCCTGACGGATCTCGGCGCCCACCACCAGAAAGAAGATAGTCATCAGGCCGTCGTTGACCAGAAAATGCAGGGAGCGCGACACGCTGTATTCGCCCAACCCAAGGGTGATCGGCGTGTTCCAGAAGTGCTCATAGGTGTCGGCCGCCGGGCTGTTGGCCCAGATCAACGCGACGATGGCAGCCAGCAGCAGGACGATGCCGCTGACGGCTTCAATCCGTGAAAAGCGCTCGAGGGCCGACAGTGCGCCCTCGGTCAAACGCTGAGGGCGAGGGATGGCGGGGTGTTTATCAGGCACGACAGATCTCCATTGGCGGCCCGACCAACGCTTATCCTTTAACCTGCGCTGTACCGTATGCAGCAGCGCACCCAGGGCGATAATAGGAAGTTGGGGAATAAGTTGTAAACAAACTTGTCATAGTCAGCGGCGCCGGTCTCAAAAGCCTGTGACGTTTTACCGACAGGAATGCGCGCGCCAACGCCTCGTTCTGTTGCACAATACCGCCCGGACTGTTTTTCTCAGGATTTTCGATGTCGACATCATTTCACTTGCGAAACCTAGGGTTGGCGCTGGTGCTGGCGGGCGCGGCGGGTTGCTCGTCGCCCAAGACCGCTATTTACGAACATGAGAATTTCGACGATTCCGGTACGTTTTCCCGCGATTACCCGGTGAGCGATGTGGCGGCCTGTGAAGCCGCGCGCCGTGCCCTGCTGAGCCAGGGCTATATCATCACCAGCAGCGACCCGAAGCTGGTGGCCGGTAACAAGAGTTTCCAGCAGACCGGTGAAAGCCACCTGCAGATCAGCTTCAACGTGGTGTGTGCCGCGGATGGCAAAGGCAGCAATCATTCGACAATGTTTGCCAACGCCTTGCAGGATCGCTATGCGCTGAAGAAGGTCAACAACTCTGCGAGTCTCGGGGTAGGGGTACTGGGTTCGGTGTCGATGCCGATCGGCTCCACCGATGACTCGATGGTCAAGGTGGCGAGCGAGACCGTTTCGGCGCCCAAGTTCTATGAGCGTTACTTTGCGTTGGTGGATGTGTTCCTGCCCCAGGAAGTGAAGCAGGCTGCGCACATCCCCGAAAAGCCCAAGGATGAGCTTGGCATGCCTGAACCCAAGGCCGCACCGGCCGCCGAGAAGGTCGAGGCGCCCCAGGAGACACCGGCAACGCCTGCCGCTGCGCAACCGCTCGCACCGCCAGCCGAAGCCGCACCGATCGCGCCAAGCGTAGCGCCGGAGCCCGTACCGGACACCGCACCGGCCCCGGCAGCAGAACCCGCGCCAGCGCCGACCAACCCGAACCTGCCAGCGCCGACGGAGGCGATTCCACCCCTGCCAACGCCTGCGCAGTGACTCACACCGCTACGGGGTCTGCCTTGTCGGCATTGATCCCGTAGCGGTTGATGGCCTCCACGACTTTGTCACGGCCTATTACGCCGTCATCTGCCAGTGCCTTCAGGGACGCCAGCACGATGAAGTGTCGATCCACTTCAAAAAACTCGCGCAGCGCTTCCCGCGTATCCGACTGCCCGAAACCATCGGTTCCCAACGCCACGAAGCGGCGGTCGTGTACGAAAGGGCGGATCTGGTCTGCGAATAATTTCATGTAGTCCGTTGCCACCACCACCGGCCCGGTTTGACCGACGAGGCACTGTTCCATGTAGCTCAGGCGTGGCTCGCCCTCCGGATGCAGCAGGTTCCAGCGCTCCGTTGCGTGCCCGTCACGGCGCAGCTCAGTCAGGCTGGTGGCGCTCCATACGTCACTGTGCACGGCAAAATCCTGTTCAAGCAGGGCCGCTGCGGCGATCACTTCGCGCAAAATCGAACCGCTGCCCATCAATTGCACCTGTGCGTCGGGGTGTGTGCTCAACGGGTACATACCTTTGAGAATGCCATCCTCCACGCCTTCGGGGATCGCCGGGTGAGGGTAGTTTTCATTGAGCAGGGTGATGTAGTAGTAGATGTCCTCCTGCTCGACATACATACGGCGCATGCCCTCGCGAATGATCACCGCCAGCTCGTAGGCAAAGGTCGGATCATAGGCCACGCAGCACGGAATCACTGACGCCAGGATATGGCTATGCCCGTCGTCATGTTGCAAACCTTCGCCCATCAGGGTGGTGCGACCGGCCGTGGCCCCCAGCAGAAAACCACGGGCCCGCGCATCCCCGGCCGCCCAGGCCAGGTCGCCGACGCGCTGGAAGCCGAACATCGAATAGAAGATATAGAAAGGCACGGTCATCAGGCCGTGGTTGCTGTAGGACGTACTCGCCGCGATCCACGAGGAAATGGCACCCGATTCATTCAGGCCTTCCTGCATGATCTGTCCGTCCTTGCTCTCTTTGTAGTAGCTCAGTTGCCCAGCGTCCTGCGGGGTGTACAGCTGGCCGACGGCGGAGTGGATGCCGATCTGCCGGAACAGGCTTTCCATGCCGAAGGTGCGCGACTCATCCGGCACGATGGGGACGATCAGCTTGCTCAGATGTGGGTCCTTGAGCAGCGTGCCGAGGATGCGCACGAACGCCATGGTGGTGGAAATCGCACGCTCGCCGGTGTCCTTGAGCTGGGTAGCGAAGGCGGACAGCGGCGGGATCGTCAACGGCGCGACGCTGCTGTGCCGAGCGGGCACATAGCCGCCCAGGGCCTGGCGTCGGGCGGCAAAGTAGCGGGCTTCGGCACTGTCGGCGGCGGGTTTGAGGTAGGGGATTTCGTCAAGTTGGTCATCGGCCACTTCCAGCCCGAAGCGGTCGCGGAAGGCTTTCACCGCGTCGACCCCCATCTTTTTCAATTGATGGTTGATGTTCTGGCCTTCGCCAGCTTCGCCCATGCCAAAGCCTTTTACGGTCTTGGCCAGGATCACCGTAGGCTGGCCCTTGTGCCGCACGGCGGCGGCGTAGGCGTTGTAGACCTTGTCCGGGTCATGCCCGCCCCGTGAGAGTTTCCAGATATCGTCGTCGGACATATCTGCAACCAGCGCCAGCAACTCCGGGTATTTGCCGAAGAAATGTTCACGTACGTAGGCGCCATTCTGGGATTTGTAATTCTGGTAGTCGCCGTCCACGCATTCCATCATGCGTTGGCGCAGCAGGCCGCTGTGGTCCTTTTCCAGCAGCGCATCCCAGCCACCGCCCCAGATTACCTTGATCACATTCCAGCCGGCTGCGCGGTACAGGCTCTCGAACTCCTGGATCACCTTGGCATTACCGCGCACCGGGCCGTCCAGGCGCTGCAGGTTGCAGTTGACCACAAAGATCAGGTTGTCGAGTTTTTCACGGCCCGCGACGGAGATGGCGGCCAGGGATTCCGGCTGGTCCATTTCGCCATCGCCCAGGAACGCCCATACCTTGCGCCCCTGATGTGGCTTGAGGTCGCGAAACTCCAGGTAACGCATAAAGCGCGCCTGGTACGCGGCAGTGATCGGCCCGAGCCCCATGGACACCGTAGGGAATTGCCAGAAGTCCGGCATCAGCCGTGGGTGAGGGTATGACGACAGGCCTTCGCCGCCAGCCTCGCGGCGAAAGTTATCCAGTTGGGCTTCGTTGATACGGCCTTCCAGATACGCGCGGCCATAGATGCCAGGGGAGGAATGGCCCTGGATGTACACCAGGTCGCCGTCGAACGTGTCAGTTCGGCCTCGGAAGAAATGGTCGAAGCCTACGTCGTACAGCACTGCGGCTGACGCATAGGTCGCGATATGCCCACCCACCCCGGAGTGTTTGCCTGCACGCAATACCATCGCCATGGCATTCCAGCGGATAAATGCGTTGGTCCGGCGTTCGATGTCCAGATTGCCGGGGTAGGGCACCTGGCGATCGACGGCAATGGTATTCACGTAAGGGGTAGTCACCCGTCCGTAAAAGTCACCGTGGCGCGCGACGTCGAAATCCAGCAACTGATCGATCAGGTAGTGGGCGCGGGGGCGGCCTTCGGCCGACAACACCGATTCGATGGAGTCCAGCCACTCGCGGGTTTCCTGCGGATCGTTGTCCAGGGACGCGGCGTTATTCGGATTCATATAAGGCTCCAGGGTAAGCGGATTCCAGGCGGCGAACGCCTTGTGGGCGTGGCGCAGTTATAGTTGCAATTGCAACGACATGGCGGAATTTAGCCAGGGATGAGCTACTATTGCAACCTTCTTGAAACTCCCCGGATGGTGTTGCATGTCGTCGAAAGAGCCTGATGTATGGTTCCGTTTTGTCAGGGCCCACAGGACGGTCATCCGTGAAATCGAGCGCCGGTTGGCCGAGGCGCAACTGCCGCCGTATGCCTGGTACGACGCGTTGTGGGGACTGGAGAGCGGTCCCGAGGGCACCCGCCGTATGCATGAACTGGCCGATGTACTGGCCATCGAGCGTTACAACCTCACGCGTCTGGTCGACCGCCTGGAAAAAGACGGCCTGGTGGTGCGCTCGCGTTCCGACGGTGACGGCCGGGCGGCATTTGCCTCGATCACCGAGGCGGGCCGTACCCTGCGCAAAAAAATGTGGAAAATCTACGAAAGCACCGTGGACGAGCTGTTCCTGTCGCAGATCGAGCCCGAGCATCGCCAGGCCTTTGCCGATGCGCTGGAGCGTACGGCGGGATTGGCGATGGGAGCCGCTGTGCAAACCCGTGGCCGGCGCAAAACCTGATGAAGTGAAGGGAACGGATGTATTCCTGGTCATTTCAGGTGATAGCGCTGCAGGGCGTTTTCCACCCTTTGTGTGTCCAGATGCCCCTCATCGGCCAACGCTTTGAGCGCCAACACCGCAATCCAATACCGGTTCGGTGCGGCTGCCTGCACCGAGCCTGCGCCCAGCGCCACGAAGCGCGTATCCACATGCGCCGCCAACTGATCGACAACCGCCTGCGGGTAGCCGGTGACGGCAACCACCGGGGCGCGGCTCCCCGCCAGGCAGTCGCGCAGATGGCAGCTGCGCCTGGGCGCGCGCGGATGCAGGCGGTTCCAGCGCTCAGCGGCCGCCGCCTCGCGGGCCAACCGGGTGTAACTGGGGCAACTCCAGACGTGCGCCGCGATGCCCCATTCATCTTCCAGCAACTGCGCCGCGTGTATCACCTCCTCCAGTGCCCGGCCGGCACCGAGCAGGCGCACTGCCGCCCCTGCGCCCGGTCGCCGCACGGAGTACATGCCCTTGACCATGCCTTCACGGTCCAGCGCCTGCGGTGCGATGGCGCTTTCTTGGTCATGCAACGCCAGGTAATAAAACCCCGGCGAGCCATCGACGTATAACGTGCGCAACCCCGCCAGCACGATCGCCTGTGCTTCTTCGCCTGAGGCGGGGTCGTAGGGCGTGCAGCGTGGATTGGCCGACAGCCACAATGGCAACGACGGCTGCGCGCCCTTCGGCCAAGGCGATGGCTGGGTTTCGCTGTCGTTGCACAAGATGCCGCGCTGGGCGGTCTGGTCTGACAATGCGCACAGCTGCGCGGACGACGTCACGCTGTGCAGGTAGAGCAGCGGTTTTTCGCCGGTGTTGCGCGCAAACCAGGTGGGCCAATTGCCCACACGCCGACTGCGTGACTGGCCGCGAATCACCCAGGCTTGCCGGCTCGATTCCAAGGTGTTGGCCATGGTCATGATGGTGTACAGCGGCGAGTTGCGCGCGTGCGCGCAGGGGGTGAGTGCGTCGATGCACAATTGCGCTGCATTCGCGGTCGAGGCGGGCATGGGCGTGGCTCCTGGCAACAGAGGGCCTACCCTAATGGAATTCGACTTGTAATTGCAATTGCAATGATTGCAATTGCACGTCAGCGCTGACCTGCTAAATCTGTCCGCCGCCGACACGTTTAATTTTTGAGTGCAGGAACGTCATGGCACAGACATTTTTTCGTCATGACGGCACTTTAGGCTGATCGTGCAGGTCATTAACCGTGCGGCCGCTTTTAACTCAACAAGGAGTCCCCCATGGACGATTACCAGGAAGAACTATTGGAGTACCAGGCATTCGAATTCGACCCGCTGGACCCGGTCGACGATGCCACCGAGCTGTAAGCCCGACTTCAGGCGGAATGCCGCTGACTGCGGCGAAATTCCCCTGGGGTCTGGTTGTTCCAGCGCCTGAAGGCGCGTTGGAAGGCTTGGGCTGAGGCGAAACCGAGCAAGTAGGCGATCTCGCCGAAAGCCAGTTCCGTATCGCGAATGTAGGTCATGGCCAGGTCGCGGCGGGTGTCGTTGAGAATCGCGCGGAACTGGGTGCCCTCGTCGGCCAGTTTGCGGCGCAGTGTCCAAGTGGGCAGCTTCAAACGTGCCGCCACTTCTTCCAAGTCGGGTTCCCGGCCGCCATTGAGCATCGGCCCGAGCAACCGGGTAATGCGCTCGCGCAGGCTGCGGGTGCGCGTCAGCTGCTCCAGTTCCCGTTCACACAGTTGCAGCAACAGCTGCCAGGTACTCGGGCAGTGGTGCGGGTTGCGCAGGGCGAGGGTAGGTTGGCTGAGGCGCAGTTGATTGTTCTCGGCACCGAACTGCAGCGGTGCGGCCCCCAGCACGTCATACCGCTCACTGTACTCGGGAGCTTCGAACTCGATTTCGATGCGCTGGGCCTGCACCCTTTGTTGCGCCAGGCTCGACAGTTGATGCAGCCAGCCGGCGATGATCGAGTCCACCACAAAGCGGTTGTAGGCGTTGTAGGGGCTGATCGAATAGAACCGCAGCCAGGCGCCTTCGGCGTCCTCATGAAAACTCGATTGCCCACGGTAGTTGGAACCATACAAGGGTTCGAAACGCGTCAGCGTGCGCGCGGCTTCGCGCACAGTCGGTGCCTGGGCGGCGGTGACACCGGCGAGTCCGGCCTGGCTCAGGCGGCTGAGCTGGCCCATGCGCAGGCCCAGGCCTGGGTCGCCGGTCAGCTGAATGGCCGCATGGCCCAGGCGCATATAGCGCGGTATCGACAAACGCGCGCCCGCTTCGGCCAGGCGGGCGGGATCCAGGCCGTATTGCAGCAGCAGCGGTTGCGGGTCCAAGCCGTGGCTGTGCACGGCATCGGCCAGGGTGTGCACGAAGCCCACCGACAAATCCCCCAGGCGCACCGGCTTCACGCGCTTACAGCCAGATATTCAGCAGGCGCGCGCCACGGGCATCGCCGTCGGCGAACAGTTGCCCGTTGCGGCTGAGGAAGCTTTGCCCGGCGCTGCCCAGGTCCCAGAACTGCCCACGCAAAAACACGCTCATGCCCGCCGTGGCTTGGCTGATCGGTGGCTGGCTGATCAGAGTCAGGCGGCGCCAGGCTTCGCCCTCGCTGGTTTCTTCGGGCTTGAGGCTGACTTCCGACGGCGTCGACACGCTCTTGAAGCCGCGCCACGGGCGGTCCCAGGTGTCGCGCCCGGTCACGTAGGCCGGCACCGCAACCAATTGGGCGCCTTGATCGTTGAGCTTGCGGTAGTTATCCGGGTACCAGCTGTCGCTGCCGATCAGGATGCCCAGGCGCCCGGCCGGGGTGTCGACCACGCTGACGATGTTTTCATCGCCCGGCTCGATAAAGCCGCGTTCGTCGTAAATCGGATACAGCTGACGTTGCGGCTGGCCCAGGGGCAAACCATCGGCGGCAAACACCAGGCTGACGTTGTACAGCGCGCCGTGCCCGACCTGCAGTTGCCCCAGGCTCACACTCGGGTTGGGCAGGGCGATGGAGCCGGCCACCAGGGTCACGCCGAACTCCTTGGCCAGGCCGCCAAACAGCACTTGGTAATCGCGCGCCATGCCCGGCGCTTTCATGCGCAAATACGCATCGTCCATGCGGTTCTCGCCGGTGGCGCTGATCCAGGCGCGCATGAACTGCACCGGGTTGCTGATCGACAACCAGTTCATCGCGTCCCTGAGATGAGGCGCCTGGTACAGCTCGTTTTTCTCGCCGCCCAGCATCAGCCAGGTGCCGATGTGCTCGGGCAGCACCACGATGGTCTTGTCGTTGATCAAGCCCAGCTCACGGGCCTTTTGCAGATAGGCCGAGAGCTTCAAGTGCAGGCGTTCCAGGCTCTGGTAGTCGGCAGGGAACAGCTCCGGCTGGATGCCCAGCAGGTTGCCACGCTCGGCCGGCTGGCCTTCGTTGACGGCGAGGGTGATGCGCAGGTCTGACAGGTAATGCCCCACGGGGCGCTCCTGGGTCCAGACCAGATACGCGGCAAGGGCGGCAACCAGGGCCATGGAGACGGTGAACACGAGTAATTTACGCATGGGGCAACAGACAACACACCGGGGGCAGGGTTCGCGACTAGGGTAGGGCCCATGGCCTGGCTTGCCAAGGGGTGCTGTGCATTTGGATCAATAACTTGTCAGTTTCAGTCATTGAGCGGTAGGTGATCGCCTCTTAGTCTGTGGGACATAAACCGATGGGGTGCCATTCGAGCTCTCCACGTCCCGTGATGATCCGTTGTGGAGCTGTACCATGACCGCTGCTGCCTACCCGCATTTGCTGGCCCCGTTGGACCTGGGTTTTACCACCCTGCGCAACCGCACCCTGATGGGCTCCATGCACACTGGCCTGGAAGAAAAGCCCGGCGGTTTCGAGCGCATGGCGGCTTACTTCGCCGAGCGCGCCCGTGGCGGCGTCGGCCTGATGGTGACTGGCGGCATCGGCCCGAACGATGAAGGCGGCGTGTATGCCGGTGCGGCCAAGCTGACCACCGACGAAGAAGCGCAAAAACACAAGATCGTCACCCAGGCCGTGCACGACGCCGGTGGCAAGATCTGCATGCAGATTTTGCACGCCGGGCGTTATGCCTACAGCCCCAAGCAAGTGGCGCCGAGCGCGATCCAGGCGCCGATCAACCCGTTCAAGCCCAAGGAGCTGGACGAGGAGGGCATCGAGAAGCAGATCCAGGATTTCGTCACCTGCTCGCTGCTGGCCCAGGTCGCCGAGTACGACGGCGTGGAAATCATGGGTTCCGAAGGCTACTTCATTAACCAGTTCCTCGCCGCCCACACCAACCACCGCACCGACCGTTGGGGCGGCAGCTTTGAAAACCGCATGCGCCTGGCCGTGGAAATCGTGCGCCGGGTGCGTGAAGCGGTAGGCCCGAATTTCATCATTATCTTCCGCCTGTCGATGCTCGACCTGGTCGAGGGCGGCAGCGTCTGGGACGAAGTCGTGCAGCTGGCCAAGGCCATCGAGCAGGCCGGCGCGACCCTGATCAACACCGGCATCGGCTGGCATGAAGCGCGCATTCCGACCATCGCCACCAAGGTGCCGCGCGGGGCGTTCAGCAAGGTCACCGCCAAATTGCGCGGGTCGGTACAGATCCCGTTGATCACCACCAACCGCATCAACACCCCCGAAGTCGCCGAGCAGATCCTCGCCGAAGGCGATGCCGACATGGTCTCCATGGCGCGGCCGTTCCTCGCCGACCCGGAGTTCGTCAACAAGGCCGCGGCCGGGCGTGCCGACGAGATCAACACCTGCATCGGCTGCAACCAGGCGTGCCTGGACCACACCTTCGGCGGCAAGCTGACCACTTGCCTGGTCAACCCACGGGCGTGCTATGAAACCGAGCTTAATTACCTGCCGGTCAAGCAGATCAAGAAAATCGCGGTAGTCGGCGCCGGCCCCGCAGGCCTGGCGGCGGCAACGGTGGCCGCCGAGCGCGGCCACCAGGTGACGCTGTTCGATTCCGCCAGCGAAATCGGCGGCCAGTTCAACATCGCCAAGCGTGTGCCAGGCAAGGAAGAGTTCTTTGAAACCCTGCGTTACTTCAAGCGCAAATTGCAGACCACCCATGTCGAGCTGTGCCTCGACACCCGTGTCGACGTGGCGCAACTGGTGGCGCGCGGTTATGACGAGGTGATCCTGGCCACCGGTATCGCGCCGCGTACCCCGGCGATCCCCGGTGTGGAGCACGCCAAGGTGCTGAGTTACCTGGATGTGATCCTCGAGCGCAAGCCGGTGGGCAAGCGTGTGGCGGTGATCGGCGCTGGCGGCATCGGGTTCGACGTGTCGGAATTCCTGGTGCATCAGGGCGTGTCTACCAGCCTGGACCGTGAAGCGTTCTGGAAGGAGTGGGGCATCGACACCCTGCTTGAGGCCCGTGGCGGCGTGGCCGGGATCAAGCCCGAGCGGCATGCACCGGCGCGTGAGGTATTCCTGCTGCAACGCAAGGCGTCCAAGGTCGGCGACGGCCTGGGCAAGACCACCGGCTGGATCCACCGCACCGGCTTGAAAAACAAACAGGTGCAGATGCTCAACAGCGTCGAATACCTGAAGATCGATGATGAAGGCCTGCACATCCGCATCGGCGCCGAGGGCGAGCCCCAGGTGCTGGCGGTGGACAACATCGTCATCTGCGCCGGCCAGGACCCGCTGCGCGAACTGCACGACGGCCTGGTCGCCGCCGGGCAGCGCGTGCACCTGATTGGCGGTGCCGATGTGGCGGCCGAACTGGACGCCAAGCGCGCCATCAACCAGGGCTCGCGTCTCGCCGCCGAGCTTTGAAGCACAGGAGCGGTGAAGAACAGGAGCGGTGATAGACTGCCGCTCTTTTTTCAGACAGATGCGCGCTCATGGGTCCTTTCGACTGGCTCCCCCATGCTCCTCTTGAACCGGTGCAACTGGACTGGCTGCAAGGCGTCGAGTTGGCCGTATTGCGCCTGGACCGCATCGACCCGCTGATCAGCGGCAACAAGTGGTTCAAGCTCAGCGGCCACCTGGCCCAGGCGCAACAGGCTGGCGCCCGCGGCATCATCAGCCTCGGTGGGGCGTACTCCAACCATCTGCATGCACTGGCGGCGGCGGGCAAGCGCTTTGGCTTCGCCACTGTCGGCCTGCTGCGCGGCCATCCCCAAGACACCCCCACCGTGCTCGACCTGAAAGCCTTCGGCATGCGCCTGCATTGGCTGGGCTATGGCGGTTATCGCGAGCGGCATGCGCCGGGGTTCTGGTTGCCTTGGCATGAGCAGTACCCGCATTTGTATCCGGTGCCCGAAGGCGGTGGTGGATTGACCGGGGCGTTGGGTTGCGCGGTATTGCTCCAACAGGCGCGGGCGCAATTGGCGAACCTGGGCTGGGCCGACTACGACGCCTGGTGGCTGGCGGCTGGCACCGGAACCACCCTGGCCGGCCTGGCGCTGGCCGAGGCCGGCGCGCATGCGGTGTACGGGGCGATGGCGGTGCCTGATGATCACGGCGTGGCGCAGAACGTCAATGCCATCGTACAGAACGGCTACCACTTGCTTGACGCCAGCCGTGGCAGCTTTGCCAGCGTCGACCCGCTATTGCTCGACTTCATCGACAGCACGGAACAGGCCTGTGGCATGCCCCTGGAGCCGCTCTACACCGGCAAGGCGCTGCTGGCGTTGAAGCAGCAGATCGAGGCCGGACGTTTCGCCGCCGGCACTCGGCTGATCTTCCTCCACACCGGCGGCTTGCAAGGCCGCCGAGGGTTCAACGCCTAGCTCAGCGAACGCTCCGGCCCGGCATCATGCGCAGTGCCGTGTTATCGCGCAGCACATAATGATGAAAGATCCCCGCCAATGCATGCAGCCCGATCAGCCAATACCCCGCCTTGCCGAACCACACATGCCAGCCTTCGATCTGCTTGGCCAATGCCTTGTTCTCGCCAATCAGCGGCGGCAATTCCATCCCATAGAACATCACCGAATGCCCTTCGGCACTGACGATCAGCCAACCGGCAATCGGCATGCCGATCATCAGGGCGTACAGCGCAGCGTGCATCAGGGTTGCCAGCAGGCTCTGCCATTGCGGCGGCTGCGGCAGTATTTTCGGTGCAACGCCCAGGCTGCGCGCAAACAGGCGCAACCACACCAGCACAAACACGCTGAGACCAAGCATGAAGTGCATTTCGACAATCAGCGTGCGTGCGCCGCTGCCTTTGGGGAATTGCCCGCGCAGTTCAATGCAGGCGTAAACCACCGCCAGCAACACCACCATCAACCAGTGCAACGCAATCGACATGGTGCTGTAGCGTGTATCGGAATTTTTCCACGGCATTACTGGGTTCCTCACTTGTCAGGGCATGCCTCCGTTCTTTGACGGAGTAGGGTAACTGTATGCCTGTTTCAAGCGCTTCGCCCGTTGCGAATGCGGTTGCCTTGACCTCTGTCAGTCGCTTTGCGGCATTTCCCCACGCGCCAGGCGCGCGTTGATATCGGCGATCACCTGCGGCAGCTCGATAATGGTGTCCACCTGGTAGTGCGGGCGTGAGCCTTCGAACAGCGCTTCGATTCGCTGGCGCTCGCTGGCCAGTGTGGCGCTGTCCAACCCACGAAATTGCTCGTAGGTCAGGCCCAGGGCGTTGCCGGAGCAGGTCAGCGCCACGGTCCACATGCCTGCGCGGCGGCCTTCCAGTATGCCCGGCACGGTGTCGTCAACCTTCACGCACGCCGCCACATCGTCAATACCCAGCGCGATCACATTGGCCAGGGCCTGGGCCGGCCACGGGCGGCCGTTGGGGACTTCGTCGGTGGCCACCACGTGGTCGGCGACATAACCGTTGCTGGCGGCCAGGGCGACCACTTTGTCCATCACTTGCCTGGGGTAGCCGGAGCAGGATCCTATCTTGATACCTTGTGCGCGCAACCCGGCGAGGGTATCGAGGGCGCCGGGGATCAGCGCCGAGTGTTCGGCGATTTTCTCGATCTGCAACGGCATGAAACGCTGGTAGATCGCCGTTACGTCGTCGTCGGTGGGCGTGCGACCGAACGCCTGGCGGTAGCGCTCGGCAACCTGCGGCTGGTCGCACAGCGTGCGGATGTGGTCCCACTTGCCCATGCCCATCGGGCCACGGGCTTCTTCGATGGAAACCTGTACGCCGAACTCGGCGAAGGCCTCGACGAAAATCTGCGTGGGCGCAAACGAGCCGAAGTCGACCACGGTGCCGGCCCAGTCGAGGATGACGGCCTGGAGGGTGGTGGGGTTTTGATAGTTCATGGTGCAGATCCTGTCGGTAAAGGGGAAATCAGATGTCCAGCACGTCCATGTCTTGCAACACTTGGGCAATGGCGTTGACGGCGGCCTGCATGCCTGCGGCATCGACCTGGCCGATGCAGCCCACGCGGAAGGTCTCGACCTGGGTCAATTTGCCCGGATACAGGAGGAAACCCTTGGCCTTGACCCGTTCGTAGAACTCCCTGAACTGGTAGCGCGGGTCCTTCGGTGCGTGGAAGGTGACGATGATCGGTGCCTGGATCGCCGCTGGCAGGAAGTTGCGCAGGTGCAGTTCGGCCATGCCGTCCAGCAGTGTCTGGCAGTTAGTGGCGTAGCGTTGGTAGCGGGCGCTCAGGCCGCCTTCTTCGTGGTATTGCAGCAGCGCTTCGTGCAGGGCCGCGACCACGTGGGTGGGCGGAGTGAAGCGCCACTGGCCGGTTTGGGCCATGTAGTGATGCTGGTCGAACAGGTCCATCGCCAGGGAGTGACAGTTGCCTCGGCTGGCGGCCAGCGCGGTTTTTTCGACGAAGACAAACCCCATGCCCGGCACGCCTTCCAGGCATTTGCCGGAGGCAGCGATCAGCGCGTCGAACGGCACTTCGCGGGCGTCGATCGGCAATGCCCCGAAGGAGCTCATGGCGTCGATGATCAGGCGCTTGCCGTGGCGTTTGACCACCTCGGCGATCTGCGCCAGCGGGTTGAGGATGCCGGTGCCGGTTTCGCAGTGGATCAGCGCGACATGGGTGATGGCGGCGTCGGCGTGCAGCAGGCGGTCCACATCGGCGGCGGCGGTGGGTGCGTCCTCCAGGGTTTCAAAGGTGCTGAATGCACGGCCAAGCACGTCGCAGATTTTCGCCAGGCGCTTGCCGTAGGCGCCGTTGATCAATACGAGCACCTTGCCGTTGCGCGGCACCAGGGTGCCGATGGCGGCTTCGACGGCGAAGGTGCCGCTGCCTTGCAACGGCACGCAATGATGACGCTCGGCACCCTGGATGATCGCCAGCAATTGCTCGCACACGCTGGCGGTGAGTTGGTTGAAACGCTCATCCCATGAACCCCAGTCCACCATCATCGCCTGACGGGTGCGGTTTGACGTGGTCAGGGGGCCGGGGGTCAGCAGGATTGGCGTGGCGGTGCGCATCTTGGCTCCTCGTAAAACAAC
This sequence comes from Pseudomonas sp. R4-34-07, assembly GCF_003852375.1. Classification (NCBI taxonomy): domain Bacteria; kingdom Pseudomonadati; phylum Pseudomonadota; class Gammaproteobacteria; order Pseudomonadales; family Pseudomonadaceae; genus Pseudomonas; species Pseudomonas sp. R4-34-07. The sequence goes on along the minus strand of NZ_CP027760.1, from coordinate 3,682,605 downwards.
GGGTCGACTCTACGGCGCCTAAATTGCAGTTTGGCTTGTCATCAATCAAATTGTTTGTTGTTATGCTAGCTATCAGTGAGGCCGATAGCCATGAACCTGTTTCAACTGCGCGCATTCGATGCCGTAGCCCGCGAGGGCAGTTTTACCCGGGCGGCAGCTCGGCTGTTTATCAGCCAGCCGGCGGTGACCGGGCATATCAAAGCCTTGGAAGAGCACTACCAGATTCCCTTGCTGCGCCGCACCGCGCGGCGAGTGGAGTTGACCGAAGAGGGCGCGCGCCTGGCGGCGATCACCCGCGCGATCTTCGGTCTGGTCGACGAGGCGCAGGCCATGCTTGAAGCCAATCGCCAATTACTCACCGGGCGCCTGGAAGTGGCGGCGGACGGCCCGCACCTGGTGATGCCGATGATCGCCCGCTTGCGGGCCTGCTATCCGGGAATCACGGTGAATCTGCGCCTGGGCAATGCCCAGGAAACCCTCGCGGCATTGTTGTCGGAGCATGCTGACGTGGCGGTGCTGACCGAAGTGGAACCGCGCAATGGCCTGCACCTGCAACCCTTGGGCGAGTCGCGTATCTGCGCGCTGGTGCCGGCCGCGCATCCCTGGACGGCGCAGCCCGAGGGCATTGAACTGGCGCAGTTGAACGAGGTGATCATGGTGCTGCGCGAGCCCAGCTCCATCACCCGGCGTACGTTTGATGACGCGTGTCTGGCCGCCCAGGTGCGGCCCAGGGTGCTGCTGGAACTGGACAGCCGGGAAGCGGTGACCGAGGCGGTTGCCGCCGAGTTGGGCGTGGGGGTGGTGTCGTCGATAGAGGTCAGCCAGGACCCGCGCGTACACGCCGTGCCGATCCTCGGCGATGGCCTGCTGAACCGGCACAGTCTCGGCTGCCTGGAGCGGCGCCGGCCGCTGCGTTTGATCCAGGCGTTTTTCGAGTTGGCGCCTTGAGGGTTTTTTGGTGGAACGATGCGTGGCTGCGCTATAAACTCTGCCCCCAAAGCGCCGGCCAGTAGACGTTTCGGCGCCATGGATAGTAGAGAGTGAGTCATGGGCGCACAGTGGAAAGTCAAACATAAAGAAGCGGCAGCCAATGCCAAGGGCAAGATTTTCGGCAAGCTGGTGAAAGAAATCACCATCGCCGCCCGCAACGGTGCGGACACCTCGACCAACGCCCACTTGCGGTTGGTGGTGGAGCAGGCCAAGAAGGCCTCAATGCCCAAGGAAACCCTGGACCGCGCAATCAAGAAGGGCGCCGGTCTGCTCGGTGAAACCGTGCAGTACCACCGCGTGACCTACGAAGGTTTCGCCCCGCACCAGGTGCCGTTGATCGTCGAGTGCGTCACCGACAACATCAACCGCACCGTGGCGGAAATCCGCGTGGCGTTCCGCAAGGGGCAACTGGGCGCTTCCGGCTCGGTGGCCTGGGACTTCAACCACGTCGGCCTGATCGAAGCCTCGCCGGACACCCCGGACGCTGATCCGGAAATGGCCGCCATCGAAGCCGGCGCCCAGGATTTCGAAGACGGCGAAGAAGCTGGCACCAGCCTGTTCATCACCGAAACCACCGACCTGGATGCGGTGCAGAAAGCCTTGCCGGAGCAGGGTTTCACCGTGCTGTCGGCCAAGTTGGGCTACATCTCGAAGAACCCGGTGACCGGCTTGAGCGAGGAGCAGATGGCGGAAGTCGAAGCCTTCCTGGAAGGCTTGGACAACCACGATGACGTGCAGGATATGTTCGTCGGCCTGGCGGGTTAAAACGCGGTAAAAAATGTGGGAGGGGGCTTGCTCCCGATCGCGGTGTATCAGCCACACTATCTGTGTCTGACCCACTGCTATCGGGGGCAAGTCGAATCGTCGCACCGCCCCTCCCACATTGGTTAGTGGTGTTGGAAAGATTGCAGTACGGCTTCGATATCTTCGAAGCTCGGGCGCGCCAGCACATCGGGCTGGCAGCAGCGTGTTTGCAGCTGTTCCAGTTCGGCAGCGATCTTCGTATCAACCCGCTCCAGCAACTCCCCCAACAACACCCCAAAAGCGCGTACTTCAATGCGCTGCAACGCCCTGGTTTCCAGGGTGTCCGTCGTGGCATGAAACGACGCCGCGCCGAAATCCCCCAATAAACACTCGCCCGCGCTGTTCCACAAAATATTGTGGCCGTACAGGTCGCCATGGGTAATGCCGTGCCGGTGCAGGTGCGCCGCCACCGAGGCGATGCCGCGGGCCATGCGCAACGCCACGTCGAGGCTCAGGCGCAGGCTCGGTTCGTAGATATCCCGGGTGCAGGACGCCAGGCTCGGCAACGCCGCGAGGTTGCGATAGCTCGGATCGATCAGGTCCATCACCAGCGCGGCCTGATCGGCGGGGTGGCCGACGATGCGCCCCTGCACCCTGATCAGGTTGGGGTGCAGCCCGGCGGCGATGCACGCTTGCATTTCGTGCAGCGGCGAGCCGTCGCTGGTGATCGTGCCTTTATACAGTTTGACCGCGACGGGTAACGCGCGGGGCTTCCACAAGGCCTTGCGAATAATCCCCGAGGCGCCTTCGCCGAGTACGTCACCCAGTTCCAGTTCGTCCCAGGGAATATCCGCTGTCTCGTCGTCACCGGCCACGTCCACGGCCATTTCCACCGGGTTGCCGGCATAGGCCAGCCACGTCAGGCTGGGCAGCGTCAGCAGCCAGTGCGGCAGGTGCGTCAGGCGGTTCGACGCGATGCGGATCAGCTCGAGGTTTTCGCATTGGGCCAGGCTGGGCGGCAAGTGCGTCAGTTGGTTGCCGGCCAGCATCAGCTTTTGCAGCAGCGGGCGCTGGCCGAGTTCGTCGGGCAGTTGGCTGATGCAGTTGTCGGTGAGGATCAGCCAGCGCAACTGCGGCGGCAGGGCGGCGGCGGGCACGTGGCGGATCTGGTTGGCCTTGAAGCCGATCATGCTCAGCGCGGCGCACTGGCCCAGGCATGCCGGCAGTTCGGTGAAAGCGTTATCCGAGCAGAACAGCACGCGCAGGTGTTTGAGGCGGTGCAGGTCGTCGGGCAGGCTGCTCAAGGCGTTGCCCGTGAGGTTGAGGATTTCCAGCGAGTCGGCCAGTTCGAAGATTTCCCGGGGAAATTCGGTCAGCCCGCAGGCCAGGTCCAGGCGTGTCGCACCGGCCAATTGGCCGGCCTTGAGTTGGGCGAGGGTATTGATCAACGGCGCGGTCACTCGGCAAGGGGGCGTGAAAAGGCGCTCATGATACCGGGTCGGGCGCCGGTTGCACGCTGCTCACGTGCAATTGCCCCAGGCGGCTGGCGGTACGGGCAAGGTCGATGGCCTCGCCACTCAAGGCGTGCTCCAGGGGTTGTTCACCGATCAGGATCAGCTGTTTGTCGCGGTCGTAGAGCACGTCAATCAGGTTGATGAAGCGTTGCTGCACGGCAATCGGGCAGTCGGCGAGGTGGGGCAGGCCGTCGATGACCCAGTGGTCGTAGTCCTGGCACAGCAGCAGATAATCCATCACGGCGGTGAGCTGTTCGCACAGGTCGTTGAAGGTGAAGGCGATGCTGCGTGCTTCACAGCGACGGCACAGCAATTGCCGGTTGCCGACGGCCAAGGGCAGCGCCGGGCTATCGGCGGCGGGCAGGCCAAGCGCCGCACGTTGTGCCACGCTGCCGGGCCAGACGTACTGGCCAGTGCTGAAGCGCTGCTCGGCATGCGCTTGGGGCAGGCGGCGAAAATCCTCGGGAGCGCTGACTTCCAGCACGTCCATGCGCGCAGCGATCAGATCGATCACCGGCTTGAAGCGCTGGTGGTACAGCGGATTGGGCAGCAGGCCCTCGGGCGCATAGTTGGAGGTCACCAGTACCAGCACACCGCGCCGGAACAAGGCCTGGAACAAGCGGCTGATAAGCATGGCATCGCCGATATCGTGCACATGGAACTCGTCGAAACACAGCACGCGGCAGCCCGCCAGCAGTTCGTCGAGGGTGACGGCCAGCGCGTCGTTCTGCTCGCGGTGCCGGAACATGCCCCGGTGCAGTTCGGCAAAAAAGTCGTGGAAGTGCACGCGCTGCTTGTTGGTGATCGGCAGCGCCTGGAAAAAACCGTCGAGCAGCCAGCTTTTGCCGCGCCCCACCGGGCCGTGCAGGTACAGGCTGCGCGTGGGTCGGCCATCGAGCAGGTGCTGGGTCTCGCGGGCCATGGCCGCAATTGCCTGCACCTGGCCGGCACTGAGGGTGTAGCCCTGTTGCCGGGCCTTGTTGTGGAAAAACGCCGGAACAGGCGAGGCGTGCGAAACGCGAAGGGTGTTGCCCAGCAGGCGGCGGATCAGGGAAAGCACGGCCAATACAGCTCACTCGTTATTGCGTTGGTCGCTTACTTTAGGGCGCCTGATGCGATTTGACCAATAGAGAAGGCGGTGCATAGCTGGCCGGACGTGGGCGTCTAGAACTTGATTTGCGGCGGGGCGGCCTGATCCACCGGGCTGACCATCGCATAGTTGTACCCGCCGCCCGACCAGTAGTCGGCCTGCAAACCGTCGGCGCTGCGACTGCCACGGGGCAGGAAGCCGTTGTTCGGGCCTGGCGGACGAATGTAGAAGCTGATGCGCCGTCCTTGCGCGTCTTCGTACAGCACCATGGCCGCTGCGCCTTGGTCGGTGGTGAGCAGGCGCCCGCTGACCGGGGTGAACCCCGCCTGGCTCAAGTCGGGCAAGCGATGGGCCTGGTTGAAATAGCGGTCGAGCCAGGCTTGCATCGTGGTGCGGTCCTGGGCGTTGTAGTCGGCAGGCATGATGCCGTCCTGGGCAAACAAGCGATACGCCTGCATGGCATCGGCCATCGGCAGCAGCGCTGGCTGGGCGGCGTCGCGGGCGTGCCAGCCGCCGATCCCGCCGAGGCTGACGGCAATCAGCAGCAGCGCGGCCGTGGCGAGGTGGCGGCGGGACTGGCGCTTGATGCGCTGGCGAATCAGCGCCGGGTCCAGTGCCGGGTTACCCGGCTGTTGCAGGGCACCGCTTAAAGAGGCGCGCAATAATTGCGCATCCTGTTGCCAGGCATGCACTTGGGCAGCCACGTCGGGGTGGCTCGCCAGCCAGGTTTCAAGTGCCCGGCGATCACTGTCGAGCAATTGGTGATCGACGTAGGCGTGTAAGTCGCGTTCGCTGGGGGGCAGGCTGATCATTTGAGTATCCGCAGGGAAGGGCTGGCAATTTCGCCATCGCTGAGTTGACGCAGGGCCTGGCGGGCGCGGGACAGGCGCGACATCACCGTACCGATGGGCACGTCGAGTATTTCGGCGACTTCCTTGTAGCTCAAGCCTTCGACCGACACCCACAGCAGCAGGGCGCGTTGCTCGGTAGTGAGCTGGTCGAAGGCTTGCAGGGTGAATTGGGCCATCACTGTGCGCTCCACCGAGGGCTGCGCATCGTCGCGGCCGGTGAAGAATTCGAGCATGCGTGCGTAGCGTCGGCTGCGCCGGTGAGCATCGAGGAACTGCCGGTAGAGGATCGAAAACAGCCACGCACGCAGGTCGCCTTCGATGCGTTTGTCGGCCCACGCGATGATCGCCCGTTCCAGGGTGGCCTGCACCAGGTCGTCGGCGTTGCTGGCGTTACGGGTCAGGGACACGGCAAAGCGCCGCAGCCTGGGGATGAGTTCACGTAACTGTTCGTCGAGTTCATGCATGGAGGGCTGGCTGGTCGCTACGCTGGGACTAGGGAGACGTCCGGCGCTCAAGGTTATTCCATCGGTTGAAAAATAAACGCGGCCAGGGAATAGAGTGTGTCGGCGTGCGTCTTTAGTGTTCCGACCTTATGTTTTACCCCCTAAGGCCTCTGGCCCTGGAGTTCTTTCATGGTAGATCACTCTTCACCGCCTCGTCCTGCGTTGAGCACTGCGAGCCTGATCGCGCGGCTCGCGGGTATTGGCGCTGTGGTTGCCGTTGTTGCCGGGGCATTTGCCTACGTCAACGGCGCCCTCGACCCACAACGCCTGCGGCCAAAAACCTTGGTCAATGCCCTGGAAACCAATAACGGTGTGCACCCGGGGTTTCGGCGTAACCATGCCAAGGGCGTGTGCGTGGCCGGGTACTTCCAGAGCAGTCCCGAGGTGCGCGCCTACTCCAGCGCCCAGCTGTTCAACGAGGCGAAAACCCCGGTGATCGGGCGGTTTGCCTTGCCCAGCGGCAACCCTTATGCACCGGACAGTAGCGTGCCGATCCGCAGTTTTGCCGTGCAATTCAGCCAGGCCAACGGCCAGCAGTGGCGCACCGGGATGAACAGCATGCCGGTGTTCCCGGTGGGCACGCCCGAGGCGTTCTACCAATTGCTCAAGGCCGGCGCGCCGGACCCCGCCACCGGCAAGCCGAACCCTTCGAGCATGCCGGCGTTTTTTGCCGCACACCCGGAGACCGCAGCGTTCCTGGCGTGGGTTAAAACCGCCAAGCCATCGGCTAGTTACGCGACCGAAACCTACAACGGCATCAACGCGTTTTACCTGGTGAGCGCCGACGGTAAGCGCCAGGCCGTGCGCTGGGCCGTGGTGCCGCAGAGCCGCGACGCCGCCGGAGATACTGCGCCCGAGGGCGGCGACTTCCTGGAAAAAGACCTGGTGCAGCGCCTGGCTGCCGGGCCGCTAGAGTGGCAACTGAACATGATGCTGGCCAACCCCGGCGACCCGCTGGATGACGCCAGCAAGACCTGGACCGGTGAACACAAAGTGCTCAATGCCGGCACTCTGGTGTTGCAGAGCAGCCAGCCACAAGCCGACGGCGATTGCCGCGATATCAACTTCGACCCGCTGATTCTGCCCAGCGGTATCGAGGCCTCCAATGACCCGCTGCTGGCTGCACGTTCAGCCGCCTATGCCAGTTCCTACCTGCGGCGTGCCGGTGAAGTCGGCCCGTTGCACAGTGCCTCCCAGGAGTCGAAGCCATGAATGTTCAACCAAGGTTTTTCGCCCCGTTGGCGCGTTTGCTGCACTGGCTGATGGCGCTGATGATCATCGCCATGCTGTTTATTGGCGCGGGGCTGGCGGCGTCGGTTTCCGAGCGCCACGAGTGGTTGATTCACCTGCACAAGCCGCTGGGGATCGCCATTCTGGCGCTGGTCATCGTGCGGCTGGTGGTGCGTTTTTCAACGCGCCAACCGCCGCTGCCGGCGGACTTGCCGCTGTGGCAAGTGTTGGCGGCCAAGGCTTCTCACGTGGTTTTGTACGGGTTGATGCTGGTGTTGCCGTTGCTGGGCTGGGCAATGATTTCGGCCGCCGGCGACCCGGTGATGCTCAGCAGTGCCGTGCAACTGCCGGCACTGGTCTCGGCGAATGCGCCGTTGTTTGCGCTATTGCGCAAGGCCCACGGTTATCTCGCCTACCTGTTGTTCCTGACGGTGCTGGTGCATCTGGCGGCCGCGCTGTTTCACGGGTTGATCCGCCGTGACGGCGTGCTGCAAAGCATGACCGGCACCAAACACTGACCGAGCGTTAACGCACGTGGCCGATGATATCGGCCACGCTGCTCAACACATCCTTGCCCAGCTGCTTGGAGCGATCGCCGGACCAACCGGTTTTCGGGTTGGGTGCGTCGTCATTGTCCTTGAAGGGCATCTCCAGGGTCAGTGACAGGCAGTCGTATTTCTCACCCACCGCATTGCAGGCCAGGGTCATATTGGCTTCGCCGGGTAGGTCGCGGGTGTAGCCGTGGGTGGTCTGAAAGTCACGGGTCAGGTGGCTCAGGTGGCTGCGGAAACGGTTTTCCAAGGCTTCGATACGCGGGCTGTAGCCGGGATTGCCTTCGCAGCCGGCGGTGAAGACGTAGGGGATTTCTTCGTCGCCATGGATATCGAGGAACAGGTCGACGCCATGCTTTTCCATCTGCTGTTGCACGAACAGCACTTCCGGGCTGAGTGCCTGGCTGGCGCTCTGCCAGGCGCGGTTGAGGTCCTGGCCCATGGCGTTGGTACGCAGGTGACCATGGAACGCGCCATCGGGATTCATGTTCGGCACCAGGTACAGGTCGGCCACCGCCAGCAGCTTTTTCAGCTCGGCGTCACCGTCCTGTTGCAGGCGTTCGATGACGCCTTCCATGAACCATTCGGCCATGTGTTCGCCGGGATGTTGCTGGGCGATGATCCAGACCTTGCGGCGACCTTCGCCGCCTTTGCCACGGCGCAGCAGTTGGATATCGCGCCCCTCGACACTCTTGCCGGTGGCCAATAGCTTGACGCCAGCGTACTTCAGGGCCTGCTCGATCAACCAGTCGTGGCGTTCGCGGCTATAAGGTTCGAAGTAGGCGAACCACGCGTGTTTTTCCCGGGTCTGGAGGCTGATATGCAGGATTTCGCCGTCAAAGCGCGACGGCACGCGGAACCAATTGACATGGTCATAGGACGCTACGGCGTTATAGCCGCTCCAGGCATGCTTGTAAGACGAGCGGCCCGCGTTGCTCAGGCGAAACGTGTGGGTGTGGCCCACGTGCATGCCTTCGGCCTTGAAGTGGAACCACTGGTAGTGCTGGCTACGAGTGTCGGGCTTGATGGCCAGCAATAGCTGGTAGGCATCGCTGGCATCCAGGACCTGGATATTGCCGCTGTCGAAAGCAGTGCTGATCTTGATGGAGGTCAAGGCCACGGTCATAGTCTGGTTGCCTGAATATGAGGATGTGGCGGCTATCTTACACAGGCGGTAGGCACATTCTGGAAGCAAAATTGTTGCACGGGGGAGGGGGCGTCATCCGTGACGCTGCGGCAGCTTAGGGTTTGTGAGATTGATTCTCAAGCGCTAAATCGCAAAGATCCGGGCTAGAGCGGTGCTGTGCCTTTCTATTCGCAATGGGCTTTTGCTACCATGCGCGCCATCACGCACCACACAGTCTTCATTAGCCTGAAGCCACGCCAGGAAAAACTGGCAAAAAAAAGACCCGGCCAAAGAGCCGGGTCAAAAACCGTGATTAGCCTGATGAGGAGATATTCCAAGAGTCCGACCTAAGGTCTCTTGGTCTATCGACTGATCTCGCGATCAGCTAGGTCCAATAATAATCATTATCATTTGCAAGTCAAATGTTTTTATCCGCTCGATAGAAATTTTTTCGTGCACGTCCTTTAAATGTTCGCCTGCGCCTCAGTCGCTCGCAACGACCGCTCCACCATCGCTTTCGCCATATCGATCAAGTAAACCACCGAAAACGCCAGGTCGCGATGATTGCCTTGATGGCTGCTCGCCGATTCGTAGGCCGTTGCCGCAGCACTGCGCAGCAGGTCAGAGGCATGCACCAGCGCTTCTTCCTGGCTGATGCCTGGCTTGATGGTGAAAAAGGCCTCGTCCACGTCTCGCGCAGACATATCTTCTTTCAAGTAATAGTCCAGCGCGCGCTGGGCGGCGCCGCTGCAGCGCATGTCATGCAGGTCAGTGTGTTCGGGTGTTTCAGGCAGATGATACGGGCTCGTCGTCATAAGAGGCGGTACTCCGGGTGGGTGTCGAAAACCTTATGTCGATGATAGTACGTATCGTATTTATGTCGTTTTATGGATTACTACAAACTGTTTATTGCCCTGGAAAATACGCAACGTATTGTCAGCGCCATGGATAACTGGATAGCGTTGGTGCGAGCCAACATGAAAGACCGCAAGGTCACGCAGGATGAACTGGCGGAGCGCCTGGGCATGTCCCAGGGCGGCGTGGGCCACTGGCTCAACAAGCGCCGCGTGCCGAGCCTGGCGGACATGAACCGGGTACTGGCGGAACTGGGGCTGGGCTATCTGGAGGTCGCGCTGGAGATTCGCGAGAGGGCGGACACCAAGGCGGCACTGGAGCATCACCACAACCCTTACTTTCGCTACCCGGTCAGCGATTGGAACGGCGTGTGCGAGCTGCGCGAAGAACGCGCCAGCTATGGGCCGGCACGTTTCGAATTGACGGATTACCATGCCCACGGCGACGCCTTCTGGCTGCCGGTGGTCGGCGACGCCATGACCGCGCCCAGTGGCCTGAGCATCAGCGCAGGCATGCTGATCCTGGTCGACCCGGCCATCGAGGCCGAGCCCGGTAAATTGGTGGTTGCGCAATGGCTCGACAACCCTCAGGCGACTTTTCGCCAGTTGCAGGCAGACAGCGGCCAGCTTTACCTGGCGCCGCTCAATCCCACCTATCCCAAGCTGCTGTTCACCGACGAGTGCCGCATCCTTGGCGTCGTCGTACAAGCCACGGCGAAGTTCTAGTCCGCCGTTTCCAGCTCCACCAGCGCACTGCCTTCGGCGACCATCTCGCCCTCCTGGCAAAACAGCGCCTTGATCACACCCGCCTCAGGTGCGCGGATGCTGTGTTCCATCTTCATTGCTTCCAGTACCACCAGTTGCGCGCCGGCTTCGACGCGTTGACCGACATCTACCAGCACGCGCACGATGCTGCCGTTCATGGGCGCGGTGAGGCCGCCTTGAGGGGAGTGGCTGGCCTCGGCCGCCGCAATCGGGTCGAACAGGCTGACCGCCTGCATCTCGCCGTCCCAGCGCAGATACACCGTGCCTTCATCGCGCACGGCCAGGTGGGAGCGGCGCACGCCCTGGTGTTCGATCACCAGTTGCTCGCCGGTGAACTGCGACGATTGCCCGGCCAGTGTGACCAAGCGATCCTGCCCGTTACAGCTCAAATGCAGTGAGACCTGCGCCGGCAGCCCCGCACGAAAGCCCCGGGTGTCTGCCCACGGCCCGTCACCGGCCGGCAGGCTCTGCATAAAGGCCGATCCCGCTGCCTGCCAGAACTCATCGTCCAGCGTGCCGGCCGCCGGCAGCAGCTCTTGCTGATAGCGCGGAATGAATCCGGTATCCAGCTCAGCCGCGGCAAAGGCCGGGTGACCAATGATGCGCCGCAGAAATCCCAAGTTGGTCTTGAGCCCGCCCACCGCACATTCGTCGAGCATGCTCAGCAAGCGCAGCCGCGCCTGCTCACGGTCCTCGCCCCAGGCAATCAACTTGCCGAGCATCGGGTCGTAGAAGGGCGAAACGCTGTCGCCTTGCTCGACGCCGCTGTCCACGCGCCGACCCGGACCGGGGTTGGGCTCGCGGTACACCGCCAATCGTCCGGTTGCGGGCAGGAAGTCATTGGCCGGGTCTTCGGCATACAGCCGCACCTCGATCGCATGCCCCATCAGCGGCACCTGCGCTTGAGTGATCGGCAGCACCTCGCCCTGGGCCACGCGAATCTGCCAGGCCACCAGGTCCAGGCCAGTAATCGCCTCGGTGACCGGGTGCTCCACTTGCAGGCGCGTGTTCATCTCCATGAAGAAAAACTCGCCGCGCGCATCCAGCAGAAACTCCACCGTCCCCGCGCCCACATAGCCGATCGCCTGCGCCGCGCGGACCGCCGCTTCGCCCATGGCCTTGCGTTGTTCACTGCCGAGCCCCGGCGCGGGGGCTTCTTCCACGACTTTTTGATGGCGTCGCTGGATCGAACAATCGCGCTCATTGAGGTACAGGCAGTTGCCGTGTTGATCGGCAAACACCTGGATTTCCACATGGCGCGGTTGCAGCAGGTATTTCTCGACCAGCATCTGCCCGTTGCCGAATGACGACAGGGCCTCGCGCTGGGCCGAGGCCAGGGCTTGCGCCAACTGGCTGACATCCTCGACCACCTTCATTCCTTTGCCGCCACCGCCGGCCGTGGCCTTGAGCAGCACGGGGTAACCGATGCGCGCACAGGCCTCGCGGAAGGTTTCCAGGTCCTGGGCCTCGCCGTGATAGCCCGGCACCAGCGGCACGCCAGCGGTTTCCATCAGCGCCTTGGCCGCCGACTTGCTGCCCATGGCGTCGATCGCCGAGGCGGGCGGGCCGAGGAAGATCAAGCCCGCTGCCTCGATGGCCCGGGCGAACCCGGCGTTTTCCGAGAGGAAGCCGTAGCCCGGATGAATCGCCTGGGCGCCGCTGGCGTGGGCGGCGGCGATCAGTTTGTCGATCTGCAGGTAACTGTCAGTGGCCTTGCTGCCGCCCAGGTCGACGCGAATATCCGCTTCGCGGCTGTGCCGGGCGTCGCGGTCGATTGCGCTGTGCACGGCCACGGTGGTCAGCCCCATCGCCTTGGCGGTGCGCATGACCCGGCAAGCGATTTCGCCCCGGTTGGCCACCAGCACGGTGGTGAGTGTGCTCATGGGCGCGGCTCCCTGGATTGCCAGCTTGGCGTGCGTTTTTGCAGAAAGGCGCGCAAGCCTTCCTGGCCCTCGACACTTACCCGGATACGCGCAATGGCGTTTTCACAGTAGCGGCGCAGCGCCGGGGTGAGGGCGCCGTTGCCCACCTCACGCAACAGGTCTTTGCTGGCGCGCATCGCCGCCGGGCTGTTTTGCAGCAGGTTGGCGACCCACTCATCCACCCGCTGGTCCAACGTGTCGGCCGGGTAGCTTTCCGCCAACAGGCCGATGTCGCGCGCGCGCTGGCCGCCAAACCGCTCGGCCGTCAAGGCATAGCGGCGGGCCGCACGTTCACCGATGGCCTGCACCACGAACGGGCTGATCACCGCCGGTGCCAGGCCGATACGCACTTCCGACAGACAGAACTGCGCGTCATCGGCGCCAATTGCCATGTCGCAGCAACTGATCAAGCCCAGCGCGCCGCCGTAGGCCGCGCCTTGCACCACCGCCAGCGTAGGGATTTTCAGCTTGGCCAGGTTGTACATCAGCTCGGCCAGCTCACGGGCGTCGTCCAGGTTGGTGTGGTAATCCAGCTCGGCCGACTGCTGCATCCAGGCCAGGTCGGCGCCGGCGCTGAAGTGTTTGCCGCGCCCGCGCAGGACCAGAAAGCGCAGGGCCGGGTCGGCCTGGACCTGGTCGAGGGCGATGATCAGTTCGCGGATCATCTGGGCATTGAACGCGTTGTTCTTGGCTTCACGACTGAGCCACAGCGTGGCAAAGCCACGGCTGTCGGTGATCAGTTCGAGAGTGTTGAAATCGCTCATGCAAGAAGCTCCATGAAAATGAGAGGCCTCCTGTAGGAGCGAGCTTGCTCGCGAAGGTCGTCAACGATAACGCGGGTATCCAGGATGCACGCGTTGACTGGACGTTTTTCGCGAGCGAGCTCGCTCCTACAGGTTACATGCGGAACACGCCGAAGCGGCTCGGCTCGATAGGGGCATTCAGCGCGGCGGACAGCGCCAGGGCCAGCACATCGCGGGTCTGCAGCGGATCGATGACGCCGTCATCCCACAAGCGTGCGCTGGAATAATAGGGGTGGCCCTGAGTTTCATACTGGTCGAGGATCGGCTGCTTGATCGCCGCTTCATCGCTGGCACTGAATGCCAAGCCTGCGCGCTCTGCCTGCTCGCGCTTGACCTGCACCAGCACGCCCGCCGCCTGTTCGGCGCCCATCACGCCGATGCGTGCGTTGGGCCACATCCACAGGAAACGCGGGTCATAGGCGCGACCGCACATGCCGTAGTTACCGGCGCCGAAACTGCCGCCAATGATCACCGTGAACTTCGGCACCTTGGCACAGGCCACCGCCGTGACCAACTTGGCGCCATGCTTGGCGATACCGCCGGCTTCGTACTTCTGGCCGACCATGAAGCCGGTGATGTTCTGCAGGAACAGCAGTGGAATCCCGCGCTGGCAGGCCAGCTCGATAAAGTGCGCGCCTTTCTGCGCGGCTTCGGCGAACAGGATCCCGTTGTTTGCCAGGATCGCCACCGGATAGCCGTGCAGGTGCGCAAAGCCACAGACCAGGGTGGCGCCGAACAGCGCCTTGAACTCATCGAACACCGAACCGTCCACCAGCCGGGCGATCACTTCGCGCACGTCGAACGGCTGCTTGGCATCGGCCGGGATCACGCCGTAAAGCTCTTCGCTGTTGTACAGCGGCGCCACTGGCGGACGTTGGCGCAACTCACCCAGCTTGCGCCAATTGAGGTTGGCCACGCTGCGACGGGCCAGGGCCAGGGCGTGTTCATCGTTGTCGGCATAGTGGTCGGCCACGCCGGAAATCCTGCAGTGCACATCGGCACCGCCGAGGTCTTCGGCGCTGACCACTTCGCCGGTAGCGGCCTTCACCAGCGGCGGGCCGGCGAGGAAGATAGTCGCTTGCTGGCGCACCATGATCGCTTCGTCGGCCATGGCCGGCACATAGGCACCACCGGCCGTGCACGAGCCCATCACCACGGCAATCTGCGGGATGCCCTGGGCGCTCATATTGGCCTGGTTGAAGAAGATCCGCCCGAAGTGCTCGCGGTCCGGGAACACTTCGTCCTGGCGCGGCAGGTTGGCTCCGCCGGAGTCCACCAGGTAAATGCACGGCAGGCGGTTCTGCTCGGCGATGGTCTGGGCGCGCAAGTGCTTTTTGACGGTCAGCGGGTAATAGGAGCCGCCTTTGACGGTGGCATCATTGGCGACGATCATGCATTCGACGCCTTCCACGCGGCCGATGCCGGCAATCACACCGGCGGCCGGCACGTCTTCGCCATACACCTGATGGGCGGCCAACTGGCTCAGTTCGAGGAACGGCGAGCCCGGGTCGAGCAAGCGATCGATGCGCTCGCGCGGCAGCAGCTTGCCGCGTGAGGTGTGGCGTTCCTGGGCCTTGGCGCCGCCGCCTTGTTGGACCTGGGCGAGCAGGTTATGGAGCGCGTCGACCTGTTGGCGCATCGCCGCGCTGTTGGCGATAAATTCCGCCGAGCGTGGGTTGAGCTGGGTGTGCAGGGTGGCCATGGGCGTGTTCCTCAGCGGGTTTCGTTGAACAGTTCGCGACCGATCAACATCCGTCGAATTTCACTGGTGCCGGCGCCGATTTCGTACAGCTTGGCGTCCCGCAGCAGGCGCCCGGCGGGGAATTCATTGATGTAGCCGTTGCCGCCCAGGATCTGGATCGCATCGAGGGCCATTTGCGTGGCGCGCTCGGCGCTATAGAGGATCACCCCGGCCGCATCCTTGCGCGTGGTTTCACCGCGCTCGCAGGCCTGGGCCACCGCGTAGAGGTAGGCGCGGCTGGCGTTGAGCTGGGTGTACATATCGGCGACCTTGCCCTGGATCAGCTGGAATTCGCCAATGCTCTGGCCGAACTGCTTGCGGTCGTGGATGTAGGGCACGATCAGGTCCATGCAGGCCTGCATGATGCCGGTGGGGCCGCCGGAGAGCACCACGCGCTCGTAATCGAGGCCGCTCATCAGCACTTTCACGCCGCCGTCGAGCACGCCGAGGATGTTTTCCTCGGGCACTTCCACGTCATCGAAAAACAGCTCGCAGGTGTTGGAGCCTCGCATGCCCAGCTTGTCGAACTTGCTGCTGCGGCTGAAGCCTTTCCAGTCACGCTCGACGATGAACGCGGTGATGCCGTGGGCACCCTTTTCCAGGTCGGTCTTGGCGTAGATCACGTAGGTGTGGGCATCTGGCCCGTTGGTGATCCAGGTCTTGCTGCCGTTGAGCACGTAAGCGTCACCCTGCTTGTCGGCGCGCAGTTTCATCGAGACCACGTCGGAGCCGGCATTCGGCTCGCTCATGGCCAGCGCACCGATGTGCTCGCCGCTGATCAGCTTGGGCAGGTACCTGAGTTTTTGTTCGTGGCTGCCGTTGCGGTTGATCTGGTTGACGCACAGGTTGGAGTGAGCGCCGTAGGACAACGCCACTGAGGCCGAGCCACGGCTGATTTCTTCCATGCTTACCACGTGCGCCAGATAACCCAGGCCGGCACCGCCGTACTCTTCCGGCACGGTGATGCCCAGCAGGCCCATATCGCCGAACTTGCGCCACAGGTCGGCGGGGAACAGGTTGTCGATGTCGATCTGGGCGGCGCGGGGTGCAATTTCCTTGGCCACGAAGGCCTGCACCTGGTCGCGCAGCATGTCGATGGTCTCACCGAGGGCGAAGTTCAGGGACGGGTAACTCATGGACAGGCACCTTAATGTGAGCTTTTGTTGTTGTGTCGGCGAGCCGCGGAGGAGGGCGCTCACCTTTACGTTAACGTAAGCTTGCGTTGAGGCGCTGTCAATCGTAGTTTACGTTTACGTCAACCTACAAAAAAGACAACAGGGGCCGTTATGGATCAACCGAACCTGAGCTACAGCCGTGGCTCCCAGGACAAGACCTTGCTGGCCGAGACCATTGGCCAGGCCTTTGATCGGACTGTCGTACGCTATCCCGAGGGTGAAGCGCTGGTGGTGCGTCATCAGCACTGCCGCTACACCTGGCGGCAACTGGCCGAGACCGTGGACGTGCATGCCCGTGCGTTCATGGCCCTGGGGATGCAGGTCGGCGACCGCCTGGGCATCTGGGCGCCCAACTGCGCGCAGTGGTGCATCAGCCAGATCGCCAGCGCCAAGCTCGGGGTGATCCTGGTCAATATCAACCCGGCGTACCGCAGCAGTGAATTGGAATATGTGCTCAAGCAATCCGGCTGCGCGTGGCTGGTGTGCGCCGGTTCGTTCAAGACCTCCGATTACCACGCCATGCTGCAGGCGCTCAAGCCTGACCTGCGCGCCATCGTCAGTCTCGACCCCGACCCGCCCGCAGGATTCCTGCCTTGGTCACACCTGCCGGCGTTGGCGGCGCAGGTTGCGCCTGAACAACTGCACGCTCGCCAAGCCGGCCTGCACGCCGACCAACCGGTCAATATCCAGTACACCTCCGGCACCACCGGTTTCCCCAAGGGCGCCACCCTCAGTCACCTCAACATTCTCAATAACGGCTACATGGTCGGCCAAAGCCTTGGCCTTACGGCGCACGACCGCCTGGTGATCCCGGTGCCGCTTTACCATTGCTTCGGCATGGTGATGGGTAACCTCGGTTGCATCACCCACGGCACCACCATGATCTACCCCAATGACGGCTTCGACCCACTGCTCACGCTTACCGCCGTCGCCGAAGAACGCGCCACGGGTTTGTACGGCGTGCCGACCATGTTCATTGCGCTGCTCGATCACCCGCGCCTTGGCGAATTCGACTTATCCAGCCTGCGTACCGGGATCATGGCCGGGTCGATCTGCCCGATCGAGGTGATGCGCCGCGTCATTGGTCAGTTGCACATGAGTGAAGTGCAGATTGCCTATGGCATGACCGAAACCAGCCCGGTGTCGTTGCAGACCGGCGCGGATGACGACCTGGAACGCCGCGTGACCACCGTGGGCCGCACCCAGCCGCAGCTGGAAAACAAGATCATCGACGCTGACGGCAACACGGTGCCACGCGGTGAGACAGGCGAACTGTGCACGCGCGGCTATAGCGTGATGCTCGGCTACTGGAACAACCCCGAGGGCACCCGCGATGCTGTCGACACGGAGGGCTGGATGCACACCGGTGACCTGGCGACCATGGACGAGCATGGCTATGTGTGCATCGCCGGGCGCAACAAGGACATGATCATCCGCGGTGGCGAGAACGTGTATCCACGCGAGCTTGAGGAGTTTTTCTTCACCCATCCGGCAGTGGCCGATGTGCAGGTCATCGGCATCCCCGATGAGCGCTATGGTGAGGAAATTGTCGCCTGGATCAAACTCCACCCAGGCCATGTGGCGAGCGAACTGGAACTGCAAACCTGGTGCAAGGGCCGCATCGCGCACTTCAAGATGCCCAGGCACTTCAAGTTCGTAGACGCGTTCTCCATGACGGTGACGGGCAAGATCCAGAAATTCCGCATGCGCGAAATCTCGATTGAAGAGCTGCAAACACGCCCTCAATAGATCGTTCCCACGCTCTGCGTGGGAATGCAGCCCCTGACGCTCTGCGTCACCTTAGCGCAGTAGCCGAAACGTGCAGCGGCTGGCGCGACGCGGAGCGTCACAGGAGACATTCCCACGCAGAGCGTGGGAATGATCAGCCAGAAAGCACAAAGGGGACCCGAAGGTCCCCTTTAATTTGTCGTTGCGTGCTCTTTTTTTATTATTGAGGGGCGGTCTATTGTTGTTTTTGGTAACCGTTACCCTTTACCGCTGTTTTGGCGACCCCCATCCGGGGTCAAGAGCAAACGTATTTTTTTGAACGCTGATCCGCTTCTTCGTAAACGATCCAACCAGTGGGTAGCTACCTGAGGTAGTTTTATTTTTCTCTGACCGGTTGCGGGTTTCGGCATGCCGTACCCTGCGAAGCACATCTTCTCCAAAAAAATCTGTTAGCTGCGTCTCTGCCGTGTTGTTTTTGTTATGTCAGAGTCGTTTCGTCTTATTTTTATTAGGTTTGGCGCTTTTTATTTTTGTTATGCAGTAGAGATAGCAGAAGCCGTGCCAACTTTTTAAATTACTTTAAAATCAAGCAGTTGATTTTTTAGCACGTCATATCTTTCAAAAAACGCGACGGATTCTGTTCCCTCGTTACCCGCTGTGTCGGCGTGCGGTAACACATTGTCACATCCGTGCTACTCAACCGGCGTTACGCGCCTTCGCCACCCGTGAGCCGCTCGCCCGTCCCAGCACCTGGCTGATGTGCTGGCCCGCGTCAATCAAGCGCTCCAGGTCGATACCCGTGTCGATCCCCAGCCCATTGAGCAGGTACACCACATCCTCGGTGGCGACGTTACCGCTCGCGCCCTTGGCATAAGGGCAGCCGCCGAGGCCCGCGATAGAGCTGTCGAATACCTGGATACCTTCCAGCAGGCTGGCGTAGATATTGGCGATCGCCTGGCCGTAGGTGTCATGGAAATGCCCTGCGAGCTTGTCGCGCGGCACCTGTGCACCGACCACCTCGAACAGCCGCCGGGTCGCGCCGGCCGTGCCGGTGCCGATGGTGTCGCCCAGGGACACTTCATAGCAGCCCATGGCATACAGTTCGCGGGCGACCGCCGCGACCTGCTGCGCGGCGATTTCGCCTTCATAGGGGCAACCCAACACACACGACACATACCCGCGCACGCTGACCCCATGCTGCCGGGCCGCCGCCATGATCGGTGCAAACCGCTCCAGGCTCTCGCTGATGGAGCAGTTGATATTGCGTTGGGAAAACGCTTCGGACGCCGCCGCAAATACCGCGACTTCCTTGACCCCAGCCGCCAGCGCATCTTCAAAGCCGCGCAGGTTCGGCGCCAGCGCACCGTAGGTCACGCCAGGCTTGCGCTGGATCTGCGCGAACACCTCGGCGGAGCCGGCCATCTGCGGCACCCATTTGGGCGACACGAAACTGCCGACCTCGATATAGCTCAAGCCAGCGCCGCTCAAGGCGTCCACCAACCGTACCTTGTCGGCCACGCTGATCGGCTGGGCTTCGTTCTGCAAACCGTCGCGCGGGCCGACTTCCACCAGGCGTACGTGTGAGGGGAGGGACATGACGGTTACCTTCTGATCAATGGCCGGCCTGGCTCATGGTAGTTGCCAGGGCCTGGGTGCAGCGCTCTTCGGCGGTGTCCAGTTCCAGCTTCATCTGTTCGATATCCAGCAACTGTTGCTCGAGCTGCTCGCGGCGTTCAGCGATTTTTGCGAGCATGCTGTTGAGTTGGATGTGGTTGCCGCTGGTGGGGTCATAGAGTTCGATCAGCTCGCGGCATTCAGCCAGGGAGAAGCCGATGCGCTTGCCGCGCAGAATCAGCTTGAGGCTGACCTTGTCCCGCGCCGAGTAGATACGTTCCTGGCCCCGACGTTCCGGGGCCAGCAGGCCTTGTTCCTCATAGAAGCGAATGGCGCGGGTGGTGATATCGAGCTCGCGGGCAAGGTCGGAGATGCTGTAGGTGGTGCTCATGGCGGTGCTCAGGAAGGTCTTGGCGCTAAGCTAATGTCAGGTTGACGTAAACGTCAAGGACTGCTGCGCAGCCCATCGGGGGCAAGCCCCCTCCCACAGGGGAACTCCTCCACCTCAGGCTTGTTGTTTATCCAGCTTTTTTTCGTGGGCGGTTACCTGCTGGCACAACTCGATCATCTGCTCACGCATCCAGCGGTTGGCCGGGTCCTGGTCGGTGCTTTCGTGCCAGTACAGGTGGGTTTCCACCGCTGGCACGTCATTGACCGGCAGGTTGAACCAGTGCAGTTCATGGCGGCGGGCGAAGCGTTCGGGCACGGTCATGACCATGTCGGTCTGCTGCAATACCTGCGACGCCATCAGGTAGTGCTGGGAGCGCAGGGCGATCTTGCGCTGGATGCCCATCTTGCCCAGGGCCAGGTCGACATGGCCCAGGCCGTTGCGGCGGCTGGAAATATGGATATGGGTCAGGGACAGGTAGTCATCCAGGGTGAATTTGTCCTTGCCTGCCATCGGATGGCCCTTGCGCATGGCGCACACGTAGCGGTCTTCCATCAGCTTGACGTGACGCACCTGCGGGTCGGTGTTGAGCGGCGCATCCACGGCAAAGTCCAGGCGCCCGGCGGCCAGCTCCTTGGTGGTTTCGCGGCGTTTGGACAAAAAACTCTCGATGACCACCGTCGGCGCCAGGCGACGCAGGCGCTGGAACAGCGCTGGCAGAATGACCGCTTCGGTCAGGTCGGTCATGCTGATGCGGTAGGTCTTGGCCGCCTGTTGCGGATTGAAAATCCGGCTTTCCTGCACTGAAACCCGCAGCAACGACAACGCATTACGCACCGGGCCGATGATGTTCTGTGCCATCGGCGTGGGCACCATGCCCTGGGCGGTGCGCACGAACAGCGGGTCGTTGAAGGTCTCGCGCAGGCGTGCCAGCGCATTGGACACCGCCGGCTGGGTGATGCCGACAATCTGCCCGGCGCGGGTCAGGTTGGCTTCGGTATAGATCGCGTCGAAGACGATAAAGAGGTTGAGGTCGACCTTGCTCAGATTCATGTCGTTGCACTCTTATTGTTAGGTATTCATACGCCGATCATATATCGGTGATGAATGTTAATACACGCCGAGAATAGGCTAGGTAAATTATCAGCGCTGTTCTAGCATCGATTGCATGACTTAAACAACCTCTCAGAGAAGGGAGCTGCTCATGGATTTCGCCTATTCGCCCAAGGTTCAGGAACTGCGTGAACGCGTCAGCGCATTCATGGACGCTTACGTCTACCCGGCCGAGCCGGTGTTCGAACGCCAGGTCAGCGAAGGTGACCGCTGGCAGCCCACCGCGATCATGGAAGAACTCAAAGCCCGGGCCAAAGCCGAAGGGTTGTGGAACCTGTTCCTGCCGGAATCCGAGCTGGGCGCCGGCCTGAGCAACCTCGAATACGCACCGCTGGCCGAAATCATGGGCCGCTCGCTGTTGGGCCCGGAACCGTTCAATTGCTCCGCCCCCGACACCGGCAACATGGAAGTGCTGGTGCGCTACGCCAATGAAGAGCAGAAACAACGCTGGCTTGAACCGCTGCTGCGCGGTGAGATTCGTTCCGCCTTCGCCATGACCGAGCCGGACGTGGCCTCCTCGGACGCTACCAACATGGCCGCCCGCGCCGAACGCCAGGGCGATGAATGGGTGATCAACGGCAAGAAGTGGTGGACCTCCGGCGCCTGCGACCCGCGCTGCAAGATCCTGATCTTCATGGGCCTGAGCAACCCGGATGCGCCACGCCACCAACAGCATTCGATGATCCTGGTGCCGGTGGACACCCCCGGCGTAAAAATCCTGCGCCCGCTGCCGGTGTTCGGCTACGACGACGCGCCCCACGGTCACGCCGAAGTGCTGTTCGACAACGTGCGCGTGCCGTACGAAAACGTACTGCTGGGTGAAGGTCGTGGGTTTGAGATCGCCCAGGGCCGCCTCGGCCCTGGCCGTATCCACCACTGCATGCGCTCCATCGGCATGGCTGAGCGCGCGTTGGAATTGATGTGCAAGCGCTCGGTCAGCCGCAGCGCATTCGGCAAGCCGCTGGCGCGCCTGGGGGGCAATATCGACAAGATCGCCGACTCGCGCATGGAGATTGATATGGCGCGGCTGCTGACCTTGAAAGCGGCGTACATGATGGACACCGTGGGCAATAAAGTCGCGAAAAGCGAAATCGCCCAGATCAAGGTGGTCGCGCCGAACGTGGCGCTGAAGGTGATCGACCGTGCGATCCAGATTCACGGCGGTGCCGGTGTGTCCAATGACTTCCCGCTGGCCTATATGTACGCCATGCAACGCACCCTGCGCCTGGCCGACGGCCCGGACGAAGTGCACCGCGCGGCGATCGGCAAGTTCGAGATTGGCAAGTATGTGCCCAAGGAGTTGATGCGCGGCGGGCAGTAGCACCGCGTCGCCTGCCATCGGGAGCAAGCCCCCTCCCACACTTAGATTTGTGAATACAGTCAAAATGTGGGAGGGGGCTTGCTCCCGATGAGGCCAGTCCAAGCACCACAAACCCCAAGATTCAGTACACCCAAACCTCCACCCGCCGATTCTTGATCCGTCCCTCATCCTCGGTATTTGCCGCCACCGGCATCTGCGCGCCAAACCCGCGAATATCGCGCAGCACCACGCCGCTTTTCACCAGTTCCCTGCGTACCGCCATGGCCCGCAACTTGGACAGCAAGGCCGCCCGCTGCGGATCATTCTTGGCATCGCCGAAGCCCACCAGCGTCACCTGCTTGTGCAGTTTGTCGTGGCTTTGCAGATACGCCACCACCCGCTGCACATCCTGGCGCGCCTTGTTGTCCAGGCTGGCGCTGCCTTCCTCGAAGCGAAAATTCACCGTCAAGCGCTGGGCGTTGCGCGCAATCGCCTGATACGCCTCGGGCATCGAGGCGCGTGGGGCTACGCCAATCGCCTGCACGTGCTGGGCTACAAAGCCGTTGGCCGCCACGATCGCCTGGCCCTGATCGCTCTGGGCAAAGTCCACCAAGGCTTTGGCCCAAGGATTACGCGTCGCCGGTGGCAGATAAAAGTACAGCCGCCGTGACAGCGGGTAATCCTCGGTGGCGATCAGGCTGTTCAGCGCCGGCATCGGTTGCGAGTCGCCATCGACAATCGCCACGGCCTTGGCTTGGCGGACGTAGGGCAGGCCGATGAAACCGATGCCTTGGGGGTCTTGGCTGACCGCATCGGACAACGCTTCGCTGGACTCGAAACGCTGGGCTGACGCGGCCAGCGGTTTGCCGCGTCGGTTCAGCACCAGCTCCTTGAAAGTGTCATAGGTGCCGGACTGATCGTCCCGCGCATACAGATGAATAGCTGCGCCACTGCCGCCGAGTGTTTCCCAGGTGCTGATCTCGCCATTGAAAATCTGCGCCAGTTGCTCGGTGTTGAGGCTGTTCAGCGGATTACGCGGGTTAAGGATGATCGCCAGGCCATCAATGGCAATCACGTGTTCGGCGCCGGGGCTTTTCAGGTCGCCGAGGGGCGCGAGGTCTAGCCGTTCGCTGTCCTTGATCGGGCGGGACGAGGCGGCCAAGTCAGCGCTGTGGTTTTTCAGCGCGGCAAACCCGGTGCTGGAACCATGGGCGGCGACGTCGACCCTCACGGTCTTGCCCTCATGGGTCTTGCCGGTCACACGCTGTTCATTGGCGCTCTCGGCGGGTTCGCTCTGCACGCCTTGCAAACCCTGCTGCTCCATCAAGCCCCTGACCAATGCCGGGACCAAACCCGCGCCAATGGTGTTGGAGCCCTGGATACGCAATGCCGGGCCTTGGTCAGGCAGGGGCAGCGGGGCGGACACTGCGAAGAAAGGGAAAAGGGCCAGCAGTAATAGAACGCGCAGCATCATGCCGACACCTTCGTCAGCCAAAGGGAGTGCCGCGAGATTAAGTCAGTTGGATTGCAGCAATGTGACTGACACACCATGGGGCAAAATGTGGGAGGGGGCTTGCTCCCGATGGCGGTGTATCAGCTACAGATCAGCTGGCTGACACACTGCTATCGGGAGCAAGCCCCCTCCCACATTGACCGAGTAGAGTCAGAGAAATCAGCTCAGCTCCAACCAGATCGGCGCATGGTCCGACGGTTTTTCCAACGCGCGCAAATCGTAATCCACTCCCGCGTCCTTGAGCCGAGGCACCAGGCCGTTGGAGGCCATGATCACGTCGATGCGCAGCCCGCGCTTGGGCTCATCCTCAAAGCCACGGCTGCGGTAATCGAACCAGCTGAAGCGGTCGGTCACCTCAGGGTTCAAGTGCCGGAAGCTGTCCACCAGGCCCCAGTTTTTCAGACGGGCCATCCATTCGCGCTCTTCCGGCAGGAAGCTGCACTTGCCGGTTTTCAGCCAGCGTTTGGCATTGTCGGCGCCGATGCCGATGTCGCAGTCCTGCGGGGAAATATTCACGTCGCCCATCACCACCAGTGCCTGGTCATTGCTGAACTGGCTCTCCAACAGCTGTTGCAGGTCTTCATAGAAACGCTGCTTGGCCGGGAATTTGGTGGGGTGGTCACGGCTTTCGCCTTGGGGAAAGTAGCCGTTCATGACAGTGACCGGGTGGCCGTTCTCGTCGGCGAAGGTGCCCCAGATGAAACGGCGCTGGGCGTCTTCTTCATCGCTGGCAAAGCCTTTGTGCAGGCTCAACGCCTCTTTGCGCGACAGCAGGGCCACGCCGTAATGGCCTTTCTGGCCATGGTAATAAACGTGATAGCCCAGCGCCTGGACTTCGGCCAACGGGAACTGGTCATCGTGGACCTTGGTTTCCTGCAGGCCGATGACATCCGGTTGATGCTTTTCAATCAGCGCCGCCAGCTGATGAGGGCGGGCACGCAGCCCGTTGATATTGAAGGAGACGATTTTCATGGTCGGCGGTCCAGTCTGGCAAAAGGGCGATGCTAGCCGACAAGTCGGACGGGGGCCAGCGTGGCGGTAGGGCGTATGCACTGCTAATGTCTGGGAACGACTGGCGCTGCGCAGGTTCGTACCCATAAGAACGCCACCTTTTTGAGTGGCGTCCAGGAGATTGACTGTTATGCCTGACACTTCGACGGCCGCTGCCGAAATCCGTGTGCTCAATAGCGGCTATTCCCGCGAAGCGCGTTCCCTGCTGTACCAGGCCTACCGTCACGAACCGACCTTCGCCTACATCTTCGAAGCCGAGCGCCCCGGTTATGAACAGCGGGTGCGCGCCACCGTGCGCGAGCTGGTCAAGCAGCATTTTTTCCAGAAGCTTCCGGCCATTGGCCTGTTCGTCGACGACCGTCTGGTCGGCGTTGCCCTGATCGCCCCGCCGCAACGGCGCCTGGGCATCACCGAGAGCTGGGCCTGGCAAATCCGCATGTGGCTGAGCACCGGAGTACGCGGCACGCGGCGTTATCTTGAATACCATCAGGCCGTCCTGGCGTGCCTGCCCAGCGAGTCGGTGCATGTGTTGCCATTGCTGGGCATTCACCCGCAATTGCAGGGCCACCACTACGGCGAACAATTGCTTGAAGCGGTTCACAATTGGTGCGCCGAAGACCCGCACTCATCGGGCGTGGTGCTCGACACGGGCAATTCCCGTTACCTGGAGTTCTATAAGCGCCAGGGCTATGAGGAAATCGGTGAAATTGCCGTAGGACCTGTACTGGAGCATGTGTTTTTCCATCCCAACCCCCAGCCGTTAAGTGCTGCAGCGACTTGAGACAGGATTATTCAGACAAATCCGGGTTCAAAGTTCCTCTCTCGCTCGTGTAGCATCCGCGCCTATGAAGTTTCCAGGAAGATTTACCAGCGGCTTGATCCTGCTGTTCACAAGCTGCGGCGCATGGGCGCAAAGCGAATTGGACGTGCGGATCAAGCCCTCTAACGACGCGCTGAAAGCCAACATCGAAGGCTACATCGGCGGGGTGGGCGATCGTGATGAAGAAGCGCTGCTGCGGTTCAGCCGTGGCGCCGAGGAGCAGGCGCGCAAAGCGGCCCAGGCCCTGGGCTTCTATCAGCCACAGATCGCCAGCGATGTGCAGGGCGGCAAGAACCCGCGCCTGATTCTCACCATCGACCCCGGCGAGCCCGTGCATTTGCGCAACGTCACCCTGCGGGTCGACGGCCCGGCGGCGAACCTCAAGGCGTTTCGCGTGCCTGCCAGTGACGATCTCAAGCCCGGCGCGGTGCTCAACCACGGCCATTACGATGATGCCAAGCGTCTGATCCAGAACCAGGCCTCGCGCTACGGCTTTTTCAGCGGGCGCTTTACGCGTCAGACACTCTCCGTCGATCCCCAGGCAGGCGTCGCCGATATCGAGCTGGTTTACGACAGCGGCCCACGCTACAGCATGGGCAAGGTCAGCTTTAGCGGCGACACTCCATTCGATGAAGAACTGCTGCAACGCATGGTGCCCTTTGAAAGTGGCACCCCTTACGACTCCGAACTGATCGCCGAACTCAACCAGAACCTGCAAGGCAGTGGCTTCTTCGACAGCGTGCGCGTGGACGCCAGCCCCACGGCCTCGACCAACGACGTAATTCCGGTGGCCGTGCAACTGGACACGCGCAAGCCACGCACGATGGGCCTGGGCCTGGGTTTTTCGACGGACGTCGGCCCGCGCGGCAAGGCCAACTGGACGCGGCACTGGGTCAATCCCCAGGGCCACAGTTATGGCTGGGAGGCCGAGCTTTCGGCGCCACGGCAGAACGTCGGCCTGTGGTATGACGTTCCGCTCGACCCACCGCTCACCGACAAATTGCGCTTCGCCGGCGGTTACCAGAATGAAGAGCTGGCCAACACCGACACCCTGAGCAAGCTGCTCACCGTCGGGCCCGAATGGCACAGTAAATTGCCCAGTGGCTGGACACGGGTTATCTCGCTCAAATACCAGCGTGAAGAGTACCGCCTGGGCAATGACTCGGGCCTGAGCAACCTGGTGATGCCGGGGATCAGCTACTCCTACCTGCGCAGCGACAATCGCATCGATCCGCACAACGGTTATCGCCTGATGTTCGACAGCAAGGTCGCCAAGGAAGGGCTCGGTTCCGACACCAATCTGCTGTACGGCACGGCCACGATCAAGGGCTTGACCACCTTGTGGGATAACCACCGGTTCCTGGGCCGCGCGCAGGTGGGCGGCAGTGCCACCAACGGCTACAAGTCGGTGCCGCCGTCGCTGCGCTTCTTTGCCGGTGGCGACCAGAGCGTGCGCGGCTATGAATACCAGACCCTGTCACCGGAAAACGATCGCGGTGACCGCATCGGCGGCCGCTATATGGTGGCGCTGAGTGCCGAGTATCAATATTCCATCGCCGACAAATGGCGGATCGCGACGTTTATCGACCAGGGCAACTCGTTCAATACCCTGGAAATGCCCAGCCTGAAAACCGGTGTGGGTGTGGGCGTGCGCTGGGTCTCGCCGGTTGGCCCGATCCGCCTCGACCTGGCCCATGCCCTGGAAGATCCGGGCGGCATTCGATTGCACTTTTCCATGGGGCCTGAGCTGTGATGCGTGGTTTGAAAATAGCGGGGCTGGTCCTGATGGCCATCCTCGCCGTGGTGGTCCTGGCGCTGTGGTCGGTATTGGGAACCCAGGCGGGCAGTCGCTGGACACTGGGCCAGGTGCCGGGTTTGAGCCTGGAAAACTTCCAGGGGCGCCTGAGCGGACAGTGGAGCGCCGATCACCTGCTATGGCAGCAAGACAGCAGCCGCGTCGAACTTGATGCGCCCACGTTTGAGTGGTCGCCGGGGTGCCTGTTGCGTATGACCCTGTGTATCGATCGCCTGGATGTGGAGCGGGTCAGCCTGCAATTTCCCCCCAGCGCCGAAGCGAGCAGCAGCGGGCCCATCGCGTTGCCCGACCTGAAACTGCCGCTGGCCATCCAGTTGGGCGACGTTCGCGTCGGTAGCCTGTTGTTCAACGGCAGTGAAGAACTCAAGGGCCTGCAACTGGCGGCGCACTGGACCTCCGCAGGTATGCAGATCGACGCCGTGCACCTGCAACGGGACGGCCTGGTGCTGGACCTCGCCGGCCTGCTGCAACCCGTCGGCGATTGGCCTTTGACGGCCAGCGGTAATCTCAGCCTGCCTTACGCGCCGGGCGGCGCACCTTGGACGGTGGCCCTCAAGGTCGATGGCGACTTGCTCAAGACCCTCAAGCTCGACGCCGACAGCAGCGGCTATCTGCCGGCCAAGCTCAGTGGCGAGTTGCAGCCGCTGGTGGACAATCTGCCGGCGCAATTGCGCATCACCGCAGACGCCTTCAAACCCAGCGCCGACCTGCCCGACACCCTGCAACTCAATCAATTGGACCTGAGCGCCGAGGGCGACCTGAAACACGGTTACCAATTGCTGGGCAAAGCGGTACTGCCGGCGGAAAAAGGCCCGGTGGACCTGCTGCTGCAAGGCAAGGTCGACGCCAAGGGCGCACAGATCGCCGGCCTGGACCTGACAGCCGGCGACCAGCAAAGCCTCAAGCTCAGCGCCAACCTGGACTGGCAACAAGGCTTCAGTGCCGATGCCAAGGTCGCCTGGCTGGACTTCCCCTGGCATCGTTTGTACCCGCTGATCGACGAACCGCAGGTGACCTTGCGCACCTTCAACGGTGAAGTTTCCTATAAAGACGGCAACTACCTGGGCAACCTCAAGGCCGATCTCGACGGCCCGGCGGGCAAGTTCAACGTGGTTACACCGTTCAGTGGCGACCTCAAGCAAATCTTCCTGCCCGAGCTGAAGCTGACGGCCGGCCAGGGCAAGGCCGAAGGCCGTTTGAACGTACAGTTCGCGGACGGCATCGCCTGGGACACCGCGTTGGATTTGACCGCGTTGAACCCGGCCTATTGGGTCGCCGAATTGCCCGGCACCCTGGCTGGGGCGCTGCGCAGCAAAGGCGAATTCAGAAACGGGCAACTCAAGCTCAACGCCGACCTCGACCTCAAGGGCCGTCTGCGCGGGCAAACCGCCGTGCTGGCCGCCAAGGCCGAAGGCGCGGGCGAACAATGGACCCTCGCCAACCTGGACATCCGCTTAGGCGACAACCGCATCAACGGCAGCGGTAGCCTGCAGCAACGCCTGGCCGGGCAGATCGACATCAAGCTGGCCCGCCTGGCCCAGCTCTGGCCGCAACTGCGTGGGCAGATCAACGGCCGCGTCGATGTCACCGGCACTTTGAAGGCGCCGCAAGGCAAGCTCAACCTCAAGGGCCAGCAACTGGCATTGGCCGACAATCGCCTGCAAAACCTCAGCCTCGACGCGACACTGGACAGCGCCCAGCGCGCCAGGATCGACCTCAAGGGCAGCGGCATCCAGAGCGGCGAGACCCAGGTCGGTACCCTCACCGCCAGCGCCCAGGGTGATATCAAGAGCCAGAAGGTCCAGCTGGATCTGGCCGGTCCTTTGCTCAAGCTGGCCCTGGCCCTGGACGGCAACCTCGATAAAGGCAACTGGCGCGGGCGCCTGGCCAATGGTGACGTGCAAGCGGGTGGCCAGGACTGGAGGCTGCAAGCCCCGGCGAAAATCGAGCGCCTGGCCGATGGCAAGCTGACCTTTGCCGCCCATTGCTGGGTGTCCGGTGGCGCCAGCCTGTGCGGCGAAGACCAGCGCCTGATGCCCGAGCCGAAGCTGCGTTACCACCTCAAGCAATTCCCCCTCGACAGCCTCGCGGCCTTTTTGCCCAAAGACTTCGCCTGGCAGGGCAGGCTCAATGCTGACGTGCAGCTCGATCTGCCGGCCAGCGGCCCCAAAGGCGTGGTGTCGGTGGACGCGGGTGGCGGCACCCTGCGCGTCAAGGACAAGCACCAGTGGCTGGATTTCCCGTACGACACCCTCAAGCTGGAAACCACCCTCAACCCCAAGCGCATCGACACCCAGTTGAACTTCCGTGGCGGCAAGCTCGGCGAGTTGCTGTTGCAGGCGCAGATCAATCCGCTGCCGGCCAACAAGCCGATCACCGGCAATTTCAGTCTCACCGGGCTGGACCTGGCGGTAGCCCGGCCGTTTGTGCCGATGGTGGAAAAACTCAGCGGCAAGCTCAATGGCAACGGGCGGATTTCCGGCGGCTTGCTCGCACCCCAGGTCAACGGCAGCGTCAATCTGGTCGATGGCGAAATCTCCGGGCCCGAGCTGCCAGTGAGCCTGGAAGGCCTGAACGTGCAAGCGCTGATTGCCGGCGAAAGCGTGCAGCTCAATGGCGCCTGGCACAGTGGCAAGGCCGGGCAGGGCAGTCTCAAGGGCCAGATCGACTGGGGCCGCGCGCTGGTGGTGGACCTGAGCCTCAAGGGTTCGCAACTGCCGGTGACGGTCGAGCCCTATGCCGTACTGGAAGTGGCGCCCGACCTGAAGATCAGCCTCAAGGACGACAAGCTGGCGATTGCCGGCAAGGTGCACATCCCGCGCGGCGATATCACCGTGCGCGAGCTGCCGCCGTCGACGGTCAAGGTGTCCGATGACACGGTGATCGTCGGCAGCCAGACCGAAGAGGGCAAGCCGCCGATGGCGATGGCCATGGATATCGACGTGGAAGTGGGCGAAGACCAACTCAACTTCGCCGGCTTCGGCCTCACCGCCAAAGTGCAAGGCCATGTGCATATCGGCGACAACATGGACACCCGTGGCGAACTGTGGCTCAACGATGGCCGTTACCGGGCCTACGGCCAGCGCCTGAATGTGCGCCGTGCGCGCCTGTTGTTCGCCGGGCCGTTGGATCAGCCGTTCCTGGATATCGAGGCGGTACGCGTGACCACCGAGTCCTCCCGCACGGTCACCGCCGGCATTCGGTTGAGCGGCAGCGCCGAGCAGCCGACCACGCAGATCTTCTCCGAGCCCGCCATGGCCCAGGAAGACGCGTTGTCCTACCTGGTGCTGGGGCGTTCGCGCACCAACAACGGTGAAGACAACAACATGCTCGCCGAAGCCGCCCTGGGCCTGGGCCTGATGGGCAGCGCCGGAGTGACCTCGGACATCGCCACCAAGTTGGGCATCCAGGATTTCGACCTGGATACCCAAGGCAGCGGCAACAGCACGGCGGTGGTGGCCAGCGGCAAGATCAACGAAAAACTCAGCCTGCGTTACGGGGTTGGGGTGTTCGAACCGGCCAACACCATCGCGTTGCGCTACCTGCTGAGCAAGAAGGTGTACCTGGAAGTAGCCACGGGCGTCGCCAGTTCGCTGGACATCTTCTACAAGCGCGATTTCTAAACACCGCGTGGTCAAAAATGTGGGAGGGGGCTTGCTCCCGATAGCAGTGTGTCAGTCAGCTAATCTGTACCTGACCCACCGCTATCGGGAGCAAGCCCCCTCCCACATTGGTATGTATTTCACTCAAGTTTTCATGTGATTACCAAGCAACCTAACTATTCCATTTGACATTCGCTGCCTAAGCAGTAATATCTCGTCACACATTCACTGCCTAGGCAGTAATAAGGTGACTTCCGATGCCGCATTTCACCCCTGAAAACTTCCACAACTGCCATCTCGGGCTGTTGCTGGGCCGCGCTGCGATCCTCAAGGACCGCATCATCGACACCCATATGGAACCCCACGGCATTACCGCCGCGCAGTTCAAGGTGTTGATCATCATGGCCCAGTTCGGTGTCGACACACCGGCCGAGCTATGTCGCAACCTGTCCCTGGACAGCGGCTCGATGACGCGCATGCTCGACCGGCTGGAGCAGAAAAAGCTGCTCAGCCGCAAGCGTTCCGACCTGGACCGCCGCCAGGTGCAGTTGGTGCTCACCGCCGACGGCCAGCGCCTGGCAGACATGCTGCCGCAGATCGGTGCCCAGGCCCTTAACCAACTGGCCGGTGTGCTTGAGGCGGGCGAGCTGGAAACCTTGGAGCGGATCCTCAAGAAAATTCTGATAGCTGCGGGTGATCCCATCACCCTTCAGCGGGTAGGACAATGATGAACACACGCGCATTCAGTCTGGTGCTGATGGCGATGACGTTGGCCGGTTGTGCCAACTACAGCGGCCTTGATACCCAAGGCAAACGCCTCGACGCCAATAGCTTGCACACCGGCAAATCCCTGAGCAGTGTGAGCCTTTCCAGCGCCGCCTGGCCGGCCGCCGACTGGTGGAAAAGCCTCGGCGACCCACAGCTCGACGGCCTGATCCAGGAGGCCCTGCAACACAGCCCCGACATGCAGGTCGCCAGTGCCCGTGCGCACCAGGCCGAAGCTGCGGCCTATGCCGCCAACGCCGCGCGCATGCCCACCGTGGATGCCAGCGCTGGTGTCAGCCGTTCGCGGCTGGCCAAGGACCAGGACCCGCGCGGGGAGGGCGATGCCTATTCGACGGTGCGCAACATCGGCGCCAGCTTCAATTACAACTTCGACCTGTGGGGCGGCCAGCGCGCCGCCTGGGAAGCCGCCCTGGGCCAGGCCCGCGCCGCCGAAGTCGACCAGCAGGCCGCGCGCCTGACCCTGGCCGCCAACGTCGCCAAGGCCTACAGCGATCTGGGCCAGGCGCATATCGTGCGTGACCTGGCTGCCGACGACCTCAAGCGCACCCGCCAGATGCTCGACCTGAGCAAGCGCCGCCTGAGTTCCGGCATCGACAGCGAATACCAATACCAGCAAACCGAAAGCCTGGAAGCCAGCTCCCAGTCGCAGTTGATCGATGCGGAAAAACAACTGCAAAGCGCCAAGATCGCCCTGGCCGTGCTGCTCGGTAAAGGCCCGGACCGTGGCAACGAACTGGCGCGCCCGAATGTATTGAAACCCACGGCGGTCGCCGTGCCGTCGGTGTTGCCCGCCGAGCTGCTCGGCCGGCGCCCGGACCTGGTCGCCGCGCGCTGGCGGGTGGAAGCTGCGAGCAAGGACATCACCGCCAGCAAGACCCGTTTCTACCCCAACCTCAACCTGAGTGCGAGCGCCGGCGCCGAATCGTTGTTGGGCGACGCCATGTTCGGTTCGGCCAGTCGCTTCTTCAATATCGCGCCGACGATATCGCTGCCGATCTTCGACGGTGGCCGCCTGCGCGCCGACCTCGACGCCCGCGACGCCGATTACGACCTGGCCGTGGCCCAGTACAACAAAACCCTGGTGCAAGCCCTGGGCGATATCGGCAGCACCCTGTCGCAACTGCGCGACACCGGGCGGCAGATCCAGGCGCAGCAACACGCCGCCGACATCGCCCAGCAGTCTTACGACACCGGTGTGCAGCGCTACAGCTCAGGCATCGGTAACTATCTGGATGTGCTCAGCATCGAGCAGCAATTGCTGCAGGCCCAGCGTCAGTTGGCGACCTTGAATGCTGCGCAGATCGATCTGTCGATTCAATTGATGCAGGCCCTGGGTGGCGGGTTCAACGCCAGCAACGTGGCCGCGACCACC
This sequence comes from Pseudomonas sp. R4-34-07, assembly GCF_003852375.1. Lineage (NCBI taxonomy): Bacteria > Pseudomonadati > Pseudomonadota > Gammaproteobacteria > Pseudomonadales > Pseudomonadaceae > Pseudomonas > Pseudomonas sp. R4-34-07. The sequence goes on along the minus strand of NZ_CP027760.1, from coordinate 3,649,683 downwards.
CCAGCCAACCGCACGGAATAATTTGAGGTATTTGTCATGGCCACTGCCGACAGCAACACCGCACCCGAACAAACCAAAGACAACAACCCGCGCAAACGCAAAGTCATGCTGATCGGCCTGGCGCTGATCGTCATCCTTGGCGTCGTCGGCGTCTGGGCCTGGTACGAGTTCTACGGGCGCTTCAACGAAAGCACCGATGACGCCTACGTGAATGGCAACGTGGTGGAAATCACCCCGCTGGTCACCGGCACCGTGGTCAGTATCGGCGCCGATGATGGCGACCTGGTCCACGAAGGCCAGGTGCTGGTGAACTTCGATCCCAACGACGCCGCCGTCGGCCTGCAAAGTGCCCAGGCCAACCTGGCCCGTACTGTGCGCCAGGTTCGCGGTTTGTACAGCAACGTCGATGGGATGAAAGCCCAGGTCAACGCGCAGAAAGCGGACGTGCAGACCGCCCAGGACAACTACAACCGGCGTAAGACCCTGGCTCAGGGCGGGGCGATCTCCCAGGAAGAATTGTCCCACGCCCGTGACAGCCTGACCGCCGCCAAAAACGCCTTGACCAACCTTGAGCAGCAACTCAAAACCAGCAATGCCCTGGTGGATGACACGGTGATTTCGTCCCACCCGGATGTGCAGGCCGCCGCCGCGCAACTGCGCCAGGCGTACCTGGCCAATGCGCGCAGCACCTTGATCGCACCGGTCACAGGCTATGTGGCTAAGCGCACCGTGCAACTGGGCCAGCGCGTGCAACCGGGTACCGCGCTGATGGCGGTGATTCCGCTGGACCAGCTGTGGATCGATGCCAACTTCAAAGAAACCCAGCTGCGTGATATGCGCATCGGCCAGCCGGTGGATATCGAATCGGACATTTACGGCAGCGATGTGAAGTACAGCGGCACCGTCGACAGCCTGGGCGCCGGCACTGGCAGCGCGTTTGCCTTGCTGCCCGCGCAGAACGCCACCGGCAACTGGATCAAGATCGTGCAGCGGGTGCCGGTGCGCATCCATATCAACGCCGAAGAGCTGGCCAAGCACCCGTTGCGGGTCGGCTTGAGTACTGTGGTCAACGTGGACCTGCATGACCAGAGCGGCCCGGTGCTGGCGCAACAGGCGCCGCAGAAGGCGTCGTTCACCACCAACGTGTATGACCGCCAATTGGCCGAAGCCGATGCCATGATCAACCAGTTGATCCATGACAACAGCGTCGCCGCTCCCAAGGCTGCGCAACGCTGATGAGCAATAACGCCTCGTTCACGCCGCCCAGCCTGGTGATGGCCACCATCGGGCTGTCGCTGGCGACCTTCATGCAGGTGCTCGACACCACCATCGCCAACGTGGCGTTGCCGACCATTTCCGGCAACCTGGGCGTGAGTTCGGAGCAGGGCACCTGGGTCATTACTTCGTTTGCGGTGAGCAACGCCATTGCCTTGCCGCTCACCGGTTGGTTGAGCCGGCGCTTCGGCGAAGTGAAGCTGTTTCTGTGGGCGACCCTGCTGTTCGTGCTGGCGTCGTTCCTGTGCGGTATTTCCACCTCGATGCCCGAGTTGATCGGCTTTCGCGTGCTGCAGGGCCTGGTTGCCGGGCCGCTGTACCCGATGACGCAAACCTTGCTGATTGCGGTGTACCCGCCGGCCAAGCGCGGCATGGCTCTGGCGTTGCTGGCGATGGTCACGGTGGTGGCGCCGATTGCCGGGCCGATCCTCGGCGGCTGGATCACCGACAGCTACAGTTGGCCATGGATCTTCTTCATCAACGTGCCCATCGGCATCTTTGCGGTGATGGTGGTGCGTTCGCAGCTCAAGAAACGCCCGGTGCAGACCAGCCACCAACCGATGGATTACGTCGGGCTGCTCAGCCTGATCGTCGGCGTCGGCGCCTTGCAGATCATCCTCGACAAGGGCAATGACCTGGATTGGTTCGAGTCCAACTTCATCATCATCGGTGCGGCCATTTCGGTGATCGCCCTGGCGGTATTCGTCATCTGGGAAATGACCGACAAGCACCCGGTGGTCAACCTGCGCTTGTTTGCCTACCGCAACTTCCGTATCGGCACCATTGTGTTGGTCGGCGGCTATGCGGGTTTCTTCGGCATCAACCTGATCCTGCCGCAATGGCTGCAGACCCAGATGGGCTACACCGCCACCTGGGCCGGCTTGGCGGTGGCGCCGATCGGTATTCTGCCGGTGCTGATGTCGCCGTTCGTGGGCAAGTACGCGCACAAGTTCGACCTGCGCCTGCTGGCGGGGCTGTCATTCCTGGCGATGGGCTTGAGCTGTTTCATGCGTGCGAGCTTCACCAACGAGGTGGATTTCCAGCACATCGCCCTGGTGCAGTTGTTCATGGGTATCGGCGTGGCGCTGTTCTTCATGCCGACCTTGAGCATCCTGATGTCCGACCTGCCGCCGCAGCAGATTGCCGACGGCGCCGGTCTGGCGACCTTCCTGCGGACCCTGGGCGGCAGCTTTGCGGCGTCGCTGACCACCTGGATCTGGATTCGCCGGGCGGACCAGCACCATGCCTACATGAGCGAGAACATGACCGTCTATGACTCGACCACGCGCGATGCCGTGCAGGCGCTGGGTGGGGCAGGGCACAAGGCCTATGCGCAACTGGACCAGATTCTCACCAGCCAGGCGTACATGATGTCTACCGTGGATTACTTCACGTTGATGGGGTGGGTCTTCGTGGGGTTGATGCTGCTGGTGTGGCTGGCCAAGCCGCCGTTTGGCGCCAAGGCCGGGCCGGAGGCGTCCGGGCATTGACCCGCAGAGGTTGGAATGCAATCCAATGTGGGAGGGGGCTTGCTCCCGATAGCGGTGGGTCAGTTACAGATTGGCTGACTGACCCGCTGCTATCGGGAGCAAGCCCCCTCCCACATTTTGATCTCTGTTTAAATCAATAGGTGGTGTTTGACGTTTAGGCGCCAGGCAATGCCAACTGCGGGTTGACGAAGTCAAACGCCGCCAGTTGAAAGCCTTGCCCATCCACCTGCAGCGCCCACCCTTGCTTGTCCCAATCCCCCAGCACAATGCGCCTGGCCGCCTGGTCACCAATCTGCAGCTTATGAATGGCGGGGCGGTGGGTGTGGCCGTGAACGAGGGTGCGTACGCCAAAGTGTTGCATGACCCGTGGCACTTCCTCGGGGGTCACATCGACAATGTCGTTGGCCTTCATGCGCGTTTGCGCCCGGCTTTCACTGCGCAGCTTGCGTGCCAGCCGGTGGCGGGTGCGCAGGGGCAGGTGGCGCAGGATGAACAGCACCATCGGGTTGCGCAGGATGCGCCGCAGCTTCATATAGCCGAGGTCGCGGGTGCAGAGGCTGTCGCCGTGCATCAGCAGCACGGGTTCGCCGGCGAGCTGCACGACACTCGGGTCCTTGAGCAGCGTTGCGCCTGCCGCTTTGCAGAACGCCTTGCCGATCAGGAAATCGCGGTTGCCGTGCATGATGAAAATCGGGGTGCCGCTGTCGCTCAGTTCGCGCAGTGCGGCGCAGATCGAGCGCTGGAACGGTGTCATCCCATCGTCGCCAATCCAGGCTTCGAAGAAGTCGCCCAGAATGTACAACGCCTGGGCGCCACGGGCGCGGCCGTGGAGCAGATCCAGAAACGCCCGGGTGATGTCCGGGCGCTCCTCTTCCAGATGCAAATCTGAAATCAGCAATATCACGCTTCGATGATCTCGGCTTTCTCGACGATCACGTCTTCGGCTGGAACGTCCTGGTGGCCGGCCTTGGAGGTGGTCGACACACTTTTGATCTTGTCGACAACGTCGGTGCCTGCGGTGACTTTACCGAACACCGCGTAACCCCAACCCTGCACGTTCTTGCCGCTGTGGTTGAGGAAGGCGTTGTCGGCCACGTTGATGAAGAACTGCGCGGAGGCCGAATGCGGCTCCATGGTACGGGCCATGGCGACGGTGTACTTGTCGTTGGAAAGGCCGTTGTCCGCTTCGTTCTGGATGCTTGGACGCTTGTCTTTCTTCTCTTTCATGCCGGGCTCGAAACCGCCGCCCTGGATCATGAAGTTGCCGATGACACGGTGGAAAACGGTGTTTTCGTAGTGGCCGGCTTTGACGTACTCGATGAAGTTGGCGACGGTGATCGGCGCTTTCTCGGCGTTCAGCTCGATGACGATGTCACCGTGGTTGGTGGTCAGTTTGACTTGAGTCATGTTCACTACTCTTTTCAGGGAATTCGTGGGGTTGGGCGAATAAACGCTTTACCTGCCTGGCTAAACGGCGGCCAAGTCGCGCAGTTTAGCGTGCCCTGCAGGAATTTCGAGGTGGTTTTTTACCGCCAAGACAATTAAAGCAGCAGTTTTTGACCGCGCTCTGTCAGGCGGTTGACAGGTTCGGCTATGATAAGCCCTTTGTTTTATCTGGCCTCACCCGGCCACGAACCTGTCTGTTCAAGGATCCTATGAGCAAGCCCACTGTCGACCCTACCTCGAATTCCAAGGCCGGACCTGCCGTCCCGGTCAATTTCCTGCGCCCGATCATCCAGGCGGACCTGGATTCGGGCAAGCACACGCAGATCGTCACCCGTTTCCCGCCAGAGCCCAACGGCTACCTGCACATCGGTCACGCCAAGTCGATCTGTGTGAACTTCGGCCTGGCCCAGGAATTCGGCGGCGTCACGCACCTGCGTTTCGACGACACCAACCCGGCCAAGGAAGACCAGGAATACATCGACGCCATCGAAAGCGACGTGAAGTGGCTGGGTTTCGAATGGTCCGGTGAAGTGCGCTATGCCTCGCAATATTTCGACCAGTTGCACGACTGGGCCGTCGAGCTGATCAAGGCCGGCAAGGCCTACGTCGATGACCTGAGCCCGGAACAGGCCAAGGAATACCGCGGCACCCTGACCGAGCCGGGCAAGAACAGCCCGTTCCGCGACCGTTCGGTAGAAGAGAACCTCGACTGGTTTGCCCGCATGCGTGCGGGTGAGTTCCCGGACGGCGCCCGCGTGCTGCGCGCCAAGATCGACATGGCCTCGCCGAACATGAACCTGCGCGACCCGATCATGTACCGCATCCGCCATGCCCACCACCACCAGACCGGTGACAAGTGGTGCATCTACCCCAACTATGACTTCACCCACGGTCAGTCGGACGCCATCGAAGGCATCACTCACTCCATCTGCACCCTGGAGTTCGAAAGCCACCGTCCGCTGTACGAGTGGTTCCTGAGCAACCTGCCGGTGCCGGCACAGCCGCGCCAGTACGAGTTCAGCCGCCTGAACCTGAACTACACCATCACCAGCAAGCGCAAGCTCAAGCAACTGGTGGATGAAAAGCACGTATTTGGCTGGGACGACCCGCGCATGTCGACGTTGTCTGGCTTTCGCCGTCGCGGCTACACCCCGGCGTCGATCCGCAATTTCTGCGAGATGGTCGGCACCAACCGTTCCGACGGCGTGGTCGACTTCGGCATGCTCGAGTTCAGCATCCGCCAGGACCTCGACGCCAATGCCCCGCGTGCCATGTGCGTGTTGCGTCCGTTGAAGGTCGTGATTAGCAACTACCCGCAAGACCAGGTCGAAAACCTCGAACTGCCGCGTCATCCGCAGAAAGAAGAGCTGGGCGTGCGCAAGTTGCCATTCGCCCGTGAAATCTACATCGACCGCGATGACTTCATGGAAGAGCCGCCAAAGGGCTACAAACGCCTGGAACCCAACGGCGAAGTGCGCCTGCGCGGCAGCTACGTGATCCGTGCCGATGAGGCCATCAAGGACGCCGATGGCAACATCGTCGAACTGCGCTGCTCGTACGACCCGGACACCCTGGGCAAGAACCCCGAAGGCCGCAAGGTCAAGGGCGTGGTCCACTGGGTCCCGGCCGCTGCCAGCATCGAGTGCGAAGTGCGCCTGTACGATCGGCTGTTCCGCTCGCCGAACCCTGAGAAAGCCGAAGACAGCGCAAGCTTCCTCGACAACATCAACCCAGATTCGCTGCAAGTCCTCACGGGTTGTCGTGCCGAGCCATCGCTTGGCGACGCACAGCCGGAAGACCGGTTCCAGTTCGAGCGCGAAGGTTACTTCTGCGCGGATATCAAGGACTCCAAACCTGGTGCGCCGGTATTCAACCGTACCGTGACCTTGCGTGATTCGTGGGGCCAGTGATTCTCTAAGGAAGCCGTTGTGCTAACGATCTACAACACACTCAGCAAGACCAAAGAAGTCTTCAAGCCGCTCGATGGCAACAAGGTGCGCATGTACGTGTGCGGCATGACCGTGTACGACTACTGCCATATCGGCCATGGCCGCAGCATGGTTGCCTTCGACCTGGTGACCCGCTGGTTGCGTTTCAGCGGCTACGACTTGACCTATGTGCGCAACATCACCGACATCGACGACAAGATCATCAACCGCGCCAATGAAAACGGCGAGGCGTTCGACGCGCTGACCGAGCGCATGATCGCCGCCATGCATGAGGACGAGGCGCGCCTCAATATCCTCAAGCCGGACATGGAACCGCGCGCCACGGACCACATCCCTGGCATGCACGCGATGATCCAGACCCTGATCGACAAGGGTTACGCCTACGCCCCGGGCAACGGCGACGTGTACTACCGCGTCGCCAAGTTCATGGGCTACGGCAAGCTGTCGCGCAAGAAAATCGAAGACCTGCGCATCGGCGCGCGCATCGAAGTCGACGAGGCCAAGCAGGACCCGCTCGACTTCGTGCTGTGGAAAGCCACCAAGCCCGGCGAGCCGAGCTGGGAGTCGCCGTGGGGCGCCGGGCGTCCGGGCTGGCACATCGAATGCTCGGTGATGTCTACCTGCTGCCTGGGCGAGACCTTCGACATTCATGGCGGCGGCAGCGACCTGGAGTTCCCGCACCACGAAAACGAAATCGCCCAGAGCGAAGCGGCCACCGGCAAGACTTACGCCAATGCCTGGATGCACTGCGGCATGATCCGCATCAATGGCGAGAAGATGTCCAAGTCCTTGAACAACTTCTTCACCATCCGCGACGTGCTGGAAAAGTACCACCCGGAGGTTGTGCGTTATTTGCTGGTGTCCAGCCACTACCGCAGCGCGATCAACTACTCGGAAGACAACCTCAAGGACGCCAAGGGCGCCCTGGAGCGGTTCTACCATGCGTTGAAAGGCTTGCCTGCCGTGGCCCCCGCCGGCGGCGAAGCGTTTGTGGCACGGTTTACCGAAGTGATGAACGACGACTTCGGCACGCCGGAAGCCTGTGCGGTGCTGTTCGAGATGGTGCGTGAGATCAACCGCTTGCGTGAGACTGATCTCGACGCGGCGGCGGGTCTGGCGGCGCGCCTGAAAGAACTGGCGAGCGTGCTGGGCGTGTTGCAGATGGAGGCCGATGACTTCCTGCAAGCCGGCGCCGAAGGGCGTGTGGATGCGGCGCAGGTGGATGCGTTGATCCAGGCGCGTCTGGCGGCGCGTACCAATAAGGACTGGGCGGAATCCGACCGTATCCGCGACCAACTGACCGCGATGGGTGTGGTGTTGGAAGACGGGAAGGGCGGGACTACTTGGCGGTTGGCTGATCAGGCCTGATCGGTAAACGCTGAACGAAAAACGCCCCGACTGGTTCGGGGCGATCGTTCCCATGCTCCGCGTGGGAATGCATCCCGTGACGCTCTGCGTCACCCGTACGCATAGAGGGACGCGGAGCGTCCCAGGCGGCATTCCCACGCAGAGCGTGGGAACGATCAATTGTGTGAGCAGGCTTTGATACTTGGGCCTGCCTCATACTTACTTTGCAGTAAGCCCATTACCTTTTCGTGCGTTCTTGTGGCGAGTCGTGCCGGTTTCTATGCTGGAGTCCTATCCAATCTTCAGGAATACCCACCATGACCCTCGCGCTTGCCCCAGCCATCGCCCTTTACTTCGCCGCCGACGCCGCCAAAACAGGCGATTTCAGCGAATGTTTCACCGCCGACGCGGTGGTGAAGGATGAGGGCCATACTTATATTGGGTTGCCAGCTATCCAGGCCTGGAAGGACGGCACCGCCGACAAGTACACCTACACCAGCGAACCCTTCGCCTGTGAAGTACAGGGCGACAAAACCGTGGTCACCAGCCATCTGGTCGGCGACTTTCCTGGAAGCCCGCTGGACTTGCGGTATGTCTTCGGCCTGGAAGACGACAGGATCGCTGTATTGGAGATTCTGGTATGAGTTCGACCGCTGCGGGGTGCGCGGTCACTACAATCAGCGGCACCGAGTACGTGATCGACGGCGGTACCGTGCCCACGGTCTAAATCGCCGGCTTGACCGCCTGCCATTTGAGCAGGCCATCGAGCACCGGGCACAGGCTCTGGCCCCATTCGGTCATGCGGTATTCGACCTTGGGCGGCACCACCGGGTAGACCGTGCGGTGCACCAGGCCGTCGGCTTCAAGCTGGCGCAGTTGTTGAGCGAGCATCTTCTGCGAGATATCCGGGATCAGCCGCTCCAGGTCGGAATAGCGCTGTACCTGGCCACCGAACAAGTGGAACAGGATGATCAGCTTCCAGCGCCCGCCGAGCCAGGCGAGGGTGGTTTCGACGTCGGCTGCGGCGGTGGCGGGGGTGTAGGCGTTGCTCATCGCTCGATTCCTGGAAGGTGGCAAAATGGGCGGCACGAATGCGATCCATCGCCTGGCATCGATTGCACATTTTACATCAGGCGTAAAAAACGCCCGCTACCCAGGTGCGGGCATTATGCGCTCGGAGTTTAACCGGGCCGCGAAACGCGGTCGATGAATTTGCAGCAACCGCCGAAGGGTGTGCAGCCATTTTCCAAGCAACACCCTAAACACTCTCGGAACTGACTGGCGGTCAAAATGTTGACTTTCGCTTTGATTATAGTCTTGCCGAATTAACCCGAGGTTTCAGAGTTTCCTTACAGTCTCCCCTCAAGCAGGGCAGCTAATGTTTTGTCTATTACTTGTCGTTGTAAGAAGGGAAACTATATGCAAATGCTTACAGAAACCAGAGACGCGGGTTCAGGCTTGCCGCCGCATGGCGGTAAGTTGATCGTCGGCCTCGCCAGTACATCAGAGCAACTGCGAGAAGTACAAGCCCTTCGTTATAAAGTATTCAATGAAACTTTTCAGGCGCCAGCACTTACGAACGCGCAAGGTTTGAATGCCGATGCGTTTGATGATTATTGCGACCATCTTATAGTACGGGACATCACGACTGGCTGTGTGGTCGGTACCTATCGTTTAATGAGTCCTACGGCAGCCCGACACCTGGGATACTACTCGGAAAAGGAATTCGACCTGAGCCGATTGGATCATTTGCGCGATCGTATTACCGAAGTGGGGCATGCCTGCGTGCACCCTGACTACCGCAGCGGCAGCGTGATCATGATGCTGTGGTCGGGCTTGATAGCCTACATGCAACGTAAAGGATGTGATTATTTAATGGGGTGCGCCAGCGTCAGTTTGGCCGATGGCGGTTACCAAGCGTCGGCCATTTATCGTGCAATTACACCCAAACAATTCGCGCCGTCTGAATACCGTGTTACCCCTCATATACCCTTTGCACTTCATGACGTTAAAAATGAAAAACCTGTGCCCATGCCACCCTTATTAAAAGGTTATTTGCGCGGTGGTGCCTGGGTATGTGGCGACCCGGCCTGGGACTGTGATTTTCATACGGCTGACTTCTTTGTGTTGATGCCGTTATCGAATATAGATCAGCGCTATGCGCGCCATTACGTGAAGTAAATAAGCCGCCACTCCGTTAGTGTGAATCGGGATGCTGCATGAACCATCGAAGGGGTTAACGCTATGTTGTTGACAGAAGAACGAACCACTGCATTTGAACTGCTACCGCAATTGGCAGCCTTTCTTGAGTCCGCATCGCTTTTGGAACTGGAACAGGGCCCGTCCCAACGACTGGCCGATCTGTTTCGCACCGTTGGCCGGCCTGGGCTTGCCATTGCCGAAGCGCTGGGTGGTGGGGGTGTCAGTGCACGCCAATTGGCGCAGTTGCACACGTGGGTCGGCGCACATTGCCCTTCACTGGCAGTGATGATGACCATGCACCACCACACCATCGCCGGCATGATGGCCGCCAGTTATTTCTTTCCTGATCTTGAGAAGTTGTTGAGCCTGGTTGCACGCAACGACTTGTTGGTGGCGTCCGGGTTCGCCGAAGGGCGTGCGCATTCGGATATTCTGGCCTCGACCATGACCGTGGAAAAAACCGCCGACGGCTATGTCGTGAATGGCAGTAAGAAACCCTGCACGATGACCCATCACTTCGACGTGATCACGTTTGGCGTCAATTACATCGATCCAGAAGGCCGCACGCATCTTGGCATCGGCGCGGGGTTGGCGGGTGATCCACGTATCGAGCGTAAGAAGTTCTGGGGCGTTCCTCATCTGCAAGCGGCGGACAGCCATGAGGTCATCTTCAATAACCTGGTGGTTCCCGAGTCCATGATGCATTTCAGCAACACGGTGGATGAGCAGCTCGATGAGGATCAACAGGGGATGGGTAACCACCTGTTTGCGATCTGGTTCCAGCTGCTGGCTGCGGCGTCCTACCTGGGCATGGCGTCCGCGTTGGTCTCGCGTGCTTTGACGGCGGGTAAAGGTTCGCCGGAAGACCGGGCACTGTTGCTGATCGACCTGCAAGGGGCGACGATGGCGTTGCAGGGGTTGGCCACTTCGATAGACGAAAACCGCTTCTTGCGCGCCGACCTGGCGCGTGCACAGGCCACACGCTTCTCGGTGCAGGAAGCGGTCAATCGTATCGGCACGCGTGCCTTCGAACTCATGGGCGGCATGGCGTTCATCTCGTCGGAAGAAGTCGCCTATCTGCTGGTGGCAACGCGTGTGTTGGCGTTCCACCCGACTTCCAGGGTCGCCAGCAGCGCATTTCTATGTGAGCAACTGGGCTAAAAAGGTTGGGGGGAACCAGATCTTTCGCCTGACACAAAACCAAATGTGGGAGGGGGCTTGCCCCCGATGGCGGAGTGTCAGTCACAGAGGGTCTGACTGAACCACCGCCATCGGGAGCAAGCCCCCTCCCACATTTTAAATCAACGGCGGCTGCTGACCTCGGCGGGCACGTCGTCACCGGCCATGCGCTTGCGGAACAGCGCGGTGCGGGCCAGCAGCAAGGTGGTCACCGGCACGGTGATCGACAACAGAATCGGGATCAACCAGCCGTGCAACACCGGCCCGGACTTGAGCACCGAAAAGTAGATGATCGAGGCCAACGCCACGCACCACGCCCCAATGGTTGAGGCAAGGGCTGGCGGGTGCATGCGCTGGAAGAAGTCTTTCATCCTCAGCAAGCCAATCGCTCCGATCAACGCAAACACGCTACTGAGCACCAGCAGTATCGCCACGACGATTTCCATCCACAACGGCATCATTCAATCACCTCCCCACGCAGCAGGAATTTGGCCAGGGCGAACGAGCCGACGAAGCCGAACAGCGCGATCAACAGCGCCGCTTCAAAGTAGGTGTCACTGGCATAGCGAATGCCCAGCACCAGCATCATCAGCATCGCCAGGATGTACAGGTAATCCAGAGCCAGTACCCGGTCCTGGGCCGAGGGGCCTTTGAACAGGCGGATCAAGGTCAGCACCATGGCCAGGCTGAACAGGAACAGGCTGAACAGGATCGCGTTGGAGAGCAGGGCGCTCATTCGAAGATCTCCATCAGGGGCCGCTCATAGGTGGCTTTGAAGTGCTCGATAAACGGCGCCTCCTCGTCCAGGTCGAACACGTGCAAGAGCAGGATGCTGCGGTCCAGCGCCAGTTCGGACCAGATGGTGCCGGGGATCACCGTGGTGATCATCGACAGCGCCGCGAGGCCGTTGGGGCTGCGCAGGTCCAGGGGGATCTTGATAAAGCGCGAACGCGGCGCGCGTGAGCCACAGGTCAAGACGCCCCAGGCCACTTGCAGGTTGGACACAATCACGTCGCGGCCCACCAGCAGGAACAGGCGCAGGATCACGCCGGGACGGCGCAGGCTGATCGGTTGCGGGCGCAGTGGCGCCATCATCAACGGCGCAAGCACGCCCAGCAGCGCACCGAGCAGCAGGTTGCCGGGGCTGATGGACAGGTTCAGCACCAGCCATAAGCCCAATAACGCCAGCGACAGCCACGGCGCGGGAAACAGGCGTTTCATGGCTGCACCTCCAGGGCCGCGGCCTTGGCTTCAGGGCTGAGGACCGGACGCGTCGCCATCACTGCCATTACGTAATGCTCAGGGTTATTCAGGCTGTTGGCGGTGGCCAGGGTGTAGCGCATCAGGGGCTCGGCCTTGAAGGTCAGCGCAATGCTCAGGCCCAGCAGCAGGAAGATCGGTATACATTCGTAACGGCGCAGCAGGGGCGATGGGCGCTCTTCGGGTGTCCAGAAGCGCTGGATGCCGAGCCGTGCGAAGGCGATCAGCGAGGCCAGGCCAGACAGGATCAACAGCGCCACCAGGCCCCAGGCCGCCGGGCGAATGGGTTCATCCAGCGCATTTCCCAGGCCCAGCGGGTTGACCAGCGCGCTTAACAAACTGAGCTTGCCGATAAACCCGGACAGCGGCGGCATGCCGATGATCAGCAGCGCGCAAGCGACAAAGCTCAAGCCCAGGAACGCCATGGTCCAAGGGATCACCTGGCCGACCACGGCTTTCTGTTCATCGTCGAGGTTGACGCCGGGCCGTGGATGCAAGGATTCCATGGCCTTGGGCAGTGCGTCGATCTCTTCATCCAGCGGCAGGTCATTGGCCGAGCGCGAACGTTCGATCAATTCAGCCAGCAGGAACAGCGCGCTCAGCGCCAGGGTGGAGCTGACCAGATAAAACAGCGCACCCGCCGTCAGGCTCGGCTGGGCAAAGCCCACCGCCGACAGCAGGATGCCGGCCGAGACCAGAATGCTCAGGCTCGCCATGCGTTCCAGGCGCTGCGCCGCGAGCATTGCCAGCGCCGCGCAGACAATCGTGGCCATGCCGCCGTACACCAGCCAGTCACCGCCGAACAACGCCGAAGCGCCGGCCTGGCCGGAAAACAGCAGCGTCCACAAGCGCAGCACGGTGTACACGCCCACTTTGGTCATGATCGCGAACATCGCCGCCACCGGAGCACTGGCCGAGGAGTAGGCCGGGGCCAGCCAGAAGTTCAGCGGCCACATACCGGCCTTGGCCAGGAATGCGGTGGCCAGGATCGCCGCACCGGCGTGCAGCAGGCCGCGATCGGCCTCCGGCACCAGCGGGATTTTCAGCGCCAGGTCAGCGAAGTTCAGCGTGCCGGTGACCCCGTAGATCATCGCCGCGCCGATCAGGAACAGCGACGACGCCAGCAGGTTGATTGCGATGTAATGCAGCCCCGACGACACCCGCGCGCGGCCCGAACCGTGCAGCATCAAGCCGTAGGACGCCGCCAGCAGCACCTCGAAAAACACGAACAGATTGAACAGGTCAGCGGTGAGGAAGGCGCCGTACAGGCCCATCATCTGCACCTGGAACAGCGCATGGAAACTGGTGCCGGCACGGTCCCAGCGGGCCATGGCGAACAGCAGCGCGCTCACGCCGATAATCCCGGTCAGCACCAGCATCAGCGCCGACAGTTGGTCCACCACCAGCACGATGCCGAACGGCACTTGCCAGTTGCCCGGCAGGTACACGCCGATCGAGCCGGGGCCGCCTTTTTGCGTCCAGTACAACAGCAGCACGGCGATGCCCAGCCCCAGCATGCTCGAAACCAGATTGATTTTCGCCTTCAGCGGGCGGCGTTTCTCGCCGAGCATCAGCATCAGCGCGGCGGTCAGCAAGGGCAGCAGGATCGGCGCAACGATCAGTTGATTGACCCAATTCATGCCTTGGGCTCCCGGCCATCCACATGGTCGGTACCGGTCAGGCCCCGGGAGGCCAGCAGCACCACCAGGAACAACGCGGTCATGGCGAAGCTGATCACGATCGCCGTGAGCACCAGCGCCTGGGGCAAGGGGTCGGTGTAGTTGAGCAGGTCCTGGGGCACGCCGTCCTTGATGATCGGCTCCTTGCCGATAAACAGGCTGCCCATGCTGAAAATGAACAGGTTGACGCCGTAGGACAACAGGCACAGGCCCATCACCACCTGGAATGTCCGTGGCCGCAGGATCAACCAGACGCCGGAGGCCGCCAGCACCCCAATGGCAATTGCAATGACTTCTTCCATCAGGCGGCAGCTCCTTGTGGGTTGGCGACGGCTTTGAGCTGGTTGCTCGGTTTGTGCGCGCGCACCGATTGGTGACCGAGGGCGGTGAGCATCAGCAGGGTCGAACCGACGACCATGGCGTAGACGCCGACGTCGAAAAACAATGCGCTGGCGACATGGATATCGCCCAGCACCGGCACGCTCAGGTGCCAGGTATGGGTGGTGAGGAACGGGTACCCGGCGAACAACGCACCAAGCCCGGTGAGGGTCGCCGACAGCAGGCCGAAGCCCATCCAGCGCATCGGCCGCAGGCTCATCTGCGCCTCGACCCACTGCGTGCCGGCCACCATGTATTGCAGGATGAACGCCACCGACATCACCAACCCCGCGACAAAGCCGCCGCCCGGTTGGTTATGGCCGCGCATGAACAGGTAGAACGACACCACCAGCGCTATCGGCAACAGCAGGCGCACCAGCACCGCCGGCACCATCATGAAGCCCAGGGCGGTGTCGCTGGCCTGGCGCGGGTTGACCAGGTCGGTGGCGACATCGGGCGCGAGCTGGCGCTGTTGAGGCGGCAGTTCCATGCTTTCTTTCGACGGGCGGAAGCGCCGCAGCAGCGCGTACACGGTCAGCGCCACCGCGCCGAGCACGGTGATCTCGCCAAGGGTGTCGAAGCCGCGGAAGTCCACCAGCATCACGTTCACCACATTGCTGCCGCCGCCCTCGGGCAGGGCGCGGCTGAGGTAGAACGAGGAGATATCGTTGGGCGTCTGGCGGGTCAGCATCGCGTAAGACAGCAGCGCCATGCCGCCGCCCACCACGGTGGACAGCAGAAAGTCGCGCAGGCGCCGGATACGCGCCTTGCGCAGCGAGCTGGGCAGCGGCGAGACTTCTTCGATCCGCCGTGGCAGCCAGCGCAGGCCGAGC
This sequence comes from Pseudomonas sp. R4-34-07, assembly GCF_003852375.1. Lineage (NCBI taxonomy): Bacteria > Pseudomonadati > Pseudomonadota > Gammaproteobacteria > Pseudomonadales > Pseudomonadaceae > Pseudomonas > Pseudomonas sp. R4-34-07. The sequence continues at coordinate 3,634,645 of NZ_CP027760.1, read as the reverse complement.
AGGATCAGCACGGTGGTCACCACTTCCACCACCAGTTGGGTCAGCGCCAGGTCCGGCGCCGAGAACCACACAAAGGTAATGCAGGTCATCAGGCCGCATACGCTGACCATGGTCAGGGCCGCCAGCCGGTGGTACTTGGCCTGCCAGGCGGCGCCCAGCGCGCAGGCAATCGCCAGCAACCACAGGGTGACGAACACGATGGAACCGGGGATTTTCGGCCGGTCGCCCCAGCTCAGGCCGCTGTTGAACATGGGGATCATGGCGCCGATCACCGCGACGATCACCAGCAGGAACAATTGGGTTTGCAGGCGCTTGGTGCTGATGCGTTTTTCCAGGCGACGCACGCCGCGCATCATCAGCACCAGGCAGCGCTCGAAGCCACGCTTGCCGTTGAAATAGCCGACCAGGGGCGGGTAGGCGAAGCGGCCACGCTTGAGTTGTTTGCGCAGCATCAGGTACAGCACCACACCGCCGCACATGGCCACCAGGCTCATGATCAACGGTGCGTTCCAGCCGTGCCAGATCGCCAGGCTGTACTCGGGCAGCACGCCGCCCACCACGGGCAACGCGGCGGCGGCGAGGATCGAGCCGACCATCTGGGCCGGGAAGATCCCCACCAGCAGGCAGGTGAACACCAACAGTTCAACCGGCGCGCGCATCCAGCGCGGGGGTTCGTGGGGCGTGTGGGGCAAGTCGGTGGCAGGCGGACCGAAGAACACATCCACGGTAAACCGCAACGCATAGGCAACGCTGAAGGTGCCGGCGATGGTTGCGATCAACGGCAGGGTGATTTCCACCCATTTTGTCGCCGAGATAAACACCGTTTCGGCGAAGAACATTTCTTTGGACAAGAAACCATTGAGCAACGGTACGCCGGCCATCGAGGCGCTGGCCACCATCGCCAGGGTCGCGGTGAACGGGATCAGGCGCACCAGCCCACTGAGCTTGCGGATATCCCGCGTGCCGCTTTCGTGGTCGATGATGCCCGCCGCCATGAACAACGAGGCCTTGAACGTGGCGTGGTTGAGGATGTGGAACACTGCCGCGACAGCCGCCAGCGGGCTATTGAGGCCCAGCAGCAGGGTGATCAGCCCCAGGTGACTGATGGTGGAATAGGCCAGCAGGCCCTTCAGATCGTTTTGAAACATGGCGCAGTAAGCGCCGAGGAGGAGGGTGACGGCGCCGGCGCCGCCGACGATCCAGAACCATTCTTCGCTGCCCGACAGCGACGGCCACAGGCGGGCCAGCAGGAACACGCCGGCCTTCACCATCGTGGCCGAGTGCAGGTAGGCCGAAACCGGCGTTGGCGCCGCCATGGCGTGGGGCAGCCAGAAGTGGAAGGGGAACTGCGCGCTTTTGCTCAAGGCGCCGATCAGCACCAGGGCCAGCATCGCCGGGTACAGCGAGTGCGCGCGAATCTGTTCGCCCGCCGCCAGCACCTGGTCCAGGTCATAACTGCCGACGATATGCCCCAGCAACATCACGCCCGCCAACAGGCACAAGCCGCCCGCGCCGGTGACCATCAGCGCCATATAGGCCCCACGGCGCGCATCGGCGCGGTGGTGCCAATAGCCGATCAGCAGGAACGAGAACAGGCTGGTCAGTTCCCAGAAGAACACGATCTGGATCAGGTTGCCGGAAATCACCAGGCCGAGCATGGCGCCCATGAACGCCAGGAAAAACGCGAAGAAACGCGGCACCGGGTCGTCCGGCGACATGTAGTAACGCGCATACAGCGACACCAGCGCACCGATGCCCAGCACCAGCATCGAGAACAGCCAGGCGAAGCCATCCAGGCGCAGCACGAAGTTCAGGCCCAGGCTGGGCAACCACATGAATTCTTCACGGATAACGCCGCCATGGGCGATCTGGGGGTAAAGCATGGCGACTTGTACGGTGCCGACCAAGGCCACCAGGCCAGCCAGCAGGGATTCGGTGTTACGCGCGTTGTGCGGCAGCAAGGCCGCCAGACAGCTGCCAACGAATGGCAGAAGCAGTAGAACTATCAGGGACATAGGCTTCTAATCTGCGGGAGTTTGGGATGCATCATACGTGCCGCTTTCTTGATCACCAAACGGCAAGATGTGGCAGGATCCTACAAGAGCAATAGAATACAGCTACAACGTGGACGCGGAGCGTCCAGGTCGGCGTTACCACGCGGAGCGTGGGAACGATCAATCATCCGACCTTAGCCCTGGCGCTCCTGTTCCATCTCATCCTGCGCTTCGAAAGCCTTCTGCCCCTTGATTTTCATCTCACTCACAATCACCGCCAGCACAATCAACGCCGCTCCTACCATCGCAATCGGCGGGAAGCGCTCGCCGGCAAGCCGCCCGACCACGCCCGCCCACACCGGCTCGCCGGCATAAATCAGGGTAGCCCGGGTCGGCGAAACACTCTGCTGCGCCCAGTTCATCGCCACCTGGATCACCGCGCTGGTCAAGCCCAGGCCCACCGCACTGAACAACAGCAACCACGAAAAGCCCGGCAATGCCTCGCCCATCGGCACCACCATCAGGAACGACAACAGCGACGCCGTGGCCAGCTGCACCACGGTTACCCGACGCACATCCACTTGCCCGGCATACGCGCTGATCAGAATGATTTCGGCGGCTACCGCCATTGCGCAGATCAGCGTGGCGATTTCACCGGGGCTGAAATTGAAAGAAGCGCCGGCCGGCCCGGTCAACAGCATCAACCCGGTAAACGCCAGCATGATGCCAATACTCGGCAGCAGTGCCGGGCGCCGCCCCAGTACCAGCCATTGCAATAACGGCACGAACGGCACATACAACGCGGTGATAAACGCCGACTGACTGCTCGGAATGCTCTGCAGGCCAATAGTCTGCAAGCCGTAGCCGAACATGATCGCCACGCCGATGAACACCCCGGCCTTCAACTCGAACAGGGTCAGGTCGCGCAAAGTACGCAAGGAAAAAAAGCCGACCACAATAGCCGCCGCCGCAAATCGCAGGCCGACGAAAAACATCGGTCCGCTGACGGTCATGGCATGCTGCACCAGCAAGAAGGTGGCGCCCCAGATCATAGTGATCACCACCAGGATGCATTCAGCTTTGCTGAAGCGATTGAAACGCGAAAGAGAGTTCGGGGCAGTCATGGCGGCTCGGTCTTGCAAGGGAAAGGCACGGACCGCACAATGCGCCGCACGCTGGGCAGTATACTGCGCACACCCACCCATTGAGCAATATAGTGCACAAAGAAAATCCACACCGGGCTTCGGTCCTGCAACACGTCAGCCAGAACGTGCGTCGCCTGCGTCATGCCGCCGACCTGAGCCAGACCGCGCTGTCGGAAAAGTCCGGGGTCAGCCGGCGCATGCTGGTGGCGATCGAGGCGGGGGAGAAGAATGTCAGCCTGTCGACCCTTGACCGCGTGGCCGAAGCGCTGGAGGTGGCTTTCAGCGACTTGGTCCAGGCGCCGGATGCGCCCGACCACAGCCGCATCAACGAACTGGCCTGGGCGGGCGAGATCGACGGCAGCAAGGCGGTTTTGCTCGCCAGAGCTCACGCCCGTCGCGAAGTCGAGCTGTGGGAAATGCGTCTGGAGCCGGGAGATCGCTACAGCCCCGAGCCGGACCCGGAAGGCTGGAGCGTGCAGGTGTTCGTGTTCGAAGGCAGCTTGACGTTGGTGGTGGGCGAGCAGGAAAACGCCATCGATGCCGGCGAATTCTTCATGTTTCCCAGCCACCAGCCTCATTCTTATCGCAACACAGAGGGTGTGGTAGTGCGGTTCGTGAGAAATATAGTGATCTGATTTTCACTTTTATTTATATCTGTCAACTGTCAGATTTCACAGCTTATATTCTTTGGGGAATGGAACTAGAGTCGGTGCTGCCACTCGATAAGTTGATTCATGCCAAACCAGTGAATGTTGGGTGGTTTTTATCATTTTATGGAGAAAATACTGATGAAATCCAAATACCTATCCAATGAAGAGCTGTTACTCGCTCCGCAAATTAGACCATCCGATGGCAAAAATGTGAAGTACAGCGAGGTGATCGGTGGCAACGGTCGGATTGTTATTCTACAATATTCAGGGATATGTGTAGGGCATACGGTTTTCTGGCGTGTGAGAGGGGACGGTACTGAACTTTCCTCCTTTGTAGTTGAGAAGTTGGAACCCGAATATGAGGTTGTTCTACGTTTTGATAGGGTATTCGATAAGGAGTCCGTGGTTGCCAGTTATACAGTTAGGGACACTAATGATAAAGTCTTTGGTTACTCTGAGGAACGTCGATATAAGGTGTTGAGGTAATCCTTGCTTACTATAGGCTGTGTTTTCAATACTCGGGGCCATCGCCCTGAGTATTCAAGTTGGGTATCGAATGAATCGGAACAAGGTCGTCGTCTTTCGAAAGGTCCAACTGTTTGTCCGGCAACAGTGGATGCACACTTTGCTGGTTTGAACCGCGCTATACGGGGTTAGTTACCAGCAATCTACTGATTTTACTGATGATTAAATTCAGGCACGACTCCTGCAAACACTCCTGTATCCCATCGGAGCCTGGAGTCGGCCCATGTCAGCCCACCCTCAACACCCTGCCCATCTCATCCGCTCGGACGCGGAGGCCATCGAGGTCGCCACTCGCCTGGCCGAACGCTTTGCCGTCGACGCCAGCGTACGTGACCGTGACCGTCGCCTGCCCGTTGCCGAACTCGACGAATTTTCCGCCAGTGGCCTGTGGGGCATCACCGTTCCCAAGGCCTATGGCGGCGCTGGGGTGTCCTATGTGACGGTGGCCGAGGTGATCAAGTTGATCTCCGCCGCCGACCCGTCCCTGGGGCAAATCCCGCAGAACCATTTGGGCGTGGTGGACATCCTCTTGCAAACCGCCACCGAGGAACAAAAACGTCACTATTTCGGCAAAGTCCTGGCCGGCTATCGGTTCGGTAACGCCTTTTCCGAAGCCAAGAGCAAAAACGCCGGCACCTTCGATACCCAGATTCGCTTTCATGGCGACACCGCGCAAATCAATGGCGAAAAGTTCTACTGCACCGGCGCGCTGTTCGCCCATATCGTGCCCACCGTCGGCAACAACGAACACGGCCAGGCGTTTATTGCCTTCATCGAACGCGATGCGCCCGGCCTCAGTGTGATCGACAGCTGGGATGGCTTCGGCCAACGCACGACCGCCAGTGGTGGCGTAACCCTCGACGGTGTGAGCGTGCCCTCGAGTGCGGTCATCCCCGCACACCTGGCGTTCGATCAACCCACCGCCAACGGCCCGATCTCGCAGATTATCCAGGCCTCAGTCGACACCGGCATCGCGCTGGGAGCTCTGGAGCAGGCGAAGATTCACGCCCGCCAGGCACGACCCTGGATCGACAGCCAGCAGGAGCACGGCTGGCAGGACCCGTTCACTATTGCCGCCATCGGCGACCTGGAGTGGCGCGTGCACGGCACCGAAGCGATCCTCGCCAAGGCCGGCAGAGCGGTCGACCTGGCCCTCGCCGAACCGACTGAAGACACCGTCGCCCATGCCTCCGTGGTCGTTGCCCAAGCCAAGGTGCTTTCCGCCGAAACGGCGTTGCTCGCCAGCAGCCAACTCTTCGAACTGGCCGGCACCCGCTCGGTGACCGGCAAGCACAACCTCGACCGCTTCTGGCGCAACGCACGCACCCACACCCTGCACGACCCGGCGCGCTGGAAGTACCACCTGATCGGCAACTTCGTGCTCAACGGCGTGAAGCCTGCGCGCCACGCCTGGAACTGAGGAACCCTGCCCATGACCGCACTGAATCAGGCGCGCCAACTGCTGGAAAGTACCCGACGTTTTGTCGCAAAAAGTGATGACCCTTACGTAATCAGCCGCTTCGGTGATTTGCAGATTCGCGTCGACGTGGCCGCCGCTTTGTTTGAACGCGCCGAAACCCATCCGAGCCCGGTCGCCTTGGCCGAAGCGCAAATCGCGGCTGCCGAAGCCCTCATCGTCGCCAGTAATGCCGAATTCGAACTGACCGGTCAACGCACCGCGCTGCCACCCACACTCGATGACCCGCTGCGTTGGAAATACCAGATTGTCGGCAACTACCACCTCAACGGAGTGCTTTGATGTCCCGTGAAATCCGCTTGAATGCCTTCGACATGAACTGTGTCGGCCACCAATCCCCCGGCCTGTGGGCGCACCCGCGTGACCGCTCGTGGCAATACAAAGACCTGGAATACTGGACCGACCTGGCGAAGATCCTTGAGCGCGGCAAGTTCGACGGCCTGTTTATCGCCGACGTGCTGGGCATCTATGACGTGTACAACGGCAACGGCGACGCGGCGATTCGCCAGGCGACCCAGGTGCCGGTCAATGATCCGTTATCGCTGATCACGCCGATGGCGCTGGTCACGGAGCACCTGGGTTTCGGTCTGACGGCGTCATTGTCGTTCGAGCATCCGTATCCGTTCGCCCGCAGGCTTTCCACCCTCGATCACCTGACCAAGGGCCGCATCGGTTGGAACATCGTTACCTCCTACCTGGAAAGTGGCGCCAAGAATCTCGGCCAGAAAGCCCAGACCGAACACGACGCACGTTATGACTACGCCGAGGAATACCTGGAAGTTTGCTACAAACTCTGGGAAGGCAGCTGGGAAGAGGGCGCCGTGCTGCGTGACCGCGAACGCCGGATTTTCAGCGACCCGAGCAAGATCCACGAAATCCGCCACGTCGGCAAACACTTCCAGGTACCCGGCATTCACCTGTGCGAGCCGTCGCCGCAACGCACGCCAGTGCTCTACCAGGCCGGGGCATCCAGCCGTGGCAAGCAGTTCGCCGCCGAACAGGCCGAGTGCGTATTCGTGGCGGCGCCGTCCAAGGTGCTGCTGAAAAAGACCGTGGCCGATATTCGCCGGCGCGCGACCGAGGCCGGGCGTGATCCGCGCAAAATCCTGGTCTTCAACCTGCAGACGGTGATCGTCGGCGAGACTGATGCGCAGGCCAAGGCCAAGTTCGACGACTACAAGTCCTATGTCAGCTACGAAGGCGCGATGGCGCTGATCTCCGGCTGGACCGGTATCGATTTCAGCCGCTTCAGGCCCGACGAACCGCTCAAGCATGTGCATACCAACGCCATCCAGTCGGCGGTGGAAGCCTTCTCCACGGCGGATCCGAACAAGGTCTGGACGCCGAATGAACTGGCCGACTGGGTCGGCATCGGTGGCTTTGGCCCGCTGTTTGTCGGCGGGCCGCAGACGGTCGCGGACCTGCTCCAGGAATGGGTGGAAGAGACCGATGTGGACGGCTTCAACCTGGCCTATGCGCTGACCCACGAAACCTTCATCGACGCGGTGGATTTGTTGGTGCCGGAGTTGCAGAAGCGCGGGGTGTACAAGACCGAATACGCCCAGGGCACCTTGCGCGAGAAGTTGTTTGGCGAGGGGCCGAGGTTGGGCGCCAATCACCCCGGCGCCGGCTACCGCGACCTCTCTACCCTACACAAAACCAATGTGGGAGGGGGCTTGCTCCCGATAGCAGTGGGCCAGTCAAAGGTGGTTTAACTGAACCACCGCCATCGGGAGCAAGCCCCCTCCCACAGTTGATTTGCATTGCCTGATAGAACCCAGCCAGCGGACCACCGCACGCCCACCCCTGATAGGAGCATCACCCCTATGAGCGTGCCCGAACCCAAAGCCGCCCTGGAACGCCTGCACCACTGGGCACAGCTCACGCCGTTGCACATCGCCCTGCGCCACAAGCGCCAGGGCCAATGGCATGCCTGGCGCTGGATCGACGCGTTGCGCGACGTCGAACGCGTGGCTGACGGATTGCGCCAGCAGGGCTTCAGCGAACAGTCGCGGCTGGCACTCAGCGGCGCATTTGAGCCGAACCTATTGTTGCTGGCGCTGGCCGCCCAATCCGTGGGCGGGCAGGTGCTGACGCTGGCCGACAGCCTGGAGCCCCAGGCCTTGCAGCAACAGCTGTGGCGCATTCGCCCCAGCCACGCCTACGTGCAGGGTCGCCAACCCGATTGGGAGTTCACCCAGCGGTTGGACTTCGCCCAGTTGCTTGGCCCCGTAGACCCCGCGCAACGCATCAGCCGCTGGTGGCACCCCAGCGGCGAAACCCTGCTGTGGAGCGAGGAGGGCACCCACTGGCAAGGTGGCCTCGCGGTGGTGTTGGAACAATGGCTGAACAGCGGCCACGGTCTGGCCTTCCCGGAAAGCCTGGCCTCGGCGCGGCGTGATCGCAGCGAAGTCGCCCCCACCGGTCTGCTGCTGTCGCCCGAACGCTTGCAGCACCTGGCCGACGACATCGAAAACCGCCTTGCCCCACGCGGCACCTGGCGTCGACGCCTGTGTGACTGGGCCATCGCCCATCCGCAAAGCGGCCTGCGCCGGTTGCTGAAGAATCGTGTGCGTACGCTGCTGGGCTTCCAGCGCCTGGGCTACATCTGGCAACCGCTTAAAGCCACTGCCGAGCCTACCTGGCTGGCCGAATTCAAACGGGACATTGCATGAGCCAGGCCATTCTCCAAGTGCGTGATATTTCGCTGTCGTTCAAAGGCGTCAAGGCCATCAACGCGTTGTCTTTCGAGGTGCGGCGCGGTGAGATCTGCGCGCTGATCGGCCCTAACGGCGCCGGCAAAAGCTCGCTGCTTAACGTGCTCAATGGTGTGTATCGCTTCGATGCCGGCGAGATCCTGTTCGAGGCGCAACGCTTGCATCGCATCGACCCGCTGAGCGCTGCGCGCAGAGGCATTGGCCGTACGTTCCAGAACAATGCGCTGTTCAAGAAAATGAGCGTGCTGGACAACCTTCTCACCGGCCTGTCGCGGCATATGCGCAGCACCTTCATCGAACAGGCCCTCGGCTTGCCCCGCGCGCGGCGTGAAGCCGAAGCGTTCCGTGAGCGCGCCCAGGGCATCCTGGACTTCCTGGAGTTGCAAGCCCATCGCGAGGTGCTGGTGGGCAACCTGTCCTATGGCTTGCAAAAGCGCGTGGAACTGGGCCGAGCGTTGATCGCCGGGCCCAGCCTGTTGTTGCTGGATGAGCCCATGGCCGGGATGAACGCCGAGGAAAAACAGGAAATGGCGCGCTTCGTCGCCGACGTGAACCGTGACCTGGGCACCACCGTGGTGTTGATCGAGCACGACATGGGTGTGGTCATGGGCCTGTCCGACCATGTGGTGGTACTCGATTACGGGCGCAAGGTCGGCGACGGCACACCCGCCGAGGTGCAGGCTAATCCCGAGGTGATTGCGGCCTACCTGGGAGTGACACATTGATGACCTTCTTCTTCGAAACCCTGCTCGGCGGCCTGCTCGCCGGCACCTTGTATTCGCTGGTCGCCATCGGTTTTGTGCTGATCTACAAGGCCAGTGGCGTGTTCAACTTTGCCCAGGGCGCGATGCTGCTGTTTGCCGCGCTGACATTCGTCAGCCTGCATGACCAGGGCGTACCGTTTGCCTTGGCGTTGCTGCTGACAGTGATCGTGATGGTCGTCGGCGCCTTGCTCATCGAACGCCTGGTGCTGCGGCCGCTGGTGAACCGTTCGCAGATCACCCTGTTCATGGCCACCCTCGGCCTGTCATTCATCATCGAGGGCCTGGCGCAAGGCTTGATGGGCTCGCAGGTGCGCGCGCTGGACCTGGGCATCGATGACGTGCCGCTGTTCGTCGGCCCGCTGATGCTCAGCCAGTTCGACCTGATCGCTGCGGCCACCGCCGTGGTGCTGGTGACGGTGCTCGCGCTGCTGTTCAACAAGACCCGTATCGGTGTGTCGTTGCGCGCGGTGGCGGATGACACCACGGCGGCGTTGTCCATTGGCATCAACCTCAACCGCATCTGGCAGATCGTCTGGGCAGTGGCCGGCATCGTCGGGCTGGTGGCCGGGCTGTTGTGGGGCGCGCGTCAGGGCGTGCAATTCTCCTTGTCGCTGGTGGTGCTCAAGGCCTTGCCGGTGCTGATCATCGGCGGCTTCACCTCGATTGGCGGGGCGATTGTCGGCGGGCTGATTGTCGGCGCGGCGGAGAACCTCGCCGAGGTGTATATCGGCCCGTGGATCGGCGGCGGCATCACGCCGTGGTTCGCCTATGTCGTGGCCCTGGCCTTCCTGTATATCCGTCCCGCCGGCCTGTTTGGCGAGCGCGCTATCGAGCGAGTCTGAAGCCATGTCGACCTCTGTTGCACAACCCACCGCGCCGCTGCTGCTGGTGCCGCGTCGCTTGCCCTGGGGCCTGTTCGCCTGGCTGGCGCTGGCGTTTATCGCGGTACCGCTGTGGGGCAATGATTATTGGCTCAATGCGATTCTGGTGCCCTTCCTGGTGCTGTCGCTGGCCGGGCTGGGCCTGAACCTGCTCACCGGTTACACCGGGCAGACATCGGTCGGCGCGGCGGGCTTCATGGCGGTCGGGGCCTTCGCCACCTACGGTTTTCTACTGCGCCTGCCGGAGTTGGGCTTGCCAGTGGCGTTGCTCGGCGGCGGGATTATCAGCGCGCTGGTGGGCCTGTTGTTCGGCCTGCCCAGCTCGCGGATCAAGGGTTTCTACCTGATGGTGACGACGCTGGCGGCGCAGTTTTTCCTTGAATGGTTGTTCGTCAAATTCCCCTGGTTCTATAACTACGGCTCTTCCGGGACTATTTCCGCCCCGCAGCTGACGCTGTTCGGCCACGACCTCAATACCCCGTTGGGCCGCTACTGGCTGACCCTGGTCACGGTGCTGCTGTTGACCTGGACCGCCGTCAACCTGGTGCGCAGCCAAGTGGGGCGCAACTGGATGGCGATCCGCGACATGGACACCGCCGCCGCCGTGGTCGGCATTCCGGTGGTGCGCTACAAGCGCCTGGCGTTCGCGATCAGCTCGTTCTATTTAGGCGTAGCCGGTGCGCTGTGGGCTTTCGCCTACCTGGGCACGGCCAGTGCCAGCAGTTTCGATATCAACCGCTCGTTCCAGATCCTGTTCATCATCATTATCGGTGGCATGGGCAGCATCGCCGGCAACTTCGTGGGCGCGGCCTTTATCAGCTTGCTGCCGATTCTGCTCAGCCACGCCGGGCAGGCGCTGTTCGGCGGCGCGGTGGATGCGGGGCAGTTGCAGAACCTACAGAAAATCATCTTTGGCGTGTTGATCATCGTGTTCCTGATCAAGGAACCCGAGGGCCTGATTCGCCTGTTGCACAACCTGCGTGAGCGTCTGCGGCAGTGGCCGCTGCGCTTCTAACCTTCCCTCAAGAGAATCTCCATGCGTGCATCCCTGAAACGTTCCCTGGTCGGCACCGCATTCGCGCTGGCGGCCTTGACCGGCGCCGTGCCCCAGGCCATGGCTTCGCCCGACCAGCAATTCATTCCCCTGGCCACCTACCGGGTCGGCGCCTATGCCTCCAGCGGCGTGCAGGTGTGGGCCGGGATGATCGACTACCTGCGCTATATCAATGAAGTCGAAGGCGGCATCAACGGCGTGAAGCTGGTGTGGCAGGAGTGCGAGACCGAATGGACGGCGGAGAAGGGCATCGAGTGCTACGAGCGCTTCAAGAATGGCTTGGACGGCGCGCCGGTCGCGGTGTACCAGCCCAACGGCGCGCCGGCGGCCTACGCACTCAGCGAACGGGCGGAAGTCGACAAGATCCCGCTGATCACCTTGGGTTACGGGCGCACCGAAGCCACCGATGGCACGGTATTTCCCTACAACTTCCCGGTGATGCTGACCTTCTACAGCGAGGCCTCGACCCTGGTGAACTACATCGCCGAGCGCGAAGGCGGCTTCGACAAACTCAAGGGCAAGAAGATCGCCACGGTCTATCACGACTCGGCCTACGGTCGCGAAACCCTTGGCCCATTGAAGCTGCTTGCTGAAAAGTACGGCTTTGAAAATATCCAGATCCCGGTGGCCGACCCCGGCAACGAGCAGTCGGCGCAGTGGCGCCAGGTCCGCCAGGCCAATCCGGATTGGGTATTCCTGCGCACCTGGGGCGTGTCGACCCCGGTGGCGGTGAAGACGGCGGCGCGCTTCGGCTTCCCGGTCGACCATATCATCGGCGATATCTGGGCCAGTTCCAGCGAGGACGTGTTACCCGCCGGCGTCGCCGCCAAAGGCTACCTGGCGCTCACGCCGTACCCTGCAGGCAGCGACTTCGAGATCCACAAACGCCTCAAGCAATACGTCCTCGACAAGGGCCACAGCGACCTCAAGGACCTGAAAAACTTCGGCAGTGTTTACTACAACTCAGGCCTGGTGAACGCCGCTGTGGCGGTGGAGGCGATCCGCACGGGCCAGGCCCGCTTCGGCAAGCGCCCGCTCAATGGCGAAGAGGGCCGCTGGGGCCTGGAACACCTGAATATCGACGATGCGCGCCTCAAAGACATGGGCTACCTGGGCCTGATGCAGAACCTCAAGCTGTCCTGCCGCGACCACGAGGGCGGCGGCTCGGCGCGGGTGCAGCAGTGGGACGGTGCCAACTGGGCGCTGATCAGCGACTGGATCGCCGCTGACCGTGCGCTGTTGCGTCCGCTGATCGATGAAAAATCCGCCGCGTTCGCCAAGGAAAAACACCTGACGCCACGCACCTGCAACGGGGATGAATAAACCATGAACCAGCCTGCCATCGAGCCAGGGCGCCCGGCGCTGCTGACGGTCGACGACATCGAGGTGATCTATGACGGTGCGATCCTGGCGGTGGCCGGGGTGTCGCTGAGTGTGCCCAAGGGCGCCATCGTTGCGTTGCTCGGCGCCAATGGCGCCGGCAAGAGCACCACCCTCAAGGCCATTTCCGGGTTGGTGCGGGCCGAGCGCGCCGAAGTCAGCCGTGGCCGCATCGAATACGCCGGCCACGACCTGGCGGGTGTGGACCCCAGCCAGCGCGTGCGCCAGGGCATGGTGCATGTGCTGGAAGGCCGTCATGTGTTCGGCCAGCTCACGGTGGAAGACAACCTGCGCAGCGGCGGCTTCGTGCGGCGCTTGAGTCGCAAGGAACTGGCCAGCGACCTGGAGCGCATCTACACCTGGTTCCCCAGGCTCAAGACCAAGCGCCACACCCGCGCCGGGCTGACTTCCGGGGGCGAGCAGCAGATGGTCGCGATTGGCCGGGCATTGATGACCCGTCCTGCGTTGGTGCTGCTCGACGAGCCATCGATGGGGTTGGCGCCGATGATCGTGCAGGAGATCTTCGCGATCATTGCGCAGCTCAACCGCGACGAGCAGGTGAGCTTTCTGATCGCCGAGCAGAATATCAACGTCGCGCTCACCTATGCGTCCCAGGGCTACGTGCTGGATACTGGGCGAGTGGTGCTGAGTGGCAGTGCCGCCGAGCTGTTGGCACGGGGTGATTTGCATGACATTTATCTGGGTAAACGCTAAGGGCGAACGTGCATGAGTGAATCCATCCGCAACGCTGATGTACTGACCGTCGGCGGCGGCCTGAGCGGTACGATGCTGGCGGTGCAGTTGCTGCGCCTGCCAGGCCGGCGGCGCATCCTGGTGATTGAGCCGCGCGCGGAACTGGGGCGGGGCGAGGCCTACAGTGCGGTCGAGCTGGGCCACACCTTGAACGGCAATGCGGCGCGCATGAGTGTCGACCCGGACAATGCCGATGACCTGACCCAATGGCTCACCGCCTACATTGGCGCCGGGGGGTGGCCGGAATCGGCCCAACAGCCCGTGCCCATCAGCGAACTGTTCCCGCCACGCGGGATTTTTGGCCTGTACGCGCAGCAGCGCCTGGCTGAGGCCAAGGCGCTGTCGGCTTCCACGGTCGAGCATGTCCGTGCAGAGGTGGTCGACTTACAGGTTGAGGCTGCCGGCACCTTGGTGTCCCTGGATAACGGCGAACGCCTGCGTGGCACCTTTGCGGTATTGGCCACCGGCATGTTCCCGGCGGCCCGCACGCCGCAGACCGAATCCAGCGGACTGAACGCTGCGGCGCTGGACCCGTGGGACGTGCAGGCCATGACCCAGCTCGACCCGCATGCGACCGTGCTGATCATCGGTTCCGGGCTGACCATGGTGGATGCCGTGGTGTCCCTTGAACAAGCCGGGCACCGTGGGCCTATCGAGGTGTTTTCGCGTCACGGTCTGTTGCCCCATGTGCGCCGCCAGCCGCCGGGCTGGGACGATTTTCTTGGCGCTGATCAGCGGCTGCGCAGCCCTCGGCAACTGGTGCGTGAGGTGCGGCGGCAATGCCGCATCGCGCTCGAGCAGGACGTCGATTGGCAGGCGCCGCTGGACACGGTTCGGGTGCATATTGCCAGGTTGTGGAGCCAGGCCAGCGACCGCGAGAAACGCCAGTTCGTGCGGCATGTGCGGCCGTGGTGGGAAAGCCATCACCACCGTTCGCCGCCGTTGAGTGCGCAGTTGGTGGAACGCTTGCACGCGCAAGGGCGCCTGCAGATTCACGCGGCGTCGTTCAAGGGGCTGGTGCCTTCGGCCAGCGGTGTGGCGATTCGCCTGCGCCATCGCGGCGAGCAGGCGCTCACCCAGGTGCACGGAGCGGCGCTGATCAACTCCAGCGGCATCGAATACGACTGGCGCCGCGTAGCCCGGCCGTTGCCGCAACAACTGCTCAAGCGCGGGTTGATCCGGCCGGGGCCGTTGGCGCTGGGGATTGCGGCGGATACGTCTGGCGCAGTGCTGGATGCCCAAGGCCAGGTGAGTGAGCGGCTGTTCGCCATGGGCCCGCCGTTGCGGGGTATGTGGTGGGAGAGCACCGCCGTCACGGACGTGGCGATTCAGGCCAAGGCACTGGCCTTGAAACTGACCCAAATCTAAATGTGGGAGGGGGCTTGCTCCCGATGGCGGTGGGTCAGTTAAAGCATGTGTGACTGATTCACCGCTATCGGGAGCAAGCCCCCTCCCACAGTTGGATCTTCATTTATCTTGAGGTCTTCACAAATCCTGGCTTGAGGCCGAACACCTCGACGCCTTGCGGCGTTGATTGCCCGGTCGTCACCTTCACCCGCTCCAATGGCTGGTCCATCGCCGCTCGGTACTCGACGGTGCTGTCCGGGCCGAGTGCCTCGCTCGGCACCACAATCGCCTGCGCATTGTTGTAAGTCACAATGGTCAACCGCGCGCTCATTCCCAGCCGCACCCGCTGCAATTGCTGCGGCGTGAGCCTGGGGATCGACAAGGTCACCGCAAACTGCGCGCTGCCCTGGCTGTCGTTGGCGATCGCCAGGCCACTGACCACGCTTACCGAACCGGTCAGGCGCTCACCGTCAAACCCATCGCCCATAACTTCCACCGCCTGCCCTTGATGCAGTTGGTTGATGTCCAGTTCAGAGACCTTCGCGACGATTTTCAAACGCTCGATATTGGCCAGGCCGAACAGCACCTGGCCCTGGCTGACCTTGCTGCCGGCTTGTACCGGTGCGTTGTTAGTGCTGCCGCCCTGGGACGAGGTGCTGATGCCGGGCGCGGGCACCACGATGCCGGAGAAGGGCGCCTTGACCTCCTTGCCTTCGAGCAGGGTGTGCAGGGCGTCATATTTGACCGTGGCGTTGGTCAGCTCCATATCGGCGATCTGCCGGTATACGCCCTTGCCCTGCTCCAGCGCCTGTTGCAGTTCACTGCGCGCCGCTGTCAGGTCCAGCTGTTGCTGCTGGGTCTGTTGCTTAAGGTCGTCGAGCTCGTTGCGCGGGATGATGCCGCGCTTGAACAGGTTTTCGCTTTCAGTGAGTTTGCGCTGGGTATTGCCGGCGGTCATTTCTGCGGTGCGCAGGCTGCGCCGGGCCCGGCTGACGGCGGCGCTGCTGTCCCAGTCCTGCATTTCCTGCACGGTGCGCCGGGCCTTGAGCTGGGCCGAAAGGGCTTCGCGCAGTTGCACTTCCAAGGTGGCCGGGTCCATGCGCAACAGCACCTGGCCGGCCTCGACGCGTTGGCCTTGCTCGACCAGGTTGGCCAAGACATTGCCGTCGAACGGCGCGGTGAGCGTAACGGTGGTGTCGGGCTCGATCTTGCCCACCAGGCCGATCTGGTGCACCAGCGGGTCGGGCTTCACCGCCAGCCATTGTTCACGGGTGGCCGGCCCTTCGGCCGGGCTGCGCAGCGCCAGCCCCACCGCTGCCAGCAGCACGATCAACACAGCACCCAGCAGGCGTTTGCGATTAGTAGTCATTGAGGGCGATTTCCCAGCTTTCCAGGGTCATGCCCAGCGTCAAGTCAAGCTGGGTCTGAGCGTTCAAATAGGCGATCAGCGCATTGAGGCGCGCGTTTTCGGCGTTGCGCAGGTCAGTCTCGAAGCTCAGCACCTGAAAGTTGGTGGAGCGCCCGGCGCTGAGTTTTTCCCGTTCGATCTCGATCTTGCGCCGCGACAGCTCCACGGCGCGCTGGGAGATTTCATATTGGCGCCAACGGGTGCCGAGGTCGCGCACCACGTCGTTGACGTTGCGTTCCAGTTCCTGGCGGGCGTCGGTGATGCGAATTTCCTGGTCCTCGACATTCACCCGCGCGCGTACTTCTGCCTGGCGCGTGCTGATGTCACCGATGGGGATCTGCACCTGTACCCCGGCGTAGCTGTCCCAGGTGCGGTTATTGGTACGGCCGTTATCGTTATCGTAGGCGTCGCGCACCTGATTCGCACCGGCCACCAGGTCCACTTGCCAACGCCCGGAATCCTTGGCGATCACCAGGTTCAGGTCGGCTTGCTGGCTGCCCAGCAGCGCGGCGAGGTATTCCGGTTGCTGGGTTTGCGCGAGGTTGAACGCCTGGCGCCTGTCGATTTCCATGGGCCTGGCCTCCAGGGCTTCGGTGGCGCGAATCGGCGTGGACAGGTCCAGGGCCAGCAGGCGCAGCAGGGCCAGGCGACTGGTATCGAGTTGGTTCTGCGCTTCTTCGACGCCCAATTGCTGGGTGGCGATGTCGGCTTCGGTCTGCACGATCTCGAACTCGGCCATGCGCCCGGCGCTGATCAATGCTTTGTTCACCTCCAGCAGGGTGTTGGAACGCTTGAGCGCATCTTGGACGATCACCTGTTGTTCCTGGGCCCGCAGCAGCTCGCGGTAGGCCGCGATGATCTGGCTGATGGTTTGCGCCACGGTAGCCTTGAGGTTGAGGCGGTTGGCCTGCTCCGCCAGGCGCGACAGGCGCAGCGGCGCCGTGGTGGCGTCCCAGCCGGCGCCGCGCATCAGCGGCTGGATGACGGCCAGGTCAAGGCCGTCGCTGCGGTAACGGCCGGCACGGTCGGCGTTGTTCAGTTGCTGGGTCCAGGCCATGCTCAAACGGGTGCCGTATTCGCCGAGCAGGCTGGTGGACGGTGCGAGGTTGGCGTTGCGCGCGCTGTCCTGGGAACCGCGTGTGCCACGGTAATAACTGTTGAGGGTGAGCTTGGGGTTGAACACGTCTTCGGCGACCCGCAGGTCGAACTTCTGCGCGACCCGCTGCAGGTAAGCGCTGCGGATCGCCGGGTTGTTGCGCAGGCCCAGGTACACGGCGTCGCCCAGGGTCAAGGTCGTCACCTGGGCGTTCAGCGATACGCCGCGGTCATAGCCGCTGCGGGTGCTGCTGGGCGCCGAGGGTTTGACGACCACGTCGGCCGCCATGCCGGGCAGGCTGACCAGCGCCAGCAGCAGTAGCCCCTTATTCATCGCGCAAGGCCTCCACCGGTTGCAACCGTGAGGCCGAGACCGCCGGGTAGATGCCGAAGAACAGACCCACCAGCAACGTACTGCCGACGCCCAGGGGCAGGGCGGCCACCGCCAGGGAAAATGCCCAGCCCGACAGCCACGCGTAGAACCAGGCGGCGGTCATGCCCAGTACCGCGCCGCACAACGCGCCGACGGCGGTCAAGGTGACGGCTTCGAGCAGGAACAGGTTGCGGATATCCCGCTGGCGCGCGCCCAGGGCCATGCGAATGCCGATCTCACGGCGCCGCTCCGATACGTTCATCAGCATCACATTCATCACCCCGACACCGCCGCCCACCAGCGAAATCGCGCCGAGGGCCAACAGCAGATAGGCGAAGGTGCGGCTTTGGCGGGTCATGCCATCGATCATTTGCTGGGGTACGGTGATGTCGACCGTGTGCTCGGTCAATTGCGGTTGCAGCGCGGCGGCGGCGTCCCGCGCCACACGTTCCATGTCTTGTCCAGGCTGGGCGCGGATGATCACATTGTTGATCTGCGGGCTGGCGAGGATACGCCGCATGCCCTCGACGGGAATGAACAGCGATTCATTGGCTTGTACCGGCATCAGCATCGCGCGGGGCTGGTTGTGCAGGATGCCGATGATCAGGAACAGGTAGTCGTTGATGCGCACGCGGTCGCCCAGTTTGAGCGGCTCACCGGGTGCGCCGAGCGCCTGGGCGACCTGGTCACCGATCACACCATAGGTTTCATTGGCATCGAAGGCGGACAGGAAACGCCCCTCGCGCAGCGCCAGGCGCATGGCGGCGTGTACATCCGGGGTGCTGCCGACGAAGTTGGCATTGGCGCTGCGGCCATGGAACACGATGGGCCCGCTGAACAGGCTGAGCGCGCCGATATGGGCGATGCCCGGCACAGCCTGGCGCACCGGTTCCAGGTCGATCTGGCTGCGCATCGCTACGTTGCTGGTGCCTTTGGGCGGGAACTGGACGACCAGGGTGTCGGTGCCCATGTCCTTGAAAATCATCGCGGCGTCGGTCGCGGCGTTATGGCCGATATTGATCAACGCCACCACCGATGAGCTGCCGATCACGATACCCAGCAGGGCCAGCACCGAGCGTTTGCCCAGGGTGCGCAGGCTGATGAACGCTTCATGCAGCAGTTGGCTCAGGCTCTGCTCGACCCGCAGGCTCATCGGCGCTGGTCCTCGTGCACCACGCCGTTGCGCACCCGGATCTTGCGCTCCAGCCGCTCGGCGATCTGCGCGTCGTGGGTGACGATGATCAGCGTTACCTGTTGCTCGCGATTGAGGGTGAGGAGCAGGTCCATGATGTCTTGGGCGGTGCTGCTGTCGAGGTTGCCGGTGGGTTCGTCGGCGAGGATGACCGAGGGCTTGCCGACCAGCGCCCGCGCGATGGCGACGCGCTGGCGTTGACCACCGGAGAGGTCAGCGGGACGATGATGGGCGCGCTCGGCCAGGCCGACTTGCTCGAGCATGCGCAAGGCCTGCTCCACCGATTCATGGCGAGATACGCCACGATAACTGAGCGGGAGCGCGACGTTGTCGAGGGCGCTGAGGCGCGGCAGCAGGTTGAAGCTCTGGAATACGAAACCGATCTGCTGGTTACGGATCGCCGCCAGTTCATCCGCCGTGGCGTTGAAAATGTCATGGCCGGCGAAGTGGTACTGGCCGCAGTTGGGCAAGTCCAACAGGCCGAGGATATTGAGCAGGGTGCTTTTGCCGGAGCCGGATGCGCCGAGGATGCCGCAGCTGTCACCGCTGGCGATGGACAGGCACACGTCATTCAGAATCGACAGCTGTTGCCCGGCAAGCTGATAGCTTTTGCCGATGCCTTGCAGGGAAATCAAGCTGGGGTGCGCGGGGGTCTCGGTCATTATGACTACGCCTGCAGTCTCGACGGTCTTGGGTGGCCCTGCAAATCTTTGTAACAAGTTTGCGGGGCTGCCGATGCCGTCACCGACTAGTTTAATTTCTTGTTTTTAAAAAATTGTTTGAATAGTAACCGCGTTCAATCCGCTTCGCCAGCTGTGGATGTAGAGCGGTTTGTTGCGTTGAGATGACGTTTGCGCAGGCCTCGCGAAGGGTTGAAAATCCGTTGGCGACCATGAATATTCTCGCATGCAAGGCTTTTGCTCATATGGCACCGTGTCATTACTTGCTTTCGAACGAAGGCCCCGGTATAAAAAATCAAATTATTTTTTAAAACAATATTTCCCCCGTGGAACCCTTATGGCCGCGAAGAAGCTCAGCGCTCCAAACATTACCAAGACTCGACTGCTGGATGCGACAGAGGCGCTCTTTATTAAGTACGGATATGACGCGGTTTTATTACGGCAGATTACCGAGCGCGCCCAGGTCAACCTGGCTGCGGTGAACTATCACTTCGGGGACAAAGACTCCCTGATGAAAACCCTGCTGATGCAGCGCCTGGAGCCGCTCAACGAGCAGCGCCTGGAATTGCTGGCGCGTTGCGAGGCCGAGTCCGATGGCCCGCTGGACTGCGACACGCTGCTCGGCGTGCTGTTCGCCCCGGCCATGGGCCTGGAACGCAGCGATCCAGCCAGCGGGGAAGGGCGTTCCTTTATCCGTTTTCTCGGTCGGGTGTACAGCGACACCTCGCCGTTTATCCAGGAATACCTCAAGGTGCATTACCAGCCAGTGTTCCAGCGTTTCTTCGAGGCGTTCGCCCTGGCATTGCCGGATTTGCCACGCAATGAACTGGGCGTGCGCCTGCAATTTGCGCTCAAGGCGATTTCCGGGGTGATGGCCGGCACTGAATTGCGCCTGCTGATGAACTCCATGAGCCTCGGGCGCCCGGCGACGGATGCCGAAGTGATGGCCAAGTTGATCACCCTGGTATCGGCGGCCATTCGTGTGCCGCAGCAGAGCGCTGAGGCCGAAACGGCCTTGGCCAAAGTGCTGGAGACCCAGCGGGCGATTCGTGAGCAGGCAACAACGCCTGCCGGCAAGGTTGCGCGCTAGGTCAAATCCAGGGCAAAAAAAAGCCCGCTGGGGCGGCGGGCTTGATATGCAACGTTTGTAACGGATGAGGCTTCACACTACGTCTCGGCTTGTGAATAAAACGTGAAAAATATGTAAGAGAAAGTGTGAATGCGTTAATGCGAGCAAATTTACCCAACGGCCTTCTCTAGATGTTCCAGCGAGGGGCACTTTTCGCCAGCCGCTGGCGCATCTGATCCACGTTATCCGCCAGTTGTACGGTCAACAATCGATAACCATCCAGCGCACTGTATACCGGTGCATCCAGTTTGGTTTGGGTGCCGCTGGCGGTATGGGGGCGTTGCAGACGCTCCGTAACGCCCGATTTCAACGCCCGTGCCATTCCCACCAACTGCACCCGAATCTGCCGATGCTCGGCCTTGAGCATCACGCGCATCCGCGCGCTAGCTTGCTCATCACGCGGGTCCGGTCGGGTATTGCCAAGAATCTCCAGGGTGCTGATGCACATGCGCAGGTGCCGCTGGAGTTTATCCAGCTCGGTCATGGAAATTCGCACTTCCTTGGACACCGACGGCATCAGCGAGCGCAGTTGCAGCATGGCCGCGTTCAAGCGGTTGAGCAGTTTGAGGTGTTCGTCATCGGTGACCGATTGGCCATTGATGATCCGGCTGTAGATCGCTGCACAATCGCGCAAGGCACTGGCCAGGTTGTAGCGCCATGAGTACACCGCGTACAACGGCAGGGCGAAGGAAAACGCCAGGGCCAGCGCGATGCCGATCAGGATGTCGACGGTGCGCCACAACCCATCCGAGATCGGGTTGTCGCCGTGCCCGGCCACGATAAACACCGTGATCGCCGACAGCAGCGCGATATAGCCGCCCTTGCCGATGGCGTGGTAGGAAAAGAACCCACACACCGCCGACATCAATAAGTAGGTGAGCAGCGGCATACCCAGCCAGGCATGTTGCACCACCACCAACAAGCCAACGCTGGCCCCGATCAACGTACCGTAGGCGCGTTCCACGGCTTTCTTGCCGATATTGCCGTGGTGCTGCAACCCGCCGATCACGATCAGCATGGTCACCGACGCCCACTCACCATGGGGCAGGTTGATGCCGGTGGTCAGCAGGATCGTTGCCAGCAAGCCGATGGACACGCGTACCGCGTGGATCAGCTTGGCATGGCGATAGCGCCGGTACGGGTCGAGCACAGGGCGCAGCAGGCGCCGGGCGAGCATAGGCAGGTTCATCGGTAGTAAAGGGGCCTCGATTGCAGGAGCGCGCGCGGTGCGCTCAAAAAATGTAGTCGGTGCTGATGAAGCTCGAGTCACGGTTGCGCAGGATATCGCTGAGCAACGCCTTGTTGCTCTCCTGGAACTTGGTCGCGACCAAGGTGCGGATCGAGAACACACGCAGCGCGTCATGTACCGACAACGTCCCCTCGGCCGAGTTCTTGCGCCCGTTGAAGGGGAAGGTGTCCGGCCCGCGTTGGCACTGAGCGTTGATATTGATCCGGCCGACCTGGTTGGCGAATGTATCCACCAGGCGTCCGACTTCGACGGGGTTGGTACCGAAAATGCTCAACTGCTGGCCGAAATCCGAGTCCAGCACGTAGTCGATCACGGTATCCAGGTCACGGTAGGGCACGATCGGCACGACGGGGCCGAATTGTTCTTCGTGGTACACGCGCATCTGCGGGTTCACCGGGTATAGCACCGCCGGGTAGAAGAACGACCCACGGCTGCTGCCACCTTCGGCGTTGACAACCTTGGCGCCGTGGCGCGCCGCATCGGCCACCAGTTCGTTGAGATAATCCACCTTGCCCACTTCCGGCAGCGGCGTCAGCGCTACGCCATCGTCCCAAGGCATACCGGGCTTGAGCGTCGCTAGCTTGGCGTTGAACTTCTCGATAAAGCTATCGACCACATCCGCGTGCACAAACAGGATTTTCAACGCGGTGCAGCGTTGGCCGTTGAACGACAGCGAGCCGGTGAGCGCTTCGCTGACCGCGTTATCAAGGTCGACCTCGGGCAGCACGATGCCGGGGTTTTTCGCATCCAGGCCCAATGCGGCGCGCAGGCGGTGGGGTTTTGGATGCAGTTTTTTCAGGTCGCTGGCGGCTTTGTTGGTGCCGATGAAGGCAAAGATATCGATCTTGCCGCTGGCCATCAGCGCGCTGACGGTTTCGCGGCCGCTGCCGTAGATCACGTTGATCACCCCGGCCGGGAAGCTGTCGCGGAACGCCTCCAGCAACGGGCGGATCAACAGCACGCCGAGCTTGGCCGGCTTGAACACCACGGTATTGCCCATGATCAGCGCCGGGATCAGCGTGGTGAAGGTCTCGTTGAGCGGGTAGTTATAAGGCCCCATGCACAGCGCCACGCCCAGCGGTACGCGGCGGATTTGCCCCAGGGTGTCCTGTTCCAGTTCGAAGCGGCTGCTGCGCCGGTCGAGTTCCTTGAGGGCGTTGATGGTGTCGGTGATGTAGTCACAGGTGCGGTCGAACTCTTTCTGCGAGTCCTTGAGGTTCTTGCCGATCTCCCACATCAGCAGCTTGACCACCGCGTCGCGCTGTTCGCGCATGCGCCGCAGGAAGGCTTCCACATGCTGGATGCGGTCGGCCACGCGCAGGGTCGGCCATTCACCCTGGCCCCGGTCATATGCGCGCACGGCCGCGTCGAGGGCGGTAAGGGCGGTCTCGGCATCCAGCAGCGGGGTGCTGCCGATGTGCACGCGTTCATCGCCAAGTTGCACCGGGCTTTGGATGCGCGCCAACGGGCCATTCCACACCCGCAACTGGCCGTCGACCAGGTAATCACGCTGTTCAATCGGCGCGCCCAGGCGAAATGGCTCGGGAATGTCGGCGGTGGAGGCGGGAAACAACTGGGCGAGCAGGTTACTGGTGGTCATGGCGCTACCCCTGGAATAGTTGCAAAACATGACTAGAGAGTCACCCATACCAGGGTTCTATGGCAAGGCTTGCGCGCTTTCCCCTGCGCATTCCGGGTGCTTCGGGATAAACTGCGCGGCTTTCTTGAAGGAGTTCACATGAGTCAGTACCAGCCGGGCATTCTTGCCGCACCGGTGCCGTTGCAGGCACGCCATCTGTTTTTTGCCATTGAGTCCCTGGACGCCTTGCCCGCTGCGCTGGACGCACTGGTGCAGTTGACGGACTCCGCGGCGGTGGTCGGTTTCGGTGAGCCGCTGGTAAACGCATTGGGTGCACGCATCGAAGGGCTGCGTAGCTTCCCGGCCCTCAGCGGCCCGGGCGCGCATAACCCCTCCACCCAGCAGGCCCTGTGGGTGTGGCTGCATGGCGTGGACCGGGGTGAGTTGTTGCTGCGCAGTCGCGCGTTCGAAAAAGCCCTGGCGCCGGCGTTGCGCCTGGTACAAATGACCGAAGGCTTTCGCTACAAGACCGGTTTCGACCTGACCGACTACGAAGACGGCACTGAGAACCCTCACGACGACGCGGCCGTTGAAGCGGCCCTGACGGACAGCGGCGCCAGCTTCGCCGCTATCCAGCAATGGCAGCACGACCTCGACGGTTTCGCCGCGCTGCCGGCCCAGGAGCGCGACCACATCATCGGCCGCCGCCATGGCGACAACGAAGAGCTCGACGACGCCCCCCAATTTGCCCACACCAAGCGCACCGCACAGGAAAGCTTCACCCCGGAGGCCTTCGTGGTGCGTCGTTCGATGCCATGGGCCGAGAACGGCCAGGCGGGGCTGATGTTTCTCGCGTTCGGGCATTCCTTCGATGCATTCGAAGCGCAACTGCGCCGCATGAGTGGCCTGGAAGACGGGATTGTCGATGGCTTGTATCGCATCAGCACACCGTTGACCGGCGGCTACTATTGGTGCCCGCCGTTGAAACAGGGGCATTTGGACCTGAGCGCGATTACCCCGGCTACGCCGATCCACAGGTGACAGCTTGCCCCCTGAAGCCTTGGAACTGACCGATAGTCGCTGGCCACAGAACAGCGACCTCGGCAAACTTCCAGGAGCACTTAACCATGCTGATCTCAAGCATTTGCGTGTCGCACGTTTCACCGGCACGTCCGTCCCCCGGCAATTACTCGAAGATGTCGGATTCGGATCTGGCCAAGGCGTTTGGTGACAACTTCCAGGCGTTCAAGCACCCGACGACTCCGAATGCAACCACGGACAAAATCCGTGAAGTGGCGGGACGTTCGCTGACGGGCGACGCGCAAAAAGACAATGAAACCCAACTGGCCCGCGAAGTACTCAAACGTGACAACGTCCTGAAGGCACTGGATTCAGTGGATGACAACGGCAAGCGCGACGGCGTGATCGGCCCTTGGAATCCGCAGATGGCGGCTGATCAGTTAGCCTGTAATCACTGCATGAGCCCGTCCGTTACCACCGTCCAAATCACCTATTGAGCCGGGCCAGGCCAGGCCTCGGCGAACATGAAAAAATTGACAGCCACGCCAATGACCGCTGAAAAAAATCTGCACTGGTCGTAATCTAAGCGCCCTTGCCACCCGTGCGGATCGTTCATGTCTTCTGTTGCCGATGGGCTGCCCCTCAATAAACGCTTGCCGGCCGTGATTGCCCTGTCCTTGGGGATCGGCATGGCGACCCTCGACACCGCCATCGTCAATACCGCCTTGCCGACGCTGGCGGAGGGTATTGGCACTGACTCGGCTTCGGTGATCTGGGTGGTCAACGCCTACCAGTTGGCGATTGTCGCGACGGTGCTGCCGTTCGCGGCGCTGAGCGATGTACTGGGGCATCGCCGCGTGTACCTGGGCGGGTTGCTGCTGTTCATTGTTTCGTCGTTGTTGTGCGGGCTGGCCGATTCGCTGCTGACCCTGACTGCCGCACGGGTGGCGCAAGGCCTGGGGGCGGCGGCGCTGATGAGCGTCAACACCGCGTTGCTGCGGCATATCTACCCCGCAAACATGCTCGGGCGTGGCCTGGGCTATAACTCGCTGGTGGTGGGGCTGGCGTTCACCTTGGGCCCCACCGCCGCATCGGCGATCCTCTCGGTCGCCACCTGGCACTGGCTGTACCTGATCAATGTGCCGTTGGGGCTGCTGGCCCTCGGCCTGGGCCTGCGATCGTTACCCGTGCTGCCAATCATGGGGCACGCCTTCGACCGGTTGGCGGCGCTGTTGTGCGCAGGCTTGTTCGCCTTGCTGGTCCTGGGTTTGGGCGCTGCCGTGCATGGCGCACAGGGCACGCTGACCCTGGGGCTGATCGCGCTGGCGCTGGTGTTCGGCGCGTTGCTGCTGCGCCGCGAGGCCGGGCACCCGGCGCCGATGCTGGCGGTGGATTTGTTCAAGCGCCCGGTGTTTGCATTGTCTTCGCTGACCGCGATCTGTGCCTTCAGTGCCCAGGGCCTGGCGTTTGTGGCGCTGCCGTTTCTGTTGCAATCGACGCTGGGCCACAGCCAAGTGGAAACTGGTTTTCTGATGACACCGTGGCCGGCCGTGGTGGCGGTCATGGCTTTGATCGCAGGTCGCCTGGCCGATCGTGTGTCACTGGGCCTGCTGTGTGGCATTGGTTTGTTGATGCTCAGCGTCGGCATGGCTGCGCTGGCCACCTTGGGCACTGACGCCTCGGCCTTCGAGATCGGCTGGCGCATGGCCCTCTGCGGCGCCGGTTTCGGCTTTTTCCAATCGCCCAACCTCAAGGCCTTGATGACCAGCGCACCGTTGGCTCGCAGCGGCGGGGCCAGTGGCATCGTGGCGATCTCGCGGCTGCTGGGGCAGACGCTGGGCGCATCGTTGGTAGCGTTGTGTTTTCATCTGTTCGTGGACAGTGGCCCGCAATACGCACTGTGGCTGGGGTGCGTGTTCGCGCTGGCCGGGGCCGTGGCCAGCGGCCTGCGTTTATTGCCCTATAAACGTACGGATCAGTCTTTATAGCTGTAGCCACGCCGGATCGAGGCGGGTCTGTTCGGTATCGATGCCCAGTGCCTGCATTTTCGCCGCATGCGCGTCGATCTCATCGGCCAGTTGCGCCTGGGCGCTGGAGTTGGCATCCAGGGCATGCATCTGCGTCAGGCCCAGGTGGTAGAAGCGCAGCAGCTTGATCGCGCTGGGGTCATTGGCCTGGACTCGTTCGCTGACCTTATGCATCACATTGGTCACGCTCATCAGGCTACGCTTGAGCTGCCAGCCGTATACCGCCGGCGCCAACCACGCCTGGTTCCAGAACGGGCCGCGCACCAGGGCGACGGTGATCAATACCCCGGCAAACACCCCGCCGACATTGAAGCGTAAGTTATCACCGCCCGGTTCACCGAACAGCATCACCGCCAGGCTCGACAGCAGCATCGCCAGGGCCAGGAACACCACAGCGACGATCAGCGTGCTGCGGCGGGTCTGCTGTCGGTAGACAGCCGGGTCACAGGGTTTGAGTTCGAACATTCGGGTCAGGTCTCCAGCACGGGAGGGCATCTTCTCATGCTTGAAGCAATCAAGTTGAACGATGGCCACAAGGGGTTCCTCTAAATCCGTGAAGTCCCCATGAGGTAAGCCATCATGTCCGAACACAAGCAACCGCCGCCTGGCACGCCTGATCCTGATCGCACGCCCGGTGAAGAGGAGCGCGATAACGATGCACTGCGCCCCAATGATCCGGCGGAGCGTCAAGACAACGACGATGTGGAGCGGGTCGAACACGACCTGGAAAACCTTCACGACAAAGCCCGCCCGCTGTAAGCAAGGAGGTCTTCATGAGCAATCCCCCGAACGGCCCGCGTTCCGACGAACACGCCAGCGGTAACGATGAGTTGGGATTCGATCCCGATTCGCCTGATTTGGCTGACCCGCAGGTCGACCCCGTCGGCCCGGCCATCGCGCCGCTGGACAAGCAAAAGCCGCCGGAAAAAAAGCCGCCCTACGATCCGCTGGGCGACTTGAAGAAGTGAACCAGGCCCCGCACTTTGCGGGGCTTTGTTTATTTGGAGGGGGTTATTTTGGAGGGTTCCAGCTCACGTCAGTGATGCCGTACTTTTCAGCCCAGGGCCGGGTGGTTTTCTTTACTTGCTCGTGCCCCACGCGGCCGATGCGGCTGACGTGCGCGATGTCGGCATCGACGGCCGCCCAATGCCAGGCTTCGGTGCTGTTCATCACCTCGGCGCGTACCACGAAAGACTTGGGTTTACCGTGTAGTTGATAGTGGATGGTGTAGATCTTAGCGGTACTCATGTTGCCTCCCTGTCTTGTTATAGATGGATAGGTAGGCGCGCGGAAAGGTTCATTCAAAATCACAATTCGCAGCGGCACTTGCGCGGTGACTTGAACACTGGCTCCTGGCCGATAGCGAAGAGTATTGACCTAGAGCCTTCGCTGAACCGTTTTTTGTCCATTTTGGTGCAAATCCGTTCGAACTTTTTGTAAACGCCGAGGTTCGAACCGATTCCTGAATACTTTGCCCACTCAAAAATGGAGATGTAAACGATGTCCAGACTATTCGGAAAATTTCTCAAGAACACCTCGTTGCTGGCCCTGGTGGCCGCGCCAACCGTGGTGTTCGCTGCGCCGTCCACCGACCCGATTTCCACCTTCGGGATTCTCGGCAGCTATAACGACTTCAAACTTGAAGGCGGTAGCGACAGCGACAAGGAGCACATGCCCGAGGCGGGCCTGTTCTACAACTTTGGCAACAAGCTCACCGCTGAATCCGGCTTTATCTACCAGGCCGGTATCGAAGCCAAGTACGGTGAGAAAAGCGACAACAAACTCAAGGAAGGCCAGGCCGACCTCGACCTCGGCTGGCGTGCCGCGCTGGATGCGCGCAACTTCGTCGACGTGATTGTCGGCGGTGGCTACACCTGGACCCGTTATGAGCCGGACACCAATGGCTACGACATGAAGCTCACCAATAAGTCGCCGTTCGCCAAGGCGGCCCTGGGCTACAACCACCAGTTCGATGACATGACCCTGCGCGTTGAAGCCGGCGCCCGTCATACCATTGATGGTCGCGCCAAACTCAAGGTGGATGGCGTCGGCAGCGACAGCGTGGACCTCAAGGACCGCACCAACCCTTATGCCGAAGTCAGCCTGCTGATGAACCAGAAGGGCGACCTGCCGGTAATGGCGGGCCTTTACTACACCCGCACCGAGTATAAGCTCGATGACGACTCCTATGTGGCCGACAACACCAAGCTCAAGCGTGATGAGTATGGCTTCAAGGTCGGTATCGCGTTCTGACGCTGTAGCCCTGTAAAAAAACGCCCCGAACATTCGGGGCGTTTTTTTTGCAGCTGTTTCAGATCAGCCCAGTTGATCGTTCCCCCGCTCCGCGTGGGAATGCATCCCGTGACGCTCCGCGTCACCCTTGCGCAAGTGCCGGATCTTGCGCTTAAAGCAGGACGCGGAGCGTCCCGGGTGGCATTCCCACGCAGAGCGTGGGAACGATCATAAAAACGCTCCGATATGGGTCGGGGCGTTTTTTTGCCCGTGGCCGTTAGCCCAGAGTATCTCTCCCTGTATTGAGTCAGACAGTTTTGTCGCGAAGCCCTAATGCCAGTCAGTTAAGCGTACACCGCCGTCTGTAGGAGCGAGCTTGCTCGCGAAAAGCGTCAACGATAACGCGTGCTTTCTGAATGAACGCGGTGGCTGTGAGTTTTTCGCGAGCAAGGGCTAGCCGCCCGCCTCGTTCCTACAAAAAGCCTTAACTGACTGGCATTAGCAGGGCAAGCCCACTTCCCCTAGGGGAGTGCATTCCAAATGTGGGAGTGGGCTTGCCCGCGAAGACGATAGTGGTTGCACTGCATCTCTATTGTTTCACTCTGAGACGCAAAAACGGCGCCCGAAGGCGCCGTTCTGTTTACTGCATCAACTTAAGCGATCAAACCCCCAGCACCGCATGCTGCACCAGCGTCAGCAACGGTTGCGGGTACACGCCCAGGAAGAAGGCGAGCAGGGCGATGGCCAGCAGCATCACGCCGCCTGCCTTCTGTTCCCAATGCAGCTCGGCATCCACACGGCGCAGGTTCGGCTCGATCAGGTACAGAGTGACCATCACGCGCAGGTAGTAGAACACGCCGATGGCGCTGCCCAGGACCAGGGACGCGACCAGCCACCACTGGTGGGCCTCGACGCCGGTGGCGACGATGTAGAACTTGCCGATAAAGCCGGCAGTCAGCGGGATACCCGCCAGGGACAGCATCATCACGGTGAGTACGGCGGTCAGGTACGGACGGCGCCAGAACAGGCCGCGGTATTCGTACAGGGCATCGGCGTCACGGCCTTTGTACGGCGAGGACATCAGGGTGATCACCCCGAATGCGCCAAGGCTGGTGATCACGTAGGTGACCAGGTACACGCCGATGGCCTCCACGGCCAGGCCTTTGCTCGCCACCAGGGCGATCAGCAGGTAGCCGAAGTGAGCGATGGACGAGTAACCGAGCAGACGCTTGAGGTTGTTCTGGGTCAGCGCCAGCAGGTTGCCGAACAGGATCGACGCGATGGCGATCACAGTCAGTACATTGCTCAGCACGCCGGTATTGGCGGCAGGCGAGATCTGGAACAGACGCACCATCACCGCAAACACGGCCACTTTCGACGCAGTGGCCAGGAACGCGGCCACAGGCGCCGGGGCGCCTTCGTACACGTCCGGGGTCCACAGGTGGAACGGCACCAAGGAGAGCTTGAACGCCAGGCCGATCAGCATCATCGCCAGGCCCAGTTGGGCAATCGGCGCCGGGCTGTTGGTGGCGGCCAGGGCGTGGCCGATACCGGTGAAGCTCAAGCTGCCGGCTTCGGCGTAGAGCAGGGCCATGCCGAACAACAGGAACGCGGAACCGGCAGCCGACAGCACCATGTACTTGATGCCGGCTTCCAGGGAGCGCTTGTTGAAGAAGGCATACGCCACCAGGCCGTAGGTCGGGATCGACAGCAGCTCCAAGCCGATGAACAAGCCGGCCAAGTGCTGCGCGCTGACCAGCACGATACCGCCGGCCGCTGCCAGCAGGATCAGCAGGTACAGCTCTTCCTTGTTGCCTGGGTAGCCGGTGCCGCCTTCGCCGAGGTAGGCGTGGGCGAGAGTGACGCAGGCCAGGGTCGCGACCAGGATCAGCGCGATATACAGCAGCGCGAAGTCATCGACCATCATCAATGGCGTGACCGCCAGTGGCGCGACCTTGAGGGCCGGGATGATCGACAGCAGGGCCAGGTTCAACCCGGCGCAGGACAGCAGGAACGTTTGCGAATGATTGCGGCGCCAGGCGATCGCCAGCATCACCACCACGATGGTGAGGCTGGTGATCAGCAGCGGCGCAAGCGCGATAAAGTGTTGGATCGTGAATTCCATAGCGCTCTTACCGGGCCGAAGCGAGTTGAGAGAAGGCGGTGCCGAACCACTGCTGCACGCCATGCATCGTTGCGGCAGAAGTGTCCAGGAACGGCTGTGGGTATACGCCGATGTAGATCAGCAGTACCGCCAGGCCGAGCACCATGATCAGTTCGCGCGCATCCATCCCTTGCAGGACGGTGTCGGACTTGGCCGGGCCGAAGTAGGCGCGGTGGATCATGATCAGCGAGTAGACCGAACCGAACACCAGACCGGAGGTAGCAATGGCGCTGATCCACGGCGTCTGCACGAAGGCACCCATCAGGATCAGGAACTCGCCGATGAAGTTGCCGGTACCCGGCAAGCCCAGCGATGCAGCGGCGAAGAACAGGCTGATTGCCGGCAAGTACGCGATGCGCGACCACACCCCACCCATTTCACGCATGTCACGGGTGTGCAGGCGCTCATACAGCTGGCCACTCAGGATAAAGAGTGCAGCGGCCGAGACACCGTGGGCCAACATCTGGATCACCGCGCCCTGCAGCGCCAGTTGGCTGCCGGAGTAGATGCCGATCAGTACGAAACCCATGTGGGAAACGGACGAGAAGGCGATCAGACGCTTGATGTCGGTTTGCGCGAAGGCCAGGAACGCACCGTAGAAGATCCCGATCAGACCCAGGGTCATGGCGATCGGCGCGAACTCGGCCGAGGCATTCGGGAACAGCGGCAGGGCGAAACGCAGCAGGCCGTAGGCAGCGGTTTTCAGCAGGATACCGGCCAGGTCCACGGAGCCGGCGGTCGGCGCCTGGGCGTGGGCGTCAGGCAACCAGGAGTGGAACGGCACCACCGGCAGCTTCACCGCGAAGGCGATGAAGAAGCCCAGCATCAGCACGTACTCGGTGGTCAGGGACATCTTGGTTTTCAACAGGTCGGCGTAGTTGAAGGTAATCACGCCGGTGTTGTTGAAGTTGACCAGTACCAGGCCCAGGATCGCCACCAACATGATCAGGCCGGAAGCCTGGGTGAAGATGAAGAACTTGGTCGCCGCGTAGATCCGGGTTTTCTTGCCGTCCGAAGAACTGTGACCCCAGAGCGCGATGAGGAAGTACATCGGCACCAGCATCATTTCCCAGAAGAAGAAGAACATGAACAGGTCCAGCGCCAGGAACACGCCGACCACGCCGCCCAGGATCCACATCAGGTTCAGGTGGAAGAAGCCCACGTGACGCTGGATTTCTTTCCAGGAGCAGAGTACCGAGAGGATACCCAGCAGGCCGGTCAGCAGGATCATCAACAGCGACAGGCCGTCGAGGGCCAGGTGAACGTTGATGCCGAAGCGCTGGATCCATACGTGCTTGAATTCAAGCGCGAAGGTCGGATCGACACCCGGAGCGGGGGCGAATGAATAGTCGCCATGGGCCCACAGCCAGAGGCCGAGCGCGAGTTCCAGGGACATGGTCAGCAACGCAATCCAGCGGGGGAGGGTGGCGCCGAAGCGTTCACCCATCCAGCAGAGCAGGCCGCCGATAAAGGGGATCAGGATTAGCCAGGGCAGAATCATGACGGGCTCGTTTCCTTTCGCAAGTTCGCAAAGTACGCAGTGCACTTAAACATAGTCAGACCGCTACCACGACGATGGCGCCGATCACCAGCACGGCACCCACTGCCATGGACGCCGCATACCAACGCAACTGGCCGGTCTCGCTGCGGCTCAGGGCGGTGTGACCGGCCTTGGCGGCGCGCGGGATCAAACCGATGGTCTGGTCGAGCGGGTCTTTGCGCAGCACGTGGCTGATCGCAAGGTAAGGTTTGACGAACAGTTTGTCGTAGATCCAATCGAAGCCCCAGGCAGCGAACCACCAGGCCGACAGGAAGCGGCCAATGCCACTGTTGGCCACGGCGGTGACGAAGCGACGCTTGCCGAGGAACAGCAGGGCCGCCAGCAGGATACCGGCGATGGCAATGGCGCCGGAGGCGATTTCCAGGCTGTGCTTGGCTTCGCCGCCGGCATGGCCGACGCTTTCCGGCAGTACACCGGCCAGTGGCGGAGTGATCAGGGCGCCGATGAAGGTCGACAGGATGATCAGCACCGACAGTGGCAACCAGTGGGAGATGCCGTGGCCGGCGTGCGCTTCGGTCTTGGCTTCACCGTGGAAGGTGATGAAGATCAGGCGGAAGGTGTACAGCGAGGTCATGAACGCACCCACCAGGCCTGCGTACAGCAGGTTCTGGTTACCGCTGGCAAAGGCTTCCCAGAGGATCTCGTCTTTGGAGTAGAAACCGGCGGTCACCAGCGGCAGGGCGGCGAGCGCGGCACCACCGACGATGAAGCTGGCGTAGGCCAACGGCAGTTTCTTCCACAGGCCACCCATCTTGAAGATGTTCTGCTCGTGGTGGCAGGCCACGATCACCGCACCGGAAGCAAGGAACAGCAGGGCCTTGAAGAAGGCGTGGGTCATCAGGTGGAAGATCGCCGCGTCCCAGGCGCCAACGCCCAGGGCCAGGAACATGTAGCCGATCTGGCTCATGGTCGAGTAGGCGAGGATACGCTTGATGTCGGTCTGCACCAGCGCGGCGAAGCCGGCCAGTACCAGGGTCACGCCACCGACGATGCCTACCAGATGCAGGATGTCCGGCGCTAGGGTGAACAGGCCGTGGGTACGCGCGATCAGGTAGACACCGGCGGTCACCATGGTAGCGGCGTGGATCAATGCCGATACCGGGGTAGGACCAGCCATCGCGTCCGCCAGCCAGGTTTGCAGTGGCAGTTGCGCGGATTTACCCACGGCGCCGCCCAGCAGCATCAGGGTGGCCAGGGTGATCCAGAAATCGCCGACCTGGAATTTCTGCGGCGCCAGCACCAGCAGTTCCTGGATGTTCAGCGTGCCCACCTGTTGGAACAGGATGAACAGGCCAATGGCCATGAACACGTCGCCGATCCGCGTGACGATAAACGCCTTGAGTGCTGCGTTACCGTTGTTGCGGTTGCTGTAGTAGAAACCGATCAACAGGTACGAGCACAGGCCCACGCCTTCCCAGCCGAAGTACAGGAACAACAGGTTATCGCCGAGCACCAGGAACAACATGCTGGCGATGAACAGGTTGGTGTACGAGAAGAAGCGCGAGTAGCCCGCTTCACCGCGCATGTACCAGGACGCGAACAGGTGGATCAGAAAGCCTACACCCACCACCACGCCGAGCATGGTGATCGACAGGCCGTCGACGTAGAGGGCGAAGTTGGGCTTGAAGCCTTCCACCGACATCCACTGCCACAGCACCAGGGTGTAGTGACCGCCTTCCGGCGGCGCTACGTTGAATTGCCAGATGACGTAAGCGGCCACGATGGCCGACAGGCCGATCGAGCCGACGCCGATCAGGGCCGAGAGGTTTTCCGACCAGCGTCCGCGAGAGAACGACAGCAGCAGGAAACCGATCAGGGGAAATACGAAAGTCAGAAAGATCATGTTCATCCGCGCATCTCACTGGCAGCGTCGATATCAAGCGTGTGGAAGCGACGATACAGTTGCAGCAGGATCGCCAGGCCGATACTGGCCTCGGCGGCTGCCAGGCTGATCACCAGGATGAACATGACTTGTCCATCCGGCTGGCCCCAACGCGCACCCGCCACGATGAACGCCAGTGCGGCAGCGTTCATCATGATTTCAAGGCTCATCAACACGAACAGAATGTTACGGCGAACCATCAGGCCGACCAGGCCAAGGCAGAACAGGATGCCGGCAACCGCCAGACCATGCTCCAAAGGGATAGCAGGCATCGTCATTGCTCCTTGGCTTCGTTGCGGCCCAAGTGGAAGGCGGTGATGGCTGCGGCGAGCAGCAGCATCGAAGCCAGTTCGACCACCAGCAGGTACGGGCCGAACAGGCTGACGCCCACGGCTTTCGCGTCTACGGTGGTGTGGCCGATGGCCTGGCCGCTCTGGTGAGCGAACAGCACATACAGCAGTTCACCCAGCAGCAGCGCTGCCAGCACGACCGGGCCGAGCCAGATGCCGGGCTTGAGCCAGACGCGTTCCTGGGCGACCGAGGCCGGCCCGAGGTTGAGCATCATCACCACAAACACGAACAGCACCATGATGGCGCCGGCGTAGGCGATCACTTCCAGCACACCGGCGAACGGTGCGCCGAGGGCGAAAAAGGTCATGGCCACGGCGATCAGCGAAATGATCAGGTAGAGCAGGGCGTGCACGGGGTTGGTGTTGGTGATCACGCGAAGCGTGGACACCACTGCAATACCCGATGCGAAATAGAAAGCGAATTCCATCTTTCTTCCTTAAGGCAGCAAGCTCTTCACGTTGATCGGCTCGGCTTCGTTTTGTGCGGCGCCCTTGGGCTTACCGGCAACGGCCATACCTGCAACACGATAGAAGTTGTAATCAGGGTTTTTACCGGGACCGGAAATCAAAAGATCTTCTTTCTCGTACACCAGGTCCTGACGTTTGAACTCGGCCATCTCGAAATCCGGTGTGAGCTGGATCGCGGTGGTCGGGCAAGCTTCCTCGCAGAGGCCGCAGAAAATGCAGCGCGAGAAGTTGATACGGAAGAAGTCCGGGTACCAGCGACCGTCTTCGGTTTCAGCTTTCTGCAGGGAGATGCAACCCACCGGGCACGCCACGGCGCACAGGTTGCAGGCTACGCAACGCTCTTCGCCATCGGGATCGCGGGTGAGCACGATGCGGCCGCGATAGCGCGGCGGCAGGTATACCGCTTCTTCCGGGTATTGCAGGGTGTCGCGTTTGCGAAAGCCGTGACCGAACACCATCACCAGGCTTCGCAACTGGGTACCGGTACCCTTAACGATGTCGCCAATATATTTGAACATGGGTCAAATCCTCACTGAACCGCGGCTGCTGGCGTGTTCAACAACACGACGGCGGCCGTCACCAGCAAATTGATCAGGGTCAGCGGCAGGCAGAATCTCCAGCTGAAATCCATCACCTGGTCATAGCGCGGGCGCGGAATCGAGGCGCGCAGCAGGATGAACAGCATGATGAAGAACGCGGTCTTCAAGAAGAACCAGAAGAAGGCCAACTGCGGCAGGATGCCGAACGGACCGTGCCAGCCGCCGAAGAACAGCGTGACCAGCAGGGCCGAGATCAAGATGATGCCGATGTACTCACCGACGAAGAACATGCCCCATTTCATGCCGGCATATTCAATGTGGTAACCGTCGGCCAGTTCCTGCTCCGCTTCCGGCTGGTCGAAGGGGTGACGGTGAGTCACAGCCACGCCGGCGATGAAGAAGGTGCAGAAGCCAAAGAACTGCGGAATGATGAACCACAGGTTCTGCGCCTGGTACTCGACGATATCGCGCATGTTGAACGAACCAACCTGCACCACGATGCCCATCAGCGCCAACCCCATGAACACTTCATAGGAGACGGTCTGCGCCGAGGCACGCAAGCTGCCCAGCAGGGCGAACTTGTTGTTGCTCGACCAACCGGCGAACAGCACCGCGTACACAGACAGGCCAGCCATGGCGAAGAAGAACAGCAAGCCGATGTTCAGGTCCGCCACGCCCCAGGTCGGGGTGATCGGAATGATCGCGAAGGCGATCAGCAAGGCGCTCATGGCCACCACCGGTGCCAGGGTGAAGATCACCTTGTCGGCAAACGGCGGGGTCCAGTCTTCCTTGAAGAACATCTTCAGCATGTCGGCGGCGATCTGGAACATGCCGAACGGGCCAACGCGGTTCGGACCGTAACGGTCCTGCCACCAGCCCAGCAGGCGACGTTCGACGAAGCTGAGCAGGGCGCCCGCGACGACCACGGCCAACAGGATCACGATGGCCTTGACGACCGAGATGATCACGTCGATCACTTCAGGGGTGAACCAGGTCATTGCGCTGCCTCCTGCAGACCGTCAACGGTTTGGCCAAAGATCGCTGGAGGAATACCGGCGATGCCTTTAGGCAGTGCAACCAGGCCGGCACCCAGCTCGTCATTGATGCGCAGCGGCAGGCGCAAGGTCTGGCCGGCCACGTTCAGGCTGAGCAGGGCACCGTCGTTGACGCCCAGGCGGTCGGCTTCGGATTTGGCCAGGGCCACGTAGGCGGTTGGAATGCGTTCTTGAACCGGCGCGGCCTTGGAAGAAGTCTCTTCGCTGCCGAACAGGTGGAAGAACGGCACCACTTGCCAGGTACCCGGGGCCGGGTTGAACGGACGCGGTACGGCAGCGAACCAGTTCAGCGAGTCACCGCTGCTCTCGATCAGGCGGGTGCCCGGGTCGCCAGCGCGGATATGCCCACCGACTTCGTCCTGGAACTTGTTCCAGGCCTGCGGCGAGTTCCAGCCCGGCGACCAGGCGAACGGCACCTGCTGACGCGGTTCGGCCGAACCCGAATAGCCTTCCATGGAGAAGGCGAACGCGGTGTCGATGTCTTGCGGGGTCCGCGGTTCATGCACGCTGATGTCGGCGCGCATGGCGGTACGCCCGGAATAACGCAGCGGTTCACGGGCCAGCTTCAGGCCCTTGATGCGGAACGAGGCGGACGGTGCGGCATCGACAATCCGCGCCAGTTGCGGTGCGCTTGCAGCGGTAGCGGCGGTGACGTGGTCGAGCTGGGTCCAGTCGATCGGCTGGTTCAGCAGGGTCGCGCGCAGGGCATGCAGCCAGCGCCAGCCTTCGTGAACCAGGATGCTGGCGTCCATGTACTTCGGATCGAACACCTGGAAGAAGCGCTGGGCGCGGCCTTCCTGGCTGACCAGGGTACCGTCGCCTTCGGCGAAGGTGGCCGCTGGCAGCACCAGGTCGGCACGCTCGCTGGTGGCGGTTTTCTGGTGATCGGCCACGATCAGCACCTTGGCGGCGTTGAGCGCAGCGTCAACCTTGGCCGCATCAGTGCGGGTGTACAGGTCGTTTTCCAGCACCACGATGGCGTCGGCGTTGCCGTCGGTCACCGCTTGCAGAGCGGCGTCCAGGGACTCGCCACCGAGCATGGCCAGGCCGAGGCTGTTGGCTTCCGGTACCACCAGGCTGATGGAGCCGTTCTTGTCGCGCAGCTTCAAGGCCTTGGCGATGTTGGCGGCGGCTTCGATCAGCGCCTTTGAACCCAGCGAGGTGCCGGCGATGATCAATGGGCGTTTGGCGGCCAGCAGGGCGCCGGCGATACGCTGGGCCAGTGCCACGGCTTCGGCGTCCAGGCCGTCGACGGCAGGCGCGCTGGCGTCAAGGGCGTGGGCCACGGCGAAACCGATGCGCGCCAGGTCGTCCGGTGCAGCGTGGACGCATTCTTCGGCGATGTCGTCGAGCTTGGTTTCAGCCAGGGAGGCGATAAACAGCGGGTTCAGCGCGTGCTGG
This sequence comes from Pseudomonas sp. R4-34-07, assembly GCF_003852375.1. NCBI lineage: Bacteria > Pseudomonadati > Pseudomonadota > Gammaproteobacteria > Pseudomonadales > Pseudomonadaceae > Pseudomonas > Pseudomonas sp. R4-34-07. The sequence goes on along the minus strand of NZ_CP027760.1, from coordinate 3,596,554 downwards.
CCGATGTTTTTCACTGCGGCGTCGAGCCAAGGCTGCACGCGCATGGCGTCGGCCATGGCTTCGGCCTTGCCTTTGACCGACTGGCGCAGCGACAGCGCGATACGCGCAGCGGTCTGGGTCAGGTCTTCACCGAGCACGAAGATCGCATCGTGGTCTTCGATGTCGCGCATGTTCGGCACTGGCAGCGGGCTGTCGTTCAGCACTTGCAGGACCAGGCGGATGCGCTCCAGCTCGCCGGCTTCGATGCCGCTGTAGAAGTGCTCGGCGCCGACCAGTTCGCGCAGTGCGAAGTTGCTTTCGAGGCTGGCGCGCGGCGAACCGATACCGACGATGTTACGGCCGCGCAGCAGGTCGGCGGCTTTATCCAGCGCCGCGTCCAGGCTCAGCTTGGCGCCATCGGCCAGCAGTGGCTGGCGCGGGCGGTCTTCGCGGTTGACGTAGCCGTAGCCAAAGCGGCCACGGTCACACAGGAAGTACTGGTTGACCGAGCCGTTGAAGCGGTTTTCGATACGACGCAGTTCACCGTAGCGCTCGCCCGGCGAGATGTTGCAACCGCTGGAGCAGCCATGGCAGATGCTCGGGGCGAATTGCATGTCCCACTTGCGGTTGTAGCGCTCGGAGTGAGTCTTGTCGGTGAACACACCGGTCGGGCAGACCTCGGTGAGGTTGCCGGAGAATTCGCTCTCGAGCACGCCGTCTTCAACGCGACCGAAGTACACGTTGTCGTGGGCGCCGAACACGCCGAGGTCGGTGCCGCCGGCGTAGTCCTTATAGAAACGCACGCAACGGTAGCAGGCGATGCAGCGGTTCATTTCGTGGGAGATGAACGGGCCGAGGTCCTGGTTCTGGTGGGTACGCTTGGTGAAGCGATAGCGGCGCTCGTTGTGGCCGGTCATCACCGTCATGTCTTGCAGGTGGCAGTGACCGCCTTCCTCACAGACCGGGCAGTCGTGGGGGTGGTTGGTCATCAGCCATTCGACGACACTGGCGCGGAACGCCTTGGATTCATCATCGTCGATGGAAATCCAGGTGTTGTCGGTAGCTGGGGTCATGCAGGACATGACGATACGACCACGGGTGTCGTTTTCGTCGGTGTACTGCTTGACCGCGCACTGGCGACAGGCACCGACGCTACCGAGCGCGGGGTGCCAGCAGAAATACGGGATGTCGAGGCCGAGTGACAGACATGCCTGTAACAGGTTGTCTGCCCCATCGACTTCGAGCGCTTTGCCGTCTACGTGGATAGTGGCCATGGTTCAAAGTTCTTCGTTGGCCCATTGTCAGCGGGCGTGGCTAATGGAATCTTGTTATTCATGTGCATCTACACAGCCATCAAGGCGTCCGCACATGAGAAAAGCGAAGGGCACGAACCCTTCGCTTCTTTAAGCGTTACGCACCGACCATGGTCGGTGATACCACCTGAGTGAGTTCGCCCGCGCGGGTTGGCGCGATGCCGGCCTCGAATTCAGGGCGGAAGTATTTGATTGCGCTGCCCAATGGCTCCACGGCGCCCGGTGCGTGAGCACAGAAGGTCTTGCCTGGGCCGAGAAAACCGACCAGCCCGAGCAGGGTTTCGATGTCTCCCTCGCGGCCTTCACCGTTTTCCAGGGCCATCAGCAGCTTGACGCTCCACGGCAGACCGTCACGGCACGGGGTGCAGAAGCCGCAGGATTCACGGGCAAAGAACTGCTCCATGTTGCGCAGCAACGAGACCATGTTCACCGTGTTGTCCACCGCCATCGCCAGGCCGGTCCCCATGCGGGTGCCCACCTTGCCGATGCCGCCGGCATACATCTGTGCGTCGAGGTGCTCGGGCAGCAGGAAGCCGGTGCCGGCGCCGCCTGGCTGCCAGGCTTTCAAGGTGTAGCCGTCGCGCATGCCGCCGGCGTAGTCCTCGAACAGCTCGCGCGCGGTCACGCCGAACGGCAGCTCCCACAGGCCAGGGTTCTTGACCTTGCCGGAGAAGCCCATGAGCTTGGTGCCCATGTCTTCACTGCCTTCGCGGGCCAACGATTTGTACCAGTCCACGCCGTCGGCGATGATCGCCGGCACGTTGCACAGGGTCTCGACGTTGTTCACACAGGTCGGCTTGCCCCACACGCCCACGGCGGCAGGGAAGGGCGGCTTGGAGCGCGGGTTGGCGCGGCGGCCTTCGAGGGAGTTGATCAGTGCGGTTTCTTCACCGCAGATATAACGCCCGGCGCCGGTGTGCACGAACAGCTCGAAGTCAAAACCCGAACCGAGGATGTTCTTGCCCAGCAGGCCCGCCGCCTTGGCTTCGGCCACGGCACGGTTGAGGTGCTTGGCGGCGGTGGTGTATTCACCGCGCAGGAAGATATAGCCACGGTAAGTTTTCAGCGCGCGGGCACTGATCAGCATGCCTTCGATCAGCAGATGGGGCAGTTGCTCCATCAGCATGCGGTCTTTCCAGGTGTTGGGCTCCATTTCATCCGCGTTGCACAGCAGGTAGCGGATGTTGATGGATTCGTCTTTGGGCATCAGGCCCCACTTCACGCCCGTGGGAAAACCTGCGCCGCCACGGCCTTTGAGGCCGGCGTCTTTCACGGTCTGGACGATGTCGTCCTGGGCCATGTCGGCGAAGGCTTTGCGCGCGGCTGCATAGCCGTTCTTGGCCTGGTACTCGTCGAGCCACACGGGCTCGCCGTCGTCACGCAGGCGCCAGGTCAGCGGGTGGGTCTCGGCCGAACGCTTGATCAGGTTGGCCGGGCCGAAGGAAGTCAGGGTCATGGGTAGCCCTCGAGCAATTGGGTCACGCCAGCAGGCTGCACGTCACCGAATGTGTCGTCGTCGATCATCAACGCCGGCGCCTTGTCGCAGTTGCCCAGGCAGCACACCGGCAGCAGCGTGAAGCGGCCGTCGGCGGTGGTCTGGCCCAGGCCGATGCCCAGCTTGGCCTGGATTTCACTGACCACGGACTCGTGGCCACCGATGTAGCACACCATGCTGTCGCATACGCGAATGATGTGGCGGCCGACCGGCTGGCGGAAGATCTGGCTGTAGAACGTCGCCACCCCTTCAACGTCGCTGGCGGGGATGCCGAGGATCTCGCCGATGGCGTAGAGGGCGCCGTCCGGCACCCAGCCACGTTCCTTCTGGACGATCTTCAAGGCTTCGATCGACGCCGCGCGCGGGTCTTCGTAGTGATGCAGCTCGTGCTCGATGGCCGAGCGCTCGGTTTCACTCAAGGTGAAACGGTCTGTCTGGATAAGCGTGCTGTTCATGCTTAGCGGTCCACGTCGGCCATAACGAAATCGATACTACCCAGGTACGCAATCAAGTCCGCGACCATCTCGCCTTTGATCACCGAAGGGATCTGCTGCAAGTGCGGGAAGCTTGGAGTACGAATCCGGGTGCGGTAGCTCATGGTGCCGCCATCGCTCGTCAGGTAATAACTGTTGATGCCCTTGGTCGCTTCAATCATCTGGAAGGACTCGTTGGCCGGCATCACCGGGCCCCACGAGACTTGCAGGAAGTGCGTGATCAGGGTTTCGATGTGCTGCAGCGTGCGCTCTTTGGGCGGCGGCGTGGTCAGCGGGTGATCCGCCTTGTACGGGCCGGCCGGCATGTTGCGCATGCACTGCTCGATGATCTTCAGGCTCTGGCGCATTTCTTCGACGCGCACGATGCAACGGTCGTAGGCATCGCCGTTGGCCGCCAACGGCACTTCAAACTCAAAGTTTTCGTAGCCGGAGTAAGGGCGCGCCTTGCGCAAGTCGAAGTCCAGGCCGGTCGCGCGCAGGCTTGGGCCCGTGACGCCCCATTCCAGCGCTTCCTTGGTGTTGTACTGGGCGACGCCGATGGTACGACCCTTGAGAATGCTGTTGTCCAAGGCGGCTTTCTGGTATTCGTCCAGGCGCTTGGGCATCCAGTCGATGAATTCCTTGACCAGGCGTTCCCAGCCGCGCGGGAGGTCGTGCGCAACGCCGCCGATGCGGTACCAGGCAGGGTGCAGCCGGAAACCGGTGATCGCTTCGATCACGGTGTAGGCTTTCTGGCGGTCGGTAAAGGTGAAGAACACTGGCGTCATGGCGCCCACGTCCTGGATGTAGGTGCCCAGGAACAGCAGGTGGCTGGTGATCCGGAAGAACTCGGCCATCATGATGCGGATGGTGTCGACGCGGTCCGGTACCTTGATGCCGGCCAGCTTCTCGACCGAGAGCACGTACGGCAGGTTGTTCATCACGCCGCCGAGGTAGTCGATGCGGTCGGTGTACGGAATGTAGCTGTGCCACGACTGGCGCTCGCCCATCTTCTCGGCACCACGGTGGTGGTAGCCGATGTCCGGTACGCAGTCGACGATTTCTTCACCGTCCAACTGCAGGATAATACGGAAGGCACCGTGGGCCGAAGGGTGGTTCGGGCCCAGGTTGAGGAACATGTAGTCCTCGTTGGTGCCGGAACGCTTCATGCCCCAGTCTTCCGGGTTGAAGCGCGCAGCTTCTTCCTCAAGCTGTTGCTTGGCCAGGGTGAGGCTGAAAGGGTCGAACTCGGTGGCGCGCGCCGGGAAGTCCTTGCGCAGCGGGTGACCTACCCAGGTCGGCGGCATCATGATGCGGGTCAGGTGCGGGTGCCCCGGGAAGTCGATGCCGAACATGTCCCAGACTTCACGCTCGTACCAGTTGGCGTTCGGCCAGATTCCGGTGACGGTCGGTACGCTCAGGTCGCTCTCGCTCAGGGCAACCTTGAGCATCACGTCGCTGTTACGTTCCAGCGACATCAAGTGGTAGAACACGGTGAAATCGGCGCCGCTCGGCAACCCCTGGCGCTTGGTGCGCAGACGCTCGTCCACGCCATGCAGGTCATAGAGCATGACGTAGGGCTTGGGCAGGTTGCGCAGGAAGGTCAGGACTTCGATGAGCCTGGCGCGGGCAACCCACAGCACGGGCATGCCGGTGCGGGTCTCCTGGGCGGTGAACGCCTCGGCGCCAAAACGGTTGTTCAGTTCGACGACCACGTCCTGGTCGTTTGCCTTATAAGGCGGGATGTACAGAGCACTGCCTGTAGTCATGGTTTTTTATCGCTTTCGGTCAACGTAAAGAATGAAGCCAGGTTTTCGTTCTATAAAAGAAGCGGGCTGGATCAGACTTCGTCGGGGCTGCGCAGATTGGTGACTGCGATTCGCTGTTCGCGGCGCTGTTCCTTTTGGGACGGCATCTCGGCGCGGTACACGCCTTGATCACCGACGACCCAGGAAAGCGGGCGACGCTCCTTGCCAATCGATTCCTGCAACAGCATCAAACCTTGCAGGAAAGCTTCGGGACGGGGCGGGCAGCCGGGCACGTAGACATCCACGGGGAGGAACTTGTCGACCCCCTGCACTACGGAATAGATGTCGTACATACCGCCGGAATTGGCACAGGCGCCCATGGAAATGACCCATTTGGGTTCCAGCATCTGTTCATACAGGCGCTGGATAATGGGGGCCATTTTCAGGAACGGCGTACCGGCGATAACCATGAAATCCGCCTGGCGCGGTGATGCCCGGATGACTTCGGCGCCAAAGCGCGCGATGTCGTGGGGCGCCGTGAAGGCGGTGGTCATTTCCACGTAGCAGCACGAAAGACCGAAGTTGTACGGCCACAGGGAGTTTTTGCGCCCCCAGTTGACCGCGCCATTCAGCACGTCTTCCAGCTTGCCCATGTAGATGTTTTTGTGGACTTGGTCTTCTAACGGGTCGGAAACGGTTTCGCGTTCGCCGATGGGGTACTGCTCGTTAGGAGCGTCCGGGTTGATCCTGGTGAGATTGTATTGCATCGCCAAAGCCTCATTGTTTCAGCTTCGCTTGCCGCTTGCGACGAGCTTCCGGAGCCCAGTCAAGGGCGCCCACTCGGAACAGGTAGACAAGACCTGCCAACAGAATTGCTATGAAAACGAGAGCTTCGACGAATCCGGTCCAGCCGCTTTCGCGGACGGACACAGACCAGGCAAAGAGAAAGAGGGCTTCGATATCGAAGATCACGAAGAGCATCGCGACCAGATAGAATTTGGCTGAGAGCCGCAAGCGGGCGCCACCTGTAGGTAGCATGCCCGACTCGAACGGTTCGTTTTTGCTGCGGCCCCAGGCTTTTGACCCGAGGAGGCTGGAGACGCCGAGCATGAAAGCGCAAAGGCCTACAACACCGAGGAGGAAAATGGCAAAGCCCCAGTTGTGGGCCATGAGTCCTGTCGCGTCGGTCATGCTGGAAATCCTTAACAGAGAGCAAAGGTCTCTGAGCTCGAAAAAGTAACGATGCAGTGACGATATGTCGCACTGCAATCAATCGCGGTGATTTTATGGCTAAACACCGGGCAAGTAAAATTCCTGTGGCGAAATTATTCGATGGAATAAGCACATAGTGCACCGTTGTGGGGCTGTAGCCCTTGCAGCATGGGCATTAGCGGGCTTTTGAACAATTGCGTTTTGTTTGACCGGTAAGAAAGTTTTCATGGTTTAAATGATAATGAATATTGTTTGCGCAGGGTTTAAGCGAATGTTTCTCGTGTGGCGGGGGAAGTTGCCGTTACTTGTGTGATTGTCGCCGGTTGATGGAACGGATTTTGTAACCGATTTATCTGCAGCGAATACCGCTCTGGATCAAGGTTTTGCACAAAATCTTCAGGCTGATCGCATTCCAATGTGGGAGGGGGCTTGCCCTAATGCAAGTCAGCTAAGCGTACACCACCGTCTGTAGGAGCGAGCTTGCTCGCGAAAAACGTCAACGATAACGCGTGCTTTCTGAATGAACGCGGTGCCTGTGAGTTTTTCGCGAGCAAGGGCTAGCCGCCCGCCTCGCTCCTACAAAAAGCCTTAACTGACTGGCATTAGGGCTTGCCCCCGATGGCGGTGGATCAGCAACAGATGTGCTGACTGGCACTCAGCAATCGGGAGCAAGCCCCCTCCCACAGTTGATTTTGGGTGTGACTGAAACAAAAAAAACGCCCCGAACCAGTCGGGGCGTGATGTTGTGCGGCACTGCGGTTAGGTCTTCCCTGGGGCCGCAATGGCCGGGTACTCAGTCACTCAGTGGAACTGCTCTTCTTCGGTCGAACCGGTCAGCGCGGTCACGGACGAGGTGCCGCCCTGGATCACGGTGGTCATGTCGTCGAAGTAGCCGGTGCCCACTTCCTGCTGGTGCGCCACAAAGGTATAGCCTTTGGCGGCGTCAGCGAACTCCTGCTCCTGCAGCTTCACGTAGGCGGTCATGTCGTTGCGGGCGTAGTCGTGCGCCAGGTTGAACATGCTGTGCCACATGTTGTGAATGCCGGCCAGGGTGATGAACTGGTGCTTGTAGCCCATGGCCGACAGTTCACGCTGGAACTTGGCAATGGTCGCGTCGTCCAGGTTCTTCTTCCAGTTGAAGGAAGGCGAGCAGTTGTAGGACAGCAGCTGGTCCGGGTATTCCTTTTTGATCGCTTCGGCGAAGCGGCGGGCTTCGTCCAGGTCCGGCTTGGCGGTTTCGCACCAGATCAGGTCGGCGTACGGTGCGTAGGCCAGGCCGCGAGCGATCGCCTGGTCGAGGCCGGCGCGTACTTTGTAGAAGCCTTCCTGGGTGCGTTCGCCGGTCACGAACGGTTGGTCGTACGGGTCGCAGTCCGAGGTCAGCAGGTCGGCGGCGTTGGCATCGGTGCGCGCCAGGATGATGGTCGGCGTACCGGCAACGTCAGCGGCCAAGCGGGCAGCGGTCAGCTTCTGTACAGCTTCCTGGGTTGGGACCAGTACTTTGCCGCCCATGTGGCCGCATTTTTTCACCGAAGCCAGCTGGTCTTCGAAGTGAACGCCGGCGGCGCCCGCCTCGATCATGCTCTTCATCAGCTCGTAGGCGTTGAGTACGCCACCGAAACCGGCTTCAGCGTCAGCCACGATCGGCGCGAAGTAATCGATGTAGCCTTGGTCGCCCGGGCCTTTACCGGCTTTCCACTGGATCTGGTCGGCGCGACGGAACGCGTTGTTGATGCGCTTGACCACGGTTGGCACCGAGTCCACCGGGTACAGCGATTGGTCGGGGTACATGGATTCAGCGGAGTTGTTATCCGCTGCCACTTGCCAGCCGGACAGGTAGATCGCCTGGATGCCGGCTTTTACCTGTTGCACTGCCTGGCCGCCTGTGAGGGCGCCCATGCAGTTGACGAAATCTTTGTCGGGACGGAAGGACGGCTTGGCGCCTTGGGTGACCAGGTTCCACAGCTTCTCGGCGCCGAGTTTTGCAAAGGTGTGCTCGGGTTGGACCGAGCCACGCAGGCGGACGACGTCAGCAGCGGAATAAGCGCGGGTCACGCCTTTCCAGCGTGGGTTTTCAGCCCAGTCTTTCTCAAGGGCTGCAATTTGCTGTTCACGTGTCAGTGCCATGTAGATAAACCTCGTCGTCGCGTCTTGTAGGGTTCGAAGGCCCTTGCCAGGGCCCCTGATAAGCGGGAGCGAGGCCATCATGCACAGCCTTTTTGAGGGCGTCAAATGTTTTGTAGTGCTTTTTTTCTGGCACTACATATTTGTTCTTGGACGACTCGGCAGTCAGTTTTTGGTGCTTCAGTTCAGCGTGTCGACCTTGACCCGCAAAGTCAGGTCATCGCGGCCCTGAGTAGAGTAGCTGCGGGTTGTAGAGGATTTGTCGGCTTGGGTTTCGCGGTTGACGCCGGCCAGGGAGATCCACTCGCCCAGGCGCCCGCTGACGCTTGTGTCGGTACTTTGCACGTTCACTACATCGGGACGTTCCTGGCTCATGCGGTCACGGTTGGTACTGATGGCGAGGTGAACGGTCTCGCCGGTGACGCTGGCGGTCACGTAGAAACCCTGGGTGACGTTGCGATACTGGGTCTGGTTCTGCAGGCGCCCGTAGCTGTCCTGCTGGGTGGTGGTCAGCGGTACGCTTTGACCGACCTGGATCAGCGCGGGTACGCCTTCGCTGGCCTGGATCTGCTGGATGCCGCCGTCGCGGCTGGTAGTGCCGTAGCTGATGATGCGGGTCTGGCTGTCGCCGCTGTTCTGCTGGTTGTTTTCGTTGGTGTCGACGGTGATCAGCAGGCGTTTGGCGGGGGTGTCGAGTTGAGAGAGCAGGGTGCGCAGGTTCTGGATCTTGCCGGGGTCGGCGTTAATGATCAGTTGATTGCCGTAGGCACTCACGGTGCCGTCCTTGCCGATGAAGTTCTGCGCCACGGGCAGCAGGTCGGCGCTGGTGCGGTTGCTCAGGTTGACCACTTCGGTGTCGGCCATGGCCGATGCGCTGGCGGCCAGGAGGAGGGCGGTGAGCAGGGTGCGTAGGAACATGTCCGTGATCTCGGCGAGTCAAAGGCTGGATAGTGCCAGTTTGTCGGCCTGGCGGGTCGCAAGTTGAATACTAGACGGCAAAATGCCCTGGCAAGGCAGGGCATTTGGGGTGTTGCTGAAATAGCCATCGGGGGCAAGCCCCCTCCCACATTTTGACCTGTGAACCCAATCAAGTGTGGGAGGGGGCTTGCCCCGATGGCAGCGCTGCGGTCTCGGCTCAGCCCTCGCGCACCATATCAACATGCGGAATCCCGACTTCAAGGAATTCATCGCTGATGATCTTGAAGCCCAGTCGCTCATAAAACGGTGCCGCGTACACCTGCGCACTGAGGAATTGCCGGGTCTGGCCACGCTTCTCGGCTTGGCCGATCACCGCTTCCATCAGCTTGTCGCCGACTTTAAGCCCGCGCCAGTCCTTGAGCACCGATACGCGTCCGATTTCGCCACTGGGCAGCAAGCGAGCGGTGCCAATCGGAAAGTCGCCTTCGAATGCCAGGAAATGCATTGCGCCGGCGTCGTCCGCGTCCCACTCCAGCTCCGGTGGGACCGATTGTTCAGCGATGAATACCGCTTCACGAATGCGCCGAATCTCGTCGATATCCTTTCGCCAGTCCGCGACACTTACGTGAATCTTATTCATCCGCAAACCCCAGGCTGCCTTGCTTGACCAGTTCGCACAGCAGGTCGCGACCGTCTTCGTCCGCCAGCCAAACGCCCAGATTTTCGTTGTGCAGGGCGTCTGCCGAGCACACCAGTTTCAACAGTTCGCGCAGTTTGCCCGGCAGGTAACGGCTCTGGCCGCTGGCGAACAGCAGCACATCGTCGTCCACTTCCGACCAGGCCAGGCGCGCGCTCGGGTTGCGTACCAGGATCGCGCCGTCTTGCAGGCTGCTGATGAAATCGTCCTCGCCCAACTCTTCACCTGCCACCAGCTCCGGGTAGCGCGGTTCGGTCATGAACTGGCCGAACCAGGTCAGCAGCATGCGCTCGTCGCTCATGTGCTCGGCCAACAGGCTCTTGAGGCGGTCCAGGGCGTCGCTCTGGATCTGGTGCGGGTCGCTGACCGGTTGGGCGTCGGCGTCGGTGTAACGCTCTTCGTCGGTCAGGTATTGGCTGAGGAAGTCGGTGAAGTGGGTCAGCACTTCGGCGGCGCTTGGGGCGCGAAAGCCCACCGAGTAAGTCATGCAGTCGTCTTCGGCGATGCCGAAGTGTGCCAGGCGCGGCGGCAGGTACAGCATGTCGCCCGGTTCGAGCACCCATTCGGCACTTTCTTCGAATTCGGCGAGGATGCGCAGGTCGGCGTGCTGCAGCAGCGCGCTTTCAGAGCTGCACATCTGGCCGATCTTCCAATTGCGCTTGCCCTGGGCTTGCAGCAGGAACACATCGTAGTTGTCGAAGTGCGGACCGACGCTGCCACCCGGCGCGGCGAAGCTGATCATCACATCGTCGATGCGCCAGCTTGGCAGGAAGCGGAAATGCTCGAGCAATTCGGCAACTTCCGGCACGAACTGGTCGACCGCCTGCACCAGCAGGGTCCACTCACGCTCGGGCAGGGTGCTGAAGGCATCTTCGGCGAACGGGCCGCGACGCAGTTCCCACGGACGCTCGCCGTGTTCGATCACCAGGCGCGATTCGACTTCCTCTTCCAGCGCCAGGCCGGCCAGTTCGTCGGCGTCGATCGGGCTTTCGAAATCAGGGATGGCCTGGCGGATCAACAGCGGTTTTTTCTGCCAGTAGTCGCGCAGGAATTCCCGTGCCGTGATGCCGCCCAGAAGTTGAAGAGGGATATCAGGATTCATGTGTAACCTATTGAAAAAAAGCACTTTTAAGACAGGAATAAAAACGCCCGGCGCGGCCGGGCGTCTCAAAGGGTCGTGCGATGGTCAGATGCGTTTGGCTTGCTCTACGGCGTTACCGATGTAGTTGGCCGGGGTGAGCAGTTTCAGCTCGGCCTTGGCAGCGGCTGGCATGTCCAGGCCATCGATGAAAGTTTGCAGCGCGTCGGAGGTAATCCCCTTGCCGCGCGTCAACTCTTTGAGCTTCTCGTAGGGGTTTTCGATGTTATAGCGGCGCATTACGGTCTGGATCGGCTCGGCCAGCACTTCCCAGCAGGCGTCCAGGTCAGCGGCGATTTTCTGCTCGTTGAGTTCCAGCTTGCTGATGCCTTTGAGGCTGGCTTCGTACGCGATCACGCTGTGGGCAAAGCCCACGCCGAGGTTGCGCAGTACGGTGGAGTCGGTCAGGTCGCGCTGCCAGCGCGAGATCGGCAGCTTGCTGGCCAGGTGCTGGAACAGGGCGTTGGCGATACCCAGGTTACCTTCGGAGTTTTCGAAGTCGATCGGGTTGACCTTGTGCGGCATGGTCGACGAACCGATTTCACCGGCAATGGTGCGCTGCTTGAAATAGCCCAGGGAGATGTAGCCCCAGATATCGCGATCGAAGTCGATCAGGATGGTGTTGAAGCGCGCGATTGCGTCGAACAGCTCGGCAATGTAGTCGTGGGGTTCGATCTGCGTGGTGTAGGGGTTGAAGCCCAGGCCCAGCTCGTCTTCGATGAAGGCGCGAGCGTTGGCTTCCCAGTCGATCTCGGGGTAGGCCGACAGGTGGGCGTTGTAGTTGCCCACGGCGCCGTTGATCTTGCCCAGCAATGGCACGGCGGCGACTTGAGCGATCTGGCGCTCCAGGCGGTACACCACGTTGGCCAGTTCTTTGCCCAGGGTGGTCGGCGAGGCCGGCTGGCCGTGGGTGCGCGAGAGCATCGGCACGGCGGCGAAACGGATCGCCAGCTTGCGGATGGCCTCGGCGGTCTGGCGCATCAGCGGCAGCATCACCTCATCACGGCCTTCGCGCAGCATCAGGGCGTGGGACAGGTTGTTGATGTCCTCGCTGGTGCAGGCAAAGTGGATGAACTCGCTGACCTGGGCCAGTTCCGGCAGCTTGGCCGCCTGCTCCTTGAGCAGGTACTCGATGGCTTTGACGTCGTGGTTGGTGGTGCGCTCGATCTCTTTCACACGCTCGGCGTGCTCCAGGGAGAAGTTTTCCGCCAGGGTGTTCAAGACAGCGTTGGCTTCGGCGGAAAACGCCGGCACTTCGCTGATGGCAGGGTGAGCGGCCAGGCGCTGGAGCCAGCGCACTTCAACCAGGACGCGGGCACGGATCAGGCCGTACTCGCTGAAAATAGGGCGCAGGGCCTGGGTTTTGCCGGCGTAGCGGCCGTCAACAGGGGAAACCGCAGTGAGCGAAGAAAGCTGCATGGGGTGTTCTCGGACAGTCGGGCAACGAAATGGGGCGCGTATCATACATGAAAACATTCGCCGGTCCGTCGCCAACTGACCGGCGTATTACGCGTAACAGCTTGAAAAAGGTCTGCTGGTGCGACTTATTCGTTGCGCATCAACGGGTAAAGCTCTTTGAGCAATTTGCGCCGGCTGATCACCAGTTGCCAGCGATGGCCACCCAACTGGCGCCACAACCGCGCCGAACGAATACCCGCCAGGAGCAGGGCGCGGATTTTCGAGGCGTTGTTCGGTTGCTGCAGGTTGCGCATGTCGCCGTGCACCTGAATGCGCTGGCGCAAGGTGCTCAGAGTGTCCTGGTACAGCGCGCCACAGGCGGCGATCACGTTCTCGTGGGCCGGGCCGAAGTGCTCCACCTGGGACTGGATCTGCGGCAGGCGCTTGCCAATGGTTTCCAGCAGGTCGTCGCGCTTGGCCAGTTGACGCTCCAGGCCGAGCATCGACAGGGCGTAGCGCAGGGGTTCGCGCTGCAGGGTGCTGGGGTCGCGTTCCAGGGCGCCGATCAGGGCGCGGTAACCTTCACGCAGCGCCAGGTCGTCGCCACCGTAGACTTCCAGGGTGTCCTTGGGGTCGCGGATCAGCAGGCTGCCGAGCATGCAGGTCAGGCCCGCCTCGGTGACCTGGCCGGTCTTGGCGATCTTGTCCACCAGCACCGCCGCAAGGAAAACCCCGCCCAGTGCGGTCAACTGCTCCTGGGTCGGGCTCATGCCGGGTTGCTCCAGGCTTGCGCAACTTCAATCACGCCGCCGCCCAGGCAGATGTCGCCGTCATAGAACACCACGGATTGGCCAGGGGTGACTGCGCGCTGCGGGTCATCGAAGGTGGCACGGTAGCCGGTAGCGGTTTTTTCCAGGGTGCAGGGCTGGTCGCTCTGGCGATAGCGCACTTTGGCGGTCAGGCGGCGCGGGGTGCTCAGGTCGATGGGGTTGACCCAATAGATTTCTGAAGCGAGCAGGGCGCCGGAGAACAGCAAGGGATGCTCATTGCCTTGGCCGACGATCAGCACATTGTTTTCCAGATCCTTGACCAGCACGTACCACGGCTCTTCGCCGGCATCTTTCAAGCCGCCGATGCCCAGGCCCTGGCGCTGACCAATGGTGTGGTACATCAGGCCGTGGTGACGGCCGATCACTTCACCGTCGGTGGTCTTGATCTCGCCCGGTTGTGCCGGCAGGTATTGCTTGAGGAAATCGCTGAAGCGGCGCTCGCCGATAAAGCAGATTCCGGTGGAATCCTTCTTCTTGGCGGTGGCCAGGCCGTGTTGTTCGGCGATCCTGCGCACTTCGGGCTTTTCCAGCTCGCCCACCGGGAACAGGGTCTTGGCGATCTGTTCACCGCCCACGGCGTGCAGGAAGTAGCTCTGGTCCTTGTTCGGGTCCAGGCCCTTGAGCAGTTCGGTGCGGCCATCGATATCGCGGCGGCGCACATAGTGGCCGGTGGCAATCAGGTCGGCGCCGAGCATCATCGCGTAGTCGAGGAACGCCTTGAACTTGATCTCGCGGTTGCACAGGATATCCGGGTTCGGCGTGCGCCCGGCCTTGTATTCGGCGAGGAAGTGCTCGAACACATTGTCCCAGTACTCGGCGGCGAAGTTGGCGGTGTGCAGCTTGATACCGATCTTGTCGCACACGGCCTGGGCGTCCGCGAGGTCGTCCATGGCGGTGCAGTATTCCGTTCCATCGTCTTCTTCCCAGTTCTTCATGAACAGGCCTTCCACCTCATAACCCTGCTCCATGAGCAGAACGGCGGAAACGGAAGAATCCACGCCGCCGGACATACCGACGATGACGCGCTTCTTTTGTGTGTCAGAAGGGGCTGGATCACGCATAGGGTTTCAACGGGTGTCTTGAAAAAGGACGCGATTCTAGCAGGCCTGGGCCCGCAAGGCTAAAGAGAAGGACGGATCAATTCCAGGCTGTGACGCTGGCCGGCCAGATAATCATCGATACAGCGGATGATCAGCTCGCTGCGCCAGTCGTCGCGCAGTTCCATCAGTTCGTCACGGGTCAGCCAGCGGGCGCGCAGGATGCCTTCGTCGAGTTGGTACTCCGGGTGGTGTTTCAGGGCCTTGGCGATGAAGCAGACCCGTTGATAGGTCACGCCATTGCTCGGGGCTGTGTACAGGTAGATGCCGACGATGCCGGTGGCTTCGACGTCCCAGCCGGTCTCCTCGAGGGTTTCACGCACCGCGGCTTCGGTCAGGCTTTCGTTCGGGTCGAGATGGCCGGCCGGCTGGTTGAGCACAGCGCGACCGCCCTTGAGTTCCTCGACCATCAGGAAACGGCCATTGTCTTCGACGATCGTGGCGACAGTGATGTGGGGGAGCCAGGTCATGAAAGCCTCTCGATTCAGGATACAACGCGCTCTTCAAGCAGAATTGCGGTCAGTGTGGGAGGGGGCTTGCTCCCGCTAGCGGTATGTCAGCCAGTACATTGGCGGCTGACACGCCGCGATCGGGGCAAGCCCCCTCCCACATTTGGATTCGGTTTCTTCAGAGCTGATGCATAAGCAATCTACATGATACATCTGACATTTTATGATTTTACCGATTTCAGCGCATGGCGCAGCTTATCTCTCCAGGACTATCAGTTTGGAGAGTGTCATGAACCCGGTTGCTCATAAACGCTACCAAGTGCGCCTCACATCGCCGCTGCCCATAACCTTCATTCTGCTGTGGAGTTCCGGCTACATCGGCGGTGCGTTCGGTGTGCGTTATGGCGAGCCCTTCACCATGACGTTCTATCGATTTGCCTTGGCTGCCCTCGTGTTCCTGGGGGTGGCGCTCGTCATCAAGGCGCAGTGGCCCCGGCGGCTTACGCCTTACCTTCATGCGGCGGCAGTCGGCCTGCTTTTGCAAGCCCTGCAATTCGGCGGTCTCTACACCGGGATAAGTCAGGGCGTCCCAGCTGGGCAGGCGGCGTTGATCGTCGGGCTGATGCCGGTGTTCGTCGTGATCGGTGCCTATTTCTGCTTGGGTGAACAATTGAGTTGGCGCGATCTGCCGGGTTCGATCCTGGGTGTTGGCGGCGTGGCCATCGTCGTGGCCAGCAGTTTTTTTGGCTCCGAGGCGTCAGTTGGCGGTTACGGCGCGGTGGGCTTAGCGCTATTGGGTATCACGCTTGGCACGCTCTATCAGAAGCGTTTTCTTGGCGGGGTGAATCTATGGGTGGGTTGTTTCATACAGATGGTTACCGCGTCACTGGTCATGTTGCTGTTGGCATATACCACCGAAACCATGCAGGTGACTGAGTGGGCTCCGTTCGCAGCATCGGTAGCCTGGATCACGCTGATGAACTCCGTGGGTGCGCTGACGCTGCTCTATTTGATGATTCGGCGCGGGGAGGCGAGCAAAGCGACGAACTTGTTTCATGTGATTCCAGCGGTCACGCAGATTATGGCGTCGTTGGTGTTGGGTGAGGTGCCGGGTGTGATTGCGATTGTGGGATTTGTTGTTTCAGGAATGGGGGTTTATTGGATGAATCATGCGCGTGCCAGGTAGGCGGCCTTGACAGCCATAGCAGGCGCCTTGCACTAATGGCGCGGAATATTTACTCACGCGCATGGGTGTGTCATGAGAGTCAATCTTGATATCCAGTCGCTGCGCAGTTTCCTCAAAGTCGCGGAGCTGGGCAGTTTCACACGGGCCGCGCAGGCGTTGAGCCTGACCCAGCCGGCAATCAGCCAGCAGGTTCGACGACTTGAGGATTTGCTGGGTGTCGAGCTTTTTGCCCGCGACAACCGTCAGGTGTTGCTCACCCTTGAAGGGGAGCGCCTGACCGGCTATGCCCAGCAGATGGTCAACGTTAACGACAAGGTGGGGAGCCTGTTTGATGTCAGCCGCACTCAAGAGTCCGTGACGCTGGGTATGCCCGAATATTTCAGCGAGGAAATCCTGCAGCGCGTTATTCCTGCTGTGGCGCTCGAGTTGCCTTCAGTGCGAATTGTGGTCAAGGTCGCGCGTTCCATGCTGCTCTCGGAGGTGTTCAGTGAAGGAAGAATCGATATTGGCCTGATGATCGATGAGTTGCCAAAAGTTGCCGGCGTGCCTTTGCATGCACTTTCATTGGCGTGGCTGGGTGGCGAGCGTGCGGTAGCCCCCCTGGAAGGCCAGGAAATTTCGCTGGCCTTGTTCAAGGCACCCTGCATCTTCAGGAGCCTGGCGATTCGGCGCTTAGAGGAGAGTGGGATCAGGTGGCGCTGTGTGTATGAGTCTGAAGACTTGATGTCGTTGCGTTCAGCTGTCCAGGCAGGCGTCGGCGTGACGCTTTTGCCCTGGTTTGCCCAAGTGCCGGGCTTGAAAAACGTCGAAGCGCTCGCGCATTTGCCCGCGCTGCCGGGGTTTGGCGTCGAACTCAAGCAGAGGTCGGGCTGGGGGCCTTGGTACGCGTCGCAATTGCTGGCGATTATCGAGGCTGCGTGGCGCGAGGAATACGGCGTTGCATAAGCCCTGAAAACACAAACCCCGGCACATGGCCGGGGTGTGTGATGCATCCTTACAACCTTACTTCAACTTGGCAATCGCCGCATTCAGCGTATTGCTTGGGCGCATGGCCTTGCTGGTCAGCTCCGGGTTCGGCGCGTAGTAGCCGCCGATGTCCACTGGCTTGCCCTGTACGGCGTTGAGCTCGGCAACGATGGTTGCTTCGTTCGCGGCCAGGGTCTTGGCCAGTTCGCCGAACTGCGCTTGCAGTGCCGTGTCTTCGGTCTGGGCGGCCAGGGCCTGGGCCCAGTACAGTGCCAGGTAGAAGTGGCTGCCGCGGTTGTCGATGTTGCCGACTTTGCGCGATGGCGACTTGTTGTTGTCGAGGAACTGGCCGGTGGCCTGGTCCAGGGTCTTGGACAGGACCAGGGCTTTCGGGTTGTTGTACGTCACGCCCAGGTGCTCGAGGGACGCGGCCAGGGCCAGGAACTCGCCCAGGGAATCCCAGCGCAGGAAGTTTTCTTCCAGCAGCTGCTGCACGTGTTTCGGTGCCGAACCGCCGGCGCCGGTTTCGAACAGGCCGCCGCCGTTCATCAGCGGCACGATCGACAGCATCTTGGCGCTGGTGCCCAGCTCCATGATCGGGAACAGGTCGGTCAGATAGTCGCGCAGTACGTTACCGGTCACCGAGATGGTGTCCAGGCCCTTGCGGGTGCGTTCCAGGGTGAACTTCATCGCGTCGACCGGGGCCATGATGCGGATGTCCAGGCCTTCGGTGTTGTGGTCTTTCAGGTAGGCCTGAACTTTCTCGACCACCACGCCATCGTGAGCGCGCTGAGGGTCCAGCCAGAAGATGGCCGGGGTGTTGCTGGCGCGGGCACGGTTGACGGCGAGCTTGACCCAGTCCTGGATCGGCGCGTCTTTGGTCTGGCACATGCGGAAGATATCGCCGGCTTCGACGATCTGTTCCATCAGCAGGTTGCCCTTGCTGTCGGTGACGCGGACTACGCCGTCAGCCTTGATCTGGAAGGTCTTGTCGTGGGAGCCGTACTCTTCGGCTTTCTTCGCCATCAGGCCAACGTTTGGCACGCTGCCCATGGTGGTGGGATCGAAGGCGCCATTGGCCTTGCAGTCTTCGATGACCGCCTGGTAGATGGTGGCGTAGCAGCGATCCGGGATCACGGCCTTGGTGTCGTGCAGTTGGCCGTCGGTGCCCCACATTTTGCCGGAGTCACGGATCATGGCTGGCATCGAGGCGTCGACGATCACGTCGCTCGGCACGTGCAGGTTGGTGATGCCTTTGTCGGAGTTGACCATCGCCAGCGAAGGGCGAGCGGCATAGACCGCCTGGATGTCCGCTTCGATCTGCGCTTGTTGCTCGGCAGGCAGGGCCTTGATGCGCGCGTACAGGTCGCCGATGCCGTTGTTCAGGTTGAAGCCGATCTGCTCCAGCACGGTCGCGTGCTTGGCCAGGGCGTCTTTATAGAATTCGGCAACGATCTGGCCGAACATGATCGGGTCGGAGACCTTCATCATGGTCGCTTTCAGGTGAACCGACAGCAGCACGCCTTGCTTCTTGGCGTCTTCGATCTCGGCGGCGATGAACGCGCGCAGGGCTTTCTTGCTCAGTACGGCGGTGTCGATGATCTCGCCAGCCTGTACCGAGGTCTTTTCTTTCAGGACGGTGGCGGTGCCGTCTTGAGCGATCAGCTCGATTTTGACAGCGTCAGCGGTTTCGATCTGTACGGCTTTTTCGCTGCCGTAGAAGTCGCCATTGCTCATGTGGGCAATGTGCGACTTGGAGTCGGCAGACCAGGCGCCCATCTTGTGGGGGTGCTTGCGTGCGTAGTTCTTGACCGACAGCGGTGCGCGGCGGTCGGAGTTGCCTTCGCGCAGGACCGGGTTCACGGCGCTGCCCTTGACCTTGTCGTAACGGGCACGGGTTTCTTTTTCCGCGTCGGTAGTTACGGTTTCCGGGTAGTCCGGCAGGGCGTAGCCCTGGGCCTGCAGTTCCTTGATCGCGGCTTGCAGCTGCGGGGTCGAGGCGCTGATGTTAGGCAGCTTGATGATGTTGGCTTCAGGCGTAACGGCCAGGTCGCCCAGTTCGGCGAGGTGGTCCGGGATAGCCTTGTCGCCCAGTTGCTCGGGGAAGCTTGCGAGGATGCGCCCGGCGAGGGAAATATCGCGGGTTTCCACGGCAATATCAGCGGAAGCGGTGAAGGCCTCTACGATAGGCAGCAGTGAATAGGTGGCGAGGGCTGGGGCTTCGTCGGTGAAGGTGTAGATGATCTTCGAGCGGGTGGGCATATTCGGATTAACTCTCTTCTTTGCTGAAAGCGTGCGCAGAAACTCGAGATGCGCCGGGTGGAGCGCGTTCGTTCAAAGTCATCCATGAGCGAAATGTCGAGGTTTCTTCGCGGTGATGTTGGGTTGCATCAGTCGAGCGTCAAGCGTTTGGACTATTGTAATAGTCCTGCTTTCTGGCTGAAGGCTACTGTCTAGAGCGGTCAACCGTCGTGACTCTTTGGTCAGCGGCGGCATTATACATAGGTCGCTATGCTTACGCTGAGCCTTCATACAAAAGGTGGGTCGTCCATTGGTCTAAAGGTCGCAGGCAGCGCCTGTGCGGCTAAAGTCGCACGGGGTGCTCAAGATTGGCGATTTTGCCTTTGCTTTCAGGCTTGTAGGCGACAATTTATGCTGTTTTCGATGCAAATGAGCATGGCGCAAGGTTTCAGTCGCCATTTATCTGGAGTAGGCTCGAACGCAGCCAGATGTTCAATCCATAGATGGAGTTCAGCATGGGATACAAGAAGATTCAGGTTCCGGCAGTCGGCGACAAAATCACCGTCAATGCAGACCATTCTCTCAATGTTCCTGACCAACCGATCATCCCCTATATCGAAGGTGACGGTATTGGCGTCGACATCAGCCCGGTGATGATCAAGGTGGTCGACGCAGCTGTTGAAAAGGCCTACGGCGGCAAGCGCAAAATCTCGTGGATGGAGGTGTACGCCGGCGAGAAGGCCACCCAAGTCTACGACCAGGACACCTGGCTGCCTCAGGAAACCCTGGATGCGGTCAAGGATTACGTGGTGTCCATCAAGGGCCCGCTGACCACCCCGGTCGGCGGCGGCATCCGTTCGCTGAACGTGGCCCTGCGCCAGCAACTCGACCTCTATGTATGCCTGCGCCCGGTGCGCTGGTTCGAAGGCGTGCCCAGCCCGGTCAAGAAGCCGGGGGATGTGGACATGACCATCTTCCGTGAGAACTCCGAGGATATTTACGCCGGCATCGAGTGGAAGGCCGGTTCGCCTGAGGCGATCAAGGTGATCAAGTTCCTCAAGGAGGAGATGGGCGTTACCAAGATCCGCTTCGACCAGGATTGCGGCATTGGTATCAAGCCGGTATCGCTGGAAGGCACCAAGCGCCTGGCGCGCAAGGCCCTGCAATATGTGGTGGATAACGACCGCGACTCGCTGACCATTGTCCACAAAGGCAACATCATGAAGTTCACCGAAGGTGCCTTCAAGGAATGGGCCTACGAAGTGGCGGCCGAGGAGTTCGGCGCGACCCTGCTCGATGGCGGGCCGTGGATGCAGTTCAAGAACCCGAAGACCGGCAAGAACGTAGTGGTCAAGGATGCGATTGCCGATGCGATGCTCCAGCAAATCCTGCTGCGTCCGGCTGAATATGACGTGATTGCGACACTTAACCTGAACGGCGATTACCTGTCTGACGCCCTGGCGGCAGAAGTGGGCGGCATCGGTATCGCGCCGGGGGCCAACCTGTCCGATACCGTGGCCATGTTCGAAGCTACCCACGGCACGGCACCGAAGTACGCGGGCAAGGATCAGGTCAACCCGGGCTCATTGATTCTGTCGGCGGAAATGATGCTGCGGCATATGGGCTGGGTAGAGGCGGCTGATTTGATCATCAAGGGCACCAACGGTGCGATTTCGGCCAAGACCGTGACCTATGACTTTGAACGCCTGATGGAAGGGGCGACATTGGTGTCGTCGTCAGGCTTTGGTGAGGCGTTGATCAAGCATATGTAAGCAGGTGCATGAAAACCGGCCATCCGATGACTGGAGTGGCCGGTTTCTTTGCCCGACGGGGAATCAGGCAGTTTCTTTTTTTTCTGCTTGAGTGGCCAGTGCCACAGACGCTTCGGTTGCAGGGCTCATGGACGCAAAAACGCCCTCGGCTTGCTTTCCTTTCCGTCCTTCAACAATTTTTTCGAACTGTACTGACTGGCCCGCTTTCAGCGTTTTATACCCATCCATTTTTATCTGCGAGAAATGCACGAAAATATCTTCTTCGTAGCCTTCTACCCTAAGGAACCCGAATCCTTTGGCGTTGTTGAACCAGCTGACCTTACCACTAGTCATTCCCTTATCCCTCTGCACCAGACTCCATCACTGGAGTATCATCCCGTTTATCCGTCCTAACCCGAATAAATAAGGTTGACTGCGCGGACCTTTTTTACCCACTGTGGGCTCTATTGGTTGTAACACCGATTTGCCGATAGTCAAGGCGACCGAAGGGTCAGAGTTGAAATTCTGACAGCTCGCCCCCACCACTGTATTTGAACCACTGACGAACCTTTCTTTCCATGCATGCAAATAGCCAGATTCGACTAACATTCAATCAGGATCGCCCGGATCAGGAACATGACGACGACGGTTCTGCAGGCATTGCTGTTCAGGAGGCCAAGCCTGCTTTACAGGCGCCGCCGATGTACAAGGTGGTTTTGTTCAATGATGACTACACACCGATGGATTTCGTGGTCGAAGTGCTCGAGGTGTTTTTTAACCTGAACCGCGAGTTGGCGACCAAGGTAATGCTGGCCGTTCACACAGAAGGACGGGCAGTATGTGGAGTGTTTACCCGCGACATCGCCGAGACAAAGGCCATGCAGGTCAACCAGTACGCCAGGGACAGCCAGCATCCGCTACTCTGTGAAATCGAGAAGGACGGTTAACGCCGACCACTTGGGTATGAGGTGAAGCTATGTTAAACCGCGAGCTCGAAGTCACCCTCAATCTTGCCTTCAAGGAGGCTCGTTCGAAGCGTCATGAATTCATGACCGTCGAACACCTGCTGCTGGCACTTTTGGATAACGAAGCTGCCGCCACCGTTCTACGTGCGTGCGGCGCCAACCTCGACAAACTCAAGCATGACCTGCAGGAGTTTATCGACTCCACCACGCCACTGATCCCCGTGCATGACGAGGACCGTGAGACCCAGCCGACCCTGGGCTTCCAGCGGGTATTGCAGCGTGCAGTATTCCACGTACAGAGCTCCGGTAAGCGTGAAGTCACGGGCGCCAATGTGCTGGTGGCGATTTTCAGCGAACAGGAAAGCCAGGCCGTATTTCTGCTCAAGCAGCAGAGCGTTGCCCGTATTGATGTCGTCAACTACATCGCCCACGGTATCTCCAAGGTGCCGGGGCACGGCGATCATTCCGAGGGTGAGCAGGATATGCAGGACGACGAGGGCGGTGAGTCTTCTTCTTCAAGCAATCCGCTGGATGCCTATGCCAGCAATCTCAATGAGTTGGCGCGCCAGGGGCGGATCGATCCGCTGGTGGGGCGTGAGCTCGAGGTTGAACGTGTAGCGCAGATCCTCGCGCGCCGTCGCAAGAACAACCCGTTGCTGGTGGGTGAAGCGGGCGTGGGGAAAACCGCGATCGCCGAGGGCCTGGCCAAGCGTATCGTCGACAATCAGGTGCCGGACCTGCTGGCCAACAGCGTCGTCTACTCCCTGGACCTGGGCGCGCTGCTCGCCGGGACCAAGTACCGTGGTGATTTCGAGAAGCGCTTCAAGGCGCTGCTCGGCGAGCTGAAAAAACGCCCGCAGGCGATTCTGTTCATCGACGAAATCCACACCATCATTGGTGCCGGCGCCGCGTCCGGCGGGGTGATGGACGCGTCCAACCTGCTCAAGCCGCTGCTGTCGTCGGGTGATATCCGCTGCATTGGCTCGACCACGTTCCAGGAATTCCGCGGGATCTTCGAAAAAGACCGTGCCCTGGCGCGTCGTTTCCAGAAAGTCGACGTGTCCGAGCCCTCGGTTGAAGACACCATCGGCATCCTGCGCGGGCTCAAGGGCCGGTTTGAAGCGCATCATGGCATCGAGTACACCGATGAGGCCTTGCGTGCGGCGGCTGAGCTGGCGTCGCGCTACATCAATGACCGGCACATGCCGGACAAGGCGATCGATGTGATCGACGAGGCGGGGGCCTACCAGCGCCTGCAGCCGGTCGAGAAACGTGTGAAGCGCATCGACGTGCCTCAGGTCGAGGACATCGTGGCGAAGATCGCGCGTATTCCGCCTAAACACGTCAACAGCTCCGATAAAGAGCTGCTGCGTAACCTGGAACGTGACCTCAAGCTGACCGTGTTTGGCCAGGACGCGGCCATCGATGCGTTGTCCACCGCGATCAAGCTGTCGCGAGCGGGCCTCAAGTCGCCGGACAAGCCCGTGGGTTCGTTCCTGTTCGCCGGCCCCACCGGTGTCGGCAAAACCGAGGCGGCGCGCCAATTGGCCAAAGCCATGGGGATCGAGCTGGTGCGCTTCGACATGTCCGAATACATGGAGCGACACACCGTCTCGCGCCTGATCGGTGCGCCACCGGGTTATGTCGGCTTCGACCAGGGCGGCCTGCTGACCGAGGCGATCACCAAGCAGCCGCATTGCGTATTGCTGCTCGATGAAATCGAGAAGGCGCATCCGGAAGTCTTCAACCTGCTGTTGCAGGTGATGGACCACGGCACCCTGACCGACAACAACGGGCGCAAGGCGGATTTCCGCAACGTGATCGTGATCATGACCACCAACGCCGGCGCTGAAACCGCTGCGCGGGCGTCGATCGGCTTTACGCATCAGGATCACTCCTCCGATGCGATGGAAGTGATCAAGAAGAGCTTCACGCCGGAGTTCCGCAACCGCCTGGACACCATTATCCAATTTGGTCGCCTCAGCCATGAGGTCATCAAAAGCGTGGTGGACAAGTTCCTCACCGAGCTTCAGGCGCAGTTGGAAGACAAGCGCGTGCAACTGGATGTGACGGAGGCAGCGCGCAGCTGGATTGCGGAAGGCGGCTACGACGCGGCAATGGGCGCTCGCCCGATGGCGCGTCTGATCCAGGACAAGATCAAGCGGCCGTTGGCCGAAGAGATCCTGTTCGGCGAGCTTTCCGACCATGGTGGCGTGGTGCATATCGATCTGAAGGACGGCGAACTGACCTTCGACTTCGAAACCACCGCTGAAATGGCCTGACCGTTCCTGCAATAACACAAAGGCGCCGAAAGGCGCCTTTTTGCTGGAATGCCATTACCAAAACGATGTGTTTCCAATGTGGGAGGGGGCTTGCTCCCGATAGCGGTATATCAGTCACCCATCTACTGGCTGAACCACCGCTATCGGGGGCAAGCCCTCTCCCACATTTGGTCATTGATGGCCCAAAAAATCCCACGCACACAAAAACGCCCGGCAGAACCGGGCGTTTTGTATTGACTTGCTTAGCGAGCGCGGTAAGTGATGCGCCCTTTGCTCAAGTCATAGGGCGTCAGCTCGACGCGCACTTTGTCACCGGTAAGAATACGAATGTAGTTCTTGCGCATCTTGCCGGAGATATGCGCGGTTACGACGTGCCCATTTTCCAACTCCACACGAAACATGGTGTTGGGCAGGGTGTCGACGACAGTGCCTTCCATTTCGAAGCTGTCTTCTTTCGACATGCAGTAAAGCCCTCGGTATCCAGTGAATGGCCCGGTGCAACTGCGCCAGGCAAAAGCGGCGTGCATTGTGCCCGAAAAAGGGTGTTCAAGCCAAGGGGTTCTAGTTAAGCGTTACCCATCTTTGATTAATCAGCAGTTCAATGGGCCGATATTGGGTCTTGTAGTTCATCTTTTTGCAGTTCTTGATCCAGTATCCAAGGTACACCGCCTCCAGTTCCAGGCGCAGTGCTTCACCTATCTGCCAGAGAATGGCAAAGCGTCCCAGGCTGCGGCGCTCTTCGGCGGGTTCATAGAAGGTGTACACCGCCGACAGGCCGTTGGGCAGCAAGTCGGTGACCGCCACCGCCAGTAGCCGTCCGTCGAGGCGGAATTCGTAGAAGCGCGAAAAAGGCAGGTCGCGCACCAGGAAGGTGGAAAACTGATCGCGGCTGGGCGGGAACATATCGCCGTCGGCGTGGCGCTGTTCGATATAGCGTTGATAAAGATCGAAATATTCTTCGCTGTACTGCGGTTTGACCGCGTTTACCGTCAGGTCGGCGTTGCGCTTGAGAATGCGCTTCTGGTTGCGATCCGGCACAAATTGCGCCACCGGAATCCGCGCCGGCACGCAAGCGTTGCAATTTTGGCAGTGAGGCCGGTACAGGTGATCGCCGCTGCGCCGAAAGCCCATCTCCGACAGGTCGGCGTACACATGCACGTCCATCGGTTGGCTGGGATCGAGGAACAGCGTAGTGGCCTGCTCGTCGGGCAGATAGCTGCAAGAGTGGGCTTGAGTGGCATAGAACTTCAAGCGCGCCAGCTCGGTCATGATCAACCCTCGGGATAAGCTTTGAAATAAGTGTAAGCCAGGTACGCGAATGGCGCCTAAGAAACCCACGGCCCAGAGCTGGGCACGTCCAGATGATTGCGCAGCCACTGCGCGAACTCACTGCGCGGTATGGCGCGTGCGCCCAGGCTGTGCAGGTGGTCGTTGGGCATCTGGCAGTCAATCAGCACAAAGCCCCAGGCCTGCAATTGCCGGGTCAGCGTGGCGAAGCCGAATTTGGAGGCGTTGTCGGCGCGGCTGAACATGGATTCGCCAAAAAACAACTGGCCCATCGCCAGGCCGTACAGGCCTCCGACCAGCTCCCCCTGGTCCCACACCTCTACCGAGTGGGCGTAACCACGCTGATGCAGCTCCAGGTAGGCGCTCTGGATGCCTTGCGTGATCCAGGTGCCATCGGCATAGGCGCGTGGCGCCGCACAGCCCTGAATAACCGCAGCGAAGTCCTGGTCGAAGGTCACGCTATAGCGCTGCTGGCGCAATAATTTGCCGAGGCTGCGCGAGACGTGCAGCTCGTCGGGGAATATCACTGTGCGTGGGTCCGGCGACCACCAGAGAATCGGCTGGCCTTCGGAGAACCAGGGGAAGCAGCCGTGACGATAGGCCTGGATCAACCGTTCGGCTGACAGGTCGCCGCCGGCGGCAAGCAGGCCGTTGGGTTCGCGCATGGCCTTGGCCAGTGGCGGAAAGGTGAGGGTGTCGCGTTGTAACCAGGTCAGCATGGCATCCAGGCTTACGGAAGGGGAGGGGAGTGGCAGGTTATTGGGCGCCTGCCCCAAGCGGTGATTATTGTCGACACAGCGCTACGGGGCCAGCCCGAATAGGTTTTCGGCGCGGATTAGCGTGTAAGGGTGTTTCTGCAACTCTGTGCATAAGGCGCGGTCGTAATCGGGTCTGGCCAGTGCAGGCACTTTGCCAAGCTTGTCTGGTTTGCTAAATACAGCGCATAAGCCTTTGTCAGCAAAGACAATGCATGCTCAAATTGAACAGGCTGCAACACCTGGAGGGTTCACGCTGCAGGGTGATGGGCAAGTGCGTGGCATCGCGCACGCAAACCCGTACAATGCGGCGATCGTGGCGTTATCGCCATTTCGCCGATGCGTTACGCAGTGTTAAAAGTAGATTCAGCAACATTCGTCATTTTTCAGCTGCTCGGGACAGGGCAGCCGTGTGCAGTCATTCAACAGATGGACGCGCTAAAAGGCGCAGGAAAAGACCCGTTTTGAAGAAATCCGCCGCAACACCCAAAGCAGCAGTCGTGCCGGCCTGGCGTCAGCACCTGCATTACCGACTCAAGGAAGGTGCGCTGATCGCTATCGGCGCGCTGTGCCTGTTCCTGATGATGGCCTTGCTCACCTATGGCAAGGACGATCCTGGCTGGAGCCATAACAGCAAAATCGACGACGTGCAGAATTTCGGTGGCCCCGTGGGTTCCTACAGCGCCGATATCCTGTTCATGATTCTCGGTTATTTCGCGTACATCTTCCCGCTGCTGCTGGCGATCAAGACTTGGCAGATCTTCCGCCAGCGGCATGAGCCGTGGCAGTGGAGCGGCTGGCTGTTCTCCTGGCGCCTGATCGGGCTGGTGTTCCTGGTGTTGTCCGGCGCCGCCCTGGCGCATATCCATTTCCACGCGCCCACCGGTTTGCCGGCGGGTGCGGGCGGGGCGCTAGGCGAAAGCCTGGGTGACCTGGCGCGCCGTACCCTGAATATCCAGGGCAGCACCCTGATGTTCATCGCGCTGTTTCTGTTCGGCCTTACGGTGTTCACCGACCTGTCTTGGTTCAAAGTGATGGACGTGACCGGCAAGATCACCCTCGATCTGTTCGAGTTGTTCCAGGGTGCCGCCAACCGCTGGTGGGCGGCGCGTGTCGAGCGCAAGCAAATGGTTGCGCAGCTGCGCGAAGTGGACACCCGCGTCAACGAAGTGGTGGCTCCCAGCACGCCGGACCGCCGCGAGCAGGCCAAGGTCAAGGAGCGCCTGATCGAGCGCGAGCAGGCCCTGAGCAAGCACATGTCGGACCGCGAGAAGCAGGTGCCGCCGGTGATCGCTCCCGCGCCGCCCAAGGCGCCCGAGCCAAGCCATCGCGTGCAGAAAGAGAAACAGGCTCCGCTGTTCATCGACAGCGCGGTCGAAGGCACCTTGCCGCCGATCTCGATTCTCGACCCGGCGGAAAAGAAACAGCTCAACTACTCGCCCGAATCCCTGGCGGCCGTCGGCCACCTGCTGGAAATCAAGCTCAAGGAATTCGGGGTCGAAGTGTCGGTAGACTCGATTCACCCAGGCCCGGTGATTACCCGTTACGAAATCCAGCCGGCGGCGGGCGTCAAGGTCAGCCGTATTTCCAACCTGGCCAAAGACCTGGCCCGTTCCCTGGCCGTGACCAGCGTGCGCGTGGTGGAAGTGATTCCCGGCAAAACCACCGTGGGCATCGAGATTCCCAACGAAGACCGCCAGATCGTGCGGTTCTCCGAGGTGCTGTCGACCCCGGAATATGACAATTTCAAATCGCCGGTCACCTTGGCCCTCGGCCATGACATCGGCGGCAAGCCGGTGATCACCGACCTGGCGAAAATGCCGCACCTGCTGGTGGCCGGTACCACCGGTTCCGGTAAGTCGGTGGGCGTGAACGCAATGATCCTGTCGATCCTGTTCAAATCCGGCCCGGACGACGCCAAGCTGATCATGATCGACCCGAAGATGTTGGAATTGTCGATCTATGAAGGCATCCCGCACCTGCTGTGCCCGGTGGTCACCGACATGAAGGACGCCGCCAACGCCCTGCGCTGGAGCGTCGCCGAGATGGAGCGTCGCTACAAGCTGATGGCGAAGATGGGCGTGCGTAACCTGTCTGGCTTCAATGCCAAGGTCAAGGAAGCCCAGGACGCCGGCACACCGCTGACCGATCCGCTGTACAAGCGCGAAAACATTCACGACGAAGCGCCGCTGCTGACCAAGTTGCCGACCATCGTGGTGGTGGTCGACGAATTCGCCGACATGATGATGATCGTCGGCAAGAAGGTCGAAGAACTGATCGCGCGTATTGCCCAGAAGGCCCGTGCGGCCGGGATCCACTTGATCCTCGCAACCCAGCGGCCGTCGGTGGATGTGATCACCGGCCTGATCAAGGCCAACATCCCCACGCGCATGGCGTTCCAGGTGTCGAGCAAGATCGACTCGCGGACCATCATCGACCAGGGCGGCGCCGAGCAACTGCTGGGCCACGGTGACATGCTCTACATGCCGCCCGGCACCAGCCTGCCGATTCGTGTGCACGGTGCCTTCGTGTCCGACGATGAAGTGCATCGCGTGGTGGAAGCCTGGAAACTGCGTGGCGCACCTGAATATAACGACGAGATCCTTGCCGGCGTTGAAGAGGCCGGTAGCGGCTTCGACGGCGGCAGCGGCGGTGGCGACGATGACGCCGAAACCGACGCGCTGTACGACGAGGCCGTGGCGTTCGTGCTGGAAAGCCGTCGCGCCTCGATTTCTGCGGTGCAACGCAAGCTGAAGATTGGCTACAACCGCGCAGCCCGCATGATCGAAGCCATGGAAAACGCTGGCGTCGTCACCGCAATGAACACCAACGGCTCGCGTGAAATCATTGCCCCCGGGCAGATGCGCGACTGATCCCGCGCCGCGTGGCAGCACGCGGCGCGCCCTGATTACTCAATGAGGATTCCCATGCGCATTATCCGCATGCTGTTGTTGCCGGTACTGGCCCTGACCGCCGCTTCGGCTCACGCTGACCCGGCTTCGGTGGCCAGCCTGAAGAACCTGCTGGACAAATCCCAGACCCTGACCGCGCGCTTTTCCCAGCTGACCCTCGACGCGGGCGGCACACAGTTGCAGGAAACCGCAGGTGAAATGGCCGTGCAGCGTCCTGGCCTGTTCTACTGGCATACCGAAGGCAAGGCCGAACAGACCATCGTTTCCGATGGCCAGAAAGTCACGCTGTGGGACCCGGACCTGGAGCAGGCGACCATCAAGAAGCTCGACCCACGGTTGAACCAGACGCCAGCGCTGCTGCTGTCGGGCGATGTATCGAAGATCAATGACAGTTTCGATATCACCTCCAAGCAAACCAGCAACGTGATCGAATTCACCCTCAAGCCCAAATCCAAGGACACGCTGTTTGACAGCCTGCAACTGTCGTTCGGCAACGGCGTGATCAATAACATGCGCCTGATCGACAGCGTCGGCCAGCGCACCGATATCCTGTTCTCCGGGGTCAAGGCCAACCAGCCGGTGCCCGCCTCCAAGTTCAAGTTCGACATCCCCAAGGGTGCCGACGTGATCCAGGAATAAACTCCCCCAGAGGTTTCAAACGCTGCCCATGGATCTGTTTCGAAGTGACCCGATTGCCCAGCCTCTGGCCGCGCGCCTGCGCTCGACCAACCTGGACGAGTACGTCGGTCAGGAACACCTGCTCGCTCGCGGCAAGCCCCTGCGTGAAGCCCTGGAGCAGGGTGCGCTGCACTCGATGATTTTCTGGGGGCCGCCGGGAGTGGGTAAAACCACCCTGGCGCGGCTGCTGGCCAAGGTCTCGGATGCGCACTTCGAAACGGTCTCCGCCGTGCTGGCCGGGGTCAAGGAGATCCGCCAGGCGGTGGAAATCGCCAAGCAGCAGGCCGGGCAATACGGCAAGCGCACCATCCTGTTCGTCGACGAAGTGCATCGGTTCAACAAGTCCCAGCAGGATGCGTTCCTGCCGTACGTCGAAGACGGCACGCTGATCTTTATCGGCGCCACCACCGAGAACCCTTCGTTCGAATTGAATAACGCGCTGCTCTCGCGGGCGCGCGTCTACGTGCTCAAGAGCCTGGACGAGGCGGCGATGCAGAAGCTGTTGCAGCGCGCCTTGAACGAAGACAAGGGGCTTGGCAAGCGCCAGCTGAGCGTCAGTGAAGAGGGCTTCAAGATCCTGCTCACCGCCGCCGATGGTGATGGCCGGCGGTTTCTCAACCTGCTGGAGAACGCCTCGGACCTTGCCGAAGATGGCGGCGAGATTGGCGTCGACCTGCTGCAAAGCCTGCTGGGTGACACACGTCGGCGTTTCGATAAGGGCGGCGAAGCGTTCTATGACCAGATATCGGCGCTGCACAAATCCGTCCGTGGCTCCAACCCGGACGGTGCGCTGTACTGGTTTGCGCGCATGATCGACGGCGGCTGCGATCCGTTGTACCTGGCACGCCGCGTGGTGCGCATGGCCAGCGAAGACATCGGCAATGCCGACCCGCGCGCCCTGAGCCTGTGCCTGGCCGCCTGGGACGTGCAGGAGCGCCTCGGCAGCCCGGAAGGCGAGCTGGCGGTGGCCCAGGCCATTACTTACCTGGCGTGCGCGCCCAAGAGCAACGCGGTGTACATGGGCTTCAAGTCGGCGATGCGCGCGGCGGCCGAACACGGTTCGCTCGAAGTGCCGATGCACTTGCGCAACGCACCGACCAAATTGATGAAACAACTGGGTTACGGTGATGAGTACCGCTATGCCCATGATGAGCCGGACGCTTACGCGGCCGGTGAGGACTACTTTCCCGATGAGCTGGAACCGTTGCCGCTCTATCAGCCGGTGCCCCGTGGCCTGGAGCTGAAGATCGGTGAGAAGCTCAATCACCTGGCCGCACTCGATCGTTTAAGTCCCAGGCAGCGGAGAAAATCATGATTCCTTTAGTGGTCGCCGTCTCGGCGGGCGGTATCGCGGGTACACTGCTGCGCTTTGCGACGGGTAACTGGATCAACGCGAATTGGCCCAAGCACTTCTATACCGCGACGCTGGCCGTTAATATCGTGGGCTGCCTGTTGATCGGTGTTTTATACGGCCTGTTCCTGGTGCGTCCCGAAGTACCGATTGAGGTGCGCGCCGGACTGATGGTTGGCTTCCTTGGCGGCCTGACGACCTTTTCATCATTTTCACTGGATACCGTACGCCTGCTGGAAAGCGGGCAAGTGCTGCTGGCGATTGGCTATGCAGCTATCAGCGTATTCGGCGGGCTGCTCGCCACCTGGGCCGGCCTGTCCTTGACCAAACTTTGATAAACGAGAGACCGACATGCTCGATTCCAAACTGTTACGTAGCAACCTTCAGGACGTAGCGGACCGCCTGGCATCCCGTGGCTTTGCCTTGGATGTTGCGCGCATCGAAGCGCTGGAAGAACAGCGCAAGACCGTCCAGACCCGCACCGAAGCACTGCAGGCTGAGCGGAATGCGCGTTCCAAGTCCATCGGTCAGGCCAAGCAGCGCGGCGAAGACATCGCGCCGTTGATGGCGGACGTCGAGCGCATGGGTACCGAGCTGTCCGACGGCAAAGCCGAGCTGGACAAGATCCAGTCCGAGCTGGATTCGATCCTGCTGGGCATCCCCAACCTGCCCCACGAATCCGTGCCGATTGGCGCGGACGAAGACGGCAACGTTGAAGTGCGCCGCTGGGGTACGCCAAAAGCCTTCGATTTTGAAATCAAGGACCACGTCGCCCTGGGCGAATTGACCGGCGGCCTGGATTTCGAAACCGCCGCGAAAATGTCCGGCGCGCGTTTCGCCCTGTTGCGTGGCCCGATTGCGCGCATGCATCGTGCCCTGGCGCAGTTCATGATCAACCTGCACACCGCCGAGCACGGTTACGAAGAGGCCTACACCCCGTACCTGGTGCAGGCGCCGGCGTTGATGGGCACCAGCCAGTTGCCGAAATTCGAGGAAGACCTGTTCAAGATCAGCCGCGACGGTGAAGCCGACTTGTATCTGATCCCGACCGCGGAAGTGTCGCTGACCAATATCGTCGCCGGAGAAATCCTCGATGCCAAGCAACTGCCGTTGAAATTCGTCGCCCACAGCCCGTGCTTTCGCAGTGAAGCCGGCGCCTCGGGGCGCGACACCCGTGGCATGATCCGCCAGCACCAGTTCGACAAGGTCGAGATGGTCCAGGTGGTCGAGCCGTCCAAATCGATGGAAGCGTTGGAAGGCCTGACGGCCAACGCCGAGCGCGTCCTGCAGTTGCTGGAGCTGCCGTATCGCGTGCTGGCGTTGTGCACCGGTGACATGGGTTTCAGCGCCGTGAAGACCTACGACCTCGAAGTGTGGGTGCCGAGCCAGGACAAGTACCGCGAGATTTCGTCGTGCTCCAACTGCGGCGATTTCCAGGCCCGACGCATGCAGGCGCGTTTCCGCAACCCGGAAACCGGCAAGCCGGAACTGGTGCACACCCTCAACGGTTCGGGCCTGGCAGTAGGCCGTACGCTGGTGGCAGTGCTGGAAAACTACCAGCAGGCCGACGGTTCGATTCGTGTGCCTGAGGTGCTCAAGCCCTACATGGCGGGCGTCGAGGTCATCGGCTAAATGGAATTTCTGCCGCTGTTTCATAACCTGCGCGGCAGTCGTGTGCTGGTCGTCGGCGGCGGGGAGATTGCCTTGCGCAAATCCCGGCTGCTGGCCGATGCCGGGGCGTTGCTGCGGGTGGTTGCTCCCCAGATCGAAGACCAGTTGCGTGAACTGGTGCTGGGCAGTGGCGGGGACCTGATGTTGCGCGGTTATCAGGAGACGGACCTCGACGGTTGCGTGCTGATCATCGCGGCCACCGACGACGAGCCACTGAACGCGCAAGTGTCCAGTGATGCCAAGCGGCGCTGTGTACCGGTCAATGTGGTGGATGCGCCGGCCCTGTGCAGCGTGATCTTCCCGGCGATCGTCGACCGTTCGCCATTGGTGATCGCGGTGTCCAGCGGCGGCGATGCGCCGGTACTGGCGCGCTTGATCCGGGCCAAGCTGGAAACCTGGATTCCGTCCACCTATGGCCAGTTGGCCGGGTTGGCGGCGCGTTTTCGTGCCCAGGTCAAAGGTTTGTACCCGGATGTGCAGCAGCGACGGGCGTTCTGGGAAGAAGTGTTCCAGGGCCCGATTGCCGACCGGCAACTGGCCGGGCAGGGCGATGAGGCTGAGCGCCTGTTGATCGAGAAGGTCAATGGCGCGCCGCCTTACGCGCCGGGTGAGGTGTACCTGGTGGGAGCAGGCCCGGGCGACCCGGACCTGCTGACCTTCCGCGCCTTGCGCCTGATGCAGCAAGCCGACGTGGTGTTGTATGACCGGTTGGTGGCACCGGCGATCCTGGAACTGTGCCGCCGGGATGCCGAGCGCGTGTACGTCGGCAAGCGTCGCGCCGACCATGCCGTGCCGCAGGACCAGATCAACCAGCAACTGGTGGACCTGGCCAAGCAAGGCAAGCGCGTGCTGCGCCTCAAGGGCGGCGATCCGTTCATTTTCGGGCGTGGCGGTGAAGAGATAGAGGAATTGGCGGCCCATGGCATCCCGTTCCAGGTGGTACCGGGGATCACGGCAGCCAGTGGTTGCGCGGCGTATGCGGGCATTCCGCTGACGCACCGTGACTACGCGCAGTCGGTGCGGTTTATCACCGGCCACTTGAAGAATGGCACCTCGGACCTGCCCTGGCAGGACCTGGTGGGACCGTCACAGACCCTGGTGTTCTACATGGGCTTGATTGGCTTGCCGATTATCTGCGAGCAATTGATCAAGCACGGGCGCGCGGCGGATACGCCGGCGGCGTTGATTCAGCAGGGCACCACCGCCAACCAGCGCGTATTCACCGGCACCCTGGCCGACTTGCCGCGCATGGTGGCGGAGCATGAAGTGCATGCGCCGACGCTGGTGATTGTGGGTGAGGTGGTGGTGTTGCGCGAGAAGCTTAAGTGGTTTGAGGGCGCCCAGGCCCAGGTCTGAGACCAATTGATCGTTCCCACGCTCTGCGTGGGAATGCCACCTTGGACGCTCCGCGTCACGCGGTACAGCTCAATGTGGACAAGTGACGCAGAGCGTCACGGGGTGCATTCCCACGCAGAGCGTGGGAACGATCAGTGTGGGAGGGGGCTTGCCCCCGAAGAGGCCATCAGCTTCAGCTCATCATCCGGATCAGCTCCACACACCTTTGCCATTCAACCGCTTCCGATCATGCCCAACATCAAACCGCTGCAGCGGCCCCTTCGGCACAATCCCCGTCGGATTGATGGTGCGGTGGCTGGCGTAGTAATGCCCCTTGATGTGCTCAAAATCCACCGTCTCGGCCACCCCCGGCCACTGATACATTTCCCGCAACCAATTCGACAGATTTGAATAATCGGCAATCCGCCGCAGGTTGCATTTGAAGTGGCTGTAATACACCGCATCAAAACGAATCAGCGTGGTGAAGAGCCGCACATCCGCCTCGGTCAGGTACTCGCCGGCCAGGTAGCGATGCTCGCCCAGGTGCTGTTCCAAATGGTCCAGCTCGGCAAACACGTCATCGAACGCACCTTCATAGGCCTGCTGCGAGGTGGCGAACCCCGCGCGGTACACGCCGTTGTTCACGGCCGGGTAGATGCGTTCGTTCAGCGCATCGATGGTCGGGCGCAGTGCGTCGGGATAGAAATCCAGGGTATTACCGGTCAGCTCATCAAATGCGCTATTGAACATGCGGATGATTTCCGCCGACTCATTGCTGACGATGCGTTTGAGCTTTTTGTCCCATAACACCGGCACCGTGACACGCCCGGTGTAGTCAGCGGTATCAGCGGTGTAGCGCTGGTGCATGAAGTCGAAACCGTCGAGCGCATCGCCGCTGGAGCCGTGGGCTTTGTCAAAGGTCCAGCCGTTTTCCAGCATCAGCCAACTGACCACCGAGACGTCGATCAGGCTTTCCAGGCCCTTGAGCTTGCGCAGGATCAAGGTGCGGTGGGCCCAGGGGCAGGCCAGAGAGACGTAGAGGTGATAGCGACCCGCCTCGGCCTTGAAGCCGCCTTCGCCACTCGGGCCGGGCTGGCCGTCGGCGGTCACCCAGTGGCGGCGTTGCGCCTGTTCACGCTGGAACGCGCCGTCTGCGCTACTTTCGTACCATTGGTCTTTCCAGTGTCCTTCGATCAGCAAACCCATGACTGGCTCCTTGGCTATTAAGCGTTGGAGCCCAGTCTAAAGGGATGAGTTCGAACTAAAAGCGCAAAGACCCGAGGTGAATGATCGATTAAATCGATTTGTCGCGCGCATCCCAATACTGCTGGGCCAGTTCAAATGCCTGCTCCCGGGTGTGTCCGAGGCCGCGCAAAGCCAGGGCCATGGTCGCGATCAGTGCCAGTTGCGGGTAGCTGTCCTCGACCTCGCCACGCCACAGGGCTTTGAGATGCTCAGGCGCAAGGCTCGCCGGTTTGACGTGGCGCTGGGCGGAGAGGGCGGGCCATTCTTCGTCCCAGCTCTGGCCCCCGGTGGTGCCATACAGGTGACTGAGGGTGTCGGGGTTGATTTCCACTTCGCCGCCATCGCCCTTGACCACAATCACGTTGTCGCCCAGCAGGCCGCTGGCATCGCGGTGCACGCCCTGGTAACCCGGGTGGAAGATGCTTTGCAGGCCGCAACGGGCATTCAGCGGGTTGAGCAAGCGGGCCAGGGAGTGGATCGGCGAGCGCAGGCCCAGGGTGTTGCGCAGGTCGATCATGCGCTGCAACTGAGGCGCCCAGTCGCCCAGCGGGATAAACGCCAGGTTGCCTTGTTCATACGCCGCCTCGACCTGCTGCCAATTGCGGCACAGCGGTATCTGCAAACGCTCCAGCAATTGCTCGGTGTACAGGCGGCCCGCCGTATGCGCGCCGCCGCCGTGCATGAGGATGCGCACGCCGTTTTGCGCCAGGCATTTGGCCGCCAGCAGGAACCACGGCAAATGACGCTTTTTGCCGGCGTAGGTCGGCCAGTCGATATCCACCTTCAAGGCGGGCGGGTTCAAGCGCTCGCGCACCGCTTCGGTGAAACCGGCGAGCTCTTCCGGGCTTTCTTCCTTGTGACGCAACAGCATGAGAAAGGCGCCCAGTTGGGTGTCTTCGACTTTTTCATCGAGCAGCATGCCCATGGCTTCCCGCGCTTCCTCACGGGTGAGGTTGCGCGCGCCGCGCTTGCCTTTGCCGAGGATGCGCACGAACTGCGCAAAAGGGTGCTCTTCAGGCGTTGAGAGGGTCAGTGGGGCAAAGTCGGTCATAAGCAATTCGTCGGCCTGGGCAGGCCCGCCAGCTTGGCGGCAAGTTTGGCGGGAGTGCCGTTGAACAGTTTATTGAGGTGCAGGCTGTTGCCCTTGTCCGGGCCGAGCTTCAAGGCGGCGTACTTGATCAGCGGGCGCGTGGCCGGCGACAGCTGATATTGCGCGTAAAAGCCGCGCAGCAGTTCGAGGATTTCCCAATGGTCCGGGGTCAGTTCCAGCGATTCGGCGGCGGCCAGGGCGTTGGCAATCTCGGCAGACCACGCGTCGAGGTCGACCAAGTAGCCGTCCTTGTCCAGTTCGAGGGTGCGTGTGCCAACGGTCAGCGTATTCATAACCAGCTGTTGACCTTGTCATAGTCGATCGACAGCTGCACGAAGCCCGGATAATCCACGCTGTCGGCCCAGTCCGGCAAAGGCAGGTTGCGCGCCTGCATGTCTTCAGCCAGCACGAACACCTTTACGCCTTTGGTGTGCAGCGCCGGGTGGCGCAGGCCGTAGGCGCCGTCGCCGCACAGCAGGATCGCATCCGCGCTGGCACAGACGCGCAGGCAGCTGTCGAGGCGGCTGTCGGTAAAGGGGGAGTGGGACACCACATGTAGAGTCGACATCAGAGGGTAATCACCTGGTCGTAACGTTCAATCAGTTGGGAAATGGCGGCAGGGGCCAACGGCTGCGCGCTGGCCGGCACACCCAGCCCGCGTTCGGCCAGGCTGTGGCTGCAGGCGAACACGTCATCGATGCCGAACAGCCCCAGGGCTTGCAGGTTGGCGCTCAAATCCTTTTGTTGCACGGCCTTGGCGTCCTGGTGCGATGCGAGCTGGAACACGCCGTCGTCCAAAAACAGCAGGCCGATCGGCAGATCGAACGCGCCACCGGCCAGCACGATATCCAGCGCTTCTCGCGCACTGGGGCCGGACCACGGTGCCTGGCGGCTGATCACCAGCAATGACTTGGCCATGTCATGAACCTCCAAAACAGATCAGGCGGTCGGCGTCCTGGATCGCGTCATGCAGTTGCCCCAGCCCCGACAGCGCCCAGGGCGCCTCCAGGTTCACCGCGCTGCGTTGATAGCGCATGGCTTCCTCGGCGTTGAGCACGCCACGGCGCAGGGCTGCAGCGATGCACACGACGCCGTCGAGCTGGTGGGCACTGACGAACTCGCGCCATTGGCGCGCGATGTCTTGCTCGTCCTGGGGCGCGACGATGTTATTGGACGCGCTGTACACGCCATCCTGATAAAAAAACAGCCGCACAATCTCATGCCCACCGGCCAGCGCCGCCTGGGCGAACAACAGGGCGCGGCGCGAGGAGGGCGCGTGGGCGGCGCTGAACACTGCAATCGCGAACTTCATGGAACACTCTGCCAATAAAACGTGGGCCAATGATAAAGCCGTGGCGACGAAAAAGCCCGCCGTGATCAAAACGGTCAGGGGGGGTGATCGTTCTGACGATTGCCGTCGACGCTCAAGGCTGACTACGCTGTGAACCGTCGAATCGGAAACGGAGTTTGTATGTCAGGCCCCTTGGCGTCCCTCAAAGTGCTGGATTTTTCCACCCTGTTGCCAGGCCCCTTCGCCTCACTGATGCTGGCGGACATGGGCGCCGAGGTGCTGCGCATCGAATCGCCGACGCGCATGGATTTGTTGCGCGTCCTGCCGCCCCATGATCAGGGCCCCTCGGCGAGCCATGCCTACCTCAATCGCAACAAGCGCAGCCTGGCGCTGGACCTCAAGCGGGCCGAGGCGCTGCAGATTGTGTTCGAGCTGGTCAAGGGCACCGACATCCTCATCGAGCAATTCCGCCCCGGCGTGATGGAGCGCCTGGGCCTGGGGTATGCGGCCTTGAACGCGATCAACCCGAGGCTGATCTACCTGTCGATCACCGGCTACGGCCAGACCGGCCCTTACAGGGATCGCGCCGGCCACGATATTAACTACCTGGCCGTGGCCGGTGTGGCCAGCCACACCGGGCGGCGCGACAGCGGGCCGTTGCCGTTGGGGGTGCAATTGGCGGATATCGGCGGCGGGTCGTTGCATGCGGTGGTGGGCTTGCTCGCGGCGGTCATCTCGCGGCAGCAGAGCGGCGTCGGCCAGTATCTGGATGTGAGCATGACCGACTGCGCGTTCAGCCTGAACGCCATGGCCGGTGCGGGTTACCTGGCCTGCGGGGTGGAACCGGCGTGGGAAAACCATGTGCTCAATGGCGGCAGTTTTTACGATTATTACCGCACCCGTGATGGGCGCTGGATGTCGGTGGGCAGCCTGGAACCGGCCTTCATGCAGCAATTGTGCGAAGCACTGGGGCGACCGGAGCTGGCGCTGCACAGCCTCAAGCCTGAGCAGCAGCCGGCCCTCAAGCAGGCGCTGCAGGTGGAATTCGAAAAACGCAGCTTTGATGAAGTGTGCGCGTTGTTTGCTGGAGTGGATGCGTGCGTGGAACCGGTGTTGAACTTGAGTGAAGCGGTAGCGCATCCGCAGCTGCAGGCGCGCGGGCTGATCAGCCAGGTGCCCAGGGGCGATGGCTCGACCCAGGCGCAGATTGCCTGCCCGCTGAAGTTTTCCGAGGGGTTGCCGGCGCCACGGCATATTGGTGCCGCCGTAGGGGCGCACAGTGATGAGGTGCTGGTGGAGTTGGGGTTCAGTGCTCAGCGGATAGGGGAATTGCGCCAGGCCAAGGTTGTGGGGTGACAGTTCTGACCCCATCGGGGGCTTGCTCCCGATGAGGCGCTCATTCCACCCGCGTTTCCCCAGTAAACACCAAGGTCTGCCGACACCGTCGACACAAATACCGCCGCCCCTGGCCTACCAGCCCATGGCGCTGCGGCGAAAACGGGAAGTCGCTGTCGGCACACGGGCACCGGTAGATATAGCGCGTCACCTGGCGCCGCTTGACTTCATAGGTGTGGCAACGGTCCGGCGGCAGTTCGTAAACTCCACGCATGATCAACTGCCATTCCTCACCATGGGGCTGGATGCGCTCGCCAAACAGTTGGTGGGCGATCAGGTGCGCCACTTCGTGGGCCACGGTTTGTTTGAGGAAATGTTGGCTGTTTTCACGGTAAAGCTGAGGGTTGAAACGCAGCAGGTTTTCGTGCAAATGCGCGACACCGGCTTTCTGGCCCCGCAGCTTGAGACTGACCTTGGGGCGTTTGAAGCTTCGTTTGAAAAAGGATTCGGCTTGCAGGAAACAATCTTCGACGCGGGTATTGAGTTGC
The DNA here is from genome assembly GCF_003852375.1 of Pseudomonas sp. R4-34-07. Taxonomy (NCBI): domain Bacteria; kingdom Pseudomonadati; phylum Pseudomonadota; class Gammaproteobacteria; order Pseudomonadales; family Pseudomonadaceae; genus Pseudomonas; species Pseudomonas sp. R4-34-07. The sequence continues at coordinate 3,556,794 of NZ_CP027760.1, read as the reverse complement.
TCGGGCATGCTGTACATATCTCCAGAGACGTCCAGTATGCCGCAAAGCAGGGTGTTTCCGAATCTGTCAGGCGCCGAATGGTCATGCATAACGCACAAAGCCACCTTGTGGTGGCTTTGCCTGCGGTAAAAAAGGCTTAACTGGTGTAGATCGGCCCAACGCCCAGGCCCCAGACGATCACGGTAAACGCCATGATCGCCACCAGCACCACCAGTCCTACAGCCAGTACCGAGCTGGAAAACAGGAAGCCTTCATCCGGGTCGATGCTCATGAAGGTCGGCAGCCCCACATACAGCAGGTATACCGTGTAGCAGATCGCCGCCGTGCCCACGACCATGCCCAGCCACATGTGCGGATAAAGCGCCGCCAGCCCGCCAATAAACAGAGGCGTCGCTGTGTAGGTGGCGAAGGCCACGCAACGCGCCATGCTGGGGTTGGCGTCGTAGGTGCGGGCCATCCAGTGAATGAACGCACCCATCACCGCCACGCCGCCGAGCATTGCAGCGTAGGACATCAGGGTCATCCACAGCGCGCTTTCCTGGGTCAGCATGACCGGTGCGCGGTTGCCGATGACCCAGCCGACCTGGGTGGTACCGATAAATGCAGAGACGGCGGGAATCGCCGCGAGAACCAGGGTATGGGTGAGGTACATGTGGCTGATGCTTTCTTCTTTATCGCCACGAATTTCGCGCCATTCCTGATCGGGATGGGTAAAAAGCCCCACGACGTGATGGATCATGCCAGTCACTCCTGTCGTTATTACCATCGCCCCCCAGCGGAGCGCTACCGGCCAAATGGCCTGCAAGGTCCGGATAGTTGTGCGACCTCTAGTCGCAGTATAGGAAGTGATGTCCTGGAAAACTGTAGGGCCTTTAGAGTAAATCGCGCTGTAAACATAGGTGCTAATCGCGGCACGGTCTGTAGCGGGCAATGGATTCAAGGTGGGAGGGGCTTGCTCCCACATTGAATCCGAGGCGCTCAGGTCGCTAAAATACCCCGCTTTTCGTCACACACTTGCAGCGGATCCAAGCGCCATGGGCACTCTTACGGTCAACCAGAACAAACTGCAAAAACGCCTGCGTCGCCTGGCCGGTGAAGCGGTCGCCGATTTCAACATGATCGAGGAGGGCGACAAGGTCATGGTCTGCCTTTCCGGCGGCAAAGACAGCTATACCCTGCTCGATGTGCTGCTGCACCTGCAAAAGGTCGCGCCGATCAAGTTCGAGATCGTCGCCGTCAACATGGACCAGAAACAGCCAGGTTTTCCCGAGCACGTGCTGCCGGCCTATCTCAAGGAACTGGGCGTCGAGTACCACATCGTCGAGAAAGACACTTATTCGGTGGTCAAGCAGTTGATCCCCGAAGGCAAGACCACCTGCTCGCTGTGCTCGCGCCTGCGGCGTGGCACGCTCTATACTTTTGCCGATGAGATCGGCGCGACCAAGATGGCCCTGGGGCATCATCGCGACGATATCGTCGAAACCTTCTTCCTCAACATGTTCTTCAACGGCTCGCTCAAGGCCATGCCGCCCAAGCTGCGTGCCGATGACGGGCGCAACGTGGTGATCCGCCCGTTGGCGTATTGCAATGAGAAAGACATCCAGGCGTATGCCGACTTCAAGCAATTTCCGATCATTCCGTGCAACCTGTGCGGCTCCCAGGAAAACCTGCAGCGCCAGGTGGTCAAGGACATGCTGTTGGAGTGGGAACGCAAGACGCCGGGCCGCACCGAAAGCATCTTCCGCAGCCTGCAGAATGTGATCCCGTCGCAATTGGCCGACCGCAACCTGTTCGACTTCACCAGCTTGAAAATCGATGAAACCGCCGCGTCGCGTTTCGTCAATGTAGTGAACCTCTAACGCTCTACAACGCTCTGAAAGACGGCGCTCACGGGCGCCGTTTTCATTTCACCTGCCAGGAGAGGGCATGCGCGATTACAAGTGGCTGCACGAATATTGTCTGAACCGTTTTGGTTCAGCGGCCCAGTTGGAAGCCCATCTGCCGGTGCCCAAGACCCCGGCGCAATTGCGCAGGATCAGCGCTGACCGCTACCTGTCGACCCTGGCGCTGCGCGTGTTCCGTGCCGGCTTGAAGCACAGCGTGGTGGACGCCAAATGGCCGGCGTTCGAACAGGTGTTCTTCGGCTTCGACCCGGAAAAAGTCGTGCTGATGGGCGCCGAGCATTTGGAACGCCTGATGCAGGACACCCGTATCATCCGTCACCTGGGCAAGCTCAAGAGCGTGCCGCGCAATGCGCAGATGATCCTGGATATCACCCAGGAGAAGGGCAGCTTCGGCGCGTTTATCGCTGAGTGGCCAGTCACCGATATCGTTGGGCTATGGAAATACCTGAGCAAGCACGGTCACCAGTTGGGCGGCCTGTCGGCACCGCGCTTTTTGCGCATGGTGGGCAAGGACACTTTTGTGCCGAGCTATGACGTGGTGGCGGCATTGAATGCGCAGAAGATCGTCGACAAGGTGCCCACCAGCCTGCGCGACCTGGCGACGGTGCAGGGCGCCTTCAACCAGTGGCATGCCGATAGTGGGCGGCCGATGTGCCAGTTGTCGATGATGCTGGCTTACACCGTCAACCATTGATCGTTCCCACGCTCTGCGTGGGAATGCTGCCCAGGACGCTCTGCGTCCCAGGCCTTGCTGTATCAGGCTGCCGCCAACCGCCGATTCAATTGGTGCCGCCAGCGCACATACAACAACGCCGTACAAAACAGCGCCAGGCTAGCCACCATCTCAAGCACCCCGAACCCTTGGCGGTTCGGGTCATACGCTGCCAGCGCGCCCTTGATGAAATACAGGTTCACCACAAAGCACATCCACGAATGCCCGCGTGCGCTGCCCAGGATCATGCCTGGCGCCAGCACCAGCAGCGGCACCAGTTCGATCAGCAGGATCACCCACGGACGCGCGCCGTGCAGGTCGGCGACGAACAGGTAGTACACGCACAACAAGCCCACCAGGCCAAAAAACGCCAGAAGGCTCAATGCGCGCGCGAGCTTGACCCGCGGCTCCAGCCACGCCTGGGGCGGCAGGACCTTAGGCTGCCTGGCCACGGCCGTTCTCCAGCAGTGTGGCGGTTTTTGCCAGGCGCAGGCCCAGGGCGCGGCACAGGGTGATTTCATGCGGGTCGAGCATGCGCTTGCCATCAGGCCCGGCATGGTGGCTGGCGCCATACGGCGTACCGCCGCCCTGGGTGTCGAGCAGCGCCTGCTCGCTGTAGGGCAGGCCGGTGATCAGCATGCCGTGGTGCAACAGCGGCAGCAGCATCGACATCAGCGTGGTCTCCTGGCCACCGTGCAGGCTGGCGGTGGAGGTGAACACGCCAGCAGGTTTGCCGACCAGAGCGCCGGTGAGCCACAGGTTGCTGGTGCCATCGAGGAAGTACTTGAGCGGTGCGGCCATGTTGCCAAAACGCGTCGGGCTGCCGAGGGCCAGGCCCGAGCAGTTTTTCAGATCATCCAGGCTGGCATACAGCGCGCCTTCGTCCGGAATACTCGGCGCCACGGCTTCGCACTCGGTGGAGATCGCCGGCACGGTGCGCAGGCGGGCTTCCATGCCGCCTTGCTCGATACCCCGGGCAATCTGCCGGGCCATTTCGCTGACCGAGCCATTGCGGCTGTAATACAACACCAGCACATAGGGGGTCGTCACGGCAGCAGCTCCAGTATGTTTTCCGGCGGACGGCCAATGATGGCTTTATCGGCGGTTTCCAGGATGGGACGTTCCATCAGCTTGGGGTGTTCGGCGATGGCGGCGATCAACTGCGCTTCGCTGAGGCTGGCGTCGGCCAGGTTGAGGCTTTTGTATTCCTCTTCGCCGCTGCGCAACAATTGGCGGGCGCTTAGACCAAGTTTGATCAGCAGGGCTTGTAGTTGCGCCGCGTTCAGTGGGGTTTCCAGGTAGCGCACCACGGTAGGCGTGAGGCCGCGGGCTTCCAGCAGTTCAAGCGCACCGCGGGATTTCGAGCAGCGCGGGTTGTGATAAAGCGTCAGATCGGTCATGTGCGGGTCGCATCTTGCGTAAGGTGGCGGGTATTCTACCTGCGCTGCGGGCCGTCCTTAAACCGTAAGAGGCGATAGGCCGCAGCCAACGTTCATTTTTACGAAGGATTACCCCATGACAAGGCGACTGATCGGTGCATTGGCGATCATCACAACCCTGCTGCTCAGTGGCTGCGGTAACGATTACGGCGTTGACCAGTATGGCCAGAAAATACCGGCCGAACGCCTGGACAAGCAGTGGCTGGTGGTCAATTACTGGGCTGAATGGTGTGGCCCGTGTCGCACGGAAATCCCCGAGCTCAACGCCTTGGCCGAGCAACTCAAAGCGCAGAACGTGGGCGTGTTCGGGGTCAATTTCGACAATGTGCAGGGTGAGGAGCTCAAAGCCGCCAGCGACAAGCTGGGCATCAAGTTCACCGTGCTGGCGCAGAACCCGGAAGGGATCTTCGATATTCCACGCAGCGAGGCGCTGCCGGTGACCTATATCATCGATGACAAAGGCAAGGTGCGCGAACAACTGATGGGTGAGCAGACGGCGCAAGGGGTGTTGGCCAAGCTCAAGGCCCTGCGCGGTTAAAGCATCAACTCAGAGCCAATGTGGGAGGGGGCTTGCTCCCGATTGCGGTGGGTCAGTTGAATAACTGCTGGCTGATACACCGCTATCGGGGGCAAGCCCCCTCCCACATTGGGAACCCCATCAATTTACAGTTTGGAGACTCAGCCTTCTTCCAGCCACAAGCGGATCGGCTTGCCTTCGGCCGGCCAGAAGCGGGTCTGTTCGATCGGCGAGATGTCCCAGCGCTGTACGCCCTGCAGGGCCTGGAAGAAGCGGTGCTCCTGTTCCATCAACGCCTCGGCGCACATTTTGCGGGTGCTGCCGATCGGGCCGAAGCTGAGCTTGTCGCCTTCGAGGGTGTACGGCGCAAACCAGTGGTTGCAGCCGCCATTGCCATAGGCGCGCCCATCGGCACCGAGGGTCACGGTCAGGTGCGCGTAGTCCATCAAGGGCCGCTCGCCTATCCACTCCACCACATAGCTGTGATCCTGCTTGAGCTTGGCCGCATCGCCGGCGCAGCCACTCAGGGCCGCGCCCACGGCGGCGAGCAGCAGCAGGCCTTTCATTGTGCGGCCCGCTGGCATTTCGGGCAGCGGTGCTGGTCGCCTTCGCTGGCCCAGCCGAGTTCTTTGATACGTGCGTTGGCGGCCGGCTGCAGCGGTTCTTTGGTCAGCTTGGTTTCCACCGCGAATTCAAACTCCAGCACGCTGTCGCAGCTGTCGCAATTGACCTTCCAGGTGTGAATCTCCAACTCGCCGAATTTCGGCCCCAGGGCCATGGCGACCCATTGGCCTGCCGGGCGGATGGAGTAGCGCGCGTCACCTTCCACGGTCAGGCGCATCGACAGGGTTTTGCTGCCGCGCAGGGTGACGATCAGCACGTCGCCATGCTTGATCGAACCACCGTTGCCGGTGACTTGATAACGGCCCGGCACCAGGGCGCGGCATTCGATCAGGGTGTGTTGCGGGCTCAGCAAGCTGAAGCGGAAATCGTGTTCGGCCATGGATCCTCCAAATAGGCGCGGCATCCTATCACGGGTGCCGGCTCATCATGAGCCCGGTATGTGACCGCTGATCATCCCTCGACGAGGTTCTGCGCGCGGCCATCGGCCCACGCCGCAATATTGGCCAGCGTCGTGCCGGCAATCGCCGCCAGCGCCTCGCGGGTCAGGAAGGCCTGGTGGGCGGTGATGATCACATTGGGAAAGGTCAGCAGGCGGGCGAGCACGTCGTCTTGCAGGGGCAGGTCCGAGCGGTCCTCGAAAAACAGCTGCGCCTCTTCCTCATAGACATCCAGCCCCAGGTAACCGAGTTGGCCGTTCTTGAGCGCCTCGACCAGTGCCGGCGTGTCGACCAGGCCGCCGCGACCGGTATTGATCAGCATGGCACCCGGTTGCATGTGTGCCAGGGCGCGGGTGTCGATCAGGTGTTTACTCTCGGCGGTCAGCGGGCAATGCAGGCTGATGATCTGCGCCTCGGCGAGCAATTCGGGCAGGCTCACGTAGCGCGCGCCCATGGCTTGCACCTGAGGGTTGGGGAAGGGGTCGTAGGCCAGCAACTGGCAGCCAAAACCGGCCATGATCCTGGCGAAGGTGGCGCCGATCTGCCCGGTGCCGACCACGCCGACGGTTTTGCCGACCAGATCGAAACCGGTGAGCCCGTGCAAGCTGAAATCGCCATCGCGGGTGCGGTTGTAGGCGCGGTGCAGGCGCCGGTTCAGGGCGAGAATCAGGGCCACGGCATGCTCGGCCACGGCGTGGGGCGAGTAGGCCGGTACGCGCACCACGCTCAGGCCCAGGCGCTTGGCGGCGCGCAGGTCGACATGGTTGTAGCCGGCCGAGCGCAACGCAATCAGGCGCGTACCGCCACTGGCCAGTTGCTCGAGCACCGGGGCGCTGAGGTCATCGTTGATAAACGCGCAGACCACCTCGTGCCGTTCGGCCAGGGCGACGGTGTCGAGATTGAGGCGGGCGGGTTGGAATCGCAGCTCGATGCCCTGAGGGCGCGGCTCACCGAGAAAACTCTCGCGGTCGTAGGCCTGGCTGCTGAAAAGAATCACGCGCATTAAAAGGCTCCCTGCAATTTACGAATTGAAATGCGAGCTGAATGTGGGAGGGGGCTTGCCCCCGATAGCGGTGTATCAGTGACAGATATTTCGACTGACACATCGCCATCGGGAGCAAGCCCCCTCCCACATTTTGATTGGCGTCGTCCATAAAATCGGGTTAGGCGCTAACCCTGGCTTCACTGGCCAGCCGCGCAATCGCCATGTCCAGTTCATCCAGCGCGGCCATGGCCTTGGCGTCGTCCTGCTTGAGCAGGGTTTCGGCGCGTTGGCAGGCCGCGCGCAATTGCGGCACGCCGCAGTAGCGGGTGGCGCCATGCAGGCGGTGGACGCGCTCGATCAGGGCGTGGTTGTCATTGGCTTCGCGGGCGACCGTGATCGCCAGGCGATCGGCTTCCAGGGAGGCCAGCAGCATGGCGAGCATGTCGGCCGCCAGGTCCGCCTTGTTAGCCGCCAGGCGCAGGCCTTCCTCATGGTCCAGCACCAGCAGTTGCACGCCTGGGCCAAGGCCTTCGGGGACGCGCTCGGGCCCCTGGTTGCGCAGGGCCAGGCCGGTCCATTTCAGCACCACCTGGGCCAGCTGCCGCTCGCTGATGGGTTTGGTCAGGTAATCGTCCATGCCGCTTTGCAGAAGGGCACGTTTCTCGTTGGCCATGGCATGGGCGGTGAGGGCGACCACCGGCAGCGGCGTGCCATGCCGTTCGCTTTCCCATTGACGAATCGCTTCGGTACTCTGGCGCCCGTCCATGCCGGGCATCTGCACGTCCATCAGCACCAGGTCGAACGTTTCCTGCTTCACGGCGTCAATGGCCGCAAAGCCGCTTTCCACGGCATGGACCTTGGCGCCCATGTCTTCGAGCAGGGTTTGCACCAACAACAGGTTCGCCGGGTTATCGTCCACGCACAGCACCCGCGGCGCACGGCTGGACAACGGCTCACCCGGCTCGCTGCGCGAGGGGCGCGGGCTGATCAGGTCGGCCAGGGAGCGGCGCAGCTTGCGCGTACAGGCTGGCTTGGCCTGCAACTGGCTGTTGGGGTTGGGCACCGACTGGTTGAACAACATTTGTTCGGTGGTCGGGCACAGCACCAGCACCTTGCAGCCCAGGTGTTCGAGGTCCCACAAGTGCTGGTTGAGGCGCTCGGGCGGGATGTCATTGGCGGTGACGCCGAGCACCGCCAAGTTGATCGCCTGTTCGGTCTGATGGGCGCTGGTAATGCCATTGGTCAGGCTTTCCAGGGTATTGAACAGCGTGACTTCCAGGCCGCAGTCTTCCAACTGGTGTTGCAAGGCCTGGCGCGCCAGCTCGTGGTTCTCCAACACGGCCACGCGGCGACCGAGCAGCGGCGCGCTGGGCAGGTCTTCGATGTCGTCGCGGGTCTTGGGCAGGTTCAGGCTGATCCAGAACTCCGAGCCTTCGCCCGGTGTGCTGTCGACGCCGATTTCGCCGCCCATCTGTTCGATCAGGCGCTTGGAAATCACCAGGCCCAAGCCGGTGCCTCCTGGCTGGCGCGACAGCGAATTGTCCGCCTGGCTGAAGGCCTGGAACAGTGCGCGCACATCCTGGTTGGACAGGCCGATGCCGGTGTCCTGCACGCTGATGCGCAGTTGTACGCTGTCTTCCTGCTCATCCTCGATCATCGCACGGGCCACGATAGTGCCTTCGCGGGTAAACTTGATCGCGTTGCTGATCAGGTTGGTCAGGATCTGCTTGAGGCGCAGTGGGTCGCCCACCAGCGCCAGCGGCGTGTCGCGGTAGACCAGGCTGACCAGTTCGAGCTGTTTGGCGTGGGCGGCCGGGGCGAGGATGGTCAGGGTGTCCTGCAGCAGGTCGCGCAGGTTGAAGGGCACGCTGTCGAGCACCAGCTTGCCGGCCTCGATCTTGGAGAAGTCGAGGATCTCGTTGATGATGCCCAACAGGTTGTCGGCGGATTTTTCGATAGTGCCCAGGTAATCCAGCTGACGTGGCGACAGCTCGCTTTTTTGCAGCAGGTGGGTGAACCCGAGGATGCCGTTGAGCGGCGTGCGGATTTCATGGCTCATATTGGCCAGGAACTCCGATTTGATCCGGCTGGCTTCCAGGGCTTCTTTGCGGGCCAGGTCCAGCTCGATGTTCTGGATCTCGATGGTTTCCAGGTTCTGGCGCACGTCTTCGGTGGCCTGGTCGATGCTGTGTTGCAGTTCTTCCTGGGCGTTTTGCAGGGTTTCGGCCATGCGGTTGATGCCCGACGCCAACTGATCCAGCTCCTGGCTGCCCAGGGGCGGCAGGCGGGTTTCCAGGTTGCCGTCTTTAAGCTGGGCCACGGCTTGCTTGATCAGGCCGATCGGCGAATTGATGGTGCGGCTGATGCGCAGGGCCAGTGCCGCGGTGCAGATCAAGCCGATGGCGATCAGCAGCAGGCTGGCGAACAGGCTGCGATAACCGCGCAGCAACATGCCGTTGTGGGACAGTTCCACCTCGACCCAGCCCAACAGGCGGTCGGACTCATCCGGAATCAGCTCTCCGGCGAGGTTGCGATGACGGCCAAACACTGGCATCAGGTAACGGGTGGCATCGTTGCCGGTACGCTGCAGCAGGTGCGAACTGTTGCCGGTGGGCGGTGGATTGAGCATGGTCGGGCCGGCATGGGCCAGGGAGGAGCGGTCCGGCGCCAGGAACGACACCGCGCGCACGTCCGGTTGTTCGAGGGATTGGGTCGCGATGCGTTCCAGCAGGTCGGTGTTCTTGCTGCTCAGGGCGGGCGCGACCAGCGGCGCCAACTGCTCGGCGATCATTTCACCGCGTTGCAACAGTTGAGTCTGCAGCTCGGAGAGCTGCATCCAGGTGAAATAGCCCCCCAACAGCAGCGCCATCAAGCTGGTCGGCAATAACGTCAGCAACAGTACGCGGCCTTTTATCCCCATTCTTCTCAGCACGCCACTCTCCTGCTACCACATTGATATCAATCTTCCACACGGGCGTCCGGCCCGCGCTACCTGCGCAGTGTAGCCATTTGCGCCGCCAGGAATCTCGTAAATTAATGACACACGGCAATCTTCGGGCCATTCGGTAGCGGCCTGCGATTGCCTGTAACACTTTAATCTTGAATAATCAGTCATTGAGAATGACTTGCAGACGCTAATGAATCCCGCAGCCGTTGGCCTACCCAGTATCCTGACCATCGAGGATGACCCCGTGCTGGGCGCCTACGTCCATGAACATCTGGGCCGCTGTGGCTTCGAGGTCACCTGGTGCCGCAATGGCCAGCAAGGCCTGCAGCTGGCCCGCGACCAAGCGTTCGACCTGGTGCTGATGGACGTTCTGCTGCCAGGGCTGGACGGGCTGTCAGTCCTTACGCATCTGCGCCAGAGTCATGCCATACCGGTGATCCTGATGTCGGCCCTGGGCGCCGAAGCCGACCGTGTCAGCGGCTTTCGCCTGGGCGCCGACGATTACCTGCCCAAGCCGTTCAGCATGATCGAACTGCGGGTGCGCATCGAAGCCATCCTGCGCCGGGTGGCCCTGGACCGTCGCCCCCCGCCGGGCCTTGCACCCTTGCGCGAGGATGCGCAGGTCCTGCGGTTTGACGAGGGGCTGTGCGATGTCGTCTATCACACGCATTGGGCCGGCCTGACACGCAGTGAGTACCGCCTGCTGGAAACCTTGCACCGCAACGCCGAAGAGGTACTCAGCAAAGCCTTCCTTTATCAGCACGTGCTGCAGCGCGGTTATGCCCCACACGATCGCAGTCTCGACATGCATGTGAGCCAGATTCGCCGCAAGCTCAAAGCGATCGGCTACACCGAGCGAGAAGTGCGCACGGTGTGGGGCAAAGGCTATGTGTTGAGCGGTCACGATGAAGGGCTTTGAGCGGTTGCCGGGCAGGCATTCGTTGTTCTGGAAGCTGGCGTGCCTGCTGATCGCGTTTTGTTTGCTGATGATCTGGCTCAGTTGGTCCTGGGGCCGTTACATGGAGCAGCAAAGTGCCTATCTCACTGACGAAGCCCGCGACACGCTTCGCGGCTATGCGGCGGGCGCCGAGTTGGCGTGGAGTACCCAGGGCAGTGCCGGTGTGGATGCGTGGTTGCAGCATATGGGCGAGCGTGAAACCACTTGGCTGGGCGTCATCGGCAATGACTTGCAATCACTTGGCAGCGCACCGTTGAGCGACAAGCAAAGCCAGCGCCTGACCTTCTTGCGCGGATTGGACTGGCCGGTGAGCCGCCATGCCAAAGGCTTGCCCTGGTTGAAAATCGCCTTCCCGGTCGACCCCGATGCGGGGTCACTAGTGATCGAGTTGCCCAAGCGCTTTATGCCGGGGCGTTATCAACTGTTCTGGCGGGTCATCACCAACGGCCTGATTCCCGGGTTGTTTACCTTATTGCTATGTATCGGCCTGTATCGATTGCTGATCATGCCCCTCAATCAATTGCGTGCGCAGGCCAATGCCTGGCGTGCGGACCAATTGACGGCGCGAATGTCCCGTGACGCGACCAGCCGCCAGGACGAGTTGGGTGAATTGGGACGCGCCTTTGACCAGATGTCCGAACGCTTGCAGGGCACGGTGCAGTTGCAGCAACAGCTGCTGCGCGACATGTCCCATGAGTTGCGCACGCCCCTGAGCCGCTTGCGTGTGGCCTGCGACAGCGAACAGGACCTGGCGCGGTTGCGTGAACGCCTGAGCCGGGAAATCGACGCCATGCAGCGCCTGGTGGAAGACAGCCTGCAACTGGCCTGGCTCGACAGCGACCGGGCGCCACTGCCCCAGGAGGACATCCAGCTGCCGGCGCTGTGGGACATGCTGCGGGAAAACGCTTGTTTCGAAAGCGATTGGCCGGCATCGCGCTTGCCATGCCTGTTGCCAGCTGAGTGCTGGGTGCGAGGCAATCTCAATGCACTGGCCCAGGCTCTGGAAAACATCCTGCGTAACGCAATACGCCACTCACCAGGCCAAGGCCGGGTGACATTGGACGGCGCACGCGAAGGCGAGCACTGGCATGTGTGGCTGGAGGATCAGGGGGGCGGCATCGATGAGGACGACCTGGAGCGTATCTTCGCGCCCTTTATCCGGTTGGACGGTTCCCGGCCCGGTGACGGCGGCTTCGGCCTGGGCTTGAGCATTGCGCGCAACGCGGTGCAGCGCCAGGGCGGGCGTATCTGGGCGGAAAATACCGGGCAGGGCCTGCGTGTACACCTGCGCCTGCCTGCCCGTTAGCCATCAGCGGCGGCGCAGTTTGCGTTTCTTCCACTGGTGCGCGACCCACCAGCGCCAATAGCCCATGGTCAGGCAATAGGCCAATGCGCCCAACACCAATCCGGATACCACCGAGCCCAACAGGAAAGGTTGCCACATCGTGCTCAATTCGCCGCTGATCCATTCCCAGGTGAGGTTATCGGGGAGGCTGCGTGGCGGCACATTCATCAACCAGGCACCGGTCATATAGGTGCAGACAAACACCACCGGCATCGTGATCGGGTTGGTCAGCCACACCAGGCTGACGGCAATCGGCATATTGCCGCGCACCACGATCGCCAGGATCGCGGCCAGCAGCATTTGCAAGGGAATGGGGATAAACGCGGCAAACAGACCCACGGCCATGGCACGGGCCACCGAGTGCCGGTTGAGGTGCCAGAGGTTCGGGTCATGCAGCAAGGTGCCAAGAAACTGTAATGACTTGTGTTCCCTGATACTGCTGGGGTCGGGCATGTACCGTTTGAATAAGCGCCGGGGCATAAGGGGTCCAGGTCAGTTCGAGGGGCAAGTATGCGCGTATTCTATAAACAGAAAATTCAGACTTTGTGACAAAACATCAAAGGCGCCCCTGGGAACCCCGGCTAAGACTGAGTGGATCATTGAAAGGAATGATTCATGAGGACAGGGATGTTCGCGCTTGCGCTGGGGTTGCTGACCCTGCGTTTTCTACCGGTGTTGCCGCCCACCGGATGGCTGTTGGCCATGCTGGTGCTGGCATTGATGTTAGTGCCGTTTCGTACCTATCCGCTGGCGTTTTTCCTGATGGGCTTGAGCTGGGCGTGCATCAGCGCGCAGTGGGCACTGGATGATCGATTGCGACCAGCACTGGACGGCGAAACACGATGGGTGGAAGGGCGCGTCGTCGGCTTGCCTCAGCAGACCGACACCGGCGTGCGTTTTGACCTGGCCGACAGCCGGTCGCGCAAAGCCCGGCTACCCAAGCGCATCCGGGTGTCCTGGCACGGCGGGCCGCCGGTGCGCAGTGGAGAACGCTGGCGCCTGGCTGTCACCCTCAAGCGGCCGTCTGGCCTGCTCAACTTTCACGGTTTCGACCACGAGGCCTGGTTGCTGGCGCAACGCATCGGCGCCACGGGCTCGGTGAAAGACGGTGAGCGCCTGACGCCAGCCCGCAACGCCCTGCGCGACAGCCTGCGCCAGCGCCTGATGGCTGCGGATGCGCAAACCCATGAAGCCGCCGTGGCGGCGTTGGTGCTGGGTGACGGTTCCGGGCTGCGCACGGAGCAATGGCAGGTATTGCAAGACACCGGCACCGTGCACCTGTTGGTTATCTCCGGCCAACACATTGGCTTGCTGGCCGGGCTGATCTACGCACTGGTGGCCGGGATGGCGCGTTACGGTTGCTGGCCACGCAACCTGCCATGGCTGCCGTGGGCCTGCGGCCTGGCCTTTATTGCAGCGCTGGGTTATGGCCTGCTGGCGGGTTTCGGCGTGCCGGTGCAGCGGGCCTGCGTGATGGTGGGCCTGGTATTGCTATGGCGGCTGCGCTTTCGGCATTTGGGCGTGTGGTGGCCGTTGCTGCTGGCCTTCAACGCTGTGCTGCTGCTTGAGCCCCTGGCCAGTCTGCAGCCGGGTTTCTGGTTGTCCTTTGCGGCGGTTGCGATCCTGGTGCTGACGTTCGGAGGGCGGCTCGGGCCCTGGAGTGTCTGGCAGGCCTGGACGCGTCCACAGTGGTTGATTGCCATCGGTTTGTTTCCAGTCCTGCTGGTGCTGGGTTTACCCATCAGCCTCACCGCGCCTGTGGCCAATTTATTCGCTGTGCCGTGGATCAGTCTGGTGGTGTTGCCATTGGCGTTGCTGGGCACGGCGCTGCTGTGGCTGCCGTTGGCCGGTGACGGTTTGCTCTGGTTGGCCGGCGGAGCGCTGGAGGGATGGCTCAAGGTGCTGGCGCTGCTGGCCTCGCAGTTGCCGGCCTGGACGCCGGCCGAGGTGCCGCTGGTTTATTGGCTGGTCAGCCTGGCGGGCGCGGCGTTATTGCTGCTGCCCAAGGGGGTGCCATTTCGGTTGCTGGGCTGGCCCATGCTGCTGTTGGCGGTGTTTCCACCCAAGGAATCGGTACCCCATGGGCAGGTGACGGTGGTGCAACTGGATGTCGGCCAGGGGCAGGCTGTGATCTTGCGCACCCGCAACCACGCCTTGCTTTACGACGCGGGGCCGCGTTCGGGGGCGGTCGACCTGGGTGCGCGCGTGGTTCTGCCGTCGTTGAAAAAGTTCGGAGTAGAGCGGTTGGACATGCTGCTACTGAGCCATGCCGACGCCGATCATGCTGGTGGCGCTGCAGCTGTCGCCCGCGGGCTGCCCATCCGGCGTGTGGTCGGCGGCGAAACCGACGGGTTGCCGGCGTTTCTGGGGACCGAGCCTTGTATCAGTGGCGAACGATGGGAGTGGGATGGTGTGTCGTTCGTGTTATGGCAGTGGTCCGGCGCCATCAGTGGCAACGCCAAATCCTGTGTGTTGCAGGTGCAGGCCAGCGGTGAGCGGCTGCTGCTCACCGGGGATATCGACCGTGCGGCGGAGCGCGCACTGCTTGACACACCGTTGGCGGTGCCCACCGATTGGCTGCAAGCGCCCCATCATGGTAGCCGCAGCTCGTCATCCAGGCCTTTTGTGCAACGGCTTGCGCCTGGATCGGTGCTGATCTCCAGAGGCCGGGGCAATGCCTTTGGTCATCCTCATTCGCAAGTGGTAGAACGCTATCGGGCCCTGGGCAGCCGGCTATACGACAGCGCCGAACAAGGTGCCGTGCGTCTTCAGTTGGGCGCGTTCCAACCCGCTGTTGTTGCGCGCAGTCAACGCCGGTTCTGGCGCGAACCGTTACCGTAATCCGGCGTTACCAAACACCGCGGGCTGCGACAGTCCGGTCTGCGGTCGACGAACCCCGCCGCTGAACCTATATGATAAAGTGGCGCACTTTTTCGAGGGGGCATTCACTGTGTGGGAATTGGTCAAATCCGGCGGCTGGATGATGTTGCCGATCATCATGAGTTCCATTGCCGCACTCGGCATCGTCGCCGAACGCCTGTGGACCCTGCGCGCCAGTCGCGTTACCCCCGAGCACCTGCTGGGGCAAGTCTGGGGCTGGATCAAGAACAAGCAGCTCGACAAGCAGAAGCTCAAGGAACTGCGCGCCAATTCGCCACTGGGTGAAATCCTTGCCGCCGGCCTGGCCAACTCCAAGCATGGTCGCGAGATCATGAAAGAGTGCATCGAGGAAGCCGCAGCGCGGGTGATTCATGAGCTGGAGCGCTACATCAACGCCCTCGGCACCATCGCCGCCATGGCGCCGCTGCTCGGTTTGCTGGGTACGGTGCTGGGCATGATCGACATTTTCAGCTCGTTCATGGGCTCGGGCATGACCACCAACGCCGCGGTGCTGGCCGGTGGTATTTCCAAAGCGCTGATCACCACGGCTGCGGGCCTGATGGTGGGGATCCCGTCGGTGTTCTTCCATCGCTTTTTGCAACGGCGCATCGATGAACTGGTGGTCGGCATGGAACAGGAAGCCATCAAGCTGGTGGAGGTGGTGCAGGGCGACCGTGATGTGGACCTGGTCGAGGGCAAAGCGTGAAATTTCGCCGCAAGCAACGGGAAAATGTCGATATCAACCTCGCGTCGCTGATTGACGTGGTGTTTATCCTGCTGCTGTTCTTCGTCGTTACCACCACGTTCACCCGGGAAACCCAGCTGCGCGTCGACTTGCCCGAAGCCGTGAGCGGCTCCCCAGCAGAAGACCAGCAGGTCAAGCAGCTGGACATTGCCATCAGCGCCGATGGTGTGTTTTCGGTAAATAACCAGTTGCTGGAGAAAAACGACCTGGCCAGCTTGATGGAGGCCTTGCAGAAGGAGTCCGGGGGCGACACCAACATGCCACTGTCGATCAGCGCCGACGGCAAAACCCAGCACCAGGCAGTGATTACCGCGATGGACGCTGCCGGCAAGCTCGGTTTCAGTCATCTGCGCATGACCACCGTCGAGGCGGCGAGCCCACCCTGATGGCCATGTCCGATCGTTTGCTCAAGGCCTGGTACGACGGGCATCCGGCCCTCGTGCTGTTAAAGCCGCTGGAGTGCTTGTATCGCCGGGTGGTGCAGCGCAAGCGCGCGCGCTTCCTGGCGGGTGAGGGCGCTGTCTACCAGTCACCGGTGCCCGTTGTGGTCGTGGGTAATATCACCGTAGGCGGGACTGGCAAGACGCCGCTGATCCTGTGGATGATCGAGCACTGTCGGCGCAGTGGGTTGCGCGTAGGCGTGGTCAGCCGTGGGTATGGCGCCAAGCCGCCACAGTTGCCGTGGCGGGTCGAGGCCAACCACAGTGCCGAAGTGGCCGGCGACGAACCGTTGCTGATCGTGCAGCGCTGCGGGGTACCGTTGATGATCGATCCGGATCGCAGTCGTGCGGTGAAAGCGCTGTTGGCCAGCGAAACCCTGGACCTGATCCTTTCCGACGACGGCCTGCAGCACTATCGTCTGGCCCGTGATCTGGAGCTGGTATTGATCGATGCCGCCCGTGGCCTGGGCAATCGCCGCTGCCTGCCGGCCGGGCCATTGCGCGAGCCGGTTGAGCGCCTGCAGAGCGTTGATGCGCTGCTCTATAACGGTGCGGCCTCGGACCGGGAAGACGGCTTTGCCTTCCGCCTGCAGCCCTCGGCACTGGTCAACCTGCACAGCGGCGAGCGGCAGCCGGTCAGCTACTTTCCAGTAGGCCAACCGGTACACGCGGTTGCCGGTATCGGCAATCCGCAACGTTTCTTCAATACCCTTGAAACGCTACACTGGCAGCCGATCCCCCATGCGTTTGCCGACCACGCGCCCTACAGCGCCGAGGTGCTGGATTTCACGCCGTCATTGCCGCTGGTCATGACCGAAAAAGACGCGGTGAAGTGCCGCGCCTTCGCCCGGCCCGACTGGTGGTACCTTGCGGTGGATGCGCTGCCGTCGCCAGCGTTTGTCGCCTGGTTCGACACGCAGTTGATGCGCTTGCTGCCCAACCGTCTTTTGCCTTAAACCGCTTATTTCCAGGAACTACTCATGGACACCAAACTGCTCGACATCCTTGCTTGCCCGATCTGCAAAGGCCCGCTCAAGCTCAGCGCCGACAAAACCGAGCTGATCAGCAAAGGCGCCGGCCTGGCTTACCCTATCCGCGACGGCATTCCGGTGATGCTGGAAAGCGAAGCCCGCACCCTGACGACCGATGAGCGCCTGGATAAATGACTACCGCCTTTACCGTGGTGATTCCCTCGCGCTATGCGTCGACCCGCCTGCCGGGCAAGCCGCTGCAAATGATCGGTGCCAAGCCGATGATCCAGCTGGTATGGGAACAGGCCTGTAAAAGCAGCGCTGAACGGGTGGTGGTGGCGACCGATGATCCGCGCATCATCGAAGCCTGCGAAGGTTTCGGCGCCGAGGCGGTGCTGACCCGCGAAGACCATAATTCCGGCACCGACCGCCTGGCCGAAGTGGCCACGCAACTGGGCCTGGCGCCGGACGCCATCGTGGTGAACGTGCAAGGCGACGAGCCGCTGATTCCGCCAAGCGTCATCGACCAGGTCGCCGCCAATCTGGCGGCCCATGGCGAAGCGCGCATGGCCACCCTGGCCGAACCGATCGAAGACAGCGAAACCTTGTTCAACCCGAACGTGGTGAAGGTCGTCAGCGATATCAACGGCCTGGCCCTGACATTCAGCCGCTCGATCCTGCCCTGGGCGCGGGATGCCTTCGCCAACAACCCCGACGCACTGCCGCAAGGCGTGCCGTACCGCCGCCATATCGGCATTTATGCCTATCGCGCCGGTTTCCTGCATGACTTCGTCAGCTGGGGCCCGTGCTGGTTGGAGAACACCGAGTCCCTGGAGCAGCTGCGGGCCCTGTGGCACGGCGTGCGCATCCACGTGGGCGATGCGCTGGAAGCGCCGCCTGCAGGCGTCGATACCCAGGAAGACCTCGAGCGCGTCCGTCGCCTGCTGGGGGCTTGATGGAGGTCCTGTTTGTCTGCCTGGGCAATATCTGCCGTTCGCCTACCGCCGAAGGCGTTTTGCGCCATAAGTTGCGCGAAGCAGGTTTGTCCGGCCAGGTTGAGGTGGCGTCAGCGGGGACTGGGCAATGGCATATCGGCAACCCACCGGACCAGCGCAGCCAACGTGCGGCGCTGGCGCGGGGCTATGACTTGTCATCCCAACGTGCCCAGCAGGTCTGCCGCGCCGACTTTGCGCGCTATGACCTGATCCTGGCCATGGACCACAGCAACCTGCGCCACCTCAAAGCCATGCAGCCTGCACAGGGTAAGGCGCAGTTGGATATATTCCTGCGCCGCTTCGGCGGTGAAGTGGACGAGGTGCCAGACCCTTATTATGAAGGCGAACAAGGTTTTGAGCGGGTCCTGAACCTGATCGAGCGCGCCTGTGATTTATTGGTGATCGAATTGAAGGGGCGGTTATGACCTTGCAAGTACTGGCGCAGGTATCGCTCAAGCCGTTCAACAGCTTTGGCATCGACGTGCGCGCCCAGCTATTTGCCGAGGCCTGCAGTGATGCCGACGTGCGGGAAGCCTTGGCCTACGCCGAGGCGCACAGTGTGCCGCTGCTGGTGATCGGGGGCGGCAGCAACCTGCTGCTGACCCAGGACGTGCCTGCCCTGGTGTTGCGTATGGCCACCCAAGGCATTCGCGTGCTGCACGATGATGGCGTGCAGGTGGTGGTCGAAGCCGAAGCGGGCGAAGCCTGGCACCCCTTTGTGTTATGGACCCTGGAGCAGGGCTTCTGCGGCCTGGAAAACCTCAGCCTGATCCCCGGCACGGTCGGTGCGGCGCCAATGCAAAACATCGGTGCCTACGGCGTGGAGGTCAAGGATGTGTTCGCCGGACTCACTGCGCTGGATCGTCAGACCGGTGAACTGCGGGATTTCAGCCTGCAGGAGTGCCGGTTTGCCTATCGCGACAGCCTGTTCAAGCATGAAGTCGGCCGTTGGTTGATCCTGCGGGTACGCTTTGCCCTGAGCCGCGCCAGTCACCTGAAACTCGACTACGGCCCGGTGCAGCAACGTCTGGCCGGGCAGGGGATTACCGACGCCACGCCGACGGATGTGAGCCGGGCGATTTGCAGCATTCGCCGCGAAAAATTGCCCGACCCGGCGCAGCTTGGCAATGCCGGCAGTTTCTTCAAGAACCCGCTGGTGCCGCAGGCCTTGGCTGCTGAGCTGAAAAGCCAGTATCCGGACTTGGTGGCCTACCCTCAAGCAGACGGGCAAACGAAGCTCGCCGCCGGTTGGCTGATCGACAAGGCGGGTTGGAAGGGCTTTCGGGAGGGCGATGCTGGCGTGCATGCATTGCAAGCCCTGGTGCTGGTGAACTATGGCTCGGCCACCGGGCGTGAGATTGCCAACCTGGCGCTGCGTATCCAGCAGGATATTGTCGAGCGCTTCGGAGTGGAACTAGAGATGGAACCTAACCAGTACTGATCGTCCTTGGGCCCCGGAAATGAAAATGCCCCGTATCTCGCGATACGGGGCATTTTTTATAGCGTTAACAATCAGTCGTCACGGCTCATGATGCCGAAGATCTGCAACAGGCTGATAAACAGGTTGTAGATCGACACATACAGGCTGATGGTCGCCATGATGTAGTTACGCTCGCCACCATGGATGATGGCGCTGGTCTGGAACAGGATGCACACCGAGGAAAACAGCACGAAACCTGCGCTGATCGCCAGTTGCAGGCCGCTGATCTGGAAGAACATGCCGGCTACCACCGCCGCCAGCAACACGAAGAAGCCAGCGGTGATGAAGCCGCCCAGGAAGCTCATGTCCTTACGGCTTATCAGCACGTACGCCGACAGGCCACCAAACACCAACGCGGTCATGGCAAATGCCGAACTGACCACTTCCGCGCCACCGGCCATGCCGAGGTAACGGTTAAGGATCGGGCCCAGGATAAAGCCCATGAAACCGGTCAGGGCAAAGGCCGACACTAGGCCCCAGGCCGAGTCACGCAGCTTGTTGGTCAGGAAGAACAGACCATAGAAGCCGATCAACACGACAAAGATATTGGGATAACCGACGCGCATCTGCTGGGCCACGTAAGCCATCACGCCGCTGAATGCGAGGGTAAGGGCGAGCAGGCCGTACGTATTGCGCAAGACGCGGCTGACTTCAAGCTGCTCAGCCTGCACGTTGCCATTCACTGCGTAATTCTGTTCGCGCATGGCGACTCTCCTTCAGTTTTGAAACGTTCAGTCGCAAAGATCATAACAGACGCTCTGTAACAAGCTATGCAGAGAGTTTGACAGTGTGTTTCATTCGGGTATTATTGCGCCCGCTGACGCAGGATGAGCTACTATGATCCTGTAACGCACAAGGGAAATTGGCAGAGTGGTTGAATGCACCGGTCTTGAAAACCGGCGGACGTTAAGAGCGTCTCCAGGGTTCGAATCCCTGGTTTCCCGCCAAGATTCACACGAAAGCCCCGCACTGCGGGGCTTTTGCGTTTCTGGGGTCAGGCGCAATTGTCTGCCTCACAGCTGATCATTTCCGCATCATTACATGCTGTTTCCGCAACTCGGTGCAAGTTGTGGTCACCAGGTCGGTTTCACGATCTCCCCGACACGTCGATAAACCGTCTCGGTTATCCGCTTGTCAGTGTGCCCCAGCAGTCGGCTTGCACCCCCAAGGTTGAGGATCTCACTGGCAGCTTTCGGCCGGATTCACGCGCGATGTTGTAAATATGCGACAACAAAGAGATCTTGCGATTGGCCCGCACCTTGGCGGTCCGGCCGTCCCGATATTGAGCAATGATCTGTGGTGTAACAGCGTCGATGGGTGCACCAACGAACGCCTTGCGCAGTTGCTTCAAGCTCAACTGGTTATCTTGGATATCGCCAAGGCTGAATGGGCAAAGCTGGATTGCAAGCCAGTACCGAAGAAGAACGCCTTATTGGGCCTGGTATTTGATCGGTACGAGCGGGAGATCATCCCAGGCAAGGCGCCCAAGACGCAGAGCGATACCCCGAGCACGTGCCATTGATTCCTTCCCCGTCCCAATACACGCCGTGCATACCGCTCATGCCGCGTCCTCGACTGTTCCTCGCTCCGTACTCCCGGTTCTTGCAACTCTGGAAAGGGGTAGCCTCTCTGAGGTTTTCCCATCGGTTATCGTCCTTAATCCGATTCAATATCAACCAGAAGGTCTTTTGCCGGTCGCGTTTTCATAGGCGAAAGCGTCCTCGCCCGCCGCTCACCGACAGGCATTTCGTGGGATTGGTGTTACATCAACGCCACCAGGCATGCTGCTGCGATTTGTCGCCGCAGTTCTTGGCGTTGTTGAAGGCTGATCAAGTCGAGCCTGTATAGGCGGTTGGACCATCTGTCGCATTCACGGAGGAAACGATTCCTGGATTTGCGGTTGGTCACTAGTGCGACAGCGATAATTGCTTGTGCGAACGCTCTCATGAGGATCTCCTTGTTAGATGAGCCTTGATGGTCGACGCGTTTAACTGTCGGTTTCCCGACTAATTGCAATTAAAATTACTCATGGCCTCGGCCCCTTGTAGATGACGACGTAGGCGAACCAGAGGGTGGCGATCATGGCTTAACCTCCGTTGCTTCGACCGCCTCAAGAATTTCGCCGACCTGTACGTTTCTAGAGCAGTGGTGGCAGATGCTGAGCACTTCGGCGATGTCAGCAGCCAATTCTTTGGCTTCTTCTTCGCTTTTACCTCAACCTTGACCACGATTGATGCGTCGATGGTCACAAGCGCTGTAAGTTTTCATGGGCGAGTTCGTACTTGCCGCTATAGCGGGTGACTTTGAAGTGGAGACCTCACAATATAAGGATTTACGAGTGAGTTTTTGCTAAAGTGACTTGTTGATTTTCACAAGGAAGAACCTATTGAATTGCTATCGGACGTACTGGGTTTGCCAAATAAATTGGTGGTGCAGCCGCAGTCTAGAGTGGTGGGCGGCGCATGCAACTGCCGCTTATATTGGTGGTGCCATTATGATAATGGGGGCGAAATTCGATGAATTAGTGACGCTGAAGTTGAATGAAATGGGCGATTTGTTGGCGGGTGTGTTTGGTCCGGTTGCTTTTCTGTGGTTGATATTAGGTTATTTACAACAGGGGCGTGAATTACGTATAAGTTCAGAAGCTCTCATTGTCCAAGCTTCTGAGCTAAAAAATTCAGTTGATCAACAAAGGCAGCTAGTTGGTATATCTACTGATCAACTGCAAATGATTAAAGATAACTCCTTAATGGAAAGCAGGCGCCTCGCATCCTCGATAGAACCGAAATTTGTGCTCTCAGGTCGTTTTCATAGCCAAAGCAATGCGCGGTTTGTCTTTGAGTTCACGCTGAATAATGGTGGGCATTCAATAACAAATTTAGAAGTTCGCCACAACAACGTAATTTTGTCCCATGTGCCAATACTTAACTCAGCTAAAGGTTTTCCATTTCAGGTTCCGTTTGACGGCAGGGCCGCAATATGTGGTGGGGAACTGAGGGTTTCCTATTTGAATGGATTAGAGGATTTTAGGGAGAAGATATTTCATTTCGGGGTAGTGGAGGGCGGGCAGCGACACAGTTGGAGTGTAATCATAAATCATAGACAAGGTGCGTTTGTTTAAGATTGATGGGGATTAATACTCTCTTTGATGTTGACGCGTTGAGGCGGCGGGCATGGGGACTCCTTGCCGGGCCATGCCTGGGCGGTGGAGTGGGGGCGAGAGGACTCGCTACAGTTTGGCGACCAACAAAAATGAGGTGAGCAAATGGCCTGTTTAATCTGTAATGAGGCGGCCGAGGACCTATCCGGCTTTGGAGGCGACTATCGATATCTTTGGGCTGGTTGCGGGCACTTTCGTATCTCTACTTCTCTGTTCGATGAAGTGAACGGCAGGGTATTTGATCTTGATAGAGCAAGGGCGGAGCTCGACCGCCAGCGAGAAAATCGGCGTTTGATGAAGAGCCTTCACGATCGGGTACCGCTTCTCACGTCACACAACAGGGATCTGCTTATTGAGCAAGCCGGGGGCTGATCCAGCGAAATGAGCATGTTGGCTCAGTAGGCCATTATTTTAGGAATTTGTATCAATATTGAAATATGTGGATGGGTTTGGGAGCACATTGTTTTCGTCTTCATCCAAGTCTCATTTGGGCATGGAGATGAGGCGGACGATCCGTCTATAGAGGGCTCAGAGGGATTATGCTAACATTTTAAGAGCTCAGCTCAGCAGTAGTGAAATCGCATGCTTATTTCTCAACGGTCTCTCGGAGCAAGAGCGCGGCCTCAAGTTTTATGTTGAAAAATACTCTATGTTGAAGACGTTGTATTCTCGCTCAATCGGTTCAAATAAATCTGTAAAAGTGCTCTATAACAATCTAGCGTATGCAGATTTCGAAGAAATGGATATGAAAGTGTTATTGATCTTATACGCGACAAATATGAAGAAAGAGATCGCGACAGGCAGACATCTCGAATGCTAACCGAGGGGGAATGATGATTGGCTGGCGGAAAATATCGATCTTCAGACCGCTACGTCAATGTGGATCAGGCATTGCTCCACCGTGACCGGTGGTGGCAATTTTGATTTGATTGGGGTATTACGAGTGACCGGCATGGGCCCGGATCAAGGAGGAATACGATGTTTATCAAAGAGTGCTGTGAAGAAGTAATGCACAACATTGATGGCAGGTACAATGCCAACGGTTTTTATAAAACGGGAGAGCGAAGCATGATCGGCAAAGATATTTCGTTCTACACGTGCGAGATATGTTCCTGCCAATGGCGCAGAACCCAGGAGACATTTTCTCCTTTTGAGTCCGTCTGGACGGAAGACCGCTAGCTTAGACTTTCTGGGTCATTGCAATTTATGAAGGTGGATCAGAATACTTCATGCTCAGCGCTGAAGTAATCCCAGGCTGCTTTATCGCGTTGGGCTATATACCATTTCAGCTCCGTGCTTTCCTCGGCGTCAGTAACTGAGCCGTCATACTGGGCGCCGGGGAAAGTGAACAGCCCTTTGTTACCACACCACGGGTATCCGCCGGTGAACTCGGTGAAGGTGACTCCAGGCTTGGCAGCCAACACCCGAACCCTGAACTCTTCGAATCTTACATTGCGTGCCGCGACCTCGGCTTCGTGTTCTGACTTGCAGTCCGCAGAGCAGTAGGCCACGCGACCGTCGAATACCAGGTCCAGTGTAATATCGGCTTCGATCTCTTCAATAGCTCGCATCACTGTCGCGCCTGGCGCCGCAATGGTTACAGCCGAACCACCAGCTGGCGTCGATGTAGGCCTTCTCCGGGATAGAGCGCTGGCCAGCATACTGGTCGGCCCAATGCGCGCGCCGGCAGGACACTACGCCGAGGTCTGTGCCAATCTCGACCGCACCCTGGCGTCGAGCTGCAGCGTTCGAGGTGGCGAACTGGACGTTGAATTCTTCGGGGTCATTCGTCTCTACGGAGTAGGCCAGCACCTTGCGCGATGCCGGATCGACTTTTGGCTTGCTCATGGATTATCTCCAGTCAGGCGCCGCCCTCCGGTTATCGGTGGTGGCAATTTGGTGAGGGTTGGGGTATTACGGGTGACCGGCGCATCGCCGAGCGAAAAGATGGACGTAAATCTTGAATGGATGATCTGGTTAAAGAAGTAATTCCGCTGCTGCAGTATCTGATCCCGGGATTTCTCACCGCTTGGATCTTCTATTCGCTGACAGCTTTCAGGCGTCCTGACACATTTGGTCAGATAGTCCAGGCTCTGATTTTTACATTTGTAATTCATGGGGCCGTGATATTGATCAAGGCAGGATTATTTTGGTTTGGAGAAAAGTGGTGGACTTTTGGAGACTGGGGCCTTAAAGCCGAGGCATCCTGGTCATTCATCGTGTCCGTCACGCTTGGGCTGCTCGCATGCTACTTCGCAAATAACGATAAGCTTCACGTTTGGTTGAGAGATAAGCACATCACTAAGCAGACGTCTTATCCTACTGAGTGGTTTAGTGCTTTCGCGAAACACAAGCGTTTCGTTGTACTTCACTTGATAGATGAGCGACGCCTGTACGGGTGGCCTTTAGAGTGGCCTTCGGAACCGAAGCATGGTCAATTTGTAATCCAGGCGCCATCCTGGCTCGACGACCAAGGTAAAGAATTTCCACTTGCCGCAGAATTATTGGTAGTAGATGCTTCAAATGTTCTTTGGGTTGAATTCACTCCTAAAACTTGGTGATACCTATGACAAGCAAAGCCCCAACACCAATGCCAGTGCACGTTGTAAGGCCTGGAACCGATCGCCAGCAAAATAATGCGAATCCTCCTAGCCCTACGAGCGTTCGTCCGCCAGCACCGGCAGCGCCGCCCGCACCTAACCGACGCTAGGCTAGGGCTCGATAATCTCATCGCCCGGGTCTTTCCGAATGGCGAGCAGGCTTTTATTGCGAAATTCCCGCACCACGTTTTGCGATATCTCGATTTCGTGGCGCGGCGGACTCAGTAACGGCTAGCACTTGGCGGAACCCATCGCATATCGCATGCAGGTGATGAATCATCAGCGTCATCGCCTCGCCCTGCTCAGTAATGCCAGACCATTCTATCAGGTCAGCCAGGGCCTGGCGGGTGCCGGGGCGAACCCTGCCTCAATTCCTCTTCGGCAAGTGCCAATCGCTTCCTGGCAGCCTTTGCCGAACGTTCCTGCACTGACGTGGCCATGGCCTACCTCTTCTATTCCGCTGGCCGGCAGTGCGAGCCAGGTTTGACGTTCCCGTTGCTGGGTGCGGGCTATGCGGCGCATGAGTAGACCTTCATCTGGTTCCAGGCGCCGACCGTTTCAAAGATCCGCGTGGCGTGCGCCTCGTCCAGCGATATCGCTTCCGGAATGGCGTTCCAATCCGGCCACCATCTGGCTTTGGTTTGCCTCGTCGCGGAGCTTTTTGTAGCAATGCTCGATCACGTCCTCCAGGTGGTCGGAGAGGTAGACGCCATCGGGCGCCACCTCCACCGACTTGCTGTAGCGGTCGCCGCGGGCGTCGATACACAGGGCGCTGAGGTAGATCGTCCACCGGTGAGGAATTCCGCAGACGGCCTGGCCGATCTTTCCCGGGGCGATGTTCTTCAGCGACTTGTAATTGACCATGCCCTGGCTGCCGCTCGGGTCGATGTACACCAACGCAACGTGATTGGTGGCGAGGAGGGCGCGGCACGAGCGTTCAATGCGGGCCTTGAGGTTGCGCGGTTTGCGCTTGCTCATAGCGAGTTCGCCATCAGCTGTAGGGCCTTGCGGTTCGCTGCCGTCAGGCCCTTGGGCTTACGCTTGAGGACCGTTTCAGGATCTATTTCTTCTGATCGCGGAGGCGGCCTTGGATTGTCGGAGGGCTCTTCAAGTGCTGTATTTTTGCCGCCGGCGGCCAGATGCTGGGCAATCTGCTCGGATACACGCTGCTGTGCCTGCTACTTTGCCTTCCCGGCGTAAGCGCAACATGCCCTTGGCCATCCTCACCCCATACTCGTTGATCAGCAGGTATTTGGATGAGTGGTGAGCGCGACTCGCAACGATGAACTTAGGAGGCACCATGCCCATCACCGAGCAACAACTTCAACGCATCATGCCCAACGCCCGCCGCCCGTCCAGAAACTGCCGTGTCATACTAACCAATAAGGTGGTTTTTAAATCCCTGCTCAATTAAGTACTTCCAGGCCGCTAGGACTTTTTCCGGTAATTCTTCTTCGATCTGAAATCCCTTTTTTGGATACAGCATAATACGCTGTATATCCCCCACCATTTCATCGATTAATCCGAGCACCCCCACCTGGTTGGAAGTTTGCTCAGGGAAACAATACCTCGGCGCATCAACCCAAGCGTCAAGGCCCGCCCACTGGATAGGTAAAGTCAACCTTACTCGGCGGATTGAGTTTGGCTTGGTAAGAAAAGTAGCGCTCTTTATTTGTGGAAACATTTCTTTGGTAAAGGCAATATTTTCAGCAAAGTTAGTGGCTCGTTTTTCCAAGCTGAATTGCTCATGTAAAACTCCGAGATCTAGCGCGCGCTGAGCAAAAATTTCGGCTTCAGTCTTATCCCATAAATGTCTAGTCCAGTTGCCGGTATTGCCTGTGAACAATAAATGTCCAGCTACTCCCTTGCGAAGCAATTCGCAAGCGTAATCGCAGACACGAAGATCGTACGATCCACAGACTACTAACAAATCACAGTTCTCATGCTGACGTCCTTCAGATAAGAACTCCCAAAGAATAGCGGCGTACTTTAGTGTTGATGTCATTAAGAAGGTAATCTCCTAGAGCTATGGTTGCCGAGAATCAAGAATTTTTCATTAAAAAGAGAGGTTGGTGTCAAACGTTCGATTGTTGGCAGTGTGTTAAAGTCGGTATACACAGCCTTAGCGCCGTAATTGCTTAGCGAAACGTCACTGCCGATACCGATACACCATGCGCCGCTGCTGACTGCTGACTGCACACCGCTTACAGAGTCTTCGAAGACAAGGCACTCATTTATGGGGGTGTTTAGTTTTCGAGCCGCTAGCTGATAACAATCAGGAGCGGGCTTTCCATTGCTGACATCCTCGCGTGAGACTCTACAGTCAAAGCTAGTTTCCAAGCCATGTTGTTCGAGCACGTAGGCGATACGAGCGGGCCAACTACTAGTCACCAAAGCCAACGGAACTGAGCATTCCCGCAATTGAGAAATTAGCTCTCTCACCCCAGGTACCAACAAACAGGCGGCTACCTCTTCAGCAGCATCTACTTGTTTTTTGATAATGCTGCGGGTGGGCTGATTGAAGTTAGGGAAGAGTGCGTGAAGCGTATACTCCCCTGGTCGGCCATGGATGTGTTCATGGATAAAATCTTGGCTGATTTCAACTCCGTATTCCCGTGCCACGCTCGTCCAGGCATGTTCAATAACTTGCCGTGACTGAATAAGAACGCCGTCCATATCAAAACAGACCGCTGTAAACGTGTGTGTCATCATGTTTAGAGTTCCGCATTTTTTGATGAGCGATTAAAGCTAGCAGCGCGCCGATTAAGGCTATAATGGCCATTACATAAAAAGAGCCATTGGGTATTATCTCGTAAAGATAGCCGGAAAAAGGCGTGGCCACCCCCATCGGTATTGCTACTGCGAAAGAATAATAGAATCCCTGCGTTAAAGTCTGTATGTCTTGCGGAGCGTGATCTCGGATAAAGCGCATAATCGCCGTGTGATAAGCAGCAAAACTCAGCGCGTGCATGCATTGCCCTATAATGATTAGTGATAGGGCATCGCTATTAGAGAAAAACGCCCAGCGAAGCGATGCACATAAACTGGACAGAACTACAATGGATAGCGGAGAGAAAAAGTTTAAAATTTTATTTGAGAACGCAAAGTATGTGATTTCAGCAATTACAGCGACTGACCAAAATAATCCAATTGTAGTTGATGAGTAGCCTTTGATTCCCCAATTTATTGAGGCTGTGGCAAAGTATAGTGTGTGGCTTAATTGAATTATACTGGCAGAGGCGATTGCAAGTAGCAGTATTTTGTTTTCGAATAGCCGTCTCCAATCTGGTTTTTTAACGATCTGAGTATTGCCAGAGATGTTTATATTTGGAATTCGATATCTCAACCATAAGCAACTTAGCGCTGTAAAAATCATGCTTGCGGCAACGATGACAGGCACCCAGGAAAGTCCATAAACAGTAAAAAAA
This sequence comes from Pseudomonas sp. R4-34-07, assembly GCF_003852375.1. Classification (NCBI taxonomy): domain Bacteria; kingdom Pseudomonadati; phylum Pseudomonadota; class Gammaproteobacteria; order Pseudomonadales; family Pseudomonadaceae; genus Pseudomonas; species Pseudomonas sp. R4-34-07. The sequence continues at coordinate 3,528,227 of NZ_CP027760.1, read as the reverse complement.
ATACCACCAAGTGTCGACGTTAGAATAAAGGCTGAAGAGCCAGCCGCTCTTACCCAGCCGTAATTTTGAATGGACTGTTTGTCTCGTTTGAGCAGATACGACTCGGACAGAGGCAGCACGACCATCCATAGTCCGCCAAACGAAATGCTCAGCGCGATAAAAGTGAATAGAGAGGGAGGTAGAAAATAAAACAGCAGAGTACTAATGGCTGCTGAAAAACTTAATAGCGCGGCCAAGTAAATTTGATCTACGCGCCAGTCCGCGACGTAAGTAATTAACACCCCTGTTACAATTTGAGGCCAATAAGCTGCCGCGATCAGCAAACCTATCTGACTGGCGCCAAATCCTAAAGTAGCTAGCCAAGTTGGCCAAAATGGATAAATAATGCCCTCGGCTGCAAAAAAACCAAAAAATATCATGTACATCGTGTCACCAAATAAAACAGTCGAACACCAATCTTGAAAAAAAGGGGCTTCAGGAAGCCCCTAAGCGCATCGGTTTTACTCAAAGCGCTGTAATGCGAAACTGTTCTTGTTTTTACGCCATATGATTAACGACTCGCTCATAACCACCAAATCGACCATGCCGTCTTTAAGGGCAGCCAAGGCATCTTGTGAAGAGCATACAATCGGCTCTTCATGACGATTGAAGGAAGTATTTATCAAAGCAGATTGCCCTGTTCGGGAGTGCCAGGCATTTAGAAGCTTGTGCATAAAACCATCCACTTCAGGACGAATTACCTGCGGTCTAGCAGTACCGTCAATATGCACGACAGCAGGGCTGGCCTCGATAAACTGCGGATGGCAATCATATGTCATCGTCATGGTATCAGCGGCAATATGCTCTTCGGACCAGTCAATATAGCACTCGGCGGCCTGCTCGACAGCTGTCACTGGGCCAAACGGCATAAACTCAGTTCGGTGCATCCGTTTGTTGAGCCAGTCGTTCACGTCAGCATCTTTGGCATGGTAAACGATACTCCTGTTGCATAACGACCTCGGGCCAAATTCCATTTTTCCTTTGAACATTCCTAGAACTTGGTTTTCCATTAAAGCATCTACGAGCGTTTCAATGATATTAGTCGGATTGTGATAACCCAATTCAGGGTAGTCACGATTTATCAGGTTTATGTTTTGTGAAACGCTCCGTGCCGCTGGGCCCAGCGTCATCGCCGGGTTTTTGAATCGTGTACCCTTTTCTAAGTAAGCAGCCCCCACTGCAGCAGCCAATGCCAGGCCGCCGTCTCCCATGCATGGCAGCACATAAACGTTACGCACGTCAGGGATTTCTCGTAACCGCTGGTTAAGCTTCACGTTGCCAAATACACCACCCGCCAAGCAAAGGTTACTACTCCCTATCTTTTCTAGATGGTAAGTTACGACTTTAACTAGCATGTCTTCGACATGGCGTTGAACGGCGGCTGCGATATCTTCCGGTTTTTCCTTGGCCAGTAAACGTTGTAATATATCGCTATAACCAGTATATGAAGGCAGGAAAAGATCTCCGCATTTGGCTCTAATTCGCCCGTCCTCAACATTAATCATTTGTTGCATTACGCCAAGCAATTTCTCAGGATCGCCGAATGCAGCTAAGCCTGTGATCTTGCCTTCATGACGATTAGGTTTGTAACCTAGCAGATGGGTGATGCGTCCGTAGAAGTACCCCAAGCTATCAACGCTTGTTTCACGCTGTAATACCGTGGTTTCGTTGGGTGTGTAATGTGTTAGCGTCAGTGATTGAAAATCACCTCGCCCATCACATGTTAAGGTTAAAGCTTCATCAAAGGGGGAGCATACATAAGCACCCAGAGCGTGACATTCATGGTGGTCTATGTAGTATGCGGACAGCGCATTATCTGCGATAAACTTATCGAACTCAGCTCTTTTTTCTTTGTCGTTGGTGATTTCGTCAGTAATACGTTTTCGAAAAAGAGGTAGCCCATTAGGGTTGTTCTTAACTTCATCTACAATGCGATCGAAATATAAAGGTAAGTGCTTTTCAGCTGTGAAGCCTGCGTTCCAGCCATAGGCCACATAGTCTACGTCCTCTAAACTTACACCCGCCTCACCTAGTACAAATGAAATAGATTGCGCAGGCCAGACTTTGTCATCTTTGATGCGGGTAAAACGTTCTTCACTCACCGCCGAGAGGATTCGGTCGTCGCGGACCAAGCAAGCACCTGATAAATCATTGTTAGTAATTCCTAAAACTATCATAACAACTCCATGTTTTGCAGTTCAGTGATTATCAGAGATCACTGCATCAGTACCGCCCATAATTCTGTCCTCAGAATATTCCCTGGCGTCCAGTGGGCCGTTTAATAGCTCCCAAGTGGGCGATCCTGCCCTCTGACACAAACAGCGTAGCAGTGGATTGTGACACCCACATGAAGATTTTTCGTAAAGAAAAATTTTTCATGGATTTTGCTTATAAGTATTTATTGTCCGAGAGCGCAGTTAAATTCTTGTAGCTGTACATACTGAATATGAGCTTTGCCAACGCGAGACGCTCGGACTCAATCCCGCCAAGCCCTGCTTGATGTGCCCAGCGTTTTCACCTATTAGGAAAAAGAGCACCACGTACGTTATTACCAACCTCATTCAAGTCTTGCTTTTCGCTGTGCAAAGCCATGAGGCGACCTACCTACCGCTTCGAAGGTAGTTGCCGTCGGGCACGACCTCCACCGCCTGTTTAGCGGCTCCATTGGTCTAAAGCCAGATCTGAGACTCGCCACCGCGACTATGCTGAATTCACCAGCAATCGAGATAGAGGCTCCCATGAGAGAGGCGCAGCGAAGACTGACCCTGACAGCATGGCGCGAGCTTTCCGCACTGGGCGGAAATCGAATGGATGCAGAAGTTAAATACTTCGAATTGCTGCGGCGGGCTGACGCCATGGAGCGAGCCGACCTCATCTCGAGTGATGAGTGGCGAAGCCTTGTCAAACACGCCGGAGCATTACTCTGCAGTACTGCGCAGTGTATGGGCGGACCGGGGTAGGCCTGAAAGACGCTAGTCTCCTGACGTGACGCCCCCATCGATATCGATATGAATGCCCAAATCCTGACGGCCGGGCGCAAGATGGGGTTTGAGTGTCAATGCCGGAATGTCATAGTCACCGGCATTCTGGCGACGAAATGGCAACGGCTGATCAGTGAATAGGTTGCCCAACCGAGCAGCATAGGCCGTGCATAGCTGTTCGAACCGCGCCGCGTCCATCTTGCTGGTTTTATAGATGGGGAAGGGCGGCACAACGGTGAACCCAGGATAGAAGAGCACCCCATGCTGGATAGGGAATAGCAGGTCATCCAGCGCACCGTTCACCCCTCGACCACTGTAGTGGGACTCCCAACCGCCCATGCTGACCACCAGCATCGCGCGCTTTCCAGTCATGCTGCCTTCGCCGTAGCGGTCGCCCCAGTGGCTTTCGCTGTGTTCGCCGACACCGTAGGCAAATCCGTAGGCGTAGACGCGTTCGACCCAGCCCTTGAGGATCGCCGGCATCGAGAACCACCATAGTGGAAATTGAAAGATCACGGCGTCCGCCCATCGCAGTTTGGCCTGCTCTTGCTCGATGTCTGCCGGTTGGGTGCCGGCGGCAAATACACGTTGCGATTCCATGGCCGGATTGAAGGGGGTTGCGTCGTCATAGCCGGGGGCGTCGTCCGTATCGATGGGCGCTTTCCAACGCATGGCGTATAGATCGGAGACCTTGACCTCATGGCCTGCGGCTTCCAGGTGGGCGATCGCGAAATCCCTGAGAGCGCCATTGAGCGAGCGAGGTTCAGGATGGGCGTAGATCAGTAGCAGCTTCATAGTGGGCTCCGAGTGGATGTATACCTCACCGTAGCGACCCACGCGGTATGATAGAAATGAATTTCCGAAACATATGGTATTTACATGCACAATACCTTGCGACGTCTGGATCTCAATTTGCTGGTCACGTTGGATGCGTTGTTGTCTGAGCAAAACGTGACACGGGCGGCGCGCTTGCTCAATCTCGCGCAACCGACCGTCAGCCTGCAATTGGGTCGGCTGCGAGAACTTCTCGACGATCCATTGTTGCTGCCCGGCCCCCGAGGAATGTCGCCTACCGAGCGTGCCCGTGAATTGCGCGGGCCGCTGCGTGACGCGTTGGTCGCGTTGGAAGGCGCGCTGAGTCCTGGCGGCACGTTTGAGCCCGCGCTGTCTGATCAGACGTGGAAGGTGGCGGCCAGTGATTACGCCGCGACGGCTTTGGTCTGGCCGTCACTGGCCCTGCTCAGGCGCCTGGCTCCGAATACCCGCTTGGCATTGCTGAACAAACATCCCGTCAGCCTCGCTAACGATCTGGAAAGCGGTCAGCTCGATCTGGCCTTGCACACGCGCGATGATGCGCCGCCAAAACTGCGCCAGCGGTCTCTGGTTCACGAACGCTATGTGCTGGCCGGGCGGCGCGGCCATCCTGCGTTGACAGCCAAGCTATCGCTCAAAGCGTTTTGCGGCCTTGAACACGCCGTTATGTCACCCAATGGCGGCGGGTTCGTTGGGAGTACCGACCAGGCGCTGGCGGCTAAAGGGCTGGAGCGACGCGTCGTATTGTCAGTGTCCAATTTCAACTCGCTCGTCTCGGCACTGGTGCACAGCGACCTGGTGGCGGTGGTGCCGGAAAGGCTGGTGCGGGATGAGCCGGCGCTGCACGTGCAGGCACCTCCACTGGCCATTCCGGGTTTTGAAATGCTCATGTTATGGCCCGAGCGGCTGCACCGCGATCCCGCCCATCGGTGGCTGCGCGATCTGATTGCCGCGACGTTGCAAGCGGCTCCCGACCCCGAGGTTTGATGGGGTCGTTACTCGACCGTGCAGATCCAGCGGTGATTATGCCGATAGGGCGCGCGGGTGAAGTGCACATCTGAAACCAGATTCAGGCCGCGCTTTTTCAGCGCTTCGGTCAGTTCTACGAGTGTCTCTGCCTGGATAGTCATTGCGGTTACCTCGTCAGATTTACTGCGTTCATAATTCTTGACCGAGGGGGCAACTCGCTAATTCAAATTTTCTACACGCTTAATAGTTGAAGGCCGGGCCTGTAGTCCGATGCTTATCTGGCCCCCAGGGCTGCACTTTTTTCCATTCTCCTGATCTACCTCTGTCCCAGCCACCCATATCCTGCGGGTGGCCAACAGCCACAGACCCGGTACCGATGCATCGAACGCTAACTGTTTTTATCACCCGATGGCCGCGGTGGCTGGTTGCGATACTGGCGCTGTGTGCCGTCGGTTGCAGCCAGCAACAGGGGCGCGACATTGCCAGGCAGTTCAGCGATGGCAAGCCCGATGAGTTTTTTCAAACCAGCGTTGATCGCATGGCCACCCTGGGCATGCGCGACAACCTGCAAAGCCTTTATCTGCTGATGAGCAAGCTTTACCTGCGCAACCCCAGCCAGTGGCGCCAGTCCGGTTATCCGGATGCGGTAACTGCTGCGCGCACTATTCGCCAGGCTATCGAAAAGCGTCAGCCATTGCCTGCGCTGGGGGAACGTCGTGATCTGGCGGCCTTGAGTTACTCCCTGAGCCCGGAGTTTCGGGGTGATCGGGTGGGGGCGTTCATCTACGCGATCGGCAGCATGCTGGTGACCGCACACGGTGGGCGCACGCAATTTTATGTGACCGACTCGATCAATCCGCAGTTTGTCAGCAACGCCGCACGGAATATCGAGAAAGCCACCTGGTTGCTCGGCCAGCGCCAGGACGCCAATGGCGTGTTGCTGCTGTTTTCCAATGAAATATCGGAGGAGGGCAGCAACCTCAGTTTCGCCGTCGAATTCGGCAAGATCGTCGCGCGCTTGGATCTGCTGACCCAGATACTTGATGAGCGCTACCGACGCATCGGCCTCAATTATGCGCAAAGTCTGTTGCTGATGAATTTCCTGCCTGTGCAGTGACAGGGCCAATGGGTGCGGTGTTTCCCTTTCCTCTGTAGGAAACTGCCTTTCATGCCCTGGACCGCTTGAACCACGCCCCGGTCAGCCCTAGCCTCGGACTTTTCTTAAACATGAGTGCCTACCTTGGGTAAGCGAAAAACGGTTTGGCCTACTGATCGCGAAATCCGCCTGCGATTTATCCTGTTTGCTGTGATCGACGCCGCAAGCGCTCAAGGAGTCGCTTCGGAAGTGTTGTTACCCGCGCACAAACTGCTGCGCGGCTCGCCTACGGAGGTGCAGCTGCGCGACACGCTTGCCGAGATCCTGGCCACCGATGAAATGTATGGTTTCAGATTCCCCATCGGCTCGGATGCTGACGACTTGATGCAGACGCTGGAGTTGCCGGGCAATCAGGAGCGCACGTGACCTGACGGGTGTGGGCGTCTTCCCATGACTGTTCGCGTGCCGGCGCTGCCGTCCACGCCCCCGTATTCCAAGGACCTGCCCATGCTGTTGCGACACCCTGCGCTACTGTTCGCCGCCCTGACCCTCAGTTCCCAGGTACAGGCCGAAGACCTGCAATTGGCGCCGGTCGAAGTCACTGCCTCTGAAGTCAGCGCCGGCGATATCGCCCAGGCGCAGCTCAAAAGCGTGCCCGGTGGCACTAATTTCATTGACATGGACAGCGTGCAACAGGGCCGGGTGAGCTCCAACGAGGATGTCTTCAAGTACCAGGCCGGGGTATACGCCAAGGCGGCGAACAATGAAGGGGTCAAGCTGTCCATTCGCGGTTCGGGCTTGAACCGCAGCCCCGGTGCCCATGCGTCCGGGCTGTACGAAATGTTCGACGGCCTGCCGCTCACCGGTCCCGGCGGCACGCCCTATGAGCTCAAGGACCCGCTTTGGCAAAGCCGGGTAGAAGTGCTGCGCGGCGCCAATGGCTTCGATCGGGGCGCGTTGGCCCTGGGCGGCGCGGTCAACTATGTCAGCCGCACCGGTCTTGATGCGCCCAAACTGCAACTGCGCTATGAGGCGGGCAGCCATGGTTACGCCCAGCGCGAGATCAGTTCCGGCCAGGTGCTCGGGGATGCCGATTACTACATCAGCCTCACCGATTCTGCGTCCGACGGTTATCAGCACCAGAGCGCCGGCACCGGCAAGGGCGTCGCGGCCAACTTTGGCTATCGCTTCAACCCGGACCTGGAAACGCGCTTCTATTTTCGCTACCGCGAAACCACCAACGACACACCGGGCAAGCTCACCCGTTACCAAATCAGCCATGACCCGCGTGCCGCCAACAGCCTCAACGCCGCCCGCGATTCCAAGCGCTTGCAACCGGGTTCCACCTGGATTGCGAACAAGACCACCTTGCAATTGGATGACGCTTCGCGCGTCGAAGTCGGGCTGGCTTATCACGACTACCCGATGGACCTGCGCGAAGGCACCAACCGCCTGAAAGTCGCCTACACCGACATCAGCGGCACCCTCAATTACATTCGCCAGGACAGCCTGTTCGGCCACGACAGCAAAACCACGCTCGGCCTGCGCACCACCCAGGCGATGCCGAACAACGGCGCCTCGGAGTACGTGCGCACCCCGGCGGGCAATACGGCCGGCTACGCTCCGGGCACCAAGACCCGTGACTACACCTACCTGGGTTCCGACACCGTGCTGCATATCGGCAACGAACTGGAGCTGGTGCCTGACCTATGGCTGACCAGCGGCCTGGCCGCGATCTATACCCGCCGCGAAACCCAGGTCACCTATCCAGACGGCCAGGCCCCGACCAGCCAGCACGATTGGGACTACGCGCCACGCATTGGCCTGCGCTATGACTTCACCCCGCAATTGCAGGTGTACACCAACCTGAGCCGCTCGGTGGAGCCGCCGCACGCCTGGTCTATGATCTGGGGTTCCAACAAATACTTTGGTACCGGCAGTGGCGCGGCCACCGGCTTGCAGCGCGAAGGCGTGAAGTTGCGCAATCAGACGGCGACGACACTGGAAGTCGGTGGCCGCGGTAAGGCGTGGCTCGGCCAGTGGGACCTGGCGCTCTACCGCTCGGAAGTTCGCCACGAGCTGTTGACCGTGGAAACCCAGGCCCAGACCGCAACCAGCAATGCCATCGTCGCCGAAGCCAACGCCAGCCCCACCGTGCATCAGGGCGTGGAACTGAGCCTGCTCAGCCCGCTGTGGGAGGGCGGTCGCAACGGCCAGCTTGCGCTGCGCCAAGCCTACACCTTCAGTGATTTCCACTACCGCGATGACGAGCGTTTCGGTGACAACACCTTGCCGGGCATTCCCAAGCACTATTACCAGGCGCAGTTGCGCTACAGCCATCCGAGCGGTTTCTACACCAGCCTCAACACCGAGCACGCCTCGCGGGTGGCGGTGGACTACGCCAACTCTTACTACGCCGCCGCCTACACCACCCTGGGCGCCACGTTTGGCTTTGACGCGCCCAAGCAGGATTGGCAGGCCTGGGTCGATCTGCGCAACCTGACCAACCGGCGTTATGCCAACACCGTTACCCCGGGCTATGACGACAAAGGCCTGGATGTCGCGCGCTCCACACCGGCCGATGGCCGGGGCCTCTATACCGGCGTGTCGTGGCGTTGGCGCTGAAGCGGCATCTGGCTGACTGACGCGCCCGTTCAGCCTTCGCTCTGGCGCAGGCGCTTATACAGGGTATTGCGGCTCACCCCGAGTTCGCGGGCGAGGTGCGATATGTTGCCGCCTGCCGCCTTCAAGCGTTGCGTCAGGTCAATGCTGTCATCCAGTCGCTCGCTGGCGGGCTGCGGTATCGGCCCCTGCAAATCCACAAAAAAGTCATCGGGCAGATGCTCCGGGCGGATCGGCTGTTCCTCAGCCATCGCCAATGCCACCTGCAACACACTGCTGACCTGGCGCAGATTGCCCGGCCATGGATGCTGTTCGAACAGCTTCAGTACCTCGGCGCTCAGGCCGGCCCACTGCGTGGGGTCGCGGTGTCGCTGCCACAGTTGCTGGAACAACGCCTGCTTGTCGCTGCGCTCGCGCAACGGCGGCAGTTCCAGGGTCAGGCCACCAATGCGGTAATACAAATCCTCCCGAAAACGCCCGGCATGCACCAGCTCCCGTAGCGCGCGGTTGGTCGCCGAGATGATGCGCAAGTCCACCGGGAACACCTCACTGCTGCCCACCGGTTGCACGCAGCGCTCCTGCAGTACCCGCAACAGTCGCGCCTGGGTAGGAAGAGGCATATCGCCGATCTCATCGAGAAACAGCGTGCCCTTGTCGGCCTTGCGGATCAGGCCGATGCTGCCCTTTTGATTGGCGCCGGTGAACGCGCCTTTTTCATAGCCGAACAGTTCCGATTCCACTAGCTCAGCCGGAATCGCCGCACAGTTCACCGCGATCAATGCCTGGCGGCTACGGGAACTGGCCTGGTGCAAGGCTTTGACGAAGACCTCTTTGCCCACCCCTGTCTCGCCGTGGATCAACAACGGAATGTCCTTCTCCAGCAGGCGCTCGGCCTGGCGCACGGCTTTCTCCACGCGTGCGTCGCCAAAATGCAGGGTGGTGAGGCTCACGGCGCTCGGCTTCGCAGGCGCCGGTTCATTGAACATCCGCGCCTGTACCGGCGTCTGCCTGGGGCGCTTGAGCAGGCATTGGAAGCGATTGCGTCCCGCTGCTTGCAGGGAAAACGCCAGCCCCTCCGGCTGATTCAACAACTCCAGCAGCGACACCTTGAACAAGCTGTCGATCATCACCCTCGACAAGCTGATCCCCAGCAGGTTGTCCGCGCGCCGGTTGGCCGACAGCACCTGGCCGCTTTCATCAAAAATCAGCAGGCCTGCCCACTGGCTGTCGAGGTTGCTCAGGCCGGTGTTGAACGTCAGCTGGAAATGCTCGCCGCGAAACAGGTTGAGGATCAGCCGGTTTTCCACGGTCTGGCTCATCATCTTGACCATGCCCAGGGTGTGGGAGGGTGGCAGGTAGCTGTCGCTGGAGACATCCAGCACCGCGATGATTTCGCGTTGTGCGTCGAAAATCGGCGCCGCCGAACCGGTCATGAAGCGGTTGGCCTTCAGGAAGTGCTCGTCGTGCTCGATATGCACCGCCTGGGCACAGGCCAACGCGGTGCCGATGGCGTTGGTGCCGCTGGCGCGTTCCATCCAGCTGGCGCCCGCGCTGAAACCACGGGCCAGCCCGGGCTCGATAAAGCGCTGGGTACCCCACGACGTCAGGACCTGGCCCTGGTTGTCGGCCAGCATGATCAGGCAGTTGGAATTGCTCAGGATGTTCTCGTAGTAGGGCAGCACTTCCTGATGGGTGGTCTGCACCAATGAATGCTGACTCTCCAACAACTGCCGAATACCCTCGGCGGGCAGTTGGTCGAAGCTGGGGACGCTCTGGTGATCCAGGCCGAACGCGCGGCAACGGCGCCAGGAGTCCTGGATGATGGTGTCGTGAGTCAGTGGTTCGGCCATGTATTGACCTTCATTTTTATTGTTATTGAGTGTGCACAATCTAACGGATGTAACCAGACCCATGTGGGAGGGGGCTTGCTCCCGATAGCGGTGTGTCAGTCAGCATTTCTTTTACTGATATACCGCTATCGGGAGCAAGCCCCCTCCCACAGTCTGATCAGTGTTGTTCAGAACTGTTCATTGTCAACCCCCTCAGTGTTCATTTGTTCAGCCAGGGTGTTCATTCCTGAACATCCAGATTGACCCATTTCCTTATGCATCAACCACCTGCCATTTCTGGCACGAAACTCGCTCTGATAACTGGCCAGATTCATTCCAATAATAAAAAGGTCGTGTCATGTCATTGACCCTGGAACATGTCTCCCGCGTTGTCGAAGGTCAAACCTGGATCGACGACGCCAACCTGCGCTTCGAGGCGGGCTCCTTCAATGTGTTGCTCGGCCGCACCCTGTCCGGCAAGACCAGTTTGATGCGTCTGATGGCTGGCCTGGACAAGCCCGACAGCGGTCGCATCCTGATGAACGGTGTGGATGTCACGCAAAAGCCGGTGCGCCTGCGCAACGTGTCGATGGTGTATCAGCAGTTCATCAACTATCCGACCATGACCGTGTTCGAGAACATCGCCTCGCCTTTGCGCCAGGCCGGTGTGTCCAACGAGCTGATCCAGAGCAAGGTGCTGGAAACGGCGCGGATGCTGCGCATCGAGAAATTCCTGCAGCGCCACCCGCTGGAACTGTCCGGTGGCCAGCAGCAGCGTACGGCCATGGCCCGGGCGTTGGTGAAGGACGCCGAGCTGATCCTGTTCGATGAACCGTTGGTCAACCTGGATTACAAGTTGCGCGAAGAGTTGCGCCAGGAAATGCGCGAACTGTTCAAGGCGCGCCACACCATCGCCATCTACGCCACCACCGAGCCGAACGAAGCCCTGGCGCTGGGCGGTACCACCACCATCCTGCATGAAGGCCGGGTGATCCAGAGCGGCAAGGCCGCCGAGGTCTATCACCAGCCACAAAGTGTATTAGCGGCCGAGTTGTTTTCCGAGCCACCGATCAACCTGATGCCGGGGCGCATCAGTGGCAACGAAGTGAGTTTCGCCAACTTCGTGCATTTCCCGCTCAATGTCGACCTGCGCCCCATCGGCGAAGGTGAGTTCCGCTTTGGCGTGCGCCCCAGCCATATCAGCCTGGTGCCGAGCAACGACGATGACCTGGAACTGGCGGTGACCGTGGAAGTCGCCGAGATCAGCGGTTCGGAAACCTTCCTGCATGTGCGCAGCGAACACTTCCTGCTGGTGTTGCACCTGCCGGGGGTGCACGAGTACGACGTCGATGCGCCGATCCGCGTGTACATCCCCACCCATAAACTGTTTGTGTTCGATGGCCAGGGACGTTTGGTCCAGGCCCCCGGGCGCCGTGTCGCGAGGGTTGCCTGATGGCCGAGATCCATTTGCAGAACCTGGCGCACAGCTACAGCGCGACCCCGAGCGGTCCTGAGGATTACGCCATCCGGGAAATGAACCATGTGTGGGAGCAGGGCGGAGCCTACGCCTTGCTCGGGCCGTCGGGCTGCGGCAAGTCGACCTTGCTCAACATCATTTCCGGCCTGCTCAGCCCGTCCGAGGGCCAGGTGTTGTTCGATACCCAAGTGGTCAACGACCTCACCCCGGAAAAGCGCAATATCGCCCAGGTGTTTCAGTTTCCGGTGGTGTACGACACCATGACAGTGTTCGATAACCTGGCGTTTCCCTTGCGCAACCAAGGCATGGCCGAGGCGAAAATTCACAGCAAGGTGCAGGAAATTGCCGAGGTTCTCGACCTGCAAAACCTGTTGAGCAAAAAAGCCCGCAACCTCACCGCCGACGAAAAACAGAAAGTCTCCATGGGCCGTGGCCTGGTGCGCGACGACGTGTCGGCGATCCTGTTCGATGAACCGCTGACGGTGATCGACCCGCACCTGAAGTGGAAACTGCGGCGCAAGCTCAAGCAGATTCACGAGCAGTTCAACATCACCATGGTCTACGTCACCCACGACCAGCTCGAGGCATCCACCTTCGCCGATAAAATCGCCGTGATGTACGGCGGGCAGATCGTGCAGTTCGGCACGCCGCGCGAGTTGTTCGAGCGGCCGAGCCACACCTTTGTCGGTTATTTCATCGGCAGCCCTGGGATGAATCTGATCGAGGTGCAGGCCGAGGCGGGTGGCGTGCGGTTTGCCGACACGTCGTTGCCGTTGTCCGAGGCATTGCAGCAACGCCTCGCTGCCACCGATTACAAAAAGCTTCAGGTGGGCATTCGCCCGGAATTCATCCATGTGTGGGACGAGCATAGCCCTGACGCCTTGCAGGCCGAAGTCACACATCTGGAAGACCTCGGCACCTACAAAATCATGACCCTCAACCTCGACGGTGCCACCCTCAAAGTGCGCCTGGCTGAAGACAAACCGGTGCCCGAAGGCCGCGCCTGCATCAGCTTCCCCGCGCAATGGCTGATGCTCTACGCCGACGATTACCTGCTGGAGGAACTGCCATGAACAAGGTGCAGAACAACAAGGCCTGGTGGCTGGTATTGCCGGTGTTCCTGCTGGTGGCGTTCAGTGCCGTGATTCCGATGATGACCGTGGTCAACTACTCGGTGCAGGATATTTTCGACCAGTCCAGCCGCTACTTCGTCGGTGCCGACTGGTACAAACAGGTGCTGCTCGACCCGCGCCTGCATGACTCGCTGCTGCGCCAGTTCATCTATTCAGCCTGTGTGCTGCTGATTGAAATCCCGCTGGGCATCGCCATCGCCCTGACCATGCCGACCAAGGGGCGCTGGTCGTCGCTGGTGTTGATCGTGCTGGCGATTCCCTTGCTGATTCCGTGGAACGTCGTCGGCACCATCTGGCAGATTTTCGGTCGCGCCGATATCGGCCTGCTCGGTTACAGCCTCAACGCCCTGGGTATCAGCTATAACTATGCGGCGAACACCATGGATGCCTGGGTCACCGTGCTGGTGATGGACGTGTGGCACTGGACTTCCCTGGTGGCGTTGCTGTGCTATTCGGGGCTGCGGGCGATCCCGGACGTGTACTACCAGGCTGCGCGCATCGATCGGGCGTCGGCCTGGGCGGTTTTCCGACACATCCAGTTGCCCAAGATGAAAAGCGTGCTGTTGATCGCGGTGATGCTGCGCTTCATGGACAGTTTCATGATCTACACCGAGCCGTTCGTACTGACCGGTGGCGGGCCGGGCAATGCCACCACCTTTCTGAGTCAGACCTTGACCCAGATGGCCGTAGGCCAATTCGATCTCGGCCCGGCGGCGGCGTTTTCGCTGGTGTACTTCCTGATCATCCTGTTGGTGTCCTGGCTGTTCTACACCGCCATGACCCACTCCGACGCCAACCGCTGAGGCCGCCAACATGAGCAAGCGCAAGCTAATACCGCTTTTGATCTACATCCTGTTCCTGCTGGTGCCGATCTACTGGCTGCTGAACATGTCGTTCAAGAGCAACACCGAAATCCTCGGCGGACTGACCCTGTTTCCGCAGGATTTCACCCTGGCCAACTACAAGGTGATCTTCACCGACCCCAGCTGGTACACCGGCTACCTCAACTCGCTGTACTACGTGAGCTTGAACACGGTGATTTCCCTGAGCGTGGCATTGCCGGCGGCCTACGCGTTTTCGCGCTACCGTTTCCTGGGCGACAAGCACCTGTTCTTCTGGCTGCTGACCAACCGCATGGCACCGCCGGCAGTGTTTCTGCTGCCGTTTTTCCAGCTGTATTCGTCCATCGGCCTGTTTGACACGCATATCGCGGTTGCGCTCGCGCATTGTTTGTTCAACGTGCCGCTGGCGGTGTGGATCCTGGAAGGTTTCATGTCCGGGGTGCCCAAGGAAATCGACGAAACCGCCTACATCGATGGCTACTCGTTCCCCAAGTTCTTCGTGAAGATTTTCATCCCGTTGATTGGCTCCGGTATCGGCGTCACCGCGTTTTTCTGCTTCATGTTTTCCTGGGTCGAACTGTTGCTGGCGCGCACCTTGACCTCAGTCAATGCCAAGCCTATCGCGGCGGTGATGACCCGCACGGTGTCGGCCTCGGGTATCGACTGGGGCGTGCTGGCGGCGGCGGGGGTGTTGACCATCCTGCCGGGCATGCTGGTGATCTGGTTTGTTCGTAACCACGTGGCCAAGGGCTTTGCCCTGGGCCGGGTCTAGAGGAATCGATGATGGAATGGATGGCCTGGACCACCCCGACTGCACTGTTCTTTGGCGGCATCGCGCTGATTCTGGCGGGCATGACCACCTGGGAGTTGCGCGCGCCGAGTATCCCTCGGCGTGGTTTTCTGCCGATCAGCACCACCCGTGGTGATCGCTTGTTTATCGGTCTTCTCGGCAGCGCCTACCTGCATTTGCTGGTAATCGGCGCCACCGGCTGGAGCATCTGGGTGGCGACTGCGCTGTCCCTGGTGTGGCTGTTGAGTGTGATGCGCTGGGGCTAGGTGTGCACACCCTGTAGGAGCGAGCTTGCTCGCGAAAATCGTCAACGATAACGCGGTGTTCCTGGTAGCCCGCGGTGTCTTTGAGTTTTTCGCGACCAAGCTCGCTCCTACAAGAGAGGGGTGTCTGCGAGTCCCGTCTGAAAATAACCAGGAGGTCTCTATGTTGAATAAAAACAATAAGCTGCGACATAGCATTTCATTGGCCGCCGTACTGGCCCTCAGTGGTTTGAGCGCTACGGCCTGGGCCGATGCGTATGAAGATGCCGCGAAAAAATGGATCGGCAGCGAGTTCAAGCCGTCCACCCTCACGGCCGAACAGCAATTGGAGGAATTGAAGTGGTTTATCAAGGCCTCGGAGCCGTTCCGTGGGATGAAGATCAACGTGGTGTCGGAAACCCTCACCACCCACGAGTATGAATCCAAGGTTCTGGCCAAGGCCTTCAGCGAAATCACCGGGATCAAGCTGACCCACGACCTGCTGCAAGAAGGCGACGTGGTGGAAAAGCTGCAAACCCAGATGCAGTCCGACAAGAATATCTACGACGGCTGGGTCAACGACTCGGACCTGATCGGTACGCACTTTCGCTACGGCAAGACCGAGTCCATCACTGACCTGATGGCCAACGAAGGTAAGGATTTCACCTCGCCAACCCTGGACCTCAAGGACTTTATCGGCCTGTCCTTCACCACTGCCCCGGACGGCAAGATTTACCAGCTGCCCGACCAGCAGTTCGCCAACCTTTATTGGTTCCGCGCCGACTGGTTCGAGCGTCCGGAGCTGAAAGCCAAGTTCAAGGAAAAGTACGGCTATGACCTCGGCGTGCCGGTGAACTGGTCGGCCTATGAAGACATCGCCAAATTCTTCAGCGAAGACGTCAAGGAAATCGACGGCAAGCGCATTTACGGGCACATGGACTACGGCAAGAAAGACCCATCCCTGGGCTGGCGCTTCACCGATGCCTGGTTCTCCATGGCCGGCGGCGGCGACAAGGGCTTGCCCAACGGCTTGCCGGTGGACGAGTGGGGCATTCGCGTGGAGGACTGCCACCCGGTGGGCTCCAGCGTCACTCGCGGCGGTGATACCAACGGCCCGGCCGCTGTTTTTGCCACGCAGAAATACGTGGACTGGATGAAAGCCTACGCGCCACCGGAAGCGGCGGGCATGACCTTCTCCGAATCCGGCCCGGTGCCATCCCAGGGCAACATCGCCCAACAAATCTTCTGGTACACCGCGTTTACCGCCGACATGGTCAAGCCGGGCCTGCCGGTGGTGAATGCCGACGGTACGCCTAAATGGCGCATGGCGCCGTCACCGGTCGGACCTTATTGGGAAAAGGGCATGAAAAAGGGCTATCAGGACGTAGGTTCCTGGACCTTCCTCAAGTCGACGCCCGAGAAGCAAAAACTCGCGGCCTGGCTCTACGCGCAGTTCGTGACCTCGAAAACCGTGTCGTTGAAGAAAACCATCGTTGGCCTGACGCCAATTCGTGAGTCCGATATCAACTCCCAGGCCATGACCGACATGGCCCCCAAACTCGGCGGCCTGGTGGAGTTCTACCGCAGCCCGGCCCGCACCGAGTGGTCGCCGACCGGCACCAACGTGCCGGACTACCCACGCCTGGCGCAACTGTGGTGGAGCAACATCGCGGCCGCCGCCAGCGGCGAGAAAACCCCGCAACAGGCCCTGGACAACCTGGCCAAGGAACAGGACGCAATCATGACGCGCCTGGAGCGCTCCAAAGTGCAACCGGTGTGCGGCCCGAAAATGAACCCCGAGCGTGACGCGCAATACTGGTTCGACCAGCCAGGCGCACCGAAGCCGAAACTGGCGAACGAGAAGCCTAAAGGCGAGACCGTGAACTACAACGACCTGCTCAAGCAGTGGGAGGCGGCGCGTAAATAATAGGGCTACGACAACCCTGGATGCGCTGAGTACCAGTGTGGGAGGGGGCTTGCCCTAATGCCAGTCAGTTAAGGCGACACCGAACCTGTGGCGAGGGAGCTTGCTCCCGCTGGACTGCGCAGCAATCCCATTGTTTGGGGCCGCTTCGCGCCCCAGCGGGAGCAAGCTCCCTCGCCACAAGTTAGTTCTCGCTCCTGCTACTTCTTAACTGACCGGCATTAGGGCTTGCCCCCTCCCACATCACTTGGGACAGAACGGAACCGTGTGTGCCATTTTTCATCTTGCGGGTATGCTCGCCTGCATTTCATCTGGTGGTTCAAGACAGCTTCCCGGGTTGCGGCTAAACTGCTGAGCATTCATCCAGGAGGTGACCTGATGGCAGTTCCACTTTCCCCAATTGTTTCGGAGTTTGAAACCGAAGAGCAGGCGAGTAGCCATGATCTCTGGTTTCGTAAAAAAGTCGA
Source organism: Pseudomonas sp. R4-34-07 (assembly GCF_003852375.1). Taxonomy (NCBI): domain Bacteria; kingdom Pseudomonadati; phylum Pseudomonadota; class Gammaproteobacteria; order Pseudomonadales; family Pseudomonadaceae; genus Pseudomonas; species Pseudomonas sp. R4-34-07. The sequence goes on along the minus strand of NZ_CP027760.1, from coordinate 3,511,003 downwards.
AAAAAGCCTGAACAATCCTGGCCCCGGTGTGCCCCATGATGAAGTCATGGCGAGGGTTGAAGCGATCATTCAGGAAGCGGAGCGTCAACAGAGGGCGAAAGCCTGATGTTGTCCGTTGTTTGGCTTGATGAAGCCATCAGCGACCTGATTGAAATCGTGACTTTTATCGCAGCATAAAATCCTGGTGCTGCACGACGCCTCAAGATTCGCCTTGAAGGTGCGCCTTTACCACTGACAGAACATCCTTACTTGTATCCAAATGGTCGTGTGCCGGGGACTCGCGAGGTCGTCGTTCACCCGAATTATGTGTTGGTGTATCGAGTGACCGCAGAGCGGATCGAGATCGTCAACGTATTGCACGCCCGGCAGGAATACCCGTGACGCTCTCCGGAGAAATCGCGACCGCTTATCCCCCCTTTTACAACCTCATTTGAATTTTCTGCACATTCCGATGCTCTGCATTCCATAAGCGTGTGGTTTGAAGCGCTTTTGCGGGGCCGCCTTGCAGGGTGGCCCGTTGTAACGGACTTTGCGGAAACTGCCACCATGACACTCCTCACTGCGCTGTCGGGCCAACCGGCCTCTCTCACCGACTCGGCCCCTGGCCGGCATCAACGGGTGTATCAACAGCTGTATGGCGAAGCTCCAGGCGCGGCGGCATTGGCGCGTGACTACCTGCAGGATCAACTGGCGCACGTGGAAAGCACCGCCTGCGACCTGCCCGAAGTGCCCGAGCAGTTGCTGGCCTGGGTCGAACAGCGTTGCGCCGCCGTGGCCCAGGCCTATGCCGAGTATCTGGAGCAACGCCAGCAGGGCCGGCCGCGTCGCTATTTCCAGAACAAGGCGCACGCGTTGTATGTGCTGCAGCGCGTGGCCCCGACCAAACAGGTCGACGGCGCCTGGCTCTACGGCCTGCTGCGCTATTGGCAGGACCAGCGTTTCGACGGCCTGCTGACCACCTACCTCGAAGAGTTGGGCGACGGCGAAGCGGCGCAGAACCACGTGGTGATCTATCGCAAGCTGCTCAGTGAGCACGATGCCGACAGCGAGGCCGGGCTTGAGGATGGCCACTATCTGCAAGGCGCCCTGCAACTGGCCCTGGGCCTGTGCGCCGACGAGTTCCTGCCGGAAGTCATCGGTTACAACCTGGGTTACGAACAGTTGCCACTGCACCTGCTGATTACGTCATACGAACTCAGTGAGCTGGGCATCGACCCCTATTACTTCACCCTCCACGTGACCATCGACAACGCCAGCAGCGGCCACGCCAGCAAAGCCGCGCAATCGGTGTTGAACCTGCTGCCGCTGGGCGAGGGCAGGGAGGCGTTCTACCGTCGCGTCGCGGCCGGGTATCGCCTCAACGACCTTGGCCCAGGCACCACGGCGGTCATCGCAGATTTCGATCTGCAGGACGAAGTGGTGGCCATGCTTGAACGCAAGCGCACCTTTGGCCAGCACATGCATTCGGACTACTGCCGCTTCGAAGGCAAAACCGTCAACCAATGGCTGGCCAAGCCCGGCCAGATCGGGGATTTTCTCCGGGCGATGGAAGACAAGGGCTGGATCAAACGCAACCAGGACCCCGCCGAGAGCCGCTTCTGGCAGTTGATCGAGGGGGCGGGAGCGGCGATGTTCGGCGTGTTCAGCGGTTATGAAAAACAGGTGCTGCATGACTGGATCGCCGGTGACTGGATCAGCAGCCAGCGCGTGCCGTCGGTTCGTCCGGGCCGTGGCAGCCGTTTCTCCCGCGAGCAGCATCGCCCTGCGGATCCTGACACCCAGGCCCTGGTGGATTCGTTATGGAACTTGCCCGATGACCAGCAGCTCACCGCGCTGATCCCGTGGATGTCAGCGCGACGCCACTGCAGTCCCGCAGGGTTGTACGCCACCCGCCGCTTTATCCAACTGCGCGCACGCCTGCGCTAAGGAAACTCCATGTCTGCACAACAACTGGCTGACCGCGCCCTGCTGAACCTCGGCCGAGGCTTGAAGGAGAGCGGTTACCGTTTTATCACGCCGACGCCGCTGACCCACGAACGCGTGTACCGGCGCCTGGGCACGCCGCTGGCGATGAATATGCGTGACGTATTCGGCTGGTCGATGCCGTTTGACAACGAGCTGTTGCCCGAGGCGTTTCGTGACGAGTTGCAGCAGGCCGAGGTGATCGAAAAACACGACGCGCTGTGGCGCAGCAGCGTGCGCTGGTCGAGCCTGGATGACCTGTTGTTCGCTCATTCGCCTTATCCCACCGTCGAGGCGGACGCGGTGTTTTTCGGCCCGGACAGCTATCGATTCGCCCAGGTTATCCAAGCCCATCTGCAGCAGCGTTTCGAACCGCTCAAGCGTGCAGTGGACATCGGTTGCGGGGCGGGTGTCGGCGCGCTGGTCATCGCCCATGCGCGGCACGACGCCGAGGTGCTGGCGGTGGATATCAATCCCCGTGCGCTGCGCTTGACTGCGGTGAATGCCGAGCTGGCCGGCCTGGCGAATGTCAGTGTGTACCAGAGTGACGTGCTGGCCAGCGTCGACGGCGAATTCGACCTGATCGTCGCCAACCCGCCGTACATGAATGACGACCGCCAGCGCGCCTATCGCCACGGTGGTGGCGCGTTGGGCGAACAGCTGTCGGTGCGCATCGTCAGCGAATCGCTCCCGCGCCTCGCCATTGGCGGTAGCCTGGTGTTGTATACCGGCGTGGCCATGGTGGCGGGCGGCGATGCGTTTCTGGAAGCGGTCAAGCCGCTGCTGACCAGCGATGCGTATGGCTGGACCTACCGTGAACTGGACCCCGACGTCTTCGGCGAAGAACTCGATAAACCCGGTTATGAACGCGTCGAGCGGATCGCTGTGGTTGCACTCACCGTCACACGCCTGCGCTGAACGCTCATGCTCACCTTCGGTATCGAAGAGGAGTATTTCATCACTGACCTGCACACGCGCCAGATGCTCGCCGCACCCCCGGCAACCGTAATCGCGGCCTGCCGAGAAGCCATCGGTGAGGGCTTTACCCATGAAATGTTCCAGGGCCAGATAGAGGCCGCCTCACCGGTGTTTCACTCCGGCGAAGAGGCGGCCCACTACCTGGCAACGGTGCGCCGCAACCTGGCGCGGGCCTTGGCTGACTTCGGCCTGGGCGTGGTGTGCGCCGGCAGCCATCCCTTGGCCGATTGGCGTGAGCAACGGCCCACCGAGCACGGGCATTTCCGGCAGTTATTCGAGGACGTGCAGTACGTGGCGCGACGCAGTGTGTTGTGTGGCTTGCACGTGCACGTCGAGGTACCGGCACGGGTCGATCGCATCGCGGTGATGAACGAGGTGTCGCCCTGGTTGCCGTTACTGCTGTTGTTCAGCTGCTCCTCACCCTTCTGGAACGGTGCGCCCACGGGGTTCATGAGCTACCGCCAGGCCGCTTGCGATGAGTGGCCGCGCATGGGTGTGCCGGAGCATTTTGCCGACTGGGACGAGTACCAGCGCTACTTGGCAATGTTGCAGCGCATGGGCGCGATCGAAGCCGATGGCAACGGCTGGTGGGGCATTCGCCCGGCGGCGCGCTATCCCACCCTTGAACTGCGCATGACCGATGCATGCCCGCGGCTGGAAGATGGCCTGGCCCTGGCGACGTTATTTCGGGTGATGGTCAGCCATGCCTGCGCGATGCGGCAGCCCGGTGCGGGCTTCACCCCCGAGACGCGTTGGCTGCTCAAGGAAAACCGCTGGCAAGCCAAGCGCTTTGGCGCAGCCGGCACCTTTGCGCTGGACGCCTCAGGCGCCCTTTGCAGCGCGCACCAGTGGTTGCAACGCGCTTGCCAGAGGTTCGCCGACACGGCCGACGCCCTGGGTGAAGGCCAGCTGTTCGACAGCCTGCACACGCTGCTGCGGCGCGGTAACAGTGCAAGCGAGCAGTTGCATTGGTACGCGCAGGCGCGCAGCGCGGGCGCCGACGCGTCGGGCGGCCTGCGCCGCGTGGTGGATGGGCTCCTGGCCCAGAGCCGCGGCGACCATTTATCGGTTGCCGCAGCAGGTTGAGGGAACACTGGGCACTGCGTGCGCCCTTAACTAATAAGCCCAACCACAGGAGTGCAGAGCATGCGCGCGATGACCTACCAAGGCGCCCACAAAGTCCAGGTCGATACGGTACCTGACCCCATTATTGAACAACCCGACGACATCATTTTGCGCGTCACCGCCACCGCGATCTGCGGTTCGGATTTGCACCTGTACCGAGGCAAAATTCCGACCGTGGAGCATGGTGATATCTTCGGGCACGAGTTCATGGGCATCGTCGAAGAAGCCGGCCCGGCCGTGACGGCGGTGCAACGCGGTGACCGCGTGGTGATCCCCTTTGTGATTGCCTGTGGCGACTGTTTTTTCTGCCAGCTGCAGCAATACGCAGCCTGCGAAACCACCAACGACGGGCGCGGTGCGATCTTGAATAAAAAGGCGATCCCGCCGGGGGCCGCGCTGTTCGGCTATAGCCGCCTGTATGGCGGCATTCCCGGTGGCCAGGCCGAGCTGGTGCGCGTGCCCAAGGCCAACGCCGGGCCGTTCAAGGTGCCCGGTGTGCTGGCGGATGAAAAGGTGTTGTTCCTTTCCGACATCCTGCCCACCGCCTGGCAGGCGGTGACCAACGCCGGTATCGGCAAAGGCTCGAGCGTGGCGATCTATGGTGCTGGCCCGGTGGGCTTGCTCAGCGCAGCGTGCGCGCAGATGCTCGGCGCCGAACAGATTTTCATGGTCGACGACCATCCCTATCGATTGGCCTACGCGCAAAAGATGTACGGCGTGATCCCGATCAACTTCGAAGAGGATGACGACCCCGCCGACACCATCATCCGCCAGACCGCCGGCATGCGCGGTGTCGATGGCGTGGTGGACGCGGTGGGTTTCGAAGCCAAGGGCAGCACCACCGAAACGATCCTCACCACCTTGAAGATCGAAGGCAGCAGCGGCAAGGCCCTGCGCCAATGCATCGCCGCCGTGCGCCGTGGTGGCGTGGTCAGCGTGGCCGGAGTGTATGCCGGTTTTATCCACGGCTTCATGTTTGGCGACGCGTTCGACAAGGGCCTGACCTTCAAGATGGGCCAGACTCACGTGCAGCGCTTCCTGCCGGAGCTGCTGGAGCATATTGAACTCGGGCACTTGAATCCCGAGGCAATCGTTACCCATCGACTGTCTCTGGAACAGGCTGCGCGGGGCTATGAACTGTTTGATAAAGCCGAGGAAGAGTGCCGCAAGGTGATCCTGCTGCCGGGGATCAGTGATCGGCCGTTGACCGAGCCGCTGGAAGAACTGACGCCTGAGATCCGGGTGCAAGGCGTTCCCGGCTTTTAATTTGCTAATACAAAACCAATGTGGGACGGGGCTTGCCCTAATGCCAGTCAGTTAAGCGTACACCGCCGTCTGTAGGAGCGAGCTTGCTCGCGAAAAACGTCAACGATAACGCGTGCTTTCTGAATGAACGCGGTGCCTGTGAGTTTTTCGCGAGCAAGCTCGCTCCTACAAAAAGCCCTAACTGACTGGCATTAGGGCTTACCCCCTCCCACATTTGAAGTGCGTTCAAGTCAATGCTTGTGGCTGAATGTGCAATTGGTCATCGACGTCCTTCACCAACCCGCTGGCCAATAGCAGTGGCGCCACGCGCTTGTGCAACTGCGGCTCGACAAACTCCTTCACCGTCTCCAGCACCAGCACGCCGCTGAGCGGCAACTCCGCCTTGGTGTAGGACAACCAGGCTTTCTTCAGCACCATCACCACATCACTGCCCGCCGTGGAGGCGAAGCGGCGGTGTGTGGGCTTGCCGTCGAAATTGAAGGTGTGCTGAAACGCGTAACCGGTCTCATCGCCGCCGCTGGCGCTGCAGCGGATGCAGGTGCACGGGCCGTCGCCGAAAGCGCTGCGCAGGTAGGCGTTGAAGTCCACCACGGGCTTGAGTGACAGGCGCTTATCAACCTCGAACAGGTCCCCGGTCATTTTTTCGTCAGTGTTCAACGTCCATTCCTCGCAAGTCGGTAGCGGTCTTTCAAAGCGCGGCACAATACCAGCCGAGCGCGTGTTTGGGGATTATTTGAACGCGGCGCTTGGTCAAGTGGACAACGCTCAGCGAAAAAACTCACCGGGCGTAGCCTCGAACTGCTGGCGAAACGCGTTGATAAACGCCGAAGTCGATTCATAACCACAGCCCAGCGCCACATCCGTCACCCGTTCACCTTGCTCCAGGGCGGGCAGGGCGCTCAACAGTCGCAGGCGTTGGCGCCACGCGCGAAACGTCAGCCCTGTGTCGCGCACAAACAAACGGCTGAGGGTCTTTTCGCTCACCCCCAGCTTGCGGCTCCACTCGCCCAGGGTGGTCTGCTGTTCCGGATGCAGGTTCAGGCTGCGGTAAATCTGGCGCAGGCGCGGGTCATGGGGCAAGGGCAGCATCAAATCCACGTGGGGCGCTGCAGCGAGTTGGTCCAACACCACTTGGGCCAGGCGGCCGTCGGGGCCATCCTCGGCATATTCCACGGGCAGTTCGCTGAAGCTGCGGATCAATTCGCGCAACAAACTGCTCACCGCCAGCACCTGGCAGCGCTCGGCCGCCCAGGCGGTCACGCGGCAATCGAGGTAAAGGCTGCGCATTTCCGTGTGGGGCGAGCTGTAGACGCGATGGGGCATGCCCGCCGGAATCCACACCGCACGTTGCGGTGGCGCAACGAAGCGGCCGGCGCTGGTCTGGATCTCCAGCACCCCGGAAATCGCATACGACAACTGCACCCAGGGATGGCTGTGCCGCCGCGTCAGCGCGCGGTTGGGCAAGGATTCGGTGCGCCCATACACCGGTCGTGGCAGGCTGGACAGCCCGGGTACGCTGCGGCGGACGGTTTTTTCGTGTCCTTTAGGCGGCATTTACTGGCTCATTGGCGTTAGTCGGTAACAGGTCGTTACGTTAGAGTCGCCAAGATGCTCTTGGCAACCCCTGGAAGATTTGCTTATGACCCGTCCACGTTTCCTGCCCGACAACTTCACCCTGACGCTGATCGCCACGGTGATCCTCGCCTCCTTGCTGCCGGCCAGCGGCCAGACCGCCGTGGCCTTCGGCTGGGTCACCAACCTCGCCATCGCGCTGCTGTTTTTCCTGCACGGCGCCAAGCTGTCACGCCAGGCCATCGTCGCCGGGGCCGGGCACTGGCGTCTGCACCTGCTGGTGTTCAGCCTGACCTTCGTGCTGTTTCCGCTGCTCGGCCTGGCGCTCAAGCCGCTGCTGTCACCGCTGATCGGCAACGAGCTGTACATGGGCATGCTTTATCTCTGCGCACTGCCGGCCACGGTGCAATCGGCGATTGCCTTCACCTCCCTGGCGCGCGGCAACATCCCGGCGGCGATCTGCAGCGCGGCGGCCTCGAGCCTGTTCGGGATCTTCTTGACGCCGTTGCTGGTGACCCTGCTACTTGATGTGCACGGCGATGGCGGCTCCACCGTCGACGCGATCCTGAAGATCAGCGTGCAGTTGCTGCTGCCGTTCGTCGCCGGCCAAATCGCTCGGCGCTGGATCGGCGACTGGGTGGGCCGCAATAAAGCCTGGCTCAAGTTCGTCGACCAGGGCTCAATCTTGCTGGTGGTGTACGGCGCCTTCAGCGAAGCGGTCAACGAAGGCATCTGGCACCAGATTCCGCTGTGGGAACTGGGCGGGCTGGTGGTGGCGTGCTGCGTGTTGCTGGCCCTGGTGCTGGTGGCCTCCGCGCTGCTGGGCAAGGCGTTCGGCTTTAACCAGGAAGACCGCATCACCATCCTGTTCTGCGGTTCGAAGAAAAGCCTGGCCACCGGCGTGCCCATGGCCCAGGTGCTGTTCGCCGGGGCGACCATGGGCGTGCTGATCCTGCCGCTGATGCTGTTTCACCAGATCCAACTGATGGTGTGCGCGGCGTTGGCCCAGCGCTATGCAAATCGACCGGAAAGCATTCCTGAGTTGATGACGCAGGTGGATCCGTGAGTCAGGCTTGATCGACGGGCGGCCTTTGCCCTGAGACTGCGCGCGATTGTCGCAGGATCGGCGCCAACAGCACCGCAGGAAACCTATAGAATGCTCAACGGCCCCGCGTGTCCTGCGCGGCCGTTTGATCACTGTCAGAGTACCTCGCCCGTCAATGAGCCTTTCAGCCGCAACCCCTCAAGCCAATTGGCAACCGGTCATCGCCCTGGCGCTGGCCGCGTTTGTGTTCAATACCACCGAATTCGTGCCGGTCGGCCTGCTCAGCGCCATCGGCGCCAGCTTTGATATGCCCGTGGCCAGCGTCGGCCTGATGCTCACTATTTACGCGTGGATCGTGTCGCTGACATCGTTGCCGGTGATGCTGCTCACGCGTAACGTCGAGCGGCGCAAGTTGCTGATCGTGTTGTTTGGCTTGTTTATCGCCAGTCATATCCTGTCCAGCGTGGCGACCAGCTTCGGCCTGCTGATGGTCAGCCGCATCGGTATCGCCCTGGCCCATGCGTTGTTCTGGTCGATCACCGCCTCCCTGGCGGTACGCCTGGCACCGGTGGGCAAGCAGGTGCAAGCCCTTGGCCTGCTCGCCACCGGCACCTCCCTGGCGATGGTGCTGGGCATTCCCCTTGGCCGCCTGCTCGGCGAAGCCATGGGCTGGCGCACCACCTTCCTGGTGATCGCCGCGTTTGCGGCCGCACTGGTGTTCTGGCTGGCGCGCACCTTGCCGCCGCTGCCGAGCCAGAACTCCGGCTCGCTGCGCAGCCTGCCGTTGCTGTTCAAGCGCCCGGCATTGGTGGCGCTCTACGTGCTGACCGCGATGACCGTCACCGCACAATTCACCGCCTACAGCTACATCGAACCCTTCGTCGAAGGTGTCGCCGGCCTGGGCGGCAGTGCGGTCACCCTGATCCTGCTGGTGTTCGGCGGCGCCGGCATCATCGGCTCGCTGCTGTTCAGCCTGGTGCACCGGTTCAATCCGCACGTGTTCGTGATCAGCTGCGTGTTCCTGCTCGCGGCCTGCCTGGCGCTGATGCTGCCGTTGAGCGGCGCCCAATCCTACCTGGTGGTGCTGAGCGTGTTCTGGGGCATGGCGATCATGGGCTTCGGCCTGGCGATGCAGTCCAAGGTACTGGTGCTCGCGCCGGACGCCACGGACGTGGCGATGGCGATGTTTTCCGGCATCTACAACATCGGCATCGGCGGCGGCGCGCTGATGGGCAGCTGGGTCGGCAGCCACTTCGGCTTCGCCTGGATCGGTGCGGCGGGCGGGTTGCTGGCGGCGCTGGGGTTGATAGGGTATTGCCTGGCGATTCGGCGGTTTGGGACGGGTGTGGTGCAGAGCTGAACGGGAAAAATAGAGGGCGGCCCTGGGGCTAATGCCAGTCCGTCAAGGCTTTTTGTAGGAGCGAGGCGGGCGGCTAGCCCTTGCTCGCGAAAAACGTCAACGATAACGCGTGCTTCCTGAATAAACGCGGTGCCTGTGAGTTTTTCGCGAGCAAGCTCGCTCCTACAGACGGTGGTGTACGCTTAACTGATTGGCATTAGGGCAAGCCCCCTCCCACACAAAACCGGACAAGTCCTATAGGGTTCATCAATGTCCATTGCTACCGTCGCGCGGGACCGCCCACCTCCCGTGTGACGGCATGAACTGCAATGGAGTCGAGTATGCAAAAGCGTTTGATCGCAGAGCTTCTGGGTACTTTCTGGCTGACCTTCGGCGGATGTGGCAGTGCCATCCTGGCGGCGGCGTTTCCAGAATTGGGTATTGGTTTTGCAGGGGTGTCTCTGGCATTCGGTCTTACCGTGTTGACCATGGCCTATGCAGTGGGCGGTATTTCCGGTGGGCATTTCAACCCGGCGGTGACCATTGGCTTATGGGCGGGGCGTCGGGTGTGCGGTGCTGATGTGTTGCCTTACATCGCGGCGCAGGTGATTGGCGCAATTCTGGCGGCCGCAGCACTGTACTTGATCGCCAACGGCCAGCCCGGTTTCGAACTCGGCGGTTTTGCCGCCAACGGTTATGGCCCGCTGAGTCCCGGCCACTTCGACATGAAGTCCGCTGCATTGGCCGAGCTGATCGCCACGTTCTTTTTTGTGTTGATCATCATGCGCGTCACGGCGCCGGGCGCGGTTGCCGGCTTTGCACCCATCGCCATCGGCCTGGCGCTGACCCTGATTCACCTGGCGCTGATCCCGGTGACCAACACGTCGGTCAACCCCGCGCGAAGCACGGGGCCGGCGTTGTTTGCCGGGGCGCAATACCTGTCACAGCTCTGGTTGTTTTGGCTGGCGCCAATCGCAGGCGGGGTGATGGGTGCGTTGGCGGCGCGTGCGTTGGATGACCGCGATCCGGCTTGATGCACCTGGGGCTCCTTATAGCCCGTTACCACAGCCCGACGGTTATTTCACCGCGTGCGCGGCCAGCAACGTTGGACGCGCAACCGCACGGGCACACTTGCCCAGCGCCTGTTGCACATCCGCCAACAGGTCGGCGACGTCCTCAAGCCCCACCGACAAGCGCACCAGGCCTTCGCTGATGCCGTGCTGCGCGCGCTCCTCCGGAGTGTAGGTGGAGTGGGTCATGCTGGCCGGGTGCTGGGCCAGTGATTCGGCGTCGCCCAGGCTGACTGCACGGGTAAACAGCTTGAGCGCGTTCATGAAGCGCCGCCCGGTATCGATCCCGCCTTTGAGCTCGAAGGCAATCATGCCGCCGGAACGCTTCATTTGCCGCGCAGCCAGTTCGTATTGTGGGAAGGACGCCAGCCCAGGGTAGGTCACCCACTGCACGGCGGGATGCGCCTGTAGGGCTTCGGCCACCGCCTGGGCGTTGCTGCAATGGCGGTCCATGCGCAGGGCGAGGGTCTTGAGGCCGCGCATCAGCAAGGCGGCGTCCTGCGGCGACATCACCGCGCCGGTCAAGTCCTTGAGCCCTTGCAGGCGGATGCGTTGCGCTATCGCGTGACTGCTCACCGCAATGCCTGCCGTGATATCGCCATGCCCGCTGAGGTACTTGGTGGCCGAGTGCACCACCACATCGGCGCCCAGTTCCAGGGGCCGTTGCAGGTAGGGCGTGCAATAGGTGTTATCGACTACCACGGTGACATTCGGTTGCTGGTGGGCGAGCCGGGCCACGGCGGCGATGTCCACCAGGCGCAGGGTGGGATTGGCCGGGGTCTCGCAGTAGATCATGCGGGTCGCGGGGCCGAGTGCCGTTTGCAGGGCGGCCAGGTCGGTAAGGTCGACATGGCGCACCTTGATACCGAATTCGCCGATGCCGTGCAGCAGGGCGAAGGTGCATCCGTACAGCGTCTGGCTGACGATTACCTCGTCATCGGGGCGCAGCAGGGTCCAGAACGTCGCGGCAATCGCGCCCATCCCGGAACTGAACGCCACGGCCGCCTCGCCGTTTTCCAGGGCGGCCATGCGCGACTCCAGCAGGGCCAGGGTCGGATTCGAAATACGCGTATAGAAGTGGCCGCTGGCCTCCCCGGCAAAGCAGGCCGCGCCGTACTCGGCGGTCGGAAAAGCGAAGGTGGCCGACAGGTAAATCGGCGGTACCAGGGCGCCGTGATGGTCCTTGGGGTCGTAACCGTGGTGAATGGCGCGGGTAGAAAAACCGAACCCAGGGCGTTTATTGTTCATGTCGGGCGCTCCTTATTTCCTACAATGCTATGCTCATAACCACAGTTGAACGTTGCGAAAATGCCTGGATACGCCGGCGTTCATGGATGAAAACCCGATAAAAACAATGAATAGAGGCACGTTATGCCTGTCAGCCTGGACCGCACCGATAAAGCCCTGTTAAACGCGTTGCAGAGCAACGCCCGCCTGACCGTGGCCGAACTGGCCGAGCGCGTTGCCCTGACCACGTCGCCGTGCTGGCGGCGGGTGCGCAATCTGGAAGAGAGCGGGGTGATCAGCGGTTACCAGGCGATCCTGTCCCCCAAGGCCCTGGGCTATGGCGTGACCGCCTTCGTCAGCATCATGATGGAAAGCCACACCCAGGAAATCGCCCGGGCGTTCGAGCAGCGGCTGTTGGCGATTCCAGAGATTGTGGCCTGCCATAACGTGTCGGGGCGCTATGACTTCCTGCTGGAAGTCGTGGCCAAGGACCTGGAGTCGTTTGGCGAATTCGCCAGGGAAGTCCTGCAGACCCTGCCCTGTGTGAAAGAAATCTATTCGAGCTTTTCCTACAAGTCGGTGCGGCCGTTGCGGGTGATGCCGTTGCCGGGGTGACGGCACCGCCACTCAAGCTGCCCGTACCGCCTGCACCAACAACGCTTCGAATACCCGCTGCACCCGCGGCTCATCACTGTGGGCCACATTGAACCGCATCAGGTCCCGATGCGCCGGGTCGTAGCCGAACAGTGTGCCGGGCGCGAGCACCATGCTGCGCTTCAAGGCCTCCTGGGCCAGCAGCTCGCCGTTGACGCCCGGCGGCAGGCGCGCCCAGATAAACATGCCGCCTTCAAACGCCATCGGCAGCTCGCAACCGCAGCGCCTGAGCCATTGCTCGACGCGCCCGCCGGCTTCCATCAGGCGCTGGACCATGCGCTTGCGGTGCTTGGCATAGCTGCCCTCACTGAGCATGCGGTACACGATCTGCTCGAACAACTCCGAGGTCACGCCGCCGCTCATCAACTTCATATTGGTCAGGTTGGCGGCCAGTTGTGGCGCGGCCACCACGTAGCTGACGCGGGTGTTGGCGCTGAGGATCTTGGAGAACCCCGACAGGTAGGTGACCTGATCCAGCCCGGCGACGGCGGCCAGGCGTGGCGGCGGGTTGGGGTGCAGTTCCCGTAGAGGTCATCCTCGACGATATGGCAGTGGTATTGCTGGGTCAGTTGCAGCAGGCGAAACGCCTGGCTGGGACTGAAGGAATGACCGGTGGGGTTATGCAAGACGCTGGTGGTCAGGTACAGGCTGGGCCGGTGTTCGGCCAGCAGGTGTTCCAGGGCGGTGAAGTCGAAGCCGTCGGGGCGACGTTCCAGGGTCACCACCTTGACCCCATGCAGGGCCAGGTTGGCGTGGAAGTTGAAGTAGCACGGCGCGTCCAGCAGCACCGTGTCGCCGGGACGCACCAGCAGGCGCATGAGCATGTCCAGGCCTTGCACGGTGTTGGGCGTGGTGATGATCTGTTCCACCGGCACCGACAGGCCCTCGCCGTGCAGTTTCTGTTGCAGCGCCTGGCGCAACGGCAACAGCCCGGCCGGCGTGCCGAGCCCGGCGATGCGCAGCGACGGCGCGCGCACCACGCTGCGCATGGCCTGGCGGATGGCTTCGCCGTTCAACCAGTCTTCCGGCAAGTGCCCGCCGCCGGGGCGCAGCTCGCCACTGGCGGTCGTCAAGGGGCGGCGCAACACGCTGAGCAGGTCCTGGGGCAGCAGGTCGACCCAGGTCACCGACGCCGGGCGCGCAGTGTCCATCGCCACGAAATAGCCACGGCCCTGGCTGGAGGTGAGCAGATTGCGCCCGCGCAGACGGTCCAGGGCCTCATTGAGGGTGAATTTGCTGACGCCGAGGATTTCGGTCAACGCCCGCACCGACGGCAACTTGCTGCCGGGCGCCCATTCACCGGCCTCGATGGCCCGGCTGAAGGCCTCGACGATCTGCTGGACCTTGGGTGTGCCTTCCACAAAGGCGATGGCGGATACCAACATGAAGTGTCCTTATGTTTGCCGGTACTTTTACCGGTGAAGTCAGGCCCGATTAGGCATCACTTTACCTGCCTGGTGCAATGCCGTTCCCCTAGACTGCGCGCCATCTCGCCAGCAATTGACCGTTGTTGCCGGTCTATCCATTCAAGGTCCCTGACCATGACAAGTGCGTTAACGCTGTCTTCGTTTCTCTACTTCCTGTTGTTTTGCGCGACCATGACCTTCAGTCCCGGCCCCATGACCCTGTTGTTATTGAGCCTGGGCCTGAAGGACGGCCTGCGTAGTTCGATCCCGGCGCAGATCGGCGCCAGTGTGTCGTACCTGATTTCGATCCTGATCTTTGCCGTGGGCTTTTCCGAGCTGATCAAGGGCAACCTCGCGATTACCCAGGCCATCCAGTTTGTCGGCGTGGCCTACATTCTTTACCTGGCCTACAAGCAGTGGACCAGCAGCGGCGTGTCGATCGACAAGGCCGGCGCGGTGGAGGGCTCGCGCAGCCTGTTCGGCAAGGGCTTGTTGACCGGCTTTTCCAACCCCAAGACCATCATCATGTTCAGCGCCGTCTTTCCGCAGTTCGCCGGGGCCGGGGAGCACAGCTCGGCGGCGGATATCGCGATCCTCGGCTTGACCTTCCTGTTGCTGCAATTTGCCAGTGGTTGCCTGTACTGCTATTTCGGCCAGCGCATCAAACATGTGCTGGAAAACCCCAAGCGGCGCGTGATGTTGCAGCGGATCACGGCGGTGATGTTGCTCGGCGTGGCATTGATGCTGGCACGCGGGTTTTCGCACTGAAGTAGCAGCCTGTAAGCAGTAGTGGCGATTTGCCGTCGCCCTGATAGACTCCAGGGACTCACCCAGGATTACCCCCCATCATGGCAGCCGTCGGAGGAAATGGACTTCCGCTCGCTTCGCGCTTGTACAAATCCCGCCTTCTGGGGCTGGCGCTCGGCTTTGTTTGTGTGGCGTTCGGCATGTATCCGCTGAACCCGTCCCCATGGGTGTGGGCCTGGATGCTGATCAACGCGTTTATCTGGCCGCACCTGGCGTTCCAAGCGTCTTTGCGTGCCGCTCATACCCTGCGCAGTGAGCGCCGCAACCTGCTGTTCGATTCCTTCTGCGGCGGCTTCTGGGTCGGCGCGATGCACTTCAACCCGCTGCCCAGCGTCACCACCTTGTCGATGATGAGCATGAACAACGTCGCCATCGGTGGGCCGCGCTTCTTGCTGGCGGGGTGGGTGGCCCAGGCCCTGGGCATCGCCACCGCGCTGCTGATAGTCGCGCCCGCATTCATCGGCGTCACCACCCAGGCCCAGCTGTATGCCTGCCTGCCGATCCTGACGCTGTATCCCCTGGCCCTGGGCTGGATCTGCTACCGCCAGGCCGTGACCCTGGCGCGGCACAAGCGCGAGCTGCTGGCCCTGAGCCGCACTGACAGCCTGTCGGGCCTGCTCAACCACGGCGCCTGGAAGGATCAATTGGAAATCGAGTTCCAACGTTGCCGCCGTGGCCCTTCCGGTGCGGCCATCGCGCTGATCGATATCGACCACTTTAAAATCATCAACGACACCTATGGCCATGTCACCGGCGATATCGTTCTGCGCCAGTTGAGCCGGGTATTGCGCCAGAACCTGCGCGCCACCGACCTTGCCGGGCGTTATGGCGGCGACGAGTTCTGCGTGATCCTGCCGGACATGCCGCTCAACCGTGCCACTGAAGTGATGGACGCGTTGCGTGATCGTTTCAACGCCTTGGCCTACGCCCAGGACCCGACCTTGCGCGCCAGCTTGAGTATCGGCCTGGCGCCATACCTGCCGAGCCACGCCGACGCCACCAGTTGGCTCAACGATGCCGACCAGGCTTTGTACGAGGCCAAAAGCAGCGGGCGCAACCGGGTCAGTTCGCTGCAGGGGGCTTGGTTGCGGTCCGTTTAGTGGGGTAGGGTGTGGCGGCCCCCCTCAATGAAAAACAAGGATCGGTCCATGCTCTTCACCTTCCCCCGCACCCTGCTGGCCGCCACCCTGGCCTTGTCCTTCGCCGTGCCGGCCTACAGCGCCGAACCCCACAAGCCGATCCAGGCGGACGCCGAACAGTACAAGGCCGAGGCCCTGAAACTGCTGGAGCGCCTGGTGAATATCGACTCCGGCTCCGGCTACGAGCCCGGCCTGACCCAAGTGCGCGACATCGCCGTGGATGAATTGAAACAGCTGGGTTTCAGCATCGAGCTGGTGCCGGACAAAGCCGCCAATAACAGCCATGTGATCGCCACCCTCAAGGGCACCGGCAAGGCCAAAATCCTGCTGATGGCGCACATGGACACCGTGTTCAAGGAAGGCTCGGCCGCCGAACGCCCATTCCACATCAAGGACGGCCGCGCCTATGGCCCCGGCGTGATGGACGACAAAGGCGGCATCGTCGCCGGTATCTACGCGTTGAAAGTCTTGAAAAACCAAGGCTTCAAGGACTTTGCACAAATCACCTTCCTGCTCGACGCCAGCGAAGAAACCGGCTCCGACGCCGCCTCCGAACTTATCCGCACCACCGCCAAGGGCCACGACGTAACCCTCAACCTGGAACCCGGCCGCCCAGCCGACGGCCTGGTGGTCTGGCGCAAAGGCAGCGCCACCGCCGTGGTTGAAGTCAAAGGCAAAGCCGCCCACGCCGGCGTCGCTCCCGAACTGGGGCGCAACGCCGCTATGGAAGCCGCACACCAGATCCTGCAACTGGGCAAACTGGGAGACGCCGAGAAAAAAACCACCATCAACTTCACCGTACTCAAGGCCGGCGACCGCACCAACGTCATCCCCGACCAAGCCACCGCCAAGGCCGACGTACGCGCCGCGCTGCCGGAAGAGTTCGACCGCATCGAGAAGGACCTGGCACGGGTTTCCGCGAACAAACTGATCCCGGACACCGAAGTGAAGACCAGCCTGCAACGCGGCTTGCCACCGATGCCGCAAACGGCGGAGTCAGACAAACTGGTCGCGATTGCCCAAGGCATCTACGGCGAACTGGGCAAAACCCTGACCATCGAAGGCAGCGGCGGCGCGGCGGATGCAAGCTTGTCGGCCGGGGTAGGGACGCCGACGCTGGACGGGTTTGGCATAGTGGGCGGGAATATTCACACGCCGGAGGAATATGCCGAGGTGGAGAGCGTGGTGCCTCGGGTTTATTTGTTGAGTCGGATGATTATGGAGCTTTCCAAGCGCTGAGGGGGTCGTGTACTTGTGGCGAGGGAGCTTGCTCCCGCTGGGCTGCGGAGCAGCCCCAAATCCGGTATTGGTTATCTACCTGAAGAGACTCATCAACCGGACTGGGGCCGCTTCGCGGCCCAGCGCGAGCAAGCTCGCTCGCCACAGGGGCTGTGGGCTTTCAGTGAGAGCGGCGGGGTATTTACCAAGTGGACTGGTCTTCGTGGCTGGCTTTTTGGAGGTCGTCTTTCCACCATTCACTGGTTAGCTTGTAAATAGCTTCGAAGAAGCCTCTTGGGTTTTCCATATTTTCCCATCCCCATGGCAAGGTGCAGTAATAGCCCGGAGCCTGGCTTAGTAGTTGTGAAAAATCATAGGTTTTGTCATTAAGTGCGGCGCCCAATTAGTCGCATAGAACTTTTCGATGCCGATAACTTAAGTCTGAGCTTTTTTCAACTATATATTTTTTGATTATCTTCTCTCTGTCGGCGGCATTGTTGATGTTGTAGGTTGCAAGCACTTCACCTAACGTTTCTTCGCGATCATAGATGTCGAACGGGCCGAGAAAGTATCGAAGTTTAGGCTCGTAGGGTATGTCTAGGAAGGGATGTTTTAGCATTGGTGGTTACTCACTGGGAATACGGTATAAAGCCTTTTAGTTTCGCGATCGAATTTTGCGATTGCTGCGTCCATATTTTCATCAAGTATAGGCTCGTTCAGGTCTGCTGAATTAGGTATGTATCCTCTACCACAGCCTTGCATTTCTATGCGGACGATGGGGTTGCCGTAGTAATCTTCTCCGGTAAACGGGGGCAGCTTACGGACTTCTCTTGTGGTAGCCTCATTTAGTACGGAAAATTGCATTTGATGGCTTTTAAACTGCGTGCTTAACTGCATGGAAACGTTTTCCTTTTATTTGGTTGAGGGCTTTACAGGTGGTTGTCTGATTGTTGTTCACTTGTGACGGCTTCTAGATTGTAATATTGTAAGCAGCTTAGTAACACTCTCATGAATTCTTGCTGGTCGAGTACTTCAGTGCCGAAATAAGTTGTCATTTTTTTGAATACGCCATCGAAGCTATCGCCAGCCGCCAGGAAGTGCTCGATTGAATCAATAAACCAATCTTGCTCGGATTTGGTGTATTCCAGGAATTCTGGTCTGGTCAGCTCGTTAAAAAGCTCGACGAGTTCTTTTCCATTGTTTACATCTTTTGACGCGATAAACTCTTCTCTTTTCGGGTCGTCGGTATTCTCGATGTCATAAGTAAATAGCAGTCCGCGAATTATTGACATGCTGGGTGCTCTTTTATTCATAATCATAATTCCGCATAAGCTGTTTTAGGGTTGCCATCTCTATTCAGTATTACTCGGGCTTTGGATTGTTGGCTATATTTCATCTCGGCGCCAGAGTATCCTTCGCCTACAATTTTCCCCATATCCATTGGTTTTAATGATTGGGCAAGTCCGTTCCTTCTGAAAATGAGTTGTGCTCGATATATTGCATTTAATTGATCCCGATGGCTAAGAAAGTGGGTTGCAGCAGGTGGGTATTTAGGCTCCCCGATTTGTGGTCCTGAGGTGAAATATTCAACTACTCCTGTTGTTGGATTCTTTGCTGTTTGTAACCTTTCCAGTTGAGACGCGAGCGTTGTCTGTTTTCCGTGTTTTTCTAAAAAATGTGCGCCGGATGTTGCTTTTTCAAGCTCGTCTAAACGCCTATAGGCGTTCGCTTCAGCAAGCTCATCAATTCTAGCCTGCCGTTCCGCACGGGTCAGTTGCGGTAAGCCTGGCTCTCCGTGGTTCACACTCTCCGTAGGGTTTTGAGCACTAACGCTGGGTTTACATCCGTCGCCGCCTGGGCATGTATTCAAGCCTAGCGGGTCTACCCAGCCTGTCGGATTGGGCACGTACTGGTATGCATTGATCCCACCCGCCAGCTTCACCGGGTCAGGCGTCAGGTAGCGGCCAATATCCGGATTGTAGTAGCGATGGCGGTTGTAGTGCAGGCCGCTTTCGTGGTCGAGGTATTGGCCTTGGAAACGTAGCGGGTTGTCAATTTTGCCTACATCGAGACGGCTGATTTCGCCGTAGGCGCGGTAATGGGCGGACCAGACTATTTCGCCGTCGGGATCGGTGAGTTCCTGCGGCGTGCCGAGGTGGTCGAGTTGGTAGTGGTAGGGCTTGGTCTCTGCTGGGCCGAAGCCTTCCAGCAGTGCCAATGGGCGGAAGCTGTCGGGTTCGTAGATGTAACTGCGATGACGATCCGCGTGGTGCTCAGCGACTACTTTGTCGCCTTGCCAGAAGAACTCCGTGGTAATGCCATCCACGGTTTTGCTGATGCGCCGACCGAACGGGTCATAGCGATAATTAGCAGTTTGGCCGTTAGGCTTGGTGATGCCGATCAACCGGTACTGACAGTCGTAACGGTATTCGGTAACGAGTGAGTGACCCTTGCCACGTCGCTCGCGTATCAGGTTGCCGAAGGCGTCGTAGTCGTAATGGTGATCGCCTTGGATCATCAATCGATTACCCGCAACGATGTCCGGGCCCGGTCTGTTTTGCATGAGCAGGTTGCCGGCCGGGTTGTGGCCGAAGCGTTCCTGGACGTCTTGCGAGTGTTCGGCGCGGGTCAGGCGGTGGAGTGGGTCGTAGTGGTAAAGGTGTTCGCCTTTGCGGGTGTCGTGCAGGCGGGTGAGGTTGCCGGTTTTGTCGTAGTCGTAGTGGCGTTGGTAGAGGTGGTTTTGCTGTTGCGTGACGGCGTGGGTATGTAGCCGGTTTTGCTCGTCATAGTGGTAATGGCTGAGCAGTTGGCCTTGTTGGCGTTGGTGTTCGCGACCGGCTTTGAACAGGTGTGAAGTCAGCAACGAACCGTTCAGTTCGACGGTGGCGAGATGACCGCCTTTGTCGTGGTTGAAGGTGAGGCGGTTGTTGTCCGGTAGTCGTAAATGCTGAAGTTGGCCGCAGGCGTCGTAGCCGTAGCGCAGGGTGCCCCAGCCTTGGTGTTCGGCGGTGAGGCGGTTTTGGCGGTCGTATTCGTAGGCCAGGAACCAGTGGCCGTCGTCGACGCTGAGGAGGTTGCCTTGGCGGTCGTAGGCATAATCGACAGCGCTGCCGTCGGGCAGGGTTTTTCTTACGAGGCGGCCGGCGTGGTCGCGTTCGTAGCGGGTAATTAACTGACTGCCGTCGTCGCCGTATTCCGTTTTCTCCAACAGGTTGCCGTTGAGGTCGTAGGCATACGCAGTGCGTTGGCCATCAAAACCGGTTTCCTGCTGGATCAGGCCGTTGGGGTGGTAGTCGAGCTGGTAGGTTTCGCCGACTTCGTTTTCGATGGCGGTGAGCAGTAGCCGGGCATTGTCGTAGCGGTACTTGACCTGGGTGCCGTCGGCATTGATGCGGCGGCTGATCAGGTGCAGGCCGTCGGCGTATTCGTAGCGGGTGACGTGGCCGAGTTCATCGCGCTCGGCGATGATTTTTCCGTAGGGGTTGTAGCTGAATTCCCGGCAAGTACCGTCGGGTTGGGTCAGTTTCTGCAGGCGGCCTACGGCGTCCCATTGATACTGGGTCAGCGAGCCCTGTTCATCCTCACGCGCAACCTGCCGGCCCAGGTCGTTATAGCGGTAGCGCTTGATCCCGCCATTGGGCAACTGCTCTTCAACGAGCTTCCCGCGTTCATTCCACACCAAGCGATGGCAGCTGTTGTCGGGATACCAAACCCCGGTCAGTTGCCCCTGCTGGTCGTAGCTGTAGTCGGTCGCGTTGCCATCCGGATCGATCTGGCGAATGACATCGCCCTGGTCATTGCGCTCATATTTCCAGACCGCCTCACCGCGGCGCATAACCCGTACGAAACCGTTGTCATGCTCGTAGGACGTCGGCTCATCATCCCCCGGAAACAGCGCGATCAAGCGTCCGGCGTCGTCGTATTGATAGGCCGTCACCGCGCCCAGCGGGTCTTGCTCGACCGTCAGGCGGCCCTTGTCATCGTAGGATTTGAAATGCTGGGCGCCGTCGGGATCGATGCGCTGTACCAGCCGCGCCCGCTGGTCATGTACGTAAACTTCCTGGCTGCCGTCGGCGTTGTACACGGTGACGCGACCGTCATCGCCCCAGGCATACCGCGTGTCCATCTGCGAAAAACTGGCCCAGTGCCGAATACAGCGCGCTGCCTTGCCAGCGCGTTCCCATTCCCAGAAGAAACTCGCCCCGCCGGCCAGTTGCCGTTCAAGAATGACGTGCTGTTCGTCGTACCGATAACGCTCACACTCACCGACAGCGTTGGTCGCTGAAACCAGTCGTCCGGCGCCGTCATAGGCGTAGGAAACGACGTTCTGCTCGGTCACCCAGACGAAGGGTTCATGCCCTGTGGCGCGATGAACCTGGTAGTCCACCGCCACGATGCGATCCAGCTCATAGCGCAAGAGCAAAGAGCGGCCCACGCCGTTATCCAGCCGCTCAATCCGTCCCAACCGATCCCGGACAACCAACAACCGGTTGTCATACGCATCGCTGATCGCCGTCAGCACACCGTCGCGAAAATGGTAGAAGCGCGAACCCTGGGCCAACACCAGTTCATCAGGCAACGACCCCAAGTAAATCGCCGCTTCCGCCAGGCTGTTGGTAATCGCCGGTCGAGCAGCCGTCGGCAAGGGCAGGGTGGTCGCGCGATTCTCATGGTCGGTCCACACCACTGAGTCGCCCGCCACCACAAGCCGCTGCGCCAGCGCATGGCTCCAGCCAAACCCCAAGCCACAATCCACTTCCACCGCACTGCTGCGATACAAGCGCGTCCACTCAAACGGCAAGACCCCATCCAGCGCGCCATCGGTAAGGGTCAGCAGTTCCTCGCCGGTAACCATCGACACCGGGCAGCCGTGGGTGACGGTCTTTTCCGCCGGAGCCGCCGCATCGCCCTTCGGATTCGACGCAACAGCAGGCACATCATCCACATGCTCCTGCCGCACCAACGCCGTACGCTGGGTCTTGCTGCGCACCGCCGGCACCGCGTTCGAAACCAGCGTGTCACCCGCCTTCAACGGCGCCACCGGCACCGCCTTGATCGGTATTGGGGCACTGCCCAGCAGCACCGGCTTAAGCGCTTCGGTGTGCTCCTCCAAGCGAGCTGTGCCGAACTGCGCGGCTATCTGCTCCAGCCACCTGCGCACCCGACGTGACTCGATGCCGGCCAGCACTTTGGTGCTGATGCGCACTACAAAACCCATGCCGGCCGACGCCAGTCCCAATAACAGGGTGATGACGATCTCGGCGCCAATCGACCCGAGCATTTCGTTCATATACGGCGGTGGCAGCATGCGCATCCAGCTGACCAGGGCCGCCAGGTGAACGAACAGCAAGGGCTCATCGCTGAGCACCAGCAAACCCTTGGCGAGGGTCTCGGCACTTAACGCGAGTAACTTTTCAAGCTCGTCCTGGGAAAGGTAATGCAGTAGCTTTTCAGCGTTGGCCAGCGGGTCGGACAACCACTGGAGTAACTGCGTGATGTTGTCCCAAACCGAGTAAAGAACTTCGCCAAAGCCTTGGGCATAAGCGCGGTGCAGCGAGAGGTAGCGCTGGAGAAAATTCGCTTCGGAATAGTTCTTCCACAGCGGTTCGAAGGTGGTGTCCCATTCACTGCGCAGCCAGCCTTCCAGTGGCGTGATGACCGACTGATAAGAGGCGTACAGCGCCTTGAAATGCGCCGAGGAAACGTCGGGGTAGAAACTGATCCGGTACCGCTGGTTGCGGTCGCACTCGGTGACTTCGAGGATGCCGCTTGGGCCGATGGTTTTATGGATCGGCTCGCCCAGCGGGCCACCGTCTGGATCGATGCGCTGCAACATCACCGGCGTATTGCCGATCGGCACGAACCGCGAGCTCTGGAACATATGCACCAGCGTCAGCGTGCCGTTGGCCTGGCATGTAGCGACGGTGCTGCTAGGAAAGATCGAACGGTTGATCGGGGCGACCAGCGCCACCTCATTCCCGACCTTGAACACCTGCTCCACATCCAGTGCCGACGCGCTGAAAAAGCCCTGTGCCCAGGTATCGTAGTGGTTGAGGCAGCCGCGAAAATCGCTGAGCACGGATTCGACGTCCCGCGTCTTTGAATCCATCGCGGCCAGCACCAGAAAGCCAATGGCTCGGCCGGTTGCTTCGATCATGGGTGAGCCCCATCGATCAGGGCTCTCACTGGAAAAACCATCTGCACTCCCTCGCGCTGTTTAATCAGGCGAGGGACTTTGCAGAGGTTTTCAGGGCAGGGGAGTAGAGCTTATCCGGCGGTTACGTGGGAAGTTTCAGCAACCCTGTCGCGCAGCACCAGGCTGCACAGCGCCGGCAGGAACAGCAGCGTCAACACCGTGCCCACCAGCACCCCGCCGATCAGCACGTAGGCCAGGGATGACCAGAACACCGACAGCGTCAGCGGAATGAACGCCAGCGCCGCCGCCAGTGCGGTGAGGATCACTGGCCGCGCTCGGCGCACGGTGGCCTCGACGATGGCCTCGCGGATCGGCATGCCGTGGTCCTGGTTCTGGCGAATCTGGTCGGTGAAGATCAGCGTATTGCGCATCAGAATGCCGCCGATGCCGATCAGCCCGAGAATCGCATTGAACCCGAACGGCTGGTTGAACAGCAACAAGGTCGGCACCGCGCCAATCAGGCCCAGCGGCGCGGTGGCGAAGACCATCAACATCACGCCAAAGGAGCGCACCTGGAACATGATCACCGTGAGGGTCAGCAGGATCATGATCGGGAACAGCGCCGCCAGGGCGACGTTGGCCTTGGCGCTTTCTTCCACCGGGCCGCCGATGTCGATCCGGTAGCCGGTGGGCAGTTGGGCGATCAGCGGCTGCAGGTCTTTGTACACGGCCATTTCCACATCGGGTGGTTGTACGCCGTCGATGATGTCGGCGCGCACTTCCACGGTGGTGGCGCGGTTGCGGCGCTTGAGGATCGGTTCTTCCATCACTGCCTGGAAATGCCCGACCTGGGCCAGCGGCACCGACGTGCCGGCGCTGTTGGTCAGGGTCATGTTGTTGAGGTTGCCGAGGTCTTCGCGCTGGCTGCCCTGGGCGCGGGCCACCACGGACACAGTGCGGTTGCCTTCACGCACTTCGGTGATCGGGTTGCCGCTGAGCAGGGCGTTGAGCTGCGACTTGACCTCGTCGGGGGTGAAACCCAGCAGGCGCAGGCGATCCTGGTCGAGCACCAGGCGGTAACCGCTGGCGCGCTCGCCCCATTCGAGAAAGGCGTCGCGGGTCAGTTTGTTGCCGGCCACCACTTGGCGCACCTGCTCGGACAGCCCGCGCAGCGTGTCCAGGTCCGGCCCGGACACACGGAACACCACGGGGAATGGCACCGGCGGGCCGAACACCAGTTGCGTGACGCGCACCCGCGCCGCTGGAAACTCGCCGGCAGCGATGCGCTCGCGCATGCGCATTTTCAAGGCGTCGCGGGCGTGGGAATCCGGGGTTTGCACGATCAGCTTGGCGAACGCCGGGTCCGGCAGCTCAGGGTTCAACGACAGGAAAAAGCGCGGTGCGCCGCCACCTACATAGGTGTCGACCAGGCTCGTCTGCGGTTCCTGCAGCAGGGCTTTTTCCACCTGCGCCACCACCGCTTCGGTGCTTTTGAACGCGCTGCCGGGCGGCATGTACACCTCCAGAATCAGCTCGGAACGGTCGGAGTCGGGGAAGAACTGTTTCTTCACCACCGCCATCCCCAGGCCGCACAGCACAAACGCCGTCACCACCAGCCCGGTCACCAGCCAGCGCCCTCGCACACAGGCCTCCACCAGGCCGCGCAGTTTCTGGTAATAGCGCCCGGCGTAAATCGCATCATGCCCGCCGGGCACCGGCTTGATCTGCGGCAACAGCTTCACGCCCAGATACGGCGTGAACACCACCGCCACCAGCCAGGATGAAATCAAGGCAAAGCCTACGATCCAGAAGATATTCCCGGCGTACTCGCCGGCACCGGATCGCGCGAACCCCACGGGTAAAAAGCCGATGATCGTTACCAGCGTGCCGGTCAGCATGGGCGCCGCCGTGGAGCTCCAGGCATAGGTGGCCGCATGGATGCGGTCAAAGCCTTCTTCGAGTTTCACCACCATCATTTCGATGGCGATGATGGCGTCGTCCACCAACAGGCCCAGGGAAATGATCAGGGCGCCGAGGGTGACGCGGTCGAATTCACGGCCGGTGACGAGCATGATCACGAACACGATCGACAGCGTCAGCGGCACGGCCGCAGCCACCACCAACCCCACGCGAAAGCCCAGGGCCAACAGGCTGATCAGCATCACGACCGCCAGGGCGACGAAGAACTTGAGCATGAACTCGTTCACCGCCAGGCTGATGTTTTTTGCCTGGTCGGACACCTTGGCAAAATTTACCCCCAGGGGCAGGTCGGCCTGGATTCGGGCCTCCTGGGCCTGCAGGCTTTTGTCCAGTTCCAGGCCGTTCCAATGCTTCTGCATGATCACCCCGAGCATCAGCGCCGGGTCGCCCTGGTGGCGGATGCGGTAGCTGGGCGGGTCTTCATAGCCACGCCTGACGGTGGCCACATCGGCGATGCGCAGCACGCGGCCATTGGCTTGCACCGGCACGTTCTCGATCAGCGCCAGGCTGTCGAAGGCGCCATCGATACGGATGTAGGCGCGGGCGCCGGCGGTTTCGACGAAGCCCGAGGGCGCCACGGCGTTTTGCGCGGCGAGGGCGGCGAAGATCTGTTCGGGCTTGATGCCCAGGGTCGCCAGGCGCTCATAGGAGAACTCGACAAACACGCGCTGGGCCTGCTCGCCAAGGATATTGACCTTCTTCACCCCCGGCAGGTTGAGCAGGCCCTGGCGCAGCGCTTCGGCCATTTGCACCTGCTGGCGGTGGGGCAGGTGTTCCGCCTCCAGGGCGTACAGCGCAAAGTAGACGTCTGAATACTCATCGTTGAAAAACGGCCCGATCACGCCCTTGGGCAGTTTCGCGGCTTCGTCGCTGAGCTTTTTACGGGTCTGGTAGAACAGCTCCTGTATCTCGCTCGGGCGCGTGGATTCAAGAAAGGTCATGCGCATCGAGACGAAGCCCGGTTGGGCTATGGTCTCGACGCGGTCGTAATAGTCCAGTTCCTGCAGGCGCTTTTCCAGGCGGTCGGCAACTTGTTCCTGCATTTCTTCGGCAGTGGCGCCGGGCCAGGCGGCGGTGATGGTCATGACCTTGACGGTAAACGAGGGGTCTTCGGCGCGCCCCAGTTTGCCGAACGAGAAGATCCCGGCAGCAATAATCGCGATGATCAGGAACAGCGTGACGGCGCGGTGCTTGACCGCCAGTTCCGAAAGGTTGATTCCACGCATGCTCATTGGTCCTGTTTGCGGTTGAGGGCCAGCGCCTGGGCGGGCAGCAGGCGTACCTTGTCACCGCTGTGCAACAGGTGCACGCCGAGGGCGACGATGGTTTGGCCGGGCGTGACGCCGCTGTCGAGCAGGGCCTCTTCCTGGCCGAGACTGGCGACTTTCACCGGGGCGAAGCTGATCCGGTTGTCTTCACCGATCAGCCATACGCCGGTGCCTTGCCCCGCATCCTGCAACGCACCGATGGGCACGCGGGTTTGTTGGGCCTGGCCGTTGCCTTGCAGGCGCACGGTGATGGTGGAGCCGAGGGCGAAACGTTCGAGCGGGCCATGCAGCACATAGCGCGCGCGGTAGGTGCGGGTGGTGGGGTCGGCGCTGGCGGACAACTCGCGCAGGGTAGCGGTGACGGCCTGGTCCGGGGCGCCGAAGGGGAAGGCCAGGGCGTTTTGCGCGGCCTGGGCGCGCTGTTGTTCGGGCAGGTTGACGATGGCTTCGCGGGCACCGTCATGGGCCAGGCGCGCGACAATCTGCCCTTCGGCCACCACCTGGCCGCGATCGGCCAGGACGTCAGTGATGACGCCGTCGCCATCGGCCTTGAGCACGCTATAAGTACGCCGGTTTTCGATCTGGCTGGCATCCGATTGCGCCGCCGCCAGTTCCGCTTCGGCGACGCGCAGGTTGGTCGCCGACTGGTCGAAGATTTGCCGCGACACCGCGCCGGTACTGGCCAGGCGCTGGTAGCGGTTTTCGTCGTCGCGGCGCTGGCGCAGTTGCGCCTGGGCGGCGTTGACGCGGTTTTTTGCCGAGCGCAACGCCAGTTCGAAATCGCCGATATCCAGCACCAGCAGGGTGTCGCCCCGGGAGACGTGCTGGCCGGGATCGACCTTGCGTTCGATCACCTTGCCGCTGACCCGAAAGCCCAGGTTACTTTCGGTACGGGCGGCAACCACACCGGTGTACGCGCTTTGCTGGGTGCCGCCAGCCTCGACCTTGACGGCCAGTACCGGACGCGGCGGGGAGGTTTGAGCGGCACTATCGGCCTTGCTGTTGCAGCCACTGAGGACCATCAACAGAGCCAGGGGCGTTAAGAGGCGAAGCGGAAAGGGCGACATGACGGACTCCAGGGTGGCCATAGGGCAAAAAATTATGGACATAATTTTTCGCTCATATTATGGTCGAAATATAAATTAATCCAGCCCCCGGACATTCCCCATGGCAAACGCCCCGGCACCTTCGCGCCGCTTGTTGTTCTTACTGGTTGCGCTGACAGCGCTGGGTGAAGTCTCGACGCAATTGATCATCCCGGGCCTGGGCGCCATCGAGCAGGCGCTGGCGGCGCCGCCAGGCTCGGCGTTGATGGCACTGTCGGTATTTGTGGCCGCGTTCGGTCTGGGGCAGTTGCTGTTCGGGCCGCTGTCGGACCGTATCGGCCGCCGCCCGGTATTGATTGGTGGCCTCACGCTGTACGTGCTGGCGACGCTGTCGATGCTGCTGGTGACGGATATTCAGCAATTTATCGCCGCCCGCGTGCTGCAGGGCCTGGGGGCATGCGCCGCGTTGGTGCTGGCGCGCACGGTGGTACGCGATGTGTGGAAAACCGAGGCGGGCCCGGCCCTGGCGCTGACCATGATCGGCATGCTCTATGCCATTGTCATGGCGCCGATGGCGGGCGGCTTGCTGATCAAACTGTTCGGTTGGCACGCGCCCATCGTGCTCGCTGTGGTCATCGGCAGCGTCGTGTTGCTGCTGGCGGTGGCGTTCTTTCGCGAGAGCAACCCTCACCTCGATCCCAAGGCCGCACATTGGCGCACCCTCGGCGGGCAATACCTGGATTTGCTCAAGGGCCGCCAGTACCGCGCCTATGCTGTGGCGCTGGCTTGTACCTACGGCGCGATGTTTGCGGTGATTGCCGGTTCGTCGGCGGTATTCATCAACCTGCTGGGGTTGAGCAGCCTGGAGTACGGCATCAATTTTGGCCTGATCGTGTCGATGCTGATCGTCGGTTCCACCTATACCCGGCGCAACATTTTGCGCCTGGGACCGCAGCGGATTGTGACGATGGGCGTGACGCTGGTGGCGGCCGGTGGGGTGTTGGCTCTGGTGATTTATGTGCTGTTCGGGCTCTCGATGGCCGGCCTGGACCTACCCATCGCCCTGGCCACGCTCGGGGGCGGGCTGGTGCTGCCCGGTGCGGTCACGGGCGGGGTAATGCCCAACGCCCATCGCGCCGGGCTGGCGGCCGGGTTGATGGGGTTTGCGCAGATGTTCGGGGCCACCTGCAGCGGCGTGCTGTTGAGCCATTTACGTGATGGCAGCGCGACACCGATGATCGTCATTCAAGCCGTTTTTGCCGTCGCGGCCTTCGTCGCGTTCCACCTGTTGCGCCAGCGCACGCCGAAGGCATTGTCCTATACATAGAACGCTCAAAGCCGCGTTCGCCGGCTAGTGCTCAACGGTCGGGAGACTTATGGTGTATGCACTTTGGAGGTACACCATGAAAAAACTGATCGGTATCTACACCAGCCCCCGCGCCCATTGGGTCGGCGACGGCTTTCCGGTGCGCACCCTGTTTTCCTACGACACGATGGGCAAACACATCAGCCCCTTCCTGTTGCTGGACCACGCCGGCCCGGCCGATTTCACGCCTACCGAAACACGTCGCGGTGTCGGTCAGCACCCCCATCGCGGCTTTGAAACAGTGACCATCGTCTATGACGGCGAAGTCGAGCACCGCGACTCCACCGGTGCCGGCGGCAAAATCGGCCCGGGTGACGTGCAATGGATGACAGCCGCCAAAGGCATTCTCCATGAAGAATTTCATTCTGAAGCTTTCGCGCGCAAAGGCGGGCCGCTGGAGATGGTGCAACTGTGGGTCAACCTGCCCGCCAAGGACAAAATGGCCGACGCCGGTTACCAGACCATTGTCGATGGCGAGATTCCGGTGTTGGGGCTGCCGGGCGACGCGGGGCAACTGCGCTTGATCGCCGGTGAGTTCGCCGGCACTCAAGGGCCTGCGCGTACCTTCACACCGATTGACGTGTGGGACTTGCGCCTGAAGGCCGGTAAGGCCGTTACGCTGGACCTGCACGCCGGGCGTAACACCGCGCTTGTGATCCTGAGCGGAACGGTGTTGATCAATGGCGAGGAAGTCGCGCGCCAAGGGCAACTGGCACTGTTCGAGCGTGACGGTGACCGGCTCACCCTTGAGCCCAATGACGACGCCAAGGTGCTGTTGCTCAGCGGCGAGCCGATCGACGAACCCATCGTCGGCCACGGGCCGTTCGTGATGAACACCGAGCAGGAAATCCACCAGGCCTTTGCCGACTTCCAGTCGGGCAAGTTCGGGCGGATGCAGGCCTGACAGCCCGTGGGAGGGGGCTTGCCCTAATGCCAGTCAGTTAAGAAGTAGCAGGAGCGAGAGCTAACTTGTGGCGAGGGAGCTTGCTCCCGCTGGGGCGCGAAGCGGCCCCAAACAATGGGACTGCTGCGCAGTCCAGCGGGAGCAAGCTCCCTCGCCACAGGTTCGGTGTCGCCTTGACTGACTGGCATTAGGGCTCGCTCCCTCCCACATTTTTTCCAGCGCTATACCCGCCATCGTCATTTCATGCGATCTTCTCGGCATTCGCCCTGGAGTCGCCTGGATGCCCTCATTTATCGCTGTTCACCCGATGTTGTGCGCCGTGGCGCTGATCCTTATCGACATCGCTGTGTGGCGCCTTATCTCGCCCAACCTCGCCAACTGGAAGCTCGCGGCGCGGCTGGTGATCTTTGCGGTGTTCAGTGCGGTGTTGTTCAACGACGGCATGAACCCCATGCAAGCGGCGCCCTACGCCGATGACACCACCCTGCACCTGGCGGCCACCGCGTTGCAGATCGGCTGGTGGCTGTTCGCCGCGCGCACCCTCACGGTATTGCTCGGCGCGGTGATGATGCAGCGGGTCGGCCATACCGGGCGGTTGTTGCAGGACCTGATGGGCGCCGTGATTTTCCTGATCGCGATCATCGCCGCCATGGCTTACGTGCTTGATCTGCCGGTCAAAGGCGTGCTCGCCACCTCGGGCGCCGTGGCGATCATCGTCGGCCTGGCGCTGCAAAGCACCCTGAGCGACGTGTTTTCCGGGATCGTCCTCAACACCACCAAGCCTTACCAGATCGACGACTGGATCTCCATTGACGGCACCGAAGGCCGCGTCACCGATATCGACTGGCGCGCCACGCGCTTGCAGACGTCCCAGGGCAGCCTGGCGGTTATCCCCAATTCCCTGGCGGCCAAGGCCAAGATCATCAACTTCTCGCGCCCGGCGGATATGTTCGGCCTGGCGGTCAGCCTGCAAGTGAGCCCCCATGCGCGCCCGCAAACGGTGATCGAGGCCCTCGAGCGGGCGATGCAGGGCTGCCGGGCGCTGCTGGCCAAGCCGGCGCCCAGCGTGGCGTTCAAGGTGTCGAGCAGTGGCGGCGTGGAGTATGAAATCAGTGGCTTCGTGCCGGCCATGGGCCTCAAGCGCGAAGTGCGCAACCAGCTTTACGACCTGGCATTCCGGCACTTGCAGGCGGCGGGCGTGGGCCTGTTGTCTGCCACCGAAGGCAGCACGCCCGCCACGGTCTCCGGCGCGCGAGCCTTGCTTGAGCGTTCGTCGATCTTTTCCACGCTGCGCCAGGAGGAAAAAGACACCTTCAGCCAGAACATGACCCTGCACACCTACCGCGCCGGTGACATGATCCTGCCGGCGGGGGAGGTCAGCGACCATTTGTTCATCATTGAATCCGGCGTGGTTTCGGTGATGTTGCTCAAGGGTGGCCATAAGTTCGAAGCCGGGCGCATGGGACCGGGGGAGGTGATTGGCGAGTCCGGCATCCTGTCCGACCAGGCCACGCTGGCGGACTTCACCGCCAAGACTTATTGCACCCTGTACCGCATCGAAAACGAATACCTCAAGCCCTGCCTGGATGCACGGCATGACATCGGCGAAGCCATGAAGGCGCTGTTGGATTTCCGCGTGCATGCCGCCCAGGCGCTGACCGAGGACGCGCCGGTGGTGCCGGTGAAGAAGGGTTTCCTGCAGTGGTTGAAGAATCGTGGCCTGTAGATTGGTCACCTGTTCTTCGCCCGGATTGGCTATTTCTCCAGAACGCCCAGGTGACTAATCTGCTCACCAATCCCACCGTTCTGGAGTTCCACCATGCAAACCCGTACCGATTTCTACACCGCTTCCCCCGACGCCATGAAAGCCATGCTTGCCCTCGAGGCGGCGGTCGGCAAACTGTCCATCGAACTGCCGCTGCTGGAACTGGTGCGCCTGCGCGTCTCGCAGATCAACGGCTGCGCATTCTGCCTCGACATGCACACTGCCGACGCACGCAAGGGCGGCGAAACCGAGCGCCGCCTGTACACCCTGTCGGCCTGGCGTGAAACGCCGTTCTTTACCCCGCGTGAACGCGCCGCCCTGGCCTGGGCCGAAAGCCTGACCCTGCTCAGCGAGACCCACGCCCCGGACGCAGACTTCAACGCACTGGCCGCTGAGTTCAGCCCGCAGGAACAGGTTGACCTGAGCGTGGCGGTCGCCACCATCAACAGCTGGAATCGCCTGGCCGTTGGCTTTCGCAAGATGCCCAAGTAACCCTTAGAAATTCACCGAGGCACTCAGGCGCGCCGTCAGCGGCGCGCCCTGGAACAGGTAGTCATCGCCCATGTATTCGCCCGCGTCGCGCCAGTAGCGCTTGTCGAACAGGTTGTCGACGCTCAGGCGAAACACCGTTTCATAGCCATCGACCCGGGTGGTATAGCGGCTGCCGATATTGACCACCGCATAATCGCCCACTTGCACAGTGCCGTTGCGGTTGGCGTACTTTTTGGCGCTGTATTGCACACCGCCGAGCACCGCCAAGCCATTGACCCAAGGCAGCGCATAGTCGGCATACACACTGGCGCGCAGTTTGGGCACGTTGATCGCCTGGTGCTCTTCGTATTCCGGCGTACCGCTGCCGTTCACCCGCGCCCGGATCGCCGCGACGCTGGTGGAAACCTGCAGGCGCTCGGTGGCCCAGCCGTTGGCCGACACTTCGATCCCGGTGTTTTTCTGCTCGCCTTGTTGCACGTAGGTGAACTCGCCGTCTTCGGGCTTCGCGTACTGATAGGCCTGGCGTGTCTGGAACACAGCGGCGGCGAAGCTGATGCGGCGCCAGTCGTATTTCACCCCGGCTTCGATCTGCCGTGAGGTGGTAGGCGCCAGGGTTTCATCGGCGTTATTCGCAAACCAGGGCGCGGTGCCGCCCAGGGACAGCCCTTTGCTATAGCTGGTGTACAGCGAGACGTTTTCAATCGGTTTGTAGATCAACGAAGCCTGCGGCAGGAACACATACTGTTGGGTGTGGCGGGCCTGGTTGCCGGTGACGCCGTCGAAGGCTGTTTCGTCCAGGCGTACTTCGCGGCCGCCGAGGATGGTTTGCCATTGCTCGTTGAAGCGAATGCGGTCGGTGACGAACAGGCCGTATTGGCGGCTGTCGAGGTTGCGGTGGCTGTCGTTCAACGGTTTGTCAGTCGGCGGGAAGCTCGGCGCATCTGCGTCGATATTGGCGGTGCCAATGAGCTCATTGACCGACTTGCGCTTGTCGATCACCCGGCGAAACGCGCTGGTGCCGAAGGTCAGCTCATGGCCTATGCCTGCGGTGTCGAACAGGCCGGTCATGGCGGCCTGGACTTCGTCGTCACGCCGCGTGTCGTCAGGGCTGCGGTAGTCGTAGACGTCGTAATTGCCTTCGGGGCTGAAGTAGTTCGGCACGCTTGCCGAGCTGCAGCTGGCCGAGCCGTAGCAGCCCCACGCAAATGAGCTGTAATCGTCAATCACCACCTTGCTGCGCGCCGCGCTGATGTTGCCTTTCCACTGATCGCTGAAACGGTATTCGAATTTGCCGTTGAGGTTCAGTGAGTCGATGCCCACTTGTCTGGAACCGGTCTGGTGGCCAAGCAGCTTTTTCGGCGAGGCGTCGTGGGGTACCTCGGTACCGCCGAGCAATTGATAACCCGGCACCGAACGCTGCTGTTTGTTCTGGTATTCGGCATCCAGTTGCAGCACGGCATCCGGGCTGATATTCCAGTCGAAGGCCAGGGACACAAAATCGCGCTGGCCGTTGGCATGCTCCACGTACGAATTCAGATCCTCGTGGGCGACGTTGGCGCGCAGGCCGAACTGCTGTTCACTGCCGAACCAGCCGCCGACATCGGTGGCCACATAACCGCTGCCGCGATCATCGCTGGACACCGTCACCGAACGCACGTCCTCGGGGCGCTTGGTCACGTAGTTGATCACCCCGCTGGGCTCGGAAATCCCGCTTTGCAACCCGGCCAGGCCCTTGAGCACTTCCACCTGTTGCTTGTTTTCCAGGGCGACGTTCTGCTCGCCGGTGATGGTGCGCCCATTGATCTTGTAGCTGCTGGCCGCATTCAGCGAGAAGCCGCGCACCACGAAGTTTTCGTAATAGCCGATCGGCGCGTAGCTGTCGCCCACCGAGGCGTCATTGCGCAGCACCTCACTGAGCAGGCGGGCCTGCTGGTCCTTGATCAGCGCGGCGTTGATCACGCTGATCGAGGCGGGCGTATCGAGCAGGGGCGCCTCATCGAAGCCACCGACCGCGGCGGTTTGCGTGCGATAGCCGGCCTCATCCTGGCCCTGGATCTGCACCGCCGGCAGTTCAACCTGCGCCGCCAGGCTGTGACCGATGCCTCCACTGAACAACAGGCCAAGGGCGAAACGTGAAGTGACGACGGGACGAAAACGCAAAACCATGGGGCAAGGCCTTAAAGCGCTGGGCGGGGGGGCGCATAAGCTAGGGGGAAGTGCGGGAATTTACAAGATGCCAGTATGGACTCGGTCAAACTGTGGGAGGGGGCTTGCTCCCGATTGCGGTATATCAGCCATAGATGAGCTGACTGACCCACCGCTATCGGGAGCAAGCCCCCTCCCACAGTTTGGATTGCGTCAGCCTTGGGGTTCGGTCAGCACTTTGCGAAACGTCTCCACCAGCGGCCGCAGGTTGATCCGGTGCCAGGCCGCCCACAGCGGGGTGGTGTAGCTAAGCCAAGGCAGTTCGCGCAACACCACGCCCGGCGGTGCGTTGCGGCTCAGGCCTTTTTGGACCATGGCTACGCCCAGTCCGGAGGCCACCAGGCCCAAGGCGGTGAAGGGCTCGCTGGCTTCCATGGGGATCTGTGGGGTGAAACCGGCACGGATGCACGCGGCGACAAAGTCGTCAGCCGGGCTGGCGCCGGGTTTGCGCTGTACGCCGATCCATTGTTGGTCGGCCAGGTGCTCGGGCAACAGCTCGTGTTGCTGCGTCAGCGGGTGATGTTCGGGCAAGGCCAGCAGCATGGGTTCATCGAGCACCTGGCGGGCAGTCAGGTCCGGGTCGTCGGCCACTGGTGGTTCGCCCACCAGGGCAATGTCCAGGCTGCGCTGGCGCAGGCCTTCCAACTGTTCAAGGGAGGGCAGGTTATACAGCTTGATATGCACGTTAGGCCGGTCATCGCGCAGCACGCGCAAGGCAGTGGGCAATACCCCGGCGTGCATGGCGTTCTCGATATAGCCGATGCACAAACCGCCTTCTTCCCCCCGGCCCAGGCGCTTGCCCAGGGACTCCAGCCGGTTGGCGTGGGTCAGCAGCGCCTTGGTTTCGGCGAGGAAGGTCTCGCCGTCGCGGGTCAGGCGGATGCGTTGCTGGCTGCGTTCGAACAGCGTCAGGCCCAGGCGCTCTTCAAGCTGGGCGATCTGCCGGCTCAACGGTGACTGGGAGATGTGCAGGCGCTCGGCGGCGCGGCCGACGTGTTGTTCTTCGGCGACCACTTCGAAGTAGCGCAGTTGGCGTAGATCAATCATGTAAGACCTATCGGGACTCAAGTAGGTCGTAGTATGTCTTGGACGGTCCGATCCAGGCAATCTAGGATCTGCTCAACGGTCATCGCGACCCTGAACCGATTGAGGAACCACCATGAGCTTGAAAGACAAACTGCCCGGCGTCCTGGGCTTTGGCACCGCACCGCTGGGCAATATGTTCCGCGCGATTCCTGAAGAAGAAGCCCAGGCCACCGTCGAGGCCGCCTGGAATCACGGCGTGCGTTATTTCGATACCGCGCCGTTCTACGGTTCGGGGTTATCGGAAATCCGCTTGGGCCAGGCCTTGTCCCATTACAACCGCGACGACTATGTGCTCAGCACCAAGGTCGGCCGGGTGATTCTCGACGAGGTCGAAGACAGCGCCCGTGACCTGGGCGAGAAAAGCGGCGTGTTCGAGCACGGCCGTTCGAACAAAATGCTCAATGACTACAGCGCCGACGCCACCTTGCGCTCGATCGAAGACAGCCTTGAGCGCCTGCGCACCGACCGCCTGGACATCGTGTGGATTCACGACATTGCCCAGGATTTCTACGGCGATCAGTGGCTGGAGTACTTCAACCAGGCCCGTACCGGCGCGTTCAAGGTGCTGACGCGCTTGCGCGAAGAAGGCGTAATCAAGGCCTGGGGCCTGGGTGTGAACCGCGTCGAACCGTGCGAGCTGACGCTGGAACTGGCCGAAGCCCAACCCGACGGCTTTCTGCTGGCTGGTCGCTACACCCTGCTCGACCACGACCGAGCCTTGCAGCGCCTGATGGACGCGGCCCTCGCACAGCACGTTGAGATCGTGGTCGGTGGCCCCTACAGCTCCGGCATCCTTGCCGGCGGTGCGCACTTTGAATACCAGCAGGCCAGCCCGGCGATCATCGGCAAAGTCGAGCAGATCAAGGCGATTGCCCAAGCGTTTGGCGTCAGCGTCAAGGCCGCTGCGCTACAGTTTTCCCTGGCTCACCCGGCCGTGGCCGCGGTGATTCCCGGTGCCAGTCGTCCGGGGCGTATTGCCGAAGACGTGGCGGCGTTGTCTGAGCAGATTCCAGCAGCCTTCTGGCAGGCGTTGCGCGATGCGCAGTTGATCTCGCTTCGCGCGCCTCTGCCGCTTTAACTTCAGGAGTTCAACCATGAAAATCGATGTGAGCGGCAAAGTAGCCATCGTCAGCGGCAGCACGGCCGGGATCGGCCTGGGCATCAGCCAGGCCCTGGCGCAATCCGGTGCCACCGTGGTGGTGATCGGGCGTGACAGCGGCAAAGTCGACGCTGCACTGGCGAGCATCCGCCAGGCGGTGCCAGGCGCCGATCTGCGCGGGTGCGTGGCCGACCTGGGCACGGTCGAAGGCGCCGAGACACTGTTCGCCGCCGAACCCCGCGCCGATATCCTGGTCAACAACCTGGGCATCTTCAATGATGTGGATTTCTTCGAGGCACCGGACAGTGAATGGACGCGCTTCTATGAAGTCAACGTGATCTCCGGCGTGCGCCTGGCGCGGCATTACGTACCCGGCATGGTCGAGCAGGGCTGGGGGCGGGTGATCTTTGTGTCGTCTGAATCCGGCGTGGCGACCCCGGCAGACATGATCAATTATGGCGTGACCAAAAGCGCCAATCTGGCAGTGTCCCATGGTTTGGCCAAGCGCCTGGCAGGTACCGGTGTGACGGTCAACGCGATCCTGCCGGGGCCGACGTTCACCGATGGCCTCGAGCACATGCTCAAGGACGC
Source organism: Pseudomonas sp. R4-34-07 (assembly GCF_003852375.1). Lineage (NCBI taxonomy): Bacteria > Pseudomonadati > Pseudomonadota > Gammaproteobacteria > Pseudomonadales > Pseudomonadaceae > Pseudomonas > Pseudomonas sp. R4-34-07. The sequence goes on along the minus strand of NZ_CP027760.1, from coordinate 3,474,257 downwards.
CACGCAACAATCCGGGCGCACCGCGCGGGACGAGGCCGATGTGTTCGTACGCAACGCGCGGCCGACTTCGATCATCCAGCGCGCGGCGAATGTGGATGAAGTGGCCAACCTGGTGGCGTACATTGCTTCACCGCTGTCGTCTGCCACTACCGGCGCCGCATTGCGGGTCGACGGTGGTGTTGTCGACAGCATGGCGATCTGATTTTTTAACGGTCTGGAGTATTTATCGTGGCAACAGCGTCTTCTGTGATTGAAATCCCTGCGTCGGCTGACCAGGTCTGGAAACTCATCGGTGGCTTCAACAGCCTGCCTGACTGGCTGCCCTTCATCGCCAAGAGCGAGCCGAGCGACGGTGGCCGCGTGCGTCACCTGCACACCGCCGATGGCGGCCAGATTGTTGAGCGGTTGCAGACCTTCGACAACGTGGCGCGCACCTACAGCTACACCATTGAGCAGTCGCCGTTTCCGGTGAGCGCATACTTGGCGACCGTGCAGGTTGAAGCGCTGACCGAATCGTCTGCCAAAGTAACCTGGTCCGGCGTGTTCACGCCGGCCGAGGGCACCACGGATGCAGCGGCGGAGACGTTGTTTGCCGGCGTGTACAACGATGGCCTGGAGGCGTTGCGCGCCAACTTCCCCGGCTGACGCCAACCCTCTGTCAGGGCTCGTTCCCACGCTCCCGCGTGGGAATGCCTCCTGGGACGCTCCGCGTCCCCTTGCGCAGGTGACGCAGAGCGTCACGGGCTGCATGCCCACGCGGAGCGTGGGGACGATCAAGCAGTGCGCGGGCCGACGCGATGGCCTGTGCGGGTGTGAGCCGCGCCGTATCGAGCAGGAACGGCGGCTCATCCCAGGCTTCGTATTCATGTGCCAGCACCGACTGCCAAGTCGGCGGCAGCAACCCTGGAATATCGCTTTCACGGCTCTCGACCCTGCGCCGATGCTCCTGCTGATCAGAACAAATTACCTGGATATCGACCAGCTCAACGCCCGCCGCCCGCGCTACGCCTCGCCAAGCCTCGCGGCTCTCCCTCACCGGGTTCACACAGTCAGCGATCACTCGTTGCCCCAGCCGCACATTACTCAGTGCCAACGCATTCGCCACGCCATAACCGCTGGCACCCACATCGCCCGCCAACCCGCCAGCCTCCCGCAACGATTGCTCGATCACGTCGATGCGCAGGTAAACCGCACCCATCTGCCGGGCCAGCTCCCGGGCAATCGTGGTCTTGCCGGTGCCGGGCAGGCCGCTGAATACGATAAGCATGGTCCATCTCCTCGCTGCTACGGGGTGTTAGAGTGGGGCTGTTTCGTTCGACTACAGGACCGTTCATGACCTTGCCCTTCGTGAAAATGCACGCCCACGGCGACGACTTCATCATCATCGACCGCCGTGGCCAGGATAACCCTATCACGGCGCAGATCGCCCGACGCCTGGGCGACCGGCACACCGGCATCGGTTTCAATCAACTCGCGGTCATGTTCGACTGTGACGACGCCGCCGCCCGCATTCAGTTCTGGAACTGCGACGGCACGCCGCTGCAAACCTGTGGCAGCGCCACACGAGGCGTGGCCGACCGCTTGATGCATGAGGCCGGCACCCATGCCGTGGTGCTGCGTACCGACCGTGGGTTACTCACCTGCGTACGCGTGGACGGGCAGCGGGTGTCGGTGGACATGGGCGAACCTTCGTTGGCGTGGGAGGCGGTGCCGCTGGCGCGGGCGATGGACACCCGCGTGCTGCCCATCGACGGTGAGCCGGCCGCCTGCGGCATGGGCAATCCGCACTGTACGTTCTTCGTGGAGGACATCGCTGCGGTGGATGTCGAAGCGGTGGGCCCGGTTCTGGAATATCACCCGCTGTTCCCGGCCAGGACCAATGTGCATTTCGTGCAGGTGCTCGAGCGTAACCGTATCCGCCTGCGAATCTGGGAGCGTGGCGGCGGCGTACCGCTGGGTTCCGGGTCATGTTGCTGCGCGGCGGTGGTCAATGGCGTTCGACGCGGGCTGCTGGATGACAAAGTGGAGGTCGAATGCGATGGCGGAACCCTGACGGTGCAATGGGACGGGCAGGGCGGGGTGGTATTGACGGGCAGCGTCGAGCCGATCATGCAGGGTGCGGCGTACCTGCCTGGAACGTCACGCTGAACGTGGTGCCGCGCGTCGCGCAGGAGTTCACCGCCACATCGCCGCCATGCACCCTGGCCAGTTCGCACGTTAGAGAGTCGCTGGCCCTGGGTCGCGTTTGCGCGTAGATAAGGTAAAGTCGGCGCCTTCAGGAAGAAACTTCAGGTAACAATACATGATGCTGATGCTGCGGCAATCCGTCTTGAGTTTGCTGGCCCTGGTGTTTGCCAGTCTGTGGAGCACCGCCCAGGCCGACACGTTGCCCATCGGCGTTGCGCTGGATAAGCGGGTCATAGACCTGACAAACACCCTCGACGCGGGCAGCGTCTTGCGCCTCAAGCAGCAACTGGCTGACCTTGAGCAGCGCAAAGGCGCGCAGCTCGCGGTATTGCTGGTGCCCAGCACCGGCGACACCGGCATCGAAGACTACGCCAACCAACTGTTCCGCGCCTGGAAGCTGGGGCGCAAGGACGTCGACGACGGCATCCTGCTGGTGGTGGCCAAGGAGGACCGCACCGTGCGCATTGAAGTGGGCTATGGCCTGGAAGGTACGGTCACCGACCTGCTGGCCCATCGCATCATCGAAGAGCGCATCACCCCGGCATTTCGCCAGGGCGACTTTGCCGGCGGCGTTCAACAGGGTGTGGACGCCCTGACCGTGCTGGTGGACGGCGGCGACCTGCCCAAAGTGGCCGGGCCTGGGATCAATCCACAAATCATCGCGGTACTGGCGGCGTTTGTCCTGGGCGGCCTCATTGGGGCGCTGCTCGCCGCCGGCAAGGTGCATTGGCGCAAGGCCTTGATCGTCGCCGTGGCGGCCACGTTATTGCTGGCGCTGCTGGGCGGTGGTCGGGAATGGCCGATGTTTCTGTTTGTAATACCGCTGACCCTGTTGATTGGCGGCGCCACCTTCGGCGCGTTGTGGCAGCTACGGCCGCTGTTTTACGGCGTGGTCGGGCTGCTGGTCTACAGCGCCGCGTTGGGGGTGGCGGATCGGTATGTGAACGTCAGTTTTATCCATTGGCTGGCGTGGCCGCTGGCTGTGTTGGTGGTGTTGGGGTTGTATCTGCTGCTGTTGATGATCATGAGGCACACCTGGAGGACCAGCCGCACAGGCTTTGTCGTGCGGCTGCTGGCGGCAGTCGCCGTCTATGGGGTGGCCGGGTGGATGCTGGATGACGGTCGCGACGGTTGGCTGCTGGCGTTTCCTATCGCTTCGTTCGTGGCGCTGATTATTTTCGGCAAGGTCGGCGAGGGCTCGGGATCGGGGTCTGGCGGTGGGTCGGGTTCGAGTTCCAGCGGTTCAAGCTCCAGTTCCAGCAGCAGCTCGTCCGGTGGTGGGGGTTCCAGTGGCGGCGGTGGGGCGTCGGGGAGTTGGTAGCGCGCCGCTGAGGTGGCTGCCAGGTCTGCCTGATGTATGAAGGTCCAATGTGGGAGGGGGCTTGCTCCCGATAGCGGTAGGTCATTCACTCCACCAGTGACTGATCCACCGCTATCGGGAGCAAGCCCCCTCCCACAGTTTTGATCGAGTTCGACATACGGGCCTTAGTCAGGGGCGCAACCGAGCGTTTGTATCAGACCCCCGCCGCCAACTTGCCCCCCTCCATCCGGCGCTTATACGCACTGTCCCGGCTCGCCAACCAGAAGTACAACGGCGATGTCACCACCAACCCCACCACCCAGGACAGATCCGCGCCGTTGATGTGTTCGGAAATCGGCCCGACGTACAGCGGCGTATTCATGAACGGAATCTGCACCGCGATCCCCACCGCATACGCCAGCAGCGCTTGTGGGTTGTACTTGCCGTAGATCCCGCCATCCACGCGAAAGATCGAGGCGATGTCATATTGGCCTTTGTGGATCGCGTAGAAGTCGATCAGGTTGATCGCCGTCCACGGCACCAGGACCACCAGCAGCACCAGCACCATGTCGACGAAGTGGCCGATGAAGTCCTTGGAGGCGAATACCGCCGCAATCGCGCAGGCGGCCAGCACCACCACCGAGATCACCGCGCGGCTTTTCGCCGTAGGGATCCAGCGGTAGGCGAAGGTCTGCACCAGGGTGATGATCGACAACACCGCGCCGTACAGGTTGAGGGCGTTGTGGCTGATCACGCTGAGCAGGAACAGCACCAGCATCAGCGGGCCGATGGCGCCGGTGGCGAGCTTGACGGCGTCCATGGTGTCCATGCCCACGGGGGTGGCGAGCACGGCGACGGCGCCGAAGATGAAGGCCAGGCTCGAACCCAGCGCGGAGCCCAGGTAGGTGGTCCAGAAGGTGGACGCGACGGGCACATCGGCCGGCAGGTAGCGGGAATAATCCGAAACGTACGGCGCAAAGGCGATCTGCCACAGCGCGGCGAGGGAAACGGTGGCCAGCCAACCGGAAATGTTGAAGCTGCCGCGGGTCAGGAAATCAGTGGTCTGCACATGGGTGAAGATGTAGCCGAAGCCCAGCACGATGCCGGCGCCGAGTACCCAGGTGCCGATGCGGTTGAGCACATGAATGAAGCGATAGCCGATGATGCCGATGATGCCCGAACCAATGGCGCCGATCACGATGCCGACGGGCACCGGCACCGCATCGACCACGCCATGCAAGGATTTGCCGGCCAGCACGATGTTGGAGGCGAAGAAGCCGATATACATCACGCCGGCAATCACCACCACCAGCAACGCGCCGAGGGAGCCGAACTGGGCACGGCTCTGGATCATTTGCGGAATGCCCATTTGCGGGCCCTGGGCCGAGTGCAGTGCCATCAACACACCGCCGACCAGATGGCCGACCAGGATGGCGACGATGCCCCATACCAGGTTGAGGTGGAACAACTGCACCCCCAATGCGCCGGTGACGATCGGCAGCGGCGCGATGTTGCCGCCGAACCACAGGGTGAACAGGTCTCTTACCTTTCCATGGCGATCTTCCGGGGGCACGTATCCAATCGTGTGTTTTTCGATAAGCGGGGCGGAGGATGTTGCAGTGGTAACCATGACGAGCTCCAAGGCAAGGTGAGTACGTGGACGTACTTCGCTGTGCGCAGCAACGGCGGCGCTTTGTTGTTGGAGTGATCATCTGCAATGGGCACGGGGAGGTAAATTAGTAAGTTTGTTGCTATAGACCTTAAAAAAAGTATCTCGCGGCGGTTTTTGCTCCGGTATGTTGCATGGGCTTGAATCGATGAAATAAGCCGGTTTTTCTTGCACGTTTTTGGGGCGAAAACCCCCGTTTTCGGAGGCCCCGATGGCTGCCTACAACCTGCGCCAACTCAGATATTTCGTCACCACCGCCGAATGCGGCAGCGTCGCCGAGGCGTCGCGCAAGCTGTATATCGCCCAGCCGTCGGTGTCCACCGCCATCAAGCAGCTGGAAGACAGTTTTGGTGTGCAGTTGTTTATCCGCCATCACGCCCAGGGTGTGTCGCTGACCCCCAGCGGCGCGCGGTTCTATCGCAAGGCGCTGGAGCTGCTGCGGGTGGCCCATGAGTTCGAACAGAACGCCTTGGCCGACAATGATGTGGTGGCCGGGCAGATCGATATCGGCTGCTTTGAAACCGTGGCGCCGTTGTACCTGCCGCGCCTGATCGCCGGGTTCAAGACACGCTGGCCGGGGGTGGAAATCCGCCTGCGTGACGGTGAGCAACAGGAGTTGGTGCAGGCGCTGACGGCGGGCACCATCGATGTGGCGATGCTGTTCGAGCACGACCTGGGCGGCGCCATCGAAACCACGCCCTTGATGCCGCCGCAGCAGCCATACGCGTTGTTGCCGGCCGATCACCGTTTTGCACGGCAGGCCAAGGTGTCGTTGGTCGACCTGGTGCTGGAGCCGATGATTCTGCTGGACGTGCTGCCGAGCCGGACTTACTTCGTGAGCATCTTTGATGAGCGTGGGTTGACGCCGAATATCGTGTTCAGCTCGCCGTCGATCGAGATGGTGCGGGGCATGGTGGGGCGCGGGTTCGGGTTTTCGATCCTGGTGACCAAGCCGTTCAGCGAGTACACCTATGATGGGCAGAAGGTGGTGTGTATCCCGCTGGCGGAAACCGTCACTGGCTCGGGGTTGTCGGCGGTGTGGCTCAAGCGCGCGCCGCTGACCAAACCGGTGCAGTTGTTCGTCGATTACTGTCGCGAAGAACTCGCCCGATTGCTCGGATAAACACAGAGCCCAATGTGGGAGGGGGCTTGCCCTAATGCCAGTCAGTTAAGCGTACACCGCCCTCTGTAGGAGCGAGCTTGCTCGCGAAAAATGTCAACGATAACGCGTGCTTCCTGAATAAACGCGGTGCCTGTGAGTTTTTCGCGAGCAAGCTCGCTCCTACAAAAAGCCTTAACTTAGGGCTTGCCCCTCCCACATTTGATTTGTGGTGTATTCACATGCGTAGCGAGTCCAGCATCCGCTTCAGCATTGCGTCGCAGCCGCTGAGCTGCTCCACGCTCACAAACTCATCCGGCTTGTGCCCCTGGTCCATGCTGCCTGGCCCGCACACCACGGTGGGAATACCCGCTGCATCAAACAGCCCACCCTCAGTGCCAAATGCCACGGTGCCAAACTCACTGGAGCCGCAAAACGCCGCAATCAATTGCGCGGCATGGCTGTGCTCATCGGTGACCAAGCCCGGGTAGGCGGACAACTCGGTGAACCGGATCGAACTCTGCGTGCTCACGGCCTGCATGCGCGGCAGTACCTGCTGCATGGCGTAGGTGTGCAGTTCGTGCGCCACTTCACCGGGATCCGTCGAGGGCAGGGCGCGTACTTCGAAATCAAACCGGCAGTCGGCGGGCACGATATTCAGGGCCTTGCCGCCGCTGATCACGCCGGTTTGCACGGTGCTGAACGGCGGATCGAAGCGAGGGTCCTGGTGCTCACGCAAGCGTTGGCCAATGCGCCCCAGTTCGCCGATCAACTCGGCGGCATGCTCGATCGCATTCACGCCGGACGGTGCATACGCCGAGTGGCACGCCTCGCCCTGCACATCGCAGCGCATCGCCAGCTTGCCCTTGTGGCCGAGCACCGGTTTGAGCTCGGTCGGTTCGCCAATAATGCACAGCATCGGCTTCACCGGACGTTGCGCCAACACGTCGAGCAGCGAGCGTACCCCGAGGCAGCCGACTTCTTCGTCGTAAGACAGGGCGATGTGTACCGGCAGGCGCAACCGCGCCTCGACCAACTCCGGCACCAGCGCCAGCACGCAGGCGATGTAGCCTTTCATGTCGGCGGTGCCACGCCCGTACAGCTTGCCGTCACGCTCGGTCAGTTGAAACGGCGGCAGCGTCCAGGGCTGTCCATCCACCGGCACCACATCGGTATGCCCCGACAACACGATGCCGGGCAATTCCACCGGGCCGACGCTGGCAAACAGGTTAGCCTTGCTGCGCGACGCGTTGTAGATCAGCTCGCTGGCCACGCCGAACCCCTCCAGGTAGTCGCGCACGAACTCGATCAACTGCAGGTTGGACTCGCGGCTGGTGGTATCGAACCCCACCAGCGTCTGCAACAACTCGCGGCTGCGGCTCATCGCTCGTCTCCGGCCACGCCATAGCCTGGGGAGCGATCAGGGGCAAGGGCGCGGTCGATGTAGTCCTGCATTTGCGGACGGTAGGCGTCCCACAGTGTTTGCAATTGACCGATGGGGGCTTCATCGGCCCAGTCCACGCGCAGGTTGATGATCGGCCAGGTCAGCTCACCCACCACCACCAGCGCGGCGGAATGCACCGGGCCGGCTTCGCCACCGGCGCCGATGGCGGCATGCATTGCCGCGAGCAAGCGGTCCGCCAACTGGCCTTCGCCGTGTTCGAAGGCGCTGACCATTGCCTCGATCACCCCTCGGTCGGCGAGCATATTCCCCGCCGCCACGCATTGCTCGCCCGACACGGCGTTGTGGGTGCCGAGGGTTTCGCTGCCGCTGAAATGCACGCTGCGGCCCAGGTGATCAATTGCGGTCAGCTGGCGGTATTGGCTGTAGCCGTTGCGCGTCAGGGCTGTGTCGACGGCATCCGCCGGCGTGAGGCCTTGCTCCAGGCAGTCGAGCACTTGCGGGCCAAGGGCCGGTAGCGTGATGTTCTGGGTGGCGACCGCACCTACACCCGGCCGCAGCCATGGGCAACGCGCGCCCACGGCGATGCTCGAGGAACTGATGGCGATGCCCAGCTGGCCGGTCTCCGCGCAGCGACCCACGATTGAAAAGGTCATGGCTAGTCTCCTTACTCTGGAATAACCGCGATCACATCGATTTCCATCAGCCACTGCGGCTGGCCCAGCGCTGAAACCACCAGCCCGGTGGAGATCGGGAACACGCCCTTGAGCCACTTGCCGACTTCTTGATACACCGGTTCGCGGTAGCGCGGGTCGATCAGGTAGGTGGTGGTCTTGACGATATGCGACAGATCGGAGCCCGCTTCCTCAAGCAGTTGCTTGACGTTGCGCATGGCTTGTTCGGCCTGGGCACGCGGGTCGCCCAGGCCGATCAGGTTGCCGTCGAAATCGGTGCCCACCTGGCCGCGCACATACACGGTATTACCGGCACGTACGGCTTGGCACAGGTCGTTGTCCAGGCTTTGGTTGGGGTAGGTTTCTTTGGTGTTGAACATGCGGATGCGAGTATGAGTAGGCATCAAAAAAACTCCGGCAAAGGGATCAGGCGCTGACAGGGGAGGGGCGAGCCACTGGGGCGGCTTCGCGGTACTCAAGGTATTGACGCTGAATGGCGATATGGTCGGCCACGTACTTGGCGTCGTGCCACACGCCCCAGATAAACGACGAGCCACGGCGCGACTGCCACGGCAGCCCCAGGAAATAAATCCCGGCTTCGCTGGCTACGCCGCGCTGGTGCCGGGGCTTGCCGGCTGCGTCGAATGCGTCGACCTTGAGCCAGCTGTAGTCCACGGCAAACCCGGTGGCCCAGATGATCGAAGTGATGCCGGCCTGGGCAAGGTCAAGTTCCAGGATCGGATGCTTGATGCAGTCGGCATCCGGGAATACGCGGCGGGCTTCAGGCTCAAGCGGCAAGTCGAGGCCGTTGCGCTCGATGTAGGCATCGGCCGCATCCAGCAGGGCCAGGTAGTTCTCATCGCCACGGGCCAGATTCTCTACCAGGTTCGGTTGGAACGTGGCGACGTTGCCGTTAAACGCTTGGGTGAGACCGACCAGGGTCATGCCTTGCTGGGCCAGTTCCCGAAAGTCGATGGTCTTGCCGCCGTGGGCGCCGCTCACCGCGATGGTCACATGCTCGCGGCCGGGTTTCATCGCGGCCTGGTCCCACTCGCCCAGCACTCCCAGCCACCAGCAGAAATCCCGGTTGCGATAAGCCCGAGGCGGCCGGTCATGGGCGCCGACCGACAGGTACACCTGACGACCGGAACGTTGCAGTTCATCGGCGATTTGTACGCCGGAAGAGCCCGCACCTACCACCAGCACGGCGCCCGCCGGCAGTTGCGCCGGGTTGCGATAATCGGCGGAATGCAGCTGATGCAGCGCGGTATCTATCGGTGCAATCGCCGGAATCACCGACTTCTGAAACGGCCCGGTGGCGGCCACCACGCGGTTGGCTTCGATCACGCCTTGGCTGGTGTGTACGGTAAAGCCTGGACGGCCTTCATTGCGCACCACCGACGTCACCTCCACGCCCGTACGAATCGGCGCATTGAACTTGCGCGCATAGGCTTCAAAGTAGTCCGCCACGCGCTCCTTCGGCGCAAAGCCATCGGGGGCCACATCATCGAATTCCAGGCCGGGAAAACGGTCATGCCAGGCCGGCCCGTTGGCTACCAGTGAATCCCAGCGCCCGGTGCGCCAACGCTCGGCGATACGACTGCGCTCCAGCACCATGTGCGGCACGCCGTGCTTGCTCAAATGCTCGCTCATGGCCACGCCGGCCTGGCCGGCGCCGACCACCAGGGTGTCGGTTTTTGTTATTGCTTGAGTCATGTGTCTGTCCTTGCGTCATGCAGTTGGATTCAACGTGGGCATGGCTTCAAGGCTAGGGGGAGGGTGGTTTTTAATAAAATATTATTAAGCTTGGGAGTGAGCATAAATATCGGATGCAGCGTCAGAGTTCGCCGTAATATTTCACCGCCGCCGCAGCCCGCGACGGCACCTTCAAACTGCGCAGCAACGACGACACATGAATGCGCACGGTAAACGGCGAGATCGCCAGGGCCTTGGCGATTTCCTTGTTGGTCTTGCCCTCGGCGATCAGGCGCAGCACTTCTCGCTGGCGGGCGGTAAGCGTGTGAATGTCGAGGGGCAACAGGCCCGAGGGGGCGAACTTGACCAACACTTCACCTTCACGGATCGCCAACAGCGCCTGGCCGATCTCGTCGGGGGCGATGTTCTTGCCGATAAAACCGTCGACGCCCAGGTTCATCACCTGTTCGATCAGCGCCGGGTCATCCACCATCGACACGACCACCAGCGTGGTGCGCCGCAGTTGTCGGCGCAGGTCGGCGAGCTGGCTCATGCAGGTCAGGCCGGGGAAGCGCAGGTCGAGGATCAGCGTGTCGATGTCGTTGGGGTCAAGCAGCAATCCATGCACGTCATCCAGGGTGCCGGCTTCCTGTACCACGGCCTCGGGTATCAGGCGCTGTACGGTGCGCGCCATGCCTTCGCGAAACATCGGATGGTCGTCGGCGATGATGATCCTGTCGGTCATGGTGGGCTCCTTCCTGGGGCATGGCTGTGCTGAGGCATGTTACTTTACCACCGCGCCCGCAAAGGGCATGTCAAGGATATGACTATGAGTCTTGAGACCAACTCCGAACTCGACCAGGCCAACCTGCGCATCATGGTGGCCGCGATCGCCATTGTGTATATCGGCGTGCTGGGTTTTTTGCCCGGGCATTCGCTGGACACCTATCTGCCGGTAATTCTGTACATTTTCGTGTTCCTGCTCGCGTCCATCGCTCTGCGCCAGGTGATTGCGCGCTGGCCGGGGCATTACCCTGCGCGGCGGATTTTCGGCATGCTGCATGATTACACTGGCACCTCATTCGGCCTGGTCGTGGGTGGTGAAGCGGCGTTGCCGCTGTATGCGGTGATGGTGTGGGTCAACTTGGGCAATGGCATGCGTTACGGCTCGCGTTACCTGGCGATTGCCACCGGGCTGGCGTTGCTGGCGCTGCTGGTGGTGTACCGGCTTACGCCGTGGTGGCAGGCGCAGCCGTTCATGGTGCTGATGCTGATGATCACCAGCACGGTGATCCCGGTCTACGCGCACATACTGCTGGAGCGCACGCGCAAGGCCTCCGAAGAAGCCATCGCCGCCAACCTGGAAAAGTCCCGCTTCCTGGCCCAGGCCAGTCATGACCTGCGTCAGCCGATCCACTCCATCGGCCTGTTCACCGCCTGCCTGCGTGAAGCCCGGCTGGGCGATGAAGAGCGGCGATTGGTGGACAATATCGACCGTTCGTTGCTCAACGTGTCGCAGCTGTTCCGCTCGATTCTTGACCTCTACACCCTCGATAACGGTCGGCTCCTGCCCAAGTACCAGGTGATCGATCTGGGGGAGTTCCTTGCTGACCTGGTGCGCCAGAACGCCGAAGCGGCGCGCTGGGCCGGGGTGCACTTGCAGTTGCGCCCGTGCGCGCACTGGGTGCAGGTGGATCCGGCGTTGTTGGCGACCATGGTGCAAAACGTGCTGTCCAATTGCTTCAAATACGGTGCGCAACGGCCGGTGTTGATCGGCGTGCGCAGGCGTGGCGGTGGTTTGGCGGTGGAGATTCATGACCGTGGGCGGGGAATTGCCGAGGAGCATCTGTCAAAGGTCTTCGAAGAATTTTATCGGGTGCGCCACGTGCGCGACAAAGACGTCGAAGGCGTGGGGCTGGGGCTGTCGATCGTCAAGCGCCTGGGACGCTTGATGGACCTGCAGGTAAGTCTGCGCTCGCGGGTGGGACATGGCACTTCGGTCAGCCTGTACGGCCTGACGCCAGTCTCCGCGCCACGTCAGCCGGCACCGCGCGATGAGGCGCGCCAGGCTGGGCTGCTGACGGGTTTGAAAGTCTGTCTGGTGGAAGATGACTACAACGTATTGCTCGCTACCCAGGCCTTGCTGGAGCGCTGGGGCTGCCAGGTGCAGGCAGAGTCATCAGGGCATGATCTGGTCAGCGACTGCGACATCATCGTCGCTGACTACGACCTGGGCAATCATGCTACCGGCATCGAATGCATCGACCATCTGCGCCGGCAACGCGGTTGGGCGGTGCCGGCGCTGATCCTCACCGGGCACGACGTGGAGAAAATCCAGGCCGCGTTGCACGATCGTCAGATCGCGATCCTGTCCAAACCGGTACGACCTGCGCAATTGCGCGGCACCCTGCGTGAGCTCAGTCGGGAACAAATTACTGCATAAATGGGGTCAGCGCGTTGCCACGTGCCCCTTTGGGTTGGCAGAAAGCGGCAGGCTTTATCAGGCCAAAGCTGCCGACTGCATGCAGTGCGCCACCCACGCCGGTTGAGAGCACGCAGTTATAGTCACCGGACGCGGTGCTCGCGATGTAATAGGTTGTCATGGAGTCGCTGCGCACATTGGCAATACGCTTCACGGGTTCACCCAAGTTGGTCTCCGACAGCGTCTTGAGATGGTCTTCGGTGGGTTTGATATTGCTGCAACCGGCGACGCCGATGATCAGTGCGCCAAGCAGGGCGAGACGAGTAACGGGGGAATGGAGTTTCATGGTGCTTCTTCCTTGGGTTGTTATGGTTTTTCCAATGCGCAACGGCGCCTCACGCGCTGAATACGTGGTGTTGGTTGGCGTTGGAAGTGCCGAGGAATATAGCGCTGGGGGAGATGTGGGTCGATTAGCACAAATGGGCTAATGGCAGTTTGAATCCTGGAGAAGGGGAGCGCTGTGCTGGAGATAAAACGAGCCACACCAGACGACGCTGACAGGGCGTTTGAGATTCGTCGCGAGGCCATCCGCAGCCAGTGCATCGGCGCCTACAGCGCTGAGCAAATGGCGCTCTGGACCCGAGGTCGCGCAAGCGACGGTTACAGCACATTGATGGAAAAATTGTTCTACATGGGTTGGGTGAACGGTGAAGCCGTCGTCACGGGCATGCTTGACCTGGCCAACAATGAACTCGGGGCGTTGTTCGTACGGTCCGCATTCACCGGGCGCGGTTATGGCAAGGCGATGCTTGACCACCTGGAAGACGTTGCGCGGCAGCGGGCGGTTGCAGAGGTGGTGCTTGACTCGACGTTGAACGCGGTGAGCTTTTATAGAGCGTGCGGGTATGTGGGGCATGAGCAGGCGGTGTATCGCTCGCCAGCGGGACTGGTGTTGGCGTGTGTGCCGATGGTGAAAAAGCTTGCGCAGAATTCCAGTGCGGCAGGCGACCAAAGCGAGTGCCTGGTTACGTAATCGCCTGCTCCGTCGATCACCGTCCTGCCAGCCACTGCGCTCAGGTGACGCAGAGCGTCACGGGCTGCATTCCCACGCGGGAGCGTGGGAACGATCTTTACAAACAGCGTCAGTTCAGCCCCATCGGTCAGGGTTTTGGCCTGTGCTTGCGAGCCGAAATTGTGCAGTATGCGATAGCGTTCATCCTGCCAGAACGCTTGGTCTACCCAGTCATAGACAGGGATGAAATGAAAGTGCAGCGCGAATCCAGGCATATGCCCGTAGCGGCTGATATACAGCCACGGCCGGGTTCGAGCCTCAATGCATCTTGCTGTGGTCCATCTGGCTGTGGTCCATCCCGTCAACACCCCGCGCAGCAGCCTTCACTTCAATGCTTTGCTCAGCGCCCTTGGCATCTTTTACCGTCAGGGTCAGCGGCACCTGGTCGCCTTCCTTGATCTGGCCGGTCAGGCCCATCAGCATCACGTGGTAGCCATTCGGGTCGAGGGTCACGGCTCTGCCGGCGGGCAGCGCCACCGAGTTCACCGGGCCCATGCGCATTACGTCGTCCTTCATGCTCATTTCATGGATCTGCACGTCCTTGGCCACGGGCGACGCCACGCGCAGCAACTGGCTGTCGCTGTCGGCGGTGACGGTCATGAACGCGCCGCTGGAGGGCTGGCCCGGCACGGTGGCGCGGACCCAGGCGTCGGTCACTTGCACCTGGGCGCTGGCGTGGGCGGCGAGGCCGAGCAGGGTGAGGCCGAGGGTGAGACGCTTGAGGTGTTGAACGGCAGTCATTAGCAGACCTCCATGACGGTGAGCAGGTCTTCTGCGCACTCTTTAGCGGTAAGGGACGCCTGCAAGCCAAGGCGCAGGTTGCCACGGGTGTCGAATACGAAGCTGGTGGCGGTGTGGGACAGGGTGTAGGTGTCGCCGGCGGGGATCTTTTCATAAAAGATCCCGAACTCCTTGGCGGCCACGGCGATTTCCTGCGGGGTGCCGTAGAGGGCTTCGAAACTTGGGTCGAAGGCCTTGACGTATTTGTCGAGAATCTCGGGGGTGTCGCGCTCGGGGTCCAGGGTGATGAACACCACTTGCATGATTTCACCGTCGCGGCCCATCAGTTTCTTGGCCTGGGCGGCGCGTGCCAGCGTGGTCGGGCAGACCGCCGGGCATTGGGTGAAGCCGAAGAACACCACGGGCATCAGGCCACGGTACGAGCTGAGGGTGACGGTTTCGCCGGCGGTGTTCTTGAGCTTGAAGGTGCGCCCCATGATCTTGTCACTGAGGTCCTTGCCGTACTTGAAATTCAGCTTGGGGCTGTAGTCACAGCCGCCCAGCAGGCTGCCCAGGCCTAACAGGCCCATGCCGGTCAGCACTTTGCGACGGGTGAATAACGTACTCATCAACTGTGCGTCCTGTGAAACGCCTGAATGGCTGTGCAGCGGCCCACCCGGCTTTGAAAAGGAGTAACGAGAAGGGTGCAGAGTCTACCAACCTTGGCCACCGCGCGTAATCTGCGACGTTCTGCCACAGGGCAGCATTGCGCTGCGTCCTTTTGCGGGTTCGGTAGTAGCGGCGGCGCATGAAAAGGGGCGTCTCGGTTTCCGATAAAGGGTTGGCTGACCGGTGTTCCAGTAACATCCCGAACTACTTTGCCTGCTCGAGTGCAGCGCCGTTACCGTCGCGATCATATTCATGATTTTTCAGTTGCGATGGAACGCGACAGGGCCTGTGAGCAGGCCTGTCGCTACCGCAAAATCAGGGAAGGGCTTGAAAACAGGGGATCACGCGGCCAATGGCTTACTCGCCAAAGATTTCTTGTAAGTTGCTTTCATCGCTTCCATTTGCGCGCCCAGCTCGTCCAGCTTCGCCTTGCCCAGCAGTTTCTTGGCCTGGGGAAACATCTCGGTTTCTTCTTCTTCGATATGGTGTTCCAGCAGTTCCTTGACCACTTTGACGCGGCCGGAAAACTCGGTGGAAGACGGATCGGTCTGCTTCAGGTCAGGCAGCACCAGTGAATCGACAGTGCGGTGCTCTTCCTTGGCTTCGTGGTACATGATGTCCTGTTCCTTGCCGCCGGCTTCCCTGAAAGCCGGGTAGAGGATTTCTTCTTCCAGCTTGGTATGCAGGGTAATTTCCATCTCCAGCTTGGCCAGCAACTCGGTGCGTTTTTTCACCCCGCGCTCGGTGGATTCGCTCAGTTGGGTCAGCAGGGTCTTGACGCGTTCATGGTCGGCTTTGAGAAGGTCGATGGCATTCATGTGGAACCTCACGGGTAGTAGTCGGGCATGTC
Source organism: Pseudomonas sp. R4-34-07 (assembly GCF_003852375.1). Classification (NCBI taxonomy): domain Bacteria; kingdom Pseudomonadati; phylum Pseudomonadota; class Gammaproteobacteria; order Pseudomonadales; family Pseudomonadaceae; genus Pseudomonas; species Pseudomonas sp. R4-34-07. The sequence continues at coordinate 3,458,498 of NZ_CP027760.1, read as the reverse complement.
GAAACGCACGCCTCGTGAGTCAGAAGATTGCATTACGCGTACCAACTTTTACGCAAAATAAATTGTCTTAAAAATCATATATATAGCGTCAAGCTAGCGTTTCGCTGTCGTGCAGCTTGCATGATCGGTCGTTGCCGGGATTGCACAACGCACATTTACCGCGTCGGCCCAGCTTCCGGTTGAAAAAATCCAATGGAACCCTTGGCGCTTCTGCTTGACCTAAGCCTTAGACATCAGGAGGTGAAGCATGGAAATAAACTATATCTGGATCGTACTGGCGGTGATTCTGCTGCTGTTGGAACTGTGGGCGATCAATATCGTATTGCGCAGCACTGGGGGCTGGGAAACCAAGGGGTTGTGGGTGGTGGTGCTGGTCTTCGTACCGCTGCTGGGGCTGATCGCCTGGGCGATGTTCGGGCCCAAGCGGGAGATGGCGCAAGAGCGCAAAAACTAAAAGCATTCAGCGATAAAAAAAACAGGCGCCCCATGGGGCGCCTGTTTTGGTTGCGGCCTAAAGATCAGCCCGCGACTGCCTTGGCAATCGCTTCATTGAACGCCGGCAGATCGTCCGGCGTGCGCGAAGTGATCAAGGTCCAGCCATTGGCTTTGCATTCCTGCACCTGGGCATCGACCACGCCGGCGGCACCGGCGTTTTCCAGGTCGATACGCACGCTTTTATACGCGGTGAGGGTCTTGCCTTTGACCACGCCGGCGTCGATCAACGCCCACGGGCCGTGGCAGATCGCCGCGATGGTCTTGCCGGCCTGGGCGAACTCATTGATCAAGCGCAGCGCGGCGGCGTCCTGGCGCAGGGTGTCGGCATTCACGGTGCCGCCGGGAATGACCAGCGCATCGAAGTTGCCGCCGACCACGTCCGACAGTTGCACGTCGGACTCCACGGTCTGGTCCTTTTCCGTATCGCCGACAAAGGTCTGGGTGGTGCCGCCTTTGCTGGAAGCGTGCGTTACCGTCGCGCCGTAACCGCGCAGGGTTTGCAGGGGCTTGAGCAGTTCGTCACGCTCGATGCCGGTGTTGGAGGTGATGACGAGGATGTGCTTGCCGTTGAGTTGCGAACTCATGGTCGAGTGTCTCCTTGGGTCATGGATGGATTAATGGGCGTGTTTGGCTTGCAGCTCCTTGGCCATTTTCAGGTGTGCTTCCAGGGTTGGCAGAGTCTTGGTGGCGAAGGCCTTCAACTCGGCATTGTCCGAGGACTCAGCTTCCTTCTTGAACAGGTCGACGGTTTTTTGATGGGCGTCGACTTGGTTGTTGGCGTACGCCTTGTCGAACGATTCATCGCGCATTTCCAGGATGGCTTTCTTCGCCTTGTCGGTCAGGGCGGCGTCATCCGGTACTTCGATGTCGAGTTTTTTCGCCAGGGCCATCAGTTCCTGATTGGCCTTGGTGTGGTCAGTAATCATATGTTGGGCAAAAGTTTTCACGTCTGCCGAGCTGCTTTTTTCCAGGGCCAGCTTGCCGGCTTCCACTTCGGTGATACCACCCTCGGCGGCATTGTCGACAAAGTCGTTGGACGTGGCGGCCATCGCGGTGGAAATCGAGCCCGCAACCAGCGCGAATGTCAGGCCCATTTGTTTCATCAGTCGAGTCGTCATGGTGTCTCTCCTTGGGAAATGGCGTGATGCCGTTACATCAGTGTTGAGCCGCGCCCTGCGCAAAAGGTTTAAATTTTTTTTGCGTGAATTGACCCAACGGCCAAGCGGGCAATTTCCTTGAACTAATCCAAATTCCCAGGGTTCTGCTGCATAAGGCTGCCGCTGTGGGTGGCCGTTTACCAGGAGATAGCACTGTGACCGATCACACGCCCACCGATAAAACCCCCGCACCCATCAGTTCCGAAGACGCGCAAAAAGGCCATGCCGACGGCGCCAAGGGGCAAACCCTGGAACGTCCGAACCCCAAGACCGAAACCATCGACAAAGTCGTGACGCCGACCTCGATCAAGGATATCGAGCGCCAGACGGATGCGATCAACGAGAAGCTCAGCAAGGGGCAGTGAGCATGGCCCGTTCCATCAGCGCGGCCGAGTTGGGCATCGTGCTCAAGCCTGACGATGACAGCAGCCTGTTCAAGTGGTTTATCGCCAGTTTCCTGATGGGCAAGCGCATTCAGGCGCCCATTGCCGCGCAAGCCTACAAGGTGATCGTTGAAGAGGAGGGCCGCGACACCCCGCGCAAGTTGCGACACTGCACGTCGCGGGAGCTGGTGGCGATGTTGGGGCGCGCGCATTACGTGCGCTACGACGAAACCACTGCGCAGCGCCTGTTGGACCTGAGTGCGAAACTCAACGCCGAGTACAGCGGCAAGATCACCCGCATGCTTGAGGCCAGCGATAACCGCCAGGCGTTCGAAAAACGCTTGGGTGAGTTCGAGGGTGTCGGCCCCAAGACCATCGAGATTTTCATGCGCGATGCCGCCACGGTGTTGTTTTGACAGCACCTCTGTATGTGGGCTGCGCCGGCTGGAGCTTGCCCCGCGAGCATTGGCCGGCGTTCGCTGAGCAGGGCACGCATTTACAGCGCTATGCCTCGCGTTTCAACGCGGTGGAAATCAACAGCTCGTTTTATCGACCTCACCTGCCGAAAACCTACGAACGTTGGCGCGAGTCGGTGCCTGCGGGGTTCCGTTTTTCCGTCAAGATGCCCAAGCGGATCACCCACGAACTGCGCTTGCAGGAGTGTGGCACTGTCTTGGATGAGTTTCTCGCGCAATGCCTGCAACTGGACGAGAAGCTGGGTTGCCTGTTGGTGCAGCTGCCGCCGTCCCTGAGGTATGAGCCGTTAGTTGCCGGCGCTTTTTTCGAGGCGCTGCGCCAACGGTTTGCCGGTACCGTGGTGCTGGAACCGCGCCATGCCAGTTGGCTCGCGGCTGGGGCTTTGTTGCAGTCGCTCGAAATCGGTTGGGTCAGCGCCGACCCTGCGGTGATCGCTGCCGGTGATGCCTGGCACGGCGTGCGTTATTGGCGTCTGCATGGCTCGCCGCGGATTTATCACAGCGCCTATGGGCACGAGCGGGTGCAGGCGTATGCGCGGTTGCTGCGCCAGTCGATTGAAGAGGGCATTCCCACCTGGTGCATTTTCGACAATACCGCCAGCGGCCATGCGGTCGCCGATGCCCTCGACCTGCTCGACGTCTACCCGCACCTCGACGCTTGGCAAGGCTTATAAACGCAACGGCTGGTTAGCTGGGCGAGGGCCGGGTACTCTTTGTGACCCGATGTCGTTGATCACAACCATCGAAGACTTACGCAAGCTTGCGCAAAAACGTGTCCCGGGGATGTTCTACGACTACGCCGATTCCGGCTCCTGGACTGAGAGCACCTACCGGGCCAATGAAAGCGACTTTGCCCGGATCAAGTTCCGCCAACGCGTGGCACGCAATATCGATGAGCGTTCGATTCGCGCCAGTATGATCGGCCAGGACATGACCATGCCGGTAGCCCTGGCACCCACCGGCCTGGCGGGCATGCAGCACGCCGATGGCGAGATTCTCACCGCCCGCGCCGCTGCGGCGTTTGGCCTGCGCTATACCTTGTCGACCATGAGCATCTGTTCGCTGGAAGACATCGCCGAGCACGTCGGCCAGCCCTTCTGGTTCCAGTTGTATGTGATGCGCGACCGTGGGTTTATCGAGCGTTTGATCGAACGGGCCAAGGCGGCTGGCGTTGATGCATTGGTGTTGACGCTGGACCTGCAGATCCTCGGGCAGCGCCACAAGGACCTGATCAACGGCCTGTCCGCGCCGCCCAGGCTGACCCTGCCGAACATCCTCAACATGATGACCAAGCCGCGTTGGGTGATGGGCATGCTGGGCACCCAGCGACGTGGCTTCGGCAATATCGTCGGGCATGTGACGGGGGTGGCCGATATGCGTTCGCTGTCGGCGTGGACCGCCCAGCAGTTCGACCCGCGCCTGAGCTGGGACGATGTGGAGTGGATCAAAAAGTGCTGGGGCGGCAAGCTGATCATCAAGGGCATCCTCGATGTGGAGGACGCGCGCCTGGCGGCCAATACCGGCGCCGATGCGTTGGTGGTCAGCAACCACGGCGGCCGCCAGCTGGATGGCGCGCCGTCGAGCATCAGCCAGCTGCCAGCGATTGTCGAGGCGGTGGGCAAGCGGATTGAAGTGTGGCTCGACGGGGGTATCCGCTCCGGCCAGGATGTACTCAAGGCCATGGCGCTGGGCGCCAAGGGCACCATGATCGGGCGCCCGCACCTGTATGGCTTGGGGGCGATGGGCGAAGCGGGCGTGACAAAAGCGCTCGAGATCATCGCCCGTGAGTTGGATGTGTCGATGGCACTGTGTGGCTATAACGATATACGCGAGGTGAATCGCGAGATCTTGCTGCCTGGCACGTTTCCTGACGGCGCGTGATGCGCAAAAAAAACCTGAAAAAGTAAAAAGAGTTGTCCACGAAAACCGTGGGTATCTCTGTGGATAACTTTGCAAGGGCCCGGCAGCGTTGGCGATTTAACCTGCGGTCAATATTTGATCAACTTTCAATGGGGGCCAATATGGCCAGGGTTTGCGCTTGACAGGCCTGAGCGAACCCAGTGCCGAAAAGCGCATTTATGAGTCGCCCACGCGGCCTGTGGAGTGCGTGACCAGCGGTGAAGGCATGCTCGTTTGCATCAGCTTGTGCAGCGCCTGGCCATAATCGCGCCCGGCCAGGCTCATGCTGTTGTTATGACTGGCACCCGGCACCAGTAACAGCCGCTTGGGCTCCTGGGCGGCTTCAAATAATTGCTGGCTGAAACGCGATGGCACGTAGCGGTCATCGAGGCCATGCACCACCAATAAGGGCATATGGATATCGGCCATCTTGTCGATGGAGTCGAATTTCTGCGAGAGCAACCAGCGTACCGGCAACGAGGTATTGGCAACCGCCGTGGCAACATCTCCCAGGGAAGTGAACGTGGATTCGATCACCAGCCCGCGCACCGGCAGCGGTACCTGTTTGCTCAGCTCTGCGGCGAGGTCGATGGCCACTGCGCCACCCAGGGAATGCCCGTAGAGCAGGCGTTTTCCGGGGTCGGGTTGCAAGGTCTGGAAGCGCTCCCAGGCGATGCGTGCGTCTTCATACACCGTGGTTTCCGAAGGCAGGTCGCCCTGGCTTTTGCCAAAACCGCGATAGTCGATGGCCAACACCGAAAAGCCCATGGCGTGCAATTGTTCGATGCGAAACAGCTGGCCGGTGAGGTTCCAGCGTACGCCGTGCAAGTAGAGGATGGCGGGCGCATCTTTCTGCGCGGCCGGGTACCACCAGCCATGAATATTCTGGCCGGCTTTGAAAGCGGCGGGCTTGATATCGAACTCCTGTACGGCGTTGGGCAGCCCGGTGTACCAGCCTGCGGTGCCCGGCTCGATGCGAAATACCAGTTCGCGCTCCTTGTGTTGCAGCACGGCGCAGCCCACCGGCAGGCCGACGATCAACACGGCCATGCACAGCAGCGCCAGCCAGCGCAGGCCCCGGCGGGGCATAGAACGAGATGACATGAAGGTTCCATTACAAAGGGCGAAGCACGGGTTGTACCAGATGAGCCGGGAGGGGGAGAAATTAATGCGACGGCCGTGACCCAGGATTGCTTGCAAAGTGTTGCAGCGATGCAGCGGGGCGACCGGCTTGACGCTGCATGACCTGCACGCGATGCTCCGTTTCTTTGAGCAAAGGCCCGACCATGGACAACAGCCCCGTGCGCATCACCGCCGAAGAAACCCTTTCGGACAACTGGTACCTCCTGAAGAAATACAGCTTCGAGCTGCGCCGCCGTGACGGCAGTTGGCAAGCCCAGACCCGCGAGGTGTACGACCGGGGCAACGGTGCGACCATCCTGTTGTACAACCGCGAGCAGCGCACGGTGCTGTTGATCCGCCAGTTCCGCATGCCCACGTTTGTCAACGATTACGCCGGCTACCTGATCGAAGCGGCGGCCGGGTTGCTTGACAACGCCAGCCCCGAAGAGCGCATCCGCCTGGAGGCCGAGGAAGAAACTGGCTACCGCGTGGGGCATGTCGAGAAAATCTATGCGGCGTTCATGAGCCCGGGGTCGGTGACCGAGCGGATTCACTTTTTTATCGGTGAATACCAGCCGGGCGACCGGGTTGGGGCTGGCGGCGGCCTGGCGGAGGAGGGCGAGGATATCGAAGTGCTGGAGCTGGGGTTCGAGCAGGCGCTGGGGATGGTGGCCAGTGGGGAAATCGTGGATGGCAAGACCATCATGCTGCTGCAGCATTTGGAACTGCGCATGTTGAAAGAGCGGTGGTAGCTCGATCGAGCATGAAGATCAAAAGGTGGGGAGGGGGCTTGCTCCCGTGGCGGCCTATAGCTATCTGACTGATGCCGCGCGATCCAAATGTGGGAGGGGGCTTGCCCTAATGCCAGTCAGTTAAGCGTACACCGCCGTCTGTAGGAGCGAGCTTGCTCGCGAAAAACGTCAACGATAACGCGTGCTTTCTGAATGAACGCGGTGCCTGTGAGTTTTTCGCGAGCAAGGGCTAGCCGCCCGCCTCGTTCCTACAAAAAGCCTTAACTGACTGGCATTAGGGCTTGCCCCCGATGGCGGCCTGACAGCCGACCAGGATGTTGGATCAAGGCGAGTACATATCCGTTGCTGCGGTAGCGGCGGCTTAGGGTTCCGCCCTTACGGCGTCTCACTTTTGAAAAGCGCAAAAGTAAGCAAAACGCTCTTGCCCCACCACTCGGCACCTCGCCTAGGCTCGGTGTGCCCGTAATCCGACAGTGATTTGGGGGGCCGCCGCCACGCGCCATCCATGGCGCGGGGCGGCTAAACCGGCATCCCTGCCGGTTTACCCCCCAAATCACTGTCGAATTGCGGCCAGCGTGGTTTAACGGGGCGCTTAAGATCAAGAGCAAGATCAAGAGCGACTCGCTTCGCATCGTGGTTACCGTAAGCTGTTACACAGTTGTGTAGATACCCATGGTCATCGAGGGCAAGTCGAATCGTCGCACCGCCCCTCCCACATTTGGACCGAGGTGTATCAGTGGGTCACCGCCGACTGACGGCTATTGTCAGAAATTTCCCACAAGAGTACAAATGTACTCCATGACGACCCTGACCCCCCGCCGTACCGCCATCCTGACCTTCATCCGCGAGCGCATCGCGCAGCAAGGTCAGCCTCCGAGCCTCGCCGAGATCGCCGAGGCGTTCGGCTTTGCCTCGCGCAGCGTCGCCCGCAAGCATGTGGTGGCCCTGACCGAAGCCGGCTTTATCGAGGTCAACCCCAACCAGGCCCGGGGTATTCGCCTGCTCAACCAACCGCCGCGCCCGGAATGGCTGGACATCCCGGTGCTCGGCCGTGTGGCCGCAGGTCTGCCCATCGGCGCGGATGCCGAAGTGCACAATCGCCTGCAGCTGGACCCCGCCACCTTCGCCAAGACCCCGGACTACCTGCTGCGCGTGCAGGGCGATTCGATGATCGAAGACGGCATTCTCGATGGTGACCTGGTGGGCGTGCGGCGCAGTGCCGAGGCCTTGAACGGGCAAATTGTGGTGGCGCGCCTGGACGGTGAAGTCACCATCAAGCGTTTCGAGCGCCATGGCGACAAGGTGCGCCTGCTGCCGCGCAACCCGGCGTATCAACCCATCGTGGTCGGGGTCGATCAGGACCTGGCCATCGAAGGGGTGTTCTGCGGCCTGGTGAGGCAAGGCTGATGGGCGCCGTGGTTGCCCTGGACTCGCTGTTCAATGGCGGGCGAGTCTGGAAGGGTCGGCCCGCCGCGCCACCGGCCAGTGTGCATCCCACCGGGCTTGCGGCGCTGGATGCGGTGCTGCCCAGCGGCGGCTGGCCGGAGGCGGCCTTGAGTGAAATCCTGATGGCCAAGGACGGTGTGGGCGAGCTGCAACTGGTGCTGCCAACCCTGGCGCGCTTGTCGGCGATGGGCGAACGTATTGTGCTGGTGGCACCGCCCTACACGCCGTATCCCCATGCCTGGCAGAACGCCGGGGTGGATGTGCGCCAGCTCGCGGTGATCCAGGCCCAGGAGCGTGACGCGCTGTGGGCGGTGGAGCAATGCCTGCGCTCCGGCAGTTGTGGCGCGGTGTTGTGTTGGCCGCGCAAGGCCGATGACCGTGCCTTGCGCCGTTTGCAGGTGGCCGCAGAAACCGGGCAGACCCTGGCGTTTGCCTGGCGCGCCTTGAGTGAAGCGATCAACCCATCGCCGGCCGCTTTGCGCCTGGCGGTCGAGGCAAGGCCTGCGCAAGTGCGCGTGCTCAAATGCCGGGGCGGCCTGGCCCATCCGGCGCCGATTGCCCTGGCGGGGCATTGAGGTTGCCATGCGCTGGGTCTGTATTGTCTTCCCGCAATTGGCGCTGGACGGGGTGCTGCGGGCCCATCCCGAGCCCGACCAACCGCTGGCACTGCTGGCCGGTACGCCGCAGCGGCGCGTGCTGCAAACCGTCAATGCCGCCGCCCGCGCTCTGGGGTTGCGCCCCGGCCAGTCGCTGACGGCGGCGCATGCGCTGGCCAAGACCTTCGCCTGTGCCGAGTACGACCCGCTGGAAATCGAGCGTTGGCAGCAGTTTCTCGCCGCCTGGGCCTACCGCTTCAGTTCCCAGGTCAGCGTGTATTACCCACGCGCCTTGCTGTTCGAGATCGAGTCGAGCCTGGGCCTGTTCGGGCCCTGGCCGCAGTTCGAGGCGCGTTTGCGCAAAGAGTTGACCGAGCTGGGCTTCCGTCACCGCATCGTTGCCGCGCCCAACCCGGCGGCGGCACGGGTGTTGGCCAACCGTTACGATGGCCTGGCGGTGGCCGACGACAGCGCCTTGATGCAGGCCCTGGCGCCGTTGCCGGTCGACCGCGCCGGGATTGATCCGCAGGCCGCCACCGCGTTGTCGCGCATGGGCCTGCGCACGTTGGCCCAAGTGCAAGCGCTGCCCCGGCACACCCTGGCGCGGCGCTTTGACGCCAGCCTGCTCAAGCACCTCGACGCCCTGAGCGGGCAGCGGCCGTTGGCCCTGGGTTTCTATCAGCCGCCGGACCAGTTCGATGTCCGTATCGAGTTGAATTTCGATGTGCAATCCCACCAGGCGCTGCTGTTCCCCCTGCGCCGTCTGACCGCCGACCTGGCCGCCTTCCTGTGCGGGCGAGACAGCGGCGTGCAGCGTTTCGACCTGCACCTGGAACATGCCCAGGCAGCGGACAGTGTGATCAAGGTCGGCCTGCTGAGCGCCGAGCGCGAGCCTTCGATGCTGTTCGAACTGGCCCGGGGGCGATTGGAGCAGGTGCAAGTCACTGCACCGGTGCGCGGGTTTCGCCTGGTGGCCCAGGACTTGCCGGTATTCGTGCCGCAGCGCCAGGACCTGTTCGACGACCGTCCGCAACAGTCCTTGCCCTGGGAGCAATTGCGCGAACGCCTGCGCGCGCGCCTGGGCGATGAGGCGGTGCAGGGCCTGCGTTTCCACGCCGACCATCGCCCTGAATGCGCCTGGCAAGCCACCGTCGACAACCACCCATGCCCGAGCCTGAACAAGGTCCGGCGCCCTGGCTGGTTGTTGAACCAACCGACCTTGCTGGCCGAGCAGGGCGTACAGATCCTGATGGGCCCGGAACGCATCGAATCCGGCTGGTGGGATGGCGCCGATATCCGCCGCGACTATTACCTCATCCAGACCCGCGCCGGTCAGCAAGGCTGGGCCTACCGCACGGTGGGGCAACAGGATGGCCTGTGGCTGCAAGGCTGGTTTGCATGAAAGCCCATAGGTCGCCACCCTCTGTAGGAGCGAGCTTGCTCGCGAAGGTGGTTAACGATAACGCGGGGCACCAGAATGAATGCGGCGCCCTTGGGCTTTTCGCGAGCAAGCTCGCTCCTACAGGGGCGGGGCAGGCATGAATTACGCCGAGCTGCATTGCCTGTCCAACTTCAGCTTCCAGCGCGGTGCCTCCAGTGCGCTGGAACTCTTCGAGCGGGCTAAACGCCAAGGCTACAGCGCCCTGGCGATCACCGACGAATGCACCCTGTCGGGCATCGTGCGCGCCTGGCAGGCGGCGAAAGCGCTGGAGTTGCCGCTGATTATCGGCAGCGAAGTGCGCATCGAGAACGGGCCGAAACTGGTGCTGCTGGTGGAAAACCTGAGCGGTTACCAGCACCTGTGCCGGTTGATCACCCTGGCCCGCCGCCGCGCCGAAAAGGGCAGCTATCGCCTGCTGCAGGAAGACTTCGAGCAACCGCTGCCCGGCCTGCTGGCGTTGTGGGTGGCGCAGGACAGCGACACCCAAGCCAGCATCCAGTGGCTGCGCTGTACCTTCGCCGAGCGCCTGTGGCTGGCGGTGCACTTGCACTGCGGGCAGGACGATGCACGGCATCTGGAGCAACGCCTGCAGCTGGCGGCCAGCCTGAAAATCCCGGCCGTCGCCTGCGGTGATGTGCACATGCATGCGCGTGGGCGCCGCGCCCTGCAAGACACCATGACCGCCATCCGCCATCACGTACCGGTGGCCGAAGCCGGCCTGCATTTGCATCCCAATGGCGAGCGGCACCTGCGCAGTCTCGACGCCCTGGCCGCGCTGTACCCGCAAGCCTTGCTCGATGAAACCCTCGTCATCGCGCGGCGCTGCAGTTTCGACCTCGGCCAGTTGCGTTACCACTACCCACGCGAGCTGGTGCCCGCAGGCCATGACGCCGAATCCTGGCTGCGCACCCTCACCAAAGAAGGCATCGCCCAGCGCTGGCCCGACGGCATCGATGCCAAGACCCTGAAGCAGATCAACACCGAGCTGGAGCTGATCAGCGAGTTGGGTTACGAAAGCTATTTCCTCACGGTGCACGACATTGTGCGCTTTGCCCGCAGCCGTTCGATCCTGTGCCAGGGCCGTGGCTCGGCGGCCAACTCGGCGGTGTGTTTTGCCCTGGGCATCACCGAGATCAACCCGAGCCTGAGCAACGTGCTGTTCGAACGCTTCCTGTCCAGGGAACGCAACGAGCCGCCGGATATCGATGTGGATTTTGAACACGAGCGCCGCGAAGAGGTGCTGCAATACGTGTTCCAGCGCTATGGCCGCACACGTGCGGCGTTGACGGCGGTGGTCAGCAGTTACCACGCGACCGGCGCGGTGCGGGATGTGGCCAAGGCCCTCGGCCTGCCAGCGGACCAGGTCAACGCGTTGGCCGAGTGCTGCGGGCGTTGGAGTGACGACGCGCCGCCGTTGGAGCGCCTGCGTGAAAGCGGCTTCGACCCGGACAGCCCACTGCTGCGCCGCGTCTTGACCTTGACCCAGCAGTTGATCGGCTTTCCTCGGCATTTGTCCCAGCACCCCGGCGGCTTCGTGATTTCCGAACAGCCGCTGGACACCCTGGTGCCGGTGGAGAACGCCGCCATGGCCGAGCGCACCATCATTCAGTGGGACAAGGACGACCTCGACGCCGTCGGCCTGCTCAAGGTGGATATCCTCGCCCTGGGCATGCTCAGCGCGATCCGCCGCTGTTTCGATCTGCTGCGCCGCCATCGCAACCTGGACTTGAGCCTGGCAGGCATGCCCAAGGAGGATGCGGCCACCTACGCGATGATCAGCAAAGCCGACACCATCGGCGTGTTCCAGATCGAATCGCGGGCGCAGATGTCGATGCTGCCCAGGCTCAAACCGCAAACCTTCTATGACCTGGTGATCGAAGTCGCCATCGTGCGGCCGGGGCCGATCCAGGGCGGCATGGTGCACCCGTATTTGCGTCGCAGGAATAAAGAGGAGGAAGAAACCTATCCGTCGCCGGCATTGGAAGTGGTGTTGAAGCGCACCCTGGGCATCCCCTTGTTCCAGGAACAGGTGATGCAGATCGCCATGGTCGCCGCCGACTACAGCCCTGGCGAGGCCGACCAGTTGCGCCGCTCCATGGCCGCCTGGAAACGTCACGGCGGCCTGGAACCGCATCAAAAGCGCCTGCGCGAAGGCATGCTGAAAAACGGCTACACCGAAGCCTTTGCCGCGCAGATTTTCGAGCAGATCAAAGGCTTTGGCAGCTATGGTTTTCCCGAGTCCCACGCGGCCAGTTTTGCCTTGCTGACCTACGCCAGTAGCTGGCTCAAATGCCATGAGCCGGCGGCCTTTGCCTGCGCGCTGATCAACAGCTGGCCGATGGGCTTCTACAGCCCGGACCAGATCCTGCAGGACGCGCGCCGGCATCGCCTGCAGATCCGCCCGGTGGACGTGCAGGCCAGCGACTGGGATTGCAGCCTGGAACCCATCGACGGCCAGCAGCCGGCGATCCGCATGGGCCTGCGCATGATCAGCGGGTTTCGCGAAGAGGATGGCCGGCGCATCGAGGCCGTGCGCCAGCACCGCGCCTTCAGCGACATCGCCGACCTTGACGCCCGCGCCGGCCTGGATGCGCGCGCCCAAGCGCTGCTGGCGGATGCCGGCGCCTTGCGCGCGTTAGCCGGTAACCGCCACCAGGCGCGCTGGGAAGTGGCCGGCGTGCACACGCAACTGGGCCTGTTTGCCGGCCTGCCGAGTCCCGATGAAGCGCCGGTGGCGTTGCCCCAGCCCACGGTCGGCGAGGACTTGCACGCCGATTACGCCACGCTCGGCACCACGCTTGGGCCGCATCCCCTGACGCTGCTGCGCGCGGAACTGCGCAGGCGCCGCTGTCGCAGTTCCCAGGAGCTGCTGACTGTGGAACATGGGCGCAATGTCAGCGTCGCCGGCCTGGTCACCGGGCGCCAACGCCCGGGCACCGCCAGCGGCGTGACCTTTGTCACCCTGGAAGATGAATTCGGCAACCTCAATGTGGTGGTCTGGCGCGACCTGGCCGAACGTCAGCGCCAGGCCCTGGTCGGGTCGCGCCTGCTCAAGGTGGACGGGCGCTGGGAGGCGGTGGGCGAGGTGCGGCATTTGATCGCTGGGCGCCTGACCGACCTGACGCCGCTGCTGGACGGCATTGTGGTGCGCAGCCGGGATTTTCACTGAGGCCAGTAGTTTCTTCGGCTTAAGTTAGCCAAGATGAAACCATCTATCGCCGCTGCGCTCCAAAACCTGCGACTGTCCTCTCACTGCCCAGAGCCCGAACATGCAATTCTTATCCAACCCCCACGGCTGTGAAGGCTGGTCCGGTGAAATGGCCCAGCGGATTCGCGGGTTTGACTGGTCAACCACCGACCTCGGCCCGATTGATCGCTGGTCCACCAGCCTGGCCTGCACCGTGCAGATGATGCTCGCCTCGCCTGTACCCATGGTGATGTTGTGGGGGCGGGCGGGTTACATGATCTACAACGACAGCTACTCAATGTTTGCCGGCGGACGCCATCCGTACTTGCTGGGCACGCCGGTGGAACTGGGGTGGCCGGAAGTGGCCGAGTTCAATCGGCATGTAGTGGATACATGCCTGGCGGGCGGCACCTTGTCGTTCAACAACAAGGAACTGGTGTTGTCGCGCAACGGCAAGCCGGAAACCTTGTGGATGGACCTCTATTACAGCCCCGTGGCCGGTGACAACCAGCAACCGGCCGGGGTGCTGGCGATCGTGGTAGAGACCACTGAACTGGTGCGGTCCGAGCGCGTGCGCCAGGAGCTGACCCACAATCTGGAGCAGCGCGTAGCCGCCGAAGTGCAGGCGCGTTCCGCCGCAGAAGAGCAGTTGCGCCAGTCGCAGAAGCTGGAAGCGATTGGCGGCCTGACCGGCGGCGTGGCCCACGACTTCAACAACCTGCTGCAAGTGATTGCCGGCAACTTGCACCTGCTGGCCCGTCATGAGCCGGACAACGCGCAGGTGCAGCGGCGTGTTTCTGCCGCGATTGCTGCGGTGGAACGCGGGGCCACCCTGTCCTCGCAACTGCTGGCGTTTGCCCGGCGGCAGCCCTTGTCGCCGGCGGTGTACAACCCGCAACGTATCTACGCCGGTCTCGGTGAACTGCTGCAACGCGCGCTGGGCGAAACCATTCATATCGACGTGCAATTGCCGCAGGATTCCTGGTGCATCAACGTCGACCGCAACCAGCTGGAAAACGCGCTGCTCAACCTGGCGATCAATGCCCGCGATGCCATGCACGGCGAGGGCGTGATTCGTATCACTGGCGAAAACATCATTCTCAACCCGGCCGAATGCGCGGGCAAAAGCATCAAGCCCGGCGAGTACGTGCGCCTGGCTGTCACCGACACGGGCACTGGAATGCCGCCCACCGTGCTCAAGCGTGCGTTCGAGCCGTTTTTTACCACCAAGCGCGAAGGGCAGGGCACTGGCCTGGGGCTGAGCATGGTGTTTGGCTTCGTCCGGCAAAGCGGCGGGCATGTGGACATCTGGAGCGAGGAAAACAAAGGTTCGGTGGTGCAGATGTATTTCCCGCGCAGCCTGGAACCGGAGCATCTGGAGCCGGACATTGGCCAGGAGAGCCCTTGTACCGGCCAGGAAACCATCCTGGTGGTGGAAGACAATGAAGGCGTGCGCCTGGCCGTGGTGGAGCTGCTGCAACAATCGGGCTACACGGTGCTGACGGCCGAAGACGGCGACCAGGCCATGGCCAAGCTGCAGGCCGGCCTGCAGCCGGACTTGATTTTTACCGATGTGGTGATGCCCGGTCGCATCAAGAGCATCGACCTGGCCAACTGGGCGCGTGAGCAGGTGCCGCCGATCCCGGTGCTGTTCACCTCCGGCCACACCCGCGACATTCTTTCCTCCAATCATCTGCTGAGCGCTGATATTCACCTGCTGAGCAAGCCCTACAGCCCCGATGCCCTCACGCAACGGGTGCGCAGCGTTCTCACCGCCAGACAAGGTTGTCCATGACTTCACAACGCAACACCCCAGCACCGACCGCTCAGCACACCGGCTTCGTGCGGGTGCGCGGCGCCCGCGAACACAACTTGCGTAACGTCGATGTGGATATTCCCCGGGATGCCCTGGTGGTGTTCACTGGCGTGTCCGGTTCCGGCAAATCGTCCCTGGCGTTTTCCACCGTCTACGCCGAGGCCCAGCGCCGCTATTTCGAGTCGGTGGCGCCCTATGCGCGGCGCTTGATCGACCAGGTCGGCGTGCCGGATGTCGACAGCATCGAAGGCTTGCCCCCCGCCGTGGCCCTGCAACAGCAGCGGGGCACGCCGAGTGCGCGTTCATCGGTGGGCAGTGTGACCACCTTGTCGAGCCTGATCCGCATGCTGTATTCCCGTGCCGGCAGCTACCCGCCGGGGCAGGCGATGCTGTATGCCGAGGACTTTTCGCCGAACCTGCCCCAGGGCGCGTGCCCGCAATGCCATGGCCTGGGCCGCGTGTATGAAGTGACCGAAGCGCTGATGGTGCCCGACCCGTCGCTGACCATCCGCCAGCGCGCGGTGGCAGCCTGGCCGCTGGCCTGGCAGGGGCAAAACCTGCGCGACATCCTCGTGACCCTGGGCTACGACGTGGATATCCCGTGGCGCGACCTGCCGAAAAAACAGCGCGACTGGATCCTGTTCACCGAAGAAACCCCCACCGTACCGGTGTACGCCGGCTTCACCCCGGCGCAGACCCGCGATGCCTTGAAACGCAAGCTGGAGCCCAGTTACCAGGGCACCTTCAGCGGCGCGCGGCGCTACATCCTGCACACCTTCGCCCACACCCAAAGTGCACTGATGAAAAAGCGCGTGTCGCAGTTCATGCAAGGCAGCGCCTGCCCGTTGTGCGAGGGCAAGCGCCTGACCAAGGCTGCGCTGTCGGTGAAGTTTGCCGGGGTGGATATCGGTGAGTTGTCGCAACTGTCCCTGACCCGCCTGGCCGAGTTGCTGCGGCCGGTGGCGGCGGGGCAGGACAAGATGAAGTTGTCAGTGGAAAAACGCCTGGCGGCCCAACGCATCGCCGCGGACCTGCTCGAACGCGTCAATACGTTGATCGAGCTGGGGCTGGGCTACCTGGCCCTGGAGCGCAGCACGCCGACGCTGTCGTCCGGAGAGTTGCAGCGCTTGCGTCTGGCCACGCAACTGGGCTCGCAGTTGTTCGGCGTGATCTACGTGCTCGACGAGCCGTCCGCAGGCCTGCATCCGGCCGATGGCGAGGCCTTGTTCAGTGCACTGGCGCGGTTGAAAGCGGCCGGCAATTCGCTGTTTGTGGTGGAGCATGACCTGGAAACCATGCGCCGCGCCGACTGGCTGATCGATGTCGGCCCGGCCGCTGGCGAACACGGCGGGCAAGTGCTGTACAGCGGCCCGCCGGCGGGGTTGGCGGATATTGCCGCGTCGCAGACCCGTGAATACCTGTTTGCCGAGCCGCGCCCGGCGAACCCGGCGCGGCGTCAACCCAGCGGCTGGCTGAAGCTGCAAGGCGTGACGCGCAATAACTTGAAGAATCTTGCGGTGGATTTCCCGCTGGGCTGCTTCACGGCAGTGACCGGGATTTCCGGTTCGGGCAAGTCCAGCCTGGTCAGCCAGGCGCTGTTGGAACTGGTCAGCAGCGGCCTCGGGCGCGTGTTGGAAAACGTCGAAGAGCCCAGCCTGGAAGACGCTGCGCCTTCCGCCAGCGAGGGCCGCATCAGCGCCGGGTTGGAACATATCCGCCGTCTGGTGCAGGTGGACCAGAAACCCATCGGCCGTACACCGCGCTCCAACCTGGCGACCTATACCGGGCTGTTCGACAACGTGCGCAAACTGTTCGCCGCCACGCCAGCCGCGAAGAAGCGCGGTTACGATGCGGGGCAGTTCTCCTTCAACGTGGCCAAGGGCCGTTGCCCGAACTGCGAAGGCGAGGGCTTTGTCAGCGTCGAATTGCTGTTCATGCCCAGCGTGTATGCGCCATGCCCGACCTGCCACGGTGCGCGCTACAACCCCGAGACCCTGGCGATCACATGGCAAGGCTTGAACATCGCCCAAGTGTTGGGCTTGACGGTGGAGCAGGCCGTCGACGTATTTGCCGAACAACCAGGCGTGCTGCGCGCTCTGCAGGTGCTGCGCGATATCGGCCTGGGCTATCTGCGCCTGGGCCAACCGGCCACTGAGTTGTCGGGCGGTGAAGCGCAGCGCATCAAGCTGGCGACCGAGCTGCAACGCAATGCGCGGGGCGCCACGTTGTACGTACTGGACGAACCCACCACTGGCCTGCATCCCAGGGATGTCGACCGCTTGCTCAGCCAGCTCAACCAATTGGTCGAGGCGGGGCATACGGTGGTGGTGGTCGAGCATGAGATGCGCGTGGTGGCGCAGAGTGACTGGGTGATCGACATCGGCCCGGGTGCCGGGGACGCGGGCGGCAAGGTGGTTGCCAGTGGTACGCCGCAAAAAGTTGCCAGCAGCAAAACCAGCCGCACGGCGCCGTTCCTGGCGCGGGAATTGAGATTGAGTTAGTCGCCAGGTTAGCCGCCAGAAATGTGGGAGGCGCGAGCGTCCTCCCACCGGTTCTCAAGCGACTTGCCTGGCCCGCTCGCGTTCAGCGACCAACTGGCGGGTCAGCGGTATCAGCGCCTTGCCATAGTCGATCGCGTCATTGAGCGGATCGAACCCACGAATCAGGAATGTGGTGATACCCAGATCGTAGTAATCGAGCAGCGCCTGCGCGACTTGCTCGGCCGTGCCCACCAGCGCCGTGGAATTGCCCTGTGCGCCGAGCAAGGCGGCAATCCCGGTCCACAGGCGTTTATCCAGGCGCGAGCCTTGCGCTGCCGCCGCCAGCAACCGGCGCGAGCCCTCATTGGGCGGTTCGCGCCGCACAAAGCCGCTCTGTTCGGCCAGCGCCGTGGCTTGCTGCAAAATAGTGTCTGCCCGCTGCCACGCCAGTTCCTCGGTCTCGGCCAGGATCGGGCGCAATGACAAGCTGAAGCGAATCGTACGCCCATGCCGGGCCGCCTCGGCACGCACCTGGGTCACGACCTCGCGCACTTGCTCATAGGTTTCGCCCCACAGCGCATACACATCCGCATGCTTGCCTGCCACCGCGATCGCCGCCGCCGACGAACCGCCGAAGTACAACGGGATATGCGGCTGCTGCGGCGACTTCACCGTGGAGTGCGCGCCTTCGACCTGATAGTAGGCGCCGGCGAAGTCGAAGGGCTTGTCGCTCGTCCATTCCTGGCGCACCACGCTCAAATATTCGTCGGTGCGCGCGTAACGCTCGTCCTTGCCGATATGGCTGCCATCGGCGCGCAGTTCGCGGTCGTCGCCGCCGGTGATGATATGCACGGCGGTACGCCCGCCGTTGAACACATCCAGCGTGGCGAACTGGCGCGCGGCCAAGGTGGGTTGGGCAAAGCCTGGGCGGTGGGCGATCAGGAATTTCAGACGCTGAGTCACGCTGGCGGCATGAGCCGCGATCAGCGTGCTGTCCGGGCTGGTGGAGTGGAAGGCCACCAGGGCGCGGTCGAAGCCGGCCTCTTCATGGGCGCGCGCCACACGCTCAACGTAGTCTGGCTGCAGCGTCGGGCCGCTGCGCGGGTGGATCTCGGAGGCGTGGTGGCCGCCGATGTAGCCGATGAATTCGATGCTCATGGTCAGGTCCTTGTTGAAGTCGATAAACAAGCCTCCACCGGGCAGGGGGTCGGTCCGTAGCGTGAAAGTAGGCCGCACGGGCGCGTCTGTAAAAGGCCGATTAGTTCTAACCTAATTATTAAATTATGGAATTATAGTTTTTATTATTATCAGTAGATTGCATTTAGTCGGCGGTCTTGCGTTCGCTTTCACTTGGCGCTGCAAGTTGTTGATCCTGATTTATCGGCTGGTTGCCGAGCGGGCCCTAGAGATTGTGTGGGGCTATCGCGCCCATTGAAGTATCCTGCGCGCCTCGCTCACCACTGATCCAAAGAAGATGACAGGACAAGACATGCAGGCGCTGCTGGAGTCGATCCTCGACGAAGTGCGCCCCCTGATCGGCCTCGGCAAAGTCGCCGACTACATCCCCGCCCTGGCCGACGTGCCCGCCAACCAGTTGGGCATCGCGGTCTACGGCAACGACGGCGCGGCCTACTGCGCCGGTGATGCCGACACGCTGTTCTCGGTGCAGAGCATTTCCAAGGTGTTCAGCCTGGTGCAGGCCATCGACCACGGCGGCGAAACCATTTGGGAACGCCTGGGCCACGAACCGTCGGGGCAACCGTTCAACTCCATGGTGCAGCTGGAATTCGAACGCGGCCGCCCGCGCAATCCGTTTATCAACGCCGGCGCGCTGGTGATCTGCGACATCAACCAATCACGCTTCGCCGTGCCGATTCTGTCGATGCGCGATTTCGTACGACGCCTGTCGGGTAACCCGCAGATCCTGGTCAACAGCGTCGTCGCCGATTCGGAAGCGCAGCACGGTGCGCGCAACGCCGCCATGGCTTACCTGATGAAGGCTTTCGGTAACTTCCACAACGATGTGGACGCGGTGCTGCACAGCTACTTCAATTACTGCGCGTTGCAAATGAGCTGCCTGGACTTGGCCAGGGCGTTCAGCTTCCTGGCCAACGAGGGCGTGAGCGCCCACAGTGGCGAGCAGATTCTGACCGCGCGCCAGACCAAGCAGGTGAACTCGATCATGGCCACCAGCGGGCTGTATGACGAGGCCGGCAATTTTGCCTATCGGGTCGGGCTACCGGGCAAGAGCGGGGTAGGCGGCGGGATTGTCGCGGTGGTGCCGGGGCAGTTTACGGTGTGTGTCTGGTCGCCGGAATTGAACGCGGCGGGGAATTCACTGGCGGGGATGAAGGCGCTGGAGTTGTTGAGTGAGCGGATTGGGTGGTCGGTGTTTTAAGATCGTTGCCACGCTTCTCGTGGGAACGATCCCAACACGCGCACGCGCCTGACAAAAGCCCTGCGTGACGGGTATTCTTCAACCCAACCCCAAACATCAGGTTGAGTCAGGAGACTGCACATGGACAGAGTCGTCATCATTACCGGAGGCAGTCGCGGGATTGGCGCCGAAACAGCCTTGCTGGCCGCTCGCCAGGGCTA
The DNA here is from genome assembly GCF_003852375.1 of Pseudomonas sp. R4-34-07. Classification (NCBI taxonomy): domain Bacteria; kingdom Pseudomonadati; phylum Pseudomonadota; class Gammaproteobacteria; order Pseudomonadales; family Pseudomonadaceae; genus Pseudomonas; species Pseudomonas sp. R4-34-07. The sequence continues at coordinate 3,438,650 of NZ_CP027760.1, read as the reverse complement.
TCGCATCTGCATCAACTACCAGTCCGACGAAAACGCCGCCCAGCGTGTACTGGAACAGGTGCGCGGCCTTGGCGCACAGGCGATTGCGGTACGCGCGGACGTCAGTAACGAAGATGAAGTGATCGCCCTGTTCAACCGTGTCGATACCGAGCTGGGCCGCGTCACGGCGCTGGTGAATAATGCGGGCACTGTCGGCCATAAGTCGCGGGTCGATGAGATGTCTGAGTTCCGTATCCTGAAAATCCTCAAGACCAACGTACTGGGCCCGATCCTCTGCGCCAAACATGCGCTGCTGCGCATGTCGCCCAGGCATGGCGGGCAGGGCGGCAGTATCGTCAACGTCTCGTCGGTGGCGGCGCGCCTGGGCTCGCCGGGGGAATACGTTGACTATGCCGCGTCCAAGGGCGCGCTCGACACCTTCACCCTCGGCCTGTCCAAGGAAGTCGCGGGCGAGGGCATTCGCGTCAACGCGGTGCGCCCCGGCTATATCTTCACCGACTTCCACGCCCTCAGTGGCGACCCGGACCGGGTCAGCAAGCTGGAGTCCGGCATCCCCATGGCCCGTGGCGGGCGCCCGGATGAAGTGGCAGAGGCGATTATCTGGTTGCTGTCGGACAAGGCCTCGTATGCCACCGGTACGTTTATCGATCTGGGGGGCGGGCGCTGATCGCGCGTTTCCCCAACCGATGCATGCCGACTGTAGGAGCGAGCTTGCTCGCGAAGAACTCAGGGCCCCCGGGGTTATTCAGAATGAATGCGTTGCCTAGACGTTCTTCGCGAGCAAGCTCGCTCCTACAAAGAGCCTTGACTGGCCGGAGCGCCATTGTGCAACTCAAAACGAGCGTACGATCCGGCCCAGGGTCTCCATCGCCTGCTCCGACGCTTCGGTCCACGGGCTGCCGTAGTTCAACCGGATGCAGTTGCGAAAGCGCCGGGTTGCCGAAAAGATCGGCCCCGGTGCGATGCTGATGCCTTGTGCCAGGGCCATCTGAAACAACTTCAATGAATCGGTGTGCTCCGGCAGTTCCAGCCACAGGAAATACCCGCCGGCCGGTTGGCTGACTCGGGTCTGCGCCGGGAAGTAACGGCCGATCGCCGCGAGCATCGCGCTTTGCTGTTCTTCCAGGGCATAGCGCAGTTTGCGTAGGTGCCGGTCGTAGCCGCCGTGTTGCAGGTAATCGGCAATCGCGGCCTGGGCCGGCATCGACGGGCACAGCGATGTCATCAGTTTCAAGCGCTCGACCTTCTGCGCGAAGCGACCAGCCGCCACCCAGCCAACGCGATAACCCGGCGCCAGGCTCTTGGCAAAGGAGCCGCAGTGCAGCACCAGCCCCTCGGTATCGAAAGCCTTGGCCGGTTTCGGCGCATGCTGCCCGTAATACAGCTCGGCATACACGTCATCTTCGATCAGTGGCACCTGGTGGCTGCGCAGTAGCTGGACCAAGGCGCGCTTTTTTTCTTCCGGCACCGTGGCGCCCATGGGGTTCTGGAAGCTGGTCATGCTCCAGCAGGCTTTGATCGGGTAACGCGCAAGGCTCTGCGCCAGGGCGTCAAGGTCGATGCCGTCGCGCGGGTGCACCGGAATTTCCACGGCTTTGAGCTTCAGGCGCTCCAGCACTTGCAGGCAGGCATAAAACGCCGGTGCTTCAATCGCCACCAGGTCGCCCGGCTCGGTGACGGCCTGCAGGCACAGGTTCAGCGCTTCCAGGGCGCCGTTGGTGATCAGCAGTTCTTCCATGGGCAGCATCAGCCCGCCGACCATGTAGCGCAGCGCAATCTGACGGCGCAGTTGCGGGTTGCCGGGGGACATGTCGGTGACCACCAGGCGCGGGTCCATCGCACGGCTGGCACTGGCCAGGGAGCGGGCCAGGCGCGGCAACGGGAACAGCATCGGGCTGGGGAAGGCCGAGCCGAAGGGCACGGTGTTCGGGTCTTTGATCGAATCCAGCACCGAAAACACCAGCTCACTCACATCGACTTCGGTGCTCTCGTGCACCTGCGCGCTCACCACCGGTTCGGAAAACGGGTTGGGCGCATGGGTATTGACGAAGTAACCGGAGCGCGGTCGCGCGCGGATCAGGCCACGGCGCTCCAGCAGGTAGTAGGCCTGGAACACCGTGGACGGGCTGACGCCGTAAGTCTGGCTGGCGTAACGCACCGAAGGCACGCGCTGGCCGGGGCCGAGCACGCCGGAGCGGATCAGTTCTGCGATGTCTTCGGCGAATTTTTCGTAGCGTTTCATGGGGGCCTTGGGTGCTGATTTCCCCCGGGGACTATACCCGCACCTCTGTTTGCATAACAGAATCAAGTAGTGCGACAAAAAGCGGATCAGATGGCGCAACCCGCCTCAAAATGTGGGAAGGGGCTTGCCCTACTGTAGGAGCGAGCTTGCTCGCGAAGAACTCCGGGTCCCCGCATTTATTCAGAATGAACGCGTTGCCTGGGCGTTTTTCGCGAGCAAGCTCGCTCCTACAGGGACAGGTTAAATCACCGAGCCAGGTGCATCAGCCTTCACATGCTGACGCCCATCATGGGCCCCCGCAACGGTCAGGGCGTCGGCCTCGGCTTCGGTGATGTAGATCCGCTCGGCCGCCAATTCTACGTACGACATGGATTTTTCGGTGTCGGTCGCAATATTGACTCGGGTCGCAGGCACGCTGTGTTCCTGAGCATTGTCACCGAGCGTGAAGTAGCACAGCTGATCTTCGATACGTAGGGACATGCCGGTCTCCTTTGTTCATGGGCGATGAAGGTTAGGGCGTTGCGGTTGTAGGCAGGTTCCGCGCAACTGACTGGCGGTCGCCGCTGTCCATCCTTTACCTATAAAAAACACAGGAGGGCATTCATGGACGCTTGGTTGCATGAAGCGTGGCAAACACTGCAGGCTGAATTTGCCGATATCGGCGACGCCAGGCAGCTCACCCAGATGACCGTGCGCCTGCTGATGGCCGCGCTACTCGGTGGCATCCTCGGGTTTGAACGGGAGAGCAAGGGCAAGGCCGCCGGGGTGCGCACCCATATGCTGGTGGCGTTGGGCGCAGCGCTGTTTGTGATGGTGCCGCAGATGTCCGGCAATCAGGCCGATGCCATGAGCCGGGTGGTGCAGGGCGTGATTGCCGGGATTGGTTTCCTGGGGGCCGGCACCATTATCAAGGGCAAGGATGACGATGCCGGCCACGTCAAGGGCCTGACCACTGCCGCCGGTTTGTGGATGACCGCTGCGATTGGGGTTTCGGCCGGTCTGGGCCGGGAATCGACAGCAGTACTCAGTACCTTGCTGGCCCTGGCGGTGTTCAGCGTGATGCCGAAAATCGTCAAGCGTTTCGAGAAGGACTGACGATCACAGGCGGCATCGTGGTCGGCGGTTCCTGCACCGGTGGCGGCTCGTTCTCCGGCGGTTCTTTTTCCGGAATCGGTGCAGGCTCGGTGGGGGGCAGCGTCGGGTTGTCGATGTTCGGGTCCGGGGTTTCAGCCGGGATGGGGATATTCATCGGTGTGGCCTCCTTTGTGCTTTGCTCTATGGGTGGACAGCCGTCGGTGGGAATTGATTCCCCGCCGGGTGGCGGCATATTCACCTGAACTTTTGCCCGAAGCCCAGGCTCGGACCTAATACGGGCCTGCTCAGCGAGCGCGCCGCCATCTCAAGAATTCGGATCAAGCACAGAGCGTCCACAGGGCGTAAGGGGAATATGCTCGATGACTGCTGAAACACTGGTTCCAGAAGAGTCTTTATTGCCGTTGTCCCAGGCGCTGCTATTACCCAGAATTGCGATTGAAAGCACCATGCCGGTGATCGATGGTGGCGAGTTTGCCGTCAAGGCGGTCGTTGGCCAGCGCGTCAACGTGACCAGTAAAGTATTCGCCGATGGCCATGACCAGCTGGCGGTGCTGGTGCGCTGGCGCCCGCGCGGGCAGGAAAACTGGCACAGCGTGGTCATGAGCGATGTGGGCAACAACGGCTGGGAAGGTGCATTCACCGTCACCACCCAGGGGCCCCATGAATACTGCATCGAGGCCTGGATCGATACCTTCGCCAGCTTCTGCTATGAATTGCGCAAAAAGCACGAAGCCGGGGTGCCGGTCAGCCTGGAGCTGCAGGAAGGCCGCAGCCTGGTGCTGCAGGCCGCCGAGCGCAGTGACAACGAACTGCGCGACCGCTTGATGCTGCTGCATCACGAACTCTCCGGCCTGCTGGAAACCGAGCAGGTCGCGCAGTTCCTGCACGAAGACAGTGCACACCTGATGACCCAGGCCGACCACCGCGCCTATTTGAGCATCAGTCGCGTATACCCGATCGACGTGGAGCGCGAGCGCGCCCAGTTTGCCAGCTGGTACGAGCTGTTTCCCCGCTCGATCACCGACGATCCGGCCCGGCATGGCACTTTCAACGATGTGCATTCACGCTTGTCGATGATCCATGACATGGGCTTTGACGTGCTGTACTTCCCGCCGATCCATCCCATCGGCCGCAGCCATCGCAAGGGCAAGAACAATTCCCTGAACGCCGGCCCCGATGATCCCGGCAGCCCCTACGCAATTGGCAGCGAAGAGGGCGGGCACGAGGCGATCCACCCGCAACTGGGCAGCCGCGAGGATTTCCGCCGTCTGGTCAAGGCCGCTGCCGACCACGGCCTGGAAATCGCCCTCGACTTCGCCATCCAGTGCTCCCAGGACCACCCGTGGCTCAAGCAGCATCCGGGCTGGTTCAACTGGCGCCCGGACGGCACGATCAAATACGCGGAAAACCCGCCGAAAAAGTACCAGGACATCGTCAACGTCGACTTTTACGCGGCGGATGCGATTCCCGGCCTGTGGACCGAACTGCGCGACGTCGTGGTGGGCTGGGTGGAAGAGGGCGTGAAGACCTTCCGCGTGGACAACCCGCACACCAAGCCGCTGCCGTTCTGGCAATGGTTGATCAGCGATGTGCGGGCCAAATACCCGGAGGTGATCTTCCTGGCCGAAGCCTTTACCACCCCGGCAATGATGGCGCGCCTGGGTAAGGTCGGTTATTCCCAGAGCTACACCTATTTCACCTGGCGCAATACCAAGGCCGAACTGAGTGAGTATTTCACCCAGTTGAACCAGTCGCCGTGGCGCGAATGCTACCGGCCGAATTTCTTCGTCAATACGCCGGACATCAACCCTGGCTTCCTGCACGAGTCCGGCCGCGCGGGCTTTCTGATCCGCGCCGCGCTGGCCACCATGGGCTCGGGCCTGTGGGGCATGTATTCCGGGTTCGAATTGTGCGAGTCCGCGCCGGTGCCGGGTAAAGAGGAATACCTGGACTCGGAGAAATACGAGATCCGCCCGCGCGACTTCACTGCGCCTGGCAACATCATTGCCGAGATCGCCCAGCTCAATCGCATCCGCCGGCAAAACCCGGCGTTGCAGACGCACCTGGGGCTCAAGCTCTACAACGCCTGGAACGACAACATCCTGTACTTCGGCAAGCGCAGCGAGGACGGCAGCAATTTCGTGCTGGTGGCCGTCAACCTCGACCCGCACAACGCCCAGGAAGCGCACTTCGAGTTGCCGCTATGGGAGATGGGCTTGCCGGACGACGCCCAGACCCAGGGTGAAGACTTGATGAACGGCCATCGCTGGACCTGGTATGGCAAGACCCAATGGACTCGGCTGGAGCCGCAGATGCCGTTCGGAATCTGGCGGATTACCTCTTCCTGAACCTAGTGAAGATCAAAATGTGGGAGGGGGCTTGCTCCCGATAGCGGTGGGTCAGTCACCTGATTTATCAACTGAAGCTCTGCTATCGGGAGCAAGCCCCCTCCCACATTGACCCGGTTTCAGTCCGCAAGAATTATCCAGTTCCAGGAGTTTCCAATGGCGAAAAAACCCAAGGCTGCCACCTTTATCAAGGACCCGCTCTGGTACAAGGACGCGGTGATTTACCAGGTGCATGTCAAATCCTATTTCGACTCCAACAACGACGGCATCGGCGATTTTCCGGGGCTGATCGCCAAGCTCGACTACATTGCCGACCTCGGCGTGAACACTATCTGGCTGCTGCCGTTCTATCCCTCGCCACGCCGCGATGACGGCTACGACATCGCCGAGTACCGTGGCGTACACAGCGACTACGGGACCATGGCCGACGCCAAGCGTTTCATAGCCGAGGCCCACAAGCGTGGGCTGCGGGTGATCACTGAACTGGTGATTAACCACACGTCCGACCAGCACCCCTGGTTCCAGCGCGCCCGCAAGGCCAAACCGGGCTCGGCGGCGCGGGACTTCTACGTGTGGTCGGATGACGACCAGAAATACGACGGTACGCGGATCATCTTCCTCGACACCGAGAAGTCCAACTGGACCTGGGACCCGGTGGCCGGCCAGTACTTCTGGCACCGTTTCTATTCGCACCAGCCCGACCTTAACTTCGACAACCCCCAGGTGATGAAAGCCGTGCTGTCGGTGATGCGTTACTGGCTCGACCTGGGCATCGACGGCCTGCGCCTGGATGCGATTCCCTACCTGATCGAGCGGGACGGCACCAACAACGAGAACCTCGCCGAAACCCACGGGGTGCTCAAACAGATCCGCGCCGAAATTGACGCGAATTACCCAGACCGCATGCTGCTGGCCGAAGCCAACCAATGGCCCGAAGACACCCAACTCTATTTCGGTGACAGGAAGGGCGACGACGGCGACGAATGCCATATGGCTTTCCACTTCCCGTTGATGCCGCGCATGTACATGGCCCTGGCCCAGGAAGATCGCTTTCCGATTACCGACATCCTGCGCCAGACCCCGGAAATTCCGGCCAATTGCCAGTGGGCGATTTTCCTGCGCAACCACGATGAACTGACCCTGGAGATGGTCACCGACAAAGAGCGCGACTACCTGTGGAACTACTATGCTGCGGACCGTCGTGCACGCATCAACCTGGGTATTCGCCGGCGCCTGGCGCCGTTGGTGGAGCGTGACCGGCGCCGCGTGGAACTGCTCAACAGCCTGTTGCTGTCGATGCCCGGCACGCCGACCCTCTACTACGGCGACGAAATCGGCATGGGCGACAACATTTACCTGGGTGACCGCGATGGCGTGCGCACGCCGATGCAATGGTCCATCGACCGCAATGGCGGTTTCTCCCGCGCCGACCCGGCCAGTCTGGTGCTGCCGCCGATCATGGACGCGCAATACGGCTATCAGTCGGTCAACGTCGAAACCCAGGCCCAGGACCCGCACTCATTGCTGAACTGGACGCGGCGCATGCTGGCGGTGCGCAAGCAATCCAAGGCGTTTGGCCGGGGCAGCCTGAAAATGCTGTCGCCGAGCAATCGCCGCATCCTGGCCTATACCCGTGAGTACACCGGAGAGGACGGCCGCACTGAAACAATCCTTTGCGTGGCCAACGTCTCGCGCAGTGCCCAGGCAGCGGAGCTGGACCTGTCGGCGTTCGCCGGCATGGTGCCGGTGGAGATGCTCGGCGGTAACGCGTTCCCGCCCATCGGCCAACTGAATTTCCTGCTGACCCTGGCGCCCTATGGCTTTTATTGGTTCGTGCTGGCGGCGGAAAACCAGATGCCCAGCTGGCATGTGGAACCGGCCCAGAGCATTCCTGACTTCACGACATTGGTGTTGAAAAAACGTATGGAAGAGTTACTGGAAGACCCCTGCCGCACCACCCTGGAGCACACTTCGCTGCCGGCCTGGCTGCCCAAGCGCCGCTGGTTCGCCGGTAAGGACGCCACCATCGATAGTGTGCATATCGCCTACGGCGTGCGCTTCGGCGACGCCCAGCACCCGGTGCTGCTCAGCGAGATCGACGTCACCAGCGCGGGCCAGACCAGCCGGTATCAGCTGCCGTTCGGCTTTCTTGGCGAAGACCAGCTCACCAGCGCCTTGCCGCAACAATTGGCAATGGCCCGCGTACGGCGCAGCCGCCAGGTAGGGCTGGTCACCGACGCGTTCAGCCTCGAGCATTTTGTGCGCAGTGTGATCCAAAGCCTGCAGGCCGGCACCGTACTCAATAGCAGCGAGGGTGACCTGCGCTTTGAGGCCACGCCGCACCTGGCAGCCTTGCAGCTGACGGATGAATCAGCGGTGCGCTACTTGTCTGCCGAGCAGTCCAACAGTTCGGTGGTGGTCGGCGAGAGCCTGGTGCTCAAGCTGATCCGCAAAGTCAGTGCCGGGGTGCACCCGGAACTGGAAATGAGCGCCTACCTGACCGCAGCCGAATACCCGAACATTTCGCCGTTGATGGGCTCGATGAGCCGGCGCGACGCCGAGGGCCAGGACAACCTGCTGATGATTGCCCAGGGCTACCTGAGCAACCAGGGCGACGCCTGGAGCTGGACCCAGAACAACCTCGAACGCGCCATTCGCGACGAACTGGCCGAGGCGATTTCCGAACAGGAGCAGCATTACAACGCCCTGGGCGAACTGGCCGACTTTGCCGGCCTGCTCGGCCAGCGTCTGGGCGAGATGCACGTGGTGTTGGGCGCGCCCACCCAGAACAAGGACTTCAAGCCCGAAGTCACTTCGGTCAAGGACACCCAGGCCTGGGCCAAGGATGTGGGGGCGCAGATCGAGCGGGCCCTGCAGTTGCTCAAAGTAAATCAAAGCCAGTTGAACCCCGCCGATCAGGCGCTGGTCAGTGAATTACTGGCGCAGAAAAAAGCCATCGGCAGCCATGTCCAGGCACTGGCGAAAGCCACGCTGGGCGGGTTGCGGATTCGCGTCCACGGTGACTTGCACCTGGGCCAGGTACTGGTGGTCAAGGGCGATGCCTATTTGATCGACTTTGAAGGCGAACCGGCGCGCCCGCTGCATGAACGGCGCGGCAAGCACAGCCCCTACAAGGACGTGAGTGGGGTGTTGCGCTCCTTCGATTACGCAGCGGCCATGGCCCTGAACGTGCAAGGGGTTGATCAATCGCCGGAAGCCGACGCCGCGCGACGGCGCGTGACCGAGCGTTACCTGAGTGAAGCCCGCCAGGCATTTACCCAGGCTTATCAGGCGGCGACGGCTACACTGGCGCATGACTGGCAGGATGCCAACGGCCAGGACGCCGCGCTGACGTTGTTCAGCCTGGAGAAGGCCGCGTATGAAGTGGCCTACGAAGCGGAAAATCGCCCGAGCTGGTTGCCGGTGCCCTTGCAAGGGTTGCACGGTTTGCTCAGCGGGCTTACACCTGAATCGAAAACTGCACGCGGTGGGGAGACGTCATGAGTTTTACGCAAAGAGAACCGCTGCAGCCCAAGTTGACTGCAATGCCGGCGTCCAAGGACGTCGAGGCGCTGGTACGCGCCGAGCACCACGATCCATTCTCGATCCTTGGGCCGCATGATGATGAGCAGGGCGGGCAATTTATCCGCGCGTTCCTGCCCGAAGCCTTGAGTGTCCAGGTACTGGCACGTGACAGTGGCGAGCCGATCGGCAGCCTCGACGCCAGCCAGGTGCCGGGGCTGTTCGTCGGGCACTTCAGCACGCGTCAGGCCTACCTGCTCAAGATCCAGTGGGCCGGTGGCGAGCAGATCACCGAAGACCCGTACAGCTTCAACCAATTGCTGCTCGGTGAAATGGACCTGTACCTGTTTGCCGAAGGCAACCATCGCGACCTGGGCAGTTGCCTGGGCGCCCAGGTGACCACGGTCGACGGCGTGCAGGGCGTACGTTTCGCCGTGTGGGCGCCGAATGCCCGGCGGGTCTCGGTGGTGGGCGACTTCAACATCTGGGACGGTCGCCGGCATCCGATGCGCCTGCGCCATCCATCGGGCGTGTGGGAGATTTTCATCCCGCGTCTGCAACCGGGGGCGGCCTACAAGTACGAGATTCTCGGTGCCCACGGCATTTTGCCGCTCAAGGCCGACCCGATGGCCCTGGCCACCCAGCTGCCGCCGGACACCGCCTCGAAGGTCGCCGCGCCGTTGCAGGTGGACTGGCAGGACCATGAGTGGATGCAGGCTAGAGGTGACAAACAGAAATCCACCGCGCCGCTGTCGATCTACGAGTTGCACGTAGGGTCATGGCAATGCGAGCTGGACGAGGCCGGGGAAGTGTCACGCCAGTACGGCTGGCGCGAACTGTCCGAGCGGCTGATTCCCTATGTGCAGCAACTGGGCTTCACCCATATCGAGCTGATGCCGATCATGGAGCATCCCTTCGGCGGTTCGTGGGGCTATCAGGCCTTGTCCCAGTTCGCGCCGAGCGCACGCTTTGGCTCGCCGGAAGATTTCGCGTATTTCGTCAACGCCTGCCACCAGGCGGACATCGGCGTGATCCTTGACTGGGTGCCGGCGCATTTCCCGACGGACACCCATGGCCTGGCGCAGTTCGACGGCACCGCGCTGTACGAATACGCCAACCCGCTGGAAGGTTTCCATCAGGACTGGGACACGCTGATCTACAATCTGGGCCGTACCGAGGTGCACGGTTTCATGCTCGCCTCGGCATTGCATTGGCTCAAGCACTTCCACGTCGACGGCCTGCGCGTAGATGCGGTGGCGTCGATGCTGTATCGCGACTATTCGCGCAAAGCCGGTGAATGGGTGCCCAACCGTCACGGTGGCCGCGAGAACCTGGAAGCCATCGATTTCCTGCGCCACTTGAACGACGTGGTGGCGCTGGAGGCGCCGGGCGCCCTGGTGATCGCCGAGGAGTCCACCGCGTGGCCGGGGGTGAGCCAAAGCACCCAGCAAGGTGGCCTGGGCTTCAACTACAAATGGAACATGGGCTGGATGCACGACTCGCTGCATTACATCCAGCAAGACCCGGTGTACCGCGCCCATCACCACAACGAGCTGAGTTTCGGCCTGGTGTATGCCTGGTCCGAGCGGTTTATCCTGCCGATTTCCCACGACGAAGTGGTACACGGCAAGCACTCGTTGATCGACAAGATGCCCGGCGACCGCTGGCAGAAATTCGCCAACCTGCGCGCCTACCTGAGTTTCATGTGGATGCACCCCGGCAAGAAGCTGCTGTTCATGGGCTGCGAGTTCGGCCAGTGGCGCGAGTGGAACCACGACCAGCAACTGGACTGGTACCTGTTGCAATACCCCGAGCACCGTGGGGTGCAGAAGCTGGTGGGCGACTTGAACCGCCTGTACCGCGAGGAACCGGCGCTGCACGAGCAGGATGACGCGCCCCAGGGCTTCCAGTGGCTGATTGGCGACGATGCGATCAACAGCGTCTATGCCTGGCTGCGCTGGAGCAAGGACGGCAAGCCAGTGCTGGTCGTCGCCAACTTCACCCCGGTGCCGCGTGAGGCCTATGCGGTCGGCGTGCCTTTCGCCGGACGCTGGAGCGAAGTGATCAACAGTGACGCCGACATGTATGCCGGGTCCAACTACGGTAATGGCGGTGCGGTACAGACCCTGGATGAGCCCCGCCACGGGCAGCCGGTGTCGCTGTCGCTGAACCTGCCACCCTTGGGTGTGTTGATTCTGCGACCACAGGAGAGTTAAACGCGCCTGGCGCGACGGATGCTGTTGTCCGGGCTACTGGCAGGGTGCCACAATGGCACCTTTGTCGTAGCACTCAGACAGGCGAATCGCATGAATAGCCATGGGCTTGGGCAAGACCCGGACCGTGTTATCGAACAGCAGGTGCGCACCGACCGTTTGCACCAGCTGTTTCGCCAGTCATTCCCGGCGCTGTTTGGCAGCTACCTGGCCGCTCTCATGCTGTGCTGGCTGTGCTGGGAGCGCTTCGACCAGCAGCTGATCCTGGTATGGCTGGTGCTGCTGGCCGGTTCCTCACTGCTGCGCCTGCAATTGTTCCTTGAATGGTTCCGCTGTCCCGACAGCGAGCGTACGCCGGCGCGGTGGGAGCGGCGTTACTGGCTGACACTGATGCTGTCGGCGGGCATCTGGGGGGGCGGGGCGCTGGCGGTGATGCCGGTGGATGACCGCGTGTCCCAGGTGCTGGTCATGCTGTTCGCCGTGGGCATGTCGGTCGGCGCGGTGTCCTGCTATTCGGCCTATCGCTACATGTCGCTGGGGTCCATGGGCCTGGTGCTGTTGCCTTGTACCCTGTGGTTGCTGTTCCAGCCATCGCCGATGCAGGTCGGCGTGGCGCTGGCGGTATTGGTGTTCTCGTCCTTTGTGGCGGCCGCCACGCACAAACTGTCCGACGCCCTGGAAAAAGCCTTTCGCCTGACCCGGCAAATGGAGCGCGCCCACACCATTTCAACCCACGCCTCCCAGACCGATGAGCTGACCGGGTTGATGAACCGTCGGGCCTTTTTCGAACAGGCCCAGGCGCTCTATGCCCAGTGCCGGCGCGAGCAGCAGCCGCTGTGTGTGCTGATGCTGGACATGGATCACTTCAAAACCATCAATGACACCTACGGGCACCAAGCCGGTGATCAGGTGTTGCGCCAGATTGGCAGCGTGATCAGCACCTCGTTTCGCCAGGTCGATGTGTACGGCCGCCTGGGAGGCGAAGAGTTCGCAATATTGCTGCCCAATACCTCCCTGGAAACCGCGCGCAGCATCGCCGAGCAACTGGTCCAGGCCATTGGCGACCTGAGGGCCGACCCAGTGCAGGGCTTGAGTGCCAGCCTGGGCCTGGCTTCGACCCATACCCAGGCGCTGGACTTGTATGGCTTGATGGACAGCGCCGACAAGGCGCTGTACCGGGCCAAGGCGCTGGGCCGCAATCAGGTGGCCGTGGCGGGCTGATCCTTGGCCATGGCCTTGGCCAACGCGCGCGCAACCTGTTCGGCGGAGTAGGGTTTGGCGAGGAATTCAAAGCCTTCATAACCACTGTCCGCCAGTTCTTCGCTGTATCCGGAGACCAGCACTACCGGCAGGTCCGCCCGGCGCTGGCGCATCAGCTTGGCCATGGCGACGCCAGTCATCCCAGGCATCACCACATCCGAGAACACCGCGTCGAAGGCCTGGGCGTCGTTGCCGGCCAGCGTCAGCGCCTGTTCGGCGTTGGTGGCCCAGGTGGTCTGGTAACCCAGATCCTTGAGGATCTGGCTGGCGAAGCGTCCCACCTCCAGGTTGTCCTCCACGATCAGTACATGCCGTTGGGCCAGGTCCAGCGGGGGTGGAAGGTCTTGCTCTGCGTCCTGCCGGGGCGCGGCTTCGCCTTCCACCTCGGGCAGGTACAGGGTGAACACCGTGCCTTGCCCCAGGGTGCTGGCCACATCGATATTGCCGCCCGATTGCTTGGCAAAGCCGAACACCTGCGACAAGCCCAGGCCGGTGCCCTTGCCGACGGCCTTGGTGGTGAAGAACGGCTCGAAAATGCGTTCGACGGTATCGCCGGGAATGCCCACGCCCGTGTCGGCCAGGGAAATAGCGATGTAGGGCAGGCGCGACTCGGCATCCCCGCGGATGCGCGGCAGCGGTTGCTGGGCGGCGACCTTGATGGTCAGGCTGCCCTGGCCGTCCATGGCGTCGCGGGCATTGAGGGCGATGTTGATCAGGGCGGTTTCGAACTGGCTGGGATCGATGCGCGCATAGCAAGGCTGGTCAGGCAATTGCACCTGCACCTGAATGCGTGCGCCGGTGACGCTCTCGAGCATGTCGCCGATGTTGCGCACCCGTTGGCTGACATCGAACACCTGCGGATTCAACGGCTGGCGGCGGGCGAAGGCGAGCAGTTGGCTGGTGAGCTTGCTGGCCCGCTCGACGGTATCGGACACCGCGCCCATATAGCGTTGCCGGCGTTCTTCCGAGAGCCCCGGCTGGCGCAGGAAGTCCACGGATGAGCGAATGATCGTCAGCAGGTTATTGAAATCATGGGCGACGCCGCCGGTGAGTTGGCCGATGGCCTCGAGCTTTTGCGACTGGCGCAACGCGGCTTCGGCCTGGGCGAGGGCGCGTGTGCGTTCTTCGACGCGCTGTTCCAGGGTCGCATTGAGTTCGGTATAGGCCGCCAGGCCCTCACGCACCACAGCATCGGCGCGTACGCGCTCGATATGCGCCCAGGAACGTTCGGTGACTTCGCCCAACAGCGCCAGGTCATAGGAGGACCAGTGGCGGGGCTGTTTGTCGTGCACGGCCATCAGCGCGGTGAGGCGGCCGTCTTTGATCAACGGCATACAAATCGTCGCCGTTACACCGAGTGCCTGGAAGTTCGCGGCTTCATGGGCCGGCAACTCGAGCAGGTTATTGCCGATCACCAGAGGCTCGCCGGCGCGCAGGCAGGCCACCGCGCGCTCACCGAACGCAGCCAGGCTGTAATGGCCGATGATGCTCGGCGAGCCTTGCGCCGACCAGTCGCCGCGAATGGTAAAGCTGTCTTGATCGTCTTCCATGTCGGCGTAGGCGCAAATCGACACTTGCAGGTGTTCGGCCAGCAAGCGGGTGGTCGACATCATGATCGCTTCGGGGTCGGTGGCCGTGGCAACGCTGTTGCCGATGGCGTCCAGCACGGCCAGGCGCCGGGTGAGGAAGACCGTGGCGGTGGTTTCGGTCACGGTATCGAGCAACCCCACTACCGCGCCTTTTGCATCACGGATCGGGCTGTAGCAAAAGGTGAAGTACGCTTGTTCAGGCGTGTCGTCACGCAGGATCAACAGCGGAAAGTTTTCGATATAGGTGGCCTGCCCGGCGAACGCGGTGTCGGCGATAGGGCGGATGTCATCCCATGCCTCGTGCCACACCTCGTTGAACGGACGGCCCAGGGCGTCGGGCTTGTTGCCCAGGATCGGCACGAATGCATCGTTGTGAAGCGTGATCAACTCAGGCCCCCAGACGATGGCTTGGGGAAAGCTGGAGGCGAAGCACAGCGCAACGGTTGTCTTCAACACGTCCGGCCAGTGTTCAACCGGCCCCAGGGGCGTACTGGCCCAATCATGCCGACGAACCCGCTCTGCCATTACGCTGCTGCCTTGCAGCCAATTCATCATTGGGTTCACACCTTGCTCGCTACGCGTTGTTAGGCTTTGAAGAGGTCAGACCGACTAGCAACAGACCGGCCTGACCTGGATCAGTTCAGCGCGATTATCTCCTAGATAGCACTTTGATTTCATTGCCCATTTGGCGGGGCGAGTCGTCGCAGGGCCGGGCCGCCGCCCACCGTTATTGCGCGCCGAACAGCCCCGTCCAGTAGATGCCCGCATCGCTTTTCGGGTCCATCGCATAGGCCGCGCCCAATTCACGAAATTGCGGGTTCATCAGGTTGGCGCAATGGCCGGGGCTGGCGAGCCAACCGTCGAGCACCTTGCGTGGGGTATCGAGGCCGGCGGCGATGTTTTCGCCGATGTTTTTTGCGATATACCCGGCCAGCTCGGCGCGATCGCCGGGGGTACGGCCGTCGTGGTCGAGATGATCGAAAAAGTTGCCGTTGGCCATGTTGCGGGTATGGCTGTTGGCGGCACCGGCCAGATCGTCGTTCCACGACAGCGGCGTAGTCGCCGTGAACGCCTGGGTGCCGCACTGGCGCGGCTGGGCGCGGGCGGCGTTGATCAGGTCGAGCAGTTTGCGGCCTTCGGTCTGCCAGTCGCCCAGGCCGCTGGTCAGCAGCGGGCGGGCGAGCACGATGCGCCAGTCCTGGCCGCTGTTGCTCACGCCGATGTCGACGAATTGCGGGTCGAGTACCACGCGACAGAAGCTTTCACGCACCGCTTTCATGGCGGCTTCGGCATCCCTGGGCCCGGACAGGCTGATGGCCTGCACGTTGACCATGGGGTACGCGGCCCGCGCCAGCGACTGCTGCAAATCACCGACATTGGTGGCCGGCAGCACCAGCCGTGTATCGCTGTTGAGCGGCGGCAACTCCTGGGAACCCTGGTCGCCGCAGCGCTGCACCTGGCTGCGGTACTGGTTGATCTGTTGCACCAACTGACTTTCTTCATTCGCCATCGCGCTGGCGCAGAACACCGTACTGGCGGCCAGCGTCGTAAGACCCATCATCAATGACAGAACGCGCATGGACGTTACTCTTGAGCTTGAAAGTGCCCATGATGCGCGATCCAGGTGCGTGCATGCACCCGTTGGTCCGAACTTTTTTTGTTCAATGCTTGAGTGCCGGCGGTTCAGGGCCGAGGCTTCACGGCGTGCAACAGGTACAATCGCCACTGCCTTGACGTGAAACCCCAGGAATTTGCATGTTCAGCCTTACCCGCTACACCACGCCGTGCCCCGAACCGATCAACAGCCAGATCCTGCAGCTGGTGGTCGACAACCTCACCGACATCAGCAGCGTGGCACTGGCGCCCAGCAACCTGCTCTACAACATTTACCAGTACGCCATCGGGTTTGAGGTGCACCTGTACCTGGAGGCGCTGGATGGATCGAAGGGCATCAGCGTTGAACTGCTCGTGGCGATGCAGGAGGAGACCGTCGTTGGCTTTTGCCTGTACCTCCCGGTGAAGGACGACCCTCAAGCCTGTGGCGTGGCCTTTATGGCCGTGCACTCGGGGTTCAGGCGCCAAGGCGTGGCCCGGGCCATGCTGGGTGACGTGTTGGCGCGCTATCCCCATGGGGAGCTGGCGTGCTCGGTGGAGAAGGTCCCGGCATTCGAAGCGATGGGCTTGCAGGTGCGCGGCGCGCGTGGCACCCAAGTGCTGATGAATACGCGGGACTACGGCACCGATGGGTTGATGGGCGTGCTCGACGTGGCGGCTATCTACAGCTCATTGGAAGTGCGGCAGATCCATACCTACCTGCTGCAAAAGCACGGAAAGCGCGCGATGGTGGACGCGGAAAAGCAGCGCGACCGGCACCTGGATCAATTGACGCGCAAGGTGCAGCGGTTTGTAAACGAACGCTTGGGTTGAGAACCGGTGACACTGTGGGAGGGGGCTTGCTCCCGATGGCGGTGTGTCAGTCACCTATCAATCGACTGAACCACCGCTATCGGGAGCAAGCCCCCTCCCACATTGATCTGCTTTTAGCCGATGACCTTTCCAGCCTCAGGCGGCGCCGCGCTTGACCATCGCCAGGATGGTCGCCAGCAGTTCCTGCTGCGCTTCTTCGCGGCTGATTTCCGCGCTGGCTGCGGCATGGGACAAGGCTTCGGCCGCGCCCAGCATGGCGCGCAGGCCCGCTTGGGAAAGCGTGCCTCCCGGCGCGAAGGGCGCCAGGGCATCGCGGCATTTGTCGAGGAAGATGGCCTCGTACTTGCGCTTGAGCGCCTCCAGCTCCGGCGAGCCACTGAGCGCCGCCGTCACCCCCGGGATCTCGCGGCCCTGCAGCAACACGCAATCCACATAGGACGAGGCAATCACCCACGCACGCGCTTCAAGCGTCGCGCTGCTGGCCTCGATGGCGTCGACAAACACCTGGTTCTGGCGCCCATCGAAATCTTCATACAGCGCGGCCAACAGGCCAGAGCGCGTGACGAAATGGTCGTACACCACCGGTTTGGTCACTCCGGCCAGCTCGGCCAGACGGCCCAGGGTCAGGGCGTCGGTGCCTTCCTCGCGCACCAGTTGCCAGGCGGTTTCCAATAATTGTTGCAGGCGTTCTTCGCGGGAAAGACGTCGACGCGGGGCAGGGGATTGTTCGCTTGACATGCTTATATACCAAAAGTAACTTAAATAAGGTAACTTACTAAAAGTAGATTAAGCCTAAAAGGAGTCAATGTCATGCATGCACTCATCGTTGTGGCTCATCACGACAGCCAATCCCTGACGCACAGCGTGGCCGCGCAGGTGGGTGGCGGTTTGAGCGCCTCCGGGCACACCTTTGAAATCGCCGACCTGGCGGCCGAAGGTTTCGACCCGCGCTACACCGCCGCCGACCACCAGGTACACCGCAGCCGCGCCACGCCGCCGGCGGATGTCCTCGCCGAACAGGCCCGCATCGAGCGCGCCGACGCGTTGGTCGTGGTGTTCCCGATCTACTGGTGGTCCATGCCGGCGTTGCTCAAGGGCTGGATCGACCGTGTCTTCGTCAACGGCTGGGCGATCGATTACGGCCCGGATACACCGGTGACCAAGAAGTTGCGGCACTTGCAGGTGCACCTGCTGGCCTTGGGGGCTGCCGATGCCGATGCCTTCGACCGGCACGGTTATGCCCAGGCCATGCGCACGCAGATCGACTACGGGATCTTCGACTACTGCGGAGCGCAAGTGTTGACCTCGCAGTTGCTGCTGGAGTCGGAAAGCGACAGTGCCGAGGCGCATCTGCGCAAGGCCAGGGAGACAGGACAGACGCTGTTTGTGCGCGAGACGGTAGCGGGGTGATTCAAACGTCGCGAAACAGGTCGTGGGCGTCCAGCAAGCG
This sequence comes from Pseudomonas sp. R4-34-07, assembly GCF_003852375.1. Lineage (NCBI taxonomy): Bacteria > Pseudomonadati > Pseudomonadota > Gammaproteobacteria > Pseudomonadales > Pseudomonadaceae > Pseudomonas > Pseudomonas sp. R4-34-07. The sequence goes on along the minus strand of NZ_CP027760.1, from coordinate 3,420,504 downwards.
GTAGGCAATCTCGGGCTGCTTCTCCAGGCCGCGACGGATCGCCGCCGGAATCGATTGGCGGGTCTTGCGACACAGGCCGGGCAGCTCGTCGATGACGATCTGGATGCCGCGCATGCTCTTGACCTCGGTGTGGCCCGGCGCGATATGCAGGCGGATGCCCAACTGTTCGAACATCCGCTGCTGCAGATGCTCGAGGTCTTGCAGGCTCTTGAGGTTCTCCAGGCGCTCGAGCAGGCGTTTTTCTTCCTGGCGTGTCAGGTTGAGAATGCGCAGGTCGGGCTCGGGCGCCTCCAGTAAACGTTCGCGCTCGCAGTCACAGACGCCGGGCGGGCAGGGTTGGCGAATGGTCATGTGCGTGCCCTCCCTGAACCTGCGCTGTTGGCTTAGTAGCTTAGCGTTACGCCCAGGCTGCCCAGGGCTTTCCAGTACCCAGGGTAGGTCTTGGCCACGCAGTCCGGGTCCTGGATGCGAATGCCCGCGACTTTCAGCCCGGCCAGGGCAAAGCACATGGCGATGCGATGGTCGGCGTGGGTATCGATCAAGGCGCTGCAGGACGTGCCCGCCAGGGCCGGGTCAGCCGCAACCAGCAGATCGTCGCCCTCGATGGTCGCCAGGCCCGCACGGATTGCGTTGAGGCCGTCGTGCAGCGCCTGCACGCGGTCACATTCCTTGACGCGCAGGTTGGCCAGTTCCGTGAAACGCACCGGGGTATTGTTGAACGCGGCGAGCACCGCCAGGGTCGGGATGGCGTCCTGCATTTGCGAGCCCACCACCGTGGCCTGCATGTTCGGGAACTGGGCGATCACCGCCTGGGCCTTGGCGTCCGGCTGGGTGAACGCCTCGGCGGCGACACCGATGTCGATACGGCCGCCGGTCAATACCTCTGCGGCCCACAGGTAGGTGGCTGCGGAGGCGTCGGGTTCGATCAGGTAATCATGGGCGGTGTAGCCGGTCGGGGCCACGCGCCAGGTGGTGTCGTCGACGGCTTCCACCTGGGCGCCGAAGGCACGCATGCAGTCCAGCGTCAGGTCCACATAGCCACGGGCGCCGATGTCCTTGCCGGTCAGGGCGACTTCAATCGGCGCTTCGCCGCATGCCGCGAGCATCAGCAGCGCCGAGACATACTGGCTGGACAGGCCGCCATCGATCTCGAAACGCTTGGCCTGGACTTTGCCCACGCCGTGCACGGTCACCGGTGGGCAGCCGGTCGGGCTGTCGACCTGGATGCCGTTCTGGCCGAGGGTGGCGAGCAGCGGCCCGATCGGGCGCTTTTGCATGTACTCGTCGCCGTCCAGCACCACGGTGCCGTGCACGGTTGCCACGGCAGCGGTGAGAAAGCGCATGGCGGTGCCGGCATTGCCGAGGAACAGCGGTTGTGGCGGCAATTGCAGTTTGCCCTGGCCGGTGACCACGAACGTAGTGTCGTCCGGCTCGTCGATACTCACGCCCATCTGCCGCAGGGCCACCGACATGTGACGGGTGTCGTCGCTCTTCAGGGCGCCGCTCAAGCGGCTGGTGCCCTTGGCCAGGGCCGCCAGCAGCAGGGCGCGGTTGGTAATGGATTTGGAGCCGGGGGGCGCGACCTTGCCATTGAGAGGAAAGTTGGGCGGGGTAACGGTCACGGTTTTCTGCGAACTCAAGGGACAAGGCTCCTGATCAAGGCGAGGTGGCATGGAGTGGCCGACGGGGCGGACCCGAATAATCGGCCAAAGGTGCGGTGCTTGTCGAGATTTAGCGCTTGCTCAGCCAGTAATCGTGCAGCGCCCGCGCCGCCGGTTCGATTTCGCTGACCCGCTGCTGATGGGCCTGCACATCCAGGTCCGTCGGTAATTCGAAATTATCCTGCTCGGCGCACCAGGAGATTTTCTCGAACTGAGTGGCCAGTTCGGCGGGCAGCGGCGGCCAGTTGCCGATGGCCGCGCCACGGATATAGCCGAAGCACCATTCTTCGGCGAGGGTCACGGACTGGCCGTGGTGCTCTTTTTCATCGAACAGCGCCTTGAACGCCTTGGAATTGCCGGCCAGTTGCGCCGCCAGCGTATTGAAGTGGCGTACACACAGGTCCAGGACCTGCCCGGCCTCTTCGGGGCTTTCCCAGTCCGGGTTCTGCCCGCCCCAGATGGCCGGAAACCACTCGGCGATATCCACCTGCGTCGGGCTCGATACCAGCGCGGTGAAATAGCCGTCGAGTTCGGCTACGTTGAGCACCGAAAGGTCGTCGCCGTACTTGAGCAGGGTTTCTTCGATCTGGTCGAACTCGGCGGGGGTGAGCGGCTGGGCGTGCATGGGGCATATCCTTCAAACGTCGAACGCCGCAGTGGGGCGGCTTAAAGCGCCAAGGATGGCGCCTGGCAAGGTTTTTTGCCAGTCCCGCTTTTGGCCGATGCGCCGTTGCCTGCCCTTGTTATAGTTCGGGCCTTATCACTCGCCAGTCAGGGATCACGGCCATGTCCGAATACCAAGCGTTCGTAGTGGAACTCAGCGGCAACGTTGCCCATGTGCAGATCAATCGCCCGGAAAAGATCAACGCGATGAACGCGGCGTTCTGGAGTGAAATCATCGAGATCTTCCAATGGGTCGACGACACCGATGCCGTGCGCGCCGTGGTGCTCAGTGGTGCTGGCAAGCATTTTTCTTCCGGCATCGACCTGATGCTGCTGGCCTCGGTGGCCAATGAGTTGGGCAAGGATGTGGGCCGCAATGCGCGCCTGCTGCGGCGCAAAATCCTCGGGCTGCAAGCCTCGTTCAATGCGGTCGACAACTGCCGCAAGCCGGTACTGGCAGCGATCCACGGCTACTGCATCGGCGGCGCCATTGACCTGATCAGCGCCTGCGACATGCGCTACGCCGCCGAGGACGCGCAGTTCTCGATCAAGGAAATAGACATGGGCATGGCCGCCGACGTCGGCACCTTGCAACGCCTGCCCCGCATCGTCGGCGACGGTATGTTGCGCGAACTGGCCTACACCGGTCGTCAGTTCGGTGCCGAGGAAGCGCGCAGCATCGGCCTGGTCAATCGCGTGTTTGCCGACCAGCAAAGCCTGTTGGCCGGGGTCATGGCCATTGCTCATGAAATCGCCGCCAAGTCGCCGATTGCCGTGGCGGGCACCAAGGCGATGATCAGCTATATGCGCGACCACACTCTCAACGACGGCCTGGAATACATTGCCACCTGGAACTCGGCTATGTTGCAATCCAACGACCTGCGCGTGGCCATCGCCGCCCATATGAGCAAGCAGGCACCCGAATTCTTGGATTGATCGATATGACCCCAGGCTGGATTACCACAACGCTGTTGGACAATGACGCTGCCGGCGGCTGGGCCGTCGCCCGCAGCCGCGACGGCTTTTTGCAGGATGCCAATGGGCCGCTGTTCCCTCGGGAGTGGCTCAAGCGCCAGGACCTGTCGGTGTTTGCCGAACATGGCATCGGCCACCTCGATGGCGAGCCGGTGTACCTGCTGGAACTCGACAGTGCTGGCGAAGTGCCGGGTTGCAGCTGGCAGGGCCTGCGCGGCTTTATGCTGCAAGGCGACCACACCCTGTACAAAGTGCTGGGCTATGCCGCGCAGATCGGCACCTGGGCGCGCGAGCATCGGTTCTGCGGCAGTTGCGGCCAGGCCATGGTCCAGGTGCCACGGGAGCGGGCGATGTACTGCCAACCCTGCGACCTGCGCAGCTATCCGCGAATTTCGCCGAGCATGATCGTGCTGGTGACCCGTGGCGATGAGGTTCTGCTGGCCCGTTCGCCGCGCTTTGTCACCGGCGTCTACAGCACCCTGGCCGGCTTTGCCGAGCCGGGTGAGTCGGCCGAAGACTGTTTGATCCGCGAAGTGCGCGAAGAAGTGCAGCTCGAGGTGAAGAACCTGCAGTACATGGGCAGCCAGTGCTGGCCGTTCCCGCATTCGATGATGCTGGGTTTCCATGCCGAGTATGCCGGTGGCGATATTGTGCCCCAGGCCGACGAGATCGAAGACGCGCAGTGGTTCAATATCCACGACCTGCCACCGTTGCCGGCGTCACGCTCGATTGCGCGTTACCTGATCGACCTGTATGTGGCCCGTCGCTTAGGCCACGCTGAACCAGTGCTGCCAGGCTAGGCGCACCGTCAGGCCGAGCACCACGGTGATGAATACCGGGCGAATGAACTTGGCGCCGCCGCTGATTGCGCTGCGCGCGCCAAAGAACGCGCCGCCCATCACCGAGATACCCATTGCCAGGCCGACCACCCAGTCCACCGAGCCGTTGATGATAAACACTGTCAGCGCCGCGGCATTGCTGACGAAGTTCATGCTGCGCGCCACGCCGCTGGCCTTCACCAGGTCGATCGGGTGCAGCAGCATGGTGCTCACGGTCCAGAACGCACCGGTTCCGGGCCCGGCCACGCCGTCGTAGAAGCCCAGGCCGAAGCCCTGGGTGGCCTGCCATTTCTTCTTGATCGGCGCCTCGGCGTCCAGCGGTGCCTTGGGCGTGCCGCCGAACAGCAGGTACACCCCGCAGGCGAACACAATCACCGGCAGCATCTTGTTCAGGGTCTCGGCGGGCAAATAGTGCGCGACCACGGCGCCGGTCAGCGCGCCGATCAAGGTACCGACGATGGCATGCACCCACTGGCGCGGGTGGAACAGCTTGCGGCGGTAGAAGGTGAAGCTGGCGGTGGCCGAGCCAAAGGTGGAACTGAGTTTATTGGTGCCCAGTACCAGGTGCGGCGGCATGCCGGCGGTCAACAGGGCAGGGGTGGTAAGCAAGCCACCCCCGCCGGCGATGGCATCGATGAAGCCGGCGATAAAAGCCACGACGGCGAGAATGGCGAGGGTGGTCAGGTCAACGCTGAGTTCGAAGGGCATGGGCAGGGCTTATTGTTGGGTGAGCACGCAGGCCCGCCATCTTACCTGCCGGATGTGCGCATAACCAAATGTGGGAGGGGGCTTGCTCCCGATGGCGGTCTGTCAGTGACAAATAAGCTGACTGATCCACCGCTATCGGGAGCAAGCCCCCTCCCACATTTTACTGTGTTCGCCTGGCTATTTATGGGTTCCCATCCACTCCAGCGCCGTGCGCCAGATGCAAATGCCCAGGAAGTACGCCGACATCAGCGACCATAAGCCGAACGTCCACGGGTTGGTGTTCGGATAATCCACCACCATCAGGAAGCTGCACAGCAGCCAGATTGTGGTTACCGCGATATTGATCGGCATGAACCGCTTGACCCGGAACGGGTGCAGGAACTTCATCGGCGTCACGGTCAGCAGCGCCAGGCCGATTACAGTGAGCAAGGTGATCCAGGCGTCGGGCTGGATGATGTACACACACAAGGCCACCACGTTCCATGCCGCCGGGAAGCCGACGAAATAGTTGTCCTTGCTTTTCATATTGACGTTGCAGAAGCAGAACAGCGACGACACCAAAATCACCGACACCGCAAACAGATGGGTGAAGTCCGGCAGGTCGATATAGCGGTAGATAAACAGCGCGGGGATGAATACGTAGGTGAGGTAATCGATCACCAGGTCCAATACCGAGCCGTCAAAGCTGGGCAGTACCGTGCTGACGTTGACCCGTCGCGCCAGGGAGCCGTCGACGCCATCCACCACCAGTGCCAGGCCCAGCCACAGCAAGCAGGCCTTGGGGGAGTTTTCCAGCAGCGCCAGGGTGGCCAGGAATGCCAGTACCACACCGGTGGCGGTAAAGCCGTGGGCGCCCCAGGCTTTGATTCTGGCTACATGCAGGGTCGATATCACGGGCGGTTCTCCAAAGGGTCAAACGGGGCAGCCGACAGCGTAACGCTGTCGAGTCTGGCCGGGGAATGCAGGTATCGACCGGGAAGGCAGGGATAAGGTTCACCGCCCGGCGTATGCCCTAGCGTAGCAAGCGTAGGACTTTTCGGCATCAGCCTTGGCGAAACACCAGGGCCTTCAACCCGCTTTGCGGGTCGATATCCGGGAATTCCGGTGGGTTTGCCAGGCGTTCTACAAAGCGCAGGCCCGGTGCCTCGCGGGTGACGCCGTCGATCAGGAAGTCTTCGCCAAACGCCGGATCGTTCATGCACGCCAGCACCGTGCCCTGGGCCGTGAGCAAATCCGGCAGGCGGCGCAGTACGCGCTGGTAATCCTTGGTCAGCAGAAAGCTGCCCTTCTGAAAGGACGGCGGGTCGATGATCACCAAGTCATAGGGGCCGCTGTTGGTGACTTTGGCCCAGGACTTGAACAGGTCGTGGCCCAGAAAGCTTACCTTGCTCAGGTCGTGGCCATTCAGGCGATGGTTGTCGCGGCCACGGCTCAGGGCGCCACGGGCCATGTCCAGGTTCACCACGTGGTCGGCGCCGCCTTCGATAGCGGCCACGGAGAATCCGCAGGTGTAGGCGAACAGATTAAGCACGCGCTGGCCCCTGGCTTGCTCGCGCACCCAGTTGCGCCCGTAACGCATGTCGAGGAACAGGCCGCTGTTCTGCTTTTTACCCAGATCGATCAGGTAACGCAGGCCGCCTTCGGTGATGGTCAGCTCATCGATTGCCTGGCCCACCAGCCACTCGGTGGTGCTTTGCGGCAGGTAGCGGTGTTGCAGCGCCACGGTATGGGCACCGAAACTTACCCAGTCGATCTGCAGCAACTGCTGTTTCAGGGCCTGCAGATGCTCGGTTTCCTTGAACAGCGCTACCAGCACCACGCCTTGCAGCCAGTCCACCGTCACCTGCTCAAGGCCCGGCCAGCAGCGGCCACGGCCGTGAAACAGGCGCCGGGTTTCAGCCGGAGCGCTGGCCAGGGCGGTGAGCAGATGGGCGTGCAGGGTAGCGAGTGCGTCTGGGGTCATCGTTGAGCGTCAGTCGTTGAGCGGGCGGCATTTTAAACACAATTGCGCGTCAGAACGTGGCGATCAGGGCTGGACCAAAGGAATCGCGCAGAAAAACCGGCGCGATATAGCGCTCGTAATGTGCCTCGGACAACAGGAAAAACTCCCGGTCAATCGCATCGCGCAGGTCCGTGAGGCTACGTTCACGAAACTCCGGCAGCAACGCCAACCCATAGGCGTCCAGCTTCGACATCACCCGCGCACCCCGCGCAATCAGCTGGTATGCCCAGCAATACGGCGACTGTTGCGGCATGAAGCGAATCTTGCGGTCTTCCAGTTGTTGGCGCAGACGCTGCGGGTCGACCACTTCCAGCTTGCTGGCCATGACCTGCACCAGCAACTGCTCGAGGCGCAGCCACACCGCGTGTTTTTCCTCGGCGTTATAGCCGTTCCACTGGATCACTTCGTGGTGGTAACGCTTGCAGCCCCGGCAGACCAGGTCACCGTAGACGGTGGAGCACAGGCCTACACAGGGCGTCTTGATGGTTTGGTTGGGCATAAAAGGCAATTTCGTTCTCAATGTGGGAGGGGGCTTGCTCCCGATAGCAGTGGTTCAGTTAAAGCAGCTGTGACTGATACACCGCTATCGGGAGCAAGCCCCCTCCCACATGTTGGATCTGTGCTGCTAAATCAATCCCAGCTCAACGCGCCGCCGGTCTGATACTCGATCACCCGAGTCTCAAAGAAATTCTTCTCTTTCTTCAAGTCCATAATCTCGCTCATCCACGGGAACGGGTTGGTCGTGCCTGGGTACTCTTCCTTCAAGCCAATCTGCGACAGGCGACGGTTAGCGATGAACTTCAGATAGTCCTCCATCATCGCGGCATTCATCCCCAGCACCCCACGCGGCATGGTATCCCGCGCATATTCGATCTCCAGTTGGGTTCCTTGCAGGATCATCTGGGTCGCTTCTTCCTTCATCTCGGCATCCCACAAATGCGGGTTTTCGATTTTGATCTGGTTGATCACGTCGATACCGAAGTTCAGGTGCATCGACTCATCGCGCAGGATGTACTGGAACTGCTCGGCCACGCCGGTCATTTTGTTGCGGCGGCCCATGGAGAGGATCTGGGTGAAGCCGCAATAGAAGAAGATGCCTTCCAGCACGCAGTAGTAGGCGACCAGGTTGCGCAGCAGTTCCTTGTCGGTGTCGACGGTGCCGGTTTCGAACTTCGGATCGGAGATCGAACGGGTGTATTTCAGGCCCCAGGCGGCCTTTTTGGCCACCGATGGAATCTCGTGGTACATGTTGAAGATCTCGCCTTCATCCATGGCCAGGGATTCGATGCAGTACTGGTAGGCGTGGGTGTGGATCGCTTCTTCGAAGGCCTGGCGCAGGATGTACTGGCGGCACTCCGGGTTGGTGATCAGGCGGTACACGGCCAGCACCAGGTTGTTGGCGACCAACGAATCCGCCGTGGAGAAGAAGCCCAGGTTGCGCATGACGATGCGGCGTTCGTCGTCGGTCAGGCCTTCGGGGTCTTTCCACAGGGCGATGTCGGCGGTCATGTTGACCTCTTGCGGCATCCAGTGGTTGGCGCAGCCGTCGAGGTACTTCTGCCATGCCCAGTCGTACTTGAAGGGCACGAGCTGGTTGAGGTCGGCGCGGCAGTTGATCATGCGTTTTTCGTCAACGGCGACGCGGGCGGAGGCGCCTTCGAGCTCGGCGAGGCCTTCGGCGACGTCGAGTTTGTCTAGGGCGGCCTTGGCGCGCACGATGGCGGCGGAGTCATTGGCGGTGACGGCGCGTGCTTCGATGGCGGCGGCGGCGCCGGCACCGTCGAGGCGGTCCATGTTGGCTTCGGTGGCGTGGCCAGCGTTGGCGCCTTTGATCACGGGGGCAACGCTGTCTTCGCTGTCGACTTCATCCCAACTCAGCATCGAAATACTCCTTCCTGATCTGTTTTGACGGTGCGTGGAACCGTCCAAAAAATATGCGGTTTGCAGGCTTCAAGGCATTGAAATACGGCGCATAGTGTGGTCGGAAATTACCGAGGCTGCACACTATATAGTGGTTCGTTCTGTTTGTGGGCACACTATATGGTGTGTGACGGCGATGGTCAACGCGCAAGTCGGAGCCTGGGCGTTGACCGCTGGAAGGGAAAACTCAGATGACGTGGGCGTGTTGCAGCTCGGTCAGGCACAGCGCCTTGAGCCGGGCCAGCGACGGATCGCGCCGGTCCCGCGGGTGCGGCAAATCCACCGCCAGCACCTGGCGAATGCTGCTGGGCCGATTGCCCATCACCAATACCCGGTCGCTGAGGTACAGCGCCTCGTCCACATCATGGGTCACCAGCAGCAAGGCGATGGCATGGTGTTCGGCCAGTTGCAGCAGCAGGTCCTGCAGCTTCATGCGCGTGAACGCATCCACGGCGCTGAACGGTTCATCCAGCAGCAACACCTGCGGCCGTGAATACAGGCCCCGTGCGATCGCGACCCGTTGCGCCATGCCGCCGGACAACGCCTTGGGCAGCGTCTGGGCAAAGCCCGTGAGGCCGACTTCTTCGATCAACTGCGTGACCCAGGCCTTGTCGTAGTGATTGTCCGCGCTGAATCCGATGTTTTGCTCCACCGTAAGCCAGGGCATCAACCGGGGTTCCTGGAACACGAAGGCCACCTCGCCGTTGGGGCTGCGCAGTTCGCCCTGGTAGTCGTTGTCCAGTCCCGCGACAATGCGCAACAAGGTGCTTTTGCCGCACCCGCTGGGCCCCAGCAGGCTCACGGTTTCGCGCGGTTGCAAGGCCAGGCGCACATCGTTCAATACGGTGGCGCTGTCGAAGCTTTTGCGCACAACGTGAATGTCCAGCAGCGGTTGCACACTCATTGTCCGGCTCCCTGGAAAGTGTCGCGCCAGGCCAGGCAGCGCTTTTCCAGTGCCGCGAGCAGGCCATCGCTGACCTTGCCGAGCAGCGCCAGTACGATGATTGCCGCCAGCACGATATCCGGCCGCGAGGTTTCCCGCCCATCGCTGAGCAGGTAACCCAGCCCTTTGGTGGCCGCGATCAACTCGGCCGCCACCAGAAACATCCAGGCCAGGCTCAGGCCGCTGCGCAACCCGGTAAACAGGCCGGGCAGGGCCGCCGGTAAGAGGATGCGACGTACCAGGCGGCGCCGATTGAACCCATACATTTGCCCGACTTCCACCAGCTTGCGATCGATATCGCGGATGGCCGCAACGCCATTGAGGTACACCGGGAAGAACGCGCCAATCGCGATCAGCACGATCTTGGAGGTCTCGTCGATGCCCAGCCACAGCAGCAGCAATGGCACCCAGGCCAGGCTCGGGATCGAGCGCAACCCGGCGAAGGTCGGCTCCAGATAGGCCTCGGCTTCGCGGCTCAAGCCCACCCAGGCGGCGAATACCAAGGCCAGGCTCGCACCAATGGCAAAACCCAGCAGCACCCGCACCAGGCTGGCGCTGATGTGTTTCCACAGGGAGCCTTCGGCGAGGTCCGCCAGGGTCACGGCGATCTCGCTGGGCGCCGGCATCTGGTACGACGGCAGCCAGCCCACGCGCACCACCGCCTCCAGCACCAGCAGAATCAGTACTGGCAACACCAGGCCCTTGAGCCGTCGCGGCCAGGCACTGCGGTTGATCTGCCGTGGCGGGGCGAGTGGCAGGGCTTGGGTTTTGCTGGTCATCACGCGCTCCTCAGCGGCCGAACGAGGTGTCGAGCAACTGGTCGATCACCTGGTCCACATTCACCCCTTTGCGCACCAGCTCTTCGGACACCAGGATCGGCGCGGCGGCCTTGGAGGCGAGCACATCCTTGCTGCTCAAGAACGGCGTGCTCAGGTCGGTACGCGACAGCTGCAGCTTGGCCACTTCCAACGGCAGGCCGGATTCATCGGCGAGCAGCTTGGCGAACTCATCCGGGTGCTTTACCGCCCAGTCCCGGGCTTTTTCATAGGTGCCCAGTACCGTGGTGATGGTCTGCGGATGCGCCTTGGCGAACTGCTCGGTGACGCTGACCACGCCGTAGCTGTTGAAGTCCTTGTTGCGATACAGCAGGCGCGAACCGGCCTGTATCTGGCTGGCGGCCATATGCGGGTCGAGGCCGGCCCAGGCGTCAACGTCACCTTTTTCCAGGGCGGTGCGGCCGTCCGGATGCTGCAGGTGCACCAGTTCCACATCGTCCTTGTTCAGCCCGGCCTGTTGCAGGCTGCGCAGGGTGAACAGGTAGGGGTCGGTGCCTTTGGTAGCGGCGATTTTCTTGCCCTTGAGGTCGGTGACGCTGTTGAAGGGCGAATCCTTGCGCACCACCAGGGCCGTCCACTCGGCGCGGCTGTACACATACACCGATTTGATCGGGCTGCCGTTGGCCCGGCTCAGCACCGCGGACAAACTGGCGGAAGAGGCGAAATCCACGCCGCCGCTGTTGAGGTATTCCAGCGAACGGTTACTGCCCTGGCTCAATACCCAGCCTACCTTGGAATTCGGCAAGGCTTGTTCAAGCCAACCAAAATGCTTGAGCACCAGGCTGACGGGCGAGTAGTAGGCGTAGTCGAGATTGACTTTTGCGGGATCGGTGTCGGCGGCCTGGGCCAGCGGCTGCAGGCACAAGGCGAGGGCGCATGCGCCAAGTAAGCGTTGGGCGAAGGGTTTCATGGAACAGCTCCGGGCACGTGGGCGTTTAGAGGTTTTCTTATATTCAGAAAATTAGTTCGCATGTTCCATCATGCTTTTCAGGAATATGCAGTCTCTATGCCATCTGCGTTGTCGCGTGTTTGCGCGTGTGTGCCGAGTGGAGGCTGTGGTGGATGCAGGCAGATTGTTGAAGTGCTGTTGGCTGGGCAACAGTTTTTATATATCCATATCGAATAAATAAAGAGTTATATATTCCTTTTATTGTTCTTTCCGAAAGCGCATTTTGAGTGCCTGCGCATTCGTGCGGATTGACTCAACAGCCAAAAGGAAAGCCGACATGACCATTAAAGCGATCAATGTGCGCAACCAGTTCAAGGGCGTGATCAAGGAAATTCTGCTGGGTGAAGTGGTGTCGGAAATCGACGTGCAAACCGCGTCCGGCATCGTCACGTCGGTGATCACCACCCGCTCGGTGCGTGACCTGGAGTTGAAGGTGGGCAGTGAAGTAATTGCCTTTGTGAAATCCACCGAAGTGTCGATCGCCAAGCTTTAAAAAGCCTCAGGCGGGCGCTTTCAGTCGACGCGATCAAACACGCTGGCGACGTCTTCGCGACTGAGTACCCCTTTACCGGGTCCGTCGAGCAATTTGAAGGTGCCATCGGCATTGATTGTGATGCCGGTGGAACTGGCCAGAGTCACTGCCGCGCCTGAGCGGCCGATGAGCAGGTCCCGTAGCGGCTGCTCGCCGTGCAGGGTTTGCCCGATGGTCGTTGCCATGCCTTGCAGGGAACTTGAATTCACCCCGGCTACCAGGATCACATGACTGTTCTTGTCCAGCGATGCCTGCAATCTGTGCATCAATGCTCGAGTATCGCTATTTCCCGGATTCAGGCCCAGCTCCAGATTACTGCCGGTAAGATGCATCAAGGTGCGATTCTGGTAGGTGGATCCGTTCCAGCCGGTGAGCACTGCCAGCGCCGAGCAGTCCGACAACCCGCGGGTAGCAAGCGGGTCGTGGCCTCCATTCAAAGAGACTGACCGGCCCATTTCAACCTCCACAGTCTTGATGTCTGAACGCGTGCCGGGCGGGTTAGCCAGAGGATGTTTCAGCCCCACAAAGCGCATCAATCGATGCGATGCGGTGGAGGCAGCGGCCTTTAGAGCCGAGCCCGTTGGTGCAGGTTCGCGCGGTGACGGGTTCGGCTTGAATGCTTCTGTGAATTGCACAGGGCCGTTGGTTGCAGGGCGTGTCGACAGCATAGGGCGCAAAGCTCCGGGAAAGGTTCAGCCGCACAAGGGGATTCCCTTGAGTGCTGAAAAAGCCTTTCGCGGTTCCAGCCCATTCAGCGGTTTTTCAGGCTGCGTTCCATGCGCTGCAGGCCTTCTTCCAGCATCGACCGTGGGCAGCCGAAGTTCAGGCGCACGAACTGCTGGCTGTCATCGCCGAACTCAATGCCGGCGCTCAACCCGACCTTGGCCTGTTCCAGGAAGAACTGCTGCGGGTCTTCCAGGCCCAGGGCGCTGCAATCGAGCCAGGCCAGGAAGGTGCCTTGCGGCGCATGCATTACCACGCCGGGCAGGCGGGTGTGCACGGCATCGAGCAGGTAATCACGGTTGGCTTGCAGGTAGTGCTTCAGCGCGTCGAGCCAGGCGCCGCACTCGCTGTAGGCGGCGCGGGTGGCTTCCAGGCCCAGGGGGCTGACGCTGTCGACCATGCCGCAACGGGCCTGGTTGAAACGCTCGCGGACCTCGGCATTCTGCACCACGGCAAAACAGGTCTTCAGGCCGGCCACGTTATAGGCCTTGCTCGCCGACATCAGGGTGATGGTGCGCTGGGCAATCTCTTCGCTGAGGCTGGCGATCGGGATATGCCGACGGCCGTCAAAGCACAGTTCGGCATGGATTTCGTCGGAGATGATCAGCGCACCGCTTTCCAGGCAGGCGTTGGCCACAGCCAACAGTTCTGAGCGGGGGAAGACTTTGCCGATGGGGTTGTGCGGGTTGCTCAACAGCAGCGCACCGGCGCCGCTCAGTGCCTGGCGCAGCGCCGGCAGGGGCGTGCGGTATTCGCCCTCGATCCACTCGAACGGGAGTTCAATGCGTGGCAAATTCCAGTGGCCGGGCGCCAGGCGAATCGGCCGGTAGTTGGGGGTTTGCAGCACCACCGGCTGGCCTGGCTGGACAAACGCGTGCAAGGCCATATTGAAACCCGGCTCGACGCCCGGCAGGAACAGCAGTTCATCCGGTTGCACGCGCCAGGCGTACTTGGCCCACAGGTCGGCGATGATCGCCTCGCGCACATCCGGGCCGGCGACGCTGTAGCCGAGCACCTGCTGGTCGAGGCGCGCATGCAATGCTTGAAGGATGGCAGGTGGGGCGGCGATGTCCATGTCGGCGATCCACATTGGCAAGACGTCTTGCGGGTAGCGGTTCCACTTGGTGCTGCCGGTGCCGAGGCGTGGGTGGATCGTGTCGAAATCAAAGCTCATGGAGGGGCTCGTATCAGGAAGGCGGGCAGGATAGGGCGGTGATTCTAACGGGATAACATCCAGTTGCCAGCAGCGTGTTTACAAGCCCTGGCTCCCACGAATCAAGTCATAGGCTTTCCTGGCAATCGGGTTGGCCGTGTTCGGGCGGATCCAGAGGTAATACGTCACCTCCGGCAGGCGCGGCAGCCCGTCCGTTTCGCCCAATACGCGCATGTCCGGGCCAAGCATCTCCATGCTGCGCGGCGTCACCCCCAGCCCGGCACGGGTCGCCGCCTTGATCCCGATCAGGTTCGACGCCAGGTACGCCTGGCGCCAGGCAATATTGGCCCGCTCCAGCGCCTCCAGCGCATAGCGCCGGTAAATGCTCGGCTCATCCACCAGAATCAATGGCAACGGCTCGCTGGGCTGGTGAATGTACTGCGCCGAGCAAATCCACCAGACCGGCGAGGTGCGCAAGGCAAACCCTTCCAGGGTGGGGTCGGAGCGGGTGGAAATGACCATGTCGACCTTGCCTCGGTGCAGGTCGTCCATCAGGAACGGGCTGCGCCCCACATCGATTTCCAGGCGCAGGCGCGGCGCCGAGCGGGCGATGTGGCTGAGGATCGGCGGCAGGATGGTATCGGCAATGTCGTGCGGCGAGCCGATACGCAACACGCCGCTCAGGCTGCTTTCACGCAGGGAATTCAGCACCTCGTCATTCAACGACAGCATCTGGCGCGCATGGCGCAGCAACTGCAGTCCGGGCTCGGTCAGTTGCTTTTGCCGCCCGCGCTTCTCGAACAGGCTGACCCCCACCTGCTGCTCCAGGCGCTGCATATGCTGGGTCACGGAAGATTGGGTGCGGGCAAGGTGCAGGCCGGCTTCGGCGAAGCTGTGGTGATCGACCACGGCGACAAAGGTGCGCAACAGTTCTAGGTCGAGGGTCGACATGGCCGGTTCCGGAGGCGGTTTTATATCAACGGTGTGAAGTTAAACATTACATTTTTTTATGTTTGGGGGAAGCCTGTTTTTATTCAGTCCAGCAAAGCATGGCTTATTGCGCAATCGAAGGTGGCGCCTCAAAGGAAAGTTATAACGATATGAGATATTTGCATTTCCGTTGCCCGCCCACTCTCCCTAGCATGCCCCTCCATCAGGTCGGGGCTACGCCGATCATTCGCCAGGTGAAATCCAATGAAGTTGAAGAAATGGTTGCCGGTGGCTCTCGGGTCGATGATCGCCCTGGGCGCCAGCGTGGCGGCGCAGGCCGATGCGACCCTGGACAAGATCGAGCAGCGCCATGTGCTGGTGGTGGGCGTGCTGTTGTCCGGCGGGCCGTTCGGCAGCATCGACCCGACGACGCAACAGCCCAAGGGCTTGAACGTGGACCTGGCCAACGAATTGGGCCGCCAGCTTCAGGCCCAGGTGCAACTGGTGCCGGTACTGCCCGCCAACCGTGTGCAGTTCCTGCAGCAGGGCAAGGTTGATCTGCTGATCGCGAACATGGAATGGACCGCCGAGCGCGGCGAAATCCTCGGGTTTGTGCCTACTCCGTTCTACCGCGTCGGCGGCGCCGCAGCCGTACTCAAGAGCAGCAAGATCGCGCGCTGGGAAGACCTCAAGGACCAGCCGGTGTGCACCTCCCAGGGCAGCAGCTACGTCAAGCCTCTGACCGAATCCGGCGCGCAGATCAAGGCGTTCAAAAGCTCCTCCGAATCGCTGCTGGCCCTGCGCGGTAACAACTGCGTCGCGGCGGTGCATGACGCCACCCTGATCAACCCGCTGATCAACGACAGCGCCGAATGGCAGGACTACCGCGTCATCGGCCCGGAACTCAACCCGGCGCCATCGGTGATCTGGACCCGTCGCGGCGAAAGCGACACCCAGGCCAGGCTCGACCCGATCATCAAGCGACTGCACGGCAGCGGCTGGCTGATTGAAGCCCAGACCCGCAACCGCATCAGCCCGGCCTCGCCGGCGCTGGTGGAGTTGCAGCAACAGTTCAAGGGGGCCTGACATGCCGTTCAAAAGCCTCCTCGCGCTCGGCCTGGCCCTGTGCGCAGGCGTGGCCCATGCCGACGCCACCCTCGACAAGATCGGCCAGCGCCACGCCATCAGCGTCGGGGTGATCCTCAGCGGCCCGCCGTTCGGCACCCTCGACCCCAAGACCGGCGAGCACCTGGGTTACAACGTCGAACTGGCCAAGGCCGTCGGCCAGGCGCTGGGCGTCGAGGCCAAGACCGTTTCGGTGCTGGCGCCCAATCGTGTGCAGTTCCTGCAGCAGGGCAAGGTCGACATTCTGATCGCCAATATGCAGTTCACCGAAGAGCGCGCCGAGATCCTCGACTACGTGCCCACGCCGTACGAAGAAGTCGGCGGCGCGGCGTTGATTCGCAAAGGTGCGGGCATCAAGCAATGGGCCGACCTCAAGGACAAGCCGGTGTGCGTGTCCCAGGGCAGCAACTTCATCAAGCCGTTGCAAGACACCTACGGCGCGCAGATCAAGGCGTTCCGCAGCCAGTCCGAATCGCTGCTGTCGTTGCGCGGCAATGGGTGCGTGGCGGCGGTGCACGTCAGCCCGACCATGCACGCCTTGCTCGGCGACGCCGAGTGGGCCGGTTATGAGATACCGCTGCCGGGTGACCTGATTCCCTCCAACTCGGTGATCTGGATTCGCAAGGGCGAGCACGACACCCAGGCCCGGCTCGATGCCATCGTGAAGGGCTGGCATAAAAGCGGCTTCCTGATTGCCCTGGGCGAGCGCACCGGCATGGCGCCGTCCCAGGCCCTGCGCGATTTGCACGAGCAGTACAGCCATGAGTGATGCGCTGTTCGCCACCCTGCAGCAACTGCTCGGCAGCGCCCATGTGCAGAGCAGCGCGCAGGCGGCGCAGTACCTGACCGACAAGCAGGGGCGCTACACCGGCCAGGTCGTCGCGGCGGTGCACCCGGCCAACACTGAAGAAGTGGCGGCGGTGGTGCGTGCCTGCGTGGCATTGAAGGCGCCGATTGTGGTGCAGGGCGGTAACACAGGGCTGATGGCCGGCGCCACGCCGGATGCCAGCGGGCGCTCGGTATTGCTGTTGCTGGACCGGATGAACCGCGTGCGCGATGTCGATACCGACAACGACACCCTGACCGTGGAAGCCGGTTGCATCCTGCACGACGTCCAGGCCACGGCGCGTGCGGCCGGCCGCCTGTTTCCCCTGAGCCTGGGCGCCGAAGGCAGTTGCACCCTCGGTGGCAACCTCGGCACCAATGCCGGCGGCACGGCGGTGCTGCGCTACGGCAATACCCGCGAGCTGACCCTGGGGCTGGAAGTGGTGACGGCCGAAGGCGAGATCTGGCATGGCCTGCGCGGTTTGCGCAAGGACAACACCGGCTACGACCTGCGCGACCTCTACATCGGCAGCGAGGGCACCCTTGGCATTATCACCGCCGCCACCTTGAAGCTGTTCCCGCAGCCCTTGGCCCAGGCCACGGCGCTGCTGGCGTTCGATGAACTGGCCCAGGCCGTCGCCTTCCTGTCCCATGCCCGTGCCGGCTTCGGCGCGAACCTGACTGCCTTCGAATTGCTCTCTGCCGATTGCCTGGCGCTGCTGCGCGAGCAGTTCCCCCAAGGCCCGCAGCCGTTCAAGGGCGCGCGCCAACCCTGGTTCGCCCTGATCGAACTGTCCGACAACCACGGCGAAAGCCATGCCCGCGAAGCCTTCGAACACGTCTTGGGTGAGGCCTTCGAACAGCGATTGATCAGTGATGCGCTGATCGCCGAGAGCCTGGCGCAGAGCCAGGCCCTGTGGCTGCTGCGCGAAAACATGAGCGAGGCGCAGAAACGCGCCGGGCGCAACATGAAGCACGATATCTCGGTGCCGATTTCCCAGGTGGTGGCGTTCGTGGCCCAGACCGATGCGTTGTTGCAGCAGCACTTTCCCGGCGTGCGCCACTTCACCTTCGGCCATCTGGGCGACGGCAACCTGCATTACAACGTGGCGCATCCGCTGGGTTCGACGGTGGAGGCGCACATGGCGCACTACGCGCAGTTGAGCGCGATGGTGCACGACAGCGCCCACGCCCACGGTGGCTCGATCAGCGCCGAGCATGGCATCGGCCAGCGTAAGGTCGGCTTGCTGGGTCGCTACAAAAGCGCGGTAGAGCTGGACCTGATGCGCCGTATCAAGCAAGCGCTCGACCCGCACAACCTGCTCAATCCCGGAAAAGTCCTCGAGGTGCAGCCATGAGCGTACGTCTGTCGCGGCGCGTGCAGCGGGTGTCGCTGTCCGCCAACGCCGCCGCCAAATCCCGCGCCACCGAGTTGCGCGAGGCCGGGCGCGACATCCTCGACCTCACCACCGGCGAACCGGATTTCGACACCCCGGAGCCCGTCAAGCAGGCCGCGTATGCCGCCATCGCCGCCGGCGCGACCAAGTACACGCCAACGCCGGGGGTGAAGGCATTGCGGCTGGCGGTGCAGGGCAAGCTCGCCGCTGAAAACCGCTTGGACTACCCGCTGGCCGGCATCGTGATCGCCAATGGCGCCAAGCAGATCATCTTCAATGCCTTCGCCGCCACGCTGGATGACGGCGATGAAGTACTGGTGCCGACGCCTTACTGGCCGTCGTTCCCGGACAGCGTGCGCTTCAACGGCGGCGATCCGGTGTTGATCGAATGCGGCCTGGAACAGGGCTGCAAGTTGCTGCCGGCCCAACTGGAACAGCACCTCACCCCGCGCACACGCTGGTTGATTCTCAACAGTCCGGGCAACCCCAGTGGCGCGGTGTACAGCCAGGCCGAGCTGACGGCGCTGGCCGAGGTGTTGCGCCGCCATCCCCAAGTGCTGATCCTGCTGGATGAACTGTATGAACATATTCGTTTCGACGGCCGCCCGGCGCAGAGCCTGTTGAATGTCGCCCCGGACCTGCAGACGCGTTGCCTGCTGGTGGGCGGCGTGTCCAAGACCTACGCCATGACTGGCTGGCGTATCGGCTTCGGCGCCGGACCGCAAACGCTCACCGACGCCATGACGGTGGTGCAGTCGCAATCCACCTCCGGTGCGTCATCGGTGGGCCAGGCCGCCGCGTTGGCGGCGTATTCCGGCGGACTGGATTTTCTCGCGGAACAGGTCGCCACTTATCAAGTGCGTCGGGACAGGCTGGTCCAGGCGTTGAGGCAGGTCGACGGCCTTGACGTGCTCGAGCCCCAAGGCGGTTTCTTCGTGTTTGTGCGCTGCGCCGGGCTGCTGGGACGCTTGCGCCCGGATGGCCTGCGCCTGGACGACGACGCTGATGTGGTCGCCTGGCTGCTGGAACAGGGCGTGGCGGCGGTGGCGGGCAGCGCCTATGGCCTGTCGCCGTGGTTTCGCCTGTCCATTGCCACGGCGACCGACAGCGTTGTCGAGGCCGGACGGCGTATCGCCAACGCCTGCGAGCAGTTGCGATGATGGAAGTGTTCGTGCACTGGGCCGCCGGTATTGGCCTGAACTACAGCTTTCTGCTCGATGCCTACCAGCGCGGCTCCCTGGTCCAGGGGGCGTTGACCACGGGTTTGCTGTGCCTGTTCACGGTCATCGGCAGCCTGCTGGCGGGC
Organism: Pseudomonas sp. R4-34-07; assembly: GCF_003852375.1. Classification (NCBI taxonomy): domain Bacteria; kingdom Pseudomonadati; phylum Pseudomonadota; class Gammaproteobacteria; order Pseudomonadales; family Pseudomonadaceae; genus Pseudomonas; species Pseudomonas sp. R4-34-07. The sequence goes on along the minus strand of NZ_CP027760.1, from coordinate 3,401,017 downwards.
ATCGGCCTGGCGGCGATGCTCACCTCGGGCAACCCGTGGTTGGCCAGGCCTGCGCGGGTATTTATCGAAGTCACACGCAATACGCCCACCCTGGTGCAGCTGTATTGCGCGTTCCTGGTGCTGAACATGCTGCTGACCCAGGCGGTCGGCGCGGCCAACCCGCTGACGCCGTTCGCCTGGGTGGTGATCGTGATTTCCCTGCACAAGGGCGCGTTCCATGCCGAGGCCTTGCGCGCCGGCATCGAGGCGGTGCCCGCGGTGACGCTGGAGGCCGCCAGTTCCCTGGCCTTCAGCCGCCGCCAACTGCTGTGGAATGTGCAACTGCCGCTGGCGCTGCGCTTTGCCTTGCCGTCGCTGATCAACAACCTGATCGACCTGGTGAAGATGACTGCCGTGGCCTCGGCCATCGCGGTGGGCGACATCACCTACGCGGCGATCATGATCTGGACCCAGAGCGACAACGTGCTGGAGCTGATGATCCTGATCCTCGGCTTTTTCGGCCTGCTGAGCTTTATCGTCAATTGTGTGGGGCGCTGGCTCGAAGCGCGCCTGAGGATGCCCGGCTATGGCCACTGATTCATTTGCGGTGCTGTCGGCCTTGCTACAATGGTCGCCGGCGCTGCTGGCCGGTTTCGGCCAGAACATTCTGATCAGCCTGCTGGCGATTGCCATCGGTTCGGTGCTGGGCCTGTTGATTGGCGCACTGGCGCTGTCGCCCCTGGGGTTTGTCGCACTGCTGTGGGTGCAGGTGTTTCGCAATGCGCCGTGGCTGGTGCTGATCTATTTCACCACCTACGTGTTTCCGTTCGAAATCCACATTGGCAACAGCTACGTGTCGTTCCCCGATTGGGTCAAGGTCACCCTCGGCCTGGCGCTGCCGGCCAGCGCCAACGTGGCGGAGATCTTTCGCGGCGCCATCGGTTCGATCCCCAGCACCCAGTGGGAAGCTGCGCGCTCGCTGGCCTTCACCCGTGGCCAGTTGTTCCGCTCGATCATCCTGCCGCAGTGCTTCAAGCGCATGTTGCCGCCCTGGATGAACCTTTACGCCGTGGTCACCATGGGCACCGCACTGGCCTCGCTGGTGGGCGTGCATGACGTGATCGACACCGCGCAGATCGCCAGCAACACGGTGAACATGACCGGCTTCACGGTGGTGATCTACCTGAGCCTGTTGGTGCTGTTCTTCGCCTATTGCTACCCGATCTCCCGTCTCACCCAACACCTGGAGCGCCGTTATGCCTTCTATTGAACCCTTGGTGAGCCTGCGGGATGTGCACCTGTCGTTCGGCGCCAACCCGGTGCTCAAGGGCATCGATCTCGAGGTGCTGCGCGGCCAGGCGGTGTCGATCATCGGCCCGTCGGGCTCGGGCAAGTCCACGATCCTGCGCTGCATCACCGGGCTGCTGCAGCCCCAGCGCGGCAGCATCCGCGTGGGCCAGACCCAGGTCGACACCCTGGCCCAGGAAGCCCAGCGCATCGAGCTGCGCAAGCGCGTCGGCTTTGTGTTCCAGCAGTACAACCTGTTTCCGCACCTGTCGGTGCTGGAAAACCTGGTGATCGCGCCGCGCAAGGTGCTCGGGCGCAACCGCGCCGAGGCGGAAAAAGACGCGCGGGCGCTGCTGGCCAAAGTGCGCATGGAGCACAAGGCCGATGCCTACCCCGGCCAATTGTCCGGCGGCCAGCAACAGCGCGTGGCGATTGCGCGCGCCCTGGCGATGCGCCCGGAGCTGATCCTGTTCGATGAAGTGACCTCGGCGCTCGACCCGGAAACCGTCGGCGAAGTGCTGACGGTGATCCGCGAACTCACCGAAGAGGGCATGACGTGCGTGCTGGTCACCCACGAAATGCGCTTCGCCGAAGAGATCAGCGATGTCGTGTACTTCACCGAACACGGGGTGATTGTCGAGCATGGCAGCGCCGCACACATCTTCCAGAACCCGGCCAACGAGCGCACCCAGACGTTCCTGCGCCATGCCCTGGGCGACGCGGGGCGCCGTGGCCCGATTGCCCACGACCCGTACCTGCTGGCCAATTTGAGCCGCTACAGCCTGTCTGTCTGACCTGAGGAAATTCGTCATGAGTACCGAAAACCGTGCCGCCGTCATCGAAGCGTTTTTGCAACAGGTCCGTGTGATCAACCAGCGTGGCGTAGACCGCGCAGCGCTGGTGCAGATCGTTGGCCTGCTGGAACGCCTGGCCGAACGTCGCGACCTGTTCAACTTCGACCAATTCCCCGCACCGGTGCCGGGGCAGGGCAGCACGGCGTTCCGTTATCGCCTCAACGATGACGGCGACACCCCGACGCTGTACCTCAACTCGCTGTTGCCGGGCAAAAGCACGATCCCGCACAACCACGAGACGTGGGCGATCATCACCGCGATTGAAGGCCAGGAAATCAACTACGTCTATAGGCGCAGCGACGCGGGCCGCGAACCGGGCTTCACCACCCTGACCCTGGAACAGGAAGTGATCGTGCAGCCGGGCACCTCGATCTCGTTCCTCGGCGAAGACCTGCACGGCATAAAGGTTGAAGGCGAACAGGCGACGTTGCATTTCCACCTCTACGGCCTGCCCTTGGAATCGTTGAACGGCCGTTACGGCGTGGAAGCGGACGGCCGCATCCTCAACTACAACGCCTCGCAGATGGCACCGTCGATTCGCGCCTACTGATCGTTCCCCTGTGGGAGGGGCGTCGCAGTCACTTTTCTTTTAATTGTTGGGACTTCCATGAGCCAGACCATCACCCCGCATCAACTGCAGCAGTGGCTGTTCGACGGGCAGGAAATTGCGCTATTCGACGTGCGCGAACTCGGGCAATACGGCGAGGCCCACCTGTTTCACGGGGTGAACCTGCCCTATAGCCGCCTGGAGCTGGAAGTACGCCGCCTGGCGCCCAACCCCCAGGTGCGCCTGGTGATCTACGACCAGGACGGCGGTGAGGTCGCGGCAGCCGTGGCCACGCGGTTGCAGGCGCTGGGCTACAGCCGTGTGAATGTGCTGGAGCGCGGGGCGGACGGCTGGCAGGCGGCGGGCTTGCAGTTGTTTGCCGGGGTGCATGTACCGTCCAAGGCCTTCGGCGAATTGGTCGAAGCGGCCAGCCATACGCCCCACATCACCGCGCGGCAATTGGCCGAGTGGCAGGCGCGGGGCGAACCGCTGGTGCTGCTGGACGGGCGACCGTTCGAGGAGTACCGCAAGATGACGATTCCCGGTTCCATCTGCTGCCCCAACGGCGAGCTGGGCTATCGCGTGCATGACCTGGTGCCGGACGACACCACCCCCATCGTCATCAACTGCGCCGGTCGCACCCGCAGCATTATCGGCGCGCAGACCCTGATCAACCTCGGCTTGAAGAATCCGATCTACGCCCTGGAAAACGGCACCCAGGGCTGGCACCTGGAAGACTTGCCGCTGGAGCACGGCAGCACGCGACGCTATGCCGATCCCGCCAGCCCGCAGCTGGATCGCCAGCGCCAGGCCGCACGGCAGCTGGCTGAGCGGGCAGGTGTGGAACAGGTTTCGGCGGATCAGGTGCGCCAGTGGGCCGACGACAGCCAGCGCAGCCTGTTCCTGTGTGATGTGCGTACCTTCGAAGAATTCGCCGCCGGCAGCCTGCCGGGTGCGCAACATACCCCGGGCGGGCAGTTGATCCAGGCCACCGACCTCTACATCGGCGTGCGTCAGGCGCGGGTGGTCGTGCTGGACAGCGAGGACGTACGCGCGCCGATCGTCGCCAGTTGGCTGCGCCAGCTGGGGCATCAAGCCTACGTGTTGAGCGGCGGCATCGACAGTGGCCTGGCGTTGCCGACAGTGCAGCCGGTGGCGTACGAACCGCTGCCGTTGATCAGCGCCGCAGCCCTGGCGCTGGAATTGAACGAGGTGGACCTGGTCGACCTGCGCCCCAGCATGGCGTATCGCAAGGGGCATATCGCCGGCTCGCGCTGGTCGATTCGTCCGCGACTCACGGCGGGGCATCGGCCCCAGGTGCTGGTGGCGGACGATCCCGCATTGGCGGCCTTTGCCGCGCAGGGGCGCGCGGTACGCCTGCTCGAGGGTGGTTTCGCGGCCTGGGTCGCGGCCGGCCTGCCGGTGGATGCAGACCCGCACTCGCCGCCCGACGCGCAGTGCATCGACTTTCTGTTCTTCACCCATGACCGTCACAGCGGTAACAAGGACGCGGCGCGCCAGTACCTGGCCTGGGAAATCGGCCTGCTGGCGCAGATGAGCGCGGCGGAGATCGCCAGCCTCAAGCCGTTGGCGCCGGTGTCGCGGGTGCGTACGCGGTTGATTCACGCCGCTCGGACTGAAAGGGGCCACGGCGGCCGCGCGGTCAATGTGCCGATCACGCGCCTGAGTACGGTGCTGTTCGACAACCTGGCGCAGATGCGCGACGCCCGGGCCCGGCGGGACAGCGAGCGGGTGCTGAGTTACGGCGCGCGGGGCAACCCGACGGCCCATGCCCTGGAAGACCTGGTCACCGAGCTGGAAGGCGGCTATCGCACCCGGCTGTATGGCACCGGCCTGGCAGCGGCGGCCCAGGTGTTTCTGGCCTACCTGCGCCCCGGCGACCATGTGTTGATCACCGACGCGGTGTATTCACCGGTGCGCAAGCTGGCCCGTGAATTTCTCCAGCCGTTCGGCATTGAGGTGAGCTATTTTCCCGCCGATGGCCAGGGCCTGGAACACCAACTGCAGGCCAACACCCGGCTGGTCTACGCCGAAGTGCCGGGTTCGCTGTTGTATGAGCTGTGCGATCTGCCGGCGATTGCCGCGCTGTGCAAGCCACGCGGGATTCTGCTGGCGGTCGACAATACCTGGGGCTCGGGCTACCTGTACCGGCCCCTGGCACTTGGCGCGGATATTTCCATCATGGCCCTGACCAAATACCTCGGCGGCCACAGCGACGTGATGATGGGCAGCGTGTGCACCACCGCCGCCGCCTGGCCGGCGCTGGGCAGGATGAGCGATACCTTCGGCAATGCGGTGAGCGCCGACGATGCCTACCTGATCCTGCGCGGCGCGCGCACCCTGGCGTCGCGCCTGGATGTGCATGAACGCCAGGCCTTGCACATTGCCCAGTGGTTGCAGGCGCAACCGCAGGTCAAGCGGGTGTTCCATCCGGCGCTCCCCACCCATCCTGGGCACGCCTTGTGGCGCCGGGACTTCACCGGCAATAACGGCTTGTTATCGTTTGAGCTGGCGAAGGCTGACATCGGCTACCTCGAACGTTTTATCGATGGCTTGCAGCTGTTTGGCCTGGGCGCCTCGTGGGGCGGCTATGAAAGCCTGGTCACCGTGGCCGACACCCAGGACCGCGACAGTGCCACCGACCGTGGGTTGAACCCGGTGGTGCGGCTGCATATCGGCTTGGAAGATGTCGCGGCATTGCTTGAAGATCTGCAGCGCGGCTTTGCACGGGCCGGTGAACGGCTTGAAGGCTCACCGGCTTGACGTGCGTTCCATGACCGACAGGTTCTGTAACAAAAGCGCCATCGCGCTGGGGATTGAATAAGGGAAGGGCTATTTTGGTGCATCTCAATAAATAGAGTAGCCATGGATGAAATACCAACCCTTCAGCTGCACCTTGATTGCCACTGCCCTCCTGTTGACGGTCAGTGGTGTGCACGCCGCTTCCCAGGCCCCGGTGGCCGGTGAAAATGGCATGGTGGTCACCGCCCAGCATCTGGCCACTCAGGTCGGCGTGGAGGTGCTCAAGGCCGGCGGTAACGCGGTGGATGCGGCGGTGGCCGTGGGCTATGCGCTGGCGGTGGTGTACCCGGCGGCGGGCAACCTGGGCGGCGGCGGTTTCATGACCGTGCAACTGGCGGACGGGCGCAAGACCTTCCTCGACTTTCGCGAAAAAGCCCCGCTGGCGGCCACGGCCGATATGTACCTGGACAAAGACGGCAATGTGGTCGAAGGCCTGAGCGCCAAGGGCCACCTGGCCGTCGGTGTACCTGGCACTGTCTCCGGCATGGAGTTGGCGCTGAGCAAGTACGGCACCCTCAAGCGCGCCCAGGTGATCGCGCCGGCGATCAAACTGGCGGAGAACGGCTTTGCCCTGGAGCAAGGTGATATCGACCTGCTGCACACCGCCACCGGCGAATTCGAGAAAGACCAGGATCTGCGCGGGATCTTCCTGCATAACGGCCAACCGATGCAGGTCGGCCAGAAACTGGTGCAGAAGGACCTGGCCAGGACCCTCAAGGAAATTTCCGCCAAGGGCAGCGATGGCTTCTATAAAGGCTGGGTCGCCAACGCCCTGGTGGAGTCGAGCCAGGCCGGCAAGGGCCTGATCACCCAGGCTGACCTGGACACCTACAAGACCCGCGAACTGGCGCCTATCGAGTGCGATTACCGTGGCTACCATGTGGTCTCGGCGCCGCCGCCAAGCTCTGGCGGCGTGGTGATCTGCCAGATCATGAACATCCTCGAAGGCTACCCGATGGCAGACCTGGGGTACCACTCGGCCCAGGGCTTGCACTACCAGATCGAAGCGATGCGCCACGCCTATGTAGACCGCAACAGCTACCTCGGCGACCCGGATTTCGTGAAGAACCCGATCGCCCATCTGCTGGATAAAAATTACGCGGCCAAATTGCGCGACGCGATCGAGCCACACAAGGCCGGGGATTCCCAGGCGATCAAGCCGGGCGTGCCGCCCCATGAAGGCAACAACACCACCCACTATTCCATCGTCGACACTTGGGGCAACGCCGTTTCCGTCACCTACACCCTCAATGACTGGTTTGGCGCGGGCGTGATGGCGAGCAAGACCGGGGTGATCCTCAACGATGAAATGGACGACTTCACCGTCAAGGTCGGCGTGCCGAACATGTACGGCCTGGTCCAGGGTGAAGCCAACGCCATTGCGCCGGGCAAGGCGCCGCTGTCGTCGATGAGCCCGACTATCGTGACCAAGGATGGCAAGACGGTGATGGTGGTGGGCACGCCAGGCGGCAGCCGCATTATTACCGCGACCTTGCTGACCATCCTCAATGTCATCGACTACAAGATGAACATTCAGGAGGCCGTGGACGCGCCGCGCTTCCACCAGCAGTGGATGCCGCAGACCACCAACCTTGAAACCTTCGCGGTGAGCCCGGACACCCAGAAGATCCTCGAGAGCTGGGGGCATACGTTCGCCGGTCCCCAGGACGCCAACCACCTGGCCGCGATCCTGGTGGGCGCGCCGGCGCTGGGTGGCAAGCCGGTGGGCAACAACCGCTTCTATGGTGCGAATGACCCGCGTCGCAACACGGGCCTGTCGTTGGGTTACTGAGGCCGACTCGCTCGCGCATGGAACATCTGCGGCATTTCGGGGCTCTATCCCAAGAGCCCCGAAAGGACCCCACCCCATGAAAGCGCTGAAAATCGCCACCTTCAACATCAACGGTATTCGTGCCCGTCTGCCTAACCTGCTGCAATGGCTGGCCCGCGAGCAGCCGGACGTCGTTTGCCTGCAAGAACTCAAGGCGCCGGAAAGCCTGTTTCCCTATGCTGATTTCGAAGCGGCCGGCTACGGCGCGATCTGCCTGGGCCAGGCCTCATGGAACGGTGTGGCGATTCTGGCCAAGGACGCGCAGCCGCTGGAAAGCCGGCGGGGCCTGCCCGGTGACGAGGGCGACCAGCAAAGCCGCTATATCGAGGCGGCCGTGCACGGCGTGTTGGTCGGCTGTTTGTACCTGCCCAACGGCAACCCGCAACCGGGGCCTAAATTCGACTACAAGCTGGCCTGGTTCGAACGCCTGATCGACTATGCCCAGGCGTTGCAAGCCAGTGATCACCCGGTGGTGCTGGCCGGGGATTTCAATGTGGTGCCCACCGACCTGGACATCTACAACCCACGCTCCTGGCTCAAGGATGCGCTGTTGCAACCCGAGAGCCGTGCCTGCTATCAACGCCTGCTTGACCAGGGCTGGACCGACTCAGTGCGTCATTTGTACCCCGAAGAGCGGGTGTATACGTTCTGGGACTATTTCCGCCAGCACTGGCAGAAAAATTCCGGCCTGCGCATCGACCACCTGTTGCTCAATCCTGCGCTCAAGCCCTATCTCAAGGACGCGGGCGTCGATGCCTGGGTGCGTAACGAGGCGCATGCCAGCGACCACGCGCCGACCTGGATTCAGCTCGGCACGCGCAAAAAGCGTTAACCGACCGTTGTCGCCCCGAGCAAGCGCTCGACGGCGGCAAACGCTGCGTCCCGGCGCGCTTGCCAGTCTCCCCGGATCACCACCACAGGCTGGTGGTGCGCGTGCAGCCAGTCCAGGCTGGCCTGGAAGAACGCTCGGCGGTCGGCCAGGTCGGGTTGGCAGCGCTGGCCGTCGGCGCTCCATTCCACGTCTTCGGGCGACAACAGCAGATGCAGGTCGTAGTGACGGGCCAGCAGTTCGCTGTCGAGCCAGCTGGGGCAGTCGCCGAACAGGGTCTGGCTCCAGAGTGTGTTGGTCAGCAGGTGGGTGTCGAGGATCAGCAGAGCAGGCTGTGCTGCGCGGGCGGCGTCTTCCCAGGCCAACTGGCCCTGGGCAATCGCCGGGATATCCGCCAGGCAGGTATCGCGCTGGTGATGGTCGATGAAATGACGCACGTATTCACCCACCATCAGCCCGCCGAAGTGCGCGTGCAGCTCAGCCGCCAGCCAACTTTTGCCGCTGGATTCAGGGCCCGCCAGCACCACCACTTTCATGCGTGCAACGCCGGGTCGGCGCGCCATTCACGCCAGCCTTGCACGGCAATCACGGTGAACAGTGCGTAGAGCGCGGCGGTGAGGTAGAGACCTTTGTAGAGGAATAGCCCGACGAAAATCACATCCACCACGATCCACAGCGGCCAGCACTGCACGCGTTTTTGCGCCATCCACAACTGCGCTACCAGGCTGAAACCCGTCAGGGCCGCGTCGAGCCAGGGTTGGGCGGCGTCGGTCCAGTGGGCCATGGCGGCGCCGAGCAACAGGCTGAACACCGCGCCGACGACCAGGGCGGTCAAGATCGCCGGCCAGCTCAGGCTGCTGACCTGACGGCCTTGCTTGACCGCGCCGGCACGGGTCCATTGCCACCAGCCGTAGACTTGCAGCACGGCATAGACCCCCTGCAGCAACATGTCGGAATACAGCTTCACGTCAAAGAACACCCAGGTATAGAGCAACACCATCACCAGGCCGATAGGCCAGCACCAGGGGTTCTGCTTGACCGTCAGCCACACAGCGATCACCCCCAGGGCGGCGGCGAACAGTTCAAGCCCGGACATGGCGGTTCCTTGGGAGAGTGGAAGAGGGCGCTGATTGTACCTACAGGTCATCCATCCTCAAACAGCGGAGGGCTAATGTGGCAATGGGCGGGTTCCCGAAGGCTGGGATCAGTCGCTGGTGGCGGTGACTGACACACTGCCATCGAGGCATAGGTATCTACACAACTCTGTAGCAGCCTACGGTAACCACGATGCGAAGCGAGTCGCTCTTGATCTTGATCCTGCTCTTGATCTTAGGCGCCCCGTTAAACCACGCTGGCCGGAATTCGACAGTGATTTGGGGGGTAAACCGGCAGGGATGCCGGTTTAGCCGCCCCGCGCCATGGATGGCGCGTGGCGGCGGCCCCCCAAGTCACTGTCGGATTACGGGCACACCGAGCCTAGGCGAGGTGCCGAGTGGTGGGGCAAGAGCGTTTTGCTTACTTTTGCGCTTTTCAAAAGTGAGACGCCGTAAGGGCGGAACCCTAAGCCGCCGTTACCGCAGCAACGGATATGTACTCGCTCTGATCCAGCATCCTGGTCGGCTGTCAGGCCGCAATCGGGGGCAAGTCGAATCGTCGCACCGCCCCTCCCACATTTGGAACGTGGGGCATCAGTTAGAGAGGCTTCGGGTCCCGAGCCGCCACAGGTTCAGGGCCATACCAAAGTTGTGTAGATACCCATGGCCATCGGGCGCAAGCCCTAATGCCAGTCAGTCAAGCGAAAGTGGTCCACTGTAATTGATCTTCATTGTCTGTGAAAATCTTCATTCGCCACTTTCGCTTCCAGCTTCTACCCTGAGTGCAAGCCCTCAGGAGTAGGAGCGCCCATGTACAAAGACCTGAAGTTTCCCGTCCTTATCATGCACCGCGACATCAAGGCCGACACCGTTGCCGGTGATCGGGTTCGAGGCATCGCCAGGGAGTTGGAGCAGGAGGGCTTCAGTATCTTTTCCGCCGTGGACTACGCCGAAGGGCGACTGGTGGCGGCCACCCACCACGGCCTTGCCTGCATGCTGATCGCCGCCGAGGGCGCCGGGGAAAATACCCATTTGCTGCAAAACATGGTCGAGCTGATCCGCCTGGCGCGGGTGAGGGCGCCCAACCTGCCGATCTTCGCGCTGGGCGAGCAAGTCACCCTGGAAAACGCCCCGGCGGATGCCATGAGCGAACTCAACCAGTTGCGCGGCATCCTGTATCTGTTCGAAGACACCGTACCGTTTCTCGCGCGCCAGGTCGCGCGTGCGGCGCGCGCCTACCTCGATGGTTTGTTGCCGCCGTTCTTCAAGGCCCTGGTGCAACACACCGCCGACTCCAATTACTCCTGGCACACCCCGGGCCACGGCGGTGGCGTGGCGTATCGCAAAAGCCCGGTGGGGCAGGCGTTTCACCAGTTCTTCGGGGAAAATACGTTGCGTTCGGACTTGTCTGTCTCGGTCCCCGAGCTGGGTTCGCTGCTCGATCACACCGGGCCGCTTGCGGAAGCCGAAGCCCGCGCGGCACGCAATTTTGGCGCTGACCACACGTTTTTCGTGATCAACGGCACCTCCACCGCCAACAAGATCGTCTGGCACTCCATGGTCGGTCGCGATGACCTGGTCCTGGTCGACCGCAATTGCCACAAGTCGGTACTGCATTCGATCATCATGACCGGCGCGATCCCCTTGTACCTGTGCCCGGAGCGCAACGAGCTGGGGATCATCGGCCCCATCCCCTTGAGCGAATTCAGCGCCGACTCGATCCGCGCCAAGATCGACGCCAGCCCGCTGACCCATGGCCGTCCGGCGAAGGTAAAGCTGGCGGTGGTCACCAACTCCACCTACGACGGCCTGTGCTACAACGCCGAGCTGATCAAGCAGCAACTGGGTAACAGCGTCGAGGTGCTGCACTTCGATGAGGCCTGGTATGCCTACGCGGCGTTCCACGAGTTTTTCGCCGGGCGCTACGGCATGGGTACCTCGCGCACGCCGGACAGCCCGCTGGTGTTTACCACGCACTCCACCCACAAACTGCTGGCGGCCTTCAGCCAGGCGTCGATGATTCACGTGCAGGACGGCGGAGCGCGGCAACTGGACCGTGACCGCTTCAACGAAGCGTTCATGATGCATATTTCCACCTCGCCGCAATACAGCATCATCGCCTCCCTGGACGTGGCGTCAGCGATGATGGAAGGCCCGGCGGGTCGCTCGCTGTTGCAGGAAATGTTCGATGAGGCCCTGAGTTTCCGTCGTGCGCTGGCCAACCTGCGTCAGCATATCGCCGCTGATGACTGGTGGTTTTCGATCTGGCAGCCGCCGTCGGTGGCCGGTATCGACCGGGTCGTCACCGCGGACTGGCTGCTGCACCCTCAAGATGACTGGCATGGTTTTGGCGACGTGGCTGAAGATTATGTGCTGCTGGACCCGATCAAAGTCACCCTGGTTATGCCCGGCCTAACCGCCGGCGGCGCCTTGAGCGATCGCGGGATTCCCGCCGCCGTGGTCAGCAAGTTTCTCTGGGAGCGCGGCCTGGTGGTGGAAAAAACCGGGCTGTATTCTTTCCTCGTGCTGTTTTCCATGGGCATCACCAAAGGCAAATGGAGTACCTTGCTCACCGAGTTGCTGGAATTCAAACGCAGCTATGATGCCAATACCAGCCTGGCCAGTTGCCTGCCCTCGGTCTATGCCCAGGGGCCGGTCCGTTATCAGGGCCTGGGGTTGCGCGACCTGTGCGACCAGTTGCACAGTTGTTACCGCAGCAACGCGACGGCCAGGCATCTGAAACGCATGTACACGGTGTTGCCGCAGATCGCGATGAAACCGGCCGATGCCTACGACCAGTTGGTCAGGGGCGAAGTGGAAGCGGTATCCATCGATGCCTTGCCAGGACGCATCGCAGCCGTGATGCTGGTGCCGTATCCGCCGGGTATTCCGCTGATCATGCCGGGCGAGCGCTTTACCGAGTCAACCCGTTCGATCATCGACTATCTGGCGTTTGCCCGGACGTTCGATAGCAGTTTTCCCGGTTTTGTCGCCGATGTGCATGGGTTGCAACACGAAGATGACGGCAGTGGTCGTTGTTACACCGTCGATTGCATCAAAGGTTAAGGAACGTTATGCAAGCTGTCATGAACCCGAAGTATCCAGGGCTCAGTGTGCGAGTCGCCGACGAAGGCTTCGACGCTTATGTATGGGGCAATGACTTCAGTTTTGAGGTCAGCGCCTATGGTGTGCCGCAGATGGGCAAGCGGGTCGATCAATGGCCGGTGGAGCGCATCCTGCCGTACCGCAAGTGTTACGGCATCGACCCTGAAGAATTCGCCAGCTTTCGCAGTGCGGCCGACAGCGCGGTCTTCATGGCCTATCTGGATGATTGCGCGGTGGGCCACGTCGTGATCAGTACCAACTGGAACGGTTTTGCCCATGTCGACGAGTTGGCGGTGGCGCTGCCTGCGCGGCGTCACGGTGTCGCCAAGGCGCTGTTGGACGTGGCGCAGTTCTGGGCACGCAAGAAGAACCTGCCGGGCATGATGCTCGAAACCCAGAACAACAACCTCGGTGCCTGTCGCCTGTATGAACGTAGCGGGTACGTGATGGGGGGTATCGATCAACTGCGCTATCGTGGCATCGACCCGCAAACCCGCGAAGTGGCGATTTTCTGGTATCGGCTGTTCAAGAGCGAAGTCGAATCGATCTGAGACGGGGTAGCACGTCAGCTCGCGTCTACTGCGGCTTGGTGTCGTTGGACAGCAGGTTTTCGGCCTTTTGCGTGACGATCTCCAGCAGTGCATTCAGGGCCGGTGAAGCGGCCCCGTCCTGCAAGGTCAATGCATACAGGTTGACGCTGATCGGGGGTGATATCGGGCACACATCCAGCCCCGCGTCCCGCGCACCGAAGGCGGTGAACGGGTCGACCACCGCCAGGCCTTCTCCCGCCTCGACCATGCTGCGCATCATCTGGTACGTCTGTACCCGCGTCTGCACCACCGGCAGCGGGCGCAGGGCCTGCAGCTTGGCGTCCAGCAGACGACTCAGCGGGTCGTGGCCTTCCAGGCCAATCATCGACTGTCCCGCCAGATCCTGCAGCGCAATGTACTTCTGCTTGGGTTTCAGCCAGCCATGGGGGGCAAGCAATTGAAGTTTGCCTTGGGCCAGCACGCGACTCTGAATGTGCGGGTGTTGCGGGTCATGCAGGCTCAGGCCCACATCGGTTTCATGCAGCAACAGGCGCCTGACGATCTCCCGGGTCGGCTGGCTCGACAGGTTGCACGGCGTATCCTGGAACCGTCGGCGCAGCAGGGCGATGCTCTGGGGCAGTAATTGGTTGGCCAGCGGCGGGGTGCACAGCACGCGCAAGGTCGGCGCGTGATGGTGTTTCAAGCGGCTGGCCAGGCGCTGTATTGGCTCAAGCGCGTCGTACAGGGGGGCGATTTGCGCTTGCAGTTCCAGGGTTTCGCGGGTGGCTTGCAGGCGCCCGCGAACACTGGCAAACAGCATGAAGCCCAGTTGCAGTTCGGCATCCTTGAGCGTGGCGTCTACCTCGCCCACGGAGAGCTGCAACCACTCGGCGGCCGTGCCGAGGTGTCCGGTCTGCAAGATGGCCTGAATCACTTCGATATGACGTAAACGCATGGCCGGAGTCTATGTGCAGTGGGGTGGGGATTCAATGGCGCAGGTCCCCGTGCGCAAAAAAGACTGCACGGGTCGCCCCTGCCTATGGCGTTAAGCCAGGACCTCACTAGAATGAGGCGTCTGATCAGCAACGACCAATGCCGGGTACCCCGGTACTTACAACAAAAACAGGTCTGGTCTCAAATGCCTCTACCCTCGACGCTTTTCGGGGTAACGGCCAAGCAACTCCTGGTCCTGGTGACCGTGGGCTGCATGGCGGCTTACTTCTTCAATAATCACGATGAATACGCGCCGGAAAACCTCGCACTCGAAGCGTTTATCCGTTCCCAGGAACAGGTCGCCGAGCAGGTGGGCGCGGTGCTCGGTATGACGTTGATCAGGCAGGTGGAGGCGTATCCCGCTTACGATCGGTCGGGCTACAAGCGTTCGATGTATGCGGTGGAGGGGGAGAGAGGGCAGTTGGTGGTGACGCTCAAGCAAGGCGAGCAGGGCATTGAAGTAACGGAAATCCGCAGCCCGTAAGCATCCCCAGCCCAGTCGCCGGGACTGGGCAGGTGGACAGGGCGAAATCTTATGACACGCTGGTGGTTTTGGATTCGCGCACGATAATCGTGCCCAACTGGATCAATTTGAACTCATCACCTTCCAGTTTTTCTACACGGTCGCCAATGGCCAGCTTGTAGGAGGTGGTAGACGCCGAGCCAGCCAGGTCGCCGTGCGCCGGGTTGGATTCCTGGAACTCATGCACCGAATACACGCGGCCTTCCGCGTCTCTGGCATGAAACTGTCCGACTAATACTGCTGCCATCTGTTTAGAACCTCTGGAGATAAACACTCGATTTGCGGTTCTGTAGACCGTCAGTGAGCGGGGTAGTTTACCTATAAGAAAAAAATACTATTCGTTTAAAGTTTCAGATGTTTCCTACGCGGGCGCGAGCGTGGCGACTTCTTGGGCATTCGCAAAACACTCTGGTGCACGCGCCGCGAAGCCTTTATAACTACTCGCTCCTTTAGTCACACGTCGGGAAACCTCAATGAGCAAGGTCTACACGATTGCCGTCCTGGTTGGCAGCCTGAGAAAAGAGTCGATCAACCGCAAGGTCGCCCTGGCATTGGCCGAACTGGCCCCCGCCAACCTCAAGTTGAATATCGTCGAGATCGGCGATCTGCCGCTCTACAACGAGGACATTGAAGGTGCGGCAGCGCCCGAAGCCTACAGTACTTTCCGCAAACAGGTGAGTTCATCCGACGCAGTGCTGTTCGTGACCCCGGAATACAACCGTTCCGTGCCCGCGCCGTTGAAGAATGCCATCGACGTAGGCTCTCGCCCTTATGGGCAGAGTGTCTGGGGCGCCAAGCCGGGGGCGATCATCAGCGTGTCGCCGGGCGCCATGGGTGGCTTTGGTGCCAACCATCACCTGCGCCAGTCTTTGGTGTTTCTGGATGTTTGGTGCATGCAAACGCCGGAAGCCTACCTGGGCGGCGCGGGCAGTGTGTTCGACGAGGCGGGCAAGCTGTCGGAGAAGACCAGGCCGTTCCTGCAGGCATTTATCGATGCCTTCGGCCAGTGGGTCGAAAAACAAAAGGGCTGAATTGACAGGGCGTGCTGATGTGGGAGGGAGCAGGCTCCCTCCCACATGGCATCATCGCAGCCAGTTGGTGCGTGCCAGCTCGATCACTTCATCGCCACGCCCGCTCATCACGGCCTTGAGCATATACAGGCTGAACCCCTTGGCCTGTTCCAGCTTGATGCTCGGCGGCATCACCAGCTCCTGAGTCGCGGTCACCACATCTACCAGCACCGGGCCGTCGTGGGCCAGGGCGCGGCGCAGGGCCGGCTCCAGGTCTTCGGATTGCTCCACACGGATCCCCAGGATGCCCATGGCGTTGGACATGGCCGCGAAGTCCGGGTTTTTCAGCTCGGTTCCTGTGTCCAGGTAGCCTGCGGCCTTCATCTCCATCGCGACGAAACCCAGTGACGCGTTATTGAACACGATCAGTTTCACTGGCAGGTTCAATTGCGCCAGAGAAATGAAATCCCCCATCAACATGGTGAAACCGCCGTCGCCAGACATCGAGATCACCTGGCGCCCAGGGAATGCCGCTTGGGCGCCGATGGCCTGGGGCATGGCGTTGGCCATCGAACCGTGGTTGAACGAGCCGATCAGCCGGCGCTTGCCGTTCATTTTCAAATAGCGCGCGGCCCATACGGTCGGTGAGCCGACATCGGCGGTGAAGATCGCGTCGTCATCGGCCAGCTCGCTGAGCAAACGTGCGACGTATTGAGGGTGGATCGGCCGATCCGCCTTGGACGGTTGCGCCAGGTCATCCAGACCTTGGCGGGCTTTTTCGTAGTGCTTCAGGGACGTTTCGAGAAAGCTGCGATCCGTCTTGCGGGTCAGGCGTGGCAGCAACGCATCGAGGGTTTCACTGACATCGGCGGCGATGCCCAGGTCCAGGGTCGTACGTCGTCCCAGGGCCTGGGGGTCGCGGTCGACCTGAACGATCGTCGCGTCGGTCGGGTAGAACTGGCGGTAGGGGAAGTCGGTGCCGAGCATGATCAGGGTGTCGCAATCGAGCATGGCGTGGTAACCGGAGCTGAACCCGATCAGGCCGGTCATGCCGACGTCGAACGGGTTATCCCACTCCACATGCTCCTTGCCGCGCAGCGCGTGCACCACCGGCGCGCCGAGGGCATCGGCCAGCGCGACCACTTGATCATGGGCGCCAGCGCAACCGCTGCCGCACAGCAGGGTGACTTTTTCACTGCTTTGGAGGATCTCGCTCAGCCGCTGCAGATCGGCCTCTGCCGGCAAGGTGCGCGGTGCATGCAGCGCCGGCCAGGGCTTGAGCTTGTCCTCCACTTCCAGCAGCGAGACATCCCCGGGGATCACCACCACCGCCACGCCCCGATTGAGGATCGCCGAACGCATGGCGCGATGCAGCACCTGGGGCATTTGCTCGGGGTTGCTCACCAGCTCGATGAAATGGCTGCACTCCTTGAACAGCTCCTGGGGATGGGTTTCCTGAAAGTAGTTCAGGCCGATCTCCGAGGACGGAATTTGCGCGGCAATCGCCAGTACCGGCACATGGTTGCGATGGCAATCGAACAAGCCATTGATCAAGTGCAGGTTACCCGGCCCGCAACTGCCGGCGCACACCGTCAGCTCACCGGTGGCGGCGGCTTCGGCACCGGCGGCGAACGCGGCCACTTCTTCGTGGCGCACATGCATCCACTCGATGCTGTCCATGCTGCGCAGGGCGTCGGTAAGGCCATTGAGGCTGTCGCCGGTCAGGCCCCAGATGCGCTTGATACCCGCCTGTTCAAGGGTGGTTGCCAACTGCTGGGCCAGGTTGATTTTCGCCATGAAGAACTCCAATCGTCAGTGAGGTGAATAACTGCTGATCAGTAGAGGACAGTTCGATCACGGCGAATGCTCCGCCTCTAATGTGAAGATTGCGTCATGGCTGCGCGGTATTGGCGGGTGCGTCGAGTGAGGAGCCATTGGTCACTTGACCGTGTTCGCCTGGCTATATGTGGATTGCTATCTATTCCAACGTCGTGCGCCCGCCGCAAAAGCTGCCGGATGTACGCAGATCCAACTGGGGAGGGGGCTTGCTCCCGATGACGGTGGGTCAGTACCTACTAAGCTGGCTGACCCACCGCAATCGGGGGCAAGCCCCCTCCCACATGTTTAACCGTGTTCGGCTGGCTATTTGTAGGGTTCCCATCTACTTCAACGCTGTGCGCAGATGCAAAATCTGCCGGATGTACGCAGATCCAAATGTGGGAGGGGGCTTGCTCCCGATGGCGGTGTGTCAGTCCCATCTAAGCTGGCTGGCCCACCGCCATCGGGGGCAAGCCCCCTCCCACATGTTTAACCGTGTTCGGCTGGCTATATGTGGGGTGCTATCTGTTCCGACGTCGTGCGCCAGCGCAAAATCTGCCGGATGTACGCAGATCCAAATGTGGGAGGGGGCTTGCTCCCGATGGTGGTGTGTCAGTCCCATCTAAGCTGGCTGGCCCACCGCAATCGGGGGCAAGCCCCCTCCCACATGTTTAACCGGGTTCGGCTGGCTATATGTGGGTTGCTATCTATTCCGACGTCGTGCGCCAGCGCAAAAGCTGCCGGATGTACGCAGATCCAAATGTGGGAGGGGGCTTGCTCCCGATGGCGGTGTGTCAGTCCCACCTAGGCTGGCTGGCCCACCGCAATCGGGAGCAAGCCCCCTCCCACATGTTTAACCGTGTTCGCCTGGCTATTTGTAGGGTTCCCATCTACTTCAACGCTGTGCGCAGATGCAAAATCTGCCGGTTGTATGCAGCACCCAATGTGGGAGGGGGCTTGCTCCCGATGACGGTGTGTCAGTCCCACCTAAGCTGGCTGACCCACCGCAATCAGGAGCAAACCCCCTCCCACATTTTTTTACTCAGCGACGCCGGAACAGCGGTAGCGGCTCATCCGTTGCAGCCTGGTACGTCACCGAAAAATCCTTGAGACTTTCCAGCGCTTCGTACGGGTCTTTGTCGGCGCGCAAGGCGAAGGCATCGAAGCCGCAGCGGCGCAGGTAGAACAGTTGGTCGCGCAGCACGTCGCCAATCGCCCGCAGTTCGCCCTTGTAGCCATAGCGCTCACGCAGCAGACGGGCGTTGGAGTAGTTGCGCCCGTCGGTGAAGGCCGGGAAGTTCAGGGCGATGACCTGAAAATGCTCCACATCATCACCGATCTCCTCGGCTTCTTCATCGGCGTCCAGCCACACGCCCAGGCCGCCGTCGCGGGCCTTGAGGGCGTGGCCGTGTTCGCGCCACAGGGCCAATGGGACGATCAGGTCGTCGCAGTTGGAAATGCCGTCGAAGCTCGCGTCCTTGGGCAGCAGGTGCCAGGTTTCGTCGACGACTTCGTTGTGCTTAATGATTCGCTGCATAGACGCGCTCCTTGAACAGGTCAATGCCGATGCGCTGGTAGGTGTCGATGAAACGCTCATCTTCGGTGCGCTGTTCGATGTACACGTCGATCAGCTTGCCGATCACCTCGGGCATGGCTTCCTGGGCGAAGGACGGGCCGAGGATTTTGCCCAGGCTCGCCTCGCGGCTGGCGCTGCCACCCAGGGACACTTGGTAGAATTCTTCGCCTTTCTTGTCGACGCCCAGGATGCCGATGTGGCCGACGTGGTGGTGGCCGCAGGCGTTCATGCACCCGGAGATGTTCAGGTCCAGCTCGCCGATGTCGAACAGGTAGTCCAGGTCGTCGAAACGGCGCTGGATCGATTCGGCGATCGGGATCGACTTGGCGTTGGCCAGGGAGCAGAAGTCGCCGCCCGGGCAGCAGATGATGTCGGTCAACAGGCCGATGTTCGGCGTAGCGAAACCGCCTTCGCGCAGTTCGCCCCACAGGGTGAACAATTGGCTCTGCTCGACGTCCGCGAGAATGATGTTCTGCTCGTGGGAGGTGCGCAGCTGGCCGAAGCTATAGCGGTCGGCCAGGTCGGCGACGGCGTCCAGCTGCTTGTCGGTGATGTCGCCTGGTGCCACGCCGGTGGGTTTGAGCGACAGGGTCACCGCCACATAGCCCGGTTGTTTGTGCGCCAGGGTATTGCGCGTGCGCCAGCGGGCGAAGCCCGGATGCTGCTGGTCGAGCGCCGCGAGCTCGGCGTCCTGATTGCTCAGGGTTTTGTATTGGGGGTCGACGAAGTGCTTGGCCACGCGCTGCACTTCCGCTTCGGTCAAGGTCGTCTGGCCGCCGCGCAGGTGTTCCATCTCGGCGTCGACTTTCTGCGCGAACACCTCAGGGGTCAGCGCCTTGACCAGGATCTTGATCCGGGCCTTGTACTTGTTGTCACGACGGCCGTAGCGGTTATAGACCCGCAGGATGGCGTCAAGGTAGCTCAACAAGTCCTGCCACGGCAGGAACTCGTTGATAAACGCGCCGACTACCGGCGTACGGCCCAGGCCGCCACCTACCAACACGCGGAAACCCAACTCGCCGGCGGCGTTGTGCACCGGCTCAAGGCCGATATCGTGCACTTCGATGGCGGCGCGGTCCGACGTCGAGCCATTGATGGCGATCTTGAACTTGCGCGGCAGGTAGGCAAATTCGGGATGGAAGGTGGTCCATTGACGCACGATTTCACACCAGGGACGCGGATCGATCACTTCATCGAAGGCGACGCCGGCGAATTGGTCGGTGGTCACGTTGCGCAGGCAGTTACCGCTGGTCTGAATGGCGTGCATCTGCACGGTCGCCAGTTCAGCCAGGATGTCCGGCACGTCCTCCAGGGCCGGCCAGTTGAACTGCACGTTCTGGCGGGTACTGATGTGGGCGTAGCCTTTGTCGAAGTCGCGGGCGATCTTGGCCATCATGCGCGTCTGGCGCGAGGTCAGTTGGCCATAGGGCACAGCCACCCGCAGCATCGGCGCAAAGCGCTGAACATAAAGGCCATTTTGCAGGCGCAGAGGGCGGAACTCTTCTTCGCTCAGTTCACCTGCTAAGTAGCGTCGGGTCTGATCACGGAACTGCTTGACGCGGTCCTCGATGATGCGCTGATCGTATTCGTCGTATACGTACATATAGGTCCTGTTCTCGGCAAATCTGCGCGCACGGCCGCGCACTCCCAACGGAGCCGGCGCACGATACCAGTTTGCGTTTATGCGCAAAAGTGATGTTTGAGTATATGCAAATAACCAAAATGACTAATGGGAAGGGTTATTGCGATATCCACATTTGTCATAGGGGCAAGTCTGGTCTTTACTGGTGTCGAGTCTTAGGGCGATCACCTATAAAACCGACAAGAGGCGATGCGATGAGCAATTCGACAAAAATACGTAAACCCGACAGCACCGTGGATGCCTGGGCGATTCTGTTCCTGATCATCCTTGTAGTGGGCACCGCTGTGTTCTGGGTCAGCCACCAGTAGTCATCCTTTCAGCTTGCAGTCCTTGCCGCCTCGGCCGGCTTCATACCCCGGCCAGGTGCAGCACCAGCTTGACAATGCCAAACAGCGTCAGCGCAAACACTGCCGTGAATACAATACCCATTATCACGAAGTGGCTCGGCTTGCCGTGAGTGAAGTCGCGGGCGCGGTTCTTGCCGCTTTGCACGCCAAAGGCGGCGGCCATGACGCTGTGGAGCATCTGCCAGAACGTGGGCGGTTTGTGCTGTGGGTCGTCCATGGATTCCTCGCAATGAGGTGCGACTGAGTGAGGTACGACAAAGCATAGCCGAGCCCCCGCGCCATGGCGGCCCATATAGCTAACTACCGCCTACACGATTACCGGTGCTTACCCGTTTGGTTTGTAGACCGCAACGCCCGTGCAGGGGCTCGGCAAGCCCCTGCACGGCGGGGGTCATCAGTTGTCGTAGCCCAGATTCGGCGCCAGCCAGCGCTCGGTCACGCTCAGGTCCTGGCCCTTGCGCACGGTGTAGCTCAGCACCTGGTCCTTGTCGACCTTACCCACCGCAAAGTACTGCGCCTGCGGGTGGGCGAAGTACCAGCCGCTGACGGCTGCCGCCGGGAACATCGCATAGTGCTCGGTGAGGAACACACCGCTGCGGCCGGCCTGCATTTCGCGGGCCTCTGGGTCGAGCAGCTGGAACAACTGGGCCTTCTCGGTGTGGTCCGGGCACGCCGGGTAGCCTGGGGCAGGGCGGATGCCGCTGTATTGCTCCTTGATCAGCGCATCGTTGTCCAGCTGTTCGTCCTTGGCGTAGCCCCAGTGTTCTTTACGCACTTGCTGGTGCAACCACTCGGCGCAGGCTTCGGCCAGGCGGTCGGCGAGGGCCTTGACCATGATCGAGTTGTAGTCGTCGCCGGCGTCCTGATAGGCCTTGGCGACCTCTTCGGCGCCGATGCCGGCGGTGGTGATGAAGCCACCGATGTAGTCGGTCACGCCGCTGTCCTTGGGCGCGACAAAGTCGGCCAGGGAGAAATTCGGCTTGCCGTCGGTCTTGATGATCTGCTGGCGCAGGTGGTGCAGCCGGGCGATCGGCTGGCCGTCTTCGCCATAGACTTCCAGGTCATCGTCCTGCACCTGGTTGGTCGGCCAGAAGCCGAACACCGCGCGGGCGCTGATGAGTTTTTCATCGATCAACTTCCTGAGCATTTCCCGGGCATCGGCATACAGCGCGGTGGCCGCTTCACCCACCACTTCATCGGTGAGGATGCGTGGGAATTTGCCGGCCAGGTCCCAGGAAATGAAGAACGGTGTCCAGTCGATGTACTCGGCCAGCACCTTGAGGTCGATATTCTCCAGCACCCTGGTGCCGGTAAAGGTCGGCTTGACCGGGGTGTACGTGCTCCAGTCGAACTGCGGCTTCTTGGCAATCGCCGCCGGGTAGCTCAGGCGTTCGGTGCGGGCGCTGCGGTTGGCGGTGCGCTCGCGTACGTCGATGTATTCCAGGCGGGTTTTCTCGACGAAACCGGCTTTCAATTCCTTGGACAGCAACTGCGTGGCCACGCCCACGGCACGCGAGGCGTCGGTCACGTAGATCACCGCGTCATTGCTGTACTTGGGCTCGATCTTCACCGCCGTGTGCGCCTTGGAGGTGGTTGCGCCACCGATCATCAATGGCAGGTGGAAGTCCTGGCGCTGCATCTCGCGGGCCACGTGCACCATCTCGTCCAGGGACGGGGTGATCAAGCCGGACAGGCCGATGATGTCGCACTTCTGTTCCTTGGCCACCTGCAGGATCTTTTCCGCCGGGACCATCACGCCGAGGTCGACGATGTCATAGCCGTTGCACCCCAGCACCACGCCGACGATGTTCTTGCCGATGTCGTGCACGTCGCCCTTGACCGTTGCCATCAGGATCTTGCCCTTGGCCTCGGGTTTGTCGCCCTTTTCCAGCTCGATAAAGGGAATCAGATGGGCCACGGCCTGCTTCATCACACGGGCGGACTTGACCACCTGGGGCAGGAACATTTTGCCGGCGCCGAACAGGTCACCGACGATGTTCATCCCGGACATCAGCGGGCCTTCGATCACCTCGATCGGGCGCGCGAACGACAGTCGCGACTCTTCTGTGTCTTCGACAATGTGTGTGGTAATGCCCTTGACCAGCGCGTGTTCCAGGCGCTTGTTCACCGGCCAGCCACGCCACTCTTCGGTCTCGGCTTCCTTGACGCTGCCGTCGCCCTTGTACTTGTCGGCAATGGCGAGCAGGGCGTCGGTGCCGTCCGGGGTGCGGTTGAGCACCACGTCTTCCACCGCATCGCGCAGCTCGGCCGGGATCTGGTCGTAGATCTCCAGTTGGCCGGCGTTGACGATACCCATGGTCAGCCCGTTGCGGATCGCATACAGCAGGAACACCGAGTGGATCGCCTCGCGCACCGGGTTGTTGCCACGAAACGAAAACGACACGTTGGACACGCCACCGGAGGTCAGCGCGTAGGGCAACTCGTCGCGGATGTAGGCGCAGGCATTGATGAAGTCGACGGCGTAGTTGTTGTGCTCTTCGATGCCGGTGGCGACCGCGAAGATGTTCGGGTCGAAGATGATGTCTTCCGGCGGGAAGCCCACTTCATTGACCAGGATGTCATAGGAGCGTTTGCAGATTTCCTTCTTGCGCGCTTCGGTGTCGGCCTGGCCGGCTTCGTCGAACGCCATCACCACCACGGCTGCGCCATAGCGCTTGCACAGCTTGGCGTGGTGAATGAACTGCTCCACGCCTTCCTTCATGCTGATGGAGTTGACGATGCCCTTGCCCTGGATGCACTTGAGGCCGGCTTCGATAACTTCCCACTTGGAGGAGTCGATCATGATCGGCACGCGGGAGATGTCCGGTTCGCCGGCGATCAGGTTGAGGAAGGTCACCATGGCCTTCTTCGAATCGAGCATCCCCTCGTCCATGTTGATGTCGATCACCTGGGCGCCGGCTTCCACCTGCTGCAGGGCGACTTCCAGGGCTTCGGTGTAGTTGTCTTCACGGATCAGCCGGGCGAACTTGGCGGAACCGGTGATGTTGGTGCGCTCGCCGACGTTGACGAACAACGAGCTGCGATCGATGGTGAACGGCTCCAGGCCGGACAGGCGGCAGGCCTTGGGAATGTCCGGGATCGAGCGCGGCGCATAACCGGCCACGGCCTTGGCGATGGCTTCGATATGCCCCGGCGTGGTGCCGCAGCAGCCACCGACGATATTGAGGAAGCCGCTCTGGGCGAACTCTTCGATGACCTTGGCCGTTTCCGAGGGCAGTTCGTCGTACTCGCCGAACTCGTTGGGCAGGCCGGCGTTAGGGTGCGCGGAAACGTGGGTATTGGCCTTGTTCGACAATTCTTCCAGGTACGGGCGCAGTTCGCTGGCGCCGAGCGCGCAGTTCAAGCCGACCGAAATCGGCTTGGCGTGGGCTACGGAGTTCCAGAACGCTTCGGTGGTCTGGCCGGACAACGTGCGCCCGGAGGCATCGGTGATGGTGCCGGAAATCATGATCGGCAGCTCTACGCCCAGTTCCTCGAACACGCCTTGCACCGCGAAGATCGCGGCTTTGGCGTTAAGGGTGTCGAAGATCGTTTCGATCAGGATCAGGTCGGCGCCGCCTTCGATCAGGCCCTTGGTGGCCTCGGTGTAGTTTTCCACCAATTGATCGAAGGTCACGTTGCGGTAGCCGGGGTTGTTCACGTCCGGCGACAGCGAGCAGGTGCGGCTGGTGGGGCCGAGAACGCCGGCGACGAAGCGCGGCTTGGCCGGGTTCTCGAGGGTCTTGGCGTCGGCCACTTTACGGGCCAGGCGCGCGCCTTCCACGTTTAACTCGTAGGCCAGCTCTTCCATGCCGTAGTCGGCCATGGAAATGCGCGTGGCGTTGAAGGTGTTGGTTTCAAGGATGTCGGCACCGGCATCCAGGTAGGCCTTTTCAATTCCACCAATCACGTCAGGGCGGGTGAGCACCAGCAAGTCATTATTGCCCTTGACGTCGCTTGGCCAGTCGGCGAAGCGTTTGCCACGGTAGTCCTGCTCCTCAAGCTTATAGCTCTGGATCATCGTGCCCATGCCACCGTCAAGGATCAGGATGCGTTCCTTGAGGGCTTGGTGAAGGGCTTGCAGACGAGCGCTACGATCGGACATGGGACTACTCTAAGTCAGGCATTACGGAGGGTATCGATCATACCAAACCTGTGCGAATTTTAAGCGTGCCGGGATTAACATGAATATCACTCATGTTGGCGAAGGCGCTGGCCGTTGGGATCGCCGCCACTTAATAGAGCGCATACATTGAACCCGGACCGGGTACCTATACGCTTGGTGTAATCGTCAGCGCCGTCCTGGTGCTGGAGAAGGAAAGGAAACCTATCGCTCGCTCAAGCGTTGGCTAGGCGTGGAGGATCGGGTAATTATTTCCCGACAAAAATACTAGGACTTTGTACCTCTGTAATGATTTGGCGTAAACTGCCGGCAAGCCTGTGAGGAGTTTCCATGACTGCCATAACCATTACCGACGCCGCCCACGATTACCTGGCTGACCTGCTGTCCAAGCAGAACACCCCAGGCATCGGCATCCGCGTCTTTATCACCCAGCCCGGCACCCAGTACGCCGAGACGTGCATTGCCTACTGCAAGCCTGGGGAAGAGAAACCTGAAGACACCGCTCTGGGGCTGAAAAGCTTCACCGCGTATATCGACAACTTCAGCGAAGCCTTCCTCGACGACGCCGTAGTCGACTACGCCACCGACCGTATGGGCGGCCAGTTGACCATCAAGGCGCCGAACGCCAAGGTGCCGAACGTCAACGCCGACAGCCCGGTCAACGAGCGCATCAACTATTACCTGCAGACCGAGATCAACCCGGGGCTGGCCAGCCACGGCGGTCAGGTCAGCTTGATCGATGTGGTTGAGGACGGCATCGCCGTATTGAAATTCGGCGGCGGCTGCCAGGGCTGTGGCCAAGCGGATGTGACCCTGCGCGAAGGCATCGAGCGCACCCTGCTGGAGCGTATTCCAGAGCTCAAGGGCGTACGCGACGTGACTGACCACACGCAGAAAGAAAACGCCTACTACTGAGTAAGGTGTTCACTGCGAGCATAAAAACGGCGCCCCGTGAGCGCCGTTTTTTATTGTTTTTTTTCAAGTAGTTGCGCGACATTGCTGACGCAGAACATTAACTGTGGGAGCAAGCCCCTCTCCCACAGTTTTGGCGGTGTTTATCCGGGGCGATAGAGATGGGCATGGCCGGCACGGTAAAGCGATGACCCGCTGAAGCTGTCATTGGTCAGCACGCGGCCCACCAGGATCAGCGCGGTACGCCGGAAACCTTTTGCCTCAACCTTGGCCACAATATCCTCAAGCGTGCCAACTGCCCAATCCTGATCTGGCCACGTCGCCCGATGCACCACGGCAATCGGGCAGTCCGCGCCGTAATGCGGCAACAGTTCGGCGACGATCTTCTCCAGGTGGTTGACCCCCAGGTGAATCGCCATGGTCGTGCCGTGTCGCGCCATGCTGTCGAAGTCTTCGCCCGCCGGCATGCTGGTTTTATCGGCGTAGCGCGTCAGGATTACGCTTTGGGCGATGTCCGGCAGGGTCAGCTCGGTCTCAAGCAGCGCTGCACACGCCGCTACTGCGGTGACGCCAGGAATGATCTGGAACGGTATGCCCAGCTCGCGCAAGTAACGAATCTGCTCGCCAATCGCGCCGTACAGGCTCGGATCTCCGGAGTGCACGCGTGCCACATCCTGGCCATTTGCATGGGCGACCTTGATCAAGTCGATGATCTGCTCCAGGTGCAGTTCAGCGCTGTTGACCACGTGTTCGGCGTTATGACCTTCCAGCACCGCCGTTGGCACCAGCGAGCCCGCGTAGATGATCACCGGGCAACTGCGAATCAGCCGCTGGCCTTTGACGGTAATCAGTTCCGGATCGCCGGGGCCGGCGCCGATGAAGTAGACGGTCATGGGAGATTCCTGTCGAAAAACGGGCGAGCATGAAGACTGCTCATGATCGGAAGGGACGATTATCGAGGTTTTAACCGGCGCAGGCCAATGCAAAGGTGGCCTGGGCGGTTTTTTTGCGGGTGATCAGCAGGCGTGCGGGGGCGTTGGCAAGATGTTCGGCGAGGGCCAGGGCAGCGCTTTCGGCGACCCCGTGGCAGCCGGTATGCGTAAAGGCAACGGCCGATTTATGGCTCAGCCGATCTTCATAGACGGCCAGTTGTTCAGCGCTGAAACACTGCAACGGCAAGCCCAGCAATCGGGACAGGGCGAGCAGCCCCGGTTCCTCGCGCTTGAGGTCGATACTTGCCAGTGCGGTAATGCCTTGGCGTTCAATCCCGCCCTCGGTGAGGGCGGTGTCAAAGAGGCTCAGCAGGGTGTGAAGATCACAACCGCGCTGGCAGCCCAGGCCGACCACCAGGGTCATGCCGAGTATTGATCGTCGCGGTTGCGGCGAAACAGCCAGGCGCTGATCAGGCCCAGTGCCAGCCAGAACGCCACGTTGGTCAGCTGCGACGCGATCTTGAACTGGGCCTCCAGGGCTTCTGGCGCGAGCATCGAATGCACTTGCGGTTGCGGCGCACCGACCACATGCGGCACGGCCAGGATCGCCACGCCCAGCACTTTGAGCAGCCAGTTGCGGCCGAACACGATCAGCGCAATACCGGCGGCGGTAGAGGCGGCAGTACCGATCCACCAGATCTGGCGTTGGGCCAGGTCAGCGGCAGCGGTGCCCGGCAGCTCTGGCGGCAGGCCCAGGGTCGGCGCCAGCACGAAGGTCGCGTAACCGGCCAACCCCCATAGCAGGCCTTGGGCCGTGCGGGTCGGTGCGCGCAGCGTGTAGAGGCCGGCCAGCATCAGGGCGAACCCGACGGCAACTACCAGGTTGCCACCGGTTGTGGACAGCACGCGCTGCCAGCCGTCTTCCGGCTCCCAGGCTTCGGCATCGTGGGTATGGGCGGCGGCGCCTGCGGCATGTTCATGCGCTGGTTCGGTGGCTGCCGGGGCGTTTTCAAAGGTTTCCGCCTGCAGAATCAGCGGGGCGACCCAGAAGCTTTGCAGCAGGGTCAGCAGCAGGGCGGCCAGCAGGCCTGTGAAACCTGCGGTTTGGGCAATACGCTTGATCATGTCGACAGGTCTCAGTGGCACGGGAACGCGGCGCTGTGGCGGGTATCGTGAGCAGCGTTGTGCACGGCTTCGATGTGTGAGAAACCCGCGAAATACACCAGGCACGCGCCGAGGATCGACGCCCCGATAGCGGCGGTCAGGCGTTGGCTCAGGGTGGCGGAGCTGCTGGCGGTGTGCGAGGTGCTGCTGATGATCGACATGGCGCGTCCCTTCTGGGTGTCAGGGTGAAACGAGCGCATGAAAACCCCGCGAGCCGGGCACGCAGGGTTCTGAACAGCGCCCGCCCACCGCGGGTTTGTTATCTGAATTTTTCGGGCCGGTCTCCGGGCTTGCGAGGGGCGCTAGGCCTGTCAAGCATCTCCTTCCCATGCACAGCACAGTGGATTTGACGCTTCGCTCGCTTACCGTTGCGGGGGCAGCACCGGACTTGCCATGGGTCTATGGCGCACCGGTTTCCCGTTTCACCCTGTGAAGGGCACCCGAAACAAGTTGCATAGGAAAACACGGGCGAGACCTGGGCGTCAATTGAGGTGGGGGCGGGCGCTGGATGGGGAGGGCGTGAGCAGCTGATGAGTAATATCTTTAATTGGTTTGTGTGGGTGTCGCGCTTTATTTTGAATGTTTCTTGTTGGAAGCTGGGCGCCTTGAATGTTGATGTGTCATTTATGAGGCTTAGTTCACGATGAGTGTATCTCGCGCCAAGTTTAATCCGGGTAATGTTTGCGCACATACGGATCAACCGCACAAGTTGCCCGAGTCCCAGCAAGCATTCTCAAGCGTTAACGCCCCTGCGCATGGAGATCGCTCCCAGCGCGCCGATGATCCGTATTCCCGCGCAAGCTTCAATAAACCTGTGTGGTCGTTGAGCGATATGGCGCACCAGATCGATCGTAAGGGGCGTAGATTGAATGACAGTAATGGCGACCACACAGTGCAACTCTCTTATACGTTTAATGAAGTTGCAAAAAATGAAAGTAAGTTTAATGAAATACAAAAAAATCAGGCCCGACGCTCAATGCAGTCCTGGGCGGATGTTGCGAAGGTTACTTTTAAAGAAGATGCCATTGAATCCGAAGGCAGGTTACGGTTTGTCAACGACAAGGCGCCCACAGTCGCCGACGCTTTGTTCTCACATTATCAGGGCCGGGTGCGTGTGAACCCCGGCTATGCGGATAACCGTGCACCGCAGGTCAACGGCTTCGGGCGCCAAACGCTCACGCACGAGATCGGCCACATCCTGGGCGCCGCACATACAGGCGATTATGACGCTACTCGTGGCCCCGCCACCTACCACGCGCAGGCCGCCTATGCACAAGACAGTCGGGCCTACTCAGTCATGAGCTATTTTGACGTGAGCCATACTCATCAGGATTTCAAGGGGCAACACGCCTCCTCGCCATTGATGGCCGACATCGCCTGGGCTCAGAGGGTGTTTGGTGCCAACCATCAGACGCGCAATACAGATACTACCTACGGGTTCAACTCCAATACCCAGCGAGACGATCTGTCCTTGAATTCGTCTCGCGACGGTGCTGTGTTTTGCGTCTGGGACGGCGGCGGCAACGATACGTTGGACTTCTCTGGATATCATCAGGACCAGGTGATCAACCTGCGCGCCCAGTCTTTTTCCGATGTAGGAGGAATGAAGGGCAATGTTTCCATCGCCAAGGGCGTTACCCTGGAAAACGCCATCGGTGGTTCAGGTAAAGACGTGCTGATCGGAAATGACGCTGACAACCGCCTCACCGGCGGCGCCGGCGCGGACCACATGCGAGGAGGCGCGGGCAGCGATACGTTCATCTACCAGCATGCCAGTGATTCGACGTTATACGCCCCGGACCAGTTGATGGACTTTGTCAGTGGGCAGGACAGCATCGATATTTCCCCGCTGTTGCGCAGGCATGGCCTTGGCTCGCTGATTTTTGTCAGCCAGTTCACTGGGCGGGCAGGCGAGGTGGGCGTGGGTTACGATCCGCAGACGGACGAGTCATGGGTTGTACTCGACCTGACCGGCAACGGCGAAATTGATTTCTATCTCCAAAGCCACGGGCAGATACGGCATACCGACATTGTTGGCGATGTGCCTGTCAGCTTTCATCACGCGTGAACCCTGCCTCCCGGGTAGGGGACATTGACCGCCGACCCTGCACTGCGTAGCCTTGCTCGCTCGAGGTTCTTCGGCCCAGGCCGAAGCTAAGAAGGGAACGCGGTTCAAGCCGCGGCTGCCCCCGCAACTGTGAAGGGTTCTACTGACTGCCACGCCACTGCCGATCCGGCGGGAAGGCGCAGTCAGCGCCGGTCGCAAGACCCGCAAGCCCCAAGCCAGGAGACCTGCCTCGCACTCGATTTTTCAATTCAACCGGGCGGGGTGATCCGGTGACGAAATCCGCTGCTGCGCGCCGTCGCAGGGCCTATCGTCCCGTATGCCCGCCCCAAAGGGCATCCGATGAAAACACTGGCCAAACTCCCCGTCACCATCGTTACCGGTTTCCTCGGCTCGGGAAAGACCACCTTGCTGCGCCATATGCTCGACAACGCCCAGGGCCGTCGCATTGCGGTGATCGTCAACGAATTCGGCGAGCTGGGCATTGACGGGGACATCCTCAAGCAGTGCTCCATCGGTTGCACCGAAGAAGAAGCCAACGGCCGCGTGTACGAGCTGGCCAATGGCTGCCTGTGCTGCACCGTGCAGGAAGAGTTCTTCCCGGTGATGCGCGAACTGGTGGCCCGGCGTGGCGACCTCGACCATATCCTCATCGAAACCTCGGGCCTGGCCCTGCCCAAGCCGCTGGTCCAGGCGTTCCAATGGCCGGAAATCCGCAATGCCTGCACCGTGGACGCGGTGATCACCGTGGTCGACAGCCCGGCCGTGGCCGCCGGCACCTTCGCCGCGTTCCCGGACCAGGTCGACGCCCAGCGCAAGCTCGACCCGAACCTGGACCACGAGTCGCCCCTGCACGAGCTGTTCGCCGACCAACTGGCCAGTGCCGACCTGGTGATCCTCAACAAGGCCGACCTGATCAGCGCCGAAGACCTGGCCCGCGTGCGCCTGGAAGTGGCCGAGGAGTTGCCGCCGGCGGTGAAAGTCATCGAAGCCAGCAGCGGTCGCGTACCACTGGACGTGCTGATCGGTCTGGGCGCCGGCTCCGAGGCGCATATCGACGCGCGCCATAGCCATCACGACCATCATCATGAAGGTGAGGACGATCACGACCACGACGCGTTCGACTCCATCTCCATCGACCTGCCGCCAGCCGACGAAGCCCTGCTGCTCGACGCCCTGACGCAATTGGTGGTGCAGCACGGCATCCTGCGCGTCAAGGGCTTCGCCGCCATCCCGAACAAACCGATGCGCCTGCTGATCCAGGGTGTGGGCACACGTTTCGACAAGCATTTCGACCGTGCCTGGGGCGCCGATGAGGCACGCACCACACGCCTGGTGCTGATCGGCCAGGCGCTTGACGCGGCAGGCCTTGAAGCGCAACTGCGCGCCGCCATCAGCGCCTGACCCATGCACCTGCTCAGGACCCAGCCCGGTGGCTTCGTCGCGGACGACAACATCGCCGACCTTGGCCAAACCCCCGCCGAGTTGGTGATCCTGTGCAGCGGCGATTCCAGCCTGGCGCTGCTTGCCGAGGCGGCCCGGCAGTTGCCCGAGGATTACCCCAGCCTGCGCCTGGCCAACCCGATGCAGGTGCAGAACCATGCCTCGGTCGACCTGTACGTCGATGACGTGCTGCGCCACGCCAAGGTCATCCTGATTTCGCTGCATGGCGGCATCGGTTACTGGCGCTATGGCGTCGAGCGTCTGGTGGCGTTGGCGGAGCGTGGCGTCACGCTGATCCTGGTACCGGGGGATGATCGCCCAGACCCGGAACTCAGCGGCTTGAGCAGCGTGGAGGCGCCCGAGCGTGACCGGTTGTGGCAGTTCCTGCGCCAGGGCGGCCTGGGTAACGCGCTGGACTTCTATCGCTGCCTGGCCGCCAGCTATCTGGGGCGCGACTATGCCTGGGCTGAGCCGCAAAGCCTGCCGCGCACCTCGATCTATCACCCGCTGACCGCCAACGCCCACCTGGCTGATTGGCAGGCGCAGTGGCGCGCGGATTATCCGGTGGCGGCGGTGCTGTTCTACCGCTCGCACTTGCAGGCCGCCAATACCGGGTTTATCGACGTGTTCTGCCAGCGCCTGCAGGCAGCGGGCCTTAACCCCTTACCGATCGCAGTCGCCAGTTTGAAAGAGCCCGGTTGCCTGGCGGTGGTCGAGGACCTGTTGGATGAGGTGCAGGCGGCGGTGATCCTCAACACCACCGGCTTTGCTCAATCGAGCCCCGAAGCGCCGCATCTGCGCCCGTTTCGCCGCAATATCCCGGTGATCCAGGCGATCTGCGCCCAGGACAACCAGCCCGGCTGGCAGGCCAGTGAACAAGGCCTGGGCCCTCGCGACCTGGCGATGCACATCGCCTTGCCGGAGCTGGACGGGCGCATCATCAGCCGGCCGATCAGCTTCAAGGACCTGGCCTGGCGCAGTGAGCGCAGCCAGTCGGACGTGGTGTGCTACCGCGCCGCGCCCGAACGCATGGATTTTGTCGCCGAACTGGCGCGCCGCTGGGTCGAGCTGGCGCGGGTGCCGAATGAGCATAAGCGCGTGGCCTTGATCCTGGCCAATTATCCAACCCGCGACGGCCGTATCGGCAACGGCGTGGGCCTGGATACGCCGGCGGCGGCGCTGAATATCCTGCGCGCGCTGCACGCCGAAGGGTATCCGGTGCCTGCCACCTTGCCGGACAGCGGCACGGCCTTGATCCATGCGTTGCTGGGCGGCGTCACCAACGACCTCGACAGCCTCGACCTGCGCCCGTGTCATCAGAGCCTTGCGCCGGACGACTACGCGGCGATGTTCCAGCGCCTGCCCGAAGCCAATCGCCAGGCGGTGCTGGAGCGCTGGGGTGCGCCCCATCAGGACCCGATGTGCCGCGACGGTCGCCTGATGATCGCCGGCCTGCGCCTGGATCAAACCTTTGTGGGCATCCAGCCGGCGCGCGGTTACCAGGTCGACCCGAGTGCGGTGTATCACGACCCCGACCTGGTGCCGCCCCACGGCTATCTGGCGTTCTATTTCTGGCTGCGCCATACCTACGGCGCCCATGCGCTGATTCACGTTGGCAAGCACGGCAACCTCGAATGGCTGCCGGGCAAGGGCGTGGGCCTGTCGGAGAACTGCTGGCCGGACGTGCTGCTCGGCCCGCTGCCGAATATCTACCCCTTTATCGTCAACGATCCCGGCGAGGGCGCCCAGGCCAAACGTCGCACCCAGGCGGTGATCATCGACCATTTGATGCCGCCCCTGACCCGCGCCGAAACCTACGGCCCGCTGCGCAACCTGGAGCTGCTGGCCGACGAATATTATGAAGCGCAGTTGCTCGACCCACGACGCGCGCTGGAACTGCAGAAAGACATTCTCAAGCTGGTGCGCGAAACCCATATCGACGAGGAGCTTGAGCTGGACGGCAATGCCGATGCCGACAGTTGGTTGCCGCGCCTGGATACCTACCTGTGTGACTTGAAGGAATCCCAGATCCGCGACGGCTTGCATATCTTTGGCGAGTCGCCGGCGGGGCGCTTGCGCATCGATACCTTGCTGGCCTTGTTGCGCATCCCTCGGGGCGATGGCCGTGGCGCGCAATCGAGCCTGTTGCGGGTGCTGGCCAAGTCGTTCGAGCTGGGCTTCGACCCTCTGGACTGCGCGCTCGCCGAACCGTGGACCGGGCGTCGGCCCGAGGTGTTGCGCGACCTTGACGCGCAGGTGTGGCGCACCGCCGGCGACACCCGCGAGCGTCTGGAGCTGTACGCGGCGCGCTTGATCGAGCAGGCGCTGGAAGGGCCGCTGGAAGAGCTGGAGGAACCTGGCTGGGAGGACGTGAAGGCCGTTGTCGAAAGCCTGCGCGTGGTCGTGGCGCCGCGTCTGGATGCCTGCGGCCCGGCAGAAATGCGCGGCCTGCTGGACGCCTTGAGCGGTCGCTTCGTGCCGGCCGGCCCCAGCGGCGCGCCGAGCCGCGGCCGCCTGGATGTGCTGCCCACGGGGCGCAATTTCTTCACGGTGGACGTGCGCAACCTGCCGACCACCACGGCCTGGCGCATTGGGTTCCAGTCGGCCAACCTGCTGCTCGAACGGCATCTGCAGGACCACGGCGATCATCTGCGCCAGATGGGCCTGTCGGTGTGGGGCACGGCCACCATGCGCACCGGCGGCGACGATATCGCCCAGGCCATGGCGCTGATGGGCGTGCGGCCGGTCTGGGCCACCGGCAGCCAGCGCGTGGATGACTTCGAAATCCTGCCGATCAGCCTGTTGGATCGTCCCCGCGTCGACGTGACGTTGCGGGTGTCCGGCTTCTTCCGCGATGCGTTCGCCAACCTGATCCGCCTGTTCGATGCGGCGGTGCAAGCGGTCGCCGCCCTGGACGAGCCGGACGACATGAACCCGCTGGCCGCCAAGGTGCGCAGTGAGCGCCAGGCCTTGCGCGAATCGGGCCTGGATGAAGAGGCTGCGGCGAAACAGGCCGGTTGGCGCATTTTCGGCGCCAAGCCGGGCGCCTATGGCGCGGGCGTGCAGGGCGCGATTGACGGCCGCCTGTGGCAAAGCCGCGAAGACTTGGCCGAGGTCTACCTGAACTGGGGCGGCTACGCCTATGGCGGCGCTGACGAAGGCACCGCCGCCCGCGAGCAGTTCGCCCAGCGCTTGAGCCAGGTGCAGGCGGTGTTGCAGAACCAGGACAACCGCGAACACGATGTGCTCGACTCCAATGACTACTATCAATTCCAGGGCGGCATGCTCGCCGCCGTGGAAACCCTGAGCGGCGCAAAGGCCGCCAGCTACCATGGCGACCACAGCCAGCCGGACCTGCCGAAGATCCGCACCTTGAAGGAAGAGCTCAACCGAGTCATTCGTTCCCGCGCGGCCAACCCGAAGTGGATCGAGGGCGTGAAGCGTCACGGCTATAAAGGCGCGTTTGAAATGGCCGCGACCGTGGACAACCTGTTCGCCTTCGACGCCACCACGGCGCTGATCGACGACCACCAGTACGCGCTGCTCGCCGACGCCTATCTGCTCGACCCAGACACCCGCGCCTTTGTGCAACAACACAACCCCGACGCCCTGCGCGACATGGCCGAGCGCCTGCTCGAAGCCCAGCAGCGCGGCCTGTGGCAAGCGCCGGGCGCCTACCGCGAAGCATTGGAAAACCTGTTGCTGGATATAGAAGAAGACCGCTGATGACCGATATTCCGCATTTCCCGCTGGCCGCCGTGGTCGGTGCCGACGCGCTGAAACTGGCGCTGTGCCTGACCGCGATCGATCCTCAAATCGGCGGTGTGCTGATCGAAGGCCCGCGCGGCATGGCCAAGTCCACCCTGGCCCGTGGCCTGGCAGACCTGCTCGCCAGTGGGCAGTTTGTCACCTTGCCCCTGGGCGCTACCGAGGAGCGCCTGGTGGGCACCCTGGACCTGGACGCCGCGCTCGGCGAGGGCCGCGCACAGTTTTCCCCCGGCGTGCTGGCCAAGGCCGATGGCGGCGTGTTGTATGTCGATGAAGTCAACCTGTTGCCCGATCACTTGGTCGATCTGCTGCTGGACGTGGCCGCCAGCGGCACCAACCTGATCGAGCGTGACGGCATCTCCCATCGGCACTCGGCGCGGTTTGTGCTGATCGGCACGATGAACCCGGAGGAGGGTGAGTTGCGTCCACAACTACTCGACCGCTTTGGTTTCAACGTGGCGTTGAGCGGGCAAACGCTGCCCACCGAGCGTGGGCAGATTATTCGTCGTCGCCTGGATTTCGACCGTGATCCCGCTGCGTTCTGTCAGCAGTGGCATGAGCCGCAGGCGGCGCTGCGCGAGCGCTGCACCCAGGCGCGGGCGCGGCTGGACGGTATTGAACTGGATGATCATGCCTTGGCGCAGATTACCGAACGTTGCTTTGCCGCAGGCGTCGACGGTTTGCGCGCCGACCTGGTCTGGCTGCGGGGCGCCCGCGCTCATGCCGCGTGGCGGGGCGCTGACAGGATTGCCGAAGAAGACATTGAAGCGGTTGCGGAATTTGCCTTGCGTCACCGGCGCCAGGAACAGTCGCCACCGGCCAGCCCGCCAAATCCAGGGCAGTCGCCGCAACCCTCGGATACCTCGCCGGGCCAAGGCCAATGGGGCGACATGCCTGCGCCGGCCCTGGCCACCGGTTCCCGTCGCGATGTGCCCACCTGGCCAAAAAAGCCCTAGGCATTCGCCCCCGACCTGACGCGGGGGCGGATGCCCGGCCCAAGGCGGGGCGACTGGACAATGGCAGGCAGGGCAAGGCGCGCAGTGCGAAGCTGGGGTTGATCAACTGGCCGGGCACCTTGCTCGGTGGCAGGCCGCAGCGCCATGAGGATCTGCGCTGGCAGGTGCGCAACCGTTCGGCCCATGAGCTGTGGCTGGTGATTGTCGACGCCTCGGCCTCCACCCGACGGCATCGGGCGTTGAGCGATGCCAAGGGCCTGTTGGCGCAGCTGTTCGATGACGCCTACCGGCAACGGGCGCGCCTGGCGTTGTTGACCGCCAGCGGGCAGTCGCCGCAGTGGCAGGTGCAGGGTTTGAAGGCCTCGAAAGGCTTGGCGGATTGGCTGGAACAGCTAGGCGCTGGTGGCGGTACGCCGTTGCTGGCAGCCTTGAGCGAGGCGGCCCATTGGTTGGTGGCGCGGCGTAAGCGTTACCCGGCGGAGCAGCAGCGGGTGCTGGTGATGACGGATGGGCGGCTCAAGGCGATCGATGGGTTGGCGCAGTTGGCGTGTCCGGGGTTACTGGTGGACATCGAGCGCGGGCCGATCAGGCTGGGGCGGGCGCAGGAGCTGGCTGCCGGGTTGCAGCTGGAGTATCGGCATATCGACCAGTTATAGCGCCTGAGCCAATGCATTCGGGAGCAAGCCCCCTCCCACATTTGGAATGCATTCCCCTGTGGGAGGGGGCTTGCTCCCGATAGCGGTCGCCAGTACAGCACAGATTTATCAGCCAGCCCCCGGCACATTCGGCCAAAGATCCGCCACTAGAAACAGCCGCTCGGCTTCCTCCCAGTCCTCATCCTTCTGCACCAACCGCACCAGTAACTGTGCGGGCGCCATCGGGTCCAGGTCTGCCAGCCAGCCCTGCATCTGTTCCTCGCTCCACACCTCGCTTGCCGGGTAATGCGCCGGCGCCAGCCAGGCATGCCGAGGCAAGGGTTGCCAGCGGCCTGCCGCGCTCGCGCTGACAAAGTCCGGCCAATCCCGCTGATGCAACCACCGCCCACGCAAGTGCTGCGGATGGGCGCCATGGGGTGATTCGGCCTGGCCCGGCCACGGATACAGCAGATATCCACCCAGCCACAAGTGCGCATCGAACTGCTGGATATCCAGCGCCGCCAGGGCTTCGCGGCTCTCCGGGCGTGCTGAGATCGGTAATTGATGCTGGGCCAGGTGCGCCAGTTTGCGGTCGAGTCGGTCATGGCAGCCCGGCCCCAGCCACTGCGCCGTGTCGCGGCCGTTGCCAGCCTGCGGGCCCAGATACAGCTTGATCGCCAGTTCCAAGTGATGCACGCCATCGCGGTCGCGCAGCAGCATGTCCAGCTCGCCCAGGGTGTGCCCGGCGCGGCGGATCGGCAGGTTGGCCGCCAGCAGCTCCACGCCCGGCGCATGTTGCACGGCAAACTGCCACAGGCGCTCGTAATAAAGGCCCAGGCGGCGGGTGCGCGCCAGGCTCAGCCAACGCTGTAGCGCGCTGTTGTCCTGATCGAGCGCACGCAACCAGGCTTCGAGCAACTGCGGCGCCTGTACCCAGTCACTGCCAGCCAGCGGATGGCGCTGCGGCCAAGGCGTGTGTGCGAGCATCGGTGGCGCCAGCATCACCCACGCCAGGTCGCGCACTTCGGGGTGTCGCAGTTGGCGGGGCAGGGCGTGCAAGTCGGGGAACAGAGTCATGGTGCGAGCATAGCCTCTTAAGTTGCGTGCAGGTGCCTGAGAACCGCCTGGGAACCGCCTGAGAACCATTGTCATCAAGGCGCGGCGGCGACAAAGGATTTTGCCTGAGCCGGCCTTTCGCCCATAATCCTTTCTTTTTGCCGCACCCTATGCCCGCAGGAGCCCCATGGAGCAATTTCGCAATATCGGCATTATCGGTCGCCTGGGCAGTACCCAGGTGCTGGACACCGTCCGCCGGCTGAAAAAATTCCTGCTGGAACGCCACCTGCATGTGATCCTCGAAGACACCATCGGCGAAATCCTGCCGGGACACGGCCTGCAGACTTCCTCGCGCAAGATGCTCGGCGAAGTGTGCGACATGGTCATCGTGGTCGGCGGCGACGGCAGCCTGCTCGGCGCAGCCCGGGCGCTGGCGCGGCATAACGTGCCGGTGCTGGGGATCAACCGTGGCAGCCTGGGGTTTCTCACCGATATCCGTCCGGATGAGCTGGAAGTCGAAGTGGCCAAGGTGCTCGACGGCCATTACCTGGTGGAAAACCGCTTCCTGCTGCAGGCCGAAGTACGCCGCCACGGCGAAGCCATCGGCCAGGGCGATGCCCTCAATGACGTGGTGCTGCACCCCGGCAAATCCACGCGAATGATCGAGTTCGAGCTGTACATCGACGGCCAGTTCGTGTGCAGCCAGAAGGCCGACGGCCTGATCGTCGCCACGCCGACCGGCTCGACCGCGTACGCGCTGTCGGCCGGCGGCCCGATCATGCACCCCAAGCTCGATGCCATTGTGATCGTGCCGATGTACCCCCATATGTTGTCGAGTCGGCCGATTGTGGTCGATGGCAACAGTGAGCTGAAGATCGTGGTGTCCAAAGATATGCAAATCTACCCACAAGTGTCCTGCGACGGGCAGAACCATTTCACCTGCGCTCCCGGCGACACCATCACCGTGAGCAAGAAGGCACAGAAGTTGCGCTTGATCCACCCGCTGGACCACAACTACTACGAAGTGTGCCGCACCAAGCTGGGCTGGGGCAGCCGCTTGGGGGGTGGAGGCGACTGATGCTCGATCCCGCGCGTAGCTACGACCTGATTGGTGACGTGCACGGTTGCGCCCACACGCTGGAGCACTTGCTCGACCAGATGGGTTACCACAAGCAGGGCGGCACCTGGCGCCACCCGTCGCGCATGGCGGTGTTTCTCGGCGATATCATCGACCGCGGCCCGCGCATCCGCGAAGCGCTGCATATCGTCCACGACATGACCGAGGCCGGCCAGGCGCTGTGCATCATGGGCAACCATGAGTTCAATGCGCTGGGTTGGACCACGCCGGCACCGCCGGGCAGTGGCAAGCAGTTCGTGCGCGAGCACACCCCGCGCCATGGGCGGCTGATCCAGGAAACCCTGACCCAGTTCGAGCAGCACCCGGCCGACTGGCACGACTTCCTCGGCTGGTTCTACGACATGCCGCTGTTTGTCGACGCCGGGCGTTTCCGGGTGGTGCATGCGTGCTGGGATGAGGGGTTCATCCAGCCGCTGCGCGCCACGTTCCCGGATGGCTGTATCGACCAGCATTTCCTGCAGGCCGCCGCCGTGCCTGGCAGTTTCGCCTGCAACGCGTTCGATCGCCTGTTGCGCGGCACCGACATGCGCTTGCCCCACGGGCTCACCCTGACCGGTGGCGATGGCCTGACGCGCTCGTTCTTTCGTACCAAATTCTGGGAAGACGACCCGAAGACCTACGGCGACATCGTGTTCCAGCCCGATGCCTTGCCCGAGCCGGTGGCGCGCACGCCATTGTCCTCCACTGAAAAAAATTCCCTGCTGCGCTATGGCGTCGACGAGCCGCTGTTGTTCGTCGGCCATTACTGGCGCAGCGGCAAACCGGCACCGATCCGCCCGAACCTGGCCTGCCTGGACTACAGCGCGGTGCTGTACGGCAAGCTGGTGGCGTATCGCCTGGACCAGGAAACCCAACTGGATCCGCATAAATTCGTCTGGGTCGACGTTGAGCGACCTGAGGTTAGTCAATGAGTACCGTGGCTGTATTGCGCCTGCCCCTGAGCGTCGACCTGGGCGGTTTCGTCAAGTTGCTGCAACGCATGCAGGTGCCTCATCGCGTCAGCGAGGAAGCCGGCGAACAAGTGCTGTGGGTGCCCGAGAGCATCAGCGACGATGTGCGCGTGTTGTACCAACGCTTTCCCGCCGGTGACCCGGACCAGCAACTGGACATTCCCGAACAGGCGCCCGTGGCGCGGCCAGGGTTTGTCCAGCAGGTACGCCATAGCCCGGTCACGGCGCTGGTGCTGTTGGCCAGCCTCATCGTCGGCGCGGTGACGCTGCTCGGCGAAAACCTGCAAACCATGGCCTGGCTGACCTTCCTGCCGTTCCGGGTGCTGGGCGAATACATCCAGTTCACGCCGCTGGCCGACAGCCTGGCGTCCGGGCAGTGGTGGCGGTTGGTCACGCCAATGCTGATTCACTTCGGCATTCTGCACCTGGCCATGAATGGCATGTGGTACTGGGAGCTGGGCCGGCGCATCGAAGCGCGCCAGGGCAGCATCAACCTGCTGGGCCTGACCCTGTTGTTCAGCCTGGTCTCCAATTACGCGCAGTATGCGTACGGCGGCCCGGGCCTGTTTGGCGGTTTGTCCGGCGTGTTGTATGGCCTGCTCGGGCATTGCTGGATCTTTCAACTACTCTCGCCCAACCCGGCATATCGCCTGCCCCGTGGGGTGCTGGCGATGATGCTGGTGTGGCTGGTGCTCTGCCTGTCGGGGCTGGTCTCGATGATCGGTTTCGGCGAAATCGCCAACGCGGCCCATGTGGGCGGCTTGGTTATCGGTTGCCTGACCGGTTTGCTGGGCGGGCTGTACAACCGTCGCAAATCGTCTATTTGATAAGGAAGAGCCTTATGTCCTCTTTTGCTGAAATGATCGAAAACATCACCCCGGACATCTACGAGAGCCTCAAGCTCGCCGTGGAAATCGGCAAATGGTCCGACGGCCGCAAGCTCACCGCCGAACAGCGCGAGCTGTCGCTGCAAGCGGTGATTGCCTGGGAACTGCAGAACCTGCCCGAAGACCAGCGCACCGGTTACATGGGCCCGCAGGAATGCGCGTCGAAATCGGCACCGGTGCCGAACATCCTGTTCAAGTCGGATGCGATCCATTGATTGAAA
This sequence comes from Pseudomonas sp. R4-34-07, assembly GCF_003852375.1. Classification (NCBI taxonomy): domain Bacteria; kingdom Pseudomonadati; phylum Pseudomonadota; class Gammaproteobacteria; order Pseudomonadales; family Pseudomonadaceae; genus Pseudomonas; species Pseudomonas sp. R4-34-07. The sequence goes on along the minus strand of NZ_CP027760.1, from coordinate 3,359,979 downwards.
TCGGTCGCGGTGCAGTCAGCAAAATGTCGGCGAAACTCGGTGAGCCGACCGTTCAATACGCGTTTCGTCTTGGCGACACCGAGGTTGCGGTCAACCCGTTGATCGGCACCCATATTCGCCTGGAATACCTGGGTGCCATTCATTGCAGCCATTGCGGGCGCAAGACCAAAAACAGCTTCAGCCAGGGTTATTGCTACCCATGCATGACCAAGCTGGCCCAGTGTGACCTGTGCATCATGAGTCCCGAGCGCTGCCATTACGACGCTGGCACCTGCCGCGATCCGGGCTGGGGTGAAACCTTTTGCATGACCGACCACATGGTGTACCTGGCCAACTCGTCGGGGATCAAGGTCGGCATCACCCGCGCTACGCAGTTGCCGACCCGCTGGCTCGACCAGGGCGCCAGCCAGGCGCTGCCGATCATGCGCGTGGCCACCCGCCAGCAATCGGGTTTTGTCGAAGACCTGTTTCGTAGCCAGGTGGCCGACAAAACCAACTGGCGCGCGCTGCTCAAGGGCGACGCGCAGTCGGTCAACCTCAAGCAGGTACGCGATGAGTTGTTCGCCTCCTGCGCCGAAGGCTTGCTGGGGTTGCAGGAACGCTTTGGCCTGCAGGCCATCCAAACCATTGCCGACATCGAACCGATCGAGATCCGTTACCCGGTGCAGCAGTACCCGGCCAAGATCGTCAGCTTCAACCTGGACAAGAATCCGATTGCCGAAGGCACGCTGCTGGGGATCAAGGGCCAATACCTGATCTTCGATACCGGCGTGATCAATATTCGTAAATACACGGCCTACCAGCTCGCCGTGCATCAGTAGAAGGATGCCACCCATGCGCACCGAACAACCGAAGATGATTTACCTGAAGGACTATCAGGCGCCGGACTACCTGATCGACGAGACGCACCTGACCTTCGAGTTGTTCGAGGACCACAGCCTGGTCCACGCGCAGCTGGTGATGCGCCGCAACCCCGAGCGCGGCGCCGGGCTGCCGCCGTTGGTGCTGGACGGCCAGCAACTGGAGCTGCTGAGCGTGAACCTCGCCGATCAAGCGCTGACGGCTGCTGACTACCAGTTGACCGACAGCCACCTGACGCTGCAGCCACAGAGCGAAACCTTCACCCTCGACACCACGGTCAAGATTCATCCGGAAACCAACACCGCCCTCGAAGGCCTGTACAAATCCGGTGGCATGTTCTGCACCCAGTGCGAGGCCGAAGGCTTTCGCAAGATCACCTACTACCTCGACCGTCCGGACGTGATGAGCGTATTCACCACCACGGTGATCGCCGAGCAGCATCGCTACCCGGTGCTGCTGTCCAACGGCAACCCGATTGCCAGCGGCCCCGGCGAAGACGGGCGGCACTGGGCAACCTGGGAAGACCCGTTCAAGAAGCCGGCCTATCTGTTTGCCCTGGTGGCCGGTGACCTGTGGTGTGTCGAAGACAGCTTCACCACCATGACCCAGCGCGAAGTCGCGCTGCGCATCTATGTCGAGCCGGAAAACATCGACAAGTGCCAGCACGCCATGACCAGCCTGAAGAAATCCATGCGCTGGGATGAACAGACCTACGGCCGCGAGTACGACCTCGACATCTTCATGATCGTGGCGGTCAACGACTTCAACATGGGCGCCATGGAGAACAAGGGCCTCAATATCTTCAACTCCAGCGCCGTGCTGGCCCGCGCCGAAACCGCTACCGATGCGGCCCACCAGCGTGTCGAAGCCATCGTCGCCCACGAATACTTCCATAACTGGTCGGGCAACCGCGTGACCTGCCGCGACTGGTTCCAGCTGTCGCTCAAGGAAGGCTTTACCGTGTTCCGTGACTCGGGCTTTTCCGCCGACATGAACTCGGCCACGGTCAAGCGCATCCAGGATGTGGCGTACCTGCGTACCCACCAGTTTGCCGAAGACGCCGGCCCCATGGCCCACGCGGTGCGCCCGGACAGCTTTATCGAAATCTCCAATTTCTACACCCTGACGGTGTACGAAAAGGGTTCGGAAGTCGTCGGTATGCTCCACACCTTGCTCGGCGCCGAAGGCTTTCGCAAAGGCAGCGACCTGTATTTCGAGCGCCACGACGGCCAGGCCGTGACCTGCGATGACTTCATCAAGGCCATGGAAGACGCCAACGGCGTCGACCTCAGCCAGTTCAAGCGCTGGTACAGCCAGGCCGGCACGCCACGCCTGGCGGTGAGCGAGTCCTTCGATGCGGCGGCCAAGACCTACAGCCTGACCTTCCGCCAGAGCTGCCCGCCAACCCCGGACAAGGTGGAAAAACTGCCGTTCGTGATCCCGGTTGAGCTGGGTCTGCTGGACGGCAACGGCGCCGCTATCGCCTTGCGTCTGGACGGTGAAGCCACGGCCGGCGCTACCTCCCGCGTGATCTCGGTGACCGAAGCCGAGCAGACTTTCACCTTTGTTGACGTCGCGCAAAAACCGTTGCCTTCACTGCTGCGTGGCTTCTCGGCACCGGTGAAACTGAGCTTCCCGTATGACCGCGACCAACTGATGTTCCTGATGCAGCACGACAGCGACGGTTTCAACCGCTGGGACGCCGGCCAGCAATTGTCGGTGCAGGTGCTGCAGGAACTGATCGGCCAGCATCAGGCGGGGCAGCCGCTGAAGCTCGATCAACGCCTGATCGACGCGTTGCGCACGGTATTGAGCGACGAACGCCTGGACCAGGCCATGGTCGCCGAGATGCTCTCGTTGCCGAGCGAAGCCTACCTGGCCGAAATCAGTGAAGTGGCGGATGTCGATGCGATCCACGCCGCCCGCGAATTTGCCCGCAAGCAACTGGCCGACAACCTGTTTGAAGGGCTGTGGCTGCGCTATCAGGCCAACCGTGACCTGTCCCGGAAAACGCCCTACCTGGCAGAAGCCGAGCACTTTGCCCGGCGCGCCCTGCAGAACATCGCGTTGTCCTATTTGATGCTCAGCGGCAAGCCTGAAGTGCTGGCGGCGACGCTGGATCAATTCGACACCAGCGACAACATGACCGAGCGCCTGACGGCCCTGGCCGTGTTGGTGAACTCACCATTCGAAGCGGAAAAAGCCCAGGCGCTGGCGGTGTTTGCCGAGAACTTCAAGGACAACCCGCTGGTCATGGACCAGTGGTTCAGCGTACAGGCCGGCAGCACCCTGCCGGGCGGCCTGGCGCGGGTCAAGGCATTGATGGAACATCCGGCGTTCACCATCAAGAATCCGAACAAAGTGCGCGCCCTGATTGGCGCCTTTGCCGGGCAGAACCTGATCAACTTCCACGCGGCGGATGGTTCGGGCTACCGCTTCCTGGCGGACCTGGTGATCCAGCTCAACACGCTGAACCCACAGATTGCTTCGCGCCAGTTGGCACCGCTGACGCGCTGGCGTAAATACGACGCCGCACGGCAAGCGCTGATGAAGGCGGAACTGGAGCGCATCCTGGGCGCGGGCGAGCTGTCCAGCGATGTGTTCGAGGTGGTCAGCAAGAGCCTTGCCTGACAATGTAGGAGGGGGCTTAGTCTGTAGGAGCGAGCTTGCTCGCGAAAAACTCACAGGCACCGCGTTCATTCAGAAAGCACGCGTTATCGTTGACGTTTTTCGCGAGCAAGCTCGCTCCTACAGGAAGCCAGGGCAAGCCCCCTACCACATTGATCGGAACGGGATGCAGCTTATTGGGCAAGCGGCGTCAGCACCTCGGCCTTGTCATCCAGCACCATCACCACCAGCAGCCTGGCAGGCTGGGTCTGGCTGGCGTTGCTCGATTCGAAGTGCCGTGAACCGGCGGGCTCGTAGAACGACTCGCCGGCCTTGTAGGTCACGGCTTTCTCATCGTTGACCCGTGAAGTGACTGCACCTTCCAGCACATAAGCCACGGCAGTGCCGGTGTGGCTGTGGGGCACGGTGGCCTGGCCGGGGGCGTAGTCCACGGTGAGCATGATGGTTTTCTTGCCGGGCACGTTGGTCAAGGCGTGCGCTTGCAGCACCTTGAGGGTTTCCTGGTTGTACACCGGTTCATGGGCGTACGCCGTGAGCGACGTGAGTATCGCGGCGGTGGCGAGCAGTCGTTTCATGATGGGATTCCACGAGGTTGGAGACCTGTTCACCCTACGCCCGGGGGCAGGATCGACCAATGACCAATCCGCCGGAAAACCCCCTAGCCAATCCGCAACAGGATGTCGCGCACCCTATCCAGCGCCGGGTCGATATCGAGGGTTTCGATGGCACCGAAGCCGAGAATCAGCCCCGCGCGTGGCGCAACGTCGTGGAAAAAACCATCCAGAGGGTACAAACCCACCTCCACCTCCCGCGCCAGCTGCATCAACAGCGGGATATCCATCGGCACCTTGCACAGTGCTGCCAGGTGGAACCCGGCTACCGTCGGCACCGCCTCGAACCAGGGCGACAGGTCGCCCGCCAGGCGCTGCAGGATCCGTTCGCGCCGCCCCGCATACACGTTGTGGCAGCGGCGAATATGTTTGAGCAGATAGCCTTCGCTGATGAACTTGGCCAGCGCCCATTGCGGCAGGGTAGAGCTGTGCTGGTCGGTCAATTGCTTGGCCTTGAGCACCGCGCCATGGATCGCCGGCGGCAGCACCGCGTAGCCCAGGCGCAACTCGGGTAGCAGGGTTTTCGAAAAGGTCCCGACGTAGGTCACCACGCCTCGCGTGTCCAGGCTTTGCAGGGAGTCGGTGGGGCGGCCCTGGTAGCGGAACTCACTGTCGTAGTCGTCTTCGATGATGATCGCGCCGAGTTCGATCGCGCGGTCCAGCAAGGCTTTGCGCCGCGCCAGGCTCATGGGCATGCCGAGGGGAAACTGGTGAGACGGCGTCACGTAGACGAGCCGCGTGCCCTCGGGGATCTGGTCGACCTGAATGCCCTGTGCATCGACCGGAACGCTGGCGACCTTCGCCCCCATCGCCACGAACAACTGGCGCGCCGGGCTGTAGCCAGGGTCTTCCATGGCGACGATGCTGCCTGGCTCGAGGACCACGCGGGCGATCAGGTCCAGCGCCTGCTGCGCGCCATTGGTGACCACGATGTCACTGGCGCGGCATTTCACCCCGCGTGAAAACGCGATATGCCCGGCGATGGCCTCGCGCAGTGCCGGCAAGCCCTCCGGTTGGCTATAGAAACCGCTGTTCTTGGCGATACGGCGTAACGCATCCTGGGTGCAGCGCCGCCATTCTTCCTGGGGGAACTGACTGCGCGTGGTTGCCCCGCCGATGAATTCGTAGCGCAGGATGTCGCCGCTGGCGGGGTGGTGCATAGGCGAGGGCAGTGCCGCCCATTTGCTCAGGTTGGCGGCGCAAGCCAGGTCGGTGGCGGTCTGTACACGGTCGGGCTGCGGGGCCCAGGCGTTGACGAAGGTGCCTCGGCCAATCCTGCCGACCAGCAGGCCTTCATACGTCAAGGTGGCGTAGGTATCCGAGACCGTTTTGCGCGATACGCCCAATTGCTCGGCGAGCAGCCGGCTGGGCGGCAATTGCGCGCCGGCTGCCAGCCGCCCGGTGGCGATGGCTTCGCGCAGTTGCTGGTAAAGCTGGGCCGCCAGGTCCTTGCGGCCATTGATGACGAGGTGCAGTTCCATGTTTCATCCTGGGGCAGATCGATCTGCGCCAAGGTTACGCGCAAATCGATCGGAAGAAACCCGGCGGCCTCAGGACAGGAAACCACCGTCCACATTCAACGACACACCGGTGGTGTAGCTCGACGCATCGCTGGCCAGGAACAGCACCGCGCCGGCCATTTCGCTGGGGTCGGCCACGCGCTTGAGCGGTATCTGCGCCAGGGCCATCTTCAGGATCGCGTCGTTCTTGACCAGCGCCGAGGCGAACTTGGTGTCGGTCAGGCCTGGCAGCAGCGCGTTGCAACGAATGCCGAATTCGGCGCATTCCTTGGCGAACACTTTGGTCATGTTGATCACGGCGGCCTTGGTCACCGAATAAATGCCCTGGAACACGCCAGGGGAAATGCCGTTGATCGAGGCGACGTTGATGATGCTGCCACCGCCGTTGTCACGCATCAGCTTGCCGGCTTCCACCGACATGAAGAAGTAGCCGCGGATGTTCACGTCGACGGTTTTCTGGAACGCGCCGAGGTCAGTGTCCAGCACGTTGCAGAACTGTGGGTTGGTCGCGGCGTTGTTGACCAGGATGTCCAGGCGGCCGAACTGTTCACGGATACCGGCGAACACCTGGGTGATCTGCTCCATTTCACCGATATGGCAGGCCACCGCAGTAGCCTTGCCGCCGTCGGCGATGATCGCGTCTGCAACGTGCTGGCAGCCTTCGAGTTTGCGGCTGGAGACAATCACATGGGCGCCTTGCTGGGCCAGCAGCTTGGCGATGGCCTCGCCGATGCCACGGCTGGCGCCGGAAACGAAAGCGATCTTGCCGTCGAGGTCGAACAGGTGGGTCTTGGACATGAAGGGTTCCTTGTGATTGTTATCAGAGGGCGGATTTGCCGATGACCGCCAGGCTCATCTGTTCCAGCAGCTTGTTCATGTGGATGAACTGGGCAAAACGTTTGTCCTGGGTCTGGCCATGGAAGAAACGGTAGTAGATCTGCTGCACGATGCCGGCCAGGCGGAACAGACCGTAGGTGTAGTAGAAGTCGAAATTGTCGATCTGGATGCCCGAGCGTTCGGCGTAGTAGTCGACGAACTGGCGGCGGGTGAGCATGCCAGGCGCATTGCTTGGCTGGCGACGCATCAACTGCACGGGCGCGGGGTCAGCGGCTTCGATCCAGTAGGCAAGGGTGTTGCCCAGGTCCATCAACGGGTCGCCGAGGGTGGTCAGCTCCCAGTCGAGCACGCCGATGATCTGCATCGGGTTGCGCGGGTCGAGAATCACATTGTCGAAGCGATAGTCGTTGTGCACGATGCTGGAGGTCGGGTGGTCGGCCGGCATTTTATCGTTGAGCCAGGCGCGCACGGCTTCCCAGCGCGGGGCATCGGGGGTCAGGGCTTTTTCGTAGCGCTCGCTCCAGCCGCGGATCTGGCGTTCCACGTAGCCTTGGGGCTTGCCCAGGTCGGCCAGGCCGCAGGCGGTGTAGTCGACCTGATGCAGTTCGACGAATTTGTCGATAAAGCTTTTGCACAACGCTTCGGTTCGGCTCGCGTCCAGGCCCAGTTCGGCCGGCAGGTCGGAGCGCAAAATAATCCCATTGACCCGTTCCATGACATAGAACTCGGCGCCGATCACCGTTTCATCGGTGCAGTGCACGTAGGCCTTGGGGCAATACGGAAAGCCATCCTTGAGCTGGTTGAGAATGCGGTATTCACGCCCCATGTCGTGGGCAGACTTGGCCTTGTGGCCGAATGGCGGGCGACGCAACACGAATTCCCGGTCCGGGTATTCCAGCAGATAGGTCAGGTTGGAGGCGCCGCCGGGAAACTGGCTGATCTTGAGCGTGCCGTGCAGGCCGGGAATATGGGCCTTGAGGTAGGGATCGATCAGGCCGGCATCAAGTTCTTCGCCGGGGCGAATCTGGGTCGATTGGTCGTTAAGCGCCATGCTTATCCCTTCTGCTTATTTTAAAGGCCTTGGACTATTGGCTAATCTAATGCGCGTCACCGCCCAGCGACAAGGTCGGGGCGGCTTAATAGGTTAGCGTGTTGGGGAATGATCAGCGGGCCTGATCCACGCAAATCACCAGGGCGGCACGGCCCCGGCGCGGGTATTCGCTACGGGTTGCGCGACGGGAGTGTCACGGGGGTCAGTACAGGGCGACCGGCAAAGTATTCCACCAGATTGTCGGCGACCCGTTGCACGGTGTCGTGGGTGGCTTCGGGCGACAGGCCGGCTACATGGGAGGTCAGCACGGTATTGTTCAGGCGCTTGAGCGCATCGGGCACCTTGGGTTCGTCGTCGAAGACGTCCAGCGCGGCGCCGCCGATACGTCGCTGTTCCAGCGCAGCCACCAGGTCGGCGGTGACCACCACGCTGCCACGACCGATATTGACCAGATAACCGTTCGGCCCCAGGGCGTCGAGGGCGTGGCGATCGATCAGGTGGCGAGTGCTGGCGCCACCGGGCGTGGCCAGGATCAGGAAATCCGAAGTGCGTGCCAATTCCACGGCGGTTGAGCAGTAGGTGTAATCCACGTCATCGCGGGGTTGGCGGTTGTGGTAGCTCACCTCCATGCCAAACCCCAGGGACGCGCGCTTGGCGATCTCCAGGCCTACGGCGCCCAGCCCGAGAATCCCCAGTTGCTTGCCGCCCAGGGAAGGGCGCATCACCTTTGGCCATTCACTGCGGCGCACGGCGGCGTCAGTCTGGGGGATACCGCGCACCAGCGACAGCAGCAAGGCCATGGCATGGTCGGCCACCGACGGCGCATTCACCCCGGCGCCGTTAGTCACCACAATCCCACGGTTGGCGGCGGCCTGCAGGTCTACATGTTCGTAGCCGGCACCGATCACGCAGATAATCTCCAGCAGCGGCAGCGCGGCGATTTCCTCGGCATACAGCCCAAGCGGGCCACGGGTGAGCACAGCCTTGATCTGCCCGCCATGGACCTTGATCGCCTGGGCTCGTTCGACAGGCGTCGGTGCCAGGATCACATGGAAATCATTGCTCTCGATGATTTGCAGGTATTCGTTGATGGTCTCAACCAGGACCAGAACAGTGGTAGTCATGCAAGGTTCTTCCTGAAGTGCTTGAGCGCATGAGTATGCGGGATTTGTAAGACGGAACGTAGGTTGCTGTAGGAGCTGGCGCTCCTACGGTAGTTTCAAAAGCCAATCTCGGCGGCTTGCATGCGCTTCACAAACGCTCCGGCCAACGTCTCATTGTGGTGATCAATGATCGCCTTGGCCGTCAACGCCGGGGTATCCATGCACGTATGGGCGTCCTCCGGCAACATCACCGAGAAGCCCAGCTCTACCGCCACTCTGCAGGTGGCGTCGACACAGAACTGGGTTTTCATGCCCACAATTACCAGTTCATCGACCTGCGCTTGCTTCAATTGTTGCGCCAGATCGGTGCCCAGGAAACAGCTCGGGCGGGTCTTGTCGAACAGGTAATCGCGGGATTCGTCGACCTCCAGGCCGCTCCACAGCTGCCACAGCGGGCTGCCCGCTGCGATGGGCGAATCGGCGGGCCCGGTATGACGTGCGACGAAGATGGGGGCGCCGGCCGTGCGGGCGCGCCGGATCAGCTGGTTGATGGTGTGCAGCACCCGTTCACGCTCGAAGGGTTTGTGCGGTCCGTCGTACAGGCCAGTTTGCATGTCGATAATCAAAAGGGCGGCTGCCATGGTGTTGCTCCTGGTGAGTGCCGGATGGCGGAGCAATAAAAAGGCCCCGTCCATCGCTGGCGGGGCCTTTGGGTGCTTCAGGGTGTCGTTAGATGAACCCCCCACAGCAACCGCACGGCCCGCCATAAGCGGTCGTGGTGGTGGTGCGGGTGAGGCGCATCTGAATAAGGCTCATGCCCGGATCATGCTGGGACGGGTGCGAGGCTGTCAACGCGCAGACGGTTTTTTCTGAAGCCATCAACGACCTGCGGGGGCTGCACCACCGAACCATTCCTCAGCTAAGTCTTTGCTTATTCGAGAGAATCCCGGACAATCGCGTCCCTGTTGAGGTCGGGGCGCTGCCTGTCAGGTTTTTCTGACTCGTCCCGGCCGTGTGAATGCGGAGATCCGACCGGATGAATGATCAGGCCAATAGCGTCGACGAACGCTATGCAACGACACCTGCAATGCTCACAAGCTGGAGCCGCCAGGACACCACCTGGATGCTTGGGCTGTTCGGCACCGCCATCGGCGCCGGTACTTTGTTCTTGCCGATCAACGCGGGCCTGGGGGGCTTCTGGCCGCTGGTGATCCTGGCGCTGCTGGCCTTTCCAATGACGTTCTTTGCCCACCGTGGGCTGACCCGTTTCGTACTCTCCGGCCGGGAAGGTTCCGACATTACCGATGTGGTCGAAGAGCATTTCGGCATTAAAGCCGGCGCGTTGATCACCTTGCTGTACTTCTTTGCAATCTTCCCGATCCTGCTGATCTATAGCGTGGCCCTGACCAACACCGTCAGCAGCTTCATGGAACACCAACTGCACATCATGCCGCCGCCTCGGGCAGTCCTGGCGTTTGTGCTGATCCTGGGCTTGCTGGCGGTGGTGCGTTGCGGCGAAAAGGTGATCGTCAAGGCCATGAGCCTGATGGTGTATCCGTTTATCGTTGCCTTGCTGTTCCTTGCCGTGTACCTGGTGCCGCATTGGACGGGCGGCATCCTGAGTACCGCCCGTGAGATTCCGGCGCCGTCGGCCTTGCTCAACACCTTGTGGCTGGCGATTCCGGTAATGGTGTTCTCGTTCAACCACTCGCCGATCATCTCGGCCTTCGCGGTGGACCAGAAACGTCAGTATGGGGCACACGCCGACGAGCGCAGCTCGCAGATCCTGTCCCGCGCGCACCTGTTGATGGTGGTGATGGTGCTGTTCTTCGTGTTCAGCTGCGTACTGACCCTGTCACCGGCGCAGTTGGCCGAGGCGAAAGCGCAGAACCTGTCGATCCTGTCGTACCTGGCCAACCACTTTGACAACCCGACCATCGAGTTCGCCGCGCCGTTGATTGCATTCGTGGCAATTGCCAAGTCGTTCCTGGGCCACTACATCGGTGCCAGCGAGGGCCTCAAGGGCCTGGTGCTGAAGACCGGCCGCCGTCCGGCAGCCAAGTCCCTGGACCGCATGACGGCCGCCTTCATGCTGGTGGTGTGCTGGATTGTCGCCACGCTTAACCCGAGCATCCTCCGCATGATCGAGACCCTGGGCGGGCCGGTGATTGCATCGATCCTGTTCCTGATGCCGATGTACGCCATCCGCAAAGTGCCGGCCATGGCCAAGTACCGGGGGCAAGCGTCGAATGTGTTTGTAACGGCGGTGGGGTTGGTGGCGATTACTGCGTTGGTGTATTCGCTGATGGCTTAAGGTCTGACGCAATCTCCAAGGCTGTCCCAGAACTAAATGTGGGAGGGGGCTTGCTCCCGATAGCGGTATGTCAGTCACCTATGAATTGACTGAACCAACGCTATCGGGGGCAAGCCCCCTCCCACATGTGTTTCGTGGTGTTGCTGGGATTGTATTCCAGGCCTAAAAATGCCGCGTATCTCTGCTCTGGTTGACTCGCTGATGGCTTAAGGTCTGACACAGCCCGCAAGGACTCCAGAGATCCAATGTGGGAGGGGGCTTGCTCCCGATGGCGGTGTATCAGTCACCTATGAATTGACTGAACCACTGCTATCGGGGGCAAGCCCCCTCCCACATTTGTTTGTATTCCAGGCATAAAAAACGCCGCGTACCTTGCGATACGCGGCGCCTGTCACATCAACACACCGTTAAGCTTGAATCACCGGGATGTTGGCGCTTGCCGCGATCTTGCGGAACTCGGCGATCTGGTCGAAGTTCAGGTAGCGGTAAACGTCACTGGCCATGGTGTCCAGTTTCGCCGCGTAGCCCATGTACTCTTCGACGGTCGGCAGGCGACCCAGGGTAGAGGCGACTGCCGCCAGCTCGGCCGAGGCCAGGTAGACGTTGGCGCCATCGCCCAGACGGTTCGGGAAGTTACGGGTCGAGGTCGACACGACGGTCGAATTCGGCTCTACACGTGCCTGGTTACCCATGCACAGCGAGCAGCCCGGCATTTCCATGCGCGCGCCAGCCCTGCCGTAGATGCCGTAGTAGCCTTCTTCGGTCAGCTGGTGAGCGTCCATCTTGGTCGGCGGCGACAGCCATAGGCGGGTTGGCAACTGGCCCTTGACCTGCTCCAGCAGCTTACCGGCAGCGCGGAAGTGACCGATGTTGGTCATGCACGAACCGATGAACACTTCGTCGATCTTCTCACCGGCAACGCTCGACAACAGACGGGCATCGTCCGGGTCGTTCGGTGCGCAGAGGATCGGCTCGTTGATTTCCGACAGGTCGATCTCGATGATTTCGGCGTATTCGGCGTCGGCATCGGCTTCCATCAGCTCCGGGTTGGCAACCCAGGCTTCCATCGCTTGGGCGCGACGTTCCAGGGTGCGTGGATCGCCGTAGCCTTCGCCGATCATCCAGCGCAGCAAGGTGATGTTGGAGTTCAGGTACTCGGTGACGGAGTCCTTGGACAGCTTGATGGTGCAACCGGCAGCCGAACGTTCAGCCGATGCGTCGGACAGCTCGAAAGCCTGTTCCAGCGTCAGGTCGTTCAGGCCTTCGATTTCCAGGATGCGGCCGGAGAAGGCGTTTTTCTTGCCTTTCTTCTCTACGGTCAGCAGGCCAGCCTGGATCGCGTAGTAAGGAATGGCATGCACCAGGTCACGCAGGGTGATGCCAGGCTTCATCTTGCCTTTGAAGCGCACCAGGATCGATTCCGGCATGTCCAGCGGCATCACGCCGGTGGCAGCAGCGAACGCGACCAGGCCGGAGCCGGCCGGGAACGAGATGCCCATCGGGAAGCGGGTGTGGGAGTCACCACCGGTACCGACGGTGTCCGGCAGCAGCATGCGGTTCAGCCAGCTGTGGATGATGCCGTCGCCTGGACGCAGCGATACACCGCCACGGGTCATGATGAAGTCAGGCAGGGTGTGGTGGGTGGTCACGTCGATCGGCTTTGGATAAGCCGCGGTGTGGCAGAACGACTGCATCACCAGGTCGGTCGAGAAGCCCAGGCACGCCAGGTCCTTGAGTTCATCACGGGTCATTGGACCGGTGGTGTCCTGGGAACCGACGGTGGTCATCTTTGGTTCGCAGTAGGTGCCAGGGCGCACGCCTTTGCCTTCCGGCAGGCCGCACGCCTTGCCGACCATTTTCTGCGCCAGGGTGAAGCCCTTGCCGGTGTCGACAGGCGCTTCAGGCAGCTTGAACAGGTCGGTAGGGCCCAGGCCCAGTTCGGCACGGGCCTTGTCGGTCAGGCCGCGACCGATGATCAGCGGAATACGGCCGCCGGCGCGTACTTCGTCCAACAGCACCGGGGTCTTCATTTCGAAGGTGGTGATGACTTCATCGGTGCCGTGTTTGCAGACTTTGCCAGCATGCGGGTACAGGTCGATCACGTCGCCCATGTGCATGTTGGTGACGTCGAACTCGATCGGCAGTGCGCCCGCATCTTCCATGGTGTTGTAGAAGATCGGAGCGATCTTGCTGCCGAAGCAGAAACCGCCGGCGCGCTTGTTCGGAACAAAGGGAACGTCGTCGCCGAAGAACCACAGTACGGAGTTGGTCGCCGATTTACGCGACGAACCGGTACCGACCACGTCGCCAACGTAGGCGATCGGGAAGCCTTGGCCGCGCATTTCTTCGATCTGCTTCATCGGGCCGGTCTTGCCTTGCTCGTCCGGCACGATGCCTTCACGGGCCATTTTCAGCATGGCCAGGGCGTGCAGCGGGATGTCAGGGCGCGACCAGGCGTCCGGGGCAGGGGACAGGTCGTCGGTGTTGGTTTCGCCGGTGACCTTGAACACGCGCAGGCTGATCTTGTCGGCCAGGGTCGGACGGTTGCGGAACCATTCGCCGTCGGCCCAGGACTGGATCACGCCTTTGGCGTGTTCGTTGCCATTGCGGGCTTTTTCCGCCACGTCGTGGAACGCATCGAACATCAACAGGGTGTGCTTGAGTTGGGCGGCCGCGACAGGCGCCAGCGTGGCGTCGTCCAGCAGCTCGACCAACGTCACGATGTTGTAGCCGCCTTGCATGGTGCCAAGCAGTTCAACAGCGCGCTTTTTGTCGATCAGGGGGGAGGTGGCTTCGCCCTTGGCCAGGGCGGACAGGAAACCGGCCTTGACGTAGGCTGCTTCGTCAACGCCCGGTGGAATGCGGTTGGTGATCAGGTCAACGAGGAATTCTTCTTCGCCAGCCGGGGGATTTTTCAGCAGCTCGACCAGGCCTGCGGTTTGTTCGGCGTTAAGCGGCTGGGGCACGATACCCAGGGCGGCACGCTCTTCGATATGTTTGCGGTAGGCTTCAAGCACAGTTATTACCCTCATCAGTGGTCCCACGGGACGCTCATCCAGGAATGACCGGCACGCGTGCGCTCGGGGGCTTTTTGGGCCGCAAAGCCAGCGCTGCCGACCGTCCTTACAGAAGCTGCTTTCAAAGTTTTACGCCTGCAGAACGGAGCTGATGAGGGTTGGCGCAAGTGTTGACCTACCTGGGTCAAACCTGCGCCAACACCGTTCTGAAGGAACGACTGTGCTCGTGACGCTTTGAAAACAGCTTCCAGCGGATTATTGGCGCCTTACAAGGCCGGGTGATTCTACGGCAAAAAAAATCTAAAGGTAAGTTGCGTCACCAAGTTTGCAGGGTGATCAACCTTAGACAAAGGGCTAACATGGCGCACTGTTTCGCTGATCTGCGTGTTTTCGCCCATGTCCAACCAAACCATCAAGACCCCCTGCGTCGGCCTGTGCTCCACGGTCTACGGCGATCTCGTGTGTCGCGGCTGCAAGCGCTTTCACCACGAAGTGATCCAGTGGAATGGCTATAACGAAGAAGAAAAGCGTGCGGTCTGGCTCAGGCTCGAGCAATTGCTGGTGCAGGTGATGGCCGGCAAAGTCGAGGTTTTTGCCCCCAAGACCCTGCGCGGGCAGCTGGAACAGCGCAAGATTCGCTTCGTGCCGCACCAGTCCGAGTATTGCTGGGCCTATCAGTTGATTGCGCGTGGGGCGCGGGTGATCAATAACCTGGAGGCCTATGGCATGGTGCTGCTACCGGAGTTTCGCGAGTGGCCCTTGCCAGACCTGCGCGATGCGATTGATCGGGAGTTCTTTATCTTGTCCGAGGCGCATTACCAGCGTTATATCGCACCGGGATTCCTGAAGGATGCGCTATCTACCTGACGGTACAGGGGGCCCCTGTAGGAGCGAGCTTGCTCGCGAAAAACGCCCAGGCAACGCGTTCATTCTGAATAAACGCGGGGGGCCTGAGCTCTTCGCGAGCAAGCTCGCTCCTACAGAAAAGCCTTGAGGCAAGCCCCCTCCCACATTTGATCTTCATTGGTTCAGGCTTGGGTGGCGAGTTCTTCGAGATGGTCCATCAGCGTCTGCGGCTTGAGCACCAGCACATCGCTTTCCACCGCATCCAGCACCACCTCTGCCGTATTGCCGATTAACGCCCCGGAAATTCCAGTGCGCGCCACGGTGCCGATAATCGTCAGTGCCGCCTGCAACTGGTGGGCGATATGGGGAATCAGCACATCCGCCGGGCCTTCCTTGATATGCAGGTGTGCGTCATCCACATCGAATTCGGCCTGGAAGGCCTGGCACTGCTCGCGATAACGCGCCTCGATGGTTTCCCTGAGTTGAAACGTCGGGTCTGCCGCCGACAGCATCGGCGAGGGATGCGCGCTGATCACATGCAACTGCGCCTTGGCCAGGCTGGCGATATCAAAGCCGTGGTCGATGATGGAATTGTGCAGCGAGCGGTGTTCGCCGTCGGAATTGCCCACGTCGACGGCCGCCAGAATCACGCCGCCGGCCCAGGGCGTGGCGGTCTTGACCAGCAGCACGGGCGTCGGGCAATAGCGCAGCAGTTTCCAGTCTGCCGGCGTCAGCAGGGCCTTTTTCAGCGGGCTGTCGGCAAAGTGCTGCTTGATCACCAGGCCGCAGCCCTCGGCCTGCTGCACGTCGACGATGGTTTCATGCAAGCTGTCGTTCCACGCCTGTTCGGTCGTGACGCTGTACCCGTCCTCCTGCAGGCCGGATTTGAGCAGGCTCAGCAGCGCCGAATGTTCATGCTTTCTGTCACAGACCAGCAAATGCAGGTGCGCGTCGGTGACCCCGGCGATCAGCTTCGCGCGCTTGAGGGCCAGGCTTTCGGGATGCTCGGGCTCGATGACCACCAGGATGCTGCGGATGGCTTGCATGGTCGGTTCTCCAGGAGTGGGCCTGCAACAACTATAGTTGCTGCACGCGTGCCGTCATCTTGATGTACATCAAGGCCCATGGCTGGTGGTCTGCGGCGTGGTCGGTATAATCGGCGCCCTTTTGTGATCCTTTGCCCGTGAGCCCGATGATCCTGCCCGAAATCCACGAATTCCTCGGTTGCCGCACCCCCGACGCCTGGGTCCAGGCCGCGCTGGCCGACCAGGACACCCTGCTGATCGACCACAAGAACTGCGAATTCAAAGCCGCCAGCACCGCCCTGAGCCTGATCGCCAAGTATCACGGCCACCTCGACCTGATCAACATGATGTCGCGCCTGGCCCGTGAAGAGCTGGTGCACCACGAGCAGGTCATGCGCCTGATGAAAAAACGCAAGGTTGAACTGCGCCAATTGTCCGCCGGCCGCTACGCCTCGGGTTTGCGCAAGGTGGTGCGCAACCATGAGCCGGTCAAGCTGGTGGATACCCTGGTGGTGGGGGCCTTTATCGAAGCGCGCAGTTGCGAGCGTTTCGAAGCGCTGGTGCCGCATTTGGACGAAGAACTCGGCAAGTTCTACTTCGGCTTGCTCAAAAGCGAAGCGCGGCACTTTCAGGGTTACTTGAAACTGGCCTACCAGTACGGTGACGCCAAGGACATCGCCCAGGTGATCGAGCGGGTGAGGGCGGCCGAGCAGGCGTTGATCGAGTCAGCCGACGTCGAGTTCCGCTTTCACAGTGGCGTGCCAGCCTGAGGCCACGGCTACGCCGATCAAGGCGCTGAATCCGGTCAGCAGCAGAATCACCGTTTGCGTGCCAAGCGGCGCTGCCAGCACCGCAATCAGCAAGCCCGCCAAGGGCTGGGCGAGGTTGTTGAGCAGGGTGATCACTCCCACGGTTTTGCCGAAATCCTGCACCGGAATCACCCGCTGACGGGTGCTGCGCATGTACACGTTGAACATCTTGTCGAAACCGCTCACCAGCAGGAAGCCCACGGCGTACACCCATACGCCGGGGCTGAGGGCGGTGATCAGCGCGCCCACGGCAATCATCGAATACGACAACCCGCCGAGCACCTTCAGCGCCAGGCTCGAACGCGCGAGGTAAAACAGAATTACCAGGGTGACCACCGCGCCAGCGGCTTGCAGCAGGGCGTAGGCGTCCTTGTCCGCCGCATATTGCCCGGTGACCAGGGCCGCCGACGTGGCCAGCGTCACGCCGACGATCAGGTTCACACCGATGGCCAGGGTAATGATGCGCTTCAACTCCACCCGGCTGCGGATGTGGCCCAAAGCGGTGCGCAGCGGCTGCAGCCAGAGGCCCGGGTGCTGCGGCGCATGGAGCTGCAGGTTCACGCTGGTATGGCGCTGCCATGTCAACATCGCCAGGTCCGCCAGCACAAACAGTGCGGCGATGCCCAGCACTACCCAGGGCCACGCCCAGACTTCCAGCATCAGCGCCGCCACCAACGGCCCGAGTACCAGGCCGCTCTGGTCGGCGATCTGCGAATAAGACAACGTCCTGGTGTAGGTGTAATGCTGGAAAATATGCGGCATCAGCACTTCCCGCGCCATGATGCCCTGGGTGGTCAATACCCCGCACAACGCCGACAGGATCACCAGCCATTGGATACCGTCGAACAGCCCGTACAGCGCCACCGCTACCACGCAGGCCAGCGCCCGATACACTTGGCTGACATGCAGGATGCGCACGGGTGAAAACCTGTCGCACAACGCCCCGCACACCGGAAAGGCCAGGTAGCGCGGCAGTGACTCGACAAAGAACGCCAGACCCGCCCAAGACACACTCTGGGTGGTCTGGAACACGATCAGCGGCACGATGAACAGCAGAATCTGGTCCGCCAGCCGCGACAGGAACAGTGAAACGAAGAACGCCAGGTAATCCTTGCGCATATAACTCCCTGTAAATGGCGTAAAAGAGTGCAGGCTATTTGTTAAAAACTCTTAAAAGCATGAAGCTTGCTGGCGCCCTGCGTGCGGTGGCTCCCGTTGGGCAGCTTGCCACCTATACTGCCGGCCTTTCAATCGGCGTTCGCACAATGAGAACTTATGGAAAACCTGGGTCTGGGCAAAGTCCTGCTCGTCGAGGACGATGAGAAGCTGGCAGGACTGATCGCGCATTTTCTGTCGCAACATGGTTTCGAGGTGCAGGCGGTGCACCGGGGCGATTTGGCCTTGGCGGCATTCCTGGCGTTCAAACCGAAAATCGTCGTGCTCGACTTGATGTTGCCGGGCCAGAGCGGCCTGCATGTGTGTCGCGAGATCCGCGCGGTGTCCGACACACCGATTGTGATCCTCACCGCCAAGGAAGATGACCTGGACCATATCCTGGGCCTGGAGTCCGGTGCCGATGACTATGTGATCAAACCCATCAAACCGCCGGTATTGCTGGCGCGCCTGCGGGCGCTGCAACGTCGGCAAGTGCCCGAGACGACGGTACGCGATTACCTGGAATTCGGCCGGTTGTCGATCAACCGCAGTTGCCGGGTGGTCAGCCTGGGCGATGAAAAAATCGACCTCACCACCATGGAGTTCGAATTGCTCTGGTTGCTGGCGAGCAGCTCGGGAACCATCCTTTCACGCGACGACATCCTCAACCGCATGCGCGGCATTGCGTTCGATGGCCTGAACCGCAGCGTCGATGTGTACATCAGCAAACTGCGCGGCAAGCTCAATGACAACCCGCGCGAGCCGGTGTGCATCAAGACCATCTGGGGCAAGGGCTACCTGTTCAATCCGTTCGCCTGGGAGATGTAGATGCTGCGCCTGTATCTGCGCTTGTACCTGATCCTCGCGCTCGGGTTGGCCGGTGCGATCTGGTTGGTCAACTATGGCCTGGACGCGTACATGCCCGAGTCCAATGAAACCTATAATCGCGAGGCCCTGCGCGGCCCAGCGTGGGCCCTGGTGGAACAACTGCGGCCGGTGCAGGGCGAGGCGCGCCAGGCGCGTCTGGATCAGTTGCAACCGCATTACGGCCTGCGCCTGCAACTGGTGCAGCGCGACAGCCAGCACCTGAGCGCGCGCGAACAGGCACTGCTGGCGGCCGGCCAAGTGGTGGTGCGCGAGGACTTCATGAAGTTCCTCGCGCCCATCGACGACGGCCCGCAGTTGCTCGAAATCCAATTGCCGGAAGAACCGAAATGGTTGTATCTGTGGGCCTACGGGCTCCTGGGCGTGAGCCTGGCCATCGTGTTGTACTTCTGGGTGCGCCCGCACTGGCGCGACCTGGAGCACATCCGCCTGGCGGCGCAGCGCTTTGGCGACAACGACCTCGGCTCGCGCATCCTGTTGCCGCGTCGCTCCACCGTGCGTGCGCTGGCCGGGCACTTCAACCAGATGGCCGAGCGCATCGAAAGCCTGATCGCCAACCAGCGCGAACTGACCAACGCGGTATCCCACGAACTGCGCACGCCGATTGCGCGCTTGTCCTTCGAGCTTGACCAGCTCAAGCAACAGGCCGATCCGCGCCAGAGCCGCGAACTGATCGCCGACATGTACGCCGACCTTGGCGAGCTGGAAGAAATGGTCTCCGAGCTGTTGACCTACGCCAGCCTGGAGCGCGGCGCGACCCAGGTCACCCGCGAAAGCATCGAGGCCCACAGTTGGCTGGACAGCGTGATCGGCAGCGTGGCGCTGGAGGCCGAGGCCGCAGGTGTGCAGTTGTCGCTGCGTACCTGTGAGGTCGATGTGATTCGCATCGAGCCACGATTCATGGCGCGCGCGCTGATCAACCTGCTGCGCAACGCCATTCGCTATGCCGACCGGCGGGTTGAAGTGTCGTTGATCAAGTTCGGCAGCGGTTACGAACTGCAGGTCAGCGACGACGGTCCCGGTATTCCGGTGGAGGGCCGCGCCAAGATCTTTGAACCCTTCATGCGCCTGGATTCAAGCCGCGACCGCCGTACCGGCGGCTTTGGCCTGGGCCTGGCGCTGGTCCAGCGGGTCAGCCAATGGCATGGCGGACAGGTGCAGGTGCTGGACTCGGAGTGGGGTGGCGCGTCGTTTCGGATGACGTGGGCGTATGCCGAGTAAGTATCCGTAAACAACGACAAGCCGATGTGGGAGGGGGCTTGCCCTAATGCCAGTCAGTTAAGAACCAGGAAGGGTAAAAAGTAACCTGTGGCGAGGGAGCTTGCTCCCGCTGGACTGCGCAGCAGTCCCATTTTTGGGGCCGCTTCGCGGCCCAGCGGGAGCAAGCTCCCTCGCCACAGGTACAGTGCGCTGGGTATTATTTATCCAGGGCACTCAAGATCCCATGGGCCACTTTCACCCGTTCGGCATTCGGGTAGTTCCTGTTGGCCAGGATCACCACGCCAATATCCCTGCTCGGTACATACGCCACGTAGGCGCCGAAACCATTGGTTGAGCCGGTTTTGTTATAGAGCACATTGGCCGGTTGGGCCTGCGCCGGTTGCAGCCACTTGACGGTGTGCGACTCCAGCGCCATTGGTGTGGAGTTGCCCTCTATCAAGGCCTGCTGGGTGATGGGGTAGGGGTAGTATTCCCAACCCAGGCCCTGGGTCATGCCGTCGACGCTGTAGTAACCGCTATGTGTGGTGGCGATCGCCTGTTGCAGCGGCGCGCTCAAGGTCTCGGGGTGCAGGTTGAGCATCACGTAGCGCGCCAGGTCCTGGGTGCTGGTCTTGATGCCGTAGGCTTCGCTGTCGAGTGCGCCTGGGCCCACGCGCACGGGTTTGCCCTGCTTATCGTAGCCTTGGGCGTAGTGGCCCAGCTTGTCGGCGGGCACGTTGAGGTAGGTGTTCTTCAAGCCCAGCGCCGGCAGCAAGGTCTGTTCCATGGCGACATTGAACGGCTGGCCCAGGCTTTTGGCCGCGAGGTAGCCGAACAGGCCGATGCTCGGGTTGGAGTAGAGGCGTCGCGTACCGGGGGTGTCGGCGGGTTGCCAATGCCTGTAGTAATCGAGCATGGTCGCGGCGCTGTCGGCTGCGCTGGGGAATTGCAGCGGCAGGCCGCCTGCGGTGTAGGTCGCCAGTTGCAACAGGCTGATGTGGTCGAACGCACTGCCGGCCAGTTCGGCCCAGTGCTGGCTGGCGCGGTCCGACAGCTTCAACTTGCCGCTGGCCTGGGCAAAGCCACCGAGGGTTGAAGTGAAGGTCTTGGACACTGAGCCGACTTCGAACAGGGTGTCTTGCGTGACGGGCTGCTTGCCTTCCCTGGACGCCACGCCGTAGTTAAAGTATTGCGCCTGACCCTTCTGCACCACGGCCACCGACAGCCCGACGATGCCCTGTTGTTGCATCAGCGGTTTGACGCGACTGTCCACCACTTCGCGCAGGTCGGGTGCTGCCAGGCACGGAGTAGCAACCAGCAGAGACGCTGAAATCAGCAGGTTTCGTACGCTAAAACGGGATTTTTCCTGCATGTTATTTTCGTTTCCCTGTAACGGATTGACTTAGGGTGAAGCCTGCGCGGGTGCCGCCATCGGGGGCAAGCCCTAATGCCAGTCAGTTAAGGCTTTTTGTAGGAGCGAGCTTGCTCGCGAAAAACGTCAACGATAACGCGTGCTTTCTGAATGAACGCGGTGCCTGTGAGTTTTTCGCGAGCAAGCTCGCTCCTACAGACGGCGGTGTACGCTTAACTGACTGGCATTGGGGCAAGCTCCCTCCCACAGCTGGAGTGTGTCAGGCAAGGTACTTGCGAAACCATCCCAGGGTGCGCTCCCACGCCAGGTTCGCTGCTGCCTCGTCATAACGCGGCGTCGAATCGTTGTGAAAGCCGTGGTTGGCTCCCGGGTAGATAAATGCCTCATACGTCGTGCCGGCGGCTTTAAGCGCCTGCTCGTAGGCCGGCCAACCTTCGTTGATGCGCGCATCCAGCTCCCCGTAATGCAGCATGATCGGTGCCTTGATGCGGGGTACGTCCTTGGCCTCGGGTTGACGCCCGTAGAACGATACGGCCGCCGCCAGTTCCGGGTAGGCCACCGCCGCCGCATTGGTCACGCCACCGCCATAGCAGAAGCCGGTGATGCCGACTTTGCCGGTGCTGCTGTCGTGGTGCATCAGCCACTCAATGGCCGCGAAAAAGTCGTTCATCAGTTTGGTGGGGTCGACGGTCTGCTGCAGGGCCACGCCTTTTTCATCGTTGCCGGGGTAGCCGCCCACCGAGGTCAGGCCATCGGGCGCCAGGGCGATAAAGCCGGCTTTGGCCAGGCGCCGCGCCACGTCTTCGATATACGGGTTGAGGCCGCGGTTCTCATGCACGACCACCACCGCAGGCAGTTTGCCGGCGGCCTTGGCCGGGCGCACCAGGTAGCCGCGCACCGTGCCGTTACCCTTGGGTGACGGGTACGTGATGTAGTCGGCAACGATAGCGGGGTCGGTGAATTTCACCTGTTCGGCGAGTGCGTAGTTGGGACTCAGGGCGGCGAGCAGGGCCGAGGCGGTCAGGCCACCGAAGGTAAACAGCGCGGCGCGGTCGAGAAACTCGCGGCGGTTCAGCGTGCCGTGGGCGTAGCCATCGTAGAGTTCCAGCAGTTCGGGAGCGAAGTCTTTGGCGGTGAGACGAGTCATCGGTGCAGTCCTCGATTAGCGGTTGCCGTCAAATGTAGACCAGGATCAACCCGTGCGACCACGGGCGCGGACGCCATTTCTGTTTAGCAGCCCCTGGCCCGTAGCGCTAGCGCGCGAAGCGCTTCGCGCCGGCCACGCAGCCGATCACCGCCACCGTGACCAGCAGCATGCCCAGGCTGACCTGCTCATGCAGCAGGCCCGCCGCCAGCGCCAAACCAAAGAACGGTTGCAGCAACTGCAACTGGCCGACCGCAGCGATGCCACCCTGGGCCAGGCCGCGATACCAGAATACAAAGCCGATCAACATGCTGAACAGCGCGACGTAACCCAGGCTCAGCCAGGCCGGCAGGCTGATGCCGGTGAACGACGCGGGCGCCAGCAGCCAGCTCAACGGCGCGACGACGGGCAGCGACATTACCAGGGCCCAGCAAATCACCTGCCAGCCGCCCAGGCTGCGCGACAGCTTGGCGCCTTCGGCATAGCCCAGGCCGCAGACCAGCACCGCCAATAGCATCAGCAGGTCCCCGGCGGGCGCGGCGCTCAGGCCCTGGGTGAAGGCGTAAGCCATCACCAGCGCACTGCCCAGCCCCGAAAACAACCAGAACACCGGTCGCGGCCGCTCGCCGCCGCGCAGTACGCCGAAGATCGCCGTCGCCAGCGGCAGCAGGCCGATAAACACAATGGAGTGCGCGGAGGTCACGTATTGCAGCGCCAGCGCCGTGAGCAGCGGAAAGCCGATCACCACGCCGAACGCGACGATGGCCAAGGGCGCCCATTGCGGGCGGGTGGGGCGTTTTTCGCGGAACCACCACAACAGGCACAGCCCCAGGATGGCCGCAAGCGTCGCGCGGATCATGGTCAGGAACACCGGGTCGAATTCCATCACCGCCAGGCGCGTGGCCGGCAACGAACCGCTGAAGATCACCACGCCAATAAAACCGTTGATCCAGCCTTGGGTGCTGCTGTCCAGGGTGCCGAAAGGCGAGGTGCGTTCCATAGGGGTATGTCCGAAAAGGGAAGTTGCGTACTCGGCATCCTAGGGCTGAAGATTAAGGCAATCAAAAAATTGTCATGGATACATCGCCAATGCCGCGCGCCCGCTACAAGTCGCTGGTCGATACCTTCGCCGAGGCCATTCGTGCGGGCAAAATGCCGCCCGGCACGCGCCTGCCCACGCACCGCCAACTCGCCGCCGAGCATGGCTTGGCGCTGGTTACCGCGAGCCGCGTGTACGCCGAGCTGGAGGCGATGGGGCTGGTCAGTGGTGAAACCGGGCGCGGCACTTTTGTGCGCGAACTGGCGTTACCGCCGGGCCAGGGCAGTGGGCAGATGCCCGTCGCGGCAGGCATGCTCGATTTGAATTTCAACTACCCGTCATTGCCCGGCCAGGCCGAGCTTTTGCGTGGCGCACTGCGCCAGTTGGCGTTATCCGGCGACCTGGAAGCGCTGTTGCGTTACCAGCCCCACGCCGGCCGCCTGCATGAACGCGCGGCGGTCGCGCAGCACCTGTTGCAGCGCGGGCTGGCGGTGCAGGCCGAACAGGTATTGCTGGTCAGCGGAGCCCAGCACGGCTTGGCGGTAACCCTGATGGCGCTGCTCAAACCCGGCGATGTGATCGCCGTCGACGCATTGACGTATTCGGGCTTCAAGGTATTGGCCGAGACCCTGCACCTGGAAATCGTCGCGATCCCGGCCAGCGCCACCGGCCCGGACCTCGATCACCTGCAGGCCCTGTGCCGCAAGCGGCCGGTGCGCGCGGTCTACAGCATGCCCACCCTGCATAACCCGCTGGGCTGGGTGATGAGCCTGGCGCAGCGCGAGCGCCTGGTGGCGATTGCACGAGAGCACCACTTGATGATCATCGAGGACGCCGCCTACGCCTTCCTGGCCGAACACGCACCGCCGCCGCTGGCGAGCCTGGCGCCTGAATGCACTGTCTACGTGGGTGGGTTTTCCAAAAGTGTCGCCACCGGCTTGCGCGTCGGTTTTATCGCGGCGCCCCTGGCTTGGGTCAAGGTATTGGAGCGCACCGTCATGGCCACCACCTGGAACGTGCCGGGGGTGATGAGTGCGATTACCGTGGCCTGGATCGAAGATGGCACCGTTGCGCAGTTGGAGGCGCAAAAACGTGCAGATGCCCAGGCGCGACAAGGTTTGGCGGCGCAAGTGCTGACGGGGCTGAGCTATATCAGCCATCCCTCATCGTATTTTTTGTGGCTGCCGCTGGGCGAAGATGTCCGCGCCGATCAGGTGGCCATGACCTTGCAGCGCGAAGGTATTGGCGTTTCCACCGCCGAGCCGTTTGCCGTCTCGGCCCATGTGCCCCATGCGCTGCGCCTGGCCTTGGGGTCGGTGTCGATGACGGCGCTGCGTGAGGCGTTGCTCAAGGTGCGCAAAGTAGTGCAATGGTGAGCCGTGGCTGAGCGGCTCACCGGCAAGGGTCAGTATTTGTAGGCCTGGCGGCCGATCAGCAGCCATTGGCCTTTCTGTTTCTGCCAGACCTGGAAGTTATCGATATCGGTCGGCACTTCGACGCCACTGTTCACCGCCAGGGCGTGAAAGTGGTTGCGCACCAGAGCGGTATCGCCATTGAGGGTGATGCTCTGGTTTTGCATTTCCAGGGTCTTGAACGCGCTCTTGTGAGTTTCCAGGTCTTCGATGAACTGCGCCTTGTTCTGCACCTTGCCGCTGGAATGGCCGTAGGTGAGGGTGTCTGCGGTCAGCGCATGCAGTTGCTTGAGGTCCAGGTGCAACATAGCCTGGGTCAGTTGGTCGACCGCCTGGGCTACTTCCTTCTCGGCGGGCGCCGGTGCGGCCGCGACGTAGCCGGAGAACAGGCACAGGAAAGCGATCAGCACTTTGAGATTTTGCATGGGGAGTCCTTATTGTTGTTGGGGAGCGACACGATGAGGTCTGTCGTCGTACAACCATGCAATAAATTGGCAGGGGAAGGAAAGGGGGTTCTTGAAATATTCTGAAATTACTTATTTGCCGACGTGGAACTCGGCTGAACCTGTGGGAGGGGGCAAGCCCTAATGCCAGTCAGTTAAGGCGACACCGAACCTGTGGCGAGGGAGCTTGCTCCCGCTGGACTGCGCAGCAGTCCCATTGCTTGGGGCCGCTTCGCGCCCCAGCGGGAGCAAGCTCCCTCGCCACAAGTTAGTTCTCGCTCCTGCTACTTCTTAACTGACCGGCATTAGGGCAAGTCCACACCCACATGGGGCGGTGATCAGCCGGCTGACAACGGCGGTGTACGCGGTGGAATCATGCGTTTGCTGCCGGTGGCTTCGTACGCTGACGCCAAGCGCAACAGAGCCGAATCGTCATACGCCCGCCCGGCAAATGTCAGCCCGACCGGCATGCCGATATCGGCCATCACGCCCATCGGCACGGTGACGGTAGGCACGCCAAGATGGCGAATGGCGAGGTTGCCGTTGGCCACCCACACGCCATTGCTCCAGGCGATATCGGCGGAGGCTTCGTTGACATCGGCATCGGCCGGGCCCACGTCGGCCACGGTGGGGAACAGCACCGCGTCGAGCCCCAGGCGGTCCATCCAGTCTTCCAGGTCCAGCCGGCGGGTTTGCTCGAGGCCGCGCAAGCCGTCGGGCAAGCTGCTGATCTCGTTCCACGGCGTGATGCCGCGCTGGGCCATGCGCACGTATTCATCCATGCCGGCGGCCAGGTCGTCTTCGCGGTTGGGCAGGGTGCCGGGGTCGTGGGGGAAGATCTTCGGGCCATCCACATCCGCCAGGTGGTTCAACGCCGGGTCGCCGTTGGCACGCAAAAAGTCATCGAACGCCCAGGCCGACAATTCCCACAGTTCATCGTGGAGGAATTGCCGGGACACCAGGCCACGGTTGAACACTGTGGGCGCGCCGGGGCGGTCGCCTTCGCAATTGGACACCAGTGGGAAATCCACTTCGATGACTTCGGCGCCTGCGGCTTCCAGGGCGTGGCGTGCGGCTTGCCACAGCTCGATCACTGAGGCGCGGGTGTGGATTTTCTGCCCGGTCGGTCCGCCGATCCCTGGTTTCTCACTGGTGCCGGCCTCAGGGTCGGCGTTGATGTACATGCGCGGCACGCCGAAGCGTTTGCCGGCCAGGGCCGCGCTGCCCGCCGCGAGTTCGGCGTAGGACGCCGGGCGCACCGAACTGACGCTGGGGATCGGCACCCAGGGTTGCAGGCGCCACAGGTCGCCACGGGTGTGCGGGTCTTCGGCGACCACCACGTCGAGTACTTCCAGCAGGTCAGCCATGGTGCGCGCATAGGGCACCACCACGTCCATGGTCGGGGTCAGCGGCCAGTTGCCGCGTACCGAAATCACCCCACGCGAAGGCGTGTACGCACACAAGCCGTTGTTGGAGGCCGGGCCGCGACCGCTCGACCAGGTTTCTTCGGCCAGGCCAAACGCGGCGAAACTTGCCGCCGTGGCCGTGCCGGCGCCGTTGGACGAACCCGAGGCGAACGGTGCGGTGAGGTAATCGGCGTTGTACGGGCTTTCGGCGCGGCCATAGACGCCGCGTTGCATGCCGCCGTTGGCCATGGGCGGCATATTGGTCTTGCCCAGGCAGATGGCCCCGCCAGCGCGCAAACGCTCGATGGTGAAGGCATCACGCTGGGCGACCAGCTTGGCGAACGCCGGGCTGCCGGACGCGGCGGTGAGGCCCTTGACCAGGTAACTGTCCTTGGCCGTATAGGGAATGCCATCCAGCGGCCCCAGCGTCTGGCCTTTTGCCCGGCGTGCATCGGACGCCTCGGCTTCCTGCAAGGCCTCGGGGTTGCGCACCACCACGGCGTTCAGCGCGGTGGCGGTCTGCGGGCCGTCATAGGCGTCGATCCGCGCCAGGTAGGCCTGCACCAGTTCAACGGCGCTGGTCTGGCCGGATTCAAGCGCAGCGCGCAATTGAGCAATGGAGACTTCGGTAACTTGCATCAGGTTTTTTTCGCCGCCTTCAAGTGGAGGTATGGCGGCAGTCTACGTACAGATATTTCCCAGTGCCAGCTTGCTGCTAAGGTAAGCGGCTTGATGATCCATATTGCACTCCAAGGAGGAGAACATGCCCAGACCCTATATCGCCCTGGCCGGTTTGCTCGGGTTTTCGCTGTATACCGTGGCGACCATGTTGACGGCCGAGCAATCGCTCATTGCGTTTGGGCAGGAGTTGATGTCGCGGCCAGATACGGCGCAGGTGGTGATTGACCTGTACCTGATGGCGATACTGGCGTGTGTGTGGATGTACCGGGATGCGCGGGGCCGGGGGCGCTCCGTGGCGTCGTTGATCCCCTATTTCCTGCTGACGGCGGTGTTCGTGTCGATAGGGCCGCTGCTGTATATCGTCGTCAATGGGTTCACGCGACGCACCTGACGACAAAATACCAATGTGGGAGGGGGCTTGCTCCCGATAGCGATGCGTCAGTTGACATCTACTTGACTGACACACCGCCATCGGGGGCAAGCCCCCTCCCACATTGTTCAGCGTGGTCACTTGGACAGCGGCAGCCTCACACCCCTTTGGTCGACGGCAACAATATCGTCAAAATGCCCGCCAACGGCAGGAACGAGCAGATCTTGTAGACGTATTCGATACCGTGGCTATCGGCGAGCAAGCCCAGCAGTGCCGCGCCGATCCCGCTGAAACCGAACATCAGGCCGAAGAAGATCCCGGCGATCATGCCGACATTGCCCGGCACCAGTTCCTGGGCGAACACCACGATGGCCGAGAACGCCGAGGCGATGATAAAGCCGATGATCACGCTGAGTACGGCAGTCCAGAATAGGTCGACATAGGGCAGGGCGAGGGTGAACGGCGCGGCGCCGAGAATCGAAAACCAGATGACTGTCTTGCGCCCGATCTTGTCGCCGATCGGCCCGCCGGCGAAGGTGCCCACGGCCACCGCGCCGAGGAACAGGAACAGGTACATCTGGGAGTTGGCGACCGACAGCTGGAATTTTTCGATCAGGTAGAACGTGAAGTAGCTGGTCAGGCTGGTCATGTACCAATATTTGGAGAATACCAGCAGCGCCAGCACCACCAGGGCAAAGGTCACCCGGCCTTTGGACAGGCCATGGGTCGGTTTGCCGCCTTGCTTGAGCTTGAACAGGTTGAGGTGGTGGCGGTACCAGCGGCTCAAGCCGTACAGCACCAGGATCGCGAACACCGCGAACAGGCCGAACCAGGCGATATGGCTCTGGCCGTAAGGAATGATGATAGCCGCCGCCAGCAGTGGACCGAAGGCGCTGCCGGTGTTACCGCCGACCTGGAACGTCGATTGCGCCAGGCCATAGCGGCCGCCGGAGGCCAGGCGTGCCACGCGGGACGTTTCCGGGTGGAACGTCGACGAGCCGACACCGACCAGCGCCGCCGCCAGCAAAATCAGCGGGAAGCTGCCGACAAACGCCAGCATCAGAATACCGATCAAGGTGCAGACCATGCCCGCCGGCAGCAGCCAGGGCTTGGGATGACGGTCGGTGTGGTAGCCGATCCAGGGCTGCAGCAGCGATGCGGTGAGTTGGAAAGTCAGGGTGATCAGGCCGACCTGGGTAAACGTCAGGCCGTAGTTGGCCTTGAGCATTGGGTAGATCGACGGCAGCACGGCCTGGATCAGGTCGTTGATCAGATGCGCCAGGGCGCAGGCGCCGAGCACGCGCATGACCAAAGGGCTGACCTGAGGCGTCGCGGTGGCAGCGGCGGGTGTCGCGGTGAGGGTCGACATGCAGGCATTCCATACAAGGCAGCGAACAGGGGCCGACACTACTTGAGCGGGCGGCCCATTTCTAATTATTTCGGGAGCCATGCTAGAGTCGACGCAAATGCCTGTCTCGCGCAATTCGGGCGTAATTCATCGCAAAAAGGGCGAAATCATCAAATCCCTCGACAAATTCCTCCAGGAGATCGATGAAGGCGATTGGGCCGTCATCAGCTCGGCCACTGACTACCCGGAAAACTGGGTGATTCCCGAGCACAGCCACAACAAGCATCAACTGCTCTACGCTATTGGCGGCGTGATGGTGGTGTATTCGGCGTTGAACCAGTGGACCGTGCCGCCCAATCGCGGGTTCTGGATGCCCTGTGGCCAGGTGCATGCGCTGCGTTGCGTGGGCACCTTGAAAATGCGCAGCGTATTCGTGCGCCCGGACAGCTTTCCGGACCTGCCGACCGAGCCGAAGACGGTGACGGTGTCGCCGCTGCTGAGTGAATTGATCAAAGTCTCGGTCAGCTTGAAACCGCCCTTTGCCGAGGATTCGCGCGACGCCAGGATCATGCGCCTGATCCTCGATGAGCTGGCTATCCTGCCCGCGCTGCCATTGTCGCTTCCTCAGCCCGCCGACCCGCGCATCAATCACATCTGCCTGACGCTGCAGCAAGACCCGGGCGATGCGTCCACCGTCGCCGATTGGAGCCAGCGCCTGGACCTGGATCAAAAAACCATTCAACGCCTGTTCCGCCGCGAAACCGGGATGACCTTCGGCCAGTGGCGCCAGCAGGCCCGTTTGCTGTTGGCGCTGGAGCGCATCGCGGTGGGCGAGAAAATTATCGATGTGGCCCTTGAGTTGGGCTACGAAAGCCCCAGCGCCTTTAGCAGCATGTTCAAGAAACAGTTCGGCAAGACGCCGAGTCAGTTTTTCAGCTAGCGCTGCTGATAACGCGGGCAGGCCGCGGGCGGCGTGACGCCAGGTAGGCCAGCACGGTGGCGACCACCAGCAAGGCCGCGCTCAGTTCGAAGGTCGCCTGGTAACCGCTCAGGTCAAACGCCACGCCGCCGACCGTGGCGCCTGCGGCAATCGCCAATTGAATGATGGCGACCATCAAGCCACCGCCGGCCTCCGCGTTGTCAGGCGTGGTTCTCGATAACCATGTCCACCAGCCCACCGGCGCGGCGGTCGCCACCAGGCCCCAGCTGCCCAGCAACACGCTGGTCATGAGGGTGGAACTGCCGAACGCCACCAGTGCAAGGGCGATGCCTGCCATTATCAGTGGGATGGCAATCAGCGTCGGGTACAGGTGGTGCTTCAGGAAGCGTTCAATCAGGAACGTCCCCGCCAGGCCCGCCAGGCCGAGCACCAGCAGCATCAACGACAGCGTGGAGACGTCAACCCGGGTCACGCTTTCCAGGAACGGCCGCAGGTAGGTGAACAGCATGAACTGGCCCATGAAGAACACGCTGACGGCCACCATCCCCAGGGCTACCGTGGGGTTTTTCATCAGGCTCAGGACATTGCCGGCTTTCGCCTCGGCCTTGTTCTTCAGCGCAGGCAGGCTCACCAGCAGCCACACCAGTGCAATCACGGCCACCGGCACCACACAGAAAAACGCGCCACGCCAGCCGATGATGCCGCCCAGAAAGCTGCCCAGCGGTGCCGCGATCACCGTCGCCAGTGCGTTGCCGCCGTTGACGATGGCCAGGGCACGCGGCACCTGGGCTTGGGGCACCAGGCGCATCGCCGTGGCCGCCGACAGTGACCAGAAGCCGCCAATCGCCACGCCGATCAACACACGACCGAGCATGAACACCAGGTAGTTCGGGGCGAACGCCACCACGCTGCCGGAGACGATCATCAGCAGTGTCAGCGTCATCAGCAGGCGCTTGCGATCCACTCGCGCGGCGATCGAGGCGATCACCAGGCTGGTGAGCAGGGCAAACACCCCGGACACCGAAATGCCCTGGCCAGCCTGGCCTTCAGTGATGTGCAGGTCGGCGGCCAGGGGTGTCAGCAGGCTTACCGGCATGAATTCGGAAGCAACCAGCGCGAATGCCGCCAGCGACATCGCCAGCACGGCGCCCCAGCGTTGGGTTTGGGATGTAGCAGACATCACTTCAAATAGCCCTGGAAGAAGGTGGTGAGTGTGGCGAACGGGATCAGGTCGACCCGGTCGTAGAGATCGACGTGCCCCGCGTTCGGGATGATCAGCAATTGCTTGGGCTCGGCGGCGCGCTGGAAGGCGTCTTCGCTGAATTCACGGGAGTGCGCGTCGGCCCCGGCAATCAGCAGCAGCGGGCGTGGGGAGATCGTCTCGATGTCGTTGAACGGGTAGAAGTTCATGAACTTCACGTTGCTGGTCAACGTCGGCCGGGTGGTGGTGAGCTTGGAGGCGCCTGGCGGCGTGACTTCACCGCGCGGGGTGCGGTAGAAATCGTAGAACTCATCGCCCACCGCGTCGCCGGTGAGGGTCTGGGGCGTGCCGCCGGTGTAGACGGTCTCGCCGCCCTGGAACTCGACATAGCGCTGGTTGGCCGCCTGGCGCAACACCTGCTGGCGCTGTTGCAGCGTCACGCCGTGCTTGAGGCCGTTGCGGTTGGCGGCGCCCATGTCGTACATGCTGACGGTCGCTATCGCCTTGATGCGCGGATCGATCTTCGCCGCGCTGATCACGAAGCTGCCGCTGCCACACACGCCGATGGCACCGATGCGTTCACGATCGACCTGGGGGCGGGTGCCGAGGAAGTCCACGGCGGCGCTGAAGTCTTCAGTGTAGAGGTCGGGCAGCACCGCGTTGCGCGGCGTGCCGGCGCTTTCGCCCCAGAACGACAGGTCCAGGGACAGCGTGACGAAGCCCTGTTCGGCCATTTTGGTGGCATAGAGGTTGGCGCTTTGTTGCCTGACGGCGCCCATGGGATGGCCGACGACAATGGCGGCGCTTTTGGATCCGGCGGCGAGGTTTTTAGGCGTGAACAACGTGCCCGCAACCTGCATACCGTATTGATTGTTGAAAGTGACGTTCTCGGCCGTCACCGTGTCGCTGGTGTAGAAGTTATCAGCACCGTTGGACATGTCGGCTCCTGATGAAGAAAGGGAGGTCACCAGCAAACCCAGCGCGAGCAGGAGGCGTTTCATAGGGATGTTCCTTGCGAAGTGTCCGAGCATTTTCCCGATGGCGGCAGGGCTTCTGTAGTGCATTTGAGTGGATTACTTGCCTGATCCTCTGAGTTTCACGGTTTGGCGGCGACGCCTGCGCCTGGCGCGGGTAAAGTCCTGCCAAGACAGTCAGTGAAGCAGTGGAGGGCCCTATGACGATCCATCAATCACCGCTGGACGCGCTGATCCAGGCCATCGGCTCGCGCATCCCGGCGCCCGGCGACTACCCGATGCCGATCCCGGGCCTGGGGTTCTATCGGCGTGAACAACCGGCCGCGCCGGTGGTGTGCATGGTCGAACCGAGCATCGTGCTGGTGGTACAGGGCGAGAAGCGGTTGTGGGTCGGCGGTGAGGGCTATCCCTACGACAGGTCGCGATTTCTGCTGACCTCGCTGGATATCCCGGCCAACTCCGAA
Source organism: Pseudomonas sp. R4-34-07 (assembly GCF_003852375.1). NCBI lineage: Bacteria > Pseudomonadati > Pseudomonadota > Gammaproteobacteria > Pseudomonadales > Pseudomonadaceae > Pseudomonas > Pseudomonas sp. R4-34-07. The sequence continues at coordinate 3,327,323 of NZ_CP027760.1, read as the reverse complement.
GTGCTGGTCGCCAGCCCCGGGCAACCGTGCCTGGGGCTGATGTTCAAGCTGGACCTGCGCATGCTGGCCGAGCTGATCGCCCAGGGCGGCCTGCCGCCAACCCGTGAGCGCGCGATGATGAAAGGGGTTGGCATCGGCCGGGTGACGGACGGCATGCTGGCAGCATTCGCGCGCTTGGTGGCATTGCTGGATGAACCTGACGCAATCCCGGTGCTGGCGCCGTTGATCCAGCGCGAGATTCACTACCGGTTATTGAAGAGCGACCAGGCCGGCCGACTGCGCCAGATCTGTTCAGTGGACGGGCAGGGGTATCGGATCGCCAAGGCCATCGATTGGCTGAAATTGAATTTCGACAGCGCGCTGCGCGTGGAAGAACTGGCCGCACGCGTGCAAATGAGCGCGGCAACCTTTCACCATCACTTCCGCCAACTGACCTCGATGAGTCCGTTGCAGTATCAGAAATGGCTGCGCTTGAACGAGGCCAGGCGCTTGATGTTGAACGAGCACCAGGACGTGTCCAGTGCCGCGTTCAAAGTCGGTTATGAAAGCCCGTCGCAGTTCAGCCGTGAGTACAGCCGCCTGTTCGGCGTACCGCCCAAGCGCGACATGGCCGCGCTGCGGGGCAGGGCAGGTGTTACTGATCTGACGGAGTCAAGTTAGCGTAAAAGATGCAACCGATCAGTCGTGCGAACAGGCTCAGGGTTTCCGGCAGGTTGGGGTCGTCGAACAGCATGGCGCGCGAATCCAGCGCGCACAGTGCGCCGAACAGGCGCCCGTCGGGCAGGAAAATCGGCGCGCCGGCATAGCTCTCGATGGCGAATTGCTTGACCACCGGGCGTGCGGCAAAGCGGCCGTCGAGGCTGATCTGCGGGACGAACAAGGCTTGGGGATCGACGCAAAACTCACTGCACAGGGTGGTTTCCAGGTCGAGCACGTCGTCGACATGGATGCCCATCTGCATGGGGTCGTAGGCCGAGCAGACTATCCATTCCAGGTCAGTGAATTTGGCGATGCCGGCGAAGCGCATGCCGGTCAGGCGGGTGACCAGTTTAAGGATGTTGGTGGTCGCTTCGATTTCTGCGATGGCAGCGCGTTCGTCGGCGCTCAGCAGCGATTGGGCAGAGGTGACGCTTGGAATCATGTGAACGCTCCAATGGCGTGGCCGCAAGCAGCGACCACGCACAGCCAGGTCTTAATTGATCCGTGGATGCTGCTGCACCAAGTTTTCGCGCTTGGCTTGGAGCGCCGCAATCTCAGCATCGATGTCCTCGATCTTCTGCTCGATATTGTCATGGTGCTCCTGCAACAATTCCTTGGCTTCTTCCATGTCGGAGGCCGCCGGGGCCGCCCCTCGCAGTGGTTTATTGGCAGTTTCCTTCATGGTCAGGCCCGTGACCAGACCGACCACGGCGAATACCATCAGGTAGTAAGCAGGCATGTACAAGTCATTGGTGCTTTCTACCAGCCAGGCCACTGCCGTTGGCGTGATACCGGCGATCAATACCGAGACGTTGAAGGCACTCGCCAGCGCGCTGTAGCGCAGGTGAGTCGGGAACATCGCCGGCAGCGTCGATGCCATCACGCCGATAAAGAAGTTAAGCACAATTGCTAGAATCAGCAGGCCGCTGAAGATCAGCCCGGTCTTGCCGCTGGTAATCAGCATAAACGCCGGGATCGACAGAAACAGCAGGCCAATGCTGCCGGCAATGATGAAGGGCTTGCGGCCGATCTTGTCGCTGACAAAGCCAATGAACGGCTGCACGAACAACATGCCGACCATGATCGCGATGATGATCAGCACACCGCTGTTTTCGGCGTAATGCAGGTTGTGCGACAGGTAGCTGGGCATGTAGGTGAGCAGCATGTAGTAGGTCACGTTGGTGGCCGCGACGATACCAATGCAGGTCAGCAGGCTGCGCCAATGCTTGGTGGCGATCTCTTTGAAGGACACCTTGGGGCCATGGCTGAGGCCTTCGCGGTCACCCTGTTCGAGTTTTTCGACATGTTGCTGGAACGCCGGAGTCTCTTCCAGCGCGTGGCGCAGGTACAGGCCGATGATGCCCAGGGGCAGGGCCAGGAAAAACGGCAGGCGCCAGCCCCAGGCCTCGAAATCCGCCTCGCCGAGCACGGTGGAAATCAATACCACCACGCCGGCGCCCAGCACGAAGCCGGCAATCGAGCCGAAGTCCAACCAACTGCCGAGGAACCCGCGCTTGCGGTCTGGGGCGTATTCGGCGACGAAAATCGACGCGCCGGTGTATTCGCCGCCCACCGAGAAGCCCTGGGCCATTTTGCACAACAGCAACAGGATCGGCGCCCAGATGCCAATGGACGCGTACCCCGGAATCAGGCCGATGGCGAAGGTGCTCAAGGACATGATCACGATGGTGGCAGCGAGGACTTTCTGTCGTCCGTACTTGTCACCCAGAGCGCCGAAGAACAGACCGCCCAGTGGGCGGATCAGGAAGGGCACCGAGAAGGTGGCCAGTGCCGCGATCATTTGTACGCTGGGGGACGCGTCGGGGAAGAACACCTTGCCCAGCACATAAGCGACAAACCCATAGACGCCAAAGTCGAACCATTCCATGGCGTTGCCCAGTGCGGCGGCGGTGATTGCCTTGCGCATCTTGTTGTCGTCGACAATGGTGATGTCGTTCAAACCGATGGGTTTGACGCGTTTCTTACGTAATTTCATGCGGGCCACTCTAGAAGCTGAACGGGAGGTGCCATCGCAGCGATGGCACCGCTCTGTCACTTCAGATACAAGCGGACACTAAATAATTCACCCATCGCGGGATTTTTTCTCGCATTGGCGAAATATCGTTGGTGTGAGGCCTGTGGGAGGGGGCTTGCTCCCGATGGCGGTGTATCAGTCAGCAAATTCGCCGCTGACCCACCGCCATCGGGAGCAAGCCCCCTCCCACATTGTCCAGTGCTGTGCATGACAGAGGTGTGTCTTTGCTGGTTACACTGGGCTCGCAGCGTTATGCCGCCAATAGGGAGGTCATTTGTATGCCAAACAACCCTTCACGCCTCATCTACCGCCAACCACAGCCTGCTGACGTGGGGCGATTATTCGCCATCTACAGCGACCCCCAGACCAACCTGTTCAACCCTGCCGGCCCCATGGCCAGTCTTGACGATGCGCAGCGCCTGCTGAAGCGCTGGCTCGACCAATGGACTGCCCTGGGCTACGGCTGGTGGGCGGTTGCACGGCGTGAGGCTCCCGAACACGTCATCGGCTTCGGTGGCATTGCGCCGCTCAACTACTTGACAGTGCCGCGCATCAACCTCGGCTATCGCTTCGCCGTCGAAGCCTGGGGGCAGGGCTATGCCACTGAGTTGGGGCGCGATGCCTTGGTGCTGGCATTCGAAACACTGGGCTTGCCGGAGGTTTTCGGGTTGGTACGACCGGAGCATGCCGCGTCGATCCGGGTGTTGGAGAAGATCGGCATGCAGCCATTCGGCCTGCTCGATGATGTGCCCGGCCAGGCACCAAGCCGGGTGATGCGCGTTTGTCATCCTATAACTGCTTCAGCCTGACAGTTTTCACACCCCTGTAAATCCTCGTTCACAGCAATCTTTCAGATTGACACTGTCCAGACAGCCCGATATAAAAGCCACAGTTGTACGACGACATATGACGTTACATATGTCCTACCTAACAAAAATAAAAAGTGATGCCATGAATCTGAACGAGCCCATCAGTGCCCATCGTGTCGGCCAGGCGGTCGGCAGCTATCGCTGGACGATCTGCGCGATGCTGTTTTTCGCCACTACCGTCAACTACCTCGACCGCCAGGTGCTCAGCCTGCTGGCGCCGCAGTTGTCCACGCAATTTGGCTGGAGCAACACCGATTACGCCAACATCGCGGCGGTGTTCCAGTTCGTCTACGCGATTTCCATGCTGTTTGCCGGGCGGTTTGTCGACAAGATCGGCACCAAGGCCGCCTACGTCGTGGCGATCGGTATCTGGTCCACCGGCGCGATCATGCATGCCTTCTCGGTGCAGATGGGCGAGGGCCTTGCGGCAGTCAGCACTGCGGTCGGGCTGGCGGTGATTCCGGTGTCGATTGCCGGTTTCATGCTGTCACGCGCGGTGCTGGCGATTGGCGAGGCGGGCAACTTTCCCATCGCGATCAAGGCCACGGCCGAGTACTTCCCCAAGAAAGAGCGTTCCTTCGCCACCGGGATCTTCAACTCGGGTGCTAACGTAGGCGCGATATTGGCGCCCATCTGTGTGCCATTGATCGCCGGGATGTGGGGCTGGGAAGCGGCTTTCATGGTCATCGGCATGCTCGGCTTCGTGTGGGTGGCCGTGTGGGCCGCCGTGTACGAAAAACCTGAGCAGCAAAAACGCCTGTCGGCCGAAGAACTGGCCTACATCCGCAGCGACCAGACCGTACAACCCTTCACGCCATTGGCTGCGGGCGTAACGCCGAAAAAAGTCTCGTGGTTCAAGTTGCTGACCTATCGCCAGACCTGGGCCTTCGCTTTCGGCAAGTTCATGACGGACGGCGTCTGGTGGTTCTTCCTGTTCTGGCTGCCGACTTACCTGTCGGCGCAATACGGCATGAAGGGCGCCGATATCGTGATGCCGCTGGCCGTGCTGTACAGCATGACCATGGTTGGCAGTATCGGGGGTGGCTGGTTTCCTAGTTATTTCATGGCACGGGGCGACGCGCCCTACGATGGCCGCATGAAAGCCATGCTGGTGATCGCGCTGTTCCCGCTGGTGGTGCTGCTCGCGCAGCCGTTGGGCTACATCAGCTTCTGGGTCCCGGTATTGCTGATCGGCGTGGGCGCCTCGGCACACCAGGCGTGGTCGTGCAATATCTTCACCACAGTATCGGACATGTTCCCGCAAAAAACCGTCGCTTCGGTGGTCGGTATCGGCGGCATGGCGGGAGGCTTGGGCGGAGTGGTGATGACCAAGATCGGCGGCTGGGTGTTTGACTACTACAAATCCATCAACGACATCCACACCGGCTACATGATCATGTTCGCGATCTGTGCCCTGGCGTACCTGGTGGCGTGGAGCGTGATGAAGACGCTGGTGCCGCGCCATAAGGAAATCACCGACCTCTGAGTGAGAGTGCCGGAGCGGGCAAGCCGCTCCGGCAGTGTCGGTTCAGCGATTACGCGTTACCCGCCACACTGTGTTGGCCAAATCATCGGCAATGATCAGCGCACCTTTCGGGTCCACCGTCACACCGACCGGGCGACCACGGGTCTTGCCATCCTCCCCGCGAAAACCGGTGGCGAAGTCCACAGGCTCGCCAGCCGGTTTGCCGTTGCTGAACGGTACGAAGATCACCTTGTAGCCCACCGGATTATCGCGGTTCCAACTGCCGTGTTCGCCAACGAACACGCCGTCGGCGAATTTTTCGCCCATGGCCGGGATGGAGAAATCCACACCGAGTGCCGCAACGTGCGAACCGAGGCTGTAATCGGGCTTGATCGCCGCAGCCACTTTGGCCGGGTTCTGCGGTTGTGCACGCGGGTCGACGTTCTGGCCCCAGTAGCTATAAGGCCAGCCGTAGAAGGCGCCTTCGCGCACCGAGCTGAGGTAATCCGGCACCAGGTCCGGGCCCAGTTCATCGCGCTCGTTGACCACCGTCCACAGCTGCCCCGAACCCGGTTGGATAGTCAGCGCCGTCGGGTTGCGCAGGCCGGTGGCATAGGGCTTGTGCGCACCGGTCGCGGCATCGATCTGCCAGACCATCGCCCGGTCGATTTCCACTTCCATGCCGCGCTCGGTGATGTTGCTGTTGGAGCCGATCCCGACATAGAGCTGGCGACCGTCCTCGCTCACCGCCAGGGATTTGGTCCAGTGGTGATTGATCTGCGCCGGCAGGTCGGTGACCTTGGTCGGGGCGCCGCTGGCCTTGGTCTGGCCGTCGGCATAGTCGAAGCGCACCAGCGCATCCTGGTTGGCCACGTAGATTTTCCCATCGGCGTAAGCCAGGCCATAGGGCGCGTTGAGGTTGTCGGCGAACACGGTCTTGAGTTCATAAGTGCCGTCACCATCGGCATCGCGCAACAGCGTGATGCGGTTGCCGCTCTTGACCTTGGTATTGCCCTCGGCCTTGATCAGGCTGGCGATCACATCCTTGGGCTTGAGCTTGGCCGCGCTGCCGCCACGGCCTTCGGCGACGAGGATATCGCCGTTGGGCAGTACCAGGGTCTGGCGCGGGATGGCGAGGTCGGTGGCGATCGCCGTGATGCTGTAGCCCTCGGGTACCTTGGGTTTCTGGTCGCCCCAGGCGACGGGCTCGGCGATCTTCATGCTCGGCAGCAGGCTGCTTTGTTGGGCCGGTAACTTGGGGTCGGGGCCGTGGACCTGAGTCTTGTCGCCTTCGCCGCCGCACGCGGCCAGCAGCAACGCTGCGCTTAACAGGGTCAAGGTGTGGGTGGTTTTCATTGGTCAGCTCCCGAGCGCAGGTTAGTCAGGCCGATCCACGTCGCCACCATCGCCAGCAGCGTGACGATCACCGACAGCACCAGGCCGGTCGGCATCATGGCGTAGGCATCCTTGGCGTGCTGGAAGGCGTTGATCAGCCCCAACACCCAAGCGGCCAACAACAGCAGAAAGTAGGCGGCAGGGCGCCCGGCCTTGCGTTCGGCGCGCAGCAGGTTGACCAGAGCGAATAACAGGGCAAACCCACTGAACACCAACGCACCGGCAATCAGCCAGGAGGCGAAATTGGCCCACTGAATCTGGTAGGTCTGGCCGTAGGCAATGTCACTGAGCGTAGCGCCGAGGAACAGCGGCACGCTGCCGGCGAGCAAGGTCGCATGCAGCGGGCCTGGCGTGCAGCGGTAGGCGGGAAGGGTAGTCATGGGGGATGCAGCTCCTTATCGTTCGGCACGCCTGGCTAGGCGTGCGATGACTTTGCATAGGCTTTGCACATAGGCTTTGCATAGGAAAGGAGCGCGCTGTTTGTGAGAAAGTTCACCGAAGGTTCGTGTCCGGATGTTTTTCGAACCCTTGGCCGCCGGATTCACCTAAGCCTCTAACCTTCATTGCTTATTACAGGCGTTCCCATGACCCACCCGCGCATCGGCTTTGCATGCCAGTACAAGCATCCCGAACGACTGCCTTCGGCCAGTGCCTTGAAGCTGATCGAAGGCCCGTTCAACCCGCGTACCACCACGTTGCGCTGGATGAACAGCGTCGAGCCCAAGGTGGCGCGGGATAAACTGGTCGAGGTAGTCACCCATAACCTCGCCGCCCAATTGCGCCTGCTGGCGTACGTTGCCGAGCTGCCGCCGACCCTGCGCATGCTGCGCCTGAGCAGTGACCTGTTGCCGTTCTACAGCCACCCCGACGTTGCCGCTGTGTATCAGGACCCGGCGATCCAGCGCCAATTGCAGGAAGGGTTTGCCGCCATCGGCGAGCTGGCGCGGACGTCGGATATCCGCCTGTCGTTTCATCCCGGCCAGTACTGTGTGCTGGCTTCGGAAAACCCCGGCGTGGTGGAGAACAGCCTGGCCGAATTCGAATACCACGCCGACATGATTCGCATGATGGGTTACGGCCGGCGCTTCCAGGACCTCAAGTGCAACGTGCATATCGCCGGGCGCCTGGGTGTGGAGGGCACGCGGGCGGTGTGGTCGCGCCTGTCCGAAGTGGCGCGCAATTGCATCACCTTTGAGAATGACGAGAAAACCTACGGCCTGGACCATTGCCTGCAAGTCGCCGACCTGGCACCGGTGGTACTGGACATTCACCATTGCTGGATCAACGAAGACCACTACATCGACCCCGACTCCCCACGCGTCGCCCAAGTCATCGACAGCTGGCGTGGCGTTCGGCCCACGATGCATTACTCCCAGCCCCCGGAAAGCCTGCAGGCACTGGGGTTTGACGCCGAGCACAAACTGGAAATGGCAGCCTTGCTGAAGGTGGTGTCCAAGCGCGACCTCTACGCCCACAGCGCGCAGATGTGGAACCGCTGGACCAACGACTATGCCCTGCATTTTCTGGATCGCTTCGACATCATGCTCGAAGCCAAGGACAAGAACATCGCCGCCCTGGCGTTCTATACGTATTGGCAGCACCGATCCGCCTGAAACATGGCATGCTTTGCGGCCCCACAAAGGAACCGTCCCATGGCTACCCTGCATCTGCTTTGCGGCAAGATTGCGTCCGGCAAGTCTACGCTCGCCAGCAGTCTTGCCACCGATCACGCTGCCATCTTGCTCAGCGAAGACCATTGGCTCGCCACGCTGTATCCCGGTCAGATCAAGACGATTGCCGATTACCTGGCCTGTGCCCGGCAGATCCGCGGTGTCGTGGAGCCGCTGGTGATCGATCTGCTGAAGTCGGGCGTCAATGTGGTACTGGATTTTCCGGCCAACACACTGGCCAATCGCGAATGGCTGCTCACCCTGGCGCAGGCCGCCCAGGCACCGCATTGCCTGCATTACCTGGCGCTGGATGACGCCACCTGCCGGACTCGACTGCACGCACGCAACGCCAGCGGCGAGCATGATTTCGCCGCCACCGATGCCGAATTCGACCTGATTACCCGCCACTTTTGTGTGCCGAGTGAGGAGGAAGGGTTGGTGATCGAGGTGCATAGCTTATGAGTGCTGAACCACCTGTCGGTGTTGACGCCAATGGCTATGTTGTCACCGTGGGCGCCGCGCCCGTGCAGCCAGAATTCGAGCCTTTACTGGCGGATGTGCTGGCGACGCTTTCACAGCCGGCGTTCGGGCTGGATGGCATCTATCTTTACGGCAGTGTTGCCCGGGGTGATGCCAGTGCCGAGGCGTCTGATCTCGATCTGACTCTGGTGTTGAGTGATCCCCCTCAGGCAGCCGTGCTTGAACAGCTTGAACGGGCGCGGCTGGCGCTGGAGCAGCGGCATCCCTGTGTCACGAAGGTGGATTTCGACATTGGCCACCGCGCACAGGTATTGGCACCGCAGAACCATAATCGCTGGGGGTTTTGGCTCAAACATCATTGCCGGTGCCTGTGGGGCGATGACCTTGGGTTGCGGTTCGAGCCATTCCGGCCAAGCCGCGATATCGCCCTGGCACTCAACGATGATTTCGTGCAGGTGCTGACCCGCTATCGAACAGACATCGTGCAGGCCGCGAACACACCGCACCGCCTGCGTTTGCAGCGCGAAGCCGCGCGCAAGTTGATCCGTTCCACGCATACGCTGCGGTCAGCAGAAGCCACGATGTGGCCGCAGACGCTGGAGGAGCATGTGGCGCTGTTCCGGCAGCGTTATCCGACCATGATTACCCAAATCGCCTACTTCCTGTTCGAAGCCAGAAATCCCGGTGCCGAGCGCGAGGCGTTCCTGCTGCGTCTCGATGCATTTGTTGACTGGATGGCCTCCCAGCCAAACCCATAACCTGTGGCGAGGGAGCTTGCTCCCGCTGGGGCGCGAAGCGGCCCCGCTCTTCGCTTTAAAAGAATGGGCCTGCTGCGCAGTCCAGCGGGAGCAAGCTCCCTCGCCACAGTGACCGTTGTGATCGGAAAGGAATCAATCTAATGCGCGAGCGCAAAGCCTCACGACTACTGGTAATAAGCCCCTCGAACGAAGTACTTCTTTTCAGGTTTGTCCATAAAGCAGGCGCCCTGGCCGGTAACGACTATTGGGCCACGCCAGGCGGAGGCGTTGAAGCCGGCGAAACCTTCGAGGCTGCAGCGATTCGCGAGCTGCGCGAGGAAACCGGCCTTACGGTCAGCGGTGTGCAGCCCCCTGTAGCAGAGCGCAGCTTCCCCTTGAGGCTGCCGAGCGGCGAAACGGTGCTGGCGATTGAACGCTACTTCGTCGTGCATGCGCCAAGTGAGGCAGTGTCCCGTGCCGAATGGACTGAACAGGAAGCGCAGGTCATGGCCGATCATCGCTGGTGGTCGGCCCAGGCACTGCGTTCGACGGATGACACCGTATGGCCGCAAGGGTTGGCCGAGATGTTGGTGGATGCCGGGGTTTTTCGATCTGCGCCTTGAGCGGTTTACGCCTGAACAAGCGCTCAGGCCAGCAGCGCTTGGGCCTCGACCACCCTCGCATAGTCCATCGCCAGGTTACTCAACGACAACGCATGTACATCTTCCGCCGGCCACAGCCGCCCCGATAGATCAGTCTGATCGAAGGTAAAGCAGGCGTCTGCGACCACGATCACGTCAAAGCCCAGATTGCCAGCCGAGCGGGCCGTTGCCTCGACGGAGTTGTTGGTAATGACGCCAACGATCACCACTTGCCTGATCGAGCGCGTATGCAGCCAGCGCTCAAGGCCCGTGGTGATGAACGCATCCGGGACGTTTTTTTCCATCACCTGTTCATGGGCGAGGGGCTGCAGCGCGTCCTGGAATTCGCAGCCGGGTTGACCAGGCCAGAACACCGAGCCAGGGGAACGAGAGATATGTCGCACATGAATAATTGGACGTTGCGCCTGTCGCCACGCGGTAAGAAGCTGCTGCATGCGTAGTTCGGCGTCTGGGTTGTTGCGTCGACCAAGAGTGGGGTCGCTCATGCCTTTTTGCATGTCGATGATCACCAGCGCCGCATTTATCGCTAACGGTTCCATGGGCTGTCCTTTTGCGTGTGAGGCGCGAAACATAGCAGTCAGGGCCTGTATTCAAACAGTAATTCATCAAGCCTGCGCCGTTTGCTTTTAAACCCAAGTGATTGCCCACCTGCTCCCTGAACCGTTACCCTCGGTCCACATCCCCACCCACCGACCGTAACAGTGAGTCACGGTCTGCACTGAATCAGGACGATGAACGATTATTCTCTGAAGCTTGCCAACTACTGGCGCACCTCGCTGGCCGACGCGGAAAACGGCAATGGCGCCTTATCCCCGAGCCATGTCAAAACCTACTCCTCAGTACCCTTGGCTTCGCTGGCCGCCGGTTGTTTGCCGGTTGAGCACGTGGACAGCCTATTTGCCGACGAACCGGCCCAACGGCTCCAGGTGGAGGTCACGCTACGCCCGTTCGTGTACGCCTCACGCCAGGAGCACCGTCAGGCGCGCAACGGGCTGCCGGCGTTCATCACGCCGATCATTTGCCGCGTGTCGGTCACCCGCGACGGGCTGATCTATCCGACCGGGCCCACGCTGGTGCCGCGCGATATTCTGGAGCCGTTGGATCGCGACAATTTCACCATCGGCGCCCAACATGACCTGGATACGTTTCTAACCGCACAAGATGCGCCGCAGTTCGAGCCGCCACCCGCCGGCACAGAGGTGCAGCCGGAGCACTACCGCGAGCAGTGGATTACCTACCTGCGCTATTGCAAGACGATGTTCCAGACCGTCTGCAACGCCTGGAACGGCGCGGAGGACGGTTTTGATCCGGTCAACTATTGCTATGTGTTCAAGGAACAGAAGGCCGAAGGTTTCAGCCGCAATATCGTGGCGCTGTACGATCATTTGCGCGTTGGCAAACCGGATGCGCCGTTGTTCGAGCGGTTCGCACAACGCGAGCGCATGCCCGATGAGCCGTGCCTGCCTGCCAACAGCCTGTTCGCCGGGCGAGGAGGGCATGCCGGCGACGAATACGCGCTGGCGCCTGCCCAACGCGACAGCCTCGCGCACCTGCTGGCGGGCAACGCCGGGGATATCCTGGCGGTCAACGGGCCGCCGGGTACCGGTAAGACCACGTTGCTCTTGTCGGTCGTCGCCTCGCTCTGGGCCAAGGCCGCTGCCGAGGGCGGCGAGCCGCCGGTGATTGTCGCCAGTTCTACGAACAATCAGGCGGTCACCAACATCATCAAGGCATTTGGCAAGGACTTCTCGGCAGGCACCGGCCCCTTTGCTGGGCGCTGGCTTCCGGATATCAACAGCTTTGGCGCTTACTTTCCAAAGGCCGCTGCGGAAGCGGAGATGGCCCGCACCTACCAGACCAAAAGCTATTACCTGGAGCTGGAGACGCAGGCCTATCTGGATAAAGCGCAGCAGGCTTATCTGGAGCATGCCGCCATCGCCTTTCCCGGGCCGTCGCAGCCCACGCTCAAGGGCACCGTCGACAAGCTGCAGGCCCTGATTCAACTGCGCCAGCAGCAACTGGGCGATATCGAGAAGGGCTGGGCAAGATTGAACGCGGCGCGCGACGCCATGAAGGCCTTGCTCGGCGATAATCCATACACGGCGATTGCGACGCTTGAAGGGCAATGTCGGGCGCAGTCCGATCAGTTGGCAAGCGCCAAGGCACGCCTGAAAGATTTCAAGCATTACCTGGCCCATGAGTCATTGATTTACACGCTGTTCGGCTGGTTCGGCCCGATTGCCGCCAAGCGCCTGCGCTTGGCGAAACTGCACATTGATGAGACTGATGCACAGCTGCAGAGCGCCAACGATGTGCATGAGATAGAGCGCCTGCTGACGGCCGCCGTGGCGCACACCGCTCAAAGCTTGAAAATCCTCGAAACCCAGCGTGAGCGTGTTGAGCACTTGCGGCGCGATGAGCAGCGTGAGCTGTTGAACTGGCAGGCGGTGATTGCCCGGTTACCCAATGCCGTCGGCAAGCCCGCCGCCGAGGTGACGCTGGAGGACTGCGACCGTTGGGCGGACACCTCGCTGCGCTTCGAGACGTTCCTGCTGACCACGCATTACTGGGAGGGCCGCTGGCTGTTGGAAGTCGCCGATGAGCTGCCACTGATTCTTAAAAGCCGCAAAAAAAACGGCCGCAAGACCCTGGAAAAAAACTGGCGGCGCTGGATGAAGCTCACGCCTTGCGTGGTGGCGACGTTCTACCGCTTGCCGGCCGAGCTGTCGTGCAGCCGCCGTGACGGCAATGGTTATGTCGCCGATTACGCGCTGAACTTCATCGACCTGCTGATCGTAGACGAGGCGGGCCAGGTGCTGCCCGAAGTAGCGGCGCCGTCGTTCGCCCTGGCGCGGCAAGCGTTGGTGATTGGCGACACGCAACAAATCGAGCCGATATGGTCGGTGCCGCCGTCGGTGGATATCGGCAACTTGCTCGCTGCCGGCCTGCTGTCGCGCAGCCGTGTGGACGATGAGTACGAGGCTTTCTGTGACAGCGGGCGCAGTGCCGCCAGTGGCAGCGTCATGGCGATTGCGCAGTCCACCAGCCGCTATCACTACGACCGCGACCTGGCCCGCGGCCTTTATCTGTATGAACACCGCCGTTGCTATGACTCGATCATCGATTACTGCAATGCGCTCTGCTACAAGGGCAAGCTGCAACCGCGACGCGGCGCCAAACCGCAGGGTGGTTTGCCGGGCCTGGGTTACCTGCATATCGACGGGCTCTGCCAGCAGAAGCAAGGCGGCAGCCGTCATAACCTGCTGGAGGCACAGACCATCGCTGCCTGGATCAAGGCCAATGAACAGCAACTGACCCAGCGCTATGACAAGGAGCTCTGGGAAATCCTCGGGGTGATCACCCCCTTTGGCGCGCAGACCCAGGCCATTACCGAGGCATGCACCGCCCTGGGTATCCGTACCGGCAAAGGCGACGGTGAAATGACCGTCGGCACCGTGCACTCCTTCCAGGGCGCCGAACGACCGGTGGTGATTTTTTCTGCGGTGTATTCCAAGCATGCCGACGGTGCGTTTATCGACCGTAGGGACAGCATGTTGAACGTGGCGGTTTCCCGCGCCAAAGACAGTTTCCTGGTGTTCGGCGATATGGACCTGTTCAGCCAGATCCCCGCCAGCAAGCCGCGTGGCAGGTTGGCGCAGTACTTGTTGAACAGCGCGGACACTGCGCTCACCTTTGATTTCCAGCCTCGGGCGGATTTGCTGACGGCGCGAACCGGGTTGAGCCACCTGCATGAGTTTGCCGAACATGATCAGTTCCTGTTGCAGACCCTGGAGACGGCGCAGCAGCAGGTGCAGATCGTGACGCCCTGGGTGCGCCTGAGGGGGATGCGCGAAAGCGGCGCCCTTGAGGCCATGTGCGGCACCGTGCAGCGCGGGGTGCCGGTTACGGTGTATACCGATTTGCACTTCAATACTGGCATCGGCCGCAGCAAGTCCGAGGGTGACCCCGGCAAAGTCGCCGAATTCAAGGATGCGCTGGCCACTTTGAAGCACCACGCCGTGCAGGTGCGAGTGGTCAACAAGGTGCACAGCAAGCTGGTGATGGCCGATGAAGCGCTGTTGTGCGTGGGCTCGTTCAATTGGCTGAGCGCAGCGCGCTCGGGCGATTATGTGCGCCATGAAACGTCCATGGTCTATCGCGGGCCGGACGTCAGCAGCGAGTTGGCGATCAATCGAACCAGCCTGGCGCAACGCCTGATTTCGCGCGAACTCTGACCGGCCATCACGTTATGCCAGCGGCTCGAGCGCTGCTGGCATAGCGATACCGATCAGCAGCCCACACGCAAAACCCTGAGACTTCCCGACGAAAATCTTCATAATGGCGGCCATTTTGTTTAGCCCGTTATTCTGGTGTGCCCGCATGGAAATTAAGGTCAACTTTCTCGACAACCTTCGGCTTGAAGCCAAGTTCGATGATTTCACGGTGATTGCCGACCAGCCGATTCGCTACAAAGGCGACGGTTCGGCGCCGGGGCCATTCGATTACTTCCTGGCTTCGTCGGCGTTGTGTGCGGCGTACTTTGTGAAGTTGTACTGCGCCACGCGCAATATTCCCACGGAGAATATTCGCCTGTCGCAGAACAACATCGTCGACCCGGAAAACCGCTACAACCAGATTTTCAAAATCCAGGTCGAGCTGCCGGCGGATATCTCGGACAAGGACCGCCAGGGCATCCTGCGCTCCATCGACCGTTGCACCGTGAAGAAAGTGGTGCAGGCCGGGCCGGAGTTCGTGATCGAGGAAGTGGACAACCTCGACGCCGACGCCCAGGCGCTGTTGATGCCCAGCTCGACGTCGGAGGCGGGCACCTACATCGCCGGCAAGGACCTGCCGCTGGAGCAGACCATCGCCAACATGTCCGCGATCCTGGCGGGCCTGGGCATGAAGATCGAAATCGCCTCGTGGCGCAATATCGTGCCCAACGTCTGGTCGCTGCATATCCGCGATGCCCACTCGCCGATGTGTTTTACCAACGGCAAGGGCGCGACCAAGGAAGGCGCGCTGGCGTCGGCGTTGGGCGAGTTCATCGAGCGGCTCAACTGCAACTTCTTCTACAACGACCAGTTCTGGGGTGAGGAACTGGCCAACGCGCCCTTCGTGCATTATCCCGACGAGCGCTGGTTCCAGCCGGGCCCGAACGACGAGTTGCCGAGTGAAATTCTGGATGCCTACTGCCTGAAGGTCTACAACCGCGACGGCGAGCTGCGCGGTTCGCACCTGTTCGACACCAACTCGGGCAACGAAGCGCGGGGCATCGTCTCGCTGCCGTTCGTGCGCCAGTCCGATGGCGAGGTGGTGTATTTCCCCTCCAACCTGATCGAAAACCTTTACCTGAGCAACGGCATGAGCGCCGGCAACACCCTGGCCGAAGCCCAGGTGCAGTGCCTGTCGGAGATTTTCGAGCGGGCGGTGAAGCGCGAAATCATCGAAGGCGAATTTGCGCTGCCGGATGTACCGGCTGAGGTACTGGTCAAATACCCCGGCATAGTGGCCGGTATCGAAGGCCTGGAAGCCCAGGGCTTCCCGGTGCTGGTCAAGGATGCGTCCCTGGGCGGTGAATTCCCGGTGATGTGCGTGACCCTGATGAACCCGCGCACCGGCGGCGTATTCGCCTCGTTCGGCGCGCACCCAAGCATGGAAGTGGCGCTGGAGCGCAGCCTCACCGAACTGCTGCAAGGCCGCAGTTTCGAGGGTTTGAACGACTTGCCGCAGCCGACCTTCGAAGCCCAGGCGGTGACCGAGCCAAACAACTTCGTCGAGCACTTTATCGACTCCAGCGGTGTGGTGTCGTGGCGCTTCTTCAGCGCCCAGTCCGATTATGAATTCGTCGAATGGGACTTTTCCGGCCACGGCGACGACTCCAACGTCCAGGAAGCCGCGACGCTGTTCGGTATTCTGGAAGGCATGGGCAAAGAGTCGTACATGGCGGTTTATGAGCACCTGGGCGCCACCGCTTGCCGCATCCTGGTGCCGGACTACTCGGAAATCTACCCGGTGGACGACCTGATCTGGGACAACACCAACAAGGCGCTGTTTTTCCGTGAAGACATCCTCAACCTGCACCGCCTGGACGAAGCGCAGTTGCAAGCGCTGGTCGAACGTTTAATCGAAAGTGAGCTGGACGACTACACCGACATCACCACGCTGATCGGCATCGAGTTCGACGACAACACCGCCTGGGGCCAACTGACCATTCTGGAGCTGAAGCTGCTGATCTTCCTCGCGCTGCAGCAGCACGAGGAGGCCAAGGAATGCGTGGAAATGTTCCTGCAGTACAACGACAACACCGTCGAGCGCGGGCTGTTTTACCAGGCGGTGAACGCGGTGCTGGAGATGGAACTGGACGACGACTTGGACCTGGCCGACTACGAAGCCAACTTCCGCCGCATGTTCGGTAACGAACGCATGGACGCGGTGATTGGCTCGGTCAACGGCAGCGTGCGGTTTTATGGGCTGACGCCGACCAGCATGAAGCTGGAAGGGCTGGACCGGCATTTGCGCCTGATCGACAGCTACAAGAAACTGCATGCGGCAAGGGCAAACGCTACCTCGGCACATTGATGGCTATCTGATGCATGAGGGGCAAAATGTGGGAGGGGGCTTGCCCTAATGCCAGTCAGTTAAGAAGTAGAAAGGGTAAAAAGTAACCTGTGGCGAGGGAGCTTGCTCCCGCTGGACTGCGCAGCAGTCCCATTTTTGGGGCCGCTTCGCGGCCCAGCGGGAGCAAGCTCCCTCGCCACAGGTACAGTGTTCGTCCTTAACTGACTGGCATTAGGGCTTGCCCCCGATAGCGGTGGTTCAGTCACCTGACCCAGTGGCTGACAGACTGCTATCGGGAGCAAGCCCCCTCCCACATTTGGATCGCCGGTGTTTGGGGATTTATATGCGGGCCAGGGCTTGGGCCAGATCCGCGCGCAAATCCTCTATATCTTCAACTCCCACCGACAACCGCACCAACCCATCGCCAATCCCCAACTGCGCCCGCGTCGCTGCCGGGATGCTGGCGTGGGTCATGATCGCCGGGTGTTCGATCAGGCTCTCCACGCCACCCAGGCTCTCGGCCAGGGCGAAGATCTTTACGTTTTCCAGGAAACGCGTGGCGCCCGCCAGGTCAGTGTTCAGGTCCACTGAAATCATCCCGCCAAACCCGCGCATCTGCCGTTGGGCCAGTTCATGCTGTGGGTGGGATTTCAGGCCCGGGTAATACACCCGCGACACCTGCGGTTGCTGCTCCAGCCAGGTCGCCAGTTCCAGCGCGTTGCGGCAATGGCGCTCCATGCGCAGGGCCAGGGTTTTCACGCCGCGCAGGGTCAGGAACGCATCGAAGGGCCCGGCGATGGCGCCCACCGAGTTCTGCAGGAAGCCCAGGCGCTCAGCCAAATCAGGGTTGTCGCCGACGATGGCGATGCCGCCGATCACGTCCGAGTGGCCGTTCAGGTACTTGGTGGTGGAGTGCACCACGATGTCGCACCCCAGCTCCAACGGGCGCTGGATCCATGGGCTGGCGAAGGTGTTGTCGGCCACGCAGAGAATGCCGCGGGCGCGGCAGAGGCGGGCGATGGCGCTGAGGTCGGTGAGGCTCAGCAACGGGTTGCTGGGCGTTTCGACCCAGACCATGCGCGTGTCGTCGCGCAGCGCCGCTTCAAACGCCGATACATCACTCAGGTCCACATAGCTGAACCTATGCCCGGCGCTGCGCTGACGCACCTTGTCGAACAGGCGGAAGGTGCCGCCGTACAGATCATTGCCGGAAACGATATGCGCGCCGGCATCGAGCAATTCGAGCACCGTGGAAATCGCCGCCAGCCCCGAGGCAAACGCGAAGGCCTGAGTGCCGCCTTCAAGGTCGGCAACGCAACGTTCCAGGGCAAAGCGCGTGGGGTTATGGGAACGGCCGTAGTCAAAGCCCTTGTGCACGCCGGGGCTATCTTGCAGGTAGGTGGAGTTGGCGTAGATCGGCGGCATCAGCGCGCCCGTGGTTGGGTCCGGCGACTGTCCGGCATGGATCACACGGGTGGCGAATGCGCTTTTATCGGGCTGGCTCATGCAAGGGATCTCCGTAGGTGGTTGAGCAGGTCGACGCGGGTGATCAGGCCATGGAAGCCCGAGGCGTCGGCAATGATGGCGACCAGGCCGCGATCCAGCTCCGCCTGCAGTTCGGCCAGGCTGGCGCTGGGGGCCAGCGTGTGCAGGGTGCGGGTCATGGCGCTGGCCACGCTCATGGAAAAATGCGTGGCGTCCTGGTGCAGGCCCAGCAGCAGGTCGGACTCATCGATAACGCCCGCCAGTTGCTTGCCGTCCACCAGCACCGGCAGTTGCGAGACATCCGCCAGGCGCATGCGCTGGAAGGCGGTGAGCAGGGTGTCGTCGGGGCTCACGCTGATTACCCGGCCATCTTCGAAGCGGCGGGCGATCAGGTCGCGCAGGTCGCCGTAGTGCTTGTACTGCAACAGGCCAGCGTCGTTCATCCATTGGTCGTTGTAGACCTTGGACAGGTAGCGCGTGCCGGTGTCGCACACGAAGGTGACCACGCGTTTGGGCTCGGTCTGCTCGCGGCAATAGCGCAGCGCGGCGGCGAGCAGGGTGCCGGTGGACGAGCCGCCGAGAATGCCTTCGGCCTTGAGCAGTTGGCGGGCGTGGTCGAAGCTTTCTTCATCGCTGATGGAGTAGGCCTGGCGCACGCTGGACAGGTCGGCAATCGACGGGATGAAATCCTCGCCGATGCCTTCCACCGCCCAGGAACCAGGGGTTTCAAGCCGACCGCTGCGGCTGTACTCGGCCATCACCGAACCCACCGGATCGGCCAGCACCATGGCCAGCTCGGGCTGCACGCGCTTGAAGAAACGGGTTAAGCCGGTGAGGGTGCCGGCCGAGCCGACGCCCACCACAATCGCATCCACATCATGCTGGGTCTGCGCCCAGATCTCCGGCGCGGTGCTGGTTTCATGGGCCAGCGGATTGGCCGGGTTGTTGAACTGGTCGGCGAAGAACGAGCCCGGAATATCCTTGGCCAGGCGCGCGGCCACGTCCTGGTAATACTCGGGGTGGCCCTTGCCCACATCGGAGCGAGTGATATGCACCTCAGCGCCCATGGCCTTGAGGTGCAGCACTTTTTCCGTGGACATCTTGTCCGGCACCACCAGCACCACCCGGTAGCCTTTGGCCCGGCCGACCAGTGCCAGGCCCAGGCCAGTGTTGCCGGCGGTGGCCTCGATAATCGTGCCGCCGGGACGCAGGCGGCCGTCACGCTCGGCGGCGTCGATCATCGCCAGGCCGATGCGGTCCTTGATGGAACCGCCGGGGTTTTGCGATTCAAGCTTGAGAAACAGGGTGCAAGGGCCAGTGTCAAAGCGGCTGACCTTGACCAGCGGCGTGTTACCGATCAGTTCAAGTACGGCGGGGCGGGGGAGGTTAGGCATGTCGTCACCTGGTTACGGAATGGGCGTAGGGTGGGGGACAGCAACAGCATGGCTTGAAACATAGGCCGCTATCGCCAGGCTCGCAACCAGGCGGTCCGATGCATGACTTTTTTTGGCGCATGGAGGGTGAGGGGGGAGGTGGATGGCGGGCACAGCACCCGCAGGCAATGCAGATCAAATGTGGGAGTTGTCGAGCCCCAGCGAGGCTACGAAGGCGGCGGTGCTGCTGGCCTATAAACCACCTGACCCACCGCTATCGCGGCCTCGCTAAAGCTCGTGCGCTCCCACATTCACACACCCCGTCAGCGCCCGGCGATGGCGGCTTCAATAGCGGCAATGTCAATTTTGCCCATGGTCATCATCGCGTCAAACGCACGCTTGGCGACCGCCGGGTCCTTGCTTGTCACCGCATCGACCAACACCCGTGGCGAGATCTGCCACGACAGGCCCCATTTATCCTTGCACCAGCCACACGCGCTTTCCTGGCCGCCATTGCCGACAATGGCGTTCCACAACCGGTCAGTTTCCTCCTGGTCATCGGTCGCCACCTGGAAGGAAAACGCTTCACTGTGCTTGAACATAGGGCCGCCATTCAGGCCCAGGCACGGGATGCCCAGCACGCTGAATTCCACGGTCAATTCATCGCCCTGCTTACCGGCCGGGTAGTCGCCAGGCGCGTAGTGCACCGCCTTCACTTCGCTATCGGGAAACGTCTTGGCGTAAAAGGTCGCCGCCTCCAGCGCATCGCCGTTGTACCAGAGGCAAATCGTATTTTTGTTGTTCATCGCAGGCTCCTCGGGTTGAAAGGTGCCTGGAGTCTAGACGATCGTTACGCCAGGGCGTCTTTACCACAAGCACCCGCGCGCCGCGAACGCCAGCCCAACCCGAGCACCATCAACAAACCCAGGCCAGCCATCAACGCACCTGCCAGGGAAATGGCGGGGTAGCCCAGCCCGGCATTGATCACCGCACCGCCCAGCACCGCACCGATGGCATTACCGAAATTGAACGCGCCGATGTTCATTGCCGAGGCCAGGTTAGGCGCATCTTTGGCGGCCTCCATCACGCGCATCTGCAATGGCGGTACCAGGGCAAAACTCGCGGCGCCCCACAGCAGGATCGATAGCGCGGCGGGCAGCGGCCATTGCATGAGCACCGAAAAGGCCAACAGCACGGCGATCAACACCACCAGCGATGTAATCAACGTGCGGTCTACCGAACGGTCCGCCGACTTGCCACCCCACACGTTGCCCAGGGTCAGCCCGATACCGAACAGCACCAGCATGCCAGTGACAAAGTTGGTCGACGCATGGGTGACATCGCGCAAAATCGGCGCGATGTAAGTGAACACCGTAAACATTGCACTGGAGCCCACCACGGTCAGCGCCAACGCCGCCAGCACCGGCCCGCGACCGAGTACGCGGATTTCCGCCATCAGGCTGCCACCTTTTGGCGCGGGTGCATTCGGCAGTGCCCACCACAGCGCGGCCATCACCACCGCGCCCAGCCCGCTGATGCCCCAGAATGCAGTGCGCCAACCGAAGTTCTCACCAAACCAAGTGGCCAGCGGCACGCCGCCAATGGTCGCCAGGGTCAGCCCCAAAAACATCGCGGCAACTGCCCCCGCGCGCTTCTCCGGCGCGACCACACTGGCCGCCACAATCGAACCGATACCGAAAAACGCCCCGTGGTTCAGCGATGTCACCAGCCTGGCGATCATCAAGGTCTGGTAATTGGTCGCCAATGCCGACAGCAGATTACCCAAAGTGAAAATCGCCATCAGCCCGATCAACAGATACCGGCGCGGCACCCTGGCCGTCGCGAGCGTCATGATCGGCGCGCCGATCAGCACGCCGATGGCATAGGCGCTCACCAACAGTCCGGCGGCGGGGATGGATACGCCAAGGTCGGCGGCAATACCGGGCAACATGCCCATGGGGGCAAATTCCGTGACCCCGATGCCAAAGGCACCGATGGACAAGGCTACAAGGGGTGGATTGATACGCATGGGTGACTCCTCATCTGTGTGCCGAATGCTACAATCCAGCCTTTTGCAGCAGTAGCCCCTGGTTGGGAACTACACCTTTGCGCAGGAGGCACAAATGGACATCGGCGGCCGCTCGGGAGAGATGGAAGTGTTCGTCATGGTCGCCGAGCACGGCAGCCTGTCGGGCGCCGCGCGCGCCCTGGGGCTGACGCCGTCGTCCATCAGCCGCATCATCACCCGCACCGAACGACGCATCGGCACCCGGCTATTGCTGCGCACCACCCGCGCCATCACCTTCACCGCCGAAGGCGAAGCCTACCTGCGCGGCGCCCGGCGGATCCTGGCCGACATGGCCGAAGTCGAAGACGCCATCACCGACCAGGGCGCCCCCCGCGGACGCCTCAGAGTCAGCGCAGCCCTGGCCCACGGCCGCCTGACCGTCGTGCCGCTGATCGCCGCCTTCAGCGCCCGCTATCCCGCCATCGTGGTCGACCTGATGCTCGGCGATGAAATCGTGGATATCCTCGCCGGCCAAGCAGACGTCGCCATCCGCTTCGGCCACCTGGCCGACAGCCCCCTGACCGCCCGCCACATCGGCTCCACCGGCCAGGTCATCGTCGCCTCACCCGACTACCTGGCCCGCCACGGCACCCCGGTGACGCCGCAGGATCTACTCGAGCACAACTGCCTGCGCTTCAACTTCCGCAGAGCGGCGCCAGATTGGCCGTTTCGGGTGGATGGGAAGGATTTTTCGTTGAAAGTGGCGGGGACGATTGAAGGGAACAGCGAAGAGGCGTTGGCGCAGTTGGCGAAGCTGGGCGCGGGGATTGCGCGGGTGGGGGCGTTTAGTGTGGCGCAAGATCTGGAGCGGGGGGAGTTGGTGCCGTTGCTGGAAGCGTATAACCCGGGGGATGTGGAGCCGATTCATGCGGTGTTTGTGGGTGGGGCGGCGATGCCGGGAAGGGTTAGGGCGTTTGTGGATTTTTTGGTGGGGGGGGATGGGGTGTGAAGGGGGAGTGTGGGTTGGATGTAGAAGAGGAGCGTGACTGGCGGATTTCGGCCAAAAGCGGACACGGAGAATCTCAAATATCTACGCATGAGAGGCTACATTCAGGGTGTCATAGCAATTTTTCAAAATGACGGTGCAGAGGCTAAATTCCGCTAGTATCTATTTGCTACCTAGCTGCCTCCTTGCTTATCCGTCCATGGAAGTGAAAATGTCGATACTCAATGATGTATTGCTCTGGTCTGAGAAGGATCTATCACTGTGGCTGAGAGACGCCGCGCGTCGACTCTTGCTAAACCAGCAATTGGATTTGCAGGACTTCAGGGACCTGTATGCATTACTGAAGCATGATAAAGGCATTGAAATCCCTGGAGGGCTAAAAGCGGTGCCTTTGAGCGCTGACCATATTCCCGCAGGCGGCGAAGCCGCATTCAGCGTTACGCTTCATTCGATGAGCAATTTGCAAAACGTCAACAGAATCATGCCGGGACAAACGCTCCCATTCTCGGAGAAGGGAGTCACGGTGATTTATGGAGGCAATGGCGCAGGAAAGTCAGGGTATGCGCGAGTTCTGAAGCATGCTTGTCGAGCGCGTGATAGGGGAGGGGATATTCTTGGCGATGTGACCAAGGCTGGAGTACCAGGTGGAAAGCCTAGGGCGACGTTTACGGCGTGCCTGAATGGAGACGTAAAGAGTTTCCATTGGACCAGTGGCTCAGTAGCACCTCCCGAGCTGTCCTACGTCAGCGTCTTTGACTCATTTTGCGCCAACGCCTACCTCCTCGAAGGCGATGCGGCTTATCTACCTCGCGGCTTAGATGTTGTGGAAGCTCTCGCGGGTAAAGTTGTACCAGAAGTGCTAGCGCTCTTGAACGAAGAACTCAATAGTGTCGAAGTGTCACTTGATATTCTTTCAGGCTTCGATAAAAAAAGTGCTGTGGGCAAGCTTTTTCAGGGATTTGGCGAGGACACCAACCGAGATGAAATATCTCGATTGGGAACACTGTCGTCGGAGGAGGTTGAGCGGCTTGGTGAGCTGGAACTAGCAATTGCTGAGCCAGACCCGATACTCAAGTTTCAAAGCCTGAAAACTTCTGCATCCCATATCAAAAGTTTGGCGAAAACAATCAAGGAAAAAGAGAAATTCACTACTCAAAAAGCATTGGAAAAATTGCAGCGTTTCGCCAAGGAGTCAGCCGATGCCAAGGCGGGAGTTGACGCGGCTGCACTACTGCTTAGGGCTGAGGATGAGCTGTTGCCCGGTACGGGGGAGACCATTTGGAAAGAGTTGTTCCTAGCTGCGAAAAAATATTCAATTGAAGTTGCTTATGTTGGGCATGACTTTCCAAGCGAAGGTGAGGGAGCTGCATGTGTACTCTGCCAACAACCGGCTAAGTCTGTAATCGGTAGAATGCAGCGCTTCAATAATTTCATTAGCGAAAATGCCACCAAGGTAGCATCTGAAAAAAAAGCTGCATTAGAAAAAATTTTAGATCAGATAGATCGTTCAAGTTTTGACTTTGGGCTTAATCAAGCATTGGCTGTAGAGTTGGAGGGTGCGTCAGCGAATCTAGTAGGAAATTTAGAGTTGTATCAGAAACAGCTAGATGCATACAAAGTATGGATGCTTGAGGCCGCAAAATCCTTAGAATGGGAAGTGGTTCCAAAGCTGGCTAAAAGTCCAGTGGCTGAATTGAGGCAATTTGCTGCCAGTAAAATTTGGAAAGGGCGAGTATATAAAAGAGCTTCAGATCCAGAAAAGTTAAAGAAGCTATCTGAAGAACTGGTTGAGCTTAAAGCTAGGCGGCTGCTTGTGCCTCTAACAGAAGCAATCTTAGCGCTGCACGATAGGGTAATTTATCGAGCTAAACTCGAAACCTGTAAGGCCGATTTGAATCCTAGGGTTTTGTCTGCGAAGTCTAAGGAAATTGCAGGGAAAATTATCACCGACTCGTTACGAAAAGCACTTGATGAAGAGTTTACAAAGCTCGGCATTGGGCACATTAAGACGAAGCTAAAAGAACGAGTCGATCGTGGGACTGTAAAGTTTACTCTGCTGTTAGATCTTCCAGCGGCAAAGAAAATTGAGCACGTACTGAGTGAGGGTGAGCAGCGTGCTGTATCACTAGGTGCATTCTTGGCTGAGCTTAAACTATCAGAGCATCGAGGGGGGATCATATTTGATGACCCTGTTTCCTCGTTAGATCATGTAAGGCGACGCCTCGTGGCAAAACGTCTCGTGGAGGAAGCGGCTAACCGCCAAGTTATAGTCTTGACCCATGACATCTCTTTCCTAAGCGAACTTATCGATACTCTTAATGAGGAAAAGCAAATTCCCCATCTTGTCCATCACTTAGAATGGGTCGGCGAAGCAGCTGGAGTAGTCAAACAAGGACTACCTTGGGATAAAACTGGTTATAAAGAACGGGTAAAGCAGCTGGGGGATCGAGCGAAAAAAATGGAGCCTTGGCCTATTTATCCTGGTGAGGATTTAGTTAGAGATGTTCGACTGTTATACAGCGATATTCGCTCCACTGTTGAGCGAGTTGTCGAAGATGTAGTGTTAAATGGTATTGTGACGCGGTTTAGTGATATGGTTGGTGTAGGGAATCTTCATAAAATCACTGGTCTACGAAAGCAGGACGCTGATGACATCGTTGCGCTCTGGAAGAAAGGTCATCGAATCACTGAGGCGCATTTCCAAGCCCCTAACAAGGAGATGCCTGTGGCTAACTTGGACGAAATAAAAAATGATATTGAGTCTATTCAAAGGTTGGCTGATAACGTCAATAAGTTTCGCGTTAAACCAATTGAGGTCTAACAGTATCGGGTCCTAGTACGCCACATAATCATGGTGGACGATGTTTGAACGATTTTTTCAATCGTGCTCTGCCCCGATTCAACGACTAACTTGAGCCCGCTCGATAGCTAATCGCTAGATAAATGAGGGTGTTATATGACTCCGGTTTACAGATGGAACGGTGAGTATTTTGGATTCTTTAATAGTTCTGGTCGCCTATTCAATGCAGCATCGAGGTATTTAGGGTGGGTTACAGACGATGGGCGTGTTTGGGGTGCTAATGGGCGTTTTTTGGGGGAGGTTGTGAGCGAGAACTACATACTCCGGCGCACCTCTACGGCTACGCCAGCAACAAAAGCATCCAGGGCAACTCCCGCAACACCTGCCACTCCAGCGCGTAAAGCAAATCGAGCCGGTAAGGCTGGAAAAGCAGGCTGGGTGGATGCGTTAGATGAGTTTGCGGCAGCCTAATAGTGTGCTTAATTGCAACTCACTTCGTTCACTTGACAGTCAAAGTCTGAGCGACCGCTTCTGGCCGATTGCAGCCGATTGCGACAGGCAGAAAACGGCCATTAGCGGACACTAAGGCCGTACGTGAAACCTGAGACGACTCATACAACGCCTTAGATCAGCCAAAGCAGAGAGTTTCTAGCGCCCTAGATTAAACCCGTTGACTTGGCGGTATTGATTTCGACCCATGCAGCAAAGGCGTCAATGAATTTTTTCAAGAACTGAGTAGTTCCGTCGTCATTCAAATTTCCGCCTGGCCCCAGTAGCCTTGTCGCCCCACCGATATACGCTTCCGGCTGCTGCAAAAGTGGCATGTCCAGAAATACCATAGACTGACGTAAATGATGGTTAGCACCGAAGCCGCCGCTGGCACCGGGCGATACGCTTACGATAGCTGCAGGTTTGCCTGCCCACACAGACTCGCCGTAAGGGCGAGAACCAATATCAATGGCGTTCTTCAATACACCAGGAACTGACCTGTTGTATTCGGGAGTGAAAAACAGTACTCCATCTTTCGACGCCATATTTTGGCGAAAACGAGTCCAGGCTTCAGGGGCACTCTTACCGTTTTCTTCCAAGTCTTGGTTAAACAGATTCAGTTCATTGATCTCGACTATTTCTAATAAAAGGCTCGGTGGCGCAAGCGCGATTACTTCTTGAGCAAATAGGCGGTTCAACGACTCTTTGCGCAGGCTGCCGACAATGACGGCGATCTTTTTAGGCGACATGATGGGACCTTGATTTAAGTGGCTTTAAAGGGGGTAATCAATTTGAAAAGAACAAAAAAACGGACGTCGAACGGTGGCCGAACGATGAGGACTGCCCCACCGCCTGGTCATGCGGGTCTGCCCTATACTTTGGCGGCGCCGTTGACAACCAGGTGATGACCGGAAATCCAAGCTGCATCGTCACTTGCCAGGAAAAGCACGGCGCCTTCGACATCGGAGACAGAGCCCAAGCGCGCAAATGGCGACAACTGTGCCAATGCCTGATAGTCATTTTCCTGAAGGTTAGCGATGACACCGGCGTCACGTAGCGGCCCCGGTACCACACCGTTCACCGTGACGTTACGCTTGCCCATTTCCTGCGCGAGACATTCAACGTAAAGCCGGCCGGCGGCTTTGCTTCCGGCATACGCGGTGAAGCCTGCGTTCGGTACGATCGTCGTAGTGGACGAAATCACGATGATGCGTCCACCATCGGTAACATGGCGCGCACTTTCGCGAAGCGTATAGAAGGTGCCAAACACATTGGTTTTGGTGACAGCCTCGAACATCGCGTTATCGATTTCCGTGATCGGTGTGTCGATAAGCTCCCGCCCAGCATTGGCCACGACAATATCGATGCGCCCAAATCGAGCCAGCACTGCTGCGAATATGGCTTTGACAGCGTCCGGGTCGCTGATGTCTCCCCCGATGGCCATTGCTTGAGCGCCCTCAGCAACGAGCGCCTCGACATT
This sequence comes from Pseudomonas sp. R4-34-07, assembly GCF_003852375.1. NCBI lineage: Bacteria > Pseudomonadati > Pseudomonadota > Gammaproteobacteria > Pseudomonadales > Pseudomonadaceae > Pseudomonas > Pseudomonas sp. R4-34-07. The sequence goes on along the minus strand of NZ_CP027760.1, from coordinate 3,300,109 downwards.
TCGGTCGGCTGCGGCAGCGTCAGTGTTGTACGTCAACGCAACGGAAGCCCCCTCTCTGGCAAAACGACGTGCCAGTGATAATCCGAGCCCGCGCGATGCGCCGGTAATCAGTACAACTTTGTTGGTCATTCGCATGATCAGATTCCGTTGATGCTGCGTTCTGTAGAGGTTGCGTTGCCCTGCCACTGGACAAGTTCCTGCTCGACTTTGGCCATTTTTGCACGCATTCCGCCCATCGCATCGGCACCCAAGGCCGCGTGTACGGGTGGATGATCCGACTCCATCAGGTTGATAATCGCCAACGCCCCTTTTCCTGGAACATTCGGCTGCTTACCTTGCAGACCACCTATAGCTACACGGAACTTACCGACGGGTGTGCCTTCATAGTCATCGATTTTTTGCTCGACGTAAGCCAGTGAGCGACCCGCAAATTGGGTCTCGAATACACCGATGGTCAACACAGTCGTGGCGATGTTAAAGGGTGCAAGTTCACCTGCCAGTGCTTCCCCCAGGATGTCAGTAGCGCCCTTCGCGGCCGAGTACACGCCCATGCCCGGGTAGCCAATGAAGCCACCGATTGCAGAGAATTGAATGATGTGCCCGCTGCGCTGCTTGCGCATCGCAGGGGTTACAGCGCGAATGATGTTCAGGCCGCCAAAGAAATTCAGATCGAATACACGCCGCGCTTCTCGATCCGTCATTTCTTCAACTGCACCCACTGTGCCAGCACCCGCACAGTTGGCGACAATGTCGATACGGCCAAAGTGATCCAGCACCTGGGCCACACCCGTTTTGACCGCCACATCGTCTGTCACGTCTACCAAAACGCCCATGCCCTGCGCAGCATGTTTACCGTTATAGAAATCCACTTCTTCTTGCTTGCGAAAGGTGGCTGCGACTAGCGCACCTTTTTCCAGCAGTTGATGCACTAACTCGCGCCCCAATCCCGATGAGGCACCAGTAACGAGGACGACTTTGCCATTTATTGATTTCATTCTCTGCTCCGGGGTTTGGCTATTCACCGGATGTTAGGTATTGGGCCTCCCCCCAACAAGCCGGTTTGTCCAGATTCAACTTCCCGCTCATTGGACGCTCATTCCCAGCGAAACATTGCCAAATAACCACATAGTTCTAGACGGTACCCTTGGAAATCTTCAAGATTAAAAATTGCCTTCCTATGATTGGGCCATACGTGAATCGGCTGGACCTGAACGATCTGTTTATTTTTGTCAATGTGGTCGATCGCGGTGGGTTTACTGCCGCAGTTGCAAGTACCGGTATGCCCAAGTCAACGCTTAGCCACCGCATGCAACAATTGGAGGGCGAATTAGGTGTGCGTTTGCTCAGCCGAACGTCGCGTCGCTTCGGTATGACCGAGGCAGGAGAAGAGTTCTACCAGCACGCGCTGGCCGCGCTGCGAGAAGCGGAGATGGCAGAAATGTCAGTGCGTCAGCGGTTGTTGGAACCCGTCGGGACCATCCGGTGTACCGCTGGAGTCGCGACCATGAATTTCGCCATGGCGGGCATGATCGCTGACTTCCTTCGTGTCTATCCCAAGATCAATATGGTCGCTCATGCGGCCGATCGAACCATCGATATTGTTGGCGAAAATTACGACGTCGCCATCCGGGCGCATGAGGCTCCATTGCCGGACTCCGATCTTGTCCAGCGCATGCTCGGGGTCGCTCCCTGGTTTCTGTTCGCCGGATCAAGCTATCTGGCCGAACATGGCGCACCGGCCACGCCAGCGGAGCTAAGCAGCCACGCCTCGATTTTCTTTGCGCGAGCTAATGCCCCCATGAACTGGCGGTTGCGCCATGTCACTCTATCGATCGAAGAAATTGCTGTGCCCATCATGCCGCGGCTGCAAAGCGAAGACATGCTCAGCCTGCAACATGCAGCTATCAGCGGGCTTGGGATTGTGGCCCTGCCGAGTTACATCGCGCGGGCGGCCGTTGCGCGTGGTGAGCTTCATCGAGTTCTGCCCGAATGGATAGCTGGCGATGCCAGGATCACTGCACTGGTACCTTCCCGCAAAGGATTGCTGCCGTCAGTACGTGTTTTCTTGGATCACTTGGCTTCGGAGTTTCCCAAGATCCTCTAGCTGTAAAGCCATCCTTAATACGCTGGGCAAATCGTTGCAGCGGCTTCTCCATGAATACAGCACATTTTTTTACCGAATACAGCAACTACGGCGGCACTACCGAGCGGGTAGGCGCCGAAGATAGGGGGAGTTCTCGACGTCCATACCACCGGACACAGATTCCAGAAACCCCGTCTTGCTGGGTCAGGTACGCATTCCTACCATGGTTTCTTGCCTCTCATCCTCGACGGCACAAACGATACCTGATCTGGAATCTATGACTTTGACAATCACACGACGCGGCGCGATAGCTTTGGGAGCACAGGCAGTGCTGGTTGCAATGACGGCAGGCGCTGCTACGTTTGCCTCTGGTGCAACGCGCAGCTCCAGTAAAACTAAAGAGACCACTCGGACTGGCAAGCAGTTTGACGTGGTGATCGTCGGTGGTGGATCTGCCGGTGCCGTCCTTGCAGCACGTCTCAGTGCCGACCCGCTGCGCAGTGTGCTGCTGCTCGACGCAGGTCCCGACTTTGCGCCCGATCGGTATCCAGCAGTGCTGACGAACGCCGACCTAGTTGCCGCCTCTCCCGAATACGACTGGCATTACCATAGTGACGACTCAGCTCGGATAGGTCACGACATAGCCATCCCACGCGGCCGAGTGATCGGTGGTAGCTCCGCGGTCAATGCTGCTGTGGCGATGCGTGCGCGTCCTGCCGACTTTGCGCGCTGGGCCGGACGCGGAATCGAAGGTTGGGCTTGGCCGGAAGTGCTGTCCGCCTACCGAGCGATGGAAAACACGCCCACTGGCGAAGATGCATGGCATGGACGTACCGGCCCATTTCCAGTGCGTCAGCGCACTGCTGCGCAGAATACTATCTCAATGCGTGCTTTCGTGGCGGCTGCCGAGTCAGTTGGACTGCCGCTCGTGGATGACTTCAACGGCGCGCGCCAGCACGGCGTAGGTCCCTACCCGTTGAATGTCATCAACGGCACCCGAATCAATACCGGCATGGCTTACCTAAGTGCAGACGTGCGGGCTCGCGCCAACCTCACTATCCGCGGCCACGCTGAAGCCGACCGCGTCCTGATAGAACGAGAACGCGCCATAGGTGTATTGCTAGTAGACGGCGAGATAGTTCCAGCCGGCGAAGTGATCTTGTCGGCCGGTGCCATAGGCAGCCCCGCTATCCTGCTACGCTCCGGTATCGGCCCACAAGGCCATCTTCGCGAGATGGGAATCGCCACCGTCGCTGATCTACCGGTAGGTGAACGGTTGCAAGAACATCCGTTTTTCTTCAACGTCTACGCGCTGAAGACCTCCGCAATTGCTATGACCCCAGCCGGCGGCGCCATCGCCTGGACTCGTTCGCAACACGCCGCACCGGACGATCTGGACTTACATATCTCCGGTACACACCTGATCGACCCAAAGGCAAGCCCTACCGGCGGTGCGATAGTGCTGGCATGCGCCGTCACATTACCTAAATCCAACGGTAGCGTACGCTTGACCAGCCGTGACCCCCGAGTTGCGCCGAACATCCGGTACAACTTTTTTGAACAGGAAAATGACTTGGATCGCATGGTCGAAGCTGTAGAACTGTCTCGCAAGATTGGCCGCAGTGCACCGTTTGCTGACTTGGTTGACCATGAAATGACACCGGGTAGCAGCGTACTTGAAGGCAAGGCTTTGCGACAAAACATCGTAAACAATGTCGCCGGCTATCAGCACCCCACGTCGAGCGTGCCGATGGGCGCGGACGGTGACAAGGCCGCCGTAGTCAACAATTGGGGCGCGGTGCGAGGTATAGCGGCACTGCGTGTTGTGGATGCCTCTATCATCCCGGATATCCCATCGGTGGCGACAAATCTTACTACTATCATGCTAGCCGAACGGATTGGTGCCCACCTGACTCGATAATTTCCCCGAACGCAGCGTAAAACTGGAGCATCAATCATTGGATCGCTAAAGCCGAACTCTGCAATAAGAACCACAATCTGAAATTGAATAAAATATACGGAGACCGTTGAGCAAACGCAGTCAATAGACGATAAATTGGAGATTAGGAGTTTGACCGAAACAGCGGCGCAACTGCGGCGCGAGCCAAGAATGGTTTACTTTTATGTCAGACATATCTAGTGCTTATAAAAAAGAGTCAAACCACAGAAAGACCATTTATAATTACCTTAACTATCATACATATAACTATAACCATTAAATAAGATAACTACAGCTAGGAAGTTAATGCCTTACATTAAGAGAATTGAAATCTTAGAGAACTATAGAGAAGAGAATAATTTCCCCTTCTATTTGCCTTCAATTCAATCAATTAGCAAAATCGAGCTTCACCCCGTGATAAATTTTTTCGTTGGAGAAAACGGTAGCGGTAAGTCAACCCTCTTAGAGGCTATTGCAGTTTCATGTGGCTTTAATCATGAGGGAGGCAGTAAGAATTTCAAGTTTTCTTCCAGCGATGAAAAATCCCTACTGTCCAAGGCATTGCGCTTGTCACGCACCGCAAAGCGACCTCGAGATGGCTATTTTTATCGCGCAGAAAGTTTTTATAATGTAATTACAGAGATGAATAAGTTGGATTGCGGACCTGGCGGGCCAGCTATTAAGGACTCATACGGGGGGAACGATCTTCATACGAGGTCTCATGGGGAGGCTTTTATGGATCTGATTTTACATCGGTTCGGAGGAAACGGATTGTATTTACTAGACGAGCCTGAATCTGCGCTATCTCCCCAACGCCAATTATCTCTGCTGGTACGTATAGCGGAACTCGCAAAACAAAATTCGCAGTTCATAATTGCAACTCACTCACCAATTTTAATTGCTTACCCGGGCGCCAGAATTTGGGAGTTTACCAATAGTGGATTGGAAGAGAAGGAATATTCAGAAACTGAAAACTACCTAATTATGAAAAGTTACTTTGCTAGCCCTGAAAGCTTTATGAGCAAGCTATTTGATGAAAAGCATGATTTTTAGTTAGTCCAGGCACTAAATAACATCGATGGTTAGAGCGTTTATCAAGTTCGCTGGCGCAAAAAAATGAATTGTTGCCGCTCGCGACTTAATAGATACGACGGCATTACTGCCTTGTTTAGCGTAGATCGAGATGCCGCCGATTTCGAGGAGAATGGCCGCTTCTGGCCGATTGCAGCCGATGAGAAAGCACCCACTGCTTTCACCACACGCTGGCCTAGTTGCGCCAGCGCGTGGAGATTTTTCATTATCCCGGCGTAGCAACAGACCCCGCTTCCATCTCCGAAACCTGCTCGCGCAACCGCCGCCCAATTACCTCCATCAAATCACACCCGTCCCGCAACGGTATCGCCAGCAGCTGCGCAAAATCCGAAAGCACGACGCAATCAGCGTCCACCTCACCCCGGAAAGCGATGTTTTCCAACACCTGAGTCACAGTGCGCATGCGATAGTCAGCCATCGCTTGCAGTACATCGAGCGGTGCTTCTGAATCAATGAGCAGGGATGCTGGAACCAGATCGATTCCGGTAAGGGGGATGTATCTTTCCATTTTTGAATCTCCGATAAGTGCAGTGGCTTACCACCACCCAGTCGTCGCCAAACGATGGGGTGGCAGCTGTACGCAGGTTGGCGAACCGGTATCGGAGACCCGGCAGACCCGAAGGTCTCCCGCGCACAGCCGCCATTGAGGCAGCTTTGCGAATGTGCAGCAGCATCTGCAAAAAAGCACAGTGCTTTTGCATCCGATAGTCAGGTCGCCAAACCTGATCGCCATGTGGGCGACGGGGCGGACTATAAGCGTCAACGCGCTGGAGGATCAACCTTGAGGTTGTAAACAGCATTGATACGCTGAAATCCATTCCTTTTACGCTCCAGTCTCATCGCAATGACATCGACTAACCCTCCCAATCAGTTTCACTCCCTGCTCGGCATTTCCCTTCACCGTCTCGCCTTTTACGCTTGCTGAAACGTTTAATCGAGTCTATAAAACTGCCACAACTCCAAGAAAGGCTACCGCCATGACCCCACTCAAATTCGCTGTCGCCCTCACCGCACTCTCCGCCGCCTCCCACGCCATGGCCTGGGACTATGTGCTCCTCGACACCGACAAAGCCGCGCAGAATTGGCAGGTCACCAGCCAGCAACTCGGCGTACAAACCGACAAACCCTTCAGCGTTACCCTGCGCACGCTGCACGGCGGTCGGCAGGAGGGGGTGAGCATTGTCGACATCGATAACGGCACGATGAAGCTCTCGGTGGTGCCGACTCGCGGTATGAACGTGTTGCAGGCTTCGGTCGGCGATGTGCGCATGGGGTGGGATTCGCCGGTCAAGGAAGTGGTCAATCCTTCCTTCATTGAGCTCAATGGTCGCGGCGGGCTGGGCTGGTTGGAAGGGTTCAATGAGCTGGTCACCCGTTGCGGCTATGAATGGGTCGGTCACCCTGGCATCGACAACGGCGAATTGCTGACGCTGCATGGCAGGGCCGCGAATATTCCTGCGAACAAAGTCACCCTGCACATCGATGAAAAGCCGCCGTACGCCATCACCCTGCGCGGCGAACTGAAAGAGCAGGCGTTCAAGAAGGTCGATTTTTCAGTGGCGACCGAACTGGTCACCGAGCCCGGCAGTGTAGTGTTCGCTCTCAACGACACCCTGACCAACAACGGCGACTATCCGAAGGAATACCAGGCGCTGTATCACAGTAACTTCAGCACCCCGTTCCTGGAGCAGGGCGCGCGTTTTGCCGCACCGGTGAAGCAGGTGTCGCCGTTCAACGACAAGGCCAAGGGCGAATTGGCCGACTGGCAAACCTACCGCGCACCCACCAAGGACTACGACGAAACGGTCTACAACGTGGTGCCCTATGCCGATGCCAAGGGCGATACCTTGACCGTGCTGCATAACAAAGCTGGCAGCCTGGGCGTGTCGGTCGGTTTCAATACGCAGACGTTGCCGGTGTTTTCCCTGTGGAAGAACACCGATACTCAAGGGCAGGGCTATGTCACGGGGCTGGAGCCGGGGACGAGTTTTTCCTACAACCGCCGTTATCAGCGGCCACTGAACCTGGTACCCACCATTGGGCCCAAGGAACACAAGCAGTTCCGCATCAGCTACAGCTTGTTGGTGGATAAGGTGGCTGTGGACAAGGCCTTGAAGCAGGTCAGCGAGATTCAGGCCGGGCGCGAGACTGAGGTGCGGCAGACGCCCTTGGTTGATTTGACCAAAGGGTAGGGCGCCTGCAGGCGCGGGAGTTACGCCCGGCGCGCCGTCAACAACACCGTTGCGGCCGCCGACAACAACCCCGCGCAGCACCGATTGAAGATCCGCTTACCCCCAGGCTCGGCAAACCAGCGGCGCATATGCAGGCCCATATAGGCGTAGACGCTGATGGCGATCCATTCCAGGGCCAGGAACATTGCGCCCAGCAGGGCGAATTGCGCGGTAATAGGTTGGCCGGGCACCACGAACTGCGGGAGGAAGGCGGTGAAGATCAGGATGGCTTTGGGGTTGCCCGCCGCCACCAGAAACTCTTGCCGTACCAAGGCCCATAAGCCCACCTTGCTGGCGGTTATTTCCGCTTCTGCCCGCGGGTCTGCGCGCCACAGCTGATAGGCCAGGTAAAACAGATACGCCGCACCAAGCAGCTTGATCCCATAGAACAACAACTCCGAGGTTTGCAGCACCACCGCCAACCCGGCGGAGGCGAGGGCGATCATGCCGGCGAAGGCCAGCAAACGGCCGAGACCGGCGAGGCAGGAAGTGCGGTAGCCGTAGCGGGTGGCGTTGCTCACCGACAGCAGGTTGTTGGGGCCGGGCGCCATGTTCAGGGCAAAGCAGGCGGGCAGGAAGAGGGCGAGGGTGGCGAGGTCCATGGCGGCTCCGGATTCGGTCGGACGGGAGCGTCGAGGATAAGGGAGTGGGGGCGGTGCGGCAATCGCGGCCGCGTTATGTCGACTAAGGTACAGGTTGTCCTTGACCTAAGCCCTCGTCCCAAACAGCCGATCAGCCAGTTCCCGACCGCGCTCCAGCCCTTGTGGCGTCAACCAGACCGATTTGTTCTTGTTTACCGGGTTATCGATAAAGCCCTGTTCATGTAATCGGTTCATTATCTGAAAATCGTGCCCCTTCCAAGAGTTTCCGTCATCGGTGCTGAAGACTGTCAGCAGGGCCAGCACGGCTTCCTCTATCAGCTTTTCGTCGTATTCCATAGTGGTTACCCCTCTCGCGAATCGGGGCGCCGCTCGTTTCTCAGGCAACGCTGTTCTCTGGTTTATCGATCGGCACTCGCACACTAAACACCGTGCCCTGTTCCGTATCAGAACTCACCTCAATCGACCCACCATGAGACGCCACGATTTCCGAGGCAATGAACAGGCCCAAACCCAACCCCTCCGTGGGGCCGTGATTGATCGCGGTACGCTGGGAGAAGCGGCCCATGGGGTTGAAGATGAACGGGAGGACGTCCTCGGGGATCGCTTCACCGCTGTTGTGCACGGTGAAGACCGCGAAGCCCTCGCGTATGCCCAGCTCGACTTGGATCGGCCGGGTGGTGTCCCCATGCTGCACCGCATTGCTGACGATGTTCGAGAAGACCTGCTCCATGCGCGGGCCGTCGAATTGCCCGGCAACCGAGGTTTTGGCGTCGAACATCACGATAGCTTCAGGATGAAAGGTGCGGATTTCTTCTATGACGCGTTGGCACAGCGGTGAAAGGTCGATATCGGCGGTTTTGACCGGGATGCCCGGCCCCATCTGGCAGCGGGTCAGGTCGAGCAGGTCGCCGACGATCTGGCTCGCGCGGCGTACGCTGGTGTAGATCTGGTTGGCGATTTTGGTCGCGCGGGCGCCGGCGTCCTGTGAACGGCGTAGCACGTCGGACCCCAGCAGGATCGCGCCGAGCGGGGTGCGCAAGTCGTGGCCAAGGATGCCCAGGAACATATTGCGTGACGCCTCGACCGCGCGGGAGTAGCTGGCGACGGACTCGGCCAGGGCCTGATCAATGGCTTCGTGGAAGCGGGTCATGTCGTCGACATTGATCGGGGTGCCGTCCTTGATCTGGCGCATCCACTGGCTGACCACGCTGGTGCGCAGCGCGCGGTATTCCGAGACCATCTGATCGATGGTGAAACCCGCCATCAGCCGCGTCATGGCATGGGTTTCCGCCGCGGTTTCCTGATCGTCCGTCGGTGCCTGGCCCTGGGCCTTGGCTATTTGTTCCTGGCGGGTCTGCTTGGTTCGCAGGTCGCTGACGATGGCCCGCAACATCTGCTCGGCATGGTCGCGCAGCCCGACACTGTCGAGTTCCTCGCCCGGTGTCTCGATGGTTCTGGCGAAATCTTCCCAGGCTTGCAAGATTGGCTCGAGGTTTTCCAGGATGAAATCGGGCAGGCGCATGTCTGTAAATCCTGATGCGAGTCGGGCAGAAGAGCGAGGCTGCGCAGATGAAGGGAAATTCCCGGCAGTGTAGGAGGTTGTTCGCCGCTTTTAAAGGGCGGCCGGTGCCGGGGCTGCCGTGGATCCAATCTACGCGCGCACAGCGGTCATGCGCCTGACCTTACAGGCCCAATGTCAGGGCCCTCAGCCTCTGTTCTACCACGCTGTCGAAATGGCTTGCCAACTGCTCGCAGCGCTCCGAAGTCAGCCCTTCACAGCAGGTAATGCCCAGCACGAACCCCTGGGCTTTGGCACCGCTTTTGACGGCCAGGATCATCGACCCTGCCAGTTCGATCTCACGCAAAATTCGGTCAGCCTGTCGTTTTATAGGGCCGGGCAAATCGCTAATGGCTTCTTTCATGGCCGTCTCCGCAGGCATTCACTACACACACAAAGCACCCGAGGCACTGTCGGCCTCTTGAAAGCATCGACCGGCGGAAGGTTCAGGAGTTTCGTAGTGCGCGAGCGGGAGGCGATGACCTGCAGTTGCGCAGGTACAGTTGTTCGCTAGTTTCAGGCCGCCATCGGGGGCTTGCCCTAATGCCAGTCAGTTAAGAAATAGCAGGATCGAGAACTAACTTGTGGCGAGGGAGCTTGCTCCCGCTGGGGCGCGAAGCGGCCCCAAACAATGGGACTGCTGCGCAGTCCAGCGGGAGCAAGCTCCCTCGCCACAGGTTCGGTGTCGCCTTAACTGGCGGGCATTAGAGCAAGCCCCCTCCCACATTTGGAGCGCGGGGCTGCAGTTAGAGAGGCTTCGGCTGCTGCCCCGATGGCATGACTCAGGGGTGAAATCTGCGCCCCAGCGCATCCAGGCGCACGGCAATTGGTGGCAGGCGTTCGCTGCTGCGGGCCAGGGTTTCCACGTCGTCGGCGGTGTTTTGCGCGATGTGCTGCACCGATTGCAGGCGCTCGACAATTTCCAGGTTTGCCGAGGTCTGCTCGCGGGTGGTGGTGGCGATGCGGCCATTGAGTTGGTCGATATGCGCGATGTCTTCGCCCACGGCGCGCAGCATGTCGACGGCCATCTGGCTGTCTTCCACGCACCGCTCCACGCCCTGGCGGCTGTCGTGCATGGCTTCGACGGCCTGGCGGCTGCCTTGCTGCAGGCCTTCGATGATGGTCTTGATTTCCTGGGTGGAGAGGGCGGTGCGTTGGGCCAGGCTGCGCACTTCGTCGGCGACCACTGCAAAGCCACGGCCTTGCTCGCCGGCGCGGGCGGCTTCGATGGCGGCATTGAGGGCGAGCAGGTTGGTCTGGTTGGCGATGCTGCTGATCACCTCCAGCACCGAGCCGATTTGCTCGGCCTGCACCGCCAACGACTGTACGGTGGATTGCGTGCCATTGATGCGCGAAGCCAGTTGGGTGATTTCATGCCGGGCGCGGCCAACGCTTTCCTGGCCGCGCACAATCTGCTCGCTGGCCTGGCCGGCGTGTTCCACCGCTTGTTCGACGTGCAGGGTGATATGGCCCATGGCGTCTTCCATGCGCTGCATCGAGCCGGTCATCTCATTGATCTGCGTTAGTTGATGCCGCGCGCCTTTTTCCAGGGTGCCGCTGGTCGTGGCCAGTTCCTGGCCGAGTTGGCCGAGGCCATGGGAGTCGCGTGCGACGCCGTCGATCAGGTGGGTGAGTTGCTGCAGGAAGTGGTCGAAGCGCTTGGCGAGGGACACGCGCACCTTGTCTTCACCCTGGGCGGTTTCGGCTTCGAATTGCGAGGTGACAGCGAGCATTTTTTCGAGCATTTCCTGGCTTTCGACCGCCTCGGCGTGGCTGTGCACGGCGAGGTAGAGCAGGGCGATCGTTTCCATCACCACGTAGAACGCGTGCACGAAGATCATCGTCCAGCCGCCATGATGCGCCATCACGAACACGGGCAGGCCTTGATGCTGCAGGGCATGGAAGACCAGGTGATGCACGGCGATGGTCAGCGCCGCCACCAGGATCGGCAGCCAGTCACGGTAGAACGTCAGCACCGCCAGCAGCGCGAAAATACCGAAGTGCGCCTCGATCACCCCCTGCGCCTGATTGATGTGCAAGGCCGCCATCACCATCAGGCCGGCACCGAGCACACACCGCATCACACGGGTGCCTCCAATGGCGCGGTAGAGCGCGGTCAGCACCACGCCGGTGCCGCCCCCGACGATCAGCGCCTGGGTGAAGGTGTCATGCCAGAACGCCAGGCCCAGGGAGAACAGGAACATCAGCCAGATCAACGCCAGCATGATGCGGTCGGCCTTGCGGTAGTGCTCCATAAAGCGTGTGCGGTTGAGCATTCACGTGTACTCCATGTGGTTTGGCCAGGAACCAAGCATGCGGCGTGCCACGCTGGCCGCAGGAAAAGCCGGTGTGGCGAAGGGGGCCGGACTAAACCCGACAGACGGTTATCGGCAAGTCGAGAGGAGACTTAAGCACGGCCGCCCGAGCGGGCAGCCGCGGATGACGATCAGAAGCTGTACTTGGCCGTCAGCATCATGTTGCGTGGGCTGCCGTAGGAATCGCCGCCATAGGTGACCGCGTCGGAAATGGACTGGTAGTAGTGCCGATCAAAGATATTGTTGGCGTTGAGCTGCAGGTCCAGATTCTGGTTGACCCGGTAGCCGGCCATCAGGTCGGTGACGGCGTAGCCGCCTTGTTTGAGGCGATAGGTGCTGCCGTCCGCCAGCTGGATGTCGTTGTACATGCGGCTCTGCCAGGAGACGTTGCCGCCCACGCGGAGTTTTTCCAGCGGGCCCTGGAAGTTGTAGCGGGTGGTGACCTTGAACAGGTGCTCCGGGGTGTCGGTGTCGAACTGCTTGTTGACCTTCTGCGGGTTGGCGGCGTCCTTGAGGGTGTGGGTGCGCGCATAGGTGTAGCCACCGCCGACCTGCCAGTTCTCGGTCAAGGCGCCCTGCAGTTCGAAGTCGATACCCTGGCTGCGAATCTCGCCCGAGGCCTGGTAGCAGGAGGCCTGTGGGCAGTCCGGCACGACGATCTGCACGGCGCGGTTTTCCTGGTCGATCCGGAACAGCGCCACGCTCGCATTCAGCGCGCCGCCCAGGTATTCGCCCTTGATGCCGACTTCATAGTTTTTGCCGACGATGGGCTTGAGCGGGGTGGCGCCGGTGCTTTTTTCACGTTGCGGCGTGAAGATGTCGCTGTAGCTGGCATACACCGAGTGCTGGTCGTCCAGGTCGTAGATCAGGCCCGCGTAGCGGGTGAGGTTACGGGTGACTTTATAGTCGCCGTCGCCATCGCGGTTGTCGTAGTCATACCAGTCCAGGCGCCCGCCAAGGATCAGCTTGAGCGGGTCGGCCAGGCTCAGTCGGGTGGTGACGTACACGCCGTCCTGGGTGGTGACATCGCGCTGAGTGTTGGTGTGGGTAAAATTCGGTTTGCCGGCGTTGATCGGCCAATTCAGATCGTACGGGCTGTAGTTGCGGGTGGTCAGATCGTAGATGCGCTTGCTGGCGCCCACGACCAGCTCATGGGTGCGCCCGAACGCCTGGAACGGGCCGCTGGCAAAGGCGTCGAACCCGGCCTGCTTTTCATCGGCGGCGGACTGGTACACGGTGCGGGCCAGGGTATTGTCTGTCCAGCGCGACTGGTAGGAGCCGGAAAACAGTGCGTCTTGTACGGCATAGTTGGCGTTGACCTGCAGCGCCCAATCATTGGCCAGTTGCTGGCGCAGTTCGACGAAGACGGTGTTGATTTCCTGGTCTTTGTTCTCCCAGTCGGTGCCGGGATTGTACGAACGCGACAGGTCGAGGTGATGACCGTCCAGGCCGATCATCGACGAGCCCCAGAAGTAGTTGGTCTTGTCTTTCTGGTTGGAGTAGCCGAGGGTCAGGCGGGTGTCTTCGCTCAGGTCGGCTTCGGTCACGGCGTAGAATAAACCGTGATCCTGCTCGGCCTTGTCGATGAAACTGTTGGCGTCGCGGTAAGAGGTGACCACTCGGCCACGCCAGGTGCCGCTGTCATTGAGCGGGCTGGACGCGTCGAGTTCGCCACGGTAGTCGTCCCAACTGCCGGCGGCGCCGGTCAAGGTGACTTTCTGCTCGGCCAGGGGCCGCTTGCGAATCAGGTTGATCGCCGCCGAGGGGTTACCGGCGCCGGTCACCAGGCCAGTGGCACCGCGAACCACCTCGACGCGATCGAACATCGCCAGGTTCGGCTGGGCACCGACGTTAACGCCGTCATAGCCACTGGGAATGCCGTCGTACATGAGGTTGTCGACGTTGAAACCACGCGCGGTGTAGCCCTGCCGACCGGGGCCGCTGGAGTAGTTGAGGAACAGTCCTGGCGTGGCGTTGACCACATCATTGATGCTGGTCATCGCCTGGTCATCCATGCGTTGACGGGTAATCACGGTGACGGCCTGTGGGGTTTCACGCAGGGTCAGGGGCAGTTTGGTTGCGGTTTTCATCGAACCGGTGGTGTACGACTCGCTGCCTTCAGTGGTTTCGCCAAGCTGGTGCCCCGAAACCTCGGTAGCGCCGAGCTCAATGGTAGTGGGCGGGGCGTCGGCTTCGGCCGCGAAGGTCGCCTGGGTGGTGGTCAGGCAGATAGCCATTGCTACCGAACTCGGTGAAAACCCTTTGCCGCCATGGTGTCGCACAGACATGAATGTAGCTCTCCCTGAACGCCATCCTTAGCGAATAATAAATCTGTTGATAATTATTCGCATCAGTGTGGCAGATTGAGTCTGTGGGAAAAAGCCTACGAGATGAATCAGTTAACGAAATTTTCATGCGCTGGGTACCGGCGTTTTGCCACCTTTGCCTAGATGAACACAATTTCGTAGGGCTCGCGCATGCGCTCCAGCAACACCTGGGCAAGCATTGGCGCAAGGCCGATCGCGGGGTCGCCCATCAGCTGGCTGGCGTAGGCGTGCACGGCGTGCAGCTTGTGCGCCACGCTCCAAGTGTCGAGGCACAACTTGCGCGCGCGTTGCCAAGGGATCACCGAGCCTTCGCGTGCCGGCCAGTGCCAGGCCCACATCGGCAGTTCATAGAGTTGCGCGCCCACCAATTTGCACGCGTTGGCGCTGGCACGGCCGACGGCTTCGTGGTCATCGTTGCCATCATGGCGCCAGGTGGTGAACACCACATCACCTGGCTGCAGGTAGCGGGCGATGAATTGGCTGATCGGTTGTTCATGGCTGGCCAGGGCGTTATCGCGAAAGCCGCCACGAATCCATTTCAGGCTGTGCAGTGGCACGCCCAAGCGGCGCAGGGCCTCGGCGCTTTCCTGGGGGCGCACCGCGCTCAGGCGGTTGGCCGACCAGACCTGGGAGCCAGGGTGGCTGGCGCTGCCATCGGTGATGGAAATTAATTTCAACGGGTGCGCGCGGGTGCTGAGCAGCTGCAGCAGGCCCCCGCATGCGAGCACTTCATCGCCGGGGTGAGGGGCAATCACCACCACCCGGGCGCCGGGCGGTACCAGGCTGCTCAGCGAGATAGCGGGAATATGCGCCAACTGCGGCGCGCTGTTCCAGATTTGCGCGGGGCCGCGACGGCCCTCGCTTAACGAGGCGGTTTTCATGGGGTATTACATCCTTGTCGGTTCAAGCGTGTGTGCTCATCCCAGGCTCTGCTGAGGTGAGTGCGCGGCGCTCCGATCCTGGAGCGCTATGCAGTGGGTTATAAGCATAGACAAGAAATGTGGTTCTTTTTACGAAACCTGCACCAGGCTCTTCAAATAGTCACCAAAACCACCCTGGGCGCGACACTCCAGGCGGGCGCTGGTGATCACTTGCAGGCTGTGGCTCCAGGCGATGGACGCACCGCAACGTTCCAGGTTGCGCACCAACTGCACATCTTCATGGCACGCCAGGGGTTCAAAGCCACCGGCCTGCAGATAGGCGCTGGCGCTTACGCCGAGGTTGGCGCCGTGGATATGCCGATGCCCGTCGCGGGCCTGGTAAGCCTGGTGATAGCGAATCTGCGCCGCCGCGTCGAAGTCTGCACTCCAGGCGTCCACGGTCACGGTGCCGCACACGGCGTCGCAGCCCAGCGCCAGTTGCGCCACCAGCCAGTCCGGAGCCACGAGGCTGTCGGCGTCGGTGCAGGCGATCCAGCGCGCGCCCAGGTTCAGCAGATGTTGCGCGCCAACCCCACGGGCATGCCCGACATTACGCGCCTGCACCGCCAGGCTATGCACCCCGTGCGCGCGGGCAATGGCTTCACTGCCGTCGCTGCAGCTATCGAGCACCACCAGGATCTGTACCGCTTCGCCGTGCAGATCCGAATGACGGGCGGCTACTTGTGCAGCCCTCAGGCACTCGCCCAGCAACGCTTCTTCGTTGTGCACTGGAATCAGAATGCCAATCATCCCAGGCCTTCAAGGCTGGCGACCGAGGCGCCGTCGCGGCCCCACAGGTCGAGCAGGAAATCTTCTTCATGGTGACGCACGACCGAATGCAGGCCCAGCCGCTGCTGGAGCAAGGCGTGGACCTGTTCAGCAGTTTGCGGGCAGCCTTCAATGGGCGGGCGCCAATGGCACGCCAGCAGTTGGCCGTCATCCGTCAAGGTGTCGAGGCAGCGGTCAATCAGGCGCTCGAGATCAGCGGCGTCAAGGTAGTAACACAGCTCACTTAACACGATCAGCTCGAATTGCCCCGATGGCCACTGTTCGGGCAACCGGCATTGCTCCACCTGTACGTTGGAAAACCCTGCGAGCCGCTTCTTGGCCAGCGTCACCGCAGCGCTCGCCGTGTCACAGCACAGCAAGCGATCACAGCGCGCCGCCAGCTCGGCGCTCAACTCGCCGTTCGCACAGCCCGGTTCGAAGATCGAGGCATAACGCGCGCGCGTCAGTACCGCCAGGGTCATGGCGCGCTTGCGCCGTTCGTACCAACGCTGGCGGAACGCCCAGGGGTCGTCGTTGCCGGCGAACATCTGGTCGAAATAGGGGGTTGTCACACTCAAACGAACACCACTTCAAAAGGTTGCAACAAGCGCTCCACCACATAGGGCGCCAGCACGGGTGGCAGGCCGATCTGGGGGTCGCCCTCCAGCTGGCTGGCGAAGGCGTGGATGGCATGGCGTTTGCGCGCCACCCTCTCGGGCGTCAAAGGGATCTTGCGCGCACGGTGCCACGGCACCATGCCGTCTTCGGCGGTCGCCCAGTGCCAGGTCCACACGGGCAGTTCGTACAAGGTGGCGCCCACGGCCTGGGCGGCTTTCGCACTGGCGCGGCCGACAGCCTCATGGTCGCAATGACCGTCTTCGCGCCAGGTGGCGAACACCACGTCGTCGGGTTTGAGGTAGCGCTGGATGAACACGGCCAGTTCTGCCTCGCGCTCGGCAACTTTGCTGTCGGTGAACCCGGCGCGCAGCCACTTCAGACTGTGCATCGGCAAGCCCAGGCGATGCAGGGCCTGGGCCGACTCCTGGGGGCGCACCACGCTCAGGCGTTGCACCGGCCAGCGTTGCGAGCCTGGATGGCTGGCGCTGCCGTTGGTGACCGAGATCAACTGAATGGGCCGGCCCAGATCGGCCAGGCCTTGCAGCAAACCGCCGCAGCAGAGCACTTCATCGTCCGGGTGCGGGGCGATGATGACCGCACGGTGCCCCTCCGGTACCAGTTGCTCAACGCTGATATGCGGCAGTTCAGCAAGGCGCGACGAGGTTTGCCAGTAATGTAGGGAGGTGCCTTGGCCGACAATCGGGTTGGGTTTCATAACTGCCACCTCCCTGAAGGTTCGCCGGCGACCTGCATGCCCAGGGCGGCCAAGTCGCGTTCGGCGTGGCTTTGGCGTACGTACACTGGCAAGTCCGCCATCAATTGGGCGAAGTGCGGGTCCTTGCAGTAAGGCCCCGCGCCTACACCACGGCCGACATGCTGGATCACCTGCTCGACGGTTTCCTCGACGCACGCGCGCACTTGCTGGGCCAGCAACCGGGCATCGGCGGTCGGTGCCCGGTCGATCTGCTCGGCACTGGCGCGCAGCACGCAGGCTGCGCTGTTCAATGCACTGTCCACCGCGCCGAGGTGGGCCAGGGCATGCGGCTCAGGGTGCTTGCTGCATTGCTCGCGCAGCACTTCGGCCAGGCGCTGCGCCGCGCCATACCAACACGCCGCAATGCCAATGCCGCCATGCCAGAACCCCGGGCGCGCCAGATAGTCGCCGGGCCCGCCGACTGCGAGGCCCCTGGCCTCGCTGAAGACGATCTCGACACTGCCGGTGGCGGCCATGCCCACCGCATCCCAACCTTCATCCGTTACCGTAACGCCCGGCTGGTCCATTTCCACGGCCACCAGTTGCTGACGGTCCTCCTCGTCCCACGCGGTCAACAACCCGTGCGAGACCACGGACGCACCGGAACACCAGGCTTTACGCCCGTCGACGATCAAGCGCTGGCCGTCGCGCCGCACGCGCACCTTGGCGCTCGGCGGCTCGGCGGCCCACATCCCCCAGGTGCTGCCCAAGGGCGGCAGCGGGCTGTCGAGTTCAGCAATGATCGCCAGCGCATCGGTGTGGCCTTCGAACAGCTTGCACAGGCGCAGGTCATGGCCGGCGACTTGCGCCAGCCCGCTATAGCGCGAAAGCGTCTGGCCGCTGCCGGGCAACGGCAGTTGGTCCAGGCCTTCTTCCTGAAGGTCCTTCAAGGCCTTGCCCAGGGCTTGCGTGTCCGCATAGCCCCGGTAGCCGGAAAGGAATCCGTGCAACGCCATCTCACACCTCGTCGTCGTGTTGCAGCTCAAACAGGAGCAGCGAGCGGCCGGTGGCAGCGTACTCGTGTTCGAAGTCAAAGCGCTCCTGGCCACGCACCGCAGGGTCGTTGGTATCGAGCAGGCAATTCCAGAACTCGCCCTGTGGCACCGGTGGCAGGCGGAAATTGACCATGTCGTGATGGGCATTCACCACCAGCAACAGAGTGGCATCGGCACCGGCACGACGAATCCCGGTCTCCTGGGCGCGGCCATCCATCAGCATGCCCAGGCAACGACCGTTGCTGTCTTCCCACTGCTCAGTGGTCATTTCATTGCCATCCGGCGCCAGCCAGGTGACGTCCTTCACGCCAATGTCTTCGTTGTAGTCGCCGACCAGGAAGCGCCCACGACGCAGGATCGGGTAAGCCAGGCGCAACTTGATCAGGCGTTTGACGAACTTGAGCAGCGCCTTGCCGTCGTCGTCCAGGTCCCAGTTGACCCAACCGATTTCGCTGTCCTGGCAGTAGGCATTGTTGTTGCCGTGCTGGGTGCGGGCGAATTCATCGCCGGCCACGATCATCGGCGTGCCTTGGGCCAGCAGCAGGGTAGCGAAGAAGTTGCGCATCTGGCGCAGGCGCAGCTCATTGATTTCCGGATCGTCGGTAGGGCCTTCGACGCCATGGTTCCACGACAGGTTATTGTTGCTGCCGTCCTGGTTGTTTTCGTCGTTGGCTTCGTTGTGCTTGTCGTTGTACGACACCAGGTCGTGCAGGGTAAAACCGTCGTGGGCGGTGATGAAATTCACCGAGCTGTAAGGTCGGCGCCCACGGTGGTTGAACATCTCGCCCGAGGCCGTCATGCGCCCGGCGAAGTCCGCCAATTGGCCGTCGTCGCCTTTCCAGAACGCACGCACGGTGTCGCGGAAACGGTCGTTCCATTCTGCCCAGCCGGGTGGGAAGTTGCCCACCTGATAGCCGCCGGGCCCGCAGTCCCAGGGTTCGGCGATCAATTTGAGCTGGCGCAGGATCGGGTCCTGGCGGCATGCCACGAGGAAGCTGTGACGTTCGTCGAAGCCGTCGCGGTAGCGCCCCAGAATCGTCGCAAGGTCGAAGCGGAAGCCGTCGACGTGCATCTCGGTGGCCCAGTAACGCAAGGAGTCGGTGACCATCTGCAGCACGCAGGGGTGACTCAGGTCCAGGGTGTTGCCGGTGCCGGAATCATTGATGTAGAAGCGCTTGTCATCGGGCATCAACCGGTAGTACGAGGCATTGTCGATGCCGCGCATCGACAGGGTAGGGCCGCGCTCGTTGCCTTCGGCGGTGTGGTTGTAGACCACATCGAGGATCACTTCGAGCTTCTGCTCATGCAGGTGCGCGACCATCTCCTTGAACTCGGCGATCTTGCCGCTGGCCAGGTAGCGCGGGTCGGGCGCAAAAAACGCGATGCTGTTGTAGCCCCAGTAGTTGGTCATGCCTTTTTCCAGCAAATGCTGGTCGTTGACGAAGGCGTGGACCGGCAACAGCTCGACCGAAGAAACCCCCAACTGGCGGATGTGCTTGAGCACGTCATCTTCCATCAGCCCGGCGCAGGTACCGCGCACGGATTCGCCCACCGAAGGGTGGCGCATGCTGATGCCGCGCAGGTGGGTCTCGTAAATGATGGTGCGGTCCCACGGCACGCGCACCGGCTGGTCATTGCCCCAGGTGTGCGCCGGGTCGATGACCTTGCATTTGGGCACGAAGGGCGCACTGTCGCGCTCGTCGAAGCTGAGGTCGTCGTCGGGGTGGCCGATGGTGTAGCCGAACAGGGCTTCGGACCATTTGAGTTCGCCCACCAGTTGCTTGGCATAGGGGTCGATCAGCAATTTGTTGTGGTTGAAACGATGGCCGTTGGCCGGGTCGTAGGGACCGTACACACGGTAGCCGTAGATCAGCCCGGGGTGGGCGTCGGGCAGGTAGCCGTGGAAGATCTCGTCGGTGTATTCGGGCAGTTCGATGCGCTCCAGTTCCACCTCGCCAGCATCATCGAACAGGCACAGTTCGACCTTGGTGGCGTTGGCCGAAAACAGCGCGAAGTTGACGCCCAGGCCGTCCCAGGTGGCGCCAAGAGGGAAGGGCAAACCTTCACGAATCCGCGACGGCTCGTGGTCCGGCGTCGTTGAGGCTTTTTCGGGCTTGCTCATGGTGTTGCTCCTGCAGGGATTCTTTTTTTCGGGCCGAACGCGGCCGTACTGACAGTTATTCAGCGTATGACGTAAAGAGATAAAAGCTCCCCCGACAGCAAGGCAGTCAGGGGGCGCGGCGATCAATGAGCGGGAGGTTTGGGCTTTTTCGGCGCAGCGGGCTTCTTTGGCGCCGGTTTGGCGGCGGCAGGCTCAGCCGGCTTGGCTTTGGCCGTTGCCTTTGGGGCCGTCTTCGGCTTGGCGGCCGGCTTGGGCTTGCTTGGCGTCAGCGCCTCGGCTTCGGCCAGCTTGCGCGCCATCTCCCAATGACGGGCATCTTCACCGTGAGGCTTGCCTTCGGACTCCCAGATCTGATGCGCCAGTTCGCGGATGCGTTTGTCTTCATTACTCATCACACACTCCTCAGAGAAAATGTTCAGCTTTCTTGACTATCGGAATTGATAAAGACATTGACCGGGAAATCCCCCAGGGCAGCGCTGATCAACAGCTCCTTGTCTGGTGTGACTACGCTCGTCTGAAAAAGTCCCTTCCAGTTTTGCGTTGCGGCGGCGAACGGTAACTTCACCCGCGTATCGCCCCAAACCTGCGCAGGAATCAACGGCTGCAGCGCATTTTCGAGCAAGCGCCGGGACCAACGTGGCACCACTACCAGCACATGGTTGCCTTGGTGTTCGCGGCAGAAGGCCACGACGTGCTCGGCCTGTTGCCCAACCACCTCCAGGGCAGTGTAGGCACCGTCGCTGAACAGCTCGAGGTTAGCCTTGCGCAAGGTCAGTACCTGTGCGATCAGCGCCTGTTTGATACGCCCGTCGCGCCAGTTGGCCAACAGTTCAGCGGTGTCCACTGGCGCCTCCAAAGCGCGTTGCCGCGCCTGGAAGTCCACCGGGCGGCGGTTGTCCGGGTCTACCAGGCTGAAGTCCCAGAACTCATCGCCTTGATAGACATCCGGCACGCCCGGCACGCTCAGGTGAAGCAAAGACTGCGCCAGCCCGTTCAAGGCACCAGCGGGTGCAATCGCCTCGGCCGCAGCGGTAAGGGCGCTGCGCAGCGGGGCGCCGGCCTCACTGAGCAACACGCGCTTCAGGAACGCTTCGACGCCCTGTTCGTAGGCCTCATTGGGCGCGCTCCAACTGCTCTGCAGCTTGGCTTCGCGCAGGGCTTTTTGTTGCCATTGCCACAGGCGTTGCTGATAGGCCTCAAGGTCGGGGTTCGGCTCCAGCGGCCAGCTGCCGAGCAGCACCTGATACAGGATCAGTTCATCGCCTGCCGAAGGGCTGTCGGCGCTGTCGCGCAGCGGCGCGGCCAGGCTGCGCCAGTGTTCGACCTGCTCGGCATACCAGGAAGCGCACTCGCTCAGCACCGCCAGACGGGCGCGGGTATCTTCGCCGCGTTTATGGTCGTGGGTGGCGGTGGCCAGCAGGTTGTGCGGAAAGCACTGCAGCCGCTGCTGGTTGACCGCGTGAAAATCGGCCAACGGCGCGCTGAACTGCTCCGTGCTGAAGCCCACATCGTTACGCGACAACAGCACCGCCGAACGGTAGAACGCCGTGTCTTCCACGGCCTTGGCGGCGGCGGGCGAGGTCAGTTGCTGGAAGCGCACGCAGGCATGCTTGAGCATCTTGCGCTCGCGGCCCAGCGGGCGATTGCGCCAGGGTTGCCCACCGAGCCATTTTTCCAGGTGATCGAGCACCGGCCAGTCACCTTCGCTCAGGGTGCTGCGCGCGCCGTCCATGGCCTGCTGGAACACTTTGTCGTCAGCCGCGCTGCGCCCGCGTGCGCTGATATAGGTGCGGTACACCGGGAAGTGCACGATCAGTTCCTGCAAGGCGCGACGGATCGCACCCAGGGTCAGGTCGCGGGTCATTACGTCGTCACGCGCCACTTGCAACAGCGCCTGGGCCACGCTTTCGAAATCGCCGCCCAACGAGCCATTGAGAATCTGCTGGCGCGCCAGTCGGGCTTCTTCGATAAATGCCGAAGGCCGTTCGCTGTGGCGTGACCACAACTCGGCCAGCGGCGCGAAACCGTCCGGATGGTGTTGCAGCAACGACAGTTGGTTCATGAATTCGTAGCCGGTGGTGCCGTCCACTTGCCAGTCTTCGCGCAGGGTCTCGCCTTCACCGAGGATCTTCTCCACGAAGATCGGCAAATGCTTCTGCGGCGACAATGCATCCACCCGGCGCCGCAGCTTGCGGCAGTAACCGCGCGGGTCGGCCAGCCCGTCGATGTGGTCGATGCGCAGGCCATCGATCAAGCCTGCGCTGATCAACTCGAAAATCTTGCCGTGGGTGGCCTCGAACACCGCCGTGCGCTCCACGCGCAGGCCGCCCAGCTCGTTCACATCGAAGAAACGGCGCCAGTTGATGTCGTCCGCCGCCGTGCGCCAACTGGCCAGGCGGTAGCTTTGTTGTTCCAGCAGTTGATGCAGGCGCGCGAAACCTTCCGGTGTACGCCCGTCGAACGCGGCGAGGCGCTGTTCGATGGCGGGCAGCAGTTCGCTGGCGCGCTCAGCCAAGGCCTGTTTGAGCAGGGCGGCTTCGGCGTAGGCGTCATCCTGATAAGCCAGGGTGGCGAAGCGATCGGCCAAGGGCTTGAGCTCCTCGTCGCCGCCAAGCACCAGGGCGTAGTCCCGCGGGCAGATCGGGAAACGGTGTTCGTAGTGCTCGACGTAAAATGCGCCCTGCGCCGCGTCAAACTTCAGCACCAGGCTGCCGCTCTGCAGTGCTTCGCCGTAATCGCTGCCAAGGAACGGCATCAGCAATTGGCCCTTGAGCAGCGGGTCCGGGGAGTGCCATTGAATATCGAAGAATTCGCTGTAGGGGCTCAAGCGCCCCCATTCCAGCAGGTCCAGCCACCAGGGGTTATCGGCACCGCCGACGGCCATATGGTTGGAGACGATGTCGAGGATCAGGCCCATGTCGTGTTCGCGCAACGCGGCCACCAGCCGGTGCAGTGCCGCCTCGCCGCCCAGTTCCGGGTTGACGCGGGTGGGGTCGACCACGTCGTAGCCGTGCATCGAACCGGCACGGGCTTTGAGCAGGGGCGAGGCATATAGGTGGCTGATGCCCAGTCGGGCGAAATACGGCACTAATGGCACCGCGTCATCCAGGGTGAAGCCTTTATGAAATTGCAGGCGCTGGGTAGCGCGCAAGGGCAGTGCTTTCATCGGTCACGCTCATAAGCTTGGTTGCGCGCGACGGCCAGCAGCTCGAGGCGGCGCGCAGCGCCCACATTGTCGAGCAGGCTGGACGCTTCGCCTGGCAGGCGGCGGCGCCAATTGGGGTGGGTGTCGGTGGTGCCGGGCAGGTTGGGTTGTTCCTCCATGCCCAGCGCATCCTCCAGCGGCAGCAACACCAGCGGCGCACGGGTGTGGCCGAGGTAGCGCACGCTGGCATCGATCATGTGGTCGGTGTCGTTGCGGATTTCATCGACGAAGTTCTGCGGGTCCTGGCTCAAGGCCTGGCGCAGGGCCTGACGTTCGCGCAGGCGGTGTTCGCTCCATTGGTCCACGGTTGGCGCGTCGATCAGGCCCAGCTGGATATTCCATTCGATGTCGCGGCTGTGCCACCAGCCATTGAGGGTCGGCAAGTCGTGGGTGCTGGTGGTGGCCAGGGCGTTGTCGGGCCAGTCGAGGATAGGCCTGAACTGGCCCTCATGGTTTTGCTCGAACAACAACACGCGCATGCCGAGGATCGCCCGGCTGCTGAGTTTTTCGCGCAGGCCGTCGGGCACGGTGCCCAAGTCTTCACCGAGCACAATGGCTTGGTGACGATGGGATTCCAGGGCCAACAGGCGCAGCATGTCGTCCACCGGGTAATACAAATAGGCGCCTTCGCGCGGCGATGCGCCGTTCGGGATGACCCACAGGCGTTGCAGGCCCATCACATGGTCGATACGCAGGCCGCCCGCGTGGGCGAAATTGGCCCGCAGCATTTCAATGAAGGCGCGGAAACCGTTGCGCTTGAGGCCCTCGGGGGAAAACGCGGAAATGCCCCAGCCCTGGCCCGCACGGTTGAGAATGTCTGGTGGCGCGCCGACGGTCAGGTCGGCGAGCAATTCATCCTGGCGACTCCACGCCTGGCTGCCGGCGCCGTCTGCGCCCACCGCCAGGTCGGCGATCAGGCCGATACCCATGCCGCTGCCACGCGCGGCCTGTTGCGCACGTTGCAGGCTGCGCGCGATAAGCCATTGGGTGAAGGCGAAATAGCCGATCTCCTCGCGGTGCTCCTCGGCGAACTGCACCAGCGCCGGGCTCTGCGGTGTACGCCAGTCTTGCGGCCAGTGGCGCCAATCGAGTTCTTCGCCGGCGGCGGCGCGCAACGCTTGCACGGCTTCGAAACGGCAGTGGTTTTCCAGGGCCTCGCCGCCATTTTGGCGAAAGCTCTGGAAGTCAGCGTGTTGCGGATGGTGACCGTGGCGGAAATCTTCATACAGGGCGCGCAGCAGACGTTGCTTGGCCTTGGCGGCGGCGGGCCAGTCGATAAGCGTGAGCTGTTCCAGCTCATGCAGCTCCTCGGCGAGGCCTGCGGTTTCGATGGCATTGCGCACTTCACGTTCACCCAAAATGCAGGCCGGCGAGGCATACAGGCTATTGAGAAACAGCCGGCTGGAAGGCGAATAGGGGCTGTAGCGCTCGGCGTCGGCGCTGAACATGGCATGCATCGGGCTGATCGCCAGGGCGTCGGCCCCGCGCTCGGCGGCTGAGCGGGCCAGGTGCTCCAGGGCCAGGGTGTCGCCGAAACCACCGTCGCCCAGGCGGCGCAACGAGTAGAGCTGGGCGCTCAGGCCCCAGGCGCGGGCGGGGTTGGTGTCGACCGCTTCGGCCACGCTATAGCATTGAGCGGGCGCCACAGCGAGGGTAAACGTCTGGCCGTCGATATGCGCTTGATGGTAGCCCACGGCGATGACGCCAGGCAGCACGGCATCCCCGTCCAGACGCAGCTCCAGGGTTTCACCGTTTTCCAGATGGACGCGGCACGGCGTGTCGGGTGCAAAGAAACGCGCCAGGTCCAGGCCTTCACCGCTGTCGATGGTCAGCAGTGGCGGCAGATGCTTGTCCTGCTGGGCCTGCTCCAGTTCTCGCAGGCTGGCGTCGATCTCGGCCTCGGTATCGGCCGGGTGCCCCAGCCCTTTGAGCACGGCGCGCAGGGCGTCGGGCTGCACATGTTGCGGGCGACCGTTGGCATCGATCCAATCGACGGCCAGGCCCGCGCGGCTGGCGAGTAGTTCCAGGTTCGCTTCGCTCAAAACTCTTCTCCGACGGGGAATAAGGACACGCGTGCGCTCAACGGCGGCAGGTGCGCCACGGGCTCGGCAGGCGTTTGAAAGATCACATGTGCCGAGGCAGGCTGGTCGATGGGCTCGGCGCTCAGGTTCAGGTCGATTTGCAACACGCTGCCATCGCCCAGGCGCCAGCGCGCAGTCACCGCGCTGTCCGCCAGCACCTGCGCGCCCAGGGCCACGCTGCCGGGCAGATGGGGCACCACGTATTGACGGCGCAGGCCCAGCAAGTGGCGATAGAGCTGGGTATGCTCGTTTTCGACCAGGGACGGCTTCGATTGCAGGAAGGTCGTCAATGCGTTGGGATCGGGAATCCGTTCGCGCTGCTCGGGGTCGTGAAACGCGGCGAAATCGGCGAACTCGTTACGTCGGCCCTCACGGACGGCCTGCGCCAGTTCACCGTGATGGTCGGTGAAAAACAGGAACGGCTGCGCGGCATTGACTTCATCGCCCATGAACATCAGCGGGATCATCGGCGACAGCAGCAACAGCGCGGTCGCTGCCTTCAACGCCTGGGGCGGGCACAGTTGATGCAAGCGTTCGCCCAGGGCGCGGTTGCCAATCTGGTCGTGGTTCTGCAGGAACGCCACGAAAGCGGTCGGCGGCAGCTCCGCACTGGGTTCGCCGCGTGTATGGCCGTGGCGGGTGGGCTCGCCCTGGTAGATAAAGCCTTCACCCAGGCAGCGTGCCAGTTTGACGGTAGGCTGCTCGGCGAAATCGCTGTAGTAGGCATCGGTTTCGCCGGTGAGCAGTACGTGCAGCACGTTATGGAAGTCATCGTTCCATTGCGCGTCGAAATCCTGTTCGAGCAGGCTGGCCTGGTTCAGCTCGTTCTCCAGCATCAGCCACACGTGGCGGCCGGTGTCGACCTGCTGGCGCACCCGCTGCGCCAGCTCCCGCAGGAACTCGGGGTTGTCGATGGCGTGTACGGCATCCAGGCGCAGGCCGTCGAAGCGGTATTCAAGCAGCCACATCAATGCGTTATCCAGGAAGAAATCCCGTACTTCACGGCGTTCGAAATCAATCCCCGCGCCCCATGGGGTGTGCACGTCTTCCTGGAAGAAGCCCTTGGCGTACTGGCCCAGGTAATTGCCATCCGGGCCGAAGTGGTTGTAGACCACGTCGAGGATCACCGCCAGGCCATGCCCGTGGGCACTGTCGATCAAGTGTTTGAGTTGTTCGGGTGTGCCGTAGGTAGAGTGGGGTGCGTAAGGCAGTACCCCGTCGTAGCCCCAGTTGCGCTCACCGGGGAATTGCGCCAGGGGCATCAGTTCGATGGCGGTTACACCCAGCTCGGCCAGGCGCGGCAGCTGCTTCTCGACTTCAGCGTAACCGCCCATGGCGCCGACATGCAGTTCGTAGATAACCGCTTCGTGCCAGGGGCGGCCTTGCCAGTGGCTGTGCCGCCACTCATACGCAAGCGGGTCGACGACGCGGCTCCAACCGTGCACGTCCAGCGCCTGGGCCCTGGAGGCGGGGTCGGGAACATCCCGTTCGCCGTCGATATTGAAGCGGTAAAGCGTTCCGGCAGGGCAGGCCACTTCTACTTCGAACCAGCCATTTGCCTGGGGCAACATGGCGATGGATTTCCCGTCCTGCAATTCAACGCTGACATAAAACGCGTCTGGCGCCCACAAGGCAAAACGCGTGTGTTGCGCGTCCAGCATCAGTGCGCCGTGGGGCCAGGTTTCCAGAGTCCGTAACGGCATCTATGAAGACCTCTCTTGATTATTTAGTCGATTTCCCCAGTGCTTTAACCACCAGTTGTTCATACAGCTCGGCGTAGGGTTCCACCGCCTGTGACCAGTTGAAGGGTTGGGTCATGGCGCGGCTGCGCATGGCGTTGAGCAGGCCTGGGAACGAAAACACTTTGAACGCGCGCTCCAGGGCGGCTTTGTAGCTGTCGACGGTGGATTCGTTGAACAGGAATCCGGTGACGCCGTCTTCAATGGTGTCGGCCAGGCCGCCAGTGTTGCGCGCTACCGGCAACGAGCCGAAACGCTGGGCATACATCTGGCTCAGGCCGCAGGGCTCATAGCGCGATGGCATCAGCAGGAAGTCGCTGCCGGCGAACATGCGGCGGGCGTCGGTCTCGTTGAAGCCGATGCGCACGCCAACCTGGCCTGGGAAGCGCAGCGCCAGCTCACGCATGGCCTGTTCTTCTTCCGGCTCGCCACGCCCGATGATCGCGATCTGGCCACCGTTTTCAACGATGAAGCTGGCGACCGCTTCGGTGAGGTCCAGGCCTTTCTGGTAGACCAGGCGCGACACCACGGCGAACAACGGGCCGGTGGAATCATGCAGGCCGAACAGCTCGCGCACTTGGGCGGCGTTGATGGCCTTGCCTTCCCAGTCACCAATATTGAAATTATGGGTCAGATGGGGGTCGGTCGACGTTTCCCAGCTTTCGTCAATGCCGTTGGGAATCCCGCTGAGCAGGCCTTGCTGGGTTTTACTGGCCAGGAAGCCATCGAGGCCACAGCCGAATTCCGGCGTGGTGATTTCCTCGGCATAGGTGGCGCTGACCGTGGTGATGTGGCTGGAATAAGCCATGCCGGCCTTGAGGAACGACATCTTGCCGTAGAACTCCATGCCTTCCTGTTGCAGGGCATGGGGCGGGATGCCCAATTCGGGAGTGCAGCCCAGGCTCACCACGCCCTGGTAGGCGAGGTTATGAATGGTGAACAGGGTGGGCGTGCGTGAACCACGCCAGTGCATATACGCCGGGGCTAGGCCAGCGGGCCAGTCGTGGGCGTGCACCAGGTCCGGGCACCAGTGAATCTGGGCCAGGTTGGCGGCCATGTCGGCGGCGGCCAGGCCCAGGCGGGCGAAGCGGATATGGTTGTCCGGCCAGTCGCGGCCATTGTTGGCGCCGTAGGGCGTGCCTTCACGCTCGTACAGCTCAGGGCAGATCAGTACATAGATGACCAGGCCGTCCTTGAGGTCCATGCGCCCGATCTTGCACGGTGGCAGTGCCGCGTGGCCGCCCAGCTCACCGACGATATGGATCGGGTTATCGCTTTCCATCACCTGCGGGTAACCGGGAATCAGCACCCGCACATCGTGCAGGTGCGCCATGGCGCGGGGCAGGGCGGCGGAGACGTCGCCCAGGCCACCGGTCTTCACCAAGTCGGCAAACTCGGAGGTAACAAACAGCACTTTCTTTCGATTCGGGTTCTTACTCACGATCGGCCGCACAGTGTTGGGCAGGTCGGCCAACGATGTAGGCCCCCCTGCCGGCTGACTAAAACGCTCTCCCTGAGTTACTACTGCGGCACTGATCATAATGCACTCCCCTTGTTTCGTTGGTCGGCTAATGGCCCGCTGCCATCAGCTCCGATTGACCGCATCCTGCGGCCAGGCGCACAAGCGCAATACAAACTGGCAAGGCGTATGCCAGTTGCACGGTTAGCTGAAATAGTTTGGATGGGCGGGCATGCGGCCTGAACCGGATATGTTCGCCTTACCTAAAACTGGACCTGCGGCAGAGTTCGAAAGTTTCGATTTTTTGCGGGGTTTTTGTTTTGGAACGGACCCATCGGTCATCAGTCTAGGACAGATTCCAGCGCCTGCAGGGTTTATTCGGGGAAATTGTAGGACAAAAACTTATAAGATTAAGCAGGCTTAAACAGTGTGGCGAGGGAGCTTGCTCCCGCTGGAGTGCGTAGCGCTCCCTTATTTTGGGGGCGCTGCGCGCCCCAGCGGGAGCAAGCTCCCTCGCCACAAGTGGGCGCCTGCACTGAAACGGTGCGTCAGCCGAGCACCCGAATGGGCACGCCGTTCGTCCAGGCCTGGATGTCTTCGATCATCTGCTGATAGAACTGCCGGTAGTTCTGTTCGCTCACATAACCGACATGGGGCGTTGCCAGCACATTCGGCAGGGAGCGGAAGGGATGTTCAAGCGGTAGTGGCTCTTGGCTATATACGTCCAGCGCCGCGCCGGCCAGTCGCCCGCTGCTCAATGCCTCAACCAGCGCCTGTTCATCCACAATCGGCCCGCGTGCCGTGTTCACCAGCCGGGCACTGGGTTTCATCCAGCTCAACGCCTGCGCATCGACAAGGCCGCGACTGCGCTCGCTGAGTACCAGGTGGATGGTAAGAATGTCAGCCTGTTCGAACAGCTCGCGCTTGCTGACCCAGGTCACGCCGGACTCAGCCGCCCGTTGCGGCGTGAGGTTTTCGCTCCAGGCAATCACGCGCATGCCGAATACCTGGGCGAACTGTGCGACTTTTTGCCCGATGCTGCCCAGCCCGAGGATGCCCAGGGTCTTGCCATACAGATCGCCGCCCAGGCCGACTTGCCAACCGCCTGCGCGCAGGGAATTGGCCTCGGCCAGCAGGTTGCGTGTCGAGGCCATGATCAGCGCCCAGGTCAGCTCCGGCGCGGCCTGCTTATAGCTGTCGGTGCCGCACACCTGGATACCCAACGCCTTGGCAGCGGCGATGTCGATGGCGGCGTTGCGCATGCCACCGGTCACCAGCAATTTGAGCCTGGGCAGCCCTTGCAGTAAGGTCTGGTCGAACAGGGAGCGCTCGCGCATCACGCAAATAACGTCGAACGCCTGCAAACGCTCGGCCATCGTGGCGGTATCGGCGGGGTAGTCATGAAGAAAATGCACCTGGCCCAAGGGCGCCAGCACCGACCAATCCACCACGCTGCTGGCCACCTGCTGCCAATCATCAATGACTGCGATCTGTAGCGACATGCACGCGTGCCTCACTCAGGTTAAAGGGCATTCAAACCCTGCAACAGCGCTTGATGAAACCGCGCCGGTTCTTCCATCTGCGGCGCATGGCCCAAGCCGTCGAACTCCACCAAGGTCGCATGGGGAATCAGCTTGGCCACCTGCTTGCCCAGCACCTGGTAGTTGCCAACCCTGGCCTTCACGTCCGGTGGCGCCAGGTCTTTGCCGATGGCGGTGGTGTCGCTGGTGCCGATCAGCAGCAGGGTGGGCGCTTGCACGTCCTTGAACTCGTAGTACACCGGTTGGGTGAAGATCATGTCGTAAATCAATGCCGAGTTCCAGGCCACCAGGGTATGCCCCGGTCCTTGGTTGAGGCCGACGAGCATGTCCACCCAGCGCTCGTATTCGGGCTTCCAGCGGCCCACGTAATAGGTGTCGCGCTCGTACTTGCGCACGCCATCGGCGTTCAGTTTCAACTCGCGCTGATACCACTGGTCAACGCTTTGGTGCGGCACGCCCAAGGCCTTCCAGTCTTCCAGGCCGATCGGGTTGACCAGTGCCAGTTGTTCGGTTTGTTCGGGGTACATCAAGGCATAGCGCGTGGCGAGCATACCGCCGGTGGAGTGGCCGAGCAGCGTGGCTTTTTGAATGCCGAGCTTTTCCAGTAACTGGTGGGTGTTGAGCGCCAGTTGCTGGAAGCTGTACTGGTAGTGCTCAGGCTTGCTGGAGGTGCAAAAGCCGATCTGGTCCGGCGCGATCACCCGGTAACCCGCGTCGCTCAAGGCTTTGATCGAGTCTTCCCAAGTGGCGCCGCAGAAGTTCTTGCCGTGCATCAGCACCACGCTGCGGCCGTTGGCTTTACCTTTGGCCGGGACGTCCATATAGCCCATCTGCAGGCTTTTACCTTGGGACTCGAAGTTGAAGCGTTCAACCGGGTAGGGGTATTGGAAGCCTTGGAGTTCAGGGCCGTAGGTGGCGGCGAACACAGGCGCGGCGCTGGCGGTAAGCAGGCCGGCGACGCATAAGTCACGGATGGAAGGCATGGGCATCAACTCCGGGAAAAGATGCTCCGAATGCTGTTTGGGAGGGATTAACGGGGGATTAACACACCCGCTGCAGGGTTACTGCGTCGAGCCGCTGGCGTGTTCCAACCGATGCTTGAGCCGGTCCAGCGCGATACGCGAGAGCTCGATCATGCGCTCATGCAAGGTCATCAGTTGCAGTTCGGTCTCATAGGTCAGTACCCGCGTAAACAGCGTGCCGCCAGGCTGTGTCTGTAGGCAATAATGCAGGGAACCGTCGACCACCACTGAGGTGAACACGGTCATGAACTCAAAGGGGCAGCGCGCAATGTGTACGCGGTAGCTCAGCGGCACGCGGATGCCCAGCAGGTCGATGATTTCGGTAAAACGCGCACCGGTCGGCAGGGAGCCGTGGGTGCCGGTGTCGGCGCTGAGGGAGGTGGGGTGCCATTCGTGCCAGCGGTCGGGTTGGGTCACGTAGTCGTAGACGGCCTCGACCGGGGCGTGGATGAACCGTTCCTGGCTGATTCGCTCCACGCGGATCGGATGCTCGATAGCGTGCATGACACACCTCCTGTGTGGCGGGTTTTAAACCAGGAGCTGTGAGAATAGTCCGACTCCCGCGCTTTGCACGGGAGTATTCAGGCGTGGATCAACGCACTTTGAAGCGCCCCATCAAGGCAATCACTCGGCCATTCGCTTCCAGCAGGCTGTGGGTATTGGTTTCAGTGGCATGGCCGCTTTCGACCAGCTCTTCTACCATATGTCGGATCTGTACCATGCTGCGGTTGATCTCTTCGGTCACCGCGCTTTGTTGCTCGGCGGCCGTCGCGATCTGGGTGCTGAGGTTGTTGATATGGCTGACCGAACCGGCCATTTCATCGAGCCCGCTGTTCACCCGCGCCGTGGCATCCGCCGCCGACTGGCAGCTGGCCTGGGTGTTTTCCATGGCGGCGACCGATGAGCTTACGCCGGTGGTCAAGCGCGCCAGCATCTCGTTGATCTGCGAGGTGCTGGCCTGGGTGCGTGCGGCGAGTGCGCGTACTTCATCGGCCACTACGGCAAAACCGCGGCCTTGTTCACCGGCCCGCGCCGCTTCAATTGCGGCGTTGAGCGCCAGCAGGTTGGTCTGGCCGGCGATGGCGCCGATCACGCCGAGGGTTTCGGTGATACGTGCGGCGTCCTGGCGCATGTTCTCAACGGTGTGGGTCGCGCTGGCGACTTCACCGATCAAGGCGCTGACACTGGTGGACGCTTCGCCCACCACCACCCGGGAACGATCGGCGTGTTCGTTGGCGCGCTGGGTGAACGCTGCGGTTTCAGCGGCGTTTTGCGCGACGGTGTCGGCGGTGGAGCTCATTTCGGTGATGGCGGTCACCGTCTGGTCGGTTTCTGAAGCGTGGCGCACCAGGATCTGGTTGGTGTGCGCGGAGGTCTGCTGCAGCTGCGCAAGACCCGAGGCCATGGCGCCGGTGGCCTGGGTCACTTCGCCGATCATGTTTTGCAGGTAGACGATAAAGTGGTTCACCGAGTGACCGATAGCGCCCAGTTCGTCTTCGGCGCGGATGGTGATGCGTCGCGTGAGGTCGGCGTCGCCGGCGGACAGCGCGTCGATATTGCCCTTGAGCGCTTTCATGCGCTGTACCAGCTGGCGAATGGCATACGCCGCGAGCAGCACCAGCAGGATCACCATCGGGATTTGCAGCAACGCCAGGCTGCCGAGCACGTCATTACGTTGGGCGGTGATCAGCGAGGTGGGCAGGGCGGTCGCCAGGAACCACGGGGTGCCCTCGATCGGACGCATGTAGAACGTGCTGGCCACGCCCTGGTTGTCGAACTCGCTGCGTTGCAAGGCCTGGTCACGATGGGCCAGGGCTTTGCTGACCTGGGCGGCAAAGGCCGAGGTGCCGGTCAGTTCGCTGATGTTCTTCAACACCACCGGGCTGCTGATGCGCGAGCTGTTGCTGATGATCTTGCCGTCGCCTTCGACGATCAGCATCTGCCCGCCGATGTCTTTTTCCTTGCTGGCCACCAGGTCATTGAAGAAGCCCAGGGTCACGTCGATGGTCGCCACGCCATAGGCGGCGCCGTCACGCTGGATCGCCATGGCGCAGTTGGTGCGCGGCTCCTGACTGGCGTCGTCCTTGTAGGCGGCGGCCCAGGCGCATTGGCCACGGGGCGAGGCGAGGCCGCCCTTGTACCAGCTCTGGTCGTAATAGTTGGGCGCGGGGTCACTGTTCCAGAAGGTGTTGACCGCCAACTTGCCCGAGGCGTCACGGTGCCAGAACGTGCTGTGTTTGTTACGCCCAGGCGTGCGCTGGTTGGGCAGCGGCCAGATACCGCCGCCGAATACTTTCAGCTCGCCGTACTGATCCACCAGGCCGGGCAGGACCTTGTCGATGGCGTCGCTGTCGAGCAGCGGAATCGTTTGAGTGATGGTGCGTTGCTGGGCCTGAACCTTGTTCAGTTCGCCCTGAATCTGTTCGGCCACTTCGCCGATGCGATTGAGTACCACCTGTTCTTCGGTGTATTGCAGCTTGGGCGCGACCAACTGGCCGATACCCACGACAGTCAACACCAATAACACCAGGACGAACAGCACCAGGAACAGGGTATAGCGAGCTTGGATGGAGCGCAGTGGGGGCATGGGATCGTCCTTACGAAGCGTTATTGTCGGCGCGGCTTTGTTAGAGCTTCGTAGGGCTATCGGCTTGGACGGTAGGAGCTTTAGGTAGGTGTGTGTAAGAAAGTGCCGACGCCGTCGAGCGGCGCCGCCAAATCAGATCTGGAGCATGGTCATGACTCAAATGTGGGAGGGGGCTTGCCCTAATGCCAGTCAGTTAAGGCTTTTTGTAGGAACGAGGCGGGCGGCTAGCCCTTGCTCGCGAAAAACTCACAGGCACCGCGTTTATTCAGGAAGCACGCGTTATCGTTGACGTTTTTCGCGAGCAAGCTCGCTCCTACAGACGGTGGTGTACGCTTAACTGACTGGCATTAGGGCTTGCCCCCGATAGCCATAGGTATCTACACAACTTTGTAGCAGTCTAAGTAACCACGATGCGAAGCGAGTCGCTCTTGCTTGTGATCTTGCTTTTGATCTAAGCGCCCCCCAAATCACTGTCGGATTACGGGCACACCGAGCCTAGGCGAGGTGCCGAGTGGTGGGGCAAGAGCCCTTTGGTTACTTTGGGGCTCTTTTCCAAAGTGACCCGCCGTCAGGGCGGAACCCTAAGCCGCCGTTACCGCAGCAACGGATATGTACTCGGTCCAATCCAACATCCTGGTCGGCCCAGAGGCCGCCATCGGGGGCAAGCCCCCTCCCACACTTTGACCTCATCCACTCAGGCTGGTGGAGGCCGACCATGGCGTCTGTGCGCCGCGCCGAGCAATGGCTTGCGGCGCTAGCTTTGCGCGCGGCGGTAGGCGCCCGGTTGTTGCCCGGTGACTTTATGGAAGGCGCGGGTAAACGCTGCCACTGATTGATAGCCCACCGCCAGCGATACATCCGCCACGGTCTGGTCCGCCTTGAACAACTGGCAGGCGTGGCGCATGCGCATCATCAACAATACCTGGCCGGGTGATTGTCCGCACAGTTCATTGAAACGCTTGAAAAACGCCGAGCGTGACAGCCCGGTGCAGGCGGCCATGCTCTCCAGCGTCCAGTTTTCGGCCGGGCGTGCAATCAGCTGTTCCAACAAATTGGAAAATGCCGGGTGCCGAGCGAGTGCCGCCAGGCCGCCCAATTCGGCGTTGTCGAGCACTTGTTGGCGCAGCACATATAGAAACAGCAAATGACAGAGGCGTTCGAGCAGGGCCGAGGAGGGCGCCGGCTGGCGCTCGCACTCTTGCAGGATCAGTTCGAACAGATTGCGCGCGGCAGTCAACGACGGGTCGCCGGCGCGCAGGATAATCCAGGCGGGCAGGTTGTCGACGATCATCGCCGACAGCCCGGACTGGAAATGAAAGAAGCCGCAGACCAGGCCCACACCGTCCGTGGCGTTGTTGTCGAGCGCCAGCATCGGGCGGCGCGGGCATTCCTGCGCGCCCTGCGCAGTGTCTGCACCGGACAGCCGATATTCCAGATCGCGCAGCAGGAATACCGCATCGCCGTTGTTCAGGTACTGCGCCGGCTGGCCGTGGATGTGCAGCCAGCATTCGCCTTGCACAATCAGATGAAAACTCGCCCTGGCCAGCCCATGGGTGCTCGCATGCCAGTCGCCGCAGTA
Organism: Pseudomonas sp. R4-34-07; assembly: GCF_003852375.1. Taxonomy (NCBI): domain Bacteria; kingdom Pseudomonadati; phylum Pseudomonadota; class Gammaproteobacteria; order Pseudomonadales; family Pseudomonadaceae; genus Pseudomonas; species Pseudomonas sp. R4-34-07. Next base: position 3,264,572 of record NZ_CP027760.1, on the reverse strand, counting down.
GCGGCCGACGTGGAACAGGCTAGTGTTGAGTTCGAGGCTGTCTAATAACCAATCGACGAGTGCGCTGGACGAATTCATCTAATGAAAAGACTCTAGAGCAAGTAATCGCTACTTTAGCCTATTGAGCGGTTTTTTTATAACCAACAGACTGGAGTCATTCACCCATGAGGAGACCACTCCATGTCCCGCGTACCGCTGCTCACCCCTGAAACCGCGCCGCAAGCCGCCAGGCCCTTTCTGGAAAACGCGCTGAAAGGCTCAGGGTTCATTCCCAATCTGCTCGCCGTGCTGGCCAATGCTCCGGCCGCGTTGGAAACCTATATCACCGTTTCCGGCCTGAATGCCAAGTCGGAACTGAGCCTGGCTGACCGCGAAGTGGTGCAACTGATCGCAGCCACCCAGCACGGTTGCGATTTTTGCGTGGCCGGGCACACCGCCGTCGCGCGTAACAAAGCCAAGCTGCCCGAAGACGTGATTGACGCGCTGCGCCAGCGCGGTGAGTTGCCCAATGCGCGCTATGAGACACTCGCCGCGTTCACCCGCGAAGTGATCGCCACCCGCGGTGATGTCAGCGATGCAGGCTATGAAGCGTTCCGCGCCGCCGGCTACACCGACGGACATGCGCTGGAAGTGATCCTGGGCGTCAGCCTGGCGACGCTGTGTAACTTCGCTAACGTGTTTGCGCGCACGCCGCTGAACCCGGAGCTGGCGCAGTACCGTTGGGAAAAACCGGCAAGCTGAACCGGCGATGGTCCACCTGTAGGAACAAGGAGAAACGTACATGCTTGACCCAATCTTGAGCCGTTGGCTCGATGTTCAAGCGCAGGCCCTGGACGTGGGCAGTTGCGATCCACAGGAAGTGCTGCCACGGCTGGCAGAGGCCAATGTGTTGCGCGTTGGCGTGCCCAAAGCCCTGGGTGGCCTGGGCGGCGACGTGGCCGGGGCCGTGGAGGCCATCGCCAATATCGCCAGCCATTCCCTGGCGGCCGCGTTCGTTTGCTGGGGCCAACGCTCGTTTATCGAATACCTGCTGCAGAGCCCCAACGCGCCGCTGCGCGAGCAACTGCTGCCGGACTTGCTCAGCGGCAAGCTGGCCGGCGCCACCGGGCTGTCGAATGCGATGAAGTTCCTGTCCGGCATCGAGACGCTGCAGATCAGCGCCGAACCCAACGATCACGGCTGGACCCTCAATGGTCGCCTGCATTGGGTGACCAACCTGCGCAAGAGCGGCTTCGTCGCCGCAGCGGCCGTTGAACACGCGGCTGGCGGCGCGCCGTTTATCCTGGCGATTCCGGATTCGGTGGCCGGCTTGCTGCGCTCTCGTGACCTGGAGTTGCTCGGGCTGCAGTCGAGCAATACCGCCGCCCTCGGCCTGGAAGGCGTGGAGCTGAGCCGCGACTGGTTATTGCATGAGGACGCGCGCCAGTTCCTGCCCGCCGTGCGCCCGGCGTTCCTGGGTTTGCAATGCGGCCTGTCGATCGGGCTGGCGCGCCGCTCCCTGGCGGAGGTGGCTCATCATTTGGGCGCTTCGCGCACCGTGCTGCGCGAAGAACTCGAAGCGCTGCGCGTGACCCTCGATCACTTGGGCAACGAACTCAAGAACGGCCTGCTGGCCGGGCGATTCGCCGCTGAACCGGTGCCGTTGTTCAAATTGCGCATCGCCCTGGCGGAAACCGCCGCCAGCGCTGTGCAGCTCGAATTGCAGGCCAGCGGCGGCAAGGCCTACCTCACCGCCCATGGCAGCGGCTTTGCCCGGCGCTGGCGGGAATCGGCGTTTGTGCCCATCGTCACGCCCAGCCTGGTGCAGCTGCGCACCGAGCTGCACCGCCAGGCCAACCTGTGAGCCTCGCGGTATTGACGGCGCAGGGCGTTTGCCTGGGGTATGCCAGTGGCCCGGTATTGGAAGGCTTCGACCTGCAGTTGCAGCCTGGCGAAGTGGTGTCGATCCTCGGCCCCAGCGGCGTGGGCAAGTCCAGTCTGTTACGTGTGCTGGCCGGTTTGCAGGCGCCCCAGGGCGGCAGCGTACGCGTGCTGGGTGAGCCTTTGAACGGCCCGCATCCTCGGGTGGCGGTGGCGTTTCAGGACCCGAGCTTGCTGCCGTGGCTGAACCTGGAAAAGAACGTCGCCTTCGGCCTGGATTTCGCCCGGCAACCGCACCTGGGCAATGAAGAGCGCCGCCAGCGTGTGGACCATGCGATCGCCGCTGTCGGCCTGGAACACGCCCGCCACCAATTTCCCGCGCAGCTGTCTGGCGGCATGGCCCAGCGCACCGCATTGGCCCGCTGCCTGGCCCGCCAGCCACAGGTGTTGCTGCTGGACGAGCCCTTCGGCGCCCTCGACGAAGTGACCCGCGCGGACATGCAGCGCCTGCTGCTCAAGGTCAATCGCGAACAGGGCTCGGCAGCCGTGCTGATCACCCACGACATCGACGAAGCCTTGCTGCTGTCTGACCGCATCCTGCTGCTGGGGAACCGCCCCGCGCGCACGTTGGGCGAGTGGCAAATCGACTTGCCGCAACCGCGTGAGGACCAGGTCGAAGCCATTGGCGCATTGCGCATCGACATTCTTAAAACCCTGCGGCAGGCGAGCCGCCCTCAATCCAACCCCCTTGATCTGCTGGAGCTTAGCCATGTGTCTGGATGACCTGTCCCACTCGCGTCGCGACTTTCTCAAACTCTCGGCGGTGCTCAGTGCCGCTGGCGCCTTGCCGTTGCTGAGCAGCCTGCAGGCGCGCGCCGCCAGTGAGCCCGACGCGCCGGTGCGCATCGGCTACCTGCCGATCACCGACGCCACGCCGCTGTTGGTCGCGCACAATAATGGGCTGTTCGAAGCCGAAGGCATCAAGGCTGAACGCCCGGTGTTGCTGCGCAGCTGGGCCCAGGTGATCGAAGCGTTCATCTCGGGCCAGGTCAACGTGATTCACCTGTTGTCGCCGATGACCGTGTGGGCGCGCTATGCCAGCAAGGTGCCGGCCAAAGTGGTGGCATGGAACCACGTCGGCGGTTCGGGCCTGACCGTGGCGCCGGGGATCACCGACGTGAAGCAACTGGGCGGCAAGTCGGTGGCGATTCCATTCTGGTATTCGATTCATAACGTGGTGGTACAGCAGTTGTTCCGCGATAACGGGCTGACGCCGGTGGCACGCGCGGCGGGCGGTGCGATTGGCGCCAATGAAGTCAACCTGATCGTGCTGCCGCCGTCGGACATGCCACCGGCATTGGCCAGCAAGCGCATCGATGGTTACATCGTCGCCGAGCCGTTCAACGCCCTGGCCGAGAACCTCAAGGTCGGCCGGGTGCAGCGCTTTACGGGCGACATATGGCGCAACCATGCCTGCTGCGTGGTGTTCATGCACGAACATGACCTGACCAACCGTCCTGAATGGTCGCAAAAAGTGGTGAACGCCATCGTCAAGGCCCAGGTCTGGACCCGTGACCATCGCGAAGAGGCGGTGAAGCTGCTGTCCAAGGACGGCCCGAACCGCTACACGCCGCATGCCGAACCGGTGTTGAGCAAGGTGCTCGCGCCTGCCGCCGCGGATCGCGCCGGGTACCTGGCCGATGGCGCGATCCAGCACGCCAACTGGGACGAGCACCGCATCGACTTCCAACCTTACCCATTCCCCAGCTACACCGAAGAACTGGTGCGCCGCCTCAAAGACACCTTGATCGAAGGCGACAAGCGATTTCTCGCCGACCTCGACCCGGCGTTCGTTGCCAAGGACCTGGTGGACGACCGCTTTGTGCGCAACGCCATCGAGGCCGTCGGCGGCATGCAGACCTTCGGCTTGCCCGACGGTTACGCGCGGCATGAGGAGATTGGCGTTTGAACAACGGAAAAACCGGCGCGTGGCCGGGCTGGTTGCTCGGGTTCGGCGGCCTGGCCGGATTGTTGGTGTTGTGGTGGCTGGGGGTGAAACTGTTTGGCGTGGCGGACGGGCTGTCGGCGCGCTTTTCCCTGGCAGCGACGTTCAGCAGCCTGTGGGAATTGCTCGGGCGCGGTGAGGTGTATGTGCACATCGCGGTGAGCCTCAAGCGCATCTTCGTCGGGCTGTTCCTGGCCTTGCTGGTGGGGGTGCCGTTGGGCTTATTGGTCGGCAGTTCGCGCAACCTGGAGGCGGCGACCACGCCGGCCTTCCAGTTTTTGCGGATGATCTCGCCCTTGTCGTGGATGCCGATCGTGGTGATGCTGATGGGGGTGGGGGACCAGCCGATCTATTTCCTGCTGGCGTTCGCCGCCGTGTGGCCGATCATGCTCAACACGGCGGCGGGCGTGCGCCAGCTCGACCCGCGCTGGCTGCAATTGAGCAAGAGCTTGAGCGCGACGCGCTGGGAAACGTTGCGACGAGTGGTCATTCCGGGCGTGGTGGGGCATGTGTTGACGGGCGTGCGCCTGGCCATCGGCATTCTGTGGATTGTGCTGGTGCCGTGCGAGATGCTTGGGGTCAGTGCGGGGCTTGGGTATTACATCCTCGATACCCGTGACCGGCTGGCGTATTCGGAACTTATGGCGATGGTGTTGCTGATCGGGCTGCTGGGGTTTGCGCTGGATACGTTGGCGCGGTGGCTGCATCAGCGCTGGGTGCATGGCGGGTAGCGGTTTTTCCAGGGTGAGCGTCTCGCCGGCAGCGAGACGCTCGTTCATTCAGCGGTGCTCGTAGCCTGGGCCACCGCCGTAGCGATGGTCATGCCAGCCGCCGCCACCTCGTGGGAAAAAGAAGCAGCCGCTCAGGGTCAACATGATCAGCAAGGGAATCAGCAGGGTGATGCGACGCAGCATTTGGGCAATCCTCCAGGGGCTCACAAGGTCAATCGGGCGCGGAACGAGCCAAAGCTTTTCATCGCCTGTAACATGAGACCTTGCCGCCCTGCGTCCATCCCCGTTTTCGGGTATGTGCTTGGCATCTGCGGCGATACACACTGGATACATTCTTTAAGGTTCAGGAACTCGTCATGACCCAGAAACAACGCTTGAAATACTCGATTCTGATTGCCCTGGCCGTGCTGGCCTCGATGTTCGGCCTGTCCTACCTGCAGAACATTGGCGCCATCAGCGAAAAAACCTTCCAGTACCTGGCCATTGCGATTGCCGTGGTGGTGGTCGTGATCAACGGCATCATGCGTCGCAAGGTCAAGCCACACTTCTGATGCGCGCGTGATTCAGGCGCGTCCCTCGAGCACTTTGGCGGCCTCTTCGTGGAGGCTGTAGCTTTTGTCGGCATTGAGGGTGATCACGCCCTCGCTGCACAGGCGCTTGAGCACCTCGCGCACACTGAGAAACGACAACGGGATGCCCAGCTCCAGCAAATGGCTGTGCACGCCGCGCACGCCGAGGGTGCGCTGGTTGCCGGCAGCGGTGAGCAGGGCGTCGATGACCTTCAGCCGGATCAGGCTGGTGCGCAGACCGAAGCACTTGAGCAAATGGCGAATACGCTGGTTGCCCTGCTGTTCGGGCGTTTTGCCGAACCCATGGGGGGTGTTGCCGACATTGGCCTCGGCGGTCGATGAATGTCCATCCGTGGGCACTTGCGGGTTGTACATGCAAAAACTCCTTATCAGAGCCTGATCAGGAAAATGATGGTGCTCTTATTCAATAAGACGAACGAACGCGCAAAATCATGAAGTGCAGGATGTAGAAATTTTGTCGATATCGGGTTTGTCACAGTGCGAGCGCCCGGAATAAACCGCCCACGCCATTAAATTATTTTCGGTTGGCTGCGTCCTTACGGTGGGGGAGTTGTCCCTACCGAGGGTGTTCAATTTGACTGTGGAGTCGGCGTGATTATTTTCAACGGGTTGTCCAGGGTATGCGTGGCAGGGCTGTTGCTGGGAATGAGCCTGGCGGCATCGGCGCGGGAGCCGGTGGCGCAGGCGTCCACAGAGATTCGGCGTACCACCTACGGCGTGCCGCATATCCGCGCCAATGATGAGCGCGGCCTGGGTTTCGGCATCGGCTATGCGTATGCCCAGGACAACCTGTGCCTGTTGGCCAATGAAGTGATTACGGTGAATGGCCAGCGCGCCCGGTTCTTCGGCCCCGAGCAGGCAACCCTGGAGGAACGCAACAACCTGGCCAGCGATGTGTTCTTTACCTGGCTCAACACACCGGACGCGGTGGAGGCGTTCTGGAAGGCGCAAACGCCGCAGATCCGCCAGCGTATCGAAGGCTATGTGGCCGGTTACAACCGTTATCTGAAAGAGCAGGGCGCGCCGGCGCAGTGTCAGGCGGCGTGGGTGCGTCCGCTGGTCAAGGAAGACCTGATCAAGTTGACCCGCAGGCTGCTGGTAGAAGGCGGTGTCGGCCAATTCGCCGAAGCCTTGGTGGGCGCGACGCCACCCCAGGCCACCGCCGCCGTGCAGCCCGACGCCAAGGCATTCGAAGTGGCCGCTGCCAATCAACAGCGCTTCACCCTCGACCGGGGCAGTAACGCCGTGGCGGTGGGCCGCGATCGCTCCTTCAATGGGCGTGGCATGTTGCTGGCCAACCCGCATTTCCCGTGGGTGGGCGGCATGCGTTTTTACGAGATGCACCTGACGATCCCCGGCCAACTGGATGTGATGGGCGCGGCGCTGCCTGGGTTGCCGGTGGTGAACATCGGCTTCAACCAGCACGTGGCCTGGACCCATACGGTGGACACCTCCAAGCATTTCACCCTGTATCGCCTGACGCTCGACCCCAAGGACTCCACCCGTTACCTGCTCGATGGCAAGTCCGTGCCCCTGGATAAAACCACGCTGACGCTACAGGTCAAGCAGGCCGATGGCAGCGTCAAGGACGTCACCCATACGGTCTACAGTTCACAGTTCGGCCCGGTGGTGCAGTGGCCCGGCAAGCTGGATTGGGACAACCATTACGCCTTCAGCCTGCGCGACGCCAACCTCGGCAACGACCGCGTGCTGCAGCAGTGGTACGCCATGAACCGCGCCGGCAGCCTCGCGGAGTTGCAAACTTCGGTGCACACCCTGCAAGGCATCCCCTGGGTCAACACCCTGGCCGCCGATGATCAGGGCCAGAGCCTGTACATGAACCTGTCGGTGGTGCCCAACGTCAGCGCTGCCAAACTGGCGCAATGCAGCGACCCGCGCGCCGGCCTGCAAATGATCATGCTCGACGGCAGCCGCAGCGCCTGCGCCTGGGACATCGACCCACAGGCCGCCCAGCCCGGCATCTTCGCGGCTGCCCAGTTGCCGCAACTGCAACGCACGGACTACGTGCAACATTCCAACGACTCCGCGTGGATGGCCAACCCCAAGGCGCCGCTTACCGGCTTCTCCCCGGTGATCAGCCAGGACAACATCGGCCTCGGCCCCCGCGCCCGATTCGCCCTGCAACGCCTGCAATCCCTGGAGAAACAACCCATCACCGTCAGCACTCTGCAAAACATGGTCATGGACAACGAGGTGTACCTCGCCGGGCAAGTCATGCCCGACCTGCTGCAGTTCTGCGCCAAACACCTGGGCAACGATGCTGCCGCGCTGCAGCCGCTGTGCACCAGCCTGAAAACCTGGGACCAACGCGCCAACCTCGACAGCGGCCTGGGCCTGGTGCACTTCATCAACCTGGTGGAACACCTGCAGCAAATACCCGATGCCTGGCGCGTCGCCTTCGACCCGGCCCACCCGCTGACCACCCCCAGCGGCCTGGCCATCGACCGCGCACCCGTGGCCAAAGCCCTGAGCGAAGCCATGCTGGCCTCAAGCACCGCTGTCGGCAACCTCGGCCTGAGCCGTTGGGGTGACATCCAAGTCTCCGGCCAAACCCCCATCCACGGTGGCCCGCAAGAGCTGGGCATCTACAACGCCATGCAAACCGTGCCCCGCGCCGACGGCAAACGCGAAGTCGTCAGCGGCACCAGCTATTTGCAAATCGTCACCTTCGACGACAAAGGACCCCAGGCGGTAGGCGTACTGGCGTTCTCCGAGTCCAGCAACCCTGAGTCAAACTACTCCAAGGACCAGACCCAGGCATTCTCCGAAAAAAAGCTGCGCCCGCTGCCATTCACCGAAGCCCAAATCAAAGCCGACCCGCACTACCAGGAGCAACGCATCCAGGAGTAGGGCAGGCACGCAACCCCTTGATGCCAATGCGAAATATTTTTGAAATCAAGGGGTTGCAGGCAAAAGCAAATGAGTACATAATGGCGCCCATCGAACGCAATGAAGCATTAAAAACTTCAACGTATTCAATGAGTTAGAGTAGAGTCGCGCTTCACAGAGCCCACTCAAGTTTGTATGCGATGAGTGCCGGCAACACAGGCATTGATCGTTTGAGGCCGAGTAGCAAAATGGTTATGCAGCGGATTGCAAATCCGCCTACGCCGGTTCGATTCCGACCTCGGCCTCCACTCTTGAAAACCCCGTAGATTAACGTCTACGGGGTTTTTTATTGCCTGTGATTTGAGAAGTGTTCCGCAACTTTTGGGATGTGTTCCGCAACCCCACGCGTTTTTGATAGCAATGAGGGTGCAGAACAGCGCCGGGTGAGGGTGTGTTTGGCCTGTTACTTCGTGGGGTTTACGATCTCACCGACGCGCCGATAGACCTTCTTCGTCATCTCCTCAGTGGAGTGGCCGAGCAGCCGACTTGCATGCGCAAGTTCTATCTCGCTGGCAGCCTTGGGGCGGATGTCTTTGAACTGAAACTGACGGATTAGTACAGCTAGGGCGGGATCGCCGTCGGCACCGGCCTTGATGGCTGCTTTATCCCGGGCTTCATCCCAGCGGTTGCGTAGCATCTGTTGGCTCATCCGAAGGCCGGACGCGTTCGTGATAAGCGTTGAGGTCTTAATCCCACTTAACGATCTGCGTTCGAGCAGGTTGTCTAGGAATAGACTAAGCGCTGACTGTTCGCCGGCATCGTCCAGGCGAATACGCAGAAGTTTGCCGCCCTTGCCCTGGCGAACCCCTACGAAGCCGTTGGCCAGGTCAGTAGTTGCCACCTTCAGCACATCGGCAGGGCGCTGGCCGGTCAGGTAGGCAAGGTCCATGGCATCCTTTAATTCCTGCACGGCCTCTCCATATACCGCATTCCAAACCACTTCGCCGGCATAGTAGTCCCGCGGTTTTTCCTTGTTTCGGCGTACGCCGAAGCAAGGGTTGGCATTGTTGGTCAGTCCCCACTCGCGCGCGATCGTGAACATGTGTGACAACAGCGCGATTTCTCGGTTGGCCCTGACCTTGGCGGTTCTGGCATCTCGATACTGAGCAACCACCTGGGGAGTGATTGAGTCAAGAGGCGCGTTTTCAAATGCCTTCCGCAGCTGTTTCAGTTCCTTACGGTTGTCGGACTGTGTCCGTATTGATTTGGTCGGGATGATCTTTTTTTCGTACTTGTCGAACAGCGCACCCATTAGATGATTGGGCTTTAGTGGTTCGCGGCGTTCCAGTCGAGCCCACTCAACCTTCGCCGCGTCCAGATCACTGCCCAGCGGTATTTCTTTCCGGTTGCCATCGGCATCCCTGCCGTTGTAGTAGAACGAGGTCCAAACGGCGCCGCTTTTGCGCTTGCGGGTGCGCCGTATCATTCGAGGCGGAAGGTCCCGATTGGCTATGCTTTTTTGGCGCATCAGTTAGCTCACGTTCGCTAGGTCGAGCGACCAGGTTTCAGTTACGGCGTTGACCCCAGAAGGTTTGACGCCCGCGAGTTTCAGTCGGGCGTAAACCCGACCCACTATTGGGCGGCGAGCGCCTGTCAGAACAAACTCCCAGCGATTTTCGGTCAACCATAGAATTTGTTTGGACGGGATCTGATATCCGGTGATGGTCGCCAGTTCTTCGTCGGCAAGGGTTTCGCTTTGGAATTCCATCATGCGGCTCTCCCGATCAGGTCTGTCGGCCCATAACTTCGGCGTGTGTTCTCCTTAGGAGGCAACTCGATATTGCTCGGAGCACGCTTATACCCCACGGCAGGCTGCGCGAGCGGGCGTTCCTGAGCGTTTAGCGTTGCATTAGCGAGCGCTGCCCCGCGCAGCTTTTCGTGGGGTATAAGTGCCTTGGCGGTGGCGCTGGAAGAGGCAATATTGCCTGCTGCTGCGCAGCAGAAACTGTTTGTTTCCAGCGTGTCGACACTCACGGTTGTGCGGAGCAAAGCGGACAGGGTGCTGATATTGTCCTGGTGGTTATTCATGCCGCTTCCTCCGGTGTTCGATAGCAAGTTGGTTCATCAGGCGCTGGTGGTAGGTGTTGCGTGCTTCTGTGGCAGACCAAGGGCGGATTTTTTCAGGCATGGGTTCGATGCCGACCAAACAATCCCAGATAGCCGGATCTGTTGGCATGAGGTCGCGGCGCTCGGTGGCCAGCGCAATCAGGTCAGCCTGGTGTATGCATGCAGGTAGATCGAAGGCCAGGTCGAAGCGCTCACAGACACGCCCCCATACGACGTCCTCAAATCCTTGGTAGTCGGGCATCCACTGTTTGAGTGGCCGGGTCATATCGCCCAAGTACGCTTCGGTCGCATCGTGGAGCAGGGCCGCCAACTTGTGTTCTTCCGGCACCAGCTCGGCGACGATGCAGCTGTGTTGTGCCACGCTGTAAAACTCGCGAGTGTGGCCGTTGAACCGACACAGTTGGGCCAACGAGTGCGATATGTCCCGTGGGTCGATCATGTCGACTTCAGGCTCATAGACGTTGAAGTGCTTGCCGGTGAAGGTGAAGATGAAGTTCATGCTGCATCCTCCAGCGTGAACGGTTCCACCAGGGCAGCCATGCTCAGAGCCTTGTCGCGTAAGGCAAGTGCTTGTGTTGCTTGGCTTTCGGATCTCACTGCTCGGAAGGTGTCAGCAGCAAGCTTGAGCTTTTCGGCGATAGCCAACAGAGTCAGTCGATCTTGTGGTTGAAGGTCCAAGATAAGTTGCAGGCGCCGGCATCGTTCGGTGACTTGCTCAAGCTCGGTAGAGCGTGCTGACTCGCCCTGATCCATCCCTTCCATAAAACCCTGAGCGTGGCCGTCGTCATAGCCCTCAGCTCGACCATCCGTTAAGCCGCCCTTGTAGCCGACCCAGTAGAGGATCCCAAGCGCGATAACGATGCTGATCAGTGCGTACATTTGAATTGCAGTCATGTGGTGTGCTCCAGGTGTTATTGGCTGGTGGTGGCAGCCGTTGGGGTAACGGGTATTACTCGGTTGATTCGGTTTCTGGGCGCGGCATATCTTCATCTGCTCGGTAAGCGCGGATGTCGATCAGGGCGGCTACGTGTTTGATGTGGGCGTACCTCAATGCCTTGGCGCTGTGGTCCAGAGTGGTCACCGGCAGTTGGATGCGACCGGTGTTGATCGCCTCGGTGAATGTCTTTTCATTGAGGTTCTTGAAGTAGTGCACGCGCAGCTTTTCCAGTGGGATAAGCACGTCGCCGAAGAGTTGATGCAGCATCTCGACGGTCGCGCTATCTGGCGCGGGTTGCAGCCGCAGCGGTGTTTGACTGGTGTTACTCATTGGCCTCGGCCTCCTTGCGCTTGAGTCGTGATGGATGGTTCCAGGCATTCAGGCAATGACGCTTGATCAGCTCCCGCAGATGCTCCGGCACTTCGAGGAGCGCGGCGTTGCGCTCCTCGCGTGTGCGCATGGCGACGATCTGCCGGGCGTACTCCCTAGGCCACGTCACGGTTGTCTACCGGGATGGCCGGCAGTTCGAGCCCCAGTTGCTCGGCGAGCCAGGGCATGCCGGCTTGCCGGACCTTGGTCGATTGGCTGTGCTGCATGCCGGCAGTCTCGTGGTACCAGTTGCCGTTCTTGATCCGCAGGTACTCACGGTCACGGACGGGGAAGGCCGGCAAGTTGCGGTCGTTGAGCAAGCCCTTTTCACGCATGAGCGCGATCAGCTTGGGGCGGGTGATGCCGAAGTACTTGGCGGCTTTTTCCAGGCTACGTTCCATCACTGCATCCTACGCTGCGTGCGCGGCAGGTGTAGCTGCTGCGGCCAAGTGGTTGATGGATTCGACGACCATGCCGTACAGCTCGACGTCGGTCCCGTATACCGTGAAGCACTTGGTGCGCGGCGACCTCACGCCGATTCCCATGATGACGGTGATGCCAGAACGCGTTTTGTTGCGGTGAATCGCCAAGTAGATGGGCAGCTCGAAGCCCAAGTCGAGACTGATCGACCCGCCGGCGCGCACCAGCTCGAACACTTGCTGCTTTTGTTCAACATCAAACGCGCCATAGCGACGGTTTGCGTGGAGAGCAGGCAGTGAATCAGGCAGTTCGGTGGGATCGGCCGGGCCATTGGCAATTTCTTCGATGAAGTCGGCCAGCTTAAGGTGCATTTTTTTGCTGTTGGTCAGGGTCAGCGTATGGCGTTCGCTGCCCAGCTCAACGGTGAAGTGCGTGTGCGCTTTGCTACGTTCAACTTTCAGGCGGAAAGCCAGCACATCGCGCCGTGGTGTGGTGCGCAACGTGTGGTTGAAAGTCTCGCTGAGGTTGACCTGGGCATGCAGCAGGGAAAGGGTACGGTTGTCGAGTTTGAACTTGCTCATGCTGCGTGCCCTCCGCCATTCGGATCGAACGGTGTGGGCACAGTGCGCTGTTTCAGCTTGGGTTTGGACGCGATGAAGGTGCAGCCGCAATCTTGCGCCAGGCGGCGAATTTCAAAGATGCGGAGGGGGTTAGCTACGGCCGGGTGGACGTGCAGGGTGGCTGTGGTGTGCATGGTGTTGCCTCGCTCTGTGGTGGAAGAGTGAGGCAAATATCAACCAAAGGTTTCGATAAGTCAATTGTCGGTTGATATTGATGGGCGTAGGTTGATTCAACAACCGTCATTTCTAAATTTATGGAGGTGTTCATTAATATTTTCAACGGATAAGAAATGCCCCTTAGAAAAGTGTGCAATGAGTAGGGCTACAAAACGATGTAGAAATTGAAATTTTTGTGTTCCTACTATGAAATCGTGAAAAAATTTGGCTATCTTAAATTCAGCAGTTTTCTCAGGGGTAGAAGTAATAATTATTTCCAAGCAGGCATTGAATGCTTTTTCAAAAAATTTTGACTTGGTAGGATCAAAGTCGCTGTAAATATCATCGAGTCTTTTTTGCCTATAACCCTTGTATATCAGAACTTTAAGAACGTTACCTACTGCCTCAATTGAGTTGTCATTTGATGCCAGTATAGCTTTGTTGTTTTTTATAATCGTAGCAAGCGCAAAATCAGCATCTGAGTTATCCTCGGCTGCCAGCATAGACAGGTCTTTATATGTTAATGCGTAAGGTATTGCGTTCAATGCATGTAGCAATAATCCCTGAGACTTTTCATCGTAGCTGAGGTTGAAACCTAAGTCTGTACAAGTGCTATAGGTGTGCATCAGTTTATGGTTAAGTGAATTATGTAAGTGAGCGAGTGTTTCATCCATGCATAACCAAGGGATGTCATTTGCTATTGAAGTTCGAATGGTGGAAAACGTAGCGCCGTCAAAAAGATCTTCGAGCTGAATAAGTTGTTGAGGTAGATCACTGATTTGGGGGTGTACGGTCTCGGCATTGTCTAAAATTAATTGCAGGCCATTTAGTAACTGTTTGAATCGTAGAGCAATATCTTCTCTCGTGGTTCTTATAAGGTCTCCATTTGCGTTCGTCCCGATAGTCATGTATGAGGGGTCGGTTACTTGAGCGAGCCAGCCTGTAATCGCGGCTCTAGTTTCTATAGTGATTTTGAATTTGGTAGAGTAAGTTGGAATATTATACGCCAGCCCAGTTAAGCCTAAATAGCACGCAGTATATGGGTCAATTATAGCCGTGGCAGGCTTTGTGATGCCGAAATTTGGCAAGTTACTTTTGGTCGAGGAGCTGTCAGTTAGTTGTTCTAGTGCAGCCTTTATGGGATTTCCGGTGTTTAAATGATAGCCCTTGAAAAATATAGGTAGCATTGAAGTCGCGACTGAATTGTGCCGTTCCTCTTGCTGTGCTCTATTCTCACTAAATTTTCTTTTAAGAACTGTAGTAAGCATGTCTGGATCTTCGGGGACATGCATCATCGAGAACACATCAGATCCATCATTGTTAATGTTTCGTATCTGTAATGCAAGTCGAAATATTGTTGTATATGGATCCAGTTTTTCTAGTAGAACCACATCTTGCATATTGTGAGTTGCTGAATCGCCAACGTTCATATTGGAAAGGAGTTTGGCTAGTGGTGAATCTGCATCTATAGTGAAGTTATTATCATTCTGTTTATTTTTAATGGCTAGCTTTGTAAGTTCTTCACCCTCCTTAGAGTATCTGTATCCTCCAATATAGTTTTGGAGATTGGCTGAGATTTTAAGGTTCTCGCGTTCAATAAGGTTGAAGTGAAAAATGGTGATTGCTGTTGCACAGTTCGTTGGGTTTTGTGTGAACCAATCAATTAATATCTTTTCTGCCCTACCAAAATCTTGGAAGTTGGCAATCAGTATCACAGCTCGTAATGCTTCAGGTGAAAACTTTGCAAAAGCTCTATCTGGGATGCTCTCGAAAATTTTACTTACTTCGAGATCAGTCGCGCCATTTTTTTTGATTAAATGAGCGTAGTAATTCGAAGTTGACAAATTCCCAGGTGCCCCTTTGACCATTTGTTCAGCAGAGATTAATGCACCGCTTAGATTTCCAGCCTGTTCCTCCGCCATTGCTTTTATCTGCCAAACAGAAGGATTCCACTCGAGTGGATGTAGATTTGACAAGGCGGATTCTAAAGTAAGTGATTGATGGCTTGCGAGTAGAGATTTTAAATAAATAATAAGGCCTGGCGTGAGCCATAAGTCTTGTTCTGGTAACAATGCCTTAAGAATGGTACAGCACATAGAAGCTAGGTTAAGTTTGTCGAGGTTTTCGCAGAGACGTAATAATAGGTGTTGATTAATTTGCTTTAGGTCGCTGATATACAGGTCGATGAGGTTGCTGACTCTGTTTCGAAGCTCCTCTATAGCTAGCCTGTCTTCATTGCTTGTGATTGCATAAGAATATAGTAATACTTCTAAAAAAAGACGCTCAAGCTCATTGTCATTTACAAATTCCCCTCCTTCTTTTATCCACTGCCGCATTTCTGAAGGGGTCAGTATTTCAAATAGTAAAGGTATATCATCTGAGTCAATTTTTTTGATATTGATTACTGACTTTGCAATCTCTTGCCTGCGATGTTTGTCTGATTTAGCCTCGCCTAGTTTTTTTACAATATTTGATGCGCGAGTAAAGTTGTTAGCAAATGTGATGTGAAGTTGTGATGCAAATTCGGGATGGTTTTTCTCTAGCTCGGATACAAAATCCCAACATGTTTCCATAATGTCCTGATATAGCCAGCCCGTATACTGTAACAATGAAACTGCTATATCGAATAGCCTCGCGTCTGCACCTCGCGATTCTGAAATGAGTCCTTCAGTCCGATATAATATAGAATCAATTCTCTCTTTTGTGGATCTTGTTATGTAAAAGCTTTGGCTTTTGATTATCTCAGGGTTTAAATCTAGGGCGTCTCTGATTAGAGAGAACACTCGACTATTGTAAGACGGGAAGGTTTCGCTAAGTCGATCGGTTGCTATTTTCAGTAGCTGAGAATGTTCCGTTCTGAACGCTCCACGTATGATTCCGTTAAACTCGCCTTCAGTCATGAGAAGTTTTTTTTCGTTGTACTCTTCCTGAAGAGTTTTTGAGTCGGCTATTAGTTCGTAAAAAACCTCTCTTGAATACTCTCCCGTGTTTTTTGCTAAGTGGTATCGTTCAATCGCATCCGGCATTTTTCCGTTTTTTAAATCTAGCCGGAGTAATGCTGCTAAGCATATGTCTATTTCAATGTCAGATGCTGCTGTTGCCATGAAGTTTAATAAAGAAGGATATGCTTCGACGGACGCGGATGAGTTAGTTAGGCCAAGGTGGATTGAGAGTATTTTAAGAATAGATCTAGCACGGTCATCAAGGTTTTCTGCACTTTGTATTACTTCAAGTTGTATCTGAGCTTTCGCATCGTCTTTTTCTCTAATGCTTGAAAAGACCATTCCGACTTGTTTTGTGAGGTGCTGAGGTGTCAATGCTTGAAAAACTTGATAGTATTTGGTTCCTACATTATCACCTGAGCCGGAATGGTTTTGGATAATGTCAGTCGTGTTAGATCCGTCCATGACTAAATGTTCCTTAACAGTTTTTATCGCGGCCTACGTTGTCACCTGATCCTGAATGGTTCTGAGTAATGTTTGTTATATTTGTCGCAGGTTGTATGCCTTCTAGAATCTTTGGAATGTTAGAGTTCTCAATTTTTCTCTCAATAGCTTTTTCACTAAGCCCGTCGTCCAAATCAAGTTGTTCTAGCTCGTTGACAATTTCTTGAGCAGTATTTTCGTCAAGAAGCCATTTTTTGAGTCCGCCTTTTAGTGCCTGGGCGGTTAATTTTACTCCACTCTTAAGAAGGTCGTATGTTGCTGATGAAAGAATGGATAGGGTTAGTGCGTCCATGTTTTTCTCCTAATTATTCAAAAGTAAATGCGCCTACTACTTTTCCACAAATATGTGTTTCTTCAGTTATTGCAATTACTGGGTACTGGGGATTGATAGGGCGTAGGTACTGTCGGCCTGCATCTTCCACAAGTACTTTAAACGTGACTTCGTCAGTTCGAGATAATCTCGCTATCACTCTATCGCCTGTGCGGCATTCTATTTCTGGATCAACAAATATAATGCATCCAGCGGGATAGCTTCTACCAGGTGCTGGATTCGTCATCGAATCCCCGACAACTTTTAGCGCGTATCCACTTTTACTAATACTTACCGGGCAAGATAGCCACATTTCAGCGTCGCAAGAGTCAATATTACAGACTGCTTCACACCAAGCACCTGCTTGAACCCAAGAGATTAATGGTACTTTTCCAAATTCATTATTGATTTCAGTGACATTATTCTCAACGCCAACTCCGATAGCTAAGTCCCGAACGTTGGTTTCACCGGTCTGTTTTTTTGGTAGTACGCCATACTCCAGCCATTCTCGGCGCACTTTCAGCCATGAACAGATCGCAACCATGCTATCTGCTTCCGCTAACGCTTCTCCGTTGAGCCATTTGCTGATGGCTTGGGTGGTTTTGTGCACTCCCAAAGATTTGAGTTGGCGATGGATATCCACGCCGCGACCCCGGGTGCGTACGCCGGCATCGTTGAGAGCTTCATGTAAGCGCTCGCTAAAAGCTGCGCGGAGAGAATTTTTATCAACCATAGGTTGAGCGTCTCACAAAGGTTGCGCAACAGTCAGTTGATATGTAATATCAACCTGTAGTTGATTAATGGAGGTTCAAATGCTGGATCCTGCAAGTTTTCACAGCGCGATTGCGTTCGCCTTCGAGGCTGTGGGGGGCATCGGCGCGGCGGCAAAGATATGCAATAGAAGCTCTCAGGCACTGAACAAATGGCGTCAGGCTGGATGTCTGCCCCGAACGGATTACACCGGCGAAACTAAATACGCTCACTTGCTGGCTACTGCGGCAGAGCAGAAAGGAAATGCTTTCCAAGCCATTTGGCTGTTGAACGCTTCGGCCCCTCATAAAGCTGCAGCGTAACAAGAAAAAAGGCGGCCTAAGGGCCGCCCAGTTCCTCCCGGCACACACCACCACAGTGCTGTCGGGTCGCGACGAAGGTAGGAGGGCACACCACATGCAAACCACCTCCCTTTATCGCGCTGCCAAGACACGGATGTCTTGGGTTGCTGCCTTTTCCACCACAGATTAGGCAACTGTTGCGCCAGAGGTGAACAACGGATTGTTCGCCTCGGCACGGTGCCGGTTTCGATCCCTAGATCTAGCCGGCGTTTGGGCCCTTTCAAGCCACGCGGCAAATGTATCACCACTACACGTCGCGGGGCACTGGCAACTTAGTAGGATTAATGCCATGAGCCGAGTAGCTTTAAGCTGTGTTGATCGAGCGCAAAAGGAAGTACTGACGCTCGAATTAGCCCTGTACCACGCCGCACGGGACTATCCCGGCGGTGCCGCAGCAATCGCCGCCACCACCGGCCGCAATGCCACCACGCTGCAACACAAGTTGTCTCCCACCCATCCCTCGCACACCGTCAACATCCAGGAGTTCGGCGAGATCCTCGAACTGACCAAGGACCGCCGCATTCTCGATGCGGTGCACGCCCTTGTCGGCGACACGATCTGGCAGGAACTGGCTGAGGCGTATACCAACGACATGCCTGAGACCCTGACCACAGGTATCGCCATGTTTTTCCGGCAGGTTGCCGATTTGTCCGAAACCTGGGCCAAGCACATTGGCGACGGCAAGGTCGATGACGGTGAGCTGGCCGAGATCCGCCAGTTAGTGTTTCGCGGTATCCAGGGTTTGCTGGGCATGTACAACCGCGCCCGCTACGTCAACCAGACGACTTGTGGGGTGGAACGTGGCTGATATCGCTGACTTCGCAAATGACCTGGTGCAAGAGCGCATTGATCAGGCGGTCGCTGCACGCCTGGCGCTGATGTCCAATACGGCTCAGCATTCGCTGATGTTTTGTGACGAATGCGATGGTCCCATCCCCGAGGCCCGTCGTTTGGCACAGCCCGGTTGCACGCTCTGCATTGAATGCAAGATCGCTGATGATCAGAGGGCTGCCCGTTATGCTCGATGATGTGATCAATCAGTTCGCGGACTATGGTCTTGAACCCGCTCAACCCTTGGTATTCGGCAAGCTCACCCGCTGCAAAACTACCCAGGATAAAGGCAAAGAAAAAAACGGCTGGTATGTCATCCACGAACACCGCACTGCAAAGAACGAGACGCTGATCTTCGGCAGCTTCGGTGACTGGCGTTCTGGCGATACTCAAAAGATCAAGGTCAAGCCCGGACGCATGAATCCTGAAGAGCGTGAGGTAATGCGCGCACGGCAGGAGGATGCCAAGCGTAAGGCCGCCGAGATCGCGGCCAACGCATCACGCCGAGCGGCCAACCGCGCTGCCGGTCTATTCAAGCGTATGCCCGAAAAGGGTAAGAGCACCTATCTGGATCGAAAGCAGATCGTAGGCTTCAAGGTTCGCTATGCGCCACGTACTGGCGCATTTTTGGTGCCCATGTGCAACGTGCGCGACCAGATCGTAGGCCTGCAGGTGATCTTCCCGGCCAAGCAAGAAGACACTGGTCGGGATAAGCAGTACTGGCCGCCCGGCATGTCAAAAGAAGGGGCTTTCCATCTGATCGGTCCCCACCCCGAGCCAGGCGAACCGGTGCTGGTGTGTGAGGGCTACGCCACGGGCGCAAGCCTGCATATGGCGACATCGCTCACTGTCGCCATAGCCTTCGACGCGGGCAACTTACTGCCAGTCTCGAAGGCCATGCGCGAGCGCTTCCCTGGCTGCCCGCTGATCATCTGTCGCGATGACGACTGGAAAACCAAGCGTCCCAACGGTGAGCCTTGGAACCCAGGCGAAGAGAAAGCCAGCAACGCCGCGCTGGTTGTCGGCGGCCAAGTCGTTGCCCCGGTGTTTTCCGGCGAGCGCGAGATCAAGTGGACCGACTTCAACGACCTGCACGTCGCCGAGGGGTTGGAGGCCGTCCGCCGCCAGGTGCTCGCGGTGGTCAAGCCTCCTGCAGCGGGTGGCTGGAAGGACCAACTAGCCCGCACCGAAAACGGTTCTTTGATTGCGCACATGCAAAACGTCGAGCTGATCCTGGGCAATGACGAACGTTGGGCCGGTGTCATCGGCTACAGCGTGTTCAGCTCCAAGATCGTCAAGCTGCGGTCTGCGCCCTTCGGCGGCGGTGCCGGCGACTGGGCAGACATCGACGACATGCGAGTGATGAAGTGGCTCGCGCAGCAATACAACCTGCGGGTCAAAGCGTCCCATGTGATCGAGGCCGTCAGTGTGGTTGCCCACGACCACGCCTTTCACCCGGTGCGTGAGTACTTGGAGAAGCTGGAATGGGATCGCGTGCCACGCATTGAAACCTGGCTGACTGACGTGCTGGGCGTTCAGGCCAGTGAGTACTCGGCAAAGGTCGGCAAACGCTGGCTAATCTCGGCCGTTGCGCGTGTGATGCGTCCGGGCTGCAAAGCCGACTCCGTGATGATCCTCGAAGGCGGGCAGGGTGCCGGTAAGT
The DNA here is from genome assembly GCF_003852375.1 of Pseudomonas sp. R4-34-07. Classification (NCBI taxonomy): domain Bacteria; kingdom Pseudomonadati; phylum Pseudomonadota; class Gammaproteobacteria; order Pseudomonadales; family Pseudomonadaceae; genus Pseudomonas; species Pseudomonas sp. R4-34-07. The sequence continues at coordinate 3,244,545 of NZ_CP027760.1, read as the reverse complement.
CCACGGCGATGGGCGTTCTCGGCGGCGAGTGGTTCATGGACACGCCGTTCGCCCTCGGCGACAAGGACAGCTTCCAGGCGATTCGCGGAAAGTGGATCGTCGAGCTGGGTGAACTGGACAGTTTCAACAAGGCTGAAAGCACCAAGGCCAAACAGTTCTTCTCTGCGTCCACCGACACCTACCGCGAGAGCTACGGCCGCAGAACGAATGACGTGCCACGCCAGTGTGTTTTCGTGGGCACCACCAACCAAGAGGAGTACCTCAAGGACGCCACGGGCAACCGCCGCTACTGGCCGGTGTTCTGCAACAAGGTCGATCTGGATCAACTGCGCGAGATCCGCGATCAGCTATGGGCTGAGGCGCTGTTTTGCTTTGAAGCGGGCGATATTTGGTGGGTGAATAAAGACGAATCCAAGATGTTCGCCGAGGCTCAAGACGAGCGCTTTGTGGTGGATGAATGGGAAGGGCCGATCCTGGCTTGGATGGAAGAGTCGCAGATCGGCGAAACCGCCACCGGCAACGAGATCCTGACCCAGGCGCTGAAGCTGGACTTCGGACATTGGGGCAAGCCCGAGCAGATGCGGGTCGGGGCGATCATGCACCGGCTGGGCTGGCGCAAGCGGCGTATGCCTGCTCTGCCAAAAAGCGGTGTGCGGCCATGGGCCTATGAAAAGCCTGCGGGTTGGGGCCGTGTGCCTGCGTTGCAGCAGGCGGTGATCGAGGAGCCTTGCTTTGATTAAGCGAATCGATGAGATGCTCAAACTGTGGGCGCAGGATCTGCATTCGCCTGTGCCAGACGGTGCTGGCGGGCCGAGTGGCGGTAACATGATCGCCATGCTGATGGAGTGCAAAGGTGAGTTGATACGCGGCACGCGGGGTAGTCGGGTGCTGCTGGATGAGTCGGCCGACATAGAGCTGATCGTCAGGAAACACCTGCCGCCTCGTCTTGCCCTGGTCGTATGGGAGCACTACTGCAACCACGAAAGCTTCCTCTCGCAGAAGCTGTTGCACTGCGCCTGCAGTTCGAGGACCTATTACATGCGGTTGCATGACGCTCATGTGTTCATCCAGGGGATGCTGATGGGGAAAGCTGCATGACCCTCTGCGTCACTCCGTGTGCCACTGTCCTACTGTCCCACCTTGCCCGACTCGCATTTAGCGCAGTTGGACAGGTGCAGGCCGCGCCGTTACTGGGCTGTCCTACTGTCCAACCTTCACCCACCCCACGCACACATGAGCATAGCAGGGACGTAGTCGCGCCCATGGCGCGCACGCGTGCTTTTAGCTTTCTCTCTATACACAAGAGAAAAGTAAAAAAGGTAGGACAGTAGGGCAGAGCCCCGAATTCAGGGGCCTGTAGCTGTCCTACTTCGATTCAGAATAGTGGGACAGGCAAGACAGGGCACCAGAAGCGATAGCCGATTGAGTGCGTTGTACCTGCGTTACACCTGCGTCATACCTGTATTGCACCCGTATTGCGCTATGGCATTAAAACCCGCTTGCTGCCAGTAAAATCCACCTGTAAAAAGTACCCATCTTCGATAGGTGCGACCGCAAACAGCGGGACACACCACCACACTGAACCCGGCCATTGCGCCGGGTTTTTGCGTTTATGGGGTAGGGCGATGACGAACGAGCAGCAAGCGCTTATTGATATGCCGATCTGGATGGTGATCGTGCTGTCCCTGGTCGGCGGCATATCCGGCGAGGCATGGCGAGCCGACAAAGCGGGGGTAAGCGGCTGGTCTTTGATTCGCCGCTTGCTCCTTCGGTCCGGGGCCTGCGTGGTCTGCGGGCTTTCCACCATGATGTTGCTGCACGCTTCGGGCATGTCGGTCCTGGCGGCAGGGAGCATCGGATGCCTCACCGCGATGGCCGGCGCCGATGTCGCCATCGGGCTGTATGAACGCTGGGCCGCCAAGCGGTTGGGCGTGTGCGATGTGCCGCCCTCGGGCAGCGGTCAGGCATGATGCGCTGGAGGCCACGGAATACGTGGACTGTAGCGGGGTGCGTCAAAATGGTGCGCCGAAAGCCGCCGGGGACCCTGGCGGCATTCGAGGGACACGGGGCATGAAACCCGCGGGAAAGCGTTAGTGGCAGGCCCGCCAGCTTACTGAAATTCAATCCATTGAAATTGAAAGGTTTCCATTGAAAAGCCGTTGAAAAGGAGGGCTTATGACGGATCCACTGTTCCTGTCTAAAAGCGCTTTCGCGGTTCGCATCGGCAGGACGCCGAGCTACATCACCTGGCTGAAAGACAACAACCGCCTGGTGCTGTCGCCGGATGGCAAGAAGGTCGACGTGCTGGCAACAGAAGCGCTGATCCTCGAAACCGCTGACCCCAGCAAGGCCGCTGTCGCAGCTCGACACCAACAAGACCGGCTCCAGCGTGACGTTTACAGCCAACTTTCCCCCATGGTCGAGCCGACTAACACGGCTGCGCCGCCGCAGCCTGCTGGCGCGAAGAGCGGGCAACCCGACTTCCAGAAGGCGCGCGCACACCGTGAGTACTACCTGGCCCAGCTGGCCGAAGCCGAGTTTCACAAGGTGCAGGGTTCGCTGGTGGATATGAAAGCGGTCACCACGGGGGCCTACAACGCCGGACGTTTGTTGCGCGATCAATTGCTCAGCATGCCCCCGCAATTGGCCCCAGAACTGGCGGCGATGACCGACCCTTGGGAAATTGAGCAGCACCTTACCAAGGCGCTGCGGCTGTCCCTCGAAGAGGCCGAGCGCATGTCTTCGGCTGACCTTGAACGCGATCTGATCACTACGAGTTAACCCATGCAGACGGAAAAACCTGACGGCGCTGAGGTGTACCGTGAGGCGTATTTCCGTGGGCTGCGTCCAGACCCCAGCCTCTGGGTGGACCAGTGGGCCGACGAGTACATGCGCATCCCGCGAGATACAGGCGCCGCCGAGCCAGGGAAATATCGCACCGTGCGAACGCCCTACGCGCGGGAGCCAATGCGTTGCCTGTCACCGGCTCACCCGTGCAAGCGTGTGGTCACCATGGTTGCCTCGCAGCTGATGAAAACGCAGATCGCCTTGAACTGGATCGGCGCGTTGATCCACATGGTGCCGTCGAACATCCTCACGCTGCTGCCAAGCCTGGGTCTGGCAAAGCGCGTGTCGTCGCGGATCGGCAAGACTATCAAGGCCACCCCGGTGTTGCGTGAACGTGTGGCGGCGAGCCGTTCGCGGGACTCGCGCAACACCATGGACACCAAGGAGTTTGAAGGCGGCTCGCTGTACGTCACCACCGCCGGCTCTGCGGCCAACTTGGCCGAGCTGTCGGCGCGCTACGTGTATGGCGATGAGATCGACCGCTGGGAAGTCGACGTAGGCGAAGAGGGCGACCCCATCGAGCTGGCAGAAACGCGGGGCAGTACCTTTGGCCGTAATGCCAAGTTCTACTTCTCCAGTTCGCCGACCATCAAGGGCGCCTCGCGCATTGACGATCTGTTCGAGGGCAGCGACCAGCGTTACTACTACGTGCCGTGCCCGACCTGCGGGCACATGCAAACCCTGGAGTGGGAGCGGTTGCATTACTCCCAGGACTTCAGCGTTGTGCATTACGAGTGCGCCGGGCCTGACTGCGACGTGCTGATCGAAGAGCACCACAAGGGCGACATGCTTGCCCGTGGTGAGTGGCGCGCCCATGCCAAGGGCGATGGCGAGACCGTCGGCTTCCACCTCAACGCGCTGTACTCACCGTTGGGATGGACGGGCTGGAAGTCGCTGGCTAAACAGTTCGAGAAGGCAAAGAAGGCCCAGGCCAAGGGCGACCTTGAGCCCATGCAGGTGTTCTACAACACCCGTCTGGCTAAGGTGTGGGACAGCGCGCAAGAGCAGACCAAGGCATCAGTGCTGATCGAGCGGGCGCGTAAAGAAGAGTTCTCGCTGGGTGCGATGCCCGCCGCCGTTATGATGATCACGGGCGCCGTCGACGTTCAGGCCGACCGTCTGGAGTTCATGGCGATGGGCTGGGGTGTAGGCATGGAACGCTGGGTCATCGATCACCGTGTGATTGCGGGCGACCCCTCGGACGAACGCACCTGGGCGGTGCTGGATGAACTGCTGAAAGAGCGGTATCGGCATCCGTGCGGTGTCGGCCTGGGCATTCTCGCGGTTGCGGTCGACTCCGGTGGTCACCACACCGACGAGGTCTACCAGTTCTGCCGCGTGCGGCGCTGGCGCAACATCTTCGCCATCAAGGGCGCGAGCAAGCCCGGTAAGCCGGTAATCGCTCAGCGGCCGTCCATGGTCGATGTGACCTGGAAGGGCCAGACCGAACGCGGCGGCGCCGAGCTGTGGTTTGTCGGTACCGACACTGCAAAGGACTGGATCTACAACCGCTATCCGTTCGAATCCGGGCCCGGCGCCCTGCACTTTGCCAACGACCTGCCGGACGAGTTCTTTGCCCAGTGCGTGGCCGAGCGCAAGGTCGCCAAGTACGTGCGGGGTCACAAGCGCATTGAATGGATCAAGGGCAAGGCCGAGCGCAACGAAGCCCTCGACCTGATGGTGTATTGCCTGGCGATGGCGCATTACCTCGGCATCAACCGGTATCAGGAACACGACTGGGACCGGGTACGGAACTCGCTGGCACAGGCCGGTTTGTTCGATGAAAAAGTGGTCGCTGCTGAGCGTGTCACGGTTGCCGCACAGGCTCCCGCGACACCGCAAGTGGCGCCGCAACCCGTTGCCCCGGTCGCCCAACCGCGACCCGCTGCACCCCCACAACGCCGCAGCTCCACCAGCGGTTATCTGAAGAGACGCTGATATGTCGTTTACTCCGAAGCACCTCGAAGCCATCGAGCGCGCCATCGCACGCGGTGAAAAGACCGTGCGCTACAGCGACCGCACGGTGGAATACCGTTCCATCGACGAACTGCTTAAGGCCCGCGACGAGATCCGCACGTCGCTGACCAACGCCGCCGGGCCGCGCTCTCGCGTGGTTCGGCTCATGCATGGAGGCAAAGGACTCTAATGGCACGACACTATCCGACGCTGACCCGTAATGGATTCTTGCTGCCGTCGAACATCAAGGCCAGTTACGAAGGCGCGGGTGAGGGCCGACGCTCGGCCAGTTGGGAAGCCACCGACAACGGCATCAACAGCATCAACACCCCGGCTCTGCGTAACCTACGGGCGCGCTCGCGGGCGGCGGTGCGCAATGACCCGTACGCCTTCAATGTCATCGACAAGCGCGTCAGCAACCTGATCGGTACCGGCATCACCCCCAGGCCGACCACGGATGACGCGGAACTGCGAAAACTCCAGCAGCAATTGTGGGACGACTGGGTTGATGAAGCGGACGCTGATGAGCTGACCGACTTCTACGGCATGCAGGCCCTGGTAGCGCGCACGGTTGAAACGGCCGGTGAGTGCTTTGTGCGGTTGCGGCCGCGCAGCCTTAGTGAGGGGTTGGCGGTGCCGCTACAACTGCAGGCGCTGGCCCCTGAGTTTGTCCCACATGACAAATTCGAGACGGCCAAAAACGGCAACGTCATCCGCGCCGGAATCGAGTTCAATCCGGCCGGCAAGCGTGTGGCGTACTGGATGTACTTGTCGCACCCACGCGATTCGTCGTCGTTAAACGTCGGTTACAACCAGCTGGTGCGCGTACCGGCGACACAGGTGCTGCACATCTTCGAACCGATGGAGCCTGGGCAACTGCGCGGCGTGCCCCGTCTGGCGCCGGTACTGAAACGCCTGCGCAGCCTGGACAACTACGATGACGCGGTGTTGTTCCGCCAGGAGGTGGCGAACCTGTTTGCCGGTTTCATCAAACGACCGGCACCGGAAATGGGGCAGCAACCACGCGACCCTGTCACGGGGCAACCTCTGACCACCGACCGTGACGGCTTCACACCGATGGTGGCCCTGGAGCCCGGCACCATGCAGGAGCTGGGGCCAGGTGAAGAGGTGGAGTTCTCCAAACCACCGGACGCCGGCAACAACTACCCGGACTTCATGCGGCAGCAGCTGATGGCTGCGGCGGCGGGTTCGGGGACGCCGTACGAGATCCTTACCGGAGACATGCGCGAGGTCAACGACCGGGCGCTGCGGGTGGTGCTCAACGAGTTCCGGCGGCGCCTGGAACAACTGCAATTCGGCGTCTACGTGCATCAGCTGTGTCGTCCGGTGCGCGCTGCTTGGATGGACATGGCGGTGCTGTCCGGTGCACTGGTGCTGGAGGACTACGCCCAACGTCGGCGCGAATACCTGCGCACACGCTGGGTGCCACAAGGCTGGGCCTACATTCAGCCGGTGCAGGACGTCCAGGCGCGGCGGATGGAAGTGCAGGCGGGCTTCGGTTCGCGCAGCGAGATGTGTCTGCGCAACGGCTACGACGCGGAAACCATCGACGCGGAAAACGCGGCCGACCTCGCCAGGTCCACGGAACTGGGCCTCAACTACACCACGCTTGATGCCATCGAGCCGATTGATGACAAGGAACAACCATGAGAAAAAAAGCAATCCCGCGCATTTATGACAAGGCTGGCAAACAAGTAAAAGTCGCGGATAAAAGTTGGTACACCTTCCAGGCCAGCGGCGAAGCCGAGCAACAGACCATTGAGGTATTTGTATACGGCGAGATCGGCACCTGGGGGGTCAGCGCTAATCAGTTTGTTCAGGACCTGCGGGCCATGGATGACGGTATTTCCCCGGTCGTTGTGGCGTTCAACAGCATCGGCGGCGACCTGTTCGACGGCCTGGCAATTCACAACGCACTGTCGCGCTTGGGCGAACGCTGTACTGGGCGCATTGATGCGCTGGCGGCCAGCGCAGCCAGTGTCGCCGTGTGTGGCGCTCACCGGGTGGTAATCGCGGCCAATGCCATGCTGATGATCCACAACCCCTACACCTTTACCGGCGGTGATGCCGAGGACTTCCGGCGTGTCGCCGACGTTCTGGACCAGACGCTGGAAGCCATTATTGCAGCCTACAAGTCCAAAGCGCCGGACATTGATGAGGCCGAGCTACGGCGCATGGTCAACGCGGAAACCTGGCTCACGGCCAACGAAGCAGTGGCTCTGGGCTTGGCCGATGAAGTGGGCGACGGGCTGAAGGTGAAAGCCTGTCTCGGTCAGGGCAGCGTGTTGCAGCGCTTCCAGAATGCCCCGGCTGAATTGCTGGCCCAGTTGGACGAAGAGCCCGAAGTCGAACCGGCTGATCCCGTAAACCTTCCGGATCCGGTACCCGTATTAGACGCTGCCGGATTGGCGTTGATGGTTACCAAGGGGTGTGCGGCGGCAGGCATCAGCAACCTGGTGGACCCGATACTCGCTTCGACGAAGCTGGAAAGCGAAGCGGTAGTCACTGCGGCGCTGACCAAGGCGAAAGCGCTGCACGGCTTGTGCGTGGCAGCACGATTGCCGGAACTGACCGGCGAATTTCTGGCTGCCGGTCTGGATGAAGCAGCTGTCAGGGCGCGCCTGTTCGACAAGCTGGTCAGCAGCGGCGGCGGTTTTGAAATCAACAACAGTTTGCCGCTCGACAATGATCCGGCACCCACTATCAAGGCCAAACAGGTCGACAGTCATTCAATCTGGGCAAGCCGGCAGGCGGCACAGAACGGAACCTCGAAAGGAGTAAGAGCATGAAAATCGAATCGATGCACGCAGGCGAGTTCCTGCTGTCTGAAGGCCCCGGCACTATTTCACGCGAAGCAATCAACGTCGCCGCCGGGCCGGCGTTGGAGCCGGGCCAGATCCTTGGGCTGGTGACTGCTACGGGCGAATTTGCACCCTATCAGCCCACAGCTGAGGACGGCTCGGAAAACGCTATCGCGATCCTCTACGGCCCGCTGGGGCAGTCTGATGTGGTTCGTCGCGGCCGCGCCATCGTGCGTCAGGCCGAAGTTAGTGAAGTTCATTTGACCGGCCTCGACCCCGCAGCCGAACAGGCCCTGGCCGCCCATTTCGTGATCGTCCGTTAAGACGCTCACCTCATTTATCCATCCCGCCGAGTGCGGGATTTTTCGTTTCTGGAGAGTACCCCATGGCCGATATCGCCATTTTTGAAGACGATGCATTCAGCGTCTCCTCGCTGACCGCTGCAATCAATGAGCAGGAATACCTGCCGGGCCGCATCAGCAGCCTTGGCCTGTTCCGCGAAGAAGGCATCAGCACGCTGACAGTGCAGATCGAGAAAGACGGCGACACCCTGGCCCTGGTGCCATCGGGTGAACGCGGTACTTCTGGACTGGTGGTCGGCGCGACTAAGCGTCAGTTGATTCCGTTCAACACTGTGCACCTGCCGGAACGCTTCACCATCAAGGCCGATGAGATCCAAGGCATTCGCGCCTTCGGTACCCGCAGCGAACTGCAGGCCGTGCAGGATGTAGTCAACAATCGCCTGGCGAAGGCCCGGCGACAGCTGGATGCCACCCACGAATTTCAGCGCATGGGTGCGTTGAACGGGCAGGTGCTGGACGCCGATGGCAAGACAGTCCTGTTGGATATTTATAAGTCTTTTGGCGTGAATCGCCAGAAGCTGCCGATGGGCTTGAACAGTCCAGATACCGAGCTGCGGGTTAAATGCGGCGAAGCGCTGGATATGCAAGAGGAAGCCCTCGGTAGCGTCACCAGCAGCGGCTCCCGCGCTTTGTGCGGCAAGAACTTCTGGAACAAGCTGATCGTCCACAAGTCGGTCAAGGAGACCTACCTCAACACCATGCAGGCCGCGTCTCTGCGTGGTGATGCCCGTGAAGCCTTCGAGTTCGGCGGGATCGTCTGGGAGCGTTATCGCGGTAAGGTTGCCGGTGTTGCGTTCGTCCACGACGACAAGGCGCTTCTGGTTCCCGAGGGCGTCCCTGACCTGTACATCTCGTCCTTCGCACCGGCCGACTACATGGAAACGGTCAACACACAGGGCATTCCGTACTACAGCAAAATCGAGCCGCTGCCTTTCAACAAGGGTGTCGCCGGCGAAGCCCAGTCCAACCCGCTGCACCTGTGCACGCGGCCTCGCGCGCAGATCCTGCTGGAGATGTGATCGTGGCCTTCCGCGATCTGATCGACGACATCGACGACGTGGTCTTCGAAACACTGGGCGATAGCGCACGGATCGAGGGCCGCGAAGAACCGGTGCTTGGTATGTTTGCCGCGCCCTGGTTGCAGCCGAAGCTCGGCAAGCTCAACACCGGCTTGCGTGAGCCTCGGTTTGAGATCCGCGTCAGCGATTCGGAAGGCTTGAAACGCGGGCTACTGGTTAGCGTCGACTTGCCCGCCCTGGACGGCGGCGGCGATTACGACCTGCTGCAGCTGGAGCCGAGCGGCGACGGGCTGGTCGCCTTGATCCTGAGGTTACGCCCATGAGCATCGGTAGCTACGTCAAACCCTCGGCCGGCGGCGGGATGATCTCTATCCAGTCGTCAGCTGCAGATCTCCAGGTGTTTCAGGACTTCACCAAGTTGGTGCCCAAAGCAGCTGCTGCGGCCCACCGACGCGCGATCAACAAGACGTTGGGCTGGTTGCGCACGCACATTGCCCGTGCAGTCAGCAGGCAGGAGCGCATTGCTGTCGCGGCAGTGCGTCAGCGGTTGCGCAGCTATCCGGTGTCAGGCGGGGCATCAAGCGGCAAGCTGTGGTTCGGCTTGAATGCCATCGAGTCCAGCCGGATTGGCCGGGCGCGGCAAACTAGCAGCGGGGTGTCGGTTGCGGGGCGGCGCTATCAAGGCGCGTTTCTCAAGAAGGTCTACGGCAACAAGCCAGACATTTGGATTCGCACTGCGAGCAAGCACTTCAATGCTGATGACTATCCAGACAGCACGGTGTCACCTGGTCGCGGTGCAAGTTCTGGATGGGTCGCGGAGCATGGCAATCGTTTCCCATTAGCCAAGGCCAAGGTCTCTCTGGAGCAGGCCCGTCCGCATTTTGAGACCTGGGTGCAAAAGGCGGATGAACGCTTGCTGGAGCTCCTGAAGCAAGAACTCAACTTCGAACTACAGAAATACTTGAAGAGGATCGGGTAATGGCTGACGAACCTTTTAGCCTGGACCAGCTTTACCGGGCGGTCGAGCAACACTTGGTGAGCCATCTGCCAGGGGTTCAGACGGTACGTGCCTGGCCGGACATTCAGGATCGCATCGCTTTACCGGCGGTCTTTCTGGAGCTGGCGGAGATCGAGCCCGGTATCGATATCGGCACGGGTGAAACCACATTGGTGTGTAAGTTCGAGGCACGTATCGTCGTTGACCCGATCTATCCTCTGCATCAGCAACAGGCGGTGCAGCTGGCTACCCAACTTGCGGTCCTCCTCCGGGCTCAGACCTGGGGGTTGGAAGTCGAGCCGGCAGAGTTCGTTCAGGCACTACAGGACTGGACCCAGCCAGTATTGGATGGTTACACCGTTTGGCTGGTGGAATGGACGCAGCAGGTGTATCTCGGCCCTGAAGAGTGGCCTTGGCCCGATCAGCCGCCCGGCATGCTGTTGTTTGGCTTCAACAACGACGTCAAAGAAGAATTTGTCCCAGCGGAGGACGTGTGAGCGGCTATGTTGCTGCCCAACACGACCGCATGCTCGCCGGGGTGGTCAAGGATTGCTTTGTGGTGGCGGTCGATCTGGCTGCCTCCCCGCCGATGTGTCGGGTTTCGGACGGCGAATGGACTAGCGCCTGGGTGCGTTGGCACAGCATCGCCGCCGGCAAGGCCAGGCATTGGAGGGCTCCGTCTCTGGGCGAGCAGGGGACATTGGTCAGTGCCAGCGGTGACGTGTCACAAGGCACGTTCATTCCGGGATTGTATGGCAACGCGGGTCCTCCACCGGATAACCGGGATCATGTTGAAGTGTGGCGGTTTGATGATGGCGGCTCGCTGATTTACGACTGGCAGGCCAAGAGCTACAGCATCACCCTGCCGAGCGGTACGGTGACCATCAAAGTCGCCAGTACAGAGGTGGTCGTGACGGACAGCGCCGTGAACGTGACCACCGGCAACATCAATCTGAAAGCAGCGGTGATGATTGACGGGGCGTTACACGTCACGAAAGGCATCACCAGTGCCGGTGCGATCATCGACGCCGGTGGCAACAGCAATCACCACACGCATTAATTTCAACCCACAAACAGCCCGCCCAGCGCGGGCTTTTTCATATCTGGAGTTTGCCTTATGAGTAAGTCTAGAACTGATGGCGATTCTGCCGAGGCCATTGTGGTTCCGGGGTTGAAGCCGGCACCGCTGGGTTTTCCCGTTACTGCTGACGCGGTTGAGTCCATCGGAGCAGCGCGTGTTTTTCGCGACAAGGTTTTCACCTCGCGGACATTGATCCTACCCGGCGGCGGGACGCTTCCTGTTGTTGCTGGTCGAGTTACGGCATGTGGTGATGATCAATTTGCGTTCTTGAAAGCGCATCCAGATCTGGAGCAGTTGAAGGAGTAATCACAATGATCGGAATGGATCGCCATACCGGCCAACCCATTTCCGGCATCGCACACTTGCGGCAATCGGTTCCAGACATATTGGGCACGCCGTTGGGAAGCCGGCGGCATCGGATGGCTTACGGCAGCAAGCTACGGCGATTTGTTGACTTGCCCGTCACCGAAGGCTGGAAAAGCGCCGTGCAGGCGGAAGTCGCCCGCGCACTGGGTCGCTGGGAGCCGCGTTTGAAGCTGGATCAAGTGCGCGTCATTTCCGTTATCGGCGGGCAAATTAACCTAAAGATCGTCGGGCAGTATCTGGGCGACAGCGTCACGCTGGAGGTGGTCGTATGAGTATCGTGGACCTGTCGTCGTTGCCGGCGCCGACCGTGTTGGAGCCGCTGGACTTCGAAGAGGTTTTTCAGGAGGGGCTGGGGGTCTTTCGCGGATACATGGGGGGCAACTGGACTGCTGCGCTGGAGAGCGATCCGGTGCTTAAGGTCCTGGAGGTTGGCGCTTACATCAAGGTCGGCAACCGCGCCCGAGTCAATGACGCCGGCAAAGCGGTATTGCTGGCGCACGCCATACGCGGTGACCTTGATCACCTGGGGGCCAACGTCAACCTCAAACGCCTGGTCATTCAAGCTGAGGATCTGCTGGCCTTTCCGCCGGTTCCAGAGGTCAAAGAAGACGACGATGCGTTCCGGGAGCGCATCCAGCTGGCCTATGAGGGACTGACAACGGCCGGCCCGCGTAACAGCTACATCCTGCATGCACGTAACGCCTCGGGGCTGGTGGCGGATGCCACGGCCGAAAGCCCTGCGCCTTGTTACGTGACGGTAACGGTGCTGGGATTGGACGGGGAGGGGGAGGCTTCACCTGAGCTGCTCGCCACGGTGGCAACTGCGCTGAATGACGACGATGTGCGGCCGGTGGGGGACAGGGTGACGGTTCAGAGCGCCCAGGTGATCCGCTACCAAATCAAGGCGATCCTGCACATGACCAGCGCGGGCCCAGAAGCTGATGCCAGTTTAGCCGAGGCGAAAAGTCGATTGGCGGCGTGGATTAATCCGCGCAAACGGCTTGGCGTTGAAGTGGCACGTTCCGGTGTAGACGCTCAGTTACACGTTGCCGGCGTTTCTCGGGTTGAGCTGGTCGGCTGGCAGGACTTGGCCCCGACCAAAGCTCAGGCGGCGTACTGTACGGGCTACACCGTAACGCTGGCGGCTTGACATGAAAAGTCTCTTGCCGATCAACAGCACGCAACTTGAGCGGGCCATGGAGGCTACGTTTTTTGAGAAAACGATTGTCCCGCTTCGCGCCCTCTACAACGCTGATACCTGCCCGGTGCATTTGCTGCCGCACCTGGCATGGGCATGGTCGGTGGATCGCTGGGATTACAGATGGACCGAGGCGACCAAACGCGCCGCCATCAAGGCCTCTTATTACATACATGCCCACAAGGGCACCATCGGCGCGTTACGCCGTGTGGTAGAGCCTCTGGGCTACCTGATCGAGATTATCGAGTGGTTCAACATGAAGCCCGTAGGGACCCCAGGCACCTTTGCGTTAAAGGTCGGGGTGTTGGACACCGGTATCACTGAGGAAATGTATCAGGAGCTGGAGCGGTTAATTGATGACGCCAAACCCGTCAGCCGTCACCTGACTGGTCTTGCGATTAGCCTGGAATCCACCGGGGCTATAAACATTTTCGCAAGCATATCTGACGGAGAAGTTATTGATATTTATCCGCCGGTACTCAGTGATATCGAGGTGACAGGTTTTATCGGAAGCGGGATTCGAGAGTGTTCCATAGATGAAATAGAAGTTTATCCTCCTGCGCCTGAACCTATCTCGGTTGACTGCTATGTCGGGGTGCCTGGTCGCGAACATTCCATAGACCATTTGGACGTATACACATGATTGATGCTAATTCGAAGTTTTTCGCGTTACTGACGGCGGTTGGCGAGGCAAAGCAAGTTAAGTCAGATGCAGGGCTGCTAACTTGGAAGCTGACCCATATGGCTGTAGGGGACGCAAACGGTACTGACCCTATCCCTGATCGCTCACAGAAAACACTGATTAATGAGCGCCGCCGGGCTCCATTGAATAGCCTGGAGCCTCATCCGACTAACCCTGGGATCCTAGTAGCCGAGCAGATTATTCCGGCGGATGAAGGGGGATTCTGGATTCGCGAATTGGGGCTTTTCGATTCTGACGGAGATTTGGTTGCCGTAGCCAATTGCGCGCCAAGTTACAAGTCGCTGCTAGCCCAAGGGTCTGGTAAAACACAAGTTATACGGATGAACTTTGTTGTTTCAAGTTCTACTAACGTTGTGTTGTTGATAGACCCGGCTGTTGTAAACGCTACTCGAAAGTATGTTGACGACTCGGTAGCGAATGCCGTCAACCGCCTTGATTTTAAACATTCGGCATTAGTCGCAACCACGGGCCCTGTGGTCCTTGCGGGCGTTCAAGCTATCGACGGATTCGCGGTGCCAGCGGGTTCGCGGGTGCTGGTTAAAGATCAAGTTCAGGCGAAGGACAACGGGCTGTACCTGGTCAGCGCTGATTCGTGGGTGCGCACGGTTGATGCCGATACCAGCGATAAAGTAACGCCTGGTTTGCTTGTCACGGTCGAGCGGGGTACAGCCAACGCTGACACTGTCTGGCAACTGATCACCGATGGTCCGATAGTACTTGGGACTACACCTCTTGCCTTTCAATGGTCTGCGGGGCAAAACGTCCCAACGCCGCCCGTTGATGACAGGTCTAAACGTAGCGCCAATACCGAGTCGGTACGAGCTCAGATCGAAAGCCCCAAGCAGGCATTTCCTGTGCACGTCTTCCGAAAAAACCGGCTGATCAATGGCGCCTTCCAGATTTGGCAGCGAGGCAAGTCCGGCGTCGTCGGAAAAGCCAATGGTGACCCAGAAAGCACGTTCGGCCCGGACCGCTGGATGATTTACAGCCCAAAGAACGCCACCTGCAATTGGAGCCAACTGCCGCTCGAGCAGGACGCCAATATCAACGAAGCAAAGTTTGCCCTGAGACTCTCGCGGCAAGGTGAAGGCAATGGCTGGAATCTCAGTCAGCGCATCGAGAACGTCGAAACATTGGCCGGCGGGAAGGTCACCGTCTCGTTTTATATGAAAACCAGCGTTCCACATACGTGTGCGGTGATTCTTCGCCAGAACTTCGGGGTCAACTCAACCGAGCCGAACGTCGATGTCGGCACATCGGTGGAGTTGACGACGGTATACAAAAAATACGTCGTTACCCTCGACCTGGGGGGTGTTGTGAACAAGAACAAGGGCGTCGCGAACGACTTCCTGGAAGTTATCTTGGCCAGCGGGGGAGCCGGTGCCTACTACACGGACGTTACCAACGTCCAGATCGAGTCCGGCAGCGTGGCGACGCCATACGATTACAGGACGCACCAGGAGGAATACCGCGCATGCTTGCGCTACTTCGAAAAGTCTTTCCTGCAGGATCACCCGTTGAAATCCAACAACGGTCCGGGGACCTGTATTGCCACCTTCACGCAATCCGCAGCAGCACAGGCCTCGCAGTCAGCCCTGCGTATGGACTTCCGGGAAGTAAAGCGCGTTGTTCCTACGCTGAAGCTGTTTTCACCTGGTGAAAGCTCGTCGGAGATCTGGGCACAGTCGGCCGTAAAACCCTGCACTCTGACGAATATCCAAAGCTTGTGGTCGACAGGCTTTGCGCTTTCATGCCTTCCGCCGGCTGGGTCCATTCCTGGCTACACACTGCAAATTGAGTGGACCGCCGAAGCGGAACTCTGAGGTGATGACTATGGATACAACTGAGTACAGATTCACCCCCGCCGGCGTCCGGCGGATGAGTGACCGCGTGTTCATCCCGGAAGATATGGGCAACAAAGACTGGGTAACTTACTTGGAGTGGGTCGCCGATGGCGGCCAAACCTTGCCAGAGAAGACCGTTGAAGAAACGGCGAATGAAGAGCGGCGCTGGCGAGACCTGGAACTTCAAGGTGTCGCATGGCTGCGTGAGCGTCACCGTGATGAGGTTGAGTTAGGCAGTGCGACTTCATTGACCTCGGATGAGTATGGTGAGCTGCTGGCGTATATGCAGCTGCTGCGCGACTGGCCTCAATCAACAAAATTTCCAGTTCAGAAATACCGACCCAAGAAGCCTAGCTGGATCGCGCTACAAACCCAATAACGCCCCGCACTGTCGGGGCGTTTTGTATTCCGCGACACGCAACAAAAACACCCACCCGGCCTCGCTTATGCGGGGCTTTTTCGTTTCTGGAGCATTCGCTTTATGAGTTTCTTTCACGGCGTTACTACGACTGATATCAAGACAGGCGCGCGCACTATTTCCTTGCCGTCGTCCTCCATCATCGGACTTTGCGACACCTTCACCCCAGGCGTCCTCGGCGGCGGTACCGCCAAGGCCGGCGAGCTCAAGTTGATCACCACCGAGCGCGAGGCTATCGCTGCCTTCGGTGCCGACTCGGCGATCACAAAGGCTTGTAAAGCAATCTACACGAAGGCCAAGGCGGTGATCGTTGCCATTGGCGTGCCGAAGATGGAAGACGCGGCGCTGCAAACCTCGGCGATCATTGGCGGCGTTCTGGCCTCGGGTCAGCGTACCGGCCTACAAGCCTTGCTCGATGGCAAAAGCCTGTACAACGCGCAGCCGCGACTGTTGATTGCGCCGGGTCACACGGCCACTCAGGCGGTCGCTACCGCGCTTGATAGCCTGGCGCAGAAGCTGCGGGCAATCGGCATTCTTGATGGCCCTGGCACCACGGATGAGGCGGCGATGCTTTATGCCGATAACTTTGGCAGTCGCAACCTGTTCATGGTCGATCCGGGCGTTCAGTACTGGGACACCGAATCCAGTAAGACAGTTGATGCGCCGGCCTCGGCCTGGGCGGCGGGCTTGTTCGCCTGGACCGATGCTGAATACGGCTTCTGGGCTTCGCCGTCTAACAAAGAGTTCACCGGCATCACTGGTACGACCCGAGCTGTCGAGTATCTGGACGGCGACGAGACGTGCCGGGCCAACCTGCTGAACAACGCCAATATCGCGACGATCATTCGCGACGACGGCTATCGCTTGTGGGGCAACCGTACGCTGTCGAGCGATCCGAAGTGGGCATTCGTCACGCGCGTTCGCACGCTTTTCATCCTTATGGATGCCGTGCAGGCCGGCCACAAATGGGCTGTGGACCGCTCAATCACCAAGACGTACGTCAAGGACGTCACTGATGGCCTTGATGCTTTCATGCGCGATCTCAAGGCCCAGGGCGCGATTATCAATTTTGAGGTGTTCCCGGACACCGAGCTGAACACTGCCAGCCAGATCGCCCAGGGCAAAGTTTATTGGCGCATTCGCTTCACCGACGTGCCGCCGGCAGAAAACCCGAATTTCCTTTTCGAAGTCACCGATCAGTGGATGACCGAAGTTCTTGAAGCAGCCTAAGGGGCCTAGTCAATGATTCCTCAAACCTTGTTTAACACGAACCTGTTTGTCGACGGTGTGAACTTCGCTGGCGACGTGCCGAGCCTTACGCTGCCCAAGCTGACCACCAAGACTGACGAGTATCGTGCTGGCGGCATGGCCGGTGCGATTGAGATGGACCAAGGCCTGGAAAAAATGGAGGCGTCCTTTGTTACCAAGGGCGTGCGCCGTGAGTCGTTGAAGTACTTCGGTCTGGCCGATGGCACCGCTTTCAATGCGACGTTCCGGGGTGCCTTCAAAGGGCAGAAGGGGGCTGTCACGGCCGTTGTCGCTACCCTGCGCGGTCGTCTCAAAGAGCTCGACCTCGGCGACTGGAAAGCCGGTGACCCTGCTGAGATCAAGCACGCCGTGGCAGTCGCTTATTACAAGCTCGAAATCGACGGACGCCTTATGTACGAAATCGACATGGTCGCTGGTGTTCAGGTGATCGATGGCAAAGACCAACTCCTTGAAGTGCGCACCGCACTTGGCCTCTAAGGGAATAGATCCAAATGAATAAAGCAACGTCTAAAGCAGTACCGGCTTGGCTATCACTCACTGCGCTTGCAGCCGTCGTAACGCTCACGCGACCTAGCAATGCCAACGGCGTGCTGGTCGAAACATTGACCTTGCGGGCTCCGGTAGTACGGGAAGTACGAGCAGCCGACCGCGCCTCTAACGGCGACGATGAACAGCGTGAGCTGATGTTGTTTGCGGGTTTGGCAGAGGTGGGTGTTAAGGATCTTGAAGGCCTGAAGCTGGCGGACTACCGCCGTGTTCAAGCCGCTTATTCGCACCTGGTGCCTGATACCGACTATTCGGAATCGATGCCGTCGTGGCTGTCGGTCAACACTGATCGGGCCCAGGTCACCCTTACCTGCCCGAGCGTAATCAATGGGGTATCGGTTGATACCTTGGCCCTGCGCTCCCCGACAGTGGGCGATGTGCGTGCGGCTAATCGTGACGCGGGCGGGGACGACGAACAGCGGGAGCTGATTTTGTTTGCCTCGCTTGCCGGTGCGCCTGTCGCGGATCTGGAGGGCCTGAAGCTGGTGGATTTTAACCGCCTGCAGGCCGGCTATTTTCGTCTGGACCAAGACGACGGGGTTTAACCCTCACGTCATAAAAATGGCCGCGAAACGTCTTGCGGCGGAAACAGGATTTTCCGCTGCTGAGATTTTGTCGATGCCTTTTGCAGAAATGGTGTGGTGGCTCACGGACTGAGCCGCCTTCGATAAGGCTATCCAAATGAGGGCCGCGACATGGCAAACAAAATTGCCCTCGGGCTGGTGATCGGCGGCGCCGTCAGTTCGACAGTCGGTGCTGCGTTTAAAGATGTAACGGGGCGCATCAAGCGTCTTGAGGCGGAAGGCAACAAGGCGCGTGTCCTGCAGCGCACTATCGGTGACACCATTCGCCTGCGCGACGAGTGGAAGAAAGCCCACGACAGCGGATCAGAGGGCGCGACCAAGCTGTTGGGCCGGTTGAATTCCAACCTCGATAGTTTGAAAAAACAGGGAATCGAGGTCGGCCGACTGGAGAAAGCCTATCGCTCTATGGGGCAGACAGCCATCAAGGCGGAGCTCAAAGCAAAAGGGCATCAGCAGATCGATGCTGGAAAGACTGGCATGAAAAGCGCGGTTGGAGCCGCTGTCGTCGGTGTCGGCATGCTGGCTGTTCCGACCAAGGTCAGTGCGGATTTTGGGGCCATTGTTCGTGATATCGCGATCAAAGCCGGCATTGCCAACAAACCGCAAGAGCAGGAGATGTCTCGAAAGATCATTGATACGTCGCGCGACACGGGCATGGCCCGGAACGATGTAGCCGATGTGGTTAACCAATTGGTTGGCGCCGGCATGGACTTGAGCAAGGCCTTGGAATATGCGCCAGTCGCGGCCAAGTTCGTCGTGGGGCAAGGGTCGAGCGGTGTTGATACAGCAAAGATGATCAACGCGCTGGGGCAGAATGCCAAGATCACAGATCCTAGGCAGATGCAGCAGGCCTTGGAAGCGATTGCCTACCAAGGGCAGGCCGGGAGCTTTGAAGCGGCCGACATGGCTAAGTGGTTTCCTGAGCTGCTGGCGAACATGGGCAGCCTCGGCATTACCGGCATGGATGCGGTTACACAGTTGGGTGCCATGCTGCAAGTGCAGATGAAATCTGCCGGCGGCGCCGATGAGGCGGCAAACAATCTCAAGAACTGGATGGGCAAAATCGGCTCCGGCGACACCGTCAAGGCGTATGCAAAGGCTGGTATTGACTACAAGGGGTCGATGCAGACCGGTTTGCAAAACGGTATGTCCACCCTTGAAACCAGTATGTCGCTGGCGCAGAAGTACATTCAGGCCACGGATCCGAAGCGCGCGGCGGCGATGGCTGAGGCGACGGCGAAGATCAGCAAGGAGTCGGACCCGGAGAAAGCCAAGGCCATGATGGCCTCGCTGGAAGAGTCACTGCGCACCGGTGACCTGTTCGCTGACATGCAGGTAAAGGCTGCGCTTTCTGCCTATATGCAGAACAAGGCACTGTACAGCCAGCTTAAAAACGATTCGCGCGATGCAACGGGCATTCTCGACAAGAACCTCAGCGAGCGACGTGAGGCGTCGTCGCAGAAGTGGGCCGAAATGGCCCAGTCAATGGATGACGCCATGCGCAGCGCTGGAGACGCCCTGCGCCCGGTCACAGACACCGTGGCGGAAGGACTGACCAAAGTCACCAGGGGTATTACCTCGCTGTCTGACAGCGCACCAGGTGTGGTGACGGGCATCGCGGCGGTCGGTGGAGGGCTTGTCGCGCTCAAGGGGCTGCTCAGTTCGTTCAAAATCGCTAAAGGTTTGCTCAACGTCGCGCGGGGATCGTTGGGTGGCCAATCCGGCGAAGTGCAAAAGGTATTTGTGACCAACTCCAAGGATGGCGCTGGGGCCGTCGGAAAGGGCGGCGAAGCTAAAGGCAAGACCGGCAAGGCCCTGTCGTTAGTTGAGACTGGGCTCAAGGCAGTAGCCGCTCTCAAGGGTGAATCGACTGATGGGGAGGGAAAGGATGAGAACAAGACCGGCAAGTTAGACATTGTCGCGACTGGCCTCAAAGTCGTTTCGCTAGCTAAAGAAGCGGTATCTGACGATGACGGCGCGAGAGGTGAAGATGCTGCGCCGATTGGCGACGGCGTCCAAAAGGTCTTCGTCGTTAACTTGAGTGCAATGGGGGGGCCTGCTGGGGGGCCAGGTGAAGGCCGCCGGCGTGGTCGCGGTTCAAGACGTAATATCCCGCGACGTCGGCCGACCTCGCTGCGTGCTCGGGTGCCGGCGCCGCGTCCGCCTGTACCACGGCCAGCCACACCGGCTCCGCGGCCGCCGGTGCCACGGCCTGCAGCACCGGTACCGCGTCCGCCGCTGCCACGGCCTGCCGCACCGGTCCCGCGTTCGCCGGTACCACTGCCTGCCGCACCGGTCCCGCGTCAGCCGTTGCCACGGCCTGCAGCACCGGTTCCGCGTCCGCCGCTGCCACGGCCTGCAGCACTGGTTCCGCGTCCGCCGCTGCTACGGCCTGCAACACTGGCTCCACGTTCACCGGTACCACTGCCTGCAGCATCGGTCCCGCGTCCGCTTATCCCGCCAGTTTCTATCCCGAGCGGGGCGATAGCGAAACTGGGCGGGGTTGTGCAAGCGGTCGGTAAGATCGGAAAAGCCGCAAAGGCAATACCTGGTGGCTCGCTCATCGAGGCCGGCGCCATGGCCTTTGACACCTATGAGAATGCTAAGACCAAGGACGAAAAGGCCGAGGGTTATGGCGCTGCCGCTGGCAATCTTGCGGGCACTATGGCCGGTGCAGCTGCAGGGGCAGCTATTGGCTCGGTGGTGCCTATCATCGGCACCGCTATTGGTGGGCTGGTAGGCGCTTACTTAGGCAGCATGGGTGGTTCGGCGCTGGGCGGTGCTGCAAGTAAGTCGTGGTTCGGAGGGGAGGACGAAAAGCCCGCGCCGCCGGTAACGCCTTTATTGATGGCGCCTCGACCGGGCCCAGCCATTCCAAGCTTGGCCGCCATGGGCAAGTCATTCAACCGGGCGGACGGTTCGGGTGCATTGCTGATGGCGACTGCACCGCAAGCGCCAGTCCTGGGTGATGTCGCGCGCTCTCTAGCCGTGTCAGCGCCGACCAAGCCAGCGGCTGTAGCGATCCTGCCCAAAGAGCCGGAAAAGCCTGTCCCGGCCAAAGTGGATCAGCAGTTTCAGTATTCGCTGAGTATGCCGGTCACGGTGCAAGGGGATGTGAAAGACCCGCAACGCTTGGCGCAAGACCTCATGCCGCACATGCGGTTAATGATGGCTGATGCGGCGAAGCAAAACGCCGCGAAGCTGTACGACGAACCGCACCTGTAAGGAGGGCCTATGGCTTATATGGAACAGATGCAGTCGGGCTTCAAGTACCTGGTTGAAGCCGGGGAGGCTGGTAGACGTAGTGCTGAGGGCATGCTTGGGCCCGTCAACGGTGCAATAAGGGAGATAACGGGTGCAGCGGCCGAGCTGGAAAATATCCCGTTCGTGGGGCCTGCTGTCGGTGCCAAGCTCCAGCGGGTGATGCGCGGCGTGGATGCGGCACAGGCCAAGGCCGGCCAGGTGCTGGCAGTGTACAGTCGTGCGACACGGGGCGCCGCCGAAGTGCAGGAGCGAATGGGGGCGCTGAAGGAGCAGGCGGGAAAAGCTGCGACGGCGATCAACAAGGTCGCCGGAAAGGTCAATCCGTCGTTGGCAAACATCGTGCCCACCAGCGCATTTGCCGTGGATGCCACACCGGCGCCGGAAGCGGTGAAGCCATTTCCGCACCTGCTGATCATTCAGCCCAGGGATCCTAAAATTCAGCCGTACTACTTCAACTTGGATACAGCGGCCTTCGACGAATTGACTCGCTCGACTGAATTCCGCTGGGCTTCACAGGAGCGACTATCCCGGCGCCCGGCGCAGCAGGCCGTGGGCATTGGCGATGAAAAGCTCACACTAAAGGGTACGATTTATCCAGGTTTCAAAGGGGGGCTCAAGCAGCTTGACACATTGCGCACCATCGGCGGCCGGCTACAGCCGCTGACGCTGACCACCGGCTATGGAGAGGTGATCGGCACCTGGTGCCTGAAGACCATCAACGAGGAACAGGGCGCGCTGCTGCACGGCGGTATTCCGCGTAAACAAGTATTCACTCTGGAGTTCACGCGCTATGGCGATGACATGCAGAACGTCTGACGGGGACATGCTCGATGTCATTTGCAATAACGTGTATGGGCACTTGAACGGCAGCGTCGAGGCCGTGCTGGATGCCAATCAGGGCCTGGCAGACGAGCCCCAGCCTTTCCGCGCTGGTGTGGTGATCGTGCTACCGGATTTGCCAGTCCCGACTGAGGAAGGGATTAGCTTGTGGGACTGACTCCGTGCGGCCCGTTGCGTTAAGCGTAAGAAAACTCTGTATTCAGCCCGCCCTGTGCGGGTTTTTCTTTGGAAAAAAACCATGACCCCCACTTTTCGTATCGTTGCCGACGGTGCCGATATTACATCCAAGATCAATGATCGATTGTTGTTGCTTAGGACTTCTGACAAGCCGGGTATGGAGTCCGACGAGTTTGAATTGCGTATCGATGACCGTGACGGCCAGGTGCAGTTGCCCCGGCGCGGTAGCTCAATCGAGATTCACCTGGGCTATGCCGAAACGTCTTTGATGCGCTTAGGGCTTTACGCGGTCGACACGGTCGAAGTTTCCGGCCCGCCGGACACGATTGTGATCAAGGGTAAAGCCAGCGATATGCGCGGCAGTGGTAAGACTATCCGCAGCGGAAGCTGGGAGGATGCGCCGTTGTCGAAGATCGTGGCCGACATCGCGGCTCGAAATGGCTGGCAGGCAGGCTGTCCGGTGGCGACCAAGGTCGCTCGTGTGGATCAGCTCAACGAGTCCGACTTTAATTTCATCACGCGTCTGGCTAAGCAATACGACTGCACGGCCAAGGTCGCGGATGGCAAGCTGTTGGTGATGCCGCGCCAGGGAGGGCAGACAGCCAGCGGCAAAACGTTCGGTGCGATCACGTTGACCCGCAGCGATCTCAGTCGCTGGCAGTTCAGCTTAGGGGATCGCAATTCGCACAAGGCCGTTGCGACTAAGCATCAGAACAAAAAGGACGGCAAATTGGCGGTGGTCACCATCGACAACGATGATGCGCCGGACGGCTTGCCGGCGGTGCACACGGATCGGCACATCTATCCGAACAAGACCGCTGCTGAGTCAGCAGCCAAAGCACGGTTAGCGGCATTCAATCGCTCGACCGCCGACGTGCGTTTCGAGATGCCAGGCCGGACTGACATTTTTGCCGAGCGCCTGATCAACGCCCAGGGCTTCAAGGTCGGGCTGGATGGCGAATACCTGGCGGATTCGGTGGAGCAGGTGTTTACCCAATCTGGCTGGTCGACCACGGTCGAGTGCAATGCCGGCAAGCAAGGCAAATCCAAGGGTAAGAAAAAGAAAGAAACGAAGCCGCTCAAGGTCGTGAGCGTCGAGAAGCTGTAATGCAAGCCACCGCCGCCTAAGTGCGGTATTTTTTTGTCCGGAGTTTTTATGACCATCACTGAACAACAGCTACAAAGCATCATGCCAAACGCCCGCCGCCAAGCGGGCGTTTTTGTATCTGCCCTGAACGCGGCAATGGCGCATCGGCAGATCAATACACCGAAACGCCAGGCTGCTTTCCTGGCGCAGCTTGGTCACGAGTCCGGTCAACTGCAGTACGTCCGCGAACTGGGCGGGGATCAATACCTGAGTAAATACGATACCGGCACTCTGGCTGCCAAGCTTGGTAATACCCCAGCTGCAGATGGTGATGGTCAACGCTATCGTGGCCGAGGGTTGATCCAGGTAACCGGGCACGATAACTACCTGCGCTGCAGTCTGGCACTGTTCGGCGATGAGCGATTGTTGCGCACCCCCGAGCTGCTCGAGCAGCCGCAATGGGCGGCAGAGTCGGCGGCGTGGTTCTGGTCTGTAAACGGGCTGAATGCGCTCGCGGATCAGGACCAGTTCAACACCATCACTCGCCGGATCAACGGCGGCCTTAATGGCCTGGAGGATCGGCTGCAGTTGTGGGCCAGGGCGAGGGCGGTGTTATGCGTCTCTTCGATCTGATCCCCGCGCAGTTCCGTATCGCCGCTATCAGCTTGCTGTTAGTGGTGGTGGTCGCAGGATCTGCAGCATTGGCCTGGACTGCTCAGGACTGGCGTTATGGCAGCGTGCTGGAGCGGCAAGCCCGCCTGCAGGCGGACACCCTCAACGAAATATCCCAAGCGTCTGCTGCTCTGCAGCGTACCGAGCAGGACAAGCGCCGTGCCCTGGAGCTCCGCCTGCAGAACAAAGACGAAACCCACTACAAGGAATTGACCGATGAGCAAATCAAGCAGGCTCGTCTGCGTGATCGCCTGGCTACTGCTGATCTGCGGCTGTCAGTCGTACTCGCCGCCACCGAAACCACCGGCAGCTGTTCAGTGCCAACCACCACCGCCACCGGCCGCGTGGTTCATGGCCCCACAAGAGCCCAACTTGACCCAGCGCATGCTCAACGAATTATCGGAATCACCGATGCCGGCGACCGAGGATTGATCGCCCTGCGGGCCTGTCAGGCTTACGCAAAAGAAGTTTCTACACCGAAATAAAAGGAGCGACCGGGCAGGATGCGTCAACATCCAACCCGGCCACCTTTCCCGCAGATCATCCCTGCAAGTCCAGCCAAGGCTCCTGCTTCGTGCACAAAGCGGAGCGAGCCTAGCACTGTTTATCCATACAGCAAAGGTCTTGCTTTTTTATGTTTACACCTATCATCCCTTGGATGGGCGGCAAACGCCGCCTGGCCGACCGCCTTATCCCGCTTTTCCCGCCACACGAATGCTATGTTGAAGTCTTTGCCGGCGGCGCCGCGCTCTACTTCATGCGTCCCCAGGCCGCGCCTGTTGAAGTTCTTAACGACATCAACGGCGACCTGGTGACACTGTACCGGGTCGTGCAGAACCACCTGGAAGAGTTTGTGCGCCAATTCAAATGGGCGCTCAGTTCCCGCCAGGTGTTCGAGTGGCAGAAGATGACCCGTCCGGAAACCCTCACCGACATCCAACGCGCCGCCCGATTCTTTTACCTGCAGCACCATGCCTTCGCCGGCAAAGTGACGGGGCAGACGTTCGGCACTGCAACCACCGGCCCGGCCATTAACCTGCTGCGGATCGAGGAAAACCTGTCTGCAGCGTGGCAGCGTTTGTCCGGCACTTATGTTGAAAACCTCGGCTGGCTTGAATGTGCCGAGCGCTACGACCGTGCCCATACGTTCCACTACATGGATCCACCTTACTGGCAGACGGCCGGCTATGGCGTGGATTTTCCATTTGAGAATTACGAGCGCATGGCCGACTTTATGCGGCGCTGCAAAGGCAAGGTGATGGTCAGCATCAACGATCACCCTGATATCCGGCGGGTGTTTGAGGGGTTTCACTTTGAGATGGTGGACATTCGGTACAACACCACAAACCAACGGCAGGGAAGGGCCGAGATCAGCGGAGAGTTGGTGATCATGAACTGGGAGCCAGCGGAGTTAGGGGGGCTGTTTTGATGGTCTCAAGCGTCGATCAGATGGGCCTGCTATGTGTAGCAACTCGCGTTTGAAAACACACGGCGTTGCATTCAGCGACGTTCATGGCTCACGTTAACGGCAACCAGTCACGGGCTTCGGATCACATTATTGCAACTGGGCATGACCCGAGCGCTAACCTAATAACCCAGAAAAAACGCACCGGCGTTGAGAACCGGCTTCCATGTCGTGCTCAATGACAGGCATAATATGCATAAAGGGTAATGCTAATCACTAGCATTTGCTGCTTTGTTTATGCATAAATGCATTATTTGTTGCGCGCTATGGCTGGATGGATATACAGTAATAGTGTGACAAGCTCAAAGACGCGGAAAACGGGATTCTGTCCGTTGAGCCTTCAAAGAAGACGGAAACCCGAAGCCGTTCGTCAGAAAGCAGTAAGGTGTCGGAAAAATAAGCCGTCCATTTTACTGTGATCTGCAGCGCACTTACACTGGACCTAGCGAAAAGGAAATCACTATGCCAAATGGCGACACAATTTATCTTCCAGAAATTGAAATCAACGTTATTAATAAATATGAACCTCAGACATTCGGAGGTGGGGGGCTTGACAGTGATTTTTCACACAGTCACACGGGGCAACTAATTAACGTTGCCACGCGTACTTACATACTTAATACGTATCCACCACTCATTTCCCAAAATGTAAGGGATCAAGAGGCAGCTTTTGCAGCGAATCTTCAGTCCATGCCAGCGGCTATCGCGCAAAGCATTAATTCATTAGAGCAGAGTGCAGTAAGCTCTGAGAGTGGAGTCGAAAAATTTGAAAAGCATATTCATTCGATTGACACTCTTATTGTTCAAAAAACACAGACTTACACGGCTCAGAAAGAAATTGCTGATAAGTATTACTATGGCCATGATTTTTTTGGTTATCCAGCTAGCCGGTTCATCACTGACGCGATCAGCGGCAGTAAGACGAATTATCCTCCAGATAAGAACTATAAAGAATGGTACGCGTCACTGGCGGCTGCGTATGCTGCAAAATATAGCAGTCGTGAAATCGATTATTTGAATGCTTTAAAGCAGAAGCTTCAAGAGCCAATTAGACTTGTTAACGAAGCTAGGGAGAAGGTTCGACTTAACCAGTATCCGATCGCTCCACCAGGGGTGTGGTTGGATGGAAATTTACAAGAGACAAAAGCCCAAGACAGCTATTATCCTAGTAGTGGCTCTGCTTTTATGTACACGTGGTTCTACATGAAAGTCCGAAATAAAGGACCTTGGGACTACAAACAACAAGGACGCCAGTATGCAGATTTCGGGAATTTCAATTATGGAGCCGTAGGGACCGCTGCGGGGATTCCAGAGCAAGTTCTTCTAAGAGGGGCGGGCGCTGCGCAAACTGTAGCTGGGACATCCTCTACGGAATTTGGTGAGTGGTGGGCAGGAGCGCCTTACGGCGATGACCCTGTTGATCAAGTTTGGATTAAATTTGGGATAGATTATGCAAAATCAAAGGGTTATTAAATGGCTAGTTTGGGGGTTGTTGCTTGTTTGTCTGGCGCAGGCGTTGTATATTTTTGTGTCCTGGCCATTCAGGCCAGATCCTAGCAAAGTTATTTCAGTCACCAAAGTTGCTGAAGGTGGTGCTATTTATGAAGTATTGTATGAGTCCGGCGGGGCCACCAATGGAGATGTATATCGATATTTTCTCATGGAGATTCAGCCAAGCGAAGAGATAGCTTTGGAAAGGACAAGAAATAGCACTCCTTTTCTTGTTACTAAGAGTGAAAATGCTGTCAAGAATATCGTGGGAGACAGAGTTAAGTTAAAAACTAATGATACGGTTTATGAATTTCATAGCATATCATTATTCAAAATCAAAGGCGAAATCCAGACGGTAGGTTTCGATCTTGATGCTGCACTTCCCTAGATAGATATACAAAAAAACACCGGCCAATGCCGGTGTTTTTTTTGTTTTAAATCTCAATGGAATTCTCAAGAAAGTACTTTCAGAACTTCTTATTATTGTGTCTATATTAAATGGCGAGCTGTTGAGCTATCACTCAATTCGCTGACCTCAGAAGGCATGCTGTTAGGCTGAGTCGGTGCCGCAGGCAGTGAACGAATACCAGCGGTGTGCCATAGGCGGTCTCCTTCAACGAGACGTTAAGTAAAAGCCTGTCCGGTATCATCGGGCAAAAATGGGGCAATCCGTACGCCCATCTATGCCATCCAATGCCCATTATGCATTTATGCAACCTGCCTTGAACGAGCGTTACAGCCCGAAATTAAGGGCCTATCCCTCTAAGTTCCCCACATACTCCTACACAATCGGGGTGTGCTTTGTCAGAGACGTTTGGTTCGTAGCTTGGCCAGGCCCTGCTTGATGTGCCCAGCATTTTCGCCAATCACGAATAGAGCACCACGTACGTTGTTACCAACCTCATCCATACCTTGCTTTTCGATTTGGAGAGCCAACTCCATCAGAGCTGCTTCCAACGCGAGTTGATTCTCGTACATTCGTTCAAGCAAATCTGGAAGTGAGTATTCCCCTGTCATGTGTGTCACCCCGCCTAAAAGGGCTAAGCATAGCAGTGGCCTAGTAAATTGGTGCTTGCTTGGAAATTGCTACGAGAATGGTCGCTCAATGCCTCGAAAGCAGTGCTAGCGGCGGTTTTGGGGAGGGCTACGTCCAATCCATCATCGGACTGATTGGGCAAGCGGGATTCAATGGGATCTCGTGGGGCGAAAATGGGGCAAACCATACGCCAATCAATGCCTTCCAATGCCCATTATGCATTTATGCAACCTGCCATGAACGAGCGTCACAGCCCGCAATCACGGGCCTATCCCCCAGCCCCCCCCCACACATACTCCTACACAATGGGGGTGTGTAGCACGCGGCGCTGGACCAAATTCTGAAACCCAGTCAAGCTCCGATTTTCTCCGTGGACCATTCGAAAATGAAAGTGTTGATAGTCCCTGAAAGCATGAAGCTGGCTTCAATCTGGGTGGTATGGAGTTTTATCTCAATGGGCTTTTTGGGCTGGACTCTCTGGGTGGTTGTAGAAGCTGTCGGATCGACTGAAAGCATGAGTGCATGGGTGCAAGCCATAGGAAGCATTGGCGCGATTTTAGCCGCAGTCGCGATTGCGCGTCGGGGAGTGATGCAACAAAAAGAGGACAAGCTATTTGAGGGCTACGGCTATATGGAGAAATCTTTCGGAGTTGCTGCCTATGCGAGCGAAGTGATTGCGGGAGCAAGTCAGTACATCTTGCAGGGGGTACCCACCCCACCGATGTTGAAATATCACTCAAATTTGTTGGAAATATGTCTTGAGGACTTAAAAGAAATTGAATATACCCGCCTTGAAGATTTAGATGTTGCAAATGCATTCCTCTCGCTCAAGCGTAGTGTCAACTTGACGCGGTCTGCAATTTTGCTGCAGCTCGAAACCAACGGAGGGTTTGCTAAAAGCCAAGTCGCGGCTTGGGGACAAAACGCAGATAGAGAAGCAGAAACAATGAGTGCTGCGATAATCCGTTATTTGGGAAGGCATCCCTGGTTACTTGATGAGGCTCACGCGCATCACCAGAGCCGGGGTGCTTGAATAAGAGTTAGACGTGTGCCGCTCCCTCATAAGGCCAGGAGGCCCATATGATCCTTGTTAAAACAACTGCTGCTCCAGTACTGCAACAAATAGGAGAGCAGGTATTGGACCTCGTCTCCGACAATGTAACAGACCTCTCTATGCGACACCCTCCAGTATCGCATCCTCTGTTCAGCGCATATCGGCTCAGCCTGCTTACCGAGGTGAGGGCGTACTTGGCGCGGCCAGCTCCCTCCCAGATAGAGCTAGTTACCGCTACTGATGATGGTCAACTTGTCGGGTTCGCGCTTTGTGGCCTATCTCCCGGGTCGCGGCCCGAGTGCGGCATCTACTACACGGCAGTTTCCAAGTCTCGTAGATGCGAGGGGATTCTTAGCTTAATGGTGCATGAGATCATATCCAGGTATGCGGTGGTCAGCCTGTCTTGTGACGTTCGCTTGGCGTCTGTCTACAAGGGTTATGGATTTGAGCCTATATCCCTACGCAAACAGCAGATCGTTATGGCTATAGGTCAGCCGCGTGAGGAAACTCCCATCCTTGACCCGGACGAACTCGCACGTCAGCCTCCTATCATTCGGGAGCAAATGGAAGCGTCTGCTCGGTCCACAGAGCAAGCAGTGAAGGCGGCGAACAAGGCGATGGAAAAAACGCGGAAAGCCGAGAAGACCAAAGCGAAAAATTTCCTGGCCCAATACCTGAAGGCGAAACGTATGTGAGCATTGGGGTGAGTCGCGTCGTTTTGGGGCAGAAAATGGGACACTGTAGGCGCGCGTTGCGCTTTCTAATACCAAACAATTAGCCGTAATTGCTGGCCTATAGCGGCCTGTATGAATGCAGGAAGGGGTTCGAATCCCTATCTCAGACCTTTGAATGGAAGGCTTGATAGGGCCAGCCGTAGGGCTATTCGGCTGTACTCGACCAAGCATAGAAATCCATTCCGCAACTGAAATAGAACCTCCCGATTTTAGAGGGCTCCAGCGAGGAAGAAATGTTGGTGATGCGGAATAGATATTCATATAACTTATTGAAAATTATCAGGATATTCGTGGATTGCAAATCCGCCTACGCCGGTTCGATTCCGACCTCGGCCTCCACTCTTAGAAACCCCGTAGATTAACGTCTGCGGGGTTTTTTATTGGGTGGGATTTGGTTATTGCTTTCGCAATTTTTCGGATTGCATCCGCAAGCCTACCTTTTCCTCGGGGAATTCGAGAGCTGTTATTGGTATGCGTCTTTTAGATTGGGCGGGGGGGTTGTGTTCAAGACTGAGGAATCTGAGTGTCCACTAACGGCCAAAAGCAGTCATTCGTCAGTGCCCACATTTGCCGGACAGCCTAGTAGCAAAATAGCTCTATTAAGTTGCGGACCGATTACGGTCAGCTAGCCGTGTGTTTCTTGCCGACACCAGCGACCGGGCACAACGCACAGTCGTTAGCGGACGAGCATTAATTGAGGATAAACCCAGAACTTTTGCCGCTGCTGCATGAACCTCACAGTGTCACCAGCTTGCCTCATCTATGCGGGCGACACTTTATGCATTCTTAAATTATTCTCGTATTAGAAGCCTTCTTTTCTTAGATTGGCCTCAACGTCTTCGCGTTTTCCATGGCGCTCGTAGCCTTGAGCAAGTTGATCCAGCATGGCTGCAACATTTGGATGGGAGTGCTGCACCCGCTCTGCCTGGTTTCTGTAATGTGCTGCCAGATCACGCTCTTGGTCGCCGCCATCCCAAGGAGACCGGCTAGTGACCCCTCGCTTATTAATGGTTCCAGTGATGAAGCCGGTACGCATATGTTCTAATTCAGGAGACTCTAAAATTTCCCTGGCCGGCGTGAATGGCCATGTACCATCCTCATCTGCTGGGGAATGGGAGAGAATTTGTCCTAAAGTCTGATCACACATTGTTGGCCGATCTGCATCACTACATAACTCACGTGCTTCCTGAATAAAGTGAATAAATTTATCTGCATCAATACCCCCATCTGATTGAGTGCCAGGTAGTCGCTTGCAGTGATGTAAGACATCCCAAGCCCTCCCTGCAGTTGCTCGACTGGCGTCAGTCACCTCCTGCCTTTCCCCATGTTCCGGCTTGTAGATCGCACAAATTAACTCCTTGAAGAGTTCTGGCTCTGATGTGATAGCTTCATACAGCGCACTAGCATTGTCTCCTCGCCCATGCTGAAGAAATGGAAATAGCCCAAATTCAAGTTGAGCCAGAGCTAACCGCTCAAATTCACCAGAGCTCTCTAGCCGCTCCAGCATTTTCTCTAGATGCCAAGACTGAATTTTCGGCCCATCTATCTCCCTACAGTTGAGTAACTGTTGAAGAGCTAAAAAAATCTTACCAGGAGCAGTTTCTTGAAGTTTGAATTGGCAGCAATAAAGAGCACTCATTGGGCGCTTAGCCTTCAAGAGTTGCTCTAACACAAAGTCTAAATCCTCATCATTTGTTTGATGGTATGGTTGAACCCTGTCCCAATACTCGGTATTGACCTCATGATCACAGGACTCAACCAACTGCCAGGTTTCTCGGTTCGGGATAGCCAGAGTTAAGAAACTGGCGAGCCTCACAGATGGCCATCCACGTTGTTTGCCTAACTCAACTACTTTTTTAAGTAGCGCATCAGGTGCTGGCGACGCAGCCGTACGGAGAAAGCCTGCTATACACGCACTCATGTGCGTGCCGTTATCAAAGCTCTCAAGCTTTTCCTGAATCCATTCCATCCAGTAGCCCTCACCCCAGGGAACCCCTGCCAATGTGGCTCCGACGATGCTGGGTTCGGTGCATACTTCAATAAGGCATTCTATTCCTGTGATTCTTTCAGCCTGATATATCGCCGATAACGAGGAGGCTCTGAGCTCGGAAACAATTTTGGCTTTGTCATGGAGATCTTTTTTTTCATCCTCCGTAGGCAGCTCCAGCCAATGGCTATCGAACAACCAATGGTCTCGCATGACTAAGTTGAGGGGGGCCAATCGTTCATAGCATGTCTCCACCGGCTGGAGCCACTCGTTAAGCTCCGTAGCGGATGCCTCATCGTAATTACGGTGCCAATTAATAATTGCCCTCAGAGCTGAACGTATAATTTCCCGATCCACATCCCTATCTGTCGCTTGGATGAAGGGTTCTGATGTGGTCTGGAGCAATACCCATGTGGACGCCGGTAATAAGGTCTCGCTCGATTCCGGTGGCGATACCCGACTCAAGGGCGCAGTGGTGAGCGGCAAGCAAGTCACGGCCGATGTGGGCGGTGATTTCAGTGTCGAAAGCCTGCAGGACACCAGTACCTACAAGGCCAAACAGACTAGCCTGGGCGTGGGCGTGAGTATTTGCGTGCCGCCATTCTGCATCGGCTCATCGAGCTTCACGTTGAGTCAGAACAAAGGCATTCAGAAATCCAACTTTGAAAGTGTCACTGAGCAGAGCGGCATTCGGGCCGGCGACGGTGGTTTTGATATCCGGGTCAAGGGCAACACCCACTTGGTGGGCGGCGTGATCGCCAGCAACGACAAGGCAATTGCCGATGGCAAGAACAGCTTGAGTACCGGCTCATTGACCACCGCTGACCTGCACAACAGCGCCAAGGCCAGCGCCGACAGCAGTGGGCTCACCCTCAGCAGCGACTTTGTCGGCCAGGGCATGTACGGCGCCAGCAAGGCCTTGTTCAGCAACTACCTGGATGCAGGGAAGGCTTCGGACTCTTCCGAGGGCAACACGCTGAGCGCGGTGAGTTCCGGCAATATCCTCATTACTGATGCCTACCGCCAGCAGCAATTGACCGGCCGTGATGCTAGTCAAACCGTGGCCAGCCTTAACCGTGACACCGCCCATTCCCATGTTGGCGCCGAGCGTCAGGACCTGGACAAACTGCAGCGTACCGCCGAGGCGGAGCAGTCGATCAAGAATGAGGCCTATCGCCAAGGGGTGCAGTTTACCGATGAGGCGTATCGCACCATGTTCAAAACGCCGCCACAGATGTTGGCGCTGGAGCTGGATGAACAGGGCAATGTGAAGGAAGGCGCGGACCACAAGCCGTTGTTCCGTGTAGTGGGTGATGCAGAAAGGCAACACCTGCAGGCGGATGAAAGCAACGTGGTCAACGTAGCCCTCAATGGCATTTTCAACGACGACAAAGCCGCGGCTAAATACGCGGCTCAGCATCGCGACCCTGGCGCGACCGGGCCACAGTATTTCATGTGGTTTCCCAAGGCGGGCAATACCCTGTCGGAGCTGTTGATTGCCGGGTATCAGAAGGCGATGGATAACGACTTTTTCGGCTTGACCAACTACACCGCGGCCTCGCGCCAGCTGCAGCTCGACTATGGCGCCACTGGCTTGCACCTGACTGAACACAGTCGCGGCACTATGACCGGCGGCAACTCCCGACAATCCATTTACAACATGCCAGATGCTGCCGGGTTACTCAGCAAGACTACGGTGTATAACTTCGGTGGAGCGTTCAATGTTTACACCGCCGATGAACAGTTGGCCTATTTGCAAAACCGTTCGGCCGTCACCGACCCAGTCGAACAGGCGAAGATGGTTCTTAAATACGAAGTTCATAACAACGACCCGGTGGGCAGGTGGTCCTTCATGGGCCATAACCCGGGTACTGGCGGCGTAATACCTGAGGGCAGCAGCTTGCTCAAGGAGTTGGGCAATGTCTTCACCGGTGATACGACCATGCACAGCTGTTATGGCAGTGGTGCGCAAGCCTGCGCAAGATATTGGCCGCAAGGCAAGCCGGTGCTGGTGCCTGTCAGCCCGAGAAAATAAGGAGATTGATCATGTGGCTTAAACCTATGGCATTGGCGCTGCTGCTTGCTCCCCTCGTCACCGCCTGTTTCAGCGAGCCCTTTCAGCCCCCGGCGGCTGATGCGGATTTATGGGAGAAACCCGGCGCGAGCAGCAAGGATGTCTTGGCCTCCATGTTGGCTTGCGGTGAGAAGAATGGCTCCGGCATCGATCCCAATGCCAGCTTCCAGGAGCGGGCGCAGCGCTTTGTGTGTATGAAGCGCTCGGGCTACACCCGGCGTGATGGTTTTGACGTCTGTGCGTTGCGCACCCAAGAACCGTTGAAGGCCTGTGAGTCGGCGCAATGAAACCACAAAAAAACCGCCCTCTTTTCGAGGGTTCGTCACTCAACACGATAGGGACATCACCTGTGAAATATGCAATCTGCGCCACCTTGCTGCTGTTACTGAGCGGCTGTCTGACCATGTCGGGTGAGTACACCGTGACGGCTCAGGATGCCTCCGGCGCCCCGTTAACCAAGCTCGGCACGTTCACCGCCGAGGGCCATAACATTTACCCCATACGCAATGCGTTCTGCCTCAATGCGCCGGGGGCGACGGTCATCATTCGCAATGCCCGGACCGGCGAGGAACTGAGCAGCGAAAGCCCTTATCACTGCCGTTAAGCCTCAAAAAAGGACTTCCATGAGAGCGTTTCTGATAGCCGGCCTGGCCGTGGCCGTGAGTGGCTGCGGCAATATTTCCAATATCCGTGCTTACAACACGCCCTATGTTGAACCCACAGCAGGGGATACCGCACGCTTGCGCGTGATCACCAATGGCGTGGCGCGCGGTGTGCCGGGCCGTGACTGCATCGACTGGCGTGTGCCTGGCGCCGGGGTGATGGCCGTGTCCGAATCCGGCTTTGCGGGTCAGAATAATGGCCGCAGCCTGGGCATGCCCGAGAGCAACCGCCGGGTGGAGGCGCAAGGCTCGGCGCGTAGCGAACTGAAGGTGCCGGCGAACAAGCCTTTTGCCATGAACTTCCAGAGTGAGGGCTATGTTTCTGGCGGCAATTCCTATAGCTGCAGGCAGAGCTTTCACTTCACCCCCAAGGCCGGGCAAGATTACGAACTGATCCTGCTGGACGGTGGCCAGTGCCTGGTCGCGTTGCAGCGCTTAAACCCAGCTGGAAAACCTGAAAACGAGCCTGTTGAGAAGGCAGGGCTGTGTAGAGCATTGGATGCCTTTTAGCTTAGCGTATTCAGAGTTCCAGCGATAGGTGGCTATCCGGACATTGCGGATAGTTCAAACCTAAACGTGAGCCGAATCAATGCGCATCGGGGGCGTGGCCTTTAGCCGACTTGACATACCAGGCGTATCCAAGAGGCAGAGAAGTGAGCCAGCTTGCACTTGCGGAGGAGGCAAGCTGGGCGAAACCAGAACCGAGTCGGTCGTCCGCTTTTGGCCGATAGCCGCCTGCCGCATCGGCCCTGCCTGATCATGACAAGGCGTATTATTGTGAACCTGAAATCCGACGTGCCAACATCGAAGTCCGAGAAAGCTCGCCAATTTAAATCTGCCTTCAATAACGCGCAGCTAAATATCACCTGAACCACGATCGCGGATCAGGTCATTTAAACCGAGCTGCTTCAGCCTTTACATTCAGACCCAACACATCTCGTAAGGATTCGTTATCCGGCCATTGCCGATGCATTAACCACCAAACGCATGCTTGGCCAATGGCCCGACTAATGGCTCCTATGCCTTGAAGGTGGACGGTGCACAGCTTGTCCTTTTCCAGATTTCTCTGACGGGGTCTCATTGTGGCCGTGCGTTTCAAGCGATAACAGTCGGTAAAACACCGTATACAAATCCAGAATGCCAGCTTCTTTTGCTTGCTCCTCGACGCTTCTGCGTTTGCGGCTCGGCTTTGCCTGCTCATTGGCCAAGTAATCAGCTGTCACGTCCTCTCCTGTATGGCGGTCACGGATCTTGGCGGTGCCTGCTTTCAAATTGATCCTGAGGGCTTTCGCCATTTCCGCTGGACCTGCACCGATCTGAAGTTCCGCATTTTCGACCGATCTGATGGCCCAGGAGACCGTGATCAACTGTTCAAGCAAACTACGGCTCAAGATTCCCAAGCAGGCCGCATTGCGGGCGGCGCCTAACGCCGCTGCTCCACTCACCAGATCTGCCGCACGCTTCAACTGCTGACGAACAAAGGTGTCACGCGGATCAGCCGATCCGGAGGCCTCCATCTGGGAGGAGGCGATAAGGAGGGTCGATTGGGTTTTCAACGACTCAACCAGTCCATCCATATCTGCTGATGGGGGTTCATTCGGTTCGAAAGCCTTCTGATCTGTGGGATGCAGGACAATATTAAAGGGATACATTTTTCACCTAGTAGCGGCAATCTTGCCTCAGGCGTGACCCTCTGTGTGCAGCAAGTGCGCGATATATAACGCTCTCGCTTGTACGACGTCCTATCACGCGGTATTACTGCGTCTCCCCAACAAAAATAAAATCACGGAGACCGCTATATGGACTCATCCCTGTCCGCCAAGCCTCAAAACCTTGACCTAGCAAAGGGCAATACCCGCCGCAGCTTCCTGAAAAAATCCCTCGCTGTTTCCGCCACGCTCGCCACCGTCGGCGGCGCCGCGCTGAGCCGATTCTCCGAGGCCGCCGAACCCTTGAGTCAGCGTTACCCTGATCCACTGGTTCATATCCTCGACGACAGTTTTCTCGAGCTACGCGTATTCAACGCCAGCGTTGAAAAACTCGCCACCGGTATGCGCTGGGCCGAAGGGCCGGTGTGGGTCGGTGATGGCCGCTATTTGTTGGTCAGCGACATTCCCAATAATCGCATCATGCGCTGGGACGAAATCAGCGACACCTTCAGCGTTTACCGCGAACACTCGAATTTCTCCAACGGCATGTGCCGGGATCGCCAGGGGCGTCTGATCGTCTGCGAAGGCTCGACCACCACCGGCGAAGGCCGTCGCATTACGCGCACCGAATACAATGGCGCGATTACCGTGCTGGCCGACAGCTTCGACGGCAAGCGCTTCAATTCGCCCAACGACATTGTCTGCAAAAGTGACGGATCGATCTGGTTCACCGACCCGCCATTCCAGACCGGCAACAACTACGAAGGGCACAAAATCACCCCGACCCAACCCCACGCCGTGTACCGCATCGATGGCGAGAGCCAAGCAGTCACGCGGGTAATCGATGACCTCAACGGCCCCAACGGCCTGTGCTTTTCTCCCGATGAAAAAACCCTGTACGTCGTCGAAGGTCGCGCCAAGCCCAATCGCCTGATCTGGGCGATTGCCGTGAAGGATGACGGCACACTGGGCGAACGGCGCAAGCACATCGAGGGGCTGGACTATGCCGCAATCGACGGCATCAAATGCGACGAAGCGGGCAACCTGTGGTGCGGCTGGGGCGGCAATGGGGATCCCAAGGCTGACCTGGAAAAACTCGATGGCGTGCGCGTGTTCAATCCGCAGGGCATGGCCATCGGGCACATTTCGCTGCCCGAGCGCTGCCCGAACGTGTGCTTTGGGGGCCGCGAGGGGAATCGGCTGTTCATGGCCAGTAGTCACTCGATCTACGCGCTGTTTGTGAATACGCGTGGGGCTACGTTTGTGTTGTGAAGACGACATCCCGCCGCGCATCCGAGGATGCGCGGCCTTCAGGCCCGTTCTGACGAGCGCGCAATTTTGTCATCGTTCGCCAGCAATCCCGGCATGTAGTCTTGAAGGAACGCCACCCAGGTTTTGATTTTGGCATCGACGAATTTTCGTGAAGGGTAGATCGCAAACAGGTTCAACTCTTCGAAACGATATTTCGGCAGCACCCGCACCAGGGTGCCTGCCTTGAGGCCGGCCACGGCGGACGCGATCGGCTGGATGCCAATGCCCATGCCAAGCGTGATGGCGACGGTCATGGCATCGGCGGTGTTGACGTGGAACGGCGACAGCGGCGTGGTCACGGTTTCCACGCCTTCAGGCCCTTCGAAAATCCAGTGTTCAGCCGGCATGACCGTGTTGACGATTCTCAAGCAATCACGCTCACCCAGCGAACCCGGGGTGTCGGGCATTCCGCGTTTGTTCAGGTAGTCAGGCGAAGCGCACAGGATGCTGTAGGTGGTGCCCAGCCGCTGCGCAACGAAGCCCGAATCCGGCAGGTCCCGCGCCAGCACGATCGACATGTCGTAGCCTTCCTCCAGCAGATCCGGCAGCCGATTGTTCAGCGTCAAATCAAACAGTACCGAGGGATAGGTCTCTCGGTATTTTGCGATGGCGTCGATCACGTAGTGATTGCCGACGGCCGCCATGGCGTGGATTTTCAAGCGGCCCACGGGCGTGACCTGTGCGGTGCCGGCTTCCTCGTCGGCCTCCCGCAGCTCGTCCAGAATCTTCTCGCAGCGTTGCAGGTAACGTGTGCCGGCCTCGGTCAGCGCCAGGCGCCGGGTCGTGCGGTTGATCAGGCGGGTTTGCAGGCGGGCCTCGAGGTGGGTGACCGCTTTGGAAACGTGGTTCGTGGTGGTGTCCAGCAACTGGGCCGCCGCAGTAAAACTGCCGCTTTGGGCGACCGCCAGGAAACAGCGCATGGTCTGGAAAACATCCATCATTATCACCTCAAGGGAAAAAGGAACGGCCAGCGCCGTCCCTGTCGCGTACTAGTGTTTGCGCGGGATGAAACCCGGAACCCCCGTCTCGACCACCGAGTTGAAGCGTATGCGCGTGGTGATCTCTTCGCGAATTTCCTGCATGGCCCTATGGGGCAGGGTGGTGATGTTGAAGTTTTCGCGGATATGGCTCGGTGTCGCCGAGGTGGTCAGGAACGCGGCGCCGCGCTGTACCGCCCAAGCCAGCAATACTTGGGCCGGCGTGCGATGCAAATGCCGGGCGATACTGGTAATCACCTCGTCTTCCAACACGTTCGGCTCCATGCCATGCCCGAGTGGGGCAAAGGCGAGGACGACGATTCCATGCTGTTTGCAGAATTCCAGCAGTTCCCATTCCGGCAGGTAAGGGTGGGATTCGACCTGCACCACGGCAGGCTTGATCCGCGCCTGGGCGACAAGCTCCTTCAGCGCTTGGAGCGTGATATCGGACAGGCCGATAGATCCGCAACGGCCTTCATCCACCAGTTGCTCGAGCGCCCGCCAGGTGTCGATCAGCTTCACGTCGTTGTCGTAGAGGACATGACCGAACGCATCGCGTGGGTCCTGATCGTCACCTGCCTTGAATGCGAAGGGCGTGTGGATCAGATAGCAATCGATGTAGTCCACCTGAAGCCGACGGCAACTGGCCTCGAACGCAGGCAATACGCGCTCGGGACGGTGGTTGGTGTTCCACAGCTTGGTGGTGATGAACAGGTCTTCGCGCCGCGCCTTGCCCGTGTCCATGAAGGCTTTGAAGGCAACGCCTACACGTTCTTCGTTGCGATACCGCTCGGCGCAATCAAAATGGCGGAACCCGGTTTCCAGCGCGTGGGTGACCGCCTCGGT
The DNA here is from genome assembly GCF_003852375.1 of Pseudomonas sp. R4-34-07. Taxonomy (NCBI): domain Bacteria; kingdom Pseudomonadati; phylum Pseudomonadota; class Gammaproteobacteria; order Pseudomonadales; family Pseudomonadaceae; genus Pseudomonas; species Pseudomonas sp. R4-34-07. Next base: position 3,205,207 of record NZ_CP027760.1, on the reverse strand, counting down.
GGTGACGCTGAGGTCTTTGAACAGGGTGCCGAAACCGACGGCGGGCATTTTGCCCGTGCCGTGATTCAGCGCAAATGTTGTAGCGCGCAGTTCATCGTGAAACGCTTCGTAGGACATGTCATTACTCCAATATCGAGGCCGCAGCCTCTACTGATAGGCACGTTGTGGGGCTTGGTGGCGAGCAATCCGTTGCTCACCGACGCCGACGGTGTTGCCGCCGAGGGCGACAAACAGCTGCACGATGTCGAGGTACTGCGCGGTCTTCGCGCGGACATGGCCCAGCAACGACTGTTGATAGGCGCGCTCGGCTTCCAATACCTGGAGGATGCTGGTTTCACCCAGGGCGTAGGCTTGCTGGTTCAGCCCCAGGCTGGTTTGCGCCGCTTGCAGGGCCTCTTCTTGGGCGCGCAACTCTTCGGCGTCATGGTTGATCGCTTGCAGCGTGTCCGCGACCTGGCCGAACGAGCTGATGACGGTCTGCTGATAGCCGGCCAGCGCCGCGTTGTAGCCTTCAATCGCTGCCTGCTGCTCGGCCTTGAGGCTGCCGCCATTGAAGATCGGCCCGGCGACGCCCGCCGCGAAACCCCAGAGCGCAGCAGCGCCATTGCCTGACGCCGCCTGGGCGAACGAGGCGGACAACGTCACCCGTGGATACAAATTGGCGGTGGCCACGCCGACAGCGGCGCTGGCAATGTGCAGCCCGGCCTCGGCCTGGCGTACGTCCGGGCGGTTGTGCGCCATTTCCGAGGGCAGGCTCACCGGCACGTTTGATGGCAAGGTGAATTCATCGAGATGGAAGTCCGGCGCGATCCAGTCAGCCGGTCCCTTGCCGGCCAGGATCGACAGCGCATGGCCGGCCGCCTGCCGTTGCTGGGCCAGCGGTGGCAGCAGGGTGCGGTCCTGGGCCAGACGCGTTTCGGCCAACGACACGTCGATTCGCGTGGCACTGCCGTTGAGACGGGCCGCGCGCACCAGTTCGAGGTTTTTGCTGTCATTGGCCAGCAGTTTTTCCACGGCCAGGATTTGCGCATTGGCCGAGGCCGCCCGCAAGGCCTGACTGGCGACTTCGCCGGTCAGGGTCAGGTACGCCGCTTCGAAACGATGCCGTTGCAGCTCGGTAAACGCTTGCCGCTGTTCGACCAGCCGTTGATTGCCGCCGAACACATCCAGATCAAAACCGACCCTAGGCCCGACCGCGTAGATATTGGCGGTCGAAGGTGCCTGGGCGTTGTGCACGCGCTGGCGACCCGCCGTGGCGCCGAAGTCGGCTTGCGGGTACAGCGCACCTTGTGCCGCTGCCACGGCTTGAGACGCCTGGCGAAGGGTTGCGTCGGCAGCAACCAGTTCAAGGTTGCCATCAATGGCACGGCGCATTACCTGGTCCAGCTTGGCTGAGCGCAAGGCAGACCACCATTGCCCGCTGACTTTTTGACCGAGCGCAATGCGTTGCTGAGCGCCCAGACGTTGTTCGGCCTGCGGGTCGTAATGCTGCGAAGGGCTCGGTTCAGGTGCTTTGAAGTCAGGGCCAACGCTGCAGGCCGAGAGAAAAGCCAGTGCCGACAGTGCCGCGAGTTTCGGTTGGAACAGGTGGATGGATTTCATTGGGCACACTCCACGAAGCTAGTTGGCCGCAGCAGGTTTGCGAAGAAAGAGCATCAGCGGGCACACCACCAGCATGGCCACCATCAGGATCTTGAATTGGTTGACCACAGCGATGAACGCCGCCTGGTGGGTGATCAGGTGGTTGAGCCCTTCAAGCGCCTGCAGCGACAGCGGCGCGCTGCCGAAATGGGCAGCAGCGCGATAGGCCGTCACGTTGCTGGCCAGCGCCGAGTGCATCGCCTGGGTGGTGTTGAAGAAGAAAATCTGCACGATCGCCACGCCGAGAGTGCTGCCGTATACCCGCGACAGATTGAACAGGCCGGTGCCTTCGGCACGCAACGCGGGGTCGAGGGTGCTGAACGCAACCTTGGTCAGCGCCGGCATCAGGATGCCGATGCCGATTCCCTGTATCGCGCCGGTTACCGCAACGGGCCAGCCGTCCATCAACGGCGAATAGCCGAGCATCAGCCAGTTGGCATAAATCACCGCTCCCGCGCCTGCCGCCACGAACAGTCGACGGTCGAAGCGCTCAGGCACACGCCCCATCAACAGGAACCCGCCGACCAGGGCGATGCCCCGTGGCAGGGTCAGCGCACCGGTGGTGTCAGGCGGGTAGCCGAGAATCTCATTGAGCATCGGCGACGTCAGGGCCATGGTCGACAGCAGCACAAAACCCACGGCGAAAAAAATGATCGTCGACAGCACGAAATTGCGATCACCCAGTAGACGCTTGTTGAGGAAATGAGCCTTTCTGGTCAATACATGCGCCAGGAACCCATACAGGCCCAGCGCACTGGCCAGCGCCTCGGCCCAGATTTCCGGCGAGTCGAACCAGTCCATGCGCTCGCCACGGTCGAGCAGCATTTGCAGGCTGATCAATGCCAGGGTGAAGGTGCCAAAACCAAAGAAGTCGAACGCCGGGGCCTTCGTGGCTTTTTTCTCGGCCAGCAGCAATGCCACGACCAGGAAGATGTAGGCCGACAACGGCAGGCTGACGTAGAAAATCGGGCGCCAGTCGTAATGCTCGGCAATCCAGCCACCGATGGCCGGGCCGCTGACGATGCCCACCAGCACGATGGCCGTCCAGGTTGCGCCGAACTTCAGGCGTTTTTCGGGGGCCAACGTCTCCATGGCAATTGCCATCGACAGGGGCGCCAACACGCCACTGGCCAGGCCCTGGATGACTCGTGCGCCGATGAACGCCAGCGCAGTGCTGGAAACCGTAGCCAGCAGCAAGCCGAGCACAAAGAAGGCCAGCGCGGCTTGATACACCCGCTTCAAGCCAAAACGTGCGGTAAGCCATTGCGCGACCGGCAGGGTGATCGCGCTCGCCGCCAGGTACGCGGTGAAGATCCAGCCCGCCTGGTCGTCGGTCATCGACAGGCTGCCTTGAATCAACCGCAGTACCGCGTTCGGCAACGGCAGGTTCGCCGACTGCATGTAGGTCGCGAGCAGAACGGCCAACCTGAGCGAGCGCGCACTGCTTGCATGCGGGGTTGTCTGAGCATGGGCGTTCATTGCAAGTGACCTGCCGACAGTAACGATTTGAGCGGGTGCCACCATGGCGTGCGATGTCCGGTATCCACCGTGACCGTAGCGCTGGTGCCTGAAAACAGCGGCAGGGCAGGGTCTGCGTCATCCAGTTCAAGGCGAACCGGGACGCGCTGGACCACTTTCACCCAGTTGCCGGTGGCATTTTCCGGCGGCAGCAGGGCGAAGTCCGAACCGGCGCCGGGGCTCATGCTGGTGACGTGGGCCTTGAACACGCGGTCCGGGTAGGTGTCGATGCGGATGGTCGCTTCCTGGCCGGGGCGCATGTGCGTCAGCTGGGTTTCGCGGAAGTTGGCCTCAACCCAGGTTTGGCGGTCGTCAATCAACGCAAAGGCCGGCGCGCCGCTGTCGAGGTGGTTGCCCACCTGAACGTCATCGACCTTGGCAACGATACCGTCAGCCGGCGCGTAAACCGTGGCATACGACAGGTAGAGCTGCGCCTCGTCCAGAATGGCCCTGGCCTCTCGGACGCTGGGGTGAGTGTCGGCTTCGATGTTCGGGTTGCCGTTCAACGCTGAAACGGTGGCGGCGATCTGTTGTTCGATGGACGCGATGCGCTGCAGCGCCACCTTGAGGTCGGTTTCCGAGCGTTCATAAAGGGAACGGGACACGAACTCGGTTGCCACCAACGCTTTCTTGCGGGCAAATTCCTTGCGGTCGAAGCCCGCCGACGCTTTCGCCGACTGCAGTTGCGCCTGTTGCTGGCGATAGCTGGCCTTGAGGCCATCGATGCGCAGCCGTGCGACACCCAGTTGCGCTTCGGCACGATCGATCGCGATCTGCAACGGCTTGGGGTCGATGCGAAACAACGCTTGGCCTTGGGCCACCTTTTGATTGTCGTCAACCATGATTTCCACTACCTGCCCGGAAATACGTGCGTTGATCGTGGCCTTGGCTACCCGGGCGTAGGCGTTATTGGTCGTGATGAAAGGCACGCCGGCCACGTAGTACGCGTAGCCAACGACGGCGAAGAGCGCGGGCACGCCGACCATCAGCCAGGGCCGCACCTTTTCCTTCAAGGAGGTGTTGATGGGCGATGGGGTTTCAAAGGCCTGCGAAGCCGGGAGGTCGATTTGCGTAGTCATGATCGAGTGCACCTTTAACCGGGAAGCCGGGCCTGGCGTCGTCGCCTGGCACCGACAGGAATAACTGCTGTTGGAAAGCAAACCCGCAGGTGGTTGGGAGGGTTGCTCCGCCACCTCTGTTTCGTCGTTGCAACACCCGGTTTGAGCTTCGCGTGAACAAACATGGATCAAGGAATTTGTGATTCCTTGTTTTTGTGCGATGGTGTAAAAATATCCCCACATTCACCTTCCTGCAAGGATTTTGTACGATATGGCACAAAATAAACCGACAGAGGGTAAAGGCCGCGGCCGACCCCGTGCATATGACCCGCAGACAGCGCTGCAACAAGCGCTCGATGTGTTCTGGAGTACCGGCTACTCCGGCGCGTCTCTGGACAGCATCGCCACAGCGGCAGGCATGAATCGCCCGAGCCTTTACGCGGCCTTCGGTGGCAAGCATTCGCTGTACATCAGGGCGCTGGAGCAATATTGGGACGTTGCCGGCGCCGAGATGCAGGCGGCGCTGACGGATAGCAGCCTGACATTGCGTGAGGCGTTGCTGCGTTTCTATGAGGGGCAGTTGTCGATCTACTTTTCGGGCGAAGGTCAGCCGCGTGGCTGCTTCGCGATCGGCACGGCGACCACCGAAGCGGTCGAGGACCCGGAAATTCGCGCGGTGCTGTCGGACCGCCTCGGCCGCCTCGATGCCGACCTGGAAGTGCGCCTGCGAGCGGCCATTGAGTCCGGAGAGTTGAGAGGCGATGTTGACGCCGCAGCGCTGGCGGTACTGGCGTCATCGTTGCTGCACAGCATCTCTATCCGTGCACGGGCGGGTAAACCCCGCAATGAGCTGACCGAGTTGGTATGCAAGGCGGTAAGCGTGATCTGCGGTGAATGAAGGCCTAGAAGACATACTGGCCGAGCAGTTGGCGGTGGTGTTTTGCGGAATCAACCCCGGCATGACCGCTGCCGCTCAAGGGCATCACTTTGCGGGCCGAGGCAATCGTTTCTGGCGCACGCTGCATCTGGCCGGGTTTACGCCTGGGCAAGTGCCTGCGCAAAGTGATCGCACCCTGCTTCAGTACCAGTGCGGACTGACCGCCGTGGTCGAACGGCCAACGGCACGGGCCGATCAATTGTCCAGGCAGGAGTTCATCGCAGCGGCCGTGGCTTTCGAACAGAAGATCGCTCGTTATGCACCGCGCTATGTGGCGTTTCTCGGCAAGGCGGCGTATGCGGCGTTATCCGGGCAGCGCCACGTGGAGTGGGGGCTGCAGAGCAGGACTTTCGGCAATGCCGCCGTGTGGGTCTTGCCCAACCCCAGTGGGCGAAACCTGGCGTTCAGCCTGGAGCAACTGGTGGTGGCCTACCAGCAGCTCAGGCAGGTCGCATGCAACTAAGGACGTGTTTGCGCCGACTCCGGAAACGCTGAGCCGACCACCATTCGTCTAACAGCCGGCACTCTGCCTGCCATGCCGTCTCTGAATATCAAGCGCGGATATCCCGAGCGTTTTTGAACGGAGAGCCAGCATGCACATCAATGAAAATGCCCCAGGAAACCTTTCCCAGCAGGCAGTGACCCGCAGCACGGACAACGAAACCGGGCACGATCCCAAGCGCGACGAAGATGGCATTCCGTTGCCGCCGGACGACGAGGCGCCTCTGGAGGAGGATATGTCCGATGTAGATGCGGCCGATTCGGTGGCGAGTGAGCATCCGGATAACTAGTGGTTGATTCAACTTTCCGAACCCGGCCTGGTGCCGGGTTTTTTTGCGCTCGTGGTGCGTACGGGAGGGCTCGCTCGGCTCGGGCGGGGGCCTGGAAGGGGACTGCTACGCAGTCCAGCGGGAGCAAGCTCCCTCGCCACAGGGGTTCCTGAATGGTTTTTCGACGGGTGACGCGTCTAGATCAAGGGTTATAGCCCCGTCAGGGTTGTCATCAGCGTCTTGGCCGACTACCCTGGAAATGTTTGTATTGTTACAAACAATTTCGGTGCGACTGTTTTCCAGTCACACGGCTTCAGGACGAGGAACGAAAAATGTTTTCACACGAAGGTACCGCATTAGAGCTGTTAACCCTGGTTTTCGGTGTGACAGGCCTACTCTTGGTGGCCTGGTTCTTTCATCATCAATACGAACTCAGAGCGCGAAAGCGTGTAAAAAAACAACGCGCCGGCGACGGGCAGCACTCAGCGCAAAGCCGCTGACTCCCCATAACCTGGCGGCTGGCCTCAACCAGCCGCTTCGGCTCTGTTGATCCGCTGCGCTCTGACTTCCTGTGCATAGGCTTCAATACGTTGCTGCTGGACGGCTAACAGCGCGCATACCTTCTTAAGCAGCGGCGCCTGATCACAAGCGTTGTCGGCGGCTGCCAGGGCCGTCAGCTCAACCACCGACCAGCCGATGACAGCGCTGGCATCTTCAAGGTCGTAGAACAATTCCTGCTGCGCGGTCCTGGGGCCGTCCAGATTCTCTATCACCGTGTCCACCGCGTTATTCGTAGGCAAAGAAAAGCCCGCAATGGGGGAGCGGGCTAAAAGGGTGTTCATGTAGGAGCTGGGTTAACCTTAGGCCTGCGTCTGTGAAAGCTTTGTGAAACCCACGTCATCAAAGTGTATTCCTCGATCCAACATCAGCTGTATGGGGCGATAAACTGCGCAACCCTCTACTGTCGCAGGACATCAACTCCGCTTGGATGCCGCGCCATGTTCATGTCCACCAGCCTTCTGTCAGCCTTTGTGCTGTTCGCCTTCGTCTCCTCGATCACGCCGGGCCCCAACAACACCATGTTGCTGGCCTCTGGCGTGAATTTCGGCTTTCGGCGTTCGATGCCTCATGCACTGGGTATCAGTATTGGCTTCATGGTGCTGGTGATTTGCGTGGGGTTGGGCCTGGGCGAAGTGTTCAAGCTGTTCCCCTGGGCGTACACGCTGTTGCGCTATGTCGGTGCTGCTTATCTGCTGTACCTGGCGTGGAAGATCGCCAACGCTGGCGGTATGGCGGACAGCACTGACGAACAGGGCAAGCCGATGACTTTTCTCGGCGCGGCGGCCTTCCAGTGGGTCAACCCCAAGGCGTGGATCATGGCGCTGGGCGCGATCACTACCTACACGCCGGCCGAGGGTTACGTGACCAATGTGCTGGTGATCGCGCTGGTGTTTGCCGTGGTCAACTTGCCCAGTGTGTGCGTGTGGGTCGGTTGCGGCAGCGGCTTGCGCAGCGTATTGCGCGAACCGCGCTGGTTGAAGGTGTTCAACTGGACGATGGCGGGTCTGTTGGTGCTGTCGTTGTATCCGATGCTCGTTGTCGGGTGACAGCGCACTAGACCGGCGAGATGGTCGCCAGCAAGCCGATGCCGATGGTCAGCACCAGAAAACCGAACAGGAAAATAGCCATCTTGGTCATAAGGCCTCCGAAGGGAAGGGGGGCGACAGGAATGTCGGGGTAGCGCCATTGTCCGCTTCGGGCGGTTTTCGATACAGACGCAGATGGCGCGCAAAAAACCGTATCAGATTGCGCCGCAGCGGCTGAACCGGGGGGTTTGAAAGCCCCACGGTTTTTAAAGATCAGCGGCATGGATTGAGACAGGTACCCCATTTGCCCCTAAGATAGCGCCCATTGCATCAACAAGAAGAGTGGGCCAACCCTCGATGGAAAGACGCCAGTTCAGCGGTGGCATGAAGGGCAAGAACCTGCGCTACCTCAATGACAACCCCCGGCAGCCGGCTGCGGTCACCCGCATCGGCTTTTTGTTGCTCGAACACTTCTCCCTGCCTGCCTTCACCCAAACCCTCGACACCCTGGTCACCGCCAACCTGCTGCGCCCCGAGCTGTTCGCGACGCGCACGTTCGGTTGGGACGAGCGTGAAGTCATCAGCGACCTTGGGCTGGTCATCCGCCCCGATGCGCGCCTGGAACTGGCCGTGCTGGCGGAGTTGGACCTGCTGGTGATCTGTGGCGGGTTTCGCACCGAACTCAAGGCCAGTGAAGACTTCATTCAGATCCTGCGCGCCGCAGCCGAACACGGCGTCGGGCTTGCCGGTTTGTGGAACGGCTCGTGGTTCCTCGGCCGTGCCGGGTTGTTGCAGGGCTACCGCTGCGCCATCCACCCGGAGCATCGCCCGGCGCTGGCGGAGGTGTCCAAGGCCGCGCAGGTGACCAGCGAGCCCTATGTGATCGACCGCGACCGCCTGACCGCTTCCAGCCCGTCGGGCGCCTTCCATATGGCCCTGGACTGGATCAAGAGCCTGCACGGCAAGGCGCTGGTCGAAGGCATCGAAGACATCCTCGCCTTCGAAGAGTCGCGCTACCGGCGTATCAAACCGACCGAAAACGTCTGCGTCAGCGCACCGCTGCGCGAAGTGGTCAAGTTGATGGACGCCAACCTCGAAGAACCCCTGGAACTCGACCAGCTCGCCGTCTACGCCGGCCGCTCGCGCCGCCAGCTGGAGCGTCTGTTCAAGGAACAACTGGGCACCACGCCGCAACGCTATTACATGGAATTGCGCGTCACCGAAGCGCGGCGCCTGTTGCAACACACCGAGCTGTCGCAAGTCGATGTGCTGGTGGCGTGCGGGTTCGTGTCGCCGAGTCATTTCAGCAAGTGTTACAGCGCGTATTTCGGCTACAGGCCATCGAAAGAAAAAAGGTTAGTCAAGTAGCGCGAGTGAACTGCATGGCTGAGAGTTTGGTGGCCAGGTACGCATGGTCGGGAGCGATTGATGAACTGGCCAAAACCTGCAGATGCAACGTGTCGCTCTTTAAATCCAGAATCCCGCTCAGGCTGGAAACTGTTGAGTCTTGCGTAGTGGCGACGGTGATGCTGACTGACTGCAAGGTGAGTTTGCTGGCCAGCGCATGGATGTCGGTAAAGCCGGAAATTTCAGTGGCTATGCTTGAGTGGACGCTGGTGAAATGGCCGTGAACGCTTCCAAAGCGCTGCTGGCTATCACTGCGCACACTCAGTACCAACGATGTGCCATCAGCGGCGTTCCATCTGCCTGCCAGGGCGTTTTCAACCGGCAGCCATTCTGAGGGGGCAACCGGCGCATGACGCAGTGACGGTTCAGCGCGATGATAAATCAGCTTGTCGACATAGGTACCACAGCTCGCAAACTCAGGGAAATCGCCACTGGCAACCAACAGGTGGGAAAGGGTCAGCACATCACCCTCGGGCGAGACGCTCAATTGGCCACTGAGTCCCGAGGTCCAGTTCCAGCTGGGATCGGGCTTTTCATTACCTAGATCGTGCCATTCAATGGCTAATGCGACTGGCTGACTCTTGGTACGGGTTGCGCCTGGCCCCGCTGAATATCCGGTGATCCGGTACTCGCCCGTCGAGCCGGTCGAGGAACGATACGACCCGTGGATGTTGTGTCCCGATACCGCCAGGCTCATGACTGATCCATAGTCGTTTTTCCAGATGCCCGCCACCGAAGTCGTTTTAGCCATAGGGCCTGGGAGGGTGACTTTATGGTTGAGTACCGCTCGCGCTCCAGGTACGAAGCGTTTCGAAGAGGATCGCGTAATGATCTGCGGGCCGTCGGGCCGATTGAACAACCAAACACCTACGGGCGCCAACGAATAGACCTCGCGATCACATTTGACCACCTGATACTCATACACGGTGTAGCAGTGCTCCATCACCAGCGACCCGACCAACACCAGGTCAGTCATGCCCAACGGTGCGAACTGAGGCAGCCTTTGGCCTTTTTGCGGACCTTCCTCGATCAGGCAGTTATAAAGGTCTGCGCCTAAGGTTATTTCTCCATCGGTGAACCCGAGCACGATATCTGGGTGCTCCCCCTGTGCAATAAGCGCCAATGTTTGACGCATAAGTGAATCGTCGCCCTTGAATTGTGAAGAGCCGGAATCGAGTGCGAATTGAATGTCCCTCGCCAATAAGTGCGAGCCGACCGAATAGGATTCCAGCGCTGTTGACCAGATGTATTCCACTCCGGGCAACTTGTTATAGACGGACCAAGGTAAAAACAGATGGGGCCCTTGGGTTTTTGACGGATCGACAGCGCCCATTTGGCAAGTGCCGTTGCGCGACCGGCTATTCCAATCAAACGTCACGTAGGGACAGGTAGGGGCCAGTTGACCCTCACGCATTAATGACTGAAGCACAAACGAACTGCGGTTTTCCAGGTAGGCACTGCTGCACGGCAGGCCCAGGCCGCCGTCCCAGTCCAGCTGTTTGAATTGCTCTCCCTCGTAAGCGGCCGTCAAGAACAACTGGATATCCACGAGGTCGTCGCCGGGAACGTCCAATACGTCGCAGGCGGCCTCGACCTGCATCGTGCCCCAGGGTCCGAAGCTGTAGGGGCGTCGCAGGCAATCGGTAAAGGCGAAGGTGCTGGACGCCGCGAAATCGAAACGGCCACCGGAAAAGTGCACGCACTGGTCGGCAGGGCACAGTGTCGAGGTAATCCAATTCATATTCGTACCCGTGTCAATCGCGAACCTGAGCGGTTGAGCCGGGGTGCCAAGTTTCAGGGTGCAGAACCAGGGTGAAGCGCCGTTATTCTGATAAGCCCCGCGCTGCATGGGCACTACCAGGCGGGTTGGGGGGTGTTGATTGTCCATGGGAACTCCGTTTCCAAGGGGAGAAGGATTGTTGGGTGTGGCGGCTGTCATTCAGCCTGGTTTTGAAGTGGGGCACAGTCAGCGCAGAGTCCTGCGACGCGTCGGATTCTGCGCTGAACAGGTGACTTCAACGTAATGCCTTGCCCTCGGTTTCGGGCATGAACGCGGTGAGAACCACCGTGACCACCAGGAACGCGTTGATGATCGTCGTCGTTTGGTTGAACGACGAACCGTATGCGATCAGCGCACCAATCAGCGAGGGCGCCAGTACGTTCGCCATACGTTGCGCGAAAATCGCCCAGCCATAGCCCACTGTGCGCAACGTTGTCGGGTACAGCTCACCGATCCACGCGCCCCATACGCCCCATGCCCCCAGGCTGAAGAATGCCAAGGCGAAGTTGCTCAGGTAGAGCATTTCCAGGCTGGTGGAATTGGCAAAACCGTAGCCGGCCAGCACGGAGGCGCTGATAAAACCCACGATGATTTTCTTGCGCCCGAAACGTCCTGTCAGGTACGACGCGGTCATGTAGCCGGGGATCATGCAGAGCGCCGACAGCGCAATGAAACCGTAGCTTTGCGGCAGGTTGAGGCCACGTTGTTGCAGCAACGTCGGGAGCCACGTCTGTAAGCCCCAGTAGCCCCAGGAGAAGGTGAAGTTGACGGTGATCTGCAGCAGGCTGATGCCGAGCAAGCCGCCCTTGAACAATTCCCGGTGCAGGCCCGAGGTACTGCGGTCAACCTGCAATACACATTCATCATCGAGCTTCACTGCGCCCCGGCTCAAGGCATTGATCGATGCCCGGGCATCCTGTTGTCGACCCACCGAGGCCAGCCAGTAAGGCGACTCCGGAACCCAGCGCGCGACCGCGATGGCCCAGAGCCCACCGAGCGAGCTCAAGATGATGATCGCTCGCCATCCTTGGGGCAGCAACCAGACCGTCGCGCCGAGGGCCAGCAGCATGCCGATGGGCCAGCCGGACGCGAGATACACGGTCAGTGCACCTCGGTGGCGTATCGGCAACAGCTCCTGGAAATGCGCAAAGGTCACCACCATCATCCCCACCGCTGCAACGCCCGACAGCAGGCGCAAGGCGTATAGCGTCGAGTAGTCAGGCGAAAATGCGCTGGCCAGCGAAACCACCCCATACGAGGCCAGGCTCCAGATAATTGCGCGTTTACGGCCAATGCGTTCAGCGAGCCTGCCCCACGCCAGCGCGCCGAGCAGCATGCCGATGAACATCGCGCCGATCAGGTTGCCTACGGCAAGCGCATCCAGGGAAAACTCTTGTGCAATCAGCGGCGCGGTGTAGACGATGATCATCATCTCCCAGGCTTCGATCGCAAATACCAGGAACAGGACAAGGCAGCATCGCAGATGCGTGCGTGTCAGGGGGACGTCTTTGAACACATCACCCACGTTGGGGGCGAGCGTCGACGGTATCTCACTCATGGTGACGATCCTCTTTAGTGTCAGGCTTCAACGCGGTTGCCGATGGGGGCAGGGCTCTGAAAGAGTCCGAACCGTGCGATTTCGGCTTCAGGCGGCGGTTCACAACTGCCCACCCGACTGGGCCGCCATCCAAACCGGCGCTTCATTCCTGCCATGGATTCCGCGACCTTGAAGGCAGCGACGACGGGGTCTATCACCGGTACGCCCACTTCCCGTTGTACCTGCTCGAAAAAACCGAACTCGATGGTGCAACCGAGGATGACGGCCTCGGCGCCGTCTTCCTGTACCGCGCGATGGGCTTGCTCGATAATCTTGCGTCGCGTCAGGGCAGGGTCACGCTGGAATTCATCGACACCCATGTCCAACGATCGCATTGACGCCAGTCGATTGCCTGCGCCGTAGCCGCTCACTCGCGTACGCATCTGTTCGATCCATTTGGTCCGGCCGACAATCACCGAAAACCGATTGGCCAGATGCTCCATGACTTGCAGGCTCGCCTGGCACGGCCCGACTACCAGGGTTTCACCTGATATTTCACGGGCATCTTCCAGTGCCGGATCGTAGAAGCAGCCCAGTACCAGCGCATCCACGCCCGACGGCTCGCAGTCACGGGCAATGCGCACGATGCGCTCATAGGTGAGTGCCTCATAGGCACGATATTCCAGGTGTGTCGGGCTGGGATTCATGTCAAACGACACCACCTCGATCCGCGTGGAGGGTTGTTTGATGCTATGCAGCAATTGCGCAATGGGCGTGTCGAACGTCGAGCAGCCAATCGGGTTGAGCCAGCGTACGGTCACGGGTACGTCTTGCGCGGGGTTGTTCGAACTTGAATTGTCCATAGGGTATTCCTCTCTCGGTGGGCTGATGGCACTAGAAAAACTTCACCAGAGCCATGGTCAAACTATTGGAATAGGGCAGGTTATCGCTGTGGTAGTAGTCAAAATTCAGGTTGGCGGACAGGTAGAACTTCTGTTTGCTGAAACCTGTGTAGGTCATCGCCGGACCGATCTTGCCTTGCCGGGACTCCTTGAAGTCCGATGCCGAGCGGTTGTTGATGTGGTAGGCGTGATGCACCCCGAGCCAGAGGTCGTCCGTCACCGCATACCCGGCGGCGATATTGGCCAGCCAGTAACTGACGCCACCGCGCAGTTGGTTCGGGTTGCCGTCGCCGAGGTCGGTGGCGTGTCGATTGCGTGCCGCGTAGTGGATGCCGGCGGGGGTGACCGTGGCGGCAAAGCGGCCCATGCGAACGTAGAAGGGTAGGCTGAAGCTGGCGCCGTAACGGTTGGCAAAAGCGCCATAACCCGTTCCTTGATCATTGCCGTTGGGAAACTCAAGGGAGAGCGTCGGATTGACCCAGAAGGTGGTGTAGTCATCCGAACCATAAGCGCTGGTGGGCTCAAGCACGTTGTAGTAATAAGCCAGGCCCAGGTTCGGTGATGCGACGCTCCATGGATCATCGTTGCGGGTGCCATTGGTGCTGGCATACCCCGTATCGGCGCCCACCCAGAATTGCAATTGGTCACGCTGCGTTCCCGTAACGCCGGTTTCCGAAAAGTACGCCAGAACGGTATTGCTGCCGGCGCGAACGTCGCCTTTTGCGGTGCGGTTGAACACTGGAAACGATTCCAGGGCCCACGTCCCGGGTAAGCCTGGTTGAGCAAATCCAATGAACTGATCGCCCCGAGCTGCTGGGCTGATTGCTAAAACCAAGGCAAGGGTGGGCGCTACCCATATACGCGATGAGTACTGCGGTTTCATAGTGCTGCTCTCTTTTTTGTTGTTGTTCTTGAGGTCTGTGCGGAAGGTCAGTCTCTCCCAGGGATCACGTCACCAGGCCGTACACCTGTCGCGCCGTGGCGGCGTCGACATAGCCGTTTTTAAGGTCGTCGCGTACGGCGTCCGGATCACGTTGGCTGGCAGGGCCGTATCCACCACCGGCTCCAGTGCGCACTCTGACCAGGTCCCCGGCGCTCAGGGCGATACCACTGGCCATGCAATAGCGTTCGCTGTCGCCGTTGGTACGGACGACTTCGACGTAATTGGGCGTGCCTTCGGCCCCCTGTTCCAGGCCCCAGGGCGGAATGACCGAGCGCGTATAGCCGCAAGTCAGGAAGCTGCCGTCGGCACGAATGCGGTAGTCAATGCACACACCGCGCCCGCCGCGAAACTGCCCATGCCCGCCGGGTTCATCATTGAGTGTCATACGTTCGACATACAGCCCGTAGCGGGCCTCACAGACTTCAACTGGGCAGTTGTAAGTTTCGCCATGTAATCCGGAGTAAACAGCGTTATTGCCGTCGCGCCCTGGTTCGGCGCCCCACCCACCGATTTCCGGTTCGACAAGGGTGAACGTGCGGCCGGAGTCCGGGTGCACGCCGCCAATGATCGTGGCGCACACCGAGGCAAAGTTTCCGGCGGGCAGCCGGTCGGGGAAGTGTTGCGCCAGGCAACACAGGATCAAGTCATGCACGCGAATCAGGTTTTCGAAATAGAAGCCTTCAGCGGCAGGCGGCAATGCGTCGAACAGCGACCCGGGGCGGGTCAATACCCGGAGCGGGCGAAACGTGCCGCCATTGGTGATGCCTTGCGGGGCGGTCAACGCCTTGAAGGCCATCTGTGCCGCGACCACAGTACCGTCACGGCTGAGGTTGGTCGGGCCCAGGCATTGGTCGGGATTATCCCGAAGGTCAATCACCAATTCGGTGTTGCGTATATCGATACGCACCTTGAACAGACTGCCGTCGTCTTGCAGTTCTTCCAGGTTCAATTGCCCGGCGGGCAACGCGGCAAGGGCCCTGAGCGAAACTTTTTCGCCAAGGTCCATGAAGTCTTGCATGGCCAGTAGAAACAGCGCGCTGCCGTACTTGTTCACCAACTCCCGCAATCGCGTGGCCCCGCCGCGCACCGCAGCCACTCCCGCCCATAGGTCGCCTTCCATGAAGTCCGGCATTCGCGTGTTGGCGTGCAGGATCTGCAACACCGAGCGAATCGGTTGCCCTCGGCTGATCAATTTGACCGATGCCAGGCGCAAGCCCTCCTGGAAAATATCCGTGGCATCCGTGGACAGTGATCCGGGGACTCGGCCGCCGACATCATTCCAGTGCGCGATGTTGGCGGTCCAGGCGACCAGTTGACCGTCTGCGAACACAGGCATCGCCAGCACCACATCATTGAGGTGGGTGACCGCGCCGTCATGTGGGTCGTTGCTGATGAAAACGTCACCATCTTCGATGTCTTGAGGCAAAGGGTGATGCAGCAGGATTTTCTTGACTGCTTTGTCCAGCACACCGACAAACGCCGGGATACCCGCGCCGGAGCTGGCGATTTCGCCCTGGGCGTCGGTAATCCCGGTGCCCATGTCCAACACTTCGTAGATCACCGGGCTCATTGCGGCTTTGCGCATGACGGTGAACATTTCGTCCGCGATCGCCTGGAGTGAGTTTTGAATGATGTCGCGAGTGAAAATATCGAGACTACTCATGGCAGTGCTCCCTTAGCCGTTGATCATGATGTGCAGGTTGCCGAGGCGGTCTACGTGCACGCGGTTGCCGGGGTGAACCACTACGGTGGTGCCCGCGTCCTCGACGATGGCCGGCCCGAAAAATGTCATCAGGGGTTCGAGCAGGCTGTAGTCGTAAAGGCTGGCCTCATGAATGCCTTCCTGGGCGTAATCCACCAGGCGCTGGCCTTTGCAGGCTTCGCCGACCCGGCGGCCGGTAATCGGCAGTGCATGGGGCGTCAACTTGTCAATCTGGCCAACGGCGACGATGTGAAAACCGATGATTTCCAAAGGTGCCTGCAGACGATAGGTGTAGTGCTGTTCGTAAAGGTCATGGAAGCGTTGCTCGATCGCCGCCCAATCGATGTGCAGGGACTCAAGCGAGTTGAGGGGGACCTCGACGGAATGTTCCTGGTTCTGATAGCGCAGCTTGCACAGAACCTGGAGTTCGACCTGTTGCGGATGGATCGCTTCAGTGACGAACTGCTCGCGGGCGCGGCCTGTCAGCTCATCGAGGAACTGCTGTGTCTGCGCAAGACTGCCGTCTTGTGTGGTATCCACGAAGCGGTTGATAAACAGGTCCCGCCGCAGGTCCGAGAGCGTCATGCCCCAGGCGGAGAAGACCGACGCGCTGCGTGGAACGATAACTTTCTCCACGCCCAGTTCTTGCGCAAGCGCGACAGCGTGCATGGCACCGCCGCCGCCGAACGCCATCAGCGTCAATTCTCGTGGGTCATGTCCACGGCTCAAGGACACGAGCTTCAAGGCGTTGACCATATTATCGTTGGCCAGGCGCACGATGCCCCGGGCCACTTCAGCGGTCGGCAGTTGCAAGCGCTGCCCAAGGTCATTCAGGCCGCGGGTTACAGCCGGCAGGTCGGCAACTATGCTGCCGCCACAAAAGTAATCCGGGTTGATGCGCCCGAGCACCAGGTTGGCGTCGGTGGTGGTGATCATGGTGCCACCGTTGCCATAAGCGGCCGGTCCCGGTACGGCCCCGGCAGACAGGGGGCCGACGTGCAGCTTGTCGAAATCGTCGACCCAGGCAATTGACCCGCCACCGTTGCCGATCTCGACCAGGTCGACCACTGGCACCATGATGGGATAGCCTGCATTGATTCGATTGCGCTCGATCCAGTAGTCGGTTTTTATCGATACCTGGCCGTTGCGAATCAACGCACATTTAGCGGTAGTGCCGCCAATATCGAGGCCCAATATATTGGGCTCGTCGATTAATTTTCCCAGTTCGGCCGCAGCCCAAAAACCACTTGCAGGGCCCGACTCGACCATGGTGATCGGCGTTTCCCGTGCATGCTCCACGCTATCGACGCCGCAGTTGGACTGCATGATGTACAAGGGGGCTTTATACCCGCCCTCGCGCAATCCGTCGGCGAGGTCATCGAGATAACGCGCAGCGATAGGTTGTATGTACGCACAGAGTGCGGTGGTACTTGAGCGCTCATACTCACGCCATTCGCGGGTGATCTGATGGGACGCTACGACCGATACGGTCGGCCAAAGCCTGCGGACTTCGCGCAACAGTGCCTGCTCATGCGCCGGGTTGGCGTAAGCGTGCAGCAGGCAGATCGCAATGGCTTGGACCTTGTCGGCACGAAACGCCTCAAGGATTTCAGGCAGTTGCGAGAGGTCGAGCGGCTCGCGTTCCTGGCCCGAGGTGCCTAGGCGGCCGGCAACCTCGCGGCGCAAATAGCGCGGCACGAAAGGCGCCGGCTTGACCCATTTAAGGTTGAAATAGTCGGGGCGATTGGCCCGGGCGATCTCCAGTACGTCACGGAAACCCTGGGTCGTGATCAGGGCTGTCTTGACACCCCGGCGCTCGGTGAGGGCATTGATGACAACCGTGGTGCCGTGTGCCAGGAAATCCACGGTGTCGAGGTCGACGTTGGCTTTGCGAATCACGTTGAGCACCCCGTCGGCGAAGTTCGGCGCGGTGGTATCGACTTTGGCGGTACGAATTGTCTGTTCGCCAGTGATCGAATCGCTCTCGAAATACACAAGGTCAGTGAAGGTTCCACCGACATCGGTGGCCACACGCACTGTTTTGCCGTTCATACCCATAGGGAGTCTCCTGTTGTCTTTATTGTTTTCGCAGCCAGGAGAACGCCTCTCGCTGGTGTTGATAAAAGACTAGGGGCGCGGCTGGGGAGACGGCTACACGGGTGGCGGGTAGGGCGTGATGCACAGGGCAGGTCGACTACCCGTCCGGGTAGGTTGGTGGGTCAATCAAGTGCGGCAACGAGGCCCAGGCGCAACGCTGCAGCCACAGCCGCTGTGCGGCTTTCTACATTGAGCTTGGTGAATACGTGTTTGAGATGGAACTTCACGGTGTTCTCGGAAATAGCCATGGCCTGGGCGATCGCCTTGTTCGATTGCCCTTCGGCAAGCAGGATCAGAATCCGGGTTTCCTTGGCGCTGAATGAGGAGCGTGGGCGAATAGGGTGCGCGCGCCATCCCCTTATGCGTGTGATAACTGCCTGCTGGTTGGCGCGGGTGGTGGGGCTCGCTTCCAGTGCAGTGAGTAAGCATGGGCCGGCCTCCAGCAGCAGCCCTGGCAACACATACGCTGGAATGGACGCCAGGACTGCATCCTGGCTGACGGCGTGGCCCTTTGCGTAGCCTGCGAGGGTCAGTAGTTGCAGGCGCCAGGCGGGCAATTGCAAGCCTTTGTCCTGCAGAGCCTTGGCCCCGGCTCGTAAACCATTGAGCGCGACGCCGGATGCGCCTGTCGCGAAGTTAAGCCTGGCCAACGCCAGCGTGGCGGCCTCCTGGTTGCGCCAGTCGTCCGGGCTCGCTGCCGCCTTTTCCAATTGGGCCGCCAGCGCCTCTTGGCGCGCCTGGGTCAATGAACCACTCTGTACCAGCGCATCGACTCGCCAGGTACGCACCAACCGGGCCAGGCGTTGCCAGTTGCGCGAGGCCGCCAATTGACTGGCGTGCTCAAGCTCCAGCAAGGCCGGTTGCAAGCCCAGGTTTCTCAACGCTATACGCCATGCGACTTCCGCAGTGACGGCTGCGATATCCAGCCAGCCATCCGTGTGCTCCAGCGACACCCAGCCATCGCGAAACCAGGGCGTTGCCTCGGTCCATAAGCCCTGCCAGTACAGATGCTGTGCCTTGAGGCAGCCCACTAGCGCTCGTACAGAACTTTCGCTGCCGAACTCCCTGTCGGCCATTGCCAACGTTTCATCGACCGTCCTGGCTGACACACGCACATCGCCCGCGATGGCCAGCACCTGTGCTTCATGCACCCTGCAATAGTGTTCGCCGCGCAAGCTGGCGACCAGGCGCATCTTCAGGTGCGCCGCGCGGATGGTCTCCAAAGCCTGCGGCAACTGCCCCTCCACTAACGCTTGCAGCGCATGCACACACGCGAGCGTGGCCTGTGCCAGCGAGCCGTCGCCTACGATGTCTGTGCAGGGATGGCGCTCAAATTGATCCACGTAGGCGTTGGCCAGTGTCTGGATTACGTGAAAGTCGCGTGCCAGGCGCGGAGCGTCCTTGATCCGACGTCCGGCTTCATCAAGCCATTGAGCGGCGAGGGCGTAGTCGCCGAGTTTGGCGTGCAAGTAGGCCTGGAGCAGGAGCAGATCGGGTTCTGTCCTGCGGGTATGTTCTTCGAACAAGTGCAGCAGGCTTTGGGCGTAGCGAATGCCGTGGTACAGCACCACCTCCCAGCCCCCTGCACGCACCAGCAAGTCGACCGCCAGCCGTGTGTCGCATGCGCCCAATGCGTGGGCGATTGCCGCTGCCCAGTGTCGTTCTTCAGCGAACCATTGCGCCGCCGCGTAATGGATAGTGCGCGCCGCCTCGGCATCGATGCTTTGCTTGAGAAAGTCCCGCAGCAGGCGATGGTGACGAAACCACTGGCGCTTGGCGTCCAGTGGCACGAGGAGGGCGTCCAGATGGGCCATCTGCATCAATAACCGTGCGCTGTCACTGCGCCCGCGCACAGCGTTGGCCAGTTCGGCATTGAAGCGTTCCAGCAGTGCCATGTCACGCAGGAGGTCCTTACATTCAGGCGACAGTCGCTGTACCACTTGCCCTGTCAGGTAGTCGGTCATGTCGGTAATGCGCCCGCTAAAATCCGCCAGGCCATACATGGATGTATCACCCTCGGCGCGCCACAGACGGGCCAGTTGCACAGCCACCGGCCACCCTTCGGTTATTTCATGAACATGTTGAAGTTCGCGAGGCGCAACCTCGGTCCCCAGGATTTCACCGGTCTCGGCCATTGTGAGTTTCAGTGCCTGGGCGGACACCTCATGCACCCAGCCATGGGCCTTCCACTGTGCCAATGGCCAATCCGGACGTATCCGCGCGGACACTACCCATTCCAGCCAAGGTGCGGCCTGTTCGAGCAGGGCCTGCACAAGGGGGTCAAGATCACGATTTGCGGCGGCGTGATAGTCATCGACAAACAATGTGATCTGGCGGTTCTCCCTGGCCAGTGCGTGAAGCAGGGCGGTCAGCGTGCGCTTGGGCTGTGCGTCCAGTGATTGGTTGTGCGCCAGACGTGGCAAGTGACCCAGATCGAACCCGGCGCGGTCCAGGGTAAGGATCAGATAAGACAGGAAACGATTAGGGTCCGCGTCAGCTTCGTCCAATGACAACCAGGCTACGGATGCCGGTGGAGTGCTCGCCAGCAACGCTTGTCGCCATTGCATCAAGAGTGTCGTCTTGCCGTATCCGGCCGGTGCGACCACCAACACCAACGTGCCTTTGGTGCGCATACGCAAAGTGTCGAGTAAGGCTGTGCGTGGCAAGGTTGTCAGTAACGTCAGGGGCGGCGTCAGTTTGCCCACCCAGCACCAGGCGCTGATCGAGTCGTTAGAGGACGGGGTTTTCACGGCGTTGTTCTCGTGGAGAGGGGCCCGCCTATGGTTTTATCAGCAACGTTTCCAGCGCACGGGTTGAATTATTGCTTGATGTTTAAACGTGCCGTTTATGGGGCCAACGCCAGAGCGCGTGTGACCTTCATCCGCCCGCTAAGCCTTGTTTTTAAGCTGCGGCGGAGGCTTCAACGGCTCTTTGTAGGGATTCTCCTCGTTTTTCGTAAGTTGCTGCCGTATCAAAATCGCCCGAGGCGATAGGGCGCAATAAAGGCTGTGTCGGGCTGTTCCACATCAGCTGATGCCAACCGCCCAACCAGCTCTGCCGTCACAGCCGCCTGGGTCAACCCCAAATGCTGATGACCGAACGCAAGCAATACCTTGCCATCGCACACCCGATCAATGATCGGCAACGAGTCGGGCAGCGATGGCCGGAAACCCATCCATGGCGTGGCTTCGTCAGCATTCAAGGGCTGGCGGAACAGCCCGTTGGCCAAGCGATGCAACTGCCACGCCCGCTGCATGTTCGCCGGGCGTTGCAGGCCGGCGAATTCGACGGTGCCGGCCAGGCGCAGGCCGCCGGGCATGGGGGTCATGATGAATTTGCGCTCCAGCGAGGTGACGGCGAAGGGCAGGCGCGCGTGTTCGTGGGGCAGCATCAGGTGATAGCCGCGCTCGGTGTCCAGCGGCACGCGTTTGCCGGTGAGTGCGGCGGTCAGCGCCGCCGAGTGGGCGCCGCAGGCGATCAGGACCTGGCGCGCCGTGACTGCGCCTTGATCGGTCAGCAGTGACACGCCGCTGCCGTCCACGCGGGCGTCCAGCACGCGCTGCTGCAGGAAGTCCACGCCCAGGGCCTTGGCCGCGTCCACCAACGCGCCAACCACCGTGTACGGGTCGAGAAAATGCCCCGTACCGGGGAAAAACAAGCCGCCCTGTATGGCCTCGCTCAACTGCGGCGCCGCCGTGTGCACCGCTTCAGCCGACCAGAACGCCACCGGCACGCCTTGCGAGATCATGCGTTGCTGCACGGCATCCAGCGCTGCGCGGGATTCGGCGCGCTCAAATACCAGCAGCGAACCGTCTTCGCGTAACAGCTGGGGTTGCCCGATGGTGTGCAGTAAGCGCTGCCACGCGCCGAGGCTGGCTTCGTTCAATGCACGAATACCGGCCACGCTGCGCCGGTAGGGCGCCGGCCGCAGGTTCAGCAGCAAGCGAATAAACCAGGGCAGGGCGCGGGGCAGGTAGGTCCAGTCCAGGCGCAGCGGGCCCGTGGGGTCCAGCAGCATGGCCGGCAAGCGCTTGAGGATCGACAGGTCGGCGATGGGAAACACCTGCTCGGTCGCCAGGTGCCCGGCATTGCCATAGGAGGCGCCCAGCCCGGGCGCCTGCGCGTCGATCACCCGCACCTGGCGTCCTTGTCGTGCCAATTGCACGGCACAGGCGAGGCCGATGATGCCGGCGCCGACCACGACGATATCCGCTGAGTTGGGCGTGGCCATCGTCTACGCCTCTCTCTGGCCGTCGAGCAAGCGGCGCAACCGCAACGGGTTGCCCTGCTGCAGTGCGGCGGGCAGCAACGCGTCCGGGAAGTCCTGGTAGCACACCGGGCGCAGGAACCGCAGGATCGCCGCCGTACCCACCGAGGTGCTGCGCGCATCCGAGGTGGCCGGAAACGGCCCGCCATGCACCATGGCGTCGCACACTTCCACGCCTGTCGGCCAGCCGTTGACCAGCAGGCGACCGGCCTTGCGCTCCAGCACCGGCAACAACGCCTGTGCCTGTGGCAGGTCAGGTTCATCCAGATGCAGGGTGGCGGTGAGTTGGCCTTCCAGGCGTTCAGACACTTGGCGCACCTGCTCGGCATCGCGGCATTCCACCACCAGCGAGGCCGCGCCGAAGACTTCGGCTTGCAAGTGTGGATTGCTCAGGAACGCCTCGGCCTGGGTCACGAACAACTGGGCCTGGCCCTGGTTCGGTCCGCTCGCCGCTAAGCCCTGTGCGGCGCTTCGCGCATGCTGGGTCAGACTGGCTAAGCCGCGTTCGTAGGCGTGGAAGATACCGGGGGTGAGCATGGTCCGCGCCGGGCAGCGCTGGAGCGCATCGCTGGCGCTGTGGATGAAGCGCTCCAGGGCGGCGCCCTGCACGGCGATCACCAGGCCTGGGTTGGTGCAGAACTGGCCGGCGCCCTGGGTCAGTGAGGCGACAAAAGCCTCGGCCAGCGCCGCGCCGCGTGCTTGCAGCGCAGCTGGAAACAGGTACACCGGGTTGATCGAACTCATTTCCGCATACACCGGGATCGGCTCGGGGCGTGCCTGGGCCGCCCGGCACAACGCGATGCCGCCGCTGCGCGAACCGGTAAAGCCCACCGCCTTGATACGCGGGTCGGTCACCAGCGCGGTACCCACCTCATGCCCAGCGTCGTAGAGCAGTGAAAACACCCCGTGTGGCAAACCGCAGTGTTGCACCGCCTGGGCGATGGCGCGGCCCACCAGCTCACTGGTGCCGGGGTGGGCCGGGTGGGCCTTGACGATCACCGGGCAACCGGCAGCGAGCGCCGACGCGGTATCGCCGCCGGCCACCGAGAAAGCCAGGGGAAAGTTGCTGGCGCCAAACACCGCCACCGGACCCAGGGGAATGTGGCGTTGGCGCAGGTCTGCGCGGGGCAAGGGCTGGCGCTCGGGTTGCGCGGGGTCCACCCGCACATCCAGCCATTCGCCCAGGCGCACGGTGCGGGCAAAGGTGCGCAACTGCCCGCAGGTGCGGCCGCGTTCGCCCAGGATTCGGGCACGGGGCAGGCCGGTTTCAGCAACGGCGCGGTCGATCAGGGCATCGCCGAGGGCTTCGACGTTGTCGGCGATGGTCTCGAGAAACGTGGCACGGGCGGCCAGGGAGCTTTCGCGGTAAACGTCAGCAGCGGACCACGCCAGTGCGCAAGCCTGTTCGACCTGCTGGCTGTCGCCGCCGGCATAGGCGGGCTCCAGGGGCATATCGGTGGCGGGGTCAATGGCCCGGATCGCTTCGCGCGTGCCGCAAAGGGATTGCTGGCCGATCAGCATATTGCCCGTCAGAGTCATGGGGTCATCCTGTAGAACACAAAGAGTAAGTAGGCGCGAGACATTTGTGGCGAGCAAGCTTGCTTGCGCTGGGGTGCGCAGCGCCCCCCAATAAAGGCCGGAGGCTGCTATGCAGCCAACGGGAGCAAGCTCCCTAGCCACACAGATCAATCGACGTTCTGCTCTGCCGACCAGTTGGCGTACCACTGGCGGAACAGCGCGTACTGCTGCTCGGCATAGCGGCGCTGCGCGTCGCTGAGTACGTCGGTTGCGTTGAAGTGCAGGGCATAGCCCTGGTCACCGTTGAGGACCATCAAGTGCTTGTAATACAGCACCAGGTCGCAGCCTTCATCGAACGACGATAGCACCGCCAGCGCCGCTTCCAGCTCCCGCGCCTGGCGACGCGCCTTGGCATCGCCCTTGGCGGCCTTTTTGCTCAATGCCACCAGTTGCAACACTTCCCGTGGCAATGCGTTGCCGATGCCGGTGATCGCGCCGGTGGCGTTGCAATTGACGAAGCCGTGCACCACCTGGGTATCGACGCCCACCATCAGGGTCACGTCATCGTCCTGGGAGGTGATGTTTTCCGCTGCGTAGCGCAGGTCGGCAGCGCCGCCGAATTCCTTGAAACCGATCAGGTTCGGGTGCTCGCGGCGCAGTTCGAAGAACAGCTCGGCGCGGGTGGCGAAACCGTAATACGGGCTGTTGTAGATCACCGCCGGCAGGTTCGGCGCCGCGTTGAGGATCGCCGCGAAGTGGGCCTTTTGTGCGGTGGCGGAAGCGCCACGGGATAGCACGCGCGGAATCACCATCAAGCCATGCGCGCCGACCTTGGCGGCATGCGCGGCGTGGGCCACGGCCTCACGGCTGTTGACCGCGCCGGTGCCCACAATCGTCGGTACGCCGGCGGCCACCAGGCGCGCCACGCCTTCCTGGCGCTCGGCTTCGGTGAGCAGCGGCCAGTCGCCCATGGAGCCGCAATACACCACGGCGCTCATGCCGATATCGACCAGCTCGCGACCCTTGGCCACCAGGGCATCGAAGTCGGGTGTGCGCGCCGGGGTGCAGGGCGTCATCAGGGCGGGCATGCAGCCGGTGAAGATGTTGTCGCTCATGGTGCTGACTCCTTGGTACTTGAGTAGGAAGAGGGGCTCAGATGCCCCAGGCAAAAGGGTCTTGCTCGTCGATCAGCAAGGTGCTGTCGGCGGTCATGTGGGCGCGGCCGGTGATGAACGGGCGTATGCGTTCGCCGTCCCATTCATAGCGGGCCTGGAACTGGCTGCCGGTGATGCCGGCCTGAACCCACGGCTCGCCGGGACTGAGTGTGCCGTCGGCGGCCAGGCAGGCGAGCTTGGCGCTGGTGCCGGTGCCGCAAGGCGAGCGGTCATAGGCCTTGCCGGGGCACATCACAAAGTTGCAGCTGTCGGCATGGGCGTCATCGGCGAACAGTTCGATGTGGTCGATCAGCGCGCCGTCTGCGCCATGGATACCCTGGGCTTCCAGGGCCTTGAGCATGGCCCAGGTGTAGTCGGTGAGGGCGTCGACGTTGCTCATCTGCAACGCCTGGCCGTGGTCGGACACCAGGAAGAACCAGTTGCCGCCCCAGGCAATGTCACCCATCACCGCGCCATGGCCGGGCACGTCCACCGCGACCTGCCGGCGATAGCGATAGGCGGGCACGTTGCGCAGGGTCACTGTGCCGTCGTCGTGCAGCGTAGCCGCCACCGGGCCAACCGGGGTGTCGAGGGTGTGTACGCCTGGCTCGATCAGCCCCAGGTAGTGCAGCGAGGCCACCAGGCCGATGGTGCCGTGGCCGCACATGCCGAGGTAGCCGGCGTTGTTGAAAAAGATCACGCCGCAGGTGGCGCCTGGGGTGACCGGCGCGCAATACAGCGCACCCACCAACACGTCGTTGCCGCGCGGTTCCAGCAGACAGGCGCGGCGCCATTGGTCGTGGTGAGTGCGCAGGTCGTCGAGTTGCTCGGCGACAGTGGCCCCCGCCAGCGCCGGGAAGCCGTTCATGATCAGGCGCGTAGGTTCGCCGCCGGTGTGGGAGTCGATGACGTGCAGGCGTTTCATGCAAGGCTCCATCAGTGAGTGGCTGCAGAGAGGGGTGGGCTGTAGCGATCGTCACTGACGGCTTCGCTTTCATCGTCTTCGCTTTCCAGGCGCACCAGGTGGGCCGGTACGCCGGTGGCGGCGCCCCAGTAGTAAATGCCCAGAGCGCAGACCGCTACGACAACGGTGTCGAACGGGTGGCTGATAAGGCCGATGCCGCCGAAACTGCCGAGCTTGGAGAGCAGGATAGTCACCGCATAGAAACCGATCAGCCAGGCCGACGAGCGCACCTGTTGCTTGAGGTTCAGGTGCGCGGTGGGCACCCAGCGTGCACACAGCAGGTACACCACGAACATCAGGATCTGCAGGCCGAGCAACCACGACACCGTGCTCCAGCCCGACCAGTACACGATCAGCGCGGCGATGATGAACGACAGTGGGCCCAATACCGCCATGCCCTTGACCCGGAACGGGCGCGCCAACTGCGGTGCATTGCGGCGCAGCGCGGCGACGGTGACCGGGGCCACGGCGTAACTCAGGATCAGCGCGGCGGAGACCACGTTGATCAGCGCCTCCCAGGACGGGAAGGGCAGGGTCCAGAACACCGACAGGCCAAAGGTCAGCCACAGGGCCGGGCGCGGGATGCCGGATTTTTCATCGATGCGGGTGAAAATCTTGAAAAACGTGCCGGTCTGCGCCCAGCCATACACCACGCGCGGGGTGGCGTTCATGTAGATATTGCCGCAGCCGCTGGGGGAGATCACTGCATCGGCCACCACCAGGTAAGCCAGCCAGCCCACGCCGAGCGCCAGGGCGATGTCGCGGTAGGGCAGCGCCAATTCCTTGCTGATCCCGGCCCAGCCGTTGGCAAGCATCTCGGTGGGCACGCCACCCAGGAACGCGGTTTGCAGCAGCACGTAGATTGCCGTCGACAGCAGTACCGAAAGGATCAATGCAATCGGAATCGTACGTTGCGGGTTCTTCACTTCACTGGCCACCGAAATGATCGGCGTCAGCCCCAGGTAAGCGAAGATCACCCCGCCGGCCGACACCGCCATCTCGATGCCCGACAGCCCGAACGGCGCAAAGCCCTGCACCTGGAAATTCGCCGGCTTGAAAAAGGTGAACAACACGCCGATCACCAGCAGCGGCACGATGAACTTGAACACGCTCACCAGGTTATTGGCGATGGCGAAGGTCTTCACGCTGCGGTAGTTGAGGAGGAAGAACAGGCACAGTAAGGCGAATTGCACCAGCCAGCCGAGGGTGGTGGGGTCGCTGGAGCCGGCCTTGGTCAGCTCGGGAAACCACGCCCCAGCGTATTGGCGCGAGGCGACGACCTCGATCGCCACCAGGCTGGAAAACGCGATCAGCGTGATAAACCCCATCAGGTAACCCAACAGCGGGCCATGGGAATACACCGGGTAACGCACCACGCCACCGGCACGGGGCAGGGCGGCGCCGAGTTCGCAGTAGACAATGCCCAGCAGCAGCACGGCGAAGCCGCCGATGAGCCAGGAAATAATCCCGGCGGGACCGGCGATTGCAGACACATGACTGGCGGCGAATAACCAACCCGAACCGAAGATGGCACCCAACCCGATAAAGGTGAGGTCCATCAATGACAGCTGTTTCTTGAACTTGCCTTGGCCTGACATAGCGGCGCCTTCTTGTGAGTTATTGGATAGGCATGCAGGGGCCCTATCGTGAGCCCGATAAACCCACGGCGATTGATGTTTTTTGTGGGGATGGATGACGAATTCAGCACAATCGCCGGCGCTCGACAGCGTGCCGGGCATGGGGCACTCTGCTCGGCGTCGGGGTCAGAAACGGGCGATGAATGTCATGGTGCAGAACGTGCTTGCGAGTCTCTTGCAGGGCAGCCGCCCCCACAGCATCGAGCAACTGCTGACGGGTGCCGCGCAGCTGTTGCCATTGCTGGACGTGATCCCCAACGCGGCGATTTTCATCAAGGACATCGACGCCCGCTACGTGCTCGCCAACCGCACCCTGGTGCAGCGCTGCGGCCTGCGGCAGCTGCAACCGCTGCTGGGCAAGACCAGCGCCGAAGTGTTCCCCGCGCAACTGGGGCCTGGCTATACCGAGCAGGACCGACGGGTGCTGCAACAGGGTTTCGTCCTGGAGGACCAGCTTGAGCTGCACCTGTACGGCAGCCGCGAACCCGGCTGGTGCCTCACGCACAAATGGCCGCTGTATAGCGATAGCGGCACCATCATCGGCCTGGCCGGTATCTCGGTCGACCTGCAATCGGCCAGCGAAACCCACCCGGCCTACCAGCGCCTGGCGGCAGTGGACGCGCATATCCGCGCGCACTTCAACCGCCGTGTCACCCTCGGCGAGCTGACGCGCATTGCGGGCATTTCCGTGGCGCAGCTGGAGCGCTACTGCAAGCGCGTGTTCCACCTCACGCCCCGGCAGATGATCCAGAAGGTGCGGCTGGAGCATGCCCACCGATTGCTGCATACCACGCTGCCAATCACCGACGTGGCGTTGCAGTGCGGGTACACCGACCACAGCGCGTTTACCCGGCAGTTCAAGGCGTCGACGGGGTTCACGCCCAGGCAGTACCGCCAGGCGACGCATCCAGTGTGGGAGGGGGCTTGCTCCCGATAGCGGTGGATTGACGATCGTTCCCACGCTCCCGCGTGGGGATGCAGCCCGTGACGCTCTGCGTCACCTATGCGCAGTCGCTCCCAGGTGCAGCGGTCGGCGGGACGCGGAGCGTCCCAGGAGGCATTCCCACGCAGAGCGTGGGGACGATCAGCAAGCCCCCTCCCACAGTTGAATCTGCATCTCAATGCAACGAATCGCCCCGCGCGTCGCTCCTATGCGTACGAGTAACCTTTCACGACCACAGGTATCAGGCTTATGACGGCGGCGGACAACGATCATGTGAATTGGCTGGTGCAAGGCTCCATGCTGCACGCGGCGCGCCAGCGGGCCAAACTCTATTCGGGGCAGGGGCGGATGTGGCAGCAGCCCTTTGCGCAAACCCGGCCGCGTGATGCGTCGGCCCTGTCCTCGGTGTGGTTCACGGCGTATCCGGCATCGATCGTGACCCGCGAAGACGGCACGGTGCTGGAAGCGCTGGGCGACGAAACCCTGTGGCATGTGCTGTCGAAGATCGGCATCCAGGGCATTCACAACGGGCCGTTGAAGAAATCCGGCGGTTTGTCCGGTACCGAACATACGCCGACCATCGACGGCAACTTCGACCGCATCAGCTTCGACATCGACCCACAACTGGGCACCGAGGCGCAGTTGCAGGCGCTGACACGCATGGCCGCCGCGCACAACGCGGTGATCATCGACGACGTGATCCCCTCGCACACTGGCAAGGGCGCGGATTTTCGCCTGGCGGAAATGGCCTATGAAGACTATCCCGGCCTGTATCACATGGTCGAAATCCGCGAAGAAGACTGGCCGTTGCTGCCGGATGTCGCCGAGGGCCGCGACGCGCAGAACCTAAGCCCGCCGCAGGTGGATGCGCTGCGCGACAAGCACTACATCGTCGGCCAATTGCAGCGGGTGATTTTCTTCGAGCCCGGCGTCAAGGAAACCGACTGGAGCGCCACGCCGGTGGTGGTGGGTGTCGACGGCAAGCCGCGCCGCTGGGTGTACCTGCATTACTTCAAGGAAGGGCAGCCGTCGCTGAACTGGCTCGATCCATCCTTCGCCGCCCAGCAGATGATCATCGGCGACGCGCTGCACGCTATCGACGTGATGGGCGCGAAGATCCTGCGCCTGGACGCCAACGGCTTCCTCGGCGTGGAGCGCAAGCTCGACGGCAGCGCCTGGTCGGAAAGCCATCCGCTGTCGATCACCGGCAACCAGTTGCTCGGTGGGGCGATCCGCAAGGCCGGCGGTTTCAGTTTCCAGGAACTCAACCTCACCGTGGACGACATCGCTTCCATGTCCCATGGCGGCGCCGACCTGTCCTATGACTTCATCACCCGGCCGGCCTACCAGCACGCGTTGCTGATGGGCGACACTGAATTCCTGCGCCTGATGCTGCGCCAGATGCACAGCCTCGGCATCGACCCTGGCTCGCTGATTCACGCGCTGCAAAACCACGATGAACTGACCCTGGAGCTGGTGCACTTCTGGACGCTGCATGCCCATGACAGCTTTATGTTCCAGGGCCAGACCTTCCCCGGCAACATCCTGCGCGAGCATATCCGCGAGCAGATGTACGAACGCCTGACCGGTGAACACGCGCCGTATAACCTCAAGTTCGTCACCAACGGTGTGTCCTGTACCACCGCCAGCATCATTACCGCCGCCCTCGGCATTCGTGACCTGGAGGCCATCACCGCAGCCGATATCCAGCAGATTCGCCAGATTCATTTGCTGCTAGTGATGTACAACGCCATGCAGCCTGGGGTGTTTGCGCTATCGGGTTGGGACCTGGTGGGCGCGCTGCCGTTGGCCGCCGAAGAAGTCGCGCACCTGATGGCCGATGGCGACACGCGCTGGATTCATCGTGGCGCCTACGACCTGGTCGACCTCAACCCCGACGCCGAGCTCTCGGCCGGGCAGATGCCGCGTTCCAGAAGCCTGTATGGCAGCCTGAACAGCCAGTTGCAGGACCCGGACTCATTCGCCTCGCAACTGCAGAAAATTCTCGGCGTGCGCCGCGCCTACGACATCGCCGCCAGCCGCCAGATCCTGATCCCGGATGTGGAGCACCCAGGCCTGCTGGTCATGGTTCACGAATTGCCGGCGGGTAAGGGCACCCAGATCACCGCGCTGAACTTCGGCGCCACGCCGATTACCGAATCCCTGCACCTGCCCAACATCGCACCGGGGCCGGTGGTGGACATCATCAATGAGCGGGTGGAAGGGGACCTGACGGAAGAGGGGACGTTCACGATTACGCTGGATGCGTATGAAGGGCTGGCGTTGCGCGTGGTCAGCAGTACGCCGATGTAAGGCTGGCAGGCCGGGCTGAACGGCGCTCAGCGTCGTTCAGCCCGGGCAGCGTCAGATCAACGGTGCTTGTTCTTGTGTTTATGCTTGTTGCCGTTGTGCTTGCGGCCGTCGGAGCGATGGCTGCTCTCGTCATCCGCCAAGTTGTTGCCTACCGCGCCACCGGCGGCGCCACCCAGGCCTGCGCCGATGGTCGAACCGGTACTGCCGCCCAGGTGGTTACCGATAACCGACCCCCCTGCAGCCCCGACCCCGCCGCCAAGCGCTGCTTCCGTGCGATTGCCTTTCTGCGCGCCCACCGCACCGCCGGCTGCGCCACCTACACCGGCGCCGATGGCCGCGCCGGTCGAACCACCCAGTTGCTGGCCCACCACATTGCCCAGCACGCCGCCGACACCACCGCCCAGGGCGGCAGTGCCATCCCCGGCGGCCATGGCGCCTTGGGAGATCAGGACGCCCAACGCGAGGGCAGGGAGAGTTATTTTCATTTTTTTATACCTCAAGGGCTGTCTCAGGCGCTCACGGGTTAAAGCACGCCTAGTGTTGAGATTAGAGCACAAGCGGTGACGTCGCAGTTCTCGCGATAGAGGTATCCACCAGATAAAAATTTTTTCTCAGCCCTCTTGAATTCTTTTTGTGCGTCCATAAATTTTTGATCACGCGATGCCGAAGACGGGTCGTGTACTAAATCACTTGGAGAAACTCAGGAGATTTTAAAATGGCTACTACCCTTTCGTTGGCCCCACTGTTCCGTCAATCGGTGGGCTTTGACCGCTTCAATGACCTGTTCGAGTCGGCGCTGCGCAGCGAGGCTCCGAATTCCTATCCACCTCATAACGTGGAAAAGCACGGTGATGACGCCTACCGGATTGTCATTGCAGTGGCTGGCCTGACCGAGGAGGATCTGGATATCCAGGTCGAACGAGGCGTTCTGACGGTTTCCGGCGGAAAACGCGAAACCGACGAGAAGGTCGCTTACCTGCACCAGGGCATCGCCCAACGTGCGTTCCGGCTGTCGTTCCGCCTGGCGGACCACATCGAAGTGCGTGGCGCATCTCTGAACAACGGCTTGCTGAGCATCGACCTGCTGCGCGAGGTGCCTGAAGAGGCCAAACCCAAACGCATCACGATTGGTAGCGAGGCAAAGCCTGAGTTGCGTCAGGTGAGTTTGCAGTAACGCAATCGGCGGTAAGAAGGCGCTCTACGGAGCGCCTTTTTTGTTTGAATCGCACAGGGCTGACCAGCGAAACAAATTTCTACATTTAATTGACGCCATCAAAATGCCACTTTAAGATCCGCGCCCGTTGGTGGCACTGAGCCACATAGAGGGATCTAGACATGTGGCGTTCGATACGTCTGGGCGGCCTGTCCGTTATAGTTTGCTTGAGCACCGCCGGGTGGGTGCAAGCCGCGACGGCGCAGAACACGCCGGGCATCACCGACCTGATTCGCGACCGCCAGGACCGTTTGCTCGAACAGCAGCAACGGCGCATCGACGAACTCAAAGACCTGCCGGGCAAGTCCGCTGCGACAGCAGCACCGGCCACCCCCGTCGACACCCGCTGCTTCCCGATCAGAACCCTCGAGCTGGGCGGTGCCGAAGCGCTGAGCGAGGCTGAGCGCACGCGTCTGATCAAACCACAGTTACACCGAAACTGAATACCGTTCCCAGGCCGAGGCCAATCATGCAAGTTCTAGCAGGCCGGCGGTTGAGGCGCTTGGCTCGAAGGAGACGAGGCTGGGACTTTTGACGCGAGTATGAAACGTATAGGCGATTGACATGAACGACAAAAAAACACCCGAATGGATTACCCGTGGAAAAACCATTGCCGAGCTAATTGAGGAGTTACAGTCTTTTGAGGATCAAAGTCTCATGGTTGAACTTTCGACTGATGGTGGGATGAATAAAAAGCCAATAAGCTTGGTGGGAAAGGAGAATGGTGTATGTGTCTTGTTTAATTGCGAATTCAGTCAGTGACAAGAGTCATGATTAAATCAAGGAATCTGCAGCGATCGAGCTGGCTGCTAAGCTGACAGACCGTCCCGTTGAAACCATGAAGCAGTTTCATGAGGAAGCTAAAGCTGACGCTGATAGCATCCTGCATGGCGATGAGTATGTTGTCGCCACCGAGTTTTTGATTGATGCTGTGCTCGGGGAGGTTAAGTCTTTAGGTATAAGGCGGGGGGGAGATTTTTGTAAATGGTACAAAAGTAATAGATTCCAGGCCCACGCAGTGCAGGCAACCTTGCGGGCGGTCCGCTACAAGGCGCAACCCAGATAAGCGGGCGTTTTAAGCTGATGGCGGGCCGGCAAATGGGACGTTGTATAGAGCAG
Organism: Pseudomonas sp. R4-34-07; assembly: GCF_003852375.1. Taxonomy (NCBI): domain Bacteria; kingdom Pseudomonadati; phylum Pseudomonadota; class Gammaproteobacteria; order Pseudomonadales; family Pseudomonadaceae; genus Pseudomonas; species Pseudomonas sp. R4-34-07. The sequence continues at coordinate 3,172,201 of NZ_CP027760.1, read as the reverse complement.
ATAATCAGGGGAACATTACCAGCTATGCGGTATATGACTCAAAGGGATGATTGTTAAGAGAGTCGACGTTACTGGAGCGGCACATGCAAATGTATCAACGCCCGATGTGGTCGAGCACGGGAGAAATGAATTACCTGATGGGACGATAAGAGTTCAGTCGCCCTCGACAAAACTAGCACCCAGGCCCGCTAAACGGACGAGATTCCATAATGAAAATCAACACAATTAATCCTTTGGTCGGCTTGGCTCGTTATGAGTCCTGGAAGTCGGAGTGGGTGGAAAAAGACACGATTGACGAGTTTTCTTATATAAGTAGTAAGTGTCATCCTGAGGACGTGCTGTTGTCGTGCAAGCTATTTTTCCCTGATTTTGTTGTGGTTGGAGATGGAGTATTTTTAGAAAATAAATATGATGGTAATGTTTTTGAATGTTGGCTCAAGCAATTTGGTGGCGACTTGCAAGCAACTGAGAAAATGATTAATCACACTCATTTATATGATGTTTTCGAAGGGTGCTCTGAGGATGTTGATGATAGAGTTTTTGAGCAGCTGGCGGTGGCGGTGGCGTTATCGTGGAGGTTAGTTTTGAGTGATAAGTTTCCTGGAAGAAAATTTACTGTAGATATTTCTAACTCTGATCAGGATTACGGACCGGTAGTTACTTTTTGGCAAGTGGCTTGACAGTGAAAAAGGTGCAATCAAAGCGAGTAAAGCTATTGGTCAACCTGTAGCGGCAATAATAGCAGGGGCACAAGGAAAAAGTGACAAATTTATTTGATTAAGTTCTGGGATTTCAAAAAGCTAAAAAAATAAATCTGTCCCTTTTCCTGGTTCTATGAGGAAGCTAACACTGACGCTGATAACCTCCTACATGCCAATGATGCAAAAGGCGCTGGAATACCCCCTATAATGAACAAGCCGTTGGGCTTGGGTTCGACGGGGAGATCCACGTCTGCTAATTTGAATGAAAACTTGCAACGAGCAGGCTATTTCAAATCCTGCTGCAGGTCGTTCGCTGCCCGTTCCGATGACTGATGCTCGATGGCCGGCAACTGATGGCTGGGTGAAATCGGCGCAAAACATCAATGGAATCGAAATTCACTATGTAAGAAACTCCATTGCTGGAGCAATTGATGACTTCAAATTTAAGCGAGTAAACATATGCTTGCCTTTTGCCGAACTAATCTCGGTAGCGCTATTCCACCCAGGGAGCGCTATTTAGGTGAGGTGGATGAAACTGACTATTCTCCTTTGTGTGTTGGGGAGAGTTACGTGGTATATGCTCTTCTATTCATTTTTGACCGAGTGGATTTTTTGGTGCGGGCTCCTGAGCAACCACCTTTTTGGGTTCCTAGCAGTCTATTTCGTTTGGTTGATGCTAGTTCCAGCAGGCTGGGAGTTTTGTATTACTCAGTCGCACCCTGACTACAAGTCTCTTTTTGATGTGTTTAAAATCAGCTGTGTGATGGGCTACCCGCTACTAGTGAATGAGTATAAGCATTATATTGGCATTATTGAGCGAGACCCCGTAGAGGTGCTGCGATTTATGGAGATAGAGCTGTTTTGATAATCAGAAGATACGTTGCTTATTGGAAGCTATTGGCGGGATATGGAAGTGCCTATTCACAGACTCTTGGCCTGAATTGGTTGGTGGGCATGAAGCGCGGTAGCTGTAAAAAGTTTGATTTTCGAAAGGGTCACCCGCCAAGATGAGTATAAATGCACATGACAGCTACCGGGCAGCAGCCAAGAATGCGAATCTGCACCACCCTTTGCGATATTGAACTAAACGTTTTGAGCACTTCTGATATTTCAGTTCGCAACGAAGTAATTAATCTCGGTTATGCTCAGGAGCATCCACATGGAATACTTTCGGCGGCGAGTTTTTTGGTTTCAGGATCATCACGCGATTCGTTAGTCTGTGTACTGAATTTTATCTATGAAATTTTCGAACGGCGAATGCCCAAATATAATTTGTGGTTGTTTTTAGGTAATTCCGCTTGGCAGCCAGACACAAAAATTGTTCGACACCGAAAGCTATGGGGGGCGTTAAAAGCCCGGGGAGTCGAAATTACAGACGGCTGCTGTGTGCAAGAAGTGGTGATAGATTCTGACAGTAGGCTGAAATTTTTTGGAGCTGTGTGCTTGTCAAAATTGTCTGTGGAACCCGCAGTCGATGCGCTTTTGGATGAGCGCTGTTCATATATTATTGCGTTGCCTGAGGACTTTGACGTTCAACGGATTCTTAACGTTGGATGGTCTGGAGAATTATCAGAAGACTTGAGTCTCTTCGGTTATTTTATTCAAGCTGGGGGGCTTGTTTTTAAACGGGTTGGTGAGTTCGATGATAGTGAAAGGGGCTTTGTCTCTATTGGCTCCCCTACGTCGGTGAGGAATTTGCTGGACTAAACAGCATTCATCTTCGGTAGGCCACAGGTAGCACCCAGTTTGTACAAGAACGGGTGGACCATTGGTGATTGCCAGGGGAAGTAGCGCTTCACGCCGGACTTGAGTGCTGCGCTAGCCAATTTCATCGGCGTTTCTCGGCCCGCGACCATGCCTGCGCAGCCTATCAGCGCGTCGAAGCGTACGAACACTTCAGCAAGCTGCTCGATTGAATCCTTCACCAGGTCCGCAGCGACCATTTGGACGCCCAGGCGACGAAGCTCATCGGTTTCCCGCTCTTTCTCCGGCGCCTGAGTGTTGATGGTCGACTCCTCAGCAGGACGCTGACGGTGGAACCAGGCGCGCGCGATGCCACCCGCGCGAGGTTGCTCAACACTGGAAGGCCAAGTTCACCGGCGCCTAGAACGAGAATAGATCGGGGAGGTAGCGGGTTCACTTCGGTCATGGTGTCTCCTGAGATTGATGCCTGTACGATGAGCAAATGCTTGCACGATTTGGCAGCGCTTATAAGAAGGCACACGTGTGATACCAGGGAAAGAAATGACCGATCAGAAGGCGCTGAGGCAGGCCGAGGCTATCTGCCGGACGCTTAGAGAGGAGGATGATGGCGTCAGGCGGGAAGTCCTCGCTCACGCGGGCAGCCGCTGGTCATTGGGCATCCTGCATGCCTTGGGTGTGTACGGTAAGTTGCGCCACGCTGAGATAAAAAGGCAGATGGTCGGCGTGACTCAGCGGATGTTGACGAAGACGCTACGTTCCCTTGAGCGCGATGGTCTGCACTTACGAAAGTCAGGACGGTAAAAAAAACTTCATGGCAAATCCCCACGCCGATTCCGGCCGATTCAAACGTGCCTGAGTAATTGAATGAGTAGTTTGGAGATGTTCAGGTTGACATTCGATTTGACCGAAGAGGGCACGCCCCTCCGAGAGGATCAACTGTATGGCATTTACCACCCTGATACTGGATGCCCCCGGCCCGCCGCTACTGTTTGAGGAAGTCGATCGCTTTCTTGAGCTGGGCCTGGCCGTCACCCTCAACCTGCACTATTTCGCGGACAAAGACCGCATCCGGCAGCACTACAACACGCGCATTCAATACGCCGAGATCAACTGCCATGACGAGCCTGCGTTTATTGCTGCCGTGAGTCGGGCCGGGGGTTACGACGTGTTCAAGACGCGCCTGAACATCCCTTTCGGCGCCAGTCTGATCCGCGCCGCCACCTCGCCTGAGCTGGCCACACCACTGCGCGCCATCGCCCAGGCCGGTACGGGAGTCAATCACATTGATCGGCTTGAGTGCGAGCAGTGCGGCGTGGCGATACTCAACACGCCGGGCTCCAACGCGGCCGCCGTTGCCGAATACGTCGTGGCGCAGACGCTGTTTCTGTCTCGCGAGCTGGATTACTACAACGCCGAAACGCACAACGCTCACTGGGCAAAAGGCACCTTGGCACCCACCCCCGAATACGCCGAACTTACGCTTGGGCTGGTGGGCACCGGCAACATTGCCCGGCAAGTGGCACGCAAGGCTGCAGCGCTGGGCATCAAGGTGATCGCCACTGGGTCCCAGCGATTTACCGAAGCGGTGGCGCGCAGTCTTGAGCTTGATCGACGGGCAGGCCTTGCGCAGTTACTGGCCGAGGCGGACATCGTCTCGATCCACGTACCGCTCACCACGTTGACCCGAGGCTTGTTCGGCACTGCCGAGTTCCGGCAGATGCGCCAAGGTTCAATCCTCATCAATACCGCTCGCGGCGGAATCGTCGACGAACATCAGTTGGCGGCCTTCATGAGTCAGTTTCCCAGGCATATCAAGGCGGTCGCCATCGATACCTTTGTCTTGGAAAAAGACCGGTTCGACTCGCCCTTGATCGGTATTCCCAACGCGCAACTGACGCCGCATATCGCCGGCAATACCACCACGGCAATCAGGATGGCATCACGCCAGATCGTCGAGGAGATCCACGCATTCAGTGCTGCAAACACGGGTTAACCGACAGGCCACAAGGAAGGCACATCGTGCAAAGGCCAACGACTGAAGCCGCAACAGGTGCGGCTTCAGTTGATGCTGCAGGTGGGCGTCACCACTCTCATTTGCCGAGTTTTTTACGCACGTCCTCGACCATTGGACCTACAGCTTTTACTGCCTCCTTGAGCTGCTGCTCGGTCACACCAAACTCTTTTGTCCAATGTTTCAACTCCCAGGCTTCGGAGGTGTTCACTCGGGCACGGTCTTGCGGGCCACGGTTTTTCAGATCATCAGACATGTTCAGCTCCATGCGGTTGGCCTGGAAATGTCCAGGCATCTCCTGATAGAACCTTGGGATGCGTGCGTAGTTCGGTTGATTTTCTGTGGGAGTCAATCGATCGGCAGAGCGCCGGAGAAGGGTAATTGCGCAGCACAAAAGATAAGGGCCTGCTCAGGTTTCCCTGGCAAGCCATTGATATCTATGGTGCCCGAACCCGGAATTGAACCGGGACGCCCTTACGAGCGGGGTTTTTAAGTCCGCAATGTAATCGTTTAAAACAATGACATAGCGTCAATTCTGCACCGCTATGCGTTCTCTTAATACCCCTTGCAGTTCTTTGTTTTCAAGGGGGAGAAAATGATTGCGGTGCAGAACTCACCTCGTCGGCGTGACCTTTTTGCCGATCCTTTTGCGAATGTAGTTCTCGGCCATGACCACGGTGGTGTGCCCGAGCTGATCACGAGCTTGCAAAATGTCACCGCTCGACTCTGCCTTGTCGGTACCTGCCTTAGCGCGCGAGTCGCGCATCTGATTTACTATTGGTCCGCCAACAATCAATGGAAGGAACCAGCCTATGAATTTCAACGAGTCGCTAAGAAGTGCCGCCCACAGTGGTGCTTTGTTAACTCAACGCTCCATCGCTTTCGCGCGATCTGAAATGAAGGCGTTTTTAGGGTGTGCTCTAGGCTGTTATCTTGGCTTCATCGTATTATTTCTCCTGAAAGCTGATCCGGAGACGGCGACCTTCGGTGATTTTCTCAATGTGATTCATTCCTCTTCGAAAATTGCTGCCTCCTTCTTAGCGGCGGCTCTTGCGGTTGCTCTAAGATGTCTATTTCCAAGGAAATGACGAAGGCTTCAGGATGGCTGTCGTCTACAGCCATAAATTCCGCCCCTCAGATGCAGACGTAGGCGAACCAGAGGGTGGCGATCTTGGGAAGCTGATCTACACCACGATCGCCATCACCGGTTTCGTTGTGTCGGTGCGTAGCCAGAATATCTTCTTCGGCCCGACCGCCGCCGGCCTGACGCTACACGTATCCCTGGCTATGGCCGGTGCCCGGCACATCTTCATGGTCACGTACTGGCAGCGGGTGAAGGTCTGGCTATGTCGGACGCTGAGCTGCGAACTCGCGCATGATGGTGTCGAGCGGCGGACCAAATAATACAAGCGCCTACCATGCCCCTGGAAACCACTGGCGGGCGAGGCTTACCGTCACGCGCAGTGCATGCTGACTTTGATCGCACTCCAAATGCTGATCTTCGGGCGTCGCTGGTTTGCGCCACCTAAGATCTGCCGCTAAGCCTTTGACGAAAGTTCGCTCAAATTCGGGGTTGGCTTCTTTGGTAAGGCGCATCGCTTTCGCATAGTCCGCTTCAAGGTCATCAGGCAGCGATTCACAAGCCAGCTTGGCCTGTTTATACCTAACGGCGTACATGTAGCCGTCAGTAGGGGCTTCGTCGTAGCTGTAGCGGGATGGCTCCGATGCCAGTGCGGGGCCAGCGAGAAGTAACGCGATGAGATACAAGCGTCCGTGCATGGTGTTGAAGTCTCATAAAATCAAATTCAGCGGAGTAGACCCGGCTCATCCGCGCCACGTTTTCGAATGCGCTAAATCGTGGCGCGAGATTGGGTGTCATGCTCGGCTATGGAAATGTGATATCAGCCCTGATCAAAGGAAGATTGCTTGCATCGTAGGAGCAATGATAAGAGCGCCCTTCATCGGTGTCTTTTTTCGGGATTTCTTCGCACTTGAATGAAGCAGTGACGCCGTATTTTGTAGCTCTGAACCCTTTGACCGCTTCCTCAGGGGTAAGCACCGTAACGAGCTCACGATTGAAGCTCAGGGTGATATCTGGGCCGCCGAAGACTTCATATTTCTGCGATCGGATACATAGGCTGGCTCCAATCAATTTGCCATTCAGAGTATTTGTGCCACTCGTACACGCTTTTGGTGAAATGAAGTTGCCAACGCTCATTTTGGTAGTCGGTACTTCAGTTTTAGGCTCCGGCGGGGTGTATGGCCCACTCTGACAGGCTGCAATAAGAGTCGTCGCAGATATTAGCGCTGCAGCGGTGAGCATTGACTTCATTAGGTCAGTATCCTTTGACTGGTGTAGTGCCAGGCAGTCTGGTCACGTTTTTTACGGATCGGAACGTTAGATCATGCTGGCGCGCAGCTTGTAGATCAACAAATTCATGGTGGCCCGAATGACCGTCAAATTGCTGGAGTTCAAGCGGGAAGACTGTCGCGACGCCGCCAAGACCCTGCGCAAGATCGCCGACGACCTCGATGCGGGTGAGCATCCCGAATGCACCGTGGGTGCGCTGACCATGATCGGCGCCAAGGGAGAGGTGACGGTGTTCGGCCTCGGTCCTAAGTGCGACGACCTGCAATGTCTCGGTGCGATGCGCCTGGGCGAGCAGAAGCTGAATGATGTGCTGCTGGAAAATTCAGAAGGATAAATTGCTGATCCAGCTCGCCGCCCGCCTCAAGCCTTCGCTCTTTTCAATGTAAGGGCGAGCATGGAGCTCGAGACTATTCCTGGCATAAGAAATATGTATGTGAGTTCGGGCAGATCGCGCGTCCAGTACGCGAGGACCATACCCCAAATCATTGCAATCACTGCTCCCGATGCCAGCAAGTGTGAGTTGCTTACAACGGGTGCCGCTGCCATTGAAAGTGCATAGATCTTCCATGCCGACCATATCGCGAATGCCGAGACGATTGCTGCGCCTATAAGTGCTAGCGTCCCAAGCGGAGGACTCTTGGCGACAAAAATGAGCGGAATAAAGAACGCCACTACGCCGACCGCGAAGAGGATGGTGATTGGTACAAGCCCGACAACCGCCGCAATTGTCAGTCCGATACGCAGCTTTATCAGGTTATCCATTTCCTACACCTTGAACTCTGTAACGTTATCGGGCGACTTATAACCGGCAAGTCGCGACTATTACAAGCTCAAGGTGCCCCATGGATAGGCCATTCCCTCCGCCCTCAATACTTGAGCTGTCTGACCAAGCCCACTTCGGCATCCGCCTGACACCAGCCTCTGAGGTGTGGGAATGGCTCCAGGCCGAGATCCTCGCCGACACAGGCAGCATTCACAACGAAGACCATGCCCACCTACTGGATGCAGACATTCGCATCATGTGGGCGTCGTCGAGCTTCAACAAGCAGCTCGGCGTCAAGATTGACTCGGCCGATGCAATTCGGGCAAAAACGAGCCTGGATGAAATGGCGAAGGCTGGCGGCCGGGTCGAGCAGTCCGACCATGTCGGCAGAACCTTGCCGGGCAACCCAATTCGACAGCTCCAAAATGGCGGCTTCGCTGGCGAGTTGATTCTCGTAGAGTTTGAAAAGCAGGGAAGGGAGTAGATCTGTGCTCGGCATCAGTGTTCCTCCGTGGAGTGAACAAAGTAGTAGGCAAATTATGAATAGGGAGATAGGTCGGCAGGACGCCGAAGGAAGGGAATTGCGGAGCGGACTCTAAAATTGCGCAGCAGAAAAGATAAGGGCCTGCTCAGGTTTCCCTGGCAAGCCCTTGATATCTATGGTGCCCGAACCCGGAATCGAACCGGGACGCCCTTACGAGCGGGGGATTTTAAGTCCCATGCGTCTACCAGTTTCGCCATTCGGGCGGTAGCGCGGTGCAGCAGGGTTGCGAATATATAGATCCAGCGGCTTCGACGCAACCTCGATGCACGCTTTCCTGCACAAACAGTTATCCGAAAAAACCTGCCAGATCAGTGATCTACAAGAAAAACACGATGGGCAAGATCAATGCCGCTCTCAGTCGAACAACGCCAGTAGATCAGTATCGCCTACATCCATCCCGGCCTGGCTCAACAGCGTGGTCACCTGGCCACGATGATGTGTCTGGTGATTGAAAAAATGCATCAGCAGGCCGAAGAACGGTTTCTCAGCCGCTGCACCGCGCATGGTGTGGTAGCGCAAACGCTGGTCCAGGTCGGTTTCCTGCAGGCTGTCGGCCCAATTGAGGATCAGTTGATCCAGCCAGGCACGCTGGGCCGAGAGTTCGCGTATGTCTGCGAACGCCAGCTGCCTCAGGTCGACGGGTGTGGCGATGGCGCTCAGGGGGAGCAACGCGGAAAAGCCTGCCGGGTGCTCGGCAAAGCGCTTGAGCCAGACCGTGTCGCCCAGCACCAGGTGATTCAGGGTGCCAAGGATCGAGCCGAAAAACGCTTGTCGGTTCGCAACCAACGCCGCGTCTGTCAGCTTGCCGGCGGCTTCGTAGACCTTGCGATTCATCCATTGGTTGTAGCTGGCCATCAACCTGATGTGCTCAATGCGGTTCACCGATGCGTCCTCTCGAATGGCGGAGTGGCGCCATCATAAAGCTTGCCCGCCCGGCGGTCATGGTGTTCCATCAGCGGCGGACTAAGGTTGATTTAACGCCACTATGCGCCCTGGAGGGCGACACCATGAATACCAGCGATCTACTGGAACAACTGTTGCGCGGCGCAGGGCAGGGCGGGGCTTCTTCGGGCGGCGGGTTGGGCGGTCTGCTTGGCGGTCTGCTCAAAGGCACCAGCGCCGGCAATGCTTCGGCCGGCGGCGGCCTGGGTGGACTATTGGGTGGGCTGGGAGGCATGTTGGGCGGTGGCGCGGCAACGCGCCCGGCGCAAGGGCGCGCCGGTGGTATGAACTATGCCGCGTTGGCTTCTCTCGGGATGATGGCCTACAAGGCGTATCAGGCCTGGCAGAGCCAACAGGCGAGCCAGCCGCAGCAGGCCTTTCAGACGGCCGATCAGCTGTCGGGCGCGCAAATCGAAGCGCACAGCCACGCCGTGTTGCGCGCACTGATCGCTGCCGCAAAGGCCGATGGCCGGATCGATGCGAAAGAGCAGCAGTTGATCTCCGATGAGCTGGGCAAGCATACCGATGACCCGCAATTGCAGGAGTGGTTCGACGCTGAAGTCGCCAAGCCTCTGGATGCGGCGGATTTCGCCGAGTTCGCCAGCGACCCGGCGCTTGCGGCCGAGGTGTATCTGGCCAGCGTCATGTTGGTGGATGACCAGCAGGACGCGGAGCGCAATTACCTCGACGATTTAGCCGCTCAGTTGCAAATCGATGCGCAGTTGCAAGTGCAGCTGGAGCGGCAGACCAAGGCCTGAAACCTCACCGTCGCGCCCCGGCCTGTTAAATACCCTGCGCCGCGAGAATGGCCAGATAAATCAATACCAGGCCACAGGCGCCATAACTGATGCGTTGCCAAGTTGGCGAAGCATTCTTGCGCAGCACGTTGACCAGCGCGGCAGTCAGAAAGCATGACAGCACCGACGCCAGCATGAAGCCGGCAAAAAACATCAGGGTTTGCCCATGGCTCGGGGTGGTGCCGACGATGCCCGACAACGCGCTGCCCAGGGCGCCCCAGTAAACGATGTTCTTCGGATTGGCCAGGGAGATCGCTGCGCCCACTGCCAGGGCGTTTTTCCCGGAGCTGGCGGGTGCACCCCCGACGTGCGGTAACTGCCACGCATCCATCAGGCTGCGAATGCCCAGCCAGGCCAGGTAGAGCGCGCAGACCACCGTCAGCGGCACGCGCACCGCGTCATGCTGGATCAGCAGCGCGATGCCAGTCAGCCCGATCACCGCCCAGACCGCATCGCCCACCAACGAGCCGATCTGCACCAACAGGGCCGGTGTGAAACCGTAGAGCAAGCCACGGCGCAGGGTTTCAGCGAGCACCGCGCCGGGAGACAGACAAAACACAAAACCGAAAACCAGCGCATAGAAAAAGATCGTCAGCATGCCCGCGTCCTTTCGAGAAAGTGCGAGAGCATACGTCAGTGTCGAGATGAATGAACACCGCGTCCCTTTACAAACTCAGGCGCAAGGCCAGGGCGGCAAGGGTGATCAAAAGCACCGGCACGGTCAGCACAATCCCGACCTTGAAGTAGTAACCCCAGGTGATGGTGATGCCCTTGCGTGCCAGGATATGCAGCCACAGCAAGGTCGCCAGGCTGCCGATAGGAGTGATTTTCGGGCCCAGGTCGCTGCCGATCACGTTGGCGTAGATCATCGCGTCCTTGACCACGCCCACGGCATGGCTCGACTCGATGGACAGCGCGCCGATCAACACCGTTGGCAGGTTGTTCATTGCCGAGGACAACAGTGCGGTGAGCACGCCGGTGCCCATGGCCGCGCCCCACACGCCGTAGCTGGCGAAGGTGTCGAGCCAGGTGGCCAGGTAGTCGGTCAGGCCGGCGTTACGCAAGCCATAGACCACCAGGTACATCCCCAGGGAAAAGACCACGATCTGCCACGGTGCGTCTTTCAGCACCTTGCGTGTAGAGATCCTGTGGCCCTTGGCAGCAATCACCAGCAACAGCACGGCGCACACCGCAGAAATCGCGCTGATGGGAATGCCCAGCGGTTCCAGCGCGAAGCAGCCCACCAGCAAAATACCCAGCACCCACCAGCCGGCGCGAAAGGTCGCACGGTCGTGGATGGCACTGGCGGGTTGTTCCAGGTCGGCGGGGTCGTAAGACTGCGGAATATCGCGACGGAAAAACCATAGCAGCACCGCCAGGGTCGCGGCGACGCTGACCAGGTTCACCGGCACCATCACGGCGGCGTATTCATTGAAGCCGATCTTGAAATAGTCCGCCGAGACGATATTCACCAGGTTCGACACCACCAGCGGCAGGCTTGCGGTGTCGGCGATAAAGCCCGCGCCCATGACGAATGCCAGCGTCGCCGCCGGCGAAAAACGCAGGGCCAACAGCATCGACATCACAATCGGGGTGAGGATCAACGCCGCGCCGTCATTGGCGAACAATGCCGACACCAGTGCGCCCAGCAGCACCATATAGGCAAACAATCGCCGGCCCCGGCCACGCCCCCAGCGCGCCACATGCAGCGCGGTCCAGGCAAAGAACCCGGCTTCATCCAGCAACAGGCTGATGATGATCAACGCGACAAAGGTGCCGGTGGCATTCCAGATGATGTGCCACACCACCGGAATATCCGCCAGGCTGATCACCCCGCAGGCCAGGGCCAGGATCGCGCCCAGGGAGGCGCTCCAGCCGACGCCCAGGCCCCTGGGCTGCCAGATGACCAGCACGATGGTGATGATGAAAATAGCAATTGCGACAAGCATGAATAAACGCTCCGATGGCTCAGCAGGTGCTGGCCTGTTGTGATCTGTCGCCCCTTGCATCCAGACGCCGCGCGTCGTTTTGCAACCCTGGCGGGCTGTCATCCAAGGCATGGATCAGTTCGTCCACGTAAAGTTCGCGTTTGCGCAGGATCAATCGCATCAGCTGTGCTCGGGTGGCGTTGGCCAGGCATTTAAACAGGGTAGGGACCGACCTATCCATGGCGTTTGCCTGTCTGCGACTTCGCACAGGAGGATAAGCCTCAATGTAAGCCAAATCCTGATTTCGTTTGACGTGGATCAACTGCCTCCTAATCAGCCACAAGTGATTGAAATTAAACTGAAACACGAATGTCCTAAAGTGCCGCCCATTGCTGATGAAGGAAGAGACCGCGTGACCCGAGCCACTCGTAACCTGCGCAAGACCCTGGATTCCGTTGCGGAAAATAACGAAACCGCCGCGTTCGACCTGATGCGTGCCGTCGAAAAACTCGGCGATGAGGTGCTGCGCCAGCGCCTGCTCAACACCATTCACCGGTTGAACCAGGATGCCTACGAACTGCGCGAAGCGCGCGACTCGGTGGAGCTGGTGTCGGTAAAGCTCGCCTGAGCAAGATCGTTCAAGACAAGTGCCTGGGCGCGCTGGCATGCTTGCCGACTGTTTGTCGATGAGCCCCTCCCATGCCTACTGCCCTCCCTCATGACGCGTTCACGCGTGGCGCAATCGCTGTTATTCCGTTATCCCTGGCCTGTGCCCCCTGGGGCTTGCTCGCCGGCTCAATGGCAATCGATGCGCAGTTCACCCCGCTGCAAGCCCAAGGGTTGTCCGCCATCGTGTTCGCCGGTGCCGCTCAGTTGGTGGCGATCGGCATGGTCAAAAGCGGCGCGAGCCTGATCTCCATCGTGCTGACCACCTTGCTGCTGACCTCCCAGCACTTGCTCTACGGCATGCACATGCGCCCGACGCTGTCTTCGCTCAACACCCGCTGGCGCATGAGCCTGGGCTTTCTGTTGACCGACGAGTTCTTTGCCCTGGTCAACCACTATGACCGCCAGACCTTCAATCGCTGGCATGCCCTGGGTGTCGGCCTGACGTTCTATATCATCTGGAACCTGTTCACTTTGGCCGGCATCGTCCTGGGCAAAAGCATTCCCGGCTTGGACCAGTTGGGGCTGGAGTTTTCGATTGCCGCAACCTTTATCGCCCTGATCACACCGGTAGTGCGCGACGTGCCGACGGTGGTCTGCGTTGCCGTCTCGCTGTTGTGCTCGGTGTGGCTGGGTTACCTGCACTGGGAATCGGCGGTGGTGGTCTCCGGGGTGCTGGGGATGAGCGCCGGGTTCGTCTGCAAGCGCCTGGGAGTCGGCCAGCAATGATCTACCTGATGATTGTGGCGATGGGGTTGGTGGTGTTTTTCAATCGCTACCTGTTTATCGAACCGCGCCTGCCGGTGCGGCTGAACCGGGGGGCGCGTGAGTTCCTCGGGTTCGCCGTGCCGGGCATGCTCACCGCGATTTGCGGGCCGATTATTTTCATCAAAGACCACCAGCTCAACCTGAGCCCGAGCAACCCCTATTTGCTGGCTGGGATCTGCGCCGTGGCGCTGATGATTTGGACGCGCAGCGTGCTGATCACCGTGTTGTCGAGCATGGTGTTGTTCTATCTGTTGCGCTGGTGGTTGTGAGCCGCAGGCGAAAAAAAGCCCGCGGGAGGGCGGGCAGAAGGAGGACTTCTTGAAAATGAGCCTGGCCACTATAAGCGGCCGGTTTTGCCTGCACAGTGAAACAAAATTCATGGGCGCGTCAGTTGGCGGCGGCGCAATGGTAGAGTCACAGTTTTTCCAGGGAAGCACGAGCATGCATAAAGCGGTGATAGGCGCATTGGTACTGGCAGCACTGGCCGGTTGCGCGGGTTCGAAGATGAAAGAGGCGCGCGCGGGCAGCCCTTACAAGACCATGGCCTCGGACAAGGCCACCCTGGTGGTCGCCCAATGCATCCAGTACGGCTGGCAGGACGAAAGCGTGTTTGGCGTCGACGCCGGCGGTTTCAAGGAAGCCACCGAGGCCGGGGGTTTCACGGTGTACACCACCGGCGGTGACTACTTTGTGGATGTGCTGAGCACGGGCGCAGGTTCTACCGTCAAGTATTACGCCGCAGAAGACACGATGCCCGCCAAACGCCGTTTGGCCGCACTCGCCACTTGTCTTTAATACCTTGCCTTGGTCATATTTGGCCTATTATTCACCCGCTCGCCCGACGTAATGGCTCTTTACCGGTACACGGATGTCGAGGCTTAAACGTCGGGCGGGCACCTCCTTTCGGGGCCACTGTTCAGCGTGGCATGAAGCCCAACTGCCAGCGTCGCGGAATCGCCAGGGTCGCCAGGCCCAATAGCCCCGCCAACGCACCGCTGACCCACAGGGCGCTCAGGCCGATCTGCTGCTCCAGCAGCGCGCCGATCACGGCGCCGATAAACATCCCCGCCCAAGGTATCAGCTGCATGCGCCAGCCATTGCGGCGCTCGCCCAACAACCAGCGGCCCAGCCCGCGACCGAAACGCGACAGCGCCCCCGTGACATAGGTGAGCCCTACCGGCACCCCGTTCACTTGCTCGACGGCCGCGTTGAGCATGCCCATGGCGATAATCGCCGCTAACAGGGCGGGCAGGGTCTCGGCCCATGGCAGCAGCGCCGCGCCGCAGAGCAGCGCGCCGATGCTCAGCAACAACGGCAGCGCGCGACGCTTGCTTACGCGGCTGACAACCACGCCCAAGGCATTGCCGACGATGAAGGTGGCAACCAGCAACAGCAACCGCCCGGTAAGGCCAAGGTCACCCGCACTGATCGCAACCGCCAGGCGCGTGGTGTTGCCGCTCATGAACGAGACAAAATCGCCGCTGGCCATGAAACCAATGGCATCGGTCATGCCTGCCAGTACCGACAGACCGGCCACCAGCATCAAGCCCACACGCCCGCGCCAGCGCTGTCGATGGGCAAGCGCGGCATTGGCGTAAGGCTTGGCGGGCGAAGGCAGCATAGGGCTTTCCAGTGAAGTTATTCGGCCACTACCCTAGGGCGCTTTGTGTGTGCGCGCAATCACCTCACACCGACTCCAGGCGCCAGCCCGTGCTATGCCAGCTCAAGTAATGGCTGGGCTCGGTCGCCTGCAGGAAGGCTTCATCGTGGGACACCACCAGCAATGCCCCGGTAAAACCTTTCAAGGCCTGTTCAAAGGCAATCACCGTCTCCAGGTCGAGGTGGTTGGTCGGCTCATCCAACAGCAACAGTTGCGCCGGCACCCCGCGCCACAAAGCGATCGCCATCGCCGCTTTCAACCGCTCGCCACCGCTGAGTCGGCCTGCCGGCTGGGTCACCCGCGAGGCATCCAGTTGCAGCAAGGCCAGGCGCGTGCGCAGTTCGGCTTCGACCAGCGGCGTATCGAGCAGGTTGAGCTGTTCGACGACAGTGCGCCGGTCATCCAGTAGCGTCAGGTGCTGGTCGATATACGCGCAGGGCAGCGCCACCGTGCACGTTCCACTGAGCGCTTGCCATTGCCCGGCAAGCAGCTTGAGCAGGGTGGATTTGCCGCAACCGTTCGGTCCGCGCACGGCCACCCGCATGGGGCCGGTCAGGTCAAGCGTCAGAAAGGTGGAAGGAGCCTGCGGATCCAGCCAAGGCAACTGTGCCTGTTGCAGGCTCAGAACCTGGCGGCAGTTGGGCACCGCCGCACCCGGCAAGGCCAGCAAGGTCGGCGTCTCATCCACCACGCGCTCGTAAGCTTGGCGCACCTGTGCATTGAGGGTGTGTTTGTGAGCATGATGGGCGCTGCCCAGGGTGCTGACGATTTGCGTGGCCGCGCTTTTCCATCGCGCCTTGGTAAACCGGTCGACGTTGGCGGTCGCTGCATATTGGCGTGCACGTGCCGCATTGCGCTGCAGGTTGTCATGGTCTTTTTGCAAGCGTCGGCGTTCGCGGCTGCGCTGTTCGCGGGCGTGTTCCCACGCCGCGATAGCCGCCTGGCGTTGTGTGTCGCGTTGCTGAAGATAGGCATCGTAGTTGCCGCCATACACCTGCGCACCCAGGGGCGACAGTTCGATGATCCGGCCCATGGCGTTGAGCAATTGGCGATCATGGCTGACCACCACCAGGCCACCGCGCCATTGCGCTAATTGCTGCAGCAGCCAAACGCGCCCGAGGCTGTCGAGGTGGTTGCTGGGTTCATCGAGGATCAATAACGGCTGCGCCGCCAACAATGCGCCGATCAGCGCCACCTTGGCCAATTGGCCACCACTGAGCCGGTCGGCCTGGGAGGCCGCGCTGAGCGAGGGCATCCCTGCCGTATCCAGGGCCACGCGCAGGCGTTCGGCGAGGTCCCAGCGATCATCGATCCGTTCCAGGTCACCGGCCACGCCTGTGCCCTGGGCCATGCGTGCAAGGGCGGCCAGGCACTGGGCGGTGCCGGTGATATCGGCGACGGTCGCACCCGGTCGCACCACCACGGTCTGGGGCACGTAAGCCACCTGGGCCGGTGCGTTCAGCGTACCGGAGGAGGGTTGCAGGATGCCGGCGATCAGTTGCGCGAGGATACTTTTACCACGCCCGTTGCGGCCGACAATGCCGGTCGGCGTGTGGTCGATGGACAAGGTGAGGTCTTCCAGCAAGGTTTCGCCATTGGCGAACTGGAAAGACAGGTGTTGCAGGGAAACCAGTACGGGCAGCCGGTTGACGTGAGTCATCAGCACCTCCAGGAAAATGTCGAACAGGCCAACAAGCGCGCCAGGCGGGCTTGTTGCAGATACATTTTGGAAGGCTTAGTTGTTCACGTCGGCGATCGTCCCGCGATTCAGAAGGGAGGCAGAGGCTAACCCACCTTGGCTTGCCCGGGCAAGTCGGCGGCCAGTTGCTCAAGGAACATGGCCAGGGCGACTTCTTCGGCTTTCAGCCCTTTGCGCACCCGTGGCTTGGGCAGTTTCGACAACTCACCCAGGCTGAAATGCTCCAGCACCGCCGGGTGGATATAGCACTTGCGACACACCGCCGGCGTATTCCCCAACTGCCGGGCGACGTCCTTGACCATGGTCACCACGTGCCGTTTGGCATCGGACTCCGGTTGCCACGCCAACTCGCGCAACACCGCCAGCGCCATGGCCGTGCCGGCCCAGGTGCGGTAGTCCTTGGCGGTGAAATCTTCGCCGGTCAAGCTATGCAGGTAAGCATTGACGTCCTGGGAGCTGACGGTATGGCGCTGACCGTCCTCGTCCAGGTACTGGAACAGGTTCTGCCCCGGCAACTCCATGCACCGCTTGACCACGCTGGCCAGGCGCCGGTCCTTGACGCTGATCTGATGCTCCACGCCGCTTTTGCCGCGAAACTGGAATTTTATCTCGCTGCCCTTGATGTCCACATGGCGGTTGCGCAGGGTGGTCAGGCCGTAGGATTTATTGTCGCGGGCGTACTGAGTATTGCCGACACGGATCAGCGTGGCATCGAGCAGCATCACCACCGTGGCCAGCACCTTTTCGCGGGTGAAACCGGGTTCGGCGATCTGGGCTTCCAACTGTTTGCGCAACTTGGGCAGGGCGTTGCCGAATGCCTGCAGCCGCGCGTACTTGTCGCTGTCGCGCACTTCGCGCCAACGCGTGTGGTAACGGTACTGCTTGCGGCCACGGGCGTCGCGGCCGGTGGCTTGCAGGTGCCCCTGCGGGTCGGCGCAGATCCACACATCGGTGTAGGCGGGCGGTACCGCCAGGGCATTCAGGCGCTTGATCTCATCGGCATCGGTGATGCGCTCGCCGTCGGGGCCGAAATACTGAAACTTGCCACGCAGTTTTTTGCGGCGGATGCCGGGTTGGGTGTCGTCAACGTAATGCAGGTCGCGAGGCAGAGCGACGGGCGGCGAAGAGTCGGGCATGGTGCAGGTTCCTTGGCAATGGATCAGGCCGGTATGTCTGATTGACCGCGTCGCCTTGCGGTCGTGCCAAATGGTTTAGGCCAGCACCGCCACCGCCTTGATTTGCGCCCACAGCGCCTGGCCCGGCTGCACTTGTAGCTGATCCCGCGAGAACCGCGTGATGCGCGCCAGCAACGGCGTGCCACCGGCATCCAGGCGTACCAGTACATGGGCGCTGTTATCCGCGGCGACGTCCTGGATGACCGTCACCGGCAGGCGATTGAGGATGCTGCTGTGTGCCTGCGCTTGGTGGCTGAGGCTGACGTCCCGCGCCTGAATTTTTACCCGCAGCTGTTTGCCCACGGCCATCGGCGTGTGGGCCACGCGTATCTGCAACGGGCAATCGGGCAATTGCAGGGTGAGCAACTGATAGTGATCGTCGTAGGCAATCACGCTGCCCGTGACCACCACACCGGCATCGTCGCCTCGTGCCAGGGGCAGATCAAGCCGCGCCAGGGTTTCGCCGATCGGCCCGCTGGCCAGGACCTTGCCGTCGCCGAGCAGGACAAGGTGGTCGGCCAGCCGCGCCACTTCGTCCTGGGCATGGCTGACGTACAGCACCGGGATATCCAGCTCGTCGTGCAGGCGTTCGAGATAGGGCAGGATTTCATTTTTGCGCTGGCTGTCGAGGGCCGCCAGGGGCTCATCCATCAGCAGCAATCGGGGGCTGGTGAGCAACGCACGGGCGATGCCGACGCGCTGGCGCTCACCGCCGGACAGATGCTGCGGATTGCGCTCAAGCAGGTGCGCGATGCCTAGCAACTCAGTGGCGTGGGCCATCTCCACACGCCGCTGCAAACGCGGGATGCGCTTGAGGCCGAACGCCAGGTTGGCCCGCACCGAAAGATGAGGGAACAGGCTCGCCTCTTGGAAGACATAACCCAAGGCGCGTTTATGCGGCGCCACGAACTGCCCGCTACGGCTGTCTTGCCAGACCTCATCGTTGATCTGCACAAATCCGTCTTCGGCGCGCTCCAGGCCAGCGATACAGCGCAGGCAGGTGGTTTTGCCAGAGCCCGATGGGCCGTAGAGGGCGGTCACGCCACGGCCGGGCAGCTGCAGCTCCACGTCCAGTGCGAAGCCGGAGTATTTCAAGTGCAGACGTACTTCAATCATCGCGCTCAACTCCAGCCCATGTTGCTTTTACGGCTGGAGTAGAGCGCCAGCAGCACGAGGAATGCGAACACCACCATCGCGCCGGCCAGCCAATGGGCCTGAGCATATTCCATGGCTTCGACGTGGTCGTAGATTTGCACCGAAACCACCCGGGTCTTGTCCGGGATATTGCCGCCGATCATCAGCACCACGCCGAACTCGCCGACGGTGTGGGCGAAGCCAAGAATCGACGCCGTAATGAAGCCCGGGCGTGCCAGCGGCAGGATCACTGTGAAAAAAGTGTCCCAAGGACCGGCGCGCAAGGTCGCGGCCACTTCCAGCGGGCGCGTGCCGATGGCTGAGAAGGCGTTCTGCAGCGGTTGCACGACGAAGGGCATGGAGTAGATCACCGACCCTATCACCAGCCCGGCGAAGCTGAAAGTCAGGGTGCCCAGGCCGAGCCATTGGGTGAACTGGCCGAAGTAGCCATGGGGCCCCATGGACAACAGCAGGTAAAAACCGATGACCGTCGGCGGCAACACCAATGGCAACGCCACCACGGCCCCCACCGGGCCGCGCCACCAGGAACGGGTGCGCGACAGCCACAGGGCAATCGGCGTACCGATCACCAACAGGATCACAGTGGTCAGCGACGCCAGTTTGACCGTCAACCAGATCGCGGAAAAATCGGCGCTCGTCAGCGGCATTTACAGCTCGTAGCCGTAGGACTTGATCACCGCAGCCGCCTTCGGCCCTTTCAGGTAGTCAACCAGTGCCTTGGCGGCAGCACTGTCCTTGCCTTTATTGAGAATTACGGCGTCTTGTTTGATCGGGTCATGCAAGGACGACGGCACGATCCACGCCGAGCCGCTGGACACCTTGCCGTCCTTATAGATCTGCGACAACGCCACAAAGCCCAACTCGGCGTTACCCGTGGAGACGAATTGATAGGCCTGGGTGATGTTCTGGCCTTCGACGAGCTTGTCCTTGACCTTGTCGGTCAAGCCTTCCCTGGCCAGCACCTGGGTGGCTGCCAGGCCGTAGGGCGCGGCTTTAGGGTTGGCAATGGACAGGTGCTTGAATGCATTCTGTTTGAGCACGTCGCCATTGGCATCCACGTAGCCTTCTTTGGCCGACCACAGGGCCAAGGTGCCGACCGCGTAGGTAAAGCGCGAACCCTTGACGGTATCGCCTTCGGCCTCGAGTTTTTGCGGAGTAGCGTCGTCGGCACTGAGGAACACTTCGAACGGCGCGCCGTTCTTGATCTGGGTATAGAACTGCCCGGTCGCCCCGTAGGCCGCGATCAGCGTGTGACCGGTGTCTTTTTCGAAGTCGGCGGCAATGGCCTGGATCGGCGCGGTAAAGTTCGCGGCCACGGCGACTTGGACCTCATCGGCATGGGCCGAGCCCAAGGCAAAGGCGGCAAGCAGGGGGGCCAGGCGTGAGGCGCGGAACATCATGAAGCAACTCCTTGAGGGATACGGGCGATTAACGCTATGTAGGGGAATATATAGCGGTTGCCTGCTGCCGGTACAGTGCCGCGTTGCTCAAGGCGCCAAGGTTGCTATTGCAGTTTGGCCAAGGTGTGCTCTGCCAGATGGCGGGTCAGGTCATAGGTGGAGCGCTCATTACCCAGACGCAAGGCCTGGCCTGCCCACAGGTTGCTGAAGCCGGCTTCGTCCTTGGCCTTGAGCGGCATCAACGCGCCACCGGCCCGTGGAAACGCCGGCGCAGCGGGGTTGATCGCGCCCAGCTCACGCATCACCCGATTGACAATGCCCCGCGCCGGACGCCCGGTGAACAGATTGGTGAGGGCTGTTTCGCTGGCCTGGGCGTGTCGCAATGCATGGTGATGGGCAGCGTTGACGCTGGCTTCCGGGGTGAACAGATACGCCGTGCCGACCTGCACCGCCGAGGCGCCCAAGGCAAAGGCCGCGACTATCCCGCGCGAGTCGGCGATACCACCGGCCGCGATCACCGGCACGCTGACGGCGTCGACGATTTGCGGCAGCAGCGCCATCAAGCCGATCTGGCTGTTGAGGTCGTCGCTGAGAAACATCCCACGGTGCCCACCGGCTTCAATGCCCATTGCAATCACGGCGTCACAACCGTTTTCTTCCAGCCAGACCGCTTCCTCCACCGTTGTAGCCGATGACAACACCTTGGCGCCGGTGGCTTTTACCCGGGCCAGCAAGGATTTTTCCGGCAGACCAAAATGAAAACTGACGACTTCAGGGCGGAAGGTTTCAATCACTTCACATGCCGCTTCGTTGAAGGGCGCACGATTGGATACCGGAGTCGGCGCATCAAAATCGGCGCCCAGTTCGCGGTAGTAGGGTTCCAGCAATGCTTTCCAGCGTTGGTCGCGCGCTTCGTCCGCCTCAGGCGCCTGATGGCAGAAAAAGTTGACATTGAGAGGGCGGGTGCCGGCCTGGCGAATGACGGTCAATGCTTCGCGCAGTTGCTCGATGCTCAGTGCCGCCGCAGGCATGGACCCCAGCGCACCGGCCTGACAGGCGGCGATCACCATGGCGGTAGTGGTTGCTCCCGCCATCGGGGCCTGGATGATGGGCAGCTCGATGCCCAGCAGATCGATAATGCGCGTGTCTGGCCAGGTGCTCATGGGGTGCGTCTCCAGCTTCAGTAAGGCGTTGCGCTGTTTTAGCAGGCCCCCTGACGCCCGGCCAGTCTGTTTTATTCACTGGACGGGGGCGGTGCGTTGTGCAGCGGGTTAACGGGCGAAGCTTGCGGTCAAATCAGCCGGCGGTGCGAAAGGTCAGGTTGATGCGTTGCGACCCCATGATCGGGTGCACGCCTTCTCGGACCGGCATCACCCCGTGGTAGCGCAGGCGATCCACGCCGCCCCAGACCACCACATCACCGTGGAACAGCGAAATCTTTTGCGCCTTGTCGCTGCGCTGGTGACCACCGAACAGAAAAATCGCTGGCAGACCGAGGGACACCGAGACCACCGGTGCATCGTAGCGCCGCTCGTTCTTGTCCTGGTGCAGGGACATTTTTGCGCCGGGCACATATCGGTTGATCAGGCAGGCATCCGGTGAGAAATCGGCGAAGCCCGCCGCGTTTGCCGCCGATATCGCCAGTTCGCGCAATGCGTCGGGCATCGCCGGCCAAGGTTGCTGGCTACGCGGATCGAGCGGGCTGTAGCGATAGCCGGACGTGTCGGTGGTCCAGCCCAGCTCGCCGCAACTGCTCAGCGCGGCCGACATGGTAAAGCCGCCGGGCGTGACCATTTGCCGAAACGGCGATTGGGCCAGGACACGCCGCAGCTCAGGCAGTAAACGCTCAATCCAGGGCAGGGCGTAGCCCCCCAGAACGTAAGACGCTTCGCCAATCTGTTCGCGCCTTGCGGGTTGTTGCAAGGCGTCATCGGCGAACAGGTCAGCAGTAGGGCCCGGCATGGCTTACAGCGCCTTGCTCACGTTTATGTCAGTAATTTCGTCGCTTGCATCGTGGATTTTCGCCAGGGCTTGTTTGGCTTCCTCAACGCTATTGCTGGTCAATTGGGCAAATTCGAAGCGACGTTCGCCGTTGAGCTTGTACTTGATGACGTATTTGGTCGTGGTGGTCACAGCTTTTTTCCTTGCGGTGTTCGGGTCAGCTCAGCTTGGTGCCGGTGCGACGAACGATGCGAATCTTGTGGGACAGCGCTGGCTTGCGGGTAACGCTGATGGCGCGGCGCGTCACCACATCAAGGGTAATGTTCCAGAAACCAGTGCTGGGTGCGGTGATTTTCGCCGGGAATGTGTCGAATGCCCCACCGTGGTAGGTATGGCGGCCGCCGTTCTTGAAGCTGCGAAAATTCGCGTCGCTCATGAGACGAATATTACAGGTCTGCGAGCATTCGATGACGACAATGTCTCCCTCGTTGAGGTGCTCACGCTGATGGATAAATTTCATGGGGTGTCTCCAGAAGGGCTTTTTCTGAAAAATCAGAACGATACGTAGGATAAGATAGAGTTTATCAGCCCCAGCGCGTTTATTATCGGGTCGTCGTCGACGACTTCGACAATTTAAAACAGTTATTTACCGAGTTTTCAGAGATAAATCCTACATCGGCGGGAGAAATCTCCTGCGCCCGCTGTCGTAGGGTCTTTATCGGAGGTTTTTAGTATGAAGTGGAGTGTGTTGGTGCTGGCCTTGGCGATAGGTGGCTGTGCTTCGGTTGCAGATATCAAGCAGACCCCACCTACGTTGGTGGTGATTTCCGGGAAAAAGCCGCAGGAATATGCTGCGTGTGTAGTGCGCAAATTGGAGGCGACACGTCGTCCACCGCAGATCGAACCCCATAAAGATGGTTTTCAAGTGATCGTGCCGCAGAAGTTCTCGGCCGATCCATCGGCGATCTTCGAAATCGAAGACCGCTCCAGCGGCAGCAGCATCAAACTCTACGAAAGCATGTCCAACGTGCCGATTCGGCCGGGCGATGTGAAGAAAGCCGGGGAAGATTGCATTTCCGGTTAAGCCAAGGCGTATCCCCACGCACTGAACCCGATAAAAGCCCCACCCTGTAGGCACGAGCACCTTCGCTCCTACAGGGTGGGGCTTTTTTTTGGCTGTTTCAGGGTGTTGTGACGCCGGATCAATTCCCATACCATCTGTATGGTTATGCAGTTTATGCCTAAGCTTATAACTATAAAGATGGAGCTGTGATGATGTCTCTGGAACGAGCACTGGTGGGAAGCGCGTTATGGCTGCTGTTGGGTAATGCCTACGCGCTCGACGGCAACACAATTTATACCGAGGGCGGTTCGCAGCCCGGCGCGATGCCCTGTGTGGCGTGTCATGGCGCCGATGGGCTGGGGCTTGCGGCGGCAGGTTTCCCCAGGTTGGCGGGATTGCCCGCACAATACGTGCGCAGGCAATTGTCGGACTTTGCCAGTGGGGCGCGAAGTAATCCGGTGATGCAGCCGTTGGCAAAGGCGCTCACTGACGCCGAAATCGCCGCGCTAAGCGAGGCTGTGGCCGCGATGCCAGCCCCTTTGACCGCCAGGATGCCCCGCAGCGAAATGCCTGCCAACCCGATACAGAAACTGGCCCTGCAAGGGGCATGGGAGCGGCAGATTCCCGCGTGCGTCAGTTGTCACGGCCCTTCCGGTGTCGGTGTGGGAGACGCATTCCCGCCGTTGGCTGGCCAGCCGGCGGCGTACCTGGCCGCGCAATTGAGCGCCTGGCAGAACGGTACACGGCGCGACGATCCCAATGATTTGATGGGGCACATCGCTAAATCCCTGACCCCGGATGAGGTGCAGGGCGTGGCCCAGTACTTCGCCTCATTACCGCTGGAGGCCAAGCCATGAAGGCGCTCATGTTGATGGGGATGTTGATGGCAGTGCCCGCCCATGCCACGCCGATCGCCATGGAAGACCAATCCCAATTGCAGGCCGCTGCGCACCCCAATGCCCCTGCCTTTCAACCCCCTCAGGAAAGCGAACTGCCGGACAATGCCTACGGCAAGCTGGTCAGGCAGGGGTATGGTTTGTTCGTCGACACCAAGCGCCTGGCACCACAGTTTGTAGGAAACGGGCTCAACTGCAGCAACTGCCATCTGGATCAAGGCCGCATGGCCAACTCGGCGCCATTGTGGGGTGCGTACCCGATGTACCCGGCTTATCGCAAGAAGAATGACAAGGTCAATACCTTTGCCGAACGCTTGCAGGGCTGCTTCCAGTTCAGCATGAACGGCGGTACTCCGCCGGCGGCGGACAGTCCCGAAATCACAGCGCTGTCGGTGTATGCCTACTGGCTCTCCAGCAAAGCGCCCTTGGGGGTTGAATTACCCGGGCGCGGCTATCCCGAGGTGGCGCAACCGGCTAAAGGCTACGACCTGGCCCAGGGCGCGCAGGTGTACAACGGGCAATGCGCGGTGTGCCATGGCGCTGAAGGGCAGGGGCAGAAGGTGGGCGAGGGTTATGTCATGCCGCCGTTATGGGGTAAGGATTCCTACAATTGGGGCGCCGGCATGCACCGGATCAACACGGCAGCGTCCTTCATCAAGCACAACATGCCGCTGGGCAAGATCGGCAGCTTGAGCGATCAGCAGGCATGGGATGTCGCGGCGTACATCAACAGCCACGAGCGCCCCCAGGATCCGAGGCTGGTCGAGGGATCGATAGAGAAGACTCGCATCAAGTTTCACGCCAATGATGGCGTCAATCTCTATGGCCAGACGGTAGACGGCGTGTTGATCGGGCAAGGCATCCGGTAAACTGTCGGTCACCGCCTACAAAAATGCCGCTCAAACCCTGGGTCTGAGCGGCATGCCCTGCCTGGAACGCCCATTATGAAGCGAGAACACGTCAAAGCCCGCCATGCTGAAGGTCAGATCACGGCGACCCACGTCATCCAGAACCCCGCCGACCTGGGCGAGTGGATCGTCTTTTTCAAGAAGAATGACGGCCGCAGTTACTTCCTGGTGGACGATCAGGATGAGGTCGAGTCATTTCCGCGCCTGGATGACTTGATCGACATCTTGCGCAGCCTGGGGATCAAGTTCGCCGAGGTTCACCTGTAGCGCTACGGCTTACTTGCACACCACCACTACGCTGCGACTTTTGAAATTGCCCACGTCCTTGCCCAGGGTCTGTTCGCTTTCCTTGAGTGACGGGGTGCCGTCCGTGCCGACGATACGGTAGCCGGTGCCTGCGCACGAGGCGTCAGCTTTCTCATAGCAACTGGCCCATGAGTTGGCTTCGCCCGAGCAGTCGATGGTCAAGCCTTGTTCACCATTTTTCAGATAAGTGTCCGACGTGGTGGTGCAGCCGGCCAGCGCCAATACCGCAGTGAGTGCCAGGATTTTGTTCATAGAGAATCGTCTTCGAAGGTGTTGAGGGGAGCGCTGACACTATTGTGGGGCGTTGGCGGAAGATTATAGCGAACTGCCATCTAGGTACAGCCAAACACAAAAAAGCCCCGCTTGGCAGGGCTTTTGATGCAAGGCAGCGCGGCTTATTTGCCTTTTGGCCGCTTGCTCGACGCATGACCTGCTTCATCGACGAACACTTCGGCAACCGCAATCGCCATGCTTTCGGTCTCGAAAACGCCTGCGACGCTGTCGCCATGGAAGTTGATCAGGTGCCAGCCGTCCGCACGTTGGGTGATCAGGTAGCCGTTTACGCCTTTTGGTTCTGACATCTAATTAGCAATCTCGTAAGCTGATTCAAGGGTGCAATGATAGCCGCAAATACGCGGGGTTTGCCCAAGTAATTCAAGCCCGGTGCCCGGTGCCGAAAAGCGTGCTACAAAGGGTGCAGCCTCTGGAAACATCAACACCCAGGCGCCGGTCCGTCTGCCTGTTGAAAGATCAGCGGAACTTACGCCGACATATTTTCTCTATGATGACATCGCGGCGCCAGCAGGACCCATTGTAAGGTGACTGCGGCCTGATTAGACTGCGCCGAATTCCGTACGCACAGCCCTCTGTAAGGACTCATATGATCAAGAAATGCTTGTTCCCAGCAGCCGGTTACGGCACTCGCTTCCTGCCAGCGACCAAAGCCATGCCCAAAGAGATGCTGCCGGTGGTGAACAAGCCACTGATTCAGTACGGCGTCGAAGAGGCACTGGATGCCGGCTTGAATGAAATCTCCATCGTGACCGGCCGTGGCAAGCGCGCGCTGGAAGACCACTTCGACATCAGCTATGAGCTGGAAAACCAGATCAAGGGCACCGACAAAGAAAAATACCTGGTCGGTATCCGCAAGCTGCTCGACGAATGCTCGTTCTCCTACACCCGTCAGACCCAGATGAAAGGCCTCGGCCACGCCATTCTCACCGGTCGCCCGCTGATCGGTGATGAACCGTTCGCCGTGGTACTGGCCGATGACCTGTGCGTGAACCTGGAAGGCGACGGCGTGCTGACCCAGATGGTCAAGCTCTACCAGAAATACCGCTGCACCATCGTCGCGGTAATGGAAGTGGACCCATCGCAAACCAACAAGTACGGCGTCATCGCCGGTGACGACATTGGTGATGGCCTGATCCGCGTACGTGACATGGTCGAGAAGCCAGCCCCTGAAGATGCCCCATCGAACCTGGCCATTATCGGTCGCTACATCCTGACGCCGGACATCTTCAAGTTGATTGAAGAAACCGAGCCGGGCAAAGGCGGCGAGATTCAAATCACCGACGCCCTGATGAAGCAAGCCAAAGACGGTTGCGTCATCGCCTACAAATTCAAAGGCCAGCGTTTCGACTGCGGTGGTGCTGAAGGCTACATCGAAGCGACCAACTTCTGCTTCGAGCACTTCTACAAGACTGGCAAGGCTTACTGATTCACGTCAGCCAACCGGTTTCAAGAGAAAGCCACCTCCGGGTGGCTTTTTCGTTTTTCAGCCCCATGTAAGTCGGTATGCTGATGGCCTGCCGAGGAGAATGAAATGGCCTACGATTTTGACCTGTATGTAATTGGCGCCGGTTCCGGCGGTGTTCGCGCGGCGCGCTTTGCCGCCGGCTTTGGCGCCAAGGTGGCCGTGGCGGAAAGTCGCTACCTGGGCGGTACCTGTGTGAATGTGGGCTGCGTGCCGAAGAAGCTGTTGGTGTACGGCGCGCACTTTGCCGAAGACTTCGAACAGGCCAGCGGTTTTGGCTGGTCGTTGGGTGAAGCGAACTTTGACTGGGCGACCCTGATCGCCAACAAAGATCGCGAGATCAACCGTCTCAACGGCATCTACCGCAATTTGCTGGTCAACAGCGGTGTAACCCTGCACGAAGGGCATGCGCGCCTGGTTGATCCCCATCAGGTGGAAATCAACGGCGAGCGCTTCACCGCCAAGCATATCCTGATCGCCACGGGCGGCTGGCCGCAGATCCCCGAGATACCAGGGCGCGAGCATGCCATTGGCTCCAACGAGGCGTTCTTTCTTAAAGAGCTGCCAAAGCGCGTATTGGTGGTGGGTGGTGGTTATATCGCCGTTGAGTTCGCAGGCATTTTCCATGGTCTGGGCGCACGGACCTCGTTGTTGTACCGCGGCGACCTGTTCCTGCGCGGGTTCGATGGCGCGGTGCGCAAGCATTTGCAGGAAGAGCTGACCAAGCGCGGTCTAGACCTGCAATTCAATGCCGATATCGAGCGCATCGACAAGCAAGCCGATGGCAGTCTCAAGGCCACATTGAAAGACGGTCGCGTGCTGGAAGCCGATTGCGTGTTCTACGCCACCGGCCGCCGGCCGATGCTGGACAACCTGGGCCTGGAGAACACCGGTGTCACACTCGATGAGCGTGGCTTTGTCAGCGTGGACGAGCTGTATCAGACCGCCGAGCCGTCGATCCTGGCCATCGGTGATGTGATCGGCCGCGTGCAGTTGACCCCGGTCGCCCTGGCCGAAGGCATGGCGGTGGCGCGTCGCCTGTTCAAGCCCGAGCAATACCGCGCGGTGGATTACGCAATGATCCCGACGGCCGTGTTCAGCCTGCCGAATATCGGTACGGTGGGCCTCACGGAAGAGGAGGCGAAGAAGAACGGCCACAAGGTGCAGATCTTCGAAAGCCGTTTCCGGCCCATGAAGCTGACCCTGACGGACTGTCAGGAAAAGACCCTGATGAAGCTGGTGGTCGACGCCGACACCGACAAAGTGCTGGGCTGCCACATGGTCGGGCCCGACGCCGGCGAAATCGTCCAGGGCCTGGCGATCGCGCTCAAGGCCGGCGCGACCAAGCAGCATTTCGACGAGACCATTGGCGTGCATCCGACGGCGGCGGAAGAGTTCGTCACCATGCGCACGCCCGTGGCAGGCTGATCAGGGCTCGGGCGTTGCCTCTGGCGTCGTTGCAACGACGGCGGCCAGGCGCAACGCTTCAATGCTGGCCTGGGCCTTGATCAGGTCCAGTTCCAGCGCCTTGTTGGCCTGTTGATGTTCAGTCAGCGCGTCCTTTCGTGACTGACTTTCCAGCAGCGCAACCCGCAGGCGCTCTTGAAGCAGCGTGCGCTCGCTGTCGACCTGGCTAATCCTCTCGTTCAATTCGAGCCGCAACGCCTGGTCTTTGCGCACCTGCTCCTGCAGTGCGCTCAGCTCCTTGGCAGTCACCCGATGCTCGATCAACAAGCGCTCGTTGTCTCGATGCAACTGGGTGATTTCATCCTGACGTACCAGGGCACTCTGCTGGACCTGGCGCAGTTCGGCCTGTATCTGCTGCAACTGGCCTTCATGGCGACGCTGCTCCTGCTCACGCTGCTCCTTGACGGCATTGCGGTAGTGCTCAAGCGCATCGCGGGCGTGGAGGTGCTTGTCTTCCAGGGAGCGAATCTGCTCGTCCTTGTCGTTGATCCTCAGTTCGTAATCGCTGCACGCCTGGCTTAGCCCGGCATTACGCGTTTGCTCGGTTTGCAGGCTGGTGCTGGCGGTGTGCAGGGCGGCGCTTTCCTCGGCGAGGGCGGCGGCCTGGATATCAAACTGCTGTTGCAACTGGTGATGGGCCTCCTGCAGCGCTTCAAGCTGAGTGAGGAGGGCGCTTTTCTGCTGCTCGAACTGCGCCAAGGCGAGGTCGATGGGCTCCTGGGCTTTCTCTTTCAGACGCTGTGCGAGCCGCGCCACCAATTCACCCAGCTCGTCGTCGATAGGCGCTTCGGTGATGGTTTGCCGGGTTTCGCTTTCGTCCAGCTCCTTCAAATAGCGATGGATCGTGGTTTTCGAGCCGGTATTGCCCATCTCGATGCGTACGGCGTCGATGCTGGGGTGTTCACCGCGGGCGAGGATTGCCAGGCGTGCCGTTTGAACTACTGCTTTGTTTATGCCACCGCGTGCCATGGGGTCTCCGTCGATTTCGTACTGTGGTACATGATATGTATATACATACTTTATCACGACTGAAAAACTCTTTAAATTCATTATTTAACAGATGGGATATTGGCGTATTATCCCGTGTCATTAGCGTTTCCAGCGTCGATCCAGGCGTTCGCAGTACGAATGGGCCCTGCCATGAGTGATCTCGACCGTTACCTCAATGCCGCTACCCGCGATAACACCCGCCGTAGCTACCGCGCGGCCATCGAGCATTTCGAAGTCAGTTGGGGTGGGTTCCTGCCGGCCACCAGCGACAGCGTGGCGCGCTATCTGGTGGCGCATGCGGGCGTGCTGGCCGTGAACACCTTGAAGTTGCGGCTCTCGGCTTTGGCGCAATGGCATACCAGCCAGGGGTTTGCCGACCCGACCAAAGCGCCAGTGGTGCGCAAGGTGCTCAAGGGCATCCGCGCCGTGCACCCGGCGCAGGAGCGGCAAGCGCAGCCATTGCAGCTCACGCATCTGGAGCAGGTGGTTGCATCGCTTGAAAATGAGGCCAGGCAATCCGCTGAAAACCAGGATCAGCCCGGGTTACTGCGTGCCAAGCGCGACACGGCGCTGATCCTGTTGGGGTTCTGGCGCGGCTTTCGCAGCGATGAGTTGTGTCGCTTGAACATCGAGCATGTCCAGGCAGTGCCTGGGGCCGGCATCAGCCTGTACTTGCCGCGCAGCAAAAGTGACCGCGATAACCTCGGCAAGACCTACCACACCCCCGCGCTGTTGCGCTTGTGCCCGGTACAGGCCTATAGCGAATGGCTCAGTGCCTCGGCATTGGTACGTGGCCCGGTGTTTCGCGGGATCGATCGCTGGGGCAATCTGGGGGAGGAGGGGCTGCACCCCAACAGCGTGATCCCCTTATTGCGTCAAGCCCTGGAGCGCGCAGGCATCCCCGCCGAGCAGTACACGAGCCACTCCCTGCGACGTGGCTTCGCTACCTGGGCCCACCGCAGCGGCTGGGACTTGAAGTCATTGATGAGCTACGTCGGCTGGAGCGACATGAAATCGGCCATGCGCTATGTTGAAGCGACGCCCTTTCTCGGCATGACCCTGGCGACTCAACCGCTGCTGTGAGATTTCTTCTATTAATACAGCCGCCTGATAGGAAAAACCAATCGTCAGCATCAGGTTTGCCAATGAGCCATCGTCGGCCGGAGTGGGTAGGATTCACCTCATCAACTTCTTAACCCCTGACGGAGAGTCAACGATGCCTATCATCAACAGCCAAGTAAAACCGTTTAAAGCCACCGCTTTCAAAAACGGCAGCTTCGTCGATGTGACCGACGCTGACCTGAAAGGCAAGTGGTCCGTAGTGTTCTTCTACCCAGCCGACTTCACCTTCGTTTGCCCGACTGAACTGGAAGACCTGGCTGACAACTACGCCGAATTCCAGAAACTGGGCGTCGAAATCTACAGCGTGTCCACCGACACCCACTTTGCCCACGCTGCCTGGCACAACACCTCGCCAGCCATCGGCAAGATCCAGTACACCATGATCGGCGACCCAACCCTGACCATCTCCCGCAACTTCGACGTGCTGATCGAAGAAGCTGGCCTGGCAGACCGCGGTACCTTCGTGATCAACCCGGAAGGCCAGATCAAGATCGTTGAACTGAACGACGGCGGTGTTGGCCGTGACGCTTCCGAGCTGCTGCGCAAGATCAAGGCCGCTCAGTATGTCGCTGCCCACCCAGGCGAAGTGTGCCCAGCCAAGTGGAAAGAAGGCGAGGCCACCCTGGCTCCGTCCCTGGACCTGGTCGGCAAGATCTAAGTCTGTGAAGTCCCAAGGGCGGGTATCCGCACCTACCCAGTAAGCTGCAACCGCCCTCAAAAAACGCCCGGGCGAGATTCGTTCGGGCGTTTTTTTATACCCAGAATTAAAGGAAATCGCCCGTATGTTGGACGCCAATCTTAAAGCTCAGTTGAAATCTTACCTGGAGCGGGTCACCCAGCCGATCGAGATCGTCGCCTCCCTCGACGACGGTGCGAAATCCCAGGAAATGCTCGCTCTTTTGCAAGACGTAGCCAGCCTCACTACGCTGATTACCCTGAACACCGATGGCAACGATGCGCGCAAGCCGTCGTTTTCCATCAATCGCCCGGGTGCCGATATCAGCCTGCGTTTCGCCGGCATCCCCATGGGCCATGAATTTACTTCGCTGGTGTTGGCCCTGCTGCAAGTCGGCGGCCACCCGTCGAAGGCCAGTGTCGAAGTGATCGAACAGATCCGCGCGTTGAAAGGTGAGTTCAGCTTCGAGACGTACTTCTCGCTGTCGTGCCAGAACTGCCCGGACGTGGTGCAGGCGCTGAACCTGATGGCCGTGCTCAACCCCAACATCCGCCATGTGGCCATCGACGGC
The DNA here is from genome assembly GCF_003852375.1 of Pseudomonas sp. R4-34-07. NCBI lineage: Bacteria > Pseudomonadati > Pseudomonadota > Gammaproteobacteria > Pseudomonadales > Pseudomonadaceae > Pseudomonas > Pseudomonas sp. R4-34-07. The sequence goes on along the minus strand of NZ_CP027760.1, from coordinate 3,140,221 downwards.
GCGCTGTTCCAGGCCGAAGTCGATGAGCGTCAGATCATGGCAGTGCCCAGTGTCTACCTCAACGGTGTGAACTTCGGCCAGGGCCGCATGGGCCTGGAAGAAATCCTCGCCAAGCTCGACACCAGCGGTATTGAAAAAGCGGCCGAGAAAATCAGTGCCAAGGATGCTTTTGATGTACTGGTCGTCGGCGGTGGCCCGGCGGGCTCGTCGGCCGCGATCTACGCTGCGCGCAAAGGCATCCGTACCGGCGTGGCCGCCGAGCGTTTTGGTGGCCAGGTGCTGGACACCATGTCCATCGAGAACTTTATCTCGGTCCAGGAAACCGAAGGCCCGAAGCTGGCCAGTGCCCTGGAAGCCCACGTGCGTCAGTACGACATCGACATCATGAACCTGCAGCGTGCCAGCAGCCTGGTACCCGCGAAGAATGCCGGTGAGTTGCACGAAATTCGCTTCGAAAGCGGCGCGACGCTCAAGTCCAAGACCGTGATCCTGGCCACCGGTGCGCGCTGGCGTGAAATGGGTGTGCCGGGCGAGCAGGAATACAAGGCCAAGGGCGTGTGCTTCTGCCCGCACTGCGATGGCCCGCTGTTCAAGGGCAAGCGCGTGGCGGTGATCGGTGGCGGTAACTCCGGCGTCGAAGCGGCCATCGACCTGGCCGGCATTGTCAGCCACGTCACGCTGCTCGAGTTCGACAACAAGCTGCGCGCCGATGCGGTATTGCAACGCAAGCTGCACAGCCTGCCGAACGTAGATGTGATCACCAGCGCATTGACCAGTGAAGTCAAGGGCGATGGCCAGAAAGTCACCGGTCTTGCCTACAAGGACCGCGACAGTGGCGAGTTCAAGACCATCGACCTGGAAGGCATTTTCGTGCAGATCGGTCTGCTGCCTAACACCGACTGGCTCAAAGGCACCGTGGAACTGACGCCACGCGGCGAGATCATCGTCGATGCGCGTGGCGAGACCTCATTGCCGGGTGTATTCGCCGCCGGTGATGTGACGACCGTGCCGTATAAGCAGATCGTCATCGCGGTAGGTGAGGGCGCCAAGGCTTCCCTTAGCGCGTTCGACCATCTGATCCGCACGTCCGCGCCGGCGTAAAAACAGCGCGCAAATAAAAAACCCCATGAGCGATCATGGGGTTTTTGTTTTACAGCGGTGCTGGCTGAATGATCTCAACCCAGTAGGCGTCCGGGTCCTTGATGAAGGCCAGGCTTTTCATGCGGCCATCGCTCAGGCGCTTCTGGAAATCGCAGCCCAGGGCTTCGAAGCGTTCGCAGGCCGCGACGATATCCGGCACCGAGATGCAAATATGGCCAAAGCCACGCGGGTCGGTGTTGCCGTTATGGTAGGCGAAGTCGGCGTCGTTTTCGGTGCCGTGGTTGTGGGTCAGTTCCAGAATGCCTGGGATCGACTTCATCCACTGGGTGCGCTCGGCAGCGTCAGCCGGGATCTGTGCCTTGTCCACCAGGGCCAGGAAATACAGGCTGAATTCGGCCTCCGGGAAATCGCGTTTTTCAACCAGGGAAAACCCCAGGACGCGGGTGTAGAAATCCAGCGACTTGGTGATGTCCTTGACCCGCAACATTGTGTGGTTGAACACGAAGTTCGTGGTGGCGGTATCCGGTTGGGCAGTGACGCCGGGAAAGGTGTTCAGTTCGTGCAGGCTCATGGGCCCTCCAGAAAAAATGGGGCAAAGCGGTCCCTTGGCTTGCGGCAAGCATCCGTGCAGCCGAGCCATGATACGCAAGGCCTGCCGATCGCGCCAAATGAAAAAGCTCACGCGGCCCTTGCGAGGGGCGGGGCTCGGGCCGCAAACTTTGGTGCTGGAACCTTGGATGCTTTTGGCAATGATCGAGTTTCGTAAACCGTTATTGGCTACGTTGTGCTTAGTGTTGGGCAGCCCGTTCGTACTGGCGGCCGAGCCGGAAATTCATTGGCCCAGCGGCTGGCAGGTCGAGGAAGTTGAACCCGATGGCAACGCAGCCGGGGGGACCCAGGCCGTGTCGCGACAGCGCGCGATCAAAAATGATGAACATGGCAAGACCTTGATGGTGATGGAGTTGACCGGTACGCCGATCGAGGTTGGGCATAACGTCAATCTTCAAGGCGTTTTGCTGGAAATGCGTAAATCCATCCAGAAAGATTTTGCCCAGGGCGGTTATCAAAGCGTGTGCACCAAAATGCACCCCGCTACATTGAGCCGTCTTGAGGCGCTGGAAACTACCTGTGTGATTACCGAGAACGGTCGACATGTGCTGTCGCAAACACTAGTGGGGGCAGTGGATGCCGATAAAGCCTACGTATTTTCATATGCGGGCCAGGCGCAAGCGTACGAGGCCAGCAAAGATGAGGTCAGTTCGGTGCGTGATAGCCTCAAACTTTGAATGGTTCTAGGCGAACGAATGTGAACTTAAGTTAGTTTCGTTTGTGAACCTATAAACGAAAAGCCCCGCGTAAGCGGGGCTTTCTGTTAGTGCATGTTAATCAACCGCGAAGCCAAGAGTCTACAGTGGCTGCGCCGTGCTCTTCTTTCCAGGCTTTAAGGCCGCGGTGGTTGCCGCCTTTGGTCTCGATCAGCTCGCCGGTATGCGGGTTCTGGTAAACCTTGACCACACGTGCGCGGCGCTGTTTCGGCGCACGAACGGCTGCAGCAGCCGATTTGCCCGGGTTTGGATCAAGGATGGCGATCACATCGCGCAGGCTCTTGTCATAACTGCTCATCAGCTTTGTAAGTTTTTCTTCGAATTCGATTTCTTTCTTCAGCCCGGCGTCGTTCTTCAGCGATTCCAGCTGGGCGAGCTGCTCTTGAAGGGCTTTTTCTGCTGCGCGAAATTCGGCGAGTCTGGACAAAATCTGTACTCCAATAGTGTAGTTAGCTGATAGCTACTGCGAAGAAAGCCTTAAGCCAAGAGGATTAAGCTAACTCAACGAAAACACCTGCGTGAGTGTATCGCCGGCACGAAAAATTGTAGTGGTTAATTCACTTCGAGTAAATCATGTCTTTGTCTAAATAAGATTGTTTCATCTAAAGTCGATGGCTATTCAATGGCGGGTCAACGCCTTAATGAATTCATCGCAAGGTACCGGGCGGCCGAACAGGTAACCTTGCAAAAAGTCCACGCCTTTTGCAACAAGGTAATCACACTGCTGCGCTGTTTCCACACCCTCGGCCACTATACCCAGGTCCAGCTTGGCGGACAGTTCTATGATGCTGTCGAGAATATGCCGGGAGAGCGCATCCGCTCCGATCATGGCGACGAAGCTTTGATCGATCTTCAAGTAATCCACATTGAAGTTGCGCAAGTAACCCAGGCTTGAATGCCCGGTGCCGAAGTCGTCGATTGCGATCATCACGCCCAACTGGTGCAGAGCGTCGAACAGGCGGCGCGTGATGTCGGTGGGTTCGATCAGCTCGCGCTCGGTCAATTCCAGGACCAGGGTGACCTGGCCGGGCGGGAAGGCCGCGAGGAACTGCCGGCAATCATCCACCAGATCCAGATCGTGGCAATGGCGTGCGGTGATGTTCACGCCGATATGGAAACCCGGGCTGAAGTGCTCGGCATGCGGCGCCAATTGCGCGGCGGTCTGGCGGAGCAGGGCGCGGGTCATCGGCACGATCAGTCCGCAGTGTTCGGCCAGGGGGATAAACAGGTCCGGCCGCACCAGCCCCTCTTTAGGATGCTTCCAGCGCATCAGCACTTCGCAGCCGGCCCATTGGCGAGTGTCGCCGCGCACCACCGGCTGGAAATAGGGAATGAACTCGTTGGCGCCCAGGGCCCGTTGCAACTCGTGGGTAGGCGCCGAAGAGCGCTTCTGCAGCCAATGGGCCAGGACGCCGGCCAGCACCCCAAAAAACACCACCAGACTGAACACCGCCGGGTAACGCGCCTGCATATAACGCCACACCTCGCCGTCGGGCATGCCCACGTCAACGCTGTACGGATAGCGGTTGGAGGCCAAAAAGTGCTGGGCCACGGCAAACCTCGGCGGTGTGCTGGTATGCACCTTGCCCTCGGCGTCCAGCCAATGGGGGCCTACTTTCAGCACCAGGAAGGCATAGCGGCTGATCAGGCGCAGGGCATTGGTGAGGTGATAGCCGTCAATCGAGGCGAACGCGGCTCGATCACCGTCGACCAACCGGTAAACCAGCAGCGCGGTATCCGGCGTGACGGGGTTACCGTTCATCAACCACAAACTGCCGTCAACGTAGTCGTCCGGGTTGACCGGCGACTCATAACCGCTGCCAAACAACGAACTGCAATAAATGTTTCTCTGCCAGGACAGGGTGGTGGCACGCACGAACGGCCGACGAGTGACCTGCTCACGCAGTGCCAGCTTCGCGGCCTTATCACACGGCAAGCCGGCCAGTGGTAACAGCGCTTGGGCGGCGGCGGCGGTGTTGTCGAGCATCAAGTCGAACTGACGCACGGCTTCCTGCGCCGTTTGAGCGGTGCTTTGCTCAAGCGTGCGCTCGGCCTGCCAATAAAGAATCACCACCCCAAGCAAAACGGGAAGCAGGCCGCAGACTGCGCTGAACACATAGCGGGCGACTCGGTTTCGTGGGCCTTGGGAGGTCAGGGGCATACAGGGGCAGCCATGCAGAAAAGGGGAGACTATGCCGATGATAGATGGCATTGCCACATGGTGCTCGGCAAAACGTAACGCCTTATCTGCGCAATAAACTCCTTGCGCACAGCAAGGCAATGGAGATTTGATAAGAGTACGGACAAATACGGTTACGCTGTGTAGAATCGATTTACGCATACAAGAATATGGACTTGCGCTCACGCAAGCCTCGCCGTCAGAGACTGATGACACCATGAAGCAACTCGGTTCGCCCCTCATCTTTGGTGACTTCCTCGCCCGCAGCGTGCGAGGCCTTTCCTGTGCGCCACCCGCTGACCTCATCCTTGCCCGCAAATAACCATATAGCTAGTAAATAACTAGCTGTTACCCCAAGCATGATGAGGCACCGAACATGACCGACCAATACGAAAACCCGATGGGCCTGATGGGCTTTGAGTTCATTGAATTCGCCTCGCCGACCCCGGGCACCCTGGAGCCGATCTTCGAGATCATGGGCTTCACCAAGGTGGCAACCCACCGTTCCAAGAACGTGCACCTGTTCCGCCAGGGCGAGATCAACCTGATCCTCAATAATGAGCCCAACAGCCTTGCCTCGTACTTCGCCGCCGAGCATGGGCCGTCGGTGTGCGGCATGGCGTTTCGCGTGAAGAACTCGCAGGAAGCCTACAAGCGCGCCCTGGAACTCGGGGCCCAGCCGATTCATATCGACACCGGCCCGATGGAATTGAACCTGCCAGCGATCAAAGGCATCGGCGGGGCGCCGCTGTACCTGATCGACCGTTTTGGCGAAGGCAGCTCGATCTATGACATCGACTTCGTCTACCTCGAAGGCGTAGACCGTAACCCGCAGGGCGCCGGCCTGAAGGTCATCGACCACCTGACCCACAACGTCTACCGCGGCCGCATGGCTTACTGGGCCAACTTCTACGAGAAGCTGTTCAACTTCCGTGAAGCGCGCTACTTCGATATCAAGGGCGAATACACCGGCCTGACGTCCAAGGCCATGAGCGCGCCGGATGGCATGATCCGCATCCCGTTGAACGAAGAGTCCTCCAAGGGCGCCGGCCAGATCGAAGAGTTCCTGATGCAGTTCAACGGCGAGGGCATCCAGCACGTGGCGTTCCTCACCGACGACCTGGTCAAGACCTGGGACGCGCTGAAGAAGATCGGCATGCGTTTCATGACCGCGCCGCCGGACACCTACTACGAGATGCTCGAAGGCCGCCTGCCGAACCACGGCGAACCGGTGGACCAACTGCAGGCGCGCGGCATTTTGCTCGATGGCTCCTCGATCGAGGGCGACAAGCGCCTGCTGCTGCAGATCTTCTCGGAAACCCTGATGGGCCCGGTGTTCTTCGAATTCATTCAGCGTAAAGGCGACGATGGCTTCGGCGAGGGCAACTTCAAGGCGTTGTTCGAGTCCATCGAGCGTGATCAGGTACGTCGCGGTGTGTTAACCGCTGACTAAGCAATAATCCCTGACACAACAGCGATCAAATGTGGGAGGGGGCTTGCCCCCGATGACGGTGGCTCAGTCACATATGCGCTGACTGACACTGCCTTATCGGGGGCAAGCCCCCTCCCACATTTTTGACCGAGTCAAGCCTTGCGCTGACGCACCAAGTGCTTGAATCCTTCATACACCAGCACCATCACCGCCAGCCAGATCGGGATATAAGTCAGCCATTGCCCGCCCTTGATGCCTTCACCCAGCAGTAGCGCGACTGCCAGCAACAACACCGGTTCCACATAACTGAGCAGGCCGAACAGGCTGAAGGCCAGCAAACGGCTGGCGATGATATAGCTCACCAGCGCCGAAGCACTGATCACGCCCAGCATCGGAATCAACGCGTAGAGCTTGGGCTGTGCATCCAGTACCGCAAAGCCCTGTTCGCCGCTTTGCACGAACCACCAGGCCACCGGCAGCATCAACGCCATGTCCAGCCACAGGCCGCCCAGATGGTCGGTGGTCAGGTATTTACGCACCACGAAATACACGGGGTAACCGATGATCACTACCAGGGTCGCCCAGGAAAAACCGCCGGCCTGGTACAGCTCGTTGAGCACACCCAATGCGGCAAATACCACGGCGATCTGCTGCAAGCGCGACAACTGTTCGCCGTAGACCAGGCGCCCGGTCAACACCATGGTCAGCGGTAACAGAAAATACCCCACCGACACATCCAGGCTGCGGCCATTAAGCGGTGCCCACATGAACAGCCATAACTGCACGCCGAGCAACGCGGACGACACCAGCACGCCGCCGATCAAGCGCGGCCTGGCCGCGAGCAGACGCAGCAACTCCCACACCCGCCGCCATTCGCCGCTGACTACCATGAATACGGTCATGCAGGGCACGGTCAGCAACATGCGCCAGCCGAAAATTTCCAGGCCACTCAACGGTGTGAGCAGGGACGTGAAGTAATACATCACGGCGAACAACACCGAGGCCAATACCGATAACGCAACACCTTTAGACACGCTGTCCTCGCGAAAGCCGATTCAGATCCAATTCCAGCAGAGGATTATGGTGCCTTTAGCGTCAAAGCGCTGCGCTGTTTCGGGGCGGGCTTGCGTAAATTTTCGTGTAATGCGCGGTTCGAACGCGTTTTCGTGGTCAGCGAGAACGCGTCATCGCAACTAACGCGTCACTCGGCCCGACACGAAATGCCCGACGTCATTGAAGCCCGGCGTGGACGAATGCCCCGGCGTCACCAGTGAGTCGACGAACGCCTCATCCTGCGCCGTGATCTCTACCGCCAATGCCCCGGTGTACGCATCCCATTGTGCCTCGGTGCGCGGGCCGACAATCGCCGAACTCACTGCCGCGTTGTTCAGCACCCAGGCGATCGCGAACTCGACCATGCCCACGCCACGGCCCTGGGTGTATTGCTGGATCTGCTGGGCGATGCGCAGCGATTCCACGCGCCATTCGGTTTCCAGGATGCGTTTGTCCTGGCGTGCCGCGCGGCTGCCCGGTTCAGGCGCCAGGTCGGGGGCGTACTTACCGCTGAGCACGCCACGCGCCAATGGGCTGTACGGCACCACGCCCAGTCCATAGGCGGCCGCGGCGGTGATCTGCTCGACTTCGGCCTGGCGATTGACGATGTTGTACAACGGCTGACTGATGATGGGCCTGTCAACGCCCAGGCGTTCGGCCACGCGAATGACCTCGGCGATACGCCAGCCACGATAGTTGGATAACCCCCAGTAGCGTACTTTGCCCTGGCGAATCAAGTCACCGATCGCCGATACCGTGACTTCCAGCGGCGTGTCGTGGTCCTCGCGGTGCAGGTAGTAGATGTCCAGGTAGTCGGTGTCCAAGCGCGTCAGGCTGGCCTCCAGCGCGTTGAACAGGCGTTTGCGGCTCAGCCCATTGCGGTTGGGCACGCCATCCGCCGGGCCGAAGCCGACCTTCGACGCCACCACCCAGTCCTGGCGGTTGCGCGCGATGGCCTCGCCGACGATCTCCTCGGAGCGCCCGCCGGTGTAGACGTCGGCGGTGTCGATAAAGTTGATGCCTTGATCCCAGGCCTTGTCGATGATGCGCAGCGAGTCTTCGGTGCTGGTCTGTTCGCCAAACATCATGGTGCCCAGCGTCAGTGCGCTGACCTTCAACCCGGACTGGCCCAATGTGCGGTAAATCATGCAAAGCTCCTCATGGCAGGCAAACGTGGCTCATGCAATACCAGACACCAACGCTCTGGAACAAGCCCTGTGCGTATTTCTTCACGCGCTCAGCAACGTCTGGCAGCGCTCCTGTAAAAAACGCTGCAGCACCTTCACCCGTTCCGATACCTGCAGACGATGGGGGCACATCAGGTTGAATGGCGCAGGTTCGCCTTGCCATCCATCAAACAATGCCACCAGCCGGCCGGCGGCAAGGTCGCCCACTACATCCAGCTGGGCTTTATAGGCGATGCCGTGGCCGGCCAGCGCCCAACGGCGCACGACCTCGCCGTCGTCGCTGAGAAAGTCGCCGCTGACCTCGACCTCTTCCACCTGCGTGCCCTGGCGAAAGCGCCAGGTCTTGCTGACTTGACCTTGGCGCATGTAACGCAACGCGCTGTGCCCTGACAGTTGCGTTGGATGTTGCGGTGCGCCATGGCTCGCCAGGTAGGCGGGGCTTGCACAGGCAACGCGATAGTGGTCGGGGACGATGGGCAACGCGACTAGGCTGGAATCCTGCGGCACGCCAAAACGCAGGGCGATGTCGACCGTTTCGCGAAACAGGTCGGCGTTGCTGTCGTTGAGCATCAATTGCAGGCGGATGTTCGGATGTTCGGCCTTGAAGGCGTCCAGCCAACCCAGCACCACATTACGCCCGAAATCCGACGGTGCCGCCACTTGCAGCAAACCGGTCAGGCCCTGGCTTTGCTGCTTGAGCGCCTGTTCACCCTCGCTCAATGCCGCCAGCGCAACGCGTACGCTGTCCAGATAGCGCCGGCCTTCCTCGGTCAGCCGCATGCTGCGGGTAGAACGGGCGAACAAGCGCAGGCCCAGGCGCGTCTCCAGGCGCTTGAGGGCGATACTGGCCGCTGCCGGGGTCAGGCCAAGCCCGCGTGCCGCAGCAGACAGGCTGCCCACATCGGCGGTGCGCACGAACACTTCGAGGTCCAGGATCGAACTCATTTGTAAAATTCCTTTAAAGATCTTGTCGTTTTACCGGGATTTCTCTCCGATTACCAAGCGTGGAAGATGAACGCTCACTTTCTCACCCAGGAAACCTTCCATGACGACGTCTCTCAACGGCAAAACCATCATTGTGATCGGTGGCAGCAGCGGCATCGGCGCAGCCGTCGCCAAGGCCGCGGCAGAGCGCGGTGCAAACGTGGTGGTGGCGGGGCGCCGCCTGACCTCGGCGCTGCACGACGGCATCCGCAGCGAGCCGGTGGATGTCAGCGACAGCGCATCCTTGCAACGCCTGTTCGAAGCAGTGGGGCGCTTTGATCATCTGGTTTACACATCAGGCCCTTCGGTCAACGCCAAAACCCTGATCGACACCGACCTGGACGAAGCCCAGGCCAACTTCAATGTGAAACTCTGGGGCGCGTTGCGTGCGATTCAACAGGCACTGCCGTTTCTGCATGAGCACGGCAGCATCAGCCTGACCTCCGGCCAGTTGGGGCGCAAATGGGTTGCGGGACAGTTCATCAAGGTCGGCATCAACGCCGCCACCGAAGCGCTGGGCAAGCAGCTGGCCAAGGAACTGGCGCCGCGTCGCGTCAACGTGATCAGCCCCGGCGTGATCGACACACCGGCTTATGCCGGGCTTGGTGAAGAGCAGCGCCTGGCGATGTTCGCCAAGGCCGGTGGAGCCTTGCCGGTTGGGCGCATCGGGCAGGCGCAGGAAGTGGCGGCAGGGTATGTGCTGGCGATGGAGAACGGCTATATGACTGGCGCCGTGATCGATATCGACGGCGGCGGCCTGCTGTAACACTACCCGATTGTAGGGAGGGCGCTCCCTCCCTACAGCAACCCGCTCACCAGGGGCGCTTTACACCTTCAAGGTGCGTGTCATGCGCAACGCCAACACACTGCCGGCGACGATGACCGCTGCCAGCAAGTACAGCGCCACATCCGTGGACCCCGTCGCATCCTTCACGAACCCGACGATGTAGGGGCTGAGAAACCCGGCCATCTGGCCCATGGAGTTGATCAACGCCAGCCCACCCGCCGCCGCGCCCGCGCTGAGCATGGCGGTGGGCACCGGCCAGAACATCGGCAGGCCGGTGAGGGCGCCCATGGTGGCGATGGTCAGGCCGAGAATGGCGATAGCCGGGGTGGTAGCGAAATTCACCGCGATCACCAGGCCAATTGCGCCCATCAGCATCGGCACCACCAAGTGCCACCGGCGTTCCGTGCGCAAGTCTGCGGAACGGCCCACCAGCAACATGAAGACTGCGGCCAGCAGGTAGGGGATCGCACTGAGCCAGCCGATCACCAGGTTATCGCTGAACCCCAGGTTCTTGATGATCGACGGCAGCCAGAAGTTGATCGCGTAGACGCCGCTCTGGATGCAGAAGTAGATCAGGCCGAACGCCCAGATCGCCGGGTTCTTGAACACCTCGGCCAGGGAGTCGGTGGTGGTCTTCGGTTTGTTCGCAAGATCGGTGGCCTGGTCGGCTTCCAGTACCGCGCGTTCGTGGGGCTTGAGCCACTTGGCGTGGGCGAAGCTGTCACTGAGCAGGAAGTAGGCGAGGGCGCCGAGGATCACCGTGGGAATGCCTTGCAACAGGAACATCCACTGCCAACCGGCGAGGCCGCCTTGACCTGCCGCAAAGTGGTTGAGAATCCAGCCGGAGAACGGGCTGCCGAGCAGGCCGGAGACCGGAATCGCGGACATGAACAGCGCCATGATCCGGCCTCGGCGAAACGTCGGGAACCACTGCGAGAGGTACAGCACCACACCGGGAAAGAAACCCGCCTCGGCGGCACCGGTGAACAGGCGCAAGGTGTAGAAATGCGTCGGGGTGGTCACGAACAGCAGGCAGGTGGACAAGGTGCCCCACACGATCATCATCAGCGCTATCCAGCGCCTTGGCCCGAACCGGGTCAGCGCCAGGTTGCTCGGCACGCCACACAGCACGTAGCCGATAAAGAAGATCCCGGCACCCAGGCCGTACACGGTTTCACTGAATTTCAACGCGTCGAGCATCTGCAACTTGGCAAAGCCAACGTTCACCCGGTCAAGGTAGTTGAACAGGTAGCAGATAAAGATGAAGGGAATCAGGCGCAGGGTAACGCGCTTGTAGATGGCGTTTTTATCGTCATCGGTGGCCAGTGCTGCTGCGGCGCTCTGTGACATGGCGAGTCTCTCTTTATTATGATTTTTAGCGATGCGAGGGTAACGTTGATCGCCCAAACAGTCTCGGCGACGCGATGGGCAACTGTCTTTGTGCTTGCGCACAGCCAGGCCCGCTTTGCGCTGTGCCGGTGACCAACCCGCTTTGGAAGGAAAATTGCCCCATGTTCGAGCTGGATCATGAGCTGGCACAGGATATCGTCGACCGCACCATGGCGATCCTGCCCTACAACGTCAACGTCATGGACAGCCAGGGCCTGATCCTCGGCAGCGGCGAGCCGGAACGCATTAACACCCGCCACGAAGGTGCCCAACTGGTGCTGGCGAACGGGCGCGTGGTGGAAATCGACGGGCAGACCGCCAAGCACCTCAAGGGCGTGCTGCCCGGCATCAACTTGCCGCTGATGCATGACCAACGCCTGATCGGTGTGCTGGGTATCACCGGTGAACCGCAAGGCCTGCGCACCTACGCCGAACTGGTGCGCATGACCGCCGAGATGCTGGTCAGCCACCGGCACCAGCAGGCCGAGCAGCAGTGGCGGCGCCAGCGTTGTGATGACCTGCTGGCATTGCTGCTGGCCGATACCGGTGACTCGCCGCGCCTGGTCGACGAAGCGCAACAACTGGGCCTCAAGCCGCAACTGGCGCGTACGCCTTACCTGTTCGAACTGGGCGCGGGGCAGTCGGCCGAAGCCTTGAGTGCCTGGCTGACGTCGCGTTACTCGGACAGCTGGTGCGTGAGTTCAGCGCCGTTGTCCCTGTTGTGGTGCCGCCCCGCGGCGGTGCAGATCGATAACCTACGCCTGCTGGAAAAGCTCGACGGCCTGGGCTGGGCTGTCCTGCGGGTCGCCGTAGGCGGGCAGGCGCAGGATTTGGCCGGGTTGCGCCGGTGCTATCGCCGTGTCAGTGATTTGCTGGCGTACGGTCGCGATATCCTGCCGCATTCACGGCTGTTGATCCTCAACCGCTATCGTCTGCCGGTCATGCTCTGGCGCCATCGCAACGACGACGCCCTGGATGAATTGCTCAACCCGCTGCGCAAAGTCCTCGCCAAGGACAACAATGGTCAACTGCTGGCCACGCTGCGCGCATGGTGCGACCACGACGGACAAAGCCAGGCCTGTGCCGATGCCCTGGGGATTCACCGCAATAGCCTGCGCTACCGCATGGAACGGATTGCCGAACTGAGCGGCGTCGACCCGCTGACCCTGGATGGCATGCTGGCGCTGTACCTGGGCGTGCAACTGTTGCCCCAGGCTTTGTAAAAATGAACAACAAACCTCAGCCGCACTTGTGCATTGGACCGGCGTCATTGGCGGTGCCAACTGGCAGCATGGGCGCTATAAAAAACGGAGAACGCCCATGAAAATCATCATCGCCCCTGACTCGTTCAAGGACAGCCTGAGTGCCGAAGGGGTCGCCCAGGCGATTGCGCAAGGGTTGGCTCAGGTCTGGCCTGACGCACAGCTGGTGCAATGCCCGATGGCGGACGGCGGTGAGGGGACGGTCGAAGCAGTGCTCGCCGCGTGTAACGGCCAATTGCGCAGCCAGGCCGTGCGCGGGCCAATGGGCGCTACGGTGCAGGCGCATTGGGGCTGGTTGGCCGACAGCCACACCGCGATCATCGAAATGGCTGAGGCCAGTGGCCTGCAGTTGGTTGCACCGGGCCAGCGCGATGCCTGCTCCAGCAGCACGTATGGCACTGGCGAGCTGATCCGCGCCGCGCTCGACCTGGGCGCCCGGCGCATTATCCTGGCGATCGGCGGCAGTGCCACCAACGATGGCGGCGCAGGCGCGATGCAAGCGCTCGGCGTGCAGTTGCTCGACGCCCAGGACCAGCCCTTGGCACCCGGTGGCTTGGCGTTGAGCGGCCTGGCGCGTATCAGCCTGGAAAACCTCGACCCGCGCCTGGCGCGGGTCTGCTTCGAAATCGCGGCGGATGTGAACAACCCGCTGTGCGGTCCCCATGGCGCCTCGGCGATTTTCGGCCCGCAAAAGGGCGCCAACCCCGAACAGGTGCAGCAGTTGGATGCCGCCCTTGGTCATTTTGCCGACCACTGCGCCAGGGTGCTGGCCCAGGACGTGCGTGACGAACCCGGCAGCGGCGCGGCAGGCGGCTTGGGGTTCGCCGCCAAGGCATTCCTCGGCGCGCAATTTCGCGCCGGCGTTGAAGTGGTGGCCGAGCTGGTTGGCCTCGACGCCGTGGTGCGTGGCGCCGACCTGGTCATCACCGGCGAAGGCCGCTTCGATGCCCAGACCCTGCGCGGGAAAACCCCGTTTGGCGTGGCGCGTATTGCCCGGCAACACAATGTCCCGGTGATCGTGATCGCCGGAACCCTGGGCGATGGCTACGAGCAGATGTACGCCCACGGCGTGGATGCCGCCTTTGCGCTGCCCTCGGGGCCGATGAGTCTTGCCCAGGCATGCAGCGAGGCGCCGCACTTGTTGCGTGAGCGAGCCTCGGATATTGCGCGGGTGTGGCGCTTGGCACGGCCTGTCGCTTAAATGCCTTTTGTGGGAGCGAGGCGGGCGGCTAGCCCTTGCTCGCGAAGAACCCCGGGCCTCCGCGTTTATTCAGAATGAACGCGTTGCCTGGAGGTTTTTCGCGAGCAAGGGCTAGCCGCCCGCCTCGCTCCTACAGGTCAGCGTGTTTACCGTAGGCTGCTACAACGTCGCGTAGATGCCTATGCCCTACACTAGACGGCCACTTGTCTTTCAAAGGATGAAATACGATGCACACCCCCGAACCCCATATCGTGATCCAGCGTTTCACCGAGGCCCATCTTGAGGGTGTCGCTGCGCTCTATAACGAACCGGCGGTATGCCGTCAGGTGCTGCAAATGCCTTTTCAGTCAGTGGAAGCGTGGCGCAAGCGCCTGGTAATGGATAACGAACGCCGTTTGCAACTGGTGGCGGTGCACGGCGGCGAAGTGATTGGTCAATTGGGGTTGGAACAGTACCTGCGCGTGCGCCAGGCGCATGTGGGGTCGCTCGGCATGGGGGTGGCGACGGCCTGGCAGGGTAAGGGCGTGGGTTCGAAGTTGCTGGCGGCCGCGCTGGATGTGGCTGACAACTGGATGAACCTGCATCGCGTAGAACTCACGGTGTACGCCGACAACGAGGCGGCGCACAACCTGTACCGCAAATTCGGCTTCGAGGTCGAAGGCTGTTTGCGCGATTACGCCCTGCGTGACGGTGTGTTCGTCGACACCTTGAGCATGGCGCGCCTGCGCACGCCGGTTTAGTCCTCCAGTGCAAACGCCACCGCAGCCCGCGCATGCAGCTCGGTGGTGTCCAGCAGCGGCAGGTCGCAGTGCTCGGGCTTGATCAGCAGGCTGATTTCCGTACAGCCGAGGATCACCGCCTGGGCGCCGCGCGCGGCCAGGGATTCGATCACCCGCTGGTAGACGGCGCGTGATTCGGCGCTGATCACCCCCACACATAACTCTTCATAGATGATCCGGTGCACCGCTTTGCGTTCGTCCGCATCCGGCACCAGCACGGTCAGGCCCTGTGCGGCCAGGCGGGACTTGAGGAAGTCCTGTTCCATGGTGAATGCAGTGCCGAGCAATCCTACGGTCAAGGTACCCGCCTGTACGGCGGCAGCGCCCGCCGCATCGGCGATATGCAGGAAGGGAATCGACACCGCCGCCTCGATACGCGGCGCCACCCGGTGCATGGTGTTGGTACACAGCACCACACACTCGGCGCCCCCGGCCTGCAAACGGCGCGCGGCGTCTTCCAGGATCAGCGCGGTATCGTCCCAGCGCCCGGCGTGCTGGGCCTGTTCCACCGGGCCGAAGTCCACGCTGTACATCAACAGTTGCGCCGAACGCAGCGGGCCGAGCCGGTCGCGTACTTGCTGGTTGATGATGCGGTAATACTCGGCGCTGGACTCCCAGCTCATGCCGCCGATAAGGCCGATGGTGCGCATGCGATGCTCCGGGCAGGGAATGTGGATTCCACCATACTCACCGAAGGCGCATTAGTCATGTGCAGTTGCCGGCCAATCCACCAGTGCAGTTCATGCAATGTTGATGACCGGTCACTGCTCACGATGGCGATAGACCTTTTCCTACGCTCCAGAGCTGCCTTTACTAGATGAATAGTCAGACTCCCCTCACACCCTGATGGGGTTGGTTTTCTGTAAGGTCGTTCTTAATGAAAGTTCATTCAAGAGGAGTTCATCATGGCACCGCCACACTGCGAGGACGACCCCGGCCCCAGCCACAGAGATCACCCACCGCCGCCCCTTATCATCCCCGAGATTCAGTTTCCTTTCGCCGGTCCGCCGCCACGCTCCGACAGCGAGCAGTTGCGCGCGCATGCCCTCGCCTGGGCGCAGCGATACGGCTTGATCGGCCGCCGTGGTGCGCATCGATTGAGTACCACGGCGCTGCTCGACCTGGGGCTGGCGTTATGCGGCAGGGCGCCCACGCACCGGGCCGAGATCCTGGTGTGCTGGTACCTGTGGGCGCTCACGCTGGATGACCGTATCGACGATGGGCCCTGGGCGGAAAACGGAGCATTGGAAGGTTTCATCACCTCGGTGCAGGCGCTGACCGAAAGCAGCGGCGCTGCTCCCTCAGGCCAAGGCAGACGGTTCGAGGACCCGATGCTAGCCGTTCTGGTCGATGATCTTTGGCCGCGGACCCGGAGCTGGGGCGACGACCGTTGGCGGGCCCGGCTGGTGCGACATCTGATGCAGCATTTGCGTGCGCAGGCAACGCTGGTGCACGTGCGGGAAACCGACACGGCGCTCACATTGGCCGACTATCTGCCGTTGCGCCGGGATTCGTTCGGCGCACTGTTCTTCTTTGATCTCATCGATGGGGCCGAAACGCTCGATCCGTACGAGCCTCCAACGGACGCTCATAGGTGGAACGGGATGCGTGAGCACGCTGCCGATATCATCGCCTGGACCAACGATATCCATTCGATTGCCAAGGATGTGGTGTGTGGTGAGCGTTTCAACCTGGTGTCGGTACTCGCGGCCTGCGCTGGCATGGATTGGCCCGCCGCGATCGAATCCGCCCATCAAATGATAAACACGGCAGTGGCGCAGTTCACGGCGCTCGCTGCCGAGCCTGCGGGCCACCCGCCGAGCGCGGCGACGGACCCGGACCGGCTGCGTCAGGTTGTGCGGGCGGCAGGCGACTGGCACCGCAGCGTCTCTCGTTATCTGCTGCATGCCGCCGACTCTGCGGCCCGGAACGATCAGCCAGTGGACCTGAAACTTATCCCTCCGACGCTCAAATCCCGGCAGTTCGAAATCGACCCATACCCGTTATATGAGCAATTGCGTACCACGCTGCCGATCGCTTACGACGAGCCCACCGATGTGTGGCTGGTCAGCCGGCATGTGGACGTCAAAGCCGCCCTGACTCATCCGGGTGCAAGCAACAATAACTACAGTTGGCAGATCGGACCGCTGCTGGGCCACACCATCGTCACGATGGACGGATGTGAACACGCCCAGCACCGCGCGTTGCTCAGCCCTGCGTTTCGTGGCAAGGCCCTCGCGGCGCTCGAAGCTTCCATCATCGCGGTGACCACAGAGTTGCTGGCGCACATGCACGGTCGCCCCCAGGTTGACCTGATCGCCGATTTCACCGCGGCGCTGCCGGTACGGGTGATGGCGCATGCACTGGGGCTGCCGGCGCAAACCTGCGCAGAGGTGGAGCGGCTGAAGCGGTGGTGCGCCATCGGCTTCGCGTATATGGGCAACTATCGACAGGACCCGGCGCTGCTGACCGGTGGATTATCCAACCGAGACAGTTTCTATGACTTTATTCAGCCCCACATTGACGCTCGACGCGCCGAACCCACGGACGACTTGATCTCGCAGCTCCTGGCGGCACGGATTGACGGCCAGCCATTGTCCGAGACCTTCGTGCGCGCTTACTGCGCGATCCTGATGACGGCGGGTAGCGAAACCAGCCACGGCGCGCTGGCGAACCTGATTGTGAATCTGCTGAGCGAACCGGGCGTCAAAGACGCGGTGATCGCTGATCCAGAGCTGATGGATAACGCCCTCGCCGAAACCCTGCGGCGCAACCCGCCGTTGCAGCTCGTACTCCGGGAGGCCCGTGAACCGCTGCAACTGCCTTCGGGCACGATTCCGGCTGGCGCAACAATGGCCTGTCTGATTGGTTCGGCCAACCGTGATCCGGACCACTTCAGCGACCCGGACACGTTTGATCTGTCGCGCAGCGAACAGGCTACCAGCCATTTCGCCTTCGGCGCAGGCCGCCACTTCTGCCTGGGCTCCATGCTGGCGCGGTTGGAAATCACGCTCGGCGCTCGCCTGCTGCTGCAGACCTTTCCAAACGTGCGCTGGGCTCCGGGTTTCAAGCCCATTGAGCGCGGGTTCCTCAATCGCTGCCCTGATCGACTGGAGGTTGTACTGTGACCCTTACCGTCAACCTCGACGAACCCGGCTACACCAGCAGCTTTCTCGCTGACCAGCACGCTGGCCAACTGGCACGGCTGCGCACCCTGGAACGTGTCTTTGACCCGTTGAGCCAAGAGGTTTTTGATCAGTTGGTGCTTGCCGACAAGCCTGCCATCCTTGATCTAGGCGCCGGGGCCGGATCGCTCGCCGGCTGGCTGAGCCAGCGATATCCCCAAGCGAGCGTCACCGCCACGGATATCGACACCCGGTTCCTTACCGATATCCTCGGTATCCGGGTGCTTACCCACAATGCCGCGACCGATGATTTTCCTGTTGCCTCCTTTGACGTGGTACATGCCAGGGCGCTGCTGTGTCACCTCGGCGAGCGTGAGGACCTATTGACGCGAGCCATCACTTGGCTGCGCCCGGGAGGCTGGTTGGTGATCGAGGACGTGAGCCTGCAGCCGAGCCTGAGCGCCGCGAACCCGTTGTTCCGAAAAGTGGCCCAGGCCGGGATTACCCTGCTGGAGCAGACCGTTGGCTCCGACATGCTTTGGGCCGCTACGCTCCCGGATCGGTTGCGTGATCGAGGGCTTGCCAATTTAGGGCATCGCACCCTTGAAGGTCGTATCGGCGATAACAGCCCCGCCGACACCTTTTGGGCCGCAACCACGGCACAGGCCGGGCCAGCGTTGCTCAAACGCGGGCTACTCGAACAGGACGACCTGGATGGCATGACCCGGCTACGGGCCGATCCCGCGTTCACTGCCGCAGCGTTGACCCTGGTCAGCGCGTGGGGACAGGTTGTCTAACAGGAGCAAGGCGCCGAGCCGACGAGCGAAGGAACTATGAATGAACAATGATGTGGTGTTGGTAGACGCACACGATGTACCGATCGGCGTGTGTGGCAAACGCGATGCGCACCTGGGAGCGGGACAGCTTCACCGTGCGTTTTCGGTACATTTGATCGACCGGCGCGGGCGTCATCTGCTTCAGCGTCGTGCCCCAGGGAAAATGCTCTGGTCAGGTTTCTGGTCGAATGCGTGCTGCAGCCATCCGGCGCCTGGCGAGACTGTCCTGGATGCCGCGTCTCGGCGCTTGCGCGAAGAGCTGGGCGTCCGGGCTTCCTGTAGGGCGCTATACAGCTTTGAGTACCATGCCCGCTTTGGCTCGATCGGCGCCGAGCACGAACTGTGTCATGTGCTGGTGGCTCGATCGGACGCTGTGGTTTCACCCGTTCCTGACGAAATCAGCGAAATCAGCTGGCTGACCCGTGCCGAAATATCAGCCCGGCTTGCTGAGCCGCACGCGTCATTTACGCCCTGGTTTCGACTGCAGTGGCGTCGCCTTTTACTAGAGCATCCTTCGTTCGATACACCGTTACCTCAGGCATGACCTGCTTGCCGCCGATTGCCGAACCAGGCGCAATCACCTTTAACCCGTACGCCTGGCACGCGCATCTGCGATGATCAGGCTTCGCAACCTGGCTCACCCAAGGAAATCCGCAATGGACGATGTACAGCAACTGGGCGAGATGCTTCGTCATTACGCCGAGAGCGAAGCGCAGAAAAAACAGCAATTCGAGCTGCAGTCGGCGCGTTGGGCGCAGAAGCTTGGCGAGTTGTTCGAGCAGATCGAACAGTGGCTGGAACCGGTCAAACGCGCCGGTTTGCTGGAGGTGCGTCGGGAAGCCTATGTCGCTAGCAGTCCGAGCGTGCCAGTGGAGGCATCGACCTTCAAGACCGAGAAGTTGAATGTGCTCATCACGGGTAAAAGCGTGGAGTTCGTGCCGGACGTGATGGGCGCGGACGGGTTTATTTCTATTGCGGTAATGGGCCTGACCGCCGCCCGCCACGGCAGCGTGTCGCTGGTGCTGCCGGCGGATAAAAATGATTGGCTCTGGAAGAAGACCAATGGCCTGAAAGACCCGGATACCTTCGGCTTCGACGCCAATTTCCTGGCTGCGCAGTTGCAGAGCCTGATCCCCCGCGAACGCGGCTGAGCAATACTGATCATGAGGGGCGAGGTGGCCGACGACTGCCTGACTGATGCTCCGCGAACTAAATGTGGGAGGGGGCTTGCCCCCGATGGCGGCCTGACAGCCGACCAGGATGCTGGATCAGAGCGAGTACATATTCAGATCAAGAGCAGGATCAAGAGCGGCTCGCTTCGCATCGTGGTTACTTAGGCTGCTACGAAGTTGTGTAGATACCTATGGCCATCGGGGGCAAGCCTTAATGCCAGTCAGTTAAGGCTTTTTGTAGGAACGAGGCGGGCGGCTAGCCCTTGCTCGCGAAGAACTCACAGGCACCGCGTTTATTCAGGAAGCGCGCGTTATCGTTGACGTTTTTCGCGAGCAAGCTCGCTCCTACAGACGGTGGTGTACGCTTAACTGACTGGCATTAGGGCAAGCCCCTCCCACATTAGGTCGCGGGGCGCCATTTAAGAGGCTTCAGCTCCCGAGCCGTCACCGATAACCTGAGCCTTCGCCCCCCCAAGGCTCATGGCCAAAATAAGCAGCCCGTTTTCCCAAGATTGGCTATACCTAGAGCTCAAACTATCGATGGGGAGCTCCAACGATGAAACTCAGGCTAATGGTCAGCGCACTGTGCATCGCCTCGATCGGCATGGCGGGCTGCGCCAGCAAGGTCACGCAACCGGACGAATATTCTGGGTTTCTGTCGGACTACAGCCGACTCAAGGAAGCCAAGTCGCCCTCCGGAGCCGAAGTAATGCGCTGGGTCGATCCCACACTGGACCTGAACCGCTACAGCGCGGTGTACATCGAACCCACGCAGTTCTATCCCAAGCCTCAAGCCACCCCCCGGATTCCAGACAGCACCCTGCGCGGCATCAACAACTATTACAACCAGGCCCTCAAGCGTGAACTGGCCCGTTCAATGCCGTTGGCAAATGGCCCAGGCCCCGGGGTAATCGTCGTGCGCGCAGCGATTACGGCCGTCAGCAGTAAAACCGAAGGTCTCAAGCCTTACGAGTTCATTCCGGTTGCGTTTGTCGCGGCGGCGGTGAGTACCGGCACGGGGATCCGCGACCAGGAAACCACCTTGGGCACCGAGGCGCAGTTCCTTGATGGCGCCAACGGAAAAGTGATTGCCCAGGTGGTGCGCAAAGGCACAGGGGAGCCCTTGGCAAACGACACTCAGGTGATGAAGGCCGGTGATGTGAAAAGTGTCATCGATGGATGGGCATCCGACCTGCATCAGTCTTTTCTGAAGCTCAAACAGCAATGACGCATAAACGCGCGACGGGAGGCCACTGTGAGTCAACTCCCGCCGCGCGTGGTGTTACTTGAGCGGCGTCAACGGCGGCAACGTCCATTGACTGATTTCAGGCTTGGGCAGGTAAATACGCAGCACCGCGAAGAACGGCCCGGTGGGGGCGGGCAGCCAGTTGCTCTGTTCGGCCTTCGGTGGCTCATGATGCTGCAGCGCCAGGGTCAGGCCGCCGTCAGCGTCCCGCTTCAGCTCAGGCAGCATGCGTGAGTTGATCAGGTAACGTTTCTTGTGGTTGGGCACCAGCAACTTGGTCTTGGCGTCGTACATGGTCAGCGACCAGAACGCATCGGCGGGCGGCAGCTGGTCCTTGGCAAAGTGCACGGTATAGCTGCGGCGTGCGCCGTTGGCCGGCTTGCCTTCGCTGTCATCGAAGTAGGTGAAGTAAACAGCTTCGTCGGTAGAGTTGCCGAAGATGCCCAGGTTGGCGCCGGCGTAACGGTACAGGTAATTGTTTTTCAGGCGGTCACGGCTGCCGAACAACTCGCCGCTGGAGACTTGGTGAGTGTCGATCTTGTCTTTCTTGAAAGCGGCGAACTCGGCCTTGCCGTCGGCAATCCCATCCTCCAGCGCTTTACGCTGTTCGGCGGTCAGCTGGTTCAGCTTGAAGGGCGCGCCGGGGGCGATGCCGATGGTGGCAAAACGCGCCAGCAGGTCTTTCTCACTGTCCTGCGGCGCCGCAAAGGCCAGCATGAAGTTCAAGTAGCGGAACAACTGCGGGCTGTCGCTCATGTTCGCCATTGGCTTGGGCCACTCGATCTTCGGCACTTTGGCCGGGGCCGCTTGTTTCACGTAGCTGCTCAGCGGCTGCACTTTGTAGCCGCTCTGGATTTGCTTGACCTTGCTCACGTCTTTTTCATCGAACAGCTGGGTGCGATACAGCGCGTAGGCGATATTGCTTTCGCTGTAGACCACGCGATCGATGTCGACTGGCTGCTGACCCTTCCAGTCGGGCCCCGCGATCATGTAGTGACCGCCGTTGTTGCCGGTGCTGCGCGTGCCCAGGTAGGCAATGTTGTGGGTATAGAGGTCGATCAACTGCACCGAGTAGTAACGGTTGTCTTCAACCTTGGGCAGGGTCAGTACCAAGGGTTCCTTGCGCAGATCCATCCAGACGAAGGAGTAGGGCGTGTCCGAGTTCGGGGTCACGAACGCGGTGTCCTTGGGGGTGAAAACCTGCGCGGTATTACCGATGTGATTGAACGCGGCCTTGTAGTTGACACCGCCTTTATCAACGGCCTGGGTATAGAGCGTCTTGTACATCTGCACCACAGGATAGCCGTACAAATAGGCTTCCTTGGCAATGGCCCGTGCTTCGGTCGGCGTCGCCGTGAAGTCGGCCCAGGCGCTGGTGCTCAGGAGTATCGAGAGGCTCGCCAACACCAGGCGCGCGGGTTGTCCAATCATGTTGTTGCGTCCTTCCAGAGTTCGTTTGACTGACGGGGAAATTAAGGCGATGAGTTTCCTGTTTTATTTCCCGGACGTCACGTTAAAACCTGCAAAAGAACAAGGGATCATGTGGGCAACATCGATTTGACTTTATCGCGCAGTTGATCGATCGAGAATGGCTTGCCAATCACCTGCATACCGGCTGGCACGTCGATGTTTTCGGCATAGCCGCTGGCGAACAGGATGGGCAGGGTGGGGCGCAGTTCGCGCACCTTGGCTGCCAGCTCCTTACCGTTCATATCCGGCAGGCCAACGTCGGTCATCATCAGGTCGATGACCGTGTCTTTGCCTTCGACAACCTTCAGCGCCTCTTCGGCATCGGCGGCCTCGAGTACCGTGAACTCCAACTCCTCAAGCACATCGACGATCAGCATGCGCACGATAGCGTCATCTTCGACAACAAGGATGGTGGAGATATACATAATAAGGCGTTCCCAAAAAAGACAAGGTTTTTACCAGCGGCCGTTCTGACCGGCCTGTTACTTGAGTAAGCGCAGGCTATCGACAAGTTCCGTCGGGCGGTAAAAACGATAGAAAAGACCAGGCAGAATAGCCTGTTCTATCGTAGGAATCTTTACCAAATCATTCCAGAAAAATGGTCTTGATCGTCACTTTGGGGCAAACTTCCGGTTTTTCCGCACTTGGCCAAGGCATGCCCATGACTCCCGCGTCGTCAGTTGATGAAAAGAGCTTCCGTAAACTCCTGAGCCGCAACGTGGCCCTGCCATTGGGCGTGGGTGTGCTCAGTGCGGTGTTTTTCGTTTTCCTGATCACTTACTTGCTGTCGGTGATCCAGTGGGTGGAGCACACCGACCGGGTCATCAACAACCTCAATGAGTCGTCCAAACTGACGGTCGACCTGGAAACCGGCATGCGCGGCTTCCTGATTACCGGTGACGAGCATTTCCTCGACCCTTACGAGGTGGCCAAGCCGCGAATCATCGCCGACCTGCGCAATCTGCAGCAATTGGTGGCCGACAACCCGCAGCAGGTCGACCGCCTCAAGCGCCTTGAAGCGTTGCAGGCAGAGTGGAACAACTACGCGCAGTCGATGATTGAATTGCAGCGCGACAGCGGCGACTTCCGCGGTGCGGTGAAGGCGGGCCGGGGCAAGCGCCTGACCGATGAAATTCGCAAGGAATATGACGACGCGGTGGCGATGGAGCAGCAGTTCCGTATCACCCGCAATGAAGAGGTCACCCGCACCACGGTGCTCAGCGTCACCCTGTACCTGGTGTTCGTACTCGGGCTCAGTGGGTTTCTGGCGTATATCGGCAGAAGAAACTTGCTCGAACTTTCAAACAGTTACAGCGCAAGCCTCGCGTCACAAAAGAAGATCGCCAAGCGCCTGGAGCAGCAAGCCTGGCTGCGCAACGGCCAAACTGAACTGGCCGAACAGGTGCTCGGCCAGCTGACCCTGAACCTGTTGGGCCGCAATATCCTGCAGTTCTTTGCCCAATACATGGGCTCGGCCGTTGGAGCGTTGTATGTGCGCGAGGAACACGGCGGGCTCAAACGCGTGGCCACCTACGGCTTCTCCCGCGAACAGGCGCAGCTGGAACAAGCGATCTACAGCGACGAAGGCATTGTGGGGCAGGCCGCCCAGCTCGATCGCCTGATCCGCCTGGACGACGTGCCGGTGGACTACTTCAAGGTCAGCTCGGGGCTGGGCGAGGGCGCGGCCCGCAACGTACTGGTAGTGCCGACCAGCGATGACGACCGCGTCAACGGCGTGATCGAGCTGGGCTTCCTGCGCCCGCTGGAAGAACGCGATGTCGAATTGCTGGAGCTGATCGCGGGCAATATCGGTACGTCCATCGAAGCCGCGCGTTATCGCCAGCGTCTGCAGGAAGTACTCGCTGAAACCCAGCAGCTCAACGAAGAGCTGCAAGTGCAGCAGGAAGAACTCAAAACCGCCAACGAGGAGCTGGAAGAACAGTCACGCATCCTCAAGGAGTCCCAGGCGCACCTGGAAACCCAGCAAGCGGAGCTTGAGCAGACCAACGAACAACTGGCCGAACAGACCCAGACCCTGGCTGACCAGCGCGATGCCATGGACCGCAAGAACATCGAACTCAACCGGGTGCAGCTGGAACTCGAAGACCGCGCCGATGAGCTGCAGCGCTCCAGCAAGTACAAGTCCGAGTTCCTCGCCAACATGTCCCACGAGCTGCGCACGCCGCTGAACAGTTCGTTGATCCTGGCCAAGTTGCTGGCCGAGAACCCCCAGGAAAACCTCAGTGCCGAACAGGTCAAGTTTGCCGAGTCGATCTATTCGGCCGGCAATGACCTGCTCAACCTGATCAACGATATCCTGGATATTTCCAAGGTAGAAGCCGGCAAGCTGGAAGTGCGCCCGGAAAATTCCAGCGTCGAGCGCCTGGTGGATGGCCTGCGCGGCATGTTCGAGCCGCTGGCCAAGGATCGCCATCTGGGCTTCCAGATCGACCTGCAGGAAGGCGCACCGGCCTTGCTGTTCACCGATCGCCAACGCCTGGAGCAGATCCTCAAGAACCTGCTGTCCAACGCCATCAAGTTCACCGAGCAGGGCGACGTCAGCCTGACGGTGTCCCGTGCGCCGGGCGAGGGCATTGCCTTTACGGTGCGCGACTCGGGAATCGGTATCGCCCAGGATCAGCAGGAAAGCATCTTCGAAGCCTTCCGCCAGGCCGATGGCACCACCAATCGCCGTTACGGCGGTACCGGCCTGGGCCTGTCCATTTCCCGTGACCTGGCTAACTTGCTGGGCGGCTACATCAGCGTGGCCAGCGAGCCGGGCAAGGGCAGCATTTTCACGCTGGTATTGCCGGAACAGTATGTTGAACGCGCCGAAGACGCCGCGCCGATCGAGGCCCCGCGCCAGGCCGTAGCGGTACCGGCCCCCGCGCCCGTAAAGGTTGCGACGTTGCCGGTAGCCGATGCCGAGCCGATCCCGCGCTTTGCCGACGACCGTGACAAAGGGCCATTCACCACCCGCTGTATCCTGGTGGTGGAAGATGAGCCGAACTTTGCGCGTATCCTCTTCGACCTGGCCCATGAGCTGGGCTACAACTGCCTGGTCGCCCACGGTGCTGACGAAGGCTACAGCCTGGCCGAGGAGTTCATCCCCGACGCGATCCTGCTCGACATGCGCCTGCCGGACCATTCCGGGCTGACGGTGCTGCAGCGTCTCAAGGCGCACGCCAATACCCGGCACATTCCGGTGCATGTGATTTCCGTGGAAGACCGCGTCGAAGCCGCCATGCACATGGGCGCCATTGGTTACGCGGTGAAGCCCACCACCCGTGAAGAGCTCAAGGACGTGTTCGCGCGCCTGGAAGCCAAGCTGACGCAAAAGGTCAAACGCGTGCTGCTGGTCGAGGATGACGACCTGCAGCGCGACAGCATTGCCCGCCTGATCGGCGACGATGACATTGAAATCACCGATGTCGGCTACGCCCAGGCGGCACTGGACCTGCTGCGCACCAATGTCTACGACTGCATGATCATCGACCTCAAGCTGCCGGACATGCTCGGCAACGAGTTGCTCAAGCGCATGGCCACCGAGGATATCTGCTCGTTTCCGCCGGTGATCGTCTACACCGGGCGCAACCTGACCCGCGACGAAGAGGCCGAACTGCGCAAGTATTCGCGCTCGATCATCATCAAGGGCGCCCGTTCTCCGGAGCGCCTGCTCGATGAAGTCACACTCTTTCTGCACAAAGTCGAATCCCAGTTGTCCCATGACCGCCAGAAGATGCTCAAGACCGCGCGCAGCCGCGACAAGGTGTTCGAAGGGCGCAAGATCCTGCTGGTGGACGACGACGTGCGCAATATCTTTGCCCTGACCAGCGCCCTGGAGCACAAAGGCGCCG
Source organism: Pseudomonas sp. R4-34-07 (assembly GCF_003852375.1). Taxonomy (NCBI): domain Bacteria; kingdom Pseudomonadati; phylum Pseudomonadota; class Gammaproteobacteria; order Pseudomonadales; family Pseudomonadaceae; genus Pseudomonas; species Pseudomonas sp. R4-34-07. Next base: position 3,113,836 of record NZ_CP027760.1, on the reverse strand, counting down.
TGGTGGTGATCGGGCGCAACGGCCGCGAAGCGATCGACAAGCTCAATGAGGTCGAGGATATCGATCTGGTACTGATGGACGTGATGATGCCGGAGATGGACGGTTACGAAGCCACCGCCCTGATCCGCCAGGACCCGCGCTGGAAGAAGCTGCCGATCATCGCCGTGACGGCCAAGGCCATGAAGGACGACCAGGAGCGTTGCCTGGCGGCAGGCTCCAACGATTACCTGGCCAAACCGATTGATCTGGACCGGCTGTTCTCGTTGATTCGCGTATGGCTACCAAAGATGGAACGCATTTAAGTGGAGCGAAGTTTTTTGGACAAAAGCAGCGACATTGAGCTGCGCCTGTTGATCGAGGCGATTTACCTCAAGTACAGCTACGACTTTCGCGACTACTCCGGTGCGTCGGTCAAACGGCGGGTGGCCCACGCCTTGCGCCAGTTCGACTGTGCGACCATTTCCGCGCTGCAGGAGCGGGTGCTGCACGACCCGGCCGCGTTCATGCAGTTGCTGCAGTTCCTGACGATCCCCGTGAGCGAGATGTTTCGCGACCCCTCGCACTTTCTCGCGATTCGCCGGGAAGTGGTGCCGCTGCTCAAGACCTACCCGTCGATCAAGATCTGGATCGCCGGCTGCAGCACGGGCGAGGAGGTGTACTCCATGGCGATCCTGCTGCGCGAAGAAGGCTTGCTCGAGCGCACCATCATCTACGCCACCGACATCAACCCGGCATCGCTGGACAAAGCCAAGCAAGGCATCTTCTCCCTGGAGAACGTGCGCGCCTACACGGCCAATTATCAGCAGGCCGGCGGCCAACGCTCATTTGCCGACTACTACACCGCAGCTTACGATAACGCGATCTTCGACAAGACGCTGCGCGAGAACGTCACGTTCGCCGACCATAGCCTGGCGACCGACAGCGTATTCTCAGAAACTCAATTAATTTCATGCCGCAACGTGTTGATTTATTTCAATAAAAAGTTGCAAGACAGAGCGTTTGGGTTGTTTCATGAGTCGCTGTGCCATCGCGGCTTCCTGGTACTGGGCAGCAAGGAAACCCTGGATTTTTCCGCCTACAGCAAGCAATTCGAACCCTTGGTCAAACAGGAACGGATCTACCGCAAATTATGAGCGACGCTGCAATCCCCCCGATTATCGGGCTTGAAGCCATCGTCGTCGGCGCCTCCGCCGGCGGCGTGGAGGCGTTGCTGAGTATTTTTGGCCGGCTGCCGAATACGTTCGGCCTGCCGATCGTTGCCGTGCTGCACCTGCCGGATGAACGTCGCAGCCAGTTGGCGGAGGTCTTTGCGCGGCGCTTGCGCATTCCGGTCAAGGAGGCGCGGGACAAGGAGTCGATCGAGGCGGGCACCTTGTATTTCGCCGGCCCCGGCTATCATTTGTCGGTGGAACTCGACCGCAGCCTGTCCCTGAGCCAGGAGGACCGCGTGCACCATTCCCGGCCCGCCATCGATTTTCTCTTCGCCTCGGCCGCCGATGCCTACGGGCGAGGCCTGCTGGCGATCCTGCTGACCGGCGCCAACCAGGACGGCGCGCGCGGCCTGGCCCACGTCAAGCAATCGGGCGGTATCACTGTTGTACAAGACCCCGCTGAAGCCCGGATTGCCGTGATGCCCCTGGCGGCCCTGGCGTTGCACACACCCGACCATATTCTTTCCTTGAGCCAGATTGGCTCATTGCTGGCTTCCCTGGAACCTTCCCCATGTTAAGTACTGTCCAGGCCAAACTGCTGATCGTCGACGATCTGCCGGAAAACCTGCTGGCCCTCGAAGCGCTGATCAAGCGCGAAGACCGCCAGGTATTCAAGGCATTGAGTGCCGACGAGGCGTTGTCCCTGTTGCTGGAACATGAATTCGCCATGGCGATCCTCGACGTGCAGATGCCTGGCATGAACGGTTTCGAACTGGCCGAACTGATGCGCGGCACCGAAAAGACCAAGAACATCCCGATCGTGTTCGTCAGCGCCGCCGGCCGCGAACTCAATTACGCCTTCAAGGGTTATGAAAGCGGTGCGGTGGACTTCCTGCACAAGCCGCTGGATATCCACGCGGTGAAGAGCAAGGTCAATGTATTCGTTGACCTGTATCGGCAGAGCAAGGCGATGAAGCTGCAGGTCGAAGCCCTGGAGCGCAGCCGCCGTGAGCAGGAGCTGCTGCTCACGCGCCTGCAGGCCACCCAGGCGGAGCTGGAGCAGGCCGTGCGCATGCGCGATGACTTCATGTCGATCGTCGCCCACGAAGTGCGCACGCCGCTCAACGGGCTGATCCTGGAAACCCAATTGCGCAAGATGCACCTGGCCCGCGACAACGCCGCAGCGTTCACCCTGGACAAGATGCACGCAATGGTCGACCGCGATGAGCGCCAGATCAAAAGCCTGATCCGCCTGATCGAGGACATGCTCGACGTGTCGCGCATCCGCACCGGCAAACTGTCCATACGCCCGGCGCGCTTTGATCTGGCGCAACTGGTGCGCAACCTGGTGCATAACTTCGAGCCCCAGGTCGCGGCCGCCGAATCGTCGATGCAGCTGGTCGCCGACGAGCCGGTGGAAGGCCATTGGGATGAGTTCCGCATCGAGCAGGTGGTCACCAACCTGCTGACCAATGCCCTGCGCTACGGCGCCAAGAGCCCGGTGGAAGTGCGGGTTTACAGCGAACACGGCGAAGCGCGCGTGGAAGTCCGCGACCACGGCATTGGTATCAGTGAAGAGAACCAGAAGCGCATTTTTCAGCAGTTCGAGCGGGTTTCCGTCAACCATGCGGCGGCCGGCCTGGGCCTGGGGCTGTTCATTTCCGAACAGATCGTCGCGGCCCACGGCGGGACCATCGAGGTCGAAAGCCAGATAGGCGAGGGCGCGCTGTTCCGGGTGTGCCTGCCGCTCCAGGCGACGGCATGAAATCAATCGTCACCTGGACGCAACCTCTACGTGACCCCATGGTCGTAACACCAGCAACTGACCGAACAAAGGCTTCCCATGAGTGAAGATGCGCAAGATGTCGTACTGATCGTCGAAGACGACGAATCCATTATGTTTGTGCTGGGTGAATACCTGGCGGGCCTGGGTTATCGGGTGTTGAAGGCGGTCAATGGAAAAGAGGCCTTCGAAATCCTCGCGACCAAACCGCACCTGGACCTGATGGTCACGGACTACCGCCTGCCCGGCGGCATTTCCGGCGTGCAGATCGCCGAACCGGCGCTCAAGGTGCGCCCGGAGTTGAAAGTGATCTTTATCAGCGGTTATCCGCAGGAAATTCTCGACTGCGACAGCCCGATCACGCGCAACGCGCCGATCCTGGCCAAGCCGTTTGACCTGGATACGCTGCACGAGCATATCCAGCGCCTGTTGGCCTGACGCCCTCCAGGGCTGCCGTGCAGCCCTAGTCCCTGATCATCTCGCGCACCTTCTCGGTCAGCAGGTCGAACGTGAACGGCTTGGTAATCAGCTGCATGCCGGGGTCCAGAAACCCGCCACGCACCGCCGCATGTTCGGCATAACCGGTGATGAACAGCACTTTGAGGTCAGGGCGGATTTGTCGACCGATTTCCGCCAATTGCCGGCCGTTCATGCCAGGCAGGCCAACGTCGCTGATCAACAGGTCGATACGCTGATCGGATTCGATAATCGGTACCGCCGTGCTGGCGTCACCGGCTTCGACAAAGGCGTATCCCAACTCTTTGAGCACCGCGCTCACCAGCACCCGCACCGCCGGGTCATCTTCGACGATCAGGACGGTCTCTCCGTCATTGGCGAACGGCAACAAGGCCGGATTCACCGCGGCATCCTCAACCATTTCCCCGACAAAGCGCGGCAGGAACAAACTGACGGTGGTGCCCTTGTCCACTTCGCTGTGCAGCGTGACGTGCCCCCGGGATTGACGGGCAAACCCATAGATCATCGACAGCCCCAGGCCCGTGCCCTGGCCGATCGGCTTGGTGGTGAAGAAGGGGTCGAACACTCGGCCCATGACACTCTCTGGAATGCCGCAGCCGGTGTCACTGACACTCAACTCGACGTAGTCACCAGGGCTCAAGGTGCCATAGGCGGCCGTGAATACACTGTCGAGGTGACGGTTGGTGGTTTCCACGGTGAGGCTGCCGCCGCCGGGCATCGCGTCACGCGCGTTGATCACCAGGTTGAGCAGGGCGCTTTCCAATTGATTCGGGTCGGCTTCGGCCGTCCACAGGGTGTCGCTCAGGCGCATTTGCAGGCAGATACTTTCATTGATACTGCGTTCCAGCAGTTCACCCATGGAGGTCACCAGCTTATTGATCTCCACCGGTTTCGGGTCCAGCGACTGCCTGCGCGAAAACGCCAGCAGGCGATGGGTGAGGCCAGCGGCGCGGTTGGCCGAGGTGACGCCCAGGTCGATCAAACTGTCCAGATCGTCCAGCTTGCCCCGCGCCACACGCCGGCGCAGCAGTTCCAGGCTGCCGATGATGCCGGTCAGCATGTTGTTGAAGTCATGGGCGATACCACCGGTCAACTGGCCGACGGCTTCCATTTTCTGCGACTGGCGCAGGGCTTCTTCATTGCTGCGCAATTGCGCGGTACGTTCTTCCACTTGCTGTTCGAGGGTTTCCAGGGTGCGTTGCAGGCGCAGTTCACTGGCGCTCAGGTCGACCAAGCGGTCCCGGGCTTCGTATTGCCGGCGCCGCCCACGCAGGGCGGTACTGACCAGGCTGATCAGGGTCACGGGGTGGAAGGGGCGCTCAAGGAAAGTGACATTTCCCAGTAGCCCGCTCAGGTGCGACGAGCCATTTTGCTCGCTGCCGCCGTGATGGGTCATCAGCACAATGGGCAGGTCCGACCAGGCCGGCTGCTGGTGCAGGTACTCCAGCAGCGGCTCCATGTCCACGCCGCGCAAGGCTTCGGCGGCAATGATCAGCACGCCGGCACCCTCGTGCAGTGCTTCGCACAAGTCGGCCAGGCTGCCGGCAACCAAGCCATGGTAGCCGGCCTCTTTGAGCATCATCAGCGCCAACGAGCTGTCGCGGCCCACAGGCGCAAGAATAATGGCCCGTTCAAAGACTGAGGAAAGGGGCGTCACACTTACTCTTCCTTGAGCAGAGGCGAGCCGGCGCCCATGTAGATCGGAATGCCGCGCAGCACACCCTGGAAATTATCCAGGGGTTCGCCAACGGTCATGCCGCGACCGCTGATGCGGTACTCGCGAATCGTCGACTCATGGCTACCGGTGCGTTTCTTGATCACCGAAATGGCCCGACGAACCTTGCCCAATGCCTCGAAGTAACGCAGCAGGATCACGGTATCGGCCAAGTAGGTGATATCTACGGGCGTCTGCATATCGCCGACCAGGCCATGCTGGGCCACGGTCATGAACGTTGCGGCACCGCGTCGGTTCAGGTACAGCAGCAGTTCGTGCATGTGCAGGATCAGCGCGTTCTCTTCCGGCATGGCCGCCTGGTAGCCGTTGATACTGTCGATGACCACGGTTTTGATGCCGCCTTCGTCCACGCAACGCCGTACTCGGTGGGAGAATTCCCCAGGAGACAGCTCGGCCGCGTCGACCTGTTCGATCAACAGGTTGCCGGTGGCCTGCATCGCAGCCAGATCAATACCCATGTTATGCATGCGCTCGAACAGCAAACCCATCTCTTCGTCAAAGATAAACAGCGCGGCCTTTTCGCCACGCTGTACGGCGGCGGCGGCGAAGACCATTGAAATCAGCGATTTGCCGGTGCCGGCCGGGCCCAGGATCAGGCTGCTGGAACCTGTTTCGACGCCGCCGCCCATCAGTGCATCGAGTTCGGGGATGCCGCTGCTCATGGTCTGGCGTGTGTAACCGCCGCGATGTTCGGCGGCGACAAGGCGAGGGAATACGTGTACACCGTCGCCCATGATGGTGAAATCGTGAAAGCCGCCACGGTATTTCTGGCCGCGATATTTCACTACCCGCACCCGGCGGCGTTCGGCGCCGTAGCTGGGTGTCAGTTCTTCCAGGCGAATCACGCCATGGGCCACACTGTGGACGGTTTTGTCGAGGGATTCGGTGGTCAGGTCATCGAGCAGCAGCACCGTGGCGTCATACCGCACAAAGTAGTGCTTGATCGCCAGGATCTGCCGGCGATAGCGCAGGGAGCTCTGCGCCAACAGGCGGATCTCCGACAGGCTGTCGACCACTACGCGGGTCGGCTTGACCCGTTCCACCACCTCGAAAATCTGCCGCGTGGCTTCGCCCAGCTCAAGGTCCGAGGAGTACAGCAGGCTCTGCTGATGCTCGGCGTTGAGCAGGCTTTCCGGCGGGGTCAATTCGAAGATATGGATGTTGTCGTCCAGGTCCCAACCATGGGACTTGGCGCCTTGGCGCAGCTCATGTTCGGTTTCGGACAAGGTGATATACAGCGATTTTTCGCCGTCTTTCGCTCCCGCCTGCAGAAAGTGCAGCGCGACGGTGGTTTTACCCGTGCCCGGCTCGCCTTCCAGCAGGAACAAGTGGCTGCGCGATAGCCCCCCGGAAAGAATGTCATCAAGACCTTCGATACCAGTGGCTGCCTTTTCACTTAAAAGCGAATTAGATGTAGACAAGAAGTGCCCTCAGGTCACGTACAAGTTGGGTGCGCGCCGCTGTGGCGCGCCATATTCACTTGACCGTGTCGACCTGTGGCGGTTCAACGTTTTGGATTATTTGTGCGAAGCGCAGCCACTTTTGCACCTTTATTTGCGCGCGATCACAGGCCTTGCTGCAGCGCAGGGTCATCCGGGTTCTGTTGCTCAAGCTGTGCCAGCAGCACCTGGACATTCTGCAACTGGCCGCTCTCTTTCCAATAATTGACCAGCAACACCCGCGCTTTTCGATTGGCCGGGTGGCGCTGCACGATGTCTTCCAACTGGCGCTGGGCGGCTTCGAGTTCGTCCTGGTCGTGCAGCGTGGTAGCCAGGTCGTAGCGGTAGTCCTGATTGTCCGGTTCAAGCTCCACCGCCTTGGACAGGCCGAGCAAGGCATAGGGGCGCTCGCCATGGTGCAGCAGCCACATGCCCAGGGCGTGTTGCAGGTAAGCCGATTCCGGGTGCGCCGCCAATTGCTGCGCGAGCAGCTGGCGCGATTCGTCGGTTTTGCCCTGTTTATCCAGCAGCTCGATCTGCGCCACCACCGCTTGCAGGTTGTCCGGTTGCAGGCGCATGGCCTGCTGCAGGGCGTTTTGCGCCTCCGGCAGCAGGGCGCTGTGGATATACAGGCGCGCCAATTGAATCCAGCCTTCGGCGGTCTCGGGTTGGGCCTTGAGGGTATTGGCGAATTCGTCGAGCACTTGCTGCAGCGGGCCGAAGTACAGGCCCAGGGTGTCCGGCGACAGGCCGAGCAGGGCGTTGGCGGCGGCAAAGCGCACCCGCTGCTCGGGGTCATCCAGCACCGGGCCGAGCAGCAAGGTGCGCTGGCCGGAAGGCACCAGGCCGACAATGCTGTGGATCGCGGCTTCACGCACCAGGGGCGACTCATCGGCCAGGTCTTTGTCTGCCAGCTTCAACGCCTGGGGGCTGGGGTAGTTGGGCAATTCGGCATGCAGCGCGGCGCGCCGCTCAGGTGAAAGGTCCGGCCGCCCCAGCTGTTGATACAACACCCGCGCCGCGCCCGGCTCACCGTTGCGCGCCTGCTTCAAGGCTTTGGCATAACCATGGGCAATCGCCGGAGGCACGGCCACCGGTGTTGCGCGGGAGAAGAACCAGGTGATCAACAAAATCGACAACAGGGCGCACAGGCCGACGATGGCGTAACGGCGTGACTTTGACATGCAGGTGTCCGAAGGCAGGGTACGGGTACAAAGTCTCAAGCTTCGGCCAGTGCAGGGCGAGTGTCAAACCCGATTGGCCAAACCGGTCAGCCATGTTGAAGGCTTTGACCATTGCTCGTAGCGCCGCTGCAGAGCGACTATTTGAGGGCGATTGACCGCCTGGAAAGTGTCCTTAAAACAAAAATACACAAGGAACTGAAGCGATGCGTGATTACCTGGCCGCCACCACCGAGTTCGATTACCAGCACACCGTCGACGCCGCCCTGGCCGGCAACCTGCAGGCGCTCAACGCCTGTGTGGAATGCTGTGACCGTCACGCATTGCCTGGGCGTATTGCGCTGTTCTGGGAGGGCAAGGACGGGCGCAGCGCCACGGTCACCTTCAGCGAGCTGCAGGACCAGGCCTCACGCTTCGCCAATTTCCTGCTGGCCCAGGGCGTCAAGCGCGGCGACAAGGTCGCCGGCTTGTTGCCGCGCACGGCCGAACTGCTGGTGGTGGTGTTCGCCACCTGGCGCATCGGCGCGGTCTATCAACCGTTGTTTACCGCATTCGGGCCCAAGGCGATCGAGCATCGCCTGAACAGTTCCGGCGCCGCGCTGGTCGTCACCGATGCCGTGAACCGGCCCAAGCTCACCGACGTGGACGGCTGCCCCACCATCGTGACGGTCAGCGGGGCCAAGGGCGAAGGCCTGGTACGCGGCGATTTCAGCTTCTGGGCCGAACTGCCCAATCACTCGAACGTCTGCGAGCCCGTGCTGCTGGGGGGCGACGAGCCCTTCCTGCTGATGTTCACCTCGGGCACCACCGGCCCGTCCAAAGCCCTGTCGGTGCCGCTCAAGGCGATTGTCGCGTTCCAGAGCTACACCCGCGACGCGGTGGACCTGCGCCCAGAAGACGCGTTCTGGAACGTAGCCGATCCGGGTTGGGCCTATGGCATCTACTTCGGCGTGACCGGGCCGCTGTCCCTGGGGCATCCGATCACCTTCTACGATGGCCCCTTCAGCGTGGAAAGCACCTGCCGGATCATCAACAAATACGGCATTACCAACCTCACCGGTTCGCCCACCGCGTATCGACTGTTGATTGCCGGCGGCGAGCCGTTCGCCCGTTCGATCAAGGGCAAGCTGCGCATCGTCAGCAGCGCCGGCGAGCCCCTGAACCCCGAGGTGATCCGCTGGTTCGCCGACAACCTCGGCGTGACCATCCACGATCACTACGGGCAGACCGAATTGGGCATGGTGCTGTGCAATCACCATGGCCTGGCGCACCCGGTACACGTCGGCTCGGCCGGGTTCGCCTCGCCTGGGCATCGCATCGTGGTACTGGATGACAATCACCAGGAACTGCCCGCGGGCCAACCCGGCATTCTCGCCATCGACCGTGAGCAATCGCCGATGTGCTGGTTCGCCGGGTATGAAGGCGTCAACACCAAAGCCTTTGTCGGCAAGTACTACCTCAGTGGCGACACCGTGGAGCTCAACCCGGACGGCAGCATCAGTTTTGTCGGGCGCAGTGATGACGTGATTACCACCTCAGGCTACCGCGTGGGGCCGTTCGACGTGGAAAGCGCCCTGGTCGAACACCCGGCCGTGGTCGAGGCCGCCGTGGTCGGCAAGCCCTGCCCGGAGCGCACCGAACTGGTGAAAGCCTTCGTGGTGATCAATGAGCAGTACCGCGCGACTCCGGAACTCGCTGAAGAATTGCGCCTGCATGTGCGCCAGCGCCTGGCGGCCCATGCGTACCCGCGAGAAATCGAATTCGTCAGCGACTTGCCCAAGACCCCCAGCGGCAAGCTGCAACGCTTTATTTTGCGTAATCAGGAAATCGCCAAGGCCCAGGCGGCCGTGGCGTGACCCTTTAAAAGGAAAACCATGATGCAGATTGAAAACAAGGTATTTGTGGTCAGCGGCGGCGCTTCGGGCCTCGGTGCGGCTACTGCCGACATGCTGGTTGCAGCGGGTGCCAAGGTCATGCTGGTAGACCTCAACGCCGATGCCGTCGCCGCCAAGGCCCGGCAGCTTGGCGATAACGCCCGCAGCGCCGTGGCAGATATCAGCCAGGAAGCCGCTGCCGAAGCCGCCGTGCACGCCGCCGTTGCCGCCTTTGGCGGGTTGCATGGTTTGATCAACTGCGCCGGTGTGGTGCGCGGTGAGAAAATCCTCGGCAAAAACGGCCCGCACGCCCTGGCCAGCTTCGCCCAGGTGATCAACGTCAACCTGATCGGCAGCTTCAACCTGCTGCGCCTGGCTGCTGCGGCGATCGCTGAAACACCCGCGGATGCCGATGGCGAGCGCGGTGTGATCATCAATACCGCTTCGGTGGCGGCGTTCGACGGGCAGATCGGTCAAGCCGCGTATGCCGCCTCCAAGGGCGCGATTGCCAGCCTCACCTTGCCGGCCGCACGGGAATTGGCCCGTTTCGGTATCCGGGTGATGACCATCGCTCCCGGCATTTTCGAAACCCCAATGATGGCCGGCATGACCCCGCAAGTCCGCGATTCCCTCGCCGCCGGCGTGCCGTTCCCGCCGCGCCTGGGCAAACCCGCCGAATATGCGGCCCTGGTGCGGCATATCATTGAAAACAGCATGCTCAATGGCGAGGTGATCCGTCTTGACGGTGCCTTGCGTATGGCTGCCAAGTAAGGAGCTCTCTTCATGAACGATCCTATCGTTATCGTCAGCGCCGTGCGCACGCCCATGGGCGGGTTCCAGGGTGACCTCAAGGGCCTGACCGCACCGCAATTGGGCGCCGCCGCGATTCGTGCGGCCGTGGAGCGCGCGGGTATCGCCAGCGACGCCGTCGATGAGGTGTTGTTTGGCTGCGTGCTGCCCGCCGGCCTCGGCCAGGCGCCGGCACGCCAGGCAGCGCTGGGTGCCGGGCTGGACAAAGCCACCCGCTGCACCACCCTCAACAAGATGTGCGGTTCCGGCATGCAGGCGACGATTCTGGCCCACGACGCTTTGCGCGCCGGCAGCGTCGACGTGGTGATTGCCGGCGGCATGGAGAGCATGTCCAATGCACCGTACCTGCTCGACCGCGCCCGCAGCGGCTATCGCATGGGCCACGGCAAGGTGCTCGATCACATGTTCCTCGACGGCCTGGAAGACGCCTACGACAAGGGGCGCCTGATGGGCACCTTTGCCGAAGACTGCGCCGAGCATAACGGTTTTACCCGACAAGCCCAGGACGCCTTTGCGATTGCCTCGCTGACGCGTGCGCAGGAAGCCATCACCCACGGCAGTTTTGCCGCCGAAATAGTCCCGGTCCAGGTCACCGTCGGCAAAGAGCAAAAAACCATCCTGCACGACGAACAGCCGCCCAAGGCCAAGCTGGACAAGATCGCCAGCCTCAAACCGGCGTTCCGCGAAGGCGGCACGGTGACCGCAGCTAATTCCAGCTCGATCTCCGACGGGGCAGCGGCGCTGCTGTTGATGCGTGAGTCCGATGCACGGCAACGCGGCCTCAAGCCGTTGGCGGTGATTCATGGGCATGCGGCGTTCGCCGATGAGCCGGGGCTGTTTCCGGTGGCGCCTGTCGGCGCGATCCGTAAGTTGATGAGCAAAACCGGCTGGAACGTGGCGGATGTCGACCTGTTCGAGATCAACGAAGCGTTCGCAGTGGTCAGCCTGGTGACCATGAGCAAACTGGAGATTCCCCACAGCAAGGTCAACGTGCACGGCGGCGCCTGCGCCCTGGGCCACCCGATCGGCGCCTCGGGCGCGCGCATCCTGGTGACCTTGCTCTCGGCCCTGCGCCAGAAAGGCCTCAAACGCGGGGTCGCCGCCATCTGCATCGGCGGTGGTGAAGCCACGGCCATGGCCGTTGAATGCCTGTATTAAGGACTGACCATGCTGCCTAATGACGAACAACTGCAAATCAGCGACGCGGCCCGGCAGTTTGCCCAGGAGCGTCTGAAACCGTTCGCCGCCGAATGGGACCGCGAGCATCGCTTTCCCAGGGAGGCCATCGGTGAAATGGCCGAACTGGGCTTTTTCGGCATGCTGGTACCGGAACAATGGGGCGGCTGCGACACGGGTTACCTGGCCTACGCCATGGCCCTGGAAGAAATCGCCGCCGGCGACGGGGCCTGCTCGACCATCATGAGCGTGCACAACTCGGTGGGTTGCGTGCCGATCCTCAAATTTGGCAATGACCAGCAGAAAGACCAGTTCCTCAAACCCTTGGCCAGCGGGGCGATGCTTGGCGCCTTTGCATTGACCGAACCCCAGGCCGGTTCCGACGCCAGCAGCCTTAAAACCCGCGCACGTCTTGACGGTGATCATTACGTGCTCAACGGCTGCAAACAATTCATCACTTCCGGGCAAAACGCCGGCGTGGTGATTGTGTTTGCGGTCACTGACCCGGCGGCGGGCAAGCGCGGCATCACTGCGTTTATCGTTCCCACCGACTCGCCGGGCTATACCGTGGCGCGGGTCGAGGACAAGCTGGGGCAACATGCATCGGATACCTGTCAGATCCTGTTTGAAGACGTGAAGGTGCCGGTCGCCAACCGCCTAGGCGAGGAGGGCGAGGGCTACAGGATCGCCCTGGCCAACCTCGAAGGCGGGCGCGTGGGCATTGCCGCGCAATCGGTGGGCATGGCCCGCGCCGCCTTTGAAGCGGCCCGCGACTACGCCCGCGAGCGTGAGACCTTCGGCAAGGCGCTGATCGAACACCAGGCCGTGGCCTTTCGCCTGGCCGACATGGCCACGCAAATTGCCGTCGCCCGGCAGATGGTCCATTACGCGGCAGCCCTGCGTGACAGCGGCAAACCGGCCTTGGTCGAGGCGTCGATGGCCAAGCTGTTCGCCTCGGAAATGGCCGAGAAAGTCTGTTCGGCCGCCTTGCAAACCCTGGGCGGTTACGGTTACCTGAGCGACTTCCCGTTGGAGCGGATCTACCGCGATGTGCGGGTCTGCCAGATTTACGAAGGCACCAGCGATATCCAGCGCATGGTCATCTCACGCAATCTTTAAGGAGCCGATACATGAGTTATGAAACCATTTTGCTCGAAGTCCAAGGCCGCGTCGGGCTGATTACCCTTAACCGCCCGCAGGCACTGAACGCCTTGAACGCCCAACTGGTCAGCGAGTTGAACCAGGCGCTGGATGGCCTGGAAGCCAATCCGGAAATCGGCTGCATCGTGCTGACCGGCTCGAAGAAAGCCTTCGCCGCCGGCGCCGACATCAAGGAAATGGCTGAGCTGACCTACCCACAGATCTACCTGGACGACCTGTTCAGCGACAGCGACCGCGTGGCCAACCGCCGCAAGCCGATCATAGCCGCCGTGAACGGCTTCGCCCTCGGTGGTGGCTGCGAGCTGGCGCTGATGTGCGACTTTATCCTGGCCGGTGACAGCGCCAAGTTTGGTCAGCCGGAGATCAACCTGGGCGTGCTGCCGGGCATGGGCGGTACTCAGCGGCTTACCCGTGCGGTGGGCAAGGCCAAGGCCATGGAAATGTGCCTGACCGGGCGCTTTATCGACGCGGTAGAAGCCGAACGTTGCGGCATCGTTGCGCGAATCGTGCCTGCTGACGAGCTGCTGGACGAAGCCTTGAAAGTGGCCACCCTGATCGCGGGCAAATCGGTGCCGATCAGCATGATGGTCAAGGAAAGCGTGAACCGCGCGTTTGAAGTGAGCCTGTCCGAAGGCGTGCGTTTTGAGCGCCGCGTGTTTCATGCGGCGTTCGCGACCCAGGATCAGAAGGAAGGGATGGCAGCGTTCGTGGCCAAGCGCGCACCGGAGTTCAAAGACAAGTAGCTGTGGAGAGTCAAGATCGTTCCCACGCTCCGCGTGGGAACTCAGCCCGTGACGCTCTGCGTCACCCGTGGCCATCGTTAGCGGGACGCGGAGCGTCCCAGGTGGCATTCCCACGCAGAGCGTGGGAACGATCAATCAGTTACTTATGGTGTGTCAGTCAGAGCTGATAATTCTTCAACTCCCTGGCAATCACCATCCGCTGAATCTCGCTGGTGCCCTCATAAATCTGTGTGATCCGTGCATCCCGGTAGTAACGCTCCACCGGATAGTCTTCCAGATACCCATACCCGCCGTGAATCTGCATCGCCTTCGAGCAGACTTTTTCGGCCATTTCCGAGGCGAACAGCTTGGCCTGGGACGCTTCCGACAGGCATGGCTTACCGGCGCTGCGCAGGCGTGCGGCGTGCAGGATCAGCAGGCGCGCTGCGTTCAGTTGGGTTTGCATGTCGGCCAGCAGGTTGGCCACGCTCTGGTGTTCAATGATTGCCTTGTCGAACTGCACCCGATCACGGGCATAGGTCAGCGCCGCTTCAAAGGCGGCACGTGCGATGCCCAGGGCCTGGGCGGCGATGCCGATACGGCCGCCCTCCAGGTTGGACAGGGCGATGGCCAGGCCTTTGCCGCGCTCGCCCAGCAGGTTGGCTTCGGGCACCGTGCATTGGTTGAAGGTGACGGCGCAGGTGTCCGACGCGCGAATGCCCATCTTGTGTTCGGTGCGGTCGACCACGAAGCCCGGCGTATCCGTGGGGACCAGGAACGCCGAAAGGCCTTTCTTGCCCAGCTCCGGGTCGGTCACGGCAAACACAATGGCCAACTTCGCGCGCTTGCCATTGCTGACAAACTGCTTGGCGCCGTTGATCACCCACTGGCCGTCGCGCAGTTCGGCGCGGGTGCGCAGGTTATGGGCTTCAGAACCGGCCTGGGGCTCGGTCAGGCAGAAGCAACCGATGGCCTGGCCGCTGGCGAGCGCGGCCAGCCAAGTGTGTTTCTGCGCCTCTGTGCCGTAGTTGAGGAGTGGGCCGCAACCCACTGAATTATGGATACTCATCAGTGCGCCCGTGGCGCCATCCCCGGCGGAAATTTCCTCCACGGCAAGGGCATAGGCGACGTAATCCACGTAGGTGCCGCCCCATTCTTCCGGCACCACCATGCCGAGCAGGCCCAGCTCGCCCATCTTGGCCACCAGCGCGTCGTCGATCCAGCCGGCCTTTTCCCAGGCCTGGGCATGGGGTGCGATTTCGCCACGGGCAAAGTCACGCGCCATGTCGCGGATCATCACTTGTTCTTCAGTGTATTCAAGATCTTGCATGGCTTATTTCTCAATCTGCGTGAAGTCGCGAAAGAAGCTGTCGACATGGTCGGCGTCCAGCCCTTGCAGGGTGGGCGGGTTCCACTGCGGGTTCTTGTCTTTATCGATGATCAACGCGCGAACCCCTTCGATCAGATCGCCGCGTGCGAACCACTGGCGGTCCAGATGCAGCTCCAGGGCAAAGCACTGTTCCAGCGGCAGGTGGCGCCCACGGCGCAGCATCTGCAGGGTGACGGCCATGGCCAGGGGCGAGCGGGTCTGCATCAGGGCGACGGTGGTCAGCGCCCAGTGGTGGCTGTCGGCGACGGTGACTTGCTGTAGCTGCTCGACCATGCTCGGCAGGTCCGGCAGGCCGAAGAAATGGTCAATGGCCGGGCGCAAGGCCGCCAGCGGCGCATCCGGCAGTTGTTGTACGGCCAGCCCGGCGAGCACGCCTTGCAGGTCCTTGAGGGGCGAGTCGCGCCATTGCAGGCTGTCGAGCGCGTGCCCAAGCTCCGTCAGTTTGGCGCTGTCGAGGTACCAATCGGCCAGGCCGCAGTACAGCGCGTCCGCCGCGCGGATCTGCACCCCGGTGACGCCGAGGTAAATCCCCAGCTCGCCTGGAATACGCGGCAGGAAGTAGCTGCCACCCACATCCGGAAAATAGCCGATGGCCACTTCCGGCATCGCCAGGCGGCTGCGCTCGGTCACGACGCGCAGGTCGGCGCCCTGTACCAGGCCCATGCCACCGCCGAGCACGAAGCCGTCCATCAAGGCCAGCACGGGTTTGGGGTAATGGTGGATGGCCAGGTCAAGCGCGTATTCCTCGACGAAGAAGTCTTCATGCAGGGTGTCGCCACGCTTGAAACTGTCGTACAGGGAACGGATATCGCCGCCGGCACAGAAGGCCTTGTCGCCGGCACCGCGCAGCACCACGGCGTAGACAAGCGAATCATCGGCCCAGGCCTGCAGCTGCGTCGTCAACAGACGCACCATGTCCAGGGTAATGGCATTCAAGCCGGCGGGGCGGTTGAGGGTGAGGTAACCGATATGGTTACGCACCTCACTCAGTACTGCTTCCTGCTGAATATCGGTGTGGCGTGCTTCGGAGGACACCTGAGCAGTCATCACTAACTCCCTGCTTTTATTGTTCTTTATCAAGATGTTCGCGGGCGAACTATCGCGTGATCCTACCAGCGCAAATTTGCCGCCTACAACCCGGAATCCTGCAGGTCGTTGTTGCATTTATGCACAACGGGTCAAACTACGCGACTGGCCAGGACTTCGCCGATACTGCGCCGTCGCGCATGGCCTTCGGCGGCATGAATCAATTGCTCCAGCTCCGTGGGCTCGACGTCGAAGAACTGCTCCATGTCGGCCAATGCCAACTTGAGGTCGGCGGCGGTGATGGCCGGGTCGGTCACCGGCGCGCTGCCGAGCATGACAGGTACCGGCTCGGCTTGCCTCTTGGGATAACGCGTGCGGGTGGCATTATTGTAGGCCAGCGCACATGCCAGCAGGGCAGCGGCGCCGAGCATGACCGGTGCCAGCTCGTGCCAGCCGAGGGCGATGGAGGCAGGGTCGGCCAGTACCAGCGTCATGGCCAGGCCACCGGCCGGGGGATGCAAACAGCGCAGCCAGCAGATCAGCACGACCGTCATGCCCGCCGCCAGGCAAGCGCTGCCCAGGGTGCGTCCCAACACTCGCGCCACGAGCAACGCCACCACGCCAGCACACAGATAGCTGCCCATGATCGACCAGGGTTGCGCCAGCGCCCCCGACGACACGGCAAACAGCAGCACCGCCGACGCCCCCAGCGGGCCAAGCAGATGCAAGGCGACTTCCATGCCGAACACCTGGGCACACACCCAGACACTGAGCAGCGTGCCCAAGGCCATGCCGATAGCGGCGCGACTCCATTCGGAAGGACGGGTATTGATGGCAGCAGGTAACCAGCGAGCGAGCATTGAAGAGGGGTCCTGAAACTGAGGGCGAAAAAAAAGGCCTGCCTGGTTTCCCGGAAAAGCCCTTGAAAGTTCCAACATTGGGGGAAGGAACCCGAACAGTGTGCCAACTGGGTTGCAGCGGCGCCAATGCATATTAATGAGGGTTGAATGCAAAAATTATGTATTTAAGGGGCTTCGTCAAAAAAGATCCGGCCAGCATCATGGGAGGCGGGCGTGCAAATCTTGCCCAGTACAAGGCTGTCGACTTCTTCGTTGAACAAGCGTTTTTGCAGGTTCGCCTGCAGGCCTGGTTCGTCGGCCAGCGGCCCCTTCAACGCTACCAGCGCGTCACGTAAGCCCCTCAACCGATCCAGTCTCGGCGCGGCTACAGATAACCGATCCTCTCGCACGGCATTGCCCTCCTTGTTGTTATGTCGTTATGCAGGTTCCCTGACCAGGGCTGTTACAGGCAGCCCTTGATACGGGTGGTAAATAGTTAATGCCCTTGCAAACGAGTCTACAGTTGGGCTCCGGGCTCCGGAAGGCGAAGTTCAGCGGCCGTTACGCAAAGCACTGTAGGGGGTTTCTCGGTGATTATGATGAAAAACGCCCAGGGGGTTTATAAGCGGGCGTTTTTCTTACCTGACGGCTGCAAACACACTCAGAGAGGTGCTTTTTTCTCCAGGTGCAACAACACGTAGGGGGTCATATCGAACGCCCCGGTGAGCGTCGGCGTGAGCGCACGCAAGCGTGGGTCAGTCAGGCTGTTAAAGTCGGCCTGGCTCATCACCAGCCAGGCGGGCGCCTGAACAGGCTGGAGCTCGATGGGCAACTGGGTAAACAGCGGAACCTTGTCGCAATTGAAGTTGACCATGAACTTGATGGCTTTTGCGTCTTTGCCCAACGCATGCAAGACCAATGGCGCCGGTTGTTGCAGGATCTGCTCCTTGGCCGCCAAGGTGAACGTGCGGGTGTCGTAAAGGCTGCGCTCCAAGGGTTCGACCACCATGATGTAAGTCGTCCAGAGTGCCATGACTGCGGCGAATGCCGGACCGACCGGGCGCAGCCGAGCCTGGAACAGTGCCAGCAATGCCAGTACCTGCAGCACCGCCAGTACGCCAAACATCAGCCCGAGATCGGCCAGCAGTTGCGGGTAACGCCGTCGCGCAACGATCAGGCCCACCGCCAACAGCGCCGGCAGCAACGTCCACAGCACCAGCATCAAGCCGCGCAACCCGCTGAACAGCCGGCCTTGGGCGACCTGAAACGGATACGCGGCAATGATCGCCGCCATCGGCAGCATCGGCAGGATATACCGCGCCTTTTTTGCCTGGGGCACCGACAAGCCAAGCATCACCAAGACACCCGCTGCCGCGCAGTACAGCACCAGCTTCAACGCCGGGTCCGGCGCTCGGCGGCCGCCGCTCATCACGGCCAGCAGCACCAGCAGCGCCACCGGATAGGCCAGGGCGTAGTTGCCGAGGGAGCTGGTGAAGTAATACAGCACGCCGCCAGAGCCTTCGCTGCCATCCATGCGCCCCAGAAACTGCATGCGAATCACCTCACGCATGAAGTCTTCGCCACCGCTGAGCTTGGCCAGCAGCAACAGCAGGCCGATACACGCCGCCAGCAAGGCCAGCGCCAACAGCCCGAAGCTGAACAACTGACGCCATTGACGGTTGATCAGGTAATAGCTGCACAGCACCCCGGTAGGAATCACCAGGCCGATCGGCCCGCGAATCGCAAACCCGAGCATCAACAGCGCAAACACCCAGTGCAGGCGTTTGGCCGCAGCAAAATGCTCATGGGCATAACCCAGGTAGAACACCGCCAGGCTCACGGCCGCGAGCATCTGGTCCAGGGAGACGGCGCGGGTTTGGCTGATAAAGGTGCTGCTGAGCAGCAACATTGCAATGCTCAGCAGGCCCCAGCGCGGGGAGTACGGCGCGGTGAGCCGGTAGACCAGCACCACGATGGACGCCGAAGCCACAGCGCTGGGCAGCCACGCGGTGAAGCTAGTGACCTGGCCGATAGGCAGGGAGAGCAGCCAGGTCAGCAAGGTCGAGGTGGCCAGGTAGTCAGCATACGGCTGGCCGTAGGTGGTGGGAAAGAAGCTCGGCCCATGGCGCAGCATCTCCTGGGCAAACACCACGAAGCGCGAGTCGAAGCCGATAATCGCCTGGTGCCAGCTGCCCGCGATGAACAGCAGCAGTGCCAACAGCCCCAAACCCAGTGACTGTCGGCGCAGCGTTGGCGTGAGCAGGGGCGGCTGAGCCTTGTGCACTGATCAGCCTGCCTTGGCCTGTTGCACCCAGTTTTGCTGGGGGATCGGCAACTCGCACGAGTCACCACGGCCAATCGGGAAGTATTTGAAGCCTTTGCGCGTCAGGCGCTCACCGTCGTACAGGTTGCGACCGTCGAAGATCACCGGGGTTTTCAGGCGCTGGTGGATCAGGTCGAAGTCCGGTGCCTTGAATTGCTGCCACTCGGTGCAGACGATCAGCGCATCGGCGCCGCCCAGGGTGGACTCCGGCGTGCCCATCAGCATCAATCGTGGGTCGTCGCCATAGATGCGCTGGGTTTCCTGCATGGCTTCGGGGTCGAACGCACGTACATTGGCGCCGGCGGCCCACAAGGCTTCCATCAGCACGCGGCTCGGCGCGTCACGCATGTCGTCGGTGTTGGGCTTGAAGGCCAGGCCCCACAGGGCGAAGGTCTTGCCGCGCAGGTCGCCCTTGAAGAACGCGTTGATGCGCTCGAACAACTTGCTTTTCTGGCGCTGGTTGATCGCTTCCACGGCTTCCAGCAGGTCGCTGGAACAGTTGGCCTGCTTGGCGCTGTGGATCAGGGCGCGCATGTCCTTGGGAAAGCAGGAGCCGCCGTAGCCGCAACCGGGATAAATGAAGTGGTAGCCGATGCGCGAGTCGGCGCCAATGCCCAGGCGCACGGCTTCGATGTCGGCGCCCAGGTGTTCGGCCAGCTCGGCGATCTGGTTGATGAAGCTGATCTTGGTGGCGAGCATGCAGTTGGCGGCGTACTTGGTCAGTTCGGCGCTGCGCACATCCATGAAGATGATGCGGTCATGGTTGCGGTTGAACGGCGCGTACAGGTCACGCATGATCTCCCGCACTTCTTCGCGCTCGCAGCCAATGATGATGCGATCAGGGCGGCGGCAGTCGGCCACGGCCGAGCCTTCCTTGAGGAATTCCGGGTTGGAGACGATATCGAATTGCAGCTCACGGCCGGCGGCGCGCAGGTTTTTTTCGATATGCGCGCGCAGGGTGTCGCCTGTGCCGACGGGAACAGTGGACTTTTCTACCAGGATCACCGGCGCCACGCGATGGCGCGCCACCGCATCACCCACCGACAACACGTATTTCAGGTCGGCCGAACCGTCCTCATCCGACGGCGTACCCACTGCAATGAACAGCACCTCACCATGCTCGACGGCGAGTTTTTCGTCGTAGGTGAAATGCAGGCGTCCGCTTTCCAGGTTTTCCTTGACCATGGCCGCCAGGCCCGGCTCGAAGATCGTCACATGGCCCTTCTGCAGCGACTCGACCTTGCTCCGGTCCACGTCCATGCAAATAACATCGTGACCGACTTCGGCTAATACGGTGGCCTGTACCAAGCCGACGTAACCACTACCAAATACACTGATTTTCATGGGGTATTCCTGGGACTTGAGGTGCTAGCACGACGAGAGTTGATAACCAGTACGCCGAGGATGACCAAGGCCACCCCCAGGGTTTTTGCAAGCGAAAAGTGTTCGTTGAATACCGGCAGGCAGGCGGCCAGCAGGTACACCAGCGCGTAGCTGATGCTCAGCAGCGAGTAAGCGCGCCCGAGAGGCAAGTGCTTCAGCGCGCCGAGCCAGCAGAGCATCGACAGCGCATAGGCGAGGATCGCCAGGACCACCACGCCCAGCGCGCTTAAATCGATGCCGCCGGCACTCAGGGCGCTCAGCCACTGATCCGGCAACGGCAGGCGCGTCATGCTCCAGCGCATGCCCAACTGGGCGGCGCTGACCAGGCCGACGCTGCCCAGGGCCAGGGCGAAACCGCGCATCCGGCTCATACCTGGCGCCCCAGCAGCACAACGCCTGCAATGATCAGCACCACGCCCAGCCAGTGGCGGCCATCGATGTGTTCAGCAAACACAAAGCGCGCCATCAGCGTGACCACTACAAAATTCAGGCTGAGCATGGGGTAGGCAATCCCGACTTCCAGGCGCTGCAACACCAGCAGCCATACCAGCAAGCCGAGGCCCAGGCACACCAGCGCCGACCACAACCACGGCGAGCGCAGCTTCAGCGCCCAACCGTCGGGCAATTCGCGCCAGCTCTCCACGGCAAATTTCTGCGAGACCTGGCCCGCGCACGTAAGCAGGCAGGCGCTGAGTAACAGAAGCAGGGTGATCATTGCGCGACCTGCGGGAAAATCAGGATCACGATGTTGCCCTGCGCATAGCGCTTGCCATCCGCGGGCAGCAGGGCGAGTTCTTCCTTTTCGCCCTGGCTGTTGACGCGCATCACCACGCCGACGGCGCCGCTCCGGCGGGTTTCGGCCATCCAGGCCTGGATTCGATTGCGGTCGACCAGACGTTGGGCGGTGTCCGCATAAGCCAGGCCGTATTTCACCTCGCCAGAGGTGTTGTAGAGCGTGATGTCGGGCCGTTTCAGGCGCCACGACAGCGCAGCGGAGGCGCCCAGGTCGTTGCTCAACAGCGCAATGGAGGGCTTGAGTTCTTCGGCATGATCGATGATGAACTGGTCCGGGGTCTTGTTATAAACCACCGAATGGGGCAGCGCGGCGGGCACCAGGGCAACCAGCAAGCCACTGCCGATCAGCGGCGCGGCCCACAGTTTCAGCGGGCGGGCTGCCTGCAGCAGGTTGACCAGGATCCAGCCGGCCAGGCAGGTGAATATCAGCACCAGGCTGAGGGTTTCCTCACCCGGTACGTACACCGTTTTCTTCAGTTGGAACCAACCGAGTGCCAGCAGGGCGAGTACGCCGATCGCCAGGTTCAGGCAGCCGTTGATACGCATCACGCGGCCACGGCCTTGAGCGAGCTTGTCACTCAAGGTCGAACCCATCAGCAAGGCCAGGGGCAGCAGGCACGGCATGATGTAGGCGGGCAGTTTGCCTTTGGCCAGGCTGAAAAAGGCCAGGGGCATCAGCAGCCACAGCAACAGGAACGCGGTGTTCGGCAGGCGCCGGTCCAGCCACGCCTGTTTGAGGCTGGACGGCAGCAGCGCAACCCACGGCAGCGCGAATGCCACCAGCAACGGCAGGTAATACCAGAACGGCTCGGCGTGCTGGGCATCTTCTCCGGCAAAGCGCTGAATATGCTCATGCCAGAAAAAGAAGTGCCAGTAATCCGGCTCTTGCAAGTGGACAGCCAATGCCCATGGCAGGCTGACGAGGATCGCCACGGCCACGGCCACGGGACCGAACTTGAACAATTCAACCGAACGTTTTTGCCAGAGCGCGTAGGGCAGGGCGATCAACACCGGCAGCAACCACGCCAGAAAGCCTTTGGTCATGAAGCCCATGCCACAGGCCAGGCCGAGCACGGCCCAGGACCACAACCTGGCGCGCTGCGTACGGCTGTCGAAGCAGAACCACAGGGCAACGCCTGTGAGGTTGACCCAGAAGGTGAACTGCGGGTCCAGATTGGCGTAGCCACCGAGCATCGCCACGCTGACGAAACTCATGTACAGCACGCTGCTGATCAGGCTTTTCTGCGGGTCGTTCCACAACCGGCGCGACATCAGGTAAACCAGCAGGATGCTCAAGCCGGTGCTCAAGGCCGACGCAAAGCGCACGCCGAACAGGTTCTGGCCGAAGATCGCCTGGCCCAGCGCGATCATCCAGTAGCCCGCCGCCGGTTTTTCGAAGTAGCGAATGCCCATGAAGTGCGGGGCGGCCCACTTGCCGGTCAGCAGCATTTCCTGGCTGATCTGCGCATAGCGGGTTTCATCCGGAATCCACAGGCCGTGGGTGGCCAGCGGTAACAGGTAAAACACGCCAAACGCCAACAGGAGCAAGGGCAATGCCCAGCGGCGGATCATGCCTGCTGCACTCCGAGCCAACCTTCGCGGCCGCTCAACGCGCCGCGCACCAGCTGTTGTTGGGGCAGGGTGGTCACATCCGCGGGCAATAACGCGCTCAAGGGTTGGAAATCAATGCCGCGCTGCCCTGCCTGGGCGAGCAACTGGCGAAAATCCTGAGCCATCAGAATCCCTTCTACTTCTGCGTGAATGGTGTAGACGTTCAGCTTCGACGTGTTGAACCGGTCAAGGATGAAGGTGTTGAAGTCCTTGGCAGCCACTACCGGCCCGACGACTTCGTCGAAGGTCGGCAGGTCTACCGGAATTTGTGGGATGCCCGCGCTGCCATCGGCCAGGGTCGGTCGAAACAGGCTGGTGCCCCGGCAATCACTGTTGTAGCGAAAGTTGAAGGCTTGTTTGGCTTGCACCACGCGCTCGTCGGCGCGCCAACCGGCGGCCGCTGAACAGTCGATCCGCTCACCCAGGATGTCGCTCAAGGTATCCACGCCGCGTCGGATCTGCTCGACCAGCTGTGCGTCGCTCCAGCGCCCGGTATTGGCCTGCCAGCCGTGGTGGTCCCACGCGTGCAGCCCAACTTCATGCCCGGCGGCCTTGGCCTGGCGCATCAAGTGCCCCAGGTCACGGCCAATCGGCTTGCCCGGCCAGGCGGTGCCGGCCAGCAGGATGTCCCAGCCATACAGGCCGGCGGCATTGGAACGCAGCATTTTCCACAGGAACTGCGGGCGGATCAGGCGCCACAAGTGGCGCCCCATGTTGTCCGGCCCGACGCTGAAAAAGAACGTCGCTTTAATCCCGGCTTCGTCCAGGGACTCGAGCAGCCGTGGCACGCCTTCACGGGTGCCTCGGTAGGTGTCGACGTCGATGCGCAGGCCTGCCTTCATTACTTTTTGTCCGCTATTTCAAGCATTGCTTCACGCAGGAAGAAATCCAGCGTGTTGCCGATGGTTTCGCTCATCGCCACGGTCGGCTCCCAGTTCAGCAGGCGCTTGGCGTTCTCGATGCTCGGCTTGCGGTGTGCCACGTCCTGGTAACCGGTGCCGTAGAACGCCTTGCTTTCCACGTCGCGAAAACCCGCGAACGGCGGGAAGTTGCCGCGCAGCGGGTGCGCTTCGAACTGACGCAGCAGCTCTTCGCCCAACTGACGGATGCTGGCTTCGTTTTCCGGGTTGCCGATGTTGATGATCTGGCCGTCGCAGACGCCCTTGTCGTTATCGATGATGCGCGCCAGGGCCTCGATGCCGTCGGCAATGTCGGTGAAGCAACGCTTCTGCTCGCCACCGTCGAACAGGCGGATCGGCGTGCCTTCCACCAGGTTCAGGATCAGCTGGGTGATAGCGCGGGAACTGCCGATACGCGCCGAGTCGAGGCGGTCCAGGCGCGGGCCCATCCAGTTGAACGGACGGAACAGGGTGAACTTGAGGCCCTTGTCGCCGTAGGCCCAGATCACGCGGTCGAGCAGTTGCTTGGAGACCGAGTAGATCCAGCGTTGCTTGTTGACCGGGCCCACCACCAGGTTGGAGGTGTCTTCGTCGAAGTACTGGTCCTGGCACATGCCATAGACTTCGGAGGTCGAGGGGAAGATCACGCGCTTGTTGTACTTGACGCAGTAGCGCACCAGCTTGAGGTTTTCTTCGAAGTCCAGCTCGAACACGCGCAGCGGGTTGCGGGTGTACTCGATCGGCGTGGCGATGGCCACCAGCGGCAGCACCACGTCGCACTTCTTGATGTGGTACTCGATCCACTCGGTGTGAATGCTGATGTCGCCTTCCACATAGTGGAAATTGGGGTGGCTGCGCAGGCGCTCGATGGCGTCGGAGCCGATATCCAGGCCGTAGACTTCGTAGCGGTCGTCACGCAACAGGCGCTCGGACAGGTGGTTACCGATAAAGCCGTTCACCCCCAGGATCAGCACGCGGGTGCGGCGTGGCTTGCGGCCCGACTCGGCGCCGCGCAGCACAGAGCCGTCCACCAGGCCCAGTTCATCGGCCAGGGACGGGCCGGCCAGGTACAGGCCGTTGTCGTTGCGCTGGCCGAACTTGATCACCAGGGAGTCTTCACCACAGGCGATGCGCAGCGGATTGACGCTGATCACCCGGCCAGGCGCCAGGCCTTCGTTGCCTTTGGCCACCTCGGCCTGCCAGACGATGAGCTTGTGCTCGCCCACGGCGCAGAAGGCGCCAGGGTAAGGCTGAGTCACGGCGCGCACCAGGTTGAACAGTTCTTCGGCGGGCTTTTTCCAGTCGATCTTGCCATCGGCGGCAGTACGGCGGCCGAAGCAGGTCGCCTGGCTTTCGTCCTGGGCGGTTTCAGCCAGTGTTCCCTGGGCCAGTTGCGGCAGGGCGTCGCGCAGCAGGTGGCTGGCGGCCTCTCGCAGCTTGGCGTGCAGGCTCAGGCCGGTGTCGCTGCGCTCGATGCTGACTTTGTGTTGGGCCAGGATCGCGCCGGCATCGGCACGCTTGACCATGCGGTGCAGGGTCACGCCGGTTTCGGTTTCACCGTTGACCAGCACCCAGTTGGCCGGCGCGCGGCCACGGTATTTGGGCAGCAGCGAACCATGCAGGTTGAACGCGCCTTGGCGGGCGAGGGCCAGCAGCGGTTCGCTGAGCAGGTTGCGGTAGTAGAACGAGAAGATGAAATCCGGGTTCAGCTTGGCGATGCGTTCGACCCACAGCGGGTGGTTCGCGTCTTCCGGGGCGTGCACCGGGATACCGTTGCGGGCGCACAGCTGGGCGACGGAGCCGTAGAAGTTGTTTTCCTTGGGGTCATCGGCATGGGTGAACACGGCGGCAATGTCGTAGCCCGCAGCGAGCAGGGCTTCGATACCCGCACAGCCAATATCGTGGTAGGCGAATACAACGGCTTTTGAACTCATGACTGGACCTGATCGGAAGAAGAAGTAGAAGTATGGGAAGACACCAGGCCATCGACGACGACCACGGGAGCCGGTGCGGCCGGTTGGTTGCGCAGCACTTTTTCAATAAAGAAGCGCGGGCGGGCGCGCACATCGCTGTACATGCGCCCCAGGTATTCGCCCAGCAGGCCCATGCCGATGAACTGGCCACCGGTGAACACGAACAGCACGGCGAACAGCACGAACAGGCCGTCGCCCGCCCAAGTGGCGCCGAAGGCCAGGCGCATGACGATCAGCGCGAAGGCAAACAGCACGCCCAGCGCCGCCAGGCTGAACCCGACGATGGACAGCAGGCGCAACGGCGTGGTGGTCATGCAGGTGAGCAGGTCGAACATCAGGCTGATCAGGCGCATGGCGCTGTATTTGGATTCGCCGTGTTCACGCTCGGCGTGGTGCACCAGGATCTCCGTGGTGTGCCGGGCGAAGCCGTTGGCCAGGATCGGGATAAAGGTGCTGCGCTCGCGGCAGGCCAGCATCGCGTCGACGATGGTGCGGCGGTAGGCGCGCAGCATGCAGCCGTAATCGGTCATCGCCACGCCGGTGGAGCGCTGCACGGCGAGGTTGATCAGGCGCGAAGGCCAGCGGCGGAAGGCCGAATCCTGGCGATTGTTACGCACCGTGGCGACCACGTCGTAGCCCAGGGCGGCTTGTTCCACCAGGCGCGGGATTTCTTCCGGCGGGTTCTGCAGGTCGGCGTCGAGGGTGATCACCACTTCACCGCGGCACTGTTCGAAACCCGCCATGATCGCGGCGTGCTGGCCATAGTTACGGTTGAGAATCACCGCCACTACCTTGCTGCCATCTTCGGCGGCGGCGTCTTCAAGCAATTGCGCCGAATTGTCGCGGCTACCGTCATCCACCAGGATGATTTCGTAGTCGTAGGCCAGCTGTTGGCAAGCGGCCGTGGTGCGGCGCAGCAACTCAGGCAGGCTCTCTTGTTCGTTATAAACCGGGATAACGATCGATACGCACTGAATAGGGTAGGGTTTCAAAGATTCATGACCTCGGGCTGAAGCAAACTTGGAGCGCGAAAACTGCAGCGTTTGTTGGGCAAAACTACAGCCCGCAGATGACAAAGCCGCGCTAAAGATAAAGTGTAATCAATAGGTTAGTCGATAAACCCCGGATTGCTCTGAAGTGATGCCTATAAGGTTAAGCGCAAAAATGTTCAACGAATATGAAAGGCGGATGAAAAACTCGTTTATTTGACAGGTAGACAGCCAGTGTTCAGCTATGTGGCCAAGGTGTTAAACCCTGTGAATGTTCAGCCGAATAGGAACGGGCTGACACGTATTTGGTTCACGTGATCAGCCCACGTAGTGGCTCCACTGCCTCTATTCAACAATCTTCTCTGCATTGCCCTTCAAGTGCCGGTAAAGTAAGCCATCTCTTGCCAGGGTACTCGGATGAATAGCGTGCAGCTTTTACGCGGCCAGTTGCGGCCGGTGTTGATCGGATTGTTAGTGTGCGTCGCCTGTGTCACCACAGTGCGGGCCGATGAGGGCGTGACCCTGGCGAGCATTGACCAGGTGCCGGAAGGCGTCGAAGTACGTGGCAAGCAGGTCGCTGCCTATACCTGGGACGACCGCCAGGGCAAGAACCTGCTGGTGCTGGCCGAACAGGTCAGCGAGCGGGACGACGATGGCACCCAGTCGGCCTTTGTCTACGCGGCCCAGTACCTGCTGGCCGGCGAGCATCCCAAGCGCGTGTGGATGCTTTACGACGATGTGCGCCAGTGCGAATTCGACGCTGGGCTGCACTTTGACACGGCAGCCACCCGAGTCACCGACCTTTTGGGTGACGGCACGACCCAGGCGACTGTGGGCTACTCGCGCACCTGCACCAGCGACGTGAGCCCCAATGAATTCAAGCTGATCATGCACGCCGGCAAGTCCGAGAAGTATCGCCTGCGCGGCGTCGACCGTTACGGCGCAGCCTGGTGGGACGAGGACGCCGGCGCCCTGCGCGGCATGCCGTTGCCGACCGATTGCAGCGTTGCCGCGCAGCAGGCGCTGGTCAGCCAGTACAAAGAGCAGGGCACCGAGCTACCGCTGCCGGGCTGCTATGGCGACGAGAAGGATTTTGCCAAGGCGCCGGACAGCTACCTGGCGTTCATGCGTCAGCACTGGTTTGCGCTGATGAAAAAACAGGATGCCGACTGGAGCCAGTCCCAGACCCAACCCCAGCAGCCCACGCAAGAGGATGACGTGGCACCGTGATTTGATGGCAGTGCCAAGACTGCGCTAGACTCGGCCCTCGCCAATTCAATAAATATCGCGATTAATCAATAGATTGCTCGTGATATTTAATCCAAAGGCTGATCTACCTTGACTGAGTCCATCCGCAACCCGCTGACCCTCTACCTCACCCGCCTGGCGTCCTCCAGCCAGTTGACCATGCGCTACGTGCTGCAGGACGCCGCCGACCGCCTGGGCTTTGAAGACGTCAACCTTGAAGACATCGACTGGCACCTGCTGCAGCCCGAACAGGTAATCGCCCTGGTCGCTGCGTTGCGCGAGGACGGCTATGCGCCGAACACCTCGTCGCTGTATGTGAATGCCGTGCGCGGGGTGATGAACGAAGCATGGCGGATGAGCCTGATCAGCCAGGAACACTTGTTGAAGATGCGTTCGGTCAAGGCCGCGTCCGGTACGCGCCTGGGGCAGGGGCGTAACCTGCGCCGCACGTTGATCCGCGAAATGATGGAGGTCTGCGCCGCCGACCCGCGCCCGCAAGGCCTGCGCGATGCCGCCGTGATCGGCATCCTGTACGGCTCGGGCATGCGCAAGTCGGAGTCGGTCAACCTTGATCTGGCGCAGGTCGATTTTGAGCAGCGCAGCTTGCGCGTGATCGGCAAGGGCAATAAAGAGCTGATCAAATACGCGCCGGACTGGGCCTTCGCCAAGCTGCAGGCCTGGCTGGAGTTTCGTCGCGGGCAACTCAAGGAAGGCGAACAGGACGACCCGTTCCTGTTCAACCGAATCCGTCGCGGCAGCCATATCACCCGTGAACGCATCACCAAGCACGCGATTTACTACATCGCTCGCCAGCGTGGGGACCAGGTGGGCGTGAAGATCATGCCCCATGATTTTCGCCGCTCGTTCATTACCCGGGTGATCGAGGAGCATGACCTGTCGATCGCGCAGAAGCTGGCCCATCACACCAATATCCAGACCACCGCCAGCTATGACGTGCGTGACGACAATGAGCGGCGGCGGGCGGTGGATCGCTTCGATTTGTAAGGTTCAAGCATTCGCCAGGTGCGGCGGCAAGCGGCGCAGCGTCCATATCACCGTGAGCAGGGCGGCGGCCGCGCACAGCGCGATGCCCACCAGCATTGGCGCGGGCGTATGGTCGGCGAACAGCCCCACCAGCGTCATCGACACAGCGGCGGTGACCATCTGAATCGCGCCCAGCAACGCCGACGCCGACCCTGCCACCGCACCGTGATCCTCCAGCGACAACACCCCGGCGGCCGGCAACAACAGGCCGAGAAAGCCGAAGCCGACAAACAGCAGGGTCATCATCAACGCCAGGTTATCGCCCCACAGCGTGGTGGCCGCCAGCAGCGCCATCACGGCCGCCACGGCAATTACCGACCAGCGAATCAGCGGTGCCAGGCCAAAGCGCGCGCTCAGGCGGGCTGTCAGCTGGCTCATGGCGAAAAACGAGGCGGCGTTGACGGCAAAGCACAGGCTGAACTGGGTAGGCGTCAAGCCGAAATACTGGATATACACGAACGGCGCACTGCCGATAAACACGAAGAACGTGGCCAGGCCAAAGCCACTGACCACTGCCAGGCCGATAAACACCGGATCGCGCAGCAGCGCGCCGTAGCTGCGGATCGCACCGCCCAGGGTTTTGCCCAGGCGCCGCTCGGCCGGGTGGGTTTCGGGCAGTTGTACAACGGTCATCACCAGGCACAGCACGGCCACCACCGCCAGCACGGCGAACACCTCGCGCCAGCTCCAGAGTGAAATCACCACACTGCCGGCCAGGGGCGCAAGGATCGGCGAGACACTCATCACCAGCATCAGCAACGCCATCAAGCGCGCGGCTTGATGGCCGGTATAGAGGTCGCGCACGATCGCCCGCGGGATGACCATGCCGGCGCACGCGCCAAACGCTTGCAGGGCGCGAAACCCGATCAGCACTTCAATGGTCGGCGCCAACGCGCAACCGACGCTGGCCACGGCGAAAATCAC
This sequence comes from Pseudomonas sp. R4-34-07, assembly GCF_003852375.1. Classification (NCBI taxonomy): domain Bacteria; kingdom Pseudomonadati; phylum Pseudomonadota; class Gammaproteobacteria; order Pseudomonadales; family Pseudomonadaceae; genus Pseudomonas; species Pseudomonas sp. R4-34-07. Next base: position 3,083,883 of record NZ_CP027760.1, on the reverse strand, counting down.
CAGGCCGGCGTAGATCGGCGGCTTGCGTCCATACACATCGCTGAGCGGCCCGTAGAACAGCTGGCACACGCCGATGATCATGAAAAATACCGTGAGGCTCATCTGCACGGCGGCGGGCGACGCCTGCAGGCTGGCGCCCAGGGTGGGCAGGGCGGGGAGGTAGCTGTCGATGGCGAACGGGCCGATGGCGGTGATCAACCCCAGCAGCAAAGCGAGGTGGGCAATACGTTGAGGCATGGGTGTCCCGGGCAAGCAAAAGACGCCCAGCTTAAGGTATCCGCGCAGATCCGCAAACTTGAGCTTCACTAACAGCCAGTGATGCCGATAACGCTAGTAACGACGCATCGGCGCTTGGGTAAGGGGATATCCGCATGACGATCAAATTACGCTTGACGCTGTTGATTGCGACCGGGTTGCTGACCGCCCTGGTCATGAGCCTGGCCGGTTACCTTGGAAACCGACAGATGAGCGCTGCCGTGCAGGAAAACGAGGTCAGCATGACCGTTTTGCGCAACCACATGGAAGCCGACATGATGCATGACGCGCTGCGCGCCGATGTGTTGTCCGCCATGCTGGTGGGCCTGGGCAAAAGCACCACCAGCGCCGCAGAGGTCAACAGCTCGCTCAAGGAGCACGCCGAGCACTTTCGCCAGTCGCTGGACGCCAACCTCAAGTTGCCGTTGGAAGCCACGCTCAAAACCAATCTCGACAACATCAAGCCCAGCCTGGACACCTACATCAGCGCCGCCGAGCGTATCGTCGCGCTGGCCTTGGGCAACCCCGAAGGCGCTCGCGGGGAGCTTGAAACCTTCAATAAAGCCTTCAGTCAGCTCGAAGACCAAATGGGCGCCTTCAGCGAGTTGATCGAAAGCCATACCGAACGCACCGGCGAGGCCACCCAACAAACTATTCATAACGCCAATCTGATCCTGGGCGCAGTCTTGATCGCCAGCCTGTTGCTGCTGCTGGCCCAGGGACGCTGGGTGATCCTCAGCATCATGGGACCTCTGCAGGCTGCCAGCCGCATCGCCGCGAGTATCGCCAGCGGCAACTTGAGCGAACCGATTGTCGAGCCCAGCCGCAAGGACGAAGCCAGTTCATTGATTCGCAGCCTGGCCACCATGCAGCGCGACCTGCGCGGCATGATCGACGTGGTGCGCAGCAATGCCCACGGCGTCAATGGCGTGAGCGAACGACTGAGCCAGGGTTGCCATGAAGTGGCGGGCAGCAGCCAGCAGCAAAGCGCTGCCGCCAGCACCATGGCCGCCGCCGCCAGCGAAATGACCGCCAGCATCGAAGAAATCACCCGCCACGCCGGGCGCGCGCTGGACATGGCCAACCAGGCCGAAGCCCTGGCCAAGGACGGCGGCCGGGTGATTCACCAAGTGGTCAGCGACATGGACGGCATTGCCCGTTCCGCCCAGCAATCGGCCCTGGTCATTCGCACCCTGGACAAGGAATCCGAGGCCATATACAGCATCATCCAAGTGATCAAGGGCATCGCCGACCAAACCAACCTGCTGGCTCTCAACGCCGCCATCGAAGCCGCTCGCGCCGGTGAACAAGGGCGCGGTTTTGCCGTTGTTGCCGACGAAGTACGCAGCCTGGCCGGCCGCACCAGCGCCTCCACCCAGGAAATCGCCAGCATGGTCGGGCGTATCCAGCAAAGCACCCGGGAAGCGGTGACCAGCATGGAGGAGGGCGTCGCCCAGGTGGACAAAGGCATGGCCGTGACCGCCGATGTGGAGCGCGCCATTCGCGAGATTCTGCAGGCCACCTTGAGCACCACGGAGTTGGTCAACGACATCTCCCGGACCATCGGCGAGCAGAGCCTGGCCAGCAATGAAATTGCCCATCAAGTGGAAATGATTGCCGGCATGTCGCAAAACAATAGCCGCGTCATCGGTGAGACAGCCGCGACCACCGATGAGCTGGCCGGCCTGGCCGGGAAATTGTCGCAGTCGGTGGATCGGTTCAGCGTGTAGACCTGTTGATCAACGGCCGGCCTCTGAGGCCGGTTTTTTTTGTCCGGAGAAAGGGGAACCGGGTAAGACCATCCGGCAAAATTGATCCGACCCCACAAAAAAAGATTGAATATTCACACCTAATGTTATTTAAATAACAAAACAAGAGCGGCACGCTTTGCCTCGTCGTGCCGTAACAAGGTGGAATAGCAATGAGCAAGATCGCAGTCATCGGCAGCAACATGGTTGATCTGATTACCTACATCGACCGCATGCCGGCCCAGGGCGAGACCCTCGAAGCGCCGGGTTTTGCCCTCGGTTGCGGCGGCAAGGGGGCTAACCAGGCCGTCGCGGCCGCCAAGTTGGGGGCTGATGTCCTAATGCTGAGCAAGGTCGGCGACGACATGTTTGCCGACAACACCGTGGCCAACTTCCAACGCTTTGGCATCGACACCCGTTATGTGCAGCGCGTGCCGGGTGTTTCCAGCGGCGTCGCGCCGATCTTCGTGCGAACTGACTCGCACAACAGCATATTGATCGTCAAAGGAGCCAATGCGCATCTGTCGCCGGCGGACATCGATGCCGCTGCAGCGGACCTGCGTGAATGCACGCTGATCGTGCTGCAGTTGGAAATCAACGTGGAGACGGTCTACCACGCCATCGAATTCGCTCACCGACACGCTATCGCGGTGCTGCTCAACCCGGCACCGGCGCTGACCGGGTTGAGCGCCGAGCATTTGGCGCAGCTGGACTTCCTGATCCCCAACGAATCGGAACTGGCGCTGATCACCGGTCATGTCGTGAACTCGCCGGCCTCGGCCCAGGCCGCCGCGCGCAGCCTGGTCACCAGCGGCATTCGCCACGTGATCGTCACCCTTGGCGAGCACGGTGCGTTGTACGTGGGCGAAGAGGGCGAATTCCATGTGCCCGGCGTACAGGTGGTGGCCCGTGATACCACGGGGGCCGGCGATGCCTTTATCGGATGCTTCATTCACCACTGGAACCGCGACGGCCATATCCGCCAGGCCATTGAACAGGCGGTAGCGTATTCCGCGTGCTCGGTCATGGCGCTGGGTACGCAAACGTCTTATCCCGACCACGAAACGTTCACGCGTTTCCAGCAACAGCGGTAACACCCCACCCAGCCCGGAGAACAATAATGAACAAACCTGCGCTGCAACCGACTCCCGATGGCTTCTACCTGAACCGCACGCCTTGGTTCGCCTTTATCCTGCTGTGCAGCATCTTTGCGCTGTGGGCGGCGGCGGCGAGCATGAACGACGTGCTGATCGCCCATTTCAAGAAAGCGTTTCTGCTCAGTGATTTCCAGACCGCCTTTGTGCAGTCGGCGTTTTACCTGGGCTACTTTTTCGTAGCGATCCCGGCCGCGATGGTGGTGCGTCGCTTCAGCTACAAGAGCACGATCCTGATCGGCCTCCTGCTGTATATGTTCGGCTGCCTGTTGTTTTTTCCGGCGGCGTCCACGGCCAAGTACGGCATGTTCCTGTTGGCGCTGTTTGTAATAGCCGCCGGGCTGTCGTTCCTTGAAACCGCGTGCAACACCTATTCGACACTGATGGGGCCACGGGAAACCGGGACCCGACGCTTGAACATTTCGCAAACCTTCCACCCCTTCGGCGCAATGGCCGGGGTGTACGTAGGCAGCTTTGTGATGTTCAAGGACACGGACGCCACCACGGAACAACTGACGCAGATGAGCGCTTCCGAGGCGGCGGTTGCGCAGTTGCAAATGATCCAGTCCACGCTCTTGCCGTACAAGTGGATGATTGCCGTGCTGGTGCTGATCTTTATCCTGATCGCCATTACGCGATTTCCCGCCTGCAAGGGCAATAAGCCCGCTGGCAGCAAGCCCGGCAGTCTGCGTCAGAGCCTGGGCCGGCTGTGGCGCAACCCACGCTTTACCTTTGGCGTATTGGCGCAGTTTCTTTACGTGGGCGCCCAGGTCGGCGTGTGGAGTTTCACCATTCGCCTGGCCATGCAAATGGGCGGTATGAACGAGCGCAGCGCCTCCTGGTTTTTGCTGACCACCTTTGCCGCGTATTTTGTCGGCAAGCTGATCGCCAACCTGTTGATGCGGCGGCTGCACCCCGCCAAGGTCCTGGCGATCTACGGCGTGCTGTGTATCGTGCTGCTGGCCTATACCATTCTGGTGCCGAACATTTCGGCGGTGTATGCAGCAGTCGGCGTGAGCATTTTCCTCGGCCCCTGCTGGCCGACCATCTACGGCCTGACCATCGATGGCCTGGGTGAAGACACCGGTGTCGGTGGCTCTTTGCTGGTGATGAGCATTGTAGGCGGCGGGGTGATCCCGATCTTCCAGGGCCTGCTGTCCGACGCCAGTGGCGGCAACATGCAGCTGGCTTACAGCGTGCCGTTACTGTGCTTTATCGTGATCGTGATGTATGCGCTCAAGTGCATGCGCCAACCCGGCACCTTACCGGCGGGCGCCGCCGGGGCGGTGGCCTCATGAATACGCGTATCCCACTGTACCGAGCGGTGTTCGGCGAGCAGGAAAAGATCCTCCTGCAATCCCCTGCATTCAAGGTCAGTGCCTGGACCTATGCGTCCGGTGTGTTGGCCCTGAGCCTGGAGAACAGCCGTGGCAAGCTGCTGGTACTGCCTTATCAAGGACAGATGATCTGGTCAGCCGAGTTCGACGGTTGCAACCTGACCATGAACAACCTGTTCGAGCAACCTCGGCCCAGCCCGACGGTCATCGACACCTATGGCTGCTTCATGTTTCACAGTGGCCTGCTGCGCAATGGTTGCCCGACACCGGACGACACGCACGCCTTGCACGGCGAAATGCCCTGCGCGCCCCTGGACACGGCCTGGCTGGAAGTGGGCGAGGGCTATTTGCGCCTTGGCGGCTCGTATCAGTACGCCAAGGGGTTCGGCGATCGTTACCTGGCTTGCCCCAGCGTCACATTGCGCGCCGATTCGGCCTTGTTCGATATCGATATGGACGTGACGAACCTGGCCAGAAAGCCCATGGACCTGATGTACATGGCCCACATGAACTACGCGTTTGTGACCGGTGCGCGGTTTGTCGAACCGTTGGGCGTGCAACGCCTGCGCCTGCGTACCAGCGTGCCGGACCACGTCAAGCCGACGCCAGCCTGGAGCGCCTACATGGCCCGACTGGCCGAGCACCCGACTCAGTTGGCCTGCCTTGAACAGCCGTCACTGTACGACCCCGAGATCGTGTTTTTCTTTGATGGTGTTGCCACTGATGCCGCGGGCCAGGCGCATTTTCTACTCGATCATCCCGATGGCGCGGCGTTTTACACCCGTTACCGTCCCGAACAGTTCGAGCACGCCGCGCGTTGGATCCTGTACACGCCGGATCAGCAAGTGGCGGCGTTCGTCCTGCCGTCCACCTGTGAACCCGAGGGCTATAACGCCGAGAAAGCCAAGGGTCACGTGCGTGTGCTGGCGGCTGGAGCCAGCGCTTCGTTCAGTGTCACCACCGGTTACTTGAGTGCGCAGGAGCGGCAGAAGCTGTTGGGTTAGACCAGCAATTGCGTGCCGTTGGCCTGGATGACTTCCTTGTAGCCACGGGGGATTTTTTTGTCGCTGACCACGTAATGAAAGTCTTCCAGGGCGGCGAAGTGAGCGGTGCGCACCGTGTCGAACTTGCTGAAATCGGCGAGCAGCACGCGCTGCTGGGCCTGGCGTATGACCTTTTGCTTGACCTCGACTTCGTTGAAGTTGAAGCACGTCACGCCGAATTCCTGGCTGACGCCGGCGGCGGTCACAAAGGCCCATGTCAGGCGCACGCTGTCGAGAATGCTGCTTTCGGTGCGGCTTTCAAAAACCTGGTTCTTGCGGTGAAAGGTGCCACCGCACAACACGATGTGGCAATTGGGCTTGTTCTGCAGTTTGAGCAGCACGTTCAGCGAGCTGCACACCGCCGTGAATTCCAGCGCATCGGGAATGAAATCGACCACAAAAGGCGAGGTGGTGCCGCAGTCAAAAAACACCGTGTCACCAGCCTGGATCAACTGGGCAGCGAGCTTTCCGATGCGGCGTTTTTCCTCAACGTGACGCGTGTCCTGCTCCGCCACGCGATAATCGCCGGCCTCGTTGCCGACTCGCGTGATGTAGCCGCCCAGCAGGCGCAGATGATCGCTGAAGTGGTTGAGATCGCGGCGCAGGGTCATTTCGGAAACCTCCAGCAGCGCGGCCATTTCCTTCAAGTGAATGGCATTCTGGTCCTGCAAGGCTTGTTGAATGAGCTTCAGTCGCTCGGCTTTTCTACTGTCCACGAGTATTCCAGGGGTTGATTGTTGTTGTTAAATAAGTAACATTAAATGTTAATATTGTAACTATTTTATGTGCGCACTGTGACACGCGCGCCACAATCATTGGCAACATACAGGCAAGGGCTCGTTAAATGAACAATCTTCCACCCGCAGCATTGGCCAAGTACATCGATCACACCCTGCTGGCTCCCGACGCCTCCCGTGAACAGATCCGAACCTTGTGCGAAGAGGCCCGCGAACACGGCTTTTATTCCGTGTGCCTGAACTCGGGTCAAGTACCTTACGCCGCGTCATGCCTGACCGATAAAAGCGTAGTGATTTGTGCTGTTGTGGGCTTTCCATTGGGGGCCGGTCTGAGTGACACCAAGGCTTTCGAAGCCCAACGGGCAATTGCCGCCGGGGCAGGGGAGATCGATATGGTGCTCAATATCGGATGGTTGAAAGACGGGCTGCTGGACGCCGTGCGCGAAGACATCGCCCTGGTCCACGAGGCCTGCGGCGCCGTGCCGTTGAAGGTCATACTGGAAACCTGTCTGCTCGACGACAAGCAGAAGGTCCAGGCCTGCGAAATCTGCCGCGACTTGGGTGTGGCGTTCGTCAAGACCTCCACCGGCTTCAGCCGAAGCGGTGCGACAGTCGAAGATGTGGCACTGATGCGCCAGACCGTGGGCGCAGGGGTTGGTGTAAAGGCGTCCGGCGGTGTGCGCGATTATCCGACGGCTTTAAAGATGATTGAAGCCGGGGCGACACGTTTGGGCAGTAGTTCAGGAATTGCGATCGTGGGCGGAGCGATGACGGCGGCGGGTGGTTATTGAAGGTTTTTTTGCTGATTAGTGATCGGTAGATATAACTATACTAAATAGTCATTTAGTTGAGTTATACGATATATCTATATAAACGGGCAGGGCAACAGGTCGATTTCAGCCGAAAACAGCCAGCCAGATCGTATGCCCGCCACATTCCGGATCTTCTGTTATTTGCTCAACGACGCTGAAACCGTGGGCATTGAGCAGCGCAATATATTCACCATGGTCCAGGCTGGCATGATAAAGCGTTTCGCCCTCAAAGCTGCCCAGCGCAACGCCATGTGCCGTGCCACTGGTAAACATCAGTGCAGCACCAGGCTGGGCATGGGCTTGGAAAATAGGGAACATTCGACGCTGATCATCAGGCGTCAGGTGAAAGAAACTGTCCCACGCCAGAATGCCTGCGTAACGCTGATTCAACGCCAACTGGCGCATGTCGGCCACATGCCAGGCGTGCTGCGGGAAACGTTGCCGACACAAGGAGATCATCGCCGTGGAAGAATCAACGCCACATACAGCGTGACCCGCGGCGATCAAGTAAGCGGCCATGGGTTCGGCGCAGCCACAGCCAACGTCGAGGACATGACCAGCCGCAATCGGCATGGCCTGACGAAAACGATCCAGCCAGGATTGTTCAACGAGGCGCCGTGAACGAACTCGATCCCATGTTTGAGCGTGACGTTCGTAAAGATCGATGATGTGATGGGCTGCTTCATGCATGCGGGAAATCCTGAGGGGATGTGGTTAAGAGGCGTGGCTGAGGTTTGAAATGTACCTGGGAGACGGCCTGTGTGGAATACCAATGGGTTCGCATAATGTATATTATGTTAAATTACAAGTCATGTCATAGATGTTCATGAGCTGTCTTAGCCACTGATTCGACAAACCCGCTTCTGGCATCCATTCTCTCAACGGGCCATGTCCTCCGTGTTCATGGCCAGTCATTCAATGTGGTGGCTGCCGATGAAGCTGATTCAGTGCCGTTTATCTTCAGGTCAGCGTGTTCCGCTGCTCGTGCACGCTGGTAACGCGTAGCCTTTGCCCATACTCGTTCCGTTCATCTACGTCCAACTCAAACTCACGCACCGGGCTTACAATACGGCGGCGGCACATCTGCGCGCGATCCTAGCTTTCTATATCTATGCTAAAAGCCGTGACCTCAATTTTTCCGCAAATCGATCTGCGTACTCGTGACCAGTACCTGCGTTTGCTGAAGCTATACCTGTCCTGGTGTGTCACCCGATACATCCGAGTCGACTAACCTCCCACAAAAGCCCGTTTCCCAAGAAATCAGCCCTCGCCGTCCCATCCTTACACCGTCTATTGCGTTGCGCTGTCACGAAAACAGCGTTTTTTGTAGCTGACGCCTCGAAAACCAGTCAGCGCCTAGTACCTCTGCTAAACGTACATATCTACCTTGAGATTTTACCGCGCGGGTAGCCATGAAGCGGCCATTCACTCCATTTCCCTTTTTCCTCCCTACAGCCGCTGGCGACCTAATCGCGAATCCAGTTTTTTGAGAATCTTCATGTTTCAGGTCGCTTGAGCCGAAGCACCGAGTCATGTCAGACCTTCGTTAGCACCTGGTACGTCTACCGGTTCGTCAGTTGGATGGATTACAACGGGGGCCCTTGAATCCTCATGAGTAGTACCACCTGCATTAAAGGCTTGGAAAAATGCTCAACTGTGGCTTCGCGAATAATGTCTGCTTACTTGTTGGACTCGCACCGGCTTTGAGAGCCACTCTGAAATTATCCGAAGACCAAGCAGCGTCTGAGCGATTTCTAGTACACAAACACGGTTCTTGTTCGACTGTCCTGGAGCGCTGCACCGAGTTCTAGAATCAAAGAAATCTGAGACTTACACAGCCAGTGGCCATCCTGTATCCTGAGCTATCATTTTTTTTGGGGTGCGAGCAAGATGCTAGACACTGATAACGAGTTGCTGGAGCAGAAAATTGAGAACAACTACAGGGAGCTGAACGCAACGCTAGAAAACAGCCGCAGAAAAAGAAAAGCTGTTCTAATCGCCATCAGCAGCTTATGCGTATCTTTTTTCTTGTCCGGTGGCTTTGGAAATTATTATTTTGGTGTTATTCCAATGCCAAAAGAAGTGATGTATCTGGTGTCTTTTGTTCTATTTGTTCTATTTTTCGGTTTGCTTACCTATTTTTACTTGCAGGGAGGAATATTTCTCTCCGATCAATTCGATCTCAACGAAGAAGAGCGGACCAGTGCCCTTAGGCGATTATGGAATACCCAAGAAGAATTGAGCGAAAACTCTGAGTTGCATGATTCCTTCGTCAATCTTAAAAATTATGTGACAGAGGCGTTCAGTGGTAATCTCAGCAAATTAACAAGTGAGATTTCTGCGTCCGTGAAGGCGGAGGCAGGTGCGGCTATATGGGAAGAAATCAAGAGTTCTGGTTCCAGGCAAGCGCGCCTGGATTCGACAATCGAGTCCCTCCAAAGTGAGTTTGATGACTCTAGAAGACGTCTATTGTCTGAGATTAATGCCCTTTCAAAGCGCGGAAGCGTGAACCTTGCTCTTGGCGTTGCAACTACCTCAGCAGCTATAGTCATGCTAGGGACTTTTGCTTTCGATGTGACAAGGTTGAAACCGCAAGATGGTTTAAATGTCGATAATCCAGAAACGCTTCTGATAACTCTAGCACTTTTATTTATTCCGAAAATATCACTGGCAGTATTTATGCAAGTTTTCGCCTTTTTCTTTTTGCGCTTATACAAGTCTGGGCTCTCCGACATTAAATACTTTCAGAATGAGCTGACTAACAACGAGGTCAAATATCTGGGGGTGCAGGTTGCCCTTATCGACTGCGACAACCAAGCGCTGGAGATTGTTATAAAAAATCTAATAGGTACGGAGCGCAATCATGTACTAACTCAAGGCCAGACTACTATTGAGCTTGAGAAACACAAGTTGGAACATAATAGCTCCTCAGAAATAGTGAAAATATTACCAAAATTAATTGGAAGAAAAACTATTTAAGTCCATACATGGACTGTTAGCGAAGTGATTCAAGTCGTACTAAAGGGCTTGCCTAATGGCAGGCCTTTTTCCGTTTCTCGCTTGACGTTAGTGTCTCTCTTTGGCCTGCGCTCTAGCTCAGGCACGCGCGAGTGCAAACCTTACAATTTAAGCACACACCTGCTCTAACCTTTTACCTTACCCAACCCAACTCACAGCAGTTTTGGGAATCACTTCTGACTCGTCGAGTTTAGAGGCGAACATGCTCACTGCCTCGACGGCGTCGCTGGTGCCGCTGCGGATCTGCAATATCACCGAGCCGGCCTGATCGGCCAGGCCTACGCCGCGTTGCGCGCCCTCTTGAGTAGCGTTCATGCTGGCGAATGCATCGCGGGTTTCAGAAAGGATCTTGCCGATCATTTCGGCAATTTCTGCAGTCGAGCGACTGGTGCGCCCTGCCAGTTGTCGGACTTCGTCGGCCACTACCGCAAAGCCTCGGCCCTGATCGCCCGCTCGAGCGGCTTCAATGGCGGCGTTGAGGGCCAGCAGGTTGGTCTGATCAGCGATACCGCGAATGGTATTGACGATCGCCGTGATCTGTTCGGAACGGTCACCCAGCTGACCGACCAGCCGCGCCGACGCACCAATGTTTTCGGCTATCTGGCGCATCTCTCTGGCTGTTTCCTGGATGACTTGGGCGCCCTGTTCGGCGACTTTCTCAGTCTCGGCGGAAATATGGTACGCCCGGGAAGCGCCGCGCGAGTCCTCTTCAAAGCGCTCGATGCGCGCGGTGATATCACTGGCGAACTTGACGATCTTCGATAATTTGCCGTCAGCGTCATACACCGGGTTATAGGTCGCTTCCAGCCAGACTACCCGTCCGTTTTTGCCGATACGTTTGAACTGGCCACTGAAAAACTCGCCGGCATTCAATCGACGCCAGAAGTCGCTGTATTCGCTGCTATTGATCAAGCTTGGCTCGCAAAACAGCCGGTGGTGCTTACCCTTGAGCTCGTTCAGACCGTAGCCCATGGTGTGTAGAAAATTGTCGTTGGCCGAGAGGATATTGCCAGTTAGATCAAACTCAATCACAGCCATGGCGCGATCCAGCGCGGCCAGTTTGCCCCGCGCCAGCGCTTCTTGAGCGACTTTTTCAGTCACGTCCAGTGCATACTTGACGATCCTGTTCACTTGACCGCGTTCGTCGAGCACCGGGTTGTAACTGGCTTCAAGCCAGACATTCTGCCCCATCGCGTTAATTCGCTGGAAAGTACCCGACACGAATGTACCGGCACGCAGTTGCGCCCAAAACTGGCTGTAATCCGCGCTGCGGGTTAACGCAGGGGTGCAGAAGTCCCGATGCGACTTACCAGGCAATTGGTCAGCGCTATAGCCCATGGTGGCGAGAAAATTATCGTTGGCTCGCAGCACCTTTCCGTCCAGATCAAACTCGACCACCGCCATAGAGCGGCCCAGTGCTTCGAACAATCCCTTGTAACCCACTACTTCGGCCTTCCTGGCCTCCAGTTCATCTTTTATAGTTTTATTGAACATGGACTGACCCTCGGTTTACCGCCAACGGATACGACTTGAATAGATATCGGCGGTCAATCGGGCAACTGAATGGCGCCCTACACAATTATGATTTGACGTCAATAAACCGCGCTCTGATCACGCCTCATTCAACGCCAGCGCCATCTTCAACCGAAGATCGTCTTCCGCAAACGGCTTATGCAAAACCGGACAGCCAGCAAACTCCTTCGGCAGGCCGCTGGCTCCATACCCCGTGCTGAATAAAAACGGAATGTGGCGTGCACGCAAAACACTGGCAACCGGAAACACGCGTTCTCCCGCCAGGTTCACGTCCAGAATCGCCAGGTCTACGTCGAGCACACTGGCCTTTTCGAGTGCCTTCGCGAGTTGGGCCACGGAGGCGGCGACCGTGCATCCCAGGTCTTCGAGCATGTCCTCGATCAACATCGCGATGGCGCCTTCGTCTTCAACCAGCAGCACCCTGGTTCCTGGGAATCCGGTCATGGTTTGTTCTCAACGACCATGAACGAAACGCGGCAATGAACGCCCTCACGGGCGAAGTCGAGTTCAAAAGAACCGCCTAGATCACGCTCGATGCAGCGCTGCATCAAACGCGAACCCAAGCCTTTGCGCTCCGGCGTGTTCACTGGCGGGCCGCCGTGCTCGCGCCAGTCCAGGGTCAGTAGCGCTCCGTCCGACTGGTGTTGAACGCTCCAGCTCACGCACAGTGTCCCCGTCTCGACCGACATCGAACCGTATTTCAGGGCGTTGATTGCCAGTTCATTGAGGGTCATGGTGAGGCTCAGGGCGACGCGGGTGTCCACATCGATGGCATCACCGGTGATCACGATGCGGCCAGGCTCATGGCCGAATACCGGCATCAATACTTCATGGGCCAGCACGCTCAGCGGCGTGTGGCCCCAATGCCGCTTCGTCAGCAAGTCGTGGGCACGCGACAACGCGAGCAGCCTGGCTTCGAAGCGGACATAACCTTCGTTGGCATCCTGCGCGCTACGCGCGGTTTGCGCCGCCAGGGACTGGACCGTGGCCAGGGTGTTCTTGACCCTGTGATTGAGTTCATCGATCAGGTTTTTCTGTCGGTCTTCTGCCTGCTTTCGCTCAGTAATGTCCACGAGCATGTTGATCGCACCGATCAGGTTTCCGTCGGCATCGTGCAGAGGGGTCGGATACGGCGCGAAGGACACGCGAGTGCCGTCCGGGCGTTCCGCAATGGCCTCGACGCCCCGTACCGGCCGATTTTCCCTGAGCGCCACGGCCATGGGGCATTGGTCGTGAGGCAGATACGTGCCATCGGTGTTGAACAGTTTCCAGGTGACGCACCACAGGTCGCCCAGTTGCGGTGTGCGCCCCGACAACTCGACGGCCGCGCCGTTATAGAAGTTGATGCGCCCTTCGGCGTCGGTGGTGTAGACGGCCGCCGGCAGCGCCTCCAGCAGGTTGCGCATGTGTCGCTCGCTTTCGCGCACGCGGTGTTCCATCTCCCGGGCCAGCGTCACGTCCTGGATGACCCGTACGCCGTAGCGGAACCTGCCATCGGCAGCCCTGACCGATGAGCTGTGAATATCCAGATAGATCGGCTGGCCATCGAGCTTTACGGCACGTTTGCGCAACACGTAATTGTCCAGTTCGCCCGCCACCTGCCGTGCGTATAACGCCGCGTCCTGCTCGACACTGTCTGGATGGGTGTAGTCCAGGAAGGTCATCGCCAGCAGTTGCTCGCGAGACCGACCGAGCATGGTGCACAGGGCATCGTTCACCCGCAGCAGGCGACCGTCCTCCCCTGCTTCCGCAATGCCGATGGTCGCCGCCTCGTAAGTCGCCGCCAAGCGGTCATCGCTCTCCTGGCGCTCGGTTTCGGCGTCGTGCACGCGGGTCACGTCGATAGTGAAGCAACGGGTATTGAAGAATTTGCCGTTTTCAAAGCGCCCATTGGATGTAATCGCGACATGCTTGATGGTGCCGTTCTTGGCTTTTAGGCGCGCCGGATAGCTGTTCAGGCAATCGCCGCTGCCAAGCTTGGTGAGGATGTCACCGATAACCGGCTCATCCACATGGAATTCGGTGATATGACGGCCGATGTACTCGCCCGCTGAATAGCCCAGCAGCGATAACTCGGCTTTGTTGGCCCGCAGAATAATGCCTTCGCCGCTGACGATATGCAGGCCCACGGCGCTGTTTTCGAAGAAGTCTTCAAGATCGCAGCTTTTACGTCGCAGTTCTTCGGCGATGGCGTGGTGCGTCGAGACATCCTGAAAGCAGTTGATTGCGCCCTGGATGTGTCCCTCCCGGTCTCTCAGCGTGCGGATACTCATGAGTGCCACGAATCGCGATCCGTCAGGGCGCTCGATCAAGACTTCCTGGTTACGCGCGCACTGGCCCGCGTTGAGGGTCGAGGCCATCGGGCATTCGTCAACGGCCAACGGCGTGCCACCTGTGGAATAAAGGCGATAAGAACCGCAGAAGCGGTCTCCGCCCTCCCCCAGCGCCGGTGTCCTGCCCCACAGCTCGACCGCTTCGCTGTTGAACCTGATGAGCCACCCATCGCGGTCACATAGGTAGATAGCCCCAGGAATGGCATCGAGCGTGCGGGTTCCCATCGCGACCAGGCTCTCGTACTCGCTGGGCTCGCGCGCGTCCCTGGGGCGCTCATCAAAATTCAACATCGTTCAGTCCTCAAACACCTGATTGGAACGCATTTGTTTCCACCGTCTTGGGGCCTACTCTGCCTGAGACGGCGTTCCACTTCAGATAAATCTCATTTCACCCGGAAAGATCTTTTCTGAGCCTGCAATGGACGCTAGATCATTATGGGTTTCGGTAGTTCAGTAAAAATGGCGCATAGAGCCCACTACAAGATCTTGTAGGTGCCAAGCCTCTACAAGTCCTCTATAAAAACCCGCACTTGCCCCTCCCCCAAGGAACATCCTGTCATGCACATGGAAGAGCATACGCTGAGCGAAATGAGTGACGAGCTCAAACTCATGTTAGGTCGCTTTCGGCACGAACAATTCGTCGAGAAACTTGGATGGCGATTGCCCATCCAGCCGCACCAGGCCGGTTGTGAGTGGGATCAATACGACACGGAGCACGCCCGCTACCTCCTGGCGTTCAACGAGCATCATTGCATTGTAGGCTGCGCCCGCCTGATACCCACAATATTCCCCAACCTGCTGGAGGGCGTCTTCAGCCATACCTGCGCAGACACACCGCCCAAGCATACCGCCATCTGGGAAATGACCCGCTTCACCACCCGCGAGCCGCAATTGGCCATGCCTTTGTTCTGGAAAAGCCTCAAGACCGCCAGCCTGGCGGGCGCCGATGCCATCGTCGGCATCGTCAACAGCACGATGGAGCGCTATTACAAAATCAATGGGGTCAACTACGAACGCCTGGGGCCGGTCACCCTGCACCAGGACGAAAAAATCCTCGCGATCAAGCTTTCGGCTCACCGCGAACACCACCGTGGCGCCCGCATACCTTCAGCCTTCACGTCCGGGGCGTTCCTGGAAGAGACCGCATGATACCGGCCGAGTTGTCCTGCTGGACGACTCGGCGTAGTCGATAAACCTCAGATATAGCCCAGCGCGACCGCGTAAGACACGGCCTGTACGCGGTTGCTGGCGCCGATTTTGCGTTGGATGTTGCGGTGGTGGTAATTCACGGTGTCGGTGCACACGCCCATGATCACGCCAATTTCTTCCGAGGTCTTGCCGTCTGCGGTCCAGCGCAACACATCACATTCCCGCTCGCTGAACTCCACATCGGTGTTGAACGCACGAACGTCGCTTTCCAACTCGGAAATCTTCGCCAGGGCCGCCGCGGCAAACGCTTTAGTCACCGGCTTCAATGCTTCGAACTCCTGAAGACTGATGACATTGTCCTTGCGTGCCAGGCTCAACACCCCGACACGCCCCTGGGTGTTGAACGAAGGTTGTGCCAGGCCGTGGCGTAGATTCGAATCGTTGGCTTCAGACCACAGCTGCGGGCAGCCCCGGAACAGCTCATTGCTCCACAAAATGGGGGCTGACGAGACTTTGCTGTGTTTCACCGTAGGGTCGATCGTTGCGTAGTTAGCTGCCTGATAGCGCTGTATCCAGTCCTCGGGATAATTGCTGTACATATAGGTTCTGGGCCGCATGAACGGCGTCACGCTGCACATGCCATAGGCAAAGAAATCAAACCGCAGTTCACGCAAGACCCTCAATGAAACCGCCGTGAATTCCTCCATGTTCATGGTTTGCGCAAAGATACTGTAAAAATAAGCATCCCATCCCAACAGCTGTCCTAATTCCATTTTGAACACCTATAAAGCTCGAAAGGAATCGTGAGACTAAAGCAACCTGAACTCATGTCAAACATAAAATTCCTGCCCCATAGACTGCTTCGCACTAGCACTAGATTTCTTATGTCTAACCCAACTAACTAGCCATAGGCCACTGTTTCTCGGCCGACGAATGAACCTGCCCATTCATAATAATGCAACAAGCTGTCCGACAGCCCGCACTGCCCCATTCAGGCTTGAGCCACTACAAGATCTGGTAGTTCCAGGCCCAGGAAATGCGGGTGTATAAACAACACCGCTCGGAACAGCCGCGAAGGCACCACAGTTAAAACAACTGTTAGATACGGCCAAGCGCAATTAACTAAATATTTACTTGATTTTTGAATCTTGATCCAACTAAGGAGAACGCTGCCCATGCCTGCTTCGCTTACCACTGGCGGTTTTAATGATCAGCTCGAACTTCGCCAAAAAAATCGCGCCACGGTTGAACAGTACATGCGCACTAATGGCGCAGATCGCCTGCGCCGGCATGAGCTGTTCACGCCGGATGGCAGCGGCGGCTCCTGGAATACCGAAACCGGGGAGCCTCTTGTGTTTAAAGGCCACGCGAAACTCGCCGCCCTCGGCGTGTGGCTGGACAAGTGCTTTCCAGACTGGCAATGGCACAACGTCCGGGTGTTCGAAACCGCCAATCCCAACCATTTCTGGGTGGAAAGCGACGGCCGCGGCAAGTCCCTGGTGCCCGGTTACCCGGAGGGGTATTGCGAAAACCATTACATCCATTCCTTCGAACTGGACAACGGCAAGATCACGCAAAACCGTGAATTCATGAACCCCTTCCAACAACTTCGCGCCTTGGGCATCCCGATTCCAAGCATCAAGCGTGAAGGGATTCCCGCCTCATAAGCCCTTTATCCATTGGAGATTGAGCATGTCTACCAGCACGGCACAGCAACTGACAACTAATGACACTGAACTCCGTCGCAAGAACCGCGCCACGGTCGAGCAATACATGCGCACTAAAGGCCAGGACCGCCTGCGCCGTCATGAACTATTCACCGAAGACGGTTCCGGCGGCTTATGGACCACGGACACCGGTGCGCCGATTGTAATCAGTGGCAAAGCCAAACTGGCCGAACACGCTATTTGGTCACTCAAGTGCTTCCCGGATTGGGAATGGTACAACGTCAAAGTGTTTGAAACCGATGACCCTAACCATATTTGGGTCGAGTGCGATGGTCACGGCAAGATTCTCTTTCCCGGTTACCCGGAAGGTTATTACGAGAATCACTTCCTGCACTCCTTCGAACTGGAGGACGGCAAAGTAAAACGCAATCGTGAATTCATGAACGTCTTTCAACAACTGCGCGCCTTGGGTATTGCGGTACCGCACATCAAGCGTGAAGGCATCCCTACTTAATCCTTTGGGAGAGTGATCGCATCATGGAAGACTTACTGAAACGAGTTCTAAATTGTGAAGCGTTCCAGCAGCCTCAATGGAGCGAACCCTCACAATTGCATGACGCGCAGGCCTACCTCAGGGACAGCGCGTCACTGATTCGCGTCGAAGATATTCTGGTCCTGCGTGCCACCCTGGCGAGGGTCGCGGCTGGCGAAGCGATGATCATCCAGTGCGGCGACTGCGCCGAGGACATGGATGAAAGCGCGCCCAGCCATGTAACGCGCAAAGCCGCAGTGCTGGACATCCTGGCCGGTGCGTTCCGGCTGGTAACCCAGCAACCGGTGGTGCGGGTGGGGCGGATTGCCGGGCAGTTTGCCAAGCCGCGTTCCAACCACAGCGAACGCATCGGCGATGTCGAGTTGCCGGTGTATCGCGGTGACATGGTCAACGGTCGCGAGGCAGTCAGCGGCCATCGCCAGCATGATGCGCAGCGCCTGGTGCGCGGCTATCACGCTGCGCAGGACATCATGCAACACCTGGGGTGGAAGGACCCGGCCGGCAAGGAGCCGCTCAGCGGTTCTCCCGCCTGGACCAGCCACGAAATGCTGGTGCTCGACTACGAACTGCCGCAAGTGCGCCAGGACGAGCAGGGCCGGGTATTTCTCGGCTCAACCCACTGGCCGTGGATTGGCGAGCGTACCCGCCAGTTGACCGGCGCTCACGTAGCCTTGCTCAGCGAAGTGCTCAACCCGGTGGCCTGCAAGGTCGGCCCGGACATCACCCAGGACCAGCTGCTGAGCCTGTGCGAGCGCCTGGACCCCAGGCGCGAACCCGGCCGGCTGACGCTGATCGCCCGCATGGGCGCCCACAAGGTCGCCGACCGCCTGCCACCGCTGGTTGAAGCGGTGCGCCGTGCCGGCCACCAGATCATCTGGCTCAGCGACCCGATGCACGGCAACACCATCGTCGCGCCCTGCGGCAACAAGACCCGCATGGTGCAGACCATCACCGAGGAAATCACCGCCTTCAAACATGCCGTGACCTCGGCCGGTGGCGTGGCCGGCGGACTGCACCTGGAAACCACCCCCGATGACGTCAGCGAGTGCGCCTCCGATGCCGCCGGCCTGAACCAGGTTGCCAGCCACTACACAAGCCTGTGCGACCCGCGCCTGAACCCCAGGCAAGCCATTGCTGCGGTGATGGCCTGGCAAACCTGCCCTCCTCCACCCTTGGTTCCCTCTGACTGGAGTTTGTCGCCATGACCGGCATTCCATCGATCGTCCCTTACGCCCTGCCCACCTCCCGCGACCTGCCCTCCAACCTAGCGCAGTGGCGTATCGACCCCGAGCGCGCCGTGCTGTTGGTGCATGACATGCAGCGCTACTTCCTGCGGCCCCTGCCCCAGGCCCTGCGTGAAGAGGTCGTGAGCAATGCCGCGCGCATTCGCCAGTGGGCTGCCGACAACCACGTGCCAGTGGCCTACACCGCCCAGCCGGGCAGCATGAACGCGGAGCAACGCGGGTTGCTCAAGGATTTCTGGGGCCCAGGCATGCAGGCCAGCCCGGCCGACCGCGAGGTGGTCGACGCCCTCACGCCCCAACCGGGTGACTGGCTGCTGACCAAGTGGCGCTACAGCGCCTTCTTCAATTCCGACTTGCTGCAACGTATGCACGCAGGCGAGCGCGACCAGTTGATCCTGTGCGGGGTGTATGCGCATGTCGGGGTACTGATTTCCAGCGTGGATGCCTACTCCAACGACATCCAACCCTTCCTCGTGGCCGACGCGATCGCCGACTTCAGCAAGGAGCATCACTGGATGGCCATGGAATACGCCGCCAGCCGTTGCGCCATGGTCATCACCACCGACGAGGTGGTGCTATGAGCCAAGCCGCCGCCCGCCTCATGGAACGCATCCTGCAACCGGCGCCCGAACCGTTTGCCCTTTTGTACCGTCCGGAATCCAGCGGCCCCGGGCTGCTGAACGTGCTGATCGGCGAGATGTCGCAGCCACGGGTCTTGGCCGATATCGACTTGCCTGCCCCGTCGATCGGTGCCCCGCGCCTGGATGTACTGACGCTGATTCCCTACCGCCAGATTGCCGAACGCGGCTTCGAAGCGGTGGACGATGGCTCACCGCTGCTGGCGATGAACATCACCGAGCAGCAGTCCATCGGCATTGAGCAGTTGCTGGCGTTGCTGCCCAACGTACCGATTCAATTGAACAACGAACGCTTCGACCTCAGCGACGCCACCTATGCCGAGATCGTCAGCCAAGTGATCGCCAACGAAATCGGCTCCGGGGAAGGCGCCAACTTCGTGATCAAGCGCACCTTTCTGGCCGAGATCAGTGAGTACGGCCCGGCCAGTGCGCTGTCGTTCTTTCGTCATCTGCTGGAGCGGGAAAAAGGCGTCTATTGGACATTCATCATCCACACCGGCAGTCGCACCTTTGTCGGCGCGTCCCCCGAGCGCCACATCAGCGTCAAGGATGGGCTCGCGGTGATGAACCCCATCAGCGGCACCTATCGCTACCCGCCCGCCGGGCCCAGCCTGACCGACGTCATGGACTTCCTGGCTGATCGCAAGGAGGCCGATGAGCTGTACATGGTGGTCGACGAAGAGCTGAAAATGATGGCGCGCATCTGTGAAGACGGCGGGCACGTGCTCGGTCCTTACCTCAAGGAAATGACGCACCTGGCCCACACCGAGTACTTCATCGAAGGCAAGACCCGCCGCGATGTGCGCGAGATCCTGCACGAAACCCTGTTCGCCCCGACGGTTACCGGCAGCCCGCTGGAAAGCGCCTGCCGGGTGATCCAGCGCTATGAGCCGCAAGGCCGTGCGTACTACAGCGGCATGGCCGCGCTGATCGGCAGCGATGGTAAGGGCGGACGCTCCCTGGATTCGGCAATCCTGATTCGCACCGCCGACATCGATAACAGCGGGCAGGTACGCATCAGCGTGGGTTCGACCATCGTGCGCCACTCCGAGCCGCTGACCGAAGCCGCCGAAAGCCGGGCCAAGGCCGCCGGCCTGATCGCCGCACTGAAAAACCAGGCGCCTTCGCGCTTCGGTGGCCATCTGCAGGTGCGCGCAGCATTGGCCAGCCGCAATGCCTACGTCTCGGATTTCTGGTTGATGGACAGCCAGCAGCGCCAACAGACCCAGGCCGACTTCAACGGGCGGCATGTGCTGATCGTCGATGCCGAAGACACGTTCACCTCGATGATCGCCAAACAGCTGCGGGCGCTGGGCCTGGTGGTGACGGTGTGCAGCTTCAGCGACGAGTACAGTTTCGACGGTTACGACCTGGTGATCATGGGCCCCGGTCCTGGCAACCCGAGCGATGTCCAGCTGCCGAAAATCGACCATCTGCACATGGCCATCCGTTCCCTGCTCAGCCAGCAGCGACCGTTCCTGGCGGTGTGCCTGAGTCATCAGGTGCTGAGCCTGTGCCTGGGCTTGCAGTTGCAACGCAAGGCCATTCCCAACCAGGGCGTGCAAAAACAGATTGACCTGTTCGGCAACGCCGAACGGGTGGGTTTCTACAACACATTCGCGGCCCAAAGTTCCAGTGACCGCCTGGACATCGACGGCATCGGCACGGTCGAGATCAGCCGCGACAGCGAGACCGGCGAGGTCCATGCCCTGCGCGGGCCGTCGTTTGCCTCCATGCAGTTTCATGCCGAGTCGCTGCTGACCCAGGAAGGCCCGCGCATCATCGCCGACCTGCTGCGGCACGCCCTCATCCACGCACCTGTCGACAGCTCCGTTTCGGCCGCCGGGAGATAACTATGCACAACTACGTCATCATCGACGCCTTTGCCAGCGTGCCGCTGGAAGGCAATCCGGTCGCGGTGTTCTTTGACGCCGACGACTTGCCGGCCCCGCAGATGCAACGCATCGCCCGAGAAATGAACCTGTCGGAGACCACCTTCGTGCTCAAGCCACGTAATGGTGGGGATGCGCTGATCCGAATTTTCACCCCGGTCAACGAACTGCCCTTCGCCGGCCACCCGTTGCTGGGTACGGCCATTGCCCTGGGCGCGCACACCGACAATCACCGGCTGTACCTGGAAACCCAAATGGGCACCATCGCGTTTGAACTCGAGCGCCAGAACGGCAGCGTGATCGCCGCCAGCATGGACCAGCCGATCCCGACCTGGACGGCCCTGGGCCGCGACGCTGAATTGCTCGAGGCCCTGGGCATCGGCGACTCGACCTTTCCCATCGAGATTTATCACAACGGCCCGCGCCATGTGTTCGTCGGCCTGCCGAGCATTGCAGCCTTGTCGGCCCTGCACCCCGACCACCGTGCGCTGTCCAGCTTCCACGACATGGCCATCAACTGTTTTGCCGGCGCGGGACGGCATTGGCGCAGCCGGATGTTCTCGCCGGCCTACGGCGTGGTCGAGGATGCAGCCACCGGTTCTGCTGCCGGGCCGTTGGCGATTCACCTGGCGCGCCACGGCCAGATAGCGTTCGGCCAACCCGTGGAGATTTTGCAGGGCGTGGAAATCGGCCGCCCTTCACTGATGTTCGCCAAAGCCGAGGGCAGCGCCGATCAACTGACGCGAGTCGAGGTATCCGGTAATGGCGTCACGTTCGGACGGGGGAGCATTGTGTTATGAACCTTTCACTGCAAGGCAAGCCGCTGCTGGGTAAAGGCATGTCGGAATCCCTCACCGGCACACTGGATGCGCCCTTCCCCGAATATCAGACGCTGCCCGCCGATCCCATGAGCGTGCTGCACAACTGGCTGGAGCGTGCGCGCCGCGTGGGCATCCGCGAACCCAAGGCCCTGGCGCTGGCCACCGCCGACCGCCAGGGCCGGCCCTCCACGCGGATCGTGGTCATCAGTGAAATCAGCGACGCCGGGCTGTTGTTCAGCACCCATGCCGGCAGCCAGAAAGGCCGTGAACTGACCGACAACCCGTGGGCGTCGGGTGTGCTGTATTGGCGCGAGACCAGTCAACAGATCGTCCTCAACGGCCAGGCCTTGCGCCTGCCAGATGCCAAGGCCGATGAAGCGTGGCTCAAGCGCCCGTATGCGACGCACCCGATGTCATCGGTATCGCGCCAGAGTGAAGATTTAGAGGACGTGCAAGCCATGCGCAACGCCGCCAGGCAACTGGCCGAGGCGCAAGGCCCGCTGCCGCGTCCCGAGGGGTATTGCGTGTTCGAGTTGCGGCTTGAATCGCTGGAGTTCTGGGGGAATGGGCAGGAGCGCTTGCATGAGCGATTGCGCTACGACCGCAGCGATACGGGCTGGAGGGTGCGGCGTTTGCAGCCCTGAAGCGTGCGGCCAACTCACGCTCCGAACGCAGGCGCTGCTGGGAAGGCTATGGCTTAAGGGCGTTTTCCTTCACTCGCAGCGCCGTGATGGTCTCGCCGGCAACACCCCAGTTGTCGGTGGGCACCTCGTCAATCACCACGAAGGTCGATGCCGGCGGCTTGTTCAGCACGCTGTGCAACAACGCAGTCACACCTTCGATAAGTTGACGCTTATGCTCAGCGGTCACGCCTTCCTGAGTCACTTTGATGTTTACGTACGGCATGTGCCTGCTCTCCTATTGTTCACCAGGTTCCGGCTGTAGCGCCGCCATCCACGGGCAGGATCGCGCCGCTGACGAATGAGGAGTCGGTCAGATACAGCACCGCATCGACCACATCCTGAGGCGAGCCGATACGGCCACTCGGGCTCATGCCCTTGAGCGCAGCATGGAGTTGCTCGCTGTCGCCATGCATCGGCGTGTTGATAATGCCCGGCGCCACCGCATTGACCTTCACCTGCGCCGCCGCCAGCTCAAGGGCGAGCCCCTGCACGGCATGATTCAGGCCGCCCTTGATCAGCACTGGCAACAGTGCCGGAACCTTGATATTGGGCTGCATGGCTATGGATGCCGTAATCGCAATGATGTGACCGCTGTGGTTGGCGGCCATATGCCTGGCTGCCAGTTGGGCTGGGTAGAAAAAGCCCTTCAGGTTAGTGTTGATCATGGCGTCCACATCGGCCTCGGTGTATTCACCTACCGGCTTGGGGATGAAGATGCCGGCATTGCTGATCAGGATGTCGACCTTGCCGAAAGCAGCCACGGCCTGATCGAACAAGGTCTGTGCGGTTTCCGGCTTGGCGATATCGCCTGCCACGAGGATGAAATTGGAAGGATTGCCCAGACGAGCCGCGGCTTCCTGCAGCCGAGCGTGTGTGCGGGCGTTGCCGACTACGTTGTCACCGCGCTCAAGGTAGGCCTTGGCGATGGCAAACCCCAGGCCGCTGGACGCGCCCGTGACGATAACAGTTCGTGCTGCTTTCATAGATGCTCCGCCTGTTGAGGCATTTAATGTGGATGAGGCTGCACTCTAAATGACAACCTGGCGTTGAAAAATGGTGTAGAAAGCATTTCAATTGATACCCTATGTAATGAATAAGAGTGCCATGAGCCGCTATTTCGATGACATCAACCTGGGCAGTATCGAGCTGTTCTGCCTGACCGCCGAAAGTGGCAGCTTCACGGCTGCATCCACCAAGGCAGGCGTGAGCCCGGCGGCAGTGAGCCGCTCGATCGCCCGGCTGGAGGCGCGCCTGGGCGTGGTGTTGTTTGTGCGCACCACGCGGCAAATGCGCCTGACAGAAGGCGGCCGCGCCTACTATGAGCAATGCCAGCAGGCATTGACCCAACTGATAGAGGCTGAACGGGAGATCACCGGTGCCCAGGATGCACCGTCGGGGCGGATACGCATCAGCGCCCCTACTCCCTATGCGCACTATCGGCTGCTGCCCCTGCTGCCGAGCTTCCGCCAGCGTTATCCCCACGTAAAAATCGACATTCATGTGAGCAATCGCAACATCGATTTCGTAGAGGAAGGTTTCGACCTCGCCATCAGAGGACGGCAACCGGACGACTCCGGCTTGATCGCCAGGCGTCTTGAAGACACGGAACTGTTGGTGGTTGCCACTCCCGATTACCTGAAACGCGCCGGTATACCGCAGACCCCGACAGACCTGAACGGCCATGAATGCATCCAGTTCGAAATGCCCAGCAGCGGGCGCAGGTCGCTATGGGCATTTAACATCAACGGCCAGAAGGTGGAATTGGAAACCTCGGGCAACTACACCTGCCAGAGCGACTTCCTCGCTACTGCAACCCTGGCCAAAAGCGGTGCGGGCCTGATGCAGGCGTACCGTTTTACGGTTCAGGACGAGTTGGACAGCGGCGCCCTGCAAGCGGTGCTGACCGAGTACGGCGGTACGACCCGGCCATTTTTTCTGATATTTCCGCAAAAAAGGCACCTGCCGCTGCGTGTCAGGGTGTTTATCGACTATTTGATGGAGCATCTGACGCGTTGAATATTACGTCAGGCAAGGCGGTTACTCTTCGTGCAGCCATGCTTCACACATAACTGCGATCGCTACTGAGTTCCCTATCACGATAAAACCAGGGAATGCGGCTATTAAGAGAGGGTAAATAGCTCCACTGATAATGACGATCAGACGAGGCTGGCTTGCGATGTAGCCATGCCGAAATCGCCTCGGCGGCGATCGTCAATGCAAGTTGCTGGCCTGGGCATTCATGTCTACCAGAGCCGAAGCTGAATTGGCGTCGATTAGTTCGTTTGAGCAAGAAGCTATCGGGGTCCGGGTTCGCAGAGGAATCCCTGTTCGCTGAAGCGAGTAACACTAGAACCGTATCACCCGCCTCCAAGAGGCTGCCCTCGATAGTGCATCGTTTCGCAACGAATCGCCGGGTGTTTTGCACGGGCGAGTCGTAGCGCGCGACCTCTTTCACCAGGTCTGCAACGAGCATCGGCGCAGCTTGCAAGTCTTCAAGCAGACCAGGGTTACGCTTGAGCGCTACAAGGGTATTGCCGATCAGGCCCGCAGTGGCTTCGCAGGTCTGTGACAACAGGCCGATCAGGTTAGCGATCAATGCCTCATCATCTCTCCAGGTGGTGGCTTCGCAGCCGCTCCAGATATGGCTCAAGAAGCGGCTGCGTTGATCGTCCTTACTCAGCAGCGCGCTGAATAACTGGCTTAGCCCAGCGGCTGCGGAATTGGATTCACCGAGTTGAGTTGCATCGCTTAAGGGCGAAAAGCAGGCGACAAAGCTCCGTGTCAGTCGAGCTACTTCCTGTAGCCGGTTGGATGGGAGGCCTAACAAGGCCGCAACGACGCAAACCGGTAACGTGAACATCAACTCATCCGGGTCTTCGAGCGGCTTATCGAGCGTCTCGATCAAGCGTGACGCGATGGCTGCGATGCTTTGCGCCTCTACAGAGGCCAGGGCGGGTTCGATAGCCATCCTGGGGCACAGGTGCCGCGGGCCCTCATTCATGCGCATCAACCGACCGAAAATCATGCCCGCCGCGCCCTGCGCAATGGCAGGAGGTATCGGCTCGTTCAGCGGGCGAACCCGACAGTCGGGGTGCCCCAGAATGGCTTCCACAGCGTTGGCGCTGCTTGCGATCCATAAACGCAGACCTGCATCGAATAACAGGCCTTTTTGTCGCCTGAGGCCCGAGTAATAAGCGTAAGGATCAGCATGGGTCGCTGCTTCAAAAGGCGTCATTCCACAAATCCTGTTCACAAAGAACAGCTACTATCGAACACCCTTCATGGCGACGATTCGCTCAGGAACGAAATATGGACGCTCAAAGCAATGACACCGCGATTTCTCGGGTAGCCGGCGCGATAGCCGAACCTGCGAGGACGAAAATGCTGTGTTCGCTGATGGACGGCCACGCCCGTACCAGTACCGAAATGGCCGTCATTGCCGACGTGAGCGCATCCACGGCGAGCGCGCATTTGGCAAGGCTAAAAGAGGACGGGTTGGTAAGGCTGCATACCCAAGGCCGGCATCGCTACTACAGTCTGGCTGACGCGCAAGTGGCCCAGGCTATTGAGGCTCTCATGGTGATCAGCCAAAACGCAGCGATACAATATGTGTCCACGACCCCGACCCGATTGCAGTTCGCGCGCACCTGTTATGACCACATGGCAGGAACACTGGCAGTACAACTGCACGACCATTTCATGGCGTCAGGCTGGTTAACCGTGCCGGTTTCAGGTGAAGGCCTGTATCAGCTTACGACAAGCGGCGAAAAAGCCATGAGCGGTCTCGGTATCGGGATAGAAAAAGCAAGAGCCCAGCGACGCCGTTTCGCGTGCTCTTGCCTGGACTGGAGCATGCGCCGCCCACATCTTGCCGGAGCACTCGGAGCGGCTGTTCTACAGACGGTCATAAGCCGCGAGTGGGTGATCCAGGACCTTGATAGTCGAGCGCTGGCCGTGACATCCAAGGGACGAAAGGAGCTGTCTGACCGATTCGGGATCATGCTGAGTTCGGCAAAAGGGTGCGAGTAACTCTGGGCGCTCCGCAATACCGTAGCTTGCAGCGCTGCTCATCATTTCGCAGACGCGGCCCTCTCGATCAAGCGAGCAACGGGCCCCGGGTTTGAAACCATCACCACATGGGAGGCGCCCTTCACCACTTCCACGGCTTTAGCCTCCGCTCGCTTGGCCATGAAGGCCAGTGCCTGGGGCGGAATGTTCTTGTCCTTGTCGCCGTAGATAGCCCAGCTTGGAATGTGCTTCCACGCCGGCGTGGCAAACGGCTCATTCAGCGCGGCTTCGGTGACCGGACGCTGGGTGGCGGCCATCACTGCCGCTTCAGCGGCGGGCACGTCAGCGGCAAATTGCGCGTGGAATTTGTCCTGCTGGATGTACAGATCCTTGCCACCCTCACTCAATGGCACCGGTGCCGCGAGGGTTGGCCCCAAGGTGCTGCCGGGAAACTTGCCAGCCAGGCCGGCGACGGTTTCGCCGGTGTCGGGAGCGAACGCACTCACGTAGACCAGCGCCTTGACGTTGGCCTGGTCATTAGCCGCTTCGCTGATGACGTTACCGCCGTAGGAATGCCCCACCAGCACCACGGGTGACTTGATGCTCGCGATCAGTGACGCAACGGATGCGGCATCACTTTTCACACTGCGCAACGGGTTTGCTGCGGCGACGACGGTGTAGCCATCCTTTTCGAGGATTTTGACCACGCCGTTCCAGCTCGAGGCGTCGGCGAAGGCGCCGTGAACAAGTACGACCGTTGGCTTCTCAGTCTGCGCGAACGCGTCAGCACCGACCAACACAGAGGCAGCGACTGCCAGCGAGGCAATGATTTTCTTCATGGAGAACTCCTTGAACTTGGGGTTATGGGGCGTACCGGGTGAACACGAAATCATGGTTTTTGACGCGCGCTTGATGACAGGCAAAACACGTCTCGTGCTGAGCCTGGTCGACCGCTTTGCCGTTGATAAAACGCCCAAAGCCCCACCCACCGGTCGCCGCGTACTGCTTCGAATCCTTCACCATGACTTGAACCGTGGTGGC
Organism: Pseudomonas sp. R4-34-07; assembly: GCF_003852375.1. Taxonomy (NCBI): domain Bacteria; kingdom Pseudomonadati; phylum Pseudomonadota; class Gammaproteobacteria; order Pseudomonadales; family Pseudomonadaceae; genus Pseudomonas; species Pseudomonas sp. R4-34-07. The sequence continues at coordinate 3,056,217 of NZ_CP027760.1, read as the reverse complement.
CGCACCGGGTATCGAGGCGGGCTCGAATTCCGGCGACTGGACGTGCTTCCACGCCAGTTTCACCAGCACCGTGCCATCGGGAAACGGCAGCGCTGAATCCTGATAGGCCTTGATTGCCAGGTTATTGCCGACCACGGCGCGCAGTTCATCCAAGGGCGCGGCTTCCTGGGCTGGCGCAATCAGCGGCCACTGGCGATAGCCTTCGGGAATCTTCACGCCGTAGATCGGCGAAGCGTCATCGCCAGCGGAATCGCCCATTGCGAGGCCAGCGACGGTGAGCGCAAGCGCTGCAACAGCCCCGGACAGATGCATGAGTTTCATGGTGACGCTCCCTGTCAGAGATGATCGGCGTCAATCACCGCCTGGGCGAACGCCTGCGGCGCTTCCTGAGGCAGGTTGTGGCCTATTCCACCGCTGATAAGGCGGTACTCATACTTGCCGGTGAACCGTTTTGCATACGCTTCAGCCGGTGGATGGGGCGCACCGTTCGCGTCGCCTTCCATCGTGATGGTCGGCACGCTGATGGAAGGGAATGCCGCCAGCTTCTTCTCGATCGCGTCGTACCTGGGCTCGCCTTTGATCAGGTCCAGGCGCCAGCGGTAATTGAAAATCGACACGGCTACGTGATCCGGGTTTTGCAGGGATGCCGCGCTGCGGTCAAAGGTGGCGTCGTCGAAATTCCACTTTGGCGACGCCAGCTTCCAGATGAGCTTGGCGAAGTCATGGGTGTTTTTCTCGTAGCCCAGACGCCCGCGCTCGGTTGCGAAGTAGAACTGGTACCACCACTGCAACTCGGCGGCGGGTGGCAGTGGTGCTTTGCCCGCTTCCTGGCTGCCGATCAGGTAACCGCTGACCGCCACCAGGGCTTTCACGCGCTCCGGCCACAGTGCGGCAACGATATCCGCAGTGCGCGCGCCCCAGTCGAATCCACCCAGCACGGCTTTGTTGATTTTCAGTGCATCCATGAAGTCGATCAGGTCGGTGGCCAGCGCAGCGGGTTGCCCATTGCGAACGGTCTTGGACGAGAGAAAATGCGTGTCGCCATACCCACGGGCAGACGGGATCAACACCCGATAGCCCTTGTCCGCCAAAGCCGGCGCGACATCAGCGAAGGCGTTGATATCGTAGGGCCAGCCGTGCAGCAAAATAACCACCGGGCCATCGGCGGGGCCGAGTTCCGCGTAGGAAACGTCCAGCAGACCCGCTTTCACATGCTTGAGGTCACCCAGCGAAGTGTGAGCGCCCGGCGTAATAACGGCCACCGTGGAGGCCGGTACGTCAGCAGCGCTGGCCTGGGCAAACCCTGCCGCCACGGCGCCGAATTGCAGTACCGCTGCTGCCAGAAGCGAGGGGGTAACACCCCGCAGGCGCCTGGATTTATTCTGGGTGTTGCGCAAGGTCATCTCCATGGTTTTCTCCGTAGCGAGCCGCCCCATAGCAGCCCGGTGTGTTGACGGGTTTGGGTAGGCGTTACTGAGCGGTCTTCGTTACGCCGAGCTTGGCGCGCAGTGGCCGGAAGGCCTCACGCAATTCTTCGCTGAATAGTTGCGGTTGTTCCCAGGAAGCGAAGTGGCCGCCCTCGTTAACCTGGTTGTAGTAGGCCAGTGAGGGGTAAGCGCGTTGCGCCCAGCTTTTGGGTGCCTGATAGATTTCGTGGGGGAAGACCGTGATCGCCACCGGCACCTTGATGCTTGCGGTGTTTTGCGCGGCGGCGCTGAAATTGTTGTTGTTGTTTTCCCAGTAGAAACGCGATGACGATGCGCCGACGTTCGTCAGCCAGTACAGGCTGATATCGTCCAGCATCTCGTCACGGCTAAGTACCCGTTCAGGCTGACCGTTGCTGTCGGTCCAGGCGGCGATTTTTTCGTACATCCACGCCGCCGTACCGGTGGGTGAATCGGCCAGCAGGTAGCCGATGGTCTGCGGGCGGGTCACCATCATCGCGCCGTAGGCAGCGTTGCGGCCGAAGAACGTACTCAAGGACTCAAACGCCCTCCGTTCAGGCTCGCTGAGCCCGACAGGTGCCGGGTCACCACTGTTGATCGGCTTGACCAGCTCAGGCGGGATGGTGGCCGGCATGTTCAAGTGAATGCCCAACAGGCCCGGCGGATTCAGGCGACCCAGCGCATCCGATATCACCGAGCCGTGATCACCACCCTGGGAAACATAGTGGGAGTATCCGAGACGCTTCATGAGCACATCCCACGCCTTCGCGACGCGATCCGGCCCCCAGCCCAACTCAGTGGGCTTGCCGGAAAAGCCGTGTCCGGGGATCGAGGGGATGATCACGTCGAACGAATCTTCGACCTTACCGCCGTAAGCCACAGGGTCGGTCAGCGGGCCGATGGTCTTCAGGAACTCGAACTGCGAGCCCGGCCATCCATGTGTCAGCAGCAGCGGCATCGCGTTGGGGTTGCGCGAGCGGACATGGATGAACTGGATATCCACGCCGTCAATGGTGGTGATGAATTCGGGCAGCGCATTGAGCTTCGCTTCGGCCTTGCGCCAGTCATAGCCGTTGCCCCAATACTTCACCAACGCCTGAACCTGGGCCAGCTGCACGCCTTGGGAGACGTCATTGACCGTCTCTTTGTCTGGCCAGCGGGTCGCGGCAATGCGCTGTTTGAGATCGGTCAGTTGAGCTTCATCGACATGAATTCGGTAAGGCCGAATCGATTCGGGTTGGGTCGCGGCCGAACTGGCAACTGACGCTTCGGCGGCCCAGGCACCGCCGCTGCCTGCGACCAGGGCCAAACCAAACACGCCCATCCTCACGGGGTTTTTCCAGGGCATAACGAGATCTCCGAGCGTTAGATGAGCCATCAGTTGAAGAAGGACTGCGCCTTCTCGATGGGTTCATTTAACGCCCCGCAGGTATCCGGTATGTGTCACCAACCGCCTTGAACGAATCACTGTGTATCGGGCCGGGGCGCAGATACACAACGATACAAACCCACCCAGGCGAGTCTGGTGCAAAAGTTTTACCAGCTGGAAAGCGTCACCTGGATATACTCGACGCGACCTTCTTCAACGCTGTTAAACAGGGATAAAGGTGAGTCAAGTGGAGCACGTAGATCACATCCTCATCGTCGACGATGACCGCGAGATCAGAGAGCTGGTGGGGAACTATCTTCAGAAAAACGGACTGCGCACGACGGTAGTGGCGGACGGTCGCCAGATGCGGGCCTTTCTGGCGTCCACGCCGGTCGACTTGATTGTGATGGACATCATGATGCCCGGAGACGATGGGCTGGTGCTGTGTCGGGAACTGCGTGCAGGCAAGCATAAGGCCACGCCGATTCTGATGCTGACCGCGCGCAATGACGATACGGATCGAATCATCGGCCTGGAGATGGGCGCCGACGATTACCTGGTCAAGCCCTTTGTCGCCCGGGAGTTACTGGCGCGAATCAATGCCGTGCTCCGTCGCACACGCATGTTGCCGCCCAACCTGATCGTCACCGAAGCAGGCCGGCTGCTCGCATTCGGCAAATGGCGGCTGGACACCACGGCTCGACACCTGCTGGACAGCGAAGGCACCATCGTGACGTTAAGTGGCGGCGAGTATCGCTTGCTGCGCGTCTTCCTCGATCACCCCCAGCGCGTGCTGAACCGCGATCAGCTGCTCAACCTCACCCAGGGCCGGGACGCCGACCTCTTTGATCGATCGATTGACTTGCTCGTCAGCCGGCTGCGCCACCGGCTGCAGGACGATGCCCGCGATCCCGCCTACATCAAGACTGTTCGCAGCGAGGGCTATGTCTTTACCTACGCGGTGCAAGTGTCAGGAGCACAGCCATGACCATGACGCGTTGGCCGCGCACGTTGGCCTCGCGGTTGACACTGATCTTCCTGGTGAGCCTGGCGGTGGCCCATGGATTGTCATTCGGGCTGCAGTTCTATGAGCGCTACCAAAGTGCCAAGATGTTGATGCTGGACAATTTCGAACAAGACCTGACCACCTCACTGGCGATACTGGAGCGGTTGCCGGCCAATGAGCGTGAGGCATGGTTGCCGCGCCTGGAACACCCCAACTACCGATACGAACTTGATGAGGGCCAGCCGGGCACGCCAATGGACATGACCAGCGCTCCCGTCTCCGTGCGCTCCATGCAAGCCACGCTGGGCCGGGACTACCCATTGAGCTTCAGCGGTATTGCCGATGCGCGCCCTCATTATCAGGCCCACTTGCGCCTCAAGGACGGCAGCCCCCTGACGATTGATGTAAGACCCTTGGTGATGCCGCTATCACCGTGGTTACCGGCAGTTCTGGTTGCGCAACTGTTGCTGCTGTTCGTCTGCACCTGGCTCGCCGTACGCACGGTCATACGGCCACTGACGCGGCTTTCCCAGGCGGTAGACGGCCTGGATCCGAATGGCCAGGGCGAACCGCTCAAGGAGGAAGGGCCAATCGAAGTGGTCTACGCGGCCGTCGCCTTCAATACCCTGCAGGAGCGCATTGCGAACTACGTCAAGGAACGCATGCAGCTGTTGGCAGCGATTTCCCACGACCTGCAAACCCCGATCACACGGATGAAGCTTCGCGCGGAGTTCATGGACGATTCGATGGAAAAGGACAAGCTCTGCAACGACCTGGAGGAAATGCAGCACCTGGTCCAGGAAGGTGTGGCCTACGCGCGGAGCATGGCGGGTTCCGATGAGCCCAGCCGGCGCGTGGATGTCGATTCCTTTCTGGAAAGCCTGGTCTTTGACTACCTCGATACCGGCAAGCTAGTGAAGTTAAAGGCTGACGGCGGCGCAGCCATCGATACCCGCCCCCATGCGCTACGCAGGGTGTTGGTGAACCTCTTGGACAACGCTTTGAAGTTCGGATCAGAGGTGCAAATCCTCGCACAGCGCCAGCCGGACGGTGGGCTGCTGATTCAAGTGCTGGACCGTGGCCCCGGCATACCTGACCACCAATTGCCCGAAGTGCTGAAACCTTTTTATCGCGTGGAGAACTCGCGAAACCGGGAAACCGGTGGTACGGGACTGGGCCTGGCGATTTCGCAACAACTGGCAGTTAGCCTGCAAGGCTCTCTGCGCTTGGGGAACAGGGAGGGTGGCGGTCTGTGTGCGCAGTTGACACTGCCGCCGAGGCTCTCGGGTCAACACACGGTCGGCCCTAAGTAGGCGGGATGCCTTTGCACAACAGTCGGCCACGAATCCAGCGTCGTCCAATCAATGCCTTTTTCCAGTTCAAATCGACAGACAGGCCCGCGAATCAATAGCTGCGTCTGGATGGCCTGCTCAACGGCGGCGGTATATCCCCACGGAACCGTGTCCAAGTCCCGTAGTAGAGCCGCTAACAGGTCCTGATCAAGACGGTCGCCGAACCGAGCGACCAAAAAATGTTTAGCGCGGCGAAACCGAACTCCAGTGCCGACCAGTTGCTCAGCCAGAGCCGATACACCACGGCCCGCCACAGCAATTTCGGGGGCATGTCGCACGATCATCCCCGGCATTCCCGACAGTGTTGACGATCTCACCGCCACGATTTGCCGGAGGTCATCCGCCAGGTCCGAGCGTTTGAACAGGCAGGCCGCGATCAGGTCATCGCCGATATTGAACACGACCCGCCTGGCGAGCTCCGAAAGTGCCTTGCCTGGCCACTTGGCCGCCAGGAAAAGACTGGCCTGCCGAAGCGACTCATAGCGTTCATACCACCGCCCATCGTTCTTGGCCTCCACATTCAGCCAACGTGCATACCCGTCAATTAAGCCCCGGCAGTAATCGAACCCCCTGCGCTGACAACGTAAGAGCAGACCACGAACGACCCGGCTCTGCGCAATAGCGGCGACCGTCGACGACATCGGCAGGGCATGCAAGGCAACGTACTGTGACGCGTCTTCAAGCACCGCCCGATGCCTTATCAGCGTGGTGAGTATCGCCTCCCATTCCAACCCGTCGAAATGTTCGGCGAAAGCGTCGACGGCTTCGTTGGCGACATACGAGAAATCGTAAGAGGCGTCGAATAGCAAACGCGTGGCGACCACAAAGTGCCATAAATGCTCGTAATTCCAGGGACCTGATCCTTGCGCATTGAGGCGGATGAACAGCGTCCAGGTACCCAGCACTTGCTCGCGCCGGATCGTCATTGTTGGGAACATCGAACTGCGGAATCGATCCAGGAATATTTCAAACGCCAGGATCCTCGCGATTTCGCCATCGGGGCAATCAGGCGGCTCCGTCCACTCTACCGAGATCTGCCTTGGCGTGAACACGTAGCTCGCCTTGTGCGTTCCCATCGGAATCTGGATCTCGAGCAACTCTCGCTCGAAACGCAGAACCTTCGTCGAGCGACTACTAAACGTCGAGCAAAAGTGCTCGAGCGCTTGTACGCGTCGTGGTAGCCCCAGCGTATCAAGCCGTAGTCCCGCTAGAGCGTATTGGTGGAGCAGATTGTGTAGAACATGCGGATTTTCGTATCGCTGCGCGGTCTCGCGGGAAACCACAATGGCGTCAAACTCGAACTGCCAGTTACGGTCCTGTATCTCGAATGACTCAGGGATCGCCTCATCAGTCCACTGACGCAGCCAAGTTTGAAAGCACTTAAGCACCACGGCATCGCGCTCAGACAGCGATCCGATGCTCAGGAATTCGATCCAGCATTGCATCACGTTGAGGTAGCGGCGGTAGCTGCTGTCGTCGCCCTCCTCCACCGCGCGCCCGAGTAGCCCTTTTAATGAGGCGTCGTACGTTTCGACCAGCGATCCTCTGATCTGCTCGGCGACGTTTTCCAGACCTGCCTTGTGCAGCGCGCCCCGGAGTGTGAAATAAGTATCGTTGAGTTGCTGAGGAAGCCTTGTCGTCGCATCGCCACCCGACACAATGCCTCTAAACAACGCGACTGACTGCCGGAATGCGTCCACCGGTTCAACGACAGTAGGATTATCGAGCGCCTGCCGCATAAGCAGGATTGCACTTGCGATCGGCAACTCCAATGAATGTATGGATATCATCGTGTCGGCAAACAAGCCGTCTTCAAGAGCGTGCGCCAATGCGTCGAGGTAAGAGACGGCGTCTTCCAACACATAAACCGGCAGTCGCGCGCACTCCGTCCTGACGAAGGATACGCTTTCAAGAACCAACACGGCGTTGTCGCGTCGAAGCGCCTTCAATTGCACGGTTGCCGAATCGAGCAGACGGCACAACGTTTGCGGCGGTACCCAGGACGCCGCCACCTCACAGTCGAGCAGTGCCATGACGATTCGAAGGTCACCACTCGCGACCAACGTGCGTGTCACAGACGACAGCGCGTACAGTGTGCGCAGTTCGCGCGGCGGCGCATCCTGTGACACTTGGACGGCACGTTGGTAGTCTCTCGCAAATTCAGTCAGTGCACAGCATTCGCCGACATACCCTGGGTGCTTTGACCGCCCGATTGCCGCGAGCAAAGAGGGTGACTCCACTACGCCATCGGCGCGGTGCATCCACCTCGCCGGCATCGGCTGTTCGCTACGTGCGAACAGCTGCTCCTTGACTTCACGCGCGACCGGCAGGCGACGCAACTGGGCGAGGACATCGATGCAGTCTCGCGTCAGCTCGCCGCCAGGTACCAGCACTTCATCGGTGAAGATAAGGGCACAGTCGTCAGGCAACACCAACTCTCGGCGTAGCTCACTCTGAATTGATCGCAGCATCGTCCAGTCGCCGAGAATGCAGGCGCCGCGATCAAATACAACGCAGTCGGCTCCGGCTGGCATGCGTCGTGTGTCCATCCTGACGCACGTAATCCCCTGCTGGCGGAACATGATACCTGCGTGTTCCTCCGCACTGCCTTCGTCGACTATCACCACCGCCACATCGGCCTGCTCCCCTGGACTGAGCGCAAGATACCGACGCCAAGCGCTCATAAGATTCGGTGCCACCAGTGCGCGGCCCGAGGATTGGGCACCCAGCGTTAACAAGCTTGCTTCCACGACATCGTAGCGCCCGATCAACGCTTCACGGCATACATCGGTCAACACATAACGATCGCGAAATGCATCGTCAGCATACGCCGGCCGCGCCTGCAGCAGATGCATCCGTAGCACCGTCGTCTCGCGCAGATGGCGGCCGCGCCATAGCCTGAGGTTTGAGCAGGCCGGACGCAGGACCAAGGCCGTCGCCAGCGAGCCGGTATTCTGAGCGCTGGCAAAACCGAAACCCATCGTATGCGCGACGTTCATCAGTTGTGGATTTCTCGGCATGACGGTGGTCACGGACACAAAACCAAGCGTCGTCTCAAGGCCCCATTCGCAATCGATCGCTATGAAGTCAAACGTCTGCATCAGCTCGTTACATACCGCCTCCATGTGATCGAGAACTGCCGTGTCCAGATACGGCGAATGATCGTGACCGACATCGCCGCAGACACCAATCTTCAGCAGCGGCTGCACAAAGCATGGAATAGCCCCGACATGATCGTCACGCTCCGAGAGCGCAAGCTGGCGTCGTGCATGCTCGGTCAATCCACTCATGGCCACAGCGGCAATGCACTGTATCAACGCTTGTGGCTCGGGACATATCAGGCTTTCGTAGCCGCCGGCATTGACGTGATTCGCCAGGTCCTCGTTACCTGCGCTACGCACGATCCAGGGCGCGGGGCCACAAACGTCCTCCACGCTGCGCATCAACTGCGGAAAAGCCTTCTCAAAAGCGGCCGCGTAAATTGATACCGCGTCATCCGCCTGTGCCAGGTTGCCCGGCACTGCGGTCGGCAATGGGGCGATCGGAAAGACGGGCAGGACAAGATTCCCCAGGGCTTCCATCCTCCGAATGCGCAGCAGTCGATCCACCTTGGGTGCGTGGATCGGTTCTTCGTGTGTAGGCATGGTTTAGTACTCAAAGAACATTTAAAACACTAGAGCCTTGAGGTTACTGTGCAGGCAATAGCTGGACACACTACATTGGATACCCAACCAACTAATGATTATGGTGCAAATATAAAGACTCCTACAAAAATATAGGAAATATATTACGCCGCCATCCTACATAAAGTAAAACTTGCCATTCTCCAGCTAGATCTCTCTGCCTAGTTAATTTAACTTTTACCAAATAGTGTTATTTTTCAAACCAAATATCATCATAAAATGGCTACGCTCATGACTCCTTACTTCATTCGCCAACTCATCATTCACACGATCTGCAATGTTACCGGCGCGGCCCCTATAGAGGTTACGGCCCTCGACTGGGTTGAATTGAATACACGCGACTGGGAGCAGGTCTTCAGTCGGCTCGAAGCAACGCTCGACATCCAGACCGGTATGTTGACCTCGATCGAACGATCGTTCTCCATCGAGAAGTTAATGCATATGCTGCACGCAAGGGTTACACATAACATCGTCATCTGACCGTCTTGCCATAGCACACCGCTCCGTCGCGAGCCCGGGCGCCCGGTGATCACCCCTTGTTCTTAGCCTCCGCCAGCAACTGCTGGATCACTTTTTCCTGAGTGTCATAGCTGCCTTCGCCGAAGTGGGTGTAGCGGATCTTGCCTTCGGCGTCGACGAGGTAGTGTGCGGGCCAGTACTGATTGTCGAATGCGCGCCAGATCGCATAGTTGTTGTCGATCGCGATCGGGTAGTTGAGGTCCAGCTTCGCTACGTTTTTGCGCACGTTGTCTATCACCCTTTCAAAGGGATACTCCGGGGTGTGCACGCCGATGACAACCAGCCCCTCCTTCTCGTATTTGCGTGCCCACTCGTTCACATACGGAATGCTGCGCTGGCAATTGATGCAGTCGAACGTCCAGAAGTCCACCAGCACCACTTTGCCCCGCAAGGCCTCCTTGCTCAGTTCGGGTGAATTCAGCCACTGGACAGCACCCGACAGGGACGGCATTTCACCCTTCGCACTCACGTCAGGTGTGGTCGCGGCCTTGACGCTGTCCACCAGGTAATCAATGGTTTTGGGCACGCCGCTCAGCAGCGACTGCTCCAGCCTGGCAGCGCCCTGGGATGAAGTGCCGGCAAGCAGTTGGCTTTGCGAGCCACTGGCGATCACCCCCGCAACCACCAGCGCGGCCAAACCAGTGCCGCGCCGCAGCCAGGCGATCACGGGCAGTGACAACTTCAACCGAGACACCAGGCCTCGGCCCGCGAAGATCAGCACGCCCAACGAGACGGCACTGCCCAAGCCGTAGGCCAACAGCAGCAGGCTGGTGTGCGCGCTCGGGCCTTGAAGCATTGCGCCGGTCAGGATGATCCCGAGGATGGGCCCCGCGCACGGTGCCCAGAGCAAGCCGGTTGCGACCCCGATCAGCAGCGATGCGCCGGGCCCCGACAATCTGCGCGTGGCGGGATCGAGGCGATTACCCAGTGCCGTCAACGGCCGCATCAATCCATTACCGACCTTGGCGGAAAGCAACGACAAGGCGAACACTACCAGCACCACAAGGGCGAGCTGGCGACCGATACCGTTGGCCGTCACTACCCAGTCACTGCTGACCACGGCGAGGCTGGACACGAGGGCAAAGGTCAGCGCCAGGCCGAGCAGTGTCCACACCACCGACGCTGACGAGCGATCGGCACGGGCGAATAAAAAGGGCACGACGGGAAGAATGCACGGGCTGAGTACCGTGACGATGCCGCCGAGAAAGGCGATCAAGAACATGGCGCTACCTGCTCAATTGGCCGAGGGGGTGTCCCTCGCTGGAGCCAATTGAATCGCCTGCAAGTATCGCGGATGTGTCGGTAAAGCGGTCTATTGAATCCGCAAGTATCCGCAGGGCCTGTAGATACAGTGCGATACGGAACTGCTAGCGCCCACTCAGCACGCCATAGATCTCAGCAACCACCTGCGCCGTGGCGTCCTCGATCGATCCTTCGTTACGGCATAGCACCCAACCGTGATCGGCAACCGCTTGCTCGAACCCCAGCGTGCAGGCCACCTGTTCTTCCAGGGAGTGCAGCACCGTACTGCCCAGCCCACGTGTTCGTGCTGCCGCCCTCGCCCATGACGTTTCAGCGTCAGTGACTACCCCGACATGCAGATCTGGCACCTGCACGCCATGCTCCATGTTCATCTTTAGGATCTCTGCGAACGGAATCAGGCGCCGAAACGCCGCGTCAGACGGGTACCAGCGGTCAATCAGGATGATGCTGTCAGAAGGCTGTTTGGGCAGTACATGCCGGGAAATCCAGCCACGGCTATCAGCAAATCGCTCACACACCGCCAACTCCAGTGCCGGGCTGGGATGCCTGACGAGCTGGTTGACCAGCGCCATGGTTTCACCCCGATGGGGATCGCTCTTTTTTTCGCACAGTCGGATCACCTTTTTGCCGTCTGCCCTCAATGCTGAGGTAACAGCCTCCAGCAGCGTGGTCTTGCCGGTGCCCTTGGGCCCGTCCAGCGAAATGAACAGCGGGCGACTCATTTGACCTGCTCCCAGGGTGTGAATGATCCTGGCCCTGTGGCAATCAATCGATCGGACCGATATTGATCGTGCGATCAGCGCCCAGCCCCTCGACCTTGGCGAGGATTTCGCTGGGCGTGTCCGCGGAAAACGTCAGCACATAGCCCATGCCGCTGCCGTCTTCTTCCACCGAAGCCACCCACAACTCGACTTCATCGGCGGCCAGGCCTATGGCATCACCGATCGAACGGTTGCGCGCTTCTGAATCGGTGTCGCCCGCTGGGTAATCAATCATGGGTAAACCTCCTCGCGTCTGTGTGATCGTTGTTATCACCATAGACGCACGAGGCAGCGCAGGGTTCGTTTTCTTGTCTCACACACGCACACCCGCCGCTCGTCACCCCTACCCTGTTTTTTTTAAACTCTTGGATTTCGGCTTATCAAACTAGGTGTGGACGCTTCAACCATGACTGACAATTGGAGGACTCATGAACCACGCCACCCCGGATTTGCCATGCGCCTGCCCAGGCTGCAGTTGCCAGGTGACCGATGCCGCGCGCTATCAACGCGACGGTAAAGCCTATTGCAGCCAGGCCTGCGCCGACCTGCACCCACGCGGTCAGGCATGCCCCAGTGCCGAATGCCATTGCGAGTCGCATGTAAAGGTGCAGGACCGCGCTGTCAGCGATAGCCAGCTTGACGAGGCCATCGAAGAAACCTTCCCGGCGAGCGATCCCATTTCACCCTGATCATGCAATCCACATTGGGGCGTTGCTCCCTCAACTGAACCGAATATCCAACGCACGCAGGTAGGTTTGCAGCCCCGCGTCCTGGATCGGGATGAGGAACGCCTCGGTGTCGGATTCATTGAAGTGCGCATGCCAATACCCAGGCGGCGTCACGAACGCCAGGCCGGGCGACCAGTCGACTCGTACCGGATTGCGGATTTGCCCGTCCGTGTCCAGCTCGGTGCCGACCAGGGAGTAGCAGCCTGGCGGGCAGTCAATGATGAAATCCAGGGCAATCGACTGGTGCCGGTGGGGCTTTTGCACCGACCCGGCCGGCAGAATGCCGTACATCGCCCACAGTACGTGGGTAACAGTGCGCGTTTGGGGAAAGTTGCGGTTGCCCAGCAGGATACTGATGCGGCTGCGGTCCTGGGCACGCGGATCATCCGCCGCCTCGCGCAGCTTGGCGTTGGCCAGCGCTGCGGGGTACAGCGTTGGTGTGAAGCGATCTGCACTGGGTACCACCCCGAGGTAGCGCAGCAACGGTTCATCGTGCACGTAGTAAAGGCGTGCATCCGCGCTGGCACTGAAGTGCGCCGCCTGCAAACCCGGCAGCGCGATAAAGCAGCCTTTGGACCATTGGATCTCATGCTCGGCCTGCACCACGCGGCCCTCCCCGGCGATCACGTAGAAAACCTGGGAGGTCGCGTTGGGTTGCACGGTCAGCGTGTCGCCACGGTTGAGTCGCATAAAGTTGGCGCACAATCCGGGACCTGTGGCCGGGCCTTCGCAGCCCAGGGCGTCGCTGAGGTCCAGCGGCACGACGCGTGAAGGGCCGCTGTCATACAGCGCGGCAGGAAAACTGTGGTAGGGAATGCGCGGTATGAGATTGGCACTGATGGGGTTGGCAGCCTTGCTGTACTCGAAGTACTCGGCGTCCACTTGGTGGGGATCGGACAATGCGCGGCTGAATTCACGGTTCATCAGGCTCACCTCAGTCTTCGGCTGGTTTGCACAGCGCCGTTGAGTGCGCTGTGGGGGTGAGTGAACTATAGGCATAGCACGCCGGCGGATGCATCCCTTGATCCGCACGGCAGTCAGGTCAAACGATGGCAGCGGCTTAACGCCGTGCAAACTGCGGAATTTCCAGCCCCAGGCGCTCGCGTAACGTACTCCCTTCATACGCGGTCCGGTAAACACCGCGTTCCTGCAGCAACGGTATGACTTCTCGGGTAAAGCGAGTGAACTGCTCCGGGTGCCCGATGTAGATGTTGAAACCATCCACGGCGCGGGCGTGCAGCCAATCCGCCATTTTTTGCGCCACCGTGTCAGCCGTGCCGGTGAAGGCTCCCGGACGCAGTTGGCGGCCAAATTCTACGGCCTGGCGCAGGCTGAAACCTTTCTCGCGGGCCTGATCGGCGATGCGTTTGGCCGCAGTGAAAAAGCTGCTGCGCGCAGCCTCCAGGCTTTCTTGAGGGAATGGCGCATCCAGGTCGTACTGGCTGAAGTCATGCCAGCCGAAATTACGCCCGAATTCTTTCAGCGCAAGCTCGAAACTATGGTCGACCTGATGATAATGCTGCTCGATTTCGCGGGCGTGGGCATCGGTGTCGCCCACATAGATTTCCGCGCCGGGCATGATCAATAACTGCTCCGGATCGCGCCCGCGTTGCAGCGCCCTGTCTTTTATATTCCGGTAAAACGCCTGGCCCTGCTCGATGCTGGCGGCATGGGTGAAGATGACGTCGGCGGTGGCGGCGCCCAGGTCGCGGCCTTGTTCGGAATCCCCGGCCTGGAAGATCACCGGCTGCCCCTGGGGTGAGCGCTGGATGTTCAGCGGGCCGACCACCGCAAAGTGCTCGCCCTGATGATTCAGGCTATGCAGTTTGCTCGGGTCGAGAAACTGGCCGGTGGCGCGGTCGCGCACGAAGGCGTCGTCCTCATAGGAGTTCCACAGCCCCTGCACCACCTGGACGTGTTCGGCGGCGCGGCTGTAACGCGTGGTGTAGTCATAATGCTCATCAAGGCTGTAATTGCCGGCGGTACCGGCATCGCCGCTGGTCACCACGTTCCAGCCGGCGCGGCCCTTGCTGATCAGATCCAGGGAAGCCAGGCGCCGCGCAACGTTATACGGCGCGTTGTAGGAGGTGGTCAGCGTACCGACCAGGCCGATATGCCGCGTGCTCACGGCCAGCGCCGACAACAGCGTCAGCGGTTCCAGGCGATTGAGGTAATGGGAAGGCGAGCCCGGGGTGATGAACTGGCTGTCGACGATAAAGATCAAGTCGAACAACGCCGCCTCGGCCTGGCGCGCGATATCGATGTACCAGTCGATGTTCACGCTGGCGTCGGCCGGCAATTGCGGGTCGAGCCACAAATTGTGGCGACCCGGCCCACCGCAACCCATGGTCAAGGCGCCCAGTTTGAGCTGTCGTTTGGTCATGTCAGAGAGATTCCTAGGTGTATTCAGGGCTGTGCCTGGGCGACGGCGGGCTGCAGGGCCGCGGCGAATGACGGGTCGAACAGGCTGGCGGCCGGGTAAGCCTTGATCAGGCCTTCGCTGGCGAAGAAGTCCACGGTCTTTTGCGCCTCGACCGGTGCCTGGGCAGTCAGCGGTTCGACCGTGGTGCGTGCCCTGGCAAACCAGGCGCGGGCGATTTCAGCGTCGGCGCGGGTGCGTTTGGCCCATGCGTCAGCGTAGGCGTTGGTGTTGGCCGGGCTCTGGCGTGCCCAGTCACGGGCTTTTTTCAGGCGCTGGAGAAAGTCGTTGATGGGCGCGCGTTTGTCGTCGACCGCCGCGGCGTTGGCGGCGATAAAACTCTGGGCGGGAATCAACCCCTCGGCCGTCGCGAGTACCCGTGCACCTTGGCGTTCCTGCTGGGTCACATAAGGCTCCCAGGTGGCGATGACATCGACCGAGCCGCCTTCCAGCGCATGGGACGCATCCAGTGCGCTGAGGTAACGCAACTGCAGCGCGTCGCGGGCAACGCCGGCGTTATCCAGTGCGCTCAGCAGCAGTTGCTGGCTCCAGGAACCTTTCCAGATGGCTGCACGTTTGCCCGCCAGGTCCGCCAGGCTGTGGATCGACGAGTCCTGCTTGACCAGAATCGCCACGCCCGCCAGGTTTTGCCGGCTGACGGCGATCACCTTGATCGGCGCGCCCAATGCGCCCAGGAACAACACCGGCGCGTCGCCGAGCAGGCCGATATCCAGGCTGCCGACGTTGAGCGCTTCGGCCACCGGCGATCCGGCCGTGAATTGCTTCCATTCAAGGGTGTAGGGAAGATCCTCAAGCACCCCCGCCGCTTCCATCGCGGCTTGGGCGTTATAGCTTTGATCGCCCACTACCAGCGTTTGCGCATGGGCGGTGAGACAGATCAATGCGGCGGCCATGCCGGTCGCCAGTTTTGACAGGTAACGCACGTTCGTCTCCAGATGCCATGGGAGGCACGTCAAGTCGGTCCGCGCGTGCGGTCTCGGCGATAGTCGTAAGGGCATTACGATGAGGTTATAAGAAAGACATGTAAAATATTTATATTGCATAACGTAATTCACTAAAAATGCACATATTGCATTTTATTGGCGCGTCGCCGCGCAAGACGCCCCTTGCGCATTCAAACGTCATCAACCCCTGCCCGTCTGCGTGGTAATCTCACGCCACCACGAATAGACATTGATCGTCACTTGACGATGACCAAAGCCAGGAAAGACCATGCCCAAGATTTCTCACTCAGCGCTGCGCCGCAACTTCCGCGAACTGCTTGCCACGCCCATCTGTGTTGAAACCGCCTCGGTTTTCGACCCCATGTCTGCCCGAATCGCGGCCGACCTGGGTTTTGAGGTGGGTATTCTCGGCGGCTCCGTCGCCTCCCTGCAGGTACTGGCGGCACCTGATTTCGCGTTGATTACCCTGAGTGAGTTCGTCGAACAGGCCACCCGCATCGGCCGCGTCGCGCAGTTGCCGTTCATTGCAGACGCCGACCACGGCTACGGCAATGCCCTGAACGTGATGCGTACGGTTGAAGAGCTGGAACGCGCTGGCGTCGCGGCGCTGACCATTGAAGACACCCTGCTGCCTGCGCAATTCGGGCGTAAATCCACCGACCTGATCTCTGTCGAAGAAGGCATCGGCAAGGTCAAGGCGGCTCTGGAAGCGCGTGTCGATCCTGAACTGTCGATCATCGCGCGCACCAACGCCGGCGTATTGCCCACCGAAGACGTGATTGCGCGCACCCAGGCCTATGAAAAGGCCGGTGCCGATGGGATCTGCATGGTCGGCGTCAAAGACTTCGACCACCTGGAGAAAATCGCCGAAAACCTCACGGTGCCGCTGATGCTGGTGACCTACGGCAACCCGCAGCTGCACGACAGCAAGCGCCTGGCGAGCCTGGGCGTGCGCATCGTGGTGGCTGGGCATGGCGCCTACTTCGCCGCGATCAAGGCCACTTACGACAGCCTGCGCGCGCAACGGCAGTTGACCCACAGCACATCGAACCTCAGCGCGACCGAGCTGACCCACACCTACACATTGCCGGAGAGCTATGTGGCGTGGGCTGAGGAGTTCATGGACGTGAAAGAGTAAACCCCTGGTTTGCCCCAGGTGATTTTTTCAGGGACCATGGCGCCTTTTCGTTCCTGCCAACACGAGGCGCCCATGGCCAACCACGACCTGACCTTCACACCCGACCCGGATGCCGATTCGATCTCCTCCGACGTGATCGGCTTCAACGGCATCCTGGTCTCCACCCAGATTCCAACCCGCGCCGACGGCAGCCTGGAGCTGGGCGATATCACGCTGCAAAGCGAATGCACCCTGCAAGCGCTGAAAGTCGCGCTGGAAAAAGCCGGCAGCTCCATGGACCGGGTCATGCACCTGACCATCTACCTGACCGACATGGCCGACCGCGCCGCGTTCAACGAAGTCTACAAACGCTTTTTCGCCAAGCCATGGCCGGTACGGGCTGCGGTGGGTGTTGCCGCGTTGGCTGTAGAAGGTATGCGTGTTGAGGTAACGGCAATGGCTGCCAAGGCCTGACTCGGTCAACATTGTTGGAGGGAGTGTCAGCAAGTGCATGTGTGGCTGACCCACCGCCATCGGGGGCAAGCCCCCTCCCACATTGGTTCGGCGCATATCGACAGCCTTGGTAAACACAGTGAGAAGGTCTCGGAGCCAACCGGGTCGGGATGCCTGACTCGATCAAACTGTGGGAGGGGGCTTGCTCCCGATGGGGCAGTGTCAGCAAGTGCATGTGTGACTGACCCACCGCCATCAGCGGCAGGTCCATGAGCCCGACAGCCCTGTGGTAGATGCCGGTAAGACTTTTCGCAGCTACAATGCCCGCCTCGACCGTGACAAGCCTGACTAAAAAAACTATGTCCTTGCCCAAGCATCACCTGGAATTGCTCAGCCCTGCCCGCGATGTGGCCATCGCACGCGAGGCTATCCTGCATGGCGCCGACGCCATTTATATCGGCGGGCCGAGCTTCGGCGCCCGTCACAATGCCTGTAACGAGGTGAGCGATATCGCGCAACTGGTGGAATTCGCCCGCCGTTACCACGCTCGCGTCTTCACCACCATCAACACCATCTTGCATGACAACGAACTGGAGCCAGCGCGCAAGCTGATCCACCAGCTCTACGACGCCGGTGTCGATGCGTTGATCGTGCAAGACCTGGGCGTGATGGAGCTGGATATTCCGCCCATCGAGCTGCACGCCAGCACCCAGACCGATATTCGCACCCTGGGCCGCGCCAGGTTCCTCGACCAGGCCGGTTTCTCTCAGTTGGTACTGGCGCGCGAGCTGAACCTGCAAGAGATCCGCGCCATCGCCGACGAGACCGAGGCCGCCATCGAGTTCTTCATCCATGGCGCCTTGTGCGTGGCATTCTCCGGGCAGTGCAATATTTCCCACGCGCAGAACGGCCGCAGCGCCAACCGTGGCGATTGCTCCCAGGCGTGCCGCCTGCCGTATACCTTGAAAGATGATCAGGGCCGCGTCGTCGCCTTTGAAAAGCACCTGCTGTCGATGAAAGACAACAACCAGAGCGCCAACCTGCGCGCACTGGTCGAAGCCGGCGTGCGTTCGTTCAAGATCGAAGGCCGCTACAAGGACATGGGCTATGTGAAGAACATCACCGCCTACTACCGCCAGCGCCTCGACGAAATCCTCGAAGACCGCCCGGACCTGGCCCGCGCTTCCAGCGGGCGTACCGCGCACTTCTTCCTGCCCGACCCGGAAAAAACCTTCCACCGTGGCAGTACCGACTACTTTGTCAGCGACCGCAAGATCGATATCGGCGCCTTCGACACCCCGACCTTCACCGGCCTGCCGGTGGGTGTGGTGGAAAAAGCCGGCAAGCGCGACTTGCAGGTGGTCACCCATGAGCCGCTGTCCAACGGCGACGGCCTCAATGTACTGGTCAAGCGTGAAGTGGTGGGGTTCCGCGCCAACATCGCCGAGCCCAAGGGCGAATTCGAGGAAGACGGCGAGAAGCGCTACCGCTACCGCGTCGAACCGAACGAAATGCCGGCGGGCCTGCACCAACTGCGCCCGAATCACCCGTTGAACCGCAATCTGGACCATAACTGGCAACAGGCGCTGCTCAAGACCTCAGCCGAGCGTCGTATCGGCTTGGCTTGGGTGGCGCGCCTGCGTGAAGAACAGTTGCAAATCACCGCCACCAGCGAAGAAGGCATCAGCGCCAGCGTCACCCTGCCCGGCCCGTTTGGCGTGGCCAACAAGCCGGAACAGGCCCTGGACACGCTGCGCGACCTGCTGGGCCAGCTCGGTACTACCGAGTACCACGCCACCCGCATCGAGCTGGACGCGCCGCACGCGTTCTTCATTCCCAACTCGCAGCTCAAGGCATTGCGCCGTGAAGTGATCGAAGCCCTGACCGTCGCTCGCGTCGCCGCGCACCCGCGCGGTGGACGCAAGGCCGAGACCACGCCGCCGCCGGTGTACCCAGACGCGCACCTGTCGTTCCTGGCCAACGTGTACAACCAGAAGGCCCGCGACTTTTACCACCGTCACGGTGTGAAGCTGATCGATGCCGCCTTCGAGGCCCACGAAGAAACCGGCGAAGTACCGGTGATGATCACCAAGCACTGCCTGCGTTTCTCGTTCAACCTGTGCCCTAAACAGGCCAAGGGTGTGACGGGGGTGAAGACCAAGGTGGCGCCGATGCAGTTGATCCATGGCGATGAGGTGCTGACGCTGAAGTTCGACTGCAAACCATGCGAAATGCACGTGGTCGGCAAGATCAAGGGGCACATCCTCGGATTGCCGCAGCCGGGCAGCGCCGTGGAGCATTTCAACCCGGAAAACATCATCTTCCAGGGCACTCACTGACCCTCTGTAGGAGCGAGCTTGCTCGCGAGAAACCTGAGAACGCCGCATGTTTACCCGATGAGCTGCGTTATCGTTAGCGTTCTTCGCGAGCAAGAACTAGGCGTCCCCCTCGCTCCTACCGAAGCTACGGGGCCACCACCAGCCCCGCTGCAACCCCGCCGCCGCCAGCAGAATCGCCGCCACGCCCAACCATTGCAGCCATCCAAGGCGATGCCCGAAGGCGATCCAGTCGACGAAAATCGCCGCAATCGGGTAGATGAACGACAAGGCGCCGGTCATCGCAGTCGGTAGCTTCTGAATGGCTCCGTACAACAACACATACATCAAACCCGTGTGCACCAGGCCCAGGGTGGCGAGTGCCGCCCAGGCATCAGTCGACGTGGGTAAGCGGTCCCAAGGCACCAGCGGCGCCAGCAATACCGCGCCGGTAGTCACCTGGATCAACGCCATCAAATGCGGCGGCACTTGCTTGAGCTGCTTGATGATCAGCGCTGCAATCGCGTACAACAACGCCGCGCCCAGGGCCAGCGCGATGCCGGTCAAATAGTCCTCGCCAGCCGGTTGTTCACCATGGGCCGTGACGATTGCCAGCATGCCCAGGAACGCCACGCTCAGCCAGGCCATCTTCTGCAGGGTGATTTTCTCACCGAGAAACAGCGCCGCCAGCATCACCAGTAGAAACGGTTGCACGTTGTACACCGCCGTACTGATGGCGATTGACGCACGCGAGTAGGATTCGAACAGCAGCAGCCAGTTGCCGACGATGGCCACACCGCTGAGTACCGCCAGCCCGAACTTGGCCCAACTGAGCAAGTCCAGCTTCAGGTAGCCGAGCCATGCGCACACCAGCAGCAGCGCCAGCGCGCCGATCATGCAGCGCCAGAACACCACTTCGATCACCGACACGCCCGACACCAGCACAAACCAGCCGATGGTGCCGGAGATCAGCATGGCGGCGATCATTTCCCAGGTTCCGCGACGGACAGCTGTATCCATGATTGATGCTCCTCAAGTGAGGTTCAATTATGGCAAGCTGCTCGACAGCCGCTCCAGCGACTAAAAAAGGCCAAAACCTAAAATCACCTTTTCTTATTAGGCGAACACCATGATTGACACCATCGACCAGCAACTGATCGCCGCCTTGATGGATGACTCACGCCTGTCGCTCAAGGCTCTGGCAGGTATCACCGGGCTGTCTTCGCCAAGCGTCGGCGAGCGCTTGCGCCGCCTGGAGGAACGCGGCGTGCTGACCCACTACACCGTCGATATCGATCCCAAGCATTTTGGCTATCTGCTGCAAGCCATCGTGCGCATCCGCCCGCTGCCCGGCAAGTTGCAGGAAGTGGAACGGCAGATTCAGGCAATCCCCGAATTCACCGAATGCGACAAAGTCACCGGCGAAGACTGCTTCATCGCCCGCCTGCATGTGCGCACCATGGACCACCTGGACAGCCTGCTCGACCGGATCAACGGGTATGCCGAAACCAACACTGCCATCGTCAAGAAAACCCCGGTGAAACGGCGCTTGCCGCCGTTGACTGACTGACAGCACGCAGAACACTGATCGTTCCCACGCGGGAGCGTGGGAATGATCCTGTTCAATCCCGGTGGGCTTTGGCTGCCGCAAGCAACCCCTGGAATTTGCCATACCGCGCCGCCAATACCGGCTGCACTTGCTCATCGGGCACATACCGCGCCTTCACCGGCATCCCCGCCGCCAGCAAATCAGCGCCCTCCCCGATGGCCATGAACCCCAATTTCGCCGCGCCGATGCACGCGCTCAGTTCGCTGCCATGCAGGGTAAAAACCTCCCGCTGCAGAATGTTCGCCAGCAGTTGCGCCCAATACTCACTGCGCGCCCCTCCGCCGACGAGCGCGAAGGATTTGACCTCGGCCCCGGTCGACTGCACCGCGCGCCAGGCGTCGAGCAAGCCAAAACCCACGCCTTCCATCACCGCATAGCCGAGCATCGCCGGTGTGCAGTCATGGCCAAGCCCCATAAAGCCGCCGCGCAGCAAGGGGTCGTTATGCGGCGTGCGCTCACCCGCCAGGTACGGCAAAAACAACGGGGTGGGCAGCGGCACCGCGTGCCCGATCGGCAGTTGCGCCTGCACCTGGTCCAACAGCGTTTGTTCATCCGCCATGCCCGTCAGGCGCGTTACCCAGCGCAAGCAACTGGCGCCGGCCAGCATGGCGCCCATGGTGTACCAGCGCTCGGGCAGCGCATGGCAGAAGCTGTGCACCGCACTGGCCGGGTTGCCGGCGGCGTGCGCGGTAATCGCGGCAATCGCCGCGCTGGTGCCCAGGGTGATAAACCCGTCACCGGCATCGATAGCGCCGATCCCGACGGCCGCCACTGGGTTATCGCCGCCCCCACCGGCGATTACCACCTGCGGCGACAAACCCACCCCAGCGGCCGTGACACCAGCGCTTGCGGCACCGCCCTCCACCAGCCTGGGCATTTGCGTAGGCGTCAGGCCGGTGGCGTGCAGCATCGGGGTAAACCACTCGCGTCGCGCCACATCCAGCCACAGGGTGCCGGCGGCGTCCGACATCTCGCTGATCCGCTCCCCGCACAGGCGCAAGCGCAGATAATCCTTGGGCGAGAGCACGCAATCAATCGCCTTGAACACGTCAGGCTCATGCTGTTGCAGCCAGAGTAGTTTCGGTGCGGTCAACCCGGCCATCGGCAAGCTGCCGGTGATCTCGGCATAGCCGGTGCCCAGTTGTTCCGCCTGCTGAACCGCGCGGGAGTCGTCCCACAGGATTGCCGGGTACAACACGCGGTTGTCGGCTCCCAGCAAAACCGCGCCGTGCATCTGCCCGGACAGGCCGATACAGGCCACGCGGGCAAACGCCTCATGGGCGCGCAGTGAGTCCAGTGCCTGCAGGCAGGCCTGCCACCAGTCTTCGGGCGCCTGCTCGGACCAGCCGCCATGGCGGCGCGACACGCTCAAGTGCACGCCCGCGCGGGCCAGCACGCTGCCGTCGAGGTCCATGAGGATGGCTTTGAGTTCGGAGGTGCCAAGGTCAATACCAAGGGAAACAGGACGGTTCATACGGGGTGGGTCCGATCAATCACAGCCACAGGAATTACGCACCTGCAGGCGTGGCGCCAGGCGCACGCTGTGCTTGGGTGCAGTGGGGGTTGCCATGCGTTGCAGCAACAGCTCGACAGCGCGGGCGCCCAGTTGCTGGACCGGCTGGGCGATCAAGGTCAGGCGCGGCACGAAAAAGTCCGCCCATTCGAAATCATCGAAGCCGACCAACGCCATTTGCCCCGGCACCTCGATCTGCGCATCACGCAGGGCGTGCATGGCGCCGAGAGTCATCAGGTTATTGCCGGCCATGATGGCGGTCGGCGGTTCGGCCAGGCTCAGCAACTGCCGGGTGGCCTGGCGGGCCGGCTCGGTGTTGGAGCCGCCGTTGACCAGCAACTGCGGATCGAACGCCAGCCCCGCCGCCTGCAACGCGGCCTGGTAGCCCGCCACCCGCTCATCGGTGGTGCTGAAGCCCGCACGCCCGGCGATAAAGCCGATGCGCCGGTGCCCGTGGGCGATCAGGTGCTCGATCAACGCCTGGGTGGCCTGGCTGTTCTCCACGCCAACCTGGTCGAACTGCTCGCTCATCATGCGATCCACCAGCACCGCAGGCAGCTCATTGGCGCGCAGGTAGTCCAGGGCCAACGAGCCGTTCGACGGCGCCAGCACAATGCCGTCGACCCGCCGGTGATGCAGCGCGGTGACCACGCGTAATTCCTGCTCCGGGTCGTCGTGGGTGTCGACAAACAGCATCATGTAGCCGTGCCGGGCGCACTCGGTTTCAATCGCGTGCACCGTCTCGCTGAAGTAATGGTTGGACAGCGCCGAGATCGCCACGCCAATGGTGTTGGTGGTGGAACGGGCCAGCGCGCGCGCCAGGGTGTTGGGGATATAGCCCAGCTCCCGAATCGCACGCTGTACCGCCTGCACCGTGGCCGGGCTGACCTTGCGGGTGCCGTTCAACACGTGGGACACGGTCGACGGCGACACGCCGGCCCTGCTTGCCACGTCGTCCATGGTGACCACGGCGCGCTCCCCTTGAGTCAATCAGTGCTTGCTCGACCAGCCGCTGTAGCTGCCGACGTTGTCGCGGGTGATGAGTTTGGGCGTGAGCAGGGTCACCGCTTCGGCCGGGGCCTTGTCATTGAGCAGGTCATTGCCGACGTTCACCGCTGTCTGGGCCATGGCCCACGGGTCCTGGCTGGCGGAGGCCTGGATCTGTGTGTCGGTCTTGAGCGCATTCTCGATATCCGGCGCGCCGTCCACCGAGGTAATGATGATGCCGCTGCGCTTGAGCTGCTTGGCCGCCAGGTCGCTGCCGATGGCTTGCGGGTCGTTGATCGCGAACAGGCCGTCGATTTTCGGGAAGCGTGTCAGGTAACCCTGCATCGCGTTCAGGCCGCCTTCGCGCGAGCCCTTGGCGTCCTGGTCGTCGGACAGCACTTTAATGTCCGGCGCGCCGGCCAGGGCGGCCTTGCACCCTTTGACGCGGTCAGTCACCGCGGTGACTTGCGGGCCGTTCTGGATAATCACATTGCCTTTGCCCGACAGCTTGTCCACCAGGTACTGGCAGGCCAGCTTGCCAGCTTCGACGTTGTCGGTCTGCACCGTGGCGTTCACACCCTTGGCGTCCACATCTACCGCCACCACCACAATGCCGGCGTCGCGGGCTTTCTTGATCGCCGAGGCCATGGCGGACGGGTCGACGGCGTTGATCAGGATCAGGTCGACCTTGGATGAGATGAAGTTGTCGATCTGCGAGAACTGCTTGCTCAAATCATAGTCAGCCGACACCGACGTCACCTTGACGTTGGGGTTGAGTGCCTTGGCCTGCGCCGTGGCGCCATCGGCCAGGGTCACGAAATACGGGTTGCCCAACGAGCCCATGCTGATGCCCAGGGCCTTGAGTTCGCGGGCCTGCACGGCCTGGGACATCAGGGCAGCCAAGGCAATGACGGGGAAGATACGTTTGACGTTCATGGCGGTCTCTCTTGTGATTGTTGTAGGAGTGAACTCAGGTTCGGGCGCCGGACTGGCGATAGCGATCCAGCGCCACCGCGCCGATGATCACGATGCCCTTGATGATGTACTGCCAGATATCCGATACCCCCAGCAGCACCAGGCCATTGGTGAGCACCGCGATGATCAGTGCGCCGATCAGCGTGCCGCCGATGGTGCCGACGCCGCCGGTGAAACTGGTGCCGCCGAGGATCACCGCCGCGATCGCATCCAGCTCGTAGGACTGGCCCAATTGCAAGCCATTGGCGGCGAACAGGCGCGACGCGCTCATCACCGCGCCAAGCCCGGCCAGGGCGCCGGACATGGCGTAGACGAACAACAGCACTTTCCACACCTTGATTCCCGACAGCCGCGCGGCTTCCGGGTTGCCGCCCACCGAGTAGATCTGCACGCCCATCACCGTGCGGCGCAGAATGAACCACGACAGCGCTACCACGGCCACGGCGATGACCACCAGCCACGGCACGCCGAGGATCGAGTCGTTGCCGATAAAGGCAAACGGCAAGTCCGGGTTGAATACCGTCTTGTCATCGGCCAGCAAGCGCGCCAGGCCGCGCATGGCGGTCAGCGCGCCGAGGGTGACGATAAACGGCGGCAGGCGCATGAACGCGATCAACCCGCCGTTGACCAGGCCCAGCAACAGCCCGAAGCCGATACCGGCGGCAATCCCGAACATGCCGAACTGCGGCGACATTGATGCCTGCAGGGCGACCACTGCGGACGCCGCGAGAATCGCGCCGACGGACAGGTCGATACCCGCCGTGAGAATCACGAAGGTCATGCCGGCCGCCAGCACCACGTTGACCGAGGCCTGCTGCGTGATGATCGACAGGTTCTGCATCGTCAGGAAGTTTTCGCTGGCCAGGGCAAAGCCCACCAGCAGCAGCACCAGCACCGGCAACATGCCCACCGTGCGCATCAGCTCGCGTACGCGTTCAGCCTTGCCCGTCGTGGTTGTTGCGATATTCGATTCAGCCATTGACCACCACCTGATCGCCACCGGTGGCGAGGTCGATAATACGTTCCTGGGAGATGACGTGACCCGAGGCCCCGCCGACTTCAGCCACCAACTGGCCTTCGCGCATGACCAGCACGCGGTCACAGGTGCCGATGATTTCCGGCAGCTCGCTGGAGATCACCACGATGCCGACACCCGCCTGGGCCAATTGATTGATGATGCGGTAGATCTCGGATTTGGAGCCGATGTCCACGCCACGGGTGGGCTCATCCAGGATCAGCACATGGGGCTTGACCTCCAGCAGCCGCGCCAGCAACACCTTCTGCTGGTTGCCACCGGACAGCGCGCCCACATTGACCTTGCCCGACGCCACGCGGATCGACAGGGCCTTGATCGCGTCGTTGGCGCGCTGTGCGCCATGGCTGCGATCCAGCACACCGCCGGCATGGGCATCCGGCACACAGGCGCACACATTGATGTTGTCGGCCACGCTCATGTCGAGGAACAGGCCCTGGGCCTTGCGGTCCTCGGTGAGGTACACCACGCCGGCGCGGATAGCATCGGCCGGGGTGCGCAATTGGGTGACGTGCTTGCCGACCACTTCGAGGGTGCCGCTGGTGCGTGGGTCGGCGGCGAAGATCAGTCGCGCCAGCTCCGTGCGCCCTGCCCCGACCAGCCCGGCGATGCCCAGCACTTCGCCGGCATGCAGGTCGAAGCTGCACTGGCGCACGCGTTTGCCGTCGGCCATGTCACGCACGCGCATCACCACGTTGCCAGGGTTATAGGCGGCGTGTTCTTTCTTGTAAAAGCCGGAGAGGTCGCGGCCCACCATCATTTTCACCAGCACTTCGGCCGACAACGCATCGCGGCTCAGTTCGCCGATGTACTGGCCGTCGCGCAGCACCGACACCCGGTCCGACAACTCGTAGATCTCCGCCATGCGGTGGCTGATGTAGATGATCGCCAGGCCCTGGCCGCGCAGTTGTTTGATCAGCGCAAACAGGCGGTCGGTCTCGCGGGAGGACAGTGGCGTGGTCGGTTCGTCCATCACCAGGATCCGGGCGTGGGCATGCAGGGCGCGGGCGATTTCCACCAGTTGGCGTTCGGCAATCGACAGGCTGCTGACCGGCGTCGAGGGTTTGAACTCGGCGCCCAGGCGTTGCAACACCTCGATGCAGCCGTCCTGCATGCCCTTGCGGTCGATGGTCCAGCCACGCCGCAGCTCGCGGCCCAGGTAGATGTTCTCGGCCACGCTCAGGTTCGGGCACAGGCTCAATTCCTGATAGATCACAGCGATGCCGAGGGCTTTTGCGGTAGCAGGCGTGAAGGTGGCGACGGGCTGGCCATCGATGCGGATTTCGCCGCCGGGGTCGGCCTGATAGGCGCCGGAGAGGATTTTCATCAGCGTGGATTTGCCGGCACCGTTCTCCCCCATCAAGGCGTGGATTTCGCCGGGGTAGACCTTCAGGCCGACGCTTTTGAGCACGCGCAAACCGTTGAAGGTTTTGCTGATGCCCTGCATCTCAAGCAAGGGTTCAAGGCTCATGGATGAGCTCCTGGATTTATTGTTTTTGTTGTCGAGTGCTGCCGACTCTAGTCCAGATACATTTGCTTACGCAAGCGCTTGCGTGAGCATTTATGTGCCAGGTGAAACGTTTCATCACCGTGTAAATTCGCAAATCGTTGAAATGCCGGCTTTTACGCGTCAAATGGATATCGTCGCCATCAAAACGCCATAATGTCTGCTATTGTCCAAAGACCGCATCTCCTCTTGTTGTCGCGTTCGCGCGATCTTTTGTGAGCATGTGCTACGCCGTCGTGCTCTGCCGGTGGCAAGTCTGAAGTTTACGGAATGCTTGGCAATGGACACCCCTCTACCCGACCCGCCCCAATCACGCGCTGAAAAGATCGTTGAGTTCAAACGCCAGAAAACCTTGCTCAAGACCGGTGCGCTGCAGGATGCGATCTTCAACAGCGCGTATTTCTCCAGCATCGCCACCGACGAAAAAGGCGTGATCCAGATTTTCAACGTCGGCGCCGAACGCATGCTCGGTTACGCCGCTGCCGATGTGCTCAACCGCATCACCCCCGCCGACATCTCCGACCCTGCCGAACTGATCACCCGCGCCGCTGCCCTCAGCCTGGAACTCGACACGCCGATCACACCGGGTTTCGAAGCCCTGGTGTTCAAGGCTTCCCGTGGCATCGAAGACATTTATGAACTGACCTATATCCGCAAGGACGGCAGTCGCCTGTCAGCCATGGTCTCGGTAACCGCCTTGCGCAACCGCCATGACACCATCATCGGCTACCTGCTGATCGGTACCGACAACACCGCACGCAAGCAGGAGGAAGCCGAACGCAAAGGCTTCGAGCGCGCGTTGGAAGAAAAGAACCTGGAGCTGGAGCATGCCAGCCACATGAAGTCCGAGTTCCTTGCGACCATGTCCCACGAGTTGCGCACGCCGCTGAACGCGGTGATCGGCTTTTCCGAGGCGCTCAAGGATGGCCTGGTGGGCGATATGAGCGAAGTGCAGCGCGAATACATCGGCGATATTTTCACCAGCGGGCAGCACTTGCTGTCGCTGATCAACGACATTCTCGACCTGTCCAAGGTCGAGGCCGGGATGATGGACCTGGAGCTGGAGGCCGTGGCGCTCGATGGGTTGCTGGCCAACAGCTTGCTGATCGTGCGGGAAAAGGCCGCGCTGCAGCGCATCGAGTTGAAGCTCGAATGCGCGACGGATTTCGGCGTGCTGGCGCTGGACCTGCGCAAGACCAAGCAGATCATCTACAACCTGCTGGCCAATGCGGTGAAGTTCAGTGAACACGGCGGCCGCGTGACCCTGGCGGTGCGCGAAGTCAGCCGCGACCAGGTCGGCCAGGTACCGGGGGATTGGCCAGCCCACGGCTTCGCCCTGCAACCCAGCGCGCACCAGCGGTTTCTGGAACTGAGCGTGAGCGACGCCGGCATCGGTATCGCCGAAGACGACATGAGCAAGCTGTTCAAGGCTTTCAGCCAGATCGACAGCAGCCTGGCGCGCAAGTTTGAAGGCACCGGCCTGGGGCTGGCGATGGTCAAGCAACTGACCGACCTGCACGGCGGCAGCGTCGCTGTGGCCAGTCGCGTGGGCCTGGGCGCGCGCTTCGTAGTGTGGCTGCCATTGCATCGTGCCCCGGAGGCGTCATGGCCGACATCCTGATCGTCGAAGACAACGAGGCCAACATGCGCCTGGCCCGCTTGCTGCTGATCAACGCCGGGCACACGGTGCTGTGGGCCGCCGATGCCGAAATCGGCTTGACCCTGGCCCGGGAAAAACAACCGGCCCTGATCCTGATGGACATCCAACTGCCGGGCATGGACGGCCTGGCCGCCACATCCCTGCTCAAGCAAGACCCCATCACCGCCCATATCCCGGTGATCGCCCTGACCGCGATGGCGATGAAGGAGGACCGCGAAAAAACCCGCCTGGCCGGTTGCGATGCCTACATCATCAAGCCGCTGCGCTACAAAGAGCTGTACCAGGTGATCGACAGCTTGCTGCAAAAGACTATCAACCCCCTCACATGAGCCCTCTCCATGGCCAGCCAACCCGCCACGCTGTTGATCGTTGACGACGAACCCCAGGTTCGCAAGCTGCTGGAAACCCTGCTGCAGCATGAGGGCTACCAGACCCTGAGCGCCGCCAGCGGTGAAGAAGCCCTGCTGTTGGTGGCGCAACAGCCGCCAGACCTGATCCTGCTGGACATCATGATGCCGGGCATGGACGGCTACGAAGTGGCCAGCCACTTGAAGGGTGATGAAACCACGGCCAGCATCCCGATCATCATGCTCTCGGCCCTGAGCGAGTCCAGCGCCCGCGTCAGTGGCCTGGAAACCGGCGCCGAGGAGTTCCTCAGCAAGCCGGTGGAGCGCGTCGAGTTATGGCTGCGGGTGCGCAACCTGCTGCGGCTCAAGGCCCGTGGCGACCAGTTGAAAAACCATAGCCTGTTGCTCGAACAGCAACTGCAGCGGCAAACCGATCAGACCACCGGCATGAGCGTGCACGACCTGGCGCGCCAGGACCTGGAAAAGGACTTGCGCCTGGCGGTTGAGCAACAGGATTTCACCCTGCACTACCAGCCCAAGATCGAGTTGGCCGGTGGCCAGATATGCGCCCTGGAGGCGTTGCTGCGCTGGGAGCGCCCAGGCTATGGGCCAGTGTCTCCGGCGGTGTTCATTCCCATACTGGAGAGCATGGGCTTGATCGTGATTGTCGGGCGCTGGGTGATCGACAGCGTGTGCCGACAGATCGCGACCTGGCAACGCGGCGTTATCGGCGCTGTGGAGGTGTCGGTGAATGTCTCGGGTCATCAATTGATCGAAGGCGACCTGATTGCCGATATCGCCCACACCCTGGCCAGGACCGGGGTTCAGGCCCATTACCTGGAGGTCGAACTGACCGAAAGCTCGCTGATGGAAAACACCCAGCGCACCATCGCCAGCCTGCAGCGCCTGCGCGCCATGGGCGTGAAAATCTCCATCGATGACTTCGGCACCGGCTATTCAAGCCTGGCGTATCTGCGCCGTTTTCCCATCGACACCTTGAAGATCGATATCGCGTTCATCCGCGAAGTCACCACCAACCCACAGGATGCGGCCATCACCCGCACCATCATCGAACTGGCCCACAGCCTGAACCTGCGGGTGGTGGCCGAAGGCGTGGAAACCCAGGATCAGCTGGCGTTTTTGAAGGAGGCCGGGTGTGACCAGATCCAGGGCTACCTGTTCAGCCGACCGTTGCCGGCTTCCACCCTGGAGCGCCTGCTGCTGGAGCGCCTGGCACCCGCGCGTTGACCGAGGACTCCGGCGCTCTTGATGCTGCGGCTAGCCTGCGTCAAACCACATTGAACCTGTATCCGGCCATGCCTCTCCAACCTGCATAGACCACGGCCGGATGCACGCTTGATGACGTTTATTTTATGGATGGCCGTACTCGGGGCTATTTTGCTGATATTGGCCCTCACCTCCTCCTATCTGCGCTGGATGCCGGTGACCACCTCGGCGGTGTGCCTGTTGCTGGGGGTCGCCATCGGCCCACTGGGTGCGGACCTGCTGCACCTGGACATCAAGGGCTCGGCCCGCTGGATGGAGCACCTGACCGAAGTCGCGGTGCTGTTTTCACTGTTCGTCAGCGGCTTGAAACTGCGCCTGCCCCTCAAGCATCGCACCTGGCGTATCGCCTTCGGCATGGCCGGGCCGGTGATGCTGTTGACCATCCTCGGCGTGTGCCTGGCGTTGCACTATCTGTTGGGGTTGTCATGGGGCGCGTCATTGCTGGTCGGCGCGATGCTCGCCCCGACCGACCCGGTGCTGGCCGGCCTGGTCCAGGTCAACAATGCCCAGGACGATGACCCGTTGCGTTTCGGCTTGTCCGGTGAAGCCGGGCTGAACGATGGCACGGCCTTTCCCTTTGTGATTTTTGCGCTGCTGTTCATGCAGCACGGCGGCTTCGACGGTGACTGGCTGGGTGGCTGGGTACTGAAGAACCTGCTGTGGGCGGTGCCGGCCGGCTTGTTGATTGGCTATTGGATGGGCCGGGGCATCGGGCGTGTGACCTTGCGCATGCGCATCGCCAATGCCGACAGCACCCTGTCGCCCAACGATTACCTGACCCTGGCCCTGATTGCCTTGGCCTACGTGGCGGCGCAAGCCGTGGGTGGCTATGGCTTCCTGGCGGTATTCGCCGCCGGGCTGGGGTTGCGCCAGGCCGAATTCAAATCCAGCGGCAAAGCGCAGACACCGTCCGAGCACCTGGCCCAACCCGTGGTCGGGCATCTGGAAGTGGCGCCGGAAAAAGCCTTGCACGGCGATGTCAGTGCGCTGGAAGACACGCAAATTGCCGCCGGGGTCATGATGGGCGACATGCTCGCGTTCGGCGGGCTGGTGGAGCGTTCGATGGAAGTGTTCCTGGTGACGGTGCTGGGGATCGTGCTTGCCAGTCATTGGGATTGGCGCGCCCTGCCGATAGCGGCGTTGTTGTTCTGCGTGATCCGGCCGCTGAGCGTATTGGCGATGCCCTGGGGGCGCCTGATCGATCTTCGCCAACGCGGCTTGATGGGCTGGTTCGGCATTCGCGGGATCGGCAGTATCTTCTACCTGTTCTATGCCCTCAATCACGGCCTGATCGGCACCAGCAGCGCGGTAGCCGTGGACCTCACGGTATCGGTGATCGCCTTGAGCATTGTCGTGCATGGCCTGAGCACTCAGCCGATGCTGGCGTGGTACGAGCGCCGCAGCCAAGCGATGGGAAAATGAAGAGACGCCGATTGGAAATAAACGGATAACTCTGTATTGACAAACGCTGGAACCGATGAAGTTCGAGAGTTACTCAGGGGTAAACCAAGCAAATCTACGCCTTGGAACCATCCTGCCCCCTGAGATGACAGCACACATGACTCCCACTTTGAGCCGCATCGCTTCGTACGCCCCGCGCACGGACATCCCATCCGAGCCCCTCTCTCGCCCCAAACGTGAAACCCCGTCGCTGGAAACTGCTGATAACTCGCGTGTCACGGGCGATCGCGAGTTGGCCAACGAGTATGGATTTGCAATGCTACGCGCGGCCAAGGCCGGTACGGATGTGCGTATCAACGCGATTGACCCACACTCCACCTTCGGCCAGTGGCGCGAGCAGTTGAAAAACACCCTTCAGTTACCCGACGTTGTTCAGTGGGCTCAAGACAAAGGGATCGACGTTTCGTCGCTGATACTCAACACCCAGTCAGGGCAAGTTTCCTTCAAGCTCAAGCGCCACCTTGACCCCCAACAGAAACTGCACACGGTTGGTCCAGAAGACCGGCAATGGGCCGCTATCCGTGGGCCTATCCTTCACGCGGCACAGGTTATCTGCGCCGGGTATCCTGATACAGCCTTCATGCCTCAGGAGGTTCTTCAGGATGTGCAAATTCCGGGATCGATAATCGCGCGTTTTTACCAGGAACAGCCGCCGGCGCTGACGGCGAGTGACCTGCGTACACAGGCGCACGGCATTCTGCGCAACTCAAGCTTCAAGACCCTTGATGCTGGCACCGACGCTGGCTTGATCGAATCCCGCAGCGAGGACGCGCTCCTGCACCAGCAAGCGTTAGTGGGCGATATCCTCATCCGCAATCAGATCGTCTTCGAACTAAAGGAGCTGCCGCCTTTGCCCAAGGACGGCTTCGAACACCCCGATGATCTTGAAAACCAGTTGAAGCGCAAGAAACTCTCCCTGCCTGCTCATAACACCTACCCCTCCACCTACCCCTCCGCCGACCATCAACCAGCGAACACAATCAGTGTGTTTGACTATCTGCGGGATCATGGCTTGGACATCCCCAGCAATCACATCGAGCTGGAAAACCTGATCTCATCGCTTTCTACACTGCCGCCCTACTCGCCCCCCAATGGCAATCTGGGCGGGGCGCTGGCCTGGCCCGTGCCGCTTGATACGCAAAGCCAGCAGCAGCTCAAGGCAGACATCGGCGCAGGCAAGTTCGGCAACATCAATGTGAGCCCCTTCAAGAATGTCCTGGAATATCTGCTCGACGGCAGGAGGGTCACGGCTGCCGACCTCAACGATCCACGCAAGTTGATCGATACCTTGATCGAATCCCCTAAAAGCAAGGCCCTGGGAGAGGCGATTCAGGCTGCATTCGAAGCGCGCGAAATCAAGGGCAGCGCCAACGATTGGTTGCTCGCCGCCATGGGCCTGGAGAAAAACACAGAGAACAGCGATGGACTGACCATCGAAGGCTATCGACTGGTCAGCGCTGAAAACACCAACAAAACCGCCTCAACAGTCGTCAAGGCATTGGCCGATCATCTGCTCGCCAGCGACAGGGCTTCGTCCCCCGAAACCGCCGCCATTCAAGCACACCTTTTGCTGACCAGCAGAGCGCCGGAATTCCTGATCAAGGATATTCCGAAGGAGGTCACCATCGGCACTCACGCTTGGGTCAGTTTCGCCACCGCTGTTTCGCGCATCGAAGCAAAAGCGCCAGGCTCGACGGCAGGCATGACCTTTGCGCAAGTCATGCTTGAAAGCAGCATCGCACCGATCAGTGAACAAGAGCGCCACATTGAATATGCTGCCCAGAATGACGCGCTCAAGGATTGGGCCATCGCCAACGGGAGAAAACCACCGCTCACCCCCCTTGTAATGGGCGAAGTGCGCAAAACGTTCAGTGCGATGATCAACGAACTGAGGGAGGCTAGCGAAACATCACTCGGCAACCTGCCAACGGCCAAAGAAATAGCACTGGCGCAGTTAAAAAAAGCGCTGCCGGACATGGACCCCAAACTGTTCGAGAAAAAATGCATCACCATAGACCCTCCCCATAAACGGTTCCCCGGGCCTTACTCGATACTGGACGGCTACATCGATGGCCGACCGCTTTTCTGGACGCCCAACCGGGAGGAGTTCTGGTCGGAAGAAGCACGCAACTTCAAAAATCTTTTCGTATCCAGGGAAAACGAGGAGCGACCAGATTCACGGCCAGCAGCCTGGGTATCCTCATCAAAAGAGTTCGACCTTGACAAGGTGACTCAAACGCTGAAAACCCTGCCACGCCCCAGAGAGCTGTTCGAGCCGCAATACGCTGAGTTCTCAAGCGCCTTGAAGAAAATCAAGTCCGCACAGTTCAAACAGATGATCGCCAAACTTCCGCTGGAAGACCGCGAGAACCTGGCGTTCATCAAACTGCCCGTTCGCAAGCTCATCAGGTATTACCGAGACGATCATCCCAGGGTCGTGGAAGAAGGCGTACTGCTGTTCGACACCGAGCGCAACGGCAAGAAAATGACCTACGCGATTGATCGGATCAAGGGCACCGTGACTCGGCGGCCCGATCAGACTTACGTCGAATACCCACCTAGAAATGGCACTCTTCCTCAATTGGGCCAAAGGTACGACACCGTCAAACCTGAGGGTTCGCAACCGCCGGCACTGCCCGACGGGAAAACAGCCGGGCACGGTGCGCCTGACAGTTTCAACAGCGCCAGTACCCAATACATCATCGACACGCTGTTTGCGGACATGAACTTGCCCGAGGTAGAGCGTTACGCCCGAGGGGCGACAACCTTTGATACCCAAGTCCCCCTGCATAAGACCATTGAAGCAA
This sequence comes from Pseudomonas sp. R4-34-07, assembly GCF_003852375.1. NCBI lineage: Bacteria > Pseudomonadati > Pseudomonadota > Gammaproteobacteria > Pseudomonadales > Pseudomonadaceae > Pseudomonas > Pseudomonas sp. R4-34-07. The sequence continues at coordinate 3,021,636 of NZ_CP027760.1, read as the reverse complement.
TCGTGGTGGGCCTGATTCCCTTCAAGTCAAGCATCGAGAACTTGATCGCGGGCAACATCAAGGAAGGTGCCGTCGAACTGGCTATTGATATCTTTGGTTTCGTGGTGGGCTTCGGCGGTGCGGTCAAAGGCCTGAGCGCCCTGGCGAGGGGTGCATCGACGCTCGCAAAAGCAGGTCAGGTCGTCAGAATCATCGGCCGAGCAGCACTCGGCGCGCTGAACCCGTTGGACGGGGTTGCTGATCTGGCGCGAGGTGCCCTGCATCTTGGAAAAAAAGCCGTCAACGCAAGCTATAAGGGTATTAACCACCTGCGCAATCACCACCGCAGCGTCGACCTGCTGCAATTGGCCAAAAGGCCCGATATCGCCGAAGGCACCTACAAGTTGGCAGGTAACGGCAATGAAATTCCTGCCCTGGCCAAATTCGACGAAGGCACGCAAAGGTGGTTTGCGTTTGACCCGCGTACGCAACAGGCCTATGGCAAGTCCCTCGAGCAGTTCAGTGTTGGCCCACGGGGGGGATTGGACGCGATCGGCAGCAACGACGTGATAACGACCGTCAGCCAGCGCCATGGCTTGGCAGCCGCCGGCACATTCAAGGTCGGACAGAAGAGCGTTGAAGGCAACGTTGTGATGTTCCAGGGCAATTGGCATCAATACGACCCGCTGAAAAAACAACCTATCGGCCCTCCATTGAAAGACTTCACCCCCAGTCGGGTAGCGGCCAGTGGCGAAGTACGGGTCGCGGATGCCGATTTGCTGGGGTATCAAGCCAACTACATCGAGCCGCGAGAGCTTTCGAGCAAAGGCCTGCAGGGCAACGTGTATCAAGGCCGCAGTAAAAAGGAATATGTGAAGGTCGATGGAGCGCTGTATGAATCCAAAGTCAAGGACGGCCAGCGATTCATCCTCCACCCCACAGGCAAGGGCCCTGACATACCGGTCAAGGATCTCGGCATTTCCGGGTGGGAGCCTCGCTCCAGGTCTGTCGGTCTGCTGGGGGGCGCGAAGGAATTTCATACACCATGGCAATTGGGCGATAACACGTATGTCGTGCCGATGGACGGTATCAAGGTGGTGGAAAACGCTGCCCCGCCTTTCAGGATCAACGTCAAGGGCGTCGACCACGCCGTCGACTTTGACAGTACACACGGCGCCTGGCGAGGTGTCTCTTCAGGCCTGGACGCTCCCTATTTCTGGCGAAATCCTAAAGGAGCGTGGCAGCAAGGCAACATTAATGATTTTCTGCGCGCTAAAAAGGCAGACGCTCATCACTACCAATTCGTCGATGTGTCGGCGATCCCGAAAGTCCCGAAAGAGGTCACCCCCTTACCCCAGAGCTTGCATTATTTTTGGGCCGGCCAGGACCTCCCCGCCCGTTTGGCCGACAACCTGGCTAAAAACAGCCGACGTGCGCCCGGATACACCTCAATCATCCATGTTGACGCCGATACCCCTGAAATTTTTGAAAAGATAAAAACCACCCTGAAAGACAAAGCCCCCGGCGTGACGGTCAAGAACTTTCGTGAGGATGCCCTCTACATACAGTTGAAAAATGACGAAATGTACAATTATTTCCGTCAAGGACAAGGTAAAAACCTGGCGGCCACTTCGGATATCGCGCGTTATCAAATCATGCACAAGCATGGTGGGGTTTACCTGGACACCGATGACCTCATCCAGACCAACGTCGATTCCGGCGCGTTGATGGCGGGGGCCAATGATGTCCTGCTCGGTCACCCGGTTGTGCATCGGTCCACCGACTTCAAACCTTTCTATAACAACAGTAACTTTGCCACCCAGCCTGGCAACCCGTTGATGAAAGAAGTCATCACGGAAATGCACAAGCGCTTTGCCGCGAACAAACCCTATTTTGTGAATAACCGCCCGGTGGCCCGACAGTCTACCGACGGTGGTGCATTTACCTCTGATCTCGACGAATACGGGAAAAAACTATTCGAAACGACGGGCCCTACCCTGCTCAACGACACACTCAAGGCAAAACGACCTGATATGTATGAGCTGGGACTGGAAGGGTTCTCAAAAGATACGAATGTCGTGGACGGAGAACTGGTCTCGTCTGGGCCGGTCGTCAATAACGAAGAGAGAGCCCTGGACTTATATCGAGAACGGGGCATTAAGCCGCCCCTGCTGCTGCGCCTTCACATCAGTAAAATGCGCGAGCATTATTTCCCGCTTCGCCATAAATTCAACGTGAAACCAGGGGCCGACCATTCCTGGAAGACTGGCTGATCGCCCCTCGTTCAACCTCTACCCGTCCGACGGATCAGTCCTGATCCTCGGTGTTGCCGACGTCCGCCGCTTCATCCAGGTCGTTGAGCGGCACTTCGGCATCGTCCATCAACGAGCCTGGGTCTTCATTGCCGGGGTCGTTGAGTTCTTCGTCCAGTTCTTTTGACATGACCATCTCCTCTAACCGCCTTGGGTATCGATATCGGCATCGGTTTCAGGCTTGGGCTCGAGCGGCTCAGGCTTGAAGTCTGGACTGTAGTCGTTTTCCTTGGCCTTTGGGTCGCTTGCCGGCGCTGGATCTTTGGGGGCATCGGCGCCAGTGCTGGGGGCCGCCTCGCCGCCGTCGATCGCTGGGTCGTTGCGGTTACTGGTTTGGGGATCGTTGTTTGTCGTCATGGCACACCTCTTTGCAGGCCTGTGGGGAATCTGTACGCCGTAATGCTAAGGCGCTGCGTTACCGAATGAAGTTCAGTCCGATTGCTCAGTGCAGTGGATTGTCAACCTGGATGTAGAAGGCGTAGATGCCCAATACCAGCCAGAACCCCATGAATAACCAAGGCGCGCGCATGGAAAACAGCAGCGATTTGCGATAGCCCTTGTGGGTCGACTCCATTTCGGAAAACAACGGCGAGTCATCGTAGGCCATGCCCATCACCGGTTCACTGCGCAGCAGCTCGCTTTGCTTGTAGTGCCAGTGATCGATGATCTCGTAGGCGGCGCGTATGCCCGGCCAAGCGTTGAGTGAGCTGAGGATCCCCAGCGCGGCGAGAATGGCCGGCACCAGCAGGGTGAACAGCTTGCCCCACTCCGGGTTGAGATTGCCCATCCCGGATACGAAGGCAATGACCAGGAATGACTGGGCGGTGAGGTAGGCGTCGGTGCGGTTGGCCAGGATGCTGGTTTCGTACTGGATCTCGCGACGATAGAAGTCGAGACGGTCCTTGGGCGAACCGAAGATCTTGGCGTTGTGCTCGCTGTGGTCGGTCAGGGCCGCTTCCGGGGAGTTGGGCGAAATGATTCTGGGCACGACGGGGGCTCCACAAGGTTTCAAGGCTTATTAGAAGAAGCGCGTCTGGGGGAAGTTCAAGTTTGTCGCGCACCAAATTGAGGCGCCGTGGTGAGGGCCGCCTCGCAGCCAGCGGCGGCAAACGCCCACGCCACGGGATAATCACCGTGCCTCAGCGGTTCCGGCACACGCCTTGCTTAAACCATTCATCTGCCCACATTCAGGAGCATTCGTTACCCCCCGACCCAGAGCCGACCCCATAAGAAAGTAAGGACCAGGCCCGTTGGCACCCTCGACCACGGGCTCATAAAAAATGCGTTTAAAAGCGGCAGTGCCCCCCGCGCTCCCCTCGGCACTGACAAGGTACTGGAATGGCTCGATCTTTCTTTGACGAAATGAATGACGCGCAAGGCGTTTGCCGCGCGCACTACCAGGATTTCTCCCGCTGGCTGGCCAACACGCCGCCGGAACTGCTGGCCCAGCGACGCCGCGAAGCCGATTTGCTATTCCACCGCGCCGGGATCACCTTCACCCTCTATGGCGACGAACAGGACACCGAGCGCCTGATCCCCTTCGATATCATCCCCCGCAGCATCCCCGCCAGCGAGTGGAGCGTGATCGAGCGCGGCTGCATCCAGCGGGTCAATGCGCTGAACATGTTCCTCGCCGACATCTACCACGACCAGCGCATCATCAAGGCCGGAATCATCCCGGCCGACCAGGTGCTGGGCAACGAGGGCTATCAACAGGCAATGGTCGGCCTCGACCTGCACCGGGGCATCTATTCGCATATTTCCGGGGTGGACCTGGTGCGCGACGGCGACGGCACCTACTACGTGCTTGAAGACAACCTGCGCACCCCCAGCGGCGTGAGCTACATGCTCGAAGACCGCAAGATGATGATGCGCCTGTTCCCGGAAGTGTTCGCCAAGCAGCGCATTGCGCCGGTCGACCACTACCCCAACCTGCTGCTCAAGACCCTGAAAAGTTCGAGCCGCCTGGACAACCCCAACGTGGTGGTACTGACGCCGGGCCGCTTCAACAGCGCGTTTTTCGAACACGCCTTCCTCGCCCGGGAGATGGGCGTGGAGCTGGTGGAAGGCGCCGACCTGTTCGTCCACGACCTCAAGGTGTTCATGCGCACCACCGACGGCCCCAAGGCGGTGGACGTGATTTACCGGCGCATTGACGACGCGTTCCTCGACCCCGAAGCGTTCAATCCCGACTCGATGCTCGGCGTGCCCGGCCTGGTCGCGGCGTATTGCGCCGGCAACGTGGTGCTGGCCAACGCCATCGGCACCGGCGTGGCGGATGACAAGTCGATCTACCCCTATGTCCCGGCCATGATCCGCTTCTACCTGGATGAAGAGCCGGTGCTGCAAAACGTGCCGACCTTCCAGTGCCGCAAGCCGGAGGAACTGTCCCATGTGCTGGCCAACCTTGAGCACCTGGTGGTCAAGGAAACCCAGGGCTCCGGCGGCTATGGCATGCTGGTCGGCCCGGCGTCCAGCGCCGCCGAGATCGAGGACTTCCGCCAGCGCATCAAAGCCCGGCCCCACGCCTACATCGCCCAGCCAACCCTGAGCCTGTCGACCTGCCCGACCTTTGTCGAAAACGGCATCGCGCCACGGCATATCGACCTGCGCCCCTTTGTGCTGTCGGGCAAGGAAACGCGCCTGGTGCCCGGTGGCCTGACGCGCGTGGCGTTGCGTGAAGGCTCGCTGATCGTCAACTCGTCGCAAGGCGGCGGAACCAAGGACACCTGGGTGGTGGAGGGCTGAGTATGTTGAGTAGAACCGCCGCAGACTTGTACTGGATGTCCCGCTACCTGGAACGCGCCGAGAACCTGGCGCGCATGCTGGAAGTCAGCTATTCGCTGTCGTTGATGCCCCAGGCCGGGCGCAGCGATGGGCTGGACGAACTGGCGATGTCACTGCTCAGCAGCGGCACCCTGGACAGTTACCTGGAGCGCCATACGCAACTGGACGCCGAACGCATGCTGCATTTCTTCGCCCTGGATGAAGAAAACCCGGCGAGCATCTACAACTGCCTGCGCGCCGCCCGGAGCAACGCCCATGCGGTGCGCGGACGCATCACCGCCGACATGTGGGAAAACCTCAACGCCACCTGGCTGGAAATGCGCAGCATCGCCGCCGGCGGCCTGGCGCGACACGGCATCAGCCACTTCTGTGACTGGGTCAAGCAACGCTCGCACCTGTTTCGCGGCGCCACTTCCGGCACCATCATGCGCAATGACGCCTATCGATTCATTCGCCTGGGCACCTTTGTCGAGCGCGCGGATAACACCCTGCGCCTGCTGGATGCGCGTTATGAGATGTTTGGTGAAGAGTCCGAGGAAGTCAGCGACCTGTCGGCACGCGGTTATTACCAGTGGAGCGCCCTGCTGCGCGCGTTATCGTCGTTCGAAGCGTATACCGAGTTGTACCCGAACGCCTTGAATGCACGCTCGGTGTCGGAGTTGCTGCTGCTGCGCAGTGATGTGCCGCGCTCGCTGCATGCGTGCATCGAGGAACTGAGCCATATCCTCGCCGACCTGCCCGGCAGCTACGGGCGCACGGCGCAGCGCCTGGCGGCGGAGTTCGAGGCGCGGCTCAGGTACACGGGCATCGATGAAATCCTGGAAGACGGGCTGCACACACGGCTGACGGACTTTATCGACAGCGTGCGCGAGTTGGCGCGGTCAATACAAAGCTCGTATCTGGAAGTGGTCTAAACCCCTCCCTGATCTGATCGTTCCCACGCTCCGCGTGGGAATGCCTCCTTGGACGCTCTGCGTCCCGTCAAGCGCACAGGTGACGCGGAGCGTCACGGGCTGCGTTACCACGCGGAGCGTGGGAACGATCATCAGCCAGCTTATGGCGGTGTATCAGCCAGCTTATGTGTAGCTGACCCACCGCTATCGGGAGCAAGCCCCCTCCCACATGGACCGCAGTCCACCTGTCAAATATCAATCGACCACCACCTGGGCAACAACTGCCGCACCCGCGCTTCGCCAAAACGGTCGTCGATCAACATCACCACCCCGCGGTCGTGCTGGCTGCGGATCACCCTCCCCGCCGCCTGCACGACTTTCTGGATACCGGGGTACAAATAGGTGTAGTCATACCCCGCGCCGAAGATCGCGCCCATGCGAGTCTTCATCTGTTCATTCACCGGGTTGAGCTGCGGCAAGCCCAAGGTGGCGATAAACGCCCCGATCAGGCGCGCACCGGGCAAATCGATGCCTTCGCCAAACGCGCCGCCCAGCACCGCAAAGCCGATGCCCTGGCTGTGCTGGGTGAACTGGTCCAGAAAAGCCTGGCGCTGCGCCTCGGCCATGCCCCGCGACTGCAACCACAGCGCGATCTGCGGATGACGCTCGGCCATCAGCTGCGCCACTTGTTGCAGGTAATCGAAGCTTGAGAAAAACGCCAGGTAGTTGCCGGGTTGCTCGGCAAATTGCTGGGCGATCAAGGCCACGATGGGTTCCAGCGACGCCTGGCGGTGCACAAAGCGCGTGGAGATCCGCTCGACGATGCTCACCCGCAATTGCTCGGCCTGGAACGGCGATTCGACGTCGACCCAGGCGGTGTCCGTCGGCAGCCCGAGCAGGTCAGCGTAATAGTGACGTGGGCTCAGGGTCGCGGAAAACAGCACGCTGCTGCGCGCGGCGGTCAACCGGGGCCGGATGAATTCGGCCGGCACCACGTTGCGCAGGCACAGGGTCGAGCTGCTGCGCTTGCCGCTGAGCGAGCGCTTGCTGATGTCGAAGATGAAGTGCTCATTGAACAGCTCGGCCACCTTGGCAAATTGCAGCGCCTCGAAGTAGAAGGCTTGCAGGTCGCCATTGAGCGCTTCGGGATGCTCGTTGAAGTAATCGCCCATGGCGCTGGCGCACAGGCTCAGGGCCTGGAGCAGCTTGTCGGGTTTGGCCGCGTAGGCCTGATACGGCGCGAGCTGGTCCTTGTGCAAGGCGTTCCACTCACGGTTCAGGCGCTGCAAGGGCTTTTTCAGCACCTCGGGCGCACTCTCGCGCAGGGTCTTGAGGCTGTACTGATCGAGGCTGGCGCTGTACATCGAACGCGCGCGCTCGACCAGGTTATGGGCTTCGTCCACCAGCACCGCGACCCGCCATTGATTGAGCTGGGCCAAGCCAAAGAGCATCGCGCCAAAATCGAAATAGTAGTTGTAGTCGGCGACCACAACGTCGGTCCAGCGCGCCATTTCCTGGCTCAGGTAATACGGGCACACGTCGTGGGCCAGCGCCACCTCGCGCAGATTACGTTGATCAAGCAGGCGAACCCCGGACGCCGCCTGGCGCGCGGCGGGCAAACGGTCGTAAAAGCCCTTGGCCAGCGGGCACGAATCGCCGTGGCAGGCTTTATCCGGGTGCTCGCACGCCTTGTCCCGCGCCACCAGTTCCAGCACGCGCAAAGGCAAGTCGGGGCTGCTGTCGTACAGCACTTGGGCGGCATCCAGCGCCAGCTTGCGACCGGGGGTCTTGGCGGTGAGGAAAAACACCGTGTCCAATTGCTGCGGTGCCAGGGCCTTGAGCAGCGGAAACAGCGTGCCGACGGTCTTGCCGATGCCGGTAGGCGCCTGGGCCATCAGGCAGCGGCCGGTACTCACCGCCTTGTACACCGATTCGGCCAGCGTGCGTTGGCCACTGCGAAACTCGGCATGGGGAAACGCCAGGCTCTGCGCGGCGCTATTGCGCGCTTCACGGTGCTGCATCTGCTGGTGGGCCCAGTGCAGGAACAGCGCGCATTGCTGGTTGAAGAAGTGTTCGAGGTCGGGCGCGGCAAAGCGTTGCTTGAGCAGGGTTTCGCCCTCGCCGACGATATCGAAATACACCAGCGCCAGTTCGATGTCATCGAGCCCCAGCTTCTGGCACATCAACCAGCCGTAGACCTTGACCTGGGCCCAATGCAGTTGCCGATGGTTGGCCGGCTGGGCCTGAAGGTCACCGCGATAGGTTTTTACCTCTTCGAGGCGATTGCTGTCCGGGTCATAGCCGTCCGCCCTGCCGCGTACCTTGAGTTGCTGATACTCGCCTTCGAGCGCCACTTCATTCTGATAGTGGGCGCTGCGCCGCGACGCCACCGTGCGATGGCCGACGATACCTTCCTGGGCGCTGGGCGATGGGGTAAAGCGCAAGTCCAGGTCACCGACCTTGGCCGTGAACTCACACAACGCCCGCACCGCGACGCTATAGCTCAAGCGGACTCTGCCCAGCGCACATAACAGACCGTGACCGGCATCTGGTACTCACCGCAGAATTCCAGCCAGCGCAGCTGGTTGTCCTGCAGGCGGTCGCCAGGGCCCTTGACCTCGATCATGCGGTAGGTTTTTTGCGCCGGCCAGAACTGGATCAAATCGGGCATCCCGGTGCGGTTGGCGCGGATGTCCAGCAGCAGCCGCTCGAACCAGTAGCGCAAATGTTCGGCAGGCAGGCACGTCAGGGCTTGTTCCAGCAGCTCTTCGCTGAGCAGGTTCCAGAACACAAAGGGCGATTGAATTCCCCATTTGTCCACGTAGCGTTGGCGGATGGTGGTTTTGTAGCGCTCGTCGCGCAGTTGCTCGAAGCACGCGCTGAACAAAGCGGCGCGGCGTTGCTGGAAGTCTTCGCTGTGCAGGTCGGCGGGCCCGCGCTGGAACGGGTGGAAAAACGCGCCCGGCAGCGGCGCGAAGATCACGTCCCAGCACAGCAGGCCGAACAGCGAATTGATCAGGCCATTTTCCACATAATGCACCGGCGCGTCCGGCTCGCTCAGATGGGCCTGCACGCAATATTCCACCGACATCAGCGGCTCAGGGAATGCCAAGGCGAGGTCCAGCCGCGTGAGGGCCCGCGGCTTGGCCTTCGCCACCTTCGGCTCACCCAGCTTGCGCCGCAGGCGCGGCACTACGCGCAGCAGGTGTTGCTGCTCGGCGGCGCTTTCCGGCGCCTGTTGCGCGGCGACGGCCAACGCCAGGGCGGGCGCATAAGCCTCCTGACGTTCCAATACGCGGATCAATCGTGCGCGCGCGCCGGGATAGCTGCAGTCGCGATAGATCTGCTCGGCCAAGTCCAGTTCAGCGCTGCGTTCACAGCATTGGCCGATCTGGAACAGCAACTTGGCGCGGCGTTTTTCCAGCCAGGGGTTGTCGGTGTGCAAGCTGGCGATGTGGGCCAACACCGTTTCCAGCGCCTCACCCGCCTCAAACGCTTGCTGGCACTGGTGCAGGAACACACAGCCCTCCACGTCGGCGCGGCTGCGCAATCCACGGGACTCGGCGCAGAACGGCACCTTCTCATAGGTGTAAATGCCCAGGTCCGCCAGCACGAACTCCGACCAGTCCTGATAGAGATTGCCGAAAAACATCAGGCGCAGGCGGTCGCACAGCTCCATTACCGTAAGGCTGTAGAGCACGTCCTGCAGCTCGGGGCACCAACGGGCAAAGCTGCGGTGTTCATTGAATTGCACGGCCAATGGCGCCAGCCAGTCGGATTTCCTGGCGTTGGGCTGGTCGATCCAGGGTTTGAAGGCCATGAGCAGTTCGCCTTTTTGCAGCAAGCCGAACAGTTCATCAAAGCCCAACAGGCATTGATCATCGACCCAACCGCTCGCCAGCAGTGGCTGCATGGCCGCGTGAGGGCAGCCGATTTCCAGGTAATCGAGCTTTGCTCCACGAAAATGCACACCTTTGCGCATGACCATGCGTACCAATAACGCCTGGGACGCTTGCGGCAACCTGTCGAATTGCTGAATGAACTGCAATTCGTCCGGGTCGAGCAAATCGGCATAGCGCTGCTGCAACCCAATCAGCACTTGGCGGAAGTTGTGCAGGTAATACAAGGGGTCTTCAAGGGGGTGGGCCATGGCGCAGAGTAATCAACTACTGGTTATGCATACAGAGTGCCGCTGCAAACGCATTGTTGCAATCGGTAATAGATAAATGGCGCCTGCAACTTTTTGCAAAAAAGCGATCAGATGTGGGAGCTGATCGCGTAACATTTATGCCCCGCAGCCAGACGCTGCGGGGCTTTTCAAGGTAAAGGTAAGGGTAATGAACATGAAGAATTTGGGTCTGCCGCTGGTTGCACTCACTTTTCTGGTATTGGCCGGTTGCTCCACGCAAACCGTGGTGACGTTGCAAAACGGCACACAGTATTTGACCAAGGACACACCCAACGCCAAAACCGCCGACGGCTTCTATGAGTTCACCGATATCGCCGGCAAGCGCATCCGTATCAAGGCCGATGATGTGGCGACTGTTCGCGAGGAAAAATAATCTCAGGCTGGCCTATACCAAATGTGGGAGGGGGCTTGCCCCCGATAGCGGTGGGTCAGCTACATATAGGCAGGCTGATACACCGCCATCGGGAGCAAGCCCCCTCCCACAGTTTCAGCCGATCACAATCCCCTCCCCCGACAAACTGCTCACACCCACCAGTGTCACCGAGTCGGCGCCGAAGCTGAGCACGGTATCGCCGCCTACCACCTTGGCGTGGTCACGATAATCCGTGCTGCCCCCTACCCCGTCGAACACCAGCTTATCCGTCGCCTGATAGCCGATCACCCGGTCATTGCCAAACTGCCCGCTGAACAGAAAGGTGTTATGCCCGCTGCTGTCGCGAATCGTGTCGTTACCTTTGCCACCCTCGATAAAGTCTGCGCCCTTGCCGCCCTGGATCAGGTCGTTGCCGTGGCTGCCGATAATGAACGTATTGCCCTGGTGCGCTTCGGCGTTACGGTTGAGGTCTTGCACCCAGGTGGTGGCCCGCGCCGGGGCGGACAGGTTGGCAACGATCACCGTAGAATCGCGGGTCATCTGCTCGTAGAAGCCGGAGTCGAGGATGCGCGTCATGCCGTCGCCATAGCCGGTGGGCAAGTGCGACACCCAGGTCGGCAGGTTGAGGATGGAAAACGGCAGCGCGTTCCATAGCGTCGACGCGTAGTGGTCGTTGAAGCTGACGATATTATCGGTACTGGACTCGTGGGGCTTGTCGTGCACGCCAAACGACGACAGGTTGGAGGAGTAGCCATCCAGTGCCCGGAACACCGGGTCATTTTCGTAGCCCACGTTCAGCACTTTGTCACCGGCACTCTGGGTCGGCGAGGCATAGGCCACGTAGTTGGAATCCTTGTAAAAGCCCGACCATTTGCTGTCGCTCAAGTCGGCCATGCTGTTGACCGCAAGCCCTCCCAGGCTGTGGCCGCTGACCACCACGTCGTGGCCGCTCAGGCCGTGGACACCGGCATACTCGGCGACGTTCTTGAGCAGGCCGCCGAAGGCTTCGCCAGCGTAGTTTTTTGCGTAGTCCTTGGGGCCGAGGGCAGCAAGCAAGTCGCTGACCAGGTCGCCGATGGAATCGGTGATCAAGTGTTCACGCGGCCCGGACGTACCGCGAAAACCGATACCGATCTCCAGCAACGTGCCCGCGTTATCGTACTTGCCCAGCACCTCGACCTGGGCCGTGGTGTAGCCGGGCTTTTCACCGAAAAAGGTGCCCCTAGCATCAACCTTGCCGGTGTAGCCGAGGGTGCTGGCGCTGATGGGCGTCCAGCCGGCCTGTTGCACCGCCTCTAGCGCGGCTTTTTCTGAATCGGGGTTCCAGGGCACGCCGGGAATCACCCCCTGGGAATCGGTGCTGCCCAGCAAAGCCCCGACCAGCGTGGCCGGCAGGCCCAAGCCCAGGCCATTGTGCTGATAGCCCACGGCGAAGCCGTTATCCAGGTTGTGGTAGGAATACAACGTGATCGCCATCGCATCGGCGAACAACGCTTTGGAGCCCTCGGCCCCGAGGTTTTTGTAGTCAAAGATACCCATGGCACTGCCTCTCTGTTGTTGGATTTGTAGAGAAAGCCAAAAAACCTGTTATCCGTTACCGACTGTAGGAGCGAGCTTGCTCGCGAAGATCGTCAACGATGACGCGCTCTACCTGAAGAAACGCGGCACCTTTTAGTTTTTCGCGAGCAAGCTCGCTCCTACAGTGGTTTTTAAAGCCTTAGAACGCCCAGTCCAGGCTCAAACCGACGCCGTGCACCTTCTCCTTGCTGGCCAGCAAACCGTTGTAATCGAAGTTCACCCGCGCATCCTTGCTCAACGCCAGGCTCACCCGCGCACCGACCAGTGCGGCATCACGCACCATCGGCGCGCTTTCCACCGCGAACGAAGGGCCACCCGAGGCAAACGCCAGATGCTGCTCAGAGTCGGTGCTGCTCAAGTTGTGCTGCCAGCCCAGGGTGCCGGACACTTCCAGTTGCTGGTGATCGTTGACGTTGAAGGTTTTCAGGGCGCGTACACCCAGGGTGCTCAGCACCAGGTCGCGGCTGTCGTCGCCGCTTTTCAGCGCGGCGGCATCGCCTTTCTCGGTGAAACCATCGGTGTCCAGGTGCACGTAGGCGAGGTTGGCGAACGGCTCCAGGGCCAGTGGTTGCAGGTTGATGCGGTATGCCGCCTCGGTGAACAGCTGGGTGCTGTGGGCATCGACCTTGGCTTTTTGCTTGCCGCTGACGTCACCGTATTGCAGGTCGCGCTTCACATCGGCGCGGTGCCAGCTGTAGGTGGCGCCGCCGCTCAGGCGCCAGGCGCCGATTTCATGCCCGGCATACGCGCCGAAGTGGTAGCTGTCGACCGACGCACGGCTATGAGTATCGCTGCCCATGTTCAGCGACGTATCGCTGTAGCCCGCCACCAGGCCGATGCGTGTCGCGTCGTCGAGGGCACCGTCGACACCGGCGAGCATGCCGCCGATGGACGTGGTGTAGCCCGCCGTGTCGTTGCGGCTGTCGGTCTTGCCCCATGCACCCAGCGCCTTGACCCACACGTTGCCACGGCTGTCGATGGCCTGGCTGGTCGCGCCCATTTCACCGTTGCGCAGGCGCTCGCCGACCGCTTCGCGTACGTAGCGGCTGTCATTGACCAACGCCGTTTCCAACGCCGGATAGACTTCGCCACTCAGTTGCTGGAACGCGCCTTGCGCCGAAGCCGCGGTCGGTGCCAGCAGCAGGCTTTCATACACCCCATTGCCCGCGCCCAATTGCTCGGCGGCGGCGGCCACGGCGCGTTGGTTCGGCGTAGAGGCCACACTGGCGAAGCTGTTGGTGCGTGCCACGTCCAGCTGTACACCATTGGCCGCGTAGTTCAAGGTGCCGCCAATGAACAGGTAGTCAGGCAGTACCGCACCGAAGTTGCCAGTGACGCCACCTGCGGCTTGCAGAATGTTGTACTGGCGGCCGATCAGGCTTTGCGCCTGGGTCGCGCTCAACAGGGTCGGGCTGTTTTCCAGGGCCAGGGTCACGGTGCCGCCGTTCAGCGTGGCGGTGCCGCCGGCAACGATACGGTCGCTGCTGGTGGGCGACAATTCCACCGCGTAAGTCGAGCCCGGCTCGAAGGTGACATTGCCCGCCACGTTCAGCGTGCCGATGGAGTTGCCCGGCGCCACCGTGCCGCCGCTGTTTGCGCTCAGCGAACCGATACGCCCCGAGCCACCGACGATGCCGCTCTGGCTGACGGTCACGTCGGAGGTAACCGAGCCATTGATCGCCAGCAAGCCTTGGTTGACCAGGGTCGGGCCGCTGTAGGTGTTGGCGCCAGTCAGCACCAGGGTGCCAATGCCCTGCTTGGTCAGGCCGCCATGCCCGGCGATGTCGTTGCTCCACACATCCAGCCCGCAATGCACGTCGCTGCACACGCGCTGGGTCGGTTTGCCGGCATCCACCACCGCGCCGATACCCGGCAAGTCCGCGACGAACTGGCCAGTGCCATAGGCGCCGTCGATGCGAAACTCAGCCGGAATGTCCTCGGCGGTAATGAACATCCCTGGGCCATTGACTGCCTTGCCCAGGTTGATCATGCCCCAGCCGTACAGCGAGTCGATGCCCGGCGCGCCGAGGTCGGTGGCGGTGGTCTTGAGCAGCGTGGAGATCTGGTCGCCACTCATGTAGGGGAAGCGCTCCATCAGCACCGCCGCACTGCCGGCCACATGAGGCGCGGCCATGGAGGTGCCGTTGAAGTTGGCGTAGTCGGTGGTGAGGTTGTCCAGGTTGGTGCCGTTGATGATCGAACTGAAAATCTTGGTGCCTGGTGCCGACACACAGAAACTCGCCGCATAGCCGCAGCGCGAAGAGAAGGTGCTGATCACGTACGGGTTGGCACTGCTGGTGTCCGGATTTTGCTGCAGGGCCGCCACCGACAGCCAGTTCGGTGCAATCTCGGGTACGAAGTACGCCAGGCCCGAAATCGCATCCGGGTTGTTGCGGTTGTAGTCGTTGCCGGCGGCAAAGATGGTCAGCACACCGCTGCGCGCGGCGTCGATCGCACCTTGATAGGCGCCACCGGCAATCGTGCCGAGAATCGGCCGAATGGTGTTGAATTGCGCCTGGGCTTCATTGACCGTGAAGTTCGGAAAGGCGGGATCACGGCCGCCCTTGGCGTACTGATCACCGATGCCAATGCCCCAACTGTTGTTGATGATCCGCGCGCCACTGGCCACCAGTGCATCCCAACCGGCTTTGTACACCGCACCATCGTTGCCCAGGATGATCCCGTCTTCCGGGCCTGGGTCACCGTTTTCGGCGCTGATGATCTGCGCGTTGAACGCCACGCCATGCATCGGCCCGCCGTCGCGGTTACCGGCTGCAATGCCGCCGACATGGGTGCCGTGGTTGCCCAGCTTGCCGTTGGAGCCCAGGGACGGCGTGCCGTCATAGCGAAACGCATCACCGGCCTTCACCGGGATATATGGGTCGGTGTATTGGCGGATGCCCTCGGTGACGATCGTCACCACTTTGTTGGGGCTGGCGAATTCCGGGTGCTGGGCGTACACCGGCTGGTCGAAGATGCCCAGCTTGACGCCCTTGCCGGTGTAGCCCGCCGCATACGCGGTGTCGGCATGTACCGCGCCCAGGCCCCAATCGGCCTTGAACTCATTGCTGCGCCAACTGGCGGCGTCGCCCAGCTTGCCGGTTTCCACATAGGGTGCGGCCTGGGCGGTCCCCAGGCTTGCCAGGCAACACAACAACGCGCCGTATGGCACGCTGCTCAAGGCCTTGAGCGGATAGCCCGGACCTGTGGGGATGGCGGTAGTTAACCCTGACTTGCGTTTTTTCACGGTGACCTTCCTTAGTTTTCTTGTTGCCAGTATGTGAACCACTTCCAAGGTGGGAGGGGGCTTGCTCCCGATGGCGATGTATCAGTCGGCACAACAGGCGTCTGACACGCCGCCATCGGGAGCAAGCCCCCTCCCACAGTTGAACTGCGGTGCCCTTCCCTAGAACTGCCAGTCCAGGCTCAGCCCCACGCCCTGGGTTTTCTCGCGTCCACCCAATTGGCCGTTGTAATCCAGGTTGACCCGCGTCGACGGGCTCAGCGCCAGGCTCGCCTGCACGCCCACCAGGGCCGCATCGCGCAGCAACGGCGCGCTGCGCACGGCGAATGAAGGGCCACCTGCGACAAACGCCAAGTGTTCTTCGGATTCGACGGCGGTGAGGCTGTGTTGCCAGCCCAGGGAACCCGACAGATCAAGCTGCTGGTGGTCGTTCAACGCCAGGCTTTTCAACGCCCGCAGCCCCAGGGTGCCGAGCACGGCATCACGTCGATCACTGCCACGTTCCAGGGCCGCTGCGGCGCCTTTTTCGTGGAACGACTCACTGTCCAGGTGCACGTAGGCCAGGTTGGCAAACGGCTCCAGTGCCAGTGGTTGCAGGTGAATGCGGTAGGCGGCTTCGGTGAACAACTGCGCGGTGCGCGCATCCAGCTTGGTTTTCTGCTTGCCGCTGACCTCGCCGTATTGCAGGTCACGTTTCACATCGCCGCGATGCCAGCTGTAGGCACCGCCGACGCTCACCCGCCAGGCGCCCAGTTCGCGCCCGGCATAGGCGCCGAAGTGGTAGCTGTCGATGGACGCCGATGAGTGCGTGCCGCTGCCCAGGCTCAAGGAGCTGTCGCTGTAGCCGGCGACCACGCCGATGCGGGTCTGTTCGTCGAGTGCGCCGTCGACCCCGGCCAGCAAGCCGCCGATGGAGGTGGTGGCGCCTGCCGTTTCACTGCGAGTGTCCGACTTGCCCCAGGCGCCCAGGGCCTTGAGCCACAGGTTGCTTTCACCGGCCACCGGCACATGGCGCAGACGTTCGCCTACCGCGTCACGCAGTTGGCGGCTGTCGTTGATCAACATCGCGCCCACGGCCGGGTAGATTTCACCGGACAGCTGCTGCAAGCCCTGTTGCGCCGTGGCAATCGAGTCCGACTGCAGCAGACTTTCATACACCGGGTTGCCGGCGCCCAGTTGCTCGGCGGCCGTGGCGACGGCGCGCTGGTTTCGGGTGGCGCCGACACTGGCAAAGCTGGCGTCATTGCGCCCGACCGCCAGTTGCACGCCGTTGGCGGCATAGTCGAGGGTGCCGCCGAGGAACAGGTAGTTCGGCAGCACTTGGCCGAACTGGCCCTGGATACCGCCGGCCGCTTCAAGGATCGAGTATTGGCGACCGATCAGGCTCTGGGCCTGGCTCTGGCTCAATAGCGTCGGGCTGTTTTCCAGGGCCAGGGTCACTGTACCGCCGCCGAGCACGGCCTTGCCGCCGGCGACAATGCGGTCGCTGCTGGTCGGGGTCAGTTCGACCGCGTAGGTAGAGCCTGCGCCCAGGTTCACATCCCCCGCCACCTGCAACGTGCCCACTGAATTGCCCGGCGCGACACGCCCGCCGTTGTTGACCGACAGCGCGCCGATACGCCCGGAGCCGCCCAAGGTGGCGCTGTTATTGACGGTGACGGCCGAGGTCAACGAGCCGTTCACGGCCAGCAGGCCGCCGTTGACGGTGGTCGCGCCGCGATAGGTGCTGTCGCCGCTGAGCACCAGGCTACCCGCGCCGGATTTGATCAGGCTGCCTTCGTACACGCGATTCGCTGCAGCTTGATCGCGCGCGTTGCCAACGGCGTAGTCGGTCTGGTCCTGCTGGCTGGCCGTGGCACCCACGCCGTTTTGCCAACCCTTATCGAGCAGGGTCTGCTGCCAGGCACTGTGCTCGGCGCGGTCTTCTGCCTGACGCTGGAGCAATGCCTGGTCAGACATGCCGTTGCTCCACACATCGCCCTGCCCGGCTGCCAGGTTCACGTCCATCGCACCGAGCAACTGCCCCGGCCCGTGCATCGCCCGGCCCAGGTCCGGTACGCCCCAGCCGACGATGGCGTTGGGCGCCTGGGTGATCGAGCCGTCGAGCTGGGTGGCGGTGGTCAACAGCACCTGCAGCGCCTGCTCGTTGGTCATGTAGGGATAGCGTTCCATCACCAGCGCCAATGCGCCCGTGGCATGGGGCGCCGACATCGAGGTGCCGGATTTCACGCCATAACCGCCGTCCGGGATGGTGCTGTTGATCAGCGCACCTGGCGTGGAAATACACCAGTATTTGGCGATGCCGCACTTGTTGTACTTCTGGTTGTTGGCCCTATCCAGCCCCGACACCGCCAGCCAGTGGCCTTCCAGTTCCGGCTGAAAGTAGGGCAAAGCCGAGCGCACGCTGGCGTTCGCGTAACCGCTGTTGCCGGCGCTGAACACGTTGATCACGCCGGCCTTGGCCACGTCCGCCGCCGCGTCCAGCCAGGTGCCGCGGTTGTAGTGCTGGGCGTAGGCCGCGTGCAGGTCGTCCAGGGTCTGGTAGCTGACGTCCTTGGGCTGGCTGCCCCAGCTGTTGTTGATGGCGCGCACGCCGGAATCCACCAGAGCGGTGTACACCGCCTTGAAATACTTGGGGTCCGGGGTGGGGCCAAACAGGAAGCTGTCGTTGGCGTTGGTGTTGCCGACATACACCAGCGCGTTGTACGCCACGCCGTGCATGCCCACGCCGTCGCGGGCCGCGCCCATGGTGCCGGTGACGTGGGTGCCGTGGGAGTCGTTGTTCGGGTTGAGCGCGCCGGTGGTGCTGAAGGCGCTGCCATCGACGTAGGTGCCGCTGGCGGTGACCGGGTGGAAACGGTCTTTGGCCGCTTCGGGGTGATGGGTATCGAAACCGGAGTCCAGCGCACCGATTTTCACGCCATTGCCGCTGATCCCGGCGGCATAGGCTTCATCCGCCTTCATGCGCCCCAGGCCCCAGTCGCTCTGGTACTCGGCGGAACGCCAGCTGGCGGGATCACCCGGCTGGCCGGTTTCGGCGTATTGCGCCTGTGCCGCAACGGACAACAGCAGCAATGAGCCTGCGGTGAAAGGTTTGAAACGTGGTGAATCCGTGATCATCCGTACACTCCTGTTTATTGTTATTCACGCGCCTACAGCTTTCTCTCCGGGCCGAAGGCTTCATCCACCTTGGCCAGGTCGGTGTCACGCAAGTTGCCCGCGTAGTAGTGCAATTTGGTCCAGGCCATCAGGTAGTCGTACCGCGCCTGGGCGAGGTCGCGGCGGGTGCTGTAGAGCTGCTGCTCGGCATTCAATGCATCGAGGTTGACCCGCTCGCCGCCGAGGATGCTGTGCTTGGTCGACACCACCAGCGCCTCGGCGGAAGTCAGCGCTTTTTGATAGGCGCGCAGCTTGCTCACCCCGGACAGGCACGCGCTGAACTGGCGGCGCAGTTCGATCAGGGTTTCGCGGGTCTTGCCTTCCAGCTCGTACTCGGCCTGTTCCATGGCGCGGCTGGCCTGGCGCGTGGACGCCGAGACAGCACCACCGGCATACAGCGGCACGCTGACTTCGACGCCGATGGTGTTGGTGTCGTAGCGCTGGTTGTAAGTGTTGCCGCTGTCGGACTCCTGCTTGCGCGAACTGGCGTACGCAGTGACCTTGGGCAAATGCCCGGCGCGGTTGCGCTCCACTTCATAGCGCGCCACTTCCAGGGCCTGGCGCTGGGAGGCGAGTGTCGGGTTGTTGCTGATCGCCAATTCATGCCAGGTGTCATAGTTGGCCGGGGTCAGGGTGAACGCGGCAAAGCCCTGGTTCAGCGGTGCCAGGTCGTTGATGTTGACGCTTTGCACGCCGATCAACGCGCCCAGCTCGCGCAACGACGCATCCTGCTCGTCCATGGCCTGGATTTCTTCGGCGGTGGCCAGCTCATAACGCGATTCCGCCTCGAGAATATCGGTGCGGGTGCCCTCGCCTTGCTGGAACAGGTGCTGGTTCTGCTGGAACTGTTGCTCGAAAGCCTTTTTCTTGGCGCGGGCGATGTCGATCTGGTCCTGGGCGAACAGCGCCTGGGTGTAGTAGCTCAACACCCGCACCAGCAGCGCCTGGCTTTTGTCGCGGAAGCTTTCATCGGCAAACAGCGCCTGGGCCACGCCCTTGCGGTAGTTGGCATAGGCTTCGTAGTCGAACAGCGGCTGTTGCAGGCTGAAGGTGGAGCCGTAGCTGTTGTAGTTGCGATCGTCGCGGTAGCTGCCACCACGCCCATCGGGCAGGTGCGCTTCGGAATTGTTGCGGCCCTTGTTGTAGTTGTACGACAGCTTGGGCAACAAGCCGGCGCGGCCGATGGTGCGGTTTTCCAGGCCGGCGTCGCGCTCCTTGATCGCGCCGAGGAACACCGGGTCATTGCGCAGGGCTTGCTCGTACACATCGAACGGGCCCATGGCGGCGTGCGCGCTGGCGCAGCTGAACAGCAAGGCGATGAACACAGGTTTCATGCTCATTCCTCGGTCAACGCGGAGCCGGCGCGATCGAGCAGCGGCTTGAACAGGTAATTGAGCAACGAGCGCTCGCCGGTGCGCACGAACATCTCGGCGGGCATCCCCGGCTTGATCACCAGGCCGTGGAGTTTTTCCAGCGCTGCCTCGCTGACCGTGGTGCGCAGCACGTAATAGGGGGCGCCGGTCTTTTCATCGAGCATCTGGTCGGCGGAAATCAGGCTCACCTCCCCCGGCACCCGTGGGGTGCGGCTCTGGTTGAAGGCGGTGAAGAGGATGTCCACCGGCAGGTGCGTGCCGACCTTGTCCACCAGATGCACCGGCAAGTGCCCTTCCACTTCCAGGCGCGTGCCCTGGGGCACGATCTCCAGCAGGGTTTCACCGGCCCGCACCACGGCGCCTTCGGTGTGTACGCTGAGGTTGACCGCGATGCCATCGGCCGGCGCGTTGATTTCGCTGTGCTGCAGGTCGAACCCGGCGGAGGTCAGTTGCTGCTCCAGGGTCAGGCTGCGCAGTTGCGCATCGGCCAGTTGGCTGCGCACTTCCTTTTGATATTCCTCGCTGTGCTGCTGCAACTTGAGGCGCGATTCGACAATGCCCTGCTCGACGCGGCCGGTCTCACCGGCGTTTTGCGCCAGGTCCTGCTGCACCTGGGACAACTGGCGCTGGTAATCCATCAGGCGGTTGCGCGGGATGTAGCCATTGTCGGCCAGGGGTTGCAGGTTGCTCAGTTGCTCACGCAGGGATTGCGCCTGGGCGCTCAGGTCGCTGCGGGCGCGGCGCATGCCGCCCAACTGCGAGGTGGCGCCGTCGATGCTTGCACGGATGCCGGCCTGCTCACGGGCAAAGGCTTCGCGCCGACTGCTGAACAGTTGGCGTTGGCCTTCGAGCACCAGCGCCAGGGCCGGGTCGGGGTTGGCGCTCAGTTCGGCCGGAAAGCGCACGCCCGGCAGGTTGTCACGTTCGCTCTGCCAGCGCGCGGCGCTGGCCCAGGCCATGCGGTACTGGGCTTGCAGCGACTGCACGTCGGCCTGGTGCTGGGTCTGGTCAAGGCGAAACAGCGGCTGGCCCTGCTTCACCACCTCGCCTTCGCGCACCAGAATCCGGCTGACCACGCCGGGGCTGAGGGTTTGCACGGCCTTGCGCTTGCCCGACACCACCACCGTGCCTTGCACCGGGATGCCTTGATCCAGCGGCGCCAGGCTGGCCCAGAGGAAAAAACCACCGGCGCCGACCACGGTCAGCAGCCAGCCCATGCGGACGAAGAAACGTGCGTCGTGTTGTTCGTAAATCATGCAAGTATCCTTACTGCTTGACGCAAAACATGTAGGAGCGAGCTTGCTCGCGAAAAACCCAAATGCACCGTGTGTATCCAATCGGAGCGCGTCATCGTTGACGACTTTCGCGAGCAAGCTCGCTCCTACCGCCGGGTTTTTCCTTCGGTGCTTCCTGCTGCCCGGACAACGCGCGCAGCACTTCCTGGCTGGGTCCGAAGGCCTGCAATTGACCTTCGTTGAGGATCAGCAACTTGTCAGCCTGGGCCAATGCGGAGGAACGATGCGTCACCAGCACCACGCTGCTGCCCTGGGCCTTCATCTGCACAATGGCGCTGGCCAACGCCGCTTCGCCAACGGTGTCGAGATTGGAGTTGGGCTCATCCAACACGATCAGCCGCGGGCCGCCATACAGTGCGCGGGCCAGGGCCACGCGTTGCTTCTGCCCGCCGGACAGGCCACCGCCGTTGTCGCCCAGCAGGGTGTCGTAGCCTTGGGGCAGGCGCAGGATCAACTCGTGCACCCCGGCCTGTTGCGCCGCCTTCACCACAAGCTGCGGGTCGGCTTGGCGAAAGCGCGCGATGTTGTCGGCGATGCTGCCGCTGAACAGTTCGATATCCTGTGGCAAGTAGCCGATATGCGGGCCGAGGTCGTCGCGGTCCCAGCGGTGAATATCCGCGCAGTCCAGGCGCACGGTGCCGGCCAGCGTCGGCCACACGCCTACCAGCACGCGGGCCAGGGTGGATTTACCGGAACCCGAGGCGCCGAGCACGCCCAGCACTTCACCGGCGCCGAGGTTGAAGTTGACGTGGTGCAGGGTCGTCAGGCGCCGACCCGGCGGGCCGGCGCTGACTTGTTCGAAGCTCACCTGGCCGTTGGGCGCCGGCAA
This sequence comes from Pseudomonas sp. R4-34-07, assembly GCF_003852375.1. Classification (NCBI taxonomy): domain Bacteria; kingdom Pseudomonadati; phylum Pseudomonadota; class Gammaproteobacteria; order Pseudomonadales; family Pseudomonadaceae; genus Pseudomonas; species Pseudomonas sp. R4-34-07. The sequence continues at coordinate 2,999,625 of NZ_CP027760.1, read as the reverse complement.
GGCCATCTGCTCGGCCTGCGGCGGGAATTCGCGCAGCAGCTCGTCGAGGCGCTGGTAGGCCAGCTTGGCCGAGCTCCACTGCTTCCACACCGCGATCAACTGGTCGATGGGGCTGAGTACCCGGCCCATCAGGATGGAGCCGGCGATCATCATCCCGGCGGTCATCTCGCCCTTGATCACCAGCAGCGCACCGAGGCCCAGCACCAAGGATTGCAGGCAAAGGCGCAGGGATTTGCTAAGGGAGGTGATCACCGAACCGGTGTCGCTGGCCTTGTTCTGCAAGCCGAGGAACTGCGAATGCACCGCGAACCAGCGCTGGCGCAGCGCGCCGAGCATGCCCATGGCCTGGATGGTTTCGGCATTGTGCAAATGGCTGGTGGCCAACTGAGTCGACTGTTGGGAATAACCGCTGGCTTCGCCCAGGGGCTTTTTGGTCAGGTATTCGTTGAGGCAGGCCAGTGCAATCAACAGCACCGCGCCGGCCGTGGCCAACACGCCGAGCCACAGGTTGAACAGGAAAATCACAAACAGGTAGATGGGAAACCACGGCGCATCGAAAAATGCGAATAACGCGGGCCCGGTGATGAACTGGCGAATATGGGTCAAGTCGCCCAGGGACTGCCCGGCGTGTCCCTGGCCGCGTTGCAGGTTGCGTTCGAATGCGGCTTTGTACACGCGCAAGTTGAACCGCCGCTCCAACTGGGCGCCGATGCGGATCACGATAAAACTGCGGATAACTTCCAGCAGGCCTATAAACGCAAAGAATCCCACGACCATCAACGTCAACATCACCAGGGTGGTTTCATTCTGGGAGGACAGCACGCGGTCGTACACTTGCAGCATGTAAATCGAGGGCACCAGCATCAACAGGTTAATCAACGCGGTAAAACAGCCAACGCTGATCAAGATGCTCTTGTATTCACCCAGCGCCTTGAACAAGGGTGCAACGGTATGGGGCTTGGCCATATCTTCTTATCTTCCATGAACCCAAAGTACACGCACTAGTTGCCCTACCCCTGAATAGCGGGCGGCCAACTAACAAATGAAGTTATAAGCTTATAACCTGAAACTAAGGTGTACGTTGCAGCACCACGACGGCTCCAGATTTAGTGCGTGCCTGATATTCGCCTTCCTTCTGACGATTCAAGTGCGTAATGCCACTGCCTTCGGCATTCATCAGCCAGATGCCGTCCGGCGTCGGCGACCACGTCAGTGGTTTATCCCCCAGCCATTGCGCGACACACGCCACATCGCCCCCCAGGCTGTTGGGCTGTTCGAGCAGGTCCAGCGCACACACCTGGTCATCCTGGTGCAACTGCCAATGCCCCGCCAACTGTGCGGTAGTGGGTAAAACAAGACTGCTCGCCATTGCATGGGCTCCTGCCGACACGATCAATAGGGTGACCCCTTTGGAAAAACGCTGCATTGCCTGGCTCCATCCTGGAACGCGGCGCCGGAGCGCCGCGCTTTACATCACGCCACGATGTCGCTGGCAGCCGCCTGGCCAACGGTGGTGACGAGGAAATCCGCCACGCCGTGCCCGGAGAAGTCAACGGCCAACGTACCCAGGTTAGTACCTGATGCGTAGGACAGCACCGCGTCGCCGGCATGCCCGGTAAACGCGTTGACGAAGCTCACGCCCGCACCTTTGGTGATACCGGACAGGTCGATCTTGTCCGAACCTGAGGTGAAGTCAAAGATCTTGTCCGCCGCCCCTGGTTTGGAATCGGACACGGCACCGAACACAAAGGTGTCGCTGCCGGCGCCGCCCCACAGTTGGTCCGCACCGCCACCACCGTAGATGAGGTCGTTGCCGGCCCCGCCCTTGATGAGGTTGGCGGCCTGGTTACCAATGATCAGGTCGTTGCCCGCGCCACCGAAGGCGTTCTCGACCGTCACGCCCTTGGCGATGGAAACGTTGCCCACCAAGCCGCCGACATCGGAGAACGAGGCTGCATTGAGGTTGATCTTCTGGTTTTGCGTGAAGCCGGAGAAGTCCAGGGTGTCATTGCCACCACCGTCCCATACCGAGAACACCAGCTTGTCGGCATTGGATGTGGCGCTGAGGAAATCACGCCCGGTGTTGGAGTTGAAACCGTAGGTGGTGTCACCGGCGCGGGTATTGAGGTTGGCACCGTAGAGCTTCTGGATCGCGGCAATATCGTCGATCAGCGGACCGGAAGCGTAAGCCTCCACTCCGCCTTTGCTGAAGTTCTGGTTGGTGTTGCTCTCGCTCCAGTAACTCATGACGCTATAGCCACGCGTGTCCTGTCCATAGGTCGCGTCGTTATAGGTCGGGTTGCCATTCCCGGCGTTGTAGTCGCCAGGGTGAGCCAGGCCCAGGGTGTGGCCGATTTCGTGAGTCAGGGTCTGCCGGCCATAGTTGTTCAGGTCCGGGGTCTTGTTCGGCGTGTAGCTGTTGTTGGTCAGGTACCACGAGGTGCCGTCGTAGCCTGCACCGGTGCCGGGCAGGTAGGCGAAAGCCGCCGCGCCATCCTGGCCGCCGCTGTAGTTGCCGAAGGTCATGTGTGCGTCGCCACCGGAAGCCTTTTCGGTAAAGGTCACGTTGGCAACATCCGACCAGGATTGCATGGCCAGTGCGGCCTGTGCTTTCTGCTGGGCGTTGAATTGGCTGAAGCCCGAGATGCCATGTTTGTTCATGGTGCTCGAGGATGCCGAGGTGAGGAAGGTGTAGGTCAGATCGATCTTGCCGTTGCCATCAAAGTCCCGGTAGGCGGCGCCATCCCGCAGCAGCTGGGTCGCTGCCTGGTCCACGCTGTAGGACGGTTTGCCATTGACCGTCAGGTTGCCGCCACGGTCATACAAATGGCTGAAGCTATCGATTTGCGAGTAAGCAGTGCTGGCTTGCGCGGCAGATACAATAGCCTTGTCTTTTACTTTTGACATAAACGTACTTCCTTGTTTGCAAGTGCATCAGTCTTTGTTCGATAGGAACCTCGCGGGCGAGGATAGTCCTATCACTCACCTCTTTTGAAGGCGTAAGAAAACTGACACAATTTGAAATCTTTCGTCTACACATATTTCAGCAGCGAAAAGCTGACCCGCAGGCAACTTGGAGAAGTCGCGCGCCGCGTTTGTTGGGGACGGTTGTATTTGAACGACCAAATAGCCCAAAGTGATATTTAAATATTAAATACCCATAAGCAGCTCTAGTTGAGCGCCGTATTTAATGGATCCAATATATTGTCACGGTGTCATTAGCGACATTAAAGAGCCACTACTTGTAAGTAATAGACTCCGCTGTCCCCTTTTTACCGGGACATACGCTCGTTGTTTATCCACACATTGGGGCATGACCTGGACACCCTGGGGTTTGGGACATGATCCAGGTCAATGTCCGTTCAAAGAACCGCCGAACGGGCCTGAAAAAGTCGCGCCGTGCTTGCGAACGAATGCTATTTTGAGGGTTCGATGCCATGACTAGTGAAGGTCCTGGCCCCTGCCGCGAGCTAAAGGAAGCGCTCAATGAACAAGGTAGGCAACATGAACAAAGTGACATTCCCCAACGCCTGTCAACTGATGCGCTGGCATTTTCATCCGATGGGCTTCGAAGGGAGCATGGACGCCCCCGGCAGCATGGTTGCCCGCCTGTTCGACCGGGCCAGCGGCGAGACGCTGATCGCGATCGCTGGCATTCCCTGCGCTACGGTGATGAACGCCGCTGACGTGGAGCGCATCATCGAGGCGGTGGAGGCTGAGCTGGAGTGTTTTGTGCCGCCTCTGTCGTTGCGGGCCTGAACGATTGCCCCAAACCAGTGAGATCCAACTGTGGGAGGGGGCTTGCCCCCGATAGCCATAGGTATCTACACAACTTTGTAGCAGCCCACGGTAACCACGATGCGAAGCGAGCCGCTCTTGATCTTGCTCTTGATCTGGGCGCCCCGTTAAACCACGCTGGCCGGAATCCGATAGTGATTTGGGGGGTAAACCGGCAGGGATGCCGGTTTAGCCGCCCCGCGCCATGGATGGCGCGTGGCGGCGGCCCCCCAAATCACTGTCGGATTACGGGCACACCGAGCCTAGGCGAGGTGCCGAGTGGTGGGGCAAGAGCGTTTTGCTTACTTTTGCGCTTTTCAAAAGTGAGACGCCGTAAGGGCGGAACCCTAAGCCGCCGTTACCGCAGCAACGGATATGTACTCGCCTTGATCCAACATCCTGGTCGGCTGTCAGGCCGCCATCGGGGGCAAGCCCCCTCCCACATTTGGAACGCGGGGCATCAGTTAGAGAGGCTTCGGGTCCCGAGCCGCCACAGGTTCAGGGCCATACCAAAGTTGTGTAGATACCCATGCCCCGATAGCGTTGGGTCAGTCATTACAAGGTCGAATGACACACCGCAATCGGGGGCAAGCCCCCTCCACATTTAGATCGCCTTCATGCCGATTAACCGCGTTGATCGTCGAAGAATGCTTTCCTGCCGTCTACTCGCTCCGACGCCTTTGGCACATTCACCGCTTGGCCTTCCGCCTTTTCCACATACCAATGACAGTGGCTGACCGCTCGAGTGATGCCGACGTAGGCCAGGCGCAGCACTTCGTCTTTTTGGGCGTTGTCGTACGCCTCGCTGTCGCCGTCCCTGCCCAGGCCCGCCATGCGGTAGACCTGGTTCTTGTAAGGCGAGCTGGTCAGGTGTTGGCAGTCCCCGAGTAGAAACACCGCATCCGCCTGCAGGCCCTTGGCGCTGTGGTAGGTCAGCTGTTTCAGCCTGCGCGCCTGCGGTGGCAAACTCGAATCCAGATTAACTACCGCCTGAATATGCTCTTGTATCAACAGTTTATCGCTGCTTTTTCGATACAGCATTAATACTGTGTCGCCTTGCTGATAGTGCTCGCTCAACTGCCGGGCCAACGCCGCGTCGTCGCGCTCCAGCACCACCACGGGCACCAAGGGCCTGGGCTCGCCAGCGGCCTTCGCCTTCTTGCCGGGAATGGCCGGGGCACTGCGTACGATGTGCTCGGCAGCGTCGATGATGTGTTGGTGGCTACGGTAATTCTCACTCAGCATGACGCGGGTGGTGCTCGGCGAGGTGAACTCCTTGTTGAATTCCATGAAGTACTTGGGCGAGCTACCGCGCCAGCCATAGATGGACTGCCAGTCATCCCCTACGCACAGCAACGATGAACGCTGCGCCCCGCGACCCACGTGCATGGCCGGGCCACGGCTGCGGATTTCACGCAGGCTGGCGCGGATCCACGAGACGATCTGCGGCGACACGTCCTGGAACTCGTCGATCATCAGGTGCGACATCGGCCGCAGCAGCGCGTCGCTGAGCAGCTTGAGGTTCTCCGGGGTGTTTTCGCCAAACAACGAAAACATGCGGTTGTAGGTCATGATCGGCGGCGATTGCTCAAGCAAGTGGTCTTCCAGGGCTTTCCAGAAAATACCCAGGGCCTCGAAGAACAAGCGGTCCGGATCGTCTTTGGCGAAGCTCATCCGGCCCACGGCGGTGGGCACATCCAACCCGAGGTTCTCGATAAAGCCGGCGGCCATGACAAAGCTGTCCAGGAGCGGCGCCGAGGCAAGCTCGCCCTTGACCTTGTAATCAAACCCGGGCCCGGCCGTGGCATCGCCCGCCAGGCCACTTAACAATCGTTTTGAAGAGTCATAGCTTTCTATCCATATCAATGGTTTACGACAGAAAGCTTGAAACAGCGTGCGCTTTACCGCCCACTCTGCGCGCACGGACAGCTTGGCATTTGGCCGGCTGATCTGGGGGTTTTCCCGCGAATCGAAGCCCAGCACTACCCAGGCGTCCAGTTCAGGGATATAGCCATGGCAATGAAACTGCGCGCCATTGATTTCAAACGTTTGCCGGCTCGGTTCGATGCCCTTGATGGGCCAGGCGCCAGCACGAAACCACAGGTCCTCGATGACGTCACAGAGTTCTTCGTCACGCTTGGCCGCCAATTCCGTGACCGCCACGCGCTTCTGCACATCGGGATGATCACGCTCCAGTTCCTTAAGCTGCAGCCCATGGCGTGCCAGCGGTGCGATCAACTCGCGAAAACGCGCATGGCGGCCGTGCAAGCGGTGGTAACACGCGTTCATCTGCTGGCGCTGGGCGTCGTTGATGCGCAGGTCGAACGGGTTGCTGTCGGCATCCTCGAACCCGGCGCTGAGGTTCTCGAAGGCTTGCAGTCGCTCAAAGCCCGGCAGGCTGCGCACCATCGGCAGGATGCGTGAGTGAAAGGTGCGCACCACCGCCTGGGCCTCTTTATGGTCAAGGGGTTGGCCCCATAAGCTGAGAATGTGCATGAGCTTTTCGATGAAGTCTTTGCGCGATTCGCGGGTAAACGTCACCACGGTCATCGAACTCAACTCGAAGCCCAGGTAATGGGTGAGCAACAGGATGCGCAGCACCAGCGAGGTCGACTTGCCCGCGCCGGCACCGGCAATCACCGAAGTGGACGGCGTGTCGCTGAAGATCATCTTCCACTGCGCCGCACTGGGCTGGGCGTGTGCCGGCAGCAAACGTGCGACGTCGGCCTTGATGCGCTTTTTTATGTCAGCGGTGAGCGGCAATCGCCAGTCATCGAACAGGCTGTCATCAATACCTGGCGCACGGGGTTCATCCGACCGGAAATCGCGGATCAGCAGGACTTGCCGGCCCTCCTCCAACCCGTCTGCCTTGCCCTCGCGGTAACCATATTCCACCCCGGCTTCATGCCCGCTGCGAAAACCGTCGGCCTGGCCATGCAACCACGAAAACCGGTGCTGAGCGCGCAAACGCGTGAGGCCATGGCCGAACAGGCGCGCGGCAAGCCGTTTCAGTAGCGGCATTTCAGCCAGGGGGCGCAGTTCAGGGGGCAGATCAGGCTGTGGGTGCGGCACGCGGACTCCTGCGATGAGCTAGGTTTTTACAGTGCGCCATGGTCGCCGGAATTGCCGCTCAGTTCCAGCCAAATGCTTTGATCTCATGCGGTTAGGCGATGAAGTGAAAGTTGATACCTGAGATAAACATCAAATAAACAGATAGGAATCAGGCATTTTTTACGCTTTTTATCGATCATGCACTGATGGACCATAGGGCTATCCACAGGAGACGATCATGCTTGAACTTCGACCCTTCAACACCCTGGGCGGCGCCCACCATGGCTGGCTCGACGCCCATCATCACTTTTCATTTGCCGAATACCATGACCCCGAGCGTATGCACTGGGGCAACCTGCGGGTGTGGAACGACGACATCATTGCGCCGGGCAGCGGCTTCCCGCAGCACGCACACCGCGACATGGAAATCATCACCTACGTGCGTGAAGGCGCGATCAGTCATGCCGACAACCTGGGCAACAAGGGCCGTACCGAGGCTGGCGACGTACAGGTGATGAGCGCTGGCACCGGGATCGCTCACAGCGAATACAACCTGGAAGCCACGCCGACCAAGATCTTCCAGATCTGGATCATCCCGAATGAGGCCGGCCTGCCGCCCTCCTGGGGCGCCAGGCCGTTCCCACAGGGTGCGCGCGAAGGCTTCGTGACCCTGGCCAGCGGCAAGGCCGGAGACACGCAAAGCCTGCGCATTCGTGCCGATGCACGCCTGGTGGCGGCCAATCTGAAGGCTGGGGAAAGTGCCGAGTATCGGCTGGACAGCGGGCGCCGGGCGTACCTGGTGCCGGCAACGGGGACGATTGAAGTCAACGGCTTGCGTGCGCAGGCTCGAGACGGGGTAGCGGTTGCGGATGAGCAGGTGTTGCGGGTGACGGCGATTGAAGACAGCGAGATTGTGTTGGTCGATCTCGCCTGATCTCAAGCCTTGTTGGATGCCAGTCAGTTAAGCGTACACCACCGTCTGTAGGAGCGAGCTTGCTCGCGAAAAACGTCAACGATAACGCGTGCTTTCTGAATGAACGCGGTGCCTGTGAGTTTTTCGCGAGCAAGGGCTAGCCGCCCGCCTCGTTCCTACAAAAAGCCTTAACTGACTGGCATTAGGGCAAGCCCCCTCCCACATTAGATCTCAGGGTGTCAGTTACTGGGAGATTGCTCCGTCTACCAGTACCTGAGCCTCTTCCACCAGCTGCTTGAGGTGATCCTCGCCGATAAAGCTCTCGGCGTAGATCTTGTAGATGTCCTCGGTGCCCGATGGACGGGCGGCGAACCAGCCGTTTTCGGTCATCACTTTCAAGCCGCCGATCGCCTGGTTGTTACCCGGCGCATGGCTAAGGATCTGCTGGATGCTTTCGCCGGCCAATTGCGTGGACGTCACCTGCTCTGGCGACAGTTTGCCCAGCAGGGCTTTTTGCGCTGGCGTGGCCTTGGCATCAACACGGATGGCGAAGGGTTCGCCGAGGGCGTCGGTCAGGCCGCGATAGATCTGGCTCGGGTCCTGGCCTTTGCGCGAGGTCATTTCGGCGGCGAGCAAGGCGGGGATCAGACCGTCCTTGTCGGTGCTCCAGACCGTACCGTCCTTGCGCAGGAACGAAGCCCCGGCGCTTTCTTCGCCACCAAACCCCAGCGAACCATCAAACAAACCGTCAGCAAACCATTTGAAGCCCACCGGCACTTCGTACAAACGCCGACCGATGCGCGCGGCGACGCGATCAATCAGGCCACTGCTGACCACGGTTTTGCCCACCGCCGCATCGGCGCGCCAGTCAGGACGGTTCTGGAACAGATAATCGATGGACACCGCCAGGTAGTTATTCGGCGCCAACAGCCCGCCGGACGGGGTCACGATACCGTGACGGTCGTGGTCCGGGTCGCAGGCAAACGCCACATCGAAGCGCTCCTTGAGGCCGATCAGGCCTTGCATGGCGTAGCTGGAAGACGGGTCCATGCGGATCTGGCCGTCCCAGTCGACGCTCATGAAGCGGAAGGTAGCGTCGACTTCGGTGTTGACCACCTCCAGGTTCAGCCGGTAGTGCTCGGCGATCGCCGACCAGTAGCGCACCCCTGCTCCGCCCAGCGGGTCGACGCCCAGGCGCAGGCCGGCGCTGCGGATGGCGTCCATGTCGATCACATTGACCAGGTCGGCCACGTAGCTGTTGAGGTAATCATGCCGGTGCGTGGTATCGGCCTTCAGCGCCTGGGCATGGGTGATGCGCTTGACCCCGGCAAGCTTGTTGGCCAGCAGCTCGTTGGCCTTGGCTTCGATCCACTTGGTGACGTGGGTGTCGGCCGGGCCACCGTTAGGCGGGTTGTACTTGTAGCCACCACTTTGCGGCGGGTTGTGGGACGGCGTGATGACGATACCGTCCGCCAGCCCGCTGGTGCGGCCACGGTTGTAGCAGATGATCGCGTGGGAAATTGCCGGCGTGGGTGTGTATTCGTCGCCCTCGGCGAGCATCACGTGCACGCCATTGGCGGCGAGCACTTCCAGCGCGCTGGCGCCGGCCGGCGTCGACAGTGCGTGGGTGTCCAGGCCGACAAACAACGGGCCGTCGATGCCCTGGGCCTGGCGGTACAGGCAGATGGCCTGGCTGATCGCGAGCACATGCCATTCGTTGAAGCTCAGCTCGAACGAGCTGCCACGGTGCCCGGAGGTACCAAAGGCCACGCGCTGGGTGGAGATCGCTGCATCAGGCTGGCCGGTGTAATAGGCCGTGACCAGTCGCGGGATGTCCACCAGCAACTGGGCTGGCGCCGGCTTGCCCGCAAAAGGACTGATAGTCATGCATAAACCTCGAGAAAAATAAGGATTCGGAAAAATGACAGTTTACGGTGACTTGGACTACGGCGCGACGGTATCGATCCAACAACTAATACAGAAATTTCATACGCGTCAAATTTGCGCCTGCTGCAGTACCTCGGCCAATGCGTCCAAGGCGATGTCCAGGTTCGGATGCCCGCTGAACGCATGCCCCAGGCGCATATGCTGGTGATGCAGACCGCTGAGACTGAACAGCTCACCGGGAGCGATCACCACCTGCTGCGTGACCATGCGCTGGAACACATGGCGCATGTCCACTGCCGCCGTCGACTGCAGCCAGAAACTCGCGCCGGCGCCGGGCATCCGATAGCTCACCCGCCCCTCCAGACGTGCATCCAGGCGCAGGCTCATGGCCTGTGCCTGCTCACGCAGGCGCTGGCGTAACGTCTGCACATGTTGGTCATACCGTCCGCTTTCGTACAAGCGGGCAATGGCGCGCTGACGAATCGACGACAACCGGAATGCACGCAATAAAAACTGACGCTGCAGCTCGAGGCTCAGCTGGCGCGACAGTACAAAACCAAACGGTGCTTCCGGGCCAAGGATCTTCTCGAACGAGGAGAACACTATCAGCCGTTCAGGGTCGACCAGGTGCCGCAGGGGCACGGAGGACGGTGCGAAGCTCAGTTCGCCAAAGGTGTCATTCTCCAGCAGCCAGCAGCCGAATCGGTCCAGCAACTGCGCTACCTGCATGCGCTCCTGAACCGACAACACGCTGCCCGACGGCATGCTCACTGCCGATGACAGTACCACCAGGTGCACCGGCTCGTGGCTGAGCAGATGTTCAAAGGTGCTCAGATCGAAGCGGCCGTCGGCGAGCCAGGGCAATTCGATTACCCGCACGCCGGCCCCCTGCAACAGGCGCAAGACCAGGTAATCGCAGGGTGATTCGGCCACCACCACGCTGCCCTTGAGGCCCAGGGCGTCAATCAGGATCTCCAGGACGCCACGCACGTCGGCGCCGATATACACCTCATCCGCCTGCCAGCAGCGCGTGGGCGATGAGGTATAACGTGCCGCCAGCGCCGCGCGCAGCTCCCAGACGCCGCAGGGTTGCGAGTGGGTTTGCAGGTGGTGCGGATAGCGGCGGATCAGTTGGCGCTCCAGTGAAAGCAACGCACCATCGAGTGAGCCCAGCAGCGCCGGTTCGTCGCCACTGAGTACCACCATGCCAGGCCGCCGCGCTGCCGCGTAAAGGCGCTCAAGCAAGTCCCCACTCGTGGCCACTGGCGCGTTGGCGGCCACCGGCCAGGCAAAGTAGCCGGACTTGGCCACCGAGTAGATCCGCCCTTCCTTTTCCAATATCGAGTAGGCGTACTGGATCGTCGAGATCGACACCTTCAAGCGGGTCGACAACTGCCGCAGGGACGGCAGCTTTACCGGTTTTTCCAGGCTGACTTCGTTGATCAGGTTGATCATGTAGCGATACACCGCCTGGTAGGCAAAATCCGCTTGCCGCTCCCCGCGCAGTTTCATGAGCGCCCGCCCGGGTTCGCACGCACAGGCACGCGGCTAACGCCCCGACACTTGCGCAATCTGCGCCTGCGCCCCACGCCGTTTGCGCGCCTGGGTACCACGACCCGCCTGCTGAGGACGCTTGCGGTACAGGTTTTGTAACAGAGGCAATGGCAGGCCACTGGTGTCAATCAGCCACTGCTGCAGCATCTCTGCGGCGGGCTTGCCCTGCAGCGCCTTGTGCAACTCGGGAAGCCCCACCAGCATGCCGGGGTGGCATTGGCGCAGGTAACCCTCCAGGCGCTCGCCATGATGGATGAAGGGCGAGAACAACAGGCAAGTCAACTGGCCCTCGTCCAGGCCGAAGAATTCCTGGGCATAGGTCGTCGACAATATGCGCCCATCGTGGCCGCCCAATGCGTCGATCAAGGTGTCTGGAATGTGTCGACGGCTCATCGCGTCCCTCGCCTGCCGCACAAAAGCCTCGACGCCTTCGCCGTAGGACAGCTCCCGCAGGCATTGGGCCTGCAACCCGTGCAGATGCGCCATGAGCAACGGGTTGGGATAGTCAGGATGACTGAAGTGAAAGTCGAACGGGTCCGGTTTGTGGGCCAGGAACTCGGTGAGCAGCGGTGACGCGGCAACGTCGACCTCATCGAGCAGGTCGGCAACCCCGATATAAGCCACATGGCGGTGCCCGCCACGCCCCGGGCTCTGGGCCTCCACGTATTGCTCGCCGTAGAGGTCACGGTAGCAACCGGTACTCCATTCTTCCATGCGCGCAAACAGAATGTTGAGCGACGCGGGCCGGCGCGGCGGGACAGCGACACCCGCAGCCAGGGCCGAACGCTTCAGCCAGGCCAGGTATTGGCTTTGCTTGCGCGCAGAATCGCCGCTGACCAGCGCATGCACGCCGCCGTTCCACGTGCTCACACGCTGGTAGAAATCCCCCAGAGCCAGGTAAGTGTCAGTGCACAGCGTGGCACGCACGTCCCCGGACGTCAGGTGCCCGATCATTAGCCGGTCGCGTTGGTTGACCTCACGGCCGGCGCTGGAAGCGGGCCGCTGATGATTGAAAGGCTGCACCTCCTGATTTTCCACCATCAGCACCTCCACCCGAGGGTCATCGTGAAAAAACAGCGCGCTATAGCCCTCATTCAGCCTGCCCAGTGTGGCCTGGGTCATCCCTGCATGCCGCAGCGTCGCCACGCGCAGGTGAAAGGTCTTGGGCGTACGGCCGGCGATGCTCAACTGCGCCGCGCGCAGCAGCGCCAACGTATAACTGCTGACTTCGCCGCCGCCGTGGGCGATCAATACTTTATAGTTACCCACATGTTCCATGCCGCCTGCCGCCACCACGATTCGCTGGATCAACAATTGAAGTGCAGTCCGTTCGGCGCGCGTGAAGTGCCCCATCAAACGTTGTAGAACTTGCTGATAAACATAGTTCATGGCTTGTTCGTGAATTGCGCTCATTGTTCTACTACCTGAGTTGAAATATCAGTTTCAAGCAACTCTGCGACGTGGTTGCCTGACCATTACATCTGTAGGTCTGTCTTGCGCGACAGGGCATAAGAATGATTAAACATTAGCAGCCTGCAACAAAATTACCGGAGCGGACACCTGAGTCGCGGGCAACCCATCCCACAGACAGACGCGCTAACCCGCAGTCGCGTGTGCTCAAGTGGCAGCTCCTAGGAATGTTCCGACACTATCCTACAGCGCGTTAACTAATTAATTAGCGAAACCTCCGACAAATAATAAATCACCCACTTAATCTGGCTTCTTGCAAGAAGAAGGGATGTTTCGAACGTTTTTTTCGACGGGCAAGGTAACGCCTCGTTAGTTTACTGATGCAAGACAGTAATGTCGGGCAGCTGATCATTGCTCAATCCTTGAGATGATGGTTAAGCCGCAATTATCGGCACTCAACTAATGATTAATAGATACAGAACCGCGCAGGAAAGCAGTTCAGATGATCTGCGGCGCGAACTTCAGTGACGCCCACACAACAGCGCCGCGCTGGATTTCAGGGCGGCATAAGGGCCAAAGGTATTGTTTGCAGGGCGCAACGCCCCCGGAGTGGCTCAACCCTTTCGTGGGTCAAGCCATGACAAATGGCGCATCTGCTGCATTCGCGCAGACGCTGGAGTATTCATTTGCGAATACTCCTACAGCTCAAACAGCTTCAACCTGCAACGCAACTCGTTCGCGGCACGGGCATTCGTCCATATAGCGGTGGGCTTCGACGAATTGACTGAACGGAAACACCGTGGTTTTCAACGGCACCAGTACCCGGTCGGCAGTCAGTTGGTTGATATCCCGCAAGGCGCGCTGCAACGCAACCTGGTCCTGAATGATGCCCAACTCCGGCTTGCCGGTGAAGTTGCCGATGCAATGCACGAAAAACTGAATATTCTTCTGGAACGCGGCGCAGGCCGGAAAAGGTGTCTGGTTACCGCCTTGCAGGCCATACAACACCAGGCTGCCACGCGGCGCCAGCACGTCACCGAGCAGCGACATCTGCGGCCCGCCCAGGCCGTCGAACACAACATCGACGCCACGGTCACCCGTGATTTTGTTGATTTGCATGAGCAGGTCCTGCTCTTCGGTGACGATGACCTTTTCCGCCCCCAGCGACAGCAGGTATTCACGCTCCGCGCTGTCTTTGGTCGCGGCAATCACCCGTACCCCCAAGGCTTTGCCCAACTGCACGAACGAAGGCCCGGCGCAGTGGCTGGCATCGGTCACCAGAGCAAATTGCCCAGGCTTGACCCGCGCCAGGTCCATGTAGGCAAAGTAGGCAATCAGCAGCGGCGTGTAATGCACACTCGCTTCAATGGGGCTCAAGACATCCGGGTAACGGGTCAGGGCCGAACGGGGCAGGACGATCTGCTCGCCATACACCGGGTAATCGTTAGGACTTTCGGCAGGAAAACTGGCGACCTTGTCGCCCACCGCCAAGTCATCCACGCCGTCGCCCAGGGCGACAACCACGCCGGCCATTTCATGACCCAGGCCAGACGGCAGGCGTGCATGGGACGACGCCAGGTTCTGGCGCCACAAAACGTCGTACCAGCTGATACCAATCGCGTCGACACGCACCTGCACTTCGCCCGGTGCGGGCTGCGCGGTTGCATGCTCTTCGCATTTGAGCACCTCGGCCGGACCAAACTTGTGAAAACGAATCGTGCGGGACATCGCAAACCTCGTCAAAGTAACCTCTAATGCCATGAACTCTATCTGGGCTTTCCCGGTAAGACCACCGGTCGCCATTAATAGTCGACATGTCTGTCATTGATTCCGCATGTGAGGCATAGACCTCAGCTATCGTAGGAAAACTCAATTATCTTGTGCAGAGTACCAGCCTTTCCCCGTAAGATTCATGCCGGTCATGCTTCTGAACGGAACCTTGGAGGTTCTGGATATGGCCGCTCTCGTCAAGTTCGCTGACTCTTCCAGGACACAAGATGAACCGTAACGACCTGCGTCGTGTCGACCTTAACCTCTTGATCGTATTCGAAACCTTGATGCACGAGCGCAGCGTGACCCGCGCCGCCGAGAAACTGTTTCTCGGCCAGCCGGCCATCAGCGCGGCCTTGTCACGCCTGCGCGGGCTGTTTGACGACCCGCTGTTCGTACGCACCGGGCGCAGCATGGAACCAACGGCCCGCGCCGTGGAAATCTTCGCCCTGCTCTCCCCGGCCCTGGACTCGATTTCCACCGCCGTCAGCCGCGCCGCCGAATTCGATCCAGCTACCAGCACTGCGGTATTCCGTATCGGCCTGTCCGATGACGTGGAATTCGCCCTGCTGCCGCAATTGCTCAAACGCCTGCGCGCCGAAGCCCCCGGCATCGTGCTGGTGGTGCGTCGCGTCAACTACATCCTGATGCCCGGCTTGCTGGCCTCCGGCGAAATATCCATCGGCGTCAGCTACACCGCCGACCTGCCGGCTAATGCCAAGCGCAAGGTCCTGCGCCGCAGCCTGCCGAAACTGCTGCGCGCCGACAGCGTACCCGGCCCACTGAGCCTGGACGACTTCTGCGCCCGCCCGCATGCCTTGGTATCGTTTGCCGGTGACCTGAGCGGGTTTATCGACGAAGAGCTGGAAAAGCTCGATCGCAAACGCCACGTCGTGCTGGCCGTGCCGCAGTTCAATGGGCTGGGCACGTTACTGGCAGGCACCGACATCCTCGCCACCGTACCGGATTACGCGGCAGAGGCGCTGACCTCGGCGGGGGGGTTGCGAGCTGAAGACCCGCCGCTGCCGGTGCGTTCGTTTGAGCTGCATATGGCGTGGCGTGGGTCGCAGGATAATGATCCGGGGGAGCGGTGGTTGCGGTCGCGGATTCAGATGTTTTTTGGGGACCCCGATAGCTTGTAATGGAATTCCACTAAAGTCCAAAAAGCCTTTATTAACATTAGGTTATGGCGAAGTTCAGTCCAGCCCCGTCCGTCCAGTTCCACTGGATTCCAGAGCGCATGGGGGCATAATTGGGGGCAAAATTTTAGTTTATAAAAAACGTTGCCCCCACTTATGCCCACAGACAACGCTCCTGTCTTCAGACGAAAACTCAGCGATGCCTTCATCCGCTCGCTGACCGAACCCGGCAAGCATGCCGATGGCGATGTCCCTGGCCTTTACTTGGAGGTAAGGGCGTCGAGCAAGGCAGGAAAACCTCCTTCCAAGTTCTGGCGCTTGAAGTATCGGCTGCATGGCAAGGAGAACCGTTTCTCGATCGGTGCCTACCCCGACATCGGCCTGAAGGAAGCACGCGACATTGCCCGCAGCGCACGCCGCGACGTGGCGAACCATATCGCTCCGCTCAAGGCCAAGATCGCGAAGATCGAGGCACAGCTGCTCAACGAAGAGCGCACCTTCGAGTATGTGGCCAAGCAGTGGCTAGCATTTAAGTCTGCCGAACTGGTCACCAAGTCCATCTCAGGGTTTAGTGGCGCGCTGAATAACCACATCTTGCCTAACATCGGCAATACACCGGTCAGCGAGATCAAGCTGGAACACATCACCACAATTATCACGGAGCTGCGCCGCCAGCGCATCATGGCCATGGCTCGGCGCGTACGCACCATCATCCGTTCCATCCTGGGTTTTGCCGAAGGTCGAGGCTGGGTGGAGCGCAACGTGGCGCTGAGCAACATTGAGGAATTGAAGATCCGTCATGTCGTGACCAGCAACCCCGCAATCGAAAGGCCAGCGGACCTGGGCAGGTTTTTGTTGCGGCTGGATAATTGTAACGACGGCAGCGTTGCCACCGCGATGCGGCTGCTGGTCTTGTTGCCCGTCCGCCCTGGCGAACTGGCGCAGATGCGCTGGGAAGACGTCGATCTGGTCGGTGCCGATTGGCGTTACGTCGTGAGCAAGACCCAGCACCTGGACAAGAGCAAGCACATCGTGCCGTTGCCCGTGCAAGCCCTGGATCTGTTACGTGCGCTAAGTAAAACCCGCGTGGTGGACGAAGAAGGCAAAGGATGGGTATTCGCCTCGCCGGTCTACCCCGGTCGTCCCATTAATCCGACCTCCATGCTCAAGTCCTTTCAGCGCATCTGGCCGGAGTACGACATCACTGCCCACGGCTTTCGCGCTACCTACAGGACCATCGCCCACGAGTACCTGGGTATTGATCCAATCGTGCTCGAACTTTCGTTATCCCACCGTATGCCAGGTGCGCTTGGAGCCGTGTACGCGCGCGCTCAACTGCTAGTACAGCGCCGTGAGGCAGCTCAACAATGGGCGAACTACTTAGACCAATTGCGGCAAAACGCGGCGCGAGCGATGGCAGATTGACCATACAGCGAAAACAATATCGAGAGAAAAAACGACTAATTTGCTCTTAGCTCATTGCCAGATGGGATCGCAAATAGGAAGTGACGTAGTTATTTGTCAGCGACCCATGAAGCCTTTAGTAGGTTGGATATACCTTCGCGAGCCGCCCGATCTCCCAAGCCACTCTTCACTGGCATGATTGTGACGCTGGCCATGGCATCCGGCTATTTTGCCCGACGAAGCGCATCGATGCTAAAACGATGCAGGCGTAGCACTCAGCGGCTACCTGCTGTCGTCCTACGCCATCGGTGACGGATTGACCTCTGTATCTTCACCGAAGCGGCCCGGAGCCACCGCTGTGTTTTTGCTGGAGGAGTATGACGGCCATAACCAGGTAGGTCCCTGATGCGGTTTAACGGATGCCAGCTGCCACTCACCCCAGCCACGCTGCCGCCATGTTCGCTGGCATCGCCAGCAACGTCCCAGGCGGTCAAAGCCTTCAAGACCGCGGTGCGTCAATGGCGTATCGGCCGCCTCATACCTTCATCCTTCCGTCATCCCAAGGGACGCCCACCCTTGCGGTAGGAGGTCCCGCTGTTGCAAGGAGACCTCCATGTCATTGTTCTTCAAAGGCAGCGATCTGAAGCCGGTGCTGGTAGAGGCCATCGCCAATCAATGCTGCATCATTTTGGTCAAGGACCAAGGTGTCTACTGGCTCGCCGAGCGGGGCGAGCGCCAAGCCGATGGACGCCAAAAAGTGATTGCCTACGCGGTCGGCTGCAATCCCGATATCGACGCGTTCGACGACTGGTGGGCGTTGGCCCGCAACGAGCTCGGCGGCGACGATTTCCGGGAATATTTCGACCCTCAGTGGGGGGCGTTCACACGCATCCTAAACGGTAAGGACGATCTTGAACTGACCGCAACAGCGACCCGCCTGATGCTGTGGTCCGTAACGCCCTAATCTGCCCCCGATTGTCCCACCAGACCTTGAGCCCCCGACTGACGGGCGCGCCGCGGTTCAGCCAGGCACCGCGCCCGTTTTCGTTCTTCTCCTAGGGTGCCGAATGGAGTCGTCACCCTATTCTCTTGCCTCATTCCCGTGCTCCCCGTCAGACGATGTTGCGTCCTGGTCACTGCCACGCATCGGCGCGGATTCGCGGTTAGCGTCGGTATGGTCCTACGGCAATTTTTCCATGCGCTGCCGTGTGGAAGACCTGCACTTCCAGTTGCCGCCAGGGGCATCGGCTCTTCGGGCATGTCTACCGGGCGCGTATTTGGCGTTGGCCGGTATTTCGCCCCCCAAACTCCACCGTTTCGTTGGATGCTACCCGCGACGGCTGCTGGCACACGCCTCGTTTATTTCATTGTCAGCATGGCCGCCCAAACTAGGAATTGATTGATGACTTCACTTTTCATGCAAGGTATTGATCATGCGAAAACTACCTACTCCGTTAATCAAAGCCTATTACCACCCGATTGAAGCGGCGATCCGCTGGAGCAACCTGCACCGCTTCGAACCCTTGATCCTGGCCCAACTCGGTAGCCGTCTGCGCCCGACCCAGGATGACTTCCCACGCTGGCCAACGCTGTATTTGAATAGCGAGCGCCTTTACTGCGGGCTGCACAATGGTGATCTGCCCTTCGGCAAACACGGCGTCACTTGCCAGGACATGAGCCTACTCGATGACCCGGGCCTGAGCGTCTGCGAGGTGCATCTGAAGGCGTGGATGCAGCAGAACTACCCGGAAGAAAAACCGCGTTTCCTGTATGGCCCGGCCGAACGCCGTGGCCTGAGTTGGGCGGCGTTGCAGGAGATGTCCGCTAATCACACGGCACTGAAAGTGCAGCTCGACATGTGCTCTGAAAAAGCAGCGCAGTTGAAGGGGCGCAACACCCTGCTCAAACGTAGTCTGGCCGAGGTCAGGCGCATGCCGCCGCCCGGCGAGGAACTCAGTGATCGCGGCCGCTCCGCACTGTTGAACATCATCGGCGGCCTGCTGACGGCGCTGCGCGGCAGCTCGCCCGGTGGCCAGCGTTACAGCCAGTTCGACAGTGACGCGGCGATCATCCAGACCGTCATGACCTACCACGGCGGGCGCGTGGGTATTACCGAGCGCACGATGCAGAAGCATTTCGCGGCCGCTCGCCGCAGCTTGGCCGCTTGAGCCCGCTGGCCGGTGCCGCACTTGCGGTGGGGCGCGCCGTAGTTGCGGTAGCCGTCGGCTGAGGCAGGCTATTGAATACCGATCACCCCATAAAAGCCTTCCGGAGTGATCACCATGACTGATAACACCTCCATAGCTTCCCACGCCGAGCACCGGGTACTACGCCGGGTGGATGTCGAGCATAAAACCGGCCTAAAGCGCGCTCACCTGTACGCTCTGATGCGTGCCGGGCGCTTCCCTAAAAGCATTCCGCTGGGCATCCGTGCGGTGGGCTGGGATTCGCTGGAGGTTGAACAGTGGATCGCCGAACGCCGCGCCGAGCGCGACTGAGGGGAGATGACTATGCGTGTTGTGTCCCTGATTTCCACCAAAGGCGGTGTCGGCAAGACCACCACCGCGGCGAACCTTGGCGGCTTTATCGCCGATGCCGGCTTGCGCGTGTTGCTGCTGGATCTGGATGTGCAGCCGACCCTGTCCAGCTACTTTGCCCTGACCCGCCAAGCATGTGCCGGCGCTTATGAATTGCTGGCCTTGAACGAGCATGACCTGCAGCGATTGGTGTCGCGCACCAGCATTCAAGGCCTGGACTTGATTGTGTCCAACGACGAATTGGGCCAGCTTGGCACCTTGCTGTTGCATGCCCCCGATGGGCGCTTGCGGTTGCGCAACCTGTTGCCGATTTTTGAAGCGCATTACGATCTGCTGCTGATCGACACCCAGGGCGCGCGCAGTGTGCTGCTGGAGATGGCGGTGCTGGCGGCAGACCTGGCGCTGTCGCCGGTGACCCCGGAGATCCTCGCCGCGCGCGAACTGCGCCGGGGCACCTTGCAGTTGCTGGACGATATTGCGCCCTACCGTCACTTGGGCATCCAGCCGCCGCCGCTGCGATTGTTGATCAACCGGGTGCACCCGGCCTCGGCCGATGCGCGGCAGATTCAACAGGCACTGCGCCAAGTGTTCGGCCAGAGCGGCGGGGTCCGGGTGCTGCACACGGCGGTGCCGGCGATTGATGCCTATCCGCGCGCAGCTACCGAGCAGTGGCCGGTGCATCGTGTCGAATACCGCAAGCCGTCAGGCCGCGCTGCACCCGCTGCTTTGGAAACAATGCGCGCGTTGGCGGGTGAACTGTTCCCGGCCTGGACGAAGCGATTCGCCACGGTCACTGGTCGTGGAGGACGCCCGCATGGACAGTAATCGTCTGCCACGCCGCCTGCGCCGCTTGATCCTGATGGCGCTGCGCGAGGGCTGGTGGGTGCAGATCAGTCCCGACCTGCAACTGACCTTGCGCAAGCCCGGCCTCCCGCCGATCCACACCGGCACCCGCGCCAACGATGCTCGGCCGGTGGTGCGCCGGCGCAAGCCCAGCGACGGTAATGACCATGGCTAAGTCGCGCGCACCGGACCTGGCGGCGCAACTGTTGGCGGCGCCTTTTGGCCGCGAGACACCAGCGGTGCAGACCGCCAGCGATCCCTTGGTGGACACGCCGATGCGGGTCACCTTGGAGCAGGTGCGCCCCTATCAGCTCAATCCGCGTCGAGTTCCCAACCCCCAGTACGAGGCCATCAAAGCCTCGATCCGCCAACGCGGCCTGGACCAGCCGCCGAGCATCACCCGGCGCCCCGGTGAGGAACACTTCATCATCCGCAACGGCGGTAACACGCGGCTGGCGATCCTCAACGAGCTGTGGACCGAAACCGCTGACGAACGCTTCCACACCTTGCTGTGCCTGTTCCGCCCGTGGACTGCGCGTGGCGAGATCCTTGCCCTGACCGGGCACCTGGCCGAAAACGAATTGCGCGGCAGCCTCAGCTACATCGAGCGCAGCCAGGCGGTGGAGCAGGCGCGGCAGTTGTACGAGCAGGAAAGCGGCCAGCCACTGAACCAGCGCGAACTGGCCGAGCGCCTGACCGCGGACGGCTACCCGGTGGATCAACCGGCGATCAGCCGCATGGGTGATACCGTGGCGTATCTGTTGCCGGCCATTCCCTATGCGCTGCACGCTGGGTTGGGACGCCCCCAGGTCAGCAAGCTGCTGCTGTTGCGCAAGGCCGCCCAGCGCACTTGGCAGCAGCATGCGCCCGGCGCCGAGGCGGAGTTCACGCCGATCTTTGAGCAGAGCTTGGCGCGCTGCGACGGGGAGATGGCGGCGTTCTCGGTGGACCGCGCGCGCGATGAACTGATCGGCGATCTGGCCCAGCGCCTGGAACTAGGCTACGACGAGCTGGCGCTGGACCTGGGCCAAACAGAGCTGCGTCGCGGCATGCTGAGTCAACTGTTGGAACCCGAGGTGCCGCTGCCACGCCCAGCGCCCGGTAAGCTCCCGGCAGCCGATGCGTTCACCGCGCCGCCGACTCAGGCCGCTGCGCCGAATATCGACGAACTGCGTCAGCGCATTGCTGAACTGGCGCAGGCAATCAGCACAGCCTGCGCGCCGACGATAGAGGTACTTGCACAGAACGAGGGGCTGGGCTTTGCCTGCCGCTGTGCGGATCAAAGCGCCCTGCCCGCTCAGGGCCAGGCCCTGCTCGGGTTATGGCAGGCGCTGGCTGATCCAACCTCCGGCTCAGCGGCCAACATCGGCGCGCTGCTGTGCGGCACGCCCACCCAGGCCCCGTGGCTGGACGATGAGACGCTGGCCCGCCTGTTTCGCCTGATCAAACTGGCGCGCCAATTGCCCCACAGCGGTGAATGCTGATGGACACTCCGCACACCTTGAACCAAGCGGTGATCGCCCAGGTCCTGCAGGATCTGCGTAACGGACAACTGCGCCGATGTCTGGCCATCGGCTTTAGCGAACAGCAACTGGCCGCGCTCAAACGCCCGGAACTGCTCAGTGTGTTGGCCAATGCCCAAGTCGGCTGGTGCACCGTCAAGGTCAATGCGGCGATGGTGCAGCGCATTCTCACCCAGGCCATCGCTGTTACCGAGGAGGTCGCCGCCATCGACCGCCTGCTGCGCGCCGGCGCCAGTACCGAGATGATGAGCCAGTACCATGGGTTGACCCACCAGGAAGTGGCGGCGCGGCGCAACGTGCTGGGCCTGAGCAAGCGCAAGGGCCGTCATCCGGCACTGGATGAAGCCCAGGATACCGAACTGTTCAAGCGCTGGAAGCCGTTGCGGGACCAGCGCAAGGTAGCGGTTGATGACGAAGCGGCCATGCTGCAGCTCGCGCTGGAAGTGGCCGAAGACCTGGCCCTGCCGCTGTCGGTGGTGTGGGCCACGATCCAGGGCTGGGTCGAACAGAACCTGGTCTGAGCCATGGGCCGCTCAGCATCACCGGTGACCACACCGGTTAGGCCACTGCCACGCGATGACTTCATCTACAGTGGTCAACGCCACGATTGCGTGCCGCGGGCACTGCTGCTGGACCGTCGCCTGTCGCCATTGGAGCGCAATGCCTGGCAGGTGATCCGCCTGTTGCTCGATGGCGAGGGCGTCACGCGCCTGCCTACTTACGAACGGCTGCGCCCCTTCCTGACCACCTCACCCTGCGCCGCCCAGGCGTCTTGCGAAACCGTAGCGCGGGCGCTGACCGTGCTGCGCCTGTGCCGCTGGCTCAGTCTGACGCGACGGCGCCAACCGGGGGATCACGGCCAATGGCAAGCCAACCTCTACGTGCTGCATGAGGCGCCGCTGACACCCGGCGAGGCGCTGTGCCTGGACACCGATTATCTGGAGCTGTTGAGCCAGTCACTGAGCCATGCGAGCAAGGCGGTGCAGTGGGTGGCCTATGACGCGCTACAGGCCCTGGCGGAGGCCCCGTTGCTGACTGTCCGGCCCTTGCCCGAGCACCTGCAACGTCTGGCCGACTGGCTGGCAACGGCCAGCGAAGGTGCATCTGCCTCACCTGCCATACAGGCCCATGCCACCGATGCACCCACTTCGGATTCCGAAGCACGACCTACTTCGGAATCCGAAGTGCCCCCACCTGCTTCGGAATCCGAAGTAGGTCTGAAAGCCCCGGAACCCGCCCTGCTTCGGAATCCGAAGCAGGTGCCTAGTACTGTATTTAGTATCAGTAAAAGCTTTAGTACTACGCGCGCGAACGAAACCAATCCGCCCAACCTGCCACCCCGATTTTCCCAACTTCGCCCGGAAGAACAGAGTGCCGCGCTGGCTACCTTGCAACGCGTGGAGCCGGCGATACGCCAGGAGGTGCTGGATGAGTGGCAGGCACGTTGTGATGCTGGCGGCGTGCAACGCCCGGCGGCCTATCTGTTCGGCATCCTGCAGAAGGCACTGCGCGGAGACTTCCATCCCTGGGTGACACAGATTAAAGCGGCGCCAGCGTCTCCTGAACCCTCCCCCGTACCGTCGCTGTCACCCGAACAGCGGCAAGCGCGGCTGGACAATGCGCGCCGTCATATGGCCGAACTGCGCGAAATGCTCGGCATCCGCTGAACCCGGCGCATCGTTCCAGCAATGCCCACTGACGACTTATGTCACTGACATAACTGCAACCGGGCGGGTTATTTCAGAATCTGCGCAAACAGGGCAACCCCGCGCACCTATTGCCCACAGACAGTCACTGCCCGGCTTGCCAGCCTGATACCTCAATGGTTTTTTGAGCCCTTTGCCCATGGCCTTGCCCAACCACGCCCCGCTCGGCAGCCTGCGCAGCCAGATGCGGCTGACCTTGCACACCCACCATGCCATTCGCCTGTGGCACGGCCGCCTGCCGTCCGAGCATGTGCACGGCATTGTCGGCTTGAACGGGTTCGTGGCGCAGGTCAACCGCATCCACCGCGATGCCGGGCAGGACGACCCGTACGCCGATGCTTGGCTGCTTCGCATCGAGGCTAAGCTCGACACCGCCCGTACCGAACTGCTTGATCTGCGTGCGCAGTTGAGCGAAGCCCTGACCCACGCCCCCGCCGCCCTGCACCTGGGCGACAACCTCAACCTTGCCCCTGTGCAACTGCCGGTCACGGTCAACGCACCGCTGGGCTTCCTGGCCCTGTACCTGCTGGCCGACTATGACGAGTTGGCCCGGCGCGCCCTGCTGGCCCAGCACACCGCCCTGATTGACTCGCCCACCTTGGACCGCTGGCTGGAGGACGGCGCACACCAGCTGCGCAGCCTGTTCAGCCTGGTCCAGCCCTACCGTTCCAGTGGCGTTTGTCGCGACGACTTCGCGGCCGGCAACGCCAAAGCGCTGCAAGCCCGCGAACAGTTCGGCGAGCTGCCACAGTCGGTGCTCGACGGCAGCCAGCGCGCCAGACATGCACCTGTGTTAAAGCGTCCTGGGCCAAATGAAGACAGTCGCGCTGCGCCTGTACCGAACACCGCCGACGCGTTGGACGAGGTCATCCCAGAACAGGTGCCGCCATGCACACCTTGACCCCGCTGGAACAGCTGACCTCCCTAAAAGGCCTTTTCAAAGGTAAGGGGGACCTGCGGGCTCTGGTCGAGGCGTGCCTGACGGCGCGTGATGATTTGATCCAGCAAGCCCTGCCTGCCCTGCTAAGCCGCGCCCGCGTTTCACCCCTGCACCTGCTGCCGGTGCACCTGACTCGCCAAGCAACTGCAGCGGGCACCACCTTCCTGCGCTGGCGCCGGGTTGATCGTGCAGCCATGGGTGTGGCGCAGTGGCAGGCCCTGCTGGTGGCACTCAGCACACGCGACGTCATGGTGCCGACGCTGTACCGGCTGGAACGCCAGCGCATCCTGCTCAACGCCCAGATCAGCCTGACCCACAGCCTGACCCACAGCCTGGCACAACTGGCGCACCGCACGCTCGACCAACTGACACATGCCGAACGCATCCATCAACAGCGCCTGGACTACAGCGCAACGGAGGCTTCATGAGCACCTACTTCATCGGCGAAGGCAATATCGGCACAGCCCCGGAATACCGTGAATTTTCTCGCGACAACGACCAGCCACGGCGCCTGCTGCGGCTCAGCGTGTATTTCGATAACCCGGTGCCGACCAAGGACGGCTATGAAGACCGCGGCGGCTACTGGGCGCCGGTAGAACTGTGGCACCACGACGCCGAACAATGGCAGGCGCTGTACCAGAAAGGCATGCGCGTACTGGTCGATGGTCGCACCGTGCGTGAAGAGTGGGAGGACCGCGAGGAGAATCCGCGTGTCACCTTCAAGATAGAGGCTCGGCGCGTGGCGATCCTGCCGTACCGGTTGGCGCGGGTGATGTTGCTGGCACCCAGTGAGCCGTCCACCGATAGCTCAACAGAGCAAGCGTAAGCACCACCCGGATACTGCTCGGATCAACGCTGAACATCAAAGGTAACGCAGCACATCCATCCGATCATGCAAGACACGAATGATCGCAATTCCGTACTCGGTGATGCGAAAGTACACCATGTGCCGCTCAACGCGGCTGCACCGGTAACCCGGCCGAATGTGGTCACAGGCTTGGGCTGTCTTGGGCCACTGCGCCAGATCAGCGAAAGCCGCAGTCAGCATGTCGATGTAGCGATGCGCTTGCTCCACGCTCCACTGCTCAACGGTATAAGCCCAGATCACTTCCAGGTCACGTTCAGCGGCCGGCGCAAGGCGATACTCAGCCATGCTTGACCAACATCCTCTGCTTGAAGGCTTCAGGGTCGAAGGCTCGCGGTTCCCCACTGGACTCACCGGCCATCAACGCCGAACGGATCGCCTCCACTTCGGCGCTACGCTCCTGTTCACGCCGGATCAGGCCGCGGATGTATTCGCTGTCATTGGTGTAGTGACCGGCCTCAATTTGCGCCTTGATCCAGCCGTCCTGCTTGTCGGTCAGCGTAATGGTTTTACGCACGGTTCCCATGGTCTTTCCTCCAGCAAGTGCAACAAGTGGGCAAAGGCTATCATACTATTGGTGCACAACAGTGCCGACATCTGCCTGAGCGAACGGGACCAGCATAGGAAGTGGCGGAATCAAGGCCGTTGTGCAGGCATCCCATTGCCACCACCCAGAGGGGTAGTTGGCATTGTAATGAGCAACCTTGACCGCCTTTCTCGCCAGATACTCCGGCGTGTTCATACCAAATACTTCCATCGGGTAATCATTGGGCATGTCCAACAGCCAAAAATCCGGGAACACTGCATCAAACGCCGCATCAAAGCGAAGCGGCTTGTAGAAGCTGCGTTTGTTGTCGTAGAGCAACTGTTCCACCGTTGCCTCGTGGCCTGAATCCAGAGGAATCAGGCGTTCACTCACCCGCATCAGCGCGACCTTGTTCACGTCCGCATAGGGCTTGGTTCCTGCCCGCACGCTCAAATGCACGATGGCATAGATCTGAGCACCGGCCTGCCAGGCATTCAGCTCGGCTGCGAAGCTTTCGGTTAACGCCGTCCTCGCCATGTCAGCCAGGTACATTGCAGGCATGCCGGCGGCCCTGCGCAATGGCAGTCGTTCAAGCACAGCATCACGCTCGGGGCTGTATCTTGCCAGCGGAGCAATGGCTACTACGTTGCGCTTGTGTTGCCGGGCAGTCGCCACGACCTGAAGGTTCTTCTTCTTTTCGTTGGAGTCATCAGCGGCGGGTACCAACAGCACATCGCTCAGCGTCATTCTTGCAGTGCTGATCCGTTCCGCCTGCTCGGCCATCAATCGCGCGACAAGCCATTCCCCTCGCTTCCCATCCATTGCCGGGTACCACTTGATCAGACCGCTTTCGGTCCAGAGCAGATGCAAGAGACCCAGCAGCGACATCGCGTCGCGTTTCACGCCTGGTCCCGCAACACGCGGTGACGCTGGTCTGGCCTCTGTAGTGGCTTGACCCCGCTGACGCAATGGAAGGTCCAGCCGAACATTCAGCCCCCCGTCCTCAAGTTCCCTGACCGCCTTGAGGCTGTAACCCTGCAACCCCGAGCTGGTGGCATCCGGTGAGTAGAAGCGGCAATTGCGGCGATGATTCGGACCAGAGCCTGGGTAACGGTGCAGGTGATACTTGTTGCGCAACTGAACCGAAAGCCGGCCTTCGCCCGTCTGCGTGCAGAGACAAATGAAGTGGGTCACACGGTGCGCGCGGGTAAGCGCAGAGACCCAGCCTGCACCTTGTTGGCTGTATCGGTCGAAAACCTTTCCGGTGTTGGCCGCCTTGAGTGAGTAAATTGTCGTCATTGCAGCTCCATGTTGGTTCGATTCAGTGCCCGCCTGACTCACTCAGGCCGACACCAAGCTCACGGGCTATAGAACCCCACAATCAGGAGGGCGTGCAATGCAAGGACGCATCTGCACGGCCTTGTGACTGTCGGTGTGACGCATCCTCGGCCACTTCAACCGCCGCGGCTGGCACCGGCACCGCAGCAGCTACCGGATCGGACGAAGACAACCGACTTGATGGCGATGCTCCCACCCCACCACTACCGTCAGCAATGACCGGACCAAGCTTGAACAAACGGTTGGCAGCACTCAAGCCAACCGACACCTTGACGGCCACGAAGAAGCTCATGAACGAAATCGGCAATAGCAGCCATGCATTCACGCTCTCATGCCTGGAAAGGTAGCCGTACACCAGCAGGAGTACGGTATAGAGGATCAGACCGATCAACGCAGCAAGCGCAGGCCAGAAGCGATAGTTCCTATCATCGTTAGCACGCGCTGTCCTTTGAAAGCGACTTCCGTCCTCGCAGACACGCACGAACTCGCGGGCCGACAGATAGTCCCTTAGAACCACAAACGCGCGATCCTGGTAGGCAAGTGCAAGACGCAACGCACGCGGATCCAAATTGATCCGCATGCCGAAGGCTTCACGGACATCCAGTACCAGCACCATGGGGTGCACCTTATTCCATGCCCCGGAAATCAACAGCTCGCGCAAACGCTGAGTCCGCTGATGAGAGAGGCTCGCTGAGTTGGTCAGCCAGGTGCCCAATAGCGTCAGAAAAGCGATCGCCAGCGGCACAACGATGGCTTGCCACACCTGAAATTCCATAAGTCGCTCCCTACCGTACGTTGAAGATAAACGGTGCCTACTTTCGCATGCTCAACCGCCGTAATCAGCTGAAGCATCGGTGCAGGTAAACAGGAAAGGAGCCACATCGGTTTGCCGGTGTCACATCGAGGCAGCCACACCCACGCTACCCCAAGCACTGCTGACCCGCTCAGCACCTGCCCAGGTAGCCCCAACCTTCAAGGCTACGACGCGGTGTTCACCGCGTTGGTCCAATGGCCTGTCCGCACTCCCACAGGCGCTCCCAACCCATCCAGCGGCCTACCCAGGCCGATACTGACTGGAGGTCGCTCCCCATGACTCCAACACTCTCCGATTCCGTGCTTGCGGAACTGATCGACACCTATCAACGCGACGCCCTCGCGCCGCAGCATTTTTTCAAAACCTGGCAGCAAGCCGTCCTGTTGGCCGGCCCCGTGTACTTCGGAAACGGCAAGCGTGCCAGCGCTACCGAAGCCCAGGACAAATGGGAACTGCGTCCGAATGTCCCGCTGATCGAATCCGCCATCGGCGCCATGAGCCATGGCGAACAGGTGTTCATCGCCGCGCTGGTCAGCGTCTACGACGACGAATCCGGCGGACGCCTGCTGCGTCGTGTCGGGGTTAACGGCTTGGCCGATTTCGGCGTGCTCGACATGCGGCGACGCACCCTGGTTGCCAACCTGATCATCCATTACAGCGGCTGGTAAGCCACCGCGGGACACCTCCCGCCGGGCGGTGTCCCTCCTCTATGCCCAGGAGTTCACCCATGGCTATCAACAATCATCCCTCTAATCCGTTTGCCCGCGGTTTCAACGACCTGCGCATTCAGCGCCTGTTGGCCGTCCTCTACGACGCGCAGGCGCCACTGTGCCACCTGCCGCCGCACCCATCGCAACAGCATCTGACGGATGACCAGCTTGCACGACACCCATGCTTGTTCAACGAGCAGCATGCGCTGATCGTCAATTCCAATGCGTCGATGGCGGCGCATGAAGACACCTATCCTCATCCGGGTATCGTGGTGCAGGTGATCTATGCAATATTTTCCCATGATCAGTCGCCGCCGATCCTGGTGGGCGACCACTACGCCGAGGCACTGGCCCAGGCGCGAATCCAGCACATCACGTTCGAGACCGGCCACTACAGCCGCTGCTGGGAAATCAGTACTGCGCATTTGCCGGATGCGGTCTGCGAAACACTGACCCCAGCCGCCGTCCCGGACGGGCTGTTGCTGGAGGCGTTCGAGCTGCGGGACAGCCATGCGTTCGGCGTCAAGCTGATTGCTACGCCCTGGACCGACAGCCATCTGGAGCGGATCGAAGGCTGTACCGCCGATCAGTTGCGCCAGCAGCAGTTGGATGCGGAGGTGCCGGTGGAGCTGGTCGACGTGCTGCACCTGGCCGCGCAGGCCGATGTACGCATTTTGATTTTCGATCCTGATGCGGCGCAGCTGGAGGGGCTGCCTACCTACGCCACGCGGCATTGAACCTCCCCGCGAAGCCTCGGTCCTCGGGGCTTCGTCGTTCGCGTTCAACGAAACCGGGGCGCAGTGCCTTGCGCATTGAGCCGCGCCACCTTGCCGTCACCGCGCCAGGCTGAGGTCATGTTCCGCCGACCCGCTCGGCAACATGCCCAGGTGGCCCCGATCTTCAAGGCCACGGCGCCCGGCGCTGATCCCCCGTTCGCGTCGCATCCTTGTGCGAACACCCGTTGTTGCAACGGTCGATGCCGCTCTTCCCCGCCAGCTCGACACTGGCAACCGACCCGTGGGGCCACGTCCCTACGGGACGTCTCCACGTTCATGTCCTATCGAACCGAAGGAGACTGTCATGTCCCAATCAACTGCCGTCGCCGGCGAGGCGACTTACTTCGATCTGCACACCCAGGGTTTGGGTTACCTCAACCGCATCCGCGAGGTCACGCCCAGCCGAGGCAAGGCGTTTTTGGCCTGCACCATCGCTGCACTCAATGGCCCGACCGAGTCACCCGAGTACCGCTACTTCGATGTCACCGTCTGCGGCGCTGAAGCCAGGCAACTGGTCAACCGCTACGCCGAGGCCGTCGAGCAAGGCCACAAAGTGCTGATGGGCTTTCGCCTCGGCGATCTGTGGACCGATCTGTTCCGCTACAGCCGTGGCGAAAAGGCCGGAAAAACCGGCGTCAGCTTGAAGGCGCGGTTGCTGTTTGTCAGTTGGGTCAAGGTCAACGGAAAGCTGGTCTATCAAGCCCGGCCCAAGTCTGAGGCCGAAGAGGCCGAGGCCACCCATCCAGCGGATGCACCGGCGACTGCCCAGTCCAACTAAACCCGCGTTCATTTCATCTATCCGACGGCGTCACGGCTTGCCGTGGCCTCGTCGTACGTTATGGAGGATTCCACCATGGAAACCGCATGCGCTAACGCCCCGCGCTTTTCGCCGGGCATGATCCTCGCTACGGCCGGGGTTCAAGCCCTGATCGAAAGCAGCTCCTTCGAGCCTCTCCCCTACCTGCTGCGCCACCTCAACGGCGACTGGGGCGATATCTGCCCTGAAGACTGGGAGGAAAATCAGTCCGCACTGGCGAACGGCAATCGCCTGCTATCGGTCTACCACGTCACGCCGGAGCTGACCCTGTGGATCATCACCGAGCGGGATCGGTCGGTGACGACGATGCTGCTGCCTGACGAGTATTGAACCTGAAAATACAACGGCCCCGATCAGGGCCGTTGTGCTGTTTGCCATCAAGCTTCAAGCCAAACAGCCGTCTGCACTATCGGGACACCGCACCTTGCTCATTCTAGGTGGCAGCGAGCATATCAAGACACGACGCTGCCCCATGAATGTCATGGAGCTCATCATGCTGATATGCCCGAACTGCTATCGCCCCATCATTGCCGCGTTGGCCGCGATGCTGGTCAGCGCGTGTGCCTCAACCACCAAGGAAACAGCGCCCTCCATCACACCAGCGCCGGCGCAGACCGGCGGTGATGCACGCGTATTTCTGCGCCAGAGTCGCTATACCCTGGTCGAACTGCGCCCCGACGCCAGGCAACAGATCTTGCAGCGGCAAATCATCGACCTGCGCATTCCGGCGACCAACGTCACCACTGTCGGCGATGCCATGCGCTATGTGCTGCGCCGTTCGGGCTACCAGTTGTGCGAGGGTGACCCGGTACTGGCGACCTTGTGGGACCTGCCCTTGCCGGCGGCGCATGTGCAGCTCGGTCCATTGCCATTGAACCAGACTCTGCAGCTGTTGGCCGGAAATGCATGGCGCCTTTCGGTGGACGAACGCGAGCGGCGGGTGTGCTTTATCGCCGGCCCACTTAACGGGGAGGTTCGGCCATGATTCCGACGCACCTCAACCGTTCGCGGCTGACCCGCGTGGTAGTCGTCACATGGTTGGCCCTGCTCAGCATCGCGCTGGTGGTGCTGACCGTTTCCCTGACCCGCCTGGAGGCACAGCGCCGCCAGGACGCCCCCGATACCCAGATCGCCGAACTGCAAACCCGCGCACTCGAACTGGAAGCATTCCGTGCCTCCGTTGAGGCAGCACCGGCCGTAGTCACTGAAAGCGAGTTTCAGTCGATGCGCGACCACTGGCAGCAACAGTGGGACACCCTCGACCAGCGTCAGCAGGATCTCGCCAGCGCCACCGACCTGCCCGCCCTGAAAAGCCGTCTCGACGCCTTGGTTCAACAGATCAACACAGCCAAACCTGTCGCGACCAAACCGCCCTCCCGTGCTGCAAAGCCACGCGCTGTTTCCTCTGCCCCGACCTTCCAACTACTGGGCATCGAGTTGCGCGGCGGCGAACGTTTCCTGGCGATCCAGCCCAACGACACAACCGGCCTGGCCGCGATTCGCCTGCTCCGGGTCGGCGATGCCGAAGGTCGCTGGCAACTCGTAGCCCTGGAGCCCGGCAGCGCGCAGTTCAGGATCGGCCGACAAACGCAGCGCCTGCCGCTGCCGCAGGAATAAACCATGGCCTCGCCAAATATCTCCCGTGCCTGGCCCGCAGTCGCAGTGGCAGCACTGGCAGCCCTGATGATCGGCCCGGCCTCGGCGCTAGCCGGTGATGAAGCCAGCAGCGAAACCCGTCTCAGCCAGCAACGTAACAGCCGCGAAACACGGAGCGATGAACAACAGGCCAAGGACTGGGGCCTGCGTACCGAAGACTGGGCGCGCTACCGACAGTTGCAACAAGGCCCGCTGGGCATGTACTCGCCCAACCTGGACCCGCTGACTGCACTGGGTATCGAAGCCCGCAATGATGAAGAGCGCAGGCGCTTTGCCGAGCTGCAGGTACGGGCCGAGTCGGCCCGCGTCACCAAGGAACTGGCCTATCAACGCGCCTATGACCAGGCCTGGAAGCGGCTGTACCCAACACTGCAATGGGTCACCCTGACCGCAGCCGCCAACAGCAGCCCGGTGCGATTGCAAGGCAATGGCCGCCTAGCGCTGTTTATCGAAGACAACTGCATGGCCTGCAACCTGCAGATCAGGAAGCTACAGGCGACAGGGAGCGAGTTCGACCTGTACATGGTCGGCAGTGAAAACGACGATGCCCGCCTGCGGCAATGGGCGCAGCGGGTGGCGTTGGATCCGCGCAGCGTGCGCGAACGCCGCGTCACCCTCAATCATGACGCCGGGCGCTGGGCCAGCCTGGGCGTGACCGGTGAGCTGCCGGCGCTGGTGCGCCAGGTGGACGGACAATGGCAACGCCAATGAGCCGCCATGGCGCGATATTGGTACTGGCTGCCGCCCTGCTCGGCACCGCCGGGCTGACGGCACGGGAACTACCGCCACCAGCCTATCAACTGGCGGCCGCACAGGCACAAGTGCCGCCAAACCTGCTGTACGCCGTGGCCTTGCAGGAAAGCGGCCGCGCCATGAACGGGCGCCTGGTGCCGTGGCCGTGGACGCTGAATGTGGCCGGGAAATCTCGGCGCTACGGCACCCGCCGCGAAGCCTGCGCTGATCTGCGCGAGGTCTTGCAGGTCACCCCCGCAACACGGGTGGATGTGGGCCTGGGGCAACTCAACGCAGGCTATCAACGCCATCGCGTGCGCCAACCCTGCGAATTGCTGGAGCCATACCGCAACCTGCGCCTGGCCGCGACCATTCTGCGCGAACAGTACAACCCCAACCAAAGCTGGTTGATGGCCGCCGGGCGTTATCACCGCCCCGCCGGCGGCGCACCGGCCGCTCGCTATCGGCAACGGATAGGCAAGCATCTGGCAAGGCTGGAGGTCACCGAGTCATCCCGGAGAACGCCATGAAACACTTTGCCCTATTATTGGTTTTGTTGGTGTCCAGCCTTGTACTGGGTGCAGAGCTCGAGAACCCGCCGGAGGTACCGTACGACGAAGCCGCGCTGCTACCGATCCGCTCCCCCTCACTGCGCCCCGGCCCTGTTGAACCGCGCGCGGTCAACCTGCCCGGTATCACCGCGCTGTTTCTCATCGGTGACGACCCGCGCTCCCATGCCTGGCTGCAACAACGCCTGCCCGACCTGCTACGCCTCGGCGCCGCCGGGCTAGTGGTTAATGTCGAATCTGCCCAAGCGCTGCAAGCCCTGCGCAACCGCGCCCCCGGCCTGAGCCTGACCCCGGTGCCCGGCGATGACCTGGCCGCCCGCCTGGGACTGAGCCGCTACCCGGTGCTGATCACCGCCACGGCCATCGAGCAATGACATGGCCCAGACCGTCGAAGTGCTGCTGCGCCCGGCGGTGGAGCTGTACACCGTGGCGATCTGCGCCAGCAGTGCGCTGTTGTGCCTGGCCGCGCCTTGGGCAGTGGCGCTCAACCCGCAACTAGGGTTGGGTGCCGCGTTTGGGTTTATCGTGTTCGGCGCGGTTCGTCTCCAGCAGGCCTGGGTGATCCTGCGCTATCGCCGCAACATCCGCCGCCTGCCCCGCTATGCCCTGCGCGACGGCCAAATTCCGGTCAGCCATGAGCGACTTTTTCTCGGTCGCGGTTTTCGCTGGGAACCGCACCACACCCACCGCCTGCTGCAAACTTACCGCCCGGAATTCCGACGCTACGTCGAGACACCCCTGCGGCTGCGTTATGCCCGGCGCCTGGAACAGCGCCTGGAATTTGCCCCCCAGCCCTGGCCGCAACTGGCACGCGTCACAAGTTGGGACCACCCGCTGAACCCAGTGCGCCCCTTACCTGCCGTGGGTGGCCTGGCCCGTCTGCATGGCGTTGAACCCCATGAAGCCGAGGTCAGCCTGCCGCTGCGCGAGCGGGTCGGCCACACCCTGGTGCTCGGTACCACCCGCGTCGGCAAGACCCGCCTGGCCGAACAACTGATCGCCCAGGACATCCGCCGTGGCGAGACCTGCATCGTTTTTGACCCCAAGGGCGATGCCGACCTGCTCAAGCGCGTGTACCTGGAATGCCTGCGCAGCGGGCGGCTGGATGCCTTCTATATGTTCCATCTGGGCTGGCCCGACAGCTCCGCGCGCTACAACGCTGTCGGCCGTTTTGGTCGGATCACCGAGGTGGCCAGCCGCATCGCCGGGCAGCTGTCGAATGAGGGTAACAGCGCCGCGTTCCGCGAGTTCGCCTGGCGCTTTGTCAACATCATCGCCCGTGCCCTGGTCGAACTGGGCCACCGCCCGGACTACCTGCTGATCCAGCGCCATGTGGTCAACATCGACACACTGTTTATCGAATACGCCCAGCACCTGTTCGCCAAGCGCGCGCCCAAAGCCTGGGAGGCCATCGTGCAGATCGAAAGCGGCATAAACGAACGCAACATCCCCCGCCATATGCTCGGTCGCGACCGCCGGGTGGTGGCCATCGAGCAATACCTGACCCAGGCGCCGCTGTTCGACCCGGTGCTCGAAGGCCTGCGCAGCGCCGTGCGTTACGAACGGACCTTCTTCGACAAAATCGTCGCCTCGCTGCTGCCGCTGCTGGAAAAATTGACCAGTGGCCGCATCGCTCAATTATT
The DNA here is from genome assembly GCF_003852375.1 of Pseudomonas sp. R4-34-07. NCBI lineage: Bacteria > Pseudomonadati > Pseudomonadota > Gammaproteobacteria > Pseudomonadales > Pseudomonadaceae > Pseudomonas > Pseudomonas sp. R4-34-07. The sequence continues at coordinate 2,964,725 of NZ_CP027760.1, read as the reverse complement.
GGCACCGGACTACGCCGACCTGAATGACCCACGGCCGATCTTCGACTGGATGCAGGTGGTACGCCAACGGGCGGTGGTCTATGTCGGCCTGGACGCCTTGTCCGACAGCGAAGTCGCCGCTGCGGTCGGCAACTCGATGTTTGCCGACCTGGTCTCCGTGGCCGGCCATCTGTACAAATTCGGGCTGGACGACGGTTTGCCCGGCGCCGCAAACCACCCGACGGCCCCGATCAACGTCCACGCCGATGAGTTCAGCGAATTGATGGGCGACGAGTTCATCCCCATGGTCAATAAAGCTGGCGGCGCGGGCGTACAGGTCACCGCCTACACCCAGACCCTCAGCGACATCGAAGCGCGCCTGGGCAACCGCGCCAAGGCCGCCCAAGTGGTGGGCAACTTCAACAACCTGATCATGATGCGCGTGCGCGAGACCGCCACCGCCGAACTGCTGACCAAACAACTGCCCAAGGTCGATATAGCAAGCATCTCGCCGATGAGCAGCGCCACCGACAGCTCCGATCCCCACGGCCGCACCGCCTTCACCTCCAGCAGCATGGACCGCATCACCACCACCAGCGTGCCGCTGCTGGAGCCGGCGCATATCGTCGCCCTGCCCAAAGGCCAGGCCTTTGCCCTGCTAGAAGGCGGCACCCTGTGGAAACTGCGCATGCCACTGCCGGTCCACGAACCCAACACCGGCCTGCCCGACGACCTGCGCGCCCTGGCCGAACAAATGCGCCGCCAGTACAGCAACGACGCGCCGACCTGGCACGCGCAAGCTTGCGGCCATGCGTGATCCTGCCAGCGTCGCCCAACAGCAACAAGCGCGCCAGCAAGGGCTGGTCATGGGTCTTATCACCCTGCCGTTGCGGTTTATCGGTGTGTTGTTGGGCTCGTTGCTGCTATGCCTGGTGATTGAACTGGTCGGTATGCACCTGTTCTGGCCGGAGCAAGGTTGGCGGCATGCACAAGGGATGATGAACTTCGAACTGCAGCAGCTTTCGTCCCAGTTCACTCGTAGCGTGGTGGTGCAGGAACCTGGCCGTAGCGCCTACCGGCTGGTGACCTGGCTGCATCAGACCCTGCTATTGAACAGTGGCCTGCTGGACTGGTTGACGAGGATGAACGACCAAGCGAAAGCCGCCGATACCACCTCGGGATTCAATGCCAGCCTGGCTCAGACCGTGGTTTATCTGGAGCGGTATGTACTGGCGGCGTTCTACACCACTGCGACGTTCCTGCTGCGCCTGCTGGTACTGGCCATGACCTTGCCGTTGTTTGCCCTGGCAGCCTTCACCGGATTGGTGGATGGGCTGGTGCGGCGGGATCTGCGGCGCTTCTGTGCAAAGCGGGAGTCGGCGTTTCTGTATCACCGGGTACGGGCGGCAATCCTACCGCTGGCTGTGCTGCCATGGATGACGTATCTGGCCTTGCCGGTCAGCATGCATTCGGCAGTGATCCTGCTACCTGCAGCGATGGTGTTACTGGTCGTGGTGGATTTGACTGCTGGGAGCTTCAAGAAGCACTTGTGAGCATTTCCCCATAACTCAGGCATCCTCGAGATAATTACAAATTTCGACCTTGGCAGTGATGCAAGCCATTGATTAAGTGAGTGGAAAATCTGCATGAATGAGTTATTCAGAGGATCTCTAGCCTACCCAACGCGCATACAACTGCAACATCCGCTTCAGTCAGGGAAAACCATTCATTACGAACCCGCTTACCCGCGAACTGGGCGTGTAGAGCAAATTCGTCTTGCCGCGCATTCGTAGAGGAAAATTGATGAAGAAGAATAAGAGGCTCGGGGTTAGCGCACTGCAGTTGTCGCATCCTCCTAGGCACTGATCGTGACGATCCGATCTTGCAGTAGCCCATAGCGGATTGCACCAGGTAGACGAAGCCAAATCGATCATTGATCTCGGGCGAATGTGGCACCCATTTACCTATGTATTTCTGCCAACCCGGCCAATCGGATGTGCCGTATTCCCCACTTCCATCAACGAACTTTGCCTCCCAAGCATGAAGGTACTCACGCTCACCGATTGATAACGCGGAATAGCATCCGACCATTGCCGCCGCGTACTCAAGGAAAGACATACCCATAACTGCTGTGCCTCGTACTGGATAGGCGCTGCGATCCAGCGGCTGTAGCAGACCCGGCCCCGCTGAATACAGCAGGCCAGATCATGCATGGACAATTATAACAACGCCTACGTACTTTCAATCCGAGCAAGGAATTCAGCCATATGTGAACTTCGTGAGCGAGCCGCCTCTACCCCCTCCATGGTTACCGTACCGGAGTCCAAGAGAGCCGATAGCTCGTCTTCCCATCGAAGGACTCGGCGAGACCTGAAAAAAACATCAAAGTCGTCCCAATCCATTGGTGTTCTACCCTCGATGCGCCCTCTAAGGAACAAGTCGCTTACAACAGAGGCCCCTCTCTCACCGTCGATCTGAAATAGGCCAAAAACAGCGACAATTCTCTGCAAGGCTTCGATTTCGCGAGGGCCACTCTTCGCAAGCAATTGCATGGCGACATCTGACACATCGTGCCCATGAGTAGCACCGATGAACAATACATCGTCATAGCCAAGCCATGCTTCTCCGTTCAGGTAATGCGAGTCGATCAACATGCGTCGGTAGCCCTGCGCATAAGCACTTTCAATAGACGGCAGGAACGGCAGCTGTTTGATCGGGTCCGGCACCATCCAGTCTTTCGCTGGTGTACTACGGTGTCGTAACATGATGCGGGCCGCTGGTCCAGCATGCTCTGTCAGTGACAATGCCGCCGAGAGTTGTTCATAAGCCGTGTGCTCAATAATCTTTGATGCAGCTAACAGCACCATGCCGCTCGTACATGTAGCGAGCTCAAGACGCAACGGCTCCAAGGCCATCTTTGGAATTGCTTCCATATATTCTAGAGCCCGGATCAGGGGCGGCTTAGGATAGCCTCTCGCGAATGGCTCCCTTGCCCGTAGTTCACCGTCATCACTTACGACACCCCGCAACGCCATACAGATATCAGACTCACCATTCCCAATGTCCCTGACCATGAGATCAACATCCTCACAGAGACGATCAGGAGTAGGCGTATCGACTAAAATTGCGACGCGATGCTCGGAGTTGAGTGCGTGTAAACACGCCATCTCCAATCGTTCTGCGGAGTCCTTCCATGCGGACTGATCCAGCCGGACTGGACCAACTACCAACAAGGTTCCACTTGGCAAACGGTCGATCCCTGAGGACCATAGACCATACTCACCTATGTCGATGCTACCCTCCCATTCACTGGCAGCCTGCTCGGCATAGACTAATCCTCCATCGGTTGCTTCTTCATAGCTCAGAAGCAACGCATTGATCGCCTGCTGTGAAGTTGTCACATATACTCCGGACCTTGGGCCACTTGGCCAAATCTGCAACAAGCTTCGTGCAACAGCAACTCCATCCCGAGTCTCGACAAGCAATTCGAGCAGCTCCTTGGAGCCGACCTCCAGCGAGAATTTTTTGTTGATTCGGTAAGCAAGTCGCGAGGAAGAAGTTGCGTTTACTTCACAGATGGCAACGCGTTCAGGAAAGGCTACTACTTCAGGCCAGTCACGCAAGCCTGGCAAAGCCGCAATCAAATCTAGCGCCTGACTGTGGCCTACCAAACAAGACGATTGCTGAAGCAAGTCGCGAACACGACCAGCCAGCAGCTTGAGCTGCGAAATGTCCATTGCTGTTCTCCTGGGCGCTGTAACCGGTGCACGCGTTGCGGATCGCCCATGGAAACAATGGCTTCAGGATGGGTTCTGCTATGTATTCCGTCTTCGTCGTACCCCGTGGGGCGCGTGCGGCAGGCGACGGCAGCCGCAGCCAATATACCCCGCGCCGGTCCAGGTTGGAATAGTCTCTGACACCAAGCTATGGACTCTCATCGCTTCCCAAGTCTGACCATAACATGCTAGGTCGGATGCTAAGCACCGCATGGGTGCTGGCCTAAGCTTCAAGCCCCTCTAGCCGTCATGGCTGGTATTTGGATGCGATCAAACTTCCGGATCAGCCCCATTGAAACCCCGCCCCTCATTGCCGCTATGACATAGCGGTCTTCAAACATCCCTCATTGTTCGCAGCACCACGTTTGAGATGAACGCAGCATCTACTCCACTTCAGGGGACGCAGCAGATGCCGCAACATCACCACCATCGTCATTGGCAGGGCCAACGGGTCATACTTTGCCTGCTGCTGTTCCCAGTACTTTCGCTCTCTTCAGACAGGGGCCCGGAGCCTGCTCGCCTGACCGCCCTGCTCCGCCAGCTAGACCAAATCGAACGCCAGGCCGAAGCCAGCGCCCGCCTCCCCCGCGACGACGCCTCGCGCTACCACTTCGACTACACCCGCTTTCGCGATGACGTACAGCGCATGCGCCAGGGCATCCGTGACTACCTAAGCCCGCAGCGTGCCCAACCGCGCGACCCGCTGCGGTTGTCCGGGGACTACCGCCGTGAGGCCGAGGCCCGCCATGAGCCTGAGTAACGAGCAAAGCACCGCCTTCCTGGCCCACGGCGGGTTCACGCCGGGTGCTACTGCGTCGCTGTTGATTGCATTGGTGTTCGCGGTATTGCTGGTGTGGGGCGTGTGGGCATTGCGCACGGCGTATGTCGGCTGGGCCGAGCACAAGCTGACCCAGCGTCAGTTGCTCGGGGTAGTGGTGCGTTTTGCTGCCATGTATGTGGTGCTGACCTATTTCCTGCTGCCATGAACGAGGCTGCCATGAAACGTTGCGATCAAAAATCTCCTCTCGTTGCGCTGGCCGTGGCGTTCGGCGATGGGTCGTCGGCGACGGCAATGCTGATGTCGCCCGCACGGGCACAAGGTGCCCTACCCAGCCTGGAAGACCCCTCACGCGGGACCGGCGATGGCATTCTTTCGACGCTGCAAAACTACGGCTACGACATCGTAATGCTAGTGGCACTGCTGGTGATCGCCTCGATGTTCATTGGCGTCTGTTACCACGCCTACACCACCTATTCGGAGATCCACGCCGGGCGCAAGACTTGGGGCCAGTTCGGGCTGACCGTGGCAGTGGGTGCGTTGTTGCTGGTGGTCGGCATCTGGTTGCTGACCCAAGCCACCGGGATTTTGTGAGGCCCCCATGCATAACGCATCGCGCCCCGATCAAACCCTGACGTTTTTACCCCATCGCCTGAACCGTCAGCCGGTGGTGGTGCGTGGGCTGACCGCCGATGAGCTATGGGCCTGCACCGGGCTAAGTGCCATGCTGGGGGCGCTCACTGGACTGCCGCTGGCCTGGCTGAGCCGCAGCGTGGCGATGGTGCCGACGCTGATGCTGATCGCAGTGGTGTGCGGGGTGTTTTTCGGCGGCGGCTTGTTGCGCAGACAGAAGCGCGGACGGCCGGATGCTTGGCTGTATCGGCAACTGCAATGGAGGCTGTGCCGGCGCTATCCATCGCTGGCTCGCTACGTTGGTGGCGAGCACTTGATCCTGCGCTCGGGCGCCTGGCGTACACGCCGGAGCCAGCCATGAGCCGCTTCAAGAATGAGGTCACGCACCTACAGGCCCATGTGCGCACCTTGCGCCTGGGCGGGTTGGCGTTACTGGTGCTGACGGCGCTGTTGGCGGTCGGCTGGTGGAGTGCGCCGCGTGACTTGACCATCCACATTCCGCCGGATCTGCGCTCGGGCAGTGTGCGCAAATGGTGGGAAGTGCCGCCCGGCACGGTGTACAGCTTTGCGTTCTACATCTTTCAGCAGCTCAACCGCTGGCCCACCAATGGCGAAGATGACTACCCACGCAATATCCGCGCGCTGTCCTCTTACCTAACCCCGGCCTGCCGGGTGTTTCTGCTCGACGAAGCCGGGCGCCGGCGCGACAGCGGCGAGCTGCGCCAGCGAGTGCGCGGAGTCTACGAGATTCCCGGCCGCGGCTACGGCGACAACCCGAAGAGGCGGGTCAAGGCCCTTTCCGATGATGACTGGATCGTCACCCTGGACCTGAGCGCCGATGAGTATTACGGCGCCGAGCAGGTCAAGCGGGCGCTGGTGCGCTACTCGCTGAAGGTGGTGCGGCTGGACATCGACCCGGAGCGCAACCCCTTCGGCCTGGCGCTGGACTGCTACAGCGAAGCGCCGCAACGCATTGGCCGCAGCCCTGATGACAACAGCGAGGAGCCCGCCCCATGAAACGATTGCTGTGCAGTGCTCTGTTTCTGCTGGTGAGCCCACTGGTCAATGCGGTGGAGATTCTGCGCTGGGAGCGTTTGCCCTTGGCGGTGCCGTTGCAGGTCGGTCAGGAACGCATAGTGTTTATCGAGCGCAATGTGCGGGTCGGCCTGCCTGTGGTAGTGCAAGGCAAACTGCGCGTGCAAAGCGCCGGCGGCGCGCTTTACCTGCTGGCGAACGAGGCTATCGCGCCCAGCCGCCTGCAGCTGCAGGACGCCGACGACGGCACGCTGATCCTGCTGGATATCGCTGCCGAGCCGGCCAAAGCCGGTGAGCCTCCCCTGGAGGCGGTGCGCATTGTCGAGGCCGACAGACCGTCGCCCCGCAGCGAGGGTGAGTCCCCGGTTCCAAGCCCTGCCCCACCGACACCGCTGCCCGTGGCACTGACTCGCTATGCCGCGCAAAGTCTGTATGCACCGCTGCGCACGCTCGAACCAGTGCCCGGCGTGAGCACGGTGCCCCTGCGCGATGACCTGGTACTGGACACCTTGATGCCGGAGCTGCCGCTGACCTATCGCGCACTGGCCGCGTGGCGACTGGAAGACTTGTGGGTCACTGCGGTGCGGCTGCGCAATACCTCGCCACACTGGATTGAGCTTGATCCGCGCCGCCTGCAAGGGAATTTCGTCAGCGCAACCCTCCAGCATCCCGACCTTGGCCCCAAGGGTGACGCGACCGACACCACGGTTCTGTATCTAGTCACCCACGGCCATGGTATGGCCGGGGCGCTGCTGCCGCGCATCAGCCCAGTGGACGCGGCGCTGAACCTGCCCCGGAGCCGCGACAATGAAGAGTAACGGCCTGCTCAAGTGGCTGATGCTACCGCTGATTTTGCTACTGCTATACGTAGGGGTGAAGTGGGCCGGATCGTCGCGGGATGACACGGGCGAAGGCAATCGCGTCGAGCCTCTGAGCCGCGATGAAATGCAGGCGCTGGGCATCGAAGGCGACACCCCGCGCGATACGGTGGCCACGCTGGTCGCGCAGGTCAAACAGCTGCGCGGCGAGTTGCAGGACGCACTGAAAAGCAATCAACAGGAGAAGGCAGAGAACGAGCGGCTGCGTCAGCGCGAAGGCGCCATTGAACAGCGCGTCCAGAGTGCGTTGCAGGACGGGCGCGAGCAACTGAGCGAGACCCAGCGCCAGACCAGCGGGCTGATCAAGGACTTGCAGCAACGCCTGGAATCGCTGGGCAATACCGACCTGCCGGTTGGACTGGGGCTGGAGGGCGGTGATGGGGTGGATGTGCAACGCGATCAATTGCTCTGGATCGAGCCGCAGGACGGCCGCGACTCAGCGACCAAGCCGTCCAAGCCGCAGGCCTTCCCCACCTCGTTCGGCCTGGCCCAAAAGCCACTGGAAGACACCGCTGCCCGGCTCGACAGCGCGACCAAGGCGTTGCGTGAAAAAGCCGCACTGCAACCGGTATATACCGTGCCGGCCAATGCCACGTTGATGGGCTCGGTCGCGATGACCGCGCTGATCGGCCGCGTGCCGGTGGACGGCACGGTCAACGATCCGTATCCGTTCAAGGTGCTGATTGGCCCGGACAATCTCACCGCCAATGGCATCGACCTGCCGGACGTGGCCGGTGCGGTGGTCAGCGGCACCGCGTCAGGGGATTGGACGCTCTCGTGCGTACGCGGCCAGATCCGCTCACTGACGTTCGTGTTCCGCGACGGCACCGTGCGTACAGTGCCGTCGAAAGGCGCCAAACGCGAAAATGGCGACGATGAGCAGAACAGCGACACCCGTCAGGGGCTGGGCTGGATCAGCGATCCGTACGGTATTCCCTGCGTTGCCGGTGAGCGACGCAGCAACGCCCAACAGTATCTGGGCTCACAGGCGCTGATCACTGCCGCCGGGGCCGGCGCGGCCTCGCTGATTCAAGGCAACAACAGCATGACCTACACCAGCCTCGGCAATCCGCTGGGCACGGTGGGCATCACCACCAACGAGGCACTAGGCCGAATTCTGGCTGGTGGCGTGCAGGAGATGGCGCAGTGGGTCAACAGGCTCTACGGCCAAGCGTTTGCCGCCGTGTATGTCCAGCCCGGCGCCAAGGTTGCGGTGCACATCGAGCGGGCGATCACGGTCGATTACAACCCGAGCGGACGCCGGGTCGATCACAACCGAGGAGGGAGCAGTCATGTCGTTGAACTGGACTAAATCAGGGCTTTTGTTCGCGCTGCTGGTGCTGGGCGGCTGCGCCACCAACCCGGAGAAGGTGCTGCCCCACGGCGATGCCACGATGCTGGATATCTGGAACCGGCAAACCGACGGCGGCGCTTCGACGCGCCGCCTGCTGGACGCCCGCCAAACGCTGCGCCGCCCCTTGCAGGCGCCGGTGTCGATGGTCGATCAGACCGCCTACACCCGTAGCGCACAAAGCGAGATCTACCGCCAGTTTCAGCGCCTGCCCAACCCGGACTTGGTGATGTATGTGTTCCCGCACCTGGCCGGCAGCGAGTCAGTACCGGTGCCCGGCTACAGCACGGTGTTCCCATTGTATCAACGGGTGCACTACGCCCTGCCCGGCGAGCGGGTCGAGGATTACTGATGAAACGCGCACGTCGTCGTCCGGGGAATGCCTGGCAGCGTCATCTGGCACCGCTACGCGGCCTGGGCATCCCCGCACCGGGCAGTGACGCCACTCGCCGTCCTGCCACCCGCGCAGACGAAAATCAGCTGTATATCGCGCCTTCGTCCTTTGTCGATATGTTGCCCTGGGTCGAGTATTTGCCCGACTCGCAGAGCCTGCTGCTGGACGACGGTCAATCGGTGGCGGCATTCTTCGAACTGAGCACCATCGGCACCGAGGGTCGCGAGTCAGACTGGCTATGTTCAGTGCGTGACACGCTGGAAAACGCCTTGCAGGACAGCTTCCATGAGCTGGACCAGCAGCCATGGGTGGTGCAGCTCTACGCCCAGGACGAGACCGATTGGGACGAGTATCTCGCCGGGCTGCGGGCTTATATGCAACCACGGGCGCAAGGCACCACGTTCAGCGAGTTCTATTGGCGTTCCATGCAACATCATCTGCAAGCCGTGGCCAAACCCGGTGGGCTGTTCGAAGACACAACCGTCAGTCACCTGCCCTGGCGCGGCCAACGCCGCCGTACGCGGTTGGTAGTGTACCGACGCACAGCACGCACCCCATCACGACGCGGCCTGCCACCGGAAGCGGCGTTGACGGCCGTCTGTGAACGCCTGATCGGTGGGCTCGCCAACGCCGGCGTCCACGCCCGCCGCCTGGATGCCGCCGCGATCCATACCTGGTTGCTGCGCTGGTTCAATCCCGCACCCGACTGGCTGGGTACAGACAGCGAGGCGCGGCGGTGTTTCTATCGACTGGCTAACCTGCCCCCAGCCCCGGATGCCGATGAACTGGAAATGGCCAGCGGCAGCGACTTTGCCCAACGCCTGTTCTTTCGCCAACCGCGCTCGGATACCGAGCACGGCGTCTGGTGGTTCGATGAACAACCACATCGGGTCATTACCCTGGACCGGCTACGCAGTCCGCCCGGCATTGGCCATCTGACCGGCGAGACCGCCAAGGGTGGCGATGCGCTCAACGCGGTATTCGAACAACTGCCGGAAGACACCGTGCTGTGCCTGACCCTGCTCATCACCCCGCAGGATAGGCTGGAAGCCCAGCTCAACCACCTGAGCCACAAATCCGTAGGCGACACCCTGGACTCACAACAAACCCGCGAAGATGTCGACCAGGCGCGCAGTTTGATTGGCCGCTCGCACAAGCTCTATCGGAGTTCGCTGGCGTTCTACCTGCGCGGCCGTGACCTGCTGGAGCTGGACGCACGCGGCCTGCAACTAGCCAATGCCTTGCTCAATGCCGGCTTGCAGCCGGTGCGCGAAGAGGATGAAGTGGCGCCGCTCAACAGCTACCTGCGATGGCTGCCGTGTGTGTTCGACCCGGAGCAGGACAAACGCCAGTGGTACACGCAACTGATGTTCGCCCAGCATGCGGCCAACCTCGCGCCGGTCTGGGGCCGCAGCGAAGGCACCGGCCACCCCGGCATCACCTTGTTCAACCGTGGCGGCGGGCTGATCACGTTTGACCCGCTGAACCGCCTGGATCGGCAGATGAACGCGCATCTGTTCCTGTTTGGCCCCACTGGCTCGGGCAAGTCCGCCACGTTGAACAACCTGCTCAACCAAGTCACCGCGATTTACCGGCCGCGCTTATTTATCGTCGAAGCAGGCAACAGCTTTGGCCTGTTCGCTGACTTCGCCCAACGCTTGGGCCTGAGCGTGCATCGGCTCAAAATGGCGCCTGGTGCTGGGGTCAGCCTGGCACCGTTCGCCGATGCTCGCAGGCTGGTAGACAGCCCCAATCAGGTCAAAACCCTGGACGCCGATGCGCTGGATGATGAAGACAGCGATGCTACGCGCGAAGATGAACGTGATGTGTTGGGCGAACTGGAAATCACCGCCCGGCTGATGATCACCGGCGGCGAAGACAAGGAAGAACAACGCCTGACGCGCGCCGACCGCAGCCTGATTCGCCAGAGCATTCTGGATGCCGCCCATCACTGCGCCAACCAGCAACGCACGGTGCTGACCGAAGACGTGCGCGACGCCCTGCGCGCCATGGGCCAGGATCTTGCCTTACCCGAATCTCGGCGCGTGCGCCTGTTGGAAATGGCCGATGCCATGGATCTGTTCTGCCAAGGCAGCGACGGCGAACTGTTCAACCGCGACGGCACGCCCTGGCCCGAAGCCGATGTGACCCTGGTCGACCTGGCCACCTATGCCCGCGAGGGCTACAACGCGCAGCTGTCGATTGCCTATATCTCGCTGATTAATACGGTGAACAACGTGGCCGAACGCGACCAGATGCTCGGCCGCCCGATCATCAATGTGACCGACGAAGGCCACATCATCACCAAGAACCCGTTGCTGGCGCCCTACATAGTCAAAATCACAAAGATGTGGCGCAAGCTCGGCGCGTGGTTCTGGTTGGCCACGCAAAACCTGGATGACCTACCCAAGGCCGCCGAACCGATGCTTAACATGATCGAATGGTGGATCTGCCTGAGCATGCCGCCGGATGAGGTGGAGAAGATCGCGCGTTTTCGTGCGCTGACCCCGGCGCAAAAAGCCTTGATGCGCAGTGCATGCAAGGAAGCGGGTAAGTTCACCGAAGGGGTGATCCTGTCCAAATCGATGGAGGTACTCTTCCGCGCGGTGCCGCCCAGCCTGTATCTGGCCATGGCGATGACCGAGCCAGAGGAAAAACATCAGCGTCATCAGTTGATGGGCTCGCATGGCATTGATGAGCTGGAAGCGGCGTTCCGGGTCGCAGCAGAGATCGATCGTCTGCGCGGCATCGACCCGGCGCCGCGAGACTTGCCAACCGACCGGACAGGCTGATATTGGCCGAACCAACAGGAACGACGGCATCAACCCTGTCGTAGGCTCTCACATAATTTCTCTCCCCCTGAATGACCGGCCGCCAGGCCTTTCGCAGGGCAATCTTTTCGTCTTCGACCAACCCCTGATGAACGAAGACCGCCACGACATCGGTAGCAACAGTGGCTACTGCATCAACACCTTGCCAAGCGTACACAGTCAATGCGAATGGACGCTGTTTTCACTAACGCCGCAGGCACAGTCGAAGGCACTCTGGTCGTGGCAGGGCAAGAGCATAAGGTGGGCCCGTCGTTGGTGGCGGGGATCGGTAGCACTGGGAAGTACTCAGGCTATTCCGGAGAAATGACGTCGCAACCCAACCCGGATGGCACCTTCACCCGAACACTGAAACTCTCCCGCCAACGGCCTTAAAAAAGCGTAGCGCGACAGATTCCATTAATGCTGGAGCCTGGTTGGCGCGCTCGGTTTACTGCGTCCAAAGTCGTTGTGTTGCCTGGCCCTGCCAGGCAACCGCCCAGGTGGTCGCAATCTTCAAGACCACGACGCAGCATCACCGCGTTGATCCAGCGTTCCTGCCGCCCTGTTCCGGGCGCGATTTTTTCATCACACCCTCGGGGTTCCATGCCCCTTGGGCCGGGACCCTGTCATTCGTTCAGGAGATTCCCATGAGCGTGTCACTTTCCACCTGCATTGTTCCGCCACAGGCCACCCCATCCACAGCATTGACGGTAAATGAAGAGCAACTGGTCCACCAAGCTCTCCGCGTGCTGGAGCAGCGCCTGTTCCAACGCGGGCCTCGCCTGATAGACCCACAGAGCGTGCGTCACTACCTACGCCTGGCGCTGGCCGGCGAAAAGAACGAAGTGTTTGCCGTGCTGTTCCTCGACACCAGACATCGCGTCCTCGCCTTCGAACCTCTGTTCCAAGGCACCGTTGACAGCGCAGCCGTGTATCCACGATATGTCGTTCAGCGCGCCCTGGCACACAACAGTGCCGCCGTGATTTTGGTCCATAACCATCCATCTGGATGTGCCGAACCCAGCCATAACGACGTGGTTATGACCCAACAGCTGAAAATACTGTTGGAAGGCATCCAAGTCCGGGTACTTGACCATTTCATCATCGGCGAGGGCGAGCCGTATTCCTTTGCCGAATCCGGTCGCCTTTGATGGCCCTTTCTTGCATGTACGCACAATGTGCTAACATTTATTTATCTTCACTGGAGACCCTGAAGATGACCATCAGCACGCCGCGCAGCTCCCGACTCGGCCTGCGCACTACCCCACAGCAAGACACCGTCCTGCGTCGGGCGGCCAAATTGGCTAACAAATCGTTAACCGATTTCATCCTCGACAGTGCCTGTCAGGTCGCCGAGCAGACCCTGCTCGATCAGCGGCTGTTCCTGCTCGACGGCGAACAAGCTCAGGCCTTTGTAGAGCTGCTCGACCGGCCCGTACAGGACAATCCTGGCCTACAGGACCTGCTGAGCCGTCCTGCACCCTGGAGCAACTGATGCTCTGTGCCCCGCAACCGTTGGATGCCAGCCATGTGCTGGAATCCTTCGACTGCGGTAAACCGGTGCTTAACGAGTGGCTGATCCGACATGCCCGCCAGGCACAATCCAGCGGTTCGGCCCGAACCTTCGTGGTACTGGACGACCGGCGACTGGTCGGGTATTTCAGTCTGACCGTTGGCCAAGTCGATGTCCTCACGGCCCCGGAACGGATCAGCCGTGGCATGGGCCGCTATCCAATCCCCGTGGCGATCCTGGCACGCATGGCGGTATCGGGTGTCGATCAGGGCCGCGGTATCGGTGTCGGGATGTTGCGCGAGGCGATTGCGCGCACGTTGACGGTAGCCGATCAGGTCGGTGTGCGGGCCTTGCTGACCCATCCATTGGATGAGGAGGCGGCACGCTTCTACCGGCGGTTCGGCTTCGAATCCTCCCCAGCCAGCGAATCGCAACTGCTGTTGCTGCTCAAAGACGCGCGCACCCTACTCGTACGCTGAACCTCAAGGCGCTCTACTCAGGCGCCTTTTTCATCCAATCGGTCGACAACACTACGCATTTGTAGCCCATTTCCGACAGACCACAAACACTTCCCCGTGGGCTCCATCTGGATTTCGTCCGGCTGATTGTGGGCGCATTCGCACGCCCATAGACTCCGCCGCCGTAGGGCAACTCCCTGTTCCCTAGACGATTCCCACAGACGGCACGTAGCACAGCTTGCTGCCGCCTAGACCCGCAAGGAGCCACATCCATGACCAGAACCTCAACTGCCGTGCTGCTCATCGCCCTGACCAGTCTGCTGGCAGGCTGCGCCACGAACCCAAATGTCCTGCAGATCCACAAGGTCACCGCCGAAACGATCGGTCTGGCCTCTACCGATGAACTGATCATGGGCCCGGTGACCAAAGGCAAGGAAGATTTCCTCGGCGGTGCTGAGCTGACGTTCCAGGCCACCACCGCCAAGGGCCGGGTATTCAACTGCTCGACGTTTATGACCCCAGGCATCCTGCTGGATCCACCGACGTACTCGCGACTGACCTGCACCAAATAAGCCCGACTACCGGTGCGAGCATCGCGCGCACCGGCCCGCAATAAGGGTATCGGTCGCAGCGCATAGTGCGGCGACATCCTTTGCCTCTCCCCTTCAACTACCCCTTGAATTCCTCAATCGGTAGTTGCTCCCCATGTACCGTCGACACCCTTTACCCGCTGCAGCAAGCCTGGCACTGCTCGCCGTGGTCAGCAGCGCCACCGCCATCGACAGCGCCACTCTCGCCCGCTCCAGCCTGTCCCCGGACTGCCTGGCTTACCGCATTGTCGGCGTGTGCTACTGGCTGCGCTGCACACCCTACGGCTGCAAGGTCAAAACCTCGGTGAAGGTGCGTCACTATGTGCCGGACGCGGTGGTGTCGAGCTATGCCGATACCGGCGCAAACCCGTGGCGCGAAGTCGCGTTGATGAGCCCACCCCATCCTTCGGCACAGGGCGGCGGCGACAGCACGACCAATCAAGCCAACCAAAACGCGCTGCTCAAGTTCAAGAATGCGGACGTGATCGGCCATCCGGGCACGCTGCTGTTCAATCGCTTCGCCAGCCAGTTCGGCTACAGCTGCACCGGTGCCGGCACCGCGTATAGGCCGTATCTGCTGAGCAGTTTCGACTTCCTCGCCTGGCGCTACAACGTTCCCGAGATGGTCTATCCGGAGGCATTGACACTCGGTCAGCGCGAAGTGGGTGTCACCGGGGATCTGTGGGGCAGCGTATATCCGCGCGGTGGTTTCCTGCAGCAGGCCGACGATTACAAAGCTGCAGCCGTGGTCGCCCAGCGCGCTGGCGATGTCGTCACCCGCAGCGGCCAGCCACATCTGTATCAGTCCTTGCTGACCCAGGCGCAACCGGGTTACTGGCCGGCCGGCGCACTGCGCGAGAACGATGCCGACAGCGGAAAATGGCAGCGGCTGCAACCAAATCTGTCGATGAGCTGTGCGGTGTTTCCCAATACTGACGCGCTGCCGCAGGCCGAGGACGGCGCGTATGTCTGGGGCTTGTGGCGCCCGTATAGCTGTTGCAAACGCGAGGGCCAGTTGTTTCTCGGCAGCACTGGTACCAGGGGTGAACGATGAGGAGCCGCTACCCCGCCGCACTGCTGATCTGCGGGCTGCTGTGCCTCCCGACCTACGCCAACGATCCCAACTTCGGCGCCAGCGGCAGCGTGATCGGCGACGACGTGCTCTACAGCATCGGTGGTGGCCGCGCCGTGCCAATGGGCCCAGGGGCGAATATGCGCAGCCTCGGGGTCGGCGTAGGCTGGAGCAGCAACATGATCTGCGGTGACATGAGCCTGGAGACCACTCTGCAGAACCAGCTGAATGGCATTACCAACGGCTTCCAGTCGATCATGAGCAGCGTGATCCAGAACGCCACCAGCGCCGTCGCCTCCCTGCCCGCCTTGATCATCCAGCGTGCCAACCCCGGCCTGTACAACCTGCTGACCAACGGAATTTTGCAGGCGCGGCTGGACTTCGACCGTTCCAAATCCACCTGCCGCGCGATTGCCAACCGCATGGCCGATATTGCCGGCAAGCAGTCAGGCTGGGAGCAACTGGCCGAAGGCATGGCGCTGAAAGAAGCTACCAGCAAGACCGATGCCGTGGCGGCGATTGAGGAGACTGAAGCCAAGCGCGGCAATCGTGGCGTGCCCTGGGTCGGCGGCGGGCAAGCCGGCGGCACCGGACAGCCGCCGATCAAAGTAGTCAGTGATGTGACCCGCGCTGGCTACAACCTGCTCAACGGTCGCAGCGCCACCGATACCTCCTCGATTCCAAGCGCCAATTGCAGCGGTCGCTTGAGCTGCCAGAGCTGGTCGTCGCCCCAGGCCGCAGCGGAATGGGCCAACCGCGTATTGGGCGAGCAGGTGCAGCGCACTTGCGACGGTTGCAGCAAGACCGACAGCACGCCGGGCACCGGGCTGACCCCGTTGATTCAGGAGGAGTACGACGCCAAACTCATGGCCCTGTTGGATCTGGTCAGCAAGCGCGTACCAACCACCCCGGCCAACCTGGAGGCCGCCGGCAGCAACGCGTTGCCGGTGACACGGGGACTGATTGAGGCGCTGCGCGAGGAACCCGATCAGGATCTGTTGGGCAAGCGCCTGGCTTCGGAAGTGGCATTGTCCAGCGTGCTGGAGAAAGCCCTGCTGTTGCAGCGTACGCTGCTGACCGGGCGCCAGGAACCGAATGTGGCAGCCAACGAGCTGGCGCAGCAGGCAGTAGCCCAGGAGAGCGACATGCTGACCCTGGAAATCCAGAACCTGAAGACCGAACTAGAGCTGCGCCGCAGCCTGGCGGCCAATGCTGCGAGCGAGATCTTGCGGCGCAATCAACTGCGCATCGAAGGTTCGCGCGGCGTGTATCAGGGCGATCCGCAACGCAACCGCATCGAGCAGATCGAACAGCCCGCCGAGGGAGTCCGCTGAGATGCGTTGGCCGGACCTCAAGTACCTGCGCCCATTGGGCCGTGGTGCGGTGTGGGTCCTGGGCCTGCTGTCCGCGACCATGCTGATTAATGTGCTCGCCATCCGCCTGCTGGGTGATGTGCAGGGCTGGAGCAACTGGCTGCGCGATTATGCAGTGGGCTTGCTGCTCTGGCGGTTGAGCCTATACGCAGCACTCATCTGCAGCTGGCGCTGGATGCGCGCTCGCCTGCTACAGCGCGAACCCGAAGCCGCTGCACGCCTGTGCCGCGCCGAATGCGCTGGCATAGCCGCATTGGTATTGCTGGAAATCAGCAATGCCTTTTGGGGGCCGGAGGCAATATGACCCTGACCACCACCGACTATCTGGAGTACTACCTGACCTTGGTGGGCTGGATCGTCAACAATGGCCTATGGCAGGTGCTGGTGGCCAGCGGCGTATTTGCGCTGCCTTTTCTCGCCATCATCCTCCAGGAATGGCTGCGCGCCCGCGCCGAAGGGGCCGATGAAGGCAACAAGGGTGTGCTGTCGGCGATGCGCATCGAGAATCGGGTGTGGGTGGCGATTGTAGTGATCC
The DNA here is from genome assembly GCF_003852375.1 of Pseudomonas sp. R4-34-07. NCBI lineage: Bacteria > Pseudomonadati > Pseudomonadota > Gammaproteobacteria > Pseudomonadales > Pseudomonadaceae > Pseudomonas > Pseudomonas sp. R4-34-07. Next base: position 2,947,550 of record NZ_CP027760.1, on the reverse strand, counting down.
TGTTCGCAGCCATCCCGTTTATCCCGGTAGGCCTGAGCACTCTGAAGTTCGATGAAAGCCGCTCGCAGCAATGCCAGGTGCGCGTCGTCGCGCCCAAGGAAACCGGCTGGGACAGCGCCTTCACTACCCTCAACAACCAGAGCGCCGAAGTACCGGTGTGGTGGTTCTTTATGCATTCGTTGTCCAAGGCGGTGACCGGTGCGGCAGTGGCCTCGATCCCCTGTAGGGCGGACCTGAGGCAGATGCGCATGGCCATCGACGGTGCACGAATCAACGACCCGCTGCTGGCCCAGGAAGTGGCCGACTTCACCCGCGACTGCTACGCCCGCGCCCGTGCACGATTGTTTATGGACCGCCCCGCGCTGAGCGATGAACAGATGAACGGGGTCAGTTGGATCGGCTCACGCTATTTCCTGGACACTCCCGGTTTCTACGACCGCTACCGCTCCAACACCCCGCGCAGCGCGTGGCCGTATGACGCCAACCGCGATGCGGGACTGGCACAGGTGCCGGACGGTGGCGGTTATCCGGATTGCCGGCAATGGTGGACAGATGCCGACAGTGGTTTACGCTCGCGCCTGTTGCAGCAAGTGGATGCGGACCTGCTGACACGCCTGTCACGCTGGGCCAGTTTTATCCCTCGTACGCAAGTCGATGATGCCGTGATCCGCGCGGTGGCCGCGCCCCGCCAGCAGGTGATGAACCAGGGCCAGGTGTACAACGACTACGGCGGACAGGTTGAAAAGAGCATCCCCAACATCGTCACCCGCGCCACCGCGGACCTGGGCCTGACCGTGGGCTCGCTGGGCTTCTTCCCGGCCATGGACGTGGTGCGCCAGGCACTGCCGATGGTGTTGTCATTCCTCAAGATGGCCTTGGTAATCTGTCTGCCTTTGGTGCTGGTGATCGGCACCTACGACCTGAAGATCTTGGTGACCGCCACCTGTGTGCAGTTCGCGTTGTTCTTCGTGGATTTCTGGTTCCAGCTGGCACGCTGGATCGACAGCACCATTCTGGACGCGCTCTACGGCAGCGGCTCGCCGCACAGCAACTTCAATGTGTTGTTTGGGTTGAACAATTCGTTTGGGGATATGTTGCTGAATTTTGTAATGGCAATGATGTTCCTTGTGCTTCCCTCTTTCTGGGTAATTGCTCTAGGAATCGCCGGAATTCGAGTTGGAGGTGTGCTTCAAGGCTTGACGACGGCCACGGGAGACGCCAAATCTGCTGGAGGCTCTGGTGCAGGACAAGTGACGAAAGTTTTGAAATGAGGAGATCGCTCTGCCCAAGAATCGACGTTAGTCTTCTTCGGACACGTACGGATCAATGCGAAAACCATCCCGGGTGTACAAACCGAAGCCCGAATGACCATCTCGCCATTCCACATCGGGTGTTCGATACGACAAGTCGCTCCGAGCAACACCCCGACCAACCAGCCACAAGCTGAAGACGATCATGGCCAATACGAGGGAAAAGCTCAGCAGCAAGACAATTGCGCTAAGGCGCAGACACCAGGCGAATGCCCTGGCACCCGGTGCGGGAATCCCAAGCCCAATCAGCCACAAGCGCAACCGCTGCTCCTGTCGCAGCAGGCCTACATAGGCTCTACCCAACCAGCGCCCGACACGCTCGGCTTTACTGTTTTTTGGATGACCGCTCATGGCATCACCTCAATGACAACGGGCTTTTCAGCACTCCAGTTCGACGAAGGACAAGTATCAATGGATACCACAACTTTCCTGGCATTTGCGTGCCGCCCGTCAGCAAAAATGGCTTGAAACGGCGGGCGCAAGGGGCGCAACGGAAGGGTTCGTCAATGGCAAAGGCTCTATCCAGAAAAGGTAAAAGGCACTCCCGCCACGCACACTTTGGAGGACGCCATGTTCAGTTGGTTGCGCCCCCGGAAAGGGGCACCTGAATCGCCCATTGCCGCAGACATCGAACTGCCGAGCGGCTGGTTGCGCCCACAATCGGCGGCAGAGTTGTTGGCCACGCCCCACCGTCAAACACTGATGGAACAAATCTGGCAGCGCACCGCCGTCTCCCTAGCACAATTCGCCGCGTTGTACCGCGCCCCATTGGAACGCTATGCCGAACTGGTACAGCACTTCCCCGCCTCGCAAAGCCATCACCACGCCCACGCCGGTGGCCTGCTGGATCACGGCCTGGAAATCGTCGTCTGCGCGCTGAAGCTGCGCCAGTCACACCTGCTACCGCTGGGCACACCACCCGAGAACCAGGCCCAGCAGGCCGAAGCCTGGACCGCCGGCATCGCCTACGCCTCGTTGCTGCACGATATCGGCAAGCTGGCCACCGACCTGATGGTGGAAGACCAGACCGGTCGACGCTGGCACCCCTGGCACGGCCCTCTGCGACAGCCCTACCGCTTCCGCCACAACCCGGATCGGCAGTATCACCTGCACGGCACCGCGACCGGGCTGCTGGTCAACGCCGTATTGGGTCGCGAACCGCTGGACTGGCTCAGCGGCTTTTCGGAATTATGGGGCGCACTGCTGCACGCTCTGGCCGGGCAGTACGAACACGCCGGAATCCTGGGCGAACTGGTCATCCGCGCCGACCAAGCCTCAGTTGCCCGCGCGCTCGGCGGCGACCCGGTGCAGGCTTTGGCCGCCCCCCGCCACGCTCTGCAACGCAAGCTGATCGACGGCCTGCGCTATCTGCTGCACGAAGTGCTCAAGCTCAACCAACCAGAAGCCTCGGACGGCTGGCTCACCGACGATGCACTCTGGCTGGTAAGCAAAACCGTTTCGGACAAGTTGCGCGCCCATCTGCTATCCCAAGGCATCAGCGGTATTCCCGAACGCAACACCACCCTATTCAACATTTTGCAGGAACACGGCCTGGTGCTGGACAACCCGGAGGGCAAAGCCATCTGGCGCGTCACCGTGCGTAGCGACAGCGGCTGGACGCAGATCTTTACCCTGCTCAAGCTGTCTCCGCATCTCATCTGGGAGCCCGACCAACGTCCGGCGTCGTTCGTCGGCAGTCTACAGGTGGATTCGGCAGCGGCCACCGAAACGTCGGGCACCCCAACCGTCGCAGACGAACCACCACCAGTACCGGCAACACCGACGCCGAGCGCAACGACACTCCTGGTCGCCAAAGGCCCCGAACTTGCGGCCGATTCACCTGGCCAGCAGTTCCTGCACTGGCTGCGCGACGGACTGCATCAAAAACGCCTGGCCCTCAACGCCGCCACGGCGCTGCTGCACACGGTGGACGGCACCCTGTTTCTGGTCAGCCCTGGCATCTTCCGGCGCTACCTGCAGGAACATCCCGAATTGGTCACCACGGCCAAGTCCGAAGGCGTAGCAGACTGGCAATGGCTGCAAAAACAGTTCGAGCGGCTGGGCCAACACCGCAAACGCGCCGACGACCTCAACCTGTGGACATGCGAGGTGTGCGGCTCACGGCCAGGCAAGCGCTTGCACGGCTACTTATTACGCGACCCCCAGGCAGTGATGCAATCGGGCACGTTCGACAACCCTTACCTCCGGTTGATCAGAGACGCGGCGACCCGCCGCCCTCCAAACGTTGATTCGTAATTCTCCGAGAAGGTATCCAAACCGGTCGCGCTTGTTTGAATGTTCGCACTTCCGTGGTGTAACCCAACACAGCCTCAGTGAGGCCGTCCCGTCACACAATGCCCCACCCCGCCTCCGTTTTGACTGTGCACGCCTTGTACATCTGCGTCCCGGCGACTTCTACTAATGCAGGAGGCGCTCGGGGTGCATCGCTACGCCACGCACAGATGGACGCCACCGACATCTGCAAAAACTGGCAGTCATTGAGGGGAACTGCTGGCGTTGATGAACAACACGCCCTACGGATTGAGCGCCAGCCTTTGGTCCAATGATCTGGGCAAGGCGCTGCGGATGGTGCCAGCCATTGAGGCGGGTACGGTGTGGGTGAATATGCATACGTTACTGGATCCGGCGGTGCCGTTTGGGGGGAGTAAATCTTCGGGGGTAGGTCGGGAGTTTGGCAGTGCGTTTATTAAGGACTACACCGAGTTGAAGTCGGTGATGATTCGTTACTGAGAGCGTATTGGATGTTGTGGCGAGGGGGCTTGCTCCCGATAGCGGTGGTTCAGTGACCAATGGGCTGGCTGATAAAGCGCTATCGGGAGCAAGCCCCTCCCACATTAGCGGCCGCAATCGGCGCTGCACCTGGCGGTGCTGGCGCAGGAAGCGGGTTACCCGGACGGCGTTATCAACGTGGTTAGAAGCAAGCAACCGTACGGCCAACTCAGCATGAATCCAGCATGAAGAGCTTGTATAAACCGGTTCGATTTGGTGGTCTTTTCATAGCTAGCGCGTTTCATATGAAAGCCCACCATACCCCGTAAAATACCGCGCCCAAAACAAGCGAAATCCCATAGCTTGCCAGCACATCAGCAAGTCGTCCTGGGTCAGTGTCCAATCAGGGCCAACATTCGCCCTCTTCAAAGTTGTTTGTCCATCCTGATACAAAACACTTTTATTCTGCGGGTCGCCGACCCATCGGGGAAAGAACCGCGAAGCAAAACTAAATAAATATTCATGAAGGGCTGAAGGCCTCGTAGAACGGGGTCTTTGTGGCTTTTCCATTAGTTTGCGAGCTGATTCCTGTAACGCCAATTATCAAGTTACCTAACTTAGCGCCGATTCACGGGCATCTCGAAAAAAACCAAAGGCATACACGTAATGAGCGCAAAGTGGTTGGACAACCTGAAAGTCAGCAAGAAGCTCGGGCTTGGCTTCGCCGCCATTTTGCTTGCCGTTTGAGCCGCCGCCTGCCTTTCGCAAGCCGGAAACTAACACCTGCCCAAAAGGGCTGCTGTCGATATCGGGGTCAGGCATGCACGCAGGAATGGGCTGACTCAATGAACCCTTGGCGTATGAGTGGAAGCCCGGCGAGCAGGCCGGGTTGGATACGGTTTATGGTTTTGCCTGGACTTGGGCCAGCGGGCCGAGGCTGTCTGGCTTTCCAGCCAGCACTACCAAAAACCGACGCTTATCGGGCGCATCGTCCTGAACGATTTGCCGGATAGGGCCGACGGTGTTGACAATGGCAGACCCTGCCGGGTTGGTCATGAACATCGCCAAGGGTTGCAGCCCACCGCTGCCATCGGCCTTGTCCGCCAGCGCAAGCGTGTACGGCTTCTTGGGTTCAAGGCCTGTGACCGCCGCTTGCAGCACTTGAGTCAGCCCTTGGTTGAACAGGGTCACACTGGTGGGCGCTTTGTCCGCGACTTTACCGACCGAGTCGAGCGCCAGGTGCACAGCCTGGCCGGCGAGCCCCAGAGGCTGAAGGTTATCAGTGCCAGAACCCTTGGTCACGGCCTTGGGTACATAGGCGATAGCCTGCGGCGCCTGGCCAATGGGTATGTTCGCAACGACCTTATTACTCAACGTATCGATGACCGCAATTGCATCGGCGTTTTCCAGCCCTACGTAGACACGGGAGCCATCACCTGACGGCCAAACGCCGTGTGGCAGGTTCCCCACGGGAATGGTCGCAAACTTTTCAAAGGTGTCGGAGCGATAGACCTGCACTTCATTGAGTCCGCCAACGGTGATGTAGGCGAAGGAACCATTGGCGTTATTGACCAGGTTGACGTGGTTGGCAATCGGTCCGATGTCGAGTGTCTTGATCAGCTTGAACGGTGGATTGGCTTCGAACACTTGCGCCTTCCCGACATCTTTCAAGGTAAACCAGACTTGCTTCCCATCCGCTGATGCAGCGACGTTCGGGCAGAACGGACTGGCCTGCGCGACATGCCCCACGATCTTGTGGGTAGAAACCGACACCACAACCGTTTCGGGATTGAATGAGGAGCAGATGTAACCATACTGGCCATCCGGTGAGAAAATCTGCATGCCAGGACCCGCGGGCGTCTTGATCCGAGTTTTCTCTTGATAGGTGCGCGCGTCCAGCACAGACACATAATCCTCTCCGCGCACGGTCACCCACACTTCTCTGCCGTCGGGTGTGAAAAACGCTTCGTGGGGTGCGCGGCCCACATAGGTTTTGTGTTTGACGGTATTGGTTTCGGTATCGATGAACGACACGGAGTTGGTGCCGATGGATACGACCGCCAATGTCTTATGGTCGGGTGAGAAGCCCAGACCATGTACGAGCACTTCCCCTTTATACAGAGGGCTGAGATTACCTGGTTGCGGGTCACCCAGGCTGATCAAGCCGAGCAGTTTGTTATCCACGGGGTCCGTGACCGAAAGCGTGTTGGAGAACTGCTCCGCTGCGTAGAGACGATCCTGATGAGTGATTGGAGTATCCTGAGCAGAGGCTTTGCCTGGAATCTGGCCAGCCTGCGTTGCCGCCGATCCAGCCAGCAGCGCCCAGCCAAGCAGACCCAATCGAAGTATTGGCAACTTCATAAGGTGTGTCCTTTTAGTTGAAGATAATCAGGGTGTGACGACGGAGACCTGGGTGGGAGAAGCAATCGATGGCGGCAATGGTTTTCCAATAGCTTGCTGCATCGCCGCTATCTCTTGCTGTTGATCGATGATGATTTCTTGCGCCATGCGCTTGAGCTGCTCGTTATGCCCGTACTTAAGCATCGTCACCGCCATGTCGATAGCACCTTGATGATGCGCGCTCATGCTGGTCACAAAATCCTGATCGACATCGCCGGTGGGCCTGGCATTCATACCCGCCATCATCTTCTCCATGGCGGCGGCGTTCTCGGTGATGAAAGCGGTCTGAGAGTCAACGATAGCGGACGGCATGCCGTGGTCCTGACCCTCATGGGCGTTCGACACCGACAGCCAGCCGGAAGCGGCGAGACACATGGCGCACAAGAGCACACAGCAGCGGCTTTTCTTTTTCAAAACTGCACAAAGTTGCATGATGAACTCTCCTCGAGGCCACTCCGGTAGATGATGTGCCTGGGCCGCTGCTGGCGGTACTCTCCCGCAATGACTAGTAGCTATTTCAAATGCGCTTTTAGCTCTTGCGACGCCTGCAGCATTGCAGAGCGAACCTCCGGCACTTGACTGACCACATTGAGCAAGCCGTAATCGTGGATCATGCCGTTGTATCGCACCGCCGTGACCGGAACACCTGCCTGATCAAGCTTGCGGGCATAGGCTTCGCCTTCATCACGCAATACATCAGAGCCGGCAGTCTGGACCAGCGCGGGCGGCAGACCTTTCAATTGATCCAGTGATGCGCGCAGCGGCGAGGCATAGATCTCACCGCGTTGCTTTGGATCGGTGGTGTAGTTATCCCAGAACCACTTCATCATGTTACGAGTGAGGAAATGCCCTTCAGCGAACTGATTGTAAGAGCCGGTCTCGAAGTTGGCGTCGGTGACCGGCCACAGCAAAACCTGATATCTGATCGCGGGTGTGCCTTTGTCCTTGGCCATCAGGCTGACAACTGCGGCCATGTTGCCGCCGACGCTGTTGCCCACTACAGCAAGACGTTTGCCGTCGACATTTATTCCCTTACCGTGCTCGGCAACCCATTGGGTAGCCGCGTAGGCTTGGTTGATCGCCGTTGGGTAGTGCGCTTCAGGCGAAGGCGTATAGTTGACGAACACCGCCACCGCCCCTGATCCAGCGACCAGATCCCGCACTAGGCGCTCGTGGGTCGGGAAGTCGCCTAACACCCAGCCGCCACCATGAAAGAACATGAACACAGGCAGGGTGCCGGTTACACCCGACGGCCGCACAATCGTGAGTTTGATGTCCTGGCCATTGGCCGAGATGGTCTTCTCGCTGATATCAGCCTTGGGCAAGGTGAGTTTGACTCCAGCTTGGGCACCCGTGAGTACAGCGCGAGCGTCCTTAGGCGAAAGCTGCTCAATTGGCTTCCCACCACCGGAGTTCAACGCGTCGAGAAATGCTTGAGTGTTGTGTTCAACGTCGCTTTCCGCGGCAAATGCGTTACCGACCGCCAGAGCCAAAAGCGAACCCGCGAGCGTTTTGGTGACATTGTTCATACTCATTTCCTTTAAAAAAGTTATTAGTGTTATCAAGTATTTTCTCAACCAAGCTTTAAGCGTGTTTCAGCATCAGGGGATCAGAAGTATCGAGCCGGTGTGTTTGCGTGCTGCGATGGCTTGATGCGCCCGCGCCGCTTCATCCAGTCGATAACGTGTGAGTTCCAGCGGGCCTAATGCTCCCTCCCGGAATCGCTCGAACACTTCGGAGGCCGCCATGTTCTGGTTCTGAGAGTTCACGAACTGCGGCGTTGAGGGTTGGATGTATTGAATGCCTCGCGAAGCAAGTAGCACTGTGTCCGGTGTGGCGGCTCCGGAAGCGTTGCCGACGTGAACAAGCGTTCCCCCGTCGCGGAGTGCGTGAATCGACGCATCCAATGTCAGTTGACCTACGAGGTCGTACACCACATCGACGCCCGCTCCGCCGTTCGCGGACTGTATTCGTTCAGCCAGATTTGGATCATCCGAACGCAAAACTTTATCGAACCCCCAGCTTTCGACGATCCGCTTCTTTTCTGCGGAGCCGACCGTAGCAATGACGGTGGCACCTATTGATTTCGTCCAGCGGGCAAGTAACGTACCCACGCCGCCAGAGGCACCCTGCACAACAATGGTTTCCCCTGCCCGAATCCTGTGAACCTGTTTAACCAGAGCCCAGGCAGTCAGCCCCTTGGATAACAGCCCGGCAGCCTGCTCGCTGGAAATGTCATTGGGCAGCTTGATCAGTGAACTTGCATCGATTACACGCCGCTCCGCATAGGAACCGAGCGCGAAGAAGTAACCCACACGATCACCGACTTTAAGATGGTCCACCTCATAGCCGACGGCCTCTACGACACCAGCAGCCTCTACACCGACGGTGAAGGGCAACTGCACGGGGAAAGTGCCATCTCTGAACATCGTGTCGACGTAATTCACCCCGATAGCTTCCTGGCGTATCGATACCTGTCCCCGAGCAGGATCTTCAAGGGTGAAGGTTTCATATTGAAGGGCAGCTGGGGTCCCCTGTTGGTAAATGCGAACGCGTTGATTCATGGTTACCTCGGTGAAGGAAAACGATGCGAGCGAACCCCGGCCAATCGCGCAGACCTGTCCACGGACGGCATGACTTCAACCTGTGTTCGCTGACGGTCTTATGGGTCAGGCGCTTTGGCCGCCGTCGACATTGAGCGTGGCGCCGGTGATGTAGGAGGCATCCGGGCCTGCAAGGAAGGAGACGGCAGCCGCGATATCTTCCGGCTGTCCGTAGCGACCCAGCGCTGCGAGCCCGGCCAGGAAGGGCGCATGATCGGCCGTCTCGGGATTCATCTCGGTGTTGATGGCGCCTGGTTGGATAACATTTACGGTGATGTTGCGCGGCCCTAGATCTCGTGCCCATCCACGGCTGTAGGCAGCCACTGCCGCTTTGGTCGCGATGTAATCTGCAGCGCCAGGAAATGGCACGTGATCTGCCCCTGTTGTTCCCAGCGAAATGATCCTGCCACCGTCATTCATCAAACCAACTGCAGTGCGCACCGCCGTGACCACGCCGCCTACGTTAACGGCCTGCTGGCGATCAAACGCGGCGATGTCGGCATCAGGGTCGCCAACAGGACCGGTGACGAAAACACCAGCGCTATTGACCAGAATATCCAAGCGACCGAAGTGTCCATGAACCTGTTTGACCAATGTTTTCACCTGGTCGGTATCACCTTGATCAGCCTGAACCGCCAGAGCCTGAACACCTAGGCTTTGAATATCGGCGACGACTTTTTGTGCCTGCTCGGGCGATTTTGCGTAGCTGAAAGCAACATGTGCTCCGTCGGCGGCAAGACGTTTGGCGATGGCGGCACCGATGCCACGAGAACCACCCGTTACCAGTGCAACTTTGCCTTGAAGATGCTGAGCCATTTATAAGATCTCCTCTGAGAGCAATCCGGTATGGATGGCTTCGTTTCGGTGAGATCAATTTATGTGATGGCGGCCTCGGGATAAATCAGCTAGAAACTACACCACTGTTCCTAATATCGTGCTAATCGGGTTAGCGAACCAATTCTTGAATCGGGTAGCAGCATGGATTACTTCACAGCCGTAAAGGCGTTTATTCAGGTGGTGCAGGCAGGAAGCTTCGTCAAGGCTGCACAGGCGCTTAACCTACCTCGTAACACGGTCACCAAACACATTCAATCGCTGGAGAATCATCTTCGCGTCAAATTGTTAAACCGCACGACACGGCGCATTTCGCTTACAAATGACGGCACTGCTTACTATGAGCGGATGGTGCGTGTGGTTGATCAGTGGCTTGAAGCGGAATCGGATCTCGTCAGCGCCCAAGACCGTCCCCATGGACGATTGCGAGTAGACATGGGTTCGACCATGGCGACCATGTTGGTGCTGCCCGCACTCCCGGAATTTCAGAAACGCTACCCCGACCTGAAGCTGGATATCGGAGTGGGCGACCGCCCTGTCGATCTACTGGCTGACCGGGTCGACTGTGTCATTCGCGGCGGTGCATTGAGCGATCCGTCGCTCATTGCCCGTCGCCTGGGCAGCCTGAAATTCGTGACCTGCGCAACGCCGGAATATCTCGCGAATTACGGTATCCCGTTGCATCCGAATGATCTGAGAAAGGGCCACCAGATGGTGCGCTACTTTTTCGCTGGCACCCATCGGCGACTGCCAGTGGAGTTCGTTAGAGCGAATGAACGCATCACGGTCGACGCAGATTATTTCGTGTCGGTGAATGACTCCAACGCACTGCTCACCGCCGCTCTCGCCGGAATGGGGGTGCTACAAACATTAATGTTCATGGCCGAACCGCATTTCAAATCTGGCGCTTTGATTCAGCTGCTAGAAGACTGGACGCTGGAACCCAACCCCATCTACATCGTCTATTCGCCAAATCGGCACCTTAGCGCGCGTGTGCGCGTCTTTGGCGAATGGCTTGTCGAGCTATTCCAAGCCAAAGGGCTGCGTTGACTACATCGGTGCCGACACTCCGAGCGGCAGTTGTGCGAAGAGGCCCATTTGAACCTGGCGTATCGCTGGTTCTGCCGGCTGAGCCTTGAAGATGAAGTCCCTAGCCACTCGACCTTTTCTAAAAAACGACACGGCCGTTTCGGGACAATGATCTATTTCGCTGGTTGTTCAAAGAAGTGCTACGTCGCAGCATGGACGCGGGCCTGGTTAAAGGCGAAGGATTTGCCGTGGACGCCAGCATCATCAAAGCGGATGCAAGTCGGCAGCGCGGCATACCGGATGATGGAGCGGTCAACTGGAGCAATCCGGTCCTGAGCACTCGCGCCGTGCGTGAGTACCTTGAAGTCCTCCATGAAGAGGCTTTGGCCGAAACGCTACCAAAGCGCCTGTCGCTGACGAATCCTCAAGCCCGCTGGACAGCTGCTTCAGGCGGCCCAGCTTTCTATGCTTACTCCACGAATTTTCTGATCGATACCAAGCACGGCGTGATCATGGATGTGGAGCCCACACCGGCTCATCGAACCGCAGAAGTCGAGAGCACGAAGACGACGATCGATCGGGTCGAAGCGCAGTTCGACATCAAGCCAGAGCGCCTCACTGGCGACGCCTCTTACGGTACAGCGCCGATGCGGGCCTGGATGGTGGAGGAAAAGACATCGAACCGCATGTGCCGGTATGGGACAAGACTGAGCGCAAGAACGACAGCTTTTCGAGTAACGATTTCACTGGAATGAAGAGGCCGAGGAATATCGCTGTGCAGCCGGCAACGTATTACGCAACGAATGGCGAGTCTTCAAGAACGAGCGTTCGCACGTCACAAAAACCAACACCATCATCTTCCGATCCAGACAGACCGACTGCGTTGGCTTTCCGATGAAAGCCAAGTGCTGCCCGAACATTTCGATTCGTAAGATCCTCCGTAGAGTCCATCAGGCCGGTCGTGATGTGGCGTCGACGCATCGCGGCGACGCCCGAGTACGTACGCTCTCGCCACGAACGTAAAAAAGGTCGAAATGTTGTTTGCCCATCTCAAGCGCATCCTGAAACTGGATCGCTAAGCTTTGGCCCGGATTCGAGCAGCCGCCCCGGGCATCACCATCCTGCCGGTCAACGGTAACGACATCGCCACCCCCTTGCAGATGAGCACTACCCCGTCTTGATCACCGCCACCTCACTGGAACAGTGAGTCCAGGTCATGGCCGAGCATGCGATGGAGTCCAAGCTCCGGCCGGCGGCGGAGTTGTACACCGTAGCGATCTGCATCGCCGCCGCGGTGTTGTGCGTGTACTCGCCCTGGGCTGTGGCCCTGTCACCCGAGATCGGGCTGGTTGCGGCGCAGGCCTATACCTTATTCGGCCTGATCCGCCTGCGACAAGCCTGGGAGGTGTTGCGCTATCGGCGCAATATCCGTCGGCTGCCCCGCTACGAGCTGACCAGTCGGCAGATCCCCATCAGTTATAAGCGTCTGTTCATGGGCCGCGGATTTCGCTGGACCCGCCTACACACCCAGCGCTTGGTCGAGGCTCAGGATCCCGCGGTCGCCCACTATTTGGACCAACCGACCCGCTATCGCATGGCCCGTGGTCTCGAACGGTCCCTTGAGCATGCACCGTTTCCGCTCTCGATATTGTCCCGTGTCACCGGCTGGGACAGTGCCTTCAATCCGTTGCGCCCTTTACCACCGGTAGGAGGCTCGCCACTGCTGCATGGGGTCGAGCCCGATGAAACGGAAGTCAGTCTGCCATTGGGCGAACGGGTCGGTCACACCCTGGTGCTTGGCACGACCCGCGTCGGCAAGACGCGACTCGCCGAGGTGTACATCACCCAGGACATTCATCGCGTTGAACATGAGGTAGTGATTGTCTTCGACCCGAAGGGCGATGCTGACTTACTCAAGCGCATGTACGTCGAAGCCAAACGCGCCGGTCGGGAGAAAGAGCTTTATGTCTTCCATCTGGGCTGGCCAGAAATCTCCGCCCGCTACAACGCCGCGGGACGTTTCGGGCGCATTTCGGAAGTCGCGTCACGCCTCGCCGGGCAGCTCAGTGGCGTAGGTAACTCTGCGGCATTTCGTGAGTTCGCCTGGCGCTTCGTCAACATCATTGCCCGGGCTTTGATCGAATTGGGCCGGCGTCCGGACTACCTGCAAATCCAGCGGCATGTGGTCAACATCGACGCACTGTTCATCGAATACGCCCAGCAGTTTTTCGCCAAGACCGATCCAAAAGCGTGGGAAGTGATCGTCCAGCTCGAAGGCAAGCTCACCGAGAAGAACATTCCCCGGCATATGACTGGGCGAGAAAAGCGCGTGGTGGCCATCGAACAATATCTGGCGGCGAAACGAGTATTTGATCCGGTAATGGATGGACTGCGTTCAGCGGTGCGCTACGACCGCACTTACCTCGACAAAATCGTGGCCTCGCTGCTGCCGCTGCTGGAGAAACTCACCACCGGCAAGACCGCCCAGTTACTGGCTCCCAACTACACCGACCTGGATGACCCGCGGCCGATCTTCGACTGGATGCAGATCATCCGAAAACGCGGCATCGTCTACGTTGGCCTGGATGCGTTGAGTGATGCCGAAGTGGCCGCCGCCGTGGGCAATTCAATGTTCGCCGACTTGGTCTCGGTCGCGGGACATATTTACAAACATGGCATTGACCATGGGCTGCCTCAATCACGCTGGTGACAAACTGCCAATCAACCTGCATGCCGATGAGTTCAACGAGTTGATGGGCGATGAGTTCATTCCGCTGATCAACAAGGGGGGCGGTGCCGGTATCCAGGTAACCGCCTATACCCAAACCCTCAGCGATATCGAAGCACGTATAGGCAACCGCGCCAAGGCCGGCCAGGTGGTCGGCAATTTCAACACCCTACAGATGCTGCGGGTGCGCGAAACCGCGACCGCTGAACTACTCACCCATCAGTTACCCAAGGTTAACGTGCTGACCAGGACGCTGGTGTCAGGTGCCACCGACACCTCCGATCCCGAGGCCAACACTGATTTCACCTCGTCCTCACAGGACCGTGCCAGCAGCACCAGCGTGCCGCTGATCGAGCCTGCTCACATTGTCAGTTTGCCCAAAAGGCAAATGTTCTCCTTCCAGGCAGGTGGGCAGCTCTGGAAAGTCCGCATGCCGTTGCCTAAAGCCCCCAACGACGATGCCATGCCCAAGGACCTGCAGGAGCTTGCGCAGCGGATGCGGGCCACTTACAACGAACAGGCGGGCCAATGGTGGAGTGCGAGCGGTGGCGGCCCAACAACTAACTTCGATCTGGACCAGCTGGGGTAACCCGCCCCGCTACAGGTTTTGATTCCGAAAACACGTATTCGGCAGGCGCCGTGGCAGCATCAACTTAACGGTGCGCAATGGAGTAAAGGATGGTGGCTTCCGTACAGAACACGCCGCCACAACCGAACCAGCGCCAGGGATTGATCGTCTCGGTTATTGGCTTGGTCTTACGCATCATCGGTTTGCTGATCACCTCGTTGCTGTTCTCGATACTCATTGAGTACGCCGGTTTGCTGCTGTTCTGGGGCGATCAGGGTTGGCGGCACAGCCAAGCCATGTTGGGGAACGAACTGGGCTGGCTGAGTGAGCACTTCAAATATTCTCTCATCCTCCAACAACCTGAACAGACGATTGTCCAGTGGCTGGATTTTCTCAATAAATGGTTATTGGTCAATACGGGCTTTGCGGACTTCGCTCGGCAAGCACGGGTGTCGAGCCAGGGCAACGGCTTCTGGAGCTGGATCAACCAGTTCTACGTGAGCATTGAGGATTTCATAATGGCCGCTGTGTATGTGACCTTTACCTTCCTGGTACGTCTGACCATTTTGGTCCTGGCCATGCCCTTATTTTTCTCAGCTATGTTCACTGGTTTCGTCGATGGTTTGATGCACCGTGACCTACGCAAATTTGGCGCTGGGCGAGAAAGCAGTTTTGTCTATCACCGGGCTAAACGGGCAGTGATTCCACTACTGACTGTGCCCTGGATCATTTACCTGTCCCTGCCCTTTTCGCTCAATCCTATGGCCGTATTTCTACCTTGTTCCATGATGCTTGGGGTGACCATGACAATCACTGCAGCGACTTTCAAGAAATACATTTAAGCGCAGCACATATATTGTTTCGAGTAACCTGCCCTGTCTACCGGCGTTACTTTGCGATGTGTTTGCAAGGGTGGAGCAGCAGAAAAAGGTGAGTACTGGGCGTAAGCGTTTGGCCAAGTCACATCTTAACGTCGGCAAACCATGAACAGGACAGATCACTTGGCTTGAAGAGCGGGAAAGTTGAACCCCTCCTCAACGATGACAAAAATCTCATCAAGCACGTCCGAATAGAGCGCAGGGGAGGCTCTTTTTTTCCAAAGGTCATGGGCCGCAGTGTGGGCGTAATCCAACGCCCATGCGACGACGCTTGGACGAATGTCATTCTCTGCGTCCACCCCCATTCTCCCCGCGATAAGGGCAACAATGGAATCTCGACGACTTACCCCGTTCTGCAGAGTTTTTGCACGAATCAGAGGATGACTTCTCAGCAATTCCTGAAGCGTCATGAAACGATCCGCGTCAAAACCATAGGACCCTTTCTCACAGCTCCTGACCACCTCCACGGCAGCGTGCCTCAAGGCCGTCACAACAGGTTCGTGGGGTGGACGCTCACCAAGCGCAGCGATAAATTCCTGATGCTCCGCCTCTTGATAATCCAGAACGACATCCTCCTTGCAGGAGAAATATCGAAAAAATGTCCGAGCGGAGACATCCACTTCTTCGGTGATGTCCTCAACTCGCGTTTCATCAAATCCCTTCTCAGCGAATAGCTTATAAGCCGCTGAAATTAGGGCGTCGCGCAACATGAGCTTCTTGCGCTCACGCCTGCCTACCTCTTCTTTTTCCGCCACGCGTCTGTTTCCTCGATTAGGTCAACTCACGGTACTCGATCAAACATTATTACCATCAAATGACAATTGCGCAATTTTAATAAAATTCACATCAAGAAATATGCCTATTGACTTATTTTGTCAGTCAACGACATTATTCACCCGCATTCTCATTTGGCCTAAGTGGACGTAAGACAAATCTGACAACCAGGTCAGCTGTGTCTCCGCTTACCGCCGCGTAAATCATCTAAAGGGAGTTAGATCGCGATGAACAGTGCCGTCGATGCAAAACAATCCGCCTCGCACGCAGCTCAGCAGCTGAACCCGTTTGAGCGTGATATCTGGTTTGAATCGCAAAAAGCACCTCATAGCCACCAGTTCACTGTGGCCCTATGCGTTTGCCTGCCAGATTCGGTCGACGTAGAGCGATTGAAACTCGTCGCTGAAAACGTTTTGCGCGCTGAAGCCGCTTGTTTCAAGACGTACCATGACAACGACGGCCATCCGACCGTACGTCACACGTCGTGCAAGATCGTCGCAGAACTATTTGAGTTCACCGATGAATCCGGCTCGGCTGCTTTTTACGAAGAATGGTCCCGCCACTCATGGAATCTCTCCTGCGCTCCACTGATAGAGACCGCTATCGGACAGGTCGGCACCTCAGTGATGCTCATGATTCGAGCCCATCACATCGTGGTCGACAGCTGGGCATTGGACGTGCTGTCCAGAAAGATCCTGAACGTTTTCGAAGGAAGGGAAGCACTACCTCAATCGAGCCTTCACGATTACGTTGAGCACCACGCGGCGAAGACTCCCTCCCTGCACAGTGCAGCGCTTCATCAGGCAACCCTTGAAGTAGCAAGCACAGTCAACGAAGTGAACCCCGTACTTTTTTCGAAGTCCGGTGCGAAGCTCTCCTCGTCCCCACGCTATCGTCGTACATTCACGATCTCGGCTGAAGACGTGCAGCGCGCCTTGGATATGGGCATGACACCCTTCATGACCGTTTCCGCCTCATTGGCAGTGTTGCTGTCATGCCAATATGGCAGCGAGCATTTTTTGCTTGGGGTGCCCTTCCTCAATCGAGGCGAAGTTGACATCACCGCAGTCACCCAAAGAGCCAACACGCTTCCCGTCGGCGTTCAAGTCAGCCACGCTCACACGCTTCGAGACGTGGCGGTTTCACTCAAGCGACAGGTCAGCTTTATCAAGGAAAGAGAGTCCATTCCCTTTGGGCAACTGGTCTCTGAAATCGCGCGTTCTGGCCACAATCGACAACTGTTCGATGCGACTGTTTCATACCTACGCTATCCGCAGCCAGATGAAGGTGTGCCGTCGTCGACTCACAGAAGCATCGCCCACGTTCATGCACAAGACGCGGTGGCCATTCACTTGCATACCTACGGAAAAAACGCCGACGTATGTGGGGAAATTTGCCTCAATAGTGCGGCGTTCGATTCAGAGTGCCACGCATCAGTATTTCTCGACGCGTTCCTTCAGTTGGTGGATGGCTTCCTGCCCCAACTGGACAAGCCGTTGGACCAGGTCAGCCTGCTGACTTATGAGCAGGCTGAAACACTCCGGGCCTTCGAAGAAGGCCCCACCAAGTCTTACAGTGAAAAAGACACCGTCATATCGCTTTTTCGAGCGCAGACAGCACGAACCCCCTACAACATAGCGTTGCGTGACCACGACCATGCAACCTTCACCTATGCCGAATTGGACAATTGGTCCTCGGCGATCGCCACAGAACTGGAAAACCACGGCGTAGGCCCGGGTGACGTCGTTGCGGTATCAATGGTCAGGTCGCCACAGCTGATGGCAGCGATCTTCGCCGTACTGAAAACGGGTGCGGCTTACCTGCCAATCGACAGCGAATATCCCGCAGACCGTATTCAGTACATGCTTGAGGACAGCAACGCGAAACGGGTGATCACCAACCTGCCTCAAGTCATGAGCAGTGATGATCCGCGCAGGTTCGACCTCGACGTACTCCCCTTGGAACTGGCGCGCGAAGTCGATTATGTCAGCAAGGCTCGCCCTCAGGATCCCGCCTATATCATCTATACGTCGGGTTCGACCGGCAGACCGAAAGGCGTCGTGATTGAACATCACTCGGTTATCAATCGCCTGGAATGGATGCAAGAGATTCATCCGCTCGCCAGTAACGATGTGATCCTGCAAAAAACCCCTATCTCGTTCGATGTTTCGGTGTGGGAGCTTTTTTGGTGGAGTATGACGGGGGCGTCGGTGGCCCTGTTGGAGCAAGGGGCTCAGCGAGATCCTCGCGCGCTGATTAAAGCCATCAGCGATCACAACGTCACGGTGGCCCATTTCGTTCCTTCGATGTTTGAACCCTACATCCAGGCGCTGGCAGACGATCGAGAACAACTGCTCAGCGTACAGAGCCTGCACTGCCTGTTTACCAGCGGCGAAGCGCTCTCCCCTGCCGTCGTGAATAAATTCCGCAAACTGTTCACTGGCGATACCCAGCCGCCCAGGTTGATCAACTTATATGGTCCGACCGAGGCGACCGTAGATGTCACCTGGTATGAACTGGACCTGCTGGGCCACTCGGACATTGATGAGGTGCCGATTGGTTACCCCATCAACAACACGTCAATACGTATCGTCTCCCAACATGGTGTCAGGCAACTCGTCAACGTACCTGGAGAACTGCAAATCGGCGGCGTTCAGCTGGCAAGAGGCTACTTGAATCGCCCGGAACTAACGGCGGAACGCTTCATTACCGATCCGGAGGATGGGCGTCGCTGGTACCGAACCGGAGATCTCGCCGCGTGGGCAAACGACGGTTCTATCCTGTATATGGGAAGAATGGACGGCCAGGTAAAGATCCGCGGAAACCGTATTGAATTGGGCGAAATCAAGAATACGCTGCTCAATCTGCCAAACATTTTGAATGCCGAAGTCGTCGTTGAGCAGGACGATAAGCGAGGCAACCATTTGGTGGCACTGTTCGTCAGTCGCACTCCACAAACCGAGCGCTCATTGCGTGAGCAAATGGCTAACGCGCTCCCGGCGTTCATGCTTCCTTCCCGGTTCGTAGCCCTTGACCATATCCCACTCACCCCCAATGGAAAGTTCGACCGGGGCCAAGCATTAGCGATGGCCAATACCACTCAAACTACCGCACCAAAAGCAGAGTTGAGTGTGACAGAGCGCCTGGTCAGCGATATCTGGGGTGGCATTCTCGGTCAGCGGGACATTATTGCAGAGGACGATTTCTACTCCATCGGGGGCGACTCAATCCTGATGCTGAAGGTGCGCTCGGAATTAGAGAAGCACGGATATGACGCCAACTTGTCCGATCTAAGTGACCACACCACGGTTCGAGAACTGGGGCGCTTCCTGGAACTTACCGCAGACAACGTGGCCCTGCCCAAGGCGGCACTGAGTGCATTTGAGCTGGTGACTGACAATGAGCGCAAGCGCCTTGCAGAATTGGCCGTAGACGCCTATCCGATTTCACAACTGCAACTGGGGCTCCTCTTCCATAGCCGAGAGCAAGAACAAAGCCGGGTCTACAAAGACGTTTTCCGTTACACCCTGAAAATGGACTGGTCTGAACAGAAGTTCCGCGAAGCCCTGCAAGGTTTAATCCAGCGCCACCCGGCATTGCGTACAACGTTCAACATCGGCGAATACTCCACCCCGCTTCAGCTTATTCACAAGGACCTGTCGGTAGACGAGGTTCTGGCCATCAATACGCCGCTGGCAAACGTCTATGAGCAGGAAATAGCCAAGCATATGCAGGCGTGGTCCGCACACAACTATTCGTTTGCCACAGGGCCACTGTTCAACGTAGCCGTTTTCATTAACGAATCAGGCGCTCCTCTGGACCTGGTGCTCAGCTTCCATCATGCAATCCTTGACGGAGGTAGCGTCGCGAACCTGATTCGCGAACTGCTCCTCTGTTATGCGAGGGGTAATGATGAAGGCCTGGGTTATCCCACCCACGATTTACCGAGCCCATCGCTGTTTGTTCAGGACGAACTCGCTGCAATAAATAGTAGCGAGCATCGAGCCTACTGGAAGGGCCATCTGGAAGGCGCTACCAACACCCTGCCGATTGGACTCGCGGCGCACCTTGAGCGCGCGGACAGCGGGATGTTCTCGTACCGATTTTTTGTTGAACCCGCCCTTGATGACGCATTGGTGCAACTGGCAAAACGCTCTCATCTGCCCATCAAGACGTTCTACCTGGCCGCCCATTGCTCGGCGATAGCGTCAATGAGCAATACGAGAGACGTGCTAACAGGTGTTGTGACCCACGCACGCCCAGAGATCCGGCACGCAGAACACCTTCTCGGATTGTTTCTGAACACATTGCCGTTGCGAGTCAACCTGGCCGAAGTCAGCGCTCAACAACTGGTTGAGTCAATCTTCAGACACGAGAAGGCGAGCCACCGTCATCGTCGATTCCCGTTGAGTGAAATTCAGACAGACAATGCAGGCGTATCCATAAGCACAGCATTCAACTACATCCACTTCCATGTACTGGAGGAAGTCGCCGCACAAACCGGCATCGAGATCGCAGCCTTCGATCCGCAGGAAGAGACCAGTTTTGCCCTCCTTGTGAACGTCATGCGCGAGTTCTCGGGAGCCGAGGTCGCTATCCGTGTGGATATGGATGGAGCAATCTATGCACGCGAGCAAGGTGAAGTCTTTGCGCGGCTTTTCAATGACGCGCTGAAACGCCTGGCCTTTCAACCCCATGCAGAAGCGCTCTTCAGGTCGCCGATTGCGCAATCCGGTTATCTCGCCTCGGGCCCGGCCAGGGACGCATTCGTTCCCGTGCCTGCGCAGATCCTTCAGGCCGTGCGTCATCAGCAACAGGCCGTTGCAGTTACCTATGAAGATGCCCAGTGGACCTACGCACAACTCTGGGACACCGCCGGCAGAATTGCGTCTCTGCTCAGCAGTAAAGGCGTACAGCGCCAGGACGTTGTCGGCCTGGCATTGCCACGCTCGTTCGAACAGATCGCCACAGCCTTGGCAACCCTGCGATCAGGGGCCATCTGCCTACCCATCGACGTGTCTTATCCCGCCGCACGCATTGAACTGATCCTGAAAATCGCAGCGCCAAAAGTAGTCGTCACCCGGTTGTGCGTTAACGAACTACCTGACAGTACTGTGCGCCTGGATCTCACCAATGACCTTTTACAAACGGTCGAGGCCGGCTGTTCAGACGTCGCGATTGAGTCGACCGACAACGCCTACATTCTGTTCACGTCAGGCTCTACAGGCACACCTAAAGGGGTCGCAATGCCCCATAGAGGACTGGCGAATCTGGTCGGCTGGCAGAACAAATCGGCAAGTGGCGCCGTTGGCTCGACACTCCAGTACGCGCCGCTCAGTTTTGACGTTTCGTTCCAGGAAATTTTCTCAACGCTAAGCGCGGGTTCGACGCTGCACCTGATCAGCGAAGAGGAACGCCGTGATCCCTCGGCCCTGCTCAGGTTTATGGATCGCAAGTGCGTGGAACGCGTATTCATGCCTTACATCGCCCTGCAGCAACTCGCGGAAGCGGCTGTCGCCCTTGATCTGTTTCCTGGCAGCCTGCGCGTTGTCGGCTCGTCAGGCGAGCAATTGCGGGTCACCCAGGAGATTCGCGCACTGATGAGGCATCTGCGCGGGGGGATTCTGGAAAATCAATACGGCCCAACCGAAACCCATGTGGTAACCCGCTACAGCATGAGCGGTAACCCTGATTACTTCCCGGCATTACCTCCTATCGGTAGCGAGATTGACGGAGTTGGCATCCTCATTCTTGACGACGCTGCCAACGTTATTCCCGATGGCGTACCAGGAGAAATCTGCGTTTACGGAGACGCACTGGCGTCTGGTTACTACAAAGCCCCAGAAGAAACAGATAAGAAATTCATCCGTCACGATCATGTACCCGGCAAATTGTTTTATCGAACCGGTGACGTCGGTATCAAATGCGCCGACGGCGCCGTTATCAGCCTTGGTCGGAATGACAACCAGGTCAAAGTGCGTGGCTACAGAATTGAACTGTCGGAAATCGAACTCAAAGTCCTGAGCTTTTTTGAAACCCGCAACGAACACATTGACGTGGCGGTGATCGCGAAGCCGCGTGATGAGCACGACGCCTACCTGGTCGCTTACCTGACAGGAAGCGGGTCGCAAGACGAGGCGGTGTTGTCCCAGCTCAGGCATTACCTCAGCGAGGAATTGCCGACGTACATGCTGCCAACTCACATGGCCTGGATCGCGCAGATGCCGACCACGCCAAGCGGCAAAAGGGATGACGCTGCGCTGCGCACGCTGAACGTCCAGCTGGGTAACGCTGTGAATTACCGGGAGCCAAGCGGCGAGTACGAAATGAAGCTATGCCAGTTGGCAGCCGAGCTTCTGAAGACTCCGAAAATCTACCCCCAACAGAGCATCTTCGATTGCGGGGCCACGTCGCTGACAGCAATGCGCTTGGTTGTGTTGGTTGAGAAGTTGTACGGAATCAACGTGCCCCTGTCTTCCTTTGTCAGTGCACCGACCATGGAAAAACTCAGCGTGCTGATTCAAAAAGGCGGTGGCGCATTCACGTTCGACCCACTGGTGCCGCTACGCGAAACCGGGCAGCGCACACCGTTGTTTCTTGTCCACCCCATGGGCGGCAATATTCTCTCGTACCTGCGCATGCTTCCGCATTTACCCGCCGAACAGCCACTCTATGCACTGCAGGCCTCGGGGGTCGATGCAGGCTCTGAGCCCATCCCGTCTGTCGAGGCACAAGCAAGTTTGTACATTGAAGCAATGCGTCGAATCCAGCCCGAAGGTCCGTACGTCATCGGTGGCTGGTCCTACGGTGGGTTCATTGCATTTGAGATAGCCCAGCAGTTGATACGGGCAGGCGAGCGCGTCGCAAATGTACTGATTCTGGACACCATGGCACTTAGCTCACAGGCCCAAGGCAAAGCCAGTGATGACGCATTGCTGAGTTGGTTTTTTTGGGAACTGCTCTGGACGTCGAGAGGCTCCGAGCTCCCCGTCCAAATTGTGCCTGATCATATCGCCACGCTTCAGGAGCGCTTCGACTTCATCACCGATCACGCAATCTCCATTGGGGCGATTCCGGCCGGTAGTACCAAAGCCGTCATGCAGCGGCTGTTCGAGGTGTATCGCACTAACTGGGAAGCGGCGACGCAATACAACTACGAGGCGAAGTGCGCGGAACTGGATATCACCCTGATCCGGGCAATTGAACCGCTCCCCCCCATTCTTCGGGATATGCACGACACCATCCGCAGTGAATACAACGATCCACTCAATGGTTGGGCGGCCAAAACCTCGGGGATGATCAAGCTGATTGAGGTTGACGGTGACCATTTGACCATCATGGAAGAACCTTTTGTCGGTGCGCTCGTCACGGCAATTCTTGAAGAAATCAAATAACTATGGATCAGGGTCAAAACATGAAAACTAAACCTGTTGCGCTCATTATCGGAACCGGAATCGGCGGCTTATCGTGTGCAGCCGCCTTGAAAAAAGTGGGATGGTCAGTGCGTCTTTTCGAGAAGGCTGACAGCATGAGAGCCACCGGTTCGGGTCTCTCGGTGATGTCGAACGCCAGCGCGGCAATGAAAAAGTTGCTCGATATAGATCTTGGGCTGGAGCACTACGGAGCCGAAATTCGCAACTTCGAGATCCGTCATAAATCCGGATTTCTCCTCAAACGTCTTCCGTTCCAGGAAATTGCCGAGGAACAAGGTTCTCCCAGCGTCTGCATTTCCAGACAGCAACTGCAAACCGCCTTGCTGGACAACCTGGGGGAGGTAGACATCAGCCACGCAAAGCGATTTGCAAGCTACGACGAAACTGATGACGCTGTACACGTGACCTTCGAAGACGGGACCAAGGCCTCAGGCGACATCCTGGTCGGCGCTGATGGCTACTATTCCGCGGTGCGCGATGCGATGGGGATACCCAGCCAGGTACAAGAGGCTGGATACATCTGCTGGCTCGCACTGGTCAAATATGATCATCCGCAAATAACCCCTGGCTATGTCGTGCATTACTGGGGCAAGGGCAAGCGGATTGGCATCATTGATATCGGAGGTGGATGGGTCTACTGGTGGGGAACAGCCAATATGTCGAACCAGGAGGCTGTTGGCTGGTCCGGCACAAGCGCAGACGTTGCCAAGGTCTATGAGGGATGGCCAACCATCGTCTTCGACATTATTCACGCCACACCCAACGAATCCATCATCACGGTCGATGCAAAAGACAGGTCCTTTCCAGCGACGTGGTCCAAGGGGCGCGCAACGTTACTCGGCGATGCAGCTCATCCAATGCTAACAAGCCTGGGCCAGGGCGCAGGCTTGTCCATAGAGGACTCAGCCGTGCTTGGGCATGTCCTGTCGACGTCGACAGACCATCAAGCGGCGTTGCGACGATACGAGTCGATCCGCCAACCCCGGGCTAAAGCCATCGTCGACGCATCAAGAGCGCTGAGCGATGTCGAGCAATACGACCAATTCCTTCCTCGACTGAAACGCGACGTTGGCATGCTGCTTGCGCCGGCAAAAACCATGCGAGAACGACTGCAGGCGTCAATGCTGTTCGACGATTTTGCAGTACACACCCAATAAGCCACCCAACGAAAATTTCAGCCAGATAAGGGATTGTCATGTCTAAGAAAAGCGTACTTGTTACCGGTGCTTCTTCGGGTCTGGGCCATGCGGCAGCCTTGATGCTTGCTCGCAACGGCTTTCATGTTTTCGCTGCCGCGAGGGAGATTCGCGGCGTGTTTAACGGGCAAGCCAATGTGGAGGAAGTCAGACTCGATATCACCGACGAGGCGTCGGTCGCGCAGGCATTAGAAAAAATCGCGGCAAAGAACACTGTCTACCCTCTGTGGGGCCTGATCAACAACGCCGGCATTTGCGTGCCCAGCCCACTCGAGATGCTTAGCCCGCAGGAGCTGCGCCGACAACTTGACACGAACGTTATAGGTCAACTGCAGGTCACTCAGGCCATGCTGCCTCTGCTACGTGAAAACCGCGGGCGCATCATCAACATCACGTCCGGCCTGGGAAGCATTGCGGTTCCCTACCTGGGTGCGTACTCCATCGCTCAGTTTGCAAAAATGGCATTCACTGATGCACTCCGTAGAGAACTGGCCAACTCTGGCGTCACGGTCAGCGTGGTACAGCCGGGCGCGATCTACACCCCTATCTGGGATAAGTTTCTCGCAACCGGCCAGGAAATCATGAATCAGGTCATCGGCGAGGCGAGACAAATATACGCTCGCTCATTCACCGAGTTTCTCAAACAGAGCGAAGCGCTGGCCCGCGCTGCCACCACCAGCGAAGCCGACTTCGCTGAAGTCATCCTTGACGTGCTGACGACTGCGCAGCCTCTGGCTCAATACAGCGTGGGCAATGATGCACAAAGTTTTGTGGACATGGCAAAGTCAGCCACAACCGCAGAACTCGATGCGATGTTTGCGGCCCAGATGCCTACCGGGACGGACTTTGGATCAGCTCAAAAGATCGGCCAGGCATCATGAACATACGCAGATTGAAGATGTGGCGTGATCAGCATCGGTCAATGATGAATAGCGCGATTGTCGCGGTGAAATCCAGGCAGCCTTATAGCCCGTTTTCCGATGAGTTGACGAACTACGAGCATGCTCAAATCGAACAGGGCGAGATCAGGTTCAAGCGCCTGCTCGACTCCAAGTTTCAGATCGACCGTCGCAGCTCAGCGGACCTGGGGGAGAAGAGAGTCGGTAAGGAGACGTCGCCTTATGGGTTTCCATTAGGCATTTCATACCGTGCCGAAGACTTCGATAGCCTGGTTAAAAAGGCCAATCGTTCGATGAGCAAATGGGAGCACCTGAGTGTTGAGCTTCGTAGTGCATTGCTGTGCGAAGCAATCACGAGAATTCATGCAGACACGTTCCTGTTCTCTCAGGTGGGTATGCATACCAGTGGCCATGGTTTCTTCATGGGCTTTCATGCGAACGCCATCCACGCCCAGGCACGAGCGCTTGAGTCCGTTGCCCGTATTTGTCAAATAACGGCAGAGCTGACCCAACAGCTGGACTCCGAACTCACTGTAGGGGACGCGCAACCACAGCGTATTTTGCGCAACTTCCAGCCAAAGCCTGCGGGCCTTTCTCTGGTGTATTCGGGTCGGGTCGCCCCCACCTGGGGGGCATACCCGTGCGTTTTCGCCTCATTGGCTGCGGGTTGCCCTGTCATTGTCATCCCTCACTCCGAAGCTATCCTGCCGCTGGCATTGACCATAAAGGCGATTAAATCAGTGTGCGCCGAAGCGGGTGTTTCAGCAGACATCATCAACCTGTTTTGCTCTGATAACGACGCTGACTACAGGAAGGCTGCGCAGCACCGTGCGGTGAAGCTGATTGATTACATGGGCAAATCAGAATTTGGCAAATGGCTGCGTCAGCATGCATGGCACGCCCGCGTCATGACCCAGCAAAGCGCCCAAACCTCCGTGTTCGTGCACTCTACAGACAACTACGACGGCATGATCGAGAATCTGGCATTCGGTCTGTGCTCTTACTCTGCACAGTTGTGCACGTCGCCGCAGAACATCTACGTGCTCAAGGACGGCATTCGGTTACCTGACAAGATCATCACGGTTGACGTATTCCAGCGCGACTTGGTGGCTCGGATTGATCAATTGCTGCAAAGATTTCAACCACCACGTGATCTGCTCGGTGTGATCATCGGCAAACAAACCGTCGCCGATATTCGACAATGTGAAGGTTCCAGATTTGCCAAGGTATTGCGCCATTGCGAGCTGCTGCAGGATCCTGATTTCGCGGATGCCCAGGTATTGACGCCCTCTGTGATTGCCGTACAACCTGGTTTTTCAAGCAGCCTTGACTACTACGCCAGCGAAGTCGCAGGTCCTGTGTCCTTTGTTATTGTCAAAGATGACCTTAAGACCGTTGCCCGTGAACTCAGCTACGTCGGCCAGGAGTTCGGTGTGCTGGGACTCGGGCTCTACGCCATTGACGCAAATGTTGAAAAAGCGATGAAGTGTGTCTCTGCGCATATTGGCGCGCTGCTGTCAGTGAATTTCTGCGGTAACTATTTCATCAGTCAGTGTTCGGTGTTTACCGACATCCACGGCGGCGCGGTTAACTCATCCTCAGATGTCACGTATGGCGCTCCAGGGTTCTACCATGCTCGTCTGCGCCTGACCGAAGACAGAACAATGGTCTGCGCGCCATGAGTTCACCTCTGCGCGTATGGCCGTTCAACTGCCCGGCGCTACCTTGCTTGGCGTTGTTTTCACTCCAGGTCGAGGACGTCGTCGAAAGCGATATGCCACAGGCGGATGAATGGCCGGCGTACGCCATGACAGCCAGGCGCAAGGAGTTCGCAGCCGGCCGAATCTGTTCGGCTGCGGCGCTTCAGGCACTGGGTGGCGATAGCGTGTGGCTACCTATGGCCAAACCCTATCGCTATCCGAAATTCCCAAAGGATTTCAAGGGTTCGATCACCCACACTCATGAGTGCGCACTGGCATGTGCGGGCGATGCGGAGCGTTATCTCGCCATTGGTCTGGACGCTGAACCGATGGTAGAACACGCAGAACTTGAACAAATGGCCAATTACGTCCTTTCTCCGAACGAGCTGAACCAGTTCAAAAAAATGAGTGGAGAACAGGCGCTGACCTTCTTCTATTTATGTTTTTCAGCCAAGGAAACCTTGTTCAAGACGCTGTTTCCTCTGTGCCATACCGACATGGAATTTACTGAGTCCGAACTCGCTTCCTGGAATGACGAGGGGATCTTTACGTTGCGTCTCATCACTGACCGGGTGAGCGACCGGTTCGAGAACGGCACCTTGTTCTGTGGCCTGTGGTCCGTGCACGTCGACACCCTGCTCACGCTGCTTGCCCTCCCCCGTAAACAGGCGTTGCCCACACTGGATTCGCATCTCTATGTGCCTGATTTCAGCTATGGGCGCCCTTGAGCAGAGGTTCGAGGGATCGTGGAGCAAGTGCGGCAGCCCAACCAATCATTTACATTCACTTCGTATGATTATACGATTTTAATGATACGCATTGAATGTAAACTCCCGATTCAACGACCGTCACACGCTGTACTCACTCGATAAGGAGTATCGAACATGGCTAATCCGTACCGAATACTGTTTGAAGCCTCGGGCACTAGGGCATTTTCCCTGGCAGGCCTGCTAGCCCGTTTACCGCTCCCGATGACAGGTATCGGCATTATCACGATGCTTTCGCAGCTGCGCGGCAGCTATGCACTGGCTGGCGCGGTTTCTGCCACCTTTGTCCTGACATATGCACTGATGTCACCGCAGGTTTCAAGAATGGTGGATCGTTATGGTCAACGCCGGGTACTGCCATTGTCTGCTGGCCTCAGTGTGGTGGGCCTGCTTCTACTACTTGCTTGCACCTACTGGCACACGCCTGATTGGACGTTGTTCGTGGCGGCTGTATTAGCGGGCTTCATGCCAAGCATGTCGGCGATGGTGCGCGCCCGGTGGACGGCGATATACAGAGGCAAGCCACACCTGCAAACAGCCTACTCCCTCGAAACCGTACTGGACGAAGTGACATTTATCGCAGGGCCGCCGATTTCCGTTGGCTTGAGCGTGGCCGTCTTTCCCCAGGCCGGGCCGCTGGCGGCAGTTGTAATGCTGGCGATTGGCACACTTGCTTTGGCGGCCCAGGTATCCACCGAGCCGCCAGTGGAGTCCGCCGAAGAGAAGAATACGAGAACGGCCTCCATCTTTCGCTTGGCGGACGTTCGGCTATTGACGTTGCTGATGGTCGCGATGGGCGTCATCGTTGGAACGGTCGATATCGTCAGTGTCGCATTCGCTGAACAAATGGGCAGCCCGGCAGCCGCGAGTATCGTGTTGTCCTGTTATGCCATCGGATCGTGCGCCGCTGGCCTGTTGTTCGGTGCGCTGAAACTGAAAACACCGCTCCACACACTCTTGCTGTTGGGTGGTCTAGCGACTGCCGCCACCACACTGCCCTTGTTGATGGCCGGCAATATTGCCAGCCTGTCCGCAGCGGTATTGGTGGCTGGGCTATTCTTCGCGCCCACAATGATCGTAGCGATGTCTTTGGTTGAGCGAATCGTACCGGAACGACAATTGACTGAAGGTATGACTTGGTTGCTGGCGGGTTTGAATGTTGGAGTGGCAATGGGTGCGGCGGCATCGGGCCAGTTAGTCGACATGGAAGGGGCTCGCTATGGATTCAACGTTGCTCTGGCAGCCGGAGCGGCGGTACTGCTGATGGCTATCTGGGGATACCGACGGATGCGAGGACACTCGCTGACGCAAGCGTATTCCGCGTGAGTCTCGGACGCTAAAACAGACTGTTTGGGACGACCAGCAGACAAAAAAGCCACTCAATAGAGTGGCTTTCGTTTCTTATTCCGAAGCTCGATGTGCATCTGGATCCGCTAAACAAACGATGACGGGCGTGCCCATGCTGCTGGCAACGAATTGACCTACTGGATCCCAGCCTTTGGTTTAACCAGGATACCACCCAGCAGCAACTCAAGCGCGACCACGCTATGCGCAAGTCGCTTATCGCCATCTTTCGAATCCGCAATCCAGAAGGCGGCTTCGACAAGGCTGCCATAGATGAGCAAGGCCAGCGCCTGAGGGTTGACATCCACCACGATGCCTTGCTGGATTAAGAGATGAATCAATTGCTGCATCGATTCCACACAATGACGTTGAGCATCCGGTGAGGTTCCGCCGAGTACAGCCCTGGCATCGCGCAACACAATCCGCTGAATCTGTGGCTCCAAAGCCATTTCCAGATAGGCACGGCAGCGCTGACGAAAACCATCCCAGGCATCTGCAGCATTATCGGTAATAGCTTGCAGGCGCTGATCCATTTCCGCGTCAAGTTGCTCCACGACAGCTGACAGCAAGCCTTTCTTGTCACCAAAGTGATGGTAGAGCGCGCCACGGGTCAGGCTCGCCAAAGCCGTCAGTTCATCCATCGAGGTGTCCGCATAACCTCGCTCACTGAATATTTCTCGTGCTTTCGCTATTAACAAGGCACGGGTTTCTTCCATCTCGGCGCGGGTGCGGCGAACCATCTGTCATCTCCTCACTGAAGGCGGCATGAGCTGTGACAACCATGCAGTCATGAATAGGCGCAGCTATACATGCGGTCTGTATCTATTGTCACTTTCGTGTACTGCGATAACAAGCACACCGTGCCCGGTGAAGCGGCGTCAGCTGCGTGAGCGTGCGAGAAGTTCAATCATCGCCTGCTCAATCACCCGGGTATCCGCATCGTTCAGGCCCTCACCAGCGACGTGCCCCCAGACGGATTCCAGTATGCGCGCCTCGGCTTTCGGTATTAGGCTGACCTCATGTTCGGCATCACGGACAGGGAAGTACAGATCGCTCGATGCAGGCATCACCACCGTATCGGCCTTGATCGAAGCCAATGCCATACTGATATCTCCCCGGTAACGGGCATTTGCGCTTATATCTGCGTGCTGTCCGCTCCAGAGTTGCGCAATGATGTCGTTGGCGTCTCGCTTGAGGAACCACCCTTCCCAAAAATCAATCAAAAAGTCTTCAATGGATGCGTAGCCAAGCGCTGTCTCGTCCAATCGGTTGCGGAAGAACGCCTGCGACAACCCGAGGGCAGCGTAGACACGAGCGGCAACGCGTAAGCCGCGTTGCGGTGGCAGTGTGTAAAACCCCTCCCGGAAGTCGGCATCCAGCTCGATCACAGCGCGCACGCTATCAAAAAACACATATAAATGACGTGACGTGCGTGCCGCACTCTGAAAGGTGAACAGCCGCTCCACCATATCCGGGAAGGCACAGGCCCACTCGAAGGCTTGAGTGCCTCCCAGAGACCAGCCTGTGGCCATCCGAATTTTCTGGATACCGAACAATTCGGTAACTAAGCGATGTTGCTGGACTACATTGTCGTGGATCGTAACGTGTGGAAAGCGATTGCCGTTCTGCGGCGCCGCTGTGTTGCTAGGCGAGCTGGACAAGCCATTGCCGAAAGCGTTTGGCACGATAATGAAGTACTTTTGCGAATCCAGCGCGCGACCTGGCCCGATCAACCAGGCAGCATCTTCATGGGTTGCTGCAAAGGAAGTCGGATAGACAATAACGTTATCCTTTGCCGCACTAAGGCGGCCATAGGTTTTGTAAGCCAATCGCGCCTCGCGGAGACGGCGACCCGATTGCAACTGGATGTCACCGAGCTCAAAAACCTCATACGTCATAATACGTGCGTCCCTTCATCTCTTTCTCTTTTCCATATAGGCATTGCAATCCATAACCCGCATACCGCCCTTCTCCTGCCAGCGATGCATATCGTTACTGATCAAAGGTGATTGACCACTTGCCGGTGGGGCCACACTTCCCCTATCGCAATGGTGCATGAGACGAGGGGGGAAAGATGTTCAATCGGATGACCAAAACCCTTCTGGACCCAGCCTATGAGCAAATAGCCTGCGCTTTTTTGCCATTTGAACGGATCGCAAACGTCAGCAGCAGCGCCAGAGTGACCAAACCTGCGGCCAACCAGAGATTGGTGGCCAGACCAAATCTGTCTACCGCCTGACCACCCGCCCATGACCCCAGAAAAATACCAATATTGAATACGCCTACATAGAGCGCAGTAGCGACTTCCACGGCATGAGGCGCCGCTTTCATCATCCAGGTCATCAGGCCCACCGATACGCCACCGTAGGCCAGCCCCCATGCAAGCAGCACTATGCCTCCCCCCATATGGGAGTCTCCAATAGTCAGGAACAGCAACGGCGCCAACAACAACCCCAGCGAAATAAAGACCAGGGTAAGTGCCGTACGACGCGCTGCGATAACGCCCGCCAGGAAGTTGCCAATGATGCCCGCAACACCATAGGCGAACAGAAGCGCGCCAATCCATTGAGCATCGAACCCGGATACCGATAACAATAACGGACGTACAAAGGTGAATGCCATGAAGTGCCCGGCCACCAGCAAGATGGTCAGTGCCAGACCGGCTTGCAACTTGCGGTTGGCAAACTGTTCAGCGAACTGGCGTAAGGTGACTGAGTGGTGAACAGGCAAGGCAGGAATGGCGACGAGGTGAATCAACAGTACCCCTGCACTGAAGATCGCCATGCAGCCGAAAGCCCAACGCCAGCCGGCAAAATCGCCGATCAACGCGCCGAGTGGCACACCCAGCACGGATGCCGCGGCGACCCCACCAAAGATAATGGAAGTAGCCAGACCCACTGCGTGTGCCGGGACCAGCCGAGCGGCCAAGCCACCCGCGACAGCCCAGATACCTCCCATGCAGAAGCCGACGAGCGCACGCGCAATCAGCATCCAATCCATACCTGGGGCCAGGGCCGAGGCAATGTTGGCGATGACCAACAGGCCGAGCAAACCGCACAAAATCCAGCGCCGGTCCAGATTGCCTGCTGCGATCACCACCAGCGGTGCAAAAAAAGCCGCTAGCAAAGCCGGCAACGAGATCATTAAACCAGCGTTTCCAGTGGACGTTTCAAGTGAGCCGGCAATGGTTGTTAGCAAACCGACCGGAAGCATTTCCGTCGTCACGACCGAAAATGTAGCAAGGCCCATGGCGGCCACTGCCAGCCATGGATGTCGAGGGGAAGTTGCAGGCGAAGCGACTGGGGGTGAACTCATGATTGCTAAATCCCTTTAGATGAAATTCAAGCCTCACCCAGGACGCGAGACATTTGTCACCCTCGATACGGGCTGACAGCAAAATTATTGACACCGCTGCTAATAGCGGGAGCGGTGGTTTTCCTTCCTACATAGCAAGCAGATCGCAGATTCCGACGAGCTTTGAGAATATACATACAGGATGAATGTTTAAATCAAATTTATCATACGCGATGAATGTAAACAACTGCAGGCAACTACCTTGATGCAGTTGATCTGAATCACAGCAACCTCGAAGCACAGCCAACATTATTGGCTACTCGTTCATGTAAATTCGATAGGACCAGCGCCCCCTCCCGCTGACGCGCCTCTTTAAGACTCACGTCGGGACATGTGCCATGTAATTAATCTCCAGTTCTGCCCCCAGAAAAGCGACTCACCAGACCTCAGGTTTCTTATGGAGTAATTCCACCTTTGGCTTGATTCTGCCTCCAGACCCATATGGGCCCGCATCATGCCAACTACCCTCTTTCGCTGCTTACTACTCTTGCTGGCTATCGTCGATGGCGACAGCTACGCCGCATCTGGTTATGAGCAGGGTCAACTCAGCCTAGTCCAGCAGCAGCTCAACATCATCGAACGCCTTGCAACGAACACTGAGGCAGCCAGCACGGCTGAACCCGATGATCGCTATCGCTTCGACTATCCCCGCCCTTCTCAAGACATCCAACGCATTCGTCAAGGGGTACAGGGCTATTTGTCCCCCTCTCGCGCTCAACCTCGCGATCCCCGTGAAATGGTCGGTGATTACCGCCTTGACACTCCGTCTTCGGAGCCTTCGCCATGAGCATGACTGACGCTCAGACCGCTGCCTTCCAAACGCCTCCGGCTTTTCGACACAGAGCAGTTCGGCGCTTTGGATCTCCATGGTTCTGGTCCTGGCGTTGCTTTGGTGTGCCTGGGTGATGTGGACGGCCTACCGGGGATGGGCCACCGGCAGTGTGCGCTTTGGAGCCTTCGGCGGCAGCGCCGTGCGCGTCTTGCTCACCCTGCTCGTACTGATGTTCTTAACCCTGTCGTAATCCAGGAGATCGCCGCTATGCTCAAGCGCCTTGCTCCTCTGAAAAACAACCTGCGTGATCATGTGAACCAACGTTTGATCGGTCTGCTGCTGGTGCTCGGTCCAAGCCTGGCTTTTGCCGAACTCCCCACCATGGAAGCGCCTTCACGTGGAGAAGGGTCCGGCTTGATCGAGACGATCAAAAACTACGCCTACGACGGTGGCATTCTGCTCGGCCTACTGATTGCCCTGCTCGCGTTTCTCGGCGTGGCCTGGCATTCGCTGACCGTATTCGCCGATGTCCAAAACCAGCGAAAGACCTGGAAAGACCTCGGCGCGGTGGTCGGTATCGGCGCCCTGTTGGTGGTGATCATCATCTGGTTCCTCACCAAAGCTGCCGCGATTCTGTGAGGTTGGCATGAACGACACTATCGAACGCCTTGCCGACGGCACTTTGGTCTTTCTGCCAGAGCGACTCAATCGTGATCCCGCCGTATTGCGCGGCTTAACCGATGACGAGATGTGGGTAGCACTCGGCACCGGCGCCGTCATTGGCCTGCTGATGGGCATTCCTCTGGCGATCGCCACCGCCTCGATTGCCGTGGCACCGACCAGCATGATCGCAGGCATGACAGTGGTCTTATTGATCGGGGGCACACTACTGCGTCGGGCCAAACGGGCCCGTCCGGAGACCTGGTTGTACCGCAAGCTCGAATGGATGCTCGCCAGCCATTGGCGCCTGGGACGTGGAAGTTTGATTCTCCACTCCGGCGCCTGGACAGTTCGCCGTTCGCGTCGACTGCGCCCTGCCCTGTTCCGGTGGCAGCCATGAGTCGATTTCGAAACAAGGTCGATGCCCAACAGGCCCATATCCTCAGCCTGCGGCTGGCGATAGTGATGCTCGCCCTGCTCAGCGCCGGACTGTGGTATGGCTGGCGCTCAGCACCGACCGATCTGACCGTGCATGTCCCCCCTGATCTGCGCTCGGGCAGCACGCGCAAATGGTGGGATGTTCCCCCAGAGAATGTGTATGCCTTTGCTCTGTACATCTGGCCAACTTAACCGCTGGCCCTCGGATGGCGAGCAGGATTATCGCCTCGCCATCTATGGCTTGCAGTCCTACCTGACACCCGCGTGCAAGGCCTTCCTTGACGGCGACTACGAGTATCGCAAGGCTGCCGGCGAGCTGCGTCAACGGGTGCGTGGCGTCTACGAAATTCTAGGCCGAGGCTACAGTGAAGATCCGGAACTGCGGGTCAAGCAACTCCCGGCCAGCGAGACGCACCATCATGCTTATCTTGGCGGCATGCTTGACCATGGACTGGAATTGGTCGCCTGTAGCCTGAAACTGCGTCAGTCATATCTGCTTCCCACCGGCGCCGCGCCCGAAGACCAAGCCGCCCAGACCGATGCCTGGTCCGCGGGCATCGCCTATGGCGCGTTGCTCCATGACATCGGCAAAATCGCCGTGGACCTGTTGGTAGAGCGCCAGGATGGCCATGTTTGGCATCCTTGGCAGGGTTCCTTGGATCAGCCGTATCGTTTTCGCTACCTCAAAGGTCGTGACTACCACCTGCACGGCGCCGCCGCAGGTCTGCTCTACACCCAGATTCTCGACCGCCCGATCCTCGATTGGCTCAGTGGATTTCCGTCACTGTGGGCCAGCCTGCTATATGTCCTAGCGGGCCAGTACGAACGTGCCGGCGTGCTCGGCGAATTAGTGATGCAGGCAGACCGTGTTTCGACCGCACAGAACATCGGTGGTAACCCGAACAAGGCGCTGCAAGCGCCGACTCATTCGCTGCAACACCATTTGATCAGCGGACTGCGTCATCTTGTTCAACACCAACTGAAACTCAACCAGCCAGGTGCCGCGGGATGGCTGACCCACGACGCACTCTGGCTGGTCAGCAAGACGGTCACGGACAAGCTGCGAGCCTATCTGCGGTCGCATTCGATTGAGGGCATTCCCTCGTCCAACCTCGCGGTGTTCGACGAGCTGCAGTCGCATGGATTGGTTGAGTCCACGCCGGAAGGCAAAGCCATCTGGACCGCGCTTGTAGCGCAAGGCAACTGGCAGCAGAATTTCACCTTTCTGCGACTTCAACCCGCCTTGGTTTGGGGGAGCGAAGACCGGCCCGAGGCTTTCAACGGAACGGTGAGTATTACAACCCATGACCACTCAACTGACACCCCGGTACCAACACCAGCCCCCCACACAGTCGATGCAGGATTAGATCAAAGTCAACCGCAGCCGGATCCCTTGGCAATAGAGGATGCCGATTACCTCGGCACGCTGCTGGACATGTTCGAATTGAAAGAGCCTGAGGCCAGAGACGCACTGTCAGAAAGCGCTGTCGAGACTTCAACGCTTCAATCGGATAACCCAGGCCAGGCATTCCTGAGTTGGGTCAAGGAAGGCATTCTTAGCCACAAGCTGGTCATCAATGACAGCAATGCCAAAATTCACACGGTGAGCGGCACGGTGTTTCTGGTTACGCCAGGCCTCTTCCAACGCTATACGCAGGAGTTTCCTGATATTTCTAAAGGGACCGATCAGAAGATTGAAGCATGGCGTTGGGTGCAAAAGCAGTTCGAAAAACTGAAGGTGCACAGGAAGCGGGGCGACGGCCTGAATATCTGGGCGTGTCAAGTACAAGGCCATAGAAGGACAACTATTTTAAAGGGGTATCTGATTGAGGAATCGAAGCTGCTTTTCGAATCGATCCCACCCGACAATCCTTTCCTTAAAATCGCAGAGCTATAAATTTCCGCGGTACCACGGCGTTATGCGCTTTCGGCCAAACGCAGCCTTTCACTCTTCGGCAGCGCCAAGCCCACTCCAAAGCTACACTGACTTGGTCTCAGTTAGGCGACCGCTCGAATGTGTCGCTTCCCCCCTATTGTGTGACTAAGGCCGCCAAGATCCCTCGTCGCAAGTGGCGGCCCAATGATGTTAATGTGCCTTAATGTCACTTTCAGCATAGGCAAGGAATCTCATGCTCAGTCACACATCAAGGCACCTTTCAAAGGGTGCAGAAACCATAGGGAAGTGAAACTTTGAGCTTACTCCCAGTAGCAAGCGATCGCCAAAGTGCGGTACGCCTTCTCGCCTGTATTGATGCCGCCTCCACCAATGTCACCAATGACGCTTGGGGAGCTGACGTAGTAGCAATTCTACGCGCGCAATCACGATTGCAAGCATTAGATTTCTGGATGCGCAATCCGGACTACCTTGCGAACGAATTGCTCATCGAGTTCGAGAGCACAAACGAACAATCCCTGCTAGATCTCGCCCAAAATATACTCGACTCGCGGGAACCGGATCTTCGCCGCCTACCTATGATTCGCTACCACTTTGGCGCATTTGAACCCCTGGACAATGCGCTATCAATCCTCTGTTCCGCAGGACTCGTACGCATCCGCCGACAGGGTGTCCCTGGGCATGTTCGAGAACATGTCTATTTGTTGACCGCTCAGGGACGGCAAGCGATGACTGATTTGGCGGAAAAGGCTATAGAAATCTCTTGGTACAAGGAGCGAGCCACGGTCGTTGCAAGAGTTGCTGGCGATACCGGGGGGAAAGCTCTGAAGGATCGTCAGTACCTTCAAGCCGAGTACGCCGACACTGAACTCAAGCACATCATCGCGCCCATAACGGATCGTGTTCGCAATCGCTTGAACGAAATTATGCAGGGACAAACCGCATGACCATGAGCTGGCTTGAAACTGTATCCAACCGTGCTGGTCTCTCCGTTGACCAGGCCGAAGCCTCGTTGCATCGACGAGGCATCTCCGCAGACAGGGCCACTCGCCCGACGCCAACTCTGACTATCACTAGTGTCAAATTCCGGGGGAAAAAGCAAGGGAAGCTGACCGATCCGATTGACTTCAGTTGGTCGGACCTTTCCTCCGGCGTCTGGGCGGTTACTAGTCACGGAAACACAGGGAAATCCAACCTGGTTGGTAAGTCCAGCGTACTAGAAATTATTCTTTGGTGTTTGCGCGGCGAGCCTAAGGGCCTGCAGGACGACGTGCGCAGTTGGTTAGACTGGGTTCGGGTCAGTTTCAACCTGGATGAACGGCAGTACGCCGTAGAATTTGATGTCACTAACAAGAAGCCAAACGGTGCACTCATAAAGTGCCGACCGGATGGAGCATTCGACGAGGTCGACCGGTTCAGCAGCGACGAGGGATTCGCTGCAGCGATGTCCAGATTCATGATGAACACCTTCGATCTAGACCCCATTCCCTCCAGACAGAAGAATGATGAAGGCGGCATCACCATCTCTCATGGATGGACCGCTCTTTCCGGCGGTCTCTATTTCGGCGGTGACCACAAGGTTCTGTTGGGAGATGTCGTCATGGGTGGTCTTCCCGCACGAATGCTCCAACTTTTTGTGGGCCTGCCATGGGCGAGTACCGTCATGCAAGCGGCAACCGTGAAGAAAGAACTGGAGCAACAGCTCGAACATGCAAGCCGCATCGCGGCTGCCACTTCAGACCGAACAAGCCTGTCACGGGAAAGAATCGCCTCCGATCTAAAGATCGCGCGTGAGGTGCTTAATTCAAGCAGTTCAGAGTTGGTCACGGCGCAATCACTGGACAGACTTTCCGTCAAAATATCTGATCTATCCACACAGACACTTGCTCTTGAGCAAAGCCTCGTAAACGCGACGATAGAAATTTCAGCCCTTCAGAGCACCGCAGACGCCGATGAGCGTGCACTACGAAACCTACGAGAAAATCTGGTCACAACAGCATTTTTCAATGGCCTGTTACCTAGCTGCTGCCCCCGTTGTGAGACAGCCGTTCCCAAGGAGCGGATCCGCCGTGAAGGTGAAGATCAGAGCTGCTCTCTTTGCTCCGAGCCCATCATGCTGGATTCGGATGATCCCAGCGATGCAATTGAGGAAGCTAATGACCGCTTTGCTCTATCAAGCAACGCCCTGACCAATGCCAAGTCGTTGCTCAAACAGCTGGAGTTCAATCACAAGAAAGTCGAAACAGATTTGAAGAGCGCAAAAGGTGAGCTAGACGCAGCTACGAAAAGCAACGCATTCCAACAACGTCGTGATGCGGAATTGGTAATAGCACGTCTGGAAGGCGCACTTCAGGAGTACAACACTCCACCTGTCGGGCATCAACCTCCAGAAGACATAGTGCTGGTCAGCATCGCACACGATGAAGCCAAGTTAGCCTTCGATGCCAGCAAAGGAGATCTCCTTGAAAAACTCAACCAAGAAATCCTTCGACTGGGAAATGCTTTCGGAGCGTTAGGCTTGGAACACATTCAACTCAGCTCAGAATCGCGGATGAGCGTTATCAAGGGTGGCCAAAAAACGTCATTCAGCAAATTAACGCCTGGCGAACGACTGAGGCTGCGTATCGCCACAGCCATCGCACTGCTGCGCATCGGTCAAGAGTGCGGAGTTGGTCGCCATCCGGGGCTACTGATCATCGATTCGCCCGGCGCAGAGGAAACCAGCGAAAGCGATCTCGCAAGCTTACTGCAGGAGCTGCGCAAGGTGGCAGATGAAACCGCTGGATTGCAGATACTGGTCGCCAGCGCCAATGCTCCTTCTGTTATCAGTGCACTGGGAGATGAGAGATGTCGTGTCGCCCCGGAAGGTGGTTATGTCTGGTAGTCACTTGGGGCACGCCACCGTATCAGTCCTAAGCCTCATCGAGGATCATCTTGAATCGGGGACTTCAATAACCGTTTCTTCTCTAGGAGGTGTAAGAGCCATTGAATCCGAAGCTGACATTGTGGCAAGAGCACCTTACCTGGATATATTTGCCTGCTTAGCAAGCGAAGCCGAACTCCAGGATACAGAGGTGCTTGATGCACTACTGCTTCGTGGATTCGCCGAAACCGACAACGCCTGCTCATTTAGGGACGCCGCTAACACTGTTATCAGCAGCTCCTCTCTACGAGAGAGGATATCTGCTCGACTGACGAAAGCTTTGGAACTGCGGGTAGAGAACCGCTCCGAGCCAATGCAGAATCTTCTCGCTGCCTACGCGCTAGAGGCGCTATTTCGACTTGCATTGACAGGTGTCATAAGCAAATTTTCGCCCTTGAGAATTATGGCTAGTCTAGATTCCGATCCCGATGGAATTTTTGCGGCGCATGCAGCAAAGCTTACTGGGGCTGCCTTCCATGTATGGCGTGACGATGAGTTACTTGCCACGCTAGATCGGTTACGCAACACGACAGAAGCCGAAGGGGAAGCCTCTTTTGAGCTTGGACTTGCCCACCTGTCACTAGCCTTAGATGCTGAATCTATCGACAAAGTGCTTTTGGAGTTGGAAACTGCATACACATTGCTCAAGCGAGCTCAACATACTGACGATGATCGCGCTGATGCGACCGCGTACTGCTTCGCCATTGATTTGGTTCGAGGCTTTTGGCGTGAGGCTTCTGAACTAGAACTACGCCCTTCCCTTCAGGGACTAACGAAAGCGGTCTCCGACCGAGCACGGCAACTCAATCGCTACCAGCTCCCAGATTGGTTAGAGACTCGAAGTGATCGTGATATCCAGTGGACTAGACTGGTTATAGCCACACAGCGCGCGGCTTCGGATTTGCAGAAACCAAGCTGGCTAAAAGCTTGGTCAGTAATGGAACAGCTGTTGATCGTGTACGACGCAGACAGCTCATTCCAGACCCAAGGCGGTCTAGGCAGGCTACTCCAGCCCAGAATAGAAGCCAGCTTTGTTAGAGAACGTGGCCTCCTTGGACATCTCGACGAATTGCTCAGTGAAAACAGCTGGATGCAGGTACACGCCGACACATCAAACTTGCTGCGAGCACGCATCACCCAGCTGAAGGACGGCAGTGTGCCCGCGGGAAAGTCGTCAGGTGCCTCTCCTTATCCACAGCTGCTAAGGGCACTCAACTATGACAGGCTCCCTCCAGAAATTTCCGTTGCAGCGGCGGAAGCTCTGGAGCAAGCGCTATGTACGCGAATTGGGCGAGAACGTCGTATCGCAAACCCCATCGTCCAGAAGCTTCTTCGCGGTATGGGCACGGCACTGACTCAGTGCCTTGACTACGAAAATGAGGTTCGCGCAGATTTCGACGAGATGATGTTGCAAATCATCTTGTTCTGCCAAAGCAGACAAGATGCAGGAGTCAAAGAACTTGGTGACCGCGGAAATTACTTGCGTGATCCGGATGCTACCGAGTTCGACCTACAGAATGACCTGTGGCAATGGCTAGCCGGTAACTTTCCTTCCTGCGACCTGAAAACGGAGGTTGAAGGAGTCGCAACGGGCAGAGCCGATATCTATGCCGGCTTCGGT
This sequence comes from Pseudomonas sp. R4-34-07, assembly GCF_003852375.1. NCBI lineage: Bacteria > Pseudomonadati > Pseudomonadota > Gammaproteobacteria > Pseudomonadales > Pseudomonadaceae > Pseudomonas > Pseudomonas sp. R4-34-07. The sequence continues at coordinate 2,906,695 of NZ_CP027760.1, read as the reverse complement.
ACCCATCGGCTCATAATTGAAATGAAGCGCCACCATGGCCATCTCGACAAGGATGCTGCTCGGAAATATTGCAACCAAGCTGGCGCTTATCAGAACACTAACGTGAAGTTGGGATTCCTGGGGATTTTGGAAATCGTGGAGCGTAGCGATCCGCCTGCCAGTCTTGAAGAGTGCGTCTGGTATGAGTCGTTTGTTCCCCATGGCAGCCAAGTGACGCGCCACCTTGTCACTTTCCGAGTACCAGGAAATTTGCGATCCCCGTCCTCGCTATCCCCAAAGACCAACAAACCAAAGAAGAAAGTCTAAGCCGTGCCCTGTGAACCTAAAGAACTAAGTGAAGGATAAGTAGGATGCAAAGTTATCAAAACCATTATGACTTAAACGAGCCGTAGCCGACGACGCGGCTTGCGGATTTACCCCGGCTAGCTGCAAGGGCAGCGGAATGAAAGGAGGCTGCAGAACCATGGTTTTCTGCGCTTGGACTCGAATCCATTTATGGACGAGGTTTGCGTTAAGGCTGTGGCTCAGCGCAACGCTGGCAATCGAGGCTCCTGGCTGGGCGCACTCTTGAATGACCTGAGCCTTGAAGGATTTGGAATAGGAACGGCGTTGTGACTGCATGAAAGACCCGCTTAAAAGGCTGGAAATGGTGTCCACTTAAATTAGGTGGACACCATGGCCTTCGGCGGTTGCGTCAGGAAGGTGTGTTGGCCGGAAGGATACCTCATTTTGGCCAGTCCATGGTTTAGAACTTTACGAATTCGCGTTGCTCACCGGCAACCAATAAATGGTTTTTGGGGCATCGGCTAAACTGAGTAAAAATCGATAATGCAGCTCGACTCGTTGCGTGGTCTCGGTGGGAAGCATTACCGTCGGGAGATTCCTGAGTCTCCCTATGTCAAGCGACTCGATCAGGGATCAAATCCAATTGATCGGAACGTCCTGTTGGTTGCAAGGCAGGCCGCTGACATTCTTGAAATTCGGGGTTTGAGCACGGGCAGCCCTGATGCTTTCTACGCGCTTTTCGAGTACCTAAAGCAGACGTGGCAGTCGTGTTAAGCAAACCGGTCTCGACTGTACTTGCTAAGGCGCTGCTGGCTTGGGTCGTGTCCATTTCGCTGATACGAAGCGTCAAGCACGTAGCACATTATCTAGCCTTCCCCGTGGTCATGGTGAACTATAGCCTGAGCAGCTCCTTTAGCGGACGACTCGAATCAATACTCATCCCAGTCATCGTACTGCTCATCAGACTCCGGCTGACCGTCTTCACGCTCTAGATCTTCTGTTATAAATCTGACACGACAAACTTTATGCCTTACAAGTGTGTCAGGGACATATTCAATCGCAGGCTCGTGCGAGGGACAGCTGTTCAGCAAGTCATTCATATTAGTAAAAGCAATTGTAGGCTCTGGTGGAATTACTACTGCATGATTAAATAGCGTCAAGTTAGTGCCTTTCCGAACTTGAGCCGAAGCAAAAAGCACACCGTCCAGTGGCGGGTTGAATTGAGTCGCCAAGTATTCAGCCATGACTTGCGTAACCAAATATTCATGTTCTTGATTGGGAAGCACTGGAACGGTAATTTTTGCGTGGAGAGTCTTCAAAAAGATGCGTCTACCCATTTGCTCTTCGTAGCTGGCTTCAAACGCACTCAACGGCCTCGCTTCGTAGGCTTCATCCAAAGCAATGAAATCCAGGACTCGAACGGGTCTTGTGAGTTTGAATTCGCCGCTGACGACTCGTCCTCCTACTGGGGGGCGAAGCTCGGCAACACAGGTTTTTCGGTCAAAGGCTCCATAAAAAGCGGCCAACCCTTTAGGGTTCATTCGGCCGGCACCTGCAGCTTCCTTGGGTGGCGGAGCGAGCTCTGCGGCAGGCTTGCTAATGATCGAGTCGTACTCTGAAGCGGAATCACAGCGCCTGGCACGAAAGATCTGATCGTCGATAAGCTCTCTGACAACGGACATCGATCCATCAGGGCTTTTGAAGGATGAAAGCCCTCGAAACAGCCAGTCCAGAAAATCCTTGGCATGCTGGCTAAAAAATCGATTTCCATGCTTCATTTCGGTCTGAAATTTTAGCCAGCGCGCTTCTGCTTCTCTTGGTCGAATCACTCTCCACTCATAATTTTCATCATCGCTATATCTCGCCTCTCCTCCCTGCATGATGTCGTAATGGGAGCTTTCGTTAAGATCGCAGAGGACACGCTCGGCGACCGGGTCGTCCTCATCCAAGCCAAGCAATTCTGCGACATGGAAGATAAGGGGATCCCCAGTCTGCTCTGTTTCAGAGCGCTTTCCATTGTCGTCGTACTGATCGTATACCGCTCCAGGGTGGCAATACTTCTGAAGGACATCGTCGACCATACAGACCAGATTCTCGAATGGGATAGCCTTACGTCTTTTTAGGCAGAACGAGCATTCTGCAGCCACGCCGGTTCGCCTGATCAACCCTTTGAGATGGATTTCGTTCAAGCATTCGTGGCAGATCAGGTCTTCATTCATGTTTGATGCCTAGTAGAATTCAATTGGCGGCGATTCTAAGTCCCATGGAAGCTAGGCTCGATGAAAAACTTGCTGTACGCCGAGTCGCAGCCTTCAGATTGCCCCATTTGAGGCGATACCTGGCTTGGGATGTTTTAGCTGCTGGGTCTAGCACAGCCAAGCTTCAAAGCGTTAACACTTTTAAATGGAGATGATATTCAGGTTATGACCGCACCACATGCCGCGACCTACCGACGTCCTGCAGACTGGAAGCAATTCGAGCGTCTGTCACTAGCAGTAATGAGCTGTGTCTTTAAAAGCAGATTCGACCAATACGGTCGGGAGGGCCAACGGCAGCATGGCGTGGATCTGTATTGCCGTCTCAAAGATGGCTCTCTCATCGCCGTTCAGTGCAAGGGGCGAAATGAGAACCTCGGCAAAAATCTGACCCTCGCGCAGATAAACCAGGCGGTTCTCGAGACAGAAGATTTTCCGTTCAAGATCGATCACTTCTTCATCCTTACCACCAGTCCACATGACAAGCTCCTGACCAATCGTGCCTTAGAACTTACGGAAGAGCGAGCTATCGCTGGAAAGGGAACAGTGGACGTATGGGGCTGGGGGGCGATTGAAACTGTAATTCAAGAGAACTCTTCGCTTCAGGAGTCATTCTATCCGGATTACAAACCTAAGATTTCTCTTCGTGGCTGGATCCTCAGGTTCGGGTTGGCCAGTTGCTTTGCCGTAACTGCCTTCGTGGGAATCCATAAGTATCTGGCCTATCAAGCCGACACAGCGCAAATGAACCAGGCGACAATCGAAGGCCTCACTGAGTATATGGATCTGAATGATCGGTTGATCCAGATCTATGAAGGTTGCCTTGGAATGCTAAACAAAGAGACGTTTGTCTTCTCATATTCCTTTCAGCAATTTTGCATCGTTCCTGTGGAAAGGACGTTGAATGCAATGGAACATCAGGTGCAGCACGCCAGTTTAAAAATTGACACAGCAGCAATTAACCAGCTGGATGTCTTGCTCGACCTTTTGCGGGAGGATTATCGACAAGGATTAATCGCCAATCAGATGACTGATTTTTTTGAACAGGGCATTAGGGATAGCCAGAAGGCACTGTGTATTCCTAACAATTCTGACGCATCTGCCGAAATCCTGAAGGGGCTTCGCAAGCTTGCTGATGGTGCGATGAACCGGCAGCTGGAATTCTACTTCATCCTTCGCGATTTTATCCTCCCTGGGCTTCAATCCATGCAGGCAAACGTGGTGGTCGCAGCTCGGCAAAGCAACCGCCGAAGCCTATCAGAACAGATGCTGAGTGACGCGCATCAGTTAAGCGAGCTACTTAAGCAACGACACCGATATCGAATGGAGGAGCCACAGCAGCCTTTCACTCTGGCTGCTGTGAAGCATTGGAGTTCCCGAGGGATAACAATATCAGGCGAAATGGACACCATGATTGAAGATGCTCGCTACGCCCACGTTTTGCTCAAGGGCATTCGAGCATCATTTCTTGGAAAGCATGAGGAAGTGAGCGCGCTAGTTGAATGTGGGGTCTATGTTAAGGACGCCGCAGTAAGATTCCGTAAGGATGAGGACGCCATCAAGGCCTCTGCCATTCCCCCTGCTTAGGCCAAAGCATGCGTAATCCCGCTTGAAAAATGGCCGTGCTTACCGCGAATCAGGTTAGCTCATGTTTAGAGATCCATTACATGGCCCGCCGCTTTTTGATTTTGACCTCAAACGCGTGTCTCGCCAGCACTACATTACTGGCAAGGCCGCAATCAATTTTCCACACCCTGCCAGCACCACTGGCGGGTGGCATTTTTTGTCGTACTTCAATCGCGAGTCGGGTGTTGCGAAGGTATCTCTCAGCCAACTCACCTTCCGAGATCCCAAATTAAGGGCGATAGTGTCTGCCTATTTTTAAGCGAACGCGATAGCCCTTAATGCGCCAACGAAACTCTTATCCCAAATCGTTCAAAGCCCAGATTGTTCAGGAATGCCTGCAACCCGGTGCAACCATTTCCAGTCTTACCATCAGCCACGGCGTCAATGCCAACGTGATCCGAACGTGGATTCCGCTTTACCGAGATAAATCATCTGCAACACTGCCGACGTTCGTTCCGGTGAAAATCGTACCGAAAGGCCGACTGAAACCTCAGCGATCATCGAGCTGACTTTTGGCGAGCAAACCATCACGGTGCGATGGCCATCATCCGACTTCGAGGACTGCGCGCGCTTTTTTGCGTGCGCCATGATCCGTAGCGACAATCTGACTGGCCACCGAACCGATGGACATGCGCTCCGGCACCGAAAAATCGCTCGCCGTGTCGTGGCTGTCTTCGGTGCGGCGCAGCCGCACTGCGCCTATCGCTTTGCCAATCGCCGAGGCAACTGTATGAATGTCTTGGTGCACTTCAGACTGTAGCTACCGCCCTAGAGCCTAGTCAAAACGTTCTTTGGAAGCTCTGATAATATGTAGCAGCTACGCCTGACAGCTCTCGGCTAGAAGCAGACCTTAGAAAAAGTATAGAAAATCAGAGGCGATTCATGCGCTGCCGCGGCGACGAGGCGCTGTTGATGAGGACGGCTTGTGAAGTCGCCTGGCTGTCCCCATTTTGAGTGCAAGACAATCACAGGCGTGGAATCTAATGTTGAAGCTCAACGATGTAATTAAAGACTGCATAACCCTCAAGCTCGATGGTCGCGCGACTGATGGCGCGATACAAGTCTTCGGCGGCAATTTCCTTTCCGAACAAAAACCGGTATTGCCAATTGAGGTTCGGAACAAGGAAACGCTGCTGTGGATGATGCAATGGGCAGACGACGTTCATATTTACGTGGCCTCGGGAGTATTTCATTTCAACGCCCTCTACAAACCGGCCGACAGGTTTCCTGCGGCGAGAATCTATTACCTAAAGACCGAAAACTTGCTAGACCTAGGCAGCATTAGCGTATTTCTTGAGAGAAATGGATTAACCCTCAAGCCTATCAACGACGCTGCTTTCTCCAAGCTTATCGACGATCGTGACTATCCTCAGCGCTTCAACACCTGGCGACGGGAGCGCGACAGTGAGACCCGCTCATTTGAAGGGCTTTTTAATGGCCGTCGCAAAAATACGACGGTGGACGGAGCGATCTGGCTTTCATCCAATGGCAAGTGTTTGGTGTGCGGAGCGGAAACAGATCGGGTGTCAACGACCACGGTACAGGGAGGCTCAGGTCTGTTAATCGGATTGCAACTTTGCTCGACACATGAAGCCGAGGCGCAAGAGCAATCAACGTTGCTGAACTACGTCGCCAAGCATCTGGGTGGAATGGTAATGTTCGACAATTTCCAGCAAGTAAGCGCGAGTGAGGCACTAGATCTGGCGTGCGACGCCCTCAAAACGGAACTCGACTGCACCATTGATAAAGTGCATGACCAAGCCATCACGGCCAGAAGGCCTTCCGGGGTAGCCGTTATCGTCAGGTACGTATCGCCCATGAATTACGCTTACAACGTTCAAGCGCCCGATGGAACGAATTTGTCGCGAGTCGACTCGGCTAACCATCATAAAGTGCCCTACGGTCCAGACCATCTCCATCCGGACCTGAGAAAGTCCAAGAAGAAGATCGTCGAATCGAGCTTTACCTATGGAAACGTTGGGATGGATGTGAAGCTGATCAGAAAGATGATCCTGGACGCCGAAACTAAATTGATGGGTTCGAGTGAATGATCTGTACGCTGGCCGCGCGCGAATCAAGCAGCATCTTGAACGCCGCTCGCTAACGGCCAGCGAATTCGAGCAGACCAACCATGTGCAGATCAAATGCAACACAACGGTCATCGGTAATGATCTAGGATCCCCCCAACGCAGCCGTGAGCACTCGGGGTGATGTATTGAAGATCGGCTGCTTCGAGACCTGCACTAGCACTTTCACGCCTAACTAGCCGCAACAGTCATTCCCTCCAACGGATAAACGGCACTCAGCCGGATCCCGCTTCGACCATTACCGTCTAATTCCAATATTCGAAGAGGCGGCTGCCGCCCACTTGGTGTCTCTACCAAACCTACACCAGCAAACTTTTCTATGAGGTGTCGAGCCAATGCGCGACTAGAGGTCGTAATGACGAGGTTAAGCGTATTACTGCTTTCTAAGACAGTCGCTCGCAAAATGTCGAGAAGACCGACACGATTCAAGTCGTCCAAATGGACGATCGGCTCATCAAGAAAGAATGTCCCGCCGAGGCTGCGTGCCCGCGCCAAGAATAATGCGAGGGCAAGATCTTGTCGCTGGCCTTGGCTAAAATCTTTGCCCGGATCGAGCTGCTGGTCCCCTGCGTCGGCGAGCCAGTGCAAAAAGTCAGTATCCGCACCGAGGTTGATCCGGTCAAAAACACGATTAGCATGCATCCGCGCGAAGAGCGGGTTTACCACTCGGCTCAGGTCTTGAACCTTTTGACGGCTAATCGTGGTGTAGGCCTCATAGAACACTGCACGCGCGCGGTTCGCGGCGTCCAACCTACCCGTCATCACCCTTGATTCATCGATTAAAAGTTGGGTCGCCTGCTGAAGCTCCAACAGACGAGAGCGACGAGATTCGGCTGCCCATGCTGCCCGAGCCGCCGCAATGTGTCCTTCAATTACAGTAAGGCGAACGTTTTCTTTTGTGAGTTCAGACATCAATGTATCGAGTTCGGCGTTCGACCATTCAATATCTGGCGAAGCCTCTTGCCATGCCGATTGCAAAGAGGCGAGCTCCGCTGACTTTTGCTCTAAGCCCAGACGGCAATCCTTCAAATTTTGCTGCGCCGCGGCATACTTTGCGCGTAGATCGTCACGATTACTGATCGCAGCCTCGATAGACTTCGCAAGCTCAGCAAGCTCGAGCTGTACCACAAGATTTCTTGCCTCGAAGACGGTATCCAAATGTTGGTGCAAGTCTGCGACTTGCACCCCCGAAGCGGGCATGCGAAATTCAGAATCGAAAACTATAGGTAAAATCCCATCGCGGGCTGACAGCAGCCCGGAAATAGCGTCGGCTACATCCAGATGCGCAGCGAGAGACTTGAACTCCTCTGCCGTGGCACCTTGGCTGACACCGAGCCTCTCCAGCTCGCGACGCTGAACAGCATTGGCCAATTGCAGATCCGATTGCTCTTTTTCCAGTCCGTGTAGATAGTTTTGCTTTTGCAAAGCAGCATTGAGCTGGGAGTGTGCAAGCGTGGCCGCATCATCGGCTGCGGCCACTCCAGACCTGGCGACTACAACTAACTCAGGGGCGGCGGAAAGCGTCGCATTTATTGCTGATCTTAGATTTTCAGCGTCGTTCCAGTCATGAGAGCAAAGAGGGCATGTTCCAATGTCCACACCATGGTCATGACCTAAAAGCTCCCTAGCAGCAGCTTGTAAGCGAGCCACAGGGCTCGCCACGGCATCTAGCAGCTTGGTGGCAGCTATGGCGTGTGAAACGGTCTCAGCGGCTTTTTCCTGCAAATGCTCCAGCTCCTCACGTGAGGGGGCATCGGAGCGAGCGGCACTAACCTCAAGGTCCAGTTCCGCTAAGCGCTTGGCCTCATAGGTGGATCCTGCGATAGATAACTCGAGCCCTTTCAATTCATGACGACGTTGTTGTCGTGCAATCGCCGGCCATTGGTATTCAGAGTATTTATGCGAAAGCTCTATGACGCTTAGAGAAAGATCATCGGCAAAACCGCCATCCAGAAGTGTGGCGACTACCATTGCACTCAGATGAGTCAGTTCATCCTTAGCCTTCGCGAGTTCTTGCGCCAGCAGATAGGTGGTTTCACGCCGAGAATTAAAATCAGTGAGCTCAGTTGCAGCTTGCCGTCCATCCTTTTCAATCTGGGCTACGGACTGCGCCAACGCGGCCTCAAGATTGATCCCTTCAGTGACAGCCATTTCTAAGCTGCTACGAATGCTCCACTTCGCCTCGACACGCTTAGCTGCGTGTGAGCGTGCATCGAATAAGTGTTTGTAACGACTGTGCAACGCGGTGAGAGAGGCTAATTGATCGTCGAGGTTAGGCTGCTCTACGAACCACTGAGTATCCTCGGCCGCAAAGAGATTCGCGGCAGTATCCGCCTCAAGACGCGCCGAGCTCGAGTGCGAAGTTCCGGCCGCCTCATCAGGGCCAAGAGCGAGCTCCAGATCAGTAACTTCCGCTGATCTCGACTCAGTCATTTTTGTAAGATTTCGCAGGCGTCTACCGATCTCAACAATGTACTTTTCACACTGCCGCTCGGCATCAAGCAGATGCCGAATTCCGAGCAAATCCGCGAAGACTTGAGTTCGTCGCTCGATAGTTTCTTCGTCGGTATCGACCAAGGCCGCCAGCGCTTCAGAACTCAAAAAGCGCGTTCCTTTAAGCCACCGCTGCCGTAAATTTATAGCCGTTATGGCATGTGCTTCGTCTGCCGCAGCGACCGGAGCCAAGAGGGCCAGAAGTTCGTTGGGACGAAGGGTAATTGCTGCCCCTTCATCGGCACCATATGCTGCAGAAGACTGCGATCCATCAACATCTCTTCGGACAAATTGTTGCGCTCCATCAATATAGAGGCTCGCAGCGGCGGAGGTAGTGGCGTCATTTGGGCTGGAAAACTTCGGACTCAGAACTAGAGCGTCGAATCCATTACCTTCCTTCAACCTTTCTACTTGGCCTGTAAGCAGCCATTCTGCAGCCTCGCACATTGTTGTCTTGCCGGTGCCATTTGGAGCGTATACCACGGTCAATGGTGAGCTGAAATCAAAGCTGACAGAGTCGTTGAGCCCACGAAAATGAGACACATTGAGAGTGTTTAGTCTAATTCCGCGCATTCGGCGGCCCCTCATGACGTAAAATTGTCCCATTAACGCCAAGCGTTGAAAGCTCGGCCCACAGTGCTTGAGCTTCAGAATCCAGCTCTGGCCATTGGAGCTCATTACCCGAGGGGGCAACTGAATCTGGCAGTCCCAAGACCGTTATGTCGGCTACTCGTTGCCATAGGCCCGGTTCATAATTGTAATCTTCAGGTGATGAAGGCCAAATCATGTGCTTCCGGCACACCCGCGCCGACAACTCCAGTCGGCGAATCTCCTCTCGGGCATCTGCCTCAGGGACCTCGGGGAGGGCGAGCACTAGATAGCCATCTATTGGGGTTCCAGGAGACAGCCTTTCGTTCCGGACGAGAACTTCATCAAACCAGGCTTGACCTTGCGCCGCTGCTCGCTCGATGGAAGTATGGTCACTTCCACTGCAGGGCCATAGTAGGACAAGCGCGTAAGACGAAGACCAAAGCGTTGTTCCCTCAGGCGCGGAAATCATTATTCCCGGTGAGGGAAGCTCTGGAGCGTGGTCGAGACCTACTTTGAGGCACAGCTCATTAACCTGCTCGCGGGCGGAGTTCCAAAACGCAAAGTCTTCATTCATGCATCTTTACTCCCTAAAAAAAGAGGCGATCTGACCGAGCAATTCAGCGACCCGCTCGTCATCTTCTGATGCCACGTATTCTGTGTAGACCGCTGCGGCTTTCGACAATCCGAGACCGGCTACTCTGCGCATGCCTCTGAGTCCCCTTATGTCCCCTATCACGGGTGCAAGTGACCCGCCGGCACGAAGATCAGCATTGCCCCTTGGAGTGGTGCTGATGTCATCGCGCCTCTCTGGTGCGATCTCTCCGCTGTCCAGGTCGCCATAGCGAGTTGCTCCTAGAACGATTAAAGGTGGATGTGGACCACCTCTATCCCGCCATTCTCCGAGAGAACGTTTTAGCGCTCTAGGTGACTCATTATGAGAACGCCATATTAGTAAATGCCGGTTTTGAGCGCGGACGATGAGTTGACCAGCGGCACCAGGAGAGTCTTGCCAATCTATTCCATCAATCGATTTCAGCGTTGCTAGCGCGTGAAGTCCGGCTCGAAGAGCGCTGATCACTTCAGGATCATAAACTGCGTCAGGATCGACCGGTTTGAGGGAGCTTGTGCCCTCCAAAATGGTGTTGAGCATGGAGCTCGAGCCGGCTGAATGGATAGTGCGCAAATGCTCGCCGATTTCGGCTATGCCTGCATCTAGCCGAGGAGCGGCATTCATGTCAGGCGGATATCTACGTAAAAAGCGCTCAATCTCATAGGTGACCTTGTTAGGAGCAGCCGGCACAGGGAGCATCAGCCCTGTGTTCTGAATAGGGCAAACCATATTCCCTCTCCAAATCAGCAAGCTGTTAACAGGGTTGTATGGCGGCCAATACACAATACCTGCAGTTACTGATGGGTGTGTCGCTCGTACCACCGCTCCCACAATGCCCTGAGAACTCAGTGCCCGCGTCGCAGTGAGACTTTTCTGACCGTGAGGCATCTCAGTAAATGATGCAAAAACACCGCTGAGACTTCTCCATTTATCGTTCGCCTCATCTGCTACGGGTCTGTCATGAGACACGTTGCATAGGGCGACTATTCCCCGTCGACCCGCAAGAACGTGGTTCAAAAGGGAGTCAATAGCGATTCCCCAATTCTGGTTGTATCCCGTCTGGAGCAAGGAACCTACGATAAGTGCTGGACGGTCATTATTCAGGCTCTCGAGTTTGCGGTGGATACGTGCTTGGGGTGAACTCCCATTCTGGCCTGCAGTCATCAGTAAATCAGCACAGATAAGAGGAAATAGGTCCAAGTCGTTGAAACGCAAATGCAAAAGTGTGTCGTGGGACTGGACATCGTCTAACTCGATTGCCTCATAACTTTGCTGAAGAACATTTTTAAGATAAGTGATGCAGTGCGTCTGACCATTTGGCTCATGAATCCAACACCAACCGCCATTCACACGCATAGCTGGGCTGATGCCATTACGAGCCTGCTCCCAGGCGAGGTGCCTAACCGTCCCGTCTTCGGATGGCGCCCCATACCATTCGAGTACGGATCCACCCGACGAGACGCCATATCCGCTGACCAAAACGAGTGGTCGATCGACACCTCTGACAAGAGCGTCAACAGCGTTCCAGTCCACTGAGCCCAATGCCCACTCCGGCGCAACAATGAGCACAGGGTCACCACCTGGCGCTATTGCGGACAGGGCGGGGCTCGTCCCATCTGGCCCAGCCTCAAGCAGATTGCGCAGAACATTCAGCGCAGTCGTCCGACTTAGATCTTCTAAGGCCTCATCAATGGATGCAGGCAGCTGCAGCAGGCATAGATTGAGTCCACCTCTGGGGCGAAGCGCACAATTAACTTGAACGCTCGTATAGTTTTCTTGAAACTCAAAATTCAGGTCGGGCACGATAGTGCAGCCATTAGCCTAGGGCATCGAAGAGGGACGGTAGAGCAGCAATTTTGGCAAGTCAATACGCCATCATCTGCAGAAAAATTACCGTCGAGTGAATGGTTCACTTCGGGTACAGATCGCGAACGCGAATGAAGGGGGAACCGGTCTCTGCCGCGCGGCGGACTTTGATCTTGAGGAGTTCGGATAGCGAAATCTCCCGATCTAACATTTCGTACAGATCTAATCCATCCATGCAAATCACCCGCCTGCCTCGACCGAAGGCGGCAAGACCATCCTCTGTGAACCCGCTATTGCTTACAAATAGTCCTCGAGTCCAAGCAGCCTTCTGCTCGATCTTCCCATGAAACGTATGCAAGTCGGCGACACCAATGGGTTGGCCGTGCCATTTCGCTTCGAGCAGGTAAACCTCGTTGTCCAGCTCAAAACTACCGTCTATTTGCTCACCTCTAAGTCGAAATGGTTCTCGGGCTGCCAGCTGAAATGCATCGAAGAGGTTTTTGAGAAATGCCTCGAAAGCATAGCCACGAGCGTGAGGCAGGAGCGTAGCGACTTCTAAAAGGATTTTTTTGAACGTGGCGAATTTACACGCTTCAATTACCGGCTCGTCCGGTTTCGCTGCCGTCGATGCTGCCTGCGGTTGACCAGACAGCCGACTTAACAATGCGTTATACCTCTGCTCTGCGTTGGCGATTGGGTCTGGAGATGCAGCTCGAATGAGATGCTCGCTCCGATACTCCCAAAGGGCAGCGAGTAGCCGAACGGCATCAGAGTCATTGCAGCTCTGTAGAAAGCACTTTAAACGCTTACCCTTTGAACGACCATTCACCGCAAATTTAGGATCGTCGATGTCAACATTCAGCTCCGCCGCGAAAAAAGCCGCAAAACTGACATCCGAAAAATCCAAAACATAACCAGCACCACGGACAAAATCGACGAGGTCGTCTACGAAACGTAAGTCGAGCGATCTAATTGAGCTAATGTTGGACTCCTTCCTACGGCTGACATTTCTACAAAGCCCAATCTTCCTTCAACACTTCAAGACAACGCAAGATGAATCGCCCCGGATTTTCTAGACGCCTTACAAGCTCATCTGGGTAGCGTTCAGAGTAGGACTTAAACGCACTCGAATTAGGGATCGCGAATGTGAAAGGTAATGTCGCAGTACCCCTCACGTCGTGATAGATCCCGTACCGTCTCTAAATGACGTCACCTCCGACTGGCCCAGAGCGCCTTTCGAATGCATCACCAAGCAAATCTGCGAGCAAGCTGTTGAACCATTTTTCAGCTCTCGTCACAGTCTCAATCTCTTCAAATGAGAGCATAAACTCCTGAGTCAGCTTGGGATGTGTAACCCGGTTCCGGATTGCGATACCCTCTTGAAAGCTTTCATAAAAATGGTGCCCGAAAGCACTGGCAACATAACTTTCCCGACCTAGGCATCGCCCTAGGATGTGTATCGTCAGACGGAATCCCGGAAGAAACTGGAGGAAGCTTTCTTTGTTTTTAATGTTTCCTTTGCTGTCCAATACATAAGTCTGCTCACTGAGCAAATCACGCTCCTGAGTGGAGATCTGATATCTTCCTGCCGCCGCCTGCGCCAGAATATATTGCCTGGTTGCATATCCCACTCCTTCGAACATAGCAAACACAGTCCGAACATAGGAGCGATCCGCGAAACCACTGCGCAAGGGAGAGATCTGCTCGCGACTGATCCCCGCATCAGATTGCAAACCAAGATATAGAGCACAGAGCTCTGCTTTAGCGACATCGAGTTGTTGCATTTATGTGGCGCCTCTCATGATTGATCGAGATTGAAGAATAACTCCTAAGTTACAGCGGATTATTCATAACTGGCCAATAGATCGTCATACGCTTCGATCATGCAGTGTGCCTCTTGCCACTTGTTGTGCATTGAAAGCAGCGCCTCTAGGACATGAGCTCCGGTCCGCATAGCTTTCCCAATCCCCCAAAGCAGGTAATCCAAAGTTACAACTGTATTACCAACCTCAAATGCATAGGTATTATTGATTGGCGCGTGATTCGGAAATTTTTCATTCGCGCGCTCAACAGCTTCAGCTAGCTGGGGGGTCTTATGCATAAGCGAGAAGTGTTGATGAGCTTTATTCTGTTTAGAAAGATCTGCCAACGCATCTTTCATGACAGCCAGTTCGCTCCTTAGAGCGTCCATCTCAGCGTCTGCGGGTCTTTCTACAGGAGTTGCGGGACCAAGGGCGCGAAGTAGGAGCTCAAACATTGGTTTGTAAGACGTGAGGTCTGTGAAGTCGGCGTAAAATTTCCCTTCCAGGAAACCTGGCAAGGATACCTTTTGTACCAACAGAGGAAGCACGACAACTCTGCGCTCTTTAATTTCTCGGTTGGAAGCGATTTCCAATTCCTTTTGCACCCAAACGCTCCCAATAGAATGCTCACTTAGCACAGCCGCGACAAAATCTACCTCATCTAGACCTTCGCGAATTTTCCCGATTAGCGAGTCACCAATATTTATTTCTGCTTCATCGATCCAAACAGAATGACCAGCTTGGCGAAGATCACTCGCAAGACGTCTCGTAAAAGGCTTGTCCACATGGTTATGACTCAGGAAAACTTTGCTCATTATCTAGCTTCCATTAAATTATACTCCGAACTATCTCACCCAGCCGCGCAGAATCACTCTCGCAGAGCTTTTTGACTATTTCCAAGCTCTTAATATCTTAGCTCATGTGTCGTAAGTCGATGCCGCGCCGCTTGAACTTCACCGCAAGCGTCCGACACCCGACTGCGCACTCGCTCCCTCGTTTCCAATCAGTAGCTAGGGCTGCGGCTTGAAACCCCGGATGACCCACGTCATAAGTTGCAAAAGGGCCTTTCGGACCGATGGTTTGCAGCGACGTTTCCTACACGATCTCAGGTCTGCTTTTTACAACGGTTCTGACGATTTGCTAGGCTTAAAATGATCGCGTAAAGCCCCCAAAAAACTCTGGTCTAACGATAAAACGTCGGTATAAAGCCTCAGCAGAATTAAACCAGCGGTTTCAGGGGTGTCGCTATCAGAAATTTCGTAGCTGCATTGATGCTGGATTCCGGTGCTCGGTTTGCCGATGTGTCTTCCTTCACAGATAGTCGGGTTTGGGCACTTCCTTAGCCACTCGACGAGGCTACCTTTGAATTTTCTTTCGAAAACGAACCAGTGCTTTTCTTTTTCCTGCTTGAATTACTCATGGGCTATGGCTCTTACTTAATGGCGGGATGATGGGACAGCGGCTCGCTTCCGTCACCCGCAGACTGTTCTCTGGCCTTTAACGGCCAACCAGCGACGCATCAACCGTCAATACGCCATGTTCAGTTTCAATCTCAAGGGTGGTTTTGTAACTATCGTCTTCGTCGTTAGGGTCGCCGACCACTGAGACGCGGTTTCCTGCACGAACTATTGCTGCTCGGGACTGCCCCTGCTTTCGCCCCGCGTGATCGAACAGAACGACACAACTTGCTTCAACGATTTTCCCTATCAGCTCGCGGGATTTTTCATCTGTTGCAGACAGGAACGCTTCCCCGGTCAGATCACGGTCGTCATCGGGATTCGAGGGCGAGTGTTTTGTAAACTCCTTCAGCAGCTTCTTGAGTTCAGGAGTTCGGCTTTTTTCCCAGGGTTCGATCACGATCATTTCTCCATAATTGGTGTGGCGCTGGATGCAGGCCGTTTTGCTTTCAGAAGCCCGTTCGCTGTGGGACAGGTCCAGCCGAATACGCAGTCGATTCAGATTTACTCGCTCTAGCATCGACAACAGCATGGGTGGTAATTCGACCAACTTCTAATGAGGCTCCTTCAGCCATGACACTCAAACGTGCAAAAGAGTCGTCGATATCACTATGCCAGCGCAAGCTCAAATGCACGCCGGACTGCCTGCATATCCACGGTTAAGTATGGCTCGCTGCAATCCAAGCAGGTGTGCCCTAGGATGGTCTATACGTTCTGGACGTCGCCAGTGGCGGCCAAAACTTTTGCAGCAAGCTAGCGCCTGCAGCTATGCGAGGAGCGCTGCTTGATACTCGCTTGCCAATACGACGTGCTGATAGTTTGCTGAAGTGAATCACAGGTTCGGTAAACCTCCCGCCCCCCCCGCTATCTAACTGGCGATGTTTGAATGCCAGTTCAATGGCTTGCCCTTTGTGTGTCATGACCAGCCTTGGGCCTGGCTGGATCCTCGATACACTCATCTATGCCTGAAAGTCCCCAGCTGTGCCGAGAGCGCAAATCAAAACACGCATCGAGCATGAGTCAGATACACGTTTCGCGGCCGACAGCCTTTGGTGATGCCTGCGCGCAAGTACACTTTGGGCTTGATGGTACCGCTGGGATATCGTACGTCGCCTATCTCCAGCAAGGCCAACTCGATAACAGGAATGCCGGTGGTATGCGTGAGCCACAACAACATCACAGCACGCTCCGGCCTGCGGCCCCTGACAGAGGCTACGCGGTTCCGGTGTTTGAATTATCCAGGACGAAGGGATGCAGCACGGCGAGGATTCATAGGCGTGGGCTCTCTGTCATGATTAGACACGAATATGGATCGATCCAAAGAGAGTTGGCAGCAGGCATCCAGCAAAGCCTACCACCAGTGATCACGGAAAATTCAGTTGAAAGGACAATGGTGGTGTTAACGGAAGGTGGCTTCAGGTGTGTAATCGTCGACTGCGGAAGCTCACTGTCCAACCGCTAGCAACTTGAGGTTGGACGACCGCTCCTGGGCTGGTTGCTGCCACCCACTCCAAGCCGGTTCGTGGACTGAACTCACGCGTGCCTCAGGACATCCGCTCTCCCCGTTGCTACACTTTCGACTCCTTCATTGGTGTCGGAACAATACCCAGTGAATATCACTAGCCGATGTCATTGATCGCCCTATACCAAAACCAGCTCGCCTTAGAGGCCTCCGTAATGGAGTCGACCTTGAGGGCTGAATGCCAGGGCGCGACAGGCACCGGCGACAATTTCCGCGGTGCGCTGCAAATGAACCTCACCCCCCACGCTGCCAGCCGACTCGACGGCCAATTGAAGCACGAGGTTCTAGGCCCGGCTGGACTATCGAGATCCACGACCACAAACACGACGCTCAACTTTGCCCCGCACTTTCAACGCCGAATGCGTGTCTAGGCGCCTGGCATTACGCTCCGACTGCCGATGGACACGCGGATCGATCCCTCTGGCGACCAGCGCCATTGCAACATCGCGAAGAGCATGAGCATCTCGCGATGCCAATTACAGGACAGGTGCTGAAAGACAGCCCGGACAACTCCGGTTAAGGATATCGACTCATCGAACGACCAATTTGCCAGATTCGGGTTGGTCACCCAAGGATACGGGGGCGTAGTGAATACCAGCCACGGCCACCCAGGTCCGCGTCAGAAATCGCCATTCGCGATCGCTCGCACATCCGATATGAATGGGGGCAAAACTGGGGGCATAATTCGATTTTTTCAGGCTGTAACTACCATTCTAGAGCCTAGTCAAAATGTTCTTTGGGGACCCCGATAGCCTGTAATGGAATTCCACTAAAGTCCAAAAAACCTTTATTAACATAAGGTTCCGGCGAAATTTAATTCATTCACGTCCGCCCAGTTCCACTGGACTCCAGCGCCCATGGGGGCAAAATTTTCCTTCTCTGGGCAGGCTGGCACAGCGTGTAATCCATTTTTCCACTGTTCATCACTGACTCAGCGAAGCATCAATGGGGATATCCAGGGTAAACGTGGCGCCTTGTCCGGCGCCGTCGCTGTGTACAGTCAAGCGGCCACCCATTTCCTGCGCAGCCAGTGCACAGCTGTGCAGGCCGAAGCCGTGGCCCTCTTTGCGCGTGGTGAAGCCATGCGAAAAGATCCGCGCCAGGTGTTCTGGCGTAATCCCGCTGCCGTTGTCGGTCACCGAAATACGCAGCCCTGATGAGTCAACGAGGGCGGCATTGAGCGTGACGCATGGGCTGCGATCGGCCACGCCTTCCACCGCGTGCTTGGCATTGCTGATCAGGTTCACCAGAATCAGCAGCACACGGTGACGGTCCAGCGCGAGCAGAGGCACATCGGCAATTTCCTTGACCACCGTCACCCCCTGGCGCTCCAGCGAGCCGGCGCTCATGCGCAAGGCATCATCGATTAACGCGGTGACCGACACTGTCTCCACGACACTGACAGCAACGGCATAGGACTGCTGGGCAGCGACAATGGTTTTGATGTGGTCAATGCCCTTGGTGAGTTGCCCGAGCTCTTCGACAATGCCTTTTTGCTCTGCCGTCACCACCTGCGCCAGCTTGAGCAGGTAGTCGGGCAGCATCTTGCCTTTGGGGTCCTGGGTAAGAAAATCGCTCAGGTCGTTGACGTGTTCGTTCATCAATTGAGCGACCTTGCCCAGGCCATGGACTTTGGATGCGCGCAACTGGTTGCTGACCAGGTCTGCCGAGACGTTCACGCTGTTGAGGACGTTGCCGACGTTGTGCAGCACAGCCGTGGCGATTTCGGCCATGCCCGCCTGGCGGGATTTGGCATGCAGTTCGCTTTGTACCTGGCTCATGCGCAGCGCCGCGCGAACGCGAGCCTTGAGCTCCAGCGGCGAGAAGGGTTTGGCGATGTAGTCATCGGCGCCACTTTCCAGCCCTGAAACGCAGGCGTCACCGCCGCCGCGGGCGGTCACCAGGATCACGGGCAAATGGGCAAAACCGGTGCTGGCCTTGATTCTGGCGGTCAGGCCGAAGCCGTCGAGCAGCGGCATCATCACATCCGAAACGACGACATCGATCGGTCGACGCTGCAGGAGCGCCCAGGCCTGCTCTCCATCCGTTGCGGTGGCGACACTGTAGTCGTCGTGCAAAAGCTCGGTGAGATAGCTGAGCATTTCCGGGCTGTCGTCTACCACCAGCACTCTGGACCGCGAGGCATGTTCCGGGGGCTGCTCCTCGCCTGCGTCTGGCGTTGGAGCGCCCTGGTGGCCGTCGTCAAAACGCAGGTGGCGCTGCTCGGTTGAGCTTGTTGTGCTCAGTGACGGCTGCTCGTACAGAGTGCCGCCTTCGGTCGCTACCCTGTCTTGCTCAGCCCCCAGCGGAAGTCGAACAAAGAAACACGAGCCCCGTCCGGGCTCGCTGTTGACGCCGACTTCGCCGCCCATCAGTTCGACCAGATCCTTGACCAGGGCCAGGCCGATGCCTGTGCCGCTGTAGTGGCGCGTAGCGGAATTATCGATCTGGGAAAAGCGCTGGAACAGCAGCGGCAGTTTGTCCGGCGCGATGCCAATCCCCGAGTCGTGAACCGCCAGTTCAAATCGCTCGCCATCGATCGGCGTCACTGCCAGGTGCACCGTGCCGCCAGCGGGCGTGAACTTGATGGCATTGCTCAGCAGGTTGAGCAGGATCTTCTCGAAGTGTCGGGGGTCCAGGAACACGGTGCCGAGCGCGGGGTCGATGCTGCAGGTCAAGGTGCAACCCTTGCCCTCGGCCACCATGGCTGCATCCTCGGCCAGCACCCCCACCGCTTTGTTCAAATCAACCGACGTTGGACACAACTCAAACTTGCCCGCTTCAGCCTTGGAGAAATCGAGGATATCGTTCACCCGGTTCATCAGGCGCAGCGCATTGCGTTGGGCGCGCTCGATCTGCACGCGCCAATCGACGGGCGGATTGGCCGCCGCCGAGAGCTGCTCCAGGGGCGCGAGAATGAGGGTCAGGGGGGTGCGCAGTTCGTGGCTGACCGTGGCCACGAAATCGCTCTTCGCCTGATTGGCCGTCTCGGCCTGGTTGCGCGCCTGGATAAGTTCGACGGCTTGCGCTTCCAGCACTTCGGTCTGTTGGTGCAGCGTATCGGTCCGTTCGGCGACCATTCTCTCCAAAGAGGCCTGGACTTGCTGTCGTTCGGTTTCGGCCTCGGCCTCCAGCACCCGGATGCGCAGGGCATTCTCCTGGAACACCCGAACGGCGCGGGTCATGATGCCAATCTCATCGCCGCGTCCGACGCTGGCGATCTCGGCATGCAGGTCGCCGGCCGCAAGCCGACGCATGACCGAGGCCAGAGCCACGATGGGCTGCGCGACAAATCGCGACGTGCTCCAGGCAATGGCGCCGGCCAGCAGGATGGCGACGGTAACCGCAATGATCGTCGCAAGCATGCCGCGATCATTGTGGACCAGGGCGTCGGAGCGCGCTTGACCCGCGAAGCGCGCAACCAACAGGCCGGCGCTGCGGGCCTCGTTGCGAACCTGGTCGCGCGCGTCGCTCAAGGCGTTGCTCGCCTGATGGAACCTGGCGAATGCCGCCCGGTAGCCGGCAATCTGCTCGTTGACAGTCAGCGGCGTGGCAGTGCCTTGCAGCCCCACGGAGGAAGGAAGCACCCGAGAGAGACGGAGTAGCTCGTCCAGGAGGGTGCCGACGGCGTCGGCGATCTCGGCCGACGGTGACAGACGAAACGACAGGGTCTGCGCTTCCAGGGTCGCCACACGCTCGGCGAAACGCTTGGATAACGCCGCTGCATTGTGCAGTAAACCGGTGGCAGCCTGAATGTCGCTGGCGTCATGGGCAACGTCCCTTTCCACATCACTCAACATCGCCTCGAGGCGCCCGGCCACATCCCCCACGGCGGAGAGATGCCGCAAAACTTCCTCTGCGCGCAGCCTGGGTGCCTCGCCAAGACGCTCTATCGCCACACTGGCAGCCGCGAGCGCCGCGGCCAACTGGTCGAGGACCTCGCTCTCCTGCGGCGTCCCCATCACCTCGCGCAACTGTTCGACCACGGGCCGGAGTGCCGCGCAGGCATTACGCACCGCAGTGGCGGCGGCCCCGTCACCGGTCACCAGCATCCTGGCCACGTTGGCGGTGATGAGCCGTTCGCCGTTGCGCAGGACATCGAGGATGCGGTGGGCACTTTCGATGTTGCTCACCCGCGCCTGGTGCTCAACGGCGCGAGCGTCGACCGCCTTCAACCCAGCGGCGATACCCTGTTCGACGAGAGTCGTCGCCTCTCGCATCCGGCCGTAATGGGCGGTCATGTTCTCCGTTTCGCCATCCATGGTCAGGCTCGCCGCGCGCAAGGCGGCGATCGCGGCGGCGAGCCGCTCCAGACTGCCCTTGAGCGATTCCGCCTCGGCCACCGGAATGGCGGTGAGGCCAGCGATAGCCGTCGCCACCCTGCCCTCGGCCTGGGACAAGCTTTCCTGATCGCGGGTGGCAATGAAGTTTTCCACCCGCCCGGTGGCCGCGTTGACCGACGCCAGAATTTCTGCGGAATGACTGGCCGAGTCCACCGCGCGTACCATGCCTCGCAGGCCGTAGAGGTTCACCAGAGACACCGTCAACATCAGGAACACCAGGGCGGCGACCGCCAAGCCAATTTTGACGGCAATGGGCCGATCACTGACGGGTTTGAATATCAGCATGGCGCCCCGCAGCCGCGCTCCCCGCCCGCCACTACTTCGCAACTTCCGGCAAAGGCGCCGGCGGTGCCGTATGGTTGGCGGCCGCGTCGATCATCGCCGCAACGGAAGCCTGGCTGTAGAGCGGATTGGCGGCGCCGCCCACCGGCATGCTGGCGAGCCAGGCGTCGAGGTCTTTCGCATCGATACGCACCAGCGGTACTTCGACGAACTTCGGCACCTGCTTACCCGCCAGCACCTGCTGGGCCACCCAGAACCCCACCTGGGAGACACTTGGAGAAGCGGAAACGGAGACGGTCTCGTAGCCGTTGGCATCGCGCTCCTGTTGCCACAAGGTGAGTTCGTCCTGACGATTCCCCATCACGATGATCGGCAAAGGACGCCCCGCCGCCTTGAACGCCATGGCCGCGCCATAACCGTCGCCTCCCTGAGTAGCAACGGCATCAATGCCGGGTAGCGATGGCAACGCCAGCGCCACCTCCTTGCGTGCGACAGACTCCGTCCAGTTGCCGTACACGGTCTTGGCGAACCTCAGGCCCGGATAGTCACTGGCGGCCTTGCGAATGCCGTCGCTGATATTTTTATCGGTGGCATCGCCGGCAATGCCGCGGATTTCCAGCAGTGTCCCTTTGCCCTTGAGGCGCTCGGCAATGTAATCCACTTCCACGCGGCCCATGGCGGACCAGTTGTAGTCCACCGTATAGACACAGGGTTCGGTGACCAGGCTGGCCATGACCACCACCACGATGCCGGCGTTGCAGGCATCGCGGATCACCCCGTTGAGGGCCGTGTCGGACGCGGCCAGGATGACGATGGCGTTGACGCCATTGACGATCATCTCCTGAATATGGGCCGCTTGTTCCGAGGCCGAATTATTGGCGCTGACCACCGGAGCCTCACCGATCAAACCCTCTTTTTGCGCCTGAAGCGCAATCTCCTGCCAGTTGCGCAACATCACCTTGCGAAAATCACTGCCCGCATAGGAGTTGCTGAAGGCAATGCCATAGCTTGCGGTAGGGCCGCCGGCGATACCTCCGTCGGCGGCCTGGACCGGGTTGGCGGCAATCATCATTAGCCCACCCAGGCAGCCGGCGAAGCGCCACATGATTGTGTGGATCGGCTGAGTCTTCATGCCGTCCTCCATCGCGCCCGGGATTGACCCACAGTCATCCCTCTGCACCTGCCGACAGCGTGTCGATGAAGCCATTTCAGCGGGTTGGACTGCTCGTTCGGCCAGTGCAGCAATAGAACCGGGTATGAAGAACCAGACATGTACAGACTCCTTTCCTTGGCGGACGACAACTGAAGCCAGTACATGGCCTGAGGTGGGAATGAGCATAGTCTCAACAGACCTGCTGCGCGCGAAATCGAGCTGACTGCCCCCATGGACTGGACGAGCGCTCGGAGACCTAGCGATAACCCCGCGCCTGAACATCGAACAACTCGGCATAGCGCCCACCCGCCGCCATCAGTTGGTGATGGCTGCCCTCCTCCAGGATTCGCCCGCCGTCCAGCACGATGATGTGGTCGGCATTGCGCACGCTGGAGAATCGATGGGAAATCAACAACGTCATGCGGCCCTTGGCGTGTTCGCGAAAGTGCTCGAACACCGCCGCCTCGGCGCCGGCGTCCAGCGCAGCCGTGGGCTCGTCAAGAATCAGCAGATCCGCCTCCTGGCGCATATACGCGCGTGACAAGGCGACTTTCTGCCATTGCCCACCCGACAACTCCTGGCCGCCAAGCCAGCGCCCTAACTGTGTGCCGTAGGTTTTGCTCAGGCGCTCGATGAATTCGGCGGCCACCCCCTGGGTTGCGGCAGTGCGCCAGCGCGCCTCGTCGTTCAGCGCATCGACGTCACCCACTCCAAGGTTCTCGCCCACGGTCATCTGGTAGCGGATGTAATCCTGGAAAATCACCCCAGTGCGCTGGCGCAGTGTCTGTTCATCCCAGTCTTGCAAGTCGCTGCCATCCAGCAGAATGCGCCCCTCGTGCGGGGTGTAAAGGCGCGTGAGCAGTTTGATCAGGCTGGTTTTGCCCGAGCCATTCTCGCCTACCAGGGCCAGACTTTGCCCCGGCGCCAGGTGCAGGTTGATGCCAGTCAATGCCGGCCGCTCAGCGCCCGGATAACTGAACCCCACGTGCTCGCAGCGCAGACCGTCGCCGGGACGTGCGCCCTGGGTAAGCCGGCCACTTGGCACGACCACAGGGGTTAGCAGGTACTCATAAAGGTCCGACAGAAACAGACTGTCGTCATACAGGCCGGCAATCGCGCTGAGGCTGGCGGTGATCGCGCTTTGCCCCTGCTTGAACAGCACGATGTACATGGTCATCTGTCCCAGGCTGGTCTGGCCGCGCACGGTGTCCAGCACCACCCAGGCGTAAGCCACATAAAACGCCGCGGTGCCCAGCAGGCCCAGGGCAAAGCCCCAGGCATCCCGGCGCACCGTCAACCGGCGGTCCTCGGTGTACAAGCGCCGGGCGTTGTCGCGATAGCGATTGAGGAACAGCGGCGCCAGGCCGAACAGCTTGACCTCTTTGGCATGGGTCTCGTGGGACAGCAGCGATTCCAGGTAATTCTGCTGACGGGTCTCGGGCGCGCGCCGGTGGAACAGGCGAAACGCATTGCCCGAAAAATGCGTCTCGGCGAAGAACACCGGTAAGGCACCGACCACCAGAATCACCAGCGCCCACGGCGAAAAGTGCACTAACAGCACGGCAAAGCTGATCAGCGAGATCAGGTTCTGCACCAGCCCCAGGCCCTTGGTGACCAGGCTCAGCGGCCGTGTCGACGCGCCCTGGCGCACGCGCACCAGCTTGTCGTGGAACTCGGCGTCTTCAAATTGCAGGAGTGAGAGGGTCTGGGCTTTCTCCAGAATCATCAGGTTGACCTTCACCCCCAACTGCACCCGCAGCAACGATTGCTGCATTGACAACGCGCGCTGGGCGGCGGCCAACAGCGCCAACACGCCCGCCTCGGCCAGCACGTACTGCATCACTGGCCACACGGGCGCCTGGCTGCCGGCTGCGTGAATCTGCATCGCGTGCACCACGCCATCGACAATACGCTGGCCGATCCAGGCCGCCAGAGCAGGCAACAGACCGGCAACGATGGTTGCCAGCAGCAGGCCTATGAATAAGGGCCGCGACGTCCCCCACACCAGCTTCAGTGCCCTGCGCGCCTGGATGGAAAACGCGCTCAATCGATTGAACAGCACCATGAATGGCATGGACTCCGTGTGGGGGCTGGGGTGAGACGGGTGGATTATGACAGGCGATGACGTTGCGCACATCCAACGGTGAGGCGACACACCGCATCAGCCAGATAATAAAAATAGATGATCTTATGAAGTTGAAAGATAACATTATCTAATAATTAGCTTATTCCAAAAAAGACTTTCCCCGCAGTTTTTTATAGAGATATCTTCACCTCACAGACCGACCCCATGCCCGGCGGAGGACGTACTCCTGACATGGATCTCTCTCGATATGCCAGATATTTCTCTCCCCGTCCCGCTGAAAAAATTCCACCTGTCGCTGTTGACCAGCTCGCTGCTGCTGGCGGCGGTGCCCGCCTGCGCCGAGGACGCCAAGCTCGGCACGGTAACTGTGATTTCCACCGGTTTGCGCGGCCAGGAGCGCACCGTCGCCGACAGCCCGGCACCTATTGATGTGATCAACAGCGAGCAGTTGCTCAAGACCGGCCGCGCCGAGTTGTCCGAGGCGATTGCCAAGCTGCTGCCCTCCTTCAACTTCGGCACCAATATCGCTGGCTACAACTCGGTGACCCGCCCGCTGAGCAACCGCAGCCTCGGCCCGGCCTACACCCTGGTGCTGGTCAACGGCAAACGGCGCCACAACGGCGCCACCGGCCAGCGCGGCTCGATCGACAACAGCGGCGCGAATGCCGTGGACATCGACCTGATCCCGGTCAGCTCGGTCGACCATATCGAAGTACTCAAGGACAGCGCCGCGGCCCAGTACGGCTCGGATGCGGTGGCCGGGGTGATCAACATCATCCTCAAGTCCGCCAACAACGGCGGGCACCTGGAGACCAGCTATGGCCAGTTGTATTCCGGCCAGGGCGAAACCATCAAGGTCGCCGGCGACCAGGGTTTCAAACTCGGCGATGGCGGCTTCTTCCACCTCTCGGCCGATGCGCGCAAACGCGGCGAAGCCTCCTGGAACGACAAGGCCGACAGCAGCGTACGTGCCTTCAACGATCCGGCCAAGGAAGCGGCATGGGATCGGGTGGCAATCAAGAACGGCGACCCCGACCTCAAGGCCTTCAACCTGGCCTACAACGCCGAGCTGGCGCTGGAAGACCTGACCCTTTATTCGTTCTCCACCTACGGCGAGCGGGACGCCGAAGCGGCCAACTATTTGCGCCTGCCCACCGGCCGCGCGGCGGTGCCCGAGGTGTTCCCCGACGGCTATTTCCCGCTGAACAACATCAAGGACCGCGACTACCAGTTGCTGTTTGGCGGCAAGGGCCAAGTGGCCGAGTGGAACTGGGACCTGAGCACCACCTACGGGCGCAACAATGTGCACCACTCCAGCGACCTGAATATCAACCCGTCGCTGGGCACCGCCTCGCCGACCCAATTCGACAACCTGGCGACCTTCCGCTTCGAGCAATGGGTCAACAACCTCGACTTCACCCGCCGTTACGACAGCCTGTTCAACCTCACGTCGCCGGTGCAGGTGTCGGCCGGCCTGGAACATCGCTGGGAGCATTTCAGCACCTTCGCCGGCGACCCCGAGGCCTACATCACCGGCACCTACCCGGCGGCATCGGGCGCGCAGGCGGCAGTGACCATTCGCCCCGAAGATGAGGTCAGCCTGATCCGCAACAACTACGCCGGCTACCTGGACCTGGGCTTTGACCTCACCGAGCGCTGGTTCCTTGATGTGGCCGGGCGGGTCGAACATTACGACGATGACTCGGGCAACACCTTCGGTTTCAAGGTGAACTCGCGCTACGAGCTGACCGACAGCGTGGCGGTGCGCGGCACCGTCGGCACTGGTTTCCGTGCGCCGTCGCTGACCCAGATCGGCTACACCGTGGCGGACAACCGCGTGGCCACCGACGTCAACGGCAACGTGGTTCCGGCAGTCACCCGCCTGACCCCGTCGGGCAGCAACCTGGCCAAGGCGCTGGGTGGCGATGACCTGAAACCGGAGAAGTCGCGCAACCTCGGCCTGGGCCTCACCTGGCAACCCGCGCCGCGCACCAGCATCACCGCCGACGCCTACCTGATCGACATCGACGACCGCATTGCCCTGACCAGCAATATCTATGACCAGGGCAATGGCGCAGTCAACGCGATCCTCGCCGCCCAGGGCGTGCCCACCGGCACCTGGGTCAACTATTACACCAACGCCTTCGACACCCGCACCCGTGGCCTGGATGTGGTGGCCGACCACACCACGCCGCTGGATGCCTGGGGCGACGTGCGCTGGAGCCTGGGCTTTAACTGGAACAAGACCACCATCGAAGGCGCCCGCGACACCCCGGCCGCACTGACCGGTTCCGGCGTGACCCTGGTGGGCCGCGACCGCGAGGGTGACCTCACGCAGGCGTCGCCCAAGACCAAGTGGATCCTCGGCGCGAACTGGAAGGCCCGGGACCTCGCGGTCAACCTGCAAACCGCCCGCTACGGCGCGGTCAAGACCCTGGCGGTCAACCCCACCGGGGATCGCAGCTTCGGCGCCAAATGGATCACCGACCTCGACGTCAGCTACACCTTCGTCGACAGCATCACCGTCAGCATCGGCGGCACCAACATCTTCGACGTGCGCCCCGACCGGCACGCCGTCTACAGCAACCTGGGCCTGGCGCCTTACGGCAACCCGCCGTTCTATCCGGGCGGCGGCTACTGGTACACAAAGCTGGCCTACGACTTCTGATTCACATCGCCAAAACGAGGGCACCCCATTGAACACCTCCAACTTGATGAGCCGTCTGCTGGCCCCCTGCGCCCTGGCGATCAGCCTGGCCGCCTGCTCGCCTTCGGGTGACCAGGCGCAAGCGAACAAAACCCTGAATATTGCATTTTTTGGCGACAACACCACCCTGGTCAGCGTCGACCCGTTCCAGGTCTACTGGCTGGAACACCGCGTGCTGCTGCGCAATGTCGCCGAGTCGCTCACCGACCAGGACCCGGCCACCGGCAAGATCATCCCCTGGCTGGCCAAGAGCTGGGAGATCAGTGACGACGCGCTGGCCTACACCTTTCACCTGCGCGACAACGTGACGTTCAGCAACGGCGAGCGCTTCGACGCAAGAGCGGTGAAAACCGCGTTCGACAGCGACAAGGCCCTGGCCACCGAGCTGCCGGCGACCTTCGGCGCCACCTACCTGGCCGGTTATGACCACGCCGAAGTGGTCGACGACTTCACCGTCAAGCTGGTACTGGCCAAACCCAACGCGGGCTTTTTACAAGCCACCTCGACCACCAACCTGGCAATCCTCGCGCCCGCGTCCTATGCACTCACGGTCAAGGAGCGCTCGCTGGGCAAGATCATCGGCACCGGGCCGTTTGTGCTGGCCAGCTATACCCCGGAAGTCGGCGCGCACCTGACCAAACGCAAGGGTTACGCGTGGCCCTCGGCGAATATGAAGAACCCGGGTGAGGCACACCTGGACGCCGTCGACATCAGCTACATCCCCGAAGAGAGCGTGCGCAACGGCCTGTTCCTGCAGGGCAAGGCCGACATCCTGTGGCCACGCAACCCGTTTTCGGAAGTCGACCTGAAACTGTTCCAGTCCAAGGGCGCGACCATCCAGAGCCGCTCGCTGCCGGGCCCGGCGCTGAACCTGTACCCCAACACCCGTGGCGAACGCATTCTTGCCGATCAACAAGTGCGCCTGGCCGTGCAGAAGTCCATCGACCGCAAGAGCTACGCCAGCACCGTGTATAACGCCGAGTTCCCGGTGGTAGACGGCATCTTCGACGTGACCACGCCTTACTTCAAAAGCCAGGGCAGCAAGCTCGGCTACGACCCGGCAGCTGCCGAAAAACTGTTGGATCAAGCCGGCTGGGCCAAGGGCGCGGACGGTTACCGCAGCAAAAACGGCAAGCGCCTGAGCCTGAGCTACAACATCAGCCCGGCCGAAACCGCGGGTGACGTGTTGATCCAGGACCAACTGCGCAAGGTCGGCATCGAGTTGAAACTCAGCGTGGTGACCCGCGCCGAATGGGTGGCCAACAACTCCGCCGGCAACTACGACCTGACCATCAACTACATGACCCGCGCCGACCCGATCATCCTGCAAACCATCCTCGACCCGCGCAGCGCCAACAGCTCCACCGTGGCCACTAACACCTACGAACCGGCCACCCTGGAAAAAGCCAAGGGCTTGTTCGATGCCGGCATTACAGCCACCCAAGGCGCACAACGTGCCGCCTATGGCGACCTGCAGGACCTGCTGATCGACGAAAGCTCGGCGTTCCCGGTGTACGAGCGCGTGTGGCAGGCTGCAACGTCGCCCAAGGTGAAGAACTTTCGCTGGACCGCCGAGGGCTTCGCGCTGCTGGGTGATATCGAGATCGGCACGCCATGAGCCGCTACCTGATCGGCCGCGTCGGCCAGGCCCTGCTGGTGCTGTGGGGGGCCTATAGCATCACCTACTTCATCCTCTATCTGCTGCCCGGCGACACGCTGTCGATCATGCTCAGTGCCTCGGGCATGGAGGCCGATTCGCTGTCGGTGGCCGACCTGGCCAAGGCACGCGCCTATTACGGCCTGGACAAGGGCCTCTTCGAGCAATATGTCGACCTGCTACTGGGCGCCTTGCACGGAGATTTCGGCCAGTCCCTGTCGCTGAACCGCCCAGTCGCCGAGTTGCTCGCCGAGCGCCTGCCGCAAACCCTGTCCCTGGCCGGCCTGGCGATTGTGTTGTCGCTGGTCGGCGGTGTCGGCCTGGCCTACCTGACCGCCTATATCCGCTGGCAACCGCTGAAAAAAGCCCTGGCGCGCCTGCCATCCCTGGGGTTTTCGGTGCCGGTGTTCTGGATGGGCCTGTTGCTGATCCAAGTGTTCGCCTTCGGCCTCGGCTGGTTCCCCGCCACCGGCAGCCGGGGCTTTGAAAGCCTGGTATTGCCGGCGATCACCCTGGCGATTCCAAGTGCGGCGGTGTATGCCCAAGTGCTGCAGCGCAGCTTCCAGGGAGTATGGCAGGAGTCGTATATCGTCACCGCCTACGCCAAGGGCCTGAGCCGTGGCCAGGTGCAGGCCCGCCATGGGTTTCGCAACGCGGCGCTGCCGATTCTTACGCTGATCGGCCTGCAGGTGGGCAACACGGTGTCCGGTGCGGTGCTGGTGGAAACCATCTTCGCCCGCTCCGGTATCGGCCGCCTGGCCCAGGAGGCGGTGCTGCGCCAGGACATCCCGGTGGTGCTGGCGATTGTCACGGTATCGGCGGCAGCCTTTGTGCTGGTCAATCTGCTGGTGGACTTGCTGTACCCGTGGCTCGACCCGCGCATCTCCCACACGCCAAAGGTGTCCTAGACCATGACTATCCTTGAGCAAAACCTCGGCCTTGCGCCCCCACTCTGGCAACGCCGCACCCGCCGACAACGTGCCACGGCGGCGGTAATGCCCTTGCTGCGGCGACCGGGTTTCAGCCTGGCGGTGTTGATTGTGGTGTTTTCATTGCTGGCCGCCGTGGCGCCGCAGTGGTTGACCAGCTTCGACCCCTATGCCACCGCCCCTGCGGTCAAACTCACAGCGCCGAACCTGAGCCACTGGTTCGGCACCGACGAGCTGGGCCGCGACCTGTACACCCGGGTGGTCTACGGCTCCAGGCTGTCGGTGCTGGCGGCCTTTCTGGCGGTGGGGATCGCATTGTTGGGCGGGCTCGGGCTGGGCATTCTGTCCGGCTTTGCCGGTGGGCGTATCGATGCGGTGATCATGCGGTTTGTCGACGTGTTGCTCGCCCTGCCCGGCTTGCTGCTGGCCCTGGCGATTGTCACCGCCATCGGCTTCGGCACGGTGCCGGTGGCTATCGCCGTGGGCGTCGGGATTATCCCCGGATTCGCCCGCACCACCCGCGCCGAAGTGCTGCGGGTCAAGACCTTGCCGTACGTGGAAGCCGCACGCCTGGGCGGCGCCAGCTGGGGCCGCACCTTGCTGCGGCACATCCTGCCCAACGCGTGGGGCCCAGTGGCGGTACTGGCGACCCTGGATTTCGGTGCAGCTATCCTCGCCACCGCCGGCCTGAGTTTTCTCGGTTTCGGCGCCGCGCCTCCAGCCGCTGAATGGGGCACGTTGATCGCCAACGGTCGGCACTTTTTGATCACCGCCCCCTGGGTGTCGTTGCTGCCCGGCCTGTTCCTGGTCGCGGTGGTGTTCAGCCTCAACCACATTGCCCGCACGTTCGAGGAAGTTCAGCGATGAATGCTTTAGTGGATGTTCGCCAGCTTAGTGTCAGCTACCGGCACGGCAACCTGGCGGTAAACCAGCTGTCATTGACCATCGCCCAAGGCGAGACGCTGGCGATTGTCGGCGAGTCCGGCTCGGGTAAAACCACCCTGGCCAACGCGATTCTCGGCCTGTTGCCGGACAGCGCAACCATCAGCGCCGGCGAGCTGTGGGTGAACGGCAACAACCTCACCCACGCCGGCGAACGCCAGAGACGCGGCCTGCGCGGGCGCACCATCGGCCTGGTGCCCCAGGACCCGATGGTCAGCCTCAACCCGACCCTGCGCATTGGTCAGCAGATTGCCGAGGCGCTGATCCTGGCCAAGGGCAAGCGCTACCCCGGCGTCGATGCCGATATCGTCGAGCTGCTGCAACAGGTCGGTATCGACAAGCCGGTACTGCGCGCGCGCCAGTACCCGCATGAACTCTCCGGCGGCATGCGCCAGCGCGTGCTGATCGCCATCGCCCTGGCCGGCAACCCACGCTTGATCATCGCCGACGAGCCGACCAGTGCTCTGGACGTCACCGTGCAGCGCAAGATCCTCGACCACCTGCAACGGCTGGTCAGTGAACGCGGGATTTCGTTGCTGATCATCACCCATGACCTTGGCGTGGCGCTGGACCGCGCCGACCGCGTCCTGGTGATGCAACAGGGGCAAGTGGTGGAGCAAGGGGCACCCCGGCAGATTCTCGGCGCGCCGCTGCATGACTACACCCGCGCCTTGATCGCCGCCGCGCCGGCGTTCGCCAAGCGCCGCCAGCCACCGGCCCGACCGAACCCGACGCAGCCGCCGATCCTGCAACTGCAAAATGTTGGCAAGACATTCGCGCTGCCCAAGGTCAAGGGCGAAGACGCGACCTTTGTGGCGCTGGAGGACCTGAGCCTGCAGGTCTACCCCGGGCAGACTCTGGCGATTGTCGGCGAGTCCGGCTCAGGCAAAAGCACCGCGCTGCGCATCGCCCTCGGCCTGGAAAAACCCAGCCGCGGGCGGGTGTGGTTCGAGCAACAGGACGTCACCGACCTCAGCTGGCGCGACTTCCGCCCGCTGCGCCAGCGCCTGCAACTGGTGCAACAAAACCCGTTTGCCGCGCTGGACCCACGCTTCACAGTGTTCGACAGCATCGTCGAACCGCTGGTGTCGTTCGGCTTGCTCAAGGGCGCGGCCCTGGAACAGGCCGCGCGCGAGCTGATCAGTCGCGTGCATTTGCCGGTGAATTTCCTCGATCGCCTGCCGCGCGAGCTTTCCGGCGGCCAGTGCCAACGTGTCGCCATCGCCCGCGCCCTGGCGCTGAAACCGGATCTATTGCTATTGGATGAACCGGTCAGCGCCCTCGACGTGTCCGTGCAGGCGCACATCCTTGAACTGCTGCAAGAGCTGCAACGGGACATGGGCATCGCCTACGTGCTGGTGTCCCACGACTTGTCGGTGGTCGCCAACTTCGCCCATGAAGTGCTGGTGTTACGCAATGGCCGGGTAATTGAACAGGGCTCGGTGGAGCGCATCTTCAACCACCCGACCAGCGATTACACCCGTGAGCTGATTGGCGCCATCCCGGGCCAGCACGCTACCGCGAGCGCCGCCTGAGCGGCGCTTTACTCGGCAGCACAGTCGAAGCGCGCGGACATTTTTCATTGCATTACCACTTCGCATCCAATATTTCGCAACGGACAAAAGAGCTCCCCATCCTGCTGCGGGGCCGCGATAAGGTTGATAACGCTTTTCGAAGCTCATTACTTTTATTCTCCCGCATGTAGGACGCTCAGACGTTCCCCGCCACAAAGCTCAAATCTGCCCCTCGCTGCAACAGATCAATGCGGCATGTTGCTGAATAAGGCAATTGAAAAGAACTTGAATCTGTTCACTACAGTAATGACGATCACGGTCTTCCTCGTCAGTCCATACACCCATAATCGACCATTGGAATGCACTATGTGTCCAATAGCTTAATCCGTAATTAACGCACCCAGGCAACGATGCGAGGCGATCGAGGGCATTTTGTAGTTCAGGGCAAGGCCGAGGTGGACAGGCATGGAACTGCACCCGGATTTGATTATAGCTTACGAACACCTGCAGCTTTTCCGATGGCTCGCTCATTCAACACCTCACGGATTTCCTTAACATGTTCAATTGACGACATGCCGCCTTAGAAGGGTCACCGTGCAGATTGATCAACGAGTAAACCCTTTGCAGTTGGATCATATTTCCAAGCAGCGAAGAAGAGAACGCACGCCAGCATTTAGGACTTAAATGAATTTAGTGCTAATGCCGCTACGCCTTTAAAACTCTGGGCTGCACGCATTTACATCGCAAGAGTTTAGGTGTTAATCCGTAGCGCACCTGTATTTTTAAATGCGACAGGGTGATGCTCACTCCAGAGCTGCAATCGGTGCAGCGGCTACAGGTAACAGCGATAGCCAATATGCACTTTTATACGGCGCCTTTAGTTAGCTGGGTCGTTAGGATACATCTATGAAAAGCTTAGCCATCATTATCCCGCCGAGACGTATAGACGCACCGATGCTCTTATCGTGCCTGGGTGTATGGCGCAAAGAATATAACCTGAAAATTTTCTCCGTCGATGCACGCACTACGCACGGAATGACTTTTGAACACATCAAGACTCAAGATCTGGAAGAGCTGTACAGCGAATGTTTCGATGCCATCGCTGTCATGGGGGGAGCGGGGACTAAAGAGTATTTGTGGAATAACATCAATGTTATCGCTCAACTACAAGAATTCGATAAAGCCCGAAAGTTGGTTGCGGGAATTGGACTTGGCGCAATAGTGCTTGCCCAGGCAGGCATCTTGGTTGGAAAAAAAGCAACCATCAATAACTCCGTCGAATTGGTGATCCAGTTGAGTAGTTATGGCGCGATATTTATGCCCGACGATGTTGTGGCCTTGAAGTGGATCATCACTGGCAATGGAAAAGACGTTGAAGCCTTTGCACAGGCCGTATCGAACTGGCTCCGAACGTCCCTCCGGCAGACCATCCAGTAGCGTCGGGCAAGACTTCAAAAATACACCACCGCTATCAGCATGAGGATTAAGACATGAACTCCATTACTTCCGCGCAGGACGCCTTAACCGGTGATTTAGCAGGCAAAAACATTGTTGTCTTTGGGGGGACCTCCGGAATTGGCCTGGCTGTCGCGATTCAGGCCAAGGGCCGGGGTGCAAAGGTCATTGTTCTGGGTTCAGATCCGCAACGCGCAGAGCAGGCCGCCAACACCCATGAGCTGGACGGCTGGCGTGCGGCCGATATCACCAAGCCCGAACAGATCCATGCCGCGCTGGCAGACATACAGCAGGTTGACCATTTGGTGCTGTTGGCAGGGACCTTCGTCGCCGGCAAAGTCCTCGAAGCGGACATCCCGTACTTGCAGCGCGCTTTTGATGAGCGGATCTGGGCGTCGGTACATGCCTTGCGGGCTCTCGGCGATCGCCTTTCCAAAAAGGGCTCGGTGACTTTGATTTCAGGTGCGTTGGCAGATCGGCCAAACGCTTACGGCACCGCGGTGCTCGCCGCTGCATCGGCTGCCATGGAGGCATTGGCCCGTGGCCTTGCTCTGGAACTTGCACCTATCCGGGTCAACACCCTTTCTCCGGGGCCCATCAACACGCCGATCCTTGCGAAAGCCTTGGGCGATGCGCGCGACGGTTATGTCGCCGCGCTGGAGCAAACCCTGCCACTGCATCGCCTCGGCACGGCGGACGAAGCGGGTGCAGCCGTGGTGTTTCTGATGAGCAACGGCTTCATGAACGGCGCCACGATCAATATCGATGGAGGTTCGCGGCTGGTTTGACGTCGAGACACCTCATGCGCTGCGTCGTCCTGACGTGGCCATGTCTTATTAAAAAGGGAAACCATGATGAGCAACGTCGTTCTTGTGACCGGAGCATTAAGCGGGATTGGTCGAGCCGCCTGCCTCGCATTCGCCCGCAACGGTTATCTAGCCCAATAACCCCCCCATACGAGGCTGACCGGATGACATCGATAGTCGCCCTCGTTCTTACACGCTTCATACAAACCAATGGCTTCAGGAGGCAACATGAAACACGTCGTGAAAGCAGTGCCAGCGATGATCGCCCTATCGGTCGGGTCCGCAATGGCCGCCGGCAATCCAATACCGGAACATCAAACCCAAGCCTTTCTGAATGCGTTGGCGGCGGGTGGCGGCAAGCCGCTCGAGCAATTGAGTCCAACAGAAGCCCGCGCGGTGCTGACGGGAGCGCAAAACTCGGTAAAGGTTGATCTATCGGGCGTTGAGGTGAGTGACAAGACCATTACCGCCGATGGCAAGACGATCAAGCTGACGGTGGTTCGGCCTGAAAAAGCCAAAGGCGAGCTTCCAGTCTTCATGTTCTTTCATGGTGGCGGCTGGGTCCTGGGGGATTATCCCACCCATGCGCGCCTGATTCGCGACCTTGTCGTCTCCTCCGGTGCGGTCGCGGTGTACGTCGATTACACACCATCCCCTGAGGCCCATTATCCCACCGCCATTAACCAGGCTTACGCGGCCACCAAGTGGGTGGCGGAAAACGGTAAACAGATCAACGTGGATGGCAAGCGCCTGGCGGTGGCCGGTAACAGTGTCGGCGGCAACATGGCCGCTGTCGTGAGCCTGATGGCTAAAGAAAAAGCCACTCCGAAAATTCGATTTCAGCTGCTCCTCTGGCCGGTCACGGACTCCAACTTCGAGACGGACACCTACAAGCAGTTCGCTGAAGGCCACTTCCTGACCAGGAACATGATGACCTGGTTCTGGGACAGTTACACAACCGACCTGAAAGCCAGGGCGCAAATTCATGCCTCCCCGCTCAAGGCCAGCATCGATCAGTTGAAAGGACTTCCACCTGCCCTCGTACAAACCGCGGGGCTGGACGTGTTGCGCGATGAAGGCGAAGCCTACGCGCAGAAGCTGGACGCGGCCGGGGTCGATGTCACGGCGGTTCGCTACAACGGCATGATCCATGACTATGGCCTGCTGAACCCGTTGAGCCAGGTACCGGAAGTCAAGGCGGCCATGAGGCAGGCGGGCACAGAACTCAAGGCTCACCTTAACTAAGCAAGCCTTGCGCATGCCGTTCACCCGGCCGGGTCCGGCATGCATCACATTGCACACCCGCCTTACGCTCCCGGGCTCGAAAGGCCCGGGTCAGACGGGACAAAAAAGGCACTCGCCATGACCAACCTGACGCACAAACGCGCCACCGTTAACGGTGTTCGACTCAACTACGTGGTTGCCGGGAAAGGCCCCGTGGTCCTCTGTATGCACGGCTGGCCACAAAATCATCGAGAGTTCATGCCGGTCATCGACAGGCTCGCAGAACATTACACGTTCATCGCCCCCGACCTCCGCGGCTTCGCCGACAGCGATAAGCCGTATCAAGGTTACGACCCCATCAATATCGCTAAAGACATGCTCGGTCTGCTGGAGGTTGAACAGGCTCATACATTCCACATCCTCAGCCATGACCTGGGAGGTCCGCCTTCAGTCGCCCTGGCCTACCTGGCGGCTGAACGCGCTTTGTCGTTGGCCACTATCGAAACACCTTTTTTTGGCCTGGATTTTCCAGGTTATGTCGATCCGCGGGTGCCCTACTGGCATCTGAGCATGCACATGAACATGGACATCAGCCGTGCCCTTATTGAAGGTCGGGAGGATATGTACCTGCGGCACTTCTTCAGAGATTTTGCCTACAACCCGACGGCAATGCCCGAGAACGACATCGACTATTACGTCATGCAGATGCGCCAACCGGGCAACCTGCGTGCCAGCCTGAATCACTATGGCTCTATCCCGCAAATGGCGGAGCAGACCGCGCAACTGACCAAGGGGAAGCTAAAGATCCCAGTGTTGGCCTGGGGTGGCGAAGTGTCATTTGGCGACCATTGTTTTACCTCGGCAAAACACATCGCGCTGTCGGCAAAAGGTGGTGTCATCGCGCAGTGCGGACATTGGGTATTTGAGGAAAAGCCTGAATTCATCAGTGCTGAACTCCACCAGTTCTGGCGTGGCGTCGCCATTTGATCGCCTGTTCCGCCGCTTGTGGGAAAGCACGAATGCACCAGACTCCGGGAGGGTCACATCGTGACACTTGAATGGCTGTGCGCCCTCCTCGGGGCGATATTAATCGCCGATATTATTGGTTGGTGGATTGTTCCCCGAAGGCTGCAGGGGTTGCGCGTGGGCATTAATATTTGTCTCTACGCCTGTTACAGCGCTGCCATCTTTCTGTCCGGCAACTCCCCCTTGCAACCCGTGCGCGATCCTGACTCTGGTTCCTGGCAGTTGGCTGCAACACTGCTGGTACTCGTCTGGTGGTTTTTAAGCGCGCGGATGCTGACGGAGTTGCTCGGCGCAATCCTGATATCCAGAACTGAGGGAGGCGGTCGCTTGCTCAGGGAAGTGCTCGGCGCTCTGATTTTTCTGGTCGCCACCGTCGCAGCGGCAGCCTACGTACTGGAACTTCCCGTCAAAGGATTGCTCGCCACTTCTGGCGCGTTGGCCATTATCGTCGGCCTGGCTTTGCAAAGCACACTCAGCGATGTATTCAGCGGGATTGTCCTGAATGCCACTCGCCCTTATCAAGTGGGCGACTGGATTCAAATCGATGGCATGGAAGGCAGGGTCACCGACATCGATTGGCGCGCCACATTGTTGCTGACCTCGCAAGGCAGCACCGTCGTCATACCCAATTCGGTGGCGGCGAAAACCAAAATACAAAACATGAGCAGGCCCCAAGATCAACACGGGGTGACGATAAGCCTGCACCTGCCTCTGCGATTTCGACCCGAACGCGTCCAGGAAATACTCGAGCAGGCGCTGCTGGGTTATTCAGCGCTACTGCCAGTTCCTGCGCCCAAGGTCATCCTCAAAAACATAACGGAAGGCTTATTGGAGTATGAGGTCATCGGTTTTGTAGACACGCCTGCCGAAAAAATTGCAGCACGTAATCGCCTTTACGACATTGCTTACAGGCATCTACGCGCATCCGGCGTTGATATCGCCAATTCTGCTGAAATCCCGGTGGCCGGTATCACTCGCTTTGTGCTGGACGACGTGCGCATTTTCGCAAGTTTCACTTCAGAGGATAAAGACCGTCTCGCCATGAACCTGCTATCAACCTGGCTGGCAACTGGCGACTTTGTGTTGAAAGCCAACGCAATCAGCGAACACTTGTTGGTTATCGGCAGTGGAGTGGTGTCCGTCCAGTTGAACGATGGAGCCCATTGGGTCGAAGTCGCGCGGATGGGGCCAGGGGAAGTATTAGGCGAAGAAGGCGTCATGGATAACAAGCCAAACGGCGCGCAATTCATTGCGCTTTCCGCCGTGAAAGTACTTCAACTGCATCGGGATGAAGTACGTCGGTGTATGGGTGAAAGGTCGCAATTGCGCATGTCCCTCACCCGCCTCCAAATGCTCCGACAGCAACATGCCCGCTCCATTCTTATGCAGAAAGCGCCGACGGCGGTACCTGGAGGGTTTCTGAAATGGCTAAGGCACCACTGATCGGCTTCGAGCCTAAAAATCCATAAATTCGGGCAAACAACTGCTTTCAAATCGTCAGCAGCATCACGCCTGAACTTTAACGAGATCGACATGATAAAACACGCATCCTGGCCGCTACTCACGGAGCTGCCCAAAAATACCATCACTCCGACTGAATATAACTACGAGCAATTGGAACGTAATGATATTGACCTTCTATGCGCGCTTATCAAATCGTGGTATCCGGACATCCGTGTCGGATCTGGCAAAAAGTATATTGAGCCACGATTCTATGAGACAAAGGTTTACTTTTCGGGTGAAAAGGCGAAGGACGTTATCGTTTACATCGGTCGACACGGCGAGGAAATTGTCTGCGCGTTGTGCCTGGAAGTGGATCGAGACGCGCTGACTCTCCATAGCCGCTATGGTGTGTGCGCTCCGGCGCATCGGGGCACGGGGGCTACGCTTTTTGCGGCTTATATCGTGGATGCGCTGGCTCAAGCGATGGGTATCGCAATGGCTTTTTCATACGTCACGATGAAGTCGAAAGCCATGCAACAGTTCACTGAGCGTGCGGGGTTCGAACCTGTAGGTATCCTTCGATTTTCCGATGTCGAACTGGATGAGAACGGCGAGGTCCGGCACGTAACTGAAGCGATTTACGCCAAATATTTCAAAGAAGTCATAACACTTCAGAGCGTGTCTGAAACCAATATGACACTCAAGTTAAAACGGCTCTGGGATGTGCTCTATGCCTGAGTGTACTCAGGCTATTTTGTCTCCCGCAGGGGCCCCTCACTTCGTTCTGATTCACTGAAAGGTACTTTTATGCAAAAACCTGAAAACGACCGGCCAGTGAAAGTGGATACGCTTTCGTGGGGTCAGGGCCCTCACCTGTTTGAAGTTTTTCTCGAGCCCACCTGCCCCTATTCCGTCAAGGCGTTCCTCAAGCTCGATGCGCTCCTCGCAGAGGCTGGCGAAGACCGGATCACGTTGATCATTCGCCTGCAGTCCCAGCCCTGGCATATGTTTTCAGGCGTCATCATCCGGTGCATCCTTGCCGCAGCGACGCTTGAGGGCGGCAAAGAAAATGCCAAGAATGTCATGGCCGCTGTCGCAGCGCACCGGAGGGAATTCGAATTCGACAATCACGCTGAAGGCCCCAATCTGGACGTAACGCCCAGAGACATCATTAAGCGCCTCGAGCATTACAGTGGCATCAAACTGGCAGAGGCCTTCGCAATTCCAACCCTGGATCAGGCCATCAAATGGCAGTGCAAGTATGCTCGACAAAACGGCGTCCACGTTTCGCCCACGTTCATGATCAACGGGATTATCCGGCCGAACATGAGCAGTGGTGACTCGGTGTCCTCCTGGATCGAGCAAATCAACTGAGCGCTGCGCTGTCGAACGTCGTTAGCGCTGAGCATTACCCGCCGATTCGACTATCACATCCCAAGGGGCCGGTACCGGGAACACTTCTTGTAGGAAGTCTACAAATACCTTCACGTTTGGATTGCCTCTGCGGCTTTCGGGCCAGAGAGCGGTGATGACGAACCTGTCTACCGCATATTCGGGAAACACCGGTACCAACTCACCCCTCAGCACATAAGGCGCGGCAACATAAGTCGGAGAGATACCAATACCGCCGCCTGCGGCGAGCGTCATCGCGACCGCGTCGCTCACATCAATGGTCATGGTGGCGTCGGGAGTGATCTCGACAACGCGCTCCCCCACCTGGAAGGGCCAGCGTAGCGCCTGTCCCGAACTCTGATAACGGAAATTGATGCAATCATGATTGACCAGATCATCGATGTTGCGCGGTTTGCCCTTTCTGGCGAGATAGCCGGGCGATGCGAAGGTGCAGATTCGATGTGGGCCGAGAGGCTTGGAAACCAGCCTGGAGTCAGCCAGGTTGCCGACCCTGATGGCGACATCTATCCCCTGCTCGATAATGTCGGCGAATTGATCGCCAAGCCGCAGGTCCACCGCCAGTTTCGGGTAACGCTCACGGAACGCCGGGAGCGCAGGAGCAAGAATGTTGACGCCGATGGGAAGCGGCGCAGTTACTTTCAGAGTGCCTGACGGCTCGCCTCTCGACGCTACTGCAGTCTGCTCAATGTCCTCGATTTCCCGGATCACCCGCAATGCACGCTCGTACAGTTCACGTCCCTCGGGAGTCAGGGTCAGCGAGCGGGTGGTGCGACTGAAGAGGCGCAGACCTAAATGCTCTTCCAGGCGCTGAACGCTTTTGCTGACGGCCGAGGGTGACACGGAGAGATCCCGTGCAGCGGCTGTATAGCTGCCCAGCGAGGCCGTGCGAGCAAAAGCAATAAGACCTGTCAGGCGGTCCAATCCAATTTGTGCTTTCATGGCACAATAGTAACCACTTGAAACCCTATTATCAACTTTGAAGGTTACGCATACGCTGTCCTCACAGCATCAATTCGATGCCTTGAGGAGCCAACAGTGATGATCGACATTTCCAACCCAAGCCATAGCAACGTACGCCCACACACCCTTCTGGATTGAACCGTGGTAGTCGTCGGCGGCACATCTGGTATCGGCCTTTCAGCTGCAATTCAGGCCAAGGCGTCTGGTGCAAAGGTCTTCGTGATCGGCTCCAACCCAGACCGGGCACAGCAAGCCGCCAATACCCACGAGCTGGATGGCTGGCGTGCCGCTGATGTCACTAAGCCCGAACAAATCCAGGCCGCTCTGGCCGATATCCCAAAGGTTGATCACCTGGTGCTGCTGGCCGGTACGTTCGTCGCCGGCAAAGTGCTCGAAGCGGATGTGGCGTATTTGCAACGCGCTTTCGACGAGCGAATCTGGGCCTCGGTATATGCCTTGAGAGCGCTTGGCAATCGCCTTTCCAAAGACGGCTCCGTCACCTTTATTTCCGGTGCGCTTGCAGATAGACCCAATGCGCACGGCACGGCGGTGCTCGCCGCTGCATCAGCTGCCATGGAAGCATTCGCCCGCGGCCTGGCCCTCGAATTGGCGCCTATCCGGGTCAACACCCTGTCTCCAGGCCCTATCGATACGCCGATCCTCGCGAAAGCCATGGGCGATGCGCGCGATGGCTTTCTCGCTGCACTGGAGAAAACCTTGCCTCTGCACCGCCTGGGCACTGCCGACGAAGCGGCCGCGGCGGTGGTTTTCCTGATGAGCAACGGCTTCATGAACGGCGCCACGATCAACGTCGATGGCGGCGCACGCCTGGTTTAAACCTGACATTTTCGTCAACACAAAGGAGATCCACATGGCCACACTGTTCGAGTCCCTGCGTCTGGGCGCCATGACATTACCTAACCGCATCATCATGGCCCCAATGACTCGGGCCAGAGGAACGCAGAATCACGTCCCTACCCCCATCATGGTTGACTACTATGCTCAACGTGCGACGGCGGGGCTTATCATCAGCGAGGCGATCGGCATCAGCCAGCAGGGCCTGGGATGGGCCTATGCAACCGGTATCTGGTCCGCTGAGCAAATTGCCGGCTGGCGATTGATTACCGACGCTGTGCACGCTGGCGGTGGTCGAATAATTGCTCAACTGTGGCACATGGGCCGGGTGGTACATCCCAGCTTCCTTGACGGCGCACAACCCATAGGTCCCTCGGTGACGACAGCACCTGGACTGGCCCATACCTACGCGGGGAAACAACCCTACTCCCAGGCTCGAGCGCTACCGCTCGAGGAGATCGCGCCACTGATTGCCGATTTCGCCCAGGCAGGCAGGAATGCGTTGCTGGCGGGGTTTGATGGCGTCCAGATTCACGCCGCCAACGGATACCTGATCGATCAGTTTTTACGCGACAGCGGCAACTTTCGCACCGACGCCTATGGAGGCTCAATTGAGAACAGGGTCAGGCTGCTCAAGGAAGTGACGCAAGCGGTCGCGGGAGTCGTTGGAGCAGATCGGACGGGTGTTCGGTTAACCCCCAGCAGTCATGACCAGGGCGTGAGGGACAGTAATCCTGTGCCTTTGTTTACCCACGCCGCTGAAGTGTTATCCGAGATCGGTATTGCCCATCTCGAGCTTCGCGAGCCGCCGGCTGACGGGAGTTTTGGCGTCTCGGAATACCCTCCAAGCGCAGCCATCATTCGTAATGCCTTCAAAGGCACGCTTATCCTCAACTCAGATTACGATTCGGCTCGTGCCGAGGCGGTTGTGGAAGCGGGTATTGCCGACGCCGTGGCGTTCGGACGTCCATTTATCGCCAATCCCCAGCTGCCAGAGGTACTTCGCCGTCGCTTGTCGCTGAGGCAAGAGGATCGTTCGACGTGGTTCAGCCAAGGGAAGGAAGGGTACACCGACTATCCCGGGCTTTCTGTCCAGCTAGATTGAAGCAGATAGGTGTTGGCACAATAACGTCTGGCGCACGCCTAGGCGTGCGTCATCAACAGCGATTCACACTTATCTTTCAAGTACGCGTAAAGCAAACGAATCGCCGGGGTAAACTGTTTCCTGTGCGGGCAAACGAAACTCAAAGGGTAAAGCTCACCTGGAACCTCAGGTAGTAATACCTCCAAGTGACCGGCACTGACATCTTCACAAACGTCCATCCATGATTTGTACAAAATCCCCTCCCCCGCGATGGCGCATCGTCGAATGACGTCTGCGTCATCGCTTAGAACAGGGCCGTTTACAATAACGAAGTCGCTCTCCGGCAACTTGGGAAATATCCATCTGTCGTAGAGTTTTCCATTCATATGGAAACGAAGACACGCATGAGTCTTAAGATCTTCCACGGACTTGGGCCGCCCGTGCAGCGCTATATAAGCCGGCGATGCAGCCAGTACACGGCGATTGCCAGGCACTAAGGGCAAAGAGATAAAGTCGGCGTTTTGTACCGTGCCATACCTGACGGCTACATCTATCGGATCGCGAAAGATGTCCGAGACGCTATCGGACAACATCACACGAAGCACCAGACCAGGGTTGTCTCGACGAAAATCGATCAGCCAGGGAAGCAACACATTTCTCCCGAAATCTGAGGCACTGGCGATCTGCAAGACGCCATGGAGTTTACGATCGTCCTGTTGTAACCCGGCTCGCCCCTCACTGAGCGTATTCAAAACCTCCCGAGCGTAAGGCAGATAACGTTCGCCTTCGGCTGTTAGGCGCAAACTTCGTGTTGATCTCGCAAACAGGCGCGTATCAAGTTCACACTCCAAGCGCTTGATAGCGGCGCTGATTTGAGCAGGAAAGAGATCCATTTCCCTAGCCACGACGGAGAAACTGTCAACGGTTGCCACACGCACAAAAATGGCTAGGTCATTAAATCTGATCATTACTGCGCTCTCTTAATATGAAACCCATAGACATTTAATTAAAAGGCCATATAAGACGGCAGAAGAAAAATAGGCATTCCACGTGAGGCATAATTTTTTGATCATTTCCCTGAATCAATTCATGTGCATTAACCGCATACCCGAGGCTGCGTACTACATCGTCACCGCCTGAACGCGCATTCCACCTCTGGACGCCAAACGCTTTGCAGGGTTGATCAACAGTGGTCGAGCGCTACTTGAAGAATAACTCTCATCCTTCAATCACATGCTTAGGCGTCTAAATTAGGGGTTTCGGGGAGCCAGGGAAATGCGATCAGATGGAATTTCAGACATGCCGCGGTGGCACAAATGGGCGTGGTCACCGGTCCTGCCCGCCGCAGACGCTGTAAACTATCAATCAACAATGCCTGCGCCGCGTCAAACGCTTCCGTCAGCGCGGCATTCACCGCTTGTTCGACCAGGCATTGTGGGTGGTCGGTCGATAAACCGATGGCAAACAGCGAAGACGAGCCCAGCGTCTGATGGATGTCCAGCAGAGTCATTTCTGCCAGCGTCCACCCTCCCCTGTGGGCCTTTTCCGAGCGCACATAACCTTCCTTTTTCAACAGTGCCATGGTCCGCCGAACCACCACCGGATTGGTGCCGAGCATCTGCGCGATGGTGTCGGACGTGGCCGGTTGGTCGTGGCGCGCCATGTGGAACAGCACATGCAGCATGCGCGACCGCCGCGTGTCATTTCTAAAGCAAAAAAGCCCGGCTGATGAGGCCGGGCTTTTCGTCGAGTCTTACGTTGGAACCATGCATTCAGACTGCACGGCGTTCGAGCAGACGTTCTGCGCCACCTTCGGCAGCCAGGTTGCCTTTCAAACGATCCGAACCATCCTCTGCGACGGCATCGCTGAACAGCGGATCGGTTTGCGTAGCAGCGGCGACCGCGTCGCTGAACAGACGATCCGAGGCGCCTTCAGCGACCACAGGTTGGGCAGCAGTCGCTGCGAAAGCATTCAGCGCGAAGATCGAGAAAGCGATGCCGAGGATGGTTTGGCGTTTCATTATCATGTGCTCCGTGGAGTGGTTTGGAATTGAGCCGATCTTACGCCGCGGTGCTGATATGAGAACTTCATTGAGTTAATGGTTGTTATTGATTCGATTAATGACTGGGTAATTTTTACAGAATCGCTCCGTGTCGCATCCGCACCTCCTGAACCACGCCCGCAACTATTTTTTGCTGGA
Organism: Pseudomonas sp. R4-34-07; assembly: GCF_003852375.1. Taxonomy (NCBI): domain Bacteria; kingdom Pseudomonadati; phylum Pseudomonadota; class Gammaproteobacteria; order Pseudomonadales; family Pseudomonadaceae; genus Pseudomonas; species Pseudomonas sp. R4-34-07. The sequence continues at coordinate 2,862,081 of NZ_CP027760.1, read as the reverse complement.
TCAGCGCCACGTGTTCTTCGGCAGGTCGCTTGGTGGTGAAAGGAGGATTGGTCGGCATCCAGAAAAAATCATCGACATCGACATGCCGTACACCGAGCAGCGTTGCGAGGTTTAGCCCCTGTTTGGTGCCGCCCGCACACGAGGCACCTGTGATGTACATCCGCATTTTTTCCTCCGTGAATATAAGCCGATTTTGAGGTCGGCCAGATATCGCATACCTCGCCTCATCGCCGCCCCCAACGTTCGCAAAACCCTCAAAGCATCCGTTCAATGGCAGAATCCCCTCAACTTGATCGTTTTGGAGACCAGCATGCTTCGTGTATTTGAACGAAGACTCGACCCCTTCCCGCCTGACGAAGTGCCACCGCCGCCCGCTGGCCTGGCCCGGTTCCTATGGGCCTGCACGCGCGGCGCTCGCGGTTACATCCTGGCGCTGGCGCTGTTGAGTGCCGGTGTGTCGATCTACGAAGCGTGGCTGTTTTCGTTTCTGGGGCAAATCGTCGACCTGCTCTCGACCTGGCAGGCCGGCGGTGAAGCGGCGGCGCAGGAAAGCCGCGTGTTGTGGGGCATGGGCATTGTCATGGTGACCAGCGTCGGGCTGGTGGCGTTGCGCACGATGTTGCAGCACCAGGTATTGGCGATCAACTTGCCGTTGCGGCTGCGCTGGGATTTCCATCGCCTGATGCTGCGACAAAGCCTCGCGTTTTTTTCCGATGAATTCTCCGGCCGCGTCACCACCAAGGTCATGCAGACTGCGCTGGCCGTGCGCGACGTGCTGTTCACAATGATCGAGATCCTGCCGGGGATCGGCGTGTATTTCATCGCGATCATCGCGCTGGCCGGCGGCTTCGCGCTGAAGCTGATCCTGCCCTTCATGGCCTGGTTCGTGTTGTTCGGCTTGGCCATGTGGTATTTCGTGCCGCGTCTGGGCAAAGTCGGCCAGGAGCAGGCCAACGCACGGTCGATGATGACCGGGCGAATTTCGGACGCTTACACCAACATCACCACGGTGAAACTGTTTTCCCACTCCAATCGCGAAGCGCATTTCGCGCGTGCGGCGATGGAGGACTTCAAGCAAACCGGTTTCCGCCAGATGCGCCTGGTCAGCCAGTTCGAGATCGTCAATCAGGCACTGGTAGTGGCGTTGATCATGTCGGCGGGCGGTTATGCGTTGTGGCTCTGGCATGACGGTGCGGTCGGCGCGGGCGCCGTGGCGGCGATCACTGCGATGGCGTTGCGGATCAACGGCATGTCGAACTGGATCATGTGGCAAATGACTTCTCTGTTCGAAAGCATCGGCACCGCCCAGGATGGCATGGCGACGCTGACCCTCGGCACCAAAGTGCAGGACGCGCCGGATGCGGGCACGCTGCGAACCACCGGCGGCGCGGTGGCCTTCAACAATGTCAGCTTCAACTACAACGGCGAGCGCCAAGTACTCAGCGGCCTCAACCTGAACATCCGTCCTGGCGAAAAAATCGGCCTGGTCGGACGCTCCGGTGCGGGTAAATCCACGCTGATCAACCTGCTGCTGCGTTTCTATGACGTCGACAGCGGCGAGATTTGCATCGACGGCCAAAACATCGCAAAAGTGACGCAAGACAGCCTGCGCGCCTCAATCGGCATGGTCACGCAGGATACGTCCCTGCTGCACCGTTCGATCCGCGACAACATTGCCTACGGCCGACCCGACGCGACCGACGAACAAATCCGCAGCGCCGCCGCCAATGCGCAGGCCGACGAGTTCATCAGCCAACTCAGCGACCGCCAAGGTCATAGCGGCTACGACACCTTGGTCGGTGAGCGCGGCATCAAGTTGTCGGGCGGCCAACGCCAGCGCGTGGCAATTGCCCGGGTCATGCTCAAAAACGCCCCGATCCTGTTGCTCGACGAAGCCACCAGCGCGCTGGACTCGGAAGTCGAAGTCGCGATCCAGGAAAGCCTCGATGAGATGATGCAAGGCAAAACCGTAATCGCCATCGCCCATCGACTGTCGACGATTGCCGCCATGGACCGGCTCATCGTGATGGATGACGGGCGCATTATCGAACAGGGAACCCACAGTGAACTGCTGGCGAAGAATGGCGTTTATGCGCGGCTTTGGCAGCACCAGAGCGGTGGTTTTCTGGGCGAGGACAAAGGTGTGATTGAGGCGTTGGATCAGGTGTGAACGGTGGAGTGCGGCGAGCGATGCCGTCCACTGAGCATCGATCCAGTTAGAAAACTGCTCCTTCGATATGGTGGACCTTCGGTTCTTCAGAAAAATAGTCCTTAAGGCCCAGCATGAACATCTGATGGTCATCACTCGCCTCGAAGCCCGGCGAGTGATCTTCAAGTGAAGCCCAGCGCACTATCAGGTTGAAATGCTCGGGGGTTTCGATTCCTTGCGCGAGCAAGTGGCCGCCGTAACCCTTCGCGCGGGTGAGCAACGGCGCGACCTCGGCGAAGGCACTTTTGAACTGTTCAATGCGTTCTTTGTGTACGGGAAGCAGAGCAATTTCATAAATCATGGCATTTCCTCTGATACGACTTAGACGGCTGAAAATAGGCGCTCAGGAAATAAGCGATGGCTCAACTGCAATCGCAATTTTGCCTTGAAGGCCGTTCTCGGGACTTTCCAACCGAGCATGGGCCAGGCCGATATCGGCCAGCGAATAGACCGCGCCAACGTGTGGGCGCAACTGACCGCGAGCCACCAACGTGCTCAGCTCATCAAGCTTGCCGCGGTTTTGTCGGGTGAAGACGAAGTGATAGCTGGCGTTCTTGCCCCAGGCCTGAACGAGGTTTTGCGGCTGCGCGATGTCGACAATCGAGACCACACGGCCCAGTTGAGCCAGCGCATCCGGGCTGCGCGACAGGGTGTCGCCGCCTATGGTGTCGAACACCACATCCACACCTTGGCCGCCGGTTTCGCGCAGGATGGCGTCGACGTAATCTTCCTTTTTGTAGTCGATAAGCACATCGGCACCCATGCTACGGGCGAACTCAAAGTTTGCTTCGCGCACGGTGGTGAAGACCCGCGCGCCAATGGCTTTTGCGACCTGGATCGCTACATGACCCACGCCTCCCGCGCCGCCGTGTATCAGAATGCTTTCCCCTACCCTGAGCGCCGCTCGCACGGTCAGCGCTTCCCACACCGTGCCGCCAACCAGAGTCAGACTTGCCGCCTCAAGATGGCTCAGCGATGGCGGTTTGTGGCCGATGATGCTTTCGGCCGCAACGTGGTACTCGGCATAACTGCCTGGCCCGTCGAATATTTGCGGGGTGTACCAGACTTCGTCCCCCGGAGCGAAGCCCGTCACCCCCGGCCCGACTTCTTCGACAACGCCCGAAACGTCATGTCCGGTAATCGCCGGCAGTGGCACCAGGTCAGCGTAATCGCCGCGCCGAACCTGAAAATCCAAGGGGTTGATGGAGGTTGCGTATACCCGCACCAAGACCTGTCCCACACCCGGCACTGGCTTGGGTACGTCGCAGAGTTCGAACGATTCCGGGCCGCCAAATGATTTGAGTAGCATCGCTTTCATTTTGAAATCCTCGTATCGACAAAACGGAATATCGAGATATCTCAATATCATGCAGTAAAAAAATTACAGATCTTTCCCGATCAACTCGGCAAGGGCACTGATAGTTGCTTCATTGCGTTTGTAGTACGTCCACTGACCGATGCGCCTGACTTCGACCAGGCCAACTCGTTGCAGGGTTGCCAGATAACCCGACACCGTAGACTGCGACAGCCCGATACCCTCCTGGATACTGCTGACGCAGACACCCACCGTGAAAACGTCACCCTCATCCTGCGCAGGGAAATTGTTCACGGGGTCCTTCAAGCCTTTCAGGATTTGAAGGCGTACCGGATTTGAGAGTGCTTTGAATATTTCGAGTAAGTCCATAGCTCGGATGATATCGAGATTTTCCGATATATCAATACCCGATTTCCCTTCGCGACCGACGGCTCACATGCTGCTGAACAGACCTCTCCAGTTGCTGCGAGAGGAGATGAAGACTCGCCATGTCTGTGGCCAGACATCGATCAACCAGCTCTTCATCCCCCACTCAGATCACCCGGCGGTGGCCGGCACTGGCGCGTTGAGCAACTGCTGCTCCCACAGATACGCAATACCGCTACCGGCAGCATGCTGCAGCAGCACATCGGTCAGCGCACCGGCAGTTTCCTCCCGAGCCCAGTCACGTTGCCACTCTGCAGCGAGAGCGAGCCAAGTCATCATGTTCGCACCCGCCGCAATCATGCGCTGGATCGCCACTTGATGGGCCTCGACCGAAACCGCGCCGGATGCATCAGTGATCACCGTTACATCCCAACCTTCGCCGAGTGCCTGGATCACCGGCATGGCGACGCAGACTTCGGTCCACAGACCCGCGATAACCAGTTGCTTGCGGCCCGTCGCTTTTACCGCGTCCACCACCTTCTGGTCTTCCCAGGTGTTGATCAGCGTCCGATCAATCACCTCTTGGCCGGGAAAAACATCGAGGATTTGCGGAAAGATGAAACCGCCCCGCTCGCCGATCACGCTGGTCAAGATGGTGGGCACGTTGAACGCCTTGGCAGCCTTCGCCAACGCCGTCGCATTGTTGACCACCATTTGCGGCTCATGGCTGTTCAGATTAGTGAGCTGGAAAGGCTGGTGGTCGATCAGAACGAGTACCGAATCTTCAGGACGAAGAAGCGATGTAAGGCCGTTACGAAAAGTCATTAGTAGATCCCGTGTTGTCGTTATGAATTGGATTGGTAATGAGCGGCATACGCCAGCGCCGACGCTGCCTGCGAACAACACTGTGCTGTTTCGATGCTTAATCCGGTAGTGTTGCCAAGTGTTTGGCTGTGTCGCGAAATGAGGAACACCGTTTGGATATCGAAGAGCTTCAGACATTCGTAGAGGTTGCTGACGCGGGAGGCGTTTCGCCTGCCGCAGCCCGGCTGGGCGTGTCCAAGTCAATCGTCAGTCGCAGGCTGGCGCGATTGGAAGCACAGCTTGGCGTGCAGTTGCTGACACGCTCGACTCGCGGCGCGGCGCTGACCGAGGCCGGCGCGACCTTTCGCGATTATGCAGCGAGGGTCTGCTCAGAAATGGAGTCAGCCAGGGAAGCGATCCTGCCTGCCGGAGCGCTGCAGGGTCGTTTACGAGTGGCCGCGCCGCTCTCTTTTGGCCCGACTCACTTCGCCCCCGTACTGGCGGAAATGGCCGTGCGGCACCCGCAACTTCAGATCCAGACCTGCTACAGCGACCGCTTCGTTGACCTCATCGCCGAAGGTTACGACTGCGCGATCCGCGTCGGCTACCTTCAGGATTCCAACCTGATCGCAAGACGCATCGGCCCGATCAACGGCAAGCTGGTCGCGAGTCCGGGCTATATCAAGGCTTATGGTTCACCCGAGAAACCTGAGGAGATAGTCGCCCATCAAGCCCTGATGCAAAGCACCGAAGCTTGGCAATTCATGGATGGCGACAAGATCGTCGCCATTCGCCCGCAAGGACGCTTCAAGGCTGACAACGGCATCGCGCTAGTCGCCGCCGCAGTCGCAGGACTCGGGGTCGCGTACCTGCCCGATTGCCTCACGTATGACAGCGTGGCATCCGGCGCACTGGTGCCGATCATGACGCGTTATCCACCACCGCCAGCGGGTGCTTACTTAGTCCGCCCGGCCGGTCAGCATCCTGCGCAGAAGATCCGGGTCTTTGCGCAATTGTTGATCGAGTATTTCGGGAAATCTCCGTATTTTGCGGGAGATGTTGCTGTTTGATTGGGGAAGGTGTTTGAGTGAGTGGCTGCCTGCTGTGCTGAGCGCTTGTTGTTGACCAAGATAGGCCCTGATGGATGCCTGGGTGCGAATGTTGCGATTAATGGGCGATCCGGACGCCATCGCAGCCCTGGCCCCGGTTTATGAACGGGAGATCATCTTTCGTGTGCTCCAGGGCCCCCATGGCTGGATGCTGCGGGAAACCATAACTCACTTTAAATGCACTACGAGTTCAACCAGAATCCTTCAGGTCGATCACATCAGGATCCATCATGTCTGCAACCACAACCGTTACCGCCGCTGAAAACCGACAAAGCATACTCATCGTCGTAGGCTCGGTGTTCCTGTTGTCGGTGTCAGACGCTCTTATCAAGGCCACCAGCGCCGAGACATCGATGTGGCAGCTCTACGTGATTCGTTCGCTACTGGCCATTGGCATGCTCGTCGCCTTGTTGATGTACCGCCGCGGCACATTGCAGCAACGGCCGCTTTCCCCTTTGTGGATAGGCGCAAGAAGCCTGCTGCTTGCCTTGATGTGGATCGCGTTTTACAGCGCACTGCCCTTCATCAGCCTGACCATAGCCGCATTGGCAATCTATACGACGCCTTTGTTTATCGCTTTATTCTCGGCAGTCACCCTGGACGAGCATGTCACACCGCGCAAATGGGTGGCCATTCTGGTGGGGTTCGCCGGGGTGCTGGTCACGCTCGCACCCAGCCAGGCTGACTTCAACCTATGGACATTGCTGCCCGTGCTCGCTGCGATTTTCTATGCCCTCGCAGCGGTCGTGACCAAGGGCAAGTGCGCCAATGAGGCGCCCACGCACCTGGCCCTGGCGCTGAACATCGTCCTGTTGTTGATGGGGGTGGTCGGCAGCATTGTCGTTGCACAGACTGGCCCTCACCTGCCGGCCAACGAGGGCCTGCGGTTTCTGGTGGGCGGCTGGTCGCCCATGGCGATCAGCGACTGGGGCGTGATGGTGGTGCTGGCGATTCTGATGGTACTGGTCAGTACCGGCATCGCCCGGGCCTATCAAATCGGCGAGACCTCGATCATCGGCGCATTCGATTACACCTACCTGATCTTCGCGATTGCCTGGGGGGCGTTACTGTTCAATGAAGTGCTCAATGGCCGGACCGCGGTCGGTCTGGCCCTTATCCTGATTTCAGGCTTCATCCTGCTGAAAAAGCCCACTGCTGCGCGCTGAACGCTTCACATGCACAGGCCTTAACAAGGAGCTGTTTATGCTGGCAGTCGCATACCGATTGCCGTTCCCAGCCCCAAGGTCCGCAGCGAATCAGCCAGAGGCACGGCCTGGTGTGGCATCAATTTTCGCTCAGCCGGGCTCTGCGCCTCGAAGTAGTCGATGATCAGCGTCATCGCCCGTCACTCGAACTGCTGACGATTCTCCGGAGTAATCAACTGGAACGGCACCCAGATAATCGGTGTATCCAGCTTTTCGCCACGCGCCAGGCGGACAGCCGCATCAACCGCTCCACTCGCCTGCCCCACGGCATCCTGGAACACACTGACAGCCATCTTTCCATCCGCCATGAGCTTGAGCCCATCCGATGTACCGTCGATGCCGCCTACCCAGTAATCCTTGGCCTGCTTGCCGGCCTTCTCCAGGCCCATGATCGCGCCGATCGCCATTTCGTCGTTATTGGCGGCGACAATCGAAAAATCGACGCCCTGCTTCACCCAGTCCATGACCACCGTGGCGGCCTGGCTACGCTCCCAGTTGGCGACTTTTTTCTGCACGACTTTCATGTCCGGGTACTTGGCGACGACTTTTTCAACGTCCTCGGTGCGCATCAATGAGGACGCATTGGCGGGGTCGCCGACCAGAATCACCACGTTGCCCTTGTAGCCGGCCCGGCGTGCCAGCTCTTCCATCTGCAACGTGCCTGACTCCAGTTCATTGGAGCCGACAAACGCAGCGCGCGCGGTGAGCTTTTCGGGCGAGGGATTGCGGTTGACGAAGACCAGGGGAATATTCGCTTCGCTGGCCAACTGCATCATCTGCGGCGTGCTTTTGCCGTCGACCACGGCCACGATGATCGCGTCGACTTTGGAATGGATCAGGTTGCGAAACTGCCGCAGCTGCAATTCGGAATTGTCCTGCCCATTCTCCATGAAGATATCGATATCCATTGCCGCCGACTTTTGCTGAACGCCATTGCGCAGCAAGGCCTGGAAATTATCGTCGTATTTGGCCATGGCCACGCCCACCAGCGGGGTAGCGGCCTGGGCCAGGCCTGTGGTTAACAGCGCCGCCCCGAGGAAACATCTGAACCATGCTTTCATTTTCTAGCTCCCGAGGATCAAACGCTGAATTGATGAAGCAGTTCACGCTGCACTTTGGCCATGGCCGACAAACGTTGACTGCTGCTGGCCGATTGCTCGGCACCTTCGGCCGTCTGCTGCGCCGAATCATTGATCTGGATGACCATCCGGCTGGTTTCCGCCACGGTGGCGCTCTGCTGCTCGGTGGCCGCAGCAATCTGGATGTTCATGTCGCGAATCGTGCCGACCGCCTCGCTCATCGAGTGCAGCAGTTCACCGGCTCCCGAGGCCAGCGACACGCATTGGCCCGACTGCACCTGGCTCTCGTTCATCACCTGGACCACGGAATGAATTTTTTCCTGCATCCGTCCGATCATTTCCTGGATTTCGCTGGTAGAGGTCTGGGTACGACTTGCCAGGGAGCGCACTTCATCAGCGACGACGGCAAAACCTCGACCTTGTTCGCCCGCACGCGCGGCTTCGATAGCCGCGTTGAGTGCGAGCAAGTTGGTCTGTTCGGCGATGGTACGAATGGCAACCACAATGCCTTCGATATTGTGGCCGTACTTCTGCAGTTCGTCGGTAACCTCGGTGGCTTTGTTTACCTGTTCGGCCTGAAGGCGAATGTTGACGATGGTCTCGGCCACACGCTCCTGCACTTGATCGGTGAGGTCACTGGTGTCGTCCACCGCCTTGCGGGTGTCTTGCGCGCGCCGTGCGACTTCTTCCACGGTACTTTCCATCTCAGTCATGGCCGAGGCCGCCGACTGCAATCTGTCCTTTTGCTCATCCACTACGCGAGTGGTCTGCTCGCTGCTCAAGGCATTGTTGTCCGCGGTGGTCGCCAGGGCATCGGCGGAGCTGATCAGCTCACGGAAGGTTTTGCGCAGGGCGATGGTCAGTTCATTCAGGTAGCCCCCCAGCTCCCCGAACTCATCCTTGCGCGAGACATCGAAACTGACGCGCATATCGCCGGCCGTCAGTTGCTTGAGCACCTCGCGAAACGCCGCCAGGGGGCGACGCAGGCTGAAGGCGACCCAAATGCCGATCAGCACGGCGGCCAGCACCGCCAGTACACAGGCGATCAGCACCAGGCTGCGGCTGGTGCCGATGGTGGCGTTGGCATCGTCCCTGGCGTGATTGGCGACCTCAAGGGCCTGGCTGCCAAATTCGCCAATCTTGCCCAGGGTGGATTGCAGGGCAACTTCTACCGCCGTGCGTTGCTGCACAACCTGCGCGCTCAATTTTGCCTCGGCGAGGTAGGCATGGAACACGCCGGCGGCGCCGGTCAGATCGGTGAGTAGACGATTGACCATCACGGCGGCAATCCGCCCGCCTCTGGGGTCAACGGCCAACAGCGCCTGAAGGCGCGTGCTGATGACCTCGTCCTGCAGGTTCAGCACGCGTTGCAAGGTGTCGATGGCTGGCGTCGCCGCATGCGCGGCCAGCCCGTCATAGGATTTATTGACTTCCAACAGCAGTTTTTCAGCCGCCGCCACCTGTTGTACGTCGCCGGCACTGCGGGCCCGAGCAATGTAATCGCGCAGGTAACCCGCCAACTGCGAACCCTGGGCGCTGCTGTAACCTTGCAGCACTCGCGTCAACGCGAGTTGCTGCACATGCTCACGGTGCGAGGCCATCAGGGTTTGCGCCTGGTCGGCGTAGGCCGTCACTAACTGGCGCTGCTGGGCGAGGCCAGCCTTCAGCTCGTCGCGGTCGACCACATAGACCGCCGTGCTGTCGAGCAAGCGATTGAACTGGGTAATGCTGTCGGTGAACGCTTGCTTGCCGGCATCGATCTGTTTGACATCGGTGCTGATCAACATGGCCAGCAACGCTTGGTTGGCGCGCAGGATATGCACGTACAACTCACTGGCCGCGCGACTCAACGGTGCCGATTGGCTCGTAATGATGCCCAGACGCTCGCTTATAGAATGCGTGCTTTGATAGCTGACCCCTGCCATGGTCAGCAGCAACAGCACAAGCACCGCAAAGCCCCCGATAACCCGCTGTAAAATGGTCATGGCTAACCCCGTTAGGTTTTTATTGTTGTGGAGCTGGTTTGAAGCGTCGGCGTACTTCGAGGGAGACTGCTCGGAGCGCTAAGGACTGGATCGGCCGCGCAGCCAGGAACTTGAAAGGAGAAAGCGACTGAGCGCGTTTTTAAGATCGACCTTTGCGGGCTGGGCGTGGCCGCCCTACCCGACTTCATTCAACACTCCTTGATCCGGTTCCAAAGTTGAGCAACCTGCTCGGCGCTGTCGGCTTTGACTCGGGCCAAATCGACGGGATAGTCGACACCCGGGTTTTCGACAAACCGCGTCGCCGTAAATTGTCCGTTGCTGGCGCGCAGGACATAGCCGGAATCCTCGCATTGCTGGGAGGCCAGAAAGACCACGCCAGGCGCCACCCATTCGGGCTCCACGCATGCGGCAGAGGACTGCTTGAGATGTTTCCAGGCATGTTTGCATAACCACACAGGTGTATAGATATTGATATCCAACGCCCGGCCGATGAACGTCGCGTCGGTTTCTTCGATGGGTTGATAACCGACCCAACCGGCGTTGTGAATCAAGATATCAAGTTGGCCAAACGCCTCGATGGCCGCTGCCACCAATTGCTCGCAACCCTGTTCGCTAGACAGGTCGCCATGATGCCCTACCACCTTGAAGCCCTTGTCCCTGAGGGTCTTGGCAGCCTCCAAGGCGATCGAGCCATCGCTGACCTTCCTTCGCCTTGGGGTGATGGGCGGGCAGCGCCATCACGATCTCTTCAGCCAGCAACAGGCGTGACTCGATGTTTTCTGCCGAAATCGGCAACTTGCGCATGAAGGCTATATCCGCTTCTCCCGACAGAATTTATCCCAAGGTGGTGCAGGAGGCCGCGCAGATCCATACCTTGATCGGCTTGGTGGCCTGCGGTTTCGGCGTTGCCCTGGTGCCTGAGTCGATTGCCAACTCAATCATGCGCGACAAGGTCCTGTTCCGCCGGATCTACCCGGTGACCGCCTCCCCCAACCCGGCAATCGGCCTGTATATGAGCTGGAACACCCACAACGAATCACCGTTGATGGATAGATTCATTTCCATGCTCGACTTCAACGCAGCCCCCCAGGTCGTCTCGCCGATTGCCTGAATAGGGATGGGCAGCGTTCCTACCTGGCCCCACTCGCTATCCGCTAAAAGCTTGACACAAACTGTAGTGATCACTATAGAATGCACGAGATATGTATCGATCGATACATAAATTACCCGTCTAGCCAATGGGCATGCCGTGGGCGGGATTTGCGCGGGCATTACTCGCCCGGCTGGCCATCTCACGCCTTGCGCGCAACGCGATCATTCAAACAGGAGTCACGCCGTGAGCAACCCAACCTACGTCCAGGAATACAACGCCATTGTCGCCGTACTGAACCATTACAACGAAGGTGGCAAACAGGCGAAAAGCAGCATCATGAAACCAGCCTTCAGCGAACAGGCGACGATCTTTGGCGTAGACGCCGAGAACAAACTGACCGGCGGCCCGATTCAGGGTCTGTTCGACATCATCGACAGCGCGTTTCGCCCCTCCCCCGAGGCCAAGGGCGCCATCGTCAACGTCGATATCGTGGGCACGGCTGCCAGTGCGCGCGTCGATACCAATGACATCTCCGGTTTCTGCTTTACCGACTTTTTCAACCTGCTGAAGGTGGAAGGCCAGTGGACGGTTGTCAGCAAGATCTACCACACCCACGTAGCGCCTTAAGCCACACGCCTCCTTCACCACGGCGCGTTGACGCCATAAACGTTTATAGGATTTGGATCATGAGCAAGAACATCAAAGCGGTACCCACTGCTGAATACAACGCCGTTATCGCCGTCGCCCAGCACTACGTGGACAGCCTGCGTATCGGCAGTGCCGAGGGCCTGGAGAAGGCATTCCACAAAGACGCGGTGATGTACGGTTTCACCAATGGCCAACTGCTGGGCGGCCCGATCAACAACCTGTTCGACTTTGTCCGCACCCACGGCACGGCGCCGGATATCACTACCCGTCTGGACGTGCTGGCGATAACGCCGACCACCGCCGTGGTTCGTGTCGACATGGAAAACGACGCGATTGGCGCCGATTACAACGACTACCTGACGCTGATCAAAATCGACGGCACCTGGAAGGTGATCGCCAAGGTTTATCACCAATTCGAAGGCTGATCAGGGCGGCCATCAGTGCGAGCCCCAGCGCCGTGGCATGGCCGTCGATGTACACATTACGATGTATTAAAGGTATCAAATCATGGCAACAGTTGAATATCGCGCCCTCATTGACGGCGGCGCCGACCGCGTATGGGATGTGCTCAAGCATTTCGGACAGATCAGCCAATGGCACCCGGCAATTGCCGAAAGCATTATCGAAAACGGCCAGCCTGACGGCCTGGTGGGCTGCATCCGCCGGCTGACCTTACAAGACGGCGCAGTCTTGCGTGAAAAACTGTTGTCGGTGGACGAGCCTGACCTGCAGTTCTCGTACCGTTTTGTAGAGTCGCCATTGCCCGTCGACAATTACGTGGCTACCGTACGGTTGATCCCCCTGACGGGTGAAGACATTACAGTGGTCCTGTGGAGCGCAACCTTCGACACGCGCGAGCCAGATCCCCAGGGCGAGTTGACCGCGGCGATCGAATCACTGATTGTCGGCGGCCATCAAAGCCTTCAGGTCTACCTGAACAAAACGGCCAGCGGGTAAATGAGCACAGCCTCGGTCCAGTGATGGATGCGGGGCCTATTATTGGAGTTGCGATGGACGAGCATATTGCCGCCGTGCCACTTGAAAAAGCCTACAGGCTGATCAATCACGGCCCGACCACCCTGGTATCCGCTCAACATGCGGGGGTGACGAATGTGATGGCCGCCGCATGGGCCTGCGCGCTGGATTTTTCGCCGCCAAAAGTGACAGTGGTGTTGGACAAGATCACCAAGACACGCGAGTTGGTCGAGCGCAGTGGCGTTTTCGTGATTCAGGTGCCCACCGTGGCACAACTCAAACTGACAAAAAACGTCGGCAGTGCGAGCCTTTTCGATACGCACGACAAACTGGCACAAAGTGATGTGGAGTTGTTCGACATTCCCGGCCATGACCTGCCGTTCGTTGCGGGCTGCTCGGCCTGGCTGGCCTGCAAACTGCTGCCCGAGCCCCACAACCAGACCACCTATGATTTGTTCATCGGCGAGGTGGTTGGCGCATGGGCAGACACGCGCGTCTTCAAGGATGGGCACTGGCATTTTGAGACCGCCCCAGCGGACTTTCGTAGCCTGCACTACATCGCGGGCGGGCAGTTTTATGCGATCGGCGAGGCGCTGAACGTCGATGCAGAACAAGACACATGATGCCCACTTGGCCAGCCTCGCATTGAAATCAGCGCAGTCGGCCTGGGCACCGCTGCACCCAGGCACGCCGCATCCTGTGCGTGCCTGTGCGTGCCTGGGCGTGGTCACGCGGTCAGGTCATGCTTACCAATCCTGACGGGTTGGCGAGATGATCAGGTCGTTGACGGTGACGTTTTCAGGCTGGTTCAAGGCGTAGAGCACGGCTCGGCCTATGTCGTCAGGCGAGATCGCGATCTTGTTCAGTTCCTGGGCGGCCTTGCGCCCCGCTGGATCGGTCACTTTGTCTGCCCAACCCGTGTTGATCACACCGGGGCTGATGGTGTTGACACGAATGCCATGATGCACGCCCAGTTCCTTGCGCATCGACTCAGTCATGGCCTGCACGAAAAATTTAGTGGCACTGTAGATGCCGGCAGCCGGCCCGACCTGGTGACCGGCCACCGAATCCATGTTGAGGATCTGGCCCGACTTCTGTTTCAACATGAACGGCAGCACAGCGGCGATTCCGTGCAAGTAGCCTTTGATGTTCACGTTGATCATCTTTTCCCAGTCATCAACGGCCAGGTCTACCCAGTTGGAAAACAACATCAGGCCGGCGTTGTTGATCAGGATATCGACTGAACCGAAAGCGTCCTGGGCGAACTGGGCCAGCGCCTTCATATCCTCCGGGTTGGTGACGTCGCTGACGCGCCCTACCGCTTCACCACCGTTGGCTTTCAACTCGCTGACGATCGCGTCCAGACCTTGCTGGTCCAGCGCGGCGGCAACAATGCGAGCGCCTTGGGCAGACAGCGCTCGAGCCGATGCGGCACCCAGGCCAGACGATGCGCCGGTGATGATCGCAGTCTTGTTTTGCACGTAGTTCATGGAGTTCCTCTTGGACAATGACTGCCCGCACGTGTCGGGCAGTGTTTGGGTTATCGCAGGTGTTCAGGCGCGATCAGTAGTTGCCGACAGGCCAGTCGGTGTAGCCCTTGGCGCCGCCGCCGTAGTAGGACTCGCGCGGTGCAATGGTGAGTTCAGCGCCACGGCGCAGGCGCTCGACCAGGTCGGGGTTGGAAATGAACAAGCGACCAAACGCGACAGCGTCGATCTTGCCTTCGGCACGGCGCTTGATTGCCATTTCCAGGTCGTAGTTGTTGTTGCCGATAAAGGCGCTTTTGAACTGCGCGCTCAGGGCGTCCATGTCCACGCCCGCAGGCACTTCACGCGAGGTGGCGGTAGCGCCTTCGACGAAGTGCAAGTACGCGAGATCGAATGCGTTGAGTTGCTGGATCAGATAGCCGTACATCGCCATCACGTTGCTGTCGGGCGGCGTGTTGCCGGCGTCGGGGGTGACAGGCGACAAGCGGATGCCGACACGTTCATTGCCCCAGATATTGACGATCGCTTCGGTCACTTCCAGCGTCAGCCGAGCGCGGTTTTCGATCGAACCGCCGTATTGGTCGGTGCGGTGGTTAGTTGAATCGCGCAGGAATTGGTCCAGCAGGTAGCTGTTGGCGGAGTGCACTTCCACACCGTCAAAACCGGCACGCTTGGCGTTCTCGGCCGCACGTTTGTACTGCTCGATGATCCCGGGGATTTCATCGGTTTCAAGTGCGCGCGGCATCGAAACCGGGACAAAACCGTTGACGGTGTAGGTATCGCCTTGAGCCTTGATCGCGGAAGGCGCCACCGGTGCAGCACCGTCCGGCTGCAACTCGACGCTGGAAAAACGCCCCACGTGCCAGAGTTGGCTGACGATCTTGCCGCCAGCGGCATGCACGGCATCAGTGACTTTCTTCCAGCCGGCAACCTGCTCGTCGCTCCAGATACCCGGTGTTGCCGCATAACCACGGCCTTGAGCGGAGATATTGGTGGCTTCGGCAACGATCAAGCCTGCCGTGGCGCGCTGGGCGTAATACTCGGCGTGCAACTCGTTGGGAATACCGTCTTCGGCGTAGCGGCTGCGCGTGACCGGCGCCATTACGATGCGATTGGCGAGTTCAATTGCGCCAAAGCGGGTGGGTGTGAACAAGTCAGTGCGATGACTGTTATCTGTCATGGTAAACCTCAATTAAATAGACCGGTCGTCTAGTAAGTTGCTAAAAAAATGGCTACGACAGGAGTCGCTTCGCCATGGTCAGGGATTCTTCAAAAACGTCAGGGCGCTTGTTGATCTTCATCATTAACGAGGCACCGAGCCAAATTTGATAAAGCGCTTGCGCGAGCGTCGCGTTGGAGAGGGTGGAGGTGATCGAGCCATCGACATGGCCTTGCTCGATGCAGCGCTCAAGCCGAGCGTTGATCGCTTGAGTACCTTTATCGAGCACCAGGCGCATGCCTTCGGAAAGGTCACAGACCTCGGCGCCCAGTTTCACGACGAGGCATTTGTCCGTCGGTGAATCGGAGCATTGGGTGTGCGCCCAATAGTGGAAATACCCGAGCAATCGTTCAGCCGCCGGCCGGGTACCTGCCAGCAGGGTGTCGACCGCAGCCAAGTAGTCACAAAAGTATTGTTCCAGCAGCGCTTGGCCAAATTCATCCTTGGATTTGAAATAGTGGTAGAACGAGCCTTTCGGCACCTCGGCGGCGGCCACCACTTCAGCCAGTCCCACGCTGGTATAGCCTTTGTGGGTCATCAACACCCTGGCGACATCCAGGATGTGTTGGCGGGTTGTGGCGTGTTGGTTTCTCATAATGACGCCACTCTAACCAGAACTAGACCGGTCGTCTAGTAAATCATGGAATGAACTGCCCCTTACGTGACCGACGGTCTCATGCAACGATGGCGCTCAAATAGCTGGACGGTGACCGCCGAACACTGAGGCCGACCGTTCAAGACCCGCAGGTCCAGACGCGCTGCTGCACTAGCGCGGAGCCACGAAGCCAGGCCATTTTGTGTATCATCCACGTTGAAAACAGCTTTCCCGACGCCAGCGTCTGGCGTTACGCCTCAAGGTAGCCAGCCCCATGTCCGATTCCATTTCACCCTCTGTTCCTCGCAGCAAGGGACGCCCGCGCGCATTCGACCGCGATCAGGCGCTGCTTCGCGCGTTGGCGGTGTTCTGGAAGCGCGGGTATGAGCCCGCGTCGGTGACCGAGTTGTGCTCAGCGATGGGCATCAATCCACCCAGCCTGTATGCGGCGTTTGGCAACAAGGCCAAGTTGTTTCTGGAAGCCGTTGCCCACTATGAAACGACCTTCTGGGACGCGACGTGGGAGCGGATGGGCAGCGAGCCGGACATCGTGTGCGCCATCCGCGAATTCTTTCATACCTCTGCGTCCATTTTGACCGAGCCTCTAGCGCCCTGCGGCTGCATGGTGGTACTGGCGGCCGTGAACGTGTCGGAAGATGCTGGCGAGGTCACCGCCGCCCTCAAAGCGTTGCGCCAGGAAGGCCGCGACTACCTGCAACAACGCCTGGATCGCGCGGTTGAGGCTGGGCAGCTCAAACCGCAGACCAACACCCGCATACTCGCTGCTGCATTGAATACCCTCCTTGAAGGCATGTCGTTGCAGGCTCATGATGCGGCCAGTCGCGAAGACCTGCAGGGCATCGCCGCAACTGCGGTGGCCATGCTCGCCCCTTCCCTCGCCGAATCGCGATAACGCCAACTGACCATGGGGCGCCATCAGAGCGCCCTGTATCGCTCAACCGCTAAGGTCACGACACCAAGCGCCGGCTCATTTCCAACGCCGCATCGAAGGGTGCGTGTGTTCGATTGACCTTGACCAGCAAAGAGGCGCCCAACCACATCTGATAAAGCGCCTCTGCCAATACAGGCGCCTCAGTCAGCGCGGTGATAGACCCATCGGCCTTGCCTTGCTCAACGCAGCGCGTGATCCGCTCAACGATCAGCGCCGTGCCCTTTTCGAGAACCGCGCGCATATTTTCGGAAAGGTCACACACTTCTGCACCTAATTTGACCACCAGGCATTTCTGGTCAGTGTGATCAAAGGCCTGTGTCTCGGCCCAATACCGTAGGTAACTCAGCAAGCGCTCTGCCCCGTTGCCGTCTCTGGCCATCTCCACATCGACCCGCGAGAGGTACTCTTGGAAGTACTCTTCGAGCAATGCCTGGCCAAACTCGTCCTTGGAGCGGAAGTAGTGATAAAAGGAGCCTTTGGGCACACCGGCCGCGGCAAGCAATTCGGTCAAGCCGACGGCGGTATAACCCTTTTGGGTCATGAGCGATCTGGCAACATCGATGATGTGCTGACGCATGTCTTGGAGAGGTTTCTTCATGCAGCGCATGCTATCAAAAAACGCTCGGCGATCACATGAGCAGGCGCAGGTTGCACAGCGCTTACCCCATGGGCATAACGGCCCGCTGATACAAAATAAATAGATGTATTTACCGTAAAAACATAATTAATATTTGCCGATGATTAAAGAACTGAAAACATTTATCGCCGTGGCGAGAGAAGGGACCTTTGCGGCTGCTGGCAGCAAGATAGGGCTCACCCAAGCCGCCGTCAGCGCGCAAATGCAACGCCTGGAGGCGGAGCTCGGCGTTGAGCTGTTTGACCGTAAAGGCCGCTCAGCCCACCTCAACCGAGTGGGCCAACAGGTGTTGTTGCAGGGCCAGGACCTGGTTCGCCAGTTCAAGAACCTGGGCACCGCCACCGTGGGGCTGCCCGCCAGCGTCCTGGTGACGATTGGCGCGATTGCCTCTGTGCAACGCTCATTCCTGCCGGAAGCACTTGCGCAGTTTCATCAACGATTTTCGGAGTGCAGGACGCGAGTCATTCCGGGCCTCTCCATGGAGCTGGTCAACCAAGTGGATGCCGGCGAGATCGACATGGCCGCGATCATCCGCCCGCCCTTCTCATTGCAAAGTGACTTGCGCTGGACAACCCTGGCGCGTGAACCGTATCGCCTCATTGTCCCGGCCGATATGCCCGGTGACGACTGGTCGGAGCTGGTCTCGACCCAGCCATTCATCCGTTACGACCGGTCGTCCTTCGGCGGCCGACAGGTTGACCGATTCTTGCGACAAACCCATGTCGCTTTGCGTGAAGTGTGCGAGCTTGATGAGCTGGATGCGATCATCAAGCTGGTAGCAAACGGCGTCGGCGTGGCGTTGGTGCCAGAGACGGCCACCCAGCAAGACTGGCCGGCAGGGGTACGCGCCATAGACCTGAAACAACGCACTTTCCATCGCGATATCGGCCTTGTACATCGTGCCCGCCGCGGGCTCACCGAACCGGTGAAAGTATTGGTCCAACTGATTACCGAGCAGGTTCTGAAAAAGCCCTGACGCTTGAAAGAATCAATACAAAAACTTCTTATCGGTTTATCAGCCAAAAAAAGAGCCCTCGACGCGTTTAACGTGGAAGGCTCTTGTGTCACTGATTAAGCGTTCTGCTCGCCCCCTACCGCGTTTTTTCGCTCCAGCGGCGCTTTCTCCCACTTGGCGATGACCAGGGGCGCAATTGCGTTACCGAGCACGTTCAAGGTGGTGGTACCGCTGTCGATGATCCGGAAGATCCCGGCAATCAATGCGACCCCTTCCAGCGGCAGCCCGGCAGACGCCAAGGTGGCCGACAGAATGATGATGGCAAACCCAGGTACGCCCGCAGCGCCCTTCGACGTCAGCACCATCGTCACCACCAGCAAAATCTGCTGAGTCAACGACAGATCGATGCCATACAGCTGCGCAATGAAGATCGTCGCCACACCGAGGAAGATCGAAGCACCGTCCAGGTTGAACGCATAGCCCACCGGCACCACGAAGCTGACGATGCGCCGAGGCACGCCATAGGCTTCCAGCTTGGTCATCAACTGCGGCATGACCGCCGCAGAGGCTGCACTGGAGAAGGCCAGGATCAGCTCATCGCGGAAGTACTTGATCAACTTGAAGACGTTTTCGCCGATCAGGTAGCAAATACCGCCGAGCATCACCAGGGCAAAGGTAATCAGCGCCAGGTACACCACGCCGATCAGCTTGAGCAACGGTAGCAACGAGGCAAATCCGAAGGTCGCCACCGTGGCGCCGATCATGCCGAATACACCAATCGGTGCGTAGGCCATGACAAACGATACGACTTTGAACATGGCGTCGGAGAAGCCCTGCACGACCGCTACAACCGGTGCGCTCTTTTCTTTAGGCAATGTATTAAGCGCCATGCCCAGCAGCACGGCAAAGAACAGCACCGACAGCAACTTCGCTTCCGACATCGCGACAATCACGTTATCGGGCACGATGTTTTGCAGGATGATCAGCGCGCCTTTCGACGGCTCCATATGCACGGCTGCCGCGGTGTGGGCGATACCCGCGATTTCGGTGCCTTTACCCGGCTCGAACAGGTTGGCGAAGCACAAGCCGAGCACGATGGCGAGACTGGTGATTGCAAAGAAGTAGATCAACGACTTTGCGCCCATGCGCCCAAACGATTTGTTATCACCGCCTCCGGCAATGCCGAGGATCATGCAGCAGAAAACAATCGGCACGACGACCATCTTCATCATCTTGATGAAGATATCACCGAGCGGTTTAAGGATTTCGGTACTGACCCAGACTTGATTTTCCGGGTGGGTATTGAAATACCAACCCACGAGCACGCCAAGCAACAGCCCGGCAACGATTTGCCAAACTAAGGGAATACGTTTCATGTCTAGCCTTTTTGTTGGAATGAAAGGACTGCTTGAGGGCAGTAGCTAGATTCATGAGCTTCCAGCTCATTTAAGTGTCCTTGGCGCACTCCTCGAAGTGCGCCAGGTTTTTTATTACTTGGCGAACAGCTGGCTCATATCTTTGAACGCCTTGAACTCCAGGGCGTTGCCGCACGGGTCGAACAGGAACATGGTGGCCTGCTCGCCGACCTGGCCTTTAAAGCGAATGTAGGGTTCGATCACAAACTGGGTGGCGCGCGCTTTCAAGCGTTCTGCCAGGGCTTCCCATTGCGCCCACTCCAGGATGATGCCGAAGTGCGGAACCGGTACGTCGTGACCGTCTACCGGGTTGCTGTGCACGCTTTCCTGCGAAGCAGTCTTAGGGTGCTCGTGGATGACCAACTGATGGCCGTAGAAATCAAAGTCTACCCACTGGTCGCTCGAGCGACCTTCGGAAAGGCCGAACACCTCCCCGTAGAAGTGACGTGTAGCGGCCAGGTCATACACAGGGATTGCGAGGTGGAAAGGAGAAAGACTCATCAGGACTCCGATAACAATTTTTATTGGTTTGTGGTGCCGGACACCGCACGCGCTGCCCAGCGGTTTTTTTAAGGTGGGTTTATGCTAAAGCGCTGCCGACCTTAAAAAAATCAATATATTTTTTTCACAAACACAATTTTATTTTGTTAATCGAGTACTGCATCCGACGTCTTTCTACTGCTGCCCGCCTGCCCGTATGACCTGCGTGATCAGGTCGACGAACACTCGTGTTTTCATCGGAACCGCTGTTTACCAGTGTCGCCGTTGATTGAACCGCTTCCCTTCAGCCAACTATCACATTCACGGGGGCTTTTACTTCCTTGACGACAAAGGCGGTGCACACGTCCTTGACACTGGGAAAGCCGTTTATATTCTTCCTGGCGAACTCACTGAATTCAGCTAAGTCTGTGGCCAAGACTGTCAACTGGTAATCATAAACACCGGATACGCAGTGACAGGCTATTACCTGCTCAAATGAGGTGATGGAATCCTCGAATGCTTTCATGTGGCGGGTGTCCTTTTGATCCAGGGCTACCTGTACGAAAGCAGTGATAGCGTATCCAAGCATTTCCATATTTATGCTTGCATGATAGCCACGTACCAGGCCTATTTCCTCAAGCCTTTTGACCCGTCGCCAGCATGGAGATGCACTCAGGGACACCAGCTCGGCAAGTTCCGCGCTCGAGAGCCTCGCATCTCTCTGGAGCGCAGCCATAATGCGCCGATCAGTAGCGTCTATCTTAACTTTTGGAATGATCATCTCAAAACCCTCTAAAATACAGAATGTCCATTCCATATTTTCTTAACAGAGCAGAGATCTTAGCATAAATTTTTTGTTGATATGAATGATGGTCTTAGCAGACTGGCCGGTCGGGGTCATCTTACTGACGCATACGCACGATAAAAATCAATATAAGCAACAACAACGGTGTATTGAACAATACCTTCATCAAGATAGTTCGTACCTTTACCGCACATAACAAATACTGCTTATTCGCACCGCGGTGCTTGCGTCTAGTTTTTTGCATTGTTGCTCCCCCTATTTTCCTTAGCTTTAGGCGGATAGCTGCTCAGCAGTTAACATAGCCGACTACTACGCCTCCACTCGAAAGTTGCGAACAGCATCAACGCTAAACCAGACACGTGAAAGGAGCTTTTAACAACCCACCGATCAGCAAATAAAATCACATTATCAATCGACGCATATCGGCTAGATGCTCGACAAGAAACGCATTAAATCGACCCGCGGCGGCGCCATCAATGACGCGGTGATCCCAACTTAAACTGAGAGGCAAAATAAGCCTGGGAACGACCTGCCCCTTATCCAGGGTTAGCCGGGTGCTGCTGCGACCGATCCCCAGAATTGCCACCTCTGGCGCATTGATTATTGGGGTGAAGTAGGTCCCGCCAATCCCTCCCAGGGAAGAAACAGTGAAGCAGCCCCCGCTCATATCAGAAGGTTCAAGCTTTCCTGCGCGAGCCTTAGCCGACAACTCAGACATCTCTCGAGCTAAAGTCACCACGCCTTTCTTATCAACATCACGAATGACTGGAACCACTAGCCCATTGGGTGTATCAGCCGCGAAACCGATATGGAAATAATCTTTCAATATCAGTTGATCGCGATCCAGACTCGAGTTGAATTCCGGGAATTTTTTAAGCGCGGCGACGCAGACCTTCATGACCAACGCGATCATCGTAACTTTAACGCCTTGCTTGGCGTTGTCTTCGTTAATGTTACGACGAAAATCCTCCAACTCCGTTATGTCCGCATCATCATGGTTTGTCACATGCGGAATACTTAACCAATTACGATAAAGATTGGCGCCGCTGATTTTTTTTAGTCGGGACAGGTCTACCCGTTTAATTTCACCAAATTTCGAAAAATCAATATCTGGCCAAGGCAGCAGGCCTTGCATGAAGGGTTGGCCCGTTGGGTTCTGCTGTTGTGCATCCGTTTTTCGGGCATCCGCCATTACTTGTCCAACAAAAGAGTGAACATCCTCCTTGGTTATACGTGCTTTAGGCCCGGTACCCTTGATTTCACTCAGTGGCACCCCTAGCTCACGGGCTAACTTACGGACTGACGGGGAAGCGAACGGCAAGAGCCCAGTGGAAACTACTTTCTCAAGGGGTACCGTACGAGGAAGTTCCAATGAAGGAGCAGCAGGTTGCACAGCCGCCTGTGCAGGAGAATCTATAGGAACAGAGACGATAGATTGAGGCTGCGCGACTACAATTGTGGATGACGGATCTGCAGACGCCTCGGTTGATTCCAAGGTGGCAATCAATGAACCTTCACTGATTTTATCACCCACCACAATTTGAATATTCTTTATGATACCGCCGTGTGAAACGGGAATATCCATTGTTGCTTTATCGGTTTCAACAACAATGATAGTTTGCCCTGCTGTAACTAAGTCACCCGGTGCAACAAGTACTTCAATAATGCTGATTTCTTTAAAATCGCCAATATCTGGAACCAGAATGTCACGCAGCGTAGTCATGAAGATCATCCACAGAAATTGTGCCTAACAGCGTTAATGGCAGTGATGGGTTGCAACCGTTCGATGCCAACCATCACACACTCACATCAACATTCCCAAGGGGCTGTTTCGTCAACGTTGATGTCGTATTTTTCAATTGCACGAGAGCAAATGTCGGCGTTAAGTTTCCCTTCGCGCACCAAGGCCCAGAGCGCGCTCAGGACGATCTGATGACGGTCAACTTCAAAAAATGTGCGTAAGGCTGTTCGCGTATCACTGCGGCCGAAACCGTCGGTACCGAGCACGACAAAGTGATCTTCAATGTAAGTGCCTATGAGTTGCGGCAGCGCGCGCACGTAATCGGTCGCAGCAATGACTGGAGCGCCCTTCGGCAGACACTCACCTACATGGCTGGTTTTCTGTTCGCCCTCAGGATGATGCCGGTTCCAACGCTCTACGCCCCTGGCGTCCCTCGCGAGCTCTGTAAAACTCGTGACACTCCACACCTCGGAATCGACCTGCCAATCTGCGCTCAGAAGCTCTGCGGCAGCCATTACTTCCCGCAGAATTGTTCCGGATCCGAGCAGCCTGACCTTGTTCGAATCAGCTCCACCCGTGTGTGCTGAAAAACGGTACATGCCCTTGATGATGTCCTTCTCAATATCTGCCGGCAGGTTAGGTTGGGCGTAGTTCTCATTCATAAGGGTGACGTAGTAGAACTCATCAACCTGTTTCTCCAACATCTGACGCATGCCATGGTCGAGAATGACCGCAAACTCACCTGCGAATGCTGGGTCATAAGCTCTGCAATTTGGCACCAAAGCTGCCATCAAATGGCTACTGCCGTCTTGATGCTGCAAGCCTTCTCCCCCCAGGGTTGTACGGCCTGCCGTGGCTCCAAGCAAAAAGCCCCTGGCCCTTTGGTCAGCCGCAGCCCAGATGAGATCGCCGACTCGCTGAAAACCGAACATCGAGTAGTAGATATAGAACGGCAACATGGGCAGACCATGGGTGGCGTAGCTGGTTGCGGCGGCTACCCAGGAGCTGATGGCACTTGCTTCGCTGATACCCTCCTCAAGTATTTGACCATCCAGCGCCTCCCGATAGCTCAGGATCGAGCCAATGTCTTCCGGCTCATAACGCTGACCGACGCTGGAATAGATACCAATTTGCTTGAATAAATTGGCCATCCCGAATGTCCGCGCTTCGTCCGCCACAATGGGAACTACCCGTCGCCCTAGGATAGGATCTTTCAACAGACCGCTAAGCATCCTGACGAAAGCCATGGTCGTAGACATTTCCTTGCCTTCGGCTTTGGTAGCAAAGCTTCCATAGACATCCAATCCGGGTACCGCGACCACAGGGACGTTCGTTTGCCGACTAGGCGTGAAGCCCCCAAGGCGTTGCCGGCGCTCAAGCAGATAGCGCATTTCACGACTATCTTCGGCAGGTTTATAGAACGAGAGCGTCTCAACCTGCTCATCGGTCAAAGGAAGGTTGAATCGATTTCTAAACCCAATCAGCGCTTCTCGATCGAGTTTTTTCTGCTGGTGAGTCGTCATTTTTCCTTGGCCGGCTTCGCCCATCCCGTAACCTTTTTTGGTCTGGGCAAGAATCACGGTAGGCTGCCCTTTATGGACAGAAGCAGCTTGGTAGGCGGCATAGATCTTCACCATATCGTGGCCGCCTCGTTTCAACCGATCGATTTGTTCATCTGTGAGGCCCTGGGCAAGCTTGGATAGTGCTTCGTTTTGCCCAAAGAAATGATCCCTGTTGTAACGTCCGTCTTTCGCCGCAAAAGTCTGGAACTGCCCATCAACAGTTTCCGACAGCGCTCGTACCAGGCTCCCGTCGGTGTCGCGAGCGAAAAGACCGTCCCAATCAGATCCCCACACCAGTTTTATGACGTTCCAACCTGCCCCGACAAATAATGATTCCAGCTCGTCGATGATTCGCCCATTGCCTCGCACCGGCCCATCCAGCCGCTGAAGATTGCAATTGACTACCCAGATCAAGTTATCCAAACCCTCCCTGGCAGCCAATGTAAGAGCAGACATACTTTCCGGTTCATCCATCTCACCATCGCCGAAAACGCCCCACACTTTTCGCTCAGACGTGTTCAACAGCTCACGGTTGTGAAGATACCGCATGAATCGGGCCTGGAAGATCGAACTAATAGGGCCGATACCCATCGACCCTGTTGGAAATTGCCAGAAGTCCGGCATTAACCAGGGGTGTGGATAGCTGGACAGACCCTGCACCCCACGGCGGGAAGCGGTGATCTCCTGCCGGTAATGCTGAAGGTTCTCTTCTCCCAGTCGCCCCTCCAGAAACGCTCGTGCGTAAACGCCTGGCGCGGAATGCGGTTGATAGAAGACCAGGTCGCCACCAAAGGAGTCGCTTCTTGCTCGGAAAAAATGATTAAAACCGACCTCAAACAAATCCGCCGCACTCGCGTAGCTGGCTATATGGCCGCCCAAATCACCATAAGCCTGGTTAGCACGCACGACCATCGCGAGAGCATTCCACCGAATGATCGATGAAAGGCGTTCTTCGATTGCCAGATCGCCTGGAAATGCGGGCTGCTTTGTTACGGGAATAGTGTTGATGTAGGGTGTTCCCAGCTTGGGCTTCCAGCCGATGTGCGGGTCGCGGACGAGACTGACCAGCTCATCGATTATTTCGCGGGCCCTTTCAGGGCCACTATTTTCAATCAATGACAGGAGTGCATCACGCCACTCAGCAGACTCCTGCGTGTCGCTTGCGTTGGCGGAAAACCCCGAGCTTTCAGGAGTACCTTGCTGGGAACTATTCATGGTTACATCACCTCACATCAAGAAATCCAGCCACCGCCAAGAAATTTGACTATCCCTAGCAGCGTTCTTATTTATTTTTGCTATCCGCCCAGGTACGCACTTTTAATACTCTCGTTTTTCAACAAGTTATGTCCCGTATCTGCTAATACGACCCGACCGTTTTCAAGCACATACCCTCTGTCGGCGATGTGCAGTGCCTTATTAGCGTTTTGCTCTACCAGGAAAACCGTGACACCCGAATCCCTGATGGTTTTGACAATTTCAAAAATCTGTTTAATTACCAATGGCGCCAGACCAAGGGTCGGTTCATCCAGCAATAACAACCTGGGACGGCTCATCAACGCCCGACCGATTGCCAACATTTGTTGCTCTCCACCGGACATTGTTCCTGCACGCTGTTTAGATCGCTCTTTCAGTCGGGGAAAAAGCGTATAAACGTGTTCAACGCCTATTTGCGCTTCTTTATGACTGGAGAAGAATCCTCCCATTTTTAAATTCTCGTACACCGTAAGTGTCGGAAACACTCGCCGGCCTTCAGGAGAAACAGCCATTCCCTTTCGCATTATTTCATGGGTTGGCGTATGGGTAATGTCTTGGCCTTCGAAAATAACATTACCGCTGGAAGCACCGGGCGATCCGCACACCGTCATCATTAACGTTGATTTACCGGCGCCATTGGCACCTATCAACGTCACGATTTCGCCTTTCTTCACTTCGATAGAAACATCGGCCAGCGCTTCGACAGCCCCGTAGTGAGTATGCACGCTATCTAACTTAAGCATCACTCTTCCCCTAAGTAAGCTTTGATAACTCGCGGATCATTCTGAATTTCGTGAGGTAGCCCCGTGGCAATGGCACGACCATATTCCATCACCAGTATTCGGTCTGAAATTCCCATAACGAGACTCATATCGTGTTCAATCAGGAGTACCGAAATACCGAAATCAGTGCGCAAATTATCGATCAGCTTAGCCAGTTCGATTTTCTCTTGAGGATTGAGCCCCGCAGCGGGTTCATCCAACATCAATAGGCGAGGCTTCGTAATCATACAGCGGGCAATTTCAACCAGCCGTTGATGACCACAGGGTAATGTGCCTGCCTCTCTGTTAGCGAGGCCCGTCAGACCAAGCCGATGCAGCCAGGCCGCTGCGTTTTGGAGTGCTTCATGTTCTGCTTTACGGTAGCTGCGGGTAGCAAAAAGTCCCTGCAGTAGACCTGTTTTAACCTGACTGTGCTGAGCAACAAGAAGGTTTTCAAGTACCGTAAGACTTCTGAAAAGTCGAATATTTTGGAAAGTCCTGACCAGACCTTTTTCTGCCACAACATGGCTCGCAAGCCCTTCAATAGGCACGCCATCTAATACAACGCTGCCGGAGGCAGGTTTGTAAAATCCACTGACACAGTTGAACACTGTGGTTTTCCCAGCACCATTAGGGCCAATGACCGAGAATACTTCATTTTTGCGGACTGAGAAGTTTATCTGATCAACAGCGAGCAACCCGCCAAAACGCATCTGTAAATTTGAAACTTTCAGCAGCTCGTGGGTCATGTTGGCAACTCCACATGTGGACGACGAGCAGGCAGAAGCCCTTGTGGTCGCCAGATCATCATAAGCACCATGACAAGACCAAAGATCAACATCCGGTACTCATCAAACCCACGTGCAACTTCTGGCAAAACCGTCAACAATATAGCGGCGAGAACGACACCTAACTGTGACCCCATGCCGCCAAGCACCACGACTGCAAGAATTAAAGCCGACTCAATAAACGTAAAGGATTCTGGGTTTACCAGTCCTTGACGTGCAGCGAAGAACGCCCCGCCCAGTCCAGCGATGGCCGCGCCCAACGTGAATGCGGAGAGCTTTATTTTCGTTGGATTTAACGCCAACGAACGACATGCCGTTTCGTCCTCTCGCAGTGCTTCCCACGCACGCCCAACCGGCATGCGAATAAGACGACTGGTCACAAACAAAGTAAAAGCAACTAACACAAGAGCGACCAGGTAAAGGAATACCACCATGTGCATTCCTGAGTAATCAATACCGAGTATTTGATGGAAGGTTTTAGCTCCCTCCTCGCTGGCTTTTCTCGCAAATTCGATACCGAAGAACGTCGGCTTCGGTATGCCAGAAATACCGTCCGGCCCTCCGGTAATCGTCGTTGCATTGTTCAACAGCAGACGAATTATTTCGCCAAACCCGAGTGTCACAATGGCAAGATAGTCACCACGTAACCGCAGTACAGGAAATCCTAATATGAATCCGAAAACGGCTGCCATGACCGCCGCGGCCGGTAGGCACTGCCAGAACGAAAGCCCGAAATGCTGATTGAGTAAAGCATAGCTGTAACCGCCGATAGCATAAAAGCCGACGTACCCCAGGTCCAAGAGCCCTGCATAACCTACAACAATATTGAGCCCCAGCCCGAGAATGATGTAGATCAGCGCAAGCGTGCCGATATCTACCGCCCCCCTTGAAGCGAAGAACGGCCAAATTAAACCAATTACCAGCAATGCGAGAATAATGGTCTTCTGCCGGTGCTCGTTCAACTCTGGAATAGAGGGAAATTTAACGACCGAGCGGTTTGCCAACCAAATGGGTCGCAGCAACTGGAAAACAAACACAGCGACGGCCGCCAACCAGACAGGCATCCAATGCTGTTCCAAGACAACTTTGTATCCGATCATTTTGAGCTGCAGGCCCAAAACAGGTGCGGTCAGGATAATCGTCATGACAGCGGCGATAAACGCTGACTTGAGGTTTTTCCCAAGTGCATACGCTCGCAGGGTGTGACCTTTAGCAGCGGATCGTGCGGCAGCTATGGTATTTAACGTCACTGCGCCGGTGTTAGGTTCTTGATTCATAATCAGCTTATACCTTCTCGACGTTTGTTTTGCCCAACAGACCTGTAGGTCGAAAGAGGAGAATCAAAATCAACAAAGCGAAGGCAACAACATCTTTGTATTCTGCAGGCAAGTAAGCTGCAGCAAATGTTTCTACCAGCCCTAAAAGAATACCGCCAAGCATCGCACCTGGAATACTTCCAATACCGCCCAGGACTGCGGCTGTGAATGCTTTGATACCCGCAATAAACCCAATAAAAGGACTTAGTTTTCCGATTGCCAACGCGATCAAAACCCCACCTACTGCGGCCAGCATCGCACCCAGTATGAAGGTAAAGGAAATGACTCGATTAGTATCAATCCCTAAAAGATTCGCCATGCGCATATCTTCAGAGCACGCGCGACAGGCTCGCCCCATACGGGAATAACCAATAAAAACAGTCAAGGCAACCATTAAAACTAAAGTAGCACCAAAAATGATGACTCTTGAATAGGGGATAGTGATATCAAAAAAACTCCCAGCCAATTGGAATTCAACGGCCCCTGGTACTAACACGGGTACCGAAATATCACGCGATCCCTGGCCGATCTGAATATAATTTTGTAAAAATATCGACATGCCGATAGCGGAGATTAACGGAACAAGCCGAGGTCCTCCGCGCAGCGGTCGGTAGGCGACGCGCTCGACTGCAAATCCGTATAAGCCGGTGACAGCGACCGAGACCAATAGCGCGCCACCCAGCACCAACGGCAGCGGGTAACCCGACGTGACGCCTATTGCGGTGATGGTCACCAGCCCTATATAAGCCCCGATCATATAAATCTCGCCGTGGGCGAAATTGATCATGCCGATGATGCCGTACACCATGGTATAGCCAATTGCTATAAGGGCATATATTGAACCCAACGTTAACCCATTGGCTAGCTGCTGGATAAATTGGGGGAGAAAATCGTTCATCCAAAGATGCCTCTAAAACAGCATATACACCTCACTGAACAGCAGTGAGGCGACGTGGGTATAGCCTATTCAGCTACTGTTTTCGTGGCATCTTTATGCCAAGTGTAAACAACGAACTTGAAGGCTTCGAGATCACCTTGAGCATCAAACGCAATATTACCAATCGGCGTAGTGAATCGATGGCTATGCATGTACTGGGATACTGTTTTTGGATCCGAACTCTTCGTTGCACTGATAGAGTCGCCAATTACCTTGACAGCGGTGTATGCAGAAAGCTGAAACGGGCCGCCCGGGTCGCGCTTTTTATCGGTAAACGCTTTATTGAGCGCCGCATTTGCTGGATCGGCCGAGAAGTCAGCGGGCAATGTCACAAGCATCCCTTCTGAAGCGGCTCCCGCAATAGCGGTAACATCTTGATTGCCCACCCCTTCCGGCCCCATGAATACCGCTTTCAGGCCCTGCTCACGCGCTTGGCGAAGCAGAAGCCCCATCTCTGGGTGATAGCCGCCAAAATACACAAAGTCGACCCCCAGGACTTTGAGTTTGGTGATCACAGAAGAATAGTCAGAATCCCCAACATTAATGCCTTCAAACATCGCCACAGGCACGTTAGCTTTTTCAATGGTCTGCTTTACTGACGTCGCGATACCTTGGCCGTAGGATTGCTTATCATGCAAAATGGCGACGAGCTTTGGTTTGGCGTGTTCAATTATGTATTTACCAGCCGCAGGCCCTTGCTGATCATCTCGGCCGATCGTGCGAAAAATCAGCGTTCGATTTTTACCTTGAGTCAACTGAGGGGCTGTTGCCGAAGGGGCAATCATCAGCACGCCTTCATTCTCATAAATATCTGACGCAGGAATAGCAGATCCCGAACAGACGTGACCGATCACATACCGAATATTCTGGCTGACAATTTTGTTAGCAATGGCCACTGCCTGTTTAGGCTCACACGCGTCATCCATCATCACAGCTTCAAATGTTTGGCCGCTTGCACCACCTGCAGCATTCATTTGTTCAATAGCCGTCAAGGCACCTGCGGATACCATATCTCCGTATTGAGCCACAGGCCCACTCATAGGCCCAGCGATTGCAATTTTGATAGTTTCAGCATGGGCTACCCCGACGGCTGAACACAACGCAGAGGCAATCATCATCGATACAACGCTAATTTTTTTCATGGAGACTCCAGGGCTGAATGACATAGATGGCTAGCAATTAAGCAAAGAATATTATTATTGTTTTAGACAATGCTGACGGCTCGCACTTACCTGTGCACCTATACTCAGCCTCGGTAGCGCCTCCGATATTTTATGAATAAGAATCGATTTTCATTTGGTCATCACACATAGGTCAACCAATGAGCGTATCTTTCATTAGTGCCATGTACTGCGGAGAAGTAGATCTCTTGAAGCTGTTGGGTGATAGGACCTCGCGAGCCTGCACCGATTGTCCGACCATCGAGCTCACGAATCGGTGTGACTTCAGCAGCAGTACCCGTGAAGAATGCCTCATCGCAGCAATACAACTCGTCGCGAGTAATTCGTTTTTCCCGAATTTCGAAACCCAAATCTCGAGCAATAATCATCACCGAATCACGCGTTATACCCTCCAGGCAAGACGCTAAATCGGGGGTGTAAATAACCCCGTCTCGAACCATGAAAACATTCTCGCCTGCACCCTCACTTACATAACCTTCAGTATCGAGCAACAACGCCTCATCAAACCCGAGCGAAGTGACCTCTCGGTTAGCCAGGATGGAGTTGATGTAATAACCACAAGCTTTTGCACGCACCATGGAAACGTTGACATGATGGCGGGTAAAAGACGACGTTTTTACTCGAATACCTTTTTCCATGCCCTCCTCCCCCAAGTATGAGCCCATGGGCCAGGCAGCTGTAGCAACATGAATTGTGTTATTTTTTGCCGCGATGCTCAAAAAATCCGAGCCAATCCAAACCAAAGGGCGCAGATAGCAAGCGTCGTACTTGTTTGCTTGGACGACTTCTACGCACGCGTTACGAATGGTTTCTTCATCAAAAGGAATTTCCAGCTGAAAAATCTTTGCGGAATTAAAAAGACGGCGAATATGCTCTTTCAGTCGAAAAATTGCAGGTCCGCGTGGCGTTGTGTATGCGCGCATACCCTCGAACACGCCCATGCCATAATGCAGTGTATGGGTCAAAATATGAGTATTGGCCTCACGCCATTCCACCAACTCACCGTCTTTCCAGATTTTCCCATCACGGTCTGACATTGACATTTAAAATCTCCACTGACTCATTTAAATAACGAACGATTGATCTAAACTTCTCGACCATCACTGCTGTATTATTTTTTTAAGTTAAGTGCGTCCAAGGCGTCCGTCGCCCCCTTGGTCAGCCATCCAGTGTCAGAATGCAGCGCGATAAAGGTCACACCTTTCT
Organism: Pseudomonas sp. R4-34-07; assembly: GCF_003852375.1. NCBI lineage: Bacteria > Pseudomonadati > Pseudomonadota > Gammaproteobacteria > Pseudomonadales > Pseudomonadaceae > Pseudomonas > Pseudomonas sp. R4-34-07. Next base: position 2,830,002 of record NZ_CP027760.1, on the reverse strand, counting down.
CCCGGTACTGGCGGGCCTCTTCCACCGAAGTTGCAAAGATGCCGACTGCCTTGGACTGCTTGCGTGCCGCCGCCAAGACTTTCTCGACTGCAGCCTTTACATCAGCGTGTCCGGTCTGGCCCAGATAGCCCATACTCGCAGACAAGTCTGCTGTGCCGATGAACAGGCAATCCACGCCCTCGACTTCAGCTATAGCGTCAACGTTCTTTACCCCCTCCACCGACTCGATCAGAACAATGGCGCAAGCCTGGCTGTTTGAGGATTTGACGTAGTCGCTGTCCAACCCATAGCTCCCTGCTCTTACCATTCCTGCTACACCTCTGATGCCCGGTTGTTTGGGCAATGGGAATAACATGGACGCCACTGCGGCCTTTGCATCGGCCGCCGTATTTATGTTGGGAAAAATAATCGTCTGCGCCCCGCAATCCATGGCGCGCTTGACCATAGAAGGATCATTGGCGGTGACGCGCACAGCACTTACCGCTCTTGCCCCATTAAAGGCTGCAGCATCAATCGCCCTAAGTTGAGCAGCGATATCCTGTGTATCACTAGGGCCGTGTTCAGCATCGATGACCAACCAATCAAAACCGCAATGGGCAATCAGTTCGGCGACAGCAGGACTCGCGAGCGTCAACCAACAACCGACTGTCGATTTGGCGCTCTTTAAACTGTGCTTGATGGGATTTACAAAGCGCACGGTAGGTCTCCTGGCATCTTGATGCTGCTGTAATGGATGGTCCATGTTAGGCAGATGCCAGAGGTGTTTTTTGCGCATTTACATTAACAAAAGCGACCCCGAGTAGAACGTACACGCTGGTTTTCAGGCATATGAGCAATGCCCATGCTAAATCGGTTGAATTTCTAAAAGGTCTGACGAACTGAATCACCTTCCCGGTTTGAAACTGCACACACCGTCGCGTACCTCGTTTGCTTCTGCCCCTAACCATCGGCTGACAGCACTGTTCCTGCACCAACAGTGCCTGGACAGCTTGTACTGAATCAACACACGCCAATTACCAGATACGTTACGTATCTAATTGAAATAAAAGCATTTATCCCTCTGGCATGGCGCATGCAATCACCTTTGCTCCTACCCCGAAGGATGCATCCATGTCCCAGACATTGCCCCACGCGCTGTTGCGTCAAGCCCACATCCGCGGGTCGGCGATCGCTTTGCGCTACAAGCGCCTGGGCATCTGGCATGAGCGCAGCTGGAGCGAGGTGGCTCGCGAGGTCAGCCAGCTCGCCGCTGCCTTGCATCAGCGCAGCTTGGGGCGTGACGATGACCTGTTGATCATCAGCCAGGCGCGTCCCGAAGCGTTGTTGCTGGCGCTGGCGGCGCAATGGTTGGGCGCCAGCGTCACACTGCTCGACCCGGAGCGCGACAACCAGGCGTTGTTGAACGTGCTGCGGCCGCGCTTCGTGATCGTGCAAGACCTGGACACGTTGCAACAACTGCGTGAGCGCGACGTGGTGGTGTTCCTCGACGGGCGTGGCCTGAGCCAGTACCCGGACGCCGGCTTGATCGACTATGCCGACTTGCGTACCGATGCCTCGCCCCCCGCCCACACGCCGCAACCCGACGCCACGGCCTTCGTCTTTCATGCCGAGACCACCCTGCGCCTGACCCATGCGCAGTTGCTCGTGGGCGCCCGTGCGCTGGTCGACCGGGAACACCTCGGCGCCGACGACGAGGCCCTGGCCGCACGGGTGTTTGCCGCCAGCGGGCAAGCACGCTACCTGCTTGCGCCCTGGCTGCATGCCGGCTTTGGGCTGAACTTTCCGGAGGCCCTGGCCACCCGCGACACCGACCGTCGCGAACTGGGCCCGACCCTGGTGCTGGGCACCCGAGAATCCTATGCACGCCTGGAACAGTGGGTGCGTGAACGGCTGCCGCTGCCGGGGACGTTCAGCCATCGCGTGTACCGCTGGGCCATGCAGCCGAGCCCATCCCCCCTACGCCGCTGGCTGGGGTACTGGCTGGTCCGTCGGCCGTTGCTGGATGTACTGGGGATGAGCCGCCTGCGCGTGCCTTTGTTGGTCGGGCCAGCGTTGAATCCGGACAGTGCGGCGTTCTTCGGTGCCCTGGGCATCCGTCCCGGCCATTGGCAAGAACCCGCTTCCCGCCACGAACCCAGCGACCACTTGCTGCCTCAATCTGCCTGACGAGCCTTCCATGCACACACCCACTGAAGCGGTATTACTGCGGCTCGATGACATCTCCCTGTCGTTCAAAGGTATCAAGGCCATCACCTCCATCAGCTTCGAGGTCAAGGCCGGCGACATCTGCGGCCTGATCGGCCCTAACGGCGCGGGTAAAAGCTCGTTGCTGAATGTAATCAATGGGGTCTACCACCCCCAAAGCGGCAGCATCCAGTACGCAGGCCAGACCCGCAAACGCATGCGTTCGCACCAGGCGGCCGAAGGCGGCATTGCGCGGACCTTCCAGAATATCGCGCTGTTCAAGGGCATGAGCGTGCTCGATAACGTGCTCACCGGGCGCAACCTCAAGCGCCGCAGCAGCTGGCTCGAGCAAATGCTGCGCCTGGGCCGGGCACCGCGTGAGGACGACGCGCACCGCCTGCAAGCGGAAAAGGTGATTGCCTTTCTACAGATCCATCCCTGGCGCCATGTGCTGGTCGGCACCCTGCCCTATGGCCTGCAAAAACGTGTCGAACTGGCCCGCGCCCTCGCCGCCGAACCCACCCTGCTGTTGCTGGATGAGCCCATGGCCGGCATGAACGCCCAGGAGAAGGCGCAGATGAGCCAGTTCATCCGCGACATCAACCGCGAGTTCGGCACCACCGTGGTGTTGATCGAACACGACATCGGCGTGGTCATGGGCCTGTGCGACCACGTGGTAGTGCTCGACTACGGCCGCAAGATCGGCGACGGCACCCCGCAACAGGTGCGCGCCAACCCCGATGTGATCGCCGCCTACCTGGGTACCTGAGCATGGAATTTTTCTTCGAAGTGCTGATCGGCGGGCTGCTGGCGGGTGTGATGTATGCCTTGGTGGCGATTGGTTTTGTGCTGATCTACAAGGCCTCCGGCGTGTTCAATTTTGCCCAGGGCGCCATGGTGCTGTTTGCCGCGCTGACGTTTGTCAGCCTGTTGGAGCGCGGCTTCCCGTTCGCCTGGGCGTTCCTGGTCACCCTGGCGAGCATGGTGGTGCTGGCGCTGCTGATTGAAAAAGTCGTGCTGCGCCCGCTGGTCAACCGGCCACCGATCATCCTGTTCATGGCCACCCTTGGGCTGTCCTACATGATCGAAGGGTTTGCGCAGTTCCTGTGGGGCGCACAGGTGCACGGACTGGACCTGGGCATCGCCGACGAACCGCTGGAAATCCGCGGCATGCTGCTCTCGCAATTCGACCTGTTTGCCGCCGGCACCGCAGCCGTGCTGGTGATCGTCCTGTCGCTGCTGTTCAACAAGACGCGGGTGGGCCTGTCGTTGCGCGCGGTGGCCGACGACCCGCTGGCGTCCATGGCCATCGGTATCCGCCTGCCCCGCATCTGGGCCCTGGTGTGGGCGGTGGCAGGGTGTGTCGGCCTGGTGGCCGGGTTGCTCTGGGGTGCGCGCCTGGGCGTGCAGTTCTCGCTTTCGCTGGTGGTGCTCAAGGCGCTGCCGGTGCTGATCATCGGCGGGTTCTCGTCCATCGGCGGGGCGATTGTCGGCGGCTTGATCATCGGCGCGGCAGAGAAAGTCGCCGAGATCTACCTCGGCCCGCTCATCGGCAGCGGCATTGAAAACTGGGTGCCGTACGTCCTGGCGTTGCTGTTCCTGCTGGTGCGGCCTGCCGGACTGTTCGGCGAGCGCGCCATCGAACGGGTTTGATTGTCCTTGGGGAACTACCTGCATGCTGTATCAAGAAACCGGTCAAATCAGCACCTCCTATGCGGCCGAGCGCCGCACCTTTCGCCCGCGTCAGGACCGCGTCGCGCTGTGGCTGCTGCTGGGCGTGGCGTTTTTTGCGGTGCCTTGGCTGGGCAATGACTACTGGTTCAGCGCGATCCTGGTGCCGCTGCTGGTGCTGTCGTTGGCCGGGCTGGGGCTCAACCTGCTGACGGGCTACGCCGGGCAACTCTCACTGGGCTCGGCGGCGTTCATGGCCGTTGGCGCGTTTGCCGCCTACAACCTGCATTTACGCCTGCCCGGCCTGCCGCTGTTGGTGAGCTTTGCCCTGGGTGGCGTGATCGCCGCCGGGGTGGCGGTGTTTTTCGGCTTGCCGAGCCTGCGCATCAAGGGGTTTTACCTGTTGGTGGCGACCCTCGCCGCGCAATTCGTGGTGGAGTGGGTACTCACCCGCTTCAGCTGGTTTACCAACGACAACGCGTCCGGCGTGATCACCTCCCCGCCGCTGCTGATTGGCGGACTGGATTTCAGCTCACCGCGCGGCCGCTACGTGCTGACACTAGCCGTGGTGGTGGCGCTGTTCTGGCTGGGTAAAAACCTGGTGCGCAGCGAACTGGGGCGTAACTGGATGGCCGTGCGCGACATGGACACCGCCGCTGCCGTCATCGGTATTGGGCTGTTGAAGGCCAAGCTGCTGGCGTTTGCAATCAGCGGCTTCTACCTGGGCGTCGCCGGGTCCCTGTGGGCGTTCGCCTACCTGGGCACGGTGGAACCCCACGGCTTTGACCTGAGCCGCTCGTTCCAGGTGCTGTTCATCATCATTATCGGCGGGCTGGGCAGCGTGCTCGGCAACATTCTCGGCGCCGCGTTCATCGTGTTATTCCCGATCCTGCTGGGCAACCTCTTCGCCCTGTTGCCCGCCGGGCTGATGGACGCGGGCCAGCTGGAGAACATCCAGAAGATGCTGTTTGGCGCGCTGATTATCGTTTTTCTGATCAAGGAACCGGAGGGGCTGGCCCGTCTGTGGCAGCGCTTTCGTCAACGGGCCAGGGTTTGGCCGCTGCGTTACTGAACTCAATAACCCCCCCAGGAATGACCTCCATGACACACCGCTTATCGCTGCGCCGCCTGGCCCTGTGCCTGGCCCTGATCACCGCTGGGCTCACGGCCGGCGCCCAGGCCGCCAACGAACAGTACTTCCCCTTGCAGAGCTACCGGGTCGGCCCTTACGCCGCTGGCGGTACCGGTTTCTTCGGCGGTTTCATCGACTACCTGCAATACATCAATGCCAACGGCGGAGTGAACGGCGTCAAGCTGACCTGGAGCGAATGCGAGACCGAGTACGTGGTGGAAAAAGGCGTCGAATGCTATGAACGCCTCAAGGGCGGGCTCAACGGTGCGCCGGCCGCCGCCACCAACCCGCTGTCAGTGGGCATCGCCTACGCCACGCTGGAACGTTCAACGGCCGACAAGTTGCCGCTGATCACCATCAACCATGGCCGCACCGACTCCACCGACGGCAGCGTATTCCCTTACGCATTCCCGTTGCAGTTGAACCCGTATTCGGAAGTCTCGGCGATCATCAACTACATCGGCCAGCGCGAAGGCGGCGCCGACAAGCTCAAGGGCAAGAAAATCGCGGTGCTCTACCACGGCTCGCCCTACGGCAAGGAAACCAACGGCGTGCTCCAGACCCTGGCGAAAAACGCCGGCTTCGAACTGACCTTGCTGGAAGTGCCGCACCCCGGCAACGAGCAACAATCGCAGTGGCTGAACATCCGTCGCCTCAAGCCCGACTGGGTGATCCTGCGCGGCTGGGGCGTGATGAACCCGGTGGCGCTCAAATCCGCGCAGAAAGTCGGCTACCCGGCCGATCACATCATCGGCAATATCTGGAGCAACTCCGAAGAAGACGTGGTACCGGCCGGTGCCGCCGCCAAGGGGTTTATCTCGATCACCACGCACCCGTCGGGCACTGACTTCCCGGTGCTGCAAGGCATCGCGCAAAGCGTGGTGAATGCCGGCAAGGGCAACCTGGCCGACCCCAAACGATTTGGCACCGTGTATTACAACCTGGGCGTGGTCAACGGCATTCTCAACGTCGAAGCCCTGCGCCTGGCCCAGGAAAAATATGGCCAGAAGCCCCTCACGGGCGAGCAAGTGCGCTGGGGTTTCGAGCACTTGAACCTGGACGACGCGCGCCTGCAAGCGCTGGGCGCCAAGGGCCTGGTGCAACCGCTGAAACTGTCCTGCGCCGACCACGAAGGCGGCGGCGCCGTGCGCTTCCAGCAATGGGACGGCCAGCGCTGGAACCTGATCAGCGACTGGGTACAAGCCGACCGTGCGCTGCTGCGACCGATCATCGAAGCCTCCGCAGCCGGGTACGCGAAAGAGAAAGGCATCACCCCGCGTGATTGCAGCCAGGAGCAGTGAGGCATTTGCGTTCCGGGCTGTCAGTGAGTTGTTCATCTGCATCGATAGGCATCGACAACCCGTAACTACCGCAAAGGCAGGTGGCACAGCCATTTCAAAAGGACTGTGCCACCGAGCACCATTGCGTTCCCGCGCTACCCCGCAGGCATGCTTTGGAGGACGCCACTCACTTGAATCCAGACCTGCGAAGGCCTACCCTGCACGCGTGCAACACTCACCCAATGCGTCAGGAAGACCTTAAATGTGGGATGGCAGCGTTACCTTTGGCGACTCGTGGGCCGGCTACATTGGCCGTGCTGATCAAAACACCGCCCACTCCCATGTTGCCATTCAGCTGTGCATCGGTCTGGATCAACCCGTCACCCTGGAACTGCCCGGACAGTCGATCCGCGCAGCGGGTGTGATCATCGGCCCCAATGTCGAACACCGGGCCGTGGCCGACAGTCATCCAGTGGCGTTTGTGTATGTCAGCCCGGACTCGGCATTGGGCCGTGCGCTCAATGCATTGCTGCAAGACAATGGCATCGCCGTGGCCAGTGACGAATTACTGGAGTGCTTTCGCCGCGCCACATCCCTCCTGCAATTTGTCGACGCCCTCTCGCGTTTGCTCGCGATTACCACGTCGATCGACCATAGGCTGTACAAAGCCCTGAATATTCTGCGCCTGGACCGCGACGGTCCCGGTTGCGTCAGTCGCGCTGCCCATGCGGTGGGGTTGTCCAGCCCACGCTTGCGCTGCGTCGCCACCCACCAGATGGGGGTGTCCCTTTCCCAGTGGATCATCTGGAACAAATTAGAACAGGCCTCCAAATCCCTGGCCAGCGGTTCGACGATATCGGACGCCGCCGCCGAAGGTGGCTTCTCCGACCAGGCGCACCTGGCCCGCATCATGCGTCGCATGATCGGTATGACGCCGCGCACCGCCGCAGAGGTTTTGCGCAAGACAAGCGTTTCGTTCAAGACGCGCTGATATCAAAACGCCAATATCGATCGCATCTTATTCGCAAAAACGGTAAGCGCTGATCGTCTCCCTCCAGAACAATTCAGCGGCACCGACCGTGAATAAAAGTGTTCGCTCGGGGCACCCGTGCCTGCGATTCGGCGAATGGCCCCGTTAATTGTTTCGATGAGTCCGCAGGGAAGCGCAACTACATGTCAGCACAGCAAAAATTAACTGTCCTTCTCACGGGAGGCTCAGGCGTACTGGGTGAGTCACTGATCGACTGCCTGGCGGAAGACTTTGACCTGGTCTGCCTGGCGCGTAAAAGCCGCATCCGCGATCCCCGGGTGGAAGTGCTCACGGGCGATATCTGCAGCCCTCGCCTGGGGCTGGCCGCCGACGTTCATTCAGCGCTGCTTGAGCGTGTTGACTGGGTGATCCACGCCGCAGCGGTGACTCGCCTGGACGGCGATATCGATCAGATTTTTTCGGTGAACTATCTCGGCACCGAAAACGTAGTGGCCTTTGTGAAGCAAGCCAAGGTTCCGCTGTATCACATCAGCACCGCCTTCACCCATCCCTGCGACTATTACGAAGGCGTGCAAGCCGAGACCCCTTACGAAGTCGCCAAGCGCCAAGCCGAAACCTTGGTTCGCTCGGCCGGTATCGATGTGTCGATTTTTCGTCCATCCATCATCATTGGCGATGCGAAGACCGGGTTCATGCCTAACTTCCAGGGCTTCCATATGACCATGGGGCTGATGATGTCCGGCGTGCTGCCCATCGTGCCCTGCCCGTCTGCCGGCTATGTCGACCTGATCGCCCGTGATGTCGCGGCACAGGCCATTACCAATGCGCTGCGCCAGCGTTTGATCGGCGAAGACTATTTTCTTACGAGCGGTCCCCAGTCCCTTGATCTAGATGGTCTGCTGGACCTGATGTGCCAGTCCATGCAAGCCCAGGCGCAACCGTTCACACGGCCACGATGCCTGGCGCCGGACATTTACGAACGGTTGATCCGCCCGGTATTTCTTCCGGCGCTGACCGGCAATATCCAGGCCGCCCTGACCCGCGCCACGCAGCTGTGCCGCTATGCCTGCCTGCGCACGCCGCTGCCCACGTCCTTGCCGCAGTTACTCGGCGAAACGGCGTTCAGCCAGCGCGATGTCAGCCGTGAGTTACTGCTGTCGCTCAACCACCTGGCACCCAAGCTGGGAGCCTTGACGAGGATGCTCAAGCAGCCGGTGTTACCGTCCACACAAGCGAGCGCGGCATGAAACCGCTTGTCGTCGAACCCGCCATCGACGCCGCACAGGTCGACCAGTATTTACGCAAGCACGTCAACTCGGGCTACGCACGCCTCGCTTCGCTGATGAACCTGCCGATCGAGCAGTCCAGCCGTGGCGTCTACATCTATGACGACCAAGGCCGCCAGTACCTGGACGCCGGCGGATACGGCGTGTTTTTCCTGGGCCATGGCCATCCGGTGATCGTGGAAGCGGTCGCCCGGCAACTGCAGAAAAATGCGCTGGCGAGCAAGCTGTTGCTCAATCCGCAGCAGGCTTTCGCCGCGCACGCACTGGCTGCACATTGCCCAGGCAATCTTGAGTATGTGTTCTTTTGCAACTCGGGCGCCGAGGCCACTGAAGCCGGTCTTAAACTCGCCCGCCTCAACGGCTGCCGCCGCACGTTGTCAACTCTCGGCGGCTTCCACGGCAAGACCCTCGGTGCCCTCGCCGTCACCGGCCGCGAAAGCTATCGCGAGCCGTTCAGTGGATTGCTCAGCGACAGCGACTTTGTGCCGTTTGGCGACAGCGTGGCACTGGAGCTGCAACTGCGGGCATCGTCGCAAAAGGCTTGCGTGATCCTCGAACCGATCCAGGCCGAAGCTGGGGTGGTCCTGCCGCCACCGGGCTACCTTCGACGCGTACGCGAGCTGTGTAATCAATATGGCGCCGTGCTGATTATCGATGAAATCCAGTCGGGCCTGGGCCGCACCGGCTACTGGTGGGGCTGCGACCATGAGCAGGTGGTGCCCGACATCATGCTGGTAGGTAAAAGCCTGTCGGGCGGCTGCGTACCGGTGAGTGCCATGGTTGCCAGCGCTACGATCTATGCGCCTTTCAACCGCAACCCCACGGTCCATACCTCGACCTTTGGCGCCAATCCGCTGGCGATGGCGGCGGTACAGGCCACGCTGCAGGTAATGGTGCAAGAAGACCTGGTAGCGCGTGCTCGGCTGCTCGGCCAGGACCTGCATGCCCGCTTCAGCGCGCTGTTGCAACAACGGGGCTGGGCCGAGCGCGTCGAGCTGCGCAGCGCGGGTTTGCTGTTCGGCTTTGAATTTGCCGACGCGTCGATCGCAGCAAACATGGTCATGGCCCTTATCGAGCAACGAGTCATTGTGTGCCACTCGCTCAATGACCATCGGGTGCTGAGGCTCACGCCGTCGCCGTTGTTGAGCGCTGAGGATTGCAACTGGTTGCTCGAAGGCTTCGCGCAGGCGCTGGCCACCTCAATGCCATCCCTTTGAATGGAGTTTTTCCCCATGCAAGAAGTCAACGTGCAGGCCCATATTCCCCATGCCTGCGCTGATGAAGTATTTGCCGTGATCAGCGATTTCAGCAAGTACGTCGAGCTGTGTAAATCGGTGCGTAACATCACCGTCAACAAAGTCAGCGACCAGGTCTCGTTCACCTCCTGGGAGGTCAACTTCCACAGCGGCATCCTCAAGTGGCAGGAGCGCGACACGTTCAATGCCCAGACCCGGGAAATTCATTTCGAGCAAATGGCCGGCGATGTCGATCACTTCTCCGGTACCTGGCACGTTTTGCCGGACGGCAAAGACTCGATCATCACCTTTGAATCCCGCTTCGACCTGGGCCTTCCGATGCTCGCGGACATGCTCGACCCGGTGGCCACACAGGCCATTCGGGAAAACATCCACTCAATCATCACCGGCCTGTTTCCGGCGAGCTACTTGAAGGCGTGAACCATGTCACTGTCACTGCTGAACCGCTCGCGCGCCCTGCTTCAACGCTACGCCCCGGGTTTTGACGAGCGTCTGGCGGCGATCCCGGCCGGCCAGCGCGAAGCCCCCCAAAGCGACGTCATCGCCCTGTTCAAGCAACATGGCCCGGTGGGCCTGTTGGTCAACCGCGCAGCAGGCGGGCTGGGTGCGGACATCCTCGACGCAATGCATGTGCAGATCGCTATTGGCGCACGGTCACCCTCACTGGCGGTTGCCAGCACCATGCACCAGTTTTCCGTGGCGAGCTTGTTGGCACTCACACAAAACGGCGGCGGCGCCGAAGGCCTGTTGCTGGCCGCCGTCGCACAAAACCGCCTGCTGCTGTCGTCGGGATTTGCCGAGGGCACATCGGGCGCCGGGATCCTCGATTCGGCCATGCAGGCGGTGCACACCCCAGAAGGGGTATTGCTCAGCGGCAGCAAAAAGCCCTGCTGCCTCGGGCAGTCGATGGACCTGCTCACTGCCAGCTATATCCGCCAAACCCCGGCGGGTGAAGAACTGATGGTCGCTTTGATTCCCGCCACTGCATCGGGCATCAGCCGCAGTGCCTTCTGGCAGAACAGCGCCCTGGCCGCTGCTGAAAGCATCGAAGTGCGCCTGAACAAAGTGCTGGTGCCTGAGCGAATGCTGTTTTCCGCCGGCTACACCCACCTGCTGGGTGACGTGCAGACCGTGGGGTTTATCTGGTTCGAACTGCTGATTTGCGCGTCTTATGTAGGCGCCTGCGCGGGTCTGGTCGAGTCAGTGACCGACGCTGCACGCTGGAGCGCGCATCACCGCGTGGACCTGGCAGCCGACCTGCAATTGGCGATCAGTGCGCTGGAAGGCGCAGCCCTGGATATCGAGCGCAACCCGCAGGACTTGCCGAACGTGCTGGCCCGCCTGCTGCTGGTCCGCTACGGCATCGAGCAGCGGCTTGCCCAGCTTTCCGACCAGGCCCACGCCATGTTGGGCGGGATGGCGTTCATCACCAGCAACCAGAGTTCCAACGGCTTACTGGCCTGCCGCGGCCTGCAATTCCATCCCCCGGCAAAGATCTCGATGGCGACCAACCTCGACACCTACTTGACCGACTCAACCTTCAGCATGACCGGAGCGCACCCATGAACCTGCTCGGAAAAATCATCGTAATCACCGGCACTGCGCGCGGCCTGGGCTTGGCGACCGCCAGCAAGCTCAAGCAACAGGGCGCCACGGTGATTGGTCTAGACATCCTTACGCCGCAGGACGGCAGCTTGCTGGACGCGTTTTATCAAGTCGACCTGTGCGGCCGTCACGCCCTGGCCGCCGCAATCAGCGCTATCAGCACCGATTTCGGTGACATCGACATTTTGGTCAATAACGCCGGCATCCTCACCCTGGAACGCGGCGAAACCGGCGTTACCGATGAAGTGACCCGCGCGGTCGATGTGAATCTGTTCGCGCCGTGGCAATTGGTTTCGGGGTTCCTGCCGGGGTTGCTGCGCAAACGCGGCAAAGTGGTCAACGTGTCGTCACTGTTCGCGCTGGTGAACGCGCCCTACGTGGCCGCCTACGCTGCCAGCAAACGCGCACTGAGCGCTTATTCGGATGTATTGCGCATGCAGTATCGCGGCGAACTCGACGTGGTCACGGTGTACCCAGGGTTCATTGACACTGCGATCCACTTGCCGGCGCAGCGTGTGGGCCTGTCGGTCAAGCGCCTGGTGACGTTCAAGTGGGGTGACAAGACCCTGCTGTCGCTGGAAGAAAAACTGGAGGCAGCCGCTGCCGGCCTGGTGCGCGCCTGCCAGAAAAATGGCCTGCGCAACCGTGGGCTGACGTTCATGGGCACGCTGGCCATGTACACCGCGCGCTGCATGCCAAGCGTGGTTGATACCTTTATCGCCCTGCGCCTGCGCACGCTCACGCGTGGCGGCCACCTGGCGCTCAAGCCTGAACTGATCGAGTAAGCCGCCGCCAATGGCCAGTCACCTGCACCCCAAACCCCAGGTCCGCCTCGACCGTGCCTTGTTCAGGGCCCGATCAGGAGAATCGTTGCTGATCATTGTCTACGCCTTGAGTCTCTACCTGTTACCTCTCGCGCTGTTTGTGTGGGTGGTGAACACCTCCTCCGTGTTTTGGGTGCTGGTGTGCTCGCCGTTGGTGGTATTGGCCGGATATGGGTTGTTTCTGCAAGCGATCCTTGGGCATGAAGGTTTCCACTTCAACTTGAGTGCGAACCCCTTGCACAGTTGCTACTTGGGCATTGCCACCAGTTCGTTGCTGCCAGGGTTCTGCGTGACCGGTTATTTCGTGGACCATTGGCAACACCATCGTTACAGCAACAGCGAGAAGGACCCGGACTACCGGCTCTTTTCGCGTTACCACACGCTGGCAAGCCGCATCATGCTGTCGCGCCTGGTCGCCACCCTGCGCTATCTGCAGGCCACCTGGCGCCTGGCCTTCGGCCCACTGAACACGCCATCGCCACTGCCGCTGAGTGCGATTGAGGTGCAACGGCTGGCTCGCTGCAATATTGCCTGCCAGGCTGGATGGCTCAGCCTTTACGGGCTGGTTATCTGGCGCATCGACGGGCTGCTTCTGGGGTTTTCCTTGAGCCTGGCGGTGGCGTTCCTGATCTCGGCGGTCAATGCCTATCAGGAACATGCTTTCGAAGCGGGCCATCAACAGCCGCCAGCGCGCTCACGCACCTCGCGCGTCAACACCTGGCTGCACGCCGGCTCGAACTTTCACCTGGAGCATCATTTTTATCCCGCGGTACCCTGCTGGCGACTGCCCCAGGTACACCGCCACCTGTTGGACGCGGGGTGGTATGCAGGCCGGCAATACCTGCTTGAAAAGCGCTTCGTTCGGTCCTTCCGATACGCCTGCAGTCGCCACCCCTATCGTGGAAACACGCTGAACGACAAACACCCTTAATTTCCCCATGGATTTTCCGCCTGAACCCTCAGGCCGCAGGAGCACCTATGCCTTTTAACATCGATAGCCACATTGAAACCGAACGCGAACAGCTGTTCAGCCATCCGCTGTTTGCAAACATCCGCACCGTAGAAGACGTGCGCACCCTGATGGAGTTTCATGTGTTCGCCGTGTGGGACTTCATGACCTTGCTCAAGCGCATCCAGCGCGACCTTACCTGTGTGGAGTTGCCTTGGGTGCCGCCGGTACACATCACCGCCGCCCGTCTGATCAATGAAATCGTGGTCGGCGAAGAAACCGACGAACACCCCGATGGCGGTTTTATCAGCCACTTGGACCTGTACCTCACGGCCATGGATGAAATCGGTGCCGACAGCACGGTATTCCGCCGCTTCCTGGCAGCGATCAAGGCCCAGGTCCCCCTGGCAAAGGCGCTCAACGACCCGGCTATCCCAACGGCCGCCAAAGTGTTCATGTGCCAGACCCTCGACATTGCACAACACGGCACGACCGAAGCGGTGCTGGCGTACTTTTTCTTTGGTCGTGAAGACATCATCCCCGATATGTTCGGCCGACTGTTGTCGCAATGGTCGGTCAGTGAGCACGATGTACCGATGCTCACGTACTACTTGAAGCGCCACATCGAAATGGACGGCGACGACCATGGTCCGGCAGCCAAGCGCATCATCGCCGAGATCGTCACCACACCTGCGCAACACCTGCATATGGTCGAGAGTGCCAAGACCGCGATCAATTCACGGATCGAGCTGTGGAACAGCGTGCACCAGTTCCTGCTGGACAAGGCCCATTCCACTGCGGATCGCCCTGTGCGTGAGGTCGAAACCGTTTCTGAGCCTGCTTGACACAGACGCGCAACTACAGGGAGTACCTCATGACCAAAGGCAAGCTGGTAAAACTGACGCTGTGCGGCGTCGTGGTGGGCGGGCTGCTGATGCTGGGCTGGCAGCGCTGGCAGTATTCCAGCACCTACGTGAGTACCGACAATGCAGAACTCGATGGGGTGATTATCCCGGTGCGGGCCAAGCTATCGGGCGTCGTGATCAGTGTGCCGGTGATGGACAACGTCACAGTACAAAGCGGTGACCTGTTGTTTCAAATCCGCGACAGTGAATATCACTACCAGCTGCAGCAGCGCGAAGCACAATGGCAAGCGTTGCTTGCCGCCGCCGGGCGCGCCGGAGCCCCGGGTGCGCTGGACAGCCAGGTCCTCGGTGCGGTTGCCCTGCGCGAAGCCGCGCAGGCGGCCCTGGCGCAGTCGAGCGCCAACCTTGAGCAAGCGCGTAACGACTACCAACGTGCCCGTCGCCTGGGTGCTCAAGGTGCGCTGAGCATTCAGGACCAGGAAGTGGCCAAGGCGCGTTTCGACGCCCTTCGTCATGCTCAGGAAGTGGCGCGCAGTAATACCCAGGCCGCCACTCAAAGTACCTTGGCCAACAAGGCTGAACTCAAGGTGCAGGACTACCGGATCGCCGCCGCGCAAGCCGAAGTGGAACAAGCCAGGATCAAGCTGAACGACGCCCGCCAGACCGCGCCGGTGCGCAGCATTGTTTCGAAAAAAGAGGTGGAGCCCGGCCAGTTCGTGGTTGCCGGCCAAAAGCTCATGAGCCTGATTGCAACCGACCCGCTGTGGATCACCGCCAACTTCAAGGAGACCCAGGTGGGCCGCGTACGCGTCGGCCAGAATGCCCGCGTCACCGTGGACGCATTCCCCGGGCACACCTTCGACGGCGTCGTCGAAAGCCTGGCACCGGCCACCGGGGCGAAGTTCTCCTTGCTGCCCCAGGAAAACGCCACGGGTAACTTCACCAAGGTGGTTCAGCGTGTGCAGGTACGCATCGCGCTTACCGGTGTGCCGGATAACTACAAGGCGCTGTTGAGCCCGGGCATGAGTGCCTTTGTTGAAGTCGCCACGCACCACAACGGCAGCCAGACGCTATGAGGTCGCCCTACCTGATTGCGTTCACCGTCACGCTGGTGTCGATGATGGAGTTGCTGGATGTCACCATCGTCAACGTGGCGATTCCCAGCCTGATGGGCACCTACGGTGCCTCGGTCGATGAAATCTCGTGGGTCTCCACCGGTTACGTCGTGGCCAACGTGGTCATTCTGCCGGTCAGTGGCTGGCTGTCGGCGTGGTTTGGGCGGCGTACCTATTACCTGGTATCGACCGCAGTGTTCGTGCTGGCATCCCTGGGCTGCGCACTGTCGGCCGAACTGTGGCAACTGGTCGCGTTCCGGGTATTGCAAGGCTTGGCAGGCGGCGGGTTGCTGGGGATTTCCCAGGCGATCATCTACGACGTGTTCCCCAAGGAAAAGGTCAACAGCGGCATGGCGTTGTACGGCGTGGGCGTGATGATGGGGCCGACTCTGGGCCCGACCGTCGGCGGCTACCTGATCGACACGTTGTCGTGGCATTGGATCTTCCTGATCAACCTGCCGATCGGCGCCGTGGCCCTGCTGCTGTGCTGGATGTGTATCAATGACTCGCCCAACGAGCAAAAACCCACCAGCGTCGACTACAGCGGCTTCTGCTTGCTGGCCGTGGGGGTCGGTAGCCTGCAGATCCTGCTCGAGCGCGGCGAACACTGGGACTGGATGGCGTCCAACTGGACCGTCGCCTGCCTGTTGCTCAGCAGCTTCAGCCTGGTGGGCTTCTTCTGGTGGGAACGGCGGGTGACCAACCCGATCGTCAATGTCGCGCTGTTTCAGAACCGAGAATTCCTGATGGGCTGCATCTGTGCCTTTTGCGTGGGTTTCGGGCTGTACAGCACCCTGTTCATGGTGCCGCTGTTCCTGCAGACCTTATTGGCACAGAGCGCCTACCAGAGCGGGCTGGTGATTTTTCCAGGAGCGGTGGCCAGCGCCATCAGCACCCTGGTGATCGGCAAGCTGTCCCAGGAAAACAGGATCGACGAGCGCGTGTTCGTGACCTTGGGCATCGTGATGTACTGCTATGCCATGTTCCTGCACACCCAGTTCACCCTCGACAGTAACCCGGACACGCTTTACTGGCCCTTGGTGATCCGTGGCCTGGGCCTGGGCATGATCTTCGTACCGCTGACCAACCTGGCGATGCGCCGCCTGCCGCTGACATTGATCTCCGGCGCCTCGGGGGTCCTGAACCTGATGCGCCAGCTGGGCGGCAGTGTCGGCATCGCCATCGCCGCCACGCTGCTCACGCGATTCTCGTGGGAGCGCTATCGCCTGCTCTCCGAACACGTCACCGAATCCAGTCTCGTCGCGAGCGGCTGGGGAGGCGTGGAGACCGACCCGTTGTTTCTCTCCCTGGGCCTGGCCAGCCACCAGCAAGCCATAGCCCTGATGCCTTACCTGCAAGCGCGCGAGCAGGGGCAAATGCTGGCGTTCAGCATGTTGTTCGGCACCTTGGGCGCCGTGATGGCCATCGGTATTCCAATGGTGCTGATGATGCGTAGAAGCACCGTCAGTCGATAAATTTTTCAGTGGAGCACATCCCTTGCGTATTCCAGGCCTGCGTCTCGAAACCACCACACTGCTCACGCCCCTGTGCTTGCTGGCCCTGGCCTGCGCGCCCGCACAGGTGTCAGCAGATGACCTGTATCACCTGTACCAAAAGGCGCTGACCCATGACATGCAGTTCGCCGCTGCACAGGCCCAGCAACTGGCCACGGCGGAAAAGGAACCGCAAAGCCGCGCCGACCTGCTGCCGGACTTGTCTGTCACCGGCGGCGCGGCCTGGGTCGATGCCGAGGATTCATCCGACTACCACCGCAATCGCAATAACACCAACGCCTACGCTGTAGTCCTCACACAACCACTGCTGCGCTGGCAGAACGTGATCGCCCACGATCAGAGCAAGCTATTGATCAGCGCCAGTAAAGTCCACACCGAACAGGCGCGCCAGGACCTGATGCTGCGCGTTGCTCGCGCTTATTTCGATGTACTGCTCAACCAGGAACTGTTGAATACACGCACGCAACAACTGCAAACGCTGCGCGAGCGTCTGGATCGCAGCCGACGACTGCTGGCCGATGGCGCCACCACCGCCAACACGCTCGCACAGGTGCAGGCCAAGTACGACCAGGCATTTGCCGAACAGATTGGCGCGCGTGGAGCATTGGACATTGCCAACGAAACGCTCACCCAATTGACCGCCACACAGGCGCGCCCTTGGTCAAGCAAAGAGCCGCAGTTCAGTGCCCCGATGCCCGCCGCCATTGGTGATTGGGCCAGCACCGCGCAACAAGGCAACCTGGCCGTGCAATCGGCACAGATTGCCCAGCGCCTGGCTGAAATGGACATCGACAAGGAACGGGCCGGCCACTTGCCGACCCTTGACCTGATCGCCGCCCATGGCCGCTTCGCTTCGGTCGGCGGTGATGTGTACGACGTCACGTTGCCGCAGAATCGCTATAACCAGACCGTGGTAGGGGTCAAGTTGAGCGTTCCACTTTACAGCGGCGGCCGTACCAGCAGCCGCGTGCGCGAAGCTCACGCACTGCAAAGCAAGGCCGCGGATGAAGTGGAAGAGGCGCGCCGTAACGCCGGGCTGATGGCACGTCAGGCCTACCTGCAAGTCACTAACGGCATAAGCCAATACCAGGCACTCAAGCAGGTGCTGAACTCCAGCCAGATCAACCTCGCCACCGTGACCCACGGCTTCGAAGCCGGTTCGCGCATCAACACCGATGTGCTGGATGCCCAACAGGTGGTCACCGATACCCAGCAACGTCTGGTCCAACAGCGCTATGCCATTCTGATGGCCCAGTTGCACCTGTTGGCCTCCACCGGCAACCTGAGCGACGTGCGCCTGCATGATGTCAGCCGTTCGCTGAACTGAAGTGCTGATGAATGGAGCGCTGCGCCCTGCGCTTCAGGGGCAGCTAGCCAGCGGCCAACCGACGCGCGCTGCCCGAACGAGACTGGCCTTGACAACCCAGCGGTGAAACGGCGCGATAACAAAAATGTAGGCCCGGCCCAGGCGGTTGTGGCAGTGGACAACGGTTGAAAAAACCAGTTGGCGACTGCCGTCTGGCTCGGCCTCATCCGCACACATGACCGATATGCGAAAGTCCAGGTGCTTGTCGTCTTCGCCCAACACGATTTCGCTGCGGTGGGTGCTGTAGACCTTGAAGACGCCCACCCGATCAGCCAGTGATGCCAGGTACCTGGCGGTCTTGAGACCAAAACAGGCAACGATCGTGTCGCGCACCGTCATGAGCCAGCCGACCCACGCTGGCTGGTGGGAAAGGATGAATCGCGCCAGCACATCCGCGTCACCGGACGTGCCCGCCGGGAGCCGAATCGCAAAAGCGTCAGCCAGGTGCATCGATTGATAAAGGTGGGTGATGCCGGACCTTGAGGGGACAGGCACGGCCGTAACGAGCGCGAATTCTCGGGGCATCGGGAGGATCTCTTCTGAGTGCCAAGGGACATGAGCATGGATCAAAGGGATGTCGTCAACGTGCCCACTTCTGCTTGCCGAATACTGAGCCCGATCAAGGCATCATAGAGCGCTTGCTGGCCGGTTGGCAGTACCGGGAGCAAAGTCGCACGGCGCTTGTCGACATCGAACCAGGACTCCACCAGCCATCCCACCAGATAGAGTGCCGAAAGGCATCCGCCAGCGGTTGCAACGTTTCCGTGGAAGACAAGAGGCCGGTCCATGCACTCAACTCCAAGAGCCTGCAGCTGTGATCGTGCATCCGGGTGCGTCGTGGCCTGGCCGCTGAGCAGCCCAAGCCGTTCGAGAATGAAAGCGCCGGCACAGATGGCGCCGATGCGCTGGCGTTTGGGGTCTAGTTCAAACACCGGCAGGAAATCCGGGGCGGCAAGTGCAGCGGGTATGCCTTCCTTACCGCTGACGAACAATACCGCGTCGGCACTGTTGGCCTCGCGAAGCGGACCGTGCACCGAAACAGGCAGGCCGTGCGCCGATCGCACCGTGGGACTGGCACCCACTATTCGCACGTGCCAGTCCTGCGTATTGCGGCCTAGAATGTCCCACATCAGGAACAGGTCGATATCGGTGAAGTGGTCGAAAGCAACCAGAACGATTTTCTTCAAGGCGAACTCCATGAACAGGCAGGCCTGCAAAACGCAGCGGCCATCTATGCGGGTGTTCGTAGCCTATCCATCGTTTGCGCACCATACACAGCCTGTATGGCGCTAAATAGGGAGTGAGTAACGGGTGAGCACACTAACGCGGCACCATTGGATAGCGGCGGGTTTTGAGGCGCTCGACCAAGCGGGGCATTCTGGCGTGTCGGCCGAGAGTCTGTCGCGCCGCTTGAATGTGACCCGTGGATCCTTCTATCACCATTTCCGCAATCGCGAAGACTTTGTCCGCACCTTGCTGGCCGCCTGGGAGGAAGACTACACGGAGCGCATGCTCGCTTATGCCGCGCAAGGTCGTAGCGCCGGCGAAACCTTGAAACGCTACTTGAGTATTGCCGCTGAGAAACAACCCGGGCGGGAAATTTCCATCCGCGCCTGGTCGCTGCACGATCCGTTGGTGGGCGAGTTCCAGCAGCGTGTGGACGCAAGACGCCTGGACTTCGCCATACGCACCTGCCGTAGCGTGGTACACAGGCCCGGCGAAGCCGAAGTGATGGGCCAGATGGCCCATCTGTGCCTGATTGGCGGCCAACAGGCAGGGCTACGCCGTGATGCCGCGCGCTTCAACCGTTTCCTGCACGGAGCCGTTTCACTTTTTGAAGGGGCTCTTTCGCCGTGGCGGCTTCGATCCTGAGCTGAGGGTTGTCTTTTGATCGAGTTGTAGCAGAGCCACGTTCTGATCGATGCGACCTTGGATCATGCGCAAGGTGTCTCGGGTAATCGCCTGTGGGTACAGCTCTTCGGCGATGCTTGCAAACCGGCTTGCTACCTCACAAATGCCGTCAATCACTCGGCCTGCAACCTCCGGGGGCAGCTCGGCTTCCTCGGCAAGCCTCAGCATGTGTGCGCGAGAAATCGACAGGACTTCTCCCATCACGTCCATCTGGTGGTAACCGCCTGGCCCCTCGCAGAAGGTCACGTCATAAGCCGGGGACAGTCTCCATTGACCGCCTTTGGACATGACATAGGCAAAATTCTTGGGATGATCGTCTCTGTTGTTGAACGCAACATTGAAGACGGCACGCTCGAAGGCCACCGCCATTTCTCGCACATCATTGGTACACATCTGCGTTGCCCGCAAGAAGTTGACATAGTCCAACACCCCAGGAGACCGGTAATTGGCCCCCGTAAAGGCCGCAAGGCTTTGCATGGGGATGCGCACGCCGTCCCGGCGGTCAAATCGCTTGCTGGCAAACGCTGCCAACCCACCGGGCAGACTGAAGTACTGCGTGTCAGCGGTCTCGATACCGCACAGGCGCAGGCATTGGGCATACACCATTTCGATGGCGCACACCTCGGCCTGTTCTTCTTTGGCCGGGAACTTGATCAACCATGCTTCAAAACCCGGCGTGACGGCGGTGGTGAATCTTCCCGTTTCCAGATCGCGATAGACGAGGGCCTTGGGCCTGCCGCCTTGAGGCGAGCCGCCCACCAGCAGCAACGTCTGCAGGAACTCGCCCCCATCGCCATGGAGCACTTGGTGCACTTCGGTGGCAAGCCGCTCCAGCGAAATGTGGGCAGTGGATTCCAGCCCTTCGGGTACCACGGGCTCGAATGTCATGGCGCCCATCGCGCTGCTGCCGACGTAGGCCAGCCGTTCCAGTGGGCCGATGCGCGCGGTGGTGAGCCCGCGGCGCCGGAACAGTCGGTCCATCAACAACATGCCCCACCCATCCGGCAACGCGTCGTAAACAGGCCCTGGCAAGTACAGTTGATGGTCTGGAAAGTCGCGGCGCAGTTGAGCCCCCTCCAACGGCAGCGTATAGGAGGACAGTTCCAAGCCCCTTTGCCTGGCTTGATGGCTGTACTCGAACAGGATCAATGGGCGACCGGTCAAGGCGGTCGTGGACACCAGCGTGCCCCATTGCCACCGCTCGCCCCAGCCCTCGTAGAAGACGTTCACCTGCTCAAGCATTGCCGGGCTTCCTCTTGGTACGCAGACGATTGGCGCTGTTTTCGTAGCGTCGAATATCCTCGATGCTGTCCAGCTTAGGCAGGAACAGGCCTTCGAGTTCCTTGGTCCGGCCAAGGGCCATCGCCACCCGGACCAGGTTCTCGAACCCGACATTGCGCCCGGCTTCAAGGTTGGAAACGGTGTTGGTGCCGATGCCGGCACGTCCGGCCAGGTCGGCTTGTGTCATGTCCAGCGCCAGACGCTCTGTGCGCAAGCGATCGCAGAGGCGCTTGACGACCTCGCTCGGCTTGCTGAAGCTTAAATCCAACATAGTGTGTACCCAGCCCATGCTCTGCCAGTTAACCCCCGTAACTATAGAATTAACCACAGTGACTAACAAGCTTGTTAAATCCAGTATTTTGGGTGTTAACGTCTGAAACTATACGATTACCCACGATTTATTGGATTTATAGAGCAAAGAATGGGCGCAAGAAAAACGCCATTCGTGCATTACAGCCGCGTAACGTCAGCCCTTCAACGGCGCTGGACGCAAAAAGCCCACACCTGCACAGGCATGGGCATTTTGCTCAAGCGGTTACTTCCCGGCGTGTTTAACCTGCACTTCCGGCATCGCCGAAGAGTGATGGTTGAGAATTTTCCACTGCCCGCCCACCTGCTCATAGACAAAGGTATAGCGTGCCTGCACCTGGCGCACCTTGCCGTCCGATTCGGTCAGGGTGAAGGTGTACACACCGCTGTCCATGGCGACGTTGCTGCCCAGTTGGCGGATCTCGCGGTAGTTGATCTGGCCCACTGGCTTGAGCGCCAGGAAGTGGTCAAAGTAGTCGGTGATCTGCTCCGGCGTGGTGCGCACCTGGTTCGACACGGTCGGCTGCAACACGGCGCCCGGTGCGTAGAGGTCCACTACCGATTTAACGTTGCCGGTCTGCAAGGCGCTGTTCCAGCGGTCGAACAGCCCGGCAATCTCGCGGTCTTTCACATTGGCTGGCGCCTGGGCCACCTCACGGTAGACATAGGGGGCTGTCTCGGCAGCGTGAACAATCGGTGCGCTCAGGGCAAACATCAGGGCAAGCGGCGCGATCTTGAATTTCATGGTGTTACTCCAGTGGTCGTCGTTGAGCCCACTTTGCCCTCCTCCCCCGCGTCCGCCATCGGCCAACCGGAGGTGTTTATCTATGCCATTTGGCAGATAGCGCCCAAGGTGTTCAACGATGTTTAATACATCCCCCTCGCGCCCGCAGTCCACTGGAGCATTATCCGTGCATGACAACCCCCATGACCCCGGCAGCGCCTTGGCCATGCGCGCGCATTTCCGCCAGTCGGAAAGTCGTACGGCGCGCCTGCGCCTGTTGGTGGATACCGGGCAACAACTGCGCGAACTGGCCCCCGACGCCATGCGCGAGCGCGTACTCGCGCGGGCCTGTGGGTTTCTGGCGATGGACCACGGGCTGCTGCAGGAGTGGGACGCCGACGGCATCGCACACACCAGCGCCTGCCATGGCAACCCAGCACGATTGAGCAGCCTCGCCCACCTCGCCGACCGCAGCCTGCGCACGCCGTGTTGGCAGGATCGGCCATCGGAGGACTTACCCAGCGTCCTGCAAGTGCCGTTGCGCGCCGGCGACGGCCCTGCCATAGGCGTGCTGGTGCTGGGCAATAGCGTCAGCCTGCGCACGCCGGAGCATGAGGACAGCGAATCGCTGCAACTGCTCGCCACCTTGCTGGCTGCCCACCTTGAAAACGATCGCCTGCTGAGCACCCTCAAGACGCGCGACAAAACCCTGTCCGACCTGGTCAACCGCTTGCTCCGCGCCCAGGAGGATGAACGCAAGCGTGTGGCCTACGACCTGCACGATGGCCTGGCGCAAACCCTCGCGGGCCTGCACCAACGGCTGCAAGGCTTCGCCGGGCGTTGCCCGCCGCTGCCGGATGCATTGGCCGCCGACCTGCAGGCGATACTGACCCTGGCCCAACACTCTGTCGGCGAGGGCCGGCAACTGATCGCGGGCCTGCGTCCGACGGTGCTGGATGATTTCGGTCTGTTCAAAGCGCTGGACAAAGAAGCCGACCGCCTGCGCGACGCCGGCATCAACGTGCTCTGGCAGGCGCACTGTGACACGCGCTTACCCAGCCAGGTGGAGATCGCCCTGTTCCGGATCGGCCAGGAAGCCATCAACAATGTGCTCAAGCATGCGCGCGCAAGCCAAGTGCAATTGACCCTGGCGCTGCGTGACGGTCACGCGTCGCTGCGGGTTGATGACAATGGCAAGGGCTTCACGTCGGAGCCGTCACTCGATGACGCCCAGCACCTGGGCCTCGCCACCATGCAGGAGCGCGCCAGCCTGCTGGGCGGCAGCTTTACCTGCGCCAGCGCCGTCAACGGCGGTACCCGACTGCACGCTCGCGTGCCAGCCCACTTGCCTGGAGTCCCTCAATGACCCACGTCTTGCGCCTGGTGCTGGCGGACGATCATGAAGTCACGCGCACCGGCTTCGTCTCCCTGCTGGCCGGCCACCCGCAGTTCGAGGTGGTTGGTCAAGCCAGCGATGGCCTGCAAGCGGTGGAACTGTGCGAGCGACTGCTGCCGAACATCGTCATCCTCGACATCCGCATGCCCGGCCTCAACGGCTTGGGCGCCGCCCGCTTGCTGCAACAACGCCTGCCGGAGGTGAAGGTGGTGATGTTCACCATGGACGACAGCCCCGAGTACCTCGAGGCGGCCATGCAAGCCGGTGCAGTGGGCTACCTGCTCAAAGATGCCAGCCGCGCCGAGGTGATCCAGGCGTTGCAACAGGTGGCCGCCGGCGGCGAAGCGCTTAACACGGCGGTCAGCGCCCGGCTGTTGCGGCGCATGACCGAACGCCAGGCCAGCGGTGCCGCCCCCGGCGAGCCACTCACCCCACGGGAACGCCAGGTGCTCGGCCTGGTCGCCAACGGCATGAGCAACCGGGCCATCGGCGAACAGTTGGGCATCACCACCGGCACGGCCAAGGCCCATGTCGAGCGGGTGATCGGCAAACTCGGCGCGGCCGACCGCACCCAGGCCGCCGTGCGGGGCATCGCCCTGGGCCTGGTGACGCCACCATGAAGCGCCGCCGATGAAAAAATATTGGGCCGACCTGCCGCTGCGCGGCAAGGCGCTGGTGGTCATTTCGCTGCCCCTGGTGGTGCTGTTGCTGTCCCTGGTGCTGATCTACACCACGGAGCGCCAGACCGCCCGCGCCGAAGAAGATGTGCGCCGCGTGTTGCGCGTGCAAGGCGATATCCAGGCCGTGCATACCCTGCTCGCCGAAGCCGCCGCCAGTGTGCGCGGTTACCTGCTCACACACCGCGAAGACTTCCTGCCAGCCTACCTGAACGCCAAGCCGCAGATCGAGTCAGCCCTGCGCCGGCTTGACCGCAATGTGCGCGATCAGCGCGTGCGCGAGCAGCTCAGCGCGATCAAACCGCTGATCGAGGCCAAGGTCGACGGGCTGGAGCAGATGCTCAAGGACAGCAAGGCCACACCGCAAGCCATCAGTGCCATCCTGATCAGCAACAAGCAGATCCTCGATGCCCTGCGCCAACACATCAGCACCATGCTCACCCTTGAAGACTCGCTGCTGGCCGAGCGCAGCGCTGCGGCGTCCGACACCCGGCAAAGGCTGTTGCTGTCCACCTGGCTGGCGGCGATCTGCGGGCTGTTCGGGGCGATTGTGGCGGTGCTGTTTCTGTCCAAGGGCATTGTGGCCCGGGTGCAGAATGTACAGCGCAACGCCCAGCGCCTGGCCCAGGGCTCGCCGCTGCTGCCCCGGCCCCCGGAAAATGACGAAATCGGCCAGTTGGGCACCCGCCTGGTGGAGGCCGGGTTATTGCTGGCCGAACGCGAACGGGCATTGCGCGACAACGAAGAGCGCCTGCGGCTGATCATCGACGGGGTCAAGGACTACGGGATCTTCGCCCTCGACACAGCAGGCCATGTCACCAGTTGGAACAACGGCGCGCAGCGGATCAAGGGCTATACCGAACAGGAGATCATCGGTCAGCATTTTTCCCTGTTCTACCTGCCCGAGGAATGCCCGCAGCACCCCGACCTGGCATTGCGCGAAGCCACCCGCAACGGCGACTACACCGAAGAAGGCTGGCGCTGCCGCAAGGACGGCACACGGTTCTGGGCCAGCGTGGTGATCACCGCGCAACACGACGCCACCGGGGCGCTGCGCGGGTTCTCCAAGATTACCCGCGACATTACCGACCGCCGAGCGGCGGAGATCGCCCTGCGCACCGCCCGCGAGGAAGCCGAACGCGCCAGCCGTGCCAAAAGTGAATTCCTCTCGCGCATGAGCCATGAACTGCGCACGCCGCTCAACTCGATCCTGGGCTTCGCACAGTTGTTGGACATGGACGTGCCCAAGGCGCAACAGGCCAATGTCGGGCACATTCTGCGCGCCGGCCAGCACCTGCTCACGCTGATCAACGAAGTGTTGGACATCGCCAAGATCGAGGCCGGCAGCCTGGCGTTGAGCATCGCGCCGATCCCCCTGGCGAGTGCCCTGCAGGAGGCGTTGACCCTGGTGTCGCCCATGGCCGCCGACGCGGGCGTGCAGCTCCAGCCGCTGCCGGCGCTGGCGGCGGATACCGGCATCGTCGCCGACCGCCAACGCCTGACCCAGGTGCTGCTGAACCTGCTGTCCAATGCGATCAAATATAACCGCCGCGATGGCCAGGTGAGCCTTGAGATCGGCATCCAGGGGCAGCGGATCAGCGTGTCGGTGTGCGACACCGGCAACGGCATCGCCGCCGATCACATCGGGCAACTGTTCAAGCCGTTCGAACGCCTGGGGGCCGACCCGAATGTGGAAGGCAGCGGCCTGGGCCTGGCCCTGAGTAAAAGCCTGCTGGAAAACATGGACGGCCAACTCAAGGTGCAGAGCCAGCCCGGCATCGGCTCGCGCTTCACCCTGGAACTGCCCTTCGTGCGCATGGCCCACGCCCACAGTGGCGCCGCACCCGGCATCGAGCCCGAATTGAAGCGCCCTGCCCCCGTCGTCAGCACGTTCCAGGGCAAGGTGTTATGCATCGAAGACAACCTCTCCAGCCTGGCGCTGATCGAAACCCTGCTGCAACGCCGGCCCGGCATACGCCTGCTGTCGAGCATGCAAGGCCAGCTGGGGCTGGACCTCGCCGCGCAGCATGCGCCACAGCTGATCCTGCTGGATGTGGCGCTGCCCGACATCGATGGCTTGAAGGTGCTGCAACGCTTACGCCAGTCACCGATCAGCCGCGACACACCGGTGCTGATGCTCACCGCCGACGCCAGCGACGTGACCCGCCAAGCGTTGCTGCAGGCCGGCGCCACCGCCGTATTGAACAAACCGATCAACGTGCCTGGGTTTCTCGCCCACCTCGACCAAGCTTTTCCGGAGCCTGCGTGAACCTCGACCTGCGTATCCTGATCATCGACGACCAACGCCCGAACCTCGACCTGGTGGAGCAACTGCTGGCGCGCGAGGGGCTGACCAACGTGCTGAGCAGCACCCAGCCGCTGCGCACCCTGGAGTTGTTCAACAGCTTCGAGCCGGACCTGGTGATCCTCGACCTGCACATGCCGGAGTTCGACGGCTTTGCCGTGCTGGAACAGCTCAACCGGCGCATCCCTCAAGGCGAATACCTGCCGATCCTGGTGCTCACCGCCGACGCAACCCGCGACACACGCCTGCGCGCCCTCGCCCTGGGCGCCCGGGATTTCATCAGCAAACCCCTGGACGCACTGGAAACCATGCTACGGGTTTGGAACCTGCTGGAAACCCGGGTGCTGTACAAGACGCTGCGGACGCTGGTGCCAGCGGACCAGATTGAATTACTGCAGCGCTGCGGTTCGACGGCTATTCGGCGCTGCTAGTGCGGTTGGCTGACGAAGCCGGCCGTCGCTTCACGCACAAAGTCTTCATAGGCACGCAACGGATGCCCGATGATCGCCTCCAACCGCTCCACGGTACCTTCGGCGGCGTGCATGCCGAACGTCTGGATAGCGGCCATCATCAGGCGCATGTCGTACGCCAACCAAGCGGGGCCGTAGGCCGCCAATTGCCCTTCGAAGGCCACCACGTCGTCACCGCCGTAGGCGATCTCGCGGCCCAGGGCTGCACTCCAGATCTTCGCCACGGAAGCACCCGTCAGTGCGGTTGGCCCGACCAACTCCAGGGTTACGCGCGCAAGCGCGGAAGGTGCTTTATCGCGGCGCAGCAGTTCTGCCACGGCCACATCGGCGATGTCGCGCGTATCGATCATTGAAACCCCGGCCGAGCCAATGGGCATCGGGTATACCGAGTAGTCCTGGATCGTCTGCCGGACCATCAGGTCGTTTTGCATAAAGTAAGCAGGACGCAGGATCGTCGCGGGCATATCGAGGCTTTCGAGCATGCGCTCAACCGTGTGCTTGCCGGTGAAATGCGGCACTTGGGTGAAGGTGTCGGCATGAATCACCGACAGGTAAACGATGCGCTCGATCCCCGCCTCACGCGCGAGGTTCAGCGTGATGAGGGCTTGGGTGACCTCGTCGGGCGTTACGGCATTGAGCAGGAACAGCGTGCGTACCGACGACAGTGCAGCGCGCAGGGAGAGGACATCGGTAAGGTCCGCAACAACCTCGGTTACTCCTGCCGGGAAATCGCGCTTGCCCGCCTGGCGAACCAGGGCCTTGACCTCGGCGCCCGCCTCGGCAAGGCCTTGGGTGACGAGTGAACCGATCGTGCCGGTGGCGCCGATAACCAGAATGCTCATGGTGAAACTCCTGCAGTGGGTTTAGGTGAGTCAGTGAGTGAAATCCGCAACGCTCGCTGCGATGTGTTCAAAGATATTCTGTTGCGCAGGCGGAGCACAGACGCCAAAATCCAGACACTTCGTTTCAAAAGTGGAACACCATGAACCTGAACGCGCTGATCGATTTTGCCCTCGTCGCCACCAATGAAGGGCTCGGAAAGGCCAGCCGTGCGAGCGGTATAGCCAAGGCGACCTTGTCGCGCCGCATCGCTGACCTGGAAGAGCAACTGGGCGTCAGGCTGATCGAGCGCAGCGCACGCGGCTTGAAACTCACCGAAGCCGGGGAAGTGCTGATGACGCGCACGGAAGGTCCGCTGGGCGAGGTGATCGAAGCCTTGACGGCGGCCCGTGAGGGCATCTCGACACCGCGCGGACGCTTGCGCGTGGCTGCCCCGGTTTTGTTCTCGCAGCTTGCGATGGGGCGCATTGGCGCCGAGTTCTGCGCCGCCTACCCTGAAGTGGAGATCGAAGTCGTCGCCGAGGATCGCCTGGTTGACCTTGTAGAGGAACGCTTTGACGTTGCCATCCGCATCAATCCCAGCCCGGACAGCAGCCTGGTTGGCCGCTGCTTCGCCAAAGACCGACTGATCGTGGTGGCGGCGCCGGCGGTGCTCAAGCCGCTGCCCGGCGCGGTCCGGCCCGTTGCCGCTATCGTGACGTCGAGTTTCGAGCCCACCCACTGGCATCTCGATGGCGGGGAACTGGTGCTGGAGCCCAACCCGAAGCTACGGTTCTCTTCATTACTGATGGTGCGGGATGCGGCTGTCGCCGGTGCAGGCGCCGCCCTGATTCCACAGTCCATTGCCGGGGACCAGCTTGCCCGTGGCGAGTTGGTCCAGTGGGGCACAGTGCACGGAATGGAACCCGCGCTGTGGGTGCTGCATACATCCAGGCGCCTCGCTGCCCCAAAGGTTCGCGCATTTGTTGAGTTCATCTGCGCCCACTATCCGGGCATGTCGTCGGTGTTGAAGGGATAACGGCGCTCTCGCGCGAGTCTCTTGCAGCCTGCGCAATAGACTATTGCCATCAAGGGCATTGATAGCACCCTAACGAAACCCCCATGCTAGTGGGCTGTCCGCGCGCTTATATCATTCCGAATGATAGTTACCTTTGCTTCATTCGATTCGTGACATACCGTCTCCCCGCGCATGATCCGCCCATCTCAATACATTGGCGGATGCACCTCATGGAACAGTCACTCAAACATTTGCGCTTCCCCCTGGCGATCCTGGCCGTGGTGGTGATGAGCGCGTGCGGCAAGACCCCGGACCAAGCGGCCGCCATGCCAGCGGCGAAAGTCAGCGTGGCCAAGGTGCTCGAGCAGCCGGTCAACGAGTGGGATGAATTCACCGGGCGCCTGGAAGCACCGGAAACCGTACAGATTCGTCCACGCGTGTCGGGCCAGATTGACCAAGTCGCTTTCACCGAAGGCGCTTTGGTCAAGAAAGGCGACCTGCTGTTCCAGATCGATCCACGTCCGTTCCAGGCCGAGGTACGCCGCCTCGAAGCCCAGTTGGCGCAAACGAAAGCCGCCGCCACCCGCAGCGATAACGAAGCGCAACGCGGCGACCGCCTGCGCCAGAGCAATGCGATTTCCGCCGAACTGGCCGACTCGCGCACCACCGCCGCCCAGGAAGCCCGCGCCGCTGTTGCCGGGATCCAGGCGCAGTTGGACCTGGCCAAGTTGAACCTGAGCTTCACCCGCGTCACGTCGCCGATCAGCGGCCGCGTGAGCCGTGCCGAGATCACCGCCGGCAACCTGGTGACCGCCGACACCACCGCGCTGACCAGCGTGGTCTCCACCGACAAGGTCTACGCCTACTTCGACGCCGATGAGCGTGTGTTCCTCAAGTACACCGAGCTGGCCCGCCAAGGCCGTCGCGGCGCGACCACCCCGGTGTACCTGGGCCTGTCGAATGAAACCGGCAACCCGCACCTGGGCCAGATGAACTTCGTCGATAACCAGGTCAACCCGGCCACCGGCACCATCCGTGGGCGCGCGGTGTTCGATAACAGCAAGGGCGAATACACCCCTGGCCTGTATGCGCGCTTGAAGCTGGTGGGCAGCGGCACCTACTCCGCCGTGCTGATCAACGACGAAGCCGTGGGCACCGACCTGGGCAAGAAGTTCGTGCTGGTGATGGAAGGCGACAAGCCCGCCTATCGCGCCGTCGAACTGGGGCCGAAGATCGAAGGCCTGCGCATCGTGCGCAGCGGCTTGAACAAGGACGACACCATTATCGTCAAGGGCCTGCAGCGTGCACGCCCAGGTTCGCCGGTCGCACCGGAAACCATTCCGATGGCCAGCCAGGAAACCCTCGCCGCCTTGGCCCAACAACGACAAGCGCTTGAAGCCAGCAACCTGGAGCAAGTGGCGCCGGAAAAACCCGCGCCCAAGCTCGCCAGCAGCGCGACTCCACGCGGTTAAGGGATACGACTCAAGATGAATTTTTCCAAGTTCTTCATTTCGCGGCCGATCTTCGCAGCGGTGCTGTCGCTGTTGATCCTGATCGCCGGCGCAATCTCGCTGTTCCAACTGCCCATCAGCGAATACCCGGAAGTGGTGCCGCCGACCGTGGTGGTACGCGCCAACTTTCCCGGCGCCAACCCTAAAGTCATCGGCGAAACCGTGGCGGCTCCGCTGGAGCAAGCCATTACCGGCGTCGAGAACATGTTGTACATGTCCTCGCAGTCGACCGCCGACGGCAAGCTGACCCTGACCATCACCTTCGCCCTGGGCACGGACCTTGACAACGCGCAGGTGCAGGTGCAAAACCGGGTGACACGGACTCAGCCAAAACTGCCTGAAGAAGTGACACGCATCGGTATCACCGTAGACAAGGCCTCTCCCGACCTGACCATGGTGGTGCACTTGACCTCCCCGGATCAGCGTTACGACATGCTGTACCTGTCCAACTACGCGATCCTCAATATCAAGGATGAGCTGGGCCGCCTGGGCGGCGTCGGCGACGTGCAGTTGTTCGGCATGGGCGACTACTCGCTGCGCGTCTGGCTGGACCCGAACAAGACCGCTTCGCGCAACCTGACCGCAACCGATGTGGTCAACGCGATCCGCGAACAGAACCGCCAGGTGGCCGCCGGTGCCCTGGGCGCCCAGCCGGCGCCGAGTGATACCAGCTTCCAGTTGTCGGTCAATACCCAGGGCCGCCTGGTCACCGAGGAAGAGTTCGAGAACATTGTGATTCGCGCCGGCGCCAACGGTGAGATCACCCGCCTGAAGGACATCGCCCGGGTCGAGCTGGGCTCCAGCCAATATGCGCTGCGCTCGCTGATCGATAACCAGCCTGCCGTCGCGATTCCGATTTTCCAGCGTCCAGGCTCCAACGCCATCGATATCTCCAACGATGTGCGCGCCAAGATGGCCGAGCTGAAAAAGGGCTTCCCGGCCGGCATGGATTACCGCATCGCCTATGACCCGACGATCTTTGTACGCGGCTCCATCGAAGCGGTGGTGCACACTCTGTTCGAAGCGTTGATCCTCGTGGTGCTGGTGGTGATCCTGTTCCTGCAGACCTGGCGCGCCTCGATCATTCCATTGGTGGCGGTGCCGGTGTCGTTGATCGGTACGTTCGCGGTGATGCACCTGTTCGGGTTCTCACTCAATGCCTTGTCGTTGTTCGGCTTGGTACTGGCCATCGGCATCGTGGTGGACGACGCCATCGTGGTGGTGGAGAACGTCGAACGTAATATCGAACTGGGCCTGGAGCCGTTCCCGGCCACCGAAAAAGCCATGCGTGAAGTGACCGGCCCGATCGTCGCCACGGCGCTGGTGCTGTGTGCGGTGTTCATTCCGGCCGCCTTTATCAGTGGCTTGACCGGGCAGTTCTACAAACAGTTCGCCTTGACCATTGCCATTTCGACGGTGATCTCGGCATTCAACTCGCTGACGCTGTCCCCTGCCCTGGCGGCCGTGTTGCTGCGCGCCCATGACGCACCGAAGGACCGTTTCTCCAGGTTCCTCGACAAGCTCTTCGGCGGCTGGCTGTTCCGTCCCTTCAACCGCTTTTTCGAAAAGGCCAGCCATGGCTACGTCGGTACCGTGCGCCGGGTGATTCGCGGCACGGGTATCGCCCTGTTCGTGTACGCCGGCCTGATGGTGCTGACATTCTTCGGGTTTGCCCACACGCCGACCGGTTTCGTACCGGCCCAGGACAAGCAATACCTGGTGGCCTTCGCCCAACTGCCCGACGCCGCGAGCCTGGACCGTACCGAAAGCGTGATGAAGCGCATGTCGGACATCGCCCTGAAGCAACCGGGCGTGGAAAGCGCGATTGCGTTCCCCGGCCTTTCGATCAACGGTTTCACCAATAGCCCGAACAGCGGCATCGTGTTCGTCACCCTGAAACCGTTCGACGAGCGTAAAGACGCGAGCATGTCGGCGGGTGCGATTGCCGGTGCGCTGAACGGCCAGTACGCCAGTATCGAAGAAGCCTATATGGCGATCTTCCCGCCGCCGCCGGTACAAGGCCTGGGCACGATCGGCGGGTTCCGCCTGCAGATCGAAGACCGTGGCAACCTCGGCTATGACGAGCTGTATAAAGAAGTGCAGAACGTCATCACCAAAAGCCACGGCGTGCCTGAGCTGTTCGGCCTGTTCACCAGCTACACGGTCAACGTGCCGCAGGTCGATGCCGCCATCGACCGTGAAAAGGCCAAGACCCACGGCGTGGCAATCAGCGACATCTTCGACACGCTGCAGGTCTACCTGGGTTCGTTGTATGCCAACGACTTCAACCGCTTCGGGCGTACCTACCAGGTCAACGTGCAGGCCGAGCAACAGTTCCGCCAGGACTCCGACCAGATCGGCCAGCTGAAAGTGCGTAACAACAAAGGCGAGATGATCCCGCTGGCGACCTTCATCAAGGTCAGCGACACCTCGGGGCCGGACCGCGTGATGCACTACAAC
Source organism: Pseudomonas sp. R4-34-07 (assembly GCF_003852375.1). Classification (NCBI taxonomy): domain Bacteria; kingdom Pseudomonadati; phylum Pseudomonadota; class Gammaproteobacteria; order Pseudomonadales; family Pseudomonadaceae; genus Pseudomonas; species Pseudomonas sp. R4-34-07. The sequence goes on along the minus strand of NZ_CP027760.1, from coordinate 2,797,082 downwards.
GGTTTTATCACCGCTGAAATCAACGGCAACGCCGCACCGGGCTACAGCTCCGGCCAGGCCCAGGCCGCGATTGAAAAACTGCTCAAGGATGAACTGCCCAATGGCATGACCTACGAGTGGACCGACCTGACCTATCAGCAAATCCTCTCGGGCAACACCGCGCTGTTCGTGTTCCCGCTCTGCGTACTGCTGGCGTTCCTGGTACTGGCCGCCCAATACGAAAGCTGGAGCCTGCCATTGGCGGTGATCCTGATCGTACCGATGACGCTGCTGTCGGCCATCACCGGGGTGATCATCTCCGGCGGCGACAACAACATCTTTACCCAGATCGGCTTGATCGTACTGGTGGGCCTGGCCTGCAAGAACGCGATCCTGATCGTCGAGTTCGCCAAGGATAAACAGCAGGAAGGCCTCGACCCGCTCGCCGCGGTACTGGAAGCCTGCCGCTTGCGTCTGCGGCCGATCCTGATGACCTCGTTCGCCTTCATCATGGGTGTGGTGCCACTGGTGTTGTCCAGCGGTGCCGGTGCCGAGATGCGGCATGCCATGGGCGTGGCGGTGTTCTCCGGGATGATCGGGGTGACCTTCTTCGGTCTGTTGCTGACGCCGGTGTTCTACGTACTGATCCGTCGCTATGTGGAGCGCAGCGAAGCACGCAAAGCGGCCAAGGCCTTGAAGCTGGAGACACAGCAATGAGCGTGAAAGTATTCCTGCCGAGCTTGCTGGTACTGGCGCTGAGCGCCTGTGCCGTGGGCCCGGACTACAAAGCCCAGACCCCGGAAGCGGCCAACATCACGGCCGCCGCCGATGCCAAGCAATATGACCATGCCAGGTTCGAAGGCATCTGGTGGCAGCAGTTCGAGGACCCGACCCTCAACCAATTGGTCACCCAGTCGCTGCAGGGCAACCGCGACCTGCGCGTCGCCTTTGCCCGTCTGCGCGCGTCCCGTGCGATCCGCGATGACGCCAGCAACGACGCCATGCCGACCATCACCAGCCGCGTCAGCAGTGACCAGGGCAAGGGCCAGATCCCCGGCCAGACCACCCGCCGCGTCAAGACCGAGCGCTACGACCTCGGCCTGGACATGGCCTGGGAACTGGACCTGTTCGGTCGCATCCAGCGCAACCTGGAAGCCACCGACGCCGACCAGCAGGCCGCCGAGGCTGACTTGTACCAGCTGCAAGTCACCATGATCGCTGAACTGGTGGACGCCTACGGCCAACTGCGTGGCGCGCAACTGCGTGAACGCATTGCCCTGGACAACCTGAAGAACCAGCAGGACTCCCGCGGAATCACCGTCAGCCTGCGCGATGCCGGCGTGGGCGACCAACTCGACGTGGAACGCGCCGATGCGCGCCTTGCGTCGGTGGAAGCCAGCGTGCCGCAACTGCAGGCCGAGCAAGTGCGCGAGCGTAACCGCATCGCCACCCTCCTCGGCCAGCGCCCCGACAAACTGAGCGTGGACCTGAGCCCGAAAGACCTGCCGGCGATTGCCAAGGCGCTGCCGATCGGCGACCCGGGGCAACTGCTGCAACGGCGCCCGGACATCCTCAGCGCCGAGCGCAAACTGGCGGCCGCCACCGCACGCATCGGCGTGGCCAAGGCCGACCTGTTCCCACGGGTCAGCCTCAGCGGCTTCCTCGGCTTCACCGCCGGGCGCGGCTCGCAGATCGGCTCGTCCGCCGCCAATGCCTGGGCTCTTGGCCCAAGCATTACCTGGGCCGCCTTCGACCTGGGCAGCGTGCGCGCCCGCTTGCGCGGCGCGGACGCCGAAGCCGATGGCGCCCTGGCGAACTACGAACAGCAAGTGCTGTTGGCCCTGGAAGAATCCGAAAACGCCTTCAGTGACTACGGCAAGCGTCAGCAACGCCTGGTCTCGCTGATCCGCCAAAGCGAATCCAGCCGCGCCGCCGCCGACCTGGCCGCGATCCGCTACCGCGAAGGCACCGTGGACTTCCTGGTCCTGCTCGACGCCCAACGCGAACGCCTGGCCGCCGAAGACTCCCAGGCCCAGGCCGAAGTGGATCTGTATCGCGGCATCGTCGCGATCTACAAGGCGCTGGGGGGTGGCTGGCAGCCGGATACGGTGGTTGCTACCGCCAAGTGATGTAAAGAGCTCCTTTGGTTGGTCGCATCCAGCCAATTTTTAGCCCTGCAATCCATTCGGTTGTGGGGCTTTTTTTTGCTTGGAGCGTCCTAAAATGTTGAAGGCTACTTCTGTAAGCCGAATAAGAAGTCCTTTGTAAGTAATTTCCTAATACCGCGCTGGGCCTGGCGATCAGGATTAAGTGTTTTTTAACACTGCAGCCATTTCTCTTCTTGCAGATGTCCTGATACATAAAGTCACAACCTGTACATTTGCCTGATACTGCCAATATGGTCTTTACTCAAGACGTCACTGATCAGCTTTAACACATACGCGGATCCTCCTTGATTAAATCTAGGCCTGTCGCGTAGCTCTGGCCGGAACGTCAAATTAATCAGTGGCTGCTTAATCAAACGACGTCACCAGCCCATCAATTAATAAATGGAATAAAAATATGAAAAATGAAGAAGTAAATGACTATGCACCAGAACCGGATAGCAGCTTTTCTGCCACGAATGAAAATGAAGACGTCTCTTTCCTCATGGACCTAGCAGATGATGAATTGATGCTTCAGGCTGTTTTTAGTCGTTGTTAGTAGTTAGCTAGCACCAACATAAAAAAGGTCATTCATTAGTTTGACCTTTTTTATCAAACCAACAGCAATTCTTTAATCAGGATTATCCATTTGTTAAACAAAAACATAATTCCTCTTGAAAGCGTTGATGCTAGCGAGGTAATGGAATTTCAAAAAAACTACCTTATGAATGAAACTCCTGTCATTTTAAAAAGAATGGGAAAAAATTGGCCAGCTATGAAGCGATGGTCCGCAGACTTTTTCAAAGACAGTTATGGAAATGTCGACGTACCTATCTGTTACTACAAGACAAAACAGCAAGAACCTTACAATAATCAAGCTAGAATGCCTCTAAGGGAATATATATGTATAGCAGAAAACAACGACTTTATTGACCATAAGACTGAGTCACCATACATGGGCGGATGGATCTATCATAAAGAGTTTCCTGAACTCCTAAATGACATAGACATGACATTACCTTGCTTTCCTGATAACTGGCTGTACAAATTACCGCCTTCGATTTCAATACCACCAACAAACTTACTTATCGGCTATGAATCTGTATCTAGCCCTTTGCATACAGATTCTTTTTTCGTTAACTCCGTGCTAACCGTGATTGTAGGCGAAAAAAAAGCGCGTATGGTGTCGCCACTCCACACCTTTGCAGTTTCGAACGGACAAGACTTATTTGATATTGAAACTGCTAATAAAGTGCTCGGGAAAGGCGCCGATATTTTTGAAGGTACGATATCGGCAGGTGACGCATTTTATATTCCCCCCGGATGGTGGCACAATGTAATCAACTGTGGGTTCACTATCGCCGTCCAAAACTTACATGTAGACACTCATAGATTCCCACTATTTGAACAACAAATGCGTGGATTCGTTCTTCCCATATTAGGTAAAATCGAAGATCTAGGTAAAGAAGCTAGAGCAGAACTATTTGAAGCAGCAAAAACAATGCCCCCTCCCTTATCCCATCAAATCGGCAGTTTTATCGAGCACGAGAAAAAATATATCGTATTCCTCAAAAATACCGCAGAAAAAACTGAAGACTACCTAAACAGCTATTATTTAAAACCTTAGTTACTTAGAAGCCTTACACCCTACAAATTTAAATTGATAGAACCTATAGCATAGTATGCAGGACCTTATTGAAAAAAACCAATACTTAAAAATAACTTAATCCAAAAATATAAAAAAGCTTTCACATACTAACTCCAAGAAAGTAAGGAGGCTGCGCGGTGAACAAAAAAAATCTAGTTAGAATTGCTGTAGATGCAGTTCCCGGATCACTAAAATCCCCTCGCAACTATGGTGCACTACAATTAGCGAGCTTGGGAGCGCTTCCTCCACGAGCACCGTTATCTACACCGCTCCCAAACGTGGGCATAGAAGGCGGCTGTGATATCAGAGTTAAGGATGAGGAGCATACATACATTCTTTCCCCCAAAGCCAATAAAACCCGCGAACTGAATAATGTCTCAGGAGAAGACTATCTAAGCGGGCTTAACTATCTGGCAAGTCAAGACATCCTCGTCCGCCACCTAATTATGAGCAAAGCCAAATTAGAGTTATCACTAGATGGTAGCGCCATTATCAGATTTCAAGAGAAGGTGCCGGCCTTTGAAGGTTTACTATCGTCCCCTGCCTGGATACCGTTTCGTGCTGATATATGGCCTGGAGCACGGCAGATCTGTGAGATTGCTCCTAATCGGTGGGAGGCTTTTTGTCCCTACAACAGCATTTCTCCTATACTTATAGAAGTTGTTCGCAATCCTGAAGAAAATATCACTCTTTACGAAAAAGGAATCATTAATCAGACTGCAGACACCGCTACTCCATTTAACTCTACCGCATTAGTAAATGGGCAGCGTATCGTTAAAAAAACGTCCCTTAGAGCTGTTCTTGTTTTTTCAGGCGAGCTTATTGGGGATGACAAAAAATCACTCCGTAAAGAAATTAAAAATATTTTAAAAGAGGCAAACTGCGGAGAACATGTAGGTTGGGCAAGGGCTTCTACACCATCTGACGACCCCGTACCGCTAAAAAATTTAACACCTCTAGACTGGTGTCCTATAGCATCCAAAAATGGTCTTCTTCTAGCATTTTCTGATTATTATCCCAACGCTACGGTAGCTTGGTCCATTGCGATGACTCTTCATAAGAATGGTATACCTTGCACTCCAGTTTCTGACAGCTATTCAAATCCTAAAGTTAAAGCTGCTATGCGTCTAATGATTATTTCTGGACCAACCGATGATGCTTGGGGTAGATATGCGTCATTAATGTTATGCCCAGCTTGGCGAAATGAATCACAAGCCCAAAAACTATATTTCAATACATTAAAATCATCTATGTTTAGCAATCCGCATAGAAAATTGCTTAACCATCTATTAGACGATGTATGCCCAAGCGTTACTATTGGCGCCATTCCAAGTATCTGTTTGAGCAATATTAATTTCCAAAAGTGATAGACCTACTGTAGCTAGCAAGCCGACAGGAGCGATGCTATGAATATAATACACACAAAAGTAGACCTACATATTTCTCCAAAAGGCAACTCAAGCAAAGTCTGCCAGGATATAATTAAAACTTTTGGCTTATCTGAAAAAGGGTGGATTGAGTCACTATCAAATTTAGACATTCCTACAAACGGAATTGTTCTAATAACAGGCGCAAGTGGCGTTGGTAAAAGTTTACTATTAAAAGAAATATCTCAACACTTTTCAGCCATAAGAAAAATACCTGACCACATTGATAAAGCGAAATCTATTGCTGAGATAATATCTTATGACGATGCAGGAGCAGTCATCCGTTACCTTTCAAAATTTGGACTAGGAGAGCCACGTATTCTGATTGGTCCTTTCTCTCACCTATCTGATGGGCAAAAAGAACGTTTCCTTATTGCATTGGCCTTAATCCAGGGAAACGGGCCACTTATCCTTGACGAATTCACTACACGATTGGACAGGCGTACAGCTCACATTGTCGCCATAAATTTAGGGAAAATCCTGCGCTCCAATAAACAAAGCGCTTTTATTGCAAGTTGCCATGACGATATTGTCGGCTTTTTAAAACCTGACATTCATATTGCGCTTTGCTCGGACGGAAAACACCGTATTTTAAACAAAAAAACAAAAAACGCGAATATATTAGAAAGCCTAAAAATAGAAATAAAAAAAGGCACCATAGACGACTATAAAAAACTTTCTCGTTATCATTACGAAAATGACAACCCGAATGATATAGATATGTTGGCCCCTCTAGTTGACCATGTTGTTGCTGCTTATTCTCAAGGAGAGCTGGTTGGCGTTAACTTATGTATATGTCCATGGCCAAAGGCCTTTGAGATATTTCCTGAGTTTTCAGAAGTCAATAAATCTATATTGCAATCATTCCGGGTCATTATACATCCACAGTATCGTGGCATTGGGCTGACTAAGGCTTTAGATGTCATTCCCAACTCGAATACAAAAATACTATTGTCATGGTCTGCATTTTCTTCATATTACTCTTTCCCTATACTCGCAAACTATCAGCGATTTCATAGCCCATTTGAAATAATGAGCGAGGCTGAGATTTTGCTTCAATCATTTGTTGAGCCTAGACAAAAAAATAAAGAAAAATCACTTCACCTGATTATGGAGTGCCGAGAAATTTGGCAAGAGCTCACAAATGAGGAAAAAAAGATATTGAAAGCTTTAGTAGTAGATGCCGCCAGTGAGAAAAGTTTGCGCCTAACTCTCTTTCAAAGAAAAATATCTGGTTTGGAAACCTCCGTTGATTCCAGAAAACTTATTAAATCTATTTTTTTTAAACTTTATTCCAGATCCAGTAGTGACGCTTTACCCATGCTACTGGCTGAAACAGTTTATAGACCAATGGCTATGTTTGTTAAACATATAGGCGACAAACATATAACGGAGGGTTCTTCCCTTGTTTAAATTAGAAAGTCATTGGGTATTGCGTGGTGACGTCGCTATTCTTAGTGATAACAATCAACTTAAGTTGATCGCAGAGGACGGCATAAAAAACATCAAGTCTCACAACTCGGCTATTGCCAAGCTGCTTTATCTACTTAGTACAACAGGGGTTGTACTGGAAATTGAGAAGGAACCGGAAGGAAGCCTTCTTAGAAAATTAAAAGAGGCTAATCTTATCCATACAGCCCCTCCTTGCGGGATGACTCCGTTACAGTCTGTGCAATGGTCCTGGAACGAAGCAGTAGCGCCAAACCAAGAAATGAGTCAACAATTATACAATTCGTCAATAGTAATTGTTGGATGCGGCGGTACAGGATCGTTAGTTGCACAAAGCCTTGCTGGTTCAGGAGTTGGCTCCTTTGTCTTAATTGATTTTGATAAAGTGAGCATGAGCAATCTTAATCGTCAATTTGTTTTTGGCGCGCAGGATATCGGCCAATATAAAGCAGACATACTTGCTCAGCGATTAATGGAAAATCAAAAAGTAGTAAAAACAAAATCCATCATATTAGAGATAACTTCCAGCAGACAGCTAGCACGATTAGCAACGGGCGCAAATTTGATAATCTGTTGTGCTGATGAACCTAAAGGAGCCATTCAGGATTACGTTGCTAACGCAGCATTAAAGGCAGGCACCTCAGCGCTTTTCGGTGCCGTTGGTATTAACAACGGCACACTCGGGCCGCTTCTGAGAGAGAAACCTTCATTCCAGGCATATCTACGCTGGATTAGAGAAGTACACAGCGTTTGTAAAAAAATAATTATTCCTGCACGTTTTCCATCCAATGGAATAACAAACTCGATTGTCGCCAACCTCATGGCGTGGGAAGCCCTTCAATATTTGGCAAAGATTGGACCTTCAAAAATAGATGCATGCATTTTAAGCTTAGATTTCAGATCTTTTGAACTCACAAAGAAACAGGTATTTAAATAAAATGAATGCATTAAGTTTTTAAAAAAAAAAAAATGATAATTTATACTATTCTTTGTCTATTTTCCTAAACATGGATGTTCAAAGAAGCCTGTTCGTTCTTTACTTGCTCCAACTTGGCATCACACAAGGAGAGATAGGTGTACTCCAATCTTTTTTATTTTTTTCTTGTGTAGCATTAGAAATCCCATCTGGCTTACTCGCAGATCGATGTGGCCGTAAGTTTTCTCTTATAATCGGTTTTCTAGGGTTATGTATAAGCGGCATTGGTTTCTTGCTATTCTCCTCTTTTATTCCTTTTGCGATTATATTCTGCATATTCGGTGCCAGCATTGCGATGGGCTCCGGTTCAGACAGAGCCTTATTGTATGACAACTTACTGGCTGAACACCGAGCTGAAGAGTATCCCAAGATATTGTCACGTGCCCGTGCTATCGGTGCGGTTTCATTAGGCTTATCCATGCTTCTTGGTGGTGTATTACAAGATAGTTTCTCATGGAACAGCGTTTATATTTTTTTTGCGATATCAAAATTTATCGGTGCACTTATTGTAACGTGCATTCCCGAAATGAGGCTTCCGTCTACCTCTCCGGCGCTCCATAAAGAAAATGGAGTAGGCCATAACACAACAGAAAATGTTTCCACATCGCTCGTCAATTTTTTTCGCTCAAAAAAAGGGGCTCTTCTTATACCTCTATTTATTGGATATGCTTTATTCGAACTATCAACGATCCCCCTATTTATCTACGGCCAGCCGTTTTTTGCCATGCAGGGTTTAGAAGTACCTATTATTGCCGGCATTTATGCTGCCGTTGAAGCCATATCGGCAGTTATGTTCATGGCTGCGGGTTTTATTTGTTCTAGATTTTCTCTCGGCATAATTGCTCTTACCACTACCGTCGCTGTTACTTTTTTGCTAGGTATTTTATCATTAAATATTGGAACAATTACTTCGGTGGCAACCTTCCTTCTTATCATGTCGCTCCCTTCAATATATGAAACCTCCTATGAAACATATATTCATGAAAATATTGATTCACATATCCGAGCGTCCTGTCTATCTGTCGCAAACCTAATAAACTCAGTTGTCATCGGCATCTCTTATACTGTTTTTGGCGGGCTGCTGGATATTTATGGCTTCTCGTTGACTTTGATTATAGTTGCTGCAACCTGCTTTGCTGGTCTATTTGGTGTAAGCACAACATTATTCTTAAATGGACAGAGAAGTCATTTAAAAAAACAGGAAGTTTGAATCGCGCATACTTTTTGACATTCTACAGGCTCACTGCGTAACGCTTTCAAGCCGCGCCATTGATCGTTCCCACGCACCACGTGGCAATGCATCCCTTGACGCTCCGCGTCACCATTGCACAAGTGCCTGAGTTTTCGCTGAAAGCGGACGCGGAGCGTCCCGGGTGGCATTCCCACGCAGAGCGTGGGAACGATCATTGTTCTACGTTGCGTCGTTAAGAATCAAACTCCGATAATGCCCCGGATTCGACCCGCTCCATTTACGAAACGCCTTATAAAAGGAACTCGTATCGGCAAACCCCAGCCGCTCGGCAATCTGGGCGAAGCTGATCTGCGGCTCAGCCAGCCACACAATCGCCAGTTCCTTGCGCACGCTGTCCTTGAGGCCCTGGTAGGTCTGCCCTTCTTCTGCCAGGCGGCGACGCAGGGTGGACGCGGAGATGCACAGGGTGGCGGCAAGGCCGTCGGTCTCCGGCCAGGTGTGTGGGGGCATGTGGCGCAGGTCATGCTTGATGCGGCTGGCGAGGCTTTCCGGGTCGCGGTATTTGACCAGGATATTGGCCGGCGCGTGGCTGAGGAAACGCTGCAATTCCTGTGGGGTTCGTTTGATCGGCAGGTCCAGGCACTCGGCGGAAAAGATCATGCGGGTGCGTGGCCGATCAAAGCGCAGGTTGTCGGAAAACATCACTTGGTAATCATCACAAAAGTCCGGCCGTGCGCAGCGCAATTCGACGGCCAGAATCGGGATGCGCCGCCCCGCCAGCCAGCAGGCGACGCCGTGGACGATCATCCAATAGGTGAAATAGGTGAACGCGCGCTTGGGCTCGCGCTCCGGTTCGAGCAACACGATTTCCGCCAGGCTTTGTTGGCGCACCAACTGGGCAGGCAGGCGCTCAAACATCAGTGAAAGAAAATCCAGGCCGGTTTCCAGGCCGGCCACTAGGCTCGGTTGTGCCATAGCGGCACGACAGAAGAACGCCAGGCTGCCGGATTTAAGCTTGCGCGGGTCCATGCCAAAAAACTCGTCATCACTGCGCCGTGCGAGCAAACGCCACAAGCGCGCATAGGAGGTGGCGGCAACGCGTGCGCCGGGCTGTTCCAGCAGCACCGGGTCAATCCCGACTTTGCTCAACGCATCGACGGTAGCCGCGCCCGGCGCACAGCTCTGCAACAGGGCTTCGCGCACGAGGTGGATGGAGATGGTGTCTTTTTCCGACATGGGCTGTTGGGCAATCCGGCTGCGGTTCGGGTGGCCTGCATGATAAGGGCGGTTGCGCTTCGCCACCACCGTTCAGCCCACGTTCAGCAAAGGTCAATATTTCTTGTTTGGCAATGAGTATCATTATGTTACAACTTAGCCTCCTATCTAGTTACGCCCTGGTGCCCGATGCTTGTTCCCTTTTTAATCATGCTGCGCGAAGGCATTGAAGCGGCGTTGATCGTCGGCATCATCGCCAGCTACCTGCAACAGACCGGGCGCGGCCAGTGGATGCCCGCTGTGTGGATCGGTGTGTTTCTTGCGGCGGCGCTGGCGTTGCTGGTGGGCGGCGGGCTGGAACTGGTCAGTGCCGAATTCCCGCAGAAACAGCAGGAATTGTTCGAAGGCATCGTCGGACTGGTCGCGGTGGGCATTCTCAGTTCCATGGTGTTCTGGATGCGCAAGGTGGCGCGCTCGATCAAACATTCGCTGCATGCGTCCCTCGACCACGCATTGGCCGGCTCGCGGCATCAAGTCTTCGCGCTGATCGCCATGGTGTTCTTCGCCGTGGCCCGCGAAGGGCTGGAAACGGTGTTCTTCCTGCTCGCCGTGTTCCAGCAGAGCGAGGGCCTGGGTGCGCCTATCGGCGCCCTGCTCGGCCTGATCCTGGCGATCATCGTCGGTTTCCTGATCTACACCGGCAGCATGCGCCTGAACCTCGGTGCGTTTTTCCGCTGGACCGGCCTGTTCATCCTCGTAGTGGCGGCCGGCATTCTCGCCAACTCGGTGCAAGCCTTGCACGAAGCGGGCGTGTGGAATCACCTGCAGACCGTGCTGTTCGATTTCAGCGCCGCGCTGCCCATGGACAGCCCGCTGGGCTCAGTGCTTGCCGGTATGTTCGGTTATCAGGAAGCGCCGACCGTCAGCACCCTCGGCGCCTATCTGATTTATCTGGTGGTGGCGCTGGTGATGTTCTTTCTGCCGTCGCCTTCGGCCAAGCCTGTCACCCCCACTTCTTCCGTCTCCAGCCAGTAAGGACCGCCTCTTGTCCAACCCAACCCCTCAACCGGTTCCGTCGTCCCGCGCGCTGCGCTGGGCCGTGGCCGGCTCGGTGGTCGTGATGATCGCCGCCGGTGGCCTGTTCTATTACGCCGCGCAGTTGGCTGCCAGCAAGCGCCAGGCCAACCAGAATGAGATCGCGGTGACCATCCACGGCCACGCTTGCGAGCCCAACGCCCTGACGGTGCCCGCCGGGCGTGCGAGTTTTCGCATCATCAACCGCTCCGACCGCGCGGTGGAATGGGAAATCCTCGATGGCGTCCTAGTCGTCGAAGAGCGGGAAAATATTGCCCCCGGCCTGAGCCAGGTGATCAATGCCAACCTGCAGCCCGGCGACTACGCGATCACCTGCGGTCTGCTGAGCAACCCCCGCGGCACCTTGCATGTCACGCCGACTGCGCAATCCGAGGCCCAGGCCAAGGCCAAGCCGTCGATGGTCGCCTTTATCGGGCCGCTGTCGGAGTTCCGCGTTTACCTGAGCGGCCAGGGCACTGCACTGGTGAAGGCGGTCACCGCGTTGCAACACGCGATCGATGCCGGCGACCTCGCCCAGGCCCAGGTGCTGTATGTACCGGCGCGCGAAGCCTACCAACGGTTGGCGCCGGCATCGCAACGCCTGGCCGAGCTGGACAACGCGATCAACGCCCGCGCCGATTATTTTGAAAAGCGCGAACAGGACCCGGCCTTCAGCGGCTTCCATCGCCTGGAATACAGCCTGTTCCAGCAGCGCAGCCTCGACGGCCTGGCGCCCGTCGCACAGCGGTTGGTCAACGACGTCAGCACCCTCAAGCAACAGCTGCTGGCCCAATCCCTGCCGCCGGAGCAACTGGTGAGCATTGTTGTGCGCAATCTCAATAGCCTGGCGGATGTCCGCGCCAACAGCGGTGAAGAGGAACGCTACAGCCACATCGACCTTAACGGTTTCGCCGCCAACCTGGAGGTTGCCCACAAAGTTGTCGCGCTGATGCGGCCGCTGTTGGCCAAGTCCGCCGCCGAGCTGCTCCCCAACGTCGACAGCGCCCTCGCCGCCTTTGATGCCGAACTCCAAGGCTTCAAGGTCGACAAGGGCTACGCCACCTATGACAGCGTGAACGCCGATCAGCGCAAGCAGATCGCCGACAAGGCCAAGGCCCTGGCCGCCGCACTCGATGGAATCGACCCCGCCCTTGGCCTTTCCGGCCTGCAGTGAGACGAACGCATACATGAGTGATTCAGCACAATTTGACCTTCAACGCCGCCGCGTCCTGCTCGGCATGGCCGCCACCGGCGCGGCGATTGCCGGCAGCACCTTGACCTGTCCGGCCATGGCGGCGACCGCCGAGCAAGTCACCACCGCGCCACGCAGTGACAAGACCCAGGACCACCACGCGTTCTTCGGCAAGCACCAGAGCGGCATCGTCACCCCACGTCCCGCCTGCGGCATGCTCGTGGCATTCGACGTACTGGCCAGTGACCGTGAAGACCTGGAGCGCCTGTTCCGCACCTTGAACGAGCGCATCGCCTTCCTGATGACCGGCGGCACGGTGCCGCAAGTCGACCCGAAACTGCCGCCCACCGACTCCGGCATCCTCGGCCCGGTGGTGACACCGGATAACCTCACCATCACGGTCTCGGTCGGTGAGTCGTTGTTCGATGAACGCTTCGGCCTCGGCGCGGCCAAGCCCAAGCGCCTGACGCGCATGGTCGGTTTCCCCAACGATGCGCTGGAACCTTCGCAGTGCCACGGCGACCTGAGCCTGCAGTTCAGCTCCAACACCCCGGACACCAACATCCACGCCCTGCGCGACATCGTAAAGAACCTGCCCGACCTGCTGCTGGTGCGCTGGAAACAGGAAGGCAGCGTACCGCCCCAGGCGCCGGCCAAACCCGACGAGCCGGCGCAGAGTGCGCGTAACTTCCTGGGCTTTCGCGATGGTTCGGCCAACCCCAATTCCAACGACGCCAAGGCCATGGACCAGATCGTGTGGGTGCAGCCAGGCAGTGACGAACCGGCCTGGGCGGCCAACGGCAGCTACCAGGCGGTGCGCATCATCCGCAACTTCGTCGAGCGCTGGGACCGTACCCCACTGCAGGAACAGGAAAGCATCATCGGCCGTGTCAAACCCACCGGCGCGCCGATGGATGGCCACAAGGAATCCGAGGTCCCTGATTACAGCAAGGACCCGGAAGGCAAGCTGACCAAGCTCGATGCCCATATCCGCCTGGCCAACCCGCGCACTCCGCAGACCCAGGCCAACCTGATCCTGCGGCGGCCGTTCAACTACTCCAACGGCGTCAATAAAAACGGTCAGCTGGACATGGGGCTGTTGTTCATCTGTTACCAGGCTGACCTGGAGAAAGGCTTTATCAGCGTGCAAACCCGGCTCAACGGCGAGCCCCTGGAGGAATACCTCAAGCCGGTCGGCGGCGGCTATTTCTTCACCTTGCCGGGGGTCACGGGGCCCGACGATTTCATCGGGCGCACGCTGCTTGCAGCAACGCACCTTACCACTACCTAAAACACACTCAGAGCGGATACCGTCCCATGAAGAAGTCGACCCTCGCGTTGTCGTTGCTGATGACCCTTTCGCCACTGTCCGCCTTTGCCGCCACGGCGCCGCTGGACCTGGTCGGTCCGGTGTCGGACTACAAGATCTATGTCACCGAGGAGATCGGTGAATTGGTCACCCAAACCCAGGCCTTCACCGACGCCGTGAAAAAAGGCGACCTGGCCACCGCCAAGAAACTCTATGCGCCGACCCGTGTGCATTATGAATCCATCGAGCCGATCGCCGAGCTGTTCAGTGACCTCGACGCCTCCATCGACTCCCGGGTCGACGATCACGAAAATGGCGTGAAGGCCGAAGACTTCACCGGCTTTCACCGCATCGAGTACAGCCTGTTCTCCGAAAACACCACCCAAGGCCTCGACGCCCTCGCCGACAAGCTCAACAGCGACGTGCTCGACCTGAAAACCCGGGTCGACGGCCTGACCTTCCCACCGGAAAAAGTTGTCGGCGGCGCCGCAGCGCTGCTCGAAGAAGTCGCCGCTACCAAGATTTCCGGCGAAGAAGACCGCTACAGCCATACCGACCTGTACGACTTCCAGGGCAACATTGACGGTGCGAAGAAAATCGTTGACCTGTTCCGTGGCCAGATCGAGAAACAAGACAAGGTATTCCTGGCCAAGGTCGACAAGAACTTCGCCACCGTGGACAAGATCCTGGCCAAGTACAAGACCCCGGACGGTGGCTTTCAGACCTACGACAAGGTCAAGGATAACGACCGCAAGGCCTTGGTGGGCCCGGTCAATACCTTGGCTGAAGACCTGTCGATGCTGCGCGGCAAGCTGGGCCTGAACTAAGCGCCCCACACACAGAAACACCCAGGCCCCGTGAAGAGCCTGGGTGTTTTTGTGTGCCTGGTGGTTTTACAGGATCCGGTAGAGCAACCGCTCGATGCGTACCCGGCTGACCCGGCGCAGGAACTTGCCCACCGCCACCGGGTAATCCACCAGCGTCTGCAGCTGTTGGTAGCCGGCAATGCGCGTGGTGTGCTGGAAAATATGCGCAAGCTCTTGCGCACGCGGCGCCAGCCACTGGCCCTGGGGGTCATCGATCAGCAAGGCGTTTTCCAGGTCGAGTCGGAACGCCCTGGGGTTGAGATTGTTGCCGGTCAGCAGGGTGTAGCGCTGGTCGACCCACAGGCCTTTAAGGTGGTAACTGTTGTCGCCGTCGTGCCACAGGTGCAGGTTCAACTGGCCGCTGTCGATCATCGGCTGATGGCGCTTGGCAAAGCGACGCAGGCTGATTTCATACAGATACGGCAACGCCGCGATCACCTTGAAGGGTTCGCTGGGCGGAATGTAGAAGTCGTTGGCGGTCTTGTCGCCGACGATGATGTCGATCTTCACCCCGCGCGCCAGGGCCCGGTTGATCTCGCGCGTCACCGGCAGCGGCAGGTTGAAGTACGGCGTGCAGATAGTCAGTTGCTGCTGGGCGCTGGCGATCAGCTCGAGGATCACCCGGCTGAGCGGGTTGTTCTTGCCGACGCCGAGTAACGGGCTGACCTGCAAGTGCCCATTGGGCAACTGCCCGGCGCTGGTGTCATACGCCGCATGCTTGAGGCGGCTGCGCAGGTCACCGATGTCGTTGCGCAGGCTGCGGGTGGTGGGCGGGTTGGGCAGGTCGAGGCGATGCACCGCCTTGGACGCGACCAGGCCATGTTCCACCAGGTGCTGCATGGAGTCGGCCAGCGCCTGGCTGTGGATCAGGTGATAACGGTCGAAGCGGTACTTGTCGAATTTGTGCAAGTACACGTTGTTCAGGCTGGCGCCGCTGTACAGCACCGTGTCGTCGATCACAAACCCCTTGAGGTGCAGCACGCCGAACAGCTCGCGGGTTTGTACCGGCACGCCGTACACCGGCACTTCACTGGCGTGTCGCTGGGTCATGGCCTGGTACCAGGCGCTATTGCCCGGCTGCTTGCCGGCGCCGATCAGGCCACGCTGGGCACGCAACCAGTCGACCAACACGACGATGTCCAACGCCGGCCGTGCGGCTTTGGCGGCGTGCAGTGCGTCGTAGATCTCCTGCCCCGCCTCATCCTGCTGCAAGTACAACGCAACGATGTAGATGCGCCGGGTGGCCTGGGGGATTTTTTCCAGCAGGCAACGCCGATAGGCATCGGCGCTGGGCAGCACCTCGATGGCATCGGTGGACAGCGGGAAACCGCGCAGTTTAGGCAACAGGGAGCGTTTGAAGAACGACGGCATAAGGCTCGCAATGGGTCGAATCCGAAGAGGCCCAAAGCTTACACCATGGGGGTGCTCAGGTCTCGTCGGCGCACAGGGAAAAATGCCCATTGACCAAGAAGAACGATCGTTCTACTGTCTGAGGCATGAACGATATGACTCTTAATGAAACCCGCGACATTATTCTCGACGTGACCGAGAAGTTGATTTATCGCCACGGCATCGCCGCCACCGGCATGGACCTGCTGGTGAAAACCGCCGGCGTCTCGAGAAAAAGCATTTATCGCTACTTCAGCAACAAAGATGAGCTGGTGATTGCCGCCCTGCAGCGTCGCGACGAACGCTGGATGCGCTGGCTGCGCACGCAAGTCGAGCGCCATGAAGACAGTGGCGAACGCCTGCTGGCGCTGTTCAGCGCGCTGAAAAGCTGGTTCGGCTCGGCGGATTTTCGCGGCTGCGCCTTTATCAATACCAGTGGCGAAACCGGCAACGCGCAAGCCCCGGTACGCCTGCTGGCCAAGGCCCACAAACAGAAACTGTTCGAGTACGCACTTGAACTGTGTCAAGCACATGGCACCCCCGACCCGGAGCGGCAGGCCGCGCAGCTGCTGATCCTGATCGATGGCGCCATTACCGTTGCCCTGGTGATGGGCGATTCGACGGCTGCCGATACTGCGCAAGCGATGGCGCGGACCCTATTGGGGCTTTGAACTACTGTCGATGCACTTTCATAACTTTTCAGGAGCCGTTCCATGTCCTCTAACCCAGAAGTCCGCCCACCCCTGCCGCCCTTTACCCGCGAGTCGGCGATTGAAAAAGTGCGCCTGGCCGAAGACGGCTGGAACTCACGCGACCCACAACGGGTGTCACTGGCTTACACGCTGGATACCCAGTGGCGCAACCGCGCCGAGTTTGCCCATAACCGCGAAGAGGCCAAGGGCTTCCTCACGCGCAAATGGGCCAAAGAGCTGGATTATCGATTGATCAAGGAGTTATGGGCTTTCACCGGCAACCGCATCGCAGTGCGCTATGCCTACGAATGGCACGATGACTCCGGTAACTGGTTTCGTTCGTACGGTAATGAAAACTGGGAGTTTGACGAAAACGGCCTGATGGCCAATCGTTTTGCCTGCATCAACGATTTGCCGATCAAGGAAAGTGAACGCAAGTTCCACTGGCCGCTGGGACGGCGGCCGGATGATCATCCGGGATTGTCCGAATTAAGTCTGTAGCCCGATCATTCCCACGCTCTGCGTGGGAATGCCTCCCGGGACGCTCCGCGTCCCTAATACGCACAGGTGACGCGGATCGTCAGGGGCTGCATTCCCACGCGGGAGCGTGGGAACGATCCGCGCGGCTGTTACTCAGTCCTGATTCAGCCCAACTCGATACAGCACCCCATCATCCTCATCCGTCAGCACATACAGGTAGCCATCCGGCCCCTGCCGCACATCGCGAATCCGCGCGTTCAAATCACCCAGCAAACGCTCTTCATGGACGACCTTGTCGCCATCGAACTGCAGCCGGATCAGCTCCTTGCTGGCCAGCGCGCCGATAAACAGGTTGTGCTGCCAGGCCTTGAAACGGTCGGCGTCGTAGAACGCCATGCCACTGATCGCCGGTGACTTCTCCCACACATGATGCGGCGCCACGGTGCCTTCGGCAGTCTTGCCCTTGGCCTCGGGAATCGGCGTGAGGGAATAGTTGATGCCGTGCGTCGCCAACGGCCAGCCGTAGTTCTTGCCGCGTTCGATGATGTTGATTTCATCACCGCCCCGTGGCCCATGTTCGTTTTCCCAGATCGTCCCGCTCCAGGGGTTCAACGCCAGGCCCTGTGGGTTGCGTTGGCCGTAGGACCAGATCTCGGGGCGTACCCCAGGCTGGCCAACAAACGGGTTGTCGTCGGGCACGCGACCATCCGGATAAATGCGTACGACTTTACCTTGCAGCTTGTCCAGGTCCTGGGCGGTGGGCCGCACATTGTTTTCGCCCAGAGTCACGAACAGGTAGCCGTCACGGTCAAACGCCAGGCGCGAGCCGAAGTGGTTGCCGGTGGACAGCTTGGGCTCCTGGCGCAGGATCACCGTGAAGTCCTTCAAGCCGCTCAAGTCATCGGCCAGACGCCCTCGCCCCACGGCGGTCCCGGCCTTGCCGTCCTGGCCGCCCCCTTCGGCGTACGACAGGTAGACCATGCGGTCTTGCTTGAAGTCGGGCGACAGCACTACATCAAGCAAACCGCCCTGCCCCTTGGCCCACACCTGGGGCACGCCGGTCAACGGCGCGGACAGCTTGCCGTCCGGGCTGACAAAGCGCAGTTGGCCGGGCAATTCGGTCACCAGGAAACCTTGCCTGTCCGGCAGGAATGCCACCGCCCAGGGGCGATTCAGGCCCTTGGTGACCGGCGTCGCAGTAATGCTGCCTTGCTCACTGGGAAACTGTTGTGCATCGGCGGCTTGAACCGCAGCCATTGGCAGCAGCGTGGTTGCGCAAAGAGCGGCTAGCAGGGTTTTGCGTAGAAACATAAGACGGATCCTTACCGGCGATTGCCGTTGGCATCATAGGTGGGAGCTTTGGTTTCGGTGTTCGGGCGACTGGGCGCGGCGTCACGCTTGGGATAGCTGTTGCCAATCCCGCCGTTTTCCACGGTAGGCCGAGGTTGGGTCGGCGCCGTCTGGATACCGCGAACGGCCGGCGCATTGGGCTGGGTGCCCTGCATGCTGTTGGGGTTGGCCCGGTGGATAGGGCTGTTGTTGGAGTCGTAACGACCCGGCAGGTTTTGCGCCTGGGCCAGTGGCGCCAGGGTCAGGCCCGAGGCCAGCACTGCAACCAGCGCTGCAAGATGACGCACATAACGGTTCATGACGATGCCTCTCTATGCCGAGGAGTACGTGCTTTCGATAACACGCTACCCCAGGGGTTCGTCTGGCGACATTAAATAGTTGCTCATCAGGTGTAACACGATCTGTCCGAGCATCTGCTCGCCGAAACTTTTGCCCAGGCCCACGAGTCACCAGAACACAGACTTATCTTTGTAGGAGATGCACTTATGCCCCGGGCAATCTGGAAAGGCGCCATCAGTTTCGGTTTGGTTCACATCCCGGTGTCGCTGGTGTCGGCGACGTCTGCCCAAGGCGTCGATTTTGACTGGCTGGACAAACGCAGCATGGACCCGGTGGGCTACAAGCGCATCAACAAGGCCACGGGCAAGGAAATCACCAAGGAAAATATCGTCAAGGGCGTAGCTTACGAAAAAGGCCGCTACGTGGTGCTCAGCGAAGATGAGATCCGCTCAGCCCACCCCAAGTCGACCCAGACCATCGAAATCATCGCCTTTGTCGCCAGCGACCAGATCCCCCTGCAGAACATCGATACGCCCTACTTCCTGGCCCCGGATAAACGCGGCGGCAAGGTCTACGCGCTGCTGCGCGAAACCCTGAAAAAAACCGGCAAGGTCGCCCTGGCCAATGTGGTGTTGCATACCAAGCAGCACCTTGCCGCCTTGATGCCGCTGGAGTCGGCACTGGTGCTGGTCATGCTGCGCTGGCCCGCCGAGGTGCGCAGCCTGGATGAGTTGGAGCTGGGCAGCGATGTGACCAAACCCACCCTGGCCAAGGGCGAGCTGGACATGGCCAAGCGCCTGGTGGAAGACATGAGCGCCGACTGGCAACCCGAGGAGTACCGCGACAGCTTCCAGGAAAAAATCATGGCGCTGGTGGAGAAAAAGGCCAAGGCCGGCAAGATCGAAGACGTGGAATCGACCGAAGGCAGCGAAGAGCGCAAATCGGCCGATGTGATCGACCTGACGGAACTGCTCAAGCGCAGCCTTGCGGGCAAACCTGCGGCGAAAAAACCCGCTGCGAAGAAGTCCAACAAAAAGGCCTCTTGAGCCTGCCATTGGCTGGAGAACGACATGGCAAAGCCCCTGAGCGAGTACAACCGAAAACGCGACTTCGGGATCACCGCCGAACCCGCCGGCGACTCACCGGCCAGCAAGCGCAAAGCCTCGGCCTTGAGCTTTGTGATCCAGAAACATGACGCGCGTAACCTGCACTATGACTTTCGCCTGGAACTCGACGGCGTGCTGTTGAGCTGGGCGGTGCCCAAAGGCCCGAGCCTGGACCCGAGCCAGAAGCGCCTGGCGGTCCACGTTGAAGACCACCCGCTGAGTTACGGTGGCTTCGAGGGCAGTATTCCCGCCGGCCAATACGGCGCCGGGGATGTCATCGTGTGGGACCGCGGCATCTGGCAACCCCATGACGATCCGCACAAGGCCTACGCGGCCGGCAAACTCAAATTCAGCCTGGTCGGCGAAAAACTCTCGGGGGACTGGACCCTGGTGCGCACCCGGCTCAAGGGCAGCGGCGACAAGCAACAATGGCTGCTGATCAAGGAAAAGGACCAGCAGGCACGGCCCATCGCCGAATACGATATCGTCCAGGCCGAACCCGCCAGCGTGCTGAGCGACGCGGTGGTCGGCAAGCCCAAGGCCAAGGCTCAGGCAAAAACCAAAGCGGCACCCAAGGCAGCTCCCAAGGCGAGCACGCGCAAGCAGGCCACCGCCGTGCCCGAGCAGTTCTCCCCGCAACTGGCCACCCTGGTCGATCGGGCACCCGAAGGTGACTGGCAGTACGAGATCAAGTTCGACGGTTACCGCATCCTCGCGCGCATCCAGGGAGGTGAAGTGCGCCTGTTCACCCGCAACGGGCACGACTGGACCGAGCGCCTGCCGCGTCAGGCCAAGGCTTTGCAAGCGCTCAAGCTCAAGGACAGCTGGCTGGACGGCGAGGTGGTCAGCCTCAACGGCGACGGCCTGCCGGATTTCCAGGCGTTGCAGAATGCCTTCGACATCGGCCGCAGCCTCGACATCGTCTATTACCTGTTTGACGCGCCCTTCCTGAATGGCCGCGATCAGCGCGAAGACCCGGTCGAAACGCGTCGCGCCGCGCTCAAATCCGCGCTGTCCGCCAGCAAGAGCAAGCTGCTGCGCTTCTCCGAAGCGTTTGCGGCCAACCACCACGACATTTTCGAAAGCGCCTGCGACCTGGCCCTGGAAGGCGTCATCGGCAAGCGTGCCGGCAGCCCTTATGTGTCCAGGCGCAGTGACGACTGGATCAAGCTCAAATGCCGCTTGCGCCAGGAGTTCGTAATTGTCGGTTATACCCGCCCCCAAGGCTCGCGCACCGGGTTTGGCGCGCTGCTGTTGGCGGTCAACGACGACGCCGGGCTGGTATACGCCGGGCGCGTGGGCACCGGCTTCGACCAGGCATCGCTGAAAGCTATCTACACCCAGCTCACCGCGCTCGAGCGCGACGACTCGCCACTGCAAAAGCCGTTGACCAGCGCCCAGGCGCGTGGCGTGCACTGGGTCGAACCGAGCCTGGTCGGCGAGGTGCAATTTGCCGAATGGACCCGTGAAGGCGTGGTGCGCCAGGCCGCGTTTGTGGGCATGCGCACCGACAAGCCGGCCGCGCAGATCATTCACGAACTGCCGCGCGCGGCCAAATCGGTCAAGGCGCCTGCGGCGAAAAAAACCGAGAAGCAGGTGAAAACCGTGAAGGACCTGAAAATCACCCACCCTGATCGCGTCATCGACAAGCAGAGCGGTACGCAAAAGCAGCAACTGGCACAGTTCTACGCCGACACCAGCGCATGGATCCTGCCGTTCCTGCGCAACCGGCCCGTGTCGCTGCTCAGGGCGCCGGAGGGCATCGAAGGCGAACAGTTCTTCCAGAAGCACATCGAACGCATGACGATCCCCCACATCAAGCAATTGGACCAGGCCCTGGACCCCGGCCATGCACGCCTGATGGAAATAGACACTGCAGACGCCCTGGTCGGCGCCGTGCAAATGGGCACGGTCGAGCTGCACACCTGGGGCGCCACCACGGACAAGATCGAAACCCCCGACCTGTTCGTACTCGACCTCGACCCGGACCCCGCCCTGCCCTGGAAGGCCATGCTGGAAGCTGCGCAACTGACCCTCTCGGTGCTGGATGAATTGGGCTTGCAAGCCTTCGTCAAGACCAGCGGTGGCAAAGGCTTGCACCTGATCGTACCGCTGGCCCGGCGAGACGACTGGGACAGCGTGAAAGCCTTCGCCAAGGCCATTGCCCAATTCATGACCCAGCAATTGCCCGAGCGCTTCACGGCCACCAGCGGCCCGAAAAACCGCGTGGGCAAAATCTTCATCGATTATCTGCGCAACGCCAGGGGCGCCAGCACGGTTGCCGCTTACTCCGTGCGGGCGCGACCCGGCCTGCCGGTTTCGGTACCGGTCAGCCGGGAAGAGTTGAATGGATTGCGCAGTTCCCAGCAATGGACAGTGGCCAACCTGCACGAACGCTTGCAGAGTTTGCAGGCCGACCCCTGGGCCGGCTATGCCAATCGACAGAAGATCAGCAAGAAGATGTGGGACAAGCTGGGCGCGAAGCCACCGAACTGATCCGCGCCATGGGTGGGGCTCAGATAAGGATGAAGATCAGCGCGAGGCCAGCGAAGATCGCCCACTTTTCCAGGTAGTAGCGCGTGCGGTTGCGCTTTTTCAGCTCCTTGCCGCGCAGCCGGATCTTGTACAAGCGGGTAAAGGCGCGGTTGAGGCCGCCGGTCTTGTCGCCTTCATCATTGGGCGAACCCGCAGCGGCCATCACATTGCGGCTGAACCAGCGGTTGAACGCGGCTGCCCAGCGGTATTTCATCGGCCGCTCGATGTCGCAGAACAGAATGATGCGGTTGTGGGCCGTGGTGTTTTCCGCGTAATGGATATAGGTCTCGTCGAACATCACCGGCTCGCCGTCGCGCCAGTAATAGCTCTCGCCGTCCACATTGATATAGCAGCCCGGATCGTTTGGGGTATCCAGCCCCAGGTGATAGCGGTAGGAGCCCGCATAGGGGTCACGGTGACGCACCAGTTTGGAGCCCGGCGGCAGCTCGGCGAACATCGCGGCCTTGATCGAGCCGATGCTTTGCACCAGTTCGGTGGTGCGCGGGCACAGCTTCATCGCCGAAGGATGGCTGTCGCCGTACCACTTCAGATAGAAGCGCTTCCAGCCGGACTTGAAGAACGAGTTGAAGCCCACGTCATTGTATTGCTCCGAGCGCTTGATCTCCCCGGCGCGCATCAGGTTCTGAGCTTCCTGGCGGATCTCTTCCCAGTGCGCCTGCAACGGGCTCAGGTCCGGAAAATCGCTGGGCGACAGATAGGGGCGACTGGGTTGCTTGGAGAACAGATACAGGAAGCAGTTGATCGGCGCCAGGAACGTCGAGTGGTCGCTGAGCTGGCGGCCCAACTTGTGTCGCACCCGGCCACGCAAATGTACATACGCGATGGAGGCAACGTAGAGAGCAACAATGATGAGTTTCAAGGGATTCGTCACACGTCAGGGAGAGAACAGGCTGCTCCTGCGTGCCCACAACGGCCGAGGATGGATAAGCAGCACCTGAAATCACAATTCACATACAGGCGACACGACCGGCTGGAGGACCCTCCGATGTGTGACCATTGGCCGTTATTTAGCCATACTTTGTAACCAAAGGTTAACTAAGAATTGTGAAAAGCTGTCCACTGAGTGTGTTGGGGAGGTTGCGCAGGCGGGCCCCCAGGACCCGCCGGCCAGAGACGTCGCTACGGCTTAAAGCTGATCGTCCTTACGTTCACGGCGTGAAAAACTGCTGTCTTCCAATGCCGAATACGGTACCGCACCACGCTGGGTAAACATGAGGTGGCGGACCAGCGCGACCATCAGCCCGAGCAGTAACCCGCCCACCAGGCTCAACGCAATGACCAGAGCTTTTTTCGGTTTGATCGGTGCCAGAGGCTCCTGGGCGCGACGGTCAATTGTCACCAGCTTCAGGTTGCTCATGTCGATGTTCAAACCACGCAACCTGGCGACTTCGGCGCGAAGCGGCTCGACGTCCTGCAGGAAGATGTCTTCATTGCCACGTTTGCGCAGCACTTCAACTTCGCGGTTGGCGTCCAACAGCTGGAGCTCCTTGCCAATTTCGGCAATACGCGGATTGGTGAAGTCATCGCTGGTGCGCTTTTGCAGCGCGGCGCGTTCGGCCTCCAGGGCCTCGGTACCCATGAAGTACAGCGGAATTTTCTGATTGTTGACTTCGGTGCGCATCACCTGGCTCGAGCCGGTTCGCGCGGAGTCGGCCATGGAGGATGGCGTGGTCGGTGTCCTGATCCCCATGGACTGAGCGATGCCGATGGCTTCAGCCAATTCCGCCAGGCGGTTGGTCCGCTCCATTTTCATCTGCAAGCGCAGGGCGCTGAGTTCGTCCTGCAATTGGGCGCGCTTGAGACGGTCCGCCTCGAGCAACTTGGCGATTTTCGATTCCTTTTCGGTGTCGTAGTTGGCCCGGGCGGCGTCGATCTTGCCCTTGAGCTCAGCCAGCCGGTTGTTCACGATCACCTTGAGGTCGGCGCCGACCTGCTGACGCTCTGCGGCAATGGCGTAGTCGACAAACCCGTTGAGAATTTTCACCCCATCAACATCGGTCGGGTACTGCAATTCCAGACGGATGTAGTTGCTCAGCGAGTCGGACTTCTTCGGGTCCGGCAGGATCAGATTGACCGAGTTCCGATTGAAGGCTTCAAAACTCTGCTCCAGGGTTTGCCCCGGTTTCTGAAACGCCTTGAACAATTCCTCGTGATCCTTGAAGAACCCAAGGCGAGCCTCGTAGGAGTCCAACTGCGCGCCCACTTTGAGCAACGCATCGGCGGGGGGCAATTTATACACTTCAGAGCGGTTCAACGCGTCCAGCTCGTTGATCGCCGCAGGCCGTAGCACGCTGCTGACCTCGTAGGTCTTGGGCGCCAGGAAGGCATACCCCGCACCTAGAACGCCCGCCAGAACCGTACACCCCACGATCAGCTTTTTTTGTCGCCAGATGGCGTGAAACAATTCAAACAGATCAATTTCATCAGACGCTACAGCGGGCGCAGGCGGGGAAGTACGATTCAAAATAAGCACACCTTAATTAATACTAAAAGGCCATCACTCGAAGAAACCCTAAAAGCTTCAAATCAGGGACAACGCCCTGAGCACGGCGGACCAATGGCAATCTGACTACTGAGTCTGACGAAAAATCCCGCGTATTTAAGGATTATTTCTGCTTTATGTCGATGTGTAGCCAAAAAGATATTTTGATGTGGGATTAATCACGCTACAAGCGTAGCTAATACAACATGAAAATGCTGTCAAATAGCTGTCCTATAAAGAAAAAATCCTGCCACCTGAAAGCACTGCCCCTGTGCGGATACAATCCCCCTTCCCCCTTCAGCAAAAGGAAGTTGCATGTCATCCCCTTCAGTCACGGATTACCACGCCCTGCAAGGTGCCTGGGTGCAAACCGCCCTGGAAGACAATGGCGTACTCAACCCTGCCGATGCACATAGCGCGCCAGGTGCCCTCACCAGGATCAGCGGCGACACGTTTGAAGTCGTCACGGTGGAGGGCGATCTCTTGCTGGCGGGGCGTTTTGTCCTGGACGCCGACACCACGCCCAAGAGCATTACCTGGGTGGACGCCATCGGCGCGGACGCCGGCAAGTCGTTACCGGCCAGCTACCGGCTCGAAGGCGATCATTTTGTATTTATCGCTGCCGATGAAGGCATGCCCCGGCCCACCGTGTTCAGTACCGGCCCGGGGCAAACCATGCGCACCTTCGTACGCCGGGCATGAACGGCGCTCTTATCCGCTTTGATCACCGCATTTTCACAAGGCCTTCACTTTCAGGCCTATAGGGTGAAGCCTACCTACTCCAGTGATTCCCTTGGCCCGCCGTTATGTGCGGGCTTTTTTTTTGCGCGCAGAAAAACGCCCTGGGCCAGCGCGAAACTTATCGCCAGGCGCGCAGGTCACTAGCCCAACGCGTGTCCGGCCCCTGGACAGCGCCCTGGAAGGTTGCATCGTGGCCCATCATTCAGACCTGCGCATTACCTTGTCCCTGGACAGCCTGAATTTCTTCCTCGCGGATGTGCGCGACGGCCTGGGCCCGTACTTGGCGATTTATCTGCTGGCGGTACATAAATGGGACCCGGCCAGCATTGGCGTGGTCATGACCCTGGCGGGTATTGCCGCGCTGATCACCCAGGGTCCGGCAGGCGCATTGATCGACCGTACCCGCAGCAAACGCGCGGTGATTGCACTTGCCGCGCTGCTGGTCACGCTCAGTTGCCTGATGCTGCCCTTCGTCAGTTCGTTTGGCTGGGTGGCGCTGACCCAGGCCGCCAGCGCCATCGCCGCGTCGGTGTTCGCCCCGGCGATTTCCGCGATTTCCCTTGGCATCACCGGGCCGCGCGCGTTTACTCGGCGTACCGGACGCAACGAAACCTTCAATCACGCCGGTAACGCCGTGGCAGCATTGCTGGCCGGGGGTTTGGCTTATCTATTCGGGCCGGTGGTGGTGTTTTACCTGATGGCGTTTATGGCCGTCGCCAGTGTCATCGCGGTCGGTTGCGTGCCGGGCAAGGCGATCGACCATGAGGTGGCCCGGGGCTTCGACCCCGCGCATCATACTGACCATGAGCAGCCCTCGGGCCTGAACGTCTTGCTCGCCAACCGCCCCTTGTTGCTGTTCGCCATCTGCTGTGCGCTGTTTCACCTGGCCAATGCCGCGATGCTGCCGCTGGTCAGCCAGAAGCTGTCGCAGATCAACCTGCAGATGGCCACGCCATTGACCTCGGCCTGCATCGTCGCCGCGCAATTGGTGATGGTGCCGACGGCTATGCTGGTGGGGGCCAAGGCCGACCTCTGGGGGCGCAAGCCGCTGCTGCTGGCCGGTTTCATGATTCTGCCGTTGCGCGGCGTGCTTTATACCCTGTCCAGCGACCCCTACTGGCTGGTTGCCGTGCAGATGCTCGACGGCATCGGCGCGGGCATTTTCGGCGCGCTGTTCCCCGTGATCGTCAAGGACCTGACCCAAGGCACCGGCCGCTTCAATGTCAGCCTCGGCGCGCTGTCCACGGTATTTGGCCTGGGCGCGGCGCTGAGCAGCAGCCTGGCAGGCTTCGTGGTGCAAATGGCCGGCTACGACGCCGCCTTCCTGACCCTGGCCGGGGTGGCGGCCGTCGCGTTGCTGCTGGTAGGGCTGGCCATGCCCGAGACACTGGCAAAACCATCCTTCGCTCGCCATACACCTGTCGCCTGACATATGCGACAATGCGCGCCAAATTCCAACACACATTCCAGATTTTGCGCTCAGCGACCGGGTTTCGCGCCTCGATGTCGCTGTTGACGCATGCCTGAAGGCTCCTGCCGTCACGCTCGCAACCCATTGATAGGTAAAGTAATTGATCTCCACAGCTAACATCACCATGCAGTTCGGCGCCAAGCCGCTCTTCGAGAACGTCTCGGTCAAGTTCGGCGCCGGCAACCGCTATGGTTTGATCGGTGCCAACGGTTGCGGCAAGTCGACCTTCATGAAAATCCTCGGCGGCGACCTCGAACCGTCCGGCGGCCAGGTCATGCTGGAGCCGAACGTGCGCCTGGGCAAGCTGCGCCAGGACCAGTTCGCCTACGAAGAATTCACCGTGCTCGACACCGTGATCATGGGCCACGAAGAGCTGTGGAAGGTCAAGGCCGAACGCGACCGCATCTACTCGCTGCCGGAAATGAGCGAAGAAGATGGCATGGCCGTGGCCGAGCTGGAGACCGAGTTCGCCGAGATGGACGGCTACACCGCCGAATCCCGCGCCGGTGAGCTGCTGCTGGGCCTGGGTATTCCCCTGGAACAGCATTTCGGCCCGATGAGCGAAGTGTCGCCCGGCTGGAAGCTGCGCGTATTGCTCGCCCAGGCGCTGTTCTCCGACCCGGAAGTGCTGTTGCTCGACGAACCGACCAACCACTTGGACATCAACACTATTCGCTGGCTGGAAAACATCCTGACCCAGCGCTCCAGCCTGATGATCATCATCTCTCACGACCGTCACTTCCTGAACAGCGTGTGCACCCACATGGCTGACCTGGACTACGGCGAGCTGCGCCTGTTCCCGGGCAACTACGACGAGTACATGACCGTGGCGACCCAGTCCCGCGAGCAACTGCTGTCGGACAACGCCAAGAAGAAGGCGCAGATCTCCGAGCTGCAGTCCTTCGTCAGCCGCTTCTCGGCCAACGCCTCGAAAGCCAAGCAGGCCACTTCCCGCGCCAAGGCGATCGACAAGATCCAACTGGCCGAGGTCAAGCCTTCGAGCCGTGTGAGCCCGTTCATCCGTTTCGAACAGAACAAAAAGCTGCACCGCCAGGCGGTCATGGTCGAGAAGATGGCCAAAGGTTTTGACGGCAAACCGTTGTTCAAAGACTTCAGCTTCCAGGTTGAAGCCGGCGAGCGCGTGGCGATCATCGGCCCGAACGGCATCGGCAAGACCACCCTGCTGCGCACCCTGGTCAACGAACTGACCCCGGACGCCGGCAGCATCAAGTGGACCGACGCCGCGGAACTGGGCTACTACGCCCAGGACCATGCCCATGACTTCGAAGACGACCTCACCCTGTTCGACTGGATGGGCCAGTGGACCCAGGGCGAGCAGATGATTCGTGGCACATTGGGCCGCATGCTGTTCTCCAACGACGAAATCCAGAAGTCGGTAAAAGTGATCTCCGGTGGTGAACAAGGCCGCATGCTGTTCGGCAAGCTGATCCTGCAAAAGCCGAACGTGCTGATCATGGACGAACCGACCAACCACTTGGACATGGAATCCATCGAAGCGCTGAACCTGGCGCTGGAGAACTATCCGGGCACGCTGATCTTCGTCAGCCACGACCGCGAGTTCGTATCGTCCCTGGCTACCCGCATCATCGAGTTGAGCGCAGACGGCGTGATCGACTTCAGCGGCACCTATGACGATTACCTGCGTAGCCAGGGCGTGGTGTTCTAAGAACAGCGCATAGCTGCGGCCAAACAGGCTCCAATGTGGGAGGGGGCTTGCCCCCGATGGCAGTGGTTCAGTCAATACATCCATTGACTGACACTCCGCTATCGGGAGCAGGCCCCCTCCCACATTGAACAGCGCAGTGGCATCATGGCCGCACCGCCCGCCAGCGAACGAGTTCACATGCCTGCCGCCCCCTCCTCCCTGTCGATCACCCTGCAGATCGTCTCCATCGTCTTCTACACCTTCATTGCCTTCATCTGCATCGGCCTGCCGATTGCAGTAATTCCAGGCTATGTGCACGAACACCTGGGCTACAGCGCCGTGGTGGCCGGGGTCACCATTGGTTCGCAATACCTGGCCACCTTGCTCAGCCGGCCGATGGCCGGGCGCATGTCGGACAACGTCGGCACCAAGCGCGCCATTGTGCTGGGCCTGGCCGGCATCCTGATCAGTGGCGTGCTGACGTTTATCGCGGTGTTGCTGGAGGACCTGCCGGCGCTGAGCCTGACCATCCTGATCGCCGGTCGGCTGTTGCTGGGCGTGGCCCAGGGCTTGATTGGCGTGGGCACCATCAGTTGGTGCATGGGCGCGGTCGGCACTGAACACACGGCCCGGTCGATTTCCTGGAACGGCATCGCTTCCTACGGCGCCATCGCCATTGGCGCGCCGCTGGGGGTGGTGATGGTGGCCGACTATGGCTTCGCCAGCCTGGGCCTGGCGCTGACAGGGCTGGCCGCGCTGGGCCTGGTGCTGATCCGCAACAAACCCTCGGTGCCGGTGGTGCGCGGCGAACGCCTGCCGTTCTGGGCGGTGTTCGGACGTATCGCGCCGTTTGGCGCCAGCCTGTGCCTGGCCTCGATTGGCTACGGCACGCTGACCACCTTTATCACCTTGTACTACCTCAATCGCGGCTGGACCGGCGCAGCGTACTGCCTGACGGTATTTGGCGTGTGTTTTATCGCGTCGCGCCTAGTGTTTATTTCCGCCATCAGCCGCGTGGGCGGCTTCACCGCCGCCATCGCCTGCATGCTCATCGAGACCCTGGGCCTTACGCTGTTGTGGCTGGCGCCGTCGACCGGCGTGGCGTTGATTGGCGCGGGGTTGACCGGCATCGGCTTGTCACTGGTGTACCCGGCGCTCGGGGTCGAGGCCATCAAGCGCGTGCCGGACAGTAGCCGTGGCGCCGGGCTCAGTGCGTATGCGGTGTTTTTCGACTTGGCCCTGGCGATTGCCGGCCCGTTGATGGGCGCGGTGGCGCTGAACCTCGGCTATGGCTGGATCTTCTTCTGTGCGGCGCTGCTGTCTGTCACGGCGCTGGCACTGACCGTGCTGCTCAAGCGTCGCGCTTACTGATCGGCCGTCTGTAACCCGGCACGGGTGGCCTCGCCGAGGGTGTGACTGAAAAAGCGCCCGGCCTCGGAGACCAGATCGCGATGGATGCCCTCACGGTCGACGCCGTCGGCATCGGTGCAGATGGCCGGCATCGTCGCCAATTGGTCGCTGTCGCACGGCGCCATGAACACGAAGTGCCCTGCCCCGGCCAACAGTTTGAAGTCCGGCGGCTCCGGCAGTTTGCGCGCCAGGGCGGCGGCGTTCTTGTCCACGGCCACCAATTTGTCGCCATCGCCACTGTAGAGCAGCACCGGTACGTGCACGTCAGCCAGGGTGTGGCGACCAAACATCAGGCTCAGCGGCGCCATCAGCATCAGCGCATGGATGCGCGGGTCGGCCTGGGGCTGCAAGTCGTCACGGTCGACCACCAGTTCGCCTTTGGTGGTGCAGGCGTCACGGTCCTCCGGGCGCTGCTGGCAATAGCGGCGCAGGCGCTCGAAATCCGGCTTGGCCCCCGCCAGGATCAGCGCAGTTTCACCGCCGGCCGAATAGCCGATCACGCCCACCTGGTCGATGTCGACGAAGGGCGACAACATCGGGTCGTCCAGCGTCGCGGTGATTGCCTGGGAAATCTGGATCGGCCGGCCATACAGATTGCTCACGGTGCCCAGGCGGCTGTGATCCTTGTAGTTGTCACCGGGGTGCAGCACCGCCACCACCACAAAGCCCTTGCGCGCCAGCGAGGTGGCCAGGTCATGCAGGGCCAGCGGCGTGCCGGTATTGCCGTGGGACAACATCAGCATCGGGAAACGGCCGATGGCAACCTTCGCGTCTTCGCCGGCAGCCACATGGTAGGCGCCCAACGTCGTGGTGTGCTCGGTGTCGGTGGAGGGGTAGAACGCAATGGCCTTCATCGGCTGCGAATCCAGCGGGTCCAGGACGCTCATGCGATGAAAGCCCACACTCCAATGGGGGTGCGGCGCAGGCGCGGCGTGCACTGAAAGCAGGCCGCCGCACAGGGAAAGAACCAAAACAGCACAGAGACGCATCATGGGGATGTCCACCTTTGCTGCGTGAGAACCGGCATGCCGTATGAAAATTCCAGGGTAGTGAACCCAAGCGTGCATAACCTGGGCCATAAATGCAAAAACTCCGTACCCCGCTCGCGCTCAGGCGAACAGAATACAGAGTTTAGACGCCCGGCTTCAGATTGAAACCGGCCGCGACGAACATTTACACAAGCCTTACGCAGCGGCGAACAAGTGCTCGCTGATC
This sequence comes from Pseudomonas sp. R4-34-07, assembly GCF_003852375.1. Lineage (NCBI taxonomy): Bacteria > Pseudomonadati > Pseudomonadota > Gammaproteobacteria > Pseudomonadales > Pseudomonadaceae > Pseudomonas > Pseudomonas sp. R4-34-07. Next base: position 2,765,774 of record NZ_CP027760.1, on the reverse strand, counting down.
AGCACGTTGGCGTCGCTCAAGGCTTTGCTGCGCACTTCGTCGCCGTAGGCCAGGCCTTCAGCACGTACGATTTCGATATCAGTGATGCCGAGAAAGCCGAACAGCAACTTCAAGTAGCCTTCATGGGCGGCACCGGACGCCTGGCCGGCATGCAGGCCGCCGGCGGTGGAGACGATGATGACTTTCTTGTTGCCGCACAGGCCTTCAGGGCCGGCCTCGGTGTAGCGGAAGGTCTGGCCGGCGACCGCGATGCGGTCGATCCAGGCTTTGAGCTGGGTCGGGATGGTGAAGTTGTACATCGGTGCGCCCACCACCACGGCATCGGCGGCGAGAAATTCAGCCAGCGACGATGCGCTCAGTTGCGCCTCATGCTTTTGCGCAGCATCGCGCAGTTCAGCAGCGGTGCCCAACGCACCCAGGGTGGCGCCGGAAAAATGGTTGATGCCTTCGCTGGCGAGGTCACGGTAAGTCACTTCCACGCCCGGCTCGGCGGCCTGCCATGCCTTGACCACGCCGGCGCTGAGCTGACGGGAAGCGGAGTTGTCGCCGAGGATGCTGGAATCGATATGCAACAGTTTCATGGTGGATCTCCGAGGGTGGGATCGACAGGGGCGATCAGATGGTGTTGATGCTACGCATCCAACCAATAGTCGATAAGCCATCTGGAATGCGATAGATTGTCCCACTGACAGGACAATAGGCTGACCATGCAAGACCTCAACGACCTCTACTATTTCGCCAAAGTCGTCGAAGCCGGCGGTTTCGCCGCCGCCGGCCGCCTGCTGGGAATTCCCAAATCGCGCCTGTCGCGGCGCATTGCCGAGCTGGAGGAACGCCTGGGCGCGCGCCTGCTGCAACGCACCACCCGGCAACTGACCCTGACCGCCGTCGGCGAGCGCTACCTGCGCCACTGCCAGGCGATGTTGCTGGAAGCGGAGATGGCCGATGAGGCCGTGGCCAGCATGTCCACCGAGCCCCGTGGGCGTCTGCGGGTCACTTGCCCGGTCGGCCTGGCCCAACAGATCCTGCCGGAACTGGTGGCCGGCTTTCTCGCCGCCCACCCGCTGGTGCAACTGGACATGACCCTGGTCAACCGCCGCGTCGACCTGGTGGGCGAAGGGATCGACGTAGCCTTGCGCGTGCGCGAACTGGGCGACGAAGACCCGTTGCTGGTCACCAAACGCCTGCGCCAGGCACACACAGTGCTGGTGGCCAGCCCGGCACTGCTGCGTGATCGGCAGGTCGACAGCCTGGACGACCTCAGGCAATTACCGATAATGGGCGCACTCGAGGCGGACCGCATGGTGCACCAGCGCATCATCGACCCCCAGGGCAACGCTCACGAGCTGGTCATGGAGGCGCGCCTGGGCATCGAAGACTTTATCGTACGCAAGACCAGCGCCCTCATGGGCGTGGGCTTCACGGTGCTGCCGATGATGTATTGCGAAGAGGAACTGGCCAGCGGCCGACTGGTGCAGCTGCTGCCGCAATGGTCGTTACCCGGCGGCTGGCTGCAAGCCGTGTACCCGCACCGGCGCGGCGTGCTGCCGGCCATTCGCGCCTGGATCGACTACCTGGAAGAAGGTTTCAAAGGCTGTGGAGATCGCCTGCTATGAGCATGACCGAAGCGCAAGTCGCGCAATTCTGCCTGAGCCTGCCGGGCGCACGCGAGGACTACAAATGGGGCGGCGTACGGGTGTTCTCGATTGCCGGCAACAAGATGTTCGCGCTGCAGAACCTGCGCGGCGACTCGCTGGCGTTCAAGGTCGACAAGGAACTGTTCCTCGGCCACGTCGACCGCCCCGGCATCCACCCGGCGCCGTACCTGGCACGCGCGCAATGGATCATCATGAACACGCCCTACCCGCTGGCGTCCGAGGAACTGCGCGGCTTGTTGCGGCGCTCCCACCAATTGGTGGTGAGCAAGTTGCCCAAGCGCACGCAGGTGGGGTTGTTGCTATAGGATCGACAGCAGCGTGCCGCCGAGAAACAGCTGGTCCAGCCAGAACACCTGGTGCAGCAGCACGATCACCCAGAACAGCACCTGGTAAGACACCTTGCGCGTCTTGTGCCGGAACACCTGCTGGGCGATCAACGCTCCCGGCCAACCGCCCGCCAACTCGACGGCGTGCAGGATGTTTTCCGGGATGCGCCGGCCCTCGGTCTGGGCCTTGCGCTTGTCACTCCAGTACAGAAAGAACGCCACCACGCTGACCACCCCGTAGGCCGCCAGTGGGATGACCGTCTCGCCGCGCTGCCACAGCAGCGCCGCACCCAGCAGCGGCGCGGCGCACAGCACTAGCAGGACCAACGCCTTCAGGCGCGGATGCTGAATGTTCATGGCTTGACGGCGGTCCAGTCGATCCAGCCGAATTGCCAGGTCGCCAGGATCACCAGGCCGAACGCGATCCGGTACCAGGCAAAGGCCGCATAGCTGTGGTTGGCAATAAACTTGAGCAGGCCCTTGACCGCGATCATCGCGAAGATGAACGAGGTGACAAAGCCGATGGCGAACACCGGCAGGTCCGCCGGCTGGAACAGGTCGCGGTATTTGTAGCCCGAGTACAACGCTGCACCGACCATGGTCGGCATGGCCAGGAAGAATGAAAACTCGGTGGCGGTCTTGCGCGACAGGCCGAACAGCAGGCCGCCGATAATCGTCGCACCGGAGCGCGAAGTGCCTGGGATCATGGCCAGGCACTGGGCGATGCCGACCTTGAGCGCGTCTTTCCAGGTGATGTCGTCCACGGTTTCGGCATGAACGGCATGTTGGCGACGTTCAGCCCACAACATGACCACGCCGCCCACCACCAGGGCCGTGGCTACGGTGATCGGGTTGAACAGGTAATGCTTGATCAGGTCAGCGAAAATCACCCCCAGCACCACCGCCGGCAACACGGCGATGATCAGGTTCACGGTGAAGCGCTGGGCGTTGCGCTGAGTGGGCAAGCCGATGACCACATCGAGGATCTTGCGGCGAAACTCCCAGACCACGGCCAGGATCGCGCCCAGCTGGATAATGATATTGAATGCCTCGAAACGCTCGCCGCCGAAGTTGATCAGGTCGGCGACGATGATCTGGTGGCCGGTGCTGGAGATCGGCAGGAACTCCGTCAGCCCCTCGACCACGCCAAGAATCAATGCCTGTATGGCAGTCCAAAAATCCATGCTTTCTCCAAAGGTCACGCGCCTGGCATGCCTCTTATGTTTTTTAAGTTCACTGACAACGAGCGCGCTGCAGCGCCCGGCATCGATTCTCAATGCCGGACTGCAAAAATTCCGTGAAAAATCAGGCAGTACTCAGGTTTTTCGATTACGGGCCGAAAGCCTATCAGACAAGCCGAAAAAGTCGATGCAACACCCACAATTATAAAAGGCACGGAGTGACAGGACGATGAACAGTTTGCGCAATATGTCGATCAGCCGACGCCTCTGGCTGATCCTGGTAGTCGCCGTGCTGATGCTGCTGACCTTGGGCGCGTTGATGCTCAAACAGATCCATGACGACCTCTACCAGGCCAAGCGTCAACAGACCCAGCACGTGGTGCAAACCGCCAGCGGCGTGTTGGGCTACTACCAGAACCTGGAAAAAACCGGGGTGCTCACCCGCGAAGCCGCGCAGCAGCAAGCCCTGAGCGCAGTGCGCGGCCTGCGTTACGACCACGACGATTACTTCTGGATCAACGATCTCACCCCCGTGATGATCATGCACGCGGCCAATCCCAAGCTGGACGGCCAGAACCTCTCGGCGATCCGCGATCCGGACGGGTTTGCGGTGTTCAACGAGTTCGTGAGCCTGGCCAAGGCCAAGGGCGCCGGCATCGTCAATTACCGCTGGCCGAAACCGGGGGCCGATGCGCCGGTGCAGAAAACCTCCTACATCCAGTTGTTCGCACCCTGGGGCTGGATTATCGGCTCGGGCGTCTACGTGGACGACGTGCAGGCCGAGTTCACCGTCCAGGTGTGGAAAGCCTCTGCCATCGGCCTGGGCATCGCGCTGATCATGGCCCTGCTGGTGCTGTTGATCGCGCGCAGCATCCTGCAACCGTTGCAGGCGGCGGTGAATGCCATGGGCAACATCGCCAGCGGTGAAAGCGACCTGACCCGCAGCCTCGATACCCACGGGCGCGACGAGGTCACCCAGCTGTCCCAGCACTTCAATACCTTCACCGCCAAATTGCGCCAGGTGGTCGGCCAATTGCAGGTGTGCGCCAACGCCCTGGGCGAGTCGTCCACCGAGTTGGGCCACAACGCCAGCCAGGCCCACGACCGCAGCCAGCAGCAGTCGCAACAGATGGAACTGGTGGCCACCGCGATCAATGAAGTCACCTACGGCGTGCAGGACGTGGCCAAGAACGCCGAGCACGCTGCCAGCGAAATGCGCGACGCCCAAGCCCAGGCGCAACAAGGCCAGGTCAACATCGACGGCAGTTTGCAGCAGATCGACCAGCTCTCCACCACCATCAGCCAGGCCGTGGAGGTTATCCGCACCCTGTCCAGCGAGAGCACCCAGATCGGCGGCGTGCTGGAAGTGATTCGTTCAATTGCCGACCAAACCAATTTGCTCGCCCTCAATGCCGCCATCGAGGCCGCACGCGCCGGCGAGCAGGGTCGTGGGTTTGCCGTGGTGGCCGATGAGGTACGGTTGCTGGCCCAGCGCACGCAGAAATCCACGGCTGAGATCCAGGCGATGATCGAGCGGCTGCAGGGCCATTCGGAAGCGGCGGTCAAGGTCATCAGCGACAGCCACAGCGCCTCGCAACTGACCATCGAACAAGCCGGCCTGGCCGGTGCAAGCCTCGGTGCCATCGGCCAGGCGCTGCATAATCTCAACGGCCTGAACGCCTCGATTGCCAGTGCCACCCTGCAACAGGCCCATGTGGTGGAAGACATCAACCAGAACGTCACCCAGGCGGCCGGCTTGTCCCACAGCACCGCGCTGGCGGCTGAACAGTCGAGCGTGGCGAGCGCGCAATTGCGCGGCTTGAGTGAGCAGCTTGACGGGCTCTTGCGCCAGTTCAAAGTCTGACGCCCATGTCATGAGCACCCTGTGGGAGGGGGCAAGCCCTAATGCCAGCCAGTTAAGGCGACACCGAACCTGTGGCGAGGGAGCTTGCTCCCGCTGGACTGCGCAGCAGTCCCATTGTTTGGGGCCGCTTCGCGCCCCAGCGGGAGCAAGCTCCCTCGCCACAAGTTAGTTCTCGCTCCTGCTACTTCTTAACTGACCGGCATTAGGGCTTGCCCTCTCCCACATTTTTTACTGCATCAAACCAGGATCATTGTTGGGTCAATTGAGTCCACAACGCCGGCGCACCGGCTGCCTTGGCGATCGCGTCCAATCGCGCGGCATGCTCGGCCAGGTCCTGCTCGCTGGCACGGATGATAGCCGTAGGCCTGCGATCAGCCGGCAGGCGACGAATCTCCGAGGGACGATTGCCCGAGCCTTCTGCCGAACCGTTGCCATCGGAGGCATTACCGGCCAGCGACAGGCTGGTCTGCCCACCGGTCATGGCCAGGTAGACCTCAGCCAGAATCTCGGAGTCGAGCAAGGCGCCGTGCAGTTCTCGGCCGGAGTTGTCCACGCCGTAACGTTTGCACAAGGCATCGAGGCTGTTGCGTTGGCCCGGGTGACGCTCGCGGGCCATCATCAAGGTGTCGAGGATCGAGCAGTGCTGGGAAATATCCGCTCGATCCATCTGCCCCATCAGGGAAAATTCATTATTGATGAAGCCGACGTCGAACGCCGCGTTATGAATGATCAGTTGGGCGCCGTTGATGAACTCGAAAAACTCATCGGCCACTTCGGCAAAGCGCGGCTTGCCCTTGAGGAACTCGTCGGTGATGCCGTGGACGCCGATCGCGCCTTCGTCACTGTCGCGGTCCGGTTGCAGGTAGACGTGAAAGTGACGACCGGTCAGACGGCGGCCCATCAGTTCGACACAGCCGATTTCGATGATCCGGTGACCATCGGTCACCGGCATGCCGGTGGTTTCGGTATCGAGTACAACGGATCGGATGGCCATCAGGGTTCAGCTCTCAACGGTGTGGGGTGAGTCAAAGGGCGCGATGTTAACACGTCAGCCGGCTTCAGCTCTGCTTGTAGCCGCGCACTTCATCCACGCCCCTGTTGGCGAGCTGGTCAGCCCGTTCATTGCCGGGATGACCGATATGCCCACGCACCCATTTCCAGGTGATGTCATGCCGGTTGCATTGCTCATCGAGCAATTGCCACAGGTCGGCATTCTTGACCGGTTCCTTGGACGCCGTTTTCCAGCCGCGCTTCTTCCAGTTGACCATCCACTCGTTGATGCCCTTCATCACATATTGCGAATCGGTCACCAGCAGGACGTTGCAGCGCCGCTTGAGCTCTTCCAGACCGCGAATGGCGCCCATCAGCTCCATGCGGTTGTTGGTGGTGTTGGCTTCGCCGCCCCACAACTCCTTCTCCACGCCCTTGCACACCAGCAATGCGCCCCAGCCGCCGGGGCCGGGGTTGCCCTTGCAGGCGCCATCGGTGAAGAGTTCTACGCTATCGGTCATCGGTTATTGAGCCTGAATCAAAAGAGGTTTTACGGTTCGCGCTGTTCGCGGTTGACCTTGGCCAGGGGCATCGGCACCAGCTTGGCGAGCGGTTCGCGGCGCACTTGCTGCACCGGCCGCAGCCCGACCGCGATCTTGCGCGCCACTAATAAATAGAAGCCCCCACCCGACAGTTGCCAGGCACCTGCGCGGCGTTCCCAGCCGGCGAGGCGCCCCTGCCATTTGGCGGACGCAAGCGGCGGACGATAGCACCCGAAGCGGCGTTTCTCCAGCGCGAAGCCCAGCAGGTTCAGCCAGTCGCCCACCCGAGAAGGCGCGATGCAGCGCGCCTGGCGCAGGCCGTCCTGGGCAAACGCGTGGCGCAGGCCCCAACTGCTCCAGGGGTTGATGCCGACAATCAGCAAATGGCCACCGGGACGCACGCTGCTGGCGGCTTCGCGCAACAAGCCGTGGGGAGACAGGCAAAAATCCAGGCCGTGCTGCAACACCACCACATCGGCGGCGTGTTCGCTCAGCGGCCAGGCCTGCTCCTCGCAGACGATTTCCACACCCGGCAACGGCGCCCCCAGGCGTACATTGCGTTGTACCTGCGGTGCGCACGGCGGCGTTTCGGCCGACGGGCCGTAATGCACCAGGTAGCCACCAAAGAACCGACCCAGCTCGTCGTCGAGCATGCGCCGCTCTTCATCCAGCAGAAATTGCCCAAGCGGCCCGGACAACCATTCGCGGGCTGCACCGATCAGGGCCAGCCACTCAGGATCGGCCTGGGCGAACGCTTTATCAGTCATTGCATTCTCCAACTCGCCTAGACGTTCTAAGATGCACCAATGTGTTCAGCTTGGCGAATCGAAGAATGATACAGATCAGTGCCCTGCCCGCCTTCACCGATAACTACATCTGGTTGTTACAGGATGAGCAAACCCACCGTTGCGCCGTGGTCGACCCCGGTGATGCCGCGCCGGTAATCGCCTGGCTTGAGCAGAACCCGGCCTGGGTACTCAGCGACATCCTGGTCACTCACCATCACCATGATCATGTCGGCGGTGTCGAGCAACTCAAAAAGCTCACCGGCGCCAACGTCTACGGCCCTGCGAACGAAAACATCCCGGCTCGGGACGTCGACTTGCAGGACAACGACCGCATCACCGTGCTCGGCTGGGACTTCGCCGTGTACGCCGTGCCCGGCCACACCCTCGGCCACATCGCCTACTACCATCAAGGCGTGCTGCTGTGTGGCGACACCCTGTTTGCCGGCGGTTGCGGTCGCCTGTTCGAAGGCACACCGCAACAGATGTACGCGTCCCTGGAACGCCTGGCAGCCCTGCCTGCCGACACCCTGGTGTACTGCACCCACGAATACACACAAAGTAACCTCAAGTTTGCCCAAGCCGTGGAACCGGATAATGCCGACATCGCTGAACGAGTGGCAGAAGTCGCTCAATTGCGCGCCCGTGGCGAGATGACGCTGCCGTCCAACCTGGCCCTGGAAAAACGCACTAACCCTTTTCTACGCACCTCTGAAACATCCGTTAAACAAAAAGCGGACGAACGGAACGGACGCGACAACCGCTCTGGGGCCGAGGTGTTTGCTAGCTTGAGGGCTTGGAAAGATAAGTTCTAAGCGGACGCAATCTGATACGTAATTTCTGAATGGTTGACCGGAACCGAAGCGCTTTCTAGAATCGCCCGACATTTTTGCCCGGAACTTACTTCCAGCCAATGTCGTCATCTATTCGTAAATCCATTTCTTCAGACGCATTGACCCGCCTGGCTCAAGCCGTGGCGGTGGCCGTTTCCGCAACTCTGGCGGGCTGCCAATCGACTCATTACGCTGCACAATCCACCGTGCAACCCAAACCCAATCTTGCTGCCAAGATCAAGCAAAAACCTATTTGGCTCTCAGAGAAGCCCAGCCCCGAAGTGCCCCAGGATGTCTGGGAACGCATGCGTCGGGGCTTTCAATTGCAGGACGGCGTAGGGGTCAACCCGCGCATCGAGCAACAACGCCTGTGGTTCGCCAGCAACCCGTCCTTCCTGGAGAACGCCGGCGAACGCGGCAGCCTCTACATTCATTACATCGTCGAGCGCCTTGAAGAACGCAATATGCCCCTGGAGCTGGCGCTGCTGCCGGTGATTGAAAGTGCCTACAACCCGATGGCCTATTCGCGCAGCGATGCGGTCGGCTTGTGGCAGTTCATTCCGTCCACCGGGCGCTACTTCAACCTGCGCCAGACCCGCGCCTACGACGGCCGCCGCGACATCACCGCCTCCACCACCGCCGCCCTGGACTACCTGACGCGTCTGCATGACATGTTCAACGGCGACTGGCTGCTGGCCCTGGCGGCCTACAATGCCGGTGAAGGCACCGTGAGCCGGGCCATCGAGCGCAACGAGAAGCTCGGCCTGCCGACGGACTACTGGAACCTGCCGCTGCCCCAGGAAACCAAGGACTACGTGCCCAAATTCCTGGCGTTGTCCCAGGTGGTGCTGGCCCCCGAGGCGTATGGCGTCAACCTCAACCCGATTGCCAACACACCGTATTTCGAAGTGGTTGAAGTCAAGCAAAGCATGGACCTGTCCCGGGTCGCCGCGCTGGCGGAAATCGATGAAGACGAGCTGTTCCAGCTCAACCCGGCCCTGAAACAACGCACCACCCTGGACGGCCCCCAGCATTTGCTGGTGCCCACCTCCAAGGCGCAACTGCTCACCAGCACCCTGTCGACGATGAAGCCGGAAGAATTGTTGAGCATGCGCCCGAAAAAGCCGGTGTTCGACGAAGTCGAGACCAAGGCGGTGGCCGGGCGTACCCGCAGCTACAAGGTGCGCACTGGCGATAACCTCACGCTGATCGCCAAGGCCAACAAGGTCGATGTGCATGACCTGCAGCGCTGGAACAAGCTCAACGGCCAGGCGCTCAAGGTCGGCCAGACCCTGGTGATGCAGGACACGCGTAAAGCCGCCGCGACCAAACCGGTGCAGTACAAGGTCAAGAAAGGCGACTCGCTGTACATGGTCGCCAAGCGCTTCAACGTCGAGATGCAACATCTCAAGCGTTGGAACCCACGTACCGGCCAGGCGCTGAAGCCTGGGCAGATGCTGGTGGTTTCCGGGCCGCGCTGATACCTCAAGAACGCTGAAGAGCTAATTGTGGGAGGGGGCTTGCTCCCGATAGCGGTGGGTCAGTTAGCCTATGTACTGACTGGCACAAAGCTATCGGGGGCAAGCCCCCTCCCACATTGGATCTTCACTGCTCTCAGCAGCCTTTTTCCATCCGGAACAAGCTGTTACTGTACCGATCATAAAGCCCAAGCCGCCCGGATCGGATCTCTGACTTGAAGCGTTCCCTCCTTCTACTAATAAGTCTGGCCTTGAGCTTTGCTGCGAACGCGACGATTACCGAGAGCCACGGTTACGCGCAGTTCGGCACACTCAAGTACCCGGCCAAATTCACCCATTACGATTGGGTAAACCCTGCAGCGCCGAAAGGCGGGACACTGCGGGTGATGGCCTTTGGCACGTTCGACACCCTCAACCCTTATACCTTCAAGGGCACCAGCCCGGTTTCCACCGGCAATTTCCTGCAGTACGGCGTCAATGAGCTGAACGAACCGCTGATGGTCGGCACCGGCCAGTACGCCCCTTCCGGCGATGAGCCGACGTCCAGCTACGGCCTGATTGCCCAATCGGTGGAATACAGTGAGGACCGCAGCTGGGTCGTGTTCAACCTGCGCCACGAAGCGCGTTTTCACGACGGGGCACCGATTACTGCCGATGACGTGGCGTTTTCCTACCGAACCCTGTTGACCGAAGGCCACCCGCAATACCGCACCAACCTGCAGGAAGTGGCGCGGGTCGACATTCTCAATCGCCATCGCATTCGTTTTGTATTCAAGCGCGCCGGCAATCCGCTGCTGATCCTGCGTTTGGGCGAGTTGCCCGTGCTACCCCAGCATTACTGGAAGAACCGCGATTTCAAGGCCACCACCTTCGAGCCGCCACTGGGCAGCGGGCCGTACCGCATCAGCAAGGTCACCCCCGGCCGCCAGCTGGTGTTCGAACGGGTCAAGGACTACTGGGGCAAGAACCTGCCGGTCAACCAGGGTTTGTATAACTACAACAAGGTCGAGGTGGAGTTCTACCGCGACAGCGACGTCGCCTTTGAAGCCTTCAAGGCGGGCGAATTCGACATTTATATCGAACACCAGGCCAAGAACTGGGACACCGGCTACCACTTCCCGGCGGTGAACCGCGGCGAGGTTATCAAGGCACAGATCGCCCACCGCATCCCCACCCAGAGCCAGGGCCTGTTCATCAACACCCGGCGCCCGGCCTTCAGCCAGACCCAGGTGCGCGAAGCCCTGGGGTTGATGTTCGACTTCGAATGGACCAACCGCACCCTGTTCAGCAATGCCTACAAACGCGCCTTGAGTTACTACCCCAACAGCGAATTTTCCGCCACCGGCGTCCCGGTCGGTCACGAGTGGCTGATGCTCTCGCCCTACCGCGACCAACTGCCTGCCAAGCTGTTTACCCAGGCCTTCAGCCTGCCGCAGACCGACGGTCGTGGCATCCCCCGCGACACCCTGCGCCGCGCCCTGGGCCTGCTCGGCGAGGCCGGCTGGAAGCTGTCCGGCCAACGCCTGTTGAACCAGGATGGGCAACCGCTTCGCCTGGAAATCCTGCTGGTCAACCCGAACCTGGAGCGCATCCTGCAGCCCTATGTCGAGAACCTGATCAGTATCGGCATCGACGCGCACCTGCGCACCGTTGACCGTGCGCAGTACAAGCAGCGCCTCGACCAGTTCGACTTCGACATGATCCTGGTCACCCTCAACCAGACCCTCAGCCCAGGGCTGGAACAGTGGCAGTACTTCCATTCCAGCCAGGCTGCCATCAAGGGCAGCAAGAATTACGCCGGCATCGCCAACCCCGTGGTCGACCACCTGTTGGAACAACTGCTCGCGGCCCAGACCCGCGAAGAACAACTGGCCGCCGGCCGCGCCCTGGACCGGGTGCTGCTGTGGCAGCACTACAGCATTCCCAATTGGTACCTCAACTATCATCGCCTGGCGTACCGCAACCGGTTCGCCTTTGTCACCACGCCGCCCTACAGCCTGGGCTTGAGCGCATGGTGGCTGAAAGCTTCGGAGAAAGCCCAATGATGTCTTTGCGCAGTACTCTATTCGCCAGCCTGTTGCTGTGCAGCGCGGCCCAGGCCGCCCCGCAACATGCGTTGACGCTGTATAACGAGCCGCCCAAGTACCCCGCCGATTTCAAGCATTTTGACTATGTGAACCCCGACGCCCCCAAGGGCGGCACCTTCCGCGAGTCGGCCATGGGCGGCTTTGACAGCCTCAACCCCTACATCAGCAAAGGCGTGCCCGCAGACAATCTGCCGTTGATCTACGACACGCTGGCCATGCAGAGCCTGGACGAGCCCATCACCGAATACGGCCTGGTGGCCGGCAAGATCGAAAAGGCGCCGGACAACAGTTGGGTGCGCTTTTACCTGCGCCCCGAGGCGCGCTTCCATGATGGCCACCCGATCCGCGCCGAAGACGTGGTGTTCACCTTCCAGACCCTGATCAAGGATGGCACCCCGCTCTACCGCACTTACTACGCCGACGTGGATGAAGTGGTCGCCGAGGACCCATTGCGGGTGCTGTTCAAATTCAAGCGCACCAACAACCGTGAGCTGCCACTGATCCTCGGGCAATTGCCGGTACTGCCCAAACATTGGTGGGCCAGCCGGGATTTTTCCAAGGGCAACCTGGAAATACCGCTGGGCAGTGGCCCGTACAAGGTGGCTGAGGTCAAGGCCGGGCGCATGATTCGCTACGAGCGGTTCAAGGACTATTGGGCCAAGGACCTGCCGGTCGCCAAGGGTTTCTACAATTTCGATAACCGCATCACCGATTATTACCGTGACAGCACCGTGTCCCTGGAAGCCCTGAAGGCCGGGCAGTTCGATTATTGGCTGGAGTTCAGCGCGAAAAACTGGGCCAACGCCTACAACATTCCGGCGGTAGCCGAGGGCCGCTTGATCAAGGAAGAAATCCCCAACGGTAACCCCACCGGTATGCAGGGTTTCGTGTTCAATACGCGCAAACCGATGTTTCAGGATGTCCGGGTGCGCAAGGCCATCAGCCTGTTGCTGGATTTCGAATGGAGCAACAAACAGTTGTTCAATGGCGCCTATACCCGCACGCGCAGTTACTTCGAAAACTCGGAAATGGCCGCCACCGGTTTACCCGGCCCGGATGAGCTCGCGATTCTCGAGCCCCTGCGCGACAAGATCCCTGCCGAAGTCTTCACCCAGTCCTTCGAGCCTTCCAAAACCGACGGTAGCGGCATGATCCGTGCGCAGCAGCGCGAGGCGTATCAGCTGTTGCAAGAGGCCGGCTGGAAGATCGTCGAAGACAAGATGGTCGACACCACCGGCAAACCGGTCACCATTGAATTCCTGCTGGCCCAGACCGAATTCGAGCGCATTCTGCTGCCGTTCAAGCGCAACCTGGCCGACCTGGGCATCGACCTGGTGATTCGCCGGGTTGACGTGTCGCAGTTCATCAACCGCCTGCGCTCGCGGGATTTCGACATGCTGGTGGGCAGCTTTCCGCAATCCACCTCCCCAGGTAATGAGCAGCGTGAGTTCTGGAAGTCGTCCAGCGCCGACAAACCCGGCAGCCGCAATTACATGGGCCTGAAAGACCCGGCCGTCGACCAGTTGGTCGAGCAGTTGATCGACGCCGACTCGCGCAAAAGCCTGATCGCCCACGCCAGGGCGCTGGACCGCGTGCTGCAGTTTGGTTACTACGTAATCCCCAACTGGCACATCAAGACCTTCCGTGTGGCGTATTGGGACCATCTGGGCCATCCGCAAGTCTCGCCGCGCTATGACGTCGGCACCGCCACCTGGTGGGCCAAACCCGACGTCAAACCGGCGATCCCCCTGGACACCACACAAAGCGCCGAAGCGGCGAGCGGGGGCGATTGAATGCTGGCCTATATTGTCCGTCGCCTGTTGCTGATCATCCCCACGCTGTTCGGCATTCTGCTGATCAACTTCGTGATCATCCAGGCCGCCCCCGGCGGGCCGGTGGAACAGATGATCGCCAAGCTCGAAGGCTTTGACGGCGCCACCAGCCGCATCGCCGGTGGCGGCGCCGAAGTCGCGGTGGCCGGTTCCAGCTATCGCGGCGCTCAGGGGCTGGACCCGGCGCTGATCAAGGAAATCGAGAAAATGTACGGCTTCGACAAGTCGGCGCCGGAACGCCTGTGGATAATGGTCAAGAACTATGCCCGGCTGGATTTCGGCGACAGTTTTTTCCGTGACGCCAAGGTCATCGACCTGATCAAGGAAAAGATGCCGGTGTCCATTTCCCTGGGGTTATGGAGCACCCTGATCATGTACCTGGTGTCGATCCCCCTGGGCATCGCCAAGGCCACGCGCCACGGCAGCCCTTTCGATGTATGGACCAGTTCGGCGATCATCGTCGGCTATGCGATCCCGGCGTTCCTGTTCGCCATTCTGTTGATCGTGGTGTTTGCCGGCGGCAGCTACCTGGACTGGTTCCCGTTGCGCGGGCTCACGTCCAACAACTTCGACGAATTGAGCTGGGGCGCCAAGGTGCTCGATTACTTCTGGCACCTGGCCCTGCCCGTGACCGCCCTGGTGATCGGCAACTTCGCCACCATGACCCTGCTGACCAAGAACAGCTTTCTCGACGAGATCAACAAACAGTACGTGGTCACCGCCAAGGCCAAGGGCCTGACCAACCATCGCGTGCTCTACGGCCATGTATTCCGCAACGCAATGCTGCTGGTGATCGCCGGTTTCCCCTCGGCCTTCATCGGCATCTTCTTTACCGGTTCCTTGCTGGTGGAAGTGATCTTTTCCCTCGACGGCCTCGGCCTGATGAGCTTTGAAGCGGCGATCAACCGCGACTATCCGGTGGTGTTCGGCACGCTGTTTATCTTCACCTTGCTGGGGCTGATCGTGAAATTGATCGGCGACCTCACCTACACCCTGGTCGATCCGCGTATCGACTTCGCCAGCCGGGAGCATTGAGATGAACCTGTCCCCCCTCAATCGCCGCCGGTTCGAGCGGTTCAAGGCGAACAAGCGTGGCTGGTGGTCGCTGTGGCTGTTCCTGATCCTGTTCGGGCTGAGCCTGGGCGCCGAGTTGATCGCCAACGACAAACCGCTGGCCGTGCACTTCGACGGCGACTGGTACTTCCCGGCGCTCAAGCGCTACCCGGAGACCACCTTCGGCGGCGAGTTCCCCCTGGAAGCCAACTACAAGAGCCCGTATATCCAGGAATTGCTCAAGGCCAAGGACGCCTGGACCTTATGGGCACCGATCCCGTTCAGCTACCAGAGCATCAACTACGACCTGAAAGTGCCGGCCCCGGCGCCGCCGTCCAGCGTCAACCTGCTGGGCACCGATGACCAGGGCCGCGATGTACTGGCGCGGGTCATCTACGGTTTTCGCGTGTCGGTGCTGTTTGCGCTGACGCTGACCGTGCTCAGCTCGATCATCGGCGTGATCGCTGGCGCCCTGCAGGGTTTCTACGGCGGTTGGGTGGACCTGGCCGGGCAACGTTTCCTGGAGATCTGGTCCGGGTTGCCGGTGCTGTACCTGCTGATCATCCTCGCCAGCTTCGTGCAGCCCAATTTCTGGTGGCTGCTGGGCATCATGCTGCTGTTCTCGTGGATGAGCCTGGTGGACGTGGTGCGTGCCGAATTCCTGCGCGGGCGCAACCTGGAGTACGTGCGCGCGGCCCGTGCACTGGGCATGCAGAACGGCGCGATCATGTTCCGCCATATCCTGCCCAATGCGATGGTCTCGACCATGACCTTCATGCCGTTCATTCTCACCGGCGCCATCGGCACCCTCACCGCCCTGGACTTCCTGGGCTTCGGCCTGCCGGCCGGCTCGCCGTCACTGGGTGAACTGGTGGCTCAGGGCAAATCCAACCTGCAGGCGCCGTGGCTGGGCATGAGCGCGTTTGCCGTGCTGGCAATCATGTTGAGCCTGCTGGTGTTTATCGGCGAGTCCGCTCGCGACGCCTTCGACCCGAGGAAATGAGATGAATCAGGACAATCTGATCGAAATCCGCGACCTCAGCGTCGAGTTCGTCACTGGCGAGCATCACCATCGCGTGGTCAATAACGTCAGCTTCGACATCAAGCGCGGCGAAACCCTGGCCCTGGTCGGCGAAAGCGGTTCCGGCAAGTCGGTGACGGCCCACTCGATCCTGCGCCTGCTGCCCTACCCTTTGGCGCGGCACCCGTCCGGCACCATCGCCTACGCTGGGCAAGACCTGCTGACGCTCAAGGAAAAGACCCTGCGGCACATTCGCGGCAACCGCATCGCGATGATCTTCCAGGAGCCGATGACCTCGCTGAACCCGCTGCACAGCATCGAAAAACAGATCAACGAAGTGCTCGGCCTGCACAAGGGCCTCACCGGTAAAGTCGCCACCCAGCGCACCCTGGAACTGCTGGAGCTGGTGGGCATCCCCGAGCCGCACAAACGCCTCAAGGCATTGCCCCACGAACTCTCCGGCGGCCAGCGCCAGCGGGTGATGATTGCCATGGCATTGGCCAACGAGCCGGAACTGCTGATCGCCGATGAGCCGACCACGGCTCTCGATGTGACGGTGCAATTGAAGATCCTGGAACTGCTCAAGGAACTGCAGGCGCGCCTGGGCATGGCGTTATTGCTGATCAGCCACGACTTGAACCTGGTACGCCGGATCGCGCACCGGGTGTGCGTGATGCAACAGGGCTGCATCGTCGAACAGGCCGCTTGCGAGACGCTGTTCCAGGCGCCGCAACACCCTTACACCCAGGAATTGCTGGCGGCGGAACCCAGCGGCGGGCCGGCCACCAACGCCGCCGGGCCACCGCTGCTGGAAGTGGACGACCTGAAAGTCTGGTTCCCGATCAAGAAAGGCTTTTTGCGCAACACCGTCGATTACGTCAAGGCCGTGGACGGCATCAACTTCAGCCTGCCCCAGGGGCAAACCCTGGGCATCGTCGGCGAAAGCGGCTCGGGCAAGTCCACCCTGGGCCTGGCGATCCTGCGCTTGATCGCAAGCCAGGGCGGCATTCGCTTCGAAGGCCAGCAACTCGACCGCCTCACCCAGCAACAGGTACGCCCGTTGCGCCGCGAAATGCAGGTGGTGTTCCAGGACCCCTTCGGCAGCCTGAGCCCGCGCATGTGCGTCAGCGAGATCGTCGGCGAGGGCTTGCGCATCCACAAAATGGGCACGCCCGCCGAGCAGGAGGCGGCGATTATTGCCGCCCTCAAGGAAGTCGGCCTGGACCCGGAGTCGCGGCATCGCTACCCCCACGAATTTTCCGGCGGCCAGCGTCAGCGCATCGCCATCGCCCGCGCCCTGGTGCTCAAACCGCGCCTGATCCTGCTGGATGAGCCGACGTCGGCGCTGGATCGTACGGTGCAACGCCAGGTGGTGGAACTGCTGCGCGGTTTGCAGGCCAAGTACAACCTGACCTACCTGTTCATCAGCCATGACTTGGCGGTGGTCAAGGCGCTGAGTCACCAGTTGATGGTGGTCAAGCAGGGTCAGGTAGTGGAGCAAGGCGATGCTGGGTCGATTTTCGCCAGCCCACAACACCCCTATACTCGGCAATTACTGGAAGCAGCCTTTCTGGTGCCCGCTTAACGTAGGAGCCCTCGCCATGTCGTTGAACACTCGCGCTCATCCTTCGCACTCGCCGCGCTTCTGGCGCGATGAGCGCTTGCCGTTCATTGAGGCGCGCACCATCGCCGACGGACGCAAGGTGACGTATACGCGGCATGCCCATGAACATTTTTCTATCGGAGCAATCACCCGCGGGCGCAGCTATTACCACCATGGCGCGCAGACCTACCAGATCAGC
The DNA here is from genome assembly GCF_003852375.1 of Pseudomonas sp. R4-34-07. Lineage (NCBI taxonomy): Bacteria > Pseudomonadati > Pseudomonadota > Gammaproteobacteria > Pseudomonadales > Pseudomonadaceae > Pseudomonas > Pseudomonas sp. R4-34-07. Next base: position 2,748,322 of record NZ_CP027760.1, on the reverse strand, counting down.
GCCGGCACCGTGGTGTTGATGAACCCCGGCGATGTGCATGCCTGCAATCCCATCGAAAACGAGCATTGGTCCTACCATATGCTCTACCTCGACACGCCCTGGCTGACCGACCTGCAGCATCAACTGGGCTTCAGTACCGACCAGGGTTACCGCCCGTTCAACACCCCCCACACGCGGGACCCGTCGCTGTACAACGGCTTGCTGGCGTTGTACCGCCTGTTGGTGGATGAGCGGGCCGAACTGCTGCACAAACAGAGCGCGCTGGTGAGCTACTTCAGCGAGGTGCAGCAGCGCCTGAACCCTTCGCTCGCACCGGTACGGGAGGTCAATCACAAGTTGGAGCGGGCCGCTGACTACATCCGTGAACACTGCACCGAGGCCCTGAAGCTCGAGGACATTTGCCAGGCGGCAGAACTGTCGCCGTCTTATCTGATCCGCGCCTTCAAGCAGTATTACGGGCTGACGCCCCATGCGTTTCTGGTCAATCGCCGTATCCAGTTCGCCCGCACCCAACTGCGCAATGGCGCGCTGATCGCCGATGTGGCGCTGGCCGCAGGGTTTGCCGACCAGGCGCATTTCCAGCGAGCGTTCAAACAGCACTTCGCCGCCACGCCGGGGCAATACCGCGAAATACTCAAGCCATCAGCAAATAACCCACACTGGCCACCAGCAACGCGGCCATCGAGCGGTTGAATACCCTGACACCCTGGGGATTGTGCAGGTAGCGCCGCAGAAACGTTCCGGCATAGGCCCAGCACGCCACCGACAGGTAGCAGATCACCAGGTAGAGGCCGGCGAACAACCAGACTTGCCCGGCATCGCCGTCCGCCGCAAACAGTCCCATCCCCGCCACGCAGGCCAGCCAGGCCTTGGGGTTGAGCCACTGCATGATCGCGCCGTACACCATCGATGGCGCCGTGGCGGCGCCATCGGCCTGCAACTGGCCATTATCCACGGCGAGCTTCCAGGCCATGTACAGCAAAAAGGCCACCCCGCCCCACTGGATCAACTGGGTCAGGATCGGCCAGCGCAGCAGCACCTCGTGCAGGCCCAGGCCAATCAGTATCAACAGCAGCGTGAAGCCGAGCGCAGCGCCGAACACGTGCTTCTGGCTGGCGGCAAACCCGAAGCGCGCGCCGCTGCTCAGGGCGACCACGTTGACCGGCCCTGGCGTAATGGAAGTGGCGAGGGCGAACGCCGCCATGGAAATGATCAAGCTCATTGCGGTTCCTTTTCGTGATGCCAGACGGGATGGCATCACGCTATAGGCTGGAGCGAACTCGGTATTGAACAAAATGCCCCTCAAGCTGCGCGAGGCATCCAGGCTCAGCGCTGCGCGGGGATCCGGATATCGCCGCTGCGGCACTGGCTTTTCACACTGCGTGGGCAACCGGCGAAGGCCAGGTCCTTGGTCAGGCATACCCGCACTTCAGACAGGACTTTGCCTTTGCAGATGACGGCCATCCCGTGATTGCCCATGCGTGGGTTACTGGCGCGAAACAGCGCCTCGATCTCGCTGGCCGCTAATGACGGCGGCGTATTGAACGGCTGCAGTTGTGGCGGAATGACCACCGCCCCCAGTGCCGTATCGGTTTTCTCCAGGTAATCCAGCGGCGCGAGTCCGCTGCAGGTGCCGTGCTTGGCCCATTCATGCTTTAGCAGCGCACGGGTGGGAAACAGCGTCGCGCCCTTGCGCATCTCCTCGTTGGTCAATCGCACGTCAGGGGCACAGGAGGCCGGCCACCCGCCTCGCGCGTACTGCGGCCACAAGCCATGCAGGACAAACCCGTAGCCTTTGCCCGAACACTGTTCATTGTTCGGGTGTGTCAGGCAAAACGTCGGCGACCATGACAGCGACAATACATAGAAATCAAAGTCCCCCGGCAGCCCTTGGCTGCGCGGCGCTGCCGTTGCGCCAGTGATGATCAGCAGCCACCCCACCATCCAGTATTTCATCGCGATATCCGTTCAAACAAAGTGAGTCACCACGCTATCGCGACGGCTAGGGATGTTGAGAGTAACGTTGTAGCACCTTGTCCAGGATTCGATCCGTCTTCAGCGCCTCGATCGCCAGCGAAGGGTGCTTGGCTTCCCCACGGATATGGGCATTCATCGCAAGCACGTGATGCCATTGGATGTGCGCATGACAAGGCACTTCCAGCACCTCATCGGACTCCCCTTCAAGACGCAGCGGCAGGTCTTCGAATACCGAGAACGTGATGCGTCCATGACTGCCGATCAGCTCGACCCGGTCTTCGCGGCGGTCTGCCACGAAGTTCCAGCAGCCCATGCCCAGCGCACCGCTGGCAAAGGTCCAGCAGGCGGTCACTGCATCTTCCGCCACGTAGCGCTCCGCTTGCCGCGCGCTGAAGCCCGAGACTTCGACGATGTCTCCCGCCAGGTACTGGAACAGGTCGAACCCATGGCTGGCCAGGTCGGCAAAATAACCGCCGCCGGCAATCGCCGGATCCGTGCGCCAATTGGCGGGATTGGTGTCGGCCTGTGTCGCGGGCTTGCACAGGGTCCAGGTCAGGTGGCGTAGCTCGCCGATACGGCCTTCCTGCAACCAGCTGCGCACTTGCTGGAAGCGTGGCAATGAGCGCCGATAGTAAGAGACGAACAGGTGCAGCCCGGCGCGCTCGAAGGTGCGTTGCATCAATGCGCTCTGTTCGGCGTTCAACGACATGGGCTTTTCGACGCAGCAATGCTTGCCTGCCGCTGCCACCATCAAGCTGTACTCGAGGTGGCTGTCGGGTGGCGTGGCGATGTACACCGCGTCCACCTCGGGGTCGTCGATCAGGGCCTGGGCGTCGGTATAGAAGCGGGCAATGCCATGGCGTGTCGCATAATCGCGCACGGCGTCCTCGCGCCGCCCCATCACGGCCACCAGGGCAGAATCTGGCGCTTTGTAGAAAGCGGGTCCACTCTTCAATTCAGTGACACTGCCACAGCCGATCATGCCCCAACGTACGGTGCTCATCTGCTCTCCTCGTTCGTTTATGTCAATCGGGCAGTATCCACATACGCACCCTGGCGCGCCATAACCACTTAGCATGACAATTGCATTACACTTTTATGACAACGATTTCGTTACGGGCATAGATGATGAAAATACGGGCCACGGTCATATGCGAACACGAGGGGCATATCCTCTTTGTGCGCAAGGCAAGATCGAAATGGGCGTTGCCGGGCGGTAAGGTCGAACGCGGTGAACGCCCAGTAGGCGCGGCAGAGCGCGAGCTGGAAGAAGAGACGGGGTTGAACGTAGACGGCTTGCTGTACCTGCAGGAGCTGAAGGCCCGCGACACCCTGCACCATGTGTTTGAGGCCTCGGTGGTAAACATCGACGAGGCGCGGCCGTGCAACGAGATCGTCGACTGCCAGTGGTACGCCTACAACGCTCTCGATGAATTGGACACCACTGACGCCACACGGCACATCGTCAAGTCCTTCCTGCGCCGCCTCTGACGCGACGGCTTGACGGGCGAGCCGTGCTGCCACTGCTGTGCACAGGGTCAAATTCAAGGCAAAAAAAATCCCAAGTAGCTGATGGAAACTTGGGATTTAAAAATGCATAAACCGTGGGAGGTGAACGCAGGGCTATATTAGCGATTGCAAAAACACGTCACAAGATTATTTTCTTCCTTTCGTCGGAATGGAAGCGTCGTAAGTCATTCAATAACCACATGTTTTTTAAGGAAAGAGGCAGATTTGTGCCACTTTTTGGTGCAAGTTAGGGAGCAGGCTTCTAACTTAATCCACTTATAAAAAAGGGTTATTAGTTATTCCACTTTCACAGTTTTCAATAACGGTTTATTCAATCGCCTGCATGCGCGCTGCAGCGCCCAACACTCCAGCACGAAGTTGCGCAAGCTGTTAGCTAATCGGGGGGCTTAGGCGCTCATTAAGTCAATGCGCCCTGCTTTTTTCGTAGCGAACGTCATCACCCTCAACACGGCCGGCCCTCAGCCACCCCAGACGCTGATAAAACCCGTTAGCGCGGACTTCATCGCGGCCATCAGTGACCAGGTACACGCGCTCGTGATGCACAAACAACGCGGCCTCGGCCACCGCCATCAACCGCCGGCCCAGGCCCAGGTTCTCGTGGGAAGGCAACACGAACATCGCGAACACCTCGCCGGTCTCAAGATCAACCATGGAAAAGGCCGCTGCCTGGCCGTCCACTTCCGCGACCCATGCGCACGGGGCTGCGCGCAGCGCGTCGGTCAGTACCTGCGGGGTAATTCCCAGATCAGCCATCTGCTCAACGCTCAAGTGGTTTTGCACCACCGAGGTACGAATTTTAATGAGCGTGTCGAGGTCTTCGACGGTCGCCACTCGAATAAGCACTTGCATACATGCCTCCTGATCAAGCACGCGATTGTATGCAAATACTTACACAGCATTTGTCGTGGATTTGTAAACCACTCGGCAGCACGGTAGGAAAAACGCTTACTTGCGCGCCACTTTATAGCGCACGCAATCCTGGTAGAAACTCTGGCGAATCGCCTCGGGTTTGAGCCGTGAGCGGCTGTCATAGGTCTGCTCGGTAATACCCATGGCCATCATGCGCATCCACGATTTGTTGAATTTGATGGTCTGGATCTTTTGCCGCGCGGCGTACAGCGACACCCCCGAAAGCTTGAGTTCCTGAGCCCTGGCAGCCGTGCCTGCGCCCCAACTGCACATATACTTGTCGCCCTCGCGCAACTCCCGAGCCTGCGCGGCTGCCGCGCCGCCGGCCAGGGAACAGGCAATCAGCATGATTCCAACAGTGCGCATTAGCTTCCTCACCTAACCACCTGAAAATAAAAGTGATTCTGGCGAGAATTTTGTTACAGAGGGGCCATCAGATTGCCTTATCTCAGGCCCATGCCACTACCAACAGGCCAGCGCCCAACACCAGACACAGCGGCGAATAAAAGTAGGTGTCCAGCCTGGCGAACCTTGAGCCCACCACCTTTTTGAAAAACCCCACCAGCTCCGAATCGCCGATCGCCCTGGCAAACATCACCACAGCAATCGCACTGATCCCCCATTGCAGCGCCCCATGGGACACCGGCGAAAAATACAGTCCGGCGCGCAGGCAGACCAGCAGCGCAATCGCCACCAATCCCATCGCCACCAGGAATGTACCCAGCGTCGAGGGCTTGAAAGCCGGCCTTGGCCCGCCGGCGAATTCGCCCGGTAATTGAGGAATGGCGGCCAGGCTCCCGAGTTTGCCGCCCGCAGCCCAGTACAGATGCACCATGCTGATGCAGGTGAAAATGGCGACGATCCAGCGCGCGATGATGAAGCTCATGGCGGGCTCCTCATAGAAATGTGCGAATGAGGATAGTCGCCCTGAAGGTTCCTGCAGGTATTTCGTCGGCGGAGCGGGCTCGCCGGGACAGCCCGCTCTCTCATGTGCCCCGGTTGACCCGCGCTCTACTTGAGGCTTGCCTCGACCTTGCGCGCTACATCGTCCGTCAACCACGCTTTCCACACGTCTGGATGCTCCTTGAGGAACGCCTGGGCGACGTCCCTGGGTGCTGTGTGATGCTCACTCATCGCCGCCAACGCTTTGTTGAGCGGCTCGATGGGAAACTCGACCTTCTCAAAGAACTCGGCGATCTGCGGATGCTCCTTCTGGAACGGCGTGGACACGCCGATGCTCAATTTCGAGGCCAGCGAGCGCGTCGGCTTGGGATCGGGATTGTCCGCATCCGTCAGCGTCTTCCAGGCCTCGGCGTCGAACGGCGGCTCTTGCAGCTGAATCAATTTATAGCGGCCCATCAACGGCGTGGGCGACCAGTAGTAGAACAGCACCGGCTTGCCCCGGCGGATCGACGACGCAATCTCGGCATCCAGTGCCGCCCCCGAGCCGCTGCGGAAGTTCACGTAGCTGTCGTCCAGGCCGTACGCCTTGAGCTTTTGCTTGTTGACCACTTCCGAGGTCCAGCCGATGGGGCTGTTAAGAAAGCGCCCTTTGCCGGGAGACTCAGGGTCCTGGAACACATCCTTGTAGCGCGCCAGGTCGTTTACGCTTTTCAGGTCAGGGGCCAGGGGCTTGATGTTTTTGCTCGGGTCTCCCTTGACCACGTATTCCGGCACCCACCAGCCCTCGGTGGCGCCCTTGACCGTATCGCCCAGGCCCACCACCTTGCCTTCAGCCTCGGCCTTGACCCAGACGGGGCTGCGGCCCGCCCACTCTTCACCGATCACCTGGATGTCGTTCTTGGCCAGGGCGGTTTCCAGAGTGATGGTGGTACCGGGCAAGGTGTCGGTGGGCAAGTCGTAGCCCTTCTCGACAATGAACCGCAGCACCTCGGTGATCAGGCTGCCGCTTTCCCAGTTCAGGTCGGCAAAGTGCACCGGCGCTTGGGCGGCCGATACCGGCATTGACGCCAGCGACAGGCCCAGGGCCGTCAACGATGCAGCCAGCAGTGTTCGCATTCCTTTCATACCCTCGCACCTCGCGATATCGCAGCCATCAGCGGACGGCTTTGCTGCTATGCGCGAAGCCTCTGAATAGTTAAGTCAACTCAACTGTAGTAGAGGTTCCGGAAGATAAAAGAAGTTCGCCGTGGCGATATTTATTCACTGGCCTTGAACGTCACCAGTTCGCCCTTGCGCCACTTGGCGGCTTTGCCTGTCACGGCCTTGAGGGTTTTGGTCAGGCCTTCCTGCAGCTGTTCGTGGGCAGCAAATACCAGCATGACGCTGTGGCCTTCCTTGAACACAATCCCCTCGCCCTCGGCCGATGACACAAACGCATAGTCGCCCAGGCCATACACGGTCAACTTGATATCGCGGAATTTCAGTTCGAACTTGCCACCTTCGCGGCTGGGCAATACCGCCGCGCGAAAATGGTCGCCGACCTTGAGTTCCAGGCGCGGCTTGTCGTCCACCACCAACGCCGCTTCGGTATCGATCTCAGCGATGTAGATACCTTCCGGTGTCTGCTCGGTGACGTAGACAAAACGAGATTGAAACTGCTTGACCAACTTTGCGCGCAAATCACCCAGCACGAATAACGCGTGCATATCCAGATTACTGACTGCCAAGGAAACGCCCCCACATCGAAATAGCACTGACCGCTTGAGCGGGCAGCACAAAAAAGCGGCCGTTACGGCACGATCACAGACTCGTTAAAAACCTGAAGAAAACCCATAAGACCCGTACAGATAAGCGCGGTGGCCCTTATGCGAGGTCATCCGGCAACACAGCAAATCACAGGTTCAACGACCCGAGAATACGGGTCGAACAACTTCAGAGAATAACCCGATTAAAAACGCAGTTTTCCGACACGCATCACAAAAGAAAACACCTGGGCATGGAACCAGGCGCGCGCCGCCAACGACAATACTAAAACAGTAACACTAGTCAAACCACCCGAAACGTGGCGGCTATATCAACAAGGTCGATCGACAGGAGCTGAGCATGCTACGACGTCAACACGACGATACGTCCTTCCACTCGCATTCATCATGTCCGGACGAACCGCAATACTACTGCTTACCTACGCCCGATGGGTACTCCCATTCCGTGCTTTATCGCGTTGTGCCGGCCGGAAGGAATTTTTTCCATATCCAGGAAGTGACCAGCGGCAGGATAAAAGGCTTTCGCAGCGATCACACCAAGGCCTGTGCACTGGCCAAAGCCCTGGAAGCCAATTTGTATAGCCTGCACGGCACACTCGTTTCGTCACCTGGCTGACTTTACTGCACAGCGGCCCTTCAACAACTGCCATACTGACCCGTCCATTGGAGTTTGCCCCGTGCGGGTCAGGTTTCATCAGTGCAGTTACCTTGAAGAGAAGCCTATACGTGACGGAATTTGATATTGGCGAATTTTTTATCCATGGCGATGCCAGGGAAGTAGACGGTGAGTTTCAAGCGGTCATCATCATGCGGGCCAAACCGCCGTTGACCACAGTTACAACGCATCAGGTAGAGAAAGACCGCTGGTTCAAAACCGTCGACGCTGCGGCCATCGCAGCGAAAGAGGCCGCCAAGGAGCTGAAAGCCGCCGTGGATTCAGGCGCACTCAGTTCTTGATAATCCGATAGAACTCTGACGTGCCATACCCCTCACATGCAGGACGATGATCAGCCCGCATGGAGAATGTTATGGACACCACCACCCCGACACTTGAAACCCTGTTCGAACAACTAGGCCTGGATTCCAGCCAGGAAGCCATCGAACGCTTCACCGCCGAACACCGTTTGCCGGATGACGTCAAACTCATCGACGCGCCGTTCTGGAGCGAGCAACAAGCGGCCTTCCTCAGGGAACAATTGCATATCGACGCCGAATGGGCGCCTGCGGTCGATGACCTCAACGCCCTGCTGCACGAGTCTCCCAGCGTTTGATGCAATGCAGGCTGTCTGCTTGCTCCGGGCGCAACAGCGCTTGCCAGGCAGCCTTGCATTCCTGCGTTATCGCCCTGGCTTTGCACCTTGCGGCTTGTAGCCCAGGCGCAAACCACCCCAATGGCGCCCCTGGACCATGATCGGCACCGACAAGTCGTGCATCAGCTCGCCGGTATCGCGCGTGTAAGTCTGCAGCAACATGGGCTGTTGATGGCTACCGCAGCGTATGCCGGTACGGTCGTCAAACTTGCGCTTGGTGCGGTTCTGCACTGCGTCCACTTGGTCATCCCCGGTCAAGGCGTGGGAAAACGCTTTGTTATGCGTCGGCACGTAGCCCTGTTGGGTGCAGGCGATGGCAAACACCAGGCCTTCATGACGTGGCAACAGCGCCTCTTGAATGGCGGGCAACACCTGGTCGGTGTAAGCGTCAAAACGGGTTTTATATTTGCTCGGGCGGGTGTTCGCAATCAGCGTGTAGTTGCGGTCAAACAGATCCTCTAGGCTGATCCGGCGGCTCAGCGCATCCGCCTCGAACTGTTCGGCAATGCGCCTGGCGCCTTCGCGAGCCAAGTCGTAGATACGCTGGTGATAATCATCCAGGCCGACTTGCGCCAGGCGCTCGCTGATGGTTTCCGCCTGCCCTTCCATTTGCACAGCGGCGTCGGCGAGCTGGCGGGTTTGCTGATCGCTTACCGCAAGGTCGCTGCGCATCTGCTCCACGGCGTGGAACAGGCTGTCGAGTTGCGTGCGATTAGTGTCGGTGCCCTGGGCGATTTCACTGACTTGGGTTTCCACATCCGCCGCCAGGCTGGCGATGCTCGCCAGGTGTTCGCCTGCAGATTCCACCTGTTCAACACCGGTGTGCAGGTCCGCCGACAGTTGGCGAATCTGTTCCACCACCTGGGCGGTACGTTGCTGGATGTCAGCGACCATTACCCCGACTTCATCCGTGGCCGTGGCCGTACGGCCAGCGAGGCCGCGTACTTCATCGGCGACCACGGCAAAGCCACGCCCATGTTCACCGGCCCGCGCCGCCTCGATCGCCGCGTTCAGCGCCAGCAGGTTGGTCTGGCTGGCAATAGACTGGATCACCAGCGTCACACGCTGGATTTCCTCGCTGCGCTGGCTCAAGGCTTCGATCAGCTCGCGGCTGGCATCGGCACGCTGGCTGAGTTGATGCATGCGGGTGATGGACTGCACCAGCACTTCCCGGCCTTCACTGCTGCGCTGATGGGCTTGGCTGGCCGCGCCCAAAGCCTGGCGGCTGAGCTGGGAAGTGACCTGTTCGGTGCTGATCATCACTTGCGCGCTGCTGACGATCTGTTGGGAGGCGCCCAGCTGCGACTGCAAACGCGCCGCCAGCTGCTTGACCGAATAGGCCACGCCCGCAGCGGAGAGTGCATTATGGCTGGTGGTATAGGACAGATCGCGCGTCAGCTCGCCAATCGCATCGCTGGCCGCAGCGTGCGCCACCCCAGGTTTGGGACTTTTCAGGCGGGGTAGCCAGATCACCAGCAAGGCCAGCGGCAGGCACACATAGAGTGGCAAGCGGGTAAACGCCAGGCCCAGCAGTAGCAGCACCAAGGCGGCGCTCTGCGCGAGCGGTGTGAGCCAGCCGGGCAGCACGCGCGCCACCGATTGCGGTGGCACTGCTGCGCCCGTCAGAGATCCGTCTCCAGCCATTGTCGTTACCCCGCTGCTTGTCGTTATTGTGTCTGCATTAAACGCCACTATCGGGCCATTATCCATGGGCCTTTAGTGCAAGTGCATGCAGTAGATCAATAACCAGGGCGTAACGAATAATTCTTTGGGGAGCCGAGCCTGCGGCCCCCCGTGCAGCACATCAGGCTTGACGCTGGTGCTTGTCGATCTGCTCGTGGCGCTCTTGCGCTTCGATGCAGTATTTGGTGGTGGGGCTGATCAGCAGGCGCTTGAGGCCGATAGGCTCGCCGCTGTCATCACACCAGCCAAAGGAATCTTCCTTGATACGTTCCAGGGCACGCTCCAGTTGCGGCAACATGCGCTGGTCGCGGTCGATGGCATTGACCAGCCAGGTGCGCTCTTCTTCCACGGAAGCAGCGTCAGCCGGGTCGGCAGGCGTGTCCAGGCTTTCAATGGCGATACGGTTCTGTTCAATGCGCTCGTGGTGTTCCACTTTCATGTCTTGCAGCAACTTCTCAAAAAAAGCGTGCTGTTCGGCATTCATGTAGTCATCCGCCGGCATGGCCAGCAACTTTTCCTTTGTCATTGATTTCTCTATAAAAAATACGTGCATTAAGGCGAATAAGGGAGCGTTCCGGCCGACCTCTGCAGGTCTCGGAAAGGCGCCATCCGTTCCAAGCGCCACCCGGCACTCAATTTACGAGGGGCGGCAGTCTAAGGCCGACTTGAAGGCGCAGCAACTGAAATGACAGGCATTTTTCCCGATCAACCCCCAAAAGCACCAGGACGGGCTTGGCGAACGGTCATCGGAGTGCGTTTATAGCAAGAAATTCAGTCCAGGTGAGCTATATAGAAGACAAACGGTTGAACAAGCTGGCGCATTACTCAATGTGGGAGGGGGCTTGCTCCCGATTGCGGAGTGTCAGTCGCCATCTGTTTGACTGAGCCACCGCAATCGGGAGCAAGCCCCCTCCCACCCTTGATCTGCTACAGCCATTGAATTCAGCGCTTGAGCTTGCGCTTGTTGCGGTATTGGTCGATCACTACCGCCACCACGATGATCAGCCCCTTGATGATGTCCTGGATATACGCATCCACCCCGACAAAGGTAAACCCGCTGGCCATCACCCCGAGGATCAGCGCGCCGATCACGGTGCCGGTGATGCGCCCTACCCCGCCCGCCAGGCTGGTGCCGCCAATCACTGCGGCCGCGATCGCGTCCAGCTCATAGGACATGCCCATGCCGGCCTGGCCGGTCGCCGCGCGGGCCGAGGCCACCACGCCTGCCAGGCCTGCCAGGAGGCCGGCGATGCTGTAGACGATGATCAGGTGCCGCTTGACGTTGATCCCCGAGGTCCGCGCCGCCTGCATGTTGCCGCCAATGGCATAGGTGTACTTGCCGTACTTGGTGTAGCGCAGGGCGATATGGAAAATTACCGCCACCACCAGGAAGATGATCACCGGCATCGCGCCATGGCCGATGGCCGTGTACGAGTCCGAGAGCATGCTCACCGGCTGGCCTTCGGTGTAATAACGCGCCAGGCCACGGGCCGAGACCATCATGCCCAGGGTCGCAATGAACGGCGGGATACCGGTCACCGCGATGATACTGCCGTTGATCGCCCCCGCCAGCAGCCCCACACCCAGGCCCATCGCCACCGGGATCCACACCGGCAAATCGGTCAGGGACGGAAACACCGCGCGGGAAAAATCGGAAGTCTGCGCCAAACTGGCAGCGATCATCGCGGACAAGGCCAGCACCGAGCCGGACGACAGGTCGATGCCGGTGGTGATGATCACCTGGGTCACGCCGATGGCCAGCAAGCCGATGATCGACACTTGCAGGATCATCAGCACCAGGCGCTGGGAGTTCATCAAAAAGCTCTGGTCGCGCACGATCCAGCCAAACAGTTCAAACACCAGGCCGATGCCGATCAGCACCAGGAAGATGCTCAATTCAGTGGGCATGCGTCGACGGTTCTTGACCGGTGCCATCGCCGGCTTGTTGTCTGTTATTGCGTTCATAGCCAATTACCTTCTTATTCTGGAGTCAGTGGACCACGGTCATACCGGAGGCCAATTGCATGACTTTTTCCTGGGTGGCCTCAGCCCGATCCAGGGTGCCCATCAGTTCGCCTTCGTGCATCACCATCACCCGGTCGCTCATGCCGAGCACTTCGGGCAGTTCCGAGGAAATCATGATCACCGCCATGCCCTCGCTGGCGAGGAAGGCGATCAGGCGGTAGATCTCGGCCTTGGCGCCTACATCGATGCCACGGGTCGGCTCATCGAGAATCAACAGTCGCGGGTTGGTCATCAGCCAGCGCGCCAGGAGCGCCTTCTGCTGGTTGCCGCCGGACAAGGTATCGATGCACTGTTCCAGCGAGGGGGTTTTCACTCGCAGCTTCTTGCACATGTCTTCGCACAAGGCGCGCAGGGCTTTCTGCTGGATGAAACCGTTGCCCGAATAGTGCGGCAACACCGCCATTTCCATGTTCTCCAGTACCGACAGGCACGGGAACAGGCCGCTGAGCTTGCGGTCCTCGGTCAACAGCGCAAAGCCCTTCTCGATGGCCATATGCGGGTCGCTGATGCGCACCGGTTTGCCGTCGAGGGTGATCTGCCCGCTGCTGCTTGGGGTGATGCCGAAAATGGTTTCCGCCACGTTGGTGCGACCCGAGCCCATCAACCCGGCGATGCCGAGGATTTCGCCCGCGTGCAGGTCAAACGAAACGTCCGTGAACACACCGTCCAGGCTCAGGTTGCGCACCGACAGCAACAAGTCGCCGATCGGCGTCTCGCGTACCGGGAACAACTGGCTCAGCTCACGGCCGACCATCATCGAGATCAGGCTGTCGCTGTTCATCGTGTCGGCACGCTGCAAGCCGATGTACTGGCCGTCGCGAAACACCGCCACTTCATCGGCGATGGCGAACACTTCGTTCATTTTATGCGTGATGTAGACGATGCCTTTGCCCTGGGACTTGAGGTCGGCAATGATCGAAAACAGATGGGCGACTTCCTTCTCGGTAATCGCCGAGGTCGGTTCATCCATGATCAGGATGTCGGAGTCATAGGACACGGCCTTGGCGATCTCGACCATTTGCCGTTCAGCGATGCTCAGGTTGCCGACCTGTTCTTCCGGGTCGAGGTTGATGCGCAGGCGTGCCAGCAGCTCGGCGGTACAGCGATGCATTTCGCGGTGGTTGACCATGTGCAAGCTGTTGAGCTGCTCACGGCCGATCCAGATATTTTCGGCGATGCTCATATGCGGCATCAGGTTGAGTTCCTGGTGGATCATCGCAATCCCGGCCTTCTGCGCCGCCAGCGGCGTCTCGAAGGTGATCGGCTTGCCGCGCAGGCGAATTTCACCGGCATCGGGCTGATAGATGCCGGCGATGATTTTCATCAGCGTCGACTTGCCCGCGCCGTTCTCGCCCATCAGCGCCAGCACCGTGCCGGGGCGCACCCGCAATTGCACGTCGTCCAGGGCCACGACGCCGGGAAAGCCTTTGCTGATGTTGAGAATTTCCAGCAGGTAGGGTTCGTCCTGCGCCAGCGGCTGGATACCCGGCGGCGGCGAGGCAGTGGCGTGAGCGAGCATAGGGAGGTACTCCATCTGCAGGGCGACCGTGACCGCCCTGCCGGCTTAGGGTTGTAAGGTCGGGGCTACTTGAAGTCTTTGACGTTGTCCGGGGTGATCAGCTTGAACGGGATCACCACGTTCTGCTCCACCGGCTCGTTCCTGGCCATCTTGCGCGCCGCTTCCACCGAGCCCACGGCCTGGCCCTTGGCATCCTGGAACGCCGAGGCGGCCATCTCGCCCTTGGTGATTGCATTGAGGCCGTCCGGCGTGCCGTCGACCCCGGCGATCAACACCGTGCCCGGCTTGGTGCCTGCCGACTTCAACGCCATGGCCGCGCCGATCGCCATCTCGTCGTTGTTGGCCAGTACGGCATTGAACTCACGGCCCTGGGTCAGCCAGTCGTTGACCAGGGTCATGCCCCTGTCGCGCAACCAGGTACCCGTCTGTTCCTGCTCGATCTTGATGCCCGGGTAGTTGGCCAGCACTTCCTTCACGCCCTTGGTGCGGTTGGTGGTGGAGTTGTTCGCCAGGTCGCCGAGCAGGATCACGATCTTGCCCTTGCCGCCGAGTTTTTCGGCGATGTACTGCATCTGCAGCTTGCCGGCTTCAACGTCATCGGACGTCACCGCGACCACGTCCTTGGGCAAGTCTTTCTGGTCGGGACGGCGGTTGACGAACACCAGCGGAATTTTCGCGGCGGTGGCGGCCTTGATGATGTTGGCTGTCGAGGCGGTATCCACCGGGTTGACGATGATGGCGTCGACTTTCTGGCTGATAAAGTTCTCGACCTGGCTCAGTTGCTTGACCACATCGGCGCGGGCGTCTTCGAACTGCAGTTGCACGCCGTCGCCCTTGGGATAGGACTTGGCTTGCTTGTCCATGTCTTCGCGCAGGTAGGTGAGGAAGGTGTCATCGAAGGCGGACATGCTCACGCCCACCTTGATGTCGGCGGCCGTGGCGACGCCACTGGCGAGCAGCATCGACAGGGCCAGCGCGGTAAAACGGATCGGGGTCTTCATGAACGGTCTGTCTCCACTTTCTTGTTGGTTTTATGGACGTTGCGTTTATCAGCGCTCGGCGGGCACCCGCACCACCGGCGCGCCTGGAATGCAGCAGACCAGCGCGCCCTGGTTTTCGACGCACAGCACATTGAGGAAGGAGAAGTAGAACGGCCGGGCGCGAGGCAGTGCGCGTGGCGTGTGGGCAGGGCGTAAAACTCGCAGTACAGCGTTGAAGATTTTCATCTGACGGTACCTGGTTGTTTTTGATCTTGTTTTTGTTGAGTCGCCGGGGTCGAGCCCAAGACGTACTTTATGCAACCTGGAAAAGACTTTATTGGAAAATAATTTCCATATCAACCTGTTTTAGAATTTTATTCTATTTTTGTTGAAACCACCTGCTGGCGCTCGGCGCTGAGGCGTGCGGCGTCCAATATACGGGTGGTTTCCAACGCGTCATAGGCGTCCACGGGCAATGGGCCCTGGCCTTGCACCGCCGTTTGCAACTGCCGATAGAACTGGGTCCAGCAGCCTTTTTCAGAGGGCACTCGCTCGCGTTCCGGCCCCTGTTCGAACCAGCCCCAGCGTCGATGTTCTTCTGCGCCCCAGTGCTCGCCTTCGGTTTTCGGCGACTTGCCGGCCATCAGTGCTTCTTCCTGGCCATCCAGCCCGTCAACGGTGTAACAACCCAAGGTGCCGCTGACGCGAAAACGCGGGGCCTGGCAGTTCTGCAGGGCGTTGCCCCACAAATGGGAGACCACTCCGTTGGCGTGGGTCAGGGACACGAAGAAGCCGTGATCGACGTTGGGGTGCTCAGGGGTGAATTGCAATTGCGCGAATACCTTGTCCACCGGGCCGAACAATTGCAGGGCCTGGTCCACCAAGTGGCTGCCGAGGTCGCGCAACCAGCCGCCGCCGCTGGCATTGCCCACTGCCTGCGGGCTGTAGCGTTCGACACGGGACTCGAAACGGGTGATCTCACCCAAGGCACCGGCATCGATGAGTTTGCGCAGGGTCAGGTAATCCGAGTCCCAACGTCGGTTCTGATAGACGCTGAGCAGCGTGCCTTGGCGTTCAGCGGCGGTGATCAAGGCCTGGGCCTGCTCGGCGTTGGCGGCGAAAGGCTTATCGCTGACCACCGCCACGCCATGTTCGATGGCTTCCAGCACTAGGGCCGGGCGGCCCTTGAGGGTGGTGGAGATGACCAGGGCATCGACGCCGGCTTCGACGATCTGGCCGATGCTGTCGAAGGCCTTGACCCCTGGCAGATCGGTATTCAGTTGCTGACGCCGCTCGGGTGAACGGGTCACCACCCCCACAAACGTGGCGCCCGGCAATGTTGCAATCAGTGGCGCATGAAAAAAGCGCCCTCCATGGCCATAGCCGACCAGTCCGATTCGCATGATTTATTCCTTCTTTGAGTGCAAACCCAATCCAATGTGGGAGGGGGCTTGCCCCCGATGACAGTGGATCAGTCACCTGATTTGCCAACTGACACACCGCAATCGGGAGCAAGCCCCCTCCCACATTGACCGAGTGTTAGCCGTAGAAGTGTGGGCGGTTTGGCAGGCTGACCTTGACGATCTGCCCACTGCCCTGCGCTTCAATACACGCATCCGCCGCCACCGCTGCGGCATAGCCATCCCACGCCGACGGCCCACCCACCTGCCCGGCCCGCACGCTGTCGATGAACGCCTGCAATTCCACGTCATAGGCACCGATAAACCGGTCCTTCCAATCCATCAGAATCGCATTCGACAGCTTGGCCTCGCTGCGCAGTTGCACCTGGGAAGGCTCGGGCAATTTGGCGATGCCGCTCTCCCCCACCACTTCGCACTGAATGTCGTAGCCGTATTGGCAGTTGACGAACACTTCGACGTCGATGCGCGTGCCCTTGGCGGTTTCCAGCAGCACGATCTGCGGGTCGCGCAAATGGGCCAGGGCTTTGCTGGTCTTGCGCGGGAACACCACCTGCACCGAGACGTAGTCGTCGTTGAGCAGCCAACGCAGTACATCCAGTTCGTGAATCAGGGTGTCGGTAATCGCCATGTCGG
Organism: Pseudomonas sp. R4-34-07; assembly: GCF_003852375.1. Lineage (NCBI taxonomy): Bacteria > Pseudomonadati > Pseudomonadota > Gammaproteobacteria > Pseudomonadales > Pseudomonadaceae > Pseudomonas > Pseudomonas sp. R4-34-07. Next base: position 2,731,669 of record NZ_CP027760.1, on the reverse strand, counting down.
TCTTGTAGTTTTCGCCCACCGTCGGGTTGCGATGCGCGCAGTGCAGCATCAGCGGCTCGCCGATCTGGCCGCTGTCGATCACGGCTTTCAAGGCGCGATAGCCTTCGTCGTAGGGGCGCATGAACCCGACTTGCACCAGGCGTTTACCGTGCGCCACTTCGGCTTCGACGATTTTGCGGCAGCCTTCAGCGGTGACGGCCAGGGGTTTCTCGCAGAACACCGGTTTACCCGCAGCGATGGCGGCGAGCACGAACTCCTCATGGCTCGGCCCCCACGAGGTCACCAGTATGGCTTGCACCTGCGGCGAGTTGATCAGCGCGTGACCATCCGGGTATACCTCGGCGTCCAGCTTCAACTCGGCCACCACCTTGGCCGCCTGTTCCAGGTTGATATCGGTGACCGCCACCACCTGGCTATTGAGCAGGGTCTGGCTGCAACGACGAATATGGTCACGGCCGATGGCACCGGTACCGATCACTCCAAGCTTCAACGACATACAAACACTCCTCTTGTTATTAGTACTGCCGGGCCTTGGCCAGGTGTTCATTGAGTTTTTTCGCGGCGGCGTTGGTGCGTTCGCTGGTGGACACCTGCGCCACGCCCACCCGCCACCACGACAGGTAGCCATGGACCATGGTCTTGGGCAGTACCTTGATATCGATCAGGGTTGACACGGTTTGAGTACGCGCATCGGCCAGAGCCGCTTCAAGCTGTTCCACGCTGCTGACCTTGTAGGTCTTGCACCCATAGGCCGCCGCGCTCATGGCGAAATCCACCGGCACCAGGCCGCCGTCGAGCTTGCCGCTCTCGGGGTTGCGATAGCGGAACTCGGTGCCGAAGCTGTCCATGCCGTTGCCGATCTGCAGGTTGTTGATGCAACCGAAGGCCATGTTGTCGAGCAGCACCACGTTGATCTTGCGGCGCTCCTGGATCGAGGTGGCCAACTCCGAATGCAGCATCATGTAGGAGCCATCGCCGACCAGCGCGTACACCTCTTTGCTCGGCTCGGCCAGCTTCACGCCAAGGGCGGCGTTGATCTCGTAGCCCATGCACGAATAGCCGTACTCGACGTGGTAGGTGTTGACGCCCTTGCTGCGCCAGGCGCGCTGCAGGTCGCCGGGCAGGCTGCCGGCGGCGGCGACGATGATTGCGTCATCGGCGAGCGTCGCGTTGAGCACGCCGAGCACACGGCTTTGGGTCAGGCATGAGCCGGTCAGCTCGATGAATTCGCGCAGTACCGCGCGGTCCAGGTGGTCGTCGACTTCCGGCACGAAGTCATCGCCGTGGTATTCGACCTGATGCACGCGGTCGACCTCGGCATCCAACTGCGCCTTGGCGTCAGCAATCTGCTCGCCCCAGCCGGAACGGTAATCACCGAGGGCATCGGCCAACGCTTCGAGGGCAACCTTGGCGTCGGCCAGCACTTGCACGCCGTCGAGTTTCAACGCATCGCCGGGGCAGATATTGAGGTTGAGAAACTTTACCTCGGCGTGCTTGAACAGGGATTTGGACGACGTAGTGAAGTCGGTATAACGGGTGCCGATGCCGATGATCAGATCCGCCTCGGGTGCCAGCAGGTTGGCCGCCAGGCAGCCGGTCTCACCAATGCCGCCAACGTTCAGCGGGTGGCTGGACACCACCGCGCTCTTGCCCGCCTGGGTTTCGGCGAAGGGAATCTCGAAGCGCTCGGCAAAGGCCTGCAGTGCGGCATTCGCGCCGGAGTATTTAACCCCGCCACCGCAGATGATCAACGGTTTGCGCTTGCCGCTGAAGGCCGCCAGCGCATCGCCAAGCATTGCGACGGTGGCTGGGCGACGCTCAATACGGTGCACGCGCTTTTGCAGGAAATAGTCGGGATAGTCCCAGGCTTCGGCCTGCACGTCCTGGGGCAGGGCCAGGGTCACCGCGCCGGTTTCGGCGGGGTCGGTGAGCACGCGCATGGCCTGGATCGCCGCCGTCATCAGCTGCTCGGGGCGGTTGATACGGTCCCAGTATTTGCTTACGGAGCGGAACGCATCGTTGGTACTGATGCTCAAGTCGTGGAACTGTTCGACCTGTTGCAGCACCGGATCCGGTTGACGGCTGGCATAGACATCGCCCGGCAACAGCAGCAACGGAATACGGTTGGCCGTCGCGGTCGCCGCAGCGGTGAGCATATTTGCCGCGCCGGGCCCGACCGATGCGGTACACGCGTAGATCTTGCGCCGCAGGTGCTGCTTGGCGAAACCGATGGCAGCGTGGGCCATGCCCTGCTCGTTACGGCCCTGATGCACCACCAGGTCGCCGCTGTCCTGCTCCAGCGCCTGGCCCAGGCCCAGCACATTGCCGTGGCCGAATATCGTGAACACGCCGGCGACGAATTTGCTCTGCACGCCATCGACTTCGATGTATTGGTTATCCAGGAACTTCACCAGGGCCTGGGCCATGGTCAGTCGGGTTGTGGTCATGTCGCGCCCCTTAACGTTTTTGCAGGTGGGCGATGCTTGCCCCCAAGGCCTGCTGGATATCCGCCAACTCATGCACGCTTGTGGCAAACGGCTCGAACGACAGGTAGCCGCTGTAGCCAGTGCTGAGCAAGGTGTCGATCTGCGCGGCGTTACCGAGGATGTCGCCCTCGCCCACCAGTACGCGGTGGCCGTCGCGGATCGAATTGAGCGGCGCCTCGGCATCTTCCACGCCGGAGATGTGCACCAGCCCGGTCAGCTCAGGGAAGAACTCGTGCTCGCCGGCCAAGTGATGATGGAAGGTGTCGTGCACCAGGCGGAACACATCCAGGCCGCCGATGGACTGGATCGCGTCCACCGCTACGCGCTTGCGGCGCATGGCGCATTCTTCGAAGCCCAGCGGTTCGATAAAACCGAGAATCCCGTGCTCGCGCAGGATCGGCGCCAACTCGCTCAACGCCGTGCGCAAACCGGCGGCGCGCTGGGCTTCGTTGCGGGTGTCGCCCGGCTCGTTGAACGGGCACATCACCAGGCCTTGCGCGCCACATTCCCGGGCATAGGTGGCCAGCTCGATCGCTTGGGCCCGGCGCTCGTCGTTCCACACATCAAAGGGGTATAGCGCGTTGATCGACAGCACCGTGATGCCCTGGGCCGCGCACAATTGGCGCACGCGGCTGGCCGGGGCGCCGTATTCGATCTGGCGGTCCTTGAGGTCATTGCGGATCTCGATGGCGTCGCACTTCAAGGCCACGGCCAACTGGATGAAATCCGGCAGGGACAGGTTGGGCGCGACCATGCGGTTAAGGGCAAAACGTAACGGCGACTTCATTGTTGTTGTTCTCCGTGCAAAACCGTTCAGAGGTCCAGCAGCCAACTGTGCTGCGGGTCGTTATGGAAGTGCCAGGCGCGCTTGGGGCCGGCCATGACGTTCAGGTAATACGACTCGTAGCCGTACGGCACGCTGACCGGGTGATAGCCCTTGGGCACCACCACAAGGTCACTGTTTTCCACGGCCATGGCCTGGTCGATACTGCGATCGTCGGTGTACACCCGCTGGAACACGAAGCCCTGGGGCGGGTTGACCTGGTGGTAGTAGGTCTCCTCCAGAAAGCTCTGGTGCGGCAGGTCATCGGTGTCGTGCTTGTGCGGCGGGTAGCTCGACGAATGCCCGGACGGCGTGCGCACTTCCACCACCAGCAGCGAATGGGCCGGCTCGCTGTCGGGCAGGATGTCGCACACGTAGCGGGTGTTGGCGCCCTTGCCACGCACGCTGCGCTTGCACTGCTCCGGGCGGATCAGGCGCGGTGTGTAACCGCTGGCACCGGGCGCGGCGCAGACAGCGATCTGCACGTCACTCAAGGCGCTGACCTGGGCCTGGGTGCCGGGCGGCAGGTAGGCGGCGAACGGGGATTTGTCCTCGAATACCGATTGACGGTCCCCCAGGTTCTGCCAGTCGAAGCCCTCGCCTTCGATATTCACCCGGCCGCTGAGCAGCACCAGGCACAGCTCTTTATCGCCGGCGCTGACCGGCAGGGTTTCGCCCAGGCTCAGGCGATAAGCGCTAAAACCCACATACTCCAGGCGCCCGGCTTCCAGGGCGACCATGGTCTGCCCACGTTTATTGCTCTTGACCAGCAAGCTCATGGTTAAGTCCTCTCGTTGAGCAGCGCACGCAAGGTGTCATAGCCCTTTTTTGCATAGATGTAGCTGGGCGCCACGGCCGGGTCCTGCTCGGCCTCGACCACCAGCCAGCCCGCGTAGTTGGCGGCCAACAACACATCGAGCAATTCGGCAAAGTCGATATCGCCATCGCCGGGTACGGTGAAGGTGCCGTTGACGATGCAGTCGGGAAAGCTCCACATCTGGTTGCGCGCCAGTTGCACCACGGGTTTGCGCACGTCCTTGAAATGCACATGGCAGATGCGCGCGATGTGTTTGCGCAGCACCTCAAGGGGTTCGCCGCCGCCCATGTAGCAGTGGCCCGAATCGAACAGCAGGCCGACTTCCGGGCCGGTGCGTGCCATCAGTTGATCGATATCTTCGGGAGATTCGACATAGGCGCCCATATGGTGGTGGTAAGCCAGGCGCACGCCCTGGGACAGGGTGAAGCGCGCCAGTTCAGTGAGTTTGTCGGCGTAGGCCTGCCACGCCTGTTCGCTGTGAAAACGCGGGCGTTCGATCAAACGGATGCGCGAGCCCTGGATCGAATCGGCCACTTCGCCATACACCAATACGCTCGCGCCGTTCTGTTTGAGCAACTCGACGTGGCCGGCGATGGCCTCGATTTCTTCAGCCACCGAACGCCGCGCCAGGCGGCTGGAATACCAGCCGGACACCAGCGCCAGGTCGTAGGGACGCAGTACGTCGGCGACACCTTTGGCGTCCTTGGGGAATTTGCCGTTGAGTTCAAAACCTTCGTAGCCGATTTCCTTGCCTTCGCTCAAGGCGGTGCTCAGCGGCGTTTCACCGCCGAGGGCCGGCAGGTCGTCGTTGCTCCAGGAGATCGGGTTGATGCCAATTCGGATTGCGGGCATGGCTGCACCTTTATTGTTTTCAGGTATCACTGAGATCTGCTTTCTGCTTTATGTGGGAGGGGGCTTGCTCCCGATAGCGGAGTGTCAGGCAACACTTCTGTAACTGAACTATCGCTATCGGGAGCAAGCCCCCTCCCACATTGGAATTGCATTGCACATTTAGACCTGTGATCAGGTTCGGGCACTGCGCCAGGCGTTGATGAGCTGTTCGAACGTGGCCTGGACTTGCTGAATCAGAACCTCATCATCGATCTCTCCCGCCATCCACGCGCGGCTCGGTTCCTGGAAGATCGTGCGGCCCACGGCAAACCCTCGGCAGGTTGTACTCTGGCTGGCTTGCCGGAAGCCATCGGCGAGGCATTCGGCCGAGGCGTTCAGGCCCAACAGCACCACGCCCCGGCAGTACGGGTCACGTTCTTCGATCAGTTCGTCGAGCTTTTTCCAGTCCTCGGCCGATTGCGCCTCGATCTTCCACCACGCCGGGTAGATGCCCAGGTTGTACAGGCGCTTGAGGCTGCGGTAGAGCACGTCAGGATAGGTCGAGGGGTGATCCTTGGGCGGGATGACCTCCAGCAGCAGTTCATGCCCGCTGACAATCGACGCCTCGTACACCGCCTTGAGCTGCGCTTCCTGTTCCAGGCGCAGCAGCGGCGCGTCATCGGGATGAAATTGCACCAGGCACTTGATGATCTGTTCCTGAGGCCAGGCGATCAGGTTGCTGCCGATGGAGCGGCCATGCTCGAACGCCAAGGGCCGCGAGTTCTGCACTTCCACCGGGCGGGCGATCCACCAGCCGCGGCCGCTGGCCGCGTTGAGCGCGTCCTGGCCGAAGCGCTGGTCGGCGAGCAGGCCGACATCGGCTTCAATGCCTTGATCAGCCAGTTTTTTCTCGACGCGTTCGATGGCCTGAATAAACAGTTGCTTGGCATCACTGATGCGCGCCAGATCCTGGCCGCCGCGTTGAGCCAGGTCCACCAGCTGCCAGCGGTGGTCGAAGGCGAACACGAACAGTTGCTTCCAGGTTTTGCGCGGCACGCTGACGCGATGCAGGCGTTGCAGGGTCGCGTCCTGGTCCGGCCGGGTAATCGGCACCGGGCTGTTGAACAGGTATTCCAACTCGACAGGTGTGGGCATGGCCGGCGCGCAGGCGTGGCGCGACACCACCAGGCCGCCGCAGGCATTGGCCAACTGGCTGCAACGCTCATCGGTTGCGTCGTTGAGCCAGCCACTGAGGAAGCCCGACATAAACGCATCGCCGGCGCCCAACACATTGAGCACTTCCACGCGCACGCCGGGGTAGATCGCCCCGTCTTCCAGGCGCTCCGGGATAGCGCCATGGATCACCGTGCAGCCCTGTGGGCCGAGCTTGACCACCAGGGTGGCGGGGGTCAGTTCACGCACTTTGCGCAGTGCGGTGAGCAAGTCTTGACTGCCGCCGGCGATCAGGAATTCTTCTTCGGTGCCGACGATCAGGTCGAAGCGCGGCAGGATCTTCTGTACATGCTCGCTGACCTGCTGGTCGGCGACGAAACGGGTCTCGCCATCAGCCTTGCCGGCCAAGCCCCACAATACCGGGCGGTAATCGATGTCGAGCACGCGCTTGACGTTGTGCCGGGCCGCGTAATCCAGCGCCTGAATGCTGGCCTTGTACGCTCCGTCGGTAGAGAAATGCGTGCCGGTGATCAGCAGCGCCTTGCTGGAAGCAATGAAGGCTTCGCTGATGTCTTCGGCGCGCAGGGCCATGTCGGCGCAGTTTTCGCGGTAGAACACCAAGGGGAAGGTTTCACGGTCCTTGAGGCCAAGCAGCACCAGGGCGGTGAGGCGTTCCGGATCGACCTTGACCGCGCTGACGTCGCAGCCTTCACGGGCCAGGGATTCCAGGAGGAAGCGGCCCATGTGGTCGTCGCCCACGCGGCTGAGCATGGCCGACTTGAGCCCCAGCCGTGCGGTGCCGAAGGCGATATTGGCGGAAGAACCGCCGAGGTATTTGGCGAAGCTGGTCACATCCTCAAGCCGCGCCCCCACTTGCTGCGCATAGAGGTCGACGCCCAGGCGTCCGAGGCAAATCAGATCCAATTGACGCCCACTGGCAAAACGAGTCTGGCCCATGCTGGCTCCTGTTATTTTTATCAGCCTGCGTTGTGCCGCCGTGGCGACGGCAAACGCTCTTGGTGGGAGCAGACTAGAACGTCCGGCGGCCGCAATCAATATTTATTCCATAATTATTTTTAGTGGAATATTTTTTCCAATAAGCCAGCATAATGCTGCGGCAGCCGTCGTGCATCGTTTCAGCAGCCCAAGCGGGCCGTGATGCCGAGGTATTTTTTTGCGCCTACCCTGTAGACTTGCGCCACCCATCAGCGCACCAGACGAACACGCCAGAAGGATTGCCCATGTCCCGCACCGATCCCGAGACCCACCTGGAAGATACGATCGCCAGCCCTCCGATCAATGCCGAACGCCTGTTGCAGCTGATCACCGACGAATACGAAAGCCTGCCGCGCCAACTCAAGCGCATCGCCAGCTACATGAGCCAGCAGAGCGACCGGATCATGGTCGACCGCATCAGCGACATCGCCCGTGAATGCGAAGTGCACCCCTCGGCCATCGTGCGCTTCTCCCAGCGGTTCGGTTTCAGCGGGTTCAGTGAGATGCAGGCGCTGTTTCGCGAGGCGTACACCCACAAGACCACACCGGTGCAGAACTACCAGCAACGCATCCGCAGCATGATCGCCAACAAGTCGCAGAAGGCCAGCGGCGGCGATCTGGCGCGTGAATGCGTCAACGCGACGCTGTCCGGCATCGAACGCCTGGGGATGGAACTCGACGACGTGGCCTTCGACAAGGCCGTCGACCTGGTGGTGAATGCCGACAATATCTATGTGGTCGGTGTGCGCCGCTCATTCGCGGTGGCCGACTACCTGGTTTACAACCTGCAGCACACCAACAAACGCATTCACCTGATCTCGGGCCTGGGCGGCAGCTACCGCGAACAGATGCGCAGCGTGCGCGCCAATGACTTGGTCATCGCCATCAGCTTCACGCCCTACGGCAAAGAGACCCAGCACTGCCTGCGCATCGCCCAGCACCATCAGGCCAAGACCCTGATCATCACCGACAGCAACCTGTCGCCCCTGGCCAAGCGGGCAAACGCGGTGTTGTTGGTCAATGAAGGCTCGTCGTTCGCCTTCCGCTCACTGAGCGCAACGTTGTGCCTGTGCCAGGCATTGTTCATTGCGGTGGCGTATCGCTTGGAACTGAAGGTGGATGAGATTCACGAGCAGGTAGGGTTCGACGACTGAAGCGGGCTCACCGCAAACCAAATGTGGGAGGGGGCTTGCTCCCGATGGCGGTGTGTCAGTCACTTGCAATATCGACTGTTCCACCGCTATCGGGAGCAAGCCCCCTCCCACATGGGACCGAGTAATGCTCGGGTTTAGTGCATGAAAATTGCGATCAGGATGATCAACGGAATTGGAATGCCGAGGAACCACAGCAGTAATGAGCGCATCATGTTCTCCTTGAATTAACGAACGTAGGTTTCGGTTTCGACGTACACCACAGCATCGCGGCGGCGACCGCCGAAGGTGGCGGCGAAGCTGGCGAAGAACGCGCCGATCAGCAGGGCAACGAAGGTCCACAGCGACGTATAGGCAGCCACTTTGGCGGCCGTGTCAGCGGCTTGCTTGGCTTTGACCTTGGCATCTTCGATGGCTTTGCGGGCATCGCCATACACTTTGTCGATACGCGCTTCGGCATCGGCCTGGCTGAGGTTGGTGCGCTGGCTGATCAACTGGGCCAGGTAGGTACGGTCTTCCGGCGCCAGTTGGCCATCATTGCTCAGGGTACGAGCGAAGATGCGACCGACCACGGCATGTGCGGCGTCATCGCTGACAGCTGCAGGGCGGTCGTCGCGGAACAGGCTGTCGACGTAGTAGCCAAAATCACCGCTGTGTGCGCCTTTTGCTGCGTTGCCGGCGGCTTGAGTCATGCTGCTGGCGGCACCCGAGGCAACGCTGGCACCGGCTTTGACGCCGCCGCTGACCACACTGCTGACCGAACCGACCACCAGCATCGCGGTAATCAGCGTCGCAACTGCCCAGGCCAGGAACCCGTGGGCCGTGTCGCGAAAGTACACTTCATCGCCATGCATGTTGGCCCACTTCACGCGCAACCGGCCGGCAATGTAACCGCCCAGGCCCGACGCGACGATTTGGGTGAAAGCCAGCCAGACAATCGTGGAAATGCCAATCCCCTTGGCACTCATGCCGCTATCGGCCCACGGCGACACCGCCGAAAAACCCAGGCCGAAGCCCAGCAGCACCAGGATCAGGGACAGCGCAGCCGCCGCAGCGGCACCAGCAAAAATCGCCCCCCAGGAAACCCCGGAGAGCGCGCTCGACTCTTGCAGCGTGGATGAGGATGTGATCATTGTTGTTTTGCTCCAGGCATGAAAAATAGTGTTACAAGTCTCAAAAAGGACAGTGCAGGCAGCATGCCAGTGCAAACAAAAAATAAAATCCTTATATTTCAGCAAGTTAACTAAATTGAACTTCCTAAAGTCATGCAAGTTGCAAGAATTGCCTATAGAGAGCGGGCGTTATGCATTCCCTGTGGGAGAGGGCCCCTCCCACACTGGAATAGGTCACAATTTTGGGTAGATGAAGTTTTATTTAGGAAACATTCAGCAACTTCTTGGCAAAATGTCCGCACTTCTAGTGTGAACGCTCACCAGGTAATCCTATGACCCGCATTTTGACCATCGAGGATGACGCCGTAACGGCCCGCGAGATCGTCGCCGAGCTGAGTAGCCATGGACTGGACGTAGACTGGGTGGACAATGGCCGCGAAGGCCTGGTCCGTGCTGTGAGTGGTGATTACGATCTGATCACCCTCGACCGCATGCTGCCCGAGCTGGATGGCCTGGCCATCGTCACCACCCTGCGCACTATCGGGGTGTCCACGCCGATCCTGATGATCAGCGCCCTCTCCGATGTCGACGAACGCGTGCGCGGCCTGCGCGCCGGCGGCGATGACTACCTGACCAAACCCTTCGCGTCCGATGAAATGGCCGCCCGCGTCGAGGTGCTGCTGCGGCGTAAAAGCACGGTCAAGGAATTCGAAACCGCGCTGCGCGTGGCCGACCTTGAATTGAACCTGATCAGCCGCGAAGCCAGCCGCGCCGAGCAGCCGCTGAGCCTGCTGCCCACCGAGTACAAGTTGCTGGAATTTCTGATGCGCAACACCGGGCAGATCCTGTCGCGGATGATGATCTTCGAAGAAGTCTGGGGGTATCACTTCGACCCCGGCACCAACCTGATCGACGTGCACATCGGTCGCCTGCGCAAGAAAATCGACCCACCGGGCCTGCCGCCGTTGATCCGCACGGTACGAGGCTCGGGCTATGTCATTGCTGAACCCCTCTAAAGGCTGGCGCTCTTCCAGCAGCCGCTTGCTGGCGCTGTACAGCTCGCTGTTCGTGGCATGGAGCTGCATCCTCATGGGGGTGCTGTATTACGAAGTGTCCGGGTATCTGAGTGACCTGTCGCGCCATTCGCTGATGCAGCGCCAGCATTTGTTCCAGCATTTCGACGGTGAAGAACTGGTGGATGCGCTGACCACCAGCATGACCTTCGACATGAAGGGCGTGGATGCCTATGGCCTGTTCGACCAGCAGTTTCGGCCCTTGAGCGGGCCGATCCGCGCGGTGCCGCCCGACCTGCCCCTGGATGGCAAGATCCACGCCCTGGCCAATTGCGTTGACTCCGATGACCCGAAACTGCCCAAGGACAGCTGCGACGCCGTGGCCACCCACACCGAAGATGGCCGCTGGCTGGTGCTGGTGCGCGCCAACGGTTCGTTGTTCGGCGTAACCCGGATTATCTGGCATGCCTTGCTGTGGGCAGTGTCATTGACCATCATCCCCGGCGCCGCCGGCTGGCACCTGTTGCGCCGTCGTCCGCTGCGCCGCATTCGCGGGATCCAGGCCAGCGCCGAAGCCATCGTCGCCGGCGACTTGACGCACCGCCTGCCCCTGTCCGACCGGCGCGATGAACTGGACATGCTCGCGGCCATCGTCAACGCCATGCTCGACCGTATCGAGAAGCTGATGAACGAGGTCAAGGGCGTGTGCGACAACATCGCCCACGATTTGCGCACCCCGCTGACGCGCCTGCGTGCGCAGCTTTACAGAATCAAGCAACAAGCGGAGGAAGACTCGGCCCATGCGCTGCAACTGGATGACGCGATTGCCGAGACCGACACGCTGATGGCGCGTTTTCGCGGATTACTGCGCATTTCGGAACTGGAAGACCACCAGCGTCGCTCGGGTTTCTTGCTGATGGACCCACTGCCGCTGCTGCGCGAACTGCACGACTTCTACCTGCCCCTGGCCGAAGAAGGTGAGTTGGAACTGGTGCTGCAGACCCCGGATTCGCTGCCCTGGATTACCGGCGACCGCGCCCTGTTGTTCGAAGCCCTGGCCAACCTGCTGAGCAACTCGATCAAGTTCACCCCACCCGAGGGCAAAGTGATCCTGCGCGCGGTCAATGACCTGGGCAGCACACGGATCGAAGTCCTCGATTCCGGACCGGGCATTCCGGCCGCCGAACGCGCTTCGGTGTTCCAGCGCTTTTATCGGGTCGATGAAAGTGATCAGCAAGGCGGGTTCGGCCTGGGCCTGTCGATTGTGGCGGCGATCATCAACCTGCACGGCTTCAGGCTGGACGTCGGCACCAGCGAACTGGGCGGCGCACGGTTGCTGCTGGAATGCCGCCAGCAACTGATGCCTGAATAATTAACTGAATGAATACAGATCCAATGTGGGAGGGGGCTTGCCCCCGATGACGGTGTGTCAGCTACAGATGAGCTGACTGACATACCGCAATCGGGGGCAAGCCCCCTCCCACACAAGCCCTCTCCCACATGGGTACCGGGCCATTCAGTTCTACAGCACAGTCCCCATCGCCTTTATCAACACCGGGTCGCGGGCATAGATATCCGGCGCATATACCAGGCTGCCCTGGCGATCCACTTCCACGGTCCAGTACCCCAACAGAACCGGTACCGGCGTGGCCAGCCTGAACTCATGGGTCACGCCGGTCGCCAGCAATTCATCGGTGCGCGTGCGTTCAGCCGGGCTGACCAGCAGGTCGCGCAGTAACAACGGTTGCTCAACGCGCACACACCCCGAACTGAACGCCCGCGGCCCCTTGGTAAACAGCGGCTGGCTTGGCGTGTCATGCAGGTACACCGAATAGGGGTTGGGAAAGCGCATCACGATCTTGCCCAACGGATTACGCGGCCCCGCCTCCTGGCGCAGCAAGATGTTGCCGGGGCGCGTCCAGTCGACCTGATCCGGCGTCAGCGGGTGGCCTTCGGCGTCGAGCACTTGCAGGTTCTGCTGGCGCAGATATTCCGGGTTGAGGCGGATCGCAGGCAGCTTGTCCTCGCGCATGATGGTGGGCGGAATGGTCCAGGTGGGGTTGAGGGTCAACCGCGTGATACGCGACTTGAGCAGCGGCGTCTGGCGCTCGGCGCGGCCAACTTGCAGGCGGGTTTGCCACACCGGGATACCGCTCTGGTACACGCTCAATTGCGCGGCGGCGACGTTGACCACCACGCCTTCGGGCTCCAGGTCCTGGGCCAGCCAGCGGAACCGCTCGAGGTTGATACGCAGTTGATCGCGACGCACCGCCGGGCTGATATTCAGTTCAGCCACGGTGCCGGCGCCGATCACGCCGTCAGCCTGCAAGGAATGGCTGAGCTGGAAGGCCTTGACCGCAGCGACCAGTTCGGGGCGGTATTGCTTGGCGCTGCCCTTGGGTTCCTGGGTCAAGTAACCGCCGCTGTAGAGCCGACGCGCCAATTCCGGCACCCGTGGGTCTTCCATGCCGGGGCGCAACAGCGGGCCGTCGCCGACCGCCTCCCAATGCGGCAACGGCTGTTGGCGCACGCTGGAATAGGCGTTACGCAGGCTGCGATACAAGTCCGCGCTGGGCCGTGCCTGATCGAACGCCTGGGCCATGTCCTGCAGGCCGGTGGCGGCGAAGGCAAGCAACGCGGTGTTTGGATCGACGGCCGGCGGCTGGGCATGCCACAGCGGTTCGAAGCGTGACTGCTGCAGGCGTCCGTAGTGCAAATCCTGCAGGGCTTGCAGGTACTGCTGGCTGACCGCGATGTCGCTGCACAGCACGTTGGCCGTGGCATCCGCGCTGGGCAAGCTATAGTGAGTGGGGTCCAGGCCGTCATCGGCCAGCATCGACAGCTGGCTGTGCAAGGCTTGCCGGCGCGCGTCATCCGACCACAGCGGCGTGTCGCCCTGCTGCTGGTAAAAAGCTTGCAGACGCAATTGCGCGCTGGGGTCGATACGCGGTGCGAGTTGGGGGCAGACGCTGGGCAACTGCGCCAGGGCCTGTTGCAGCGGCGCCAGGTCAACCGGTGCAGGCGTCGTGACCGGCAGCGGTTCCAGCGGCAGCGTTTCGGCTGTGGCGACCAGTGGTGTAACGAGCAGGCAAATGCTCAAGTAACATGCGTGTTTTTTGAACAATTGACTTAGCTCCACTCCACAGCGGGGACTCGACTGTAGATGCTGACTTTTATCCGCCGGCTCGGCATCACCAAACTGGGCTTGATCACTGGGGGCCTGGCGTTACTGAGCAATGTTGCGCTCGCCGCCAATGGCTCCCCTCCTTCTTTGTATAGCAGCCTGGCGCGCTCGGCTCCAGAACTCAATCCCATCGTGCTGAAAAGTGCCTTGAACGCGGTGCAGTGTGCGGTCAGTAATGGCGAGGACCGTTCCGATCGCCTGGCGGTGATCGATTACTCCCAACCCTCGACCGCCCGTCGGCTGTGGATCTTCGACCTGCGCAAAAAGACCTTGGTCCTGCGCGACCTGGTGGCTCACGGTGCCAAGTCCGGGGAAAATTTCGCCACCCAGTTTTCCAATCTCGAAGGCAGCCATCAGTCCAGCCTGGGCCTATTCCGCACCCAGGAAAGTTACCTCGGCACCCATGGCTACTCGCTGCGCATGGATGGCCTGGAGCCCGGTTTCAATGACCTGGCCCGCGACCGCGCCATCGTGATTCACGCTGCCGACTATGTCAGCCCGTTGTGGAGCAAGCGCGAAGGCCGGATCGGCCGCAGCCAGGGCTGCCCGGCGGTGCGCCCGCAAGTTGCCCGCCAAGTGGTGGACAAGCTCAAGGACGGGCAGTTCATGTTCTCATGGTACCCCGACCAGCGCTGGTTGAAGTCGTCGACCTATCTCAATTGCAAACCCCAACAAGTGGCGAGTAGTCGTACAATCCGTGGCGGATAGCCTGTCCCCACCGATAAGAGAGAGCGTCGCATGCTTCTACATAAATCCACCTGGATCGAGATCGGGCAGTTTCTGGAGCGCAGCCGCACGGTGGTGATCCCCATCGGCTCCAACGAACAGCACGGCCCCACCGGCCTGCTGGGCACCGACTGGATGTGCCCGGAGATCATCGCCGTCGAGGCGCAGAAGAATGCCGACATCCTGGTCGGCCCCACCTTCAATATCGGCATGGCCCAGCACCACCTGGGCTTTCCCGGCACCATCTCGCTGCGCCCTTCCACCTTTATCGCCGCGATTGGCGACTGGGTGCGCTCGCTGGCCGGGCATGGTTTCGACAAGATCCTGTTCCTGAACGGGCACGGCGGCAATATCGCTACCATCGAAGCGGCGTTTTCCGAGCTCTATGCCGAAGCCAGCTATGCCCGCCGCCCGGCCGGCTTCGCGCTGAAGCTGGTCAACTGGTGGGACCTGGAGGGCGTCACCGACCTGGCGCAGCGCCAGTTCCCGGTGGGCCATGGCAGCCACGCGACGCCTTCGGAGATTGCCGTGACGCAATGGGCCTACCCGGACTCGATCAAGTCAGCCGATTACGCGCCGAAAATCGCCAACACCGGCCCGATCCGCGAGGCACTGGACTTCCGCGCCCGCTTCCCCGACGGGCGCATGGGCTCGGACCCGGCATTGGCGACGGTGGAGAAAGGCGGTGAATTGGTGGCGTTGGCAGCGCAAGGGCTGGTCAAGACCGTGAACAGCTTCAGCAACGAAGCAAAGCCCTGAATCGAACGCCATCCAAATGTGGGAGGGGGCTTGCTCCCGATAGCGGTGGGTCAGCTACAGTTTTGCTGACTGACACACCGCCATCGGGAGCAAGCCCCCTCCCACATTTGGGTCAGTGTGATCCTGGGTTACTGGCAATCCTGCGCCGCCTGCTCGAGCCGCGACGGCTTGAGTGCCGAAGCCAGGGGCTTGCGCTCATACAGGAACACCTTGGTGCCGTCCTGGGATTTGTAGGCTTCCAGCACATCATCGGCCGCGACCTTGCTGGTCAACAGCACCTTGGCGTGGCGCGAGTTCTGGGTCACGGTCGAGGTGATGCCGTGCTTTTCAAGCTTGGGCAAGACGCATTGCACATAGCCTTCAGGGGTCTTGGTGGTTTGCAGGGTCAGCGAGGGGGCATTGGGCGCCGTGATACAACCGGTCAGCAGCAGGGAAGCAAAGGCCAGAGCCGGGGCGAAAAAAGAGCGCATAAACATTCCTGAAAATAACAGATAGGTTTGCATCGGCCCGCGTATCAACCGGCGCGGACCAAGGCTTTTAGCGACGCATCGAACTGCTTCAAGGCATCTTGTTGTACATCTCGCTGCTGCTCGATCTGCGCGGCGATCTCGAGTGCTGACTTGTCATGCACCCACACCGACGGCACCTGCTTATCCACCGAGCCTTCGGCCTTGGCGATGTATTGCAGGTCGGCGTCATAGAACCGCGCGGTAAAGCGCGCCTCGACCACGTCATTACGCGGTGTCAGCAGCTGGCTATGGGTATCGAGCACCACCACCACGTCCGGATGCGCCTGCACCAAGTCATCCAGGCTGGCATAGACCGTGACCGAGACAAATGTGCCTTGCAGCGAGTGCATCAGCCAGTCGATGGCCAGTTCCGGATCGGAGCTGTTGACGAACGCCTCGCGAATGCGTGCATCCAGGGCATCCTTGGCGCCATTGAGCGCCATGGCGTGGTAGCGCTCGAGGTAGCTGAGGTTGTCGCGTGTGTTTTCGCTGTACAACACCCCCACCGACTGCGCGCGCTGCAGGGAGTCTACGCTAGCGGCGAGTGGCAGCAAATGGCCTGTACGCAGCTCATCGGCAATCGCCGGGTTGGCCAGCACCGCAGTGCCGAGCATCAGGGTCATCAAAGCCAGCTGGATTATTGTCCTCATCGCGCAGTTCCTTGAGCAGCGTTTCGATGAAGCGAATTCTGCGCTTTTGCCATAAAAACAGAACTTGTGATCCTTGATGGTGACTATCATTTGAACCGATAGTGTCAGGCAGCCCAGTTCCATAAAACCTATAAGGACCACGCCATGAAGCCGCACCAGAAAACCTTCGACCGCATCCGCGAAGCCGTATTGCCGGAGTTTCGCGAGCGGGTCGCCGATTACCTGGTCGAATATGAAAATGTGCTGCTGAACGAGGCCAGTGGCGCCGACGAACAAGCCTCCAGTGCCCAGCAGCTGCGTGGCTACCTGCGCGGCTTGAATACCACGCGCGTGCTGGGCATGGCGGACTGGGAAGACCTGGACCGGCGCGTCGCGCAAATCAACGAAAGTGCTACACCCCAAGGCGTGGCTGGTTGACCCACGCCTGCACCGACGGCCTTTGCCACTGACGCCGCGCGTACGCCACCCGCTGCGTCAGTGACAACTCCCTGGCGGAAATTATAGGCGCTCGCATCCAAGGCTGATTTCGCGCCCTGCGCAACGCGGCAAAGTGCGGCTTAATGTTATAGGATAACGCTTTTTTTCCGCCCAGCCTTGTGAACCGCCTCATGCCTGACGCTGTTGCGCTACGCCCACGCCTGCTTTCCATCGACGCCCTGCGCGGCCTGGTGATCCTGTTCATGTTGCTCGACCATGTGCGCGAAACCTTCCTGCTGCACCGCCAGGTGGGCGACCCGATGAGCATCGACACGACCGAGCCGGCGCTGTTTTTCAGCCGTACCCTCGCTCATTTGTGCGCGCCGGTGTTTGTGCTGCTCACCGGTTTGTCGGCCTGGCTATATGGGCAGAAATACCAGGGCCGGCGCGCGGTGTCGGCATTTTTGTTCAAGCGGGGTCTGTTTCTGGTGGTGTTGGAGTTCACGCTGGTCAACTTTGCCTGGACCTTCCAGTTGCCGCCCAGTGTGATTTACCTGCAGGTGATCTGGGCGATTGGCGTGAGCATGCTCGCCCTCGCCGCGCTGGTGTGGTTACCGCGCCCGTTGCTGATCACCCTGGCGCTGGCGATCATCGCCGGGCATAACCTGCTCGATGGCGTGCATTTCGCGCCCGGATCGGCCTTGCAGGTTGCCTGGTCGATCCTGCATGAGCGCAGTTGGATCGAGGTGTCCGATACCCTGCGCCTGCGCGTGACGTACCCGGTGCTGCCGTGGATCGGCGTGATCGCCCTGGGCTACGGCCTCGGCCCATGGTTTGCGAATGACGTGCTGCCCGCCGTGCGCCAGCGTTATTTGCTGCTGGCGGGTGCCGGTGCGTTGCTGGGTTTTGTGCTGTTGCGGGCGGCCAACGGCTATGGCGAAAAACCTTGGCAGGCCTATGACAGCGGCGTGCAGACATTGATGAGCTTTTTCAACATCACCAAATACCCGCCTTCGCTGTTGTTCCTGGCGCTGACGCTGGGCGTCGGCCTGCTATTGCTGCTGGCGTTCGAACGGGCCGGGCAGAAACGCTGGATCAGCATCCTTGCGGTATTTGGCGCGGCGCCGATGTTCTTTTATCTGTTGCACCTGTATGTGCTCAAACTGTTGTATGTCGCTGCCATCGCGTTGTTTGGGTTGAATCACGGCAATTACTTCGGTTTCGACAGCATGGGCGCCGTGTGGTTGGCGGCGTTCGCCTTGCCCCTGGCGTTGTATGTACCGGTGCGCTGGTTTGCCGGGCTTAAGGCGCGGCGCAGGGATATCACTTGGCTCAAATATTTTTGAGGCAATGACTCAGGGTCGTTCGAATTGGCGGCGTAGCGCTTCGATTTGCTCACGGCGAACGCAACCCTGCAGATGATCATTGACCATCCCCATCGCCTGCATCAACGCATACATCGTGGTCGGTCCGACAAAGGTCCAGCCACGTTTCTTCAGCGCCTTGGACAATCGCACCGAAGCCGGTGACGTCGGGTTGGCCGTCCAGTACGCCATGTCCACCAGCGCCGGGCGCTCCTCGGGGTCGGGCTCGAAAGACCACACCCAGCGCGCCAGGGAACCGGTCTCGCTGACCAGCTCACAGGCGCGGCGCGCATTGTTGATCGTGGACAGGATCTTCGCCCGGTTACGCACGATACCGGGGTCGTTCATCAAGCGTTCGATCTGCGCCTCGCCGTACTGCGCGACCTTGTGAAAATCAAAGCCGTCGAATGCCTGCCGAAACTGCTCGCGTTTGCGCAAGATGGTGATCCACGCCATACCCGCCTGAAAACCTTCCAGGCAAATCTTCTCGTACAACTGGTTGTCATCCGCCACCGGCACGCCCCACTCGTGGTCGTGGTACTGCGGGTATTGCGGCGCGGCGTTGCGCCACGCGCAGTGGGTGCGCCCGGTTTCGTCCGTTGTCAGCCCTGATGGGTCCATTTATCACCTCGCATGCCGAGCGCGGATGATACGCAAAAAAATTTGCGCCCCGTCAACCGCTCAAGCATCGCGGTTGCAGGCCGACCGGTCAGACCGGCACCGCTCAGTCGCCGAATATTTGCTTGTGGTTTGAAAAAAACCGCGCGTAGACTGGCCGCGCACTGGACTTACCGGTAAGACCACAACAATTAAGCCCTGGAACCACCAGGGCACCGAATAGAGATCCTTCCCATGCTCAGATGGTGCTCGCGTTCGATTTTCCTGCAAGTCGTGATTGGCCTGATGCTCGGCGTCATTTGCGGCCTGGCCCTTCCCGAATTCTCCTCGCAACTCAAACCCCTGGGTGATGGCTTTATCAAGCTGATCAAAATGCTGATCGGCCTGATCGTGTTCTGCGTAGTGGTCAGCGGCATTTCCGGCGCCGGCGACTTGAAAAAAGTCGGGCGCATCGGCTTGAAGTCAGTGATCTACTTTGAAGTGCTGACCACCGTCGCCCTGGTGCTCGGCCTGATCATGGCCTTCAGCACCGGCATCGGCAGCGGCGCGAATATTCATCTGGAGCAACTGTCATCCGCCGGCCTGAATGAACTGGCCGACAAGGGCCAGCACATTCGCGGCACCAGCCAGTTCCTGATGGACCTGATTCCCAACTCGGTGATCGGTGCCTTTGCCGAGAATAACGTGCTGCAGGTGCTGTTGTTTTCCGTGCTGTTCGGCAGCGCGCTGAACCTGGTGGGTGAAGCGGCTTCCGGCATCTCGCGGCTGATCAATGAATTGAGCCATGTGATCTTTCGCATCATGGGCATGATCGTGCGCCTGGCGCCGATTGGTGTGTTCGGCGCAATCGCCTTCACCACCAGCACCTACGGCCTGGACTCCCTGCAACACCTGGGCAGCCTGGTGGGCCTGTTCTACCTGACTTGCTTTGCCTTCGTCGGGCTGATCCTGGGCCTGGTGATGCGCCTTTCCGGGCTGCGCATGCTGCCGCTGCTCAAGTACCTGCGCGAAGAACTGCTGATCGTGATGGGCACGGCTTCTTCCGACGCGGTGCTGCCGCAGATCATGCGCAAGCTGGAGCATCTGGGCATCGGCAGCTCCACCGTTGGCCTGGTGATTCCTACCGGCTACTCCTTCAACCTGGATGGTTTTTCGATCTACCTGACCCTGGCCATCGTGTTTATCGCCAACGCCACCGGCACCCCGCTGTCGATGACCGACCTGCTGACCATCCTGCTGGTCTCGTTGATCACCTCCAAAGGCGCCCACGGTATTCCGGGCTCGGCGCTGGTGATTCTGGCGGCAACGCTTACGGCGATCCCGGCGATTCCGGTGGTCGGCCTGGTGCTGGTCCTGGCGGTGGACTGGTTCATGGGGATTGGCCGCGCCTTGACTAACCTGATCGGCAACTGCGTCGCTACCGTGGCGATTGCGCGCTGGGAAAAAGATATTGATATCCAGCGTGCCAACAAGGTGCTGGACGGCCAGCAAGGGTATGCCTTCCAGGCGAAGAAGCCGGTGGTGCCGGCGCATCAGGAATTTTGAAGGCGACACAGGCCAATCTGGGAGGGATTCTGTGACTGACACACTGCTATCGGGGGCAAGCCCCCTCCCACATTTGCCCAGTGTCAGCCTGACAATCGTATTCGCAACATTAAAGGAGATAACGACGTGATCAGCACCTCGACCGTCGTCAATTCAGTTGTAGAAAAACTGCGCGCTGCCCTGGCGCGCGGCCAGTGGCGGCGTGGGGAAATGCTGCCCGGCCAGCGTGAACTGGCCGAACAGATGGGCATCAGCCGCCCGAGCCTGCGTGAAGCGGTGATTGTGCTGGAAACCCTCGGCCTGGTGCGCTCCATGCCCGGCAAAGGCGTGGTGGTGCTGGAAACCAGCGTCAGCGGGTCGCAGTCGAGCGACGCGGTGGCGGATGCCAGCCTGGAAGACATTCTGCAACTGCGCTACACCCTCGAGCCCTTCATCGTCGGCCTGGTCGCCCAGTCCATCAGCAGCAAGGAAATTGGCCAACTGCGCCTGACCCTGATGGACATGCGCGAAGCCCTCGATGCCGACGATGCCGAAGCCGGCATGAACGCCTATATCGGCTTTCACGAAGAACTGTTCGCCCTGACCTCCAACCCGATCTTCCAGAACGTGGTGCAACAAACCAGCAACGCGCTCAAGCAAAGCGCCCAGGTGCTGCGCAATTCCCCAGAACACCTGGCCGAGCGCCTGCGCGAGAACGAGGCGGTGGTGCGGGCCATCCGTAACAAGAACAGCGCCCTGGCCAGCGCCGAAATGCGTCGGCACATCCTGCAGGAAGGCCTGCGCATGGGCATTCGCTTGAACATCCCGGACGACCATCTGGGCAGTTGATATTCTGGAGACCGGCCATGAACGCTCACGCGCTGCAACGCGACCCCCTCCTCCCCGCACTGCGGCTGGTAGCGGGCAAAAAGCCCTCGGTGGATGACATCTACCCACGCCTGTTCGATGCGATCCTTGAGCAGCGCATCGCCCCGGCCAGCCGCTTTACCGAAGAAAGCCTGGGTGAAACCTTTGGGGTGAGCCGCAGTGTGATTCGTCGGGTGCTGGCCAAATTGTCCCACCAGCAAGTGATCATCCTGCGCCCCCACCACCGCGCCCAAGTGGCGGCGCCGGATGCACACCAGACGCGGCAGATCCTCGAAGCGCGGCGCCTGACGGAAATCACCGTGGTGCAACTGGTGTGCACCCAGGCCACCGGTGCACAGCTACGTCAGCTACGGGAATTGATCAGCCGCGAACGCGACTGCATCGAGCGTGACCAGCGCGGGCCGGCGCTACGTTTGTCGGGGGAGTTTCACCTGTTGTTGGCCGCCATCGCAGGCAATGGCCCGCTGGCCCAGTTCCTCAACAGCCTGGTGCCGTTGACGTCGTTGGTGATTGCCCAATATGAAGCGAAAGCCTGCACGTATTGCGCGTGGCAGGAGCATGTAGCGATTGTGGATGCGATCGAGCAGCGCGACATAAGCGCTGCGGTGGGCTTGATGACCCAGCACCTGGATCACCTGGAAAGCAAATTACTCAAACACCCTTGAGCTGATCGTTCCCTCGCTCTGCGTGGGAATGCCGCTGGGGACGCTCCGCGTCCCGACTGAGAGCGGGCGACGCGGAGCGTCATGGGAGGCATTCCCACGCAGAGCGTGGGAACGATCAGTGTGGGAGGGAGCAAGCCCCCTCCCACATGGGGTACTACCCAAGCATCACGCCGGCTGCATCACCGACTGACCGCTCAACGCCAGGTCCAGCAACTCACGGTTGGCCACCGCATACATGGCGTAGTCCGTGCCGACCGCTGCACGAATTTCCACCATCATTGCGCGCCAGCGATCAGCCATATCCTGGTGCTGCTCAAGCCACAGGGCCACGCGGGCTTCCATGTCTTGTGGCGCGTCGGCCATTTGCAGTACCGAAATGGTGATCGCCCGTTGCTGCCAGTCCACGTCGTCGCGGAAGGCTTCGCGGGCCTGGGCCTGCCAGTTGTTGGCCACCGGCAGATCGCTGATTTGCTGCAGGTACCACGGCAGGTCCAGGGCGCTGCCGACGGCGAAGTAGGCCTTGGCCACTTCGGCGGCGTCATGCCCGGTCACGTCGGCGGCTTCGATGATCGGCAGCAGGGTGTACAGGTGGGTCGTGCCTGCAACCATGCGCGCCAACAACTCCGGAACGCCGGCCTGAGTGTAGGCCTGATAACGGTTCTGCCAGCCTTCACGGGTCGGGCCTTCCAGCAGTTCGTCGAGCTTGAGGCCCAGCGCCGCCAGGTGCGGACCGAAATGCGCGGTATCACGCCCGGCGTCCTGCTCGTTGCGACGGCTGCGCAGGAACCAGCGCGTGGCGCGACGGCCCAGGCGCATCAGCTCATCCATCAGCTCCAGTTGCACATCGGCGGACACCTGGTGATCCAGGGCTTCAATCTGACGGAACCAGTGCGGCAGGTGGAAGATGTCGCGCACGATCACATAGGCGCCAGCCACGTTCGCCGGGCTCATGCCGGTCGACTCTTTGAGCCGTTGAACGAAGGTGATGCCCATGTGGTTGACCAGGTCGTTGGCGATCTGGGTGCTGACGATCTCGCGCTTGAGGCGGTGACGACGCATCGCCTCGGAGAACTTGGCCACCAGGCTCGGCGGGAACGCGGTCTCCATGTCACGGGTCAGGTACTCGTCATCCGGTACCTGGGACTTGAGCAGCGCTTCCTTGAGGTCGATCTTGCTGTAGGAAATCAACACCGACAGCTCCGGACGCGTCAGGCCCTTGCCCTCCGCGGCGCGCTCGGCGAGCTGCTCCTCGGTCGGCAGGTACTCGATGGCGCGGTCAAGCTTGCCACGGCCTTCCAGGTCGCTCATCAGGCGCTTGTACTCGGCGGCACGCTCGTAAGCCTTGCGCGCGGCCAGGGACAGGGCCTGGGTCTGCTTGTAGTTGTTGCCCAACACCAGGCTGCCGACTTCGTCGGTCATGCTCGCCAGCAACTGGTTGCGCTGCTTGTCGGTCATGTCGCCGGCCTGCACCACTTCGTTGAGCAGGATCTTGATGTTCACTTCGTGGTCGGAGCAGTCCACGCCACCGGCGTTGTCGATGAAATCGGTGTTGGAACCGCCGCCATTGAGGCCGAATTCCACACGACCCAGCTGGGTCATACCCAGGTTACCGCCCTCGCCCACCACCTTGCAGCGCAACTCGTTGCCGTTGACGCGCAGCGCGTCGTTGGCCTTGTCGCCCACATCCGCGTGGCTCTCGGTGCTGGCCTTGACGTAGGTACCGATACCGCCGTTCCACAACAGGTCCACCGGTGCCTTGAGCAAGGCGTTGAGCAGTTCGGTCGGGGTCAGCTTGTCGGCCTTGATGTCAAAGCGTTCTTTCATCTGTGGCGAGATGGCAATGCTCTTCGCGCTGCGCGAGAAGATACCGCCGCCTTCGGACATGATGCTGGTGTCATAGTCGGTCCAGGCCGAACGCGGCAGTTCGAACAGGCGCTGGCGCTCGACGAAGCTGGTTGCCGGGTTCGGGTTCGGGTCGATGAAAATGTGCAGGTGGTTGAAGGCCGCGACCAGTTGCAGCTTGTCGGACATCAGCAAGCCGTTACCGAACACGTCACCGGCCATGTCGCCGACGCCCACCACGGTGATGCTGTCTTCCTGCACATTGATGCCGCGCTCACGGAAGTGACGCTGCACGCCGACCCACGCGCCCTTGGCGGTGATGCCCATTTTCTTGTGGTCGTAACCGGCCGAACCGCCGGAGGCGAACGCGTCGCCCAGCCAGAAGCCGTAGTCGATGGCGATGCCGTTGGCGATGTCGGAGAAGGTCGCAGTGCCCTTGTCCGCCGCCACCACCAGGTACGGGTCATCGTCGTCATGGCGCACGACATTGGCCGGCGGTACCAGGGCGCCGTCTTTCAGGTTGTCGGTGATGTCCAACAGGCCGGAAATGAAGATGCGGTAGCAGGCGATGCCCTCGGCCGCGATCTCGTCACGGCTGCCACCCAACGGCAGACGACGCGGCAGGAAGCCGCCCTTGGCGCCCACTGGCACGATCACCGAGTTCTTCACTTGCTGGGCTTTTACCAGGCCGAGCACTTCGGTACGGAAGTCTTCTTCACGGTCGGACCAGCGCAGGCCGCCACGGGCCACGTTGCCAAAGCGCAGGTGCACGCCTTCGACGCGTGGCGAGTAGACGAAGATTTCAAACTTCGGCACCGGCTTGGGCAGCTCGGGGATCGCATGGGGGTTGAACTTGAAGCTGAAGTACGACTTGTTCTGGCCGTTGGCGTCAGACTGGTAGAAGTTGGTGCGCAGGGTGGCCTTGATCAGGTCGAGGTAGCGACGCAGGATGCGGTCTTCGTTGAGCACCTGAACGTCGTCCAGGGCGCTGAGGATCGCTTGTTCCAGGCGTTGCTGCTTGTCTTCCAGGTCATCGGCGGTGAGCTTGCGCGCCAGATAGAAGCGGGTCTTGAACAACCGGGTCAACTCGCGGGCGATGTCGGTGTGGTTGTTCAGGGTGCTGGCGATGTAGCCGAGGTCGAAGCCCAGGCGGATCTGCTTCAGGTAACGGGCGTAAGCGCGCAGCAGCGCCACGTCACGCCATGGCAGGCCGGCGGTGAGCACCAGGCGGTTGAACGCATCGTTCTCGGCATCGCCGTGGACGATATGCACGAACGCGTCCTGCAGGGTGTCGTTGAGCTGCTGGATATCCAGGTTCACGCCTTCGGCGGCGATGAACGCGAAATCATGGATCCAGAACTCACGGCCATTGGCGTGGCGCAGGCGATACGGGAACTCACCCAGCACGCGCAGGCCGAGGTTCTCCAGGATCGGCAGCACGTCGGACAGCGCCAGCGGGGTGTCGGCGTGATACAGCTTGCAATGCAGCTCGCGCTGACCGGAAACCTGGCCCAGCGGCTGATAGAAGCTCATCACCAGCGGGTTGGCTTCGGTGAGGCTGAGCAGATGCTGCATGTCGACCACGGCCGAGTGGGCGGCGAAACGCTCGCGGTAGCCGGCCGGAAAACCTTTCGGGAAGTCCGCCAGCACATTGGTGCCGTGGGCTTCGCCGAAGCTTTCTACCACCAGGCTGGCGTAGTCGTCCTGCCAGCTGCGGCAGGCCTGCACCACTTCTTTCTCCAGCTGCAGCGGGTCGATGTCCAGGCGGTTCTTCGGGTCAACCCGCAGGATCAACTGCACACGGGCCAGCACGGATTCGGAGAAGAAGGTCCAGAATTCGCAGTCCGAGGCTTTCAGGCGATCCATCAGCACTTGCTGGATTTTCTGGCGCACTTCGGTGGAATAGATGTCACGCGGCACGTAGGCCAGGCAGTAGCAGAAACGGCCGTACGGGTCTTTGCGCAGGAATACGCGGATCTTGTTGCGTTCCTGGATCTGCACGATCGACATCACCGTGCTGAACAGCTCATCGACCGGGGTCTGGAACAGGTCGTCACGCGGCAGTACTTCCACCACCTGGGCCAGTTCTTTACCCAGGTGCGCCTTGGCCTGGAAGCCCGAGCGGCGCTCGATTTCCGCGACCTTGCGGCGGATGTAAGGGATCACCCGCACGCTTTCGCCGTACACCGAGGAGGTATACAGGCCCATGAAGCGGTGTTCCTTGATGACCTTGCCTTCGGCGCTGATCTCGCGGATCGACACGTAGTCCGGATAAGCCGGGCGGTGCACACGGCTGGGGTGTGCAGCCTTGGCGAACGACAGCACGGTCGGTTCGCGCAGGTAGGCCACGGCGTAGTCTTCGATGCGCAGGTCTTCGGCGGTGAGGCCGGCGCGCAGCAGTTTGGTCAGACCGAGGAAAGAGCTGGCGTCATATTCGATATGACCGCCGTCCGCCTCGTCACGTACCACGAACTCTTCGTAGCCAAGGAAGGTGAAATGGTTGCCCACCAGCCATTCGAGGAAGTTTTTGATCTCGGCTTTTTCTTCGCCGTCGATCACGAACGCGCTGGCGTCGACACCAGCCAGCAGGTCCTGGACCTTGGCTTTCATCGGCTCGAAATCGGCCACGGCCACGCGCACTTCGCCCAGCACCTGCTCGAGCTCTTTGCTCAACACATTCAATTCGGCGGCGTTGGCGCAGCGGTCGATCTCCAGGTACATCAGCGACTCTTGCAGGATGCCTTCGCCCTGGGTGCCCTTGGGCAGGATTTCCAGCAGCTCGCCCTTGCTGCCACGGCGCACGCTGAGCACGGTGGTTTGCAGGGTGTGGATGCTGTAGCCACGGCGGTTGAGCTCGGTACGTACCGAGTCCACCAGAAATGGCAGGTCATGGTGCAGCACTTCGACCGCGGTGTGGGTCGACTGCCAGCCATGACGTTCATAATCGGGGTTGTAGACCCGCACTTGCGGTTGGGTGTGGTCGAAGCGCTCAAGCAGGCGCCAGGCAGACAGGGTGCAACCGGCCAGGTCGGAAAGGCGACGCTGGGTCAGTTCGTCCAGGGAAATGATGCCGAAGAATTGCTCAGCGAACAGCGCCACTTGTGGCAGTGCCTGTTCACTGATGTGCTGCGCCAGTGCCGCTTGCAGTTGGTGCTGGAAGTCGGCCTTGCTGGCTGCGGTGAAGAACGCCATCTGTGGTACTCCGCTTGGGCTTGTTATTGATGGAAGCGTCGCGTGTTATCCCCTTGCGGGGAGACCGTCAGCTCTGTTCTGGTCGTGATGACAAGCACCATAAACCAATCAGAGTGACAGGTGGGTGAAGCTGGACAAGACAGTCAGGTCACATACAACTTCCACAAGATGCACACCGCGCCGGGTGACGGTACGACGGGCAGGTCAGGCGCCTGGCGCGGGGCACATCCGTTGCGCAGCTTAACGAGTGTAGGAAGCCGGCTGCTTGCGGTGCTGCGACATATTCGGTCATCGGTAAGCAGGTGCAGGGTTGCGACTTGGGCAACCGGCAATATTCAGGTCCGCCAGTATCAAAAATGACTGCTTTGGGCCGACAGGTCATGCACTCGGTCTGACACACAATGCAGCATAAAATTCGTCGCGATGGCACAATTGCCCGGCGCAAACGCCCTCCTCCACACAGGATTCCCCATGCTGCAGCTGAAAACCGACGCCTTGATGGTCACCCCGTGCGACGACGAAGAAGACAACATGGCCATGCTCTGCTGCCACGGCAAGAACGGCGAGATGTTCATGCTGAGCCGGTATCCGGATGAAGACGAGGTGGAACTGACCTGGGATTACGAGCCTTCAACCCTGGATGGGCTGAAAGTCACCTTGGGCGACACCCGCTTGTTGATCGAACTGGCGGCCGGCGATGCGGATGCGCTGGGGGGCAAGGATCAGTTGCAGATCACCCACGCCACGGCCGCCTCCGACCTGGCCGAGGTCGAAGAAACCCTGCAGAACATCCTCAGAGGTACTGGCACCTACACGCGAATTTAAGCTGCACCCAGGATCAAATGTGGGAGGGGGCTTGCTCCCGATTGCGGCGGGCCAGTCATATAGAAGTGCCTGACACACTGTCATCGGGAGCAAGCCCCCTCCCACATTGACCGCACTCCACACAAATTTCCTACAAGTTTTGCCAAAAATACCCGTCACGCCGTTAGTCGCCGCACCCCACGATGCATTAAAGTAAGCGCCCCAGGCCGGTGTTTTTCCCTGACACCCGGGCTCATCTTTCCAGGAACCGTCATCGATGGAACATCGTGAAGCGCTGCTTGCGCTGCGAACCTTTCTTTCTACGCAGATTCTCGGCCAGGAAAAACTCATCGATCGCCTGCTGATCGCCCTGCTCGCCGACGGCCATATGCTGGTCGAAGGCGCGCCGGGCCTGGCCAAGACCAAGGCCATCAAAGAGCTGGCCGAAGGTATCGAAGCGCAGTTTCATCGCATCCAGTTCACCCCCGACCTGTTGCCCGCCGACATCACTGGCACCGAAATCTATCGCCCGGAAACCGGCAGCTTCGTCTTTCAACAGGGGCCGATCTTTCACAACCTGGTGCTGGCGGACGAAATCAACCGCGCACCGGCCAAGGTCCAGTCTGCGCTGCTCGAGGCCATGGCCGAGCGCCAGGTCAGCGTGGGCCGCAGCACCTACGAGCTGTCGCCGCTGTTTCTGGTGATGGCCACGCAGAACCCCATCGAGCAGGAAGGCACCTACCCCCTGCCGGAAGCCCAGCTCGACCGTTTCCTGATGCACGTCAAGATCGGCTTTCCGGATGCCGCCGTCGAACGGCGCATCCTGCAACAGGCGCGTGGCGAAGCGCTCAACGGCGAAACCAAGCCCGAGCGCCGCGTCAGCCAACAGGCGATCTTTGCCGCGCGCAAGGAAATTCTCGGCCTGTACATGGCCGATGCGGTGGAGGAATACCTGGTGCAGTTGGTCATGGCCACGCGCACCCCGGCCAAGTTCGACCCGGAAATGGCCGAGTGGATTGCCTACGGCGCCAGCCCGCGCGGCTCCATTGCCCTCGACCGTTGCGCGCGCGCCCATGCCTGGCTGGCCGGCCGCGACTTCGTCAGCCCCGAAGACATCCAGGCGGTGTTGTTCGACGTGTTGCGCCACCGCATCATCCTGTCGTTCGAGGCCGAAGCCGCAGGCGTTGACCAGGACCGCGTGGTGCAACGCATTCTTGACGTCGTTGCCGTCGCTTGAAGCCGATGAACGCGAGCGCGGGTATCCACGTCACGCTCAGTGAGCTGATCGAGATGCGCCATCGCGTGCGTGAAGTGCAATTGTTCTCCACCCCCGGCCAGCGCAGCCCGCTGGTCGGCCTGCACCACTCCAAGCTACGCGGGCGCGGTGTGGATTTCGACCAGGTGCGCGTGTACCAGGCCGGGGACGACGTGCGCACCATCGACTGGCGCGTGACCGCACGCACCCAGGAGCCCCACACCAAACTGTTCCACGAAGAGCGCGAACGACCGATTTTCATCATGGTCGAGCAAAGCTGCCGGCTGTTTTTCGGCTCGGGGCAGATGTTCAAGTCGGTGCTCGCCGCACAAGCCGCCAGCCTGATCGGCTGGGCGGCGCTGGGGCATAACGACCGCGTGGGCGGCCTGGTGTTCGGCGACAGCGAGCACTACGAAATCAAACCCCGGCGCAGCAAGCAAAGCCTGCTGCAACTGCTCAACCGCCTGGTGCGGGTCAACCAGAGCCTGAACACCGAAAGCCTTCCTGAAGCCGACGCGCTGGGCATGGCCCTGCGCCGTGGCCGCGAAGTGCTGCGCCCCGGCAGCCTAGGCATTGTGATCTGCGATGAACGGGCGCTGACTGAAGGCGCCGAGCAGCAACTGAGCCTGTTGTCGCGTCATTGCGACCTGTTGCTGCTGCCCATCTCCGACCCGCTGGACCATGCCCTGCCCGCCGCAGGACTGCTGCGTTTCGCGCAACGAGGCGCGCAACTGGAACTCGATACGCTCAATTTCGATTTGCGCCAGGCCTACAAGGCCCAGGCTGAAGCTCGCATCGCCCGCTGGGAGTTGCTCGCGCAAAAGCTGCGCGTCTTGTTGATGCCGTTGAGCACCCAGAGTGAAATGGTCGAGCAACTGCGCGAATACCTCAACCCGCAACGCCCGGTCAGAAAACAATGAGCAGCCTCGACCAACTGCAACCGCTGATCGCCCCGCCAGCCATCGGCTTCTGGCCGCCCGCGCCGGGCTGGTGGCTGTTGTTGCTGCTGCTCCCGATGCTGGGCTGGGGCCTGTGGTGGCTGCGCCGTTTCCTGCCCACGCGCCGCCCCGTGGCCCGCGCCGAACAACCGCTGGACCCGCTGCGCATTGCGGCCCTGGCCGAGCTGGCGCTGATGCCCAAACCCTATGACGGCGCGCCCGCCGGAGCGTGGCTGCAGCAACTCAATGGCTTGCTCAAACGCCTGTGCCGCAACGACTACCCCTACAGCCAAAGCCACACCCTCAACGGCCGCAAATGGCTGGCGTTCCTCGATAACCGCTGCCCCGCCGCCGGCCTCACGCGCTGGATGGTGCTGGTCGAAGGCGCCTACAAGCCTGAATGCAAACTCGACGACAAGGCCATCGGTGGCCTGACCCAAGCCGTCGACACCTGGATTCGCAAACATGTTTGAGTTCGCCTGGCCGTGGATCTTCGTCCTGTTGCCGTTGCCGTGGTTGATGCGCCTGGTCCTGCCGGCGGCCGACAGTGGCGAACCCGCGTTGAAAGTCAGCTACCTCAACGACCTCGAAAGCCTGGCCCGGCGCCGCGCTCGGGTGAACCTGCCGGGCTGGCGCCAGCAGGCACCGTTCGTGGTGCTGTGGCTGTTGCTCTTGACCGCCGCCGCCCGCCCGGAATGGCTCGGCGAGCCGCTGCCGATTGCCGCCAGTGGCCGCGACTTGCTGGTGGCGGTGGATGTCTCCGGCTCCATGGATTTTCCCGACATGCACTGGCAGGACGAAGACGTCAGTCGCCTGGCGCTGGTCCAGCACTTGCTCGGGGATTTTCTCGAGGGCCGTGAAGGCGACCGTGTGGGCCTGATCCTGTTCGGCAGCCAGGCCTACCTGCAAGCACCGCTGACCTTCGACCGGCGCACCGTGCGCACTTGGCTGGATGAAGCGCGCATCGGCATCGCTGGCAAGAACACCGCCATCGGCGACGCCATCGGCCTGGCCCTGAAACGCCTGCGCCAGCGCCCGGCGCAAAGCCGCGTGCTGATCCTGGTGACCGACGGCGCCAATAACGCCGGGCAAATCGACCCGCTCACCGCCGCGCGCCTGGCCGCTGAAGAAGGCGTGAAAATCTACCCGATCGGCATCGGCGCCGACCCTGAGCAAACCGGCTCCCTGGGCATTCTCGGCGTGAACCCGAGCCTGGACCTCGACGAGCCGGCGCTGAAGGCGCTCGCCGAGGCGACGGGCGGCCAGTATTTCCGCGCCCGTGATGGCAACGAGCTGGAACAGATCAAGACCACCCTCGACACCCTCGAGCCCGTCGAACAGCAGCCCACCCAGGCCCGCCCGGCCCACGCGTTGTACAGCGGCCCGCTGGCCCTGGCGCTGCTCCTCAGCCTGTTGCTGGTGGTTCACGAACGCTGGCCGAACAACGCCTTGCAGCGGCTGTACACCAAACTGTCGAGCAAGGGCATGTTCCTGCCGCAGAGCCCGGAATGGCGCCAGCGCCTCAAGCGTCTGCGCTTGCGGAGGCGTCGATGATCGCTTTGTGGCCGCACTGGCTGCGCCCGTGGTGGCTGTTGCTGCTGCCGCTGCTCGGCTGGTTGCTGTGGCAACTGTGGCACCGGCAAAAACGCGCCGGGCGCTGGCAGCTCATCCTGCCCCAGGCCTTCCATGCCACGCTGCTCAGTGGCGGCAACGGCCGCGAAAGCAAATCGCCCTGGGTGGTACTGGGCATCGCCTGGCTGCTGGCGTTGCTGGCGCTGCTGGGGCCCAGTTGGCAACGGGTTGAACAACTCAGTCAGAAGCCTTCCGACCCGCTGGTGGTGCTGCTGGAACTCACCCCGCAAATGCTCGCCACCGACAGCCCGCCCAACCGTCTCGAACAGGCGCGGCGCAAGCTGTATGACTTGCTGCAGGCACGCACCGATGCGCAAACCGCCATCGTCGTGTATGCCGGCAGCGCCCACACCCTGGTGCCACTGTCGGATGACCTGGCCACCAGCCGTAACCTGCTTGAAGCTCTGCGCCCCTCGATCATGCCCGAGCCTGGCCACCGCGCCGACCTGGCCGTGGAAAAAGCCCTGGCCCTGCTCAAGCACGGCGGCCTCGGCCAGGGGCGCCTGCTGCTGATCGGCTCGTCGCTGTCCAAACAGGAGCGCCAGGGTATCCGGTTGCTGTTGCAAGGCAGCCAGGCGCCGAGCTTGTCGATCCTCGGCATCGGCAGTCGTGAAGGCACGCCAGTCACCCAGGAAAGCGGCGAATTCCTCAAGGACGAACAGGGCGCGATCCTGATCCCACGCCTCGACAGCCCGACCCTCAAGGCGTTCGCCAGCGAAATGGGCGGCCGCTACCGAGCCGCGCGCCTGGACGACAAAGACCTGCGCCAACTCGGCGTACTCGACCCGCCCCAGGCCTTGCGCGACGACGGTCAACTGCTGCGCCTGGACACCTGGGCCGACCAGGGTTACTGGCTGCTCCTGCCGCTGCTGCTGTTGGCCGCCTGCGCCGGGCGCCGCGGCTGGCTGTTCTGTCTGCCGCTGCTGTTGATGGCCGCACCGCAGCCCAGCTATGCCTTCGAATTCCAGGACCTGTGGCTGCGCCCCGACCAGCAAGGCCAGTACCTGCTGAAGAAAAAACGCCCGGCCGAGGCCGCCGAACGCTTCCAGGACCCGCAATGGCAAGGCGTGGCCCTGTACGAAGCCGGTAACTATGCCGAAGCCATCAAGCGTTTTGCCCAGGGTGACAACGCCTACGCCCACTACAATCGCGGCAATGCCCTGGCCCGATCAGGTGAGCTGGAAGCTGCGATCGATGCCTACGAACAGGCGCTGGAAGCCCAGCCCGATCTGCAACCGGCCCTGAAGAACAAGGCGCTGGTGGAAAACCTGCTGCGCGAACAAGCCCAGCCTGAGCCTGACGAACCGGCAAAAAACCAGGATGACGAAACCACCCAACCCGGCCAAACTGCGCAACCGGGCGCCGACGGACAAAATGCCCAGGGTGGCGAACAATCCACTCAGGGTCAGGGCCAAGCCGCCAACGGCGCCACCGACACCGCTGGCGCGCCGCCAACCGACGGTAACGACGTGCCAGGCAGCGAGCTGGGCGACGAGCAAACCACCACGCCGCCGCTACGCCCCGCCGATGCGAGCCTTGAAGGCGAACATCGCCAGGCGTTGGAGCAATGGCTGCAACAGATCCCGGACAACCCCGGTGAACTGCTGCGGCGCAAATTCTGGTACGAACAGCAACAACATCAGGACAAGACTCGATGAGCCGCCGCACCACCCTTCTGCTCTTGCTCGCCTTGTCGACAGGCCACGCCCAGGCGGCGAACCTGGTCGCCAGCGTCGACCGCAGCCGCCTCAACTCAGGGGAAACGGTGGAGCTGACGGTGGAATCCAGCGACGTGACCCAGTTCGGCAAGCCCGACCTGTCGCCCCTGGATGCGCAGTTCGAAGTCAGCGGCACGCGCCAGATCAACCAGCTCACCACCCTGGGCGGCGATAACCACGCGACCACGCGCTGGATCATCACCCTGCTGCCCCGGGAAAACGGCACCGTGGTGATCCCGCCGCTGCAAGTGGGCGACCTCAAGACCCAGCCGATCACCCTGCAAGTGCTGGAGACCGCCAGCCAGAACACCAGCGCCGAACTGGCACCGGTGTTCGTCGAAGCCAACCTCGACCAGACCAGCGTTTATGTGCAGGCCCAGGCCCTGCTGACGGTGCGCGTGTATCACTCGGTGTCGCTGTATGACGACAGCAACCTCACGCCACTGCAAATCCCCGACGCACGGGTCGAGCAATTGGGCGAGTCGCGCACCTATGAAAAAGTCATCAACAGTATTCGCCATGGCGTGATCGAAACCCGCTACGCGATCTATCCGCAGCACAGCGGGGCTTTGGCAATTGGAGCGCAGACCTTCAGCGCGACCCTGGTGGAATCGCGCCCTCCCCAGGAGAACACGCTGCAGGGCACCAAGCCGGGCAAGCTGATCCACGCCAGCTCAGCGCCGCTTGCGCTGACGGTCAAGCCCAAGCCCGAGTTCTACCCCGCCGACACGCCCTGGTTGCCGGCGCGCAGCCTGAGCCTGGATGAGGCCTGGAGTCCCACGCCTGAGCATGTGCAGGTCGGTGACTCGCTGACGCGCAGCCTCACGGTCAAGGTCGAGGGCCTGTCCAGCGCGCAACTGCCGGCGCTGCCCAGTACCGATGTCAACGGCCTGCGGCGTTACCCGGACCAACCGGTACTGGGCAACCAGACCAGCGACCGTGGCCTGATCGGCAGCCGCGAAGACCGCGAGGCACTGGTGCCCACGCGAGCCGGTGCGCTGGAATTGCCCGCCGTGGAAGTGGTGTGGTGGAACACCCACGAAGACCACCTGGAACGCACCAGCCTGCCGGCCCGCACCCTGCAAGTGGCGGTCAACCCGAGCCTGGTGGTGGACACCCCCGCCATGCCGACCGTCATCACCGCGCCGGATGACGAACGCCTGTGGCTGTGGCAGCTCAGCACCTTGCTGCTGGCCTGCACCACCTTGCTGGGCTTCGGCCTGTGGTGGCGCGCCCGCCGCCAACCCGCCGTGCAACGCGCCGCGCAAACCGGCCCCAGCCCGCGCACCCTGCTCGACGACCTCAAGCGCGCGACCCAGGCCAACGACCCCCACGCCACCCGCCAGGCCCTGGATGCCTGGGCCCGCCAACAACCGGAAACCCTCGCCGACATGGCGGCGCGGTTCGTGCCGCTGTCGGATGCGTTGGACGGGTTGAACGGCGCGCTGTACAGCGAAAGTGGCCAGTATTGGCTGGGTGAAGACCTGTGGCGCGCAATCAAAGCCATCCCCGTGGCCGAGCGCCAACAAGACCCGGCCACCGATACCACCAGCTTGCCGCCGCTTTACCCCAAATAACCCCTGACACGAGGCAAGCCCCCACCTAAGATCGTTCCCACGCTCCCGCGTGGGAATGCAGCCCGTGACGCTCTGCGTCACGGCTGCTTGGCGGGACGCGGAGCGTCCCAGGAGGCATTACCACGCAGAGCGTGGGAACGATCAATAGCGGTGTGTCAGTCAACATACTTGTCACTGATCCATTACCTATATCGGGGGCAAGCCCCCTCCCACAGTTGACCTGCGTCGCCTGCTGGACATGCATTGTTAAAGGCCAGCAATCCATATCGCTTTAATTTGCAGGACGTTTCCTAGACAATCCTTCGGCCTTGCGCCTGCTCAATCCACTGGCTAGCCTTCGCTTCGTCGCTGCATATCAGCGACCGGGTGTGAGATCCCGTGTATTAGCAGGCGCCATGCGCTACGTCCGTCTATGGCGGCTATGTGCGGGCAGGCTTTGGTCTGGCCGGGTCCTGCTTTCCGGTATCTCACCCCGCACATAGCTGCCACCTTTTGACGTGTGAGATCGGCAAAAGAATGGCTCCCAATCCAAGCAGGAGCTTCACGCATGAGCAAACTCGTCCCCGATCCCCCCTTTCCCATATTTGTCGCTCACGAAGACCTGAGCTTCGAAGACGCCATCGTCAGCATTGCCTCGCTATTACGCTGCGCCGCCACCACCGCAATACAGACTGCTGAAGACCTCAACGGCGCCCAACGCGACATGGCCTGCTCCACCGCCCACCTGATCGACATGGCCCGCACCCTGGCGGACCGAGCCTTGGAGTGCCTGCAGCCCCAGGCATAACGCACAACCCCTGTGGAGCGCGGCTTCAAAGATCGTTCCCACGCTCCCGCGTGGGAATGCAGCCCGTGACGCTCTGCGTCACCTGTGTGCAGTAGCGGAACTTGCAGCGCCTGGCGGGACGCGGAGCGTCCCAGGAGGCATTACCACGCAGAGCGTGGGAACGATCGCCCCCGGCGCCACCCAAGGCACTGCGCTAGTAATACAGGTAAACTCCCCTCCTTTTCATCTTCTCCACGGAGTTCGCCTTGCGTCTGTTTCACACCTCCGACTGGCACCTTGGGCAAAACCTGCACGGCCAGGAACGCGACTTCGAACATGCCTGTTTCCTCGAATGGCTGCTGGGCCAACTAAAGGCCCACCGCCCGGAGGCGCTGTTGATCGCCGGCGATATCTTCGACACGGTCAACCCACCGCTCAAGGCCCAGGAGCGCCTGTATGACTTCATCATCGGCGCCCACGAACAAAACCCCACGCTGACGATTGTGATGATCGCCGGCAACCACGACTCCGGTTCGCGCATCGAGCTGCCCGCCCCGCTGATGCGCCGTCTGCGCACCCATGCGTTGGGCCGTGTGCTGTGGCTGGATGACGGCCAATTGGATGCCGAACGCCTGCTGATCCCATTGCCGGACGCCAAAGGCAAGATCGTCGCCTGGTGCCTGGCGCTGCCCTTTCTGCGCCCGGCGGAAGTCACGGGGGCGCAGTTGGGCGATGATTACCTGCGCGGCATCGGCCAAGTGCATGAATGGCTGATTGCGGCCGCCAACGCCAAACGCAAGAAAGGCCAGGCGCTGGTTGCCATCAGCCATGCGCACATGGCCGGGGGTTCGGTGTCGGAAGACTCCGAGCGCAGCCTGATCATCGGCAATGCCGAGGCGCTGCCGGCCAGCCTGTTCGATAAGAGTGTCGGCTATGTTGCCCTCGGCCATCTGCACAAGCCGCAAAAAGTGAATGGCGAAGAGCGCATTCGCTACAGCGGCTCGCCGATTCCGCTGTCGTTTTCCGAAATCAGCTACAAGCACCAGGTGCTCGACGTGACGTTCCAGGGCGAACGACTGGTCGGCGTCGAACCGCTGCTGATTCCGCGCTCGGTCAACCTGCAACGCCTGGAAGCCGCGCCTCTGGCCGATATTCTCAAGGCCCTGGCCGAGCTGCCCGACATCGACCTGCTCGCCGAAACCCAGCGCCACCCCTGGCTGGAAGTGCGCGTGCGTCTCGACGAACCGCAACCGGACCTGCGCCAGCAGATCGAAACCGCCCTGCAAGGCAAGGCCGTGCGCCTGGTGCGCATCGCCGCCGAATACGCCGGCAACGGCCCGCGCGCCGACGGCGACGAAGAGCGCCTGGTCGAACTCGACCAACTCACGCCCCAGGAGCTGTTCAGCCGCGCCTGGCAGGACAGCTACGGCAGCGAAGTGGATGAACAGACCTTGAAGGACTTCGCCGTGCTGCTCCAGGAAGTGCAACAGGAGGACGAACAGCCATGAAGATCCTCGCCATCCGCCTGAAAAACCTCGCGTCCCTGGCCGGGCCGTTCGAAATCGACTTCACCGCCGAGCCGCTGGCCAGTGCCGGTTTGTTCGCCATCACCGGGCCGACCGGCGCCGGGAAAAGCACCCTGCTCGATGCACTGTGCCTGGCGCTGTTTGGCGCGGTGCCGCGTTTGGGCGATACCGGCCAGGCGAAGATGCCGGATGCCGACAGCGATATTTCCATCGGCGACCCGCGCACCCTGCTCAGGCGGGGTACCGGCGGGGGCTACGCCGAGGTGGATTTCGTCGGCGTCAGCGGCCGCCGCTACCGGGCGCGCTGGGAAGCCAACCGTGCCCGTGACAAGGCCAGCGGCAAGTTGCAGAGCAGCCGCCAGAGCCTGATCGACCTGGACAGCGAGCAACTGCTGGCCAGCCAGAAAACCGAATACAAGACCCAGCTGGAACTGGCCCTGGGCCTGAACTTCGAACAGTTCACCCGTGCGGTGCTGCTGGCGCAGAGCGAGTTCAGTGCCTTTCTCAAGGCCAACGACAACGAGCGCAGCGAACTGCTGGAAAAGCTCACCGACACCGCGCTCTACACCCAGCTGGGCCGCCGCGCCTTCGACAAGGCCAAGGACGCCAGGGACGCCCACAAACAGTTGCAGGACCAGGCCACCGGCGTGGTGCCCCTGGCCGCAGAAGCCCGCGCCGAGCTGGATCAACAGCTGAGCCAGGCGCAGCAACAACTCAAGACCCAGCAGGCCCAGCTCAAGCAGTTGGAGTTGCAGCACACCTGGCTCAAGGAACTGCGCGAATGGCAGGAGCGCCAGCAAAGCGCTGCCGAGCAGTTGCAGCACGCCCAGCAACAGTGGGACAGCCAGGGCCAGCAGCGCCAGGACCTGACCCGCCTGGACCAGCTCGCCCCACAGCGCCATCACTTCCTGCGCCGCGCAGAACTCGACGCCTTGCTGGCACCGCTCGCCACGCAGATTCAGCAGCACCTTGCGCAACAAGCCGTGCTGCACAGCCGCCAGGAACAGGCGCAACAGCAGCAGGCCAGCGCCCAGTCGGCACTCGGGCAAGCCCAGCAGAACCAGGCGCAGGCCGCGCCGTTATTGCGCCAGGCCTTCGAACAACAGACCACCCTCACCCACTTGACCAAGGAACTGGCCAAGCGCACCGAGGACCAGCAGCAGCACGCCACCGCCTGCAGCGAAGGTCAGATTTTGCTCAACAGCCTGCAAGAAAAGCAGGCCCAGGTCGGCGAGCGCCTGCAACGCCTGGCCGCTGAACTGGAGCGCAGCGCCGCCCTCACGCCCCTGAGCGACGCCTGGACCGCCTACCGCGACCGCCTGCAACAGCTGATGCTGATCGGCAATCGTCTGAATCAGGGCGAGACCGAACTGCCGCAACTTGAACAGCGCGTCAACGCCGCCGTGGCGCAATTCACCCAGCAGCGCGAAACCCTGGACCTGCTGTACCAGGAGGCCGGCGCCGAGCCGCACGCAGTGGCCGAACAACTGCAATTGCTCGCCAGCCTCTTGCAGGACAATCGCAAGCAACAACGTGCCTTCGAAGACCTGGCACGTTTGTGGGACAGCCAGCAGCAGCTCGACACCCAGGCCAGCAGCCTGGCGCAAAAACTCGCCGAGGCGGCGCAGCAGCGCGAGCAACTGAACCAGACCGGCCTGCAAACCAAAGCCGAACTGACGGTGGCCGAGCAAACCCTGACGGTGACCAAGCAACTGCTGGAGCGCCAGCGCCTGGCCCGCAGTGCCAGCGTCGAGGAACTGCGCGAGCAGTTGCAGGATGACCAGCCCTGCCCCGTCTGCGGCAGCCACGAACATCCGTATCACCAGCCCGAAGCGTTGTTGCAGAGCTTGGGCCGCCACGATGAAAACGAAGAGGCCACGGCGCAGAAAGCCGTCGACAGCCTCAAGGAAAAGCTCACCGAGCTGCGTGGCGAAGTGGGTGGCCTGATCGCCCAGCAAAAGGAATTCCTGGCGCAGCAGGAACAGCTTGCGCTGCAGCAGCAAGCGTTGGCGCCAAGCCTGCAAGCGCATCCGCTGTGCGCTGCGCTGTTCAACCAGGACGCCGCCAAGCGCAGCAGTTGGTTGGCCCAGCAACTGGCGCAACTGACGCAAAACATCGCCCAGGACGAACAGCGCCAAAGCGCCCTGCTCAACCTGCAACAAAACGCCGGGCGTCTGCAGCAGCAGTTGCAAGCCGCCCAGGACGCCAGCCAGCAGGCCCGCCAACTGTTGCTCGACCAGCAGCGCGCCCTGGCCAACGACCGCGAACGCCTCGATGCAGAACTTGCAAGCTTCGCCAGCCTGTTGCCCAGCGCGACGCTGGAAGGCTTGCGCAGCGAACCGGCGGCGACCTTCCTGCAGCTCGATCAGCAGGTCAGCCAGCGCCTGGAACAACTGGGCCATCAGCGTGATGAGCTGGCTGAACAACAAGAGCGTCAGCAGGCCATCGAGAAGCAACAGACCCACCAGCAGCATCGCCAGCAGCAATTGGAGGCGCTGAATCTGCAGGTCGCCGAGCTGTCCACCCAGCACCGCGACGCCCAGGAAACGCTCAGCGCCTTGCTGGGCGAGCACGCCAGCGCCGAACACTGGCAACAGCAACTGGATCAGGCCGTCGCCCAGTCGCGCCAAAGCGAAACCGACGCCAGCCAGGAATTACACGCCGTACACACCGCTCTGGTGCAGTTGATCGCCGATCTCAAGGCCGTGCAGGAGCGCCAGCAAGCGCTCGAGAGCGAACGACAGGCCCTGGACACGCGCATCAGCGCCTGGCGCGCCGCGCACCCCGAGTTGGACGACGAAGGCCTGGGGCGTCTGCTGGCATTGGACGACGCCCAGGTCATCAACCTGCGCCAGCAGTTGCACACCTGCGAAAAAGCCGTCGAACAAGCCAGCG
This sequence comes from Pseudomonas sp. R4-34-07, assembly GCF_003852375.1. Taxonomy (NCBI): domain Bacteria; kingdom Pseudomonadati; phylum Pseudomonadota; class Gammaproteobacteria; order Pseudomonadales; family Pseudomonadaceae; genus Pseudomonas; species Pseudomonas sp. R4-34-07. Next base: position 2,691,818 of record NZ_CP027760.1, on the reverse strand, counting down.
TACTGCTGCAAGAGCGCGAACAACGCCTTGCCGAGCACCAGGCCTTGCACAATGGCAACCTCGACGCCGAACAGCTGGACAGCAGTCTCGCCGCGCTCAACCAGCAATTGGCCGAGGGCGAGAAACACTGCGCCGAACTGCGCGCCCGCCAGTCCGAGGACCAGCGCCGCCAGGATGCCAACAGCGCCCTGGCCGAACAGATCACCAAGGCCTATGACGAATGGCAGCGCTGGGCCCGCCTGAACGCGCTGATCGGCTCGGCCACCGGCGACACCTTCCGCAAGATCGCCCAGGCTTACAACCTCGACCTGCTGGTGCATCACGCCAACGTGCAGCTGCGCCAACTGGTGCGCCGCTACCGCCTCAAGCGTGGCGGCAGCATGTTGGGCCTGCTGGTGATGGACACGGAAATGGGTGATGAACTGCGCTCGGTGCACTCGTTGTCCGGCGGCGAGACGTTCCTGGTGTCCCTGGCATTGGCCTTGGGCCTGGCGTCGATGGCCTCCAGCACCTTGAAAATCGAGTCACTGTTTATCGACGAGGGCTTCGGCAGCCTCGACCCCGAATCCTTGCAATTGGCCATGGACGCCCTCGATGGCTTGCAGGCCCAGGGCCGCAAGGTCGCGGTGATTTCCCATGTACAGGAAATGCACGAGCGCATCCCGGTGCAGATCCAGGTCAAGCGCCAGGGCAATGGCTTGAGCACCCTGGAGGTCAAGTGAGCGAAGCGCTGCTGTATTCGTTCCGGCGCTGCCCCTATGCGATGCGCGCACGCCTGGCGCTGCGCTACTCGGGGGTGGCGGTGCAGATTATCGAGGTGAGCCTCAAGGCCAAGCCGGCCGAGATGCTGGCACTGTCACACAAGGGCACGGTACCGGTGCTGAGCGTGGAAGGCCGGGTGATCGAGGAAAGCCTGGAGATCATGCAATGGGCATTGGCCCGGTACGATCCGGATGATTGGTTGTTGCAGGGGAATCCAGCGGTGTTGGAGTGGATCGCCGAGAACGATTCAGCATTCAAACATCATTTGAATCGATACAAGTACGCCGAACGCTATCCGCAGCAGCCGATGGAACATTATCGGGCCGAGGGCGAGGTATTCTTGCAGAAGTTGGAGGATTTGCTGGCGGATCGTGAGTACTTGCTCGCCGCGCACATGAGCCTGGCGGACGCGGCCATCGTGCCGTTTGTGCGGCAGTTCGCCCATGTGGATCGCGAGTGGTTTGCGGGGGCGCCGTATCCACGGCTTCAGGCGTGGATACAGCGGATTCTGGAGTCACCGCTGTTTATCGCGGTGATGGCAAAGCCCTGAAACCAACATCAATCAACCTGTGTCAGCCCTGGGTCTTGTGATCCAGCGCCGCATAAAAGTTGGCGCTCTGTTGCAGGTATTTCTGGGTGTAGGCGCTGGTGCTGGATTTTTTCCCGGCGATGTCCACGCTGGCGTTGGCAGGCAAGGCCACGGTGGCGGAAACAGCGGAAGCGGCGATGATGGAGAAGAGGTTCAGATTCATGTCGGTAACCCTTGTGTGCGTTTGGTTGAGTGGCCTGGGAAGGCCTTGGAACCAAACTTACGCCCGGGGGTTGAACCTTAGAAATGCTTTGAAACAGTAGCCGTCATCAATGGAATTAATACTTAGGGTCAGGCCCCGCGTTGCGGGGCCTGTGGCTTATTGACGCACCAGGAACTTGAGGTCGCTGGGGGCATCGATCGGCAATTTCTGCACGATTTTACCTAGCAGGCCGGTGTTGGGGTCACGTTCGAGCACCACGATTTCGTTGCTCTTCTGGTTGGCGATCAGCAGGAACTTGCCGCTCGGGTCGAGGCTGAACTCGCGCGGGTGGTCGCCTTCCACGCTGCGGCGCTGCAGCTCTTTGAGGTGGGCGGTGGCCGGGTCTACGCCAAACACGATGATCTGGTTGGCGGTGCCGCGATTGCTCACATACAGGAACTTGCCGTCACTGGACGCATGCACGGCGGCGCCGGCCTTATCGGACACCGGTTGCCCGGCGGCGTAGTCGACCAACTGGGTCTGGGTGAGCTTGCCGTCGGCATAATCGAACACCGCGACCTGCGCGCTCATCTCGGTGGTCAGCCAGGCGTGCTTGCCATCGGCGCTGAACAGCAGGTGACGTGGGCCGCTGCCCGGCGGCAATTGCACCGATGCCTGGTTGGCCGGGGTCAGCGGCAATTCGTGATTGGCCTTGGGGTCGTAATGGTAGGCAAATACCTTGTCCGCCCCCAGGTCCTGCACAAACACGTACTTGCCATCCGGCGAAGACACCACTGAGTGCACGTGGTTGGAGGCCTGGCGCTCGGGGTTGACGCGACTGGCCGGGTGCCCGCTCAACTGCACCGGTGCCGACAGTTTGCCGGTAGCGTCCACCGGCAGGATTGCCAGGCTGCCGCCCGGGTCTTCCACCACCGAATAATTGGCGACGAACAGGTAACGCCCATCCGCAGCGATGCTCGAATGGGTCGGCTCGTTACCCAGGCTCTGCACCTGATTGATCAGGGTGAGCTGATGATTCTTCGGGTCGATGCTGTAGCTGCTGACGCGACCGACCGGGTCTTGCTGGCCGGGACCGTTTTCATTGACCACAAACAGGTGCTTCTGGTCTTTGGAGACCGTCAGCCACGAAGGGTTGTCGGCCTTCGCTGCCAGTACCGGCTTGCCCTGGAACTGGCCAGTGCGGCTGTCGAATTGCAGGCGATAAATACCGTCGCTGGCGCCAGCGGTGTAGCTGCCCACCAACAACTCATAGGTGTCAGCCGGCGCAGCCTGCACCGACATCGCCCCCACACTGCCGGCCATCAGCAGCGGCCAGAATTTACGCATCATCATGCTCGTCTTCCTCGTCGTTATTGTTGCCGGTGAACGCGGCCATGCACACCAGGCGGTGCTCGCCCGAATCACCGGTGAGGGTCCAGCTTTGCAAGGCGTCATCAAAGGTCGCGGCCTGTACTTGCGCGAGGCTGAACGTCCAGCGTTTCTCGGCCCGGCCGTCCATGCAGGTCATGCGCAAGCCTTGCTCGTCTGAGGTGAAATCAAAGGCATGCAGCCCATCGATTTCGAGCATGTCGCAGGTTTGAAGTTCAGTAAGCAGGGCGTCGGCAGTCATCGGGATCATTCATCGCTGGAAAAAACGCTGATGATAGGCCAATCCCCTGCGTCTTTCCCGTTTCCCATGGCCAAGCGGTAGTCGATTACCGCATCAAGCCCGTGGCTGCCATTACTTTACGAGGGCATAGCTAACCCACGTAAAGGATGACTCCCGTGCCAACCACCCCGACACCCCCGGCTGAAAACATTCTGCAAAAAGCAGTGGAGACGCAGTTTCGCACGCGCCCGTCCCTGCGCTCAGTCGTGACCCAGATGCTGACCTACACCTTGAAGGAACGCTTCCCGCACCTGCCCAAGCCCCTCTCCGATCTTTGCCTGGCGCTGCCCCGTGACGGCGGCGGCCGGGGCCTGCATCCGCTGCTGGAGGTGGCCCTCAAGCATATTGCCGACGGCAGCTTCCCCGACCTGTCCGTGCGCGACAACCTGGATGGTTACCTGAGTGACGCCACCGGCACCCGCCTCGTCCCGCCGACCGGTGAGCCTTCCAGCTATGACGTGCGCGCCGTCGAAGCGGTGATACGCGAACTGCCCTTGATTCTGTTTGTGGGGTATCAGGATGCACTGACCGAATACTGGGACCAGGACAGCGAGGCCGGCGGCAGTCGCTGGCGATGGCTGGCCAGTTTGCTGCAAGGCGTGCTGAGGACCTCGGCGATTCGTCAGTCCGGCGAGGATGCCCAACAACTGCAAATACTCAGCACGTTGGCCAACTACCCTACTCGTGAAGCCAGGGCGGGCCTGCCATGGCCCGACAATTCGATCCATGCCTACACCCTGGAAACGCACCTGGTACGGGAAGCCACCACCCTGACCGTGCAGTCCAGCGATCTGCTCGTGGTCAGCGGCCAGCACGTATGGTTGTGTGCCGTGTCCGGCCAGGTCGAGCCCTACGCCAGCCTCGACGCCTTCGGCCAGGCATGGGGCGAGCGCCTGTCACGGCAGTTCAGCGCCGACAAGATCACCTGGCACCGCTACGAGCCGGACGGCGATATATTCGAGGTTCAAGCGGCGCTGGTGCTCAACCGGCAATTGGAGGATCTCGCCGCGATACAACTGCCTCGCGCCAGCTCCATAGACGCCGCGCAACAGCTGTTCGAGTCGACTACCAACCCGGCCTCGTGGTTTGCCCGCGCGCCGCTCACGCCGATCGATAGCTTGTCGCCGATCCAGGCCGCCCTCCCCGACTGGCTGCGCGGCGCCTCGCCCGCCGACCGCTTCAGCTATCGCCAATGCCTGATCGAACAGGCCAACCTCAGGCGCCTGACGCAGGGCGCGGGCTACCTGGATGGGCTGGAGGATATCCGCACCTATGCCGCCAGCCACTTGAATCACCAACTGTGCCTGGAGCGCAATGCCGTGATACTGGGCACACGCAGTTGCACGGACCTTGAACACGCGCTGTACAAGGCCGAAGACCTGGAGCTGACCTTCGATGTGCCCGTCGGCACGTTGCAAGGTGGCTACATTCAGCACGTGTCCATGAGCCTGGTCGACCTGGCCCTGAAAAACCTGTCGGGAAGACCCAGCGGCCGCATGACATTACGCCATACCGGTGGCCGCGAGCTTGAAGCCTGGCTGACCCCGGCGTACCTGCTGCAACTGATCCAACGGGTGGATATCGGCCGCAACTACCCCGTCTATATTCAACAGGCGTTGCTCAGCGGCACCGAAGAGGCCGAACGGCGCGAACGCCTGTTCTGCGGGCAACGGCCTGTCGAGCTGAAAACCCAGGCGCTGGAACACCTGATAAAGGCTGAGGCGGGGCTTACGCGACGTGGCTTTCGTTGCGTCCAGGCAGTCGTCGGCACCGAGCGTGCGGAGCGCTGGGTCGACAACGATGAAATCGTCATGCGCGCGCTGGCCTTTCAACGCAAGCCTGGGGCCAAGGCTGATGTGGTGCAGAACATGTTCATTATCGAACCGCGCAATGGGCAGTCCGGTCCGCACCTGCTCTACCGGCCGGCCTATGGCGAATCTTTGCTGGAGTTTGCCGGCCGCGACGCGTTGCTGGCGGCCATCGCCCAGCCCGGCGCCCTGCAGGACAGCGTACTGGCCTGGCTCGCGGACGACGCCAGGGCCATTTACAGCAATGGGGGGTTTATTCAGCCGCACTATGTGCGTATCGGCGGTATAGGCTCGGAATTCGATCCATTGCCCGAGGTGCCGAAACCGGCGGCGCTGGCACCGGCCAATGATGAAAGTAACGACCCGATCCTGCAGGCGCTGAACAGCGGCCAACTGATGCAATACCTGTTCGTCTGCGAAGCCCGTCAACTTCTGGACCAGGCCGACCGCGAGTCAACCTCCAATGCTGAAAGCCGCTGGGCGTTGATCCTGGAAGGTGTACAACTGGGCTTCAACACCTTGTTGATGCTGGTGCGCGGCCCCCTGGCGGTCGTCGGCTGGCTCATGCAACTGGCGATGGGCCTCAGGCAGGACCTGCCGGCGCTGGAAAGTGCAGACCCGATTGCCAGGGAGTTGGCGTGGGTCGACCTGCTGCTCAACATCGGCATGGTCTTGCTGCACCATGGGCTGGCGACCGAAGCGCCAGGCAGCCCCGTTATCGAATCGCCGCCAGGCCCGCCGTTGAGGCGTGCACAGGCCAGCCCTGCGGTGATCGAACGCGGCGTGGTTGGCCTGCCCTCCGAGCCACCCGGTGGAGGCCGAACCCTGCTGGACTTTGACCGCTCCCTGGCCGGCGACAGCGCCTCGGCGCGCCTGCTGGAAAAACTCCTCGAGGTCAACGTGCCCTGGCCCGAGCCGCTGCCGGTCGCCGTTGCGCTGGGCAACCTCAAAGGTCTGTTCAAGGTCGACAACCTCTGGCACGCCTCGGTGGGCGGCCTGTTCTTTCGGGTCAGGGTCGTTCCAGGCGTTGGCGAGGTATTCATCATTCATCCCGACAAACCCGACCACCCTGGCGTCAAGCTCAGAACCGACGGCAATGGGCATTGGAGCCTGGATCGCGGACTGAAACTGAGCGGTGGAGGTCCCAAGCGCCTTGCGACCTTGCGCGTGGAAAACCGCCGCAAAACCGAGCAGCTACAAGTGCGGATGCAAGCGCTTGGCATCGAGCTCACGCCACCGATGACCGAACTTCGCGCCTCCCTGGTTCGAATGCGCACCGCCCACGCCGACCTGACCAAACAGGCCGCGACGTTAAAGCTGGTCTGGAAGCTTCTGGACAGTGCAACCGGCCCGCAAAAATCGACCCTTGAAACCCGTCATCAGCGCGAAATGCAAAGCTACGCAACGCTGCGTGCCCACTATGAAACGCTGCTGGAAACGCTGCAGGAACGACACACGCAGTTGCTGCCGGCACGCCATGAACTGGTCAAGGTCGGCCAGGACCTGGAAAAGTACCGCGGCGCCGGCAGTCACGTTCAGGACCGGGCAAAAACCCTGAGAACGCTCTGGGACGAACAATTGGCAATCCATACCTACCTGGGTTTGTGGGCAGACACGCTTCAATTCAGTGACGGTGGCGAGCCAATGCGTCATGTGTCTGAACGCATGATGCTGGAAAAACTGCTCGGCAACGCTGCGCCCTATGATGAACACACGGCCAAATCCATCGCGTTGGCCGATATCCAGCAACGCATGGCCGTAGGCACCCGCGGTATGGAGACCACGCTGGAGCTGTTGGAACAGGACTCAGTGGCGGGTCGTGCGATACGTGAAGAGTTGCTGGCAATGATCGCGCACCCACAGCACTTTTTCCCCGAGAGCCTGAAAATCAACGCGCTGATCCCGTTGTCGTGGGTGGCCATTGAGCTGTCGGCCACTGAAAGGTCGCCGCAGGAAGCGCTGTATAGGCAGCATGCCGACCATTCCAGCCTGAGCCAAGCGCTGCTGTCTCACATCGAAGTACGCAGCAGCAGCGGCTTTCCCCTTGATGAACAGCACCAGGTGTACAACACCGTGCTCGATCAATACCGCCGTTATGAGACGGCGATCGAGGCGCTCAAACTGATCAACCCGGCATGCTTGCGCCCGATGGCCGAGCGGCTTGTGAACGAACTGCGAGATGTCCGCGCCCTTGCCGAAAACGAACTGGAGGCCGTGGTCCGCAGGCAGGAGGAACTGGAAGTAGAACAGTCGCGATTAAAAAACCTGCGCCCGAAAGCGCCGACCAAACGCATCTTTAAAACCCGTAGAAGAAAATACCTCGTCGGCGACCTCAAGCCGGCCGATGGCCACATCAACCGCGAGCACTTCACCATCACCGACCCGGCTACCGGGCAAGCCGTCGCCTCGTTTCGCGAGCAGGCCGGCGAATGGGTAGACATCGCCGAAGACCTCGTGGCCGCGAAGCAACCGCCAGCCCAGGCCCGTCCACTGGCGGTACTCAAGCGCGAGGGCCAGATACTGCTCCAGCAGCGCGCCGGTATCGAACGTGTCATCAGCGCTCAACAGCAAGTGCTGGAATCTCCCGGCACTCGGCAAGCGGTCAACCCCGGCGACTGGGATGAACTGCTCAGCGACCAGGCCGGCAAGCTCACCGAGCTTGCCGATGAGATTGCACGGGAACACGCCGGCCAACCCTCGGCCCAGGGCTTGATCGACGAGTACCGGGCAGAAGCCAGGGACATGCAGCGAAAGGCGCAGGAGGTCTGCAGCGCCGCTTACAAACAGCAGTGGCCGACACTGGAAAGCCTCGATTACCTGTGGCGGCACCAGCAGATCGACATCAACCTGACCAGCCCGGCCGATCCACAGCGCCCTACCCTCAGCGGCGATTTTTTCACCGAGTACGCGGTGTACGACAAAGCTCAAAAACCGCCGAGCGTGTTGTGGTATGCCCACTTTCACTATGCGGCAGCCAACATGCCGCCCGCCCGCTATACCCGTGCGCACCTGAAACTTGCCGACCAGCGTAAATTCACACAGAAGGACCTGCTCAAGGCGCATGTGCAGGCGCGATTGAAGAGCCAGCAGGAGCCGGGGGCGGAACCTGTCAGGAAGATCCTCTATGTGCTGATCGCGCCGCCTCAGGATCAACTGTTCTTAGCCATCGCACCTGCGCCGCACTGACCGGCGTCCCCTGAAGCGCAAAGACCGCAGCCAAGGCTGCGGTCTTTTTATGTCGCTCGGGCAATCAGTGGGCAAACAGCGAGTTGCCCTTCTGCCCCGCCAGCTTCTCGGGCTTGATCAGGAACCGCGCCAGTGCCGGCAGCAGCCACAGCGCACCGAACATGTTCCATAGCAGCATGAAGGTCAGCATCAGGCCCATGTCAGCCTGGAACTTGATGGCCGAGAAGATCCAGGTGCACACGCCGATGGCCAGGCACAAACCGGTAAACAGCACGGCTTTACCGGTGGACTTGAGCGTCTGGTAATAGGCTTCCTGCAACGGCAAGCCCGCGCGCAGGAAGCTTTCCAGGCGACTGTAGATGTAGATGCCATAGTCCACGCCGATCCCCACGCCCAGCGCCACCACCGGCAAGGTCGCAACCTTGACGCCGATGCCCATGAACGCCATCAGCGCGTTGCCCAGCACCGAGGTCAGCACCAGGGGCAGCACGATGCACAGGGTCGCCGCCCAGGAGCGGAAAGTGATCATGCACATGGTCGCCACGCACAGGTACACCAGGATCAGGATGGTCAGCTCCGACTCCTTGATCACCTCGTTGGTGGCCGCCTCGATCCCGGCGTTGCCGGCGGCGAGGATGAATTCCAGGCCGTCCTTGTTGTTCTCCTTGGCGAAGTCCTGCACCGCATGCACGGCGCGGTCGAGGGTCTCGGCCTTGTGGTCGTTGAGGAACACCAGTACCGGCGCCAGGGAGCAATTGTTGTTGTACAGGCCGTCGGCGCGGGCGATGGAGTTGTTCAGCACGTCGGGGTTGCGCGACAGGGTTTCCCATTTCAGGTTGCCCTCGTTCATGCCCTTGATCATCTGCTTGGACACAGTGACCAACGAGATCGCCGACTGCACGCCCTCGGTGTTCTGCATTTTCCACATCAACTGGTCGATCGGCGCCATGGCTTCATAGCGCGAGCAGCCTTCGGCGCGGGTCTTGACCATCACCACCAGTACGTCGGAGCTGGTGGAGTAGTTGCTGATAATGAAATTGTTGTCCTTGTTGTAGCGCGAGTCGGGGCGCAGTTCCGGCGCGCCCTGGTCGAGGTCGCCGATCTTGAGGTTCTGGCTGTACCAGAGGCCGCCGCCGAAGGCGAGCAGCGCCAGGGCGATGGAGACCGGCGCGATTTTCGGGTTGGCGAAATTCGACAGCAGGCGCCAGAACGGGTGTTCGCGGTTTGCGTCCTTCTTGCTCCTGGCGATGGCCCGCGGGCTGATGCCGACGTAGGAAATTGCCACCGGCAGCAGGATCAGGTTGGTGAACACGATCACCGCCACGCCGATGGACGCGCCGATGGCCAGTTCGCGGATCACGCCGATGTCGATGATCAGCAAGGTGATAAAGCCGACCGCGTCGGCGAGGATTGCGATCATGCCCGGCAGGAACAGTTGCCGGAAGGTGCGCCGCGCGGCGGTCAGGGCGTTGTCCGCCTCACTCGACTGCAGGGCGATCCCGTTGATCTTCTGCACCCCGTGGGAGATACCGATGGCGAAGATCAGGAACGGCACCAGCATCGAATACGGGTCCAGCCCAAAGCCGAAGAAGTGCATCAGGCCGAGCTGCCAGACCACTGCCACCAGCGTGGTGCTGAGCACCGCGACGGTGCTGCGCAGGCAATTGGTGAACCACAGCAGCAGGATCAGGGTGATGACGAAGGCCACGCCGAAAAACAGCACCACCATCACCAGCCCATCGATCAGGTCACCGACCTTCTTGGCAAAGCCGACGATGTGAATCTTGACGTTGGGGTTCTGTGCTTCGAACTTGTCACGGATCTTGTCTTCGAGTTCATGGGAGAACTTGCGGTAGTCCAGGGCCAGTAACTTGCCCTGATCCTGCGGGTCCGGGTAGGACTCCAGCAGCGGGATATCGACGATGCTCGACTTGAAATCGTTGGCCACCAGCCGCCCGACCTGGCCGGACTTGAGCACGTTATTGCGCAACTGGTCGAGGCTTTGTGGCGAACCGTTGTAGCTCTGCGGGATCACCTCGCCGCCGGCGAAGCCTTCTTCGGTCACTTCGGTCCAGCGCACGCTGGGGCTCCACAGCGACTTGAGGCCCGAGCGGTCAACGCCGGAGATGTAGAACACCTCGTCGTTGATCTGGCGCAGGGTCTCCATGTACTCCCTGGTGAAAATGTCACCGTCCTTGGCTTCCACCGAAATGCGCACCGTGTTGCCCAGGTTGGCCAGGTCGTTGCGGTGTTCCATCATCTTTTCGATGAAGGGGTGCTTGAGGGGGATCATCTTTTCAAAGCTGGTGGACGGGCGAATCAAGGTCGCCTGCCAGAACAGGAAGAGGCTGACCAGCAGGCAGATGACGATCACTGCCGGGCGGTTGTTAAAGATCAGGCGCTCAAGAAAGGTCGCTTTATCGTTGTGATGACTGCTCATTCTTTCCCCGCCTTCTTATTGTTTTGTCGGTTCGGCGCCAGCAGCTGTAGCGACGCGAACGCCGCCCTGCCCGACCAGGATCAAGTTGCCGTTGCCCGCCGCAGTGACCGCCGAGAGTGAGATACGGTCCGGGCGGTTGAATACGCTGAAGGTCTGGCCGTCGTCATGGCTGACGACCACGCTGCCGCCATTGCCCACCACAACGATGGAACCATCCTCGAGCAGGGTCGCCCCTGACAGGCCGAACTCAAGAGCGCCACGGGCAGCATTCAATTCGACCTGCTCCCAGGTGCCGCCGAAGTCGGTGGAACGGTAAAGGTTGCCGCGCAGGCCGTAGGCCAACAGCGTGCGCGGCTGAGCGGTGCCGATCACGCCGAACAACGAGCCCTCATAGGGACCTTCGAGTTTTTCCCAGGTCTGGCCGTCGTCGCTGGAGCGGAACATGCTGCCCTGCTCACCGACGATAAACAGGCCGGCGTCCTTGATGGAGGCGATGGCGTTGAGGTGGAACTGGTCTTCGTTGTCGAGGCGGTCGCTGACGTCTTCCCAGGTCTGGCCGCCGTCGGTGGTCTCGATCAGCGCACCGTAGGCGCCCACGGCCAGGCCGTGATGGGCGTCGTTGAACCATACGTCGAGCAACGGCGCTTCGCGCTTGAGGTCTTGGTATTGCTGGCTCCAGGTGGCGCCGCCGTCGCTGCTGGCCAGGATCTGCGCATCATGGCCGACCGCCCAGCCGTGGCTGGCGTCGACGAAGAACACCGCCGTGATCAATTGCCGGGTGGGGACTTTGGCTTGGGTCCAGGTGCTGCCCTGGTCATCGGAATAGAGGATGTGCCCGCGATCACCCACCGCCACCAGGCGCTGGCCGGCGTGGACCACGTCAATCATCAGGCCTTTGGCGGCCTTGGGGGATTCAATCGCAAACACCGCTGCGGCCGGGGTATCGCTGGCGGCCCGGACGACGCTGGGTAACGCAACGGTGCCAAACAGCGAGAGCGCTGTGGCCAGCAACGCAAGCTTGCGTGCGGCGCGTGGGCGGCAAACAACCCAACCCATGACAGGCTCACTCATAGACCTTTCTCCCATTTATTATTGTTAGGTCGTGTTGCTTTGCGCGGGGCTCTGAAACCTGCAATCTAGAGCGCCTGACGCAAGCACGGGCCATCCTATCGGGCTTTGGAATCGTCTGACAATCGGCGCTACGTTATCTTTTGTTAACTGGCGGCGTTTGGCCACATGGTGAATATAGCTGCATCAGCTCAAATGATGATGTTATGGGACGCGGAGCGTCTCTGGCGGCGTTACCACGCGGAGCGTGGGAACGATCAGGCCGCCCTGCGTGAAATGAATTTTTATTCCATCTATTGAATTTTGAGAATATTTATTCCATTAATACGCTTCCTGAAAACAATAATCCAAAGGACCACGGCGATGCGTGAACTCGGAATCGGCTTGATCGGCACAGGCTTCATGGGGCGCGCCCACGCGCTGGCGTTCAACAACGCTCGGGCGGTGTTCGAACTGCCCGTCACGCTCACACTGGCGGCCCTGGCCGATGCCGACGCCGAGCGCGCGCAGCGTTGCGCCAGCGCCTGGGGGTTTGACCAGGCCCACGCCGACTGGCAGGCGCTGATCGACGATCCCAAGGTCGCTGTCGTGGCCATCACGACCCCCAACCACCTCCACTACCCCATGGCCATGGCTGCGATTGCGGCCGGCAAGGCGGTGTACTGCGAGAAGCCGCTGGCCGTCAGCCTGGAACAGGCCGATGCCATGCGTCGAGCTGCCAGCGCGGCCGGGGTGGTGACGCGCGTGGGCTACAACTACCAGCACAACCCGATGATCGTGCTGGCGCGACAGATGATTGCCAGGGGCGAGCTTGGCGAGATCATCAGTTTCCAGGGCGAATTCAGCGAAGACTTCATGGCCGACCCGGCCTCGCCCTGGTCGTGGCGCTGCGAGGTAGGACACGCTGGCGGCGCGCTGGCGGACCTGGGCAGCCATTTGCTGTCGATGGCCCATTACCTGGTGGGCGATGTGACCAGCGTGTGCGCCGATACCCACACCGTCCACGCTCAACGACCGGCCCTCAAAGGCAGCCATGAACTCAAGAGCATCGCGGTGGATGACCAGGTGCATGCCCTGTTGCGTTTTGCCAACGGCGCGCGCGGCACGGTGAGCAGCAGTTGGATCAAGCATGGCTATAAAAATCACCTGAGCTTCGAAATCAGCGGGACCCTGGGCACGCTGGCGTTCGATCAGGAGCGCTTGAACGAACTGCGCCTGTGCCGAGCCGGCCAGGATGGCTTCCAGCGCTTGCTCGCCGGCCCGGCCCTGCCCGGCTATGCCGCGTTCAGCCCGGCGGCGGGCCACCAGCTGGGGTACAACGAGTTGAAGACGCTGGAGGTTCACGAACTGATCATGGCGCTGGCGGGGCAAGGTGCGGATGGCACCGATTTTGAAGCGGCGTGGGCGGTGGAGCGGCTGGCGACGGCGATTCGAGTGGCCGCCCAGGAAGCACGCTGGGTCAACGTGAACTCAATCTAAATGTGGGAGGGGGCTTGCCCCCGATGGCGGTGTGTCAGCCAGTGCATTTTTAGCTGATACACCGCTATCGGGAGCAAGCCCCCTCCCACAGTTGATCGCAGTCGCCTTCAATATCAGCGCAAGGCTCGGCGCAGTACTTTGCCCACCGTGGTTTTGGGCAGTTCGGTGGTGCGGAACTCCACATAACGCGGCACCTTGTAGCCGGTCAGATATTCCCGGCAATGGGCGAGGATCTGCTCCTGGGTCAGGCTCGGGTCCTTGCGCACCACGATGATCTTGACCTTCTCGCCGGTCACGCCATCTTCCACACCGATAGCCGCCACTTCCGCCACCCCTGGATGCATCGCCACCACGTCCTCGATTTCGTTCGGGTACACGTTGAAACCCGAGACCAGGATCATGTCCTTCTTGCGATCCACCAGGCGGATGTAGCCGCGCTCATCCATCACGCCGATATCACCGGTCGACAACCAGCCTTCGGCGTCCAGCACTTCGGCGGTTTCCTTCGGGCGCTTCCAGTAGCCCTGCATCACTTGCGGCCCGCGCACTTGCAGTTCGCCTTGCTCGCCGATTTCGGCGATTTCGCCGTCTTCACGAACGAAGCGCACCCAGGTCGACGGCAAGGGCACGCCGATGCTGCCGGTGAATTCCATCTCGCGCATGCGGTTGATGTCGATGGGGCTTATGCTCACCACCGGGGAACACTCGGTCAGCCCGTAGCCCTCGACGATCGGCAAGCCGGTGACTTCCTTCCAGCGCTTGGCCACCGCTGTGTGCGTGGCCATGCCCCCGGCGATCACCATGCGCAGGTCGGAAAAGTCCCGCGCGCAGAACTCCTTGTTCTCCAGCAAACCGTTAAACAGCGTGTTGACCCCGGCGATCCCGTTGAAGCGCTCCTTGCGCAGGATCATCTGCACCCGTTTCACGTCCCGTGGGTTGGCAATCAGGATATTGCGCCCGCCCAGGCACATGAACATCAGGCAGTTCACCGTCAAAGAAAAGATGTGGTACAGCGGCAGCAAGGTGACGTTGGTCTCCTGCTTGTCCTGGTCCAGTTGATCACCGACCCAGGCCTTGGCTTGCAACAGGTTGGCAATAATATTGCGATGGCTGAGCATCACACCCTTGGCATCGCCGGTGGTGCCGCCGGTGTATTGCAGGAAGGCCAGCTCATCGCGGCTTATGCTCACGGGCAAAAAATTGAGCGCCCGCCCCTGTTTCAGCACCTGGTTGAAACGCACCGAGCCAGGCAGCGTGAAGGCCGGCACCTGTTTCTGCACGCTGCGCAGGATGAAGTTCATCGCCGCGCCCTTGAAGGTGCCGAGCAGGTCGCCGATGGCCGCCACCACCACGCGCTTGACACTGCTGCCGGCGATGACCTTTTCCAGGGTGTGGGCGAAGTTTTCGAAGATCACCACAGTCTCGGCGCCGCTGTCCTTGAGCAGATGCTTGAGCTCATGGGCGGTGTACAACGGATTGACGTTGACCACCACCGCGCCGGCCAGGATCGTGCCCAGCAGGCAGATCGGGTACTGCAGGCAATTGGGCATCATCAACGCGACGCGGTCGCCCTTCTTCACCCCCTGGCCCTGCAGCCACGCGGCAAATGCGCTGCCCTGGATGTGCCAGTCGGCGTAAGTCATGGGCGTGCCGATGCTGACATACGCCACCCGCTCGCGGAATTTTTCCAGGTGTTCCACGAACACTTCGCGCAACGAGGGGTAAGCCTCGATAGCGGCATCGATGTCCGCCGGCACGCCGGGCAGGTAGGCGTTCAACCAGATGCGTTCGGTGTGTTCCAGGCTGATGGCGTTCATGGCTGCGTCCTTATTGTTGTTGTGGATAGGGCTACTTTTCGACGATGGCGGTAATACCCAGCCCGCCTGCCGCACAGATCGAGATCAAGCCGCGACCGCCGCCGCGCTCATGGATGGCCTTGGCCAACGCCGCCAGTTGCCGGCCACCGGTGGCGGCAAACGGATGGCCGCAGCCCAGCGAACCGCCGTTGACATTCATTTTTGCGCGGTCGATGGCGCCCAGCGGTGCGTCCAGGCCCAGCCGCTCGCGGCAGTAGTCGGGGTCTTCCCAGGCCTTGAGCGTGCACAGCACCTGGGCGGCGAATGCTTCGTGGATTTCGAAGAAATCAAAATCGGCAAAGCCCAGGCCTTCGCGCTTGAGCATGCGCGGTACGGCGTAGGCCGGGGCCATCAACAGGCCTTCGGTGCCGTCGACGAAATTCACCGCCGCCGTTTCGCCGGTGCGCAGGTAGGCCAGCACCGGCCAGCCATTGGCAGCGGCCCACGCTTCGCTGGCCAGCAACACCACCGAAGCGCCGTCGGTCAGGGGCGTTGAGTTGCCGGCGGTGAGCGTGCCGTCCTGGCGGTCGAAGGCCGGCGCCAGGCTGGCGAGTTTTTCCAGGCTGATGTCGGCGCGCAGGTTGTTGTCCCCTGCGAGGCCCCGATGGGGGCTGATCAGATCGTCGAAGAAACCGCGCTTATAGGCCGCGTCGAGGCGTTGGTGACTGGCGAGGGTCAACTCATCCTGGGCCAGGCGCTTGATCTGCCAACGCCTGGCCATTTCTTCGCAGTGCTCGCCCATCGACAGGCCGGTGCGCGGCTCGCCATTGCGCGGCAGCAGCGGCTTGAACAACATCGAAGGGCGCACCTTCAACAAGGCCTTCAGTTTGTCGCCCATGCCCTTGGCCCGATTGGCCGCAAGCAAGGTGTGGCGCAGGGATTCGTTGATGCCAATGGGCGCGTCGGAGGTGGTGTCCGCGCCTCCCGCGATACCCACTTCGATCTGGCCCAGCGCGATTTTATTGGCCACCAGCAACGCGGCTTCCAGGCCCGTGCCGCAGGCCTGCTGCACATCGTAGGCTGGGGTCTGCGGGCACAGCGTGGTCGACAGCAATGACTCGCGCGCCAAGTTGAAATCGCGCGAATGCTTGATCACCGCACCGGCGACGAATTCGCCCAGGCGCTGACCGTGCAGGTTGTAGCGATCCACCAGGCCTTGCAGGGCGGCCACCAGCAAGTCCTGGTTACTGTCATGGGCATACACGGTGTTGGAACGGGCAAACGGCAGGCGGTTACCGCCGATGATCGCCACGCGTCGGGTCGGTGGCGGATTGAAGCTGCAGTCACTCATGTAAGGCTCTCATTCCAGGCGTTTGATCCCACAGCAACAACCCGCGCATATGCGGTTTGTCGCCGGCCACATTGCGCACTTCGAATTCCCGGAGCGGGCCGGTCACGGGGCGGCTCCACAGGGCGACCTGGCCGGGCAGGAAGATTGGCAACTTGAAATCGCAATGGGCCTCGGCGTGGTCCAGGCCACCCGGTGGCTGCTGTGCTGCCAGCGCACGGCCCAGGGTCCACATGCCGTGGGCGATGGCACGGCGAAAGCCGAAAAGTTTCGCGCCCATCACCGAGGTATGAATCGGGTTGAAGTCCCCCGAGACCTTGGCAAAACGGCGCCCCAGATCGGCGGGCAATACCCAGCGCTGGGTGCGTACCAAGCCCTCCTCCTGTAACGGCAGTGCGTCCACCCACAGCTCCCCGACGGGACTTTTCACATTCCGGCGCAGGTACAGGCTGTCGCTTTCCCACACCAGGGCCCCCGCGCCGTAGGCACGGGTCGCGATGCTCAACGCCTGCCCCTTGGGATGGGCGACCCAGCGTTCGCAAAACACTTCCAGGCGCAGCGCCTGGCCTTCATGCAACCGTTGGTGCTGGCGAATACGATTGGCCAAATGCACCATGCCGCTGGCCGGGTAGGGGAAGCCGGGTCGGGTCAGCAGCATCAAGTGCAAAGGGAACGCCAGCACGTGGGGATAGGACAGCGGCACGCCCTGCTCGCGACGAAAGCCACAGGCACGGGCATACGCCGCGATGGCGGCGCTCGACAGCACCACCGCCGGGCGTACCAGACGCTCCCTGGGCAATGGCGGCGCGGCGCCAGGCTCGGGCTTGCGCAAGCCGCGCACAGCGTCGAATACCAGTTGGATGCGCGAGGGTGGCGGGTCGATGATCTGGGTCACGTAGTCCATGGTTCAGGCTCCCAGCAGGCTTTGGCCGCACACCCGCACCACCTGGCTGTTGACCCCACCGGACGCCGGATGCGCCAGCCAGGCGATGGCCTCGGCCACGTCGACCGGTTGGCCGCCTTGAAGCAACGAGTTCATACGCCGCCCGGCCTCGCGGATCAACAGCGGGACTTTCGCGGTCATCTGCGTCTCGATAAACCCTGGCGCCACCGCATTCACCGTCACCTGCTGCGCCGCCGCACGCGGGGCCAGGCCCTGCACCAGGCCGATCACCCCGGCCTTGGACGTGGCGTAGTTGCTCTGCCCGAGGTTGCCGGCGATACCGGAAATCGACGAGACGCACACAATCCGCCCACCGGGGTTCAGGCCGTGGTTGTCCAGCAGCGCCTGGCTGAGCTGCAACGGCGCCTCGAGGTTGACCGCCAGCACACTGCGCCAGGCGGTTTCGGTCATCTTGGCGATGGTCTTGTCGCGGGTGATTCCGGCATTGTGGACCACCACATCGAAGGCGCCATACTGGCTGACATGCGCCTGCAATAACGCGGCGGCATCCGGCGCGGTGATGTCCAGGGGCAATGCCGAACCGTCCACACTGTCGGCGGCCTGCTGCAGGGCCAACTGGGCCTGGGGCACGTCGACGCACACCACATGGGCACCGTCGCGCGCCAACACCTGGGCGATGGCCAGGCCGATGCCGCGGGAGGCGCCGGTCACCAGGGCGCGACGGCCGGCGAACGGTTTGTCCCAGTGAAGGGTGATGTGACTGTCCACAGGCTTCTGGAGGCGTATCACTTGCCCCGATACATAAGCCGAACGGCGCGACAGGAAAAAGCGCAGGCTGCTGTCCAACGCGTCTTCAGCGCCCGGCGCCACGTAGATCAATTGCACGGTGATCGCCCGGCGCAGCTCCTTGGCCAGCGAGCGCACCAGCCCCTCGAGCGCGCGCTGGGCGACGGCCTGGGGCAAGTCCTGGCAATGTTCCGGGGCGGTGCCGAGTACCACCACGCGCGCGTGTTGGCCCAGGCGTCTGGCGTTGGCGTGAAAAAATGTATAGAGCTCATCCAGGTGCTGCAGGTCGGCCACGTGCGTGGCATCGAACACCGCGCCCTGCACCTTCACCGTCGACGGCGCCTTGACGGTCGCCGCAGTAGCGGCGACGGTGTCGGTGCTGCTGAAGAGGCGATGTACATGCTCGGTCAGGCGCCCTGCCCCGGCGACGATGACCGGGTTGGCCAAACCGGGCTGGCCGCTGCGATGGCGTTGCAGGGGCAAGGGTTGCGGCAAGCCAACGGCATGGGCCAGGCGGCGCCCCCAGGGGGAATTGACGAAAGAAAGGTAGCGGTCACTCATAACACAAATCCTGCTTTGTAAATCCGATCAAATGTGGGAGGGGGCTTGCCCTCGATAGCTGAGTGTCAGTCAGTGAATCTGCATCTGAGCCACCGTTATCGGGAGCAAGCCCCCTCCCACATTGGGACCGCGTTTGGATTAATTGACCGAAGCGTTCTCGCTTTGGCTGGCGCGACGTTTGGCGGCGGGCTCCAACGCCTGCTTGCGCTGCTGCAGGGCCTCCAGCAAACCGAAGTCCTGCGGGAAATCGTCGACCTGGATGCCGTGGTCGGCGTATTCCACATAGCGTGCGAGCAAAGCGTCTTCGTCGTCGCTGATCAGGTCCAACGCCCGTGCCTTGACGCGCCAGCCGGTAAAGGCCGCAGACGAAATCGGCATTGGCGCGAGCAGGCCTTGCTTGATGACGGGCTTGAGCCGTGCCTCGATCAGCTCCACTTGGGGCAACAGGCGGAACCCCAGTTCGCCATAGGCCAGCTTGTCGATTTCCGGGCGCGGGATGTAGGAGTTGGCGAGCAAACGGTCGCGGGTTTCGCCGGGGGTCTGTACGACCTCGGCGACTTGGGCCAACAGGCGATCCGACGGTTTGCGCAAAGGAATACCAAACGGGAAACTCAAGCCCCGCAGCACCGCCGCAGCGGCTTTCGACGGGTAATTGTCGAGCACTTCGTCCAGCGCTTCATGGGCGCGCAACAATGCGTCCTGGGCCGCCCAATGCACCAGCGGCAAGTCGGCCTGGGGCCGGCCGTCGTCCTCAAAGCGCTTGAGCACGCAAGACAGGATGTACAACTGCGACAGCATATCGCCCAGGCGCCCGGTGATACTTTCCTTGCGCTTGAGAGCGCCCCCCAGCACCCCCATGGAAACGTCCGAGACCAATGCCAGCACCACCGACAGACGATTGGCCTGGCGGTAGTAGGAAGCCAGCGCCGGGTCGGTCTTGGCCGGGGCAGAAAGCAGCCGACCAGCGGTCAGCGCATGCACCGTGGCACGCACGGTGTTGGCCAGTACAAAACTCACATGGCCGAACATCGCGCTGTCGAACGCCTGCAGGGCCTTGCGTCGATCCGGGTTGCGCGCCGCTTCCATTTCGCGCAGCACATAGGGATGGCAGCGGATCAGGCCCTGGCCGTAGATGATCAGGCAGCGGGTCATGATGTTCGCGCCTTCCACCGTGATGGCGATGGGGCTTTGCTGATAGGCGCGCGCCAGGAAATTATTGGGCCCCATGCAGATGCCCTTGCCGGCGACGATGTCCATGCCATCGTTGACGATCATTCGCGCGCGCTCGGTGACGTGGTATTTGGCGATGGCCGAGATGACCGAAGGTTTCTCGCCGGCATCCAGGGACGCCACCGACACCTTGCGCACCGCATCACAGGCATACAAGTGCCCGGCCATGCGGGCCAACGGTGCCTGCACCCCTTCGAACTTGCCGATGGGCAGACCGAACTGCTTACGCATCGCGGCGTAGGCGCTGGTACCACGGACCGCCACTTTGCCCAGGCCGACGTTGGCCGACGGCAGTGAAATCGCCCTGCCCGCCGCCAGGCATTCCATCAGCATGCGCCAGCCGTTGCCGACTTGTTCGCGACCGCCGATCACCCACTCCAGCGGAATGAACACATCCTTGCCGGTGGTCGGACCGTTCTGGAATACCGCATTCAGCGGCCAGTGGCGACGGCCGCTGTTCACGCCTGGATGGGAGGTGGGAATCAGCGCGCAAGTAATGCCCAGGGCACCTGCGGCACCGAGCAAACCCTCCGGGTCCTTGGCACGGAACGCCAGGCCCAGCACCGTGGCAATCGGGCCGAGGGTGATGTAACGCTTGTCCCAGGTTACGCTGAACCCCAGCACCTCCTCGCCTTCGTGCAGGCCCTTGCACACAATTCCCACGTCGGGAATGGCCCCGGCATCGGAGCCGGCATACGGGCTGGTCAGCGCGAAGCACGGAATATCCTCACCCCGCGCCAGACGCGGCAGGTAATAGTTGCGCTGGGCCTCGGTGCCGTAATGCAGCAGCAGTTCGGCGGGGCCCAGGGAGTTGGGCACCATCACCGAAATGGCCGCCGCCGAGCAGCGGGTCGACAGCTTCATCACCACTTGGGAGTGCGCGTAGTGGGAGAAGCCTTTGCCGCCGTACTGCTTGGGAATGATCATGCCGAGAAAGCCGGCTTCCTTGGTGTATTGCCAGCCCTCGGGGGACATGTCTTGCCACACCTGGGTGGTTTCCCAATCGTTGGCGATGTCGCACAGGGTTTCGACTTCGTTGTCCAGGAACGCCTGCTCTTCGGCACTCAGGCTGGCCGGCGCGGCTTGCAGCAGGCGCTGCCAGTTGGGTTTGCCGCTGAACAGCTCGGCGTCCCACCACACGGTGCCGGATTCGATGGCCGCACGTTCGGTGTCGGACATCGCCGGCATGACCGTACGAAACAGCCCCAAGGCCTTGCTGGTCAACAGCACGCGGCGCAGGGGTTTGATCGCCAGCAACAAGGCCGGCAACACCACCAGCACCGCTGCGACGGTAGTGCCGAATGCGGCCACTGCGTTGAACAGATAGCCAGCCGCCAGCCATACCAGGCCGGCGCCCAGCCACAGGGTGGCAGCGGCTTGTCGATACGCCAGGGCAATCGCCGCGACGAAACCCACCAATAACCAGATAACCATGGGATACCTCTACTTGATTCAGGGCGTGGCACCCGTGCGGACCGCTCGGATTGAGCGGGGCGTAGAGCCACACTACAAACTCGGGAAAATAAATTCAAATTTTGTTTTGAAATTTTTATTTAATGGTCTGGCGAAAATATTCAGGGCTGAACGAGTCAGCCTAATTGCATCAGTCATGTGGCTCCGATTAGGTTCTGCGGATTGTTCTGTAAGCGTGTCAGTGTGCGCCGGGTCTCAAGATGCGCTGAATACCCGGCTTCAACACGGTCAGGTGCGTGACTAGAACTTATAGGTCGCCGACAAGCTCACGACGTCACCTGACGACTCAGCCTTCCCGTCCAGTTGAGCAGCGCCGAGGCGATCGACGTTCTTGGTTTTCAGGTTGACCTTTTCGACGAACTGGTGCG
The DNA here is from genome assembly GCF_003852375.1 of Pseudomonas sp. R4-34-07. Classification (NCBI taxonomy): domain Bacteria; kingdom Pseudomonadati; phylum Pseudomonadota; class Gammaproteobacteria; order Pseudomonadales; family Pseudomonadaceae; genus Pseudomonas; species Pseudomonas sp. R4-34-07. The sequence goes on along the minus strand of NZ_CP027760.1, from coordinate 2,670,209 downwards.
AGTACGCGCCATCCACTGACAGGCCCGGCACTGCCTTGATGTCGTACCCGGCACCAAACGCCAGGAAATAACGATCGCCATCAGGGATCCGCGGATCGCGGGTGGAGTTACGGGTAGGCGTCTGGTCATACGCCACACCTGCACGCAGGGTGAGCTCGTCGGTGGCTTTGTAGTCGCCGCCGATTGAGGTCATCCACGCGTTTTTGTAGTTGTAGGGAATGGCAACAATGGTCGAGCCCTGAGACTTGAGTGTGAGGTCCTGGAACGAGGACCACTCAGTCCACTGCGCACTCACACCGAGCGTCCAGCGGTCATTGAACTGATGGACCCAGTCAATCGCAGCAGTCGCCGGGATATCCAGTTGCGCACTGGCATGCGCGCCATCCGGGAACAGCTTGAGACCGGGATAGGCCATTTCAACCAGCGTCTCTCCGTTCGGACCAATAGGGTTGGTCATTGTGTTACGACCGATGGCGTCCGTATAAACGTCGTACTTGCCGGTCATCTTGTTTTTGATCTTGGCGTGATAATTCAAACCCAGCGTGTCTTGCTGCGTCGGTTTCCACACAACGCCACCAAACCAGCCTACCGAGATGTTGTCGACTTTCACACGCATCAAGGAATGCCCGACACCGGTCGGAAAGCCGGTGCCGCCAAGCCCGGGTGATACATCTGCGGCAGCCAACACATCAACGTTCTGGCTGACGTTTCCCTGGCTGCGCTGAACGATGGCACCCCCACCGACCGAAAATTCATCATTGACCTTGAACGACAGTGAGCCTGTCAGGCCGATGGTCTCGATCTTGGTGTCGACCGCGAAATCCCGCAGCTTTGAGTTTTCGTTCCACGTACTTTTCATACCTTGCGGTACGACCTGGCTCAGGCCAAAAGCGAAGCGGTCGCCGATGGGCATGACCATGAAGCCGGTGGGTAGCCATGCGGTGAAACCGCCCTGGCCGCCATTATTGGTATTGAGCGTCGGATCGCCCAGGTTGCCTTGGTCATCCAGCACCGGCGTATTGGTCACCGGGTTGCCGTTATGGTCATACGCCTGGCCGGAATATTTGATCTTGATCCGGGCGTAATCGACGGTCTGCTGCACGATGGTTGAATCGATGAACGCCATGGCTGCTGGGTTGTTGTACGCCGCACTGGGGTCATTCTTGAACAGAGAACCGCCACCAAATGCGCGGCCCCAACCGGGGGCGCCATAAGTGGGCGTAGAGAACCCGCCCGCCTGCACATGCCCCGTAGTGATCAGGCCTCCCAACAGGGCCAGTCCCAGTAACGTGTAAGCGTGTTGTTTCTTATTATTCATGCGGTACTCCCTATTATTATGTGCGCCCGGCCCCTGCCGGTGGGTCGTGTAGCCATGGAGCGTTGTTCAAAAGCGCCTGTACTGGAACGGTGTATGACAATCAGGGATGGGTGATAGGCGAAGGCGATTTACCGTTGACCGGCGCCTCGCGGGGGGCGCCGGCATTTCAACGGGTGATCAGCCCTTTACGGAGTCACGCGCTTACGGGTTTACCGTGAGCGTCGGGGCCACAACGTTCAGCGAAACCACAGTGCAGTTTCCGCTCAGCGACTGATTGGCGGCCGAAAGGGTTTTGGTCCCTGCAGCCCAGTTGACTGCGATAGGGGTTGGTCCGCAGTTGGTGGCTGGGATCGAGCTGATCTTGTAGCCGACATTGGTCACGCTACCGGTGGTACCCGTCGAGGCAGTCAATACCCAAGGCAGGTTAGTCAGCGTTGGCAAAGCGCACAGACCGCCGCCGGTCAGCGTCGCGCCGTTGATCGAGGCCACGCCACCGCTAACGTTGCCGGTAAAAGTGATACCGCATGTCACTGCCGCGCCAAAAGACGAAGGCGACTTCACCACGATGGTGCCGGCGTTAGTCGAGAACGGACCGTCCGGAGAGACGGAAGCCGCACTGGCCATCGACGCGGCGCCGAAGCACATTGCAAACGAAGTTGCACAAACGAGGGTTTTCAAGCTTTTCATTATTTTGCCTCACATGTAATGGCGAGTTATTTCGCCTGGGGTAATGACCATGAACACGAAGTCACGGTGAAACTGCAGAACTTCGTATTCCAGCCAAATTCAGTTAAGTCCGACAACTTTATTCAACTACTTTGAAATCAGGCGGCATCTTGATTGATACCGTTTTAATGGTGCAGTCATCACCAATAGGTACATTGGCAGCCTCCAACTTGCCGGTGGCGTTATCCCACGTACCGACTGCAGTAGAAGGACCGCACTTGCCGCCCAGACCGAATGCATGCACGTCCACGCTGATCTTCGACATCGAGCCGCTTTTTGTATCCTTTGCAATCAAGATCCATGGCAAATTAATAGCTTCGACCCGGCTGCACTTGAGCCCGCCATCGAACACCACTTTGTCGATATTGACGGATGTCCCATCGGCCGTCACTTTGCCGGCCACCTTGATGGTGCAGTCAGCACTGATCAACGCGCCTTTGGAGAAGCTGATTGGGCCCTGGGCTGTAAACGCGCTACCGGCAGGTTCGATACGGGCGGCCTGTGCGTGATGCCACGCGATCAGGCCCAGCGCGGCCAGTATGACATTAACGGTGAACTTTATAGTGACCTGAGTTACTTGCATGTTTACGCCCTTCCCTTGAAATTATTTTCGTTCGGGTAAACAACCATCCTGCAACTAAGCTAACAAACAATCGACGTAGAAATCCTTATCGAAATACACTCGAAAAACGCGTTTTTATTTCAAATTAAAACGGCTTGGCTTCGCCGCTGTACTTCTCCAGATACTTCAAGCGCTGTGAAGGCTGGAGATTAGCCAAGGTGATATCACCGGCATAATGATTCAATACACGATGGTCCATCCGGCGCCGCCACAAATACGGCACATAGGCCCAGATAATCATGCTCGCGTAACCATAGGGAAGTTGCGGCGACTCATCAAAGTGGCGCAACGACTGATAACTACGCGTGGGATTGGCATGATGATCGGAATGCCGTTGCAATTGAAACAGGAAGATATTGGTGACTATTCGATTACTGTTCCAGGAGTGCCGCGGCGAACAGCGCTCATAACGACCATTGGGCAATTTCTGGCGCTTGAGGCCGTAATGCTCGACGTAATTCACCACTTCCAGTAACGAGAAACCGTAGACGCCCTGGATAAGCAGGAACGGAATCACTGCCGCGCCCAGCCAGGCAATCATCGCGCCCCAGAGCAGCACGCTGTACATCCAGGCGCTGAGCACCGCATTCTTCCAGTGCCAGGCCGGCAGGCCAAGTTTGCGCAGGCGTTCGCGCTCCAGGTTCCAGGCCGAGCGAGCGCTGAACCATACCGAGCGCGGCAGGAAGGCCCAGAAGCTTTCACCCAGGCGCGAACTGGCCGGATCTTCCGGTGTGGCGACACGTACGTGGTGGCCACGATTGTGTTCGGTGTAGAAATGCCCGTAGAACGTCGGCGCCAGCGTGACCTTGGCCAGGAACACTTCCAATGGCTTGGGTTTGTGCCCCAGCTCATGGGCGGTGTTGATCGCGATACCGGTAGCGGCCCCGGTGGACATCGCCATACCCAGATAAGTGAAGCCACTGACGGGGCCGTGCAACTCGGTGCGGGCGCTAATGAACGCTGCGGCATGTGCCAGCCCGCTCGATGGATCGAGGGTCGCGGTGGCCCGCAGCAGCCCGCCGCCGATGATCCAGTCAATGCCGCCGGCGGCGAGCCAACCGGTGATCACGACCGAGGCGATCACAAACAGCACGCCGGTATAGACGATCCAACGGTAGTAGTGCTGGGATTCGAGATGGCTGACGGCAGATTCCGGCGGGTTGCTGAGGTCTTCACCCAACAGGCCGTCGATCAATGGGATCAGGCCGAAGATGACCAGCACACCGATCCACCACAGTTGCTGAATACCGGTGCCGATAGCCAGGGCCCCCGAGAGCAGTGGAGTCGCCAGGGGCATGATGCCGAGCCACCATAGGTAACGCTTGCCGTCGGCCCAGACGCCTGGCACCGCCAGGGACGGGTTCATGCCCACCTCCGAGCGCAGGCGGAGGCAGCAAACAGGAGGGCGGAGCGCTGGCCGCTCCGAGACATCAACCATGCGATAAAAGGCGTTTTTTTCATTATTTTATTCGCTCTTAGGCATTTCAAAAAATGTTTCAAATTAGAAATTGAAATAATTTTTTAAATAAATAGCGCGGAATCGTTAGGTCGTCAACCAGTTTATCCGGGCCTTTTTGCGTGACCGGGCAGTCTCTTTTTCAGCGCGCCCGCCAGGTGTCTAGGGCGGGCGTTGACGCACTGGAACCGCAGATCGGATGGCATGGTTATTTACCCGCCATGGCAAACGAGGGCTGCAATACGGCGGCGCTTCGCGCAGGCCCAGCCCGTTTGGCGATCTGCTCGACCAACGCCACCACTCGTTCCGTGGCGGTAATCGGCAACATGTGCCCTCGGTCTTCCACCACCTGCAGCTTCAGCCCGGGCACCTTGCTGGCCAGGCCCTGACCGTGTTTCTGGAAGTCGAGCACGTTGTCCCGTGCGCCGTAGATGAGGCCGATTGGCAGCGTCAGCAGCGGGTAGCGCTTGACCATGTCCGGCAAGTGATCGTTGACTCGGTTGATCTCAGTGGACGCGGCAAAGAAGTTCTCGGGACGCATCCCCAGCAAACCGCCGCCGCGCGTAGCGAAGTCTGGCGGGGCGGCATCGGGGGCGAACACGCCCTTGACCACCGAGCCCTTGGTCAACAGGCCAATGGGAAGGGTCAAGGTGCGCGACACCCAGCGTCGCAGCCAGGCAGGGCGCACGGCCAGGGGCAGGAACACCAACGGCAGCATGCGCTGGGGATGGGTCAAGGGCGCCACCAGGATCAAGCCGGATACCGAATGCGGATGGTCAAGGGCCAGTGCCAGGGCAACCGCACCGCCCAGGGAATGCCCAAGCACCAGCGGCTGATCCAGCTCGAGGGTTTTGATAAAAGCGGCCATTTGGCGCGCCTGGGCCGGCAGGTCTGCCGCCGTGTGGTTGTGCCGACTGGAGTAGCCCGACCCTGGGCGATCGACGCTGATGACGCGGAACTGCCCACGTAACTGACCGGATAACGCGTAAGTCAGGTTGCGACTGCTGCCCATCAGCCCATGGATCATCACCAGCGCTGGGCCTTGGCCTTCGTCTACATAATGAAAGCGCTCGCCATCCACCTCGACGACGCGCCCGTTGATCGGAACGGCGGTTTCAATACGCCGTGTCATCCAGGCGCTGAAAGCCCACGACACAGCGCTCGCGCCTATTACTACACCCGCAGCGACAACCCACTCGACAGCCATAGCTCGGTCCTCTGCTTCCCTGCTGTTGGCGACCCGATCGGGATTGATCAGGCCTCAACCTTCGTCCACACCTTGGACCCAGCCTCTATGCGCGTCTGTCGGACAAGTCGCATAGATCGAACAAGGTCCTAGCGTAGGCGAAATTTTCAGGTAGATTATTTAAAATCTTTTTTAAAATAATTAATTCAATTTTCTTTTGCAACGGTGTTCTATCTAAAACACAAAAGAAAAACAGGAGCACATCCGATGCCCACCAAGGACCGCTTATGAATGCCCACAGCGACGCCATCGACATCGCCATCATCGGCTCAGGCTTCGCCGGCCTGTGCATGGCGATCAAACTCAAGCAAGCCGGGCTCAGCGATTTCTTCGTCGCTGAGCAGGCCGACACACTCGGCGGTACGTGGCGTGACAACCACTACCCTGGCTGTGCCTGTGACGTGCAGTCCCATGTCTACTCCTTTTCCTTTGCGCCCAACCCCGACTGGACGCGCCAATTTGCCCCGCAAGCGGAGATTCGCGCTTACCTGGAGCAATGCGCGCGGCGGTTCGGGCTGGCGCCGTACCTGCGTTTCGGCATGGGCCTGCAACGGGCGGTGTTCGATGATCAGCAGCAACGCTGGCAACTGACGTTCAGCGATGGCCGCCAAGTCAGTGCGCGAGTGCTGGTGTCGGGCATGGGTGGCCTGTCGCGTCCTGCACTGCCGGATATTCCTGGGCTCGACAGTTTCAAGGGCAAGCGTTTCCACTCGCAGCAGTGGGACCATGACTACAGTTTGAAGGGCAAGCGCGTGGCGGTGATCGGCACCGGCGCCAGTGCTATTCAGTTCGTGCCGCAGATTGCGCCGCAAGTGGCGCACCTGGACCTGTTCCAGCGCACCCCGCCCTGGATCATGCCCAAACCCGACCGGCCGATCTCAGGTATCGAACGCTGGCTGTTCAAGCATCTGCCGGTGACCCAAAGGCTGGTGCGCAGTGCCTTTTATTGGGCGTTGGAAGGCCGCGTGGTGGGCTTTGCCCTGCACCCGCGCTTGATGAAGATGGTGCAGAAAATCGCCCTGCGTCATTTGCGCAAACAAGTGGCCCGCCCTTCCCTGCGCAAGATTCTGACGCCGGACTACACCATCGGCTGCAAACGTGTGCTGATCTCCAACGACTACTACCCGGCGTTGTCACGCAGTAATGTCGAGGTGGTGACCGACCAGGTGCTGCGGGTCGAAGCCGATGGCGTGATCACCGCTGACGGCATCAAGCACCCTGCCGATTGCCTGATCTTCGGCACCGGGTTCCAGGCTGCCGATCCCCTGCCCCGTGGCTGCATCATTGGCCGCAACGGCATCGACCTGATGGACACCTGGCACGACGGCGCCCATGCCTATAAAGGCACCACGGTGCCGGGCTATCCCAACCTGTTCCTGATCGTCGGGCCCAACACCGGCTTGGGGCACAACTCGATGATCCTGATGATCGAAGCCCAGGTCGCTTACATCCTTGACGCGTTGCAACAGATGCAGCGCCAACGCATCGCCATGGTGGAGGTCAAACCCGCCGTGGAGCAGGCCTACAACGCGCAATTGCAAGGCAAGCTCAAGCGCACTATCTGGAATACCGGCGGTTGCCAAAGCTGGTACCTCGACCCGCGTACCGGCAAGAACACCACGCTGTGGCCCGGCTCGACGTGGCGGTTCAAGCAAGTCACCCGGCATTTTGCGCTCAAGGACTATGTGGTCAGCCGGGCGCCGGTTGTGCCTGTGCCGCGCGCCGCAGCAACCCCTCATTGCGCCACAGAAGGCAGTCTGTCATGAAGTCATTCACCGGCCGCGTGGCGGCAATTACGGGAGCGGCCTCCGGCATGGGTCGCGCACTGGCACTGGCCCTGGCACGGGAGGGTTGCCACCTGGCCTTGGCCGACAAGAACAGCCAGGGGCTGGAGCACACGCGGGACCTGGTCAGGACGTCAACCCTGTCGCCGGTGACCGTCACCACCCAGGTACTGGATGTCTCGGACCGCCAAGCCATGCTGGAGTGGGCGGCGCGGTGTGCGGCCGAGCATGGCCAGGTCAACCTGGTCTTCAATAATGCCGGAGTGGCGCTGTCGAGCACCGTGGAAGGCGTGGACTATGCCGACCTGGAGTGGATCGTCGGCATCAATTTCTGGGGCGTGGTGCATGGCACCAAGGCGTTCCTGCCTTACCTGAAGGCCAGTGGCGACGGGCATATCGTCAACACCTCCAGCGTGTTCGGCCTGTTCGCCCAGCCCGGCATGAGTGGCTACAACGCCAGCAAGTTCGCGGTGCGCGGCTTTACCGAAGCACTGCGCCAGGAGCTGGACCTGCAACGCTGCGGCGTCTCCGCCACCTGCGTGCATCCCGGCGGAATTCGTACCGACATCTGCCGCAGCAGCCGGATCGACGCGAACATGACCGGTTTCCTTATCCACAGCGAACAACAGGCGCGCGCCGATTTCGAAAAGCTGTTTATCACCGACGCCGACCAGGCCGCCAAGGTGATCCTGCAAGGCGTGCGCAAAAACAAACGCCGCGTGCTGATCGGTCGCGACGCGTATTTCCTCGACCTGCTCGCCCGTTGCCTGCCGGCGGCCTATCAAGCGCTGGTGGTGTTTGCCAGCAGGCGCATGGCGCCCAAACCACGCACGCCCGTGTTTGAAACCAACGACGAGCCCCGTCTCTGAACAGGAGCACACCCCATGTTGCCGATACGCCGTGATATCCGCTTCGCCCTGCCTGCCGGGCGCATCACCAACTGGCATGAACAAGGCCCGTTCATCACGCACTTTTTCAATGCCCTGTCGCTGCTGTTTCCCCAGGGCGAGCTGTTTTTCATGGACAGCGTGCGCCACTACCGCTCCTGCATCGACGATCCGGACCTCAAGAAAGAAATCCAGGGCTTCATCGGTCAGGAAGCCATGCACAGCCGTGAACACGTGGCCTACAACGACCTGCTGCAAGCGGCAGGCCTGCCGGCGCACAGCCTCGATCGCCGCTTGAAGTTCTTTCTCGACCTGCAAAAGAAACACATGCCGCCATCTTTTAACCTCGCGGTGACCATCGCCCTTGAGCACTACACCGCGATGCTCGCGGAAATCCTGCTGAGTGACCCGTCGCGTTTCGGCGACTCACTCAAGGGCTACCAGCAGATGTGGTACTGGCACGCCCTTGAGGAAACCGAACATAAAGCGGTGGCCTTCGATGTGTGGAACCGGGTGATCACGCCTGGGCCCAAGCGCTACTTGCTGCGTACCGGCACCATGCTGTTTACCACGCTGCTGTTCTGGCTGGTGGTGTTCGATTTCCATGTGCGCCTGTTGATTGCCGACCGCAAGTCGGGTGGGCATCTGCAGGGGTTCTGGCGCATGCTCAAGTTTCTGTACGCCCCCAAAGGCATCTTTGCGCGCATGCTGCGGCCGTGGCTGCACTATTTCAAACCGGGCTTTCATCCTTGGGACCATGACAATCGGGCACGGTTGGAGGAGATAGACGCACTGGTCGAGGAGATCGAGCGGACCAATCGGGGCTACGAGGCGGTCTAGCACGCCGGCGTGCTGTTTTGAACGGGGCCGGCTGCCAGAGCGGTCGGCCCCATGACTGCCAGATCACCCCAACCCCGCCCGCTCGCGCGCAAACTGCGGCACTTCATGCCCCGGCAACGCCCTGCTGAAATACCAGCCCTGAATGAACAACTCAGCCCCCGTATTCAGAAACGCCAATTGCTCGGCGGTCTCGACCCCTTCCACCACCACGCCCAGGTTGAGCGCCTCACAGAAACGCAGCATGCCGGTCAGCACCTGAGCGCCCTTGGGATCGTGCTGTGCAACCACGAAGCTGCGATCGATCTTGATGAAGTCCACCGGAAACTGATGCAGGTAACTCAACGCCGAAAACCCGGTGCCAAAGTCATCGATATATACCTTTGCCCCCAATGCCTGCAGTTTCTGGATGGTCTGACGGGTCGCCTGGATATCGCTGACCAGCGCATCTTCGGTGATCTCCACCGACACCCAGCCCTGGGCCTGGGCGAGAATCTCCACCAGACGATCACCATAAGCCGCGTCCTTGAGGGTAACGCTGGAGACATTGATGGTCATGGGCAATTCAAAACCGGCCTTCTTCCACTGTTGATACTGGCGTACGGCCTGGGACGCCACCCACACGTCCACATCCGGCATCAACCGCGCCTGTGCCAACCATTGCAGGAACTCCCAGGGTGAATGCACCGTGCCCTGGCTGTCCCGGGCGCGCATCAAGGCTTCGCAGCCGGTGCACAGGCCGGTACGGGTGGAGACCTGGGGCTGAAACTCAAGATAGAACTCGTAGTCGCTGATCTGCTGGATCCGGTTCAACTCAATGGCCTGCCGGGCCAGGGCGCGGTGCGACGCGAGTACCGGGTCGAACTCCAGCAACCGCCCCTTCTCCTCCAGGCCGCGAAATGTCATGTCCAGGGATTTGAGGTATACCGTGCCGCCGTCACTGGCCTGGCGATGGATCGCCCGTACATACGGCGCATACACCAGCGTCCCCAGGCCCATCAGTACAACCTGCAATACCACGGCCGCGACGTCGCCATGGGTACTGAGGTAAGCATTGAGAAACACCGGTGCGGTAAACGGCACGCTGGCCACGGCCGGTGCTACCCAACCCAGTTGCACCACCGCGAGCGCCACCGTCGCATTGACCGCCGGCACCAACAGAAAGGGTATGAACAACCGCGGGTTGAGGATGATCGGCAAACCGAACAACAGCACTTCGCTGACATTGAATAACGACAGCGGCAAACTGGCCATCGCCAGTAACCGCATGGACTGGCTCCTGGAAAACAGCAGGATTGCCAGGAGCAGGCACAGCGCGCCGCCCGACCCACCGATAAATGCGAAGCTGCCCAACAGGCCGCTGTTAAGCAGGTATTGAACCGGCTCACCCGCCGCCAGTGCCGCGCCATTGAGCACCACAGCTTGATCCAGTACATCGAACAGCGGCTGCATGGCATACACGCCATGAATCCCGAAAAACCACAACAGCGAGTTCATCAAAGTCACAAACAGGCCGCTGCCGTAAGGCGCCTGTAACGCATTGAGCACCTGCGGCCCCTGCAGTTGCGCCACATAGGGGATCTGCAGCAGCAACGACAACACCACCACCAATGCCAGCGCAGTGATCGCACCGGGCAGCACCATGTTGATCGTGCCCTTGAGGTTGTGTCCGATCAGGTCTTCATGCACCAGGCGAGTCCAACGCAAACGGTGCAGCCAGGCGATGGCCGGCACATTGATCAGCGGCGACGCGATGGCAATGAACAGCAGGAAGGTGGCCGAAGCCCGAGGGTATTCGCGCAAAAGAAACGTGGCCACCACTACGTTGGCAAGGCACAAAAAGGCTATTGGCAGTTGTGGCAAGCGGTGCTGAATGGCCAGCATATAGCCAATGGAAGCGGCGACCAGCAGTGGAATCACCGAGCTGATCCGGTCATGCAGGCCCGAAAGAAAGCTCACTATCGGTGGGCTGAAGCCCAGCACCTTGGCGCATTCGGACAGGATCAGGAAAACGGCAGACACCAACAGGCACGGCAGGATCCACAACAATCCCTCCCGAATCGCACGTAACGACTCGATACTGGCCAGGGCCGCCAGGCGCTGGGTAAGGAAAAGTTTGAACAGCGTTTGCGCCATGAGCCGCCCTCTGCCCGTATTCGCGGGGTCTGGAGATCAGCGCCGGAATACCCGTCAACGCTACACGCCCTGATGCTCGGCGCGAAAGCTTTTTGCCATCTCCCCGGGCTTTTCAGCAAAAAAACCCAGGGGGCTGTGAAAATTCCTAGATAAAAAATCGAACTTTCTGACCTGAGTCATCCCCTAAACCTGTCTGAGTCGGTATTATCCGCCGCGTTTCCGTTTGTTAAAGGATGTTACAACCTGGTTAACACCGGGTGCCCACTCAGGGAATATTGCCTGGCCAGAAGCAGGCACAAAGGAGAGAGAGCCTTACCATGCACCATAAGCGGTCCAGCACCATGCGCCCCCTATTTGTCACCATCCTGCTGTGGCTATGCAGCGTGGCGCTGTTATTTATCATCAAGAACGTCATCGAACTGTATACCGGGCCCGTCGCGGAGACCTGGATAGATTTGACGTTAGTGCTTGTCGCCTACCTGATGTTCTTTTTACTGGCACCGTTGCAACGCTGGCTCCAGCGCAGGTCGCGCAAGCGCGCTCGGCGTCACGTCGACGGGCACGCACCCGACGTCGACTCCCCTCTCTCTCGCTGAGGGGCTTGGCATTGTCAGCACCTGGCGATAACTATCAACGCGCACTGGACCGGTTCCTGCACGAACACCCGGATGTGGCCGCTGAATTGAACAACCTCAACCCACTGGCTGCCCAGGCCAGGGGAGAAACCGTGGCGCAGTATCGTACCGAGCGTCTGTATGAAGCCTTCGAAGCGCAGGCCGAGCGCCAGGGCCTGTTCGCCTGGGAGCTGACCCTCAAGCTGACTGCCGAGTCCAGCGAAGCCTTCGAAACTCAACGCCTCGAGGTGCACAAGGAAGTCGCACAGATGGCCGGCATGAGTTGGGCCGACTACTGCCAACTGCATGACCTGGCCGGCTGACGCGCTGGCTAGCCGAACCAGCGAAGCCGCCTGCACTCCATGACCTGCCGCAACTCGGCGACCGTCAGGGCCCGGCGTTGCGGGTCTTGCGCCAAGGCGGTGTGCAGTGCCGGCCAGCAACGTCGGGGCAACTGCCTGGGCCGAGGCAGTCCGGCGCCCGGTTGGCGTTCCCCGAGGCGCTTGCCCTGGGCCAACTCATACAGGATGCACGCCACGCCATAGAGGTCCGCAGCGGGCGTCAATGCGCCACCCGCGAGTAATTCAGGCGCCGCATAGGCCCGGGTCCAGGCATTCAACCGGCTGCGATTCACCGCCGCCAAGCCCGCCGGGTTTTGCATTAATGACTGCCCAAGGCCGAAATCGAACAAACGCACGCCCGCTTCGCCCACCATGACATTGGCCGGTTTGATATCGCCATGCAGCACGTTGTGTTGATGGGCATAAACCAACGCGTCCAGCAGTTGCAGGGCAATCGGTTGCAGCTCTGCCCACGGCAATCCATCAGGGCATTCCACAAGCAGTCGGTCCAGCGTCAGGCCATGCAGCAGCTCCATGGTAAAAAAGGCGATCTGGCTGGATGTATCCACCTCAAACGAATACACCCTCACCACGCGCTCATGTCGCAGGCGGCGCGCCAGCGCAAACTCGCTGAACAGCAATACATGGGCGTCCGGGCATGCAGACAAAGACTCGTCCAGCAGCTTGAGCGCCACAGCGGAACAAGGCTCGCCAAATTGCTCATGTAACAGGTCGCGGGCACGGTACACCACGCCCATCCCGCCCCGGCCCACGACCTGCTCAAGGTGGTAGCGGCCGACGAGCAAAACCGGGGGAGTGGATGCCGCACTCATGAGTGCACCACGATGGCGGTCAAATCATCGCGTGCCGGGGCGCGCAAAGCGCTGGCGAACAATCTTTCCACGACTTGCTGCGGCCCGCCTGCACTCAACGCCAGGCCCAGCTGGACATGGCTGAGTGCCTGGTAGAGACCATCGCTGCACAATAAAAATATATCGCCAGGGCGGGTCCTGAGCTCCAGCACCTCAAGCCGCAATGACGCGTGCGCGCCAATGGCCCGGGTCAAGGCTCTGGCATCAGGGTGGGCCCGAGCTTGCGTCGCACTCAACTGACCCTCGTCCATGAGGCGCTGCAACAGCGAATGATCTCTCGACAGCTGGTACAGGCGTTGTTCACGCCACAAGTAACAGCGGCTGTCCCCCGCCCACACACAGGCCGCACGCCCGTTATCCAGCAACAGTGTGACCACCGTACTCCCCATCGTCGCACTGCCGGTGCGCCGCGCATCTGCCAGCCGCCGGTTGACACCTTGCAGCCGTTGTCGAACCGCATCGACCCGCTGATCAAGGCTGCCCTGCGCCGACAACGAAGCCAGGCTGCTGATCACCCACTCGCTCGCGAGATCGCCGTGCCGGTGCCCGCCCATGCCGTCCGCCACGGCCCAACAGCCTCCTTGCGGGCAATCGAGCAGGGCATCCTCATTGCGCGGCCGTGACTGCCCGCGCTGTGTACGCCCGGCGCTGCGCCATGTGGGCCGCGCCGGGTTCACAGTTGCTCCGGCAGACGGAAGGTGCGCCACGTGTCCATCTCAAATGGGCTGGGTGTCCGTTGGCTGGTCAGCAGGTAGTTGGCGCGCAATCCGGCCAGGTCGGCCTTGACGATCTGCGCGTTGCGGTCACTCGCAGGCTCGCGTTGCAGCAAGTCGAAAAACCGGAACAACGACCAGGCGCCGGCGCTCTTCTCGATACCCAGGGGGCGCAATTCGCCCCCCCTCTCCAGTACGAGGCTGGCGCGTCCGTTATCTGTTTCGATGGGCCACCGGAACGTCATGGGTATGATCGGGCCGTGCCGGTATTCCAGCTGCTTTTCACCCAATCGCAGGATCGCTCGGTTGACGGACTGATCCAGGCTGTAGGGCGCCAAGGTAAAACCCACCGCCAACTCTCCCTGATCTTCGGTGAAAAAGCTGCGTCGGATGACCTGGGCTTTCGTCAGTTGATCCAGCAGCGAACGTGAGATCGGCAAACCCTGTCCGTCCAGCCCACGCAACCGGTAGCGCGTGCCATCCGCAGTGACAAACGAGCGCAGGTAACCCTCGTAAAAACGCGCCCACACGCCTTGGGGTTTAAAGAACTCACGAAAATCGTCAAGGGCCACATCATTCGTCGCGTGGGCGTTGAACGGATACCGTTGGCGAATCGCCCTGGCGTAAAGCCCCTGCACCTCGCTCTGGTAGCGCTGATTGACATGGGCATAGGCCTGGTCCAATAAATGGCGCCATGTCTGATCGCCAATCCCTTCAAACCAACCGGCAAGCGGAAGCGGCAAACGGCTGGACGCTGCACGCAGGTCGCCCAGCACGTCCTGCTGGCCGTCCATGCGCCGCTTTGCCCGCAAAAAGGCCGCCTGCTCCGGCGAACCCTCGCGGCTCAGGGTCGCCAATTGCAGGTGCAATTGGTCGAGCAGACGCAAACCCTGGGCCAGCTCCGCGCTGGGGTTCTGCTGCTCATCCAGCAACTGATGCAAGGGTTCAAAACGCCGCTGCAAGGCCCGGCGTGCCGAGTCGCCCAAGGCAGCCTGCCCCTGCGCCACCGCAGCCTTGGCGACCACGCCCAACGTGCCTGACGGCTGGGCCATCGTTGCCGGCAGCTCCAGGCCCGGCAGTAAACGGGTATTTTCACGAAGCTGCTGCAATAGCAGAAGGACTGGCGATTGGGCCGACGTCAGCCCGGCGAGACGTTCGGCATCCTCGCGCAGACCGTCGGTGTGCAGCAGCCTGATGCGACCAAGGGCATCGCTCCAGGCCTGGGCATACTCACTGAAGTAGCGCTGTTGCAGTTCGATCATCAAGCGCTGCAGATCCTCGCTGCTCAAGTCAGTGCCTTCGCCCAGTACCCAGTTATCCTGGGCAATGGCGTTCACCAGCTTGGGGCCTTGCGCTTCGAAGTACTGCACATACCTTTTGGTGTAGAAGCCAGGAACCGGTGGGTCGATGGCGGCGAAGACCTTGCCTTCGGCCAGACGCAACGGCTCCAGGTCGCGCGATTGTTCGCGCAGCACCCGGTACACCACGTCGGCCAATGACTCGCCCCGCAGCGCGGCCCGCGCCTGAGCCACCAGCTCGTCATTGAGGTGGGCGGAAAACGGTTGCTCAAGCAGTCGCGCCCAATGTTCATTCAGGCGCTTCTGTACCGGCATATCACCGGGAAACCGCAGCGACCAATGGCTGGCCATATGCTGCGCCAACCACGCGGTATCCCGGCGTTCGCGCAGATTGAGCATCAGGTACGCACGCAAGTTGTCGAGCAGGCGCTCGCGATCGCCGAGGCTGGCGCGTACCTGCTCTTCGAGCAGGTCAACAGTGCGGCCCAGCAGTCGCTGCTGCAACGTCTGCTCATAGGCGCGTGTCACCCACGGTCGGCTGACCTCGCCCTGATACAGGCCGGCTCGCTCGATCAGTGGAGCGTCGCCTGGTGTGGGAAACACCTGGGTCGCCGCCCAGCGAGCGTCCAGCAGCGCCAGGAGTGTCAAGGTTTCATCGTTACCCTGCACGACGGGAGCGCTAAGTGCAGCGATATGAGCCAAACGTTGTTGGTTGGCCGCGTAACTGTGCATCCACAGCCCCCCGGCACCCGCCAGGACCAGCGCAGCCGCCATCCCCAGCAACCCATTGCGCCGCCAGATGCGCTGGCGCTCGCGGGTCTGCAAGGCGGCCAGGTCCGCCCCGGCAAAGATCACCCGACTGAACAGGCCCTGCACGAAATGGCTGCGGCTGTCGCTGGCACAGGTCAGGTAGAACCCGCGCAAGCCGCTGATGCGCTGGTAGCGATGGGCGCAAAAAGCCCACTCGATAAACAGGCACAAACGCTCACCTATTTGCGCGGTCTGCTGGGGAAAATCAAGCATTCGTCCGCGGCGCTCGACATCGCGCTCCTGGTGCAATCGCTCAATCAATTCGCCGTGCAAACGTTGCAGTAATTGCTCGAACGCTCGGCGAACCTGGGTGATGTCATTGCCCGCCTTGTCAGCCTCCAGAGGTTGGCCCAGCACCGCTCCGACCTCGTCCCCTGACGGTGAGTCGAAGTACTCGATGAACCCCGCCAGTCGATCGGCCTGGGTCAACACCAGGTAGAGGGGTACATCCACCTGCAGTACCTGCTGAATTTCCTGCAGGCGCGAATGGACATGGCGCGCCAGTTGCTCCAGGTCGTGCTCATTACCGCTCAGGAGCCTGTCTACCGACAGCGTCACCACCACGCCGTTGAGCGGGCGCACTCGATGCCGCCACCTCAGACTGGCCAACAGCGTGGTCCAGCCGGCGGCGTCCACCGAACGGTCTGGTTGAATCAGATAGCGCCCTGGCGTGTCGATAAGCACCCCTTCATCGGCGAAGTACCAGTCACACTGCCCGCTGCCGCCCGTCGGCCGCGTGTCAGCCTGATCGAACGGTGACTGCAAACCCGCTGCCGCCAACAGTTGGGTCTTGCCACTGCGCGGTTCACCGATCACCAGGTACCAGGGCAAATCATGGCGCCAACGTGCGTTTCGCTCGCCATAGCGCGCAGACGTTTTCAACCGGTGGAGGGCGTCCTTGAAACGACCACGGACGTGCTTCTGCTCGTCCTCCACCGCTCTCAATGGCGGATGAGCGGTTGGCGGCGCCGGCCTTTCGAGTCCAGCAGCACGGCGCCCACCCGCCAGGACCATCGCCAATCCCCACAGTAGAAACAATACGCTGAGGGTCAACAGGCGGGCAGTGGCGCTTTGCCAGAACCGGTGGTCGTCCACGGCCAACAGCGGTCCGACGTACCACACGAATGCAGCACAGCAAAGCACCAGCATCAGGCTCCACACCCAAACCTTGGCCAGCACGGCACCCACGCCCTTGAAGAATGCGTTCATTCGTTGCTCCCTGCGTTTACTAGGGCGTGCGGGTAAGATCCGACGCCGACAATTGAAGGCTTTGCAGCGCACTTGCCCTGTCTCGCTCCAACACCCAGGCGAATCCCGTGTACATCGCGAGCAAACCGCACAGCGTGAAGGCCACACATCCGCCAACAGGAATGACGCGTACGTGCCTGCGTCGCGTGCGCCCCTGCCCTTCCGGCAACACCGGCGCCAACGGTGGATTGCCTCGCACCTGCCTGATCTGTCGATACAGGCCATCTCGAACGGCTTCGAGTTGCACCACCCCCCGCTCCATCACCCGGTATTGACCTTCGAACCCCAGGGACAGGCACAGGTACACCAGCTCCAGCATCGCCAAGTGTTTTACCGGGTCGCGCGCCAGGCGTTCCAGCAACTGGAACACTTTCTCGCCGCCGAACGTTTCGTGATGAAAGCGACTCAACAGGCTCATCTTCGACCAGTCACTTCGAGCGCCCCACGACGTGGTGACGACTGCTTCGTCAATCACGCTGCACAACACGTAGCGCGCAGACATGACCTGGGTATTTTCAATGCCACCCTGCAACGCACGGGTTTCGAATTGAGTCACCGCGGATGACAATCGGTCGTTGATCGTGATGAGGTTTTCCCGACCGGAGCAGCCCTTGAGCTGGACCACTTGCGACAATAGCTCCCAAGCGGCGACCACGAGGGGATTGAGCGCTGTGGTGAAGCTGTGTGCGCCCAGTGCTTGGCTCGCGTAGATCATCCGGTCCTGCAATTGTTCATAGCGCGGCGGCGCCGGGAACTCCGTGAGCGGCCCTTGCGCGGGCCCATGGCCGTCGCGATCGAGCAGGACGGTTTTTTCGTCCTGCGGGTATTCACTGTCCATAGCATTCAATTCCTGATGGCCCAGAAGGTCAGCTCAAGCCCGGCGAACTCGCCCCCGACATGGAACGCGAAGCCACCCGACTGCTCCAGCTGGGCGATATCGCGGGCATTCATATCCAGCATGAAATAGGTCTTGGCGGCGTGGAACGGGATCTGGCGCGGCGCTACGGGCAGTGGTTTGACCTTGATACCCGCCAGGTGCAGATTGACCAATTCGCGTATGCGCTCAACCGCGCCGACTTTCAAATGCGCCGGCAGGCGTTGGCGCAAGGCCTCCGAATCACACTGCGCCGTAGCCGCCAGGATGAACGTCGCAGTACCCAGCAATTTCAGGTCGCTGACCGGGCAAACCAATACGCCGTACTGACGTTGTTGCAACGGCAACTCGATGGAGTGTTGTTCCAGCACGACCGACAACACGGCACGCACAGCCTCCATCAGGCCCCGGAAACTTGCCCCCTGGTCGGCGTGCCGGTAATGCACATCCAGCGCCGGGCGCCTGCTATCGCTGGCGAACGTCGACAACTCACCGAGCAGTGCCACCAGTGCGCGGAATACCGCTTCAGGGCGAACCTGGGCCTGGCTCAGGCAGTGGCGCAGCTCCAACTCGGTACGATTGATTACTTGCAGCATGAGGAAATCGCCGACCTGCGTGCCGGCGGCGCTGCTCTCGCCCCGGATCCGCGCCGCGATGGCATCCCCCCGCGATGCCAGCAGGCCGATCACCTCCTTGAGACAAGACGATACATACCCGCGATCCTGCATAAAAATGAACGTCGGGACGAACTCCGCATCCAGGCGCACGCCCCCCGCGTCGGTAGACTCCAGCACCTGGGCAACCTTGAGTCTGACGAAGCCCTGTTCTTTGTGCTGCTCACCCAGCAGGAGACGCAAATCAGGTCGCGCGCAGTGAATTCGACAGCGAGCGTCGGCACCGGCGTTCGAATCACCTACCTCCACCTCACAAGCGAGGTAGCGCGCCAGGACATCACCCTGCTCCGGTTGGCGGGCTTCAATCTGATTGCCGGTTGCCAGCAGCAGCGCCAGGTAAACAGCCTGTTCCCCCGGGTTGGCGGGTACTTGTAATACCAGGGGCTCCATCGCGGTGCCATGGTCGAACAGGCTACCGTCCGGCAATACACCGCTGGCTTGAGTGACCACCAGTTTGCCCAGGTTGAGGTACTGCACATCGAGTTCCAGCGTGAGGAAGCCCCAGGCGTCAGGCCCCAGCAAACGCGTCTGGTTGAGCTGTTGCTGGTAATGGCGGTCGTTGTGCTGCAAGTGCTGCGGCCGCAACAGCATGCCTTCCTGCCAAATGACTTTATGCGCGTGCATATCACTGCACCTCCTTGCCGGAGCGCGGGTCGGCAAGCCGGATTCCGTCGTGGTCCAGTACCAGCTCGGCACGGTTCAATTGCTGCGCGGTGAGCGGAACGAGCAGCCGCCATTGAACGTGCGGCAAGTCTCGGTACGCCGCCAGCACGCCCACAAAATGACTTTTTGGCCCGACACTCAGCTTGAGCGCCAGTCGTTCCCCCGGGCGCAGCTCTATTTCCTCGCTGCTCACCCAGTCCTTTGGCAATACCTGCTCGGCGTGGTCATACAGGCTGAAGAAGTCGGCATTCTCGAAAGCTACGCCATGGCGCAGTTCAATCAGTTGCAGCACGACCGGCGAGGGTCGGCCATGAAGGTCCGGGTTGACCTGCTCACTGGCGGTCAGTACCAGGTCCAGTTTGGTCAATGTCGAAAAAGGCGATACGGCGCTGCAGCCAGCCAACAGGCCGAGCGTGAGCAACAGGGGCGTGAGGGTGACTCGATACATGGACATCATCCTGGATAATCGCTGTGCAGGGTTGAGATCAGGCGCACCTGTTCTTCAAAGGCCCGGCTGTGTTGCAGCCGTTCAACCTCCAGCCGACACAGGCGCGCCACCTTGATCGCCAGCGCCTTTCGTGCAACGTGGTCAAGCCGGCCCAGGTCAAGCCCCAGCGCCGCAGCAAACTCCGTCCAGAAGACGTCATCCGGCGGCGGTGCGGTCGCGACAGAGTCCGCTACGGGAAGCTCCTTGATGGGCTCAAACCGGCATGGCATTGCCACATGCTCACGGTCGGCGGCGTGCCGGTCCGCCCACTCTCCGGGCTCGCCAACGCCCGCATTCAAAGCTGCCAGTTCATCCGAGGTGCTATGTCGCTGATGCTCAAGGTCCAGTGCCCGCAACGGGTCCAGGGCCAGGAAAGCATCATCGGGAATCGGTACTCCCGTGATGATGGTCTGCTCACGCAAAGGTGGAGACGATTCCATCAGCCGCGCGCGTATCGACAGCGCACCCAGTTCGAACACGTCGCCATCTTCGATCAATCGTGCCTGCCCTTTGTGCAACCGTTCGCAACTGCCTGCCATGCCGATACCGTTGCTGCTGATATCCGTCAGAAAGTAACGACCTTCGCGGTAACCCACCAAACCGTGGTGACTGGAGAGCAGCCGACTGGGATCATGGATGACCCAGTCACAGCCAGAGCCACGCCCAATCACACCGCCCACGCCGTCAAACACTTTGCGCACCGTGGACACAGGGTCTGCGCCTGCGGCCTCACTTACCTCAAACACAAGCCGCATGGTCAAGCTCCCTCTTTCTTATCGGCCACGGGTCACCGCCTGGGGCTCACCCAAAGGACGGTATTGGGCATCATCGAATACGTAATTGGCGTTACAACCGCCAAGCAGACACAACACAAGCACGACGACGTGCCACGGACGATCAGGCATCAGGTTTCTCCTCGGTGAAAAGGCCCGCCGACTTCATATCGACGACGGCGGCAATGATCTCGGCAATCCTCGGATGCACCGTTCAACGCTCCCCGCTGGCTTCGCCGCAAGGAATGTTCAAGCGTGCAAGCCGGTAAAGCAGCGTGCGCCGTGCGACGCCGAGCTCACGCGCCGTACGGGTCCGATTGCCACGATTCTTGTGCAGGCAATCGAGCAGGAACACGCGCTCTACCCGCTCCAGACGCTGGCGCAGCGTGACATCATCAACGGCGGTCGCGGCCGACGCCTGGGGAAGCGACAGGTGCGCCGGCAGGATCACGTTGTCGTCACACAGCAGAACGGCTCGTTCCACCAGGCACTTGAGTTCACGCACGTTGCCAGGAAAGGCATGACTCGACAGTTGGTCAAGGGCGATATTCGACCATTCCACAGGTGTCCTTCCCAGGCTTGCGCACGCCTTGTCGGCGAAATGCCGTGCCAGCTGCAGCACATCCCCGTCTCGCTCACGCAAGGCCGGTAACTGGATGGGGAACTGGGCAAGCCGGTAATAAAGATCCTCGCGAAAACTGCCTTCGGCGACCATGGCTGCGAGGTCACGATGGGTCGCCGCGATGATGCGCACATCAACCTTGTGCGCAGCACTGGCGCCCAATGGGCGAACCTCACCTTCCTGCAATACCCGCAACAACTTGGCTTGCAGGGTCAGCGGCATATCGCCGATTTCATCCAGCAGCAACGTGCCGCCATGGGCGGCGTCGAACAACCCTGCATAGTTGCGCTCGGCACCGGTAAACGCGCCTTTGCGGTAGCCGAACAGCTCGCTCTCCAACAAGCCTTCCGGGAACGCAGCGCAGTTCTGCACCACGAAAGCCTTGGCGGCACGCGGCCCTGCCAGGTGGACGGCCCGAGCCACCACCTCTTTGCCGGTGCCGGTTTCTCCCCGTAGCAGGACGGTATAAGGGGTATGCAGCACCTTGCTGATCAATTGGCAGGTTTGCGCCATCGCTGTGCTGTTGCCAATCAGGCCATACGTGCCGGTCAGCGACACTGCACGCGGTGGCGGCGCAAGAGCCGGCACCCACCGCAGGCTGCGCAGCAGGGCCAGTTGGTGCAAGGCGAAGCTGGCGAACTGGCCCAGCGAGGACGCGTAGCCTTGCAACGCTGCCGGGCGTTGGGCCGCGCATAGCAGCACGCCCGTGAGCGTATTGAGGCGGTTGAACAGCGGCACACTCAACAAGGCGCGCCAAGGTGATGCGAGCACCGGCAAGAAACCCAGGTCGTAAGGACTGTTTTGCACATCATCCACACTGACCGCGGCGCCTTGATCCAGTGTGTCGCGCAGTAAAGGCACGTGTCGCGGATCGATACTTGAAGTCGCCACCGCCAACGAGGGCGTCGCGCTCAGGTGTTGGGCGGCCAGCTCAAGCCGGCCGGTCGCTTCGTCAAGCCGGTACAACTGGGTGAGCTCACAGTGACTCAGTTGCGCCACCGCTGAGACGCACGCGCCAGGCAATGAAGCGCCGTCACTGTCCAGGCCTATACGTGTGAAGCAGCCGATCAAGGCGCTGGCGTGGGCAAGCGAGTCAGGCAATTGATCAAGGTCGGTCATTGGCTGAACTCGCAGAGCGGCAGGCCGTTGCCATCCAATCGCGCATGCACCACGGAAACCGGGGTCTCCATGGCCATGGCGCCGAGCAGACCGTCCACCATCTGCGGCAACAAATGGCGCTCGATCCACTGGTCGATGTACCGCGCACCGCTGTCACCGTCCGCGCAACGCTCGGTCATGTGCGCGACCAATTCTGGCGTGTAGGTGAATGCCAGTTTGCGCGAGTGCAGCCGTTGGCCAAGGCCCGCAAGCTTGAGCTCTGCCACGTCGTGCAGCACCTGCTCGTCAATCGGGTAATACGGTATGACGCGCATACGGGCGAGCAATGCGGGCTTGAAGTGGGCACGCAGCACCGGATAGATGGCGTCTTGCAGCACCTGGGGTTCAGGTCGTTGACCGCCTGCGCAAAGCGCGTTGATACAGTCGCTGGCAAGGTTGGACGTCATCAGCAGCACGGTGTTGCGAAAGTCGATTTCCCGCCCTTCGCCATCATTCGCGCGCCCTTTGTCAAAGACTTGGTAAAACAGGTTCAATACCTCCGGGTCGGCCTTCTCCACCTCGTCGAGCAGCACGACTGAATAGGGACGCTGGCGTACGGCTTCGGTCAAAACCCCGCCCTCGCCATAACCGACATAACCCGGTGGCGCACCGATCAATCGGGAAAGCGCGTGCTTCTCTTGGTACTCCGACATATTGATGGTGGTGACAAACCGTTCACCACCGTACAGAAGATCCGCCAGGGCCAGGGCTGTTTCTGTCTTGCCTACACCGCTTGGCCCCACCAGCAGAAACACCCCGACAGGGGCATCGACCTTGTTGAGCCCGGCGGCAACGGCGCGCAAGGCACGATCAAGGGCCTGCACCGCGTGGTCCTGCCCAAGCACGCGCGAGCGCAAGGCCGCGGCAAACCCAAGCACTTTTGTGTTCGGTTCAAGGGCCAGCTGCTCGACGGGAATACCGGTCCACGCGCTGATGACATGCGCTACGCCGTGCGGGCAAACCTCAGGTTTCACCAACGGCCCATCGCGCTCAAGCCACTGTTGCTCCAGTACCTGGCGCTCGTGCTCAAGGGTTTCCAGGCGCAACTTCAGCGCCTGCAGAGCCTGCGCATCCACAGGCAATCCGCTATCAAAGTCTCGACTCAGCGCCCGCGCCTGCCGCTGGCCCTCGATCAGTTCGGCGCGTAGCGCCTGCAGTGCCTCAGGCGGCATTGCCTGACGCGTGCGAACGTTGGCACAGGCGGTATCCAGCACGTCCACCGCCTTGTCCGGCAACTGTCGGCCCACCAGATAGCGTGCGCTCATGTGGGCCGCTGCTACCACCGCATCATCACGGACATACACGCCATGGCTCGCTTCATAGACAGGCACCAGTCCCCGCAGAATCGACACTGCCTGCTCGACACTCGGCTCCTCGACCAGTACCGGCTGGAACCGCCGCGCCAATGCCGGGTCCTTCTCGATGTACTGCTTGTATTCCGACCAGGTGGTAGCGGCGATCGTACGCAGCGCGCCGCGCGCCAAGGCCGGCTTGAGCAGGTTGGCCGCGTCCAGGCCTCCCGGCTGGGCGCCAGCGCCCACCAAGGTATGGGCTTCGTCGATAAACAGGATGACCGGTTCAGGCGATGCGTTCACTTCATCGATCACACCTTTGAGACGTCGCTCGAACTCGCCTTTGAGGCCAGCACCCGCTTGCAGCAAGCCCATATCGAGGGTCAGCACGCGAACGCTTTTAAGGGCCTCGGGCACCTGCAAAGCCGCGATCTGCAACGCAAGCCCTTCGACGATCGCCGTTTTCCCCACCCCGGCCTCCCCCACGAGAATCGGGTTGTTCTTGCGCCGCCGCACCAGGATGTCGATCAATTGCCGTATTTCGCGCTCGCGGCACAGCACTGGGTCTATCCGGCCCTCACGGGCATGCTGGGTGAGGTCCTGGGTAAAGCGCTGCAACAGCGACTCCGTGGCAATCGGCTGATGCTCGCTGGGCTGGCCCAGCAGAAAATCACGCACCTTGCCGACATCCAGGCGGCTGAGCACAGCGTGATACCGGCTGCCCGCGTGCTCCAGCGGGTGCTGTAAAAGTGCCAGCAACAGCGCACCGTGATCGACAGAACGTTGGCCCAACTCCACGTGGGCAACCATAACGGCTTGTTGCAACCACAGCACCAAGGCCTGGGCGAACACCGGGTTGCGTGTAGCGCTCTGCTCGCTCCTGGGCTGTAGGGCTGCTTGCAGTTCGCCCAGGGAAACGTCGGCATCTGCCAGCGCCTTGGCCATCAGCCCGGCGGGATGCTCGAGCAAGGCCAGAAGCAGATCCTCCACCAACACTTCATGGCCACCACGCGCCATGCAGCGCTCAGCCGCGCGCGTCAGGTCCCGGCGGGTCGGGGCCGTCAATGTACGGATCAGTTGTTGCAGGTCCACATTAATCATGCGCATCAATCCTTAATGAAAATGGCCGGCGAGCGTGATCGCACCGTCCGCTCGCTCATGTTCCAGCCAACTGGTCCAACCCAGGCGGCACACATTGTTTTCGCCGATATGCAACGCCCTGATTTCGCCGGGTGCCAATACCAGGCGCAGGTCAAATTGCAACGCGTCTCGCGCGGTTAAACGCACCAGCGAGCACGCGGGGGCATAGGCCGTTCCCGTGGGCAGAAAGTCGTGAAAACGCTGCCAGCCCAGGGCCTTGATGTGCACCCTGAACTTGCCGCTGCGATCAGCGATGCGACGCCCCAATACCAGGTCGTGGCCAAGCGTGCAGTTGGCGTGGCCCAAGTCATTGCGCTGCGAATGCGCGAGGTCCACCGTGCGTTCGACCCATTGCTCGATGAACACCTGGGCATGCTTGAGGTAATACCGCAGGACGGTCTCCATCAACGCAGCCGAGTGCGCGCGCAGGCTCAGAAGCCCGAGGTAAGGCAGCAAGCGCTTGCAATCAAGAAGCGAGGCGCCCCGTATCGCGTGACTGCCGAGGCCAATCAGCGCAAACATTTGCTGGGAAAACCCATCACTGGCGCCCTGTTGAAAGCAGGCCCGGTAACGGTATTTGCGCCAGATCGGTAACATCAGACGGTGCAGTCGATGGTGGAACATATCGAGGAAGTCCCGCGTGGGGTTACCACCTGCGCGCTCCGCAAACGCCTGCTCGGCATAAAACGCGGGCAACGGTGAGCCCGCGCCAAACAACCCCAGCACGTTGATGCGCAGACGCGCCCGCAAGTGCCCGTGGTCCAGGAAAAATTCCACACGGTCGATATCGTGTCCTGCAAACCCCAGGCCTGGATTGGCCTGGAATTCCAGCTGGTCATACAGCGCATCCTCATCCAGCAGGGGATGAGCTTCACGTAAACGTGCGACCACCTGCACCACCGCCTGGAATAGCGTGTATTCGCGGATAGCACGGCAAAGCTGAGTCAAAGCAGGGGTTGCTGCCCCATCCGGAACGGCCATAGATACACGTCTCCTTGTGTGCTGATCACTCGCAACTCGTGATACGAATTGAGGCTGGCGTAAAGCGCAAAGAACTGATTGAGGACCGAAGCGAACACAAACAGATCGCCCTGGCCTGCAAACCCCAGGGGATCCACCGTCAGGTCCACCCGCAATCCGCGAATCGGCAGGCCGCGGTGCAACCGGTCAACCGCTTCGTGCTGGATAGAGCGCAGCGCGCCCAACTTTTTCTGGCTGATTTTCAGCGCCTGTCGATCGTGATAGCGCGGCAGGTCGTAGGTCGCGAGAATCACTTTCAATGCGTTGATATCGGTCAGCGACACATAGTTGAGCGACATGTTGCTGATGAGCTTCCAGAGATAATCCTGGTCCAGTGGCGGCGCAAAACTCGCGGTTGGCGCAGTGATGTTACGGAACGTCAATGACTCAGGGGTGTGCTCGCCGGGCTGGTTGATCTCACCTGCCCTTAGCTGTCGCGGCAGACCGGCATTGGTACAGGTCAGCTCGATCGACAGTGTTTCCGGGCCCTGCTCGCAGCGATCGCCAAAGCCTATCCAGGTAGCCGGCCCGTCATGCTGGACCGACGGCCGTTGACGGATGCTGAAGCTGGGTAACGCCGGCGAAGTTTCGCCATCACGGTCATGCTCGAACGACTCAAAGGGCACGTAGGTTTGATAGCCCAAGCCACCAGGACGCCATCCGGTAACACGGTCAACCGAAAACACCCCGGCGTTTTCCGGAGAATATTCCCCCGGCAACAGCAGGTATTCATCCTGTTTTCCATCCAGCCGAATGGGTATCGCGTCGTGACTGAACAGGTTGACGATAGGCGTGCAGTACAGCTTGACGTTGTCCAGGGTGGGGCGCTGGAGCGCATGCCCCTGGGGGCGCAGCTCGAAGCGCAACACCATGCCATGTGCCTGCTTGAGCACCTCATGGGGGAATCGATGCAGCGCACCCAACCCTTGAACATCGACAAACAGGTATTTCTCGGGAAACGTGAAATATTCCTGCAAGTGGCGATAACCACGGAAGGTGTTTTGCGGGTAAGGAATTAATGCGTGTTCCTCTGCAAAACCCACCGGCTGAACCTGGCTGGCGCCGAGCCGTAGCGTCGCAGGTTGACCATTGATCCCGTTGACCGGCAAATCGTTTTGGTCCAATAGCTGCAGATGGATGCCATCCAGATGTCGCAACAAGCTGAGGTACAGGCCTTGGCTCACATAGTGGTCTCCGGCCAGGTGCAGTCGTAACGATTCGAATGTCAGCGCACAGAAATTCCCCTCTGCACTCAGGGTCAGGCGCAGGTCCAACCAGGTTGCTTCGCCCTGGCAGGTGTAATCCAGGCGACGAAGTTGCAGCGGCATTACGTCGGTGGCATAGCAGGTTCTGAAACGGCAACGTTCGCCCTGGATAGGCATGCTTTCCACTGCGGTGTCCCGTGCCACGCGAACGCTGGGGCCGGCGCAGTTCAACGGGTCGAATTGCAGGATGCTGAAAGCAGGCATTGGCCGCATGTAATTGGGCCATAACAGCTGCATCAGGGAATGCGTCAACTCAGGCAGCTCGTCATCGAGCTTCTGGCGCAGGCGCGCGGTCAGGAATGCAAAGCCCTCCAGCAAACGCTCCACATCCGGGTCTTGACCGGTCTCGGCGAGAAACGGTGCCAGGGCCGGGTTGCGCTCGGAAAAGCGCCGCCCGAGTTGTCGCAGGGCACTGAGTTCGCTCTGAAAATAGCGGTTAAAGGCCATCTGCGCAGACCTCTACCTGCCCGGCATCCGCCAGGCGCGCGTGGAACACGACGGCTTGAGTGCCACCGTCGATGAGCAGCCCGGCCTCGATGGCAAAGGCCAGTGCCAACGTTTCATGGACGCGCGGGAGCACCCTGACGCGTACATTCACCAGCCGTGGTTCGTAAGCCTGGATGAAGCGCTCGATCAGCAGGCGTGACTGGGTCAGGGACTCATGCAGGCTGAGCCGCATATCATTGAGATCAGGCAAGCCGTAATCCGGCAGCGTCTGGACGCTGCCGGCGCGGGTGCTGAGCATTTTCGTCAAATGCGTGGCGACGGACGTCATGCGGCACACGCTGGCGCACGCATCGGGCTCGAGGCGCTCGAAAAGGCTGTTGTGGTGGCGCATCCCCTGGCCTCGGCTCATTCTTTGTCGAGCTTGCCGACGAGGGACAAGGTGAAGTCCGCCCCCATGTATTTGAAATGCGGACGTACGCTCAAACTGACGCGGTACCAGCCCGGCTCACCCTCGACATCGCTGACGACGATGCGCGCTGCGCGCAGCGGACGGCGCCCGCGTACCTCGGCACTGGGGTTTTCCTGATCCGCCACGTATTGGCGAATCCACTTGTTGAGTTCCAACTCCAGGTCGGTGCGTTCCTTCCACGAGCCCAGTTGTTCGCGCTGCAGGACCTTGAGGTAGTGGGCCAGGCGATTGATCACCATCATGTAAGGCAACTGGGTACCGAGCCGGTAGTTCAGCTCCGCTGCCTTGCCCTCTTCGCTGATGCCGAACGTCTTGGGTTTCTGCACGGAACTGGCGGAAAAGAAGGCAGCGTTGTCACTGCCCTTGCGCATGGTCAGGGCGATGAACCCTTCTTGCGCCAACTCGTATTCGCGTCGGTCTGAAACCAGTACCTCGGTAGGAATCTTGGTTTCAATCTCACCCATGCTCTGGAAATGATGCAACGGCAAGTCCTCGACCGCCCCGCCACTCTGGGGGCCGATGATGTTCGGGCACCAGCGAAAGCGCGCGAAACTGTCGGTCAGGCGAGTGGCGAAAGCGTAGGCCGTATTGCCCCACAGGTAATGCTCGTGGCTGTTGACCACATTTTCCTGGTAGGCAAAGGTTTTGACCGGACACTCAAGGGGGTCGTACGGCGTGCGCAATAAAAAACGCGGCACGGTAAGGCCGATGTAGCGGGCATCTTCGCTCTGGCGAAAGCTTTGCCACTTGGCAAACTGCGGGCCTTCGAAATGATCCTTGAGATCCTTGAGGTCAGGTAGACCGGTGAAGCTTTCCAGACCAAAGAAACCAGGCCCGGCGGCCGCGATGAACGGCGCGTGAGCCATACCGGCGACACTGGAAACGTACTGCATGAGTTTCACATCAGGCGCGCTGGGGGACAGGAAGTAATTGGCGATGATCGCCCCTACCGGCTGGCCGCCAAACTGGCCGTATTCAGCACTGTAGATATGCTTGTAAAGCCCCGACTGGGTCACTTCCGGGGAATCCTCGAAGTCGTCCAGCAGGTCCTGCCGCGAGACATTGAGCAGCTCTATCTTGATGTTTTCGCGGAAATTGGTGCGCTCGACCAGCAGTTGCAGCCCTCGCCAGGCTGCCTCGAGTGCCTGGAAGTCCGGGTGGTGCAGGATCTCATCCACTTGCTGGCTGAGCTTGGCATCGATCTCGGCAATCATTCGGTCGACCAGACGCTTCTTGACCGGTTCTTCGCGGTTGTGAGGCTTGACCAGTTCTTCGATAAACGCCGACACACCGCGCTTGGCGATGCTGTATGCCTCGTCATCGACGCTCAATAACGTCTGGGCAATGATGTTGTCGAGAATGCTGCACTCGTCGGCGGCTTTGGGCAGAGGCAGCGAGTTGTACTGGGTAGTCGTCATGGGATCAGTGTCCTTTTACTGAATAGGTTCGGCATCAGGGCTGCTCAGCCCCAGTTCGGCCAGCACCCGAGCACGGGAATCGTCATCGGCCAGCGCCTGCTCAATGGCTTTACGAAAGCTCGGGGTGTTGCCCAGCGGGCCCTTGAGCGCCACCAATGCCTCACGCAGCACCATCAGCTTTTGCAACTGCGGTATTTGCTCGACCAGGCTGGCGGGGTTGAAGTCCTTCATCGAGTTGATCCGCACCTGGACCGCCAGCTCTTCAACCTCAGCGTCATCCTGAAGGCGATTGGGCACGCTCAATGTCAAGTTCAGGGCCTGTTTGGCCAACACCTCGTCGAGGCTGTTCTTGTCGATCCCGATAGGCTTGCGATCCTCAAGCTTGCGCGGGTCGTCGCGCTGGGAAAAATCCCCCAACACCAACAGTTTCAACGGCAGCTCGACGTCCTCCTGTGCGCCACCCAGTGCGGGTTTGAAGGTGATGTTGATACGTTCCTTGGGTGCTACCGAACCGTCTTTGGCCATGGTGTTTCTCCTTTTGATGTTTTTTATTCGAGTACTGCTTCCAGATCGAACTGGCACAACCGGCGATGCGTGGCGTCTTTGCTTTCGCGCACGGCGTGGCTTTGCGGCAACAGGTCATAGCAGCGGTACAGGAGCCGGCCGACTTGCAGGGCCAGTTCCGGCTCCCAGCGGTCCAGGCCCGCGCGCTGTAATTCGAGGTCCAGCTGTTCCAGTTGGATTCTGCCCAGGTCAGGCTTGCCCGCGCGCATGCACAACCTGGCCAGTGCCAGGCGCCAATGAAAGCGCGCGCGTTCACTGCCAGCGCTGTGCAAACCCTGCTTGAGCACGCCGACGGCAGCCTTGAGCCCGTCCTTGCGCAAGCTGGGCATGACCGTCTGCAAGGCGGCTTCCCAGGGTTCGCTGCCGCCATCGGCAACGGCATTGAAAGGCTCGGCTTTGTGCAGGTGGCGAACAACATGAAGTGTGATCCACTCACAGGTCGCCGGGCCCGCAAACGGCGTGCCGTCGTCGAAGCTCAATTCAGGCAGGTTCGGTAGACGTTGCAATAACAGCGCGAAGCTCGTTTCCAGCTCGGTCATGGCCAGGTTCGCGTGCAAGGCTTCAAGGCATTCCCAGAGCATGCGTAGCCCATCGAACCAGAACAATGCACCCGCCAGGCTGACCTCGAGCTCAAGCAACAGCTCGGCGTGATGGCCTTGGCTGAGACGATCCTGGTAACGTTTAAGCTTGTCGGGAGCCAGCGGGCGCAACGCCGTCACCCCCTCACTGTTGGCATCGGGATAATTGACCAGGCTCAGCCACGCCAAGGTGCGTCCCAAACGCAAGGCCCGCAGGTCGGTGGCATTCTGGCGCAACCACCAGGCACACAACGTACGGGCCTGTTCCTGTAAGGCGCGCAGCACTTTGTGGGCATCTTTTTCATTGTTGATCAGCAACTCAGGCTTGAGCGACTGCGTGAGCGCCTGCTTGAACTGGGTGATCACGCCCGCAGCGCCCGCTGACTGCGCGCCGTCTTGCGTTGCACGCGCCAGACGTTCCGTCAGTTGTCGCCGGATTGGCAACAACAACGGGGCGTCGCTGCCAAGGCGTTCGTTCAATAGCTCATCAAGGCGCACGAGGTGTGCCTGCAGCGCCTGGAACAAGGGCAATCGGTCGACAAGCGACAGGTTCTGCGAGAAGAGCGCGGCCAGGCGCGTCACCAGCCAAGCCAATGCGGCAACGCGGGTGCGCAGCTTGGTGGGATAGACCGCCGCCCAGTGATGCTCACACAGATAAACCAGCAAACCGAGGCCGGCCAGCAACCCCGGGAATGAATCACGCTGATGCAGTCCCCAGGTGAGCCACACAGCGAGGCGCAGGTCCTTGGATTGCTCACGCAACAGGCGCTCGCTGAATTCGCAGACCTGCTGCCAGTCCGGCAGGCTCGCGCCATGTATGGATTGTGCCTTGGCAACCTCGGCTTCCACGGTTTCAAACTCACTCGAAAAGCGCACGTCATTGCCGGCAAAATCCCCTGGCGAACAAGGTATCCGTGCAAGTTCCTGGTAATAAGCGCACAACTTTTCTGAATGAACCATTTTTGGGCTGCACACAACTATGAAGGCTGAATAGGCAAACTTGATACTGGGAAATGCGTAGCAGAGCTCCGCTTAACCCTCGTTCAACACACAACGAAGTGAACGAACCTTAGCCATCAAAAAAACAGTCAGCAAGCCACAGCCTCACACTTAAGGAATTTCCTACGAGCCCTATAAAATCAAGGCCTGCGCAGTAATTTGCGCACTTAACAAAGTTAAATAACCGGCGATCACCGCCAACTGCGCCTGATTACTCACTTCTCACCATGAGCAATTAACTGCGCACTTATGTGCAACTTAAAATACTAAAAATCCGCAAAATCAGCCCCCTATGAAACGCTTTAACTTTCTACACCTTGATTTCATTGACCCACGCACTTTCAGGCACGCTTTTTGTTAAAGGCATTTCACCCGACCGGCAACTTCATCGCTCGGGAGCACCTACTCAATCAGACAAGGAAACCCGTCATGCCAACACCCGCGTACCTCACAGTCACCGGTGTCAAACAAGGTTTGATCACCGCAGGTACATTTACCCAGGACTCGGTAGGCAACATTTATCAGGAAGGCCACGAGGATCAGATTCTGGTGCAGGCATTTGCCCATCAGGTGATCATTCCCCGCGACCCGCAATCGGGCCAGCCTACCGGCCAGCGCGTGCATAAACCGCTGATGATCAGCAAGGTCTTCGACAAATCCTCGCCCCTGCTATTCAGCGCACTGACCTCAGGGGAAGAAGTGTCGTGCCGGCTGGAATGGTTTCGCACCTCTTCGGCAGGCACCCAGGAGCACTACTTCACCATTGAACTGGAAGGCGCGACGATCGTGGACGTCCAGTCGCGCATGCCCAGCTGCCAGGACCCGGACAACGCCCACTTCACCCATCTGGAGGACGTGTATTTCACCTATCGCAAGATCGTCTGGACCCATGAAGTAGCCGGCACTTCAGGCTCGGACGACTGGCGCAGTCCAGTAGCCGGCTAACCGCGGCGGTGGCGGGAACGGCCCAGGGAAGGTGCCGTTCCTGCTCGCGCTACACCATCGCCAGCGGGTGCTTGCGCTTGGGTGCGCCAAATACGCGGTCGATCGCGTCCAGGTCATGCTCGTCCAACACCAGCTTCGCAGCAGCGGCATTTTGTCGTATGTGGGCGGGCGTTACTGCCTTGGGGATGGCGATCACACCTTCTTGACGCAAAACCCAGGCTAGAGAGACTTGCGCGGGGGTGGCCTCATGACGATGGGCAATCTGCTTGAGCGTCGGGCTCGCCAACAGCTCGCCGCCCTGGGCAATCGGGCAGTAAGCCATCAAGGGCAGATGGTGCTGTTGCCACCATGGCAGCAGGTCGAATTCAATACCACGTTCTTCAATGTTGTAGAGCACCTGGTTGGTCGCACACGCGGGGGACGCCAGTTCCTGCAGGTCTGCCACATCAAAGTTGGAAACACCCCAACGGCCGATTTTGCCAGCTTCGCGCAGACGCTCGAACGCTTCGACAGTTTCTGCAAGGGGGTACTGGCCGCGCCAATGCAGAAGGTACAGATCGATGTAGTCGGTGCCCAGGCGCTGAAGGCTGGCTTCGCAGGCGCGGGGCACGCCTTGGCTGCTGGCGTTGTGCGGATAGACCTTGCTCACCAGAAATACCCGGTCGCGGCGGCCCTTGATGGCCTCGCCGACCACCTCCTCCGCACCGCCTTCGCCGTACATTTCAGCGGTATCGATCAGGGTCAGGCCTTCGTCGATACCCAGCTGCAAGGCGGCCACTTCTGCACGGCGCTGGTTTGGGTCTTCGCCCATGCGCCAGGTTCCCTGGCCGATGACAGGGACGGGAACACCGGCCAGATCGATAGTACGCATGACAACCTCCTGATGAGTTCGCGGATTAACAGTGTGGCATTGACCGGACAAAAGGGTTCAATCGCAGTATGGTTGGCCTCTGATCAATCGCCAGGAATCACCCGCAATGCTGTTTGTTGTCATGCTCGGGGGCAAGCATCCCAGGGCCCGAATCGAAGTACACGATGTCACGTTTGCCGTGGCGGATACGCTACAGGCCACCTACCCGCAATTGCGCGACGCGTGGTTCGGCAGCCCCAAGGGCGTGCACATCGATTCGTGGATGGCGGTCGATGGTGTCGACGGCTGGAAGGTCGAATTCAGCCAATTGGCGCCGCATGGCGATGCGCCTCGCTTGTATTTCCTCAACCTCGGCGGATATGAGGCCAACCGCTTCGGCGAGGCGCATCACTACCTGTTGCTGGTGGCGCGCGACAAACGCGAGGCGATGAGCAAGGGCAAGCAGCACCTGTTGCGCCACTGGTCCCAGGCCCACACCGACGCGGTAATGGATATCGACGATTGCCTGCCCATCGACTTGGTGGACGGCCGTTATGTGCATCTTGTACAAGGCCTGCACGCCCCCATCATCCAACAAAACGACTACATCGTTTTGGCCTGAACCCCGCGGGCCAGGCCGCTTCTGGCCCGCTCAGGCAAGTAGACGGAACTTTGCCAGGAAATAACCGCCTGAATCCGGTAGGCTCACCGTTTTTTTACTCAAGGAGTTATTTCCCATGGCCAAAGCCACCGCCCGCCACATCCTCGTTTCCACTGAAGACAAGTGCAACGAACTCAAGTCCCAGATCGAAGGCGGCGCTGATTTCGCAGAAGTCGCCAAAGCCAACTCCAGCTGCCCGTCCAGCCGTCAAGGCGGTGACCTGGGTTCGTTCGGTCCAGGCCAGATGGTCAAGGAATTCGACAGCGTGGTGTTCAGCGCCCCGGTCAATACCGTACAAGGCCCGGTGAAAACCCAGTTCGGTTATCACCTGCTGGAAGTCACCAGCCGCCAGGACTGATTCAGTCTGTGCTGATGTTGTAGACAACGGCCCGCCATTTGGCGGGCCGTTGTGCATGTGATGACTGACGACGCTTAAGCCGTTAACGTACAGCTCTCTATTTTTGTTCATCCGCGCTCAAGGCTGATAATGCGATTGGCTTTTTCCAGACTGTTCAGCATCACCCTGGTCGTGTTCCTGACCAGCAACGCCGTGATTGCGGCGCCACAAGCGTCCCTCACGGTGTATGGCGAGCCGGCCAAGTACCCCGACGGCTTCAGTCATTTCGACTATGCCAACCCCAATGCCCCCAAAGGCGGCAGCCTGCGCCGCTCCGCCCTGGAAATCGGGCGCTTTGACCATGTATTGCCGTATGTCGATAAAGGCATCGGTGTTTCCCAGGTCGATGGCTGGGTTTATGCGCCTCTGGCCCAGCGCTCCCTGGACGAGCCCTACACGGTCTACGGCCTGGTCGCGCAAAAGATGGAACGCGCCGACGACGGCCTGTCGCTGCGGTTCTACCTCAACCCCAAGGCGCGGTTCGCCGATGGCAAACCGATCACCGCCGAAGACGTGCGCTACAGCTTCGACTTGTTGATGACCCAAGGCAGCCTGCGCTTTCGCACGCTGTTCGCCGACGTCAAGCATGTCGAAGTCGAAAACGAGCGCCAGGTGCGTTTCGACTTTTCCAGCAATGAAAACCGCACCCTGCCCCTGGATCTCGCCACCCTGCCGGTGTTCCCCGAACATTGGTGGAAGAGCCGCGACTTCGCCAACGGCGGCGGCTATGAAGCCCCACTGGGCAGTGGCCCGTACAAGGTCAGCAAGATCGACTCCGGCAACACCATCACTTTTACTCGTGACCCCGATTGGTGGGGCAAGGACTTGCCGGTCAGCCGTGGCCTGTACAACTTCGATCACTTGAGCCTTGAGTATTTCGGCGACATCGAAGTGGCGCGCCAGGTGCTGCGCGGCGGTGCCTACGATTTCAATCGGGAGTTTTCCGCCACCGGATACTCCATCGGTTATAACGGCCCGGCCCTTGACGATGGCCGCCTGCAACGCGCGCATCTGGCCAAGGGGATGCCGCAACCGGCCCAGGGCTATGTCTTCAATGTGCAAAACCCGATGTTCAAGGACCGCCGCGTGCGCCAGGCCCTGGCTATGCTGTGGGATTTCGAATGGGCCAACCGGCAGATGATGCGCAACCTGTACATCCGCCAGCAAAGCTATTTCTCCAACAGCCCGCTCGCCGCCACCCTGTTACCGACCGAGGAAGAACTGGCGATCCTGGAACCCTTGCGCGGGCAGATTCCCGATGAGGTGTTCACCCAGGTATTCAAGGCGCCCGTTACCGATGGCAGCGGCATGATCCGTGACAAACAGTTGCAGGCCCTGGCCCTGCTGGAAGAGGCGGGCTGGAAGCCTGAAGGCGACAAACTGGTCAACGCCGAGGGCGAGCCGTTAGAGTTCACCTTCCTTAACGCCCAGGCAGGCCTGGAACGTCTGCTGCTGCCGTACAAACGCAACCTGGCGCAGATCGGCATCACCTTGAATATCCGCCGCATCGACTCCTCCCAGTACGTCAACCGCTTGATGGCGCGGGACTACGACATGATCGTCACCGGTTTTCCGGTGACCACCTCGCCGGGCATGGAGCTGTACAATTTCTTCGGTTCCGCCGCCGCGTTCGATCCGGGCGCCAACAATTACATGGCGCTCCAGGACCCGGCCGTCGACCGCCTGATCAAGGGCCTGGTCAAGGCCGACACCCAGGCGCAGATGCTCACCTATGCGCACGCGCTGGACCGGGTGCTGCAGTGGAACTACCTGTGGATTCCCAACTACTACCCGCCCGGCACGTCCGCCGCGTGGTGGAACCGCTTCGGCCGCCCGGCCATCGAGGCGAAAAACGATGAAGCCCTGGAAACCTGGTGGGAAGTCAGCCCGACGCCGCTGACCAACGCGCAGATGCAAGCCGAGCTGAAAAAACGCGGGGATGCGCGCTGATGTTTGCCTATATCGTGCGGCGCCTGCTGCTGATCATCCCGACCCTGGTGATCATCCTGCTGGTGAATTTTGTGATCGTGCAGGCCGCGCCCGGGGGGCCGGTGGAACAAGCCATCGCCCACCTGCAAGGCATCGGCGGCGGTGGTGTGGGCGGCGGCGCAGGCGAAGGCATCAGCGGCTCGCGGGCCAGCCGTGGCCTGGACCCGAAGCTGATCAAGGACATCGAAAAGCAATACGGCTTCGACAAGCCGGCGCCGGAACGCCTGTGGCTGATGCTCAAGAGCTACGCCCAACTGGACTTCGGCAACAGCTTCTTTCGCGGCTCGACGGTGATCGACCTGATCCTGGAAAAGATGCCAGTCACCATTTCCCTCGGCCTGTGGGCCACCTTGATCACTTACCTGGTGTCGATCCCCTTGGGCATCCGCAAGGCGGTGCGCCATGGCAGCAGCTTCGATGTGTGGAGCAGCACCGCCATCGTGATCGGCTATGCGATGCCGGCGTTTCTGTTCGCGATGTTCCTGATCGTGGTGTTTGCCGGCGGCACGTCGCTGAACTGGTTCCCGGTGCGCGGGCTGGTGTCGGAGAACTTCGAAACACTGGGCACCGTGGGCAAGATTGCCGACTACTTCTGGCACCTGGTATTGCCGGTCACGGCGCTGGTGATCGGCGGGTTCGCCACCTTGACCATCCTCACCAAAAACTCGTTCCTCAACGAAATTACCCGGCAGTACGTGGTCACCGCGCGCGCCAAGGGCTTGAGCGAACGCCGCGTGCTGTACGGCCATGTGTTTCGCAACGCGATGCTGCTGGTGATTTCCGGGATTCCCCAGGCGTTCATCAGCGTATTCTTCGCCGGTTCCCTGCTGATCGAAGTGATCTTCTCCCTCGACGGTCTGGGCCGCATGAGCTATGAAGCGGCCGTCTCACGGGACTACCCGGTGGTGTTTGGTTCGTTGTTTATCTTCACCCTGTTCGGCCTCTTGATAAAACTCATTGGCGACCTCTGTTACACCCTGGTGGACCCGCGTATCGACTTCGCCGCGAGGAACGGCTGATGCTCAATCTGTCGCCCGTGGCTCGTCGGCGTTTCGAGCGCTTCAAGAAGAACCGTCGCGGTTGGTGGTCCCTGTGGCTATTTATTGGCTTGTTTATCCTGACCCTCGGTGGCGAGTTGATCGCCAACGACAAGCCGCTGGTGCTCAGTTTCAAGCACGAGCTGTATTTCCCGGTATTCAAGCGCTACACCGAACAGCAGTTCGGCGGGCAGTTGCCGTTCCAGGCCGACTACCGCAGTGACTACGTGCAGAAGCTGATAAAGCAGGACGGCGGCTGGATGTGGTTCCCGCCGATCCCGTTCAGCGACGATACGCCCAATTACGAGCTGGCCCGCCCGGCCCCCAGCCCGCCGTCGACGGTGAACTGGCTGGGCACCGATGACCAATCGCGGGATGTGCTGGCGCGGGTGATCTTCGGCGCACGGGTGTCGATCCTGTTTGCCCTGGCGCTGACCGCGATCAGCGCCGCCATCGGCATCGCCGCCGGGGCGTTGCAGGGTTACTACGGCGGCTGGGTGGACTTGCTGGGGCAACGCATCCTGGAGGTGTGGTCGGGCCTGCCGGTGCTGTACCTGCTGATTATCCTGTCGGGCTTTGTCGAGCCGAATTTCTGGTGGTTGCTGGGCATCATGGCGCTCTTTTCCTGGCTGGCGCTGGTGGATGTGGTGCGCGCCGAGTTCCTGCGCGGGCGCAACCTGGAGTACGTCAAGGCCGCGCGCGCCCTGGGCCTGGGCGACGGTAAGATCATTGGCCGGCATATCCTGCCCAATGCCATGACCGCGACCTTGAGCTATTTACCGTTCATCCTGACCGGGGCGATTTCGACCTTGAGCGCCCTGGATTTCCTCGGCTTCGGCATGCCGGCCGGCAGCGCGTCGCTGGGCGAGTTGATCGCCCAGGGCAAGCAGAACCTGCAAGCCCCATGGCTGGGCCTGACGGCGTTTTTCACCCTGGCGCTGATCCTGTCGCTGCTGGTGTTTATCGGCGAGGCGTTGCGTGATGCCTTCGACCCTCGCTCATGAGTGACTGCGTATGAACCTGATCGAAATCCGTGACCTCAGCGTGGCGTTCAGCGGCCACACCGTGGTGCGCAATGTGAACCTGGACGTGCGCCCCGGCGAGTGCCTGGCGCTGGTGGGTGAGTCGGGCTCGGGCAAGTCGGTGACCGCCCATTCGATCCTGCAACTGCTGCCCGAAGCCGGCACGCTCAGCACAGGCTCGGTGAAGTATCGCGGCCAGGAGCTGATGGGCGCGTCGCCTAAGGCCCTGCAAAAGCTGCGCGGCAACCGCATTGCCATGATCTTCCAGGAGCCGATGACCTCGCTGAACCCGCTGCACACGATCGAAAAGCAGATCGGCGAGACGCTGCTGCTGCACAAGGGCCTGGGCGGCAAGGCGGCGCAGGCGCGTATCCTCGAGCTGCTCGACCTGGTGGGCATCCAGAAACCCCAGGAGCGGCTCAAGGCCTACCCCCATCAACTCTCCGGTGGACAGCGCCAGCGAGTGATGATCGCCATGGCCCTGGCCTGCGAGCCGGAGCTGCTGATTGCTGACGAACCCACCACCGCGCTGGACGTGACCGTACAGCGCAAGATCCTGCTGCTGCTCAAGTCGTTGCAGCAACGCCTGGGCATGTCACTGCTGCTGATCAGCCATGACCTCAACCTGGTGCGCAGCATTGCCCAGCGGGTGTGCGTGATGCGCGCCGGAGAGATCGTCGAGCAGGCCGACTGCCAGGCCTTGTTTGCCGCGCCGCAGCACCCCTACAGCCGCTTGCTGCTGGACGCCGAGCCTTCGGCTGAAGTGTTGTGCGGCGAGGAGCGCGAGACCGTATTGCAGGTGAACGACCTGAGCGTGCGGTTTGCTCTCGGCGGCGGGCTGCTGCGACCCAAGCGCTACCTGCAGGCGGTGGACGGTATCAGCCTCAGTGTGCAACGCGGCAAGACCCTGGGGATTGTCGGTGAGTCCGGCTCGGGCAAGTCGACCCTGGGCCAGGCGATCCTGCGCCTGCTCGATTCCACCGGCAGCATCCGCTTCCAGGGCGAGGCCCTCGACCCGCTCAACCACCGGCAGATGCGCCCATGGCGCAAGCAGATGCAGGTGGTGTTCCAGGATCCGTATGGCAGCCTCAGCCCGCGCATGTCGGTGCAGCAGATCATCAGCGAGGGCCTGGAAGTGCACGCCCCGTGCAGCCTCGACGCGCGCG
This sequence comes from Pseudomonas sp. R4-34-07, assembly GCF_003852375.1. NCBI lineage: Bacteria > Pseudomonadati > Pseudomonadota > Gammaproteobacteria > Pseudomonadales > Pseudomonadaceae > Pseudomonas > Pseudomonas sp. R4-34-07. The sequence goes on along the minus strand of NZ_CP027760.1, from coordinate 2,630,791 downwards.
AAGCCCAGGTGATCCAGGTGCTCAAGGACGTCGGCCTGGACCCCGCCAGCCGGCACCGTTACCCCCATGAATTTTCCGGTGGCCAGCGCCAGCGCATCGCTATCGCCCGGGCACTGGTGCTCAAGCCGGCGTTGATGCTGCTGGATGAGCCGACCTCGGCGCTGGACCGTACGGTGCAAAAACAAGTGGTGGCCTTGTTGCGCGAACTGCAGGAGAAATACGGCCTGACCTACCTGTTCATCAGCCATGACCTGGCGGTGGTGCGGGCAATGGCCCACGATATGATCGTGGTCAAGGACGGCAAAGTGGTAGAGCGCGGCCCCAGCCATGCCGTGTTCGAAGCGCCGCAGCATCCCTACACCAAGGAACTGTTGGCTGCCGCACACATCCCCTTGTAGAAGCGCGTTTATAGTGGCGAGCGGGCTCCCTCGCCACGCTTCACCTGCTGGACCATCAATCGGCGCTATGACTATGAACACCACCGAAAACCTCAAGGACTACCAACACGTTCGCGGCCTGGCCATTCAGTCGCTGTTCGAGATTATCGAGCAGTCCAGCGAAGGCACGGTGATCGTTGACCGTGATGCGAATATCGTCTGGATGAACGAGCGCTACGCCAAGCGTTTCGGCCTCAAGAGCGCCGAGCAGGCCATCGGCCAACCCTGCGAGCAGGTGATTTCCAACAGCCTGTTGCGCCAGGTGGTGCGCAACGACCGGCCGATTCTGCTGGATATCCAGGACACGCCCAAGGGCCCGCTGGTGGTGATGCGCCTGCCGATCCACGACGATGCGGGCGCGGTGATCGGTGCGATTGGCTTTGCGCTGTTCGATGAGCTGCGCAACCTGTCGCCGCTGATCGAGCGCTACCTGAGCATGCAGCAGGAACTGGCATCCACGCGTTCGCTGTTGCGCTCGCGGCAAAGCAAATACAACTTCGCGCACTTTATCGGCACCAGCGCCGCCAGCCTTGAAGTCAAGCGCCGTGCGCGGCGCAGTGCCAGCGCCGAATCGCCGGTGCTGCTGCTCGGCGAAACCGGCACCGGCAAGGAATTGCTCGCCCAGGCCATCCATGGCGCATCGCCCCGAGCCCACAAAGCGTTCGTCAGCATCAACAGCGCGGCGATCCCCCACGACCTGCTCGAAGCTGAATTTTTCGGCACTGCCCCAGGTGCCTTCACCGGCGCCGACCGCAAGGGCCGTCCCGGCAAATTCCAGATCGCCCAGGGTGGCACGCTGTTCCTCGATGAAATCGGCGACATGCCGCTGCCGCTGCAAAGCAAGTTATTGCGGGTACTGCAGGAAAAGGAATTCGAACCGGTGGGCTCCAACGAAATGCTGCACAGCGATGTGCGGGTGATCGCAGCGACGTCCATGGACCTGGAAGCGGCGATCAAGCGAGGCGAGTTCCGTGCGGACTTGTACTACCGCCTGAACGTGTTGCCGATCCAGGTGCCGCCGCTGCGTGAACGGCTGGAGGATATTCCGGCGCTGAGCGAAGCCATCCTCGAGGAACTGCGCAGCCAGCATGAACTGGACCGCGAAGCCCTGGCGCTGTTGGCGCAGCACGCGTGGCCGGGGAATATCCGTGAGCTGCGCAACGTGCTCGAGCGCGCGGCGTTGTTGAGCGATGACCTGGTGTTGAACGCCGGGGAGATGCGGGCGGCGATTGGCACGTTCAGGCCGGTGGCGCGTGGTGCGCCAGTACCGACTGTAGAAGGGGAAAGTTTCCATGCCGCGCGCGAGCGGTTCGACCGTAGGGTGATCGAGGGGATGCTACAGGCGTGCGAGGGGAATGTAATAGAAGCAGCCAGACGCCTGAAACTTGGTCGATCTACGCTATACAAAAAAATGGTCGCATTGGGCATGACGTCTTAGTAGACGACGTCGTTATTGTGAGTTTCAAAGCCAGCGCCTGCATAATCACGGTGTCTTTAAAACAGTAGGACAGAGTGCATGTCAGATACACATGTTATTGCTATTGGCGGCGAGTCCGATGACGATTTGAAGTGCATGACGCCGATTGATGAGTACATTATTTCGTTAACCGGAAAAGCAGCACCGGTGGTCCTTTACATCTCCACCGCCAATGGTGATGACCCGGTGAAAATCGCAGACTTCTCGAACAAGTATGCCGCCATCGGCTGCTCGGTCATTCCACTCGCATTCTTCATCCCGCCCTTCCCTCACGCGCAGCAGATTTCATCGATGTTCGAGAAGGCCGATATCATTTACGTCGCCGGAGGTAATACCCGTGCGATGCTGGCGGTCTGGCGCGAGTTTGGTGTTACCGACCTTTTGAAAGCAGCTGGGGATCAGGGCAAGATCCTGTGTGGCGTCAGTGCTGGCGCCATATGCTGGTTCGATTTCGGCCATTCGGATTCAGGGGGCGCGTTCGCGCTGATTAATGGCTTGGGCATGCTACCCGGCGCGCTGTGCCCGCATTTCAATTCTGAGGAGGGACGAAAAACATCCTTTGTCGAACTGATTTGCAACCAGCGCATTCAACCTGCCTACGCCGTCGACGACGGCATTGCCCTGCACTTCAAAAACGGTAGCTATCAGAAGACCCTTTACAATGACGCCAATTGCAGTGGTTACGCAGTCGCCGTGCGATCGCCCCACTTAACGCGGTTGTGATGGGCACGTTCAATGGATGCAAACGCCAGCACGACCTGGACAAGAAGATGGCGGCCTTGGGAATTGCATAGTCTCCGATATGAGACTCAAATCTCACTATGAGGACAAACCTTTGTGGGAGGGGGGCTTGCCCTAATGCCAGTCAGTTAAGGGCGAACACTGTACCTGTGGCGAGGGAGCTTGCTCTCGCTGGGCCGCGAAGCGGCCCCAAAAATAGGACTGCTGCGCAGTCCAGCGGGAGCAAGCTCCCTCGCCACAGGTTACTTTTTACCCTTTCCACTTCTTAACTGACTGGCATTAGGGCTTGCCCCCGATAGCGGTCAGCCAGCTTATATATCCACTGGCTGATCCGCCGCCATCGGGGGCAAGCCCCCTCCCACATTTGATCGGTGGAGGTCTCTGAATTGAGACAAAGTCGAAAATCACCACAGACAAAATAGTTAATTTACTTATATTTCAATAAGTTAGAAACATGGCACACATCTCGCTATAGCCCTTCTCCAGCGTTTCACCCACAAAAATAACAATTGGAGACACACCATGAGTGTGATCATTGCCCTGGCAGCCCTGGCGCTGCTGATGCTGGCTGCCTACCGTGGCTATAGCGTTATCCTGTTTGCCCCGATCGCCGCCCTCGGCGCTGTTCTGCTGACTGACCCTTCGGCTGTCGCACCCGCCTTCACCGGGGTGTTCATGGAGAAAATGGTTGGTTTCATCAAGCTGTATTTCCCGGTGTTCCTGCTCGGTGCGGTGTTCGGCAAGCTGATCGAGTTGTCGGGGTTCTCGCGTTCCATCGTCGCCGCCGCCATTCGTTTGCTCGGCACGCGCCAGGCGATGCTGGTGATTGTGCTGGTCTGTGCCCTGCTCACTTACGGCGGCGTGTCGCTGTTCGTGGTGGTGTTTGCGGTGTACCCGTTTGCCGCGGAGATGTTCCGCCAGAGCGATATCCCCAAGCGCCTGATCCCGGCCACCATTGCCCTCGGTGCATTCTCGTTCACTATGGACGCCCTGCCCGGCACGCCGCAGATCCAGAACATTATCCCCAGCACCTTCTTCAACACCACCGCCTGGGCGGCGCCGTGGTTGGGGCTGATCGGTACGATTTTCGTGTTCTGCGCCGGCATGCTCTACCTGTCGCGCCAGCGCAACAAGGCCCAGCGTGCGGGTGAAGGCTATGGCACCGAGCTGCGCAACGAGCCGGAGACCGCCGAGAACCTGGCCCTGCCCAACCCATGGATCGCGCTGTCGCCGTTGCTTCTGGTGGGGGTGATGAACCTGCTGTTCACCCACTGGATCCCGCAGTGGTACGGCAAGACCCACAGCCTCAGCCTGCCGGGCATGAGCGCCCCGGTGACCACCGAAATCGCCAAGCTCACCGCGATCTGGGCGGTGCAGGCGGCGTTGCTGGTGGGGATTATCGTGGTGCTGGTGTGCGGTTTTTCGGCGATCAAAAGCAAGCTGGCCGAGGGCAGCAAAAGTGCGGTCAGCGGCGCGCTGCTGGCAGCGATGAACACCGCTTCCGAATACGGGTTCGGTGCAGTGATCGCCTCGCTCCCGGGGTTCCTGGTATTGGCGGACTGGCTCAAGGGCATCCCCAACCCGCTGGTCAACGAAGCCATCACCGTGACCCTGCTGGCGGGGATCACCGGCTCCGCGTCCGGCGGCATGAGCATCGCCCTGGCGGCCATGTCCGAGAGCTTTATTTCAGCGGCCCATGCGGCCAATATCCCCCTTGAAGTGCTGCACCGGGTCGCGGCCATGGCCAGCGGCGGCATGGACACCCTGCCCCACAACGGCGCGGTGATCACGCTGCTGGCGGTGACCGGGCTGACCCACCGCGAAGCCTACAAGGATATTTTCGGCATCACGATCATCAAGACCCTCGCGGTGTTCGTGGTGATCGGTACGTTCTACGCCACCGGCATAGTGTGAGGTTTTCATGACGACATTGAACGGCAAGACCGCCCTGGTCACCGGCTCCACCAGCGGCATCGGCCTGGGCATTGCCCTGAGCCTGGCCAAGGCCGGCGCCAACCTGATCCTCAACGGCTTCGGCGATGCCAGCGGCGTGATCGCCCAGGTGCAGGCGTTTGGCGGCAAGGTCGGGCATCACCCGGCAGACGTCAGCGACCCGGCGCAGATCGCCGAGATGCTTGCGTATGCCGAACGCGAATTCGGTGGCGTCGACATACTGGTCAATAACGCCGGCATCCAGCATGTGGCGGCGGTGGAAGATTTTCCGGTGGAGCGCTGGGACTCGATCATCGCCATCAACCTGTCGTCAGTGTTCCACAGCACGCGCTTGAGCCTGCCGGGCATGAAGGCCAAGGGTTGGGGACGCATCGTCAATATCGCCTCGGTGCACGGTCAGGTGGGCTCGGTGGGCAAGGCAGCCTATGTGGCGGCCAAGCATGGGGTGATCGGCCTGACCAAGGTTGTGGGCCTGGAAACCGCGACCAGCAACGTGACGTGCAACGCGATTTGCCCGGGCTGGGTGCTGACGCCGCTGGTGCAGAAGCAGATCGACGATCGCGCGGCCAACGGGGTGGGCCCGCAGCAGGCGCAGCATGATCTGCTGGCGGAAAAACAGCCGTCGCTGGAGTTCGTGACACCGCCGCAGCTGGGTGAGCTGGTGCTGTTTTTATGCAGTGAGACCGGTAGCCAGGTGCGTGGCGCGGCGTGGAATATTGATGGCGGTTGGTTGGCCCAATAACCACGGTCTACCGAACAGAAGATATCCAAATGTGGGAGGGGGCTTGCTCCCGATAACGGTGGGTCAGTCAATGAATGTGCAAACTGAAACACCGCCATCGGGAGCAAGCCCCCTCCCACCTTGGACTTGCTTTGTCTGACAAACCTCACACAAGAACAAGAGACCTTGCTCATGTCCGACATCCTCTGGCAACCCTCCCCGGAACGCATCGCCAATACGCGCATGGACCAGTTCCGCCGCTACATCAATGCGCACCACAACCTGCAGTTGGGCGACTACCCCGCCCTGCACCAGTGGAGCATCGACCAGCGCCCGGATTTCTGGAAGGCCATCGTGGCGTTCTTCGAGGTGCAATTTCGCAGCCCGCCCAGCGCCACGTTGATCGAGAGCGCTGACATGCCCAGCGCCCAGTGGTTTCCCGGTGCTACCCTGAACTTCGCCGAGCACTTGCTGCGCCGTCGCGACGATCACCCGGCGGTGGTTGCAATCAGTGAAGACGGCCAGCGTGAACAATTGAGCTACGCGCAATTGGCCGAACATGTCGCCGGCCTGCAAAACAGCCTGCGCTTGGCCGGTGTTGGTGTGGGTGACCGTGTGGCGGCGTGCATGCCCAATACCTGGCAAACCCTGGTCGGCATGCTCGCCACCACCAGCCTCGGGGCAATCTGGTCGTGCTCTTCACCGGACTTCGGCACCCAAGGCGTGATCGACCGTTTCGGCCAGATCGAGCCCAAGGTGCTGATCACTTGCGCCGGTTATCGCTATGCCGGCAAGACCCTCGACCAGAGCGCCAAGCTCAATGAAATCCTCGCACGGCTGCCGTCCCTGGAACTGTTGATCATCGTGCCCTATGCCCGCCCTCAGGCGCAGGTCACGGATTACCGCACGCCCGCGCGCGTCGCACTGTGGCGCGACTTCTACCAACCCGGCGGCACGCCCGAGTTCGTCGCGGTGCCGTTCGATCACCCGCTGTATATCCTCTATTCCAGCGGCACCACCGGCGTGCCCAAGTGCATCATTCACGGCACCGGCGGCGTCCTGCTCACCCATCTCAAGGAACATGGCCTGCATGCCGACCTGTCCCGTGAAGACTGCCTGTTCTACTACACCACCTGCGGCTGGATGATGTGGAACTGGCTGGTATCGGTGCTGGCCCTGGGCGCCACGGCGGTGCTGTATGACGGTTCTCCGTTTCATCCGGGCCCGCAACGCTTGATCGACCTGATCGACGCCGAACGCATCAGCGTATTCGGCACCAGCCCCAAGTTCCTCGCCACCCTGGAAAAGGCCGGCCTGCAACCGCGCCTCAGCCATGATTTGCGCAGCCTCAAAGGGTTGATCTCCACCGGGTCGCCGCTGTCGCCCCAGAGCTACGACTACGTGTACCGCGAGATCAAGGCCGAGCTGTGCCTGTCATCGATGTCCGGCGGCACCGATATTGTCTCCTGCTTCGTGATTGGTAACCCGGTGTTGCCGGTGCGCCGTGGCGAAATGCAGTGCAAGAGCCTGGCGATGGCTATCGAAGTGTGGGACGACCAGGGCCGCCCACTGGTCGGCGAGAAAGGCGAATTGGTGTGTACCCGGCATTTCCCGGCGATGCCCATCGGGCTGTGGAACGACCCGCAGCAGCAGAAGTTGCGGGCCTCGTATTTCAGCCAGTTCCCCGGCGTGTGGGCCCAGGGCGATTACGCCGAGCAACGTCCCAACGGCAGCCTGCTGATTCATGGCCGCTCCGATGCGGTGCTCAACCCTGGCGGCGTGCGCATCGGCACTGCCGAGATCTATCGCCAGGTGGAAAAAGTCACGCAGGTGCTGGAAAGCCTCGCCATCGGCCAGCGCTGGCAGGACGACGTGCGCGTGGTGCTGTTTGTGCGCCTTGCTGACGGTGTCCAGTTGGATGACGCGCTGGAGCAGCAGATCCGCCAGGTGATCCGCGCCAACACCACACCGCGCCACGTGCCGGCGAAAATCCTCGCGGTCAACGATATCCCGCGCACCATCAGCGGCAAGATCGTCGAATTGGCGGTGCGCAATGTGGTGCATGGGGAACCGGTGAAAAACACCGATGCGCTGGCCAACCCCGAGGCCCTCGAACACTTTCGCGACCGCCCTGAGCTGGCGTGACAGATGAAAGGCTTCAGCCCTGATACGGCGTTTTGCAGAAAACCCGGCAATGCGTGCTATTTTTCGAGGTAGCCACCCGTCGTTGTCTCTTGGAATAATGGGTGTTGTCATTTTTCAAAGCGTGATACGCAAGGCTTTTTCATGAATGGAACATCCACCGGTAGCGAAGCCGCAGCAATGATCGAGCGGCTGGACTGGGCGCAAAGCCCCCTCGGTGAGGCCAATGATTGGCCGCAAAGTCTGCGCACCGCCGTGGATATCGTGGTGCATTCGCCCATGCCGATGCTGCTGCTCTGGGGCGAGCAGCTCACCCAGCTGTATAACGATGGCTTCGCCCGGCTGGCCGGCAACAAGCACCCCGGCGCCCTGGGCCAGCCGGTGCACGCGACCTGGCCGGAGCTGCAAAGCTTCGCCGCGCCGGTCTACGACGCGGTGCTCAGCGGCCAAGTGCGCACCTTCAGCGAGCAGCGCTTCGTGCTGCAGCGCAACCAGCGCGACACTGAAATCTGGCTTGACCTGACCTACAGCCCAGTGCGCGATGAAAGCGGCCGCGTGGCCGGCATCCTGGTCACGGCCATCGAAACCAACGAGCGGCGCCGCCAAGCCCTCGAACTGCAACAGCGCTCCGAAGACAGCCTCAAGGCCCAGCACAACACCGAGCAACGACTGCAACTGGCCCTGGCGGCGACCGACGCGGTAGGCACCTGGGACTGGGACATCGGCGAAGACCGGTTTATCGCCGACGCACATTTCGCTTACCTGCACGGCGTCGACCCCAATGACGCCGGCCTGCTGCCCATCAGCGCCTACCTGCTCGGCGTGCATCCCGAAGACCGTGGCACGGTCACGCGCAGCATCAAGCATTGCATCACCTTCGGCACCGAATACGCCGAGGAATACCGCCTGCTGCAAGCCGACGGCCAGGTACGCTGGGTGTTTGCCCGTGGCCGCTGCTACAAGGACCCGCAAGGCCGCCCCGCCCGTTTCCTCGGTGCCGCACTGGACCTCACCGAGCGCAAGCACACCGAGCAGGCGCTGCGTCAAAGCCAGACCGAACTGCAACTGATCATCAACGCCATGCCGGTGCTGATCGGCTATGTCGACCACGAGCAACGCTTTCGCTTGAACAACAGCGCCTACCTCGACTGGTACGGCAAGACGCCTCAGGAACTGTACGGCAAGACCATCCGTGAGGTGCTGGGCGACGAGGTGTACGCCGGGCGCGCAGACAAGATCGCCGCCGCGCTCAACGGCAAGGCGTGCAGCTTCATGACCGTCACGCCGCATCGCGACGGGCGGCCGCGCCATGCGTTGATGAAGTACCTGCCGCGCTTCTGCAATGACGGCTCGGTGAACGGTTTCTACATCTTTGTGATCGACGAGACCGAACGCAAACTCACCGAAGAAGCCCTGCGCCACCTCAACGAAAACCTCGAAGAGCGTGTGGCCCAGCGCACCCAGGCGCTGGCCGAGGCCAACCAGCGCCTGCAAAACGAAATGTTCGAACGCGAGCGGGCTGAAGACGCGCTGCGCCACGCGCAAAAAATGGAAGCCGTGGGCCAGCTCACCGGCGGTATCGCCCACGATTTCAACAATATGCTCACCGGCATCATCGGCAGCCTCGACCTGATGCAACGCTACATTGCCGCCGGCCGCAGCGAAGACATCGGCCGCTTTGCCGATGCCGCCGTGGCCTCCGCCCACCGCGCCGCCGCCCTCACCCACCGGCTGCTGGCGTTCTCGCGGCGCCAGTCGCTGGACAAGCGCCCCACCGATCCCAACCAGTTGGTGGCGTCCCTGGAAGATCTGTTCCGCCGCACCAAGGGCGCGCATATCACGCTCACCGTGCAGCTTGGCAAAGACATCTGGCCGGTGAACACCGACGCCAGCCAACTGGAAAATGCGCTGCTCAACCTGGTAATCAATGCCCGTGACGCCATGCCCGACGGCGGTGAACTGCTGATCGAAACCGCCAACAGCTATCTGGACGGCACCGATATCACCACCCTGGAGCCGGTCAAGGCCGGCGACTACGTGATGCTCGGCGTGCGCGACAACGGCAGCGGCATGGCGCCGAAAATCCTCGCCAAAGCCTTCGACCCGTTCTTCACCACCAAACCCATCGGCCAGGGCACCGGCCTGGGCTTGTCGATGATCTACGGCTTTGCCCAGCAATCGGGGGGCCACGTGACTATCCAGAGCGAACCGGGCCAGGGCACCTGCGTGCGCCTGTACCTGCCGCGCCTGCATGGCACCGCGCTGGAAAGCAACCTGCCCGCCAGCCTGGCCGAAGCGCCGCTGGCCCTGGCCGGCGAAGCGGTGGTGGTGGTCGAGGACGACCCGGCGGTGCGCATGCTGGTGGTCAATCTGCTCGATGAACTGGGTTACACCGCGCACCAGGCAGCAGACGCGCGCACGGCGCTGCCGTTGCTGGAATCGGATTTACGCGTCGACCTGCTGGTGACCGACGTCGGCCTGCCGGGCATGAACGGCCGGCAACTGGCGGAAATCGCCCGCCAGCACCGGCCGGGGCTGCGCGTGCTGTTCATGACCGGTTACGCCGAAAAAGCCGCCGAGCGCCAGGGCTTTCTGGAGCACGGCATGGACATGGTGGCCAAGCCATTTTCCATTGACCTGCTGGCGACCAAAATCCGCAGCATGATCGGCGTCGATGCCTGAGTTCAGGCATAATCGCGCGCCGTCGCACACCTGGTAGAGATCGATGAAAGCCCAAGCCCGTCATATCCTGGTGAAAACCAGTGAAGAAGCCGAACAGCTCAAGCAGCGCATTGCCAAGGGCGAAGCCTTTGATGTGCTGGCCAAGAAGTACTCCACTTGCCCGTCGGGCAAGCGCGGCGGTGATCTGGGTGAAGTGCGGCCAGGGCAGATGGTCGGGGCCATTGATGCAGTGATCTTCAAGAAACCGCTGCGGGTGGTGCATGGGCCGGTCAAGAGCAAGTTTGGTTATCACTTGGTGCAGGTGTTTTACCGGGATTGATGGGTTGGCTTTACACCGTAATCGGGAGCAAGCCCCCTCCCACACTTGATTTGTGAATACATCACAATGTGGGAGGGGGCTTGCCCCCGATCCGCCGCAGGCGGCCATTCACCTGGGTATCAATGCCCCCGGCACCTGAATCACTCGACTCGCCAACCGATGCCCAGCCAACGCAGCCTGCTCCGGCGAACCGCCCTTGAGCCGACCGGCCAAATACGCTGCGCTGAACGAATCCCCCGCCGCCGTGGTGTCCACGACCTTCTCCACCTTCAACGCCGGCACGGCAAAGCGCTCGTCGGCGCAACGGATCAAACAGTCATCCGCGCCGCGCTTGAGCACCACCTCCTCAATCTTCGGGTAGGCCGCAAACACCTGCTCGCTGTCGGCATAACCGAACAACGCGCGCTCGTCGTCCTCGGTCAGCAAGGCGATATCCACCTCGGCCAACACGCGGTGATACGCCGCGCGGGCCGCCTCGATGTTCGCCCACAGACGCGGCCGGTAGTTATTGTCGAATACGACCTTGGCGCCGCGACGCCGGGTTTCGATCAGGCTTTCCAGTAAACGCTCACGCCCGATTTCCCCCAGCACCGCCAGGGTGATGCCGCTGAAATACACCCAGTCATAGCCCGGCAGGGCTGCCAGGATCGGCTCGGCGGCCGGCGTGGTAAAACAGTCGCGCACAGCCGCTTCGTTGCGCCAGTAGAGGAATTTGCGCTCGCCGTTGGCGTCGGTCTGGATGCAATACAATCCCGGCAAACGCCCGGCCAGGCGCTGGACCATGCCCAGCCCGAGGCCTTCATCAGCCCACTGTTGGCACATGGCATCGCTGAAACTGTCATCGCCCAGGGCGGTGACGTAATCGACAGTGCCGAAGTCGCCCAGCTCGCGGCGCAGGTACACCGCCGCGTTCAGGGTGTCGCCGCCGAAGCTCTGGTGCAGGCTGCCGTCGGCGCGGTGTTGCAGTTCGATCATGCATTCGCCGATGAGGGCGATGCGCGGTTTAGTGGTCATGGCTGCTGTCTCGGTGGGGCTGATGGACTCTTCGGGGGCAAGCCCCCTCCCACAGGGGAATGCATTCCAAAGGTGGGAGGGGGCTTGCCCTCGATAGGCGCGACTCGGTCTAGAAGCAGGTGCGCAGGGACTCGATCACCCGCAGTTGCTCATCCACCAGGCAACCCACCTGCCACTTGTCGAAGGTCAGGCATGGATGGGAAGTACCAAACGAAATGATGTCGCCAATGCGCAGTTCCACCCCCGGCGCCACGGTCATGAACGCGTGTTGGTCCATCACGGCGGTCACCTGGCACGCGCTCACATCATCGCCCTCTGCCGGTAAAATTCCGGCCTTGTAGCGCTTGAGCGGCACCGGCAGACCGGCGTCGTAGGCTACGTCGCGCTTGCCCAGGGCGATCACCGCAAAGCCCGGTTCCGGCAACGATTGCACATGGGCCCAGACTTCCAGCGCCGGGCGCAGGCCTTCGTTGAGGTCGCTGCGACGGTCAAGCACACAGCATTGCGCGTCTTTATAGATGCCATGGTCGTGGGCCACGTAGCTGCCGGGGCGCAGGACGCTGAGGAAGCGGCCGGCGGCATTCTGCGCCTCGAACGATTCGGCAATCAGGTCATACCAGGCCGAACCCGACGCCGTCACGATCGGCGTGGGCAGGTCGAAATAGCCGTTGTCTTGCAGGTCTACCGCCTGGCGCACAAGGCTGGCCGCGAACGCGCGAATGCCGCTGATCGCCTGATCGCCATGAATCACGCCTTCATAGCCTTCAATGCCGGTAAGGGCCAGGGCCGGCTGGGCTTTGATCGCCTCGGCCAGCTCGCGCACTTGTTGCTCGCTGCGGCAACCGCAACGGCCACCGACCACGCCGTACTCGATCATCACGTTCAGGCGCAGGCCACGGGCGGCGAAGAACAGGCCGAGGTCGGCAACGTTGTCCGGATGGTCGACCATGCAGTGAAAATCGAAATCCGGGTCGCCCAGCAGGTCGGCGATCAGCGCCATGTTCGGCGCGCCGACCAGTTGGTTGGCCATCAGCACACGGCGCACCCCGCCGGCGTAGGCGGCGCGGGTCTGCACCGCAGTGGCCAGGGTAATGCCCCAGGCGCCCTGGGCGAGCTGACGCTGGAACAGCGCCGGCATCATGCTGGTCTTGCCGTGTGGCGCCAACTGCGCGCCGCTGTCACTGACGAATTGCTGCATCCAGCGAATGTTGTGTTCCAGGGCCTCGCGGTGCAGCACCAGGGCCGGCAGGCTGACATCGCGGACCAGGTGAGCGCCAACTGCGGCGGCGCCTTTTTCAACGGCATTGAAGGCAGACATGGGAAATTCCTATTCGTTGATGCGCCGGGCCAGGTTGTTGGCGCTGTCGATCAGCACCCGGCGATAGTCGTGATAGTTTTTGCTCGCATCGGCCCGCGGGGCGACGATGCACAGCGTCGCAATGCTCACGCCCTGCGCGTCGCGCACCGGGGCGGCAAAGCAGTGGGTAAAGGTGTCGGCGACGCTGTCGAAGGAGAAGAACCCGTCGAGGGTGGCCTGGCGGATCTGCGCCAGGAAGGTCTCCAGGGGCAGGCGCAGGCCACCCGGCAGGATGAAATCGTCGGGATCGATCAGGTCGATGATCTGCTGGTCGCTCAAGTGCCCGAGCAGCAGGCGCCCGGAGGCGGTCCAGGGGATCGGCGCGTTTTCGCCGATATCCGAGGAAATACGAAAATGCCGCTGGCCTTCGCGCATCAGCGCCACCGTGTACTTGCGCCCGTTGAGCAGGCACATCTGCGCGGTTTCGTGGGTCTGGCTGACGATCTCCTGCAAGGCGTGGTCGGCCTCGCGGGTCAGGTCGAAGTGGCGCAGGTGCGCCTGGCCGAGGAAGTACAACTGGCGTCCGAGGTAGACGTGACCGTCCTTGCCCACGGATTCCAGGATGCGCCGTTCGAGCAGCGAGGCGACCAGTTCGTAGACCGTGGACTTGGGGCTGCCGATGCCGCTGGCGATATCATTCGGGCGCAGTGGCTGGCCGATTTCCTTGAGAAAATCGAGGATATCGAACGCACGGTCCAGGCCTTTGGCGCGGCGTTTGATGGTGTCTTCGGTCATGGCAGTGTTAAGTCCCGTCAAATTCTATGGTCTGGCAGAGATCCCCTGTGGGAGGGGGCTTGCCCCCGATGGCGGTGTGCCAGTGGACATATCTGTTGCTGATACACCGCTATCGGGAGCAAGCCCCCTCCCACATTTGATTTGCAGCGTCCTCAAGTGGGCCAATTTAGCCTTTTTTCTTGTAGGCCACGCAATCGATCTCCACCTTGCAATCGACCATCATGTTGGCCTGCACACAGGCACGCGCCGGGGCGTGTTCCGGGGTGAAGTATTCGCCGAAGACTTTATTGAAACTCCAGAAATCCCGTGGCTCTTCCAGCCATACGCCGACGCGCACCACGTCTTTCAATTCGTAGCCGGCCTCTTCCAGAATCGCCACCACGTTGCGCATCGTCTGGCGGGTTTGCTCGATGATGCCGCCATTGATGATTTCACCGTCCACCGCCGGCACCTGGCCCGACACATACAACCAACCATCGGCTTCCACCGCACGGGCGAAAGGACGTGGCTGGCCGCCGCCGGCGGTGCTGCCGGTACCGTAACGAGTAATGCTCATAAAATAGCTCCTGATTAAAAACGAATGCTCTTGAGAAATTCCGCCAGACGCGGTGACTGCGGCCGCTCGAAGATGTCCTTCGACGAGCCCTGCTCTTCGATGCGGCCCTGGTTCATGAAGACGATCTTGTCCGAGACCTCATAGGCAAAGCGCATTTCGTGGGTGACCAGCAACATGGTCATGCCCTCCTCCGCCAATCCCTTGATCACGCTGAGCACTTCGCCCACCAACTCCGGGTCGAGGGCCGAGGTGACTTCGTCGAACAGCATCAGGCTGGGGTTCATGGCAATGGCCCGGGCAATCGCCACGCGCTGTTGCTGGCCGCCGGACAACTGGCCGGGAAAGTGATTGCGACGTTCCAGAAGTCCCACACGGTCGAGCCATTTTTCCGCGAGCGACACGGCCTCGTCCTTAGGCATTTTCTTAACTTTCAACAAACCCAGGGTCACGTTCTGCAAGGCGGTCAGATGCGGGAACAGGTTGAACTGCTGGAACGCCATGCCGGTCATGGCGCGGTGCTGGGCGATCACCCGCTCGGGGTGACGCACGCGCTTGCCGGCCACGTCGCTGTAGCCGATGGACGCGCCATCGAGGGTAATCTGCCCGCCCTGGAATTCTTCCAGCAGGTTGACGCAACGCAACAGGGTGGTCTTGCCCGAGCCACTGGAACCGATCAAGGTCACCACGTTGCCACGCTGCAGGCTCAGGTCGACGCCCTTGAGCACTTCGACGTCTCCGTATTGCTTGCGCAGGCCACGAATGTTCAGCAACGGTTCGATTGTTTGAGGTTGATTCATGGCAAGGCCACCCGCTTTTCAATGTAGCGCCCGAATAACTCGATGGCGTAGTTGATGACAAAGAACATGAAGCCTGCGAACAGGTAGAACTCCAGGGTCATGAAGGTGCGCGCAATGACTTGCTGGGTGCTCAGCAGCAGCTCGGCCACGCCGATCACCGAGAGCAGCGTCGAGGCCTTGACGATTTCCGTGGAGGAATTGACCCAGGTCGGCAGGATCTGCCGCAGCGCCTGGGGCAACAGCACGTAGCCCAGGGACTGGTAGAACGTCAGGCCAATTGCCTTGCCCGCTTCCAGTTGCCCACGGGGGATGGCCTGCAGCGCACCGCGCACGATTTCCGCGACGTGGGAGCCACAGAACAGCGTGAGCCCGACCGCGCCGGCCTGGAACGCACTGATCTGCCAACCGAGCGCCGGCAGCATGTAGAAACACGCCAGCACCAGCACGAATACCGGCGTGCCGCGAATCAGGTCGACATACAGGCGAAACGGCGCACGCATCCAGAACTTGCCGTAGGTCAGCACCAGCCCGGCGAAGATACCGATCAGGGTGCCGAAGATAATCGCCAGCGCCGAGCAGTAAATACTGGTCTGGAACCCGGCCCACAGCGTCTCCCGGGCGATCCACAGTTCATGCAGCCAGCTAGGGGATTCGTACATGGAAAACCCTCCTTAACGACGGATCGCCAGACGCTGTTCCAGGTAACGGAGCAGCATGGCAATGAGGTAACAGGCGGCCACGTAGAGCGCCGTCGTCACCAGCCAGGTTTCGATCACCCGGTAGCTTTCGACGTTGATCTTGCGGGCGTAATAGGTCAGCTCCGGCACTGCAATCGCAGCGGCCAGCGAGGTGTCCTTGAACAGCGAGATAAAGTTGTTCGACAGCGCCGGCAGCACGTTGCGCAGCATTACCGGCACGGTGATATAGGCGCGGATACGCCACTCACCCAGGCCGATCGCCAACCCGGCTTCGCGCAAGCCCTTGGGAATGTTCAACAGCCCGGCGCGGAACACTTCGGTCAGATAAGCCCCGGCGTACAGCGACAAAGTAATGATGAACGAAGGGATTTTATCCAGGCGGATACCCAGCGACGGCAAGGCAAAATAGATCAACAGGATCAGCACCAGGATCGGCGTATTGCGAACCACCGTCACATACACCGAAGCGAACACACGCAACGCCCGGTGCCTGGACAGCATGGCAAACGCCATCAGCAGGCCGATCACGCAGCCGATGGCGATCGACAGCAAAGCCAACTGCAGGCCCAGGCCGAGCCCTGCCAGCAAGGTGTCGAAATCACGCCATACGGCGGCAAAGTTCAACTGATAGTTCATGGTCGGCAGTACCTGAGTGGGGCGCCGTCAAGCACGCCCCGGTTGTTCTGGATCACTTGAATTCCACAGGAAAACCAATCGCCGGCTCTGGCAGGTCCACGCCGAACCATTGCTTGAACGACGCCTTGTAAGCGGGGAATTCAACGCCGGTCATAGCCTCATGCAGCGCGGTATTGACGAAGTTCAGCCAATCCTGGTCGCCACGCTTGACCGCGCACGCGTAGGTCTGCGGGCTCCAGGCGTAGGCCGGGCTGCGGTAGCGGCCGGGGTTCTGCACCATCAGGTATTTGACCGAAGACTGATCGGTGGCGGCGGCATCGGCGCGACCGGAGTTCACGGCCTGGTACATCAGGTCGACGCTGTCGTACTGGTCAACCTTGGCCTTGGGCAGCGCCTGGTGGACCAATTCTTCGGCATACACGTTCTGCAGCACGGCCACGGTGACACCATCGCCCGCCGCCTGCAGGTCTTCGATTTCCTTGTACTTGCTGTTATTCGGCAGCAGCAGGCCCACGCCTTCGCGGTAATACGGCAGGGTGAAGGCGACTTGCTGCGCACGGCTGGCGGTGACGGTGATGAACTGGCAGCTCATGTCGACCTTGTCGGTCAGCAGGTTGGGAATACGCGCGTCGGAAGACTGCACCACGTACTCGACCTTGCTCGGGTCGTTGAACAAGCCTTTGGCCACGATGCGGCCGATGTCGATATCAAACCCCTGCAACTTGCCATCCGCTCCCTGGAAGTGCCACGGCGCATTGGTACTGCCTGTACCCACGATGAGGTGCCCACGCTTGAGCACATCATCTAGCTTGCTGTCCGCTGCCTGCGCGAGGCTGGCAACGGTAGCCGATGCGGCGAAGAGAAAAACACACGCTTTGAACACGGAAGGTCGGTGATGCATGACAAGCACTCCAGGAGTTGTGTATTCCGCTATACCGGAACTTGGTATGTAACAACGGAATAGACAGCAGAAAGTGTGCCATAGGCGCTGAAGAAAACCTATGCCGGGGAGAAATCCTTTATGGATCAGCGAGATAGTTTCTGGAGGGTTTTACGGCGTTGCGCCATCATCCAGCCACGCTGCTACTCAATGCCCCACAACGATGTTACTGCGCACCAACTCTGCGCCCTTGGACTAATCTGTAGAGCGAGCAAGCCCCAACATGAAAGGACCCCCGATGAAATTGAGCCTTGGCCTGTTAATGCTGTGTTATCTGATGGCTGGCAACGCCGTGGCCAGCGACCGCCGCGACTGCAAGGAAGAACTGCAAAAACTCAAGGAAGCCTTCGACACCAACTACACCAGCCAGAACCATCACGGCTACCGCGAAGCCAAAGCGTCCCGCGACAATGAGGAATACAGGAAGTGCGCAAGCCAGGCGCGCAAGGCACGGGAACGGCTGGAGCGTGGGCCGGACCTGTGAAGGTTGACAGTAGACGCAGATGAGCCACCGGCTTAGCGTTGGCACACACCCACACTACCGGCAGGAGATCACCATGGGCGCAGCCACGCGAACAATTTCCAGCGCCAAGGACTTCCAGCGCGTGCTGAACACACCGCGCCCGGTCTTCATCCTGTTCGTTTCAGAGCACTGCCCTGCCTGCGCCAGCGCGGTCCCCTTATTCGAAAAGGTTGCCTGGCAACATCCGTGGATCGTGCGCGTGGTGCTCGATTGCGCGCACACCCCAAGGCACCCTGACGTTACCGGTACGCCAACGCTGCTCGTCTACGAGCGCGGCAACAGGGTGGAACTGCACAAGGGTTTCGGCCCCGTGGAGGAGCAACAGCAGTTCGTGCACGCGCTATTCATGCGCTTTGACCGGAGCAAGGCCGCAAAACCACCTGGGTCACCCGCCGCTCTTCAACCGCAGCCACCGTTAATCGCCAGCCCTCATATTCCAGGCTATCGCCCACCACAGGCAGACGATCGAGCAGGCTCATCAGCAGGCCAGCCAGCGTTTGATAATCCTCGGTAGCCGCCGCCTTGAAGCCCGTGCGCTGACCGACCTGGCTCAGGTTCAGGGCGCCACTGGCGCGAAATCCGTCACCCTCCTCGACGATATCCGGCCCCTCGATTTCGCTGGCGTCCGGCAATTCACCGGCGATGGACTCGAGGATGTCGGTCATGCTCAACACCCCCATGAAGTCGCCGAATTCGTTGATCACAAAGGCGATGTGCGTGGATTCCTGACGCATTTGCTCCAAGGCATTGAGGATCGAAAAGCTCTCCAGCAGGTTGATCGCACGGCGCGCCAGATGCGCAAGGTTCGGCTCGTTGCCGGCCAGGTACTCCTTGAGCAACTCCTTTTTGTGCACGAAACCCAAGGGCTCATCGACCGCGCCGTTGCGGATCAAAGGCAAACGCGAGTAGGACGAATGCATCAGCTTCAGGCGAATACTCTCGGCATCGTCCGCCAGGTCGATGCAGTCGACCTTGGCCCGTGGCGTCATCAACGTGCGAATCGGCCGTTCGGCCAGTTGCAGCACACCGCTGATCATCACCCGTTCGCGTCGGTCGAACAGCGGACCTTGCGCAGTATCCACCTCGCCCAGCAGGTCGGCGACCTCTTCACCCACCTCTTCCACCGCCAGGCTGCGACCGCCGAGCAAGCGCATCACTGCGTGGGCCGTACGTTCGCGCACCGGCAACACACCCTGCGCCGATTTCTTGCGCCGCGAACGGGCGATCTGGTTGAACACTTCAATCAGGATCGAGAAGCCGATCGCCGCGTACAGGTAGCCTTTCGGAATATGGAAGCCCAGGCCTTCGGCGGTCAGCGCGAAGCCGATCATCATCAGGAAACCCAGGCAGAGCATGATCACGGTCGGGTGCGCGTTGACGAAGCGGGTCAACGGCTTGCTCGCCACGATCATCAGGCCGATGGACACGATCACCGCGATCATCATCACCGCCAGCTCATCGACCATGCCCACGGCGGTAATCACCGCATCGAGGGAGAACACGGCGTCGAGCACCACGATCTGCGCCACGATCGGCCAGAACATCGCGTAAGCCACATTGCCCTTATGCTGAGCCACATGCCCTTCCAGGCGCTCATGCAATTCCATGGTGGCCTTGAACAACAGGAACACACCGCCGAACAGCATGATCAGGTCACGGCCGGAGAAGCTCTTGTCGAACACCTCGAACAGCGGCTGGGTCAGCGTCACCAACCAGGAAATACTTGCCAGCAGGCCCAGGCGCATCAGCAAGGCCAGGGACAAACCGATCAGCCGCGCACGGTCGCGCTGCTCCGGCGGCAGCTTGTCCGCCAGGATCGCGATAAACACCAGGTTGTCGATACCCAGCACCAGTTCCAGCACAATCAAGGTCGCCAAGCCGAGCCAGGCCGTTGGATCCGCTAACCATTCCATTTATAGAGTCTCTGTATTCAAGAATGCCGGGCACGGCAAAGCGCGGTCATTGGACCGGGACAAGGTTAGTCGATGCAATATGGGGTGCTTGGGCGGGAGTCTTGGGGAAAGACGACTAGGAGGCTCCGAGAGGGTGTTCATGCAAGTCCTGAGATAACGAAAGGACTTGAATCCTACAGCCCAAATACGATTTCCCTACAACGCGAAACTATTACAAAACCTGTCCTAAAAACTCACACAAAACCCATGTGGGAGGGGGCTTGCTCCCGATGGCGGTGTGCCAGTGAGCGCATCTGTCAAGATCGTGCCCACGCTCCCGCGTGGGAATGCAGCCCGTGACGCTCTGCGTCACCGGACGTTGGCGGGACGCGGAGCGTCCCGAGCGGCGTTACCACGCGGAGCGTGGGAACGATCAATCGGGAGCAAGCCCCCTCCCACATTTTGACCTGCGGCGTGTCAGGATTTTCGGGTGGCGTCGTCCAGCGCGAGGATGGTGTGGGCATTGGTGACGGTCGTTGCCAGGGTATTGATCACCCCAGACCGCAACGCCCCCAAGGTCGCCGCCGCCTTGGTGTTCTCACTGGCAATCGCCACCACGTCCGGGATGCGGAACAGTTCCTGCACCGTCAGGCCGATGACCCGTCCCTGGATGGCGTTGACCGCCGGCTGGCCGTGGATATCGATAAAGTCGTAACCCATCATGTCGCCCACCGTGCCGGACAAGCGTGCCTGGGCGATTTCCTGGGGCGAGAACCAGCCCATGCGCACCATGTTGCTGTTTTCACTCATGTCGCCGATGCCGATCAGGGCAATATCGGCGCGGCGCGCGCGGTCCAGGGTCGAGCGCACCGTGTCGTTGTTGATCAACACACCGCGCAGTTCCGGGTTGGCCACCAGCGCCGGGGCGTACAGGCTTTCACTTTCACCGCCAAAGCGCAGGGCCAGGCGCCGGCAGATATGGTCGGGGTTCATGTACTCGCCGGCCTTGAGCGAACCGCCGATGGCGCAGACAAACGTGCAGTTGCGCGTCACCGGCAGAAAGACGTTGTCAGCCACCGCGCCGACGTTACGTCCCATGCCCACCGCGACGATCATGCCGTCGCCCAGGGTTTTATTCAGGTAATTGGCCACCAGGCTGGCGACGGCCGAGCGCTGGGTGTCCGGGTCGCTGTGATCGACCGCGATCAACGCGCGATCCAGCTTGAAGCGCTCGACCAGCGCCCGCTCCAGCTCGTTGTTCATCGCCGGGTGCTGCAACACCCGCACCTCGACAATGCCTTCATCGCGTGCCCGCTTGAGCAAGCGGCTGACCTTGGCCCGCGACAGGTCGAAGCGCTTGGCAATGGCCTCCTGAGTGACGTTCTCGAGGTAATAGAGCATCGCCACTTCGGTCATCTGATCGATATCGCTGGCCATGCGCTGGCTACTGTCACTCATGGGGACGGGCTTCCGTTTCGGCGTCAAAGGCGCATTCTCCCGACTCTTGCCCCGCGCCGTCCACTATTGATGCCCATCGCGCTCGATCGCGTTGATGCGCGCAACCTTGGCCCCCGAGCGCGCAGCCTCGAACTCCGAGGCCAGGAACGCGGTGACGACGCTCTTGGCCAGTTCAGCGCCGATGACCCGCGCGCCGATGGACAGGATCTGCGCATCGTTGCTCTTGCGCGCACGCTCGGCCGAGTAGGTGTCGTGGGCCTGGGCCGCACGAATGCCGAGCACTTTGTTGGCGGAAATAGCCATGCCGATCCCGGTGCCACAAACCAGCACGCCGAGACGCTGCTGCCCGGCGGTGATGGCGTTGGCTACGGCCAGGGCAATGTCCGGGTACAGCACCGGCGCGGTGGAATGCGTGCCGAAATCGGTCACCGGGTAACCCAGCGTTTCGATATGCCGCTTCAACAATTCCTTGAGCTCAAAGCCCGCTTCATCGCATCCGATAGCCACCGGGAAAGGTGTGTTCATGGCGTCTGGCTCCGCTGCCGTCATCGTACTTACGACTGATCATATGATCATTCAATGAAATTTCGCTCAGGCATTTCTCGGGCATATGAGCTGATCTGTCAAGCTCGTTTTTATCAGAGCTCCCGCTAATGCGGCATTAAAAGCCAATACCGCCACGCCAGATGAGAATCATCGCTTTCAAGTGAAAGAGATTGACTGATCAGAATTTCATTTGGTACACATATGCTCACAGCGAAACATGACTGTGCGACCTAATAAGAATTCACAGCACGAGGACACGCCGATGGCCACGCCATTACTGCTCCAGGCTGAACACGTCGCCAAGGCTTACGCCGGGGTCCCTGCCCTGCGTGACGGGCGCCTCTCTCTGCGGGCCGGCAGCGTGCATGCCCTGTGTGGCGGCAACGGCGCCGGCAAGTCGACCTTCTTGAGCATCCTGATGGGCATCACCCCGCGCGACGCCGGCAGCATCCTGCTCAATGGTGTTGCGGTGCAGTTCAACCGCCCGAGCGAAGCCTTGGCGGCGGGGATCGCGATGATCACCCAGGAGCTGGAACCCATTCCCTACATGAGCGTCGCCGAAAATATCTGGCTGGGCCGCGAACCGCGCCGCGCCGGCTGCATTGTCGACAGCAAGGCCCTCAACCGCCGCACCCGCGAGCTGCTCGAAGGCCTGGAGTTCGACGTCGACCCCACCAGCCCCATGCACCGCTTGAGCGTGGCGCAGATCCAACTGGTGGAAATCGCCAAGGCGTTCAGCCATGACTGCCAAGTGATGATCATGGACGAACCCACCTCGGCCATCGGCGAGCGCGAGGCAGAAACCCTGTTCAAGGCGATTCGCCGCCTCACTGCACGCGGCGCGGGCATTGTGTACGTGTCGCATCGCCTGAGCGAGTTGGCGCAGATCGCCGACGACTACAGCATCTTTCGCGACGGCGCCTTCGTGGAAAGCGGGCGCATGGCCGATATCGACCGCAACCACCTGGTACGCGGCATCGTCGGCCAGGAGCTGACGCGGATCGACCACAAGGTCGGCCGTGAATGCGCTGCCGCCACCTGCCTGCAAGTCGACAACCTGAGCCGCAACGGCGAATTTCACGACATCAGCCTGCAACTGCGCCAGGGCGAAATTCTCGGCATCTACGGCCTGATGGGGTCGGGGCGCAGCGAATTTCTCAACTGCATCTACGGCCTGACCACGCCGGACGCCGGCAGCGTCACCCTGCAAGGCAAGCCCCTGCCCGTCGGGCTGCCCAAGACCACCATCAATGCCGGCATGTCGCTGGTCACCGAAGACCGCAAGGACAGCGGCCTGGTGCTCACCGGCAGCATTCTTTCCAACATTGCGCTGTCGGCCTACAAGCGCTTGTCGAGCTGGTCGCTGATCAACGCACGCAAGGAAACCCAATTGGCTGAAAACATGGTCAAGCGCCTGCAGATCAAGACCAGCTCCCTGGACTTGCCGGTGGCCTCCATGAGCGGCGGCAACCAGCAGAAAGTGGTGCTCGCCAAATGCTTGTCCACCGAACCGATCTGCCTGCTCTGCGATGAACCGACCCGGGGCATCGATGAAGGCGCCAAGCAAGAGATCTACCACTTGCTCGACCAGTTCGTACGCGCCGGGGGCGCGGCCATCGTGGTGTCGTCGGAAGCCCCGGAATTGCTGCACCTGAGCGATCGCATCGCTGTATTCAAGGGCGGCCGGCTGGTAACCATCAGCAGCGACACCGCCCTTTCCCAGGAAGCCTTGTTGAGTCTTGCCTCATGAATGCCAAAACGATTGTTGCGCCCGTTACCGCCGCACCGCGCAACCGCCTGCGCCTGTCCCTCGACCGCTTCGGCCTGCCGCTGGTGTTTATCCTGCTGTGCGTGGTGATGGCGTTTTCCAGCGAATACTTCATGACCTGGCGCAACTGGATGGACATCCTGCGCCAGACCTCCATCAACGGCATCCTCGCCGTGGGCATGACCTATGTGATCCTGACCAAGGGCATCGACCTCTCGGTGGGGTCGATCCTGGCGTTTGCCGGGCTGTGCAGCGCCATGGTCGCGACCCAGGGCTACGGCCTGCTGGCGGCGGTCAGCGCGGGGATGTTCGCCGGGGCGATGCTCGGCGTGGTCAACGGCTTCATGGTCGCCAACCTGTCGATCCCGCCGTTCGTGGCCACCCTCGGCATGCTCAGCATTGCCCGCGGCATGACCTTCATCCTCAACGACGGCAGCCCGATCACCGACCTGCCCGACGCCTACCTGGCGCTGGGCATCGGCAAGATCGGCCCGATTGGCGTGCCGATCATCATCTTCGCAGTGGTCGCGCTGATCTTCTGGATGGTGCTGCGCTACACCACGTACGGGCGCTACGTGTACGCGGTGGGCGGCAATGAAAAAAGCGCGCGCACCTCCGGTATCGGTGTGCGCAAGGTGATGTTCTCGGTGTATGTGGTGTCGGGCCTGCTGGCCGGACTGGCCGGCGTGGTGCTGTCGGCGCGCACCACCTCCGCCCTGCCCCAGGCCGGGGTTTCCTATGAGCTAGATGCGATTGCCGCCGTGGTGATCGGGGGTACCAGCCTGTCGGGCGGCACCGGCAGCATCGTCGGCACATTGTTTGGCGCGCTGTTGATTGGCGTGATCAATAACGGGCTTAACCTGCTCGGCGTGTCCTCCTATTACCAGCAGGTCGCAAAGGGCCTGATCATCGTGTTTGCAGTACTGATCGACGTGTGGCGCAAGAAAAAACGCTAGAGAACGACCCACAACAATAACCGGAGTTCTACTTATGAAACTGGGTACCACCTTGGCCGCTGCGGCGACCTTTACCCTGCTGGCCAGCAGTATCGCCCTGGCCGCCGATGGCAAGACCTACAAGATCGGCGCCGCCGTCTACGGCCTCAAGGGCCAGTTCATGCAGAACTGGGTCCGTGAGCTCAAGGAACACCCTGCGGTCAAGGACGGCACCGTGCAATTGACCGTGTTCGACGGCAACTACGACGCGCTGACGCAGAACAACCAGATCGAAAACATGGTGACCCAGCGCTACGACGCCATCCTGTTCGTACCCATCGATACCAAGGCCGGCGTCGGCACGGTGAAAGCAGCCATGAGCAACGACGTGGTGGTCATCGCCTCCAATACGAAAGTAGCCGATGCCAACGTGCCGTATGTGGGTAACGACGATGTCGAAGGCGGCCGCCTGCAGGCCCAGGCCATGGTCGACAAGCTCAATGGCAAGGGCAACGTGGTGATCATCCAGGGCCCGATTGGTCAGTCGGCACAGATCGACCGGGAAAAGGGCGAACTGGAAGTGCTGGGCAAACACCCGGACATCAAGATCATCGAGAAAAAAACCGCTAACTGGGACCGCGCCCAGGCGCTGACCCTCACCGAAGACTGGCTGAACGCCCACCCCAAAGGCATCAACGGCGTCATCGCCCAGAACGACGACATGGCCCTCGGTGCGGTACAGGCGTTGAAGTCCCATGGGCTGACTTCCAAGGACGTGCCCGTCACCTCCATCGACGGCATGCCGGATGCGATCCAGGCGGCGAAAAAAGACGAAGTCACCACCTTCCTCCAGGATGCCCAGGCCCAGTCCCAGGGTGCGCTGGACGTGGCGTTGCGCGCCTTGGCCGGCAAGGACTACAAGCCGCAATCGGTGATCTGGGCGCGCTACGGCAACGACGTGAAATGGGGGGATGGCACGGACAAGAACTACATCCTGCCATGGGTGCCGGTGACGAATGCCAACGCCGATGCGCTGTACAAGCAGGTCAGTGGCGGTAAGTAGTTATAGATCGTTCCCACGCTCCGCGTGGGAATGCATCCCATGACGCTCCGCGTCATCCATCATCAGGACGCAGAGCGTCCCAGGCGGCATTCCCACGCAGAGCGTGGGAATGATCGATTGCCAAAAATGGAGTCATTCATGTCAGGTTTCTGGAACCAAGCCTTCGACCTCAGCGGCCGTTGCGCCGTGATCACCGGGGGCGCCGCCGGCATCGGCCTGGCCTGCGCCACCCTGTTGGTGGAACGCGGTGCTCGCGTGGCCCTGCTGGACCGCGACCCGGCAGTGGTCGAGGTGGCCGCCCGCCTCGGTGCCGGGCACTTGGGCATTGCCGTCGACCTCAGCCAGATCGGCCAGATACAACCCACCATCGATCAGGTTTTCGAACAGTTCCAACGCCTGGATTACCTGGTCAACAGCGCCGGCGTGGTGTTGCTGGACAAGGCCGTCGAGGTCAGCGAAAGCGCCTGGGACACCACCCTGGATATCAACCTCAAGGCCAGCTTCTTCGTGGCCCAGGCCTGCGCCCGCCACATGCTGGCCCAGGGCAGCGGGCGCATCGTCAACCTCGCCTCCCAGGCTGCCGTGATCGGCCTGGACCGCCACGTCGCCTACTGCGCGAGCAAGGCCGCCATCGTCGGCATGACCAAGGTATTGGCCATGGAATGGGCGCCGCAGATCAACGTCAACGCCATCTCCCCCACCATCGTCGAGACCGCCCTGGGCAAGCAAGCCTGGGCCGGCGCAGTGGGCGAACGGGCCAAGGCGCAGATCCCGGCGGGACGGTTTGCCCAGCCCGAGGAAATCGCCGCGCTGGCGCTGTACCTGCTCAGCGATGCCGCGCAGATGATCACCGGCGCCAATATGCTGATCGACGGCGGCTACAGCATTCAGTAATTCATCTTTATGTCGTGAGGGTTTGTCATGTCCACCGTTACCGAACGCAGTGCTGAACAACTCGCTCCAGTCATCCCGAAAACCATGCAGGCCGTGGTGTGCCATGGCCCGGAAGACTATCGCCTGGAAACCGTCGACGTGCCCACACCGGGGCCTGATGAAATTCTCACCAAGGTCGAGCTGTGCGGCATCTGCATGGGCGACATCAAGACCTATCGCGGCGCGCCGTCGTTCTGGGGCGATGCCGAGCAGCCGCGCTACGTGAAACCACCAATGATCCCAGGGCATGAGTTCGTGTGCCGCGTGGTTGCCCTCGGCCCTGGCGCGGAAAAACGCGGCGTGGCGGTCGGTGAGCGGGTGATTTCCGAGCAGATCGTGCCGTGCTGGGGCTGCCGGTTCTGCAACCACGGCCAATACTGGATGTGCCAGAAGCATGACCTCTACGGCTTCCAGAACAATGTGCAGGGCGCCATGGCCCAGTACATGATTTTCACCAAGGAAGGCATCATCCATAAGGTGCCGGAATCCATCGCCCCGGATGAAGCGATCCTGATCGAACCCCTGGCCTGCTCGCTGCACGCGGCGGAACGCGCCGATGTCGACCACGACGACATTGTAGTGGTCGCCGGCGCCGGTACCCTGGGCCTGGGCATCATCGGCGCGGTGCGTTTGCGCAACCCGAAAAAACTCATCGTGCTGGACATGAAACCCGAACGCGCCGCCCTGGCCCTGCGCATGGGCGCCGATGAAGTGTGGAACCCGGCCGAGGTCGACGTGCTGGCGAAAATCCGCGCGATCACCGATGGCTACGGCTGCGACATCTATATCGAAGCCACCGGGCACCACAAGGCAGTGAACCAGGGCCTGGCGATGCTGCGCAAATTGGGGCGTTTCGTTGAATTCAGCGTATTCAATGATGAAGCCACGGTGGATTGGTCGATCATCGGCGACCGCAAGGAGCTGGATATCCTCGGCTCGCACCTGGGGCCGTATATGTACCCGCGCGCCATCGACTTTATCGGCAGCCGCAAGATCGACATGCGCGATGTGGTAACCCATAAGTTTGCGCTGGCGGATTTCAAGGAAGCGTTTGCGGTGATGGAGCGTGGCGACAAGTCGCTGAAGGTGGTACTTGAGCCCTAAGCACACCACAAATCCAAATGTGGGAGGGGGCTTGCCCCCGATGGTGGTGTGACAGTCAGCACATCTATCACTGAACCACCGCTATCGGGAGCAAGCCCCCTCCCACATTGGATTGGGGTGAACCAATAAAAAACAGGAACCCGCGTTATGAATCGAGTCATCAACGATCCGGACCAAGTGGTCGAAGACATGCTGCGCGGCGTCCTGGTCGCGCACCCTGAACTGCGCCAGTACGAAGCCAACCCACGAGTCATCGTCAAGGCCAAACCCTCGGCCCAGGGCCGTGTCGGCATCGTCACCGGCGGTGGTTCCGGGCATGAACCGGCCTTTCTCGGCTACGTCGGCCCGGGCCTGGTGGATGCGGTGGCGGTCGGTGAGATTTTCTCCTCGCCCACCGCCAAGAGCTTTTTCGACGCCTTCCGCGCCGCCGACCATGGCGCGGGCGTGGCCTGCCTGTACGGCAACTACGCGGGTGACAACATGAACGTGAAGCTGGCGATGAAAATGGCCGCCAGTAAAGACATGCGTATTCGCACCGTGGTCGCCAACGACGACGTCGCCTCCGCCCCCCAGGCGGATATCGCCAAGCGTCGCGGGGTGGCCGGGGAAATCTTCATGTGGAAGATCGGCGGAGCCGCCGCCGCCCAGCATTACGACCTGGACGGCGTGATTCGCGTCGCGCAAAAAGCCGTCGACCACTGTCGCTCGATCGGCATTGGCCTCACGCCGTGCACCATCGCCGCAGTGGGCAAGCCGAACTTCCAGATCCCCGACGGCCAGATGGAACTGGGTATCGGCCATCACGGCGAACCGGGCATCGAAGTGATCCCCATCGAGTCCGCCGCAGCCATGGCCGAGCGCATGCTCGCCCCCATCCTCGCAGACCGCGACTTCAGCCTGGACGACAGCGTGGTGGTGCTGGTCTCCGGTCTCGGCGCCACGCCGGTGATGGAGCTGTACGTGTTCTATGCCGAGGTGGAACGCCAGCTCACGGCCAAAGGTCTGAAGATTCACCGTTGCTATGTCGGCAACTACTTCACCTCCCTGGAAATGATGGGCGTGACCCTGACCCTGCTCGGCCTGGACGCGGAGCTGAAAACCCTGATCGACCAACCCTGCCGTTCCATCGGCATGACCCAGGCGGAGTGAACCATGAGTGAGCATTTTTCCAGC
Source organism: Pseudomonas sp. R4-34-07 (assembly GCF_003852375.1). Classification (NCBI taxonomy): domain Bacteria; kingdom Pseudomonadati; phylum Pseudomonadota; class Gammaproteobacteria; order Pseudomonadales; family Pseudomonadaceae; genus Pseudomonas; species Pseudomonas sp. R4-34-07. Next base: position 2,602,191 of record NZ_CP027760.1, on the reverse strand, counting down.
CACGACGGCAGCGCCATCGTCGCCGACCTGGTCAGCGTGATCGTGGCCAACCGTGACTACCTCAGCGAAATCGACGGTGCGATTGGTGACGGTGACCACGGCATCAACATGGCCAAGGGCTTCGCCCACTGCGGGCGCGCGCTTGAAGGTCGCCGACTGACCCTGGCGGCAGCCCTGGACGAACTGACCCTGAGCCTGATGGAGGGCATCGGCGGCTCGATGGGCCCGTTGTATGGCAGCCTGTTTATCGGCATGGCCGACGAAGTGCGCGGCAGTGAAGACATCGACGCCGCCACCTTCGCCCGTTTGCTGCGCGGCGGCCTGACGTCGTTGCAGGACATTACCGAGGCGGGTGTGGGTGACAAGTGTTTGATGGACACCCTGATTCCGGCGGTGCAAGCCTTTGAGCGAGCGCACGCCGATGGGGCTTCGTTCAACGCCGCGCTGGAAGCAATGAAAAGCGCTGCTTCCCAGGGGCGTGATTCGACCAGGGACCTGGTGGCGAAGATAGGCAGGGCCAGCCGCCTGGGTGAACGCTCGCTAGGGGCGCTGGATGCTGGGGCGGTGTCGTGCTGCCTGATCCTCACGCGGCTGGCGGATTCCATCCAGCCCCGCTTGGCCTGACCGGTGATCGTTCCCACGCTCCGCGTGGGAATACAGCCCTGGACGCTCCGCGTCCCGCCTGCGCGAGTTGGTAGTGGATTACCAGAACCGCTGCTGAGTCAGCCGGCTCCACCAGGTCAGTAACACCCGGTCCACCGAACCACTGGCCGCCAGCCCTACCCGCTCCTGCAGGCTTTTACGCTCGGCATAATGCAGATGGAACACCTCGGCGGTCTTGGCCTTGGTGGCCAGGTATTCGTCGCTGGTCTGCAGCTCGTCGACCAATTGCTTGTCGAGGGCGGCAACACCCAGCCACACTTCTCCGGTGGCTACCTCGTCAATCGCCAGCTGCGGGCGATAACGCGAGACGAAGTTCTTGAACAATTGGTGCGTGATGTCCAGGTCTTCCTGGAATTTCTCGCGCCCCTTCTCGGTGTTTTCGCCAAACACCGTCAGCGTGCGCTTGTATTCGCCGGCGGTGAGCACTTCGAAGTCGATATCATGCTTTTTCAGCAGGCGGTTGACGTTGGGCAACTGCGCGACCACGCCGATGGAACCGAGGATCGCGAACGGAGCGCTGATGATCTTCTCGCCGATGCACGCCATCATATAGCCGCCGCTGGCCGCGACCTTGTCGATGCACACGGTCAATGGCACACCCGCTTGACGAATACGCGCCAGTTGGGAAGAGGCCAGGCCGTAGCTGTGCACCATGCCGCCGCCGCTTTCCAGGCGCAGCACCACTTCGTCCTTGGGCGTGGCCAGGCTCAGCAGTGCGGTGATTTCATGGCGCAGGCTTTCAGTGGCGGAGGCCTTGATGTCACCGTCGAAATCCAGCACGAATACCCGCGCCTTAGGCTCGGGCTTCTTCTTGCCCTGCTTTTTTTCGGCTTTGCTTTCGGATTTGCGCAGGGCCTTGAGCTGGTCCTTGTCGAGCAGGCTCGATTCCAGGCGCTCGCGCAAGCCCTTGTAGAAATCGTTCAGCTTGCTGACCTGCAACTGGCCAGCGGATTTGCGACGCCCTTTGCTGCGCAGCGCCGCGAAGCTGATCAGCACCACCAGAATAGCGACCACCAGGGTGACGGTCTTCGCTAGAAAGCTCGCATATTCGGCCAAAAAATCCATATGTCTCCTTAAGAATGCACTGCGCCAGGCGCGGATGGCCCAGCATACCGGCGCCAATGCCCGCGGACCAGTGCCCAAACCGCCACCAGCGCACCTCTAACAGGCTTTTAAAACAAGCGTATGTTTTTTCATTGACAGCTTGCGGGCATCCTCATAACCTCGCCAGACTTTCAACGTACCGGGAAAACGGACGTGGGCAGCATCTATCTGATTCGACATGGCCAGGCCTCCTTCGGTGCAGACGACTATGACGTCTTGTCGCCCGTCGGCGTGGAACAAGCCCAGATACTCGGTCGCCACCTGGCCGACCTGGGACTGACGTTCGATCGCTGCCTGTCGGGTGACCTGCGCCGCCAGCAGCACACCGCCACCGCCACGTTCGATCAATACAGCGCCCTCGGCCTGCCGGTTCCGCCGCTGGAAATCGACAGCGCGTTCAACGAATTCGACGGCGAGGCGATTATTCGCGGCCTGCTCCCCGACCTGCTCGGCGCCGAACCCGACGCCGTGCACATCCTGCGCAATGGTGCGCAAAACCGCAGCGAATTCCAGCGCATCTTCGCCCTGATCATCGAGCGCTGGCTGGCCGGCACCTACGACCCGCCAGGGCTGGAAAGCTGGCTGGGGTTTGTCGAGCGTGTCCAGGGCGGCTTGCAGCGCATCCTTGAAGCAGCCGACAACTCGCAGAAAATCGCGGTATTTACCTCCGGCGGCACCATCACCGCCCTGCTCCACCTGATTACCCGAATGCCGGTGGCACAGGCGTTCGAGCTGAACTGGCAAATTGTCAACACCTCGCTCAACCAGCTGAAATTCCGTGGTCGCGAGGTGGCACTGGCTTCCTTCAACAGTCATGCCCACTTGCAGCTGTTGAAGGCGCCGCAGTTCATCACTTACCGGTGAACTGCGGCCAACCGTGACCCCAAGGTCACTGGACTCTACCCTAAAGGATCGAAACCATGACTGACGTAGCTAAAGCCGTAGAAGCAATGAAAGCCAAATTCAACCCAAGCGCTGCTGAAGGCCTGGACCTGGTATTCGGTTTCCGTATCGACGACACCAAGAACTTTTCGCTGGTGGTCAAAGACAAGACCTGCGAACTGCAGGAAGGTGAAAACCCGGACGCTCAAGTGACCTTGGTGATGGACAGCGAAACCCTGGAAGGCATTGTCGACGGCTCCACCGACGGCATGCAGGCCTTCATGGGCGGCAAACTGCGCACCGAAGGCGACATGATGCTGGCCATGAAGCTGAGCGAACTGTTTCCTTCCTGATTCCAGGGCAATCCTGAGTCAGATAAAGATCCAGGGTGGGAGGGGGCTTGCTCCCGATAGCGGTATATCAGTAACAGATGAGCTGGCTGACACACCGCCATCGGGAGCAAGCCCCCTCCCACATTTAGTTTTCAGGTTGCAGCAACAACGCCACCAGCGCACTCCACCCTGTCTGGTGCGACGCCCCCAGCCCCCTGCCAGTTTCCCCATGAAAATACTCATGGAACAACACCAGGTCACGGCTGAGCGGGTCCGCCTCCAACTGCGCATACGCCGCCATCGACGGGCGCAGGCCATTTTCGTCCCTTAAAAACAACCCGGTCAGGCGCTGACTGAGGCTGTCGGCCACTTCCTCCAGGGATGACAGATAACCGCTGCCCTTGGGGTATTCCACCGAAAAGTTATCCGCGTAATAGCGATGAAATTCGCGCAGCGACTCAATCAGCATGTAGTTGACCGGCATCCACAACGGCCCGCGCCAATTGGAGTTGCCACCGTACAAACGTGAGTCGGATTCGCCGGGCTGGTAACTGGCGCACAGAGTGTCGCCATTCATCTTCAGGGCCAGGGGCTGCTCGGCGAAAGCCTTGGACAAGGAGCGCACGCCAAACGCCGACAAGAACTCATCGTCATCCAGCATGCGCCGCAGCAAATCCTTGGTGCGCTCGCCGCGCAGCAACGCCAGGAGCAGCCGATTGCCCTGCCCCGGTTCGTTCCAACGCGATACCAGCCTGGCCAGGTCCGGCCGATGGTGCATGAAGCCCAGCAGCCGCTCGCGCAAGCCCTCCAGGCCTTCATGCTCGCGCTGCTCCAGCACCAGCACCGCGAACAACGGCATCAGCCCGACAATAGAGCGCAGGCGCACCGGTTCGCTCTCGCCATCGGGGCGATGCAGCACGTCGTAGAAAAACAGATCCTGCTCATCCCACAGCCCGTCGGCGCTGTCGTCGACGCGGTTGATGGCGCCGGCGATATACAGGAAGTGCTCGAAGAATTTCACCGCGATATCCACATACACGCCATTGCGCTTGGCCAGCTCCAGGGCGATGCGCATCAGGTCCAGCGCATAGGCGGCCACCCACGCCGTACCGTCCGCCTGGTCCAGCTGATAGCCCGGTGGCAGCGCGGCAGAGCGATCGAACAGGGCGATATTGTCCAGCCCGAGAAAGCCGCCCTGGAACAGGTTGCGGCCCTCGGCGTCCTTGCGGTTGACCCACCAGGAAAAATTCAGCAGCAGTTTGTGGAAAATCCGCTCCAGAAAGTCCAGGTCGCCCACACCGGTCAACGCCTTGTCCTGCTGATACACGCGCCAGCTGGCCCAGGCATGCACGGGCGGGTTGGCATCGTCGAAGCGCCACTCATAAGCCGGCAACTGGCCGTTGGGGTGCATGAAGCGGTCCTTCACCAGCAATAGCAGCTGTTGCTTGGCGTAGCCCGGATCGATCAGCGCCATCGCCACCGCCTGGAAGCCCTGGTCCCACGAGGCGTACCACGGGTATTCCCAGGTGTCGGGCATGGAGAGAATGTCGAAGTTGGACAGGTGCCGCCAATGGGTATTGCGCAAATGCAGGCGCTCGGGCGGCGGCGCGGGCTGGGCCGGGTCGCCGTCGAGCCACTGGTTCACGTCGAAATAGTACAACTGCTTGGACCACAGCAACCCGGCCAGGGCCTGACGCTGCACATTGCGTGCATCGTCGTCGGCGATGCCCTGTTGCAGCGCCGCGTAGAAGTCGTCGGCCTCCTGGCGGCGCTGCTCGAACAGCTTGCGCGCGTTGACCTCGGGCGCGTCCACAGGGGCAAAGCGCAGGTACAGGATTTTGCGTTCATCGCCCGCCAGTTCCAGGACGAACTGCGCAGCCACCTTGGTGCCCGTATCCCGGCGAATCGCGCCTTGCACACCGCCGACCACGTAATCGTTGATGCCGTCCTTGAACGGCCCCGGCGCCGCTGGCCCACCCAGCCTGGGGACGTTGGTCTGGTTTTCACAAAACAACCATTCCACGCCGTCCTGGCCCCAGGCGCTGAGATGGCGGTCGCCCAGCTCATGATGACGCGCTCGTACGCGGTCACCGTCCAGGGTCAAGCCGGGCTTGGGGGCGCCGAAGGTCCAGCTCCAATCATTGCGCGCCCACAGCTGGGGCAATACCTGCAGGCGCGTGGGTTGCTCGGCACGGTTGTGCACGGTGATGCGCATGAAAATATCGTCGGGTTGATGCTTGGCGTACTCAACGCTGACGTCGCAGTAGCGGTTATCGTCAAACACGCCGGTATCGAGGATTTCATACTCAGCGTCAGCCAGCCCACGGCGGGCGTTTTCGGCGATCAGGTCGGCGTAGGGAAACGCTCCATGGGGGTATTTGTAGAGCATGCGCATGTAGGCATGGCTCGGCACGCCATCGACGAAAAAGTACAGTTCCTTGACGTCTTCACCGTGGTTGCCCTCGGCGTTATCGAGGCCGAACAGACGCTCCTTGAGGATCGAGTCGCGTTCGTTCCACAGCGCCAGGCCCAGGCACCAGCGTTGCGCCTTGTCGCTGAAACCGGCCAAGCCATCCTCGCCCCACCGGTAGGCGCGGCTGCGGGCATGTTCATGGGGAAAGTAGGCCCAGGCGTCGCCGTCGGCGCTGTAGTCCTCGCGTACGGTGCCCCATTGGCGTTCACTCAGGTACGGCCCCCACTCGCGCCAGCACTCCGCATTCCCCGTCGCCAGGCGCTGGCCTTCGAGGGTGTCGAGCAATCGGGGTGTGGGTGCGGCCGTCATTGAGTCCTCCATCGCCGGTCTGATGAGCAGCAGTGTAGAACCCAATGCCGCCAGGATGCACATGAAGACTGCATAGGGGCGTCACCTCATTCATTTGCAGAATGAAGTCCAGAGGAAACTTCGTTTGCACGCGCCTCTTGGGCCCAACAAAATCCAGGGAAAGCCACACACCTCGCCTCAGCCTTCAGGAATTTTTCTATGCCAGGTACCGCACATGTCAGCCCCGACGAGATCCGTAAGGGCTTTTCCCGGGCGATGTCCGATATGTACAGGGATGAAGTGCCGTTGTACGGCGCGCTGATGACCCTGGTGGCTCAGACCAACGCACAGGTGCTGGAGAGCAACACGGGCCTGGCCGAGCACCTGCGACGTACGGGTGAGATCGAGCGTCTGGACATGGAGCGCCACGGTGCGATCCGCCTGGGCACCGCTGCGGAACTGGCGACCATCAGCCGTCTGTTCGCGGTCATGGGCATGCAACCGGTGGGCTATTACGACCTGACACCGGCTGGCGTGCCGGTCCATTCCACCGCCTTTCGCGCCGTTCACGAACAGTCGCTGCAAACCAGCCCGTTTCGCGTGTTCACCTCGCTGCTGCGCCTGGAACTGATCGAAAGCCCAGCGCTGCGCAGCTTCGCCGAAACCGCCCTGGCCAAGCGCTCGATCTTCACCCCAGGCGCCCTGGCGCTGATCGAACAGGCCGAAACAGACGGCGGCCTCGGAGCCTCTGACGCCGAGGAATTCATTCGCCAGGCGCTGGAGACGTTTCGCTGGCACCCCACCGCCACCGTCACGGCCGCGCAGTATCGGCAGCTCAGCGACCAGCATCGCCTGATCGCCGACGTAGTGGCCTTCAGAGGCCCGCACATCAATCACCTCACCCCGCGCACCCTGGACATCGACCAGGTGCAGGCGGCCATGCCCGGCCACGGCATCACCCCCAAAGCCGTGATCGAAGGCCCACCTCGGCGCAAGTGCCCGATCCTGCTGCGCCAGACCAGCTTCAAGGCCCTCGAAGAGCCCATTGGCTTTACCGATGCCCAGGGCAGCCACAGCGCACGTTTCGGCGAGATCGAACAACGCGGCGTCGCGCTCACCCCCAAAGGGCGCGCCCTGTACGACCAACTGCTGAATGCCGCCCGCGATGAACTCGGTGCCTTCCCCAACGAGTCCAATGCCACGCGTTATGAACAATTGATGGAGCAACACTTCCAGGCATTCCCGGATGATCACGCGCAAATGCGTGAGCAAGGCTTGGCGTACTTCCGCTATTTCCCCACTGAAAAAGGCCTGGCGGCCCGCCGCAAGTCCGACCAACCGCGCACACTGGAGGGACTGATCAGTGCGGGGCATGTAGCGGTTGAACCGCTGGTGTACGAAGATTTCCTGCCGGTCAGCGCGGCGGGGATTTTTCAGTCGAACCTGGGCGATGCGGCGCAAAGTCACTACACGGCCAATTCGAACAAGGCTGAGTTCGAGCAGGCGCTGGGCCGCAGCACGATTGACGAGTTGCAGCTGTATGGCGAGACGCAGCAGCGTTCGATGGATGAGTGCATGAGCATGCTGCGGGAGTAAAGGGGATGTCGGCTCGGCTCGCTGAACCAGCAACCACCAGAAACGCCCTACACCATTTTAGGAAGCCAATGATTTGATATAACTCCTACTCCATACGAAGCTGATATTTAGCCAACCCAGCAGTTTAATAACGCCGGAGGGGATAGTCATGTCAGCAGCAATGAATATCATGATCGTCGGTGGCGGGCATATGGGCAGTGCGATCGCATTTGGTTTAAAGCGATCCAGTGCAGACATGCTGATAACTGTCGTCGAGCCCGACGCCACTCGCCGAAACGACATCAAAAATGCAGGTATTTCAACGCTGGAAGAACTACCAAGTCCTTTAATAGCTGACGTTATCTTTCTAGCGATCCCACCTCAGGCTTTCCTGGGATTCCTGGAAAATAATGCTCGCATCGGACGGTATGCTGGCATCGTCATTTCAGTTATGGCTGGAATCCGTATCCGCGAACTTACAGCCCACTTGAAAAACTCGCAAATCTATCGAACGATACCCAATCTTCCGTGCGGCGTTAATGAAGGAATGACCGTTTTAATTACCGCAGCTGAGACAACAACTGCAAGCAATATCGTGGTTAATCAACTTCTCGCCAAGCTTGGAAATTTACTGGAGTTAAAAGATGAGGCTTTGCTGGATAGCGCCACAGCTCTCGTCGGCGGCGGCCCCGCTTACATTGCCTACTTCGCCGCGGCGCTCACAGAATATGCTATTTCGGCTGGCTTCGATAAATCAAGTGCTACCTCAATAATTCTCCAGCTGCTACACGGGACCACGGCAATTTTGGAGCAACGCAAGGAACCTGCGATTAATCTATGTGAAAAAGTGATGACTGCAGGTGGAACGACAGAGCGAGCAATTGATTGGTTTAATCAGCACGGGGTACGAGCCGCCATCACAGAAGGTCTCAAAATATCCTGCGCTCGCTCGATAGAACTGGGTCAGAGGTGATAGATATGCAAGGACTTATTGATCATGGGCTAGCAGGACAGCACTATTTAGATTTTGATAAATCGAATTGTCCGAGCGACAGCTACAGCATTTATTATGGACTGGGCCAACAACTTGACTTCATACATTCGCCCAACGTTTTCAGAGTAAGCCTCGCGGGCGTGAGGCTCGGCTGTTATCTGTTACGTTCACTCAGCTCCAGCAGATCAAGCAACAGCTTCCTGGATGTCGGAACAGGCAGCGGCGTCCATGCGCTATTGGCGCGCAAACTTGGAGTTCAAGACATCTCTGCCACGGACATCTCCCCATACTCCATTGAGCAGGCAAAACTTCACGAACACATAAACTTCAGGCAGCCAGCCATTTCTTTTTGTATTGGCGACCTGTTCGGCAATCTGCCTGAAAGACAATATGAAACAATCAGCTTTAACCCGCCTGGCTGGCGAACTCCCTCACCTTCGCTCACCCAGCAATTGGACATCATCGAGCCGACGGGACAGTTACCTATGGAAGCAATGTTCTACGGAGAGCAAATCATCGCCCGTTTTCTTGATAATCTTCCAAAATACCTGGCGCCCACGGGAACGGCCATTGTGGGGCTTAATTCTTTAGTGGGAATACGTGATGTATTGAACAAGTACAAGGAAAGGCATCACGGTACTCCGCCGCTGGCTTACAGACTCATGGAGCGCCATACACTCCCACTTCTTTATTACTCTGATCATTGGCAGGCCACGAACAAACTTTTAAAAAGCGAATTCGAACAGTGGGCAAATCAAGACTTGGCTGCATATTCCGTCGACGAACACGGCATAATTTTCTGGTCTTACGAAATCGTTGAATTCTACCACTCCAAATAAAAATCATGATTATACAACCAGCATTTTCTACAAGGCGTTTTACGGCAATCGTATTGTCGGCGCTCGCGAATTTAATGCTAGGAGCGTCATCTCTTTATTGGAGGGCGCTTGACGGATTATCCCCTGCAACACTAGTTGCCTATAGGATTGTCCTGTCCTGCTTGATTCTCAGTGCACTTCTTCTAGTTTTTCGACGCCTCAGCCAGATAAATCAACTGACAGCCAAACTAATAGTCCTGCACGGCACCGCTTCTATTTTTATTGCCGTTAATTGGGTCACATTCATGGGGGCTTCAATCAACGGATATATTTTGGAAAGCGGAATCGGCTACTTATTGGCGCCGTTCATACCTATCGCATTGGGAGCCCTGATCTATCATGAGCAATTTTCAGCGATCAAAACCCTGTCTACGGCTATCGCACTCGTCGCGATATTGCTTTTGATAACGTTCACTGAAAAGCTGAACCATTGGGTTTATCTATTGATCGCTGCAACATGGGGCGTGTACACCTACCTAAAAAAATACACATCTTTAAATGCAGTGACCGGCCTGTTCCTGGAAACTGTTTTCTTGAGCAGTTGTTTAGTAGTTGCCGTCTGGCTCTTCGATTTCCCAATCATATGGCCGAGTGAAGTGTCATATCGCTCAGCTCCGCTTATTTGGTTAGCCGGAGCGGTGTCAGTCACGCCGCTACTGATGTTCTCGTTCGCCACCGGAAAAATTCCGTTGTCCCTGACAGGTTTTTTGCAGTTCATACTTCCACTGACACTGCTAGCCATTGGCCTGATAACCAATGGAAAAGATATTCCTGCTTTGTCTCTGACCTTAATCATCTCCACCACGGGCGTATTAGTCTGCCTTCTGACTTACGACAGCCTAACTACCCGCTCGCCAGGAGAATAATAGGGAATTCTAACCATGAGGAACACTTACGACGTTATCGTAATTGGCTTGGGAATCATGGGTGCATCTGCATTGTGGAGAGTCGCTTCGAAATGCACTCGAGTACTTGGAATCGACGCATCGAGCCCCACTCACAGCTACGGGTCGTCACATGGAAACTCTCGTATATTCCGTCGCGCTTATTGGGAGGGCGAAAAGTACCTGCCATTATTGAACCAATCCGATTTGCTCTGGAAGGAATTGGAAGAGTTAATGCAGCAAAAGCTGCTTTTTCGCACAGGGGGGATTTTCGTTGGGCATCAGTCCAGCCACGTGGTAGCAGGGAGCATTGAAACCGCAAGGAAGGGAGGGATAGAACATGCTGTGTGGAGCGAATCAGAAACCAGGTCCCATTTTCCCGCATTCAATGTATCGGATGGGTCGCAGGCGGTATTTGAGCCCGGAGCCTATGCAATATCGGCCTGCGAAGCCAGATTAGGGATGCTCAACGAGGCTGTACACCAGGGCGCCATCATTGAATTTGGTAACAGCGTTACAGGCTTGCAAACCAGCGGTTTGGGGATGCGCTTAAGCACTCGAAGCGGGCAAACCTACTCTGCAAAAGCCGTAATAGTCACAGCAGGGCCCTGGATTGGCACTCACCTCCTGCCGGAGCTCGAACGCTATATAGAGCCGCGTCAGATTCCCGTATTTTGGTTCAAACCAAAAACGGGTTTTGGTAATCTTTTTTCGTCAGATCAGTTCCCCATTTTCTTATATGAACATCAGGATGGAGCCCTTCTCTACGGTGTGCCATCCATCCTTAGCAACGAGCCTGGTGTAAAAATCGGTTTTCACAACAGGCAACAGACGCCAGCTGCTCCTAACTGGAAAAATATTCCCGTGCACAAAAGATATTTAGACGAGATATCGCAGGTGGTTGGAGACCTTTTTCCCAAGTTGCAGCGTTCGCCTATCCAAGCAAAAAACTGCTTCTATACACTTAGTCCTGATGAGTCGTTTCTGATCGGGGAATCCCAAGCGTTGAAATCGTCTTTTTTCGCATCCGCATGCTCGGGGCACGGATTCAAATTTGCGCCTGCTATCGGTGATGCGCTTGCCTGCATGGCGGTTGGGCTAAAACCATATGTGTCTTTAGCGGCGTTTTCTGCAGACCGGTTCTACAACGTATCACCTGAATTTCGAGAGTGCCCGCCCGGCTCAACAACGCAATCCTTGCGCCGCGAAAAGCCCCAGAGCCGGGTGGACGGGGCGCATCATAAGGAGTGAGATAAAGCTTGTCCCTCAAACAATTCTGAACAAATGTGCACATTCAAGTGCGACCGGCTGGTAGTGGCGAGAGCAAGCTCCCTCGCCACGGGTTGGGGGTTTGCTCAACTCAACTTTGCGACAATCTCATCTTTGATCAGCAACCGTTTCTTCTTCAGTTTTTCCACTTCCTCATCGTTGGCACTTGCCGACTCCGCCTTCAGCACCTCCCCATCGGCAGCGTCGTATTGCGTGAGCAACGAGTCCAGACGCTTGTCACTCGCCCTGCGTTCGTGAACAGCTTCCTTGCTCATCCCCAAATCCTGATACAGGTCGTGTTTCACTGGCATGGCGTACCTCCACAAGTTGATCAATGGCCTACCCCTTGAAGCTAGCCCATTCCAAGGGGTCTTGTCATGTTCAAGGTCAAACCCTCCCCGTTCGTCGTAACCCCGGCGATGGGATCAAACCTTTGCCGTGCCCTGCCCTCCACTGTAGATCGCCACCCGAGGGAGACCGGTTTTATGAATCACACTGCCACTGCTGCCGACACGCAATGCATCAACACCATCCGCACACTGGCCATGGATGCCGTGCAGAAGGCCAACTCGGGCCACCCCGGCACGCCCATGGGTCTGGCGCCGGTGGGCTACACGTTGTGGAGTCGCTTCCTGCGCTACCACCCGGAGCATCCCGATTGGCCCAACCGCGACCGCTTCGTGTTGTCGGTGGGGCATGCGTCGATGCTGCTGTACTCGCTGCTGCACTTGGCCGGTGTGGTGGAAATCGATGCCCACGGCAAGCGCTCCGGGCAGCCGGCGGTCAGCCTGGACGATATCAAGCAGTTCCGGCAGATGGGTTCCAAAACCCCGGGCCACCCCGAATACCGCATGACCACCGGGGTGGAAACCACCACCGGCCCCCTGGGCCAGGGCTGCGCCAACAGCGTGGGCATGGCCATGGCCGAACGGTGGCTGGCCCAGCGGTTCAACCGCGACGGCCAGGTGCTGTTCGACTACGACGTCTACACCCTGTGCGGTGACGGCGACATGATGGAAGGCATCAGCAGCGAAGCGGCGTCGATGGCCGGGCATCTGCAGCTGGATAACCTGTGCTGGATCTACGACAACAACACCATCAGCATCGAGGGCCACACCGAACTGGCCTTCAGTGAAGATGTGATCAAGCGCTTCCAGGCGTATGGCTGGCACACCGTGCACGTCACCGATGCCAATGACCTGCAGGCCTTGAGCGTAGCGCTGGAAACCTTCAAGGCCAATACCGGCGCGCCGACTCTGATTGTGGTCGACAGCGTGATCGGCTACGGCTCGCCGCACAAACACAACACCGCTGCGGCCCATGGCGAGCCGTTGGGCGAGGATGAAATTCGTCTGACCAAAGCCGCGTATGGCTGGCCAGAGGATTCCAGTTTCCTGGTGCCCGATGAGGCGCGCACCACGTTGCGCGACGCACTGCATGAGCGTGCCGAGCCGCTGTATGCCGAGTGGAACCAGACCTTGTCATCCCTCGACCCGCAACGCGCCGATGAACTGCAGCGCATGCGCGCCGGGGAAATGCCCGAGCACTGGCAGGCCGACCTGCCGCGCTTTGCGACCGATGCCAAGGGTGTCGCCAGCCGGGCATCGGGCGGCGAGGTTCTGAACGCCTTCGCTCAACAGATCCCCTGGCTGCTCGGCGGCTCGGCGGATTTGTCGCCCTCGACCAAGACCAACCTCACCTTCGACGGCGCCGGCCGTTTCAGCGCCGATGACTACAGCGGGCGCAACCTGCACTTCGGCATTCGCGAGCACGCCATGGGCGCAATTGCCAACGGCATGGCGCTGTCCTACCTGCGGCCGTACACCTCGACGTTCCTGGTGTTCAGCGACTACATGAAACCGCCGATCCGCCTGGCGGCGATCATGGAGTTGCCGGTGGTCTTCGTGTTTACCCATGACTCGATCGGCGTCGGCGAAGACGGCCCTACCCACCAACCCATCGAACAGCTGACCCAACTGCGCGCCACCCCAGGCCTGCTGACCCTGCGCCCAGGGGACGCGAATGAAACCCTGGAATTGTGGAAGGTAGCGCTGGCGCAGACCGATCGGCCAAGCTGCGTGGTGTTGTCGCGCCAACCGCTGCCAACCCTGGATCGCAGCCGCTATGCCGCCGCCTCCGGTGCGGCCAAAGGCGCCTACGTGCTGGCCGGCGCAGACAAGCCTGAAGTGATCCTGATCGCCACGGGCAGTGAAGTCAGCCTGGCGGTCGCCGCCTACGAACAACTCACGGACGAAGGCATTGCCGCGCAGGTGGTGTCGATGCCCAGCTGGGAACTGTTCGAAGACCAGGACCAGGCCTACCGCGACAGCGTGTTACCGCCGGCGGTGAAGGCGCGCGTGGTGGTGGAACAGGCCGGCCCGTTGGGCTGGGACCGCTACGTCGGGCAGACCGGCGCCAAAGTGGTGATGAACAGCTTTGGCGCGTCGGCGCCACTGGCGAAGTTGCAGGAAAAGTACGGGTTCACTAAGGAAAATGTGGTGAAGCTGGCTAAACAGCAGATCCAGCACAACCGGGCTGAGTAACCCCTCTCGATGCGCAGGGGCTTGCTCCCCTGCTGCATCCGGACCGGCGATAACTCAATTCTTGTAGTCGGTATCCCTACGCTCCAACTGCCGGATCAACGCATTCCAATGCCGCGCCACCCCCGGCCCTTCCCCACTGCTGAAGACCTTGGCCTGCTGCTCGACCCTGTCTACCACCTCTGCGGGTGGAAAAATCAACTGCGCATTCCCGCCTGCCTGCGCCGCAATCTGGATGTTGCAGGCGCGCTCCAACCCCTGCAGCTGCTGGAATGCATGCTCCACGCTGATGCCTGCGGTCAAAAGCCCATGGTTGCGCAGGATCATCACGCTCTTGTCGCCCAGGTCCGCCACCAGCCGCTCGCGTTCGTCCAGGTCCAGGGCCACGCCTTCGTAGCCGTGATAGGCCACGCGTCCGGAAAACGCGATGGAATGCTGGGAGATCGGTAACAGCCCGTCCTTCTGCGCGGACACCGCAATACCGTCGCGGGTATGGGTGTGCAGCACCGCCTGCAGGTCGTGGCGCGCGCCATGGATGGCACTGTGGATCACGTAACCGGCGTAGTTGATGCCAAGGCCGGTGGGGTCATCGACCAGGGTGCCGTCGAGGTCGACCTTGACCAGGTTGGAGGCGCTGATTTCATCGAACAGCAGGCCGAAGGCGTTGATCAGGAAATGTTCCTCGGGGCCCGGTACACGGGCGGAGAAATGCGTGTAGATATGGTCGGTCCAGTTGTACAAGGCCGCCAGTCGATAGGCGGCGGCCAGTTTGACGCGCACCTCCCATTCCTCTGGCGTGACGCGTTGGCGGACGGTACTGGAGACGCTTGATAGCGAGGTGACGCTGCTCATGGCAAAACTTCCTGGATGGCCTTAAGGACTTCCCGGCCAGCCTAGGCGATGCGCAAAAATAATAAAAAGCACATTTTAATCTAAGCTAATTATTATTAATTTTTATAAATACACGTCATCAACACATAACAAATGTGGGAGGGGCTTGCCCTAATGCCAGTCAGTAAGCGAACGGGGCTCACTGTAGGAGCGAGCTTGCTCGCGAAAAACGCCCAGGCAACGCGTTCATTCTGAATAAACGCGGGGGCCCTGAGTTCTTCGCGAGCAAGGGCCAGCCGCCCGCCTCGCTCCTACAAAAAGCCTTAAGGCTTGCCCCCTCCCACACGGATTCAGGCAGCGTTGCGGATCTTGTGCAGGGAATCGGCTACCCATTGACCAAACGCATCCACCGGCCCTTGCAGGTTGCCAAGAAAGTGCGGATAGATCAGCCATAAATCCATCACCGGCTTGAAGTCCTTCAACGGCATCACCGCCAGTTGCTCGCGATGGGCACTGCGCGCAAGCAACGGGCGCGGCACCAGGCCAAGGCCCAGCCCATCCGCCACCAGCCCCAATTGCAACTCGGTGCCGAAGGTTTCCAGGTTCACCCGCAAGGCCAGGCCCTGGTCCGACAGGGTACGTTGCAGACCGGCACGGAAGCCGCAGCCGTCCGGGTTGAGGATCCAACCGTGCTGGTACACGTCGGCCAGCTTGCACGGCTTTTTCGGCAGTTGCGCCGTGGCGCACACCACCACCAGGTCCATCTTGCCGATGGACTCACCAACGATGTTGTCCGGAAAAATCTTGCCCGCCGGGAATAACGCCACCGCCGCATCCAGCTCGCCGCGCTCGATCTTGCCGACCAACTGGCTGCCCCAGCCGGTAGCCACCTGGGCGCGCAGGTCGGTGTACTCGCTGCGCAGGTGCTTGAGCGCATCGAGCAGCACCACGTCGCCGATGGTCTGCGGCACCCCCAGGCGCAGCACGCCGCTGGGCGGTGCGTCGGTGGCAACCAGCTCGCGCAGCGCGTCCATCTCGCGCAGGATCGAGCGGCACTGCTCATACACCCGGGTGCCGATCAGCGTAGGCTTGAGCGGTTTGGTGTTGCGGTCGAACAGCTCAACCCCCAGCGCCTGCTCGAAGTTCTGCACACGGCGGGTGATGGCCGGCTGGGTCAACTGCAACGACTCGGCGGCATGGCTGATGGACTGGCAACGAATCACTTCGACAAAGGCATCGATATCGTCAATTTTCATTTGGGCCGCACATAGAGAACAGTCATTAAGATGTGCGCCAAGCATAGTTGGCGCCACCCGGTCTGGATAGCCCGTGCTGTGATCAATAACGTCTAACGCTATACAGGACGATTCTAAATTACTTAAAGCTATAAGCTAATCATTAAAAAATAGCATATTAACCACAAACATTATGCTTAGATAAGCCCATCAACTACCGCGAATGGAATGTTCATGAGCCAGGCCCGACACCCCGAGAGATTACGCGCCTTTATCGGCGCCTTGGCTGAGCTGATCGACGGCAACCCGCGCGAGGGCGACCTGCTGCACCGTGGCGGCAAGCTGCTGGCGCAACTGGTCAGCCATGATGACTGGCTCCCCGACGCATTCGCCCAACCCGACCCCGAGCGCTATCAGCAATTTCTGCTGCATGCCGACTCGCGCCAGCGTTTCAGCATCGTCAGTTTTGTGTGGGGGCCGGGTCAACGCACGCCGATTCATGATCATCGGGTGTGGGGGCTGATCGGCATGTTGCGCGGCGCGGAATTTTCCCAGGGTTTTGCCCGGGCGCCCGATGGCGCGCTGGTCGCCGAGGGCACGCCGGTGCAACTGCTGCCGGGCCAAGTCGAAGCGGTGTCGCCCAAGATCGGTGATATCCATCAGGTGAGCAATGCCTACGACGACCAGGTGTCCATCAGCATTCATGTGTACGGCGCCAACATCGGCGCGGTGCGTCGAGCGGTGTATCAACCCGACGGCAGCGAGAAGCTGTTTATCTCCGGTTATTCCAACGCCTACCTCCCGAATATCTGGGACCTGTCCAAAGAAAAGAGCCCTGCCCTATGAGCACCGTATCGACCCGCAACTACGCCCGGATTCGCCAGGCCCTGTTGGACCATGAGGAAGTCGCCCTGGTAGACGTGCGCGAGGAAGCGCCGTATGCCGAAGGCCACCCGCTGTTTGCCGTGAACATTGCCCTGTCCAGGCTGGAACTGGAGGTGTATGCGCGCATCCCACGTCGCGATACCCAGGTCACGCTGTACGACAACGGTGAAGGTCTGGCCGAGCGTGCCGCCCAACGCCTGGTTGCGCTGGGCTACACCCGGGTCAGCCTGCTCGAAGGTGGGCTTGAGGGCTGGCGCCAGGCCGGTGGCGAGCTGTTTATCGACGTCAACGTACCGAGCAAGGCCTTTGGCGAACTGGTGGAAAGCCAGCGCCACACGCCATCCCTGGCGGCCGAGGAAGTCCAGGCGCTGCTCGACAGCCAGGCCGATGTGGTGGTGCTCGACGCCCGGCGTTTCGATGAATACCAGACCATGAGCATCCCCACCGGCATCAGCGTGCCGGGCGCCGAACTGGTGCTGCGCGCCCGTGAACTGGCCCCGGACCCGGCTACGCGCATTATCGTCAACTGCGCCGGGCGTACCCGCAGCATTATCGGCACCCAGTCATTGATCAATGCCGGCGTGGCCAACCCGGTGTCGGCGCTGCGCAACGGCACCATCGGCTGGACCCTGGCCGGGCAGACACTCGCCTATGGTCAAGCACGCCGCTTCGCGCCGACGTCAGAGGAACATCGCCTGATCGCTGCCCAGAAGGCCCGCGGCGTGGCCGACAAGGCCCGCGTCGGCCGTGCCACCCTCGATGATCTGCAACGCTGGCAGCAGGACGCGACACGCACCACCTACCTGTTCGACGTGCGCACCCCGGAAGAATTCGAGGCCGGCCACCTGCCCAGCGCCCGCTCCACACCGGGGGGGCAACTGGTGCAGGAAACCGACCATGTCGCCAGCGTGCGTGGCGCGCGCCTGGTGCTGGTGGACGATGACGGCGTGCGTGCAAATATGTCGGCGTCCTGGCTCGCCCAGCTGGGTTGGGACGTCTATGTGCTCGACGAGGTGCACGCCGCGCATTTCAGCGAACACGGCGCCTGGGTCGCGCCGGTGCCCGCGCCACCCCAGGCCGAACTGATCAGCGCGCACACCCTCGCCGACTGGCTCGAACATGGCGACACGGTGGTGCTGGACTTCACCGCCAGCGCCAATTACGTGAAGCGCCATATCCCCGGTGCCTGGTGGACGTTGCGTGCGCAACTGCCCCAGGCGCTGGCAAAGGTGCCCCGCGCGCAGCGCTACGTATTGACCTGCGGCAGCAGCCAATTGGCGCGCCTGGCGGTGCCCGAAGTCGAAGCCCTGACCGGCCGGCAAGTGTTCCTGCTGGAGGGCGGCACCGCCGCCTGGATCGCCGCGCAACTGCCGCTGGAGGAAGGCGATACACACCTGGCGTCACCGCGTATCGACCGCTACCGCCGCCCCTATGAAGGCGCCGATAACCCACGGGAAGCCATGCAGGCCTACCTGGATTGGGAATTCGGCCTGGTCGAGCAACTGGCCCGCGACGGCACCCACGGCTTCTACGTGATCTGATCCACCGCTACACCGTTCCCGGATATCCGACCCCTTCTCCAGGCGGAGGTACCTTCTTTTACCCAACGCCTGGAGTTTGTCCCATGCTGTTCAATACCCCCCTCTCACGCCTGCTGCTAGGCTGCGCCCTGGCGCTCGGCCTGCTTGCCAATGCCCACGCCGCCGACCTGCAACCTCTGCGCGTGGCCAACCAGAAGTCGACGATCAAGGCGCTGCTGGAAGCCTCCGGCGAAACTAAAAACGTGCCCTATGAAATCAAATGGTCGGAATTCCCCTCGGCCTCGCCGCTGGGCGAAGCGCTGAATGCCGGTGCGGTGGATGTCGGCGCCCTGGGCGACGCGCCCTATGTGTTCGCCCTCGGCGCCGGTGCGTCGCTCAAAGTGATCAGCATCATCCATGCCGAAGGGCGGAACACCACCGCGTTGCTGGTGCCCCAGGATTCGCCGATCAAGACCGCAGCCGACCTCAAGGGCAAGAAAATCGTCACCGGGCGCGGCTCCATCGGCCATTACCTGGCGATCAAGGCCCTGGCCAGCGCCGGCCTGACCTCAAAGGATGTGCAGTTCATTTTCCTGCTGCCCGCCGAATCCCGCTTGGTGCTGGATAACGGCACCGCCGATGCCTGGGCGACCTGGGACCCCTACACCACCGTAGTCACCTCACAAAGCAACGCCCGTGTGCTGGTCAGCGGCAGGAACCTGCTGAGCAACCACCTGTACTTCGCCGCCACCAGCCAGGCCATTGCCGACAAGCGCGTGCAACTGGACGACTTTGTCGCCCGCGTCGACCGGGCCTACGCCTGGGCCAACAAGCACCCCGACGAATACGCCGCCGCCCAGGCCAAAATCACCGGCCTGCCGTTGGCGGTGCACATTGAAGTGGCCAAGGACACCCACCTGTCCCCGGTACAAATTGACGACGCGGTGATCAGCGGCCTGCAAGCCACCGCCGACACCTACCAGAAGGAAGGCCTGTTGAGCCGGCGCATCGACGTGTCCCATGGCTTCGACAAGAGCTTCAACGCCCAGCGTGCCCCCAATTCCCAAGCATCGCGCTAAGGAGCAGAACATGAGCAAGCCACGTCAATTGAAACTCGGTGCCATGGTTCACGGCGTCGGCCACGGTTGGGGCGAATGGCGCCACCCGCAGGCGCAACCCGACGCCAGCACGAATTTCGGCTTTTACAAACAGCAGACCGAACTGGCCGAAGCCGCCCGGTTCGACTTCGTGTTCATCGCCGACAGCCTGCATATCCACGCCAAGTCCAGCCCGCACTACCTCAACCGGTTTGAACCGCTGACCATCCTGTCGGCCCTGGCCGCGCTGACCACGCACATCGGCCTGGTTGCCACCGTGACCGTCAGCTACACCGAGCCCTACCAGGTGGCGCGCCAGTTTGCCTCGCTGGACCATATCAGCGGTGGCCGCGCCGGTTGGAACGTGGTCACTTCGTGGCTGAGCGGCACCGCCGATAACTTCGGCAAAGCCGAACACCCGCCTCACGCCGTGCGCTACCGCATCGCCAAGGAACACCTGAATGTGGTCAAGGGCCTGTGGGACTCCTGGGAAGACGACGCCTTTGCCTATAACAAGCACAGCGGCGAATTCTTCACCCCGCACAAGTTGCATGCGCTTAACCACCAGGGCGAATTTTTCTCGGTCAAGGGCCCGCTGAATATCGCGCGTTCGCGCCAGGGCCAGCCGGTGATTTTCCAGGCCGGCACCTCGGAAGACGGGCGCAACTTCGCCGCGCAGAATGCCGATGCGATCTTTGTGCATGTGGAGACTGTCGACGAGGGCAAAGCCTATACCGCCGACTTGAAACGCCGGGCCAAGGGCTTCGGGCGTGAGCCCGACAGCCTGTCGATTCTGCCGGGTATCCGCCCGATTGTCGGGCGCGATGCCGCCGAAGTGGAAAGCCGTTATCAGCAGGCGGTGGAACTGGTCACCGTCGAAGATGCCATCGTCGCCCTCGGCCGTCCGTTCAACGACCATGACTTCAGCCAATACCCGCTTGACGCTCCGTTCCCGGAACTCGGCGACCTGGGTGCCAACAGCCAGAAAGGCGGCTCCGAACGCATCAAGCAATTGGCCAGGGACGAAGGCCTGACCCTGCGCGAAGTGGCGCTGCGGTACTCGCGGCCCAAGCGCGACTTCGTCGGCACGCCGGAGCAGGTCGCCGATGCGATCCAGCGCTGGTTCGAAGAGGGAGCCAGCGATGGCTTCATCATCAACTCGGTGCTGCCCGATGGCTTGCAGTACTTCACTGAGCTGGTAGTGCCGGTGCTGCAGCAGCGTGGGTTGTTTCGTACCGAGTACAGCGGCCAGACGTTGCGCGACAACCTAGGACTGGAGGTGCCGGCCAACCGCTACAGCGTGGTTGAAGCCCCCGAAAAAGCCCTGGCCTGATCACTATCCCTTGTGGGAGGGGGCTTGCTCCCGATGGCAATCTGTCAGGCGGTACATCCACTGGCTGAACCACCGCTATCGGGAGCAAGCCCCCTCCCACATTTGACCGAGTACATCTTCATGACTCAATCGTCTCTACGCGCCGTGGAAGTTGTCGATTTCGACGCCGTGCTCGAGCGCCTCAGCGCCGAGCTGGCCAGCACAGCCCACCTTTATGATGAAAGCGGCGCCTTCCCCCATGATAATTTCAAGCGGCTGCATGAACACGGTCTGATCGCCCTCACCGTGCCCAGCGCCCTCGGCGGCGGCGGTGCCAGCCTGCCCCTGGCGCGCAAGGCCATCAGCGCGATTGCCAAGGGCGAGCCCTCCACCGCGCTGATCCTGGTGATGCAATACCTGCAGCACAGCCGTTTGCAGGACAGCAAGACCTGGCCCCGGCACTTGCGTGTGCGCGTCGGCGAGGACGCGGTGCGCCATGGCGCGCTGATCAATGCCCTGCGCGTCGAGCCCGACCTGGGCACACCGGCCCGTGGCGGCTTGCCGGCGACCACCGCCGTACGCAGCGCCGAGGGCTGGCGTATCAGCGGGCGCAAAATCTACTCCACCGGCAGCCATGGCCTGAGCTGGTTCAGCGTGTGGGCGCGCAGCGACGATGCCGACCCGCTGGTGGGCGCCTGGCTGGTGCCCAAGGACAGCCCCGGCGTGAGCATCATCGATACCTGGGATCACCTGGGCATGCGCGCCACCTGCAGCCATGAAGTGGTGCTCGACAACGTGCTGGTGCCGCTGGACCACGCCGTCAGCGTCAGCCCGCGCAGCGCGCCGCAGCCGGAGCTGGATGGCGAAGGCCTGCTGTGGATGTCAGTGCTGCTGTCCTCGGTGTACGACGCCGTGGCCCAGGCCGCGCGGGACTGGCTGGTGAACTGGCTCGAAGAACGCCAGCCGTCGAATCTCGGCGCGGCGCTGTCCACCTTGCCGCGTTTCCAGGAAACCGTCGGCCATATCGACACCCTGCTGTTTGCCAACCGCAGCCTGCTCGATGCCGCCGCCGACGGCCATACGCCGGCCGCCAACGCGGCGCAATTGAAGTACCTGGTGACTGGCAACGCTATCCGCGCGGTCGAGTTGGCCATCGAAGCCTCGGGCAACCCCGGCCTGTCACGGCACAGCCCACTGCAACGGCACTACCGCGATGTGCTGTGCAGTCGCGTCCACACCCCGCAGAACGACGCCGTGCTGCAAGGCGTCGGTAAAGCGGTGTTCGCCCAACGCCAGAAGGAACGCACATGAGTCAGCTGATTATTGCCAGCCAGTTGGACGAGGACTACAACGAGGTGATCCGCGCACGTCTGGCCACGCGGCACCCCCACGCCCAGGTGATCGGCGTGCCCGCCGGCGTGCCGAGCGACCTGCCGCCCCAGGCGAATATCCTGCTGCTGCGCCCTATCAATGTGCGCGGCTACACCGCACCGGATACGCCACCACCGGGCTGGCCCTACGGCGCACAATGGGTGCACCTGGTGTCATCGGGCATCGACTTCTACCCGCATTGGCTGTTCAACGGCCCTCCTGTCACCACCTCACGGGGCAGCGCCGCCGACAACCTCGCCGAGTTCGCCCTGGCGGCGATCTTTGCCGCGTCCAAGCATTTGCCGGACATTTGGGTGAAAGACGCGCACTGGCAATTCACCGCCCTGCGCCCACTCAAGGGCACCACCCTGGGCATCCTCGGCTTCGGCGCGATTGGTCAAAGCCTGGCGCAGAAAGCCCTGGCCCTGGGCATCAATGTCGTGGCGTTGCGGCAGAGCCAGGCACCGTTTGGCGTGGGTGTAGAAGCCGCCAAGGACATCCACGACCTGTTCGCCCGTGCCGACCACCTGGTGGTGGCAGCACCGCTGACCGAGGCCACGCGGCATATCATCAACCGTGATGTGCTGGGCAGCGCCAAGCCGGGGCTGCACCTGATCAATATCGCGCGCGGTGGGTTGCTGGATCAGGAAGCATTGTTGGAAGCGTTGGATAACGGCCAGATCGGCCTGGCGTCACTGGACGTGACCGAGCCGGAGCCGTTGCCGGATGGGCATCCGTTGTACAGCCATCCGAGGGTGCGGTTGTCGCCGCATACGTCGGCGATTTCGACCGATAGCCGCAATGAGATTGCCGATACGTTTCTGGCCAATCTGGAGCGCTATTTGGACGGCCTTGAGTTAGCCAACGTAGCGAACGCCTGATGCAAAACCAACTGTGGGAGGGGGCTTGCTCCCGATAGCGGTGGGTCAGTCAAAAGATGCAGTGGCTGACACTCAGCAATCGGGAGCAAGCCCCCTCCCACATTGGTTCGGTGTCAGCCATTATTTGATGCGGTAGTGAAAAGTGTTGCGCACCGCCGGCACGGCGACTGGCTGGCCGTCGACGACCCTGGGCTGATAGCGAAAGGTATTCGCCGCCGCCAGCGAAGGCCGGATAAACAACGGGTGACAGCCGTCCAGCACCTTGGGATTTTCCACACGGCCCTGGGTATTGACGGTGTATTCCACCGAACAGTCGCCTTCAATATTTTTGTCCAGTGCGCGCTCCGGGTAGTCCGGCGCTTCCTTGCTCAAGGGCTGATATTGGCGGCTGTCGAACGCCGGAGTGGTTACCGGTACAGCAACTTGGGCTTTCTCGGAAGCCACACGCTCCTGGTTCAGGCGTTGCTGTTCCAGCTCCCGATTGCGTTGCTCGGTGGCCAGGCGCTGCTGTTGCTGCTCGATTTTCTGCGCTTCGACCCGTTTGCGCGCCAGAGCGGCCTTCTCGATTTTCTGCGCCTGGATCTGCGGGTCAACCGTCGGTTTGGCCGGTACCGGTACCGGGACCGCAACCGGCTCAGGCAATGCGGGCGCTACAAGCTCAGGCGCCGGCGCCGGCATCATCACCAGTTGCGTGTGCATCGCCCGTGGCGCGTCCGCCACCAGTTTCTCCGGCGTCCAGCCCAGCATCAGTGCCGCCACTACCGCCACATGCAACGCCACGGCGAGGCTTGCCGCCAGGCTAACGCGCAACATCCCGTCGCTGTGTAGCGCCCGCGCCTGTGTCGGGCTGTGCATGATCATCGCCGTCATTGCGGGGCCTCGGTCACCAGCCCCAGGTTGCTGACACCGCCCTTCTGCAACACCGCCATGGCCGCCACCACGCGGCCGTACCCCGCGTTGTCGTCCGCGCGGATATACACCTGGGTGTCGCTGCGCGCCGCCACCACCTGCATGACCTTGGCGCCCATTTCCTCCAGGCTCACGGCGCTGTCGGTCTGGTTGCGGGTGTCGAGCTCGCCGCCCAGGTTCCAGTAGTAACCGCCGTCCGCCTGCACCGACAGCGTGAGGATCTGCTGGCGGGTGTCGGTGGCCAGCGCCTCGGCGGCGACCTTGGGCAACTCGATCTTCACACCCTGGGTCAGCATGGGCGCGGTGACCATGAAAATCACCAGCAGCACCAGCATCACATCGATGTAAGGCACCACGTTCATTTCCGCCTTGGGCCCGTGCTTGCGTTGCGGCCTGGTCAACATCGGTTCGCTCCTTGTTCAGGCGGCCACGGCCAGGTTGATCGGGGTACCGCGCAGGGCACGGTGCAGGCGCACTTGCAGTTCGTTGCCGAAGGCGTAGTAACGGGTGAGCAGGCTCTGGCTGCGCGCGGCAAAGCGGTTATAGGCGATCACGGCCGGGATCGCCGCGAACAGGCCGATGGCCGTGGCAATCAAGGCTTCGGCGATGCCCGGCGCCACCGTCGACAGCGTGGCCTGTTGCACCTGGGACAAGCCGAGGAAGGAATTCATGATGCCCCATACCGTGCCGAACAGGCCGATGTAGGGGCTGACCGAGCCCACTGTCGCGAGAAATTGCAGGCCCTTTTCCAGCTCCAGCTCCTGCTCGGTGATCGCAACCTGCAAGGCGCGCTCCACGCTTTCGAGCACTGCGGGATCGTGGTGGTGCAGGTGCTGGTATTCCTGCAGGCCGGCGATAAAAATCGGCGCCACACCGCCCTCGCCCGCCTGCACGGCGTCGCGATACAGCGGTTGCAGATCCGATGCGGCGCGAAAGCGCACCACGAAGGCGTGCAACTGCCGCTCCAGGCGCCGCAGCACACTGCCGCGCCGGATGATCAGGTACCAACTGATCAAGGATGCCAACAGCAAGGTGACCATGACCGCCTTGACCAACAGGCTGGCGTCGCTGATCAAGCTCCAGGTCGTCATATGTTCCATCGTCGCATGCATGGTGAAGCTCCTATTCGATTAAAAACGCGTGACTGGGTGATGACAGCTCAGGGTAATTTCAATGCGCGAGTCACCTCGGCCCAGGGCACGAACTTGAAGTTCTGGGCTTGCTCGGGCATGCGCTTGCGCCCGTCCTGCACCACCAGCATGCCTTGGCTCCACGGCCCACCCAGGTTGACGGCGGTAGCCTCGAGGCCATCGGTTTCCGAGGCGCCATCGATGCCGGCGGCGGCGTTCAAACCGACGCGAAACGCCCCTCGCACGGCGAACGGCGGTTCGGCGTCGAGCACCAGGTAGCTGTCATTGCCCTGGCTGGAGACCACCAGGTAATCCCGTGCAGGGCTCTGATACAGCGCCAGGCCCTCGACGTCCGCATGCAGCTGCGCGCCCACCTTGATCACGCTGGTCAGCGTCGCGGGCTGGTCGGCGCGGGCATCCACCGCCCACACGCCGACGTCTTCTTCCCCGAGAAACAAGCGCTGGCGTTGATCATCGGCCACGCAGCCTTCCGGCTGGCTGTCGACCTTGAACTGGCGCACCAACTCGCCCTGCACACGCCCGGCCGGCGCACTCAGGCGGTATTGCAGGAAGGTGCCGTCCTTGCCATTGGCGATCGCATAGAGCTCGCCGCTGGCGGGCTGGAACAGGCAGATGCCGTAGATTTCCTTGAGCGGCGTCGGCACTTCGCCGGCTGCCTGCAGCTCGCCACTTTCACGGTCGATGCTGAACAGGCTCAGGCTGTTGCGATCGCGATTGCTGGCGACGGCGAGGTCGACGGTCTGTGCGCCAAGCTTGAAGTTGGGGCGCACGTCGACGTTGTTCAGGCGCCCCACGGCCAGTTCCTGCAACAGCTTGCCGTTGAGGTCGTAGGCCAGCAGGCCCTGTTTTTTGTTGGTGCCCAGCACGCGACTGTTCGCGGGGGTGTGCGGGTGAATCCAGATCGCGGGATCATCCGCCGCATCGCCCTGGCGGCTCACCGGTTCGGTCTGGCGTACTGCGGCGACCTGCGGCAGCACCGGGGCAACTGGCACCGGTGTGGCCTGCCAGTCGAGGCGGCCCTGATACAGCTGGCCGCTGTCGTCATCGCGTACCAGCAACTGCCGGCCGTGGATCGCCAGTTGCTCCGGCTCCTTGAGGCCCGGCAAGCGCAGGCTCGGCTGCTCGACCCAACGTTCGCCGGTTTGCTGGAACAGATGCAATTGCGCGGTTTTCGGGTCCAGGGCCACCATTCCACCCGGCACCAACGCCATGGCGCCGGCTTCGCGCGCGGGGTTATCGAATAGCGCCACGGGCGTGCGTTTCACCGCGGCTTCCGGGTGCGCCGGGTAGGCCCACCAGCCGATATTGGCCTCGTTCACCACCAGGCGCGCGGCTGCATCGTCCACCTGGCAAAACTGCGCCGATGGCGGCAGCGGCAGCCCGCGTACACGCTGCGCCTGGGCCAGCAGCGTCGCGTCGTTGCCCACCAGCCATTGCTCGCCCTTGCCCTCCTCGCCCACCAGGAACACAAACAGGTTGGCCGCCGAATCGCGGTACAGGCACAGGCCGTTCACCGGGTAATCGCGGGTCGGCAGGTACAAAGGTTTGCCCCAGGTTTTGCCGGCGCTGTCCAGGCTGATCAGCAAGGCCTGTTGGCGATCGTTGTCGAGGCTGGCAACCAGCGTTTGAGCACCGACGGTGCGTGTGTCGAGGCTGCTGAAATTACCCTTGAACCGGGCCAGTTCGGCGCCTTTTTCGTCAAGCAGTAACAGACCATCGCGGGTGCTGGCGGCGAGGCGTTCAGTGGCGTTGGGCAGGAAGACCACGGCTTCGGCTTTCAGGCTGGGTGCCCACGGGGTCATGTCGATGGCGAACGCATTGGCGCTGGTGACCAGGGCGATCAGCAGATACAGCTTGGAAATTCTCATGAACAAGCAAATCCTTCGAATACGATGGAGATCCAATGTGGGAGGGGGCTTGCTCCCGATAGCGGTGGCTCAGTCAATGCATGTGCTGCCAGACACACCGCTATCGGGAGCAAGCCCCCTCCCACTTTGGGAATGGGTTGAATTCAAAAATGAGTGAAGGTCAGGCCCAGCTTGTAAGTAGGCCCGTACTCTTCGTACTGGCCGTTGTAGCTGCGGTGGCCGGTGTAGACGAAGTACGACTCATCCGTGAGGTTCTGCGCCTCGAAGCTGACTTGCAGGTTTTTGCTCAGCGAATAGCGCGCGCTGAAATCGACGAAGGTCTGCGCATCCACATGCAGGTCGTGGGCCTTGTCGTTGATCGACGCCAGCTCGTACAGGTAGGCCGACTTGTAGTTGGCCGAAACGCGCAGGCTGAGCCTGTCGTCTTCCCAGCCCAGCATCAGGTTGCCGACGGTGTCCGACTGGTTGGGCAGGCTGATGTTGCGCTTGCGGTTACCGCCGCTGGCGCTGTCGAAGCCCTCGATATCCGCGCTGGAGCGGCTGAAGGTGCTGTTGGCGCCGATCAGCAGGCCGTTCCACGGCGCGGGCAGCCAGTCGAATTTTTGCGAGTAGGCCAGTTCCAGGCCATACAGCTTGGCGCTGTCGCCGTTGGCGAAGGTGTGGGCCTCGGCAAAGTTGGCCCAGGCACCAGTGCCGGCGACGTCGGTGTTGTAGACGAAATTCTGGATGTCCTTGTAGAACACGAACGCCGACACGGTACCGGCGCGGCCCATGAAGTGTTCGATGCCCAGGTCCAGGTTGCTCGATTCCAAGGGCTTGAGGTCCGGGTTGCCGAAGGTGGCTTCGTCATCGTCGATCACGAAACCGGGGGCCAGTTGGCCAAAGGTCGGGCGCACCACGGATTTGGTCCAGGCAGCCCGCACCTGGGTGTTCTTGTCGATCTGGTAGCGCGCATGCAGGCCTGGCAGCCAGTGGTGATAACGGCGTTTGGTCTCGGTGGCGCTGAACTGGCCGTCCGTGGCGCCGGTGCCTTTTGCGTCGAACTCGGTGCCCTCGTAGCGCATCCCGGCGATGAAGCGCCAGTCGTCGATATCGACGGTGTTCATCAGGTAGCCGGCGTTGATGTCTTCGTGGATGGTGAAGTCGTTGACCCGGGATTCGGTGGGGTCGTAGAAGTCATCGCGGTTGAGGCCGCCGATCAGTTGGCGGATGTTACCCGCGCTGATGCCCGGCCCGAAGCGGCCAAGACGGTAGTCGACATTGCCCTTCTGGAATTGGTTGAGGTTGAGCTGTTCGTCAGTCAAGCCCTGTTCATCCAGGTCCTTGTAGACCCAGGCCTCCAGGTCGTTGTCCTTGTGGCGCCGGCTGACCTTGCCGCCGAACTTGAACTGGGAGGCGTAGCCACTCAGGTCATAGTCGCGGGCCAGGTCCAGTCGCAGGTTTTTCTCGGTGTCCTGGGTGTGCTGTTTTTCCCAGTCGACCTTGTCGAGGGTGAAATTGCCGGGGTCATAGAAGCCGCTGCCGATGATCGGGCGTGGCTTGGCCGTGTCGTAGAAGCCGCTGTCGGCAAAGTCACCGCCGTCGAAGGTGGCCCCGGCGATATGCGCCGGGCTGTCTTCACTGGAGCGGCTGTAGCCGGCCTGGCCGCTCAAGGTCCAGAGGCCAAGCATGCGTTCGCCGCCGAACACGTAGGACTGGATTTGCTGGGTTTCCTCGCGGTTCTTCAGCTTGCGCTTGCCCTCGGCCTCGCCCAGTTCGCCCGGCGCCTGGGGGTCTGCGAATTCGAAGCTGGCGGCGTTGCGGGTTTCGGTGTCCTTGTAGCGACTGTAGAGGGTGCGCAGGTAGTAGCTGCTCAGGTCATCAGGCTTGTAGTCGAAGTTCAGCCCACCACCGGCGCGTTCGCGGCGGATGTCGTAGTCGCGCTGTTCGAACTCGTTGAGCCTGGCGCCGTTGCTGAAATCCCAGGCGCCGCCGGTCTCGACGTTGTCCGAGCCGAAATCACGC
Organism: Pseudomonas sp. R4-34-07; assembly: GCF_003852375.1. NCBI lineage: Bacteria > Pseudomonadati > Pseudomonadota > Gammaproteobacteria > Pseudomonadales > Pseudomonadaceae > Pseudomonas > Pseudomonas sp. R4-34-07. The sequence continues at coordinate 2,573,245 of NZ_CP027760.1, read as the reverse complement.
TGCTGCCAACTGAGGGCCGCGGCCACGCCGAAGTTGTCGACACCGTCGCCGAGGCTGAAGCGGTTGCTGGCGGCGCCGGAGAATTTCGGGCTGGTCTGGGCGGTGTTCTTGTCATAGCTGGCCTCGGTGCTGCCGGTATAGAACAGGCCCTTGTGGTCGAACGCCGACAGACTCTTCACGTCGACGGTACCGCCGAGGGAGTTGGCGTCCATGTCCGGCGTGAGGGTCTTGATCACCGACAGCGACTGCACCAGTTCCGAGGGCAGTACGTCGAGGGCCACCGCGCGGCGCTCGCTCTCGGGCGACGGCACCAGGGTGCCGTTGATAGTCACGCTGTTGAGGTCCGGGCCCAGGCCGCGCACGCTGACAAACCGGCCTTCGCCCTGGTCGCGCTCCACACTGATCCCCGGCAGGCGCTGCACCGCCTCGGCAACGTTCTCGTCCGGCAACTGCGCCACGCCGTCGGCATGCACCACGCTCTTGATGCTGTCGGAGCTGCGCTGTTCCTTGAGGGCGCTGCCGATGGCGGCGGCCTGGCCAACCACCTCGACATGCTCGGTCTCGGCAGCATTGAGCCGCTCGCAGGTGATCGCCAGGGCCAAGGCGGTAAGCGTAAAGCTGACGAGCCCGGTGCGCTTGTACATGAAACCCTCCCCAAGAATCCGTTGGCGCCAGGCAAGGGGCCCGGCAACTGGAAGGGCAAGCTAGGGGTGCGGGATGACGGTTCTGTGACAGAACTCGGTGTGAAGGCCCGTAAACCGGGGGTTAGCAAAGGTTTTCGGCCTGAAATGAGCTGATATGACCTCAGCAGTTCCCCTGTGGGAGGGGGCTTGCTCCCGATAGCGGTGGGTCAGCGACAAATAGGCTGGCTGATATACCGCTATCGGGAGCAAGCCCCCTCCCACATTTTGATGTTCATCGCCCTTTGACGTGAGCTGATCCGACCCTCCCCCACCGTCATCCAACCGTCACATGCATCTGCTGTGCTGGCGCTCACGACTGGCTCATCCAAGGACCCGCACCCATGTTCTGCGTGCTCAAACCCCATCGCTGGAAGCTCGCCCTGCTGCTGATCGCCGCCAACCTCGGGCTGATCCTGCACCTGGCCTGCGGCGAGCTCAAAAGCCTCAGTGAGTGGGTGTGGCTGGATATCGTCGGTGAAGGCGGTTCGGCGCTGCTCGCGTTGATATGGCTGGGCCTGGTGCTGAAAAGCCGCCCCGCCGGGCGGGTCACCAACTACTTGGCACTGGGCCTGTCGTGTATCTTTTTTTCCTGGTGGATCGACAGCCTCGACGAGTTCATTCGCCTGCCCGACAGCATCACCTGGGACCACTGGCTGGAGTCGGGGCCGATGCCGGTGGGCATGATCCTGCTGACGATCGGCATCTACCACTGGCACCGCGAACAACTGGCGATCAGCGCACAGATGGAAAAGCGTGAGCGCCTGTTCCGCGAGCATCGGCTGTTCGACAAACTCACGCCCCTGGCCGGTGCCGACTACTTCAAGCGCCAGCTCGAAAGCAGCCTGCACGACAGCCGCGACCAGCAGCAACCGCTGTCGCTGCTGGCCCTGGACCTGGACCACTTTGCCGCCATCAACCAGGCCTACGGGCATGCCGAGGGCGATGCGGTACTGCAGGCGGTCAGCCATGTGCTGTTGCTCAACCTGCGCCGCCAGGACCTGCTGTGCCGCCTGGCCGGCGACCGCTTTGTGGTGCTGCTGGCCAATACCGGCGAGCGCCAGGCCCAGGGGTTGGCGCTGGAGTTGCAGCAAGCGGTGCAGAGCCTGGCGCACAAAACCCGGCTGCAGGGCGAACGCCTGCAACTGGCGGCGACCACGGCGGTGGTAATGGCCCTGGACGAGTCGCCCCACGACCTGCTCAGGCGCTTGAACCTGGCGCTGGCGCGGGCCAAGCAACCCCTTGCGAAAAGCGCCTGAGATGGCCGTGAAAGCCAGCTGGTATGAAAGCGACAGCCGCTTCATCCCCGGCCATTACCAACCCGCCACGTTGATCGACCTGGCCTTGTCCCGGGACATCGACAGCCATCGCCTGCTGCGCGGCACCGGGCTGTTCCACGAAGACATCCTGGCCGGCAACGCCCGCTTGAGCCCCCGGCAGTTCCTCGACGTGATCGGCAACAGTCGCAAGTTGCTGGACGCCGATGACAGCAGTTTCCTGTTTGGCCAACGCTTGCTGCCCGGCCACTATGGCGCGGCCAGCCATGCACTGGGGCATGCGCAGAATCTGCACCAGGCGCTGGAGATCCTGATCCAGCAACAGGTGCTGCTCAGCCCGCTGGTCACGTTGAACCTGGAGCTGGATGAGCACCATGCCTACCTGTACTGGCGGGACAGTTGCGGCGCCGGCGAGCACTGGCGCTTTGTGCTGGAGGCGAGCATGACCTCGCTGGTGGCCATGAGCCAATGGCTCAGCGGCCAGCGCCTGCCGTGGGTGTGCGCTTTCAGCCACGCCGAGCCGCGCTATGTGGAGCAATACTGGGTACACCTGGGCGAACACACGCGCTTCGAACGTCCATTGGACATGATGTGCCTGCCGCGCGAGTACCTGACCCGCGCCTGGCCCGGTGCCTCGGCCACGGCAGGCCAGGTGGCGCGCCAGCACGCCCGCGAGCAGATCGACCAGTTGGGCTTTGCCGCCAGCTTCCTCGACTGCCTCCATGACTACCTGCGCGAGCACGTACGCCAGCCGCCGAGCCTGGAACAGGCCGCACTGGCCTTCGCTATGAGCCCGGCGACCCTCAAGCGCAAGCTGCACAAGCACGACACCGGCTTTCAGCAACAGGTGGACCGGGTACGCAAGCACATGGCGTTGCACCTGTATCAGGTCAAAGGCTTGAGCAACGATGAAGTCGCCGCGTACCTGAACTTCAACGATGCGGCGAACTTTCGGCGCGCGTTCAAGCGCTGGACCGGCAGCACGCCCAGCCTGATCCGCCAGTTGTTCAGCAGCCGCTAGCCAGGCGTTCGCGCAGGAACTCGACCAACGCCTGCACCGGCCGCGAACTCTGCCGATGCTGGGGGTATACCGCCGACAAGGTCAGGGCTTCGGGGGCGAACGCGTCCAGTACGCTGACCAGGCGGCCGTCCTTCAACGCGTCGCCGACGATAAAGGTCGGCAGGTAGGTCACGCCCAGGCCGGCAATCGCGGTGTCACGCAGCAGATCGCCGTTATTGACGCGCATGCGCCCGCTCACGTTCAGCGCTTGCAGCTTGCCCTTGAAGCGCCATTGCACGTGGCGGCCGTGGCCGTAGGGCAGGCAATCGTGGGCGGCGAGGTCATCGGGCTTTTGCGGGGTGCCGCGCAGGGCCAGGTAGTCGGGGCTGGCGCAGTAGACACGGGGGATGCTGGCGATACGACGGGCGATCAAGGTGGAATCTTCCAGGGTGCCGATGCGCAACACCAGGTCGTAGCCTTCACCGATCAGGTCCACCGGGCGGTCGCTGAGGTCGACTTCCACCGCCACCTCGGGATAGCGTTGCAAGAACAGCGGCAACAGGCAACCCAGATGCGCCATGGCAAACGACAACGGCGCGCTGAGGCGAATGGTGCCGCGCGGTTCGCTGTTTTGACCGGCGATGCCCTGCTCCACTTGCTCCACATCACTGAGCAGGCGCAAGGCGGATTCGTAGTAACTCTGGCCCAGTGGCGTGACATCCAGGCGACGCGTGGAGCGGTTGAGCAGGCGCACGCCGAGACGATCCTCGAGCTGAATCAGACGGCGGCTGACAAACTGCTTGGACAGGCCCAGTTGCTCGGCGGCGGCGGTGAAACTGCCGGATTCCATGACCTGGCAAAACAGGCGCATGTCTTCGAAAGGGTTCATTGTCGCTTCTCGGTGGACGATGGGCTGTTTTATAACCGGTTGGTCGCAGCACCACAAATCAAAATGTGAACACAGGCAAATGTGGGAGGGGGCTTGCTCCCGATAGCGGTCGGTCAGCTACAAATAAGCTGACTGATACACCGCTATCGGGGGCAAGCCCCCTCCCACATGGATTACCGACAGGTTTGAGGACGAGTTACTTGGCGGTGAACGCCGAGTAGCTGTTCATCAGGTTGCGGTAGTTGGGGATGCGCGGCGACAGCAGGTTGGCCAGGCCTTCCATGTCGTTGCGCCAGTCAACCTGCAGCTCGCAGGCCACGGCGAACCAGTTCACCAGTTGCGCACCGGCAGCGGTCATGCGCGCCCAGGCGGCTTGTTGCACGGTTTCGTTGAAGGTGCCGGAGGCGTCGGTGACCACGAACACCTCAAAGCCTTCATCGAGGGCACACAGGGTCGGGAACGCGACGCACACATCGGTCACCACGCCGGCAATGATGATCTGCTTGCGGCCGGTCGCCTTGACAGCCTTGACGAACTCTTCGTTGTCCCAGGCGTTGATCTGGCCAGGGCGGGCGATGTACGGCGCGTCCGGGAACAGCGCCTTGAGTTCCGGTACCAGCGGGCCGTTGGGGCCGCTTTCGAAGCTGGTGGTCAGGATGGTCGGCAGGTTGAAGAACTTCGCCACGTCGGCCAGGGCCAGTACGTTGTTCTTGAATTCGTTGGGGGAGAAATCCTGCACCAGCGAAATCAGGCCGGTCTGGTGATCGACCAGCAGTACAACAGCATCATCTTTGTTCAAACGCGAATAAGTCATGCGGGTAACTCCTTTGGGTAGTGACAATCAGAAGGCAAAGCACGAACAGCCAAACGCACCCCAGAAACCCTGGAAGTCGCTGACCGGCACGCTGGAAAGGCGGGCTTTTTCATGGCTGTGGGAATGCACGCCACACGGGCCGCTGCACTGGTGAACTTGAGCTTGCAGCGGTGAGCTGGGGCGCCAGTGCCCCGGTACCTTGACCACCGGCGACCAGTCCGGCAGTACCGGAACGCGCGGCGGTGCGTAATCTTCGAAGTCACCGGCGCCGTAGACGACCTTGCCGCCGACCACGGTCAGTACCGACTCGATCCACTTGATGGCTTCTTCATCGACACTGAAAAAATCCGCCGACAACGCCGCCACGTCTGCCAGTTGGCCGACCTTGATCTGGCCTTTCTTGCCCTGTTCGGACGAAAACCAAGCGCTGCCGTGGGTAAACAGTTCCAACGCGGTGAGGCGCGGCAAGCCCTCGGCGTGCAGCTCCAGGCCACCGACGGTGCGGCCGCTGACCATCCAGTACAGCGAGGTCCACGGGTTGTAGCTCGACACCCGCGTGGCGTCGGTGCCCGCGCCTACCGGTACACCTTCGGCGAGCATGCGCTTGATCGGCGGCGTGGCCTCGGCGGCCTTGGCACCGTAACGCTCCACGAAATATTCGCCCTGGAACGCCATGCGGTCCTGGATCGCAATGCCGCCGCCCAGGGCGCGCACACGCTCGATGTTTTTCGGGGTGATGGTTTCGGCATGGTCGAAGAACCACGGCAGGCCATTGAACGGTATGTCGCGGTTGACCTTTTCGAACACGTCGAGCATGCGCGAGATCGACTCGTCGTACGTGGCGTGCAGGCGGAACGGCCAGCGCTGTTCCACCAGATGGCGTACCACCGGTTCCAGCTCCTGTTCCATGGTCAGCGGCAGGTCCGGGCGCGGTTCGAGGAAGTCTTCGAAGTCGGCAGCCGAAAACACCAGCATCTCGCCGGCGCCGTTGTGGCGCAGGTAGTCATCGCCCTGGTGCAGAGTGACGCTGCCGGTCCAATTCTTGAAGTCGCTGAGCTCTTCCTTGGGCTTCTGGGTGAACAGGTTGTAGGCGATGCGCACCGTCAACTGCTGGTCCTTGGCCAGTTGCTCGATCACCGCGTAGTCGTCGGGATAGTTCTGGAAACCGCCGCCGGCATCGATGGCGCTGGTCAGGCCCAGGCGATTGAGTTCACGCATGAACTGGCGGGTGGAGTTGACTTGATATTCCAAGGGCAGTTTCGGGCCTTTGGCCAAGGTCGAATAAAGGATCATCGCGTTAGGGCGCGCCACCAGCATGCCGGTGGGGTTGCCGTTACTGTCGCGCACGATCTCGCCGCCTGGTGGATTCGGCGTGTCCTTGGTGTAACCGGCTACGCGCAACGCGGCCCGGTTGAGCAAGGCGCGGTCGTACAGGTGCAGCACGAACACCGGCGTGTCCGGCGCAGCCTGGTTGAGCTCCTCCAGGGTCGGCATGCGTTTTTCGGCAAACTGGAATTCGTTCCAGCCGCCCACCACGCGCACCCACTGCGGCGTGGGGGTGCGGTCGGCCTGGTCCTTGAGCATGCGCAAGGCATCGGCCAGGGACGGCACGCCTTCCCAGCGCAACTCGAGGTTGTAGTTCAGCCCGCCACGGATCAGGTGCAGGTGCGAGTCGTTAAGGCCGGGAATCACGGTGCGGCCCTTGAGGTCGATGACCTGGGTGCCGCTGCCGCGCAGGGCCATGGCTTCACCGTCAGTGCCCACGGCGACGAAGCGTCCGTCACGGATGGCGACGGCGGTGGCGCGTGGATTTTCCCGGTCCACGGTGTGGAACTGGCCATTGAACAGAATCAGATCGGCGTTCATAGGGTTTCCTTTTCAGAGGCTTCAAGCCAGGGAGCGAACAGGCGGGTGGCGGCCGGCATCAGCAGGTAAACCACCAGCAGCACGATGGTCAGGGTGACCAGGAAGGTGGAGACCACGTAGTTGGACAGAAACGGGTGCAACCGCAGGACCGGGCCCCAGATAAACGGCAGGAGCAGGGTTTGCGGCAGGATCACAAACAGGCTCACCACCGCCTGTTTCCAGCGCGGCGGCTTGGCCGCGCCATCGGCCTGGGGGGCGAACCAGAATTCATTGGCGCCGCCGATTTCAGTCTGGTCGCCGTCGGCCAGCATTGGCGCCGCTTCATCGATCAGGGCCCGACGTTGTGGCGACTCGAGCCACAACTCCAGGGCGTCGGTGGAGCGGTAGCGCAGTACGCAGGTAAACAGCGCCATGCCGCCCTGCTGGCTGCGCACTACGTCGACGCCAAGGTGGCCGGGGCGTTCACCGGCAATGCGCACGATGCGGCGCAGCCAGGCTTCGTACTCGGTTTCGCGGCCGGGCTTGACCCGGTGCTTGACGACCAGCGTGACGACTTCGTCGGGGCTGGTGTTAGGTGTTGGGTCCATGATGGGTGTTTCCCCAGGGCATTGAGCGATGGGGGAAGTTTGCCGAGCTGGGACGGCGGGGAATTGGATGTATGTGCTGTTTGGCTTTTATGTGGGAGTCAGTTCGCCGCCGCCATATGCTCCGCAATCCGCCCCCGCAACCAGCGCTCGGCCGGGTCATTGTCATGCACCCCGCTCCACACCATCGACAGCTCTGCCGCATCAATCGCGAACGGCGGGTCCTCGGCCCGCAGGCGGGTGCCTTCGGTTAACGCACAGGCCGCGTAGTCCGGCACGGTCGCGATGATCTGCGTCCCCGCCAGCAAGGCGCGCAACCCGCTGAACTGCGGCACCGCCAGCACCACCCGCCGCGAGCGGCCGATGCGTGCCAGATCCAGGTCAATATTGCCGCTCAGGTCGCCCGAGAACGACACCATCGCATGGGGCCTGGCGCAATAATCGTCCAGCGTCAATGGCTCCTCGCCATCATCGCCGCGCAGGACCTTGCATGGAATATCGCGCAGTTTCTTGCGCTTGGCATTGGCCGGCAGTTCCGTGGTGTAGCTCACCCCCACCGAGATTTCGCCGCTGGCCAGCAGCGACGACATCAGCAGGAAGTTGGCCCGGCGCACCACCACGATGATGCCCGGCGCCTCTTCGCGCAGGCGACTGAGCAATGGCGGAAACAACCCGAACTCCGCATCGTCGGACAGGCCGATGCGAAACACCGCGCAGCTGGTGGAAGGGTCGAAATCCTTGGCGCGGCTGACGGCGCCTGAAATGGTGTCCATGGCCGGTTGCAGTTCCTTGAGTATCGCCAGCGCCCGTGGCGTGGGTTCCATGCCGCGACCGTTGCGCAGCAGCAACGGGTCGTCGAACAAGTCGCGCAGGCGGCCCAGTGCCGCACTCACCGCCGGCTGGCCCATAAAGAGTTTTTCGGCGACCCGGGTCAGGTTTTTCTCGAACATCAGCGCTTCGAAAATCACCAGCAGGTTCATGTCGACGCGGCGCAGGTCGTTGCGGTTCATGGCGGTATCCAAACGGTGTGCAGAGGGTCAGGAAAGCATGCCCGGAACGCTCTGGATTGCATACCTGTGCTGTCTTTTCCACGCTCGCACCTGGCGAAATTAACAACGATTAACTCGTCAGCCAGGCGGTCCGGCAACAAGATAAGCGGCGTCTACACTGCATCCATTCACCGGGAACGCTCCCATCGACTGCGGATATTTGTCATGGCCCGACTCGAGCAATATGCCCCTCGTTTATCCGCCACCGGAGGCCTATGCCCCCGGCGCGAGCGTATCGCCAAGCAACTGATTCTCGCCAACCTCGGCGAAAGCCTGAGCATCGCCGAGCTGGCCCAGGCATGCGCCCTGTCGCGCAGCCATTTTTCCCGCGCATTCAAGTGCTCCACGGGGGTATCGCCCCAGGAATGGATTCGCCAGCAACGCATCCTGCGCGCCAAGGAACTGATCACCGGCTCGTCCCTGAGCCTCACCCAAATCAGCCTGGAATGTGGCTTCTGCGACCAGGCGCACTTCTGTCATATGTTCACCCGCAGCGAAGGCGTGAACCCGATGACCTGGCGAAACCACCACTCGCGTCCCAAACCCGGGGTAATCGCAGCCTAGTGGTCTTGATGCACCTGGAATATGCTGGCCCTTCCCCGACTCCTGAACCCGTGCAGCCATGAATGACTTGAGCGACCAGGCCGTGCACTTCGGCCCCTACCGCATCCATCCGCGCGAGCGCCTGGTGCTGGAGGCAGGTCGCCCGCTGCGCCTGGGACGGCGGGCGGTGGATATCCTGCTGATCCTGCTCGAGCACGCCGGCAATGTGGTGAGCAAGCAGGAACTGATCGCGCGGGTCTGGCCCAAAAGCGTGGTGGAAGACGGCAACCTGCGGGTGCACATGGCCGCGTTGCGCAAGGCCCTGGGCGACGGCCAGGCCGGGCAGCGCTATATCGTCACGGTCGCCCAGCGCGGCTACAGTTTTGTCGCGCCACTGAGCATCGAACCGATGACGCTACCCACCGACGGCGCGCCCCCACGCCCAAGCCACAACCTGCCGCTGCGGCGCACGCGCATGCTCGGCCGCCAGGCGCTGATCGACGCCCTGGTGCAGCAATTGCCGCAGCAACGCTTCATCACCCTCACCGGTGCCGGCGGCATCGGCAAGACCACCGTCGCCCTGCGCGTGGCGGAGTTGCTGATCGGCCATTACCGCGACGGCATCCACCTGCTCGACCTGGCGCCACTCAGTGCCGCCTCGATGATCCTGCCCAACCTCGCCGCCCTACTCGGCGTCCCGCCTGGCGAGCATGCGCCGCTGACCGGCTTTGCCCGCAGCCTGCAGGCACGCCAGATGCTGCTGGTGATCGACAACTGCGAACACCTGCTCGACGACATCGCCCTGATCAGCGAAACCCTGCTGCGCCATGCGCCGCACCTGCACATCCTCACCACCAGCCGCGAAGCCCTGCGCGCCGAAGGTGAATACGTGCAACGCCTCGAACCGCTGACTTGCCCGCCCGCCACCGGCAACCGCGCCCAGGCCCTGGGTTACCCGGCCATGCAGCTGCTGATCGAACGCGCCATGTCCCATCAAGACAGTTTTGCCCTCAGCGACGCCGAACTGCCGCTGGCGATCGATATCTGCCAGCGCCTGGACGGCATTCCCCTGGCCATCGAGCTGGTGGCCGCGCAGATCGAGCGTTTCGGCTTAGCGGGGCTCTTGGTGCAGATGGAAGATAACTTCCGCCTGCTGACCCGCGGGCGGCGCAGCGCCCTGCCCCGCCAGCAGACCCTGCGGGCCACGCTCGACTGGAGCTTCGATCTGCTGACCGACTGCGAAAAAATCTGCCTGCGCCGGCTCGCGGTGTTTCGCGGCGGCTTCAGCCTGGTCAGCGCGGCGGCGGTGATCGCCGGGGAGCATATAGCCCCCACCGAAGTGCTGGGCTCGATCACGCAACTGGTGGCCAAGTCGTTGCTGAACGTGGACGCCAGCGAGGACGAGATGGTCTATCGCCTGCTCGATATCACCCGCACCTATGCCCTGGAAAAGCTCAGCCTCGCCGGCGAGCTGCAAGCCACCCGCGAGCGCCACGCGGCACGCTGCCTGGCCCTGATGGAACAGGCCCAGGGCGATTGGGAACTGATTGCCACACAGCCCTGGATCGACCGCTATGCCCCGCTGCGTGAAGACGTGCGCGCCGCCCTCGACTGGGGCTTTGCCGACACTGCCGGGCACTTGCTGGCGATTCGCCTGACGGTCAGTGCGATGCCCCTGTGGCAGGAACTGTCGCTGCTGCGCGAGCACGCCGGCTATGTGGACAAGGCACTGGCGCTGATCGATCGGGTCGAAGCGCCCTGCACGCAATTGGCCCTGCAGCTGCAATTGGCCCTGGGCAGCCTCTCCTACCACGCCGTGGGTGCCGCGCCCCAGACCATCGCCGCGTTTGTCGGCGCCGCACGCCTGGCTGAAGAGCGCCAGGACCTGGCCGGCCAGTTGCGTGCGGTCTCCGGGCACATGGCGGCGAACCTGTGCGCCGGGCGCTATGTTCAAGCGCTGGAACAGAGCAGGCAGTTCGATCGCCTCGACCCGCGCACCGAGCCGCTGCTGGACCTGAGCACCCAACGCTTGCGCGCCCTGGCCCAGCATTACACCGGCCATCAGGCGCTGGCCCGACAGCAGGCCGAGCAGGTGCTGCAGCGCATGAGCCACAGCGCCCATGTGAACCGCTTCGCCCATGGCGTCGGCGTGCAATACGACCAGAGCGTCGCGTCCCTGACCGTGCTGGCGCGAATCCTCTGGTTGCAGGGCTTTCCCGAACGCGCCTGGCGCACCGCCAGCCAGGCACTGGAACTGGCGCTGCAGATCAACCACGGTACGTCGATCTGCTACACCCTGGCCCTGGCCGGTGTGGTGATCGCCCGTTACAACGGTGCCGAAGACGATGCGCAAACCCTGCAAAGCCTGCTGCTGGAGCAGTCCCACACGCATTCGGTGCAACTGTTCCAGACCTGGGCCGGGCATTACGCCGGCATTCTGTGCAACGGGGATTTACAGGGCCTGGGGCTGATCGAGGACACCCTGGTCACCTTCGGCATGCAGCACGTCGATGAGCCAGGTCTCGAACGGGCGCGCAGTGGCGCGGCGGGTTGGTGTGCCCCGGAGATCCTGCGGGTCTACGCCGGGCAGGCAGCGCTGCGAGGTGATACCCAGGGCGCGCAGACGCTGCTGCTCGAAGCCCTCGGCCTGGCACGCCAGCAAGGCGCCCTGGCCTGGGAGCTGCGGTGTGCGGGCTCCCTGGCACAACTTTGGCAACAGCAAGGACGCAAGCAGGCAGGCATCGACTTGCTGACCCCCCTCTACGCAAGATTTACCGAAGGCTTCGCCACCCAGGATCTACTGCGCGTACGCCGCCTGCTCGACGAGCTGCAGGACAAACGGCCGGCCTGAAAACGCGCCCAGGCACTCCCCGTAGCCTTGTTGCAAGCGCGCTACCTGAAGCGGGTCACGCAGTTGCGCCAACGCGTAGCTGCGCACGCAGTTGAGCAAGCGATAGCGCGTCGGGCCCAGGCCGGGCTCGACGCCCAGCAGCGACATATTCACCAGACGCGCCAGCAGGTAAGCCAGGTCGGCGTGTTCAAGCTCGGTACCGCTCACCATTTCGCTCAAGGTGGGCAGGGTCACCGCCATCTTGAACAAGCCCAGCTGCAGGAACAGCCAGCACTCCGGCAGGCTCAGGCGCGCATAGCTCCAGTCCAGCGCAGCGGTCAGTGAACGATGCCGCTCCACCGCGGTGCGACGCCCGCGGCTCAGCCCGTGCAAGCCCATGCACAATTGCTGCTGCACACCGCCGATGCCGAGTGCGTCGACCTGGGCGGCGGCCAGTTCAAGGGCCAACGGGATGCCGTCCAGCCGCCGGCAAATCTCACGCAACGGCGCCAACTCCTGGGGCCGCAACATAAACCCCTGCTGGCTGGCGCGTACCCGTGTGACGAACAGTTGCACCGCAGGCCAGGCCAGGGCCTGCTCGACACTGGCCAACGCCGACGGTGACGGCACGCTCAGCCGTGGCACCCGCACCACCCATTCACCAGGCGCCAGCAAAGCTTCGCGGCTGCTGATCAGCACGCTGACCTGGGGTGCCCGTTCGCCCAATATGCGCACCAGCGTGCGACAGGCACCGAGCAGCAGGTCGGCCCCATCGAGTACCAGCAACAACTGGCGCGAGGCTAACTGTCGGGCCAGCTCGTCGAGGCTGTCGGCGGGGTCCAGCTGTAATACCGTGACCAGATGGCCGAGCAGTTCGCCCGGGGTTTGCAGGCTGGTCACGTCGACCCACCACACCCCGTCGCGATAGCGGGGCACCACGCGCTCGGCGAGGGCCAGGGCCAGCGTACTCTTGCCGATGCCGGCCACCCCGGTAAGGGTCAACAGGCGCTGCCCGGCGATGCGCCGCACCAGCACAGCCACCAGTTCATCGCGACCGAGCACCGGGCTGAGCCGTGCCACCAGGTTGTGCTGTGCCGGCAGCGTCGGCAGTGTGCCTTGCACGGGCGCGGCGAAGCAGTAGCCACGCTGCGGGTGGTTGAGGATGACACGCTGCCCGTCGAGGGCGCGACGCAACGCGACAATGTGCACGCGCAGGTTATTGTCTTCGACGACGCTGTTGGGCCAGACCCGCTCGATCAAGGTCGCCTTGCTGATAAATTGCCCCGGTGCTTCCAGCAACACCGCGAGAATATCCAGCGCCCGCCCGCCCAGCGGCACCGGCCAACCGGCCTTGCTGACCAGGCGTTGGTGCCGATGAAAGGTGTAGGGGCCAAAGCTCACCGCCGCAGAATCATTCATGTCCGTAACCGCGCTGAAACACCCGTGCTTGAGTGCCTGCGCATCCTTTTCCGTGGGCTCGGGCTTATCTTGCCAGCTAGGGATGACAGGACAATCCCGGCACGGGGAGCGATACGGACAATCGGGTGCCTCAGACGGACATTGTGTCGTTAACTGAACTGTTGTCGGTATTGGGTAGGGTTCAGGCCGAGCTTTTCACTGAACAAAAAGCGCATATGCCGCACGCTGCCGAAGCCGGCGTGGAAGGCCACGGTCTTGAGCGGCAAATCGGTGGTTTCCAACAACTGCCGGGCGCGGTCGATGCGCGCGCCTTGCAGGAACGCCATGGGTGTCATCTGCACTTCCTTGGCGAACAGCCGCGCAAAGTGGCGCGCACTCATGCCGGCCAGCTCGGCCATGGACTCGATGGTAAAGGGTTGGTCGAGATGGGCCAGCACGTGGTGCTGCACACGGGTGATCGCGGTTTCCTGGGGCGCCACGGCAGCGGTCATCGGGCTGAACTGGGCCTGGCCACCCTGGCGCTTCATCACCACCAGCAATACCTTGGCCACGTCCACCGCCACTTGCTTGCCATGGTCCTGGGCGACAATCGAAAGGGCCAGGTCGATACCGGCAGTGACGCCGCCCGAGGTGATCAGGCGCCGGTCCTGCAGGTAGATGCGATCAGTCTCGACCATGGCGTGGGGGAACGCCTTGATCAGGCGCTCGGTATAGTGCCAATGAGTGGTCACGCGGTGCCCGTCCAGCAAGCCGGCATGCCCGAGCACAAAGGCGCCGGTGCAGATCGAACCGAAACGTCGAGCCCGTGGCGCCACCGCCTTCAGCCAGGGCAGCAGCGCGGGGTGGCATTCGTTATAGGCACCCGGGCCGCCCGGAACCAGCAGCAGGTCGTAGTCCGCCTGGGCCTGCTCCAGCAGCAGGTCGGTCTGCACCATCACGCCATTGGAGGCACGCAACGGGCCGGGCTCGGTGCCGATGGTGAGGATGCGGTAGTGGTCGGCCGCCGGCAGGTAGCGGTTGGCAATCGAAAACACTTCGAGCGGCCCGGCCATGTCGAGAAGCAGGAAGTCCGGGAACAGCGCCATGGCCACGGTTTTCATAGGTGGGAATGTCCATCAAGTAGAAAGGCGACGCGCATTATGGCATGACTTGACTGTCAACCCAGATATGACAGTTATTCAGATTCCATCTTCTTAATGAATTATCCGTAAACAATTAACCTTCTTCTCAACGCAAGCGCCCTGCATTTCGCAGCCCGCGCTCACTTGAGGACTGGACCATGCTGACTCTTCGCAAAGCTTCCGAACGCGGCGCCGCCAATCACGGTTGGTTGAAGTCATTCCACACCTTCTCCTTCGCCAACTACTGGAACCCCAAGGAGCAGGGTTTTTCTGACCTGCTGGTGATCAACGATGACCGCGTCGCCGCCGGCAAAGGCTTCGGCCAGCACCCGCACCGCGACATGGAAATCTTCTCGTATGTGCTCGAAGGCGCCCTGGAACACAAGGACACTTTGGGCACCGGCTCGGTGATCCGTCCCGGTGATGTGCAGCTGATGAGTGCCGGCAGCGGCGTGGCCCACAGCGAATTCAACCACAGCCAGCGCCAGGGCGTGCACTTCCTGCAAATCTGGATCGTGCCCAACGAAGCCGGGGCCAAGCCGCGCTATCAGCAGGAGCACTTCAGTGAAGCGCAAAAACGCGGGCGCCTGCAGTTGATCATCTCGCCGGATGGCGCCGACGGTTCGTTGAACGTTCGCCAGGACGCACGGGTGTACGCCGGGTTGTTCGATGGCGATGAAAGCGCGCAAGTGGACCTGGCGCCGGATCGCTACGCCTACATCCATGTGGCACGCGGCAGCGTCGAGCTCAATGGCCAGCGCTTGCAGGAAGGCGACGGTGTGCGGGTACGGGACGAGCGCGAGATTCGCCTGAGCCACGGCGAAGACGCCGAGGTGCTGGTGTTCGACCTGCGCCCCAACGAACTGCCGCAGATGCCATGACCATTGTTGGCATCGATAGTCACCATCAGCGCAATGAAGTTCTCTTAAAAACTGCGACGCGTAACATCAAACCCATGCCAAACGGCACCCAACCAAGACACTCGGAGCACACACTCATGAAACGCCAACTCTTGCTTAGCCTCGCTTTCTCGGTACTGGCTGCAAACGCTTTCGCCCACCCGGCAGTCGCTGAAGGCGGCGCGGAACGTCTGATTGAAACCCGCGTTGCCGAAGGCGGTGCCGATCGCTTGCAGGAACGTGGCCTGGCTGAAGGCGGTGCAGACCGTTTGCAGGAACGTGGCCTGGCTGAAGGCGGTGCAGACCGCTTGCAGGAACGTGGCCTGGCTGAAGGCGGTGCGGATCGTTTGCAGGAACGTGGCCTGGCTGAAGGCGGTGCGGATCGTTTGCAGGAACGTGGCCTGGCTGAAGGCGGTGCGGATCGTTTGCTGAGCAACCAGGTATAACCCCCTGCTGTTGAAGGGACACCCCAAACCGGCCTGATCAGCCGGTTTTTTTTCGTCTTCGATTTATGCGTTAAAGCAGGTTTGAAACGCTCAACCTATGGCTGTCAGCTTCTTCAAGTTGGCCTGCGCATCATCCCGCGCGATGTATAGGAAACTTTTTCCTTCCTGTACCTTGAATAAAAGTTTCATACCGACCAGCTTTTCAAGATCCTTGCGTGCGGTGTTTTCCGAAATGTCATAGTCATGGGTGAGTTCCTTGGGCGTATAAATGCGCCCAGGATGCTGCAGCACTTTCTTCAAGAAATGGCCCTGTCGGTAATTCAGCCCCTCCTTTAAATCAAGGGCATCCAACCAGCTCATCAGCTCTACGGCTTCTCGTCTTTTACCCTCGAAATACAGCATGAATTCGTTCATTGCGCGTTCGATGATCCGCAACTGATAGATGACGAAATAGGTCAGATCGAACCCATCGGTTTCCGTATGGATATACGAACGCCCATATTGCATGGGGGCTTCTTTAAGCAGTGCGCTGATGGAAATGTACTCAAAGGGCCAATAACCACTTTTGAGCATGAACCAATAAAACAAAGCGCGTGCGGTCCGACCGTTGCCGTCTCTGAAGGGATGTTCATAACCCAGCATGAAATGAAGGATGATGGCCTTGACCACTGGATGGATAAAGTGCGCGCCGCCTTGGCCGTCATGCTGATCGTTGGCAAACCTGCAAAGCGCCTCGAGCCTGTCCGGCAGCACTGCGGCCTGAGGTGGTTGATGAATGATTTCATTCCCGGCGCCGCCAACAAAAATATCGTTGGTCGTCCTGATATGCCCAGGGCGAACATCGTCCTCTTCAATACCCGCCGTTGCGATGGCATGAAACTCACAGATCAACCCGACAGACAGCGCTTCACCCTGGTGGTACTTGGCATGTTTCATCAGGTGATAGTTGTTGAGGATCATCCGCTCATCATCATTCTGCGGCGCACGCTCCTTGGCCAGCATGTCCTTGGCGATTTTGCGCGTAGTCGCCGCACCTTCCAGCTGGGCACTGGAGATGGCCTCCTCCATCATCAATGAATCGACCAGGTACTGAGCATTATCGCGGTACTGAGGAGACGCTGCTGCTGCACCGCCCAGGCTGGAGGTCACAGACTCGACGGCATGAATCACCGCATCACTGAAATCCGTGGAACATAAGAAAAAAGCGCTACCGCATTCGCTCTTGAGCTCAAGGGTCTTGCTTGCACAGGCCCGGGACATCTTGATGGCGGCCCATGCCGCTTCCTTATCGACGCCGGGTGTGGGGTAACGGCGAAATTCATCCCAATGCAGATACCGGCCTTTGTCATCGACTGCCTTGAAAATGCGTGCAAGCTCGAAAATCTGCAAGCCATGGCGACTCAATAACGTGCCGAAATCAGTGGGTTTATGGATTTTTGCCACAACTGAAACTCAATTTTTGAAAATTGAGTTGATCGTTACGCCTAACGACCAACGTGTCAACGTGTGCAGCGCAGAAAACTGCATTACGCTGCACTTTGTGGCGAGGGAGCTTGCTCCCGCTGGACTGCGTAGCAGTCCTTGAGCGGTCTAACCCATCTTCTGTGTCGATTGGGAGGCCGTCACGGGTGCAAGCTCCCTCGCCACAGGTAGGCGGGCTGCCCTCACGCTTCGCGCTTGACCTTCAAGTGCCGCGCATACCACGGTCGCTGCGGCACGCGCTTGAACAGGCCCTTGAGCAGATCGTCATCGGCGCCGAAGGTGATGCGCAGGGCCAGTTTCATGATTTCCGGGTCCATTTCCATCGAGCGTCCCGATTGCAACCCCGGCGTGGTGCTGCAGCCATGGGTGTCCGGGCCCAGCCAGGGGTCGCCTATTTCAACCCAGCGTCCCGGCGCAAACCAGGCTACGCCGTTGACTTCGAGCCGGGTTACTTCGCCGGGATTGAAGCGTTCGTGGGCGCGAAACCAGTCTTCGATACGGTCATCGATCCACCCGTGGAAGTGCCAGAACACCGGGTTGACATGGGATGAAAACGGATCGCCAAGGAAGTCGTTTTCCGGCGCATACCAGCGCGCGGCAAAGTCCGCAGGGTCGCGGGCGAACGGCACCGGGGCGCCGTTGGAGGGGTCGCGCGGCACCGAGGCCCAGCGCATGTGCAGCCAGTCGTGCAGGCCCAGTTCCATTTCCGAGCCCAATTGGCCGAGCGTCAATCGGGCCAGGTAGCGTGGGTCGCGGTATTGGGATTCCCACACCTGGAAATTGCTGTGGTAGGTCTCGGCGGCCTTGATGTCGCTGACCCACTGGGTGTAATCGGCGTCGTCCGGCGCCGACCAGCAGGGCGGCAGCGCAAAGCCGTCGTGGTTGTCGAAGTAACGCAAAAAGCCCTGGCGATCACGCTCCAGCGCCGGCTGCGGCGCGGGGAAATGCGGCCATGACGGCAGCTCCTGCAGGGAGCGGGCAGTGCCGAGCATATGGCGGTGCATGAAGAAGAAGTCGATGCCCGAGCCGTTACGGTCCTTGCGCTTGCCCCGCGCATCGCGCTCCTGGCCACGCGGCCCGGGTTGCCAGCCGATGCCGCGCAGGGCTTCGCGTTTTTCCTCGGAGAGTTTGTGCCATTGGTCACGGCTGGCGTGCCACAGCTGGTGAAACAGGCGATGTTCGGGAGCAATCAACCACGCCAGCAGGGCCTTGTTGAGGCCGATACGCTGGCGGGCTTCGGGGAACAGCTGTTTGTGGGCGATAAAACGGTTGTCGCGCTCGGTCGATGCCAACGGCCGCTCGAGGTCGAGGATCTGCCCACTGAGGGTGGCGCTGCCGGCATTGCCGAAGTCGGCCCAGACTTCATCGAGGGTCATCTTGAATTCGTAGGCCGCAATGCCCGCCGCCGAATCGCGGTCGATCAGCCGCCAATAAAGCAACGCGCCCTCGCCCGTCAGCAGATCGCCCAAGACACGGTAGCGTGGTTCGCCGTCGCCACGCAGGTTCTCGGCGGTGTCCAGATACCCGCGCAAGCCCCGCCCACGGGGTGCGACATCCAGCAGCAATTGCAGGCCCTGCAACGGCAAGCCCTTGAGGCCGGCATCACGGCCTTCCAGACGCAGATTCCACACGCCGCGCAAGGTGTTCGCCAAGTGCTGGCCCTGGGTGTCGGCCAGGTCAACCGTGGCTTCGCCGGGGGTGACCGGAAATTCGTCTTCCCGTGTCAGCTCGCGATGGGCATAAAAGGCCGCAGGCACGGCCGCGCCGGTCAGCGCCAGGCCTGCGATGAACCCACGTCGAGAGATCGTCATTGTCTACCTTAGGAAACGGCTTAATCAGAGCTAGAACGTTTTCAACCTGGGGAAATTTACCGGCCCTGGGCCGCCGGCTAAATTTCCCCGGCCATCGCTCGTTCTTCCCTGATAGCAACGGCCTCAACTGACTGAGATGGCAATGACAAAACCACGTTCGAAAAAGGCGCTGTATATCGGCCTGCCGCTGGCACTGGCCGTCGCCGCCGGGGCCGGCCTGCTGGCCTGGGATCACTGGTTCAAGGGTAACGCCGGCTACCCGCTGGAGGTGATCAAGCAAGCCAACGAAATGCAGGATCGCCTGTTGTCGTTCGACAGCCATATCACCGTGCCCATGGATTTCGGCACCGCCGGCAATGAAGCCGACAAGGATGGCAGCGGCCAGTTCGACCTGGCCAAGGCGGCGCGCGGCCGCTTGTCCGGTGCGGCCTTGACCATTTTCGGCTGGCCGGAGATCTGGAACGGCCCCAACGCCCCGCACAAGCCCACCGACGGCTTTGTCGAAGAGGCCCGCCACGAGCAGGAGGTGCGCTATAAAATCATCTCCGGCATGGTCCGCGACTTCCCCAACCAAGTGGGCATCGCCTATACCCCGGACGATATGCGCCGCCTGCACGGCGAAGGCAAGTTCGCGATCTTCATCAGCATGCTCAACGCCTACCCGCTGGGCAACGACCTGAACCAGCTGGACCTGTGGGCGGCGCGCGGCATGCGCATGTTCGGTTTCAGCTACATCGGCAACAACGCCTGGGCGGATTCATCGCGCCCGCTGCCGTTTTTCAATGACACCGCCGACGCCCTCGAGGGCCTGTCGCCCATCGGCCAGCAAGCGGTGCAGCGCCTCAATGACCTGGGCGTGATCATCGACGTGTCGCAGATGTCGACCAAGGCCCTGGAACAGGTCGCGCAATTGAGCCGTACGCCGATGGTGGCCTCCCATTCGGCACCCAGGGCGTCGGTGGACATCCCGCGCAACCTCAGTGACAAGGAGTTGCAGCTGATCAAAAACAGCGGTGGCGTGGTGCAGGTGGTGGGCTTTCCTGCCTACCTGCGCCCCCTGAGCCAGCCGACCCAGGACAAGCTCAACGCCCTGCGCGCACGCTTCGACCTTCCGCCCCTGCCGAATCTGGCGATGGCCCTGATGCCGGGCGACGCGATCATCGCCGCGTGGCCCGAACAGCGCTTCGGCCAATACGCCAGTGAGTTGTACGCAATTCTCGAAGAAGAACCCGAGGCAACCCTCAAGGACTGGGGGGACGCCATCGACTACACCGTGCGCAAGATCGGCATCGACCACGTCGGCATCGCTTCGGACTTCAACGACGGCGGTGGTCTGCAGGGTTGGGAGAACGTCGGCGAGGTGCGCAACGTCACCGCAGAACTGATCCAGCGCGGTTATTCCGAAGCCGATATCGCCAAGCTGTGGGGCGGCAACTTCCTGCGGGTGTGGGAGCAGGTGCAAAAAGCCGCCAAACCCTTGGCCAATCGCGAAGTCAGCCCATGACCGACCGCCGCACCTTTCTCAAGCAGGCCGGCGTGTTTGCCGCCAGCCTGCCGCTGGGCGCCGCGCTGATGCCGCAGGTGCTGGCAGCCGCCACCAACGATCCCTGGACGGGATTGAAGCAGCTTTTCGAGCAGGACCCGGATTACCTGCATTTTTCCAATTTCCTGGTGGCGTCGCACCCCAGGCCGGTGCGCGAGGCCATCGAGCGCTACCGCGCGCAGATCGACCGCAACCCCGGCCTGGCGATGGACTGGGATCTGCAGGAAACCTGGAAACGCGAAGGCCAGGTGCCTGAGTGGGCCGGTCGCTACCTGAACGCCACGCCGCCGCAGATCGCCCTGACCGGCAGCACATCCGAGGGGCTGGCGATGATTTACGGCGGGATCCAGGTGCGCGCCGACCAGGAAATCCTCACCACCGAGCATGAGCATTACGCAACACAGAACGTGCTGGATTTTCGCGTGCGCAAGGAAAGCACCCGGGTGCGCCGTATCCGCCTGTTCGACAGCGCCAGCCGTGTGTCCGTCGATGAAGTGTTGGGCAATATCCAGCGCAATATCCGCCCCAACACCCGTGTGCTGGGCATGACCTGGGTGCAGTCGGGCAGCGGGGTCAAATTGCCCATCGGCGAAATCGGCCAACTGGTGGATGAACACAACCGCCACCGTGACGACAACGATCGCATCCTCTATGTGGTCGACGGTGTGCACGGCTTCGGCGTGGAAGACCTCGACTTCCCTGGCATGCATTGCGATTTTTTCATCGCCGGCACCCACAAGTGGATGTTCGGCCCGCGCGGTACCGGCCTGGTGTGCGCTCGCGATGCCCAGAACAGGTACGTCACGCCGATGGTGCCGACGTTCTCAGAAGACAAGGATTTCGCCACCACCATGACCCCCGGCGGCTACCACGCCTTCGAACATCGCTGGGCCGCCGACGAAGCGTTCAAGTTGCACCTGCAGCTGGGCAAGGCACCGGTGCAGGCGCAAATCCACGCACTCAACACCGAGCTTAAAGAGCAGTTGCTGGCGCATCGGCAGATCGAACTGGTTACGCCGCGCAGCCCGGAGTTATCGGCGGGCTTTACCTTCTTTCGGGTCAAGGGCCAGGACAGCGATGCAGTAGCGGCGCACATGCGGCAAAACCGTGTGGTGATCGACGCGGTGGACCGCGATGTCGGGCCGGTCATTCGCACCGCCCCCGGCCTGCTCAACAGCTCGGCTGAAATCCAGCGCTTCATGGCGCTGCTGAGCCAGCGGCTGTGACCCCTTTTTTATTTGAACGAGACGCTCACATGATGCCCTTTCGACTCGAACCCCTGACCGCCCTGGCACTCGCCGCACTGTGCGGCGCCCTGCTCCCTGGCCTGGCCCAGGCGGCCGCACCGCAACCGGGCAAAGTTTTCAAGGACTGCAAGGACTGCCCGGAAATGGTGGTGCTGCCCGCCGGCACTTTCACCATGGGCACCCCGGAAGACGAAGTCGGCCGCGAGCCCGACGAAGGCCCAATGCATGCCGTGACCTTCGCCAAGCCCTTCGCCATGAGCCGCTTCCAGATCACCGCCGGCGAGTGGGACAGCTACGTGCGCCAGACCGGGGTAAAGATCGCCAATGGCGATGATCGCCCTGGCCGCGAATGCATCGCCAGCAAGCCGCGCTATCCCCAGGGGCCACGCCAGCCGGCCGTGTGCATGGACATGGGCGACATCAAGCGCTACGTGAGCTGGCTATCGAAGAAAACCGGCCAGCAATACCACATGGTCAGCGAGGCTCAACGCGAATACGCCGCCCGCGCCGGCACCAGCGGGCCATTCCCCTTCCCGTTCGACGAAGGCAAGGGCTACAGCATCGCCCAGCACGCCAACACCTACGGCCCGGCGGACGGCTACAGCTATTCGTCGCCGGTGGGCAGCTACCCGCCCAATGCGTTTGGCCTGTATGACATGCACGGCAACGTGTACGAGCGGGTCGCCGACTGCGAGCACGCCAACTACATCGGCGCGCCGACTGACGGCAGTGCCTGGGTGGAGCCGAACTGCGAGGCCTACCAGATCCGCGGCAATGACTGGGGCGAAGCGCCGGTGTTTTCCCGCTCCGGCAACCGCAACAACATCTACCCGCAGACGCGCGGTGACTGGATTGGATTTCGGGTAGTGCGCGACCTCTAAGCCATACGCACATCCACTGTGGGAGGGGGGCTTGCTCCCGATAGCGGTGATTCAGTCAATGCAGATGTCGACTGATACACCGCTATCGGGAGCAAGCCCCCTCCCACATTTGGGATTGCATTCAGCCCTTTTGGGCCAACAGCTCCAGGCCTTCATGCAACGCCGGGAACAGGCTGTTGTTGAAGTTGTTCCAGCGCAGTTCGAGGATCGTGTCTTCTGGTGAAATCTCGGTCTTCAATACGTCGTGGAACACTTCGCCGGAATCGATACCGTTATCCACATAGTGGAACGATGCACCGGTAAGGTACAGCGGCTCCGAAGGCGTGGTGGCCTTGGTCGCCCAGTCCACCACCGTCTGCCCGCGCGCGCCGTACAACGCGTTCCACGTGGCATAGGCGCCACGGCGCTCGTAAGGCGATTCGATACGCGTGATACCCGGATGAATGTTCATGATGCGCCGCGCAAATGGCGCGCCTGGGCGTACCAGGTCATCGAGGATCACCAGCAAGCCATCCAGCACCACGATGTCAGCGTTCAATTCAACCAGCGTGTCATGCAGGCGCCGCTCGAAATCCTGCTTGCCGGCGATATGTTCGGCGCTGCCCCGTGGCAGGCGCCGATAGGTCGACGGCACGCTCAGCAGCAGGTCGTTGACCAACGCGCCCTGCACGCGCAAGTCGGCCGGGTACAGCCATTGGCGGCCAGGCTGGTAAGCGAACCCGTAATCGGCGACCAGTGCCTTATCCCGCGGGTTTTGCTCATCATCGTCATACACCACGCCGACCAGGTTGTAGGCATCGCCCAGCGAGGTGTCGTTGAGCGAGCCCACCAGAAACTCCAGTACCGACTTCATGTAGCGCTCGTGGTCCTTGTAGGCCACTGGCTGCCCGGCCTTGTCGGCGGCGGCATTTCTCAGGGACCACACATACACCAGGTTCTTTTTCGTCATTGTCTCGCTCTCGCAGAAGGAATACGTACGGCGTGAATAGCCGTGCGCCTACCCAACAGGAACGAACCAGCCCACACGCAATTTATCCCTCGCCGGCACCGCCTGGCACGCCGGGCTAAATAGTCGCGCCGACACTTCGTTTGTCATGGGTAAGGGTCTGTGTGCCCAGCCCCTCTTTTCACTCTCCGGGATGTATTTATGACCGACCCCAAACGCGGCGCCTTCAACGGTTTGCTCGCCCTGCTGCGGCCCTTTCGCGCCATTGTGACGGTCTCCGTGGGCCTCGGCATGGTCGGCGGCCTGGCCATTACCCTGCTGCTGGCCACCATCAATAACGCGCTGCATTCGGCCGACGGCATGACCCAGGGCGTGGTGATGACCTTTGCCGCGTTGTGCGTGGTGGCGCTGCTCAGTTCGATCATCTCCGACATCGGCACCAACTACGTCGGGCAACGAATCATCGCCGCCCTGCGCAAGGACCTGGGCGAAAAGGTGCTGTCGGCGCCCATCGGGCAGATCGAACGGTATCGCTCGCACCGCCTGATTCCGGTGTTGACCCACGACGTCGACACCATCAGCGACTTTTCCTTCGCATTCACGCCCCTGGCTATCGCAGCCACGGTCACTCTCGGTTGCCTGGGCTACCTGGCCTACCTGTCCGTGCCGATGTTCCTGATGATGGTGGTGGCGATCATTATCGGCAGCGCCGTGCAATTCATCGCCGGCGGCAAAGGCATTCAGGGCTTCGACCTGGCGCGCAGCCATGAAGACGAGTTGCAGCGTTATTACAACGCGATTGCGTCCGGCGCCAAGGAACTGCGCATGCACCGGCCACGGCGGTTTCGCATGAACACCCATCGCATCCAGGAAACCGCCGACCGCATCAGCGATATCCAGGTGCGCTCGGTCAATATTTACATCCTCGCCAAGACGTTTGGTTCGATGCTGTTCTTCGTGGTCATCGGCCTGGCCCTGGCAATGCAGGCGTACAACCCCAACCCGGATCCGACCGTAATCACCGGGTTCGTGCTGGTGCTGCTGTACATGAAAGGCCCGTTGGAGCACCTGCTCGGTTACCTGCCTGTGGTCGGCAAGGCCAAGATTGCCTTTGGCCGCATCAGTGAGCTGTCGGAACGCTTCTCGTCGCCGGAACCGCACCTGTTGATGGACGACAGCGAAGCGCCAAAGCCGGTGGTCGACAGCCTGGAGCTGCGCGGCGTGAGCTACAGCCCGCCAGCGGTCGAAGGCAGCGAGCCGTTCCACCTGGGGCCGATCAACCTGAGCATCAAGCAAGGCGACATCGTGTTTATCGTCGGTGAGAACGGCAGCGGCAAGACCACTTTGATCAAGCTTTTATTGGGCCTGTACCCACCCCAGGCCGGCGAGATTCGCCTGAACGGCGAAGCGGTCACCGACCCTGAACGCGACGACTACCGCCAGTTGTTCACCACGGTATTTTCCGACTACTACCTGTTCGACGACCTGGTGCAAGGCAGCGCCACCCAGTCCCTGGACAGCGCCACTAAATACCTGGAACGCCTGGAAATCGCGCACAAGGTCAGTGTCAAGGACGGTGTGTTCAGCACCACCGACCTCTCCACCGGCCAGCGCAAGCGCCTGGCCTTGGTCAACGCCTGGCTGGAAGAACGCCCGGTGCTGGTGTTCGACGAATGGGCTGCCGACCAGGACCCGGCCTTCCGCCGAATCTTCTACACCGAGCTGTTGCCGGACCTCAAGCGCCTGGGCAAAACCATCATCGTGATCAGTCACGACGACCGTTATTTCGACATCGCCGATCAACTGGTGCGCCTGCGCGCCGGCCAGGTGGTGCACGAGATGGAACCGGCGTGAATTTTATTTTCCGGTTTTTCGAGGTAGGAACGTCTCACTAGTGGTAATGAGAATTAACCTCAATAGATACGTATAACTGCCCACTTAAAACCTAGAAGAGAAAGCATCCATGCCAGCACGACTCGGTCTCAGCCCCCTGAGCAAAGTGTTATCCATGCGCAGGGCCCTGAACATGAACCTTCTTCCGAGTGCCCTGGCACTGGCGGTGTCGCTGCCGATTGCAGGCTATGTACAGGCCCAGGAGATCGAGTTGAACATCCCTGCCCAGCCGCTGGGGAGCGCGCTGCAGGAATTCGGGCGCCAGACCAATGTGCAAGTGTTGTACAGCCCTGGCGATGTGCAGGGTAAGAACAGCCGGGCCATCAAGGGCAAGCTGCAGCCGCAGCAGGCCATCGATGCATTGCTGGCAGGCAGCCAGACCACCTACAGCCTCAACGGCAATACCTTGACCGTGGCTGCTGCCAGCGCGGGTGGCGGGCTGGAGCTGAGCCCGACCCAGGTAACCGGCAACATGCTGGGCAACGTTACCGAAAATACCGGCTCCTATACGCCAGGCTCCATCGCAACCGCAACGCGCCTGGTCCTGACGCCGAAGGAAACCCCGCAATCGGTGACCGTGGTCACGCGTCAGCACATGGACGACTTCGGCCTGAACAGTGTGGACGACGTGATGCGCCACACACCGGGCATCACCGTTTCCGCGTTCGACACCGAGCGCAGCAATTACTACGCCCGTGGCTTCTCCATCAACAATTTCCAATATGACGGCATCCCGTCCACCGCACGCAATGTGGCGTACTCCGCAGGGAATACCCTGAGCGACATGGCGATCTACGACCGGGTCGAAGTGCTCAAGGGCGCAACCGGCCTGCTGACCGGCGCCGGTTCGCTGGGTGCAACCATCAACCTTGTACGCAAGAAACCGACCGCCGAGTTCCAGGGCCATGCCACGCTGGGTGCTGGTTCCTGGGACAACTACCGCAGCGAGCTGGATGTCAGCGGCCCACTGACCGAAACCGGCAATATCCGGGGCCGGGCCGTCGCCGCCTACCAGGACAAACACTCGTTCATGGACCGCTACGAGCGCAAAAGCCCGACGTACTACGGCATCATGGAGTTCGACCTGTCTCCTGACACCCTGCTGACAGTGGGCGGTGATTATCAGGACAGCCTACCGAAAGGTTCGTCCTGGTCGGGCAGCTTCCCACTGATTGACGCCCAGGGTAATCGCAACAACGTCAAGCGCTCGTTCAACAACGCCGCCGACTGGAGCAGCTGGGAGCAGTACACACGTACCGTCTTCGCCATGGTGGAGCACGACCTGGGTGACGGCTGGGTTACCAAGCTGCAACTGGACCACAAGATCAACGGTTATCACGCGTTGATGGGTTCCATCCAGGGCGATACCCCGACATTGGATGGTACGTCACAGCTCACCTCGGGCAAATACACCGGCGAAACCGTCAGCGATTCCGCCGACGCGTATGTCAGCGGCCCTTTCAGCCTGGGTGGTCGCGAGCATGAGCTGGTATTCGGTGGCTCCATCAGCTCCTCGGAATGGAATGGCAACGGGTACTGGAACCTCGCTCCTAACCTGGTGGACTTCAACAACTGGCACGGCAACGCTCCTCAACCGGATTGGGGCAGGCCGCAATCGAAAATCGACGACACCGTTCGCCAGACCGGGATGTACATGACAACCCGCCTGAGCCTCACCGACGACCTCAAGCTGCTGCTGGGTGGTCGGGTGGTCAACTATACGGTGACGGGCAACAACCCAAGCTATCGCGAGTCGGGGCGTTTCGTACCTTATGTCGGTGCGGTGTACGACCTGAACGACACCTACTCGGTTTACGCCAGTTACACCGATATCTTCATGCCTCAGGAAAGCTACAACCGCGACAGGGATAACAAGCTGCTTGAACCGGACGAAGGCCAGAACTGGGAGCTGGGTGTAAAGGCAGACTTCCTGGACGGTCGTGTAAACGCCAGCGCAGCCTACTTCGAGATCCACGAAGACAACCGTTCCGTTTCGGACGACGACTACAACAACCTCAAGCCTACCCCCTCGAACTATGCGTTCAAAGGTACCCAGGCGGTGACCAAGGGTTATGAAGTGGAGATGTCCGGCGAACTGGCTCCGGGATGGCAACTCCAGGCCGGCTATACCCACAAGATCGTGCGCGACGACAAAGATGTGAAAATTTCCACCTTCGAACCGGAAGATCAGGTCAGCCTCTACACCACGTACAAACTCAAGGGCAACCTGGACAAGTTGACTGTCGGCGGTGGTGCTCGCTGGCAGAGCGTGGCCTGGCAGGACATCTACAACTCTCCCCGTGAAGGCTACGAAGAGTTCTCTCAAGAATCGTACTGGCTGGTGGACGCGATGGCCCGGTATCAGTTCACTAAAAACGTGTCGACCACGCTGAACATCAACAACATTTTCGACAAGTCCTACTACACCAACATCGGCTTCTATAACTCTGCTGCCTACGGCGAACCCCGTAACTTCATGCTCAGCACCCGCTGGGACTTCTAAGGCGCCTCATCAGCCGCCCCGATGCGGCTGACGGTTGCACTCCAAACGCCCCGGGGCATTCACTGCCCGGGGCGTTTTAGTGTGTGAAGATCGTTCCCACGCTCCGGCGTGGGAATGCAGCCCGTGATGCTCCGCGTCACCTGCGCTCGTCGCTCGGATATGCAGCGGTTGGCGGGGGCTTTTTTCATGGAGGGCGCGCCTCAGGCCATCGCCGCGGCGAAGCTACGGATGAACTGCGCGTTATCGATCAACCGGTCGTGGCTGGTCTCGATCAGCACCGAGCGCTCGACCTCTGAATGCCCGGTCACCTCCAGCATGCTTGCCTCGATCAACTGATGATGCACCCCGGTACGGCTCAAGGCTGCCCACCAGCAACTGATCGGTGCCTTGATCGCCTTGAAGTCGGCATCGCGCAAGCGCTCACCCAAAATGCGGTCGACCTCCCAGGAAATCTGCGCTTCCTGGCCATTGAGCAATTCCTCCTTGAGCTCGAGGAAGCGCTCGCCCAGAGTCTGCTCGGCCCAGTGGCTGAACGCGGCCCACCGCTCGCCGTCCTCAGCCTCTGCACATTGCAGCGCCGACCACTGGGCGTGAATCTGCTCGGAGAAATCCGGGAACATCACCCCCAGCAGCTCCACACGTCGCTCATTGGCAGAAATGTCGCGCCCATCGACCATCACCGCAGTATCCCAGAACGGCTTGAGCCACTGGGGCGGTGACGCATCGATCCAGCCGACGCACTCGACCTGCCGGCCCGCCTGCTCCAGGCCATAGGCAACTTCCATCGCCAAATTGCCGCCCAAAGACCAGCCGGCCAGACGGAACGGCCCCTCGGGTTGCGCCTTCAACAATTGCGCGGTGTAGTCTTCGACCATTTCAGCCCACGCAGGCACCTCGCTACCCTTTTCGGCCAGTGCGCGACACATGACCCCCAGCACCGGCCGCTGCTCGCGCAACGCCAGGGCTATCGCCTTGTAGCAATGCACCGAGCCATAGCTGGGATGAAAGAGATACAACGGAGTCCCTCGGGTTTGACTATTGAGCCTCACGATCAACGACGTGTCGGCACTTCCCTCCAGGCACATCGCCTGTGCGGCCACGGTCGGGTTGAGCATCAACTGACTCACCGACAAATCCACGCCGACGGCCTTGCGGATGCGCTCCTTGAGCATCAGCACCAACAACGAATGCCCACCCAACTCGAAGAAATTGTCTTCGACGCCCACCTGTTCAAGCTCCAGCACCTCGCTCCAGACGTTCACGAGCGTCTGCTCCAGTGGGCTGCGCGCTGCGACGAAGTGCCGTTCATACACGCTGGCATCCGGCGCGGGCAAGGCCTTGCGGTCCAGCTTGCCATTCGGGCTCAACGGCATCTGGTCCAGCAGCACCCACTGCGCAGGGACCATGTACTCCGGCATATGCGCCAGCAAGTGAATGTTCAAGGCATCACGCCATGCTTGCGTCGAGTCCTGCAGCACCAGGTAGGCAACGAGGTACTTTCCTTCATGCACTTGCACCGAGGCCTCGCGCACCAGCGGATGCTCCAGCAACCGTGCCTCGATTTCCCCCAGTTCTATGCGTAAACCGCGCAGTTTGACTTGATGGTCCAGCCGACCGATGTATTCGATCACGCCATCCATACGCTGGCGCACCCGGTCCCCGGTGCGATACAACCGCGAGCCCGGCTGGAACGGGCATGGTACGAAGCGCTCTGCGGTAAGGCTGGGACGCCGATGGTAACTGCGTGCCAGCCCGACCCCACCCAAGTACAACTCGCCGGCAACACCGGGCGCGACTGGCTGCAACTGCGCATCCAGCACATGCGTGCGCAGGTTGGCAATCGGTCGACCAATCGGCACGCTGTCGCGATGCTCGTCGACACATGTCCAGTGAGTCACATCAATGGCAGCTTCGGTCGGTCCATACAGGTTGAACAAGCCCGCGTCAGGCAGCTTGGCGAACACCTGCTGCTGCGCGTCCACCGGCAGGGCTTCGCCACTGCAAATGATGCGTTGCAGCCCCTGACAACTGGCCACCTTCGAATCCTGGAGGAAAGCTTGCAGCATCGAGGGCACGAAATGCAGGGTGGTCACTTGCTGGCGATTGATCAACTCGACCAATCGTGAGGGGTCCCGATGATCCCCAGGTGCCGCCACCACCAGCCGAGCCCCCGTTATCAAGGGCCAGAAAAACTCCCATACCGACACGTCGAAACTGAACGGGGTTTTCTGCAGCACCGTATCTTCGGCGCCGAGTGCATAAGCCTGTTGCATCCAGAGCAATCGGTTGGTCAACGCGCAGTGGCGGTTGCCTGCCCCCTTCGGCTGCCCGGTGGAGCCGGAGGTGTAAATGACGTAAGCCAGGTTTTCCGCATCCACCGCAACATCAGGATTGGTATCGGCATATCCGCGCAGCCAGAGATCACCAGGTTCCACCACCAGGCAGTGCGATGGATCGCTGACTGGCAGTGCCTGCAACAGGTGCGCCTGAGTCAGCAGCAGCTGTGCCTGGCTGTCTTGCAGCATGTAGGCCAGGCGTTCGCGCGGGTAGTCTGGATCCAGCGGCACATAGGCGCCACCCGCCTTGAGCACAGCCAGAAGCGCGACGACCATTTCAATCGAGCGCTCCATTGCCACACCCACTAGCACGTCCGGCGCAACACCGGCCTGGATCAGGCGGTGCGCCAAGCGATTGGCTCGGGCATTGAGCTGCGCATAACTGAGCGCCTGCGCGGCAAACATCACTGCCTGGGCATCCGGCGTGCGCCGGACTTGAGCTTCGAACATCTGCTGCACGGTGTGTTGCAACGGATAAGCCTGCGCCGTGTCGTTCCACTGTTCGACCATTAGCTGCTCTTCCAGGGGTTCCAACAGCGGTAACTGAGTGACCCGTTGATGCGGGTCACCCAACATGGCCTGCAAAAGGTTCTGCCAATGACGCGCCATGCGTCTGGCCGTAGCGACGTCGAACAGGTCGGTGGCATAGGTCAACGTCGCCGATAGCCCATCGACGGTTTCCTGGGTATCCAGGCTCAGATCGAACTGCGCGGTCTGCGTGCCCCAATCCAACGCCTCTACCTTCAGATCGGGCAGTTGCTGGCCGCGACTGGCCAGGCGGGCTTCGCTCTGATGATTGAACATCACTTGGAACAACGGGTTGTGGCTCAAGCTACGCTCGGGTTGCAGCGCTTCGACCAACTGCTCGAACGGCAAGTCCTGATGGCTTTGGGCGTCGAGCGCCCGGTGCTTGGCCTGCTGCAACAATTGGGTGACCGTCAGTTGAGGGTCAATATCGCCCCTGAGCACCTGGGTATTGACGAAAAATCCCACCAGACGTTCGGTCTCGACCCGGCTACGATTGGCGATTGGCACACCAACGCGAATATCCTGCTGCCCGGTATAACGGTGCAGCAGCGTCTGGAACGAGGCCAGCAGCACAGTGAACAGCGTGACGTTTTCACGCCGTGCCAACCCCTTGAGCCCCGTCACCAGCGCCGGAGCAAGGCAGATCTCCAGGCCAGCGCCACGGAAGCTCTGTACCGACGGCCGCGGCCGATCAAGCGGTAGCTCCAGCACGGGCTGCTCATCGCCCAGCAACGCCTGCCAGTAGCGCAGCTGACGAATGCGTTCTCCCCCTGCCATCCAGTCACGCTGCCACTGGGCATAATCGGCGTATTGAATCGACAGTGCCGGCAGTTGCAAATCCTGGCCTTGGCTATAAGCGGCGTATAACTGCACCAGCTCATCCACCATGACTTGCATCGACCAGCCATCGGAAACGATGTGGTGCTGCACCAGCACTAAGACATGGTCGTCTTCGGCGACCCGCAACAAGGTGACGCGTAGCAGCGGCCCTTGCTGTAGATCGAAGGGCCGTGCAATTTCAGCCTCGACCAGACGCTGCAAATCGCTTTCATTGGCCGGAGCATGGACGATGTCCACGGCACCCGCTTCGCGGATCACTTGAAAGGCGCGCCCTGCTTCCTGGTACACCTGAGTGCGCAGGCTTTCATGGCGCGCAACCAGGCGCTCGAAGGCGCGTTGCAGGGCGCTTGGGTCCAGCCAGCCGCGTAGACGCAACGTGCTGGGCAGGTGGTAGGCCGCACTGCGCGGGTCCAATTGCCAGAGAAACCACTGCCGCTCCTGGGCATAAGACAGCGCCAATGGCTGCTCACGGCTGACCGGCAGGATGGGCAGTGCGCTCGCCGCAGACGCTTGCAGGTCGCCCAGCATCTCGACAAAACCCTGCAGCCGCGGTTGTTCAAACAATGTCCTCAGGGGGACTTCCCGATCCAATAGCTGACGCAAGCGGGACACCACTTGCATCGCCAGCAATGAGTGACCGCCCGACTCGAAGAAATGATCGGCCAGGCCTACCCGCTCCACGCCCAGGATCTCGGCCCAGATGCTGGCTACTTGCTGTTCCAGCTCACTCTGCGGCGCCACATACACCTGCTGCATCAGGCTCACATCCGGCAACGGCAGGCCCTTGCGGTCGAGTTTGCCGTTGGGGGTCAGCGGCATGCGTTCGAGGAACATCAGGTGCGTGGGCACCATGTAGTCCGGCAAACGGGTTTTCAGGGCGCGGCGCAGGGCTTCGCGGCCGTTGGCTTGGGCGACGGCATCGTCGAGCAGGGCCGGGTCCAGTGGCACCACGTAGGCCACCAACTGCTTGCCGGTCGGGCCTTCCTGGGCCACCACCACGGTCTCGCCGACGCTGTCCTGTTCACGCAGGCGCGCTTCGATTTCGCCGAGTTCGATACGAAAACCACGGATTTTCACTTGATGATCCACGCGGCCGAGGTAGTCCACCACGCCATCCGCACGCCCACGGGTCAGGTCGCCGCTGCGGTACACACGGCTGCCGGGCTGGCCGAACGGGTCCGGCACGAAACGTTCGGCGGTCAACCCCGGACGTTCCAAGTAACCCCGCGCCACGCCCTCGCCGCCCAGGTACAACTCGCCGGCCACGCCGATGGGTTGCAGGTTGAGTTGGGCATCGAGTACGTAGCCACTGCGGTTGCCGAGCAAGGTGCCGATGGGCGCGTAGACGGCGCCGCAAGGGTCGCCTTTGCGCGCCTTCCATAGCAGCGGCGTGACCACGGTTTCGGTGGGGCCATAGCCGTTGAACAGGTAAGTCGGTTTCAGTGCGCGCCAGGCCAAGTCATAGCTGGCCTGGGCCACCGCATCACCGCCGAAGCAGAACACGCGCACTGCCGGTGGGTTGCCGTCGCGCTCGGCATGTTCGGCCAGTTGTTGCAGGTACACCGGTGGGAACACCGCCATGGTCACATTGTGGCGGTGCATCTGCGCGTAGGTGTATTCCGGCAACCACAGGCTGTCGTCACGGATCAGCACGCTGGCGCCGTTGATCAGCGGGTGCATCCAGCCTTCGTGGGCACCGTCGAAGGCGAACGACATGAAGTGCAGTTCGCAGTCGGCCGGGCTGGTTTCATAGCGCTCGCCGGTGGCGATGATGTGCGCGACCAACGGCCCGTGGGACACCGCCACGCCCTTGGGCATGCCGGTGGAACCGGAGGTGTAGATCACGTAGGCGAGGTTGTCGGCGTGCAGAACCACATTCGGCGCCGCGTCATGCGCATCGCACCCAGCCAGTAGCTGGTCCACCGCCAGGGCTTGCAGGCCTTCCGGGATCGGCAGGCGGTGTTGCACCGCCGAGTGGGTCAGCAGCAGCCGCGAGCGACTGTCCTGCATCATGTACAGCAGGCGGTCACGCGGGTATTCGATATCCAGCGGTACGTACACGCCCCCGGCCTTCAGCACGGCGAGGAAGGCCACCATGATCTCGGCGCTGCGCGGCATGGCGATGGCCACCCGCACTTCCGGGCCGACGCCACGGGCGATCAGCGCATGGGCCAGGCGGTTGGCCTGGCGGTCCAGTTGGCCGTAGGTGAGCTGCTCGTCCGCAAACTTCACCGCCACCGCCTCCGGCGTCTCGCGGGCGCGGTCGGCCACCAATTCATGCACCAGCCGCTGGGCCGAGAAGCCGGATTCGGTACGGTCCCACAGTTGCAGGATCTGTTGCTGCTCGGCGGCGTCCAGCAGGCTCAACTGGCCGAGCTGCTGCCGAGGGTTGGCGACCATGCCCTGCAACAGGTTTTGCCAGTGGCGCGCCATACGCTGCACGGTGCTGGCTTCGAACAGGTCCTGGGCATACCCCAGGGTGGCCCAGATACCTTCGGTGGACTCCTGGATATCCAGGTCCAGGTCGAAATGCGCGGTCTTGCTTTGCCACTCCAGCCCTTCGACCAGAAGTTGCGGCAATTGCTGTTGGACCTGGGCCTGGCCGACGTCGGTCTGGTGGTTGAACATCACCTGGAACAACGGGTTGTGGCTCAGGCTGCGCTCCGGTTGCAGCGCTTCCACCAACTGTTCGAACGGCAGGTCCTGATGGGCCTGGGCTTCCAATGCGCGCTGGCGGGTGTGTTGTAACAGCTGCTCGACGCTCATCTGGCCGTGCAGCTCGGCCTTGAGCACCTGGGTGTTGACGAAGAAGCCTATGAGACGCTCGGTTTCGCTGCGATTGCGGTTGGCGATGGGCACGCCGACGCGGATGTCTTCCTGGCCGCTGTAGCGATGCAGCAAGGTCTGGAACGACGCGAGCAGCAACATGAACAGGGTCACGCCCTGTTGCTGGGCCAAGGCCTTGAGATTGTGGCTCAGTTCGGGGGCCAGTTCGAAGGCCAGGCGCGCGCCACGGTGGCTTTGCACGGCCGGGCGCGGGTGATCGAATGGCAGCTCCAGCACGCTTTGCTCGCCGCCGAGCCGGTCACGCCAGTACGCCAGTTGGCGGTCCTTCTCGCCCGCCTCCATCCAGTTGCGCTGCCACACGGCGTAGTCGGCGTACTGGATCGGCAGCGCCGGCAGTTGCACATCAAAGCCTTGGCTGTATCCCGCATACAGCTGCACCAGTTCCTCGACCATCAACTGCATCGACCAGCCATCGGAGACGATGTGATGCTGCACCAGCACCAGCACATGCTCCTCCGCAGCCAGGCGCAGCAGCGACACGCGCAGCAACGGGCCGCGTTCGAGGTCGAACGGCTGCGCGATCAGCGCCTCGACCTGGGCCTTGAGTTCGGCTTCGTCGACCTCGGCGTGCGCGATCTGCAACGATGCCAACGGCTCGATAACTTGAACCGTGCGCGCGTGATCCTGGCGCAGATACGTGCGCAGGCTTTCATGCCGGGCCAGCAACGCATCAAAGCTGCGCTGCAGCGCGTCCAGGTCCAACTGCCCTTTCAGGCGCAGCGCACTGGGGATGTGGTACGCGGCGCTGTGGGGTTCCAATTGCCACAGAAACCACTGGCGCTCCTGGGCGTAGGACAGCGGCAAGGGGTGCTCGCGCCCAGTCGGCAATAAGGCTGGCGCGGCCGGCACCTGGCTGTCCTGGGCCTGCAATGCCGCGACAAATGCGTCCAGTCGCGGGTATTCGAACAGCGCCTTGAGCGGCACCTCCAGCTGCAATGCCTGGCGAATGCGCGACACTACTTGCATCGCCAGCAACGAATGCCCGCCCAGTTCGAAGAAATGCTGGTTCAAACCGACCTTCTCGACACCGAGAATAACCGCCCAGAGCGTGGCGATCTGTTGCTGCAACGGCGTGACCGGCGCCAGCCAGCCCGGTTGCGCCGCGTTGGCGTCGGGCTTGGGCAGGGCCTGGCGGTCCAGCTTGCCGTTGGGGTTGAGCGGCATGCGTTCGAGGAAGATCAGGTGCGCCGGCACCATGTAATCCGGCAGGTGCGCGCGCAGGGTGATCAGCAAGTGCTCGCCGGTGTTTTCGCGCTCGGCCTCGCTCAACGGTTGCGCGGGCACCAGATAGGCCAGCAACTGATTGTCAGCCGCCAGCAACAGCGCTTCTCGCACGCTGTCCTGGGCCAGCAGCAAGGTTTCGATCTCGCCCAGTTCGATGCGGAACCCGCGAATCTTCACCTGATGATCGACCCGCCCGACGTACTCCACCACCCCATCGGCGCGATAACGCGCCAGGTCGCCGGTGCGATAAAGCCGCTCGCCGCAGGCGTTGAACGGGTTGGGCACAAAACGCTCGGCGGTCAGGCCCGGACGCTGCAGATAAGCGCTGGCCAGGCCGCTGGCGCTGGCAATGTAGAGTTCACCCACGGCACCGATCGGCAACAGGTTCAGGTCGCGATCAAGCACCAACAAGCCACGCCCAGGCACTGCGCGGCCAATGGGGCTGGCGGTGACGCCGCTGATGACGTTGGGGTCGGTGCAGTCCAGCACGCTGGAGACCACGGTGGCCTCGGTCGGCCCATAGGTGTTGAGCAGCCGCACATGCCCCAGGCCGGCCCGTTGCCACAACAGCGGGCCGTCCAACGGCATGGCTTCGCCGCCGATATGCACCTGGCGCAAGGCGCCGTAAGGCCGCGAGCCCGCCGCCAGGCAATCCTGCAAAAACAGCTTCCAGTACGCCGTGGGCAAATCGGCCAGGGTGATGCCCTGCGCGATGATCTGCCGGTACAGCTCGGCGCCGTCCCACAGCTGCGGGCCGCGCAGCACCACCGTGGCGCCGAGGGTCAGGGCCGGATACAACTGCTCGACGAAGCCGTCGAAGTTCAGGGTCGCGAATTGCAACACCCGATCCTGCGCGACCAGGTGCGAGTACTCGGCCGCAATGCCGGCGAACTCACTCAACGCCGCGTGGCTGATGGCAACGCCCTTGGGCTTGCCGGTGGAGCCCGAGGTGTAGATCACATAGGCCAGGCTTTGCGGTTCGAAAGCGCCGGCAGGATTGTGTTCGGCACACAACGCCAACGGCGCCTGGGCAAGGTCGATCGCCACGGCGTCTACCTGCGCCGGCAATGGCAGGCGCTCGCGCAGGTGCGACTGGGTCAACACCAGGCGCACGCCGCTGTCCTCAAGCATGTGCAGCAGTCGCTCGCGAGGGTAGTCGGGGTCCAGCGGCACATAGGCAGCGCCGGTCTTGAGCACCGCCAGCAAGCTGACCACCATCGCAAAGGAGCGCTCCACCGCGATCCCGACCAATGCGTGCGGGCCTACGCCCTGTGCCATCAGGTAGTGCGCCAGGTGGTTGGCCTGGCGGTTCAGCTCGCCGTAACTGAGGGTTTGATCATCCAGGGCCAGGGCCTGGCGGTCGGGCTGCTCGGCGGCCTGGGCCTCGAACAAGTGGTGCACGCCTTGCAATGCACGGGCGCAGGCCGGGGCATTCCAGTCCTGGAGCATGCGCTGCTGCTCGGCGGCCCCCAGCATCGGCAGCTCGGCCAGACGGCTGCGCGGCGCGCTGACCAGCGCCTGCAACAGCTGCTGCCAGTGCTGCGCCAGGCGCTCGATGGTCGCTGCGTCGAACAGGTCGGTGGCGTAGCTCAACGCCGCCCACAGCCCGTCGGCTGACTCGTGGGTATCCAGGCTCAGGTCGAAATGCGTGGTCTGGCTGTCCCAGTCCAGCTCCACCACGCGCAGACCCGGCAATGCCTGGCCGTCGCGCGCGCCCTGGGCGTCGGTCTGATGGTTGAACATCACCTGGAACAACGGGTTGTGGCTCAGGCTGCGCTCAGGCGAAAGCGCCACCACCAACTGTTCGAACGGCAGGTCCTGGTGGGCCTGGGCCTCCAGGGCGCGCTGCTTGGTCTGTTGCAGCAGCTCGACAAAACTCATCTGCCCGTCCAGGTCAGCCTTGAGCACCTGGGTGTTGACGAAAAACCCGATCAGCCGCTCGGTTTCGACGCGGTTGCGGTTGGCAATCGGCACGCCGATGCGTATGTCCGACTGCCCGCTGTAGCGATACAACAGGGTTTGGAACGACGCGAGCAGCAGCATGAACGGGGTGACGCCCTCCTGCTGGGCCAGGCGCTTGAGGCCGGCGACCAGCTCGGGTTGCAGATGCACCTGCAAGCTGGCGCCGCGATGGCTTTGCTGCGCCGGGCGCGGACGGTCCAGCGGCAACTCCAACACCGGTTGTTCACCGCCCAGCAACGCCTGCCAGTAGGCCAGCTGCCGCGCCCGCTCCCCCGCTTCCATCCAGCCGCGCTGCCACAGGGCGTAGTCGGCGTACTGGATCGGCAGTTCCGGCAGTTGCAGGTCCTGGCCTTGGCTGTAGGCGGCATACAACTGCACCAGCTCTTCGACCATCACCTGCATCGACCAACCATCGGACACGATGTGGTGCTGCACCATCACCAGCACATGGTCATCTTCAGCCAGTTGCAACAGGGTCACGCGCAGCAGCGGCGCCTGGAGCAGATCGAAAGGCTGGGCCACCTCCGCTTCCACGCGCGCCATCAACTGTGCTTCATCGATCTGCGCCTTCCGGATCTGCACCCGCGCCTCGGGCAGCACGGCCTGGCGCACCTGCTCACCGTCCTCGATCAGTTGCGTGCGCAAACTTTCATGACGGGCCAACAGGCTGTCGAAGCTGCGCTGCAGGGCCGCCAGGTCCAGCCGCCCCTGCAAGCGCAAGGCGCCGGGGATATGGTAAGTGGCGCTGTCGGGGTCCAGTTGCCAGAGAAACCACTGGCGTTCCTGGGCGTAGGACAAGGGTACTGTGTCGCTGTCGTGACGCGTCGGGGCAATCGGCAGTTGAGCGAAACTCATGCCCCGGCCCTGCAGACGCTGATAGAACTGCTGGCGTTGTTCCAGAGGCAGGCGAAGAAAGCGCGACACCAGGTCGATGTTAGGGTTGGAAAGCATGGTTCAAATCGCCTCTAGTTCGCTCAAAAAGTCACGAAGATCATCAAAGTCTTCCTCGCTGCCGGCGCGGAAGGTGGCTGCGGCCTGCACGTAGGCGCGCAGCGATTCGGTCTGGAACAGTTCCATCAGCGGTACGTCCAGGCCCAGCTCGGCCTGGACCCGCGAGGTGATCTGGATGGCCAGCAAGGAATGCCCGCCGACTTCGAAGAAGTTGTCGTTCAGGCCCACTTGCGCCAGGTGCAGCACGTCGGCCCAGATCGCGGCGATGTACTGCTCCAGTTCGGTTTGCGGCGCCACGTAGCGTTGCTGCATCTGGCTGACGTCCGGCAACGGCAGGCCCTTGCGGTCGAGCTTGCCGTTGGGGGTCAAGGGCATCTGCGCGAGGAACACGAAGTGCGCCGGCACCATGTAATCCGGCAGGCCGCTTTTCAGGGCGCGGCGCAGGGTGTCGCGGAACTCGCCCTGGTCGGCCAGGCTGGCATCGGCCGGTACCACGTAGGCCACCAACTGCTTGCCGGTCGGGCCTTCCTGGGCCACCACCACGGTTTCGCCGACGCTGTCCTGTTCACGCAAACGCGCTTCGATTTCGCCCAGTTCGATACGGAAACCACGGATTTTCACTTGATGATCGACGCGGCCGAGGTAGTCCACTACGCCATCCGCACGCCCACGGGTCAGGTCGCCGCTGCGATACACGCGGCTGCCGGGCTTGCCGAACGGGTCCGGCACGAAACGTTCGGCGGTCAACCCCGGACGCTCCAGGTAACCCCGGGCCACGCCCTCGCCGCCCAGGTACAACTCGCCGGCCACGCCGATGGGTTGCAGGTTGAGCTGGGCATCGAGCACGTAGCCGCTGCGGTTGCCGAGCAAGGTGCCGATGGGCGCGTAAACGGCGCCGCACGGGTCGCCCTTGCGCGCCTTCCACAGCAGCGGCGTGACCACGGTTTCGGTGGGGCCGTAACCGTTGAACAGATAGGTCGGCTTGAGTGCGCGCCAGGCCAGGTCATAGCTGGCCTGCGCCACCGCATCACCGCCAAAGCAGTACACGCGCACCGCCGGTGGGTTGCCGTCGCGTTCGGCATGTTCAGCCAGTTGTTGCAGGTACACCGGCGGGAACACCGCCATGGTCACGTGGTGGCGGTGCATCTGCGCGTAGGTGTATTCCGGCAACCACAGGCTGTCGTCACGGATCAGCACGCTGGCGCCGTTGATCAGCGGGTGCATCCAGCCTTCATGGGCACCGTCGAAGGCGAACGACATGAAGTGCAATTCGCAGTCGGCCGGGCTGGTTTCATAGCGCTCGCCAGTGGCGATGATGTGCGCCACCAACGGCCCGTGGGACACCGCCACGCCCTTGGGCATGCCGGTGGAACCGGAGGTGTAGATCACGTAGGCGAGGTTGTCGGCGTGCAGAACCACGTTCGGCGCGTTGTCGCTGAAGTGCGCCCATTGCTCGGTGGAGTCAATGGCCAAGGTCTCCAGCCCCTCCGGAATCGGCAATTGCGCCAATGCCTGGGTATGGCTGAGCAGCAGTTGCGCACGGCTGTCCTGCATCATGTACAGCAAGCGATCACGCGGGTATTCGATGTCCAATGGCACGTACACGCCCCCGGCCTTCAGCACGGCGAGGAAGGCCACCATGATCTCGGCACTGCGCGGCATGGCGATGGCCACCCGCACTTCGGGGCCGACGCCACGGGCGATCAGCGCGTGGGCCAGGCGGTTGGCCTGGCGGTCCAGTTGGCCGTAGGTGAGTTGCTCGTCTGCGAACTTCACCGCCACCGCCTCCGGCGTCTCGCGGGCGCGGTCGGCCACCAATTCATGCACCAGGCGCTGGGCCGAGTAGCCGGCATCCGTGCAGTTCCACAGCTGCAGGATGTGCTGCTGCTCATGCTGATCCAACAGGTGCAACTGGCCAATGGATTGATGTGGATCAGCGACCATCGCCTGCAACAGGTTCTGCCAATGCGCCGCCATGCGCGCGATGGTGGCGGGCGCAAACAGGTCGGTGGAATAGCTCAGGGAGGCATGTACCGCCGTCGGGCTTTCTTCGACGTCCAGCGCCAGGTCGAACTGGGCCACGCCTTCGTCCCAACTCAGCACTTCAACGTGCAAGTCGGTCAGCTGCTGCAACTGGCTTGCAGCGGACGTCACGCGGTGGTTGAACAGCACTTGGAACAGTGGGCTCAGGCTGAGGCTGCGCTCCGGTTGGAGCGCCTGCACCAGTTGTTCGAACGGCAGGTCCTGATGGGCCTGGGCGTCCAGGGAGCGCTGGCGCACCTGGCTCAGCAACTGCTCGACGCTCATCTGCCCGTGCAGATCGGCCTTGAGCACTTGGGTGTTGACGAAGAACCCGATCAAACCTTCGGTTTCCAGGCGGTTACGGTTGGCAACCGGGACGCCGACGCGCACGTCTTCCTGGCCGCTGTAGCGGTGCAACAGCGCCTGATAGGACGCCAGCAGCACCATCGGCAGCGTGACGCCGACGTTGTGCGCCAACGCTCGCAAACCTTCCAGCAGCCCTGGCGCCAACTCGATGCCCAGGCGTGCGCCGCGATGGCTTGGCAGCGCCGGGCGCGGGTAGTCGAACGGCAGCTCCAGCACCGGTTGCTCGCCGCCCAACTGCTCGCGCCAGTAAGCCAGTTGACGCGCCTGCTCACCGGCCTCCATCCACTGGCGTTGCCACACGGCATAGTCGGCGTACTGGATCGGCAATGCCGGCAGGTGCGGCGTTTGCCCCTGGCTGAACGCGGCGTACAACTGCACCAGTTCCTCGACCATCAGTTGCATCGACCAGCCATCGGAGACGATGTGGTGCTGCACCAGCACCAGCACATGGTCGTCCTCGGCCAGGCGCAGCAACTTGACCCGCAACAGCGGCCCGCGCAGTAAATCGAAGGGCCGTGCGACCTCGGCCGCCACAGCGCCCTTGAGGTCGGCGTAGGCACAGGCGCCCCGGTCGATATCGATCAGGCCCAGCGCTTCGATGACTTGCACCGCGCCCGTGGCTTCCTGGCGCAGATGGGTGCGCAGGCTTTCATGGCGCGCCAGCAAGGTGTCGAAGCTGCGTTGCAGCGCGGCCTGGTCCAGCGGGCCATGCAAGCGCAAGGCACTGGGGATGTGGTAGGCCGTGCTGTGCGGGTCCAGTTGCCACAGGAACCATTGGCGCTCCTGGGCGTAAGACAGCGGCAAGGGTTGCGTGCGGTCGGCCTTGAGCAGCGCCGGCGCGCGGACGCCCTCCTCGCCCAGTGCGCGCACAAAGTCGCCCAGCAGGGGTTGTTCGAACAGGGTCTTGAGCGCGACTTCCAGGGCCAAGGCCTGGCGCACCCGCGACATCACCCGCGTGGCCAGCAAGGAATGCCCGCCCAGTTCGAAAAAGTGATCGTCGAGACCGACCTGCGGCACGTCCAGCACCTCGGCCCAGATCGCCGCGACCTGTTGTTCACGCGAGGTGACGGGGGCCAGATGGCCTTTACTCAGTTGGCTGGCATCCACCTTGGGCAAGGCCTTGCGGTCGAGCTTGCCGTTGGGGGTCAGGGGCAGACGGTCGAGGAACAGCAGGTGCGCCGGCAACATGTAGTCCGGCAGGCGCTCGCGCAACGCGGCTTTGTAGGCCTGTTGTTCGTCCGGTGCGGAGCTCACCAGGTAGGCGATCAAGCGGTCGTTGTCGGCCAGCACCACGGCTTCACGCACGCCTGGGTAGTCACGCAGGCAGGCTTCGATCTCACCCAGTTCGATACGGAAACCGCGCACCTTGACCTGATGATCGACCCGGCCGAGGTACTCGACCACGCCGTCTGCGCGGTAACGCGCCAAGTCGCCGGTGCGGTACAGGCGTGCGCCGGGCGCACCGAACGGGTCTGGCACAAAACGCTCGGCGGTGAGCGCAGGCTGCGCGTGATAACCACGCGCCAGGCCGACCCCTCCGATCAGCAACTCACCGGCCGCGCCTTGCGGGCATGGCGTGAGCCCGGCATTGAGGATGAACAGCGAAGTGTTGGCGATGGGCCGCCCGACCAAAGGCTGCGCTTCGTGCAGCCGATGGGCCGCCGACCAGATGGTGGTCTCCGTCGGCCCATAGAGGTTCCACACCGGGCCTTGCAGAGCGAGCAGGCGCTGGGCCAGGTCAGCCGGCAACGCTTCGCCGCCGCACAGGCACTGGACGCCGCGCAACAGCTGCGCGCGTGGGCTGTCGAGCAGCATGCGCCAGGTCGACGGCGTGGCCTGCAGCACCGTGGCCGCCTGGCTGTGGGCCAGGTCGAGGATGGCTTCCGGGTCCAGCGCCATGGCCTGCTCGCTCAGCAGCACTGTCGCGCCGACACTCAGCGGCACGTAGAGCTCCAGAGCGAAGATGTCGAACGAGAACGTGGTCAACGACAACAGGCGTGCATCAGCGCCGATGGACAAACTGTCGGCCATGGCGCAGGTGAAACTGCACAGCGCCTGGTGCCGCACCATCACGCCTTTGGGCTTGCCGGTGGAGCCGGAGGTGTAGATCACATAGGCTAGGTGTTCCGGCGTGAGCGCAACCTCGGGGTTGTGTTCTGCACCCGGTTCATCCTCGACCAGCAGCACCTGCAGGCCCTCGGGCTGCGCCAGCTGGCCGTGCAACCGCGCCTGGGTCAGCAGCACCCGGGCGCCGCAGTCGTCGAGCATGAAGGCCAGGCGCTCGGCCGGGAACTGCGGGTCGAGCGGCACGTAGGCAGCGCCGGCCTTGAGGGTGGCCAACAGGCTGACCGCCATGTCCAGGGAGCGCTCCACATGCACCGCCACCAGCACGTCGGGGCCGACGCCTGCCGCAATCAAGCGATGCGCCAGGCGATTGGCCCGGCGGTTGAGTTCGGCGTAGCTCAGGCGGTCGCCATTGAAGCGCAGTGCGACGGCCTCCGGCTGGGCAAGGGCTTGGGCCTCGAACAACTGGTGCACGCACTGCTCGCGT
Organism: Pseudomonas sp. R4-34-07; assembly: GCF_003852375.1. NCBI lineage: Bacteria > Pseudomonadati > Pseudomonadota > Gammaproteobacteria > Pseudomonadales > Pseudomonadaceae > Pseudomonas > Pseudomonas sp. R4-34-07. Next base: position 2,529,895 of record NZ_CP027760.1, on the reverse strand, counting down.
GGATAGTCGAATGAGGTGTGGTTCCAGCCTTCAACCATCTGCTGCCATTGCGGTGCGCTGAGCATTGCCAGGTCATCAAGCGCCTGGGACACATCGCGCACCACTGCGCGCAGCAGGTTGTGCCAATGCCCGGCCAGGCGTTCCAGGGTTGCAGCTTCGAACAGGTCGGTGGCGTACGTCAGCGACGCCCAGAGGCCATCGGCGGATTCTTCGGTTTCCAGGCTCAAATCGAACTGGGTGGTGTGCCCGGCCCAGTCCAGCGCCTGCAACGCCAGGCCCGGCAAGTGCACAGGGCCGGCGCGCAGGCTGTCCTGATGGTTGAACATCACCTGGAACAGCGGGTTGTGGCTGAGACTGCGCTCGGGCTGCAAGGCTTCCACCAGTTGTTCGAACGGCAGGTCCTGATGCGCCTGGGTCTCCAGGGCACGGCGCTTGACCTGGGCCAATAACTGTTCGAAAGGCATTTGCCCATGCAACTGCGCCTGCAGTACCTGGGTGTTGACGAAGAAACCGACCAGTCGCTCGGTTTCCAGGCGCGTACGGTTGGCGATCGGTACGCCGACGCGGATCTCGGATTGGCCGCTGTAGCGATGCAGCAAGGTCTGGAACGAGGCCAGCAGGAGCATGAACAAGGTCACGTCCTGACGCTGGGCCAGCGTCTTGAGCTCGGCCACCAGCGCGCGATCCAGATGGATCTGCCGGCGCGCGCCCCGATGGCTTTGCACTGCCGGACGCGGGTGGTCCAGGGGCAGCGCCAGCACCGGGTGTTCACTGCCCAGGCGCGCGCACCAGTAATCGAGCTGGCGCTGTTTCTCCCCGGCGGCCATCCAGTCACGTTGCCACTGGGCATAGTCGGCGTACTGGATCGGCAACGCCGGCAAGGCGTCATCGCCCTGATAGAGCGCCACCAGCTCATCGACCATCACTTGCATCGACCAACCGTCGGAGATGATGTGGTGCTGGGTGATCACCAGCACATGATGCTCTGGCGCGACGTCGAGCAATTTAACCCGCATCAGCGGGCCGCTGCGCAGGTCGAACGGGCGCTGGATTTCCTCGGCCACCGCCTGTTCGATCGCCGCCACATCGACGCGCTGCTGCTCGATGGTCACCGCCAGGTGCGGATGGATGACTTGCAAAGTGTGCTCGCCTTGCTCCGCAAAGGTGGTGCGCAGCGGCTCATGGCGTTGTACCAGGGCCTGGAACGCCTGCTCCAGTGCGGCGCGGTCCAGTTGGCCGCGCAGGTGCAGGGCGACGGGTACGTGATAGGCCGCGCTGGCCGGGTCCAGTTGCCAGAGGAACCATTGGCGTTCCTGGGCAAAGGACAACGCCAGCGGACGGCCGCGTTCCAGCGCCAGCAACGGCTGCGCCGTGCTCACCTGCAGCGCCGCGCAAGCGTCGGCAAATGCGCGCAGGGTTGGTTGTTCGAATAAGGTGCGTAGCGGCACCTCAAGGTTGAGCGCATGTCGCACCCGAGAGATCACCTGGGTGGCCAGCAACGAGTGACCACCGCGTTCGAAGAAGTGATCGTCCAGACCGACCTGCTCAACCTGCAACACCGCTTGCCAGACCGCCGCGAGCTGGATTTGCAGCGGGCTGTGGGGCGCCACGTAGGCCGGGGCGTGCAGGTTCAGGTCCGGCGCCGGCAGTGCGCGGCGGTCGAGCTTGCCGTTGCTGTTCAAGGGCAAGGCCTCAAGCACCACCCACTGCCCAGGCACCATGTAGTCCGGCAGCGACTGGCGCAAACGGCCCGCCAGTGCCTGTGTCTCCAGCACATGGCCCTCGGCGGCTACCACGTAGGCGACCAATTGCGTGCCCGTGGCGCTCGGCAGCGCATGCACCGCCGCTTCACGCACCTGCGGCAAGGCTTGCAGGCTGGCTTCGATTTCGCCCATTTCAATGCGCAAGCCGCGAATCTTCACCTGATGGTCGATACGCCCGACGTATTCCAGCGCACCCGCCTCGTTGTAACGGGCCAGGTCGCCGCTGCGGTAGAGCCGCGCACCGGGGACAGCGGCAAACGGGTCGGGCAGGAAGCGCTCGGCGGTCAGCGCCGGGCGGTCGAAATAGCCTTGGGCCAGGCCGGCCTCGGCACCAATGCACAACTCGCCCACGCCATCGGTCGCCTGCAGTTCCAAAGCGCTGTCGAGCACGTAGAGCGAGCGCCCTGCAATCGCGCGCCCAATCGGCACGCCGAACGCGTCGCTGGCATCAGCCAACCGGCAATCGTGCACGCTGGACACCACCGTCGCCTCGGTCGGCCCGTACGTGTTGACCAGCCGCACATCGCCCAACCCGGCGGCATGCCAGGCGCGCAGGCCTTCCACGGACATGGCCTCACCGCCCACATGCACCTGGCGCAGCTTGCCCAGGGGGCGGCGGTGCACGGCGCATTCCTTGGCCAGCAAGTACCAGTAGGCGGCGGGCAAGTCGGCCAGGGTCACGCCCTGTTCAACGATTTCTCGCACCAGTTGCCCGGCGTCCCACAGGTCATCGCCGCGCATGATCAGCGCCGCGCCCACGCACAGCGGCGGGTAGCACTGCTCGACAAAGCCGTCGAAACTGAAGGTCGCAAACTGCAGCACGCGGTCCTGGGCGCTCAGTTGGCTGTACACCACGGCGCTGTCGCAGAACTGGTCGAGGGCGGCATGGTCGATGGCCACGCCTTTGGGCTGGCCGGTGGAGCCGGAGGTGTAGATCACATAGGCCAGGTCCGCCGCCGTCGCGTGGTTGGGCGGATTGGTCGCAGGGTAGCTGGCCAATTCATCACCGCCGGCGCTGAAGTCGAGGCGGGTCAGCCCTGCCGGCAATGGCAAATCGGCCAGCAGGCCGGTTTCGCTGAGCAGCAGGTCGAGGCGGCTGTCCGCCAGCATGTAGGCCAGGCGCTCGGCGGGGTATTTCGGGTCCAGCGGCACATAGGCCGCGCCGCTCTTGAGCACCGCCAGCAGGCTGACGATCAACTGCGGGCCACGACGGGACGCCAGGCCCACGCGCTGACCGGGGCCGACGCCGCATTCCAGCAGGCGATGGGCCAGGCGGTTGGCGCGGGCGTTGAGTTGGGCATAGCTGAGGCGTTCGCTGCCAGCCTGCACCGCCAGTGCGTCCGGCGTGGCCTGGGCCTGGGCAGCGATGCGTTCATGGGCGCGCTGATGAGGCTGGGCGGCTGCGGGCAATTGGCTGAGGGCAAGCACGTCGCGCTGGGCGCTGGCGTCGAGCAGACGCAGGTTGCCCAGGGGGCTTTGCGCGTCTGCGAGCAATTGCGCGAGCAGGTACTGCAGGTTGTCGCTCAGGCGGATGACCTGGGCTTGGCTGAAGAGCGCCCGGTCGTAGCTGAATTCCAGGCGCAGGCTGGTACCCAGCTCGATGCCGAGGGTCAGCGGATAATGCGTGCGCTCATGGTTATGTAACGGCCCGAAGCTCAGCCCGGCCGGCGCACCCTGTTTCAAGGCTTCGGCCACCGGGAAGTTTTCGAACACCAGCAGGGTGTCGAACAGCGCGGCGCCTGGCTGGCCAGCCCAGCCCTGGATGTCGTAGAGCGGCACATGCTCGTGATCGCGCAGGCTGAGGTTCAGCGCTTGCAACTCGCCGAGCCAACTGATGGCCGATTGTGCCGGCAAGGCGGCGCTGATGATCGGCAAGGTGTTGATGAACAGGCCCAACTGCTGTTCGATCCCGGTCAACGGCGCGGAACGCCCGGCCACGGTGGCGCCGAACGCCACGCACGCCTGGCCGGTGTAGCGTTGCAGCAGCAGGCTCCAGGCCCCTTGCAGCACGGTGTTGAGAGTGACTTTGTGTTGGCGGGCGAACTCACTGAGGGTGTGGGTGAAGTCACGGCCCAGCACGACCTGATGATCTGCAGTGCCTGTCCGCGCAACCGGCGCACGCAGCGCTTGTGCCAGCAGAGTCGGCGCTTGCAACGGCGCCAGCTGGGCTTTCCAGAACGCTTCGCCGTTGCCTTGCCGTTGCAGCCAGCCCAGGTAATCGCGAAATTGCCCGAGCGGTGCGGGCACGGCCTGGCCGGCGTAATGGGCGAGCACCTCGCCGAGCAACTGGGCGTTGCTCCAGCCATCCATGAGAATGTGGTGGCTGGTGAAAATCAGGTGCCAGGTCGGCCCCGCGCCGCGCACCAGCATCAGGCGAAACAGCGGCGCGGTATCGAGCGCGAAACCGCGTTCACGCTCGGCGTGGGCCAGGGCTTCGCAATCGGCACTCGGGTCTTCAATCACCTGCAGCTGCAGGTCGACCTGGCGCCGGATCACTTGATGGGCGCTGTCCAAGCCCAACCAATGGAAGCTGCTGCGCAGGATGTCGTGACGGTCCAGCGCGGCCTGCCAGGCACGCCCGAACGCCAGCAGATCGAGGCCGTCGATGTCGACGCGCAACTGGTTGATATAGGCCTGGGCCTCGGGCGCCAGCAGGGTGTGGAACAGCATGCCCTGCTGCATCGGCGACAGCGGGTACAGGTCGGCGATGGCCGGCCCGGCCACCGGCAATCCATCCAGCTGCGCCTGAGTGACCTGTGCCAGGGGGAAATCCGATGGCGTGACCTGCCCGGCCGGTGTGGCACAGCAATGGGCGATCACGGCCTTGAGCTCACAGGCGAATTCATCCGCCAGGCGCTGGATGGTCGCAGCCTCGAACATCTCGCGACTGAAGCCCCACTGCAGCGCCAATTCACCGCCATACACCTGCCCTTCCACCGTCAGCCAGTTGGCCAGCGGTGCCTCGGGGTCCTGGGCCTGGCCGCTGCCCTCGGCGGCCGGTACAAACAGTGCCGATTCATCGAACTGGCGATCGAACTGCCCCAGATAGTTGAAGGTAATGCGTGGCACGGCTAGGCCGGCCAGGGATTCGCGGGCTCCGGGCGCGCCGAGGTAGCGCAGCAGGCCATAGCCCAGGCCCTTGTCGGGGACTGCACGCAGTTGTTCCTTGACCGCCTTGATCGCGCCGGCCAACTCGCCGTCCGCCTGTAGACGCAGCGGAAACAGGCTGGTGAACCAGCCGACGGTGCGCGTCAGGTCGATGCCGTCGAACAGGTCTTCGCGGCCATGCCCTTCCAGCTGGATCAGCGCGGCGGGCTGAGCGCTCCAACGGCTGACCACGCGCGCCAGGGCGGTGAGCAACAGGTCATTGACCTGGGTGCGATAGGCCGCAGGCGCCTCTTGCAGCAACTGGCGCGTGTGCTCGGCGTCGAGGCGCGTTTCCAGCTTGGCGCCCAGGCGATGCTGCAGGCCGCCTTCAGGGTGATCACACGGCAACTCGGCCTCGGCGGTTTGCGCCTGCCAGTACGGCAGTTGATGCTCGAGAGCGTGCGCGTGCTCTTGCAGCCGGTGCGCCCAGTGCTGATAGGCGCTGGTCTTTGCCGGCAACCGCTGCTCGCGATACGCCTGTTGCAGGTCTTCGAGCAGGATGCGCCAGGACACGCCATCCACCACCAGGTGGTGCACCACCAGCAGCAACCGCTGGGTGCCGTCGGCCATCTCGACCAGGGCGGCGCGCAGCAACGGGCCGTGCTCCAGGTCAAGGCTGCGCTGGGCCTTGTCACACAGCGCGGCCAATTCGGCGTCGGTGTCGACATGGGCCTGCCACAGCAGCGATGCATCGACCGCAGTGGCGTGGTGCTGTTGCCACCCTTGAGCCTGCGCCACGAAGCGCAGGCGCAGGGCATCGTGATGCTGGATCACTTGCATCACGGCCGCGTCGAGCCGAGCGGGCTGCAGTGGTTCACGCGGGGTCAGCAGCAACGACTGGTTCCAATGGTGACGCGCCGGGATGGCCTGGGCGAAAAAGCCCTGCTGCACCGGCGTGAGGATGACCTCACCGCTGACCGGCCCTTGATCGACCACGCTCAGTTCGTCGCAGCCCGCCACCAGCGCCAGGCTGCGCACACTCTGGTACTGGAACAGGTCGCGCGGACTGAGGCGGATACCGGCCTGGCGGGCCCGGCTGACCACCTGAATGGAGATGATCGAATCGCCGCCCAGCTCGAAAAAGTTGTCGTCCAGGCCGACAGCCTCGATGCCCAGCACGTCGCTCCAGATCGCGGCCAGGGCTTGTTGCACGGTATTTTCCGGGGCAGCAAAGGCCTGCTGCGCCGTGGCGTCCGGCAGTGGCAGCGCCTTGCGGTCGAGCTTGCCGTTGGCGGTCACCGGCAGTTTGGCAAGCGTGATGAAGTGGCTTGGCACCATGTATTCCGGCAGGCTGCCAAGCAGCCAGGCCTGGAGGTCGGTCGGGGCGTCGCGTTCAAGCACCAGGTAAGCCACCAACTGCTTGGCACCGTGTACCACCACCACTGCTTCGCGCACCGTGGGGTGCTGCATCAGGCGCGTTTCGATCTCGCCCAGTTCGATGCGCAAGCCGCGCAGCTTGACCTGATGGTCGAGGCGGCCAAGGTATTCGATCACCCCATCGGCGCGCTGGCGCACACGGTCACCGGTACGATACAAGCGCTCGCCGGCCACGAACGGGCTCGGCACAAAGCGCTCGGCCGTCAACGCCGGGCGGCGATGGTAACTGCGCGCCAGGCCGGTGCCGCCCAGGTACAGCTCGCCGGCGATACCGGCCGCAACCGGGTTGAGCTGGGCATCGAGCACATAGGTGCCGAGGTTGGCGATCGGCCGGCCGATAGGCACGCTGTCGGCGCCTTCGTCGATGCAGGTCCAGTGGGTGACGTCGATTGCGGCCTCGGTCGGGCCGTAGAGGTTGTACAAGGCCGCATTCGCCAGCTTGGCGAACACTTGGCGTTGCGCGTCCAATGGCAAGGCTTCGCCACTGCAGACAATGCGCTTGAGGCTGGCGCAGGCCTCCACGCCGGGCTCATGGATAAATGCCTGCAACATTGACGGCACGAAGTGCACGGTGGTGACGGCGTGCCGGCCGATGGTCTCGATCAGCCGGGCCGGCTCACGGTGCTCGCCCGGCGCTGCAACCACCAGGCGCGCGCCCGTCATCAGCGGCCAGAAAAACTCCCACACGGAAACGTCGAAGCTGAACGGGGTTTTCTGCAGCACCGCGTCGCCGCCATCGAGTGCGTAGGCCTGCTGCATCCAGCACAGGCGATTGACCAGTGCGCGGTGGCTGTTACCGGCGCCCTTGGGCTTACCGGTGGAGCCCGAGGTGTAGATCACGTAGGCGAGGTTCAGCCCATGCAGGATGACGTTCGGGGAGGCGGTGCTGTAGCTGTCGAGCCAGTTCGCCGGCTGATCCAGGGCAATCACCTGGAGGCCTGCGGTCGGCAGCCGTGCCAGCAGGCTTTGCTGGCTGAGCAGCAGCCTGATACCGCTGTCGTCGATCATGTACGCCAGGCGCTCCTCGGGGTATTCCGGGTCCAGCGGGACATAGGCGCCGCCCGCCTTGAGGATTGCCAGCAAGCCCACGACCATTTCAATGGAACGCTCGACACAGATGCCCACCAGCACGTCCGGGCCGACACCTTGTGCGCGCAATGCATGGGCCAACCGGTTGGCCCGCGCGTCAAGCTGGGCGTAGGTCAGGGTCAGCTCACCGAACACCAGCGCTGGCGCATCAGGCGTGCGTTGTGCCTGGTCTTCAATCAAGTGATGGATCGCGCGTTCGGTCGGGTACGGCGTGGCCGTGTGGTTCCAGGTCTTGACCAGCAGTTGTAGCTCGTCGGCGTCCAGCATCGGCAGCTCACCGATGCGCTGTTCAGCGTCCGCCACCATCGCCTGCAACAGGCGGGTCCAATGGCGCGCCATGCGCTGGATGGAAGGTGCGTCGAACAAGTCGTTGGCGTAGGTCAGCGCGGCATGCAAGGTGCCGGATTTTTCATAGGTGTCGAGAGTAAGGTCGAACTGGGTGGTGCGGCCCTGCCATTCCACCAGAGCCAGTTCCAGGCCGGAAGCGGTGCTGACGGAGGCGATATCCGCCACCACGGGTTGATGGTTGTACATCACCTGGAACAGCGGCGTATGGCTGAGGCTACGCTCGACGTTCAAGGCGTCGACCAAGCGTTCGAACGGCAATTCCTGATGGGCCTGGGCGCCCAGGGCGTGCTCCTTGATGCCTTGCAGCAGTTCGGTAATGCGGGTTTGGCCGGTCAGTTCGGTGCGCAGTACCTGGGTGTTGACGAAGAAGCCGATCAACCCCTCGACTTCAGTGCGGTTGCGGTTAGCGATGGGCACGCCGACACGAATGTCGCCCTGCCCCGTATAACGATGCAACAACACGTTGAAGGCGCCGAGCAACAGCATGAACAAGGTGACGTTGTGCTTTTGCGCGCACACGCGCAGTTGGGTGGCCAGCGCCGGGTCGATCTCGAAGGCATGGCGAGTGCCCTGGTAACTGGGCATGGCCGGGCGTGGACGGTCGGTCGGCAGCTCCAGAACCGGATGTTCATCGCCCAGGCGCGCCTGCCAATACGCCAACTGGCGCGCCTGTTCGCCGGCCTCCAGCCAGCGGCGTTGCCACAGGGCGTAGTCACTGTACTGGATCGCCAGCGCCGGCAATTGTGGCGCCTCGTTGCGCTCGTGGGCGTCATAGCAACGGATGAACTCGTCGATCAACACATTCATCGACCAACCGTCGGAGACGATGTGGTGCAAGGTCAGCAGCAGCACGTGCTCGTGTTCGTCGAGCCTGAGCAGCTGCACGCGCAGCAGCGGGCCATGCTCGAGGTCGAATGGCAGTAGCGACTGGCGCGTCGCCGCCGCGTTGACCGCCTGCTCACGGTCAACGGGCGCCAGGGTGCTCAAGTCCAGGTGCTCGATGGCCAATGACGGCTCGATTGACACCTGCGCCAGACGCTCATCCGCTTGACGCTGAAACACCGTGCGCAAGGTTTCGTGACGCGCCACCAGGCTGGCGAACGCTTGTTCCAGGGCGTCGAGGCTGAGCGCACCTTTCAAGCGTACGGCGCCGGGCAGGTTGTAGGCGCCGCTGGCCGGATCCAACTGCCAGAGAAACCACATGCGTTGCTGCGCGTAGGACAGCGCCCGGCGATCCTCGGCCTCAACCCCAGCCGGAATCGGAAACCGGGAAAAATCCACGCCTTCTTTCTGCAAGGCCTGCAGGAACACTTGGCGTTTTTCCAGGGGCAACCCGATAAACCGGCGAGCAAGTTTCAAGGAGTCTTCAGCATTCATTTGTTGGAGTCCGGAGCAATAGGCAGGAAGCACAAAGGCACGTCGTCCCTATAAAACGAACCGCAGAGGGAAAAATTAGCGAGGAATGGGGGCCTGCAAGCGAGGTGTCATCACGGGTTACATCAATCTCGGGAAAGGCGCATCAGACCGAGCTAGCATTGACGTACACCACTTTTTGCAACTACATTTAGTTACACGCAGGGAACGCCGTGTCCAAAAATGAAAAGCTGCTCGCCAAACTGCTCAATGAGCACATGGCATTCACCTGGTCTGAACTCGTAACCCTGTTACGGCGACTGGGTTACACACAGATTGAAGGGGCTGGAAGCCGGGTCAAATTCGACATTGGCGACCCCAGTGCACTGATCACCTTGCACAAGCCTCACCCCGGCAACGAACTGAAACACTACATTCGGCGCCAAATCATCGAACAATTGAAATCAGGAGAACTGATTCAGTGAACAACCAGCTGAAACACAAAGGCTACATCGGCTCCATCGAAGCCAGCCTCGAGGACAACTGCCTGTTCGGCAAAATCCTGTTCATCAAGGCCCTGGTAAGCTACGAAGGCAAAACCGTCGCAGAGTTGGACGCGGCCTTCCAAGAGGCAGTAGACGATTACCTCGCCACCTGCCAGTCGCTCGGGCAAACGCCTGAAAAGCCATGCAAGGGCTCGTTCAACGTACGCGTCGGCCATGACCTGCATCTGGCGGCAGCGTTGGCGGCGAACCGCAAGAAAGTGACGTTGAACGACCTGACCCGCCAGGCGTTGGATGAGTTTCTACACCATCATTTCCCGCAGCCTTGCGCGGCGACCGGCTGACTGCCTAACCGCCGATACCCCAGCACCGCCGAACCCAACACGACCAGCCCCGCCGCCAGTGCCACCCAGAACCCGCTGGCGGCGCCAAAGTGGTCAATCATCCAGCCGGAGCTGGCGGCGCCGATGGCCACCCCGATGCTCAGGCCGGTGATCAGCCAGGTCATGCCTTCGGTGAGGCGACTGGGTGGGACGACTTGCTCCACCAGCGCCATGGACACGATCAGGGTCGGGGCGAAGAACAGACCGGAGATAAAGATCGCCACGGCCAGCCCCGGAATGTCGGTCACCAAGAACAATGGCAACGTGGTCACCGCCGTGGCTACGCCGCAGTACAGAAACTGGCGGGGCAACGGCACCTTGAGCTTGAGCGTGCCGAAGGCCAAGCCTGCCAGGCAGGAACCGATGGCGTAGACCGACAACACAATACTGGCTGCCGTCGGGTGGCCCGCCTGCTGGGCGAACGCGACGCTGACCACATCCACCACACCGACGATCACACCCATGGCGAGCAACAGGGTCATCAGGATCAGCACCGACGGCGAGGCGATCAACCAGCGCCCGTGATGTTCATGACGTGCATGCACCGGCGGTTCAGTGGTGCGTTGCAATACGAAGGTGGTCACACCCACCGCCAGCAATACGGCCGCCACCAAAGGCCCGGCCTCGGGGAACAGCACCACACTGAGGCCGACGGAAATGGGCGGGCCGATGATGAAGCACACTTCATCGAGCACCGACTCCAGGGCAAATGCGGTGTGCAGCTTGGGCTGGCCACGGTACAGCTCGGTCCAGCGCGCCCGCACCATCGCCGACATATTGGGCATGCAGCCGGCCAGTGCGGCGAACAGGAACAACGTCCAGCCTGGCGCCTGCAAACGCGTGCACAGCAACACCATCAACAACGCACCGCCACCGATCGACGCCGCAATGGGCAGCACCCTGCCCTGGCTGTAGCGGTCCACCAGGCGTGACACCTGCGGTGCGCAAAACGCGGTGGCCAACGCGAATACCGCCGCCACCGAACCCGCCAGACCGTAACCGCCATGCACTTGCGAGAGCATGGTAATCAGGCCAATCCCGGTCATGGAGATCGGCATGCGTGCCAGCATGCCCGCCAGCACAAAGGCGCGAGCGCCCGGCACCTGGAACAGCTCGGCGTAAGGGTTAGCCATCGATAAAGCGCCTTCTCTGCTTGGGTGGGCAACCTTTTATCACAGCAGCCGCTTGATCTGCTTATGCCGCCATACCAGACGGTAATACGCGGTCTGCAGCACCAGCATCGCCAGGTAAGTCACCGGAAACGCCATCCACACGCCTTCGAGGCCAAAATGCGCATTGAACAGGTAGGCCACCGGCAATTCCACGCACAGCACACAGAAAATCGAGATGGCGACCGGCATCAACACCACACCGCTGGCGCGCATGATCCCGCCGATCACGGCCTGGAAGCCGAACACCAGGATGCTCCACAACACGATGTGCAACAGGTGCTCAGCGTTGACGCGCGCGGCGGCGTCGGTGATGAACAGCCCCAGCAACCAATGCGATAGCCCATAGCCGAGCACGATCAGGCCACCGGTAAGGGCGGTGTTGATCAACAGCCCGGTGCGCAGGATCGGCCCGATGCGCTCCAGGCGCCCGGCGCCAATCGCCTGTGCCCCCAGGATCGAGGCGGTGATGGCAATCGACAGCGCCGGAAACTGCACGTAGTTGACGATCTGCGTCACCGCGCCGTACGCCGCCGTCGCCTGGGAACCGTGGCCGTTGACCAGCGCCAGGATGACCAGTTCCGACAACGACAGCACCACCATCTGCAGGCCTGTCGGCAGGCCGATGCGCAAGACCTTGCCGAGGATCACCCGGTCCAGGCGCAAGGCGGCGAGCATGTCGCGATCCGGCGCCATGACCGAGTTTTTGTGCCGCAGGCGCAGGATCAGGAACAGCATCGCCAGGGTATTCCCCGCCAGCCCCGCGTATGCCGCACTCTGGATGCCCATGGGCGGCAGGCCGATCCAGCCGCGAATCAGCGCTGGCGTCAGCAGCAAACCCACCAGGGTCGACACCATCAAGGCCAACAATGGTGAAACGGTATCGCTGACACCGCGTAGCAGTTGGGTATAAAGAATGAATACCAGCAGCAGCGGCATGATCAGCATCATCACCTGGGCGTAGCCCACTGCATCGTCAAGCACATCAACAGGGGTTCCCAACGCCTGCAACGCGGGGCGGGCCAACAGGCTGCCAAGCAGGGCGGCAACCAGGCCCACCAGCGCGCCGAGGGTCAGCGTGGCGCCGGTGATCACCTTGACCATTCCCGTCTCGCGGGCGCCCCAGGCCTGGCCGATCAACACCGAGGCGCCAGCACCCAGGCCAATCACCAGGGCAATGAAGAAAAACACGATGGGAAACATGCCCGATACCGCCGCCAGCGCGTGGGTACCCAGCATCTGCCCGACATAGATACCGTTGAGCGTGCCGGAAAAGCTTTGCAGAAAGTTGGACAGCACCATCGGTGCCAGGAAAAACAGATAGACCTGCCACAGCGGTCGTTGTTGGATGACTTCCATGATGATTCGGGGCCCTGGGTCTCGGTGGTGTCGTCAATCGCTTGAGTCTATTGGCGCTGAACCGCGAATGCTACGCCGAGATGACGATCCCGCTGCACAAGCCTCTTGAGCACCGACGGCTGCTACCTGTGTCACCGGAAGCAGCCGTTGGCGCTCATTTGATCCTGCCCACCCGCAGCCACGGAGTAATTACCCAAAGGTGCGTTAGCTTAAGGCTTGGCTCGCTCCGTGGAGGATTCTTTCTCGATCATATGGTCGATGTTAACCATGTCGAAGCGTCGGTCTTCAAAGCCTGGCTTGCCGGCCTCCCCAACGCCGATATCCAACTCGCGCAATAAGCCCGGACGATTGAGCAGCTCCAGCGCCACTTCGCGCGCTTGCGGGCTGAACGTTCGGTCAGACGGAATAAGACCCGCCGCCTCTTTCAACTCATTGACATTGACATAGTCATCAGTCCCACCGGCGGTAAACTGCCTGAAATTATCTTTCACGGCCTGAAGCAGCCCGGCGTTGCTCATTGTGCGGTACTCACTCGCTGCATCGCCCAGATCCTGCCGGGAAATACTGCCGTCAAGTGTGCCACTGCGGCCTTGGTCAAGGGTCTTGAACAGTTGGCCCCGCTCCAGCAGCTCCTGCGCGATAGCGGCATCCGCCGCACTGATGGGCCGACCATCCAGAGAGTGTCCCGACGCTGCAGCACTCAGTGACGCGTCAGTGATCGTCCCCGTTGAGGGGTCTTGCAGGTTGCTGAAATGGGAGAGCACTTTGGCCGATAAGGACTCGTTACTCTCATTCGCATACGGTCGACCTCCAGCCATCGTGGGAGTCCATTGTTGATTGACTGGCGTCCCCCCATAGGACGGCTGCGGCGCCGCGTACACTCGTGGTGCAGGCGACAACGCGCCCCAGCCTTCCATGCCGCGCGGCCCACCGGACGAAGGCTGTGCGCAGAACTGAGAAGCAAACTGCTGGTTGACCCTCTGTTGCCGCATCGCGCCGTTATAACCCGTTGCGAACTCATTCCCCGCCCGTGGTTGCGGACCTAACTGGTCGATGGCTAGCTGCAAATCCTCTCGGTTGATCAGCCCATCTTCATGACCACCGTTCTGAGCGCGATCAAAAAAGTTTGAGAGACCGTCCCGTCCCACTATATCCCTGGCAAGCAACGTCATCTGATCATCGTAAACGCTGATTCCCAATGGACGATTGGCCACGTCAGTAAGCGAGTTTCGCGAAACGAAAGCACTTTCAGGCGTACTGAAGTATTCGAAGTTGTGGAGCAGCAGCTTTGCAACATCCGAATTGGAATAATAGCTGGTCATATTGCTCGGCATGTTCGCAGTAGCATTGCGCCCATAATCGGCAGGGCAATATCCGAAGTTCTGTGCGGGCGGAGGCGAATAGAGCGGCGGGTTGAAGTTAGGATTCATTGCAACACCTCATGTCTTGGACGTAACGACTGCTTAACCAGGCCAGTAAGCCCTCGATTCAGCTACCTCTTGGTGGCAACCGAAAACAGTGCAGTTCCAAATAAACATGCAGTTACACGCAAGGAATTTACCGTCGCACGCAAAGTAAAAGCCTGTGCAACGATGCGAAAAAGAATGGCATTTGCGTAGGACCAATCTGAAAAGCCCCGCTCTCTCATATACGCTTTCACATCAGAAATGGACTACCCACCAAATGCCTGCGAAGGCCGGCGCAACGTCGGATCAAACGGATTGATCCGCGGCCCGATCGCTGCCGCCTCTCGCTTCAACAATTCCACCACCATCGGCAAACGGCTCGGCCCCAGGCGATCACTGATGGTCGCTACGCTCAACGCCGCCACCGCATGCCCGTCACGGTTGAGAATGGGCACCGCCAGCCCGGCCATGCCTTCGAGCACGCCCGTGTTGCGCGCGGCATACCCCAGGCTGCGCACATTCTCGACCTCCGAACGCAACAGCACCTCGTCGTACACATGGAAATCCTTGAGCCGTGGCAGGTTGTAGCGGATTACCGTTTCGCGCTCTTCCTCGGGCAGGAATGCAAGGATCGCCAGGCTGCCCTGCCCCACGCCTAGCGCCACGCGCCCACCGATATCGCCGGTGAAGGTACGGATCGGGTACGGGCCTTCGCTGCGGTCCAGGCAGATTGCGTCGAAGCCACTGCGGGCCAGCAGGAACAGCGAATCGCCCAGCGATGCACTCAAGCGCAACAGGCTTGGTCGTACTAGGTCGCGCAGGTTGCCGGTCTTGCCGGCATTCGCCGCCAGGGCAAAGAACTCCAGGCTCAAACGGTAGCGCTTGCTGCGCGCGTCCTGCTCGACCATGCCTTCGTCCATCAGGCTGCGCAGCAGGCGGTGGGTGGTCGGTTGCGAGAGGCCGACCTGCTGCGCAAGCTGGGTCACGCGTTCACCGCCTTCCGGCACTTCACCCAGGGTGCGCAGCAGTGCGAACAGGCGAGAGACGCCGCCTGAGCCAACTTCCCTGGCTCCTTCATTCCGCTCAGTGGAATCATTCACGCCTTATCTCCAACTAAATTCTGATGAATGAATAAAACAGAAAATAATCATCCATTCAGTGAAATACCGTCTTCCGTCCACTCTAGTCTTCGTCCTAATCTGCGTCCACAGGGGCGAAACGAACAACAACCGGCAGCCGACCGAAGATCGAGCGCCAGCGCACCCGCAACTGTTCTTTCGCATCTGCCCAAAACAAAAAAGCGCGTTTCGACGCGACTCAAACAGGTGGAACGCAGACATGGCATTTCTCCAACTTCGCGCCTTGAGCAAACGCTACGGCGCCGTCGATGCGGTGGTCGCCACCGACCTTGCGGTGGAAAAAGGCGAATTCGTTTCCCTGCTCGGCCCCTCGGGTTGCGGCAAGACCACCACCTTGCAGATGATCGCCGGCTTCGTCGATGTGAGCGGCGGGCAGATCCTGCTCGACGGTCGCGACATCACCCATGCCAAGCCCGCCAGCCGGGGCCTGGGCGTAGTGTTCCAGAGCTATGCGCTGTTCCCGCACATGACGGTGCGCGACAACGTCGCCTTCGGCCTGAAGATGCGCAAGGTGCCCGCCGACGAGATCGCCGCCAAGGTCAAGACCGTGCTGGAGCTGGTGCGCCTGGCCCCCCATGCCGAACGCTACCCCCGGGAGCTGTCCGGCGGCCAACGCCAGCGCGTGGCCCTGGCCCGCGCACTGGTGATCGAGCCGCCGGTACTGCTGCTGGATGAGCCGCTGTCCAACCTCGACGCCAACCTGCGCGAAGAAATGCAGTTTGAAATCCGCCGCATTCAGTGTGCGGTGGGCATCACTACCTTGATGGTCACCCACGATCAGGCCGAGGCGCTATCGATCAGCGACCGTGTGGTGGTGATGCAGGCCGGGCGCGTGACCCAGATCGATGCGCCCTACCGGTTGTACGAGCACCCGCGCACACGGTTTATCTCGGACTTCGTCGGCAAGGCCAATCTGCTCGCCGGCGACTACGATGCCCTGGGCATCCCGCAAGTGCGCCATACGGGCGGCGCTGGCGCGCTGACCCTGAGCCTGCGCCCGGAGAAAATCCAACTGCTGGACGCGGGCTCGGGTCGCTTGCAGGGCAAGGTGCTGGACCGTTACTTCTTCGGCAGCCAGTGGCTGTACCGGGTCCATACCGACCTCGGCGAAATCACCGTGGTACGCAGCAACGACGGCAGCGCGCCGCTGGGCAACGGCGCGGCAGTGGGCCTGGATTGGCAAGCGGACCTGTTGCGGGTCTTGGCGCCGGACGAGGTGCACCCATGAGCCGGGGCTACTTGCTGTCCCTGCCGGCGCTGGTGCTGTTTGCCGGGCTGTTGGTGCTGCCGCTGGGCCTGACGCTGGTGCTGTCGTTCAACGTGTTCGATTACCAGGTAGGCGTGAAGGCCGATGAGTGGACCTTCGCTCATTACCTGTCGCTGTTCAGCGATGCCTACTTCTACGAGATCTTCTGGCGCACCTTCTGGATCAGTGCGCTGGTGACCCTGCTGTGCGTGGTGATCGGCGTACCGGAGGCCTATATCCTCAGCCGCATGGGCACGCCATGGCGCTCGATTTTCCTGATCCTGATCCTCACGCCGTTGCTGATTTCGGTGGTGGTGCGCGCCTTTGGCTGGAGCCTGTTGCTCGGCGCCGACGGGCTGGTCAACCAAGTGATCCAGATGCTCGGCGGCCGCCCGGTGAAGCTGCTGTACACACCGTTCGCGGTGATCATCGCGCTGGTGCATGTGATGCTGCCGTTCATGATCATCCCGGTCTGGACCTCCTTGCAAAAGCTCGACCCCTCGGCTGAACAGGCCGCGTTGTCGCTGGGTGCCAGCCAGGCCACGGTAATGCGCAAGATCGTCTTGCCCCAAGTGATGCCCGGCGTGCTGTCCGGCACCCTGATTGTGTTCGGCCTGGCCGCCAGCTCGTTCGCCATCCCCGGCCTGCTCGGCGGGCGCCGCCTGAAAATGGTCGCCACGGTGGTGTACGACCAATACCTCTCGGAACTCAACTGGCCCATGGGCGCGACCATCGCCGTGGTGCTGCTGTTGGTCAATCTGCTGATCATGCTGAGCTGGAACCGCATGGTCGAAGGCCGCTACAAAAAGTCCCTGGGGGTTTGAGCGCATGTCTAGAAACGGTCCGTTGGCCCTCGGTTTCCACGCCCTGGTGGTGGTGTTCATGCTGGCGCCGCTGGTGGTGGTGTGCCTGGTGGCCTTCACCCCGGAAAACACCTTGAGCCTGCCCACGTCGGGCTTCTCCCTGCGCTGGTTTCGTGCGGTTTTCGAGCGCGCCGACTTTATCCAGGCGTTCTACAACAGCCTGGTCCTGGCGTTTACCGCCGCGACCCTGGCCACGCTGATCGCGGTGCCGGCGGCTTTGGCGATCAGCCGTTATGCGTTTCCAGGACGGGATTTTTTCAGTGCGCTGTTTCTGTCGCCGATCATCATCCCGCACCTGGTCCTGGGCGTCGCCATGTTGCGCCTGTTTGCGCTGATGGGCGTGAATGGCAGCTTCACCTGGCTGATGCTCGCCCATGTGGTGATCATCACGCCCTATGTGCTGCGCCTGGTATTGGCGGCCGCCATCGGTATCGACCGCAGTGCCGAACAGGCCGCTGAATCCCTCGGTGCCGGCCGCTTTACGCTGTTTCGCCAGATCACGCTGCCGATGATTCTGCCGGGCGTGGCCGGTGGCTGGCTGTTGGCGTTCATCAACAGTTTCGATGAGGTGACCCTGTCGATTTTCGTCAGCTCACCGGCCACGCAAACCCTGCCGGTGCGCATGTACGTGTACGCCACCGAGTCCATCGACCCAATGATGGCGGCGGTCTCGGCGCTGGTGATCGCGCTGACGGCGGCAACCATGATTCTGCTCGACCGGGTGTACGGCCTGGACCGCGTGCTGGTGGGGAAACACTGATGGCCCTGTTCAAGCGACTCGCTGAAACCCAGCGCCCTGCCCTGGCGTTCACCCTGGACGGCCAACCGGCCGCAGGCTTGCTCGGCGACACCCTGCTGACGGCCATTCTGACCTGCGCCGAGCACCTGCGCGGCAGCGATTTCAGCGCTGAGCGCCGTGCCGGTTTCTGCCTGATGGGCGCCTGCCAGGACTGCTGGGTGCGCCTTGCAGACGGGCGCCGCGTACGCGCCTGTTCGACGTTACTGGAAGAGGGCCAGGCGATCAGCCGTGAACCGGGGCGCCACGCATGAAACCGATTGTGATTGTGGGCGCAGGCCCGGCCGGCATCACGGCGGCGCGAACCTTGCTCGACCATGGCATCAAGCCGTGCCTGATCGATGAAAGCCTGCGCGGCGGCGGGCAGGTCTATCGGCGCCAACCGGTGAACTTCCAACGCTCGGCCAAGCAGCTTTACGGCTTCGAAGCGGGTAAGGCCCAGGCCGTGCATCGCACCTTGGACGAGCTGGCACCGCTGATCGACTATCGCCCCGACACCCTGGTGTGGAATGCCGAAGACACATGCCTGGACACGCTCACTGAGGGCCGTGCCGAGCGCGTCGAGTACTCGCGGGTCATCGTCGCCACCGGGGCCACCGACCGTATCCTGCCGGTGCCAGGCTGGACCTTGCCCGGCGTCTACAGCCTGGGCGCCGCACAGATTGCATTGAAATATCAGGGCTGCGCCATCGGCGAGCGCGTCGCGTTCTGTGGTTCGGGGCCCTTGCTGTATTTAGTGGCTTACCAATATGCCAAGGCTGGCGCCCAGGTCGTGGCGGTACTCGACAGCGCGCCCTTGCGCGCCCAATGCCGTGCGCTGCCGGCGCTGCTCGGGCAGCCGCTGACCCTGGCCAAGGGCTTGTACTACCGCGCCTGGCTGACCGCCCACGGGGTTGCCGTGCATCAGGGCGCAACCCTGCGACAGATTGACGGCGAACAGCGGGTCAACGGCATTCGTTGGGGCGAACAGCGCCTGGCGTGCGACGCCGTGGCCTTCGCCCACGCGCTGCGCAGTGAGACACAACTGGCAGACCTGCTCGGTTGCGCGTTTGCCTGGAGCCCCCTGAACCGGGCCTGGTTGCCGCGCCGCGACAGCGCCGGGCGCAGCAGCGTGGCGCAGGTTTACCTGGCGGGCGACGGCGCCGGCATCATGGGCGCCGATGCGGCGCAATTGGCCGGTGAGCGTGCAGCGCTGGCCGTACTGGAAGATATCGGCAAGGGGGTCGATCAGCGTCGCATCACCCGGCTGGAACAGCAGCTGGCGCGCATCCAGCGCTTTCGCCAGGGCCTGGAAACCGCGTTTCCCTTCCCTGAACAATGGGCCGCGCAGGCACCGGATGCGTTGACCCTGTGCCGCTGCGAAGAAATCAGTGTGGGCGAGGTGCGCGCGGTGGTGGATGAAGGCCACTGGGAGATCAACCGGGTCAAGGCGCATTGTCGTGTTGGCATGGGCCGCTGCCAGGGGCGCATGTGCGGGCTGGCGGCGGCGGAGATTGTCGCCGAGCGCAGCGGGCGCAGCATTGAACAGGTCGGGCGCCTGCGTGCCCAGGCGCCGATCAAGCCGCTGCCGTTCGGCGTGCAGGTGCAGCCGTGATCGACGTTATTGTGTTGGGCGGCGGGATTGTTGGCGCGTCGGCGGCCTTGATGCTTGCGCGCCAGGGTCAGCGGGTGGCGCTGGTCGAGCGCGACTTTTGCGGCTCGCATTCCAGCGGCGTGAATTACGGCGGCGTGCGGCGCCAAGGACGGCCCTTGCATCAGTTACCGCTGTCACAGCGCGCCCATCAGCTGTGGGCCGACCTGCCTGGATTGATCGGCATCGATGGCGAATACGTGCGCTCCGGGCATCTGAAACTGGCGCGCAGTCATGGGGATTTAGCCGCGCTTGAAGCCTATGCCGCGCACACCCGTGGCTTTGGCCTGAACCTGCAATTGCTCGATTACACCCAGTTGCGCGCGCGCTTCCCGTGGGTGGGCGACATCGCAGTGGGCGCCTCACTCTGCCCCGACGACGGCCACGCCAATCCCCGCCTGGTATCGCCGGCCTTCGCCCGCGCGGCGCAGCGCAGTGGCGCCTGGGTTTATGAGCAGGCAGAAGTGAATCAAATCGACCATGACGGCCAGCGCTTCCAGGTGCATTGCGCCAATGGCCTGCACCTGCAGGCGCCATGGCTGCTCAACTGCGCAGGTGCGTGGGCCGGCAGCGTCGCCGCGCAATTTGGCGAACCGGTGCCGATGATCTCGGCACACCCGGCGATGTTAGTGACCGAGCCGTTGCCTAAGGTGATGGACGTGAGCACCGGCGTTGAAGGCGGCGGCATCTATGCGCGGCAAGTGGCGCGCGGCAACTGCATCCTCGGCGGTGGTCGCGGCTTCGCCCTTGGCCCGCAACAGGCCCGGCCCGGCCACGCGGCGGTGCTGGAGATCCTGCGCAATGCGGGTGAGCTGTACCCATTCCTGCGCGGGGCCCAGGCCATCCGTACCTGGAGCGGCACCGAAGGTTATCTACCCGATCATGAACCGGTGATCGGCCCCAGCAGCACCCAACCCGGCCTGCTCCACGGTTTCGGTTTTGCCGGCGCCGGGTTCCAGCTCGGCCCTGCGGTCGGTGAAGCCCTGGCAGAGATCGTCTGCGCGGGTGCCAGCCGCCAGCCCATTGAAGCGTTTTCCATCCGTCGTTTCCAAGCCTGAGAGGAAAAACCCCATGAACCCACGTACCGCGCTGTCCTGCTTGTCCCTCGCCTTGCTCGCGTCCAATGTCCATGCCGCGCCCACGCTGTACCTGGGCATGAACGGCGGCACCATGGAGCGGGTCTACGCCGATAAAGTGCTGCCCGCCTTCGAGAAGGCCAACAACGTCAAGGTGGTGATCGTGCCGGGCACCTCGTCGGACATTCTCGCCAAAGTCCAGGCCAACAAAGACAACCCGCAGATGCATGTGATGTTCCTCGACGACGGCATCATGTACCGCGCCATCTCCATGGGCCTGTGCGACACGCTGGCGCCCAGCCCGACCCTGGAACAGATCCCGGCCAAGGCTAAAATCAAGGACCAGGCCGTGGCCGTGACCCTAGGCGTCACGGGCCTTGGCTACAACGCCAAAATGTTCAAGGAAAACGGCTGGGCCGCGCCCACCTCCTGGATGGACCTGGCCGACCCGCGCTTCAAAGAAAAAGTGGTGTTCCAGTCCCTGGCCTCCTCCACCTTCGGCTTGCACGGTTTCCTGATGTTCAACCGTATCCAGGGCGGCAGCGAGGCCGACGTGGAGCCAGGCTTCAAGGCGTGGCCGAAGACCATCGGCCCCAACGTGCTGGAATACATCGCCAGCTCGGCAAAAATCTCCGAGATGGTGCAAACCGACGAAGCGGCGATCTTCCCGCTGACGCCGACCCAGGTCGCCACCCAGAAACTGCTCGGCGTGCCCATGGAGTATGCGCAACCCAAGGAAGGCGCAGTCGTGCTGAACGTGGCCGAATGCGTGATCGCGCGCAATGACCAGCCGGAACTGGCGCAGAAGCTCGCGGCGTTCCTGCTCAGCGCCCAAGCCCAGGCGCCAGCACTGGAAGACGGTGACCAGATCCCGTCAAACCCGACCACGCCGACCACCGACAAGACCCGCGCACGGGTCGAGGCGATGCAGGGTTACCTGCAGACGGCGATTTCGATCGATTGGGACCAGGTCAACCAGGCACGTCCGGAGTGGAACGCGCGATGGAGTCGTTCGATCGAGCGTTGATTACAACGGCACGAAGGGCAGCGCGCGTTTGTGCGCTGTCTTGCTGTAGGCCGTCTCGACTAGTCCCCTCACCCGCTCACTCACCGGCTCGCCCATCAGGTACGCATCGATTTCTTCATACGAACAGCCGTAGGCGTCCTCATCCAGTTTCCCCGGTGCCAATTCTTCAAGGTCTGCGGTGGGCGGCTTGTAC
Organism: Pseudomonas sp. R4-34-07; assembly: GCF_003852375.1. NCBI lineage: Bacteria > Pseudomonadati > Pseudomonadota > Gammaproteobacteria > Pseudomonadales > Pseudomonadaceae > Pseudomonas > Pseudomonas sp. R4-34-07. Next base: position 2,508,028 of record NZ_CP027760.1, on the reverse strand, counting down.
GCCAGGTTCGTTGGAGCGCCGAGGGCCGTGGCCAGCAGGCGCACCTGGGTTTTGGTCAGGCCGGACAGCGGCGCCAGGTCGCAGGCGCCGTCGCCGAATTTGGTGAAAAAGCCCATCAGCGCTTCGGCCGCCTGGTCGGTGCCGACCACCAGGCCATTGTGCAGGTTGGCGACCGCGTATTGCGCGATCATGCGCGCACGGGCCTTGACGTTGCCCTTGATGAAATCGAGTTGGGCGGCGCTGGCTTCGGCGGCGGCCAGGCTGGCCATCAGGCCGTCGACACTGGCCGCGATGTCGAGGGTGTCGATATGGTCCGGCAGGATAAAGTCCAGGGAAGCCTGGGCATCGTGTTCGTCGCCCTGGGTTTTATAAGGCAGACGCATGGCGATAAAGCGCGCGGCGTAGTCTTCTTCGCGCAGTTGCTGCGCCGCCAGCTGGCACAGGCGGCCGGCGACCAGTGAGTCGACACCGCCGCTGATGCCCAGCACCAGCGCCTTGCAGCCTGAATGGCGCAAGGTGGTCTTGATGAAGTCGATACGCCGTTGAATCTCCTCGGGCTCGCCACCTTTGCCCAGCGAGCGGTTGACGTTCAGTGCACGTGCGATCCGTTCTTGAATTTGCATGTCATTCCTCCACGCTACCAACGTTGAATACTTGTGCCGCGTACTGCAAAAACGACGGGTCTTCGCAGACGTTCTTGACCGGGTCATCGGAGAATTTCACCACCGGCTCACCGTGTACCCGCACCAGCTTCATCACGATGCTCAGCGGCTCGACGCCGTCCACATCACAAGCCAGGCTGGTGCCCATGCCGAAGCCGAACCGCGCCTTGCCACGGATGTGCCGCAGAATCGGCAGGCATTTTTCGAAATTCAGACCATCGGAGAACATAAGGTCTTTGGTCATGGGGTCGATGCCGAGTTCCTTATATCTGGCCAGGACTTTGTCGGCCCAGGCGATGGGGTCACCCGAGTCCTGGCGCAGGCCGTCGTAGAGCTTGGCGAAGTACAGGTCGAAATCCTTGAGGAAGAAATCGGTGCTGATGCAGTCGGTCAGGGCTATGCCGAGACGGCCACGGTACTCGCGCACCCAGTTCTCCAGGGCGGCGTTCTGGCTTTCGCGCAGACGGCCCAGTTGCTGATGCACCATCAGCCATTGGTGGGCCATGGTGCCGATCAGTGGCAAGTTGAATTCGTAGGCCAGGTGCGCATTGCTGGTGCCCAGGAACTGGCCGGGAAAGTCGCGGCGCATGATGTCTACCACTTCGCGCTGGGCCTTGAATGACAGGCGCCGGCGGGTGGAGAAGTCGGAGACGCGCAGGTCGGCGAGCTCTTCGCGGCTGAGGTTCTTCTCCAGCCAGTCGAACTTCTGATACAGCTTGCGGGTGACGTCTTCGAGGGTCACGTCAGGGTATTTGTCGCGGTTGCGCAGTTCGCTGACCAGCGCCAGGACCGGTTGCTCGAACATGATGCAATGCAGCATCGGGCCGATCACGCGGATGTTCAGTTGGCCGTCTACTTCACTGACGTGGATATAGCGCAGGTCGAAGCGAAACAGGCCGAGGAAGCGCTCGTAATCCGGCGTGAGGTATTCGCGAAAACGCGGGTTGAACAGGAAGCGCAGCTCGCCTTCGCGCATCTGCAGGCCGGCAAGCTTTTCCAGCTCGGTTCGCAACGCCGGGATCAGGTGGCCGAGTTTTTCCCTGGAGCGGACGATGAAGTTGTATTCCACGTCTACGTTGGGATGCTGATGCAGCACCGCCTGCATCATGGTGAAGGTGTAGTAATCGGTGTCGAGCAAGCCCTGGATGACCGGGGATTTATCGTCATACGCGCTTTCCATGGTGAGTCTCCTTAACGCGTGGCCATCGCGGCCAGTTCTTCGCGGGTACTGCTGATGACAGCGCCGGCCTCGAGCAACGCATTGACGGCCTGAACCCCGCCCGCCTCAGTGATGCCCCGACACGCCGGCAAGTGCAGCACCACTTGCAGCCCGGCCTTGAGCAGTTGCAAGGCGGTGGTCTTGACGCAGTAGTCCAGGGCCAGGCCACCAACGATGACGCGCACGACACCGTGGGCCTTGAGGTATTCGATGACGCCCGTCGACAACTTGTCGTGCAGGTCGTGGTAGCACGCGCCGTAAGGGTGCAGGTCGGGTTCGACACCCTTCCAGATGAAGTAGTCGTAGTCATACGGGGTGGGCAACTCATCCAGCAAGGTGAAGCCCTCGGTACCGGGTACGCAGTGGCTGACCCAGGTGACATCGGCGTGAGCGAGGCCCGTGGGTTGCAGCATCTGGCTGTGCTGCGCGACCACCCAGGGCGCGTGTGGGGTGTGGGCGTCCTTGCTACCGATGCGATGCCCGGCAAGGCTGGCCATGTAGTTGAGCTTGGCGCCGATCAGATCACCGCCGGCTACGGGCAACTCGTCGGGACACAACGGCGTGAAACTCTTCTGGGCGTCGACATCGAATGAAGCGATGGCAGTTTTGGCGAGGGTCATGGTGATTCTCCGGTGGCCTGGAAACAAAAGTACATGTCATGTACTTTCATTGCAAGAAACATTTATTTACCGGTACTTCAGCAAGTACATGACATAGCGGTTCGATCCGTTAGACTGTGCCCCACTGCCGTTCAGAAGGACTTCACATGCCACTTAGCGCCTACCTCCACACCGTCGACCTGTGCGCAGTGTTTTACTGCCGCGCCTCGGGCGAACTCAAACTGCTGCTGAACAAGCGTGACGCCGAGCCCTTCGCCGGGCATTGGGCGCTGCCGGGCGTGGTGGTCAATGGCGGCGTGCAGGATCTGAGCCTCAAGGATGCCGTGGAACGGTTGCGCGCCAGTGACAAAGTCGGCCTGGAGCTGGCCTGGAGCGAGCAGGTTGGCACGGTGGGGGATGCGTTTCGCGACCCGCGCTGCTGGTCGTCGTCCACTTACTACCTGGCGATTGTGGCGGACGAGGTAACGCTGAGTGAACATCAGGCCTGGTTTTCCCTCAACGCGGTGGCGGACGGCAGCATCAAGCTGCCCTTCGATCACAACCTGATCGTCGCGGCGGTGCAGGAACGGCTGTTGTCCAAAGCGCTGTACAGCAGCTTGCCGCTGATGTTTCTGGGCAAGGAGTTCAGCGCGCCGCAAGCGACCGCGATCTTTTCCCTGGTACTGGCGCGGCCGGTGCTCAAGACCAGCGTGCGCCAGCGGTTGTTGAAGCTGACGCAAGCGGGATATTTGCGTGAGACGGGGCGCAAGAAGCAGGGTGAAGGCGGCAGGCCACAGGCGACGCTGGAGATGTTGAAGCCAGGAGAGATTTACTTCTTCGACCGCAGTTTTGCCGAGTGACCGGACATGGAGATCCACGGGTGACCGATGGCTCTAGCTCATCCAATTGCCACCATCGACGTTGTAAGTCTGTGCAACCACATAGTCAGCCTCCTTCGAAGCCAGGAAGATCGCCATGCCGGTCAGGTCTTGCGCCGTGCCCATCCGCCCATAAGGCACCTCGTCGCCTACCCGCTTTTTCTTCTCGCCCGGCGCCAGGCCCTCATGCCTGGCGAACAGCGCATCCACTCCATCCCAGTGCTCACCGTCCACCACACCCGGGGCGATGGCATTGACGTTGATGCCCTGTTTGATCAGGTTCAGCCCCGCCGATTGCGTCAGGCTGATCACTGCCGCCTTGGTCGCGCAATACACCGCCACCAGCGCCTCGCCGCGCCGTCCGGCCTGGCTGGCCATGTTGATGATCTTGCCGCCGTGGCCTTGGCGAATCATCTGCCGCGCGGCGGCCTGCAGGGTAAACAGCGTACCGGCGACGTTGATTGAAAACAGCCGGTCATAGCTGTCGCGGGTGATGTCGACGATGGGGGCCAGGTCGAACAGCGCCGCGTTGTTCACCAGAATATCCAGCTTGCCGGCATGGGCGACCACGGCGGCCATTGCCGCGTCGATGGAGGCCTGGTCGGTGACGTCCATCGCCACCGCATACGCCTGGGGGCCCAGTTCGGCCGCCGTCTGCTCGGCGCGCTGCAGGTTGATATCGGCAATGGCGACGGTGGCGCCTTCCTGGATATAGGCCTGGGCAAACGCGCGGCCAATCCCCCGCGCCGATCCGGTGATCAGCGCGCTCTTACCTTCAAGTCGTTTCATCGAGGTGTCCTGTGGAATTACTTCGGATAACCGGCACGCTTCATCTCGCGCTCAGTGGTGGACTGCGCCTGCTGCAGGGCCTGATCGACCGTCATGCCGCCGGTGAGCGCTGCCGAAAACAGTTTGCCGACGGAAGTGCCGATGGCCTGGAATTCGGGAATCGTCACGTACTGGATGCCCACGTACGGCACCGGTTTGACCGAGGGGTGCGCCGGGTCGGCGTGCTTCATCATCTGCAGCGTGACCTGGGCAAACGGCGCCGCGTTCAGGTACGCCTCGCTGTAGGTCGATTGCCGCGTGCCTGGCGGTACGTTGGTGATGCCTTCTTTTTCAGCGACCAGCTGGATGTAGTCCTTGGACGTCGCCCAACGGATAAAGGCTTTGGCAGCGTCTTTGTGCTTGGAGGTTGCCGGGATGGCCAGCGACCAGGCGTAGAGCCAGGAAGAGCCCTTATCGGTGACCTCGGTGGGCGCCGCAGCGAAGCCTACGCGGTCGGCGACTTTGCTCTGGCCGGTGTCGGTGGTGAAGGAGCCGGCGACGCTGGCATCGACCCAGATCGCACATTTGCCACTGTTGAACAGCGCCAGGGTTTCGTTGAAACCATTGCTGGACACGCCCGGCGGGCCGTATTGCTTGAGGCTGTTGACGTAGAAATTGGCCGCAGCCGTCCACTCGGGGCTGGTCAGTTCGGGCTGCCATTGCTCATCGAACCAGCGCGCGCCGAACGCATTGGCCATGGTGCTCAGCAACGCAACGTTCTCGCCCCAACCCGCCTTGCCGCGCAGGCACAGGCCATATTGATCTTTGCCCCTCACCGTCAGCTTGGCGGCGAATTCGCCGAGCTGGGTCCAGGTTGGATTCGCGGGCATGCTCAGGCCGGCTTGCTGGAACAGGTCGGTGCGGTAATAGGTCACGGTGCTTTCGCCGTAGAACGGCAAGGCGTAGAGCGTGCCATTCACCGACAGGCCCTGGCGCACCGAGGGAAAGATGTCTTCGACATCGTAGCCGGCCGGCAGGTCGGTCAATGGCTCCAGCCAGTGTTTGGCGCCCCATAGCGGGGTTTCATAGGTGCCGATGGTCAGCACATCGAACTGCCCGCCCTGGGTGGCGATATCGGTGGTGAGGCGCTGGCGCAGGACGTTTTCTTCGAGCACCACCCAATTGAGCTGGATGTCCGGATGTTGCGCCTGGAACACCTTGGACAGGCGCTGCATGCGGATCATGTCGCTGTTGTTGACCGTGGCGATGGTCAGGGTGTCGGCGGCCTGGCTGGGCAGGCTCATGGCCAGGCCGGAGAGCAGCAACAGCGTTTGGGCAAGCGTGGCTTTGCGGGTTGATAGCATGGCGGTGTCCACCGGTTGTTTTTGTTATTGAGCGCCGATTACAGCAGCTTGGGCCGGTTTCTCACAAACCCGTGGAGGATGCCCGACCGATACTTTTTTAACCGGCACCCCAGGCGCAAAAAAGTATCAGTGTGGGGCGACGCCGGGGGTAGCGCCAGGCCTGCCGAGGCGGGTATTTTGGCGGGTATCCAACGCACAAGAGGCAGCCGCATGCCCATCCGCGCCCCACTGTTCGAGCACCGTCCCGCCGAACTGGAAGTGATCCTGCCCGAACCGGAGCACTGCTTTCGCTGGTTCGAACACGACTACCCGATTGAGCTGGCGCGCTGGAACCATCACCCTGAGTTCGAAATCCACCTGATCCGCCACGGCAGCGGCAAGCTGGTGGCGGGCGACTATATCGGTGCATTCAGTGCCGGGCATGTCGCCTTGATCGGCCCGGACCTGCCCCACGACTGGATTGGCGACCTGGCACCCGGCGAGTGCCTGAGCGGTCGCGACGTGGTGCTGCAGTTCGACGGCGCCGCCCTCCTCGCCTTGCGCAAGGCACTGCCGGAACTCGGCGATCTGCAGCCGCTGTTCGAACACGCGCGACGCGGCCTTGAGTTCACCGGCGAAACAGCGGTGCACGCGGCGCGGTTGATGGAAGCCATCGGCAGCGCCCAGGGCCTGCAACGGCTGATCCTGTTCCTGCAACTGCTCGACACTCTCAAGAACGCCCCGCCCCGCCAGTTCAAGGTGCTGGCCAGCCCGCGCTACGCGCCGACCCTGGACCCGCGCAGCGCCGAACGCATCAACAAGGCCTTCGCCTACCTGATGCGTGAACTCGGCGGCGAGGTGCGCCTGTCAGACATCGCCCGGCAACTGGACATGAGCGAACCGGGTTTCTCGCGTTTCTTCAAACGCACGACCGGCCATGGCTTTATCGAGCTGATGCGCAAATTCCGCGTGCAGCGCGCCTGCCGGTTATTGCTGCAGAGCGATATGTCGGTGGCGGATATTTGCTTCGAAGTCGGCTACGCGAACCTGTCCAATTTCAACCGGCACTTTCGCATCGAGATGAACCAGACACCGAGTGAGTATCGGCGCGAGACCGGCAATCATCTGGAAAAAATGACACCCAGTCATTTCTGACCATAAAGACGACTAATCAGGCTTTTTTGCAGGCCTTTCAGACGATTGAGCAAAGTTGGTACAGCCTATGCAAACGTTTGCGGAACGGACTTGGCCACCGAGTTCACTCCACCCGCGCAAACGGGTTCAAACCGCGTACGAATAGGGATTTTCAATGCACCCCACCTCAACGCCTCGCGCTTGCTTTGGTGTTTCCTTGCTACTGGCCGCCGTTACGGGAGTACTCAGTGCACCCATTTTGGCGCAGGACAAACCTGCGGATGACTCAGCACAGGGCGAAACCCTCAGCCCCGAGGCCAACCCGCCGGCAAAAAAAGGCGTCTACCTATCGGAGTGGTTCAACCAGGACCTGACGCTGATCGGCAGCAAGGACATCAGCTTCGGCCCAAAACCGCAGGATGACGTTTACCTGGAGTACGAGTATTTCGGCCGCAAGGGGCCGTTCGAGCTGTACGGCTACATCGATGTGCCAAAGATCCTCGGCATCGGCAACAGTAATGACAAAGGCGCGTGGGACCATGGCTCGCCCGTGTTCATGGAGCATGAACCGCGAATCTCCATCGACTACCTCGCTGGCCGCAGCCTGGCGATCGGACCGTTCAAGGAATGGTATGTGGCGTTCGACTGGATCTACGACCACGGCAGCAACAAGGAGAACCGCGCCAACACCCTGTACAGCGGCCTTGGCACCGATATCGACACCCACTCGCGGGTCAACCTGTCGGCGAACTTCTACGGGCGTTACCAGTGGGAAAACTACGGCGCCAGCAATGAATATTCCTGGGACGGCTACCGCGCGCAGATGAAATACATCGTGCCCATCGGCAAATTCGACAATGGCGCCTCGCTGACCTACATCGGCTTCACCAACTATGATTTCGGCTCGGACCTGCACAAGGACAACCCGGCGCGCACCGCCAACTCCCTGGTGGCCACCAACGTGTTGCTGTACTCGTTCACGCACCTGCGTTTCACCCTGGTCGGCCGTTACTTCCATAACGGCGGCAACTGGGAGGATGGCAGCGAGTTGAATTTCGGTGAAGGCAACTTCCGCGCCCGCTCCGACGGCTGGGGTTACTACGCCGGCGTGGGCTACCAATTCTGATCAAGGAGCTGCAGATGAATACTTTTACCCGCCTCTCGCTGGCCATGGGCCTTGCCCTGCTGCCTCACATGGTGCTGGCAGACAACGCCGCGCCGATCAAACCCAAGGTCATGCTGATCACCATGTTCGCCCCCGAGGCGCAAACCTGGATCGACCGCCTGGAACTCAAGCAGCAAGTGCGCGTGCCGGGCCTGTCTGCCGAATACCCGGTGATTCGCTGCAACACCCAGGACGTGTGCCTGCTGGTCACTGGCATGGGCCAGACCAACGCCGCCGCCTCGACCCTGGCACTGGCCTTGTCGCCCAAGTTCGACCTGCGACAGAGTTATTTCCTGATCGCCGGGATTGCCGGTATCAGCCCCAAGCACGGCACCATCGGTACCGCCGCCTGGGCGCATTACCTGGTGGAATTCGGTACCCAGTGGGAGTTGGATTCACGGGATGCACCCAAGGAGTGGCCGACCGGTTATATCGGCATCAACACCAAGGGGCCCAATGAAAAACCGCCGCTGGACTACAAGACTGAAGTGTTCGAGCTCAACCCCAAGCTGCAAGCCAAGGCATTCGCCTTGTCGCACAAGGTGCAGCTGACGGAAAGCAAGGAATCCGCCGCCTGGCGCAAGCACTACCCCGCCGCGCCGGCCAATCAGCCGCCGCAAGTCACCCGCTGCGACACCCTGGCGGGCAACACCTGGTTCTCCGGTACCCGCCTGAGCGAGCGCGCCGAGGTGTGGACCAAACTGCTCACGGACAACAAGGGCGAATACTGCACCACCCAGCAGGAAGACAACTCCACTTACGAAGCGCTGCTGCGCGCCAGCCGTGAAGGCTTGGTGGATATCCAGCGCCTGGCCGTGGTGCGTGCAGGCTCGGATTTTGACCGCCCGTATCCGGGCTACAGCGAAGTGGACAACCTGCTCAAGTACGCCGATCAAGGCGGTTTCGTACCGGCATTGGAGAACCTGTACCGCACGGGCAATCCGCTGGTACAGGCGATCCTGAACAACTGGTCAGCCTGGAAAAACGGCGTTCCCGAGGCCTGATGCAAATCAAAATGTGGGAGGGGGCTTGCTCCCGATAGCGGAGTGTCAGTCACTGCATCTGTGCCTGAAACACCGCAATCGGGAGCAAGCCCCCTCCCACATTGGATGGTTCAGTTCGCGTTGGCAGCCGCTTTGGCGCATTCGCAGCCCGTCGCCGCAGCGCAGGGTTCACCGTGCGCATGATGCTCGGCGCAGCCCTGGCAGCAATAGCCCTTCCCGTCCTTCATGACCGCGTCGATGCCCAGTACGCATTTGCAGTGTGGGCAAGCACAGGTTTGATCCGGCATGGTCAGACTCCTTCTTCATGGTCGTCGCGGTGCAGCGAACGCCACACCTGAAACAGTGACCCAAGGCGCGGCGCCAAGGTTCAGCGCCGTCAGTCGGCCTGGCGCGTATTGCTGCGATACATGAACACCAGTGCCAGGGCCAGGCACAGCATCGCCACGATCCGGCTGCCGGACAGTTCGATCGCCGGGTTGCCCAGCCAGCCGAAATTGTCGATCAGCATGCCCATGCCCAATTGCCCCACAATCACTGCCACCGTGGCGACCGCCGTACCGACCACCGGCACCGCGCCGACCATTACCATCATGTACACCACGCCGAACAAGGCGCCGGTCAGTTGCCACTTCGGCACGTCCAACAAACTGACAGCCTGGGCGGGCTCGAAGAAAAATATCAACAGCGCGGTGGTGAGCGCACCGACCGCAAAGGTCAACAGGCTGCTGCGCAATACCCCAACGGTCTGCCCCAGGCGACCGTTGATGGCCGCCTGCACGCTCAATACCGCCCCTGCGGCGACCACCACAACCAACAACACAAACAGATTCATCGCCTTACCCTCGTGCAATCAGAACAAGTGCCGCCACAATCAACGCCAGGGCTATCCAGCGCTCCACATTGACTCGCTTGCGCGCCGTGCCGAACCAGCCGAAATGGTCGATCAGCACACTCTTGCCCACCTGCCCGGACAGAATCGCAATCATCGTCATTGCCACACCGATATGGGGCGTGGCCAGGGTCAGCACCACCACGTACATCGGTCCCAGGAAACCACCGATCAACTGCCAGCGCGGCAGTTGGGTCAAGGCCGGGCCCTTTTGCGGGCCGCTGAACAGCAACAGCAAGAACAGGATCGCCGAGCCGACGCCAAAGATGCTCAACGTCGCCCATAAATGCCCGACCTGCACGCCCAGTGGCCCCAACAGACCGGCCTCCACCGACAACCCCATGCCCGCGAGGATGACCAACGGCAGCAACAGCAGCCGGAGAATGTTTCGCTTCGGCCGGGATTGCGCCGTACCCTCGATAGAATGTGCCTGCATACATCACCTGCGCTTGAAGAAGAAAACAGGCGTGCATTATCCAGTGGCCTGGCTGTGCGATAAATGGCAGCATGCAGACAACACCTTTGCGCAAAACGCACAGCCTGGAGTCATGATGCAGGGTTTGAATGAACTGAGTTTCAAGGCGCTGCGCCTGTTCGTCGCCGTGCTGGACCATGGCAGTTTTTCTGAGGTAGCACGCCGCGAAGGCCTTGCGCCCTCGTCCATTTCCCGGCAGATCCAACTGATGGAACAAGCCCTCGGTCAGCAGTTGCTGTACCGCCACACCCGTGCCGTGAGCCCGACCGAAGCCGGACGCCTGCTCGGGCGACACGCGCGGCTGGTGCTGGAGCAGCTGGAAACAGCGAGCCAGGCACTGCAGGAACAAGACAGCGAACCCAGCGGACTGGTGCGCATCAATGCGCCCATGGTGTTCGGCCAGCGTCACCTTGCGCCGTGGCTGGGAGAGCTGTGCCGGCGCTATCCGAAGCTGCAACTGGACATCCAGCAGACCGATACCTTCGTCGACCCGCTGCAGGACGGCACTGACCTACTGTTTCGTATTGGCGTGCTCAATGATTCCAGCATGCAGGCGCGGATCTTCGCGCCGCAACGCTTTCGCCTCGCCGCCAGCCCCGCCTACCTGGCGCAGCACGGCACGCCGCGCCATCCCGACGAACTGGTCAACCACCAGTGCCTGGCCTACAAGGGCATAAAAGGCCAGGAGCGCTGGTTTTTCCGCCGCGACCACGGCGACTGGAGCGCCTACAGCGTCAAGGGCCCGATCACCGGCAACCACGCTGACACCCTGACCCACGCCGCCGAGCAGGGCCTGGGGCTGGTGGTGTTTCCTTCCTGGCTGATCGGTGAAGGCCTGCGCGCCGGCACCTTGCAAGCGGTGCTGACCGATTACGAAGTGGCGACCACCCTGGAGCCCCAGCAGATCGCGGCGTTGTGGCCGGGCAGCCGAAGGCTGTCGCTGAAGGTGCGCACGGTGATCGATTATTTTGTGGAATGTTTTGGGACGGTGCCGTATTGGGATCGGTGAGTCAGAACACCCACTGCCCGATCAACCACGCATTCGCCCCACTGATCACCGCAAACAAAAACCACGCCAGCATCCGCGTCGGCAGCCGGTTGACGAACGGGCCCATCAGTTGTTTGTCGCCGGTCATGCGGATCAGCGGGTATAACGCGAAGGGCAACTGCAGGCTCAGCACCACCTGGCTGAGAATCAGTAGCTTGCCGATGGCGTCGTCGCCCATCAGCCACACGCCGAGGAACGCCGGGATCAGCGCCAGGCCGCGGGTGATCAGGCGGCGCTGCCAGCAGGGGATGCGCAGGTTCAGGTAACCCTCCATGATCACCTGCCCGGCAATCGTACCGGTGAAGGTCGAACTCTGGCCCGATGCCAGCAAGGCGATGCCGAACAGGATGCTGGCGAACGCGCCGCCCACCAGCGGGTCGAGCAGATGATAGGCGTCCTGGATCTCCACCACGTCGGTATGGCCGGTTTTGTAGAACGCTGCGGCGGCCAGCACCAGGATCGCCGCGTTGACCAACAGCGCCAAGGCCAGGGAGCCAATGGTGTCGATGCGTGCAAGCTTGACCGCGTCCTGTTTGCTGGCCAGGTCTTTGCCGATCAGGCGCGTCTGCACAATCGAGGAGTGCAGGTAGAGGTTATGCGGCATCACCGTCGCACCGAGGATGCCGATGGCCAGGTACAGCGGCGCGGCATCGCTGATGGCCGACAGCGAGGGCGTGAAGCCACTGAGCACGTCCGGCCAGTAGGGTTTGATCAGCACCAGTTCGATGAAGAAACACACACCAATGGTCGCGACCAACGCCAGCATGATCGCTTCCAGCCGGCGGAAACCGCGGTTCTGCAGGGCCAGGATCAACAGCGTGTCGAAGGCAGTGATGACGATCCCGGTGGTCAGCGATACACCCAGCAGCAGGTGAAATGCCAGGGCGCAGCCGAGCACTTCGGCGAGGTCGGTGGCGATGATGGAAATTTCCGCCAACACCCATTGGGTACGCGCGGAGCGCTTGCTGTAGCGCTCGCGGCACAGTTGCGCCAGGTCTTTACCGGTGGCGATACCCAGCCGCGAGCACAGGCACTGCACCGCCATCCCCGCCAGGCTGGCCAGCAGCACTACAAATAACAGGCTGTAGCCGTAGCGCGACCCGGCTTCGATGGCGGTCGCCCAGTTGCCGGGGTCCATGTAGCCGATGGAAATCAACAGGCCGGGGCCGGCGAACATCAGCGCGCGTTTGAAAAACGACGCCTTGGGATCAACGACGACGGAGCCGGCCACTTCCGGCGGGCAGAAAGGGGCGGTAGCAATTTTCGGCAGGCTGAATTTCACGCGGGATCCCAGGCAAACACACAAGTCAGGGCGCCAGCTTAGCAGTCCGACGCAACGGTGCGCATCACCGTCTCCCGGGGCAGGTCAAATGCCTCAACCACTTGCACCACCAGGTCCAGTTCCTGGTTCAGCGCCTCACGTTCCAGGCGCTGGCGAATCACGCCAACCACCAACACCGCCAACGTAGTGATCGAATACGCCGGGCCGGAAAACGCCCGTACGCCGCTGACCAGCAACATCGCGGCCGCCAACGCCTGGCCCACCACCGGAATCGCCGTGGCGGCACCGCGTCGCAGCATAAACCCGGTGAGTCCCGCCAATGCCGTGCCGCTCAAGGCGGTGGTGGCCGTACGGCCCATGTCGAGACGCTTGAACACGCCCTGCTCTATTTGCATCGCGGCCTTGAGTTCGGCGTCGAACGCCTGTCGGTCGGCGCCGCTGAGGTTGTCCTGATACTGCTTGAGGAGTTTTTCCGCGACCTGCGCTTCGATATCCGCCAGGGCCACGCTGGCCATTGCATCCTCGAACTTGATGCCCAAGCGTTGCGCTACCGCTTCGGCGATCTGACGATAGGCCACGCCGTGACCACGGGCCAGGTTCATGAAACTGTCGCCGCCCATGCGCTGCAACTCGATGGCGAGCTTGCGCGGTTCGCGTACGCCGGCATCAATCGAGGCACTGCGCTTTTGCGCCATCAGCTCGGCGAGAAACTTCAGCTCATCCGGGCGCGCCTGCATCAGCATCGGAAACAGATCGACATCTTCTTCGGCAAAACGCGCTTCACTGCTGCGCAGGTCGGCGCGGATCAGGCCACGGCGCTCCTGCAGCAGGTCGGTGTACTGCACCACCGTGCGCAACTGCGGCCAGTAGGCGGCATGGTCGAAGCTGGCCAGATGCACGTTGGTGACCTTGGCCTTGAGTGCCGGCGTTACCGCAATCGCATAGCGGCCGATACAACGCTCGGTATCCGGCTTCATCGCCAACGCCCAGTCCTTGCTCGAGTAGCAATTGATCAGCCGTCCCTTGAGCGGTGCCGACACTGCCTCCCAAGGGCTCGACGTACAGATCGCCCCGCCCATCAGCAGCACATTATTCAATGGCAGTTCATGGGCGGTTTCAGGGTTGGCGAGCACACTCTTGACCAGGATCCGGGCGCCGAGGGAGTGGCCGATCAGGTTGATCTGCCGCACCTGGAGCGATTCGGCGTGCAGGTAGCTCGCCAGCTCGGGCAGCAAGGTCCTGGCCACTTCATCGACCCGCGCCTCGACGCTTTTGTAATGGTCGAGAAAATACGCGATCGCCTTGCCCACACCCACGGTCGCCGCGCCCAGGCCACCGCCGCCGAGCATCGAGGCGATTACCTCCTTGAACGGGGCAAACAGGTTTTCCAGGAAGTGCCCCGCCGGCCAGAACAACATCAGGTTGGTCGAGCCTTCAATGCCGGCCAGTTGTTCCTTGAAGCCGGCCAACTGCTGCTGGCTGAAAAACGCCGAATAACCGTGCACATAGAGATTGAGCACGTCCCCCTGAGGCTCGCCACACAGGACGAACGTAGGCTTGCGGGTGCGGTGCATTTCATCCCACTGCTGTTGCATGGGCCGGTGACTCCTGGTGACAAGGGGCGGCCATGGTAACAAAGAGCCAATCAAGCCGAGATGAAAACCACAGGCATCGCGACGCGGGGTTTGTTCGCAAGCGAAGTTGCTCCCACGAAAAGCAAACGTCCGTAGCTGCCGAAATCCGCCAGATAACAACCACATTCATTGACCTCTGCATCAAAAATACAAGTTTCAAAATGTGAAAACACGCTCTAATAGGGCCCTTTCCCTCGCCCTTGAAAGCGTCAGCATCTGATTCAAGCAAACAATGGAGTTCGCAATGCCCCATGAAGGCAACCTGTTACAAGCAGCCGTGGTGTTCCTGTTCGCCGCCGTACTGGCCGTGCCGTTGGCCAAGCGTCTGCAACTGGGCGCGGTGCTGGGCTATCTGTTCGCCGGGGTGATCATCGGCCCCTCGGTGCTGGGCCTGATCGGCAACCCGCAAAGCGTGGCGCAGTTCTCTGAACTGGGCGTGGTGCTGTTGCTGTTTATCATCGGCCTGGAGCTTTCGCCCAAACGGTTATGGGTGATGCGCAAGGCGGTATTCGGTGTCGGCCTGGCCCAGGTGCTGCTGACCGGGCTGGTGATGGGCGTGGTGGCGCTGTGGCTGTTTGGCCAGTCATGGAACAGCGCGATTGTGCTGGGCCTGGGCCTGGCGCTGTCCTCCACCGCGTTTGGTCTGCAAAGCCTGGCCGAGCGCAAGGAACTCAACCAACCCCATGGGCGCCTGGCCTTCGCGATCCTGTTGTTCCAGGACATTGCAGCGATCCCGTTGATTGCCATGGTGCCGCTGCTGGCCGGCAGCGATCATCCGACCAGTGAAGCCCAGGGCGTGCAGCACGTCTTGCAGATTCTCGGCAGTATTGCCGTGGTGATCATCGGCGGGCGCTACCTGCTGCGCCCGGTGTTTCGTATCGTCGCCAAGACCGGCCTGCGTGAAGTCTCCACCGCCACCGCACTGCTGGTGGTGATCGGCACCGCCTGGCTGATGGAGCTGGTGGGCGTGTCCATGGCCCTCGGCGCGTTCCTCGCCGGGCTGCTGCTGGCGGATTCGGAATACCGCCACGAACTGGAATCCCAGATCGAACCGTTCAAGGGCCTGCTGCTGGGGCTGTTTTTTATCAGCGTGGGCATGGGCGCCAACCTCAGCCTGCTGCTCAGCACACCGCTGGTGGTGATCGGGCTGACCTTGCTGTTGATCGGTTTGAAACTGCCGCTGCTGTATGCCGTGGGGCGCATGGTGGGCGAACTCAATCGCGAAAGCGCCCTGCGCCTGGGCGTGGTGTTGGCGGCGGGAGGTGAGTTCGCCTTCGTGGTGTTCAAGATCGGCCGCGACCAGGGCCTGTTCGAACCGCACCTTTACGATGTGCTGGTGTTGACCATCACCCTGTCCATGGCGGTGACCCCGCTGCTGCTGTTGGTGTGCCCGAAGCTGTTCAAGTCCAAGGCCAAGCCGGTGGACGTGCCCGAGGAATACCGCGCCATCGAAGGCGACGCGCCGCGTGTGGTGATTGCCGGCATGGGCCGGATGGGCCAGATTGTCGCGCGAATTCTGCGCGCACAAAACATCTCGTTCATCGCCCTCGACACCTCGGTGGAAACCATCGAACTGACCCGCAGTTTTGGCGGTATGCCGGTGTTCTACGGTGACCCGCAACGCCCGGAAATCCTCCATGCGGCCAAGGTCGACCAGGCGGAATTCTTTGTGATCGCCATGGATGACCCGGAGATCAACATCAAGACCGCCGAACTGGTGCGCAACCTCTACCCGCACATGAAGATCATCGCCCGCGCGCGTAACCGCCAGCACGTACACCGCCTGGTGGACCTTGACGCCTCACCGGTGCGTGAAACGTTCTACTCAAGCCTGGAGATGAGCCGCCGCACCCTGGTCGGCCTTGGTCTGAGCCAGGCCCAGGCCGATGCACGCATCGACCGCTTCAGGACCCACGACCAGCAAGTCCTCGCCGCCCAGCATGCGGTGTACGACGATGCGGCCAAAGTCATGCAGACCGCCCAGGAAGCCCGTGCAGAACTGGCGCGCTTGTTTGAGATGGACCGGCTTCAGGAAGAGTCCGACAAGGTGTGAGGCTGCAGATGAACGATATTGCGAATTTTCTGACAGAATACGCCGCAATTTCGTTCATCTCTGGAGCGCTTCATGGCCACCTTCACCAAGACTGCAGTGCTGCTGGCCCTCGCGCTTACCGCCAGCAGCGTGTTCGCCGCCGCCAAACCGGCCACGCAAACCCTTTCCACCCTGGGCGGCAAGTTCACCTTCAGCCTGCCCAAGGCCTACACCGCCGACGCCCTGCCCTCCGGCAAGGCTGAAGACGGCACCGCCGATACCCAAGGCACCCTGTACGCCAACGCAACCACGAAAAGTGTGGTGATCGTCGCCGAAACCGTACGTAACGATGGGGTTTCAATCCAGGATAACGACGCCAAATTTCTCGATGGCGCTGTGAGCGATTTCGTCAAGAACCAGAGCGCCGCCCTGCCCGACTTCAAGAAACTCGGCGAGAAAAAACTGACTTTCAAGGGCCTTGGCCTGCGCCAGGTCGACAGCACCGCCACCCAAGGCGGCGGCAAGACCCTGAACTCCACGTTCCTGGCTGGCTCCGGCAATCACCTGCTGGTGATCCAGGCGATTTCACGGGCGGACGATGTGAAGGGGCATGCGGCGCTGGTGAAGCAGATTACTGGTGGCAAGTAACACCACCGTCTGTAGGAGCGAGCTTGCTCGCGAAAAACGTCAACGATAACGCGTGCTTCCTGAATAAACGCGGTGCCTGTGAGTTTTTCGCGAGCAAGGGCTAGCCGCCCGCCTCGCTCCTACAAAAAGCCTTAACTGACTGGCATTAGGGCTTGCTCCCGATAGCGGTATCTCAGTCAGAGATGTATCGACTGATTCACCGCCATCGGGAGCAAGCCCCCTCCCACATTTTTTGCGGTGTTTACCGCAGGCTCTTCTCCAGCCAGACCTTCAGGTCCTGGATTTCCGCCTCGCTGATTGTATGGTTCATCCCCGGATACCCATGAAACTGCGGCTTCAAGCCAATCCCTTCCAGCACCTCGTTGGCCCGCGTTCCCGAGGCATAAGGCAGCGCCTGGTCCAAGGTGCCATGGCCGATAAAGATCGCCAGCTTGTCCAACGCTTCATTCGGCTTGAGCTCGGCCTTGAGCACCGGCAACACGCTGCCGCTCAGCGCCGCAATCCCGCGCACCAGCTCGGGCCTGCGCAAGCCCACTTCATAGGACATGATCGCGCCCTGGCTGAACCCGACCAGAAACACCCGGTCAGGCTCGGTGTGGTACTTGGCGGTGGCTTTGCCGATAAAGTCTTCGAGCAGCCTGGCACTGTTTTGCAGGTCGGCCGTCACCCCATCGTAATCACCATCGCCGGGGGTCTTGGTAAACCAGCGATAGCCACGCGGTTCCACCGGCATCGGCGCGCGCACCGACAGGTAGGTCCAGGTGGAAGGCAGCGCATCCTTGATACCGAACAGGTCTTCCTCATTGCTGCCAAAGCCATGCAGGAAAATCACCAGCGGTTGGTTGCGTGCATCGCCCTGGGTTTGCTCCAGGTACGACAACGACAGATCGGTATGCAGGTCGGAATCCGCGTGGGCGACACCGGCCAGCAAGGTCAGCGCGAGAGCGAGCAGTTTGAGCATGGGATCTATCCCTCAGGGTTTGCGCAACAAATAGGTGTCCATGATCCAGCCATTGGCGAGCCGCGCGGCCTTGCGCACCCGTTGGATTTCGTCCGCGACCTCACCGACTTTGCCGCTGATCAGGATTTCGTCCGGCGTGCCCAGGTAGGCGCCCCAATAGATATCCAGGTTCTGATCCGCCACGCTGCGGTAGGAATCTTCGGCATCGAGCATCACCACCAGGGTGTCGGCATCACTCGCCTGCCCCGCCGCCAGGCGGCGCCCGGTGGTGATTTCAATGGACTTGCCGATACGGTTCAACGCCACCTTATGCTGGGCCGCCAGGGCCTGCACGCTGGTAATACCGGGGATCACCTCGAACTCGAATGCACAGCGGCCCTCGGCAAGGATCGCCTGCAGAATGCGAATGGTGCTGTCGTACAACGCCGGGTCACCCCAGGCCAGGAACGCCCCCACTTCGCCGTCGGCCATGTCCTCGTTGATCATGCGCTCGAAGGTCTGCTGCTTGTCGCGGTTGAGGTCGCGCACGGCGGTGGTGTAATCGATATCACCGCGCACGCGCTCGGGGCAGTCCGCCTCGACAAAGCGATAGCCGGGCTCGGTAATGTAGGTTTCGCAGATTTCCCGGCGCAGGTCGATCAGCTTGTCCTTGCTCTGGCCCTTGTCCATCAGGAAAAACACGTCGGTGCGGTTCAGCGCTTTCACGGCCTGCATCGTGATGTAGTCAGGGTTGCCGGCGCCAATGCCGATGATCAGGATGCGTTTCATGGGTTGCTCTCATTGCGGGGCGTGGATTTTGCCATGATCGTGGGCTCAGGCATAAGTTTCCAGGCGCAGGCGCCAGACCGCGTTGAAGCGCAGTTCGGTGCGCGACAGTGGTTCTACGTCGATCCGGTAGAACATCGAGGCCGGGTACTGCATGACGTACAGCAGCGCGGCACGGATCACAAAGGGGTGGGTCACCGCCAGCACATGCCCTGGCTGGTTTTCCAGGGCCTTCATCCACTGCCCGACCCGCGTGCACAGTTGCGCCACTGATTCGCCACCATGGGGCGCATAGGCGCTGTCGGTAAGCCAGGCGTTCAGCTCAGCGCTGTCGAGCGCGCGCAGAGCCTGGCCTTTCCAGCGCCCAAGGTCGACGTCGCGCAGGGCCGGTTCGATGCCCGGCTGTTCGCCGAACAAACCCGCCGTCTGCCGGGTTCGCGCCTCCGGCCCGCACAGCAGGCGCGCAGGCTTGGGATAGTGGCCTGCCAACGACAGCGCCGCGCCCTGCCAGTCCATGACCAGCGATTCGTCATCGGCAAAGCGCGCCAGTTTTTGCGACGGTGTGGCCGCATGGCAGATCAGGGTCAAACGGGTAGCCTGCACGCGATTCATTCCGAAGGGATGAGGCTGCCAAGCCTGGCGCAGTCAGCGCGCCGATGCAACGCCCTCAGGCCAATGCCGCCCCCGCAGGCGCCGCCACCGGGCTGGCGCTGGCCACGAAGTCCTCCTTGCGCAACAGCACCAAGGCGATCAACGACACCACTCCGGTCGCCACATAGAAGTACCACGGCGAGGTGATGTCGCCGGTCACCTTGATCAGCCAGGTGGAGATCAGCGGCGCGCTGCCGCCAAACACCGCCACCGGCACGTTGTACGCCACGGCGATGCCGGTGGAACGGATGCGTGTGGGCAGCAGTTCGCTCATCAGCGCATAGGTGGACGAGGCATAGAGGCCGAACAGGATCGCCACCGCCATCAAGGGCGCAAAGAACGTCGCCGGCGTGGCGGTCGGGGCCATCTTGAACAGCCAGAACATCGCCAGGGTCGCCAGCGTGCCGACCACCATCAGGAACGGCTTGCGCCCGTATTTATCGGTGAATGCGCCACCGAACGGCATGACGAAGGCCGCCGAGAAACTGGCGACGAACACATAGAGCAAGGTGGTGCCGCTGTCGAACTTGAGAATCTTGGCCATGTAGGTCGAGGCGAAAGTCAGGACCAGGTAAAAGATCGAGCTGTGCAAGGTGATGATGAAGAACACCAGGGCGATGGCGCGCTTCCACTGCCAGACCTCGCGCAGGGGCGCACGGGAAGTTTGCCCGGCACGTTGCAAGGCCAGGAACTCAGGGCTGTCTTCAAGCTTGAGGCGGATGTACATGGAGATGAAGCCCAGGGGCGCGGCGATCAGGAACGGCACGCGCCAGGCCCATTCCTGCATGACCTCGGCGCCCAGCACCCAGGTCATGCCGTTGGCCACGGCGCCACCCAGCAGCAGGCCGAGCACCGCGGTGACCATCAGCCAGCAGGTGGCAAAGCCGCGTCGGCCAGGGCCGGCGTATTCGGAAATGAAGCTGGTCACGGTGCCGATCTCACCGCCCGCCGAGAAGCCTTGCACGCAGCGCACCAGGATCAACAGGATCGGGGCGACGATGCCGAGGGTGGCATAGGTCGGCAACAGGCCCAGCATCACCGTGGAGCCGGTCATCATCACCAGCGCCATGATCAGGGTTTTACGCCGGCCGATTTTGTCCGCCAGCGGGCCGAAGAACAGCCCGCCCAACGGGCGGATGAAGAAGCTCAGGGCGAACGCGGCAAAACTGGCCAGCAGGCTGGTGGTGGGGTCGTCGGAAACGAAGAACGCCTGGCCGATATACACGGCAAGAAAGCCGTAGACGCCATAGTCGTACCACTCGATCAAGTGGCCGGAGGTGGCACCGAGAAACGCGCGGCGGCGTTTGCGGACGGTGTCTTGCGCGTGATTGCCCATCGGGGGGACTCCTTGTCTGTTGGTCGATCCGTGCTAAAGCGCGGCGATAGTCGCTGCTTTCAACCACTGCCGCAAGTCGGTCTTGAGGACCTTGCCGTAGCTGTTCTTGGGCAAATCGCTGCGCCACACATATTTTTTCGGTTTTTTGAACGAGGCCATGCGCGCCACAAACCATGCCGTGAGCTCACCTTCGTCGAGGGGCTGGCCGCTGCGCGTCACCACAAACGCCACCACCGACTCGCCCCATTGCGGGTCCGGCTCGCCCACCACGCACACTTCGAACACCTCGGGATGCTGGGCCAGCACCTCCTCGACTTCGCGCGGGTACACATTGCTGCCGCCGCTGATGATCACGTCCTTGGAGCGATCCGTGAGGGTCAGGTAGCCGGCGGGGTCGAGAAAGCCGATATCACCGGTGAGCAGCCAACCCTCGACCAGGGTGTCGCTGGTGGCCTGCGGATTGCGCCAATAGCCTTGCATCACCGTGGCGCCGCGCACCGCGATCTCACCGCGCTCGCCGGTTGGCAACGGTCGGTGGCGGGCATCGAGAATGCGGATTTCCACGCAGGCTTGCGCGTAGCCTACGGACGCGGCCAGGGTCGCCCAATCGGCGCGCTGGCGGTCGGCGATCAGCCCACGGGGCAACACGCTGATGGTCATCGGGCTCTCGCCCTGGCCGTAGATCTGCACCAGGCGGGGGCCGAACGTATCGACGGCGTCGCGCAAGTCGGCCAGGTACATCGGGCCGCCGCCGTAGACGATGGTCTTGATGCCTTCGCCGTGATAGCCCTGCTGCCGTGCCTGCTCGACCATGCGCTTGACCATGGTCGGCGCGGCAAACAGTGAGACGCTGCCCAGCTCTGCAGCCAGCCCGAACAACTCGGCGACGTCAAAACCGTTGGACGCCGGCACCACATGCCGCGCACCGCAGCGTACGTGAATAAAGTTGTAGAGCCCGGCGCCATGGGACATCGGCGCGGCGTACAGCGCGGCATCGGCGGCGCTGACCGGGTCGACGTCGGTGGCGTAGCACAACGACATGGCGATCAGGTTGCCATGGGACAGCATCACACCCTTGGAACGCCCGGTGGTGCCGGAGGTGTAGAACAGCCAGGCAAGGTCGTTGTCCTGGCGCGGTACCGGTTGCTCCAGGGTTGGCCAGCCCTGGTTCGGTGGCAGCACGTGACCGTCAAGTTCCGTGCAGCGCGCAGGCAAATCCCGCGATGAAAACACCCGGCCGCCATCGGTAAAGATCACGCGTGCTTCGGCGTTATCCGCGATCCATGCCGCCTCGGTCGGGTGCAACTTGGCATTGATCGGTACCGCCACCGCGCCCATCCACCAGATGGCGTAGAGCAACTCCAGATAGTCGCAGCTGTTTTTCATCAGCACCGCCACCGCGTCCCCTGGCTGCAAGCCGTGCTGGTCGACCAGATGCGCGGCGCGCTGGCGCACATGGGCGGCGAACGTGGCGTAGTCGGCCACTTGCCGGGCGCCGTCGAACAGTGCCGGGCGTTGCGGGTCGCGACGCCGGGTGTCGTGCAACCAATTGGCAATGTTCATGGTTCAGTACCGACGCGCGTGCAGGACCGAAGCGTAGTTGGCCACCGCCATGCCGCCCATGTTGAACACCAGGCCGAACTCCGCATTGGGCACCGCCAGACCAATCGGCTCGCCGGTCAATTGCCGGAATGCCAGGGCATGCATCGAGACGCCGGTCGCGCCGACGGGATGGCCCTTGGCCTTGAGCCCACCGGAAAGGTTCACCGGCAAACGCCCGCCCGCACGCACCACGCCGCTGTCGAGCACACGGTGCCCCTCGCCCTTGGGCGCCAGGCCCATGGCTTCGTAGATCAGCAGTTCGGCGATGGTGAAGCAATCATGCACCTCGGCGAAGCTCAGGTCGGCCAGGGTCACATTCGCCCCGCGCAGCGCCGAATGAATCGCCCGCTGCGGGCCTTCAAACGCCAGGATGTCGCGCTGGGCGATGGGCAATGTGTCGTTGACCTGGGTCATCGCGCGAATCTGCACATCGCGGCGAAACGCCCGCGCACGCTTGGGCGACGCCAGCACAATCGCCGCAGCGCCATCGCTGATCAGCGAGCAATCGGTGAGGCGCAGCGACTCGGCCACGAACGGGTTGCTCTGGGACACGTTATTGCAGTGCTCGAAATTCATCTCGCGGTGCATCTGCGCCAACGGGTTGGCCATGGCATTGGAGTGGTTCTTGGTGGCAATCGCCGCCATCGAGCCCAGCGGGCAATGGTAGCGCTCGGCGTATTGGCGAGCGGCGCGGCCGAACAACTGCGGGAAACTCAGGCCGGCTTCGGCCGCATCGTTCTGGTAACCAGCGCCGGCCAGCGCCTGGGTGACGGCGGCCGTGGTGGTGTGGGTCATTTTCTCGGCCCCCACCACCAGCACCAATTCGGCGCTGCCGGAGAGAATCGCATTGACGCCGGCCTGGATCGCCGCCGAACCGGATGCACAGGCGTTCTCACAGCGTGTGGCCGGCTTGAAGCGCAGCCCGGGGTCGGCCTGCAGCAGCAACGACGCGGCAAACCCATCCGGCACCAGCCCGGCATTGAAATGGCCGAGGAACAGCGCGTCGATTTGCGCCGCATCGAGGGCAGCATCGCTCAAGGCCTCCCGCGTGACCTGAACAATCAGATCTTCCAGCGTGGTACCTTCCAAGCGACCAAAACGCGAATGACCAGCGGCAACGATAGACACGCAATCAGCAGGCATAATCAATTTCTTCTGTTCTTGAACCGGACTTTCCCTACAATGACCCACCTCTGGTCGCGGGCCAATTCGTGTAACTACTTACATGGATAAGTAGTCCGCCAATCAGTTGAATAACGAGGCAGGATGCCCATGACCGTGATTACCCCACCATTCCAGAACCTTGAACGCCTGGCGTTCAAGCTGTCCCCCGCGCCGCAGCTGGTCACCAGCAACCGCGTGATCATCGACTGCAACGACGCGTTCCTGAACCTGTTCGGCTACACCCATGCGACGTTGGTCAATCAATTGACCCTGCTGATTTACCCGTCCCAGGCCGACTACCACGCCATCGGCAAGCGCAGCCATGAGTGGTTGCTCGACAGCGACAGCGGTTTTTATTCCGACGAGCGCTTCATGCAGCATCGCAATGGCGAAGTGTTCTGGGCCAGGTCCCATGGCTACACGCTCACGCCCAGGGATCCGTTCAAGTTGATGATCTGGCACTTCGAACGGCTGGACCGCACCCATCAAGGCACAGGAGACCTTACGCCGCGGGAGCGGGAGATTGCCATGCACATTGTCAATGGGCTCAAGTCCAAGGAAATCGCGCTGAGATTGGGAATTTCGCATCGGACGGTGGAGGTCCATCGGGCGCGGTTGATGAGGAAGTTGCAGGCCAAGACGGTGGTGGAGTTGGTGTCCAAGATCATCATGGTGGCTTGAGGTTGGTTTTGGAGTTGATCGGGTACATATCCGTTGCTGCGGTAACGGCGGCTATTGGTTCCGCCCTTACGGCGGGTCACTTTTGGAAAAGAGCCCCAAAAGTAACCAAAAAGGCTCTTGCCCCACCACTCGGCACCTCGCCTAGGCTCGGTGTGCCCGTAATCCGACAGTGATTTGGGGGGCCGCCGCCACGCGCCATCCATGGCGCGGGGCGGCTAAACCGGCGTCCTGCCGGTTTACCCCCCAAATCACTGTCGAATTCCGGCCAGCGTGGTTTAACGGGGCGCTTAAGATCAAAATCAAAAGCAAAAGCGAGGCGACCTTAAAGCCGACCTGATCGGTGGAGGGTGCGCAATGGCTTAGCCAATCAATAACCTGTGGCGAGGGAGCTTGCTCCCGCTGGACTGCGGAGCAGTCCCAGTCTTGAAGAGCGGGGCCGCTACGCGCCCCAGCGGGAGCAAGCTCCCTCGCCACAGTACGGCGCTGATTCTTGCCTATCTACGATGCGCAGCGAGTCGCTTTTGCTCTTGATCTTGATCTCAGTCGCCCCGTTAACCACGCTGGCCGAACGCAGGCTTGAATCCGTGGGTAACCCGGCAGGACGCCGGGTTAGCCGCCCTGCGCCATGGATGGCGCATGGCGGCGGCCCACGGATTCAAGCCGGAGTGAGGGCACACCGAGCCCAAGCAAGCCGGAGTGAGGGCACACCGAGCCCAAGCGAGGTGCCGAGTGGTGGGGCAAGAGCCCTTTGGTTACTTTGGGGCTTTTCCAAAGTGACCCGCTGTAAGAGCGGAACCCTAAGTAGCCGTTACCGCAGCAACGGATATGTACTGAATCCAACCCAACTAGATCAAGCCACCCGACTCTCCTTCTTCAAACTCTCCATATCAATCACAAACCGATACTTCACATCCCCCTTGAGCATCCGCTCATACGCCTCATTGATCCCCTGGATATCAATCATCTCAACATCCGAAACAATCCCGTGCTTGGCACAAAAATCCAACATCTCCTGGGTCTCCTGAATCCCACCAATCAACGACCCCGCCAAACTGCGCCGCTTGAAAATCAGGTTGAATACCGCAGGCGACGGATGCGGACTGTCCGGCGCACCCACCAGCGTCATCGTGCCATCACGTTTGAGCAGGCTGATAAACGCATCAAGGTCATGGGGCGCAGCCACCGTATTGAGGATAAAATCCAGGCTGTTGACTACCTTGGCCATCTCATCGGCATTCTTCGACACCACCACCTGATCAGCGCCCAAACGCAGCCCATCTTCACGCTTGTTCGGCGAAGTGGTGAACAACGTCACATGCGCCCCCATGGCGTGGGCGATCTTCACCGCCATATGCCCAAGCCCGCCAAGCCCGACCACGCCGACCTTCTTGCCTGGCCCGACCTTCCAGTGGTGCAGCGGCGAATAGGTGGTAATCCCGGCACACAGCAACGGCGCTACCGCCGCCAGGTTCGAATCATCGTGGGAAATGCGCAGCACGAACTGCTGCTTGACCACGATGTTGTCCGAATAGCCGCCGTAGGTGTTCTCGCCACCGAACAGCGGGCCGTTATAGGTGCCGGTGAAGCCGTTCTCGCAATACTGCTCCTCGCCCTCGGCACAGGATGCGCACTGCTGGCAGCTGTCGACCATGCAGCCGACACCCGCCAGGTCACCCACCTTGAATGTCTTCACATTGGCGCCGACCGCCGTCACACGGCCGACGATTTCATGGCCGGGCACCGACGGGTAAAGGGTGTTGTTCCACTCGTTGCGCGCGGTGTGCAGGTCGGAATGGCATACCCCGCAGTAAAGAATCTCGATCTGTACGTCATCCGCCCCGGGGGCGCGGCGCTCGAAGGTAAAGGGCTTGAGCGAATCCTTGGAGTCCCGAGCGGCATAGCTGTGAGTCTTGGCCATTTCGTTCACCTGTGTGATCTGACGGAAGAGTTCGGTGGACACGCCTGGCCGCTGAAACGTTCAACCGAGCACGTCCATACAATTCCCAATGGCGCCTGCCCCCTAACCTCACGGCTTTCGAACCCGCAGAAGCGCTGGAGAATGGGCATGCGTAACAAAGCAATCAAGGTATCCGTAGCATTGACGCTGTTGGCAAGCGCCATGATGAACAGCGCTTTGGCGGCCACCCCAAGCGTCGCCGTGGCGCCCCAATACGACACCAGCCACGTGTATGTGGCGCCGGCCGATGTCGACCGTTTCGCCCAGAGCTTCCTGGCCACCTTCGGCGGCAAGAGCACACCCCAGGTGGTGGTGAATGTGCTGCCGGTGCCAAGCAGCACCACTTCGCAATTGCTGCAGACCCCGGCGGGCACGGTCTCGTTGTTCGGCTTCACCACGCCCGTGCCGCATCCGTTCGGCCAGGAACGCAACGGCTATCTGGTCAAGGACATGGATGTAGCCCTGAAAGCGGCGCGGGACAATGGCGCCGATGTGATCGTCAGCGATTTTCCCGACCCCATCGGCCGTGATGCCGTGGTGCAGTGGCCAGGCGGCGTCAACATGCAGCTCTACTGGCACACCAAGGCCCCGGACTACGCGGCGTTCGAGGCGGTTCCGGAGAACCGCGTGTATGTGTCCAATGACAGCGCCGAGCGCTTTATCAAGGCGTTCCTCGGCTTCTCCCACGGCAACATAGTGAACGACGACAAGCACGCCCCCGCCGCTGATATCGGCCAAGCGGGCGGCGAGTACCGTCGCGTCGAGATCGAGTCAGCCTTCGGGCGCATGGCGGTGCTGGTCACCAATGGCCATCTGCCCTACCCGTTCGGCCACGACACCACCGGCTATCAGGTCAGCGACCTGGCCGCCACCCTCGGCAAGGCCAGCGGGTCTGGGGCCAAGGTGCTGGTGCCCGCGTTCGACAGCAAAGGCCGGCGCAGTGCAATGGTCGAATTCCCCGGCGGTTATGTGGCGGAAATTCACCAGCTCACCGCGAAAAAATGATCCGTCATACAGGCTGGAGCCTGGCCGTGCTGTGGCCGCTGCTCGTCGGCAGCGTCCACGCCGACGACCCACCGAGCCGCCCGGCGATCAAGGCCAATCGCTGGCAGGAAGACTGGTCGGTGCTCAAGGATCCGGCGCTGCGCACGCAGCCGCTGGACACCCTCAAGTACATCCCGCTGTCGGGCGCCAACCCGTTCACCTACCTGTCTCTGGGTGCGACCTTGCGCGAGCGTTTCGAGATGAATGACGCCAGCGGTTTCGGCGTGAAGGACGTGGCCCGTGATCGCTACCTGATCCAGCGCTTCCAGGTTCATGCCGACCTGCATTTGAATGAACACTGGCGCGTGTTCACCCAGCTCGAAGACGTGCGCGCCTATGACAAAACCACCCTAGGCGGCGCCGATCAGAACCGCGTGGATTTGCGCCTGGCCTTCGCCGAATACGTGAACACCTTCAGCAGCGGCACGTTCAAGAGCCGTATCGGTCGCCAGGATTTTGCCTTCGACTTGCAGCGCTTCATTTCGTCACGGGACGGTCCGAATGTGCGGCAGTCGTTCGATGCGTTGTGGGCCGACTGGGAAACGCCGAACTGGCGCTTTATCGGGATCGCCAGCCAACCGGTGCAGTACCAGGATGGCCGGCATTTCGACGACAAGTCCAACAGTGACGCGCGTTTTCATATGCTGCGGGTCGAGCGCCTGGTGGGCGGCACGAATGAGCTGTCGGCCTACTACGGCGTGTACGAGCGCAGCGCGGCGCACTACCTGGACGCCGATGGCGACGAAACGCGCCAGCTGTTCGACGCGCGCCTGGGCGGCGCGGCCCAGGGCTTCGACTGGGACATCGAAGCCATGCTGCAAGGCGGCTCGGTGGGCAACAAGGACATTCGCGCCTGGGCCGGCGGCAGCCGCACCGGCTACACCTTCGACAGCCTGGCGTGGAAGCCGCGCCTGGGCCTGCAACTGGACATCGCCTCGGGCGATCGCAAAACCGGTGACGGCACCGTCGGCACCTTCAACCCGCTGTTTCCCAACGGCTACTACTTTTCCCTGGCGGGCTATACCGGCTACAGCAACCTGATTCACGTCAAGCCATCGATCACCGTCAAGCCGATCGCCAAGCTCAGCGTGCAAACCGCCATCGGCCTGCTGTGGCGGCAAACCACTGCGGATGCGGTCTACACCCAGCCCAGCGTGCCGGTCGCCGGCACTGCGGGCCAGGGTGAACGCTGGACCGGTGCCTACGGTCAGCTGAGAACCGACTACGCCTTCACGCCGAACCTGACCGGCGCGGTCGAAGCCGTGCACTACGCTGTCGGCCAGACCCTGCGTGATGCCGGCGGGCACGACAGCAACTACCTGGGCATGGAGCTCAAGTTCAGTTGGTAATTGAGGCAAGCACACCGATACAAGCCCGGCTTGGTTTTTTGGCGCAGGCTTTTCGCGATGTAACAAGGCGGATTTTTTACTCAGTCTTTTCATGCAGACACAGGAGTTTCAGATGAGCACATTCGTTGCCAAAGACGGTACCCAGATCTACTTCAAGGACTGGGGCAGCGGCAAACCCGTGCTGTTCAGCCACGGCTGGCCGCTGGATGCCGATATGTGGGAATACCAGATGGAATACCTGAGCAGCCGTGGCTTTCGCACGATCGCGTTCGACCGCCGAGGCTTTGGCCGCTCGGACCAGCCGTGGACCGGCAACGACTACGACACCTTCGCCGACGACATCGCCCAGTTGATCGACCACCTGGACCTCAACGACGTGACCCTGGTGGGTTTCTCCATGGGTGGCGGTGATGTGGCCCGCTATATCGCGCGCCATGGCAGCGCGCGGGTCGCCGGGCTGGTATTGCTGGGTGCGGTGACGCCGATCTTCGGGCAGAAAGCCGATTACCCGCAGGGCGTGCCCAACGACGTCTTCGATGGCATCAAGGCCGGCCTGCTGAAGGACCGCGCGCAATTCATCAGCGATTTCAACACGCCGTTCTTTGGCCTCAACAAGGGCCAGAAAGTCTCGGAGGGCGTGCTCACCCAGACCCTGCAGATCGCGCTGCAAGCCTCGCTGAAAGCCACCGTGGATTGCGTCACCGCGTTCTCCCAGACCGACTTCCGCCCGGACATGGCCAAAATCGACGTGCCGACCCTGGTCATCCACGGTGACGGTGACCAGATCGTTCCGTTCGAAACCACTGGCAAAGTTGCCGCCGAGATGATCAAGGGCGCGCAACTGAAGGTGTACAAAGATGCGCCCCACGGGTTTGCCGCCACCCACACCCAGCAGCTCAATGAAGACCTGCTGGCCTTCCTGAACCGCTGAGTAACCCCTGTGGGAGGGGGCTTGCTCCCGATAGTGGTGGTTCAGTCAGTGTACTGATAACTGACCCACCGCTATCGGGAGCAAGCCCCCTCCCACATTTGAATCACCTTTTACTATTCAGGCCAATCGCTGCCCCAGCCGTAGGCTCCCCGG
This sequence comes from Pseudomonas sp. R4-34-07, assembly GCF_003852375.1. NCBI lineage: Bacteria > Pseudomonadati > Pseudomonadota > Gammaproteobacteria > Pseudomonadales > Pseudomonadaceae > Pseudomonas > Pseudomonas sp. R4-34-07. The sequence goes on along the minus strand of NZ_CP027760.1, from coordinate 2,478,654 downwards.
CCCCGCAATCAGGATGCTGGTGAAGATAATCATCAACAGCCAGCCAAACTGCCCTTCGAACAGCGTCCATTCCGGATGCACCACCAGCAGCGCGATCACCAGCACCGCCAGGATCGGCAGGCATGCCAGGCGCGTCCACACCCCTGCGATGATCAACAGCGGGCACAGCACCTCGGCAAATATGGCCAGCAGCAAGGTGGTCGGCGCGCCCAGGTGAAACGGGTCTTCGATCAGCTTCAACTGGTCGCTGTAGTTGAGCAGTTTCGGCAACCCGTGCACCCACAGCAAAAACAGCGCCCCGCTGACCCGCAGGAACAACAGCCCGACATCCTGTTTTTTTGTTTCGTTCATATGCCACCTGTGTCCGTCGAAAATGACCGACCGCCAGTGTGGCCCTGGCCGCGACGATGGGCTTGCAGGCGTGTGCTGACCTTAGGTCGGCGACGCTGAAAAACCCGCAACAATTTCATCGATCACCACCCGCACCCGTGCGGTATGGCGCAGGTCGGCGTGGGTTACCAGCCAGACGTCATAGGGCAACGGTCGCGTGCGCTGCGGCCACAGGCGGACCAGGCCGTCGCGTTCGCCGGTGTACACCGGGATCTCGCCGATGCCGATGCCAGCGGCAATCGCGCGGCGTACCAGCAGGCTGGAGCTCAACGCTGCCACAATCCGCCCGCGCCCCAACGGTTCGCAGACCAGCGTCAAGTCTTTCTGGCTTTGCAGGTAGGGTTGATACACCACCAGGTCATGGCCTTCGAACAGGCTGCCGGGTTCCGGCACGCCGTGGCGGTCGATATAGGACTGCGCCGCGAACAGCCCCACCGGCCAGCGGGCGATGCGCCGGGCGATCAGGTCCGGGTTGTCCGGGCGGATGTTACGCACGGCGATATCGGTTTCACGCTTGGCCAGGCTGAGGAACTGGGTCGAGGCGTCCAGCTGCACGCGCACGTCCGGGTGCTGCTCATGCAGACGCGCGATGGCCGGGATCAGGAAGTCGATGGCCAAAGAGTCGGTGGTGCTGACGCGCACGGTGCCGGTGAGACGCTCATCCAGCCCTTGTATCTGGCGCTGCAACTCCAGGGCCGAACGCTCCATTTTTTCCACCGAAAGCAACGCGGCTTCGCCGACGGCGGTCAAGGCATAGCCCTCGGAAGTGCGCAGGAACAACGTCGCGCCGAGGGACTTTTCCAAGGCGTTGATCCGCCGCCCGACCGTGGCCTGGTCCACGCCCAGCACCCGAGCCGCGCCACGTAATGTGGTTTCCCGGCATACCGCGAGGAACACTCGCGCATCGTCCCAATTCATCAATACCTCCGCTGCGTAAACGCATCAACGCGCCGCAAATTCGCTGCATTATTGCATCAGCAATCCTGGCTATGCTGGGCGCCACAGAAAAATATCCAGGACCGCCATCATGCTGCACACACAGGCTTCATCCCGAAACGCCGTCTGGTTACCGATCTTCGCCGGGCTCTGCGCCAGCCTGGTCAGCATCGGCCTGGCGCGCTTTGCCTATACGCCGTTGATCCCCGCGCTGATCCAGGCCCAGTGGTTTTCCGCCAGCGACGTGGTCTACCTCGGCGCCGCGAACCTGGTGGGTTACCTGGTGGGCGCGCTGATCGGACGGCCCATCGCCCGAGCGACGTCCAACAAAACGGCGCTGCGCCTGATGATGGTGGCAGTGACCCTGGCGTTTTTCGCCTGTGGCTATCCGTTGTCGGTGCTGTGGTTCTTCGCCTGGCGCTTGCTGTCGGGCATCGCCGGCGGCGCGATCATGGTGTTGGTAGCGGCGACCGTGCTGCCGCATGTTCCGGCCCCGCGCCGTGGCGTGGCCAGTGGTGCGATCTTCCTCGGCATCGGCCTGGGTATCGCCGGCTCCGGCACAATCGTGCCGCCGTTGTTGAGTCTGGGCCTGCAGCAGACCTGGTTCGGCCTGGGCCTGCTGGCCCTGGTGCTGACCGCCGCCAGTTGGTTCGCCTGGCCCAACGGCACGCTGCAGGAGGCAACGCCGCCAACGGCTAAAGCGCCGACACCGGCAGCGGTGTACCTGCTGTTCGCGCAATACGCCTTCATGGCGGCGGGCCTGGTGCCGGCCATGGTGTTCCTGGTGGATTACGTGGCACGCGGCCTGGGTGCCGGGGCGCATGTCGGGGCGATGATCTGGGTGATGTATGGCCTGGGCGCCATCGTCGGGCCGGTGACCTACGGATTTCTTGCCGACACCCTCGGTGCCCGCTTGAGTATTCGCGTCGTGCTGGTGATACAGGCGATTGCATTGGGCTCGCTGGCGGTCTCCAGCTCGTTCGTGGCCCTTGCCGTGTTGGCGCTGATCCTCGGCTCGTTCCCGCCGGGCATTGTGCCGCTGGCGCTGGCGCGAATCCACGAACTGATTCCCGAGCATCACTCGCAGCAAATCGCCTGGAGCCGGGCGACGGTGTCTTTTGCCACCTTCCAGGCGCTCGCCGGCTTTGCCTACTCGGCGCTGTTCAATGGCAGTGGCGGCCAGCATGGGCTGTTGTTCCTGATCGCGGCGGGCGCCATTGTGGTTGCACTGTTGCTGGAAGCGGGCATGATCTGGCTGAACCGTCGACCGCTCGCCACGGTCCCAACCCATACGCTCATCGTCACAGGAACCCCTTCATGACCCTGCCTCAAGAAATGACCCTGATCGAAATCACCGCCCCCGGCGGCCCCGAAGTGCTGCAACCGCGACGTGCAGACGTACCGGTGGCCGGCCCGGGCGAGATCCTGATTCGCGTGCATGCGGCCGGGGTCAACCGCCCCGACGCCTTGCAGCGGGCCGGCAAGTACCCGATGAAACCCGGCATGAGCCCGATCCCCGGCCTGGAAGTGGCCGGTGAAGTGGTGGCGCTGGGCGAAGGCGTGGATCAATACGCGCTCGGCGATAAGGTCTGCGCCCTGACCAATGGCGGCGGCTATGCGCAGTTCTGCGCGGTGCCGGCCAGCCAGGCGTTGCCGATTCCCGAAGGCATGGACTGGATTCAAGCCGCTGCCGTGCCGGAAACCTTCTTCACCGTCTGGGCCAACCTGTTTGGCCTGGGCGGCGCCTGCAGCGGCGAACGCGCCTTGATCCACGGCGGCACCAGCGGCATCGGCACCACCGCCTTGATGCTCTGCCAGGAATTCGGTATCCAGGCCTTCGCCACCGCCGGCAGCGCCGATAAATGCGCGGCAATTGCCAAGCTCGGCGCGCAGCCGATCAATTATCGCGAGGAAGATTTTGCCCAGGTCATCGCCGAGAAGACCGCCGGCCAGGGCGTCGATGTGATCCTCGACATCATGGGAGCCTCCTACCTCAACAACAACCTCAAGGCTTTGGGCATGGACGGCCACCTGGTGATGCTGGGCTTTCTCGGTGGCGGCAAGGCCAATGATGTGGACCTGTTGACCATTCTCGGCAAACGCGCGGTGATCACCGGTTCGCTATTGCGCGCACGCACCCGCGAAGAAAAGGCCGCGATTGCCGAGCAGTTGCGTGAACATATCTGGCCAGTGTTGAGCGAGGGGCGCTGCCTGCCGATCATCGACAAGGTGTACGAATACACCGACGCCGCCCAGGCCCACGCCCGCATGGAAGGCGGGGACCATATCGGCAAGATTGTGTTGCGCGTCGAATAAACCCTTCACGCCCCTGTGGCGAGGGAGCTTGCTCCCGCTGGAGGGCGAAGCCCTCCCCTACAGGGGTAACGCTCAGCTCAGTCCGGTTTGGCATATTCCGGATAATCGACATACCCCGCCTCAGTCCCGCCATACAGCCCTTCAGCCTTCAACGCATTCAACGGCCAGCCATTGAAAATCCGCTGCGGCAAGTCCGGGTTGGCAATGAACGGCCGCCCGAATGCAATCAGGTCCGCTAGCCCCGCTTGCACCAGTTGCGCGCCGCGCTCAGCGGTGTAGCGGCCGGCGTAGATGATGCGCCCGCTGAAGGTGCTGCGCACGGCCTGGCGGAAGCTGTGCGGCAGGACGGGGGCGTTATCCCAGTCGGCTTCGGCGATGGAGACATAGGCGATACCCGACTGCTCCAGCACTTTGATCGCTTCGATGTAGGTGTGGTGCGGGTCTTCTTCCACCAGGCCGATGTACACGCGATCTTGGTCGGTGCCGCTGAACAAAGGCGAAAAGCGCACGCCCACACGCTCCGGGCCCACTACGCGGCAGACGGCTTCGACGATCTCGCGCAGAAAGCGCAGACGGTTGTCCAGTGAGCCGCCGTATTCATCCTCACGCTGGTTCGAATGGGCCGAGATGAACTGGTTGACCAGGTAGCCGTTGGCCGCATGAATCTCCACCCCGTCAAAGCCTGAGTCCAGTGCATTGCGCGCCGCCTGTGCGTAGTGACCGACCAGTTCCTCGATCTCCAGCACCGTCAGGGCACGGGGTACCGGGGGCTGTTTCAGCTCGCCGACACCCGGCGCGGTTTCGATAAATGCCTTCGCTTGCACGGCCTGGATCGCCGACGGTGCGACCGGCGCGGCGCCCTCGGGTTGCAAGGCGTTATGGGACACGCGGCCCACATGCCACAACTGGGCGAAGATCACCCCGCCCTCGGCATGCACCGCCTCGGTGACCTTGCGCCAGCCGTCGATTTGCGCCGGCGTGTAGATCCCCGGCGTCCACGCGTAACCCTGACCACGCGGCTCGATCTGGGTGCCCTCGCTGACCATGAAACCGGCGCTGGCGCGTTGACGGTAGTAGCGGGCCATCAAGTCGGTGGCGATATCGCCGGGCTGGGCACTGCGCTGGCGCGTCAGGGGCGGCAACACGATGCGGTTGTTCAAGGTGTGATGTCCCAGTTTTACTGGGGTGTTCAATGGATGAGCCATGGGATATTCCAAATTCAGGACGAACGAAAACACTGGCGACTCTCGCGAGCCGCCAACGCATCAATCGGTTATTTAAATTAAGCGGTGAGTTTGAGCAGCGCCTTGGCCACTTCGCTGGAGCTGCCGGGGTTCTGCCCCGTCACCAGCAAGCCATCGACGATCACGAAAGACTGCCAGTCAGCGCCCTTCTCATAGTTGCCACCCAGCTTCTTGAATTCATCTTCAATCAGGAAGGGCACCACCTCGGTCAATTCCACTGCCGCCTCTTCGGAGTTGGAGAACCCGGTGACGCGACGGCCTTTGATCAAGGGTTCGCCGTTGACCGCCTTGACGTGACGCAAGGCACCCGGTGCATGGCAGACCAACCCGACAGGCTTGCCGGCACGCTCGAACGATTCGATCAGCGCGATGGACACCGGCGACTCGGCCAGGTCCCACAGCGGGCCGTGGCCACCTGGGTAGAACACGGTGTCGAAGTCATCGGCGTTGACCGAGTCCAGTTTCACCGTGGTGGCCAAGGCCTGTTGCGCGGCCGGGTCGGCGGCGAAGCGTCGGGTTTGGTCGGTCTGGAAGTCCGGCTGATCGCTGACCGGGTCCAGCGGCGGCTGGCCACCGGCGGGCGATGCCAGCACTACATCGGCACCGGCGTCCTTGAACGCGTAATAGGGAGCGGCAAACTCTTCGAGCCAGAAGCCGGTCTTGCGGCCGGTATCGCCAAGCTGGTCGTGAGAGGTCAGTACCATTAATACTTTCATTTTCCAGTGCCTCGATCGTTGTGATTAACAGGGTTTTCGGGGTGGCCCAACAACTGTCGGGTCAGCCCCAGCGCCTCATCGAACGGCGCGGTGGTACGGGTAATCTTGCCCATGACGCTGGTCCCCAGCCACAACGCATACAGGCGTCGCGCCAGGCTTTCGGGGGGTTGCCCGATCATCAGCGAGCCGTCTTGCACACCGTGCTGCAGCGCCAGGGCGAGCAACTCGATGGTGCGTGAAGTGCCGCGTTGCAACGCCAGGCGCATCGGCTCTGACAGGTCAGACACTTCGGCGCCGAGTTTGACGGCCAGGCATTTTCCGGCGTCGGTGCAGCCGGTGTGGTTGTCGATCCAGGCCTGCCAGTAGCGCATCAGCTTGGCGTATGCAGACAGGTCCGCCTGGCTGAACAACTGCTGCATGCCGAGCACGTAGTTGTCGAAATACGTATCGAGCAACACCACACCGAAGGCGTCCTTGGAGCTGAAGTAGTGATAGAACGAACCCTTGGGCACGTCGGCGGCTTGAAGTATTTCGTTCAATCCCACCGCGGAAAATCCCTTGCTGCCCACAATCGCTTGCGCACTTTCAAGAATGGTCTGCCGTGCACTTTTGGTTTCGCTGTTCATGCTTCGCCCCTGCCGATTAGACCAGTCGTCTAGTTCGTTGGAGGAATGTTAGGGCCGCAAGCGCGGGCTCACAATGTCATATGCGCAAGGATTCCGGCCATCGGCCAAAGGCAGTTGCCGTTTACCTGGCACGCGCCGACAATCGCCTCTCCCGCGCCCCTTGGAGAATGCCGATGCACAGCGTTGCGTTGATGGTTTACCCGAATTTCCAGTCCTTGAGCCTCAGCCTGGGCTCGGTGTTCGAGTGCGCCAACCTGCTGCGGGGCGAGCCGGCCTATGAGTTTCACCTGGTGTCGGAAAGCGGCGGCGCGGTCATGACTTCCCAGGGTTTTTCGGTGAACACCGCGCCGATTCGACCGCAGGGTTACGACACGCTGATCGTCAGCGGCTACCTGGAGTTTCGCCTGCCGGAAGCCAATCTGCTGGAGATGGTCAAGGCCGCCTCCGCGCAATCGCGCCGCGTGGCCTCGCTGTGCATGGGTATTTTCGTGCTGGCCGAAGCCGGGCTGCTGGAAGGTAAGCGCACCACCACCCACTGGATCCACGCACCGGCGTTTCGCAAGCGCTACCCGGATATCCGCCTGGAAGAAGACAAGTTATTCGTGGTGGATGGCCAGGTGTGGACCGGCGCCGGCATGAGCGCCGGGGTCGACCTGGCGCTGGCCATGGTCGAGAACGACCTGGGCAGCGACCTGGCCCGGCGCATTGCGCGCAAGCTGGTGATCGCACAACGGCGCGGCAGTGAACAGTCGCAACTGTCGGCCTTGCTGGAACTGGACCCCAGGTCCGACCGCGTCCAACTGGCCCTGGCCTACGCCCGCGAAAACCTCACCCACGACCTGTCGGTGGAAGCCCTGGCCGATGTCGCCCGCCTCAGCCCACGCCAGTTCAGCCGGGTGTTTCGCGAAGAAACCGGGCAGACGCCGGCCAAGGCCATCGAAGCCCTGCGCGTGGAGGCGGCGCGAGCGATGATGGAAACCAGTCGCCACCCGGTCGAAGTGGTAGCCCGCGAAACCGGCTTTGGTGATCGCGAGCGCATGCGCCAGGCGTTCCTGCGAGCCTTCGGGCAACCGCCACAGGCGATGCAGCAGGTGTTGTTCAGCCCCGCCCAGGCCCATGGCCGCTCAATGCAGTGAAGCGTGGGTCACCAGGTAGCTGATCAAGTGCGGTTCATCCTCGAGTTCGAGGGTTTGCACCGGGCGCGGCAGGTTATCCAGCACCGTGCGCCAGAACGCCTGGGACACTTCGTCCTGGTCATAAAACCGCACCAGCCAATTGGCCTCGCCGCTGCACAGCACCTGGGTGGCGATGGCGCGGCCGATGCCTTTGCGGCGGTAGCGCTTGAGGATGAACAGGTCGGCCAGCTCCAGGGCATCGATGCCTGGCAGTTCGCTGCCTTCGATCAACAGGAAGCCGGCCACATAGCCGTCGACCAATAACAGGTTGGCGCTCCACTGCGGGTCTTGCCAATAGCGGGCCAGGTGCTCGTCGTGGATGTAAAAACGGCCATCGGCCTCGACATCTTCCTGCTCCCAATCCGAAGACTCATAGGCGTAGTACTGGTAGAGATTGCGGATCAGCTCGGCATGTTCAGGGCCGGTCTGGATCAATTCGACGGTGGTTTCAGGCATGGGGCTCTCGGTGGAAAAAAGCAGGGCGCCATTGTTCACAAATCGGCTGGCAAGGCCAATACATTGCCCAACCTTTCTATTGGCTGAACCGATTGCAAATAGCCCTGGCCCCTGGCCGAAATCCAGAAACATTTAGAATAAACTTCGCCGGCTCTCCCTTTTTTCAAGGACACGTATTTTGACTAACGTCTGCTCCGCCGGCCTGGATGTGGGGTTTGCCTCCCTGGATTATCTGCAGATTTTTATCCTGGGGGTGATCCAGGGCATTACCGAATTGCTGCCGGTGTCGTCCACCGCGCACATGCGCGTGGTGCCGGCCCTGCTTGGCTGGCAAGACCCTGGCTCGGCGTTTTCCGCAGCGATGCAGTTGGCGGCGCTGGCGGCGGTGGTGAGCTACTTCTGGCGCGATGTGCAGCAAGTGACCACGGGCAGCATCAGTGCCGTGCGCCGGGGCGACTACAACGACCGCTGGTTCAAGCTGGCGGTGGCGATTGTGCTGGCGACCATCCCGATCTGCATCGCCGGCCTGGCGCTGTCGTCAATCTTGAATACCTGCAACTCGCCGCTGCGTGGGCTGATGGTGATCGGTATTGCCTGTGTGGTGATGGCGGTGTTACTGGCTGCTGCCGAACTACGCGCTCGTCACACCCGCGAGGTGAGCGAAATGCGTTTGCGTGATGCGTTGATCGTGGGCATCGCGCAGATCGGCGCGTTGATTCCCGGGGTCTCGCGCTCGGGCTCGACCTTGACCGCCGCGCTGTTCCTGAATTTCAAACGCGAAGAAGCAGCACGCTTTTCGTTCCTGCTGGGCCTGCCCGCCATCGCCCTCGCCGGCCTGAAAGAACTGTGGGTGCTGCTGCATGCCGACCTGCCCGCCCATGCCTGGCCGCACTTGCTCTTCGGCCTGGTGGTGGCAAGCATTTCGGCGTTTTTCGCGATCTGGGGCCTGATGAAGTTTCTGGAACGCTTCTCCACCTGGCCGTTCGTGATCTACCGCGCGCTGCTCGGGGTGTTTTTGATTGGGGCGGTCAGCACCGGGCTGCTGAGTTGATCGTCCAGGCACTGCTTCCATAGGTTGCGAACCAGGGTTTTCAGGGTGAGCGCCTCAGCCCAGCGATCACTGAGTTCCCGGCCGTCCGCGCCGGTGATCGCATAGGGCGGCGGGCCGAGTTCGCAGGTGAAGGACAGGCTTTGGGGGGTGCTCGGGCGGGCCAACCAGTCCTCGATTCCGTAGCGCCACCAGCCGAGAAAGCGTTCCACCCAGGGTTGATGCTGCGCAAAATCCAGCGCGACCTGCACCTGTTCACTGCTGGCTACGCGCCCATGAAAGCCCCAGCTATGGCGCAGGATGGTGCGTATCTGTTCATCGTCGTCGGCGGCGCCGGGATCGGGCAATTCGCGACCGACCACGTAGTGGGACAGGTCCGCCAGCAGTTTCAGGTCAGGCATGTGCGCCAGCAGGTCGAGGGTGAACAGCAGGTCACTGGTCAGGCGATAACGGTGGGTTTCCAGCAGGATCGGGAAATCCAGCTGCTCGGCCAGGCGTTGCCAGCCTTCAATCAACCGGCCCGCCTCGGCCTGGGTACGCGGGCGCACGTCAGCTTGCAGGGTGAGGTGATGACAGCCGTAGCGGCTGATCACCTCCAGTGCCCGCGCCAGGTCATCCACCGATTGCGGAAACAGCTGGCCTTCGATCTGCAAACCCCGTGCGGCGGTGGCCGCGTGCAAGCGTGCGACCTCGGCCGCCTTCCAGTAGTGATCGGTGACGCCATCGAAACCGGCGGCGGCGATTCGATCCAACTGCGCCTCGAGCGGGCCGGGTTCGGTGTGCATCGCCCACAGCGATTGGAATACCAGAAATTCGCGCATGTCAGCCCCGCAGCCAGTGTTTGAGAGAGACCGCCGGATCAGCCAGGCCCACCGGCGGCAACGGCACATGGGCGATGATCAGGCGTTCGCACAGCTTGATGTCCTTGGCGACGCTGTTGCCCGACGCCCAACCGCAGGCGCCTTGCAAATACCCATCGGCATCGAGGTAGAACAGCAGCAAACCGCCGTGGGGCAAGGCGCGGCTGACCACCTTCGGCGTCATCACGCCGACTGTCTGCAAGCCCCAGTCATAGTGGTCGGACCAGAAACCCGGCACGGCGTCGAAGGGCAATGCCCGGCCCAGCAGGTTCAACGCGGCATGCCGCCCCTGGGCCTCGGCATTGCGCCAGGTTTCCTGACGCTGATAGAGGCCGTCAAGCCGGAACTCGCAGACGTCTCCTGCTGCGTAGATATTCGCCGCGCTGGTGCGCAAGTGCACGTCAACGCGAATGCCCTGCCCGACGTCCAGCCCGGCCGCTACGGCCAGTTCGATATTGGGTTGCATGCCGATACCGACCACCACCAAATCACACGGCAGCGTCTGCCCATCCACCAGGTGTACGGCGTCGGCCTGGATGGATTCCACAGTGACGTTCAAGCGCACGTCCACACCCTGCTCGCGGTGCAGATCCAGCAATGCTTCACTGATGATCGCTGGCAATACCCTGCCCGCCAGGCGCGGCCCGGCTTCGAGCACCGTCACCGCGCAGCCCAGGCCTCGCGCGGTCGCCGCCACTTCCAGGCCGATAAACCCACCGCCGACGATCACCAGCCGTGTGCCGGGGCGCAACTGGGCGCGCAGGGCCAGCGCTTCATCGTGGGTGCGCAGGTAAAGCACATTGGCCTGGGCTTGAGGCAGACGCCGCGCACGGCCGCCAGTGGCGAGTAGCACGCCGGCATAGTCCAGCCAGCGGCCATCGGCCAGTTGCAGCCGATGCTGCTGCGGCGCCAGCTGGCTGACCGCATTGCCGGCAATATGCTCGATATCCAGCTCGGCCAGCCGCGCGCTGTCGCACAGGCTGCACCCGGCCAGGTCCTGGCTGCCTTGCAACAGGCCTTTGGACAGCGGCGGTCGTTCGTAGGGTACGTGCGGTTCGTCGCCGATCAGGATCAGCCGACCGTCGTAACCCTCCTCGCGCAGGGTCAACGCCGCACGGCCACCTGCATGGCCGGCGCCGACGATAATCAGGGGCGCGCTCATCATCACGCCGTGACAGCGAGCAACACTCGCCCCGCTTCGACCCGTACCGGATAGGTTTTCAGGTTGACGCAAACCGGCGCGCCCAGGGCCTTGCCGGAGCGGTAATCGAAACGTCCGTTGTGCTTGGGGCATTCGATCACATGGTCCATGACCAGGCCGTCGGCCAGGTGGATTTTTTCGTGGGTGCACAGGCCGGCGGTGGCGAAAAACTCATTGTCGGCGGAGCGGAACACCGCATAGGTATGTGCCCCGTGGTCGAAGCGCAACACGTCTTCTTCGTCTATTTCGCCCACGGCGCAGACGTCGATCCATTGATCGTTCATGACTTTTTTCTCCAGGTGGATAACGTTCCTGGTGGCGAGCGAGCTTGCTCGCGCTGGGCTGCGAAGCGGCCCCAGGATCGCGATTGAGGGTTATCTGAAAGACCGCTTCAGGTTTATTGGGGCTGCTGCGCAGCCCAGCGCGAGCAAGCTCGCTCGCCACTATGGGTGGGGCGCTGGACGAAATAGGTCGGGTCGCTGCGCTGTTTCCACAGGGTTGGCAGGATTTCCTGGTAGGCCTCGAACAGATTGGCGTACGGCGGCGGGCAGTCGCTGCGGATTTCTTCGTGCAGTTGTTCGAGCGCGTGGTACGGCACCATCGGGTACATGTGGTGCTCGAGGTGGTAGTTCATGTCCATGTAGATAAAGCGCAGCACGCGGTTCATGTAAATGGTGCGGCAGTTGCTGCGATGGTCGAGCACATCTTCGGCCAGGCCCACGTGCTGGGTAAGGCCGAACAGGTAACCGAGCCAGGCGCCATAGAGACTCGGCAGGCCCACCAGCATCAGCGGTAGCCAGCTGTGCAGGTACAAGGCGGTGCCGATGATCAACGCGTAAATGCCCACCCAGATGCGCGCGGCGCGAAACACCTTGGGCCATTCGGATTCGGGGATGAAGTCCCGTTCCTGGGCGCTCATGCGGCCGATGGCATGGCGGGCCACACCACTGAAGGTCTTCCAGGCCAGGGGCAGATTGAACAGGCTCAGAAACATCATCCAAAAGCTCGGCGGGCGCGGCTCGACGATCTCCGGGTCGCGGCCGACGACGATGGTGTCGGTGTGATGCCGGGCATGGCTCCAACGCCACACATGGGGTTCGAACAGGCACATGAAGCACGCCAGCGGGTACAGCGCGTCATTCATCCAGCGGGTCTTGAACGCCGTGCCATGCCCGGTTTCGTGCCAGCGCGGGTTGGAGGCGGTGCCGTAGAGCACGCCATAGGCGAGGAAGAACGGCACACAGGCCCAGGAGCCCCAGAACCAGTAGCCGCCAAAGCCTGTGACGAACAACGCGGTGAACCAGATGGCCGTGTCGACCAGGGCCGGGCCGTCACGGCGCTGCATCAGTTCCTTCATGCGTTTGCGCGGGATCGGCGATTGGTACCAACGGGCCGAGACCAGGCCTTTTTCGGCGGCGCGGGCGGCTTCGGGGCCGGTCAGGCTGTAATCGCGCCGGGCGCGGTGAGCGGTGTGTTCAGGCATTGTTATTGTTCTCCGCAAGCGTGGGGTTTCAGGGGCTTTGCGAAACCAACCATAGAGCGCGGCCAAATCAGCCTCAAGGGCTTGAATCCATTCCCTATCAAGCTATCATCCAGGCCCAGCGGGGCTTGATAGTTTTCTATCAAGACGCTCAAGGGGCTCGCCATGAATACCCATAAACGCCCGACCATCGCCACGGTTGCCGCCCATGCGGGCCTCAGCGTGGCCACCGTCGACCGCGTATTGAACGCTCGCGCACCGGTCAATCCGGACACCGCCGAACAGGTGTTCCAGGCCGCCGAAGCGGTCGGTTATTTCGCCGCGCGACTGATCGGCCAGCGTATTCGCGAACGGCGTCCGACCTACCGTTTCGGCATTCTCCTGCTGGGTACCGCCCAGGCGTTCTATGCCAACCTGGCCCAGTCGATCAGCGCGGCGGCGCAGCAGCACGCCAGCGCCAACCTGAGCTGCCAGTTCGAGTACATCGTCGACCGCACACCCAGCGCCATCGTCGCGCAGATCGAGCAACTGGCCGTGCAGTGCGACGCGCTGGCGGTGGTCAGCTTCGCCCACCCGTTGATCAATGCGTGCCTGGCGCAGATCCGCGCAGCCGGGGTGCCGGTGGTGGCGCTGCTCTCGGATATCCACGAACGCGCGGCCGAACCTTATGTGGGCCAGGATAATCACGTCGTCGGCCGCACCATGGGCTGGCTGTTGGCGCGCACCTGCGGTGGGCGCAAAGGCAGCGTGGGCATTCTGCTGGGGGGCCACCGTTTTCTCGGCCACCAGGCGCGGGTCGAAGGCTTGCACAACTACCTGGCCGAACACGCACCGGGGCTCAAGCCCTTGGAACCCCTGATCAATCTGGACAACTGCGACATCACCGAGGAAGCCACCCTCGACCTGCTCAGCCGCCACACCGACCTGCGCGGCTTGTGCGTGGTGGGCGGTGGCGGTGACGGCGTGATCAACGCCCTGGCGCAACTGCCCAAGCGCCCGATGTTGTGCTGCATTTTGCAGGAGTCCACCGAACTGTCGCGCCAGGCCCTGGGCCGAGGGTTGATCGATGTGGTGATGGATTCGCAGCCGCGCCAGACCGCGGTGGCACTGGTGGACTTGCTGGTGGCGCTGCAGAGCGACGAGGCGTTCGATCCGGCGCGGCATCGGGTGCACATCCCGCCGCACATCGTCACCTCGGAAAACATGGGCACCTGAAGAGGGGGCTTGCCCTGATGCCAGTCAGTCAGAGCTTTTTGTAGGAGCGAGCTTGCTCGCGAAAAACGCCCAGGCAACGCGTTTATTCTGGATAAACGCGGGGGGCCTGAATTTTTCGCGAGCAAGCTCGCTCCTACAGAGGGCGGCGTGCGCTTCATCGCCCTCCCGCATCGGTAACCGTTCACCGGCCGCGAAAATCCCCGGCATTCAGCCCGAACCGATTCATCTTGTTGTACAGCCCGCCCCGCGACACGTTCAGCTGCTGGGCGGCCAAGCGGATATTGCCAGCGGTGTTTTTCAGCGCCGTGACGATGGCGTGCATCTCGTGGCTGCTCAGGTCTTGGGTGGGTGGCGCGGCATATGGGCTGGCCGGGGCGCGCGGCCTGGCCTCCAAGGGTAAATCGCCAGGCTCGATCAACGCGCCTATCGCTAGGTTGGTCGCCCGCTCAATCGCGTTTTCCAGCTCGCGCACGTTGCCCGGCCAGCCATGGGCCGACAGCAACGCCAACGCATCCGGCGAGAATCCTTGCAGCGATTTGCGCAATGAGTGCGCGCAACGCTGCAGGAAATGCCGCGCCAGCAAGGGAATATCGTCACGGCGCATCCGCAGGGGCGGCACGGTGATATTCAGCACGTTGAGGCGGTAGTAAAGGTCTTCGCGGAACGCTCCCTCGGCCACCGCCTGGCTGAGATTGCGGTGGGTCGCCGCAATGATGCGCACATCCACCTGCCGTGAGGTCTTCGCGCCCACGCGGGTCACCTCGCCTTCCTGCAATACGCGCAACAGGCTGACTTGCGCGTCGAAGGCCATGTCGCCGATTTCATCGAGGAAAATCGTCCCGCCATCGGCCAGTTCGAACTTGCCCGCCGAACCGCCGCGCGCCGAGCCGGTGAATGCGCCTTCGGTATGGCCGAACAATTCGCTTTGCACCAGGTCCCGTGGGATCGCGCCGCAATTGACCGCGACGAAGGGGCCAGTGCAACGCTCGCTGGCGTTATGAATGGCCTGGGCAAATAACTCTTTGCCGGTGCCGCTTTCGCCGAGGATCAAGGTGGTGGAATCACTGCGACTGGCGATGCGTCCCAGGTGCAGCGCGTCCTGGATCGCGCGCGAGGTGCCCTGGATGGTTTCAAAGGTGTAGCGGGCCTGGGTGCCGACAATGCGCCGGGTGATTTCGCGGATGCGGCGGTTTTCACGCACCGACACGATCACCCCGCCCTGCTCCAGCGGGCACACCGAGACCAGGCAGGCGAGTTGGCTGCGGTCGTGCAAGTGAAAGGTGCAGTCCAGATCGCGCACGTTTTCGCCGCCGCGCAGGAGCATGGCGTCGCTCAGCTCGCTGCGAGCGAGGCGATTGAAGGGGCTGCCGAGCAGCTCCAGGCCCACGTTGAACAGTTGCCGCGCGTAGCGATTGATCGCCTTGATGCACCCGCGTTCATCCAGCACCACCAAGCCTTCGTTAAGCACTTCAAGCACGGTTTGTTGCTCTTGCAGCAACGCCTGCAGCGCCATCTGCCGCGACACGGCCTCGGCGGCCGCCTGGACGGTGCCCAGGGTATGGAAGTGAAACCAGCCGGGCTCGGCCGTCAGCGTCAGCATGGCCAGGGTCTGGCCCTGGGCATTCTTGATCGGCGCGGCGGCGCAGTGCATGCGGCGTTGACGCAGGCCGACGGCGAAGTTTTCTTCGGCCAGCACATACACCAGATGATCTTCGGCCAGCGCCAGGCCGGTGCAGTTGGTGCCCTGCACCGATTCGAGCAGGCGACTGCCCACGGGAGTGATGTCCAGCCCGCAGAAATACAAAGTGGTGCCGTCAGCGTCGGTAAGGTTGATATGACCGCGCGGGTTGTACGCCAGCAATCCATGCATGACTTGCGCGGCGGCGGCGATCAGCACGCGGTGGCTGGCCAGGGTGGCCGCCAGTGTGTCGGCAGCGACGAAACGGTAGGCGTTGTCTGCCGGATCGATGCCGGCCTCGATGCTGCGCCGCCAGGAATCCCAGATCGTCTGACGCACCTCGGGCGGGCGCTGCAGCTGGCCGCTCAGGCAGGCCTGCCACGCCTGCTCCAAGGCTGCAACCGGGCCGTCATTCAGCGCCGCGGGGCCCAGCGCCGTCAGGTAATCGAGGTCTTGCGCACTGATCGCCATGCTCATAAGCGGTGTCCATGTTCATGTTTTCGACATATCAGCATAGACATGTCATTTAAATGAACACTATTTTATTTATACCCGTTAAATATCAGTCACTTATATTCTGGCACAGCCTTTGCTCTTGCCCCTCTACCCGCCAGGACCGTCCTGAGGCCAACAATAAGAAGGGGTCATACATGAATACAAAAAACATCCGCCTGGGCTTGATCGGCGCCGGTCGCATGGGCAGCTTCCACGGCCTGACCGCCGCCCGGCACATTCCCGGCGCTTGCCTCGCCGCCATCGCCGACCCTACGCCAGGGCAAGCCGCACGTCTGGCGGCAGAGCTGGGTGTAGCCAAGGTTTACACCGACCCGCAGCAACTGCTCGACGACCCGGATATCGACGGCGTACTCATCGCCGCCCCCGCCCGCAGCCATGCCGAACTGGTGATCAGCGCCGCCCGTGCCGGCAAGGGCATCTTCTGCGAGAAGCCCATGGCGATCACCCTCGATGAAGCCGACCGCGCCATCGCCGCTGCGGCCGATGCCCGAGTGCCACTGCAAGTCGGCTTCAACCGGCGTTTCGCCAAGAGCTTTCGCGCCGCCCACCTCGACGTCGCCGCAGGCCGAATCGGCACCCCGCAGTTGCTGCGCTCCCTGACCCGCGACCCGGCGCTGAACAACCCTGGCGCCTCACCGCAATGGGTGATTTTCCTGGAAACCCTGATCCACGACTTCGACACCCTGCGCTACCTCAACCCCGGCGCCGAAGCGGTGCAAGTGCAGGTGATGGCCGACGCCCTGATCGCCCCGGACTACAAAAGCCAGGGTTTGCTCGACACCGCCGTAGTCACGATCCGCTTCGATAACGGCGCGATTGCCACCGCCGAGGCCAGCTTCCAGGCGGTGTATGGCTATGACGTGCGCGGTGAAGTGTTCGGCAGCGCCGGCATGCTGACCATGGGCGGCGTGCAGGCCTGCGACCTGGTGCGCTACCAGGCCCAGGGCATCCAGGCCGACACCCAACGCCTGGACACCGACCTGTTGCGCGATGCCTACATTGCCGAGCTCAACCACTTCGTCGACTGCCTGCAAAGCGGCGCCAAGCCCCTGGCCAGCGGGGAAGATGCCCGCGCCGCCCTGGCGATTGCCCGCGCCTGTATCCAATCCTACGAGCAAGGCACGGCGGTGAGCCTATGAGCCCGTTCAAGCTGGCGGTGAGTGCCGAGATGGTGTTCCTCGACCTGCCCTTCGTCGAGCGGGTCAAGCGGATTCATGCCCTGGGTTTCAGCGCCGAAATCTGGAACTGGACCGACAAGGACATCAACGCCCTGGCCGCGACGGGCGCGGACTTCACCTCCATGACCGGCTACATCAGCGGCACGCTCACTGACCCCGACGGTATCCGCCACTTGCTCGACAGCGCCCGCGAATCCTTAAGCGTTGCCGAGCGCCTCAAGTGCCCCAGCCTCAACCTGCACGGCACCGGCCTGGGTGACGGCGGCCTGCCGGTGCAACCCGTCAGCCGGACCACCGGGCGCATGTGGCTGAGCGCCTGCAAGACGCTGGAGAAAATCGCTCGCCTGGGGCAAGACGCCGGCCGCGTGTTCCTGCTGGAAAACCTCAACACCGAGGTCGACCACCCCGGCACGCCATTCGCCCGCGCCGACGACACCCTGGCGCTGATCGAGGCGGTGGGCAGCCCGCATTTGAAAATGAACCTGGACCTTTACCACGCGCAGATCGGCGAAGGAAACCTGATCGAATTGATCCAGCGCGCGGGCAGCGCCATCGGCGAAATCCAGGTGGCGGACGTGCCCGGGCGCCAGGAGCCCGGCACCGGCGAAATCCACTACCCGGCGATTGCCAGGGCGCTGCATGCCATCGGCTACAGCGGCGTGGTCGGCCTGGAAGCCTGGGCCAGCGGCGACAGCGAAGCCGCCCTGGAGCGTTTTCGCCAAGCCTTCACCCTATAACAACAAGAGGAACACCTCATGCATCGCTATTCATTGATCGTTGCCACCCTGTTGCTGCTGTTCAGCCAATGGACCTTCGCCGCGTACCGCATTGGCGTGAGCATCGCGCGGGTTGACGATAACTTCATGACCTACGTACGCACCGGCCTTGAAACGGCCGCCAAACAACAAGACGTGCAGATCCAGTTCGAGGACGCCCAGGGCGACGTGGTGCGTCAGCTCAACCAGGTCGAAGGGTTCCTCAACCAGAACGTCGACGCGGTCATCGTGCTGCCGGTGGACACCGCCGCCACCGCCAACATGACCCGCGCCGCCGTGGCCGCCAACAAGCCATTGGTGTACGTCAACCGCCATCCGGACCAACGCACGCTGCCCAAGGGGGTCGTGACCGTGGCGTCCAACGACATCGAAGCCGGGCAACTGCAAATGCGCTACCTCGCGGAAAAACTCGGCGGCAAGGGCAACGTGGCGATCATCATGGGCGACCTGGCGCAAAACGCCACCCATGACCGCACTGAAGGCGCCAAGCAGGTGCTCAAGGACTTTCCCGGGATCAAGATCGTCGAGCAGCAAAGTGCCGAATGGCAACGCAGCAAGGCCATGGACCTGACCAGCAACTGGCTGCTGGCGGGCACGCAGTTCGATGCGATTGTGGCCAACAACGATGAAATGGCGATTGGCGCGGCCATGGCTCTGCAGCAGGCCGGCAAAGCCAAGGGCGAAGTGGCGATTGTCGGCATCGATGGACTGCCCGATGGCTTGGCGGCGATCAGGCGCGGCGTGCTCACCGCCTCAGTGTTCCAGGACCCCAAAGCCCAGGCGACGCAAGCGGTACAAGCGGCGGTGCGGATGATCAAGGGCGAGTCAATCGAATCGGAGGTGTGGGTACCGTTCGAACTCATAAAACCCGAACAGGTCGCGGTGTTCGAACAGCGCTACAAATAATTGAAGCCAAGAAGATCCAAATGTGGGAGGGGGCTTGCCCTAATGCCAGTC
The DNA here is from genome assembly GCF_003852375.1 of Pseudomonas sp. R4-34-07. Lineage (NCBI taxonomy): Bacteria > Pseudomonadati > Pseudomonadota > Gammaproteobacteria > Pseudomonadales > Pseudomonadaceae > Pseudomonas > Pseudomonas sp. R4-34-07. The sequence continues at coordinate 2,459,886 of NZ_CP027760.1, read as the reverse complement.
AGTTAAGGCGACACCGAACCTGTGGCGAGGGAGCTTGCTCCCGCTGGACTGCGCAGCAGTCCCATTGTTTGGGGCCGCTTCGCGCCCCAGCGGGAGCAAGCTCCCTCGCCACAAGTTAGTTCTCGCTCCTGCTACTTCTTAACTGACTGGCATTAGGGCTTGCCCCCTCCCACACTTTCAGTCCAAGTCGCTCGCACTATGGCGCTCGGCCAACTGATCATCGCCGGACACCCGATTCACCCGCCGCCCGCGCTGCACCGCCGGTCGCGCATCAATCGCATCCGCCCAACGCATGACGTGCTCGTATTCATGCACCGAGAGAAACTCCGCCGCCCCATACAACCGCCCTTTGACCAACCCGCCGTACCAGGGCCAGATGGCGATGTCGGCGATGGTGTAGGCGTCCCCGGCAATGTATTCGCTCACCGCCAGGCGCTTGTCCAGCACATCCAGCTGGCGCTTGGCCTCCATGGCGAAGCGATTGATCGGGTATTCCATCTTGCTTGGCGCATACGCGTAGAAATGCCCGAAGCCGCCGCCCAGGTACGGTGCGCTGCCCATCTGCCAGAACAGCCACGACAGGCATTCGGCACGGGCGGCAGGTTCGGTGGGCAAAAACGCGCCGAATTTCTCGGCCAGGTACTGCAGGATCGCGCCCGACTCGAACACGCGAATCGGCGCAGCGCTGCTGTGATCCATCAACGCCGGAATCTTCGAGTTCGGGTTCACCGCCACGAAACCGCTGCCAAACTGGTCGCCGTCACCGATCTTGATCAGCCAGGCGTCGTATTCGGCACCGGTGTGCCCGAGCGCCAGCAGCTCTTCGAGCAGGATCGTGACTTTCTGCCCATTGGGCGTGGCCAGGGAATACAGCTGTAACGGGTGCTTGCCGACCGGCAGTGCTTTTTCATGGGTAGCGCCGGCGATAGGCCGGTTGATGCTGGCGAAGGTGCCGCCGCTTTCGGTGTCCCAGGTCCAGACCTTGGGGGGTACATAGTCAGACATGCTCGGTGCTCCTCGGGGCGCTTGCGATCAACAAAGGGTTTTAGACTAAACCAAAGACGCGTGGCGCGTCACACTGGTGTCCCCGTCTTGCCCTGGCACCTGCACACGCAGGGCGATGAGCAAGGCTGCGAGCAACATCAACACACCCGCACCGACAAACACCCCGCCAATGCCACTGAAGCTGAACATCAGCCCGCCGCCGGCAGCGCCCGCCGCGATGGCCGATTGCACCGACGCGACCACCATGCCTCCGGCACTTTCCGCCTGGTCCGGCACCGCACGCGCGACCCAGTTCGACCACGCCACGGGTACGCCGCCAAATGCCATGCCCCATAGCGCCAGGAGCATCGCCTGGCCCGGCAGTGACGCCGGCAACCAGACCAAGGCCAGTGCCGCGATTGCCACCAACACCGGCATTAACACCAGTGTTGTGCGTGGGCGGCGCACCAGCAGCCACCCGGCGAACAGCGTGCCGGCGAAGTTCGCCACGCCGAAACCCAGCAGCATCAGCGCCAGCCCCTCGGTGTCGACCCCGGTGGTGCTTTCCAGGAACGGCCGGATGTAGGTGAACAGTGCGAAATGCGCGGTGTGCACCAGTACGCAGCCGAACATGCCGATGGCGATGCCGGGGCGCTGCAGTACGTCCAGCACGGTGCGCAGGCGCGCGGTGCCATGGGGTGCCATGCGCGGCAGGGTGAATGCCTGGAACGCCAGGGTCAGCAGGCCGACGGCGGCCGCCGCAATAAACGCACTGCGCCAGCCGTACAGGCCACCCAAATAGCTGCCCAGCGGCACGGCGACCACGGTGCCCAGCGCGATCCCGCTGAAAATGATCGACAGCGCACGGGGCAAGGACGCCGCCGGCACCAGGCGCATCGCCACTGCAGCCGCCATGCTCCAGAAACCGCCGAGGGCGATGCCCAGCAGGATGCGCATCAACAACAGCACCGTCAGGCTGGAGGACAATGCCACCAGCAGGTTGGAGGCGATCATCAGCGTGGAGAACCCCAGCAGCACGACGCGCCGGTCGATACCACGGGTCAGCCCCGGCACCAGCAGACCGGCGAACAGCGCCACCACCGCCGTCACCGTGACGGCTTGCCCGGCCAGCGCCTCGGTAACGCCCAGGTCCAGGGCCATCGGTGTCAACAAGCTGGCCGGCAAGTACTCCGCCGTGAGCAGGCCGAATACCCCCATTGCCAGGGAAAATACCGCCAGCCAGGCCGGCTCTGTCACAACGCCCGCAGGCGTATGGGCTGCACAATCAGTCATTGCAGGTCTTCCTCAAGTCATTGGCGAGGCGCTCAGTCTAGGTAGGCCGGCCAGGATGATCTATGATACAAAGCCTTGAGTTTTTAACCGAAACCCCGAGTATGACTTCAGTGGACGCATTCACCGCTTCTTCCGAGCTGATCAACGAATTGCTGCGCGGCATGCGCCTGCGGGGTGTGCAGTACCGGCGCATCCAGGCCGGGCCCACCTTCGGCATGGGCTTTGGCGCCCGGCCGGGCCACGCCTATTTCCACTTCATCGCGGCCGGCCGCGCCACGCTGCGCACCGAGGACGGCAGCCTTTTCGCGCTGTCGGCCGGCAATGCAGTGTTCATCTCCCACGGCGGCGCGCACGCGCTGTTATCCGCAGCGGATGCCGTCGTGCAGGACATCGACCATTTCGACAGCGCACCGTTGGGGGATACCGTGTGCGCCGTGAATGCATCACCCGATACCGTCCCCAGCCTGGTGTTGTTCAGTGCGTGCATGGAATTTGAGCTCGGCAGCCTCCAAGGGCTCGGCAACCTGATGCCGGCCCTGATGCTGATCGACGCCGGCGGCCAGCGTTACCCGGGGCTGATGCCGATCCTGGCGGTAATGGAACGCGAAATGTCCACGGCGCGCGTAGGCTTTGCCGGCATTCTTGCGCGCCTCGCCGATGTCGTGGCGGCGATGATCGTACGCGGCTGGGTCGAGTGCGCCTGTGGCAACGCCTCGGGGCTGGTAGCCGCGTTGCGCGACCCGCGCCTGGCCAGCGCCCTGCTCGCCTTGCACCAGCAGCCGGGCCACGACTGGAGCGTGGCGGAACTGGCCGCCCAGTGTCATACCTCGCGCTCGGTGTTCGCTGACCGCTTCCAGGCCGTCCTCGGCATACCGCCGCTGCGCTACGCCACGGAACTGCGCATGCGCCTGGCCAGCCAATGGCTGACCCTGGAACGCATGCCCATCGAAACCGTGGCACAACGCCTGGGTTATACCTCCCAGGCGGCGTTCAGCCGTGCCTTCAAGCGCATCACCGGGCAGCCGCCGGGGGCGGCCAGGCGTTCGGCATGAAGGCCTGGAACAGCACGCGGTCTCCATAAACACCACTGTTCAACTGTGGGAGGGGGCTTGCTCCCGATGAGGGCATGTCAGTCAATGCATCTTTGACTGACCCACCGCTATCGGGAGCAAGCCCCCTCCCACAGTTGAACAGTGGCGCCTGGCCTAGACCCAACCGCCATCCACGATAAAGTTCTGCGCCGAACACATCGCCGACGCCTCCGAGGCCAAAAACAGCGCCATATTGGCGATATGCTCGGGCATCACGCTGCCCGGCAGGCACTGGCTGCGGGCGATCAGCTCGCGGGCCGCGTCGTCCACCCACATGGCCAGTTGTTTTTCCGTCATCACCCAGCCCGGCACCAGGGTATTGACGCGGATGTGATGGGGGCCTAACTCCCGCGCCAGGCCACGGGTCATGCCGTGGGCGGCGGCCTTGCTGGCGGCGTACACCGGGTAGCCGGCGGAGGCCATCATCCAGCCGACCGAGCCCAGGTTGATGATCGAGCCGCCACCGGCCTGTTTCATCATCGGTACCACCGCCTTGGCGGCAAAGAAGGCGTGCTTGAGGTTGACCGCAATCAGCCGGTCGAACATTTCCGAGTCGATTTCTTCCAGGGTATGGCGTACGTCGTTCGCCGCGTTGTTGACCAGCACCGTGATCGGGCCGAGGGAATGTTCGAAACGCCCGATCGCCGCGCGATAGCCGATCTCGTCGGTGATATCGCAGCATTCGAACTCAACGCTATGCCCGTTGGAGTTCAACAGCGCGGCCAGGCGTTCGCCCTGGCTTTGGGCGCGGTCCACGAACGCCACCTTGGCGCCCTGGGCGGCGAACGCCCGCACCATGAACTCGCCAATCCCGGAAGCCCCGCCGGAGATCAATATGGTCTTGCCCTTGAGGTCGGGATACAGGGCCTGCTGAGTACTCATAACGTGATGCCTCGATCAATTAGTCTTATTTTATTTTACGAAATCGGCGTTAAAGGCTATAAATTCGCTGTCTCAATCATGAAATATCGCACATTAGTAGAACTATTCAATCCAAAAACAACAAAAGGAAGTTCGACCATGAAGCACCCTCGATACCTGCTGTCCGGCCTGGCAATGTCCATGTTGATCGCCAGCGGCGGCGCCCAGGCCGCAGGCCTGACCAGCGAACACAAACCCTTCGGCAAAACCAATGACGGCACCGCCGTCGAACAATACGTGTTGCGCAACAGCCATGGCATGCAAGCCACGGTGATTACCTACGGCGGTGTGCTGCAATCGCTGAAGGTGCCGGACAAACACGGCAAGGTCGACGACGTGGTGCTGGGCTTTGACGACGTACAAGGCTATCAAGGCGGTACCGCGTTTTTCGGCGCGACCATCGGCCGCTTCGGCAATCGCCTGGCCGGCGGTGCCTTCGAACTCGACGGCAAACGCTACCAGGTGCCGCTCAACGACGGCCCCAACTCGCTGCATGGCGGCGCCCAGGGCTTCGACAAGCAGGTATGGCAAGCCAAGCCGGTCAAGGACAAGGATTCGGTCGGGGTCACCCTCACCTACCTGTCCAAGGACGGTGAAATGGGTTTCCCCGGCAACCTGAAAACCGAAGTCACTTATCGCCTCAACGACAAGAACGAGCTGCACATCGACTATAAGGCCACCACCGACAAACCGACTGTGCTCAACCTCACCAACCACAGCTACTTCAACCTGGCCGGCGCAGGTAACGGCGATATTCTCAAGCAGGTCGCCACCTTGCATGCCAGCCATTACACACCGGTGAATGCCACCCTGATTCCCACCGGCGAACTGGCGCCGGTCAAGGGCACACCGATGGACTTCCTCAAGCCTACCGCCATCGGCCAGCACATCAAGGAGGATCATCCGCAGCTCAAGTTCGCCGAACCGAAACAGGGTGGGTTCGACTTCAACTGGGCGCTGGACACCAAAGGCGATGTGAAGCAACTGGCGGCCGAGGTGCATGATCCTGAGTCGGGGCGGCGTTTGCAGCTCTATACCAGCGAACCGGGCGTGCAGTTCTACACCAGTAACTTCCTGGATGGTTCGGTGAAGGGCAAGGCTGGCAAGACCTACCAGCACTGGAGTGGGTTCACCCTGGAGACCCAGCACTTTCCGGACGCGCCTAACCAGCCCAAGTTTGCCTCGACCCGCCTGAATCCCGGGCAGACCTACACCCAGAACACCATCTTCAAGTTCACCGCCAACTAAAACCCTACATTGATCGTTCCCACGCTCCGCGTGGGAATGCCACCTGGGACGCTCCGCGTCCCGATTCAGAAGTGGACGCAGAGCGTCCTGGGATGCATTCCCACGCAGAGCGAGGGAACGATCAGGTTCAGCGTTGTTTCATGCGGTCGATGACCACGGCCAACAGCAGGATCGAGCCGCGAATCACGTACTGGTAGAAGGTATCGATGTTCTTCAGGTTCATCGCATTCTCGATAATCGCCAGGATCAATACCCCGGCGATCACATGGCGGATCATGCCGATACCGCCACTCAGCGACACCCCGCCCAGCACACAGGCGGAAATCACCGTCAGCTCGAAGCCCTGGCCGATCATTGGTTGGCCGGAGGTCATGCGTGAGGCCAGGATCACCCCGGCCAACGCGCCGATCAAACCGTGCACGGCGAAGATCAGGATCTTGGTGCGATCCACATTGACCCCCGCCAGCAACGCCGCTTCCGGGTTGCCGCCGATGGCCATGGTGTTGCGCCCGTAGGTGGTGTAGTTGAGCAACCAGCCGAAGAACAGGAAACACACGATGGTAATCAGGATCGGTACCGGCACGCCCAACAGCTGGCCGTTGCCGAACACGAAGAACTGATCCTGGGACACGCCCACCGCTTTGCCGTCGGCGAAGATATAGGCCAGGCCACGCACGATCTGCATGGTTGCCAGGGTGGTAATCAACGCGTTGACCCGCAGCTTGGCGATCACGATACCGTTGATCAACCCCACCATCAGGCCCATCAGCAGCGCCGCGCCGATGCCGAGCATCACGCTGTCGGTGTCGCGCATTACAATCGCCGCCACCACGCCGGCGCAGGCAATCACCGAGCCCACCGACAAGTCGAAATGCCCGGAGGCCAGGCAGAACAGCATGGTGCACGCCGCAATACCCACCGTGGAAATCGCCAGGCCCAGCCCGCGCATGTTCAGCGGCGAGAGGAAGTTATCGATCAGCAAGGCACACAGGACAAAGATACCCACCGCGGCCAGCAGCATCGCCCAGTTGTCGAGCAAGGCGCGCAGATCGAGGGGTTTGCGTGCCGAGGGCAGCGCGTTGTTTTGAGTGGTCATGGTCGTCTCTCAGTTCGCCAGGCCGCGCGGCAAGGCCAGCTGCAGCAGGTTGGATTCAGTCGCGTGTGCGCGCAGTTGTTCACCGCGCAAGGCGCCTTCGCACAGCACCAGGATGCGGTCGGAAATGCCCATCACTTCCATCAGGTCGCTGGACACCACGATCACCGCAATGCCTTGCGCCGCGAGGTTATGGATGATCTGGTAGATCTCGGCCTTGGCGCCGATATCGATGCCACGGGTCGGTTCGTCCAGCAGCAGCACCTTCATCGGCATCGACAGCCAGCGGCCGAGGATGGCTTTCTGTTGGTTGCCACCGGACAGGTACATGATTTTCTGCGCCGCGTTCGGGGTCTTGACCTTCATCGCCTTGATCTGGTGGTCGGCGTTGCCTTTCTCCCAGCCATCGCGCAACAGCCAGCCGAACGCGGAATGCGCGCCACGGGCACTGATGTTGATGTTTTCGGCGACGCTGGACAGCGGAATGATGCCCTCCTTCTTGCGGTCTTCCGGGCACAGCAGCACCCCGGCGGCGATGGCATCGCGAGGTGAGCGCAATTGCAGCGGCTCACCGCACAACTCCAGGCTGCCAGCACTGGCACGCTCCAGGCCGCTGAGCAGTCGGAACAGTTCCGTGCGCCCTGCCCCTACCAACCCGAACAGGCCGAGGATTTCGCCTTTGCGCACCTCAAAACCGATCGGTTCGCGCAAGCCGGGACCGAGCAGACCGTTGACCTTGAGCGCGACGTCGCCCTGCTGCCGTGGCCGGTAGTCGTAGATGTCCTGGATATCGCGGCCGACCATGCAGGTCACCAACTGATCGTGGTTCAGCGCGCTCATGTCATCGAAGGTGCGCACGAAGCGGCCGTCCTTGAACACCGTCACCGCGTTGCAGATACGGAACACCTCCTCCATGCGGTGGGACACGTACAACACCACTTTGCCCTCATCGCGCAGGCGCGTGATGATCGCCATCAAGCGATCGATCTCCCGCGCCGAGAGGCTGCTGGTCGGTTCATCGAAGGCGATCACATGGGCGCCACGGGACAACGCCTTGGCGATTTCCACCAGTTGGCGCTGGCCCAGGGACAGGCGCCCGAGCTTTTCCTGGGGGTCGATTTCATCGGCCAGGCCCTTGAGACACGCCAGCGCCTGCTGGCGCAGCACGCTGCGGTTGACCACGCCAAAACGCGACGGTAAATGCCCGAGGAACAAGTTCTCGGCCACGGTCATTTCCGGCACCAGGTGCAATTCCTGGTGGATCACCGCGACGCCGCTGGCAATGCTGTCGGCGGCGCATTTGAAGGCCATGACCTGCTCGCCGATCTGCACCGTGCCGGTGCTGGGAATATAGGCGCCGCCGAGGATCTTCAGCAGCGTCGACTTACCCGCACCGTTCTCGCCCATCAGGGCATGCACTTGCCCCGGATGGGCGGTGAAGCTGATGCCGTCGAGCGCCTTGACCCCAGGGAAGGTTTTGCCGATACCGTCAAAACGCAGGGCCGCAGCGGTCATTTCCACAGCCCGATCTTGGTCAGTTCCGCCTGGAAGTTCTCGCGGGTGATCAGGGTCACTTCGTCCATGGCGGTGTACTTCGGCGGTTCAGTGCCTTTGGTGACCCACTCGTACATCATCAGCGCGGTGTTGTAGCCCTCGATATGCGGGCTGGGCAGCATCGAACCGAAGAAGCCGCTGTTGGCTTTCTTCAATTCACCGATGGCGTCGGTGCCATTGATGCCGATGCCGATCACATTAGCCGCCGCGAAGCCGGCGCTTTCGGTAGCACGTACGCCGCCGAGCACGGTGTTGTCGTTCATGCCGCCGATGATCAGGTTTTTTGCGCCGCTGGGCAGCTTGACCAGCGCCGAGTTGGTGGCGTCCATGCTGCCTGGGACGTCGAGGGTTTTCAGCGCGGCGGTCAGGATATGGTCCTTGGGAATGCCGGCTTCTTCCAGGGATTTGATCGAGCCGTCGGTGCGTTTCTTGCCGGTGTCGAGTTCGTTGAAAGTGTTGATCACCGCATAGGTGTCCTTCCAGTCCCAACCGCGTTTTTTCGCTTCGGCGGCCATGGCGGCGCCCTGCTTCTGGCCCACTTCGAAGGCGGCCATGCCCAGGTACGGCACGTCCTCCATGAACTTGCCCTTGGCATCGACGAAACGGTCATCCACCGCAATCACTTTCAGGCCGTTGGCCTTGGCCTTGGCGACAATCGCCGGGCCCAGGGACACGTCCGGCGGGCAGATCACAAAGCCCTTGGCGCCGTTGGCGGCCAGGCTGTCGATGGCCGAAAGGGTTTTCTCACCGTCGGGCACGGCGATCTTGATCACGGTAAACCCGTGTTCCTTGCCGGCTTTTTCGGCGAAGGCCCATTCGGTCTGGAACCAAGGCTCTTCGGCCTGCTTGACCAGAAAGCCGATCTTCACTTCTTCAGCAGCCAGCAGCAGGCCGCTCAAGCTCATGGCCGAGACCGCCACAGCGGCGCAGCACAGGGAACGCAAACCACGACGACGATTCATACGGGTGACTCCTTGTTGTTGTTTTTGAATATTCGTTTTTCGGTTTATCCGGCGAAGCGGTGACAGGGCTTGCCTGGCACCTCGACCTCCAGGCTCAGTACCGCACCGTCCAATGGGTGATCCAAGGGGCTGGCGGCGCTGGTGATATACAGGGTGGTCAGATCAGGCCCACCAAACACACAACTGGTGGGGCGGCTGACGGGCAGTTCGACGATGCGGTCCACCTGCCCTTCAGGCGTCAGGCGCAGCAGACAACTGCCGTCCCAGCGCGCATTCCAGATGTAGCCCTCACTGTCCATGGCCGAACCGTCCGGCCCGCCGCGTTCGTGGGCAGCGAACCACGTCCGGGCGGGCTCGAGCTGGCCGTCGGGCTGAATGGCATGCCGGTACAGCGTGCCATCCAGGCTGTCGCCGAAATGCACATGGCCGCCGTCGTCGCTCCATAGCAGCGTGTTGGGAATGCCCAGCCCGCTCAGCAGCGGCGTGACCGTCGCATCGGCGTCGATACGAAACAGGCCGCCGGAGCGTCGCGTGATGGGCAGGTCTTCACCGTGGGCGCCGATGTTGTTCTGCATGGTGCCCAGCCATAGTCGGCCCTGGGCATCGCAACGGGCTTCGTTGCCGCGGTTACCCGGTTGTGGGTCGGCCACGCACAGCAAGGTCAGGGCTTCGGTGTTCAAGTCCAGCCGGTATACACCGCTGCTCAGGGTCACCAGCGCATCCCCGCTTTCGCAGGGGATGAACGCCGAAACGTGTTCGGGTAATTGCCAGACTCGCAACCGCCCGTCCATCAGGCGCAGGGCTTGGCGGGCGGCGATATCCACCCAATACAGAGCCTGGGACGGAGCATCCCAGAACGGCCCTTCGCCCAACCGGGCACGGTGCGGGGTGACTGCGCTCAACGACATGAAGCCTCCGGATGACTTACAGCGATTCTCGAGACGGCGCGCCATCCACCAGCCGCTGGATACGCAACGGGTTGGCGTTTTTCAGCGCGTCGGGCAGCAGGCTATCAGGGTAGTTCTGGAAGCACACCGGGCGCAGGAAACGATCGATGGCCAAGGTGCCGACCGAGGTGCCACGGGCATCGGAGGTGGCCGGGTACGGTCCGCCGTGCACCATCGAATCGCAGACTTCCACACCGGTGGGGTAACCGTTGAGCAGGATGCGCCCGACTTTCTGTTCCAGCAGCGGCGTCAGCTCGGCGAACTGTTGCAGGTCAGCCGGTTCGCCAATGATGGTGGCGGTCAACTGCCCGTGCAGGCCGTGCAAGGCGGCGCTGAGCTGGGCTTGGTCGGCGACTTCGACGAACACTGTGGTCGGGCCGAACACTTCTTCCTGCAGCACTTCATCGCCGTCGATCAACAGGCGCACATCGGCCTTGAACAACTGCGGCTGGGCCTGGTTGCCCGATTGGGCGTTGCCCGCCAAGTGCTCGATACCGGGGTGAGACAGGAGCTTTTCTAGGCCCTTGCCGTAGCTGCCCAAGGTGCCCGCGTTAAGCATGGTTTGCGCCGGTTGCTCGCCGATCAGCTTCGCGACCTGTTGCGTGAACGCGGTGAACGCTGGGGACGTGATGCCGATCACCAGGCCAGGGTTGGTGCAGAACTGGCCGCAGCCTTGCACCACCGAGGCGGTCAGGTCGCGGGCGACGCTGTCGGCGCGGGCTTGCAGCGCCTGCGGCAGCACGATGACCGGGTTGATGCTCGACATCTCGGCAAACACCGGGATCGGCTGCGGGCGCGCCGCCGCCATATCGCACAGGGCACGGCCGCCCTTGAGCGAGCCGGTAAAGCCGACGGCCTGGATCGCCGGGTGCTTGACCAGCGCTTCGCCAACACCGCCGCCGAAGATCATGTTGAACACGCCCGCCGGCATTTCGGTGGTTTCGGCAGCGCGGATGATCGCATCGGCCACCTGCTCGGCCGTCGCCATATGCCCGCTATGGGCCTTGAATACCACCGGGCAACCGGCTGCCAGCGCAGCGGCGGTATCACCGCCGGCGGTGGAAAATGCCAGCGGGAAGTTACTGGCGCCGAACACCGCGACCGGGCCCAGGCCGATGCGGTATTGGCGCAGGTCCGGACGCGGCAATGGCTGGCGATCCGGCAGCGCTTTGTCGATGCGCGCGCCGTAGAAATCACCGCGACGCAGCACCGTGGCGAACAGGCGCATCTGGCCGCTGGTGCGCCCACGTTCGCCTTTGATGCGCGCCGCCGGCAAGGCGGTTTCGCGGCAGACCAGTTCGACGAAATCATCGCCCAATGCGTCCAGCTCGTCGGCAATCGCATCGAGAAATTGCGCACGGCGCGACGCGCTCAAGGCGCGGTAAGCCGGGTACGCGGCGGCGGCTGCTTTGGCGGCGGCATCGACCTCCTGCGGGGTGGCCTGGTAGAACGCCTGGGGCAAGGCTTCGCCGGTGGTGGCGTCGACGCTCTGCAACTGGGTGCTGCCGTTGGCACTGCGCTGGCCGCCGATGTAGTTGTGACCGAGGAACTGGGGCATGGGGCTCTCCTTTAAAGGGTAATGACGTTGCCGGGTTCGAATGCCGCATCACTGCTGCCGACACGGTTGACCAGCGGCGCGCCGAATTCAGCCTGGGTAATCTCGAACACATCGCCTTCCTGGGTACGTATACCGTCGGCAAATGACAGCGTGGCGGTGCCGAAGAAGTGGATGTGCACATCGCCGGGCTTGAGGAACTGGCGGTATTTGAAGTGGTGGTATTCGAGGTTTTCCAGGCTGTGGCACATATTGGCCTCGCCGCTGAGGAATTCGTTCCGCCAGATTTCCTCACCGTTACGCAGGATGCGGCTGGTGCCTGCCAGGTGCTGGGGCAACTCGCCCACGCGCAGTTCCGGCCCGTAGCTGCAACTGCGCAGTTTGGAATGGGCCAGGTACAGGTAGTTCTTGCGTTCCATCACATGGTCGGAGAATTCGTTGCCTACCGCAAAGCCCACACGGTAGGGCTTGCTGTCCGGGCCGATCACGTAGAGTCCACCGATTTCCGGCTCTTCGCCGGCGTCTTCGGCAAACGGCGGTACCGGGAACGCGGCGCCGGGGCGCACCACGGTGCTGCCGTCGCCTTTATAGAACCACTCCGGTTGCACGCCCGCCTGCCCGGCGGCTGGCTTGCCGCCCTCAACCCCCCATTTGAAGATGCGCATGGTGTCGGTCAATGCGGTGTCGTCACCGGCCTGGTGCATTTTGTCTCGCGCCGAGGCGCTGCCCAGGTGAGTCAGGCCGGTGCCGCTGATCAGCATATGGGCCGGGTCCGGGTGGTCCAGTGGCGGCAGCACCTTGAGCTCGGCCAACAACGCGGCGTAGTCGTGGCTGTCGCCCAGGCCAAGGCTGTTCACCTGCTGCTCCAGGCCGACACCGGCTTCGATCGCGGCCAGGGCCAATTCACGCACGCTGCGCGCCGCCTGGACTTCGCGCAGCTGTGTGCCTTCCACTACGCCGACGCGGCGTTCGCCGTTGGGCAACTCGAACTGAACTAAACGCATGCCATTTCTCCTGAATTAAGTACGTGTGGCGCCACGGGCACTGGCGGCGAATTGGTCGGCGGGCAGCACATGCTTGCGTTCCAGCAGGCGGTAAACCACCAGGGTCAGCACCAGCCCGAACAGCATCACACCGGACAAGAAGTACAGGCCCGAGGCCAGGTTGCCGGTGTATTCCTTGAGCGCACCGATCACGAACGGGCCGATGTAGCCGCCAAGGTTGCCCACCGAATTGATCAAGGCGATACCGGCCGCCGCACTGGCACCGGCGAAGAAGCGGCCCGGCAAGGTCCAGAACACCGCCGTGCAGGAAAACATCGCGAAGGCCGCCAGGCACAGCGCCGCCATTTGCAGCACCGGCACACTGAGCCAGGCGCTGAAGAACAGGCCGATGGCGCCCAGTACATAGAGCACGGCGAGGTGGCCGTAACGGTCATTCAAACGGTCGGAACTGCGCGGGATGATCAGCAGGCCGATGATGCCGAAGATGTAAGGCACGGCGGAGATGAAGCCGGTGGTGAGGTCACTGCCGCCAAATTGCTTGATCAAGGTCGGCAGCCACAGGCCCAGGCCGTAGATGCTCAGGGTCACCGGCAGGTAGAACAGCGCCAGCAGCAACACGCGCTTGTCCTTGAGCGCATGCAGCGGGTTGCCGTGGCGGGTCTGGCCGTAGGCTTGCAGGTCTTTGTTGAGCTCACCGGTGAGCCAGGCCTTTTCTTCCTCGCTCATCCACTTGACTTGGCTGGGGCCGTCCGGCAGGTAGCGCAGCACCGGCCAGGTGAGCAGGATCGCCGGGGTGCCGATCACGATGAACAGCCACTGCCAGCCGTGCAGGCCCAGAGTGCCGTCCATGCCCAGCAAGCCGCCGGACACGGGCCCGGTGATCATCATCGCGATTGGTTGGGAGAGGATGAACAGCCCGAGGATCTTGCCGCGATGGCGCACCGGGAACCACTGGGTGATGTAGTACAGCACGCCCGGAAAGAACCCGGCTTCGGCCGCGCCGAGCAGAAAGCGCATCACATAGAAGCTGTGCGGCCCTTGTACAAAGGCCATACCGATAGTGATGGTGCCCCAGGTGATCATGATGCGCGCGAACCAGCGCCGCGCGCCGAAGCGGTCGAGCATCAGGTTGCTGGGAATCTCGAACAGGAAGTAGCCAATGAAAAACAACCCCGCGCCCAGGCCATAGGCCGCGTCGCCGATGCCGACGTCGGCGCCCATGTGCAGCTTGGCGAAGCCCACGGCGGAGCGGTCCACGTAGGCAATCAGGTACAGCAGGATCAGGAAGGGAATCAGTTTCAGCGTGATGCGCCGAATAAGCCGCAGTTCCTGGCTCATGGGGTCGATCTCCGATTGTTGTTTTTATAGAAGCTCGGGGGACGCCTCTCGCGAAAATCCGCCAGGGTCATACCTCAGTTGAGAAAGACTATATAGTAGGACTATTTGCAAAACAACTCTTCCAAAGCTTCGATTTTGCGCTTATGTTTAACCACGCTCAGAACATATAGTCATACAATAAGAGAATCGATCATGTCTGATAAAAAGCCCGGCCTACGCTCCGCCCAGTGGTTCGGTACTGCCGACAAGAACGGCTTCATGTACCGCAGCTGGATGAAGAACCAGGGCATTGCCGACCATCAGTTCCATGGCAAGCCGATCATCGGCATCTGCAACACCTGGTCGGAGCTGACCCCGTGCAACGCGCACTTCCGCCAGATCGCCGAGCACGTCAAACGCGGTGTGATCGAAGCCGGTGGCTTCCCGGTGGAATTCCCGGTGTTCTCCAACGGCGAATCCAACCTGCGCCCCACCGCCATGCTGACGCGCAACCTGGCGAGCATGGACGTGGAAGAAGCGATTCGCGGTAACCCGATCGATGGCGTGGTGCTGCTCACCGGCTGCGACAAAACCACCCCGGCCCTGCTGATGGGCGCCGCCAGTTGTGATGTGCCGGCCATCGTCGTCACCGGCGGGCCGATGCTCAACGGCAAGCACAAGGGCCAGGACATCGGCTCGGGCACGGTGGTGTGGCAGCTCAGCGAACAGGTCAAGGCCGGCACCATTACCCTGGATGATTTCCTCGCGGCCGAAGGCGGCATGTCGCGCTCGGCGGGTACCTGCAACACCATGGGCACCGCGTCGACCATGGCCTGCATGGCCGAAGCGCTGGGCACCTCCCTGCCCCACAACGCGGCGATTCCGGCAGTGGATGCACGGCGTTATGTGCTGGCGCACATGTCGGGCATGCGTGCAGTGGAGATGGTGCGCGAAGACTTGAAGCTGTCGAAGATCCTCACCAAGGAAGCCTTCGAAAACGCGATCCGGGTGAACGCGGCCATCGGCGGTTCGACCAACGCGGTGATCCACTTGAAAGCCATCGCCGGGCGCATCGGCGTCGAGCTGGACCTGGACGACTGGACCCGCATCGGGCGTGGCATGCCGACCATCGTCGACCTGCAACCCTCGGGGCGCTTCCTGATGGAAGAGTTTTACTATGCCGGCGGCCTGCCCGCCGTACTGCGCCGCCTGGGCGAAGCCAACCTGATCCCCCATCCGAATGCCTTGACCGTCAACGGCAAAACCTTGGGCGAGAACACCAAGGACTCACCGATCTACGGCCAGGACGAAGTGATCCGCACCCTCGACAACCCGATCCGCGCCGACGGCGGCATCTGCGTGCTGCGCGGCAACCTGGCGCCGCTGGGTGCGGTGCTCAAACCGTCTGCCGCCAGCGCCGAGCTGATGCAGCACCGCGGCCGCGCAGTAGTGTTCGAAAACTTCGACATGTACAAGGCGCGCATCAATGACCCCGAGCTGGACGTGGACGCCAACTCGATCCTGGTCATGAAAAACTGCGGGCCCAAGGGTTACCCAGGCATGGCCGAAGTCGGCAACATGGGCCTGCCGGCCAAATTGCTGGCCCAGGGCGTGACCGACATGGTGCGGATTTCCGATGCGCGCATGAGCGGTACCGCGTATGGCACGGTGGTGCTGCATGTGGCGCCGGAAGCCGCAGCGGGCGGGCCGTTGGCGGCCGTGCAGGAAGGTGACTGGATCGAACTCGACTGCGCCAATGGGCGCTTGCACCTGGACATTCCCGACGCCGAATTGGCATCGCGCATGGCCGACCTGGCGCCGCCCGAGAAACTCATCGTCGGCGGCTATCGCCAGCTGTACATCGACCATGTGCTGCAGGCCGACCAGGGTTGCGACTTCGACTTCCTGGTGGGCTGCCGTGGCGCCGAAGTACCACGGCATTCCCACTAATTGGGATGCTATGATGCGGCGAATTTAAGCCAGAGCCTGCCCGTCGTTATGGATCACCAGCCGCCCAAGCCGCGCAAGAGCATGCATGCCCAGATCGTTCAGGACTTGGGCATGCACATCGTTTCCGGGCGCTTCAAGCCGGAAGAAAGACTGCCCATGGAAGCCACGCTGTGCGAGGAATACAAGGTCAGCCGTTCGGTGTTGCGCGAGGCGACGCGGGTGCTCAGCGCCAAGGGCCTGGTGTATTCCAAGCCTCGGGTGGGCGCCGTGGTGCGGCCGCGCTTGAAGTGGCACCTGCTCGACCCGGACGTGCTGTCCTGGTTGATGCAGTCCACGCCCCACAGCGAGTTTTTCAACACCCTGGCCGGGGTGCGGCGCATTCTCGAACCGGAAATCGCCGCCATGGCCGCGACCACCGCCACCGATGAAGACATCGCCACCATCGAAAAAGCCTATGTGGGCATGGAAACCGCGAAAACCCACGAAGACCTGTTGCAGGCCGACCTGGACTTTCACCGCGCCATTGCCGACGCCACCCGCAACGACCTGCTCGCCTATATGTGCAACATGCTGTCGCTGCCGTTGCGCGAGTCGATCAACATCACCAACCGCCGCCCGGATATCCAGGGCCTGAGCCTGCCCCGGCACAAGGCGATCCTCACCGCGATCAAAAACCGCGACGCACTGGGCGCGCGGCATGCATCGTTGGTGCAGTTGGATGACACGCGGGTGGCGCTGGACACGGTGATGAATGTGTTGACGCCGCTATAAGCCGTGTCGACGCTCAGTCCGGCAATCGCACCTTCATCGCGTCGACATTACGGCTGACTTGACCGGAAGTTGGGAAAATTGCGGGTGCTGCTTGACGAAGGTTCTTAGCGACTGTTCCTGGCGGTCTACAACGCATATGCCAATGCTGGGGTAATCCACCGTGCAGGTCGCCAGCGCAAGAAATCCGCAGTTTTTCACGCCATAGATCGCAGCCGGGCGCGCAGCGAGCGGGCAACCGTAGGTCATTTCGCCCACGTAATTGATTTGACCAGTGGTCACGGTAAAGCGCAGGGGTTTTGAATAGGGCCCCATCACGCCGCGACGCGAGCCAAGGTCGCTGACTTCATAAGTGCCCGCAGGCAACCATGCCGAGTAGTAATCCTTAGGACCCCAGCCATAATCCTTGCCGGTGTCCACGTTGCGAAAGTTCATCCAGGTGCCATAAGGCCCGCCCTGGATCAACGCCCCGACGACAAGACCGGCGTTGTCGGCAGAATAGACTGTGGAATCCAGCGCCATTTCGGGTGGCAATGTCGAACAGGCGCTCGCCAACGCCGAGATCCCGATCACAAACAACTTATTTATCGTGTGCATTCAATCCTCGTTCCATCGAAAAAAAATCAAGTTTGCCAGTATGATGCGACATTTATCACCCTCGGCGTTAAGGACGACCCCTTCCATGAGTAATTTTTTTGCCGGCCGCATGCTCGGCGCGACGCTTTTCGCCGTGATGCTCGGCGGCTGCAGTGTGTCGGGCACTTACCCGGATGCCACCGAGCCGGATGCTGCCAAGCTACGGTTTATCAGCGACACGAGCAGTGCCACGCTGAGCGTGATGGATGCGCAGCATTGTGATGGGCAAACCACCGGCATCCTCAACAACCTGTTCCTGGCCAACACCCGTAGGCGGGCCGACATGTCGATGCCGCCGGCCTCCGAAAAAACGCCTTACCTGGAAATCCGGCTGCCCCCGGATAAAGAGCTGCTCCTGCACTTGAATACCCAAGGTACAGGCTCAGTGTGTGGCATGGCGTTCACCCTCACGCCGCAACGCGGTGCGGAATACGAAGTGACGTTCAATCGCGCCGGCAGCCAGTGCGTGACCATGCTTAAACGCCTGCACTCGGTAAAAGGCCAAGTAGTGCGCTCACCGGTCCCGCTGATCAATAAAGGATTACCTGGCTGCGCAGGTGCTAACGCGCTGTTTCCCGTGCCCCCCAAAGGTCTTCCGGCCACCCCGGAACGTGATGCCCTGGTCGAGCAGATTATCTCGCCGAGCATCATCGCGGAAATGAAACCCCAAACCGTTGCCGTCAACGACAGCGCGCGGGCCGAGGCCATTGAGCTGGTGGTCAACAAGCGCAAGGGAGAGATGAACCTTGATTTGCCGGATGCCTATTGGACCCAGTATCGCCAGAACATCGCCAATTACTTGGCTCAAGCCTACGGCGTAAAGGCCGAGGCGCTCGAGCGATACAAGGTTGAGTACCGTGCGCGCCTCTCCCGACTGGATACACCTACGCTGAAAACGCTGGTGCCCGATACCCCGGCAACCGACCTCACTCAGGCATTGGCCGTCAACGGCGCGATGCTGCAGTACTACCGGCAGTTGAATGGATTGCTGGAGAAAGAAGCAATGGCCGACAACTGGGCACACATGGCCGAATTGGATAAGCGTTATGGCGTGTGTGAGCGGTATGCGCAGTGCTGGCAGAATTGAAGGATCTGACGACGCCTTGTGAAACTTAGCGCCAAGGGCTTGGTGTATGCCAAGCCCGGATGGGCGCGGTGGATCAGTCACAGCGTCATCGGCCGGTCTACCGTCATCGGGGCATAGGTATCTACACAACTTTGGCGTAGCCCTGAACCTGTGGCGAGGGAGCTTGCTCCCGTGGCGACCTGGCGGCCTATAGCTATCTGACTGATGCCGCGCGATCCAAATGTGGGAGGGGCGGTGCGACGATTCGACTTGCTCCCGATGGCGGCCTGACAGCCGACCAGGATGCTGGATCAGGGCGAGTACATATCCGTTGCTGCGGTAACGGCGGCTTAGGGTTCCGCCCTTACGGCGTCTCACTTTTGAAAAGCGCAAAAGTAAGCAAAACGCTCTTGCCCCACCACTCGGCACCTCGCTTAGGCTCGGTGTGCCCGTAATCCGACAGTGATTTGGGGGGCCGCCGCCACGCGCCATCCATGGCGCGGGGCGGCTAAGCCGGCATCCCTGCCGGTTTACCCCCCAAATCACTATCGGATTCCGGCCAGCGTGGTTTAACGGGGCGCCTAGATCAAAAGCAAGATCAAGAGCGACTCGCTTCGCATCGTGGTTACTGTTGGCTGCTACAAAGTTGTGTAGATACCTATGGTCATCGGGGGCAAGCCCCCTCCCACATTGAAACTGTGTAGGCCGTTAGAGGGTGTAGGCGATGCCGACCTGCACCGTGCGCGGTGCGCCTGGGTAGGCATATACGTTGCCGAACGCACCTTCTTCATACTCGCGGTTGAACAGGTTTTTCACGTCCAGGTTCAGGCGTACCTGTTCGTTGACCTTGTAGTAGCCCAGCAGGTCGACCACGGTGTAGGCGTCCATCGAGAAGGCGGTATTGGCGGTCTGCCCGGCGCGCTGGTCGACGTATTTGCCGCCCACACCGAGGCCCAGGCCCTTGAGCCCGCCGTCCTGGAACTCATAGACGTTGAGCAGGCTGAAGCTGTTGCGCGGGATGTTCAACAAGCGCGTGCCGGAGCGGATGCTGTTGTCCTTGGTGACTTCGGCATCCACGTAGGCATAGCCGCCGATGATGCGCCACTCAGGCGTGAGGTTGCCCGCGACGTTGAGGTCAAAGCCTCGGCTGCGCACTTCACCTGCGGCGACGCTAAACGTGTTGATCACCGGGTCGGTCGTCAGTACGTTTTTCTTGTCGATCTGATAGATCGAAGCGTCGACGCTCAGTTGGCGGTCCAGGGCTTCCCACTTGATCCCCATCTCATAGGACTTGCCCTTTTCCGGCGCGAAGCCACCGCCTTCGCGTGCCGCACCGGTGTTCGGCTTGAACGAACGTGCGGCGTCGGCATACACCGCGACGGTATCGGTGAGGTCGTAGATCACACCCACACGTGGGGTGACGGCGTTTTCTGCGCTCTGGAAGGGGTTCACGCCGGGCACATAACTTTCGTAGTCATGTTCAAAGCGTTCGAAGCGTGCACCGGCCAGGACTTTCAAGCGCTCGGTCAGGGCCACCTGGTCCTGCACGAAGGCCGCGTAGGTCTTGAGGTTTTCCTTGTCATGCGTCGGCGTGCGCGTCAGCGGCGGGCGCGCCTGGCCGTAGACCGGGTTGAAGATATCGATCGGGTAAGTGCCCGGGATGGTGCTGGAGCGCTGGATGATCGACTTATAGTCGTAGTCTTCGTACTCGATGCCGGTCAGCAGGGTGTGCTCGAAACCGGCGGTGGAGAAATGCCCGGTCAGGTTGAACTGATAATCCTTGTCGGTCCATTCCAGCTTGCGGTAATTGAAGTTGCGCTGCAGGGTGCGACCATCGGCGCCCAGGCCGTTTGCCTCGATCGCGTTGCCCTTCAACGTCCCGTCCAACCATTGGAAACCGCCACCCAACGTCCAGTTGTCATTGAGCGCATGCTCGAAACGCAACTGCGCCATGTTGTTGTCGTTGTGCAGCTTGCCTACGTCCTTGTCGCCCCAGAACGTCTCGCGCGACGGCGTGCCTCGCTGATTCGGGTAGCGCGTCAGGCCACGGTCCAACGGGGCATTGTTGCGCATGAAGTCGCCTTCGAAGATCACCTTGGTGTCATCGCTGGCCTGCCAGGTGAGCACCGGTGTCACGCCATAGCGTTCGGTCTCGACGTGATCACGGAAGGTGTCGCCGCCCTCGCCCACCACGTTCAGGCGATAGGCCAGGCGGCCTGCTTCGTCCAGCGGGCCGGAGGCATCCAGGGTGCCGCGCTTCATGCCTTGGTCATTGACCTGGCTGCCCAAGGTGACGCTGCGTTCGGCCAGCGGCTGCTTGGACACCACGTTGAACGTGCCACCGGGGTCGCCACGGCCGTAGAGCATAGTCGCCGGGCCGCGCAACACCTCGAGACGCTCGATGGTATTGGCATCCGGCATGTTCGGGTAACCGCGATTGATCGGGAAACCGTTGCGGTAGAACTCACCGGTGGTAAAGCCGCGCACGGTGAAGGTGGTCAGGCCCTGGCCACCGAAGTTGTTGGCGCGGCCAATCCCGCCGGCATAGTCAAGGGCATCCTGCAGGCGCGTTGCGCCGATGTCTTCGACCACATCCCTGGACACCACGCTGATGGACTGCGGGGTTTCATGAATCGAGGTGTCGGTGCGCGTCGCACTGGCTGATCGGGTGGCGTGATAGCCCTGCACCGGTCCCTGGGCCGACTCGAAATCCGCAGTGGCGGTCACATTGGTCGCTTGCAGCTCGATACCGGCTTTTTCAGCCGGGGCTTGTTCTGCCCAGGTAAAAGGGGAAAACGCCTGCAGCACACAGATGGAAATCAGGGTACGACGCATGGATGTTGAACCTAGTGAATGAGCCAGATGGGGCGGCAAACCTGCCAAGAATTCGCCGCGCATCATATATCAACGCATTCGCGTTTGACATCCATTCTCATTTGTTATTTTTCGCGTATGGCTTTTGTATCCAGTGACTCGGTATTCCTGATGTCCATAAACCAAATGTGGGAGGGGGCTTGCCCCCGATAGCGGTGGATCAACCAGACAATCTGGTACTGACCCACCGCTATCGGGAGCAAGCCCCCTCCCACAGTTTTACCGAGTCGCTAGCTCAGCGATAACGTTCCAACCAATGCGCGTAAGGCGCCGGCAAGGTCCAGGACGACTTGTCCACGCCCAGTTCCTTGGCCGCAAAGTACGCCCAATGCGGATCGGCCAAGTGCGCGCGGCCCACGGAGACCAGGTCAAGATGCCCGGCCTGCAGCGCGCCTTCGGCCAGTTGCGGTGTACCAAAGCCCCACGCCGACGTCACCGGAATACCGGCTTCACGGCGCACACGTTCGGCAATCGGCCCCATGAACGCCGGGCCCCATGGGATGTTGGTGTCGGGAATGGTGAACCCAACGCTGACGCTGAGCAGGTCCAGGCCACCGGCCTTGAATCGGCGGGCCAGTTCGATGGACTCGGTGAGGGTCTGCTCATCACGGCCGTCGTACTCGATCACGCCGAAGCGGGCGGTGAGCGGCAGGTTTTCCGGCCAGACTTCACGCACGGCGGCCAGGGTTTCCAGAAGGAAGCGGCTGCGGTTGTCGAAGCTGCCACCGTAGGCGTCAGTACGCTGGTTGGAGTGTTCGGAGAAAAAGCTCTGGCCCAGGTAGCCATGGGCGAAGTGCAGCTCGATCCATTCAAAACCGGCGTCACGGGCGCGGCGGGCGGCGTCGACGAAGTCTTGCTGGACGCGGGCGATGTCCTCCAGGGTCATGGCACGCGGTACGTTGGGCAGGTTCGCGCCGAACGCAATGGCCGACGGGGCGATGGTTTCCCAGCTGCGGGCATCGGAGGCCGGGATGTGGTCGTCGCCTTCCCATGGACGGTTGGCGCTGGCTTTGCGACCGGCGTGGGCAATCTGGATACCGGGGACGGAACCTGCAGCCTTGATTGCCTTGACCATCGGCACGAACGCCTCGGCATGGGCATCGCTCCAGATACCGGCGCAGCCTGGGGTGATACGCCCTTCCGGCGCGACGGCAGTGGCCTCGACCACCAGCAGGCCGGCACCGCCACGGGCCATGCCGGCCAGGTGCACGTGGTGCCAGTCATTGACCATGCCGTCGTCGGCCATGTATTGGCACATCGGCGGGATGGCAATGCGATTGCGCAAGGTAACGTCTTTGAGTTTGAACGGTTCGAACAAAGCGGACATCAGATACTCCGGATAAGCGTGCGTGATTCGATAGTTCGATGGTAATCGAACTATGGTATTCAACGCTACCCCGCTGTTATGATCCGCGCCATGCGAGCCTTCAAACACCCTACCCCGCAAGAGCTGACACTTGAGCGCGTGCTCTACGCCCTCAGCGACCCCGTGCGCCTGGACATCGTGCGCTGCCTGGCCGGCGTGCCCGAAGCCAGTTGTGGCGAACTGGACGGCGGGCGCCCCAAATCGAGCATGTCCCACCACTTCAGAGTGTTACGCGATGCGGGCCTGGTGAACACCCGCAATGTCGGCACCACCCACATGAACTCATTGCGTCGCGAAGAGCTCGAAGGCCGCTTCCCCGGCTTGCTTGCGAGCGTGCTTGCCCAGCGCTGAACGCCGCTCCCTGGGCTTCAGGCCGTGACCGGCCGCAGCGGCGCGCCATCCAGATGCACACAGTCTTTGCCGTTGCGCTTGGCGCCATACAGGTTTTTGTCGGCTAACTTGAGCACCGTCGACAATTCGTCACCTGCCGAAAAGCGCGCCATGCCGGCACTGCACGTGTAGTTGTGAGGCGGGGCGACGCTGCAGCGGATCGCCTGCAACAAATCCAGCACAAACTCGCCGGCCAGCGCCGGGTCATCGCCCAGCAACAACACGCCGAACTCTTCCCCACCGATCCGTCCAAAGCTGTGGCTGCCCTTGGCGTTTTTCAGGCAGAGCGCCATGGCGCGCAAAATCTTATCGCCGACGTCGTGGCCGTACAGGTCGTTCTTGGCCTTGAAACTGTCGATATCCAACATGATGAAGTAGCCGCCCTGGCCGCTGTCGAGCAACTTTTCGAAGCTTTGCATGAACGCGCGCCGGTTGAGGATAGAGGTCAGGTAATCGGTCTCGGCCAATGCGCGAAACTCACTTTCCACCAGCAACACCGAACGCAGGTTCTTCAAGTATGAGTAACTCAGGATGAAACCAATCGACACCGACGACGCGCAAAATATCAGCAGATAACTTTGGGTTGCGGCATAGAGTTCGGCCTGCATCGGCGACCACAGGATAAGCCAGACCGACAAGGCGCCGACCAGATAATCCTGGACACTGATAAACAGGATCGCGCTGCCGACCACCAGCGTGACAGCCAGGGGCAAGCCGTAAATACGCAATGGCGGATTCAAGTGGATGATGTAGGCAAACCCCACCGACAACAGCACGATATAGGTCACCCCCAGCAACCGCCACAGCAGGAAGTTCGTCGTCAGCGAATGAAAACGGCACACAACTAACAGGCCGAGGGTGACGCTCAACATATACGGGTCGAGCACCATGGCCTGGATCAAGCCGATACCGGTCCAGGCAACGATGCCTATCCATTCGGCTTGCGTTACCGCAGGCGACAGCAACCGGCGCATCCTGGGCCTTAACTTCAAGTGAGCAGGCATCCCTACGCTCCCATTTCAATAGCATGCAGGCCAACCGCAAATGAAAAGGCCATGAACCGCTTTACCAGGCTGACAAAGGGCGGCAAAACTTCCAGCCGGGTCTTGGAGTGCGCTTTGAAATAGCCTTTTTCCACGCCCTCCTGCACCATTCGGATAATGTGGGTCTTGGACACCGAAAGTTGCTTGGCCAATGCCAGATACGAAGATGACCTGAACGTTGCCCGATCATTTTCCGGCGCAAAGGCATCGTTATAAATGGCCAGCATCAACAGGTGCCCGGCGTCTCTTTTCACCAGCCAGTAACACTCGGGCAGCAATACATCGACCGTGAGGTCGGCGTCGAGAATGATGGCAAACCCCTTGAAGTAAAGGGCCAGGAAACCGCGGTCATCCAACTCGCGCAATTGTTGAAAAATCGCCCTCTCGGGATACAGCCGCGCCAACGACTCCGTGAGGGAGGTCAACATCAGGCGCGCTTCACGGCAGGCTTCGTCCGAGGGCGCGTACACCCTGAAGCGACTGTCTTCGGGGTGCGGCGCAACCTCCATGAAGCCCAGCGCACGAAACAACAGAAAGATCGATTCCAGGCTGTTTTTCGAACAATACCTGCGCGTGACGCACAGGTTTTTTACTTCGGACAACAACGGCAGCGGTGTGGCGAAGTACTCGCTCAATAACGCAAACGACACCATCAAACGGCTGTATTTAAGTGCACTCTTATAGAAAAACGGTCGTCTGGAATAGGGCACGAGCAGCACGTGGTAATGCGCTCTCAAGCACGATTCAAAATCCCTATGACGTTCGAGCGCTTGCGCGGTATTACACATAGCCGACTTCAACGAACTGACATGCATGAAAGAGCCCTGATCATCCAACTTGATTCCACTGATCTCAGCTACGAAATCCCTGCAGCCCGGCCCCAAAACAAATCACGTGGTAAACCCTGCGGTTAATGGCTTTTTGCCTCGGCGCAATGTACAGCGATTGCCGCGCCAGACGACATCAGTACCAAAGTTGTTCCAGATTTCCCGAACCGGGTCCCGTCAGGCGAACCTTCACCCGTCTACGGCGTCGTAACCTGGCACTGTTGCCAACCGCACGCCGCGAGGTTCTCGTTTGAAAGCTGCCCTTCTCAAGAAATACCGCCTGATCATCAAGACAATGGGCTATGTGGGCTGGGCCCTGTTCTGGCTGTTGCTGTGGGATATCGCCGTCACGGTGGATTTCATGCTGTTCCTCAACTCCAAGATCAACCTGCCGCTGATGCCCCTGACCTTGCTGGGTTCGGCACTGGTGGTGTTGATCAGTTTCCGTAACAGCAGCGCCTACAACCGCTGGTGGGAAGCGCGCACCTTATGGGGCTCGATGGTCAACAACTCGCGCAGCTTCGCCCGCCAGGTACTGACCCTGCTGGACGATCCCGACAGCGAAGTGAACCCGATCAAATCCACGCTGTTGCGTCGTCATGTGGCCTATGTGAATTGCCTGGCCGCGCACCTCAAGGGCGAGCCCTGCCCGGAGGAAGTGCGCGCGTTCATCCCTGACGCGGAATTCGCCCGCAATGGCGCAACCAACAACTTCGCCAACGACATTCTCACTGGCTCAGCCGCATTGCTGGCCCGGGAATACAAGGCCGGTCATCTGGACAGCATCCGCCTGGCGCGGTTGGAGTCGACCCTGGTGGACCTGTCCAACGCCCAGGGCGGCATGGAGCGGATCGCCAACACGCCGCTGCCCTACCCTTACGTGTATTTTCCACGTCTGTTCATCTCGCTGTTCTGCCTGATCGTGCCCGTGGGCCTGGTGGAATCCCTCGGCTGGTTCACCCCGCTGGCGTCCACGGTGGTGGGTTTCATGCTGCTGGCCATCGAACGCATCGGTACCGACCTGCAAAGCCCGTTTCGCTCCAGTGAACATCAGATTCAAATGGAAGCGATCTGCGAAACCATCGAGAAGAACCTGCAGTCGATGCGCCGTGACGCCCTGGCCGGTGACCAGATCGGCTGATTGCCCCCCTCCCCTCAAGTGCCGCCGCCCTCGGTCGATATACCGAGGGTAAGCATGACCATGTCCTCATAAAACGCATGCGACTCACAGCACGACCGTTTTCTCCCTTGCCAAAACTATAAATACCCGCGGGTGAAGTCATGAATATCAAGCAGAAGCTGACATGGGCGTTTGCGGCCATCGCGTGCCTCCCGGTCGTCCTGGTCGCGATGATCGTGGTGCTGAATGTGCGCGAAGGCGCCCTCGCCAACTTTCTCGACAGCAGCGGCCGCGAGATCCGCCAGATCGACAATGGCATGAAGCAGTTTTTCGACGGCATCAGCCAGAACGTCGAGTACGTGGCCAAGGACCCGCGCGTTATCGCGGCCAAGGACCTAAAGAGCTACGCCAGCGCGGACGCCGCGCAAATCCCGCTGACACCGACCAATACCGAACTGCTGGCGATTTTCGACCAGTTCGCCAAAAGCCATCCCAGCACTGCCTACCTGTCCCTGGGCCTGCGCGACGGCGGCTACGCCAGCTGGCCGGACGACACCAAACTGACTAACTACGACCCACGCGTGCGCCCCTGGTACCAGGCGGCTATCGCTGCGCCGGGCAAGACCGTGCGCACCGGTGCCTATTACTGGGCACCGGACGATGTGGTGCTGATCGGTACCGTGCATACCGTCGCCGACACCACTGGCAATATCCTTGGCGTGGTCGGCCTGGACGTGTCGCTCAAGCAGCTCACCGAACTGGTGCGCACCATCAAGCTGGGCGACAGCGGCTACCTGATGCTGGTGGAAGGCAACGGCAACGTGCTGGTAGACCCCAGCGACGCCAAGCACAACTTCAAGCCTCTGGCCGATCTGGGGCCCAACTACGCCGAACTGGCCAAGGGCGGCGACGGCGTGACCCGGATCGACATCGACGGCGTGGCCTACATGGCCAACGTGGTCAGCTCCAAAGACCTGGGCTGGCGCTTTATCGGCCTGATCAAGCGTGACGAAGTGATGGCCGGCGCCACCCGCCTGACGTGGTTGATCGCCGCCATCGCCGCCGTCTTGGCGGTGGTATTCGCCATCGTCGGCGCCAGTTTCGCCCGCGTGATCGTGCGTCCGATTCGCGGGGTGGCCGACGGCCTGCAGGAAATTGCCGAAGGTGAAGGCGACCTCACGCGCCAGCTCAAGGTGCAGGGCAAGGACGAAACCGCCAGCCTGGCCGGTTGGTTCAACCAGTTCCTGAGCATGATCGCCCAGTTGGTGCAGCGCATCGGCAACGCGTCTTCGGACCTGCAAACCGCCGCCGCCGACACCCGTGAAGTAGCCAATAACATGAACCAGGCCGCCGGCCGCCAACGCGAAGCCGTGGAACTGGTGAGCACCGCCTTCAACGAAATGGTGGCCACCGCCAATGAAGTGGCGCGCTCGTGCAGCGCCGCCGCGTCGAGTGCCGACGAAGGCTATCGCGACGTACACAACGGCCAGCAGCACATCGGCGAAGCCACCGGCAGCGTGCTCAAGCTCAGCGAAGACCTGCAGAAATCCACGCAGACCATGCAGTTGCTCGAACAAGACAGCCAGAACATCAACGCCATCCTCGACACCATCCGCTCGATTGCCGAACAGACCAACCTGCTGGCACTCAACGCTGCGATTGAAGCCGCACGCGCCGGCGATCAGGGCCGAGGGTTCGCCGTGGTCGCCGACGAAGTCCGCGCCCTCGCCCGCCGCACCGCCGACTCCACCGGCGAGATCGACAGCCTGCTGGGCAATCTCGCCCGCCGCACCAAGGAAGTCACCCAGCAGATGCAAAGCAGCCTGCAGGGCTCGCATACCAGCGTGGAACGCATCCAGCAGGCCCGCGACAGCTTTGACAAAATTCGCGGTTCGGTGGACTCGATTCGCGACCAGAACACCCAGATCGCCACCGCCGCCGAAGAGCAGCACCAAGTGGCCGAAGAGATCAACCGGCACATCGCACAGATTCATGCCGATGCGCAGTTGGTTGAAGAGTTTGCGCATACGGCGCAGAGCGGGTCGGGGCGTTTGACCGACATTTCCGGTCAGCTCAACGGCCTGGTGGGCCGCTTCAAGTTCTGACGTCCTCTCCCAAGGCAGGCGGTGAGCCCTTCACCGCCTGATCGCTGCATACCCCCTCCTCAACAAACCCACGCACGCCTGCCTGGGATCTTGCCGCACGCCTATTGCGCTTCTCGTATTATGGTATACCATCATACGCAGACCCTCACTTAGACGGAGCAGCCCATGAGTTTCGAAATCCGCAAGATCGTCAGTTATGTAGAAGAGACCTTTATCGAGGGCGGCAAAGCCTCCGACACGCCCGTGAAAATGGTCGGCCTGGCCGTGGTACTGAAAAACCCCTGGCTGGGCCGTGGTTTCGTCGAAGACCTGAAGCCGGAGATCCGCGCCAACTGCTCCGACCTCGGCGCGCTGATGGTCGAGCGCCTGGTGGGCATCATCGGCGGTGCCGACAAGATCGAGGCCTACGGCAAAGCGGCCGTGGTGGGCGCCGATGGCGAGATCGAACACGCGAGCGCGATCATCCATACCCTGCGCTTCGGCAACCACTACCGTGAAGCGGTCAAGGCCAAGAGCTACCTGAGCTTCACCAACAAGCGCGGCGGCCCGGGTACCTCGATCCAGATTCCAATGATGCATAAGGACGACGAAGGCCTGCGCTCGCACTACATCACCCTGGAAATGCAAATCGAAGACGCGCCGCGCGCTGACGAAATCGTCGTCGTGCTGGGCTGCGCCGATGGCGGTCGCCTGCACCCACGGATCGGCAACCGTTACATCGACCTGGAAGAGCTGGCGGCTGAAAAAGCCCAGTAAGCGACACCGGCCACAACAAAAAGCATGCAGGAGCGCTCCATGATTCGGCTCACCGCTGAACGCACCCCGGCGGGTACCAGTTACCTGGCGACCGGCCAAGGCCAGCCTGTGGTTTTGATCCACGGCGTGGGCCTGAACAAAGAAATGTGGGGCGGGCAAATCGTTGGCCTGGCCACCAATTACCATGTGATCAGCTATGACATGCTCGGCCATGGCGCCAGCCCGCGCCCGGCCGCCGGCACACCGTTGCTCGGCTATGCGGACCAGCTGCTGGAACTGCTCGACCACCTGCAACTGCCCCAGGCCACGGTGATCGGGTTTTCCATGGGCGGCCTGGTCGCACGGGCGTTTGCCCTGCATTACCCCGACCGTCTCAAAAGCCTGGTGGTGCTCAACAGTGTATTCAACCGCAGCCCCGAGCAGCGTGCCGGCGTGATCGCACGCACGGCCCAGGCCGCCGAGCACGGGCCGGATGCAAATGCGGAAGCGGCGCTGTCGCGCTGGTTCAGCCGTGAATACCAGGCGGCCAACCCGGCGCAAATCGCCGCGTTGCGCCAGACCCTGGCGGGCAACGACCCCCAGGGCTACCTCACCACTTATGAGCTGTTTGCGACCCAGGACATGTACCGCGCCGACGACCTCAAGGGGTTGCGCGTGCCTACCCTGGTCGCCACCGGCGAACTGGACCCCGGCTCGACGCCGGAAATGGCCCGGCAACTGGCCGACCGTATTCCCGGCGCCACGGTTGCAGTGCTGGCCGAGCAACGGCATATGATGCCGGTGGAATCACCGCGCCTGGTCAATAGCCTGCTGCTGGGGTTTCTTGACACCGTGTACGCCCAAAACAATCCAATAAAGGGGATCGTTGCATGACACTCGCACGCTTCCAGATGTGCATCGGCGGTGAATGGGTCGATGCCCTGTCCGGCAAGACTTTCGACAGCCTCAACCCGGCCTTGGCCGAACCCTGGGCGCAATTGCCCGATGCCGATGAAGCCGACGTTGACCGCGCCGTACAGGCCGCGCAATCGGCTTTCGAGAGCCCGGCCTGGCGCGGCCTCAGCGCTACTGCACGGGGCAAATTGCTGCGCCGCCTGGGTGACTTGATCGCCGAAAACACAGAACAACTGGCGCAGCTGGAAAGCCGCGACAACGGCAAACTGATCCGCGAGACCCGTGGCCAGGTGAGCTATCTGCCGGAGTTCTTCCACTACACTGCAGGCCTCGCCGACAAGCTCGAAGGCGGTACCTTGCCGCTGGACAAACCGGACCTGTTCGCCTACACGGTCCACGAAGCCATGGGCGTGGTCGCCGCGATCATTCCGTGGAACAGCCCGCTGTACCTGACGGCGATCAAACTCGCGCCGGCCCTGGCGGCTGGCAATACCATCGTGATCAAACCCTCGGAGCACGCTTCGGCAACCGTCCTGGAGCTGGCGCGCCTGGCGCTGAAAGCCGGGATTCCACCAGGCGTGGTCAACGTGGTGACCGGCTACGGCCCAAGCACCGGCGCCGCCCTCACCCGCCACTCGTTGGTACGCAAGATCGCCTTTACCGGCGGCGCGGCCACCGCACGGCATGTGGTGCGCAGCAGCGCGGAGAACTTCGCCAAGCTGTCGCTGGAACTGGGCGGCAAGTCACCGAATATCATTTTTGCCGACGCCGACCTCGACAGCGCCATCAACGGTGCAATCGCCGGGATCTACGCGGCGTCCGGGCAGAGCTGCGTGTCCGGTTCGCGCCTGCTGGTGCAGGATGAAATCTACGACGAATTCGTTGAGCGCCTGGTGCAGCGCGCCGAACGCATCCGCATCGGCAACCCGCAGGATGACGCCAGCGAGATGGGCCCCATGGCCACTGCCCAGCAACTCGCCGTGGTCGAAGGCCTGGTTGCGGATGCCATCGCCGAAGGCGCACGCCTGCGCACCGGCGGCAAGCGCCCGCAGAACCTCGGCGAAGGCTGGTTTTATGAGCCGACCTTGTTCGAATGCGACCACAACTCAATGAAGATCATGCAGGAAGAAGTGTTCGG
This sequence comes from Pseudomonas sp. R4-34-07, assembly GCF_003852375.1. Taxonomy (NCBI): domain Bacteria; kingdom Pseudomonadati; phylum Pseudomonadota; class Gammaproteobacteria; order Pseudomonadales; family Pseudomonadaceae; genus Pseudomonas; species Pseudomonas sp. R4-34-07. The sequence continues at coordinate 2,428,984 of NZ_CP027760.1, read as the reverse complement.
CCCAGTGGCTTCGGTGATCCGTTTCAAGGACGAAGCCCAGGCCCTGGCCATCGCCAACGACTCGCAGTTCGGCCTCGCCGCCGGCATCTGGACCCGTGACCTGGGCCGTGCCCACCGCCTGGCACGCGACGTGCGCTCGGGGATTATCTGGGTCAACACCTACCGCGCGGTCTCGGCCATGGCGCCCATCGGCGGCTTCAAGAACAGCGGCTATGGACGCGAAAGCGGCATCGATTCGGTGCTGGCCTACACCGAGCTCAAGACGGTGTGGATAAACCTCTCCCAGGCGCCCATGCCTGATCCCTTTGTGATGCGTTAAGAGTCCACAACCATGATCGAACCCGGCATTTACAAAGACGTCATGAGCTCGTTTCCTTCGGGCGTCACGGTGGTCACTACCCTCGACCCGGACGGCGGCATCGTCGGCATCACCGCCAGCGCCTTCAGTGCGCTGTCGATCGACCCGGCCCTGGTGCTGTTCTGCCCCAACTACGCGTCGGACACCTACCCGATCCTGCGCGACAGCAAGCGCTTCGCGATCCACCTGCTGTCCGCCGGACAGACCGCCGAAGCCTATGCCTTCGCCAGCAAAGGCAAGGAAAAGGCCAAGGGCATCGAGTGGCACCTGAGCGACTTGGGCAACCCGCTGCTGGCCAACGCCACGGCCATCATCGAGTGCGAGTTGTGGCGCGAATACGACGGCGGCGACCACGCGATCATTGTCGGTGCGGTGAAGAACCTGATCCTGCCCACACAGCCGGTCACGCCGATGATTTATCACAAGGGCAAGCTGGGCCCACTGCCGACTCTGGCCTAAGGAGCGCTGAAGCATGAGCAACGACAAGTATGAACAGGGCCTGAAAATTCGTACCCAAGTCTTGGGTGAAGCCTATGTACAGCGTTCAATCGACAACGCCGACGACTTCACCCGACCGCTGCAGGAGATGGTCACCGAGTACTGCTGGGGCCATGTTTGGGGCCGGGAGGGTTTGTCGCTTAAAGAACGCAGCATGATAAACTTGGCAATGATTTCGGCCCTCAATCGGCCTCACGAACTCAAGCTGCACGTGCGTGGCGCCTTGCGCAACGGGCTAAGTCGTGAACAAATACGCGAAATTCTGCTTCAGGTCGGCATTTACTGCGGGGTTCCCGCTGCTGTGGACAGCTTCCGGCTGGCCCGTGAAGCCTTCGCCGAAGCCGATGCCGAGGCCTCCAGTTAACCGCTACATTCAGAGCAGACCCCATGAAACGCGCGCCCCTCGACGATAGCTTCAAGGTCAATCACAACCCGGTCACCCTGCGCGAAATCGTGCTGGAGAAACTGCGCAGCGCCATCATGAATTTCCAGCTACTGCCCGGTGACCGCCTGGTGGAGCGCGACCTGTGTGACCGCCTCGGTGTCAGCCGCACGTCGGTGCGCGAAGCCTTGCGCCACCTGGAGTCCGAAGGCCTGGTGGAATTCGCCGATGCCAAGGGCCCGCAGGTGGCGATCATCACCCTGGCCGATGCCGTCGACATCTATGAACTGCGCTGCGTGCTCGAAGGATTGATCGTGCAGTTGTTCACCCTGCGCGCCAAGGCCAAGGACATCAAGGCCCTGGAAAAAGCCCTCGAGGAAAACCGCAAGGCCCTCAAGGAAGGTGAACTGCAGCAAGTAATCGACTCCGTGCAGGGCTTCTACGATGTGTTGCTCGAAGGATCCGGCAACCACGTGGCCGCCACTCAGTTGCGCCAGTTGCAGGCGCGTATCAGCTACCTGCGCGCGACGTCTGTGTCCCAGCAAAACCGGCGTGGCGCCAGCAACCAGGAAATGGAACGCATGGTTCAGGCGATCAAGAGCGGTGACCCCCTGGCCGCCCACCAAGCCTGCGTCGATCACGTGCGTGCAGCGGCAGCCGTGGCCCTGGATTACCTCAAGCGCAAACAGGAAGAAACCGGCAAGCTCCCCGAGATCACCCTGCCTATCGCGCTCAAAGAACCGCGCATAGGTCACTGACCGTGCCCAGCCCCAGCTTCTGCCCGACCTGCGGCGGCCGTGACCTCGGTCACCAACTGCCACCGGGCGACACCCACGAGCGCCTGATGTGCCGGGGCTGCGGCTACATCCACTACATCAACCCCAAGATCATCGCCGGTTGCATCATCGAGCAGGACGGCAAGTACCTGCTGTGCCAGCGCGCAATCCCCCCGCGCCCCGGCACCTGGACGCTACCGGCGGGCTTCATGGAAGGTGGCGAAACCACCGAAGAAGCGGCGTTGCGCGAAGTCTGGGAAGAGACCGGCGTGCGCGCCGAGATCGTGTCGCCCTACTCGATTTTCAGCGTGCCGAAAATCAGCGAGGTGTACATCATCTTCCGCGCCATCGCGCTAGAGATCACCGGCCAGTTCGGCCCGGAAACCCTGGCCTACACATTCTTCGCCCCCGAGGACATTCCGTGGGACAGCATCTACTACCCGGCGATCCGGCAGATTCTCGAGCGTTACATCGAGGAACGCCAGGCTGGGGTGTATGGCATCTACATGGGGAATGATGACAGCGGCAAGATCCACTTCATGCGCTGAGCCCAGGCCAAACTCACTCAAATGTGGGAGGGGGCTTGCTCCCGATGGCGGTCTGTCAGCCAGCTTGTCTGTAGCTGACCCACCGCCATCGGGAGCAAGCCCCCTCCCACATTTTTGACCACACTTGGCCTGGTATGCCTAGGGCGCCAGCCCCTCCACAATAATGATCTGCGCCTCTCCCGCCCCCGCTCTATGCCCCTTTGCCTCCTGATATTCCACAGACTCATAGCACGCCACCGCCTGCTCATAGCTCTCAAACTCAATCACCACATTGCGCTGCCGCACAGGCCCGCCTTCCAGCGCTTCACTGCGCCCGCCCCTGGCCAGAAATCGCCCGCCGAACTTCGCGAAAGCAGCCGGCGCGCGCTGGGTGTACTGGGTGTATTGCTCTGCATCGGACACATCCACATGGGCAATCCAATAGGCCTTCATCGAGACATCCTCTTGCTTAGAATTTGTGGTATACCATAATACATACAACCAACAAACAGAGCACTCCCCATGCCCTTCAACAGCATCGCAGACATCCTCGAAGACTACCGCCAGGGCAAGATGGTGCTTCTGGTGGACGACGAAGACCGGGAAAACGAAGGCGACCTGCTGTTGCCTGCAGCGTGCTGCACCGCCGAGACTATCAGCTTCATGGCCCGCGAAGCCCGTGGCCTGATCTGCCTGACCCTTACCGATGAACATTGCCAACGCCTGGGCCTGGAGCAGATGGTGCCCAGCAATGGCAGCGTGTTCAGCACTGCGTTTACCGTGTCCATCGAAGCCGCCACCGGCGTGACCACCGGCATCTCCGCCGCCGATCGCGCACGCACCGTGGCGGCGGCCGTCGACAGCAATGCCGGACCGGCCGACATCGTGCAGCCGGGGCATATCTTCCCGTTGCGCGCCAAGGACGGCGGCGTGTTGACCCGCGCCGGCCACACCGAAGCCGGCTGCGACCTCGCGCGCCTGGCCGGGCACACACCGGCCTCGGTGATTGTCGAAGTGATGAACGACGACGGCACGATGGCCCGTCGTCCCGAGCTGGAAGCCTTTGCCCGCAAGCACGGGATCAAGATCGGCACTATCGCCGACCTGATCCACTACCGCCTCAGCACCGAACGCACCGTGGTACGCATCGGCGAACGCGACCTGCCCACAGTGCACGGCACCTTCCGCCTGATCACTTTTGAAGACCGCATCGACGGCGGCGTGCATATGGCCATGGTCATGGGCCAACTGCGCCGTGATGAGCCGGCGCTGGTCCGTGTGCACGTGATCGACCCGCTGCGCGACCTGGTCGGTGCCGACTACAGTGGGCCGTCCAACTGGACCTTGTGGGCCGCCCTGCAACGCGTGGCGGCAGAAGGCAGCGGCGTGGTGGTGGTGCTGGCCAACCATGAGTCGTCCCAGGCACTGTTGGAACGCGTACCGCAGTTGACCCAGGCGCCGCGTCAGTTCAACCGCTCCCAGTCACGGATTTACTCGGAAGTGGGTACTGGCGCTCAGATATTGCAGGACCTGGGCGTGGGCAAACTGCGCCACCTCGGACCACCGCTGAAATACGCAGGCTTGACCGGTTACGACCTGGAAGTCGTGGAAAGCATCCCCTTCACCTGAGGCTGGAAACCCAGCGTCGGCGGATAGCCGGTATGGCAAAGTGCTTGCGCAAATATTGGAATACCATAATATGATATTCCATAGGCCGGACGACCTGAATCAGGTCTCCCGGACCGACTGCTCCCGACAGGCGGGCACTCCAAGCCCCGCTCATAAACACAACAATGAGGGCGTAAAAATGGTGTTGAACACAGGTGTAACCGCGGTGCTGTTCGCGGGTTTGTTGAGCGTGGCCAGCCAGGCGGCGTTGGCGGCGGAAAGTGTCAACTTCGTCAGTTGGGGAGGCAGCACCCAGGATGCGCAGAAGCAGGCATGGGCCGATCCTTTCAGCAAGGCCAGCGGCATCACCGTCGTCCAGGACGGCCCCACCGACTACGGCAAACTCAAGGCCATGGTCGAAAGCGGCAACGTACAGTGGGACGTGGTGGATGTCGAAGCCGACTTCGCCCTGCGCGCCGCCGCCGAAGGCCTGCTCGAGCCCCTCGACTTCTCGGTGATCGAGCGCGACAAGATCGACCCGCGTTTCGTCTCCGACCATGGCGTCGGCTCGTTCTTCTTCTCCTTCGTGCTCGGCTACAACGAAGGCAAGCTCGGCACCGGCAAACCGCAGGACTGGAGCGCCTTGTTTGACACCAAGACCTACCCCGGCAAACGCGCCCTCTACAAATGGCCAAGCCCAGGTGTGCTTGAACTGGCGCTGCTGGCCGACGGCGTACCCGCCGCCACGCTCTACCCCCTGGACCTGGACCGCGCCTTCAAGAAACTCGACACCATCAAGAAAGACATCGTCTGGTGGGGCGGCGGTGCGCAGTCGCAACAGTTGCTGGCCTCCGGCGAAGTCAGCATGGGCCAGTTCTGGAACGGCCGCATTCACGCCTTGCAGGAAGATGGCGCACCAGTGGGCGTGAGTTGGAAACAGAATCTGGTGATGGCCGACATTCTTGTGGTGCCTAAAGGCTCGAAAAACAAAGCGGCCGCGATGAAGTTTCTGGCCAGTGCCAGCAGCGCCAAGGGCCAGGCGGATTTCTCCAACCTGACCGCCTACGCTCCGGTAAATATCGACAGCGTGCAGCGCCTGGATTCGGTCCTGGCGCCCAACCTGCCGACGGCGTACGCCAAGGATCAGATCACCCTCGATTTCGCCTACTGGGCCAAGAACGGTCCGGCCATTGCGACACGGTGGAATGAATGGCTAGTCAAATGAAAATGACGGCAACCACGCCGACCGGGAGCGCCCTCGGCGCTGCCGACGCGGTTTCCCACAAGGCCGGGGCGCTATCCCTGGCGCAACGCTGGCGGGGGTCGAGCAACTTGATCCCGGCCCTGCTGTTCCTCGGCCTGTTCTTCCTGGCACCGCTGATCGGCCTGTTACTGCGCGGCGTGCTGGAGCCGGTACCGGGCCTTGGCAACTATGAACAGCTGTTCGCCAACTCGGCCTATGCGCGGGTGTTGCTCAATACCTTTTCAGTGGCCGGCCTGGTGACCCTGTTCAGCCTGCTGCTGGGCTTTCCGCTGGCCTGGGCGATTACCCTCGTGCCGCGCGGCTGGGGCCGCTGGATCCTGAGTATCGTGCTGCTGTCGATGTGGACCAGCCTGCTCGCCCGCACCTATTCCTGGCTGGTATTGCTGCAGGCCTCGGGGGTGATCAACAAGGCGTTGATGGCCATGGGCATCATCGATCAACCGCTGGAGATGGTGCATAACCTCACCGGCGTGGTGATCGGCATGAGCTACATCATGATTCCGTTCATCGTGTTGCCGCTGCAGGCGACCATGCAGGCCATCGACCCGATGATCCTGCAGGCCGGCTCCATCTGTGGCGCCAGCCCTTGGACCAACTTCTTCCGGGTGTTCCTGCCGCTGTGCCGGCCGGGGTTGTTTTCCGGCGGGTTGATGGTTTTTGTGATGTCCCTCGGTTACTACGTCACCCCGGCCCTGCTGGGCGGTGCGCAGAACATGATGCTGCCCGAGTTCATCATTCAACAGGTGCAATCGTTCCTCAATTGGGGCCTGGCCAGTGCCGGTGCGGCGTTGCTGATTTTCATCACGCTGGTGCTGTTCTACTTCTACCTGAAGCTCCAGCCGGAATCCCCGGTTGGCGCCAGCAACGCGAGGTAAGCCGTCATGCTCCTGACCCCCAACGCCATGAGCCGCAGGATGCGCCTGGGCCTCTACACCACCACCGGTTTGATTGGCCTGTTCCTGCTCTTGCCGATCGTGTTTATCGTGTTGCTGTCGTTCGGTTCGTCGCAATGGCTGGTGTTCCCGCCACCGGGCTGGACACTGAAATGGTACGGCCAGTTCTTCTCCAACCCCGACTGGATGAGCGCGGCGATGGCCAGCCTCAAGGTGGCGGTGCTGACCACGCTGTTCGCCGTCGCGCTGGGGCTGCCGACCGCCTTTGCCCTGGTGCGCGGACGCTTCCCCGGCCGCGAGCTGCTCTACGGCCTGTTCACCCTGCCGATGATCGTGCCGCTGGTGATCATCGCCGTGGCGGTGTACGCGCTGTTCCTCAAGCTCGGCTATACCGGCACGATGTTCGCTTTCGTGGTCAGCCATGTGATTGTCGCGCTGCCGTTCACCATCATCTCAATCATCAACTCGCTGAAGCTGTTCGACCAGTCAATTGAAGACGCGGCGGTGATCTGCGGCGCCTCGCGCGTGCAGGCGGTGTTCAAGGTGACCTTCCCGGCGATTCGCCCAGGGATGGTCGCCGGTGCGCTGTTCGCCTTTCTTGTCTCATGGGACGAAGTGGTGCTCAGCGTGATGATGGCCAGCCCAACCCTGCAAACCCTTCCCGTCAAAATGTGGACCACCCTGCGCCAGGACCTGACGCCTGTGATCGCCGTCGCCTCGACGTTGCTGATTGGCCTGTCGGTACTGGTCATGGTGATCGCCGCCGCCCTTCGTCGGCGCACTGAAACCAGCGCCTAAGCGCCCAGGAGCAGAACATGAGTGCAGTGATCCAAGATGTCGCGCAGAATCCCGGCCAACCCCTGGTCAGCCTGCGTAACCTGAACAAGTACTACGGCGACTTTGCCGCCGTGGACAACATTTCCCTGAACATCCAGGACGGCGAGTTCCTCACCTTCCTCGGCTCCAGCGGCTCGGGCAAGAGCACCACCCTGTCGATGCTCGCCGGCTTTGAAACGCCGAGCAGCGGCGAGATCCTGGTGAGCGGGCAATCCCTGGTCAACGTGCCGCCGCACAAGCGTGACATCGGCATGGTGTTTCAACGCTACTCGTTGTTTCCGCACTTGTCGGTGCGCGACAACATCGCCTTCCCCTTGGCCATCCGCAAACTAGCCAGCGCCGAACGCGAGAAACGCGTGGACGCCATGCTCAAGCTGGTACAGCTGGAACCGTTCGCCCATCGCCGCCCTTCGCAACTCTCCGGTGGCCAGCAACAGCGAGTGGCCATCGCCCGCGCGCTGGTGTACGAGCCGCGTATCCTGCTGATGGACGAACCCCTCGGTGCCCTCGACAAGAAACTACGTGAAGACCTGCAGGACGAACTGCGCCAGCTGCACCGGCGCCTGGGCATCACCATCGTCTACGTGACCCACGACCAGGAAGAAGCCATGCGTCTGTCCCAGCGCATCGCGATTTTCAGCCACGGTAAAATCGTCGGCCTGGGCAGTGGTTTCGACCTGTACCAGAACCCGCCGAACGCGTTCGTCGCCTCGTTCCTGGGCAATTCCAACTTCCTCAAGCTCAAGGCCCAGGGCAATGCGGCAGCGTCGTTCGAAGGCCAGTCGCTGTCGATCCGCCTGACCAGCGGCCTGCAAACCGAGCAGGATGTATTGCTGATGGTACGCCCGGAAAAGGCCCTGGCGCTGAGCGTCGAACAGGCCGCCGAGCAACCGTTGGCCGCAGGCTGGAATGAGGTCTCGGCGATTGTCGGGGAGGTGCTGTTTCTGGGCGAGAGCCAGACCTGCGCGGTGAAGACCCTCGGCGGTACTTCGCTGACGGTCAAGGCGCTCTCGGCGGCGGGCATGCCGCTCAAGGCCGGCGACCCGGTGCGGGTGCGCTGGGCCACGGCGGATGCGTGTGTGTACACAGAGTGGGCGGAGAGTGATTTGAACAAGGCGGCCGGAGCGCATTGAGCCTGCCTAGGAAGGCTTCATGTGGCAGCGGCTGGCTCCCGATAGCGGAATATCCGCCAGCTAGTGTGTAGCTGGCCGTTCCGCCATCGGAGCGTCGCATCAAGTCTGTACCAAATGATCCAGACTACGTCGCCAGGAAAAACCGACTACAAAAAAATACCCGGCAGCGCCGGGTATTTGATTTGACGTGATGATCAGTCCGAATAACCCAGCTTCACCGCTCGGACGTTCTGCGTGTGCTTGCGTGTCGCCAGGCAGTAATACAACGGACACGTCACCGCCAACCCCACCAGCCACGACAAATCCGCCCCGTCCACCAGGTTGGCCCAGGGCCCCACATACAACGACGTATTGGCAAACGGCAGTTGCACGAGGATCCCGATGAAATACGCCACGATCGCATGCAGGTTGAACCGTCCATAGACTCCGCCATCCGCCTGGAAGATCGAGGCGATGTCGTACACCCCGCGTTTAATGATGTAGAAATCGATCAGGTTGATCGAGGCCCACGGCACCAGCACCAGCAACAGCGCGAGGATCAGCCCGATAAATTGCGCGATGAAGTCCGCCGACGCGCCCAGCGCCACCACACAGCAACCGGCGAGGATAATGCCCGAGAGCACCACGCGCACCTTGATGCTGGGGGTCCAGTGGCTGGCGAAGGTCTGGATCGAGGTGATGATCGAAAGCACTGCGCCGTACAGGTTCAGTGCGTTGTGGCTGATGATATTGAGCAGGAACAGCACCATCAGGATCGGCCCCAGCGCGCCCGTGGCTTGTTTGACCGCGACCATCGCTTCGGTGCCTTCCGGTGTCGCCAGTGCCGCCACCAGGCCGAAGGCGAACGACAGGATGGTGCCCAGCGTTGCGCCCAGGTAGGTGGCAATAAACGGTCGGGTGATGCCGATGTCCGCCGGCAGGTAACGCGAATAGTCGCTGGTGTAGGGTGAGAAGCTGATCTGCCAGATGATCCCGAGCGACACCGTGGCTAGCCATCCGGCGGCATTGAAACCGCCGCGGGTGAGGAAGTCGGCCGGCAGGTCGTGAGCAAAGATGTAGACAAAACCGGCGAGCAACGCGCTGCCCATCACCCAGGTGCCGATGCGGTTCAAGGCATGGATAAAGCGGTAGCCGATCACGCCGATGGCCGTGGCGCTGAGAGCGCCGATCAGGATGCTCGCTGGCACCGGGACCGAGGGCACGATGCCGACGATGGATTTGCCGGCCAGCACGATGTTGGAAATGAAAAAGCCGATGTAGATCAGCGCTGCGAAAAACACGATCAGCAACGCGCCATAGCGCCCGAACTGGCCGCGGCTCTGCACCATCTGCGGGATGCCCATGCGCGGGCCCTGGGCAGAGGCAAGGGCGATCACTACACCGCCCAACAGATGCCCGAGGGCAATCGCCAGCAGCCCCCACAGCAGGTTGAGATGGAACACCTGGGCCACCATCGCGCCGGTGACGATGGGCAGCGGCGCGATATTGGTACTGAACCACAAGGTGAACAGGTCGCGGGCCTTCCCGTGGCGCTCTGCGAGGGGGACGTAATCGACCGTATGATGCTCGATCAGGGGGTCTTGCCGGGACATCTGAGGCATAGGAATAACTCGCGTTTGTCTGATCTTATAGTTGTTTGACGCCAACCGAGGGGGCTCTACAGCCGCCCAAGATGAACACCATATTATGGTATTCCAACTATTTAACAAGATTGATTCGCTTTTTTCGCCCCGCCTCTGATCCGGTAATCCCGGTCCTTGAAAAACCGCTACCAGAGGATAAACCCCTGTAATAGAGGGCTCTGGTGGTCAGAGACACGTTTATCGCCCTGTCCAAAAAAGCCCTTGCAACTGCTGTATTACGGTATACCATCAGACCTATAAAATTAAAAACCCGCTTCATAGCAGAGGACCATCCCATGATCGATGCCGCCATCTACAAACAAGTGATGGGTTCGTTTCCGTCCGGGGTCACCGTGATTACTACGCTGGACGACGACGGGCAAATCGTCGGCCTCACCGCCAGTGCGTTCAGCTCGCTGTCCATGGACCCGGCCCTGGTGCTCTTCTGCCCCAACTACAGCTCTGACTCCTACCCCGTACTGATCAAGAACAAGCGCTTCGCCATCCATGTGTTGTCCGGCGGGCAGCAAAGCGAAGCCTATGCCTTTGCGCGCAAAGGCAAGGACAAAGCCCAGGGCATCGAGTGGACCCTGAGTGCTTTGGGCAATCCGATCCTGGCCAACGCCACGGCGGTCATTGAATGCCAGTTGTGGCGCGAATACGAAGGCGGCGACCACGCAATCATGGTTGGCTCGGTCAAGAACCTGATCGTGCCGACACAGCCCAATGGGCCCCTGGTGTATTGCCACGGCAAGATGGGTACCCTGCCGGTGCCTGCCTGATACCCCCCGCCAAAGCCGTTCTTTTTTCGCGGAAAATAACAATAGATCCGAGGTATGCGTCATGAAATTTTCGCTGTTCGTACACATGGAACGCTGGGATGAAAGCGTCAGCCACCGTCAGTTGTTCGAAGACTTGACCGAGCTGACCCTGATGGCCGAAGCCGGTGGCTTCAGCACCGTGTGGATTGGCGAGCACCACGCCATGGAATACACCATATCGCCAAGTCCAATGCCGCTGCTGGCTTACCTCGCGGCCAGGACCACCACTATTCGCCTGGGCGCCGGCACCATCATCGCGCCGTTCTGGCACCCGCTGCGGGTGGCGGGGGAATGCGCGTTGCTCGACGTGATCAGCAACGGACGCATGGAAGTGGGCCTGGCCCGTGGTGCTTACCAAGTGGAATTCGACCGCATGGCCGGCGGCATGCCCGCCTCGAGCGGCGGCCAGGCCCTGCGCGAAATGGTGCCGGTAGTGCGTGCCCTATGGAAAGGCGACTACGCCCATGACGGCGACATCTGGAAATTCCCCACCTCCACCAGCGTGCCAAAGCCGATCCAGCAGCCCACCCCACCGATGTGGATCGCCGCCCGCGACCCCGACTCCCACAATTTTGCAGTGGCCAACGGCTGCAACGTCATGGTCACGCCGCTGATGAAGGGCGACGAAGAAGTCCTGGACCTTAAAAACAAATTCCAGGCCGCCCTGGACAACAACCCTGGCGTGCCCCGCCCACAATTGATGGTGCTGCGTCACACCCACGTGCACGCCGCTGATGACCCGCAAGGCTGGGAAGTCGGGGCCAAAGCGATCTCGAAGTTCTATCGCACCTTCGATGCCTGGTTCGGCAACAAGAACGTGCCGGTCAATGGTTTCCTGGAGCCAAGCCCGGAAGAGAAGTTCGCCGCACGCCCAGAGTTCGAACTGGAGAGCCTGCACAAAACCGCAATGATCGGCACCGCAGCAGAGATCATCCCGCGCATTCGGTACTACCAGGAACTGGGCGTGGATGAGTTCAGCTTCTGGTGCGACAACAGCCTGCCCCATGCCGAGAAAAAGAAGTCCCTGGCACTGTTTATCGAGCAGGTGATGCCGGCGTTTCGTTGACCGGCGGCAGGCGCCCGCTCAATGCCAGTCAGTTAAGAAGTAGCAGAAGCGAGAACTAACTTGTGGCGAGGGAGCTTGCTCCCGCTGGGGCGCGAAGCGGCCCCAAACAATGGGACTGCTGCGCAGTCCAGCGGGAGCAAGCTCCCTCGCCACAGGTTCGGTGTCGCCTTAACTGACTGGCATCAGGGCTTGCCCGCTCCCCATTGTTTTGGCCTCGGGCCATCATCGCAGCATCGGTAACAGTCTATTGCGCTGCGCAATGTACTAACTGGTTACTTATCTTGCTAAAATCGCGCTTTGCCCTCTCTCACTCGAGTCTTTTCGACATGAAACGAGCATCGCGCGCCGCTGGCTTCTCACGTTTTCTTCTGCTGGGCCTGGGCGTGATCATCGCCCTGCTCGGCCTTGCGCTCGCTGTCGGCGGCGCCAAACTGGTCAGCCTGGGAGGTTCCTGGTACTTCCTGGTCGGTGGCGTGGTCATGGCCATTGCCGGGCTGTTGATTGCCCGGCGCAAGCCGGCGGGCGCGTGGTGGTTCGCCGCGTTCCTGGTCGGCACGGCCGTCTGGGCCGTGGCCGATGTAGGCCTGGTGTACTGGCCGCTGTTCTCGCGACTGTTCATGTTCGCGGTGATCGGCATCGTGGTTGCGCTGGTCTATCCATTGCTGGTCGGCAAACCGGCGCGCGGCGCGTATGGCGTTGCTGCCGTGCTGGCGTTGGGCGCGGCGGTGGCGGCGGGCAATATGTTCGTCGCTCACCCAAGCGTAGCGCCGACCGGTGCCGGCCCTGGCATCACCCCGGTGGCTGCGGCCGATGCCCAGAAAGACTGGGCACACTACGGCAACACCGAAGGCGGCAGCCGCTTCGCCGCGCTGGACCAGATCAATCGCGACAACATCGACAAGCTCAAAGTCGCCTGGACCTACCGCACCGGTGACGTGGCCATCAGCGACGGCAACGGCGCCGAAGACCAACTCACGCCCCTGCAAATCGGCAACAAAGTATTCATCTGCACCCCGCACAACAACCTGATCGCGCTGGACGCCGACACCGGCAAGGAGCTGTGGAAGAACGAGATCAATGCCCAATCGGCGGTCTGGCAGCGTTGCCGTGGCATGGCCTACTTCGACGCGACTGCGCCGATTGCCCAGCCGACCCAAGCGAACAGTTCGCCGGTGATCGCCGCCAGCGTGCCCGCCGGTGCGCAATGCCAGCGGCGCCTGCTGACCAACACCATCGATGCACGCCTGATCGCCGTGGATGCCGACACCGGCAAGTTCTGCGAAGACTTCGGCAACCACGGCCAGGTGGATCTGAAAGCAGGGCTGGGCAATGTCCCGGACAGCTACTACCAATTGTCTTCCGCGCCGTTGATGGCCGGTACCACCGTGGTGGTTGGCGGACGCGTTGCGGATAACGTCCAGACCGATATGCCGGGCGGCGTGATCCGTGGCTTCGATGTGATCAGCGGCCAGATGCGCTGGGCGTTCGACCCCGGCAACCCGCAAGACAAGCAGGCGCCGGCCGACGGCAGCACCTACGTGCGCAGCACCCCCAACAGCTGGGCGCCGATGTCTTATGACCCGCTGATGAACACGGTTTTCCTGCCGATGGGCAGCTCGTCCACCGACATCTACGGTGTTGAGCGCACCCAGCTCAATCATAAATACGGCGCTTCGGTACTGGCGCTGGACGCCTCCACCGGCGCAGAGAAATGGGTGTACCAGACGGTTCACAATGATCTGTGGGACTTCGACCTGCCGATGCAACCGAGCCTGATCGATTTCACCCCGCCCGGCAGCGACAAGGCGGTACCCGCGGTGGTGATCGGCACCAAGGCCGGGCAGATCTACGTGCTCGACCGCGCCACCGGCAAGCCGTTGACCGACGTGCAGGAAGTGCCGGTGAAAGCCGCGAACATTCCCAACGAGCCGTATTCCCCCACCCAGCCCAAATCAGTGGGCATGCCGCAGATCGGCGCGCAGACCCTGACCGAATCGGACATGTGGGGCGCCACGCCGTATGACCAGTTGCTGTGCCGCATCGACTTCAAGGGCATGCGTTACGACGGCCTGTACACCGCGCCGGGTACCGATAAATCCTTGAGCTTCCCGGGCTCGTTGGGCGGCATGAACTGGGGCAGTATTTCCACCGACCCGGTGCACGGTTTTATCTTCGTCAACGACATGCGCCTGGGCCTGTGGATCCAGATGGTGCCATCGCAGAACAAGGCCCTGGCGGCGTCCGGTGGCGAAGCGCTGAACACCGGCATGGGCGCCGTGCCGCTCAAGGGCACGCCGTATGCGGTGAACAAGAACCGCTTCCTGTCGGTGGCCGGCATTCCGTGCCAGGCACCGCCGTTCGGCACCTTGACCGCCATCGACATGAAGACGCAAAAAATCGCCTGGCAAGTACCGGTCGGCACCGTTGAAGACACCGGCCCCCTGGGCATCCGCATGCACCTGCCGATCAAAGTAGGCCTGCCGACCCTCGGCGGTACGCTGTCGACCCAGGGTGGCCTGATCTTCATCGCCGGCACCCAGGACTTCTACCTGCGCGCCTTCAACAGCGGCAACGGTGATGAAATCTGGAAAGCCCGCCTGCCCGTTGGCAGCCAGGGCGGCCCGATGACCTACGTGTCGCCGAAAACCGGCAAGCAATACATCGTCGTCACCGCCGGCGGTGCGCGCCAGTCCACCGACCGTGGCGACTACGTGATCGCCTACGCCTTGCCGTAACCACCCTCTGTTCGCGCGGTGCGCCCGCACCGCGCTTTGTGTCTGGAAAATCCCCCCATGAACCCTACTTCTCATATCGCCCTTGGGCGCCTGGTGCTGGGCCTGGCCTTTGTTGCCGCCCTGCCCGCCCAGGCCGACGACACCACCCTGACCGGCGACTGGGGCGGCCTGCGCCGTGAACTCGACGAACGCGGCGTGCGTTTTACCGGCGACTACAGCGGCGAGACCGCCTACAACGCCCACGGCGGCCAGCATCGCTCGGCGCGCTATTCGCAGAATCTAAAACTCGGTGTGCAGTTCGACCTGGGCAAGCTCTACGGTTTCACCCATGACGACCGCATCCAGCTGACCGTCAACGACCGGCGCGGCAACAGCGCCTCCGATGACCTGGTGGGCAACCGCCTGCCGATCCAGGAAAATTATGGCGGCCTGTATACGCGCCTCACCGAACTGAGCTATGAGCGCACGCTGTTCACCCCGGCGCTCAACGTCAAGCTCGGCTACATGGCCATGGGCAACGACCTCGGCGGCCTGGACAGCGGCATCCTGTGCAATTTCATGAACGCCGGTTTCTGCGGGCATCCGCTGAACATGTCGGGCGGCAGCGGCTGGGCCAACTACCCGAACGCGCACCTGGGCGCCCGCGTGAAATACGACTTTTCGCCGAGCTGGCAACTGCGCGTGGCGGCGTTCAATGTCGACCCGTCCAGCAACGGTAATTCCAGCCGCGCCTGGCACCTGGGGCCCAAGCACACCACCGGCACCGTGGTGCCCATCGAGCTGATCTACAAACACGCCGGCAGCCTGCCGGGGGAATACAAGCTGGGTTACTACTACGACAGCTCCGATGTAAAACGCATCGGCAGCAACAAGGAGGTCGGCGGTCGCGGCGGCCATTACCTGTTGATCGACCAGGCCGTGTGGGCTTCCCGGTCATCCCAGGGCCGCAGCCTGCACGCCTTCGGTCAGTATTCGGCGGCCAGCGAGGCGGCGTCGCCGTTCAGCAAGTGGTATGGCGCCGGAGTGGTGCTGTACAAACCGTTCGAAGGCCGCCCGCGTGACACCGTCGCCCTGGGCTATGGCCGCGCGGTGCCGAACCCGCGCAGTCGCGACGTGCAGGCGCTTGCCGCGTTCAATGCCGACCGCCCCTACCCTGGCCTCGACAGCGCCGAGCAGTTGATCGAACTCAGTTATGGCTATCAGGCCACGCCCTGGCTGACCCTGCGGCCGGACGTGCAATACATCATCGAACCGGGCGCGTTTTCCGGGCAGAGCATCGACGATGCGCTGATTCTGGGTTTGCAAGTCAAGGCGGTGTTCTAAGCCACGCCTTGCTGGTACTGCCTCGGCGTACACCCGTACTCACGACGAAACACCGTGTGCAGGTATTGCGCCGATGTGAACCCGCAGGTCTGCGCGATATCGGCAATCGCCAGCGCCTGGTTTTCCAGGCCCTTGGCGGCGGCGGCGAGTTTGAAGCGCAGGATCTCATCGTGCACGCTGCACCCGCGCACCTTGCGAAAGTGCGACTCCAACGATGAACGCGACACCCCGACATACGCCGCCACCTGCGCGGTCTTGATGCCCTGGCACGCATACTGGCGAATGAACAGCAGGGCCTGCATCACATAGGGATTGCCCAACGGTTGATGCAGGCTGGAGGCCTGCACGTTGATCGCGTCCGGCGGCACCAGCACCTGCGTACCTGCACAGGGTTTGCCATGCAGCATCTGGTGCAGCAGCGCGGCGGCGGTGCGGCCCATGGTCTCGGTGCCCTGGATCACCGAACTGAGCGGCACCCGCGTCAGGGTGCGGGTCAGCGGGTCGTTGTCGATACCGATCAGCGCCACTTCCTCAGGCACTGCAATGCCCGCCGTCAGGCAAGCTTGCAGCAGTTGCCGGGCACGGGCATCGGTCACCGCAATAATGCCGATGGGCTTGGGCAGGCTGTGCAGCCAGGCAATCTGCTGCTCCACCGCGCTGTCCCATAACGGCGCGCTGGTACCCAGGCCACGGTACACCTCGACGTGCAGGCCATCGCGCTGCATCAAGCGGCGAAAGGCCTTCTCACGCTCCTGGGCCCAGCGATTGGCCTGGGCTTCGGGCAGGCTGAAACAGGCAAACCGCGTCAGCCCGGCTTCGATAAGGTGCTCATAGGCCAACTTCATCAAGGCATGGTTATCGGTCGCCACATAGGGAATGCCCTTGGGGTATTGGCCGGCG
Source organism: Pseudomonas sp. R4-34-07 (assembly GCF_003852375.1). Taxonomy (NCBI): domain Bacteria; kingdom Pseudomonadati; phylum Pseudomonadota; class Gammaproteobacteria; order Pseudomonadales; family Pseudomonadaceae; genus Pseudomonas; species Pseudomonas sp. R4-34-07. The sequence goes on along the minus strand of NZ_CP027760.1, from coordinate 2,412,241 downwards.
TCCTCATACGAACCGCCCACCGCCACCACCGGTATTCGGCTCCCGGCCAACGCCTCGCCGATCAGCGGGTCATCGAAGTCGGCAATGATGCCATCGCCCTGCCAACGCTCGATGCCGCGCAACCGGCAGAGAAAATCTTCTTCCAGAAACAAATCCCAGGACGCCCGGGTGCTGCTCAGGTAATTGCCGATGCCGGCGATGATGCCGCGGTCGTAGATTTTGCTGCCGTTGAAGAGCAAGGCGATGCGGTGAACGGGCGGTAGGGTTTTCATTGTTTTTGTCCTGAGGCCAGTTGAGACAGACTAGACCTGACTGCACAAAATCGCACCATGCCTTGGTGATTTTCATAATCAGCAGCCCCAGTGCCGTTGCTAGTATCCAGACACCGCCAAGAACAATAAGGAAAACGCCATGCCGTACTTCCCCGGTGTCGAGCAGGTTCGCTTCGAAGGTCCTGCCAGCGATGCCCCTCTCGCCTTTCGCCACTACGACGCCAACAAGTTGATCCTCGGCAAACCCATGCGCGAGCACCTGCGCATGGCCGCCTGTTACTGGCACACCTTTGTGTGGCCAGGGGCGGATATGTTTGGCGTGGGCACCTTCAAGCGACCGTGGCAGCGCAGCGGTGACCCGATGGAGTTGGCCATCGGCAAGGCGGACGCGGCCTTCGAGTTCTTCTCCAAGCTGGGCATCGATTACTACAGTTTCCACGACACCGATGTGGCGCCCGAAGGCAGCTCGCTCAAGGAATATCGCAACCACTTTGCGCAGATGGTCGATCACCTGGAGCGTCATCAGGAACAGACCGGTATCAAGCTGCTGTGGGGCACCGCCAATTGCTTCAGCAACCCGCGGTTTGCCGCTGGTGCCGCGAGTAACCCCGACCCAGAGGTGTTCGCCTACGCCGCTGCCCAGGTGTTCAGCGCGATGAATGCCACGCTGCGGCTCAAGGGCTCCAACTATGTGCTGTGGGGCGGCCGTGAAGGCTATGAAACCCTGCTCAATACCGACCTAAAGCGCGAGCGGGAACAGCTCGGCCGGTTCATGCGCATGGTGGTGGAACACAAACACAAGATCGGCTTCAAGGGCGACCTGTTGATCGAGCCCAAGCCCCAGGAGCCGACCAAGCACCAGTACGATTACGACAGCGCCACGGTGTTCGGCTTCCTGCATGAGTACGGCCTGGAGCACGAGATCAAGGTGAACATCGAAGCCAACCACGCGACGCTGGCCGGGCACAGCTTTCATCATGAGATCGCCACCGCCGTGTCCCTGGGGATTTTCGGCAGCATCGACGCCAACCGTGGCGACCCGCAGAACGGCTGGGACACTGACCAATTCCCCAACAGCGTCGAGGAAATGACCCTGGCCACCTATGAGATTCTCAAGGCCGGCGGGTTCAAGAACGGCGGCTACAATTTCGATTCCAAAGTGCGCCGCCAGAGCCTGGATGATGTGGACCTATTCCACGGCCACGTAGCGGCTATGGATGTACTGGCCCTGGCCCTGGAACGCGCGGCAGCGATGGTGCAGAACGACCGGCTGCAGCAGTTCAAGGACCAGCGTTATGCCGGCTGGGACCAGCCGCTGGGCAAAGCCGTACTGGCGGGCGAGTTCAGCCTGCAATCCCTGGCCGAACACGCGTTCGCCAACGAACTGGACCCCCAGGCCGTGAGTGGGCGCCAGGAGATGCTGGAGGGTGTGGTCAACCGATTTATCTACACCTGACTGTGGCGAGGGAGCTTGCTCCCGCTGGGTCGCGAAGCGGCCCCGTCTACAGGTTCTGCGGTTTACCTGATATACCGAGGTGTCTGGTTTTGGGGCTGCTTCGCAGCCCAGCGGGAGCAAGCTCCCTCGCCACAGTGTCTTTCCAACAACAATAAAAGGACGCACCACCATGAAGTCATTCAAACGTACCCTGCTCGCCACCGCCCTGGCCCTGCTCGCCCTGCCGGTGATGGCCGATTCGGCGCACCCGAAAATCGGCTTTTCCATCGACGACCTGCGCCTGGAACGCTGGTCCCGAGACCGCGATTACTTCGTCGCGGCGGCGGAAAAGCTCGATGCCAAGGTGTTCGTGCAATCGGCCGATGCCAACGAGCAGAAGCAGATCTCGCAGATCGAAAACCTCATCTCACGTGGCGTCGACGTGATCGTTATCGTGCCGTTCAATGCCACGGTGTTGACCAACGCGGTCGCCGAAGCCAAGAAGGCCGGGATCAAAGTCGTGTCTTACGACCGGCTGATTCTCAACGCGGACATCGACGCCTACATTTCCTTCGATAACGAAAAGGTCGGCGAAATGCAGGCCAACGGCGTGCTGCAAGCGGCGCCCAAGGGCAATTACTTTCTGCTCGGCGGCGCACCCACCGACAACAACGCCAAGGTGCTGCGCGAAGGCCAGATGAAAGTGCTGCAGCCGGCCATCGACAAGGGCGATATCAAGATTGTCGGCCAGCAGTGGGTCAAGGAATGGAACCCCACCGAGGCGCTGAGCATCGTCGAGAACGCCCTGACCCGCAATAACAACAAGATCGACGCCATCGTCGCCTCCAACGATGCCACCGCCGGCGGTGCGATCCAGGCCCTGGCCGCGCAGAAGCTGGCGGGCAAGGTACCGATTTCCGGCCAGGACGCTGACCTGGCGGCGATCAAGCGCGTGATCGACGGTACCCAGACCATGACCGTCTACAAGCCGCTCAAGTTGATCGCCACCGAGGCGGCCAAACTGTCGGTGCAGCTGGCGCGCAATGAAAAGCCCACCTACAGCTCGCAATACGACAATGGCAGCAAGCAGGTCGACACCATCCTGCTCACGCCGACGCCGTTGACCAAGGCCAATATCGACGTGCTGGAGAAGGACGGGTTCTACACCAAAGAGCAGATCGCCGGGCAATGACCGCCATGGCCGCCGACTACTTGCTGCAAATGAACGGCATCGTCAAAAGCTTTGGCGGTGTCAACGCCCTCGACGGCATCGACATCAAGGTACGGCCGGGGGAATGCGTCGGCCTGTGTGGCGAGAACGGCGCCGGCAAATCCACCTTGATGAAGGTGCTGTCGGCGGTCTACCCGTATGGCACCTGGGAGGGCGAAATCCTCTGGGACGGGCAGCCGCTCAAAGCCCAGTCGATCAGCGAAACCGAGGCCGCCGGCATCGTCATCATCCACCAGGAATTGACCCTGGTGCCCGACCTGTCGGTGGCCGAGAACATCTTCATGGGCCACGAGCTGACCCTGCCCGGTGGGCGGATGAATTACCCGGCGATGCTGCACCGCGCCGAGGCGTTGATGCGCGAACTCAAGGTGCCGGACATGAACGTCGCGCTGCCGGTTTCGCAGTACGGCGGCGGCTACCAGCAACTGGTGGAGATCGCCAAGGCCCTCAACAAACAGGCGCGCCTGCTGATCCTGGACGAGCCCTCCTCGGCCCTGACCCGCTCGGAGATCGAGGTGCTGCTCGACATTATCCGTGACCTCAAGGCCAAGGGCGTGGCCTGTGTGTATATCTCGCACAAGCTCGATGAAGTGGCCGCCGTGTGCGACACCATTGCGGTGATTCGCGATGGCAAGCACATCGCGACCACCGCCATGGCCGACATGGATATCCCACGGATCATCACGCAGATGGTCGGCCGCGAGATGAGCAACCTCTACCCCACCGAGCCCCACGAGGTGGGCGAGGTGGTGTTCGAAGCGCGCAACGTCACCTGCTACGACGTCGACAACCCCAGGCGCAAACGCGTCGACGATATTTCGTTTGTGCTCAAGCGTGGCGAAATCCTCGGCATTGCCGGGCTGGTGGGCGCCGGGCGCACGGAACTGGTGTCGGCGCTGTTCGGCGCCTACCCCGGCCGCTACAGCGCCGAGGTATGGCTGGAGGGCCAGGTGATCGACACGCGCACGCCGCTCAAGTCGATCCGCGCGGGGCTGTGCATGGTGCCCGAGGACCGCAAGCGCCAGGGCATCATTCCCGACCTGGGCGTGGGCCAGAACATCACCCTGGCGGTGCTCGACACCTACGCCCACCTGACCCGCATCGACGCCGAAGCCGAACTGGGCAGCATCGATCAGCAGATCGCCCGCATGCACCTCAAGACCGCCAGCCCGTTTCTGCCGATCACCAGCCTGTCCGGTGGCAACCAGCAAAAAGCCGTGCTGGCGAAAATGCTGATGGCCAAGCCCAAGGTGCTGATCCTCGATGAGCCCACGCGCGGGGTGGATGTGGGGGCCAAGTATGAGATCTACAAACTGATGGGCGCGCTGGCGGCCGAGGGGGTGTCGATCATCATGGTGTCGTCGGAGCTCGCTGAAGTGCTCGGCGTGTCCAACCGCGTGCTGGTGATCGGCGACGGCCAGCTGCGGGGGGATTTCATCAATCAGGGGCTCACCCAGGAACAGGTGCTCGCCGCTGCGCTCAGCCAAAATAACAATGATCGGAAGACCGCGTAGATGAATCAGGTCAAACACCTTTTCACCCGCTACAAAATGCTCGCCCTGGTGATCGCCGTGGCGTTCATCTGGCTATTTTTCAGCTGGCAGACCGACGGCGGCTTCCTCACGCCGCGTAACCTGTCCAACCTGCTGCGGCAGATGTCGATCACCGGGATCCTGGCGTGCGGCATGGTGCTGGTGATCATCAGCGGCGAAATCGATTTGTCGGTGGGTTCGTTGCTGGGCTTGCTGGGTGGGCTGGCGGCGATCCTGGATGTGGTGTACCACATCCCACTGCTGGCCAACCTGAGCCTGGTGGCGTTATGCGGCCTGATGATCGGCCTGGCTAACGGCTACATGACCGCCTATCTGCGCATCCCCTCGTTCATTGTCGGCCTGGGCGGGATGCTGGCGTTTCGCGGGATCTTGCTGGGGATTACCGGCGGCACCACCATCGCACCGGTGTCGCCGTCGCTGGTGTACGTCGGCCAAGGGTACCTGCCGCACACCGTGGGCATCGGCCTGGGTGCAGTGCTGTTCGCGCTGACCCTGTTCCTCACCTGGAAACAACGGCGCAACCGCGCCCTGCATGGCCTGGCCGCGCACTCTCTGATGCGCGACGTACTGCGCGTGGTGCTGATCGGCGCGGTGCTGGCCGGGTTTGTCACCACCCTCAACAGCTATGACGGCATTCCGGTGCCGGTGTTGCTGCTGCTGGTGCTGCTCGGCGTGTTCAGCTACGTCACCAGCCAGACCGTCTTCGGCCGTCGCGTGTATGCGGTGGGCAGCAATATGGAAGCCACGCGGCTGTCCGGCATCAACGTGCAGGCGGTGAAACTGTGGATCTTCGGCATCATGGGCGTGATGTGCGCCCTCGCCGGCCTAGTCAACACCGCCCGCCTGGCCGCCGGCTCACCGTCGGCGGGCAATATGGGCGAGCTGGACGCCATCGCAGCGTGCTTCATCGGCGGCACCTCGATGCGCGGCGGGTCGGGCACGGTATATGGCGCCTTGCTCGGGGCGTTGGTGATTACCAGTTTGGATAACGGCATGTCGATGCTGGATGTGGACAGTTACTGGCAGATGATTGTGAAGGGCAGCATTCTGGTGCTGGCGGTGTGGGTGGATGTGAGTACACGGGCGGGTCGCCGGTAACCCTTGGGAGGGGGCTTGCTCCCGATGGCGCAGTGCCAGTCGATATTCATCAGCTGATACACCGCTATCGGGAGCAAGCCCCCTCCCACACTGTCCTCATTTTTCCTCGGGGGTGATCGCCAAGGCTAGCAACGGGGGATGACCGTCCCACGCAGGGGCGCGGAAACGATCGGTGTCTGCGGTCAATCCTTCTCGACCAGAGCAGTGTTGCCGTCCCATCCGCCACCCAGCGCCGCAATCAATTGCACGCTCGCCACCAGCCGCGACTGCAGCAAGGTCAATACCGTGCGCTCGTTGCTCAAGGCGGTCGCCTGTACGGTGACCACGTCCAGATAAGCGATCAACCCGGCCTTGTACTGGTTCTCGGTCAACCGCAACGACTCGCGGGCAGCCTCCAGCGCTTCGTTGCTGACCACCGCTTCATCCGCCAGCACCTTGAGCTGCACCATGTAGTTTTCCACTTCGCGGAACCCATCCAGCACGGTCTGACGGTACTTGGCCACGGTCTCGTCGTAACTGGCCACGCTGCGGTCGACTTCCGCCGAGCGCTGGCCGCCGTCGAACAGGGTCATGGCCAGCTTCGGGCCCACCGACCAGAAGCGGTTTGGCAGGCTGATCCAGTCTGCATAGGTGCTGCTGGAATAGCCCCCCGCCAGGCTCAAGGTCAAGTCGGGGTAATAGGCAGCCTTGGCCACGCCGATATTGGCGTTGGCCGCGATCACCGAGCGTTCCGCCGAGGCAATATCCGGGCGACGCTCCAACAGGTGCGACGGCAGGCCGACGGGAATCTGCGGCAGTGCCGGGATGTCTTTGCTCACGGCCAGGCTGAAATTGGCCGGCGCTTCACCGATCAGTACTGCAATGGCGTTTTCCAGCTGCGCGCGCTGCCAGATCAGGTCGATCAGGCTGGCCTGGGTAGTCTTGAACTGGGTTTGCGCCTGGGCGATGGCGTCCTTGCCGGCCACACCGGCGCGGTATTGGTTTTCGGTCATTTGCAGCGAGCGCTGGTAGGTGTCCAGGGTGGCTTGCAACAAGCGTGTCTGTTCGTCCATGACTCGCAACTGCAAATAGCTCTGCACCAGCTCCGACTGTTGGCTCAGGCGCATTGCGGCCAGGTCGGCCGAGCTGGCCTCGGCACTGGCTTCGTTGGCCTCCAGGCCTCGGCGCAATTTGCCCCAGATATCGGCTTCCCAGCTCACGCCCAACTGCGCATTGAGGGTGTCGCGGATACCACTGCTGGAACTGCTGAGGCTGGCGCTGCTGCTACCGGTGCCCTGGCTGGCGCGGGTTTTACCGACGCTCAGGTCGACGCTGGGGTAAAACGCCCCGCGAGCACTGCGCACCAGTGCCTGGGCCTGGCGAAAGCGCGCCTCGGCCTGGACGACGGTCTGGTTGGAGGTGTTGAGGCGCACCACCAGGTCGTTCAGTTGGTGATCGCCGTACAGCTCCCACCATGCGCCACGGGCCAGGGAATCGCTTGGATTGGCCTGGCGCCAGCCCTGGGCTTGCTTGAATTGTGCCGGTTCGACCACGGCCGGCCGCTGGTAATCAGGACCGATGGCGCAGGCGCTGAGTAGCACACCAGAGATAACCAGGGTAAGCACCCTCATACCCTTGCCGAGACTCGCGCTGTGGCGAGGGAGCTTGCTCCCGCTGGAGGGCGGAGCACTCCCAGGCGCTTTTGGGGCCGCTGCGCAGCCCAGCGGGAGCAAGCTCCCTCGCCACAACAAGCGGGAGCCTACCGGTGAGGGATTGGTTGAATCGGTCATAGCGCAGTGTCCAGGGCAGCATCGGTACGCACGCCGCGCCAGGCATTGAAGCGGTGGCGCGCGCGGTCAAGATAGAGGTAAACCACCGGAGTGGTGTAAAGGGTCAGGATCTGGCTGAACACCAGGCCGCCGATAATGGTCAGGCCCAGGGGCTGGCGCATTTCCGCGCCATCACCGGCGCCGAGCAGCAATGGCAAGGCCCCGAGAATCGCCGCCAGGGTGGTCATCAGGATCGGGCGAAGGCGCAGCAGGCAGGCGCTGCGAATCGACTCCAGCGGGCTCATGCCGTCATGACGCTCAAGCTGCAGCGCCAGGTCGATCATCAGGATCGCGTTTTTCTTCACCACCCCGATCAGCAGGAACAGCCCCAGCAGCGAGATCAGGCTGAACTCCCCGCCCAGCAGGTAGATAGACAGCAACGCGCCAACCCCGGCCGACGGCAAGGTCGACAGAATCGTCAGCGGGTGGATATAGCTTTCATACAGAATGCCCAGCACCAGGTATACCGCCACCAGCGCGCCGAGGATCATGAACGGCTGGCCTTTCTGGGTCGCGGCGAACGCGTCGGCGGTGCCGGCCATCTTGGCGATCACGTCTTCCGGCAGGCCGACCTTGGCAATCGCGCGTTCGATGGCAGCGGTGCCCTGCTCCACCGTGACGCCGGGCGCCATGTCGAACGCGATGTTTTCCGAGGCGAACTGCCCTTCATGGCTGACGCGGTCATCGGCCAGGCTGTTCTCATAATGGGCAATGGTCGACAGCGGCACGCGCGCGCCATCGGCGGTGATCACCTGCACCTGGTTAAGGGTGATCGGGTCCTGGGCATATTTGGGATTGACCTCCATCACCACCTGATACTGGTTGAGGCTGTCGTAGATCGTGGAAATCTGCCGCTGGCTGTAGGCGTTATTCAGCACCGAGGTGACCATGTCCATGTCGATGCCCAGGCGCTTGGCCTGATCGCGGTCGACGATCAGCGTGACCTGGGCCGCGCCGCGTCCTTCGCGGGCGTCGATGGCGGTCAGCTCCGGCAGTTCACGCATGGCGGCCACCACTTTCGGGTACCACTGGCGCAACGCGGCCAGGTCACCGCTTTGCAGGATGTAGGAGTACTGCGCGCTGGTCTGGTCGCGGCTGCCGCCAAACTGCAGGTCCTGGTCGGCCATCAGGAACAGACGACCGCCCGGCACCAGCGGTACCTCCTTGCGCAAGCGCTCGATCACCGCCTGGGCCGAGACCTTGCGCTCACCGATGGGTTTGAGGCGCACCAGCATCACCGCATTGTTGATGCCGTTGTTGCCGCCGATAAAGCCAGCCACGCTGAGCACCGCCGGGTCCTTGAGCACGGCCTGGCGAAAAATCTCCATCTTCGGCTGCATCACATTGAACGACAGCCCGTCATCGCCGCGCACAAAACCGATCAACTGGCCGGTGTCCTGCTGGGGCATGAAGGTTTTCGGCACCACCACGTACAGCGCGATGTTCACGCCCACGGTGACCAGCAGGCTGAGCAGGGTCAGGCGTCGATGGCGCAGCACCCAGTCCAGGCTGGTGGCATAGGCGGCGACCATGCGCTCGTTGATGCGGTGGCTCCAGCGCTGCAACCCGGTCATGTGCCCTTTGACATGGGGCTTGAGCCAGCGCGCGCAGAGCATCGGGGTCAGGGTCAGCGACACGATCAGCGAAACGATGATCGCCGCCGACAAGGTGATGGAAAACTCACGAAACAGGTTGGTGACAATGCCGCCCATGAACAGGATGGAGAGAAACACCGCCACCAGCGATACGTTCATCGACAGCAAGGTAAAGCCGACTTCCTCGGCGCCCAGGTAGGCGGCCTTCATCGGCGGCACGCCCTCGTCGATATGCCGGGAAATGTTCTCCAGCACCACAATGGCATCGTCCACCACCAGGCCGGTGGCCAGGATCAGCGCCATCAGCGAGAAGTTGTTCAACGAAAACCCGTACAGGTACATCACCGCAAAAGTGCCCACCAGCGACACCGGCACCGCCAGGGTGGGGATCAACGAGGCGCGGAAGTTGCCCAGGAACAGGTACACCACCAGCACCACCAGGGCCACGGCGATCAGCAGGGTCATTTCGGCTTCGTGCAAGGTGGCGGTGATGACCGGAGAACGGTCCATGGCCAGGTTGAGCTTGACGCTGGACGGCAACACCGCCTGCAACGCCGGCAACTGCGCCTTGATCTGGCGCACCGTCTCGATGATGTTGGCGCCGGACTGGCGGTTGATCACCAGCAGCACCGCCGAATCATTGTTGAAAAAACCGCTGTTGTAACGGTCTTCGACGCCATCGCTGATCTTCGCCACATCGCTCAGGCGCAGCGCCGCGCCATTCTGGTAGCGAATCAGCAGCGGCTCGTAGTCCTTGGCCTTTTCCAACTGGTCGTTGGCCTGGATCTGCCAGTTACGCTCGCTGTCTTCCAGGGAGCCCTTGGGCCGGCGCTGGTTGGCGTTGGCGATGGTATTGCGCACATCGTCCAGGGCCACGCCGTACTGGTCGAGGGCCTTGGGCTCCAGCTCGATGCGCACCGCCGGCAGGGAGCTGCCGCCAATCTGCACTTCGCCCACCCCCGGCACCTGGGACAGGCTCTGGGACAGGATGGTCGAGGCCAGGTCGTACAGCTGGCCCTTCTGCAGCACGTCCGAGGTCAGCGACAGCACCATGATCGGCGCCTGGGACGGGTTGATCTTCTTGTACGTGGGCATGCTGCGCATGCCGCTGGGCAGCAGGTTGCGCGACGCATTGATCGCCGCCTGCACTTCCCGCGCCGCGCCGTTGATATCCCGGTCGGAATCGAAAGCGAGGATCACCCGCGTAGAGCCCTGGCTCGACGAACTGCTCATGGTGGTGATGCCGGCAATCGCGCCGAACGAGCGCTCCAGCGGCGTGGCCACGGTAGACGCCATCACCTCGGGGCTGGCGCCGGGCAAGCTGGCCGACACCACGATCACCGGGAAGTCGATCTGCGGCAACGGCGACACCGGCAGCAGGTTGAAGCTGACGCCGCCGAGCAGCATGATCGCCAGGCTCAGCAGCATCGTGGCTACCGGCCGGCGAATGAACGGTCCGGACAGGTTCATGACTCAACCGGCTCCGGGCTCTGTGGCTCTTTGCGCCAGCGCCGTCCCAACCGATCGAAATACAGGTAGATCACCGGCGTGGTGAACAGCGTCAACACCTGGCTCACCAGCAACCCGCCGACCATCACCAGGCCCAGGGGCTGGCGCAGCTCGGCACCGGAACCGGTGGCCAGCATCAACGGCACCGCACCAAACAAGGCGGCCAGGGTGGTCATCAGGATCGGCCGGAAGCGCAGCAGCGCCGCCTGGTAGATGGCGGTCTGCGGGTCCAGGCCCTGGTTGCGCTCGGCGTCGAGGGCGAAGTCGATCATCATGATCGCGTTCTTCTTGACGATACCGATCAGCAAAATGATGCCGATGATCGCGATCATGCCCAGGTCATTGCCACTGAGCAGCAAGGCGAGCAAGGCACCCACCGCCGCCGAGGGCAAGGTCGAGAGAATGGTGATCGGGTGGATATAACTCTCGTAGAGCACGCCGAGCACGATGTACATGGTGACCACCGCCGCCAGGATCAGCAGCAAGGTGCTCGACAGCGAGGCCTCGAACGCCTGGGCCGCGCCCTGGAACTGGGTCTGCACGCCGACCGGCATGCCGATGTCCTTCTGGGTCTGGTTGATCAGCTCCACACCTTTGCCCAGCGCAACGCCGGGGGCCAGGTTGAACGACATCATCACCGCCGGGAACTGGCCGATATGGGCAATCGCCAACTGCGCCTGGCGCTGCTCCACATGGGCCAGGCTCGACAGCCGCACCTGGCCGCCGTCGGTGGTCTTCACATGGATCTGGTTGAGCGCGGCCGGGCCCAGGGTTTCGCCCGATTGGGCCTGCAATACCACGCGGTACTGGCTGGCCTGGGTGTAGATGGTGGAAATCTGCCGTTGGCCGAAGGCGTCGTACAGCGCGTCGGTGATGGTCGAGACGCTGACGCCCAGGCGCGAGGCGGCATCGCGGTCGATCACCAGGTACACCTGCAGGCCTTTGTCCTGCAGGTCACTGGCCACGTCGGTGAGTTCCGGCAACTGGCTGAGGGCATGCACCAGTTTGTCGCTCCACAGGGCCAACAGCTCGGCGTCCGGCGAGGACATGCTGAATTGGTACTGGGTGCGGCTGACACGGTCTTCAATGGTCAGGTCCTGCACCGGCTGCATGAACAGGCGGATGCCCACCAGCTTGTCGATTTCCGGTTGCAGGCGCGCGATCACCTGCGTCGCGCTCAAGTCGCGCTGCCCGTGGGCCTTGAGGTTGATCAGCAAGCGGCCGCTGTTGAGCGTGGCGTTATCACCGTCCACGCCAATGTAGGACGACAGGCTTTCAACCGCCGGATCGGCCAGGATGATCTTCGCCAGTTCCTGCTGGCGCTGACTCATCGCCGCAAAGGAAATCGACTGTGGCGCCTCGGAAATGCCCTGGATCACCCCGGTGTCCTGCACCGGGAAAAAGCCCTTGGGCACCACCAGGTACAGCACCACCGTAAGGCCCAGAGTGGCGATGGCCACCAGCAGGGTCAGCGGCTGGTGCCTGAGCACCCACTGCAACTTGCGCCCGTAGGCTTCGATCAGCCAATCGATCCAGGCGCCACTGGCCTTGTAGAAGCGGCCCTGCTCCTCTTCTTTCGGCTCACGCTTGAGCAAGCGCGCGCACATCATCGGCGTAAGCGTGAGGGACACCACCAGGGAAATCAGGATCGCCACGGCCAGGGTAATGGCAAACTCGCGGAACAGGCGCCCGACCACATCAGCCATGAACAGCAGCGGGATCAGCACGGCGATCAGCGACAGGGTCAGGGAAATCAAGGTGAAGCCGATCTGTTTGGCGCCTTTGAGCGCGGCGGCCATGGGCGTCTCGCCTTCCTCGATGTAGCGGGAGATGTTCTCCAGCATCACGATGGCATCGTCCACCACGAACCCGGTGGCAATGGTCAGGGCCATCAACGTCAGGTTGTTGACCGAAAACCCCGCCAGGTACATCACGCCAAAGGTGCCGATCAGCGACAGCGGCACGGCGATGGATGGAATAAGCGTGGCGCTGACTCGGCGCAGGAACAGGAACGTCACCATTACCACCAGGACAATGGCGATCAGCAATTCGTGCTGCACGTCTTTCACCGACGCGCGGATGGTCTGGGTGCGATCGGTGAGCACCGTCACGTCCAGGCCCGCCGGCAGGTTGTCGGTGATGCTCGGCAGCAGCGCCTTGATACGGTCCACCACCTCGATCACGTTGGCGCCCGGCTGGCGCTGGATATTGAGCAGCACGGCCTGGTTTTCATTGGCCCAGGCGGCAAGGCGCTCGTTTTCGGCGCCGTCGACAATTTGCGCCACGTCTTTAAGGCGCAGCGGCGCGCCGTTGCTGTAGGCCAGGATCAGTTCGGCATATTGCTGGGGCGAGACCAACTGGTCGTTGGCGTCGAGCATCGACACCCGAGTGGGGCCGTCGAAATTGCCCTTGGGCTGGTTGACGTTGGACGCGGCGATCAAGGTGCGCACGTCCGACAGGTTCAGGCCGTTGGCCGCCAGGGCCTCGGGGTTGACCTTGATGCGCACGGCCTGGCGCTGGCCACCGGCGATGCTGACCATGCCGACACCGCTGATCTGCGCGATCTTTTGCGCCATGCGCGTGTCGACCAGGTCATTGAGCTTGGGCAGCAGCATGGTCTTGGAGGTGATGGCCAACGTTAGTACCGGGGTATCCGCCGGGTTGACCTTGTTGTACACCGGCGGCGCCGGCAAATCCTTGGGCAGCAGGTTGGTGGCGGCGTTGATCGCGGCCTGTACCTGTTGCTCGGCGACATCCATGTTGATGTCGAGGTTGAAGCGCAGGGTCAGCACCGACGCGCCGCCGGAGCTGGTGGACGCCATCTGGGTCAGGCCGGGCATCTGCCCGAACTGGCGCTCCAGCGGCGCGGTGACTGCGCTGGTCATCACGTCGGGGCTGGCGCCGGGGTACAGCGTCATCACCCGAATCGTCGGATAGTCCACCTGGGGCAAGGCCGACACCGGCAACAGGCGATAGGCGATGAGGCCGGCCAATACAATGGCCAGCATGCTCAGCGTGGTGGCGACCGGGCGAAGGATGAACAGGCGCGACAGGTTCATGCGCCGACCTTTTGCGCCTTGCCGGCGTCAGTACCGGTCTCCCCTTTTGCCGCGGGCTTGCCTTGCAGGTGTTCGGTCGGGGTGGTCGGCACTTCACTGCTGTCGTTGACCACTTCGATTTCACTGCCGTCCTTGAGACGGTCGGTGCCTTCCATGACCACCCGATCACCCGCCGCGAGGCCTTGCTTGATCACGGTGTTGTCGCCATCGGTATCGCCCACCACCAGCGGCTGGACCTTGACCTTCTTGTCGCCATCGAGCTTGTAGACGAAGGTGCCGTTGTTACCGAACTGGATCGCAGCGGAAGGTGCCAGCACCACGTTGTGCAGGGTGTCGGCCAGCAGATGCACATTGACGAACTGATTGGGGAACAGCGCCTGATCCTTGTTATCGAAGCGCGCCTTGAATTTCAGGGTGCCGGTGGTCACGTCGATCTGGTTGTCCAGGCTTTGCAGCACGCCCACCGCCTGCTTTTTCGCGTCGCCACGGTCCCAGGCTTCCACCGGCAGTTTATTGCCGGCGTGGTAACGGGCGAGCACGGTTTCCAGGGTATTTTCCGGCAGGGTGAAGGCCACGCTGATTGGCTGGGTCTGGGTGATCACCGCGAGGGCGGTGGTGTCGTTGGCGGCCACCAGGTTGCCGACATCGAGCTGACGCAGGCCGACGCGACCGGCAATCGGCGCGCGGATCTTGGTGAATTCAAGGTTCAGCTTGGCATCGTCGACCGCGCCCTGGTTGGTCTTGACCGTGCCCTGGTACTGCATGACCAGCGCTTCGGCGGTGTCCAGGGTCTGCTTGGCGATGCTGTCCTGGGCGTACAGGCCGCGATAGCGCTCGACGTCGACCTGGGCGTTTTTCAACTGGGCCTGGTTCTGCAACAACGTGCCCTGGGCCTGGAGCAAGGCGTTCTGGTAGCTGCGCGGGTCGATTTCCGCCAGAAGGTCGCCGGCCTTGACCATCTGCCCTTCTTCAAAGGCGATCTTCACCAGCTCGCCGCCCACCCGGCTGCGCACATTAATGGTGTTGAGCGCCGTCACCGTGCCCAACGCCTTGTAGTACACCGGAAAATCCCCCAGCGCCGCCGATGCCACACGCACCGGAATCGGGCCGGTAGCACCGCCGAAACCCGGGCGCGCCATGCCGGTTTTACCGGTGTGCCCGGCCGGAGCGTCCTTATGGGCCGCGCTGCCGGGCCAGAACTTCCAGCACAGGCCGGCGATAACCAGCAGCACGAGCAGGCCGAACAGCCAGCGACGGGAGTTGCGGGGGGAGGATTGCATGGAGTGATCAACCATTGGGCGCGAGAGCTTCTTCTTTGGGAGGCTGAAAGATAAGCACTGGGGTGCGTTTAGAAAAGCACCTTTACCGGCTATTTACCTTGGGCTTACAACTTTTAACTTCTGATTTTAGTCCGCTGGCTATTTCGCTAAACCGCTGACGCTCAAATAAAAACGGCCTGGACTAGGCCAGGCCGCAATCATGCATCATACGTGTTACTGCCAAACGACAGTCACGCGCAGATACAGTTACTTCAACACCGCCAGGGCGGCGTCGTAGTTTGGCTCTTCAGCGATTTCCTTGACCAACTCGCTGTGCAGCACAGTGTCGTTTTCGTCCAGCACCACCACCGCGCGAGCGGTCAGGCCCTTGAGCGGGCCGTCGGCAATCGCCACACCGTAATCAACGGCGAAATCCGAATCGCGGAAGTCCGACAGGTTCTTCACGTTTTCCAGGCCTTCGGAACCGCAGAAACGCGCCTGGGCGAATGGCAGGTCGGTGGAGATGCACAGCACCACGGTGTTTTCCACATCGTTGGCCTGGGCGTTGAACTTGCGCACCGAAGTCGCGCAGGTTGGGGTGTCAACGCTTGGGAAGATGTTCAGCACTTTGCGCTTGCCGGCAAAGGTGGCCAGGGTGGCGTTGGACAGATCGCCGGCGGTCAGGGTGAAGTCTGCAGCTTTGGCGCCGACTTTCGGCAGTTCGCCTTCAACCTGGACCGGGTTGCCTTTGAGGGTAACTTGAGCCATGAACGGAATCCTTATGCTGGGTTTTGGTTAAACGAAATCGAGAGGCCGAAGTTAACCACAAAGTCCGTTGGCTACCTACCGCCAGACACAAATTGTCATGCCATCTGGTTGTGGTTTAATTGCGCGCTTTTCGCCTGTCCTTCAAGGAAATCAAAGCCGATGAATCATCCCGCCACCAAAGTCCTGGTCATCGGTTACGTCTGGCCGGAGCCGCGTTCTTCGGCTGCGGGCGGGCATATGATGCAAATTCTGCAGAGTTTTCTCACACAAGGTTGGGACATCACCTTCAGCAGCCCGGCCACCATCGGCGAGCACAAGGCCGACTTGCCGGCGCTGGGCATCCGTGAATGCGCCATTGAGCTCAATAACAGCAGCTTCGACGACTTCATCCGTGAACTGGCGCCGGACATCGTGCTGTTCGACCGCTTCATGATGGAAGAACAGTTCGGCTGGCGCGTGGAAAAAGGCTGCCCCAACGCCCTGCGCGTGCTGGAAACCTCCGACCTGCAAAGCCTGCGCGACGCCCGGCATGTGCGGCTCAAGGCGGCGCTCAAGGCCGATCCGGAGCGCGATGACTTTACTGCCCTGTTCGCCCCGGACCTGGAGCAAGAATTCCAACGGATGGCCGACACTGACCTGGCCAAACGCGAGATTGCCGCGATCTACCGCTGCGACATCAGCCTGATGATCTCCGACGTGGAAATCCGCCTGCTCACCGAGCAGTTCAAGGTGCCCGCCGCACTGCTCCACTGGTGCCCGTTGATGATGGAGCCGCCAACCGCAGCCTTTGCGCCGTTCGAAGACCGCGCGCACTTTCTCAGCATCGGCAACTTCCGCCACGCGCCCAACTGGGACGCGGTATTGTGGATGAAGCACAGCCTCTGGCCGCTGATCCGCCAGCAATTACCGGGCGCCCAGTTGCACATCTATGGCGCCTACACCCCGCCCAAGGCCACTGCCCTGCACAACCCGACGCAGGGCTTTCATGTGATGAACTGGGCCGAAGATGCGCTGCAAGTGATGACGGCGGCGCGTATCTGCCTGGCGCCGCTGCGCTTTGGTGCGGGGATCAAGGGCAAACTGGCGGACGCGATGCTGTGCGGCACGCCGACTATCACCACGCCAATCGGCGCCGAGGCCATGGGCGCCGGACAGCCTTGGCCGGGGGCCATCGAGCACAGCGCCACGGCCCTGGCCGCAGCCGCCGTGAGCCTGTACCAGGACCGCGAGCGCTGGAGCCAGGCCCAGGAACACGGCCGCCAACTGCTTGCCCGGCGCTATGACCAGACGGTCCACGGGCCAGCGCTGGTGGCCTGCCTGGAACACTGTCGCAGCCAGCTGGACGCCCATCGCCGGGACAACTTCACCGGCAGCATGCTGCGCCATCATGCGCACAAGAGCACCCAGTACATGTCTCAGTGGATCGAAGCAAAAAACCGCACCCTATAGCGCTGCCGCTGGCAGGGTCGCGCGCAACGGGGCATTATCCTACGCGGCACCCACAATAAAGCGACGGCAACATGACCCGAGCAACGCGCATCACCGACCCTTCCTACGAGTTGATGGACGACCATAACGGCCTGTCCATCATCTATCGCCAGCACGGCTTTCCCTGCCCGCTGGTGCGCTGGCACTTCCATAAGGAATACGAGCTGCACCTGATCGTCGCCAGCTCCGGCAAGGTGTTCATTGGCGACTACATCGGCAACTTCTATCCCGAAAGCCTGTTCCTGACGGGCCCCAATTTGCCGCATAACTGGATCAGCCAGGTGGAGGCCGATGAGACAGTCCCCAAGCGCGACATGCTGGTGAACTTTACCGACGAGTTGCTGGAAAACGGCAGTCAGATCTTCACCGAACTCAGAAGCCTGGCGCCGCTGCTCGAACGCGCCCAGTACGGCATCGAATTCCGCTGCAAAACCACCATCGCGCGAGCCATGGATCTGATGCAGCGCATCGAAGACACCCAGGGCATGGCGCGGCTGGGGCACTTCTTTATCTTGCTGGAAGTATTGAGCGCCTGCGAGGACTACCATCTGCTGTCGGGTGCCACTACACCCCAGCTGGCCGATGAGCACAGCATCGACCGCACCAACCGCGCGGTGGATTATATCTTTGCCCACTACGCCCGCGAGCTACCGTTGGAGGAAGTGGCAGACTACCTGGGCATGAAGCCCACCTATTTTTCCCGCGTGTTCAAACAGGCTACCGGGCGCACGTTTATCGAGTTCGTCAACCGGCTGCGCATCAGCAAGTCCTGCGAGTTGCTGGCCGATGGCGACAAGGCGGTGACGGATGTGTGTTTTGAGTCGGGCTTCAATAACATTTCCAACTTCAACCGGCGCTTTCAGCAGCTCAAGGGCATGACCCCATCGCACTATCGGCGCCTGGCCGTACAACGGTTGACCGAGCGTAACCAGGCCTGAGCCTGACGCAACCACTCGTCGCTTCTGTCAACTTTGACAGCTATCCGCTCTGCTGCCAGGGGTGTGTGATTTCCTTGCCCGGTTTCACCACTGTACAAGGAGCGCTCACGATGAAAGAACCAACGTCCTCCAACCTGCCCATTCCCCTGTGTGAATCCCCGCCCCACGAGCCCGCATCGCCCTCCGCCGTCAACCTTGACCCGCCTTATGTCAACGGCGCGCTGCAGCCGAATCTGGATGCTGACGTAGGATTGGGCATTCGACAGATCGATCCGTGGCTGATTGTGAATTTTGAAAAATGGGCGAACTTCAATGTCGGTGACACCTATAAATTTTTCGCCGGCAGTACCAACTACGCTTTGGGTGCAGGCGAGGTTTACCCGGAAGATTTGTACAAGGACCGTGTGCAGTTGGTCATTCCCGCATCGCTGGTGCCCGAAGGCACGATTTATCCCTGCTTCGGTGAAGTGATCAGAGTGGGCAGCGCCACGCCCAGCACATCCCCACCTCAGACCTGGTACACCAAAACCTCACGGCCAGGTGGTCGCAGCATCTACCCATGGTTCCACTCGAACCTGGTAATACACCTGCCTGAAGACCTGGAATACACGCCGCTGGACGCCGAGCGTGCCAAGGCAGGAGTGGACTTGACCTGTGACTTTTATCCGTTCTGCACGGCAGGCGACACTATTGAAGTGTGGTGGAACGGTATCGCTGTTTTTCAAAAAATCGATCAGCAACACGTTGATGGCACCAAGCCCATCATCGTGCATGTACCTGAACAAACGATTATTTCAGGGGGCAGCGGCGCAGTCTCGATTCTCTTCCGGGTGTTTGACCGCGTACTCAACTATTCCGGGGAAGACCCGCAGTGGTCGAAGGTGGTCAGGCTGGAGGCCGACCTTGAACCCGGCATGCTTGATCGGCCGCACTTCGTGGTCGGCGGTGAGTCCGTCGACGAGCTGAATTTTGATACCCATGGAGACGAGGTGTTCACTGCCGAAATGGTCGTTCCTCGAACGCTACCCGCTACGCCCAATGATACCGCCAGACCTACCCCAGCCGGCGCGCTGATCCATGTAACCCTGACCCAGTTTTACCCGGATGGCTCATCCAGCGTGGTGACGCTGCCTGGTTTTCCTGCACGCATCGGCCTTTCGTCCTCCATCGTGCTGGACAATAAGTACCTTGAAGACGTGATCGATGGCCAACTGCGCATCGAATATACCCTGACAACGGCCAGTGGCGCCTTCCTGCGCGCTTCTCGACGCCTGAGTATTCGCGTGTTCGGCACCAAAAAAATGATGCCCCCGATGCGAATCGAGCAGGACGAGGGCGGCCTGATTGATCCGGAACACCCTTTCATCAGGGCCATTTTCCCGGTCTACAGCCCTTACGCCCCCAGCAACAGCGTGACCTTTCGCATGGAAGCACCGCGACCTGGCGGCGGACTGATTGAATACGAAGAAACCGTGAATGCCGGCGCCCCACCGCCACCTGACCGCTTTCGCATCGTACTGCAGGAGGATTTTGCGCCCTTCATTGGCGTGGGACCGGTCAAGGTCTACTACCTCGTCAATGACCATCAAATGCGCACGCTTGGCCCAGGCGTACAGACGGTGCGCAAGTCCGAAGTGTTGGAAGTCATTTTCGGATCGGTCGTCGCCGAGTTGCCGGCGCCGCAATTGCAGTATGTCGACGTGTTCGACAACCTGGACCCAGCCAGCGTGATCGGAGGTCAGCTCAAGCTGACGTTGCCCTACACACGCACGTTCCCTGGGGACAAGTTCATCTGGGCATGGCTGGGCGCCAACGCCAGCGGAACCACTGGAGGGGAAGTCGAACTCTATTCCGATACGGCCGGCAAGCCGGTAGTGGTCCTGGTGGACGAAGCGTTCGTCATTGCCAATGACAATAAGGAAATCCGCCTGAGCTACGCCTTGGCACCCAAGGACAGCAGCCGACGCCGTTATTCGGAGCGCCGGACCATTACCGTGGGCCAGGCGCTGACCCTCAAGCGTCCCGAGGTCGTGCAGGCCACGCGCTATCCCGACCAGTTGGCGGCGGTGGCCGCGACAAAGGGCGCGACTGTCGTCGTCGAGTACCCGCAGATGCTGCCTTCCCATCAGGTTCGCTGTTGCTGGACCGGCATTGCGGACATCGGCACTTACTGCGAGACCCAATACGGCAGCTCTTCGAAAGTCCTGCACTTTGATATTGACCCGGAGGTGGTGGGCGCCAACATCCAGGCCCAGGGACACGTCATCCACGTGCAGTACTTCGTCATGCGGGGCGAGCACGAGTCCCCTTCGCCTGTGCTGGCCCTGGAGTTGTTGCCACCGCCGCTGCCTGAACCCTACATAGAAGGCCACTCCTATGATGGCGTGCTGAATATCGGCACATTGAACGGTACCGAACGCGCCATTGAAGACCGCTGGCACTTCAGTCATCGGTTCCAGCGCATGTGGTTCGAGATGTCCGGCACCTACGCTGACGGTTATCCCTTCCACCACACCTTTTACACGGCAGACCTGGTGACACAGGACGGCGAATTGAACGGTATTCGTGCACCGGCGCCGGTCGCTGAATTGCGCAAGCTCAAGGACGGTTCGCCACTGAACATGCGCTTCGGGGTAACGTTCGACCGCAGCGCCGAGCTGGCCAATGCGGTCTGGTTCAAGGAGCGGCGCTATACCATTCAGGCCTTGCCCGCGCAGTTCCCGGTGCCGACCCTGATCGAGGCAACCGGCTCCGGCACACTGGTCACCCTGGCCCCCTTGAACGCACAGTACGGGGCGCATGTGCAGGTGTCCATCAGCCCGATGTATACCAGCGACGTCATCTTCGTGGAGGTCGTGGGTAAAACCGCTGCAGGCTCGGCAGTGATCGGGCCGAAGTATGGCGAAACCGATGGCACCGTCATCGTCGACGTGCCCGCTTCAGTGATCGCCGCGAATATCGGCAACACGCCTACGCAGTTCACGATCAGGTATACGGTGACACGAGGCGGGCAAACCCGGCCCTCGGTACCGCTCACGGTCAATCTTGAAAGCCTGCCGCTGAGCGAACTGAGAAAAACCGTGATTCGTATCGATCAAGCATCCGCCAGCGGCGTGATCGATGTGGACGCCCTGCCCGGCAACGCCACCGCAAGGGTGACGACCTTCCCATTCATTGCCCCACACCTGCCCGTATGGCTGTATTTGTACGGTTTCAGAGCCGACGGTACGCCGCATAACCTGACCCTGATGAATGGTTCGAACAAGGCCGAGGTCGACTCGGCCTGGATCAGCCAGGGTTATCACCTGGAAACCGTATTGATCAACTACCTGCGAGACCTTGGCAATCGCAGCCAGCTGACCCTGCAATTCAAAGCGGCGCTCAATGGCGTAAGGGATGAATTGCAAGCGATTGAATTTCCACCCACCCGTTACACGCTGCAAAGCGTGATGATCAAGGAGTGCACGACGTTCAATGACAATTACATGAACTACTGGCTCAGTGAATGGCCGGACGCAGGCATTCGCCGCGAGTCGAATGGCAACTATTTCTGGCAGTCGACACCGACTACCGGCAGGGGCGTCAGCCTGTACAAAGTGCTGACGCCCGCCGCCGAGGGCTACTACCGCGTCAGCTTCCGCTACAGGATCAGCAAGTTTGCCGCGATTGGGGCGCCGACCTTTGTCGAGATTCATCTGGGCACATTGAAATGGACGCAAAACGTGCCCACGTTGAATACCTGGCTCAGCGTCAATGTGCCGCTCGGTTATTTGCCCGGCAAACCGTTCGAGGCCTCCGTTTCGGTCAGAAACCCGACCACCGGCGGGGTGTATGACATCGATGATATCTGTATCACACAGACGCCGTATCCGACCGTGATGTAGAGGTGAAAAAGGGATCTGTACCTGGGTACCGATCCCTTTTCAATGGCTTGCTGCGGCTTGAAAATGTTGGGGACAGGCAGTCCCGTCAGGGCCTTACACAGGTACGCACGGACTCATCGAACTCCAGCCCGGCCGGGCAGTTAAACGGGTATTGAATCCACCGACTAATGTTTGGTTTCCATACACAGCGATGGTAACCACCCACCACATTGGTGCTTTTGAAGTAGCCGTCTTTCGTGCATGCCGGTTCTCGTGACTCCAGTGGTGGCTCGGTGGTACAGGCACTCACAGCCATGGCGACGACCGCGCCCAGTGCAAATTTATAGAGCGTGTTGTTTTTGAAACTTGTGCGGAAAAGGTTCATAAACGTCTCCTGATTGGATTTTGCTCGGTCATTAGTCCTCAGTCCTGATAGTGCGTCTACTGTCAGAACTAACAGGTACACGACCCGAAATAGCGCATTGATTCGCTGTCCAGGGAGTGCAAAAAAGTATCAGTCCCAGTGTTCCCAAGGATTTGTCATCGCCGCGTTTGAGGGCTGTAATCAATGCACACTCTTCCTGACTCCCTGTGGGAAGACACAACAACAATAACCGTCCTTCTGTAGCCCTCTGGGCGCGGATATGGAGTGCGCGATGAAGTTCACAGCAAAAGCTCTGCTTGTCTCTACCTGCATGACCCTCAGCGCCGTCAGCCTCGGCGCGCAAACCCTGACCATTGCCACCGTCAACAACAGCGACATGATCCGCATGCAGAAGCTTTCGAAAACCTTCGAGGCCGAGCATCCGGAGATCAAGCTGAACTGGGTGGTGCTCGAAGAAAACGTGCTGCGCCAGCGCCTGACCACCGACATTGCCACCCAGGGCGGACAGTTCGACGTGTTGACCATCGGTATGTACGAAGCCGCACTCTGGGGCGCCAAGGGTTGGCTGGAGCCGATGAAGGACCTGCCGACTTCCTACGACCTCGATGATGTGTTCCCTTCGGTACGCGACGGCCTGTCGGTCAAAGGCTCGCTGTACGCCCTGCCGTTCTATGCCGAAAGCTCGATTACCTATTACCGCACCGACCTGTTCAAGGACGCCGGGCTGAGCATGCCCGAGCATCCGACCTGGAGCCAGATCGGCGAATACGCGGCCAAACTCACCGACAAGAGCAAAGAGCAATACGGCCTGTGCCTGCGCGGTAAAGCCGGCTGGGGCGAAAACATGGCGCTGATCACGACGTTGGCCAACGGCTACGGCGCACGCTGGTTCGACGAGAAGTGGCAGCCGCAATTCAATGGCCCCGAGTGGAAAGACGCGCTGAATTTCTACGTCGACAACATGAAGAAATCCGGCCCGCCGGGTGCGTCCAGCAACGGTTTCAACGAAAACCTGGCGCTGTTCAACAGCGGCAAGTGCGCGATCTGGGTGGACGCCAGCGTGGCGGGCTCGTTCGTCACCGACAAGAGTCAGAGCAAAGTGGCCGAGCATGTCGGCTTCACCTTCGCTCCACATGAAAAGACCGACAAGGGCACCTCGTGGCTGTACTCCTGGAGCCTGGCGATCCCCACCAGCTCCAAGGCCAAGGACGCCGCCAAGGTGTTCACCACCTGGGCCACCTCCAAGGAATATGGCGCATTGGTCGCCAAGACCGACGGCGTCGCCAACGTACCGCCAGGCACCCGTCAATCCACCTACAGCGACGCGTACATGAAGGCCGCGCCGTTCGCCAAGGTGACCCTGGAATCGCTGAAAGTCGCGGACCCGACCAAACCCACCGAAAAACCGGTGCCGTATATCGGTATTCAATTGGTGACCATTCCTGAGTTCCAGGCGATCGGTACCCAGGTCGGCAAATTCTTCTCCGGCGCGCTGACCGGCCAGCAGACGGTCGATGCCGCACTGACGGCCGCACAGACCACCACCGAGCGGGAAATGAAGCGGGCCGGTTACCCCAAGTAACCCCCGATCCTGTAGGAGCGAGCTTGCTCGCGAAAAAGGTACATCCGACGCCGCAATGCGCCTGGAATACCTTCGCGAGCAAGCTCGCTCCTACAGGGGTTTTGCGCACCTGTCCCTAACCGGTCTCGAATACCATGAATACAACACCCAAAAACCGCCTGGCCAACCCCGGCTGGTTCCTCGTCAGCCCCTCGGTGGCCTTGCTGCTGCTGTGGATGATCGTGCCCCTGGGCATGACCCTGTACTTCTCCTTGATCCGCTACAACCTGCTCTACCCCGGCGAAAACCAGTTCGTGGGGCTGGAGAACTTCACCTACTTCGTCACCGACTCGGGCTTCCTGCCCGGCGCCACCAATACGCTGTTGCTGGTGGGCAGCGTGCTGCTGATCAGCGTGGTGTTCGGCGTGCTGATCAGTGCGCTGCTGGAGGCCAGTGAGTTCTTCGGTCGCGGCCTGGTGCGGGTGTTGTTGATTTCGCCGTTCTTCATCATGCCCACCGTCGGCGCGTTGATCTGGAAGAACCTGATTTTTCACCCGGTGTCGGGGATTCTCGCTGCGGTGTGGAAGTTCTTTGGCGCAGAACCCGTGGACTGGCTGGCGCACTACCCGCTGCTGTCGATCATCATCATTGTGTCGTGGCAATGGCTGCCCTTCGCCATTCTGCTGCTGATGACCGCCATGCAGTCCCTCGACCAGGAACAAAAGGAAGCCGCACGCCTGGACGGTGCCGGCGCCATCGCGATCTTCTGGCACCTGACCCTGCCGCACTTGGCCCGCCCGATTGCCGTGGTGGTGATGATTGAAACCATCTTTTTGCTCTCGGTGTTCGCCGAAATCTTCACCACCACCAACGGTGGCCCCGGTTACGCCTCGACCAACCTCGCCTACCTGATCTACAACCAGGCGCTGGTGCAGTTCGACGTGGGCATGGCCTCGGCCGGCGGCTTGATCGCCGTGGTCATCGCCAATATCGCGGCGATCATCCTGGTGCGGATGATCGGCAAAAACCTGACTGACAAGCCTTGAGGGCCGCGCCATGACGCTTCAACAATCCCGCCGCCTGCAAAGCCTGTTGCTCGGCACCCTGGCCTGGGCAATCGCGATCCTGATTTTCTTCCCGATCTTCTGGATGGTGCTGACCAGCTTCAAGACCGAAATCGACGCGTTCGCCACGCCGCCGCAGTTCATCTTCACGCCGACGCTGGAGAACTACCTGCACATCAACGAGCGCAGCAACTACTTCGCCTACGCCTGGAACTCGGTGCTGATTTCGTTCAGCGCCACCGCCCTGTGCCTGCTGATTTCGGTGCCGGCCGCCTACTCCATGGCCTTCTACGAGACAAAGCGCACCAAGGGCACGCTGCTGTGGATGCTGTCCACCAAGATGCTGCCGCCGGTGGGCGTACTGATGCCGATCTACCTGTTGGCCAAGAGCTTTGGCCTGCTCGATACGCGCATTGCGCTGATCATCATCTACACCCTGATCAACCTGCCGATCGTGGTGTGGATGGTTTACACCTACTTCAAGGACATTCCCAAGGACATCCTCGAAGCCGCACGTTTGGATGGCGCCACCCTGTGGCAGGAAATGGTGCGGGTGCTGCTGCCGATCGCCAAGGGCGGCCTGGCCTCCACCGTGCTGCTGTCGCTGATCCTGTGCTGGAACGAAGCCTTCTGGTCGTTGAACCTGACGTCATCGAGCGCCGCGCCGCTGACCGCGCTGATCGCCTCCTATTCCAGCCCCGAAGGCTTGTTCTGGGCCAAATTGTCCGCCGTGTCGACCCTGGCCTGCGCGCCGATCCTGATTTTCGGCTGGATCAGCCAGAAACAACTGGTGCGCGGCCTGTCCTTTGGCGCCGTCAAATAATAATTCCAAGCGGAGGGCCCATCATGGCCAACCTGAAAATCAAGAATCTGCAAAAAGGCTTCGAAGGTTTTTCCATCATCAAGGGCATCGACCTGGAAGTGAACGACAAGGAATTCGTGGTGTTCGTCGGCCCGTCGGGCTGTGGCAAATCCACGCTGCTGCGGCTGATCGCCGGCCTTGAGGAAGTCAGCGAAGGCACCATCGAGCTGGACGGGCGCGACATCACCGAAGTGACCCCGGCCAAGCGTGACCTGGCGATGGTGTTCCAGACCTACGCCCTGTACCCGCACATGAGCGTGCGCAAGAACATGTCGTTCGCCCTGGACCTGGCCGGCGTCGACAGGCAACTGGTGGAGAGCAAGGTCAACGAAGCGGCGCGCATTCTGGAGCTGGGCCCGCTGCTGGAGCGCAAGCCCAAGCAGCTCTCCGGCGGCCAGCGCCAGCGCGTGGCGATTGGCCGGGCGATTGTGCGTAACCCGAAGATCTTCCTGTTCGACGAGCCGCTGTCCAACCTCGACGCCGCCCTGCGCGTGCAGATGCGCCTGGAGCTGGCACGCCTGCATAAAGAGCTGCAGGCGACCATGATCTACGTGACCCACGACCAGGTCGAAGCCATGACCCTGGCCGATAAAGTCGTGGTGCTCAACAGCGGGCGCATCGAACAGGTCGGCTCGCCGCTGGACCTGTACCACCAGCCGGCCAACCTGTTTGTGGCGGGCTTTCTCGGCACGCCGAAGATGGGTTTTCTCAAGGGCAAGGTCACGCGTGTCGAAGGCCAGGGCTGTGACGTGCAACTCGACGCCGGCACCCTGATCAGCCTGCCGCTCAGTGGCCCGACCTTGAGCGTGGGCAGCGCAGTCACCCTGGGCATTCGCCCGGAACACCTGGAAATCGCCACGCCGGGTCAAACCACCCTGACCGTCACCGCAGACGTCGGCGAACGCCTGGGCAGCGACACCTTCTGCCACGTCATCACCGCCAACGGCGAGCCTTTGACCATGCGCATTCGCGGCGACATGGCCAGCCAATATGGCGAAACGCTGCACCTGCACCTCGACCCGGCCCACTGCCATCTGTTCGACACCGAGGGCGTGGCCGTAGCCCGCCCCCTGCGCGCCGCCGCCTGATTTCGCGAGTATTACGTTATGAAGCTGAATAAACAGAACCTCACCCAGTTGGCGCCCGACGTGAAAGTGCCGGCCTATGCCATCGCCAGCACCTCCCAGGGCATTGCGCATATCGGCGTGGGTGGTTTCCACCGCGCGCACCAGGCGTTTTACACCGACGCCTTGATGAACACCGGCGAGGGCCTGGACTGGAGCATCTGCGGCATTGGCCTGCGGGCCGAAGACCGCAAGGCCCGCGACGACCTGGCCGGCCAGGATTATCTGTTCACCCTGTATGAACTGGGCGACACCGACGACACCGAAGTGCGCGTGATCGGCGCGATCAGCGATATGTTGCTGGCAGAAGACGGCGCCCAGGCCCTGATCGATAAACTGGCCGAGCCGGCCATCCGTATCGTCTCGCTGACCATCACCGAAGGCGGCTATTGCATCGACGACAGCAACGGCGAATTCATGGCCCACCTGCCGCAGATCCAGCATGACCTGGCGCACCCCGGCGCACCAAAGACCGTGTTCGGCTTTCTCTGCGCCGCGCTGACCCAACGCCGCGCCGCCGGCACTGCAGCGTTCACGGTGATGTCCTGCGATAACCTGCCGCACAACGGCGCCGTCACCCGCAAGGCCCTGCTCGCATTCGCCGCGCTGCACGATGCGCAACTGCATGACTGGATCGACGCCAATGTGAGCTTTCCGAACGCCATGGTCGACCGCATCACGCCAATGACCAGCACCGCCCACCGCCTGCAACTGCATGATGAGCACGGCATCGACGATGCCTGGCCGGTGGTGTGCGAACCCTTTGTGCAATGGGTGCTGGAAGACAAGTTCGTCAACGGCCGCCCGGCCTGGGAAAAGGTCGGCGTGCAGTTCACCGATGACGTGACGCCTTACGAAGAAATGAAGATCGGCCTGCTCAACGGCAGTCACCTGGCCCTGACGTACCTGGGCTTTCTCAAGGGCTACCGGTTTGTTCACGACACCATGAACGACCCGCTGTTCGTCGCCTACATGCGCGCCTACATGGACCTCGACGTCACGCCACACCTGGCACCGGTGCCGGGCATCGACCTGACGGCGTACAAGCAGACCCTGGTCGACCGCTTCTCCAACCAGGCGATTGCCGACCAGCTGGAACGGGTGTGCTCGGACGGTTCGTCGAAGTTTCCCAAGTTCACCGTGCCGACCATCAACCGCCTGATTGCCGATGGGCGTGAGACTGAACGCGCGGCGCTGGTGGTGGCCGCCTGGGCCTTGTATTTGAAGGGTGTCGACGAAAATGGCGTGGCCTATACGATTCCCGATCCGCGTGCCGCGTTCTGCCAGGCGCTGGTCAGTGATGACGCCCTGATCAGCCAGCGTCTGCTGGGGGTTGAAGAGATTTTCGGCACGGCTATTCCCAACTCGCCTGCATTTGTGGCAGCGTTCGAGCGGTGTTATGTGAGCCTGCGTGACAACGGCGTCAGCGCGACCCTACAGAACCTCCTGAACAAACTGGCTTGAAATGTGGGAGGGGGCTTGCTCCCGATAGCGGTATATCAGTCACAGATTTATCAACTGAACCACTGCTATCGGGAGCAAGCCCCCTCCCACATTTGACTGTGTTACCACTCCAACAATAAGACTGCTGAGCAAATCATCATGACCCAGCAAAACCTGTTCCTCGGCATCGACTGCGGCACCCAGGGCACCAAAGCCATCGTCCTCGACGCTTCCAGCGGCAAGGTGCTGGGCCTGGGCGCCGCCGCGCACACCTTGATCAGCGGCGCCAATGGCCGGCGTGAGCAACACACCCAGGAATGGCTGGACGCCTTCACCGAAGCCACCCACCGCGCCCTGCAACAGGCCGGGGTGGACGGCCAGGACATCCTCGGCATCGGTGTTTCCGGCCAGCAACACGGCCTGGTGTTGCTCGATGCCCAGGGTCAGGTGCTGCGCCCGGCAAAGTTGTGGTGCGACACCGAAACCGCTGCGGAAAACGAGCGCCTGCTGCACCATCTGGGCGGCGAAAGCGGCTCGCTGGAGCGCCTGGGCGTGGCTATTGCGCCAGGCTACACGGTGTCCAAACTGCTCTGGACCCGTGAACAGCACCCGGACCTGTTTGCGCGCATCGCCCATATCCTGCTGCCCCACGACTACCTCAATTACTGGCTCACCGGCCGCGCCGTCGCCGAATATGGCGATGCCTCGGGCACCGGCTACTTCAACGTGCGCCGCCGTGAATGGGACGTGGCGCTGCTCGCGCACATCGACCCCAGTGGTCGTCTGCAGGCGGCGCTGCCTGAGCTGATTGAAGCCGATCAAGCAGTGGGCACGATCCTGCCGGCTATCGCCGAGCGGCTGGGCATCAACCCCAACGCGGTGGTCGCCAGCGGCGGCGGCGATAACATGATGGGCGCCATCGGCACCGGCAACATCGCTCCTGGGGTGATCACCATGAGCCTGGGCTCATCGGGCACCGTCTACGCCTTTGCCGACCAGCCCAACGTCAGCCCCCAGGCGTCGGTCGCCACTTTCTGCGCATCCAGCGGCGGCTGGTTACCCTTGATCTGCACCATGAACCTGACCAACGCCACCGGGGTGATCCGCGAGCTGTTCGAACTCGACCTGCACGCCTTCAATGCCCTGGTCGAGCAGGCCCCCATCGGCGCGGACGGGGTGAGCATGCTGCCGTTCCTCAACGGCGAACGGGTGCCCGCCCTGCCCCAGGCCACCGGCAGCCTGCACGGCCTGACCATGACCAACCTGACCCGCGCCAACCTGTGCCGCGCGGTGGTCGAAGGCACCACTTTCGGCTTGCGCTATGGCCTGGACCTGCTGCGCCAGACCGGCCTGCAAAGCCTGCGCATCCGCTTGATCGGCGGCGGCTCGAAAAGCCCGCTGTGGCGGCAGATGGTCGCCGATATCATGAACACCGAAGTGGTCTGTACCG
Organism: Pseudomonas sp. R4-34-07; assembly: GCF_003852375.1. Classification (NCBI taxonomy): domain Bacteria; kingdom Pseudomonadati; phylum Pseudomonadota; class Gammaproteobacteria; order Pseudomonadales; family Pseudomonadaceae; genus Pseudomonas; species Pseudomonas sp. R4-34-07. The sequence goes on along the minus strand of NZ_CP027760.1, from coordinate 2,382,476 downwards.
AACAGAGCGAGGCCGCGGCCCTGGGCGCGGCGATCCAGGCGGCGTGGTGCCAGTCCGGCGAATCCCTGGCCAGCCTGTGCGACAAATGCGTGAGCCTGGACCCGGCCAGCCGTACCGTGCCGGTGCCGGCCAACGTGAGCGCCTATCAACAGGCCTATGAGCGCTATCAACAGCTTGTGGCAACCCTTTAAGAGCGAGTGACTATGTATCTGGTGTGTGGTGAAGCGCTGTTCGATTTTTTCAGCGAGGAGGATGCCGACGGGCAGGCTGCCAAGCTCAATTACACGGCGATTGCCGGCGGTTCGCCGTTCAACGTGGCGGTGGGCCTGCGCCGCTTGGGAATCGAGTCCGGGTTCTTCGCCGGGATCTCCCATGACTACCTGGGCCGGCGCTTGCTACAGGTGCTCAAGGACGAAGGCGTGAGTGAAGATTTCCTGGTGCCCTTTGACGCGCCGACCACCCTGGCCATGGTGGCCGTGGGCGCCAATGGTTCACCGCAATACAGCTTTCGTGGCGAAGGCTGCGCAGACCGGCAACTGCAGATGACGCACCTGCCGCCCTTGGGTGATGAGATTCGCGGGCTGCATGTGGGCTCGTTTTCCCTGGTGGTACAGCCGATTGGCGACACACTGCTGGCGCTGGTCAAGCGCGAAAGCGGCAAGCGCCTGATCAGCCTCGACCCTAACGTACGGCTGAACCCGCAACCGGACATCCAGCTGTGGCGCGACCGTGTGACGGAGTTGGTCAAGCATGCGGATTTGATCAAAGTCAGCGATGAAGACCTGCACCTGCTCTACCCCGAGCAGTCCCCCGAAAGCGTGCTGCAAGGCTGGCTGCAACACCGCTGCCAGTTGGTATTTCTCACCCGTGGCGGCGATGGCGCCAGCGTGTTCAGCCGCCGCCACGGCAACTGGTCGCAACCGGCAATCGACATCGTGATGGCCGATACGGTCGGTGCCGGCGACACCTTCCAGGCGGCGCTGATCGCCTGGTTGACCGAGCACCGCTTGGACTCGGTCGCGGGGCTGCAACAGCTCAGCCGCGAACAGATCGACGCCATGCTCGGCTTTGCGATTCGCGCCGCGGCGCTGACCTGCACCCGCACCGGGCCGGACCTGCCTTACCGCAGCCAGCTCGGCTGAGCGCCCCACAGGCCATGCACTGCGTGGCCTGCAACCTTTTGTCAGAAATTTCACCGATGAACGAGGTGTGTGCTAGACCAAAGAACAGCAGTAATAAAAACACAACGTAGGACACGTTATGACCAAGGTCTCAGGCTTTCCAACCCGAGCCGTTATTGCTGTCGGCATCCTTTCACTGCAGTACATCACCCCCCAGGCCGCGCATTCCGCGTGTGCCTTTACCCCAGGCCCCGGCGACGATACCTACGTCTGCGACAGCGGCACCAGCACCGCCGGACTCACCGATCTTCAGGGCAACAATCGTCTGTCGCTGCCCGCCGGTGGTACGGGAACCGTCAACGGCCCTGTCACGTTCGGCGCGGGCGAAGATCGAATCCTGATTGATGACGGCAGTATCCTGGGTGCTGTGCAACAAGGCCCCGGCATCGATGACTTCGTGATGAACGGCGGGCGAATTCCTTCTCTGGCCCAGGGCGATGGCCTCGACACCTTTCTGATAACCGGCGGCGTCATCGAAAGAGAATTCGTCGACGGTGACGTGGCGAGACAAACCGGCGGCACCATTGGCCGGGTCGACATGAAGCTGGACGATAACGTATACGAGATGACCGGCGGCGAGATCCTCGGCAACCTGGTCACCGGGTTCGGCAAGGACAGGATCGACATCTCGGGAACAGGCAGCGTAGGCGGCAACATCAGCACCAGCGGCGGCGATGACATCATCAGGGTGAGCGGCGGCGTGATCAAAGGTGAAATCCGCGCCAGTTTCGGCAACGACACATTCACCTGGCGCAACGGCGGTGAGATCCAGTCTTCAGTATTGATGGGCGATGGTGACGATACCGCCTTGCTCAGCGGCCTTACTGAAAGCCGGTTGGCCGCCACGCCGTCGATTGACGGTGGTCTGGGCAATGATCAGCTGACATTGGATAACACCACCTCCGGCAACGCTGCGCGCTATGTCGGCTGGGAGACGGTCAACCTCAATAACGCCTCGCGTTTTGACTTGGCCGGTGACTTTTTCCTCGGCGACAGCACCAGCAACACCGGTACGTTCAACATCGATGGCAGCAGCACCCTGGCCGTGACGCAAGGCGCCATTCGCCCCTACACCACCGGCCAATTGGCCACGCTGAACAACGCCGGCACGATCGACATGACCACCGGCAGCGCCAGTGCCGCCGATGCGCTCACGGTGCATGGCAATTACGTGGGCAACAACGGTCAACTGTGGCTGCAAACCGTGCTCGGTGACGACAGCTCCGCCACCGACAAGCTGGTGGTGTCCAATGGCACGCTCAGCGGCCATACCCAGTTGGCCGTGACCAACCTCGGCGGTGCCGGTGGCTTTACCCAGAACAGCGGCATCGAGGTGGTCCAGGCCGTCAACGGCGCGGTCAGCAGCACGGATGCCTTCGCCCTCAAGGGCTCGGTGTCGGCCGGTGCCTATGAATACCGGCTGTTCAAAGGTGGCGTGACCGCCGGCACGGAAAACAACTGGTACCTGCGCTCCTCGGTGGTGGCCGTGCAGCCACCCGCCGTGCCGCCAGTGCCGCCCACTCCGCCAGTGGTGGTGCCGGTTCCGCCGATTCCGCCGACGCCGCCGGTGGTCGACCCCGATGAACCCCCGGTGGAGCCACCAACCGCGCAACCGGTCGCGCCGATCGAGCCCCCGGCGCCACCGCCGAGCCAAGTCGCGGCAGCCACTTCACCGCAATCGGCCGCCAGCAACCCGGCCGTGCCGACGGCGGTGCCCGGTGCCGAACCTATCGCGCTGTACCGTTTGGAAGTGCCGGTGTACTCGGTAGTGGTCCCGGCCGCGCAAGTCATGACCCGCATGGCCCTGGGCACCTTCCATGACCGCCAGGGCGAGCAAAGCCTGCTCAGCGAAACCGGCGCGGTGCCGGCCGGCTGGGCGCGGGCCTATGGCAGCGACTTCAACAAGCGTTGGTCGGGCACCGTATCGCCAAGCTTCGACGGCAGCGTCAAGGGCTATCAGGTGGGGCACGACCTCTACGCTGCGCACACCAGCGGTGGGCAACTGCAACGGTTTGGCTTGTTCGTCGGGCAGAGTCGCTTGAACGGCGACGTCAAGGGGTTTGCCGAAGGCTTCCAGGATCGGCGCTCGGGACGGGTGAAACTGGATGGCGACAATTTCGGCGCCTACTGGACCTTGACCGGCACCGAAGGTGGGTACGTCGATGTGGTCACGATGTTCACGCGCCTGGACGGTGAAAACAAATCCGACCGTGGCGTGAAGATGAACACCAAGGGCCACGCCCTGGCGCTGTCCGCCGAAGCGGGTTATCCGATCACCCTGTCCGAGCAGTGGGTGGTGGAGCCCCAGGTCCAGGTGATCCGCCAGACCATCGACCTGGACAGCCAGCACGACGGCATTTCCAAGGTAGCGTTCGATTCCCAGGAATACTGGACCGGCCGTGTTGGTGCACGCCTCAAGGGCCGCCAACTGGTGGGCAACACCCCCATCGAGCCCTACGTGCGCGCCAATGCCTGGCGTACGTTCGGCGGCAGGGACACGGTGACTTACGATGATGTGGACCGCATCAAGAGTGATCACAAGGCGTCCACCGCCGATGTGGGCGTAGGGATTGTCGCCCGATTGTCTTCAACGGTGAGCGTTTACCTGGCGGCGGACTACACCACCAACCTGGATGGCAACGCCCAGGAGGGCGTGAGCGGCAATGCCGGGGTGCGTATGAGTTGGTGAAGACCGTATGGTTTGAGGGCCTGGCAACTACCAGGCCCACAGGTCAGCGTTGAACGAAGCACACCCTTAAAATCTGCGCCCTCCTGCTCGTTGCAGGACAGGCGTGTGGCTGTGCTTGAGGTCTTCACGCAGTTCAGCGATCAGGTTGCAAATGGCGCGGCTGCTGTCGAGTTTGTCGGCGTTTATACCCTTGACCTCCAAGTCCACTCGATCACGGTCGCGGTCGTCGTACACCCGGATCGTCAGTGAAGCGTCTTCGGCTTTGGTGCATTCACACCGCTTAGGCAGGAAACTTCCTTCAATAATGCTGCGAAGCTCTAGTTCCGAAAGCATGGCTAACCTCTCCTTTGTTGAGACTGCCAATGGTTTTATGAGTATCCGGCAGGCACTTGCCTGCCACGTCTTGCCGGCCCTGGAAGACGCCTACAGAAATAAGCCTACTCGGCAAAATCTCCTGCTGTTGTAACCATTCTTCATAAGCGCTGACGGCGCTTATATATGAAAAATCTGACTGTCTGCATCCTCGGCGAACCACTTCGATTAAACGTTTAACCCACAGGACGCGTGCGCAGGCCGGTTTTTCCAGCAACATATGGCAACCAATTCATCTGTCGTCGTTGGGTCGAGAGGGACTTACGCAAACCATACGAAACATATACGCTTTGTATATCAACCCAACACAGTGAAGCTTATGGGCATCGTCAAGATCACCGACCAACTGCACGAACAGCTGCGCCTGGCCAGCGCCGCGATGGACCGCTCCATCAACGCTCAAGCCGAGTTCTGGATCAAGATCGGCCTACTGGCTGAACTCAATCCCCACCTGCCCTACAACGAGCTGATCAACAAGCTGTTGCTGGACAAACCCGACCTGATCCGAGGGCGCAGCCAATGATCAAGACGCCACAGCAGCTGGTGGTCATGCGCGAAGCCGGGCGCCTGCTGGCCCAGGTGTTCAGCATGCTCGACACCTTTGTCGTCGCCGGCCGCTCCACTCTGGAGCTGGACAGCGCCGTCGAAACCTTCATCCGCCAGGAGCTCAAAGCCCGCCCGGCCAGTCTCGGGCAATATGACTACCCCTTCTGCATCAATACCTCGATCAACGAAGTGGTGTGTCACGGCATGCCCAGCGCCACGCAATTGCTCAAGGATGGCGACATCATCAATATCGACATCACCCTGGAAAAAGGTGGCTTTATCGCCGACTCCAGCAAGATGTACATGATCGGTAATGTCTCACCCAAGGCGCAGCGCCTGGTGGAGATGACCTTCGAGGCCATGTGGGCGGGCATCCGCCAGGTGCGGCCCGGCGCCCGCCTGGGTGATATTGGCCATGCGATCCAGCACCATGCGCACACCAATGGCTACAGCGTGGTGCGTGAATACTGCGGCCACGGCATTGGCCAGGAAATGCACGAAGAGCCGCAAATCCTGCACTTCGGCCGCCCCGGCACCGGGCTGGAGCTGCGCGAAGGCATGGTGTTCACCATTGAACCGATGCTCAACCAGGGCAGCGCGAAGGTGCGCAGCCTCAAGGATGGCTGGACGGTGGTGACCAAAGACAACAGCCTCTCGGCGCAATGGGAACACACGGTAGCGGTGACGGCCGATGGGTTCGAAGTATTGACGCTGCAAGCGAGCGCTTGAACCTCAAGCCACCTGCTTGATCGCGGCCTTGGCCTCCAGCTCACGCACCAGCGGCAACACGCGTTTACCGAAGTACTCCACCTCTTCCTGGAAATGCAGGAAACCGGCCAGCACCAGGTCCACGCCCACCGCCTTGAGCGCCACGATGCGCTCGGCGATCTGCTGCGGTGTGCCGATCAGGTTGGTCTTGAAGCCGTCGTTGTACTGCACCAGGTCTTCAAAGCTGGACTTGGCCCAGTTGCCCTCGCCTTCCGGCGATGCCTTGCCGGCTTGTCTGGCCGCGTCACCGAAGGCGTTGACCGCTTCCGGGTCGGCTTTATCGATGATCTCGGCGAGCACGGCACGCGCTTCTTCCTCGGTGTCGCGGGCGATCACGAAGGCGTTGACGCCGACTTTGACCGAATGGTTATTCGCCGCCGCCTTGGCGCGGATGTCATCGACCTGGGCCTTGATGCCTTCCGGGGTATTACCGTTGGTGAAGTACCAGTCCGACACCCGTGCGGCCATGTCCCGCGCCGCCCGCGAACTGCCGCCCTGGAACACCTCGGGCTGGCCCAGCGGCTTGGGCTTGAGGGTGTAGTTGTTGAAGCGATAGAAGTCGCCCTTGAAGGTGAAATCGTCCTGGGTCCAGATGCCTTTCAAGGCGCGGATGAATTCTTCGGAGCGGCGATAGCGCTCATCGTGTTCCAGCCAGGGTTCACCGATCGCCTGGAACTCGCCCTTGAACCAGCCACTGACGATATTCACCGCGATACGCCCGTTGGTGAGCTGGTCGATGGTTGCCAGTTGCTTGGCCGCCAGCGCCGGTTGCCACGGACCCGGCAGGATCGCCGCAATCACCTTGAGGGTGGTGGTCGCCGCCAGCAGCGCGTGGCTGAAGGCCACCGACTCGTGCTGGTTTTCGGCGCCGTAGCCGGCGGTGAAGCGGATCTGGGTCAGGCCATATTCGAAGCCGGCGGCTTCGGCCAGTTGCGCCAGTTTACGGTTGTAGTCGATGCCCCAGTGGGTACGTTGTTCGATCTTGCTGACCACCAACCCACCGCTGACGTTGGGCACCCAATAGGCAAATTTCACGGCTTGCTGACTCATTGAACAGTTCCTCGCACACAGGGATGTACCCAGGGCTTGAGCAGCAAGTGTGCCAGTCACGGTTAAACGCCGTGGCCGTGCGGGTTGCGGCGCAAAACCCAGGTTTGCACGGCGTGCCGCGACTGTCATGGATCGCTGCGCTTTGTCCAAATGCTGTTGCTGGAGCAACAGTGGCGGGCGTCCCCGCGCCGTAAACACGGGCCCGCGCGCCCGGCACGGAGTGTGCAACCACCCTGGGACTTGATCACTGCCCAGGAGCCCACCCCCATGACCGAGCAACACGTCATCAACCCGCTGTCCATCGGCGTCGACTACACCACCCTGGCCGAACGTTTCCGCCCTATTTTCCAGCGCATCGCCGACGGCGCGGTTGAACGCGAGCACAGCCGCACCCTGCCCCATGAGCCGATCCGCTGGTTGAAGGAAGCCGGCTTCGGCGCGGTGCGAGTGCCGGTGGAATATGGCGGTGGCGGTGCATCCCTGCCGCAGCTGTTTGAACTGCTGATCGAACTCGCCGCCGCCGACTCCAACGTGCCCCAGGCCCTGCGCGGGCATTTCGCGTTTGCCGAAGACCGCCTGAACGCGCCGCCGGGCGCGGGGCGCGACCTGTGGTTCAAGCGTTTTGTCGACGGCGACCTCGTCGGCTGCGCCTGGACAGAAATCGGCGCTGTCGCAATTGGCGATGTGGTGACCCAGGTCAGCCCCAACGGTGACGACTGGGTACTCAACGGCGAAAAGTTCTACAGCACCGGCAGCCTGTTTTCCGACTGGATCGACGTGTACGCCCGGCGCAGCGACACCGGCGGCGACGTGATCGCCGCCACCCGCACGCGCCAGCCAGGCGTGGTGCAAAGCGATGACTGGGACGGCTTTGGCCAGCGCACCACCGGCAGCGGCACCACGCGCTTTACCGATGCGGTGGTCGAAGCGCACAACGTGATCGACTTTGCCGAGCGCTTCAAATACCAGACCGCGTTCTATCAACTGGTGTTGCTGGCCACCCTGGCCGGCATCGGCCGCGCCGCGCTCAACGACGTGGCCCAGCAGGTACGCAGCCGCAAGCGCATCTACAGCCACGGCAATGCCCCGCACGTCAGCCAGGACGCGCAGGTTCAACAGGTGGTCGGCGAAGTCGCCGCGCTGGTTTACGCCGCCCAGGCCAGTGCGTTGAAGGCCGCGCTGCCGGCGCAACGGGCTTATCTGGCACGTTTCGGTGGGGATGAGGTGGCCGAGCGCGAGGCCAACGTGGCGGCCGAGATCGAATCGGCGACGGCCCAGGTGGTGGTCTCGGAGCTGATCCAGCGTGCCACCAGCCAACTGTTCAACGCGTTGGGAGCCTCGGATGTGCGCCAAGGCAAGGCCCTGGACCGGCACTGGCGCAATGCGCGGACGGTGGCGTCGCATAATCCGCTGATCTACAAGGCGCGGATCGTCGGTGACTGGGTGATCAACGGCACTGAGCCGCCGTTTGTCTGGCAAATCGGCAACGGCCCGGCCAAGGCCTGAGGCCGGTTCCATATGTGGGAGGGGCTTGCTTCCGATAGCGGTGGGTCAGTCATGGATGTGTTGCTGACATCCCCTCATCGGGGCATAGGTATCTACACAACTTTTGGCGTGGCCTGAACCTGTGACGGCTCGGGAGCCGAAGCCTCTCTAACTGATGCTCCGCGACCTAAATGTGGGAGGGGGCTTGCTCCCGATGGCGGCCTGACAGCCGACCAGGATGTTGGATCAGAGCGAGTACATATCCGTTGCTGCGGTAACGGCTGCTATGGGTTCCGCCCTTACGGCGGCTCACTTTTGAAAAGCGCAAAAGTAAGCAAAACGCTCTTGCCCCACCACTCGGCACCTCGCTTAGGCTCGGTGTGCCCGTAATCCGACAGCGATTTGGGGGGCCGCCGCCACGCGCCATCCATGGCGCGGGGCGGCTAAACCGGCATCCCTGCCGGTTTACCCCCCAAATCACTATCGAATTCCGGCCAGCGTGGTTTAACGGGGCGCCTAGATCAAAAGCAAGATCAAGAGCGGCTCGCTTCGCATCGTGGTTAGCGTAGGCTGCTGCTACACAGTTGTGTAGATACGTATGCTCATCGGGGGCAAGCCCTAATGCCAGTCAGTTAAGGCTTTTTGTAGGAACGAGGCGGGCGGCTAGCCCTTGCTCGCGAAAAACTCACAGGCACCGCGTTCATTCAGAAAGCACGCGTTATCGTTGACGTTTTTCGCGAGCAAGCTCGCTCCTACAGACGGCGGTGTACGCTTAACTGACTGGCATTAGGGCAAGCCCCCTCCCACATTTGGAACGCGGGGCTTCAGTCAGAGAGGCTTCGGCTCCCGAACTGTCGCGGGACCGCGCCCCTCTTAGAACGCGAGTTTGTAGCCCACCGCCATCAACATCACCGCCAGGCACGGACGCAGCACCGCGTCCGGGATCCTGCCGGTCATGTGGCTGCCCAGGTAAATGCCCGGCAGCGAGCCCATCAGCAAAAAGCCCAGCAGGTGCCAGTCCATATTGCCCATGCTCGCATGGCCCAGGCCCGCCACCAGGGTCAGCGGCACGGCATGGGCGATCTCGGTGCCCACCAGGCGGCGCGTGGCGAGGAACGGGTACAGGATGAACAGTGCCACGGTACCCAGCGCGCCGGCACCGATGGAGGTCAGCGCCACCATGGTGCCAAGGACGACACCCGTTACTACGGTGAGCGCATTCAGGTTGCGCGGGCGCATGTGATAGTCGTCACCGGCATGGCGCTGGGCGAACGCCAGCAAGCGTTGCTTGAACAGGATCGCCAGGGCCGTCAGCAGCAACACCACACCCAGTGCCTGTTTGATCACCGCGTTCATGGCGCTGGGGTCGGTGTGCAGGCTGGCGAGGAACCACAGGGTCAGCAGCACCGCAGGCACACTGCCCAGGGTCAGCCAGCCGGTGATGGTCCAGTCGATGTTCCGGTTCTTGCTGTGCACCAGCACACCACCGGATTTGGTAATGGCGGCATACAACAGGTCCGTGCCAACGGCGGTGGCCGGGTTGATGCCGAACCACAACAGGATCGGCGTCATCAGCGAGCCGCCACCCACGCCGGTCATGCCCACGATAAATCCTACGATCAGGCCGGCAACCACGAAACCCACATTACCCACATCCATTACAGCTACCTGCGGCCTTATAAAATTCTGGCGGCAGGATAGCGATTTTTCTTATAACCACTTATATCAATATGATCTGACTTTATGCCTTTCCTGCTAATCGCCGGCAGGCATACGCTTGGGTCTGATACGCAAAGGCCACGGTGTCACGGCCCTTCAAGGCGGGATGGGTGTCGATCAGTTGCTGCAATTGCGCCGTGACGCCGGCTTTTTCTGCAGGAGGCAATGCGGCGATAAAGCTGACCGACAGGATGCGGTCCATGATCACTTCCTTCGGGCTGCCGACATGGTGATAGGCAAAGCAGGTCAGTTCAGGGGCGGAAAAATACTCACCGGTGAAGGCCTCGCGCCAACGTCCGTTATGAAAACGCGGGGTGTCGCCCTCGTAGGGGGTAATGATGGCCGTGATGGCAGCGATCCAGTCCACCGACTCATCGCGCACATTCCACACCAGCCCCAAACGCCCTTCGGGTTTGAGTACACGGTGGATCTGCGCCAGCGCCGCCTCACTGGAAAACCAGTGGAAGGCCTGGGCGCAGACCACCGCATCGGCGCTCGCGGACGCCAAAGGCATGGACTCGGCCGTGCCATTGACCAGCCGTACGCCCGGCAGCAGCTTGACCAACTGGGCGCCCATTTCCATCACCGGTTCGACGGCGATCAGCGTCGGCGCCAGGCTGCTGAGCAGGCGCGTGAACTTGCCGGTGCCGGCCCCCAGGTCGATCACGGTCGAGTGGGCATCGATGCCCAGCGCGTCGGCCAGCCAGCCGGTGAGTTGTCGCGGGTAGCCCGGGCGGCCTTGCGCGTAAGTACGGGCCTGGGTAGAGAAACCTTGCTGAGCGGACGCGTGGACACCAGTCATTGCCAATCTCTCTTCGGGTAAAGCGGGGGCCACAGTGTGCGCCGTCTCGCAGTTATTTTCTAATCGCTGGATCGACGGCAGGCAACCACACACGAAACCGCGCGCCGCCCAAGGGTGAAGCCTCGGCGGTCAAGCTGCCGCCTTGGGCTTGCAGGGCCCGCCGGCTGATGGCCAGGCCCAGGCCGAAACCACCGGTGGCGCGGTCGCGGCTACGGTCCAGACGGTAGAACGGTTCGAAGATGCGCTCGCGCTGGTCCGGCGGAATGCCGATGCCATCATCCTCCACGAAGATTTCACAGCCGTTGGGGCAGACCCTGACGCCGACCTGGATGCGCGTGTCGCAGTAACGCGTGGCGTTGCGCAACAGGTTCTGCAGGGCACGGGCGGTCAGGCGCGGGTCGAGGCTGAAGCGCTCCACGGCGCAGTCGAGCGCCACGTCGATAACGATCTCGGGGTTCTCCAGTTCATCGTCGACACTGCCCAATACGCTGTCGATGAATTCGTCGAGCACCACCTCCACGCGCTCCGGCTCCTGCGCCGGGTTTTGCAGGCGGCTGTAGGAAAGCAACTCCAGCACCAGCTCATCCAGTTCACGAATATGCGCCACCAGGCTTTGCAAGCGCTCCCGGCTGGCCGCAGGCAAGTCCTCTGCCAGCGCCAGGGCCAGGCCGAAATCCAGGCGGGTCAGCGGCGTGCGCAGTTCATGGGACACCGCGTTGAGCAGGTCGCGCTGCTGATTGAGCAGGTGTTCGATGTCGTCGGCCATGGTATCGAACACCGAGGCGAGGCTGCCGATGCTGGAGCTGGCGGGAATCAGCGTGCGCTCGGCCAGGTTGCCCCGCCCCAATTGCGCAGCGGTGCTTTTCAAGCGCTCCAGGTCGCGCCAGTGCGGGCGCAGCCACACCAGCAGGCAGGCGAGCAGCGCCGCGACGATCAGCACGTTGATCGCCCAATACAGCACGTTCATGTCCAATGGATCGGGCGGTACCGTCAGTTTGACCACGAATTGCTCGTTGATCGGCGAGCTGATTTCCTCCATCCAGCCCCACTCCCCCAGGCGCACCACCGATTTGCCCTGTTCCAGCAGTTTTTCTTCCGCCGGGGTATAGCGCGCATCCTGGCGCAGCAGCAATTGCACCTTCAACGGCGCAAAATCGCGGCCCAGCTGCTCGGTGACCTGTGACCAGCGCTCCACCGGTGCGCGCACGTATTGCTTGACGATCAGCTTCTGCTGGCCGCGGGTCTGCTCGATGTTGTAGTTCATGTAACGGTGTTCGAACAGCTGGATCACCAGGGAGGGGATCAAGTAGATCGCCGCGCTGTAGGTGACGATAGTGATCAGGTAGAGGCGCAGCAGGACTCGAAACATGGCTCAGCATTCCCACTCGGAACGGCTGAACAGGTAGCCCTTGCCCCACACGGTCTTGATCTTGCGCGCTTCGCCGGCGTGGTCGTCGAACTTGCGGCGCAGCTTGGAGATGGCCACGTCCACCGAACGGTCGGTGCCATTGAATTCGATACCGCGCAGGCGTTGCAGGATCTGGTCGCGGCTGAGCACTTCACCGGCATGTCGCGCCAGCACCACCAGCAGGTTGTACTCGCCGCTGGACAGCTCCACCGCCTGCTCGCGCCAGGTCACGGTACGCTCGCACAGGTCGATGCATAGATTGCCCATGATGATACGGTCGCTGGCCACCTGGGGTTCCGACAGGCTGCTGCGGCGCAGCAAGGTGCGCACACGGGCGAGCAGCACCCGTGGCTCGCAGGGTTTGGTCACATAATCGTCGGCGCCCATTTCCAGGCCCAGCACCTGGTCGTGACTGTCGTCACGGGCGGTGAGCATCAGGATCGGCAGGCCCGCCGAGTCGGCGCGCAGCAGGCGGCAGACCTGCAGGCCGTCGAGGCCGGGCAGCATCAGGTCGAGAATGACCAGGTCCGGCGGGTTCAGGCGCGCGCGTTCGCGCACCTGGTCGCCACGGCTGAGCACGCTGACGTGGTAGCCATTGCGTTCCAGGTAGCTGGCAATCAGCTCGGAGAGCGCGGCGTCGTCTTCCACCAGCAGGATGTTGGGCATGAAGGTGTTTCCAGAAAATACAATGATAAGTCGTACGCAAACCCCATGTGGGAGGGGGCTTGCTCCCGATGAGGGAGTGTCAGTAATACATCTGTGACTGACACACCGCCATCGGGAGCAAGCCCCCTCCCACATTTGGTCTTTGTTGTCAGCGAGGTTGTGCAAGGATATACGCCCCCGAGGCCAAGCGCCCCGGCCCTTACATTTCTTCACAGACGCACTACACAGCTTCACAGCACCACGGCGCAGGTGACCTTAGGATGCGCCAGTCAATATTGGGATAAGAGCATGTCGAAGAATCTGTTTGCGCCGTTTTGCCTGTTGGCGCTCACCCTGGCGCTGAGCGCGTGTGACAACTCCACAGCCGAGGCGCCGCACGCGCCGCTGGCCAAAGTGCGCATCGAGACGCTGCAGGCCAAGCCCCTGTCCATCACCAGCGAATTGAGCGGGCGTATCGCTGCGCCGCGTATGGCCGAGGTGCGCGCACGGGTGGCCGGGGTGGTGATGCAACGGGCCTTCAACGAAGGCCGTGACGTGAAACAGGGCGACGTGCTGTTTCGCATCGACCCAGCCCCGTTCAAGGCCGACCTTGACAGCGCCCAGGCCAACCTGAGCAAAGCCGAGGCCAATGCGTTCCAGGCGCGCCTGCAAGAGCAGCGCTACAGCCAGTTGGTGGAAGGCAACGCCATCAGCGGCCAGGAATACGACAACGCCCGCGCCGCCCTGCGCCAGACCAACGCCGAGGTCGCCGCCAACAAGGCCGCCGTCGAGCGGGCCCGGTTGAACCTGGGTTACGCCACGGTGACTGCACCGATTTCCGGGCGCATCGGCCGTGCGCTGGTGACGGAAGGCGCCCTGGTCGGCCAGAACGAAGCCACGCCGCTGGCGATCATCCAGCAACTGGACCCGATCCATGCCGACCTCACTCAGTCGACCCGCGAGCTGAATGACCTGCGCCGCGCGTTTCGCGCCGGTCGCTTGCAGCAGGTCGGCCAGGACCAGGCCAAGGCCAGCCTGATCCAGGATGACGGCAGCCTGTACCCGTTGCCGGGTAAGCTGCTGTTCGCCGAGATCAGCGTCGACCCGGGCACCGGGCAGATCATCCTGCGCAGCGAATTTCCCAACCCGGACCTCGACCTGCTGCCCGGCAGCTTCGTGCGGGTGCGCCTGGAACAAGCCGTCGACCAGCAAGGCCTCAGCGTGCCGCAGCGCGCCATCACCCGCGACAGCGCCGGCATCCCCATGGTGCTGTTGTTGGACGGCGAGCAAAGCGTGCGCCAGCAGCCGGTGGAGTTGGGCGCAGTGATCGACGATCGCTGGGTGGTCAGCAGCGGCCTCAAGCCCGGTGACCGCATTGTCGTCGAGGGCCTGCAACACGCGCGCCCCGGTGAAAAAGTTGAAGTGGACGACAGCCCGCTCGTAAAGGAATAACCCGCCATGCCGCAGTTCTTTATCGACCGCCCGATTTTCGCCTGGGTGGTGGCCCTGTTCATCTTGCTGGCCGGCTTCCTGGCGATCCCGCAATTGCCGGTGGCCCAATACCCCAACGTCGCGCCGCCAAAGGTAGAAATCTACGCGGTGTACCCTGGCGCTTCGGCCCAGACCCTGGACGAAAGCGTGGTCAGCCTGATCGAGCAGGAGCTCAACGGCGCCGATCATTTGCTGTATTTCGAGTCCCAGAGCAGCCTCGGTTCGGCGACCATTACCGCCACGTTCCAGCCGGGCACCAACCCGGAAATGGCCCAGGTGGATGTGCAGAACCGCTTGAAGGCGGTGGAGCCGCGCCTGCCGCAAGCAGTGACGCAACAAGGCTTGCAGGTGGAGAAAGTCTCGGCCGGCTTCCTGCTGCTGGTCACGCTGACATCCAGCGACGGCAAGCTCGATGACGTGGCGCTCAGCGATTATCTGGCGCGCAACGTGATGAACGAGCTCAAGCGCCTGGACGGTGTGGGCAAGGCCCAGCTGTATGGCGCCGAGCGTGCCATGCGTATCTGGATCGCTCCGCAGAAGCTGATCGGTTTCAACCTCACCCCGGCCGACGTGAATGCCGCCGTCAGCGCGCAGAATGCCCAGGTGTCGGCGGGCAGCATCGGCGACTTGCCGGGCACTAACACCCAGGAAATCACCGCCGCCATTCTGGTCAAGGGCCAACTGTCGACGCCGGCGGAGTTCGCCGACATCGTGCTCAAGGCCAACCCTGACGGCTCCACCGTACGCATCGGCGATGTGGCGCGGGTCGAAGTCGGCAGCCAGGAATACCAGTTCTCCACGCGCCTGAACGGCAAACCGTCCACCGCCGTCAGCGTGCAGCTGGCGCCGGGGGCCAACGCGCTGAACACCGCGACCCTGGTGCGGGCGAAGATGGACGAACTGTCGCGCTATTTCCCGGCCAACGTGGAATACAAGATCCCCTACGACACCTCGCCGTTCGTCAAAGTCTCGATCACCAAGGTGGTCTACACCTTGCTCGAGGCAATGGCGCTGGTGTTCGCGGTGATGTTCCTGTTCCTGCAGAACGTGCGCTACACCCTGATCCCTACGCTGGTGGTGCCGATTGCGTTGATGGGCACCTTTGCCACCATGCTGTTGCTGGGTTTTTCGATCAACGTGCTGACCATGTTCGGCATGGTGCTGGCGATCGGCATCCTGGTGGACGATGCGATTGTGGTGGTGGAGAACGTCGAACGGATCATGGCCACTGAAGGCCTGTCGCCCAAGGAGGCGACGAAAAAGGCCATGGGCCAGATCACCGGCGCCATTGTCGGTATCACCCTGGTGCTGGTCGCGGTCTTCCTGCCGATGGCGTTCATGCCAGGCTCGGTGGGGGTGATCTACCAGCAGTTCTCGTTGTCGATGGCCACCTCGATCCTGTTCTCGGCCTTTCTGGCCCTGACCTTGACGCCAGCGCTGTGCGCCACCTTGCTCAAGCCGATTGCCCAGGGCGAGCACCATGCCAGGGGTGGTTTTTTCGGCTGGTTCAATAAACGCTTTGAACAGCTCACCGACCGCTACGAAGGCTGGGTGGCCTATGCGCTCAAGCGCAGCGGCCGTTACCTGCTGATCTACCTGGTATTGCTGGTGGGCCTGGGGCTGCTGTTCAGTCGCCTGCCCTCCTCATTCCTGCCGGTGGAAGACCAGGGCTACACCATCACCGATATCCAGCTGCCACCGGGCGCCAGCAAAAACCGCACGGTGCAGGTGGCCGAGCAGATCGAGGCGCACAACGCCAGCGAGCCGGGGGTGGGCGATACCACCATGATCATGGGTTTCAGTTTCTCCGGTTCCGGGCAGAACGCGGCGCTGGCGTTCACCACGCTCAAGGACTGGTCTGAGCGCGGCAGCGATGACTCCGCGGCGTCGATTGCCGACCGCGCCAACATGGCCTTCAGCGGGCTCAAGGATGCGATCGCCTATGCGATCCTGCCGCCGCCGGTAGACGGCCTGGGCACCTCCAGCGGCTTCGAGTTCCGTCTGCAGGACCGTGGCGGCGTCGGCCATGCGGGGCTGATGGCTGCGCGCACCGAGCTGCTGGAAGCTGCCGGGAAAAGTCCGGTGCTGGCCAACGTGCGCGAAAGCGCCCTGGCCGAAGCGCCGCAGGTGCAGCTGGAAGTGGACCGCAAGCAGGCCAATGCGCTGGGAGTATCGTTCGCCGATGTGGGCAATGTGCTGTCGTCGGCCATCGGTTCGGCCTACATCAACGACTTCCCCAACCAGGGCCGCATGCAGCGTGTGGTGGTGCAGGCTGAAGGCGACCAGCGCAGCCAGGTGGCGGACTTGATGAAGATCAACGTGCGCAACAACGCCGGGAAGATGGTGCCGTTGTCTGCCTTTGTCGAAGCCAAATGGACCCAGGGCCCGACGCAATTGACCCGCTACAACGGCTACCCGGCCATCGCCATCAGCGGCGAAGCGGCGCCGGGCCACAGTACCGGCGAGGCGATGGACGAAATCCAGCGCCTGGTCAGCCAGTTGCCGGCGGGCCTGGGCCAGGAATGGACGGGGTTGTCGTTGCAGGAACGTTTGTCCGGCTCCCAGGCGCCGTTGTTGCTGGGCCTGTCGCTGTTGATCGTGTTCCTGTGCCTGGCGGCCTTGTATGAGAGCTGGTCGATCCCGACCTCCGTGTTGTTGGTGGTGCCCCTGGGCGTGCTCGGCGCGGTGGTGGCCGTGAGCCTGCGCGGCATGCCCAACGATGTGTTCTTCAAGGTCGGCTTGATCACCATCATCGGTTTGTCGGCGAAGAACGCGATTCTGATCATCGAGTTCGCCAAGGACCTGTACGAGCAGGGTGAAGATCTGATCGACGCCACCTTGAAGGCGGCGCGGCTGCGCCTGCGCCCGATCATCATGACATCGCTGGCGTTCATCCTTGGCGTGGTGCCGCTGGCGATTGCCACCGGTGCCAGCTCGGCGAGCCAGCAGGCGATTGGTACGGGGGTGATCGGCGGGATGATCACCGCGACATTGGCGGTGGTGTTCGTGCCGGTGTTCTTTGTGGTGGTGATGAAACTGGTGCGCAAGCGTCACACGGCAGATTAAGCTTTTTGTAGGAGCGAGGCGGGCGGCTAGCCCTTGCTCGCGAAGAACTCAGGGCCTGCGCGTTTATTCAGACAGAACGCGTTGGCTGGACGTTTTTCGCGAGCAAGCTCGCTCCTACAGGGGTTATCGATCAAGTTCATGATCAAGTACAACCGAATAAGCTATGGTGCTCACTACTGCCTATTGTGAGTCGCCATGCCCTTCCTCGCCCGCACCCACCCTCGCCTCTCAGCCGCCGCCGTGCTCGGCCTCGCCGTGGGCATCCTGGTACCCGCCGATACGCTGGCCAGCAAAATTTTGATCGGCTGGAACGCCGGGGTCTGGACCTACCTGGTGCTGATGCTGTGGCTGACCAGCCGTGCCAAGGCAGAGGACGTCAAGCGCATCGCCGAGGTCGAGGACGAAAACGCCGGCCTGGTGCTGTTCACGGTGTGCATCGCCGCCATCGCCAGCCTGGCCACCATCACCTTCGAACTGGTCGGCAGCAAAGACCTGGCGCCCACCGAACGTCTGTTGCACTACGGCTTCACCGGCTTGACGGTGATCGGTTCATGGCTGTTGATCGGGGTGATTTTCAGCGTGCACTACGCCAGGCTCTATTACACCTGGAACGGCAAGGAGCCGGCGCTGCGTTTTGCCGAAGGCTTGCTCACGCCCAACTATTGGGACTTCCTGTATTTCTCCTTCACCATCGGCGTGGCGGTGCAGACGTCCGATGTGGGCGTCGCCACCCGTGGCTTGCGCAAGGTGGTGCTGGGGCAATCGTTGATCGGTTTTCTGTTCAACACGGCGATTCTGGGGTTTTCGATCAATATCGCCGCAGGCCTGTTTGGCTGAGTTGCACAAACCTTCTAGACGCCTGGCCGCCCTTGGGCGCTAATGGCGATACACATTCACCCTCGGTGTTGTATGGCCGCGCACAATTGGATCGATCTGTCCCAGGACGCCGACACCGGCATCGAGACCCTGCGCGCGCATTTCGAGGGCCACGCCTACGATCCCCACTGGCACGACAGCTACCTGATCGGCGTCACCGAGCAAGGCGTACAGCAATTCAACTGCCGCCGCACGCGCCACAACAGCGTACCGGGCCAAGTGTTCCTGGTGGAACCCGGTGAGTTGCACGACGGCGACGCGCCCACCCCGGACGGCTTCACCTATCACATGCTGTACCTCGACCCGCACTGGTTGGCGCGTGAAGTGAGCGCAGTGTTCGAAGAGGCGCCGCTGGACAGCCAGTTGAGTTTCGCCAGCACCTTGACCGGCGATCCGCGCCTGGCCCTGGCCACCAGCCAGGCCTTTCAAACCTTGCACAGCGGCGAGCTGCGCATTGTGCGGCAACGCGCCATGGACCAATTGCTGGAGCGCCTCACCGGCCACCTCTACTGGCGCATCCGCTACCGCGAGGACCCGCGATTGCCGCAGGTGGCGCACAAGGCCAGGGAATACCTGCATGCCCATCTGCACGCAGACATCGGCATGGACGAACTGGCTCTGGCCTGCGGTGTCGACCGCTTCCGCCTCAGTCGCGCCTTCAAGAGCGCGTTCGGCCTGCCGCCTCACGCCTATCTGGTGCAACTGCGCCTGGCTCGCGCTCGGCATTTGCTGGGCAAGGGCGAGCAACCGGCGGATGTGGCGATGGCCCTGGGTTTTGCCGATCAGAGTCACCTGGGCCGCTGGTTCGTGCGCGCCTACGGCCTCACGCCCGCCGCGTACCGCAAGCGTTGCTCAAATGTTCCAGACAGGTAGCGTTCAGGCCTGTGAAGATCGACTCCATCAATTGATTATTGGGGGTCGCCCGCCATGTTGCCGTTTATCCTGTTTGCCTTTGTCGCCTCCATCACCCCGGGTCCTACCAATATCCTGGTGCTGAGTAACAGCGCGCGGTATGGCTTTAAGGCCGCACTGCCGATCATCCTCGGCGCCTGCCTGGGTGCAGCAGGCATTGTGCTGTTGGTGGGCTCCGGTGTGGGCCAGTCACTGGTGCATTTGCCCAAGGTACAAAGTGCGATGCAGTGGGCCGGCGTGGCCTGGCTGAGCTATCTCGCCTGGCAGATTTTCAGCGCGCCAGTGGAGGCCTTGGACGTACAGTCAGCGCAAAAGCGACTGGGTTTCAGCGGTGCCGCCAGCCTGCAATTGATCAACCCCAAGACCTGGATGATGGCGCTGGCAGTGGTCAGTGTATTTGCGGGTAATGGTGCCGAACGCCAGAGCCAGGTAATGACCCTGTCGATGGTTTTTTTCCTGATTTCTTTGCCATGCCTGGCAACCTGGGCCGTGCTGGGTGCGGGCTCAAGCCAGTTCCTGCGTTCGCCAAGTGCCATGCAACGCTTCAACCGCTGTATGGCCCTGCTTCTGCTGGGTTCGACCTGGCTGAGTGTAGTGATCTGAATGTAAAAAAAAGGGGGAAGCCGTAGCTTCCCCCTGTTCAATCGAACGACAACTTCAGAAGTCGTACCGCACGCCGAAGTTGACGCCCCAAGGCTGGTCGATCTTCTTGCCCTGGCTGGTTTCGAAGTCGGCATGCAGCTTGACGTTCTCCGATACGGCCATGGCTACACCGGCCGCCAGCTCGATGCGCGAGCCGGACAGGTCGTTGTTGAAGCTCTGGTCGTTGATGAACACCTTGTTGCTCTGGTCAAACTCGTGGGCGACCGCAGTACGCAAGTAAGGCTGCAGGATACCGCCGCTCTCCAGTTGGATGTTCTTGCCCGCCGTCACACCCAGCTTCCCGACCACCGAACTGGAACGATCACCCTTGGCGTGCAACCCATTGGTCAGGTCGTAGCTTTGCGCCTGGGTGATGGTGGCCGACAACTGCCCATAAGGCTCGACGAAAAAGCCGTCGTCCAGCTTGATATGGCGACCGAACTCAGCCGAGGCACCCACGGCGTTTTGCGCGTAGTTGCCTTTGGCTTTCTTGCCATCGCTCATGGTCACATTGTTGTCGGTGTGCAACCGGTTGAGCTTGGCCACACCGTCGAAGTACAGACCGCTTTCAGCGTCCAGCCAGGTGGCATAACCGCCCACATAGTAGCTCTTGACCTCGCCGCTGCTGCCACGGTTCAGGCTCAGGTCGGAGACGCTGTGACCGGCCATCATACCGGCGATCCACTGGCCGTCCCCTCCGGACAACGGCGCGTCGGCACCGATGGTGAAGCCCTTCTGGTTTTGCGTATAGCCCGCACCGTTCTTGTTGGCCGCCACATTGAATTTGTTGCCGTAGCTGCGCATCCACATACCGTTGCCCGCGCCTTCGCTGAAGCGCAATTCGCCCATGCGCGTACGCAGGATGCTCATCTCGCCATACAGCACGGTCGGCGCGCTGTTGAACAAGGCCAGCACCGAGTGGGCGGTAGTACTGGTGCCGCGACGAGAGGGGTCGAGCAGCCAGTCGGTACCTTCTTTCTTCAAGCCGTAATCATAGGCGCCAATATCAACGGTGCCGCCCGCCAGGGCGAACTGCGCATCACCGCCTTCGGTGTGCACCACCTTGATCGGCTCGCCCTTGGCCAGTTCGGACCCGGTGGCCGCCAACAGCAGGCTGTGGTTACCTTCGGCCTTGCCCTGCACGTTGAGGAAGTCGGTCTGGTTGGTGGAAAAGTCGGTGTGCATGACGAAGGTGCCGTTACCGTCCAGGCTCTTCACATCCAACTGGTAGAACTCATTTGGCCCGCCGAAGGTCACAGCACCGCCGCCCATCTTCAAGGCGTCGACATTGCTGTCGCCGACCAGCACCCAGTTGGACGCTTCGTTCACACTCAACTCGGCGACGTTTTTCAACTGGCCGGTCAGCCAGGCTCCGTTGTTGAGTTGCACCTTGGCATGACTGCCCTCTTCCACCACCACGTCGCCGAACAGTGAGCTGTTATCCACGTTCATGTTCGCGGTGGAACCACCGGTCACTTCCAGGATATTGCCGTTGTCGCCGGTCAAGGTAGAACCATTGAGGACCTTGATGTCGGCATCAGTCGCACCATACTCATCCCCCATCACCAACAGTGCCGCGCCGTTACGACCCTCGACATGGGAACCGTCCAGCACCAGGCTGCTTGAGTTCTTGTCGCTCGCCTCGTAGCGCAGCTCCACGCCATTCTGGCCGCCGACGATGCGACTGCCGCTGGCTGTCGCACCGGCACCCAGCAGCCGGACGCCCACGCCGGTTTCATCCGTCGCAATCACGTCCGAATTGATGAAGTTCAATTGGCTGAACGCCGAAGCAATCGCGCCCATGGTGGTGCCCGTAACGGTGCTGCCGGACACATTTACGGTCGAGCCGTTCGACGTCAGAAAATTGCGGCCCGCACTGATCCCTACACCGCCTTGGTTGGTGACCGTGCTGTTGTTGATGTCTGCGGTGCTACCGGTCAAATGAATCGCATAGGGAGAAGAACTACGCGCTTGAACTGTCGCGCCATTCAAGGTGATTTTCGAGCCACCGGACGCCTGGATTTCTTGTGCAATGGTGCCTTCATTCAGCGTCATCCTCGATCCGACCACTTGGGATTGACGCAAGGTGGCCCCGTTAGAAATCAGGTGAGAGTCCCCCGTGACATACCAGTTGTCGACGTAATAGCCCGCCCCAATCGTGCGTTCCTGCCCTTGAGACACTTCCTGTCGAGCCTCGGCAACCGAAGTACCGAGTATCAGGAACCCCATGGCGGGTGCCTGGATGGCAATGGCCAAAGGGTGTTTTCTAAAAAAAGCATTCATTCTCATTTTGCGCGCATACCCGTGAAGAACCTTCCCATCAGGGAACGAATTGACCGGCACCAAGCAAGGCAGGGGCAGGCCGTGACGGAGCGCAGATTAAGAAATAGGGAGGAAGGGGTATGTAGGACTTGTCCTAACCAAAGCAGCCAAAATCGCAGCGTCGAGCAACGCAGGCTTGAAGAAGACCCATTGCAGGTCCTCTTCAAGCCCAACCTGTTAAGCCCAGGTGGTTCCGTCGCAATAGGTTGGCGTTGAGCCCGACAGATACGTACGCACCAAGGCTAGTGTTTCGATAGAGCTCACCGGACTGGGACCTGCAATGGGTACCAAATACTTGATACGTACGGAGCCGGCAGAAAGGCTCGCCGCGTTGATAGGTTTGATGAATGTACTACCCGGTCTGACAGCAACTCTGAAACCTGTAACCACTTCGCTGCTATTGACCGTGTGAGTAAACGTATCCGAAGCCGCGGAAATTGGCGTCAGTCCTGCGTCATCGCTGAATGCCATCCACTCTAAAGGAATGACCATTCCCTCAGTAATGAGAGGATGGGGCGGTACGAAAACCATCAGGGTATCACTTGGCTGTGGAACCGCAGAGCAGCCGATGATGACCTGCCCGGTTGGTGTGGTGATGGCACCGACCACCGAAGGCTGCTGGAATGTAATGACATTGGCCGAGACATCAATACCTTGCACCAATGAATAGTTGGCGTTGATGCTAGTCGTCGTGACGATTCGATACTGCAATGGAATCCCAACGCCGTTGCCTTGCCTGGAAATGAATGGCCATGGCACATGCATAGGAATGACATCACCCGGGTTCGCCGTAGTGTTATCAACCGCAACACTGTCAACCCGCTCGCCCCCATAATACAGTTCAATTGTGAAGGGTCCGGCTGAAGGCAAGGGCGCGGCACTCCACAAAGTCACCGCGACCGGCGCGTCCTGCTGCGCGTCACGTGGGTCCAGCGCATTCGGCAATGCCGAGACGGGCCCCGTCAATACAGGCGCGGGCAGATTGGGGTTGTTCAAGTCAGGCTCGGCAGGGTTGACCGGGCCGGGCGCGAACAGGTATAGCTCGATCACCGCAGCCGTGAGCACCCAAGTGAACACACCGCCACGCTCAACGGCATATTCTACCGTCAATGCGATAGGCCCGTTGCTCGAACCATATAAGATGCGCAGTACCGGGTAATCCACCGGGAAATTATAAGGAAGCGCAGTGGATCCCAGCGGGATGGGACCGACCTGCTGATTACCGTGCAACGTGGTCAGGCGCACGTAAAGGTTGTCTTTACTGCGATCCGGGACATAGTTGGGGATAATCACATCCATTCCCGACGCTGCAGCCGCATCCATCCGGTCGATCAGGCGATCGCCGACCCCCGTAAGGCTCAATGCCAACCTGACGCCCGGCGTCTGAAGGACCGGAGCAGGCATGATGGCAATGACCACCGATAACCCGAGCGAAGGCAGAATGCTGGGGTTGCCGGAAGCGTCGCGTAACCGGTAATAAAGGCTTCGAGCGCCTTCCCACTTCTTCGCTTGATCCAGGGTGAGTACCACGACTTCATCGGGAAACACCGGGCCTGATGCAACGACATCTCCGAAAGGCCCCTCCAGCAACTCCCATGTGTCTCCCAGCTGTGCATCAAAGGCGTCATAATTGGGAATTGGAAATCTTGCCTCATTGCCGTTATCGGCAAAATATTTGGCATCCAGCGGCCCGGAATGCCCGACAGGCATCGACAACGGTCGCGGAGCAATACCGGCAGTCTGGTAGGGCCCGGTTCGATCGACAATAAACGTGACCGTATTGGAACCCGAGATATTAGTGCCGAAGGTATTGGTCACCTTATAACTGTACGAGTGAGTGCCTTCAGTTAGTTCAATCTCAGCTATCCGGGCCACATACGGTCCTGCCGTACGATGCACGTCTTGGCCAATATAGCCGGACTCGAAGTTACCCGTGTCATCAATATAATTATCTCGAGTGGCAGGATCCGCCGGGGACGGGACAGGTAACCACGCTGGAATGTCCAGCAGTAGATCCTGATCCACCGCAGCGCGGGTCAGCAAACCAGGATAAAGGGTGTTATCAACATACCCGCGCGGCACTGCCGCAGGCAGCGAAATGGGTACAGGGTCTGCCAGTTTGCTCTTTTGAATGGCGAAAGGGCCTAGTTTCTTTTTCATATCAAGTCACTCACCGTAGTTATATGCACCCGTGTTGAAATACTCGCCGCCTTGAGGCGAGCCTGTAATACGGATAACCCAGCGCATGCTTAACGTATTGAGAACCAGCAATGAAACATGCCATACAACACCCGAACAGCCGTTGGCATAGCGTCGAATCATTCCGCTTTATACTGTTGTGGCCGACCACTCACTCGCGCGTGTCATCCACCGCTGCAGGCAACCATTGCAAGTCCGTACCATCGCAAAAGCCGGGGTCTCCAGGCTGGCAGGGGTAATCGCCGCCAGGTGACTTTCGATCTATACGTACGCGCCCTTTCGGCCCCTCACTGGACTTGCCCAACAACGCGCCATTTCGATAGACGAAATATTTTGCTGTCGCGGACGCAAAGTTACGCATCGGCTCAATTTTAGTCTCCCAAGGCAACACGACTATCTCGGCCCCATTAATAAAATGTTCGGATATCAACGTTAAGCTGCCTTCAAACTCGGTGCCGAGGATAGGGTCCGACCAGTTGTTAGCCCTGAACCCCTGCCAAAAAAAATAGATGACATCGCCAACGTCCATCGGTGCCACAACAGGCACTTTCCACCGAACCCCGTGACAGATCGCAGGGCGTGAGGCACAGGTCAGAT
Organism: Pseudomonas sp. R4-34-07; assembly: GCF_003852375.1. Classification (NCBI taxonomy): domain Bacteria; kingdom Pseudomonadati; phylum Pseudomonadota; class Gammaproteobacteria; order Pseudomonadales; family Pseudomonadaceae; genus Pseudomonas; species Pseudomonas sp. R4-34-07. Next base: position 2,357,706 of record NZ_CP027760.1, on the reverse strand, counting down.
AAGGAACACTCCCATGCAACGTGTGCTTTATTTCCGGGTCGGGAAAATCGATCAAGGGGTCAACGTGAACATTGACCAACGTGTCTGGGGCCAGTTGTTCATTCACGCCGTTGCTGGTGGTGTAATGAACCGGCAGTCCAGGGTGATTGCCCTCTTCCACAACAAGGCTGCCGGATACATCCGGCACAAACCTGATTAATTGATCATAGACATCGCCTGGCTGGACCGTGTAATAGGCCACCGGCCCTCTATTGCCCCAGTACAGTGAAAGCACTTGGCCCGGTTGCGGGTCCATATAAAGTCGCACCCATACACTGGCACCAGCGATTCGGTCGCGCAAATCCAGCTCATTGAACAACCCCGACCCATTGCCGAACACCTGCACCTTGGTCAGTGAAGCGTTAAGCAACGCGGGGGCATTGGCATGGTCCTGGCCTGCAATCGTGAAGTCTGTCTCGAACGAACGTACCGGTGATGGAAAAGGGGGCCGGCCCGCTCGACGTATTTCGTATTGCACAGGTACCGACTCACGCATTAGCGGGCCCGGTATACGCAAAATTGACCAGGGGACAGTCACGGTAAATGGAAAACCAGTGATCGGCGTTTCCGCAACCGGTCGCCCGTGCCAGAGGACCACCACGGCGTCGCCTGGGGCGTATCCGTCGTATTGCGTCGGAATAACGACCGCGATGCCGGCGCGGGCATCATCGCGCTTGAGCAGCAGATCGTAGTAGGCCGGCGGCCGGATTTCGGGAGGTGGCAATCTACCGGGAGACGGAATCAGGTTGACCATAAAATCCATCGAAGCACTCAGGGGGCTGTAGTTTCCCGCCCTGTCGTAGGCACGCACCGTCATATAAGCCCTGCCGTTGGGCAGCGCGCGGAACAGGTCGCGATGAACCCTGAGCACCAGGGGTTCGTCAATGAAGTGAAACGTCTGGATATAGTCATAAATCATAGGAAACGGCGGCGTTTCATCCGACAAATACAGGGCAACCTGATCATCTCGCTCTCGCACTAGGAATTTCGGCACTTTGATCTCTATGAATTCGTAATTGGCAAGAACGCTTTCGGTAATGCCAGACGAGGCAATGTCAGAATCGACAAACTCGGGATGATCGGAAGGTGAAACAAACACCGGAGGATTGCGGTCCAGCCTCAGCATTCGGGGAGGTGAATCCACATCCGGGCTGCCCTCTTCTACAACCCGATACCGCAACTCGATGACTGCGTCGAAATCCATCATGTAGTGTGCTGGCACGTACAGGGAGTAAGGAAAGGTCGCTGCGGCAAAAGATATTTCGTCAAAAACGACGAAGTCAGCGACTCGCTCAACGCCGCCCACCTTCCAGATCAATTGGAGCGTATTGGTACGGCCCAGCGTTGGCCCCGGTGCCCATTTTTTGATACAGCACTCCAATGGCATTGCGTTGTAAGGGCTGACGATGAGCCCGTCCGGGTCTGATACCGGTACGCCGACGATCTCTGCGAAGGGGTCCAGCATCAGCACGCCATTGCGCTGTTTACGGAGGGTGGGCAATGGTCCGTTACCGGGCGTGTCCATGGTGCATGCTCCTATTCGAAGGCCGCCTGTTGAGCACGATTAGGCACCTGATTGGGGAGTGCGACTACTGTCAGACTTGACAGGTTTTCCTTGCCATTCGTCGGTTATTAAGGCTCGGGCTGCCGGCAATTTTTTCGTACAACTCTTGACGCGTTTGCTGACATGGTGTCTTCTGAAACCGGTTTCAGCCTGACCCCAAATTTTCTATTCCAATAAGAAAGGCCCGCCACCGTGACTTCATTTTCCGCCGCCCAGCGCAGCCGCGTGACCATGCTTGATGTCGCCGAGCGCGCTGGTGTGTCCAAGGCCAGCGTGTCGCGTTTTATCGGCGATGACCGCGCCCTGCTCTCCGATGCCATCGCCCTGCGCATCGAGCAAGCCATCGATGAACTTGGTTACCGCCCCAACCAGATGGCCCGTGGACTCAAACGTGGGCGCACGCGCCTGATCGGCATGCTGGTGGCCGATATCCGCAACCCCTATTCCATTGCCGTGATGCACGGCGTCGAAACCGCCTGCCGCCAGCATGGCTATAGCCTGGTGGTATGCAACACCGACCGCGATGACGAACAAGAGCGCCAGCACCTGGCGGCGCTGCGTTCGTACAACATCGAAGGGCTGATCGTGAACACCCTCGGCCATCACCTCGACCAACTGCTGGAACTGCAACGGGAAATGCCCCTGGTGCTGGTGGACCGCAAGGTCGAGCCGCTGCACAGCGACCTGGTGGGGCTGGACAACCCGGCGGCGGTGCGTATGGCGCTGGAGCACCTTGAGCAGCAGGGTTATCGCGAGGTGCTGCTGGTGAGCGAGGCGACCGACGGCACCAGTTCACGGCTCGAACGCCTGCACAGTTTCAAAACTGAAGTCGCCAACCGCCCGGACATGAACGGCGCCGTACTCGAGTTGAACGACGCGCTGGAAAATCACCTGCGCATCTTCCTGGCCAAACCCGCGCGCAAAGCGCTGTTCTGCGCCAACGGCGTGGCGGCGCTGGCGTGCACCCGTGCGCTCAAGGCGTTGGGCTGCCATCTGTTCAACGATATCGGCCTGATTGCCCTGGATGACCTCGACTGGTATCCGCTGGTGGGCAGTGGCATCACAGCGCTCGCCCAGCCGACCGAGGCGATTGGTGCCAGTGCGTTCGACTGCCTGCTCAAGCGCTTGCGCGGTGATACAGCCCCGACGCGTACCCTGGATTTTTTGCCCCAACTGATCATCCGAGGCTCCACCCAAATCCCTGTGGGAGGGGGCTTGCCCCCGATTGCGGTATATCAGTCAGCTTAGCTGTAGCTGACCCAACGCTATCGGGGGCAAGCCCCCTCCCACATGTTGTTCTGCGCATAAAAATGAAACCGGTTTCAGAGGTAAACAACAATGCATGAATATCCCGTCTCTATCAGCCTTTCCAGCTACGGCGCCGAGCTGGTCCGCCAGCAGGGCCAATTGAGTTTTGTCGCGCTGCTGCACGCCGCCGGTGCCCAACGCATCGAATGGCGTGAAGAACTGCTGACCACCGAACCGCCTGGCACCCTGGCCCAGGCCGCCGCCGAGCAAGGCCTGGAATCGGTGTTTTCCTCGCCCCTGGAACTCTGGGTTGCCGGCCGAGCCCAGCCCAATGCAGACTTGGCCGCGACCCTGGACCGCGCCCAGGCCTTCGGCTCGCGCTGGCTGAAAGTGTCCCTGGGTTACTTCACCGACACCAACGACCTCGAAAGCCTGCACGCCCTGCTCAATCGCCACGCGGTCAAGCTGCTGGTAGAAAATGACCAGACCCTGCACGGTGGGCGGATCGAGCCGATGCAACGGTTTTTCACCGAGGTCGACCGCCTGGGCCTGCCGGTCAGGATGACCTTCGACATCGGCAACTGGCAATGGCAGGACCAATCCGCGCTCACCGCCGCGCGCCTGCTGGGCCGGCACGTGGACTACTTGCACTGCAAGGCCGTGGCCCGTCGCCCGGACGGCAAGCTGGTAGCCCAGCCGCCTGGCGCCACCGACCTGCATCTGTGGGAACAACTGCTCACGCACATGACCCAAGGTATTACCCGGGCGGTGGAATTTCCGCTGCAGGGCGACGACCTGATCCAGGTCACTGCGCAACAGGTCGCCACCCTCGCCCGCCTTGGCCAACCCCGCGTGGAGAATGCCCATGTCTGAGATCGATATCCTGTCGTTTGGCGAGACCATGGCGATGTTCGTCGCCGAGCAGACCGGCGACCTGGCCCAGGTCGGCCAGTTTCACAAGCGCATTGCCGGGGCCGACAGCAATGTCGCGATTGGCCTGTCGCGCCTGGGTTTCAATGTCGCGTGGTTGAGCCGGGTGGGTAACGACTCCCTCGGGCGCTTCGTGGTCGACACCCTGGTCAACGAAGGCCTGGACTGTAGCCACGTAGCCATCGACCCGCTGCACCCCACCGGTTTCCAGCTCAAGTCCCGCGAAGAAGCTGGCGCCGATCCTCAGGTGGAGTACTTCCGCAAAGGTTCGGCGGCCAGCCATCTGTCGATTGCCGCCATCAGCCCGGCTCTGTTGCAAGCCCGTCACCTGCATGCCACCGGGATTGTGCCGGCGTTGTCCGAGGCCACCCGCGAATTGTCCGTGGAGTTGATGACACAGATGCGCAAGGCCGGGCGCAGCGTGTCCTTCGATCCGAACCTGCGTCCATCCCTGTGGGCCAGCCAGGCGCAGATGATCCGCGAAATCAACGCCCTGGCCGGCCTGGCTGACTGGGTATTGCCAGGCCTGGGCGAAGGCCAGCTGCTTACCGGCTTCGATGACCCGGCGGATATTGCCGGGTTCTACCTCGACCTGGGCGCCGAAGCGGTGGCAATCAAACTCGGGCCCGATGGCGCGTATTACCGCACCCAGATGGACCAGGGCTTTGTCGCCGCCGTGCGCGTGGACAAGGTGGTCGACACCGTGGGCGCCGGCGATGGTTTTGCCGTGGGCATGATCAGCGCCCTGCTGGAAAACGCCAGCTTTCCCGAGGCGGTACAACGCGGCAACTGGATCGGCAGCCGCGCCGTACAGAGCCGCGGCGACATGGAAGGGCTGCCCACCCGCGCCGAATTACCCAGCCGATCCGTTGCTTGACCCATTACCCAATCTCCCTGTTGCCACAACTACAACAAGCTCAGGAGCAACCTTATGGAAACCGTGAAACTCGCCACCCGCCGTTGGTGGTACATCATGCCCATCGTGTTTATCACTTACAGCCTGGCCTACCTGGACCGCGCCAACTACGGCTTCGCCGCCGCCTCGGGGATGGCCGAAGACCTGATGATCACGCCGGGCATGTCGTCCCTGCTCGGCGCGCTGTTTTTCCTCGGCTACTTTTTCTTCCAAGTGCCGGGGGCGATCTACGCGCAGAAGCGCAGCGTCAAAAAGCTGATTTTCGTCAGCCTGATCCTGTGGGGCGGCCTGGCTACCCTGACCGGGGTGGTCTCCAACGCCTACATGCTGATCGTCATTCGCTTCATGCTCGGGGTGGTCGAGGCCGCGGTGATGCCGGCGATGCTGGTGTACCTGTGCCACTGGTTCACCCGTGCGGAACGCTCGCGGGCCAACACCTTCCTGATCCTCGGCAACCCGGTGACCATGCTGTGGATGTCGGTGGTCTCGGGCTATCTGGTGCAGCATTTCAGCTGGCGCTGGATGTTTATCATCGAGGGCCTGCCGGCGGTGTTATGGGCATTTATCTGGTGGAAGCTGGCCGACGAGCGTCCCAAGGACGCCAAGTGGCTGAGCGACACGGAAAAGCACAGCCTGGAAACTGCCCTGGCCGCCGAGCAAGTCGGGATCAAGGCGGTGAAGAACTACGCCGAGGCCTTTCGCTCGCCGAAGGTGATCATCCTGGCGCTGCAGTTCTTCTGCTGGAGCATTGGCGTATACGGCTTCGTGCTGTGGCTGCCGTCGATCCTCAAGGCCGGCCTGAAAATGGACATGGTCGAAGCCGGCTGGCTGTCAGCCCTGCCCTACCTGGCGGCGGTGATCGGCATGCTGATGGTGTCCTGGGGTTCGGACAAGCTGCAAAAGCGTAAACGCTTCGTCTGGCCGCCGCTGTTGGTTGCCTCCATCGCTTTCTATGCCTCCTACGCGCTCGGGGCTGAACACTTCTGGTGGTCCTACACCCTGCTGGTGATCGCCGGGGCGTGCATGTACGCGCCTTATGGTCCGTTCTTCGCCATCGTTCCGGAAATCCTTCCGGCCAACGTCGCCGGCGGCGCCATGGCGCTGATCAACAGCATGGGCGCACTGGGCTCGTTCGGCGGTTCGTACCTGGTGGGTTACCTCAATAGCAGCACCGGCTCGCCGGGCGCTTCGTACCTGTTGATGAGCGGTGCGTTGATGCTGTCGGTGGTGCTGACGATTTTCCTCAAGCCCGGCGCCAGCGACCGCGTACGCGAGCCCGTGGCTACCCTCGAAATAAAGGCCCATTCCTGATGAAAAAATCCGTGGTTTTATACAAGAAACTCTCCGCGCCGCTGATGGCCCGCCTGCATGAGCAAGCCGATGTAACCCTGATCGACGCACTCGACGAGACCGGCCTGGCCCAACTGCGTAGCGCCCTGCCCGACGCCCACGGGCTGTTGGGCGCCAGCCTGCGCCTGGATGCCGGGCTGCTTGATCTTGCGCCGAAGCTGGAGGCGGTGGCGAGCGTTTCCGTGGGGGTGGACAACTACGATATCGACTACCTCACCCGGCGCGGCATCCTGCTCAGCAACACCCCGGATGTACTCACCGAAACCACCGCCGACACCGGCTTTGCGCTGATCCTGGCGACTGCCCGACGCGTGGTGGAACTGGCCGACATGGTGCGCGCCGGCCAATGGAACAAGAACATCGGCCCGGCACACTTCGGCAGCGATGTACACGGCAAGACCCTGGGCATCATCGGCATGGGTCGCATCGGCGAAGCCTTGGCCCAGCGTGGGCATTTTGGCTTCGGCATGCCGGTGATCTACCACAGCCATTCGCCCAAGCCTGCGGTAGAGGCGCGTTTTGGCGCGCAGTACCGCAGCTTGCCGGACTTGCTCAAGGAGGCCGATTTCGTCTGCCTGACCTTGCCGCTGACGGCTGAAACCGAGAAGCTGATTGGCGCTGAAGAGTTCGCGTTGATGGGGCCGGAGACGATCTTTATCAACATTTCCCGGGGCAAGGTGGTGGACGAAGCGGCGCTGGTCGAAGCCTTGCAACAGCGCACCATTCGCGCGGCCGGGTTGGATGTGTTCGAAAAAGAACCGCTCGACCACGCATCGCCGCTGCTGCGGTTGAACAATGTGGTGGCGACGCCGCACATAGGCTCGGCGACCCATGAGACACGCGAGGCGATGGCAAAATGTGCGGTGGATAATCTGCTGCAGGCGTTATCCGGCGAGCGCCCGCAGAACCTGGTGAACCCAGGCGCCTGGAAATAAGGGGCGAGCCCTATCACTGTAGGAGCGAGCTTGCTCGCGAAAAACGTCTAGGCAACACGTTCATTCTGAATGAACGCGGGGCCCCTGAGTTCTTCGCGAGCAAGCTCGCTCCTACAATGGCATCAGGGCAAGCCCCCTCCCACCCTTTTGCCTGCATTTCAAATGGTCAGATAACGAACTTGGCCACCATTCCATTCAAATCCACCGCCAACCGCGACAGCTCATGGCTGGCCGCGCTGGTCTGGTTGGCGCCCGCTGCCGACTGCGTCGCCAGGTCACGAATATTCACCAGATTGCGGTCCACTTCGCGCGACACCTGAGCCTGCTCTTCCGAGGCGCTGGCGATCACCAGGTTGCGTTCGTTGATCAGGCTGATCGACTGGGTGATCTGCTCCAGCGCCACGCCAGCGGCGCGGGCCAGTTCCAGGGTGTGTTGGGTGCGCTGGTTGCTCTGCTGCATGGATTGCACGGCTTCACCGGTGCCGTTCTGGATGCCGGCGACCATTTTCTCGATTTCCTGGGTGGACTGCGCGGTGCGATGGGCCAGCGCCCGCACTTCGTCGGCCACCACCGCGAAGCCACGTCCGGCTTCACCGGCACGCGCCGCCTCGATCGCGGCGTTGAGCGCCAACAGGTTGGTCTGCTCGGCAATCGCACGGATCACGTCCAGTACCTTGCCGATGTCACGCCCTTGCGCTGCCAGCCCTTCGATCATCGCCGCCGTGTTCTGCACATCCTGGGTCATGGTCTGGATTGCCCCGACCGTCTCCACCACCCGGTCGCGCCCTTCCCGCGCCGCCTGGTTGGACTGGCCGGACGCTTCGGAGGTGGACACCGCATTGCGCGCCACCTCTTCCACCGCTGCAGTCATCTCATTGACCGCCGTGGCCGCCTGGTCGATTTCATTGTTCTGCTGTTGCAAGCCACGGGAGGCTTCTTCGGTGACTGCGCTCAGTTCTTCGGCAGCCGACCCAAGCTGCGTGGCCGAGCCTGCAATGTGCTGGATGGTCTGGCGCAGGCTGGCCTGCATGGTTGACAAGGCACTGATCAGGCGCGCCGGTTCGTCCTTGCCGTCGTCCTCGATGGTTGTCGTCAGGTTGCCGCCGGCGATGCTTTCAGCCGCTTGCACGGCCTTGCGCAACGGCGTGACGATGCTGCGGGTCAGCAGCCAGGCCAGCAACACCGTCAGCAACGCAGCGGCGACCGACACCACGATGACGCCGGTAATGGCGCCTTCGTAACTGTGTTCTGCCTGGGTATCGGCAGCCTTGGCGCCGGCGGCGTTGAGGGCGATCAGTTTGTTCAACTGCTCGCCCATCTGGTCGGTGCCTTCCTTGATACGGCTGTTGATCAGGGCGCGCATTTCATCGACCTTGTCTTGCCTGGACAGGGCAATCATGTCGGCCTGGGCCTTGACGTAGTTGTCCAAGGTAGTGGCGAATGCCTTATACAACACCGCCTCCTCGACATTTGCCGGCAACGCGGCGTAATGGGTCTGCGCGACCCTGACCTTGTCCACCAACACGCCGATGCGGGCTTCGGCTTCCTGCAGGGCCGCCGGCTCACGGTTGACCAACACGCGAAAGGACAGGATGCGCATGCGCAACACGTTTTCCGTCATATGCCCCAGGTACGTCACACTGGGCAGCTGATTGGTGCTCATGTCCAGCGAAGCCTGGCGCATCAGGGTCATGCGGTTGACCGCAAATACCCCCAAAATGACCACCAGCACTGCAATGAAGGCAAACCCGAGAAATGCGCGAGGGGCAATATTCAGATGACGCAGGGACATAAGGGGGCTCTCAGAAGTGATGTTCGCCAGCGGCCTGCCGCGAATCGATCCGTCAGCGCCAACGCGCTACCCAGACCTTGGCCACCCCTGGTGTAATGGATAGGTGGGCCTATACGGGGTATCGGCTGATGTCGACGTTTTATGCAGGCGCTTTATAAATAATTTATTACACTTCTGACGACTGGCCGTTTCTGGCATCCTGCGCCTCCCTTTTCTGACCCGAGCCCTCATTTTGTCTGACGCTCAAGCCCCCCGCCCGCGCTATAAATCCGACCTGATCTACGGCCTGGAAGACCGTCCGCACTTCACGGCGGCGATATTTGCCGCCTTGCAGCATGTGCTGGCGAGCTTCGTCGGCATTATCACGCCGACCCTGATCGTCGGTGGTGTGCTGGGCCTGGAAAGCGAAGTGCCTTATCTGGTGAGCATGGCGCTGTTTGTCTCGGGGCTCGGCACTTTCGTACAGGCACGTACCTTCGGCCCCATCGGCTCGGGGCTGTTATGCCTGCAAGGCACCAGTTTTTCCTTTATCAGCGTGATCCTGAGTGCCGGCTTCATGGTCAAGGCCCGCGGCGGCGGCACTGATGAGATTCTTTCGACGATCTTTGGCATCTGTTTTTTTGCAGCCTTCATCGAAGTGGTGCTCAGCCAGTTCATCGGCAAGCTGCGCAAGCTGATTACCCCGGTGGTCACCGGCACCATCATCACCTTGATGGGCTTGTCGCTGATCAAGGTAGCGGTGACCGACATGGCCGGCGGCTTTGGTGCGGGCGACCTGGGCGCCGCCAGCAACATGGGCCTGGCGGCGTTGGTGTTGCTGACCATCGTGGTGCTCAACCGCTTCGACAACCCGTTCCTGCGCCTGGGCTCGATCGTGATCGGCCTGACCCTGGGCTTTGTGGTGGCGTGGTGGCTGGGCCGGGTGGACATGACCGCCCTGCCCCAGGTGCCCTTGATCAGCGTGCCGGTGCCGTTCAAGTACGGGTTTTCGTTCGACTGGGTGGCGTTTATCCCGGTGGCGGTGATCTTCCTGATTTCGCCGCTGGAGGCCGCCGGGGATCTGACGGCCAACTCGATGATTTCCCAGCAGCCGGTCAAGGGCCCGCTGTACATCAAGCGCATCAAATCCGGCCTGTTGGCCGACGGGCTCAACTCGGCCATGGCGGCCACCTTCAACAGCCTGCCGATGGTAACGTTCGCCCAGAACAACGGCGTGATCCAACTGACCGGCGTCGCCAGCCGCTACGTGGCGTACTTCATCGCCGGCCTGCTGGTACTGCTGGGACTGTTCCCGATGATCGGCGCGGTGTTGCAATTGATGCCCAAGCCGGTGCTGGGCGGCGCGACCCTGATCATGTTCGGCACCGTGGCCGTGGCCGGCATCAAGATCCTCGCCGAAGCCGGGCTGCACCGACGCAATGTGCTGATCGTGGCGATTTCCCTGGGAATGGGCCTGGGTGTGGCCGCCGTGCCGGAAGTGCTGCGCGACCTGCCCAAGGCGCTGCACAACATTTTCGAATCACCGATCACCGTGGGGGCGTTCTGTGCAATCTTGCTGAACATTTTCCTGCCGGAAGAGTTCATAGAGCTGCAAGAAGATGAATTCAATCCGGAGTCCTCTACCCTCAAGGTCATGCAGGACCCGGACGTTACCAAACACTAGGAGCACCTTTGTATGCGCAAGCTCATGGTTCTATCGCTGTTGCTACTGACCTTGAGCGCCTGCGCGCTGTTCCCCAATCGCGACCCGGTCAACATCAACGTGGTCGGCATCGAACCCCTGCAAAGCCAGGACCTGGAAGTACGCTTCGCCGTGAAGCTGCGGGTGCAGAACCCCAATGAAACGCCAATCGACTACAACGGCGTGGCCCTGGACCTGGAGGTCAACGGCCGGCCATTGGCCTCGGGCGTCAGCGACCAGGCCGGCAGCATTCCGCGATTCTCCGAAGCCGTGCTGATGGTGCCGGTCAGCGTTTCGGCGTTCACCGTATTGCGCCAGACTTTGGGCTTGAGCCAGACCCAGAGCTTGAACAACCTGCCCTATGTACTGCGCGGCAAACTGGCGGGTGGGCTGTTTGGGACGATGCGTTTTGTCGAGCGGGGCACGCTGGATTTGCCCAACACCGCCACCTGGTGAACGGCGGCGACAAACGCTGAAGATCCAATGTGGGAGGGGGCCTGCCCTAATGCCAGTCAGTTAAGCGTACACCGCCGTCTGTAGGAGCGAGCTTGCTCGCGAAAAACGTCAACGATAACGTGTGCTTTCTGAATGAACGCGGTGCCTGTGAGTTTTTCGCGAGCAAGGGCTAGCCGCCCGCCTCGTTCCTACAAAAAGCCTTAACTGACTGGCATTAGGGCTTGCCCCCGATAGCCATAGGTCTCTACACAACTTTGGCACGGCCCTGAACCTGTGATTGCTCGGGAGCCGAAACCTCTCTAACTGATGCCCCGCGACCTAAATGTGGGAGGGGCGGTGCGACGATTCGACTTGCCCCCGATGGCGGCCTGACAGCCGACCAGGATGTTGGATCAGAGCGAGTACATATCCGTTGCTGCGGTAACGGCGGCTTAGGGGTCCGCCCTGACGGCGGGTCACTTTGGAAAAGAGCCCCAAAGTAACCAAAGGGCTCTTGCCCCACCACTCGGCACCTCGCCTAGGCTCGGTGTGCCCGTAATCCGACAGTGATTTGGGGGGCCGCCGCCACGCGCCATCCATGGCGCGGGGCGGCTAAACCGGCATCCCTGCCGGTTTACCCCCCAAATCACTGTCGAATTGCGGCCAGCGTGGTTTAACGGGGCGCTTAGATCAAAAGCAAGATCACAAGCAAGAGCGGCTCGCTTCGCATCGTGGTTACCGTGGCGGCTACAAAGTTGTGTAGATACCTATGCCCCGATGGCTGTGTACCAATCAGCCTATCTGCAACTGAACCACCGCCATCGGGAGCAAGCCCCCTCCCACATGTTTAATCGCGTTTAGTCAGTGATATAGCGCACACCCGGCTTGGCGCGCTCGTCCACCGTCAACTCAAAAATATCCGGCCTGGCGTAATGCCCCACCACGTCGTAGTCATACCGTGCCCGCACCAACTCATCGGTATCGATCCGCGCTGTCAGCAGGCCCGCCTCACCCACCAGCGGCCCGGCCAGAATGTCTCCCATCGGCCCGACAATCACGCTGCCTCCGGCAATCAACGGTCGATCCGCCGGCCAGTTGGCGACCTCCACGCCCAACGCCGTGGGCGATGCCTGTACCTGGCAGGCGCTCACCACAAAGCAACGCCCTTCATGAGCCACGTGGCGCATGCTTACTTGCCACATCTCGCGTTCATCCACGGTCGGCGCGCACCACACCTGTACGCCCTTGGCGTACATCGCGGTGCGCAGCAGCGGCATCATGTTTTCCCAGCACACCGCGCCGCCAATCCGCCCCACTGCGGTGTCGATCACCGGTAACGTCGAGCCGTCGCCCTTGCCCCAGATCAGCCGTTCGGTGCCGGTGGGCATCAGTTTGCGGTGCTTGGCCACAAGCCCGCCCATGGGTTCAACGTACAACACGGTGCAATACAAGGTGCTGCCACTGCGCTCGATCACACCGACTACCAGGCTGGCCCCCGTGCGCGCAGACAACCCGGCCAGCGCATCGGTCTCGGCGCCTGGCATATCAATGGCATTGGCAAAGTAGCGGGCGAAGGCTTCGCGCCCTTGCGGCAGGCGGTAACCCAGTTGCGTGCCAAACCCTTCGCCTTTCGGATAGCCGCCCAACAAGGCCTCGGGCATCACCACCAGTTGCGCGCCGCTGCGCCGAATTTCGTCTTCATAGGCGAGTATCTGTTCGAGGGTTTCGGCCTTGCCGCCCGGTAGCGAGCCAATTTGTAAAGCAGCCACGATAGAAACAGGCATCACAGTTACTCCAAGTCAGTAGGGGTTGCCCATTCTCCGGCCAAGCTTGATCATGAATGAAGCCCCCCTCAGCACTGAATGATATGAGCCAAATCAATATCGCCCAGGTCGACCTGAACCTGCTCAAAACCTTCGAAGCCCTGCACGACGAATCCAGCGCCAGCCGCGCGGCGTTGCGCCTGGGGGTTACGCAATCGGCCATCAGCGCCGGTTTGCGGCGTCTGCGCGAGCTATATGGCGATCAGCTATTTGTGCGCACGGGACGTGGGCTGGCGCCGACCGTGCGCGCCAACCAATTGAAACCGGTGATCAGCGAAGCGCTGGACCGTTGTCGGCAAAGCCTGGCGATGATTGATCCACAGAGCCCGAACTATCAGGGCCGTTCCGTGGTGCTGGGCCTGTCGGACGACTTCGAGATTGCCTATGGCCGTCGCCTGATGGACAGCGTCGCACAGCGTCTGCCGAAGCTGCGGATGATCTTTCGCCAGACCCACAGCCAGATCGTCGCCGACGCCCTGCTCGACCGCAGCCTGGACCTGGCGATCACCGCCGGCGGGTTTGCCGAGCGGCGCCTGAGTCGGCAAGTGCTCGGGGAAGGTGACTATCGCTGCCTGGTGGATCCGGACAGCCTGGCGCCCGGCCAGCAACAGCTCGACCTGACGGAGTTCGTCGCGCGCGAACATGTGCTTGTGTCGTCGGGTGGGTTTATCGGCATTACCGATGAAGGCTTGGCGGCGCACGGCTTGAGCCGCCAGGTGTGCGCGTCCACCAGCCACTTTGCCGCCTTGGCGTTTCTGCTCAAGGGCAGCGCGGCGGTGGCGACGATCCCTGGGCATGCCGCCGAGGCCATCGCCCGCCTGACCGGCTTGCGCGTACTGCCCTGCCCACTGGCATTGCCCCGTTATCCGGTCGAGCTGGGCTGGCGCACCCAGGCCCAGCTCGACCCCTTGCTGTTGAAGGTTCGCGAGGCGATCGAGGCGTGCTTTATTTAGCCGCGGCCATCAGCTTGTTGACTTCGCTGCGCACCATGTTGGAAAACTCCGGCGGCGACATGCCGTCCAGTTCCGCGCGCACCCACTCGGCCCATTTGCCCTTGCGCTTGGCGCGCTCGCCGAACAAGCGCGCGGCTTCGCCCTTGGCCTTGCCCAGGTTGGTTTGCCACAGGTCATAGAGACGGGACTTTTCATCTTCCAGCTCGGCGCGTTCGGCGAGGGTCTTGTTGGCGAGATTGAAGCTCATGTTGAGTTACCTGCTGCACAAATAGGTGACATCTTACACTGTAGGTCGAAAAGACCCGATTTCGATTTTGCCGCAAATGGGCAGCCCGCAAAATAACTGCAACTTTTGCCAGCGCCCGACACTCCATTGTTCACTGTCACCTACACTTGCAAGGAGTCACACATGGCCCGCAAAACCGCCGCCCAATCCGTCGAAGATCAAATCAAGGATCAAGCCTTCAGCGAACTGACTTCGCTGATTGAAGAATCCGACAAACTGCTCAAGAGCAGTGCATCACTGGTGGGTGAGGAAGGCGAAACCCTGCGCGAGCAGGTCGCCATCAAACTCAAGCAAGCCCTGGACTCAGTGTCCAACGTCCGTGAGCGCAGCAAGCCGGTAGTCGATGCCACCGAGACTTATATCGGTGGTCACCCCTGGCAGACCGTGGCGATTTCCGCAGGCTTTGGCCTAGTGGTAGGCCTGCTGCTCGGTCGCCGTCACTGATAAGCAGGGGCTGCGCCCAGGGCGCAGCCCCTTCAAACCGCAGCCAACGCTTGCAGCTGCTGCAGGTCCTGTACCTCAAGTTCAATCCCCGTTTCCTGCGACTTCGCCCGTGCGCGATGCCGCCGATCACCCGGCAAGCGCCGCAACCCCGCCGCATGCATCTGTCGCACCAGTTCCTGGCTGCGCACCGCAAAGCTTTGCCCGGCGGTCTTGCTCGGGTCGATCACGATCAGCAGCTGGCCTGTCCACGGCGTACGCGCCCCCGGATGATCAGCCCAACTGAATTCGAAAGAAAAATGACCGCCCGTTAACGCCGCCGCCAGCAACTCGACCATCATCGACAGCGCCGAGCCCTTGTGCCCGCCAAACGGCAACAGCGCGCCGCCTTCCAGAATGGCTTTCGGGTCCTGGGTCGGCTGGCCCAGGCTGTCCACGCCCATGCCCGGTGGCAGGCGTTCGCCCTTGCGCGCAGCGATCTGCACGTCGCCATGGGCGATGGCGCTGGTGGCCAGGTCGAACACGATCGGCGGGCCGTCGGCGCGCGGCGCGGCAAAGGCAATGGGGTTGGTACCGAACAGCGGGCGGTCGGCGCCGTGGGGCACTACGCAGGTCATGCTGTTGACCACGCTCAAGGCCACCAGCCCTTCTTCGGCGAAGGGCTCGACATCCGGCCACAGGGCGGCAAAGTGATGGGAATTGTGAATCGCCAGCAACGCGATCCCGGCGCTACGGGCCTTGTCCACCAGCAACGCTCGCGCCGCTTCAAGGGCGGGCTGGGCAAACCCGTTGCCGGCGTCCACCCGCACGAAGCCGGACGCGACATCGGTCACCACCGGCACGGCCTGGCCATTGACCCAGCCACTGGCCAGGGTACTGAGGTAACCGGGCATACGGAAAATGCCATGGCTATGGGCGCCGTCGCGCTCGGCGCTGGCGCAATTGTGCGCCAGGATCGCAGCCACTTGTGGCGAGGTGCCGTGCTTCACGAACACCGCTTGCAGCAACCCCACCAGCTCGTTGAAACCGATGAGCGCTGTCGCGTTGTCAACTATCGGGGACTGGGCAGACATCTGTAGCTCCGATTTTGTAATTGGAAGAGACAACAAGAATCCAGACCGACGATTAAACAACGCCTCCCGTGCCTGCTGTCAACGGGCGCTTGACGTCTGAGCCAGTTATCTACCGCAGCACGCCCGCCGCCGCCCTCTACGTTGACAGTTCATAACCGCGCAACAATGGAGATGCCGGATGGCGAATGTGACCGTGCCCTACTTTTTCGATGAATTCCTGCATCCTGTCAGCCGCAAGGAGCCCACGCCACGGGAGCGTGCGCTGGGCTTCACGGTGAAAGATCTGAATTGGCTGCACACGCTGTACTACGCCACTGACACGGCACGCAGGGACACGACCTTAAACGAGTACCCCATGCTGGTGGAAAGGTTGCTGATCAACCCCACCGGCAAACACCCCACCCCACTGGCAGGCGCCTTTGTCATCAGCCCGACGCCGGACGAGGCAAAGGCCGTGCTCTACACCCCGTACACAGGGCTGGAGTTGTTCGACAGCCACACCGCCCTGCTCAATGAAGTGGACGAGCGGCTGAGGCAACCTGCACAACGCAGCGATTTGCTGCGCTTTTTGTCTATCGACGAGCAGGATGCGCTGCCGCTGGCGGTGCGCCTGACCGCGACCACCTCTGTCATCCAGGGTGCGGTGATGGAGGACCAGCAGCAAGCCATCCTGGACGGCCAGCAGAAAAACGTAGCAGTCATGCTCGACGAGTTGCGCAAACTCCCAAGCCTGCACGGGATGCTCGACACCTTGCTCGGCATCATGGCCCGTCCCTATTTCCCGGGCCTGAACCAGCGCGATACACGGGTGAGCTTCTTCAGCCGAGAGTCGGCCGCAGAAGACCGTCGATGGGTCACCTCCGAGCCCCTGCGCGATGCGCTGTTGCGTTTTTATGTGAATCACGCGTGGCCGACGGACCAGACGCATACTTTTTCCAATATCGGTCTCGACACCGCCACCCATACCCCGGAGCAACAGGCTCAAGACCAGCAGCGTTGGGACAGCGTGATCGAACAAACCAGCGGCATACTTTCAACGTTATTGAACAGCCTGTTGCAGACCTACTGGAACGAGGACTTCAACGGCCGCCAGTCACGCCGACGCTTTTTCAGCCGGGTTATCAGTGACAAATGCCGCGTTGACCTGCTGTTCAAGCAACAGGAAATGATTCTGTCCGCCGACCAAAGTCAAAAACTGAGGACGCTGTTCCTTCCCGACCAAGCCGCGCGTACCGCCTCCGACAGTCGGCTGAGCGTAGAAAAGGTGCGCATACATGCGCCGTTTCAACATTACGTCGATCTGGCCAGCACCCTGATGATCAGCAATTCCCACGCTTACCTCTACACCCAATCACGGGGTTTGCAGGTACTCGCAGATCTGAACGACCTTAACGATGCCCTGTTGAGCATGCTCAAAACCGCAGGACACGAAGATGAGCTGCTCAATTTCCTGTCCGTGGATGAGCGCAGTGTGTTTGTCGGCATGGATCACATCCAGGTGACCGGCAAGCCCGTCGCTGGCGATGTGTTCCAGGAAATCATCGAGGACATCATCGCCAAGCAATTCGACAATCTGGAAACGGCGCTGGGGCTGTTTCGGCGCAGCGCGGGCGGGGTCGACCTGGCCGCACAAGTCGAAAGTGCCCTGGACGTACGGACCATGCTCGACAGCCGTTTGCTGGAGCAGGAGACGGACGGGCGCTGGACCGTCCATCCCATCACCACTGACAGTGGCCGCCCCACCACGGTCCAGGCGGAAAAGTCCAAGTTGCACCTGCAGCGATTGCAGGCGATAGAGGCGGCAATGGCCGAAGAGCGCAGCCGGTATCTGACCTTGCGCGAACTGGCGGCCCATGCACTGGATGCCGAGTTGGCCAAGCGCCAATTGGCGCTGAAGGCCGACGAGGTTCATATCAATACCTACCCCACCCAGGCCCTGGAGCGCGAAATCCGCCCGCCCCTGGCCTCATCGAGCATGGTCGAGCACTTCATTGCCCGCCTGGCCCGGCAAACCGATGCGCTGAGCAAGTCCAGCCTGACCTGGTTCTACGGCGACCGCCATGCCGGTGTCGCCTATAAGCTGCATAACCTGAGCATCGCGACCTTCAATTCGATCATCGAGCGAGTCCTGGGCACGTTTGCACGTGACGACCTGCGTGCACTGCCCAATCTCCTCCTGGAGAATAACCAGGCGCACCTGAGCCTGGGCATGTTGCAGGGTTTGAGCGGTGAGGCGCAGTTGAGACGGCTGCATAAGAGTTTGCCGGCCCAAAGCCTCGCCCTGCTGGACAGCGTTCTGAACGCCAACAGCATGACCCGGATGACCCGTCACGGCCTGAACGGGTTCATACCGGATGCCTTCGGCCTGAGCCTCAAAACCGGCGCGCAGAGCACGCCTCAGGCCCTGGCTAACTGTTTTGTGCTGACCGAACGTGGCGGCACGGACCCCATTCATTCAGGAACGGCGCTGCTGTGGACGCCACGTAACGGCTACGAGGCCTATCGGTCGATCAAGGCCCTGCGCCAAGCAGTGGAGCAACGCTTGCAAGACCCCCTGAAGCGATTGACCCTGCTGGAGAATCTGCCGATCTCCAAGCGTGTCCCCCATCAGGCCTGGCAGCTCGGCCCACTGCGGCGTATCGACGACCACCTGCTGCACGACCGGCAACAGAGCTACAGTGACTTCACGCGAGACGAGATAGACCATTTATTCTCGATGAAACTGAACGCAGAGCGCTTTCAGGACTGCATGGACAGCATCATCCGCCGGGCACCACCAACCAACCTGCCCAGGTCCATTGCCATTGCGCGGGCCCTGATCAACCTGCAAGCGCTGCCGGTATGGCTGGGCATGGCAAGCCCCCGCGAGCAACGCCTGCACGCCGAACTGCTTGAGCAATACCGCATCAGCGCGCCGGACGAGCGTGACTACCTGCACAGCATCACGCCTCTGCGCGATGCGGCGAGGAGCACCCTTTCAACCTTGCTCGATAAACGCTTTCCAGGGCAATCGATCAACCCGGACAACGTACTGATACCGAGTCGTATCGACTTGAAGGGCAGCGCGCGGACCCTGACCGACTTCGCCCTGCGGCACTTGCCCGAGCTGCACGCCGAAGACATCAAGCCACTGTCGCGTACAGCCACCGAGCTACCGGCGGGACTGGACGGCGATGCCATCGTGCAACTGGTTCGACAACTGGACTTGAAAAGCATGTTCCAGAAGCAGCTGACCACTGACCTCAAAGGCCAGTCCGAGGACAGCCGCGAGCGTCGTCAATTGTTCTGTCGGCAATTGCCTTGGCAGTTGCTGCACTATGCCCATCAACAAACCCTGGATGAGCGGCTGTCCGCGTCGGCCTGGGGCTTCATCCAGCACATCTTCGATATGCCCGACGCGCTGGCGCGTGCCGCCGTGGCGGGCGTAACGGCGATCATTCGGCCCCTGGAGCTGGTCGCCACCCCAGGTGCGGCGCGGGTCAAGGCGCTGGGCTGCTACTTGATCGGTCCCAAGGCCGGCGCTTCGGGCCCCCTGATCCTGTACGCCCCCTACAGCCCCACACATGGCTTGAAGGAATATGCCAATGAAGCGGCGTTCCTCAACGAGTTGACCACGCCCGGTGCGCTGCAGGACTGGGTAGTCGGCCGGTTGGAGGCGCCCGAGCAAGCCACTTACCGCAATTTGCTCAACGAAAAACCGCGCCATGAGCGCTCGGAGATCAGTTTTGGGGCAACGCCTATCACCGGCAACCTGCTCAAGCGGCTGTTTGAAGACAATGCCGAGATGCTCCTGGGAATGCTGGCCTCCCAGTTCTCGCGATCAGGCCAGGCAGCATGGGATGCGGTCACCAGCCTGCTCACCCAGGAAATCCCCAAAGGCCTGCAGTTCCTGGTCGGCAAGCTGGCCTACCCGCTGGCGGTGTGGCGCAGCTATAAACTGTTCAAAACCTCCGCTGAAGACTTGCAGCAACACCGCTGGCAACATGCGCTCAAAACCTTCATCGGAGGCGTGGCTGCATTAGCCTCCCTGCGCGAGGGCCTGGACCAACTCTTGCCGCAAACGCCCGCCCCAAAGGCAGACGTGAAGCTGGATGTGGTGGATTTGACGGCACCCTGGCGCACAGAGCTGCAAGCCTTTGAACAGCACGATATCGCCTTGCGCGATCTGGCGTTGAGCGCGCAAACCCACCTCTATCGGGATAAGACCGGCATCCGGCATTTCGTGCCGCTGGCGGGCAAGGTGTACCCGGTAAAAAGTGCCGGTGAGCGTTGGCGCCTGAACCAGGACGAGCTGCAGGGCCCCTATATACAACGCGACGCCCAGGGCGCATGGGTGCTGGACCTCGACCGGCATCATCCACTTTACGGCAAAACGTTGAGTCGCTTCTCAGACAAGGTTCAGACGCGAGGAGCCGAACGCGACTCCATCAATATCGAAGCGGTGGGGATGAGGCAAATTGCCGCGTTATCCAGTTGGAAAGCCCAGTGCATTGATGAAGCGCTTAACGTGGCGACCTATTATACGGTCACCTGCAAACGCAACCTCCTCCACTTCGCGACACACCTGAATGCTCTAAGCCGACTCGGCCGGTTTTTCGGTGAGTTGTTCGGCGTAGTCACATTGACGCCCGCTCAGGTGGGAAGAATCGAGCGGCGAATCGATGAGGTACTCAATGAGTTGACCAACCACACCTTGATCAACCCCGACTCACAGCGTTTTGTCTGCGGCACCCATCGCTACAATCCGCGACAAACCTTTGCTTTCGTGATTCCCAAGGATGCGAGCCAGAAGATCTATTTGATGGACCGCTTCTTCGACCCGCCCATGGACATCTATCAAAACCATCTGAATACCCCATTCGATATCTCGGCCCATGCACGAGCGACCATTCTGATTCACGAGATAACCCATCTCAAATCCCAGACCGAGGACCTGGCCTATCTGGACAGCATGCGGCCGTTCCCAGACCTGATCAAAGTCAGCACCCCGCGTACCAAGCTGATGCAGACCGACCTTTCGAACCTACGCGAAACCGCGCTGTCCACCCTGACGCCGGCCACGCTGCTGTTCAGGACATGGGATGATTTCAGTCAGGAATGGGAAGATTTCGGCAGCAGTGACGCTACGTCGGCGCAAAAGGCAAAGGTACTGAGCACCACCGGTGGCCGAACGCTGGATGACGCCCGGTCGATCTTCATGAGTAATGCCGACAAACGTATCGACACGATCCTGGCCAATGCCGACTCCGTGACCTACATGATCAGTCAACTCGGCCGAGAGCTGGATGCGGGAGCCTGAACAGGCTCCCGGCGGGTATATCAGTCTTTCTGGTCACGCAGGATATTGCCGGAAGCGCCATCGATACGCGCCTCGTACACGGTGCCGTCAGACTTGCGGCCTTTGACCTCCCAATAGCCATTGTCGTCGGCTTCGGCCGCGTACACCTCAACGTAGCCGGCCTTGGTCTTGGCCACTTCAATGGCCTTTTCGATGGTGATCCAGCCCGCGCCAGGTTTATCGGCCAGGGCGGCGCCCGCACTGAGCAGCGCGGTGGTTGCACACAGTGCGACTAAGGTTTTCTTCAGCATGTTCGTACTCCATTGTGGGAATGTGCTGATTTTTAGGTCGAGCCAAACAAGAATAAGTTCCAATTGATGCGCAATTGCCATGACGGCTGTTCTCGCTGTCCGCTTCGGGAGGTTAGAATGTGCGAAATCAGGATGAGTTAATGAGCGAAAAGCCCCTTACAGAAGCCGAATATGACGCCATCACCGACGCCGCCGCGCATTGGTGCATGCGCATGCATGCGGGCGACTGCACGGCGGCGGAGCGTCAAGCCTTTACCCAATGGCACGATGCGCACCCGCTGCACGCTTTCGAATACGCCGCCATGCTGGAAATCTGGGAAGTGGCCGACCACCTGCCCCGCAGCCCGGCGCCGCCGCTGGTGCTACCGTTCAAGCCACGTTCGCGCTGGCGCACCTACGCGGTCGCAGCCGCGATTTGCCTCGCCGCGTTACCCCTGGCCGCGTTCACTGGCTGGGAAGCCGGCTGGTTGCCCAGTTCCTATAAGCGTTTCGAAGCGGTCAACGGTTTGCGCAACATTACCCTCGGCGATGGCAGCCAGGTGGAGTTGAACCTGGGCACTGAACTGGTCTACAGCCACTACAAGGACCAGCGACGCGTTACGCTGAAAAAGGGTGAAGCATTTTTCAAGGTCAGCCATGACAGCGCCCACCCCTTCATCGTGCACGCGGGGGAAGGCCAGGTGCGGGTGACCGGGACTCAGTTCAACGTGTGGAAATACGAAGACAAGGTCCGGGTGATGCTGCTCGAAGGCTCGGTGCAGATCGCCAGTGACAACCTGCACCCCGGCGTACAACTGAGCCCGGGCATGCAGGCCAGCTATCATCAGGGCGACACCACGCCCGAGGTCCAGGCCTTCAACCCCAATGACAGCGCGCTGGCGTGGCGCACGGGCAAGCTGGTGCTCGATAACCTGGCCCTGGCCGACGCCCTGCCGCTGATCAACCGCTACCTGGACAAACCCGCGATGCTGGCGGACGCGGGCACCGGGACCATTCGCATTGGCGGTATCTACAACCTCAGTGAGGTCAACAACCTCATCCCTTCCTTGCCCAAGGTGCTGCCGGTCTACCTGACCCAGAACCAGGATGGCAACCCTGTACTCAACTCCATTCCGCGTAAAACGCCCAAAGGCTGAGCCTGCGGCTACCTGTCCATTTTTGAAACACCCAACTGCGCTGAATCGCCCAGTGGCTGCGGATTCACGGTTTTGTCATGGGCACTGTTTCACCAGTGATACAACTGGCGCGAGCGGCGGAGCACATCGCGCCGCAGGGCGACTGTCTCACGCGTGAAACACCCCAGCCGATCAATCCTCCAGCGCAACTCGCAATACACTGAATCCAGAAGAAAAATAAAAAGCGGCACGCCTTCTGCTCTTTCCCTGACAACGCTGTTTAGGGTCAGCGTGAATAACAAGGACTGCCGCCGTGAACGCACTCACTCATGCCTCGATAAACGCACTGCTGATCAGTTGCGTGCTCAGTGCTGGCATCAGCCTGCCGAGCCAGGCGGGTGATGGCGTGATCGTGACAGGGCGCACCGTGCAAGGTCATATGTACGGGCGCACCTCGCTTCCGGACCCCTACCCCAACACCGCCAACGCCAACCCCAGCAAAGAAGTGAACAGCGCCATTTCCGGCGAACTCAGCGATGTGGACATCGGCGGTATTCGCAGCGGTTCGAGCCTTGCGCGTTCCCTCCAGCCCAGCGCTAATCAGGCGGGCTTGAGCGCCACGCAAAACGGCATGTCGACCCTGGGCACCGGCGCAGCCGCCGGCCACGGCGCGGGCAGCGGCATGGGTGGGCAGATCAGTGATTCGATCCAGCGCGGCATGAGCCCCTTGAATAACCTCGGCAGCATGATGGGGGGCAAGTGATGAAGCGCCTCGTGCTGATGGTGGCGCTGCTGGGCAGTGCGTCGACGATGGCTGACAACACCGCCGTGATCCAAGGCAGCGGTAACCAGTACGAAGGCGTGCTGTCGATCAACCAGGCGGCCGGTAACCAGCAACAGATGTCCAACAGCCGCGCCATTGTCCTCGGCGGCCAGGCCACCAACCTCAACATCCAGAAACTCGACGGCAACGTCGACCCGTCCTTGAACGCCAAGGCGGCGATCCTGGGCACCTCTTTCAGCAACGGCAACGGCGTGCTGGGCATCAACCAGTCGGCCGGGGCCAATAACCAATCGATCAATGCCGTGCGGATCAGTCTCAATCCTGGCCCGCAAAGCATCGATGACAGCGTCCTGTTGCAACAGAACACGACGCAGTTGACCGACTCAGGGCTCACCCCCACCACTGGCAGCCGCCAGGTCGTGACCAGCGACCAGGCCTTCACCGGCAGCCGAGGAGTGATTCAGGTGAACCAGAGTGCCGGGGTGGGGAACCGAGTGGCTAACACCCTGGGTATCACTATCAAGTGAACGCTTGGTAGCACTGGCTGGACCGTACCAACACTTAACCCAACTAATTAGAAGCAAGGAGAAACACCATGAAACCTCAAATGGCTCTGAAACCAATGGTTTTCGCTCTCGCCGCACTCATGGCTGCCGCCGCTCAAGCAGGCGGTGGCTGGCATCCGGCGCCTCAACCGACTGGTACTGTTGCCGCTGTGGTCACTGACGTACAACAAAGCCAGCACAACAAATTCGACGACACCAACACCGAAAACAATGCCTCTGCCGACGGCTCTGTCACCGGCAACAGCGGTAACGTGGGGGTCAATGCGCAGTCGGGTTCCGGTAACCAGGCTGACAACGCAGGCGCCATTTCCAGCGCCAAGGGCGACTTTGCCACGGTGTTCGCGGTGATCGATGTGGATCAAGGCAGCACCCACAACAATTTCGTCAACAAAGGCACGCAAAACAACGCCTCACTGGACAACTCGGTGAACGGCAACTCCGGTAACGTGGGCTACAACGGCCAGGCCGGGCAAGGCAACCAGGGTAAAAACAACCTGGCAATCACCACCGCTGATGGCAAGAACATCGCAGCGGCTTCCAACACCGAGCAGAACTCGCTCAACAACAGCTACCTCAATAGCGCCACCAGCAGTCATGGCTATGGCAAACCGCAATACGTGTCCAACAACGCCAGCCTCGACAATTCGGTTAACCGCAACTCCGGCAACGTGGGTGTGAACCTGCAATCCGGCGCCGGCAACCAAGGCAGCAACAGCCTGTCGATCGGCCAAGGTTGCAGCGTCTGCGCTAGTGGCGTGCGCTTCTGATCCAACGGGGCCTTGGTAACAAGGCCCTTTTTTATTCCAGTGTCCAACAGGTCATTCGATCATGCGCCTCGCGACCCTCACCCTCCTGATGTTACTCACCGGCCCCGCGTGGGCAGGCACCATGGCGATCTCCGCCATGCCTGGCGGTGCGGTGATTTTCAAGAAGGTCGAGAGCATCCGTGAACGCCGGTTCGCCAACCTGGTGGAACAGAAAACCGATTTCAGCTGCGGTGCCGCGGCACTCGCCACCATCCTGCGCCAGGCTTATTGGCTGGACGTCGACGAAGATCACCTCATCAAAGGCATGCTGCTCACCGCCGATCAGGACCTGGTGCGTACCCAGGGTTTTTCCATGCTGGACATGAAGCGCTACCTCGAAAGCATCGGCATGCGTGCCCGGGGCTACAAGATTGCGCCAGACACCCTGACGACCGTGAAAATCCCGGTGGTGGTGTTGCTGGAAATCCGTGGCTACAAGCACTTCGTGGTGATGCAGCGGGCCGACAAGGACTGGGTGTATATCGGCGACCCGGTGCTGGGCCATAAGCGCTATTCGCGGGATGACTTCGTCAAGGGTTGGAATGGCATCGTGTTCGCCGTATTGGGCGAAGGCTACGACAAGACCAACGTGTTGCTCGACCCGCCTGCGCCGCTGACCGCCAAGAACCAGTTGAACGAGTTCCGGCCCGTAGGCGACGCCGAGCTGATGGATTTCGGTTTTATCCAGAGCGACTTCTTCTAGAAGCGCAATAAGGAGCAGGACGCTCCAGGAGCAAAAGATGAACATTTCCCGTTGGCTGACGGTTTTGTGTCTGGCAGCCTCGATGCCCGCTTATGCTTCATCGGGTTTCAAACCGATCGAACTCAAGGATTCGGAAATGGCCGAGCTGCGCGGCCGCTATGTGATGCCGGGGCGAATCATCAGCTTCGGCATTGTCATGAGCAGCACCTGGACCAATGCCGTGGGCGACAGCATCACCGGCAAGGCCAGCCTGCAGCTCGACAAGGCCACCATCACCCCGCAGTTCTACGTACAAACCACCGGCTCGGCGGGGGCTGGGAGCAACCAGGACATCGGCGCCGGCAATGTGGTCGGCGGCGCGGGCCTTGGCAGTGGCCCGGGTGTGATCCAGAGCGTGCGCACCGCCGGCGATGGCAACACCGCCCACAACACGGTGGGCATCAACGTCACCCAGGACGGCTTTGCCCCTGCCAACATTGTGCAGTCCGGGCAGGTATTGGTGGCCGGCGGCACCGTCAGCGGCGACAGCCCG
Source organism: Pseudomonas sp. R4-34-07 (assembly GCF_003852375.1). NCBI lineage: Bacteria > Pseudomonadati > Pseudomonadota > Gammaproteobacteria > Pseudomonadales > Pseudomonadaceae > Pseudomonas > Pseudomonas sp. R4-34-07. Next base: position 2,332,145 of record NZ_CP027760.1, on the reverse strand, counting down.
GCAGGTCATGTCAGCGTGTCGGCCAACCATGGCGGCTTGCAAATGGCGATCCAGGCCAACCACAACCAAGGCAACAGCCTGCAGCAGATCGGCGGCGGGAATGTGCTGCAAGGGACGGTTCTGACCGGCAATAGCAACTTCGTCAACAACATGACCCAACTCAACGTCGTGATGAACAATAACGGTTTGAACAACGGCGCGTTGAACTGCAACCTGGATCAACTCAAAGGCCTACGCACGCTCGGTTATTGAACTACGCTGACCCTCGACACTTACGCATCAAAAAGGACGGCTTATTTCATGCATCGATCGATATCGCTCCGCGCGGTGATCTGTTTAAGTACGCTCTTGCCCGCATCCGTGCTGTATGCCGCACCGGATGCCGATATCGAAACCCTCAAGCGGGAACTCCTGGAACTCAAGCAACGCTACGACGTGCAGCAAAAGGCCCTGGCCGTGCTGGAACAACGTGTGCGCCAGGTGGAAGATCAACCGCAGGCGCCAGCGCCCAGGCGCCTGGCCAAATCCCCCGCCGACTTCAAGAAAGGCGCTACCACCGTCGCCGGCACGGGCGCGGCTGCGGCATCGGGTGGTGCCGGCGGTGGCGGCAGCTCCTACGGCCAGTCACTCAAGGACGACTCCGCCCCCGCGCAAAGCGTGAGCAACCTCTACAACGAGGCCAGCGGCTTTTTCGGCAATGGCAAGTTCAGCTTGGAAACCGGCGTTACCTATGCCCGTTATGACGCTCGCCAGCTGACCCTCAACGGCTTCCTCGCGCTGGACTCGATCTTCCTCGGCAACATCAACCTGGACCGGATCAAATCCGATAGTTGGACCCTGGACCTGACCGGGCGCTACAACGTCGACAATCGCTGGCAGTTCGACCTCAACGTGCCGGTGGTCTACCGCGATTCGACCTATCAGTCCGGCGGCGCCGGCAACGATGCCACGGCCACCTCGGAAGGTTCCGTCACCCGCGACCCGACCATCGGCGACGTCAACTTCGGCGTGGCGTACAAATTCCTCGATGAAACCCCTACCCTGCCGGATGCGGTGGTGTCGGTACGGGTGAAGGCGCCGACGGGTAAAGAGCCGTTTGGCATCAAACTGGTCAAGCAGCCCAACAACGACAACCTGTACATACCGGAAAGCCTGCCGACGGGCAACGGCGTCTGGTCGATCACGCCGGGCATTTCCCTGGTCAAGACCTTCGACCCTGCCGTGCTGTTCGGCTCGCTGTCGTACACCCACAACTTCGAAGACTCGTTCGATGACATCAGCAGTGAGGTCAATCAAAAGGTCGGCGGCAAGGTGCGCCTGGGCGACAGCTTCCAGCTCGGCGTCGGCGTAGCCTTTGCGCTTAACGAGAAGATGAGTATGTCGTTCTCGGTATCAGACTTGATACAGCGCAAAAGCAAACTCAAGCCCGACGGCGGCGACTGGCAGTCGGTGGTCTCCAGCGATGCCAACGCCGGCTACTTCAATGTGGGCATGACGATTGCCGCATCGGATAACCTGACCATCGTGCCGAACCTGGCGATCGGGATGACCGATGATGCGCCGGACTTTACCTTCAGCCTGAAATTCCCGTATTACTTCTGATTGAGGGGCGAACGCTGTTAAATGTTGATGGTGCAGGGTCAGTGACCTGCTGTGTCAACTGACATACCGCTATCGGGGGCAAGCCCCCTCCCACATTTTGATTCGGTTTCGTCAGCTATTTCATGGACAACCAATATTCCCTGTGGGAGGGGGCTTGCTCCCGATGGCGGCCTCAGGGCCGACCAGGATGTTGGATCAGAACGAGTACATATCCGTTGCTGCGGTAACGGCGGCTTAGGGTTCCGCCCTTACGGCGTCTCACTTTTGAAAAGCGCAAAAGTAAGCAAAACGCTCTTGCCCCACCACTCGGCACCTCGCCTAGGCTCGGTGTGCCCGTAATCCGACATTGATTTGGGGGGCCGCCGCCACGCGCCATCCATGGCGCGGGGCGGCTAAACCGGCATCCCTGCCGGTTTACCCCCCAAATCACTATCGGATTCCGGCCAGCGTGGTTTAACGGGGCGCTTAGATCAAAAGCAAGATCACAAGCAAGAGCGGCTCGCTTCGCATCGTGGTTACCGTAGGCTGCTACAAAGTTGTGTAGATACCTATGCCCCGATGGCCCTAGCGAATCTGGTGTTTATGCAGCAACCGGTAGAACGTCGGCCGCGAAATGCCCAGCACGCGGGCGGCGACGCTCAGGTTATCGCTGTGCCGGTGAAGCACATCACACAACGCCTGACGTTCGGCGCGGTGTTTGTAATCTTCCAGTGTCGCCATCGGCAGTGAAGCCGCCTGCTCGCCTTGCAGTCCCAGATCAACCGCTTCGATCTGGCGCCCTTCGGCCAACACCAGGCCACGGCGCACGCGGTTGGCCAACTCACGTACATTGCCTGGCCACAGGTGCTGCCCCATCGCTACCAATGCATCTTCGCTGAAGCTGCGCGGGCGGCGGCCGGTTTCCTGGCTATAGAAGCGCGAAAAGTGATTGGCCAGCATCGCCACGTCACCATGGCGTTCACGCAAGGGGGCCGTGACCACTTGCAGGACGTTCAGGCGGTAATACAGGTCTTCGCGGAAAGTGCCCTTTTCCACGGCGGCCTCAAGGTCTACGTGGGTGGCCGCCAGCACCCGCACATCCACCGGGATAGGCTGGCTGCCGCCGACGCGCTCGATCTGTTTCTCCTGGAGAAAGCGCAACAGGTTGGCTTGCAGTTCCATCGGCAGGTCGCCGATTTCATCGAGGAACAGCGTGCCACCGTGGGCGGCCTCGATGCGTCCGACCTTGCGCTGGTGCGCTCCGGTGAAGGCACCCTTTTCATGACCGAAGAGTTCGGATTGGATCAGGTGTTCCGGAATCGCCCCACAGTTGATCGCCACAAACGGCTTGGCGTGCCGCTGCGATTGCCGGTGCAGGGTCTTGGCCACCAGTTCCTTGCCGGTGCCACTGTCGCCCCGAATCAGTACCGGGGATTCAGTGGGCGCCAACTTCGACAACAACTTGCGCAGTTCACGAATGGGCCGGCTGTCGCCCAGCAGCTCATGCCCAGGCCCACCCACCGGGGTGTTGCCCTTGCCGCGCAGACGCGCCATGCCGAAGGCGCGTCCCAGGGTGACCTGCACCCTCGATACGTCGAACGGCAAGGTGTGAAAGTCAAAGAACCATTCGCAGACGAAATCGCCGACGTTCTGCAGACGCAATACATCCTGGCTGAGTACCGCGATCCACTCGGTGCCGCTACGGCCAATCAGTTCCTTGACGGCTTCGGGGCGCTCCAGATGACACGGCTGCAACCGCAGCAGGCCGACATCGCAGGACCGATCCCCCACCGCTTCCAGGGCACAGCTGTCCACGTCCCATCCGACCGTGCGTAAGCCCGGTAGCAACCCATGGCAATCCGCACACGGGTCGACCACCAGCAAGCGGCGTTGGACGGGGGACACAATCATGAATATTCCTTGGCGTCAGAACAGTAACGTTATTAGAAACAACTGTTTGTGATGACTGACAGGGACCTTAGCAAAATTTTGACGCAGCCTTTGTAACCATTCGCTATAAGTGGGGGCAAAACGCCACCTATGTTTGAACTGTTAACGCCTGGGTTGAGCTTTTAAAACAGCGACTTACATGACATTAGTCAGGAAACATTAAAATTTGTTGCTCTAGCATGTGACCCGTACCCCACCATCGCGCATCAGTACAAGTAACCCACCGCACGGTCAGCCCAACCGCCGGTACTCACTTGAATGGGCATAGAGAGAGACGACCCACATGAACGCTCCGCTGCGCATCAACGAAGCTCTTTTGATTGCAGACCGCGCTTTCCAACCCTTTCAGTGCGTGGCCTGGCACGATGGCAATGGCGCCCTCAGCCTGAGCGTCATTGACCGTACCAATACCCGTATCGGGCGCAAACAGCTGTCCTCGAACACTTACACCGACCCGGCGCAACTGGAAAACCTGTTGTTGCAGGCGCGTGCCGAGCTCGACAAAGATGGCTACAAGTTGCAACAGTGGGCAATGCCCAAGTAAGTCGGCAGGTTAACTTCCGATCACTGCACTCGCGTGATCGGAAGTTGGACTTACTTATCGCGCGGTCAGCATAAATCGCTCGAACGCTTCAGCAGCGCCATCCTCGACATTACTGCCGGTGACGACGCTGGCCTGACGCTTGACGGTTTCTTCCGCCTGGCCCATTGCGATCGATAAACCGGCCACCTGGAACATCGCCGGGTCGTTGCCGCCGTCACCAATGGCCGCCGTTTGCGCAAGCGGCACCCCAAGGTGCGCCGCAATGGTCTTCAAAGCCTCGCCTTTATTGGCCAGCATCGCCGTCACATCCAGGTAAACCGGCTGCGAACGCGAGACCTGGGCCAAGCCCTGTACCTTGGGCTGCAATTGCGCCTCCAGCTCCACCAGCAATTGCGTGTTGTTGCTGGCGGCGACAATCTTGTCGACCCGGTCCAGGTACGGCTCGAAACTCTCGACCACCACCGGCCCGTACCCCAGGCCATCGGCTTCGCGCTGCACCATCGGCCCGGGCGGGTCACGACGCAGCCAATCGCCGTCGGCGAACACCCACACTTCCACGTCCGGCTCGGCGGAAAACAGCGCCAAAGTCACCAGGGCTGCTTCCGCCGGCAGATGGTGGGCCACCAGGATGCTGCCATCCGGGTTGATCAACGTGCCGCCATTGAAGCCCGCCACCGGCACGTCGATACCGAAGGTCTCGATCAAATGCAGCATGGCCTTGGGTGGCCGCCCGCTGGCCAGGCTGAAAAACACCCCGGCCTCACGCAGCGCGCGCACCGCATCGGCGGTGCGCTGGCTCAGGCTGTGATCCGGATGCAGCAACGTGCCGTCCACGTCACTGAGGATAAAGCGGATGGGATGAATCGCTGCATCACTCATCCGAGGCTGTGCCAGGTGCGGCCATCACGGGCCAGCAAGGTGTCAGCCGCCGCCGGGCCATCTTCGCCGGCCTTGTAGGTCTGGATACCGTCATCTTCTTTCCAGGCATCCAGGAACGGCTGCACGGCCCGCCAGCCGTTCTCGATGTTGTCGGCGCGCTGGAACAAAGTCTGGTCGCCAGTCATGCAGTCGTAGATCAGCGTCTCGTAACCGGTCGACGGTTGCATCTCGAAGAAGTCCTTGTAGTCGAAGCCCAGTTCGATATTGGCCATCTCCAGGGTCGGCCCAGGCTTTTTCGCCAGCAGGTCGAACCACATGCCTTCGTTCGGCTGGATCTGGATCTTCAGGTAAGTAGGCTTGAGCTCATCGACCTCGGTGTCGCGAAATTGCGCGTAAGGCGCCTGCTTGAAGCAGATCACGATCTCGGTGTCGCGGATGCTCATGCGTTTGCCGGTACGCAAGTAGAACGGCACGCCGACCCAGCGCCAGTTGTCGATCATCACCTTCAGCGCAACGAAGGTCTCGGTGCTGCTGTCGGGCGCGACGTTGGCTTCTTCACGGTAACCCGGCAGCGACTTGCCGGCGATTTCACCGGCGGTGTACTGGCCGCGAACGGAATTGGCCCGCGCATCTTCCAGGGACCAGGGGCGGATTGCCCCCACCACCTTGGCCTTCTCCCCGCGCACCGCGTCGGCACCGAAGGCTGCAGGCGGTTCCATGGCAACCATGGCCAGCAACTGGAACAGGTGGTTGGGCACCATATCTCGCAGGGTGCCGGTTTTTTCGAAGAAACTGCCGCGGGTTTCCACGCCGACCGTTTCCGCAGCGGTGATTTGCACATGATCGATGTAGTGATTGTTCCAGAACGCTTCGAACAGCACGTTGGAAAAACGGCTGATCAGGATGTTCTGCACCGTTTCCTTGCCCAGGTAATGGTCGATGCGATAGATCTGTTTCTCGCTCATCACCTTGAGCAGGCACGCATTCAAGGCTTCGGCGGAGGCCAGGTCGGAACCGAACGGTTTCTCGATGACCACGCGGCGAAAGCCCTCCTCGGTTTCATTGAGCAACCCGGCGCTGCCCAGGCGTTGCACCACTTCACTGAAGAAGCGCGGTGCGGTCGCGAGGTAGAACACGGCATTGGCGGTGCCGCTGTCGGCAATTTTCTGCGCGATATCCGCGTAGGTGCTGTCGTCGAGGAAGTCGCCCTCGACGTAGCTGATGCCTTTGGCCAACTGGGCCCACAGGTGTGGATCCAGCGCATTGTCGGCATTACCCCGGACTTTGCTGGCCGCCTCGGTGCGAATGAAATCCTCGAGCTTCTTGGCAAAGTCCGCGTCGCTGACGGCGTTGTGATCAACGCCCACGATACGCAGGCCATCGCCCAGCAACCCGTCGCGGCTCAGGTTATACAGCGCCGGCATCAGCAGGCGCTTGACCAGGTCGCCATGGGCGCCAAACAGGAACAATGTAGTGGGTGGAGCGGGTTCGGCCTTGGGTTTCTTGCCGTTGGCGGTCATTTTTTGGAAGTCTCCACGTGGCCGCCAAAGCCGAAGCGCATGGCCGAGAGCATTTTGTCACCGTAGGTGCTCTGCTGGCGCGAACGGAAACGGGCGAACAGCGAGGTAGACAGCACCGGTACCGGCACCGCTTGCTCCATGGCCGCTTCGATGGTCCAGCGGCCTTCGCCACTGTCGGCCACGGAGCCGGAGTAGCCGTCGAGTTTCGGGTCGGTGGCCAGGGCATCGGCGGTCAGGTCCAGCAGCCACGACGACACCACGCTGCCACGGCGCCAGACTTCGGCGATGTCGGCCACGTTCAGGTCGAAGCGCTGATCTTCAGGCAGGTTTTCCGAGTTCTTGGTCTTGAGGATGTCAAAACCTTCGGCAAACGCCTGCATCATTCCGTATTCAATGCCGTTATGGATCATCTTGACGAAGTGACCGGAGCCCGCTGGGCCAGCATGGATATAACCCTGCTCGGCACGTGGGTCGGCAGAAGCCGAACGGTCCTTGGTGCGAGGGATACTGCCGATACCGGGAGCGAGGCTCTTGAAGATCGGGTCGAGGCGCTGCACGGTTTCAACGTCGCCGCCGATCATCATGCAGTAGCCACGTTCCAGGCCCCAGACACCGCCGGAAGTGCCGACGTCAACATAGTGCAGGCCCTTTTCCGCCAGGGCCTTGCCGCGACGCACGTCGTCCTTGTAATTGGTATTGCCGCCGTCGATGATCACGTCACCGCTTTCCAGCAGCTCACTGAGTTCATTGATGGTGTCTTCGGTCGGCGCGCCCGCCGGCAGCATTACCCATACCGCGCGCGGCTTTTGCAGGCCGGCCACCAGGGCCTCCAGCCCGGCGACGCCAGTGGCGCCCTCCTCGCTCAAGCCCTTTACGAATGCTTCATTACGGTCATAAACAACGGTGGAATGCCCATTGAGCATCAGGCGCCGCGCAATATTACCGCCCATGCGGCCTAGTCCGATAATCCCCAGTTGCATGTGCTGATGCTCCTAACTGCAAAAAAATGTGTGACATAGTTTATAGCGCAATGAGGCTAATGAGGGTTAGTCCAGAGCGGATCCGTGTAGTTTCATGGCAAAAAAGTTGCCATCATTTCACCATCACCCCTGGAAAAGTCACACGACCACCAAAAATAAAAAAGTTCCCTTGGTGTGAAAAAGAATTCAGACTTACCTCCGACTGTTGCCGCGAACCGATTCGGCAGCGCCGTTGACCGCTATTTGCGAGGTAAGCAATGAGCACAGCACAGATGACCCGACCGCCTCAGACCCTCTACGTCAGCATCCGCCGCGATGAATTGCGCCAGTTGAAGGACGAGCGCGATCAGTTGCAACAGGAAGTCCTGCGTCTGCGTTCACATCTGCAGGCCCAGCTTGAACTGCCGTCCGGCGCCAAGCCCGCGCTCTGCTGACCCGCCCTGGCGAGCCTGTAAGGCAATACCTACAGAAAACTCACAAAGTTTTCACACACTTATCCCGATACTCCCGCCCGCGATGCCGCTCACTTTCTGGGCGGCCCGATGTCGCGCGCCTGTGCGCGACGATTATTTTCTGATGGGGCGCTGGATGGCGATGTTCAAACGCAGCACGACGACTGCGAAAGGCTTTGATTGGGCCGGCCTTGGCTGGTTATTCCTGTTTTTCTGGTATTTCTCTGGGATTACCCAACTTCTTATCCAACTGACGGGCACGTCCGGCTTCAGCGGTTTCCGCCAGGCGTTCTTCATGAGTGCGCTGTGGCTGGCGCCGATGTTGCTGTTCCCCCGGCAAACACGCCTGCTCGCTGCCTTGATCGGCGTGGTGCTGTGGGCCTGTTCCATGGCCAGCCTGGGTTATTTCTTCATTTACCAGCAGGAATTTTCCCAGAGCGTCATCTTCATCATGTTCGAGTCGAACATTTCTGAAGCGGGCGAATACGCCACCCAGTACTTTGCCTGGTGGATCGTGCTGGCGTTCATCGCCCACACCGCCTTCGCGGTTTTCCTGTGGACACGCCTGCGCCCGGTGTACTTGCCTCGCGGTCAGTCGATCGTGGCTGCAATCGCCATTGTGTTGGCCGTGGTCGGCTACCCGTTGGTCAAGCAGATCGCCACCAGCGAAACCATGGAACTGGCCATTGACCGCTTCGAAACCCGGATCGAACCGGCCGTGCCGTGGCAGATGATCGTCGCCTACCGCCGCTACACCGAACAGCTGGACAATATGCAAGGCATGCTGACCAGTGCCAGCCAGATCCCACCGCTGAAGAACCTCAAGGACAGCATGGCCGGCCAGCCGTCCACCCTGGTGCTGGTGATCGGCGAGTCCACCAACCGCCAGCGCATGAGCCTGTATGGTTACCCGCGTAACACCACGCCGGAACTGGACAAGCTGCGCGACCAACTGGCGGTGTTCGACAACGTCATTACACCGCGCCCGTACACCATCGAAGCGCTGCAGCAGGTACTGACCTTCGCCGACGAAGAAAACCCGGACCTGTACCTCAAGACGCCGTCGATCGTCAGCGTGATGAAACAGGCCGGCTACAAGACCTTCTGGATCACCAACCAGCAAACCATGACCAAGCGCAACACCATGCTCACGACCTTTTCCGAACAGGCCGACGAGCAGGTGTACCTCAACAACAACCGGAACCAGAACGCCCGTCAATACGACGGCGATGTACTGGCCCCGTTTTCCAAGGCCCTGGCCGATACCGCCGAGCGCAAGTTCATCGTGGTGCATCTGCTGGGCACGCACATGAGCTACCAGTACCGTTATCCACAGTCGTTCGACAAGTTCACCGACCGCCAGGGCGTGCCGCCCGGTGTCAGCGATGCACAGCTGCCGACGTACAACAGCTATGACAACGCGGTGCTATACAACGATTTCGTGGTGTCGAGCCTGATCAAGGACTACGCCAAGACCGACCCCAACGGCTTCCTGCTGTACCTGTCGGACCACGGCGAAGACGTGTTCGACTCGGCCGGCCATGACACCCTGGGCCGTAACGAAGGCAAGCCGACCGCGCCGATGTACACCATTCCCTTCATGGCCTACGCCTCGCCCAAGTGGCGCGAAAGCCACGATTGGAGCTTCGCCGGCGACCTGCAACGGCCTTACAGCAGTTCGCAGTTGATCCACACCTGGGCGGACCTGGCAGGTTTGAGTTTCGATGAACTGGACCGCAGCAAAAGCCTGGTCAGCGACAGCTTCAAGCCGCGCCCCTTGCTGATCGGCAACCCTTACGAGACCAAGCAGAAGGCCTTGATTGACTTCAGTCTGATCAAGCCGAAAAAGGCCGACAGTACCGACGTGGTGGTCAAGTGACCCAGCGGCCTGTAACAAGAAGATAACAATCATTCTCGTTTAAGCCTAAAGATCCTCGTCTCCTTTCGTCTTTGAGCCATACCCACCCCATCCGGGGCGGTCTCAAAGACGACAAGGAGTTTGCCGCGATGCTCGCGCCGTTTACCCGTTCCATCACCTTTACCCTTGGCCTGTTCAGCCTTGCGCTGAGCCCTGAACTGCTGGCCGAAACCGATCCCGAACACGCCCCCGCCAACGCTCTCGAACTGGGCGCCACCACTGTCACCGCCGAAGGCCTGGGTGCGACCACCGAGCACACCGGCGCCTACACCACCGGCTCCATGAACACCGCCACGCGCCTGAACCTGTCGATCAAGGAAACCCCGCAATCGATCTCGGTGATCACGCGCCAGCAGATGGACGACTTCAACCTCAACACGCTGACCGACGTGCTGCGCCAGACCACCGGCGTCAACGTCCAGCACAACGATTCGGACCGCGTGTCCTACACCTCCCGTGGCTACGGCATCAACAACTTCCAGATTGACGGAATGCTCAACACCTTCGGCTACATGAAGAGCGACGCCGACACCATCATCTACGACCGGATCGAAGTAGTTCGCGGCGCCACCGGCCTGACGACGGGTGCGGGCGACCCCTCGGCCACCGTCAACATGGTACGCAAGCGCCCTACCGCCCAATGGCAGGCGCAAACCGGGATCAGCGGCGCTACCCATGACAACTACTACAGCTACCTCGACGTCGGCGGCCCGCTGGCCTTCGACGGCAAACTGCGCGGGCGCAGCGTCCTGGCCTACCGTGACAGCAAATCCTTTCGCGACAACTATGCCCTGCAGCGGGCGGTCGGCTACGGCATTCTCGAAGGCGACCTTTCCGACGACACCGTGCTGGCCGTAGGCTTTGATTACCAGGACAAGCAGGTACAAGGCACCTCCTGGGGCACCGTGCCGTACTGGAACAGCCAGGGCGGCAAAGCGGGCCTGTCGCGCTCCACCAATATGGCGGCGCACTGGAGTTCCTGGCCACTGACCGACAAAACCACCTTCGCCACCCTCGATCATCGGCTGGGCGGCGACTGGCACCTGAAGGCGGCCTACACCCATCGCCAGAGCGATACCGATGGAAAGGTGTATTACGGCGGCGCGGGGTTCCCCAATGCCGACCGCAGCGGCATGACGGCCTGGGCCAGCCATATGCGCGGCACCTCGAGAATGGAAGCCATCGACCTCAACCTGGCCGGCAGCTACGCGCTGCTGGGCCGTGAACACGCGCTGATGATGGGTTATGGCGAGGCCGCGCAGCGCGACAGTTCGCCCTTCATGCGCACTGACCTGCCCTCCAGCTACTACTCCATCGAGGACTGGAAACACATGGGCGGCATCGGCAAGTTCAGCGATTACGTCACCGACCTCAAGGGTGAACACAGCAAGAAACAACAGAAAGCCGGTTACCTCGCGACTCGACTGAGCCTGACTGACCGCCTGCACGCCGTACTCGGCAGCCGCTACGGCAGTTGGGAACTGCAAAGCGCTACCCCCAAATACGACGCCAACGATCAACTGACCGCGTCCGGCAAAACCGGGCAAACCCATAACGACATGTGGACGCCCTACGCCGGGCTGCTTTACGACATCACGCCGCAATACACCGTCTACGCGAGCTACACCGACATTTTCAAGCCGCAGGATGCGCGTGATGCCAACAAGAAATACCTGGAACCGGTGGTGGGCAGCAACTATGAGGTGGGGCTCAAGGGCAGCGTTCTCAACGAGCGTCTGAACCTGGCCGCCGCGTATTTCTGGAGCACCCAGGACAACGTCGCCGAGCGGGACGACTCGGTGCCGCGCAACCCGGCCACCGGCGAGGAGTACTACAAGTCCGGCGGCAAGGGCAACAAGGTGAAGGGCTTCGAGCTGGAAGCGGCGGGGGAAATCACCCCGGACTGGAACCTGACTGCGGGCTACACCTACACCCATTCGGTGAATGGTGCAGGCACACGCAACAACACCGGCCAGCCGTTGAACCTGTTGAAGTTATCCAGCGCTTACCGCCTGCCGGGGGCCTGGCGCAACCTTACCGTGGGCGGCGCGGTGAGTTGGCAGAGCGAGATGTATGACTTCGGCGACCGCCCCACGGGGGCGCGCAACAGCGAAGGCAGACCGATAACCACGCGGGAGAAAATCACGCAACAGGGCTACACCGTGGTCAACCTGATGTCGCGCTACCAGTTCGATGAACATGTTACGGCGTCGGTTAATGTCAACAATCTATTTGATAAGAAATATTACGAACGCGTTGGCTTTTATAACGGCGTGTATTGGGGCGATCCACGTTCGGTCACGCTGGCACTTGACTGGCGGCTATAACGGCCCCTGGCGAAGTTAACAAAATTGTCAACTTCGCAGGTGAACTTCGTTAATTCCCACTTAATAGGATAACGCCATAGTCGCCCCACGATCAGATCAGGGAGTGACCGATCACCTATCAATCTAAATGGGAATACCGCCATGAAACTTTCGACCTTGATGCTCGCCAGCCTGATGACCCTGACCTCTGCCGCCGCCTTTGCAGAAGGCGGCTCAGAGCGCTCGAAAGAGTTCTACAACAACTTCAGCTTCATTCAGGAAAAAACCCACGGCAAGGCTGAACAACAAGTTGCGTCCGCCGATGGTAAACCGGTTAAAGCCACCACTGCCGAAACAGCACAACCCAATAGTTAATTAATGTTGAGTTAATCCGCAACACCCTCTGCCATTCCGCTCCCTTGGCAAAGGTTTATCAGGCGCCATTCAATGGCGCCTTTTTTTATCCTGCTTTTATTACAGCGCCTTGCTCCGGAACAACATGCGGCCATGGGCGGGATCAAATACCGAATCGTCGAAACCGAACTTGCGATACGCCGACTGTGCCAACTCATTGCCTTCAAGCACTTCCAGGGTGATCTTGCAGCAGCCGCGCTGCCGGGCGATTTCCTCGACCTTTTGCAGCATCTTCTGGCTCAATCCCAAGCCACGAAACTGTTTCGCCACCACCACATCATGAACGTTGACCAAAGGCCGACAAGCGAATGTCGAGAAGCCCTCGAAGCAATTGACCAGCCCGGCTGGCTCACCCCCGACAAACGCCAGCACACTGAACGCATAGGGGCGCTTGGCCAGTTCCCCAGGCAATTGCTGCAACAGGTCGGCTTGCAAGGTGTGGCCGCCGCCCATTGGATCTTCAGCATAGTGGTTGAGCAACGAGCCGATGGCGTCGGCGTGCACGGCGTTGGTGTAGCTGGCTTGCAGCACCAGGATGTCTGGGGTGTCCATTTCCGTCCTCGATAGCGACAACCAGGGAATCGATTCCCTTTGAGAGGGGTGATTGTAAGCGTGGATGCGGCAGCAGATGAAGGCGATTAACGACAAATGCCTGACAGAAAACGCCCAGGTTGCAGGCATCCAAAGCCCTGGCCGAGGTCAGGCGCCGAAGCGCTGCAGCTGCATTTCTCGCAAGCGGCTCAAGGTGCGACGAAAAGGAAACGCCAGGTAGCCTTCGGTATACAGACGCTCCAGCGGCACCTGAGCCTCGATGAACAACGGCACCTTGCGGTCGTAACATTCATCCACCAGCGCGATAAAGCGTCGCACGCTGTCGTCGTGCACCGACAGCTGCGGCAAGTGACGGTCCCCTGCGACAACGCGCTCGGCCCCGTCTTCGGTACCACGGGCGATCCGCCCCGGGCGCTGCGGTGCGCTGAGGTTGGGCACCTGCGCCAGCAGGATGGCCTTGAAGCGATCACACAGCAGCATGAAATCCATCGCGGCCAGCGGCTGCTCGCAAAGCTCGGCGTAGCGGCACCACAGTACCGCGTCACTGGCCTGCACCGCCGTAATCGTGCGATGACCCACGTTCACCACCCTCCCCTCGCTGACCGTTTGCCCCGCGCTCAGTTGCTTGAACACCGTGGCCAGTGCCTCGGGCTGATTCACCCAGTAGCGTTGCAGGCCCACACCGGCGCGCAAGCGATGATCCTCGCCACCGTCCACCGCCACCACCCGCATATGCTGCTTGATCGCCGCGATCCCCGGCAGGAACCGTTCACGGTTGAAACCCTCGGCGTACAGCTGCTCAGGCGGTTGATTGGATGTGCAGACCATCACTACGCCCTCCTCGAACATCACCTGGAACAGGCGGCCGAGAATGATCGCGTCACCGATGTCATTGACGAACAACTCATCGAAACACAGCACGCGCACGTCCCGGCTCAGTTCCCGCGCCAACGCCTGCAGCGGGTCCTTGATACCGCTGAGCTGGAACGAGCGCTGGTGTACCCAGCCCATGAAGTGATGAAAATGCTGACGCCGCGCCGGCACGCGCAAGCTGTTATAGAACTGGTCCATCAACCAGGTCTTGCCGCGCCCCACCGGCCCCCACAGGTAAACGCCGGCAATCGGCGAATGGCCTTGGTGCAAGGCCTGGTGACAGGTTTGCAACGCCTGCACCGCCGCGTGCTGGGCGTCGTCCGGCACGAAACCCTGCTGGGCGATGGCATCTTGATAGGCGACGAGCGGCGAGTCGAAAGTCATGGTGCCAGTATGACCTACTACGCGAACGCCAGCCGCGCAGTTTTCGCCGTCAACCCAGCTCCGCAGGCGCTTGGCATCTGAGGAGGGTCGACGGCCTGGGCCAGCGCTGCGACTTGCGCGCACGTTTGCAAGGCGCAGGTCAGCCAACTGCCCGGCCCGACGTTCAGCCGGTCGTCACGCTCCGGGCCCATCGGGCTGTACAGCAGCGGGCAAGACGGCGCCACCCACAAACGATCGCCCAGTTTTTCGTGGGCGCGCTGCAAGGTCGCCAGGGCTTTTTCCAAGTCGCAGCGCCCTAGGTTGCGGCCATCGACCACGCCCAGGGACAGCACCTTGTACGCCGGCAGGCGGTCGAGGATGGCCGGGTATTGCTCCGGCGCCCGCACCAGGTCGATGTGCAGCCCATCGACCGGCAGGTTGGCGGCCAGGCCGAGGTTTTTCTCCAGCCCGCCAAAGTAGGTGGCGACCAGCTTTTTCAGCGGATCACGCTGGATCAGGTTATAGGCGCGCTCAAAGGCATTCTTCCAGGCCTGCGGCAGGTCGAGCACCAGGATCGGCTCGTCGATCTGCACCCACTCCACGCCCAGCTCGGCCAGGCGCTGGAAAATCTGACCATACAGCGGCAGCAGGCGGTCGAGCAGCTCGAGCTTGTCGAAGTCAGCGCCCTTGGCCTTGCCCAACCACAGGTAGGTCAGCGGGCCGATGACGACCGGCTTGACGTTGTGCCCGAGGTCGCGCGCTTCCTGGACTTCTTCGAACAACTGTTTCCACCCCAGGTGGAATTGCTGGTCGACGCTGAACTCCGGCACCAGGTAGTGATAGTTGGTATCGAACCACTTGGTCATTTCCTGGGCGTGAGCACCGCCGCAGCAGTTATCGCTGACGCCACGGGCCATGCCGAACAGCGTCTGCAACGTGGCTTGGCCATCGGCTGGGCGGAACCGCTCGGGGACTACGCCAAACATCAGCGAGTGGGTCAGCACCTGGTCGTACCAGGCGAAATCACCTGCGGGCAGCAGCTCAATGCCCGCTTGTTTTTGCAGCGCCCAGTGAGCCCTGCGCAAGTCGCGGCCCACGGCACGCAGGCCGGCCTCGTCGAGTTCGCCCTTCCAGAACGCTTCCTGCGCTTTCTTCAGTTCACGGTCGGGTCCAGTGCGCGGGAATCCGAGGGAATGAGCGACTGCCATGACTTACAACTCCACTGTAGGTATTCAATGGCAGCCATTGTCGGCAGATGCTTATAGTGAGACAAACTCATTTTATTTTAGATGATCACAAGTTCCACTCATGTTTAGACTGCGGTCAATCGGATCAGTCAATCAACCCATGAGCGTCATAGAACGGATACGGCCCGGGGTAATCCCCGAACACGCCGTTGTGGCTGACCAACCCCTGTTGCGCGTCCCAGCGATGCAGCAGATACCCCGCCGGCTCCAGGTTGAAATGGGCGGGCGCGGCGTCTTGCAAATCCAGCACGATCTGATGGGAGGTGCCGGGGCACACACAGCTCAAGCTGCCACCAAAGCGTCGCTGCATCGGCCGGTGCAGGTGCCCACACAGCAGGCGTTCCACTTGCGGGTGGCGTGCCACGACTGTTTCCAGGGCGGCGGCATTGATAAACGGTTCGCGGTCCATATGGCCGATGCCGCTCATAAACGGCGGGTGGTGCAGAATCAGCAAGGTCGGCGCGTCCGGGCGTCGCGCCAGTTGCGCGTCCAGCCACTGCAACTGGCTGTCCAGCAATTGCCCGCCATGGCCACCGGGGATGGTCGAGTCCAGGCCGATCAAACGCAGCGGATGCTCGTCCACCACCCAGTCCAGCGGCCCCTGTGCCGACGACGGCAAATAGGCGTGATCACGGAAGGCTTCGAGCAACGGACCGCGTGTGTCGTGGTTGCCGGGCACCAGGTAGCACGGCATGTGCAGGCGCGCGAGTTCGGGGTGCAGCACGGCGTATTCATCGGCGCGGCCGAAGTCCACCAGGTCACCGCTGATCACCACGATATCGGGCCGGGGATGGCTGGCGTTCAAATGGTCGACGGCACGGCGCAGCGCGCCCAAGGTATCGACCACCCCATACGTCAGGCGCTCGCCAGCTTTAAGGTGCAGGTCGCTGATTTGCGCAACAAGAAACGGACGATTCACAAGCAAACTCTCACGCATTCAGGGTGAATAACATGTGCGGCGCAATCGCCAGGGCAATCGGCGCGCCGACGGCGTACAGCTGGTTGTCGCTGCTGTCCACCAGCAGCGGTTGCGGGTCGCCCACGTCCACCAGCAGACGGCTTTGCGCGCCCTGGAAAAACTGCGCCAATAGATGGCCGTGCAAGTGCCCTTCGCTCTCCATCACTCGCAGGTGTTCGGGGCGGCAGTACACCGTGGTGGGTTGATTGGCCGCGTGCCACGGCAGCACACCGCCGCTCACCTTCAAGCCATGGACCGATTGGTCCAGCACTTGAAAGGCATTCAGGTTGCCGACAAAACCGGCGACAAATGCATTCGCCGGCTTCTGGTAAATGTCCCGTGGACTGGCCAGTTGCGCGACGCGGCCGTGCTCCATCACGAGGATGCGATCACCCAGGGCCATGGCTTCGCCCTGGTCGTGGGTGACGAACACCGAGGTGATGCCCAGGCCACGCAGCAGTTCATTCAGCTCACTGCGCAGGCGCTCACGCAGTTGCGCATCGAGGGCTGCCAGCGGTTCATCCAGCAACAGGACCTTCGGGCGCGGCGCCAGGGCACGGGCCAGGGCCACGCGTTGGCGCTGGCCACCAGACAACTCGTGGATGCTGCGCTGGCCATGCTGTTGCAGGCCCACCAGCTCCAGCAATTCGTCGCAGCGCTTGTTGCGCGCAAGCGGCGACATCCCGCGAATCTTCAAGCCGTAGACGATATTCCCGGCAACATCCAGGTTGGGAAACAGCGCGTAATTCTGGAACACCATGCCCACGTCACGACGCTCGATGGGCAGGCGCGTGACGTCGTCGTTGCCGAAAAACACCTGGCCCACATCCGGGCGCTCCAGCCCGGCGATCAGGCGCAAGGTGGTGGTTTTGCCACAGCCCGATGGGCCAAGAATCGCCAGGGTTTCGCCGCCTTCGACGGTCAGGTCCAGGTCATGCACGGCCACGGTGCCGTCGGCGAATGCCTTGCGACAGCCTTGCAGGCGGATAGTGATAGCGGTCATCGACGCTCTCCACGGGATAAACGGGCACTGATGGCCTGCAATGCAATCAGCAGCGGCACGATCATCAGCAAAAAGATAAGGGTATAGGCGCTGGCGATTTCCAGGCGCGCCGAGGCGTAGCTGTCGGCCAGGCCGACCGGCAAGGTCTTGGTCATCGGTGTGTGCAGCATCCAGGTCAGGTTGAACTCACCCAGGGACAAGGTGACCACCATCAGCACACCCGCCAGAATCCCTGCCCGGCTGTTAGGCACCACCACACTGAAAAAGCGTTTGATGGGCCCGGCGCCAAGGCTGGCCGCCGCCTCTTCCAGCACCGGCAGATGCTGGCGCTGCATCACCGCCATCACCGGGCGCACCAGGAACGGCAAGGTGAACAGCACATGGCCCACCAGGATGAACAACCAACTGCTGCGAAACGTGCCGAACTGGCCGTAGGTGAGCAGCAAGGCCAGCGCACTGGCCAGGCCCGGCATCGCCACCGGCAGCACCATCAGTTCCTCGAAGGCGCGGCTGAAGCGGTTGTTCATGCGCACCAGGGCGTAGGCCGCCGGCACGCCGATCACGCAGACGCACACCGCGCAGGCCAGGGCCAGTTGCAGCGACAGCCACACGGTCGGCGAATAGGCCTGCCACACCTGCACCAGCCAGTCGAAGGTCAGGCCGCTGGACACGCCGACGAAGAAATTGCGCGTGAGTCCCGCCAGCAACGACATCAGCACCGGCACCAACATGAACGCGCACACCAGCAAGGTGAACAGCAGTTGAATCACAAACAGCGATGAGCGCTTCACAGAACAGTCCCCGCGTTTTTCACCAGGCGTCGCGTGAGCAACAACACCGCCCAGGTCACCGCGCCAAGCACCACCGACAACGCGGCGGCGACGGCAAAGTTGGCATAGTTGGTGAACACGTTGTAGATCGCCACCGGGGTGACGTTCAGCCGCGTGCCCAAGGTAAAGGCCGTGCCGAAGGCGCCCATGGACGTGGCAAAACAGATCGCCCCGCACGACGCCAGCGCCGGCGCCAGGCCCGGCACGATCACGTCGCAGACCACGCGCCAATGCCCGGCGCCCAGCGAATGCGCGGCTTCCTCCAGGCTACGGTCGAGGCTTTCGCAGGCCGCCATCACCGTGAGGATTACGCGGGGGATCGAGAAATACAGGTAGCCGACAAACAACCCGGCCAGCGAATAGGCAAAGATCCAGCGTTCACCGGCCAACTGCAGGCCGAGCGACGCCAGCAGCCCCTGGCGCCCGGCCAACAGGATGACCAGGAAGCCCACCACCACCCCGGGAAACGCCAGGGGAAACGTGAGCAAGGCCACCAACGCCGAGCGCCCAAAAAACCGCTGGCGCGCAAGAAACACGCCGCTGATGCCGCCAATCAACAACGCCGTGAACGTCACAATGATGGCCAGCACACAGGTCTGCGCCAGGCTGCCCAGGTACTGCGCGCTGCTGAGCACCTGCCAATAGCCGCTGCCGTGGCTGTCGCGGCTTTCGCCGCCGAGCACGATCAAGTGCGCCAGCGGCAGCAGCCAGAATGCGAACAGCACCGCAAAGGCCGGAGCCAGCGCCCAGGCCGCACGTTTTGCCGATGTGGCCACTTACTTGACCTCGTTCAGATAACGGGCCGCGAAGGCTTCCTGCACGGCGGCCATTTTCTGGTAGTCCACCACGCCGGCGCGCGCATAGTCGCTGTCGGGCAGGAACTGCGCGGCGACCTCAGCCGGCATCTGCACCGGGCGTACCGGACGCAAGTAAGCCCTGGCCCAGAGTGCCTGGCCTTGATCCGACAGCACGAAGTCCAGCACCTTCTCACCATTGGCGCGGTGCGGCGCGTTGGCCACCAGGCTCATCACGTAGGGCACACTGATGCTGCCCTCTTTGGGGATCACGAAGGCAACGTTGGCGTTGTCCTTATAGCGGGCGCGGTAGGCGTTGAAGTCGTAGTCCACCAGAATCGGCAATTCGCCGGACAGCACCCGCGCATAGGCGGTCTGCTTGGGCACGATGGGCGCGTTTTTCGCCAGTTTCTGGAAGTAGTCGATGGCCGGGGCGAAGTTGTCCAGGTCGCCGCCCATCGCGCGGTTGATCGCCACGGCAGAGACGTAACCAACAAAGGCGCTGGACGGGTCCAGGTAGCCGACCATGCCTTTGTATTGCGGCTTGAGCAGGTCGGCCCAGCTTTGCGGCACCGGCAGGCCACCCAATGCATCGACGTTGACCATAATGCCCAAGGTGCCGGAGTGAATTGCGAACCACTGGCCCGCCGGGTCTTTCAGGCCGGCGGGGATCTGCTCCCAGCCCTTGGGTTTGTAGCCATCGACCACGCCGGCTTTTTGCGCCTGCAGGCCGAAGGTCACCCCGTAGTACACCACGTCGGCGACGGGTGCGGCCTTTTCGGCCACCAGTTGCGCCAGCGACTGGCCGGAGTTCTTGTTATCCAGCGGCACTTGCACGCCGGTGCTGGCGGCAATGGCCTTGAGCTGGGTGCCCCAGTCGGCCCAGTCCGGCGGGCAGTTGTAGCAAATTGCGGTGTCGGCGGCCTGGGCCAGGCTGGCCATACCACACAGCAGCGCGGCGGCCAGGGTTTTACGCAATGCGCGCATCAAGAAACTCCTCATGGGGTTGAGTGCTTTCGCCCGGCCGGATATGGCAAGGCAGGCAATGGGAAATCGGGGCGTTGCCGGCGATCTGCGCCAGCAATTGGTCAATCACTGTGCTGGCGAGCAGCGCGATGGGCTGCACCACGCTGCACAGGGTTGGGTGCATCTGGGTGCCGAGGGCGATGCCGTCAAAGCCCATCACCGAGAGTTGCTCGGGTACTTGCCAGGCGTTGCGGCGCAGTTCGGCGATCAGGCTGATGGCGAGGAAGTCGTTGGAACACACCAGTGCCGTGGGCGCCTCGGGGCCTTCAAGGTACGGCTGGATGGCGACGAATTCAGCCTGGGTGTGCGCGGGCATTTCGATCACCGGGCGGCTCTTGAGGCCGTAGGCTTGCATCGCGTCGCAGTAACCGGCGTAACGCAGGCGCGCACGGTCGGACTGCAACGCGGGGCCCGCGACCATGCTGATGCGCCGGTGCCCTGCCTCCAGCAGATACCGGGTGGCCATGGCCATGCCGGCGCGGTTGTCGACCGACACGGCGCTGTAGCTGGGGTTGCTCGGTTGGTGGTAGGCCAGCACGAACGGGGTCTGTTCGCTGGCGAGGCTGTTGAGCACGCTGTTGCTCTCGGCATCGGTGACCGTCAGTACCAGGCCGTCGACACGTTGGCGCAGCAGTTCTTCCACCACCATGCTTTCGCGTTCAGTGCTGTAGTCGGTAGTCGCCAGCACCAGGCTGTAGCCGCGCAACCGCGCGGCACGTTCCATGGCCTGGAACTGTTCGGCGAACACCGGATTGAGCAAGTTGGGCACCACCACGCCAATCAACCGGGTGGTTTGCAGGCGCAGTTGGCGACCGAGCAAGTTGGGCCGAAAGCCCAACTCACGGGCAGCGGCAAACACCTGCTCACGGGTGGCCGGGCGCACCTGGTCGGGGGAGGCAAATGTGCGGGCGGCAGTGGCGCGGGATACGCCAGCCAGCTGCGCAACGTCTTTCAGGTCAGTCATTGTCACTCGCTTGAGATCGATCTCATTGGCGAGGACAGTAACGGGGGAATGTGGCAGGAAAGTGGTGGGGAGATGACGGTTTGATGTCAGTGAAGCCTGGCTACACAGCGTTGATCGTTCCCACGCTCTGCGTGGGAACGCCGCCTGGACGCTCTGCGTCCCGCTTGTGAGGTGACGCGGAGCGTCATGGGATGCATTCCCACGCAGAGCGTGGGAACGATCAGTAGTCATACTCAGTGGTTAAGATCGTAAAACCGGCGCAGCAAATTCCGCCCACTAACCTTTCGATCTGATCCAAGTGCGGGCACAATGCGTGTCCTTTTTTGGCAGGCACCGCCGCAGGCTCTCAAAAATGATCAAAACGCCGTACTACCTCATCGATAAACAGAAGCTTCTGGTCAACATGCAGAAGATTGCCTACGTGCGCGAGCAGTCCGGCGCCAAGGCTCTGCTGGCGCTCAAGTGCTTTGCCACCTGGTCGGTGTTCGACCTGATGCAGCAATACATGGACGGCACCACCTCGTCGTCGCTGTATGAGTTGAAGCTCGGCCGCCAGAAGTTCGACGGTGAAGCGCACGCCTACAGCGTGGCCTGGGCCGACGATGAAATCGAAGAGATGCTGGATAACTGCGACAAGATCATCTTCAACTCCATCAGCCAACTGCAGCGTTTTGCCGAACGTTCCGAAGGCAAGACCCGTGGCCTGCGCGTCAACCCACAGGTGAGCAGCTCCGATTACCTGCTGGCCGACCCGGCGCGTCCGTTCAGCCGCCTGGGCGAGTGGGACCCGGTGAAGATCGACGGCGTGATCGATCAAATCTCCGGTTTCATGTTCCACAACAATTGCGAGAACGGCGATTTCAGCCTGTTCGACAGCATGCTCGGCACCATCGAAGAACGTTTCGGCGCGCTGCTGCACAAGGTCAAGTGGGTCAGCCTCGGCGGCGGCATCCATTTCACCGGTGAAGGCTATGCGTTGGATGCGTTTTGCGCACGGTTGAAGGCATTTTCCGAAAAGTATGGCGTGCAGGTGTACCTGGAACCCGGCGAAGCGGCGATCACCAACAGCGCGTCCCTGGAAGTCACCGTGCTCGACACGCTCTACAACGGCAAAAACCTCGCCGTGGTCGACAGCTCCATCGAAGCCCACCTGCTGGACCTGCTGATCTACCGCCTCAACGCCAAGCTGGCGCCGAGCGAGGGTGAGCATACCTATATGGTGTGCGGCAAATCCTGCCTGGCCGGCGATATCTTCGGCGAGTATCAATTTGATCGTCCGCTGGCCATCGGCGATCGGCTGTCGTTCATCGACACCGCGGGCTACACCATGGTCAAGAAAAACTGGTTCAACGGCCTGAAAATGCCGTCCATCGTAGTGAAACAACTCGACGGTACAGTCGAAGTGGTTCGTGAATTTGGTTACGACGACTACCTGTCCAGCCTTTCGTAAGCTGGCGGATATAGGAGAAATAAAGCAATTGAAAAAGAACGTTCTTATCATTGGTGCAGGAGGTGTCGCCAAGGTGGTGGCCCACAAGTGCGCGCAGCACAACGACGAACTCGGTCGTATTGCTATCGCGTCGCGCAACATCTCCAAATGCCAGGCCATCATCGACAGCGTCAAGGCCAAGGGTAGCCTCAAGGTACCCGCCGACATCCAGGCCTTCGCGCTGAACGCTTTGGACGTGGAAGCGACCAAGGCCCTGATCCGCGAGACCGACTCGCAGATCGTCATCAACGTGGGTTCCGCGTTTCTCAACATGTCGGTGCTGCGTGCCTGCATCGATACGGGCGTGGCTTACCTCGACACCGCCATCCACGAAGAGCCGGGCAAGGTCTGCGAGACCCCGCCGTGGTACGGCAACTACGAGTGGAACCACCTGGAAGAATGCAAACAGAAGAACATCACCGCCATCCTTGGCGTGGGCTTCGACCCGGGTGTCGTCAACGCGTACGCCGCGCTGGCGCAGCAACAGCATTTCGACCGCATTGATTCGATCGACATTCTCGACGTCAATGCCGGCTCCCACGGCAAATACTTCGCCACCAATTTCGACCCGGAAATCAACTTCCGCGAGTTCACCGGACAGGTGTGGAGCTGGCAGAACAGCCAGTGGACCAGCAACACCATGTTCGAAGTCAAACGCACCGACGACCTGCCGGTAGTCGGTTCGCAGAACCTCTACCTCACCGGCCACGATGAAGTGCACTCGCTGTCGAAAAACCTCGACGTGCCCAATGTGCGTTTCTGGATGAGCTTCGGTGAACACTACATCAACGTCTTCACCGTACTGAAAAACCTCGGCCTGCTTTCCGAGAAGCCCGTCAAAACCGCTGAAGGCCTGGAAGTGGTGCCGTTGAAAGTGGTCAAGGCGGTACTGCCTGACCCGTCATCGCTCGCACCGGGCTATACCGGCAAAACCTGCATTGGCGACCTGGTCAAAGGCACCAAAAACGGCCAGCCGCGCGAGATGTTCATCTACAACGTGGCTGATCACGAAGAAGCCTTTGCCGAGACCGACAGCCAAGGCATCTCGTACACCGCAGGCGTCCCACCGGTAGCCGCTGCGCTGCTGGTGGCGCGCGGCGAGTGGGATGTGAAACACATGGCCAACGTCGAGGAACTGCCGGCTGAGCCATTCCTCAAAGCGCTGGACGTGATGGGCTTGCCGACTCGGATCAAAGACGAGCACGGTGATCGCGCCTGGGATGCGATTGCCTGACCGGCGATAGCTGACCGAACAAAAAATGCGCCCGATTGGGCGCATTTTTTTGTGGGAGGGGGCTTGCCCCCGATGGCGATGCATCAGCTACAACTGAGCCGGCTGACACACTGCATCGGGGGCAAGCCCTAATGCCAGTCAGTTAAGGACGAACACTGTACCTGTGGCGAGGGAGCTTGCTCCCTCGCCACAGGTTACTTTTTACCCTTTCTACTTCTTAACTGACTGGCATTAGGGCAAGCCCCCTCCCACATCAGGTTTTGTAGTGCAGGGGTAAACCTTACTTCGACACCGGCATCGCAAACTCCGCGCCCTGCTCGATGCTCTCCGACCAACGCTGCATGATCGATTTCTGCTTGGTGTAAAAACGCACGCCCTCGGTGCCATAGGCATGCATGTCGCCAAACAGGCTTTTTTTCCAGCCACCAAACCCATGCCAGGCCATCGGCACCGGGATCGGTACGTTGATGCCGACCATGCCCACTTCGATGCGCCGCGCAAATTCGCGGGCAATGTTGCCGTCGCGGGTGAAGCAGCTGACGCCGTTGCCGAACTCGTGGTCGTTGACCAGTTTCACTGCGGCGGCGAAATCATCCACACGCACGCAGGCCAGCACCGGGCCGAAGATTTCTTCGCGGTAGATGCTCATGTCTCGGGTCACATGGTCGAACAAGGTAGCGCCGAGCCAGAAACCGTTTTCCAGGCCGGGCTCTGACGGCACGTAGTCGCGGCCATCAAGCAGCAATTGCGCGCCGGCCTGCACCCCTTGCTCGATATAGCCGCTGATCCGCTCCAGGGCAGCGCGGGACACGATCGGGCCCATTTCGGCCTTGAGGTCGCGGCCATCGGTAATGCGCAGTTGCTTGGCGCGTTCGGTCAAGGCAGCGATGACCTTGTCACCCACATCGCCCACCAGCACCGCCACCGAGATTGCCATGCAACGCTCGCCGGCACTGCCGTAGGCGGCGCCCATCAGGGCGTCGACGGTGCGCTCGATATCCGCGTCGGGCATCACCACCATATGGTTTTTTGCGCCGCCCAGGCCTTGCACGCGTTTGCCGTTACGCGCACCGCTTTCGTAGATGTACTGGGCAATCGGCGTGGAACCGACAAAGCTCACGGCCTTGACGTCCGGGTGTTCGATCAGCGCGTCCACCGCTTCCTTGTCGCCCTGCACCACGTTGAACACGCCCTTGGGCAGGCCCGCTTCGCGCAGCAGCTCGGCCATGAACAACGAGGCGCTCGGGTCGGTGGGGCTGGGCTTGAGAATGAAGGTATTACCCGCCGCAATCGCGATCGGGTACATCCACATCGGCACCATCACCGGGAAGTTGAACGGCGTGACGCCGGCCACCACGCCCAGCGGCTGGCGCATTGTCCAGTTGTCCATGCCACGGGAGACCTGGTCGGAATGTTCGCCCTTGAGCAGGTTGGGAATACCGCAGGCGAACTCGAGGATGTCGATACCACGGTCGACTTCGCCCTGGGCATCGGTAAACACCTTGCCGTGTTCGGCGACGATGATGCGTGCCAGGTCGTCCTTGCGTTCACGCAGCAGGTGCAGGTATTCGAACAGCACACGGGCGCGGCGGATCGGCGGGGTATCGGCCCAATCGGCAAAAGCGGCCTGGGCGGCGGCGACGGCTTCGGCCACGGTCTGGCGGCTGGCCAGGGCTACACGCGCGGTGACTGCGCCGGTGGCCGGGTTGTAGACGTCCTGATAGCGATCATCGCGGCTCACGCGCTGGTCGTTGATGTAGTGCTCAAGGGTAATCGGCATGGCAGGCGATCCAGGTGGTTGGCGTTGGCACACACCTTAGGCTTTCGCTTTGTTCCGAACCAGAGCAGAATCCTGAACTTATTGTGCATCCTGGCGAACAATACTCCCATGGAAAAAGCTGAGATCGAAGGGCTGTGGACTCACATCCATTGGCTGTCAGTGCTGGAAGAACACGGCACCTACACCGCCGCCGCCGCGCGCCTTGGGGTGAGCAAGTCGGCGGTGAGCCAGCGTATTTCCGACCTGGAAAAGGCCACCGGCACCCGTCTGGTGACGCGCACCACGCGCAGCGTACGGCTGACCGATGCGGGGCTGTCGTTGACCCGCGAGGTGCGCAGCGCCTATGAACACATCGCCCGCAGCTTCTCTGCGGTGCGTGACCTGGCCGGCGAAGTGCGTGGCCTGGTGCGGCTGACCGCGCCGGTGGCGTTCGCCCGGCAACAGCTGGTGCCGCATCTGCCGCAATTCCTGCGCCAATACCCGCAGGTGCGCATCCAGCTGGACGTGTCCGACGCCTTGAGTTCGCTGGCCGCCGAAGGTTACGACCTGGCCGTGCGCCATGGTTTCCAGATACCCGAGACCCATGTGGCCTGGAAGCTCTGCGACACCGCCTCGGTGCTGGTCGCCACCCGCGATTACCTGCAGCGCCATGGCGAACCCCGCGAGCCGGGCGACCTGTCGGCGCACAACTGTCTGTTTTACCCACGGGGTGCCGACCAGCCGGCCTGGACCTTCGAACGCGGCAGCAAACACCTCGAACGCCTGACCGTGCCTATCGCCGGCAGCTTCGCCACCAATAACAGCGAAGCCCTGCGCGACGCGGCGCTCAATCACCTGGGCATCGCCCTGCTGCCGGATTTCAGCGCCCATGCGGCGCTGGCCGAGGGCAAGCTGGTGCAGGTATTGAAGGGGTGGACGCTCAAGGGCGCATTCGCCGATGAAATCTACCTGATCCGCCCGTACTCGCCCCATGTGCCGAAGGCAGTGAGCGCGCTGGTAGGTTTTTTAAAGGCGCAGCTGGCGGGAGGGTTTCGATTCGAGGGCTGAGGCAGCACACAAAAAAAGGCCCGGCGACACACGCGGATGCGTCACCGGGCAAAGCGAAGCGACCGGCTTCAGAAACGTGGTTTGACGGTTTTCCACTGCGGTTGGTAGCGCTGCATCTGTTTCACATCGTCACGCTGGCGGATACCGCAACTGAGGTATTGGTCATGCAGCTTGCCCAACTGGTCGTGATCCAGTTCCAGGCCCAGCCCCGGCGCGCGGGTGATGCTCACGCAGCCGTCGACGATGGGCAGTTTGCCGCCCTTGATCACCTCTTCGTCTGGCTCCTGCCACGGGTAATGCGTATCGCAGGCATAGTCGAGGTTGGGCACCGACGCTGCGACGTGGGCCATGGCCATCAGGCTGATGCCCAGGTGTGAGTTGGAGTGCATCGACACGCCCAAGCCGAAGGTGTGGCACATTTTCGCCAGCACCTGGGTGTCGCGCAGGCCACCCCAGTAATGGTGGTCGGCGAGCACGATCTGCACGCTGTTCAGCGCCACGCTGCGGCGGAACTCGTCAAAATCGGTGACCACCATATTGGTCGCCAGGGGCAAGCCGGTTCGCTTGTGCAGCTCGGCCATGCCCTCCAGGCCGGGGGTCGGGTCTTCGTAATATTGCAAGTCATCGCCGAGCAGTTCAGCCATGCGAATCGAGGTCTCCAGGGACCAGTTTCCGTTCGGGTCGATGCGCAGCGGCACGTCGGGAAAGGCTTTTTTCAGCGCCTTGATGCAGCGCACCTCATGTTCTGGCTCCAGCGCGCCGGCCTTGAGCTTGATGCTTTTGAAACCGTAGGTCTCGAGCATGCGCCGGGCCTGGGCGACGATCTGCGCTTCAGTCAGGGCTTCGCCCCAGCTGTCGGGCTTGTAAGGCGAATCGATGTGTTCGGCGTATTTGAAAAACAGGTAGGCGCTGAACGGGATCTGGTCACGGATCGCGCCGCCGAGCAGGTCCACCAGCGGTACATTCAGCGAATGCGCCTGCAGGTCGAGAAACGCCACTTCGAACGCCGAATAGGCATTGCTCACGGCTTTGCTGGCATGGGAGCCCGGCGCCAGTTCCGCACCGGCCACGCTCAGCGGTTTATGCGCGGCCACGGTGGCCTGCACGATAGCGCGCAGGCCATTGAGGTTGAACGGGTCCAGGCCGATCAGCTGTTGCTGTACCTGTTGCTGGATCGCCAGCGCCGGGGCATCGCCATAGCTTTCGCCGAGGCCGATGTAGCCGGTGTCGCTTTCAATCTCGATGATCGAGCGCAGCGCGAAAGGCTCGTGGATGCCGCTGGCGTTCAACAGCGGCGGGTCGCGAAAGGCAATCGGGGTGACGGTGACGCGGATAATTTTCAAGAGACGGCTCCCTGTGGATCTGAAGACAAAGGGTGAGGCGCGGTGGATGGGTTGGACGGTGTACCGCCACGCGGTGCGGTGCGGGCAAAGAACACCACCACCGCCGCCACCAGCGAAGTGGCGGCCAGGCCGTAGAGCCCGCCCTCGATGGACCCGGTGGTCTGCTCCAGCAAACCGAAGGTGGTAGGCGCGACGAACCCGCCCAGGTTGCCCACCGAATTGATCAAGGCAATCACCGCCGCCGCGATCCGCGCATCCAGGTAACCCTGGGGAATCGGCCAGAACAGCGCCGACGCGGCCTTGAAGCCAATCGCGGCAAAACAGATGGCGACGAACGCAAACACCGGCCCGCCCAGGGTAGACATGAACATGCCGAACGCCGCGATCACCAGCATCAGCGACACCCAGGCTTGCTGGTGCTTCCACTTGCTGGCCAGCGCCGCGAAGCCGTACATGGCGACGATGGAAATCAACCACGGAATGGCATTGAACAAGCCCACCTGAAAGTCACCCAGGTTGCCCATTTTCTTGATCATGCTCGGCAGCCAGAAGGTGGCGCCGTAGATGGTCAGGGCGATGGAAAAGTAGATAAAGCAGAACAGCGCGATCTGTTTGTCGGCCAACAGCTTGAACATCGACGGCCGCACGCACTGGCTCGCCTCGCGCGCCTGCTGCTCCAGCGCAATGGCACTGACCAGCGCGTGTTTTTCTTCGTCACTGAGCCACTTGGCCTGATGGGGATGGGACTGCAACCAGAACCACACAAACCCGCAGAGCACGATGGAGGCAAAGCCTTCGATCAGAAACATCCATTGCCAGCCATGCAGGCTGAACCCGCTGACATTCAGCAGCGCGCCCGACACCGGCCCGGAGATCACTGAGGCAATGGCCGAACCGCTGAGGAAAACCGCCATGGCCTTGCCGCGCTCGCTGGCCGGCAGCCACTGGGTGAAGTAGTAGATGATGCCGGGAAAGAACCCGGCTTCGGCGGCGCCGAGCACAAAGCGCAGCACGTAGAAACTGGTTTCTCCCTGCACAAAGGCCATGCCCATCGCGGCCGCGCCCCAGGTGAACATGATGCGCGTCAGCCAGGCCCGCGCGCCGTAGCGTTGCAGCAGCAAATTGGATGGCACTTCGAAAATCGCATAGCCAATGAAGAACAGCCCGGCGCCCAAGCCGTAGGCCGCCGCGCC
Source organism: Pseudomonas sp. R4-34-07 (assembly GCF_003852375.1). NCBI lineage: Bacteria > Pseudomonadati > Pseudomonadota > Gammaproteobacteria > Pseudomonadales > Pseudomonadaceae > Pseudomonas > Pseudomonas sp. R4-34-07. The sequence continues at coordinate 2,302,905 of NZ_CP027760.1, read as the reverse complement.
AATGCCCAGGTCGGTTTCCATATGGCTGCGCACGAAGCCGATATTGACCCGGTCGATGTAGTTGACGATGAACATCACCACAAACAGCGGCAGGACATGGCGCTTGACCTTGGCGGCAGCGCGGGCGAGCACGCTCGGGTCTGGCGGATTGTGAAGGGTATCCACGGGCAACTCCCAGTCATTGTTTTTTTAGGGATCGTTTTTTTAGGGACAGGTCGATGATGGACGCCGGGGATTGTTCCCGTCTAATCTAACCTGGCATTCGATTGATACTGGAATTAGATCAATGTTCGAACTGACCCAACTGCGCTGCTTCACCACCGTGGCCACCGAACTGAATTTCCGCCGGGCGGCTGAACGGCTGAACATGACGCAGCCGCCCCTTAGCCGGCAGATCCAGTTGCTCGAGCATCATCTGGGCGTGGAGCTGTTTACCCGCACCACCCGCAGCGTCGCGCTGACCGCCGCCGGCCGGGCTTTTTTCATCGAGGCGCAGAACCTGCTCGAGCGTGCCCAGCAAGCGGCCGTCACCGCGCGACGCTTTGCCGAGGGCGATATCGGTACGGTCAATATCAGCTTCGTCGGCAGCGCGGTGTATGAGTTTTTACCCAAAGTGATTGCCGAGGCGCGCCTCAAGCAGCCCCACGTCAAGATCGACCTGTCCGAAATGAACACCTACCAGCAATACGAAGCCCTGCGCGCCCGGCGCATCGACCTGGGCATCGTCCGCGCGCCGCTGCTGGAGCCCGGCTACGCCACTGAATGCCTGGTGCGCGAGCCGTTTGTGCTGGCGGTGCCGAGCAGTCATCGGCTGGCCCAGGCACAGACCGTCAGCGTGCAAGACCTGGATGCGCAGCCGTTCCTGATGTACGCCCATTCCGCCTACCCGCCGTTCAACGAGCTGCTCACCGGCCTGCTGCGCTCGGCCCGTGTCGCGCCGGAGTATGTGCAGTGGCTCGGCTCGTCCCTGACTATCCTCGCCCTGGTCAACGCCGGCATGGGCCTGGCCCTGGTGCCGCGTTGCGCCAGCAGCGTGGTGTTCAAGAACGTGGTGTTCCGCGATATCGACCTGGGCGAAGGCGCGCAGAGCGAGCTGCACCTGATCTGGCGCGAGCACAACGACAACCCGGCGTTCACCATGCTCCTGGAAGGTATCCGCAGCGCTGCGGGCGAGCGCTTGCTGGCGCCCCATTGACCCAATCCTGTTGAATACTTGCCTGATCCTCTGAACTTGTGGGCTATCGCATAGATGGCCCTTGCGCGCTGGTCTAGAGTTCGACGATGGGCGACCTGCGGTCGCACCTCTCCTATAAGAACTCTAAGAACTCAGCACCACCAACCGATGATCAGCAGGTGAGCCGCCATGGAATTACGTATTAACCAACAGGCCTATCAGGTCGATGCCGACGCCGACACGCCGTTGCTGTGGGTGATCCGCGACGACCTGGGCCTGACCGGCACCAAGTACGGCTGCGGCCTGGCCCAGTGCGGCGCGTGTTCGGTGCTGGTGGACGGCAACGTGGTGCGCTCGTGCGTCACGCCGGTGGCGGCGCTGGTCGGCCGCGAGATCACCACCATCGAGGCGATTGAAGCCGATGACGTGGGCAAGCGCGTGGTCGCGGCCTGGGTCGAGCGCCAGGTGGCGCAATGCGGTTACTGCCAGTCCGGACAGGTGATGGCGGCTACGGCGCTGCTCAAGCACACCCCTGCACCGTCGAAAGAGCAGATCAACGCGGCCATGATCAACCTGTGCCGCTGCGGCACCTACAATGCCATCTACGCCGCCATGGATGACTTGGCCGCCGGCAAGGAGACCGCTTGATGAAGACGTCCGAGATTCTGCCCGGCGTGACCCTGGACGCACCGATCAACCTGTCGCGTCGACGCTTTCTGGCGAGCACCGCCGTCGGTGCATTGGTCATCGGCTTCGGCCTGCCCCTCGGCGCGTCCAGAGTGCAGGCTGCCACGGGCAACGCCGCTGAACGCGGCACCCAGGTGCCGGCGTTCCTGGAGATTCGCCCGGACGGCAGCGTGCGCCTGCTCAGCCCCTTCATGGAAGGCGGCCAGGGCACGCACACCGCCATGGCGCAGATCATCGGCGAGGAGTTGGACGCCGACCCTGCCACCTTCGTGGTCGAAGCCGCACCGCCCGGTGAAGCCTACGTGGTGATGGAAAATGGCCTGCGCATCACCGGTGGCAGTATGTCGGTGCGCATGAGCTACCCGACCATGCGCCGCCTCGGCGCCCTCGCCCGCGCCATGCTGATGCAGGCCGGCGCCGAACAGCTCGGTGTGCCGCTGGCGCAACTGACCACGCAACCGGGCCGGGTGGTGCATGCCGCGTCGGGCCGCTCGCTGGGTTATGGCGAGTTGGCCGGCCGCGCCCTGGACATGCCCGTGCCCGACCCGGCCAGCATTACCCTGCGCGACCCGAGCCAGTTCCGCTGGATCGGCAAGCCGGTCAAACGCCTGGACGCCTATGACAAATCCACCGGCAAGGCGCAGTACAGCATCGACCTCAAAGTCGACGGCATGCTCCACGCCGCGGTGCAGCACGCGCCGCGCCTGGGCATGACGGTGGGCAGCCTGCGCAACCAGGCCCAGGTCGAGGCCATGAAGGGCGTGCATTCGGTGCACACGTTGCCAGGCGCCGTGGCGGTGGTTGCCGAACGCTGGTGGCACGCCAAGCGGGCCGTGGAAGCGATCCAGGTGGACTGGCTCGAAGCCGCCGCCGACTCCACGGTACGCGCGATGCCGGCGGACTTTTCCAGCGATAAATACCGCGACTTTCTTGCCGCCCAGCAAGGCCCGGCCCGCGACGACGAAAACGAGGGTGACGTGGCCGCCACGCTGGCCAACGCCAAGACCCGCGTCGACGCCACCTATCATAACCAGTACCTCAACCACGCCCAGCTCGAGCCGCCCTCGGCACTGGCGCGCTATAACCCCGACGGCACGCTGGAGGTCTGGCTGCCGAACCAGGCGCCGGATATGTTCCGCGCCGACATCGCCAAGCGCACCGGCCTGGCCGTTGAGCAAATCACCCTGCACTCGCCGCTGCTCGGCGGCTTTTTCGGGCGGCATTTTTTGTATGACTCGGCCAACCCCTACCCGCAGGCCATCGCCCTGGCCAAGGCTGTCGGCCGGCCGATCAAGCTGATCTGGAGCCGCGAGGAAGAGTTCGTGCGCGATGTGCTGCGCCCGGTGGCGGTGGTCAAGTTCCGCGCCGCGCTGGATGAAAAAGGCCTGCCTGTGGCCATCGAAGCGGTGAGCGCCACCGAAGGCCCCACCGAAGCGATTGCCGGCAAGCAAGGCGATGCTCTCGACCCCACCGCCCTCGAAGGCCTGTCCGGCAAAAGTTATGCAATCCCCAACAAGCGCATCGCCCAGATTTACGTCAAGGGCCCGGCCATGCTCGGTTACTGGCGTTCGGTGGGCAATTCGTTGAACGACTTCTTCTATGAAGCGTTCCTCGATGAACTGGCCGACAAGGGCGGCCATGACCCGTACGAATTGCGCCTGCACCTGCTGCGCGACAATGCGCGGCTGACCACTCTGCTGCAAGCGGTGGGCGAACTGTCCGGAGGCTGGAAGCGCGGGCCGTTCACCGCCGAAGACGGCAGCCGACGGGCGCGTGGCGTGGCCATGGCTTCACCGTTTGGCTCCCATGCGGCGGTGATCGCCGAAGTGTCGATCGACAACGGCCAGGTCAAGGTGCATGACATCTGGCAGGCCATCGACCCGGGCAGCATCGTCAACCCGGCGATCATTGAAGCCCAGGTCAACGGCGCCGTGGCCTTGGGCTTGTCGCAAACCTTGCTGGAGGAAGCGGTCTACGTGGACGGTAAGCCACGGGCGCGCAACTACGACCTGTATCCGATCCTGCCGCCCTCGCGGATGGCGCGGGTACACGTGAAGATCGTCGAGAGCGGCGAAAAAATGGGCGGTATCGGCGAACCACCGTTGCCCGCCGTGGCGCCAGCCGTGGCCAACGCGGTGGCGCAGTTGACCGGCCAGCGCATCCGCAGCTTGCCGTTGAGCCGCTACACCTTCAGTTAACCCACAGGGAATGCCCATGAACAACCGCCGATTCGCAAGAACCGCAGGCTGGCTGGCGCTGCCCTGCCTGGTCGTGGCAGGCCTGCTGGCCTGGTACGTCACCCGCGAGCCCGCCTCGCCGTTCGCAGAACAAAACACCGCCAGTGTCGACCCGGCACTGGTCAGTCGCGGCGAGTATGTCGCGCGTCTGAGCGACTGCGTGGCCTGCCACAGCCTGGCGGGCAAGGCGCCGTTTGCCGGTGGCCTGGAAATGGCCACGCCGCTGGGGGCGATCCATGCCACCAACATCACCCCCGACCGCGAGCATGGCATTGGCAATTACAGTCTTGCCGACTTCGACCGTGCCGTACGCCACGGCGTAGCGCCGGGTGGGCGTCGGCTGTACCCGGCGATGCCCTACCCGTCTTACGTAAAACTCAGCGACGACGACATCAAGGCGCTGTATGCGTTCTTCATGAAGGGCGTGCAGCCGGCCAACCAGCCGAACATTCCCAGCGATATTCCCTGGCCGCTGAATCTGCGCTGGCCCATCGCCCTGTGGAATGGTGTATTTGCGCCCACCGCCGCTTACGCCGCCAACCCCAGCCAGGACGCACTCTGGAACCGTGGCGCTTACATCGTGCAAGGCCCTGGCCACTGCGGCAGTTGCCATACACCACGCGGCCTGGCCTTCAACGAGAAAGCCCTAGACCAATCCGGCGCACCATTCCTGGCCGGTGCGCTGCTCGACGGCTGGTACGCGCCGAGCCTGCGCCAAGACCCCAACACCGGCCTGGGCCGCTGGAGCGAGGCGCAGATCGTGCAGTTCCTCAAGACCGGGCGCAACCAGCATGCGGTGGTCTACGGCTCGATGACCGAAGCCTTCAACAACTCCACACAGTTCATGGCTGACGACGACCTGGCTGCCATCGCCCGTTACCTCAAATCCCTGCCCGGCGACCCGCAGCGCGATGGCACGCCTTGGCAGTATCAGGCCGTGGCTGCCGATGCGCGTCCAGATACCCCCGGCGCCCACACCTACGCTACCCGCTGCGCCTCCTGCCATGGCCTGAACGGCAAGGGCCAGCCGGAGTGGATGCCGCCACTGGCCGGCGCCACCTCGGCACTGGCCAAGGAAAGCGCCTCGGCGATCAACATCACCCTCAACGGCTCGCAACGGGTGGTGGCCGCCGGCCTACCGGACGCCTATCGCATGCCGGCGTTCCGTGAGCAATTGTCCGATCAGGACATCGCTCAGGTGCTGACCTACGTGCGCAGTACCTGGGGCAACCAGGGTGGTGCAGTGGACGCCCAGGCGGTGGGCAAACTGCGCGGGCATACCGACCCGGCGAGCAGCAGCCCGATCATTTTGCATATGCGGTGAGGCTGGAGCCGGAGCGCGGTCTGTTTGATATAGATGATCACTTGTGGGAGGGGGCTTGCTCCCGATGGCGGCCTGACAGCCGACCAGGATGTTGGATCAAGGCGAGTACATATCCGTTGCTGCGGTAACGGCTGCTATGGGTTCCGCCCTTACGGCGTCTCACTTTTGAAAAGCGCAAAAGTAAGCAAAACGCTCTTGCCCCACCACTCGGCACCTCGCTTAGGCTCGGTGTGCCCGTAATCCGACAGTGATTTGGGGGGCCGCCGCCACGCGCCATCCATGGCGCGGGGCGGCTAAACCGGCATCCCTGCCGGTTTACCCCCCAAATCACTATCGAATTCCGGCCAGCGTGGTTTAACGGGGCGCCTAGATCAAGAGCAAGATCAAGAGCGGCTCGCTTCGCATCGTGGTTACCGTGGGCTGCTACAAAGTTGTGTAGATACCTATGCCCCGATGGCGGTGAATCAGTTAAACATGCATTTACTGACACACCCTCATCGGGAGCAAGCCCCCTCCCACATTTGGCCAGGCTAGGCCTACTTGCTCTCGTCGCCCTTGCCTTCCTGCATCTGCACCGAAGACTTGCTGCCGCTGGTGTTGTCTTTGGTGGTGTTATCGGAATTGTCGAAACAGCCGTGCAGCAGGAACATGCTGCAAAAACCCAAGCACATAGACAGCTTTTTCATAAGATCTCCTGTTAAACCGATTCGTCACCTTGTGCTGCATGTGGCCAGTTTCCGGACACGAACGTTCCCTGCACAGGCCGTGAGGCTGACGAATGGTTTGCCATTAATTAGCTAGCATTTACGTACGGCATATTTGGGCTAACCTTGACCCGTTAAAGCCTGTTAGCCGGTGATCCCATGGACACGTTGACCAAAGCGCAAATCGAGCATGCTCTTGCACAGCGACTGCGCAATTGCCGTGTTACCTGCACGATCAATCCAGACAGCAGCCTGTCCGTCACGGTGCTCGCGCCCGACGCCAATCAGTTCACCATCGCCAATATCAACCGCGCCCGCTACCACGGCGAGTCAGGTATCAACCGGCTCGTACGGGAAATCATGGAAGACATGGTGGTTTCCCGGAAAACCTCCCGCCTTTCATCCGTGGGGTAAATACGCTTAAAAACAGAACGAGGCTTTCCATGCCGGATTCCGCCGCTGAACCGTTACAACGCTGCACCATCGATTACCTCCAAGACACACTGCTCGGCGTCAATCCGCTCTCCCACGCATGCACGGCCTGGATTACCCAGGCCGGCGAGCGCATCTCGCTGCGCATCCCAGGGCCGTGGCCGAAAGAGTTGCTGAAAGCCCATACCCTGACGATCAAGGGAGAAGAGCGCACTTATCATGGCGTCCTCGTGGATGCCCAGGCGTCGGGCACCGATGAGTTGGTGTTGAACATTCAACTTCAGCCGGAACGGCCGGGCGCAGCTGGTCATTAACCCCGTTCACCCGCCAACGCACGCTGGTGAAAATGCGCCAGCCACTTCAAGGCATGCAGCGTCGCATCCAGCTGCACCTGCTCACGGGAGCCCATGAAGCGCTCCTTTCGGCTGAAGATACTCAGCCGGTTTTCGATTCGATAAGCCCAGGCAAAACAAATGGTCCCAGCCGGAATGCCGTCCATGTCATCCGGGCCAAGCAGGCCGGTGGTGGCGACGGCGACCCCGGCCGGGCTGTCACGCAACGCGCCTTCGGCCATCTCCCGAGCGACTTCACAACTGGTGAGGTTGAAGGTCTCGATCGTATACGCGCGCACGCCCAGCAAGCGCTGTTTGGCCTCGGGCGAGTACACGACATAACCACTTTCAATACATGAGCCGCCGCCCTTGACCTCCGACAGCAAAGTAATGATCTTGCCTGCCGTACACGACTCGGCGCTGGTGAGAGTGAGCTGGTGTTGTTTTAGGTAATCGATAGTGGCTGCGGCTATATCCATGATGACAATCTCCCGCGTTCAAAAGGTTGCAAGGTAGTCGGCCAATGTCAGCGCACAGGCCTCAATTGCGCCGTCCACAATCAGCTCGTAGCCGTGGGTGTTTTCCGTTGGAATCGCCAGGCAACCGCCGCGCGCCGAGGTGCCGTTACTCATGACGGCACTGGCATCCGAGGCAAAATCCACCAGCAGCGCATATTGAGGCGCATAACCGCAGCGCCGGGCGGCGTCCGCCAGGCCGGTGACCACGGAGCGTGTGTAATAGCCTTTGAGGTCACCGGTATTGATGATCGGATCGACGCTCAGGCGAGTGCCGTACTCGCTCATCACCGGGCCGACTTCCACCGCAATGGTGGTATCGCCCGGCAGTGTCTGCGCCGCATACATCGCCCCGGCGTTGCACTCTTCTTCCAGGGTGGTGAAGACAAAATACACATCGCACGTCAGCGCCTGTCGGCGTTGGTGCAGGCGCTGCACGCTATGAAGTACCGCAGCGATGGGCGCGCGGTCATCCAGGAAATGCGCGGCAATCGCGTCACCCACCCGGAACGGCGCACGCCAATGGCGACTCAGGGTCACGCGGCTGCCGGGGCGTACGCCATAGTCACGCAAGGTCTCGACGGAGCAACGGGTGATCACATGCACGTCATTCCAATGCACGTCCCCTGACAGCACATCGGCCCCCTGGGGCGCGTTGGCGGTGGCATGCATCGAACCAAAGGACAGCACACCGGGAATGAATTGGTGATCACCGAGTATGTCCACCGGGCACATGCCGAAATTCACCGGGTTGGCACCGCCCAACGCGGTCACGCGCAACGTGCCGTCGGCGTCCACATGCTTGACCACCATGGCGATCTCATCCATATGCGCCATGACCCGCACCGCGCGGCGGGGCTCGCTATCGCCCTGCGCGCCTTTGACCAGGCCGATGACATTGCCGGCCGGGTCCACCCAGGTCTCGTCACACAGTGGCCGCAAATGCTCCAGGCAAATGGCGCGCACCTCATCCTCCTGGCCGCCAGGGCCACGGGCGAGCAGCAGTTGGTGAAGCAACTGGGGGACATCGGGTCGGGCATCGTTTGGCTGGGGTTGCATCCGGGGGTCTCCATTCGCGCTATTGAACACTTATGGAAAATGACCCGACACGTCGAACGGTTGTTCCACAAATCTTCTTCGGCGTGCATCGAAATCCAGTTGAACGCCCACTTCGGCAGGCTTTCTAGATGTGTTCGAAAACCACCCATGGAGGGAGTCCCCGATGAACATCAACCGTCTGCAACCCGCCCTGCCTTCGCTGTGCCTGGCGATGTCGATGGCCGCGCTGACCGCCTGCGCCGGCAACGACTCGGCTTCCAACGTGGTCGCGCCCGGTGAGGCCAAAACACCCACCACCCGCACCCTCGACACCGGCGCCGCCCTGCTGCAATCGCGCCCGCCCATCGATGCGCTCAATGCCTACCTGGACGGCTTCCACTTCTACAACGGCCATCCCGACGTGCAAATGGAAGCCCATCACTACTGCGCGATTCTCAACGAGGAAGTGATCCAGTGCGTGATCTACGACGGCAACCGCAAGGACGCCAAGTTGATGGGCGTGGAGTACATCATCAGCGAACAGCTGTTCAACAGCCTGCCTGCGCCCGAGAAGGCGTTGTGGCACAGCCATGTGCATGAGGTGAAGTCGGGCCAGCTGGTAGCGCCTGGTATTCCTGCGGTGGCCGAACACGCCTTGATGGAAAAATTGGTGCATACCTACGGCAAGACCTGGCACACCTGGCACACCGACCTCAACAAGCGCCTGCCGCTGGGTGTTCCGCAATTGATGATGGGCTTTACCGCCGATGGCCAGGCCGATCCGAAGATGGTCGCCGAACGGGACCAGCGGCTGGGCGTCGACAGCGCCAGGAAAAAGCAGGAGCGCGCCGACATCGCCGCTCCGGCCATAGCACCCGGTGCGGACGCCTGGCGCCAGGGCACTATCATCCAGATTGAAGACCCCACCCAGGCGGCCCACCAGCACTGACAGCGGCACCTGGTCATTTGGATTGAACGATTATTTGCCGGCGCTTGCCACATAGGAAAGGGGCGCATCAGCTGCCCCGCGCATGAGGAATTCAACTATGTCTTACGACCATCAAGGCCCTGCCAGCGTCATTACTGCTTCCCGCCATCTGGGCACCGAAGACGATGAGTGCTTGAACGAAAACGCCAATATAAAAATGACCAGCAGCGGCAAGCCCACCATCGTTCGCCTGGATTTCGATACCCCGCTGACCTGGCCCGGCAACCCCAACTTCGTCACCGTCAACGTGCCCGACGGCACGTCTGTCAGCGGTGTGATCGTGGCCTTGGAACGCCCGGCTGACGGGCCAGGTTGGGTGACCTTCACGGTGGACGATTGAGCCTGCGAGCAGGCCATCGCATTGTCCGTCAACTTATTTGAATTATTTTTGACGTCAAATATCTGTACTTCATGAGCATAGGGAGTCCTCATGAAAAACAACGAGTTATTCACCATCAAGTATCAACTTCACGGCGAGCCCAGGTCGTTCATCGTGCGTGCAGCGCGCATGAATAACGCTGAAGCCTGGCACTGGGCCAGTTGCGATGCCGGCGTGGCGGTCATCCCCAGGTTCGGGCAAAACAACCTCAAGCGCGTCTCCAAGCCGATGGCGGAAAAATACGGCATTACGGATGTGCGCTGGTGCGGCGCGGCAGCGATTCAGTGGGCAGAGGGCATTACATCATGAACAGTCAGGTGCTGGATTACACAGCCAGGCAAACGTCGGACGACGAGGTCGCGCAGAACACCCAGATGTTCTACGAAGCGGACCGATTGGATGCCCAGGCCTATAAAATCATCGAACACTACAGCGGCGATACCGCGACCTGGGCGCGCTTCACCGAGGCGAAGAAGCTGGCGGACGCGCAACGGACCGCCGCTTATCAAGAGTGGATGCGCATTCACCGCGCCAGAAAAAATAAAGCTTAACGGCAGGTCAGTTGAGGCATTTGTAGGAGCGAGCTTGCTCGCGAAGAACGTCCAGGCGACGCGTTCATTCTGGATAAGCGCGGGGAGCCTGAGTTCTTCGCGAGCAAGCTCGCTCCTACATGGTTATGAGGCATGCCCCTGAGTTATGAAGCATGCCCCTGAACATCAGGGGCATGCGTCTGTTCAGAGGATCGGTTTACCGCCCGTCACGCCGTAGCGCTCGCCAGAGATATAACTGCCCTCATCCGACGCCAGCAGCACATAGATAGGCGCCACTTCCACCGGCTGGCCAGGACGCCCCAGCGGCGTGTTGCCACCGAAGTTTTCCACCATGTCGTCGGTCATCGTCGACACGATCAATGGCGTCCAGATCGGCCCCGGTGCCACGCTGTTCACGCGAATCCCGCGCTCACCCAGCATCTGCGCCAGGCCAGCGGTGAAGTTGGCGATTGCGCCCTTGGTGGCCGCATAAGGCAACAGCGACGGGTTGGGCATGTCGGAATTGACCGACGTGGTGTTGATGATCGAACTGCCCTCGGCCATGTGCGGCACCGCCGCCTTGCAGATCCGGAACATCGCGGTGATGTTGACGTTGAAGGTCTTGACCCAGTCCTCGTCGGGAATGTCTTCCAGGGATTTATAGGTCATCTGGAACGCCGCGTTGTTGACCAGCACGTCGATACGCCCGAACTCCTTCACGGTGTCGTTGACGATTGCGCTGCACTGCGCCGCGTCGCCCAGGTCACCGGGCAACAGCAGGCACTGACGCCCCGCTGCCTCGACCCAGCGCTGGGTCTCCTTGGCGTCCTCATGCTCGTCCAGATACGACACGGCAACGTCCGCACCTTCGCGGGCAAAGGCGATCGCCACCGCACGCCCGATGCCGCTGTCGGCGCCGGTAATCAAGGCAATCTTGTTGGCGAGCCGGCCCGAGCCTTTGTAGGTCTGCTCACCGCAATCGGGCATCGGCTCCATCTTGCGCTGGTCGCCGGGTACAGGCTGCTGCTGTGGCTTGAAGGGTGGTTTTGGGTAGTTACTCATCGGATTCCCTCCTGTGTGTGGTTAGTGTTGCGAGGGTCGGCCGCGCCCGATAGTTCAGAGCAATTTTCAGAAAATCGGATGACCGTACCCGCACGGCTACACCACTCGTCCGATGGAATAAACCTTTGCAAAGTACGCCTCTCAACCGAAGGGTGAACGCCCGTTGGGGTATCGAGTGGTGTCGAAGCGTTCTGTTACAGGTCGCTTTTCAGCTATATTCCGCTATTCGTTTATCCCTCATCCCGTTTCGAATTCTTGCCCTGCGCAGTTAACCAAGGTTGGTGTTTATGAAGTCTGCCCCCCCGCGGTCACCCAATGTCCCGCAACGCAAGGATTTGATCCCCAGCACCCTGAATTTTCCAGTGGTGGGTATCGGCGCGTCGGCGGGCGGGTTGCAGGCAGTCAAGGCGTTTTTCGAACACATGCCGCAAGACTGCGGCATGGCTTTTGTGGTGATCCTGCACCTGTCCCCCGACCATCAAAGCGCGGCGGACAGGATCATCCAGGAGTCGACCCGGCTGCCGGTGCTGCAGGTCACCGAGACGACGCCCATCGAGAAGAACCGGGTGTACGTGATTTCGCCGGCGCAGCACTTGGCAATGAATGATGGCTACCTGGCCGTCTCGCCGTCGGCGCGCGAAGGCGGCTCGCATATTGCCATCGACCTGTTCTTTCGCGACCTGGCAGATGCCCATAAAGAGCACGCGTTTTGCCTGGTATTGTCCGGCACCGGATCGGACGGCGCGGTGGGGCTTTCGCGCATCAAGGAACAGGGCGGCGTCACCCTGGTGCAAACCCCGGAAGACGCGGAATTCGACGGCATGCCACTGGCGGCCATCGAAACCCAGATGGTCGACCTGGTGTTGCCCGTGGTGGAGATGCCGCAAAAACTGCTGGAGCTATGGCGCAACGCCCGCTCCATCACCCTGCCTACCGCCAATGACCCCGAGATCAAAACCACGCCGCCTGCAACTGAACGTGACGCGGCGGTCGCCGAACAGTTGCTGCTGGATATCCTGATACAACTGCGGCTCAACACCGGCCACGACTTCAAGCACTACAAGCGCGCCACGGTACTGCGCCGCATCGAACGCCGTCTGCAGGTCACCGCCCAACCGGACCTGGCCAGCTATTACGAATATCTCCAGGCGCACCCGGAAGAAACCAAGGCATTGCTCGGCGACATGCTGATCGGCGTGACCAACTTTTTCCGTGACCGCGAGGCCTTCGAAGCGCTCGAGCGCGATGTGGTGCCCAACCTGGTGAAGTCACTGGAAGACAGCGTACCCAAACGCGAAGAGGTGCGCATCTGGTCGGCCGGCTGCTCCACCGGCGAAGAGGCCTATAGCCTGGGCATGCTGGTCGCCGAGCAACTGGCGGTAGATGGCAGCGATGCGAAAATGCAGGTGTTCGCCACCGATATCGATGAGCGCGCGATCAACCATGGGCGTAACGGCGTTTACCCGGAAGCGATCATTACCGACGTGCCGCCTTCACGCCTGCGCCAGCACTTTGCCAAGGAAAAAAACCAGCACTATCGGGTGCGCAAGGAAATTCGTGAAAAAGTCCTGTTCGCCAAGCACAGCCTGCTGAGCGACCCGCCCTTCTCGCAGATCGACCTGATCGTCTGTCGCAACCTGTTGATCTACCTGGACCGCGAGGTGCAGCGCGACATTCTGCAGATGTTCCACTTTGCGCTGCGCCCCGGCGGCTACCTGTTCCTGGGCTCCTCGGAGTCGGCCGACGGCTGCCTGGACCTGTTCGTGCCGGTGGACAAGCGCAACCGCATTTTCCGCGTGCGGGCCGGTTCAGCGGCCATGCGCCGCGCGCCCAGCATGCCGCGTGGTGGCTACCTGCGGCCCAGCGCAACGACCGCTGCCGCCCAAGTCAAGGTACCGAACAAGGTCTCGTTCGCCGACATTCACCTGCGCGCGCTGGCGAAGGCCGCGCCGCCCAGTGTCATCGTGGATATACACGCCGACATCCTGCACATGAGTGAAGGCGCGGCGCGCTTCCTGCGCCATGTGGCCGGGGAGATGACGCGCAACCTGCTGGCCCTGGTGCACCCGGACCTGCGCCTGGATATTCGTACGACGCTGTTCCAGGCCCAGCAGTCGGGCCTTGCGGTGACGTCGCGCAAAGTGCGCATCGAGCGCGATCACGTGCCCTACGTGGTCGATGTCACCGCCCTGCCCTACCAGGACGATCTCACCGAGAGCGATTATGTCCTGGTGATTTTCCAGGAAACTGAAGTCGACCCCCGGCACGCCGAAGAAACCGCCATCAGCCAAGCCGAAAACCAGATGATGAGCAACCTGGAGCGCGAACTGCAGCGGACCAAGTTGCACCTGCAGGACACCATCGAGCAGGCCGAGGTCTCCAGCGAAGAACTCAAGGCGTCCAACGAAGAAATGCAGGCGGTCAACGAAGAGTTGCGCTCGGCCACCGAAGAGTTGGAAACCAGCAAGGAAGAGTTGCAGTCGATCAACGAAGAACTGTTGACGGTCAATTTCGAACTCAAGACCAAGGTTGAAGAGACCGACAAGGTCAATGACTACCTGACCAACCTGATCGCCTCCACCGATATTGCGACGGTCTTCGTCGACCGCAACATGCGCATCCGCTGGTTCACGCCACGGGCCACGGATATTTTCAGCATGCTGCCGGTGGACACCGGGCGCTCGTTGATGGACATCACCCACCGGCTCAACTACCCGGAAATGACCGAAGACGCCACCACAGTGTTCGAATCGTTGAGCATGATCGAACGCGAAATCAGCAGCAAGGACGACCGCTGGTACATCGCACGCCTGCTGCCGTACCGCTCCAGCGAAGACCATATCGATGGCACGGTGCTGACCTTTATCGATATCACCAAGCGGCGCCAGGCCGAAGAAGAACTGCGCCTGGGTGAAGAGCGCATGCGCCTGGTCGCGGACAGCACCCATGATTTTGCCATCATCATTCTGGATGACCATGGCGCCATCACCGACTGGAACACCGGCGCCGAGTTGATCTTCGGCTATACCAAGGACGAGGTGCTTGGCGCCTATTACGACTTGATCTTCTCCCCTGAAGACCGCACCGCCGGCATCCCCGAAAACGAGCTGCGCGCCGCCCGCGAACACGGGCGCGGCGAAGACGAACGCTGGCACGTACGCAAGGACGGCAGCCGGTTTTATTGCAGTGGCGAAGTCACCCTGCTGACCAGCAATAACCTGCAGGGCTACGTCAAGATCGCCCGTGACCTCACCGGCCATAAGCGCACCCAGGATGAGCAGAGTCAACGCTTGATGGAGACCCAGACCAACAGTCACCTCAAGGATGAGTTCTTCGCGGTGATGTCGCACGAACTCAAGCACCCGTTGAACCTGATTCAACTGAATGCCGAATTGCTGCGACGCCTGCCGGCGACCAAGGCCACCGGCCAGGCGGTCAAGGCCGTGAACACCATCTGCGAAGCGGTATCGAGCCAGGCGCGCATCATCGACGACCTGCTGGATGTGGCCAGGGTGCGCACCGGCAAGCTCAAGCTGAAGAAGCAACCGATCGACCTGATCAGCACGCTTGAGGATATCTACGCGGTGGTGCTCGCCGATGGCCATCGGTGCCAGGTGACCCTGCAAAAACCGACGACTCCGGCAGCCTTGTTCGTCGACGCCGACCCTACGCGCCTCGAACAGGTGATCTGGAACCTGGTCAACAATGCGCTGAAATTCACCCCCAGCGACGGCCGCGTGCAGTTGCTGGTCAGCCGTACCGAGGGGTACGCGCGGTTGGACGTGATCGACAGCGGTGCCGGGCTCGCCGAAGACAGCCTGGAGAAGATCTTCGACCTGTTCGGCCAGGCGGAAAACCAACACCAGACCCATCAGCGCGAAGGCCTGGGTATCGGCCTGTCCCTGGTGCGGCAACTGGTGGAAGCCCACGGTGGCACGGTCAGTGTTCAGTCCCCAGGGCTGGGCTTTGGCTGCACCTTCTCGATAGCGCTGCCGCTTTCCAGGCAACAGGACCGCCTGCCCCGCGCCAACGCCGCGGACGCTTCGGATGAGCGCTTGACCGGGGTCAAGGTGTTGCTGGTGGACGACTCAGCCGATGTGCTGGAAGTGTTGAATATGCTGCTGGAGATGGAAGGTGCCGAGGTGAGTGCGTTCGATGACCCGCTCGCTGCACTGCAAGCGGCCGGCGACACGCCTTTCGACCTGATTGTCTCGGACATTGGCATGCCGAACATGAACGGCCATGAGCTGATGCAGCACTTGCGCCAGATCAACCACCTCCAGCAGGTGCCCGCCATCGCGTTGACGGGTTACGGTGCCAGCAGTGACCAGAAGAAGGCGACCGACTCGGGCTTCAGCACCCATGTGAGCAAACCCGTGACCCATGATGCGTTGATCAGCTTAATCCAGAGCCTGTGCCGCGCACGGCGCTAGGCGCGGTTATTGGTAAGGAATCACCGAGATCTTGCCGTTGCGCTCGAGGATCGCGAAGCGGATGTGCTTGATCTCCAGGATGCCCTGGGCCGACCGGGCCGCCTCAAGGATATCGTCTTCATCCAGGCGGGCGCGCTTGAGGCGTTCGTGCAGGACTCGGCCCTCTTCGACCACCACCGTCGGCCCGCCATCGAGCACCCGTGAAAACCACAGCGAACGCTGCTTGAGCAATGACAGGCCAATGTCGATGGCGATCAGCGTGACGATCACCAGCACCGCATTGGTCAGCGAGAAATCATCCCCCAGCAGGGCCTGCTGGGTCGCCTCACCAATCACCATCAGCAGAACCAGGTCAAAGGTGTTGAGTTCGGCGAGGGAGCGTCGGCCGGCGACCTTGAACAGGATCATCAATACCAGGTAAATCGCGGCTGCCCGCAAGACGGAGTCCATGCTTGCCCCCTAGGGATAAATGAACTGGGAAACGTCCACGGTGGCGCCTTTGGCCAGCGATACCCGAGTGTCGAAATTGCCGACGCCGTCACTGCGCAAGCTCAGATACAGCGTGGCCCGCCCTTGATCGTCGCTCAGCGTCCACAGCTTTACGCCCTCTCCCGCCGCGCTGGCCTTGAGGGGCTGGGGTTGGAGCATCTCCACGTTGAAGCCCTGCAACAGCTCACCGTTGATTTCGACTTCCAACGGCTTGCGTGCGGCGCCCTGCAGATGAATCATCAACGCATCGGAGGAACCATTGCGCAGGAAGCGCTGGTATTCGACGCGTAACTGGCCGTCGGCGCTGCGCACCTCGGTGGTACTCAACGGCCCCTTGGAAAACAGCCCCGCCAGCGTCAGTACAATAAGCACGACCAGCCCGTACCAGCCCAGACGCTCGAAGCGCCAGACTTTGCGTTGCAAAGGCATGTCTTCGCGTACCGGATAGTTGCGGCTGTGCAGGTCATCAGGCTCTAACTCGCGCATAGCCAGCCCTCTTTCAGCCCTTGCTGTGCTCCGGCGAGGACGGGCCCTTGGTCACGCCGCGCGGGCCGTACACCGCCCATATCACCGCGCCCAGGAACGGCAGCAAGACGACCACGGCGGTCCACCCTGCCTTGCTCCCCGAAGAGTTTTCGCTACGCCACACGCTGTTGAGGATCCACAGATCGAGCAACAACAGGATGATCATCAAGCCAATCCAGAAATACGTCAGTTCCATGGTGCACCTCCCGGTTATGCAGCATTAGGTTGGCGGGGCGGTGGCAGGGTTCAGAATTTTTGCGCTGACAGGCGCCGAATCTAAATAAACGATAGTTCCGACGGAACTGAATCGTTGAATTGATCAATATTTCAGAAGCAACCAAATTGATACCGTCTCCTTGCAGGCGGGTCACAGCCTTATCTGAACCTGTTGAAAAAAGGAGGTGGCGTAATGAACAACTCGCAGCGGGCCTGGGAACTGGCCATGGTTTTGGTCGCCAATGGCAAGATCCCGTTCGACCCTGCCAACCCGAGCGGCTCGGTGAAGATCCTGTCGCGGCATCTGGAAGCGCTGGAAACCGCACTGCACGAGGAGGCAATAGCGAATACACCGGTGGAGCGCTTGCGCAAACTCGGCGGTCGTCGGCCCGCCCTAGTCGGTGCCGATTGAGGTTGTTCCTGTGGGAGGGGGCTTGCTCCCGATGGCGGAGTGTCATTCAGCTCAAGGTCATCTGATACACCGCTATCGGGAGCAAGCCCCCTTCCACTGTCGGATCGCGATCAGGCAGTTAATTCGCGTCGGGCTCCTCAGCGCAGCGCAAATCCATTACGCCCTGCAGACTTCGCGTTATAAAGCGCCTGGTCCGCCGCCTCGATCAAGCCGAGCGCTGGCTCCAACTCTGCACCCGCACCCGCCGCCACCCCGATGCTCACGCTCACCCGCCCGTACGGGCTGCCAGGATGCACGATGTTCTCCTGCGACAGCCGTTCCAGAATCAATTGCGCCACTACCGCCGCGCCTTCGCTGTCGGTCGCAGGCATGATAATCGCTATTTCTTCTCCGCCGTAACGCGCCACCAGGTCCGAAGGGCGCCGCACGCACGTCTCCAACAGTGTGCTGATCCTCTGCAGGCAGGCATCGCCCGCGACGTGACCGAGGGCATCGTTGTACCGCTTGAAATAGTCGACGTCGATCATCAGCAAGGCCAGCGTCGTGCCGTCGCGTTGCGCCCGGCGCGCTTCCAGGGCCAGGGTCTCATCGAAACAGCGTCGGTTGGCCAGGCCGGTCAGCGCGTCCTTCATCGCCAGTAATTCTAGCTGCCGATTAGAGTCGAGCAACTGCTGCTGGGCGATACGCAGCGCCTCTTCGGCCTCGGTTCGCCGGCGGATATCAAGGATCAGAAACCAACCGATCAAACCGGTCAGCCCCAGCAGCCCCGCCACCACCACCGCCGACAACGCGGCTTCCATGCGCCACGCCGCGAGCGCTTCGTGCTTGCCCAGGGCGACGGTGGTGATCAGCGGCAGGCTTTCGCTTTTGCGAAAGGCATACAGCCGCTCTACCCCATCCAGGCTGGAGGTGTACGCAGCGGTGCCAACGGAGCGGTCGACCAGATACTGGGAATAGATCGGCGAGGTGGAAAAGTTGCGGCCCATGTCCTGCTCGCGGAAGGGATAGCGCACCAGCAAGGTGCCGTCGGTGTACGACAAACCGATCGCACCGTCCTGGCCGACGTCGAGCTTGCCGAACACGCGCAGAAAGTTCTCTACGCCCAAGGTCACGGCCACCACCCCGGCAAAGTTGCCGGCCGCGTCATCGAAGCGGCGGCTGATGGTAACCACCCACTCCTGGGTGGTGTGGCTCTGAATCGGCGGGCCGATGAAAGGCTCACGGCTCGGATCGTCGCGGTGATGGATGAAATAGGCGCGCGCGCTGCTGTTGGCGCCCGCCGGAATCACGCGGTTGGACGACATCAGCCAGCCACCCTGCCGGTCATAGACGGTGATGCCACTGAGTTGCGGCATCACCGGCTGCTGGCGACGTATCAACGCACTGATGCGCTGGATCTGCGCCGGGCCACTGCCTTCGGTTTCCAGGCGCTCGACCAGACCCAGCAACAGCAATGCGCTTTGGCGCACGATACCTTCGGTGTAGGTCGTGAGCGCCTGGGTGAGGTTCAAGCCATGCACGTTCACTTCCGCCAGCGCACGCTCACGGGAAGACAGGACCTTCCAGATCGTCAGAGAAGTCAGGGAACAGCCGATCACCAACAGCAAAAGCATCACTAGGCGGGTATCACGCTTCACGTCAGCACCTTAAAGGAAATCCGGTTCCATTCCAGCCATCATTCGAACGTCGGTACTCACAGCGGCCACCGGTTCCGGGGGCAAGCATACAAGCAGTCTGGCGGGGCTGCAGCAACAGCGTGTGAAAAGGCCAGCATTGGCCGCAGACGGCGCCAAGCAAGGAGTAACGCCGACAAAGATCAGCCCCGCTTATTCCGCGTTCAGAAACACACACTTGAAACTAAGCCGAATGGTCAGCAACGCCATTATTTCAATATCAATACCCTCTGAAAAGTTATACGAAGCGGCTTGCCAAGCGACGATTTGTATAAGTTTCTGGCTACTCACTACCGTTCATCGGCGTTTCCAAAAAATTTCAAAACCACTGCCCGCTTGCTCTTATCGGAGTAGATGTCCGTTGCATAAATGGGCAACTAGCGAAACGACAATTTAACTTGGAGTATTGTTATGACCACGAGTAATAAAAATCCTGGCAACTTCGCTAACGACCGCGAAAAAGCTTCGGAAGCGGGGAAAAAAGGCGGCCAGTCGTCAGGGGGCAACTTTGCCAACGACCGCGAGAAAGCCTCGGAAGCCGGTCGTAAAGGCGGCCAGAACAGCCATGGTGGTGGACGCAAGTCATAACGAAGGGCATCAATCATGCGAGCGTCAATTGATTATCAGCGTGGCGAGCTCCATCGCCAACCGGTGATGGAAGTGCGAACTGAGGCAAAGACCGTTGCGCGTTCAAGCACAACTCCCTGTTACGAACGCCGGCAAGTTTCCGAACTAGCCGAAGCAACTATCGGCGCGACGCAAACACCACCGTTGTGCGAGAGAAACTTATAGCCAGCGCACTCGCAGACTGAGTGCAAGTTCCCTGCAAGATCGAAATGAACGTTGTATAACCGACATAACGACGAGGTAACTGAACATGAGTACTCAAGACAAAAAAGGCCAAATGAGTGTCAACGAAGCCGGTAAAAAAGGTGGCGAAGCAACGTCTGCTTCTCATGATAAAGAGTTCTATCAAGAGATCGGCAGCAAGGGCGGCCAAAACAGTGGCGGGAATTTCAAGAACGATCCTGAACGCGCCGCTGAAGCCGGTAGCAAAGGCGGCCAGAACAGTGGCGGCAACTTCAAGAATGATCCCGAGCGCGCCGCTGAAGCCGGTAGCAAAGGCGGCCAGAACAGTGGCGGGAATTTCGCCAACGACCGGGAGAAAGCCTCGGAAGCCGGACGTAAAGGCGGCGAAAACAGCCATGGTGGCGGCCGCAATAGTTAATGTGCTTGACGCAGGGGAGCAGTGCTCCCCTGCTTTCATTGATGAGGGACACCATGCCTTTACACATTATTAATTTTACCGGCCCTGTCACCGCCTCGACCTGCAGCCAACTGATCGAAAAAGCCTCGTTGGCCGTGCAGCAAGATGCTTCGGGCCTGGTATTGAACATCGCGACCATGGGCGGCGAATGCAGCTATGGTTTTACGATGTACAACTTCCTGATGTCGCTGCCGATCCCGGTGCATACCCATAACCTGGGCACGGTGGAATCGATGGGCAATATCATTTTTCTCGCCGGTGAACGCCGCACCGCCTGCACCCACAGCAAATTCCTGTTCCACCCGTTTCATTGGCACGTGCAAGGCGCGGTCGACCATTCGCGCATGTCCGAATACGCGATGAGCCTCGATTACGACTTGCAACTGTATGCACGCATCGTGGCCGAACGCACCGCCGCTGCCAGCGAACCGTTGGAAACGGAAAAGTACCTGATCGCCGCACCGCGCATTCTCGACCCTCATCAGGCGCTGGCCGCCGGCTTGATCCACGGCATCGAACTGCCGGTCATCAAGGCGGAGTTCGTGAGCAGCTTCATCCACTCCTAGCCTTTCGCCTGGACACGATGCGCTGTCGGCTCAGGATACTGGCATTAAAATATCAACTAATCGCTTGTTTGAAATTTTCCCGTTTAGCGGTTGAAAACATCCGCCCGATGATGAATGGTGGCACTCCATTCAGGGAGGAATCGATGTGCCCCATCTACAAGCGAACCGCCGTTGTGTTCAATGCAAGACAACCTATGAACCGACCACGGACGAACCTGAGTACCTGGTGGCGACAGCCTCTGAAATGCTCTGCCCGACGTGCAGGCAACTGTACGCGGCCGAACTTATGAAAGATGCACTTCAACGCAGTGTGCAAAAGTTATATGCCCTGCAAACTCGCCGAGGAAAACAGTAAGTTCTGAACAAAGGGCGACTGGATGTCCCATTAAGCTCGCTTTTATTCAGGCGGAGGTGGCACGTAGGGCTGTGCAATAAACGGAACACTGCCGGACGGACGCCACCTTACATGTTCAATGCCGTAACGCTCGGCAAGTGGCTTGCTCATTCGTTTGATCTTTTCATTGCGCGACCTTGGAATAATGCCGATCCCTGCATCGCAACATGCCCAATGCCATGCCTCCGTATTGTTCATGACCTCCGCTCTTATAATGAAAGACTTCGGCTCATGGTGGTAGTCGTACTCGATGATATATAAAGAATTTTTCATAGCCGCTCCTTCTGATCTTTTTGTTGTTTGATCAGAACGAAGGTTCAGAATTTTTCCTGGCTAACTGACCAGCCTGCACAGTTTTCTTGTTTGTATAAGCCAACGACCATTCGTCGGCAGTTACGAAAAAAAATAAAACCGCGTCGGCTTTTTTGGATTCTCAATAGTGAGTCTGTTCACTCCAGGCTCTTGGTAAAAACTCCTGTCTTGCCCGTACTTAGTGCGGGCTTTTTTTCAGAGCAGTTTATATGACTAAGCAGTGTAGTCGGACGAACCAAGGCTATCGGCCAGTTGCGTGCGATCATCCTTATATACGCAAGGGCTACTATCTGGGCCTGGAACCGGATGTATATGTGTGTATGCGCTGTGGCGAACAGCGTGAGCCTGAGCGCTGGGACGACTTCGCGCGTCGCCGCATGCCGCCTCGCGGGCTTCTGAACCCTCCCTAGGCG
Organism: Pseudomonas sp. R4-34-07; assembly: GCF_003852375.1. Lineage (NCBI taxonomy): Bacteria > Pseudomonadati > Pseudomonadota > Gammaproteobacteria > Pseudomonadales > Pseudomonadaceae > Pseudomonas > Pseudomonas sp. R4-34-07. The sequence continues at coordinate 2,280,803 of NZ_CP027760.1, read as the reverse complement.
CTGACACCTTTCATCCCCCTACGCAAAATGCTGTGGAACCTCAAACGGCAGCGGATTTTCTACCGCACACACACACGTTGGAGGACTGCAACATGACTGAGCATCCACTGATAGCGAACCATACCTCTGAAGACACCCACCGACGCGGCACGCTGACCAAGGCCGAACGTACACTTTCGCTGACGGCCGGCGCTGCCCTGCTGCTGAACGGCTGGCGCACCGGCGGATTGGGCGGCGCATTGCAGACCGCGGCAGGCGCCTACGCCTTGGTTCGCGGTACCGCCGGCCATTGCACGCTGAAGCAGGCACTGACGCCAACCCCCTTCGAACAGCAGTTCAGTCGCGAGCATCACTGGCCGATCAGCGAGGCGATCACGCGCAGTATCACAATAGGTCGCCCGCTCGAAGAGGTGTCTGCTTTCCTCGCCCGGCCCGAGCAGATTGGCCCGCTGCTGCGCTGGGTCGACAGCATCGAGCAACTGGCGCCGGATACCACACGCTGGACGCTCCGCGCTCCCGTCGGCAAACGCGTGCAGTGCACGCTGATCCAGACCCAAACCCAGGAGCCGGCCGTGTTGCATTGGAAAACCCCAGGCGATGCGCGCTGGGCGCACGACATTACCGTCTCACTGACCCCCGCTCCCGCCGGCCGTGGTACGCAAGTCAAAGCGGTGGTGGTCTGCAAGCCGGCCATGGGCAAATTGGGCTATGGCCTCGCTCGTGCAATCAGCCTGTTCAGTGACAAAGCCTTGCTCAATGCATTGCAGGCGGTGAAACAGCAACTGGAAACCGGCGAGGTCAGCAACAACCGCCTCAGACCGGAACAGGACGACGACTTTTTTTACGTACACGCCGCCGACGACCAGGTGACCACCGATCACCCGGCAGTCAAAACCGGCGTCGCCATTGAAGGGGGAAATCACTGATGCGCGCACTCACTTGGCAAGCACCGAATACACTGCAAGTCGACAACGTTCCCGACCCGACGATCCTCAACCCGCGTGACGCAATCATTCGCGTCACGCTGTCTTCCGTATGCGGTTCCGACCTGCATTTGCTCGGCGGCTACGTACCGGCCATGAAGCCTGGGGATATCATCGGCCACGAATTCATGGGGGAAGTCGTCGAAGTTGGCAAAGGCATCACGGACCTGCGCCAGGGTGACAAAGTGGTCACCATTTCGATCATCGGCTGCGGCAATTGCGAACCCTGCCAACGCAGCGATTTCTCCTGTTGCGATAACTCCAACCCCAACCCTTCGGCGACGGACCTCCTGTACGGCCAGCCGTGCTGTGGCATCCTCGGCTACAGCCATGCCTTCGGTGGCTACCCCGGCAGCCACGCCACCTACGTGCGGGTGCCGTTCGCCGACGTCAACCTGTTCAAGGTGCCCGACGGGGTCGGCGACGAGCAGGCGCTGTTCGTGTCGGATGCAGCGCCGACCGGTTACTTCGCGGCGGACAATGCCGGCATCCAGCCCGGCGATACCGTGGCGGTGTGGGGCTGCGGCGGCGTGGGTCAGATGGCTATTTGCAGCGCCTATCTGTTGGGCGCAGAACGGGTGATCGCGATCGACCGATATCCGGACCGGCTGCGCCTGGCACAAGAGCGCGGCAAGGCGATCCCGCTCAACTACGAGCACACCAATGTGCATGACGCCTTACTGGAACTGACCGGTGGCCGTGGGCCGGACCGCTGCATCGACTGCGTGGGCATGGAGGCGCACGGTACCGAGATCGACTATGCCTATGACAAGGCCAAGCAATTGCTCAGGCTGCACACCGAACGCGGCAGTGTGCTCAGGCAGGCCATACGTGCTTGCCGTAAAGGCGGCACGGTGTCGGTAGTCGGGGTGTATGGGGGGCTGCTCGACAAGTTTCCCATGGGGGCGATCGTCAACAAGGCCCTGACGTTGAAAGCCGGGCAACAGCCGGGGCAGCGTTATGCGACGACCTTGTTTGAGCATATTCAGAAAGGCGAGTTGGATCCTGCTTATCTGTTGACCCATCCGATGAGTCTGGAAGATGGCGCGCAGGGGTACGCGATGTTCAAGGAGAAGTCGGATGCGTGTATGCGGGTAGTGTTCAGGCCCTGATGGGAGGTGGGGTTGACTGAGTCCATATCCGTTACCGCAGCAACGGATATGGACTCGTTCTGATCCAGCATGATTGGAACGCGGCGCGTCAGTTAGAGAGGCTTTGGCTCCTGAACAGCAGGCGCCACCAACCGATTGCACCCATACAACACCACCCCCAGTACCATCAACGCCCCGCCCCGCAACCAGGTGTCCAGACTCTGCTGACTAAGCAGGATCAGACACGACACAATCGCCAACACCGGCACCCAACTCGGCACGCGAAAATGCCGCTCTTCGACCCGGTCACGGCGCAACACCAAGACCGCCAGGTTGGTACTGAGAAACACAAACAGCAGCAACAACACCACCGTCTCAGCCAACGCCGCCAGCGTGCCGGTCAAGGTCAGCGCAATCGCCACGGCTGTGCTGGCGATGATCGCCACCCAAGGCGTGCGGCGCTTGGACAGCACCCGCGACAACGGTTCCGGCAGCAGCCCCATGCGCGCCATGCCGTAGGTCAGGCGACTGGCCATGACCATCGTCAGCAAAGCGCCGTTAGCCACCGCCACCAAGGCAATGAAGGCAAACAGCTGGGGTGGAATGTTCAAGCCCGAGGCCCGCACGACTTCGAGCAACGGCGCCGAAGTGGCGGTCAACTTGTCCATCGGCAACACCACCGATGCAGCGACACCGACCGCCATATACACAATGCCAGCGGTGATCAACGCAGCGAACAACGCACGCGGGTAAATATTGCGCACCCCACGGATTTCTTCCGCCAGGTTAGCCGACGTCTCAAAGCCGACAAACGAATAGAACGCCAACAACGCAGCGCCCAGCACCGCCAGCATGGGATTGACGCCAGACTTGAATTCAAACGCCCGCCCAAGGTTGGCTTCACCGGCCTGGAAGCACCACGCCGCAGCGACAACCACCAACAACAGCCCGGACAGTTCCACGCACGTCATGACCATATTGGCCCCCAGCGACTCCTTGATCCCGCGGGCATTCAACAGCCCAATTACCACCAGGAAGACCAGCGCCGCCACATGGGGAGAGACGTCGATAAACGCCGCCAGGTAGTCCCCGGCAAACGCCAGTGACAAGCCTGCCGCACTGGTTACGGCCGCTGCGAGCATGCAAAAGCCCACCAGGAACGAGACCAGCGGTGACTTGAACGCCTTCTCGGCGAACACCGAAGCGGCGCCGGCGTGCGGGTACTTGGTCACCAACTCGGCGTAGGAGCCGGCCGTGAGCATGGCGAAGAATAGCGCCACCAGTAACGGCACCCAGATCGCCCCGCCCACCTGGCCGGCGATGGTGCCGGCCAGCGCATACACGCCTGCGCCGAGCACGTCGCCCAGGATGAACAGGAACAGCATCGGGCCAGTGACGGCGCGGCGCAAGGACGGCTTGGAAGGTTCGGCGTGGCTGAGCGTGGATTCGGTCATGGGGCGGCTCTGGCGGCAGTTTACGATCAGCGATCAGCCGGCGTGGGCCGGCTGATGCAGGGCTATCTACAATGGAAAATGCCCGCGTCACCAAAGTTCCTTTATTCGTGAGAATCCAGCGCAGGCGCCTCGTCAGTCGTCGTCGTGCCCGTGTGCATCGGCGCAGGGCAATCGACCGGATTCGCCCCCGGCAATCCTTTCGGCCTGGTCGATACCGCGCTTGAGCGCGTCCTGCACTGTCCACTCCGCGCCCGGTAACTGCTTGGTGCGCTCAGCGACACATTGGCCCGTAGCGGTGTAAACGCACAGCAGCACTTCGATATCGCCGTCCTCCCGCTCGCGGGCCCTGACTTCGATATGGCAGCCGTTTTCCACTTCCTGGGTAAAGCACTCTTCGTCCAGTGCTTTTGCGGCCCAGGCGTTATAGGTATTGCCGCGAATGAACATAGCTGTTCTCCAAGACCGTTAGGGGTTGGTCTTTCAACTAAGACCTGAACTCTTTAGCAGGGATTCCGTGTTTTTTCCAAGGCGAACTTTATAGAAGCCTCATTAGCGTTTCGCTTGTTAAACCGTTCGTCAGGCGACGTAACATTTTGTTAAACCAACCCCTGAGGGCCCCATTCAAATTGTTCGAAAGCGCAATCACGGATGTTTTCACAACAGGAGCAAGGCATGAAACGAACGATGGGTTATTGCCTGGTCTATCTCGCCAGCACTTTCTTATTGACCGGCTGCAACTTGGTGGTCTTCAACCCCAAGGGCCAGGTTGCAACCGATGAGCGTGACCTGATTATCCTCGCCACGGGCCTGATGTTATTGGTGGTGGTGCCGGTGATCGTGCTGATGTTCGTATTCGCCTACCGCTACCGTGCCACCAATAAAAAAGCGCGTTACTCGCCACGCTGGGCCAGCTCCCACAAGATCGAAGCGGTGGTGTGGGGCGTGCCGCTGCTGATCATCATCGCCTTGGGTTGGGTGACCTGGAAAACCACCCACGCCCTCGACCCCTATCGCCCGCTCGACTCGGACACGCCGCCGATCAATGTGCAAGTGGTGGCCACTGACTGGAAGTGGCTGTTCATCTACCCCGACCTGGGTATCGCCAGCGTCAACGAACTGGCCCTGCCGGTGCACACGCCGGTGAGTTTCACCATCACGTCCGATGCGGCCATGACCTCCTTCTTCATCCCGGCGTTGGGCGGGCAGATCTACGCCATGGCCGGCATGCAGACCAAGCTGCACCTGATCGCCAACGAGACCGGCGAATTCAAGGGCATCGCCGCCAACTACAACGGCCCCGGTTTTTCCGACATGCATTTCTCCACCCTGTCGCTGAGCCCCGCCGACTTCCAAAGCTGGGTGAGCAAGGTCAAGGGCGCCGCAACGCCGCTGGACCAGACGAGCTATGCGCAATTGGCCAAGCCCACCATCAAGCACCCGGTGACCTACTACTCGGCGGTTCAGGAGCGGCTGTTCCTGGACATCGTCGATAAATACGAAGGCATGAACAAGGCCAATAAACCCAAGCGCGCGCCCGTGAGCAGCGTTGAAACGCGCGCCGATCAACACCCGAGTCTGCTGGCTGAGGAGCGGTAACAATGTTCGGAAAACTGTCGTGGGACGCGATTCCAACCACTGAACCCATCGTGATGTACACCTTGGCCATTATCGGCCTGATCGGTGTGGCGATGGTGGGGACCATTACCTGGAAGCGCAAATGGGGCTATTTGTGGCGCGAGTGGTTCACCTCGGTGGACCACAAAAAGATCGGCTGCATGTACATCATCGTGGCACTGGTGATGCTGCTGCGCGGTTTTTCCGACGCGATCATGATGCGCACCCAGCAAGCCATGGCCGCCAGTGGCGGGCCGGGTTATCTGCCGCCGGAACACTACGACCAGATCTTCACCGCCCACGGCGTGATCATGATTTTTTTCGTGGCCATGCCCTTCGTGGTCGGCTTGATGAACGTTGTGGTGCCGTTGCAGATCGGCGCACGCGATGTGGCCTACCCGTTTCTCAACGCGCTGAGCTTCTGGCTGTTCGTGGCCGGTGCCGCGTTGGTCAACGTCTCACTGGGGATCGGTGAGTTTGCGCGAACCGGTTGGGTCGCCTACCCGCCGTTATCCGGGCTGGCGTACAGCCCCGGTGTGGGGGTGGATTACTACATCTGGTCCTTGCAGATATCCGGCATTGGCACGCTACTGACGGGGGTGAATTTCTTCGTCACGATTTTGAAGATGCGGACCCAAGGCATGACCCTGTTCAAGATGCCGGTGTTCACCTGGAATGCGCTGTGCACTTCGGTGTTGATCCTGGCGTCGTTTCCGATCCTGACCGCCACCCTGCTCATGCTGAGCCTGGATCGTTACCTGGGCATGCATTTCTTTACCAACGAAGCCGGCGGCAACCCGATGATGTACGTCAACCTGATCTGGGCCTGGGGGCATCCGGAGGTGTACATCCTGATCCTGCCCGCGTTCGGGGTGTTTTCGGAGGTTGCCGCCACGTTCAGCAGTAAACGGCTGTTCGGCTATGTGTCGCTGGTATGGGCAACTATCGCGATTACCGTGTTGTCGTTCATCGTGTGGCTGCACCATTTCTTCACCATGGGCGCGGGGGCCAACGTCAACGCGTTCTTCGGCATCATGACGATGATCATCGCCGTGCCGACCGGGGTGAAGATCTTCACCTGGCTGTTCACCATGTACCGTGGCCGAGTGCGCTTTGAAACCCCGATGCTGTGGACCATGGGCTTTATCGTGACCTTCAGCATCGGCGGGATGACCGGGGTACTGCTGGCAGTTCCCGGCGCCGACTTCCTGTTGCACAACAGCCTGTTCCTGATCGCGCACTTTCACAACGTGATCATCGGCGGCGCGGTGTTCGGCTATATGGCCGGCCTGACCTACTGGTTCCCCAAGGCATTTGGCTTCCGCTTGAACGACAAGCTGGGGCGCATCGCGTTCTGGTGCTGGTTGATCGGCTTCTACTTCGCCTTTATGCCGTCGTACGTGCTGGGCTTCATGGGCATGACCCGGCGCCTCAACCACTTCGACAACCCGGAATGGCGGCCCTGGTTGCTGCTGGAATTGGTCGGGGTGGCGATCATCCTCTGCGGCGTGGCCGCTCAGGCACTGCAACTGTTCGTCAGCATCCGCAACCGCCACAGCCCCCAGTATCGCGACCTCACCGGCGATCCGTGGGACGGGCGCACGCTGGAGTGGGCCACCTCCTCTCCGCCGCCGGTGTACAACTTCGCCGAGCAACCCAAGGTTGACGACCTGGACGCCTATTGGGGCATGAAGGAGCGCGGCGTGAGCACCCTGAGCCACACCGACTATCGCAGCATCCATATGCCGCGCAATACCGCCTCGGGCCTGGTTATCAGTGTGTTCGCGCTGATCTGCAGCTTCGCCCTGGTGTGGCATATCTGGTGGTTGGCGGCGTTCGGTCTGGTGGCGTCGGTGGTTGCGTTCGTGGTGCGCAGTTACGACGAAGACACTGACTACTTCGTGCCCGCAGAAGAGGTGGCGCGCATCGAAACGGCCCGTCTCAAAGACCTGGCAGAGGCTTGACTCTTATGTCCAATATCGTGATCGAAAAAGACATCGCCCACACCCACGAACAAGGGCATGAAGACGCCGGTTCCCTGAGCCTGTTCGGGTTCTGGATCTACTTGATGACCGACTGCATCCTGTTCGCGACCTTGTTCGCCGGCTATGCGGTGTTGCGCGACAGCGTGGCGGGCGGCCCTTCAAGTGCGGACATTTTCGAGCTGCCCTATGTGCTGGGTGAAACCATGCTGCTGTTGCTCAGCAGCATCACTTACGGCTACGCGATGCTCGCGATGAACCGTGGCCAGCAGTCCCAGGTTCTGCGCTGGCTGGGGCTCACCTTCGTGCTGGGGGCCGGGTTTATCGCCATGGAAATCAACGAATTCCATCATTTGATTGAAGAGGGCCATGGGCCGGACCGCAGTGGCTTCCTGACTGCCTTCTTCACCCTCGTCGGCACCCACGGCGCGCACGTCCTGACGGGGTTGGTGTGGATGGCGGTGCTGATGGTGCAGGTGCACCAGCGTGGCCTGACCAGCACCAACGCCACCCGGCTCAGTTGCCTGAGCCTGTTCTGGCATTTCCTGGACGTGGTGTGGATCTGCGTCTTTACCGTGGTCTATCTGTTGGGGGTGGTGTGACATGTACAAGCAAAGTTCGGTTCACAGCAGCGCAGGTAGCAGCCATGGCAGCAGCCGCTCCTACCTGGTCGGCTTCCTGGTGTCGGTGCTGCTCACCCTGATCCCGTTCGCCATGGTGATGTTCCCGTCACTGCCACGCACCACCACCGCCTGGCTGGTGGTGGCGCTGGGCGCGATACAAATCGTGGTCCACTTGAAGTTCTTCCTGCATCTGGATACCGCCGAGGAGCAACGCTGGAACCTGATTGCGCTGATTTTCTCGGCGGTCATCATCCTTCTGCTGGTAGGACTTTCGCTATGGATCATGAACAGTATTCATCACAACATGCTGGCGCACTGAAACACTGGCTGGGGCTGTTCAATGTAGGGGTTCAACTGACCAAGCCGGGGATTATTTTCGGCAATCTCGCGTCGGTGCTGGGGGGCTACTTCCTCGCGGGTAGTGGCCATCTGGCGAATCCCGCCCACTTGCTGGCCACCCTGCTTGGCACCGCACTGGTGATCGGCTGCGGCTGTGTCATCAACAATTGTGCCGACCGGGATATCGACCGACGCATGGTGCGTACCTGCCACCGCCCGCTGGCACTGCGCGCCATCAGCGTGCCCGCCGCCGTCAGCTACGCCATCGCCCTGGGTGTCATCGGCTTCGGTTTGCTGTGGGCTGGCAGCAACATGCTGGCCTGCACCCTGGCACTGGTTGGGCTGGTCGTTTATGCAGGCGTTTATACCTACTGGCTGAAGCGGCGCTCCCACTGGGCAACCCTGATTGGCAGCCTTTCAGGGGCAATGCCGCCGGTGATCGGGTATTGCGCGGTAAGCGGTCGGTTCGACGCGACGGCGATGCTGCTGGTGGTGGTGTTCTGCTGTTGGCAGATGCCTCACTCCCATGCCATCACCGTAATGCGTCGCGAGGACTTTCGCGCCGCGCGCTTGCCCCTGCTGAGCCTGCCCGAGGCCCACCGACAGATACACGCGTACATGCTGGCGTTCCTTGCCAGCACCATGGCGCTGGGCGTGGTTGCGCAGATGAACGCCGTGTATTTCGCGCTGATGCTCGGGTTCTGCGGTTACTGGATGGCGCTCGCTGCCAGCGCCACGCGCCTGACGGACCCGCCCGGCTGGGCGCGCAGGGTATTTGGATGCTCGATTCTGCTGGTGCTGGTACTCAACCTGTCGCTGGCAGTACTCCGCTAACCGTGTCGGCTGTCCCCGTAGATCCGGCATCCAGCACCGCGCGGATTTTTCGGGGCAGGTCCGTGGGTTGATAGGGCTTTTGAATCAGCTCGAATTCATGCACCTGTATTTCCGCACGCTCCAATGCGTCTTTTGCATAGCCGGTCGTGAGCAGGATCCTGACGTGGGGATACAAGCGCGATACTTCACGCGCGAGTACCGCCCCATTCATCGCGCCCGGCATGATCAAGTCACTGAACACCAGGTCATACGGGACGCTCTGGAGCATGCTCAATGCTTCGGCGGCGGTGTGCGCGATGCCGGTCCGGTAACCGTAGTCAGACAAGATCACTTGGGCCAACTCGGCCACGTCGGGCCGGTCCTCCACGATCAGGATGTTCTCGTGGCCCTGCAGTGAGGCGGTGGCGGATGTGTGCTCGACCCAGGGCTGGCTGTCATCGGCCGGAAAGTACAGGCGTATGGTGGTACCGATACCCGGATAGGAATGGATCCGCGCCGTGCCGCCCGATTGCTTGACGAAGCCATACACCATCGACAGTCCCAGGCCCGAGCCCTTGCCTTCTTCCTTGGTGGTGAAGAACGGCTGCATGACTTTATCTTTAATATCCTCGGCGATGCCGTTGCCGTTATCAGACACCGAGATGCTGACGTAGCGGCCCTCAGCCAGGCCATCACGTTCAGCACCGACCTCGCCCGGCACTTGGACGTTGCGGGTTTTAACCGTCACTGTCGGCTCGCTGCACCCTTCCAATGCATCCTGGGCATTCGACAGAAGGTGCCGCACCGCCAGCTCTGCCTGGGCAGGGTCAATGCAGCAGTTCCACAGATCGTCGGCGAGTTCCGCCTGCAGCTCTACGTCATGCAGCACACCCTTGAAATCGGGACGACTCAACAATGTGTTCAGATTGATCACCCGGCTGTCGAGCCGCTGCTTGCGCGAGAACGCCAGCAAATGCTGAGTCAGGGTTTGCGCTTTTTCAGCGGCCGCCCGGGCACGGCTGGCACTGTTGACGATGCGCTGCGGGTCGCTGCCGGGGCGCTTGGCGCTCTGCTGGATCAGCTCCAGGTACCCGACCATCACCTGCAGCAAATTATTGAAGTCATGGGCGATGCCACCCGTCAGTTGCCCCAGCGCTTCGAGGTCCTGGACGCGGCGCACGCGCAATTCCGCATCGTGACGCCGACTCACGTCCAGTTGGGAGGCAAAAAAGTACACCAGTTGGCCGCGCTCGTTGAACAACGGCGAGATGAATATCTCATTCCAGAAGGTCGAGCCGTCCTTGCGGTAATTAAGCAGCTCAACACAGGCTTCATGATGTTGCTCAAGCGCACGCTGCACCTGCCGCAGGGCACTCTTGTCGGTTTCCGGTCCTTGCAGCAACCTGCAATTGCGCCCGATCACCTCGTCATGCTCGAACCCGGTCAGAGACAGGAACGCCGGGTTGGCGAAGATGATCGGGTTGTCGGGCTGCCCAGGGTCAGTCACGATCATCGCGCTGTGGCTGGCTTGCATGGCGGCGAAGAACAGATCTTTACGGTCGGAAGAAAGCACCGCCAATGCGTCACCGCCGACTGAGGGCTTTTTCTTTGTGGTCACGGTTCACCTCCAGATGAGTGGTGCGTGTTCCATTGACCGTGAAAATGCAGCGCAGTGCCAGCGTGGACTCAATCACGCGCGGCGCCGGTGGGGCGCCGCGCGCAGCCTCAGCGCTTGGCCTCTGTGTCAGGGGCTGCAGAGCGCTCCAGAAATGCCTGGGTGAGCTCGGGCAGATGCTTGAGCAGCCACTCGGCCATTGCAATTTCCTGGGGCAGGATCTTTTCGCAGGCCGCTTGTGTCTCGGCGTCTCCAGCTACTTTCGCGGCCGCTATGAGCGCCGTGTAGCTGGCAATCTCCATATTTTCGAACACATAGCCGGCCATCGCGCCCTTGATCACCTCGTCACTCATCAGTGAGCCACCAACCGCCTGCCCGAACGCCATCAATTTGCCGCCCATGTCTTTCAAGGTCGACGCGCTGCCGCCCAGGCGCGCCAGGCATTCATCGATGAGCGCCTGCTGGCCGAGGGTTTCCTGAATATGCTCGTCGATCCGGGCCTTGAGCTTCGGGTAATGTTCCAGTCGCTCCGATTGTGCCTTGAGCATTTTCTCGGCCTGTTGCTCCATGGCATGGGCATCGCGTAACCAGTCGAGCAGGTTTTCCTGTGGGGTCGCCATCTTGTTACTCCTCTTCAAGCCAATAAAAGAGCCGCACGCCCGAAAGCGTGCGGCTGCCGCGCATCAAAGTTCAGGCTTGGGCTGAAGGCCCGCGCCCAGGTCAGCGCCGGTGGTGGGGTCGCTGGTAGGGTCGGAGGCGGTGCGGATTTTCATCGCGCTCAGCAGCGCTTCGTCGTCGGCGTCCAGCTGCACGCTGGCCGTGCCATCACCGCCATCGACCGCAGGTTGCGGGCTCTCCACGAACTCCCATTCATCGCCCTGGTTCCAAGGACCACGCAGGTCTTCCGCGCCCTGGGACATGTTGTAGTACACCTGGGTGAATTCCGGCTTGCCTGGCAACTTGCCTTGGGGGAAATTCGGCTGAATCGAATGCAGCGCTTTTTCAAAGGAGATCTGGTGCGCGATTTCACGGGTCATCAGGAACCCGAGGGCATCCTTCACGCCTGGATCGTCGGTGACGTTCATCAGCCGTTCATAAACGATTTTGGCGCGTGCTTCGGCGGCGATATTGGAGCGCATATCCGCCGTGGGCTCACCGATGGTGTCGATGTAAGCCGCTGTCCAGGGCACTCCGGCCGAGTTGATCAGCGGCGCCCCCGCACCGTACAACAGGCTGGTGATGTGGGAATCATTGCCGGCGCCGTTGAGTGAGCGATACAACTCGCCCTCCTCCTCCACGCCTTCGGCCATTCGGCCCTTGGCGCCCTTGTTGAGCATCACAATGATCGAACCGACGATCTCCAGGTGGCTGAGTTCTTCGGTGGCGATGTCCATCAACAGGTCTTTGCGCCCTGGATCGTCCTCAGCCAAGGCCTGGGTGAAATAACGGGATGCGGCCGCCAACTCACCTTGAGCTCCGCCAAACTGCTCGAGCAAAAGGTTCGCCAGACCCGGGTTGGGCTCGGCCACACGTACGGTGTATTGAAGTCGCTTGTTATGTAGGAACATCAACAAATCTCCTCAGGCTTACTGAAAGTGGCGGCATCTTGGGAATGCGCGCCTACCTTTCATGGGAAGCGAGCGGCGCGTGAAAAATTTCAAAATTAATTTGCGCATCACGACGAGCGGTTAACCGTCGTACAACAAGCGAAACGGCGGCGCTGCTGCTCAGCTGGCATCATCCGCTTCTGGAACGGTGTCGATCCCGGGCGTGCCGTTAGGCGGCGTCACGGTGGCCTCGACAGCGGTCGCATGGCTGTCGGGGTGGTCCCAGTCAGTGGTTGCGTTTGGGTCTTCGTCACGTCCGGCAGTGCCGATCACGCAACCATCGTCATTCGGCTTATCGAGCGGTTCTACTGGTCGGTGCTGTGGGTTGGATAGGTCATGGTTCATGGCAAAAAATCTCCAGTTCACAAAGAGGGGAACCTCGTTTGAGCCGGCCCATGGAGTTCAAGTGCAACGAAAAAGACGAATGGCGTGAACGCTGTTATTGCTGGCATGCAGCAACGGAAAAAACTTATACGAAGCGGCGTTAAGACGGCGAACTTGTACAACTTTCACGGCTTATCTGCCGTTCGTCGCCTGTTATAAAAATCAGTAAAACATTTCTGCTGGCGGCGCTATCGGAATAGATGCCCGCTGCCATAACGGGCAACTAACGAAACGTTAACTTAGCGACTGGAGAACTGTCATGACTACAGGCAATAAAAACCCAGGCAACTTTGCCAACGATCGCGAAAAAGCATCCGAAGCAGGGAAAAAAGGCGGCCAATCGTCGGGCGGCAACTTCGCCAATGACCGTGACAAAGCGTCCGAGGCGGGCCGTAAAGGCGGGCAGAACAGCCATGGCGGCGGCCGGAAGTCGGGCTCTTGAGTGAAAGAAGGAGGGGCAGCCTCGCTGCCCCTTCAAATCAGGCATTCGCTGATCGGTGTGCTAACAACGCTGAAGACTTAGTGCGATCAGTTTAAACTTTCCTGCCAGTGCCTTTTAACAATGATCCCCACTTCGGTGCAGGGTTCCTTAGCTTTCCGTGCTCAAACGATTTATATCTAATAGCCCTAACTTACTAGAAATAAACGCCTGAGCCGTCAGCCTTATCAACCAATAATGAGGATGCCACTGGCGATCACTGCGCACGCCAGAACCCGCCGTGTCGTGAGCGTCTCGCCGAGGAACAGGTAGCCGATCAACGCCGCGAACAACACGCTGGTTTCGCGCAACGCCGACACCGCGCCCAACGGCGCTTCGTTCATGGCGTAGATGACAATCCCATAGGCTAGCAACGAGACCAGCCCGCCGACCACAGCGGTCACTGTGCCGGGCCGCACGCGGAACAAGCTGCGGGCGTCGCGCAGGCCGATGTACACCACTGGCATCAGCACGCCCCACAACGCGCACATCCACACCGTGTAGCCGAGCGGCGCGCCGGAGAGCCTGGCGCCAATGCCGTCAACCACGCTATAGGCGGCGATGAAGCAGCCAGTGCCCAGCGCATAGGGCAAGCTGGGCACCGACAGCCTGCGGCCTCGGAACGCCAGGGAAATAATCCCGCCTGACACCAGCGCAATACCGAGCAACTCGCCGGGGGTGATGCTTTCGCCGGCGAAAACGGCAGCTCCAAGCGTGATCAGCACCGGCGACGAGCCACGGGATATCGGATAGATCTGCCCGAGGTCACCGACCCGGTAACTGCGCACCAGAAACAGGTTGTAGCCCACATGCAGCAATGCCGACAGCAGCGCATAGGCCCAGCTTTCAATAGCGGGCGGCACCAGGAACGCAGCGGCGACGAGGCAGGTAATGGCGATGGCGATGCACATCACCGTCATAGACCAGAGTCGATCGGCACCGCCACGCAGCAGTGCGTTCCAACTGGCATGCAGCAGCGCGGCGAAAAGCACCAGGCAGATCAAATGAATAGGCATGCGCCATCCTAGCAATCCAACGCCCTGCCTTCAGCGAAGTCTCTTCATCGCAGCATGAGCAAATCTTCACACCCGGCTCATTGCACTTTCAGCGCCTCACTGCTCAACCAACGGCGAAAGTTGACGATATGCGGCTGCGCTTCGATGCCCTTGGGGCACACGAAATAGTAGGCCAGCGGCGATGGGAACGGCACATCGAATAGCCGCACCAGGCGGCCATCGCTGATTTCGTTCTCCACATGCCGACTGCGCACCAACGCCACGCCGTGGCCGAGCAAGGCGGCCTCGACCGTCATGTTGGTGTCGCCAAACCTGACGCTTTCCTTGAGCGGCGAAAAAGCCAGCCCGACACTTTCAAACCAGACCTCCCATTTCGGCGCCAGCTCGGCGCCGTCGCGGATCAGCAGCGGAAACTGCAACAGTTCTTCCGGGCTGCGCGGTATCCCCATACGCCGCAGCAATTCGGGGCTGGCCACCGGAAACACCTGCTCGCCAAACAGAAACTCTGTATGCAGGCCCGGGTAATTACCCTTGCCCAGCCGGATCGCAACATCGGCCTGGTTGCCGGAGAAGTGGATGATGTCGTCCGTGGTGTGCAGCGACACCAACAGCTCGGGGTGCTGGCGAGCCAGGTTCGGCAAGCGTGGCAACAGCCATTTCAACGCGAAGGAGTAGGTGGTGCTGACGCTCAGGCGCACCCGGCCTTTTTGCTCGCGCAGATCGCCGAGGGTCGCCTCCAGGCTCATGAAGAACTCCCGCACGATAGGCGCCAGCGTGGCCCCTGCCGCAGTGAGGCGTAATGCCTTGCCGCGTTCGAACAATGGCAGCCCCCACAACGCCTCCAGATGCCTGAGCTGATGGCTGACCGCGCTCTGGGTGACATGCAGTTCCTGCGCGGCCGCCGTAAAGGTCGGGTGCCGGGTGGCAACTTCAAACGCTCGCAGTGTGGCGGTCGGCGGCAGGTCTCTCATGGGTGGGTGTCCGGCGAGTGATTGGAAAACGCTGAGCATGAGCGTTGGCTCATGGTAGTGGCAAGTGCGGCGCTTATTACCGTCATCCATTTGAACCCAGGACCGTAAGGGCGCCTACACAGCGCCAAACTTCCATAAAAACCTTCAGATGAAACGTATCAGCTCACCTAAAAGCTTTAATTATGCATGAATGCATTTTTCTCCTTGACCCGAAGGATAGAGTCTTCTAAAGTCAAATAACTGTATATGAATACAGTATTTATCTACCTTCATGGACGAGGTTTACCTTATGAAAAGCATCACCGCAAAATTTGGCAAAACGCCCCATCAACCCAGCCTGTGGACCCGCGCCGATGCGCTGAAAGTCCGCGCAGACGACCCCACCACCACCCAGCCACTGGTGAGTGCCGACTTCCCGGTACTGAGCGACAAGGTGTTTATCTGGGACACCATGCCGCTGCGTGATATCGACGGCAACATCACCTCCGTCGATGGTTGGTCGGTGATCTTCACCCTGACCGCAGACCGCCACCCTACCGATCCGCAATACCTCGATCAGAACGGCAACTACGACATCACCCGCGACTGGAACGATCGCCATGGTCGGGCAAAGATGTACTACTGGTTCTCCCGCACCGGCAAGGACTGGAAACTCGGCGGCCGGGTCATGGCTGAAGGGGTTTCGCCCACCGTTCGTGAATGGGCCGGCACGCCGATCCTGTTGAACGAACAAGGTGAAGTGGACCTGTACTACACCGCAGTCACGCCAGGCGCGACCATCGTCAAGGTGCGTGGCCGCGTGGTGACCACCGAGCATGGCGTCAGCCTGGTGGGCTTCGAGAAGGTCAAGCCGCTGTTCGAGGCCGACGGCAAGATGTACCAGACCGAAGCGCAGAACGCTTTCTGGGGGTTCCGCGATCCGTGGCCGTTCCGCGACCCGAAGGATGGCAAGCTGTACATGCTGTTCGAGGGCAACGTGGCTGGCGAGCGTGGCTCGCACACGGTGGGTAAAGCGGAAATCGGCGATGTGCCGCCGGGTTATGAAGACGTCGGCAACTCGCGCTTCCAGACGGCCTGCATCGGTATCGCCGTGGCCCGTGATGAGGATGGAGACGACTGGGAAATGCTGCCGCCGCTGCTGACCGCAGTCGGCGTCAATGACCAGACCGAACGTCCGCACTTCGTGTTCCAGGACGGCAAGTACTACCTGTTCACCATCAGCCACACCTTCACCTATGCCGACGGGGTAACCGGGCCAGACGGGGTATACGGTTTTGTCGCAGACTCGCTGTTCGGCCCTTACGTGCCCTTGAACGGTTCCGGCCTGGTCCTGGGCAACCCGTCTTCCCAGCCCTTCCAGACCTACTCCCACTGCGTGATGCCCAACGGCCTGGTGACTTCCTTTATCGACAGCGTACCTACCGGCGAAAGCGGGACAACGATGCGTATCGGCGGCACCGAGGCACCAACGGTGGGCATCAAGATCAAGGGGCAGCAGACATTCGTGGTCGCCGAGTATGACTACGGTTACATCCCACCGATGCTTGACGTCACGCTCAAGTAAAGCGCTACAGGGCTTTGAGGCAACGGGTTTGAGTTCGATGAGAACCCGTTGCTGATACGCCTGCCTCATTGCGATGTTGTTTGGAAATTCTGTTGAACAACGCGCAGTCACCACCCTTCGGGACTGGCTACAGGAATGTAGCCAGTAACGGATCAGGTCCTATCGCAGCGACGCTGACGGCCAAAATATGCCAGCGACCTTATCAGCGCAGGGGTATCGCGCCTGGAACAACGGCCCAATCGGGGCCGTTGTGCTGTTTGCCTTCAAGGCTTGACCCAATCCAGATCCACCGCGCCCTGGATACCCTCGACCTGACCCTTGCTGCTGTGCTGCCACCACTGCCAGCTCTTGCCGTGTTTGCTCCAGGTTTGCGGCACGGTGGGGTCAGCGACTCCCCAATGGGCAATCCACAGCGGGCATTCGCTGAAGTCATATTTGCGCCAGGCCACCCTGTTGCTCCAGATGCTGGGCGACGCATAAATATGCGGATACGCACCCTCCAGCAGCGACACCCTGACAAGCGTCACCAGTTGGAACAGGGCATCAGCCATCTGATCCGGGGTGGCCCCTTCGTTGCGATTGGTCTCGACATCAATGGCCAGGATGTCCTGCCCGACGTTGAATTCCACTTCGGCGAGCCGGCCCTTGATATTGGCCAGTTGCTCGCACGGCGTGCTGCTAAGCGCACGGAAATAGTGGTACACGCCGGCCTTCAGGCCGTTCGTTTTCATCCCTTGGAAGTTTTCGACGAACTTGGGATCGGTGTAGTCGCCACCCTCCGTCATCTTCGCTATCCCATGGGTGACACCCGCGCCCGCCACGCGCGCCCAATCGATGTTGCCCTGCCAGCGCGACACGTCAATGCCACGTGCGTTTGCATCGTTGATCGGTCCTTCGCAACTCATATCTGTTCCCCTGCTGTGGATGTCTTGTCGTCGCATCTTTTCATCGACGGCCAGCCGCCATGCACTATCGGGATACCGCACCTTGCTCATTCCGAGTGACAGCGCGTACGACAAGTTACGGAACCTTTGGCGAGGGAGCCTGCTCCCGTTGGACTGCGTAGCAGTCTTTTTTTGGGGCCTCTTAGCGCCCGCTTTCGCGAGCGCCACCTTCATCCACTGCCCGCTGATCAGGCCTTCTTGGCTGCCGCCTCCAAGGCCTTTTCAGCATTGAACCCATCGAAATTCGCA
Organism: Pseudomonas sp. R4-34-07; assembly: GCF_003852375.1. Lineage (NCBI taxonomy): Bacteria > Pseudomonadati > Pseudomonadota > Gammaproteobacteria > Pseudomonadales > Pseudomonadaceae > Pseudomonas > Pseudomonas sp. R4-34-07. The sequence goes on along the minus strand of NZ_CP027760.1, from coordinate 2,263,076 downwards.
AACACGTCCATAAAGCCCGGCACGGTCGCTTCTCGCGCCCAGTCGCGCTGCAATTCGCAGTACATCTGCACGCGGCTGATGAGCTTAGCGCCTGCCTGTTCCATTCGGCGCAACGCCGCTTCGTGTGCGGCGAGCGATGTGCCGCCCACCGCATCGACCGGCACGTACACTTCATAGCCTTCCTGGATAGCGTCGAGCACCGGGAATGTCAGGCAGGCTTCAGTCCAGAGCGCCGTCATGATGAGTTTCTTGCGCCCAAGCGCCTTGACCGCCTCTTTGAATGCGGTGTCCTCCCAGCTGTTGATCGAGGTGCGGTCATAGGTCGGCAGGTGGCCGAGCACCTCTTGCAGTTCCTGGATCGGCGGCTTGTTGCGGCCGGTCGCGACATTGACGGTGGAATGGATGATCGGAAGGTTGTAGTTGACCGCCGCCCTGGCGACGCTGGTGATGTTGAAGACGAGTTCGTCACGCGGCATCGAGCGGATCGAGGACACCTGGACAGGCTGATAATCGATGATGATCAACGCCGAATTTTCCGGGGTCAGTAGCTGATCGGTGTGGGGGTTGCGCAGAGTCTCGCTTGTCATGGGTAAATCCTTTTTATGGGTGACGCGCGTGTGTGAACGCGACGGAGCCCGTGCGGGTATGAATGCCAGAACACACGCGAAGGATGCGTGCCTGGAAATTCATTGTGCTGTTCCCATATTCGATGCAGTAGTAGCATCCCGAGGCGAGCTGTGTCGCGCAAAGGGGAACGCACCTATGGATATCGAAGAGCTGCAGACGTTCGTGGAAGTGGCTGATGCGGGGGGTATTTCACAGGCGGCGCGGCGGCTCGGCGTGTCGAAGTCGATCGTCACAACGGCACTGCCCTCGCCGCCGCGATCGCAGGCCTTGGCGTCGCCTACCTGCCCGATTGCCTCACTCATGAACACATCGCAGTCGGCGCACTGGTGCCGATCATGACCAACCATCCCCCACCCCCGGCCGGTGCTTACCTCATTCGCCCGCCGGGCGCGCATCCCGCCCGCAAAATACGCGTCCTCACCGAACTGCTGATCGAGTACTTCGGCGAATCGCCGCACCTGGCGGTGCTGCCGATTTCACATCAGGAGCAAGCGCTGGCGTGTGAGATCGGCAGCGCATGAGGCAACGCACGTCGTAAGCTGCCGAAGCTAGCCAGCTTCCGTGCCCTGCTCCAGGGCCTGCGCGAATTGACGCATCAGGCGCACCAGGGAGGTGATGTCTTCGGCAGCCCAGTCCTGAAAAATTTCCCGGGCCAGACGCTCACGCGCCTGGTCGATCTTGTCGGTGACCGCCTTGCCTTTCTCAGACACCACCGCCTCGCGCATCCGGCGATCTTCAGAGTTCTCATGCCGAATTACCAACTCCATGCGTTCAAGCTTGGAGACCTGGCGGCTGATGGTCGTGTAGTCCCGGCCCAGGCGACCTGCCAGATCCACGACGCCAATCGGCCCTACCCGCTCGATGACCACCAGCAGGCGAAAGAGCGCCTGATCCAGATGGACACCCGCTTCCGCGATCAGCCGCTCGTCGTTGCGAGGGCGGTTCATCACACTCACGATCGAGATCAAGGACCGGTGCAGATCCTTCATCTGCACTGATATATGTGTATCTTGCACTTTATTTTTCGTAGTCATAAGCTGCTCCCTGTTATGTGCATCTTACACATTGTTAGGGGAAGTGAAATGCGTGACTCTGTTGACGTCCTGATTTGTGGTGCCGGTGCCGCTGGCCTGACCCTGGCAATCGACTTGGCCCGGCGCGGGGTGAACTTTGCCCTCATCGAAAAGCGCCCCTCCCCCTTTTCGGGCTCGCGCGGCAAAGGCATACAGCCTCGCACCCAGGAGGTTTTCGAAGATCTCGGGATCCTGGACCGGGTCAGGGCCGCAGGGGGTATCTACCCGGCTATTCGCAAATACGCGCCCGATGGCAGTCACGCTGACCAGCCGGTAACGAGCGTCGCCGAGCCCACACCTGCAGAGCCGTACTGCCTTGCGTTGATGATTCCCCAGTTCAAGACCGAAGCGATCTTGCGCGAGCGCTTGATCGAACTGGGGCATGCCCCCGCGTTTGGGGTCGAGCTGACCGCAATGGTGGTCGGGACCGATGGGGTCAACGCCGTACTCGCAACCCCGGATGGCGAGCAGACACTCCAGGCCCGATACCTGGTGGGCGCCGATGGTGGGCGCAGCTTCGTACGCAGCACCTTGGGGATTGACTTTGCGGGCAAGACCCTGGGCGTGCGAGCGATCGTGGCCGATGTGGAATTGGCTGGGCTGTCGCGCGACGTGTGGCACCAGTTTGGGGATGGGGGCTCAGGCCCATTGGCTATCTGCCCGTTGGCCGGCACCGACCTGTTCCAGATCCAGGCACCTGTTCCCCTGGAGGGCGAGATTGACCTCTGCGCGGCGGCGCTGACCGAACGCGTTGCCCTGCACACCGGACGTACAGACATCACGGTCCGTTCAGTCGCCTGGTCCTCCACCTACAGCATGAATGCCAGGCTCGCCGAGCGTTACCGGGAGGGGCCGGTGTTCCTGGTCGGCGATGCGGCGCATGTCCATCCGCCAACGGGCGGCCAAGGGCTCAACACCAGCATCCAGGACGCCTACAACCTGGGCTGGAAGCTGGCCGCCGTATTGGCCGGCGCACCAGAGACGCTACTCGACACCTACGAAGCTGAGCGCCGGCCAGTGGCGGCGGATGTGCTCGGCCTGTCCACGCGGCTGCTTGCAGGTTTCAAGACCGGCGACAACCGACGACCCCGTGAAGCCCAGCAGTTGGACATCGGCTATCCGCACTCGCCGTTATCGCTCGCGTCGCAAGTTGCCAAAAGCGCGCTCGCGCCAGGCGATCGTGCACCTGATGCCATCGTGCGAGGCGCAAGCGGCAGCCCAACGCGTTTGTTCAACCTGTTCCAAGGCACCCATTGGACCTTGCTGGTCAATGGCCCCTCGAACTTCGCGCCAAGGGCTGGCTTGCACATTCACAGCGTCGGGCCCGGGTTGGAGATCGAAGATCACCTGGGTCAGTTCGCCCGGTTCTACGGCCTCGGTGAAGGCTGCGCCGTGCTGGTCAGGCCGGATGGCTATCTGGCAGGGTTCTTTACCAACGATCAGGCGGCTGCGTTGGGTAGCTACCTGGTTCGCTGCACACATGCGCGCCTAGGTTAGCCACCGAGGGACATTGCGCCCCCCGGTGGCGCGTTGTCAGGTAAACAGATCGACGCTCAACTGGAAGGCAACCCACAGCGCAAGGCCTGTAGCGAAGAGCAACGCGATGTTTTCAAACAGGTTGTTGCGATATTGCTTGTCCAGCAGCGACTTCTGGTTGGACATGATCAGCAGGCCCAGGGAAATAACCGGCAAGCCAATGATGTTCAACGCGCTGACGCCAATGGTCAGGGTCACGAAATCCGGCATGCCTGGCAGCGACCAGATCAACGGTGTCACCAGGATGAACAGCATGAACCATTTGTGCATCGGGTCATGATGAAATTCCTTGCCGAACTTTTCGCGACGTTCAGGACGAACGTGCTGGAAGGCATCGGTAATCAGCATCGGAAACGCCGTGGTCTTGCCGGAAATGCTGGCAAACAAGGTAGCGAACACGCCGATGAAGAACACATACCAACCCACCGGGCCGAAGAACATTTCCAGGGCCTTGCCCAGATCGCCCAAGGTCTTCACCTCGATGCCGTTGGGCCGCAGGATTTCCGCGCCGACGATCCAGATGGCCAGGTTGATGACGATCCCGACGAACACTGCAAACAGTAAATCGTTGCGTTGAACACGCTTGTGCTGCGGCCCGACCCAGCCCTTTTGGCGCATGACATACGGATGCACGAAGTTGGCGATGGAGCCTGCAACCGCGCCGATAACCGATACCGCCACCAGCAGCGCGCCATGCACGCCTTCATCCGGCGGGATGCTGAAGCCGATGGTGCCCTTGACGATGCCGACCACATCAGGACCGGACATCACGGCCAAGGCAATGAAGGCCAGGGTCATGATCGCCAACAGCACCTTCATCACGCCTTCGATCATCGAATAGATATTACGCCCCACCAGCATCCACACGGCGAGTACCACCGCCAATGAACACAGCAGTGGCTGGTCGCTTTTGAACAGCATTGCCAGCGACTCACCCGCCCCTTTGATCATGTAGGCGTTCATCAAGTGCCCCATCAACAGGGCGTAGACGAGCATGAACCAGGCGAAAAAGGGATTCAGTTGGGCATAGCCCTGCAGGATGGTCATGCCCTGGTTATTACACAACTGGAAGCGCGCGATGATGTTTACGATCAGGTATCTCAAGAGCAGCGAGACCGCCAGCACCCACATCATTGCGTAACCGTAATTGGCACCGGCCACGGACGACGTGATCAGGTCACCTGCGCCCAGCCATGACAGTACAGCGATGATTCCGGGGCCCAGCAGTTTGAGTATTCGGGAAAATCGATTTTGCGCGGGCGCCGCGGCCTGGCCTTCGACGGAACGAATGCTCGTCATAGAGGGTATCTCCATTTATTTTTTTTGTGAGAACGAGCGCAGTCGAACACGATAGATACGACGTCGTACAACAATTCTTGAACGAGAGTGTTTAGAAATGTTTCACCAGCGGAAAGTGGGGGCGTCGGGCTGTATGGATAACATTGAACCCGGCCAACGTCTTGCAAACGCTGCACCTGAGCCAAGGCATGTTTTTCAATTCTGAGCAAACAGCGATTGCTGTCGCTAAGGCACAGTCATAGGATGACCTACCACTACAACCGTTTCGCCTACGCGGGCAATCTTCCGAGCGTACCAGCAGCTCGATGTCGGCTTTCGCGGTCGACCCTTCAACAGACTGCTTGAGCTTTCTTGCGAACTATCCGGTGCAAGAGCAGCAGCCACGCAATATCGCTTTTTCACCCAACGGGCACTGGCTGCTGGTGACGGGCGAGAAAAGCGCCACAGTCGGCACTTACGCAGTCAGCAACAACGGCGCCTTGAAACGTGTCGGCGAAGCGCCGTCGGGCAAAGGCGCGTTATGGATTGAGGTGCTGCAAACGTCGGTAGACTGATCTTGCGGCGCACATTCAGCCCAGCTGTTGACGCACGGCCAGTTCCACACCGCGCAGTTCGGCCAGACCCTTGAGGCGACCGATCAGCGAATAGCCGGGGTTGCTTTTTCGGTGCTGATCGTCGAGCAGTTGATGCCCATGGTCCGGGCGCAACGGCAAGCGCGGGCCACCTTCGCGTTCACGTCTGCGCTCTTCTGTCACCAGGGCACTGATGACCCCGACCATATCAACGTCGCCGCCCAGGTGATGAGCTTCATGGAAGCTGCGCGGGTCCGCCTCGCGGCGCGTTGAGCGCAGGTGGGTAAAGTAGATGTACGGCGCAAAGTGCTTGGCCATCGCCACCAGATCGTTGTCTTCGCGCACGCCATAGGAGCCGGTGCAGAACGTCAGGCCATTGGCCGGGCTCGGAGCGGCGTCCAGCAACCATTGGGCGTCTGCGGCGGTGGACAGGATGCGCGGCAAGCCGAGCAGGGCACGGGGTGGGTCGTCCGGGTGGATCGCCATGCGCACGCCCACGTCCTCTGCCACCGGAACCACCGCGCGCAGAAAGTACGCCAGGTGTTCACGCAGCCTGACTTCGTCGATGTCCGCATAGGTGCGCAGCAAGGCTCGGAAGTCTTCCAGGCTGTAGTGCTCTTCGGCGCCGGGCAAACCGGCGATCAAGGTGTTGACCAGGCATTCGCTCTGGGCGGGCGTCAGTTGCTCGAAGTAGGCCCTGGCCTGTTGGATGTCCTCGGCGCTGTATTCGGCTTGCGCATCCGGGCGCTGCAGGATGAACAGGTCGAACGCGGCAAACGCGGTCTGATCGAAACGCAGCGCCCAACCGCCATCCGCCAGCTCATACGCCAGGTCGGTGCGGGTCCAGTCCAGCACCGGCATGAAGTTGTAGCACACAATATCGATGCCGCAGCTCGCCAGGTTGCGCACGCTCTGCTGATAGTTGGCGATGTACTCGTCACGCCGGCCGCAGCCGCGCTTGATGTCTTCATGCACCGGGATGCTTTCCACCACCGACCAGCTCAAGCCTGCGGCTTCGATCATCTGTTTGCGCGCCGCGATGGCGTCCACCGGCCAGACCTCGCCGTTGGGGATTTCGTGCAACGCGGTGACGATACCGGTCGCGCCGGTTTGGCGGACGTCCGCCAGGGAGATCGGGTCTTGGGGGCCAAACCAACGCCATGTCTGTTCCATGTTTTTTCTCCTTTCTTGTTAGTTGGGTGCAGCAAAGGTGTGCAAAAGGCTGCTTATGCCGTCGCGGACCAGAGCGCCATAGGCGCCTTGCACGGCATCGCGAAAAGCTGCGCGATCAGACAATACGGCGGGGAATACTTCGCCCAGATCGAGAAAGGCGTCCACCAGGGATGCGCCTTCGAATCGTGCTGCGAGATCTGCGAAGGTTGCGCTTAACGGGTCGTCAATCACCTGCGCCGAACCGTCGGTCAGCGGCTGCGTGCAATAGTGAATCCACGCGGCGATGCCCAACGCGGTGCAGGCAACGTCGCGCCCCTCGTCGAGCAATTGCTGCGCACCGAGCAACCAGCGTTGCGGCAGTTTCTGCGAGCCATCCATGGCGATCTGACGCAGGCGATGTTGCAGGCTGTCATTGGCAAAGCGCGCCTTCAGATCGTGGGCATAGGCCGCTAGATCGAGGCCTGCCGGCATGTCCAGGGTGCGCGCCGCTTCCTCGGCCATGTAGCGCTCGATGAAATGTGCCAAGTCCGCATCGTTGATAGCGTCGAACACAGTTTCATGGCCGGCCAGCAACCCCACATAAGCCAGTAACGAATGGCTGCCGTTGAGCATGCGCAGCTTCATCGTTTCAAAGGGGCGCACGTCATCCACCATCTGGACGCCCTCCACCTCCCAGTCCGGACGCCCGAGAGGAAAGTGATCTTCGATCACCCATTGGCTGAAACTTTCACAGGCCACGGCCGCACGGTCGTAACAATCGAGTTGCTGTTCCAAGCGGGCGAAGGATTCGCCGTCCATGGCGGGGACGATCCGGTCGACCATGCAGCCAGGAAACGCCACCTGCTCGTTGACCCACTGCTTCAATCCTTCGTCCTGCAGCGCCGCCAATCCACTCACTGCCTGGCGGGTGCGCTGGCCGTTGTCTGGCATGTTGTCGCAGCACAACACAGTGAACGCCGTAAGGCCTGCGGCGCGGCGCCGGCGCAGGCCTTCGAGGACAATGCCGGGTGCGGTGCGCGGCGTTTGCGGGTGAGCGATGTCATGGGCAATCGCAGGGTCTTCGAGGCGCAACTGCCCAGAGGAAGGACTCAAGCAGTAGCCTTTTTCGGTGACGGTGAGCGTGACGATCCGCGTTTGCGGCGCGGCCATGCGCTGCAACAGCAACTCCAAGTCAGCGCCGCCCTCGCCCACATACAAGGCCTGGCGCAACACACCGATCTCACGCAACGTCACCTGCTCGCGGTCGCGATACTCGGCCACATGGTAACGGCCGTCCTGCTCGCGCAATTGATCGACCAATGTGCGGTTTGAGCGAAGGTTGGCGCTGCACACGCCCCACTCACTTTGGCCATGACGGTTGAGATGGCGTTGCAGGTAGACCGCCTGGTGAGCGCGATGAAACGCCCCCAGGCCAAGATGCACGATACCGATCTCACGGACAGCGCCGGTAGCGGGCACACGATTCACAACAGGCATCGACACGCTCCTTTCATGACGGGTTATGGCCGGCTGAGGGCCGGGCCTGGCTGCGGGCTGTGTGCTGACGAGTGACCGGTATCCGCTACCGAAAGCGGTTTGACATAACGGGCTACACACACGGCGCCAATCACGGTCAACAATCCCGCCAGCAAAAAGGCACTGGTGAACGAACCGGTGAATTGCACCAGAAAGCCGGTCAAGGTCGGGCCAATGATGCCCGAGGTATTGGCCAGGAAATGCATGAAGCCACTGACCCCGCCCACCCGCGCGGCGGGCACGGTGTCCTGGATGATCGCCCAGTAGATGGCACCCGTGAGGTAAAGGAAGAACACGGCCAAGGCGACGAGGATGACCGCCGGATACAGGGTCTTGACGACGCCGGCAAAGGCGATACACCCCGCGCAGAGCAACAGGCACGTCACCAGCACCACCTTGCGGGAGAACATCATCCGCCCGGTTTTCTTGAACACGAAGTCGGAAATGAACCCGCCCAGGGCCAGGCCGAGGAAACCCAGGACCCAGGGGATGACCGTGGCGATGCTCATGTCCTTGACGTTGAGGCCGTGGGCCATGGTCAGATAACTGGGGAACCAGGTCAGGAAGAAAAACAGCGTGTAGTTATAGGAAAAGAACGCCAGGGACGTGAACAGCACCGTCGGCTGCTTGAGGTAGAACCGCAGCGGGAACACCGGCTGCGCCGCCAGCTCGCTTTGGCCCTCGGCCCGCACAATACTCTCGGCGCCCTCGCCTTCAGGCCGTTCCTTGACGAATTTGTACCACACCGCCGCCCACACCAGGCCAATCACCATGATGATAATGAACGACATCTTCCAGCCGTAGGTGACGGCAATGAAGCCCACCACCGGCCCGGAAATCGCCCCGCCCAGCGGCGTGCCGGACATTGATGTGCCGAGCGCCCGGGCCCTGCGCTTGGGGGTGTACCAGTTGTTGATCATCTTGCTCGTCGTGACACTCAGTGGCCCCTCCCCCATCCCGAACAGGATGCGGATCAGCACCAGCGAGGCAAAGCCAATCGTCAGCACCGTGAGACCGCTGAACAGCGACCACAGCACCATCGCCAGCAACAGCGTGGTTTTCGCGCCGTAGCGGTCGGCTGCCCAGCCGCCGATAAAGTTGAACACCGCATAACCGACGAAAAAACTGCTGAAGATCATGCCCATCTCACCCGTGGTCAGACCGTAGTCTTTCTGGATGAACGGAGCCGCGACGGACAATGCCGAGCGATCCAGGTAGTTAATGACGCCTGCCAGGAACAGCATGATGATGATTAACGTGCGACCTTGACCAAACATTGGAACCTCCCGCTTTTTGTGTTTATTCGGTGAGGGTGCCCCCGGGGGCACGAGTATCTACAGACGGCTATGGATGGGCGCCATTCAGTTCCACGAGGACCTTGCGGGTTTGCTCGGGATGGCTTTCGATCAAATCGATGGCCCCCGGCATTTCGTCGAAGCTGACGCGATGGCTGATCAGTTCCTGGACGTGTAATTTGCCGCTGGCGATCAGTTCGATCACCTTGGGGAACTTGCGATTGTTCAGGCGCGACCCCACCAGGGTCAGTTCCTTCTTGATCATTTCCAACTGCACCAGGTCGCTCGGCACCGCATTGAACCCCAGCAGGCCGATACGCCCTGCGGGCGAGGCCAGGCGCACCATTTGCGGCATCAGTGCCGGAATGCAGGCCGCGTCGACGATCAGCGGTACGCCTTCGCCATCGGTCAGCTCGCGCAGGGTTGCCTCGACGTCGACATCCTTGCCGTTGAGCGTGCGGCTGGCGCCGAGTGCCTTGGCGGTTTCCAGGCGTGTATCGATGACGTCGGTCACGGTGATATCCGTCAGCCCCAGCGCCCGGGCCATTTGCACCAGGGTCAGGCCAATCACGCCCGCGCCATAAATCAACAGGCTGTCGCCCGGGTGGGGCTGCATGCGATCGAGCACGTTGAGTGCGATGGAATAAGGTTCAACCAGCGCCGCATGGCTCAGGGACATCGAGTCAGGCAAGCGGTGGGCATTGGCAGCCGGCACGCAGACCTGCTCACTGAAGCCACCATCGCGGTGTACCCCGATCACTTGCAGCCGCGTGCAGACGTTCGGGCGGTTGATCCGGCACGGGTAGCAGGTGCCGCAGCTGATGACCGGGTCGATGCACACGCGGTCACCGACTTTCAGGTTTTCAACGCCCTCGCCCACTTCGCGCACCACGCCGGAGAACTCATGGCCGGTCACCCTGGGAAATTGCACAAAGGCGTTTTGCCCATGGATGATGTGCATGTCCGAGCCGCAAATACCGGCGTAGGCGACGTCAACCTTGACTTCACCCTGCGCCACTTGCGGTACATCGACGTGTGCGAGGCTGAATTCAAAAGGTGCTCTTACTTGAAAAGCTTTCATCGGGTTTCTCCAGCCAGGGTGGGTGGCGCCCTGTGTGCTTGTTGTTATTGATCAGTCGAAACAGCGCTTACCAGTGCCAGAGCGTGCCGTCTTCCAGACGATTGACCGGCAGGCTGGCGCGCTTGTAGGGGTATTTCGCCGCCAGGCTCTCGTCGATATCGACGCCGTGCCCTGGCGTTTCGCCGGGCGTGAAATGGCCATCTTCAAAGCGATAGGCGTGAGGAAAGACTTCGTCGATCCGTGCGTCGTGGGGCATGTGCTCCTGGATGCCGAAATTGGGCACCCAGGTGTCGAAATGCAACGCCGCCCCCATGCACACCGGCGACAGGTCGGTTGCGCCATGAAAGCCGGTGCGTACCTGATAGAGCGCGGCAAAGTCGGCAATGCGGCGCACGTGGGTAATACCTCCGGCGTGCACCAGGGTGGCGCGGATGTAGTCGATCAACTGTTCCTGGATCAACTCCCGGCAGTCATGAATGGAGTTGAACACCTCACCCACCGCCAGCGGCGTGGTGGTGTGTTGGCGGATCAGGCGGAAGGCTTGCTGATTCTCGGCCGGGGTGCAGTCTTCGAGCCAGAACAGGTTGAAGGGCTCGACCGCCTTGCCCAGGCGCCCCGCTTCAATGGGCGTGAGGCGATGGTGCACGTCGTGCAGGATGTGCAAGTCATCGCCGAAACGCTCGCGCACGGCGGCGAAGAGCTTGGGCACATGGTTCAGGTATTTGGCGGTGTCCCACACATGCTCGGCAGGCAGGTCACTGTCGGCCGGTTCATAACGCTCACCGCTGCGTTTGGCCACGCCATAGGTGGTGGCGATGCCGGGAATCCCGCACTGTACCCGCACCGCCTTGTAACCCAACTCGACATGCCGGGCGACTTCGTCCAGGCAACCTTCGATGTCCTTGCCCGTGGCATGCCCATAGACCATCACGCGCTCGCGGCTTTTGCCTCCGAGCAACTGGTACAACGGCATCTGCGCGGCCTTGGCCTTGATGTCCCACAAAGCGATGTCCACGGCGGCAATCGCGGTCATGGTCACCGGGCCACGGCGCCAGTAGGCGCCGCGATAGAGGTACTGCCAGATGTCCTCGATGCGCTGGGCATCGCGACCGATCAGGGCCGGCAGCACGTGTTCTTCAAGATAGGCCACCACTGCCAGTTCACGCCCATTCAAGGTCGCGTCGCCAATGCCGTAGATGCCGGAATCAGTGACGATTTTCAGGGTGATCAGATTGCGACCCGGGCAGGTAACAATGACGCGGGCTTCAATGATTTTCATGAAGTCAGGCCTCTAAGGCAGGAGAGGGGGCGGGATGACGCGATCTGCCAAGTTTTTCCTGAAATTACTCTCATCAGCAGGCGCCTTTTTTATTTTTAAAACGGCGTTTCATTCGTAGCCTGTGACCAAGTTTTAATCAGATTTCCTACACCGTCAAGAAAAATGAAACAGCGTTTTGATTCGCCAGCGTATATCCTTGGACTTTCCGTTCCCGTTGGAGCCTTCATGGACAACAGCACCATCCAGAACAATGAACTGGTCTCCGCCGTCGGCCGGACCATGGCCGTCCTTGAAGCGCTGGCCGAGCATCCAGAGGAAAGCGGCGTGTCGGAAATCGCGCAGAAACTGGACATGTCCAAAAGCACGGTTTACCGCTTTTTGCAGTCACTCAAGGCCCGCGGCTATGTGGTGCAAGATGCCGAGGATCGCTATCGGCTCAGCGTCCGGCTGTTTGAACTGGGCGCGCAGGCCCTGCCCCACCTGGACATCGTCCGCGAGGCGGAACCGGGCATGCGGCGTATCAACGAACTGACCGGCGAGACCGTGCACTTGGGCATTCTTGACGAAGGCAGCATCGTCTACGTGCACAAGATCGACTCCAAATACAATCTGCGCATGTACTCGCGCATAGGCCGGCGTGCGCCGTTGTACTGCACAGGTATCGGCAAAGTATTGATGGCGTGGCTGGAGCAGCCCGAGTTGATCGCTCATTTGCAGGAAGAAAGTTTCGAGCGCCGCACCGCCAACACACTGACCAGCGTCGAGGCGTATCTGCAAGAACTGGAAGTGGTTCGCGCCCAGGGCTACGCCGAAGACCATGAAGAGTTCGAAGACAACATGCGCTGCCTGGCCGCACCGATCCGCGACCGTTTCGGCCATGTCATCGGTGGCCTGAGCGTGTCTTTCCCCTGCTTTCGCTTTCGCGAAGAACTTAAACAGGACTACGTCAACCGGCTGATGGAAACCACGCGGCAGATTTCCAGGCAATTAGGCTGGCATGTGAAGTAGCCGATGCTTTTCGTAAAATAGCCCGGGCCACCAAAGCACCTTGTTGCGGCCCGCGCCTCAGGCCCGTGCCGTCTACTGGACGCAGGTTTTTCTGCATGGCCGACGTGGATTGTTGCAGTGCTGTAATCTCATCTTTCCCTGAAAGAGTGACTAGCCCACTGAGATCGCCCGCTGGCGATCCTGTTATTTAAAATAATCAACTTAAAGAGACGGCAAACACTACGCTTGGTCAACAGCACCGCCAGAATAACGGTAGCAAATAACCGATGCGAGAATAATCAATGCTATAAATATAAAGCCGCTTTGTTACTAACTTTCTGACGCCTCGCCTAAACTTACACTTTGATCTTTTTTATGGTTTTTAATTTGCCTGCCCGATTAATCGGCGAGCATCAAGACCTACTCGAACACTAGAACCCTATCCATCTCCTTCTACTTAATACCACCACTATCTCTCTATGGAAGTAATACTATTATCATCAACCGGACGGACGGTATAGCTACAGGCTAAAGCTATTCTAAATACAGCAGATAACCCCTATGTTGTTTATATCCGCAAGACTGTTCAAGGAACGAACTCATGGCCCAACGTCAATCCAGCCACATCCCCCTTCCTGGTCATCCGCGCTTTCTTTGGTTCGCTTTCATCCCGGTGGTGCCCGCCGTTATATGGACCCTGTTGCAGTCAACCTCTGTGGCCAGCCTGGCGGCCTGCGCGGTACTGGTGCTGATCGGCCTCGGTGCGTGCGCCTGGAGCGCCGGTTCGCAGCGTGACGCGGTGCTGCGAGCCACCGCGTGGGCGCTGGCGGATCAGTCAGGCGCGCAGGCGGCGCATAGCGGCATGGACTCGCGGGCACAGCTCGATGAAGTGTTGCTGGGCGCCATGCCGATCTGGGCCAAGCAGGTGGAAAGCTCGCGCCAGCAGACCGAAGACGCGATTGTGAGCCTGGCCAACCGATTTACCGGGATAGCTGCGCGATTGCAGGACACGGTGCAAGCCTCGCAGCAGGCTGCCGGCGAACTGGACGGCAAGGCCGCCGACGGCGCGCTGGAGGTGCTGGCGCGCAGCGACAGCGAGCTGAGCCAGGTGATCAACTCACTCAAGGCCACTCAAACCAGCCGTGACCAGACGCTCGCCCAAGTACGCAGCCTTACCGCCTATACCGGCGAACTGCGCACCATGGCCGCCGATGTGGCCGCAATTGCCGCACAAACCAACCTGCTGGCGCTCAATGCGGCCATCGAGGCGGCGCGGGCCGGTGAAGCCGGTCGCGGCTTCGCGGTGGTGGCCGATGCGGTGCGCAGCCTGTCGAGCAAATCCAGCGAAACCGGCCAGCAGATGTCGGCCAAGGTCGACATCATCAATAACGCCATCACCCAGTTGGTGCAGGCCGCCTCCAGCAGTGCCGACCAGGACAGCAACTCGGTGGCCGCCTCTGAAAACAGCATTCAATTGGTGCTCGAACGCTTCCAGAACATCACCGGGCGCCTGGCCGACTCCGCCGACCTGCTCAAGCAGGAAAGCCACGGCATTCGTGATGAGATGACCGAAGTACTGGTCAACCTGCAATTCCAGGACCGGGTCAGCCAGATCCTCAGCCACGTGCGAGACAACATGCACGCCTTGCATGAGCACCTTATGCAGACCCGCCAGTCCCCGGACCAGGCCGTGGCCGTCGACGCCCGGCAGTGGCTGGCGCGCATGGAAGCCACCTACGCCACCGATGAGCAACGGCGCACGCACCATGGCGCGGCGTCCGTGCAACAGAATTCTCAAGACATCACGTTTTTTTAAGGAGCCCCTCATGGCGAAGAATGTACTAGTGGTCGACGACTCCAGCAGCGTGCGGCAAGTGGTCGGCATTGCCTTGAAAAGCGCCGGTTACGACGTGATCGAGGCCAGCGACGGCAGGGATGCCCTGAGCAAGCTCAACGGGCAGAAAGTGCACCTGATCATCAGCGACGTGAACATGCCCAACATGGACGGCATCACCTTCGTCAAGGAGGTCAAGAAGCTGGCCAACTATAAGTTCACCCCGATCATCATGTTGACCACCGAGTCCCAGGAATCGAAAAAGGCCGAAGGCCAGGCTGCTGGCGCCAAGGCGTGGGTGGTCAAGCCGTTCCAGCCGGCGCAAATGCTGGCAGCCGTATCCAAACTGATCCTGCCCTGACACCCGGGAGGGCCCCCATGCCGATAACGTGCGAAACACTCGACGACACCGCCCGCGTGGGCATTGACGGCGAACTCACGATTTACACCGTGGCCGAACTGGCGAGCGTGTTGCTGCCGCAAATGGGCGCGGCGCCTCGCCTGGAGCTGGACCTGTCACAGGTCACCGAGATGGATGGCGCCGGCTTGCAGTTGCTCGCGGTCATCCAGCGTGAAGCCGGCATTGCCGGCACCGCCTTGAGCGTGACCGGCCAGAGCCAGGCGGTCACCCAGGCGCTTGAACTGTGCCGCAACGCCGCGTTGTAGCCAGCGCTGCCCACTTTCATTGATCGACAAGGAAGGTCCAAGTGAGCATCAATCTCGATCAGGCACAGCAGACATTCATCGTCGAGGCGCGCGAACTGTTGCAGGCCATGGAGCAATCCCTGCTGCAACTGGAAAGCGAGCCCGGCGATCAGGATGCCATCGGCGCGATATTCCGCGCCGCGCACACCATCAAGGGGTCGGCGGGCCTGTTCGGCCTGGCGTCGATCGTGGGGTTCACGCATATCGTCGAAGACGTGCTCGACCGCCTGCGCGACGGCAGTGTAGCGGTGGACGCCGCATTGATCGCGCTGCTGCTCAAGTGCGGCGACCACATGCTCGAACTGATCGATGTGGTCGCCAGCCGCGGTGAGGCGCCTACGCCTGCCGCGCTGGAGCGCGGTGAGGTATTGCGCGAGGCGCTGAGTGCCTATCAGCCGCTGCAGACAGCGACCGCCCGCGTCGAAACCGCGGCGGTGGACGACGCCACGGCGGAGGAAGTGCTTTGGCATATTTCCCTGCGCTTCGGCGTGGATGTCTTTCGCAACGGCATGGACCCGTTGTCCTTCCTGCGCTACCTCGACACCCTGGGCACGCTGTTGCAGGTCACCACCCTGACCGACGGCATTCCGGCCGTGGACAGCTGGGACCCTGAAAGCTGCTACCTGGGGTTCGAAATCGACCTGCGCTCGACGGCCAGCCACGCCACCCTCAACGAAGTGTTCGACTTTGTGCGTGACGACTGTGAAGTCAGCATCAGCGCCGTCGAAGAACCCGGCGACACCCCTGCCTGCCCCGCGACCGAGGTGGCCCCCCGCGCTGAATTTGCCCCGCCCGCGCAGCAGCGCGTGGCGGCGGCCGGCGAAAAAAACCGGGATGGCAATTACGTGCGGGTCAACGCCGACAAGCTCGACGAACTGATCAACCTGGTCGGCGAGCTGGTTATCGCCAGCGCCGGCGCGAGCCTGCTGGCCCGCTCCTGTAATAACGACCCGCTGCAAGAGGCCACCTCGACGGTATCGGGGCTGGTGGAAGAGATACTCGATGGCGCCTTGCACTTGCGCATGATCCCCATCGGCGACACGTTCAACCGCTTTCGCCGCGTGGTGCGCGATGTCAGCCAGGAATTGGGCAAGGACATCGACCTGATCATCAGCGGCGCAGAAACCGAACTGGACAAGACGGTGGTCGAGAAGATCGGCGACCCGCTGATGCACCTGCTGCGCAACGCCATGGACCATGGTATCGAAAGCGCCGAGGCGCGGCGCGCGGCCGGCAAGTTGACCAGAGGCCACCTGAGCCTCAATGCCTATCATGACTCGGGCAGCATCGTCATCGAAATCGCCGACGACGGCGCCGGGCTCAACCGCGAACGTATCCTGGCAAAGGCCCAGGAACGCGGGCTGGTGGCCAGCGGCGCGGTGCTCACCGACCAGGAGATCTACAACCTGATCTTCGAAGCCGGTTTCTCGACCGCCGAGGCGGTGACCAATCTGTCCGGGCGTGGTGTCGGCATGGACGTGGTCAAGCGCAATATCACGTTGTTGCGCGGCACCGTCGACCTGGACAGCCGTCCCGGCCAGGGCACCGTGGTGCGCATTCGCTTGCCGCTGACCCTGGCGATCATCAATGGCTTCCTGGTCGGCATCGACCAATCCACCTACGTGATTCCGCTGGACATGGTTCAGGAATGCATCGAACTGGATGATCACCAGCGCCATTCCAGCCGCGACCAGGGGTATCTGGACCTGCGTGGCGAAGTGTTGCCGCTGGTGGACCTGCGCCATCACTTCAGCCACGAAGGCCCGGCCGCTCGCCGCCAGAATGTGGTGGTGGTGCGTTACGCCGAGCACAAGGCCGGGCTGGTGGTGGATGACCTGCTCGGTGAGTTCCAGACCGTGATCAAACCCCTGGGCAAGCTGTTCGGCGCACTGCGCGGCATCAGCGGTTCGACCATATTGGGCAGCGGCGCAGTGGCCCTGATCCTGGATATACCGGCACTGCTCAACCAAATCGTACAACTGGAAGCTCGCACGGCCCAGGCGCCTCAGTCGCCCCCGGTCGTCGCTCGCTGACGTATTTGCAATTCCATGGAGGTTCCCCGATGAAATGGTTCTACGATTTGAAAATTTCCACCAAGTTGATCAGCTCATTCCTGGTGGTCCTGGCGCTTACCGCGGCCATGGGCGGCTTCGCCATTCACCAGCTCGGTGCAGTCAATCAGGCGGCCCAGGATATCAAGGGCAACTGGATGCCCTCCATGCGCGCAGCGGCCGGCATGCGCTTTTTTGCGGCCAACTATCGCTTGAAGGAAAACCGCCACATCGGCACCGAGATCGCCGAGGAAAAGGCGCAGGCCGAACGGGAAGCCGACGACGCGCGCCAGCAGTTCGAAACCCGCATGGGCACCTACGAACAATTGCTGTCCAATGATGAGGACCGCCAGCTCCTGGCCAGCGTGAACAGTGCCTGGTCCGCCTACCTGGCAGCCAGCAAGCAGGTGCTGGAATTTTCCCGGCAGAACCAGGAAGCCCAGGCTCGCGGTTTGCTCAGGGGGGAGTCCAAGACGCATTTCGATGAGGTGACCAGCCGCCTGCAGAAGATGGTCGAACTCAATGACGCCGGCGCCACCGTCGCCGGTGACAAGGGCGCGTCGCTGTATGAAAACGCACGCTTGTCGATCATCGCGGCGCTGGTCGTCGCCCTGTTGATCGGTATTGGCCTGGCCCTGTTCATCGCGCGGATCATTTCCCGCCCGTTGCGACAAGCCGCCACCGCCGCCGGGCAATTGGCCGAAGGCAACCTCAACGCGCACATCGAACCGGGTGCCAAGGATGAAACCGGCATGGTGCTCAACGCCATGCGCAACATGGTCGGCAAGCTGGCGCATATCATCGGTGAGGTGCGCAATGCCGCCGATAACCTGGCCAGTGCTTCCGAGCAAGTCAGCGCCACCGCGCAATCGATGAGCCAGGCCACCAGTGAACAAGCCGCCAGCGTCGAGGAAACCAGTGCGTCGGTCGAACAGATGAGCGCCAGCATCAACCAGAACACCGAAAACGCCAAGGTCACCGATGGCATGGCCAGCAAGGCCGCCAAGGAAGCCACCGAAGGCGGCGAATCGGTACAGCAGACGGTGGTGGCGATGAAGAAAATCGCCCAGCGCATCAGCATCATCGATGACATCGCCTACCAGACCAATCTGCTGGCCCTCAACGCCGCCATCGAGGCCGCCCGGGCCGGCGAGCACGGCAAGGGGTTTGCGGTGGTGGCCGCCGAGGTGCGCAAGCTGGCCGAGCGCAGCCAGGTAGCCGCCCAGGAAATCGGCGAACTGTCCTCCAGCAGCGTGGACATGGCCGAGAAAGCCGGCAAGTTGCTCGACGAAATGGTGCCCTCCATCAATAAAACTTCCGACCTGGTGCAGGAAATCAGTGCCGCGTCCGAGGAACAGGCCGCCGGTGTCGCGCAGATCAACACCGCAATGACCCAGCTCAACCAGGTGACCCAGCAAAATGCCTCGAGCAGCGAGGAACTGGCCGCCACCGCCGAAGAAATGAGCAGCCAGGCCGAGCAACTGCAACAGGCCATGAGCTTTTTCGTGCTGGACTCCAGCCCCAAGGCCCCGGTTCAAGGCCGCAGCGCGGACAGCGCCGGCAAGCCTGACCGCCAGCCGCCACGCGCGGAGCAGCAGGCACCGCGCAAAGCCTTCGCCTATAACGTGGCCAGCGCCCCGGACGAATCGGAATTCACCCGTTTCTGATCGCAAGAATCGATGCGGGCTCACAGGGAGAATGACATGGGCGCAGTGATGACTACCCGCCATACCGCCGTCGCGGCAGGCGAGGATGCGCAATACCTGACCTTTATGCTCGGTGGCGAAATGTTCGCCATCGGCATTCTGGGCATCAAGGAAATTATCGAATACGGCAGCCTGACCGTGGTGCCGATGATGCCCGCCTTCGTGCGCGGCGTGATCAACCTGCGCGGCGCCGTGGTGCCGGTGGTCGATCTGTCGGCGCGCTTTGGCCGGCCGAACTCGTCGATCACACGGCGTTCGTGCGTGATCATCATCGAGGCCATCACCGAAGACGGCCAGCCGCAGGATATCGGGCTGTTGGTCGACACCGTTTCCGCCGTGCAGGAAATCCCGGCGACACAGATCGAACCGCCGCCCAACTTCGGCGCACGCATCCGCGCGGATTTCATCAGCGGCATGGCCAAGGTCGATGGCAAGTTCGTGATTGTGCTTGAGGTGGACAAAGTGCTGTCCATCGACGAGATGTCCAGCCTGGCCGAGACTGGCCAGGCGCTGGCTCTCGACCTCGACGCGCGTTGAGGCTCGATCATGCCAGACACCAGCCCACTTGATGATCGTGAATTCGGCCAGTTCCAGTCCTGGCTGTACCGCGCGGCCGGCATCAACCTGTCGCCCGCCAAGAAAGCCCTGGTGGCCGGGCGGCTGTTCAAACGCCTCAAACACTACGAACTGCAGAGCTACGGCGAGTACTTCAAGCTGATCATGAGCGACCAGCGCAAGGGCGAGCTGCAAGTTGCGCTGGACCTGCTGACCACCAACGAGACCTACTTTTTCCGCGAGCCCAAGCACTTCGACTTCCTGCGCCAGCAGGTGCTGCCCAAGGCGCCGCCGGGCAAACTGTTTCGCGTGTGGAGCGCGGCCAGCTCTTCGGGCGAAGAACCCTACAGCCTGGCGATGACGCTGGCGGAGAATCTGGGCACCACGCCCTGGGAAGTCATCGGTTCGGACATCAGCACCCAGGTGCTGGCCAAGGCACGCAACGGGCATTACTCCATGGAGCGCGCCGGCACCCTGGCCCAGCCGCTGCTGGTCAAATATTGCCTCAAGGGAACAGGGCGCCAGCACGGGACTTTCCTGATCGAAAAGGCCCTGCGCAACCGGGTCAACTTTATCCAGGTCAACCTGAACGAACCGCTGCCCGGCCTGGGCGAGTTCGATGTGATCTTCTTGCGCAACGTGATGATCTATTTCGACCAGCAGACCAAAAGCCAGGTGGTCGCCAGGCTGCTGCCGCTGCTCAAATCCGGCGGTTACTTCATCATCAGCCACTCCGAAAGCCTCAACGGCGTCAACGATACGTTGAAGCTGGTGGCGCCGTCGATTTATCGCAAGCCATGAAAAAGCCTGCCGATGTGGTCGAAGTGGTGCTGGCGCCGGGCCAGGTCAGTTTTGCGACGCGGCCGACACGCTTGCGTACCTTGCTCGGGTCCTGTGTGGCGATCACTTTCTGGCATCCGCAACGGCTGATCGGCGGCATGTGCCATTTCATGTTGCCGGCGCGCTCGCGCAAAGGTCAGCCCCTGGATGGCAAATATGCCGACGAGGCGCTCGAATTGCTGCTGCGCCACGCTCATGCCAACGGCACGCAGGCCCGGGATTATCAGGTCAAGCTGTTCGGCGGCGGCGAGATGTTCCCCGAACAGCCGCGTCCCCTGCCGGCGCAGGACGTGGCCAGCCTGAATATTCGCGCAGCGCTGGCCCTGGCCGAGCGCCATCACCTGCACCTGACCGCTCAGGACATGGGCAGTACCGGCTATCGCACTATTGTGTTCGACCTGTGGAACGGCAACGTCTGGGTCCGGCACCAACCAATGGGAACATTCAAAAAAAATGCCTACCAAAAAAATCAGCGTGCTGTTGGTCGATGATTCGGCCGTAGTCCGGCAAGTGCTGCTGGCGATCTTCAACGACACGCCGGACATCCATGTGATGGGCGCCGCGTCCGACCCGATTTTCGCCATGGATAAACTGGCTCGGGAATGGCCGGACGTGATCGTGCTGGATGTCGAAATGCCGCGTATGGACGGCATCACCTTCCTGCGCAAAATCATGAGCGAGCGGCCGACACCGGTGGTGATCTGTTCCTCGCTGACCCAGAAAGGCGCCGAAACCTCCCTGCAGGCATTGTCGGCCGGAGCAGTGGAAATCATCACCAAACCCACCACCGGGCTGAAGAACTTCCTGATCGAATCGGCGGCCGAGCTGGTCGCGGCTATCCGCGCGGCGGCGAACTCCAACGTCAAGAACCTGGGCAAACGAACCGTCCAACCAACACCCGCCCTCGCGCCACCCGGCAAGCTCAGCGCAGACGCAATCCTGCCCGCCGCCAACGGCCACGCCATGGCCCAGACCACTGAACGCATCGTCGCCATCGGCACCTCCACCGGCGGCACCCAGGCCCTGGAAGCCGTGTTGACTGCTCTACCGAGGGTGTGCCCTGGCATGGTGATCGTGCAGCACATGCCGGAAAAATTCACCGCCTCCTTTGCCGAGCGCCTCAACAGCGTGTGCCAGATCGAAGTGCGCGAAGCGCGCAACAACGACCGCATCCTGCCCGGCCTCGCCCTGATCGCTCCCGGCGGCAAACACCTGATGGTGACCCGCAGCGGCGCCTATTATCACGCCCAGGTCATCGACGGCCCACTGGTCAACCGCCATCGCCCGTCGGTGGACGTGCTGTTCCGCTCGGTAGCCAAATTCGCCGGCAAGAACGCCACCGGCATCATCATGACCGGCATGGGCGACGACGGCGCACGCGGGCTAAAGGAAATGCTCGAAGCCGGCGCCGCCACGGTAGCCCAGGACGAAGCCAGTTGCGTGGTGTTCGGCATGCCCAAGGAAGCCATCAAGCTCAACGCCGCCCAGCGCATCATGGCGTTGGAGAATATTCATCAGGCGATTTTATATAAGTGAGCCTGAGCACCAAAGGTATAGGTGTCTTTACAACTTTGGCTCTACGCTGAACGCCCGGCAGATAGGGCGATTGTGGCGAGCGGGCTTGTCGAATTGTCGCACCGCTCCCGTGGGGCTGCGTGCAGCCCTGGTAAAGCCCTGGATGGTGCTGAATTTCCGGAACGAAAAAAGGACCCGAGCAGACTGTGTGAAAACGCACTGAAGGCCAGCCCAACAAACGCCCCGAACTTGTTCGGGGCGTTTTGTTTTGTGTGAGTAACAGACGGAAAAAGGCCTTTCAGCCCATCAGCGCCATCAACTGGCGGGCTCCGAGCACGCTAATCGCTCGCTTGAGGTTGTAAGCATTCACCGCCAATGCCATTTCTGCTTTTGCTCCCTCCAACTGGCGCAGCAGGAAGCGACCATTCCCAAACAGCCATTGCTTGAGGTTGCCGAAAGGGTGCTCAACGATGGATCTTCGGCTTACCATCATCTGCGGATGGGCCAGCATTCGCTGCTCCATTCGCTCAAAGGCTTCCTCATGGGCATGGCGCGAGACATAACGGCGTTGGGCGCCAGTGCATTGGGATTTGAGCGAGCAGGCAGTGCAATCACTGACATCGGCCTGATAGATCCGATCTCCCTTGTTGCGCTGCTTAAGCGTCAGCCACTTGCCCGCTGGGCATTGATAACGATCATGTTTGGCTTCGTAGGTAAAGTCTTTGCGCTCGAAGAGCTCCTCACCGCCTGGGTTAGCGGAGCGATTCGGTGGCACATAGACGGTAATGGCAGCCTCCTCGCAGGCCTGAAACTGCTGGCCGTTTGAGTAGCCAGCATCGGCCGTCACGCTCAAGGCCTCTTGTTCCAAGTGCTCTTTGGCGGCCTTGGCCATTGGCTCAAGCTGTTTTCGGTCGTCGCCGTCCTGGGTCACTTCGTGGTGCAGAATCAGGCAGTGTGCGGCGTCTACGGCAGTTTGTACGTTGTAAGCCACCCGCGGCCCTGTTGGCGTGCGCATCATTCGGGCATCACTTTCGTGGGTGTTGAACTGTTCGAGGCCCATCGAGCTCATCAGCGCCTGGCAGCTCTGATTGTCCTGCTGGCGAACTTCAAGCTGTGCCAGCGCTGTTTTAATCGCGCCGCGATCAATCACCTCTCCCGCCTCGGCCTTGTCAGCCTCATCCAGTTCGGCCAGATACTGAGCAATGCGCTTATCCAGTTTCTCTTCCTGACGCTTGAGTTGTTTGAGACTCATGTGACGCCGCGAGGACGCCACTGCCTGAAACTTGCTGCCATCAATGGCCACCAAGTCGCCCGCGATCAGGCCGGCCACGCGGCAAAACCGGACGAAGGCACGGCACGTCGCCACAAAAGCCAGTTTGTTGTTTTTACGAAAGTCAGCGATGGTTTTGAAGTCGGGTTTCAGCCGGTTGATCAGCCACATCACTTCGATGTTGCGCTGGCACTCCGCTTCGAGACGACGCGATGAACGAATCCGCTGGAAATAGCCGTAGAGATAGAGTTTTAGCTGATCGGCAGGATCATACGCAGGGCGACCTGTACTTTTGGGCAGCGCTTTATCAAAGCCCAGTTGCACCAGATCCAACTTGGCGACGTAGAGGTCGATGACGCGAACAAGGTGATCCTCAGGGATCAACTCATCCAGCGAGACCGGAAACAGGCTGGTCTGGCTGCGGGACTCGCCTTGAATGTAGGCCATAACGAAAAATGCTCCGTATCTTTCGATACGGAGCATTTTCTTTGAGCTCTGCGCAGATTGCTAGGTTTTCACACAGTCTGCGAAGGTCCTGATTTCAATCACTTACAGAATTCAATGGAACTCTGTAGCGCAATATTTGGAGCGGGAAACGAGACTCGTATCTGGCGTCCGACTCATTGAAATCTAAGGGGTTTCTTTTCTTTCCTGGGCAGGAAAAGACTTAATTCTGGACTTGTTTTCTGGGAGTATCAAGGCCTAGAAAGCAGGATCCCGGCTGTGCCGTTTCATCCTGTCCATCGCCATCAGGCGGACAGCATCCAAGCTGACCAGCAAGCGGACGGTACATGGTGTGATGGACAACGGTAACAGCGCTGCTAGTGCCTCTGCGGCATCGCCCCCCCCGTTGGCTGAGCCGCTCAACCAGAAAGTCGCCTACGTCGTCGTTATCGAATGCCTCGCTTCATTTAAAGAATAGGCTTGCCACCTGTCACGCCGTAACGTTCACCGGAGATATAACTGCCCTCATCCGACGCCAGCAGCACATAGATGGGCGAGACTTCGGCTGGCTGGCCGGGGCGCCCCAGCGGCGTATTGCCACCAAAACTCTTCACGGAGTCCTCGGTCATCGTCGATACGATCAATCGCGTCCAGATTGGCCCGGGCGCCACACTGTTGACGCGAATACCGCGCTTGCCGAGCATCTGCGCTAGGCCCGCAGTGAAGTTGGCGATCGCGCCTTTGGTCGCCGCATACGGCAACAGCGTGGGGTTGGGCGCATCGGAATTGACCGAGCTGGTGTTGATGATCGAACTGCCTTGGACCATGTGCGGCAGCGCGGCCTTGCAGATGCGAAACATCGCAGTGACGTTAACGTTAAAGGTCTTTAGCCAATCCTCGTCAGGGATGTCTTCCAGGCCGATAATTGCCTGCTGGCGGTGTTCAAGCCCTAAGGGCACTACAGGGATTTTTCAGCCGGGGATATAGATCAGATGAGTGGTTAGCCTGGGCCTACAGCCGGTGTCGCCAAGCGGTTGCATGCGTACAGCGCCATGCCCAGCAGCATCAGCGCGCCACCGCGCAGCCAGGTGTCCAGGCTTTGCTGGCTGAGCAGGATCAAGCACGAAACAATTGCCAGCACCGGCACCCAGGTCGGCACGCGAAAATGCTGTTCGGTGATGGTGTCGCGGCGCAGTACCAGCACCGCCAGGTTGGTGCTGAGGAACACGAAGAGCAGCAACAGCACGACCGTCTCGGCCAGCGCCGCGAGGGTACCCGTCAAGGTCAGGGCGATGGCCACCAGGGTGCTGGCGATGATCGCGACCCAAGGCGTACGCCGCTTGGGCAGCACGTGCGAAAGTGGCTCCGGCAACAGGCCCATGCGGGCCATGCCATAGGCCAGGCGGCTGGCCATTACCATGGTCAGCAGCGCACCGTTGGCGACCGCCACCAGCGCGATGAAGGCGAAGAGCTGGGGCGGGATGCTCAAGCCCGAGGCACGCACCACTTCGAGCAACGGCGCGGATGTGGCCGTCAGCTTGTCCATCGGCAGCACCACCGAAGCGGCGACACCGACCGCCATATATACGACGCCCGCCGTCACCAGCGCAGCAAACAGCGCACGCGGATACACTTTGCGCACGCCGCGTATTTCTTCGGCCAGGTTGGCCGACGTTTCAAAACCGACGAACGAATAGAACGCCAGCAATGCCGCGCCCAGTACGGCAAGCATCGGGTTGACTCCGGCCTTGAACTCCAGCGCGCGGCCGAGGTTGGCTTCGCCGGACTGTATGCACCAGGCCGCGGCCACCACCACCAACAGCAGCCCGGACAGTTCGACGCAGGTCATGACCATGTTGGCGCCCAGCGACTCCTTGATACCGCGCGCATTCAGAAGCGCTATCACTGCCAGGAATATCAGCGCGGCCAGGTGCGGTGACACCTCGATGAACGCCGCCAGGTAGTCGCCGGCAAACGCCAGGGACAGCCCCGCTGCGCTGGTGACGGCGGCCGCAAGCATGCTGAAGCCGACCAGGAATGAAATCAGCGGTGACTTGAATGCCCTCTCGGCGAACACCGAAGCGGCGCCAGCATGGGGGTACTTGGTCACCAGTTCCGCGTACGAGCCTGCCGTGAGCATGGCAAAAAACAACGCCACCAGCAACGGCACCCAGATCGCCCCACCCACCTCGCCGGCGATGGTGCCGGCCAGTGCATACACACCGGCGCCGAGCACATCGCCGAGGATGAACAGAAACAACATCGGCCCCGTCACGGCGCGGCGCAAGGACGGTTTGGAGGGTGCGCCTTGGGTCAGGCTGGATACGGGCATGGGCGGCTCTGGCGTGGGTTGCAATGAGCGATCATCCGGCGCGGGCCGGCTGACGCAGGGCTATCTACAATGGGAAATGCCCGCGCCGCCAAAGTTCCGTTTTCCGCTGGGAGACCAGCGCAGCGCCTCCGTCAATCGTCGTCGTGCAAATGCGCGTCAGCGCAGGGCAAGCGTCCCGATTCCCCGCCGGCAATCCGTTCCGCCTGATCGATGCCGCGTTTGAGCCCGTCGTGCACGGTCCATTCGGCGCCGGGCAGTTGCCTTGTGCGTTCGACCACGCATTGCCCCGTCGCGGTATAGACGCTGACCAACACTTCGATATCGGCGTCTTCGCGCTCCCGGGCCCTGACTTCGATATGGCAACCGTTTTCCACTTCCTGGGTAAAGCACTCTTCTTCCAGTGCCTTTTCTTGCGCTTTATCCAATTCCCTGCTAGGTTAATATCTGGAAGATTTACTCAAAAAGGAGCGTTATATGAAGGATCAAAAAAATAGCTCAATCGGCGCCACATTTTATCAACAAAAAAATTTCAGTGGTACGCCGCATGAGTATAAAGAAAGGGAAGTAGTTTATGAGCTTCCATCGGAACTGAATGATACTTTTCTCTCTGTTAAAATTGGCAAACAAAGTCTGGTTCATGGATGGCGACACTTTCGGGACTCACAAGCTGATCAAATTTATAAAGTATGGACAGAGTCCACATCGGACATCACTGAAATTCAGGGACTTTCCAAATTTGTTGTGGCACCGAAAAATACGCAACTTCTGTCGATTAAACTAACGAACAGTTCAGAAAACACAGCGCTAGATTATGTTTTCGTCCAGACATATACCATCGATAATCCGGTAAATATTCTTGTAAATGATGATTTCCAGATTGTCGGGCTTATCCCCAATGATGGAAGAATGTATGTCACGTCTGTCATCCTGTTTGATAAAAACAAGGTTCCGATGGAAATTGGCGCAGCCTATTTTATGTATGATGCGCCGACAGATTCTCTAAATTTCATCACTTATCCTGAAACTTTCCCGGCAGGCTGGAAGCTGGTCAAACGAAAGGACTATCGCTTCGAACTTATCATCGAGAATATCAAGGAGAGCAGTAACGGCGTCGCATTTGTCCGTTAAACCTTAATCCCCTTAATCCCCCGCAAGAGAGCAGCGGATTAAGGGGTTTGTCGCATTGGACTGATCCAGTAATTGCAGATAGTTTTTTCGGTTCTCACACCGCTAGCTCTTCCGCCACCATCGGCGAGCGATAGCTCTTGTAACCGTAGCGCCTTGCGCTGTTGCAGTGCACCACATATAGGTTGATGTCTACCGGGGCCTTATACTCCGGGCTATAACCTCTCTAGGGTACCCATTCGGACTTCAAACTGCCAAAAAAGCTCAATCATGCGTTATCCCAACACTGCCCTTTTCGACACATGCGCTGCTTCAGCTTATGTGCTTGCAGTTCAGCCCTGAATTATTTGACTATTGTACTGACAGCCTTGGTGAGAATGAAACGGCACGCCCTCAGGCCGCCCTATCAATTCAACAGCCCTCCGCCTCATTTGCCAGTGCCGCATCGGCGCCCAATGAATACGCCCATCCCGCCATTCGGCCGCAAACGGATCCAAAACTACCGAGCGCGGATCCAGCGCTTACCGAGCTGGATATAGGTGACGTCCGCGAACGGTATTAGCTACGTAAACCTCACGCTCCAGCTCTGCTCAGCCACCAAAGACTCGACGTCTGAAGACTTGTGGGGCCTGCGTTGGCGGCTGGCGATCCCGACCTTCTTCATCAAGCTCAGAGCCATGGAACGCCCCACCTGATGACCTGCACCTCGCAGATCTTCAGAAAGGGAGTTACCTGGTTTTCGTACCACTAACTGGAGTTGTTCATCACCTCCGCCGGTATGACCCATAACCGCCGCTCCAGATCGAACTTGTCGGACAGCACCGACCACAGCTTGCCCGTGCGGACCCGGTCACCAGCAACATCGTAGAAGGTAAACGCACTATCGCTCAAACTCACTCGCATTCCCGCTGATTACGTCCACCTTGCAACTTGCCCACTTCAGTGACGACCACGTAGAGATCAAACAATCCACTTCCGGTCCCCCGTAAAACAAATCGTCAGCCACCGTGCCGAATCTGCGTGGCCCAATCTCGCCGAGATTTCGTCACGTAACGTATCCAGGTTCCCGACCGCTTCCACGTGATAATCAGTCGAGAGCACAATATGGATCTCGATAAATCGCGCTCGCCCATGCTTCTGTACATAAGAAACGTAATGCTCGAAGCCGTACTCGATTTTAATCGCGTCCATCACCTGTCGCACTTTGTTGTCCAATTGGTCTGGCGCCATGCCCAACACATCACGCAAGGCCGGACGCAGTATATTGAAAGCGGGAGGCAATATACTCAGTGCCAGCAAGATCAAAATCAGCGGATCGGCATATACGGCCAAATGACCATAGCCCCGTGACGTGAGCAACAACGCAGTGAGAAAGCTGACAAGCAGTCCTACCGATAACATCGCATCTACCAACCAGCTAATGTTATCGAACTGAATCAGCGTTGATTTAAGCTCACGGTTTCGATAACGGATGTAGAAAAAATAGGCGAACTCGACGACTGTAAACACTGCCGCATAGATGATCAGCATCCCTAATTCAATCTCACGACCGCCGTTGATGAATCCAGACACTCCGTTAAGAAATGCATAGATTGCGATCAAAAACAGAAAGCTGCCTTCGATCAGTAACACCATGGGTTCCAAATGCCAGAAGCCAAACTGGAACCGGTGATTACTTTCCTTGGCGATCAGTTTGGCTGTAATCAGCATTAATACTTTGATAAAGGTTGCAATCAACGAGAAAAAACCATCGAACAGGACGGATTGAGCGCCCGTAACGAAACCAGTAGCAATCCCAGCGATCGCTACTGCTAACATCATGACGGTAGATTGTTGGAGCAACGACTGCTCACTTCGGTTATTCAAGTAACTCTCTCTGTAAAATACCAATTAACTGCTGACTGCGATTACCGCTCAATAGTCTGATAACTAGCTGCGACCTGACAGATGAGCTGATAAAGCGGCGTGCCTTATACCTTCCACTTTGCGAAGTGCATAAGCACTCCGATCAAAATAATAGCACCACAAATTAAGCAACCGATAATTTCGCTTCCCATATTAACCCCCTAAACATTTAATATCTGTCGAGATGACTGATTAACACCTTCAACAAAAATAGAGACTGGCAATAACGCCTAAATTTACTCCCCTCATTTGCATGCTAACTGAACTTTATCAAATCTTGTATCGAGCTTTCGTGGTGCTAGAATATAATGTGCCTGGCAACTATCGCTTTTCCATTTTACAATCAGAGTCGATTCTTCCTGGTCAACTAAGGCAAGCGCCATACCTTTTGGATCTAGAACGCCTAGCACTTTGCCATTTTCATCCTGAACACTAGCCCCAAAGGGTATAGGGCTACCGTCTACGCTTCGAAACTTAAATTGTACTCGGCGCCCACTTTCCGCCGCGAAGCTAGCTAGTGTTATGGAACCGCGACGGGGAACCAGTTGTTGGGCGGTGGTCAGCAGCTCAGTATCCGCCCCGAGGTCACGGGCATCCAGAGTAAGCCAGTTGGTCCGATATATCTGAGCGCTGGGTACTACCGCGTAGCCGTTCCTTCCGGTGATAACCCCGGCGTGGCTGGAAAATTTTGCATTAGATACCCCAGACACCTCTGCAAGGGTAAATGTGTCGCCCACGGGTTGACCTAGATTAATTCCTCCGGCATGCGCTACTACCGAACCGGAAGCGCCAGCACTAAAAGTCTGATAATCACGACCTTGACTGTAACCAGCATTCACCCGAGCCACTGAGGTGACCGCACTCAGGCTTGCGGACCCTGAGCCCCCCCCGCTGCTGTCATGCCCTGCCTGGAGGTTGTAATAAGCATCATCTTGCCCCGGAAGATTGCCATTAAGCCCCATCTGTGTTGAATGACGCCCTTGATTGTCATAATTCAGATTGGAGCTGACACGCGACGATCGCTGTGAACTTCCCAAAGGCATAGAGATCGACAGAGCAACCTGCTTTTTATCATTTTTATAATTAGAGGCATCGTTACGGCTAAAGGAGGTGTCAATATTATAATTGATCGAGCCCCAGTTATTGCTATAGCCGACGCGAAGTTGCTGAGAACTGCCGGGTAAATTCCAGTAACGCTGTTCAGTGCCATTCAGATAAAACGATCCTCCCCTCGAGCCCAAACTCTGATTTATCGTTATATCAAAACGGTTTTTCGCACGCCCTCTGTGGTTACCGTCCATGAATCGCAGGTCGGTGACATGGTCGCCCAATGTCCGATAGTCTTCAGTCGAATAACGGTAAGTAGCTAGGGTAAAAGTCGTATTGGTAGCGGCGAGTGTTTTCGCATAGTTCAACCTGAGGCTTTGCCCTCGGTTTCGCTGCTGTCGGGTTTCACTATTTGATTGGGTGACATCTATCGCGAAGGCGCCAAGAGGCGTGTTCTGTGTGACGCCAACATTCGTTGCCCTGTAGTCCTCAGCCCACTGCACGCCCCCCACAAGGGTTGTGGCGTTGGTCAGGCCGTAGGCAAACCCTAAGGTCGCCAGTGAAGGCGCTGCGTCATCAGGATTGTTACTCGCATACTCGCCAGCGGCAGCGTTATAGCGCAGCATTCCGCGTCGTACCATCTGTGGTAGAGATGCGTAAACCTGGGTGAAACTACTGCGACTCCCATCCGCCTCGATCACGGTGATTTCAAGATCTCCATTTGATCCGCTGGGATAGATATCACTAATTTCGAATGGCCCGGGGGAAACCGTAGTGCTATATAGCAAGTAACCATTCTGGCTCACTTCAACGGTCGCGTTGGTTTGCGCAGTCCCGTGGATAACGGGCGCATAGCCCCGTTGGCTATCGGGAAGCATGGCTTCGTCTGAACTCAGTTGGATGCCGAGAAAACGCACACTGTCAAATGTTTGAGAGCTGGTGTAAGTTTCCCCCAGTGTCAATTGGCTTTTCAACGACGTGATGTCGCGCTCGGCAAAAATACGGTTGCTGGTAAAGCGCCGTTTATTTCCACTGCCATCCGACAAAGATGACTCGTTACGCAGACGCCACTGACCGATATTTAAGCCATTACGCAATCCCAAACTGTAATAGTCACTCGTGCTACCTGAGTTTTCACTGCGACGTCCACTGAATTGATAGTTTACGAAGCCAGCATTGACACCATAGTCCCAAAGGGCAGGATCAACATAGCCCCTGGCACTTCGCAGCATAGCCGCTTGAGGTATGCCAATATGCAGTTGAAGTCGAGCAGCATCGTATTCAACGCTGGCTTTGTCGATTAACTCACTCGCGTCATAACAGCGGTCCGGCAGGCCCGTGTCAATCACACCATTACGCTTAAGCTTTTCCACATCCACGCCAAGTTTTTCGAGCACTTCCAGAGTCAAACAGGGTTTAGTCCTACCTGACTTATCAATGATATCAAAACGAATATCTCTGCGCCCAGTCAGAGCTCGGTTCACATAAATATCAACACGATAGGTTCCAGGCGCAACATTGTCCTGCCTGAGAAACTCGGCTAGGTCAAGCTGTTCGCCTCCGCCCTGAATAAAGGCAAGGTCGAACTCTGGAATATTTGCTTCGCTCCCCGTGGAATTAGCATAGGCCGCCCCCGGTAACGCTAAGGCAACTGCAAGAGCGAGCTTACGAAGTCTAAAACCTTTATCCGCCAAGTCGTGAGGTGCCGCCGTGCTTTCCTGCACGCGCGCGGACAGACCCGAGCGATTTTCAGCACTGATTTTTTTCATAAAAAACACAAGAACAAACCTTTCGACAGTACAACAGAACTTGGCGAATAAAAATTATTTGTCAGCCAATGTATTCGGCGTAGCGGAACTGACTTTATCTATATATAGATCAGCCGTATATGAGTTCTGTCCGCCGTAATCATTAATGACGTTGAAATTCAATTTGAGACTGGCAGCCGAAGCCATTGGATTGACTGGTATTTCTACATTCTCACTAGGGGCGACCATACGCCCCTCCCCCATTAGAAAATCATTGTAACCAGCGCCTCTCAAACTCAATCCAGTCAACGACACATGAAATCGACTTGGGTTCTCAACCTTCAGTACGGCAGTCTGAGAACGTTTATTTAACGTCCATTTAAGCTGAGTCGGTGCCTCTACCGCACTACCCGGCAACCCAGGCGGTCGAAAAAACACTTTAATCCGCTGGCGTACCGCAAGCTGCAGAACACTTTCCCCATTAACTTTTTGTGGGATTTCCTGTACGTTCAGCCAAGCAATTGACTCTCGATCCAATGGAACTCCCTCTCCACTGTAAAGTATCCTTAGTTGTTGACGACCCTCTTTCGATAGGCGGGATAACGGTGGAGTGACCGCAAAGGATGAAATGTTAAAATCTGCTGAGTCAGACTCTAGCCAAGACTGGACCAGTACATCCTCACCACCTTGATTTAGCACAGACAACGAAGCTTCTTGATGCTTAGCGTCGAAAATCACTCGAGTGGCACCCAATGAGATGGCTGCCTGCGAATGATTGACAAAGAAGGTTAATAGAAATAATGAAAAACTAAATAGCGCCTTATTAAACACCTGATTCGCCTCCACGAAGCTACAAATGGGGAGATCATCCTCCCCATCGCAATTTTTTATTCGTAAGTCAGGGTAAAAGGCAGGGTCGCATTCCCAACACCAGCTTTAACATCATCTGATGCCCCATTAAGCGCATAAGCAGCGCGCATGCTCAGGTTAGCGGTAGCTTTCCCCTCGTCAACCTTCAGCGCTGCATCGATCGTTTCGTTGGCACTCAGGTTTAGAACTTGATTGTTGTCATTGAGAATTGCAATGGCGACACCTTTTGCCGCCTTTTCACTACTTTGCAGTTTAAGCAGGCGACCGTCAGCACTATCAATTCCAGAGCCAGAAAGCGGGTCAAACTTTACTTTTACTGTACTCAAGCCACCCACACCCGATGAACAATCAATGTCCAAGTTGATATGAGTAGCTGCAGTGACGCCCACACCGGGATCACCAACATCACTGAGTGAAACCTTCCCAAGATCTACGTTAATATTGCCATTGCTACCTGACGAACCAGCACCCGGTGCGACCGTACAGCTTGCCGCAATCAGCTCGCCAGAGAATTCAATTTTTCCACTACTTGCTGCATGCGCCACACCCACCCCACCAAGTAGAACGCAAGTTAACGCAGATACACCCCAAAGAAATTTCATAGCTTCGATCCTCGCATCCAATAAGACTGATATCAACCAAATAGCGTTATCCGCATCCAGCCGGCCAGCATGTAAATTTTTACACGCGAACGAGTGCGAGTGTATTGGAAAGCCCTGCGATCACCCTGGAAATTTCCCATGCACCTTGGGAAATTTCAGGCCGGCCTCGATTGATTAGAAATTGGCTAATTTTTTACCTGGGGTTTCGCAATAGACTAGGAGGTCTGGACTAACCACTCTGGAGGCTACTGATAAGACATCGTGAACACTGCATTTGCATTGGCCGTACCGGATCCCGGTTTGGAAGACGCTGTGCGTTGATATTGAATATAAAACGGAATGAGATACCTACCTCCGGCGCTGCCTGTGGAACTTAAAACCTTGAATTGATTTAAAGCGCCCGCGATAGACGAGGCAGGACCTAAATTGATTGGGCTGTTGTCGCGTAAAATTTGATACCCTACACCCGTTGCATCCGAGCCGGGACTGAGCGACAGCACATTGCTAGTGTTTCCCGGGTTCTGTGCGTCGGTCATAACCATATGAACAGAAATCGAAGGATCGCAATTCATTCCAATATTAAAAGGCGTTCTGCCGGCAACCGATCCAACTTCCAGAAGGCGATTTAGCCCAATGTTTGGCATCTTGACATCAATATTGCCATCAACATCACAGGTCGACGCCTTTATGGTTGGAGCAGTGCTAATCTTGATATCCATTACGCCTCTCTTAACCTTATCAATATAGGTCACATTGGCGGACGGAAATGCAGTTATCGTTCCAGAGCTGACGGGGCCGACTATCACGAGTTGCGCAGTCGCTTTCATGTGTTTTAATACATCCTGATTGGGTTTACAGCTAGCTCCAACACCAGAAACATCGAACGGAAGAGTACGCTGTACTGAAACTGCATCCCACGACGTCGCCCGAAAACGCACGCCAATGCCAGGATTATTAGTCTGATAAACATCCGAAAAGCCTGGAACAAGAGGGCCATTAACCGTTCCTATGCTGCGCACCTCGTATGAACACTTCGCCCATACGCCCTGAGAACCAGTACTGGCTTTCCAGTTGGTGGTCGAGCCGACTTCCCTATCGCGCGCGAAAACAGCGCTATCGAGGGGAATATTTACAGCGGCAATTGATAGAGACGAGAAAGCCCCCAAAAATACCAGCGGGAGTATATAAAGATTCATCATTCAACCTTTTAGGTTTTGCCTCGCTAGAGCGAAACTTCAGTCAATTCATTCCTTTTCACCGCACAGTACTGACGCTTAATTGTGCGATTTGAATACTACTGATAAGACATGGTAAACACCGCAACGGCATTGGCCGTGCCTGTTTTCGGCCTCGAAGACGCCGTTCGTTGATATTGGATATCAAACGGAATCAGGAACCGGCCCCCGGTGCCACCTGTAGAACTTACAATCTTGAATTGATTTAAAGCGCCCGCAATAGACGAGGCATGACCGAAATTGATCGGGCTGTTGTCGCGTAGAATCTGATACCCCACACCCATTGCCTCCGAGTCGGAACTGAGCGTCAGCACATTCCCAATGTTACCCGGATTAAGTGCATCAGTGATGACCATATGAACAGCAATCGAAGAATCGCAATTCATTCCAATAGTGAAAGGCGTCCTTTCAGCGACCGCTCCGACGCTTGGGAGTCGATTTATTTCAATCCTGGGCATTGTGGCAATAATGTCGCCATCTACGTTACAGGACGATGCTTCTATAATACTTGGAAACGTGCTGATTTTCACGTTCATTGGCCCCCTCTCTTAAGAATCATAATAGCTGATGCGGGCGGTTGGAAATGACATAATAATGCCTGCACAGACCTGCCCCACCACGACGAGCTGTGCAGAAGCCCTCATATTTTTTATTATGGTGACGCAAGGTTAGCAGTCGGAGGGCCCATTCCCAGGAATATCAAATGGAAGCGCTCTTTGCTGTGAAGCTGAATACCAAGTAGTTGCTCTGAAACGGATACCTATACCGGGATTACTGGGCTGATAGGCATCTGAGTATCCAGATACAAGCGTGCCATTCACTATGCCGACATTACGCCCGCCCATGTACTGGCATAGCATCCCTACGCGCTGAGAGTTTGTGTTTTCTTTCCAGTTAGTGGTAGAACCAATCGCCTTATCCCGTGCAAAAATTGCGCTGTGAGCGGGATGCCGACATCGGCCTTGGAAATTGACGAAATAGAAAACAAGCAGACAGCGACTCATATTTAACCTTATAGTTCAACGGTAGCCATTACCTAAGCGCCACGGAAGTGCTTGATTGTTTAGTGCACAACGCGTCGACTTTTTCGAAATCCACTTTATCTTTGCGTGCTGCAGCTGACAGGGTGTACAAAACGCGACATTGACCGTCGAGCGTGTCTCCCCAACGCACTATCAGCTCACCTTTCGGCTCCGCTGCACGAATGAATGCTCGGCTCATTTGCCCAACCAAGGTCAGGCTATTGCCCTCAGCGTCCAGTACTTCGGCCCCCGTCGGCAACGCATTACCCGCCTCGTCACGCAGGTTAAGCAGAACCGGCGCCCCCTGAGTGGTTGGATATTTCAGCATCACGATTGCGCCATGACGCGGTGCGATATTCTGCGAACTCATTTCCAGCTCAACGTCCGCCGCCATACCTTTCGGGTCGATGACAACTTCATTATGACGATAAGGTATCAGGCCGCTCACCACTCCATACCCGCTGCTGCTGATTGCGCCTCCATTGCTGTTGAGCAGACTCGCGCCTTGTGCCCCCCTGGCCTCCACAATGACACGCGTTTCACCTTTGGACTGACTGAAGGTCACGCCGCCAGGATGGGCCACGATGCTGCCGGAAAGGCCGATACCGACTTGCTTGTACTCTTCCCCCTGTCCAATACTTCCCGATAGATTGGTCTTGGCCATACGGTATTGGGCATTGGCCCCCGTAGAGCTATTGCTGGCTCCGAAGGCACGATCATGCGAGCCATACACCCCATAACTAAGTTCGCTCTGCTCCCCCACAGAGCCAGACAGCCCAACCTGAGTCCCCACATCACCTTTACCCGAATAAGTCGTGGAGCTGGTGAGGTATGAGGTATGGCGATCTCTGCCAAGTGGCATCGAGAGCGTCAGCATGTACTGGGTATCGTCCTTGTTATTGCTACCCTGGGTACGGCTGGCTGAAAGACTCAGGTTTCCCCAGCTATAGCTATTGGAATACCCGGCCTGGAAGCTGGTATCGCGGCTCTTGGCGTTATTCCAGTGATTCTGCGACGACCCGCTCAGGTACAGGCTGCCGGCATCGCCAGGCAATGGCTGGTTGATGTTCACTTGAAGCCGACTGCGCTGGCGGTTAGGTGCCGGACCAGTCAGGTCTTGCGCTCGGGCATAATCGCTAAAGGACAGGTAGCCCTCGCTGGAGAAACGGTAAGCTGCCACGACGAAGTTAGTCTTGGTGCTATCGACGAGCTTGCTGTAGCTCAGTCGATAACTCCTTCCGCTAGCGGTGCTATCGAGTGGGTCAGTACCCTCATCGCTTGACTGCAGACCAGAAGCGTTGGACTGTGTGACATCGAACGCGAACGCTCCCACCGAAGTACTCAACGCCATACCGCCCTGTACCGCCAGATACTGGTCGGCGACGACGCTGCCAGTGTAGGCCGTCGCCTGGTTGGAAATGCCACGCTGATAGGTTGCCTGGACGAATGTTGGCACTTTGCGCAAGCGGTCATCACGGTATTGACCGGCAGAGACGCTGTAGCGCGAGGTCCCTGGGCGCAGCAATTGTGCCACCGAAGCAAAGGGCACAATGAAGCTGTGGATACGGCCGTCAGCCTCGGTCACCGTGACATCTAGGTCACCGGAATAGCCAGTACTGTAGAGGTCGTCGATGACAAACGGGCCGGGCGCCACGCTGGTTTCGTAAAGTATGTTGCCAGCTTGACGCACGGTCACTCGAGAGTTGCTTTGCGCCATGCCTCGGATGGAGGGCGCAAATCCACGCTGGGAATCAGGCAGCATGCGATCATCGGACGCCACTTGCACACCGGTGAAAGATACGCTGTCGAACAGCTCGGATGGCGTGTAGTAATCCCCCAGGGTAATTTGTGATTTGAGCGTGGTCAGGTCGCGCTGTGCATAGGTGCTCAGCGCGCTGTACTTACTCCGGGATTCGCCAACACTACTGCTGCGGTTGTAGCTTGCGTTGTGGCGCAGACGCCAGTCCCCCAGGTTCAAACCGCTATTGATACCCGTGTAGAACTCTGTGCTGTTGGAGCCGCGTGAATCGTTATGAAAGGCATTGCTGTTGTAGTCAACGAACGCAGCAGTCACGCCCCGGTCCCAGTCACCTGGATCAACGTAGCCTCGTGCTGCGCGGTTCAGGTAAGTCTGGGCAATGCTCAAGTCCAGGCGCAATGCCCCCAGGTCCATGTCGATATGGGCATCAGGGACCCAGAGGCCGATATCCGCGCAGTCATCGCTTTCAAGGGCGTGGCTTTCAGGCAGGCGCTTGAGGTCAATGCCCAGGCTGGAGACCTGCGCGGGAGTAAAGCAAATTCGCGACGGTTTCCCATCGCCGCCGTCACGCACCCGAATGTCCTGGCGTCCCATCCACTGCTGGTTGACGTAGACATCGAGGCGATATGAGCCTGGCATGGCCCCGTTCCCGCGTTCGAAGCGCGACATATCCAGACTTCTTTCCTGGCCTTGTAGAAAGGCCGGATTAAACAACGCGAGAGCAGCATTGCTTTCCTCGGCTTGTGCGAGGTTGTCGGGCAGAACCGCGCCGAGCGTCGTAACAAATAGCCAATGCCGGGCAGCAAAAAAACGGCCGGCATAATGCGGTGCATGAGTCGTCAAAAACATGGGATTACCTGAGCACGCGTATCGAGGTGATACCTGTCGGCACATCAGCTCGTCAATTTCAGTTCAGTGTGATGCTCTGTTCGGCGGTGGTGCCAAAATCACCGATCCAGCGGTAGAGCACCTGGCCACCAGTACTGCCGGTATGACCGGCGAGAGAAAAATCCTGCTGACTGAAGGGAGCAATCATGCCGCCGCCGGTTTCGTAGCGTTTGTCGCCCTGCTTCACTGACAGCTCACCAAACGACAGGTGATAAGGCGTCGGGTTATCACCGCGCAGGACATAGCCCTTATCGACTCGCTGCACAGACCACTTCATCCGACTCACGGAGCTACGAACATCGCCGGACAGAGCGACCGGGCGATAGAACATCTTCAGGCGTGAACGCACAGCGATTTGCATCATGTTCGCCCCAGCACTGGCACCTTGAGGAATAGGTGGGATTTCCAGGGCGTTGAACCAAAACAAGCTTTCCCTGTCCTGAGGCAGCGTTTCACCGGTGAACACAATGCGTACACTCTGGCCTTTTTGTGGGTCCAACCTGAAAATGGGTGGCGTAACGAGAAAGGGCGCGTCTGCATCTTGAAGTCGGCTCTGGGCGTCGCCACGATCAATCCAGACTTGCAGGAGCCCGGGGCTCTGGCCCTTGTTGGTCAGCTTTACGGTGACTTCTCGTTCCTTCGCGGAATAGATCACACGGGTGCCATCGATCATGACACCGGCAACAGCACTGGACATCGAGCATGCAGCAAGGAACAGCCCTGCCATCAAAGAGGGCAAGTGTCGAGCGGAGACAGGTGACATCAGGGGGTACCTCAGTGGTGCCCGAGGTGAACACCCCGGGCGAGTCGATTACTCGTAGGTCAGCATGAAATTGGCCATGACGGAAACATCACCGCCACCCGCGCTCCCCTCTTGGGAGAAGTACTGCGCGAAGTACTGCAAGCTGCCTTTTCCGTTGATATCCACGGCACGTGAAGCCTGGGAAGCATTGTCATCGGTATTGATATTGATGACGGTATGATTTTGATCGAGCAGTTGAACCTCGACGTTGGAGGCTTTGTTTACAGCGTTGTTTACCAAGTTGCCGTAGGGATTAACATTGGAATCAGGCAGAAATGCAGCAGAAACCTTGGCATCCTCCGGGCAGTCGGTCACCTGCAGCGTGAAGCCGGTACGACCGGTAGCGCTCTGAGCGCCAGCGAGCTGACTTTTGTCCACGGTCGGCAGTACAACGTTGACATTGGTGGAAGAAGCATCAAGTACGCAACTCGTTTCGATAATTCTGCCAGTGATGTTGATCTGTCCAGTCTGGGCGGCGAGAGCAAGGACGGGCAGATTTAGGCTGACAAAACAGACAGCAACAGAAAACACTTTGAAGTTCATTTATGCGGGTCTCGCAATAGCCAAGTTAGAATAAACTGAGTTTTTTAGCCTTCAGATATTTAGGTGCTGCGATACCTGACAGGGCAGAAAATCTTAAACTCGGCCGTAAGCCCGTCACATCAGCACGCTCTCATTTCAAGTCAGAATTCGCTCGCCCTAGACCAGAATTTTCTCGGAGCGGGATGAATTGCTTCTAGCTCCCCACCAAAATCTGCATGCCCTCTCCGTCCGAATTGCTCTGGCTTCTAAGGTTTTGTAGGCCACATTGCCTGGTAGCCGGCGACCGGTGCCGGCCCTAAATGCGTAGACCCTGAGAGCGTTTTTTGAAATTAAGCCCCCTACATAAATTGTATATTTAGTATCAAGCCCAATACTAAGGTCCACTGAGCGCACCTGTAAGGCCTAAAACACCTGAAAATTGCAACTCTAAACTTTCTCACGCCAAAATACGGAAAACCAAACTACAACCATCACTATTTGACGTTCTATGAAAATATCCGAAAAATCAGCATCATGCAATATCGAGCTTAACAGCCAAAACAATAGTTAATCAAAGAGTCAAAAGCGGGGACTTAAAAAAAACCATTAAAATAGTACGGAACAGCCATATAAAGCTATACAACTCCGCGAAAAAAAACGAAGCAAGAGAATTTGTCAAACACATCCGCGAAATCCTTTATACACAAAATTCTAAGGCATTGAGGAGGAAAACCGAACTACTCAAGGATTTAGAAACATTAACGATGCGGACTCCAGCAGAAAAATCAGCCGATTATACAAGCTGTTTAATAGGGATGAAATTCAAACGGGAATACAGCTGGTCAGCGCTTCAAGCAAGAGGTCAGAAAAATTATGTTTACCACCACAATACTATACACTCCAAGTGCGCTAGGCCTGAGCAACCTGTAAAGGCACTATCCAAGCCAGCAATCGAAACCCTGCCCGCCAACGACAGCGCTGTGAACAAACGCTGTATGAGAGAAGATGATCATGCTAAGAGCATTTTTTATGATAAGGATATAAAGCTCACTCGAGAAAGACTGAACCCCACACCTAATGACACGAGCGAACATGGACCCAAAATGAGCCCGTTAGATTTTATTTACCCCGCCCCGCCCATTCCAAGAGCGCCAGTCGAATCAATGCCAGCAGCACTAAAATCGACGACCCGCTGGGATTGAAGAACCGCTGCATCCGGCTTCGAATAGCAGTATATTAGGCTGAATCAGATGGACAACTTCGTGAAATATCGAACGCCTTTATCCTTACTTCACCCCAAAAGGAAATGACTTGTCCGGATAATGTAGCAGACTTTAGCGCGCAAGGAAGTGGACTGGTATTATTGGAGGCAGATACCATTTCATTTATCCAAATCAAAGCGCCGGAAATAGGACAAGGTGAGAGGGCCTTTGGCCCTCTCACCCAATAAACGATCGGAGCCAAGCATCTAACCACCAAAGCTGGTTGCCGCCGTCGCCATGGCAGAAACTATTTCAGCGGGGCAGCAACCCTATGCCCCTCCTACAATCCGCCTCCTAACACCCCATGAACATCCTTGCTGACTGCAGCAGCAACACAGAGTGCAGAATAAAGAGCGCGGCTTAGTTTATATATGAATTTTAATTGGCTCGCCAACACCATTGCTTACTGACAAATCGCAGTAGGCACGAGTGTAGGGGGCATTACAATTTTAATCATCAACCACAACTGAGTATCGCATTCAAAGAGCACATTCAACGGCTCTATTATTGTTCGACAGCGGTTTTCTCGAAACACCTGGAGAAAAAAAGATGGCTTAGTCAAGAATTTAATCATAACTGATTATATAAGTAGACTGCGCAACAGCCCTACCCGGAATGAGATTACCGTCTCGAATATAACGAACTGACATGGGAATTAGGCCATCCGACTGAATATCGCCCAAGCCCCTTCTTTGCTTATACCTTACCAAAGAGCCGTCAAGCAACATCTGAAACCTAATCCCTTTTGCCGTCGAGCCCGCTCCTAATTCCAAAGACTCACCACTGTTAGATACATTGTTCGAGTCAGTGAATTCGGCGTATACCTTACTCGAGCTGTTACAGCTGACAGCCATAGTGAAGAATACCTCACCAAATGTTGCGCCTATGCTAGAAAGTTCAGAGCTGGTTACCGCCGGCAAAGGAACAAGTATATTTGGGGTTGTAACAACGCACGTTCCGAGAATAGCACTACCAATTACTGCGCCTGGTTGGTCTGGTCCTAGCGAGACACCATCAGAATCTAGCTGTTTAGCCCGAATCCCGCCGGCATGTAAATCACCAGCCGCTACAGGACCCGCGCTGCGGACCAAAT
The DNA here is from genome assembly GCF_003852375.1 of Pseudomonas sp. R4-34-07. Taxonomy (NCBI): domain Bacteria; kingdom Pseudomonadati; phylum Pseudomonadota; class Gammaproteobacteria; order Pseudomonadales; family Pseudomonadaceae; genus Pseudomonas; species Pseudomonas sp. R4-34-07. Next base: position 2,221,507 of record NZ_CP027760.1, on the reverse strand, counting down.
CAAAAGACACAAAGTAGTGATTAGCGGTGCGAGAATTGAAAAATCCCAGCCTTGCAGTAGTCCCATTTATTGGCTTCTCGTCGTAATAAAAAACAACTGATAGTCCACTTCCGACTTGTAGCTTTTGAGGCACCTCCAAATATGCAACCCCGTCCGCCCGACACCCCCCGTATGTAATAACCTGACGATGACTACTTAGTACAGTACCTACAGGAACATTACTCGAAAGCGCTATATCCTTTCCAAGTTTAAATTCGCCTGCACCACTTATGCTACAGGTTGCTAAGGCCTGATGTGAGAAAAAAATCAACGCTGCTAATACTATCGAACGCATCACCACAACAAACCTCTTTTAATGTACCATTATAAAACTCAAAATCGCCGAGCCTTAACATATCATCGCAACACATAATATTGCTCTCGTAAAACATGCTTGATGTGCTCTCTCACTACTAACGGCAGATATCAACAGTAAATTTTCTTACTGAATTATTCAGGGCGCCTTTTTAAACAGGCATTGCTCCTTTATGCCCTTAAAGAACGCACTAAATGACTGGAAGGCACATGGGAGCTACCCGACGCTTTACTCCAACCGGAACCAGACCTGCTCCGGCGGCAAAGTTAGGGACAACCACGCAGTCACGATGAGAAATAGGTTGGATCACACTTTTAGCCTACGGGCTCGTTCCAACTGTCTATAATTTTTTCACATCGAGATGCACCACAACATCAGACCGCTCAATGCAGCGGCAAGAATCTTCCTCGTCGGACGAGGAACTTTCTTACCTCTGAGATTCTGCACGAAAAAAAACTATTTTTTGCCCTTTATGGTTCGATAACCAGTTACACATGCAGCTATTGCGGTATGACAATAACTACCGATACAAACTCTGCAACTGTATGACGTTTGGAATTCGGCGCCACTTTTATATCTCGCTATAAGCGGATGCTATTTTAAGCCAAACCTCCGATGTATTACGGACTCTTCGTTATCCTTAGTACCACCCGCAACAAAACCAGCTCGCACTGCTTACGAAACAGTGCGAGATCCTACAAATCAATGATTGAAACGAATCTCAACTCTCCACATATAGACCCGCTTCCGGTGGAGATTTAAAGGATGACGTTTCCTTTAAAGGGACATTGCCATCATGGTGTAAATTATAGTCTGCAATAACGATCGCCAACGCGCTAACCGAATCGGCATTCATAAAGTTCACCATTACTTTGGTGTCAGCATCTTCATTATAAAGTTGCGTGAGCGTCTTTGTGTTATCTTTGGGAGCAATAGCGGAAAGAAATTCCTCACCTTCAATATGCTCTGCCACAAGCTTGGAGGATTGCTCAAAACCTCTGGCGAAATCTTTTATCTGTCTATGCAAAGGCAGTTCAGCATACTGATCATCCAAGCAAGACTTTTCACGAGAAAAATAATAGAAATCAAATTTATTACAGCAGAGATGCGCCACCTCATGCAAAAGCGCATTAACAGCGGGAATGGCGCATTTCTTAAAGAATTGTAGAGAAAACGCAATCCTTTGCTCGCCGTCTTGAACCAAGTTAATGGCGGCAGTGGGATCGGAATTGTCATACGGTTCCACAAGATAAATATCTTGCCCGCCCTCTTCCGTCATCCAAAGCAACATTGACTGCATCGCTCTGTAATTCTCCAACAGTCTCGGACGTATACTGGGATCCACTCCCCACTCAGTAAGCTTGGCATCAAATGTCGGATCATCAATACCTTTTAGAGACTCTATTACTGAAGTAACCACAGAGATCCCGTTATTAATAGTTCGCGTGAGAAATTCCCGCTTAGCCCCTTCTAGACTCTCGAAGCCTTTTGACACAACATCAAACCCAAAAGATTCGATATGTGTTTTGAATAAATCGTCTGACAATGGGTTCGATAATGGCGTGGCAAGCGCTCCGGGCGGACCTAACCAAGAGCCTGCTGATAACGATATTGAGGATAGCGCTAAAGTAACTAATCGAAAAATCGTAGCACCAACGGTCGGCGTCTTACCAGAAAAAACTAATTCGGCAGTGGTATTATGCACATCGCTTACAAGACGCAAAAATCTACGAGTATCTTCACGCCCAATCACAGTCCGCTCGTTACTCAGTAAAATCTCATTAATTGCAGCCACAGGTTCCATAGTTCTTCCTTGCTGTAGGTGTGGCGGTTAAAGATACATTCCCAGCCAGTTAATTTGATGTCTTAAAACTTTAAAATGAGTGTCACCTTCATAGACATCATAATGCCCAGCACCTTCAAGCATAATGATTGTCTTTTCAGCATGCAGCGCTTCATACAATCGGACTGCTTGATCCGGGGGATTAACAATGTCGTGTTCGGCAGCGACAACCAATACAGGCTGACGAACGCTCATGGCCATGATAACCGGTTTGTAGTTTATGATTTCCCGGACGGTTAAAAAGGGTATTTTTGTATTTAGCTGAGGATTAAACTTTTGATGCTTTTCGAAAAACACTCGAGACTGCTCATCATCCAGCACCATTAACGGAGGCACAAATAACTCCCTACCGCTTGATTCTTTCTTCTCCTGCATCCGATTTAATGTCGAAAATAGCTTACTTTCCTCTTTAATACTCATTGCGCTAGTGATTAATATTTCCCCGTCAGCAAAGGCTGTTTGGCTGATGATGCATTTGACCAGCGGGTTCTGCGCCCCAACCGTAATGACATGACAGCCACCTAGTGATGTTCCCCACAGACCAATGCGTGACGTATCAAATGACGGTTGCTGGCTTACCCAGTTAACAACGGCATGAATATCTTCTATCTGCATTTTGGTCTGAAGCCTGCCGCGCTCACCTCCACTTTCACCGAAACCTCGATAGTCAAAGGTAATGACATTGTAGCCAGCCTGAGCAAAAGCGAAAGCAAACTCAGGCAGAACAACGTTCTGGATGCCACAAAACCCATGGCACAGCACCAGAACAGGTGCCGGGATCACTGATGTGCTAGGATAAATTCGCACCGCCAATTGTTCCCCGCTGCTACTAACACTAACGCTCTCAAAACCACTCATTACACTACTCCTCAAATACTGGCCAAGTTACAATTCCCAATTCAAAAGAAAGGCATCGCTATACACACAAAACCTACAGCAATAGGCTATAGTAGTATTTCAAAAAGCGATCCTGCAACAAAGCCTCAACCATCCAAATATTCAAGTACTGTTCTACATTTGTAGAGGGGTTACCATGAAATCGATTCACCTAAGCGTGCAAATTAAAAAAAAACCAACACCAAAATACATATTCAGGAAGACGCTGTCGCTCAATATCTGTGCGGCGCTTTGGATCGCGCTATTCGCCGGGCCAGAAGCCCATGCTAGTCGTGTGGACAATTTAGAACTCTTCAGCCACACCAATGAAGATCACCAGAAGTTAAATTTAGACTACAACGGTTGGCGCTGGCTAAAGAAAAAGAAGACTTTGGTACTGGGTACGTCGCTTCCTGATTATCCGCCGTTGGACATATCAAGTTCCAATCGTGACTATGAGGGTATCACAGCAGATTACATGCAGATAATTTCTGGTTATCTTGGTGTAACCGTGGACGTTCGCCGTTACGCTACTCATATGGAAGCCGTGGAAGCACTGAAAACTGGCGAAATAGATTTATTGGGCAGCGCTAATCGAAGAGAAAAAAATAGAATAGATTTGGCACTGAGCAACAACTACCTCGATGATCGACTCGCTCTAATCGGCCGCATAGGCATTAGCCTGTCTTTCGACGATAAAGTCGCGCGTATTCGCTTGGCAATTGACTCCGACTATATTAGTGAGGCTGCGGCTCGGCGGATGTTTCCTCAAGCAAACATAGAAGTGTTCACATCGACAGAAAATGCTATCGCGGCAGTCGCCTTTGGACAAGCTGATGCATTTTTAGGGGATGCTATATCCTCTCAATACCTTATTTCGCGAAATTATTCCAGCCATCTCGATATTTTGGATATCGCCCCCCCGGCACAAGAAGGCTTCAGCTTTGCCATTAACGCTGATAACCCGCGTTTGCTGAACCTTATCAATACCGCCCTAGGGGCCGTGCCAGAACAGGTAAAAACTGAAATACAAACACGCTGGAGCGAAAAACTCTTATTCACGCTCCAGCCACTGGATTTAAGTGCAGACGAGAAAGATTGGATCAAGAAAAACCCTGTGGTAAATATAGCAGTGAGCCGGTACCTGGCACCCGTTTCATATTTCGACATCCATGGTAATTATTTTGGTATTACACGAGACTTGCTTAAGTTAATTGAGAGAAAAACGGGCTTAAAATTCAACATACAACCTCACCCCAACATTAGAGAAATGCAGGAAAGCTTAAAAGCGGGAAGAGTGCAAATCGCAACGGACCTGCCTAAAAACCAGGAAAACATGCAATCTTTTTTATTTGGACGTCCTTATTTAATCGCACCTTATGCACTTGTAGTACGCAATCAAAGTGCATACCCAGATACGCTGGAGGCTCTGGCAGGCAGGACGTTAAGCGTTGCGCCAGGCCATGCGCTTCTGCCGATGTTACGCGAACATTACCCGCTCATTCGTTTAAAGAACGCAGAGAATAATTTTGAGGCCCTTGCTTGGGTAGAGGATGGCTCAGTAGATGCAACAATCCTACCTGCACCTATTGCCAGCTACAATTTGCGTAGCCGCGATAACTCACTGAAAATTGCATCGATTATAAACTCTGCACCTGCGACAGCGTCGCTCAGTGTACTTAAGGGGCAAGGTCAGCTTTACGCAATTCTCGATAAAACCATAAGAAGCATCCCGCCAGATGTTATTGATTCTGTTACCAACCGGTGGCGCACAAACGCAGTTATTGCGCCCCCATCATGGCGCGACTATCGTCAGATTATATTTAAATCCGTAGTTGGCACTATCACACTATTGACTATCGCATTGGGTTGGGGAATTTACTTACGTCGGCAAATCATGCAACGCAGAGCAGCCGAAAGAGAACTCAGCAATCAGCTTCACTTTATGGAAGCCCTGATAAACGGCACGCCGCATCCAATTTACGTGCGGGATTTAGAAAATCGCCTATTAATTTGCAATGACAGTTACGTAAAATCGCTTTCAAACGAGGGTGATATTGCTCGTGGTTTAAGTTCAGCAAAAACCTCATTGGAAAGGTCGGCGGCCTATGAAAAGGATTGCCAAACTGTATTGCAGACAGGCCAACCTCTTTTGCGTGATCGAGAAGTTTACATTGCTGGACGTCATCAAACTATCTATCACTGGATGCTACCTTTCTCTAACTCTGAAGGTGCCAATCAAGGCTTAATCGGAGGTTGGATAGATATAACTGAGCGGCACTTGCTTCTGGAGGAGCTCAAACAAGCCAAAAATGATGCTGATGAGGCTAATCGGACCAAAACTACATTCCTTGCGACTATGAGCCATGAAATCAGAACACCTATGAATGCGATCATAGGATTGCTGGAATTAAGCTTGAAACGCGATAAAGAAAAATATGACCGCTCATCAATAGAAGTCGCCTATCATTCCGCCCGCGGCTTGCTTGATTTAATTGGTGATATACTCGACATTGCCCGTATAGAGACAGGTCACCTTAGTCTGAATCAAGAGCGGGCCAACCTAAAGGACCTAGTAGAATCTGTTATTCGAGTATTCAGTGGACTGGCCAAGCAAAAGAACCTAACTCTAAAGTTAGACATTAACGAAAGTATAAATTACGACGTATTGGTTGACCCGCTGCGCTTTAAACAAGTACTTTCCAACTTAATCAGTAATGCGATTAAGTTTACCGAAAACGGCGGGGTCGATGTGGTTGTTCATTCTTGCTTATTAGCAGATGATCAATTACAGGTCGAATTTTCGGTCAATGACACCGGTATTGGTATATCTGCTAACGATATAGCGCGCTTATTCCAGCCATTTACCCAGATAGGTGGAACGAGACAGCACGCCCGCTCTGGTACAGGATTAGGATTAATGATTTCCCGTAATCTATGTGAAATGATGGGAGGCCAATTGGAGCTCGACAGCGAAATCGATCAGGGCACACAAGCCATTGGCCGACTGACACTGAACGTGCTCGAACCACGGCAGGAAAAGAAGGCCGAAGTATTAAACAGCTCCGCAGCCAACCCGGCTCCAATTTTAGGTGTATTAGTGGTTGACGACAACTACGCCAATCGATTGCTGTTGAGTGAACAGCTAATATACTTGGGGCACTCCGTGCATCTTGCTGAAAATGGTGCTGAAGGCCTTGCATTATGGAAACAGAAAATATTTGACGTCATCATTACCGACTGCAATATGCCAGTGATGAGCGGATATGAGCTTGCGAAAGCAATACGCGTGATTGAGAGCGCTCAAAACCGGGTGCGCTCTATCATTTTAGGATTTACTGCTAATGCTCAACGTGAGGAGCGCGAGCGGTGCATATCGGCTGGCATGGATGACTGCCTATTTAAACCAGTGGAGCTGGATACCTTAGAGCGTTTCATCAAACGCTCCGCAATAGCCATTCATGACGAAATTAATTATTCTGAATCCAATAAATTTGACTTGAATACCCTTGAGCACCTTACCGGTGGAGACCTCAACATATTAAAGCGTGTGCTGGATGGATTAATTAATAGTATCACCGATGATTTAGAGGAATTACGACGGCTTAATAAAAACGACAATCTGCGTGGCTTATCCGAGCTTGCTCATAAAATCAAGGGCAGTGCTCGCGTTGTTAAGGTTCGCAGTCTGATCAAGCACTGTGAAGCTTTGGAAGCTTCCTGTCACCTTGACCCGTCAGATTCTAATTTACCGGCCGTGGTCCTAGCCCTTGATCAGGCAATGGTAGGATTAGAACGCGATCTGATTCGCCAGAGAAAAAAACACTTTGAGTAGGTGGACTGAAGCACCCTCTCCCGCGATGTACTCATTACGGCCGTAACGCCGATCCTTGGATATAGGCGGCCAATTGTTTGCCCGCCTTACCGCTTAAAGGCACCTTAAACGTTGTATAAACCCTGCCTACAACTGGCGCTATTATCTTTCCGCCGCGCGACACAATTAGCGCGCCTAGAATTTTCCTACTGTCTTTCAGCCCCTTCCGCCATGGTTAAGTCTTACGAGTTCTTGTAGAATTCTTATTCCAACTAAGGTGTAGACGCATGATAGACTCGAACAGTGTGATAATTATTGATAAACACCCGATCGTGCGACTGGCAATCAGAGCGGTGTTAGAAAGACGAGGCATTAAAGTTCTGGCCGACATCAGCGACGGAGTAGACGGTCTAAGACTTGCGAACCTGTATCATCCCGATCTTGTAACTTTTGATATTGGCCAAAATCAAACAGAGGGGTTAGCAATTATCAAACAAATGTCTTCGTTATCGAATGCTCCTAGCATGTTAATTTTTTGTACATATCCCGCAGTGCCTTGCGCAGAATATTGTTTACGGGCCGGCGCCTCCGGTTTTGTCAGTAAGCGCGCAGGCATACGCGACTTCCTTAACGCAATCGAAGCAATCTTCGCCGGTTACGATTATTTTCCATATTATGGCAGCGTCAAGCTTGGTCCAACCCCAGCAACGAAATAATCTAGAGTTCAGTTGACAGAGCTGGATGGGTATTACTCGCGCCCCATGCCATGAAGACAAGGTACGCGAGAAATTATGTAATGGATTGCTTGGACTACATCAGCAGGGCAAGCATAGGATATTCTCAGTTGTTTTTTCTCGGTCTAACACAGACCCGCCCATAGCCTTGATTTCCCCAAGCACAGCATCCAGTTTAACTCTTCCTGCATGACATTCAGCTCCAAGCTTTTCTGAGAGCTTTGCGTACCCATATATATAACTTTCTCGCGGATCGGGCATTATGGAACGTCTTCTTATTTTTTCTAGGACGGGATGACGGAATGTTTTTGAGAACCCCTCAATATCCTCTGCCACATTGGCGGAACCAAAGAAACCATTTCCACCTAAAAGTTCAAGTACTGCACGCTGTTTTTCGTGCGCAGTCAGAGTCCCCTCGGTATAAATCACGCTGAGCGGATTGTTAGGCCCCCCTTTCTCATTCTTAGCTGTGGCATCCGTATAAGGCGCAAACTCTTCAAACACTTCAACCGTAGTTGTCAATTTGCTGCACAGAGCAAGGCCGGCCTCGCTAAGCCGCCCGTTGTCAAAAAATAGAGTACCGAATTTCAGGGGATCTTCTTGTGCGCACTCCATCAACAGCCTATAAACTGCAGGCGCCACTGTGTACACAATTTTATTCGTGGGCCTAGCGAGACCGGATAGGTTGTTACGCTGTGTATCGCAAATGGCAAGAGTGTACGCCATCGCCACGATATCCTCGCATGCTGCATTATCCGGAATTGAAAGTGCACCACTTCTCAACAGGCCTTCAATGACAGTACCAAGCCCGGGTTTTCCGTCTCTACCTATATTTGGCATAAAATCGAAAGCTGTGCCGCTGGGAATAACCGCAGCCGCAACCCGGCAAAGACTTTCTTGCCCCGTAACGTCGACCGTTGCCTCTTCGGCCAAGGTCCCCAAGGCCGCAGCCGTGGCTATCTCATTCAGCCCCCAATGCTGTTGATTGCCAATGCCAGTGCCATCTTTTTGTAGTATTTGAACGTGATCATGAAAATATGCGAGAAAACCGGCTAGACGCTCGAAAGAATGCCCTTGGAAAAAATGCAGTACGTCACTCTGCATTTCTTGTGCGTGCGCCATTCGACCGCTTGAATGGGTAGCTTTGTGATAAGACAGACGCAACGCATTCAGAGCGCCATCTAATGCGCTCTGATCGAAATGACTTTGGATTTTTTCTATAGCGCGCTGCGCTTGTTCCAAGTCGATATGAGTCAGACTGGCCAGCAAATTATTTGTGAGGCTGCTGACAATTTTATGTTTATCACATTGGTCGGGCGTGACTTCGCGTACTTGTTCCAGTAAGTTCTCTAAGTGGCCCGCCATGATCGCTGATGCTTGCCTATACGATGCACACAACGTAAGAATATTTCCAAAATGTTCGGAACAAAACTCATCTAGCTGGCGGCTGGAAATCCCTAGTACATTACGAATACTGCACGATGTTCGCACTGGCAGATCTGAAGTCGTTCTGGGAAACACGCCTACTGGCGCTGACCCGGCGCCAACGTTTTTAACATTCATTTATTTTGCCTCAAGACGCCAAATGAGACCCGAAAGTATCAATAGCGTCTGAAGCAGGCTTTCAAATAGCGCTCATGACAGAGTGCTCTACCGCAAGCGGTTGTTTAAACGTTCATACCAGTGAATTTCTTTTCGCCAGTTCAGCCAAGCTTACAAGGCTAGAGGCGTTCAATTTTTCAAGCAAGCGTATTTTATAAGAGCTGATCGTTTTGTTGCTGATCAGTAACTCATCAGCTATTTGTTTATTCGTGTATCCCAACGCCAGATAACGAAGAACGGTGAGCTCTCGATCGGTCAGCGTACTTAGCAATGTAGCCTCGTCAGATTTCCCTGCGTCATTGCGAACGTCATTGAGCGTTTGGCTAGGAAAAAAACTGTAGCCCGACAACACTGCACGCACACCAGCGAGTAGCTCCGCTGGATCCTCCTGCTTAAACACAAAACCGGCAGCCCCAGCCCGCATGCACCTGTGGGCAAGGTAAGCAGGTTCCTGTGCACTTAGTACCAGGACTTTTGGCGGCGTTGCCAATGTCTGGATACGAGCGATTACCTCCAACCCATCGAGGTTCGGAATACCTATATCAAGCAGCACCAGGCCAGGATTCAGCTCTCGAGCTAAACTGACACCATCGACCCCATTGTCCGCCTCCCCCACCACCTCGTGCCCGTCACGCTCCAACAACAAACGAACAGCTAATCGTAGTATCGGATGATCATCAACAATCAGTATTTTTCCCACTGTCTACACCTGATAATGGTATTAAAAGATTGACTGCGCCCGCGACCTCTGAAGTGATCAGGCGCGATGTCGTCCACATTGTGAGCTCACCATTCGGGCAGCTCTTCAGCCACCATGAATATTTGCTGCATATATTCCTGAACCATAAATTTCGCCGAAAAAACACGAGATTGAGCCTCTGTGACACTCTTATATAGCGCTGTATCTTGAAGACTATCCTCTTTTAGGCGCTGCAGGGTCAAGGCCAAAACTGCAGCCTGGGTTTCAGTGGTGCGATAAGGATGCGCTCCATCAGCCTCAAACGCGCGTAAGCACTCATAAACTGTTGCGCCGCTCAAACCATCGTCTGCTATAGCCAATAACCTCTGGTAGAACGCTTCGAAATTAGGATCATCCAAAGAGGTTTTGGATAGCGCACCAACTTCAAGCACACGCTGATCCAGATCAAGGATCGCTTCTTGAGCGGCGAGCACGGCTTGGCTACCAGCGGGGCGAATGGCACCAATGTTCATTCCATGATCCCTTTATTCAAACAAATCGACTCATCCAACCCGGTAAACCGCAAAATAGCAGACCGGACCTCGCCAGAAATCCGCCCGCACTGCTCCGTCAATAGGCCTAATTTCACCATCAATTCCGGGGCCAGTTCTTCGCCGATAGCCCGACCATTCAGCTCGGCAAATTGTTGGTCACAACGAAATCGGTAATATTCCCCGTCGACGAATTCGACATTCATTGTGCCACTCCAATGCAAGCGTAGACGAGCCACAAACTCCTCACCACACGCATCCAAGCGTTGAGGCAATACCACGGTCATAGCTTGGTCCGAGCTGGCGTCGGCTCTGCTCTCTTTCAGCCATCTGGCAAACATGGCCTCCAAACACTCAGGCCGGCCCAGCAAGTCCGCGACTAAATCAACAGCAGTACGATGCAAGATCACCTCTAGACGCTTCTGAAGAGCACTTGCTTGGCCCACTGCATGCACGACATCTTGCGCCAGGACGCAGACGCCCTTGTCATACCCTTGGCGAAAAGCATGCTGATGAATTGCATCCGCTTCGCACTGAGCCGCGTGGATACGGCTATTGGCTTGAGCAATCGCCTGGTCAAGAATGTCGACGGCCTGCGTTTGCTTCTGCAGATGCACTGAGGCGACCCAGACGCTATCCTCAATCAGAAGGTTATCGTGAATGGGAATAATTCTGATCATTTTGTAGAGCCAATTTAAAAATTAATAGATCAGCAGAAGGTATCGGCTGGGTTCCCTGCAGCTCGACTATTTTCTCAGGGAAGAGTAGCGGCAGCCGTGCTACCAGTGCCTCAGGCACCCACTCTCTCCACGCCAGCAATGCGGAAAGCCCACATGCCTGGACTTGGGCCACAGACACCAAAGACGTTTTTTCCTCTTCGCGGGCTTCACGAAGCTTATAGGCTGCGAAGGCCTGGGCTTGCTCAGGCAGGCATAACCAAGTCCCTCCTTGCGCCAGGTATTGACGCAATTGCTGCGCCCCCAGAGCCAGAGCAATATGAGGCAGGCGGTGCCAATATCTCACCCAATGCGCATACACAGAATCAACCTCCGGCGTAGCCGGCATCGCATTGGGTAGTGCGTCAAGAAAAATCCCATTAAGCGCGCTCCGTTGCCGCGCAGAACTAAGATTGATTGTCCTGCTCAGACGACTTGGATGTAGGTAGGCCAAAGGATCAAACATGATATGTCTCAACCGCGGGGCAAAATCCATCATAGGTCCGCCTTAGTTTGGCGCCGCTTTACTGACCAATACCAATAAGCACTCGATAGGCCGCCTAATAAGACCATCAGAATCAGACCGCCCAGCAGGTAATTCTTATTATGATTCGTGGGTGCCGCTGAAGGCGCAAAGTGCTGAATTTCGCTTTTAGGTGAAAGCACAACTGAAATATCGTCGTAACTGACATCCGAAAAACTGTTTTTCAAAAACCGCTTGATATCACCGATCAATAGTTGTGAGTCTACACCCCGCTCATGCACGATCAGGGCAGAAAGATGTATGGGCGAAGCCTTACGGCCTCCTTCCCCGGCATCTAGGTCATAACTGACGTGCACCCTGGCCCGGACAATCTTTTCCAGTGTGGCCAATGTTTGTTCCAGGCGTTGCTCCAAGGCTGAGAACAATCTGGCTTTCTCTGCTCGGGGCGAAGCAACCAGCGAATCCTGTGGGAACATTTGTGCAACCTCAAGCCGAGGCTTGGGTGGCAGGTCATGCAATTGTAACAAGTCAACTGCAGCGGTAAAATCCAACTGGCGGACGTGGACGCTATAACCATTCTTGCCCTGATCGACTTTGACCGCCTCAATATTGTTACGCTGCAGTACAGCGATAACAGCATTTATCTGGTGCTGATCTAATCCGTCCAGCAGATCCGCCTGACGACAGCCTACCAACCCCAAGAACACCAATCCGAGTAATAGCCACCGCAGCATCATGAGCGCATCAATGCCTCAACGGCCCCCACGGCCTTACGTGTAAGTGTACTGACCATGGAGATATCGAGATTATAATTCGCGGTTTGCTGTTGCAGTTCGAAGAGAACCTCTGGGTCGCTGAGCATTCCCGGACGCGACAAAATTGAGTTGATTGCGGATACATAGTGTTCTGCTTCCACGCTTTTTTCAGAAAAGGCCTGGATAAGCCGGCCCTCCAAAGATTCTGACGCATCACTGGCGGGGTTGTTTAAAAAGCTCACCTGTGCGCTAGGAGAAGCGATTAGTTCTAAGCCGGACATAAATACACTCTAAACTTAACCAGCCCCGGTACGGGGCCCCAAGATGTGAAAAAAGGAGATCAATTAAGCACTAACGGAAGTTTTGAATAATCGCAGCATCAATATCTTTGAATACCTTTACGGTGTTCGATTGTGCGTTACGAAACAAATTATACTCCGACAACCGAGCTTGATAATCAGCAAGTAGGGAGGGATCTGAAGCATCACCCTTTAGCTTATCCAATGAAGCATCCAATTCCTTTTTAAGATCCGTCACCGACTCATCGAAATCTTGTGAAACTTCGGTCAACCAGCCACTAGGCGCTGCCGGTTTAGGGCTATTAGTGTTTGCCATGTTTTATTACCTCAAATTTATTAAGTCGGTGCGGGAAAATACCAAGAAGACGGACTCATTTTTATATAACCTTGTGAACCTAGCTGATAGGACTTGCCTTTCAACCAATCGTCATCGAGTTCTAGCGCAAATGAAACATAACGTCCTCCCCATTGCTGATAAAACGACTCAACCAGCTCGCGTACGTTATTTAGTTCACCGTCATTCAACGCACCTCTAACCTTAAACGTGACGCCAGCCGGGTGATGCATTCGTTCAAATGGAACAGCCAAGCGCTGCAAACCATCTTTTGCCAGTGCCTCTAGCTCCAGGTCGCTGCGTCGCTCGATTTTTACTGACTGCACATAAGGCATGTCCTTTAACAAGAAAGTCCTAAGCGCCTCGCCAGCGGCCAGGTCTAAGTGAGCACGCTCCTTACTCAGAACCAGACGGGGAAATTCAGGATTATTCAGATCGAGTCGATGGAATGCTAAACCGGTGTAATGACGAAGCAACTCGCCTTCAACACGCTTTGCTTCCTCGCGTATCGACCTCACATCGATGCCAGTACTATTGTTTCGCATCATGACCTGTCGCCCCCAGCTCAGCTCGCGCTCGCTTGAAGCAAACATGTAAATCTTGTCATCGCGGCCTTTAATAATTCTGTAAGGGCTGCTGACCCCGCCAACGACAGACTTCACACTCACCACTGGCGTTGGCCGGCTTTCCCACCAGAAGCAGGCGATCAATACTACGCCACTTAGTAGCATCGCTATTACGCTCTTCACCGAGAGCCTATTAGAAATTGTCCGTGCAAACGTTTCGGGCGCAGGCTCGTCAAACAAACCGTCAACCCAGTCTGCATCCATCGGACGTAAAGCAATACGCAAACTACCTACACGGTGAATGACTTGATAAGTTAAAGATCGCTCTACTACTTCCTCACCGAATATACGCACCATGACGCCAGACTGTGCAGTTTCTTCAACAAGCACTTCAAAATTACTACTACTGCCCTCCAGCGGTATATAAAATGAGTGCTCAGGAAAGGAAACGGCTGATTCATCGTTGAAAAATTCTCTTTCCATACCGACGACGAACAGGTTTTGTTTATCACGCAACTCATACTCACAGCCGCACAGCGGCCCATCCAGAACACGTAGCACGCAACCGAAGTTCGTGGTGCCTTGCTCTTTTTCGCCTAACAACATATTGCCCTTCCACCGTTTTACATCGCGCGATATGGACATAGATTAATGCCAACTCGATATTAAATCTTGATGGATAGAAGTATTATCCATCAAGATTCAAATCACTGCGCATCATGTGATAACGCTCCTGGACACGCTTGGCATAACGCTGCCGTGACGTTGCCCTAGAAGCAGAACCTCCAGCGTTGTAAGCGCCGACAGCTTCCCAGCTATAGCCAAAGCGCCCAATAAACTCTTTCAGTATTGAGGCACCCACAGCGATGCTCAAGCAGGGGTCATTTAATAGTCGGCCTTCGTCGATACCCATCTCACTGAGCCACGGTAGATGGCGACTATTGATTTGCATTAAACCAATATCCCGCGAACCATCATGGTTATGATTCAGCGCATCTGTTCGCAGCGAAGACTCGACTTGTGCTATAGCAAAAAGAAGCTCTGGTTCAATATCGTAGGACGCTCCCACCTGTTCCCAGCAGAAAGCATCCGCCCAAGAAGGCCTTGTCAACAGTAGCAGGCCGACCAAGAGATATCGGGTCAAAGCAGCCTCCCCGCGAACCTGGCCGACTCTCGCAGGCGTCTTTGGCTGACAAGACAAACAGGACACTCTTCAAAAAACCTGGATCCACCGGACAATGGTGCGGCGCTCGAATGGACTGCAAGTTCAACTTTTTTATATATTCTCATGCTTAGGCAGCACTCCGACTCGCCCCAGAAGTGAACCGTTCAATAGGCTCTGGAGCGGAGGGATTCAATCGGCGCAGTGTCAAGGTGCCGCATTGGTTGACCAGCTCTAAACACATACGTCGACCGTTCTGCAATCCACCCAGCTCATCCAGCATTTGAGTGTCGCAGATAAGTGCGGTGACACTAGACGGCGCGTGAGCGGAATCTGAACGACCACTACTGGCACCATTCGGGGTTAACTTCACAGAGTGCGCAATCGCGATCGAGTGCGTGGTTTCAGGTATGGATATAACAGGCCGAACAAACCGATAGCCTTTGCCATAGATGGTTGCGATATAACTTTTGCTATCTGAAGAGCGCAGTATTTTGCGCAAGATATAAATACAACGGCTAAGAGACTCCTCCCCCACCGCCTGATGTGGCCAGATACTATCCAGCAACCTATCCTTGCTCAGCTCCCGCCCCTCAGAGGCAAGCAATAGTTCAAGGAGCCTGGATTCTTTAGGAGGCAAATGCACACACTCACTGCCTAACCAAAGACCTCTGTTTTTTCTCCAAACCCACTTTCCAAATGCCACATCTTCAGTAAAAGAAGGATTAACTATGTCAGTCACTTTTCTAACCTCGCCAGTATAATGCGCCGCCAAAACGACTACCCAAAATCGATGGAGCTATACTAGAGGCAAGAAAGGCGCCGGGTGGATAAGAAACGACCACAATAGCGCCGGAAACATCCAGCACGACACAAGAAATTTCTGACGCGCTAGTAGCGCACAGGCTCATAGAATGATTGATGCTTAAGTTGCATAATTGGATTTTTTATTTTTTTAGGACGCTTTACGGCATTACTTTACGTATTTTCGTTCAGCGCGAGCGCTGTTCTAACGTGCAAATACATATCCTCCACGCTATGACTAGTCGCTACCAGCGACACATTCAAATCAATATTAAATACCTCATTCAACTGCAAGCCTATATCAATCAAGTCTAACGAATCCGCCATAAGCTGCTCAATAATTAGTGTCTTGCTAGTTATCTTTTCTTGAGCAAGCCTGAAGTGATAGGCTAATAGTGCTCGTAGCATACTAAATTCTGGATCAATTTCATTCACCCCACGCCCTCCACCTCATATTACTGCGCTTGAACAAGCCGTGAAGTTGATCACTCAATGAACGCGAATAATGCTTGCAGTTTTTCCATTGTTTGCCTCACGTTTTCATAGTTACGTCGCATTTTAATATTGTTATTTTCAAATGACTTCAATCCACTTTTCAGATCCAATGCAAATTTATTCATGCGGCCGCTGTTCAGCATTTGACTTAACGTCTCAAAACTGGCACTGGAAAGACTTTGGGTATCGTCAAAATTACTCAAATCTCGCTTAAGCAGGTTAACAGCATGCCGTTGATTCTTCGTGTCAGCACTAGAAACCTGCAAAGAGTAACTCACAGCCTTGAGTATTGCAGCCAGGCTCTCGCGCGCATCGAGCATAATGCTGCCGCGTTTACTAAAGTCCCGATCAGTCCAAGGTACGTATGTTACATTTCCAAAACTCAATACACTCGCTGGCGAGTTTGGATTGAGTTTATGTCGGAGTTCAACATCATCATTTTTTTTATCGTGTTCAGGGCTGTTGAGAGTCTCCCGATCAAGGGTATCATTTCGATCTCCGTCAAACTTTTTAATCAGCGCACTAACTGAACTTTGACGATTCAACGGCGACTGTGACGGCGGCGGCGGCGGCGGTAGCGAATTCAGCTCTGCAACATTCGACTTATCGTTAACGTCCTGCGGCATGTCTAGCGCATCAGTTCCAGCAGGTATTGATTCATCAGGCACGCTCTGCTCTGAAGTTTTTTTATTTATGGCAGTTGGCTCATGGCTATTTGCCGCGCCTGCCAGAGCTCTCAATAAATCTGCGCTAATATTAATGTTCTGCACATTTGAGTTCGTGATTCCTGGTGTGCCTGGCGCATTTCGGCCTCTTCTTTCGGGCGCGGAGGTCGAGCGATCGGTCCCAGAGCCACCGTCGCCCACCAGCTCTTTCGGCGATTTCTCAATCAGTGGACGGCGAAGATCCACTTCGGTCATTACGAACTTTACCACCTCAGAAAGTGAAACGAAATCCAGCACACCGCCTGTTTTACCCTCTGTATTCGTTCTTCTCAGATCAGCCATCGTCTCAGCGGCCGACTGGCTCATGATTTTACCTTCAGGCAATACGGAACCAGTAGGAATGGAAACCTCCCTATTTTTCAAATATGCGGAGATAGCAGGCTTACCAAAATTTTTGTTAACATCAGCATAAAACCCGTAGGCTTCTTCATAACGTACCTGCTTCGCCACAGACTGTTTTAAAGCGTCAAAACTTTTAACCAGCGAGGCAGACTTTGAGTCAGACGCGATAAGCGAAATTCCTTCTTTTAGTTTACCTGCATTATCCTCCAAAAAGGTATTAAGCTCGCCAAACAACGTCACGGCGATCGATGGCATATTGGCAGCACTCACAATTACCACCCGCTGCAAATCATTAATTTCACGCAATTGCGAAGCGCTAAGTTCTTGGTAACAACTATTGGCTCTGGAGGAAAAATGTGCTTCCCTATAGTTCGATGCCAACTCATCCAAAGCACCCTTCAAACTATTGTGCTTTCCAAGTAATGAGTCCAATGATCCAGCACCCACTGCATTTCTTAAATAATGTTGACGCGCCGCAGTGTCAGCCCTTGATAAAAATTGTACTTGCTTGTCTGCATTACCTCCTTTAACCACCTTTCCATCCAAATGATTTCGGATAAGAGAATTAGCCCTGCGAAACGGTATGGCAATATTTGAAGGAGAAGTTGATCTCATATCAGCTGCCTACTTCAAATTATTCATAATCTGATTATTGGTCTGCTCAATTGCGCTAATGCTTGATGACAACGTTTGAATAAAGCTTCTCACCAAGCTTGCTGCAGAGTCCAGTTTGTTTGTGAACTGTTGAAGCGTGTTTTTTAGCTCTTCCTCTTGGCTACCAAAACCTGTTTGCCAAGCTGAATACTTCGCGTGATCCAAAAAGGCGTAGTCACTTCCTGCGGTATCATCTGGCAACGTGTCTATCATTTTTTGTATAGGGCTTAAATCCATCATTATGATGCAGCCCCCATCGTCATTCTCAACGATAACACCGGAGCCAAGTTCTTGGACCCATTTCTCCGCTTCTTCGCGGCTTACCACACTCACATGACCATCTTCCTGAGGCGGATACAAAACACCTGTAGGATGGCGCTTGTACTTAGCGAGTATGTCCTCCAATGCTGCCTCAATCTCACCAACCCAGACATAAACTGTTTTGTCATCAGCATCGATCCAACCAGACATTTCCGCAGTGATATTCTTATTAAAATCGGAATACAAGGCGGCATATTGCTCAACAACAAAAAAATAAGACGCTTGATATTCTTTATCTAACTGCTCAATGAGTTCTACAATTTTATCTTCTAAACTTTTCTCAACCTCCCCGCTCCGCCTCATATCTGGCGGTACCGTAGAATTTAACTGCAACGCTGTATTTATTGGCCTTAGACACCCCTCAAGCCTCACCAAATCAAAAGCACCAGAAAACAACGCCTTCTTTACGTCTAACAACGCGCTGGTTTTAGACACAAGCGCCTCCTCCAGCAATTCCCTTAGCTTTCGAGAACCATCGCCCTTATTGATATCGACCATTCTAAGTTTGAGCTGAAGTGCTTCGACGCTATTCGACCATAGCTGAACACTGCGCAGAAGGTCGTGTCGATTCTTCTCAGTCCGGTCTTTTTCCACACCCGTCGTTAATTTGGCGCTGACCGTATCCTCTCGCACTGAACCTGACTCACTTAACCCATACACACTCGAAGGGCGTATCGAAGCCCCCGTAACAACGGCTATACCAAACATACGTATCCTAATTTTGACCATACCGGCCGATAGCGAAATTAAATTTAGATTTTGCTAGCAATATGATTCAAAGCCGCCACATCTGCTTTACGATAACTGTCATAAAGTTCAAGTAATTTCTTGATCAGATCGCGGCTATAGCCTTCTTCCGTACCAGACGACTGCGACAGCGAGCTCATCACCGAACTGGCCGCTTCTTTAATCATCTGATCTGCCTGCAGGGCCATGGCTTCAATCTGTAGTGCGCTGTTCATAGTCATACCCAGCACTTGCCCACTACTCATCAGCGTTTGCGCTACCAGCTTTAGCTTTTCCGCTTTGAGCATGACTTGCTGGTGCATCTGCTCCAGTTCATTAACACGCGCCTGATCATCCAGCAGGTCGCGCTTCATGATTGCTCGCTCTTCCGTTGTCGTCTGGTGCCCGCTCGGCGCGAGTTGCATTTCTTCGGTGCCCGCTCCTTTGTGACGAGTTAATGATTTAAGATTATCTTGGGGATTAATTTGAAGTCCGCCGGAATCAATGGTCAGATTCTTATTTTGAATCTTCAGCCCCAGGTCATTCGCGGGCATTTTATTCTTTTTCAGTGTGACACTTTCTGTATGAATGGCTTTAGCAGAAGCGACAGCACCACCCACCGTCATCGAAAGCGACGTTGCACTGTTGGCAATGGCGGCATGAAACAGTTGTTTACCTTCTTGAACTTTGGCCGCTGCCTTTGACAGCATCTGTTCGAAAGACATGATCGCATAGGCTGATTTTTGTTTACCTTTTGCGGCCCTCGCCTCGAACTCGACAAACAATAACAGTTGATACAGCAGCGCTTGTCGCCCCGTCAGCGTCAGCGGGTCAAGGAACGCCTCAGTTTTTTCCGGTTTCTCAGTTGCGGCGCGAACGGCTTCTGCAAAATTGCTCTCGATGGATACCTCGGTTTCCTGGCTGATTTCCCCGACATTCCCGGTTTTAGGGCCGAGCTTGTCGGCCAGTCGTAAAGCCTCAGGCACCATCTCATACAATGCAATCCTGAGCTTTTGTTGCTCAGCCAGTGTGGGTAGCTCAGCGAGTCCGGCTTCCTTGATGAAGTTCAGTATTTTTTCTATTTGCGGATTTTCGACAGTTACCTGTGCACCAGAGACTACTGCATCGGAAGAAAGCGTCTCAGCGATCGCAAGACGGCTTTCGTTATGTCGGCTCGCATCAACCGCTTTGGTGTTTACAATGGGCCCTTGAGAGGCGGATCCAATATTAATAGACATAGACAAACCTCATTAAACCGAACGGTTAATTTTATTAACGACTGAGTGCGCCACTGCGAACTGATTTTCCAGATTATCGATCGCTTTCATAAACTGACGCTGCACGTCCTGGACAGCCTCGTGGATCATTTGGATCAATTTAGTCAGCATCTGTTGAAGTTGCTCAATATCCGCGCGACTCAACTCAACTTCAGACAAGGCTTCAGCAGCCTTCATTTCACTGTGCCCCTTGACGACATTCATTGATGCCGTAGAGGTCGCGCCTACGGTTTGAACGCCCGTGCTCATACCATCAAGTATTTTCGAATATCGCTGTATTGAAGCCGCATCACTCTTGAGCCCAAAAAACTCACGCGCCTGGGTGCCGACCTTACTTACAGCGTGGCCCATGCCACGCCCGGCCCCACGCGCGAATTGCTTGACTAGGTCCGGTACCAGCTTATCCATCAATTTGCCAAGGGCTTGCTCAATGCTCTTCTTGATGCTGCTCTGGGCTATCTTCGCCCCTACTTTGCCGGCAGCAGCGCCGCCCAGGACGACAGCGCCCACCATTGCTGCCGCAGCGAGAATGGCGCCGGTAATCATGCCGATCATCTCGGCTGCCGCCGAATCCACACCCACAGCTTTTAATAACTCGGTGATACCTTTGCCCAACGCTTGAACGATAGGGTTGAACACATGCTCCATGATTGGATTGAGTGCGGCCTCCATAAAGGAGAAGTCAAACAGTGCCTTGCTCACCATATCGCCGGCCATGAGTGCGAGCCCTACAGCTGCGACTGCCAGACTCGCGCCACCTGTGAATACCGCGCCCACGACACTAATTGCCGTAAGGATCCCACCCAAGACTTTCCCCAGGCACCCCATGGCCTTTTGCATTTCTTCGGCCTTGCGTACCTCTTCCAGGTACTCGTCGGACTTTTTCTCCAGATAGGCTTGGCGTGCCTTGCTCATTGATTTGTTAAGTTCAAACTGCGCCTGGTTGTCCGCCTCGATCGCCTCCGACATGATTTGCGCAACGCTCAACATCAACTTAAGCAAGAGCCCGGTATTATTTAAGGTTTTTTCAGCGTTGGCACTGTCTGGCCCTGTCAGGCTTTGCTTTCCTTTCAGTTGCTCTTTCAGTGCTTCAGCTTCAGCCTGCTTGGCATTTGCCTTCACCAAAGCATCGTTGTGCGCAGAGGTAGCCGCTTTAACTTGACCGCTTGCCTGGCTCAGTTGCTTGGCTGCGTTATCACGCTTGGCCTGCGCCGCTGCATACAGCGGATCATCCGGATCCATTGCATCCAATTCGGCTTGCGCATGATCCAGCGCACCCTGGGCCGTTTTCTGAGCGCCGAGTGCGCTGTTCAGGTTTTTTTCAGTTTGTTCGGCATCCGTTATTGCTTCGGACGCAGCGTCCACGGCGCCTTGAAACTCCTCGGAACGCTTGGTGCTACTTTCTGCGTGCGCGGCGGCGAACGATCGCAGGATTTCCAGATTGCGCTTAAGGGTAGCCGTGGTGACCCCCTCGACAAGCTCCATGACAGCCGCGAGCACGAGCATGAAATGCTCCTGGGAACTCATGCCTTCTTTTTTTTCATTTTGTACCGGCATACGCAGCATCGGTGCAGACGGATCAAATCGGCCTTGCTCCGTGGACTGGCCCAAGACCACAGTCGCCAATTGCTGCGCCGAGTCTTGCGCCCGCCGGACAAAGTCCGGACTGGCGAAACTTGCTTTCTCGGTGTCCACACGCTGCTCCTGATTCAGGTATGCACCCAAAACCCGCGTATCTCTCACCGCATTGATATTATTCATCATCGTCCTCGTTAGCGCTGGTAGCTGCAGCCTGGCGCATCGCGTCCAGATAGATCTGTGCCTTTGCGCACAACTCAGCGGTTCCTCGCTCAATGACCAGTTCAAAACATCGTCGAGCCTTGCCCACTCTTCTCAAGGAAAGTTGACATTGCCCTGCATGCAGCATCGAGCTGTAATCAGCTTTGCTTTGTGCAAACACTACCGTGTACATATCCAAGGCTTTTTCGAAGCGCTTCTGCATTTGGTATACAGCGGCGAGCCCCATCCAGTAATCGGTATTGTTAAAGTTATAAATGCACAGGAACCGGAAAAACTTTTCCGCGTCTTCCAATCGTCCCTGACAGTAAAAATCATAGGCATAGCCGTAGAGGCTCTCCATTTGCCCTTCTGAAATACCATGCAGGTCCTGCAGGGTTGCGCCCTCCAGAACGGCTTGCATTACATCCGCTGCTACTTCGTCATCATCTGACATCTGCGAACTCATTTACGTAACTCCTTTGCCGGTTCGCCGGACAGGTTCATTAAGCCAAGCTCTAGCTTTTGGTTCATTCACAAATCACTCATACGTAGGGCTCAGGCGTTTTCCACCTGCTCAAGCCACAGCAACAGCCGCAGCACTTGCTCGACCTCGTCCAGTTTGATCAGGCTGTAACGCGTGTGCGTTTTGAAGATACGCCGCGCCAACGCCACATCAGCCACCACTGGCACCCCCACTTTTTCAGCATAACCACGCACCGCCAAGGCTCGCTGATTGGTTTCCATCACGGAGATAAAAGGAATGGGCAGTACTTCTGGGTTCATATAAATACCCACCGCAATATGGGTAGGGTTAGCAATGACTACCTTGGAGTTGCGTATATCTGACTTGATCTGCTCGGACAGTAACTCTCGATGCAGTTCCCGGCGCCGACCTTTCGTTTCAGGGCTGCCTTCTTGCTCCTTATGCTCATTTTTTACCGACTGCTTATCCATTCGATGTTCCTTGATGAACAGGAAATATTCGATCAGCATATCCAACAGTACGATCAGCAGAATGCAGGCGAGCCATATCAGCATCAACGAGAGTAAGAGACTACCCCATACGGCAAATAGCCCACCGATAGGCGCATAGACGAGCGAAAAAATCCGATCACGTACAACCTGCCAAGTAACGCTTACCGCGACAACAAAGCTGATGAGGTATAACAGCGATTTAATCGCTTCCTTGACGGTACGCAGGCTGAATAGCTTTTTAAAACCATTTACTGGGTTGAGGGCCCCCAGGTTCAACTTCAGCGCTTCGGAGGCTAACTGGAACCCGCTGAGCAATAAACTCGGCAGGCCGGATGCAAGCAAGCAAACCAGTATGATAGGCGCCACAACTTTAAACGCGTGTAAAGCAAGCCCCATTATATAGACCGATGGGTCCAGGCTGAAACCGCTTTGAATATAGCGCCGGTAGAGCGCCATTAATTCCAGCAACGATACGCTGCCCACTAAAAAGGCAATGCCGCACAGCATCAAACAGGTAGTCACCAAGTCTTTGGACTTAAATGTCTGGCCGCGCTTTGCCGCGTCCCGTAGGCGTTTTGCTGTGGGCTTCTCGGTTTTTGAAGACGCAGACATTTAATCGACTCCCGCGTCTATCCAAGAAGCAAACCCAAGTGAATTATGAGCGAGTCGGAGAATTTCATCTGGCAAGTAAGCACCGAAATACAACAGAACCATCAATAGTGCGATACTGCCTTTAATCGTCAGCGACACTGAGAAAGCGTTCATCTGAGGTGCAAAACGCGACAACAAGCCGAGCACGACTTCACTGAGCAATAGTACGGTTACGACGGGTGCACTCAATAACAGGCTACGGGTGACCAAGCCGTCAAGCATTCCTAATACAGGCGGGAGGCCAGGCAGGCATGCCCCCAAAGGATCGCAGAGCTGATAACTTGCTTTCAACGTTTCAACCATCAGCAGCAAGCCGCCACCTTCAAGGTAAACCGCCGCTGCAAATAAATTGAAGAAGTTCGCCAGTTCTGAGGTATCCACACCATTAGCGGGGTCTACAGTACTGCTCAGCATGGCCCCGCGCTGGTTATCAATCAGACAACCGAGGGCATGCAATGCCCAGAACGGCCAGCAAAGCAAGCAGCCGAGGAGCACGCCGACGCCTGCCTCACGCAGCATCAACCCCATGTAGTGCAAGCTATCCATGGCCGGCAACTCAGCAGCGGAATACGGCCAAAGCGCAAATGCCACCAGCACAATTACAGCGTTACGAGCCACACCGGATAGCACACCGCTATTGAGGAATGGCAGCATGAAAAACACCGGGGCCAATCGTGCAAACCCAAGGGCCGCCCCGGCCAACCAGAGATGTAAATCGAAGAATAAGGGCAATACCATACATTAACCTGTATGGCGCAACGCCAAGCGGAACGCTTCACGAGAAAAGTTGAGCAACGTTTGCCCGTACCAGCCAGACAACATAAACATACATAAACTGACCGTCAGCAATTTGAAACCGAAGGGGAGCGTCTGTTCTTGCAACTGGGTCACTGTCTGGAACAAACCAACCAGCAACCCCACCACCGTCGCGGCAATCACGGGAGGGGCAGAAAGCATGAGGATCAAATAAAGCGTTTTGTTCCCGACAAATACCAAATCGTTCATTGGGCGTCTCCCTAAAAAGTCAATTCAAGATATTGACCAATTAGCCCTGTGGAAAGCAGGGTCCAGCCATCCAATGCAACGAATAGAATGAGCTTTATCGGGACCGATATAATTACCGGACTCATCATCATCATCCCCAATGCCAGCAAGATACTTGAAATTACAAGATCAACAATGACAAAGGGAAGATACAAATAAAATCCGATTTTAAAGGCACTTTTTATTTCGCTTAGCGCATAAGCTGGCAACAACGAAAATAAAGAGGCACGCGGCGCCTCGGCGTCGGCATAACCTTGCTCTCTCTCTACTCGATCCTCTCGCTCAAGCTGGGCGCGTTCAAAAAATTGCGTTAACTCAGGATCGGTGTGTTTTTCCAAATAGACACGGTATTCCTGCAGACCGGTATCGGTGAACTCGACGACTGCGTCGACGCTGTTGAAACTAACCGGGTGCTCCTGGTAATAGCTATAAGCTGAATGCACCACTGGCATCATTACGAAAAACGAGAGCAGCAACGCGACGCCGTTCAATGTCATATTTGAGGGTACTTGTTGCAACCCTAAGGCGTTACGCAGCATGACGAAAACGATCGAAAACTTTATATAGCAGGTTCCTGACGCAATCAGAAATGGCAACAGTGTCGCGAACGACAGCAGTGCAATCATTGAGATGTCATTCGACATGCTCGTTACCTTCAATAAACAACTCCATTAACTCAACGCCCAGGCTGCCATCGAGTTGAACTAATTCTCCTCGCGCCAAGCGAAGGCCATTGGCTCGCAGCTCAACACTCCGCTCAGCACCTGGCACGAGGGGCAGAATCCCTCCTTCGTTCAGTGCTTTCAGCTCGCTGAGGTCAAGTACGCTTTCTTGCAGCACAAACTCCAGGCGCACCGGTAAATGCCCCAGATCAACGACCGAATTAAGCCTGTTTTTTTCATGTGTCTTTTCGAGCGTGTGCACGTGTATTCCCTCTCCGGTTAGATCAAAGTGGCCAAGGCGACGGCCCGCCATGGTGAAGTATTGCGCCTTATCGGCCAGTAACAGTACGCCGCCCTTAGCCAATCGACGCAGGATGGGCATACTCACGTCGGTATAGCCAAGTACCACACTTATAGGAAAAGATAATTTCGTTAGTCTGCGCTCAAGCGAGTTATTCATCGGTGTGAATATCTCAGGCAAGGCCGATAACCAAAGTTGACCAAATGGTGTCTGTATACTGGGTAATTTTTTAACGCCGTAGTCCGCTCCTCTTTGTATCTCGCACGAAATAACACGTTTAATCGCCAACTCATTAAACGGCAAGTCCAGCGGTTGGGGCGATGCAGCAAATAATTCAACAATACGTTCGTTAGTTACCCCCTGCGGCGCATAGCCTGCGAGGCCAGGTACTGCCGCAGCCAGCCATTCACGGGGTTCCAACAGACCACGCCAGCGGCCTTGCAGCGCCTCGGCCTCGAAATGCAAATACTGCGTAGCAGAGCACAGTGAAGCGGCCTTCAACTCATTACCAGCAGAACCCCAAAGTGCAAGTAGACGCTCGTCGTTGCGCTCTTTCGGATCGTAACGACGCAAGGACAATTGTCTCATCCGCTTTGCTCCTCGGCCGACTCTTCTTCTTCGTAGCGATGCCCGTTTCCTCCGCCCTGGCCTTGATCCTGAGTCAATCGCCAGGAGGGCTCACGCGCCGCCGGAAAGTGGTGTAATAGCTCACGATGAAGCCCTGGATCATTGCTACTGATCTGTAGCCGCATGCCGGAATCATGCTCCTGTCGTTGCACCACCACTTGGCCAAACGCTTTTGGAGAGTTGAACTCATAAACGAGTTTGCTCCCCCCTTCGATCGGTGCAGCTTCCGTTTGTATGCGCTGCTCCCCTGGGAGCTGCGTACGCGGCTGAGGCCCGACGATTTCGGAGGGAGTACTTCCAATACTCAAGTAAGCGCCTGACCGCGCAGCAGGGATCGACTGGACAAGCTCAGGTTGTGATGGGGTGTCATTAGTCGCGGTTTGCGCTGTGGCTAAGCTCCAGACGTCGAGGCCTTGGTGAATAACCACCTGGTCACCCGATGCCCGTTCCACCGGGCCATTCATTACTGGTATCGCTGCCGAAACTCGCTCATGTACTGGCTTTTCCACGGCGATCCTTTTCACCTTAGAGGCGGCAGCGCCCGCCTCTACAAAACCTTCAAGCGCTGGCCGATGAAACTTCAAGCGCGGCGCTGGGCTCTCCACCTGTTGGAACGAATCTACTGCGAACTTTGAGTGGTGAACATCTGATTCCAGTGCTTGCGTATTTGCCGGTGCTTTTATCGAGCTCAATGGACTCTTTTGTACATCGACACTCACCTGTACTTTTTGCGCCTTATCCAGCATATTTTGGTCGCCGCCCGCGAAGACAACAGGGACATGCGCCAACAGCGCTCTCAATGTTTCCGGCAGTTGATCAACTTGGTCTTTTATCAAGTCATCCTCCCTAACTGCGAACTCTAGAGCTTGGTCGAGCTGATCCGCAATAGCGTCATCCTCAACAGACAGTGGGACCACTTTAATGCTGAGGGACGGGGGGATATTTACTTCGCCCATGGGGTTAGCTCCTCCTGTTCTAGTTCATCACGGCACAATGCGGCGAGCCTACGCGCACGCTTAAGTTGCACCAGCCGATGTTGGTATTTCTGCTGCTTTTTCACACACACTAGGTACGCTTCACGGGCGTTGGCCAGTTCCGGTTCTACTATCTGCTTATCGGCCAGCAACCGAGAACGCTCTAAGGCGAGCACATGCATCTGGCGACGAATAACTGCTTGGCGGCGCTGGACCTCGAACAGCTCTCCCCTGTCCAGCCGTTTTGAGCTCGGATCATGAGAAGCTAATAACGCCTTCAAACTACATACACGCTCATCCATTTCATCTACTTGCCTTGAAAGACGCGTTATGCGCTCACTAATCCGAGCCATGTTGGCCTCGTGGCGCCGTTGGCGCTGCGCCACACCTCGCAGCAAGCGGGTCATACCATGAATATGGCTCACAGCTGCTCCTGTATCCGCCTTTCTCGGCAGCTAATACTGGGGGGTCAAGCCGCTTTAAGTCTTGATTGGATATTGATTGGGGAACATCAACTCACCAAGCGTTGCAAACTATCCAGTGTCTCGCTCCACGCACACTCTTCAGCCATAGGTTGGGACAACCATTCGCGTATTGCCTCCGAACGGTCCATGACGAAATCATTTTTAGCATCGAGCCCAGGCTTGTACTCGCCTAGATCGATCAGTATCTGCAGATCGTCAAGACGCCCGAGCATCTCCCGCAATTTCGCTGCCAAGCGCTGATGGTCGGTATCAGTAACTTGAGCCGCAACCCGACTGGCACTGCGTAATAAATCGATCGCGGGGTACTGGCCTTTTTCCGCAAGTGTACGGCTGAGGTAGATATGACCGTCGAGGATAGAGCGGATCTCCTCAGCAATAGGATCAGGTTCGTCATCGCTTTCCAGCAGTACCGTGCAAAAGGCCGTGATGCTACCGCTCTCTGTTACGCCTGGCCGTTCCAGCAGGCGCGGTAAACAATCGAATACAGAGGCTGGATAACCCCGCCGAGCGGGTGCCTCACCCGCCGCCAGTGCCAGGTCTCGCCTAGCCCTGGCATAACGTGTCATGGAGTCTTGGAACAACACTACCCTCCCCCCTTGATCGCGAAAGTATTCGGCAACGGTGGTTGCCAGCAGCGCAGCATTACAGCGATCAACGGATGCTTGATCAGAGGTTGCATAAACGACTATGCAGCGACTGCGCTTGGGTGAAAGGCGCAATGCCTCGACAAACTCCGTCACTTCACGACCTCGCTCGCCGATCAAACCGATGACGAAGACATCCGCCTGACAATGTTCAATTAACATATTCATCAAGGAAGTCTTACCCGAACCGGCGGATGCAAAAATGCCCACGCGTTGCCCGACACCGCAGGTTAAAACGCCATCGATCGTGCGTATGCCGGTTATCAGCGGTTCACGCACTGATCGGCGCTGAAAGTAAGGCGGAGGGTCAGCATCCAGTGGTAGAAGCACGCTCTCCCTGCCGCTTGCCGGCTCCGACAGACGTTCGACAACTTGACCACTGGCGTCAATGACCGTGCCCAATAATTGCGCGCTGCAATTGAGCTGGGCGCCCCCTCCCGTGGGCAATAAGATGGATTCGCGGGATAAACCTCGCGCTTCACCCAACAGGCTCAGTAAAACCGTATCCGCGCGAAAGCCTATGACTTGCGCCTTAGCGACGGACGTCTCATCCAACCAGTGTCGCCGCACCTCACAGAGCTCGCCAATAACCACATTGCGTAAACGCGCCTCTAGGATCGGCCCCGCGGCTCGTTGTGGATGAGCGCCGCAGCGCAGTATTGTCCTACGCTTCACTGACGAAGAGCTTCACTGCAATTTGTAAGACTTTCTAGGAATTGATCGAGCGCCGCGGCCATATGTTGGGGATCGCCCAATGCCATCTCACCGAGCAATACTCGCAGTTCCAACACACCATCAAGATTCAGCAGCTGTGCCTGCCGAGGACGCGCATAGTCGCAAGGACGCATCAACTCAGTCAGCAGCGCATCCGAACAGTAGGATATCTGGGAAGCAGAAAACTCACCCAGTTCAGACCAGATCCAAAAGTCATTATTTTCTGAACCAATATAAACGCTCGGCAGCCCGTCCAGCTCCAAGGCAATAGTAGAGTAACCATCAAAATTACCGATCTGGCCCCCAGTACAGCCACTATGTTCCAATGCTCCTCGTACGAGCACACCAATATCTAAATTCATGACTTATCCTTATATCTGTTGTAGAACATCAACCGACACACTATCGGAAATTTCACCAAAGGACATAACATCTAATTCCCGATAACGCGCTTCAACGAGACGCTTAATATAGCGACGCACGTCGACAGAACAGAGAATCACCATATCCTTGTGCGGAATTTTAACTCGATCCATGGACAGCACAAGGCGATCCAACAATCCATCACTGTCGGTGGGCTCCAAGTTTAGGAAAGAACCATTTGACGTTTGCCGAATGCCCTTACGCACTACATCCTCAAAGTCTGCCGATAACATCAGGGCCCGCAACTTACCCTGCACGGTAAATTTATTACTGATGTAACGCGCCAATGCCCCACGTACGTGTTCCACTAACGTCAATACATCTTTTTCTCGAGAGGCCCAGTGGGCGATGCTTTCCAAAATGAGCTTCATATTGCGTACTGAAATACGCTCAGAGAGCAAACGCTGTAGGATTTCAGCGATTTTCTGCACGCTGGCATGCCGATAGACTTCCTTGAGCAAGTCGGGATATTTAGCCTCTAACTGGTCAAGTAATGTCTTGGTTTCCTGCACGCCAAAGAACTCGTTGACGTTGCGCGCCAAAAGCGCAACCAGGCAATGATAGGTTTCATCGTAGGCAGGCCTCAGGTCGTAACCCAGCGCGACGAGACGTGTCTTGTCTTCCATCCCCGCCCAAATCGAGACCTGCTTATTACTGTCCTGACCCACCGTAAGGTCCAGCCCCAGACCTTCAAGCTCATCAGAATGGTTAAGGACGCGCAACCGCTCAAAATGAATATCGAACTGATCTGCGCGCACCTCGTTGATCAGTACACATACTTGGTCAACGGGCATATTTTCGACACTTCGCAGGCTCAAGTCGGGGATACGCACTCCATAATCGATAAAGAACTGGCTACGTATGCGCTCTCCAAGGCGGTGCACGCGCAAGTCTTCTATTTGCGTCGGTGCGACCAAGAGAATAAGAGGAACGGTTTCACTCGCAGTGGCTTCCAAATCTTCGATCAAACCCAGTGCACCTTCCTCTCTGGCACTACCCTCTGCCGTACCCGAATCGGATGAGGTACCGGTCTGCGCCTTGAGCGTAGCCCTGTGACGGAAAAAAAGTAATAACCCCAGCGCCAGTGCCAGTACGGCAAATGTCAGTGTAGGGAAACCAGGAAGCAAGCCTACAGCCAGGGCCAACACCGCAGTTA
This sequence comes from Pseudomonas sp. R4-34-07, assembly GCF_003852375.1. Lineage (NCBI taxonomy): Bacteria > Pseudomonadati > Pseudomonadota > Gammaproteobacteria > Pseudomonadales > Pseudomonadaceae > Pseudomonas > Pseudomonas sp. R4-34-07. The sequence continues at coordinate 2,190,958 of NZ_CP027760.1, read as the reverse complement.
CGCCGATCACAAATGGATGGCCAAGTACCTGGGCAACAATGTTTCGGCCTAGATTCGCATCATCACCATTGACGCGGGTCACAATAAAGCCAGCGCTGATAGCGATGAGCAAAGCCGGTATTTGGGCGACTAATCCATCGCCGATGGTCAGCATGGTGAATGTCGAAAGCGCGGTTGAAAGGTCCATCCCCAGCTGCGCCATACCGACGGCGATACCGCCGATGAAGTTGACGAAAATGATGATTATCCCGGCGATAGCATCGCCTTTGATAAACTTCATGGCGCCGTCAAATGAGCCATACAGCTGACTTTCACGCTCCAGCACACTTCTTCGTTCGCTCGCCTCGTCAGAGGTGATTGCCCCGGCCTTAAGATCGCCGTCGATACTCATTTGCTTGCCAGGCATCGCATCAAGGGAAAACCGCGCTGCAACCTCTGCAACCCGCTCCGAACCCTTTGTAATGACGATGAACTGCACCACCGTCACAATTGAGAAAATGACGAACCCCACCACTAGGCTGTCGCCAATCACAAACTGGCCGAACGACGCAACGATATCGCCTGCGTCAGCCTGCGTGAGAATCAAGCGACTGGTGCTGATGGACAACGCCAAGCGAAACAAGGTTGTAATCAACAGCAACGAAGGGAATGTCGAGTAATTAAGAATCCTCTCAATATAGAAAGAACCCATGAACACCAAAATGGAAATGACGATATTCAAGCCAATTAGAAAGTCCACCAACGGTGTTGGCAATGGAATGATCAACATGGCGATGATCATGATCATCAATGTCAGGATCAACAATTCCGGACGCGACTGAATATTGCGTAGCAAAGAATTAAGCATAAGAGCGTAGTGCTTCCACGTTATAAACTGTCGGGGCAGCAGCGCCGCCGGGCTAAAACTTCCGTTTCAAAAGCGATGCTCATCAAGACCTCAAACCGCTCTTGCAGCAAACCAGGTATCTCGTCATCCTCGTATAAAGCTGGCGGCAAAAGAGAACATCCGCGTCGCACCGCCCCCAGTAAAGCCGCGCGTTGATGCGGTTCAGCCAGAATCACCGCCTCCCCTAGCACTCCATACAGCAATTCGTCCAACTCTTCGGGCGCCTGCAACAAGCCAATAAGGAACAGCAACCAGTCAGACTCGCAGCCGTTGTAACGCCTGGTTATTTCGTCTCCGAGCATCCGTCCCACGAATAGAAGATCAGCCGAGCGTAGGCATTTGAGTTGATTCAGCTTCTTCAGTAGCTCGCCAAACTCAGTTTTAGAACAGCTCGGTTCCTGAGCATCTATATCGGTTAACAGCGCCGCCTCGATAAAATCCAGCACGACGGTACGCTGCGTATAACCATACAGCGCGATCCAATTTTCATAGTCCAAGACTGGCCCATGTTCATTTTCAAGAAACTCACGGTAGCTTTGGCGCAAAAAACCCGGCTTGAGAGCCATTGCCTTGCCAAACAGTTTTGCCTTCAACGCGCAATTGATACCCGCCCGCAGACGCTTGGGCGGCGCTTGGACCACCAATGTTTCCAGCATCTGCTCAAGCTGTTTGCGCTGAGCCTTATCCAGATTTCGACGCCGCAATAATTCACTCAGAACCAGCGCCAGGTCGCTGTCATCAGCGAACAGGCTACGTGCTTTTTGAAGCAATAGTTCAAGCGACTGCCCGCCCGATTTGGCAATACTTAAAATCTGTTGGACCCTCGGAAGAAGGTCTTCTTCGAGTACACGCTCAAAACTATCGCTAAGACTTTCTCCTTTGCTCTCAAAGCGACGACGATTCAACAAACTGCGCATCCCTGTTGAAAGCTCATCAACGCTCTGCATAAATTTTTGCAGTTGCGCGCCTGGCGAGGTGTCCTCAATCTGGGAATCAGCTCCATTCTCGGCCGCTGCCTGAGACTGTTGCGCTTTCGCTTCTCGGCTTTCTCGCTTGATATGCAGTTGCTGTTGATGCTGAGGAGAGCGCCCGGCCGAGGGTATAGAGGTAACCATCAGCGGCCTAACGCCTTCAGAAGCTTGGCATCCTCTGCACCCCAACGCCCGGAGTTCGCTGTCCCAGTCAGCACATCTCCATGTGATTCAAGAGGGGAAGTGATTTCCTTCGGTTCGATCAAAAAGACCCGAACAGTATTCGTTTGCCGGGACTGCCGATAACTAAACAAGCGCCCAATAAACGGAATAGAACCGAGCACAGGGATCCGCCCTATTTGCTCACCGCTCTCGTCTCGAGTGTAACCACCCACCAACAGGCTTTTACCAGCAGGCACACGCGCCACTGTACTGATATGGGTGCGCCCTACTGTAGGTAAAATAGCACCTTGGGTTCCGTTTTCTGCCTGCTTAACTTCATTGCCGTCTTCAATACTCAACGACATTTCGATCTGATTATCAGCAGAGAACCGTGGCAACACGCTGACCAAGGTACCGTACGTTATGTGCTGCAGCTCCACACTGCGTTCACCGATCAGCTGCGTATAGAACGTACGATTATTATCAAAGATGGCCGGCGTATTTTCCTGGGTAAGTAACACGGGACGTGAAACCACACGAGCCCGGTCTTTTCGCTCCAGTGCAAGCACCGATGCGACGAAGCTCTGACCATCTAGGGTACTGAGAGAACCTCCATTTAGGGAAACAGAGATATTCCCACCTAAGTTTGCCGAGCCCTGCCAGCTCACGCCTAACTGATCAAGATCTTCTTTTTGCAGATCAATAATCCACAACGCAAGTTCAACATGGCGTTTCTCTTCATCTAGGGCCCCTACAAGATTTTCTATAAAGCGCACTTGTTCAGGCAAGCCCTTGACCAAAAGGCTGTTATTATCTGGATAAGCCATGACACGAATATTCCCGGCCGCTAGTTCCCTTGGAATAATACGGGGCAGTTCGCTCGCGTCTTGCGGAGCTTTCTCTGCCAGCTCCTTCAGCGTAAAATCCGACAGCTTTGTTGAGCCCGGTCGGGTCGAATCCACCCCCTCAACCGCCCGCTGTTCATTACGCAACAAACCCTCAATAACGGTTGCCATACCGGGAATAACCACATTGTTGTCACGCAGCGCATACGAGCGGTCGCCGACGAATGTATTCTGCAGACGAATCACGCCAATACGCTGTCGCCCCAGTTCAAGATCCGAGCTGTTCTCATCCATCAGCTTGGCAGCTTGGCTAATCAAATCTACGTAAATGGGTGGCCCGGAAATATAAAAAGTACGTAGGCCATCGCTGCGTAAAGGGAACCGCGCATCATCCAGGCCAGAACGTCGCAGAAAAGCATTGAGCTTCGTCACTGTTATATTATGCAAGGAAACAACCGCTCTCTTTGCCTCAGAGGCCTCATACAAATAGATCGATTGACCATCGTCATACCAGATCAAGCCCATTTGTCGAGACAGCTTTCCTAGCAAAACCTCAGGCTGCTTGAATACGAACTCTCCGGTAATTGTTCGGCGTGCAGCGCCTTTACTCACGACCACCGGCTTCCCCAGCTCGCCTGAGAAGGCCTCAAAAAAGGTTCGCAAATTATCTTGCCGCGCAACGTACCCGTCAGCGGCATATACACTGGTAACCGAGGTTAGAAAAAACAAAAACCCCAAGCCTAATCTAGTATGTAACTTCATTATAACACTGTTCATTTAGCTGCCAACTTGGTGATATCAGACAAGCCTCGCGGTGACACCCCAAGCAGCTCACTCATTTCCCGAGAAAAATGTGCGGAAGAAGAAAAGCCGTGATTCAAAGCAATCTCGACAAGCGTATGTTTACCTTCTGTCAAATCCATTAATGCACGGGCAAGACGCCAATCACGCAATTGGGTTTTGGTGGTTTTCCCAATAACTCGACGGCATAAGCGGCGAAAATGAGGCACTGACACCCCATAACGCTTGGCCAAACTGTGCAACTTTTCGGCACCGGTGCCACTACCCCATAAAAAGCTGACCAACCCATAGGCCTCCGTTCGGCGCAGGTAGGCCGCCAACCGCAAATAACTGTGCGAAGCACACCAACCTTGCTCTAGGTACCAAGACTCAATATCTGATTGCCAGTTGGTAATTTCCAGGGCAATAGAATTAAACGACTGCGATGTAATTACATCTTCGCCAGGCAGCACTCCCGACTGATCAATGAACAACTGCAATCGAGCCAACGTAGCGAGGCTCACAGACTGCACATGGCCTGCACCGCAAATCACCTCAAACCCGGTGCCGACCAGCAAGCCGTGCCACCCGGCGGAAAAATCGTAGTGCTCTTGGCATGCGTCCTCAGATGAAACATTGATTAGGGATATGTCTTCAGTCCCGACAGTCAAACGCCAAGCAAAAAGCCCATCTTTGACCGATGCGAAATCTGTAGGCCATGAGCTTCCCGTACGTACGGAAGAACCTTCATATATAGACATATTGATACCCATCAACCTAAGCAAACATAAGCATACTTATTAATCAGCAATAAAACTTGAGTAGATTATGATGGCACCAAAAAAGTATGATGATCTACCCAGCTCGTCCATCACTGAAACCTGCCCCCACCCATCCGCAAGATACGAAACAATTCTTCCCCGGGGAACCTGAACACATAATTAAGAGATTACTAAATCATTGCTCGACCGCTCTCTAACCGTAGAGGCAGCTTTCACCTTGTTGCTCCTGACGGCGGCCATAAGCAACGTTAACAATACACCATCGGCCAGCTCATTAATTATTGCATGCAAATACCTGCCGCTCTATCGAGAAACCCCTATAATCGCTTCGGAAATTTCCCTTGCCCCATGAGAAATTTCAACGCAGACGTCTCAGGGGAGCAGTTATCACAACTGCAACTGCAGCGGACGTATTCCACCAATAGAACAATCGCACCCCTTCCGCACACGAATAAAAAATTAGAATGGACACATGTTACGAGGAGTTAGATGTCATATTTTCCAAAGTGTGATTATGCACAGACCTGTGCTGCTATGAACATGCGAGCCCACAGAAACCTCCATGCACTATATAGAAATTTCCTTGCTGAATCGAGAAGCGTCTCATACTCTTAGCGAAGGCACTACTCAAAAATTGAACCGCGTTAGAAATCCCACATCCTCAAGGATGATTTCATTCATACGCATCATTCATGCAGGTATTAAAAACCGAGGTTTAACTAGACGCAAGAGCAATGCTAGCTGAATCGCTTTATGCAACTTTAAGTTTTTTGGCTGACACAATAGAAAATACCTGACGGAATTTACTGACCTATGCGATTTTATACTCTACCCAGGCCCCAAAACACAATTTAATGCTGCTTCGCCACAGCCAAGCATATGGACTTAACTCTATTACTGAAATATTGGAGAAATTTAAATAGTTTAGTACTTGCCTGGCTCATCAATTAACGAATCGAACAAGTGGGAATTTATGTCGCTAAGTGTCACAGATCGTATCAGCATCAAGTTTCACAATATAACGGGAGGCAACATTTCTTCAGGCAGAACGTTACGTATTGCTGAGGGCCTGAAAGAAACACAAAACATTCCCGAAAAAATCGTAAAGTTACTTTCGAGGAAAGTTGGAAAGCACCCTGAACTGAAGCAGTTTATGCCTCAAGAGGTCAATACAAATCTTGCGAAGACGCATGCACTTAGCGCTGTAGAAATATACAACAAAGGAATAACCCAAGCGAAAAATGAACTGACTGGACTGCAGAAAATGATGAATGGGCACCATGAGCATGTGCAGAAAATTTCAAATTCTATTCTTCACAACAATATAGGTATTGAATTCAGAGCTGAAGTTGGGGGGGTTTTGAATGAGTTGGGTAGTGGTTTTTCCAACATCCTTAAACTAGAAGAAAAAATCAATAACTTGAATGGGGATAAATATGCTATTAAGCAAAAAATAGCTTCGCATCAAAAAACTAAAAGCAACATAATCGACATGTATGGTGAGCGGGGCTCACTGTCGCCAGCCTGGGGTAATGCCGATAGAAGCATTTCAGCGCTTGAGGGGAAGATGTCAAGGAAAAATACCGAAATCAAGACTCTGGAAAGTAGCCTGCTAGATCACCGAGAAGTTTTAGCGCTCTCAGTTATTACGGTTGCCGAACGCAGGAAAGATCTCGTTAGTGACAATACCCAGCCACTGGTAAACTCATATAAATCAAATTTTTCGGAGCTGCAGTCTATTCCATATAAAGCCAATCTTATTGAAAAGAGTATTATTGAACTACAAAACCAACGTGAGAATGCGGTCGAACTCGCTGATAGAATCGATCATATACAGCTGTTACATATGACAAATAAAGTTATCACCGATACCAATACGATCCTAGAACTCACAAACAATAAAATTCTAAAATTAAAATCAAATATTGAAAACACTATGCAGGCGCAGCTTGCTAAGGCTAAAGAAATAAATATCGCCATTTCCGGCATTAAATCAAGCGACAAATTTAATGTATTCTCACAAGAAGCGCTGAGCTTACCGAACGTGCCAAATCACAAACCTGACACGACCTCAAGCAATCTAATTAAAAAACGAGCTGAACTAGCCAGTTAAGCCTTCGCTAGAATTGGAGTTGAAGAGGCATATCTTCTTCACTCACAAAACCGAATGATTGCACGTCGAGGTCTGAGCAGTCTGAGCTCTGTATACCACAGGATTAAGATCGTTTAGCGTCAGCCTGGTTCGCGCTCACCCATTACGCTCCTGCGGCAGGCCGGACTCAGATTGAAGGCAAAATATCTCAACTGAGAACGGCTGGCCAACTAACTAGACGTCATGTATAAAAATGCTCCTACCCGTCAGGAAATCACACACCTGAAATCAAATATTCTTCTCTCCCCGCTCGACTTAAGCTTAGAGATATTTGCAACAGGTCAATGGATAAAAACTGCTGAAGCAGATTCAATTCGGTACGGGCCAGGCTAAAACAAAGCCTCACATCAGGCATTTGCCCTAGCCAAACAATAAAAGGGACCTGATCATCTACGATAACGGGAGCTGTGATTTTTCGTACCGGCCGTTCTACCTCCTGCTCAAGCAGATGCACAAACCTGATTATCGCTAGGACATATATCCCCAGCAGTGATCAGCCCCTGAACCAATCGTCTTGACGGCGAGACAGTCCCAAAAAGAGCACTAGGAAACTCGCCAGCACGTACATGGCATGTAGCGCACAATAATTACATCGCCACAGGCAATCGCTCGCACCACTGCGTTGCCCATAGATCCAATATTCGCCAGCAAGGGCGATATCAATGCGCCCAGGGGATCCCCATGGTTGCAGACATCCTACGGCCATCCTCACCCGCCTGAGACATTTGCAGATGACCCGAGCATATGCCGGAATATGCCAATGGTCCTCTCGGCGCTGAAAGCGATTACCGGCACGCCGTATCGCATTGATAGACACGACCGCGATGAAATAGCGTTGGCCTTCGCAGCTATCACCTCATCGATAAACGCTATGTATTAGATAATTTTGGCAAAAGCCTCACGGTTCCAACACGCACCTCATGAAGAACAAACGCCATGCCAAATACGTCGTTATCCTGAAGCGGTGCGCTACCTGCTATTTGCGGTCAAGGAAACCAACCGTTCCGAACGCACAACGCAGCAGGAGTGGCGCAGTTACCTTCAACGAACAAAGTGTCCCCATTGGATTGGATACGTGCGGAGAGCCGGCCTCCCCCGGCGCGAGTGTGACGCTGACCGCCGCGTCGGGATATTTGCCCTGCTAAAGTACCGAGACCCAGCACCACGGAGTGTTTGCGCAGCGCCATGTGCGCTCCCCCAAGCCCCGTTTTTCCTTGGACGGCCTGAGCTTTTCCAGCTCTGTGGACGCCCTGATCCGACAGGACCGGCTCGACCCGCTACCCTATGTGCGCCGACATATCTGCGGTGATTGGGACGATGTGCGCGAAGAGCATCGACGCTACAACGGTGCGGCCGTGGCCCTCGGCGGCTACCTGCTGTCGTCCTACGCCGTCGGCGATGGATTCGACCTCCGTATCTTCACCGAATCAGCCCGGAACTTTACCGAAGTGTTCCTGCTAGATGAGTACTGACCGCCATAAACCGGTACGTCCCTCATGCGGTTTAACGGATGCCGGCTGCCACTCACCCCGACCACGCTGCCGCCATGTTCGCTGGCATCGCCAGCAACGTCCCAGGCGGTCAAAGCCTTCAAGACCGCGGTGCGTCAATGGCGTATCGGCCGCCTCATACCTTCATCCTTCCGTCAACCCAAGGGACGCCCACCCTTGCGGTAGGAGGTCCCGCTGTTGCAAGGAGACCTCCATGTCATTGTTCTTCAAAGGCAGCGATCTGAAGCCGGTGCTGGTAGAGGCCATCGCCAATCAATGCTGCATCATTTTGGTCAAGGACCAAGGTGTCTACTGGCTCGCCGAGCGGGGCGAGCGCCAAGCCGATGGACGCCAAAAAGTGATTGCCTACGCGGTCGGCTGCAATCCCGATATCGACGCGTTCGACGACTGGTGGGCGTTGGCCCGCAACGAGCTCGGCGGCGACGATTTCGGGGAATATTTCGACCCTCAGTGGGGGGCGTTCACACGCATCCTCAACGGTGAGGACGATCTTGAACTGACCGCAACAGCGACCCGCCTGATGCTGTGGTCCGTCACGCCCTAATCGGACAACCGATTGTCCCTCCAGACCTTGAGCCCCTGCCTGACGGGGGGCGCTGCGGTTCAGCCAGGCACCGCGCCCGTTTTCGTCCTACTCCTAGGGTGCCGAATGGAGTCATCACCCTATTCTCTTGCCCCATTCCCGTGCGCCCCGTCAGACGATGTTGCGTCCTGGCCACCGCCACGCCCGCAGGATGATAGCTGTGGCGAGCCAGGTGACCGGCCGCTGACACGCATCGGCGCGGATTCGCGGTTGGCGTCGGTGTGGTCCTACGGCAACTTTTCCATGCGCTGCCGTGTGGAAAACCTGCACTTCCAGATGCCGCCAGGGGTATCGGCTCTTCGAGCATGTCTACCGGGCGCGTATTTGGCGTTGGCCGGTATTTCGCCCCCCAAACTCCACCGTTTCGTTAGATGCTACCCGCGACGGCTGCTGGCACACGCCTCGTTTATTTCATTGTCAGCATGGCCGCCCAAACTAGGAATTGATTGATGACTTCACTTTTCATGCAAGGTATTGATCATGCGAAAACTACCTACTCCGTTAATCAAAGCCTATTACCACCCGATTGAAGCGGCGATCCGCTGGAGCAACCTGCACCGCTTCGAACCCTTGATCCTGGCCCAACTCGGTAACCGTCTGCGCCCGACCCAGGACGACTTTCCACGCTGGCCAACCCTGTATTTGAATAGCGAGCGGCTTTATTGCGGGCTGCACAACGGTGATCTGCCCTTCGGCAAACACGGCGTCATTTGCCGGGACGTGAGCCTACTCGATGACCCGGGCCTGTGCGTATGCGAGGTGCATCTGAAGGCGTGGATGCAGCAAAACTACCCGGAAGAAAAACCGCGTTTCCTGTATGGCCCGGCCGAACGCCGTGGCCTGAGTTGGGCGGCATTGCAGGAGATGTCCGCTAATCACACGGCACTGAAAGTGCAGCTCGACATGTGCGCTGATAAAACCGCGCAGTTGAAGGAACGCAATACCCTGCTCAAACGTAGTTTAGCCGAGATCCGGCGCTTGCCGCCGCCCGGCGAGGAACTCAGTGATCGCGGCCGCTCCGCACTGTTGAACATCATCGACGGCCTGCTGACGGCGCTGCGCGGCAGCTCGCCCGGTGGCCAGCGTTACAGCCAGTTCGACAGTGACGCGGCGATCATCCAGACAGTCATGACCTACCACGGCGGGCGGGTGAGTATTACCGAGCGCACGATGCAAAAGCATTTCGCGGCCGCTCGCCGCAGCTTGGCCGCTTGAGCCTGCTGGCCGGTGCCGCACTTGCGGTGGGACGCGCCGTAGTTGCGGTAGCCGTCGGCTGAGGCAGGCTATTGAATACCGATCACCCTATACAAGCCTTCCGGAGTGATCACCATGACTGATAACACCTCCATAGCCTCCCACGCCGAGCGCCGGGTACTGCGCCGGGTGGATGTCGAGCATAAAACCGGCCTCAAGCGCGCTCACTTGTACGCTCTGATGCGTACCGGGCGCTTCCCTAAAAGCATTCCACTGGGCATCCGTGCGGTGGGCTGGGATTCGCTGGAGGTTGAACAGTGGATCGCCGAACGCCGCGCCGAGCGCAACTGAGGGGAGATGACCATGCGTGTTGTGTCCCTGATTTCCACCAAAGGCGGTGTCGGCAAGACCACCACGGCGGCTAATCTCGGCGGCTTTGTCGCCGACGCCGGCTTGCGCGTGTTGCTGCTGGATCTGGATGTGCAGCCGACCCTGTCCAGCTACTTTGCCCTGACTCGCCAAGCATGTGCCGGCGCTTATGAGTTGCTGGCCTTGAACGAGCATGACCTGCAGCGGTTGGTGTCGCGCACCAGCATTCCCGGCCTGGATCTGATCCTCTCCAACGACGAATTGGGGCAGCTCGGCACCTTGCTGTTGCATGCCCCCGATGGGCGCTTGCGGTTGCGCAACCTGTTGCCGACTTTTGAAGCGTATTACGATCTGCTGCTGATCGACACCCAGGGCGCGCGCAGTGTGCTGCTGGAGATGGCGGTGCTGGCGGCAGACCTGGCGCTGTCGTCGGTGACCCCGGAGATCCTCGCAGCGCGCGCACTGCGCCGGGGCACCTTGCAGTTGCTGGACGATATTGCGCCCTACCGTCACTTGGGCATCCAGCCGCCGCCGCTGCGGTTGTTGATCAACCGTGTGCACCCGGTCTCGGCCGATGCGCGGCAAATTCAACGGGCACTGCGCCAGGTGTTCGGCCATAGCGGCGGGGTCCAGGTGCTGCACACGGCGGTGCCGGCGATTGATGCCTATCCGCGCGCCGCTACCCAGCAGTGGCCGGTGCATCGGGTCGAATACCGTAAGCCGTCAGGCCGCGCTGCCCCCGCTGCTTTGGAAACAATGCGCGCATTGGCGGGTGAACTGTTCCCGGCCTGGATGGAGCGTTTCGCCACGGTCACTGGTCGTGGAGGACGCCCGCATGGACATTAATCGTTTGCCGCGCCGCCTGCGCCGCTTGATCTGATGGCGCTGCGCGAGGGCTGGTGGGTGCGGATCAGCCCCGACCTGCAACTGACCTTGCGCAAGCCCGGCCTCCCGCCGATCCACACCGGCACCCGCGCTCATTGGCAATGGCGCTCAGAGCGAGTTTCAGGCGCTTGCCTTCCATGAAATGCTGGGCATCAGCGAAATCCGCATCTTCGATATTGATCGCGATGCCTCACTCAAGCTGCTGCGTAACCTGGCGGCTTTCCCGACGATCAACGTGATTCACGTCGACTCCATACAGGAGGCGGTCAAGGGCGCGCACATTGTCACCACCGTGACCGCCGACAAGGCCTACGCAACGATCCTGACGCCCGAGATGATCGAGCCCGGCATGCATATCAATGCCGTCGGCGGCGACTGCCCGGGCAAGACCGAACTGCACGCCGACATCCTGCGCAACGCCCGGGTCATCGTGGAATTTGAACCTCAAACGCGGATTGAAGGTGATATTCAGCAACTGGAGGCTGACTCGCCCGTCGTCGAGTTTTTCCAAATCGTGCAAGGCGACGTCCAGGGACGCGAGAACGATGAACAGGTGACGGTCTTCGATTCCGTGGGCTTTGCCCTTGAGGATTTCTCGTCGCTTCGCTACCTGCAGGCGATGGCGCACGAACATCAGGTCGGTCGGCACATCCACCTGGTCCCCACGCCTGAAAATATAAAGAACCTGTTCCAGATGCCGGATCAGCAGCCGGCCAAAGCCGCCCATCTGCGCACGGCCAGTTGACCTGCGAGTGACGCCCCCGGCATTTGAACTGGGGGCCGTCACTGTCCACATAAAACAACACCGTCACCCGCCATTGCCTCCTGACAATGGCGCTGGATATCCACTTTTCTGCCAAAACTCAAAAACATAAGATCAAGAGGTTTTGAAATGAAATCGAATTCATCAGAGCGGGCTGAGCAGCCTGCGCTGCAGCGCACGCTCAGCAATCGTCACATCCAGTTAATGGCCATGGGCGGCGCCATTGGCACGGGCTTGTTCATGAGCTCCGGAAAGATCATCGCCCTCTCCGGCACCTCGATCATCCTTATCTACATGATCATTGGCCTGTTCGTTTACTTCGTCATGCGTGCCATGGGCGAAATGCTGCTTTCCAACTTGAATTTCAAGACCTTTGCGGATTTCGCCGGCGCCTACCTGGGGCCCCGCGCCGCATTTTTTCTCGGCTGGTCGTATTGGCTGAGCTGGAGCGTTGCGGTGATCGGCGATGCCGTCGTGGTGGGAGGCTTTTTCCAGTACTGGTTCCCCCACCTGCCCGCCTGGATACCGGCTATCGGGATGCTCGCGACACTGTTCGCCCTGAACGTGCTGACGGTCAGGCTTTTCGGTGAAGTCGAATTCTGGTTCGCGATCATCAAGATCATCGCCGTGGTGACGCTTATCGGCGTGAGCATCGTGCTGATTGCCAGCTCGTTCGTATCCCCCAGTGGCGTTACCGCGTCCCTGGGCCACCTGGTGGATAAGCAGGCTGCATTCCCTCATGGCGTGCTGGGTTTCTTTGCCGGCTTCCAGATGGCGATATTTTCCTTTGCCCGCACCGAACTGATCGGCACCGCTGCGGCAGAAACCCGGTCTCCGGAGCGGACCCTACCCAAGGCAATCAACTCGATTCCGCTATGAATCATCCTGTTCTACGTGTTGGCATTGGGCTGCATTATTGCCGTGACGTCCTGGCAACAGGTGTCACCTGTAAAAAGTCCTTTTGTCGAACTTTTCCTCGTCGCCGGCTTTCCCGCAGCAGCCGGCATCGTTAACTTCGTGGTCCTGACATCCGCCGCGTCATCGGCCAACAGTGGCTTATTCTCCTCCAGCCGTATGCTGTTCGGGCTGGCGAATCAGGACAACGCCCCGGGTATTTTTCGGCGACTGTCGGGCAACAGTGTGCCGCTGCTGAGCCTGGCCTTCACCACCCTGTTGATGCTGGCGGGTGTACTCGTGCTGTTCATCGTTCCGGAAGTCATGACGGCATTCACCATCGTTTCCACCGTGTCAGCGATTCTGGTGATCTTCACGTGGTCGACCATCCTCGCGTCCCACATTGCCTATCGCAAAAAGCATCCTGAGCTTCACGCCAAGTCGTCTTACAAGATGCCGGGCGGCGTCCCGATGGCATGGTTCTCACTGGCTTTTTTGGGCTTCGTTCTGTGCCTGCTGGCACTAAGACCTGACACCCGCGTTGCCTTGATGGTCATGCCGGGGTGGTTCATATGGCTGGCAATTGCTTATCAGCTGACACGTAGCAGGAAGCCAAAAACCGCAGTTGAATCGGCAAGTCAATTCGGTTGAGCTGCTAACGAGGCCTCTGCGCCAATCCTGAACAGCACCCGCCGAACTGACAATGCAGATAAGCCTGCTTGCCCAGCATTGCGGTGTGTCGGTCAATAGATAGACTGAGCGACACACCGCAATCCCGAACACTCCTGGCCGCATCAAGCAAGGGAATACAACCCAGCGGTAGAAGGACCCATCCGAAAGTTGATGCACAAGGAATCGTAAAGGGCTGTGCCAGCGGTGTACTTGAATACGTACTTGAAAACCGTGGCTGGAGATGGATTTCAGTGGAATTCGGAAAACGAAAAAAGCGGCTCACGGATGCTATTTCCGTGGTACCGCACCTGAAAAAAGAGCAAAAAAAGCGACCTGTTAAGGTCGCTTTCTTTCGCTTCAAGGAGTTCAAGGGCCTCGAAGCTAAATATGGCGCAGCGGACGGGACCATTACTCACCCTCCAAATTCTTGAAAGTCTTAGGGTTTCAGAATGTAACAGTTTCTTTATGGCCTGAATTGTGTACTCATTAGCTGTCACTGTAAACAGTTCCCCTTAACCAACGCTGTCTCAGTATCGGAAGGGTTCGACAAGGTAATCCAAGAAGCAGCGCACCCGAGCTGGAACATGCGCTCCATGTGAGTCCAGATGAAAGTCGTTCCAACTTCCAGATCGCTCTTACAGGTCCGATGTTTGATGCGCAACATCCCGGTGCCTCGAAGATGTCTCCTGTTGAACTTCAGCGGCGAGCGACATCGATGCAGCTAATTTGGCGATCCACGTCAGGCACTGCTGCAGCAACGCCGACTCATCCCCTGCCCTGTAACTGACAATAATCGGCGAAGTCGCCAAAGGTTCCAACAAGGGCGAGTAGCCAATATCGTCGCGGTGCAAACGCTGCACCGAAGCCGGTACCAGGGAAATGCCAATACCCGCCGCTACTAGCCCGATGGCGGTCTGCAGTTCATTGGTCATTTGCGCCACACGGACCTTCAAGTCATGCCGGGCAGATAGCCGCAGCACATGATCGGCATAGCTGGGGCGAATATTGCCAGGATAGAGTACAAAGGGTTCGAGGGCCAATTGCTCCATGCTTACCGTCGCGCCCAGCAAGTGGTGCCCGGCGGGCAGCGCCACGACCAGGGGATCCTGATGTATAACTTTTTTGCACCACGGCGGCGTCGATGTGGATGCGCCCGAAACCGATATCGATACGCCCACTTTTCAGGGCTTCGACCTGCTGCAACATGACCATTTCCGACAGGCCCAGCTCGATACCGCCATCGCTGCGCAGGCGTCGGATAAGCTCAGGTAGCGCGCCGTACAGCGTCGACGGCGCGAATCCGATCCCCAACCAGCGCCGTTGCCCCTGAGCAATACGCCGGGTGTCATCGCAGACCCGCTCCAGCTTCTATTTCAGACTGCCCCTAGGGCACGTTACCCACGATTGGCGATTTCACGACCAATAACGATCATTAACAACAGTCCACCAGCTATGCCAAGCGTCAAAGGCGCCCCCAGGTGGGCCGCAATTAGTCCCGCAAACAGCCCCCCAATGGCCTCGAAACCGAAACGCAATGCGATGTAAAACGCAATGACTCGTCCGCGAAGTGCGCTGGGCGCGCCACTTTGCAGTTGCATATTACTGCTCACATTACTCACGGTGATCCCAAACCCGAGGACTGCCAAACACACTAACGCCAGCAGTAGATGGCCAGGCACAGCCAGCCCAAGCAAGCCCATTGCGCATAACACCGCTCCAGCCAATATAAAATGCTGCAACCTCGACGCTGAACCGCTTACCGCTAACACGACGGTCGCCAGGAAAGCGCCGGCACCTGCAGCGCCCCATAGCCACCCAAGCGTGCGAGCATCCCCCTCATAAACTGTCTTGGCTAAAATGGGCAGCAACGCGGTATAGCAGGACGCGAGGAGGTTGATAATCACGACACTGACCATCAACCGCCGAACTTCAAGCGTTCTCCAGAGATAACGCACCCCTTCTCGAAACACTTCACCTGTTGAGCCACTGGCTCTTGGGCTTGGCGTCACGCGCACTTTCATGAGCCCGATCAGCAGACACAGAAACGCCAGGGCAGTCAGTAAAAAGCAGCCTGCCTCCCCCGCCAAGGCAATCAAGGCACCGGCCAAGGGTGGCCCGACAAAGCGAGCCGCATTGATTAACATGGCGTTAAGTACGAGGGCATTGGGCAGGTCGGCCGGATCAGGAACAAAGCTTGTGATCAACGCCTGACGGAGCGGAGTCTCCACGGCATTGAGCAATCCGAGCAGCAAAGCCATGAGCGCAATAGTCAGGCCGTTCATCCATTGCCCATAGGCGAGAATCGCCAGTGCCAAGGACTGTAGAGCGAGGACGGTCTGCACGATAATCAGCAGGCGACGCTTGTCGTGCCTATCCGTCCAGGCGCCTGCCAAAGGGCCAATCAGCAGCTGTGGCGCCAGACTGAGGAAGGTAAT
The DNA here is from genome assembly GCF_003852375.1 of Pseudomonas sp. R4-34-07. Lineage (NCBI taxonomy): Bacteria > Pseudomonadati > Pseudomonadota > Gammaproteobacteria > Pseudomonadales > Pseudomonadaceae > Pseudomonas > Pseudomonas sp. R4-34-07. The sequence goes on along the minus strand of NZ_CP027760.1, from coordinate 2,175,074 downwards.
AGCGCCGAGCAGCACCGCCGAGCCTGTCAGGTGATAGGTCAACCACGACAACGCGACTTGTTGAACCCACTTGCCTAGGGTGGAAACGGCTTGCCCTGCAAAATAGATTTGAAAATTGCGATGTGCCAGCGCCCTCACGGATGCAGGCCACTGACTACGGTGCGTGGTGTGGGGGTCAGGCAAGTCATTGCTCCTGATTGACAAGTAACAGTAATGCCCGCCCCGCACGCATCAATGGCAGATTACGGCAGCAGGCAACCTTTTTTCTTCAGCGATTCCAGTACCCAGGTACGGTCGTTGGTGCCTATAGCAATCTGCTCCATCTGCTTGCTCTCGGCGGCATGCTTGGCAGCCGCCCACTCATAGACTTCGCCGACTTGATCGAATGGCACACACAAGAGGCCGTCATCATCGCCAATAATCAGATCGCCGGGCTCAATCACCATACCATCGATCGCAATGGGCACGTTGATCTCACCCGGACCATCCTTGTAAGGGCCGCGATGTGAAATGCCTGCCGCGAACAAGGGAAAATCATCCGCGCCGATGACTGCCGAATCTCGAATCGCGCCATTGATAACGATACCCGCGACACCGCGCTTGATGGCGTAAGCAACCATCATTTCGCCGATCAAGGCATTGGATAGATCGCCCCCAGCATCGACGACCACCACATCACCCGGCTCCGCTATATCCAGTGCGTAATGCAGCATGAGGTTGTCGCCCGGACGGGCTTTGACCGTGAGCGCCGGGCCAGCCAGCACACCGGCACGATGCATAGGACGAAGCTTGGCGCCACCGGCGGTCATGCGGTTCATTGAGTCGCTGACATTCGCCACTGGAACTTCCCGGTAACGTGCGACCCACTCGGCATCGACCTTGCGCGCACGTTCCAAAACCCTGAATCCAATGCTCATGCGACCTACCTCTATTGACGTTGTTTTATTGAATTTATTCGCAGTCGTTGGCCAAGCAGCCAAACCTTAATTTCAGAATTACATTTCATTTATTCAAAATCAACATCAAATTCGCACCAGCAATCTGCACATCTTCGTATTTTCATCATCAATATTGCAACGTCATTTCATTATGGTAGTGTTGACTCACTGCAATGCATCATTTTCGACCGTCAGCCACAACCATAAAAACAAGGTACCTGTCATGACCCGAACCATCCTGCTTACCGGGCCCGAACTCGCCACTGACGCCATGAACCTGGCCGCGAGCCAAGGCGTCAGGGTAATCCCCACAACACCCTACCTTTCTTCTGAAGAGCTGGAAGCGATAATCCGTGCGGAGCAACCCGATGCAATCATTGTCCGCCAAGGGCAATTGACCCGCGCCATGATTGAGGCGTCCTCCAACCTCAAATCTATTGCTAAGCACGGCGTGGGTTACAACACCATTGATATTCAGGCGGCCGCAGACCATCGCATTCCGGTCAGCATCGCTGCCGGCGCCAACGCGCAGTCCGTGGCCGAACTCGCCTTCGCGCTGATGTTCAGCGTGGCGCGCCAGACCGCATTGCTGGACGCACGCATGCGCGACGGTCACTGGGATAAGTCCTCGGCGAACGGCATTGAATTGTTTGGCAAGACGCTCGGACTGGTTGGCTTGGGCTCGATTGGCAGCATCCTGATGGACCTGGTTGCCCCTTTGAACATGAAGGTAAAGGTCTACGACCCCTACTTGAAGCAACTACCGCAACGCGCTCACGTGGAGCGCGAGGACGATTTCGATCGACTCCTGGCCGAGAGCGATATCATCAGCCTGCATTGCCCTCTGACCGACTCCAGCCACAATCTGATCGGGGCTGCACAGCTGGCGCGCATGCGCCCGGGCAGCATCCTGATCAACACCGCCCGGGGCGAGTTGATTGATACCGGGGCACTGGTCAAGGCATTGAGCGAACGCAAGATAGCCGGCGCCGGCCTGGACACCTTCAATCCGGAGCCGCCCCCTGCCGACAGCCCACTCTGGGGCCTGCCGACACTCGTGGCCACGCCACACGTCGGCGCAAATACCTCCGAGGCACGCGACCGCGTAGGCCTCGTTGCGCTTCAACAGATTTTCGATGTGTGGGCGGGCAAGGCTCTGGATCCTCGCTGCGTTGTCAACCGACACCTATTCGATGTCTGTTCAGCTGTGGAGTGATCCCCACTGTCTTCCCTGAAAAACGGGAACCTCAAAATGAAACGCGACACTCCAGAAAAAATAACAATCGGAGAGCCTCATGACTACAGCAACGTCCCCCATAAGCGAGCTAGAGCGCAGTACGATGCACAGGGTCGCCTGGCGAATCCTGCCCTTCCTGATCATCTGCTATTTGATCGCGATCATAGACCGCGGCAATATCGGCATGGCTTCGCTGCAGATGAACGGAGACCTGGGCCTGACGGCGAAAGTTTTTGGTTTCGCGAGCAGCTTGTTCTTCGTTGCTTATTTCCTCCTCGAAGTACCCAGTAACCTGGCCATGCAAAAATATGGCGCGCGTATCTGGATCGCCAGGATCATGATCACGTGGGGGCTCATCTCTGCGGGTACAGCGTTCGTGCAGGGCGCCCATTCGCTGTATGTGATGCGATTTCTGCTCGGCGCCGCCGAGGCGGGCTTCTTCCCTGGCGTACTTCTTTACCTCACCTACTGGCTGCCCTCCGCTTATCGTGCACGGATGGTCGCGATCTTCATGGTGGCTATTCCTGCGGCCAACTTCATTGGCTCGCCACTGTCCGGCCTTTTGCTCAGCCTGGATGGCTGGATGGGGATGCGCGAGTGGCACTGGCTATTCATTCTAGAAGGCATACCCGCTGTATTGCTGGGACTTGCCTGCCTGTTTGTGCTGACGGATCGCCCCGAGCAAGCCAAGTGGCTCACTGATGAACAGCGTAGCTGGTTGGCTAAACGCCTGGCTGAAGAAGCCTCGAAAAAAACTGCAATCGGGCATATCTCCTTGTGGAAGCTGCTGCGCCATAAAGACATCTGGGTGCTCGCACTGATTTACTCGGGCGCGTCCGCCGCTGGCAGCACCATGAGCGTATGGGCCCCTCAGCTGCTCAAGACCTTCGGGTTGAGTTCCCTGGAGATTGGCCTGGTGAACGCCATTCCCTATGGCATCGCCTCGGTACTCATGATCTTTTGGGGACGCAGTTCCGATCGCACCGGGGAACGTCGCTGGCACACGGCAACGACCTTGTTGCTGATCGCGGCTGGGTTGCTCATGACGCTGTTCACCTCCTCGCTGATCGCGACCGTCATTATGCTCACCATGGTTCTGGTCGGGGCATACTCAATGAAAGGCCCATTCTGGGCACTGGTTTCCGGCTGGCTGTCATCCTCCACCGCCGCCGCAGGGCTCGCGGCAGTCGGCGCGATGGCCAACCTGATCGGTGGCGGCCTGATGGTGAATGCCTACGGTGCGATCCACGATGCAACCGGCAGTTATGCCCTGGCGCTCATGCCGCTGGCAGCCCTCTGCACATTGGCCGGAGTCATGGTTTTGGTGGTCGGTCGCAAGCGTCAGCGCGAACAAGCCGAGCTGGGCGCGTCCATGATCGCCAAGTAGATACTTCTTAATCAAGGCTACGATGCCAGCGCTTCCCTATCGGAGCGTTGGTATCGCGATGTAAAAATAATAACAAGAGGTTTTGCGATGCTTCTATCTCGTCGCCGCTTTCTGCAAGCAGGCAGTGCACTGGGCGCTGCTGCGTCCATGGGCGCTTTTGCAAACGTTCCTTTCAGCCAAGGGGATGAAAGGCCGAAGCTTACGCCACCGGCCGGCAGCGTGGATTGCCACATGCACCTGTATGACGGCCACTATCCCACTGCACCCAATGCAACCTTGTTCCCGCCCGATGCTTCACTGGAAGATTATCGTCAACTGCAAAAACGCCTGGGCATGAAAAGGATGGTTATCGTAACGCCATCCACGTATGGCACCGACAACCGCATTTTGCTCGATGGGTTGCTTCGCAGCCGCGGCGATGCACGCGGGGTCGCGGTTGTCGATGGCTCAATCACCGACAGGGAGTTGGCGCGCCTGGACAGCGCCGGCGTGCGCGGCATACGGTTTAATCTTAGTGTTGGCGGTGCGGCACTTAATGACCTGGAATCGCTTGCCTTGCGCGTGAATGAACTGGGCTGGAACGTTCAGATTGCACCCGGCCCGCTTCTGGTCGATCTGGAGCCCCGATTGGCGAAGCTTGCGGCAAAGGTGGTCATCGATCACATGGGACATGTGCCACAACCGGATGGACTGAACTCTGCCGCCTTCGCCTCGATCACCCGGCTGCTGAATAATGAAAAAACCTGGGTCAAACTGTCCGCCCCTTACTTGCGTTCAAAGACAGGGGCGCCGAGGTATGAAGACGTCAGCAAGGTAGCCAGCGCGCTGATCAAGCATAACGCCGAACGTATGCTGTGGGGGAGCGACTGGCCCCACCCGACACTTGCAATAGACCAGAAACCTGATGACGCTAATATCCTGGATCTGTTGGCGTTCTGGGCTCCGGACGCAGGTACACGCGAATTGATTCTGCGCGACAACCCCACCTCACTTTACGGCTTCTGACTCCACTCCGGCGGTTTGGCCGTCCGCCGGCTTTAGCCCCAGGCTGCGCATCAGGTCGCGCGCAGCCTCGAAGAAAATGTCCTTCAAGTTATCGGCGCACTCCTCTGTCAGTCGGCTGGCAGGCCCTGATATGACGAGCGCGCCCATCAACTCTTGCTGCCCCCCGTAGATCGGCAGCGCGATAGAGGACGCATGCGGATCCGTCGCACCGCGAGAATAGTAAGGCTTTTCCAGTGCAATGCCGACATGAAAAGGTGCCCGCAACGCCTGGGCTCCAGCTGCCTCGTCCATGGGACGCATATCGCCAGGCTGCATATTGAGTCGCAGGCGATGTGAAGAATTCACGCGGTACTGACACATCCGATAGGCGCCATGGCGAACATAGAAAGAAACGGTCTCACCCGTTTGACCGGAGAGGTGCAGCAGTCGCGGCATCACATGACGCTCAAGATCAAGCGACTCCTGATACACCGCGTTAAGCCTCATGACCTCGCTGGCCAACTGATAACGCCCGTCGGTCATCCGCGTGATGTAGCCTTGGTTTTCAAGCGAAACCATCAAGCGCATGATCGTGCTCTTGATGAGCCCCGTTCGTGCCACCAGCTCAACCAGACTCAACGCAGAATCGCCGATTCGAAATGCAGACAGAACGGTCAAGACTCGGTCAGCCGAAGCCACACCGTTCACCGCTGGACGCGGCCGCGCCTTTACCATCGAATATACCTCTATTGCTGGGCCCGTCTGAAAAACTGTCAGGGCAGGAAAATCCATTATCTTACAACGATAGTCTCCTCGCCATCCCCGTGACTATTGCGTAGCCAAGGGTGGGTTTGGTCGTACTGGAATAGTCGTTTGGGGAGAACACCCTGCTGCTGATCACCGCACTTCTGCGGGGCCTTCCGCTGACCACAGAGGGATTTTCCAGCCTTTGAACGCTGTGTAAATACCTATGCCGTGATGCGTGGGCCAGGTTGATCTTCGTCATCGGTGCGATGGTGAAGCGTCGCGGACGCATGACCGAGCGTTTAGTTGGAATACCGCCGTCAGTTGCCCTCCCCCAGGTACACCTCGCCAGCCGTTCCACTGAACAACCTGTCCTTCTGGTCGTCAGTGAAGTCGAAAACCACTCGCTTAAAGGCATTCCACAACACAAGGTAGCTGAACATCCCTTTATCCACCGGAAAATTGCTTTCGAACATGCAGCGCTCGACACCGAACGTTTCGATCGCATGCATCAGGTAGGGTCTCCAGAGTTGGGCAAGCTCAGAGGAGCCAGGAGGATCAAGCTGCGCATCCAGATCGAAACCTGCCACTCTCATGCCCAGACCGCCGAGTTTCATCCTTATGTTCGGATACCGCGCCAGCCGCACCAGCATAGAAGCCCAATGAACAAAGACCTCATCCCGTCTTCCAGCATAGGGGCCCGCGCCCAACGGCCCGCCCAAGTGATCCACAACAATGATGAGTTCAGGGAAAGCCTTCGCCAACTCTACGACCTCGTCCAACTGAGTGTGATAAGCCCATACATCGAGGCTGAGACCGTGTCGCGCCAAATGAGCGGCTCCCCGCCGAAACGCCGGCACTTGCAGCAAGCCGGGAGGCGCAGGTTTCGGGTTCGATACAAGCCGCTGATCAGCATGCCAGGCGGTGGTATTGCGTATACCCCGGAATCGATTTCCTGCTCTGTGCCGCATCAGCTCCAGGACTGGCGCGACATCATCACCCAATAAAAGATTTGCACCGCCGACAATGGCTGCACACATGCGTAAATCCCCCATCAGCCCACTCGCACTGTGCGCCGCAACGCCATTGGCGTACTCGACCTCACCCAAAGTCTGAACAGGTTCAGCGTCATCGACGGACAGCATCGAACGACACTGAATGTAAACCGACGCAACCACTCGATGTCCGCCGGTTACATCGGCCAAATAGTCTTCGGCCAAGTATCGCTGCCCAGGTCGTTCCCACAAATGATGGTGCGCATCGACAATAGAACGAGCAGGGTCGAGGATAGGTTCTTGCACCCGCGCAAGCCAATCCGGTCGTACAGGTGCATGGGGAGATTGCATGATCACTCCAGGACTGGACGTTTAGAATAACGGCAGTGTGTAGTTGACGATCAGGCGATTCTGATCACCATTACGCGCGGCCTCGCTGCGCGCCATACCGTTGCGCCAGGCGAACCCGACCCCTTTGAAGGTGCCCGTCTGTACAACATAGTCCAGCGACACGTCTCGCTCCCACTCTGACTGCTCCGCTCCACTTGCGGTTTGAATATGGTCCCCCTTGAGGTACATCACAGAGGCTTTAAGTCCTGGAACACCAGCAGCCGCAAAGTCGTAAGCGTATTGCGCAAATCCGGTGCGCTCACCCGCACGCGTAAAACTGAGCAGCATTTTGTCGGTCCACAGATACAGGCTGCTGCCTCCCGCGCCTTTATCGATGGAACCCTGGTTTATCTGAACGAAATTGCTGTTATCGGATACATCCTGATAGCCCAGCGTTACAGCGTGGCCACCCAGGCGATAGGTGAGTGCCGCGCTCCACAAACTGTTATCAACCTCGCCGTCCCCATCCGCCGTGTAGCCACTGGTCACGTAGCCTTGAGAGCGGCCGGCAGCGGTGCCATTGGCCCCGTCGGAGCGAGTACGGAAATAGCGCAGGTCAGTGGCCAGGGAACCCACATCGCCAAGACTCCAACTGTGGTTGAGCCCCAGAAAATTCTGCGTGTAATAGTCCTCGAGCTGCCCGGTGTAGTACTGGAGCGTGAGCGATTTATCAACGCGATAATCGACCCCGGCGAAGTAAAAACGGTTGCTTTGCTGGGTACCCCCACTCACAGCCAGCCCGGTGCGGTCAGTAGGGGCTCGCCCCGTTGCACGATCCAGCGCGCCACCCATCAATGTGAAGTCCTTGAGCTCCCCGGACTGTATCTGTACGCCCTGGAACGTTTGCGGCAACAGACGGCCGTCCGACGCCACAAGGACCGGAATCTTTGGCATCAACTGACCATACCGAAGCTCGGTTTCGCTCATTTTCAACTTGGCCGTCGCGCCAAACCGACTCCACTCATTTACAGCCCCGTCGCCATCGGACGGAATCATCGAACTGCCCGGATGACGCCCACGCCCGCTATCCAATGTAATGCCGAGCATACCCATGGCATCCACACCGAACCCTACAACGCCAGGTGTGTAACCGGAGCGATAGTCAAGCAGAAAGCCCTGGGCCCATTCCTCAATCATGGAAGGCTTGGCCGGTCCGTCCCGGTTGTCGCTGTTGAAGTAAAAGTTACGCATTGACATATCGGCGTGACTATCTCTAAGAAAGTCAGCATGTGCATGCACGCCAACAAGACCCCAACACAAGGCTACCGTCAGTCGAGAGAAGGTGATTACGGTTTTCAAGGCAAATGCTCCCAACGAGCGCCTGGTGGACGCCCGGAGTTAATTATTATGGCGTTATTGTTGATTAGCCCTGCATGCCCCAACGACGCACGGTGAGGACTTCGATACTGCGGAACACCAACCCTTCAACCACTAGGCCGATGACAATCACCATCAGTAAACCCGCGAATACGTTGGGGGTTTCCAATGCATTGCGATGCTGGAAAACATACCAGCCCAACCCGCCTGAATTGCCCGACACACCAAACACCAATTCCGCGGCAATCAGCGTACGCCAGGCAAACGCCCAACCAATCTTCAAGCCTGCAAGGATTGAAGGTACGGCCGCGGGAATCAGAATCCTGAGGACAAGGCCCAGACCACGCAGACCGTAATTTCGCCCAGCCATGCGCTGCGTTTGACTCACCGACTGAAACCCCGAATACGTATTGAGTGAGACGGCCCAGAGAACGGAGTGGACGATCACCAACATCAAGCTTTGAATCCCCAGGCCAAACCACAGCATGGCCAATGGAAGAATGGCGATGGCTGGCAAAGGGTTGAACATGGCCGTCAATGTCGCCAGCACGTCAGTACCCAGCCGAGTCGAGACCGCCAATGTGGTGAGCACAGCAGCCAGCGCAATAGCCAATGCGTAGCTGATCAACAGTACTTTGAGCGAACTGGCCACCGCCAAGGGCAACACCCCACTGGCCAAATCCTGCGCCATTGCGACAGCGGTCTCGCTGAATGTAGGAAACATGAGGGAATTACCCAGGTAGCGTGCATAGACCTCCCAAATCAACGCCAGCACCACCAATACCAGTGATCGTCGCACGCCAGCATTGGCGTAAAGACGCTCCACCAGCCCCAGGCGACGGGCAATATCACCGACCTGTCCGGTTCTGACAGGGGCATACTCGATATCTGGACGTGCTTGAATCACTTGCTTATTCATGAGCAGTCTCGCTGTGACCAAAGAGCATTCGATTGATACGCTGCTGAAATGCCCCGAAGGCTGGCGACCCCTGCTCGGCAAAGCCGAATGCACTTGCGTCGAGCTCGGCACGCACCTGTCCGGGATGCGGGGTCAGCACTAGAATCCGCGAACCCAGCACGATGGCCTCGTCAATGGAATGGGTAACGAACATCAGCGTGAAGGGCGCCTGCTCCCATAACGCCAAGAGTTCCTCCTGCATGCGCCGTCGAGTGAGCGCATCAAGCGCTGCAAACGGCTCGTCCATCAACAAGACGGCGGGCTCCATCGCCAGGGCTCGGGCAATAGCCACACGCTGCTTCATGCCTCCGGAGAGCTGATGCGGGTAGGCATCCTTGAATTTTTCAAGCCCCACCTTTATGGCTGCACGCGTGGCGCGCTCGACAATCTCATTGCGTGGAAAGCGGCCGGATACCCGAAGCGGGAACATGATGTTGTCAAGAACGGTCTTCCATGGCATCAGTTGATCGAACTCTTGAAACACCATCATCCGATCCGGACCGGGTTCGCGCACAACCTGTCCCTCCAGGCAGATCTGCCCGGCGGCGGGCTCGATGAACCCACCCACACTCTTGAGCAGGCTCGACTTACCGCAACCCGACGGTCCCAGCAGCACAAAACGATCATTGCGCTGCACATTAAAAGATACCCCATGAGTAGCCGTGATCAACTGTTCGCGCGTCTTGTACTGCAACGTTACGTTCTCGACGGTGAGCAGCGCGCGGGTCGCGACCTCAGGACGAGAAAGGGATGAGAGAGCCCCCATATCAGCTACCCTCCCCTTCGGATACTGGCGCGAAGAACACCTGTCGCCAGTCACTTGGAGCGGTTTTGAGCGCCCCCGAACGCACCATGAAGTCTGCCAGCGCCATGACGCCGTGAGGTTGCACCGACCACTCGCCACTCACTTGACGCAGCATCGCCTCCACTTGGTCAACTGAAAGACTTGAAGACTCACTGGCTAAAAACAGTTCTGCGGCCTTACGCGGCTCTTTACGGATGTAATCGTTGGCCTCGCTGATGGCGGCCACTACCGCAGCGCTAAGCTCTGGGTTTTTCTTGACGAAACGCCCGGTGCTGGTCAGCACGCCACTGGTCATTTGCAGGTTCAGTTCGGTGGAAAAGTCGAAAAGCTTGCTGACACGCGGGTCCTGGGAAAGCTGATAGCTATAAGGGTTTGGCCCGATGTAAGCCTTGACCCCTGTTCTATTAAGCAAGCTCGAGGTCGCATCGGGATGCGGCAGACTTACCATGAGGTTGTCCAATCGGTGCACCCCATCGGGGCCGAATTGGCGCTCCGCAGCCATTTGCAGCAACAGTGCCTGCTGACCGCTTGGAGAGCTGACCGCGATCTTGTCGTCGGGCTTGAAGTCCGCAATGGACTTGATAGAAGGATCATTGACGAAAAGACCGTTGTCACCCGCCACAAGGCCACAGAGCACGCGGACATCCAGTGAAGTACGGGTCTTGCTCCAAGCCACCAGAGTCCCTGAAAGGCCATAACCTCCGATGTCCACATTGCCGCTGAGCAAGGCATCATTGATAGCTGGCGAACCGCTGATGCGTTTGATTTCAAAGGTGGTTTGCGCTTGACCATGGGCTTTGGCATGGGCCTGGAACATACCCAGCTTGTCGGCGACCGTGACCGGGAGGTAGGCATAGCCGTACTGGATGGCGAGCGTGACTTTATCCTGCTCGGTTTGAGCGCATGCGGGGCCAGCTAAAAGCGCGCAAGTGATGGAGGCGAAGCAAGCGGATAACGCAGGGCGACAACCCTTTTTCCGGAACGAACGGAGCATACGGACGACCTCATTATTTTTGTTTTTTTGAAATGCCATTTCTTTTTATATGGCACACAAAGCGAACTCGTCGTCAAGCTCGTGGATTTACCTCATCTAAATTCTATTTTTTAGACATAGACAGATCGCCTTTCGTCAGAAATTGTTTTATTTTGAAACGACATTGCATTAAACAAGATTAATAACAATTCATGGGCGACCACGCCCATCCCGCCGCCAGGAGCGAAAATGAGTTTTTTTGCCGCCCCACCGACCCTCCAGACCAGCGTGTTCACGCGTCTGCCGGACCACTTTCGCAACGCACGTCCCTCGGCCTGGGCGAATGCCAACCGCCAAGGTCGAGCAATAGATTCGTTTCTGGAAGGGCCGTCGTTTGATCGAGAAGGTCGCCTGTATGTGACCGATATCCCCAACGGGCGCATCTTCAGGGTTTCCCCTCTCGGCGAATGGGAACTGGTATGCACTTATGACGGGTGGCCGAACGGCCTGAAAATCCACCAGGACGGGCGCATCTTCATCACGGATTACAAGCACGGGATCATGGTGCTCGATCCGACAACCGGCGATATTCAGCCATTTCTGGCGTCGGCGGGGTCCGAAGGGTTCAAGGGCGTGAATGACCTCGTCTTCGCGCCGAATGGTGACCTGTACTTCACCGATCAAGGCCAAACCGGCCTGCAGGATGCGAGCGGTCGGGTTTACAAACTCGACATCAATGGCAACCTGACTTGCCTGCTCAATACCGTCCCGAGCCCCAACGGCATCGTCTACGACCCCAACCTGAATCACCTGCTGATTGCAGTCACTCGCGCCCAACAGATTTGGCGTATCCCGCTTGGCAACGGATCAATCGTTGGCAAGGTCGGGGGCTTCGCCCAGTTGCACGGAGGCCTCGGCGGCCCCGATGGGCTGGCGCTTGATGCAGAAAGCAATCTCTACATTGCGCACACGGGCTTCGGTTCCGTCTGGAAACTTTCGAAAGTGGCAGAACCGCTGCAACGCATCGTTTCTTGCGCGGGCATCAGCAATACCAACCTGGCGTTTGGTGGCGAGGACGGTCAGACGCTGTTCATTGTCGAGTCCGAAACCGGGAGCATTCTGCAAGTCGAAACCGCCGCACCCGGATTGCCGATGTACTCCCATGCCTGAATCCGCAGTGCAGTTCACACAACAACTATAAGAGACGTGACAACATGACTTACGACAATCAGAGCAACTCTGCGCCGCTTGATGACGCCGAGGGTGAGCGCCTGATGCGCCGCATCCTGTGGCGCGTCGTTCCGTTCATTTTTATCTGCTATGTCATCAGCTATCTCGACCGCACAAACGTAGGGTTCGCGGCGATCAGCATGAACAAGGATCTAGGGCTGACCGCAACGATGTTTGGATGGGCCGCCGGTCTATTCTTCTTTGGCTATTTCATTTTTGAAATCCCCAGCAACCTCCTGATGCAACGCTTTGGCGCGCGGATATGGATTGCTCGCATCATGATTACCTGGGGCCTCATTTCCATGGCTACGGCGTTCGCTACCGGCCCAATCAGCTTCAGCATTGCACGCTTCCTGCTGGGGGTTGCCGAGGCCGGATTCACCCCAGGGGTTTATCTGTACTTCACCTACTGGTTCCCGGGTAAGTGGCGCGCCAAGGCGACCGCCACATTCCTGCTCGGCATACCAGTGGCGAACATCGTCGGTTCACCGCTGTCGGGTTGGTTGCTCGAACAACACGGCGTTTTGGGGTTACAGAACTGGCAGCTACTGCTCATTACCGAAGCGCTGCCCGCTGTACTTCTGGGCATCGCGTGCCTCTTTTTGCTGGTAGACACTCCCTTGAAGGCTCGGTGGTTATCGGATCGCGAAAAAACCTGGCTCAACAATCGCCTGTCTGAAGAGCAAAAAGCAATTGGCGCCTCCCATGGCAACACGTTGCGGGCAGCCCTGACCAATCCGAAAGTATTCACGCTCGCGGCCATTAACTTCTGCTGCATCGTGGGCTCGGTCGGTATCGGTATCTGGCTCCCGCAAATCATCAAAAGCCTGGGCATCTCCAGTGGAGCTCTGGGTTTTGTCGTCGCCCTGCCCTACGTGGTAGGCGCAATCGCTGGCAGCTGCAAGGCCGTCGGACACCGCGTTGTCATTCACCAACGGGACGTGCGCGGTGTTGATGAGCAACGCACCGGGTTTCGTCCGTGCAATCTCGGCAATAACGATCAGATAACGGGTATGCGGCGTCAGCAGGCATCGCCGGCGCGCACCGCGCAATGCCGTATGCCAAAAGGCAGCCAAGCCCGCAACAGCCCACCACCAGGCACATCGGCCATGGCGTGCCGTCCGCTATGCGGCTGACCCACAGGCTCGCCAGCCCCCCGAAGGCGAACTGCATTGAGATCCCCAGTGCGACGCTTGCCCCCGCCTGCGTCGGGAACATATTCATCAGGCTTGCCGTGCAATTGGCCCCCAGCAACCCGGTGACACCCATGTACAGCATTAGGCACAACACGATACTGGTCAGGCCGACCCACTGCGTGTATCCCGCGACCATTAACGCTAGCCCCGCTCCACCCGCCACAACTGCGCCAAACCCCAGCATACGTGGTGGCCCCAGGCGATTGACCCAGTGGGCATTGATAAAGCTCACCATGATGATGCCTAAAATATTTAGGCCAAACAGCGCACTGAACGTGCGCGGCGACACACCGAAGTACTCCACGTACACAAAGGGCGAAGCGGTGATAAAGGCGAACACACCGCCAAACGTCAGTGACATACATAGGATCAATGCCACTGCCCGGGGTTGACGGAGAATACTCGGATAGGCCGCAAACGCCGCTTTCACAGAGGTGCTTCGAGCCTGCGGCGACAGGCTCTCTTCTAAGCCCACGCTGACCATCAGCAGGCACAGCCCACATAGTAGGAATAGCACGGCGAATATGGTGCGCCAACCATCGATCAGTACCAGCCAGGTGCCGACCATTGGTGCGACCAGCGTCGCCATCATCGTCAGCATTTGCATCCAGGACAGCACCTTCGCGGCCTGCGCCAGGCCGTACAGATCTCTGGCCACAGTCCTGGCCAGCACCATTGCACCGGCCCCGCCAAGCGCCTGGATAAAGCGCCAGGCGATGAGTTGCTCGATGTTTGCAGCAAACAGGCAACCCAGCGTCGCCAGACCGTACAGCACCAGGCTTCCCAGCAGCAACGGGCGCCGCCCATAGCGGTCCGACAGCGGACCATAAAACAACATGCCCAGGCACAAGCCAGCGAGGAAAATGCTAATCGTATATTGCACGTGAGCAGTGCTGCTCGACAGTTCAACAGCAATCCGCGGCAGGCTGGGCAGGTAGGTATCGATAGAAAAAGGCACGAAGGCCGTCAGCGAGGCCAGCAGAGCAACCAAGCGCAAAGTGGGCTTCATTCGGAGCGCGCAAGGCTTGCAAGAAAGTCTGCAACTAGCGCATTGAATACAGCACCTTGATCGTCGTGAACATAGTGACTGGCGTCGGCGACCTCCACCGTCCGCACGTGCGAGTTGCTGGCCCTCATCGCCTGCAGCGCCGTGGGGGGCAGAAAGTCCGAGCAGCTGCCGCGAATGAACAAGCTTGGGCAATCCAGCGCGCGCACCGCTGGCCACAAATCCGTCGGTTCGATACTCAGCCGTGCCTCGGCGATCCCCTGCTGATCATGGCGCCAGGCAATCACGCCGTCACACTTTTGCATCGAATATGTCAGCCTCGACGCTAGGCCCTGCTCCGATAAGCCCGGGCGTGAAGCCTTCCAGAATGCGCGGGCCGCTTCCCAACTGTCGAAGTGCAACGGCGTCTGGCCCATCTCGCGGCGAATACGCGCAGCGCCATCGCCTTGGCTTGAGGAGCCGGGGCCAATGTCCTCGATGATTAAGCCATCCAAACGACCCGGATGTTGCCGCGCATACTCGAGAGCGTTAGCCCCACCCAATGAGTGCCCCAGCAAGACAAAACGCTGCAGATCCACATGGGCGATCAGGTCCTCAAGATCCTCAACATAAGACTGCGTGTGGTAGCTCGCGGCCGGGGCCCAGTCACTCAGCCCGCGACCGCGCTGGTCGAGGGCGTAGATGCAATAACCACCCCCCAACGCCTCGACCAACGACTCCCAGGTCTGTGCATAGGCGCGCAAGCCATGCAACAGCACCAGCGGCACGCCGCTCGGGTCGCCCCAACGTAAAAAATGCAAACGCAAGCCGGCGCGATTGGTGAAAAAGCGGCTGTCTGGGGACATGATTTTGCTCCGTGAGTGCAGGGCCTGGATCGACTTAGAAACGATCGAAGCGATAAGGGCTGGGATCGATGATGGGCGCGTGCCCGCTGACAATATCCGCCGCCAGGTGACCCGCCGCCGGTGAAGTACCAAAGCCGTGCCCGGAAAAACCGGTGGCCACGGTCAGGCCGGGAATTTGCGCGACCGGGCCTATTACCGGGTTGGAATCCGGGGTCACATCGATGGTGCCTGCCCAGGCTTGAGCGATCCGGGCTTGCTCGAATACCGGCCAGGCCGCCTTGAGGTTGTTCATCGCATCATTGTTCAGCCGCGGGTTGGCGGCGGGGTCTTGCGTGCGTACACGCTCGAACGGGCTGATGCTGTCGGCCGACCAACGCCGGGGCAGCGCCAGGTCGTTGAAAAAATACTTGCCCAGCGACACGTTCAACACGCTGCGCTGCGCACGAAATTGCGGCATGTATTGCTTGGCAAGCAACAGGTGATCGAGGGTCAGGAAGGCGTCCAGCTTGCCACGCTGGGTAATGATGAAGCCGCCGTCCTTGTGTTTGCGAAACGAAAAGTCCGGCGCGCCCACGGCAATTTCAGTAGGGCCCTGCATCGGATGGGTACGCAACACCGAGCAGGTCAAGGCCAGCGTCGGCAAGGACACACCGAGGTTGCCCAAAAAACGCCGCGACCACATACCGCCGGCGAGCAATACCTGATCGCAGCGGATCTCGCCTTTTTCAGTAACCACGCCACTGACTTTGCCGGCAGACATCTGCAGCGTACGCACCGCACATTGCTCGATGATCACCACGCCCAGGGCCATGGCCGCCTTGGCAATCGCACTGCTGGCCAGGGTCGGCTCCGCACGCGCGTCGGACGGCGTGTAGATCCCGCCGGCCCAGTCGCCCTCGCCGCCCGGCACCAATTGTTCGATCTCGCGTTTGCTCAGCAATCGAGAATCAAGGGACAGATGCTCGACCGACTTGAGCCAACCTTCATGCATGGCCATTTGCGTGTCGTTGCGGGCGACAAACATGATGCCTTCTTGCCGATAGCCCACATCCGCGCCCACCCGCTCGGGCATTTGCGCCCACAAGCGGTCTGCGGCCAGGGCCAGCGGTATATCGTGCGCGTGCCGGCTGGTCTTGCGCACCCAGCCCAGGTTTCGCGAGGACTGCTCGCCGGCAATACGGCCTTTTTCCAGCACCACCACCGGAATATTGCGTTCGGCCAGCGTCAGTGCAGCCGTCAAGCCGATGATGCCGCCGCCGATAATGACGACGCAGGTCGCAGTGGGAAACACGGTGGACGTATCCACGGGCGCAATCGTCGGGGCCATGATCAAGACTCGATAAGCAATTAAGGTCAGCCGCGCACGCGCACAGCCACGTAACGGGTTACTGCGACAGGCGAATGACGTCGACTTGCGCCTTGGAAGCGTTGCGATAAGCCGTCACTTCCAATTCCACCTTGTAGACCGTCGAGCCCAGCGGCGGGCACGTAACGGTGCTGGCCGGATCGACGCCGCGAAACTTCTCGCCGATCAAGGCCATCACCGCCGGCACATCCTTGGGGTCTTGGATGAACACGCGCGAGCACACCACATCGGCCAGGCTGGCATCGACGGCGGCCAGCGCGGTTTCGATGTTGGCGAAGACCTGGTGCGCCTGCTCGAGGACGTCTTCCGGGATCAATTTGGTTTGAGGGTTACGGCCGGCGGTGTTGGAAACATAGATCCAGTTGTCCACCACCACCAGGCGCGAATAGCTGGCTTGGTCTTCAAACGGGGAACCGGTCTTGAGCTTGATGATTTTTGTCATGTCGAAGGTCTCTTCAGTTGTATAGGAAATGGCTCAGCGCAGCTCCGGGGTTTCCCACAGATTCAGTTTCACGCCGATGCCTCTTTCGATTGCATTGCGGTACACCACGGTGCCCCAGGCCACGTCTTCCACGGGCATGCCGCCGACCGACATGATGATGATTTCTTCATCGTTCCTGCGCCCTGGGGCATCGCCGGCAATGATCTTGCCGATGTCTTCAAGCTGTTCGGGTTGCATCGTGCCTTCGGCGATCATGTCCATGAAACGCACCCCGATCACCGGCACGCAGTGGTGGGCAGGCTTGGGCAATTCTTCGAACCAGGCTTCGTAGAGGCCGGTGTTGTCCAGCACCTTGCGCACGTCGGCACGCTCCATCCCTTCATCCAGGGAGCAGGATGCCGGCATCGCCATGAAGGCCCCCGGTTTGACCCACTCGCGTTTAACGATTGGGTAGATTGAGGGGTCGCCCGTCTTACCGGAGCTACAATAAGTAACAAGGTCGGAATCACGGACCACTTCTTCGAGGCTATCGACCACTTTAATCGTGGTTACCTGGGGGTAGGTTTCCTTCACCCAGGCGATAAAATCGTTCAGGCTTTTCTCGCCTCGGCCCTTGATCTTTAACGTATCGATTTGCGGGCAAACGGCGATGAATGCGGCGAGCGTGGTCTTGCCCATCACACCCGGGCCGAGCAGACCGACCACCGTTGAATCCTTGCGGGCCAGGTGCCGCGCGCCCACGCCGGGGATCGCGCCGGTGCGATAGGCCGACAGCAGGTTGGCGGACATATGCGCCAGCGGCGCGCCGGTGTCGGGGTCGTTGAGGGTGAACATCAGAATCGAGCGGGGCAGGCCTTTTTCGCGGTTGGCAATATTGGAGCCGTACCATTTGACGCCCGCAGTGCAGAAATTGCCGCCCAGGTAGGCCGGCATCGCCATCATGCGCCGGTCAGCGGTGGGCTTGGGCATGTTCGGGAACGGCGAATCCTTCGGGAATATCACAATGGCGCCGTGGGAATCATTGTTCGGCCCGGCCATGCGATAGTCGCCGCTATACAGCAGGCCGAACATCTCTTCCATGGTGTTCACACAGGCGAGCATGTCGGTCACGCCAGCGCGGATCATGTCCTGCTCGGACAGGTAGATGAAGTCTATTTTTTTAGTAATGGACATAATTATTCTCGGACTGGAGGTAATATCGCTGCGGTAGGCGCTGCTCCCACGCTATCGACCTTGAGTATCAGCGGGCGAATTTCGGCGGTATTGTAAATTTCGGACATCACGGTGCATTCCGCGCGCACGTACTGGCGCGATAAATGCGTGATTATTCCCGGATGTCTCCACTTGAAGGTGCTATGATGGTCAACCTGTGCGCGCCGACGCTGCGGCACCACACCGCGTACGAACAACCCTGGTTCGTGCTCAACTCATCGCGGTATTCGGTAGTGCCTTCCGATCACCCGGCGATTTCGCATTTCTATGCCTTTGACGTTGCCGACTCGGCCGACCTGCTGGCGGTCCCGGATGGCTGTGTGGACATCGTGTTCGACTGTGATGCCACGCGCCCCACCGTGAGGATTTGTGGCACGCCGTTGGAGGCGCAGCGGGTCCAGTTGCTGCAGGGTCATCATTACTTCGGCGTGCGCTTTTCGCCGGGGGTGATTCCGGGTTTCATCAACGTCTTGGCCGAGGACCTGACCGAACAGGAATGGGACCTGCTGGACGTGTCTGCATTTGCCCAGCGCATTTTCGAGAGCATCGTCCAGGCCCCGCAGTTGCAGGAGCAAATGAAGCTGTTCAACGACTACCTGATCCCGCGCTTGATGGGCAGGACCTCAAAGCTGACGGCCATGGTCATTCAACAGGCGCTCGCCCACCGCGGCGACCTGCGCATCCAACAGCTTGAACACCTCAGTGGCTACACCAGCCGTAGCATTCATCGCCAGTTCAGCCAGGACACTGGCCTGTCACCCAAGACCTTCTGCCGGATCATCCGCTGCCAGGCGGCTCTGGAAACCCTGAATACCCAGCACGATGTATCGTTTTCGGAACTCGCCCTGGACCTGGGCTTTTCCGATCAGTCGCACTTCCTGCGCGACTTCAAGAAACTGGTCAGTACAACGCCCTGCGAATACCAACGCACAATGCTGCGAAACGCCTATAACGAGCGCATCAGCTTCGCCTGAAACCCCGCCCTCCCTTCCCTCGCCGGGAAATTAAGTTTCGGTCTCCATCATTTCTCCATAAACCCTACGCTGAACGTGCATGCTGATGAGGCATCATCCAATCCGTTGCTGAAAAACTGCGCACCGTTGCAGCATTGAGCCACGGCATAGCACATCGACCGAGCAGACCATGACTGAATCATCCCTTGCATCGAGCGCCAACCAGGCGCTGATCCTGATCGCCGAAGACGAGCCGGAGATTGCCGATATCCTCGCGGCCTATCTCAAGCGCGCCGGCTTTAAAACCGTGCATGCGCAGGACGGGCGGCGCGCGCTTGAGCTGCATCAGGCGCTCAAGCCCGATCTGGTGCTGCTCGATGTGCTGATGCCGAAGCTGGACGGCTGGATGGTGCTGGCGGAAGTTCGTCATCGCGGCAACACGCCGGTGATCATGCTGACGGCCCAGGATCAGGACATGGACAAGCTCATGGGGCTGCGCATAGGCGCCGATGACTACATCGTCAAACCCTTCAACCCGGCGGAGGTCATCGCCAGGGTCCAGGCAGTACTGCGCCGATGCGCCGATCAGGGACATGGCAGCGGCCACAGTGTGCTGCGCGTCGGCCCATTCGAGATCGACATCGACAACCATGAGGTAAGCGTGCGCATCGGCACGCAAAAACAGCCGTTGCAACTGACGGTGACCGAATTCAGGTTGCTCGCGCAGTTGGCAAAGTCGCCGCGTCGAGTGTTCAGCCGCGCCGAACTGCTGGTGCTCTGCTCACCTGAGAGCGACAGCCTGGAGCGTACGGTCGACAGCCATATCAGCAAATTGCGCCGCAAGATCGAAGACCTCGGCATGCGCGGCGTGCCGGCCAGCATCCGGGGCGTCGGCTACCGGTTCGGGAGCCAGGCATGAACGTCAGCAACAGCATGAGCCGGCAGATCATCTTGTCGATGACCGCCGTGGTGCTGTGTGTAATCGCACTCGCGGTCGTCGGCACCTATGTGTTCTATGCATTGCTTTGGACCCTGTCGCCCCCGACGCAGCTGGAGCTGGAGGCGGATGAATGGTTGCCCAGTGGCGTAGAATGGGCCTGGATGAGCTTGATTACCTGCGTCAGCCTGGGCGTCGGCGTGGCGGTGGCCGTCAAATTGTCCCGACGCATTCTCATGCCGCTGAACTCGGTGGCGGCCAGTCTGCGCAGCCTGGCCGACGGCGACCTGGATGCACGGGCAGTGGCGCCAGACGTTTCTCCGGGCGAAGCTGCCCGCCTGGTGAATGACTTCAATAGCATGGCGAACCGATTGAAACGCATGGCCGAAGAACAAGCCTTCTGGAACGCCGCGATTGCCCATGAACTGCGCACCCCGCTGACCATCCTGCGCGGCCGTCTGCAAGGCCTGGCCGAGGGTGTATTCAAGCCTGACACTTCGCAGTTCTATAGTCTCCTCAGCCAGGTCGAAGGGTTGACGCGCCTGGTTGAAGATCTGCGCGTGGTGGGCATGGGGGATAACGGCTACCTGAAGCTGGAAATCAAGCATGTCGAGCTGGCCGACGCGCTGGAGGCCGAAGCGCGGTTGTTCGAACCCAGCCTGAACAGTGCCGGTTTCGTCCTGCTGCTGGACCTGCGCAAGGGCCCCGTGCACTGCGATCCCGCCCGCATCCGCCAGGCCTTGCTGGCACTGCTGGACAACATCCGCCGGCATGCCACGCCGGGCAACGTCAGCGTTCAGCTCGGCAGTGACGAGCGCGGCAATTTCCTGAGGGTCGCGGATGAGGGTCCGGGTGTCGACGAGCCGTTCGCCGCCCTTATTTTCGATGCGTTTCAGCGTGGCGACAGTTCGCGTTCCCGCGCCCAGGGCGGCAGTGGCCTGGGCCTGGCCGTGGTGCGTTCGATCGCGCTGGCCCATGGCGGCGCCGTGGCCTGTCGAACACTTGTAAATGGCGGCACTTTATTTGAACTCAGTTGGCCAACGGCAACCCTTTTGAATATCGAACCCTGACAACCTTGAAGCGAAGTTTGCTCTATTAACACCCACCAAGGTGATGGCATGCGTCTCCGTATCTCTTTATTCAAAAGAGCAATTAAATATCGCCACTTTGCCTTACTGGACCTACAAGGACGTTGTATCGCATTCATGAGTTGCGAAGAAATCCCCAACAGAGGTGAATGGATGGAAGTCGAAGCAGTCAAT
This sequence comes from Pseudomonas sp. R4-34-07, assembly GCF_003852375.1. NCBI lineage: Bacteria > Pseudomonadati > Pseudomonadota > Gammaproteobacteria > Pseudomonadales > Pseudomonadaceae > Pseudomonas > Pseudomonas sp. R4-34-07. The sequence goes on along the minus strand of NZ_CP027760.1, from coordinate 2,153,897 downwards.
CTCGCCTGGCTCAATCAAACGCTGCCAGGCCTTGAACGCCGGGCAGCGATCAGCCACACCGTGTAATGCCTGGCACCCTTGTTTAACGTTCCAACGTGGATAACTGTTATGCCGACACTGCATTCAGCGCGGATGCCTATCGCCCTTAAACAACTGGAAGCGTCACTGACGCTCTACACATTCAAACTCAAAAAGGTGCAGCGCTTCTGTATTCCCCTGCAAAAGTACGCGCCTTCTTGTGTCTTGGCCCTGTGGCTGTTGGGCGTATGTGCATCGCTGATAACCCAATCCTATTATCACTGGCTGCTGACAGCGCCGACCATCTGCATCCTGATCACCCTGGAAATCATCATCGAAGAAGTCCAGATCGATCTGTTGTTGATGACCGACGAAGCGCGTCATCGGCTCGGCATCTCCCGCGACTTTCATCAACGCGCAACGCGCGACACAGGTGCACCATGGCATCCGTAACACCGCCGATTCTGCTCGAAGAAAGTAAAAAACTGGGACAGCAATCTGCCAGCCAGACCCTCAAGGCCATCGCCAGGGCCTATCCCGGTAAATTGTTCGGCACCTTATCGTTGGTCGCACTGGAAAATGCGCTGCTGCTGGCCTACCCGCTGTTCGCCGGGTTTGCCGTGGACTCGATCATCCGCGGCGATGCCGCCAGTGCATTGTGGTATGCCGCCGTGGTATTGGGCTTCTGGGTGGTTGGCGCGGCGCGGCGGGCGCTGGATACGCGCACCTTTACGCGCATCTACGCCGACCTTGCGGTACCGGTAATTCTCAACCAGCGCCTGCAACGCCACAGCACCTCCAAGGCGGCGGCGCGGGTGGTGCTGGCGCGCGACTTCGTCGACTTTTTTGAAAAGCACGTGCCGACAATCGCCACCGCGCTGGTGTCGATCGTCGGGGCGGCGGGCATGCTGTTGGTGATCGAGCCCTGGGTCGGCCTGGCCTGTCTGCTGGCGTTGCTGCTATGCGTCACGCTCATGCCGGGCTTCGCGCGGCGCAACCAACGCTTGCATGAGCGCTTGAACAATCGGCTGGAAAAGGAAATCGGCCTGGTGGAAACGGTCGGGGCGCATACCTTGCACCGCCACTATCAGGTGCTGTCGCGGCTGCGCATCGGGCTATCGGACCGTGAAGCAGTGGCGTTCCTGTCCATTGGCATTCTGGCGGCGCTGCTGTTCGTGGTCGCGATCACCCAACTGGCCTTGGCGCCAGCGGTGAAAGCCGGGCATATCTACGCGGTGATGACCTACCTGTGGACCTTCGTCAGTTGCCTGGATGAAGCGCCTTCGATGATCGACCAACTGGCGCGGCTCAAGGACATCGGCAAGCGGGTGGACCCAGGCCTGGCGGATTCAGCGCGGTGACCTGCGCGTTTCCGACGGCGATTCGCCGAACAGCTCGCGGTAATGCGTGGCGAAATGGCTCAGGTGAAAAAAACCCATGGCCACGGCGATTTCACCGACGTTTTTCTTGCTCGGGCAGGTTGCGATCAGGCGTCGCCTGACCGCGTTGAGACGCAAATTGCGCAAGTACTCTACTGGCCGCATACCGGTCACTGCCTGAAAACTGTTCTGCAGGGTTCTGCGACTGACGCGCAACTGCTCGCAAAGGTCCAGGATGCTCAGCGGGGTATCGCCACTAGCAATGATCAATTCCTGGCTGCGTCTGACCAAATAGGCGCTGACCGCGAAATTGCCACGCCGGCCACGCACTTCGTCGCCTGCGTGGGTGAACAGATCGAGGAACGCACCGAGCAGCTCATCTTCCAGGATTTTTTCCGACGCCGGGCTGATGGCGTCCGCGTGTTCCAGAAAGTGACGAAACAATAGGTGAATGCGCTGACGAATGCGCAGCAGTGACGGTTCATCCACGTTAAGCGCGGGCACGCTGGTCAAACGCTTGAGCTGATCATTGGATAACTCGAAAGCCGCCAGTTTGGCGAAACGCACGGCATCGACGTTGAATGCAAAAAAATGCGTGCCTTGCGGCGCATGCAGCACGAACTCTTCGGCATCACGCAGCAGCACCACGCTTTGCGCGCTTACCCGTTGCCCCTGGACCACCGGAGGGTTGCCCAGTGACATGGCTGCGCACAAGCGGCCCTGGGGCGAACGGCCATGCTGCACCACCCGCTTGTCCAGCACCTCCTGGAAGATCTGGAAGCGATCACCGGTCAGTTGCCGCAGCTCACTGGTCAGGCAGCCGCGACCGAGCTGGTCATAGACCTGCTGCCAACCCTGGATCGAGCCGGCGTGCTGTTGAGAGTCATTGAAGGTTCGGACTTCAGCGAGCATATTCGTCATTCCTCGGCGGCCGGGTTCTTGCTTTTGGCCTGAAGGTGGCTCAGTCATCCGTGACATCGGTTGGCGTTACACAGGCGCAACGTCCGCCTGGAAAACCAAAGCCAGTTCCGTGCCAAGCATGTGCAGATGATAAGTGCCTGGGTGAATATCCATCGGCGCCAGTAGCGCACCGGAAAGCACCACCTGCCCGGCCTCTACGCGATGACCATCGGCCAGCAAGCGCCGCACCAGCCAGCACAGGTTGAACAGGGGGCTGTCTTCTCGGTCCTGGGTATCGCCGCTGCCCAGATACACACCCTCATGCTCCAAGTGATACGCCACGCACGCATGCCGGACAGGATCGAACGGCACAGGCTGCCCTACACAGTACAGTGCCGCGGCGGCGTTATCGGCCAGGAACGCGCCAAGCCCGAAATGCCAGCCCTGCCAGCGACAGTCGGCGATCTCGAACGCCGGCGCCACCTCGGCGATGGCCGCCAGAATCTCCTCATCCCCGTAGTCGCCCGCTACCAGCGTGCGCCCGAACACAAACGCCAGTTCGACCTCAAGCTTGGGCTGAATCAACCGCTCAAATGACACCGTGCTGCCCGGCTCGACCTCCATGACCGCCGTGAGGCCGCCATACACCGGCTCGTCGAGGCCAAAGCGCGCTTGCGCCGCGCGGCCTGCAAAGGCGACCTTCCAACCGCTCAGCCGCTCGCCGCCGGCCTGGCGCCGTGCCAGCCCCTGAAGCTGCAGACCGTAGCCTTCCAGCCGGTCCAGCGCCTCGGGCGGCAACGGTGCAATGGGCTGGGCGGTGCGCCAGGCCTCGTACAGTTGGCCGAGCAGTGCGTTGGCGCCACTCATGAAAGTTGCTCCGCCAGTTTGCGCAGTACGCCATCAAGCCGCTCCGGAGTGGTAATCGCCGCGACAAATCGGTCCGGACGCACCACCACGATGCAGTCACGCACCTTGGAGAACCATTCGCCCAGGCGGTTATCCACGTCCTCCACACTCACGGCGTCGCTGGCCGTCAACGGCTGGTTTCGGCCCACGCCGCTGCGCGACCGGTTGACCTGGATGAAACAGGTGCCCCAACGTGCCCAATAATCCGCCATCGGTTCGCTGAGGTGCTCGCGCGGATTCACGCGGTAACCCAGCACGGCATAGCTGTTGCCGAGGACTTCGTCCAGGCGCCGGCGCTGACCTTGCGCATCTTCGATATTCGGTTGGATGAACAGTTGCCCGACTAGATCATCCTCACGCAATTCGGCCCGCTCGTGATAGACCAGCCCTTTGGTGATGGTCGCCTTGGGTTTGAACTTGAACTCCAGCAAGTGCGAACGCAGGTTGTCGACGCTGTTGACTGCCTGGAACAGCCAGTCGCGCACGCCTGCCATCAGCGGGTTGGTCAAGCCAAGGACGGCGCCCATATTGTCGGCCAGGGCTACCAGTTCAGTGGCGTGACCACGGCGTTCCTGGTCGTAACTGGCCAGGATCGAGGGCGCCGCACGCCCCTGGATAATCGCCGCGAGCTTCCAGGCCACGTTGGCCACATCGCGCAGGCCGGAATTAAGGCCTTGCCCGGCCCAGGGCGGAGAAATATGCGCCGCATCACCCACCAGCGCCACACGCCCTTCGACAAAGCGCGCCGCGACGCGCGAGTGGTGGGTATAGGCACGAATGCGAATGACATTGAGGTCGTTTACGGCATCGCCGATATGCCCGTGGATCAGCTTGCGAATCGTTGCCTCTTCGCACATTTTCGCTTCGTCCTCGCCCTCCATCAGCATGAATTCCCAGCGCCGCTGCTGGTACGGCAAATAGATGCACACGAAAGGCCGCTGCGGATCGGCATGCAACGCGGTGTAGGGTGCGTCCAGCGTGTCGTTGGCTGTATCGACCACCACCCATTTGCGTGGATGGGTCAGCCCCAGCAGTTCGATACCGAGTTTTTTACGCACCGTGGAGCGACCGCCGTCGGCACCGATCACATAGTCGGCTTGAAGCTGGTAGGTCTCGCCGTCGGCACCGCGCACCTGCAGGGTCACGCCCTGATCGTCCTGCGCAAGTTCGAGCAGTTCGTGGCCCTGGCGCAACTCGACGCTGGCGCGCTGCCCGAGATGCTCACGCAAGGTGCCTTCGAGCAGTTGCTGCATGAAAATATTGCGCATCGGCCAGCCGTAGTGGGCAGCACTTGGCTTGACCTCGGCGAAACACACGCCGCGCGCGTTGTAGTAGCGCAGCGGCACATCGCAAATCATGTCGCGTACCGCCAGTTCGGCGATACCGATGCCCTGCAACACACGCAATGCCTCATCGTCCATGCCCACGGCACGGGGATAAGGCAGGATGCCGTCGGCCAGTTCAAGGACGATGCAGTCGATACCGTACATTCCCATATAGTGCGCGGCCGTGATGCCATTGGGGCCACCGCCCACGATGACAACCTGGGTCTTCTCCTGCTTCATCGCTATTCACCGCTTTCTTGTTGTGGTTTTGATCCAATACTGCTTGATGCTGCGCCTTTATCAGTGCAGCCCGTCAATACCTTTTACATCCTCGGCCTTCAGGCCGCCCAACCGCGCATGCAAACGGCCGCGGGTGGCGAACGCCCAAATCACCACTACCTCATCAGCCGAAGGGCCGTCACCGAACGTCAGGGAGAAGCTGTCGTAATGCGAACGCACGTACAGCGCGTCTTTGTGGGCCAGCGGTACGTCGATGGTCGAACCCGGCCCGCCGCGTTTGCCGGTCGAGGGCACCCACGACTTGCCACCGCCCAGGGCGACGCGGATCGGATCGGCGGCCGGGTTGGTGAGGAACGCGTTGCCGTGCTCGTATTCTCCCGCGCTGCCCACCAGGATGGCCTTGCCATAGCTGACAATTTCATGTGCGCCGGCCAATGCCTTGATGCGCCGGCCGAACTCTTCGCCCAGCAGCGGCGACGGCTCAGTCAATTGCGAGAGGTCCTCGCTGTAGCGCCCGGCATAAGGGTTGGCGATCACGGCAGCCACGGCGTATTTGAACAGCGGCTCGCCATCGGCCAGTTGGCCACTTTCGTTGGCCAGGGTTTCTTCGATGAAGCTGTACCATTTGCGGATGTGATAGCTGGCAAAATTCGCGGTTTTCATCAGGTGAACCTCGGTTCAAATCGGGTCAAGGGGGTCAAGGGGGTCAAGCGTGATGTTGCGACTCGGCGCACGGGCGGCCTTGAAGCGGGCCTTGCCGCACGCATCGTCATGCTCTGTCTCGAGAAAGAATTCCATGCGATTGCAATCGGGGTCGTTGAAATACAGGCCGTTGCCGATTTCATGATCGGTAATTTTCACCACCTCCACCCCCTTCTTCAGCAACATGCCGTAGAGCTGGCGCAAGGTGGTCATGTCACCTTCGATTTCCAATCCGTAGTGCTGCAGGCCCAGGCCGCCCTGATGGGCGCCCGGTTCTGCACGAATCAAGGCGATGTCGTGATGTTTGGTGCCAAACGCCATCATGACCCAGCTTTCGCCCCGGGCACTTTCGTGCATGCCCAGGATGTCGGCATACCAGCGCGCCGACACATCAGGATCACTCACAAATAGCGATAAGTGAGTCCGAAGGATTTTGACTTTCATCACCGATTTCCTCAGTTTTTCTTGACGATGGATTGATGCCCGGCCTTGATCTGCGCCACGGCAGGCGTCCAGAGCACATCCGCGATCTCACTGAATTCACGCCAGTGCTTCTGCCAGCCGTCCCCGCCATTGTCAGAAGTGAACAAGTGCCCATACTTGGTGCCCGCCACGATCTGGCGCGGGTTGGCCGGGTTGAAGGCAATGGCCCAGACGCAGGAGTTGGGTTGCTGCGGCAGCGGCAATACCTCCCAACTGAGGGCGGCGTTACGGGAAATCAGGATTTTGCTGGTGGTGCCGGGAGTGCCGTCGGAAATGCTCAGGTACAGCGTGTCCTCGGTGCCCGGCGGCGCGTTCATGGCGCGTATGTAGTACAGGCCGAACGCTTCCCGGCCAACAATGCCGGTCCAGGTCAAGCCTTCATCAAGGCTGCGGTAGACCGCGTTGACGCACACCACCACGATGACTTTTTCGCCATGGTTGGGCAGCACCAGGATGTTGTGGATATCCGAGTTGAAGTCCCACAGCAGGCGGTCATCAACCCGAGTCCAGCTGTCGCCACCGTCGCGGGAATGGAACAGCCCACCCTCCTCCAGGCCGAACCACACCTGATTGCGGTCGGTGGGGTCGTAGGCGAAGGCCAGCAAACGTGGGCGACTGACGCCGTCGCAGAATTCCGGGATCTCCACCGGCGCGCGATCCCAGCTCAGGCCGCCGTCCAGGGTGCGCCACAGCACAGCGCGCGAGGGCGCACCGGTACCGACAAAGATCCGCTGGGCATCCTGCGGGTCCACCGCGACCTTCCACACCGTCTCGCCGTTGAACGGCGAATCGACGCGCTGCCAGTGCCCACCGGTGTCGTGGCTGACACACAAGCCCACGTCGGTGCCGGCATAGATTCGCTCGGGCGTGTCGGGATGCACGCTCAAGGAGCGGGTGATCGCGTCGAATTCCAGGTCTTGCCCCAGGCCCAGACGATGCCAGGTCTTGCCATCGTCGGCACTGCGAATCACCGCCTGCCCGACGGTGGCGACTAAAAGGGTTCCGTTACTCATCTCTGATACTCCTCAGATATAGATGCCACGGGTCAAACCACCGTCGATGCCGATGGACTCACCGGTTACCGCGCCAGCCTTCGGCGACGCCAGGAAGCCGATCAGCCAGCCCATTTCGATCGGTGCCAGGGTGCGGCGAATCGGCGTCGCGTCGATGTAGGCCTGTTCAACCTGTTCCGCGGTCTTGCCTTGCTTGACCGCTTCGCGCTCGTACAGCTCCTGGATATGCGGGGTATCCACCACGCCGGGGTGAATCAGGTTGACCGTGATGCCCGACGGACCGAGCTGGTCGGACAGGGTTTTGGTCATGTGGGCAATCGCCAGGTTGCGCATGCCCGAGAGCACTTTGCTGCTGCGCCCGGTGAGCCCGCCGATGTTGATGATGCGACCGAAGCCGGCAGCCTTCATGTGCGGGGTCACGGCCTTGGCGCAACGGAAGTAGCCGATCACCTTGGTGTTGAGGTCCGACAGCAACTCCTCGTCGCCGGCGTGCTCGATGTCATTGCGTACCACACCAGACGGCGCGGCAGCACCGTTGACGAGGATGTCGATGCGGCCGAAATGCTTGTACGCCGCATCGACCATCTCCGACACGGCCTTCATGTCATTGGTGTCACAGAACAGCGGCAGCACTTCATTACCGGTCTGTGCCGTGATCTCTTCGGCAGCCAGTTGCAGGAACGCCATGCGCCGCGCGCAGATCACCACCTTGCAACCTTCCTCGGACAGAAAACGTGCGACTTCCTTGCCGATGCCCATGCCGCCGCCGGTCACAATTGCCACACGGCCTTTCAATTCCAGATCCATTGCCATTTCCTCTTGTGATTGTTCGATTCAGGCGAGATCGACGAAGACGCTTTTGGTCTCGGTGTAGGCGTCGATCACGTTCTTGCCCATTTCCCGGCCCCAGCCGGATTGCTTGTAGCCGCCGAACGGCGAGGCCGGATCGACCACGTTCCAACAATTGATCCATACCGAGCCGGCCTTGAGCTGCGCGGCCACGCGGTGCGCCGAGCGCAGGTCGCGGGTCCACAGGCCGGCGGCAAGGCCATAGGGCGAGTCGTTGGCGCGCAGCACCAGTTCGTCGATTTCGGTCCAGGCCATCACGGTCAGCACCGGGCCGAAGATTTCTTCGCGGGCCACGCAGGCGCGCTCGGCGCGGTCCAAAAACACGCTCGGAGCAATGAAGTGACCACGCTCCAGGTGTTCGGGACGGCCGCCGCCGCAGATCAGTTCGGCGCCCTCTTCCTGGCCCCGCTGGAGGTAACCCTTGACGGTGTTCAATTGCCGCGCGGACACCAGCGGGCCCATGCTGCTGGCCGGGTCCAGGCCATCGCCGAGTACGTGGGCGGCGGCATGACGCTGCAGTTCTTCGAGCACCTGATCAAGCATACTGGCATGCACATACAGGCGTGAACCGGCCGTGCACACCTGGCCCTGGTTGTAGAAAATCCCATCGGCGGCGCCCTTGGCGGCGCGCACGATGTCGGCGTCGGGCAAGATGATGTTCGGCGATTTGCCGCCCAGCTCCAGGGACACCTTTTTCATGTTGCCGGTGGCGGCCTGGGCGATCAGCCGACCGACCTGGGTCGAGCCGGTGAAGGCGATCTTGTCGACGTCCGGGTGCTGCGCCAGTGGCGCGCCGGTGTCGACGCCCAGGCCGGTGATCAGGTTGACCACGCCCGCCGGGAAGCCTGCCGCTTCAATCAGTTGCACCAGACGAATCGCCACCAGCGGCGTCTGCTCGGCGGGCTTGAGCACCGCCACGCAACCGGTGGCCAGCGCCGGACCGAGCTTCCACACGCACATGGTCAACGGGAAGTTCCACGGCACGATCAGCGCACACACGCCCACCGGCTCGCGCAGGGTGTAGTTGAGCATCGGCGCGCCGCTGGCCGGCGAGACGGGCAGCGTGCTGCCTTCGATCTTGGTGGGCCAGCCGGCGAAGTAGCGAATGATGTTCGCCGCGCTGGCCGCTTCACCGCGCGCATTGGCGATCGGCTTGCCGTTCTCCAGGGTGATCAGTTGCGCCAGCTCCTCGCGGTGCTGGTCCAACAGATCGGCGAGGCGAAACAGCAACAAACCGCGCTGCGCCGGTGACTGCAAGGCCCAGGCGCCGGTGAAGGCTGCGCGGGCAGCTGCCACGGCCGCATTCACATCGCGCTCATCGCCCTGGGCGACTTCAGTCAGGGTCTGTTCAGTGGCCGGATTTTCCACGGCAAAGCGACGACCGCCGGCGGCGTCCTGCCAGGTACCGCCGATAAACAGGCGGCCGGGCTGGTCCAGGAACGCCTGGACGGCAGGCAATAATTGGAGCAGGTTCATGGTCGACTCCTTCACAGCGCCATTTCGATCAGGCAAGGCCCGGCATTGGCGGCGGCGTTGGCCAGCGCCCGTTGCAATTCGGCGTTGGTGTGTACGGTGCAGGACGGCACGCCATACCCTTTGGCCAGGGCCTTCCAATCGATACGCGGACTGTCGAGTACGGTCAGCTTGAGCGCCTGCGGGTCGAGCTCGGTCATGCCGAAACGGCGCAGTTCGTTCTGCAGGATCGCGTAGCGGTGGTTGGCGGCAATCAGGATCACCACCGGCAATTGCTCGCGGGCGATGCTCCACAGGGTCTGAATGGTGTACTGGGCGCTGCCGTCCGATTGCAGGCAAAACACCCGGTTGCCAGGCTCGGCCAGTGCGGCGCCAAAACCCACCGGAATGCCCTGGCCGATGGCGCCACCGGTATTGGTCAATACACGGTGCCGCGCGGCACGGGCAGAAGCGGTGAAAAACGGATAGCCGCAGGTGCCGCCCTCCACCGAGACAATGCAGTCGTCCGGCAGCGCGGCGGCCAACACTTGCCCCACCGACTGCGGGCTCAAAGCCGCCTCGCCCGGCGGCAGCTGGATGTCCTGCGGCGTCGGTACATAGGCCGGCGCATCCAGCGCATCGGCCAGCGCGGTCAGCGCCCCGGCCACATCGTCGCCCACTTCGGCCAGCGACAGCAGACGCTCACGCTCAGCCAACCGTGACGGAATACCTTCGTAGCCGAAATAACTGATGGGCTCCACGACACCGGCGCACACAACCTTGTCGTATTGCTCGAGGATCTCAATTGCCACTTCCGGGAAATACGGCAAGCGATCCAGGTCGGGCAAGCCGCCGCCGCGGTAGCTCAGGCGCGGGAAAGTCTCGGCAAACATCCGCACGCCGGGCAGTTGCGCCAGGCGCCCCGCCGCTTCCAGGCCGGCCACTGACAAGCCTTGGTCACCGACGATGAAGACCAGGCGCTGGCCATCGCGCAGCGCCTGGGCCACGGCTTCGATACGGTCGCCGGCAAAGCGCCGGACCGGCGCACGTAGCGGGCTGAACTGCCCATTGTGGGTCGCCGTATTGGATTGCAGGTCCATGGGCAGGATCAAGCTGGCGATCTGGCCTTTGGCTTGCCAGGCGGCGCGCATGGCTTCCTGCAAGTCCTCGCCCACACCGGACGCGGTGCGCGAGGTGCGTACCCAACCGGAAACAGTACCGGCCAGGGCCTGGATGTCGCTGGCCAAAGGCGGGTCGTAATTGACGTGCCATGACGCGTGGTCGCCGATCACATTGACGATGGGCGTGTTGGCGCGCCGTGCGTTGTGCAGGTTGGCGATGCCGTTGGCAAAGCCCGGGCCCAGGTGCGTCAGGGTCATTGCCGGTTTGCCGGCGATACGACCGTAACCGTCCGCCGCGCCGGTGCACACCCCTTCGAACAACGACAACACCGGCTTGAGGGCGGGTGCACTGGCCATGGCGGCCACCAGCGGAATCTCGGTGGTTCCCGGGTTGGCGAAGCAGTATTCGATACCACTTGCCGCTGCCGCATTCACTATTAGTTGTGCGCCATTCATTGTCAGCCCTCTCACTTGAGCGTTTTCTTTGATGAGATTTATCACATATAAAGACACTCATAACAAGATTTAATTTAAGTTAAATCTCTTATTTTGAGATTATATGCAATTAATACGTTCTCAATATAGAGTGATGACGTGTGGGGGCGGGCTTGCTCGCGAAAGCGGCATGTCAGTCCACACAGCCGTCACTGAAGTACCGTTTTCGCGAGCAAGCCCCGCTCCACATTGGATCTGGGGCGTTTTCGCCTATAGTGCTTACCCGCACGCCTCCCCTTCTCTAGGAACGAAATGAGCAGTCTGAGTAAGTTGTTGAGTGTCCTGGACCTGTTCGGTCCACAGACGTTGAAGATCGACCCGGACACCATCGCCGAGCGCATGAGCCTGTCGCGCGCCACGGCGTATCGCTACGTCAAGGACCTGTGTGACGCCGGGCTGCTGACGCGCGTGGACGCCGGCAGTTACGGCCTGGGGCCCCGCGTGATCGAGCTGGACTGGATGATGCGCCAGTACGACCCCATCCTTCTCGCCGGGCGCGAACTGATGCATGAACTGTCGACGCAGACCGGCCTTGCGGTGTTCGCCAGCGTTTTCTATGACGGGCGCATCATCAACACCTACATCGCCGAACCGACTGACACTTACCACTTCTCCTTCGGGCGCGGGCACCCGCTGCCGTTTTTTCGCGGTGCGCAATCCAAGGTGTTAATCGCCTATCAGAAAGGTCGGCGCTTGCAACGCCTGTTCGAAGAACATATGGCCGGCGACCCGGAAAGTGCCTATGACTGGGCAAGCTTTGCAAAGGCCACGAAGAAGATTCGCAAGGACGGCTATTGCCTGACCCACGATGAACTCAACCTGGGCCTGACCGGCATCGCGGCGCCGATCATCCAGCCGGATATGGACGAAGTGGTGGGCAGCTTATCCGCCGTCGGCAGTACTCAAAGCTTCAGGCTGCTGCGCCAGGAAACCGTGATCGAGATGGTGATGGACACCACGCGACGGATTGCCGAGAACATGCGCAATCAGCCGGGCGCCGCCGCGCCCTGAAGTTGAGGCGCGACAGCCAGGGTGGATCAGAACGGTACGGCGACGGTCACCTGGCTGTATAGGTTGGTGCCATTGCCGACAGCCTGGTTTCCGCCCGTAGTGGAGTCCTGTTTTGGCTTGTAGAGACCGATCAGCGGCGTGATGATCAAGTGTGGGTTGACGGCCCACTCGGCGTACAGGTCCAGCTCCCGCGCACTGAGATTCAGCGCATCGCTTTTGCGCAGCGTGTCGAAGTCGAAGTACAACGCACCCAGGGTCAGGTTTTCCAGCGGCGTGGCTTTGAGACCCACATGCTGGATGCGCGTGTTGCTGTTGAACGGCCCGGCATAGTTGCCGGCGACTTCGCCTTGCAGCCAGGTGCCGTAGCCGGAGCTCAGACCTGTAAACAGCGAATCCCATTTTTGTGAATAGCGGGCATAACGATAGGTAACCTTCGGTGCCCAGGCCACATCGGCAAAGGTATAACCGGCTTCGCCGTACCAGGCTTTTTCCGGTCCGCTGTCTTTGTCCTGCCAGGCGTATTCGAATGCCAGGCTGACGTTCGGCAGGCCCGCATCGCCTTCGCCGCGCACGCTATAGATATTCATACCCTTGCGCTGGCGCTGAAAATCACTCGCCCAGCGATCATTCACATCAATGCCACGCACCCAGGTCAACCCCAGGGTGCCGGGCTTGGTGGTGTAATCGAGCGTACCGGCGGCCACTTCGGTTTCAGCCTGGGCGCGGTTGTCGGACTTGAGCCACAACAGGCTGCCATGCAGGCCATCCTTGCCGCCCAAGCGCAGGAACGCGGTCTGATCGAAAGCATGGCGCGCCGCCAGGTAGTAAGCACCGCCCCGGTTCAGCTTGCCATCGGCCGGGCCCTTGCCCAGGTTCGGCCCGTCGTCGTTGATCAGGAAGCCACTGCCGAGCTTGACCACTTGGCGCCCACCGGAAATATCCACACCGTCCTGGCCCAATGCCGGGAACAGATCGCCGGAGCGCCACCCTAGGTAAGCGTCTTCGATTTTGGTGGTGCGTTCGGTGCCCAGAGTGTTGCCGGCCGGGTCGCCGTCGCCCCAAGTGGCGGAGCTGAGCAGGGCGAACGCACCATAGGCGGTGCCGTTGCCCGCCAGGGACTGGTCGCCGCTCAAGCCGTATTTGATAAAGCCTTCGCGCCAGGTTGAGCCACCCGACGTGCCGTCATAGTTCTTGCGGCTGTTGAACATACCGAATACGGCGGTCATGTCTGCGTTGAAATGGCGGCTCTCATCGCTGTACAGCTCGTAGGCCTGGGCCTGGCTGATGGCGCAGAGCGTCAGGGTACAGGCCAATGTACCGTTGAGAAATGAAGTGGAGGGATACCGCATGATCGAAGCTCCTTGAAGTGCGCCTTTAAAGGCTGTCTCAGGTAATTGGCATAACAGGGGCGCAGCCGCGCTGCGCCAGGTTCGCCGAGGCGTTACTCGCCCGCGCGCTTATTGACGAACAGCAACTGCTGGCCGGTGAACTCCAACAGACCTTCAAGGCCGAACTCGACGCCGAAGCCGGACATCTTGCTGCCGCCGAACGGCGTGTTCGGTTGGATCCGGGCGTGGCAGTTGACCCAGGCCACGCCGCTTTCCAAGCGACTGGCCAAGGCCTGGGCCTGTTCGACTTCCGGTCCCCATACCGAGCCGCCCAGGCCCATGTCACCGGCGTTGGCACGGCGCAGCACATCCTCGACGTCGCTGTAAGCGATCAGCGGCAGCACTGGTCCGAATTGCTCCTCGTCCACCAGACGCTGGCCGTCGGTCACATCCGCGACCAACGTAGGCGGATAAAAGAACCCAGGACGGTCCAGACGTGCGCCGCCGCACAACACCCGTGCGCCCTGGGCCCGTGCATCGGCGACCAAGGCTTCAACCAGTTGCAATTGATCGAGGTTCTGCACCGGCCCAAAGTTGACGCCGGGCTCCAAGCCATCACCCACCACCTGGCGTTCAGCAATTAGCGTGAGCGCATCGGCAAAGGCCTGGTACTGGGATTCGTGAATGTACAAACGCTTGAGCGCAGCGCAGGTCTGGCCCATGTTGAGGAAGGCGGCCTGAAAAATCTCCTCGGCCACCTCCTCCACCGGGGTGCTGGGCAATACGATCGCGGCGTCGTTGCCGCCCAGTTCAAGGGTCAGGCGCTTGAGATTGGTGGCCGCGCCGCGCATTACGCTCTGGCCGGTGGCGGTGGAACCGGTGAAGACAATTTTCTGGATCCCCGGGTGCGAGGTGATCGCACTGCCGAACCCCTGCTCGCCGGTCACGCAGTTGATCACACCGTTGGGCACATGCCGCGCAATGATTTCCACCAGGCGCAGGGTGCTCAGCGGCGTCAGGCTCGACGGTTTGCTGATCACGCAGTTGCCGGCGCGCAGTGCCGGCATGATGTGCCACACGGCGATCATGAACGGCCAGTTCCACGGAGTGATGGAAGCCACCACACCCAAGGGTTTGCGGTGCAGCTCAATGCGCTGGGTCGGGGTTTCTTCCACCAGTTCCACGCCAATCTGCTGTTCGGCGGCATAGCGGGTCCAGGCGGCGGCGCCCATGACTTCGGAAAATGCCAGCTCCAGCGGCTTACCTTGTTCGCGCACGATCAACCGGGCCAACTCATCGGCGCCCTGCTCGATATCCTCGGCAATCGCCAACAGACGCTCGCAGCGCTGAGCATGCGAAACATGACGCCATTCCTTGAAAGCCGCCTGGGCGGCGGCCACCGCATCGTCCAGTTGAGCCAGCGAGCCGGCCGGGCATTGGGCAAATGCGGCGCCGGTGGCCGGATTGATCACCTCGAACTGTCCGTTTTCACCGGCAACCTGAACCCCATTGATAAGCATCTTGTAGTGGTGCATGTGTCATCTTCCTTTAACGCTGGCGAGCCTTGCCGGACACCGGCAAGCGAACAGTCTATAGTGTGCAAGGTGCAGTGAGACGGTATCGCTCAATGCCTCAGAGTTTGTGGCTGCCCAGCGCCAGAAAACGCTGCGGCGATACCTTGCGCAGTCGCGCGGCGAGAAAAACCCCGCCCAGCAGCGCCGCTGGAATGACTGCGCATAAGGCGTAGGACAAGAGCTGGCTCGCGCCGGTAAGCACATCGAAATGCACCACCGCCAGCACCAGCACCATCAGCAAGGCCAGGCAGGAGAAAATCGGCAGAATACGCCCCCGCCAGATGCCGACGTTGAGTTCGGGATGCCGGTGGAAATACACACACACCGAGATCGAAGTCATCGCCATGAGCAAAATGACGCACAGCGTGGCGAGGTTGGAGAACCAGGCGAACAGTTGCAGGATCGGATCCGCATCCATGGCGGCGAAGATCAGCACCACGACTGCGGCGATCAGACTTTGCAACGCCGAACCCATATGCGGGCTTTGGTGCACACGGTGGGTGGTACCCAGCAAACTGTGCAGCAGACCGTCCCGGCCGATGGCGTAGAAATAGCGTGCCGCGGCGTTATGAAACGCCAGCAGCCCGGCGTAGATGCTGACCATGAACAGCACGCGGATAATTTGCGTCAGATAGGGGCCGACAAAGTGGTCCGACATGCCGTAGATGAAGGTGGTCGGGTCCTGCAAGGCTTGCAGCATCGGCACGATTTTATCCGATCCTACGCCCACCACCATCGACCAGACTGACAGCGCGTAGAACCCGCCGATCAGCAGCACGGAGCTGTAGGTGGCAATCGGAATGGTGCGGTGTGGGTTTTTCGCTTCTTCGCCGTAAATCGTAGTGGCCTCGAAGCCGATAAAGGCCGCGAAGCAGAACAGCAGGCCGATCGACGGAGTACCGCTGAACACGTGCCGGCTGGTGAAGGAGTCGAGATTGACACCGCTGTCGCCGCCGGTCTTGAGAATCGCGACATCCAGGGTCAGGATCGCCAGGTATTCGGCAATCACCACCACCGACAATACGCGGGCCGACAGATCGATCTTGCGATAGCCGAGGATCGCGATGCTGACCATCGCCATCAGCGAGTAGGACCACCAGGGCAACACCAAGCCGTACACGCTCTCCATGGTGCCACTGACCACACCACCGAACATGCCATAGAGGCCAACTTGCAGGATGTTATAGGCAAACATCGCCAGCACACCCGCCGCCCCTCCGGCCAGGCCACCCAAGCCACGCGAGGTAAAGGCGTAGAAACCACCGGCGTTGGTGACGTGGCGAGCCATGGTGGTGTAGCCGACCGAGAACGCCACCAGCACCAGCAAGGCGAGCAACAACAACGCCGGGGTACCGGCACCATTGCCCAGCATGATGCCAATCGGGAATCCTCCTGCGATGACGCTGAGCGGACTCGCCGCCGAAATCACGAAGAAGATGATAAAGCCGACACCCAAGGCGCCACGCTTGAGCTCCGTGGAGCTGTTGACCGGGATAGATAGACTCATGTTCTTAACCTTATTGTATGAGGCAGTCGCTGTGGTGTAGGTCCGATCAAGGCGCTATCGGTACCAGGTAGCGCTTTTGTTTTTGGGATTGCACGCTGTATTCGATGCTATGCCCCCCCACGAACAACCCGCTATCCCAAATCGGTAACATCGCCGGTGTCACATCAGACCGACAGATACCGGCCTTCAGGACCGATTTGGGATAACGGAGCCCCTCTGCATTCAGGCATGCTAGGTCCAGCCCCCTATTCTGGATGCCAGCCATGCCCTTTACTGACTCCAAGCGCCGCTGGCTGATACTGGCCATAATCTCCAGCGCATTACTGCTTATCGTCATTGACATGACGGTGCTGTATACCGCCTTGCCCACACTGACACGAGAGCTAGGGGCCACGGCGTCACAAAAGCTCTGGATCATTAATATCTACGCGCTGGTCGCCGCCGGACTGTTGTTGGGCATGGGCACCCTCGGGGACCGCCTTGGGCACAAACGCCTGTTTATCGGTGGCCTGGGCGTTTTCGGCCTGTTCTCGCTGATCGCTGCATTCTCGCCGTCGGCCAGCGTATTGATCGGCGCCCGTGGTTTCCTCGCGGTCGGCGCAGCGATGATGATGCCCGCTACGTTGGCGCTGGTGCGTTTGACGTTTACCGACCCGCGCGAGCAAGCCATGGCGTTCGGTATCTGGGCCTCAGTAGCCTCCGGGGGCGCCGCATTCGGCCCCGTAGTGGGTGGGCTTTTGCTGGAGCATTTCTGGTGGGGCTCGGTGTTTCTCATCAATGTACCGATTGTGCTGCTGGCTCTGCTGCTCGCAGCGACAGTGATTCCCGATCACCCGGGGAATGCGCAAAGACGCTGGGACTGGCTGGGTTCGCTGCAGGTCATGATCGGCTTGATCAGCGTAGCTTATGCGGTCAAGGAACTGGGTAAACGGCACCCCTCCTTCGAAGCCATGCTGATTGCGCTCGTCTTGGGCACGTTATTTCTGACGCTTTTCATTCGACGTCAGCGGCGTGCCGATCAGCCGATGCTTGATCTGACGCTGTTCCGCGCGTCAGGCTTCAGAAATGCAGTGATTTCAGCAGTGGTATCAGCCGCCGCCTTGATCGGCATGGAACTGGTATTCAGCCAGCGCCTGCAACTGGTGCTGGGCCTGTCGCCGCTGGAGGCGGCGCTGTTCATCCTGCCGCTGCCGCTGGGTTCGTTCGTCGCCGGACCGCTTGCCGGGCATTACCTGCCGCGCCTGGGAGAGCAGCGTATGCTGTTCTGGACGCTGCTGCTCTCAGCCGCTGCGATGCTCACCTATTTGCTGGCGCACAACGCCGCAGCGCCAGTGCAGATCGTCAGCCTTGCGCTGCTGGGCTTTACGATGGGCGCAGCGCTGACCGCAGCGTCCAGCACGATCATGCTCAGCGTGCCCGCCGACAAAGCCGGCATGGCCGCCTCCCTTGAGGAAGTATCCTTTGAACTGGGCGGCGCCGCGGGCGTGACGCTGGCGGGCAGCCTGTTATCGGCAATCTACACGTACTCGGCGAGCCAGACGATTGCGCCATGGCTGGCCCTGAATCCCATGATCTTCGAGAGCCTCGACGATGCGCTGGTGGTTGCCGCGACGTCTTCGCCCGAACACGTCACGATGCTGACCGAGTTAGCCCGTGCGGCGTTCGACGCAGGTTTCGTCGCCGTGCTGGCGGCCTGTGCGGCATTGTTGCTAATGGCAGCGCTGCTGGTCAGGCCACGTAAACTGTTGTCATGAATAGGTGACAGCAGCCGATGTAGTGACACATCCAATAAAAAGTCGGTGGTCCCAAACCAACCGATGATCGATCAACACGCTGTTCACCTGTGAGATAGCCAAATGCTCGACGCCCTTTCCATCCGCTTGAAAATCGTCCTCTTGTCCGGTTTGTGCCTGCTTGGCGTGATCGGCCTGATCGTCGGCATGAACCTCTATCAGGGTAACCAGAACAACCGGTTGATCAGCACCTCGAGCAGCAGGATGCTGACCGAAAGCGGCGAAACCCTGCTGCTGGCCAGGGCCGCGGAGCAGGCAACGAACCTGCAAAGAGTCTTCGGCAATAGCCTGCAGATCATCAGCGCTTTTTCCGACCAGGCGGCCAACTTACGCACCATGGCCGCCCAGCGGGGGTTGGCGGCCGCTACATTGCGTGAGGAACTTAACCTGGCGCTCAAGACGACGTTCGAACGCAATCCGCAGGTTCTAGGGCTTTGGCTGGTTTACGAACCTGATGCGCTGGATGGAAAAGACCGTGAGTTCGCCAACGACGCCGCACGCGCCTCCAACGAAGATGGACGGTTTGCCAGCGCCTGGAATCGCGGCGCAGGCGAAGCGATGAATATCCTGATCCCTGAAAGCGACTTGCAGAAAACCGAACTGAGCATCAGCGGCACGCCTTATAACAGTTGGTACACCTGCCCACGAGATACCCGAAGCACTTGCCTGATGGCCCCTTATGCCGACACCCAGGCCGGACAGGTTCAACTGATGACCACGCTGTCGATGCCCCTGATCGCCGATGGCAAGGTCGTCGGCACCCTTGGGGTCGATCTCGCGCTCGGCGCTCTGCAAGCTGCCGCCAGCGATGCTCAGCGTACGCTGTTCAACGGTTCAGGGCGCATGCTGATTGTTTCCGACAGTGGTGTACTTGCCGCTTACAGCGCGGACGCGAGTCAGATCGGAAAAAACATCAGCGTTCCTTCGGCAGAGGATGGCAAAGCAGTGCTCACCGCATTGAAACAACAAAAGCCGGTAGTGCTGGCACGTGATGACCTGATTCGCGCTGTCTACCCCGTTGCGCCAATGCCCGAAGCGGCGGCGTGGGGAGTGGCTATCGACCTGCCGAAGGGCGTCCTGCTGGCGGACTCAATGAAGCTTCAGGCCTTGCTTGACCAGACGCAAACCCGCGACATACTGGAGTCGCTGCTGGTCGCCATCGGCGCAGGGTTGTTGGGCCTGCTACTAATCTGGTTCACCGCCTCCGGTGTGACACGCCCCATCAACAGTGTCGCTCGAATGCTCAAGGCGATTGCCAGCGGCGACGGCGACCTGACCCAGCGGTTGGATTACCGCAAGAAAGATGAACTGGGCGAACTGGTGAACTGGTTCAACCGGTTTCTCGACAAACTGCAACCCACCATCGCGCAGCTCAAGCAGAGCATCACCGCAGCGCGCGGCACCGCCGACCAGTCTTCGGAAATCGCGCGCCAGACCAGCGAAGGGATGCAGGTACAATTTCGCGAGATTGATCAATTGGCAACCGCTTCCCACGAAATGAGCGCTACTGCGCACGAAGTCGCCAACAGCGCGTCAAACGCAGCCCTGGCGGCCCGGGGCGCAGACCAGGCGTCCAAAGAAGGCATAACCATCATTGAGCGAAGCACCCGTGACATCAACGCGCTGGCCAGTGATGTCAGCAAGGCCGTAACTGAAGTCGAAGCTCTGGCGATCAACAGCGAACAGATCGGCTCGGTGCTGGAAGTGATCCGTAGCATCGCCGAACAGACCAATCTGCTCGCCCTCAACGCCGCGATCGAGGCCGCACGGGCCGGGGAAAGCGGCCGGGGTTTTGCGGTGGTTGCCGACGAAGTACGCAACCTTGCCAAGCGAACTCAGGATTCGGTAGAGGAAATCCGTTTGGTGATTGAGCGTATCCAGACCAGTACGCGTGGCGTAGTGGCAACCATGCACTCAAGCCAGACTCAAGCCCAGAGCAACGCCAGCCAGATCCATCAGGCCGTGGAGGCGCTCGGTAAAATCAGCAACGCGGTTACGGTCATCAATGACATGAACCTGCAGATTGCAAGCGCGGCGGAAGAGCAGAGCGCGGTGGCCGAGGAGGTCAATCGCAACGTCTCGACCATCCGCGGCGTGACCGAGACACTGACTGAACAGGCCGCCGAGTCGGCGCAGATCAGCAGTCAGCTCAACGAACGGGCCAACCAGCAAATGAAACTGATGGACCAGTTCCGCGCCTAGAACGTAGCGGGCATCGACCGCACTGCGCGGCCAGGCGTACGCTCAGCTCCACCGCCGCGCTGGTGTTCAGGCGCGCGCGCAGACGGGGATGGCAGCGCGAGGAGTGTGGGACGGCAACTCTGCAAACAGCGTCTGGTACTCTTCGGCAAAATGGCTGAGGTGGTAGAAACCCCATTGAGCGGCGACATCACCAATCGAAAGGTGGGACGCGAGGGTACACATCAGGGTGCGGCGCACACCGTTGAGCCGGACCGAGCGCAAGTAGTTCAGCGGCGTGGTCTCGGCTACCGAGCGGAAACTGTTTTGCACGGTGCGCCGACTTACCTGCAGGCGTTGGCACAACTCGTTAACGCTGGGCACGTTGATCATTTCGGCAGTCGTCAGCCGGTGGCATTTCTCGACAATGAAGCTGCGCGTGGAACTCGGACTGCGTTGCTGCTTGTCACAGGCCGGGTCGGTAAGCAATTGCAACAACTCACCGAGCAAGGCCCGTTCCAGCCCCTGCTCGCGCACGCTGTCGAGTTCGTCATCGATCTCAGCCAGGGAAAGCATCGCGAGCAATCGAAGCCGAGCCTGGGTGAAGCGCTGGGCGGACACTCGGATCACTGGCTGGCGCAGCAACCGAGTGATCTCACTGGCCGACGCCGTCTGCGCCAGCGCCTGTTCGAACCAATCGCGTTCGAAAGTGATGGACAGCAGCTCCATGCCCATCGGCATATGGAACATGAACTCCTCGCCCCCCTGCAGAAAGAACAGGCTGCTGTCATCCACTTCGCGCCCCTGCATGCGCGTCGAACCCGGCACGCTGATCGGCACGGCGAAGCACATCTTGCCGCGCGGCGCCACACCGCGCTGCACCACCCGCTGGTTGATCTGCTCGCGGAAAACGTGGCAACGCGCAGTGGTCAGCTGCATCAGCGAACTTTCGGCCAGACCGGCGGTTAACTGGCTGTAATCCTGGTTCCACTCCTGAACGGTGGCCGCATGGGCATGGATATCACGAAAATGGCTTATGTGGTGGTTTCTCATGATGTGCGAAAAGCCTCTGCCAATTTTTGTTTTTAGTTCGCATTCCTTTGCGATATTCGCACAAAGTTCAAATCCCGCGAAATTTCTTCTCAAATCCCCTTTGTCGAAAACTGCGGACGGCCGATTCATCTATTTGCCGATTCGGGCTAACGGTCAAGGACACTCCATGAGAATGATCCACACACTGAAACCGCTACCCCAGAGAGTGCGTCATGATCGAGTCCAAACTAGAATCCCTGCACTTCGCGGATGCCCCGCGAATTATTTCCAGCACCCTGCCCGGCCCCCTGACCCGCGAGGCCCTGGCGTTGTCGGCGAGCACCGAATCAATGGCGCGTGGCGGCGGCCGCATGCCTATCGCCATGGACCGCGCGTTCGGCGCGACCTTCAAGGATCCCGACGGCAACACCTTCATCGACCTGTCTGCGGGCGTAGGCGTCAGCAGCGTCGGTCGTTGCCACCCGAAAGTCGTGCAAGCCATCCGCGAACAGTCCGAAGTGCTGATGCATGCCCTGGAAATCAACAGCACCCGCCGCACCGAACTGGCCGCCAAGATGTCCGAGATCGCGCCCGACGGCCTGCGCGGCGACTGCATCACGTTCTTCACGCAAAGCGGCAGCGATGCGCTGGAAGCTGCGATCAAGTTCGCCAAACGCATTACCGGGCGCCACCAGATCCTCGCCTTCCACGGCGGCTACCACGGCGTGTGGAACGCCTCCGGCGCCCTGACCACCGGCACAGCCTACCGCAAGGGCTACGGCCCGATGATGGGCGGCGTGATTCACGCGCCCTACCCATACGCCTACCGCTTTCCCTTCGACACCAGGCAAAAAAGTGCCGAGCAAATTGCTGGCGACTATGTGGACTACCTGCTGAACAGTCCTTACACCGCCGCCGATGACGTGGCCGCGGTGATTGTGGAACCGGTGCAGGGCGAAGGCGGCTACGTGCCGCCCTCCCCCGAGTTCCTGCAACTGTTGCGCAAGGCCTGCGACCGCGCCGGCGCGTTGCTGATCGTTGACGAAGTACAGTCCGGTGCGGGCCGCACCGGCAAGATGTGGGCGGTCGAACACTCCGGTGTGAAACCCGACATGCTGACCTTCGGCAAGGGCATTGGCAGCGACTTGCCAATGGCCGGGTTGATCATGCGTTCGGACCTCGCCGCCCAGATTCCCGACGGCTCGATGCCTAATACCTTCGCCGCCAACTCGTTGTCTGCGGTCGTGGCGTTGACCAATATCAGTATCTTGCAGGACCCGGAACTCGGTCTGCTCGATCGCGCCCACACCCTGGGGCTGGAAGCGCAGGAACGTATCCGTGGGTTCAACAGCCCGTTCGTTGGCGAAGTCCGCGGCCGCGGTTTGATGATCGGTATCGAGCTGGTGGAAGACGCCGCCACCAAGACACCGCTCGAGGGCGCCAAGATTGGCCAACTCATGGGCTACCTGATGAACCATGGCGTACTGATGATCCCTTGCGGGCGCTACAGCAACGTGATGCGTGTGATGCCCTCGCTGACGATCACACGCTCGCTGTTCTTCAAGGCATTGGACATCTTTGGTGATGCGCTGGCTTCCCTCAAGGCATGAGGCGTGTCACCTCCGAACAATCACGCATGGACATCCACATGACTCAGCACCTGAACCACTTTATCCAGGGCGCGCCCTTCGAAGCCAGCGACGGCGCGCGCATCCCCCTTATCAATCCCGTGACCGAACAGGTGTACGGCAGTTGCGCAAGCGGCACCGCCGAGGATGTGGACCGGGCCGTGACAGCGGCGCGCGCCCAGCTGGAAGGTGGCGCCTGGAGCCGGCTTGACGGCGCCCAGCGCGGCCGGCTGTTATCGAAACTCGCTGACCTGGTGGAGCGCGACAGCGAATCACTGGCCGACATGGACGCCGACGCCATCGGCCGTTCACCGCTCGAACCGCGCCGGATGGACCTGCCCAACGCTATCGCCAACCTGCGCGCCGCCGCCGGCTGGGCCAACCAGCTTGAAGGACGCACCATTCCCACCGGCGGCTACTTCGGTCGCAAGACCCTCTCGTACACCGTACGCGAGCCAGTGGGAGTCGTGGGCGCCATCGTGCCGTGGAACTCACCGCTGATGATCACCGTGTGGAAGCTCGCCGCATTGCTGTCGGCGGGCTGCACCGTGGTTATCAAACCTTCGGAAGAAACCCCGCAATCGGCCCTGCATCTGGCGGCGCTGGCGCAGGAAGCGGGATTTCCTGACGGCGTGATTAACGTAGTCACCGGTTACGGTGCCCAGGTAGGCCGCGCCTTATGCGAACACCCGCATGTGGCCAAGATCAGTTTCACCGGCAGCCCCGAGGCTGGGCGTGAGATCCAGCGCACCGCGGGTGTGCTGTTCAAGCGTGTGGCACTCGAACTGGGCGGCAAAAGCCCGCAGATCGTGTTCGACGATGCGCCTTTCGATGAGGCGCTGTTCGGCTGCACCCTGGGCCTGTTCGCCAACCAGGGGCAGATCTGTGCAGCCGGCTCGCGCATCCTGGTCCAGCGCAGCCTCGCCGAGAGATTCGCTGGTGCACTGGCCGACGCCGCGCGCGCGGTCAAGGTCGGCGATCCTCGCCAGCCTGACGTGCAGATGGGGCCGGTGGCCAAGAAAGCGCAATTTGATCGCGTCAACCGTTACATCCAGCTCGGTATCGACCAAGGCGCCTCGCTGCTGGCCGGCGGCGTATCCACCCCTAACCAGGGCTGGTTCGTACGCCCAACGATTTTCGCCAATGCCCGCAATGACATGACGATCGCCCAGGACGAGATCTTCGGCCCTGTCGGCACGGTGATCACCTTCGACAGCGAAGAAGAAGCCGTGGCACTGGCTAACGACTCCGCCTACGGCCTGGCCGCCACGGTGTGGACCACCGACCTAGCGCGCGCGCACCGCGTGGCCGCAGCGGTAAAGGTCGGCGCCATCGGCGTCAACTGCTGGAGCCCGCTGGACGCCAACCTGCCGTGGGGCGGCGTCAAGGCCAGCGGCATCGGCCGCGAAGGCGGGCTGAGCGGCGCGCTGGTCTACACCGAGGAGAAAGTGATCACCGTGCTGCTGCCTGCCTGAGAGCAGTCACTGCACTTGCCATCCTCGCGGCCATGGCCGCGGAGGGTGGCATTCAATCGTGCGTTTTCAACGCCTTGATGATCAATGAAGAGACTGCGATGAACAACCAAACACAAACGGCAATCGATCGGTATCCCGTGTCCCTGCGCATCCTGCACTGGGTGCGTGCCGTCGTCATAGCCGGGCTGCTCTGGGCCGGCTGGCACATGACCGGGCTCGATGATGAAGTCGTGAGTAAATACACGCTCTACTACCCGTGGCACAAATCGTTCGGCGTGCTGGCGTTTCTGCTGGTGTTAGTACAGATCGCCTTGCGTGTTCGCACCCCCGCCCTTCCGCAGCCACCGCAAACACTGGCGGCGCATGAGCGTTTCCTCTCACGGTTTGTACAACGCTCCATGTACGTGCTGATCGTGGCCGTCCCGTTGATGGGGTACTCGATGTCAAGCACCTACACCATGAGCGACGGGGTATTCTTTTTCGGTGTGAACCTGCCGGAGCTGCTGACAAAGAATGACGATTGGTTTGTCGTGTTCCAATGGCTACACAAGGTACTGGCCTATACCTTGCTGGTGTTGATCGTGCTGCATATCGCGGGTGCGCTCAAGCACCGACTCTTCGACCGCGACCCTCGTAACAATGTGTTGCGCCGCATGCTATGAATTAATAACCTTCTCGATGCAAGCACAGGATGCGCCACCCCCCTGTAGAGCATGTAATAACAGTTGCTACCGGTCGGTGCCCTTAGATATCGGCCGAGGTGTAGCGCATAAGACATCCTCGCTGCAACTGTTCCAACTAACTTATACTTTCAAATCGGGATATAAAAACTGCGCCGGCAATATAATCAGTCAAATGGAATGACCTCACCGAGTCAACTTGAGTGAATCCGTCGCTGCAAATCAGCTATTAGCAGGTTCGCGATGTAAGAAGGTACTACGGGAGGCCCATCCATCCAGAAATGGAGGTCTACCAGTAGATGCCTACTAACTTTTCTAATCCGCAAACCAAGCTCTTCTATAGGCCCATAGAAGCGGCTCTGCGCTGGTGTAATCTTATTCATCATGAGTCTGAAATATTGAAAGCCGCTTGGCTGCAGCCAAATAACCTGCCTCAGCTGTTTTGTCGATGGCCAAGTCTTCAGGCAGCCGTAGAAAAGATCGGTGATGCTTTACGAAATGGAGAACTGCCTTATGGTTGCCTCGGCATTTCTGTTCCTTTGGGAAGCTATGTAGAGCCCTATCAGCTTACCATCCGCCATTCAGACTTACGCCGTTGGATGGAGATTCATTATCCCGACCATAAGCCCAGTTTTTTATTCGAGTCCGGTGAGGATGCACCTGCAAAGGTGAGCCTCGGAACTTTTCTCTCGTTGAAAGCAGATCGAGATGAGTTATCGAGAGCGTTCAAAGCGCAACAGCAGCTCATTCAAGAAATCTTGGGAGAACTCCAGTCGATTGGACTTGAGAGAGATGATCTCAAAGCCTTGGCCAAAACGAATGGTCAACTCAGCGAGCGCAGCGAACTGACCTATCACAACATCATTGGGGCATTGGTCAGCCTTCTCTTGGACCATTCGCCCGCCGGAAAACCTCTTTCGGTATTCACGAATCAAGCAGCCATCGTTGATGCCATTGTCGCTCGTCACAAAGATGTGCCCGGCCTCAGCAAGCGCACGCTGGATGAAAAGTTTGCCGTGGCCAATCGTAGCCTCAAAAAAAACAACTGATCCAGTCAATTGCGTTGCAATAGGCTTGATTGCAATGCAATGACTCATCCCGCCTTGTGCGATTCAATCCATGTCACTTCCCACCACGCGCCAATCGGCGCCAGGAGTGACTAGCATGTCCAACCAATCTGTCACCTCAGTTGAAGCACCTCAACCCCAACGCCACATCATGCGACGTGATGAGGTTGAACAAAAAACCGGCTTCAAACGTGCGCACATTTACAACCTGATGAAGGAAGGCAAGTTTCCGCGGGCGAAGCGTATCGGACTGCGCGCAGTTGGCTGGGACTCACTGGAAATCGAGCACTGGATTGCAGAACGCCTTTCGCAACAGGAGTGAGGGGATGCACGTGATATCGGTGGTTTCCACTAAGGGCGGGGTAGGTAAAACGACAGTAGCGGCCAATCTCGGTGGTCTGTTGGCCGATGCTGGCTTGCGCGTTCTGCTGTTGGATCTAGATAGCCAACCCACCCTATCCAGTTATTACTCATTGAGCCAAAAAGCTCATGCAGGTGCGTACGAACTCATTGCACTCAAGCTAACAATACCTGAGCGAATAATATCTAGGACTGCAGTCGTCGGTCTCGACCTGATTTTCTCCAACGACGATCAAGGTCGACTGAGCACCTTGTTGCTGCATGCCCCTGACGGACGACTACGCCTGCACAATTTGCTCAACGAGTTGTGTCTCAATTATGACCTGCTTTTGATCGATACTCAGGGAGCACGCAGTGTACTGCTGGAGATGGCCATCCTGGCCTCCGATCTCGCCCTCTCTCCCATCACGCCAGAAATGCTCGCTGCCCGCGAAATGCGCCGTGGCACCTTGAAGCTATTGAGTGAGCTCGAGCCGTTTCGCCACCTGGGCATCGACCCGCCGCCCTTACGGCTCTTACTGAACCAGGTAAACGTCAATCGAGTGGACACCCGGATGATCATCCGAAGCCTGCGCGAGACTTTCGCAGAGGCTACCAATATCTCGGTGCTAGACACCGTAATCCCGGACCGAGTGGCCTATCTCAATGCCGCCTCCCTCGGCTTACCGGTCCACCGAATAGATACACGCCCGTCGAGTAAACGTCGACGCTCGCAGTCTGCGCTAGAAATCATGCAGGCGCTGGCCATCGAATTATTTCCGGAATGGCGCGAAGCGATCTCATCGGTAATGAGGTGTGCGGAACCTCAATAAAACAAATTGCCCAATCAGCATTTCACCCAATTACTTTTGTTTGATCGACCTTGAAGCCAACAGGGCTTGGTAAGGAGTTTTCTAATGTTGGATCAGTTTCCTATCGTTGTTCAGCCTTCCATTCGACCCAGCGACGCGGCTTGCGAGGAGTACTGCACCGTGGTTTTTCATTTGCAAGGGGGGCGCTCGGCCATGGTGTGGTTCCTCGCAGAACTCTCCCAACATTTCGAAGGTTCAGGGACTGCCGAAATCGTGAAATTCGAAGTCGGTGACCATTTGCGTAGCCGGCGTTAATCGAGGCGGTTCCGATGAAGAAGCTCAGTCAGGAGGAAATCACCGACAAGCTGCGCCAGGACCACTTCACTCAAGGTCCTGGACTGGAGCGACTGTCCGATCCAGTCATCGACACTCCCATGTTGGTCACTCTGGAACAGTTACGTCCCTACGAACACAACCCACGCTTCATACGTAACCCGCTTTATGACGATATCAAGGCATCGATCCGTGAACGCGGGCTGGATCAACCGCCACCGATTACCCGCCGGCCGGGTGAAACCTCTTTCATCATCCGCAACGGCGGTAATACGCGCTTGGCAATTCTCGGCGAGCTGTGGCAGGAAACTCGCGACGAGCGTTTCTTTCGGATCCACTGCCTGTTCCGACCTTGGAGCAATGAAATCACCGCCCTACTCGGTCATTTGGCTGAAAGCGATCTGCACGGTCAACTCACGTTCATCGAACGGGCTCTGGCGGTAGCCAAACTCAAAACCATGCTTGAGTCGGATGGCCCAGAGCTCTCACAACGGGAGCTGGCTCGACGCCTTGCCGCTGGAGGCTATCCGATTTCGCAGTCGCATATCAGCCGCATGCTGGACACCCTCGAACACTTATTACCCGCCATTCCACAAACTCTGTATGCCGGATTGGGTAAGCCTCAGATAGAGCGTCTGATCGGTCTACGTAGTCAGGCTGAACGAACCTGGAACCGTTATCCAACTGCCACAGTTGCGTTTGCAGAGTTCTGGCTGGAAACCATGGGCTACTTCGATGGTGATCCTGACTCGTTTGATCTTGAGCAGATCCAGGACGAACTGCTCGAACGCATGAGCAGCTTGCTCGGACAGTCCTACCGTATGCTGGCCCTGGAGCTGAGCGATACCCAACGGGGCGCCCGCACGCCTGGGGCTATCGTCACCACGCCTTCAGAAAGCAGTCATCCGCCAAGCGAGCATGAAGCCGCGGCAGAACCGCCCTCCTCCGATGCGGAATCAAAATCAATCGAGGCCGAGAGCAGGATAGAGCCAATTTCAGAAGAACTGCTCGCAGAACCCGAAACAAATGCTTTACCAGCGGCCAGTCCTCGATCACGCGTTCAACAGATTCGTGAGCAAATCGATCGCGAGATAGCCACCGAAACGACGTCCCCAGTCGAAACCTGCCCAATCGACGACCTTTGGATCATCAAACCACTGATGGATACCCCCGAGCAACTGCGTTTAGCCATTGCCGGACTGGCTCGTGAAATGGCGGCCTATGCCGGAGATGCCGAGTGCATCATTGATCAAAAGCTTGGCTTGGGCTTCGCGTTGGACATTGAGCGACTCGATCTTTCAGCGCCTCGCTCGACCGGCGTTCACCTAATGCTCCTGGCCCTGCTACGTGCTCAAGACGAGGTGAACTGGGAAGATCGCAAGCAAATACCTTCCGCACTGTTCGGGCAACTGTTGTTAGGGGTCTATCAACTCCCTCTACCAGATCGACCAGTCACAGACGTGGGGCTGGAGCGACTGCCTGACAATCTGCTAATCAAACTGTTTCGCCTGATCCGCTTGGCCCGGAGACTAATCGACTTAACGCTCACCTCTGAAGAAAACTTACCGAAGGAGCTGAGATGAACCTGTCCTTCAATATGCTCAATCAAGCCATGCTAACCCAGGTACTGCACGAACTACGCCTGGGCAACCTGCAACGCTGCAAGGCACTTGGACTCAGTGAGGATGACATCTTCGTGCTGCAATCCTTACCACCGACCACGTTATCGCGCCTGGCCCATGCCACAGTCCCTTGGCTTGAGGTCAAGATTGACTCGCCAGTGCTGCATCGTTTGATTGAACAAGCTGAACGCGACGAACAGAACGAACGGTTGATCAACCGAGCGCTCAAACTCGGCGCCAGCAGCACCATTATGTACCAGTGTTTTGGCTTGGCGCATTCGGAAACAGCCATGCGCCGGCGTCTACTCAAGATAGAAACCCGTAAAGGCCGCCCCCAACATTTAAGCGAAGCGCAGGAGCATGCGTTGTGGCAACGTTGGCGACAAATACGAACAGAGGACGGCACCGAGGATAAACTCGACGCCATGATGATGCTTGCCGAAGAACAGCAGATCAGCTTGACCATCGTTTGGCAGCAAATCGACCAGTACAGCAACAAAACATGAATGCTGGTCCTGCCAGTCGCTGGCAACGTGTCCTGCAGCAATGCACACAGCAGCTGCATGAGCGCTGGCCAGCACGCCCTACCACTGAACAGCCCTCCAACCAGGCTCTACAGGCTGGCTTTCTGTTTAGCGGCCAATCACACGAGGTCGTGCCACGTCGGCTGCTATTGGACAATCGGCTGACGCCATTGGAGCGAAATGCCTGGCAGGTATTTCGACTCATGCTGCAAGGCCAGGGCGTGGTCACGCCGCGCTATGAGGATTTGCAGCCTTACCTCTCGAGCGTGCCCTACGGTGCGTCAGCCTCGCGTGAAACCATTGCTCGCGTGTTGACGATGCTCAGGCTCACTCGTTGGCTCAGCTTGGTTAGCCGCGGTCGCGATCAAATCAGCGGGCGGCTACAAGGTTCTTTGTATGTTCTGCACGATGAGCCGTTAACCCCCGCCGAAGCCATGGAGCTGGATCAGGATTATCTAGAACTGGTCGGACATGCCCTCGGTCATGCGACGAAGGCGGTGCGGATTGTCGCTCAACACATTGTGGAGGAGGTCCGACAGGACACGAATATCGATCAGGGTCGGTTACCGACGCGGCTCGACAGCTGGGGCGAACAGTGGACGCAGCAAGGCTTGGATCAGCCACCCGGTGATGCACTCCACGATTCCGAACAGAGGGAAGATCACCGCGTTCGGAATCGTGCAGGCTCTCGTTCGGATTCCGAATCAGGCTTGAACCCTAACGTTTCCAGCACCGTTCGGAATCCGAACGCTGCCTGTACTGTATTAAAAGAAAGTAAATGTACAGTACCGCGCGCGACCTCTACTGTGGATAACCTGCGCTGGCCCACTGCGCTACACCTGAGTCCCAGCGAACGTCAGGCCGTCGCGGCGGCGCTGATCAAGCTTAACCCAGCGGATCAGCAGGCTGTGCTCAACGAGGCGGGGGCACGCTGTAAGGCCGGCGGTATCCGCAAGCCAGCGGCCTATCTGATGGGCCTGATCCAGCGTGCGCTGAAAGGCGACTTTCGTCCTTGGGCAAGTCAGGTCGAACCGTCACCCGTCGCAGAGCCGCCCCCATCCGCTCCCTCGCGGCCGACTCGGAAAAAGGGCGAACCCGCATCAGCCCTCGCCCAAGCGTGTCTGAATGAGCTGCGCCAACTGCGTGGACGCGGTGGAACTCAGTAGAGTTGATGCCAGTGGCATCAAATCCATAGAGCTCCAGTCTACGAAATGTCGTACCGGGCCATGGAGCTTTTAGAGGAACACCGGGACGTACTCAACTAAACGTAGACGTTATGTATTTCTCTTTCTCATCAAACCGAACAGACCGCGTTCAGCTTTTTGGCTGCCCTTGCCCCTCATCTGTCGCAACTTCCCGTCCAAGCCTATGCGAGGACAACACCATGGCCGATCACTATCAACTCAATCTGGGTTCATTGCGCAGCAGCATCACCCTGACCCTGCATACCCACCATGCAGCCCGTATCTGGCAAGGTCGAGCCGCACGCGAAGGCGTCCACTCGATCATGGGTATGGCCGGTTACATCAGTGTCACCAACCTGATCAAACAAACGGCCGCCCAGGACGATCCCTATGCTGATTGGGCCATCGTGCAGCTCGAAGAAAAATTGATGCAGGCGAAGGCCGGGATGGGAGAACTGACCCAACAGCTGGACCGAATCAGACAGGACCTGCCAACACAGATCGACATGGGGGACAACCTCAACATCCACCCTGTGACTTTGCCGTTGTATATCGGCAGCCAACTGGGTTTTCTGGCGGTTTACCTGCTAACCGACTACGACACGCTGGTACGCCATACCCTACTCGCCCATCACACCGCCTTGATCGGTCGAAGAGACATGGAAGCCTGGATCGACGACGGCGCCCATCTGCTACGCAGCCTGTTCGGTCAGGCGCAACGTTATCGACATGCCGGCGTCACACGCGATGATATGGCCGCAAATAATGCCCGCGCCCTGGCGGCCGTGGAGAAGTATGGATTGCCCCCGATGGACATCCTTGAGGGTCATCGCCGTTCTCAGTTTGCGCCGCCGATCATTCGCCGTGGTGCTGTAGCAGTGGATGACGCTGACGCTTTGGCAGAGGTAGTGGACGGTCCGTCTGCGAGCGTAGATGAGTCGGAGGCTGATGTATGAATCCCATGATCCCGATTCAGCCAATGCCCTTCGAAGCGTTGACACAGAATGCCTACCGGCAGCTCGAACACGCTGCCTCCCTAAAAGGCCTTTTAAAACCTTTTAAGGGTAAGGGGGAGTTGGAGCACCTGGCGCAGGTGGCGAGGGAAATCGAGGCGCAGTTATGTCGCCTGATGGAGGCTGTGGTGCAGCAAGCCGGGCAGCCGCCGTATTCACTACTAGATATACGATTGGTACTGCAGAAGACCGGTGCTGGCACCACATTTTTGCGTTGGCGCACCCGTGATTTTGCTCGCATGGGTGTGGCGGTTTGGGAACGTCAGATCTCCAACAAAGCATTGCCGCAGATCGTACGAGATGAATTGCACCGTTTCGAATGCGCGCGTATCGCACTAAACCTTCAGATGAGTGTGGTGCATTCGCTCTACCGCCAGGCTACGACCTGCGCGATCAACATGGCCAGTGCCGAACAGTTGCTGCGCCAGTTCACACCCGCAGTGGAGGCAACACGATGAGTACTTTTTTCGTCGGCGAAGGCAATATCGGCAGTGCGCCAGAGTTCCAGGAGTTCGCCTCAGGCAATGACGAGCCACGGCGCTTGCTAAGGCTGAATGTGTACTTCGACAACCCCATCCCACGCGAGGGCAGCTATGAAGATCGGGGCGGCTATTGGGCGCCGGTTGAGCTCTGGCACCGTGAGGCTGAACACTGGAGCACGCTGTACCAGAAAGGCATGCGCGTGTTGGTCGAAGGTCGTACGGTGCGCGATGAGTGGGAGGACAGCGAAGACAATGCGCGGGTGACCTTCAAGATCGAGGCCCGTCGAGTCGGCATCCTGCCTCACCGGGTACAAAGCGTGGTCATGCGGGAACGCTCCAGTGAACCGACGGCCGCTCAAAATGCTGAGCAGGCCAGCTCGCCGACGTCGAAACCCAAGAAACACAGAGGGCAATCACCTAAGGCCTGACGACTTCAGGCATAAAAATTGCGCCTTTGCGCGAAGTTCCAGGCCTGCCATTGCTCGCGGCTCATGAAGCCCCCCACCCAGCTACGAACGCTCCAATAAGGTAGCAGCTTCAGCTCATTCAAGGCCGCCCTCACCGACTAATATGAGGAACCTGCCATTCAGGTTTCTCATATCTCGCCCCTGCTACTTCGAACAACGCTGCTCCGAACTCAATCCGGAGTAGATATATGCGCCTCTTCCTCTGCGAGAAACCTTCCCAGGGTCGTGACATCGCCAAGGTTATCGGAGCCACTCGGCGCGGTGATGGTTGCCTGATCGGCCCCGAGACAACTGTCACATGGTGTATCGGCCACCTACTGGAGACGGCCCCGCCTGAAGCCTACGGCACTCAGTACAAGAATTGGTCGTTGGATCATCTACCGATCATTCCGGCGCAGTGGCAAGTGGAGGTCAAACCCAAGACTGCCGCGCAGTTCAAAATCATAAAACGCCTGCTCAGCGAAGCTACCACCATTGTCATCGCAACCGACGCCGACCGCGAAGGTGAGATGATTGCACGCGAGTTGCTGGAGCTCTGCCAATATCGAGGCCCTGTTCAGCGCCTCTGGCTGTCCGCACTCAATGAGGCGTCGATTCGCAAAGCGCTGACCTCGCTGAAGTCGGGTCAGGAGACCTTCCCGCTCTATCACTCGGCCCTCGCCCGCAGCCGTGCCGACTGGCTGATCGGCATGAACCTCAGTCGTTTGTTTACCCTTCTTGGTCGGCGGGCGGGTTACGACGGTGTCTTGTCGGTTGGACGTGTCCAGACACCCACGTTACGTTTGGTGGTTGATCGTGATCGTGCGATTGCCAGCTTCGTTTCAATTTCTTACTGGGAAGTGGATGTGCACCTTTCCTCAAAAGGGCAACCATTCATCGCGTCGTGGCTACCACACCACTCCGCGCGAGATGATGCTGGTCGTTGCCTGCAACAGGCGCTTGCCCGTGAGACCGTCGAAGCAATTTCGGGTACCAAGACCGCGACAGTACTCTCTCTTCGAACTGAGCATTTCCGGGAAGCGCCGCCCCTGCCCTTCGACCTGAGTACTCTGCAAGAAGCCTGCTCACGCAAACTGGGACTCGGCGCTCAGGAAACCCTGAACATCGCTCAATCCCTGTATGAAACCCATAAAGCCACTAGCTATCCGCGCAGCGATTGTCGCTATCTGCCAGAGAGTATGTTCAACGAGGTATGCACAGTATTCGATGCCCTGCGCCAAACCGATCCCGCACTAAAGTCTGCGCTCGGAAACCTAGACCAATCCTTGCACTCACGAGCGTGGAACGATGCCAAGGTCACGGCTCACCACGCCATAATCCCTACCACCGAACCGGCAAATCTTGCGCGAATGTCGGAACACGAGCGCCACGTTTACGAACTTATCCGTGGCCACTACCTTGCGCAGTTTCTTCCGCATCATGAGTTTGATCGAACCCAAGTCGAACTGGAATGTGGCGAAGAACAGCTGACCGCTGTCGGCAAACAGATACTGGTTCAGGGATGGAAAGGCATACTCTCCGACTCTCCCAAGGATAATGAGCCGACGCATAAATCCCAAGTTTTACCCGGCTTGCAGCAGGGGACTCAGTGCGCCGTGGACGATGTCGAACTCAAGTCCATGCGCACTGCCGCTCCCAACCCTCTCACCGAGGGCGATCTGATCAAAGCGATGAAAAACGTGGCCAAACTGGTCAGCGACCCACGCCTGAAACAGAAACTTCGGGACACCACCGGTATCGGTACTGAAGCTACACGCGCCGGGATTATCAAAGGGTTGATTGATCGCGGATATTTGCTCAAGAAAAAACGCACCTTAATGGCCTCCGCCGCGGCCCATACCTTAATAGAGGCGGTACCCGTTGCAGTTACGGATCCAGGTATGACCGCGATCTGGGAGCAGGCTCTGGATGAAATCGAGGCGGGACGTCTAAGCCTCGATGCGTTCGTCGCCAAGCAGGCGAGTTGGATTGCACAGTTGATCGCAAATTGCAGCTCCCTTACGTTAGCGTTGCCTGTTGAAGCCGGTCCAACCTGCCCCATATGCAACGCCTCCATGTGTAAGCGAAAAGGGAAAACAGGGCCGTTCTGGTCATGCTCAGACTATCCGGACTGCAAGGGCACAATGCCAACCAGCAAAAGCACGCGTCGTACATAACGCACTTTACTGATCACGCGAATTGCCGGTCGAAACCCATATCTGCTCCAGTTCATTAAACGCTTTCAGGTGAGCAGAATCTTCTTTGAGCCGATAGACAGCCTTGTCGCTACCCGCCAACACCAGTCGCGAACAGGACAGTCTTTGCGCACATGGCTAAACATACGTCGCAACCGTGGCAAGGAAAGAATGTCGCCGCCGGTAGTCTGAGGCGATAACCAGGGAGACTTTCAATGACTCGACGCGCTCGCTTAGCCGCTCTATTGACACTAACTGCATCAACCGCCTTTGGCGCCCCTAGCTACGATCATCTCTATGCTTTCGGTGACAGCTACTCTGACAATGGTGCGGGTCAAACCTTCACTAGCCAATTGGCCACGCAGAAGGTCAAAGATGCGCAGGAGTTACCCGGTGCGTTGTATTGGAAGGGGCGCTGGAGCAATGGCCCTACCGCCGTCGAGGACTTGGCTCTCGCCTTGAAAACCCCCTTGACTGACTACGGGATTGGCGGTGCCAAGAGCGGCAACGGCAACTACTATGCCTGGATGGAGCAATATCGCGACACTGGGATTTTCGGTCAAATCTCCGATCATCTGAAAGCCGCTAAAACACACAAAGCGGATCCAAATTCGCTCTATTTCATTTTCATCTCAGCCAACGACTTTTTTGAATGGGCCGACTTCTCGCACCCAGAGTCGATTGACGTGTTAAGCCAGAACAGTGTGGCGAACATACAGAGGGCCGCCGAGACGCTGATTGCAGCAGGCGCCAAGCACATGATGGTCGTGGGAACTACAGATTTGAGTCATGTGCCGGCTGTGGTGCAGGGCAATCAAGTCAAGAGCGCAACAGAATACCAACAGATACTCGAACAAAAACTGCCAAACGTGCTAACAACACTGGCTAAAACCCATCATGTCAGTATTAGTTACTTTGACCACCTGGCCTTCAGCGACAAGCTTCGCGCGGCGCCCGATGTTGCGGGTTTTAAGGATCTGGATACCCCGTGCCAAGCCACCTATCCGGCCGTCAAGCCCGTGTGTAAAAATCCAGATGCCCACTACTACTGGGATGAATGGCACCCGACCCGCAAAGTCCACACTCTGGCCGCCGAGGCGATGCTTGAAACGTTAAAAGCTAGTCGCTGAGGTTTCTATCAGGTTGTAGCCAGCGATCTGGCTCAGGGGTGCGCGCGCAAATCATGGCCAAGGCAGGGATGGACAGTCAGTCTGGGGCTATCTGCCCCTCGCGCTTCTGATCTGGACGCTATCGGGTAAACTCCGCGGAAACCCTTGCGCTTAGCGTTGAGATCTAGAAGGTGTGTTCGTCGGACGATTACGCCTTGACGTCAGCCTTCCCGGTCTGCTGTAGTGCCTTCGGATGATCGCTAACAGCAACCCAAGACCGATACGCTCCGGGTAGCTCGGTCGGACTCCCGGAGTTCGGAGCCTCCTCTTCTGCGGGATCTCGTTCCCGTTTTGTGCTCGACCTGATTGTGGTGGCGGATGACCACTGTTGCCTCTACCCGGCAATAGCGGTCATCCGCTTCGGCGATCGTATTCAGTCCCGGAGCCCACCGGGGAAACAAGGGGCACCCTTTGTGCGCGGATGCGTGCCAGCATGTTCCGACCCAGGCCACGACAAGGGTCGGTTGGCGAATCATTGCGCAGTTCAACCAAGTTTTGCGAGGAGCTTGTCGACTGCGTAAGACCGTCAAAGGTGGTTTTTCTCTTCCTCGCCTGGCACACCGCCAGGCCCACTCTTCTTTTTTTTCATTTTCTTAACTCCAGTGGCTACCACCGTATTCCGGCCTTAAAAAATCGGGTTGTAGCGTCTTGACGCTCCCCGGTGACAGGCTTATACAAAGGGCGTGGTTCGCTGTCGTTGACAGCCCAGGTAGCCAAAACCTTCAAGGCTACGCCACGTTCGTGGTGGTTTACCCAAGTGCGATCAGCGTTCGGAAGCTCGCGCGGTTGCCGCTTAAGCGGTAATGAATGCCGACTACTCCATGCCTGCGGGTTACCACTGCAGACTCTCCTCTGCTGCACAGCTACTCACCCAGAAGCTTCATTCTGATGGTCATCGGCTTGCCGGTGGCGAGTCGTTCATCGCTCGCCTTCATCTTACCCACCCTGACGGGGCTCACTTCCCTGCCAGGGGCTGTGCGTCGCCGTTTTCCCTTGAAACTGGAGAACCACCATGGCCTACGCCAACCAATCCCAAGAAGCGACCTCTTACTTCAACCTGCACACCGTCGGTATCGGCTACCTCAACCGTGTTCGTGAAGTACAGGTCCGCCGCGGTCAGCCATTCATGGCCTGCGATATCGCAGCCTTGCATGGTGCCTCCGATGCAGTGGAGTACACCCGCTTTGATTGCAAAGTCGCTGGTGGCGAAGCTGACCGCTTGATTCGTCTCTATATGGACGCCGTCAAGGCCGAGAAAAAGGTCTTGCTGTCGTTCCGTATTGGTGACCTGTGGATCGACCCATTTCTCTATGAGAAAGGCGCGAAACAAGGCCAACCGGGCGCCAGTCTGAAAGGTCGTTTGCTGCTCATCGACTGGATCAAGGTCAATGGCAAGTTCGAATACAAAGCGCCCGCCAGGCAGGAAGCAACAGCACCTGCTGAGCCAGCGCCGATCAATGAACCCTCTCCAACGTCGGCTGATGCCAAAGCTGAGGATACCGACACCCCTACAGAGCCCAGGATTGAACCTGAATCTCCAACCACTCCCCGCACGGCCCGCCGTGTCGCCACACGTGCTGTTCAGTCCGCCTGAACAATCCACGCTTTTTACATCAAGGCGCTCGATCGAGCGCCTTTTCTTCAAACAGCACAGGAGAACCAATATGGAATGCTTCTGGCTTTGCGACGACTGCCTGTTCGGTGCGGCTTACGAGGACTACAGCACGTTATCGCTGTATCACTCGCCAGATGAGATCGAACAACGCATCGCCGCGATACATCGTGGGCTGGTTCGCTTAATGCCCATCAGTGCCGACTTCGATCCCGAAACCGGCTGGGGCAT
Organism: Pseudomonas sp. R4-34-07; assembly: GCF_003852375.1. NCBI lineage: Bacteria > Pseudomonadati > Pseudomonadota > Gammaproteobacteria > Pseudomonadales > Pseudomonadaceae > Pseudomonas > Pseudomonas sp. R4-34-07. The sequence continues at coordinate 2,115,779 of NZ_CP027760.1, read as the reverse complement.
AAGAGCCTTTTCTCCGTTGCCTTGCGACAGTTGTGGTTCACCTATGCACGGTCAACGCCACCGATACAATCGGCTGTAAACCTGCATCACCTGCAAACGCCTGCAACTCCATACCCACCCTGGGGATACCACTCCCCTCGGGCGTGTACCCCTGATTATTCCCTTCGGAGGTAGCGCCATGAGCCCCCAACTCACACTGATTGAGACCTCGGATTTCGAGGCTGATCGCATTGTCCAAGAAAACCAGCTGATCGACGAAGCGCTGCATATTCTGGATCGTCGGTTTTTCGCCCGCGGGCCTATCCTGACGTCGCCTGACACCGTGGCGGCTTACCTAAAACTGCGTCTTGCGCAACAAGACCATGAAGTCTTTGGTGTGATTTTTTTTGACGCCCAGCACCGGGTGCTGGCGTTCGAAATCCTCTTTCACGGCAGCATTGATGGCGCCAGCGTTTACCCCCGCCAAGTCGTTAAGCGTTCCCTCGCGCATAACGCTGCAGCCGTCATTTTTGTTCACAACCATCCCTCAGGGTGCACAGAGCCCAGCCAGGCGGACCGTGTTTTGACCGCACGGTTGAAAGAGGCCTTGGCATTGATCGACGTGTGCGTACTGGATCACTTCATCGTGGGTGAAGGTCGCCCGCTCTCCCTTGCCGAATACGGCTGGATTTAACCCTCACAGGCGCCTACGGGCGCCTTGTTCATTTCAATTCTGGAGAACCCTCATGAACCAAACCCTAGCCCTGCTCCCGGCTTCAAACCCATTTGCTCGCGGTTATGACAACCTTCATATCGAACGGCTGCTACTGATCACCTACGAAAACAACTACCCTCCCTGCTTTCGCCCCCTGCACTACTCACAGGTCCATTTGCCCGACGATGAACTACAGATGTTCCTCTGCATCTTCAATGAAGATTTCGCCTTGATCAGCGAAGGTCAATTCATTCCGGATGAGTTGGAAGAACGCTGTCAGTCCACCGGACTGGTGCGCCAAGTGATCTACGCCGTAATGGGAGAAATGCTCAACGAGCGGCATCATGTCGGCGATCTGTACTCCCTGGAAGATGCCGAAGCTGTGATCCGTCGCTTGAGCTTCGAGACAGGACACTACAGTCGAATCTGGGAGATCAGTACCACACACCTCACTGAAGAAGCATTGCGTTACGTGGAGCGCCGGGCTGGCAATTTCGACTCCAGACCATCCGGTCTGCTGTTCGAACCCTTTGCCCTGAAGGACTGCAATGGCGTCGGGTGTAAGCTGATCGGCACGCCCTGGACCGACGATAACCTGGTCAAAATCGAGGGCTGTTCTTACTCATCGCTGAGGCAACAGCAACTCGATGCCGGTACACCGGCAGCCTTGGTCAACGTACTGTATCTGGCGGCATTGGCGGATGTGCGCTTGTTGATTTTCGACCCCGACGCTGCCGTCTTGGACACGCTCGCCATTTTTGATGAATAGCAACGCATTTAGCGTTAACACGACCCGCCATAAATCGACTTTCTCACTGAATCGCTCCTTCACCTCATGTCAGGTTCTGCACTGAATCTGACATGAGGTTTTTTTCATGGAGCGTTTTTTTACGCCTGTCTGCCTGCTGGGTTTTTTGAGTGCCTGCAGCGCGCAAATCCCCACCCCATTGCCGACTAATCCAAAGATCGACAGTGGTTCCAATCGGACCCAGTTATCAAGGAGCCCAGCCGAAGCAAGCCATCCGGCGGAAATCCGTTATGGTCGCTATACGCTGGTGAGCACCGAGCCCACCACGGAGCAACGTGATCTTCTCGCTCAAATCATTGATGTGAACATACCGTCCAACTTTAATCCCTCGGTACAGGAGGCGATGCACTACGCGCTGCAGCGCTCGGGTTATTCGCTCTGCCCTGCCACCGAACCAGTAAAGACACTTTTCACTCGACCTCTGCCTGCAGCCCATTACCGGCTCGGCCCGGTTCCGTTACGCAGCGCACTACAGGTATTGGCTGGCTCCGCCTGGCAACTCATGACCAATGAGGTCAGCCGTTCGGTCTGCTTCGAACAGCAGAAAGCTGATGTCGGCATCGTGCCGGCTAAACCAGACTCGTCCCATCAGACGGAGGCACGGCCATGAAAGCCTCGACGTTTCAAACCATCATTGTTGGCTTACTTTGCCTGGCGGTCTCCGGACTGAGTGGTGGTTTGTATGACCAGCATCAACGCGTGACCGAGCTGGGAAATGCGAACGCCCAACACCTACAGATCCTGCAAACCTTGCAACGTGATTCGAGCGATCTCAAAGACGCGCAGGAGAAGCTGCAGCATGCACTGAAGGACCTGAAGCAGATGGTGGATTCCGGTGAACAACAGGCCAACACACTCGGCCCTATGTTGGATCAATGGGCACAAGAGATACAGGAGCTACGCGACGGTCTGGCAGACCGAGCCACCACAGCCGACATGAACGCGCTACGCGCACGACTTGAGCACGTCGAGCAGCAACTCCTGGACCTCAAGCCACAGCCAACACTTCCTCCACCGACATCTTCCCCGGCCAAACCGAAGAAAACCTCTCGCCCCAAGTCTGTACCGCTCCCGCCGCCATTCTCAGTGTTGAGTGTCGAGTCCCGTGGTGGCGAGCGCTTTCTGGCGGTCGCGCCTCCTGATAGTCGCTCGCTCAACGATACCCGGTTGCTGCACACCGGCGAGCAGCTTGGCACATGGCGACTGAAAGTGCTGGAGCCGAAGGCGGCCATCTTCGCAGTGGCTGCTCAGCCAGACCAGACAGTGCAACTCCCTTGAGAAGCGATCATGAACAGAGCCTCACTACTCCCCATCGTCTGTCTCGCTTCGCTACTGGCCATAGGCGCTGCGATGGGCAACCCCGTCACGACACCGTCAAGGAACCAGGACACGCAGGTCGCGCCCTTGGGGCGCTCTGACTCTGAACAGGCAGCGAGTTGGGGCCTGACCGAGCAGGAATGGACACGCTTCGAACAGATCCAAGCCGGTCCACGCGGTTTCTGGAGCCCGAACCTCGATCCGTTAACCGCCCTCGGGGTTGAGTCCAAGACCGACCAAGAGCGCCAGCGATATGCCGAATTACAGGTAGCACTGGAAGCCAAGCGCGCCGAGCGTGAATTGGCCTACCAAAACGCTTACACAGCGGCCTGGGCCAAGCTGTTTCCGGGGCTGTTGCCGGTTCAGGGTATGGCATCCCCGCCCTCGTCTAGCTCACCGGTAGAGCCGCGCCGAGCTCTGTTTGTCGAAGATCACTGCTCTGCGTGCACCGCCGAAGCACAGCGTCTGCAAAGCAGTGATACGGCGTTCGATATCTACCTGGTGGGCAGCCAAGGCGAGGATGAACGCGTCCGCAGCTGGGCTCGGCAAGCGGACATTGATCCGGCCAAGGTTCAACGCCGGCAGATCACCCTGAACCATGACCGTGGTCGCTGGTTCAGCCTGGGCGCCCCAAGACCATTACCCGTCACATTTCAACAGGTGAATGGACAATGGCAAAGTCTCGATTGATTGCTATTGCGCTCCAACTGGCAGTGCACGCGGTTCGGGCTGACGAACTTCCGCCTCCGGCTTATCAACTGGCGGCGCATGATGCCGACATCCCGTCTACGGTGTTGTTCGCGATTGCCTTACAGGAGAGCGGTATTCGCGTCCGTGGTCGACTGCTGCCGTGGCCGTGGACCCTAAATATAGCCGGAACACCCTACCGTTTCGCCACTCGCCAGGCCGCATGTCACGCCTTGCTCCAGGCGCTCAAACAATATGACGCTAAACGGGTCGACGCCGGACTTGGGCAAACCAACCTGGGTTATCACGGACAACGTTTTTCCAGTCCCTGCGAAGCTCTCGAACCCTACCGCAATCTGGCTGTGACTGCCGCCCTGCTGCAAGAGCATCACGCGGTCACCGGTGATTGGGTTTCAGCCGCTGGGCGTTATCACCGCCCTAGGGGAGGTTTACCCGCAGCGCGTTACCGCGATGGATTCTCCCGGCAACTCGCACGGCTACAAGCTTCCGCTGAACAAGGCACACCACCATGAAACGAATTCCTATTACCTATTACTTCTCCCTGCTCTTGGCTGCTTTCGCCCAGTCGAAACAATCCGTTGCAGAGGACCAGTTTGGCGGCTTCAACCGTCCCCATTTTCAAGTTGCCAGGCCGCCCATGAACAACAATCTCCAGCCTGGTCGCGCCATGCATGCGGACTTATCCACGTTTGCCGATGAAACCTGGATATTACCCGTTCGCAGCGCTCACTTGAGCCCCGGCCAAATCACGTCTCGCGCCCTAAACATGCCAGGCTTACGGCCATTTTTCCTGGTGGGTGAGGATACCCACTCACTGGCTTGGTTGCGTCAACGCGCGCCTGAACTGCAGGAAATGGGCGCAGCCGGTCTAGCGGTTGAAGTAACCGATACCGAAGCTTTGTCCCGGATTCGAGCCGCCGCGCCGGGCATCACCATCCTGCCGGTCAACGGTAACGACATCGCCACCCGCTTGCAGATCGAGCACTACCCCGTCTTGATCACCGCCACCTCACTGGAACAGTGAGTCCAGGTCATGGCCGAGCATGCGATGGAGTCCAAGCTCCGACCGGCGGTGGAGTTGTACACCGTAGCGATCTGCATCGCCGCCGCGGTGTTGTGCGTGTACTCGCCCTGGGCTGTGGCCCTGTCACCCGAGATCGGGCTGGTTGCGGCGCTGGCCTATACACTATTCGGCCTGATACGCCTGCGACAAGCATGGGAGGTACTGCGCTATCGGCGCAATATTCGCAGACTGCCCCGATACGAACTGACTAGTGGGGAAATCCCGGTCAGCCGCAAGCGTCTGTTTATGGGCAGAGGATTTCGCTGGACGCGCCTGCACACCCAGCGCTTGGTCGAGGCTCAGGATCCAGCGGTCGCCCATTATGTCGACCAACCAGCCCGTTATCGCCTAGCCCGTGGACTCGAACGGTCCCTTGAGCAGGCACCGTTTCCGCTCTCGACATTGGCCCGTGTCACTGCCTGGGACAGTGCCTTCAATCCATTGCGCCCTTTACCTCCGGTAGGAGGCTCACCGCTGCTGCATGGGGTCGAGCCCGATGAAACGGAAGTCAGTCTACCTCTGGGCGAACGGGTCGGTCACACCCTGGTGCTGGGCACGACCCGCGTCGGCAAGACGCGACTCGCCGAGGTATACATCACTCAAGACATTCACCGCGTTGAACATGAGGTAGTGATTGTCTTCGACCCGAAGGGCGATGCCGACTTGCTCAAGCGCATGTACGTCGAAGCCAAACACGCCGGTCGGGAGAAAGAGTTTTATGTCTTCCATCTTGGCTGGCCAGAAATCTCCGCGCGCTACAACGCGGTGGGACGTTTCGGGCGCATCTCGGAAGTGGCGTCGCGCATCGCCGGGCAGCTCAGCGGTGAAGGCAACTCGGCGGCCTTCCGTGAGTTCGCCTGGCGTTTCGTCAACATCATAGCTCGCGCTCTGATCGAGCTGGGCCGGCGCCCGGACTACCTGCAGATCCAGCGACATGTGGTTAACATCGACGCCCTGTTCATCGAGTACGCCCAGCAGTTTTTCGCCAAGACCGACCCGAAGGCGTGGGAAGTGATCGTCCAGCTCGAAGGCAAGCTCACAGAGAAGAACATTCCCCGGCATATGATAGGACGCGAAAAGCGGGTGGTGGCCATCGAGCAATACCTGGCGGTGAAGCGTGTATTTGATCCGGTAATGGACGGACTGCGTTCGGCGGTGCGCTACGACCGCACTTACTTCGACAAAATCGTGGCCTCGCTACTGCCGCTGCTGGAGAAACTCACCACCGGCAAGACCGCTCAGTTACTGGCTCCCAACTACACCGACCTGGATGACCCGCGGCCGATCTTCGACTGGATGCAGATCATCCGAAAACGCGGCATCGTCTACGTTGGCCTGGATGCGCTGACTGATGCCGAAGTGGCCGCCGCCGTGGGCAATTCAATGTTCGCCGACTTGGTCTCGGTCGCGGGACATATCTACAAACATGGCATTGACCATGGGCTGCCTCAATCTGGCAACGCTGGTGACAAACTGCCAATCAACCTGCATGCCGATGAGTTCAACGAGTTGATGGGCGATGAGTTCATTCCGCTGATCAACAAGGGGGGCGGTGCCGGTATCCAGGTAACCGCCTACACCCAAACCCTCAGCGACATCGAAGCACGTATCGGCAACCGCGCCAAGGCCGGCCAGGTGGTCGGCAATTTCAACACCCTACAGATGCTACGGGTACGCGAAACCGCGACCGCGGAACTGCTCACCCAGCAGTTGCCCAAGGTTAATGTGCTGACCAAGACCCTGGTCTCGGGTGCGACCGACACCTCCGATCCGGGGGCCAACACGGACTTCACCTCGTCCTCACAGGACCGTGTCAGCAGCACCAGTGTGCCGCTGATCGAGCCAGCACACATCGTTAGTTTGCCCAAAGGGCAGATGTTCTCCTTCCAGGCCGGTGGCCAGCTCTGGAAAGTTCGTATGCCGTTACCGAAACCTTCTAACGACGACGCCATGCCCAAGGACCTGCAGGAGCTCACTCAGATGATGCGGGCGACTTACAACCAGCAGGCGGGTCAATGGTGGAGGGCTAGCGGTGGTGGCCCGACTACAAACTTCGATTTGGATCAGGTGGGCTAGCCCGGTCTCACCACAGGAGTCGATGCAGCAGCAAGCTATTCAGAAAGTTTCGTGACGATACCAAATGCAAAGCACAATGGAGTGAACGATGGCGACTTCCGTCCGGAACACGCCGCCACAACAGACCCAGCGCTCAGGATTGCTCATCTCGGCGATCGGCTTAGTACTGCGCACTATCAGTTTGTTAATTGCCTCATTGCTGTTCTCGATCTTGATCGAGTGGGCTGGCCTGCTTTTCTTTTGGGGGGATCAAGGCTGGAGGCACAGCCAAGGCATGCTGACTAATGAACTGGGGTGGCTTAGCGCGCACTTCAAATCTTCACTCATTCTTCAACAACCCGGGCAGATGATTGTCCAGATACTGGATATCCTCACCCAGTGGCTTTTGGTCAAAACTGGATTTGCGGACTTCGCTCATCAGGCCCGGGTGTCGAGCCAGGGACACGGGTTCTGGCACTGGACCAATCAGCTCTACGTGAGTATTGAGGATTTCGTGCTGGCCGCGGTGTACGTTACCTTCACCTTCGTAGTGCGCCTGACCATTCTGGTCTTAGCCACGCCGCTGTTCTTACTGAGCATGCTCACTGGTTTTGTTGATGGATTAATGCGCCGTGATCTGCGCAAATTTGGCGCTGGGCAAGAAAGCAGTTTTGTCTATCACCGTGCTAAGCGAGCAGTGTTACCACTGCTAATCGTGCCCTGGATTATCTACCTATTCCTACCGTTTTCGCTCAATCCCATGGCGATTTACTTGCCTTGCGCGGTGATGGTCGGAATAGCAACTGCTATCACCGCGGCAACGTTCAAAAAACACCTTTGATAGAACGTACTGCTTGAATGTAATGCACGAGGTTGCTATAGCCAGAGAGAAAGGAACCGGGCTTCGGTGCGTGGGATTGTGGCGGTAAGGATGCTTGATGGCTCCGTTTTGTCAGGCCTGTAGGTTTAGGCATTCCAAGCCATCCTCGGCGTGTGAGAAAGTCCTGCAGCGGGCTGTAATAGACCACTTTTCGGCAGTAATCGGCCAAAAGGATACTACACAAGGGCTTATCCAATGCCGGTACACATACGCCAGTCAATGCCGACCACGGCCAATTCCTATATCGACTGGATTGCCGAACAGATGGGACACACCAATAGCACATGATCCGCCAGCACTATGCACATGGATCAACGAGGACGGCCCGGACGTGGTGGGTATGCTGCAACTGGCCTTGAAGCTTTCGCCCGTCACAGCTCAACATTAAAGCTACGCAACTCAATCCCATCGGCAAAGCGCCCTACAGCCGTCAGGCTGGTCCAAATGCGCAACGCCTCACGGCGCGAGCGTACCGCCAACCAGCTACTGCCAGAGCCGCCTAGGCGGATAGCCAGCGTCCACTTTTCCTCTTGTCGGCTGACCAGCGTATCGCGCACCGCGCCGCCTCCATCAGGGCGCGCAGTGCTTCTTCCTGAATCCGTTGTTCATGATTAAGCGTGCCTCCTGACTCGATCGGTAAAGTCGCTGACCTGGGTGGGTATCAGGCAATTCAACTTACCGAAGGTCGCCAGGTGCTGGATCATTGCTTCTTGACTGCCGGGTTCACGGGCGACCATGCGCCGGCAGGTCTTGTCCAGGATCAACACGGCCAGCTCCGGGTTTTCGACCCTCGCGGCATCGAAGGCCTGTGCGATAGCGATGGCCAGTTCGCCCAGGTCCGGGTCCTGCCGCTGAAGCGCCTTTAGCGCATTCATCTGCCGCGCAGTGATGGGTAGCGACACGTCGCTCTTCCTTAGTAAGCACGCTTCGACCAAGCGCAGCGGTAATGGTAGACCAGCCTGCCGGGGCCTGGTTTACGCAGGCAAACAAAAAGGCCCGCGCACCTGGTCAAAGTGTGGGGGCCTTTTGAACATAAGCGGCGATATCAGAATACTTCGCGTTGTTAGCCGCGGGATACCGTTGCGTCCGATACGTTGAGTAATCCCGCAGGGGGCATGCGCCGACGTTCGAAAGCTTCCCAGTGTTCGCGCCTGCGCTGTTCTCCGCAGCGCATGCACACGTATACATCCGGGCTCAACCCTAGGTAGTAGCCCTTTCTGATATAGGGATGGGGGCATTGGCTTGATGGATACCCGCCATTAACTTCATACGATTCAGTCATCATATAAAAACCTAAAAAAAGCCCGCACTTAGTGCGGGCAAAACAGGAGTAATACCTTGAGACTGATTGAGCGAACAGGCTCAGTATTGAGAGCCAAAGGATGCAGAGTCAGTTTAGTTTTTATTTGTCGCTGTCGACGAACGGCGAATAACAAGCGAGACGGAATTGTACAACCCGAACTATTTTGTACAACACAAAAATTCTGAACCTTCTTTCTGATGAAGTAACAAAAAAGTTCAGGGAGAAGCGATATGAAAAATTCTTTATATATCATCGAATACGAAATCCATGACGTACCTAAATCTTTCATCGTAAGAGCGGAGGTCATGAACAATGCGGAAGCTTGGCACTGGGCAGCGTGCGATGTAGGGATAGGGATCATCCCTAGGTTTCGGAACGAAAAAATAAAACGGATCAGCAAGCCAATGGGTGAGCGGTACGGCCTTACAAACGTGAGGTGGCGTCCGTCGGGTGATATCCCGTTTATCGCCCAAGCATATGTACCGCCCCCACCAGATTTGAGCGAGAAAGCGACCCAACTACACGATGACTGATGGCGCTTAGCTATAACGCGTTCTAATTTTTTCGGTTGTCCACCATGATGTACATCCTTTTAACGCTTTGGCTAAGTGCGGTGTTCATGACCCGCACGGAGTACTTGCGTCGGCACTTTGGGCAGCGCTGTTCAGATGCGGATGGAACCATGTAGGTGACCTCGCTCTCGCCAAGTTCGAGCGGTGCATCACATTTGATGCACTTGTGATCGTCGTAGTTAGCAAACATATCGGGTCGTCCATGAATAGTCGAACATATACCATCGACCATAAACGCCATGTATTCAATGAAAACGCTGATGAAGATTCAAACAAGCGCTTACTTGCCACCCTAATGCCAGCATTCGGAGATTAGTTAGCTAGCTGTCGCGCACTTCCGTCGACAGCCTGAGGGCGGAGTTCTGGCGGGTTTGCAGGTGGCTGACGAATTGCCGGGTGATCTCGCCGAAGTTGACGTCAGTGCCGATGGGCGTCCAGGTCGCGGCGATTTTTGCGAGGGATCGCGGCCCTCCATCATCAACGGCACCCATTGTTTGATCTGAGTCGGGTCTTCGGAATACTGCATCGGCCGGAACAGCGGGCTGGCCTGCAACGCCTCGTAGCGTTTTTTCAGGAAGCGGATGTTGTCGTCGCCCCACACGAAACTCATGTGCGGCATGGAGTTGATGAACGAGCGCGGGTTGTGCAGCACGCCGGTTTTGACTTGCCAGGCCAGGAACTGCCGGGTGATCTGGAACGCTTCGTTAATTTCCACGGCCTTGGTGATGTCGATCTTGCCGTCTTTTTCCGGGGTGTAGTTCAGCTCGGCGAGCGCCGAGTGGCCGGTGCCGGCATTGTTCCAGCCGTTGGAGCTCTCCTCGGCGACCTTGTCCAGGCGCTCGACCATCTCCATTGACCAACCCGGCTCCAATTCACTGAGCCACACCGCCAGGGTCGAACTCATGATCCCGCCCCCCACCAGCATCACATCGACGCGCTTGGTTTCGGCGGCATACGCGTGCGGGATGCCCAGCGACAGGGCCAGGGCAGTCAGTGCCCCTTTGAGTGTCGGGTTGTTCATGGTTGCCTCCAAGACACGACGGTCGGTTTATTTCGGGGAGGACGTCGACTGCGCCGCATCGATGCACAGGTCGATGGCCACGGTGTCGAGTCGATCACGTTCCTGGGCTGCAAGGCTTTGCAGCGTTTTTGCGTAGACCGCGTCTGCGGCGTCCTTGAGCCGCTGCCACTCCTCCAGGCTGATGATCTCGCGCAGCACCAGCTCGTCGGCGCGGTTGATGAGGGTCCGATAAAAGTCGTCAAGCTGATCCAGGCGGTAGCTATCGTCTTCAAGCAAAAGGTGCCAGGCCCGAATCTCCATCGCTTTTTCGCTTTTTTCCATGCTCGCGCTCCTGCTGAGTAAAAAGCCCGTGCGCCTCAGTAACGCAATACAGCCGCCGCGCGGGTGTCGGTGGGCATCGAGCGCTCGGCAGGCACCACCACCACTTCGCCGCCCTGGCGGATAACGGCCAGGATCAGCTCGTCCAGCGCAGCGTCTTCCTCGGCGACCTGGGCGCCTGGCTCGCTGCCGTCAGCCTCCACCAGCAACAACGCCACCCGGCCTTCCAGCGTCGCATGCTCAATGTCCACCAGCCGCGAGGCATAAAGCCGCTGCCCTACGGCCACGCCAAATCGATCAAACGCGGTGTTCAGCGAATCCTCGTAGCGCTTGCTCATCACGGCGGTGCAGGCCTGCGCCAACTCGGTTGATGAGAGCGTGGCGGGGTCTTTACGCACGCCGTCCGCCAGCAGGAAGGGGTTGTGACTGAGCGCCCTGAACACGGCCTGGTTCTCGGGCAGCGCCACCAGCACCAACGGCAGTTTGCAGACGCGCGAACAGTGCTCGGTGATCGCTTTGTCGACGGCACGGAAGAACCGCTCGCGGTCCAGGTTCACTTCGTCCTGCTTACCGCCACCGCCCGACTCATGCATCATCGGATCGCCGCGCTCACCCGCGCCGCTGAACCCGTCGGGGTGGCCTTGCTGGTCACGGGAGGTCAGTTGATCGCCCAAGGCATCGGCCTGGGAAGTGGGCACCGCCTCCGGCAATTCGACTTGCTGCAGTGTCTGCGCGGCACCCTCGTAAACCCGCACGCTGTCCCGCGTCAGGCACAGCGCCTGGTAGCGTTCGGTCATTGGCGCCTGGCGCAGCAGCGGCCTGAGATAGGGGTGGCGGTTGACGATGGCGGTTTCTTGGACCATCCGATGCAACCCCACCACCAGAAAATACTCGGCGCCGCCAAAGATCGCGATCGAAGGCGGGCAGCTATTCCAGAATTCGGTGTCGGCCACCAGGTCATGAAACGGTGCAAGCAGCGTCTCGGCCTGCGCCTGATCAGCCAGCAGGCCTTCGAGGTCTTTGATGAGGTTCTTCAAACGAATCGGGTTTTGCGTGCGCTCGGGAAACGTCTGCTGGGCGGGCATGTAGACACTCAGGTTGGTGCGATCCGCCAGGGCCAGAAGCGTGTCCAGAGTGTCGCGGGTAAAGGTTTGAACGTGGACCATGGGGAGCCTCCTCAGTGTTTGTCCAGATCAGCCTGCCTGGCCAGGAAATCGTCTTCGAGCAGCGCGTCGATTTGCGCCGGCGATTCTTCCTGGACCGGAGGCGCCGTCAGATGCCCGGTGGATTCGACTTTGGGCGACAAGCGTCCCATCAGATGTTCCAGCGCGTGGTGGATTTTGCGCGCGGCGCCAGCGACGGCCAGCTCCAGGCTTTCCGCCTGATGCGTAACGGACAACGAGCTGTGGCCCTTGGGGCGCACTTCGATCTGGCAACGTTTGTCTTGCGGACCGGACTTCTGCGCATTCACGTCGCCCACGTGGATTTCCACGCGCGTCAGCATCGAGCTGTAGCGCTCGACCTCGTCAACCACTGTACTGCCTACCCACGCCTGAAGATCGGCACTGCCTTCAATATGATTACTGTCTACCTGTACCAGCATGGTCAATTCCTCTTCTGTCCTGAAAAGTAGGCTCGCCCAAGGGCGTCAACGGCCATGTAAGGTTCGAACCGAGGCTATTCTCACGCGTTCGTTCGGCAAACGGCGCAGGCCGATCAACGGCGTACTCCGCTCCGAGCACGCTCAGGCATCAGTGGTCCTGGACCATCGTCTGCATCTGCCAGAGCGTGCGGAAACGTCCCTGGCGGCGACGCAGTTCATCGGGTGCACCGTCCTGAACCACCTTCCCCTCTTCCAGCACCAGCACCCGGTCGAAGCTGGCGATGGTCGAGAGTCGGTGAGCCACCGCAAGTACCGTCCTGCCGCGCATCAGGTCCATCAGCGCGCACTGGATGATGGCCTCGGAATCGGAATCCAGTGCGGAGGTCGCCTCGTCGAGGATCAAGATTGGCGCGTTCTTCAGGAACGCCCGCGCCAGCCCCAGGCGCTGGCGTTGCCCGCCGGAAAGCGTCACGCCACGTTCCCCCACAAGCGTGTGATAACCATCAGGCAGCGCCTGCACGAACTCATCGCAGTAGGCTCGCCGGGCGGCATCAATAATCTGTTGCTCAGTCGCGCGCGGCTGGCCGTAGCCGATGTTTTCCAGGATGCTGCGATTGAACAGCGCCGGCTCCTGGGGTACCACGGCGATTTGCCGGCGCAGGCTGTCCTGGCTGACCGAGCGGATGTCCCGGTCGTCGATCAGGATCGCGCCGTTGTGCACATCGTCCAGACGCTGGAGCAAGCTGAGCAGCGTGGATTTTCCCGAACCCGAGGTACCGGCAATCCCGACGCTCTGGCCCGCAGGAATGTCCAGGAATAAATGGTTGAACACCTGGCGCCCGCCGGGGTATGCATAGCTGACGTCCAGCAATTTGATGCTGCCCCGGGTCGGCGCGAGTTCTTCCGGCGCATCGCTGAGTTCGTGCGGCTGCGCGATGATGCCGAGCGTTTCGGTGATGACGCCCATCTGCTGGCTGGCTTCCACCAGCGCCAGCGCCAATTCGCGCGAGCCGTGGAGGATACGAAACGTCAACGCGCTGACCATGACCACATCGCCCGCCGTAACCTGGCCCTGGCGCCACAGCAGGATCGCCCAGCCCAGCATTGACCCGGCCATGATGGACAGGCAGATATCGTGGAGCACGCGTGCCTTTTCCAGGTAGATCCAACTGCGCCGATGCGCGCCCGCCTCGACGCCTATCTCCCGCTCCAGCCTGACGCGCTCGCGCTCGCGCCCGGAGAACGCCTTGATCGTCCAGACATTGGACACCAGGTCGACAATCTCGCCCCCGACCTGCGCCGACTGCGAGGCGAAGGCGATATGCCGGTTCCTGCCACGCACGCCGACCACAGTGATCAACGCGGCCACCAGCACCACACACGCGATCAGGGCCAATGCCATTGAGCCGCGCACGGCGAACAACACCACTACGGCACCGATAAAATCCACGCACGGCGGTACGATGCGCCAGGCCAGGCCGCCGTATACCGTGTTGGCGGCGGCACCGGCCGCCGACACTCGATTAGCCAGCGAGCCGGCGAAATGCCGGTTGAAATAGCGCATCGGATGACCGGTCAGGTGATGAAAAAGGTCAACGCGCAGGTCGGCGCAACTGCCCACCACGGTATGGCAGCCGACCCAACCGCCCAACCGCCACAGCACGTTTTCCAACACGATCAACCCAATGAACAGACTGAACGCATGCCACACCTGGTCGGCCTGCGACTCTCCGGCCATGGCGTCCACCAGCAACTTCATGCCGTACTGCACCGCCACCGCGCAGCAGGCCGCGCCGATCACCAGTGACAACATCGCGCTGAAATGCAGCGGGCGCACCCTCACGTAGCGCCATAAAAACGCGCTGGCTGTCGTCGGCAAAGGCTCGTCGCGCAAGCGCTGGAAGATCATGTGCGCAGCCTCTGCGCCCGCCTTGCATCAAGCTCGCGCAAGCGTGCCTCGATACGCTCGGGCAGGGCTTTGAGCTGCAGGTGCAACGGGTGGAAAGGCGCGCGTTCGCCCTCTCCGTCGGCGTAGCCAAACACGCCGGTGGGGCAATAACGGCCATCATCCCAGCCGGGGTAATCGAGAAACGGGTACCAACAAATGCCTTGCACCGGCACCCCCCGTTCCAGCGACATCAGCACCTGGTCCACGACATAGCTCAACCAGGGCAAACGCTCCTGGTCCTCCGCCCCGGTTTCGGAGATCAGCAGCGGCCGCTGATAGCGTTGGTGCAACTCTTTGAGCATACCGGCGAGTGGGCGGTAATCCGACTCACCCAGCGCAATGCGCCCGCCGTGGAAATACCACTGATTATGCGGATAGAAATTCGCGCCGATGATATCCAGGTAATCCTCCTGCCCGCCCAGGCCCGGCCACTGGCGCCCGATCAGCATGTCCCAGGCCTCGAATTGGGCCACCCGGTAGCGTTCGGCGTTTTCAATGTCCTCGCTGCGCTGCGACTCGGAGACCACGTTGATCAGCGGGTCGCACTGCACGAAACGCGCAGCCGGCGCGCGCTCGCGAATCGCCTCGATCGCGGCGATGCTGGCGCGCACCAACTGGTGCTTGAGCTCCTGGCCGCGCCCGTGGGCATTGGGGTTGAAATAACCGACGTCGCCCCCCGCCCAGCTCCAGAACGATATCTCGTTGACCGGCGAATAGATCGGAACGCTGATACCTTCATCCGCCATCAGCCCTGCCACCGCGCCGGCAAAACGTGCGAACCGGTCGACAAACGACGGGCGCCAGACGTCCAGGTCATCCGGATACCCGTAATGGCAAAGGTCCCAGATCACTTGCACCTGGTGATCGCGCGCAGCCCTGAGCATCGGCAGGAAACTGCTCCAGTCGTAGCGACCGGAGCTGCGCTCGATCAGGTGCCAACGCAGGCCGTCACGGGCGCAACGCACATTCAGGCCCGCCAGTTGCGCGTAGTCCTTGTGTGCCCAGCGCGCGTGCCCGGTGGCGGCCAGCAAGTCCAGGCGCCGACCATCCTGGCGGCGCTGGCTGGAGCACTCATAGCCCGCCATCACGAAGCTGTTGAAGAGCGCGTGATGACCGCGCTCGCGGGGCTCCCTCTGGCTCTGCTCCGGCGGCGCGCTCATAACACATCGAGCCCGGCTGCAACGGTGGCTTCGCTGCTCGCGGCTTCAATGTCGCGGTACAACGCAAGCGCCTGGCCCACCACTTGGTCCATGTTGTAGTACTTGTAAGTACCCAGGCGCCCGAGAAACGTCACATTCGGCGTCTGCTCCGCGAGGGCCTTGTACCGCTTGTACAGCTCGACGTTTTCGGCGCGTGGAACCGGGTAATAAGGGTCGCCCTCATCGCAGGGAAACTCGCGAGTAATGCTGGTGCAGGGGTGGACCTGACCGGTCAGGTGCTTGTACTCGGTGATGCGCGTGTAGGGCACCTCCGGGTCCGGGAAGTTGACCACCGCCACCGGCTGATAGCGCTCCTGCTCGAGCGTCTGGTGCTCGAACCGCAACGAACGGTAGGGCAAGCGTCCCAACTGGAAATCAAAGTACTCGTCGATCGGGCCGCAATAGATCACGTGGTTGAACTTCACCTCATCGCGCACGTCCTTGAAGTCGGTATCCAGCAGCACGTCGATCCGGGGGTGATCGAGCATCTGCTCGAACATGCGCGTGTAGCCATCGCGGGGCATCATCTGGAAGGTGTCGGTGAAATAGCGGTCGTCTTCATTGGTGCGCGTGGGGATCCGCGAGGTCACCGACTTGTCCAGCGCGGAAGGGTCCAGGCCCCATTGCTTGCGGGTGTAGCCACGGAAGAATTTCTCGTAGAGCGTGCGCCCGATCTGATTGACCACCACGTCCTCCGACGTGCGAATCGTGGCCACCGGCTCCGCGCGCTCGGCCAAGAACACTTCGGCTTGCTCGGACGTCATCGACAAACCGTACAGTTTGTTAAGCGTGGTGAGATTGATGGGGATCGGCACCAGTTGCCCATCGACCTGCGCCAGCACACGGTGCTCATAGGGCCGCCACTCGGTAAAGCGCGACAGGTAGTCGACGATCCGCTGCGCGTTGGTGTGAAAGATGTGCGGACCGTAACGATGCACCAGTACCCCCGCCGCATCCGGGTGATCGTATGCGTTGCCGGCGATATGCGCGCGTCGGTCGATCAACAGCACGTTGCGCCCCAGCCCCTGGGCCAGCCGTTCGGCGATGACGCTGCCGGCAAACCCGGCACCGACGACCAGGTAGTCATAGACCCCGCGCCCGGGTTGGCAGGACGGTCCGGACTTGGCGGTTTCAAGGTTTATCTGAGGCATTCGATCTGCTCCTTCATAAAGCGGCACGTGTTGTCCCAAGACATCCCCTCAAGCGCCGCATCGGCACGTTTTAGGAAATCGGGCGTGCCTTTCAGGCGCAGAGCGCCTTCGATGGCGCTGACAAACGCGTCGGCAGTGTCGGCGATAAATACGGCACCGCTTTGGCCGTAGCCATTGACTACATCGCGTATCGGCGTCGAGACCACGGGGCAGCCGCCGGCTAGGTACTCGGGGGTCTTGGTTGGGCTGATGAAACGGGTGGACGCATTGAGCGCGAACGGCATCAGGGCCGCGTCCCAGCCGTTCAGGTAAGCTGGCAGCTCGGCGTATTGCCGCCCGCCCAGATAATGAATATTGGGGCGTCGCGGCAGGGTCTGCGGATCGATCTTGACCACTGGCCCAACCAATACGATCTGCCAGTCGGGACGCAACGCCGCCACATGGTCAACCAGCTCGATGTCGAAGCGCTCATCGATCACACCGAAAAAGCCTAGGCGTGGCCGCGCGACCGGCGCCTGGTCGGCAGGGTCCGCCAACGCGTTTCGTGCCTGCGCAAAATGGCCAATGTCGACGCTGCTAGGCACAGGGTGCGCATTGCCGTGCTGGTGCTGCTTGACCTCCCAGATGCTGAAACCGCCAGTGAACACCACGTCGGCCTTGTCCATGAGCAGCCGCTCCATGTGCACCAGTTGGGCCGGCGCGCCCTTGAACGCAGACAGCTCATCCATGCAGTCGAACACCGTGACCCGCGCCTGGAGGTGGTCGGTAAACGCCAGGCTCATGGGCGTGAAATACCAGAGCAGAAGATCACCTTGCACGGCCTTGGCAAGACGCTCATCCAGCAACCGTCGCTGCGCCTCGATCATCGCCTGCTCACCCAGGCCCTCAGGCAGGTGCGGGACGACCACCCGGATGCCCGCCGCCGGGCTCGACGTTTCCAGGCGAGGAGGCTCGCCACCGCCTACCACCGGTTCTTCGAAGAAGATCACGTCGTAGTCTTTCGCCAGGCGCGACATCACATGCTGCGGACGCTGGTAGACGAACTCCCAGCGCAAATGGGATAGGCACACCAGCGTAGGACGGGCCTGGCTGGCGGATTCAACAGGACTTAGCCCACTTACTTGGGCAAACGGCACGGGCTGTTCCGAAAGGTTCATATCAACGTCCTTATCAAGCGAAAAGATGACGGCTCATGCATCGAGCCCTTTGGCCATACCGTGTCGATACGGCAAGTGCACAACAGTCTTTATCCAGGCTATTCGGCTCTTGAAAGTTGGAAGCACGGTCGTCGCAGGTCGTTCAGTGCAAGAATCAGCGCAGCCGATGAACTGCATATACCGATCAGTCAAACGGCTTGAACTCCTCCTAGAAAGCGACCCCTACCTTGAACAGTCAGCTGCACAAACAGCGCTGACCGAACTGAGGAAACAGGCATCGGGTAGATGCCAGGCGAACGAGGGCGAGCGCATGATTTTGATTACGGGCGGTGCGGGATACATCGGTGCGCACGTCGCATTGGAATTGATGGTCCGAGGCGAAGAAGTGTTGATACTGGATAATTTGTGCAATAGCCGTCGCTCGACGATCGACCGGGTAAGCGCCTTGGCGGGCAAGCGGCCGGAGTTCATTTATGGCGACGTGCGTAATCGACGGTTGCTCGACAGGCTGCTGCGTGACTACCCCATCGACGCCGTAGTGCATTGCGCGGGGTTGAAAGCCGTCGGCGAGAGCGTGCGCGAGCCATTGCGCTACTACGACACCAATGTCGGCGGCAGCGTGGTGCTTTGCCAGGCCATGGCAAAGGCCGGCGTATTCCGGTTGGTGTTCAGCTCATCCGCAACGGTGTATGGGGATTGCACCCGCATGCCAATCAACGAAGCGTGCGCCACCGGGCAACCGACCAACCCGTACGGGATGTCGAAGCTGATGTGTGAAAACGTTATGAAAAGCGTGGCTAGCTCTGACCCGCGCTGGTCGATAGGCCTGCTGCGCTACTTTAACCCAATCGGTGCCCATGCCTCCGGCCTGCTGGGCGAAGCGCCGACCAGCACACCGAACAATCTATTGCCCTATCTGCTTCAGGTTGCCAGTGGCGAGCGGCAAGCGTTGTCAGTGTACGGCAAGGACTACCCGACCCCGGACGGCACCGGCGTTCGCGATTACATCCATGTCGTCGATCTAGCGTTGGGGCATATCAGCGCGCTAGAAGCGTTGCGCGAACGCTGTGGCGTCAGTATTTGGAACCTGGGAACGGGGCGCGGGTATTCGGTGCTGGATGTGATCAACGCCTTTGAAAAGGTGAGCGGCGTCAGGATCCCGCTGAATTTCGAAGCGCGTCGCCCAGGCGACATAGCCTGCTGCTGGGCCGACCCCCAAAAGTCCATCGACGAGCTGGGCTGGCAAGCGCGCTTTTCACTGGAGCAAATGCTCTACGACGCGTGGCGCTGGCAAATCAACCAGCGTGAGCATAAGGCGATTTGGCAGACAAAGTGAAGCGCACACATTGGCAGGGAACATTGATTCAGACACACCGGAGTCAGCGCTGGAATGGAGGAGATGTCTCAAGAAGTCATCTTTTGGCTCGAAGCGCGTGGGACTGGGTTCCGCAATTTCCCTGCAAATGTAGCGCCGTTCGTGAACTGGGAGTCAAATGCGGCCCTCCTGCTCCAAATAAGATATAAACCCTGAAGACGGGCAGCAACCAAGGGCAGCGTTGCGCACCCATGCTGTTTGAGCACATCCAGAAAGGCGAGCTCGACCCGTCGTTTCTACTGACCTATCCGATGAACCCTGAGGCAGTGCGCGTAGTTTCACGCCCATGTCCGGCGCGAAACTACGCATCGCGCAAACCGTCAGCTCACTTGGGCAAGCAGGTCGTCGCGAATGAATTGGCTAACCGTCGCTAAGTGTGTTTCCTCCTGCTGCAACGCATGCTCGAAGCGCTTCGCAATCAGCGGATGGCCACCTGCGCGGGCGAGCTCAATCAACAAATCCCACGCCGCGTTGTCCTCCAATTCAATGGTCAGGATCGCACTCATCGACTGCGACACAGTCGTGCGTGGGTCAGTCAGTACCTGCAGAACACCCATGGCCTTGACCCCGGCCACGTCCGCGCACGGCGTCATGGCGGTGGGGTCGGCGCCCAGGGTTTCGATGGCTTCGCGCACCAGGTCCATGTGCTCTAGTTCTTCGGCCTGGATCTGGCGCAGGGTGCCCACCAATGCGGGGTTGGCGCCCGGTGCGGACATGGCCTTGGCCACCATCGCTTCATATAAACGTACGCCAGTGCGCTCGAAAGCCAGGCGCTCGCCGAGCTTGTCGAGCAGCACTTCAGGCGCCTTGCCTATAGTTTTGTCCAGCGCAGTCTTGACCACACCCTTAGCGCTACCTGGAGACGGCACCGAACCGATCAGGTCGGCTTCGCGAATAGCACTCTCGCGCGCGGCGGTGTAGGCGCCCATGTCGCCCGGGACATCGGCGGGAAACATGCGCGTAGCTTCCAATTGGCGTGCAGTGCCTTCAGGCGACATCTGCGCGCCGGTGCGGTTGGTGCCGATGATCACTTGACGTTCGCTCATTGCTGTTCTCCCGCTGGGTTGAGTTCGGTGCCCGGTTTGAAGGCGTAGCCAGCTGACACCACGTTGGCTGGAACGCCCTCACTGTTAAGGCGTGCGCGTTGATCCAGAGACGCCTGCCCTTCCCTTTCCTTTGGTAAGTAATTGATACCATGGGCGCGCAGGTCGACCTCGCGAGACAAGGTCTCGCGCACGAAATCGCGCTGGCTCTTGAACTCGATCATGCGCGGCAGCGGGCCGGCCAATACCTCGGCGGGATCGCGGCGTTCATATTGCTTGAATAACTCGCAGGCCAGGTTCAGGTGTCCCAATTCATAGTCGACGAAGCGTTCCCAGAGCGCCTTGATGCGCGGATTTTCTTCCTGCTCGGCGCAACTGGCGTAGGTGTAGACCTCCATCGCCTCATGCACCAGCCACTTTTCCATGAAGGTTTCGCTGGGGTCCTGCAACGAACCGTACTGGGTCACGTGTTGCTCCTCGACCGAGGCGATTTCGGCGTACAGCGCGCGAGCCACCGGGTCGGCGAACAGCGGACCGATGTTCATGTAATAGTCGTGTGTCTGGTATTCGGCCCCGGTGATCAGTGCGGCGTGAATCTTGGTGATCAGTGCGGCACTGTCTTTCTGATAGTTGTCTCGCAGGTCATCGCCGGGGGCGCGGTGATGTTCGCTGGTAGGCCTGCCGGGTACGAGGTCGGTGTAGCCCTGCAGAATATTGTTGGCGTCCTTTCCCTCTAGCCGGTCGAGCATAGCGGCGTAGCGGTAGAGGTGGTCGAAGTCTTCCAGCAAGCCAAAGCGATAGGTTTGGGCCTGGTAGGGGTCGGGCTCATTCTGGGCGACGGCGGCGGTCACCTCGATCGCTACCTGCTCGTAGGCAACGGTGGTTTCCAAGGGAGAATGATCCGCGGACAGCAGCCAGTTGACCGCCGTCATCTGGTGCTGCTCGACACGGCGGATCTGTGCCAGCGGCAGCTGCAACTCTTTGTGAAACCGCGAGCCGAAGTGCTTGAGTCGTAAGGCGTCGGATTCAACGCCGTTCATCAAAATCACCCGTACCCGGGTGAATGCATCATCGTCCAGCTTACTGATCGGCTTGCCGGCCAGATCGCGCCAGGTAAAGCTCTGCTTGTCCAAGGGCGTGCCCTTGTTGTCCAGCAGATTATCGATTTTGGACATTGGTCGATCTCCTTCATCAGTCATCACCAAGTGAATGTTTCAACGAGCCGGCACCTGAATTCTCCGCTCTAATTGATGACAAAGAGATCTGAGGAGGGCATCGAAATTTTTTGATCATCCTCAGACGAACGGTTAGCTACGACGGCTAGTCGCACATGCAACCAGACTCCGCAACTGTAGTCGCCAAGCGGTTGCACCCGTAAAGGGCAATTCCCAGCAGCATCAGCGCACCGCCGCATACCCAAGTATTCCCTTTACTGGGAAGAAAGCGGCAACCCTGGCGGCGTTCCAGTCGTGTACTTGCACGGCTGCCGTGGTGAAGGAGCGCCGCTCGGCAAACGTCAGTTCTGGGATCCGGATCACTACCGCATCGTGCTGTTCGATCGACGCGGCGCCCTTCGCTCAACGCCACTTGGAGAACTGCGCAACAACACGACGCAGGCGCTGGTCGGGGACTTGGAAAAACTTCGCGAGCATCAAAGCAGGCTGATCACCGGTGGCTCGTGGGGCACCACGCTCGCTCTGGCTTATGGCGAGACTCATCCGCAGCGCTGTCTGGGTTTCATCTTGCCGGGGCGTATTCATGGGCACCGAAGATGAAATCAACTGGTACATCCACGGTATGCGCCGGTTTTCCCCTTGCACTTGAGGATTTCATTAACTTCATTCCCAAGGAGGAGCGGCACGATCTGCTGCAGGTATATCTTGATCGAATGACAGGCGATGACGAGGTTTCAAGCGGCGGAGCCATTCGCGCTTGGGTTCGTTACTCGGCCAGTGTTCATTATTGCGCCACGATCCGGACGGCATTGAAGAGCAAGCCGCCGATCAAAAGACCAGCACCAGCATGGGACTTCTTGATGTTTGGTATTTCAAGAACTGGATGTTTCTTGGAAAAGACCAACTGATAAATAACATTGAGGCAGTCAAATACCTACTGTGCAAGATCATTCAAGGGGGGCACGACATGATTGCCACGCCCAACTCCGCTTTTCGCTTGCATAAAGCCTGGACAGACTCGGTGCTGAAAATCATCATAGCAAGCCCCCCCATCGCGGGTTGCCTGACTTCCACGTCGAATAAATACGTGCTATCAGGATTTAGAGATCGAAACGGTGAATTGAAGTGTCCGATGACCTCTACCGTGGAGCTCGCGGTGTTACGCTGGTTAGGCTGAAACTATTTTGACCGAAGACGCTATTCCGCTTATGTACTCAAGCGGTACCCCGAACGGTTCTTTCGTCCCGTAACCGATCCCAAAGACGTAGTTCCAGGCTGTTATGCACAGCAGTCGCGCAGACCGCCGCCTGGCCTGTAGCGACGCTAATTTGCTTGAGCGAGTCCACGACATCCCCGACAGCGTAAAGCCCGTCAATCGATGTGCGCTGATGGTTGTCAACGCACAAAGCGCCCTCCTCGTCCACCTGCGCGCCCAGTTGCACCGCTAGCTCCGAGCGATACCGTGAGCCCAGCGATGGATAGACGATATCGAAGCAGTAATCTTCACCTTTCCCCGCTTTTACGTAGACTTTGCCGCCCCTCACTTCGATGTACTCGACCCGGTCCCTAATCAAACGTATACCGGCGCACCGCGCTCTCGCGCTCACGTCCTCACCAGCTTCGCTATCACCCTCGGCCAGCACCGTCACGTGGTCGGTGAAGTTGCGCAAAAATAGCCCGTGCTCAACAGCACAGTGTGCTTCGCCATATACCGCCACGTTGTCACCGTTGACTTCGTAGCCATCACATATGGCGCACAGCCGAATCACCGAGTGTGCAATGCCATCGTAGGGTCGATCCATCTGCGGCAAGGTATCGACCATTCCAGTTGCCAGCACCACACGCCGCGCGCTCAGCGCTCGTCCGTTGAGTTGCGCAACGAAACCAGTGTGGTCTTTGCGCAGACATTCCACGCTTCCGGCTTCAATCGTCGCCCCGTAAGACACGGCCTGCTCGCGCAATCGATCGAGCAAATCGTTGCCCGATATGCCTGGCGCAAAGCCGGGATAATTGTGCGAAAGCGGAATTAGGCTTGCACGGCTTTGCCCCCCGTCGGCGACCACGACTCGCCGATGGAAACGACTCAAATAAACCGCCGCCGTTAACCCTGCAGGGCCGGCGCCGACAATCAAGCAATCGACCTCGATATGACCTGCTGACGGTGATTCGGGGCGCTCTGGAACGTCCCGGTATTTGTCTGACTTAACTGACATCCGCTGCCCTCCTGGTTTGCTTGGAAGCCGATTGAATGACGACAAAAAGATCGAGCTATCACCTCAGTTTTTAAACGGCAGCATCCGATGAGTGGTCACCTAAGCCGATGAAACGCAAATTCTTTTTGCCGTTCGTCTGCTCAACAAAAGGAGTTTCGAACCGCCAGGCAACACCTTGGTTCGCATTTACATAATCTGCCGCATTCAATCCGTAAAAATTGATAAGACGCGACGCGGCAGACTCTTTAGAAGTGCCACTGCCAGGAATTTCGCGATGTGTGAATACATTGTTCAATATGATGTAGCCGAGGGTTTCGAAGCGCTGTTTGCCAAGGTGCAAAACCAAGGCGTGGGGAATGCAACTGGCATTGCGGATAGTAGCCTGCACCGAACCTTTGAACCGCAGGACAGCCGAAACGTGATCAAACCGAACATGCAGGTCAATGCCATACACAGCCGCAACGGCGTCCTAGAATGCATCAAGGTTCGTTGGGGCTGGAAACCGTTCTGGTCGATGGGAACAATGCCGCCGATGACTCATCTGCCACTCCATCTTGTAATGCGTTCGAGGGTATTCGACCGGGTGAAGCGCGACGGACGCATGCTAGTAGCGGTTGACGGTTGGTATGAAGCCTGCGAACCCGAGCAATTGAAAAACAGCCACCGCCTCAGCTACACCACGTCACGCGAGAACGGGCCGATCTTCCTCGCGGCGCTGGCGCAGGTCAGTGAACACTTCAATGGCTGTGACGGGCTCGTATTGGTCATGCACAACGACAGTTCCACAAGACAGCAGCGCCTGCTGGCGTTCACTGCCGAGGATGCGCAGGTATGGTTACGCCCCGATCTGCAATGGGAACAGGCGCAGGACCTGGCCATGCACATGGCGCTGGCAGAACCGCAACTGGAGCATGTTCTGACCTCCACGCGCAGCCTGCGTGGCCGATGAGTACCGACATGACCTTGGGCCGCTTGGAACCTCACAAGGCCACTCCGAGCGGCCCGCCATCGACTCGGTGCCGAAGTCAGGAATCTATGAGGCACCAGCAGTTTGCCGAGAGGATGAATAATGCAAGCTCCTTGTGAAGTCACCTACAACTTGTTCCCTGCCATCGAAGAAGCGCGACGCAGCGGTACGTTGCAAGTCGATGAACCTCATACCCTCTATTGGGAGGAAAGCGGCAACCCTGGCGGAGTCCCAGTGGTGTACCTGCACGGTGGCCCCGGTGAAGGTGCGCCACCCGGCAAGCGCCAGTTCTGGGATCCCGATCACTACCGCATCGTGCTGTTCGATCAACGTGGCGCCCTCCGTTCGACGCCACTGGGAGAATTGCGCAACAACACGACACAGGCGCTGGTCGACGACTTGGAAACACTTCGCAAGCATCTGGATATCGAAAGCTGGCTGATAACCGGTGGCTCGTGGGGCACCACGCTCGCTCTGGCTTATGGTGAGGCTCATCCGCAGCGCTGTCTGGGTTTCATCTTACGGGGCGTATTCCTTGGCACCGAAGATGAGATCGACTGGTTCATCCATGGCATGCGTCGGTTTTTCCCACAAGCACACGAGGATTTCGTGAACTTCATTCCCGAGGAGGAGCGCCAGGATCTGCTGCAGGCTTATCTCGATCGAATGACGAGCGACGACGAGAAATCAAGCGGAGAAGCCATTCGCGCTTGGGTTCGCTACTCGGCAAGTTGTTCGTTGTTACGCCACGATCCGGACGGGGTTGAAGAACAAGCCGCCGATCAAACAACCAGTACCGGCATGGGGCGCCTTGACGTTTGGTATTTTAAAAACCGTCTGTTTCTTGAAGAAGACCAACTGATAGCCAACATTGAGGCGATCAAGCATCTCCCGTGCAAAATCATCCAGGGTGGACACGACATGATTGCCACGCCCAATTCCGCTTTCCGCTTGCACAAAGCTTGGCCAGACTCGGTGCTGAAGATCATAAACGACGCAGGCCATGCGCCGTCTGAACCAGGGATTATCAGCGCGCTGATCGAGGCGACCGAGCAGTTCAAGGAAATGGGGAAGTTCTATTGAAGCGAAGGCGTGGTCCGCTCATACGGGTTGACTGAACAGTGAAATATGTAGTGAGTAGACGCGCGGAACATCGTGTCTGAGAGGGAATTCGGAATGTCTCTGAAGAACTCGAAAAGCGGAGTGAAGACTTCAAAAAAAAGTGTGGTCATCCCTATATACGCAAGGGTTACTACCTGGACTTAAATCCGGAGGAATATGTCTGCACGTATTGTGGAGAGCAGCGCAGGCCTGAGCAGTGGGACGATCTCGAACGTCGCCGTACGCCGCCGGCTGGGATGCTCAACGCCAAGGAGTCGCGTTAGCCTTTTAGCGCGATTGATGGCTTTTTTGATGCGCCGTTTATGTTCAACAGGCCCCCAACACCTGACTCAGGCGTGGGGGCCTTTTTTTGCGCTGGCGGCAACCACTCTCCCGGTGCTGGTCTGCCACGCTAACTTTCTGGTCAATGCGTCGGACGCTGCCCCATGTCATACGCCTATGAAGGCCTGGCGACCGCCACCGTGCTGTCACTGTACTTGGGTCAGCCGTCGAAGGACCTCACCATGCTGGAATTGAACGCCCGCGTGCGTAATGTCGGTACCGGACGGTTTCGCACGAGTTCGACCGTTACCTGCAGGGCCCGAATGAAGCGAACGCCTTGCGCGTGATCCTGCCGGGTGGCTTGTTGCTGCAAGGACCGATCACCGACGGGCGCAACGAGCCGGGTGGCTGGCTGTTGATCCAGGCAGAACAATACGACCTTGCGGTCGAGCAGCCCGCGAGCTTCAATGCTGGAAATGGGCATGAACAGCGTGATCGACCCCTTCGTGGCGTTGGACTTCCCGCAAGCGGTGCATGTCCGAGCCCTTAAGTTGCTGAACAGTATTGCCCAAGCGAGCACCGTGGCCGATACGTTGCACGCCGCCGACCGGGCCGAGGGCTTCGCCTTCGGCATCGAGACAGTGAAGGACGCATATGCTCTACGCCCCTGACCAAAGACTGCCCCCAAAGCTGAGCAGCTTTTTGGAGTTCGCACGTGAGGCGTTTGGGCAACGGGGGCTCTCTGACTATAGGAGAATTACGGCCGCTGCTCGCCGATTTCTGCCGGTCAGGAAAGGCAGCTTTCGGCCCAGAGTGTGTAAAAACGCTTCGCCAAAATTGAAGTGTGCGCGTCTACGTTAAATCTGAAATTTATCGGCACGTCTGAAGATGTGGATTTTGCGTAGAAACGCGATTTTCAGTCCGGTTTTGGGCACATGGCGCGCTCAAAAACGTTTTTACACAGCCTCGGCCAGAAGCGGTCATTCATACGCGTCTACCAATTGGCATTCAGAACGGCGCGACAGGCTAGAACCCACTATTCAGTGCAGTCGTCCTGCAAATCGCTCTTCAGGCAATCCGGCAGCTAAAACGGCTTCGGCTTTATCAGCGTGCCATCGAAATCTGCCGGCTTATCCAGCCCTATCCTTGCGCTGGTGCAGTAAAGCGTTTCATAACCAGGTCCCGCTAAGACCGGGCAAGTGGTCTGAATACACGGGGAGCCGATCACGCTGTCAACTTTGCCGTCTGCC
The DNA here is from genome assembly GCF_003852375.1 of Pseudomonas sp. R4-34-07. Taxonomy (NCBI): domain Bacteria; kingdom Pseudomonadati; phylum Pseudomonadota; class Gammaproteobacteria; order Pseudomonadales; family Pseudomonadaceae; genus Pseudomonas; species Pseudomonas sp. R4-34-07. Next base: position 2,088,576 of record NZ_CP027760.1, on the reverse strand, counting down.
GCGTAACGCACGACTCTGCTACCGCCCCATTCCGCACTCCAGAGAAAACCATGCGCATCAATACAAGAACCGTCTGGAGCACCCTGACCGTTGACTGTAGTGAATACACGCTGGTTTTCTAGCGATGGGTAATCGCAGCAGAAAATGCATCCTTGCAGGGAGTCCGCGTAATACATGGTGAAACCGTCCGGGCTAAAACAGATGCTGTTCGGGATCGCCACTTCGGGAAGGTCCAGCGTTTCTGTCTCGAGCGTCGCGGCATTGAGCCGGTGAAATCTGCCTATGGTTTGCACCGGCTCGCCGGTGTCCATCGTGCTGAATACGAAGTTTCCCATACGGTCGCAGCGGCCATCATTGATCCGGGTTCCTGCCACGCCAGGGGTGGCTGTGACTTTGCTGAAACGACCGGAGCTCAGGTTGTAGTAGCCCAAGCAGGATGCCAGTCCCATCAGCAATATGTCTTCGTCTGCCGTGAGGGCAAATGACCCTAGCGGCTCTGGCAGGGACCATCGCTGCACTTCGCCGTTTTCGGGGTCCAGAGCACGCAACTCGCGGCCGGGGATGTCGGTCGAGAACAGGCGTTCGGTTCTTTCACACCAGACAGGACACTCGCCAAGAAGACTGGTCGTGTCGGTTAGGGCTTTAAACATGGTTGCGTCCTACGAAACAGGATGGGATAAACAAGGCAGTCAGTTGGAGAAAAGCGCTAACCACCTGTCACCGAACAGAGCGATGGCCAGGCCTGCGAGCATCACCATTGCCCCGGCCAACTTGACGAGAGACACCGGCCTTTCCAATGCCCCCATCAAGCCGAAGTGATCGATAACCAGTGACGAAATAATCTGCCCGGCGATAGCGAGGCCCAGCAGGGCTGACAGACCGATTTTTGGCGCAAGCACCACATAACTAAGCAACGCGCCGGCACCCAGCAGACCGCCCAGCAGGCTCCACCAGGGCTGGGCAGGTATAGCCGCCAGTGAGACCACTATCCCGCCGCGCATCAATGAAAAGATACTCAGGCATAACGCACCGGCAGTAAAAGAGAACAGCGCCGCCGCGACCGAATCTCCACCCACGCCTTTAGCGAGTTGGCCATTCAGCGTGGTCTGCAGGGTGATGCCAAGCCCTGCGCAGACGGCCAGCAGGTAGTAGGCTGCGTTCATCTCACGCCTCCTTACTTGGCTGACTCAAGCGGCAGGAATTTCTCGGCAAACATATCCGGCTGATAGCCTGCAGCAGCAAACAGATGCTCACGGGATTCGTCGATCGCCGCACGCAGCCTTTCGCTGTCCACGCCCAGCACCTTGCCGCCCTGCTTGACGATGCGCCCGCCAATAATGACGGTATCGACATTACTGCGTTCGGCCGCGTGTACAACGGTGCCGAATGCGTTGCCTGACGGGTAAAGGTTGATGTCCTGCGCGTTTATAAGGATCAGGTCGGCCTGTTTGCCGGGGGCCAGGCTGCCGACTTTGTCCTGCAATCCGGCACAGGTAGCGCCGTCGAGAGTGGCGGCTTTCAGTAGGCCATGAGCAGGTAGGGTCACCGGATGATGTTCTGCGCCGCAGCAGCGCTGCTGGTGCATGCCCATGACGCGCTGCAGGTAGAACGCCACCCGCATCTCCATGAACATGTCACCGCTGTAGGAGGTTTCGTTATCGACACTCAGCCCCGGACTGATGCCGTGACGCTGGGCCGACTGCATGGCGAACATTCCATCTTCAATGCCGTAGTGGGCATCTGAACGCGGGCATACGTTGACCCGCACGCCAGCCTCGCGAAGGATTTTCCAGCCGGCGTCCGGCAGCGAGGTGCAGTGGTTGAAGATGTTATCGGGGCGCAGCAGACCCTCGCGATGCAAACCCTCCAGCTCAGCTGCCATGTCCCCACCGAAAAATTCGGTAATGATCGGCAGCCCCAGACGCCGGGCTTCAGCCCACAGCTCAAGCTCCAGCTGCGCCATCACCGCCAGCGAGAGCAGTGGGTTGTCGCCGTTCTTGACGTATTTTTCCTGCAGGCGCTCCAGGTTGCCGGGCCAGTGGGCTTTGTCCCACTCACCGGAAACTGGCGCACCGGAGGCGTGTACAGAGCGGATACCAGCATCGAGCAATGCCTCGACTGCGGCGTCAGAATGCGCGCCGGTACGGCTGTTGTGCGAGTTATCGACCACGGTGGTGATGCCGGCATCGATGCAGCCCAATGCAGTCAGCAGGTTGCCGATATACATGTCAGCCGGGCGATAGTATTTAGCGAACGAGAAGTGCGTGGCGTTGCAGTAGTCTTCAAGGGTTTCGGCATTTGGATTGATTCGACGCAGTTGCCCTTCCCAGGAGTGACGGTGCGTATCGACCATGCCCGGCATGGCGATCATGCCGGATGCTTCGATAACAACAGCATCGCCTGCCTCGAGGTTTTCACCAATGGCCGTGATGGTGCTGCCTTCGATAAGGATATCGCCGCGCGCCAGATTGCCGATATCGCCATCCATGCTCAGCACAGTGGCGCCACGGATAAGTGTGCGGCCGGCCGGAGCGGCTGGGCCTTGCACGATGCTGCGGTTATATTCAGCCATTTTCTGTACACCTCTTCAAATTTCGTTGGAAGCAATGTACGCAAGGCGATACTGCGGGAAAAAGGTGTAAAACTGTTTTAGTTATTCAATTTCTACGAATAATAAGACCTTTCCCGATCACTGCTTTGAGGCTGCTAACAGTCATGGACCGTATTCAAGCGATGCAGGTTTTCGTCCGTGTGGCTGAAGCAGGAAGCTTTATCCAGGCGGCGCAGACGCTCTCTCTGCCGGCCTCGACAGTTACCAGCAGCGTTAAAAATCTTGAGAAGTACTTGCAGGTGCGCCTGCTGAACAGAACAACGCGGCGAGTCAGCCTGACGCCTGAGGGCGCTCAATATCTGGCGCAATGCAGGGAAATATTGGAGCTGATCGAACACACAGAGAACAGCCTGACGGATTCCGTAAAACGGCCACAGGGGCGTTTGCGTGTCGATATGCCGGGTGGCATTGCACACTTCATCGTCATGCCAAATCTGCAAGACTTTTACCGGCGCTACCCGGATATCTATCTGATGATAGGCGTCAATGACCGGCAGGTTGATCTGATTCAGGAGGGTGTCGATTGCGTCATTCGTACAGGCGAGCTCGATGACTCAACGCTCGTTGCGCGCCCACTCGGACGGTTTCGCTGGGTGACCTGTGCGTCTGCCGCCTATCTCGAAGAGAACGGTACTCCGCAAACCCCGCAAGATTTGTCTCACCATCGATCCATTCATTACTTATCAGGCCGCGCAAGGCAAGCAGGTGAAATGCGCTTTGCCCGTGGCACTGAAAAGGTCTCAGTCCCGGTCAACGGCACAGCGGCCGTCAACGAGACTGGGCTCTACATCAAAATGTGCCTTGAAGGTTTTGGGTTGGTGCAGCTCGCCGAGAACGTGGTCAGCGAGCATCTGCGAGAAGGGCGGCTGGTCGAAGTGCTTGCTGACTGGCAGCCTGCATCGGTTCCTGTGCACCTGCTATACCCTCATCAGCGCTTTCTTTCGCCAGCCGTGAGTGCATTCGCTGACTGGATTGCCGGGCTTGTTCGCGACGATGATTCAGCATGTTCAAGTTGAACGTTGCGCCCGGCCAGCATGCCAGTGAATGCGCCGGCTACGGAGATTGCGGCTGTGATCAGCAGCGGTGCTGTCCAGCCACCGGTCCAATCGTGCAGTTGGCCCAGCAGCAAGGGGCCTGCAGCTGCCATCAGGTAGCCGACGCACTGCGCCATTCCTGAAAGTGCCGCCGTGTCACCGGCATTTTTTGTGCGCAAGCCGATGAAGGTCAGACCGAGCATCATGATGGCACCAGAGCCCAAGCCCAGGAACGCGGCCCACAACATGGCGTAGTCTGGCGCGTAAATGAGCCCGATCAGGGATGAGGCGGTTAACAGGCTGACGGTAGCGGCTGCCAGTTTCTGGTCTTTGAGACGGCGAAGCGTGGCCGTTAGAATCAGGCCGGGAATGGCCGTGGTCAGTTGAAGCGTGCCGTGTACGGTGGCTGCTGGCTCCGGGGATATGCCATGGTCTATCAGAATCGTCAGCAGCCAGCCGACGGCGACATAAAAAGGCATCGCGTTCAGTCCCATGAAGAGTGTGACCTGCCATGCCAGCGGCGAACGCCAGACGGCCACGGTTGGCGCTTGTTTCGGACCGGACAGATTTACGTGTCCGTGTTTTTTCAACTGCGGCAGCCACACCACCAGCGCCAATAATGGGGCTGCGACCAACAAACTCAGGGCCATCGGCCATCCCCATGATTGGGTCAGCGGCACTATTACGGCTGAACCGACAGCGCCCGCTGCGCCCATCGTTATGGAATAAGGGCCGGTCATGGACGCCATTTTTGTCGGGAAGTCGCGTTTGATCAGGCCGGGCAGCAGCACGTTGCCCAGGGCGACCCCAGTGCCTATCAATATCGTACTGGCGTACAACGCCCACGCGCTGCCATCGCTTGAAGCTCCTTCATTTGCATTTAAGCTTGGCGATTTTCTCTTCCAGCCGCACGGCGCTGGGCTCGGAAGCTGTGGGTTCTTGCTGGTCGGCAGAGTCGAGTGCCGCCAGCTAACGATTGATACTCGATTCAATTTCTTCTATTCGCCGCTTCAGCTTGGCGCTGGTAAAATTGCGGTCGCGGTTGTTGACTGCTTTGAATTTACCGCCATCGATGGCGATCAAATTTTCTCCGAACAGTCCCAACTGCTGACACAGCACAACGAACTGGCGACAGACGCCTTGGATGGCCTTGCTGTTGTCGTTCCGGAAGTTAGCGATGGTTTTGAAATCTGGCATCAAACGCCAGGGCAGCCACATCAGCTCGACGTTGCGCTGGGCTCCTCGTTCCAAACGTCGGCTCGACTGGATGCGGTTGAGATAACCGTGGATATAGATCTTCAGCAGGATTGCGAGGTAGTAACCAGGCCGGCCTGTATCAACAGGAATAGCACCGTCAAAACCCAGACTGGCCACGTCGAGTTCATCGACGAAGGCGTCGGCTATGCGCACCGGATTTGTATCGCTGACGTAATCGTCAAGGCTTTCGGGAAGTAACGTGCCTTGGCCTCGATATTCCCCTTGGATAAAAGTCATGGCGATCCTTGCGATGAATTCTGAAATCATAGCGAGTGTTCGCGAAGGCGTTTTTACACACTCTGGGCCAGAAGCAGACTGACTTACCGCATACTCGGAAATATGGTTTACATCGACTGGACCGACGCCACTTCTACATACCGGAATTTTTTTCTGGCTGCTTTGGTGGCTTCCTGCTCTGCCAGCAACGTACTGAGAGTATCGGCTTCATGGGCGATCTCAAGCGTCTTTCCTTCAAACTCATTGCTCACACGAAGAGTTACCCGAAGCCTTGGGGTAAAGGCTTTGGGGGCTTTCTTTTTCGCCATTTTTGATACGGGTGCGGCAACGAAGTCCGGCTGGATTTTTTCCACGGGAACGGTGCTCATCGGCGCAGCTATTTCAGCGTTGCCGAACAATGCTTGGCGCATCTCTTCTTCGGTCAATTTTTTGTTCATGCTGGTTCTCAAGCGCCTGATCACTAAACCGGTGTAATTCTAACAGCTAATCTTGGCGAGGCAGTTTCCAGCTACCGGAATGTTTCCTGAACACTACTCTCCGGTGGGGAACAAGGCTGGTCAATTCGCATCGGACTCCCCACATCTCAAATGATCAGATCCAACGAATAAAGCGACAGGTTACAGGTTAATTCAACAGAATCACTTCGGTACTTGCAAGCGTGTAGCGGGCGTTAGAGGATGCCTATAACTGACGTAGCCGCATAATCGCATCAGTGATGGCTCGGGCATTTTGGTCGAGCGTTTCCATGGTCCCGATTGCGTTAACGGCGACACTTTCCACTCCATTCTCTGAGATCCATTTGGTCACCTCTTCAAGGGCGGCTGCTAGGGCGTGCTGGTTGTGCAGGAGCAGTGTGAGAGCGTCCGCTGTGGCTATGTTGGCTTCAGAGTTATCTGACATGGGGATCATCCTTGAGTAAGTGGTATTGGAAGACTAGTTAAACACACCGTTGGCTGGAGCTATTTCTCCCAGACCCGCTGACACCTGGAGGTATTTGCACTGACTTAACGACTCATTTGCACGACCTCAGTAAGCCCTCATAAATCGAACTCGTATTTGCGCTCCAATTCACTTCCTTTCTCCGCGACATAACCTCGACACAGGGAACAAGCTCGCTACATCGTCAGCGCCGGTATCGAAATAAAATGACGTCGCGCACTTCGTATTTTTTACTGCTGAGCCCTATTCGTCAGTTGGATGCTAGCCCCATAACCAAATGGGCTATGCACATGCCAACTGTATTTTGCCGAATCTGCTGCCTGCTCGTACTGACCACGTTCAATAGTGGCAGCTATGCCGCATCTGCTCATGAACAGGAGCAGTTGAGTCTGATTTTGCAGCAACTCGACGCTATCGAACATCTTGCGACAAGAGCCCAGACAGCTAGCCAGGATGAATCAACCGAGCGTTATCGCTTCGACTATCCCCACCTAACTCGAGACATCCAGCGCATCCGCCAGGGTGTGCAGGACTATCTCTCCCCCTCCCGCGCTCAACCTCGCGATCCCCGTGAAATGGTCGGTGATTACCGACTTGATACCCCGTCTGCGGAGCCTTCGCCATGAGCATGACTGACGCTCAGACCGCCGCCTTTCAAAACGCTTCCGGCTTCTCGGCACAGAGCAGTTCGGCGCTTTGGATTTCCATGGTTATGGTCCTGGCGTTGCTGTGGTGTGCCTGGGTGATGTGGACCGCTTACCGAGGTTGGGCCACCGGCAATGTGCGTTTTGGAGCCTTCGGCGGAAACGCTGCGCGCGTACTGCTTACCTTGCTGATTTTGATGTTCTTCACCCTGTCCTAACACCGGAGATCGCCATCATGCTCAAGTGCCTTGTCCCCCTTAAAAACAACCTGCGTGATCGTGCAAGCCAACGCCTGATCGGTCTGCTGCTGGTCCTTGGGCCAGGCCTAGCCTTTGCCGAGCTACCGACCATGGAGGCGCCTTCCCGAGGCGAAGGTTCGGGATTGATCGAGACGATCAAAAACTACGCCTACGACGCCGGCATTCTACTAGGTCTGCTGATTGCCCTGCTCGCGTTTCTCGGCGTGGCTTGGCATTCCCTGACCGTATTTGCCGACGTCCAAAACCAGCGCAAGACCTGGAAAGACCTCGGCGCGGTAGTTGGTATCGGCGCCCTGTTGGTGGTGATCATCATCTGGTTCCTCACCAAAGCTTCCGCGATTCTCTGAGGTTGGCATGAACGACACTATCGAACGCCTTGCCGACGGCACTTTGGTCTTTCTGCCGGAGCGACTCAATCGTGATCCCGCCGTATTGCGCGGTTTAACCAATGATGAAATGTGGGTGGCCCTAGGCACCGGCGCCGTCATTGGCCTGCTGGTGGGCGTTCCTCTGGCAATCGCCACCGCCTCGATTGCCATGGCGCCGACCAGCATGATCGCAGGCATGACAGTGGTGTTGTTGGTTGGGGGCACGCTACTGCGTCGGGCCAAACGGGCTCGACCGGAGACCTGGTTGTACCGCAAGCTCGAATGGATACTCGCCAGCCGTTGGCGCCTGGGGCGTGGAAGTTTGATTCTCCACTCCGGTGCCTGGACAGTTCGCCGTTCGCGTCGACTGCGCCCTGCCCTGTCTCGGTGGCAGCCATGAGTCGATTTCGAAACAAGGTCGATGCCCAACAGGCCCATATCTTCAGCCTACGTCTGGCGATAGTGACGCTCGCCCTGCTCAGCGCCGGACTATGGTATGGCTGGCGCTCAGCACCAACCGATCTGACCGTGCATGTCCCCCCTGATCTGCGCGCGGGCAGCACGCGCAAGTGGTGGGATGTTCCCCCAGAGAATGTGTATGCCTTTGCCCTGTACATCTTTGGCCAACTCAACCGCTGGCCCTCGGATGGCGAACAGGATTATCGCCGCGCGATCTATGGCTTGCAGTCCTACCTGACACCCGCCTGCAAGGCCTTCCTCGATGGCGACTACGAGTATCGCAAGGCCGCAGGCGAACTGCGTCAACGGGTGCGTGGCGTCTACGAAATTCTAGGCCGAGGCTACAGTGAAGATCCGGAACTGCGGGTCAAGCAACTTGATCGCGACAGCTGGTTGGTCACACTCGACCTCAACGCTGATGAGTATTACGCCGCCGAACCGGTGAAACGGGTGGTCGTGCGTTATCCGTTACGGGTGGTGCGGTTCGATCTGGACCCCGAACGCAATAAGTGGGGCCTTGCACTGGATTGCTATCAGGGCACGCCGCAAAAAATCTCCCCGCCTGGAGGTGAACCATGAAGCGGATTTCTACCCTGGGACTCAGCCTCACACTGATGCTATCGGGCGCAGCCGCGCAGGCCATCGAACTGATGCACTGGGAACGCCTACCGCTCGCGGTCCCACTGGTGATCAATCAGGAACGAGTGGTCTTTATCGATGAAGCTGTTCGTGTCGGCGTGCCTTCCGCTCTGAAGGATAAACTGCGCGTGCAATCAACCGGAGGCACGCTGTACCTGCGCGCGTCGGAAGCCATTGCACCGACACGACTGCAGCTGCAATCGGTTAAGACGGGCGAGATCATCCTCTTGGATATCGCGGCCACGCCTGGCGATCAACCCCTGGAGCCCGTGCGTATTCTCAAGAATGCTCCGATGCAAGCTATCGAGTCTGAATCGAGCACCGTCCCCGTTCCCGAACGTACACCGATCCCGGACGCGTTGACGCGCTACGCCGCGCAAAGCCTGTACGCGCCGCTGCGCACCGTGGAGTCCCTGCCCGGTGTACGCCGCGTCCCGCTCAAGCTGCGCACCGAACTGCCGACCCTGCTGCCGAGCGAAAACGTTTCCAGCACACCTATCGCCGCCTGGCGGCTTGGTGACTATTGGGTGACGACCGTGAAGTTGCGCAATCGAGGTACAGCTACGGTGCAACTAGATCCACGTGGACTGCAGGCAAAGCTGTTCGCCGCGACCTTCCAGCATGCTTTCCTCGGGCCGGTCGGCAGCGCGGAAGACACCACGATTGCCTACCTCATCACTCGCGGTGCCGGCCTCGAACACGCCCTGATGCTTCCGCCCGTTGCGCGGGGTGCTGACGATGAAGGCTAACGCCTTGCTCAAATGGCTGGTACCGGCTGCGCTGCTGGCCGTGGTACTGATCATCATGAAAAGCTGGGTCGCGGGAGGCAGCAAGCCGTCTCCAGAGCACCCAGTTCATCAGGGCGATATTCAATTATCTGCCGAGCAAGCCAAGTCGCTCGGCATTGCGGGCGATACCCCACGCGACACGGTCGCCACCTTGGTAGGCCAAGTGAAGGCCATGCGCAGCGACATGCTAGGTTTGAAGAAACACAACGATTCGCTGCAGACGGAGAACAACCGCCTGCGCGAGCGGGAAAACAGCGTCGACTCGCGTATTCAGACGGCACTTGGCAGTGTGACCCAGCAGGTAGACGAAGGCCGCCGGCAAGCCAATGAAGCACGCATCAAAGCGGAACAAGACAGTCGTCAGGCTAGCGGTCTGCTGACGCAATTGCAGGAACAGTTGTCGGGGCTGACCGGCAAAGGCAAGGATATGCCGATCGGACTGGGTCTTGAACCGGGCGATGGGGACCAGTTCGAAGGGCGGCATACTGCCAACGATGCGCTGCAGTGGATTGAACCCTCGGATGCTCCCTCCACCGAAGCCCGAGGTAAAACCAAGACCTCTTCCGCACCGAGTCTGCCTAATGCCTTCAACTCGCTCGAGGGCTTGAAGGACAATGCCATCAACCGCAGCCAAAAGCAGTTACGCGAGGTCACCAAGGGTGAGCGTGACCTGACGCGATCCGGTGATCGTACCGAAGGTGCGCAGCCGGTCTACACCATTCCCGAAAATGCGACATTGATGGGCTCGGTCGCCATGACCGCGCTGATCGGCCGAGTCCCTGTGGACGGCACCGTGAATGATCCCTATCCCTTCAAGGTGCTGGTCGGCCCCGAGAACCTAACGGCCAACGGCATCGACCTGCCGGACGTCGCAGGGGCCGTGATGAGCGGCACAGCCTCCGGTGACTGGACCTTGTCTTGCGTACGCGGACAGGTCGAGTCGATCACCTTTGTGTTTACGGATGGCACCATCCGCACGGTGCCTCAGCCAAAGACGGTCTCCAGCCGCAATGCCTCCACCACCCAGAGCTCAAATACCGACAAGATCCGCGGTGGACTCGGTTACCTCTCCGATCCGTATGGCATTCCTTGCATTGCCGGCGAGCGTCGCTCGAATGCTCAGCAGTACTTGGGCAGTCAGACTCTGATCACTGCCGCCGGTGCTGGCGTCGCCGCCCTGCTCGGGAATGAACAGAACAACAGCAGCGTCATCAGTTCGGGCGGCAGTGCCTTCGGGGTCACTAACAACAGTGGTAATAGCGCACTGACCTCAATTCTCAGTAGTGGGGCCAGCGACATTCGAGAGTGGGTCAACAAACTGTATGGCGAAGCCTTTGCTGCCGTGTACGTACCACCGGCAGCAGAAGTCGCCCTTCACCTCGACCATGAGATCACCATCGACTACGAGCCCAAGGGCCGGAGTGTTCGCCATGAAAAAGACCATGCTTCTCTGCCTAACCTGGATTAGCTTGATCTGCGGGGTCCTGACGGGGTGTTCCACCGACAAGGACACACTTTTGCCCCATGGCGAGCAAACCATGCTGGATATCTGGAACGGCGCCGGCTCACAGGGTATTCAACAGCAACTGTTGGATGCTCGGCGACAGTTGCGTCGCCCGTTGGCTCAAACAGATCTCTCCACTGCGCTCCAGGAACCGTATACGCGTACAGCAGCGAATGAAATTCGCAACCTGTTCCCTCGCCTGCCCAATCCTGATTTGGTGATGTACGTGTATCCGCATCTGAGTGGTACCGAGCAGGCACCAGTGCCGGGGTACTCGACCGTCTTTCCATTCTACCAGCGGGTGCAGTACGCACTGCCGGGTGAACGTCAGGAAGATCTGTAATGTGTAGCGACGATACGGGCGACCGCACGTCTGCATGGAAAGACTGGCGCAACCCATCGCGCCCCCGCGCGACACTGGCCGATGAAGCTGCGCTCTATGCGCACAATCCCAGCTTCGCCGATCACCTGCCGTGGGTCGAATACCTCGAAACCGAGCAGTGTTTTCTACTAGATGACAATCGCTCTGTGGGTGCGGTGTTCGAGTTACTGCCCATCGGCACCGAAGGGCGTGAACCCGATTGGCTAACGGCAGCCCGCGATGCCCTTGAGGATGCCCTGCAGGATAGCTTTGACGAGCTGGACCAAGCACCTTGGGTGGCGCAGTTTTTCTGCCAGGACGACAACGACTTCACCCCCTACCTCACCCGGCTCACCGACTATATTCATGACAGCGCCCGAGGCACGGTTTTCACCGAAGCGTACCTGGAACTCATTCGCCGACATCTGAAAGCCATCTCCAAGCCTGGCGGCCTGTTCGAGGACAAGGCAGTCACGCGCCTGCCCTGGCGAGGAAACAACCGTCGGGTGCGATTGGTGATCTATCGCTGGCTTGAGTCTGACGGTGAGGAAGCGGGACTCAAGCCAGTGCAATCGCTGCGACAAACTTGCGAACGTGTCGCTGTTTCGTTGCAGGCGTGCGGGGTGCAATCGACGCGCGTCGATGGCCGAGGTTTGTATGCCTGGTTGTTGCCCTGGTTCAATCCAGCCCCCAAGCTCACAGACGAATCGCCCGAAGATTTCTACCGCCGTGTGGCCTATCCGGAGTCTGGCGAGAGCGAGTCGCTGGAACTGCCCTTCGATCATGACTTTGCCGAACGCCTGTTCTTCAACGAACCGCGTTCGGACGTGCAGCAGGGACTCTGGTTTTTTGATGGTCAGCCCCACCGGGTCATGGTGGTGGACAAGCTGCGCCGGGCGCCATTGATTGGTCAACTCACTGGCGAAATCCGCAAGGGAGACGCGGTGAATGCACTGTTCGACCAGTTACCCGAAGGTACGGTGATGAGCCTGACCCTGGTGGTCAAACCCCAGGATGTGCTCGAGGACCAGTTGAACCGCCTGGCGCGCAAAGCCATCGGTGAAAACCTGGCCTCGACCCAGACCCGCCAAGATGTTGAAGAGGCTCGCGCGATCATCGGTCGCCAGCACAAGCTGTACCGCGGCACCCTGGCGTTCTACGCGCGCGGTCACAATGAGCAGCAATTGCACCAGCGTTCGGTCAGCCTGGCTAACACACTACTGGGTGCGGGCCTACAGCCGGTACGCGAAGGCGATGAAGTCGCCGCCTGCAACAGTTACCTGCGTTGGTTGCCGATGGCTTACAACCCGGCCCGCGACACGCGAAACTGGTACACCCGCCTGATGTTTGCCCAGCACCTGGCTAACCTGGTTCCGGTGTGGGGCCGCAGTACCGGCACCGGCCACCCGGGCATCACCCTGTTCAATCGTGGTGGCTCGCCGTTGAGTTTTGATCCGTTGTCACGTCTAGACCGGGCCATGAACGGCCATCTACTGTTGTTCGGCCCCACCGGTGCCGGCAAGTCGGCCACCCTGGTCACCCTGCTGATGCAGGTCATGGCGGTGTACCGCCCTCGCCTGTTTATCGTCGAGGCCGGTAACTCATTCGGTTTGCAGGGTGACTACTTCGCGACACAGGGCCTCTCGGTCAATAAGGTCCAATTGAAACCTGGCGCTTCGGTCAGTCTCGCCCCCTTTGCCGATGCTTGGCGCCTGGTCGAGCAGCCGGATCAGGTGGCGAGTCTGTCGATCGATGAGCTGGACGATGAGGTGGTAACCAATCGCGAAGACCAGCGCGATGTCCTCGGCGAACTGGAAATCACCGCCCGGCTGATGATCACCGGCGGTGAGGCCAAGGAAGAAGCGCGCCTGAGCCGGGCCGATCGCAGTCTGATTCGCGAGTGCATCTTGGATGCGGCGCATACCTGTGTCGCTGCGGATCGCCAGGTGCTGACCCGCGACGTGCGCAATGCCTTGCTGCGCGTCGCCGCTGACCCGCACTTGCCGGAGAAACGTCGTGAGCGTGCCCAGGAAATGGGCGAGTCCATCGACCTGTTTTGCCAGGGCTTCGAGGGTGAACTGTTCGATCGCGAGGGGACGCCTTGGCCTGAGAGCGATGTGACCATTGTCGATCTGGCCACTTACGCTCGCGAAGGCTACGAGGCACAGATGTCCATCAGCTACTTCAGCCTGATGAACACCGTGAACAACCTCGCCGAACGCGACCAGTACCTGGGGAGGCCGATCATCATGGTCACCGACGAAGGCCATATCATCACCAAAAACCCGCTGCTGGCGCCATTCGTGGTCAAGGGGACGAAGATGTGGCGCAAGCTCGGCGCTTGGTTCTGGCTGGCGACGCAAAACCTTGCCGACTTTCCCGCTGCCGCGCAGACCATGCTCAACATGATCGAATGGTGGATTTGTTTGAACATGCCGCCCGCGGAAATCGAAGAGATCGCACGGTTCAAGAAACTCACGCCGGCACAGAAAGCCTTGCTGCTCTCCGCCAGTAAGGAGCCGGGTAAATACACTGAGGGGGTCGTGCTATCGAAGAAGCTCGAAACGCTGTTTCGGGCCGTGCCACCCAGCCTCTATCTCGCCCTGGCCATGACGGAGCCCGAGGAAAAAGCCGAGCGCTGGACACTGATGCAGGAGAACGTTTGCTCAGAGTTGGAAGCGGCTTACCGGGTAGCTGAACGGATCGATAGAGCGCGAGGAATAGAATCAACATAGGAATAGCTATTCAGGCATTGCTCTTCCAGAGAGTGAACTATGAAATTGCATCGCAACTGACCAGACGTTTGCACGGCAACTGAACAGTTGATTGCATTCGTATTCCACACTTAACCGGGCGGTCTGTTGCTGGCCATCGCCCGCGCGGGGCCACTTCAAATATTTTTTATATCCGCAAAATGCAACACCACTTTCTATGATTAATGATGCGACCCTGGTTGTGACCTTGCTTTAGCAGCCTTCTTCACTTCTGATTCCAAGCTGTTTATCAGATAACTCAAATCATGCTTCGAAATACGCTTCGGTCTGGCCATACGTACTGGGTCATTTATTCGCACCTTTGTTTTATCCGAAAGCGCGCGATCTAGACAAGTGGAAAATTCCATCTCATCATCAAATATAGCTTCTACTTTTCGAGCCTCATCATGAATCAAAAGCGCCCTCAGTGGACAGCTCTTAATGGCTTTTAACAAACCATCATCAAGCGTAGTTACAACAGGAATCATGAATTGATTACCCTTCTTTTCTGTCATAAGCGTTTCGCAATGTCGAAACATATAAAGGTCCCACGCAAGCGCGGAAATCCTATTATTCGAATCTCCGTTCGGGTTCCGCAATGCTGGCTCGTCAAAGATAGGCATTCTATTCTGCTTATCAGCGAATCCGCTCAGGGCCTTCCATCCGAAGTAAAGTTCCTTTAGGGGTATGACGTCAAAATTATCAAGACAAAAATCCACCAAGCAGCGAATACCATCATCTACGCTTTGGCCACTCCAGCACTCTAGCATCGCGCGTAAAATTATCGACTGCATCATATCTCGCCGCTGGATACAGGCCCATACCTCCCGATTGGTCAAGAATGCATCCCACATTTCCTCAGCTGCCGGTATGTAGTCCTGAATCTGTTCGGCATGCCCGTTCAGCACCCTTCCCTTCCCCTAACTTCGGGGATATGCATCATGGCATCAAACATCTTTGCCGCCGCAACTTTCTGGTACGGCCAAGGGTTATTAGGTTTTACAACCTCACGTAGGTTTTCCAGTGCCGCAAACATCCAATCAAAACCACGCCCGCCTTGATCTTCAATGAACTGCAAGGTCGCCCGCACCTTTTCGCGGTGACTCGAATCTTCATGACGAAAAAAACCAGGTAACTCAGTAAGAAAGTTTGTATCGAGTAGTGAGAAAAAGGGAAACTCCAAAGGCGCACTACCGCTCCTCATCTGCCTCTCGATTGCATCGGAAAACGCAAAAATGCCCTTTCCAGCAAATAGAGGAACCACGGGCACATTTGGATTATCTGACCGGCCCAAAGCTTGCAATGGAACCCCTCCCTCATCGCTCGCGAACAACACACGAATGCCCGAGAACGCTTCACGATCAGAAGCGACGATGTCTGCGAGGGAATCACCTGGTGAGCGACGTAGAATGGCAGTCTTTACGCGTAGCATCTTTTTCATTTCGTGATGCAGATCGAGTTTGTTTGCCATAGTGATGTGCCCTCTTGAAGATATGCTGGTGCTGTTACCGACGCGGAGAATGAGAGAGATCGGTGGGTTGCTGCCACATATCTGGACTCCTTGCGCAACCTGATGCCCGCTCGCTTTCGTCGAGGGCAGCGCGAGTCGCAGAGCAAACATCGGGACAAAACGCCGCACCTAAAAACCAAAAGTAATTTAGGACCGCAACCTGCTGGACTGTGCCAATGCGATAGGCCAGGCTAAATGCAAACGGGTGGTCAAGTCGATACAGGTATCCGTGTACCGCGCTGAAGCCGCTGCTGAATCCTCAACAAGAATCCTGCTTCAAAAGCATCTTGGCAGTCACCGACAGGAAAGGTCTTGCGGGTTTGAACCAGTTCCCACCACAAAGGAGTATCGGTCGTTGCCTCAAGCCAAGCCTGGGCACATTGCACACCAAGCTCGATCATCGGCGAAAATTCGCTACCCCAAGGTGTCAGAAGACTTGGGCAACCATCCGCCGCGGGAATTGAAATGTAGTTTTCGTCCATACACACCCTAGATGTCTGATTTTATTGTTAGACGCTGGACCCAGCCTCGAAATCTTAACGACACCAAATGAACGCTCGATAACAGGCATAAGCCTCAAATGGCCTAGATCAATACCAATGTAGACTATATCCCGTGGATTGAGAGTCCCTCAAGGCGCAATTTGCGCGCATGACTCAAGACTACGAACAGCTTCGTCTGCAGCTGGCGGAAAACATCCGCTGGATGCGACGCGTAAAAAACCTTACCCAAGAGCAGCTCGCGCTCATGGCCGAGGTGGATCGCACCTACGTCAGTCAAATCGAACGATGCACGGGCAATCCGTCGCTGTTGGTCCTGTGCAAACTCGCCAATATTTTCGAAATTACCGCAGATCAGTTACTTGTGGAACCCGATATCCTGCGCAGCTCCCTTCACGTCAAATAATAGTCTCACGTCTCACAAACCCGATACATCCGCCTTCATAATTTCCACTGACAGTCTTCGGTTCCTAACCGAACCTGCCCAGGCCATACACTGAGAGCCTGGATCATGCCTGTTGCCTGCTCGTCAATCACGCCCACAAAGCTACGGCCCTTGGCGCTGGGCGTCCTGCTGGCGTGCGGCCCAAGCATGGCGCTGGATACCGGCAGCATCACCGCCTCTGTGCTTTCGCCAAATTGCCTCGCATACAAGGTCGTAGGCATTTGTTTCTGGCTCCTCTGCACACCCTTCGGCTGCAAGGTCAAAACCTCAACCAAGGTTCGTCATTTCATTCCTGAACTGGTGGTTTCGAGCTATACCACCACCGGCAACAATCCCTGGGCCGAGATGGCTGCCCTCTCATCTCCCATCAGCGGTGCGGAAGGTGGCGGCAACCTGATCACCCCGAACACCCACCGCGACAACCTGCCCCGCTTTAAGAACGTCGACGGGATCGGCCACCCCGGTGGCTGGATCGCAACGCAACTGGCTTCGCAATCCGGCTATGCCTGCGCCAGCGGTGCAACTGCACTCATGCCTTACTACCTGAGTACCCTGGACTCACTGGCCTGGCGCCATGGCATCCCGGAAAGTTTCTACCCCGAGTCGCTCGTGCCGGGGATCCGTGAAATCGGACGTCAGGCCACGGGAAACATGTGGGGTAACGTTTATCCCCGGCAGGGTTTTCTGGTACAGCCCGACGACTTCAAGGCTGCCGCGGTCATGGCGCAACGGGCCGGCGATGTGATGACCCGCAGCTGGCAGCCGCATGTGTATGTACCGCTCACACCCATACCACGCGACGGCTACTGGCCGCCTGGCCCGATCGTCGAAAACGACGCCTCAACCCACAAATGGCAGTTGCTCTACCCCCAGGTTCAGCCCACGTGCGCCATCTTCCCCAGCGATCCGGTCCAGAGCACGGATGGCGGCTACGCCTGGTCGTTGTGGCGCCCCTATAGCTGCTGCAAGCGTGAGGGGCAGACCTTCCTGTTCAGCATTGACTTCGAAGGAGGTGCTTCATGAGTCGGTTTCTCGTACGATCCTGGTTGGGCATGATAAGTCTGTTGCTCTGTGGACTGCTCGCCATGGCCACGCATGCCCACGCCGCCGAAGGCGATTACCGCCTGGGCACTCAAGGCGAAGTGCTCGATGACCGAGTGATGTACACCATTGGTGGCGGCTCGGCAGTCGGCTCACCGAGTTCGCTCTACCGACCCAGTGGTCTCGGTGTCGGCGGCTCCTGGCGAGCGAACATGATGTGCGGAAACATGAGCCTCACCAACACCCTGCAAAACCAGCTGAACGGCGTCACCGAAGGTTTCCAGCAGATCATGGGCAGCATCGTGCAGAACGCGACCCAAGCGGTGATGTCGCTGCCGGCGTTGATCATCCAACGCGCCAACCCCGGTCTCTATGAGTTGCTCAGTAACGGGGTGATGCAAGGTCGGATCGACTTCGACCGCTCCAAGCTAACCTGCCAGGCCATGGCCGAAAAGATGGCGGATAAGGTCGGTCAAGCCGGTTGGGGTGCGCTGGCCAAAAACCAGGAGATGCAGGGCAATCTGGAGCAAACCGGCGGTGATGCGGTGGCAGCGGTGAAAAACACCGAGGCCCATAACGGCAACAATGGGGTGTCCTGGGTCGGCGGTTCGAAAGCCGGAGGTAACGGACAGACACCCATTCGGGTGACCGCCGACGTGGTCCGCGCAGGCTATAACCTGCTGCATAACCGGTCGGTGGATGACAGTGCCTCGATCAGTAGCAGTGATTGCCTGGGAGGGGCTATTTGTCAGACATGGGCTTCGCCCCAGGAGGAGTCCGACTGGGCCGTTCGGGTGTTGGGCGAGAACGAAGTCGCGACCTGCGACAGCTGCGAAACTCTGCGTGCGACCGCTGGCAGCGGACTGACGCCGCTGATCCAGGAGGCCTATAACGAGCGCCTCAAGGCCCTGCAAGGGCTGTTGTCTGGCGCGCTGCCGCCTACTTCTGACAATCTGACTAAAGCCTCCAGCCCAATGCTGCCGGTGACCCGTGGCGTGATTGAAGCCCTGCGCGACGATCCCGACCAGGATCTGTTGACACGGCGCTTGGCCAGCGAGACGGCCTTGTCCAGTGTGCTCGACAAAGCACTGCTGCTACTGCGCACGCTGCTGGCAGGCAGTCACGAACCGAACATCGCCTCCGCCGAGCCAGCCCAAACCGCCTTGACGAAAAATATCGAAACCCTGGAGCGCGAAATTCGCCTGCTGCAGACCGAGTTGCAGGTCAGGCAGATGCTGACGACCAATACCGCCAGCCTGGTGCTCGATCGGCATGCCGGTGGTGCCGATGCTTCGCGCACCGTCGAGCAAGGCGACCCCGAGCCCGGTCGACTCAATGATGCTGACGCCAGGCGCAAGTGAGCCATGAAACGCTCACCGCTATTCACTTTGCTTTCGAGTCTGGGGATTGCCGCGGCGATGATCCTGACCGCCGCACTGGTCGCCTGGATTGGCCGCACTGCGCTGGGTAGTTTCGAGGTCTGGCAGCAGACATTCGAATCCGCACGACCTTATCTGCGGTGGTGGCGCGCCCTGCTCTACGCCGCCCTCTTTGCGCTCTGGTGGGACCTGCTTCGGCGCTACCGACATCGACCACAGGATCGACTGCGCCTGAAACGCATCGGGACAATAGGGCTCGTGCTCTTTACCTGCGTCGAACTCACCCGACTGTGAGGTCAGCACCATGCTTATGAGCACCAACAGCTACCTGGAGTTTTACCTCTCTCTGCTGGCCTGGATCATCAACAACGGCCTCTGGAGTGTCCTGTCCGACACCGGGCTGTTCGCCGCGCCCTTTGGTGCAATCATCCTCCAGGAATGGTTGTCGGCCCGTCAGCAAGGCGCGGACGAAGGTAACAAGGGGCTGCTCTCGGTGCCACGGATAGAGAACCGTTTGTGGCTGGCCTACATCGTCGTCTTGTTCGGTTGCGCGCCTGTGTTTCCGTTGAGCCTCTCATCAATGGCGTTCAATGATGCGGCAAGCCAGCGCTGCGGCGTCAGTGTGGCCCAACCGACGGAAACCGCCTGGGGGATGACCTTCAATACTATCGGCGAACGCTCCGCCAACGTACCGATCTGGTGGTTTCTGGTGCATGCCTTGAGCAAAGGCGTGACCGCGGCGGCCACCGCTTCCATCCCCTGCGCACCGGATATCCGGCAAATGCGCATGGAGATCGACAGCTCGCGCATCGACAGCCAGGTGCTGCTGCAAGAGGTCGCCGATTTCACCCGCGACTGCTACGGCTATTCCCGTTCTCGGCTGTTCACCAACCGTCCGCAGTTGGACAAGGCACAAAGTCATGACGCCTCCTGGATCGGCTCAAGCTATTTGCTCGATACGCCCGGCTACTACGATACGGATCGTTCACGCACACCGCGCGTCAATTGGCCGTATGACGACAACCGCGATGTATCCTTGCCGCGGTTAGAAAATGGTGCGGGCTACCCCACCTGCAAGCAGTGGTGGAGCGACAGCGGTGTCGGGTTGCGCGAGCGCTTGATCGAGCAGGTCGATCCATCGCTGCTGACTCAGCTGAAAGGTTGGTTGACTGGCCGCTCGAGCAACGAGATCGAAGATGCCACCCTGCGCGAACTGGTCAGCCCGCGCCAGCAAACGATGTCCATGTCGCCCGGACAGGTGTACCAGGACTATGGCTCCAGCGCCCGCGGGGGCTCAATCAATCAGAGTCTCAATAACCTGGCTACCAACACCGGGCTGGCCCTCGGCTCCTTCAGCAACTTTCCGGCGATGAATGCGCTACGCGCCGCCCTACCGATGGTGCAGGCTTTCCTGATCATGGGCGTCATCATCAGCTTGCCGCTGATTCTGTTGGTCAGTACCTACCAGTTGAAGACCGTCATGACCGTGACGTTCGCGCTGTTCACCTTACACATGCTGAGCTTCTGGTGGGAACTGGCGCGTTGGGTCGACTCCAGTATGCTCGATACCTTGTACAACCAGGTTTCGGCTTCAAATCAGGTGCTGTTGTCGCTGCCCACATCCGGACTTATGGATGGGACGGTCACCGCGCAGGTGATCGAGTACGTGATGGGGGCAATGTTCGTCGTGCTTCCGATGTTGTTTTTGGCTGCAATGAGCTGGGCAGGATATAGCGTTGGCTCAATTGCCGACGGCATGCTTAGCAAAGGAGCAGCTCAAGCGCAGGACGCCGGTGCAAGGGGCGCTGGAGCTCTGATATCTGCTGGAAAAGCCTTAAGGAAGGGGTGAAGAACTCCACTACAGGTCTTTTAAATCAGGCTGACCGGGTGCGCGGCCATACTCATACTCACCATATGGGTCGCCATATGCCTTGTACCGGAGAGCATCCTTAGGTTTGATAGGCGTTCCATTGGCGATGGCCCAACACAAGACAATAAGGATCATCACCGACACTGTGAACCATAAGCTAACTAGAAGGAGTCCGGCGGCTATTGCCAACTTGATAACTAGAAAACTCCCGCGAACAAGTAATTTACCTGCGGGCATTCCTGCCGTCTCCGCACTCTCAACCACGCGGGATTCAAACGCTTTCACCTTACGATAACCACGCTTCACCGACAGACCACAGGCGTACGCCCAGCGGTGGGCACGTAAACTTTGAACAGGTTGCTG
Organism: Pseudomonas sp. R4-34-07; assembly: GCF_003852375.1. Lineage (NCBI taxonomy): Bacteria > Pseudomonadati > Pseudomonadota > Gammaproteobacteria > Pseudomonadales > Pseudomonadaceae > Pseudomonas > Pseudomonas sp. R4-34-07. Next base: position 2,067,614 of record NZ_CP027760.1, on the reverse strand, counting down.
AGTCGGCATGGTCTCGCCCTCTTCTGAGCGTTTTCATGGTTGAGGCAAGAGTATTAGCCTACTACTGAAAGCGGTCGATATCTGACCGTTTATCAGTTTGCTCAGACGGCGCCGCGAGCGTTGATATGGGCTGCGCGTTGAAAACAGCCCCCATATCCTAGTCCGCCAAGAATAGGACCCGTAAACGGCTAGTAACCTTTCGGTATGCGATAGGTCTTGCCCTTTTTTGTGCGGTCTTCGAAAAAGTCCGCATGCTCCGATTCGTCCGTGCGTATGCAATCGCGCGTCTGACCATTCCCAACGTTGCATTTCGACCACTCAACCCGACTGCGTAATTCGTCCAGCCTCGCCACCTCGCCTCGACGCGCTTTTATTTCGTCTAACGACGGCACCCACAGATAGAGAGACACTACTACCAATGTAAGGATCGTAGCCTGCGCCGACAGGAAGTAGAGCCAACGCCTGCTATTCAATTTCTTTGCTGCCATGTTGTACAGTTCAGCAGCCCGCTGAGCGGCAGCATCTGCCTCCGTGAATCTCTTGCTCAACAGCTCAGCGGCTTGATTCGCAGTTGACTGTGCAGAACTCTCGATGCTCTGTTTGACGCCCGCCTCCAGTCGAACCAGCTTCTTTTCGACGCTATCCTGCAGCTCACGCAACGCCTCAGTAGCCCGTCGAGACTTGCTCTCATCGATCTCTACAGCTTCGAGAACTTTGCGAGCCGCGCCAAAGAGGGCCTGAAAATTTCGATCGTGCGCTTGCTCTTGACTTGTTCCGGCCATCAATATCTTCCTAAAGTTGGACCTTTTAGATCGGGCATCTCGTGATCTGGTTGCTTCATCTCTCTCTGAAGGGAAAGATATCGCTCCTGGCTGTACTCGATCCATTGTTTGTGGGACAGGTTCAAATCCATCAAATCCTGTAAGGCGGCGAAATGCAGACCTCCACCGCTGCCGGCCACCAGCACCAATCCGCCTGTTCCGGTCTCCTCTGGCCCTTGAGCAAGCCGCACCAGATCGATGTAGTCGCGCTCAGCCCTTGTAATCTCAGCCGATCTGCGTTGCAGAATGCCAGCAGCCAGCTCCTCGATAAAATTTTGGAACCTCTCGCTTGACTTAGGCCGTTGCCTGGCGCCTTCGCCAAATGCATCGAGATAGGGCTCAATGCGTGCCGACAGTGCAGCGCTGGGAAGAGGCGCCGTTTCGATGTACCAATGCACCCGCCGCGAAGTACCTGGCAGGTCAGGCAATTCGTCCAATTTTTCGGAAAAAATTCGAGATAGAAACTGGTGACGACCAGCCTCTTTTTTTGACTTGTTAGCCTCAGTCTTAAACTCGATCAAACGTACTGTGCCAGGGAATGCCATCAGCAAATCCCCCAATCGTTTATCGTCTGGCGTTTGTTGAAGCAAGTTCACCATACTTGGTAACTGACCGGATCTCAGCTGTGAACCAAGAGCGAACCCCAGCCCGTAGAGAAAATTTCCGATAACCACATTTTCATACAACTTCATTGAACATCATCACCCTAGTATCACGCCCTTTAGAAGCTTGCCGGTAGCGCTCCAAGCCTAACCGTTTGTCAGTCAATCCGGTCGAAAAACAAGGCTGGCTTTCAGTAGACTCAGTTCGTCTAAAGCGTTGGTTTATCTCGTTGCTATTCGCGAACAGCTCGGCTAAACCCGGGTACGGATCGCTGTTATCGACAGCATTTTCCCAGGTAGCCAGAACCTTCAAGGCTACGTCACTTCGGTGATGGTTCTCCCCAAGTGCGATTAGCGTTCGGTGGCTCGCACGGTGACCGTTTCTACGGTGATGAACGCCTACTGCTCTCCTGAGCGCCTTTCGAGCTCTGCTCGCCAGGCAAACCTTCTTGTTTTTCTTCAACCCACAGCGGGGAAATTCTTTCCCCCACGGGACAGGTTTCTTCGCGTTTCAACGGAGACATTCCATGCCCGACTCACTTACACCGGAAACACTGAACACCCTTCGGTTGCCCATTGTGTTCACGCTGGCGCGTGGCAATGCGCAGTACTGCTCGAGCGTTCAGGTCGTCCTGAGAGGCTGCAGGTCGATCGGCTGAGCCACGTATTGCGCGCAGCTTTCGAGGCTCACCTGGCCTATCCACACGAGCCCTATGTGCTGTTCGAGGTAGCCCACATCGCGCCAACGGGTCATCCACACCATGACCCGCTGCTGCAACTGAGCCTCAGTCTGCTCCAAGAGCCGGACCAGCCTGACGCCTTGTTGATAGCGCTTGCAGGAGAACACCTGCTCTAAGCGCAATTGGCGGCGCCCACCTCCACATTTGGACGGCATGCAAGACCTGCATCAATCCAACCCATCACCCAACCGGGGAACCCTCCCCCGACGGGCAAGGCGTTCCTCCGTTTTTCTCTCGAGGAAATTGCCATGCGCGATATCTACCAAGACGTAACTGACAAGATCGTTACCGCGTTAGTCCAAGGCGTTGCTCCCTGGATCAAACCCTGGTCCTCAAGTGGCTCCGCTGACGTCGGTCATCATCAACCCTACCCCATCAACGCCATCACGCGACGTCCGTATTCGGGCATCAATTTACCGCTGCTCTGGGCCGAGGCCAGGTTGCGGGGATTCACTCAAGATCGTTGGCTGACCTTCAATCAAGCCAAAAAGGCCGGCGGGCACATCCGTAAGGGTGAGCACAGCGCCCTGGCGGTACTCTACAAGCCGATGGAGCGCGAGGAACAGACCGAGTCAGGCCAACCCGTACTCGATGAAAACGGTCAGCCCAAGGTCGCTCACTTCGGCATTCTCAGGACACATTTTCTGTTCAACATCGAGCAAACGGAAGGGCTCGAAATGCTCAATGACACCCTGATCGAGACGGAACAGAGTGATCCCTTCCAGCCCAACGGCGCCGCGGAGAATCTGCTGTTAAGTTCGGGTGCACACATCGTTCATCGATCTGCCGACGAAGCCTTTTACCACCCGATCAGGGATCTCATCCAACTACCGACAAAAGCGCAATTTCACGATGAAGGTGGGTACTACGCCACCGCACTTCACGAGCTGACGCACTGGACCGGGCATCACGCTCGGTTGCAGCGCGAGGGGGTGACTTCATCCTGTCCGTTCGGCTCGCCAGGCTACGCGTTTGAGGAGTTGATCGCCGAAATGGGCGCTGCTTTTTTATGTGCTTACGCCGGCATTCAGGGAGAGGTGCGGCACGAGGGCTATATCGACTCCTGGCTCGGCCTGCTCAAGGCTGACAAACGCGCGATCTTTCGCGCCAGTGGTCAGGCCCGAAGCGCCTCGGAATATGTACTCAACCTGGAGCAGCAACTGAAGCGAGCGGTCTTGGACGACTCACTCTGCATGAACGATGGAGCTTGATCGTTACCTCTCCGCTGCAAACGCCTCACAGGGTCCAACACGAGTTGGACCCTTTTTTCTGCGCCCAGAAAAAAACTTTTGCCGCCGGCACTGACGCAAAGAGTCAGGGATGGGCACACACCCGCAGCCTGTCATTCCGCATCCAGGTTCTGCGCCAGAAAATCCACCAGCTCGAGCGGACTCCGGCTATCGATCACCTTGTAGATCAGATCGCGTTTACTGCGCGGTAACTTCTTGACCACGCTCTTCGCCGAGGCCCGGACGGCTTCGTCGGTCCCATGGATACGTGCCGCGAGCAGCAGCACGAGCGTGGCGTCAGTGAGGTTCATGGCTAGACCCAAAAAATATGCACCGCAGTGTACCGACTCTTGTCTTTGCCGTACTAGCCCCAACAAAACGATGCCTAGCCGTATCCATATTCCGATTGCCATGCAAAGGGACACGAGCCAAAAGGACGGGTAAGGGTTGGAAGGGAATGGGGACTCAAGGGTAAGAGCGCTATCCGAAAAGGCTAAAAGGCCACTGACCCAGCCACTTTCCGGAGGTCACGATGCTCAGCCTGTTTCGCCGCAAAAGGCAGAAGCCCCCTCTGCCACCGACCGTCAACGTCGCCGAAGGTTACCTGTCCATCGAGTCGGCTCACAACTTGTTAGCCGCGGAGCACCGCCGCCAGCTGCTCGATCGCATCTGGCAGTACACCGCCCTCTCCCACGCGCAGTTCATCCAGCTCTATTTAAATCCGATCCATCGCTACGCCGAACAGGTCCAGCAACTCCCGGCCAGCGAGACGCACCACCATGCGTATCTCGGCGGCATGCTCGACCATGGACTGGAACTGGTCGCCTGCAGTTTGAAACTGCGCCAATCCTATCTGCTTCCCACTGGTGCGGCGCCCGAAGACCAGGCCGCCCAGACTGACGCTTGGTCCGCTGGCATCGCCTATGGCGCGTTGCTCCATGACATCGGCAAGATTGCCGTGGACCTGTTTGTCGAACGCCAGGATGGCCGTGTTTGGCATCCTTGGCAGGGTTCCCTGGATCAGCCGTATCGTTTCCGCTATCTCAAGGGGCGCGACTACCACTTGCACGGCGCGGCCGCAGGCTTGCTCTACAACCAGATTATCGACCGGCCAATTCTCGATTGGCTCAGTGGATTTCCGCCTCTGTGGGCCAATCTGCTGTATGTCCTGGCGGGCCAGTACGAACGTGCCGGCGTGCTCGGTGAGTTGGTGATGCAGGCCGACCGCGTTTCCACCGCACAGAACATCGGTGGTAACCCGAGCAAGGCGCTGCAAGCACCGATTCATTCGCTGCAACATCACTTGATCAGCGGATTGCGTCATCTGGTTCAGCACGAACTGAAACTCAACCAGCCAGGTGCCGCGGGATGGCTGACCCAGGACGCGCTCTGGCTCGTCAACAAGACGGTCACGGACAAGCTGCGAGCCTATCTACTGTCGCAATCGATTGAGGGCATTCCCTCGTCCAACCTCGCAGTGTTCGATGAGCTGCAGTCGCACGGATTGGTTGAGTCCACGCCGGAAGGAAAAGCCATCTGGACCGCGCTTGTGGCACAGGGAAATTGGCAGCAGCATTTCACCTTTCTGCGCCTTCAACCGGCACTGATTTGGGGGAACGAAGACCGGCCTGAGACTTTCAGCGGAACAGTGAGCGTGGTAACCGATGACCATCCGTCTGACGCTTCGGCATCACCTCCAGCGCCTAAGACTGTCAGTAATGGATCGCGTCAAAGCTCTTCGCTGACAAATCCCATGGCGATGGAAGACGCTGACTCTCTCGGCACGCTGTTGGATATGTTCGAGCTGGAAGAGCCTGAGGTCAGCGACGAATCGTCAGCACACATTCTCGAAATCTCAAATCCCTCGTCGGATGACCCTGGCCAGGCATTCCTGAATTGGGTCAAAGAAGGCATCCGGAGTCACAGGCTGATCATCAATGACAGCAAGGCCAAAATCCACACGGTGGGTGGGAACGTATTTCTGGTCACCCCTGGTCTCTTTCAACGCTATACGCAGGAGTTCCCCGGCATCTCTCTGGGCGCCTGCCAAGAGATCGAAGAATGGCGTTGGGTGCAGAAGCAGTTTGAGAAACTGAGGGTTCATAGAAAGCGTGGCAACGGTATGAATATCTGGGTATGTACGGTGAGGGGGCCACGAAAAACCTCGAAAATACAAGGATATATCTTACAAAGCCCCGACTACCTATTCGAGAAACTACCAGAGGATAACCCGTTCCTAGAAATAACCGGCAGTACCTAAATGTAGAGATTTCGACAACGTCACCATAAAAATTGGCGCCCTCCAGACTCCTCCCGATAGGCCTCCAGTGCCTCCTCCCGAACCGTCGTGCGGCACACTCCTGAAACTTCATAGGCGTGCGCCTCCGGACTTGCCTAGAGCTTTAGAATCGACTTAACTACGATGGACGCAATAGCAATGAGACAGTACAGTGATATTTTAAAATCAATAATCAAGGAATGACATGGCTGAGACAGCTAATATTGCAAAAATGGCGGAAATACTCTCGAAAGGTATATTCGGAGAGTTTTTATGGAACAGAGTTGGCCCGCACGATAGGAACTGGACTTGCGAAGAACCTGAAAAACATAGCGTTTCGACCCACCCAACCGATATTGTTTTTTGGTACGAAGAGCCGTATTCACAAGCTCGAACCTATATCAACTGCGACCTAAAAAGCTACAAGAAAGAAACAATTACGACTGAAAAAGTTAAAGTGGCCGTAAAGAGTTTGGCCAACAGCTTGGAGTGTGCAGAAAAAAGCCAACCGTGGCAATCTGAATACACTCACGAACATGTCGCAAAAAATATCTGCGGATTGCTTTTTATTTACAACCATGATGGGAAGTTCGATGCGGATTTCTCCAAAAGAATTGAAAATATAAAAAGCGAAGAGCTCAACATCCCCAAAGGTTCTAAGCTCGTCGTACTAAGCCCTGCGGATATATTCTGGCTTAACAATGTCAAGGATGAAATACTTAGAATGCGAGGCAGTGAAGACTTACCATCTCGCAATCAATGCAAATTTTTCTACCCTCATCTATCAAACAAAAAAAACGTTAAGCTTGAAAAGGCCCCAGCTGCCACACTTGAAATGCTTACCTCTTCTTGGATCATCATGCAGTACTCTATGGTTCCCGACGCTCCCAAAAATGATTTTGTAATCTTTTATAGGAAACGAGGCTTTGAACAAGCCGAGTTTTTATACCTGATCGACTGCCTTATGCATTATCAGGTTCTAGTCAGCGGAAACAAAGTGACAATAAAAATTCTTGACCCCCATCAATCAGCAAACGCTAAATTCAAGCTAGCTGTCGACGAATATGCGGAACGTTGCGGCGGTGGAGAAATCGGAAAAATATTGAACAGCATAGAATTCTCCCAAATGACGACTACCACCCAAACATTTTCAGAGGTCGAAATAGGTATGCGTGATGACTGATAAAAAAAATCCACTCTATTATTGTGCTACTGATAAAGAAATTTTTGACGTTCTAAAATCAGCCAAGCAACGATTAACTGAACACGTTCTTTTAGAGCTCGCAAAAGACAAAGGGATTTTCTACTCTGCAAATGAAGATAGAGATGATCTTGCAGAAAAAATCTCACTTCTCCCGCATGATTATTACGACCTGAATGTTTTGCTCTCTAGGCGTGAGCAAAACAATAGAAGTGACAAAATCAAGAGTGAAACGCTTAATGGAAGTCTGACTATTGAAGAGATCAAGGAAATTGCCAAGGAGTTCCAAGAGAGTCCTGAGGAGGATGAGAAAGTAAAGATAGTTCAAGACGGAAACAAGATCACCGTAAAGATAGAATATTCCGACTTGAACTACGCCAAAAGCAGACTGATGCAACGCATCAAAAAAGAAGCCGACATTGAGTTTGAGGTTAATTCAAAAAATACAATCTTGAGATTCCCAGCAAACAGCAAAGGAGAATCTATAGCAAAAAAAACTAACAAACAGGATAGAAGAAAAAAAGAAAGAAATCATTCCTATCTTAAAAATTGAGCTAATTGACATTTCGGGACATCTCGCAAAAACTGAATTTTTCACACGACTTATCACATCACTACCCGGATTTAGACTTAGCAATGTTACCAATATAAAAGTTGAGTCCAGCCACACAAAGAACAATCTGCCTAGCGATGACGAGGAGGAAGCGGACATTAGTGATGAAGCCCGGGATGAGATGTTAGGCGTAGTAAAAAACGCAGCACTACGTGGAGAAAGCCTTCTCAGCTCTAAACAATACCAAGATCTCAAAAACGGAGGATTCTACATAGCCTCTATCGTATGGAGGTCCGATAAAACTTCAGGAAAAAGAGAGCGAGTAGAATTTTTTGCTGGATTTGAGAAACCTGAAACTGGGGAAGGTTTTAAATTCAGTATCAAAGGGTATTACAACTTTAGCAGCCTTGAATACACAAAAAGCATTAGATCATTCAAAGACGATGAAAAACGAGAGTATATTGCACTAATTGAGCAGACAGCTCAAATTGTGATCCATAACTTAAAGACAGAGCAAACCTCGTACACCAATGGCAGCCAAAAGGAAGACGAGCAATGACCAGAATAAAATGGTACAAGTTTTCCTCTAGTTTAGACGCCGAAACTTTGAACTCAAAAATCAACAAGATAAAGTTCAATCAATATTCTTCCGATGGTTTTCAAATCTCAAGTTTTCGCAAGGATAGAATCGAGGCAAGATATATCGAAAGAATTGAATATGACGAATCCCAAAAAGATCCATTTGGCGAAACCATAACCACCCGCAGAATCGTATATAGGGACACACAGTTTAAGATATTTTTTAGCAGTAACACTTTGGAAATCATCAATCCAGGAAGAAACTTAAACACATTTATAATGAAACTTGGCGAAGCTAGTGGTTTTAATTTTTCCATCGAACCCATCTCTTTGGACATTAGAAAACTCACTTATACCAATAATTTCTTAGCTTCGAATTTCCAAAACACCTCAATAAGTATCTCGCAGATAGACCTTGGCGAGGGTACCTCTGCAAAAATCACTGCAACTGGCGGATTGAACATCAAAGAAACGGTTGAGCAGTTGATCGCCGGAAGAGCCTACTACATATCGGCATTGACATTTAAATCAACCACTCGGGATTTTGTTGCGAGCTTTGTTATAACAAGAGATGGAGGGCTCAAAACCGCAGGAAAAGATTCCAACCGGCTTATAGAGTTTCTAAAATCTGAAATTTTTATTATTTGACAAGCGCTCTAATAGCAAGAGCGCTCATCACTCAAGCACGCGACGCAGTCCTTGTCACCGCGTTGATATAGCACCACAGTTTTTAGCTTAAGCATTGGACCACTTTTCTTGTAGTTTGATTGAAATTTTCGGGAGTAAGAGCATCAATAGGTGAAAAGCCTTTTAGTCGCTCATGGGGCTCACAGAGCATCCGATAAAGCGTCCAAGCATTTACATCTGGAAACCGCTCAAGCAATACGAGTACCAACTTATGCCGCAACGGATCAAGCTGCCAATCCGGAATGCGCTGACCGCGATTCCCCAGGCTCAGGGACAGCAGACGGCGAGCCTTGATATCACGGTTGATCTGATCTCGGGATTTGCCAGCCAATTTCGCGAAAACCAGTAACGGCAAATTACTAGCGGCCTCATAAATGGCAAGCATCTCGGCGCGTTCGCGCTGGATGTCAGACACGTGAGATTTATGCGGCGTTTCAGTCGGGGCCGAAAGAGGTACGACAGGCGGCTGGTGCGACACAATCAGAGCTGGTTCGTTGCTAACCGAAGCCTTGGGCGCCGAGACGGTTGTCATCGGAAAGGCGCCGTTGAATTGAATGGAATTCGTTTTCACGTTTTCCAGCGACGGCAGCGAAGCGGCCCCCTCCAATCGGATGGTAAGCGGAGAGCTTGCCGCTTTCAGCTGGCCCTGCCCCCAAAGATCGAGACGATTCGCCCAGTCCTGCATCATCGTCCGGCGTTGCTCGACATACTCCGCGTGATTGTAGGCCGCACTCACCTTGTCTGGATCGGCATGAGAAAGCTGGGCATCCACCCACACCTTCGGGTATCCGATCTCGTTCAGCGCCGTCGAGATCGTCGCTCTCATGCCATGACCGGTGAGTTGATCGGCGTACCCCATCCGGCGTAACGCGCCATTCAGCGTGTTCTCACTGATACGCTTGCTCAGATCGCTTCGATGCGCAAACAAGTAGCGTTGTGCGGGGACAACCTGTTCCAGCAAGTGACGCACAATCTCCAGAGCCTGAACCGACAACGGCACGATATAAGGCGGTACACTTTGGGTCTGCTTACCTGGCTTTCGCATGGCTAGCTGGAGCTGTTTCACCACCTCCGCGGGTATCACCCACAACCGTTTCTCCAGATCGAACTGGTCGGGTGTTGCCAACCGCAATTCGCCCGTGCGGACACCGGTCAGCAGCAACAACCGAAGGCCAAGCCGAGTTTGGTTGGCGCCACCGTAGTTTCGAAGAGCAGCCATCAATGCCGGGAGCTCGTCCATACGAAGAAATGGATTATGCGTAACCGGAGGTTTGGGGAGTGCAACCACATCAAGGTCTGAAGCTGGGTTGTGTTCCAGCCCCTCGATCTTCACCAGCGCATAGCGGAACAATTGGTTGAACCAGGTCCGGCATTTTTCGGCGGTCGTTAAGGCTTTGCGCTGTTCGATCCTGCTCAGCAAATCCAGCAAATCATGACGACTGATATCGTAGATAGACCGCACACCGAGCGTGGGCAGAACGTCCTTATTGAAGATTCGCAGGATTTGCGAGAGCGTACTCTGGCGCCCTTCCTTCAGGCTCAGCCTACGGAACTCCACCCACTGATTGAACACAGCCTCAAAGGTGTGCTCTGCCGCAAAACGAACAGCACGACGCTGCTGCTTACGGTGCTCATAGGGATTGATGCCTTGGGCGACCAAGGCTCGCGCCTCGTCACGTCGGACGCGGGCTTCTTTGAGGCTGATTTGCGGATAGCTACCCAGAGACATGCGCTTCTGCACGCCCGCCCAGTAGTATCTGAAACGCCAGATTTTTCCGCCGCGAGCCGTCACGTTGAGCGCAAGCCCATCCGTGTCGCCTATCGTGTAGTCATTGCCGGTGATTCGGGCTTGCCGAACGGTAGTATCCGAGAGTGCCATAGCGAGCTCCTGAACAGAGTCAGGGCCAGATGCTCGTCTCGCTATCCAAGCTGCTCCAGCAAAAAACCGATTCAGTGCACATCCAAATCCAAGATCCTCATTCGGGACTTAAATCGGGACTTAAAAGCACTGGATGGAGCTGGATTTCAGTGGTTCCCGCTGGAACGAAAAAAGGGCCTAAAGGCCCTGATTTCAATCACTTACAGAATTCAGTGGAACTCTGCAGCGCAATATTTGGAGCGGGAAACGAGACTCGAACTCGCGACCCCGACCTTGGCAAGGTCGTGCTCTACCAACTGAGCTATTCCCGCTTGGTGATGCGCATTCTATAGAATCCCCAGCACCCGTCAACCCCTTGATTCAAAAAAGTTTATTTCTTTTCAACGGTGGTGCGCAGGTGGGGCCAGGCGGCGCGCAGGTATTGCAGCATGGACCACAGCGTCAGGCCTGCAGCGATGAGCAACAAGGCGTAGCCGGTGAGGACCCAGAACGAGAAGTCCGACGGATTGGCCAGCAGGATGACCAGCGCGAGCATTTGCGCGGCGGTTTTCCATTTGCCCATGTTCGATACGGCGACGTGGGCGCGGGCGCCGATTTCGGCCATCCATTCGCGCAGGGCCGAGACAACGATCTCGCGACCGATGATCACGGCAGCCGGTAGGGTCAGCCACAGGTTGCCGTGTTCCTGCACCAAGAGCACCAGGGCCACGGCGACCATGAGTTTGTCGGCCACCGGGTCAAGGAACGCGCCAAACGGGGTGCTTTGCTCCAGGCGGCGCGCCAGGTAGCCGTCGAGCCAGTCGGTGGCGGCGGCAAAGGCGAATACCGAACTGGAGGCGACATAGCTCCATTCATACGGCAAATAGAACAGCAGGATAAAAATCGGGATAAGCAGGACGCGTAGAACGGTGATCAGATTAGGGATATTCATCGGCACAACTGGCTACGAGGTGAGAAGGCATTCTATTCGCTGTGCAGATTGGCATAAATCAATTCAGCGAGCTTTTTACTGATACCGGGTGCTTTGGCTATTTCGTCAATGCTGGCACGGGAGAGCTCCTGCAAGCCACCAAAATGTTTAAGCAAGTCGCGACGCCGCGTCGGGCCGACCCCCGCCACCCCTTCCAGGGTTGAGGTTCGGCGGGTTTTGCCGCGTCGTGCACGGTGGCCGGTAATGGCGAAGCGGTGGGCTTCGTCACGAATCTGTTGGATCAGGTGCAGCGCCGGGGAGTCGCCCTTCAAAGTGAACTCATGCGCGGCATCATTCAAGTACAACGTCTCGAAACCGGCCTTGCGCGTGGCGCCCTTGGCCACGCCGAGCAGGATCAGGTCGGGCACGGCCAGTTCATTGAGGACGTCGCGGGCCATGGATAACTGGCCCTTGCCGCCGTCCACCAAGAGGATATCGGGCAATTTGCCCTCGCCGTCCTTCAATCTGCTGAAGCGCCGCGTGAGGGCTTGGTGCATGGCGGCGTAGTCATCGCCGGCGGTAACGCCTTCGATGTTGTAACGCCGGTAGTCGGCCTTGATCGGGCCTTCAGGGCCGAACACTACGCAGGAGGCCACGGTGGCTTCGCCGCTGGAGTGGCTGATGTCGTAGCACTCCAGGCGCTGGGGTGGCTCGTCCAGGTTGAGCACCTCGGCCAGGGCTTCGAAGCGCGCGGCAACGTGCTGTCGATTGGCCAGGCGCGCGCCCAGGGCCTGTTCGGCGTTGGTCACGGCCAGCTGCTGCCAGCGGGCACGGGTGCCGCGAACGCGGTGGCTGATGTCCAGCTCGCGACCGCGCAGTTCATGGATCGCCTCGATCAGGGTCGGGAAATCCTCATGGACCACGTTGACGATCAGCTCCGATGGCAAGTCGCGCTCAGGACTGCTCACATAATATTGGCCGAGAAACGCGGCCATCACCTCGGAGACGTCTTCATCGATCCCGGTTTGCGGGAAGAAGTTCTTGCTGCCCAGCACCCGCCCGCCACGCACGCTGATCAGGTGCACACAGGCGCCACCCGGGTTGACGAATGCCGCGATCACGTCGACGTCGCCGGTGCCGCCTTCCATGCTCTGCTGGTCCTGGACGCGGCGCAGCAGCGATATCTGGTCGCGCAGCTCGGCAGCCTTCTCGAAATCCAGGGTACTGGCCGCCTGCTCCATGGCCCCGGACAGTTCATCGGTCAGCGCGTTGCTGCGCCCCTCGAGAAACATCACCGAGTGACGCACATCCTCGGCGTACTCCGCCGGCTCCACCAGGCCCACACAGGGCGCCTTGCAGCGCTTGATCTGGTACTGCAGGCACGGGCGCGTACGGTTCTTGTAGAAGCTGTCTTCACACTGGCGCACAAAAAACGTCTTCTGCAGCAGGCTCAAGCTCTCGCGAATGGCGCCGGCGCTGGGGTAAGGCCCGAAATACTTGCCCTTCTGCTTCTTCGCACCCCGGTGGATGCTCAGGCGCGGGAAGGCGCCATCCGACAAAAACACGTAGGGGTAGGATTTATCGTCACGCAGCAGGATGTTATACGGCGGTCGCCATTCCTTGATCAGCGTCTGCTCAAGCAGCAGCGCTTCGGTTTCATTGGCGGTAATGGTGGTTTCGACCTGGGCGATACGCGCAACCAGGGCGGCGGTTTTCGTCGCGAGACCGGTCTTGCGAAAATAGCTCGCCAGACGGTTTTTCAGGTTCTTGGCCTTGCCCACGTAGAGCAGGCGCGCCTCGCTGTCGAACATACGGTACACGCCGGGGCGGCCGCTGCAGGTCGAGAGAAAGGCACTTGGATCAAACGGTGTGGTCATGTCAGGCGCTAGCGTCCACCATGCCGTGGCGCACCGCGAGCAGGGTCAATTCAACATCACTGCTGATGGCGAGTTTCTCGAAGATGCGATAGCGGTAGGTGTTGACGGTCTTGGGCGAGAGGCACAGCTTATCGGAGATCGACTGCACCTTCTGGCAACCGACGATCATCAAGGCGATCTGGATTTCCCGCTCCGACAGCGCGTCAAACGGCGAGTCGCTGGTGGGCTGGAAGGATTTGATGGCCAACTGCTGGGCAATCTGCGGGCTGATGTAGCGCTGGCCGGCAAATACCAGGCGAATGGCTTGCACCATTTCCGCCAGGCCGGCGCCTTTGGTGAGGTAACCCGCGGCTCCCGCCTGCAACAGACGCGTAGGAAACGGGTCTTCCTCGCACACCGTTACCACCACAACCTTGATATCCGGATGGCTGCGCAATAATTTGGTAGTGGCGCCCAGACCGCCGATCCCCGGCATCTTGACGTCCATCAACACCACATCGGGTTTCAATTCCCGGGCCTTGATCAGAGATTCCTCCCCCGACTCGGCCTGGCCGACTACTTGCAGGCCGTCGATGTCAGCCAGCATTCGTGTAATGCCTGTACGAACGAGATCATGGTCATCGACTACTAGCACCCTAATCAAGCAGACACCTCGCGATATGGTCTTATAGGTTGCTGAACACCTTAGCAAAAAACCAGGGCGCAGACCTAGCTGCAAGCGTCATATATGTGGAGTTTGAGCGCTTGGCACGCCTCTATCGAGCGGCGAACGGCCGGATTTGCTGGGCAAAAGGTCAGGAATCCTGCGGCGCAGGCTTGGTTTTTCCATGGCGAGAAAGGGAATGCTCGGCCAGGGTCGACGTCAGGCGGCGGATTGCCTCTTGGTCTTCCTTGAACAATGCCCGGTAATCAACCAGCACTTTTTCTTCAAGCCGGCTCAGATTTTCCAGTGGAGTCGGCGTCGCGGTCCCGGTCAACACGTACAGCACATCCACGCCTCTGCTGGCCACGCGAGACAAGTAGTCGGCCTTGGGCGCGCGCCCACCGCTTTCATATTTGCCCTGGGCGTTGGCTTCGACGCCTCCGATTTCACCAAACACTTTTTGCGACAGGCCAAGTCGCTCTCTTTCTTGCCTTAAACGCGAACCGATTCCACTCATCTGGATGCATGATCCTATTTGGCACACCGCAAGAGGTGACAGGCTCATCACTTCGTTAAACAAATTAAACGGTTTTTTTGAACTATGCCCGCAATGCGTACCCCTGCACAAGACCAGGCTGAAACATCAAGGAACGGCACCGTCAACAGGATGTTGAGCGACAAACGCGTTCCATCCGCCAGAATCCGGCGTCTTCACCGACAACGCTGAACCCCGTGCGCTGATAAAGCCTTTTGGCCGGGTTGGTCTTGAACACGGTTAAACGCAACAGGCCAGGCACTTGGGCCTTGAGCGCCATCTGCTCCAGCACCCAGGTGCCCGCACCGAGCCCGCGATAGGCCTCGAGCATATGCAGTTCGCGGATATAGAGCGCGTTGCTATCACGGCTCAGGCTGATAAACCCGGCAACGCAGTCATCCGCGTAAATCAGCCAGTTTTCCCGAGCAGCCCAGGCCCTATCAAAGCCATCGTCGGACCATAGCAACTGGTTTTGCACGTAGTAACGGTCCATCGCCCGGTGAGTCAGGGATCGTGCAAAAGGCAGGTCGTGGTCCGTCGCAGCGCGCAGGTAGAAAGGCATTTACACAGCCACCACGTGCCCAACCCAGCGCTCGCCATCGCGACGGGCAATCGCCAGCGCTTCGCCGACGCCAGGCACCGCCGCCAGCAAACGACCATCATCCGCCCATATCGCACTGCGGCCGGCACAAGCCCAGCCGCCCGACGGGCCACCATGGTTAGCCATCAACACCAGAAGGCGATGCTCGGCCGCATACCCCTGGAGCAGCGCGCTGTCCGTGGCGTAGCCGCTCTCGCTGATCAATACGCCTGCGGCATAGACCGTGGCGCCCGCCAGCGCCGCCTGGCGCGGATGACTGGCGTGGGAAAAGTCAGCGCACACAGCCAGCGCAATACGATCCTTCCCCCACTCAAGCGCCGCACCGCCCTGCCCGGCCGCAAACGCAAGTTCTTCGCCCGGATGCAGATGCTGCTTGGTGTAGACCGCCACCGAGCCGTCAGCTCCCAGTACCAAAGCGCCGATCAGCACATCCGCCTCTGGCGCCAGGCGGATCGGCATACCCACCACCGCCGTCAACTGCAGCTCCCGGGCCATCTCGCGTAATGGCGCCAGCAGTGGGTCTTCAGGCGCAATGGCCAGCTTGGCTGCCAGCGCGGGCTCATAGCCGGTCAGCGACAGCTCTGGAAACACTAGCAATTGCACGCCCTGTGCAGCTGCAGCCTGCATGAACTCGAGATGTCGCGCGATGTTGGCTGCTACATCGCCTGCGACGGAAAGGGTTTGCGCCGCAGCAAGGGTCAAGGCAGTCATGGTTGCGTCCTGGCGATCTTAAGTGCGTCCAGCATATCGACACTCCCCCCATAGCCGTAAGTCCCCCCATGCGATAGAAATTACTGATTGAATACACCTGCGCCGCTCTAGTAAGCTCCCCGCATAATTTGGAGACATGCCATGTTGCAACTCACCCACACTCAGGTTTGCCCCGCTGCCAGCGCATCGCGCTCGGTGTCGGCTACCCGTGTGAACGGTTCGAGCGCACTGGTCAGCTTTTATTTTGGGTATTGGTTTAGCCGCTGGCGCGCCTGATACCTGAAATCGGCGCCCACTACTCAAGGGGTCGCCTGCCAGAGAAATCTAACCCCCGGTCGGCTCCCCGACCGGGGGTTTTGTTTTTTCAGGCCCCTGATAATTTTTTGATCACCCACTTAAGGAATCACGCCATGAACACCATCACCTATTACCGCCACGACACTTGCGCTGCATGGCGATTTAGCCAGCTCCGTTCGGGACAGCCTGCCGCCTCCGACCGGTCACTTCTTGGTGGCAAGCCAACACACGTAGCCGATACGGCCAATTGTCGAACACCCCAGTAGGCCAAGCGCGCGGGAATTGCCCGCCGCTTGTCCAGGAAATCTAGAATATGAACGTCTCTGTCGCCGCTTTGCCCGTCTCCACCCTGGACAGCGCCAATGAAGCCCTGACCCAGCGCCTGCCCAGCGCCCTTGAGCTCAAGCATCAACTGCCCCTCAGCCCGTTCCTCAATGAACAGGTACACGCCCACCGCCAAGCTGTGCGCGCCATCCTTAATGGGCATGATCCACGCTTGCTGGTGATTGTTGGCCCGTGCTCGATACACGACCCGCAATCGGCCCTGGAATACGCGCGTAACCTGAAGAAGCTCGCGCTTGAAGTCAGCGACCAGATGCTGCTGGTCATTCGCGCCTACGTCGAAAAACCGCGCACGACTATTGGCTGGAAAGGCCTGGCTTACGATCCGCACCTCGATGGCAGCGCCGACATGGCCGCAGGCCTTGCGCTGTCTCGGGAACTGATGCGCGAAATGCTGCGCCTGGGCTTGCCGGTCGCCACCGAGCTGCTGCAACCCATGGCCGCCGGCTACTTCGATGACCTGCTCAGTTGGGTCGCGATTGGCGCGCGCACCACCGAATCGCAGATCCACCGCGAAATGGCCAGCGGCCTGGGGATGCCCGTTGGCTTCAAAAACGGCACCGACGGCGGCGTCGCGATTGCCTGTGACGCGATGCGCTCGGCCTCGCACCCGCACCGCCACTTCGGCGTCGACAGCCAGGGCCATCCGGCGATCATCCGGACGTCGGGCAACCCCGACACCCACCTGGTGCTGCGCGGCGGTCACCGCGGGCCAAACTACGATGCGCAGAGCGTGTCCCGAGTCAAACACGACCTGGCCAAATCCAGCGTGGCGGCACGCATCATGGTCGATTGCAGCCACGCCAACAGCGGCAAGGACCCGTTGCGCCAGCCGGCGGTGTTCAGCGAGGTGCTGGAGCAACGCTTGCAAGGCGATACGTCGCTGATCGGCATGATGCTCGAAAGCCACCTGTTCGAAGGTTGCCAGCCTCTGAGCCCGTCAATGAAATACGGCGTGTCGGTAACCGATGGCTGCCTGGGTTGGTCGGGCACCGAGCAGTTGCTGCGCAGTGCCGCCGAGCGCCTTCGTGAACACAGCCATACCCAGTGATTGGCCGTCATCGGGCACAAGCCACCTGGGCAGTTACGTGGGCCTAGACGCCGACCACCGGTTGGCGGGACAGCGCTCTTAGCCACGGCAAAACCCGCAAGCCGGTCATGGCCTCGGGAGGGTCGATGATGTCCATGAAATGTTCGAGATTGACGTTATCCGGTACGCCCGGCAGGCGTACCGCTACCGTCGGCATTGCGCCGGCGGGATCACCCAGGTCAAGGTTGTCGTAGATCAATACATGGCGTGCCTGAGGGTGGGGCCCACGCGCATGGGCCGCCAGCCCCGCATTGATGATCAGCACATCAAAGGGTTCGGCCGGAATGGCGGTGAGAATCTGGACTTCTTCGAAGGTTTGCACCGGCACGATCCGGTGATACCCCAACTGGTTAAGCATCTTTTCGATGTAGAGCCGCTGCAAGTGCAGATCATCGGCAATCAGAATGGTCAGTGCTTTGTTCGGCATGGCAAGCCCCTGGGCAGGCAGCGCTCGTCAGTGAGCGTGGCCCATTTTCCAGACAAATCCCGACGACAAAATCAGGCATGTTCCCCCATCACGTAGGACTTCTCCCAAAAGCTCCGAATGGTCGTCATCGGGATCAAGACTGATTGCAATGGCGACTCAACCCCTCATGCAAAGCGATGATCGCCTGCGCCACCTCATCGATCGCCACCCCCAGCGCGTTGCGGTCCTGGCTTTCACAGGCTGCCTCCAGTGCTTCACAGCGAGCGATCAACACCTGTGCCTTGACCATGCGGGCACCGCCCTTGGCGCGATGAGCGAGGTCGTGCAGCCTGGCGAAGTCGGCCTTGCGTTGCAGCGTCGGCAATAGCGCCCGGTCCGCCTCGAGGCTGTCGAGCAAGGGGGTCAACAATTCGGTAAGCGCGTGATGGTCCTCGCCTGTCAACGCGATCAAGGTGCTCAAATCAAATGCTGCCGCCTCTGGGCTCATGGCGTAAGTGGAGCGCGACGCCAGCGCCACGCGCAAATCGTCAAGCCCGGTGGGTTTGAACAGGCACCCATCCATACCGGCTTGCCGACAGCGCTCGGCCTCTTCGGGCTGGGCATTGGCGGTAAACCCCAGCAGCAGGCACGGCACCAGGCCTCGTTCACGCTCCAATACGCGGATGTCCCGTGCCAACTGGTAGCCATTCTTGAACGGCATGTTGCAATCGGTGATGACGCCATCGAACTGCCCGGCACGCCACTGCTCGAGCCCCTGAATCCCGTCCTCGGCCGTGGTGATACGGTGGCCCAGGAAACTCAACTGCCGAGCCAGCAGCAAGCGGTTGGCCGGGTAGTCGTCCACCACCAGGATACTCAGGGCATCGGGCGGCTCTGCCGGAGGGTTTGCCGACGCTCCCTCCTGCGCCAATACAGCGGTCATGACCAAGGCCAACGTTACATCTACCCGCGAGCCCTGCCCCAGCACACTGCTCAAGTGCAGTCGCCCCCCCATCATTTCGCACAGGTTGCGGCTGATCACCAACCCCAGGCCGGAGCCGCTACGTGCCGACTGTTCGCCATTGCTGCCCTGGATAAAGGGGCTGAACAGGCGCAGCTGGTCGTGGGCGCTGATGCCAATTCCGGTGTCCTGCACCCAGAATTTCAGCTCCAGATGCTCCCCTTCGAACGCCGCATGAGCACCGAGCCTGACCTCGCCCTCGTGGGTAAACTTTATGGCATTGCTCAGCAAATTCGACACCACCTGCTTGAAACGCAGTGGGTCAATCAGGACCACGCGGTCGATCAACGGATCAAGTTCAACCTGCAGCGCCAGCCCCTTGGCCCGCGCCAGACCTTCGAACACCCGCACCACCGAGGTCAGTAACTCGTGCAGATTGGCCGGTTCCAGGGCCAACGACAGATGACCGGACTCGATCCGTGCGATGTCGAGAATATCGCCGATCAATTCCAGCATGCCACGCGAAGCCTCCGACGCCACTTCCAGGGCATCCCGGTCGGCCACGCCCCGCTCGGCATTCTTCAGGGCCAGCTCGATCATGCCGATCACCGCATTCATCGGCGTACGGATCTCGTGACTCATGGTCGCCAGGAAGGTGGTCTTGGCCCGGTTGGCAGCGTCAGCCTCGTCCTTGGCTTCTTGCAGCTGACCCAACAACTGTTGGCGCTCGCTGACGTCCACCCAACCGGCAATCATGCCCACCACTTTCTCGTCACCGTCGCGATAGGGCAGCATCCACTGGTAGATGGTCAGGGCATCGCCGTTGGGCAATTTGAGTATTCGATCATGAATCTGCGGCTCGCCTTCTGCCATCAGGCGCAGGTAATCCTGATGAAACGACTGAGCCTGGGGCAGGTTGTCGGCGTCGGTTTCGACCACGGTTTTACCAATCACGTCTTCGAGCTTATAACCGAATACGTCCAGGTAAGCGTTATTGCAGGCCATCAATCGCCCCTGCCGGTCACGCACGTAAATCGGGTGCGGCGTGCCGTCGATCAAGACGCTCATGAAGCGCATCTGGTCGCTCAAGGCGCGTTCGGCCTGGACGCGCTTGCGAATCAGGCGGCGCAGGTAGATGGCCCAGCTCAACGTGACGATCAGCAGCAACGCGGCCAGCCCGAACCCCTGAATGATCATGTTGCGGTGCCGTAGCCAATAGCTGTCTTCGATGATCACCTCGCTGCGCCATTGGGTGATCATTTCATCCATTTCCTGCGGGGTGATGCTCAGCAGTGCTTTGTCGAGGATCGAATAAAGCTCCAACTGACTGCGGTTGACCCCGAACGTGATGCGCGCAGGCTCGGAGCCGACCGTACTGGTGATGCGCAACCGGTCGCGGTAATACCGGGCGATCATATAGCGCGCACTGATCAGCGAATTGACCGCCCCCTCCGCTTCGCCTCTGGCTACCATCGCCATCGCCTGCTCCGCGCTGTCCACATCGATAAACACGACGCCGGGAAAATCCCGCATGATCGTATCGCGCAGTCCGTTGCCGCTGATCATCGCCAGGCGTTTACCCACCATATCTTCCAATGTGACCGGGCTGTGTTCATCACCTCGGGTTATCAGCACCAAGGCGTTGGTCAGGTAGGGCCGGGTGAACCGCACCTTTTCGGCGCGTTCGACACTGGGGGTCACGACCGCCAGCATATCCGCCGCGCCCGCACTGACCTGGTCGATCTGTTGGGGTATCGAGCTACCCCGTATCACGTCGAACTTCAAACCGGTGCGCAGGCTGATACGCGACAGCACCTCGGCACTCAGCCCCTCGAACTGGCCCCGATCATCGATGACCGACAGCGGCAGGAGCTTGTCCAACACCGCGACCTTGACCCGTGGATGCTTGAGGAGCCAGCGTTGTTCACTGGCACTCAAGTGCAACCGACCGGCACCGACAATACCGAGGTTGCCGCCGCTCCAGCGGCGCAATATTTCCATTTGCTCCCCGGCAGGAATCGCCTCCAGCGCCGCATTGATGATCGGCGGCAGCCGCGTATTCTGCCGGGTGAATGCAAAGGCGAACGGGTTGACTTCAAGGGTGGAAAAATCCGCCATGCGCACAATGTTGAGCTGGTTGCGGTGGATCAGGTAATTGGTGCTGATGGCATCGCCCAGATACACATCGGCGCGGCCAAACGCTACTGCACCAATCGCCTCGAAGGCCGAAGAAAACAATTCCACCTGGGCATGGGGGTAAAACGCCCGCACCACTTCAGGCTGCAGATAGTGATAGAGCATCGCCACGCGCTTGCCCGCCAAGTCCTCGGTCAGCGCCTGGCTATCGCTGGTGCGGGTCACCAGGGTGGGTTGGTCATTGGCGTAGGAGCGGGACAGGACCAGTTGCGGGTCGGCCGCTTCATAGCCATTGGCCGAGCCGAGGAAATCCACATCGCCTCGCTTGAGGGCTTCGATCACTTCATCGCGCGTTTCGTAACACCGAACTTCAATGGAGACATTCAGGGCCTGGCTGACCAGCGCTGCAAAATCGGCGGTAATGCCTTCGAGCTCCTCACGGTTGTTGGTCAGGTCAAACGGGGCGTAATCGGGAGCGGACACCCCCATCAGCAAGGTGCGCCGTTCGCGCAACCAGCGCCAGTCGGCCTCTTGCAGCGTGACGACGGGAGGGTCAATACGAGAGTGGCCCAACAGCCGCAAAACCGTGGGCTCGTCAAAGGCCATCGCGACCATGGGCAACAGGCTCAACCAGAGGATCGTGGCGAACCGCTTGAACGCGATGGCGGTCATTTCAAATCAGATCAGATGATTGCGCTGGGCAAATTTGGACAGGTGCACCACTGAGGACATACGTAACTTGTCCTTGAGGCGGGTCTTGTAGGTGCTGATCGTCTTGTGGCTCAGCAGCATGTCTTCAGCAATTTCCTTGTTGCCCAGCCCCAGGGCCAGTTTCTGCAACACAGTCAGTTCACGGTCCGACAAGCATTCGATCATCTGCCGCTCCGTTTCTTGCAGATCGTCACGGCGTACCGAGCTGGTAGGCAGGCTCGGGAAACAGCTGTAGCCGGACTGGATCGCTCTGATGGCCTTTTGCAGTTCGTCCAGCTCGCCGGTCTTGGCCACAAACCCCATGGCCCCGGCTCGCATGCAACGGGTGGAAAAAAACACGGCCAGGTAGGAGGTCAGCACCAGGATCCTGCACGGCAGGCCCTGGGACTTGATCCGACAGATAACCTCCAACCCACCCAGCTTGGGCATCGCCAGGTCGAGGATGATCAGTTCGGGACGTTGCTCCCGCGCCAATTGCATTGCATCTGCACCGTCACCCGCCTGATAAATCTCATCGAATCCTTCCAACTTCAGCAAATGCTTGACGGTCGCACGTATAAACGGATGGTCATCCACGATTAATGCTTTGCTCATACACACCCCTAGGCTGTCAAAGTACCCTTACACATCAACTGGGACCTAGGTACCTGTGAGAAATGACAGTTCCGACAAACGGTACTGCACCCGCTCAGGACGAAAACCGCTCGCAGCCTGGCCCCTTCCATTGAACATCACGAGCAATCACGGCTGGACGAGAACGAGCGCCCAGCCGTAAGTGCCCAACCTTAACAATGCAATGACGTTTTGATTGAAGGGATAGTCCTGACTACTTGTAGGATTTTTCCTCGCGAAAAAGCTTAGCTGATATTGGCTCGACGGGCTTTCAGGCGGGCGGGTCAGTCGGTGGTACTGGGGCTCCAGAACGCCTGCACCACCAGGCTGGAGGTGGAAATACGCGCCACCAACGCATCCAGCTCGTCACCGTCGACCGACGTCGCGGCCAGGGTGGCCTCGATTTCAACCTCTTCGCTGCCGAACGGCCTTACGTCGACATCGCTCGCCGGGTAGTTGCATCGCGCCAGCTCGGCTTCCAACAGCACCATGACCGCCTGTTGCTGGCTGCGCCGCGCGATGACATAGAGGATGTTGGTGACCTCGGCCGAGACTACGTCCAAAGGCTGGCGGTTGATGTTGTTGACGATCGGCCGCAGCAAAGTATTGGCGGCCAGTACGAACAGCGTACCCAGCAAGGCCTCAAGGATCAGGTCGGCCCCCGCACAGGCTCCCACTGCGGCCGACGCCCAGAGGGTGGCGGCTGTGTTGAGCCCGCGCACATTGCCTTCTTCGCGCATGATCACCCCGGCCCCCAGAAAGCCGATGCCCGACACTACATACGCGACCACGCGCACCGCGCCTTCCGCACCGCCCAGGCGATTGGCCATGTCGACAAAGATCGCTGCGCCGACCGCCACCAGCACATTGGTGCGCAAGCCTGCGGTGCGTTGGCGGTACTGGCGCTCGAAGCCGATCAAGCCGCCGAGGAGGAACGCCGCCGTGAGGCTGACGACGGTATCCACCAGAGAGTCGAGGTTGATGTTGTTGATTGCCTGCATAAAAAAACCTCCATGACTGCTGCGGCAACTACTGCCAGCCAAACTTGCGGATGTAGTAGCCCTTCACCGCCTGGGTCAGCGCCATGTACGCCAGCAAAATCACTGGCAGGAACACGAAGTACAGCGACGGCAGCGCCTGCAGTTTGAAGTAATGCGCCAGTGGCCCCATCGGCAGGAAGATCCCGACCGCCATGATCACGCCCGTCATCACCATCAACGGCATCGCCGCACGGCTTTGCAGGAACGGGATTTTCGGGGTGCGGATCATGTGCACGATCAACGTCTGGGTGAGCAGCCCCACCACGAACCAGCCCGACTGGAACAGGGTCTGGTGGTCCGGGGTATTGGCATCGAACACGTACCACATGAGTGCGAACGTGGTGATGTCAAAGATCGAGCTGATCGGCCCGAAGAACAGCATGAAGCGGCCCACATCTCCCGGCTGCCAGCGTTGCGGCTTGGCGAGCATCTCCTCGTCGACGTTGTCGAACGGAATCGCGATCTGCGAGATGTCATACAGCAGGTTCTGCACCAGCAGGTGCATCGGCAGCATTGGCAGAAACGGGATAAACGCACTCGCCACCAGCACCGAAAACACGTTGCCGAAGTTGGAGCTGGCGGTCATCTTGATGTACTTGAGCATGTTGGCGAAGGTGCGCCGGCCTTCCAGCACGCCCTCCTCCAGGATCATCAGGCTCTTTTCCAGCAGGATGATGTCGGCGGCTTCCTTGGCGATGTCTACCGCGCTGTCCACCGAAATGCCGATATCGGCCGTACGCAGTGCCGGTGCATCGTTGATGCCGTCCCCCATGAACCCGACCACATGCCCGTTGGCCTTGAGCAGGCGCACGATGCGCTCCTTGTGGCTGGGCGTGAGCTTGGCGAACACATTGGTGGTTTCCACGGCCTGGGCCAGCTCGGCGTCGCTCATGTCCTCGATGTCGTTACCCATCAGCAGCCCTTGCTGCTCCAGGCCGACTTCACGGCAGATCTTTGCGGTGACCCGTTCGTTGTCGCCCGTCAGCACTTTGACCGCTACGCCATGGGCCTTCAGGGCCTTGAGCGCAGGCGCGGTGCTTTCCTTGGGTGGGTCGAGGAAGGCCACATAGCCGATCAGGGTCAGGTTGTTTTCATCCGCCAGGTTGTAGGTGTCGCGACCTGGCGCCATCGGTTGTGCGGCCACGGCCACCACCCGCAGGCCCTCGTCATTGAACGCTGCAGTCACTTGGCGAATGCGTGCCAACAGCTCGTCCGTCAATGCCTCGTTGACCTCGCCGTGGCGCACGGTGCTGCACACCGCCAAAATCTCCTCCACCGCGCCTTTGCAGATCAGCAGATGCGGCTGGTCCTGCTCCGCCACCACTACCGACATGCGACGCCGATTGAAGTCGAATGGAATCTCATCGACCTTCTGGAACGCGGTACCGACCTTTAAGTCACGATGGATTTCGACGTGCTCGAGCACGGCCACATCCAACAGGTTTTTCAAACCGGTCTGGTAGTAGCTGTTGAGGTAGGCCATTTCCAGTACATCCTCGGATTCCTGGCCCCACACATCCACATGGCGCGCCAGGAAAATCCTGTCCTGGGTCAGCGTGCCGGTCTTGTCGGTGCACAACACATCCATGGCGCCGAAATTCTGGATCGCGTCGAGGCGCTTGACGATGACCTTCTTGCGCGACAGGAACACCGCGCCCTTGGCCAACGTCGAGGTGACGATCATCGGCAGCATTTCCGGGGTAAGGCCCACGGCAATCGACAGCGCGAACAGCAAGGCTTCAGTCCAGTCACCCTTGGTGAACCCGTTGATGAACAACACCAGCGGGGCCATCACGAACATGAAACGGATCAACAGCCAGCTGACCTTGTTGACTCCCTGCTGGAACGAGGTGGTGGCACGGTCGGTCGCCGTGACGCGTTGCGCCAGGGCGCCGAAGTACGTGTGATTGCCGGTGGCGAGAATCACCGCCGTGGCGGCGCCGGACACCACGTTGGTGCCCATGAACAGGATGTTTTCCAAGTCCAGCGGGTTGCGAACCTGGGCATCCTGCTGCTGGACGAACTTCTCCACCGGCATCGATTCGCCGGTCATCGCCGCCTGGCTGACAAACAGGTCCTTGGCACTGAGCACGCGGCAATCAGCGGGAATCATGTCCCCGGCCGACAGCACGATCAGATCGCCCGGTACCAGTTGTTTGATCGGCAGCTCAAGACGCTTGGCCGCGTCCCGGCGCAACACTGTGGCCGTGTTGCTGACCATGGCCTTCAAGGCGTCGGCGGCCTTGTTCGATTTGGCCTCCTGCCAGAAACGCAACAGGGTCGACAGCACCACCATGGAGAAAATCACCAAAGCGGCCTTCATGTCGTCGGTCAGCCAGGAGATCACTGCCAGCAACGTCAGCAACAGGTTGAACGGGTTTTTATAGCAGTGCCACACGTGCACCCACCAAGGCAGCGGCTGCTCGTGCTCGACTTCATTGAGCCCGTATCGCCCGCGCAACGCGTCGGCCTCCTGGGTGTTCAAACCCTCGGCGTGGCTGCCCAGCATACCCAGCAGCTGCACGGCACTGCCGTTGGCTGCGGCCACCAGGGTTTGCGCAAGGCTAGGCGGTACTTCGCGGCTGACGCTGGCGTCGGTCACGGTCTCCAGCATCGTCAGGCGCCGAAAATGCCGGGCGATATGCCGGGTCCGCAGAAAACCGGCGAAGAACTCTTTGAGCAGCGTGAGGTTCATGGTGTTACTCCTGCGCGATGAAAAACCCTCGTGCAGGTACCGCCCATCCGCACCGCGCCTGCCGAACAGGCGCAGCCGAACCTGGCCCGCCCACCGTAAAAGGCAGGCGCGTCCGTAGCCTCCCGAGGCAACTCGGGTGCTGGTCAGCGTCGATGAGAGCGATCAGGCAGGCGCCAGGAATGGCTGCTGCCGAGATGCCGCTTCTCGCTTTTCTGGCGAGACAACGGCATCGAAAAAATGCGCGTTACCTTGCCAAGTATGTGCCGGTTACTGAAACCGGCCGACTACTGTCACTCGAACAAGTACCCACTGAGGGTCTCCGCTATTGATGAAAACGCGCGAAGCTTACGCCGCGATTTATGCAGAGTAAACCGTAGGAAAGTTTCCACATGGTGAATAAGAAATTTCTTCAGGATGGGTTCAGGAACGCGCTTACTGGAACCGTCCTCAACCTCCATGTTCAACCTCTTCAATCATCCCGCGTCAGCACTTCCAGCAATTCAATCTCGAAACGCAGGTCGCTGTTTGGCTTGATATGCGCCCCCATCGAGCGCTCGCCGTAGGCCAGGTGCGCCGGTACATACAACGTGCGTATACCGCCAACCTGCATGCCCATCAATCCCTGGTCCCAACCCTTGATCACGCGACCTGTACCAATCACGCACTGAAACGGTTTGCCCCGCTCCCAAGACGAATCGAACACCGTGCCGTCTTCCAGGGTGCCGGTGTATTGAGTGGTGATCAGCGCGCCCTTGACCACGGCTTTGCCGTCGCCCAGGCGGATGTCGGTGATCTGCAATTCGTCGTTGCTCATGGGGCTCTCATTGAAGGCGTGAAAGGCTGCGGTTTTCCCAGAACCGGGTGGGTTTGGCAAGTGTCATGACCACGCGATCCAATGTAGGAGGGGGTAAGCCCTAATGCCAGTCAGTTAAGCGTACACCACCGTCTGTAGGAGCGAGCTTGCTCGCGAAAAACTCACAGGCACCGCGTTTATTCAGGAAGCACGCGTTATCGTTGACGTTTTTCGCGAGCAAGCTCGCTCCTACAAAAAGCCTTAACTGACTGGCATTAGGGCAAGCCCCCTCCCACATTTTGATTCGCGTGCATCCAGCACCGGGCTCTATAACCAATGCCAGAACCGACTCCAAAACCCTCGCCCCAATTCATCCTTGCACCCGGCATACTGCCGCGCATACATCTGCGAACGGGCCTGCACTTTGCTCGCCACCGGCGGCAGCCAGGCTTTGCTGGCATAGGTGCGCTGGCGATAGCCACCCCAGCCTTCGTGGTAGTTCAGGTATTGGCCGTAGGCGTCGTACTTGTAGACGCCATTGATGGTGTAGGTCTTGTCCATGTACCAACCGATAAAGTCGATGGCGTCGTCGAAATCCTCGCGATCGGCGCCGCTGCGGCCGGTGCTTTTGCGGTAGTCATTCCACACTTCGTCCTTGGCCTGGGCATAGCCGGAAGCGGTGGAAACGCGCCCCCAGGGAATGATCCACAACAGGTATTTACGCGGGGTCTTGGCGTCGTAGCGAAAGCCCGACTCCTGATACATGATCGCGAATGGCACCTGGATCGGCACGCCCCAGCGTTTTTGCGTGACCTTGGCGGCGTCGTACCAGTCATCCTTTTCGCGAAAGATGCCGCAGATATCATTGGGCGTGCGTGGCGGCGAGGTGCCGCACGCCGCCAGCAGGGAAGTGAGTAGTAACAGTCCGACGGTTTTGCTTGCGCTCAAAGGGCACCCTTGCGTGAAACGCGTGAAATGCCGGCATTTTACGCACTCATACAGGCGGCGTCCTTACTGCAAACCATATCAAGCCAATGGCACGCGACGGGGCCCATATGCACTACCCCCCCTGGTCCATTCGCACTCCCACTCAGACAACTTCTCTGCACTATCCTGAACCGGGGATGTCGTAAAACCCATGCGTCCACACCTTGGAGAACCTATGACACAGGATGTTCTTGCCAAAGAAACCAACCGCCGCCAACTGCAGCAGATCATCTCCGGGTTGTCCGACGGCGTGATCCTGGCCGAGGTCGACCAGACCATTCTCTGGGCCAACGAAGCCGCATTGACCATGCACGGCGTCACTGACGTCATGGGGCTGGGCACCAATGGGCAGGAATACGCCGAGCGCTTCACCTTGCGTTATCGCAATTACCACCCGTTGCAGTTGGATAACTACCCCCTCGCCCGCGCGGCGGCGGGTGATGAGTTCAGCGACGTGATCGTGGAAGTCATTCCTACGGCCGATGAAGAAAAGACCTGGGTTCACCGCCTGCGCAGCCTGGTGATCACCGACTCGCACGGCGAGCCGGAACTGCTGGTGCTGATCCTCAGTGACGCCACCGAATGGGCGAGCGCCGAGCAGCGTTTCGAGAAAACCTTCAACGCCAACCCCGCGCCCGCCGTGATCTGCCGCCTCAGCGACCTGCGCTACATCAAGGTCAATCAGGGCTTCCTGGAGATGACCGGCTACAACCGCGACCAGGTCATCGGTAAATCCGTGTATGAACTGGACGTGCTCGAACAGGCCGAACGCAAGGACTTGGCCATCGAGCGGCTGGGGCAAGGCTCGACCATTCCACAGATGCAGGCAGAGCTGCGACTGCCCGAAGGCGGCAGCAAGCTGGTGATCGTCGCCGGCCAGCCCCTGGACATGAACGAAGAGGACTGCATGCTGTTTTCGTTCATGGACCTGGAGCCGCGACGCAAAGCGGAAATCGCCCTGCGCCAGAGTGAAGAACGCTTCGCCAAGTCCTTCCGCCTGACGCCCGTGCCAACCCTGGTGTGCAACGCCGCCAATCGCCAGGTGGTGGATATCAACGAAGCGTTCATGAGTATCACCGGCTATATCAGTGAAGAACTGATCGGCAAATCCATCGAAGACATCGACTTCATCGACAGCCCCCAGGCTGGCGCCCAGTTGTTCGCGACCCTGGAGAAAGCCGGAAACCTGGAAGGTCATGACCTCAAGGTGCGCAAGAAAGGCGATGAAGTGATCGACTGCGTGGTGTCGGCCGACACCGTGATCATCCAGGACATGCCGTGCTACCTGCTGGTATTCATGAACATCACCGAACGTAAACGCTCGGAGCTGGAACTGGTGGCGGCCATCGAGGAAGTCATGCAGGACACCTCCTGGTTCAGCCAGACCCTGATCGAAAAACTGGCCAATGCCAAAAGCGTCAACAGCCCTGACCTGCCCAACGTTTCCTTTACCGACCTCACCGCTCGTGAGCGCGACGTGCTGGGCTTGATCTGCGAGGGCCTGGCCGACAAGGAGATCGCCTCGCGCCTGAAGCTGGCACCCAACACCGTTCGCAACCATGTAGCGACGGTGTACTCCAAGCTGGGCGTGCACAGCCGCAGTACGGCCATCGTCTGGGCCCGCGAGCGCGGGCTGTTTGCTGGTGAAGTGCGGGTAAAAAACAAGCGCTGAGAGTGCAAATGCACTAGTGCAGCTAGTGCGAATTCGCCTTATTAGGCAGCAGGCTAATCAATAACCTTTAAGGCATCGTCTCTGTGCCTTGAAGGAACTTGCATGTTTACCCTCTCTCAACTGCGAAATTGCATCGAAGAAGGCTTGTCGCCGCTGACCTGCGAATTCACCCTGTGCCGGGATGCATCCTTGACCCTCAAGGTATTCGACGCTGAAACCGGACGGGTCGATCTGGTGGTCACCGGGATCAGCACCAATCGGCTGCAGACCCCGGAGGAAGTGGCGAAAATGGTGGATGAATTGCGCTATGAGCTGCAAAGCAACAACGTCGGCAAGCTCACGCTGGATGACTTGCCTTCAGCTTCGCCCCAATGAAATAGAACACCCCGCCGCCGACAATAAACATTCCGAGCATATAAAACATGTAATGCGCCGGCAGGCTGGCCAGCACCATCCCGCATAACACCGGCCCCAAAGCGGCGCCGAGATTGGACAGATTCTGCGCGCCGTAATACATGCCGCGCAGGGCGTCAGGCGCAATTCGGTCGATAAACATGTACTCGGCCGGGAACACGATGATTTCCCCCACGGTAAACACCGCCATCGCGACCACCCACCACACCACGCTGTTGGCCAACGCAAAGCCAATCAGCCCCAGCATGAACATGCCCAAACCCGCGATCAGCCACTGGCTTAGGTAACGGTGCGAGATGCGCCGGCCAATCAGGTACTGCAAGGCAATCACCAGCACGGCGTTGGTGGTGAGCACGGCGCTGATCACGGTGTAGGTATATTCGGCAGTGGTGGTAGTCACCAGGTATTGCGACAGGTAGGCCGTGAATTGGCCGAATACCACTGCACTGAGCAGGCCGCCGAGGGTGAAGCACACCAGGCGATGATCCTTGAGCAGCACACGGCCCACGGCGAGGAACGGCACCGGTTTTTGCGTGGCGTCGACGGAGGTCAATGTGCGGTCGCCCAAACGCCAGTACAGCAGGAAAAATCCCACGCCTAACAGCGCCGACAGTATAAACGGCAGGCTGATATCCAGCGTCGCCACCATCGCGCCAAAAAACGGCCCCACCGCGTAGCCGATATTGGTCAATGTATATTTGATCGAGAACACTTCGCTGCGCCCATCCTCGGGCAGCAAGCTGGCGAAGCCGGCCTTGATCGCAATATCGATGACCGCATAGGCCAGGTTGATCAGGATCAGGCAGCTATAGAACGCCCAGATATTCTGCGCCACAACCGTACCGATAAAGCCCAGTACAAACACCAGGCTCAAACCGAGCAGCAAACGGTAACTGTTGACGCGATCGACAAGGAACCCGCCATACACGCTGAGCAACGAGCCGACAATCAGCGAACTGCCGATCACCAGGCCGACCTGGCTGATGTCGAGGGCAAAGTGGCGGGTGAGGTAGATCACCAGGTACGGAAAGGTGATCGCCTTGGCCAACGTCAGCAGCAACGTGGCGGACAGCAACAGATTCACCGTGCGGGGGTAGTTTTTGGTGGCAAGCATCCTGCTCTCTTTTCTTTGAAGGTAACGCGACCATTGCGGTCGGTTACCTTAACGCAAGAAACGTGACACGAGCAGGTGGTGCGGCAGGATTATTTCTTGACCGGGGTGATCTCTAGGATGGTGCCGTTGGTGGTCTTGAGCAGCACATATTTATCGCCGACCCGCGCCCACTGGCTCTCTTCCTCGGGCTGCTTGAGGCCACGTTTTTTCCAGTCGCTGAGGGCCGACTCCTTGCGCATGAGGATATCCGGGGCGCGGTCACCTTCCTTCAAATCACGGGTATTGATGTTGGAAGGCTGCACGGTTTCCTGGGGCGTATCGCCGGCCTGCACCACAAAACTGGCGGTAGACAGGCCTGCCGCAACGAGAACACAGGCAACGAGGGATCTGGACTTCATGGGTGCTCCTTCAATTTTGAGTGCGTACCCAGGTTCCGACCGCAGGGGCGTGAAATCATTCAGGTGAAAACACTACCCGATCACCAATAACCCTTGTGGCGAGGGAGCTTGCTCCCGCTGGCTGCGCAGCAGCCCCAAACAGCCCGACCGAGATATACCTGAACGAACGTGGTGGATGGATTGGGGCCGCTTCGCGGCCCAGCGGGAGCAAGCTCCCTCGCCACACGCGGGAACTCAAACTCATAACCAGATTGCATCCCAGAGCGAGTAGTCGCCGATATGCTCGACCAGCCCCGCCCGCAAGGGATTGGCAATGATGTAACGCGCGATTTTTATAAGATCTTCCTCGGCTCGCGCCGCGCGATCATGGTATCCGCTCTGCCAAAAAGCACCCTTCGTACCCCTGGCTTGGTTGATGGTCAGCGTGCTGCGTGACTTCACTTGCTGCATCACTTGCGGCAACGTCGCATCACGCAGCTCAAACATCCAGTGAAGGTGATCCGGCATGATGACCCAGGCCAACGAAGCAAGCAGACCTGCATCGTGGGCTCGTTTGAGCTCTGCAACCAATAACCGCCCCAGAGCCATTTCAGCAAAAACCGGACGCCGCTGATAAACCACGGCCGTCACCAAGTACACGCGACCTGCTTCTGAATAACGACCTCGCCGTAGCAAATGAGAGTTGGGCCTTTGAAGCAATCCGTCGCTCCCTTTGATTGAATGACTCATTCAACCTAGCAGGCCCGAGAAGGGTCGCTCCGCGACTCAATTTCATTATGTTTCCCCACTCCCCGTGGCGAGGGAGCTTGCTCCCGCTGGGCTGCGCAGCAGCCCCAAAAAAGCCGGCCGGGACACACCTGAACAAATGCGGTGGCCGAATTAGGGCCGCTTCGCGGCCCAGCGGGAGCAAGCTCCCTCGCCACAATGATCCTCCATGGTCATTGCTTACGTGAAATTAATCCTGTAATTTTTCATGAAATTATTCGAATTAAATTTCATGATACCTCAAGATGAACTCGCCACCCTCGCCGCCCTGATCCACGACCTGCGCAAGCACAAGAAACTCACCCTGGCGCAATTGGCGCACAAGATCCAACGTTCGGTGGGTTTCCTGTCCCAAGTGGAACGTGGCCTGTCGCGCCCGACCGTGGCCGACCTGACCGCCATCAGCCACGCCCTCGATGTGCCTACCACTTACTTCTACAGCCTGCCCAAACCCAAGGCGGTGGACTGGGTCACGCGGCCCAACGAGCGGCGCACGCTGTATTACGCCAATGGCATCACCGACATCCTCGTCTCGCCGAGCATGAACGGCGCGTTTTCGATGCTCGACAGCCTGTTGGCACCCGGCGCCAACAGTGGTGAGCAGGCCATGAGCGACCGTGCCGAACAGGCCGGCTTTGTGCTGGAGGGTGAGTTGACGCTGTGGGTTGAAGGCGAGGCCGATGCGGTCACTCTTGGCCCTGGCGACAGCTTTCATCTGGCCAGTTTCGCCCACTGTCGCTACGCCAACCTGACCGACCTGCCCGCCCGCGTGCTGTGGGTTTACAACTAGGAGCTGCACCCGTGAAAAGCCCATCTGCAACCTTGCTGGCCGAAGTACGGACCTTCCGCCAGAACCACCCCGAGGTGCGCTACGTCGATCTGATCGCCCTGGACATTCCGGGGCATTTCTACGGCAAGCGCTACCCGGTGGAGATGCTCGAGAAAGTCGCCGCCGGCAGCCCGTTGAAGCTGCCGCAGAACGCCGTATTGCTGGGCGCCCAGGGCGGGTTGTTCAAGATCGGCGACTACTGCTTCAACGACGGTGACCCGGATGCCAATCGGCGCCTGGTGCCGGGTACGCTGAAGCCGGTGAGCTGGGAGTCGCAGCCGCTGGGGCAGATGCTGATCACTTCCGACGGCACCGAAGCGCCCATCGAATTCGAACCCCGCGAAGTGTTGACCAGGGTGCTGGAACGCCTGCACCACAAAGGCATTCACCCGGTGGTGGCGTTTGAACTGGAGTTCTATCTGTTCGACAAAAAGCTCGACAATGGTCTGCCGCAATTCCCCCGCGACCCGCTGAGCGACGATGTCGACGACCAGCCCAACTTGCATATCGAGCGGCTGTCGCGCTTCAGCGACGTGCTGGACGACATGGCACAAACCGCCAAGGCCCAGGGCATCGATATCACGGTGATCACCGCCGAAATCGGCCCGGGCCAATTCGAAATCAATTTTGGCCATTGCGATGACGGCCTGCGCGCCGCCGACTGGGCCGCCCTGTTCTGCCGTAGCACCCGCGGCGTGGCGCTCAAACACGGTTACCGCGCCAGCTTCATGGCCAAGCCTTACCTGCAGTTTCCCGGCAGCGGCATGCATGTGCATGTCAGCCTGTATGACGGCGGGGGCAACAACGTGCTGGCGGCGCACCAGCAGCAACCGCTGCGCCACGCCGTGGCCGGTTGCCTCGCGTTGCTGCCCCACTGCATGCCGATCTTCTCGCCCAACCACAACGCGTTCCGCCGCCTCGGCGGTACGGTCAACGCCGCTACCCGCGCCAGCTGGGGCTTCGAAGACCGTGATGCGTGCGTGCGCATCCCCAAGTCCGACCCACGCAACTTGCGGATCGAGCATCGCCTGGCCAGCGCCGACGCCAACCCATACCTGGTGTTGGCCGCGATCCTCGCCGGTTTGGAGCATGGCCTTGAAACCAGGCAGGAGCCCATCGCGCCGCTGAACGAAGACCGCAGCAGTGGCACCGATTTCCCCGTGGACATGCTCGACGCCGTGCGCGCCATGCAACATCAGTCGGTGGTGCGCGACAAGCTGGGCGCGGAATTCGTCGATGTGTATTGCGAGAACAAACGCCAGGATCATCTGGCGTTCCAGCAGGAGATTTCTGCGCGGGAATACCGCTGGTTTCTTTAAAAACCGCCACGCCCTGCGTGTGGAGATCCAAATGTGGGAGGGGGCTTGCTCCCGATAGCGGCGGGCCAGTCATAGAGAAAGTCAGCTTCGAATTTGCTGACTGATACACCGCCATCGGGAGCAAGCCCCCTCCCACAGTGTTGATTCGGTTTCGTCAGTCAGCCCTCACCCAGCAACAGTTTCTGCTCGCGCGCGCACAACTCCACCACGTAATCCCACAACACCCGCAACCGCACCGACTTGTGCAACTCCCGACGCGAGCTGATCCAATAGCTGCGCTGGATGCTCTCCCCCGGCAACAACGGCACCAGGTCCGCATCGCCTGCCGCCATGAAACAGGGTAATACCGCAATGCCCAAACCCGACCGCGCGGCCTGGTGTTGCGCAATCACGCTGGTGCTGTGGAAGACCACCTTGGGGTTGCGACAGAAACTGCTGAGGAATTTCAGTTCCTGGCTGAACAGCAGGTCGTCGACATAATCGATCCATGAATGGGCCGCGAGGTCTTCGCGTTTTTCAATCGGCGGATGACGCTCCAGATAAGCGCGGCTGGCATACAGCGCCAGGCGATAATCGGTGAGTTTGCGGGTGACCAACTGATCGACGCTGGGGCGTTCCAGGTGAATGCTGATTTCCGCTTCGCGGTTGAGGATGCTGACAAAGCGCGGCACCGCGAGCAATTCCACTTCCAAGCCGGGATAACGTTCAAACAGCCCAGCCATGCGACCGGCGAGGAACATCACCCCCAGGCCCTCCGCCACCCCGAGACGAATCTTGCCCAGGGGCGCTGCAGAATGGGTGAGTTCGTCTTCCGCCAGCAGCGCCACGTTTTCCATGGCTTCGGCGTGTTTGAGCAGGGCTTCGCCGGCCGGCGTCAGCTCATACCCCTGGGCGTGCTGCACAAACAGCGCGGTGCCGAGGCTTTTTTCGATGGCCTCGATATGCCGGGCCACCGTGGCGTGCGTGGTTTTCAAACGTTGCGCGGCGGTGAGCAAACGGCCGCTGCGCTGCAACTCGAGAAAAAACCGCAGGTCATTCCAGTCGAACATATCGCCTCCGTTGCGCACCCATGGGCAGCGCTGTTTAAAAACGCACAGCAGCTGGGCAAAAACTAACATTTTTAAGACGAAAACTAACAACTAGGATGGAGCCAATAAGAAAAACAAGCGAGCCCCCCAATGCCCATTGCACCTGCTGAATACGATTACGTGATCGTCGGCGCCGGCCCCGCCGGCTGCTTGCTGGCCAATCGGCTGTCCGCCAACCCGGCCCATCGCGTGCTGCTGCTGGAGGCCGGTGGTCGCGACAACTACCCCTGGATCCATATTCCGGTCGGTTACCTGTTCTGCATCGGCAACCCGCGCACCGACTGGTGCTTCAAGACCGAAGCCCAGGCAGGCCTGCAAGGTCGTGCCTTGAGTTACCCGCGCGGCAAGGTGCTGGGGGGCTGTTCGTCCATCAACGGCATGATCTACATGCGCGGCCAGGCCCAGGACTATGACGGCTGGGCGGCGCAAGGCAATCCGGGATGGGCCTGGAATGACGTCTTGCCGCTGTTCAAGCACAGCGAAAACCATTTTGCCGGCGCCTCGCCATTCCACAGCGACGGCGGCGAGTGGCGCGTCGAGCAGCAGCGTCTGTCGTGGCCGATCCTGGATGCATTTCGCGAGGCCGCAAAGCAAAGCGGCATCGCCAACATCAGCGATTTCAATCAGGGCGATAACGAAGGCTGCGGCTATTTCCAGGTCAATCAGAAGGCCGGGGTGCGCTGGAATGCGGCCAAGGCGTTTCTCAAACCGGTGCGCCAACGGCCTAACCTGACCGTGTTGACGGATGTTGAGGTCGATCGAGTGGTGCTGGAGAACGGCCGCGCTTCTCAGGTCGTCGGGCGCCAGCTCGGCCAGCCACTGAGCTGGAAAGCGCGCCGGGAAATCGTACTGTGCGCCGGCGCCGTCGGCTCGCCGGGCATCCTGCAACGCTCGGGTATCGGCCCCGCCCATGTGCTCAAGCCGTTGGGCATCGACGTGGTTCATGAACTACCGGGCGTGGGTGGCAACCTGCAGGACCACCTGCAACTGCGCCTGATCTACAAGCTGGAAAACGCCCGCACCCTGAACCAGATCGCCGGCACCCTCTGGGGCAAGATGGGCATGGGCCTGCGCTACCTGTACGACCGCAGCGGGCCGCTGTCGATGGCGCCCAGCCAGCTTGGCGCGTTTGCCCGCTCCGGGCCGGAGCAGACCTCGGCCAACCTTGAATACCATGTGCAGCCGCTGTCCCTGGAGCGTTTTGGCGAGCCGCTGCATGCGTTCCCCGCGTTTACCGCGTCGGTCTGCGACCTGCGCCCGCACAGTCGCGGGCGCATCGACATACGCTCGGCCAACCCGGCGGACGCACCGCTGATCCGGCCCAACTACCTCAGCCATCCCGAAGACCTGCGCGTAGCCGCCGACGCCATTCGCCTGACACGGCGGATCGTGGCTGCACCAGCCCTGAGCCAGTTCAAGCCGGTTGAGTATTTGCCCGGTGACGCCCTGCAAACCGAAGAACAGCTGCACGAAGCAGCGGCGCGTATCGGCACAACGATCTTCCATCCGGTGGGAACCTGCCGCATGGGCAATGACCAGGACGCCGTGGTCGACGCGCAGTTGCGCGTGCATGGCGTGCCGGGCCTGCGCATCGCCGATGCCTCGATCATGCCGCGCATTACCTCCGGCAACACCTGCTCACCGACGCTGATGATCGCCGAGAAGGCCGCGCAACTGATCCTTTCACCGAACACAAGGAGCCTCGCCCCGCAGAGAGAAACGGTTCACGCAATCTGAATAGCGGCGCCGCACCTGGCGCCGACAGTGGAACAACAATAAATAATCACTGTGAGGGCTACCCGATGTCAGAACATGCTCAACCCCTGGGCTCGGCGATACATGCGAGCACCCGTAACGACTCCAAGAAAGTCATTTTCGCCTCGTCTCTCGGGACGGTGTTCGAATGGTATGACTTCTTCCTCTACGGCGCCCTCGCGGCGGTGATCAGCAAGCAGTTCTTTGCCGGGGTCAACGACACCACGGCGTTCATCTTCGCATTGATGGCGTTCGCCGCAGGCTTCGTGGTGCGGCCCTTCGGCGCGCTGGTATTCGGCCGCCTGGGCGACATGATCGGGCGCAAATACACCTTCCTCGTCACGATCATCCTGATGGGCGTGGCAACCTTTTGCGTGGGGCTGCTGCCGACCTATGCCAGCATCGGCATCGCGGCGCCGATCATTCTGATCGTGCTGCGCATGCTGCAAGGCCTGGCTCTGGGCGGTGAATACGGTGGCGCCGCCACCTATGTCGCCGAACATGCGCCCCCCGGCAAACGGGGCTTGCACACCAGCTGGATTCAATCCACCGCCACCCTCGGCCTGTTGCTGTCGTTGCTGGTGGTGCTGGCCTGCCGTTATTTCACCGGCGACCAGTTCGAGGTGTGGGGCTGGCGTATTCCGTTCCTGTTTTCCATCGTGTTGCTGGGCATCTCCACCTGGATTCGCATGAGCCTGCACGAGTCGCCAGCGTTCCTGAAAATGAAAGAGGAAGGCAAGGCCAGCAAGGCGCCCATCCGCGAGTCGTTCGGTAAATGGGAAAACCTCAAGGTCGTATTGATCGCGCTGTTCAGCATCAACGGCGGGCAGGCGGTGACCTTTTATGCGGCGCAGTTTTATGTGCTGTTCTTCCTCACCCAGTTCCTGAAGATGGACCCGGCCTTGGCCAACATGCTGCTGATCATCAGTGTGGTGATCGGCGCGCCGTTCTTTATCCTGTTTGGCTGGCTGTCGGACAAGGTCGGGCGCAAACCGGTGCTGATGCTCGGCCTGCTGCTGGCGACCGTGCTGTATTTCCCGATCTTCAAGAGCCTGGCGCACTACACCAACCCGGCGATGGACCAGGCCAGTCACCAGGCACCGATTACCGTACTGGCCGACCCGGCCACCTGCACCTTCCAGTTCGACCCGGTGGGCAAGGCGCGCTTTGACAGCCCGTGCGACAAGGTCAAGACCTTCCTGGTCAAGCAAGGCCTGCCGTACAGCAGCGTCGCGGCGCCGGCCGGCGCGCCGGTGCAGGTCAGCGTCGGTGACGTGCGTATCGATGGCTTCGATGAAGCGGCACTGCGCGGCGCGGTGACCTTGGCCGGCTACCCAAGCTCGGCAGACATGGCCCAGGTCAACAAGGTCATGGTGGTGGTGCTGATCGTGGCACTGATCCTGATCGCCGCCATGTGCTACGGCCCTCTGGCGGCGCTGATGGTGGAGCTGTTCCCGACACGCATCCGCTACACCTCGATGTCGCTGCCCTACCATATCGGTAACGGCTGGTTTGGCGGGTTCCTGCCAACCGTGTCGTTTGCCTTGGTGGTGTACACCGGGGACATTTTCTACGGCTTGTGGTACCCGGTGGTGGTGACCGGCGTCAGCCTGGTGGTCGGCTTGTTCTGCCTCAAGGAAACCCGGCATGTGGATATCGATAACAACTGAGTTTGTCTGAACACCGCAGAGCCCCTGTGGGAGGGGGCTTGCCCCCGATAGCGATATATCAGTCAATATCTCCATTGGCTGACACACCGCTATCGGGAGCAAGCCCCCTCCCACAGTTTGTTTTGCGCGGCCAACACAATTTGCTGTACATCCATACAGATAATAGTTGCTCAAATCTCTCTGACTAAGCATCCTGCCAAGCATCAACCCGATCTGATGTGATGACCATGCAGCTGTACCTCTGTGAAAAACCCTCCCAGGCCAAGGACATCGCGGCCGTGCTCGGCGCCAGCCGCCGGGGCGATGGATGCTGGCTGGGCAGCGGGGTCACAGTCACCTGGTGCATCGGCCACC
The DNA here is from genome assembly GCF_003852375.1 of Pseudomonas sp. R4-34-07. NCBI lineage: Bacteria > Pseudomonadati > Pseudomonadota > Gammaproteobacteria > Pseudomonadales > Pseudomonadaceae > Pseudomonas > Pseudomonas sp. R4-34-07. The sequence continues at coordinate 2,028,320 of NZ_CP027760.1, read as the reverse complement.
TGTTGGAAACCGCCCCGCCTGACGCCTATGACGCCAAATACAAACGCTGGGTGCTCGCCGACCTGCCGATCGTCCCGCAAACCTGGAAAATGCAGGTCAAGCCCAAGACCGCCAGCCAGTTCAAGGTGGTCAAGCGCTTGCTGGGGGAAGCCCGGGAACTGGTGATCGCAACCGACGCCGACCGTGAGGGTGAAATGATCGCCCGAGAACTGGTGGAGCATTGCCGTTATCGCGGGCCGATCCAGCGGTTGTGGTTGTCGGCACTGGACGAGGCCTCCATCCGCAAGGCCCTGGCCGCCCTCAAGCCCGGTGCGCAAACCTTCAGCCTGTATCACTCGGCCCTGGGCCGCTCCCGCGCCGACTGGCTGATCGGCATGAACATGAGCCGCTTGTTTACCCTGCTTGGGCGACAATCCGGCTATCAGGGCGTATTGCCGGTGGGCCGGGTGCAAACCCCCACCTTGCGCCTGGTGGTCGACCGTGACCGCAGCATCGCCGATTTCATACCCGTGGCGTATTGGGCCATCGACGTGGACCTGCTCCACGAGCGCATGACCTTCACTGCCCAATGGCGCGCCGTCGACGATGCCTGCGATGACCAGGGCCGTTGCCTCAATCCGCAACTGGCCCGGGACGCCGCTGACGCCATGTCCCGCGCTGCCAGTGCGCGATTGGTTAAGCTGCGCACCGAGCGCATACGCGAGGTCGCGCCCCTGCCCTTCGACCTCGGCACCCTGCAGGAAATCTGCTCCAAGAAGCTCAGCCTCGGCGCTCAGGAAACCCTGGATATCGCCCAATCCCTCTACGAAACCCACAAGGTCATCACCTACCCGCGCAGCGATTGCGGCTATCTGCCGTTGAGCCAGCACAGCGAAGCGCCGAAGATCCTCGCCGCTCTCGGCCGCGCGGACGCAGCCGTGGCCGAGCTGATGGCCTACATGGACCCCAATCGTCGCTCACGCGCCTGGAACGATGCCAAGGTCAGTGCCCACCACGGCATTATTCCGACAGGGGCCGGCAAGGACGTTGGGCAACTCACCGGAAAGCACCGTGCGGTCTACACGCTGATACGCGCGCGATACCTGGCGCAATTCCTGCCCGACCATGAATACGACCGTACCCAGGCGGATTTCGATTGTGCCGGCCAGGCGTTGCGCGCGGTGGGCAAAGTTGTCATCGAACCGGGCTGGAAACGCGCGCTGCCCGAAGCCCTTGCTCCCGCCAAAGGCAGGGAAACGCCTGCGCCTCAAGCCTTGCCAATGCTGGTGCAAGGCCAGGACTGTGCCGTGGCCAAGGTCAATCTCAAGGACCTGTGGACCCAACCGCCCAAGCCCTTTACCGAAGGCGACCTGATCAAAGCGATGAAAAACGTCGCCAAGCTGGTCGAAGACCCGCTGCTCAAGCAGAAGCTCAAGGACACCACTGGCATTGGCACCGAAGCCACCCGCGCCGGGATCATCCAGGGCCTGCTGGACCGAGGTTACCTGGTGAAGAACGGCAAGGCGCTGTCGGCCACCGCAGCGGCTTTCAGCCTGATTGACGCGGTGCCTCGCGCCATCGCTGATCCCGGCACCACCGCCATCTGGGAGCAGGCGCTGGATATGGTGCAAAGCGGCGAAATGAGCCTGGAGGAGTTTGTCGCCAAACAAGCGGCGTGGATGAGCAAACAGGTGGCTCGCTGTCATGGCATGCGCATGACCATCACCGGTCCCGCCAGCCCGGCAGGCAAAGGCGCCACACCGTGGAAAAACAAGCGCAAGAGCGCGCCACGCAAGACGACGGCCAACCCCAAACGGGCGAAAAAGCCGGTAAAAGCCGGATAAAACGCAAAAAAAACCGGCGAATGACGCTTTTCGACGGGTTTAACGCCGCTTTGGACCTTGCTGCAACGTGGCCCGTCTAGGATTCTGTAGGGGCAATCGCTGACTACTAACAACAACACCGGAGTGGCCGCCATGAAAACCGTCGCAGAATTACTCAAAGCCAAGGACCAGAAGAACCAGGACGTCCACACTATCCAGTGGGACCACACCGTATTCGAGGCGCTGGTGCGGATGTCCGAGAAAAACGTCGGGGCGTTGCCGGTGGTCAAGGATGGCGCCGTGGTCGGGATCATCAGCGAGCGCGATTACGCACGTAAACTTATCCTCAAGGGTCTGTCGTCGGTGACCACCCGGGTGGATGATGTGATGAGTTCGCCGGTCATCACCGTAGATACCCACAAAACGGTTGAAGCGTGCATGAACATCATGACCGACAGTCACCTACGCCACCTGCCCGTGGTGGAAGACGGCAAACTGCTGGGGCTTTTGTCCATCGGTGACCTGGTCAAAGAGGCCATCGCCGAACAGGCTGACCTGATCAAACAATTGGAGCAGTACATCCGCGGCGAATAGGAGACTTCATGCTCGACACGCTGGAACATCAAGAGGACCACCTCGACACCTTGCATCGGGCGATGGCCGAAAAACGCTTCCTGGTGCTGACCGGTGCGGGGATCAGCACCTCGTCGGGCATCCCCGACTACCGTGACAGCGAAGGGGTGCGCCGGGGCAAGGCGCCGATGATGTACCAGGAGTTCCTCGCCACCGCGCAAGCACGACGCCGTTATTGGGCCAGGGCAATGCTGGGTTGGCCACGGGTGCGCCTGGCCCGGCCGAACAAGGCCCATCAGGCGCTGGCGACCTTGCAGCAACGTCAGGTCATCAGCGGCCTGATCACGCAAAACGTCGACACGCTGCACGATCAGGCCGGCAGCCATGATGTGATCGAATTACATGGCAGTTTGCATCGCGTGCTGTGCCTGGATTGCCAGCAGCGCAGCGAGCGCGATGTGGTGCAGCGGCAGATGGAAATCGACAACCCACACTTTGCGCACGTCCATGCGGTGCAAGCGCCTGACGGTGACACCTTGCTCGACCCTACGCTTGAGGAGCACTTCCAGGTGCCACGCTGCCCCCATTGCGAAGGCCAACGGCTGAAGCCGGACGTGGTGTTTTTTGGCGAAAACGTGGCTCCCGCTACAGCCGCCAGGGCGATGGCTGCCGTGCACGATGCCGAGGGGCTGCTGGTCGTGGGGTCATCGCTGATGGCTTACTCGGCGTTTCGCCTGTGCAAGGCGGCAGTGGAACAGGGTAAGCCGGTGATTGCGATCAACCTGGGCAAGACCCGTGGGGATGAGCTGCTGCAGGTGAAAATCGAAGCGTCGTGCGAGCAATTACTGCCCTTGCTGGCCGAACGACTGTAGGAGCGAGCTTGCTCGCGAAAAACTTACAGTCGCAATGTGCACCCAGGAAACACTAGTTACTCCTGAGACCGGCCGCCCCAAAAAATGACGCCCAAGTCACGTTTCCCCGCATCTTCCCGCCCCCACAGCGATTTATGTAGTGCCTGAAAATAATCACTACATAATCGTTGACGTAAGCTTTTTGTCCTTGCATTATCGAGACGTCTCCCGGATCGGGAGCGTTGGTAACACGCGTTTTGAACAGGCTCGTCTGACCGCCGAGCTGTTTTTCCGGATGTGCACTGCCCACAAGGCAGATTGATGAAGCTGACCGGCCCCGAAGGGGCTCGGTACAAGGAGCTAAGGCGCTGCTTGTCTTCGTTACGAAAGCGTTGCGTAGCGGTTCATCAGCAAAACTACATGCATCAGGTTCAAGACCCTGCCCGTATTCGGCAGACCGTCACCGACGCCCGGTTTTCGTAACCGGAGACAACTAAGCAAGTATTAACGAACCAACTGATAGATCGCCAACTGGTCAAGGGGCTTACACATGAATCTGAACAACCAACCAACTATCGATGAATTGGCTGAGATGTTCGCAGCGCAGAAAGACACACTCGACGACCATATCCTGTGGATTCGCAAGTCGGGCGAAGTTCAACTTGACTGCCTGGCGCCCCACACCGAAGAAGCCGAGTTCGACCGCAATCACCGCGAACTGGCGGCGCGCCTGAAGATGTACCGTCGTGGCCAGGGTTATGTCGGCAAGAAAGCCGCAGCCGATCGCAACTTTATCGAGCAGGTGTTCGACACACTTAACAATGCCTGGGCCTCTTTCAAAGACAGCTCGCAAGTTAAAGTGATCGACCGTTACTACTAGGTAGTACTTGATCTATTGTGGGAGCTGGCTTGCCAGCTCCCACTTTTGTTGTGTGAACTTCAGAACGTCGGAAACCGTCCCTTCCTCGCTTCATCCTGAAAGATATCAAACAACACCTGCGCCGCCGCCGACAGTTCATGCCCTGGTTTGGTCAGTACCCCAATGGGCCGCTCGATCACCGGGCCGGTCAAGGTGATGCAATGGGCGCCCGCCTCCTCCATCTGCCGCGCGCACAATGCGGGCACAGCGCTGACACCCAAGCCGCTGGCAACCATCTTGCCCACTGTGGCCAGTTGATGACTTTCCAGCGCGACCGGCAGTTTCATCTGCAAGGCACCCAGGTGCTCTTCGAGCATAACCCGCACGGTCGATGGGCGCTGGAGGGTAATGAAGGGTTGTTCCAACAGGCTTTTCCAGTCGATCTCGTTCAACTGCGCCAAAGGCGAATCTCCCGGTACCACGGCAATAAAACGGTCCAGGTACAGCGGTGTGAATGCCAATGACGAACCGTCGGACGGTTCGAACGCTACGCCCAATTCCACTTGGCGGTCGCGAACCATCTCCAGCACCTGCTCGTTGATCAGGTCATGCACCGTCACGTTCACCTGCGGGTAACGGGCGCGGAATATCTTCAGGATCGGCGGCAGCAGGTTACCGGCAAATGACGGCATTGCCGCCACCGTCACGCGCCCACGTTGCAAGGTGAAGCGTTGACGCAGTTCGTCCTCCGCGTTGTCCCAGTCGGCAATCAAGCGGCGAGCCAGCGGTAGCAGCGATTCGCCCTCAGGCGTGAGCGCCACATTACGCGTATTGCGACTGAACAAGCGTCCACCCAGCCCTTCCTCGAGGCCTTTGATAGTCAGGCTCAGCGCCGACTGGGACAGGTGCAGGCGCTCACAGGCAGCGGCAAAACTCAGGCTCTGGGCCACGGCCAGGAAGGCACGCATCTGTTTAACGGTCATGACACAACTCCGCACAGTGGTTCGACTATGCTGTTTTCTAAATCAATCAACCTAAAAAAACAACTTAACAAATCAATCCGTCGGCGCAACACTCGGTCCATTGGCTGGCCCACTAATAATAACGAGGTGCATATGGCAGGTTTCGATAAGCGCGTGGCGTCCTATGAAGAGGCGCTGGCAGGCCTGGAAGATGGCATGACCGTACTCTCCGGCGGTTTTGGCCTGTGTGGCATTCCGGAAAACCTCATCGCCGAGATCAAGCGCAAAGGCACCCGTGATCTGACCGTGGTTTCCAACAACTGCGGCGTCGACGGTTTCGGCCTGGGCATCCTGCTGGAAGAAAAGCAGATCAGCAAAGTGATCGCCTCCTACGTCGGTGAAAACGCCCTGTTCGAGAAGCAACTGCTCAGCGGTGAAATAGAAGTAGTGCTGACCCCCCAAGGCACCCTGGCGGAAAAAATGCGTGCAGGCGGTGCTGGCATCCCGGCCTTCTTCACCGCCACCGGCGTCGGCACCCCGGTTGCCGAAGGCAAGGAAACCCGCGAATTCAAGGGCCGCCCCTATCTGATGGAAGAGTCCATCACCGGCGACTTCGCCATCGTCAAAGGCTGGAAAGCCGACCACTTCGGCAATGTCATCTATCGGCACACCGCCCAGAACTTCAACCCACTGGCCGCCACCGCCGGCAAGATCACCGTGGTCGAGGTCGAGGAAATCGTTGCACCGGGCGAGCTGGACCCCGCGCAGATCCACACCCCTGGCATCTACGTCGACCGGATTATCTGCGGCACCTTCGAGAAGCGCATCGAACAGCGCACCGTGCGCAAGTAATCCGCCCCGGCCCGAACAATAAGGACTCATGACATGGCTCTTACCCGCGAACAAATGGCTCAACGCGTCGCCCGCGAAATGCAGGACGGTTTCTACGTCAACCTCGGCATCGGCATTCCAACCCTGGTGGCCAACTACATTCCCGGAGGCATGGAAGTGATGCTGCAGTCGGAAAATGGCCTGCTCGGCATGGGCCCGTTTCCGACCGAAGAAACCATTGATGCCGACATGATCAACGCCGGCAAACAAACCGTCACCGCACGCATCGGCGCCTCGATTTTCTCCTCCGCCGAGTCCTTCGCGATGATTCGCGGCGGCCACGTGGACCTCACCGTACTCGGCGCGTTCGAAGTCGACGTACAGGGCAACATCGCCTCGTGGATGATCCCCGGCAAGCTGGTCAAGGGCATGGGTGGCGCGATGGACCTGGTGGCCGGTGCGGAAAATATCATCGTGATCATGACCCATGCGTCCAAGGACGGTGAGTCGAAACTGCTCAGCCAGTGCAGCCTGCCGCTGACCGGCGCCAACTGCATCAAGCGTGTGCTCACGGACCTGGCCTACCTGGAAATCGAAAATGGCGCTTTTGTCCTCAAGGAACGCGCACCTGGCGTCAGCGTTGAAGAGATTGTGAGCAAGACCGCCGGTAAACTGATCGTCCCGGACCATGTTCCAGAAATGCATTTCCAGTGAGGACAGATTCCATGCAAGACGTCGTGATTGTTGCTGCCACCCGCACCGCCGTGGGCAGCTTTCAAGGTTCGCTGGCCAGTATCCCGGCCCCTGAACTGGGCGCTGCGGTGATTCGTCGCCTGCTGGAGCAGACCGGCCTCGACCCGGCGCAAGTGGATGAAGTGATCCTCGGCCAGGTGCTCACCGCCGGCAGCGGCCAGAACCCGGCGCGCCAGGCCTCGATTCTCGCCGGCCTGCCCCACGCCGTGCCGAGCCTGACCCTGAACAAGGTCTGCGGCTCGGGCCTCAAGGCCCTGCACCTGGGCGCACAGGCGATCCGTTGCGGCGACGCCGACGTCATCATCGCCGGCGGCATGGAAAACATGAGCCTCGCGCCGTACGTACTGCCCGCCGCGCGCACCGGTTTGCGCATGGGCCACGCCAAGATGATCGACAGCATGATCACCGACGGCCTGTGGGATGCGTTCAACGACTACCACATGGGCATCACCGCCGAAAACCTGGTGGACAAGTACGGCATCAGCCGCGAGGCGCAGGACGCCTTTGCCGCCGCCTCCCAGCAAAAAGCTATCGCCGCTATCGAAGCCGGCCGCTTTGCCGATGAAATCACGCCGATCCTGATTCCCCAGCGCAAAGGCGACCCGCTGGCCTTTACGGTGGACGAACAACCGCGTGCCGGTACCACTGCCGAGTCCCTGGCCAAGCTCAAGCCCGCCTTCAAAAAAGACGGCAGCGTCACCGCCGGCAACGCCTCCAGCCTCAACGACGGTGCTGCTGCCGTACTGCTGATGAGCGCCGACAAAGCCAAGGCCCTTGGCCTGCCGGTGCTGGCACGTATCGCCAGCTATGCCAACGCCGGGGTCGACCCGGCAATCATGGGCATCGGCCCGGTTTCGGCCACCCGCCGCTGCCTGGACAAGGCCGGCTGGCAATTGAGCGATCTGGATCTGATCGAAGCCAACGAAGCCTTCGCCGCGCAATCCCTGGCGGTGGGCAAAGAGCTGGAATGGGACGCTGACAAGGTCAATGTCAATGGCGGCGCTATCGCCATCGGCCACCCTATTGGAGCTTCAGGCTGCCGCGTTCTGGTGACCCTGCTGCATGAAATGATCAAGCGCGACGCCAAGAAAGGCTTGGCGACACTGTGCATCGGCGGCGGCCAGGGCGTGGCGCTGGCCCTCGAACGCAACTGATTCAACGAGCAACATGGAAAGGGCCCGGCTCCACGAAAAGCCGGGCCTTTTCTTTTTTCGATCCGCCTGAAAGAACCCGGTCAAATCTGGGCCGGCCTGCCTGCGATGGCAACGCTTCAGCCCGACGCGCCGCACCTAATCAACGTTTCATACAGCGCTGATACCGCTCATCCACGCGCTTGGCGAACCAAGCCGTGGTCAAGTTGCGGGTGATCTTCGGGCTTTTGAGCACGATGCCCGGCAGGATCGCTCGCGGCAGCGGCTTGCCGGCGGCTTTGTCGCCCAAGGCGAATACCCGCTTGTAGAGCGTGGTGTCTTCAAAATCCAACTGATCACCCTGCTCCAGCTGGCTACGGATACTGGGATTGCGCATATCCAGTTTCGCTCCCAGTGAACGCACCGCCAGTTCGGTGGTACCGGGCAGCAGCGAACCATAGCGAATCAAATCCCCATCCAGCGTCAATTCGGTGCCTGAGACACGGCTGACCGCAGCCTGGAACGCGGCATTGCGGCTGGCGTACCAACCCGCGTTGAAATCGGCGAAGCGGTACAGCGGCTGGTCATAGCTCACCGGGTAGCCGAGTAAATGAGCGATGCCGAAGTACATACCGCCACGACGAGTGAATACTTCGCGGCGAATCGTGCCGTCCACCGTGTAGGGATAACCCCGTGCCTGTTTTTGCGCGAAGTCGATGCTGACCTGCATCGGGCCGGCGGTGTGCACCGGGTTGAAGCCGCCAAACAGCGTGTTGCCCAAGGGCACCACGCTGATGAAGTCGTCGAAGATCGCGCTCAGGTCCTTCTCCGTGCGTGCGGCATTCAAACGCTCGGCGTAGGTTTTGCCGGTGGGCGAGCGCACTTGCAAGGCGCTGCGTACGACAAACGCCGGTACATGAACTTTCCCGGCACGCCGCAGGATTTCATCCTGGGCGATCTTGCCCATGCCTGGCACCGGTGGGTCGACCTGAAAGGTGGACTCCTGCTCGGTCACCGCCAGCACGGCGCAGATATTTTCGGTGCTGGGGTAGATCTTCTGGGTGTCGAACGCGGTGTAGATGTCCTGGGCCCAACCGTCGCGGTCCGCAACCTTGGCGGGGAGCAGGCGCACGATCTGCGCCTTCACCTCGGCCTCGCTGCGCTCGGGTTGTTGCGGCCCTCGCGAGGTGGCGCAACCGGCCAGCAGCAGCAAGGTGGCGAGGCAGAGGATCAGGCGGCTTGAATACATGAGGCTTCCTTGGTGGACGGCGGGCCGGGCAATGGGGATATCGACAGGCAAGTCTAACCGGGGTTCGTTGCTCTGCCGAACCTGGTGCGGCACTGGCTGAAACTTCCCACGTAACCGCCGGATAAGCTCTACTCCCCTGCCCTGAAAACCTCTGCAAAGTCCTTCGCCTGATCAAACAGTGCGAGGGAGTGCAGATGGTTTTTCCAGTGAGAGCCCTGATCGATGGGGCTCATTCATGATCGAAGCAACCGGCCGAGCCATAGGCTTTCTGGTGCTGGCCGCAATGGATTCAAAGACGCGAGACGTCGAGTCCGTGCTCAGCGATTTTCGCGGCTGCCTCAACCACTACGATACCTGGGCACAGGGCTTTTTCAGCGCGTCGGCACTGGATGTGGAGCAGGTGTTCAAGGTTGGGAATGAGGTGGCTCTGGTCGCCCCGATCAACCGTTCGATTTTTCCCAGCAGCACCGTCGCTACATGCCAGGCCAACGGCACGTTGACGCTGGTGCATATGTTCCAGAGCTCGCGGTTCGTGCCGATCGGCAATACGCCGGTGATGTTGCAGCGCATCGATCCAGACGGTGGCGCGCTGGGCGAGCCGATCCATAAAACCATCGGCCCGAGCGGCATCCTCGAAGTCAACGAATGTGACCGCAACCAGCGGTACCGGGTCAGTTTCTACCCCGACGTTTCCTCGGCGCATTTCAAGGCGCTGTACGCCTCTTATCAGTCGGTCATCACGCCACTGGAAGGCTGGCTGCGCAGTAAATGGGACACCACCTTCGAACCGCTGTGGAAGAACTATTCCGAAGCGAATTTTCTCCAGCGCTACCTCTCGCTGCACCGCGCTTATGCCCAAGGCTTTGGCGAAGTTCTTTACTCGGTTTGGGACAACATCACGCAGTTACTCCAGTGGTTGTCCGACCCGCTGGCCAACGCTGAAAAGCTGCTGCATTACCTTTCCCAGGACGAGCTTGAAAAGTTACTCGCGTTAAGTGCCGAGACCCTCGCGAAGGGTTTGCTGGTGCTCAGCGATGAGCCTTTGCTGTTCGTTCACCTGGCGGCCCTGGTCAGCTGGATGCGCATGCTGCCACCGCCGTATATGAACGAAATGCTCGGGTCGATTGGCGCCGAGGTCGTCATCACCCTGTTATTGGGACTGGCGACGGCCGGCATGGGTTTTGTAGTGCGCATCAGCACCAAAGTGCTGGCCGGCATCAAGTCACGTCGGGTGCGCACGTGGCTGGAGCAGATAGCCACGCAGTTCGGCACAGCTCGCTTGGAGGGGCACACCGAAGCGCTTAAGCCGGTGTTGCTGGGCAGCGCCCCAATTCCGATCAAGGCGGTGCCGGTGGCGCCGTTGAAGGCGGGTGACACGCTGGTTTCGAACGCGGTGCCAGCGGTGCGTAGCAAGACCCAGCGTACGGCGTTGGTGCGGCAGGAGGCGGTGGATGATGTGCCTGCTGTTGCGTCGAATCCGAAGGGCGATGCGGCGGCTCCGGCGGATAAAACCGTTACGAACGGTTGCCCGGTGTCGATGGTCACCGGCGAAGAACTGCTGACCCTTACCGATGGCGCGCTGGATGGGGTCTTGCCGTTCGAGTGGACGCGCTTGTATCGCAGCAGTGCGGTGGAAGTGGACTGTGGACTGGGGTTTGGTTGGAGTCATGCGCTGGCGCAGCGGCTTGTGGTTGTGGGCGATTCGGTGGTGTGGACGGATCATGAGAATCGCTCGACCACCCTGCCCTTGCCGACGGTGGCTCGGCCAGCGATTACCAACAGCTTGGCTGAAGCGGCGATTTATTTGGGCTCGGTTCCTGACGAGTTGGTGCTGGCCCAGTCCTCTCGGTTTTATCACTTTTGCGACGGTGTGCTGACGGCGATCAGCGATGCGTATGACAACCGGTTGTTGGTTGTTCGGGATCGGTTGGGACGGATCGAGCGGTTGGATAACGGCGTGGGCCGCTCTTTGCTCTTGCGCTATGAGCTGGATCGCATCGTGGCGGTGGACTACCAGGTTCATCGCGCCACAGGGCATGAACCCTTCGTCTGGGTGACCGAGCAGAACGTCGTTTCCTACGCCTATGACGGCGCCGGACGACTGGTTTCAGCGACCAACGCTGTCGGTGAGTGTGAGCGTTATCGGTACGACGAACAGCACGTCATTCTTGAACGGCAACTGGCCGGTGGGGCGAGTTTCTTCTGGGAATGGGAACGCGCTGGCAAGGCAGCGCGCTGTATTCGGCACTGGGCCAGTTTTTCGCAGATGGACACGCGGTATGCCTGGGGCGATGACGGTCGCGTCACCGTGCACAACGCCGACGGCAGCCAGGAAGTTTACGTACATGACCAGCGGGCGCGGCTGGTACAGCGCATCGATCCCGACGGCGCCCAGCATTTCAAATCCTACGACGATAAAGGCCGCCTGACGGTCGAGCAGGATCCGCTGGGTGCGGTGACGGCGTATCAATACGACGACGCCGGACGCTTGATCGCGCTGTTTCCGGGGGATGACGAACCAACGTCCTACGAGCATGACAACGGTTTCGTACGGGTTATGCGCCGCGGTGAGGCGGTCTGGAAATACGAGCGTAATGACCAGGGCGATGTCATTCGCCAGATTGACCCGGATGGTAACGCCACCGACTACAGCTACGACCAGCAGGGGCAACTGACCGGGGTTTGGTATCCCGACAACAGCTGCCATCGCTTGGTGTGGAATGAACGCGGGCAGCTCGTTGAAGAGCAGTTGCCCAATGGCGGGATCAAGCGCTACCGCTATAACGACCTGGGCCGGCAGGTTGCGCGTGAGGATGAACAGGGCGCGCTGACTCAGTATCAGTGGGACGCTGTAGGACGCCTGCTGAAACTGACCCAACCCGACGGTACCTACCGAGAATTCAGCTACAACCCCTACGGAAAAATCACCGCCGAACGCGACGAACTCGGCCACGTCACCCGCTACGAATACGCCGACGGCCTGCACCTGATCAGCCGCCGCATCAATGCCGACGGTACCCAGGTCAAGTACCGCTACGACAACGCCCGCTTACTGCTGACCGCCATCGAAAACGAAGTCGGCGAAACCTACCAGCTCCACTACCACCCCAACGGCCTGATCCAACAGGAAACCGGCTTCGACGGCCAACGCACCGCGTACACCTACGACCTCAACGGCAACCTGCTGGAAAAAACCGAATACGGCGACGACGGTAGTCAGCTAGTCACTCAATACCAGCGCGACTATGCCGGTCGCCTCGTAAGAAAAACCCTGCCCGACGGCAGCGTTGTCGACTATGCCTACGACCGCCAAGGCAACCTCCTCAGCGTCGACGACGGCCACTGGTTCCTGGCCTACGAATACGACCGCCAAAACCGCCTCACCGCCGAACACCAGGGCTGGGGCACGCTGCGCTACGGCTATGACGCCTGCGGCCAACTTCAGCACTTACGCCTACCGGACAACAACCGCCTCACCTTCAACCACGACAAAGGCGGCCACCTTGCCACCGTCGAACTGAACGGTGCGCTGCTGACCTCACACCTGTTCAAAAGCGGCCGTGAACACCAACGCCAACAAGGCCAACTCCTCAGCCACTACCACTACGACGAGCAAAACCGGCTACATACCCACGCCGTCACCCAACAGCAAAACCACCTCTACCAACGCCACTACGACTACGACAAAACCGGCAACCTCACCCGCCTGCACGACACCCGCAAAGGCGAACACCTTTACCGCTACGACCCACTCCACCGCCTGACCCGCGCCGACCATACGCAAGACGTACGAGAACGCTTCGGTCACAACCCGGCCGGCAACTTGCTCATGCAAGACAGGCCAGGACCGGACATCGTTGCGGGCAATCGGTTGATGATCCAAGGCGATCACCACTACGACTATGACGCCTTCGGCAACCTGATACGCGAGCGACGTGGTAAGGGTCATTCACTCGTTACCGAGTACCGCTACGACTGTCAGCACCGGCTGATCGGCATCACAAAGCCCAATGGCCAAACCGCCAGTTATCGCTACGATCCGTTTGGGCGGCGCATCAGCAAAACCGTGGATGGAATCACCACAGAGTTCTTCTGGCAAGGCGACAAGCTGATCGCCGAACACCATGCAGATCGTCATCGCAGCTACCTCTACGAACCCGATAGCTTCCGGCCACTGGTACTGCTGGAAGGCTTCGGCCCAGCAGAGACCAAGCCCTACTACTACCAACTCGACCACCTCGGCACACCGCAAGAACTCACCACGCCTGAAGGCGAAATCGTCTGGTCCGCCCACTACCGCGCCTACGGCGAAATCAGCCGCCTCGACGTAGGTAAAGTCGACAATCCGCTACGTTTCCAAGGCCAATACTGCGACCACGAAAGCGGCCTCCACTACAACCGCCATCGCTACTACAATCCAAATATTGGTCGTTACCTGACGCCTGATCCGGTGAGGCTGGCGGGTGGGATCAACGCGTACCGGTACGCGCCCAATCCTACTGGATGGGTGGACCCGTTAGGACTAAGCTGCAAAGTTGGAGCTTGTCCGGGCTCACAAGTCGATTCCGCTCAAACAAACAAACTATCCGACAGCCTATTAGCTGAGCATGAAAAATCCGGCGGACATTTAATCAGAAAGCATATCGGGCAGACCGATGCTCAATTAGTTGAAAGGCTTGAACGGGAACCTAATATACCAGCAGCATCTACGTTCAAAACCTTTGCAGAAGCAGAAGCTCTTGTATCTAAAAGCTTAACCACACGCCATCAAGAAATTTTAAAATTCCTAAAAGGAAAAAAAGATAAACATATAATTAGAGAACAATCGAATGACCCCGTAGGCTTGAGCGTTATAAGAGGCGCCACAGAGTCCATACCCGTACATAAATTTATTCTGGTCCTAATAAGAAAGCCCAAAACACCGAATGACTACCTATTACTTACAGGATATCCAATAGAAAAATGAACACTACACTAACTGAACTACAGCAATTTTTTGGTGCCTACTTCAATCAAGACTGGGTAGACGATCACGCCTGCGCCGACGATGTCATAGACACTTTCCTAATGGACTCGTCCACAGACATAATTTGCACTGTAAGAAATGAAATTCTAGAACTAATTGACGCTTACACAAACGAATCAGAACTCCTAGAAAACTTACTACACGAACAATACTGCTACTATTACTATCCCAATGAATGGGCATCAGGGCCGTTATGGCTTCACCACATAATAGAAAAATTCGACCGTTACTTACTTAAGGAATAAAAATGATCAGTACGGCGCGCTCAGTCAATTATATCCGTGTAGCCAGTTATGTGGCGCAGCCCCCCCCCCGCTCGCTATAGAGCTAACCAACGCCCTTAAGTTCCTACCAACACCTAATCTAGTTCCGAGGGAGCTTTAGCCGTACACGAGTCGGCAGGAGGCATCTAACAACCAGATAGCCATCACTCAAAAAATTCGAAGCCGCGATAGACACTAGATTTAAAAAGAACATTACAACATCTGCTCCCAAAGATATGATAAACGCTTCAAATACAGTAGAACTCGATAGACTAGGAAAGCCAAGACGATGAGCGCTCAAACTATAGAAAATTTGATCACCGAATATTTGGCGCAAGTAAAAAAGGCCACCGATTTATTTGAGCACGTATTTGGAACCAAAAATCCCCACAGACTATGGCGATCCAAAAAAATCCCACGACGCGGAACTGTTGGTGAAGGAGTCACCTACGAACTGCACGGAATTGGTTGTAGCGTTTATCTATCTGAAATATGTGTCGACTTTAATTATGGTCCGGACGAAAGGGTCGACGGCTTCGACTCTTGGAGGCTGTATATGTACGCATGCGAGACACCGCACAAGTACAAAAAATATACAGATAGAGAAACCGTGGAGCGTGAGCTCAACGCTTACCTAAAAAAGGGAAAAGCCAGAAAAATTGACAGCTCCACATCTAATCTATATTTCATACAGCCTTGAAAAAACAAGCCATTCAACGCGGCAGTGCGCAAGCCTCCTATCAAAGTCTAATCCGCTTAAAAGACTTTAGTTCTACAATCTGCTTTTCCGACACCTACATAATATCGAAAAAGAAAATTCAACACAAATTCAAGCATCATCACCATGAGGAAATACGGATACCTGAATTAAAGACCAACATGATGAATGTCGACAATACTGTCGTACGAGTCCCATTAACGGAGAAGTGAAATGAAAATACGAACTATCGATGTTTTTTCCGAGCAAGACACTTTATATGTGGAATTCAGCTCACCTTTTGGAAATGGCACGGCTTTCTGGCATGGCGCCAAACCAAGCATCGG
Source organism: Pseudomonas sp. R4-34-07 (assembly GCF_003852375.1). NCBI lineage: Bacteria > Pseudomonadati > Pseudomonadota > Gammaproteobacteria > Pseudomonadales > Pseudomonadaceae > Pseudomonas > Pseudomonas sp. R4-34-07. The sequence continues at coordinate 2,012,977 of NZ_CP027760.1, read as the reverse complement.
TGAAGATTTGGATGTGGAATTCGAGTTAGACGAAGTATTTTTCTGGAAGAAAAATATTGATCTTTCCTCTGACATGACCCCAAAAATCACCGCAAACGATGGTACACACACCATAACTGGCGAGCTTATTAACGACACAGATAACTATGCAATACTAAAGTTAGGGAATTCAGTAATCCTTGTAGAACTGAATCAATCAATCTCGCACAATGTCGGTTTCGTCGACGTAAGGACTACTGCCATTCACTTTTACCCGACTAACATTTAGATCAACAAACAAACCCGTTCCTTTTTCCCGCACACAGCGTTTCCAAACCCATGAACCAAGACTATCCTGAATTACAACAATTCCTTGCTGGATATTTCAATCAAGACTGGGTTGATGATCACAACAGCGCAAACGAAGTAATTAATTTCTTTATATCCGAATCTTCCGATGAAACATTGACCACAGTACAACTTGAACTGGATAAATTAATCTCCACCCCAAAAACCGAGCAAGAGCTTCAAGATTTTCTGCTTTCCGATATCGGATGCTACTACTATTATCCTAACGAGTGGAACGATGGCAAAACTTGGTTAAGACATGTTGCTTCCGAATTAAAAAACGGCCAAACCTCAAATAACAGATAAAAACAGAATCCCAGTCGACACTCTCGACCTTTCAAAATAAATCAACCTCTATTACTGAGTTATGGGGCTGCTACGCAGCCCCACGCGAGCAAGCTCGCTCGCCACAGGTAGGTTGAGAAGCAGCGCCTTTAAACCCCCGCCAACGCCAAATCCATCGCAAAGTACGTAAAAATCAAATCCGCCCCCGCCCGCTTGATCGAGCCCAAGGTCTCGCGTACCACGCGTGCCTCATCGATCGCCCCCGCCTGGGCGCCGAATTTGATCATGGCGTACTCACCACTCACCTGATACGCCGCCACTGGCAGGCGTGAGGCTTCGCGGATGTCGCGGATGATGTCGAGGTAGGCGCCGGCCGGTTTGACCATCAGCGCGTCGGCGCCTTCCTGCTCGTCGAGCAGCGATTCGCGGACGGCTTCGCGGCGGTTCATCGGGTTCATCTGGTAGCTTTTGCGGTCGCCCTTGAGGGCGCTGCCGCCGGCTTCGCGGAACGGGCCGTAGAGGGCCGAGGCGAATTTGGTGGAGTAGGCCATGATAGGGATGTGGGTGAAACCGGCGTCGTCCAGGGCGCGGCGGATGGCCTGGACCTGGCCGTCCATAGCCGCCGAGGGCGCGATCACGTCGGCGCCGGCGCGGGCGGCGGCCACGGCTTGTTTGCCCAGGTTGACCAGGGTCGCGTCATTGTCGACGTGGGCGCCATGCATCACGCCACAGTGGCCGTGGTCGGTATATTCGCAGAAGCAGGTGTCGGACATCACGATCATTTCCGGCACGGCGTCCTTGATGATCGACGACATGCGCGAGACCAGGCCGCGTTCTTTCCACGTGTCGCTGCCGCTGGCGTCCAGATGGTGGGACACGCCAAAGGTCATCACCGACTTGATGCCGGCACGGGCATAACGCTCGATCTCGCCGGCCAGTTTTTTCTCAGGAATACGCAATACGCCCGGCATGCTGGTGATCGGCACGAAGTCGTCGATTTCTTCTTCGACGAAAATCGGCAGCACCAGGTCGTTGAGGGTGAATTCGCTTTCCTGGAACAAGCCACGCAGCTCCGGGGAGCGGCGCAGGCGACGGGGGCGGGCTTGGGGGAACTGGCTGGTCATGGCTTTCCTGAAAAAATGGCTGAAATCTTTGGGACCAAAGCTTATGCCCCAAGCACCCGCAGCACAAATGCCGAGGGCCCAACAGTGTATTGCGCGGCACGTAACAATTGCATTGATCTAGAGCTGTAGACGGCCTTCGATGCATACCGCAACGGCGCCGCCGACCCAAACTTCATCACCCTGGCGCTCGATACGAATACGCCCGACGCGGCCCATGACCGTGCCCTGGCTGACCACATAGCGCTCCGGCGCCAGGCCCTCGCTGAGCAACCATTGGGCCAGGCCGGCGTTCAAGCTGCCGGTGGCCGGGTCTTCCTGGGCACCGTCGCCGGCGATAAAGGCGCGCACCTCAAACTGTGCGTCCTCCCCATCGCAAGGAGCAATGATACCAACGGCCAACCCGAGCAGTTGCGCGTAGTCAGGCCTCACCTCCAGCACGGCCCGGCGATCAGCCAGCATCACCGCCAGCCAACCGGCGCCGTTATCCACCCATTGGCTGCGCACAATAGCGCCGGGCGCCAGGCCCAACCCCAGGCGCACACGCTCCAGCAGCGGCGCCTCGACAACGCCCGAACGCAACAGCGGTGGCGCGATAAACGCCAGTTCGTCGCCTTCACGTCGGATGCGGACCAAACCGATTTCGCACTCCTGAATGACCTCTTGCCCACGCGGAACACCGCCTGCGTGCAACCATGCCTGGCAACTGCCCAACGTCGGATGCCCGGCAAACGGCAGTTCGTGCAAGGTGGTGAAAATTCTCACCCGGTAATCGGCGCGTGGGTCACGGGGCTTCAGCAAGAACGTGGTTTCGCTGAGGTTGGTCCACTTGGCGAAGTCGGCCATCTGCTGGTCCGTCAGGCTGTCGGCCCCGAGCACCACGGCCAGCGGGTTGCCTTTGAAGGGCACGCTGCTGAATACATCCAGTTGCTTGAAATCGAAAGTCGGCATGCTTCAGCTCGGAATGTTCAGGCCACGGATCACCGCAGGGCGTGAGATAAAGCCATCCAAGGCGCGCAGTACATTGGGGAAATCGGCGATACCCACTAGGTCGCCCGATTCATAGAAGCCGATCAGGTTGCGAATCCAGGGGAAGGTGGCGATGTCAGCGATGCTGTAGTCATCGCCCATGATCCAGGTGCGGCCCAGCAGGCGTTTCTCGAGCACCTGGAGCAAGCGGCGGGACTCGGCGACGTAGCGGTCACGCGGGCGCTTGTCTTCGTAAGCCTTGCCGGCGAATTTGTTGAAGAACCCCACCTGGCCGAACATCGGACCGATCCCTGCCATCTGGAACATCAGCCACTGGAGGGTTTCATAGCGGGTGGCCGGGTCTTCGGAAAGCAACCGGCTGGTTTTTTCCGCCAGGTAAATCAGGATCGCGCCGGACTCGAACAACGCCAGCGGCTGCCCGCTTGGGCCATTGGGGTCGATGATCGCGGGGATCTTGTTGTTGGGGTTCAGGGACATGAACTCGGGAGACAACTGGTCCTGGGTGTCGAAACTGACCTTGTGTGCCTCGTAGGGCAGGCCCAGCTCTTCGAGCATGATCGATACTTTTACACCGTTGGGCGTAGGCAGCGAGTACAGTTGCAGGCGTTCCGGGTGCTGGGCGGGCCATTTGCTGTTGATCGGGAAAGCGGCAAGTGCGTTCATCGGAAGAGGTCCCTGGGCGGAAAGTCCCCATGATAGTCATCTGTTCGCCACCCTGCATGGGTCATCAATAAGCAACATTGCCTGGCTAGAATCCCATGGGCGAACCAAAACGCCCAAGCGCACTCTTAAATGCGCTCGCAGGGTGAATGGAGGCACCTGGCTATACCGACAAGGAACACCCCCAGGACGCACACTGCGTCATTGGGCCGGGCCTGTCCGCCTTAACCCGACGCATGAAGACTCGAACCCATAATGAAGATCAAGCCTCTGCGCCTTGTGCAACAATTCAAACGCCATTCATACATGATGTTACCGCTGCTGCTGGTCACCGCCGGCATTGTCACGGCATTGGATGCCCGCGAAAGCCGCGCACAACCGGTGGACGGCGTGCAAACCCTGGTCTTCCTGCGCCACGGCGAAAAACCTGCCGGCGGCCTGGGCCAACTCAATTGCCAGGGCCTGAACCGCGCCATGAACCTGGCCAGTGTATTACCGGAAAAATTCGGCAAGGCCGATTTCGTATTCGCCGCCAACCCCACGCGCAATGTCGAGGAAGGTGAGCTGGATAACTCCTACAGCTATATCCGCCCACTGATGACCATCAGTCCCAGCGCAATCAAGCTGGGTTTGCCGGTCAACATCAAGTTCTCCGCGAACGACACCAGTGCCCTGGCCGATGAGCTGGTCGAAGACAAGTACCACAACGCAACGATCTACACCGCCTGGTCCCACGGTTACCTGCCGGAGTTGATCAACAAAGTCGCCAGTGAAGCGGCCGGCGAGAAGCACACCATCACCGAAGACTGGTCCGGTAACGACTATGACTCGCTGTACGTGCTGACACTGACCTGGCACAACGGCAAGGCCTCGCTGCTCAGTCGCAACTACAAGCAGGGGCTCAATAATGGTGAGGAAACCTGCCCGGATCCGACCCAGGTCAGCGCCGATACCTGAAGGTTGGGCGTCAGGCGCGTATGATGGCCGCTATTGACTCATCTGCGGATCATCTCCATGCCCAACCTCGCTTCTGCCCAGCCCAACCGGGGCTGGTCGTTCTGGTGCAAACCTGCGCTGTTTCTGTTGGTGGCCTGCATCGGCCTCTACTATGTGAAATGGTCGCCCTACTACCTCAAGGCTTTTGTAGCGGCCGATAACCACAGCATCGGCGCGTCGATTCTCAATGACCAGCAAAGCTCGCCCCTCGCAGCGGCGCTGGCCTATGCCCAGGTGTATTTCCTGGCGATCTGGAAGGCCGCCGTACTGGCGGTAATCCTCGGTTCGCTGTTACAGGTGTTGATCCCTCGCGACTGGCTGTTGCGCCTGTTTGGCCGCGCCGGCCTGGGCTCGACCCTGCGTGGCGGGCTGTTCGCCTTGCCGGGCATGATGTGCAGCTGCTGCGCGGCGCCTGTCGCGGCGGGTATGCGGCGCCAAAAGGTATCGGTCGGCGCGGCGCTGGCGTTCTGGATCGCCAACCCGGTCTTGAACCCCGCCACGTTGGTGTTCATGGGGTTTGTGCTGGGCTGGGGCTTTACCGCGCTGCGGCTGGTGGCGGGGATTGTGCTGGTGGTGGGTGTGTCGTGGGTGGCGCAGCGCATTGCACGTCCGGAGCAAGTGCCGGAAGCGGCGCTGCAGGCTGTGGCCGAAGTCAGCACGGTTGAGTCCGAATCGTTCCTGGTGCGCTGGTTACGGACCTTGTGGCAGCTGTTCTGGAGCACCATCCCGGTGTATATCCTCGCGGTGCTGATCCTTGGCGCGGCGCGGGTCTGGCTGTTCCCCCATGTGGATGGGGCGATGGCCGACAGCCTGGTGTGGCTGGTACCGCTGGCGATTGTCGGCACGTTGTTCGTGATTCCTACGGCGGCGGAGATTCCCATCGTACAAACCATGATGACCCTCGGCATGGGCACCGGCCCGGCCGTCGCCTTGCTGATGACCCTGCCGAGCGTGAGCCTGCCGTCGCTGCTGATGCTGCGTAAGGATTTCGATGCGCGGGTGCTGGTAACGGTGGCCGGGCTGACCATGCTGATGGGGGTGGTGTGCGGGTTGATCGGGGCGGTGATTCTTTAGGTTTTGCGTGAAGGCTTCATTGCACTCCGCGACCCAAGTGTGGGAGGGGGCTTGCTCCCGATGGCGGTCTGTCAGTTAAAAAAAGGGTGACTGCTACACCGCAATCGGGGGCATGCCCCCTCCCACATTGGGCCTGCGGCGTTTGGACTGGAACATCCGGCGCTCGAGAGCCAAAACTCCTGTTTCCCGGCATTAACTGAAGAAACCGGCTCAACCTGTTGTGAGCTCAATGGCATCCGAAACTCACCCCACCCGAGCAGCCCGCTCGCGCAAATACTCCACCACCGCGCCCTGCTCGCCGGCAAACTCGATCCGCGCGCCTTTCTTTTCACGCTGAAACGCGTACATCGGGTCGTAGTACTCGCGCAGCCCGACGATCCAACCCCGATGCAAATCCACGCTTGCACTGCGGGCCTGCTCGGCCAGGGCCTCTTGCATCAGCGCATGCAAACGCTGAAAGCGCTCCCCACCCAAGCGTTTCTGGATGTTGGCCAAACTCTGGGTCAGACGCTCGGCAAAGCGCGCAAAGCCCGACTCGCCAAACGCTGCATTGAACTCTGCGCACAGCTCAATGACATATTCGCGCAACACCCGCTCCACGCGGTTTTCCAGACTTTCTTCCAGCCACACCATCGGATACGTCTGCATACCCCGGTGCAAATTCAGCGGCAAGGCGCAGCTACCGATCATGCGGCTTTCATCTTCGAGCAAAAACTGCTCGATGCCTTGTGCACGCTTTTTTAGAACGTCCACCGCCAGGCGGTTCTCAAAGTCGATGGTGGACGGCTGGCCCGTCGCGCGTTTGCCAAAGCTTGAGCCGCGGTGATTGGCGTAGCCTTCCAGGTCCAGACCATTGTTCAACTGGTTGATGACCTCGGTTTTGCCGCTGCCGGTCAGCCCCCCCAACAAGACGAAGTCGCACTGCTCAACAGCCTGATCCACCGTCTCCAGCAGAAACGTGCGCATGGCCTTATACCCACCACTCACTCGGGGGTAATCGACACCTGACTCGTCCTTCAGCACCCGCTGCACCAATTGCGAGCGCAAGCCGCCGCGGAAGCAATACAGGTAACCGTGAGGGTTGGCCTTGGCAAATGCGGTCCAGCGCGCCAGCCGTTCCTCAAGTACTGCGCCACTGACCAACTCATGGCCCAGCACGATTGCAGCTTGCTGGCCTTGCTGCTTGTAGCAGGTGCCTACACGTTGGCGCTCCTGGTCGGTCATCAACGGCAGGTTGACCACCCCGGGAAACGCGCCTTTGGTGAATTCGACCGGCGCGCGGGTATCCATCATCGGCCGGTCGTTGAGGAAGATGTCGCGGTAATCGGTGATGTCAGTCGCCATCAAACCACCTCTACCGCGTTGCTCTGTCGCTCAAGCAGTTCGCCGATCGGCTCGAGGGTAAGGCCCAGTTCAGCGGCCACCGCGTGGAACTCGGCGTCGCCTTCGGGCGTGACGGCGATCAGCAGGCCGCCGCTGGTTTGCGGATCGCACAGCACGCGCTTGTGCAGCTCCTGCACACGCCCCAGTTTGCTGGCGTAGCTGTCGAAGTTGCGCAAGGTGCCCCCCGGTACGCAACCCTGCTCCAAGTAATACTCGACGCCCGGCAGACGGGGCACTTTTGCATACTCGATGCGGGCCGTGAGGCCGCTGCCGTCGGCCATCTCTACCAGATGACCAAGCAGGCCGAAACCGGTGACATCGGTCATCGCCGTCACCCCGGCCAATTTGCCGAAACGGCTACCGGGTTTGTTGAGGGTGCACATCCAGTCGCGGGCCAGGCCGATATCCGCTTCGCGCAACTTGCCTTTCTTTTCGGCGGTCGTGAGGATGCCGATGCCCAAGGGTTTGGTCAGGTACAGCTTGCACCCGGCGGTGGCGGTGTCGTTGCGCTTCATATGGCGCTTGTGCACGATGCCGGTCACGGCCAGGCCGAAGATCGGCTCCGGGGCGTCGATGGAGTGCCCACCGGCCAGCGGGATGCCGGCGGCGTCGCAGACCGCGCGGCCGCCACGAATGACTTCGCGGGCAATCTCCGGTGCCAGCACATTCACCGGCCAACCGAGAATGGCGATGGCCATCAACGGGTCGCCGCCCATGGCGTAGATGTCGCTGATGGCATTGGTGGCGGCGATGCGGCCGAAGTCAAAGGGGTCGTCGACGATCGGCATGAAAAAATCGGTGGTGGAGACCACGCCGCGCTCGTCGTCGATGGCGTACACCGCCGCATCGTCACGGGAGGCGTTGCCTACCCACAGGTTGGGGTCGAGGTTCTGCGCGCCGCTGCCGGCAAGGATCACTTCCAGCACCTGGGGCGAGATCTTGCAGCCGCAACCCGCACCGTGGCTGTACTGGGTAAGGCGAATCGGCTCGTTCATGGTGGACCTCAAGCTATCAAGTGCGCCGATTCTAGCAGACAGCAAAAGGCCGGCTGGGCTCATATGAGCGCAGCCGGCCTTTTGGTTCAGCGCTTACTGGCGGGCAGCGAGCAAACGCTTGTGGCGGTTACGCCGTGCGATATTCAGGCACTCGATAGCCGCCGAGAACGCCATGGCCGCATACACGTAGCCTTTGGGCACATGGGCGCCGAAGCCTTCGGCGATCAGCGTCATGCCGATCATGATCAAAAAGCCCAGGGCCAGCATCACCACGGTCGGGTTGTCGTTGATGAACTTGGCCAAGGGTTCGGCCGCCACCAGCATCACGATCACCGAGGTCACCACGGCAATGATCATGATCGGCAAGTGTTCGGTCATGCCCACTGCCGTGATGATGCTGTCGATGGAAAACACCAGGTCGAGCAGCAGGATCTGTCCGATCGCCGCGGCAAAACCGATGGCGACTGTATTGCCGAGCGTGGTCGTTTCCTCAGGCTCCGGGTCCATGCTGTGATGGATCTCGGTGGTGGCCTTCCACACCAGGAACAAGCCACCGGCAATCAGGATCATGTCTTTCCACGAGAACGCCTGGCCGAACACTTCGAAGACCGGCGCCGTCAGTTGCACGATAAACGCGATGGTGCTCAACAGGCCCAGGCGCAATACCAACGCCATGCTGATGCCAATGCGCCGCGCCTTGGCCCGGTGCTGCTCGGGTAATTTGTTGGTGAGGATCGAGATGAAGATCAGGTTATCGATGCCCAGCACGATTTCCATGACGATCAAGGTCGCCAGTGCGATCCAGGCGGTGGGGCTGGCGGCCAGTTGTAAAAGATAATCCATAGGTCAGTCCTGACGTTGTGCTGGGGAATTAGGTTTCTTGGGTATCGGATTCTGCATCTTTTTCTGGCTGATCATCCTTCTTCTGCGGATTGATCAGGCCCTGGGTCGCTTCACTCAATGCCTGTTCAGCGGCTTTCTGGGTGTCATCGATTGCTTGCTTGGCCGTTTCGGTGGCTTTGCCCAGCACCTGCTGCGCGCTTTTCTCGACTTGATCACACCCGCCGATCATCACCAATGAAAGCGCAAGCAGTGCAGCCGCGCCCAGGGAATTGAGTTTCATGATGTATTCCTCGTTAGAACGCTTGGGTCCAAATAGTAGCCCCGCGATAGCGACGCATTCTATGCAGGCGAACAGTTCAGTAAAATTCGTATTTTTCTCGCGTATACTTCGGTTTTTACGAAGTGTAGAAGGCCATGCTCAATTATCGTCAATTGCATTACTTCTGGGTGGTGGCAAAGACCGGCAGCATCGTGCGCGCCTGCGAGCAACTGAACCTCACGCCCCAGACCATCAGCGGGCAGATCAGCCTGTTGGAACATACCTTTGGCATCGCACTGTTTCAGCGCGTCGGCCGTCAGCTGGAGCTGACCGAAGCCGGACGCCAGGCGCTGCCCTATGCCGAGCAGATGTTCCAGACCGGCAATGAATTGGAAGCGATGCTGCGCGCACAACCCAACGAGCAGCAGATTGTATTTCGCGTCGGCGTGGCGGATGTGGTGCCCAAGTCCATCGTGTACCGGCTGATTGCCCCCACCATGGAGCTGAGCGAACCGATCCGCATCACCTGCCGTGAAGACAAACTCGAACGGTTATTGGCCGACCTGGCCATCCAGCGCCTGGACCTGGTGATCTCCGACAGCCCGATGCCCACGCACCTGGACATCAAGGGCTACAGCCAGAAGCTGGGGGAATGTGGCATCAGTTTTTTCGCCACCCAGGCATTGGCTGACCAACATAGCGGCGATTTCCCAGGGTGTTTGCACGGCGCACCGTTGCTGATCCCCGGCGCAGAGACCGTGGTGCGCAGCCGTCTGCAACGCTGGTTTGCCGATCAGCAGATTCAACCCAGGATCATCGGCGAGTTCGACGACAGCGCGCTGATGCAGGCCTTCGGGCAATCGGGCAGCGGCATCTTTATCGCCCCCAGCGTGATCGCCGATGAAGTGGTGCGCCAATACGGCGTGGCGCTGATCGGCCAGACCGACGCGGTGACCGAGTCGTTTTATGCCATCTCGGTGGAGCGCAAGGTCAAGCACCCTGGCATCGTGGCGATTACCGAGGGCGCCCGACGCGAACTGTTTACCACCCTGCCCTGATGACACGCCCGCGCCGATGAATCCAAATCCGACAGTGCGGGTGACGGAATGACGCAGCGAACGGGACTCGTCCTACAGCATGTTAGACTTCGCGCCTGCTGCCTACAGTACTTTCTCATTGCAATGCTGTGCCCTACTAAAAAAATCAGAGACAACTGTTTATGACTGCTGCCCCTTCCCTGCTGCAACGTTTAATGCGCGTCAGCCTGGTCACCCAAATTATCATCGGCCTGATCGCCGGGATTCTGCTGGCCCTGTTGCTGCCTGAGGCCGCCAAGGCCACCGGGTTTATCGGCAAAGTGTTCGTCACGGCGCTGAAGGCCGTCGCGCCGATCCTGGTGTTCGTGCTGGTGATGGCGTCTATCGCCAATCATAAACACGGCCAGGAAACCCATATCCGGCCGATCCTGTTCCTGTATCTGCTGGGTACCTTTGCCGCTGCCGTGGTTGCGGTGGTTGCCAGCATGCTGTTCCCGTCGTCCCTGGTACTGGCCACCCATGACGCCACCGTGAGCGCCCCCGGCGGTATCGGCGAGGTGCTGCAAAGCCTGCTGCTGAGCGTGGTCGATAACCCGGTCAGCGCACTGATGAATGCCAACTTCATCGGCATCCTGGCCTGGGCCATCGGCATGGGCATTGCCATTCGCCATGCCGGCGAAACGACCCGCACGGTGCTCGATGATCTGTCCAACGGTGTGACGCTGATCGTGCGCGTGGTGATCCGCTTTGCCCCGCTGGGGATCTTCGGCCTGGTCGCCTCGACCCTGGCCACCTCCGGCTTCGGCGCCCTGCTCGGCTATGCCCACCTGCTGGTGGTGCTGATCGGCTGCATGCTGTTCGTAGCGCTGGTGGTCAACCCGGCCATCGTGTTCTGGAAACTGCGCCGTAACCCGTATCCGCTGGTGCTGCTGTGCCTGCGCGAAAGCGGTATTACCGCGTTCTTCACCCGCAGCTCGGCGGCGAATATTCCGGTGAACCTGGCGTTGAGCAAACGCCTGGGCCTGCATGAAGACACCTATTCGGTGTCGATCCCGCTTGGCGCTACGATCAATATGGCCGGCGCCGCGATCACTATTACGGTGCTGACCCTGGCGGCCGTGCACACGCTGGGCATTGCCGTAGACCTGCCCACCGCCGTGCTGCTCAGTGTGGTCGCGGCCATTTGCGCCTGCGGGGCTTCGGGCGTGGCCGGTGGTTCGCTGCTGTTGATTCCGCTGGCGTGCAGCCTGTTCGGCATTCCGAGCGAGATCGCCATGCAGGTGGTGGCTGTAGGCTTCATCATCGGCGTGCTGCAGGATTCGGCGGAAACCGCGCTCAACTCGTCCACCGATGTGCTGTTCACTGCGGCGGCGTGCCTGGACAAGGATGAACGGTTGGCTTGAACGCCAGCTGTAAAAAAGCCCGGGCCGTTCGTTGAAGAACGCACCCGGGCTTTTTAGTGGGTGCTTAGAAAGCGCCCATGTAATCACGCTTGCCCACTTCAACGCCGTTATGGCGCAGCAAGGCGTAAGCGGTAGTGACGTGGAAGAAGAACTGCGGCAGGCCGTAGGTCAGCAGGTAGGACTGGCCGCTGAAGCGCTTCTCTTTCGGGGTGCCTGGGCGGGTGACGATTTCGATGCCTTCCTTGCCGTCGATCTGCTCGGGCTTGATGGTATCGACGAAGGCCAGCACCTTGGCGATCAGCGCTTGCAGGTCGGCGAAGGTGACTTCGCTGTCTTCGTACTTCGGCACTTCGATCTCGGCCAGGCGCGCGGAAACGCCCTTGGCGAAGTCGACGGCGATCTGCACCTGGCGCACCAGCGCGAACATATCCGGGAACAGGCGCGCTTGCAGCAGAGCGTTCGGCTCGATGTTCTTGGCGGTGGCGTGGGCTTCGGCCTTGTTCAGCACATCGCTGAGGGCGTTGAGCATTTGCTTGAAGACTGGGATAGAAGCGGCATACAGGGAAATGGTCATGTCAGTCTCGTGGTAATGGCAGGGTTGGAACCAGCGACGATTATAGCCATGCCTGCCGCTTGTCTTTTATTTTTTCCGGCTTAGGCTAGTGGATTCACTGCATAGGGAAAGCGCGATGACCGCCGAGCACGACACCGACACGCCTGAGCCGCGCCTGAACAGCACGGAAATCCGCATCCTGGGCTGCCTGATCGAAAAACAGGCGACCAACCCGGAAACCTACCCCCTGACCCTCAACGCCCTGGTGCTGGCGTGCAACCAGAAGACCAGCCGGGAACCGGTGACCAATCTCAGCCAGGGCCAGGTCGGCCAGAGCTTGCGCGTGCTGGAAGGCCAGGGTTATACCCGGCTGGTCATGGGCAGCCGCGCCGACCGCTGGGAACACCGCGTGGACAAGGCGCTGGAACTGGTGCCCGCGCAAATGATCCTGATCGGGCTGCTGTTCCTGCGCGGCCCGCAGACGGTCAATGAGTTGCTGACGCGCAGCGGGCGCATGCATGACTTTGAGGACGCCGAGCAGGTAGTGCATCAGCTCGAACGCCTGATTGCACGGGGCCTGGCGCTATTGGTGCCGCGCCAGGCGGGGCAGCGCGAGGACCGGTATACCCATGCGCTGGGGGACCCGGCGGATATCGAAACGATTATTGCCGCCCGCGGCAACCCGGTGGAGCGCGGCGGCGGGGGCGTCTGCGTCGAGCGTATCGAAGAGCTGGAAGCGCGAATTGCGGCGCTGGAAGAACGCCTGGCGCAGTTGGAACAGGCCTGACGAGGGTCCAACTTGGAACATGCTGCCAGTTGTAGGAGCGAGCAAGGGCTAGCCGCCCGCCTCGCTCCTACATCGCTCCCCGCTTAAACCGTCAGGTGCGGGCGAACGCCACGGCCGCCTGAAATTGCTCCGGTGTAGGACGCACGCCGGTATACAGCACAAACTGCTCCAATGCCTGGATTGCAATCACTTCAAGGCCGGTAATCACCCGCTTGCCCTGGGCACGCCCGCGCACGATCAACGGGGTTTCAGCGGGGATCGCCACGACATCGAACACCGTTTCGGCTTGATCAACGGCATCGGTCTCGAACGCCAACTGATCCGCCTCTGCCCCGCCGGTCATGCCAATCGGTGTCACGTTAACCAGCATGCGTGGGCGCAACCCGCCCAGTTCAGCCTGCCACTCATACCCCAGGTTACGTGCGAGCGCCCTGCCCGCCACCTCATTGCGCGCCACGATCACGCCATTGGCGTAACCGCCGTCACGCAAGGCGCTGGCCACGGCCTTGGCCATGCCGCCGCTGCCGCGCAGGGCGAAGCTTGAGTCCTTCGGTACCTGGTGTTTTTTCAGCAGTTGCTCGACGGCAATGTAGTCGGTGTTGTAGGCCTTGAGACGGCCGCCGGTGTTGACGATGGTGTTCAGGGAATCGATGGCTTGAACCGAATCGTCCAGTTCGTCCACTAAAGCGATGGCAGCCTCCTTGAACGGCATCGACACGCCGCAACCCCGGATGCCCAGCGCCCGTATGCCACCGATCGCGCCGGGCAGGTCCTGGCTGCTGAAGGCTTTATAGTAAAAATTCAGGCCCAACTGCTCATACAGATGGTTATGGAAACGCAGGCCGAAATTCCCGGGACGCGCCGACAGTGACATGCACAGTTGGGTGTCCTTGTTGGGGTGCATCTGCATGGGTAGCTCCTTGAAGTAAGCAAATCGGTACAGACCTTACACAACCTTTACCTATCGGCTGTGCTGTTTTTCAGAAATACGTTGTCTTAAAAGTATCCCCGCGACAATCCTTGAGTCTATTGATTGCAGACCACAAGCGCAGGGGCTAACCGAGGAATGACCATGATGCGTAAAGTCCCCAGGATCGCCTTGCTTATTGGCGCACTCGCGATGGCAGGCCAAGCCTCCGCCCACGGTGGTGGTTGGGGCGGCCCGGCCGTATTGGGTGCTCTTGTCGGTGCAGCCGTTGTCGGCTCCGTGGTTGCCAGCCAGCCTCGTGAGGTTTATGTGCAGCAACCGGTGTACGTCCAGCCGCAGCCGGTGTATGCCGCTCCGCCGCCGGTCTACTACGCACCGCCACCACCGGTGTACGTGCAGCAACAGGTTTATTACCGCCCGGCGCCGGTCTATTACGGCCCGCCACGGGGTTACGGCTACTATGGCCCGCCCCACGGCTACTACCGCCACGGCTGGTAACACATTGCTGTACATGCAACAGGCCTCGCCCACACGCGGGGCCTTTTTTTGCCTTGAACGTCTGGATTTATCTTGCAAAGGTCGTTGTGAGGACAATGCTCGGGCGGCAATCCCACATGATCCGGTTGGGATCTCCTCTTGCTCGACTGGTACGAACGCTGTCATGTTTGTGTCACGAGCCCGTTTCACTATCGACCTTGTCCACCCAATAACAATTACGGACGATTGACCATGCCTACACAAAATCCGCATCGCACCGCTGGCCTCTGCACATCCAGCAAGGTTTATAGTGCCCTGACCGAACTCAAGCACCTGGAAGGCCACCGCAGCGCGAAGTTCCTGGCATTGCTGGCAGAGAACCTGGTGCGCAAGGGCCTGCTCAGCGAACAGGAAGTGGTGCACATGCTCGATCAGGTGGTGGACTGACGCCTGCCGTTGATGTTGACTATCGAGCCAGGTGATTTTTCCTACGCGCGATCGCACCGTAAGGTGACCTCCATAACGTTTGGAGGTACTTATGCCCACTGTTCAGATCATGTCCGTCATCGGCAGCGCCGTTCCCGCCCCTCTTCGCAAGCTGGGCTTGCTCGCCTGCTGGTATGTAGTACGCGATGGCGAGCCTATCAGCGGCCCGCTCACTTCGTTATCCGACGCCCAACTGCAACTGGCTGCCAACTACGGGCTTGAAGCCTAGGGCAACGGCAATTTGACGCGCGGCTTGGTTTCCACGAACAACGCCCAGCAGGAAATGAACAGCGCCGCGACCAGCGGCCCGATCACGAAGCCGTTCAGGCCGAACACCGACAGGCCGCCCAGCGTCGAGATCAGGATCAGGTAGTCCGGCATCTTGGTGTCCTTGCCCACCAGAATCGGGCGCAGTACGTTGTCCACCAGGCCGATCACGAACACGCCGAACAGCGCCAGCACCACGCCCTGCCAGATCGACCCGCTCAACAGGAAGTAGGCGGCCACCGGCCCCCATACAATCCCGGCGCCCACCGCAGGCAGCAGGGATAGAAACGCCATCAATACCGCCCAGAGCAACGCGCTGGGAATATCCAGGAACCAGAAAATAAAGCCCCCCAGCGCACCTTGAGTGACGGCCACCAGCACGTTGCCCTTGACCGTGGCTCGCACCACCCGGTTGAACTTGAGTTGCAGGCGGCGCTTTTGCGGCTCGGCCAATGGCACCGCCGTGCGCACCTTGCGTACCAGTTCCGGGCCGTCGCGCAGCAGGAAGAACAGCAGGTAGAGCATGATGAAAAAGCTCACCAGGAAATCGAACGTACCCTGGCCGAAGCTGAACGCCTGTGTGGCGAAGAACTGGCTGCCCTGCATCGCACCTTTCACCACCTTTTCCCGCAGCCCTTCCAGGTTGCCCATGCCGAAGCGGTCCAGCAGGTGCTGGAAATACGGCGGCAGGAAATGCTTGAACTGCTCGATATAACCGGCCACATCCAACTGGCCGCTTTCGACGTTCTTGTAAAGGGTGGCGCCCTCTTGCACCAGCAAGGCGCTGGTAATGATCACCGGCAAAATCGCGATCACCAGGCACACCGTCAAGGTGGTCAGGGAGGTCAGGTTGCGGTTCCAGCCAAAGCGCTGCTGCAGGCGGCGCTGCATGGGCGCGAAGATGATGCCGAGGATCACCGCCCAGAACACCGCGCCGTAGAACGGCAGCAATATCCAGATGAAGGCGACGGTCACCAGGGCCAGCAGTAACAGCAGGGTCTTGAATTGCAGGTTGGTTTGATTCATGTCCGATCCATGTCAAAAAAGCACAGGGCCGGTGTCGGCCCTGTTGCTTAGTCCGCAGCGAAACCTGGGAGTGCCCTGGTTGATCGAACAAGCATAGATCGGCTTATCTAGACGTGGGTCAATGCACCACGCCAAGGCCTGCACTACCCTCGCGCCTTTTGCGGCTCACACCTCCATGCTCCCACTGATCGCCCCCGAACTGCTCGCGCCCGCCGGCACGTTGAAGAACATGCGTTACGCCTTTGCCTATGGCGCCGATGCGGTGTACGCCGGCCAGCCGCGCTACAGCCTGCGCGTGCGCAACAATGAATTTGACCACGCCAACCTGGCCCTCGGGATCCAGGAAGCCCATGCACAGGGCAAGCGTTTCTACGTGGTGGTGAACATCGCGCCGCACAACGCCAAGCTGAAAACCTTTCTCAAGGACCTGGCCCCCGTGGTCGCCATGGGCCCGGACGCGCTGATCATGTCTGACCCAGGGCTGATCATGCTGGTGCGCCAGCATTTTGCGCAGATGCCGGTTCACTTGTCGGTTCAAGCCAATACCGTCAACTGGGCCAGTGTGGCGTTCTGGCAACAACAAGGCATCTGCCGGGTGATCCTGTCACGAGAGTTGTCCCTGGAAGAGATCGGCGAGATTCGCCAACACGTGCCGGCCATGGAGCTGGAGGTGTTCGTCCATGGCGCCCTGTGCATGGCCTATTCCGGGCGTTGCCTGCTATCGGGCTACATGAACAAGCGCGACGCCAACCAGGGCACCTGCACCAATGCATGTCGATGGAAATACCAGGCCACCCCGGCGGTGGAAAACGCCACGGGTGACATCGTCCAGGCATTCGAACCGACGCTGGGCATCGGCACGCCGACCGACCAGGTATTCCTGTTGCAGGAAGCCAATCGCCCCACTGAGCAGATGCCGGCGTTCGAAGACGAACACGGCACCTACATCATGAACGCCAAGGATCTGCGCGCCGTGCAGCACGTGGAGCGCCTGACCCGCATGGGCGTGCATTCACTGAAGATCGAAGGCCGCACCAAATCGCACTTCTATTGTGCGCGCACCACCCAGGTGTATCGCCGCGCAATTGATGATGCGATGGCCGGTCGCGCCTTTGACCGCCGCTTGATGACCGACCTCGAATCCCTGGCCCAGCGCGGTTACACCGAAGGTTTCCTGCGCCGCCATGTGCACGACGAATACCAGAACTACCAGAACGGCAGCTCCGTCTCCGAGCGCCAGCAGTTTGTCGGTGAATTGACCGGCGAACGCCGGGGCGAGCTGGCCGAGGTCAAGGTGAAGAACCGCTTTGCCGTGGGCAATCAGCTGGAACTGATGACGCCGGCCGGCAACTTTCACTTTGCCCTGGCCACCTTGCATAACGCCAAGGGCGACGCCATCGAGGTAGCGCCGGGGGATGGGCACACGGTGTATGTGCCCCTGCCGGCCGAGCTGGACCTGGCGTTTGGTTTGCTGATGCGCGACGTGTAGGTCAGATCCTGAACTGGCCCACCAACTGCCCGAGGCGCTGGCCCAGGTCCGCCAGGCTGCGGGAAGTCTGGGCGCCGAGCTGGGTTTCATCGGCCACACTGTCCACCGCCACGGCAATCTGGTGCACGCTGCGGTTGATCTCTTCCGCCACGGCGGTTTGTTCCTCGGCGGCGCTGGCGATCTGCGCGTTCATCGAGTTGATGGTGCCGATCAACTGGGCCATGGTGTCGAGCGACGCGCCGGCCTGGTTGGCCTGGGCCGACGTGCCGTCACCAGCATCGCTGGAGCGGCGCATGGCATCCACGGCGGCTTCGGTGCCTTTTTGCAGGCGGTCGATCATGCCCTGGATTTCCTGGGTGCTGGTCTGGGTGCGGCTGGCCAGGGCGCGCACTTCATCGGCGACCACCGCAAACCCACGTCCGGCCTCCCCTGCCCGCGCAGCTTCAATTGCCGCGTTGAGCGCCAGCAGGTTGGTTTGTTCAGCAATCGAGCGAATCACGCCCAGCACACTGACAATCGACGACACGTCCTGTTGCAGGCTGTCGAGGGACACACCGCTACTGCGGATATCGTTCACCAGCGCGTGAATCTGCGCGATGCTGCCGTCCACCACACGCTTGGCGGCCTGGCCCTCGGCATCGGTCTGCTGCGCGGCGACGGCGGCCCCCTGGGCACTGCGCGCCACTTCATGGGCGGCGGACGACATCTGATTGATCGCGGTGGCGACCTGGTCGGTTTCGTGACGCTGGCGTTCCATGGCCGTTTCCGAGCGCTGGGCTTGCTCGGACACCTGGCTCACCAGGCCGGTGAGTTGCGCGGTCATTTCGGTGATCTGGCGGACCAGGCCGTGGATCTTGTCGACAAACCGATTGAACGCGCCGGCCAGGTCGCCGAGCTCATCCTGGCTGGTAATGGCCAGGCGGCGTGTCAAGTCACCTTCACCGGCGGCGATATCGTCCAGATTGGCCTTCATCAGGC
Source organism: Pseudomonas sp. R4-34-07 (assembly GCF_003852375.1). Classification (NCBI taxonomy): domain Bacteria; kingdom Pseudomonadati; phylum Pseudomonadota; class Gammaproteobacteria; order Pseudomonadales; family Pseudomonadaceae; genus Pseudomonas; species Pseudomonas sp. R4-34-07. The sequence goes on along the minus strand of NZ_CP027760.1, from coordinate 1,994,613 downwards.
TCAGTGGGCGCAGGATCGTGTTGGCCACCAGCAGGCCGACGGCAGCAATCACCAGCAATACCACGACCGCCAGACCGAGAATGCTCAACAGTACGCCTTCCATGCGTTTCTCTACCTTGGCCTCGACCACCGCAACCTGAGCATCGATGCCATCCAGGTTGACCGAGGTACCGATGACCATGTCCCACTTGGGCAGGTATTCGGTATAGCCGAGCTTGGGCACCAGCTCGGTCTGGCCGGGCTGGGTCGAGCTGTATTGCAGGTAGTGGGTACCGTCCTTGCCGACTTTGACCAGGTCGCGGTTGACGTAGACGCCGTTGGGGTCGCGGTTGTCCTTGAAACTCTTGCCCACGCCGTCCGGGCTGTTGCCCTTGAACAGGCGAATGGTCTCGGAATCGTAGCCGAAGAAATAACCGTCCTTGCCGTAGCTGGTGTTGGACAGCAACTTGACCACCTGCGCCCGCGCTGCCGTATCACCGGGGGCGGCCGCATCGTAGAACGGCTTGATGGTGGTCAGGGCCACCTCGACATAACTGTGCAGAGTGGCCTTGGCGTCATTGAGCAGACGTTGGCGGGTTTCATCCACTTCGTTGCGCGCCTGGCCCTGAAGTATCCACACGGTGGTCAGGCTGATCACCAGGGCGAACAGCAACACCGGCACTATGGCAAGGGTCAGGACTTTGGCCTTGAGGCTCAGACGCATGGCTTTTCTCTCTTATTAGGGGCGGCTTGAGAGGTTAGCGGCCAAACGTCAATTTTCTAGAGCACTCTCTTGTGGCGAGGGAGCTTGCTCCCGCTCGGGTGCGCAGCGCCCGCCAGCTTTTGGGGCCGCTTCGCAGCCCAGCGGGAGCAAGCTCCCTCGCCACGATGGACGCCTCAGAGCGTCATCGCCGCCAGCCAGCCAAACGCCAGCAGCGGCAGGTTGTAGTGCAGGAAGGTCGGCACCACGGTGTCCCAGATATGATGGTGCTGGCCGTCGATATTCAGGCCGGAGGTCGGCCCGAGGGTGGAGTCCGACGCCGGTGAACCGGCGTCACCCAAGGCCCCGGCGGTGCCGACGATGCACACGATCGCCAGCGGGCTGAAATCCAGCTGCACGCACAACGGCACAAAAATCGCGGCCAGGATCGGCACCGTGGAAAACGACGAACCGATGCCCATGGTCACCAACAGCCCCACCAGCAGCATCAACAGCGCCCCTACTCCACGGCTATGGCCGATGAACGCCGCCGAGGCCTCCACCAGCGAGCGCACATCACCGGTGGCCTTGAGCACTTCGGCAAAGCCCGACGAGGCGATCATGATGAAGCCGATCATCGCCATCATCTTCATGCCTTCGGTGAACAGGTCATCGGTGTCGCGCCAGCGCACGATGCCCGACACCGAGAAAATCAGAAACCCGGCCAGCGCACCGATGATCATCGAGTCCAGCCACAACTGAATGATGAACGCCGAAGCAATCGCCAGGCCGGCGACCAGCAGGGTCAACGGGTTGTACTGCACCGCCACCTGCTCGACACGCTCGATTTTCTCAAGGTCGTACACGCGCTTTTTGCGGTAGCTGATAAACACCGCCACCAGCAGGCCGACCACCATGCCCAGTGCGGGCAGGCTCATGGCGTGGGTTACGTTGACCTGGCTGATGTCCACGCCGCTCTTGGCCACGTTGGCCAGCAGGATCTGGTTGAGGAAGATATTGCCGAAGCCCACCGGCAGGAACATGTAGGGCGTGATCAAGCCGAACGTCATGACGCAAGCGATCAGGCGGCGATCCAGTTGCAGTTTGGTCAATACATATAACAGCGGCGGCACCAGCAGCGGGATGAACGCGATGTGGATCGGCAGGATGTTCTGCGAAGCAATCGCCACCGCCCACAACAGGCCGATCAACAGCCATTTGACGTGATTGCCGCCGCTGGCTTCCTGGCGATCGACCAACAACAGCGCTTTGTCCGCCAGGGCATGGGCCAGGCCGGATTTGGCAATCGCCACCGCGAAAGCGCCGAGTAATGCGTAGGACAAAGCCACCGTCGCACCGCCGCCCAAACCGCTGTTGAACGCTTTGAGCGTGGCGTCGATACCCAGGCCACCGGTCAAGCCGCCCACCAGGGCGCCCACGATGATGGCGATGACCACATGCACGCGGGACAGGCTGAGCACCAGCATGGTGCCGACCGCGGCGATAACAGCATTAATCATGGTTACCTCAAGACAGAAACATAAAAGACAGGCATGCCCGCGCCTCAGCGGCCATTGAAGGTGCTGTCGGCGTACGGGCTCAAAGAGGTCTTATTAGAGGCCGCGCACTTTGCAGCAGCCGGGCGGCCATGTCAAAAAGCGACGCCGTTTTTAGGGTTAAATTGAATGTTTGAATAAAGAAAAAACCAGCGCAGCCGATAACAATTTTTTCTATGTGTATTCAGGTAAAGGATGTCCCGATGTCGCTCAGGCAGCTCTCCATTCAATGGAAAATCACCCTGCTCGCGGGCCTCTGCCTGCTGGGGATCGTGACCCTGCTGGTGGGTCTGTCGCTGTATCGCATGGCGCAGAGTTCCGAGCAGGTCAAAGCGTCCAGCATGCAGATGCTCGATGAGGCCGCCCAGGCGCGCATCGAGGCTCAAGGTGAAGTGCAGGCGCTGGGCATTCGCCAGCAGTTCATGGATGCCTATCAGTACGGCCATGGGTTTTCCCGCCAGGTGCTATTTTTGCGCGAGCAGGCGGAAAAACGCTTTCTCGACGCCTTCGACACCCGCGAAGACCTGACCCGTCAGGTCAGGGCCGCGCTCCAGGCCAACCCCGACCTGCTTGGCTTGTCGCTGGTGTTCGAAGCCAATGCGCTGGACGGCAAGGATGAGTTGTTCGCCAACCAGGCGGAACTGGGCAGTAACGACACCGGCCGCTTCGCCCTGTACTGGTCGCAGCCGACGCCCGGCAAAATCACCTCCATGGCGCTGCCCGAAAGCGACATGAGCGACACCTCCGTCGGCCCCAGCGGCGAAAAAGCCAACGCCTGGTTCACCTGCCCGCGCACCACCCTCAAGCCCTGCGTGATCGAGCCTTACTTTTATGTGATCGACGGGCAGAATGTGCTGATGACCAGTATCGTCTTTCCGCTGATAGTCAACGGCAAGGTCATTGCCTCGCTGTCGGTGGACATCAACCTCAACAGCCTGCAGGCCGTGAGCCAACAGGCCAGCCAGAAACTGTACGACGGCCAGACCCACGTCAGTATCCTCAGCCCCACCGGCTTGCTTGCCGGCTACAGCCCGGACGCCAGCAAGCTCAGCCAGCGCCTGGACCAAGTCGACACGGCCAACGGCGCAGAGTTGATCACGGCCCTGGCCAGCAGCACACAAACCCGCAGCCTGCGTAGCGATCAGCAACTCAAAGTGCTGGCGCCCTTTGCCCCGATCCCCGGCGGCAAGCCGTGGGGCGTGCTGCTGGACGTACCGAAAAAAGTCCTGGTGGCGCCGGCCGAGGCGCTCAAGGCCCAACTGGATGCCGACAATACCCAGGGCACCCTGCTGGAACTCGGGCTGGGCCTGCTGGCCGCCGTGGTCGGTCTGATCCTGGTGTGGTTGATGGCGCGCAGCGTGACCCGGCCGATCCTCGGTGTAGCGCACATGCTCCAGGACATCGCCAGCGGCGAAGGCGACCTGACCCGCCGCCTGGCCTACGACAAACAGGACGAGCTGGGCCAACTGGCGGGCTGGTTCAACCGTTTCCTCGACAAGCTGCAGCCGATCATCGCCGAGGTCAAACGCTCGGTGCAGGACGCTCGTGGCACGGCCGACCGATCCGCCGCGATTGCCAGCGAAACCAGCGCCGGCATGGAGCAGCAGTATCGCCAGGTTGACCAGGTGGCCACCGCTTCCCACGAAATGAGCGCCACCGCCCAGGACGTCGCCCGTAGCGCAGCCCAGGCAGCGCAAGCCGCCCGCGATGCCGACCAATCCACCCGCGATGGCCTGACCGTGATCGATCAGACCACCAGCAACATCGGCCTGCTGGCCGCTGACATGAGTACGGCCATGGCGCAGGTTGAAGGCCTGGCCAGCAGCAGCGAAAAAATCGGCTCGGTTCTGGAAGTGATTCGCGGCATCGCCGAGCAGACCAACCTGCTGGCGCTCAATGCCGCCATCGAGGCAGCCCGCGCCGGTGAGGCCGGCCGTGGCTTTGCCGTGGTGGCCGACGAAGTGCGCAACCTGGCACGGCGCACCCAGGAGTCGGTGGAAGAAACCCGCGTGGTGATCGAACAATTGCAAAGCGGCACTGAGGAAGTGGTCGGTGCCATGGGCAACAGCTACCGCCAGGCCCAAGGCAGCGTCGAACAGGTCGGCCAGGCCGTCACCGCGCTACGCCAGATCGGTGACGCCGTGACCGTGATCAGCGACATGAACCTGCAAATCGCCAGCGCCGCCGAAGAGCAAAGCGCGGTGGCCGAAGAGATCAACCACAACGTGGCGACCATTCGGGATGTGACGGAGTCGCTGTCGGAACAGGCCAATGAATCGGCGCGGGTGAGCCGGGCGTTGAACAGCCTGGCGAATCAGCAGCAGGGGTTGATGGACCAGTTCAGGGTGTAACCACTCTTATCCTGGCGCAGATCCAATGTGGGAGGGCGGTGCGACGATTCGACTTGCCCCCGATGACGGCCTGACAGCCGACCAGGATGTTGGATCTGAGCGAGTACATATCCGTTGCTGCGGTAACGGCTGCTATGGGTTCCGCCCTTACGGCGTCTCACTTTTGAAAAGCAAAAGTAAGCAAAACGCTCTTGCCCCACCACTCGGCACCTCGCCCCGGCTCGGTGTGCCCGTAATCCGACAGTGTGGTTTAACGGGGCGCCTAGATCAAAAGCAAGATCAAGAGCGGCTCGCTTCGCATCGTGGTTACCGTAGGCTGATGCTAGTTGTGTAGATACCTATGGCCATCGGGGGCAAGCCCTAATGCCAGTCAGTTAAGAAGTAGCAGGAGCGAGAACTAACTTGTGGCGAGGGAGCTTGCTCCCGCTGGGGCGCGAAGCGGCCCCAAACAATGGGACTGCTGCGCAGTCCAGCGGGAGCAAGCTCCCTCGCCACAGGTTCGGTGTCGCCTTAACTGACTGGCATTAGGGCAAGCCCCCCCCACATTTTTAAATCGGCACTACCGCCTGGGCAATTCGATCAACGCTTTGAGCCCGCCCAACTCGCTTTCCTGCAACTGCAACGTCCCGCCCCACACCTCGACGATATCGCGCACGATGCCCAGCCCCAGACCGTGGCCGTCGACCTGCTCATCCAGGCGTGCGCCACGGCTGAACACTTGGTCACGCTGGGTCTCGGGAATGCCGGGGCCATCGTCTTCGACGGCCAGCAGGTAGCTGTGCGGCGTCTCACTCACGCTCAGTCGTACTTCGGCATCCGCCCATTTACAGGCGTTGTCCAGCAGGTTGCCAAGCAACTCGAGCAAATCTTCACGGTCCCAGGGCAGTTGCAGGCCGGGGGCGACGTGGTAGCGCAGGTCCAGGTGTTCGCCGTGGATCATGTTCAGGGTGGCCAACAGCCCCGGCAGTTCTTTTTCACAGTCGAACAACGCCCCCGGCAGGGTTTCGCCAGCCAGGCGCGCGCGATTGAGCTCGCGGTTGAGGCGCTGCTGCACCTGCTCAAGCTGATCGCGCAACAACTTGCTCAACTGCGGCTGATCCCTGAGTGCCTCGCTCGACGCCGCACTCAACATCACCGCCAATGGGGTTTTCAGCGCGTGCCCCAGGTTGCCCAGAGCATTGCGCGAGCGCTTGAGGCTGTCTTCGGTGTGTGCCAGCAAATGGTTGATCTGCGCCACCAGCGGCTCCAGCTCCAGCGGCACCTGGGTGTCCAGTTGCGAACGCTGGCCCTGCTGCAACTGAGCAATCTGATTGCGCGCAGTTTCCAACGGGCGCAAGGCGCGGCGCACGGTGATCCGTTGCAATACCAGCACCACCAGCAATGCCGCCAGCCCCAGTACCAGGCCGATCTGGCGCATCAGGCGAAAGCTTTCCCGTACCGGCGTGTAGTCCTGCGCCACGCTGATGGAGATCGGCAGGCCGAAGCGTTTGTAGTCGGAGCGCAATACCAGCAGTTTCTGGCCTTCAGGCCCCAGTTGCAGGTTGCCCTTGAGCCCGGCCTCGGGGAGTGTCGGCAATTCCTGGTCCCACAAGGAGCGGGAGCGCCAGTGAGTGTCGGCAAAATCGATGCGGAAGTAATGCCCCGAGAAGGGGCGTTGATAGGCGGGCGACAGGCGATGCTCATCCAACTGTACGCCGTTGGGCCCACGCACCAGCGCCACCAGCAGGTTTTCGCTGTCGTTGCGCAGGCCGGCCTCCAGATAACGCTGCAAACCGGCTTCGAACAGCCACAGGCTGGTTTGCGCCAGCACCACGCCGACGATCACCAGCACGCTGATCAACCCCAGGCTCAAGCGCCGCTGGATCGATTTCATGCAGGGCTGGCGCCAAACCGGTAACCCTGGCCGCGCCGGGTTTCGATCACGCTGCGCCCCAGCTTGCGGCGCAGATGATTGACGTGGACTTCCAGCACGTTGGAGTCGCGCTCGGTCTCGCCGTCATAAAGATGCTCTGCCAGATGGCTTTTCGACAGGATCTGTTCGGGGTGCAGCATGAAATAACGCAACAGGCGGAACTCGGCGGCCGTGAGCTGGATCTCGTCACCGTCGCGCAGCACGCACTGGCGGCCTTCGTCCAGGTGCAGGCCAGCGGCTTGCAGGGTCGGTTGGTTGGCATGCCCGTGAGACCTTCGTAACAGCGCCTGAATACGCAAGTGCAGTTCTTCGGGGTGAAACGGCTTGCTCAGGTAATCATCGGCGCCGGCCTTGAGCCCTTCGATACGTTCGGCCCAGGAATCACGCGCCGTCAGCACCAGCACCGGCGTAGCCAGGGCTGCCGCGCGCCACTGCGCCAGCACCTCCAGCCCCGGCAAACCCGGCAGGCCAAGGTCGAGGATAATCAGGTCATAGGGTTCGCTGCGACCCTGGTACGCCGCGTCGCGCCCATCGGCCAGCCAGTCTACCGCATAGCCTTGGCGCCGCAGGCCGGCCAGCAGCTCATCGGCCAGCGGGACGTTGTCTTCCACCAGGAGCAGGCGCATCAGTCTTCCTTATCTTTGATCAATGTACCGTTGGTTGCGTCGAGCTTGATTTCGCGCACCACGCCTTCGGTGGTCACCAGTTCCACTTCATAGGCATATTCGCCGTGCTTTTTCTCCAGCTCCGCCTCCAGCAGCCGGGCTCCAGGGTAGCGTGACATGGCCGTATGCAACAGGTCCTCCAGCGGCAGGATCACCCCCTGCTGGCGCAGCGCCAAGGCTTCATCCTGATTGAGATCGCGAGCAGCCAGGCTTGAGCAAAAGGCCAGGAGCGCCAGCAGCACCAGACTACCGGCGCGTCGATATAGCGTCATTACGTGTCCTGATGATTCTTGAGAACGTGCCCGGTGAGCGCATCCAATTCAACGTCCCACTCAAGGCCATGGGCATCTTCCAGTTCGACCTGGTAGACGTACTTGCCGTACTCCTCGTCCAGGTCAGTGCCCAGCAAGGTGGAACCCGGATGCAAGGCCAGGGCCGTGGCTTCAAGCTGATCGAAGGCGACAATGGTAACAGTGCCAGGCAATTTCAGCGGTTTGTCGGGGTCCATTGCCCAGCCCTGCGTGATCGAGGATGCAATGATACCGGCGGCGACCAGCGCTGTAAGGCGCTTCATGATGAGTCTCCGTTTCAGGATGTTTTTCCTACACCTGATCACGGTACGCGCGGCAACTTAACTGAAACTGAATTGCCACCATGGCAATTTCGCTTCGATCTCCCACGCCATACTGTTTACTCTGGATACAACCATTATCGTTAACGTTTTTCGCGAGCACCCTCGCCCCTGCCCGAGACGTGTATGACCGCCATTCACATCAAATTCCCCGCCCTGACGCTCAAGGCCGGCACGCGCGCCTTCGCCCGTATTCGTGAGCAAGGCCTTGCGCCTGCTGACGTAGGCATCCTTCCCGGCGCGGCCGGCGGCCCCAAGGCCCTGGGCATTCAGGGCCTTGACCTGGCGCTGTTCGGCGACTGGCTGGCGCGTGCGCCTCGGGAGCGCGCGCTGATCGGTGCGTCCATCGGTTCCTGGCGATTTGCCAGCGCTTGCCTGCCCGACCCGGTGCAAGGCTTGCTCGACCTGGGCCGCCTGTATAACGAACAGCGTTTTGCCAAAGGCGTGACCATGACCGAAGTCAGCCAGAGCTGTGAGCGTATGCTCGACGACCTGCTGGCCGGCCGCGATGCACAGGTGCTGGACAACCCCGACTACCGCCTGAACATCATGGTGGTGAAAAGCCACGGCTTGCTCGCCGATGACCACCGAGGCCGGCTGGGCCTGGGCCTGTCCTCGGTGATCGCCGATAACCTGCGCGGCCGCGCGCGCTTGTCGCGGCATTTCGAACGCCTGATCGTCCACGACCCCCGTCAGGCGCCTCCGGTGCACCCGCTGAAGGATTTTCCGTCGCGCTTCCTTGCACTGGAAATGGCCAACCTGCGCCAGGCGCTGCTGGCGTCCGGCTCGATTCCCATGGTGATGCAGGGCGTACGCGACCTGCCCGGTGCGGGCGCCGGAACCTACCGCGACGGCGGCTTGTTGGACTACCACCTCGACCTGCCCTACTGCGGCGACGATATCGTGTTGTACCCGCACTTTACCGACCGGGTCATTCCCGGCTGGTTCGACAAAGGCCTGCCATGGCGGCGCAGCAATCCACAGGGTTTGCAGGATGTCTTGCTGCTGGCACCGTCCAGGGACTACCTGGCCCGTCTGCCTCACGGCAAATTGCCGGACCGTAGCGACTTCAAGCGCTTCATGGGCGACGACAAAAGTCGCAACAAATACTGGCAGACGGCAATGAGCGAGAGTCGGCGGTTGGGCGACGAGTTTCTGCATCTGGCGGACAACGGTGGACTGGGCGAGCGTTTGCAAGCACTTTGACCCAGCGGTATGCGCGGCGACGGGTCAAGCTGTTAAACTCGCCGCCTGCCAGATACCTGACCGAGCTGAAAATACCGTGGAAATCTTCAAAGAGTTTACGTTCGAATCCGCCCACCGCCTGCCCCACGTCCCCGATGGCCATAAATGCGGACGCCTGCACGGGCATTCGTTCAAGGTGGCGATCCACTTGAGCGGCGACCTGGATCCCCATACCGGCTGGATTCGCGACTTCTCGGAAATCAAGGCGATTTTCAAGCCGCTCTACGAGCGTCTCGACCACAACTACCTCAACGACATCCCCGGCCTGGAAAACCCCACCAGCGAAGTGCTGGCCAAGTGGATCTGGACTGAATTGAAACCCTTGCTGCCGGAACTCAGCGCGATTCGCATCCATGAGACGTGCACCAGCGGATGTATCTATCGCGGCGAGTAAGCCCTGGACTGTTGGAAAAACCACCTGCGCGTGGTTTTTTTACGCCTGCCATCCACTGATCCAATTTGTATCACGGCTGCACCGCTTTCGCGCTTGATGGGCCAGCAGTTCCCCTTGCGCCGACGACTTCCCTGCGTTTGGCTATAACTACCGGGCGCCCCAAGGTGCATGCACCCGCGCCGCCGTTTTGGCACGCACGGTGCAACAGGCCTGCGTCATTATCCAGGGAGCAAGGCACATGACCCAGCAAGAATCCGGTAACGATTACCCGCTCAGCGAAGTGCCCCTGCATGCGCGCAAGGGCCTGGCCTCCACGGCCATGGTGCTGCTGGGGTTCACGTTTTTTACGGCGACCATGTTTGCCGGCGGCAAGTTGGGGGTGGCGTTCAGCTTTACCGACATGCTCGGCGTTGTGGCCCTGGGTAACCTGCTGCTGGGTATCTACGCCGCGGGCCTGGGCTACATCGCCTTCAGAAGTGGTTTGAACTCGGTATTGATGGGGCGTTTCTGCTTTGGTGAAATCGGCAGCAAGCTCAGTGACCTGATCCTCGGTTTCACCCAGATTGGCTGGTATGCCTGGGGCACCGCCACGGCCGCCGTGGTACTGGGCAAGTATTTCGAGCTGAGCCAGGGCAGCGTGCTGGCATTGATGGTGGTGTTTGGCCTGGTGTTCTGTGCCACGGCATACGTGGGGTATCGCGGGCTGGAAATCCTGTCTTACATCGCGGTGCCCGCCATGGGCATTTTGCTGGTGCTGTCGATGTGGGTCGCGACTGTAAAGGTTGGCGGGCTGGACGGCCTGCTGGCGGTGGTGCCGACCGCCGAGCTGGACCTGTCCACCGCGATCACCCTGGTGTTCGGCACCTTTGTCAGCGGCGCGACCCAGGCCACCAACTGGACGCGGTTTTCTCGCTCGGCCAAGGTCGCGGTACTGGCCAGCCTGATCGGCTTTTTTATCGGCAACGGCTTGATGGTGTTGATCGGAGCCTACGGCGCCATCGTCTATCAGCAGCCGGACGTAGTGGAAGTCTTGCTGCTGCAGGGTTTCGCCATGGCGGCGATGGCCATGCTGCTGCTCAATATCTGGAGCACTCAGGACAACACCATCTACAACTTTGCCGTCGCCGGCTGCAACCTGCTGCGCACCCGGCGGCGCAAAACCGTGACCCTGGCCGGTGCAGTGATCGGCACCCTGCTCGCCTTGCTGGGCATGTACGACATGCTCGTGCCGTACCTGATCCTGTTGGGCACGGTGATTCCGCCGATTGGCGGGGTGATCATGGCGGACTTCTTCTACCGTTATCGCGGCCAGTACCCACGCCTGGCGGATGCCCGCCTGCCCGCGTTCAATTGGCCCGGGCTGGCGGCGTACGCGGTGGGCACGCTGTTGGCGTTCAACTCACCCTGGGTCGCACCGCTGGTGGGGATCGCTGCCGCGTCGCTCACCTACATGCTGCTCATTGCTTTACTGCGCGTGCGCGAACCTCTGGCCGACGCCCCGGCATGAGCCTGAGCACTGCCAATGGTAACCTGATGGCCGCCTGATTGAATTTAGCCAAGAGGAACTTGCCCATGCACATCATCAATGCCCGCCTGCGCAACCGTGAAGGCCTGCATGATCTGCACCTGGAACATGGCCGGATCGCCAGCATCACTGCACAAACAAGCATTCCGACCTTAATGACCGGCGACCTGGATGCCGCCGGCAATCTGGTGATCCCGCCCTTCGTCGAACCGCATATTCACCTGGACGCCACCCTTACCGCCGGCGAACCACGCTGGAACATGAGCGGCACCCTGTTCGAAGGCATCGAATGCTGGGGGGAACGCAAAGCCACCATCACGGAGGAAGACACCAAAACCCGCGCCAAAAAAACCATCCAGGCCCTCGCCGCCCACGGTATCCAGCATGTGCGCACCCACGTCGACGTGACCGACCCGGACCTCACCGCGCTCAAAGCCATGCTGCAAGTGCGCGAAGAAAGCTCGCACCTGATCGACCTGCAAATCGTTGCCTTTCCCCAGGAAGGCATCGAGTCTTTCCGCAATGGCCGTGAGTTGATGGAAGAAGCCATTCGCCTGGGCGCCGACGTCATCGGCGGCATCCCCCACTTCGAGTACACCCGCGATCAAGGGGTGAGTTCGGTGAAGTTCCTCATGGACCTGGCCGAACGCACCGGCTGCCTGGTGGATGTCCACTGCGACGAAACCGACGACCCGCACTCACGCTTTCTCGAAGTGCTGGCCGAGGAAGCACGCAGCCGCGACATGGGCGCTCGCGTCACCGCCAGCCACACCACCGCCATGGGCTCCTACGACAACGCCTACTGCGCCAAACTGTTTCGCCTGCTGGGTCACTCCGGCATCAGCTTCGTCTCCTGCCCCACCGAAAGTATCCACTTGCAAGGCCGCTTTGACAGTTTCCCCAAACGCCGGGGGGTCACACGCGTCAACGAACTGCTCGAAGCTGGCATGAACGTATGTTTCGGCCAGGACTCCATCGTCGACCCCTGGTACCCCTTGGGCAACGGCAACATCCTGCGCGTATTGGAAGCCGGTTTGCACATCTGCCATATGCTCGGCTACCGCAACCTGCAGAACGCCCTGGACCTGGTCACCGACAACAGCGCCAAGGCCATGGCCCTGGGCGACCGGTACGGCCTGGAACCCGGTCGACCGGCCAACCTACTGGTGCTCTCGGCAGACAGTGACTATGAGGTGATTCGCAGCCAGGGCCTGCCGTTGTATTCGATCCGCAACGGCAAGGTGCTGATGAAACGTCAGCCGGCGCAGGTGGAGTTTGTGTAATGCACTGAGCTAGACGATCGCGTCGATGTCCAGTATTTGCGCTTTTCCCCGGTCGCTGTGGAGGGGTGACGGAACACTGGCTACCTGGGACAAGGCGCAGTTTTCCCGGTGAGTGAACCAGCGTTTGAGACCCAGTTGCAGGTTGGCGCCGTGGGCATGGCTACCGTACACATCGCGCGCATCGAGGCGGCGCCAGCGCAGGCTGGCCAGGCGCTCGCGGCTGGTATGCAAGCGGTCTATCTCGGCGTTTAAGGCGTCGTTGTGCTCATGGGTACGGTCATTGGCCGGGCGCAATCGGGCAAGCTCGCGGCGTTTGGTCCTCAACTGCTCGCGCATGTCTTCGAGGGCGCGATCCAGCAGCTCGAATTCCCGCGCGGTCACCAGAGGGCCCTGACTCTCCAGGGTTTGCTGCCAGCGCCGCAATGTCGCCCAGGCTGCGGGAATGTAGCTGGCGGTCATGAAGTGCTGGTTGGCCTGGAACAGTTGCCGCAACAGGTTGTCGCGGTCGGGCATGTCGCCGTGTAACTGCAGCGCTCGATTACAACCACCCTCCTGGATCGACTCACAGCCAGGTTTCCACAACACCGAAGCCTGCGTGCCATCGGCAAGTCTAATCGGCATGAAGTGCTGCTGTTCACCATGGTGCTGGTAGGCACTCCCACCGACGCGTACCAGGCCAGCGGCAAACAACAAGCCGCCGGCGGTGGGGGCACTGAATAAGGTGACGGCGCCTGGCACCCAGAGTTTGACAGTGGTGTTCATCCACGGCGCCGGCACACTGGGGACGGGATCATTGTGGTTGACGATTCGGTGATGGACCAGGGCGCGGGCGCCTGCGGTGAATTCGGAATCGGCGGCGCGGGGGGCACCGTAGGTATAGAGCAGGATGTTGTAGTTGGCGTCCGGGATGCGGCGCAGCCCTTCAGCAAGTAGCAAGGCAATCGCGCCGCCGAGGCTGTGGCCGCAGATGACCACGCGTTGATCAATGTGGTATCGCGAAAGGTAATCCAGGACAAAATGATACAGGGCCTTAAATCCTTGGTAAAAACCTCGATGAGCTTTACCTGCACCTTCGACGAAAGGGACTTGATGAGCATCTGCGTCGCGCAAGGCATCTGCGCCACTGGCCGTACCACGCACAGCTATGAGGACAACTTCATCGTGATGACAAATGAAAGCTTGAGTGTCAGTGCCGGATTCAACGTCGTTAAAAAAATGTATACGCTCCGGATGCTCACCAGGCGGTTGATTGCGCTCATACAAAAGAGGATCAAAGGGCAAAATCTCAAAGCGACGGGAGTAGGCGACGTCTTCATACAATGGATAAAACCGCTGCACTTGTTCTGAGTCGAACTTCCAAGCCTCCCGGTAACACGACAACTGCTCTACAAACACGTTTCCTATACTAGGATTCAGCGGGAAACTGACCGTATCCCCATCTCCCGTTGGAGGATCTTGACCAAATTCGCAGTAGCTCAATGTGGCCATAAGCGCCAGCTGGTAAAGGTTCAATGCACAAAACTGATCATCCGTGGAAATGATCGGCCGTAGCGCTCGTAGAGGACGTATCTCCAATACCGTAAATTGGTTCGGCAATAGCGCCAACCCCTTGAATAAGGATTCCGGAGGACCGAATCCCAGGTCCGCCATCAGCCTGAGCGTATTGTGCGTGGGACGGCGAGCTTCAGACGACGGCGGAGGTAAGTGGGCTTTGTACCGAACCAGATCACTGACCTCCACCTGATGAAAACGATCTGCTTTTTGCCGTGCCGGGTTATTTTCGACACGCTGACCATCCTTGTTCTGAAAACATGTTTGCTCTGCGCGTACTTGAAGCTCCGTAATGGGTAACGCGTAATTAGGCCGCGACATAAGCCGGCGGTAAGGCGCTTCTCCTCCCGAATAAGGCTCGTCCATCAAAAGGATTACCGGGCCACAATAAATACCCTCTAGCTTGGCAAACCCGCTCCCATCCAAACGCCCTTTGTATTGCTGCCCTGCACTGTCCAGGAGAGTGTAAGGCAGGCCGCCATAGGCCTTGCCGTTCCCCGTTTCATCTACTAGGCAAAAGGACAACCAATCGCCGCGCAACGGGCAAGCAGGCATCCTGTCGTTAAAAAACTGTCGCTTCCATGCATTCTGTTTCATGAGGTTTCTCCATTATTAATTACACGCTGGATAAACGTCGCATAGGCGGCCATCTGGCATCTTGAAACGCTTGAAGTCGACTACATTCCCGCGACAAAACGCGAATAGATCCTCCTCGCTTTCGCCCCTGCAACGCCTCCAGCCACCGGCAACCTTTACCCAGTTATCAGCCACAGCCGGTTCTTCTTCCTCTGTAAATGCCAATACCATTCTTAACGTCTTCCCGGACAATCCGTCACGGTGCACATGCCCGCCAGGCCGGGCCCTCTTGAGTTTTCCAGCAGCATCCAGTGATTTGCACCAAAGGATTTTAAGAATGGCGTGCTTAGGGCCAGCGGTACGAAATAACCACTGGCATTGCCCGGGAAGCTCCTGGACTCCGTTCTCAGGCATCACAGGCATTCCAGCCTCCCATCTATCGTGGAAATAGATGAGGGCATAGTCCCTTCCGATGTCCGACCAACGCTGCCCCCAATTGGCATTAATTGCGAAAACAAGGCGGCGCAATACTAAGGGGCAGCCATTTACTTGCTCCGTGAGGGGCACTTCAAAACTAGCCCTGTTGCCGACGGGCTTGCTGGCAGCCTTGAATATCTTGAGTTCAGGACGCCTGCCATTTCTTTTAGGCAGTTTGCAGACTTCGCCTGATGCAGGTGCATATGAAGCGTCGCCTAACACGTCAAATCCCGCCGGCAAATCCACCTCCAGCGTAAAGCTATCCGCCGCCCTCCCCGCACAGCCCGCAAGCCACGCCACTCCAACAGCCAGCAATGCACCTCTCATCCACCTACTCATCCCCGAGCGCCTCCTTGCGCCACTGCTCCAGCACACGTTCAAAATGCTGTGTCGGTGCCTCCCCCTCCAACGGCTGCCACCGAATGACACTGCCCCGAGTCGCCTCTTCCAACCGGCCCACCACCAGAAACTCAAGTTGCTCAGGCGAACGCCATTGCCAGCTTCGGGCCTGCTCCAATACTTGGGCCAGCCAGATCCTGGGGTCGTGAAACTCCACCAGAGCAGCCAGGTCTTCACTGTGTTCAGCCAGCAGGTAGCGCAGGATATTGGCCTGCAGAATGGTCGCGGCCTGAGGGTTGGGCGCCTGCAACCAGGGCGCGGGATCGGGGACCGCATACTCGCCCGGCGCGGGATTGTCGTGGCTGCACCAACGGCCCTCATGCCAGTAGCACACGCTGGTCAGCGGGCCCAGGTAGATGGGCCATTGCTCTGCCGGCAGATATGCAAGGGCACGGGCCAGGGTGCGGTTGTCGTGGAAACGGTACAGGGCCTTTTTGCCTTCTGGCCCGACCAGCAGTCGCTCCCGCCAATGTCGGGTCACAGCGACCAGGTCGTCGCTGGGTAAACTGCCCAGCCAGCCCCGGTTTGCCTCAGGGTTCTGCAGATGATTGGCCAGCGCAGGCTCCCCCATCCGATCCAATAACAGGATCACGGGGCCCTTGCTCGCCAGTTCCACTACTGCTGTTTCGCTATAGAGTGGGCGATACTGCGAGAGGTCGCGCGCCGCCATGAGCGCCTGGCAGTGCTCGTTGTTCGCTTCGAGTATCAGGCACAAACTGCGCCCCGCTTGTTGCTGTTGCGCCATCCATTGATAAGGCACGTCTTGCATCACGCGGCCCTCCCGGTGATATCGCATTGACCTTCGCGACAACGCTCGCATATGGGGCAAAAATCCGCGTCCAATTGGCGGGCCATTTCCATGATGAGGCCTTGCACAACGGAAGCCTCGGGAGCGCCCGCAACAGAGGAAGGGCTGGCCGACCGTGCAGCGGATGGCGCCCCACCGACAGTGATTGGCCGGCTGCTGAAAATCCCGCCGGCCTGAATCTGCAAATGCTCGCCGCCTGCCTTGAAACTCAACTGCGCGCCTGCATCGATGACAAGGCTGGCACCCGCCTTCAGGTGAATCTGTTGACCGGCTTCGATCACCATCACCTGTGTCACCTGGGTGTGGCTGTCGCCTTGCACGGCCAGATGGTCGTTTGCCGTCAGCGCAATACTGCGGTCTCCCGTGATGTGGCGCTGCTCTCCGCTCTCAAGACGCACCGTGCTCAAGCCTCGGATGATTTCACTGCGCTCGCCGAACACTTCCAAACGGCTGTCATGGCCCACCTGCTGTTCCAGGTCACGCTGGGCTCGCAGGTAGATCAGCTCTTCACCACGGCGGTCTTCAAGATGCAGCTCATTGCTGCCCGCGCCCCCGGGGACGCTGCGACTGCGCAACACGCTGCGGGTCTTGTGCTGCGGCAGGGAATAGGCCGGCATCTGCGATGCATTGGGCAGGCAACCGTTGATCAATGGCTGGTCCGGGTCGCCCTCCAGAAAGGTTACCAACACCTCCATGCCCACCCGTGGAATCATCATGGCGCCAAACCCGGCACCGGCCCACCCGGAGGCAACCCTTACCCAACAGCTGCTCTTGTCATCCGTCTGGTCCAGGCGATCCCAATGAAACCGCACCTTCACTCGACCATAGGCATCGCAGTGCACCTCTTCATCCGCAGGCCCTGTAACAGTCGCCGTCTGGCTGCCGTTGATGGACGGCTTGGGATGTTTGAGCGGGGGCCGATGCACCGCACGCCAAGGGGTCGCAGTGAAGCGGTTGCGATACCCGACGAAGGTGTCTGTATCGGCTGCCGCTTCCTCCAGCACCTGTGGCTGATAGCCTTCGTGACGCACCGAGGTGAGCAACCACAGGTCGTTGCAGACCGGATCCGGATGGCCTTGCAACTCAAGAAAATGGCCACTGCGCAACAGGGGCTGGTCGCTCTTGCCTGACGCACAATGGCGGTCGGATTGATGTCGCTCCAGGCTGCGACGCGCCAGTTGCGCCCCCCGTGCATGGCCGGTGAAACCGGCTGGGTAACGGTAGTCTTCAAGCGCCGCGTCCGGTACACCGCCGGCGGTATCCTGCAACCGCAGCGACGGGTGTTCGAAGTCATGGTCGCGGCGCACCGTTCGCCGGCTGCGGGTCTGCAGGCGTACATCGAAGCGGTGAATACCCTTCGTTGCGGCCAGCGGATCGATCGTCGAGCAGTATCGCTGCATCGGCAGGCGCTGAAATACGGTTTGATCATCCCCAAACACCAGCAGATGAGCGTCGACACTATGGCGGAAGTGGTAATGGATACCCTCCTCCTCGCACAGGCGCTGGATGAAGTGCAGATCCGTTTCCGCATACTGCACGCAAAAGAGCCGAGGCGGATAAACCACCGGGCCGAGCTCGAAGGCGTAGGCATCTGCCAGAATGCCGTGCTGTTCAAGAACGCTGGCAATCATCTGCGGCACGCTACGCTGCTGGAAAACCCGCTGGTCGCGGCGATGGGCAAGGCAGGCCAGGCGGGGCGCGAGGGTAAGGTGATAACGGGTGAGCCGGGCACCCGGAGCATCGCGGCCGATGGTATAGACCAACCCGTGCAGGCCTTGCTCCGTTTCGCCCAGGTACAGATAGACCGGCTGATGAAGCAACGCCTCTAGATCCAGGTCAGGGCTTTCGCTGACGAATTGCACCTGGATGAAATACGGTTGATCAAGACACTCACTGCCTTTGAAAGCAAGTACCTGCAAGTGGGCAGTGACGCCGTGAATCATTAATTTGAAACGTGACGAAACAAACGCGTCAACCATCCATTGTTACCCGCCAATCAATAACTCGCTGATTAAAAGCTCTCCTCGTTGACTGCCGAATACTGGCCGAGAAAAAGCGCCTGAACGCCCTGAAGCTTAGCGATCTCAGGGAAAATTCGGCCCTTGGAAAATAAAAAAGAAGTTTCGTACGACGAGGTTGGAAGTATCTTTTACAAAATAAGAAATTCGTTTAATAAACAAATTATCAACAATAAGAAAATTCTTACTTCGACACTTCCAAATAGAACTATCCATTAAGGAAATAGCTGACCCACATCACCATGAAAATTGCTTACGCCAGTGAATGCGCGGTCCCGAAAAGACTGACGCTCGACAATGTTTCAGCTTCAACCCGCAGACGTACTGGCGCCGTGCCGCCCGGCATCACCACCGCCACTTCCCCGGCGCCGACCCAACCTGCTCGCCATGCCGCACAGGCCACCGCGCTGGCGCTGGTACCCGAAGACGCAGTAGGCCCTTCGCCGCGCTCGAACACCCGCGCGATTACCTGATTACCCGACGCACGCGCGGCCCATTGCAAATTGACCCCCGCGACACAGGGACGACCGCTGCCCACAGGCGGAGCGAAGGCGATCGCTTGCAATCGCTCAAACAGTGCAGGTTGATGCATGGCGAGATAGGTGGGCAATGCCGCCATCTGCTCGACAAGTGTTACGCAATGGGGATTGCCCACCCGCACGAACTGGCTTCTATCCCATTGCGGGTCTATCGCCGCCAACGCGGCCACGTGACTGAACTCACCCTGCTGCGCCACACCGCTATCCACTCCCGCACCGGCTGCCGATGGGCCGAAACCCGGTTGCCCCAGATCCAGCCAAAAGCCCTCGACCTGCTGGTACCCCGCAGGCTCCACCCGCGTGACCATCGGGGAAACTGCATCCGCTTTATCGTGATGCACCCGCAACTCGCAGCCTTCTGACATAACGCCTTGGTCGGTCAATGCCTGGGCAAAGATGGTTAACCCGTTGCCACTGCGCTCGGCGAGGCTGCCGTCAGTATTGACGATCAATAGATCGAAAGGTGGCGCAGCCTGAAACGGCCCAACCAGCAACCCGTCGCAGCGATGAGCCTTGGCACCGGGCGCCGGCGACACCGCTCCCCACCCGCATTCGGCAGCGATGGCCGATGCGCTCCATGCCTGGCGGGCACTCGCGGCGAGGTCGGCGCTGTCGGGCAGGTCAACACCCCGGCGACGTAAATAATCGGGGCTGGCTACCCCATAGATATTGCCGCGCGCGTCATAAAACCGAGTCACGCTGTAAGCTGCCTGAAAAAAGTCATCGGTCTGTTCGTCGGTAGCCTGAAAGAGAGAGCAACAGCGTATTACAGAACGCCCACTTCTACACACGCGACACCTTCAGGCTGGAAATACCGTCACGGGCCGCTCGCTGATCCCAAGGGAACCCGGCTCGCCCGACGAGGCCTGATGTGCAAGGATGTCACGCCGGACATCGTTCGTTGAACGCAACACCAAGGATTATTCATGACTGCCATCCCCACTTCCGCCCCCGTGGTTCCCGGGCGGCTGGAGCAAATGTCGACCCGTATCGCTTTTTTCATCGCAGGCTTCGGCATCGCGGCCTGGGCACCGCTGGTGCCGTACGCCAAGGCGCGCGCGCAACTCAACGAAGGCACACTGGGCCTGTTGCTATTGTGCCTGGGGGTAGGATCGATCCTCGCCATGCCCGTGGCCGGGGTGTTGGCGTCACGCTTTGGCTGCCGGCGTGTGTTGACCGCCGGCACGGTCTTGATTTGCCTGGCGCTGCCGATGCTGGCCACCGTCAGTTCGATTCCGCTGCTGATGGCGGGGTTGTTCCTGTTTGGCGCAGGGCTGGGCACGGTGGATTCGACGGTCAACCTGCAAGCGGTGATCGTTGAACGCGCCAGCGGGAAAACCATGATGTCGGGCTTCCACGGGTTGTTCAGCCTGGGTGGGATCGTCGGTGCGGCGGGGGTCTCCGGCTTGCTGGGGCTGGGCTTGTCGCCGCTGCAGGCAACCCTGGTGGTGATCGTCATCATGGCAGTGGCACTGCTCAAGGCCAGGCCGCATCTGCTCCCCTATGGCAGTGAAAGCTCAGGGCCGGCGTTTGCCATTCCTCATGGCGTGGTGCTGTTTATCGGCTGCTTGTGTTTCATCGTTTTCCTGGCCGAAGGCGCAGTACTGGACTGGAGCGCGGTGTTCCTCAGTGCCGAACGCGGCCTGGACGAAGCTTATGCAGGCCTCGGCTACGCGGCATTCGCCCTGACCATGACCGCCGGGCGCTTGACCGGTGACGTGATTGTGCGGCGCCTGGGCGCTACCTGGGTGATCGTGGCCGGTGGCACGTTGGCAGCGGCCGGTGTGTTCCTGGCCACGCTGTCCCCCGCCTGGGAAATGGCGCTGCTTGGGTATGCGCTGGTGGGCGCCGGCTGCTCCAATATCGTCCCGGTGCTTTATACCGCCGTGGGCAAACAGAAGGTGATGCCGGAACATATTGCCGTGCCCGCCATCACCACGCTGGGCTATGCGGGCATATTGGCCGGGCCGGCAGTGATCGGCTTCATTGCCCATGCCAGCAGCGTGGCAACCGCGTTCCTGCTGATCGGTGGGTTGCTGGCAGCGGTGGCGATCAGCGGCAAGATAGTGCGTGTATAAACGCTCGCCGGTATGAGCGGCCTGATTTGCCACCCCGCTCATACCTGCGACGCCTTCAGTTACCCTTTTCTTTCTTATCGTTTTCCAACCATCGATCGATGCTGTAGTTCTTCAGCCAGCCATCAATGTTGTGGCTCCCAAAAATGTTGGTGCCGTTCGCTTTGTTGCTGTCCAGGGAGTCGAGCAATCCTGGTCGCTCAACAATGTTCTTGGCGACGTATACCTGCTGCTCGCTGTATTTTTTCTTGGGGAACCCAGTCGCCGGGTCCCGTACGACATTACCGTTCTTGTCGGTCTCGTCAGGATCTTTGCTCATTTCGATCAGTGTGTCTGTCTTGACGTATCGGTGCTTCTCGAAAAAGAAGGTGTAGTCTTCGGATTTATCCCGCAGTTGATCAAACATGCCCCTGAACGCTTGCACGACTTGTGCATTGGTTTTCGAATGGAATGGATCCACACTTTGGGTATTGGGGTTGGTGTTGCCAACGACCAGGTCAGATGCATTGGCCAGGCTTTCAGGCGTGATTTTACCGCCGTCGACTAGAATCGCCTCGTTGAGCCTGGGGCGATTGAGTATCTCCCTGACCAACATGATGGTGCGTTCAGAGACGCTGCTTTTGTGCACGTCTTCAGCGGCAATTTGTTGCAGTCCGCTCTGGGTCAGGTGGCCATCTTTCTTGAACTTATCCAGCATGGAAAAGTTGTTATTCAGATCTGTCGCCAGCAGGCGGTCGTCCGAACTGATATAGGGATTTCCCACATTTGACATTCCGCCATACAGCCCTTGGCCGTCAAAATGCCGGCTGGCGCCATTGACCATCAAGCTGTCGGGGGCAAAACTCGAGGTCGTTCCGAGCGGCTGCTGGGTTCCCAACGCCTTGTCCACGACGCTGAGCCGCGCGTAACCACCACCGGCTGGAGCAGGCGCCTGATTCGCACCGGCAGTCCAATTCTGCAGATGCGGTAATCCAGAGCCTGAAGTATTTATCCCGTTAGTCATGTTGATTCCCACCTTATTTAGATTGCATTACTTGGACCTCGAGTGCTCCGTCTTCAAAAGCGCTGTGACGGTCAGCGCGAGGCAAGTATCGAATATGTGGCAACCTAAAAATAATGGTTCCGGCAAGCCGCCAGCCTGCTCCCGGTAAACCTTGAACATTTGTGACCAGCCAGCGACGTCAGTGGGTTGACTGTCATTGACGGCGTGACAATTTGCTCCACAGCGCTTCGAGCAATGACACTGCTGACCGAGGCGCCGGCCCGTCCTCTACGGCTCGCGAGCCCCTATCGAAGTCTTCAGTCGTAGGCGCCTTGAAACTGAACTTGGGTGACGACGTGAGATTGAGCCCCTTTGCTTGAGATGAGCCCAGGCCGTGTAGCGTAGTTGCCGGAGCGGGCAGGTTTGCAACAGCGTACTGGGAGTGAGATTGGCGAGGTTCAAATGATGTCGAATTCATAGGCCATTACCTGTTCCAGTAAACGAAGGCATCCATGGGTCACGCCAATGGATGCTTTCTTCGTGGTAAATACTTGCAAATGGTTCCAGCATCACTGCGGAGCGATTTCCTGGCCAAGTGTCTACCAACCGATGCGACGCATTGGGCCAGGTATTAGCGCAAGAGCCGATACAGGTCGTCCCGGGTGATCTTGCCATCGCGCAGGAACCCGAAGACGTTATCCATCGAGCCCTTCAACTCCGAACGCGCCATGACTTCTCGCGATAGCTGGGTAATGCTGTCGGTGGGTCCATGACCATAAAGCGGACGCGACGCAAACTTTGCGAAGGTGTTGACGTCGATGGCGTTTCTATCGGCGCTCCACCACGGCCCTTTCAACGCGTTAAAGTTATTCAAGACATTCTGGGCAAGTTGCCTGTCGTCTTGAAGCTTGAGTGGGTTCGACGAAAGAATGAATTTGCTGATGTCTTGTTTAGACAGGGATTTATCCAGAGCCCCCGTCCCATTATTTCGATCGAGGGCCTGCATCAGGCCCGGGCGCTTGAGCAATTCCCTGGCAAGCCTGATGTTCTCGTCCACCTTCGAAAACCCGGTCAAGGGTCGACCTGCCATATTATTTATATGCTCAGGCGTGACGGTCGGTGCGTACCAGGGTTTGAACTTGTCGTATTTATTCAATAGCCCCTGGGCCAACAGCTCGTTGCTCTGTTTTCCGTAAAGAGGATCCGGCAGTGTGGGGTTGGGACGTGGGGGCGGGCCTGGATTGAAGCCTGGTTTGCGCGACTGCGCTGCGCTGTCGAAAACCGGGCCGGACTGACTCGCCGACTGCTCGAAACTCGGGCCCGCCGCGCCCGCAGCCTTGGCCACCGCGCTGGGTTGTGCGTCTGCGCGAGTCTGCGCCAGGTTGTCAGTTGATGAGGCGAACGCTTGATTGGATGCGGATACCGACATGGGGTACTCCAGTGCTGAGTTAGGGCGATACCTTGCTGCCGCAGCCTTGCCAACGATGGGTGAATCGTGGCGCAGGTCTGCACCAGCAGGCCTTTGCTGTGTGGCAGAGCGATGGCAATCGGTTCCTCGACGTGTTGAAAACATCCAACTAGGGGTAGGAAGGAGGTCTTGCGTAACGAAGAGCGAACCGGGAAATTTCCCTGCCCACGGCACAACGCAAATCGCCGCTCACCCTGGACAGGGGGAGCGGCGATCGCTTGAATCAACGCGCGGTCAGAACCCGACGCTGAATCGCGTGCATGTAATGCTCAGGGTCGCCGGTATGGGGCGAGCGCTGTTCAACGGCTTGCAGCGTCATCGCCTCGCGACGGTCTTCGCGACGGTAGGCGTCAACCGCGATATTGCGCGCTGTCTGGTGCAGATAGGCACGCGGCTGCTCAACCCGGCTGGAGGCGGACTCCAGCACCCGCACAAAGGTGTCGTGGGCCAGGTCTTCGGCCTGCTGACGGTTCCTCAGGCGGCGCGTCCAGGTTCCGATCAACTTTTCGTAGTGTTCGAAAAAGCCTGTTCTGCGGGGCGGCTGCGGGATCATCGCGGATGCACTGGGGAGGCGGGGCGTGAATAGTAATGTTTCCTATTAAGTGGGGCAATTGCTGCGTCATCCCTGACGATCAATCACTTCACTCACGCAGAACGAAACGTTGCTCAATGACATCCTGCGAGTCCAGCCCCACCTGCACGCTGAATTCACCCGGCTCGGCGATGTGGCGCAATTGAGCGTCGTAGAATTTCAATGCATTTTCAGTCAGGGAAAAATCAATGACCTTGCGCTCGCCGGCCTTGAGCATGACTTTTTCAAAACCTTTGAGCTCTTTGACCGGTCGGCTGACGGAAGCTACCGTATCACGCACATATAACTGCACGACCGTTTCACCGGGTCGCGTTCCGGTATTGGTCAACTCGACACTGACTCTCA
The DNA here is from genome assembly GCF_003852375.1 of Pseudomonas sp. R4-34-07. Classification (NCBI taxonomy): domain Bacteria; kingdom Pseudomonadati; phylum Pseudomonadota; class Gammaproteobacteria; order Pseudomonadales; family Pseudomonadaceae; genus Pseudomonas; species Pseudomonas sp. R4-34-07. Next base: position 1,970,542 of record NZ_CP027760.1, on the reverse strand, counting down.
GTGGCTCATCGCGCTGCAACACGTTGCTGGACAACCGCAGGTTCGACAGTTTGAAAGAGGTGTAGCTCAAACCGTAGCCAAAGGGAAAGAGCGGCCCCTGCTCTTCATCAATATATTGCGTGGTGTACTTGTAGGGCGCGGCCGGGTTGTAGGGGCGCCCTGTGTTCAAATGGTTGTAATACACCGGGATCTGGCCGATGGAGCGAGGAAAGGTCATCGGCAGCTTGCCGGCAGGGTTGTAGTCGCCGAATAGCACATCAGCCACGGCATTTCCGCCTTCGATGCCGCCGTACCATGTTTCCAGCAGCGCATCGGCGTGTTGTTGCTCCCATGTCAGTTCCAACGGTCGGCCGTTGGCCAGGACAACAATCAAGGGCTTACTCAGTGCCTTCAGCTTGCGGAGCAATTGTTTCTGGCTGTCGGGCAAATCGATGCGGGCGCGACTGCTCGCTTCGTCATTGAAACTCCAGGGTTCGCCGACCACCGCCACGATGACGTCAGCTCGATGGGCAACCGCCACGGCCTCATCCACCAATACGTCCGGCGACCGCAGGTCCCTATTCAACGGTGTGTCGTAGTGCTTCATACGGGCGACCAACCGTTCATCGTCGCTGACATTGGCGCCCTTGGCGTAGAGCAGGGTGGCCTTGCCTGCGACTGCACGGGCTATTCCTTCATGAATACTCACCACGCGTTGCGCGCTGCAATCACCGCAATAGCTGCCCAGCAGATCCCGCTGGCTCTCCGCCAGGGGCCCCACTAGTGCCAGCGTGCCATGCTTGCTCAGCGGTAGCGTTTGGCCGGCGTTCTTCAATAACACGAAGGTTTTACGCGCAATGTCACGGGCGGCTTCACGTTGCAGTCCGGATTCGCTCGGTGCCTGCGCCGCGCGTCGCAGTTTGCGGTACGGATCGTCGAACAGCCCCATGTCATATTTCATTTCGAGGACTCGGCGCACCGCCGCATTCAAATCCTTCACCGTCACTGCCCCCGACCTCACGCCTCCCGGTAACTCGTCGATATACGCGCTCTCACATAGCGCCACGTCCACACCAGAACGCAACGCCAAGCCCGCAGCCTGCGCCGGATGTGCCGCCACGGCGTGGTCAACCAATTGTTCAATTGCGGCGCAGTCGCCAAGCGTTACACCCGTAAACCCCCACTCTTGGCGCAGTATCTGCTTGATCAGCCAGGGATTGGCCGTCGCCGGAACGCCACCCACGGTGTTGAAAGCCATCATCACCCCGCCCGCACCCGCCTTCACTGCGGCGCGGTAGGGTGGAAAATAATACTGGTACATACTGGCCGTGCTCATATCGACACTGTTGTAGTCCCGACCGCCCTCCACCGCGCCATACAGGGCGAAGTGCTTGACGACCGCCATCAAACTGTCGGCGCCGCGAAGATCGGTTCCCTGATAGCTTTTCACCAGGGTTTCGGCGATACGCGAGGCCAGAAAAGGATCTTCACCATAGCCTTCTGAAACCCTGCCCCAGCGAGGGTCACGGGCAATGTCCACCGCTGGACTGAAGGTCATATTGATCCCTGCGGCGCTGGCTTCGCGGGCACTGATTTCCCCCACGATAGCGATCGCTCGCACATCCCAACTGGCAGCAAGCGCCAGGCTGACAGGAAAGATCGTGCGCAGGCCATGCACGACGTCCTGTGCGACGAACAACGGGATCTTCATGCGGCTGCGTTCTACTGCCTGCTGTTGCAACGCGATGCCTGCGGGCCAGGTTGGAATGCCACCAAACCCGCTGGCCGAGCCATTGGCGATGAGTGCAAGCGTCTCAGGCGACGGGTTATCCCAATCGACGTTGGCGATATTCAACTGACCAACCCTCTCCTCCACGGTCATTTGCGCCAATAAATGATCAATGAAAACGTCTTTCACTGTGACTTCCTGCGCTGCTGCCAGCAGGCAACAGTGGCCTGCCAGCACCCCCACCCACCGCCTGATGTCCATAGCCCCGATCCGGTCAATCCAATGCTCGTAGGTTCACCTGAGGATAAAGACGCGTCTACTGTCAGAAATTACAGTTGCATTGGTCCGCGCCCCTTTCAAATGCACAGCAGCGTGCTGAACTTCCATCACCGCGCATCAGTCAGCACAAAAGACTCTCATTAAACAGCGGGTGGGCGATGCAGATTTCCTTGCAGCAACAAGTGGCCCTGGTCACCGGTGCCAGCTCCGGCATCGGCGCCGGTGCGGCCAAGGCGTTGGCCGAAGCCGGCGCGGCCGTCGTACTTAACTACAACTCCCAGGCGGCACCGGCCGAAGCCCTCGCCGCGCAGATCAACGCCAACGGCGGCCGGGCGATTGCCATCGGTGGCGATGTATCGAAAGAAGCCGACGTCGAACGCCTGTTCGCCCAGACCCTCGATGCCTTCGGCCACCTGGATATCCTCGTGGCCAACTCCGGGCTGCAAAAAGACGCCAACCTGGTCGACATGAGCCTCGACGACTGGAACACCGTGATCGGCGTCAACCTCACCGGCCAATTTCTCTGCGCACGCGCCGCCGTGCGTATTTTCAACCGGCAAGGCGTGCGCGCTGGCGTGTCCCGCGCGGCCGGCAAGATCATTCATATGAGCTCGGTGCACCAATTGATTCCCTGGGCCGGACATGCGAATTACGCAGCGTCCAAGGGCGGCGTGGAGATGCTGATGCGCACCCTCGCCCAGGAAGTCAGCGAGCAGCGCATTCGGATCAACGGGATTGCGCCGGGCGCGATTCGCACGGCAATCAACCGTGCGGCCACCGAAGGCGCGGCGCAAAAAGAGCTGCTCAAGTTGATCCCCTATGGCCGGGTCGGTGATGTCGAGGACGTGGCGAACGCGGTGGTGTGGCTGGCCAGCGACGCGTCCGATTACGTGGTCGGCAGCACGCTGTTCATCGATGGCGGCATGAGCCTTTATCCGGAGTTTCGTGGCAATGGTTGATTTGAAGAACGAGCCACAAAGCCCCATTGATGCCCACGGCATCATTGGCGACATGCGCAGCGCGGCGTTGGTGAATGACCAGGGCAGCATCGATTTTTTCTGCTGGCCGGAATTCGACAGCCCGTCGATTTTCTGCGCGTTGCTCGACACACCCGACGCCGGCACCTTCCAGCTCACCCCGGACCTGCCCAATGCGCGTCGCGAGCAAATCTACCTGCCCGACACCAATGTGCTGCAGACCCGCTGGCTGAGCGATGCGGCGGTGGTGGAAGTCACCGATTTGCTGGCCGTCAGTGAAGAGGTCGACGACCTGCCGCTCTTGATCCGCCGCGTGCGGGTGGTCAGCGGCACAGCCACATTCCACCTGCGCTGCGCCGTGCGCCATGACTATGCCCGCGCCCGCACCCACGCCCAAGCCTGCGACACTGGCATAGTGTTCAGCGCTGACGGCCAGCCTGGGCTACGCCTGACCGGCAGCCACGCGCTGACGCTGGACGAGAATGTGGCGGTGGCCCGCTTCAGCCTGGCCCAGGACGAAAGCGCCGAATTCGTCCTCGGCGGCCAGGACGATCCACGCGTGACGAACGCCTGCACCGACCTCTACCTGCAACGCACCCTGAAGTTCTGGCGCGGCTGGATCAGCCAATCGAACTACCGTGGGCGCTGGCGTGAAATGGTCAACCGCTCGGCCTTGACGCTGAAGCTGCTGACCTCGCGCAAACAGGGCGCAATCATCGCCGCCGCTACCTTCGGCCTGCCGGAAAGCCGTGGCGGCGAGCGCAACTGGGACTACCGCTACACCTGGATCCGCGACGCCTCCTTTACCGTCTACGCCTTCATGCGCCTGGGGTTCATCGAGGAAGCCAATGCCTATATGCGCTGGCTCAGAGGCCGGGTCAGCGACTGCTGCGGCCAGACCACCAAGATCAACATCCTGTACGGCATTGATGGCCGCCAGGAACTGCCGGAAACCACACTGGACCACTTGCGTGGTCATGGTGGCGCCCAGCCGGTGCGCGTGGGCAATGAAGCGTTCGACCAGATCCAGTTGGATATCTACGGCGAACTGATGGACGCGGTTTACCTGGTCAATAAATACGGCGAAGCCATTTCCCACCAAGGTTGGAAACACACCGTGGAAGTGGTCGACCAGGTCTGCGAAATCTGGAACCGGAAAGACGTCGGCATCTGGGAAATGCGCGGCGAGCAGCATCACTTCCTGCACTCGCGCCTGATGTGCTGGGTGGCCCTGGACCGTGCGATCCGCCTGGCCTCCAAGCGTTCACTACCGGCGCCGTTCGCGCGTTGGGACCAGACGCGCCAGGCCATCTATGCAGACATCTGGAGCAACTTCTGGAACGAGGAACGTGGACATTTCGTGCAGCACATCGGCAGCACCGCCCTTGACGGCTCGATGCTGTTGATGCCGCTGGTGCGCTTCGTTGCCGCGACTGATCCACGCTGGCTGTCGACACTGGAGGCGATCGAGAAAAGCCTGGTACGCGACGGCATGGTCTACCGTTACCGCAACGACGACAGCCAGATCGACGGGCTGCAAGGCACCGAAGGCGCGTTTACCGCGTGTTCGTTCTGGTACGTCGAATGCCTGGCCCGCGCCGGCCAAGTGGAAAAGGCTCACCTGGAGTTCGAACAGTTGCTGCGCTACGCCAACCCGCTGGGGTTGTACGCCGAAGAGTTCGACAGCCAGGCCCGGCACCTGGGCAACACGCCCCAGGCCTTGAGCCATCTGGCGTTGATCAGTGCGGCGACGTTTCTGGACCGTAAGCTCAGTGGGGAGAAAACCGTATGGCAACCCTGATTCCAGCTGCCGCGCTGCTGTATGTGCGCACGTCCATGCTCGATGTGGCTTACGAAACCCACGGCCCTGTCCATGGCGAGCCCGTCATCCTGCTGCATGGCTTTCCCTACGACCCGCGCAGCTACGACGAAATCGCGCCAGTACTGGCGCAGCGTGGCTACCGGGTGCTGGTGCCGTACCTGCGCGGCTATGGGCCTACGCGTTTTATCAACGATCAAGTCATGCGTTCCGGTCAGCAGGCAGCGCTGGCCAAGGACTTGCTGGACTTCATGGATGCGCTGGCCATTCCCTGCGCCACGCTGGCCGGTTATGACTGGGGCGGACGCGCCGCCTGTATCGTCGCGGCGCTGTGGCCGGAGCGGGTACGTGGGTTAGTGAGCGCAGACGGCTACAACATTCAGGACATCGCCAAGTCTCCCAAGCCACGGGCGCCTGCCACAGAGCATCGGTTGTGGTACCAGTATTACTTTCACACCCAGCGCGGCGTGGACGGCCTGACCGCCAACCGCCGCGAACTGTGCCAGCTGTTGTGGGCGTTGTGGTCACCGTCGTGGGCGCGCGGGCCGAGCCTGTATGGGCACACCGCGCCATCGTTCGATAGCCCGGATTTCGTCGCGGTGGTGATCCACTCCTACCGCCACCGCTTCGGGTATGCGCCGGGGGACCCTGGGCTGGAATTCATTGAGCAGGCATTGGCGCTGCAACCACCGATTTCGGTGCCGAGCATTTCCCTGTGCGGCGCCGATGACGGCGTGGGGCCGCCACCGGAAGAGGACGATGACGTCGAGCATTTCCGCAGTTTTTATCGACGCCAGGTGTTGCCCGGCGTGGGCCACAATATTCCCCAGGAAGCGCCCGAGGCCACCCTGGCAGCGCTGCTGGAGTTGCTACACCGGTGAAAACCGCTCGCGATAGGCCTGCGGCGTTACCGACAAGGCCCGCAGGAAACTACGTCGCAAGGTCTCTTCACAGCCAAATCCGCAGTGCACGGCGATGCGTTTGATCGCAATGCTGCTGTCCGCCAATTGCCGGCGTGCGCTTTCGACCCGTATCAGCTCCACGGCCCGCGCCGGGGTCTGGCCGGTTTCGGCTCGGTAGTGGCGCACAAAGCTGCGCTCGCTCATGCCAGCCTGGGCGGCCAGGGTGGAAATACTCAGGTCCAACGTCAGGTTGTCGGCGATCCAGGCGTGTAACTCGGCAAAGCGGCTGTCGCTTTTTTGCAGGGACAAGGTCACGCTGAATTGCGATTGCCCGCCGGGACGCTTGAGAAACACCACCAATTGGCGCGCTACGTCCAGGGCGACGGCGCGGCCCAGGTCCTCCTCCACCAGGGCCAGGCACAGGTCGATACCAGCAGTCACGCCGGCCGAGGTCCACAGCGTGCCTTGCTGGATAAAGATCGGATTGGCCTCCACCGTCAGCGCCGGAAACTTGCGCGCCAGTTCCTCACAGCGCGTCCAGTGCGTAGCCACACGGCATCCGTCGAGCAGGCCACTGGCGGCCAGCAGAAAAGCGCCGGTGCAGACCGAGGCCATGCGCCGAGTGTGCCGGGATTTCTCGCGTACCCAGTGCACCAGCGCCGGGTCTTCGGCGGCACCGTAGACGCCCCAGCCACCGGCGATCACCAAGGTGTCACACGGCTGATCGACGGCGGGCAGCGGCTCGGCCACCAGCGCCAGGCCTGCCGAGGTCATCACCGGTTTGGCCTGGTCAGCGACCACATTCACCGCATAGGGCGCGGGCAAACCGCGCTGGCGAGCCAGGTCGTTGGCCGAGGCGAACACCTGCAGAGGCCCGGTGACATCGAGCACCTGGGCATTATCAAAAGCGAGCACATGAATGAGTCGGGGCATGATTGGCGTGATTTGTGGGCTCAATGGCGTATGCGCCAAAGCCTAGGCCTCTACAGTGAAGCCGTCCACCCCCTTGATTGGAGTTTCATTCATGACCTTGCACATCGGCTTCCTGCTATTCCCCGGCATCCAGCAACTGGACCTTACCGGCCCCTATGACGTGCTCGGTTCGCTGCCGGACGTGAAACTGCACCTGGTTTGGCAAGACCTGGCACCGATCACCTCCAGCACCGGCCTGGTGTTCACGCCGACCATCACCTATGCCGACTGCCCGAAGCTGGACGTGCTGTGCGTGCCCGGCGGTGCCGGCGTCGGTGCGCTGATGGAGGATCCCTCCACGCTGAACTTCCTCAAGGCCCAGGCGCAAACCGTGCGCTACATGACCTCAGTGTGTACCGGTTCGCTGGTGCTGGGCGCGGCGGGTTTGCTGCGTGGTCGTAAAGCCACCACGCACTGGGCCTATCACGACTTGCTCGCGCCATTGGGCGCCATTCCGGTACAGGCGCGCGTGGTACGTGACGGCAACCTGTTTACCGGGGGTGGAATTACGGCGGGGATCGACTTTGCGCTGACCCTGGCGGCGGAGCTGTACAGCGAAGCGGCGGCGCAATTGGTGCAACTGCAAATCGAATATGCGCCGGCGCCGCCGTTCGACGCGGGCCGCCCGGATACGGCGCCCAGGCACGTGCTGGAGGAAGCCAACAAGCGCACGGCCGACTCGCGCAGGGTGCGTGGGGAGATTGTTGCGCGGGCGGCGGCACGCCTGGGTTGAATGGATTGTTCCCACGCTCTGCGTGGGAACGCCTCCTGGGACGCTCCGCGTCCCGCCAACTGCCATCTTCCTGACCCCCCGCCAAAAAAACCTTTTCCTGCCAAACAGGAAAATTCTGACATTTGTTCCTACACTCCAAATCACACCCAGATGCCCAAGTGCCAGTACTACGACCGTCATAAAAATGGCACACAAAACTCTAATTAACGTGTCTATAATGCAAACTTCGCAGAATGGTCAAGTTATTGACTGTGCCGTAAAAAGGAACTCCTTTAGCCACTAGCTCCGCAAAACTTCCTTCATTTGGATGGTTTCACTTGGATGAATGGTTGCGTTTTAACCAGAAGTGGCCCGTTGACTGCTCCGTTGAACAGCTGCGGCGCAAACTTGGTGTGCAATGAGGGATGGTTGTATGCGCGAGAAATCATCAGTGGTCAGTTTGTTTCTGACCCGGGCCGGCTTCGTTGAGTTTTTTGTTGTTTTTGTCAAGTTGGTGCATGGCTTGACCGCCATTTTGCCGCCGCTGGTCCTGGCGATTTTCCTCGACCCGATGGACGCCGAGATGCGCTCGCATTTCCTGGGGCTGCTGCTGTTTTTTGCAGTGTTGACGGTTATTTTGTTCCAGGCCCTGGGCATTTATTCCGAAGATCTGTTCAGCAACCGCTTGCGCCTGCGCGCCAATATCGTGGCCTGGTCGTCGGCGTTCTGCATCCTGCTGTTCATGTACCAGATCCTGCAGGTGTTTCCGCAATTGAACCCGCGCAACCTGGTGGTGTGGTACTTCGCCAGCCTCGGGCTGTTCTGCCTGGAGCGCCTGGTGATGCTGCGCCTGTACCGCAACCTGATGCGCAAGGGCAAGTTCCTGCAACGCACGGTGATCCTGGGCTTTACCGACACCGCCGTGCATGTCGCCGACCACCTGCAGCGCAACGGCGATATCCGCTCCGGCCTGATCGGTTTTATCGACGACCGCACCGAACGCATTCCCAAGGAACTGAGCAACCTGCCGCTGCTGGGCAATACCCGCGACCTGGAAAAGCTGATCCGCGCCGAGCAGGTCAACCAAGTGATGATCTGCCTGCCGTGGGCCGCCGAGCAGCGTATCCACGGGCTGGTCAATCGCCTGCGGCAGATGTCGGTGAACGTGATGCTGGTGCCGGACATGGCCGCCCTGCGCTACGGCCACAGCCGCATCACCGATGTGGGCGGCATCCTGATGTTCAACACCTCGCAGTTACCGCTGCGTGGCTGGTCGCCCTTTATCAAGCGCTGCGAAGACCTGCTGCTGGCGAGCATCACCCTGGTGGTGCTGTCGCCGGTGATGCTGTTGACGGCGATCGCGATCAAGCTCGATTCCAAGGGCCCGGTGCTGTTTCGCCAGAACCGATATGGCTATAACGATAATGAAATCCGCGTGTTCAAGTTCCGTTCGATGTTCACCGACCAGAGCGATTTCACCGCCGAACGCCAGACCACCCGCCAGGATCCGCGCATCACCCGAGTCGGGCGCATCATCCGCAAAACCAGCATCGACGAGCTGCCGCAGTTGTTCAACGTCCTGCAGGGCAACATGTCCATGGTCGGCCCCCGGCCCCACGCCACCGCCACCAAGGCGGCGGGCATTCCTTTCGAAGTGGCGGTCAGCGAATACAGCTCACGGCACCGGGTCAAGCCAGGCATCACCGGGTGGGCGCAAATCAACGGCTACCGGGGCGAAACCGACACCCTGTTCAAAATCCAGAAACGCGTCGAGTACGACCTGGAGTACATCTCCAAATGGTCGGTGTGGTTTGACTTGTACATCGTTTTCATGACGGTCCCGGCCGTCCTTTCCACCAAGGAAGTCTATTGATGAATACCCTCAACGGATTAATTCCCTGCATCATTTCCGGTGGTTCGGGCACGCGCTTGTGGCCGGTGTCCCGGCAGAACATGCCCAAGCCGTTCATGCGCATGCGCGACGGCCAGAGCCTGCTGCAGAAAACCTTCCAGCGCGCCGCCCGCCTGCCCGGCGTGGAGAGCGTGCTCACGGTGACCAACCGTGACCTGTTGTTTCGCACCCTGGATGACTACCGTGGGGTCAACAAGGCCCACCTGCCCCTGGACCTGCTGCTCGAGCCCTTCGGGCGCAACACCGCAGCGGCGATCGCCGTGGCAGCGCTGCATGTGCAGGAACATTTCGGTGGCGACGCGCAACTGCTGGTGATGCCCGCCGACCATTTGGTGCTCAACGAGACCGCATTCGCCGACGCCGTGGCCCAGGCCCGCGAGCTGGCCGACGCCGGTTACCTGGTGACCTTCGGCATTCAACCCGACCACCCGGAGACCGGTTTCGGCTATATCGAAAAAGGCGAAGCGCTGAGCCAGGGCAACCTGGTCAAACGCTTTGTCGAAAAACCCGACCTGGCCACTGCCCAAGCCTACCTCGACGGCGGCAAACACCTGTGGAATGCCGGCATGTTCTGCTTCAAGGCCAGCACCCTGGTGGATGAACTGAACACCCACGCGCCCGACGTGCTGATCGCTGCGCGTGCCGCCCTTGAGCACAGCCAGCACCTGCAAAACAAAACCTCGCGCCAGCGCGAACTGGACAGTGGCGCCTTCGGCAGCGCGCCGGACATTTCCATTGACGTGGCGCTGATGGAAAAGTCCACGCAAGTGGCCGTGGTGCCGTGCGACATCGGCTGGAGCGATATCGGTTCCTGGGAGGCCCTGCGCCAGCTTACCCCCAGCGATGCCCAGGGCAACCAGGTCAATGGCGAAGCGATTTTGCATGACGTGCACAACTGCTACATCGACTCGCCCAAGCGCGTGCTCGGTGCGGTCGGCGTGCGTGACCTGATCATCGTCGACACCCCCGATGCCCTGCTGATCGCCGACGCCCACCGCAGCCAGGACGTGCGCTACATCGTGGCCGAGCTCAAGCGCCAGAACCACCCGGCCTTCAGCCTGCACCGCACCGTCACCCGGCCGTGGGGCACCTACACCGTGCTGGAGGAAAGCACCCGCTTCAAGATCAAGCGCATTGTGGTCAAGCCCCAGGCGTCGTTGTCGCTGCAAATGCACCATCACCGCAGCGAACACTGGGTGGTGGTCAGCGGCGCGGCGCAGATCACCAATGGGGAGCGCGAATTTCTGATCAACGCCAACGAATCCACCTACATCCCGGCCGGGCACAAACACCGCCTGACCAACCCCGGCATCATCGACCTGGTGATGATCGAGGTGCAGAGCGGCGAGTACCTGGGCGAAGACGACATCGTGCGCTTCGATGACATCTATGGGCGTGCGCCTGCCGAAGTGAAGCCGTGACATGCGCACCTCGCTGATCATCCCGACCCGTAACGCCGCAAGCCACCTGGCGCGGCTGCTGCCCGCGCTGAAAATGCAAACCCTGCAACCGGACGAGATGCTGGTGGTCGACAGTGCGTCCAGCGATGACACCGTGGCGCGCTTTCGCGAATACGGCGCGCGGGTCGAGGTGATCGACGCCCGCGACTTCAACCACGGCGGCACGCGGCGTTGGGCCAGCGAACAGGTAAGCGGCGATGCCCTGATCGTCATGACCCAGGACGCCATTCCCGCCGCCCCCGAGACCTTCGCCAACCTGCTCGCTGAATTGCAGCAAGACCCGCTCAACGGCGTGGCCTATGGTCGCCAGCTGCCGCACCCCGACGCCGGTGTGCTGGGCGCGCAGTCGCGCCACTTCAATTACCCGGCCCACAGCCGCAGCAAGCGCCTGGCCGATGCGCCGCAGCTGGGGATCAAGACCTGTTTCAGCTCCGACTCGTTTTCCGTTTACCGACGCAGCGCCCTGCAAGCCGTAGGTGGTTTCCCCGCCGATGTCATCGGTAGCGAAGACGCCTACGTCGCGGCGCGCATGCTGATCGAAGGCTACACCGTGCGCTACGCCGCCTCTGCGCAGGTGTACCACTCCCACGATTACCGACTCATGGATGAGTTTCACCGCTACTTCGACATTGGCGTGTTCTACGGTCGCGAACCCTGGATACGCCAGGCCTTTGGCGATGCCGGCGGTGAAGGTAAACGCTATGTACTGGCTGAACTCGCGGCATTGCGCGCAGCCGGTGCATGGCACCGCGTACCCGAAGTACTGGTGCGCAGCGCGTTCAAGTTGCTCGGCTATCGGCTGGGCCAGCAGGAACGCCGGCTACCCCTCGCCCTCAAGCGGCGCATCAGCATGTTCCCCGGTTATTGGAGGTGAGCATCATGACCTACAGGAAGTCCTATTTGATGAAACGAACCCTGCTCGTCCTGGCCATGATGGCCCTGGCCGCCTGCAATACCCCCGCGCGCATCGTCGCGCCTGACGGCAAGACCGTCGAGGACGGCAAGCGCGCCCTCGACCAACTGGCCCAACTGCCGCCGGCGGTGGAACGCATCCGCATCGGCGATCAGTTGCGCATCGTGCGCGATGCCGGGGAAATGCCGACCCTGTCGGCGTTCAACGTCAGCACCATCTATGAGCTGACGCTGTACACGGTGCAAACCGACGGCAAGATCAACTACCCGTTCCTGGGCCCGATCCAGGTGGCCCGGCGCACCCCGTCCGAGGTGGCGAACGAGCTGAGCAGCAAGCTTGCGCCGGTGTATCGCGAGCCACGGGTGACGGTGAACATCAACCAGGCGCCGGGCAATTCGATCATCGTCGGCGGCGCGGTCAACAACCCGACCACGGTGCCGATCGCCTCGGCCAACACCCTGGAGCAAGCCATTGTCGGCGCCGGCGGGGTCAACCCGGCAGGCAATGCCAGCATGGTTGCGCTGCTGCGCGAAGATACCCAAGGCGTCTATCGCGCCTACTTCCTGGACTTCAGCCAATACCTCAAGACCGGGCCCAACGGGCGCAAACAAGTGCCCCTGCAACGCGGTGATGTGGTGTTCGTGCCCAAATCCAATGTGGGCGAGCGCATCCAGGGCGTGGATACCTACCTGAACCAGTTGATCCCATTCACCAAGTCGATCGGGGTTGGCTACAACTACACCCGAACCAGCGGCGGCAGTAACTAAAGGAGCGACATCCCATGATCGAGATCCGTTCTTTTCGCGATCTTCTGCGCCTGTTCTTCATCTTCCGGCATGAGTTCAAGCTGGCGGCCATCGCGGCGCTGGTGATCATTTTGCTGGGGGCCTTCCTGCTGCCCGCCAAGTTCGAATCCACCGCGCGCCTGCTGGTCAAGCCGGGGCGTGATTCGACACTGCCGATCGAAATCAGCAACCGCCAGGCGCTGGTCATGCCCAGCACCCAGCGCGACCCGATTGTCGATGAGGAGCGCCTGCTGACCGGTCGCCCGATCGTGCGCGCGGTGGCCGAGCATTACCTGGAAGTCATCGACAAAATGCCGCCGCCGGAAGGTGTCTGGAAGCGCACCAAGTACTACGTCAAAAACGCCATCGGCGCGGTGTTCGACGGCGTGCGCGTGGTGCTGGAAACCGTGGGTGTCATTGAACAGACCACACCGGTGGAACGCCTCGCCGCGAGCCTGGAAAAGAACTTCGAAGTCAGCCACGCGGCCGGGTCCACGGTGATGGACATCAGCTTCAAGTGGAACGACCCCGAAATCGCCCAGGCGGTGGTCAAGAGCTGGGTCGAAACCTACATCAACGAACGCACCCAGGCCCTGGGGCGCAAGAGCCTGTACGCCTTCTATGAAGGCCAGGTGTCCAACAGCGCCACCGAGATCAAGAGCTACAAGCAGCAGATCCTGACCCACTTGAACCAGATCGGCGCGGCGAGCATCACCGATCGCCTGGAAGATTTGTCCGAGCGCATCAACGTGCTGCGCGGCGAAACCTTCAACACCACGCGCTTGATCGCGTCTTCAGACAGCGCCCTCGAGAGCACACGCACCCAGCTCAAGACCCAGCCCAAGGAGGTGACCACGGTTCGCCAGATTGCGCTCAACCCGCAGCAGCAGGATTTGCGTCGCTTGCTTAACCAGAAGCTGCTGGAAAAAGCCGACATGATGCGCACCTACACCGATAACGCGCCGCCGGTCAAAGCCCTGGATGCGTCGATTCGGGCAATGCAGGCCCAGGTCGCCGGTGAAAGCAACACCGTACAAAGCTCGGAAAACCGCGCACCGAACACCCTGGAAATCCACTTGCAGCGCGTGCTGCTCGATGAGTCCAGCAACAACCTGGCGTTGCGCACCCAACTGGTGCAGCAGCAAAAGCAACTGGTCAACCTCGAAGCGCAACGCAAGGAAGCCCTGGAGATTGAACCGGAGCTGGCGCGCCTGTCCCGTGAGCTGAGTGCCACCGAGCGTAACTATGCGCTGTACGTGGACAACCTGGAAAAATCACGCATCGACCGTGAACTGGACAACAGCCAGATCAGCAACATCGCGGTGATCGAGGAAGCTACCCTGAACCCAGGTCGCATCTTCCCCAAAACCCTGCTGATGCTGCTGCTGGCGATCCCGTTTGCCATCGTCGTCGGCCTGCTGGTGATTTACCTGTGCTACCTGCTTGACCAGCGCATTCACGATGGCGGCCTGGTGGAACGCAAGTTCGGCCTGCCGCTGTGGACTACCCTGCCGGAGCTGGACACCAGCACCGCGCAAGGCACCAATGCGTTCAATGCGAGCATCTACCGGCTGTACGGTTTGCTGCAGTTGGACCGCGTGGCCGAACGCGGCCTGACCCTCGGGCTGACCTCGGCGCGCCACGGTGAAGGCGTGACCTTCGTGGTCGAGCAACTGCGCCAACTGCTCCAGGAAAATGGCATTACCGTGCGCGTCGGCGGGGCGGCGCCCGCAGCACCGGGCGAAGTAGTTTTGCTGGACGCCTCGGCGCTGCTGGACAACCGCGATGCGTTCGTCAACCTGCGGCGCGCCGACCTGATCGCGCTGGTGGTGGAAGCGCAGAAAAGCACGGTGCCGGTGGTGGAGCACGCGTTGTCGATCCTCAATACGGCGTTCGGCAAAGTCGATGGCATCATCATCAACCGGCGTAAATTCGAAGTGCCGGCCAAGGTGCTGCACACCATCGGCAAATACCGGGGGGCGTTCTGATGCGCATTGCCCTGCTCGCGCCTTTGCCACCGGAAAAGAATGGGATCGCCGACTACGCGCACCATTTCAAGACGGCATTGGAGCAGCTGGGCGTGACGGTGGTGACACCGTTGAGCGGCGTGGAAGGCTCGAGCGCGGCGATCAAGCAGGCCGTCGCCGCGTTCGACTGGCACAGCGTGGACCTGGTCCACGCCGAGCTGGGCGGCGGGCGCCTGGGGGAGTTCCTGGCGTTGCGCGCGTTGCGCAGCGCCTACCCGAACCTGCCGCTGACGGCCACCGTGCATGACCCCGAGCGCATCGTGTGGCGGCGCGAGCACCTGCCCTTCCCGCTCAACCTGCTCGAGCGCCTGCCCAGCCCGTTGCCGCAGGCGGCGGTGGTGCTGGCAGACCCGTTGACCCTGCGCGAAGAACGCCATGTCGCCCGTGGCCTGACGAGGCTGATCACCCTCACCCGCCTGGGCGCCGACTGCCTCAGCCAGCGCATGCAACTGCCCGCCGGCAAAGTGGCGGTGATCCACCACGCCAACCTGGCGATTGCAGCCGTAGCGCTGCCGCCGCTGGACACGCTGCACCTGCTGTATTTCGGTTTTATCTACCGTGGCAAAGGCATTGAAGACCTGTTGCAGGCCCTGGCCGCCGTTTTCAAGCAAGCCCCCGAATTGCGTGACCGTGTGCGCCTGACCCTGGCCGGTGGCACTGCCGCCGAAATGGCGTTTGGCGCGGGCGGTAATTACCTGGAGCAGTTGAACCGCCAGATCGCCGACCTCGGCCTGGCGAGCTCCATTGATTGGCGGCTGAACCTGCCGGCCGACGAGATTGCGCAAACGATCCAAGCCCACCATGTGATGGTGCTGCCGTATCGCGAATCGAAAAAACTCGGCCTGCTCGGCCGTCAGCGCGGCACCAGTGGCGCGCTGTCCTGGGCCGCCGCGTGCGGGCGTGGGGCGATTACCTCGGATGCCCGGGCGTTTGCCGAGGAAGTCGCCAGCGGTAACGGCGCGATCTACCCCGAAGGCGATGTGGCCGCGCTGGGCGAGCAATTGTTGCGCCTGGCCCGCACGCCCACATTGACCCAGGACTGGGCCGAACGCGCCGGCGCAATCGGCCGCGAACGCTTGTGGCCGCTGACGGCGCAGCGCTTCAAGCAGCTTTTCGAACAGGCGATCGCGGGGGCCCCGTATGACGCGTAAACGGACTTACTTCGCCACCCTTGCGCTGGTCGCGGCCCTGGGCCTGGTCGCCTTTATCTGGGGGCGCCCGGCCGACGCCGAGAACCATATGCTCAAGGGCAACAAGGTGGTGGTGTGGAAGGATTTCCTCGGGGTGAACGCGCAGTTCCTGTGGTTCAGCCCCGAGCGCTACCAGCTGCAGATCGACCGCCTCAAGGACCTGGGCCTGGAATGGGTGCGCCTGGACCTGCATTGGGACCGGCTGGAGCCAGCCGCCGACCGGTACCAGGTGGCGACCCTGGATGAGTTGGTGACCAAGCTCAAGGACAACCAGCTCAAGTCGGTGTTTTACCTGGTCGGCTCGGCGCCCTTTATCACCACCGCGCCAGCGGGTGCGCCCTATCAGGACCAGTACCCGCCGCAGGACCCGAATGTATTTGCGATCCGCATGGCCCTGTTGGCCCAACGCTACCCCAGCGTCGACGCCTGGCAGGTGTGGAACGAACCGAACCTACTGGGCTTCTGGCGCCCGGCGGCGGACCCGGCCGGTTATGCCAGGTTGCTGCGCACCACCGCCGCCGCACTGCGCGCAGTCAACCCGAACAAACCGGTGGTGGCGGCCGGCATGGCGTTTTTCAGCGAAATGCCCAACGGCCAGACCATGCTCGACGCCCTCGACGCCCTCGGTGTGCCCAAGCTGAACACCGTGATGTCCTACCACCCTTACACGCAACTGCCCGAGGGCAACGACCCGGCCAATCTCGACTTCGTGGCCAAGACCAGCGCGCTCAACCAGAAGCTGCGCGCCAGTGGCGTGAAAACCCTATGGAGCACCGAGTGGGGCTGGTCGAACTACGTCGGCCCCAAAGAAGCCCAGGACATCATCACCCAGCAGGGCCAGGCCGATTATGTGATACGCCGCCTGGCGCTGATGAGCGCGCTGGATTTCGACAAGATCTTCCTGTTTACCCTGAGCGACCTCGATCAGCGCGCCAGCGTGCGCGACCGTGCCTACGGCCTGCTCGATATCGACGCCAAGCCTAAGCCGGTCTACACCGCGTTGAAGAACTTCCTCGACGTCAGTGGGCCGCAGCTGACCCCCGGCGACCAGCCCACCGCCGACCAGTTGCCCGACGGCCTGTTCAGCATCGGCTGGACCCGCGCCGACGGGCGCAAACTGTGGTTTTTCTGGTCGGCCCGTGGCGGTAACGCGCACTTGCCCGGCCTCGCCAGCGCGACGCTGTATGACCCGTTGCGCGGCACACAGACACCGGTGAGCGGCACTAACGGGTTGACTGTCCCGGTCAAGTCGAACCTGCAAATTCTGTTATGGGATTGAAGCCCGCCATGCGCATTTTATGGATCCTGCCTTATTCGCCCTGGCCTGCCACCAGCGGCGGCAAGACGCGCCAGTTCCACCTTCTGCGCAGTCTGGCGGCGCGTGGGCACCGGATCACGTTGCTTTTGCATGACAAGCACCCGGTGTCGCTGAGCGATCGCCACGTGCTGGAAGGCTTTCTCGAGCAGTTGATCATCCTGCCGCGTCGGCCACTGCGCAGCCTGAAAACCCTGCTGGCCGGGCTGTTTGCACCTTACCCGCTGCTGGCCAGCGTGAATGGCCTGTCGGGGCAATTGGAGGACCGGTTCAACCAACTGCTCAACGAGCATTGGGACGTGGTGCAGATTGAGCACAGCTATACCTTCCAACCTTACGAAGATGCCCTGGCGCGCAAATCCCAACCCTTCGTGTTGACTGAACATAACGTTGAGTCGGCGCTCGGCGCGGCGACGTACGACCGTTTGCCGCGTTGCGCGCTGCCGTTCATTCGCTACGACCAATGGCGCTACACGCGCTGGGAGCGTCGCGTGATGCGCCAGGCCAGCCAAGTGGTGGCCGTCACCGACAGCGATGCGCGGGTGCTGGAAAACATCGCCGGCAAACCGGTGCCGGTGGTGGTCAACGGCGTTGATTGCGATCACTTCGCCGGCGCCCGCCCTGACCCCTCGACCCGTCGCGTGCTGTTCCTCGGCAACTATGAATACGCCCCCAATGTGGATGCCATCGAATGGACCCTGGATGAAATCCTGCCGAAAGTCTGGGAGCGCTGCCCCGACGCGCGCATGAGCGTGTGCGGCTTCGGCATGCCCGACGGTTGGCGCGAACGCTGGCCGGACCCGCGCATCGAGTGGCAGGGCTTTGTGCCAAACCTGTTGAACCTGCAATCGAGCTGTTCAGTGTTTCTGGCGCCGTTGCGCCATGGCGGCGGTTCCAAGCTCAAAGTGCTCGAAGCGTTGGCCGCCGGCCTGCCGCTGGCCAGTACCGAACAGGGCGTGTCGGGCCTGGACCTGGTCGAGGGCCTGGATTATCTGGGCGGGCAAACTGCCGTCGGCCTGGCCGACGCCGTGGTGCGCCTGCTGCACGCTCCCGAAGCCGCCGCGCCCATGGGTGAAGCCGGCCGCGCCTATGCGCGGCGAGCCCATGACTGGAGCGTTGCTGCCAGCCAACTGGAGCAGGTGTACGCCACCCTTTCGCCGCTCAATCAAAAGGAGCCCGCATGCGTGTAGGCCTGGATTACCGCACCGTCGGCACCTCACCGCAATCGGGCATCAGCCGCCAGGTGTATGCGCTGGAAAGCGCCCTGCGCAGCCTGCCGGACATCGAACTGCAGCGATTTACCGTCGCGCCCCTGGGCGATCAAACCCGCTTGCAGGCGCACTGCCCGGCCTGGGGCTGCGCGAAAACGGCGATGCACCAGCCACAGAATCGCCTGCGCTTCGAAGCCGGTTTTTTACCCCGCGCGCTGCGCGAACAGCACATTGACCTGTACATCAGCACCTTCAATATGGGCCTGCCGTTACCGCCCAAGCCTCAAGGGTTGCGTACCGTGGTGCTGCTGCACGACCTGTTTCAGATCACCCTGGACAACTACCACGCCAGCCGCCTGAAGGCGCTGGTGTACAAGACCACCGATCGCCTGTCGATTGCCTACGCGGTGCGCAGCGCCGACCGGGTGTGGACGCCTTCCCAGTACAGTGCCGACGAAACCGTACGCCTGTTTCCCCAGGCAGCGGGCAAGGTTCGCGTCCTGCCCAATCAGGTGGAGGGCTTCAATGAACCATCGGCGGACCTGTCCACGCGCCAATTGCCCACGGGCTTCTGGCTGCTGGTCGGCACCCGTGAACTGCGCAAGAACGTGCCATTCCTGGTGGATGCCTGGCAACAGGCGCGGCGCGACTCCCCCAGCGTGCCGGAACTGGTCCTGGTGGGCAGCCTTGAGCACTTGCCCGAAGCCCAGCGCCAACTGCCGGGGATTCATGCGTTGAGTGGCGTCTCCGACGCCGAGTTGCAGGCGCTGTACCGCCAGGCGTCACGCGTGTGGCAACCGTCCTACGCTGAAGGTTTTGGTTTGCCGGTGATTGAAGCGCTGAGCGTCGGCACCCCGGTCGCCGTGGCCAGCGGCACCTCGCTGGACGAAATCACCCCGCCGTCGGCGCCGCGCTTTTCACCCACCGATGGCCCCGCGTTGGTCCAGTTGATGCTGAACCTGGGTGAGCGCGCCGATGAAGCCACGCCCGAACACCACCGCCGATGGGCCGAACGCTTTAACCAACACGCCTATCGCCGGCGCCTGGCCGAACTGATCGAGGAACTGAAATGAGACTCTCCCTGGCAAGCCTCGTCGCGATCCTCTTCGGCGTGCTGTTCGGTGTGGTCGCGCTGGCGCTGTCACCGGCCAAGGCGTTTCTCGCCGTGATCGGCCTGGCGGCAGCCGTGACCATCCTGCGCTTTCCCTTCTGGGGCTTGCTGCTGTTCGCCCTGATCGCGACCTTCATGCCCTACTCCACGCTTAATCTGGGCATCCGCAGTACGGTGAGCGAAGCCATTCTTGCGCTGACCTGGGGCGCGGTGCTGTGGCACGGCTTTCTGTCGCGCCTGCCGGATGCGCCGCGCCTGGCGCGTCGCCCCACCGACCAGATGCTGCTGTGGCTGATGCTGTTCAGCGTGTTCCCGTTTATCGTCGGCCAGGCCAGCATCCACGCCGAAAGCAGCGGCGTGGCCAACTGGCTGCGTTGGTTGCTGAACCTCTCGGGAGTATTTCTCACGGCCAAGCTGCTGGTGGACTACAAACACCGCGAAAGCCTGGTGATCGCCCTGCTGCTGGGCACCCTGGCGATGCTGGTGATGTCGATTGCGGTGTTCGTGCGCACACGCTCCGGGGCGGGGATTGCGCCGATCCTGGCGCTGCTCAACTACGGCAACTTCGACACGTTGAAATTCGGCCTGGAAGCCATGTCGTCACGCATGGGCTCGCCGTGGATGCACCCGAATGCCATTGGCGGAATCATGGCGCTGCTGCTGCCGTTGGCGTTCTGCTACGGCATGACCGAACAAGGTTGGAAACGCGCACTGGGCCTGAGCGTGGCGTGCCTGGGTGCGGCGGCATTGCTGCTGGCCAGCAGCCGCGGGGCGATGGTCAGCCTGGCGCTGGTGCTGATGTGGCTGGCCACGCGGCGCGTGCCTTACACCGGACGTTTACTGATGATCGGCGCGGCGTTGACCGTGGCGTTGGTGATGGCTTACCCGCCGCTGCAGGAACGCCTGGCGACCATCTTCTCCTCAAGCAACGCCAGCACCGAGGTGCGTTTCGACGAATACCGCATGTTCCCGCAGGCCGTGGCGGCGTACCCGTTCGGCATCGGTTTCAAGGTCGACCCGCCGGTACCGGGCACGCACTTGCTGGGGATCTCCAACCTGTGGCTGAACTTCATCTACAAGACCGGCGTCGTCGGCATGCTGTTGTTTATCGCAGTCACCGTGCGCTGGTGGCGTGAAGCCCGGCCGGAAAAGGGCCCGATCCGCCTGACCAAGGACAACGCACTGTGGCTGGGCAGCACGGCCGGGATTCTGTCGGCGTTGGTCAGCGGCTTGTTTGACCACTACTTCAGTTTTGCCGTGGTGATGGTGGCGCTGTTCTGGCTGATGGTGGGGATTAACGTACTGGAGGCGCGGCGCTTGTTCCCGGCGCGCCTGCCCCAGGTCAAGGCGGTGGTGGTTCGCAAGCCGA
Organism: Pseudomonas sp. R4-34-07; assembly: GCF_003852375.1. Classification (NCBI taxonomy): domain Bacteria; kingdom Pseudomonadati; phylum Pseudomonadota; class Gammaproteobacteria; order Pseudomonadales; family Pseudomonadaceae; genus Pseudomonas; species Pseudomonas sp. R4-34-07. The sequence continues at coordinate 1,949,880 of NZ_CP027760.1, read as the reverse complement.
TGCTTGATGGGGCGCGGCCCTGATGCTGGGTTCTGCCGTATGGCTGACCGTGGCGACCCTGCTGGGCCTGTGCCTGGGGTTTGCGCGCGAATGGTTGCTGGTGGCGGCCTGGGGCGCGGGGGAGCGCAGTGATGCGTTCCTGATCGCGTTGTTCTTGCCCGAGGCGCTGCGCATGTCGCTGGCCGGCGGCGTGTTGAGCGCCGCCGCGTTGCCGCTGTATCTGCAACGAAAGGACGGCGAACGCCTGGACTGGCTGGCCGTGTTGTTCCCGGCGTTGCTGTTGATTGCGCTGGTCACCAGCCTGCTGCTGATGCTATTGGCGCCTTGGCTGGTAAAACTGCTCGGCCCGGGATTGGCGACCGGCGCCACGGCCCTGGCCGGCGGCAATCTGCAGATCGTGGCGTGGTGCGTGCCGGGCCTGCTGTTGCATGCGCTGTTCAGTGTGCCCTTGCAGGCCAGCGAGCGCTTTGTGCTGGCGGGGTTGGGCTCGCTGCTGTTCAACCTGCCGCCGGTGGCGTACCTCGCCTTGGCAGGCACCGCCAGCCAGCCGCACAGCCTCGCGCTGGCGTGCTTGGTCGGCAGTGGCTTGATGCCGTTGGCGCTGCTGCCGTCGCTCTGGCGTCTGGGCTGGCGGCCGTGGCGCGTGCAACTGTCGTTCGCGCCTTTGCGGGAGTTGGGCCAACGTATCGGCCCCTTGTTACTCAGCAATGGCGCCAGCCAGGGCCTGGCGTTGATCGAGCGCCTGGTGGCGTCGCTGCTGGGGGAAGGCGCGGTGACCTGGGTCAACCTGGCGCGCAAGCTGATGAATCTGCCCCTGATTGCGCTGATGAGCCTCAATCAAGTGCTGCTGGGCATGATGAGCCGACGCCAGGGCGATGAACGCCTGGCCCTGCTCAAGCGCGGCCTGGAAACCGCCAGCGTGCTGACCTTGCCCGCCGGCGTCGGCCTGGTGGCGGCGGCGCCGAGCCTGGTCGCGCTGCTGCTGCCCGCACAATCGGCAGACTCGCCGCTGCCGCTGTTGCTCGCCTGGTTTGCCGTGCCGCTGGTATTCGGTGCCTGGAACGCCCTGCTCGCGCGCTACGCCTACGCCGCCGGCGACACGCGCCAGCCGCTGCGCTGCGAGCTGCTCGGCAGCCTGGTCAATGTGTTGCTGCTGGGCGTATTGCCGTTTGCGTTTGGCCTGGCCGGCATTCCACTGGCGGCGCTGGCGGGGGTGATCTGCACCGCGCTGCTGCTGATGCAGCGCCAGGCGTTGCTCGGCGCCCTGCCTTGGGCGCGGCAATGGCTGCTCAGTACGGTGCTGATGGGGCTGGCGGCGCTGGTGTTGTTTCGAATCGAAGACGTGTGGCTGCAAGTGGGGCTGAGCACCCTGGCAGGCGCCGTGGTGTTGCTGGGTATGGGGCTGTGGCTGACGCCGTGGCGCAAGGCGTGAATGATCGTTCGGGAAGACTCACATGAAGCATCGTTGGATTCAAATGGATATCGCCAAAGGCGTCGGTATCCTGATTATCGTGTACGGCCACAGTTGGTTTGTCGCCAACTCGCTGGATTTGCTGTACCCGATCCTGGCGTCGTTCGTGCTGCCGCTGTTCTTCTTTTTGTCCGGGGTGTTCTTCAAGCCCGAGCAGCCATTCGTGGAAATGGCGGTGCGCAAGGCCGATGGCCTGCTCAAGCCGTTCTTCTTCACCATGCTGGTGTATGTGATCGTGCGCGATGTGCTGCGCGGGCAACCGTTGCTGGGGGATATCGGCGGCGTGCTGTATGCCTCCGTGGACACCATCCCATGGCAGGCGTTGTGGTTCTTGCCGCACTTCTGGGTGGCGATCCTGTTCAGTTGGTTGATGCTGCGGCTGATTCAGCGCCTGAAGCTGCCGTTGCTGGCCGCTTGCCTGCTGATCGGCGCGCAACTGTTGCTCGGCATCTGGATGTTGAAGTGGTTCTGGCAAGTGCCGGTCACCCTCGGCGAACAAACATGGACGTTACCCGGCCTGCCCTTCAGCCTCGACGTGACCCTGATCAGCAGCACCTATTTCATCTACGGCTACCTGCTGCGTGATTGGCTGCGCCGGCACGAAGGCTCGCTGCTGACCCTGCTGATTTCGCTGGGGCTGTTCGCCGCCGTGTTCCTCTACAGCCACGACACCATGGACCTGGCGCAACGTCGCTACGACCACTGGTTGTGGACCAGCCTGCTGGCGGTGATCGGTGTGTACCTGTGCTGGGCGCTGGCGCGGGTGTTGATGGTGTCGCCCCTGCTGACGCGGGCGATGACCTACATCGGCCAGTCGACGTTGATCCTGTTGATCTTCCACGGCGAGATCCAGCACAAGACCTTCGACCTGATGGAGCGCCTGGGTTTGCATCCGTTCATGGCGGCGTGCGTGGGTTTCGTGGTGGCGGTGGTGGTGCCGTTGCTGATCGGGGAAGTGATCAAGCGGGTGGCATTCCTGCGGTTTTTCTACTTTCCGTTTCCGGTGCGTAAAGCGCCAAAGCCTTGATTGCGCGTCTAGCTGACGTGCAACGGCTAGCCCTGATGTAGGAGCGAGCTTGCTCGCGAAAAACCCCCAGGCACCGCGCTCATTCTGGATAAACGTAGTGGCCCTGAGTTCTTCGCGAGCAAGCTCGCTCCTACAGGGTTATGTATTTCAATCGTCGAGGGGTTGCGGCGCCGGCTTGCTACCTGGTTTGACCGGTTTGGCGCCCTTGGCCGGTGCAGGTGCAACGGGCGCAGGTTCCGGCGCGGCCGCAGCTTCCTTCTCGGCCATCGGCATCTGGTCGATGGCACTGAAGAACTCTTTGAGATCGAGGCTATCGGGCGGCACGGTCTTCTCGAGTTTTTTCTCGCCATCCTTGCCGATCAGGATCACCTTGGTGCCGCTGCCGACACCGAGCTTGAGGGCGCGGATCAGTGCATTGGTTTCCGGCGGGGTGAGCTTTTTGCTGTCCTTGGGATCCTTGGCGAACTTCTCGCCCTCGGCGCCGATGCTGCCGAACTTCACGGTGTAGAACACCATGCTGCGCTCTTCGAAGGACTGCTTGATGGCAGGCTCTTCCAGTTGTTTCCTGAGCGTGGCCAACGTCGGGTTACCCGCATCGAGTTCCACCACCACCAGAGGGCGGGTCTTGCCCATCTCCAGCTTGAGCGGATTATCATCAGCAGCCAACAACGGCCCCGTAAAAGCCATCAAGGTAGCCAGGGTCAGCGACCGGATGAGCATGCGCACCTCCTTTGAATTCCATGCAGGGTTCTTGAGTTTCATGTCTGCGACAGTCAAATTCAAGGATGATTCCTACGCCACATTGAGAAGCGTAGGTCAGGATGCCCGCGCCGCAAGGGATTGGCGGGCGGCGGGGCATTGTTTCTTCTGATTACGAGACCTGCCACTGCGGCCAATGCCGGGCGAACACGGGCGCCACGACCGGGTCGGCATCTACGCGCTCCAGGGCGTCGGCAAAGCCCGGCGCCAGGCTGCGGAGCACCTCGCGGCCCTCGTCCCAGCGCGACACCGCCGCCGCCATGATGCCCAGTGCATTGGGTACGTTGTCGGGCGTAAACAGCTGGTCGGCAAACTGATCGGCGAACACCACCCAGGCCTGATGCAGATAACGCCGCGTGCCGGTGGTCAGTTGCGTTTGCAGGCTTTCACCGGCGTCGCCCAGCCAGCGTTGCGGATAGTCGATGATGCCGATGGCCGAATAGCAATTGGCCGCGATGTACAGCAGGCCGCGCAGGATCTGCGCGCGGTTGCCGGCCAGCAGGTTCGCGTCGGGAAACTCCAGGCCCAGGTGGATCAGGATGGCGGCGCTTTCGGTCAGCACCTGGCCATCGGGGGTGACCAGGGTGGGGATCTGTTTGAGCGGGTTGATGCGCGCTAGGGCTTCGCTGCCCTCGCCTTCATGCCAGGAGCTGGCATCCACGCGATGCCACGGCACGCCACAGCGCTGCAGGGCGATCTCGATCATGCAGGAGCCGGATTCGTCGGTGCCATAGAGTGTGTACATGGGCGTTCCTCCTAAGCTTCAGGTGTAACGGGGATTGTGGCCGATTGCCTAGAACAGGCCCATCTGCCCGCCCACCAGGGTGGCGAAATCATCGTTCACGAACGGCAGGATGGCGTCAGCCACGGGCTGCAATTGGCGCGTCACATAATGATCGTAGTCGATAGGCGCTTGCTGTACTTCCAACGGCTGCGGGCCATTGACGCTGATCACATAGCGAATCCAGCCGCCGCGCTGGTACTGGCGCGGGCGCCCCAGGCGGTCGTTGTATTCGTCGGCCAGGCGTGCGGCGCGCACATGGGGCGGGACGTTGCGTTCGTAGTCATGCAAGGGGCGGCGCAGGCGCTTGCGGTAGATCAACAGCTCGTCGAGTTCGCCGCTCAAGGTACGGCGCACATAGTCGCGTACATAATCCTGATGGGGCTGGCGATGGAAGATGCGCCGGTAGAGCTCCTGCTGGAATTGCCGGGCCAGGGGCGACCAGTCACTGCGCACGGTTTCCAGGCCCTTGTAGACCATTTCTTCGCTGCCATCGGCGCGCACCACCAGGCCGGCGTAGCGCTTCTTGCTGCCCTCCTCCGCACCGCGAATGGTCGGCATCAGGAAGCGGCTGAAATGGGTTTCGTATTGCAGCTCGAGGGCGCTTTGCAAGCCGTATTCCGTGTGCAGATGGCTGCGCCACCAGTCGTTGACGTGCTGCACCAGCGCCTGGCCGATGCGGCTGGCATCCTCCAGGGAGCGGGCGCCGCCGAGCCAGACGAAAGTGGAGTCGGTGTCGCCGTAGATCACTTCATAACCCTGGGCCTCCACCAGCTCACGGGTCTGGCGCATGATCTGATGCCCGCGCATTGTGATCGAGGACGCCAGCCGGGTATCGAAGAACCGGCAACCGCTGGAGCCGAGCACGCCGTAGAAGGCGTTCATGATGATCTTCAGGGCTTGGGACAGCGGTGCATTGTGTTCGTGCTTGGCCACTTCGCGGCCTTCGGACACCCGCGTGACGATGGACGGCAGGCAATGCCGGGTGCGGGAGAAACGCGCACCGCGAAAGCCTTCCACCGAGTCGCTGTCGTCGGGATGCTTGAGGCCTTCGATCAAGCCCACCGGGTCGATCAGAAAGCTGCGGATAATCGACGGGTACAGGCTCTTGTAGTCCAGCACCAGCACCGACTCATACAGACCTGGGCGCGAGTCCATGACAAACCCGCCGGGGCTGGCCTGGGGCGGCTTGTCGCCGAGGTTCGGCGCGACAAAGCCCTGGCGGTGCATCAACGGCATGTAGAGATGGGTGAACGCCGCGACGGAGCCGCCATTGCGGTCGGCAGGCAGCCCGGTGACGCTGGCGCGCTCGAGCAGGAACTTGAGCAGCTCGGTCTTCTCGAAAATCCGCGTGACCAACTCGCAGTCCTTGAGGTTGTAGCGCGCCAGGGCGGGCTTGTCCTCGGCGAACATGCGGTTGATTTCGTCCATGCGCTGGTACGGCGTGGAGATGTCCTTGCCTTCACCCAGCAGGGTTTGCGCGACATTTTCCAGGCTGAACGACTCGAAACTCCACGTAGCTGAACGCAGGGCTTCGATGCCGTCGATGATCAACCGGCCGGCTGCCGCAGCGAAGTAATGATTGCGGCTGCCATGTTCGCGCCAGGCCATGGCTTCACCGCCCCGCCCCAGCAGCAGCGGCACGTTCAGGCGCTGGGCATGTTCGTGGAGCACGCGCAGGTCGAACTGCACCACATTCCAGCCGATGATCGCATCCGGATCGTGGGTGGCCAGCCATTGGTTGAGGCGTTCGAGCAGTTGGGCGCGGGTGTCGCAATAGTCGAGCTTGAAGTCCACCGCGCAGGTTTTGTTGGGCGGACCGAGCATGTACACCTGGCGCTCGCCACACCCTTCGAGCGCGATGGAATAAAGATCGCCCTGGGCGGTGGTTTCAATATCGAGGGATACCAGTTTCAGGGTCGGTCGGTAATCGGCAGCGGGCTTCATCTGCGCATCGAGCAACGTGCCGCTGGCATCCGGCGTACCGCCGAACCACACCGGCGCAGTGATGAACCGTTCCATCATGTAGCGCTCGGGTGGGCGCACATCGCCTTCGTAGACATCCACCCCGGCGGCGCGCAGGCGCTTTTCGATATCCATTATCTGGCGGTGCTGCCGGGCGTAAAGACCCAGGACCGGCCGATGATGGAAATCGCACAACTGCAACCCACGCAACTCGATATCGCGCTCGCCCTTAAGCAGCCAGTCCAGCGGCTTGCGATGGGCTTCGGGAATGAACACCACCGAGGTCTGCACGGGGAGACGGATGCACCGAGGCCCTTGGTCGGTCGCCAGCCAGAAACTGACCTCCGTCCCCGCCGGGGTGTCGCGCCAATGCCGGGTCAGGACAAACCCCTGCTGTAAATCCACCGTACCGCACCTCAGGAATCGCTTTCAGGGCGTGATTCTACGCGGCATTCGGGCAAACGCGGCAGGTTAACTGTGATCTCAAAAACGTGGGTGCCCGTTCGCGTCAGGCTCGCCGGGCCTTGTCCAGATAGTTTTCGATATTGCCCATCTGCTCGTCCCAGCCACGGGAATTCATCTTGAACGCTTTCTGGCGCCTGGCCTGGGGCACCTTGTCGAAACCGGACTCGACCACCCGCAACAGAATGCCCGGCGCGCGATCCTCGATGGTGAACTCCACCAGCGTCGGGGTTTCCTGGTCATAGTCGACGTCTTTCTCTACCGCGAAGGGATGCCACCAGAAGGAAAACAGGGTTTGCGGCAGAATGCGTTCGATTCTGGCCTTCCACACGACATGTTCGTAGCCTGGGTAGGTGATCGGCGCTTCGATGGTTTCGCCGGCAACAAAGGTTTTTCCCTTGAGGGCAATACCGAACCACTCGCCAAATTGTTCGGCGTTCGTAAGCGCTTCCCAGACTTGTTTACGTGATGCGTTGAGCAGGACTTTCCGTTCGATGCGATCTAATACGTGCATAAGTCACCTCCTCCATTGAACACTAGGCGACATCGACCAATGCGCAACCTTTGGTTATGCGCAATGGTGATGCCCCCATCCTTGACCTGGCCATAAGTTATGACTGAACCGTTGAATGGAAGTTGCTTGTGTAAAGGTGTGGGCTATCAGGTGGAGCGTCTGGACATGCCCATCAGTCACTGCCATTGCGGCAGCTGTCGCAAGGCGCATGCGGCAGCCTTTGTCGCCACGGCTGGGGTGATGCGCGAGCACTTTCGCTGGACGCACGGTGAAGAATTGCTGTCGTCGTTTGAGTCATCGCCAGGCAAACGGCGCCATTTCTGTTCGCGCTGTGGCTCGCATTTGATCGCCGAGCGCGCACACCAGCCCCACGTCATCGTGCGGGTGGCGACGCTGGACGATGATCCGGGCGTCAGGCCCACCGCGCATATCTGGACAGCCCATGATGTGCCCTGGCTGGCTTATGACGACATAGAGCGCTGGGGCGAATGGCAGGTGTGACTTAAACGTGCGGATCGCCGGGCGCTTTGGCCGGCGTCGCATATTGGGGCTTCAGGTGACCCTCCTGGTCGAGCAGCCAGGCATCCATGATCTGTCGCACCACCGGGCCGGCTACACGGCCACCCGCCTCACCGTTTTCAATCATCACTGAAATCACGATCTTCGGGTGTTCGGCTGGCGCAAAGCCGACAAACAAGGCGTTGTCGCGGTGACGCTCCAGGGTCTTGTTGCGGTTGTAGCGCTCCCCCTGCTTGATCGCCACCACCTGCGCGGTACCGCTCTTGCCGGCGATGCGATATTGGGCACCCTGCGCGGCGGCCCGAGCGATACCACGCGGGTCGTGCATTACCAATTGCATGCCGTGGTTGACCTGTTCCCAATCACGCGGGTCCTTGAGCACTACGTTGGGCATCGGATTCTCATCCACCGGAGGCACGCCGTTGATGGTCTTGGCCAGGTGCGGGCGGTTCCATACACCCTTATTGGCGATCAGCGCAGTGGCTTGGGCCAGTTGCAGCGGCGTGACTTGCATATAACCCTGGCCGATACCCAGGATCACGGTTTCGCCCGGGAACCAGGGCTGGCGACGTGTCGCGCGTTTCCAGGCCTGGGAAGGCATCAGGCCGGCGGACTCTTCGAACATATCCAGGGACACCTTCTGACCCAGGCCGAATTCGGCCAGGTAATCATGCAGCCGATCGATGCCGAGCTTGTGGGCCAGGTCATAGAAGTAGGTGTCATTGGAACGCATGATGGCGGCGTCCATGTCTACCCAGCCGTCGCCACTGTGGTTCCAGTTGCGGTATTTGTGATCGAAGTCCGGCAACTGGTAGTAACCGGGATCAAACACGCGGGTTTGCGGGGTGACAACGCCGCTGTCGAGCCCGGCGATGGCCACTTCAGGCTTGATGGTTGAGCCGGGCGCATACAGCCCGCGCAGCACGCGGTTGAACAGCGGGCGATCGATGGAATCATGCAGCGCGGCATATTCCTTGAAGCTGATACCGGTGACGAACAGGTTCGGGTCGAAACTCGGTTTGCTGACCATGGCCAGCACTTCACCGGTTTGCGGGTCCAGGGCAACCACCGAGCCACGGCGGTCACCCAGGGCTTCTTCGGCGGCCCCCTGGAGCTTGACGTCGAGGCTCAGGACAATGTTTTTGCCGGGGATAGGATCAGTGTGCTTGAGCACGCGCAATACCCGTCCTTGGGCGTTGGTTTCGACTTCTTCATAACCCACGTGACCATGCAGTTCAGACTCGTAGAAGCGTTCGATACCGGTTTTGCCAATAGACTGGGTGCCGCGGTATTCCACCGAATCGAGGGCCTTGGATTCTTTCTCGTTGATTCGTCCGACATAGCCGATGGAGTGGGCGAAGTGCGCACCCAACGGGTAGTGGCGGACGAACTGAGGCTCAACGTCTACACCCGGTAGACGGAACTCGTTGACGGCCAGAACGGCAATCTGCTCTTCGGTCAGCTCGTAGAACAGCGTGACAGGGACGAACGGATGGCGGGCCTGCTTGAGCGCTTTGTCGAACACGGCACGATCTTCGGCGGGCAGGTGCAACAGACTGACGATCGCGTCCAACTCACCCTTGAGGTCGGTGGTGCGTTCGCGGGTTATGGTCAGGTTGTAGCTGGGTCGGTTGTCAGCCAGGACCACACCGTTGCGGTCATAGATCAAGCCGCGCGTAGGGGTGATGGGCAGCACGTGAACGCGATTGTTTTCAGAAATGGTGGCGTGATAGTCGTATTGCACGACCTGCAGGAAGTACATGCGCCCCACCAGGGCGCAGGTGATGCCAATCACCAGGAGTGCACAGGCGAGCAAACGTTTGTTGACCAGACGGTGTTCTTTTTCGTGGTCCTTGATGGGTATCGGTTCAGGCATTTCTACAGCATCTCGTTGAAAAAGGTCGACGCCGCGTCCTGCGGATAAGGGTCAGTCCTTGTGAAAATGTGCTGCACCATACCAAAAATGCAGAAACACTTTGCATCGATTTCCCTTAACGGCGGGTTATTTCATCATTGAGAAAGTGAGGCAAGGGCGGCGAACGCGCTGTGATGGTGCACATTGGGAGAGCCGTCGCACTTTTCGACCGCCCAAAACAAAACCCCATCTGCTTTCGCAAATGGGGTTTCGGAATTTAATCTTGACGATGACCTACTCTCACATGGGGAAACCCCACACTACCATCGGCGATGCATCGTTTCACTACTGAGTTCGGGATGGGATCAGGTGGTTCCAATGCTCTATGGTCGTCAAGAAATTCGGGTACTGAGTCGTGGCCAGATGGCCTCGCTTCAGCAAATTGGGTATGCGATAGGTTTCGGTGTTTTGTGAGCATCGAACTTTCGGTTCATTGCGTCTTCACACACCGCAATCTGGCCTCTTTCGTCTTTCAACTAGGAGCAACAAATTGCTTGGGTGTTATATGGTCAAGCCTCACGGGCAATTAGTATTGGTTAGCTCAACGCCTCACAGCGCTTACACACCCAACCTATCAACGTCGTAGTCTTCGACGGCCCTTCAGGGGACTCAAGGTCCCAGTGAGATCTCATCTTGAGGCTAGTTTCCCGCTTAGATGCTTTCAGCGGTTATCTATTCCGAACATAGCTACCCGGCAATGCCACTGGCGTGACAACCGGAACACCAGAGGTTCGTCCACTCCGGTCCTCTCGTACTAGGAGCAGCCCCTCTCAAATCTCAAACGTCCACGGCAGATAGGGACCGAACTGTCTCACGACGTTCTAAACCCAGCTCGCGTACCACTTTAAATGGCGAACAGCCATACCCTTGGGACCGGCTTCAGCCCCAGGATGTGATGAGCCGACATCGAGGTGCCAAACACCGCCGTCGATATGAACTCTTGGGCGGTATCAGCCTGTTATCCCCGGAGTACCTTTTATCCGTTGAGCGATGGCCCTTCCATACAGAACCACCGGATCACTAAGACCTACTTTCGTACCTGCTCGACGTGTCTGTCTCGCAGTCAAGCGCGCTTTTGCCTTTATACTCTACGACCGATTTCCGACCGGTCTGAGCGCACCTTCGTACTCCTCCGTTACTCTTTAGGAGGAGACCGCCCCAGTCAAACTACCCACCATACACTGTCCTCGATCCGGATAACGGACCTGAGTTAGAACCTCAAAGTTGCCAGGGTGGTATTTCAAGGTTGGCTCCACGCGAACTGGCGTCCACGCTTCAAAGCCTCCCACCTATCCTACACAAGCAAATTCAAAGTCCAGTGCAAAGCTATAGTAAAGGTTCACGGGGTCTTTCCGTCTAGCCGCGGATACACTGCATCTTCACAGCGATTTCAATTTCACTGAGTCTCGGGTGGAGACAGCGCCGCCATCGTTACGCCATTCGTGCAGGTCGGAACTTACCCGACAAGGAATTTCGCTACCTTAGGACCGTTATAGTTACGGCCGCCGTTTACCGGGGCTTCGATCAAGAGCTTCGCGTTAGCTAACCCCATCAATTAACCTTCCGGCACCGGGCAGGCGTCACACCCTATACGTCCACTTTCGTGTTTGCAGAGTGCTGTGTTTTTAATAAACAGTCGCAGCGGCCTGGTATCTTCGACCGGCATGAGCTTACGGAGCAAGTCCTTCACCCTCACCGGCGCACCTTCTCCCGAAGTTACGGTGCCATTTTGCCTAGTTCCTTCACCCGAGTTCTCTCAAGCGCCTTGGTATTCTCTACCCAACCACCTGTGTCGGTTTGGGGTACGGTTCCTGGTTACCTGAAGCTTAGAAGCTTTTCTTGGAAGCATGGCATCAACCACTTCGTCGTCTAAAAGACAACTCGTCATCAGCTCTCGGCCTTGGAATCCCGGATTTACCTAAGATTCCAGCCTACCACCTTAAACTTGGACAACCAACGCCAAGCTGGCCTAGCCTTCTCCGTCCCTCCATCGCAATAACCAGAAGTACAGGAATATTAACCTGTTTTCCATCGACTACGCTTTTCAGCCTCGCCTTAGGGACCGACTAACCCTGCGTCGATTAACGTTGCGCAGGAAACCTTGGTCTTTCGGCGTGGGTGTTTTTCACACCCATTGTCGTTACTCATGTCAGCATTCGCACTTCTGATACCTCCAGCAAGCTTCTCAACTCACCTTCACAGGCTTACAGAACGCTCCTCTACCGCATCACTTGCGTGATACCCGTAGCTTCGGTGTATGGTTTGAGCCCCGTTACATCTTCCGCGCAGGCCGACTCGACTAGTGAGCTATTACGCTTTCTTTAAAGGGTGGCTGCTTCTAAGCCAACCTCCTAGCTGTCTAAGCCTTCCCACATCGTTTCCCACTTAACCATAACTTTGGGACCTTAGCTGACGGTCTGGGTTGTTTCCCTTTTCACGACGGACGTTAGCACCCGCCGTGTGTCTCCCATGCTCGGCACTTGTAGGTATTCGGAGTTTGCATCGGTTTGGTAAGTCGGGATGACCCCCTAGCCGAAACAGTGCTCTACCCCCTACAGTGATACATGAGGCGCTACCTAAATAGCTTTCGAGGAGAACCAGCTATCTCCGAGCTTGATTAGCCTTTCACTCCGATCCACAGGTCATCCGCTAACTTTTCAACGGTAGTCGGTTCGGTCCTCCAGTTAGTGTTACCCAACCTTCAACCTGCCCATGGATAGATCGCCCGGTTTCGGGTCTATTCCCAGCGACTAGACGCCCTATTAAGACTCGCTTTCGCTACGCCTCCCCTATTCGGTTAAGCTCGCCACTGAAAATAAGTCGCTGACCCATTATACAAAAGGTACGCAGTCACCTAACAAAGTAGGCTCCCACTGCTTGTACGCATACGGTTTCAGGATCTATTTCACTCCCCTCTCCGGGGTTCTTTTCGCCTTTCCCTCACGGTACTAGTTCACTATCGGTCAGTCAGTAGTATTTAGCCTTGGAGGATGGTCCCCCCATATTCAGACAAAGTTTCTCGTGCTCCGTCCTACTCGATTTCATGACTAAGAGATTTTCGCGTACAGGGCTATCACCCACTATGGCCGCACTTTCCAGAGCGTTCCGCTAATCTCAAAGCCACTTAAGGGCTAGTCCCCGTTCGCTCGCCACTACTAAGGGAATCTCGGTTGATTTCTTTTCCTCAGGGTACTTAGATGTTTCAGTTCCCCTGGTTCGCTCCATACACCTATGTATTCAGTGTAAGGTAACCATCTTATGATGGTTGGGTTCCCCCATTCAGACATCTCCGGATCAAAGTCTGTTTGCCGACTCCCCGAAGCTTTTCGCAGGCTACCACGTCTTTCATCGCCTCTGACTGCCAAGGCATCCACCGTATGCGCTTCTTCACTTGACCATATAACCCCAAGCAATCTGGTTATACTGTGAAGACAACATTCGCCGAAAATTCGATCATACTCAATTAAGAGTGACTCACAAATTTTACCTTAGCCTGAGCCGTTACCAGTGAAAGTAACGTCCAGTCTATCTTTCTATCACATACCCAAATTTTTAAAGAACGAACTAGTCAAAGACTAGAAATCAACATTCACCATCACAGCGATGGAATGCTCATTTCTAAGCTTTCTACAAACAGAAGCAGTAGTGGTGGAGCCAAACGGGATCGAACCGTTGACCTCCTGCGTGCAAGGCAGGCGCTCTCCCAGCTGAGCTATGGCCCCGTATTTCTACAGGCGTTTCCCACACAAAATTGGTGGGTCTGGGCAGATTCGAACTGCCGACCTCACCCTTATCAGGGGTGCGCTCTAACCAACTGAGCTACAGACCCAATTTCGGGCTGCTTCTTTTCGTCTTCTTCAATGAATCAAGCAATTCGTGTGGGAGCTCATGAAGCAGCTGATGTCGTCGATTAAGGAGGTGATCCAGCCGCAGGTTCCCCTACGGCTACCTTGTTACGACTTCACCCCAGTCATGAATCACACCGTGGTAACCGTCCCCCCGAAGGTTAGACTAGCTACTTCTGGTGCAACCCACTCCCATGGTGTGACGGGCGGTGTGTACAAGGCCCGGGAACGTATTCACCGCGACATTCTGATTCGCGATTACTAGCGATTCCGACTTCACGCAGTCGAGTTGCAGACTGCGATCCGGACTACGATCGGTTTTCTGGGATTAGCTCCACCTCGCGGCTTGGCAACCCTCTGTACCGACCATTGTAGCACGTGTGTAGCCCAGGCCGTAAGGGCCATGATGACTTGACGTCATCCCCACCTTCCTCCGGTTTGTCACCGGCAGTCTCCTTAGAGTGCCCACCATAACGTGCTGGTAACTAAGGACAAGGGTTGCGCTCGTTACGGGACTTAACCCAACATCTCACGACACGAGCTGACGACAGCCATGCAGCACCTGTCTCAATGTTCCCGAAGGCACCAATCCATCTCTGGAAAGTTCATTGGATGTCAAGGCCTGGTAAGGTTCTTCGCGTTGCTTCGAATTAAACCACATGCTCCACCGCTTGTGCGGGCCCCCGTCAATTCATTTGAGTTTTAACCTTGCGGCCGTACTCCCCAGGCGGTCAACTTAATGCGTTAGCTGCGCCACTAAGAGCTCAAGGCTCCCAACGGCTAGTTGACATCGTTTACGGCGTGGACTACCAGGGTATCTAATCCTGTTTGCTCCCCACGCTTTCGCACCTCAGTGTCAGTGTTGGTCCAGGTGGTCGCCTTCGCCACTGGTGTTCCTTCCTATATCTACGCATTTCACCGCTACACAGGAAATTCCACCACCCTCTACCACACTCTAGTCAGTCAGTTTTGAATGCAGTTCCCAGGTTGAGCCCGGGGATTTCACATCCAACTTAACAAACCACCTACGCGCGCTTTACGCCCAGTAATTCCGATTAACGCTTGCACCCTCTGTATTACCGCGGCTGCTGGCACAGAGTTAGCCGGTGCTTATTCTGTCGGTAACGTCAAAACAATCACGTATTAGGTAACTGCCCTTCCTCCCAACTTAAAGTGCTTTACAATCCGAAGACCTTCTTCACACACGCGGCATGGCTGGATCAGGCTTTCGCCCATTGTCCAATATTCCCCACTGCTGCCTCCCGTAGGAGTCTGGACCGTGTCTCAGTTCCAGTGTGACTGATCATCCTCTCAGACCAGTTACGGATCGTCGCCTTGGTGAGCCATTACCTCACCAACTAGCTAATCCGACCTAGGCTCATCTGATAGCGCAAGGCCCGAAGGTCCCCTGCTTTCTCCCGTAGGACGTATGCGGTATTAGCGTCCGTTTCCGAACGTTATCCCCCACTACCAGGCAGATTCCTAGGCATTACTCACCCGTCCGCCGCTCTCAAGAGAAGCAAGCTTCTCTCTACCGCTCGACTTGCATGTGTTAGGCCTGCCGCCAGCGTTCAATCTGAGCCATGATCAAACTCTTCAGTTCAAACATCTTTGGGTTTTTAAGAAACCCTAAACTTGGCTCAGCAATCGTTGGTTACATCTTTGATTTCTCGCGGAGTAACTTGTGATGCTGATAATCTTGTTGACTATCAGTCTGACTCCACAAGCACCCACACGAATTGCTTGATTCAGTTGTTAAAGAGCGGTTGGTTAAGAGCTATTCGTCTCAACCGAGGCGCGCATTCTACAGCAGCCTCATTTGCTGTCAAGCGGTTATTTTCAGAAGTTTTCGAAGATTTCTTCAACAACTTCAACCACTTGCGCTTTCGATCTCTCGTAAGCGGGAGGCGAATTCTACAGCGTTACACGCTGCTGTCAACACCTCTTTTTCAACTTCCTTTTGGCTTCGATGGACTGAAGCAACCTGCTATCGAAACCTACTTAACTCATTGTTTACCAAGGAGTTTTCCGTTTCGACTGCGCCGGAAGTGGGGCGAATTATAGGCGCACAGAATCTGCCGTCAACGTTTAATTTGAATTTCCTATCAAACAGCCCGAAACCCTTTAAATCCTCTGCACTTGAGCAGTATATTGCGCAGTGCGTGCCCGTTAAGCGCATCAGCGCCCTTTATATGAAAGACTTCGGACGAAAACCTTCAATGACCACCCCACCCCGCAGCCTGGCCTCCATACTGTTCCCTGTTGGCCTGCTGTTAATAGCGATGGCATCCATCCAGTCCGGCGCCTCGCTGGCCAAAAGCATGTTCCCTGTCATCGGCGCGCAAGGTACCACCACCCTGCGCTTGATTTTCGCCAGCGTGATCATGCTGCTTCTATTACGCCCATGGCGCGCCAAGCTGACGGCCAAGTCCCTGCGCACGGTAGTTGTCTACGGCATGGCGCTGGGCGGCATGAATTTTCTCTTCTATATGTCGTTGCGCACCGTGCCCCTGGGTATTGCGGTAGCGCTGGAGTTCACCGGCCCGCTCGCCGTCGCCCTGTATGCATCGCGCCGGGCAGTGGACTTCTTGTGGATCGCGCTCGCAGTCGTCGGTTTACTCCTGCTGATACCGTCGGGCGAAACCAGCAGTGGCATCGACGTGACCGGTGCCGCCTATGCTCTCGGCGCTGGTGTCTGCTGGGCGCTTTATATTCTGTTCGGCCAAAAGGCTGGTAACGATAACGGTGTGCAGACCGCCGCGCTCGGCGTCATGATTGCCGCTTTGTTCGTCGCGCCAATCGGCATCGTGCACGCGGGTACCGCGCTGCTGACTCCCGCCTTGATGCCCATCGCCATCGGTGTCGCCATTTTATCGACAGCGCTGCCTTACACACTGGAAATGGTCGCGCTCACTCGCCTGCCCGCACGTACTTTCGGCACCCTGATGAGTGTCGAGCCGGCGTTCGGCGCCCTCTCCGGGCTGTTCTTCCTGCATGAACACCTGACGCTCGCGCAATGGCTGGCGATCACCTGCATCATTCTAGCCTCCGTCGGCGCCACACTGACAATGCGCAACGAATCCAAACCGCTGGTGCCCGCCGACTGACCTCTTTAAAAGGCAGCTCTGGTATTTACCGCTCATTTAGGCCATGTTTAGGCCGTAAACGAAGGTCTTTCATGGAGAAATTCGACACGGACAGCATGAACGCTACGCTCGAGAGCGAGTAAAGGCCGGCTTCGTTTCTTTTGCGAAGCGGCTATTTAAGGATGGGAATGAAACGAATTTTGATACTGTTGCTGGTCGTAGGCATTGCCGGCTGTGCCGCGACCACGAAAACAGAAGTGAAGCGAGGCAAGAAAGGGCTGCATATCAACTGCTCGGGCCTGTCCTCCTCCTGGGATAAGTGCTACACCAGTGCGGCCGATTCCTGCGGCGCCAAGGGCTATCGGGTGATCGCCAAATCCGGCGATAACGCCGAAGAACCCGGCGATTACCCCTTCGGCCTCAACCCTGCCGGCTACACCAGTCGCAGCATGATCGTCATTTGCAAGTAGACGCCTGAGCGCTGTCTTGATCGCTCGCGATCAAAACAGCACAGCGCGAAGCCGTCAGTCAGCCCGCGATCAAATCGCCGCTGTGCGCACCTGTAACCACGTGAGCGCCTCGCCACTGAGTAACGGGCTCAGGCGTTCACGCACCTGGGCGTGATAAGCGTTGAACCACTCGCGCTCATCCGCCGTGAGCAAGGAAGGCTCCAGGCAACGGGTGTCGATCGGGCACAAGGTCAGGGTTTCGAATCTGAGGAACTCACCAAATTCGGTGGTCCCCGCTTCACGGTTCAACACCAGGTTTTCGATGCGCACGCCCCAACGTCCAGGGCGGTAGGTGCCCGGCTCAATCGACGTGATCATGCCCGGCTGCATCGCCGTTTGCGGTGCAGCTGCAGCCTGGTAGGCGATCACCTGCGGGCCTTCGTGTACGTTGAGGAAATACCCTACACCGTGACCCGTACCGTGGCCGTAATCCACGCCCTCGGCCCAGATCGGCGCACGCGCGATGGCGTCCAGCAACGGCGACAGGATGCCTTTGGGGAATTGAGCGCTGGACAAGGCAATCACGCCCTTGAGCACCCGCGTGCAATCGCGTTTCTGCTCTGCGCTCGGCGTACCGATGGGCACCATACGCGTGATATCCGTGGTACCGCCCAGGTACTGGCCGCCGGAGTCGATCAGCAATAAGCCATCGCCTTCGATCACGGCATGCTCTTCTGGCGTGGCGTGGTAATGCGGCATCGCGCCATTGGCATTGAAGGCAGCAATGGTATTGAAACTCAGCGACACATACCCCGGACGGCGGGCACGCGCTGCCGCCAGATGCTCATCGATAGTCAGTTCAGTGATGCGTTCACGTCCCAGGGCCGATTCCAGCCAGGCGAAAAATTCGCACAAGGCGGCGCCATCCTGTTCCATGGCCTGACGAATATGTTCGGCATCGGCCAGGCTTTTGCGCGACTTGGCCAGCGTGGTGGGGTTCAAGCCTTCCACCCGTTTCACGCCGGCGTTGAGGTGCTCCAGTAAACCGGCCGTCACGCGGGCCGGATCAATCTGCAGGCTTGCTCCGGACGGTACGGCTCGCAGCGCATCAGCCACATCACTGTAGTCGCGCACGCTCACGCCATCGCGCTCAAGCGCAGCGCGCAACTCGGCATCGACCTTGCTCAGCGCCACGAACAAGGTGGCCTGCTGTTGATTGATCAGGGTAAAGGATACGAACACTGGGTTGAACGATACATCGCCACCGCGCAGGTTGAACAACCAGGCAATGTCATCCAGGGTCGCGATGAAATGCCAGTCAGCGCCTTTTTCTTTCAGGCTGGCGCGCAGGGCCGCGAGTTTTTCGCTGCGGCTGAGGGTAGCCTGCGGCGGCAGGTGCTGATAGATCGGCTGGTTCGGCAGCGCCGGGCGGTCGTGCCAGACGGCATTGAGCAGATCGATGTCCGTACGCAAGCGCGCGCCACGCTGCGCCAGCTTGTCACCCAGGGTGCGCGCCGAGGCCACGGCCATTACCGCGCCATCCACCGCCACAACGCCGCCTTCCGGGGTCTGTTCAGCCAGCCATTCCAGCGGTCCGGGCTGGCCCGGTTGCAGTTTCACCAGTTCGATGCCGCTGCCCTTGAGCTCCTTGCTCGCCTGTTCCCAGTAGCGGCTGTCGGCCCACACCCCGGCAAACTCCGCAGTGACGATCAGCGTCCCCACCGAACCATGGAACCCGGACAACCATTGACGCCCCTGCCAGTATCCGGGCAGGTACTCGGACAAATGCGGGTCCGCAGACGGTACCAGCAGGGCATGAATCCCCTCTCGGCTCATCAGCTCACGGGTTTGCGCCAGGCGCTGGGGAACCGTTCCATGGGTCAAAGGCTGCGTAGTCATTGTGTCTCCTGCTAACCGCTAATAATTGTTATGCACTGCGAATGAAGTTTCAGACGGCCCAGAACGCCGGTGCGCTGGCCAGTGCCGACTTGATCAGTTGTACCGCTTCGTCGATATCCCGCTCGGTGGTAAACCGGCCCAGGCTCAGGCGAATGGTACGGCCGGCGCTGCGAGCGTCATGCCCCAGGGCCAGAAGCACATGGGACGGCGCGTTGCTGGCCGAATTGCACGCTGAAGTCGCCGAAAAGGCAATCCCTGCACTCAACGCACCCGCGTTGAATTCACCTTCATTGAACGTAAGGCTAAGGGTATGGGGGATTCGCTGTGTCGGGCTGCCGTTGAGGCGCACACCCGCGATCGACCCCAATTGATCCAGCAGACGCTGACGCAAGGCTACGATCTGTGCCTTCTCCTCGGCGAAAGACGCTGCTGCCAGGGCGAACGCCGTGCCCATGCCCGCAATCTGGTGAGTGGCCAGGGTACCCGAACGCAAGCCGCCCTCATGCCCGCCACCATGAATCTGCGCCAACACCTTCTGCTGCGCACGCGGTCCTACATACAACGCGCCGATGCCCTTCGGACCGTAAAGCTTGTGCGCGGAAAACGACATCAAATCCACCGGCCACTGCGCCAGGTCGATGACCACCTTGCCCGCCCCTTGCGCCGCGTCCACGTGAAACAACGCCCCGTGCTCGCGCACCCGTGCGCCGATAGCCGGGATGTCGTTCAACGTGCCCAGCTCGTTATTGACCAGCATCAGCGAGACCAGAAAGGTGTCTTCACGCAGTGCTTCACTGACCGCCTCGACACTGATCAAGCCATCGGCATCAGGCACCAGATACGTCACCGCCACCCCGGCTTCCTGCAATTGCCGCGCGGTGTCGAGTGTGGCCTTGTGCTCGATCTGGCTGGTGATGATATGCCCGCCCGCCACGCCACGCGCCTGGGCCACGCCCTTGAGTGCAAGGTTGTTGGACTCGGTGGCGCCGGAGGTCCAGACGATCTGCTCGGGCTGGGCGCCAACCAGTTCGGCCACCTGGCGACGCGCCTGCTCGACCGTTTGCCGGGCCGCTTGGCCGAACGCGTGGGAACTGGACGCCGGGTTACCGAAATTGGCATTGAAGCCCAGACACTCAACCATCACCTGGATGACCCGCTCATCCACCGGCGTGGTGGCGGCGTAGTCGAAATACAACGGACGTTTATTCATGATGTTAAAAACTCGCAGAGCGTGTTCCCGAGAACAGTGTCGCGGGGGGCATCGAACAGAACAGAGGTCGTCAGGTTTAACTGATCGGATGCCGTTATAGAAGGACCACTTTATGAAAATGTGCGTAGGAACGCTCCTGAAATTCAGCTTAACAGGCTGAAGTCACGCCATGGAAAACAAAAAACCCGAGTTTCCTTACGGGAACACTCGGGTTCTTCACCGCAACAGCGCCGCTCAACTGGGGCGATCCTTCAAGGCTACGTTGCGCTCGGCGTTCATCTCGCCCTGATGATCAAAACCAAAGGTTTTTTGTGGCTGGCCGGTCAATGCCGCCCGCTGCTGTTGATAGTCATCGAAGGACAATCCGCGGCGGCTCAGCGCTTCCAACGCCAGCTGTCTGGTTTCCTGTTCCGTGTAAGGACGCAATTCAGGCGCCGGATGGGTTGCACATCCAGCGAGCACAGCGGTGACAAGCAACAGCGAGATGGCGAGTGAACGGTTCATGGCGGTAGCCCTGCGGAGGAGGTGTCGAGTCAATGAACACAGGCTACTCCCGCACCTGCCCAGGGAAAAATCACCGTCCTCGATAGTAGCTATCAACCGTGGCGGCAGTCTCAATAGGCACAACCATATATTCTTTTAAGATCTATAAATATGTAAATCAATTAATTTACGGAATATAAGAATCCCTCTATAAACACCACAACACTGCCCGCTAGACGAGCCCAACCCACATCCGATTGCATTGCCAAACAAGATTGAGGCTCTCCCTTGACCGCCAACCCCCAAAGCGTGCTGCCCAGTGCACTGCAGACCGCCAAACTGCTGGCCGCCGAATTCGCCCTCAGCGCCGTCGAGCGTGACGAACGCGGCGGCACACCCAAGGCCGAACGTGACGCCCTGCGCCACAGTGGCCTGCTCGCCCTGAGTATTCCCCGCCAATACGGCGGCCTCGATGCGCGTTGGAGCGAAACGCTGGGCATCGTGCGCGAGTTCGCCAAGGTCGACAGTTCCATCGCCCATGTCTTCGGCTTCCACCACTTGATGCTCGCCACCGTGCGCCTGTTTGCGCGCCCGGACCAATGGCAACCCTGGTTCGAACAAACCGCGCGCAAGAACTGGTTCTGGGGCAATGCTCTCAACCCGCTGGACACGCGTACGGTAGTCAGGGACTTCGGCGGCTGGCGGGAATTTTCCGGCAAGAAAAGTTTCTGCTCCGGCGCCAACGATTCAGAAATGCTCATCGCCTCGGCGGTGGATGAAAGCGCCGGAGGCAAGCTGCTGATTGCCGCCATTCCCAGCGGGCGCAGCGGGATCACCTTGCACAATGACTGGAACACCATTGGCCAGCGCCAGACCGACAGCGGCAGCGCAAGCTTTGAACGGGTGCGCGTTGAGGAGTCGGAATTACTGCTCGAACCGGGCCCACTGAGCACGCCTTTCGCCTGCCTGCGGCCGTTGATCGCGCAACTGACCTTCACCCATATGTTTTTAGGCATTGCCGAAGGCGCTTTCGAAGAGGCGCGCCACTACACGCTCACCGAAACCCGTGCGTGGCATAAATCCATGGCCGAGGACGTACGCCAGGACCCCTACGTGCTGCACCACTACGGCGACTTCTGGGTCGCGCTGCAAGGCGTACGCCTGCTGGTGGAACACGCCGCGGAGCTGTTCGACCAGGCATGGGCCAAAGGCCAAAGCCTCAGCGAACAGGAACGCGGCCAGCTGGCCATTGCCATCGCCACCGCCAAAGTGGCCGCGACGCGCCAGGGCCTGGACCTGTGTACCCGTCTGTTCGACGTCACCGGCGCGCGGTCCACCCACGCGTCACTGCGCCTGGACCGCCACTGGCGCAACCTGCGCACGCAAACCCTGCACGACCCGCTGGATTACAAACTCCACGAACTGGGTGACTGGGCGTTAAACCAGGCCCTGCCGATTCCCACGTTCTATTCCTGAGAGAGGTGCCCATGCAGCTGTTGACCCTTCCACCCTCGCCTGCCCTCGCGACCTCGATCCGTGCCACGACCCAGGTGTTCGAAGACCCGAAATCCCAGGCCCTGCTCGACCATATCCAGCAAGTGGCGCCCAGCGAAGCCAGCGTGCTGATCATCGGCGAAACCGGCACCGGTAAAGAACTGGTGGCACGGCATATCCACAACCTCAGCGCGCGGCGCAACCGGCCCTTCGTGGCGGTGAACTGCGGGGCGTTCTCTGAATCCCTCGTCGAAGCCGAGCTGTTCGGCCACGAAAAAGGTGCCTTTACCGGCGCCCTCAGCGCCAAGGCGGGCTGGTTCGAAGAGGCGGACGGCGGCACCTTGTTCCTCGACGAAATCGGCGATCTGCCCATGGCTATTCAGGTCAAGTTGCTGCGCGTGCTGCAGGAGCGCGAAGTGGTGCGCCTGGGCTCGCGCAAGAGCATTCCGATCAACGTCCGGGTACTGGCGGCAACCAACGTGCAACTGGAAAAGGCCATCAATGCCGGGCACTTCCGCGAAGATCTCTACTACCGTCTCGACGTGGTCAGCCTGGAGCTGAGCCCCCTGCGCGAGCGTCCCGGCGATATCCTGCCACTGACCCGACACTTCATCGAAGCCTACAGCCAACGCCTGGGCTACGGTCCGATCACCATCAGCCGTGAGGCCGAGCAAAAACTGCGCAGCTACAGTTGGCCGGGCAATATCCGCGAGCTGGAAAACGTGATTCACCACACCCTGCTGATCTGCCGCAACAGCGTGATCGAACGCGACGATCTGCGCCTGTCGAACCTGCGCATCGAACGCCAGGACGACAGCCAGCACGGCACCGACAACAGCGCCGAAGCGTTGCTGGCGCGCGCCTTTCAAAAGCTGTTCGAGGAACAGGCCGGCGCCCTGCACGAAAAAGTCGAGGATGCACTGTTACGCGCCGCTTACCGCTTCAGCCATTACAACCAGGTGCACACCGCCAGCCTGCTGGGCTTGAGCCGCAACGTCACGCGCACGCGCCTGATCAAGATTGGCGAGCTGGCGGTCAACAAGCGTCGACCTGGGGAAAACCTGCAGGGCGAGCGGATGCTGCACCTATCCATTTAGGCGGCAGTGCAAGGCGTCGTCATGGCTGCGCTCAAAACTGCGCAGCACCTGGAACGAATCAAAGGTCACCGCCCTGGCCTGGTGCGCCCGGATCAGCGTCCAGAGGTCTTCGCCGCCCTGCTCGAAGCGCCGGAATGCCGCCTCGCCATCCTCGCGCGATTGCCATTGCAGGCAGTTGAGCACCCGCCGCCCATCATCGCTGACCTGCACGCTCGCACTCAAAAAGCCGCCATGGTTCTCGGCCAGTCGCTCGCTCTGGAGGGTCAGGGCCGCCACCAGGGCAGACTGCTGGCGGGGGTCGATCTGAAATTCGATCAACTGCGTGAAGCTGCGATTCTTCTCTGATACCTGCATGAACACTCCCCTTTCTCCGTAGGCAAAATCTTGCGATTCAGTGCCACGCAGGGTAAAACCTCTAGTTAAGTCAAGGTCAAGTAATGAATCGGGGTTTTATGCTCAACAAGGAACTCACCGTTGGCCAGTTGGCCGCCCGTAGCGGCGTGGCCGTCACCGCCCTGCATTTCTACGAAACCAAGGGGCTGATCAAGAGCAATCGCAACGCCGGTAACCAACGGCGCTACCCGCGTGACGTGTTGCGGCGAGTGGTAGTGATCAAGATCGCCCAACGCCTGGGCATTCCGTTGGCCACCATCGGCGAGGCGCTGCAAGCATTACCTGAAGGCCGCACACCGACGGCCAAGGATTGGGCACGCCTGTCGGCACGCTGGCGGGAAGACCTGGATGAGCGGATCAACAAGCTGGTGCAACTGCGCGACAAGCTCAATGGCTGTATCGGCTGCGGGTGCTTGTCGATGGACGCCTGCCCTTTGCGCAACCAGGGTGACCAACTCGGTGAGCGCGGGCCGGGAGCGCAGTTGCTTGAACCCAGTTGAGGCACTACCCAGGTGGGAAGGGGCTCACCCCCTCCCACCGGACGCTATCAACGCGTGGGCGGTGAACCCGACACGTCCGGCCGGCTTCGGTAAGCCGTGCACCCCAGCCACAGGGTCATTACCGCCAGCGCCGTCAGCGGTAGCCCATGGAACAGCACAATCACCTGGGCCGGCGTCCACGTCAGGTAGAACGGCCCGACCACCAGCATCCCCACGCCGAAGCCCGCCATTTGAATCAGGGTCAATAAACTGAACAGCGGCAGGCGCAGGCTATCCGGTTCACTTTGCGCACGGGAGACCAACGCCACCTCGGATAGCCCGTCTCCCAACCCCGCCCACACCACCAACAGCAGCGCCAGCCACAATTGGGTTTGCTGGAACGTCAGGATAAAGCCGCTGGACATCAGCGCCACGCCGAACATGAACAGGCGTTCCATGCTGGGCGTGCCACGGCCTTTCAACAGCGCACTGGCAATACGTGCCCCGATAAACTTGCCGCAGGCCCAGACCGCCAGCAGATACCCCATCACCGTTTTGGCCGTGTCCGGGGAAATGTACTGGGACAGCACCGGCCAGCCGACGTTATGCGCCGCGCTGCCAAGGGTGTCGAGCATGCTGATCAACAACATGGCGGCCAATACCGGCGCGCCGCGCAGCCCCTTGGTCAACTCGCGCCATTCGGCCGAGAGCCCGCGATGGGCGGCGATGGCAACGCTGTACAACGCGCGCAGTGGCATGACCAGGCAAGCGGCAATCACATAGGTGCCGATATTCACCGCGAACACCGCCTCGAATCCTCCTGTGGCAATCAGCAGCCCCGACAGCAAACTGCCGAACACCGCGCCGGTGGCGGCCGCCGAGGTGATCCAGGCGTTGGTGTTCACCCGCTGTTCAGGGGCAACCCAGGTGGGCAACTGACTGTTGAGGCCAATGGCAAACAGCGAATTGCACAGGCCGATACCAAAGGCAATGAACGGCAACAGGCTGAGTTGATGGGTGGGAATCAGCACCAACAGCGGCGTCAGCAACAACGCTCGCGCCAGGTCCAGCCCCGCCAACGTGCCGCGCCCGGCAAAGCGCCGGAAAAACGGGATGCCAAACAGGCTGGCGACAATGCCACCGGTGACGCGGCACGCCAGGAAGATGCTGACGAACACCACGCTCTGGCTGAGCCAGTAGACATAGGTGGACAGGGCCACCAGGTTGAGAAAGGCGCCAAAGTCCGAAACGCCGCGAGCAAAAATGATCAGCCGCGCGTTGCGGGTCGACAGGTAAAGCTGTTGATCGAGACTCATGCGGGCGGCGCCTCTTCATCAGCGGGCACGCTGCGCAGGCTGACCAACAGCATATCGCGCCACGCGGGTGTCGAATCGACCTTGGGCCGTACATCCCCGGCGCGATGGTAGAGCCTGCGGTCGTTGACCACGAGGGTTTCCAGGAAGTGCTCCATGGGCACATTCAACACCCGATTGTGCTCCGCTTCAGTGGTGAACACTTCAGACACCACCGGCACGGTGTTGTGCTCGCCGATAAAATGCATGAACACCCAATCCAGGCCATCCTGGTGAATCCCCGACGTGGTGGGGCTGCTCGCTTGCGCATCCGCACGCACGCGGAACTGGTGGATGTCGATGGTGTAGCTCTGTTCGCCCAGGTGCGGTGCGATCACCGCCAGGTCGGTGGCCAGCAGCTTGCGCATCAGTGGATGCTCGATAAAGCCCTCCTCGCTATAGCTCAAGTGGTTCACCCCCTGTCGATAGTTGACGGCGTAGGTGACCGGCGACTTGAACGCGGTGCTCCTGTCGATCTGCAACTGGCGTGAAGGTGATAAACGATAGCGCAGAATCCGCCGTTCACGATGGGTGTACGCCTTGAACGCCTCGTCGCGCACCAGGTTGGCCCAGTAGGCCCGGAAACTTTGCTCTTCTGCGGGCTCGACATTGACCAGTTCGCCAAAGTCACGGCGATGGCAGTAATGCTGCTCGCGCAACTGCGCGCTAATTCGTGGGATGTCCATATCGCTAGCCTGCCACTGGGTGGTCGATGATAACGCGCAGATGCTGACTGACCGCGTCATGCAGCGCGCGGGCGTCGGCAGCGTCGTCGACCTTGGCCCAGCACTTGAGCAGATAGTGCTCCTCGATGTCCGCATCGATCATATGGCCCGGCTCCTGCTGGGCGTACTCCAGCACCGCAGCGTTACGGTCCAGGTACTCCATGCCTTCGATGCCCTCGAACCGGCCGCTGTGCTGCGGGTAAATCGCCAGCATCGCGTAATGCTGCCCCGTCTCGGCAACCTTGCGTGCCCCCGCCTCCAACTGCGCAGTGACATCCTGCCCGCCCGTCAACAATGAGAGATACACCTGGTAGGGATCAATACCGGCCAGGTCGCGCAACGCCGCGTTCACATAGAGCCCGCCCACGCGTGGGTTGATCTCGATCACCACCGGCCCCTGCTCCGTCATGCGGAACTCGAAATGCACCACGGCGTTGGTCAGGCCGACCGCGTGCAGGCACGCCACGGCGTACTCGCGGATCTGCGCGCACTGGCTGTCGGTGAAGGAGGTCGGTGGGGAAATCAGCAGGTTTTCCAGGACCGTGCCACTGCGCTCGGTCAACAGCAGCTTTTCGTTGATCAGCAGCGGATGGACGCGCTCGCCGGCCACCACGCATTCCACACTGCCTTCGATACCGGGGATGTAGCCTTCCAGCAAGAGACTGCGCCCGGGGATGTAGTCATGCCGTTGGCCGTCGTCTTCCGGCAGGGTGTGCACACAGCCGTAGAAATCCGCATACGCGGCGCCGCCGTGATCCCTGACGAACAGCGCGTAGTGGCTGCGCAGCTCGGCCCAATTGGCGCACTTCTTGATAAACGCCGAAGCACCACCAAACGGCGGTTTGGCGATCAACGGGTAACCCACCCGCTCGGCATTCTGCTGGAGTTGTTGTTCGTCATTGCACAGCGCAAACGGCACGGAACGAATGGCGTGCTGTTTCAGTACCCTGCGCATCAGGAACTTGTTGTTGCACGCGGCAATCGCCTCGGGACAGCTGTGCACCAGGCCCAGGCGCCGGGACGCCCGTGCCACGATGCAGCCGACTTCGCCTTGCGCAGACGGATGACCGGCCTGGCAGAAAATTGCGCGAATCTGATACTGCTCATCGAGCTGGCCAACCAGGTCGAGGATGGCCTCCTCGTTGAGTGCGTCGAGCAGGAACACCGCATCACTGTCATCCCTGAGCCGTTGCAGATGCCTGCGCCCAGTCACCCCCGCCGTCAGGCACACCAGGCCCTGAGCGCGGGCCACCGCAAAATGCGGCTCTCGGTAGTTATAACGGACAGCAGTACTGTCATCGACATCAATAAAAAGAATGGCGTCTTGTTTCATCACTTATACCGCCTCAGTCCATACGTTGATTCAGGCATCCTGCCAACTGCACCACTGCCCTTCCCAGTTACGGAAACAATAATGGCGCTGCCCATCGCGAACTTCGAAGTACGGCAAATTCTCAGGTTTTTCAAAGTCCAACAGCGGCACCGTGAACTTGCCTTGTGCGTGCGGTAGAACATATTCAGGCAGGGCGATATTAGACACTCGCCGTTTGAGGCGATCCATGATCGCGATGGCCTGGCTGATCGATGCCTTATATTCCGACGCACCGGGTGAAAACGGCATGAAGTGATATAAGTAATACGGTTTTACGCCCAGACGATAAAGATCGATGAAGAGTTTATGCAGGGTCGCTTCATCATCGTTGACGCCCCGTAACAATGGCATATTGGAAAAGACAATCGGCACGACGCTCTGTATACGTTTGACCGCCACCGCAAAGTCAGGGCTGAGTTCGAGCGGATGGCACACGTGCACGCCAAAGGCATTGACCTTGTACTTTTCCAACATCGCGATCAATTCATCGGTCACGCGATACGGGTTGAAGCTCAGGGCCCGGGAGTGAATACGGATCAGCAAGTCATCACTGATCCCGCGCAGGGCGGCCAGGTACTCGTCGAGCTTGCGGTCGGCCAGCATCAACGGGTCGCCGCCACTGAGAATCACTTCTTCGATGGCCGGGTTGCCGCGGATGTACTCGACCGATTCCATGAAGGAATCCTTGCTGGCGTTGGCCTTGTCAGTGCCCACCTGCAGCGTGCGCAGCGCTTCGAAGCAAAACTGGCAATAGGCGTTGCAGGTATTGGTGGTGCGCAGGATGACGCGATTGTCGTACTTGTGCTGGCAGATGGGCGTCTTCATTTCATGGCCCAACTCCCAATTTTCGGAAGTGCCATCGTAATCACCCTCGACCTGCTCGCTCCAATACGGCACCACTTGCCGCCATAGCGGGTGGTCCGTGACCGCGCCGGTGGTAAGAGAACGTTTGATCAGCTCGATGTAGTAAGGCGTGATCTGCATCTTGCGCCCTTGCAGGTTGTGTTCGATATGCGCGGTGGTGTCCTCGCCCCACCCCCCGCAGGCATCGCGAAGTGTCGGTTCATCACGCAACGCATTCTTCTGCTGCCAGCGCCAGTCTTGCCACTGTACTGAGCGATGAATGTCTTGATCGTAAATCGACATGAGTATGTACTCTCTGTTCAGGCATATGAATGCGCACTCTTCCCTGGCGGAACAGTGATATTCGCAACAATGACAATCGACTTAGGCGACAGGCCGCAATCAAGGAGCTGATTCAATCAGCCACACGGGGAAGGGATAAAAACTTATTATTGCAGCGTGCGGATAAAGCCCTGATAGGTTCATGTAATCACACTCCTTGTTTTAGATTTTTCTGACTTCCAGGCCAGCACCTAATTAAGCCTATGGTCTCTATGCCGTCAACAGACGCAAGTTGTCTTTTTTTCGGATTTAAACTACACCGTCGCTCAGATCCCCATAAACAGGGGCATTTCCTCGCTCATTTAAAAAGTAAATAACACTCGCAACCATGTATTCCCACGTTTCTCCATGGTTTTTTATACTTATACCACTACGTACCCCAATGAAAACTTGACCTACAGCTTGCGCTTTCCATGGACCGCCCGCAGTGGAATCCCAGGCGATCGTCACTCGCGCGCAGGACGTTCCTGCGAACCTGAAACATTTTCTTTCATTTCCCCCTTGGGGATTTCTCATTCTCATCCGTCTTAACTTAGATACAGCCCGTCGCGTCAGCAAAAGCTACGACCGGCCTTTTCCGGGCTTCCATCGCCCCTCCGATCAAGACCCTCATTCACATGTCGAAGAAGTCACGCTCAAAACTCTGGTTTCTCGTACACAGCTGGCTGGCGCTGCCCATCTGGTTCTTTGTACTGATCGTCTGCGTCACCGGCACCCTGGCGGTGGTCAGCCAGGAAATCGTCTGGCTGGCCAACCCGGATATCCGTGCGACCAAGCCGTCGGATGATGCCCAGCCGCTGAGCTTCGACCAGGTAATCGCCGCCATCAAGCGCGACGAGCCTCAGGTCATCGTGCGCTCGATCATCCGCCCCGACGAATCACACTTCGCGTTGACCGTCGGCCTCAGCTACCCGGACGGGCGTTCGGTCGAGGCCTATGCCAACCCCTACACGGGCGCCATCCAGGGCATCAGCCCATCGTTCGACTTCAAGCAATTTACCCGTGCCCTGCACGGCTGGTGGCTGGTGCCGTTCACCAATGGCTACAGCTGGGGCTGGTACCTGGTGTCGGCGCTCGGCCTGCCCTTGCTGGCCTCATTGATCACCGGGCTTGTGGTGTACAAGCGCTTCTGGAAAGGCTTTTTGCGCCCTACTCTGCGCATCCGCCACGGCGCGCGCATCTTCTGGGGTGATTTTCACCGCCTGAGCGGTATCTGGTCGATCTGGTTCATCGCCGTCATTTCCATTACCGGCACCTGGTTCCTGATCGAGGCGACCCTGGCCGACAACCAGATTTCCATCTCCAGCGAGCCCATCGTGCCGGTGATTGCCCGGGAGAAGGTGCCGCTGTCCGCCCCCGGCGTGCCGGCCCCGATGATTGCCCTGGACGAAGCGATCAAGATCGCCACCCAGCGCATTCCTGGGCTGGAGGCCACGTTTGCCTTCCTGCCGCTCAATGCCTACAGCCACCTGCAGATCGGCGGGCGCGGCTGGTACCCGCTGATGTTCCAGACCGCGCAACTGAACCCCTACAGCGGTGAAATCGCGGTCTCGCACCTGCTGTCCGACCGCACCACGCTGGAGTTCGTCACCGAGTCCATGCGCCCGCTGCACACCGGTGACTTCGGTGGCCTGTGGATCAAGCTGATCTGGGCCTTCTTCGGCCTGGTGCTGAGCATGATGGTGCTGAGCGGCTTGCTGATCTGGACCAAGCGCACCGCCCTGGCCACCCTCCACGCCCTCAAACGCGAGGCCAAGACCCAGCGCCCGCCTGTGCCCATCCCTGCCCTGCAGGCTGAAACCTCGGAGACGCACTGATGAGCAAGGTCGCGACCAAACCCTCTTCCCCGCTGCGCGCATGCTGGCTGAAGTGGCGTTTTCATATAAACATCCTGCTGTTGCTGGTGCCGCTGGGGTTCATGCCCAAGTATTTTGCCGATGCCGCGCTGTTTCGCGGCGATGCCGGCATCGGCGAGCGGGTCGCCGGGGACGTTCAAGTCGGCCCCTGGAGCCTGACCCTCGCGGAATTTCGCAACGAAGGCCCGCGCCCGGATCCGGCCGGCCCGATGAAAACCTTTAACGCCGCCCTGTGCGCCACCTGCGCCGAGCAGGTCAAGGCGACTTACCTGCGCATCGGCAAACCGCGCAGCCTGCGGGCGGCCGGGGTGATCTTCTTTGGCACACCCTACCGCATGGGCGCCGTCCTGCCGGTGCCGGAACGCACGCCGGTCGACGCTGAACTGTGGGTCACCATGGAAGGCTGGGACGGCAGCATGCACCAGGGTTCCATTCCACTGAGCCAGGCCTCGCCCGCCACTGTTGCCTGGCTGAACAAGCAAGGAGTCAAACCATGATGTTCAAGCGCCTGATGCGCGCCGCTTGCGTGCTAGTGCTGAGCGCCGGCTTCACTGACGTGGCCTTCGCCCACAACCCGATGTGCGAATGCAAGGAAATTCCCGGCGAGCAGATCCAGTGCAAAGGGGGGTTCTCCGATGGCAGCGGCGCTCCGGGCGTGACCCTGGATGTGATCGGCTACGACGAGACCATCCTGGTGCCGGGCAAGCTCGGTGAGGATTCGACCCTGACCTTCAAGAAACCCGCAGCCGAATTCTATGTGCTGTTCGATGCCGGCCCCGGTCACGTGGTGGAAATCGACCAAGCGGATATCCAGGCGCCATGAGTACCGTACAGGTAGTGCGCCCGGCCGGCGCGGGTCATGAAACCCTTTACGTGCTGTTGCTGTGCCTGATCATCCTGGCGGTGTCGGGAACGGTGGTGGCCTTGCACGGTGAGACCCAGCAGCTCGCAACGGTGCCAAGCCACCAACTGGATGCCCGACGCGACCTGAGCGCCGCCGAACAGGGCATCTACGCCGACCTGCGGGTGACCCTGGATGAAATCCATTTGCTGCAGCAGGAGCAAAACGCCCTGCCGACACCGGACCAATTGGCCCAGGAAGGCTTTGCGCCGTTTGCCCAGGACGCCAGCTCCGTCAGCCGTGGCGATCATCGCTGGCAGCTGCTCGCCCCCTCGGCCTACCTGGGCTTGAGCCAGGCACCGGGCACCAGCGGTTCGCTGTTGATGCGCGTGCAGGGCACCGAGCCGGATATCTGGCTCAACCGTGGCAACGACCTGGCTGCCCCCTCCGACCTCACTGACCAGGCGCTGATCGCTGCCGGCTGGCGGCAAGTGGTCGCGCAATTCGATGCTGGCGTGACCCGCCAGCACCGCCACTGAACGAGAAGACCGATTGCCCATGTCCATTTCATCTCCCCTGTTGCGCCTGTTGCTGGTTGGCCTGTTCAGCCTGATGCTCGCGCCCCTGGCGAACGCCGAGGCGGGTAAACGCCTGCGCATCGGCATCACCTTGCATCCTTACTACAGCTACGTGGCCAACATCGTCGGCGACAAGGCCGAGGTGGTGCCACTGATTCCGGCCGGGTTCAACCCCCATGCCTACGAGCCGCGCGCCGAAGACATCAAGCGCATAGGTACTCTGGACGTGATCGTGCTCAACGGCGTGGGGCATGATGACTTCGCCGACCGCATGATCGCCACCAGCGAGCGCCCGGACATCGCGGTGATCGAAGCCAACGCCAATGTGCCCCTGCTGGCCGCCACCGGCAATGCCGCGCGCGGTGCGGGCAAGGTGGTCAACCCGCACACGTTCCTGTCGATCAGTGCGTCGATTGCCCAGGTCAACAACATCGCCCGCGAGTTGGGCAAGCTCGACCCGGACAACGCCAAGACCTACACCCAGAACGCCCGCGCCTACGGCAAACGCCTGCGCCAGATGCGCGCCGATGCCCTGGCCAAGCTGACCAGCGCGCCCAACCCGGACCTGCGCGTGGCCACGGTGCACGCGGCTTATGACTACCTGCTGCGCGAGTTCGGCCTGGAAGTCACCGCCGTGGTCGAACCGGCCCACGGCATCGAGCCCAGCCCCAGCCAGTTGAAGAAAACCATTGATGAACTGCGCGCCCTGGACGTGAAAGTGATTTTCTCGGAAATGGATTTCCCGTCTTCCTATGTCGACACAATTCAACGGGAATCCGGGGTCAAGCTGTATCCGCTGTCGCATATTTCCTACGGTGAATACAGCGCGCAAAAGTATGAGGTGGAAATGACCGGCAACCTCGACACCGTGGTTCGCGCGATCCAGGAGTCGGGAACATGACGGCGGCGCAACCGCTGAACCTGGCCTGTGGCCCGACCCTCGATTTTAACCAGGTGTCGCTGACCTTGGGCCGCACCGTGATTCTCGATGGGGTGAGCTTTCAGGTACGGCCCGGCAGCATTCACGCGTTGGTCGGCCCGAATGGCGGCGGCAAAAGCTCGCTGATCAAGACCCTGCTCGGGCAAACGCCGCACCAGGGCCGCTTGAGCCTGGAGTGGCCGGGCAGCCCCGGCACCATTGGCTATGTGCCCCAGGCCCTGGAATTCGACCGGGGTTTGCCGATGACCGTGGATGACTTCATGGCCGCGATGTGCCAGCGGCGGCCGGCGTTTCTCGGCCTGTCCCGGCACTACGCCGGCGCGATTGGCGAGGCGCTGGAACGGGTTGGCATGCAGGACAAGCGCAAGCGGCGCATGGGCGCCTTGTCCGGCGGTGAACGCCAGCGGGTATTGCTGGCTCAGGGGCTGATTCCGGCGCCGCAATTGCTGGTGCTGGATGAACCGATGTCGGCCCTCGATGAGGCCGGTATCCAGGTGTTCGAGCGGCTGCTCGATGACTGGCGACTGGCCGGGATTACCGTGCTGTGGATCGAGCACGACCTGGAGGCAGTCGGGCGCCTGGCCGACCGCGTAACCGGCTTGAACCGCCGCGTACTGTTCGACGCCACGCCGAAACAGGCACTCACCCCCGACCGCCTGCTGACCCTGTTCTCCACTCACCCCAGGAGCCTGGCGCAATGAGTTATGAAGCGTTTCGCCTGATGGTCCAGGGCTGGGCGTCTGCCGGTTATCTGCCCGAGGCACTGGCCTACGGCTTTGTGGTCAACGCCCTGCTCGCCGGTCTGCTGATCGGCCCGGTGCTGGGCGGGCTGGGCACGCTGGTGGTGGTCAAGCGCTTTGCGTTTTTCTCCGAAGCGGTCGGGCATGCCGCGTTGACCGGCGTGGCCGTGGGCATCCTGCTCGGGGAACCCTATACCGGGCCCTACGGCAGCCTGTTCGGCTACTGCCTGCTGTTCGGCATCCTGCTCAACTACCTGCGTAACCGTACCGGCCTGGCGCCGGATACGCTGATCGGCGTGTTCCTGTCGGTGTCCCTGGCGCTGGGCGCAAGCCTGCTGCTGATCCTGGCCGGCAAGATCAATGTGCACATCCTGGAAAACGTGCTGTTCGGTTCGGTGCTGACGGTCAATGGCAACGACTTGCTGGTGCTGGCGGTCGTCGGTTCGCTGGTGATGGCCCTGGCGCTGCCGCTGTACAACCGCATCATGCTCGCCAGCTTCAACCCGCAATTGGCGGCGGTGCGCGGAGTGGCGGTGAAGACCCTGGACTATCTGTTCGTAATCCTGGTGACGCTGATCACCGTCGCGGCGGTCAAGGTGATCGGCGCCATCCTGGTCGGTGCGCTGCTGGTGATCCCGGCGGCGGCGGCGCGGCTGCTGAGCCAGTCGCTTAAAGGTTTCTTCTGGGTGTCGGTGGCGATTGCGACCGCCAGCACCCTGTGCGGCATCCTGCTGCCAATCATCTTCGACCTGCCGGTGCCGTCCGGCGCCGCAATCATCCTGGTCGCCGGTATCGCCTTCGCCCTCGCCGCGATCGCGCGCGGTACGGTGCCCAGCCTCAAAGGGAATCTTGGATAATGCGCCCTGACTTTCGCCCACTGGCCCTGGCCATGGCTTGCCTGATCAGCACCCCGTCGTTCGCCGTCGTGGATGGCTTTCAAACCAGGGACTTCGTCGCCAACCATGGCCTTGGCCATGCCGCGCTGACCAAGCCCAACACAGTAAAACCGGTCAAGGTGCTGGCCTCGTTGCCGATCACCTACGGCCTCGCGCAAGTGCTGCTCAAAGGCACCGATGTGCAGCTCGAACGCGCCGCCCCCGCCAACCTGCCCGGTTCGCGGCAGGTTTCGTACTTCACCGGGCGCGGTGCGCCAGCGCTGAGTCAACTGGCCCAGGATGCCGATGCCGCCATCGGCCTGCGCTCGCTGTGGGCGGATGACCCGCTCTACCCCGTGGCGCGGCGCAGCAATATCCGCATTGTCGAAGTCGACGCTGCGCGCCCGGTGGATGGCGGTTTACCGGGCATCGCCGTGCAGCCGGGCGTCAGTGATGGCTTGAACAGCCAACCGTGGCAGTCGGGCAACAACATGGGGCGCATGGCAGATGTATTGGCGGCCGACCTGAGCCGCCTGGCGCCGGGTGCCAAACCGCAGATCGATGCGAACCTGGCCGCGCTCAAGCAGCACCTGCTCAAGCTCGCCGCCGACAGCGAGGCGCGCCTGGCCCAGGCCGATAACCTGAGTGTGGTCAGCTTGAGCGATCACTTTGCCTATCTGGTCAGTAGCCTGAACCTGGAACTGGTCAGTACCGATGCACGGCCAGATGCGGACTGGACGCCTGAAGCGCTGCAACAGCTCAGTGCGCAGTTGAAAACCAACGATGTGGCGACGGTGCTGCACCACCGCCAGCCGAGTGAGGCGGTGAAAGCGGCGGTCACGGCTGGCGGCGCCACCCTGCTGGTGTTGAATGTGGACGGTGTCGACCCGGTGACGGAGCTGCAAACCAATGTGGATCAGGTGATCAAGGCACTCACGCCCTCGTCATAGCCTCAAACCACGTCCACACCTACATGTATCGCATCATGCCGCCAGAACTCCAGGTCGCAGTCGATCAAGCGCTGGTGCTGGTCATAGTTGACCCTGGCGATCCGCAAGCCCGGGCTGCCCACCGATACGCGCAACGCAGCGGCGGCCTCCACCGGCAGTGAGGTCGGTACGATCTCGAAACGCACCCGGCCATAGTGCAAGTCGTACTTGCGCGCATACAGTTCGGTCATCGACTGATTCAGGTCGCACGCCAGGATCCCAGGAAAATACTGCGGGTTCAGGTAGTGCTCGACGTACAGCACCAGCCGCCCATCGATCCGCCGCCCCCGGCAGATCTGGATCACGCTGGACAGCGCCGGCAACTGTAACCAGGCGCACACCGCAGCCGATGCCGGTTGCAGGCGCGCAGAAATCACCTGGGTCGATGCCACCCGGCCCTGGTCGTTGACCATCGCGTGAAAGTGGCTGCGCTGCATCAGGTTGTAGGCCAACCGAGGCGGCGAGACGAACCAGCCTCGGCGCTCCTCGCGATAGATCTGCCCTTGGGCTTCAAGCTGTAACAAGGCTTCCCGCACGGTAATGCGAGTGGTACCAAACAACTCGCTGAGCTTGCGCTCGGCGGGCAGTTTGCTGGCGGGCGGCAACAGGCCGTGGTCGATCTGCTCCTGCAGTGCCAGCCCGATGGAGGTTACCGCTTTGATTGCCTCGTCACGCATTAACGTTACCTATCTGGACTAGACCAGCACCATTCAAGTGCACATAGAGCTGCATAAACGGCCCACCTCAATGTTGCGCCAGCCTAGGCATTGCAGATGACCGACAGATGACAGCCGCATCACCCGCGTGCACCACACCCTGCAATACATCGGCCAAGTCCAGGCGTTACGGGCACTTGGGCATGGTCTACGCTAAGTCTGCGCCGAACGACATCAGCGCCTCAAAAACGACATCGACATGAAACTGTCATCCATCGCGTCTAGATTGGCTCAGGTATTGCTCTGACCTAGACCAACCACACCGCCTGCATAAAACGCCGCGTTGAAAACGCCCAAAGGAGCTTCGGATGAAACAGCTTTTCCTGGCATCACTGTTAGGCTCGACCATTGCCATGTGCACCGCAGCCATGGCCGCTGATACCGATCTAAAAACCCTGGAAGCCGCCGCCAAATCCGAGGGCGCCGTGAACAGCGTCGGCATGCCCGATGACTGGGCCAACTGGAAAGGCACCTGGGAAGACCTGGCCAAGACCTATGGCCTCAAGCACATCGACACCGACATGAGTTCGGCCCAGGAAATAGCCAAGTTCAAAGCCGAAAAAGACAATGCCAGCGCTGATATCGGCGACGTGGGCGCGGCCTTCGGCCCCATCGCGGTGAAGCAGGAAGTGACCCAGCCTTACAAACCGTCCACCTGGGCCCAGGTGCCGGATTGGGCGAAAGACAAGGACGGCCATTGGGCGCTGGCCTACACCGGCACCATCGCGTTTATCGTCAACAAGAAGTTGCTGCACGGCTCCGAAGTGCCCACCAGTTGGGCCGACCTGCAAACCGGCAAGTACAAGGTCTCGGTGGGTGACGTAAGCACCGCGGCCCAGGCTTCCAACGCTGTGCTGGCAGCCGCCATCGCCAATAAAGGCGACGAGAAGAACATCGCGCCGGGCCTGCAATTTTTCACCAAGATCGCCCAGCAAGGTCGCCTCTCGCTGTCCAACCCGACCATCGCCACCATGGAAAAAGGCGAAGTCGAAGTGGGTATCGTCTGGGACTTCAACGGCCTGAGCTATAAAGCCAAGATGGCCAACCCGGATGACTACGTGGTGCTGATCCCGTCGGATGGCTCGGTGAAATCCGGCTACACCACCATCATCAACAAGTACGCCAAACACCCGAACGCCGCCAAGCTGACGCGCGAATACATCTTCAGCGATGCCGGCCAGATCAACCTGGCCAAAGGCAATGCACGCCCGATCCGCGCCGAAACCGACTTGAAACTGCCGGCTGACATCGCCAAGAACCTGATCCCGGGTGAGCAGTACACCAAGGCTAACCCGCAGCCGATCAAGGATGCCGATGCCTGGGAAGCCACGTCCAAAAAGCTGCCGCAGCTGTGGAACGAGCAGGTCATCGTAGAAATGAAGTAAGCCTGTCGCCCACATTGGAAATCCACTGGAGATCCAATGTGGGAGGGGGCTTGCTCCCGATTGCGATGTGTCAGTCTCAGTATCTGTAACTGAACCACCGCTATCGGGAGCAAGCCCCCTCCCACACTTTTGACCTCGTTCCTCCAGGGAAATTGAGTCAAGTCTATTGCTGCGGAGCGCTCTCCCCCATGAAGCACCCTGTCATCCTTGTCGTGCTCGACGGCCTGAACTTCGCGGTTGCCCGGCACGCCATGGGGCATTTGCAGGCCTATGTCGGCGCAGGACGCGCAGCCCTCTACACACTGGAATGTGAACTGCCTGCCCTGTCCCGCCCGCTGTATGAATGCATCCTGACCGGCGTTGCGCCGATCCTGAGCGGCATCGTCCACAACAGCGTCTCGCGCCTGTCCAACCAGCGCAGCATTTTTCATTACGCCCGCGATGCCGGCTTGACCACCGCAGCGGCGGCTTACCACTGGGTGAGCGAACTGTATAACCGCAGCCCCTTTCTCGCCGCTCGAGATCGTCATACCGACGATCAGACGCTGGCGATCCAGCATGGGCATTTTTACTGGAATGACCACTACCCGGATTCCCACCTGCTGGCCGACGCCGAAAGCCTGCGCCTTGCGCACGCGCCGGACTTTCTGCTGGTGCACCCGATGAACATCGACGACGCCGGCCACAAGCACGGCCTCGACAGCGCGCAGTACCGCAACAGCGCACGCTCGGCCGACATCATTCTCGCCGACTACCTGCAGGGCTGGCTCGACGCCGGTTACCAGGTGCTGGTCACCGCCGACCACGGCATGAACAACGACCGCTCCCACAACGGCCTGCTGCCGGAAGAGCGCGAAGTGCCGCTGTTTGTGCTTGGCGACGCCTTCAGCCTGGATGCCAACGCCGCGCCGAAACAGACCGAGCTGTGCGGTACCGTCTGCGAGCTGCTCGGCGTACCCCACGACAAGCCTGTCTGCCGGGAGTTGCTCAAGTGAATGCCATGAATCGCGGCAAATGGCTGGCCTTGCTGTGCCTGGTGCCCTTCGCGCTGTTCTTTATCGTGTTCGAAATCGCGCCGTTGGTCTGGGTGCTGATCAACAGCCTGCAAACCGAAGACAGCGGTTGGAGCCTGGAAAACTTCACGCGCATCTTCAGCTCGAAGTTCTACCTGCAAGCGATCCAGTTCAGCCTCGAGATCAGTTTCTACTCCAGCGTCTTCGGCATCATCATCGCCACGCTGGGCAGTTACTCCCTGCGCCGGGTCGACTCGCCGCTGCGCAACTTCGTCACCGCCTTCGCCAACATGACCAGCAACTTTGCCGGCGTGCCCCTGGCCTTCGCGTTCATCATCCTGCTGGGGTTCAACGGCAGCATCACCATCATGCTCAAGCAGGCGGGGATCATTCAGGACTTCAACCTGTACTCGAAAACCGGCTTGATCATTCTTTACACGTATTTCCAGATTCCCCTCGGCGTGCTGCTGCTGTACCCGGCCTTCGACGCGTTGCGCGAAGACTGGCGTGAGTCGGCCGCCCTGCTCGGCGCCAATGGCTGGCACTTCTGGCGGCATATCGGCTTGCCGGTCCTGACGCCCGCGCTGCTCGGCACCTTCGTGATTCTGCTGGCCAACGCCCTGGGTGCCTACGCCACGGTGTACGCCCTCACCACCGGCAACTTCAACGTGCTGCCGATCCGCATCGCGGGGCTGGTTTCCGGCGACGTGTCGCTGGACCCGAACCTGGCCAGTGCCCTGGCCGTGGTGCTGGTGGCGCTGATGACCGTGGTTACGGTGGTCCATCAACTGCTGCTCAAGAGGAGCTACCATGTCTCGCGCTGAAGCCGGCCCGGCATCGCTCTACCACCGGGTGGTGGTGTACATACTGTTCCTGATCCTGGTGCTGCCGCTGGTGGGCACCTTTGTCTATTCCATCTCCAGCAGTTGGTCGGCCACCATCCTGCCCGCCGGTTTCAGCCTGAAATGGTACACGCAGCTATGGAGCGACCCGCGCTTCCTGATGGCTTTCGCGCAATCGTTGCTGGTGTGCGTGGGCGCGCTGATCCTTTCGGTGGTGTTGATCCTGCCGTTGCTGTTCGTGGTGCATTACCACTTCCCCAAGCTGGATGCGCTGATGAACATCCTGATCCTGCTGCCGTTCGCCGTGCCACCGGTGGTGTCGTCAGTGGGCCTGCTGCAGTTGTACGGTTCCGGCCCCTTGGCGATGGTGGGCACGCCGTGGATTCTGATTGGCTGCTACTTCACCGTGGCGCTGCCGTTCATGTACCGCGCGATCACCAATAACCTGCAGGCCATCAACCTGCGCGACTTGATGGACGCGTCGCAACTGCTCGGCGCCAGCACCTGGCAAGCCGCGATCTTCGTGGTCCTGCCCAATCTGCGCAAAGGCCTGATGGTGGCGCTGCTGCTGTCGTTCTCCTTCCTGTTCGGTGAGTTCGTGTTCGCCAACATCCTGGTCGGCACCCGCTATGAAACCCTGCAGGTGTACCTGAACAACATGCGCAACAGCAGCGGCCACTTCACCAGCGCCGTCGTGATCTCCTACTTCTTCTTTGTGCTGGTGCTGACCTGGGCCGCCAATATCTTGAACAAGGACAAAAGCCAATGAGCTTCGTCAGCGTCCAACACCTGCAAAAAGGCTACGCCGGCACGCCGGTATTCAGTGATATCAACTGCGAAATCGCCAAGGGCGAGTTCGTCACCCTGCTCGGGCCGTCCGGTTGCGGCAAGTCGACCCTGCTGCGCTGCATCGCCGGGCTGACCCCGGTGGACAGTGGGAAAATCCTGCTGGACGGCCAGGACATCGTCCCGCTGAGCCCGCAGAAACGCCACATCGGCATGGTGTTCCAGAGCTATGCGCTGTTCCCCAACATGACCGTGGAGCAGAACGTTGCCTTCGGCCTGCGCATGCAGAAGGTCAACGCCGATGACAGCCACAAGCGGGTGCAGGACGTCCTGCAATTGGTGGAACTCA
The DNA here is from genome assembly GCF_003852375.1 of Pseudomonas sp. R4-34-07. Taxonomy (NCBI): domain Bacteria; kingdom Pseudomonadati; phylum Pseudomonadota; class Gammaproteobacteria; order Pseudomonadales; family Pseudomonadaceae; genus Pseudomonas; species Pseudomonas sp. R4-34-07. Next base: position 1,909,488 of record NZ_CP027760.1, on the reverse strand, counting down.
AAGACCTCGCCGGCCGCTACCCGCATCAGATGTCCGGCGGCCAATGCCAGCGCGTCGCCCTCGCCCGTTCCCTGGTGACCCGCCCGCGCCTGTTGTTGCTGGATGAACCGCTGTCGGCGCTGGATGCCCGGATTCGCAAACACCTGCGCGAGCAGATCCGCCAGATCCAGCGCGAATTGGGGCTGACCACCATCTTCGTCACCCACGACCAGGAAGAAGCCCTGACCATGTCGGACCGCATCTTCCTGATGAACCAGGGCAAGATCGTGCAGAGCGGCGATGCCGAGACCCTCTACACCGCGCCGGTGGATGTCTTCGCCGCCGGTTTTATCGGCAACTACAACCTATTGGATGCCGACAAGGCCAGCCAACTGCTGCAACGTCCAATCAGCGGGCGCATCGCGATCCGCCCCGAAGCCATCGAACTGAGCCGCAGCGGCGAACTCGATGCGCTGGTGCGCAGCCACAGCCTGTTGGGCAACGTAATTCGCTACCGTATCGAAGCGCGTGGCGTGGAGTTGGTAGTGGATGTGCTCAACCGCAGCGCCGATGATCTGCATCCGGACGGCCAGCGCCTGGCACTTTCCATCGACCCCAGCGCCCTGTGTGAAGTAGCCTGACGGGCGACGATTGACTGAGAGAGCAGACGGATGGCATTGGTAATTTTTGATCTGGACGACACCCTGATCCACGGCGACTGCGCCACGTTATGGAGCGCACAGATGGGCCGCCTGGGCTGGGTCGACCCGGAATCCTTCATGCGCAGGAACGACGAACTGATGGCGGCCTACAGCCGGGGCGAGTTGAGCATGGAAGACTTCATGGATTTCAGCCTGGAGCCGATGATCGGCCGCACCCCGGAAGAAATCGAACACCTGGTGGAGCCCTGGGTCGAGGACGTGATCGAGCCGCTGATCTACAGCGACGCGACCAAGACCATCGCCCGGCACCGCGCCAATGGCGACCGGATCCTGGTGATTTCCGCCTCGGGTACACACCTGGTCACACCGATTGCGGCGCGCATCGGTATCGACGAAGTGCTCGGCATCGAGCTGGATGTCAGCCATGGCGTGTACAGCGGCCGTACGGTAGGCGTGCTGACGTACCGCGAAGGCAAGATCACCCGGCTGCTGGCATGGTTGGAGCAGGAAGGTGAAAACCTGGAGGGCGCGTATTTCTATTCGGATTCGCGCAATGACCTGCCGTTATTGCTCAAGGTGGACCATCCGCAGGTGGTCAACCCGGACCCGGTACTGCGCGAACACGCAGAAAACGCCGGCTGGCCGATCCACCACTGGGTCTGAACCAACCGGGATCCCATGTGGGAGGGGGCTTGCTCCCGATGGCGGTGTATCAGATGAAACATTCTTCACTGACACACGGCCATCGGGAGCAAGCCCCCTCCCACTCTGGAATTCAGCGCGCTGAGAGTTCGCTACCACCTCACAAATGCGAACTTGGCCTACATCGCACGTAGGAGCGAGCTATTCCACCGCCCGACATCACCCTCAACGCCTTGCAATGCTTTCACAGTGCCTCCATAGTGAGTCCGGACTGAGCCCGTAGCAGTAGCGCCGGGCTTTTTGCATTATGCGACCGGACCATATGGAACCGGCTCCCTCAAAGACGGCCTAATATGCGTTATCAATTGCCCCCGCGTCGAATCAGCATGAAGCATCTGTTCCCCAGCACCGCCCTCGCTCTTTTCATTGGTCTCGGCTTCGCGTCGATGTCGACCAATACGTTCGCAGCCAATAGCTGGGACAACCTTCAGCCTGATCGCGATGAGGTGATTGCCAGCCTTAACGTCGTCGAGTTGCTCAAGCGCCATCACTACAGCAAGCCGCCGCTGGATGACGCGCGCTCGGTGATCATCTACGACAGCTACCTCAAGCTGCTGGATCCGTCGCGCAGCTACTTCCTGGCCAGTGATATCACTGAGTTCGACAAATGGAAGACCCAGTTCGACGATTTCCTCAAGAGCGGCGACCTGCAGCCAGGTTTCACCATCTACAAGCGTTACCTGGACCGTGTCAAAGCGCGTCTGGACTTCGCTTTGGGTGAGTTGAACAAAGGCATCGACAAGCTCGACTTCACCGAGAAGGAAACCCTTCTGGTGGACCGCAAGGACGCCCCTTGGCTGACCAGCACCGCCGCACTCGACGACCTGTGGCGCAAACGCGTCAAGGACGAGGTGCTGCGCCTGAAGATCGCCGGCAAAGAGCCCAAGGCCATCCAGGAACTGTTGACCAAGCGCTACAAGAATCAACTGGCGCGCCTGGACCAGACCCGTGCCGAAGACATCTTCCAGGCTTACATCAACACTTTCGCGATGTCCTACGACCCGCACACCAATTATCTGTCGCCAGATAACGCGGAAAATTTTGATATCAACATGAGTCTGTCCCTGGAAGGCATCGGTGCCGTCCTGCAAAGCGACAATGACCAAGTCAAGATCGTGCGCCTGGTACCGGCGGGTCCGGCGGACAAGACCAAGCAGGTCGCCCCGGCCGACAAGATCATCGGTGTGGCCCAGGCCGACAAAGAGATGGTCGATGTGGTCGGCTGGCGCCTGGACGAAGTGGTCAAGCTGATCCGCGGGCCCAAAGGCAGCGTGGTGCGCCTGGAAGTGATTCCGCACACCAATGCACCGAACGACCAGACCAGCAAGATCGTGTCGATCACCCGTGAAGCGGTGAAACTCGAAGACCAGGCCGTGCAGAAGAAAGTCCTCAGCCTCAAGCAGGATGGCAAGGACTACAAGCTGGGTGTGATTGAAATCCCGGCCTTCTACCTGGACTTCAAGGCCTTCCGCGCCGGTGACCCGGACTACAAGTCCACCACACGCGACGTGAAGAAAATCCTGACGGAACTGCAGAAGGAAAAAGTCGACGGCGTGGTCATCGACCTGCGCAACAACGGCGGCGGTTCCCTGCAGGAAGCCACCGAGCTGACCAGCCTGTTCATCGACAAGGGCCCGACCGTGTTGGTGCGCAACGCTGACGGCCGTGTCGACGTGCTGGAAGACGAAAACCCGGGCGCCTTCTACAAAGGGCCGATGGCATTGCTGGTCAACCGTCTCTCGGCCTCGGCTTCGGAGATTTTCGCCGGCGCCATGCAGGACTACCACCGAGCGCTGATCATCGGTGGCCAGACCTTCGGCAAAGGCACCGTGCAGACCATCCAGCCGCTGAACCATGGCGAGCTCAAACTGACGCTGGCCAAGTTCTACCGGGTTTCCGGGCAGAGCACCCAGCATCAGGGTGTACTGCCGGACATCGACTTCCCGTCGATCATCGACACCAAGGAAATCGGCGAGAGCGCCCTGCCCGAAGCCATGCCGTGGGACACCATCCGTCCTGCGATCAAGCCGGCGTCGGACCCGTTCAAACCGTTCCTGACCCAGCTCAAAGCTGACCACGACACGCGCTCCGCCAAGGATGCCGAGTTCGTCTTCATCCGCGACAAGCTGGCCCTGGCCAAGAAGTTGATGGAAGAGAAAACCGTCAGCCTCAACGAGGCGGATCGTCGCAAGCAGCACGCCGACATTGAAAATCAACAGCTTGTCCTGGAAAACGTGCGCCGCAAGGCCAAGGGCGAAGAGCCGCTCAAAGAGCTGAAGAAAGAAGATGAAGATGCGCTGCCTACCGAGGCAGATAAAACCAAGCCGGAAGACGACGCCTATCTGGCCGAGACCGGTCGCATCCTGCTGGACTACCTGAAAATCACCAAGCAGGTGGCCAAGCAGTAAATGATGGCAATTTAATGTGATCGCTCCTCGGAGTGTCATCATATAGACATCATTCTGTCGTGAAATAAAGGACCGCAGGCTTCACGCCTGCGGTCCTTTTTTTTCGCTCGAGATTGCCATGACCATGACCGAACAGCTGGATGCACTGGGCTCTATCCTGGCTCAAGGCAGTTTGCACAGCCTGTTCCAACCCATCATCTGCTTGTCTGAACGGCGCGTTCTCGGCTATGAGGCCCTCAGTCGGGGCCCGTCCAACAGCCCGCTGCACTCCCCCGTCGCGCTGTTCTCCATCGCCAGCCATGCCGGGCGTCTGAGCGAACTGGAAATGGCTTGCCGTGCGAGCGCCTGCCGACGCTTCAGCGAACAAAAGCTGCCGGGCAAGCTGTTTCTCAATATCTCGCCGGAATCCCTGATGGAGACAGCGCACCAACCCGGACGCACGCTGCAGCTGCTGCGCGACTTCGGGATTGCTCCCAGCCAGGTGGTGATCGAACTCACCGAACAAACCCCCACTGATGATTTCCAGCTGTTGCAGACCGCGTTGCATCATTATCGCGACATGGGCTTTGCCATCGCTCTGGATGACCTGGGCGCCGGTTACTCCAGCCTGCGGTTGTGGTCGGAGCTGCGCCCGGATTATGTGAAGATCGATCGGCACTTTATCGACGGCATTCACCAGGACGCCCTCAAGCGCGAATTCGTCGGTTCGATCATGCAGATCGCCAAGGCGTCCCGCGCCCAAGTGATCGCCGAAGGGATCGAATTGCCGGAAGAGTTGGCGGTGTTGACCGACATGGGCGTCGATCTGGTCCAGGGCTACCTGCTTTGCCGGCCCCAGGAACAGCCGCCGCAAGAAGCACGCTTGATGCTGCCCAAGCCGGATAACGCCAATATCGCCCTCAGTGAAGAAGGCAGTGACCTGAGCGCCCTGCTCAATGAACAGCCGGCGGTGGACCAAAACACCGCAACCGCCCAGGTGCTCGAATCCTTCCGCCGCCAGGCCAATCTCAATTCACTGGCGGTGCTCGATAGCCGCGGCCACCCGGTCGGCATTGTGCATCGACACTCGCTGTCGGACGCGCTGCTCAAACCCTTCGCTACCGACCTGTTCGCCCGCAAGCCGATCAGTCGCCTGATGAGCGACGACTTCCTGGCCGTGGAGTTGAGCCAGTCCCTGCAGCAGGTCAGCCGCTTGCTGACCAGCCGCGCGCGGCAACGCATTGAAGAAGATTTCATCATTACCTTGAACGGTGATTATCTGGGCCTGGGCCGGGTCATCGATGTGCTCAAGCTGATCACCGAGCTGAAAATCCAGCAGGCGCGTTACGCCAACCCGCTCACCCTGTTACCGGGCAACGTGCCGATCCAGCAGTGCTTGACGCGTCTGCTGCAGCAGCAGCGTGAATCGGTGATCTGCTACGTGGACATCGACAGCTTCAAGCCATTCAACGATATCTATGGTTATGGGCGCGGGGATGAGGTGCTGTTGTGCCTGGCGCAGTGCCTGAACGACCGGGTCGACCCCAGCCGCGACTTTGTCGGGCATATCGGTGGCGATGACTTTTTACTGGTGCTGGGCCCACAGGACTGGCGCAAACGCCTCAATCAACTGCTGGATGACTTTCACACCCAATGCCGGCGCTTCTACCGCGCCGAGCACCTCGACGCCGGCTGCTTCGTCGCACTCAACCGCCAGGGCGTACGCCAGGAGTTCGCGTTGCTTTCACTGTCGATTGGGGTGGTGCATTTGTATCCACAGGCCTGTGCGCAACTTGATGCCAGCCAGTTGGCGGAACTGGCGTCGCAGGCCAAGCACCATGCCAAAGCAGTGGCCGGCTACAGCATCCATGTGATCGACAGCCTGGACCTGCTGCCCGCTTAGGCTTCGGCGGATTCCGGGTACTCGTACTCGAACACCCGCACCACCTCCGAAGCGTGCCAGGAGGCGGCGGCCACGCCGTCGGAAGGCCCGCTGAAACGTCCCAGGCGCTCCACACACTCAAAGAACCCCGTACGCGGCAAGCGGCTGGCGCCCTGGCTGATCACCAGCGAGCTGCGCAGCGGCTGCTCGGCCTTGGCGTCCAGCGCCGCCAGGTGCTCCAGGGCGGCGGCCAGGGTCTGCATCGCCGGCGTCGGGAACTGCAAGCGCTCGAGCAGCGCACGGTAGGTCAGCAGATGGCGCTGGCGGCGTGCCTGGTCCAGTTCGTTGAGTAACCCATCCCAATGTTGACGGCTGATACGTAGGCTCACGATTCTTCCCTCCAACCTGCAACGCCCAATTCCCAGGCCAGGCTGCGGCGAATGGCGGCATCCGGCTGGCGTTCACCCGTTTCAATCAAACCCAGGTACGAGGGGCTGATACCCACCGTGCGCGCCAGGGTTTCGATGGCCAGGCCCTTGGCTTCACGCAGGCCGCGCAGGGCTGCGAGCGGGCGCAGGTCCTGGTCGGTGACAGTGGGTGCGGCAGGGGAAGGAGCGAATGTGGGGGGTTGCTGACCGGCCGCTTTTAGCAGCGCCTGGTACTGGTCCCATGGCAACACCGCATATTCGGGTTCGCCATTGCGTGAAATGATCTGGATATCCATGACTGCCCCGTAGGATAAAAACACTTACTAAGTAAGTTCTTTCCTTAGAAGTGTAATCCTAACAGCCATAGAGGTCGCAGAGGATAGTCAATAGCATTAGTTTTTTTGCGGATTTTCCCGGGCGAGCAGCTCGGGTGTGGCGGGCAGGCGCTCGACCACGGCCAGCTTTTCCGGGCGCTGCGCGTCACGCCAGGCACGAAACGCGCTCAGCTCGCCGCTCAGGGTCTTCATGACCCATGCCAGCACGGCGATGTCATCGAGCATGCCGAACATTGGGATAAAGTCCGGGATCGCGTCAATCGGACTGAGGAAGTACATCAGCCCCGCCACCACCGAGATCAACGCCTTGGGGCTGATCGCCCGATATTCGCCGCGCCAGTAGGCCAGGCACAGGGCCTGGAGCAACTTGAGATCATCCTTGAGCTGGCCCAGGCGATTGCCCTGGCTTGAGCCCTTGGCAGCGACCGCGAACAGCAGCGTTGGCAAACGGCCACGCCCGAGCAGACGTGCGGCCATGGGCAGGAAGCGGGTGAAATTGAAGGGTGGTTTCATGGGTCACTCCAGTTCCATACGACAGAAAGGTTATCCACACAAATTGTGGATAACCTTGTGAACAGAGCCTTTTTTCCTGGCTGAAAGCCACGGACTACAAGGCTTGCAGTCAGATCGGGCGTTTTTTGCGCACATCAAAAAAACCCAAGATTTCATTGACTTGGCAGGCGTGTGCGGCTACCCGTGCTCGAGTTTTATATCAGACTGCTTCAGGTTGCGGACGTTCGTTTGGATTTGCCGGGGGTTTGCAGCGCCTAGACCCCCATAAACGACAACGCCCCGTCGAAACGGGGCGTTGTCTGTTCAAGCGCCGATTACTTCTTGGCGGCAGGTGCAGCAGGTGCGGCAGCGGCGTCAGCCTTGGCTGGGTCCTTGATGGCCAGCAGCTCCAGGTCGAATACCAGCACGGAGTTGGCTGGAATCGTCGGGCTCGGGCTCTGGGCGCCGTAAGCCAGGTCGGACGGGATGTACAGCTCGACCTTCTCGCCTACGTGCATCAGTTGCAGGCCTTCGACCCAACCTGGGATCACACCGCTGACCGGCAGGTCAATCGGGCTGCCACGGTCTACGGAGCTGTCAAAGGTGGTGCCGTTGGTGAGCTTGCCGGTGTAGTGAACAGTCACCACGTCGGTCGGCTTGGGCTGGGCGCCGTCGGCTTTCTTGACGATCTTGTACTGCAGACCGGAAGCGGTGGTGACGACGCCGTCTTTCTTGGCGTTGTCTTCGAGGAATTTCTTGCCGGCTGCCGCCGACTCTTCGCTCATTTTGGTCATGCGTTCTTCAGCGCGCTTTTGCAGCGCGGCAAAGGCTTCAACCAGTTCGTCGTCCTTGAGCTTCTGCTCTTTCTTGCCGACCGCATCTTCAATGCCCTGGGCTACCGCTTTGGAGTCCAGGTCATCCATGCCTTCCTGGGCAAGGCTTTTGCCCATGTTCAGGCCGATGCCGTAGGAAGCTTTTTGCGCCGGGGTTTTCAGCTCTACGCTGGTCTGCGAATCACAACCCGCAAGTACCAGGCTAACCAGGGCCACCGCCGCCGCCAACCGATGCTGTTTCATGCTATTTCCTTGTTCATGCGCCAAAAGGGCATTCGAATAAAGTCGCGAGCTTATCAGGCGGCCACGACCAATGGCTACCGGCATGTGAGCAGGAAACGTCTGATAAGTTCACGTGTTTAAAAGCATTTCATCCATGATGAAGGCCCGCGACGGATCGTGGGACGGCCACTACCAGGCTCATGGCCACTTGCCGCACCCTTGGCGTAGTGGCATAACAACGTGATAACTCGACAAGGATAGTTAACTTGCGCATTTTTTCCCGTGTTTTCCTCGTGATCCTCATCGCCCTGGGCCTGATTCTGGCCGTGGTGCTCTACTACATCGTCAACCCCAAGCTGCCGGATTACGTGCCCGTGGAGCAGGTGCACTACCAGGATCAATGGAGCGCCGCCGACCGCCAGACCTACTACTTCACACCCCAGGGCACCCAGGTCAAAGGCCTGCACTACGACTGGTTCAGCGCCCTGGAGCTGCCGTTTTCCGAGCGCCGTTTTGCCACGCCTGAGTACCTGGCCCGTTTCGGTTTCCTGGTCGACCCCAAGCAAGTGCCCACCACGCAAAACCCCGGCAACCTGCCTGTAGGTTTCGCCCGGCATAAAAATGCCGGCAGCGACGTTGAATACCTGGATATCACCTGCGCCGCCTGCCACACCGGTGAGTTGCACTTCAAGGGCCAGGCCCTGCGCATCGACGGCGGCTCAGCCCAGCATGTGCTGCCGTCAAGCGTGCCGACCTTGCGCGGCGGCAGCTTCGGCCAAGCCCTGGTCGCCAGCCTTGCGGCAACTTATTACAACCCGTGGAAGTTCGAGCGCTTCGCCCGCCAGGTCCTGGGCGACCGCTACGAAGCCGAGCACAGCCAACTGCGCCGGGACTTCAAACAGTCGTTGGACACATTCATTAAGGTCGCCTGGAACGATACCCACCGGGGCCTCTACCCCACCGAAGAAGGACCGGGGCGCACCGACGCCTTCGGCCGCATCGCCAATGCCAGCTTCGGCGATGCCATTTCGCCGCAGAACTACCGCATCGCCAACGCCCCGGTGGACTACCCGCAGCTGTGGGATATCTGGACCTTCGACTGGGTGCAATGGAACGGTTCGGCCCAGCAACCCATGGCACGCAATATCGGTGAAGCCCTCGGCGTCGGCGCGACCCTGGACTTCTTCGACGCTGCCAGCCAGCCTTTGCAGGGCGACGCGCGCTACCCGTCCAGCGTACGCGTGCGTGATCTGAACCTGATCGAAGAAACCTTGCAGCGCCTCAAGCCGCCCATCTGGCCGCAAGAGCTGTTCGGCGCCATCGACAAACCGCTCGCCGCTCGAGGCCGCGCACTGTTCGCGGAAAACTGCGCAGGTTGCCACGTGCCCAGCGTCACCCAGGACAAGGGTCGCCCGGTGCAACAATTGAAGATGCTGGCGGTGGACTACATCGGCACCGACCCCAATACCGCCAACAACATTGCCGACCAGCGCTACGACCTCAGCGCCCTGCAATGGGACCCAGCGGAACTGGCCACGCTCAATGTGCAGCTGCACCCCACACCAACCACGCCACTGGACCCCAAACACCTGTCCGTGGCCCAGGGCCTGGCATATGTCACCGCGTTCGTTGAAGAACACGCCTACCGCGCCGCAGGCGTGACTCCCGCCGAACGCCCCGGCCTGGATGGGTTTGACCTGCCCATCGGGGTGCGCGAATTACGTGCTTACAAAGCCCGGCCGCTAGCGGGCGTGTGGGCCACCCCGCCGTTCCTGCACAACGGTTCCGTGCCGACGATTTACCAGTTGCTTTCACCCCAGGATGAACGCAGCAGCACCTTCTATAAAGGCACGTTCAACTACGACCCGCGTCACCTGGGCTTTGAAACCACTGCCTTCAAGAACGCCTTCCTGTTCGACACCAAGATTACCGGCAACCACAACAGCGGCCACGAATTCCGTGCCGGCCAGCGTGGCAACGGCGTCATCGGCCGTGGCTTGCTGCCGCAGGAACGCTGGGCGCTGCTGGAATACCTCAAAGTGCTGGGCGGCCCGCTGGAGCAACAACTGCCATGATGACTCGATCCCGCTATGACCGACCTTCCCTGCTCGCCCGCCTCTGGCTGCGTCTCGGCGGGTTTCTCGGTAAAACCTTGCTGTGGCTGGTGGGTCTTGGCCTGCTCGGTTGGCTCGGCGCCAGCGCCTGGTACGCCTGGCAACACAGCGGCCCGGTGTCGCCAAATGAGCAGATTCCGCCCGGCGAGGCCGCCATGACCCAGGGCATCATTCAGACGGCGGTACGCATCGTCGACCAGCACCGCGAAGGCACGCGCTACCTGCGCGATGCCCATGCCAAGGCGCATGGCTGTGTGAAAGCCGAAGTCAGCGTGCTGGCCGACCTCGACCCGGCCTTGCGCCAGGGTGTATTCGCCGAGCCGGGCAAGACCTGGCAGGCGACGATGCGCTTGTCCAACGGCAACGCCTACCCGCAATTCGACAGCATCCGCGATGCCCGCGGTATGGCCATCAAACTGCTGGATGTACCGGGCAAACAGCTGATGGCCGATCAGCAAGCGCGCACGGAACAGGACTTCGTGATGTTCAGCCACCCGAACTTCTTTGTCAGCGATGTGGCCGAATATGCGCAGAACATCGGGGCCCAGGCGGATGGCAAGAAAGCGCTGGCGTTCTTCCCCAAGGCAGACCCACGCACCTGGCAGATACGCCACCTGTTCATCGCCCTGGCAACCCTCGCCCCCGCCCCGGCCAGCCCGACGCAGACCACCTACTTTTCGGTTTCGCCTTACAAGTTCGGTGCGGCCAACGCCAAGTTCCGCGTCGCCCCCGACCCGCAAAGCTGTCCGGAATATACATTGCCCAAACAGAACCTGGACCTGCCGAACTTCCTGCGCAGCGCCCTGAACCAGCAGCTCTCCGCCGACCGCGTACCCGCGTGCTTCGTGTTGCAGATCCAGCGACAGAACCCGCAGACATTCATGCCCATTGAAGACACCAGCATCGAATGGAAGGAAAGCGACGCACCTTTTGAAACCGTGGCCAAGGTGCGGATTCCCGCGCAGGACTTCGACACGCCCGCGCTGAATCTCGCCTGTGACAACCAGTCATTCAACCCCTGGTTCGGCGTGGAAGAACACCGCCCCATCGGCGGCATCAACCGCCTGCGCAAGGCGGTGTACGAGGCCGTCAGCGATTACCGCCACAGCCGCAACGCACTGTAGGCTCGGTGCCTGCTTGCCAGCAGAGGAAACCGATGTGAATTGCGCTTACCTGTATCGCCCGGCAACCGCCGCCGACATGCCCGCCGCCCATGCACTGTCCATGCACCTCAAATGGCCGCACCGCGAGGAAGACTGGGCGATGGTGCAGCGCACATCCGAAGGCTTCGTCGCCGAACAGGACGGTGTCTTGGCAGGCGTCGCATTCGCCTGCCATCAGGGGGCTTATTCGTCCATCGGCCTGGTGATCGTCAGTCATCAGCACCAGCGCAAAGGCATCGGGCGTCGCTTGATGAATCTGTGCCTGGACAGCGTGGGCCCGCGCACGCCGATCCTCAATGCCACCGAGTCAGGCGCGCCGCTGTACGCCAGCATGGGATTCGTTGAATTTGCGCGGATTCAGCAACATCAGGGCGTGCCGCAGACGCCGGAGCCCCTACCCGAGACCCGCCACGCGCAGTGTCGCGTACTGAACCGGGCCGACTACCCCAAGGTAATCGAACTGGCCAATGCCGCCAGCGGCCTGGACCGCACCGGTGTACTCAACGACCTGCTGCCGACGGCCGAGCACGTGGTGGGCGTCGAAGTAGAGGGGCACCTGCAAGGGTGCGCCCTGCTCCGCCAGTTTGGTCGCGGCCACCTCATTGGCCCCGTCGTCGCGCAACACCCGGAGCAGGCCCGACACTTGATCACTCACCTTCTTCGGTTGATCCCGGGTGCGTTCGTGCGTTTGGATATTCCCACCGCATGCGGGTTGGCCGACTGGCTGGAAAACCTGGGGCTGCCCTGCGTGGATAACTCGCCACGGATGGTGCGCGGTGTGCCGCCCCGATCAAGCGCCGGGGTCACCGAGTTTGCGCTGGTGACCCAAGCGATCGGCTGAAGCACAAAGCCTGCCGGGCGGATTCAGCGGATTATCCCTGCAGGATTGCATAACGGGGTCAGGCCCCGGGATTCTTGACGTAGCGCAGGACCACAAAACCCGCGACCAGAATCAGCGGTGCGATGGAGAGCATGCCCATGTAGGTAGAGCCGGACAGATCGTTGATTTTTCCCACCATCACCGGGGCAACCATACCGCTCAGTTGACCGATGGAGTTGATCGCCGCAGTCCCCGTGGCGATCGCCAGTCCCGAAAAGGTCGATTGCGGGATGGTCCAGAAAATCGGGATCGCAATAAAGGTACCCGCAGTAGCGAGTACGAGCGCTGCCATCATGGCCCAGGATGAATCCGAGAACAGGCAAGCCAACAGATAGCCGACGGCTGCCGCCAACAGGCACAGAACAAGGTAAGTCTTGCGCTCACCCGTACGATCGGAACGCCGGGTCAGCCATATCATGCCGATACAGGCCACGATGTAAGGCAGCGCCGAAAGCATCCCTATCCAGAATAGACTCTGTACACCGGACGACTTGATCAGGTGCGGCATCCAGAAGTTGAGGCCATAAGAAGCTGTCTTGATCACAAAGTAGATGAACGCCATGATCGCGACTTCCCGGGTCAGCAACACACGCCACAAGGACCCCAATACCGGCTTATCGTTGACTTTGTCATGCGCCAGGTTCGCCGCCAGCAGATCCTTCTCGCTACGGCTTAACCATTTGGCCGATTCGATGTCTCGGTCCAGCTTCCACAGCACTAGCAGGCCGAGCACCACACAGGGCAGTCCGGACATCAGGAACAGCCAGTGCCAGCCAGCCAGACCGAACACGCCATCCATCGTGCCCAACAGGATTCCTGCCGCTGGCCCCCCGACCGCGCCTGCCAGGGGTACAGCAAGGAACCAGAGGCCATTCATCTTCGCCAGGTGCTTCTTGGGAAACCAGCACGCCAGGTAGAACAGGATCGCCGGGCCAAAACCGGCTTCCATGACGCCGATCAGAAAACGCAGGAAGTACAGGGTGTATTGCGTGTAGGCGAACATTAACGCCGCCGTTGCCAACCCCCAGGAGATCATGATCCGACAGATCCAGGCAGGTGCGCCATAGCGCTTGAGCCCCAGGCTGCTGGGAACTTCAAACAGCACGTAGCCGAAAAAAAACATGCTCGCGGCCAGGCCGTACGCCGCGTCGGACAAACCCAATTCTTGCTGCATCTGGGTCTTGGCGAAGCTGATGTTGATCCGGTCAAAATAGGAAAAGAGAAAACAGATAATGGCCAGCGGCATGATTCGCCAGGCCACACGCCGGTAGAGCAGCAGTTCATTGATTGTTTCTGCGTTGCGCGCAAGCGCGATCTCGCCAGTCATGGCAACCATGATGTTTCTCCATTGTTGTAATTATTGGAGAGAGGCAAGGCTCTTGAGGAACCCTGCTCAATGGGTTCAGCCGATCAGAATAAGTTTGGCCTTGTAAGCCTGACCTTTGACGACATAGTCGGCGGCGTTTCGATGCATGCCGGCAATGGCTTCAGGTGTCAGTTCGCGCACGACTTTGGCAGGTGCGCCGAGAATAAGTGAGTTGTCCGGGAACACCTTGCCTTCGGTGACAACCGCCCCGGCGCCGACCAGGCAATTCCTGCCGATGACCGCGCCATTGAGCACAACAGCCTGAATCCCGATCAGCGCTCCGTCGCCGACAGTGCAACCGTGCAACATGGCCTGGTGGCCGATAGTGACGCCCTCGCCCACCGTCAGCGCAAATCCCGGGTCGGCGTGCAGCACCGCCCCCTCCTGCACATTGCTGTGCTGACCGATGTGAATCGGCTCGTTGTCACCCCGCAGAACAGCCTGCGGCCAGACACTGACGCCCTGCGCCAGCGTGACATTGCCGATGACGGTAGCGTCTTGCGCGATGAAAGTTTCGGCGTGAATGACAGGAACAAGGGTGTCGTATTGATAAATAGCCATGGCAGTTCTTCCTCAAGGCTGAGCGTCGGTTTTCAGGACACCGGCGGCACACAGCTCGGCAATGTGTTCGTCGCTGTAGCCCAGTTCACGCATGACGTTGTGGGTGTGCTCGCCGATGCGTGGGATAGATCGACGGGGTTGCAGTCGCTCGCCATCCAGGGACAACGGCAGCAGTGGCATGGCGGTGAACGATCCGTCTTCAAGTTCAAGATTTGCCAGGCCACCGCTGTGCAGCAGATGAGGATCCTCGAACAGTTCCTCGGGCCGTCGAATCGGAGCAAACGGAATACTGTTGGCCTCAAGTTCCAGGGCCAGCGCTTGAGCGTCCATGCCGGCAAAGACTTCAGCCAAGTGAGCCAGCAGACGTGGCCGCTGCAACACGCGATCATTGTTGGTAGCAAGGGTCTGGTCGTCCAGCAACGCGGTCTGGCCGAGCAATTGACACAGAGCGGTCCACTGACCTTCACCCGTGGCGGCGACGAACATCTGCTCCCCATTGGCAAACTCGAATACATCGTAAATGGCCCATGCACTGATACGGTTTGGCATCGGTGCAGCCGCTTGGCCGGTCACGGCGTATTGCTGCATATGCTGAGCAGCGAGCAATACGCAGTTTTCGTAAAGCGCGCTTTGCACTTCACGACCGACGCCGGTGACATGACGATCGTTGAGCGCAGCAAGCACACCGATAGCACCGAACATGCCGCCCATGATGTCGTTCACCGAACTGCCGGCACGCAGAGGCCTGCCTACCGGGCCGGTCATATAGGCCAGGCCTGCCATCATTTGCACAACTTCATCCAGGGCCAGGCGATTGTCGTAGGGGCCGTTGAGAAAGCCTTTGTGCGAGGCGTAGATAATGCGCGGGTTACGCGCTCGAATCGCCGCGTAACCAAAGCCGAGTTCGCTCATGCGGCCGGGCTTGAAGTTCTCGATGAATACGTCAGCGGTATCGATCAGCTCCAGTACCGCATCTCGTCCTTGTTGAGTGTTGACGTCGATGGCGATGCACTGTTTGTTGCGGTTGAACGTGCGAAAAAAACCGGCACCGGCGCCTAGCAGACGGCGTGTACCGTCGCCACGGATCGGTTCAATCTTGATCACCTCGGCACCGAGGTCACCGAGGATCATTCCGCAGGTCGGGCCCATCACCATGTGAGAAATTTCAACGACACGAATGCCGTCCAATGGAAGCCTGGACATTAGGGTTCTCCTTGATCGGGCAGGTTCAGACGCGACCGGCAACTGATGCGTAATTGAGTGGCAGGCCAGCTCGTGCAATGCAGCCATAGAGCGTCTCGTGCGGCAGTGCTTCGCTCAGCACATGGCGGGAAGCGATCAGGGCTGCCAGGTCGATGCCCGTCTCGTAGCCCATGCTTTGCAGCATGAACACCAAGTCTTCTGTAACCGTATTGCCGGATGCACCCGGTGCGAACGGACAACCGCCCAATCCGGCCAGTGACGAGTCGAGCTCGGTGATACCTTGCTGAACGGCGACCAGGCTATTGGCAAGCGCCAGGCCTCGAGTGTCGTGGAAGTGCGCGGCCCTGAGCTTGTCACCTGCGATGGCGCGAACCGCCTGCAAGGTGGTCGCCACTTGGCCGGGATTGGCGTAGCCCGTGGTGTCTCCCAGGGACACAAGATCGCAGCCGGCTTGCAGCACATGCCCGGTCAACGCGCAGAGATCGCTCAATGGCACATCACCTTGGCGGGTACAGCCGAAGGCCACGGACATGCCGGCAATCACTTGAACGTTGTGCAAACCAAATTCAGTACGCAGCTGGCACATTCGCGCCAGCTCTTCGACCATTTCCAACGGAGTACGGCGCACATTGGCCAGGCTGTGGGCTGCGCTGACGGACACGGGCGCAATGATACGGTGCGCGCCGGATTCCAGCGCATCGCGACAGCCGCGCAGGTTAGGCGCCAGGACCGTGACAACCAGATCCGGAAAACTCAAGGCATGGGCGACGACTTCTTTGGCATCGGCCATCTGCGGCAACAGTTTGGCGGGAACAAAGGACGCGACCTCCATGTACCGCACACCTGCGGCATAGGCGGCATCAATCCATTGTCGTTTGGCGGATGTCGGCATAGTGGCTTGAAGGCTTTGCAAACCATCACGCATGCCGACTTCGTTGATTGTTATTGTTGTCATGAAAAAAGCTCTCACAGGCTGAAGCGCACCTTCAGATTAGAGAGCCAGGGAGTCAGCAAAAAGACGTCATTTACGCGGTGATCCATCGCCAACGGCGACGGATACAGTCAGGTGCGGGGCGCAAGCGATGTCGCGCGCAAAAGCAGATGATCCAGCAATCGCCGGGCCGACAGCGAAAGTGCATCCCGGTCACGGACACAGATAACAAACTCACCCAATGCCCAATCGTCGGTCAGAGGGATAATCCGCAAGTCAAACAACCGCGCATACCGCTCCACTGCTTCCAGGGGGAATACGGCAAGTCCCAAGCCGAATTGCACCAGCCGAAAAGCTGCGTCAAATGACGACACATAGGAGCGAAACCGCAGCTCATGGCCCTCCTTCGTCGCTTCACTGCGCATGAAGTTATTCAACGTGGCGAAAGCCGACAGCCCCAAGTGATCAAAGGCCAGGGTCTCTGCGAACGCAATATGGGTACGACCGGCCAGGGCATGCTGCGCCCCTACGACGACCGCCAGGTGATCCCGACGATAGGGCAGAAATTCCAGATCGCCCACGGCCATTGATCGTCGACAAATACCTAAATCGGCATTGCCTTCGGCTACCCCGCGCACCACGTCGGGACTGAAACGCTCTTCGATGTCTGCCTGGATTCTTGGGTGCTCGATCATGAAGTCCGACAGTTCCTCGGGCAGGAACTCCATGATTGATGAGATGTTTGCCAATACCCGCACATGTCCTCGGGCGCCTTCAGCGTATTCGCTAAGCTCGCTATCGAGCCGCTCCATGGCCCGCGTCAGGGACCGAGCGTGCCGAAGTAGCGCCAACCCCGCCGGCGTCGGTTCGACCCCGCGCTTGCTGCGGTTCAGCAGCGGCGTACCAAACCGCGCCTCAATATCGGAAATACGTTTACTGACCGCCGACGGCGCAATGAATGCCCGCTCGCTGGCGCGTGCAATCGTGCCCTCTTCACAGACCAGAATGAACAAGTGCAAGGATAAGTGATCCAGGTGCTGCATGACGCCCCTCCCGTTGTTCTAACGACGCAGCTTAACCGTCTTATTAAAACCGTGGTTGGGGATGCAATTGCAGCGAAATTGTGCAGACGAAAAAAAGCCCGCTCAATGAGCGGGCTTCTTGTGGCGACCTGGCGTTCAGTGTTCCAGGTTACCGAATATGGCGCAGCGGACGGGACTCGAACCCGCGACCCCCGGCGTGACAGGCCGGTATTCTAACCGACTGAACTACCGCTGCGCGTAACACATGAAGCGAATGGTGGGTGATGACGGGATCGAACCGCCGACCCTCTGCTTGTAAGGCAGATGCTCTCCCAGCTGAGCTAATCACCCTTCGTTTCGGTGTGGGCGCATCATACATCAAAAAATCGTAATGTCTTGATTTAAATGCAGTTTATTTAAAAAAAGTTTACCGCACGACTTTTTGCCATATTTCGCACAATAAAAAGCCCGCTCAATGAGCGGGCTTCTTGTGGTGACCTGGCGTTCAGCGTTCCAGGTTACCGAATATGGCGCAGCGGACGGGACTCGAACCCGCGACCCCCGGCGTGACAGGCCGGTATTCTAACCGACTGAACTACCGCTGCGCGTAACACTTGAAGCGAATGGTGGGTGATGACGGGATCGAACCGCCGACCCTCTGCTTGTAAGGCAGATGCTCTCCCAGCTGAGCTAATCACCCTTCGTTTCGGTGTGGCGCGCATTCTACGGAGCGCCCCCAGGTCTGGCAAGCACTTTCTTAAATCTTTTTTTTCAGCCCTTCCAATGGCTTACGCAGGGTTGGCCTGGGGCGTGATCAAGAGAATAATGCCCCCCTTTGTATAGAGGAGAGACTCACCCCATGTGGTTCAAGAACCTGCTTATCTATCGCCTGACCCAAGATCTGCCCGTTGATGCCGAGGCGTTGGAAGCGGCCATGGCCACCAAACTGGCGCGCCCGTGCGCAAGCCAGGAGTTGACGACTTACGGTTTCGTCGCGCCTTTCGGTAAAGGTGAAGACGCGCCCCTGGTGCACGTCAGCGGCGACTTCCTGCTGATCGCCGCACGCAAGGAAGAACGCATCCTGCCGGGCAGCGTGGTGCGCGATGCGGTTAAAGAGAAGGTCGAGGAGATCGAGGCCGAGCAAATGCGCAAGGTCTATAAAAAGGAACGCGACCAGATCAAGGATGAAATCATCCAGGCGTTCCTGCCGCGCGCCTTTATTCGTCGCTCGTCGACCTTCGCCGCCATCGCGCCGAAACAGGGCCTGATCCTGGTGAACTCGGCCAGCCCGAAACGCGCCGAAGACTTGCTTTCTACCTTGCGCGAAGTGATCGGCACCCTGCCCGTTCGCCCACTGACCGTGAAAACCGCACCGACGGCGATCATGACCGACTGGGTCACCACCCAGAAACCCGCCGACGACTTCTTCGTGCTCGACGAATGCGAACTGCGCGACACCCACGAAGACGGCGGCATCGTGCGCTGCAAGCGCCAGGACCTGACCGGCGAAGAAATCCAGCTGCACCTGACCACCGGTAAAGTCGTGACCCAATTGTCCCTGGCCTGGCAGGACAAGCTGTCCTTCATGCTCGACGACAAAATGACCGTCAAGCGCCTGAAGTTCGAAGACCTGCTGCAGGACCAGGCCGAACAGGACGGCGGCGACGAAGCCCTGGGCCAACTGGACGCCAGCTTTACCCTGATGATGCTGACCTTCGGCGAGTTCCTGCCAGCGCTGATCGAAGCACTGGGCGGTGAAGAGACGCCACAAGGCATCTAAGCCGAGTGAAGCGCAAAATGTGGGAGGGGGCTTGCTCCCGATGGCAGAGTGTCAGCCAAAGCACCTTTGACTGATCCACCGCCATCGGGGGCAAGCCCCCTCCCACATTCGACCGCATTTACAAATTTCTATAACAAGGACTACCCCATGCGCGCACTCGCCGCCCTGAGCCGCTTCGTCGGCAATACCTTCGCCTACTGGGTGCTGATTTTTGCGGTGCTCGCCTTCCTCGAACCCGCGTGGTTCATCGGCCTGAAAAGCGCCATCGTGCCGTTGCTGGGCCTGGTGATGTTCGGCATGGGCCTGACCTTGAAACTTGAAGACTTCGCTGAGGTGGCCCGCCATCCCTGGCGCGTCGCCCTCGGCGTGGTCGCGCACTTTGTGATCATGCCAGGCGTGGCGTGGCTGTTGTGCCAGGTCTTTCACCTGCCGCCGGAAATTGCCGTCGGGGTGATTCTGGTCGGCTGCTGCCCAAGCGGCACTTCATCCAACGTGATGACTTGGCTGGCCCGTGGCGACCTGGCGCTGTCGGTAGCCATCGCCGCCGTCACCACCCTCCTCGCCCCGCTGCTCACGCCGGCGTTGATCTGGTTGCTGGCCTCGGCCTGGCTGCCGGTGTCGTTCATGGAGTTGTTCTGGTCGATCCTGCAAGTGGTGCTGCTGCCTATCGTGCTCGGGGTGATCGCGCAGCGGCTGCTGGGGAGTCGGGTACGGCATGCGGTCGACGTGTTGCCGCTGGTCTCGGTGGTCAGCATCGTGATCATCGTCGCAGCGGTGGTTGCCGCCAGCCAGGCGAAAATTGCCGAGTCGGGCCTGTTGATCATGGCCGTGGTGATGCTGCACAACAGCTTCGGCTATTTGCTCGGTTACTTCACCGGGCGACTGTTCAAGCTGCCCTTGGCCCAACGCAAGTCACTGGCGCTGGAAGTGGGTATGCAGAACTCCGGGCTCGGCGCCGCGCTGGCGAGCGCGCACTTCTCGCCGCTGGCGGCGGTGCCCAGTGCGCTGTTCAGCGTCTGGCACAATATTTCCGGGGCGTTGCTCTCGACCTATTTTCGCCGCATGAGCGAGAAGGAAGACCGCCGCGCGCTGGAGAACCCCCCGCAAACTTGATCGTGGGGTGCATGTTCGGCACTCTAAGCGCTTCGCGGGGACGACCCCGCGACGCCAACGAGCGTTGAATCCGGGGACGACCCCGCCTGAAGAAGCGAGGTCATCATGTCCTGGATCATTCTGTTTTTTGCCGGGTTATTCGAAGTCGGCTGGGCTGTCGGCCTGAAGTACACCGACGGTTTCAGCAAGCCCCTGCCCACCGCACTGACCATTGCCGCCATGGCCATCAGCCTTGGCCTGCTGGGGCTGGCCGTGAAGGAGCTGCCGCTGGGCACCGCCTACGCCGTATGGACCGGGGTGGGTGCAGTGGGCACGGTGATCGCCGGGATTATCCTGTTTGGGGAATCCATGGCGCTGTTTCGGTTGGCCAGCGTGGCGTTGATCATTTGCGGGCTTATTGGCCTCAAGATCTCCACCTAGGCCACTACCGCCATCGGGGGCAAGCCCCCTCCCACATTTGAAATGCGTTCCAATGTGGGAGGGGGCTTGCTCCCGATGGCGGCCTGACAGCCGACCAGGATGCTGGATCAGGGCGAGTACATATCCGTTGCTGCGGTAACGGCTGCTATGGGTTCCGCCCTTACGGCGTCTCACTTTTGAAAAGCGCAAAAGTAAGCAAAACGCTCTTGCCCCACCACTCGGCATCTCGCTTAGGCTCGGTGTGCCCGTAATCCGACAGTGATTTGGGGGGCCGCCGCCACGCGCCATCCATGGCGCGGGGCGGCTAAACCGGCATCCCTGCCGGTTTACCCCCCAAATCACTGTCGAATTCCGGCCAGCGTGGTTTAACGGGGCGCTTAAGATCAAGAGCAAGATCAAGAGCGGCTCGCTTCGCATCGTGGTTACTTATGCTGCTACAAAGTTGTGTAGATACCTATGCCCCGATGAGGCCGCCACATCCAGCGCAAACCTACCTGACACCCCCACGCAGAGCACCGACCGCCGCCTGTAATTGCACAGGCGTGGCTGCCTCAGTCGATATCGGCGCCCCTGCCACCAACACCACCCGCGACCAGATCCGATGGAACAACCCCTTGTTCGAATCGCGGCTGAAAAAACTCCCCCACAACCCCTGCAATGCCATCGGAATCACCGGCACCGGCGTCTCTTCCAGAATCCGCGTCACGCCGCCGCGAAACTCATTCATCTCGCCATCGCCGGTCAACTTGCCTTCCGGGAAGATGCACACCAGCTCACCGTCCTTCAAGTATTCGGCGATCCTCGTAAAGGCCTTTTCGTAGATCTGGATGTCTTCGTGACGCCCCGCAATCGGAATCGCCCCGGCGGTGCGGAAGATGAAGTTGAGCACTGGCAAGCGGTAGATCTTGTAGTACATGACAAACCGAATCGGCCGACGCACTGCGCCGCCAATCAGCAGCGCATCGACAAACGACACATGGTTGCAAACGAGCAAGGCCGCACCTTCATCCGGAATCTGCTCCAGGTTGCGGTGCTCGACGCGGTACATGGAATGGCTGAGCAGCCAGATCATGAAGCGCATGGTGAACTCGGGCACGATCCTGAAGATGTAGGTATTGACCGCGATGTTGAGCAGCGACACCACCAGGAACAACTCGGGGATCGACAGCTTGGCCACGCTCAGCAGCAGGATCGACACAATCGCCGAGACCACCATGAACAGCGCATTGAGGATGTTGTTGGCCGCGATCACGCGCGCACGCTGGTTCTCGGCGGTGCGCGACTGGATCAGCGCGTACAGCGGCACGATGTAAAAGCCACCAAACACGCCCAGGCCGAGGATATCGAACAACACCCACCAGGCTTGCCCGTAGCCAAGCACCGCAAGCCAGTCGTTGGGCTGGATATTCTGCGCGAAGCCGCCGGAATGCCACCACAGCAGCAGGCCGAACACCGTCAGGCCGAACGAGCCGAACGGTACCAGGCCGATTTCCACCTTACGCCCGGAAAGCTTTTCACAGAGCATCGAGCCAAGGGCGATCCCCACCGAGAACACGGTGAGGATCAAGGTGACCACGGTTTCGTCGCCATACAGCCATTCCTTGGCGTAGGCCGGAATCTGCGTCAGGTAGATCGCGCCGACGAACCAGAACCATGAATTGCCGACGATCGAGCGCGACACCGCCGGGGTCTGCCCCAGGCCCATGCGCAGCGTGGCCCAGGACTGGGTGAAGATGTTCCAGTCCAGGCGCAATTGCGGCGTAGAAGCCGCCGCCCGTGGAATGCTGCGGCTGGCGAGGTACCCCAGCAGCGCCACGCCGACAATCGCCACGGCCACCACCGGCGCGTAATGGGTGGACGACATCATGATGCCCGCGCCGATGGTGCCGGCGAGGATTGCCAGGAACGTGCCCATTTCCACCAGGCCGTTGCCGCCGACCAGCTCATCGTCGTGCAGCGCCTGGGGCATGATCGAATATTTCACCGGGCCGAACAGCGCCGAGTGGGTGCCCATGGCGAACAGCGCCAGCAGCATCAATTCCAGGTGATCGAACAGAAAGCCGGTGGCCCCCACCGCCATGATCACGATCTCACCAAGCTTGATCGCGCGGATCAACGCGTCCTTGTTGAATTTCTCGCCAAATTGCCCGGCCAGCGCCGAGAACAGGAAGAACGGCAGGATGAACAGCAAGGCGCACAGGTTGACCCAGATGGAACGGTCACCGTCGAGGGTGAGCTTGTAGAGAATCGCCAGGATCAGCGATTGCTTGAAGATGTTGTCGTTGAAGGCACCCAGGAGCTGGGTGATGAAAAACGGCAGGAAACGCCGCGTGCGCAGCAAGGTGAATTGTGAGGGGTGGCTCATCGTCCGTGTTCCTGCGTGGCCTGTTATTGATCAGGCCACGACTTTACCTAATCCCGCTTACTTATTCGCTAGCCCTGCAATGCAAGGTGAAACAAAAAGCTCGCCTTTATAGGCACCCTGCACCGTACGTGTGGCCACGATCAGCCACATCAGCGCCAGGGCCACCACCAGCCCACTGCCCAATACGCTGAAGAATCCCAGGTGCAGCAGGCTTGCAAGCTTGAGCGTGGCCAGCGCGTAAACCCCCAGCGGGAAGGTAAAGCCCCACCAGCCGAGGTTGAACGGGATACCGGCGCGCAGGTAACGCAGGGTGATCAACACCGCCAGCAACATCCACCACAAGCCGAAACCCCACAGGGTGATGCCCGCCACCAGGCCGAGCCCGTTGGCCATCTCGCCGACACCCGGCAGGCCATTGGCGGCAAAGATCGCGGGCGCATCGCCGCCGAGCAGCAACATGCCCAGGGCTCCGGTGCCGATGGGCCCCAGCGCCAGCCAGCTCGAGGCCGCCATGTTGGCGTGGGGCAGTTTGTGCAGGGCCATGCGCAGCATCAGGATGGTCAGGATGCTGAAGGCCACTGGCAGGGAGAACGCCCAGAGTACGTAGCTGGTCACCAGCATCACCAGTTGCCCATGGACATCCGCCAGGTGCGGTGCCAGCAGGCCACCGCTGGCGGCGGCGACCTCGGCGGCCACCACCGGGAGCAGCCACACTGCGGTCATCTGGTCGATGCTGTGCTCCTGGCGGGTGAACATCATGAATGGAATCAACACGCCGCAGGCCACCGCCATCGCCACATCCAGCCACCACAGGGCTTCGGCCAAGGGGATCACAGCGTTGCCCCAGCGTGGCAGGCCAAACAGCAGCAAACCATTGAGCAGGGTCGCCAGCCCCATGGGGATGGTGCCGAAAAACATCGAGACCGTGGAGTGCGCGAAAATCCGCCGCGCCTCGTGGAAAAACATCACCCAGCGTGCGGCATACAGCGCGCTGAACAGGATGAACAGGCCGATGGTAAACATCCACAGCCCTTCGGCGACGGCATGTACGCCGGGCAGTGCCACCGGCAGTTGCGCCAGGGCCAGCGCCAGCACGCCGGTGCCCATGGTCGCGGCAAACCAGTTCGGGGTGAACTGGCGGATCACTTCCCGCGGGCGGGCCAGGTGACTGAAGGGTTTATAGCTGATGGGGGTCAAGCAGGTCATGATGGCAATCCTCTTCCTCGCATGAGGTTGAGGCCATCATAGAAGCGGAGCGAATATCTATATAACGGGTAATATCTCTATATATTATCTGTTATGCAGATATGGCGGGCGCTGCCAGAGCATTCCGGCCAAAGCCCCCAAGGCCAGCAGGATCAGGAGCGCGCCGTACGCATCAGTAGTGGCGATCAAACCAAACTCCCGGCTCAAGTTACCGGCCAGCAGCGCCGGCAAGCAGAACGCCAGGTAACTCAATACGTAGAACGCCGACATCAACCCCGCGCGCTCATGGGGCAATGCCAACCCCACGATACTGCGCACACTGCCCATGAACCCGCCGCCAAAACCCAGGCCGGCCACCACACTGGCGACAAAGAACAACCACAGGCTGGTGCTTTGCACAGCCGTCAGCAACAGTGCCACGCCCGCCGCCAGCAACATCGCAGACAGGCGCATAACCTTATCTGCCGGGTGCTCGCGCAGGCTGTAGATCATCACCGCGCCACTCAAGGTAATCACGGCCACAAGCCCGCCACCGATCAGGTGCGAAGTCGAACCCGTTGCTGCTCGCACCAGCGACGGCGCCAGGGATGAATAGAACCCACCCAGCGCCCATACCGCCACATTCAACGGCATCGCCAAGCCCAGGGCCCGGCGCGCCTGCTTCGGCACATGCAGGGTCGGCGCCAGGGATTTCAAGGCTCCCGGTATGCGGCTGACGGTTTCCGACAAGCGCCAGACATACAGCGCCTGAAGCACCATCAATCCGAGCAGGGTGAAGTAGATCAACTGGGTCGGCCAGGGCGCATATTCCACCAGCAAACCGCTGCCCAAACCGCCACTGGCCATCCCCAGCATCGGCGCGAGGCTATTGAGCATCGGCCCGCGCAGGCGATCGGTGTCGAGCAGCGTCGCACTCAATACTGCCGTCGCCGTCCCCGTGGCAAAGCCTTGCAGCCCCCGCGCGGCAATCAGGCAGGCGGTACTGTCGGCGTTGATAAACAACAGCATCGCCACGATATTCAGGAGCAGCGCGACGAAAATCACCGGCTTGCGCCCGATGTAATCCGACAGCGAACCCACCGTCAGCAGCGCCGCCAGCAGACACACGGCATACACGCCGAAGATCAGCGTCAGCATCGCTGCCGAGAAATGCAGATTGTCCTGATACACCTGGTACAACGGCGTCGGCGCGCTGGAGGCGGCGAGAAAGGTCAGTACCGTGATCACCAGAAATGTCAGGCTGGACCGTTGAGACAGGTTGCTGGGCATAGGCACGCTCCGCTAAAGCTAATATTTTGCTTTTGTGGAGTGTGCTACCCGTGGGCGCTTAAAGCAAATTCTTTGTGTTAAGGTTTTAATCATGGCGATCAAAGAAGGCCTTCGCCCGGGGGGCCGTAGTGCCCGGGTACAAGAATCCGTGCATTCGGCCGTCCGCGAACTGCTGGAAACCAACGAGCGCGCCAGCGTCACCGTGCCGATGATTGCGACACGCGCGGGCGTCACGCCCTCTACCATCTACCGGCGCTGGGGTGACCTCTCTGCGCTGCTGGCCGACGTGGCCCTGGCGCGCATGCGCCCGGACAGCGAGCCGGCCATTACCGGCAGCCTGCGCGGCGACCTGCAAGCCTGGGCTGAGCAGTATCTGGATGAAATGAGTTCGGAGCCTGGGCGCCACATGATGCGCGACGTGCAATGCAGCGTGACGCCGGGGTATTGCGTGAGCATTCTGAGCGGGCAGTTGCAGGTGATTGTTGACCGTTATCCCGCCCAGCCAGCCCCCAGCGTGGATCGTTTGATCAATCTGCTCGCGGCACCCACGGTGTTTCGAATTCTGTTTTCGACCCAGCCGCTGGCGGTTGAAGAGCTGCATACGCTGATCGACTTGGCTTTGAAAAACTAAGGCCTCATGCAAAACCAAATGTGGGAGGGGGCTTGCCCCCGATAGCGTTGGGTCAGTCAGTACAAGGCTGGCTGACAGACCGCTATCGGGAGCAAGCCCCCTCCCACATTTTCTTACTGCGTATCGTCAGTGGTTACGTACGCATCCCACGCCCGCTTACCAGCAACCGCGCACAACCGATATACAAGACGATGGTGGCGACAACCATGAACGTGATCGCCACGCTGATCTTGATATCCGACACGCCCAGGATGCCGTAGCGGAAAGCGTTGACCATGTGCAGCACCGGGTTGGCCAGGGACACGGTCTGCCAGAACGGCGGCAGCAGCGTGATGGAGTAGAACACCCCGCCCAGGTAGGTCAGCGGCGTCAGCACGAACGTCGGAATGATCGAGATATCATCGAAATTGCGCGCGAACACTGCGTTGATAAACCCCAGCAGCGAGAAAATCGTCGCCGTGAGTACCACGACCAGAATGGTGACCCCCAGGTGATGCACTTGCAGGTGGGTGAAGAACAACGACAGCAGGGTCACGATCACCCCCACCATCAAGCCGCGCAGCACGCCGCCCAAGGTGTAGCCGATCAGGATGGTGTGCGGCGACACCGGTGACACCATCAGCTCTTCGATGGAGCGCTGAAACTTGCTGCCAAAGAAACTCGACACCACGTTGCCGTAGGAGTTGGTGATCACAGACATCATGATCAGGCCCGGCACGATGTACTCCATATAGGTGAAGCCACCCATGTCACCGATCTGCCGGCCGATCAGGTTACCGAAGATCACGAAGTACAGGACCATGGTGATCGCCGGCGGCAGCAGAGTCTGCGGCCAGATCCGGGTAAAGCGCTTCACTTCGCGGTAGACGATGGTCTGCAGCGCGACGAGGTTGGGTTGCAGTTCGGAACTCATACCGCCACCTTCGCCAGATTTTTCTCCACCAGGGACACGAACAACTCCTCAAGGCGATTGGTTTTGTTACGCAGGCTCAACACTTCGATGTTCTGGGCCGCCAGTTGGCTGAACAGCGCCGTAATGCCCATGGCTTTGTCCACCTGCACTTCCAGCGTGTGGCTGTCCACCAGGCGGCTCGGGTAGCCCAACAATTGCGGCGCCGCCGACAGGTTGTTTTTCAGGTCGAGCAGGAAGGTTTCCACATGGAGCTGGCCCAGCAGGTTACGCATGCTGGTGTTCTCGACAATGGTGCCGTGGTCGATGATGCCGATGTTGCGGCACAGCTGCTCGGCCTCTTCCAGATAGTGGGTCGTGAGGATGATGGTGATGCCCTTCTCGTTCAGCTCGGTGAGAAAGGTCCACATTGAACGACGCAACTCGATGTCCACGCCAGCGGTGGGTTCGTCGAGGATCAGCAGGCGCGGTTCATGCACCAGTGCACGGGCGATCATCAGGCGCCGCTTCATGCCGCCGGACAACGAGCGCGAAGGCACATCGCGCTTGTCCCACAGGCCCAGTTGGGTCAGGTACTGCTCGGCGCGTTCCTTGGCGATTTTCGGCGGGATGCCGTAGTAACCGGCCTGGGTCACGACAATGTCGAAGGTCTTTTCGAACTGGTTGAAGTTGAATTCCTGAGGCACCACGCCGATGGAACGCTTGAGCGCCGCCGGGGATTTGTCCAGGTCATGGCCGAAGATATTCACCGTACCGCTGGATTTGTTGACCAGGGTGGAGAGGATACCGATGGTGGTGGATTTGCCGGCACCGTTGGGGCCGAGCAAGGCGAAGAAATCACCTTCGGCGACGTCCAGATCGATACCACTCAGGGCCTGGAAACCGTTGCCGTAGGTTTTGGTTAGCTGCCGGATGGACAGAGCGGAACTCATATCGGATTACGCACCAAGGAAAAGAATAGAAACAATAGATGAGGGCACAGCGCAGGTAGTTCAACCTGCGATGTGTTCCAGCATGGTGCGTGCCCGCGCCGCACAAGTACAGTCACCCTTGTTAATAGTGTGTATCAGGTCAACGCGGTCATCACTGCCTTGCGGTAGGCCGGACGTAGCTTCAGGCGCTGGTACCACGCCTCCAGGTTGGGCATTGCCGGGCGTTCGATGGGCATCTCGAACCAGGCATAAATAAAGCAGCCCAGGGGAATATCACCGATGCCGAAGGCTTTGCCGGAAAGGTAGGGTTGCTCGGCAAGAGCCTGGTCGACCGTTTTGAGTGCATCGATGCAGGCTTGGCGCCCGGCATTGATGCTGTCCCAGTTCTGTTTTTCCGGCGGTGTGCGCACGATGCCCCAGAACACGGCCTTGAAGGGATCGGCGAGCGTGGACGTGGTCCAGTCCATCCACTTTTCGGCGCTGGCCCGGATTTGCAGGTCACTTGGGTAAAAGTCCGACGCGTGCTTGGCGCACAAGTAACGCACGATGGTGTTGGATTCCCACAATACGAAGTCGCCGTCTTCGATCATCGGCACCCGGCCATTGGGGTTCAAGGCCCGGTATTGCGGCGTGTCGACCACACCAAAAGCGCCGCCCGCGTCAATCGCCTCATAGTCCAGGCCGAGTTCCTCGGCGCACCACAGTGCCTTCCTGACGTTTGATGAGTTTTTACGACCCCAGATCTTCAGCATGACCGCGCCTTATCGTTGGTGAACATGGCTTGATGAGCGTCGCAGCATACGCCGGTTCACACGCGGCTTGAATCACTCTGCCCGTCGCCCGGCAAGCCTGGGTGTTCAAGGTGCAGGGGTTGCCGCGCACCGCCTCATGCACGGCGCCGTCGCGATTGACTGCCTGGTCATATAAATCCGCGCGGGTTCCGCGATGTTTCCCGGCGAACTCCACCCCTGCAGGGTGGTCACTATCGATGAAGCGGCTGGGACTCAGGTATCCCCAGTACAACTTGTAACACCCTGATCACCCCGCTTGGCCGGACGCCGTCTAAGCTCCCTGGTGGTTTCGCCCCTGGTTTCACGGAGGATTGAATATGCTGTTGTTGTGGATACTGGTTCTGGTGGTCGGCATTGCCTACCTGGCACACCGCCGCACCGCGCCCCTGCCCGCTTTGGGTGTGGTCGCCGTTTACCTGTTGGCGATGGGCGCCTGGAGCCACGCACCGGGTTGGCTGCTGCTGATTTTCTGGGTGCTGATCGCCATTGTGGCCGTGCCCCTGCTGCTGCCTGACCTGCGCCGCCAATACTTTACCAAGCCGTTGTTCAGCTGGTTCCAGAAAGTCCTGCCGCCGATGTCCGAAACCGAGCGCGATGCCATCGACGCGGGCACCGTGTGGTGGGACGGCGAACTGTTCAGCGGGCGCCCTGACTGGGACAAATTGCTGGCCTACCCCAAGGTGCAATTGACCGAGGAAGAACAGGCCTTCATCGACGGCCCCACCGAAGAACTCTGCGCCATGGTCAGTGATTGGGAAATCGGCCAGGCCATGGACCTGCCCCCCGCTGCCTGGGAGCACATCAAGACCCATGGTTTCTTCGCCCTGATCATCCCCAAGGAATATGGCGGCAAGGGCTTCTCAGCCTATGCCCACTCCCAGGTCGCGATGAAACTGGCCACCCGCAGCGGCGACCTGGCTTCCACCGTCATGGTGCCCAATTCCTTGGGCCCTGCGGAATTGCTGTTGCACTACGGCACCGACGAGCAACGCAACCACTATCTGCCGCGCCTGGCGCGTGGCGACGATATTCCGTGTTTCGCCCTGACCGGCCCGCTGGCCGGCTCCGATGCCGGCGCCATGCCCGACACCGGCGTCATCTGCAAAGGCGAGTGGCAAGGCAAGGAAACTCTCGGCCTGCGCCTGAACTGGGAAAAGCGCTACATCACCCTCGGCCCGGTCGCGACCTTGCTCGGCCTGGCGTTCAAGGCCCATGACCCGGACCATCTGCTGGGCGAGGAGGAAGACCTGGGCATCAGCCTCGCGTTGATTCCCACCGAGACCCCCGGCGTTGAAATCGGCCGCCGCCACCTGCCCCTGGGCGCCGCGTTCATGAACGGGCCCAACTCGGGCAAGGACGTCTTCATTCCGCTCGAATTCCTCATCGGCGGCCAGGAGATGCTCGGCAAGGGCTGGATGATGCTGATGAACTGCCTGTCCGTAGGCCGTTCGATTTCCCTGCCTGCGGTAGGCACCGGCGCCGCCAAGTTCACCAGCCTGGTGACCGGCCAATACGCGCAGGTACGTGAACAGTTCAACGTGCCGCTGTCGGCCTTCGAAGGTATCCAGGAAGCCCTGGCGCGCATCGGTGGCAACGCCTGGCTGATGGACAGCGCCCGCATGCTCACCGCCAATGCCGTGGACATGGGCGAGAAGCCCTCGGTGCTGTCGGCGATCCTCAAGTACCACCTCACCGAACGCGGCCGCGAGTGCATCAGCCACGCCATGGACGTGCATGGCGGCAAGGGCATCATCATGGGCCCGAACAACTACCTGGGCCGTAGCTGGCAAGGGGCGCCGATCTTCATCACCGTGGAAGGCGCGAATATCCTTTCGCGTAACCTGATGATCTTCGGCCAGGGTGCGATTCGCTGCCATCCGTTCGTGCTCAAGGAAATGGCCCTGGCCGGTCGTGAAGACCATGACCAGGCATTGAAGGAGTTCGATGGGCTGTTGATGCAACACATCGGATTCGCCGTGAGCAACGCCGCCAGTACCTTGGTATTGAACCTGGGCATCGGTCACTTCGAAAAAGCCCCAGGCAACCGTTTGAGCCAGGGTTATTTCCGCGCACTCAACCGTCAGGCCGCGGCGTTTGCCCTGCTTGCAGACCTGAGCATGATGCTGCTGGGCGGCGAATTGAAACGCCGTGAACGGCTGTCGGCGCGCCTGGGTGATGTGCTGAGCCACATGTACCTGGCGTCGGCGGCGCTCAAGCGTTACCACGACCTGGACTCGCCGGATCACCTGGAATCGCTGTTCGCCTGGGCCATGGAAGAAAGCCTTGGCCAGTCTGAGCGAGCACTGGATGAATTGCTGAGCAACTTCCCGAATAAGATCCTCGGTTGCCTGTTGCGGGTGATCGTGTTCCCGTTCGGACGTCGGCATACCGGGCCGTCCGATGCCCTGGATGCCGAGGTTGCCGCCGTGATCGGCCGTGCCAAGGGTGACCCGACCCTGGAAGAGCTGCTGGCTGGCTGCTATCGCCCACAATCGGCGCAAGACCCGGTGGGCGCACTGCAACATGCCTATGACCTGCTCGGTGCCAGCCATCCGCTGCAGAAAAAACTGCACGCCGCGCTCAAGAGCGGGCAAGTCAAACCGACTGCCGGCGAGCATGCCATCGACGCCGCGCTGCACGCTGGCGTGCTGCAACCCGCCGAAGCGCAAACCCTGCGTGACGCCGAAGCGGCTCGCCGCAAGGTGATCGATGTGGATGATTTCAGCAAGGAAGAGCTGCTGCAGGCTGAGGGTAAAGTCCGCTGATACCAGCGGTCATATAAAAACGGGCGCGAGAGGCCTATACTCTCGCGCCCGTTTTTGCTTTAGAGGACTTATCTCGTGTCCAACGTCGTTGCCGATCATCTCGTCTTGCTCGACCACCTGCGTAGCATCCTGGTTGCCGTCGGCGAAGCCGAACAGGTACCCGAGGAAAGCCATTTGTTGTTTCTGGAACGTTTCGACGAACTGCGCGCCCTGCTGCCGATCGATCCGATCGAAAGCCAATATCTTGGCCAGGACATGATGAGCCAGGTCATCCTGCGTTATCCACAAATCGCCCACCTGGTACCGCGCGACCTGCTGTGGTTCTTTGGCGGCGATTGCCTGCACTTCATGCCCGACGAAGAACTGGACCTGTACCAGGCCCTGGAAGAACGTCGCCATGAGGCCGAGCTGAACGACGAACCGTTCGACTGGAACCAGGAAAAGCAACTGCTGGCCATGCCGGACGACCAGAGCAAGCACTGATCCTCAGAGCACCGAAATCCAAATGTGAGAGGGGCTTGCCCCCGATAGCAGTGTGTCAGTCAGCTTACCTGTCACTGATCCACCGCCATCGGGGGCAAGTCGAATCGTCGCACCGCCCCTCCCACATTTTTAACGGCGGCGCAGTGTCGGCTCCTTCGCCATGCACTCCACCAGATAATCAATGAACACCCGCAACTTCGGCGGCAAGTATCGCGTCGGTGAGTGCAGCAACCACGCTTCACCATGATACGACGCAATAAAATCCCACCCCGGCAATACCTGCACCAACTGCCCCGCCTCCAAGGCATGTCGCGCCGTGAAATACGGCAAGCTGCCAATCCCCACATGCTGCAACACCGCATCCAGCCGCACGCCCGTGTGGTTCGCCGCATATCGCCCGCGTACACCGACCGTCACCGCCTTGCCGGCCTGGCGGAACTT
Source organism: Pseudomonas sp. R4-34-07 (assembly GCF_003852375.1). NCBI lineage: Bacteria > Pseudomonadati > Pseudomonadota > Gammaproteobacteria > Pseudomonadales > Pseudomonadaceae > Pseudomonas > Pseudomonas sp. R4-34-07. The sequence goes on along the minus strand of NZ_CP027760.1, from coordinate 1,877,220 downwards.
CCAGCGTGAGTCCCCGGGGGCTTCACCCAGGTAGATGCAGCTGTGCTCCAGCAGATCATGGGGATGACTCGGCGTGCCATGCTGGGCCAGATACTGCGGCGTTGCACACAGCAAATGTTCAATCGGCAATAGCTGCCGCCCGATCAGACCGGGTGGCGGGCTGTCGGTGATGCGGATGCTCAAGTCGACATTGTCGTCGATCAAATCCACATGCCGATCCTCAAGGATCAGTTGCACATCCACCTTGGGATAGCGCCGCAGAAATTCCGGCATATGCGGATGCACCACAAACCGCCCCACCGCCTTGGGCACGCTGACTCGCACCAGGCCTTCGGCTTCATGGGTAAATTGCCCGCTGATTTCCATCACCGAGCGCGCCGCGTTGACCATCTCCTGGCACCGCTTGAACACCTCTTCGCCGCCCTCGCTAAGGCGCAGCTTGCGCGTGGTGCGCTGCAACAACCGGGTTGCCAAGGCCTGTTCCAGGCGCGAAATGCTACGGCTCACCGCCGAAGGTGAAACGCTCAACTGCCGCGCCGCCTCGGAGAAGCTGCCGGTTTCCACCACTTTGACGAAAATCGCCATTTCACCCAGCAGCGGCAAAGGAAGATTGATGCTCATGACGCACAGGTCCATTGATGTTTGCATGGATTATCACCTATCAGCGCAGTATTTATACTGCCCGCAGAACCTGAATGCGGATGTAGACGACCATGACCCAGCGCCTGTTTTTCACCCACGATCACCTGACTGCCGAATTGGAAGTGCTCAGTTGCACCCCGCACGCTGAGCAATTCGCCGTTGTTGTGCAGTCGACGATTTTCCATCCTCAGGGCGGCGGCCAACCATTCGACACCGGGTGGCTCGGCGACAGCCAGGTGCTGCGCGTCATGCAGGAAGCCGAGCATGTGGTGCACTACGTCAATCAACCTGTGGAACCCGGCCCGATCGCTGCGAGGGTCGATGCACAACGCCGCGCGCTGCACAGCCGCCTTCATTCAGCGGGGCATTTGATTGGCAATGCCGGCGAACGCCTGGGCTGGATGCCGATCAAGGCTCACCATTGGCCGGGGGAAGGCAAGATCACCTTTATCCGTGGCGAAACCGCACAAACCATGGACGCCGAGGCGCTCCAACAGCAAGTCAATCAGTGGATCGCCGCTGACTACTCACGGCAGATGTGGTTGGATGAAGGCACACGCGAAGTCGGCTTCGGCGAACTGCCGGCCTACGCCTGTGGCGGCACCCATGTCCAGGCGTTGGGGGAAGTGGGCCAAGTGACGATCCTGGCCGTTTCGGAGAAGAAAGGCGCATTGTCGGTGCGCTACGAAATCAACTGACATGTCGAGCTCAAAATGTGGAGGAGGCATGCCCCCGATGGCCATAAGTATCTACACAACTCTGTAGCAGCCTACGTTAACCACGAAGCGAAGCGAGCCGCTTCAACCTGCCAAAAGCCGGTGCACGAGCTCAGGCTGTGGAAAGCAAAGCGTCAATAGGATATTATCTGGAAACCGTCGAATCTAGGAAAGGCAGGACATGGCTATTTCAGGTCTGGATGGGCTGCGTGATTTCCGCTCACCAGAACAGCATCCTCAATGCCAACATAACCACGACTATATTGAAAACTGACTCCATCCACTGGTCGCCCTTCTTTATCGCAAACTTCGCGCCGGCATTTGCACCCAATAACGTGCCAATAACCAGACAACATCCGTACTGCCAGTTAATGATGCCGCTGACGCCGAAAATGATTAGTGAACCCACGGAGAGTACTAACCCGCCGACTTTGCGGGTCCCCACCGATTCGCTGATGGTTTTCCTAAAAAAGATAATGAATAAATACGTCGAAAGTTTAGCTTGTCCACCGAATAACCCGCCGATCATGCCTACTGGGATAAAGAGGATATAACCAAACAGACGCCTGATTGCTGAGGGAGGTGTTTCGCCGCTACGAGGTTTTTTTATAAGGGACAACGCGACGAGCAGCAATGTCAGCCCGCCAATTACTTTGTGCAACAGCGCAGGATCTATTTGAAGAAGAACGCTCGCTCCTCCCAGAGCTCCAACCAACCCCAGTGCCGCAGCTGGAAAGGCCAGTGCATAATCGACCTTTCCCTGATTATGAAAGTGCCGCAGTCCTGCAACCATAGTGCCTACCGAGGCCAAGCGCGCTGTGGCGATCGACGACTGAGGCGGAATCCCCAGCCAGATCATCACCGGAACGGTTAAAAACGCACTCCCACCGGTATTGGTCCCGACGAATCCCGTTATTATTCCGAGGAAAACCAGACCGACGCCTGTCAACCACTCATGACTCATCATGTTGAGGTGCTCGCATAAGATTCAAGGCGCGGTTTACTCGCTCAAGTAAGCAGGGTCTATCCAGTGATAGCAATTTCTGCTTCGGGAATTGGCGGTCACATGAAGCTTTGCGGTATGTACGAAGCTGTACTCGCCAATGATCGAGCGCCGTCGATCAAAGGCGTCGCCCAGCTCTTTCGAAACGATGTTGCTGAGCTTAAGAATATTTGAGGCTTTGCCGCTGCAAGCTATCGAGTTGAAGTGCAAATTAGTAGGCACAGTTGGGATCCACTTCCAATTCAAAATTATCTCCTAAAACCTGCCTGACAGATTTAAGACAGGCATAATCATCTTTCAATATTCCGGACCCCTTGAGTGTCAGTCGCTCATAGCCAAGCCCCTGTAACTTCGGCTTACCTTGTAGCTAAGTGCATACGCTCCTCCTAATAAGTTACAAATCGGAACGCCATATACTTTTCCCGCAAGATCGAGAAGCGCATGAGCTATCGCACACTTGGCAAACTGATGTCCCTTAATTAACAGATCCAGATCACTCATTATCACTTCAAACAGACATGGATTTTTACCAATTATTGCAGGGCACAAATAGGCTTCCAATACTGCAAGCACTGTTTCGGGAGTATCCCCTTGGGCAGGATACCCTCTCGATATAATCCCCGATTCTCCCCACCCAATGAGTCCTGTGTCTGTCGTAAGCTTTAACACTACATGCCGGCCTTTGGCGGTTATATTGGTTGCGATTTGATAAGGATTTTTATATGGCACTTCCGTCAAGAACACTTCAGCTTTAGCAATGAGCATAGAGTAACTTCCTGTTGGCGACCATTGATGCTGGAACTTAAGTGAAATGTACTTGGTTGATCGGAGCAATATCAAGCATCGCGGCTCGGGTATCGCCGGCCACCAACATGAATAAAATTTCATGTTTTCGCGCATTGATTTTTTTCAAACCACTGATTGGTTTTTTTTCCCCTATTGAATTCAAAGCAATTTTATTTATGACACTTTTTCACACCAGGCGGTTTGCTATCCGTCCTTCCCGCTCTTTATAATCACTACCGCCTCCGCACCCGCTAAATTATAGATATTCAATCTAAAAATCCGAGATAGGTTGGCGCTGATTAAAGGCTGCCCCCCCCACTCCACTTTAATTTTACTGGATCAATCTTCGGCAGCAGCAAAAGTTTGGACGGAGTTCGGTGGTCGCTATCTGGATGCAAAGAGCGAGAGCAATTGTCTGGTCAACCGGCTTTTTTACTCTTGCGGATGCATGTGACTGAGCCTGAAGGATGGGTAAAAATCGTATGCTGCGTTTTTTGAGCCGCAATAACAGTCTGCTATCCGGTCTACCTGCTGGCCAGCCCGCAACGCTACAACCCGCCCGGCGTGGGTAGGCACCAGCGGGACGGCCCCTACGCTAGAGCCTTGAACGTGACAGATGAGTACCCCGCGCCTCATCCTGGCCAGCATTGACCTGGGGCATCTGGGTAATGGTAGTGTGTGAAAATGTTTCTGCCTTATCGGTCAGAAACACCCTACTCACTCCCTGCAAAGGAATGCCTCTAACCATGCACTTTCCACTGAAAAAACTCGCGGCCGCCACCCTGTTCGCCGCCAGCCTTGCAGCCGCCACCCCAGCTGCGCTTGCCAACATCACGCCTGAACAGAACACCGCGATTCTGAAGAGTTTCAGCGACACATCGGTCAGCGATTTCCGCAGTTTCCTCGGTGCCCTGGCCAAAGGCGACCTGGGCAAGACCGGTGACATCGCCCCGGCCATCAGCGCATTTCTCGATAACAAAACCCTGAGTGCCGACCAGCAGAACGAGATCAACCGCCTGCTGGGCATTTACACCCGCGTGAAGTACGGCAAAGCCGCGCTCGAAACCCTGCGCGAGCTGGTGGAAATCCCGACGTTCAACGTCGACGGGCTACCGCAGTATAAAAACCCGGAATTTCTCAAGATCGCCGACAAAATCCAGGCCTTGGCCAAGTCTTTCAACCTGAACTTCCGTAACGTCGATAACCGCGTGTATGAAATTTCCCTGGAAGGCAGCAGTCAAGAAGTGGTCGGCGTGCATGCCCACGCCGATGTGGTACCGGTGACGCCGGAAAACTGGGTGCTGCCGGATGGCACCAAGCTCGACCCGTTCAAGGTCACGCTGATCGGCGACCGCATGTATGGCCGTGGCACCGAGGATGACAAGAACGCCATCGTCGTGGCGATGTATGCCATGAAGGTAATCAAGGAGGAAAAACTGCCGCTGGCACGCACGTTCAAGCTGCTGGTGGACACCACTGAAGAAACCTCCGGTGACGCCATTCCTTACTACTTTGAACGCAACCCCGTGCCGCAATACAACCTGGCGCTGGATGGCGGTTACCCGGTGGTGATTGCCGAGAAAGGCTCGGGCACCGTCATGGCCACCTTCCCGGTGCGCAAGGGTGAAGGCACGGGCGCGGAGATCATCGCAATGACCGGCGGCAAGGCCACTAACCAGATTCCATCGGTATCGGTCGCCACATTGGTCAGCGATAACCCCGCTGAATTAGCGGCCAACTTGCAACAGGCCGGGGATGACTATGCCAAGCGCAATGGCGGCAATTTCCAGGTGACCGCCAAGGTCGACGGCAAGAACGTCAAACTCACCGTCACCGGCGTGTCGGCCCACTCTTCCGAGCCCGAATCCGGGGTCAACCCGGTGGCACGTATGCTGGAGTTGATCCACAGCCTCGATGGAAAGATTGCCCTCAAGCACAACCACATCACCGATGCTGCGAAGTATGCGGCGGACAACTGGGGCCTGGATTACCTGGGCGGCAAATTGGGCGTGGGCTTTGCCGATGACTTCATGGGGCCGCTGACCACCTCGCCGACCTTTGTCGGCCTGGATGACAACGCCTTCAAGCTGGCGGTGAACCTGCGTGCGCCGCAGGGTAAAGCCCCGGAGGCACTCAAGGCACAGCTCGAGCAGAAACTGAACGCCTGGAACGCGCACGCCAAGGTCAACGTGAACTTCACCTATTCGCTGGATAAACCGATGTACCGCAACCCCGAGGGGGAATGGGTAAAAGCGTTGCTGGCAGTGGCCACTGAAAACCTGGGCATGCAACACAAGTTCGGCACATCCGCCGGCGCCACCTCCGTGCACGACCTGCCCAACGGCGTGCAATTCGGCCTGGCCCGCCCGAAAGAGAAATACACCGGGCACACTGACGGTGAGTTCAAGACCGTCGAGCAGTTCCTGCTGGACCTGCAGATCGTTACGGAAATGATGGGGCGTGTCGGTCAGTTGCCTAAACTCTGATTCTCCACTGTGGGAGGGGGCTTGCCCAAGGCTAGCACCATCAGCATATCTTCAAAGACCCTACCGACCGCTGAGTGGATGGCACAGCTGGATCTCCAGCACCCAGGCCATTTCACTCAGTGCAATCTCCAGGTCGGCCAGTTGCTTGCTCTCGGGACCACGGACTAGTGGTGCGCAGCGGCCAGCAGTTCTCGCCGCTGGGCCAGCCGGAAAATGCGTTGCGGTTGGCTCAGCCGGCCAACAGCCTTCAGCGTCAATGACTTCAAAGGGGTGAGCGCTGTTTTTCGCAGACAAAAAAAAGCCACTCGTTTGAGTGGCTTTTTCTTTGAATTGGAGCGGGAAACGAGACTCGAACTCGCGACCCCGACCTTGGCAAGGTCGTGCTCTACCAACTGAGCTATTCCCGCAAATGGCGTCCCCTAGGGGACTCGAACCCCTGTTACCGCCGTGAAAGGGCGGTGTCCTAGGCCACTAGACGAAGGGGACACGCTACTGAAACACATGGTGTGTATTTCAGTGCCCAGAGGCCTCGTCCGAAGACGTGGTCCTGGTTTCACTCAATGCCGCCCGAGGGCCACACTGCTTGTAAATTGGAGCGGGAAACGAGACTCGAACTCGCGACCCCGACCTTGGCAAGGTCGTGCTCTACCAACTGAGCTATTCCCGCATATGGCGTCCCCTAGGGGACTCGAACCCCTGTTACCGCCGTGAAAGGGCGGTGTCCTAGGCCACTAGACGAAGGGGACACACGTACAACATTCACTCCCTACCGCGTTTCGCTGTGTGCTTTACGCTGTAAGTGGCGCGCATTCTATGGATGGATTGAAAGGTCGTCAACCCCCAAGGATAAATTTATTTAAATCAATGACTTCGCCCCGTTGAGCGGCCTGCGCGGGCATTCTGCTGCGCCCAAGCCCTGGCGCCTATATTCTGACGCGCCACAAGGCGCTATAGTTGCCACAGGCAAATGATGGCAATGTGCATCCATGCAGGATCACTTTACCTATATAGAAGAAACTACCTGGGCAACTGGTCGAACAGTCCTATCCGCCGGTTAGCGCAGTCACTACACTCCACAGCAAACCCTATAAAGAGGTCACACCGGTGACACCACTCATGATCACCCTGCTGGTAATAGCCGGGATCGTAATACTGATCGCCATTGGCTACATGAACCATGTGGTGGAAAACAATAAGCTGGAAAAGAAGCGTACCGAGATCGAGCTCAATGATCGGCTGCGTCGCTGTGGTGAAATCACCGAGACCTTTCCCGGCCAGTTGATGACGCCGGCGCTCAAGCTGTTGCTGACCCGCCTGGAACTCAACGTCAACCAACGCCTGCTGAACCTCAACAAGTCCAGCGCCGCGCTCAAGGCGCGGATCGCCGAGCTGAATGCAATGATCGCCCAGGGCGAATCGATTCCGGTGGTCAACCCGCCCGCGCCGATCCAGACCGAAGCCAAGGCCAAGGATGTGCGCTTCCTGCTCGAAGCACTGCATGGCCAGGTCACCCGTGCAGCCCAGGACGGCTTTCTGCCGACCAACGAGGCCAAGCACTGGATCAAGGAAATCCGCCATATCCTGGTGCTGCTGCACATCGAGTTCTTCAACAACCTGGGCCAGCATGCCCTGCAGCAAGGTCAGCCGGGCCAGGCGCGCCTGGCGTTCGAACGTGGCGTGCAGTACCTGCGCAAACAACCCGAGCCCGTGCTGTACAGCGCACAGCTGCAATTGCTGGAATCACAGTTGGCCCGCGCCAACTCCACGGTGTTGACCAACAGCGCGCCGGCCGAAGACGAAGTCAACGAACTGACCGAAGGCCTGAAAGTCGTCGACGCCGATGCCGAGTGGAAAAAGAAAGCCATTTACGATTGAGTGCCGCTGGCCCCGTCACGGGCCGGCCTTCCGAGTGCGGGGGCGAGCTTGCTCGCTCCTGCCTGCGCCGCACATGACGGTGCCATCAGTTTGCATCTATCCCCCCGCCCCCGACTAGCGTAAAAAAGTGCCCCTCACTCCGTGAAGTTAGAGGCCTGCTATGCCTGTCGCCGTGATTGATGGACAACCGCTGCACTATATCGACCAGGGCACCGGCCCGGTCGTCCTGTTGGGTTCGAGCTACCTGTGGGACCGCGACATGTGGGCACCGCAGATCGAAGCGCTGTCGCAGCAATACCGTGTGATCGTCCCTGAACTGTGGGGCCATGGCGAGTCGGGCACGCTGCCTGCGCAAACCCTGTCCCTTGATGACCTGGCACGTCACAACCTGGCTTTGCTCGACCAACTGGACATCTCACAGGTCAACCTGGTGGGCCTGTCGGTCGGCGGCATGTGGGGCGCCCGCCTCGCCCTGCTGGCACCGGAACGCATCAACAGCCTGGTGCTGATGGACACCTACCTGGGCGCCGAGCCGGAGGCCACGCGCCAGTATTACTTCTCGCTGTTCAAGATGATCGAAGACGCCGGCGCCATCCCGCCGCCGCTGTTGGATGTGATCGCGCCGATTTTCTTCAGGCCGGAAATCGACCGCGAATCAGCGCTGTATCAGGACTTTCGTCAGTCGCTGCAGGATTTCCCCCGGGAACGCCTGCTGGACAGCGTGGTGCCCCTGGGCCGCTTGATTTTCAGCCGCGCAGACATTCTCGATCAGCTTCATCGCCTGGATTGCGATACCACCCTGGTCATGTGCGGCGAGCAGGACAAGCCGCGGCCACCTGCGGAATCCCGGGAAATGGCCGAGCTGATCGGCTGTGCCCTGACGTTGATTCCCGAAGCCGGGCATATCTCCAGCCGGGAGAATCCGGACTTCGTCAATGAGGCGCTGCTTACGTTCCTCGCCAACAACGCCTGATCGCCTTCCCCTCTGATCGCGGCGCCCCGGCCGCGATCAGAGGCGAAAGTGCCCCACCATGCCCTTGAGTTCCGCGCCCAGCTGCGCCAGCTGGATGCTCGAGGCGGCATTGCCTTGCATGCTCAACGCCGATTGATCGGCACTTGCCCGGATGCTGGTGACGCTGCGGTTGATCTCTTCGGCCACCGAGCTTTGCTCTTCAGCCGCTGCGGCAATCTGCTGGTTCATCTGCTGGATCAATGACACCGCCGCTGCAATGCTGCCCAGGGCGCTTTCGGTTTCCAACGCATCGCTGACCGCCAGCTTCACCAGTTCGCCGCTTTGTTGAATCTGCTGCACCGACGACTGCGCCGCGCTGCGCAAGGTGCTGACCAGGCGTTCGATTTCTTCGGTCGATTGCTGAGTGCGCTTGGCCAGCGCCCGCACCTCATCGGCGACCACCGCAAAGCCGCGCCCTTGCTCCCCTGCGCGGGCCGCTTCGATCGCGGCGTTCAGGGCGAGCAAGTTGGTTTGCTCGGCGACGCTCTTGATCACGCCCAGGACCGTGCCGATGTTCTGGATCTCCGCGCTGAGGCTTTCGATACTGGCGCTGGCACTGTTGCTGGACGTGGACAGCAATTCGATGCGCTGCAAGCTCTGGCGCACCACCCGTTGGCCGCTGTCGACCTTGTCATCCGCCGTCTGTGCGGCTTGCGCGGCCTCTTCGGCGTTGCGCGCCACGTCGTGCACCGTGGCGGTCATCTGGTTCATCGCCGTGGCCACCTGTTCGGTTTCTTCCTTCTGGCTGCTGACTTCGACGTTGGTCTGCTCGGTAACGCTGGACAGCGTCTGCGCCGAGCTGGCCAGTTGCTCGATACCGGCCTGCAACCCGCTGACCATATGGCTCAGGCCGTTACCCATCTGCTGCATCGCCTGCATCAGTTGGCCGATTTCGTCGCGGCGGCTGACCTCCATGCGCCCACTCAGGTCACCAGAGGCAATCTGCTGTGCCACTGCGATCACACTGCGCAGCGGCGCCACGATCAAGCGGGTAATCACCCAGGCCGCGATCAGCCCCACCAGCAGCGCCAGGGCGGATGAACCGATGATCAGCAGCGTGCTTTTGCCCAACTGCGCCTGCATCGACTGGTCTTCGGCGTCATAGGCCAGGTTGACTCGGCTGACCACCTGATCGGCGCGATCATGCAATTGTTTGTAAACCAGTTTTTCCTGGGCCAACAGCCCGGTGTACTCGCCGAGCTTCTCGCTGAATGCGGCGATATGCCCGGACACTTCATTGAGCACGGTCTGGTAGCCGGGGTCCTTGACCGAGGTTTTCAGTTGTTCGGCCTGAGCCAGCGCCTGGTCGGCCTGTTCGATCTTGCCCTGCTCGGCCTCCTCCGCATCGGCCTTGCGGCTCTGATCCAGGCGTAGCCGCGCTTCGTTCATCGCCTGCAGCATCAACCGCGACACTTGGCTCACCTGCCCTGCCTGCTCGATAAACTCGGCACCCGCCTTGCCCTGGCTTTCCTTCAGGCCATAGGCGCCATCGTCCGCCAGGCCGGCCTGCAACACATCGAGGTTATTGGCCACGCTGGACACCGACCAACTGGCCATTTCCAGGGCCAGGTCCTTGGCCTGGGTCAGTTCGACGAACTCGTCGAACGCCTTGCGGTAGGCCGCCAGGGCTTGCTCGACATCGGTCATGACCGGCACGTTGGCAGCGGACTGGGCCTTGAGACTGGCCGCCAGCGCGGCCAGCGCGTCGACACTTTCATGCAGGGCGTCAACAGCCTTGGGGTCGGCGTGCAAGGCGTAATCCTGTTCGATCAGGCGCACCTTCTGCAGTCCACTGTTGAGCGAAGACATGTGCTTGAGGCCTTCGAAGCGCTGGCCAACGGTTTGCAGCGACCATACGCCAATGGCCGCTATCACTGCCGTCAGCAGCAGCACCAGGGTAAAACCCAAGCCCAGTTTTTTCGCCATACCGAGGTTGGCGAAACGTCGTTGCGCGCCCGAAATCATTGCACTTGAGTCCTCTTGCAATGGCAGATGCCATAAACCCGCTTACCAGCAGCGAGAGTCGCAATCACGGGGCACTGAACACAAGTCGTGGGCGCCACAATAATGGCAAAAAGCTACACACCCGTCGTTTTCAGAATGGTCGAGGTCGATCTGGCGGGCCCCAGGGCACGAAACAGCGCCAGTGCTCGCGGATCAGCTGCGTAGGCCACGTTGATGCGCAGCCACTCGCAGCACTCACCCGCCGGGTTGAACAGCATTCCCGGCGCCAGCAGCACACCGAGCTTGCGGGCACATGCCTGCACGCGCGAAGGGTTTTGCGCGCCAGGCCGCGCCCACAGAAACATGCCGCCGGCGGGTACTGCAAACACTTGCCATTCTTCATCCTCCAGCACCTGCAAGGTGGCGGCCATTTGCGTATTCAGGCGCTTGCGCAGGCGCTGCACCCACTTGCGGTAGGCGCCGTTGACCAGCAAGGTGGCCACTATCGCTTCGGCAAAGCGTGAGGTGCCGATGCCCGTCAGGGTCTTGAGTTGCGCCAGTTGCGCGATGATCGCCGCACTGGCGCTCAGGTAGCCCACGCGCAAGGCGCTGCTCAGCGTCTTGGAAAAACTGGAGACGTAGATGACACGGTCATCATGGGGCAACGCCGACAACCGTGTGCAACTGGCATGCTGCAGATCGCCATAGACGTCTTCCTCGATGATCAGGAAATCCCGGCTGCATGCCAGCGCCAGCAGACGCTCGGCTACCGCGCGGCACAGGCTGGTGCCGGTAGGGTTGTGATAGAGGCTGTTGATGAACAGGCATTTGGGCCGATGGCATTGCAGGTGCGCCTCCAGCACCTCGATATCCGGGCCGCTGCGCGTGCGGGGCACTTCCAGCAACGTTACCCCATGAAACGCCAGTTGCCGGTAGAGGTTGCCATACCCGGGGGTCTCGACCACCACCGTATCGCCGGCCCTGAGCAACGTGCGTATGAGCAGGTCCAAGGCATGGCTGGCGCCGTGGGTGGTGAGAATGCAGTCGAGACTGCTGGGCACCTGAATCTGGGTCAGGCGCTTGAGCAGTTGTTCACGCAGGGCCGGCAGGCCCAGAGGCGTGCTGTAATTGAACAGGCCTGCGGTGTCGGTGCGGCTGACTTCGCGGATCGCGTAGCTGATGTCATCGCTCTCGCGCCAGGCGTCCGGCAGCCAGCCACAGCTGAGCTTGAGCTCGCCTAAAGGGCTGTCGGTAAACCTGCCCCAGCCCTGTTCGGCGCCTTCGTACCACTGGTTTTCCTGAATGCTCGCGGGCTGCGCCACGACGAACCCCGAGCCTTTTTTCGAGGCCAGCATGCCTTGGGCCTCCATCCGTTCGAATGCCTCGATCACGCTGGACTGGCTGAGCAGGTTGTCGAGGGCCAATTGCCGCACAGACGGTAAGCGTGTGCCGGGGCTCACCCCATGCTTGCGAATCCATCCCGCGACTGCGCTGATGATTTGCTGCACCACCGGTACCGGGGCTTGTCGATCAATCCCTAAATCCATGAGCCACTCACTTCAACTGTTTGTTATTCAACCCAAACAGTTAAGCACAGAAGCCCAATAAAACCCGTTCCCAACTTTTATTAAAGTATTGATTTTATTGGGTTTTTTACCTGGTGATACACATTCGATCGCGGCTTTTTGCCAGCTATGGAAACACCCCACAACCCCCCAGTCCTTTTCGAACAGGTGGCAGTGTGAAGTCTTAAATCGCCGTGGCACCGCCGTCCACCGCCAGGGCCTGGCCGGTGGTGAAGGCCGCGCCATCACTGCACAAGTACAACACCGCGGCGGCGATTTCCTCGACCTTGCCAATGCGCCCGACCGGGTGCATCGCTGCGGCAAATTCGGCCTTGCGCGGGTCAGCTTCATAGGCGCGGCGGAACATGTCGGTATCGATCACCGCCGGGCAGACGGCATTGACGCGGATTTTCTTTTTCGCGTACTCGATGGCTGCCGACTTCGTCAGGCCGATCACCGCATGCTTGGACGCCGCATAGATGCTCATTTTCGGCGCCGCGCCCAGCCCCGCCACCGACGCCGTGTTGACGATGGCGCCACCGCCCTGGGCCAGCAACAGCGGCAGTTGATACTTCATGCACAACCACACGCCCTTGACGTTGACCCCCATGATGGCATCGAACTCATCCAGGCTGCCGTCAGCCAGCTTGCCCTTCTCGATCTCGATCCCGGCGTTGTTGAAGGCATAGTCCAGGCGGCCATAGGCGGCGACGGTCTGCGCCATCAATTGCTGCACATCCGCCTCCAGGGTGACGTTGCAGCGCACAAACAAGGCTTCGCCACCCGATTGCTGAATTAACGCAACCGTGCCCTCGCCGCCCGCCACATCGAGGTCGGCCACCACCACTTTCAAGCCTTCGGCGGCGAACGCCAACGCGGTCGCGCGGCCAATACCGGCGGCGGCGCCGGTCACCAGGGCAACCTGGCCGGAAAACGTCATGCTCATGGGAATGTCCTTTGGGGGGTTGATAGCCGTCGAGCGAGTCTAGTCAATCCGGGGCGCGACGCGTCAGCACTATCAGAAGGCCGGTTGGCGCTGCATGCGTCTGGGTGATAAGGCCACCGGGCTGACTATCAACCTCGTCTATCGGCAAGCATTCGCGTGGCTCGAACAACCTTGCTCACAGGCGGTTCCTTGTCTATCACTCATACTCCCCTTCTAAAGAGTTGCCGCCATGACTGCCCAGACCAACCGCCAGTTCCTGCTTGCCAAACGCCCGGTCGGCGCCGCCACGCGGGACACCTTCACCTTCCAGGAAGTCCCGGTAGGCACGCCGCAGGACGGGCAAGTGCTGGTGCACAACGAGTACCTGTCCCTCGACCCCGCCATGCGCGGCTGGATGAATGAGGGCAAATCCTACATTCCACCTGTCGGCCTCGGCGAAGTGATGCGTGCATTGGGCGTAGGCAAGGTGATCGCCTCCAAGCACCCGAACTTTGCGGTGGGCGACTACGTCAACGGCGCCTTGGGCGTGCAGGATTACTTCCTGGGCGAGCCGCGCGGTTTCTATAAGGTCGACCCGAAACTCGCGCCCCTGCCGCGCTACCTGTCTGCCCTGGGCATGACCGGCATGACCGCTTACTTCGCGCTGCTGGACACAGGTGCCCCCAAACCAGGCGAGACCGTGGTGATCTCCGGCGCGGCCGGTGCGGTCGGCAGCATTGCCGGGCAGATCGCCAAACTCAAGGGCTGCCGCGTGGTTGGCATCGCCGGGGGCGCCGACAAGTGCAGGTTCCTGGTCGACGAACTGGGCTTCGATGCCGCCATCGACTACAAACACGAAGACGTACCCGCCGCCCTCAAGCGTGAGTGCCCCAAAGGCGTGGATGTGTACTTCGATAACGTTGGCGGCGACATTCTCGACGCGGTGCTCAGCCGCCTGGCGCTGAAGGCGCGGGTGGTGATTTGTGGGGCTATCAGCCAGTACAACAACAAGGAAGCCGTGAAAGGCCCGGCCAACTATCTGTCATTGCTGGTCAACCGCGCACGGATGGAAGGCTTTGTGGTGATGGATCACGCGGCGAACTTTGCCGCTGCCGGGCAGGAAATGGCCGGTTGGATGGCGCAGGGCATGCTCAAGAGCAAGGAAGATATCGTTGAAGGCCTGGAGACGTTTCCCGAGACGTTGATGAAGCTGTTCAACGGCGAGAACTTCGGCAAGCTGGTGCTGAAGGTCAGCTGATACAGGATAGACAAATGTGGGAGCAAGCCCCCTCCCACAGGGGATCTTCATTGTTCAGGAAATGGCGTGGGCGCAATGGCTATGCACAGTGATAACTGACGAAACCGAATCAAAATGTGGGAGGGGGCTTGCTCCCGATGGCGGTGGATCAGCCAGTACATCTGTTGACTGTCACACCGCTATCGGGAGCAAGCCCCCTCCTACATTTGGTATCAGGCGATTTCGGCAACGACGGCTGCCAACGCCTTGGCCGGATCGGCCGCCTGGCTGATCGGACGGCCAATCACCAGGTAGTCGGAACCGGCATCGAGCGCCTGGCGCGGCGTCAGAATACGGCGCTGGTCATCCTGGGCGCTGCCCGCCGGGCGGATCCCCGGGGTCACCAGTTGCAGCGTCGGGTGAGCGCTCTTGAGCGCCTGGGCCTCGAGGGCCGAGCAGACCAGGCCGTCGAGGCCGGCTTTTTGCGCCAGGGCGGCCAGGCGCAACACCTGCTCCTGCGGCTCGATGTCCAGGCCGATGCCGGCCAGGTCCTCGCGCTCCATGCTGGTCAGCACAGTCACGCCGATCAGTAGCGGTTTCGGCCCGCTGCGCTGTTCCAGCACTTCCCGGCAGGCGCTCATCATGCGCAGGCCGCCGGAGCAATGCACATTGACCATCCACACGCCCATCTCGGCCGCTGCCTTGACCGCCATGGCGGTGGTATTGGGGATATCGTGGAATTTAAGGTCAAGAAACACTTCGAAGCCCTTGTCACGCAGGGTGCCGACGATTTCCGCCGCGCAACTGGTGAACAGTTCCTTGCCGACCTTGACCCGGCAAAGCGTAGGGTCCAACTGGTCAGCCAGCTTCAGTGCGGCGTCACGGGTGGGGTAATCCAGGGCGACGATGATAGGAGTCTGGCAGACGGACATTGGAATGGGCTCTCAGGCAAGTCGAAATCGGCGCGGATTGTAGCGCAAGCGGCGCCGTTGCGGGATCCGATGATCGGTAAATACTGATTTGGGCGTTGATGGGCGCCGGTTTGCGACAATTATTTCAAAGCCGATACATTCACGACATGCGCCCAACACGCCCCACCGTTAGCCTCGCCGCATGACCGACCGTCCAGCACTTCCAGCCATGGGGCTGGGCGCCTATGCTGGCCGTAACAATCAGGTAGATGATCGCACTATGCAGACTCCTTCCGTCCCGGTAAACGACGAGCGCCCAGGCGCGGTGATCGCCGACGACAAGCGCTGGAACACCCGTGCGCTGATCGTCGATGACGATGTGCCGATTCGTGAATTGCTGATCGATTACCTGGCGCGCTTCAATATTTTCGCCACGGGCGTGACCGACGGCGCGGCGATGCGCCTGGCCATGCAAGCCGAGACCTTCGATGTGGTGGTGCTCGATCTGATGCTGCCGGGCGAAGACGGCCTCACCTTGTGCCGCTGGCTGCGGGCTGAATCGGACATTCCGATCCTGATGCTCACCGCCCGCTGCGAGCCCACCGACCGTATCATCGGCCTGGAACTGGGCGCCGACGACTATATGTCCAAACCCTTCGAACCGCGCGAACTGGTGGCGCGTATCCAGACCATCCTGCGCCGGGTGCGCGATGACCGTACCGAGCAGCGCGCCAACATCCGCTTCGACAACTGGCGCCTCAACAGTGTGTTGCGCCAATTGGTGGCCGACAATGGCCTGGTAGTGCCGCTGTCCAACGCCGAGTTCCGCCTGCTGTGGGTGTTCATCGAACGCCCGCGCCGCGTGTTGAGCCGCGAGCAATTGCTGGATGCCGCACGCGGTCGCTCCATCGAAGCCTTCGATCGCAGCATCGACCTGTTGGTGTCGCGCCTGCGCCAGAAACTGGGCGACGACCCCAAGGCCCCCCACTTGATCAAGACCGTGCGCGGCGAAGGCTATCTGTTCGACGCGCGGGATATCGGTTGATGCGCGCCACCTTCAATACGTTGTTCGGGCGGCTGTTCGGCGTGTTGCTGGTGGCCATCGTGCTGGCGCATGCGCTGGCGTTCTTCTGGTTCCATCATTACGGCCCTCCGCCGCCACCGCCGCCGGAAACCTTCGTCGAGCAGCCGGATGGCTCGATGAAACCGTTGGCCAGGCATCAGCGCCCCTGGTTCGGCGGCCCGGTGGTGCCGCTGACGTTTCAATTCATTTCGCTGATCATCGCCGCCTGGTACGGCGCCAAGCTGTTGAGCCGGCCGATCCAGCGCCTGAGCGCGGCGGCCGAGCGTTTGAGCCTCGACCTCGACAGCCCGCCGCTGGACGAATCCGGGCCTCGCGAGGCACGCCAGGCCGCGTCAACCTTCAACCTGATGCAAAGGCGCATCCGCGAACAAGTCAGCCAGCGCGCACGCATGCTCGGGGCAGTCTCCCATGACCTGCGCACGCCGCTCTCCCGGCTGAAACTGCGCCTGGAACAGATCGAAGACACCAAGCTGCAAGGCCAGATGCGCCAGGACCTCAACGACATGATCGGCATGCTCGACGCCACCTTGAGCTACCTGCACGAACAGCGCACCAGCGAGACCCGCCACTGGCTCGACGTGCAGGCGCTGGTGGAATCGCTCAGCGAAAACGCCCAGGACCAGGGCAGCGATGTGCAGGTGTGCGGCACCTGCGCGCCCTTGCAGGTGCAGCCGATGGCGTTGCGTTCGTGCCTCAACAACCTGATCGACAATGCCCTGCGCTATGCCGGCTCGGCGCGCGTGGAACTGGCCGACAGCCGCGGCGCCCTGATGATCCGCGTGATCGATCACGGCCCTGGCATCGCGGCCGATAAGCGCGAAGCGGTGTTCGAACCGTTCTTTCGCCTGGAGGGCTCGCGCAACCGTAATTCCGGCGGCGTCGGCCTGGGCATGACGATCGCCAAGGAAGCGGTCGAGCGCCTCGGCGGCCACCTGAGCCTGGACGATACGCCAGGCGGCGGTTTGACCGCCGTAGTGTGGCTGCCGAGGGCTTAGAGCGGCTTGTCTTCGCGCCGCGCCTGGGCCTGGGTGGCGCTCCAGTCGGTCAACAAGCTGTAGGCCACCGCGAGCAAGGTCGGGCCGATAAACAGGCCGATAAAGCCGAACGCGATCAAGCCGCCGAATACGCCCAGCAGCACGATCACCAACGGCAGGTTGCCGCCACGGCTGATCAGGTAAGGCTTGAGCACGTTGTCGACGCCGCTGATGATGAAGGTGCCCCACACGCCAAGGAACACCGCGTAGGTGTAGTCACCCTTCCACGCCAACCAGGCCGTGGCCGGAATCCACACCAGCGGCGGGCCCATGGGAATCAGGCTGAGCAGGAAGGTGACGCCGCCCAACAGCAACGCGCCAGGCACCCCGGCGATCAGGAAGCCGATCAGCGCCAGCACGGCCTGGGCGGCGGCCGTGCCGATCACGCCATTGACCACCCGTTGCACCGTACCGGCCACCAGTTCGATGTAATAGCTGGCGCGGTCGCCGATCAGGCGCTCCAGCAGACGGTGCACGAACATCGCCAGGCGCGGCCCGTCGCGGTAGAAAAAGAACACGAAGACCAGGCTCAAGGTCAGCTCGAGAATGCCGCCGCCGATTTGCGCGCTGCGCGCCAGCAACCAATTGCCGACCTGGCCCAGGTAAGGCTTGAGGCTCTGCATCAACGCCGCGCCCTGTTGGTCGATGCTGTCCCACGTCGCCACCAGCCGCTCGCCGATAAGCGGGATCGAGCCCAGCCAGGTGGGCGCATTGGGCAAGCCGTCGACCTGGATATCCTTGATCAACACGACGGCATCGCGCACATGGTCCGCCAGGTTGAACCCCAGCCACACCAGCGGCAGCGCGACCAGCAACATCCAGCCCAATGTCAGGATACCGGCCGCCAGTGATTCGCGACCGCCCAGCCCACGGGTCAGCAGTACCATCAGCGGCCAACTGGCAAACGCCAGCACCGCGCCCCAGAACAGCGCCGACCAGAACGGCGCCATGACCCAGAAGCTGGCACCGAACAGCACCAGCAGCAGGATTTGCACCAGCAGGCGATCGTTATTGAGCATCGGGTATCTCGAAAAGAGTCATGTAGGAAGACAGCTTAGGCGAACGGCGCGGGTCCGTTCGCCCTGTGGCGCTTAGCGTATCAGATGCAGATGCAGGCCTTCAGCCTTGCCTGTGCCGGTTTCCAGGCGCGCGGCGCGTACACCACTGTCGATCAGGCCCTGGCGCCAGGCTTCGGCGCCGGGCCCGGTCAGGCTGACGCGCAGGTTGGTATCGAGGTTCAGCGCACGGGAAATCAAGGTCAACCAGGTGGCGTCGGGCTCGGCGCCGAGCGCGGGAAAGTCCAGCTCGCCGGTGCTTTTCAGCTCACGCAACAGGGTTGCCGACGTGGGCAGAAGAGTGCCCAGCGGCGTGCTGGCATCCAGTTGCTCGACATGCAGATAGGCGCGTCGATTGCCACGGGTAATGCCGTACAGCGCCACCAGCGAGTTGTCCTGGGGGGCCGCCAGGCGCAACAGCAGGTATTCCTGCTGGCCATCGGCCCCGACCAGCTTGGCGTTGCCGAACACTTCATTGGCCCACAGGCTGCTTTCGCCACAATCGCGGGCCTGGCACCAGAACAACAGCTGCGCGCCCTGAGCCTGCAAGGCTTCGCGAGTGGCGGTAAAGGCGGCGCTGGAGCTGTGCTCGGCGGGCAGCTCGTAGGTGATCGCAGTGGTTGGACCGCGTGCGGTGGCCTGGGCTTCGGAGCGCAATTGACCGCTGATCTTGCGGATCGCACCCATGGGGTAGATGCGTTCCTTTTCTTCAGCAGGGCGATAGTCGACGATCTGCGCGTCCACCTGGCGGGCAATGGCCGGTAAGTCCTGGCTTCCCGGTACATCGGCGGCGAACACCAGCGGGCTGAAACAGCACAGCCCAAAGGCACGGATACAGCCTTTACCCAGGCTCATCGGATCAATAAGCCGTGGCCATGGAGGGTCGCAGCGGTTTCAAGATGGTTCATGGTTGACTCCCTTTCAATCCGCCCAGCCTCGGCAGTTGACCGCGCCAAGTCAAGGCGCGGAGAAGAACCGATTGAAACAGTCTGCAACAAGAACCGCACCGGGCTCGTCATTCAGGTGCAAATGATGGCCACCCGGCAGCGTCGTCACGGTAAAGGGCAGCTGTGAAAGCAATTCGGAATGTTTCGCCAACAGCCCGTCAGCCGCGACCACCAATTGCGTGGGGCAACTCACGCGTCGTACGAACGCCATGGCTTGTTCATCGGTCAGGCGCATCGGTGATGCCAGGGTCAGGCGGCTGTCGCTGCGCCAGGTATAGCCACCCGGCACCGGCATCAAACCGCGCTGGGCCAGCAGTTCGGCGGCTTCGCGGCTGACCGCGACGAGGCCATGCATGCGCGCCTCGACCGCCCGATCCAGGCTCGCATAGACCGGCTTGCGCTTGCCCTGCAGGCTCAATTGCGCCTGCAATGCCATGCCCAGCCGCTCGGCCGCATTCTCGCCGCGGGCGGTCGGCGGGATCACCCCGTCGATCAGCCCCAGGTGCGTTACGCGCTCCGGTAAGGCTCCGGCCAGCACCAGGGAAACGATGGCGCCGAGGGAATGGCCAAGTAATGCAAAACGTTGCCAGCCCAGTTGCTCGGCCACTTGCAACACATCGTGGACGTAATCCCACACGGCGTAACCGGCCCCGGCCGGACGATGTGCCGAGTGCCCGTGCCCGGCCATATCCAGCGCGACGATGCGCAAACCCTGCAGCTTCGGCGCCAGGCGCGCAAAGCTGTTGGCGTTGTCCAGCCAACCATGCAGGGCGATGACCGGCAAGCCATCTTCAGGCCCGAACAGATGCGCGGCCAGCTCGATATGCGGCAGGCTCAGGCGTACTTCTTCCACGGGCGCGCTCATGCGCAGCTGCGCTCACGGGCCTGCCAGCGGGCAAACAGGTGCTTGATCAAGGTGGCGGTGTCCTGGGGTCGTTCAAGGGGGAACATATGGCCGCCGGGCATGGTGAGCATCTCGCCCATGGGCAGGCGACCTACGCCGCTGACATGATGGCGCATCACCACACGGCTCTGCCGGCCGCGCACCACCGCCAGCGGCACTTTCAACTGGCGCACCTGGCCGGGGCTGGTGTGAGGCACGCCCCGGTAGATGCTGATTTCCGTCGCGGGGTCGAAACGCAGACGCAGACGGTCGCCCACAGGCAGCAGACCATGTTGCAGGTACGCCTCGAAGCACTCGGGGTCGAAACCGCGAAACAGGGTCTTGCCGGCGAAGTAAGCGCGCGCGGCGTCCAGGTCGGTGAATTCTTCGCGACGGCCCAGGGTGCGTCCGGCCGGAGTCAGGCGATCAATCAAACCAAAGCGTTTGGCGGCGCGAATCACCCAGCGATCCGCGCGGGTCAACACCGGCGAGTCCAGCATCACCACGCCACGGTACAACTGCGGGCAGCGCATGGCGGCGTGCAAATGCAAGACCCCGCCCAGGGAATGGCCGACGCCCCACACCGGCTCCGGTTGCTGCTGCAGATGGTGGATCAGTTCATCGACCAGGTTCTGCCAGTTATCGTCCA
The DNA here is from genome assembly GCF_003852375.1 of Pseudomonas sp. R4-34-07. NCBI lineage: Bacteria > Pseudomonadati > Pseudomonadota > Gammaproteobacteria > Pseudomonadales > Pseudomonadaceae > Pseudomonas > Pseudomonas sp. R4-34-07. The sequence continues at coordinate 1,856,466 of NZ_CP027760.1, read as the reverse complement.
CCGGGAACCTGGGGTCGTGGCCGTGCTGCGGCAGATGCGCCACCGTATATTCGGGGGCCAGGGCCGCGAACAACTTGCCGTAGGTGGCCGACGGGAAGCCATTGGCGTGGGCGAAAAACACATGCTGCGACATAGCGGCGCGCTCTCCAGGAACAGAGGTTGATTGTCACCATGCCTGGCGTTCACGGCAATGACCGTAACCGCCAGGAATGATGACACTCACGCCATGTCTATCGCGCCGGAGGCTGTTCGCCCAGGGGCACCACGGCCACGGTCAGGCGCGATACGCAACTGGCCTTGCCCTCGTCGTTGGTCAAGCGGATGTCCCACACTTGGGTCGTGCGGCCGATATGAATGGCCCTGGCCACCGCCGTTACGCGCCCGCTGCGCACACCGCGCAGGTGATTGGCGTTGACCTCCAGGCCCACGCAATAGAATTTGCTCGCATCGACGCACAGGTAGGCCGCCACCGAGCCCAGGCTTTCGGCCAGTACCACGGAGGCGCCGCCATGCAACAGGCCGTAGGGCTGATGGGTGCGGTGATCGACCACCATGCTGGCGGTGATGGATTCGTCGTCGAAGCTTTCAAAGCGAATATCCAGCAATTCACCGATAGTGTTTTTCTGGCTCGCGTTGAGCTGTTCGATATTCGGTTGCGTGCGCCACAGGCTCATGGGACTGTCCTTATTGGTTTTATTACGATCCTAATCCTGACACACAACGGCATTCCAGATAAGCGCTATAGCTTATGGATTTTCAACGCTGACCAAGCTCATCAACCCTGCCAATGGGAAGTCACCCTCCAACAGCGCGAGGCTGGCGGTATGCATCGGCTGCGGCTGATGCGGGTGCCCGTGCTGCAAAAAGCCGATCAGGTTGCCCACCAGGGGCTGATGGCTGACCAGCAGCACGTTGTCATCGGTATCGAGTTTTTCCAGCACCTGCGCCGGGCTGTCCTCTGGCGTAAGCCACGGCACCGTACGGATCTGCGGCTCGAACCCCAACACCTCGCGCACCAGTTGCGCCGTCTGCTGCGCCCTCGCATAAGGGCTGGCGATGATGGCACTGAGCGGCTGGCCGATCAGGTGCGCTGCACTGCGCAACACTTCAGCCCGGCCGTGCTCGGTCAGGTTGCGCTCGGCGTCAGTGCGTGCATGAGCTTGGGCTTGCCCGTGGCGCAGGATCCACAATTTCATAGCTTGGGCTCTTCATCACGCACCGGGTGCGGTGCTGGCGGCACGCTATGCGCGGCTTCACCTTCCGGTGCACGCGGGGTTGGCCAATCAGCGAACGGCCAGGGTTTTTGCTCGGTGTGGAAGCTGCCGAAGCGACCGATCTGCGCAAGGAACTGGCTGAGGCTGTCGCCAACGTTCATCAGGCTCAGGTTCGGCGCGCCATAGATCAACCGGTAAATCAGTTGCACCACCACCAAGGCGCCGAGCACGAACTGCGCCACCTGCCACACCAGGGCAAATACCAGCATCCACAGGATGCGCAGCACAATGGACTCATACTTGGGGGCTGCTTTCGAATCGTTCATGCCGCGTTCCTCAGTTGAAACCGCTGGTGGAAATAAAGTCGACATCGGTTTTCGGCTCGGCGCGCATCAGCAGCTCGATGACCTGGTCCAAGGTGCGCCCTTCAAACAGGATCGCGTGCAGCCCGGCAACCAGCGGCATGTACACCCCGACTTCCTGAGCCTTGGCCTTGAGCACCTTGAGGGTGTTGACCCCTTCGGCCACTTCGCCCAGGCGAGTCACGGCCTCTTCCAGGCTCAACCCCTGGCCCAGCGCGAACCCGACCTGATAGTTACGGCTTTTCGGCGACGAGCAGGTGACGATCAGGTCGCCGACGCCCGCCAGGCCCAGGAACGTCATCGGGTTGGCGCCCTGATTCACGGCGAAACGGGTCATCTCCGCCAGAGCACGGGTAATCAGCATGCTCTTGGTGTTTTCGCCCATCCCCAAGGCCACGGCCATGCCGGCGATGATGGCGTAGACGTTCTTCAGCGCACCGCCCAGCTCGACGCCGAACCGGTCGGCACTCGCGTAGACGCGGAAGGTGCGACCGTGCAGCACCGCCTGGACGCGCTCGCACAGTTGCTCGTCTTCACTGGCGACCACCGTGGCAGTCAGCGCATGCTCGGCCACTTCCCGCGCCAGGTTCGGCCCGGACAGCACGCCAATGCGCGCCTGGGGGGCGATCTCCTGGAGGATTTCGCTCATCAGCTTGAATGTCTGCGCCTCAATACCCTTGGTCAGGCTGACCAGCAGCTTGCCCGCCAGGCGTTCGGCGTGGGGCGCCAGCACCGAGCGCAACGCGCTGGAAGGCAGCGCGACAAAGCACAGGTCGCAGGCGGCGAGGGTTGCCAACAGATCGGTAACGGGTTCGACCGCCGGATGAATCTTGATGCCTTTAAGGTAACGCGGGTTTTCCCGATGCACGCGAATGGCCTCGGCCTGCTCGGGATCACGCATCCACTGGCGCACGGCGTGGCCGTTCTCGGCCAGCAGGTTAGCCACGGCGGTACCAAAACTTCCGCCTCCCAGGACCGCGATAGGGCGCTGTTCAGTCATATGCAATCCGTTAATCCATACCAGTGGCGATGGCGGCATTATACGGGGCGACCTGCTTGCGGCCAGCCCCCGTGTGAATTCGTGCGCTTGTCGGAAAATGCCACACTTGAATGAAGTTATTGCAGGTCTCACGACTGGCAAAAGGCCTCACCTCAGTTAACATGGGCGGCTATCCGCAATTATCAAGGCCGCGCCGTGTACCTGGGCCCTCCTCCCCGCTCATCCCTGCTGTTGATGCTGCCGTTGACCCTGGCGTGCAGCGCCAGTGCGTCGGCCGACGATCTGTTCCTCGACAGCCAACCGCTGCCGCAGGTATTGACCGCCACCCGTCTCAAGCAATCGGCCGCGGCCGTACCCGGCAGCATGACCGTGATCGACAGCGAGTTGATCAAGGCCAGCGGTGCGCGTGACATTGCCGAGCTGTTGCGCCTGGTGCCCGGGATGATGGTCGGCTACACCACCGGCAATCAGGCGGCGGTGAATTACCACGGCACCAGCGCCAGCGATGCACGGCGCATGCAGGTCTTGATCGACGGACGCTCGGTGTACCGCGCAGGCCTGGCCACGGTGGACTGGAGCGATATTCCAGTGGCCATGGAAGACATCGAGCGCATTGAGGTGTTTCGTGGCCCCAATACCGTCAGCTACGGCGCCAATGCGCTGATGGCGGTGGTCAATATCCTCACCCGTTCACCGGCCAACAGCCAGGGCACGCGGGTGAAGGTCATCCGCGGTGAACGCGGGATCAACGATGTCTATGCCAGCCAGGGCGTGGGCTGGGAAACCGGCGACTTGCGCCTGTCGCTGTCCGGGCAACAGGACGATGGTTTTGACAGCGATGCCGCCGGTGCCGACCGCCGAGACAGCCGCCGCCTCAGCCGTTTCAGCCTGGCCGTAAGCCAGACGTTGAATGCGCAACAGAGCATCGACTGGCAGCTGGATGCCAAGGAAGGCACCAATCAGCGTCCCTATACCTACACTCCGGTGTTCGCGGGGATTACCGAGGGCGGCACCAATTCCGACGTCACCGCCAAGGACTACGCGGGTTCAATGCGCTGGAATTTTGACTTCAACCCCGACCACAGCCTGTATATCCAGGGGTCGGCCCAGCAATGGAACCGTCGGCAGATCTGGAAAGCCTGTGACGCCAAGGTTTCGTTCAGCCCCGAATTGACCCAGCTGTGGCAGCTCAACCCCAACTACGCCGAAAAGCTGGCGCGGCACATGGATCAGTTCAGCCAGGGTAGCGCCCCGCCCGGCAGCGCCGCCGAGCAGGCGTTGGGCAACCAGGTACTGGACCAATGGCGCAACGGCGCCAGCCAAAGCGTGTGCGGCGATATCGACCAGAGCACCCAGGAAAGCCGCTACGACGTCGAGCTGCAAGACACCCTCAGCCTCTCCGACAGCCTGCGCCTGGTCAGCGGAATGAATTACCGCTACGACCGCGCCGACTCCGACACCTACTTCAACGGAACGCTGGACGACACCACCTGGCGCCTGTTCGGCCACCTGGAATGGCGCGCCAGCGAACACTGGCTGCTGCAAGGCGGCGCGATGTACGAAGACACCCACTTGAGCGGTAACTCGCTGACACCCCGCGTGGCGGTCAACTACCTGATCAACCCGCGCCACGGTCTGCGGGCGGTGTACTCCGAGGCGATCCGTTCACCGGACATGTTCGAGAACAACGTCAACTGGAGCTACCGCGTCACCAACCTCAGTTCGCCGGTGTATGGGCAGAATTCCGGGCAATATTTTGTGGTAACACGCGGCCCGGGCAATCTCGATAAAGAGTTGATGCGTTCGCGCGAACTGGGCTACAACGGCTTCTTTGCCGACCTCGGGTTGAATGTCGACGTGAAGCTGTTCTATGACGAAATCACCGACATGATCAGCTCGCCGTTGCGCAACAACCAATACATCGCCAGCAACGCCAACAGCTCGCGCTTTACCGGTGCCGAATCCCAATTCGACTGGCGCGTGAGCAGCGCCGACCGCCTGCGCCTGACCTACGCTTACGTCGACGCGAGCACCAGCAACCCGCTGGACAAAGCGCAGACCGCACGCAACAGCGGCTCGGCCGGCTGGTTGCGCGAATGGGGCCACGGCTGGTCCAGCGCCTTGTTTTACTATGGTGACGACGCACTCAACGAGTATCGCTTCGAACGGGTCGACCTGCGGGTGGCCAAGCGCATTGCCCTGGGCAAAACCAACGTGGAGCTGGCCGGCATGCTGCAACAACGCCTCGATAACCAGCCGACCACCTGGCCCGACAACCATTACGACCATCGCCATGTGCTCTACTTCAGCGCGCAGTTAGAGTTCTGACATGGGCGACTCGTCACGGATGACCCTCCCTGTCGTTTCAAGGCTGTGGCGCAAAGGCTTGCTGCTGGCGTGCCTGCTGTTCACGAGGCCCGTGTGGAGCGCGGAAATCCTGCTGACCGCCGCCGAGGACGGTGCCGGCGTCCAAGCCTTTACACAGGCCCTCGCCCAACAGCGCCCCGAAGACCATGTCTCCTTCACCCTGCTGCAAAACCTGCCGGCGCCGAGCCAGTTGCCCGCCACTACCCGCCTGATCCTGCTCGACCTGCCCGGCCTCGACTGGCGCTTGCAGGACAGCCAGGGCCCGCCGACCCTGGTGCTGCGCATCAGCCGTCTGCAAGCCCAGCAACGCCTGGGCGGCGCTCACCCGGCAAAAATCAGCCTGTTGTGGAGCGATCCGCCGCTGACGCGCCAGTTGCGCCTGATCGCCAGCATCGTGCCCCAGGCCCGGCGCATCGGTGTGCTTTACGGTGCCGACAGCGAATTCCTGCTGCCCGAGCTACACCGGTACGCGGCGCCGCTGGGCCTGGAAATCGTGCCGCAACGCTGGGACAACACCAATGACAGCCGCCCCCTGCAAGCCCTGTTCAAGAACAGTGACGTGCTGCTGGGCCTGGACGATCCGCAACTGTACAACCCTAAAACCGCCAAGAACCTGTTATTGAGCAGCTATGCCCAGCAATTGCCGTTGGTGGGGCCCAATGCCGGGTTTGTCCGCGCTGGGAGCCTGGCCAGCACTTACAGCGACCAGCCTGACTGGCTCGCGGTACTCGACCGGCTGCTGGACCACCCGCCTGCCAACTGGCCGCGCACGCTCTACCCGGAACATTTCAAAGTGGTGGGCAACCCGCAAGTCGCGCGCTCACTGGGCATCGAACAGGTCGACGAAGCTGCCGTCGCCGCCCGCTTGGCCGAAGGAGACAGACGCCCATGACCTTGCGCCGTCGCTGGGACATCAATACCCGCACCCAGCTCATCACCCTGGGGCCCGCGCTGTTGCTGACCTTGCTGTTGATCAGCTTCTTTACCTTCGTGCGTATCCAGGACTTGCGCCAGGAACTGGACCACACCGGCCAGTTGATCGCCAACCAACTGGCGCCGGCCACCGAGTACGGCGTTATTTCCGGCAACAACGAGGTGCTCGACACCCTGCTGCGCGCGACGCTGGCCACCCCCCACGTGCGCTTCCTGGAGATTCAGGACAGCGCCGAGAACATTCTGGTGTACGTCGAGCAGCCGTCGGAGAAACACGACCGCTCACTGTCGGTGAAGGTGTTCCAGGCACCGATCCGCTTGCAACATATCCAGTTGGGCAATGACTTTTTCCAGGACAACCTCAACGAACCCACAGCGCCGCGCGCGGATTACCTGGGCCGAGTGATCGTCGGGATGTCCAACGATGCGTTCAGCCAGCGCCAGCAGGAAATCCTGTTCAAGGCCGGCATCCTGGCGCTGTTCGCGCTGTTGTTCACCTGCCTGCTGGCGCGACGCCTGGCCGCCAGCCTGTCGCAGCCGATCAGCGCCATGGGGAATGCGGTGAAGGCCATCCAGCAGGGCGACTACAAGACACCGCTGCCGATTGTCGATGACTCCGAACTGGGCGATCTGGCGCGGCACATCAACAACCTGGCCGCCGGCCTCAACCAGGCCAGCCGTGAACAACAGCAGGCCATGGCCCAGCTTATCCAGACCCGCGAAGAAGCCGAGCGCGCGAACAATGCCAAGTCGGACTTCCTGGCGATGATGAGCCATGAGCTGCGCACGCCCATGAATGGCGTGCTGGGCATGCTGCAACTGCTGGAAACCACCGAAATGACCGAAGAGCAGGCCGAGTACGCGGCGCTGGCCTCCGAGTCCACCGAGCACCTGCTCAAGGTGATCAACGACATCCTCGACTTTTCGCGTATCGAACGGGCCGCGCTGGAGCTGGAACATATTTCCTTCAACCTGGCCGAGCTGATCAGCAGTTGCGCCCAGGCGTTCCAGCACAGTGCGCAGCAACGCGGGCTGGCCCTTGAGCTGCCGATTCCATCGGGCATGGAAGCCCTGCGGGTGCGCGGTGATCCGACGCGTATCCGGCAGATTCTGGTGAACCTGATCGGCAATGCCTTGAAGTTCACCGAGCACGGCACGGTACACGTGCAGCCCCACTGGCAAACCCTGGACCATGAACTGGTGTGGTTCACCTGCACCGTGCGCGACAGTGGTATCGGCATTTCCGCCGAGCGCCTGGAATTAATGTTCGACGCGTTCCAGCAAGCCGACAGTTCCATTTCAAGACGTTACGGCGGCACCGGCCTCGGCCTGCCGATTGCCCGTACGCTGGCCGAACGCATGGGTGGCACCCTGCGCGCCCAGAGCGAAGAAGGCCGGGGTTCGGTGTTCACCCTGGAAATTCCGCTGGCTATCGATCAACAGAGCCTGCCCGCCATCGCCCCGGACGCCGTGGGTAAAACCAGTGCGGGCGACGGGCGGCATATACTGCTGGTGGAAGACAACCCGGTTAACCGTACCGTGGTCGAAGCCATGCTGCGCAGCCTGGGCTTCGAAGTCAGCCTGGCCACCGATGGCGCCGAGGCGATCCGCAGTGCCGAAAGCCTGATTTTCACGGCCATCCTGATGGATTGCCGCCTGCCATTGATCGACGGCTACGAGGCCACCCGGCGCATCCGCCAGCTGCCGGGCTGCGCCGATCTGCCGATTATCGCCCTGACCGCCAACGCCTTGCAGGGCGACCGCGAAGCCTGCCTCGCTGCTGGAATGAACGATTACCTGGCCAAACCGTTCAAACGCACGGATTTGCAGCAAATCCTTCAGCGCTGGGTGAACTAGCTGTCGCGTTCAAGCCAAGTCCGACTGGCGTGGAAGACGAAAGTGCGGCAGTCTTAGGCACCCGAACGGGCCGATAAACAGGTCCGGTTTAACATTTCAGTGAACAAGTGTACATTGAGTACCTTGATGCTGTGACTTTCACTACAACGCAATAGTCTATGTGTAGGCTACCGCTATGAGGCATGAACGCTTCATTCGGTTCGGGAAGATTTGCCCTACCCTGCCGCATGGGATTATTGAGGAGCTCGCATGACCAAACAAAACGCCTTTACTCGGGAAGACCTGCTGCGCTGCAGTCGCGGTGAGCTGTTCGGCCCAGGTAACGCGCAACTGCCCGCCCCGAACATGCTGATGGTTGATCGCATCACCCATATCAGCGAAGAGGGTGGCAAGTACGGCAAAGGTGAATTGGTCGCCGAGCTGGATATCACCCCTGACCTGTGGTTCTTCGCCTGCCACTTCGAAGGAGACCCGGTGATGCCGGGCTGCCTGGGCCTCGATGCCATGTGGCAACTGGTCGGCTTCTACCTGGGCTGGCAAGGCCTGCCGGGTCGCGGTCGCGCCCTGGGTTCGGGCGAAGTGAAGTTCTTTGGCCAGGTCCTGCCGACCGCCAAGAAAGTCACCTACAACATTCAAATCAAGCGCGTCCTCAAGGGCAAGCTGAACCTGGCCATTGCCGACGGTTCGGTGACTGTCGACGGTCGCGAGATCTATACTGCCGAAGGCCTTCGGGTCGGCGTATTCACTTCCACTGACAACTTTTAAGGGTTATCCGCATGCGCCGCGTCGTTATCACTGGTCTGGGCATCGTTTCTTGCCTGGGCAATGACAAAGAGACCGTCACCGCTAACCTGCGTGCAAGTCGCCCTGGCATCCGCTTCAACCCGGAATATGCCGAAATGGGTCTGCGTAGCCAGGTTTCCGGCTCCATTGACCTGCCCCTCGAAGAACTGATCGATCGCAAGATCTATCGCTTCGTCGGCCACGCTGCCGCCTACGCCTACCTGGCCATGAAAGACGCAATCGCCGACTCCGGCCTGAGCGAAGACCAGGTGTCGAACGTACGTACCGGCCTGATCGCCGGCTCCGGCGGCGCATCCACCCTGAACCAGATGGAAGCGCTGGACATCCTGCGCGAAAAAGGCGTGAAACGCGTTGGCCCGTACCGTGTCACGCGGACCATGGGCAGCACCGTTTCGGCTTGCCTGGCCACGCCGTTCCAGATCAAGGGTGTCAACTACTCGATCTCCTCGGCCTGCGCCACCAGCGCCCACTGCATCGGCACTGCCGTTGAGCAGATTCAACTGGGCAAGCAGGACATCGTATTCGCCGGCGGCGGTGAAGAAGAACATTGGAGCCAGTCGTTCCTGTTCGACGCCATGGGCGCGCTGTCCACCCAGTACAACGAAACCCCGGAAAAAGCCTCCCGCGCCTACGACGCCAAGCGTGACGGTTTCGTCATCGCCGGCGGTGGCGGCATGGTCGTGGTCGAGGAACTGGAACACGCCCTGGCCCGTGGCGCCAAGATCTACGCGGAAATCGTCGGCTACGGTGCGACGTCCGACGGCTACGACATGGTTGCGCCAAGCGGTGAAGGCGCTATCCGTTGCATGCAGATGGCGATGTCCACCGTGGACACCCCGATCGACTACCTGAACACCCACGGCACTTCGACTCCGGTCGGCGACGCCAAGGAAATGGAAGGCGTGCGTGCGGTATTCGGTGACAAGGCGCCGAAGATCAGCTCCACCAAGAGCCTGTCGGGTCACTCCCTGGGCGCCGCTGGCGTTCACGAAGCGATCTACTGTCTGCTGATGATGGAAGGCAACTTCATGGCCGGTTCGGCCAACATCGACGAGATCGACCCGGTCGTCGCCGATATGCCGATCCTGACCAAGACCGTTGAAGATGTAAAAATCGACACCGTGATGAGCAACAGCTTCGGCTTTGGTGGCACTAACGCCACCCTGGTGCTGAAACGCTGGCAGGGCAAGTAAGGCCTGTAGCTTGATCCAATGAAAAGCCCCGACTGGTTCGGGGCTTTTTTATGGGCCATTGAATGAGACCGGGTCACCTGCATCGGGGGCAAGCCCCCTCCCACATTTGGCCGAGTTGGCCCAAAGAACGCGGTCGCGTGTGGGAGGGGCTTGCCCTCGATAGGCATAGGTATCTACACAACTTTGGCGTAGCCCTGAACCTGTGGCGAGGGAGCTTGCTCCCGTGGCGACCTGGCGGCCTATAGCTATCTGACTGATGCCGCGCGATCCAAATGTGGGAGGGGCGGTGCGACGATTCGACTTGCCCCCGATGGCGGCCTGACAGCCGACCAGGATGTTGGATCAAGACGAGTACATATCCGTTGCTGCGGTAACGGCGGCTTAGGGTTCCGCCCTTACGGCGTCTCACTTTTGAAAAGCGCAAAAGTAAGCAAAACGCTCTTGCCCCACCACTCGGCACCTCGCCCCGGCTCGGTGTGCCCGCAATCCGACATTGATTTGGGGGGGCCGCCGCCACGCGCCATCCATGGCGCGGGGCGGCTAAACCGGCATCCCTGCCGGTTTACCCCCCAAATCACTATCGGATTCCGGCCAGCGTGGTTTAACGGGGCGCCTAAGATCAAGAGCCAGATCAAGAGCGGCTCGCTTCGCATCGTGGTTACTGTTGGTTGCTACAAAATTGTGTAGATACCCATGCCCCGATAGGGCCACCTCAGCCCCAGCCCTACACAAAAACCGCGCCACCGCTGTACGTTAACGGCGCCTTACGTCATTACACAAAACCAAAACCCGCTATCAATGCGCTCCCTCATCGCGAGGCGACTTGGGCAGGATGGCCAAAAAGTTATCCCGCGCGACCTTGTGGGCAACGTCTTCAGGCAATGCATCAAGGAAGGGATCAAAGCGACGCATTTCCTTACCCAGCTTGTTGAAGCGTCCTACCACGTCAGAGCCCAGCATAAAGCGATCGGGGAAACGCTCTACCAGCTTGACCCACTCCGGCCGGGGCTTTCCGGCATCATCCAGCAAATACGGGGTGAGCATGCTCCACGATAGGTCGATATACAGGTTGGGGTAGGTTTCCAGCAGGCGATTCAAGGTGGGCAGCAAGAACTCCATTTGCACCTGATGGCGATGGATTTCCTTGCTGGTGCCGGCGTGGGCCCAGATAAAACGCGTGTGCGGATGGTTGCGCAGCGGCTGCTCGATTTCGGCCAGGTACAACGGGTTGCGCTCGCGCTTGGAGGTGATGTTGGAGTGCACCACCACCGGCAGGTCGTTCTCCGCCGCCAAGTGATAAATGCGCGTCATGGCTTCGTTGTTGGCGCGTGGTGTGTCACCCGAGGTCAGCGCGGTGAGGTCGTCGTGGCGGGTAAACACTTCGCCTATGCCCTGCCACAGCCCTGGGTTGAGGTCGAGCATGCGCTGGATGTGGGCAGCGGAGTTCTTGTCGTTTGGATTGAAACCGGCCAGGAACGGATGAAAGTGCTGACGCTGTTCGGGGGTCAGCTTATTGACCGCAGCGGCGACGATCACATCGGTGGCGCTGTACCAATAGGCATCGGCATCGTCGCCTACGTAATAGCGCGGGCGCTTGGGTTCGTCCTCATGCCATTTCTTGGCCACGGGAATGCCGGAAATCATCACATGTTCGATGCGATTCTCCGCCATGGCCTTGAGCAGCTTGTCCATGCCTGCGGTTTCCTGGAAAAAGTCCACGTAATGCAGGTGCGCATCGCTGTAGGCATACTCGCGAGCCTGCGCCGCAAGGCTGCTGGCGGCGAGCATCAGGACAAAACTCACACGGGTCCAGAGCACGGTGATACCTCGATAGGGGCTGATACGGGTAGACCTTGCGCCATGCATTGGGGTTCAGCACGGACAAAAAACCTGGAACGCCCCAGCGTCGGCATGTTCTATTACTGCATGACCGTCATCCACAGCCTTGTGAGGTTCGCCATGCCTGTTACCGTCAATACGTTGAACGCTGAGAATTTCCGTCACAGCGTCGCTATCAACAATCACGAGCTGTTTACCGACCTGCCCAAGAGCCTGGGAGGTGACGATTCAGCGCCCTCTCCCCATGATTACTTCGATGCTGCGCTGGCATCGTGCAAGGCCTTGACCGTCAGGCTCTATGCGCAGAAGAAAGACATTCCGCTCACCGGCGTGACGGTAGAAGTTACCCACGACGCCGCCGAAGAGCAAAAAGGTAAGTACAGGCTCAACGTCAAGCTGACCCTCAAGGGCGTACTCACCGACGCTCAGCGCGATGAGTTGCACCGTGTCGCCGACAAGTGCCCGGTGCACAAACTGATGACCACCGCCGAAGTCAGCATCGAGACCACACTTTCGGAAGGCGCCTTCAGCCAATAACGCCAACTCTGTCCGAGCGGGTTATGCTCAGCGTCATCCAACCCGCTCAGACAGGGATGCCCCCCATGACCACGCTCACCGTGATCCGCCCTCGCCCCGAAGATGTCGAGGGCCAGCCTATCCTGCGCCCACTGCCCTCGCGTGAATGCCGCAGCGTCGGGCCTTTCGTGTTTTTCGACCATATGCTGCCGACCCGTTACGCGCCGGGTAGTGGGATGAATATCCGCCAGCATCCCCATATCGGGCTGTCGACCCTCACCTATCTGTTCGAAGGCACCTTGCTGCACAAAGACAGCCTGGGCTCGGACCAGGTGGTGCAAGCCGGCGAGGTCAGTTGGATGACTGCCGGCAGCGCGATTGCCCACGTCGAGCGCACGCCCGAGGCGGTCAAGGCCAGTGGTTTTACGCTGCATGGGCTGCAAGTGTGGCTGGCATCGCCCAAGCACCACGAAACCGGGCCTGGCCACTACAGCCATCATCCGGCGGCCAGTTTGCCGGTCAGCGATAACCTGGGCGTGCAGGTGCGCCTGATCGCCGGCAGCGGGTTCTGTCTCAAGTCGCCCGTACCGGTGCTGTCGCCCACGCTGTATGCCGAGGTGCGGATGCAGACGGCCACTACCCTGCTGATCCCGGATGAGCACGAGGAGCGCGCGGTGTATGTACTGGAGGGTGACGCGCAGCTCGACGGCGAGCCGCTGGCGGTGCATAGCCTGGTGGTCTTACCGGCTGGGCAGGAGATGACCCTGTCTGCCGAGAGTGACTGCCACCTGGTGATACTTGGCGGCGCGCCGCTGGATGGGCCACGGCGGATCAACTGGAACTTTGTGGCGAGCGACCCGGCGGTGATCGAACAGGCGCGGCAGCGATGAGCGGCTGGGGATTGGCCGATGGTGCCGGGGGAGTCTGAAAGGATTGAGTTGCCTGTTAGATAGTCATCGGGGGCAAGTCGAATCGTCGCACCGCCCCTCCCACACTTGGACTGCGAATACATTCAAAATGTGGGAGGGGGCTTGCCCCCGATGGCGGCCTGACAGCCGACCAGGATGTTGGATCTGAGCGAGTACATATCCGTTGCTGCGGTAACGGCGGCTTAGGGTTCCGCCCTTACGGCGTCTCACTTTTGAAAAGCGCAAAAGTAAGCAAAACGCTCTTGCCCCACCACTCGGCACCTCGCCTAGGCTCGGTGTGCCCGTAATCCGACATTGATTTGGGGGGCCGCCGCCACGCGCCATCCATGGCGCGGGGCGGCTAAACCGGCATCCCTGCCGGTTTACCCCCCAAATCAATATCGAACTCCGGCCAGCGTGGTTTAACGGGGCGCCTAGATCAAAAGCAAGATCAAGAGCGACTCGCTTCGCATCGTGGTTACCGTAGGCTGCTACAAAGTTGTGTAGATATCTATGCCCCGATGAGGCCCTGACAGGCCCTGAAAATCAGCCCTTGAACACCTCATCCAGCAAGTTATGCATCGACCGGAACGCCCGCGCTGCGGTCTTGGCGTCATACATCATCTTGCCGGGCACATTGGCTTCGGGGTCGGTAAAGGAATGCACCGCGCCACCGTAACTGAGCAATTGCCAATCCACACCCGCTGCGTTCATTTCATCTTCGAACGCCGGCAGTTGTTCTTTCGGTACCAGCGGGTCCGAGGCGCCGTGCAGCACCAGTACTGAACCCTTGATGTTCTTCGCATCTGCGGGGTTCGGTGTGTCGAGGGTGCCATGGAACGATACCGCTGCTTTCAACGGCGCACCGGTACGGGCCAGCTCCAGGGAGCAGCAGCCACCGAAGCAGAAGCCGAAGGTCGCCAGTTTCGACGTATCCACAGCCGCTTCAGTCTGGCTTTGCAGGTGTTCGAAGGCGGCTTGCATACGCTTGTTCAGCAAGGCACGGTCGTTCTTCAGCGGCATCATCGCCGCACCCGCCTCATCACCGTTCGAAGGACGCACGGTTTGCCCATAGAGGTCGGCGATCAATACCACATAGCCTTGGTCGGCCACGCTCTTGGCGATCTCTTCGGCCCCTGCGCTCACGCCCATCCAGTTCGGCGCCATCAACAGCCCCGGCAACGGGCCTTTGTGGCTGGCATCGAACGCCAAGCGGCTTTCATAAGTCTGGCCATCAATCTGATAGACCACGGAACGTAGTGTGACTTGGCTCATGATTCACTCCAGTTGAGGTGCGCTAAAACGAAAAAACCCGCCGAAGCGGGTTTTTCTACGACGGTGTTAAACCGACAGTTCAACCAACAGCTTGTTCAGTCGACGCACATAAGCGGCCGGGTCTTTCAAGCTGTCGCCAGCGGCCAGGGCCGCCTGGTCAAAGAGGATGTGCGACAGGTCGCCAAAACGCTCTTCGCTCTGCTCACCGTCGAGCTTCTCGATCAGCGGGTGCGCCGGGTTGAATTCGAAGATCGGCTTGGAATCCGGAACCTTCTGACCGCTGGCTTCGAGGATCTGACGCATCTGCATGCCCAGGTCCTGCTCGCCGATGGCCAGGATCGCCGGCGAATCGGTCAGACGATGGGAAACCCGCACTTCGCTGACGGCTTCACCCAGGGACGCCTTGATCCGCTCAACCAGGCCTTCTTTGGACTTGGCGACTTCTTCAGCGGCTTTCTTGTCTTCCTCGGAATCCAGGTTGCCCAGGTCCAGGTCGCCACGCGCTACGTCCACAAACGACTTGCCGTCGAATTCGGTGAGGTAGCTCATCAGCCACTCATCGATACGGTCGGTCAGCAGCAACACTTCGATGCCTTTCTTGCGGAAGACTTCCAGGTGCGGGCTGTTTTTAACCTGAGCGTAGGTATCACCGGTGAGGTAGTAGATCTTGTCCTGACCTTCCTTGGCGCGTGCCAGGTAGTCGGCCAGCGACACAACCTGTTCACCGTCTTCACCTTGAGTCGAGGCAAAACGCAGCAGACCGGCGATTTTTTCCTTGTTGGCGAAATCTTCTGCCGGACCTTCTTTCATGACCTGGCCGAAGTTTTTCCAGAAGCCCTTGTATTTCTCAGGCTCGTTCTTCGCCAGTTTTTCCAGCATGTCGAGTACGCGCTTGGTCAACGCCGACTTCATGGAGTCGATGATCGGGTCTTTTTGCAGGATCTCACGCGACACGTTCAGCGACAGATCGTTGGAGTCGACCACACCCTTGATGAAGCGCAGGTACAGCGGCAGGAACGATTCCGCCTGGTCCATCACGAACACACGCTGGACGTAAAGCTTCAGGCCCTTCGGCGCTTCGCGCTGGTACAGGTCGAACGGCGCACGGGCCGGCACGTAGAGCAGCGAACTGTATTCCAGCTTGCCTTCGACCTTGTTGTGGCTCCAGCTCAGCGGGTTCTCGTAATCGTGGCCGATGTGCTTGTAGAACTCCTGGTATTCCTCGTCCTTGATCTCGGTACGCGGACGGGTCCACAGGGCGCTGGCGCGGTTGACGGTTTCCCATTCGACGGCCGGTGTTTCTTCGCCTTCGGCAGCCGTCTGTTCTTTCGGCAACTCGATCGGCAGGGCGATGTGGTCGGAATATTTCTTGATGATGTTGCGCAGGCGCCAGCCATCGGCGAATTCGTCTTCGCCATCTTTCAGGTGCAGCACGATGCGGGTGCCACGGTCAGGCTTGTCGAGGGTGGCGATTTCAAACTCGCCCTCACCTTTGGAAGCCCAGTGCACACCTTCGCTGGCGTCAAGACCGGCGCGGCGGCTGAACACTTCTACCTTGTCGGCAACGATGAAAGCCGAATAGAAACCCACGCCGAATTGGCCGATCAGGTGAGAATCTTTTTTCTGGTCGCCCGACAGGTTCTTCATGAAGTCTGCGGTGCCGGATTTGGCGATGGTCCCCAGGTGGGTGATCGCATCATCACGGCTCATGCCGATACCGTTGTCTTCGAGGGTGACGGTTTTGGCGTCTTTGTCGTAGCTCACACGGATTTTCAGTTCGGCGCCACCTTCCAGCAACTCAGGCTTGGACAGGGCTTCGAAGCGTAATTTGTCGACAGCGTCAGAGGCGTTCGAGATCAATTCGCGAAGGAAAATTTCCTTGTTGGAATACAGCGAATGGATCATGAGGTGCAGCAGCTGCTTCACCTCGGTCTGGAAGCCCAGGGTTTCCTTTTGAGTTTCCACACTCATGGTCATCAAACTCCAATTGGATGGCAATGGCCGCGCCCGAAAGGGTTGGCGGCGGGTTGTCATCAAAGTTGGGGGCTCCAACCTGGATTTCAAGGGCGCGGCGGTTCCTCGATCTTGAAATGTGCGCGAGCGGTGGCAATTGGTTCCGCTGGCGTGGTTTGCCAGGCGGTGATCGCCACGTTGGCGACACGCCGGCCCTGGCGCCACACCTGACAGGTGGCGTAGGTGTCGCGAAATTGGCCGGCGCGCAGGTAATCCAGGGAGAAGTCGATGATTTTCGGCAGGCCCGGGGCGCCGGTAAATACGAGCAAGTGCAACGCCGCTGACAGTTCCATGAAGCCTGCGATCACCCCGCCATGCAGCGCCGGCAATATAGGGTTACCAATGTTGTCCTTGTTGGCAGGCAGGCGAAACAGCAATTCGTCCCCTGAGCGCGTGCATTCGACGCCGATCAGCTTTGCGTAGGGAACCAGATCGAGCAGTGCCCCGTAATCGCCGTGCTCCAGTGCTTGCTCCAGGCGGGTCTTGAATCGATGACTCATGCTGGCATCCCCTTGAGGTGCTTGCCCATGCGCATGAAGGTACCTACTACATGGGCAATGGGCTGCTGCGGATCGTCCTGATAGGCCACGCCGCGGGTGAAGATCACATCAGTGGTTACCCGGTAGCATTGGGCGAAGCCATACACCGGTTTATGCGGTTCGGCGGGATGCATATAGTCGATGCGCAAATCCAGGGTCGGGCATACCTCGAACTCGGGTAGCACGCACAGGGTGGCCATGCCGCAGGCGGTGTCCATCAACGAAGTCAGCGCGCCACCGTGGATGACGCCGCTGCGGGGATCACCGACGATATGCGCGCCATAGGGCAACACCAGCGTCATGCCCTCCTCCGTCGCAGCATGGACCGTAATCCCCAGTACCTGGCAATGGCGAAGCGCCGAAGCAAAGCGAGTGGCGCGGTCTAACAAGGGGGTTTCGGTCATTGTTTTTAAATTCTTATTAGTGTGGGTGGGCCGGATAGGTAATAATTTGGAAAGTTCCTGGCGAAAAGCTTTATATATCTGTGGAACAAAAGGAACTAATGCTGGCCCCTTGAGTTCGAAAGGCCAGTAGATATCTTCAATAAGGAGAAACACCATGCGCAACACATTAGCTATTTCCATGATGCTGGCCGCTGCCCTCGGCCTGGCTGCCTGCGACAAGAAATCCGAAGACAAAGCCCAAGACGCCGCTGCACATTCTGAGCAAGCTCAGCAAGACATGGCGAAAGCACAGGATAAAGTGAACGACGCTGCGAAAGAAAACGCCGATGCTGCCAAAGCTCAGGCCGAATCGAACGCTGCCGCCGCGAAAGAAGCTGCACCTGCCGCACCTGCAGAGCCTGCCAAGCAGTAATCGCACGGTGTAAAGCTGTAGTGCTGCAAAAGATAGCCCGCTTATAAAGCGGGCTTTTCTTTGCCTGCTGTTTTATCCGGCGTTCAAGACACGTTGTCTTTTGCCGGATCCGGGGCGTGCATCTCCGTCGGGGTATACACCATCACCTGTAGAACGTCGGAATGGAACTCACGACGGTAAAGCACTAACACCACCCCGCTGCTCATCAACATGAACAACCACGGGCTGACAAACCAGGCCAGCATGGTCATGCCGAAGTAATAAGCGCGCAGGCCAAAGTTGAACTGGTTGGCCGCCATCGAAATCACCCGCGCCGCCCGCAAGGCAAATGCATTGCGCTCCTGCTCCGACACATGCCGCTCACCGATCATCGGCGCCGAGCCCACCAGCACTGCGGCAAAGTTGTACTGACGCATGCACCAGCTGAAGGTAAAGAAGGCGTAGACGAACACCAGCGCCAGGCACAGCAACTTGATCTCCGACATACCCTGGGAGGCCTGCTGCACCATCGGGATATCCGCCAGCAGCGATACCGCCCGCTCGGAGGCGCCCAGCACGGTGAGGATGCCGGCGAGGATGATCAAGGTGCTGGAGGCGAAGAACGAGGCGTTCCGCTCCAGGTTACCGATCACGCTGGCGTCGGCGATGCGGTTATCGCGCAGCAACATGCGGCGCATCCAGTCTTCGCGATACAGATGCAACACGCTGGCCAGGCAGGCCGTGTCGCGGGCCTTCCAGGTGGCGTAACGGGTATAACCGCCCCAACACAGGATGAACCATAGGGCAGCAAGCAGGTGGACTTGATTGGTTTCGACAAACGACATGTGGGCCCTTGTTCACAGTTTCCATTTGAGAAATGAGTCACCTGTTCGACGCTAGCTCAAGCAAAAAGACACTGCATGACGCCCATAAAAAATGCCCCGTATCGATTGATACGGGGCATTTCAGCAATGCGTTGAAACCGGTACTACGCGATGGCTTCGCTGCGTTTGCCCAGCATGCGATCCACCACCACCGCCACCACCAGGATCATCACCGATGGCACCAACCACGCCAGGCCCTGCTCGCTCAGCGGCAGGTGCATCAGTTGAGACGGCATCCAATCCGCCAGGCCCGCGCCCTTGAGCGCATCGATGCAGCCAAAGATAAACGACACCAGCATGACCGGGCCAACGATACGGCCCTGCTCCTGCCAGAAATCCTTGCAGAAGCTCAGGGCCACCAACACGATGCACGGCGGGTAGATCGCGGTGAGCACCGGGATGGAGAACGCGATCAGCTTGGTCAGGCCCAGGTTGGACACGAACAGCGAGAACAGCGCGAGGATCACCACCAGGGTCTTGTAGGACAGCGGCAGCACACGGCTGAAGTACTCGGCGCAGGCGCAGGTCAGGCCGACGGCGGTGACCAGGCACGCCAGGGAAATCAGCACCGCCAGGAAACCGCTGCCCAGTGAGCCGAAGGTATGTTGCACATAGGCGTGCAGCACCGCAGCGCCGTTACTGGCACCTGCGGCCACGGCATGGCTGCCCGAACCCAGGCGGAACAGGCTGATGTACACCAGCGCCAGGCCCACGCCGGCAATCAGCCCGGCAATGATCGCGTAACGCGTGATCAGCTTGGGCGATTCCACGCCACGGGAGCGAATCGCGTTGACGATGACAATGCCAAATACCAGCGCACCCAGGGTATCCATGGTCAGGTAGCCATTGATAAAGCCCTGGGAGAACGGTGCAGCGACGTATTCCGGCGTGGCGACACCGACTTCACCGGCCGGCAAGGCAAACGCGGCGATGCCGAGGATGGCCAGCGCGATGATCTTCAACGGCGCGAGGAAACGCCCCACGGTGTCCAGCAGGCGCCCTGGGTACAGCGACACGAAAAACACCACCAGGAAATACACCGAGCTGTACAGGAACAGCGCCAGCGGGCTTTCGCCGGTCAGCGGCGCCAGGCCCACTTCGAACGAAACGGTGGCGGTACGCGGCGTGGCGAACAGTGGCCCGACCGCCAGGTACGCCGCCGCCGCGAGCAGGCCGCCGGCGATCTTGCCGATCGGGCTGCTCAACGCATCCATACCGCCGCCGACCTTGGCCAGTGCGATCACGGTGACGACCGGCAGGCCAACTGCGGTAATCAGGAACCCCAAGGCGGCCATCCAGACGTGTGGCCCGGACTGCAAGCCCACGATAGGCGGGAAGATGATGTTGCCGGCGCCCACGAACAGGGCAAAGGTCATAAAGCCCAACGCCAGGATATCCTGGCTTTTCAACACTTTCATTTGAGGAAATACCACACTACTGAATCGGAATTTAGAGAGGGCTTCCCTATGGATGAGGGAAAGGCTGCCGGTCCTGATCGGGACCGACCGGTCCAGCGCGGGGCTTCCTTTTGGGAGGCGCACGCATAAAGAGGCGGCTAGGGTACAGAATTAGCCTGACAAACGCACTGTTGCAGGGCGATCTGTCCGATAAGCGACATTTCAATGTCGTGTTTTCATACGTAATTTGGCAATACAGACAAAAAAATGTGGGAGGGGGCTTGCTCCCGATGGCAGTGTGCCAGTCAATATATCAGTGACTGATTCACCGTCATCGGGAGCAAGCCCCCTCCCACATGGGACCGAGTACATGTCAATAAATGGGCGGCCCAAATGCACAAAGGCCACCCGAAGGTGGCCTTTGCTGGTAAAGCGTCAGCTAAGCGCGAGGCTTACTTGACAGCCCAACCGGTCAGCTCGGACAAAGCCTTGCCGATGTCTGCCAGCGAACGCACGGTTTTCACGCCTGCGTCTTCCAGGGCAGCAAACTTCTCGTCTGCAGTGCCCTTGCCGCCAGAGATGATTGCGCCAGCATGGCCCATGCGCTTGCCCGCGGGGGCAGTCACACCAGCGATGTAGGAAACAACCGGCTTGGTCACGTGTGCCTTGATGTAGGCAGCGGCTTCTTCTTCAGCCGAACCGCCGATCTCACCGATCATGACGATCGCTTCGGTCTTCGGGTCTTCCTGGAACAGCTTCAGGATGTCGATGAAGTTGGAGCCTGGGATCGGGTCACCGCCGATGCCGACGCAAGTCGACTGACCGAAACCGGCGTCAGTGGTCTGCTTCACAGCTTCGTAGGTCAGGGTGCCGGAACGGGAAACGATACCGACTTTGCCTGGCAAGTGAATGTGACCTGGCATGATGCCGATCTTGCATTCGCCTGGAGTGATCACGCCTGGGCAGTTAGGGCCGATCAGGACAACGCCCAGTTCGTCGCACTTAACTTTAGCGTCCAGCATGTCCAGGGTAGGAATGCCTTCGGTGATGCACACGATCAGCTTGATGCCGCCGAATGCCGCTTCCAGGATCGAGTCTTTGCAGAAAGGTGCCGGAACGTAGATCACGCTGGCGGTAGCGCCAGTGGTTTCTACAGCTTCTTTCACGGTGTTGAACACTGGCAGGCCCAGGTGCTCGGTGCCGCCTTTGCCCGGAGTTACGCCGCCAACCATCTTGGTGCCGTATTCGATGGCTTGCTGGGTGTGGAAACTACCTTGCGAACCGGTAATACCCTGGCAGATAACTTTGGTGTCTTTATTGATCAGGACGCTCATTATTTGCCCTCCGCAGCTTTGACAACTTGTTGAGCAGCGTCGGTCAGGCTGGTAGCCGCGATGATGTTCAAACCGCTTTCTGCCAGTACTTTAGCGCCCAGTTCAGCGTTGTTACCTTCAAGGCGAACAACAACCGGGATTTTAACGCCAACTTCTTTCACTGCACCGATGATGCCTTCGGCAATCATGTCGCAACGAACGATGCCGCCGAAGATGTTGACCAGTACTGCAGCGACGTTGGAGTCGGACAGGATGATCTTGAACGCTTCGGTAACGCGTTCCTTGGTAGCGCCACCACCTACGTCGAGGAAGTTGGCTGGTTTGCCGCCATGCAGGTTGACGATGTCCATGGTACCCATGGCCAGGCCGGCACCGTTGACCATGCAGCCGATGTTACCTTCCAGGGCTACGTAGTTCAGTTCGAACTTGGCAGCGTGCGCTTCGCGCGGATCGTCCTGGGACGGATCGTGGAAAGTCTTCAGCTTAGGCTGACGGTACATGGCGTTGGCGTCGATGTTGATCTTGGCGTCGAGGCAATGCAGATCGCCGTCAGCCTTGATCACCAGCGGGTTCACTTCCAGCAGGGCCAGATCGTGATCCTGGAACAGTTTGGCCAGACCGACGAAGATCTTGGCGAACTGGGCAACTTGCTTGCCTTCCAGGCCCAGCTGGAAAGCCAGCTCGCGACCCTGGAATGGCTGAGCGCCAACCAGTGGATCAATAGTGGCTTTCAGAATTTTTTCTGGGGTTTCGTGAGCGATCTTCTCGATGTCCACGCCACCTTCGGTGGAAGCCATGAACACGATGCGACGGCTCGAACGGTCAACGACAGCGCCCAGGTACAGCTCTTTAGCGATATCAGTGCACGATTCAACCAGGATCTTGGTGACTGGCTGGCCATTGGCATCAGTCTGGTAAGTCACCAGACGCTTGCCCAGCCACTGCTGTGCGAAGGCCTTGGCGTCTTCTTTGCTGCGAACCAGCTTAACGCCGCCCGCTTTACCGCGACCACCGGCGTGGACCTGGGCTTTGACAACCCACTCGCTGCCGCCGATTTTGTCGCAAGCTTCTGCTGCTGCTTCCGGGGTGTCTACTGCGTAGCCCTTGGAAACTGGCAGGCCGTATTCAGCGAACAGCTGCTTACCCTGATACTCGTGAAGATTCATGCTTTTTACCGTCTTCGTTAGGTACTGCGCATTCGGCGCTGCGCTCATTATGAGTGCCGCGCCACCTGTGACTGCTGCTTGCGCAACTTGCAGGGCTTATGGCCCGTAAAGCTGCGCAAGGCTGCGTCCAGCGGATATTCCGCGGTGAGTCTTGCGCGCAAGGCTCACGACGGGCAACTCCGCCGTGGTTTCTTATTATCTCGCTTAGCGCTTCTTGCGGTTGGCGATGTGGATGGCGCCGCCATTCACAGCCAACGCTGCTTCGTGCAACGCTTCGGACAGGGTCGGATGGGAGAAGACCATCATGCCCAGGTCTTCGGCGCTGGTGCCGAATTCCATACCGATAGCGCCTTGCTGAACCAGTTCTGCAGCGCTTGGGCCAATCACGTGGACGCCCAATACGCGGTCAGTCTTGGCATCAGCGATGACTTTGACAAAACCACCGGTGTCGTTGGCTGCCATGGCACGGCCAGAAGCGGCAAACGGGAAGGTGCCGACGTTAACTTCAACGCCTTCAGCTTTCAACTGCTGTTCGTTCTTGCCGACCCATGCAATTTCCGGGTGGGTGTAGATAACCGATGGAATCAGGTCGTAGTTCATCTGGGTCTTGTGACCCTTGATGCGCTCGACAACCATGATGCCTTCTTCGGAAGCCTTGTGGGCCAGCATCATGCCACGAACCACGTCGCCGATCGCGTAAACGCCCGGTACGGTGGTTGCGCAGTGATCGTCAACGTGGATGAAACCACGCTCATCGATGCTTACGCCGCTGTCGGAAGCCAGCAGGTCGGTGGTCACTGGACGGCGACCAACGGCTACGATCAGCTTGTCGAAGGTGATGGTCTGCTCGCCTTCCTTGTCGGTGTAGGTCACGACCACTTCTTCGCCGTTGACTTTAGAACCGGTAACACGGGCGCCCAGCTTGATGTCCAGACCTTGCTTGGTCAGGGTCTTGTAGGCTTCCTTGGACACGGCGGTGTCGGCAGCCAGCAGGAACGTGTCCAGGGCTTCGAGCACGGTCACTTCGGAACCCAGGCGCGACCATACCGAACCCAGCTCCAGGCCGATGACGCCGGCGCCGATCACGCCCAGACGCTTAGGTACGGCCTGGAATTCCAGGGCGCCGGTCGAATCAACGATCACGTTCTGATCAACTGGAGCCGGTGGAATGTCGATTGGACGCGAACCCGGTGCCAGGATCACGTTCTCGGCTTCGATGACTTCAACCGAGCCGTCCGGCTTGGTGATTTCAACTTTCTTGCCGGCCAGCAGTTTGCCGTGACCTTGCAGGGAAGTAACGCCGTTGGCCTTGAACAAGGTGGCAACGCCGGAAGTCAGGCCTTTGACGATGTTGGCTTTACGGCCGACCATCGCTGGCACGTCCATGGTCACGCCAGCATGGTTGATACCGTGAATCGCGAAGCCATCCTGGGCTTCGTGGAATTTCCAGGAGCTGTCCAGCAGCGCCTTGGACGGAATGCAACCCACGTTCAGGCAGGTACCACCCAGCGCCAGTTTGCCTTCCTTGTCGGTGTACTTTTCGATGCAAGCAGTCGAGAGGCCCAGTTGTGCGGCCTTGATGGCGGCAACATAGCCGCCAGGGCCTGCACCAATCACTACAACGTCAAATTTCTGTGTCATAAAAAGGTTCCCTTTTTAGCTGCAAGCTACAAGCCGCACGCCGCAAGTTGAAAGCACCGCTCGCCGCTTTGGGCTTGGCGCTTGCAGCTTGCGACCTGCAGCTGCTTTTTAGATATCCAGAAGCAGGCGAGCCGGGTCTTCCAGCAGGTTCTTGATGGTCACCAGGAACGTCACGGCTTCCTTACCATCGATCAGGCGGTGATCGTAAGACAGCGCCAGGTACATCATTGGACGGATCACGACCTGGCCGTTGATGGCCATCGGACGCTGGATGATGTTGTGCATGCCCAGGATCGCAGCTTGCGGTGGGTTGACGATCGGCGTCGACATCATCGAACCGAAGGTACCACCGTTGGTGATGGTGAAGGTACCGCCGGTCATCTCGTCGATGGTCAGCTTGCCGTCACGGGCTTTCTTGCCGAAGCCGGCGATGCCGCCTTCGATTTCGGCCAGGCTCATCAGCTCGGCGTTACGCAGAACCGGAACCACCAGGCCACGGTCGCTGGACACGGCAACGCCGATGTCTGCATAGCCATGGTAAACGATGTCGGCGCCGTCGATGGAAGCGTTGACTGCCGGGAAGCGCTTCAGCGCTTCGGTGGCCGCTTTCACGAAGAACGACATGAAGCCCAGGCGCACGCCGTTGTGGGACTTCTCGAACAGATCCTTGTACTTCGAACGCAGGGCCATGACTTCGGTCATGTCGACTTCGTTGAACGTGGTCAGCATCGCCATGTTCGACTGAGCTTCAACCAGGCGCTTGGCCACGGTGGCACGTACACGGGTCATCGGTACGCGCTTCTCGGTGCGGTCGCCGGCGGCGAATACAGGCGCGGCGGCAGCTGGAGCAGCGGCCTTGGCAGGTGCGGCAGCCGGAGCGTTTTTCTTGGCTTCAATAGCAGCAACCACGTCTTCCTTGGTAACACGGCCGTCTTTGCCGGTGCCTTTGATGGAAGCCAGGTTGATACCGTTCTCTTCAGCCAGTTGACGCGCAGCCGGTGCAGCGATTGGGTCTTCGCCACCTGCAGCCGGAGCGGCGGCCGGGGCAGCAGAGGCAGCGGCAGCCGGTGCGGCAGCAGCCGGTGCGGCAGCAGCAGGCGCGGCAGCAGCGCTGCCCTCTTCGATCGAGCCCAGTACCTGGTTCGACAGAACGGTAGCGCCTTCTTCTGCAACGATCGCGCCCAGCACGCCGTCGGCTTCGGCCAGCACTTCCAGCACAACCTTGTCGGTCTCGATGTCGACGATCAGGTCGTCACGCTTGACGGCCTCGCCTGGTTTCTTGTGCCAAGTGGCAACGGTGCCATCGGCAACCGATTCCGGGAATGACGGGGCTTTGATTTCGATAGCCATTATCTGTAGGTCCTTAAAATTCGGTTTCAGTCAGCGCGAAGGCGTTAAACAGTGAAAGCATCTTGCAGCAGTTTTTCCTGCTGCTCGGCGTGCATCGACGCGTAGCCACAAGCAGGTGCAGCAGATGCATCACGACCGGCGTACTCCAGGCCCAAAGCCTTGTTGTGGTTGCCGATGCTGCGACGCAGGTGATGCTGGCTGCTGTACCAGGCGCCCTGGTTCATCGGTTCTTCCTGACACCACACGACATTCGTGAGGTTGGTGTAAGGCGCGATGATCTCCATGAGGTCATCTTCCGGGAACGGGTAAAGCTGCTCGATACGCACGATGGCGATGTCTTCGCGGCCTTCGGCACGGCGTTTTTCCAGCAGATCGTAGTAGACCTTGCCGCTGCACAGGATCAGGCGAGTGACCTTGGCGGCGTCCAGCGTATCGATTTCTGGAATAACGGTCTGGAACGAACCTTCGGCCAGGTCTTCCAGGGTCGAAACGGCCAATTTGTGACGCAACAGCGATTTGGGAGTCAACACGACCAGCGGCTTGCGCAGCGGGCGGATCACCTGGCGACGCAGCAAGTGGTAGATCTGCGCCGGGGTCGTCGGTACGCACACCTGGATGTTGTGCTCGGCGCACAGCTGCAGGTAACGCTCCAGACGGGCCGAGGAGTGCTCCGGACCCTGCCCTTCATAACCATGGGGCAACAGCATGGTCAGACCGCACAGACGGCCCCACTTGTGCTCGCCGCTGGTGATGAACTGGTCGATAACCACCTGGGCACCGTTGGCGAAGTCGCCGAACTGGGCTTCCCAGATCACCAGCGCCTGCGGCGTGGTGGTGGAGTAACCGTATTCGAACGCCAGTACAGCTTCTTCGGACAGGAACGAATCGTACAGATCGAAACGTGGCTGGCCTTCGTACAGGTTCTGCAACGGGATGTAGGTGCCCGCGTCTTTCTGGTTGTGCAACACGGCATGACGGTGCGAGAACGTACCGCGGCCGATGTCCTGGCCGGTCATGCGGATCGGGTGACCTTCGAACGCCAGGGTCGCGTACGCCATGGTTTCGGCGTAACCCCAGTTGATCGGCAGGCCGCCGGCTTGCATCTTCTGACGGTCTTCGTAGATCTTCGCAACCTGGCGCTGAACCACGAAGCCTTCAGGGATTTCCAGCAACTTGGCAGACAACTCCTGCAAGGTCTTCAAGTCGAAGCTGGTGTCATGGCGCGCGGTCCAGGTGTGACCCAGGTACGGACGCCAGTCGACGAACAGCTCTTTGTTCGGCTCCTTGACCAGGCTCTTCACTACATGCAGGCCGTTATCCAGCGCGTTGCGGTATTCATCGATTTTCGCCTGAACACGCGCATCATCCAGCACGCCGGCCTTGGTCAGACTTTCGGCGTACAGCTCACGGGTGGTGCGCTGCTTGGTGATCTGCTGGTACATCAACGGCTGGGTGCCGCTTGGTTCGTCCGCTTCGTTGTGACCGCGACGGCGGTAGCAAACCAGGTCGATCACCACGTCACGCTTGAATTGCATGCGGTAGTCGACAGCCAGTTGGGTCACGAACAGTACGGCTTCCGGGTCATCGCCATTCACATGGAGAATCGGCGCCTGGATCATCTTGGCAACGTCGGTGGCGTACTCGGTGGAGCGCGCATCCAGCGGGTTGCTGATGGTGAAGCCAACCTGGTTGTTGATGACGATGTGAACCGTACCGCCGGTCTTGAAGCCGCGAGTCTGCGACATCTGGAACGTTTCCAGGACCACGCCTTGGCCGGCGAATGCCGCGTCACCGTGGATGGAAATCGGCAGCACCTTTTCACCGGTGGTGTCGTTACGACGATCCTGGCGAGCGCGCACCGAACCCTCGACCACTGGAGATACGATTTCCAGGTGGGAGGGGTTGAAGGCCATGGCCAGGTGAACTTCACCGCCGGTGGTCATGACGTTGGACGAGAAGCCCTGGTGGTATTTAACGTCACCGGAACCCAGTTCGACCTTCTTCTTGCCTTCGAACTCGTCGAACAGCTCGCGCGGGTTCTTGCCGAAGGTGTTGACCAACACGTTCAGGCGACCACGGTGGGCCATGCCGATCACGACTTCCTTGGTGCCGTAGGAACCGGAACGCTGGATCAGCTCGTCGAGCATCGGAATCAGGCTTTCGCCGCCTTCCAGGCCGAAACGCTTGGTGCCCGGGTATTTGGTACCCAGGTATTTTTCGAGACCTTCAGCGGCAGTCACGCGCTCGAGCAGGTGGCTGCGCACATCGGCGGACAATACCGGACGGCCACGCACGCCTTCCAGGCGGTGCTGGAACCACTGGCGTTGCTCGGAATCGGTGATGTGCGTGAACTCAGCGCCGATGGTGCGGCAATATGTCTGCTGCAACGCTTCGTGAATTTCGCGTAGGCTCGCTTCCTCTTTGCCGATGAACAGGTCGCCGGCACGGAAGGTCGTATCAAGATCGGCATTGGTCAAGCCGTAATGATTGATCGACAGGTCAGCAGGTGCAGGACGCTGCCAGAGCCCCAGCGGGTCAAGCTGGGCCGCCTGGTGGCCACGCATCCGGTAAGCCTGGATCAGTCGCAGTACTTCAACTTGCTTCTTCTCGTGCTCACTGCTCACGCTGCCGGCGGAAACCGGTTGGGCGCGGCGCTGGTTCTTTGCCAGCAGCACGAAATGATCGCGAATCGCAGCATGCGATACATCGGTGGCAGCGTTGCCGTCTGAAGACAACGTCTGAAATTTGGTGCGCCATTCTTCTGGCACAGCGTTAGGGTCGTGCAGGTAGAGCTCATAAAGCTCTTCCACATAGGCAGCGTTACCACCTGAAAGATAGCCGCTGTTCCACATGCGCTGCATCACGCTTTCTTGCATGCTTGGTCACCCTCGATTTGGGGACACCACCGGCGAAAACACCGAGTTTGCTTGCAAAAGGCCAAGTGCAGCGACCAAAACAAGCCACTTAGGATCACGCTGATAGTTCGGGTACCAACCCGAATGCCCCTGCTTGTCTCATTTCTTCAAAATAAGAGCCGCGGCTTTGTAAGTCGCTGCTCAAGTTAAAACTACGGCGCCGGTTGAAGCCTGCGCCGCAGCATTTACGGGCACAACCGTCCTGCTTTTACGTCAGTTACACGCCGCTTTGCAGCAGCATGTTACGGATGTGACCAATGGCCTTAGTCGGGTTCAGGCCTTTGGGACATACGTTGACGCAGTTCATGATCCCGCGGCAGCGGAATACGCTGAACGGGTCATCCAGTGAAGCCAGACGCTCGGACGTCTTGGTGTCACGGCTGTCTGCCAGGAAGCGGTAGGCTTGCAGCAGCGCAGCCGGGCCCAGGAACTTGTCCGGGTTCCACCAGAAGGATGGGCAGGACGTCGAGCAGCAAGCGCACAGGATGCACTCGTACAGGCCGTCGAGTTTTTCACGCTCTTCCGGGGACTGCAGACGCTCGATGGCCGGAGCCGGCGTGTCGTTCTGCAGGAATGGCTTAACTTTCTCGTATTGCTTGTAGAAGATGCTCATATCGACAACCAGGTCACGGATAACCGGCAAACCTGGCAGTGGACGAACGATCAGCTTGTTGCCCTTGACCACGGCGGACAGCGGCGTGATGCACGCCAGGCCGTTTTTGCCGTTGATGTTCATGCCGTCGGAACCGCACACACCTTCACGGCAAGAGCGACGATAGGAGAAACCTTCGTCCTGCTCTTTGATCAGTGCCAGTACATCCAGCACCATCAGGTCTTTACCACCGGTATCGACCTGGAACTCCTGCATGAACGGCGCGGCGTCCTGATCAGGGTTGTAGCGGTAAACACTGACTTTCAACATGGCAGCCACCCTTAGTAAGTCCGAATCTTCGGTTCAAACGTCGGCACCGTCTTCGGCGAGAAGTTCACGGCACGCTTGGTTACGCGCTTGTCACCCGGGAAGTACAGGGTGTGGCACAACCAGTTCTCGTCGTCGCGGTCTTCAAAGTCTTCACGAGCGTGGGCGCCACGGGATTCCTTACGAACCTCAGCGGCGATCGCAGTCGCTTCTGCCACTTCCAGCAGGTTTTGCAGCTCAAGGGCTTCGATACGCGCGGTGTTGAACGCCTGGCTCTTATCGTTGATCTTGACGTTGGCGATGCGCGTGCGCAGGTCAGCCAGCTGGGCGATGCCCTTCTGCATGTATTCGCCGGTACGGAACACACCGAAGTAGTTCTGCATGCAGCTTTGCAGCTCGCGACGCAGGGTTGCCACGTCTTCGCCGTCAGTGCGCTCGTTCAGAGCGTTCAGGCGCGCCAGGGCGGCTTCGATGTTGGCGTCGGTGGCGTCATCGTATTCGATGCCGTCGGTCAGAGCTTTTTCCAGGTGCAGGCCGGCAGCGCGGCCGAATACCACCAGGTCGAGCAGCGAGTTGCCGCCCA
This sequence comes from Pseudomonas sp. R4-34-07, assembly GCF_003852375.1. Taxonomy (NCBI): domain Bacteria; kingdom Pseudomonadati; phylum Pseudomonadota; class Gammaproteobacteria; order Pseudomonadales; family Pseudomonadaceae; genus Pseudomonas; species Pseudomonas sp. R4-34-07. Next base: position 1,826,662 of record NZ_CP027760.1, on the reverse strand, counting down.
GGCGGTTGGCACCGTGAACCGATACGCAGGCCACTTCGCCTACCGCGAACAGACCATGGATGATCTCGTCCACACCATCGGCGCTCTGGGTGATTGCCTGGCCATGAATGTTGGTCGGCACGCCGCCCATCATATAGTGGCAAGTCGGAACCACTGGCACCGGCGCAACCACCGGGTCAACGTGAGCAAAGGTCTTGGACAGCTCGCAGATACCTGGCAGACGGCTGTGCAGCACTTCTTCGCCCAGGTGATCGAGCTTGAGCAGTACGTGGTCGCCGTTCGGGCCACAGCCGTTGCCGGCGATGATTTCCTTGACCATCGAACGGGCCACGACGTCACGACCAGCAAGGTCTTTCGCGTTCGGCGCATAACGCTCCATGAAACGCTCGCCGTGCTTGTTGATCAGGTAGCCACCTTCACCACGGCAACCTTCGGTCACCAGTACACCGGCGCCGGCGATGCCGGTCGGGTGGAACTGCCACATTTCGATGTCTTGTACCGGCACGCCTGCACGCAGTGCCATGCCGACGCCGTCACCGGTGTTGATCAGGGCATTGGTGGTCGACGCGTAGATACGGCCTGCACCGCCGGTCGCCAGCACGGTAGCCTTGGCGCGGATGTAGGTGGTTTCACCGGTTTCGATGCAGATGGCGATCACGCCGACGAACTCGCCCTTGCCGTTCTTCACCAGATCGACAGCGTAGTACTCGTTCAGGAACGTGGTACCGGCTTTCAGGTTGCCCTGATAAAGAGTGTGCAGCAGCGCGTGACCGGTACGGTCGGACGCGGCGCAGGTACGGGCAGCCTGGCCACCTTTACCGTAATCCTTGGACTGGCCGCCGAACGGACGCTGGTAGATACGGCCTTGCTCGGTACGGGAGAACGGCAGACCCATGTGGTCCAGCTCGAACACCGCAGCCGGGCCTTCCTGACACATGTACTCGATAGCGTCCTGGTCACCGATGTAGTCGGAACCCTTGACGGTATCGTACATGTGCCAGCGCCAGTCATCGTTCGGGTCGGCAGAAGCGATGGCGCAGGTAATGCCACCCTGGGCCGATACGGTGTGCGAACGCGTCGGGAACACCTTGGTGATCACGGCGGTCTTGTGCCCACCCTGGGCCAGCTGCAGCGCAGCGCGCATGCCGGCACCGCCGCCACCAATAATGATGGCGTCGAATGAAATAGTAGGAATGTTAGCCATGAATCAGATACCCCAAAGAATCTGCACACCCCAGACGAAGTAAGCGAACATCGCGATGCCGCATACTGCCTGGAAGAGGAAACGGACTGCGGTCGCGGACTTGCCCAGCGCCATTGGCGTCAGGTAGTCGGTCGCGATGGTCCACATGCCGACCCAGGCGTGAGCGCCCAGGGCCACAAGGGCCAGCAGACTGAAGATTCGCATCGCATTGTGGGCGAACAGGCCGTGCCATTGCTCATAGCCGATGCCCGGGTTTGCGACGAGGTATCCGATCAGGAAAATGAAATAAGCCGCGAGAACGACCGCAGACACACGCTGTGCCATCCAGTCATAGAGGCCCGAACGCGACAGATTCGTTACGCTGGTTACCATATCCAAACTCCTGCCAGAACGATCAGCACCACGGAAATGGCGATGATGATTTTCGAGCCCAGGCGGCCGCCTTCCAGCGTCTCACCGATACCCGCATCCATGATCAAGTGGCGCACACCGGCTACCAGGTGATACAGCAGAGCGGACAGCAGGCCCCACGCTACGAACTTGGCCAGTGGGCTGGTCAAGGTTGCCTTCACCTCGGCGTAACCTTCCGCGGAACCCAGGGATTTGCTCAATGCGTAAAGCATGATGCCCAGGCCCAGGAACAGGATGATGCCGGAAACACGGTGCAGGAACGACGTAACGCCGGTGATGGGGAGTTTGATGGTCCTTAGGTCTAGGTTTACAGGTCGTTGGCTATTCACGGCTTTTTTTCACACTGAAGAGCCCCTAACAATCAGGGCAAAGTTGTTGGGGAGTGCGACTGGTCAGGTAAGCACCACCCAGGGAGTGCGACCCCCAATGAAAGCAAGCCCAAAAGCCCTTGGCGGTCGGTGGCCGAGTATAGACAGTTAGGTTACTAATGACAACGCGCACACCTCACCCTAATAGCTGATTGCGCTGACGCGATAAAAGGCGTAAATGGCAGGCAATTTCGACGAAAAAGTACGGTTAAAGCCTTCTGGAGCAAGACTTTAGGCAAATTGACATCTGAATTTATCTCACTATAGTGGTGCGGGCCCTGCGTGGGGGGTCTGTCTGATGATTTGAAGCATAAATAGGAGGCCACATGGCTGACAAAAAAGCGCAGTTGATCATCGAGGGCGCAGCCCCCGTCGAGCTGCCCATTTTAACCGGCACCGTTGGTCCCGATGTTATCGACGTACGGGGCCTGACGGCCACGGGCCGTTTCACTTTCGACCCAGGCTTCATGTCGACCGCTTCTTGCGAGTCGAAGATCACCTATATCGACGGCGACAATGGCATCCTGCTGCACCGCGGCTACCCGATCGAACAACTGGCTGAACAGTCGGACTACCTGGAAACCTGCTACCTGCTGCTAAATGGCGAACTGCCAACAGCCGAGCAAAAGGCCCAGTTCGTCAGCACCGTGAAGAACCACACCATGGTTCACGAGCAGTTGAAGACCTTCTTCAACGGCTTCCGTCGCGACGCCCACCCGATGGCCGTCATGTGCGGCGTGGTCGGCGCCCTGTCGGCCTTCTATCACGACTCCCTGGACATCAATAACGCCGAGCATCGCGAAATTTCCGCGATCCGCCTGGTCGCCAAGATGCCAACCCTGGCCGCGATGGTTTACAAGTACTCCATGGGCCAGCCCATGATGTACCCGCGCAACGACCTGACGTACGCGGAAAACTTCCTGCACATGATGTTCAACACCCCGTGCGAGATCAAACCGATCAGCCCGGTGCTGGCCAAGGCAATGGACCGGATCTTCATCCTCCACGCCGACCACGAGCAGAACGCCTCCACCTCTACCGTGCGCCTGGCAGGTTCGTCGGGTGCCAACCCGTTCGCCTGTATCGCCGCCGGTATCGCCGCACTCTGGGGCCCTGCCCACGGCGGTGCGAACGAAGCCGTCTTGACCATGCTCGATGAAATCGGCGATGTGTCCAACATCGACACCTTCATCGCCAAGGCCAAGGACAAGAACGATCCGTTCAAGTTGATGGGCTTCGGTCACCGGGTCTACAAGAACCGCGACCCGCGCGCCACCGTAATGAAGCAGACCTGCGACGAAGTGTTGAAGGAACTGGGCATCAAGAACGACCCGCAACTCGAACTGGCCATGCGCCTGGAAGAGATCGCCCTGACCGACCCATACTTCATCGAACGCTCGCTGTACCCGAACGTCGACTTCTACTCGGGGATCATCCTCAAGGCGATCGGCATTCCAACCAGCATGTTCACCGTGATCTTCGCCCTGGCGCGGACCGTGGGCTGGATCTCCCACTGGAAGGAAATGCTCTCGAGCCCGTACAAGATTGGCCGCCCGCGCCAGCTGTACACCGGCTACGAGTCGCGTGACATTACCAAGCTGGAAGATCGCAAGTAAGCATTTAGCTGCATGCTGTACTGAGAACGGCCTCCCTTAGTGGAGGCCGTTTTTGTTTGGGTCGCCTGATATACCGCTATCGGGAGCAAGCCCCCTCCCACAGTTGACCGCATTCTCATGTTGGAACTCGGTCAACTGTGGGAGGGGGCTTGCTCCCGATGGCCGTGGCCCAGACACCACCAAACCCTAGGCAAAAAAATACCCCAGCCTTTCGACCAGGGTATTTTTCCTATCCAGCCATAGGCTTAGTGGTTAACCGCCCCACTCGCCCCCAGACCAGTCTGCGAACGCACAAACTGCGGGAAGTACAGCGCACGCTCTTTCTCTGCCGCCGCCGACTTGTCGGTGATGGAGAAGAACCAGATACCCACGAACGCGATGATCATCGAGAACAACGCCGGGTATTCATACGGGAAGATCGCCTTCTCGTGGTGCAGGATCGACACCCAGATGGTCGGGCCCAGGATCATCAGGCCCACGGCGCTGATCAAGCCCAGCCAGCCGCCGATCATGGCGCCACGGGTGGTGAGGTTTTTCCAGTACATGGAAAGCAGCAGCACAGGGAAGTTACAGCTGGCCGCAATCGAGAACGCCAGGCCGACCATGAACGCGATGTTCTGGCTTTCGAACAGGATACCCAGGCCGATAGCCAGCACTGCCAGGGCGATCGTGGTGATCTTCGACACGCGAATCTCATCTTTCTCGTTGGCCTTGCCCTTCTTGATCACGCTGGCATACAGGTCATGGGACACCGCCGAGGCACCGGCCAGGGTCAAGCCGGCAACCACCGCAAGGATGGTGGCGAAGGCCACGGCCGAGATGAAGCCCAGGAAGATACTGCCGCCCACCGCGTTGGCCAGGTGCACCGCCGCCATGTTGTTGCCGCCCAGCAAGGCGCCTGCGGCATCCTTGAACGCCGGGTTGGTGCTGACCAGCAGGATCGCGCCAAAGCCGATGATGAACGTCAGGATATAGAAGTAGCCGATAAAGCCGGTGGCATACAGCACGCTTTTGCGCGCTTCTTTCGCATCACTCACGGTGAAGAAGCGCATCAGGATGTGCGGCAGGCCCGCAGTACCGAACATCAGCGCAAGCCCCAGGGAGAACGCCGAGATCGGATCTTTCACCAGGCCGCCCGGGCTCATGATCGCTTCACCTTTGGGGTGAACCTTGATCGCCTCGGAAAACAGCATGTTGAAGTCGAAGTTGACGTGCTTCATCACCATCAGCGCCATGAACGAGGCACCGGACAGCAGCAGCACCGCCTTGATGATCTGCACCCAGGTGGTCGCCAGCATGCCGCCGAACAGCACGTACATGCACATCAGGATACCGACCAGGATCACCGCAACGTGGTAATCGAGGCCGAACAGCAGCTGGATCAGCTTGCCCGCGCCGACCATCTGCGCGATCAGGTAGAACGCTACCACCACCAGCGAACCACAGGCCGACAGGCTGCGGATCTGGGTTTGCCCGAGACGATAGGACGCCACGTCAGCAAAGGTGTACTTGCCCAGGTTGCGCAGGCGCTCGGCGATCAGGAACAGAATGATCGGCCAGCCCACCAGGAAGCCGATCGAATAGATCAGGCCGTCGTAGCCGGAGGTGAACACCAGCGCGGAAATCCCCAGGAAGGACGCCGCCGACATGTAGTCGCCGGCAATCGCCAGGCCGTTCTGGAAACCGGTGATCTTGCCGCCGGCCGCATAGTAGTCGGCCGCCGATTTGTTGCGCTTGGACGCCCAGTAGGTGATGCACAGGGTAGCGCCGACGAACGCGACAAACATCACGATGGCCGAGACATTCAGGGGTTGCTTTTGCACTTCGCCGGTCAATGCGTCGGCCGCCCAGAGGGCCGGAGCAAACAGCGAAGCGCCGAGTACCGCCAATAGACGCCAGATCATTGCGCAGCCTCCTTGAGAATCGCATTGTTCAGGTCGTCAAATTCGCCGTTGGCCCGGCGCACGTAGATGCCGGTCAGGATGAAGGCGGACACAATCAGTCCGACGCCCAGGGGAATGCCCCAGGTAATCGACGAGCCGGGGCTGATCTTGGCCCCCAGCACGTGTGGCCCGTAGGCGATCAACAGGATGAAACCGGAGTAAAGCCCTAGCATGATCGCCGAGAGAATCCAGGCGAACTTTTCTCTTTTTCTGACCAGCTCCTTGAAACGCGGGCTGTTTTGAATCGAGAGGTAAATGCTGTCGTTCATTGTTTTTATCCTCGCAGCACAGCTTTTTTATTATTGGAACGTATCCACTGTATGCGGCTGTGGAAAGGGTTCCAGACGACCTTAGTAGTAGATCGAGTGTAGCGAGGGATTGCTGGAGCACAGAAAAATTTGAGGTAGTGCAAAACTAATGTGGGAGGGGGCTTGCTCCCGATGGCGGTGTGTCAGCTGAAAACTGGCTGGCTGACACACCGCTATCGGGAGCAAGCCCCCTCCCACAAGGGATTGCATCAAGATGCAGGGTTATTTAGCGGTCCACTCAGCGACACGCTCAGGGTGCTTGGCCACCCAATCCTTGGCCGCTGCATCAGGCTTGGCGCCCTCCTGGATAGCGAGCATGACTTCACCGATTTCATCCTTGGAGGCCCACTGGAACTTCTTCAGGAAGGCCGCGACTTCCGGCGCTTTCTTCTCCAGGCCCTTGCTGCCAATGCTGTTGACGGTTTCAGCAGCACCATAAATTCCTTTTGGGTCATCCAGGAAACGCAGTTTCCACTTGGCAAACATCCAGTGCGGCACCCAACCGGTGACGGCGATGGATTCCTGCTTGTCTTCGGCGCGGGTCAGTTCGGCGATCATTGCGGCGCCCGAGCTGGCTTGCAGTTTGTAGTCAAGGCCGTATTGCTTGATGGCTTCGTCGGTCTTGAGCATCACGCCTGAACCGGCGTCGATGCCGACGATCTTGTTTTTAAACGTGGTGTCGGTCTTGAGGTCTTCGATGGACTTGGCCTTGACGTACTCCGGCACGATCAAGCCAATTTTTGCATCCTTGAAGTTGGGGCCGTAGTCGACCACTTTATCCTTGTTCTTGGTCCAGTATTCACCGTGAGTCACCGGCAGCCAGGCGGACAGCATGGCGTCGAGCTTGCCGGTGGCAACGCCCTGCCACATGATCCCGGTGGCGACCGCTTGCAGTTTCACGTCATAGCCGAGCTTCTGCTTGATCACTTCTGCCGCCACATGGGTGGTGGCAACGCTGTCGGACCAGCCGTCCACGTAACCGATGCTCAGGGTTTTGCTGTCGGCGCTGGCCAGTGTGGAGCCCATCGCAACTACCAGAGTGGCAGCTGCGCCCAAGAGTCGTCGCATCTTCATATGTGCTTCCCCGAAAGTGCTGCGCCCGACGAATGCCGAGCGACGTCAACCTGTTGTTATACGGTGCACCGCGCCCCCTTCACGCGCATCGATCCGGTTGCTGAGGCATCAGTGGAGTACTGACAGTTTTATCATCAACCTGCGTAGGCCTTTGCCCTGCTCTGTCAGCGACCTTGGTTGAGCAAGAAACGACATCACATCGCCAGCAGACCACTTTGTAGGACTTGCCCACCTGTTCCCGCCCGAACTTTGCATGTCAAAAGTATGCGGCCCCACTGGAACGCGACAATTACGGGTAAGATGCGCGCCTTTGCTCCCCCAGATAAGCCGACCATGCCCGCGACTGCCCGCCTCCCTGCCCTGCCCTATGTTTTCGCCTTGATCCTTGGCTTGCTTGCCCTCGTCGGCTACTGGTATGGCCTCGGCCGGCCGGTGGTGCTGCCGGATGTGGCGAGCGCCAGCCACAAGCTGCAATGTGCGTCCTATACGCCGTTCGACAAGGACCAGTCGCCGTTCGACCAGCCATTCCAACTGCGCCCCGAGCGCATGGACGCCGACCTGGCCTTGCTGGCCACACGCTTTGAATGCATCCGCACCTATTCCATGACCGGCCTGGAAGCCTTGCCGGGCATGGCGCGCAAGCATGGCTTGAAGGTGATGGCCGGCGCCTGGGTCAGCAGTGACCCGGTGGCCACTCAAAAGGAAATCGACGAGTTGATCACGGCGGCCAATGCCAACCCGGACGTAGTGACCTCGGTGATCGTCGGCAACGAAGCGCTGCTGCGCAAGGAAGTCACCGCCAAACAACTGGTGACGCTGATCCAAACGGTCAAGCGCCAGATCAAGCAACCGGTCACCTACGCCGATGTGTGGGAGTTCTGGCTGCAACACCCGGAAATTGCCCCGGCGGTGGATTTCCTGACCATTCACCTGCTGCCGTACTGGGAAGATGAGCCGTCCGGCATCGACCAGGCGCTCAAGCACGTAGGCGATGTACGCCAGACCTTCGGCCACAAGTTCGCGCCCAAGGACATCCTGATCGGCGAAACCGGTTGGCCCAGTGAAGGCCGCCAGCGCGAAACCGCCTTGCCGAGCCGGGTCAACGAAGCCAAGTTCATGCGTGGTTTTGTCGCCATGGCCGAAGCCAATGGCTGGCGTTACAACCTGATCGAAGCCTTTGACCAGCCCTGGAAGCGCGCCAGTGAAGGCGCAGTGGGCGGTTATTGGGGCCTGTTCGATACTGATCGCCAGAACAAGGGCACCCTCGCCGGGCCAGTCAGCAACGTGCCGTACTGGCCGCTGTGGTTGGGCGTTGGTGGGATGATTCTGCTGGGCACATTGGTTTTAGGCGGGCGCGTGCGCACAACCCGCGCGGCCCTCGCACTGCCGCTGCTGGGTGCGATTGCCGCATGCTCCCTCGGCACCTGGGCCGAATTGACCCGCGTCACCGCGCGCTTTAATGATGAATGGGTGTGGGCAGGCTTGCTGGTGGTGTTGAACTTGCTGGTACTGGCCCACGCCGCCCTGGCACTCAGCGCCAGGGACGGCTGGCGTGAACGCGCATTCAACTGGCTGCAGCAACGTGCGGGCTGGCTGGTGGCGATTGCCGGCTTTGCCGGTGCGGTGATGATGCTGGCGCTGGTGTTCGACCCGCGTTATCGCAGCTTCCCCAGCGCGGCACTGGTGCTGCCGGCCCTGGTGTACCTGGTGCGCCCGGTGAGCGGGCCGCGTCGGGAGATTGCTTTGCTGGCCTTCATCATCGGTGCCGGCATTGCGCCGCAGCTGTTCCGGGAAGGTTTGTTGAATCAGCAGGCGTGGGGGTGGGCGGTGGTGAGTGTGCTCATGGTTGCAGCTTTGTGGCGTTGCTTGCGAGTGCGCAAGTCCTAACACCGCCATCGGGGGCAAGCCCCCTCCCACATTTGACCGTATTCACAAATGGAAATGTGTGAACCCAATCAACTGTGGGAGGGGCGGTGCGACGGTTCGACTTGCCCCCGATTGGCCCTGTCAGGCGACGCGAGGCTTCCTGACCAACCGCAACCCCGCAATCACCACAGCAAACACCGCAAACGTGGTGTTATACAAGGCCAGGGCCGGCAACCCAAACACCAGCCCCAGCACCGCCAAGCTCCATCCCGCCCGGCCCGGCACGAAAAACGCCAGCACCGAGGTCACCAGCGCGGCCCAGCCCAGTACCTTGAAATGAATCATCAAGCCCAGGTTCGAACGCACCTGGCATTCCCAACGGCTGGCCTCATCCGCACAGATGCCGACCCACTGCCCGTCTTCCATGAAGCCGTAACGCGCGGCGTAACTGGCCGCCAACCATAACGGCAGGGCGATAAGCAGCAGGATCAACGGCAAACGACGGGACATGGGGCACTCCGATAGGCAAAAACGGCGCTCAGCTTAATCCCACGGCGGCCGTTAGCAAGGTGTCTGCGCAGATATCTGTTCATCAATGCGTGGCAAAGTGTATCTTCTGCCAGCTATTACTCCGATTCCGACGTTTTTTTCCGACTTTTCGTGCCGAGGGCTGGCACTTCGGTGGCAACGCGGTGGTCATAGCCTGCGAATTTCATTCAGCACCTTTCCTCCTAGGGATTAAGTCATGCTCCGTTCCTTGCGCTGTGCTGCCTTGCTGGGCAGCCTTTTTTTGAGTGCGTCAGCACTGGCCGTCGATATCGACCAGGCCAGCTATGGCTACCCTTTGACGAACCCGTTCGAAGCGACCATTGCCACCACGCCGCCCGATCTTCGGCCAACCCTGCCGACTGACGACCAGATCAATCAATCCGACTACACCTTGAACATGCGCCCCGAGCGCGAGTTCAGCCTGCCGGACAACTTCTGGGCGGTAAAGAAACTCACCTACCGCATTGCCAAGCAGGACCGCGCCGCGCCGCTGATCTTCCTGATCGCCGGCACCGGTGCGCGGTTTGACAGCAGCATCAATGAATACCTGAAGAAACTGTATTACCAGGCCGGCTACCACGTGGTGCAGCTGTCGTCGCCGACCAGCTTCGACTTCATCAGCGCCGCGTCGCGCTTCGCCACCCCGGGCATCACCCAGGAAGACGCCGAAGACATGTACCGCGTGATGCAAGCCGTGCGCGCGCAGAACGCCTCGCTGCCAGTCACCGACTTTTACCTGACCGGCTACAGCCTGGGCGCCCTGGACGCGGCGTTTGTCAGCAAGCTCGACGAAACCCGTCGCAGCTTCAACTTCAAGAAAGTCCTGCTGCTCAACCCACCGGTCAACCTCTACACCTCGATCACCAACCTCGACAAGCTGGTACAGACCGAGGTCAAGGGCATCAACAACACCACCACCTTCTATGAGCTGGTGCTGAGCAAGCTGACCCGCTACTTCCAGCAAAAGGGCTACATCGACCTCAACGACGCCCTGCTCTACGACTTCCAGCAATCCAAGCAGCACCTGACCAACGAACAGATGGCCATGCTGATCGGCACCTCGTTCCGTTTCTCCGCTGCCGACATCGCCTTTACCTCGGACTTGATCAACCGTCGCGGCCTGATCATCCCGCCGAAATACCCGATCACCGAAGGCACCAGCCTCACGCCGTTCCTCAAGCGTGCCCTGCAGTGCGACTTCGACTGCTACCTCACCGAACAGGTGATCCCGATGTGGCGCGCCCGCTCCGACGGCGGCAGCCTGCTGCAACTGGTTGACCAGGTCAGCCTGTACGCGCTCAAGGACTACCTGCACGCCAGCCCGAAGATCGCCGTGATGCACAACGCCGACGACGTGATTCTGGGCCCGGGCGACCTGGGTTTCCTGCGTAAAACCTTCGGCGATCGCTTGACCGTCTACCCGCTGGGCGGCCACTGCGGCAACCTCAATTACCGCGTCAACGCCGACGCCATGCTGGAGTTCTTCCGTGGCTAAATATCTTCTGCTGCTTGCCGCACTGATGTGCGCGGGCGTGGCCAATGCCGACAACAGCAAGGCCCATGAACCGGTCAAGGTCGATGCCGACGGTTTCAAGGAGCCGTTGACCAAACTCAAGTTCAACGCCGGCCTGGACCAGCGTGAATTCGAGCGCTCGTCGCTGACCGCGCTCAACGTCTACGATCCACTGGAGTCGTGGAACCGTCGCGTGTACCACTTCAACTATCGCTTCGACCAATGGGTGTTCCTGCCGGTAGTGGACGGTTACCGCTACGTCACACCGAGCTTCCTGCGCACCGGCGTGAGCAATTTCTTCAACAACCTGGGCGACGTGCCCAACCTGTTGAACAGCCTGTTGCAACTCAAGGGCCATCGCTCCCTGGAGACCACCGGACGCCTGCTGGTCAACACCACTATCGGCATCGCCGGCCTGTGGGACCCGGCCACCGCCATGGGCCTGCCGCGCCAGAGCGAAGATTTCGGTCAGACCCTGGGCTTCTACGGTGTGCCGGGCGGCGCCTACGTCGTTCTGCCGATCTTCGGCCCGTCGAACCTGCGCGATACCGCAGGCTTGCTGGTGGACTACACCGCCGAGTCGCAGATCAACTTCCTCAACGTGTCCGAGGTCAGCTCCAACCACCCGGAAATCTGGGCCCTGCGCGCCGTAGACAAGCGCTACCAGACCAGCTTCCGCTACGGCCAGATGAACTCGCCGTTCGAGTATGAGAAGGTGCGCTATATCTACACGGAATCGCGCAAGTTGCAGATTGCCGAGTAAACAGCGCCCCTTACAAGATCATTCCCACGCTCCGCGTGGGAATGCCACCCAGGACGCTCCGCGTCCCGCTTTCAGCGCAAAATCCAGCACCTGCGCAAGGGTGACGCGGAGCGTCACGGGATGCATTCCCACGCGGAGCGAGGGAACGATCATCTCGCCCACAAAAAAGGCCATTCGACTGAATGGCCTTTTTTATGCCTGTTAGTTCATGCCCTGAGCGCCTTCCAGCCTTTGCCGACCACGCTGACCACTGCCAACACCACCGCCCCCGCAACTATCCCCGCCACCGCATTCAGCAATGTCGGCATCAACCACGCCAGCGCCCCGGTGTTCTGGCTCACGGTTTCGATCCAATGATGCACCACCGGCACGCCATGAGTCAGGATCCCGCCGCCGACCATGAACATCGCCGCCGTGCCGATCACCGACAGGCTTTTCATCATGTACGGTGCCGCACTCAAGATGGCGCCGCCAATACTGCGCGCCACTTGGCCCGGCTTCTGTGTCAGCCACAGCCCAAGGTCGTCGAGCTTTACGATACCCGCGACCAACCCGTAGACGCCTGCGGTCATGACAATGGCGATGCCCGACAGCACGATCACCTGCTGCGTCAACTGCGCATCGGCCACGATACCGAGGGTGATCGCTATGATTTCGGCCGACAGGATGAAGTCAGTGCGGATCGCGCCTTTGATCTTGTCCTTTTCGAAGGCCACCAGGTCCGTCGCCGGGTCGGCCACCGCTTCGCTTAACTGCGCGTGATCGGCCTGGTCTTCTGCCTTGCTGTGCAGGAACTTGTGCGCGAGTTTTTCAAAACCTTCGAAGCACAGGTAAGCGCCGCCCAGCATCAATAACGGGGTCACAGCCCAGGGGGCGAAGGCGCTGATCAGCAACGCCGTGGGCACCAGGATCAGCTTATTGACGAAAGAGCCCTTGGCCACCGCCCACACCACGGGAATTTCGCGCTCGGCGCGCACGCCGGAAACTTGCTGGGCGTTGAGCGCCAGGTCATCACCGAGCACACCCGAGGTTTTCTTCGCCGCCATTTTTGTCATCAGTGCAACGTCATCGAGTACAGCGGCGATATCGTCGAGCAAAACCAACAAGCTGCTTCCTGCCATGAATCGGGTATCCGTAAAGTGAGAGATGGCGCGAGCATAGCGCGGCGCAACGCTTTGCGGGCACATTGTTGAGGCCCGCGGATGGCCGGTGCTACCATGCGCAACCGCCTGTCCTGGCAAGGAAGTTCCTGGTTTATGAGCACCATTCGCGAGCGCAACAAAGAAAAGATCCTGCGGGCGGCAAGCGAGGAGTTCGCCGACAAGGGCTTCGCCGCGACCAAAACCAGCGACATCGCCGCCAAGGCGGGGCTGCCCAAGCCCAACGTCTATTACTACTTCAAGTCCAAGGACAACCTCTACCGCGAGGTGCTCGAGAGCATTATCGAGCCGATCCTGGCCGCTTCCACGCCGTTCAACCCCGAGGGCGAGCCCAAGGAAGTGTTGAGCAACTATATCCGCTCGAAAATCCGCATCTCCCGCGACCTGCCGTTTGCCTCCAAGGTGTTCGCCAGCGAAATCATGCACGGCGCTCCCCACCTCAGTGCCGAGCAGGTCGAACAGCTTAATGCCCAGGCCAAGCACAATATCGACTGCATCCAGCATTGGGTGGACCGTGGTTTGATCGCGAAGATCGAGCCTAATCACCTGATGTTCAGCATCTGGGCGGCGACGCAGACCTATGCCGATTTCGACTGGCAGATTTCGGCGGTGACCGGCAAGGCCAAGCTGGATGAAGCGGATTATGAGGCGGCGGCGCAGACGATTATTCGGTTGGTGCTCAAGGGGTGTGAGCCGGACTGATGCACCGAGGTGCCTGAACTAATCGGGGGCAAGCCCCCTCCCACACTTTGATTGGGTTCGCAGATTTCTGTTTGTGAATACAGTCAAATGTGGGAGGGGGCTTGCCCCCGATGCTTTTCAAGATCACCCAAAGATCAGACTGACACCCCCGCATCCGCCATCAACCCCACCCCCTCGATCGCCGTGATCGCGCACTGCTCATCAATATCCGACGTATCCCCGCTGATCCCGATCGCCCCCAGCACCACGCCGTCCTGATTTCGAATCAATACCCCACCCGGCGCCGGCACCACGCTGCCCTGGCCCAGGCTGTTCAGCGCCGCGATGAACGCCGGACGCTGCTGCGCATCCAGCGCCAGCAGCCGTGAGCCTTTGCCCAGGGCAATCGCGCCCCAGGCTTTGCCGATGGCGATCTGCGGGCGCAGCAGGCTCGCCCCGTCTTCGCGTTGCAGGGTGACCAAGTGGCCGCCACTGTCGAGCACCGCGATGGTCAGCGGCGCGGCGGCAATGGTGCGACCCGCAGCGAGGGCCTGGCTGGCCAGTTGGGTGGCAATCTTCAAGGTTAAAGCGCTCATGGTGCCGTCCTTCTTTTGTTATTGGGAATACGTTGGAGCGTCTGTTTGATCAGATGCCGGATCGAACAAATAGAACACAATGATATTTATTTTTGTATACAATATTTACAAACAAACCGTCCATACGTCGAAAAAAGCCGTTCCGACGAACGCAAAGGCCAGTTTATAAAATGCATTGACCTACGCCGCTCGCCGTGAATACACTTTGTCCAGACACCACTTGTATACAATTACAAAACGCAAGAGGCACCAAAACCATGAGCAAAATGAGAGCAATCGAAGCCGCCGTCCTGGTGATGCGCCGTGAAGGGGTGGACACCGCCTTCGGTATCCCAGGCGCCGCGATCAACCCGTTGTATTCGGCCTTGCAGAAGGTGGGCGGCATCGATCACGTCCTTGCTCGCCACGTTGAAGGCGCCTCACACATGGCCGAGGGCTACACCCGCACCAAGGCCGGCAACATCGGCGTGTGCATCGGCACCTCGGGCCCGGCGGGCACCGATATGGTCACCGGCCTGTACAGCGCCTCGGCCGACTCGATCCCGATCCTGTGCATCACCGGGCAAGCGCCCCGTGCCCGCATGCACAAGGAAGACTTCCAGGCCGTGGACATCACCAGCATCGTCAAGCCGGTGACCAAGTGGGCGACCACCGTGCTCGAACCCGGCCAGGTGCCCTACGCGTTTCAGAAAGCCTTCTATGAAATGCGCTCCGGCCGTCCTGGCCCGGTGTTGATCGACCTGCCGTTCGACGTGCAGATGGCCGAAATCGAATTCGACATCGACGCCTACCAGCCGCTGCCCCTGGCCAAGCCATTGGCGACACGCATCCAGGTGGAAAAGGCCCTGGCCCTGCTCGACCAGGCCGAGCGCCCACTGCTGGTGAGCGGTGGCGGTGTGATCAACGCTGACGCCAGCGAGTTGCTGGTGGAATTCGCCGAGTTGACCGGCATTCCGGTGATCCCGACCCTGATGGGCTGGGGCACCATTCCCGACGATCACCCGCAGATGGTGGGCATGGTCGGCCTGCAAACCTCCCATCGCTATGGCAACGCGACCATGCTCAAGTCCGACGTGGTGCTGGGCATCGGCAACCGCTGGGCCAACCGCCACACCGGTTCGGTGGAGGTGTATACCGAGGGCCGCAAATTCATCCACGTCGACATCGAACCTACCCAGATTGGCCGCGTATTCACCCCAGACCTGGGCATCGTGTCCGACGCCGGCGCCGCGCTGACGATGTTCATTGAAGTCGCCCGCGAGTGGAAAGCCGCCGGCAAGCTCAAGGACCGCAGCGCCTGGCTCCATGATTGCCAGCAGCGCAAGGCCACCCTGCACCGCAAGACCCACTTCGACAACGTGCCCGTCAAGCCGCAACGGGTGTACGAAGAGATGAACCAGGTGTTCGGCAAAGACACCTGCTACGTGAGCACCATCGGCCTGTCGCAGATCGCCGGCGCGCAGTTTCTGCATGTGTATAAGCCACGCCACTGGATCAACTGCGGCCAGGCCGGGCCCTTGGGCTGGACGATTCCGGCGGCGCTCGGGGTGGTCAAGGCCGACCCGAGCCGCAAAGTGGTGGCCCTGTCGGGCGACTACGACTTCCAGTTCATGATCGAAGAGCTGGCCGTGGGCGCGCAATTCAAGCTGCCGTATATCCACGTGGTGGTGAACAATTCCTACCTTGGCCTGATCCGCCAGGCGCAACGCGGCTTTGAAATGGACTACTGCGTGCAGCTGTCTTTCGACAACCTCAACGCCCCCGAACTCAACGGCTATGGCGTGGACCACGTCGCGGTTGCCGAAGGCCTGGGTTGCAAAGCCCTGCGCGTGTTCGAGCCGAGCCAGATCCAGCCGGCGCTGCGCCGCGCTCAGGAAATGATTGAAGAATTCAAGGTGCCGGTGATCGTTGAGATTATTCTGGAGCGCGTGACCAATATTTCCATGGGCACCGAGATCAACGCCGTCAACGAATTCGAAGACCTGGCCCTGGTCGGCAACGACGCACCGACCGCCATTTCCCTGCTCGATTAAGGAGAACCCTATGCCGCGCTTTGCCGCCAACCTGTCCATGCTGTTTACCGAGCAGGATTTCCTTGCCCGCTTCAAAGCGGCCGCCGATGCCGGCTTCGAAGGGGTGGAGTACCTGTTCCCGTACGAATTCAGCTCAGCTGAGATCAAGGCGCAGCTCGACGCCAACGGCCTGACCCAGGTGCTGTTCAACCTGCCGGCCGGCGACTGGGCCAAAGGCGAACGCGGCCTGGCCTGCCACCCCGACCGGGTCGAAGAATTCCGCGCCGGGGTCAAGCTGGCTATCGCCTACGCCCAGGTGCTGGGCAATACCCAGGTCAATTGCCTGGCGGGCATCCGGCCGCAAGGCGTGGATGACGAAACCATTGAGAAAACCTTCGTCGCCAACCTCAAGTACGCCGCCGACAAATTGCAGGCAGCGGGTATCAAGCTGGTGATGGAGATGATCAACACCCGCGACATTCCGGGTTTCTACCTCAACAATACCGCGCAGGCTCTGTCGATCCGCGAGCAGGTGGGCAGTGACAACCTGTTCCTGCAATACGACCTCTATCACATGCAAATCATGGAGGGCGATCTGGCCCGCACCCTGGCCACGCACCTGGGTGTGATCAACCACATCCAGCTGGCCGACAACCCAGGGCGCAACGAGCCGGGCACCGGTGAGATCAACTACCGCTTCCTGTTCGAGCACTTGGACCGCATCGGTTACACCGGATGGGTCGGCTGTGAGTACAAGCCCCTGACCACCACCGAAGCGGGGCTTGGCTGGCTCAAAAGCCACAACGCCATCTGACAGACACAACACCAAACAATGTGGGAGGGGGCTTGCTCCCGATAGCAATGTTTCATTCGAAAGGTGTGTCGACTGATGCACCGCTATCGGGAGCAAGCCCCCTCCCACATTGGACTTGCTGTGTTTGGCAGACCTCATCAAGTCTGCCTATCGAATAAAAAAGAGGACTTCATCATGGCTAAAATCGGATTTATCGGCACCGGCATCATGGGCCAACCCATGGCCGCGAACCTGCAGAAAGCAGGTCACCAACTGTTTCTCTCCGAACATCATGGCAAGGCCCCGGCTGAACTGATCAGCGCCGGCGCGGTGGCCTTGACCAACCCGCAGCAAGTCGCCCAGGAAGCCGAGTTCATCATCGTCATGGTGCCCGACACCCCGCAGGTCGAGGACGTGCTGTTGCGCGCCGACGGCGTGGCCGCCGGCCTGTCGCCGAACAAGGTGGTGATCGACATGAGCTCGATCTCCCCCACCGCCACCAAGGCGTTCGCTGCGAAGATCAATGCGACCGGCGCGCAGTACCTGGATGCCCCGGTGTCCGGTGGTGAAGTCGGCGCCAAGGCCGGCACCCTGAGCATCATGGTCGGTGGCGAACCGCAGACCTTCGAGCGCGCGCTGCCGCTGTTCCAGGCGATGGGCAAGAACATCACCCTGGTGGGCGGTAACGGGGATGGCCAGACCGCCAAGGTCGCCAACCAGATCATCGTGGCCCTGAATATCCAGGCGGTGGCCGAAGCGCTGCTGTTCGCCTCGAAAAACGGCGCCGACCCGGCCAAGGTGCGTGAAGCGCTGATGGGCGGCTTTGCCTCGTCGAAGATCCTGGAAGTGCATGGCGAACGCATGATCAAGGGCACCTTTGATCCAGGCTTTCGTATCAACCTGCACCAGAAGGACTTGAACCTGGCCCTGGCCGGGGCGAAAGAGCTGGGGATCAACTTGCCGAACACCGCCGGCACCCAGCAAGTGTTCAGCACCTGCGCGGCGCTTGGCGGCGGTAACTGGGACCATTCGGCATTGATCAAGGGGTTGGAGCATATGGCGAATTTCTCGATTCGCGATAAATAACCCACACCACTCTCCCCTGTTGAAATGCATTCAAAGGTGGGAGGGGGCTTGCTCCCGATTGCGGTGTGTCAGGTTATGGATGAGGTGACTGAAACACTGCTATCGGGGGCAAGCCCCCTCCCACATTTGGCCCTCATTTCATCGTTGGATTGTTGCACCTCTAATAACAAGAATTTCCCCCGGAGCCTGCTTATGTCGGTCGATCCGCAACACCTGCTTCGCGAGCTGTTTGCCACAGCCATCGACGCCGCCCACCCCCGGCAAGTCCTTGAACCTTACCTGCCCGCCGACCGCAGCGGCCGGGTGATCGTGATCGGCGCCGGCAAGGCCGCAGCCGCCATGGCGCTGGTTGTGGAGGACTGCTGGCAGGGCGAGGTTCGCGGCCTGGTCGTCACTCGCTACGGCCATGGTGCGCCGTGCCAGAAAATCGAAGTGGTCGAGGCCGCCCATCCCGTGCCCGACGCTGCCGGCCTCGCCGTGGCCAAGCGCGTGCTGGAACTGATCAGCCATCTGACCGAAGACGACCGCGTGATTTTCCTGCTCTCCGGCGGCGGTTCCGCGTTGCTCGCCCTGCCCGCCGAAGGCATCACCCTGGCCGACAAGCAAAGCATCAACAAAGCCCTGCTCAAATCCGGCGCCACCATTGGCGAGATGAATTGCGTGCGCAAGCACCTCTCGGCGATCAAGGGCGGGCGGTTGGCCAAGGCCGCGTGGCCGGCCACGGTCTATACCTACGCGATTTCCGATGTACCGGGCGACCAGGCTACGGTGATCGCCTCCGGCCCCACGGTCGGCGACCCGAGCACCTCGCAACAGGCACTGGCGATTCTCAAGCGCTACGGCATCGACGCGCCCGCCTCGGTGCGCAACTGGTTGCAGAACCCCGCGTCGGAGACCGTCAAGCCTGGCGACCCGCTACTCGCCCGCAGCCACTTCCAGTTGATCGCCCGGCCGCAGCAATCCCTGGAAGCGGTGGCGGTAAAAGTACGCCAGGCCGGGTTCAGCCCGCTGATCCTCGGCGACCTCGAAGGTGAAGCGCGCGACGTGGCCAAGGTGCACGCCGGCATTGCCCGGCAAATCGTGCAGCACGGCCAGCCGTTGGCGGCACCCTGCGTGATTCTCTCCGGCGGCGAAACCACCGTCACCGTGCGCGGCAATGGCCGTGGCGGGCGCAACGCGGAGTTTCTGCTCAGCCTCACCGACAGCCTCAAGGGCTTGCCCGGCGTCTACGCCCTGGCCGGCGATACCGATGGCATCGACGGCTCGGAAGACAACGCCGGCGCGATCATGACCCCGTGCAGCTACCGCCGCGCCGAAGCCTTGGGCCTGAGCGCCAGCGACGAGCTGCACAACAACAACGGCTACGGTTATTTCGCCGCGCTCGACGGGCTGATCGTCACCGAGCCGACCCGCACCAACGTCAACGACTTCCGCGCCATCCTGATCCTCGAGACTGCCAAACATGACGCCTGACAAGAAGGTCAAAATCCTCGCCACCCTGGGCCCGGCCACCGATGGGATCGATGACATCCGCGAGCTGGTGGAAGCCGGGGTGAATATCTTTCGTCTCAACTTCAGCCATGGCGACCACGCCGATCACGCGCAGCGCTACCAGTGGATTCGCCAGGTGGAGCGCCAGTTGAACTATCCGCTGGGCATCCTCATGGACCTGCAAGGGCCCAAGCTGCGCGTCGGGCGCTTTGCCGAGGGCAAGGTGCAACTGGTGCGTGGCCAGGCGCTGCGCCTGGACCTGGATGAAACACCGGGCGATCAGCGTCGGGTCAACCTGCCCCACCCGGAAATCATC
The DNA here is from genome assembly GCF_003852375.1 of Pseudomonas sp. R4-34-07. NCBI lineage: Bacteria > Pseudomonadati > Pseudomonadota > Gammaproteobacteria > Pseudomonadales > Pseudomonadaceae > Pseudomonas > Pseudomonas sp. R4-34-07. The sequence goes on along the minus strand of NZ_CP027760.1, from coordinate 1,806,912 downwards.
GCGGCACTGGAGCCGGGCATGGAGCTGTTGCTGGACGACGGCAAGCTGCGCCTGCGCGTGCTCACCAAGCATGCCGACGCCATCGACACCACGGTGCTCAATGGCGGCGAGCTGTCCGATCGCAAAGGTGTGAACGTGCCGCAGGCGCTGTTGGAACTCAGCCCGCTCACCGCCAAGGACCGTCGCGACTTGGCGTTCGGCCTGGAGTTGGGCGTGGACTGGGTGGCGCTGTCGTTCGTGCAGCGCCCGGAAGATATCCGCGAAGCCCGCGAGCTGATCGGCGACAGGGCGTTCCTGATGGCCAAGATCGAGAAGCCCTTGGCGGTGCAACGGCTGCGGGAAATCGCCGAACTGAGCGATGCGATCATGGTGGCCCGCGGCGACCTGGGCGTGGAGGTGCCGGCCGAAAGCGTGCCGCAGATCCAGAAGGACATCATTAAAACCTGCCGCCAACTGGGTAAACCGGTGGTGGTGGCGACACAGATGCTCGAGTCCATGCGTTTTTCCCCGGCACCGACCCGCGCCGAAGTCACCGACGTGGCCAATGCGGTGGCAGAAGGCGCGGACGCGGTGATGCTGTCGGCGGAAACCGCGTCGGGCGAGTACCCGCTGGAAGCCGTGCAGATGATGAGCAAGATTATCCGCCAGGTGGAAAACGGCCCGGACTACCAAGCCCAGCTGGATGTCAGCCGGCCCAGGGCGGACGCCACGGTGTCGGACGCCATCAGCTGTGCGATCCGGCGTATCAGCAGCATCCTGCCGGTGGCGGTGCTGGTGAACTACAGCGAGTCGGGCGCCTCCAGCCTGCGCGCGGCCAGGGAGCGGCCGGTGGCGCCGATCCTCAATCTCACGCCGAATCTGTCCACGGCGCGGCGTTTGAGCGTGGCATGGGGGGTGCACTCGGTGGTCAACGATCGGCTGCGCCAGGTGGATGAGGTGTGTTCCACCGCATTGGAGATCGCCCAGGCCCAAGGGATGGCGCAACGCGGGGATACGCTGGTGATTACCGCCGGGGTGCCGTTCGGGCAGTTGGGGTCGACCAACTCGCTGCGTATAGAGACCCTACTGTAGGAGCGAGCTTGCTCGCGAAGAACGTCAACGATGACGCAGGCATCCTGAATGCACGCGGTGCCCTTGGGTTTTTCGCGAGCAAGCTCGCTCCTACAGGGAGCTGCCATGCACAACCCCACCTGCCCCGACTGGGCCGAAGCCCTGCTCAACGGCTTCAGCCAGATTTTTCTCCAGCGCCATCCGCTGTGCGGCCTGCTGTGCCTGCTGGCGATCCTGATCGGCGCCCCGGCGTTGCTCGGCGGTGCCTTGCTGGGCGGCGTCGCGGGTTTGCTCACGGCCCAGCGCCGGGGTTACCCCAAGGCCGAACGCCAGGCCGGGCTGTATAGCTACAACGGCGTATTGCTGGGCTTGTTGATCAGCCAGCACTTCGCCTGGTCGGCCCTGGTGCCGCCACTGATCCTGGCGTGCGGCGGTGTGAGCGCGATGCTGGTGCGGCAGTGGTTGAAATACGCCGCCCAACCCCAGGATCTGCCCGCCTACACCGCACCTTTTGTCGGCCTGGGCTGGTTGTTGCTGGGCACCATGGCGCCCGCTACCTTGGCCCTGATCGAGCCCGATACCCTGACGGTACTCGCTGCGCCGCTCACCGGCCTGGCGCAAGTGATGCTATTGGACCAGCCCCTGGCCGGGGCCTTGATCGCCGTCGGCGTGCTACTGGCTGACCGCCGCGCCGCCGTGTGGTCACTGCTCGGCGCCATCGCCGGCGTACTGGTCGCCTTGCTGCTGGGCGAAACCAGCGGTGCCCTGCTCGGCCTGCACAGCTACAACCCGGCGCTCGCCGCCCTGGCGCTGAGCCAGGCGCGGCGCCAACCCTGGTTGCCGCTGCTCGGCATCGGGCTGGCCATTCTGCTCACCCCAGGTTTTGCCGCGCTGCACCTGCCGGCGCTGACCGCGCCGTTCATTCTCAGCTGCTGGCTGGTGCGCGCCAGCCAGCGAATGCTGCGCACACCGCGCATGGACAGGCCGTTCGAATCCCCCTAGGCTTTGCCGATATTCACTTCAGGCGGGACTTATGGACAGCAACAACGACTGGCGCCAGCGGCTCTACGTCATGGTTTTTCAAAGCGACACCGTCGCCGGACGGCGCTTTGACGGCATCCTGTTGTTGATCATCCTCGCCAGCCTGGTGATCGTGATGCTCGACAGCATCGACCAGATCCACCAGAACTACGCCGACGTGCTGGCGTATATCGAGTGGGGCTTCACCCTCATCTTCCTGATCGAGTACGGCCTGCGGCTTTACTGTTCGCCCAAGCCATTGCGCTATGCGTTCAGCTTTTATGGGCTGGTGGATCTGCTCGCCATCGTCCCCGGCATCCTCGCGTTGTACTACAGCGACGCGCAGTACCTGCTGATTATCCGCATCATCCGCATGCTGCGGATCTTCCGCGTACTCAAGCTGAGCCCCTACCTCAAGCAGGCCAACTACCTGATGGCGGCGCTGCGCGGCAGCAAGCAGAAGATCGTGGTGTTCCTGGTGAGCGTGTGCACCCTGGTGACGGTGTTCGGCACCTTGATGTACGTGATCGAGGGCCCGGAACACGGGTTTACCAGCATTCCCAAGGGCATCTATTGGGCGATCGTGACGCTCACCACCGTGGGCTTTGGCGACATCGTGCCCAAGACACCGCTGGGCCAGGTGATTTCCTCGTTGGTGATGATCACCGGTTACTCGATCATTGCCGTGCCCACCGGGATATTCACCGCAGAGCTGGCGAGCGCCATGCGCGGTGAGCAGCTGCAAACCGACTGCCCGGTGTGCAAGAAGAGCAGCCACGAGCCGAACGCGGCGTTTTGCTCACGCTGTGGCAGCAATCTCTTTAAGAAAGTGGAATAAGCAAAGTTCTTTTTAATCTTTAAGCGACTATGCGGCCCCGGCTATAGTCGCTGGCATTGTGCCTCACCCTTCTCTCGAACAACAAGGAATGAGCAGTGAAAAACATCCTCAGCGCCTCTCTCCTGGCCGCCGGCCTGGCCCTGGCCGGCGCCGTCCAGGCGGCACCGGTCACCCTGCTCAACGTCTCCTACGACGTGATGCGCGATTTCTACAAGGACTACAACGCCGCCTTCCAGAAGCATTGGGATGCCGAACACCCGAATGACAAGCTGACCCTGCAGATGTCCTTCGGCGGCTCCAGCAAACAAGCGCGCTCGGTGATTGACGGCCTGCCGGCGGACGTGATCACCATGAACATGGCCACCGACATCAACGCCCTGGCCGACAACGGCAAACTGGTACCGGACAACTGGGTCACCCGCCTGCCGAACAACAGCGCGCCGTTCACCTCGGCCACGGTGTTCATCGTGCGCAAGGGCAACCCCAAAGCCCTGAAAGACTGGCCGGACCTGCTCAAGGACGGCGTACAGGTGATCGTGCCCAACCCGAAGACTTCGGGTAACGGCCGCTACACCTACCTGTCGGCCTGGGGCTATGTGCTGAAGAACGGCGGCGATGAAGAAAAGGCCAAGGCCTTCGTCGGCAAACTGTTCAAGCAAGCCCCGGTGCTCGACACCGGTGGCCGTGCCGCCACCACCACCTTCATGACGAATCAGATCGGCGACGTGCTGGTCACCTTTGAAAACGAAGCGGAAATGATCGCCCGTGAATTCGGCCGTGATCAGTTCGAAGTGATCTACCCAAGCGTCTCCGCCGAAGCTGAGCCGCCGGTGTCGGTGGTGGACAAAGTGGTCGAGAAAAAAGGCAACCGCGAGGCCGCTGAAGACTACCTGAAGTACCTGTGGTCGGCCGAAGGCCAGGAAATCGCCGCCAACAACTACCTGCGTCCGCGTGACCCGAAAGTGCTGGCCAAGTACACCGACCGTTTCCCGAAAGTCGACTTCCTGTCGGTAGAGAAAACCTTTGGTGACTGGCGCACGGTGCAGAAAACCCACTTCAATGATGGCGGCGTGTTCGACCAGATTTACTCCGGCCAGTAAGCGTTCCTCAGTACTGTGGGAGGGGGCTTGCTCCCGATAGCGGTGGGTCAGTCAGCACAGGCATTGACTGATGCACCGCCATCGGGAGCAAGCCCCCTCCCACATTGGTTTTGTGTAGTGTCATTATTTCGCGGCATGACCGTTATCACTACAAGCGGCCTACTCACTGCCGGCCATTGTCTTTACCCTCTCCCGCCATCTTCCTTCGCTTTTATGAGAACACCATGAATGCTACCCCCCACGCTACCGGCACCATGACCCGAGGCATGGTCATGCTGTTTGCGTTTTGCTGCGGCGCCATCGTCGCCAACATCTATTACGCGCAGCCGATCATCGAGCTGATCGCCCCGGACATCGGGCTTACGCCGGCCATGGCCAGCCTGATTGTGTCGCTGACGCAGATCGGCTATGCCCTGGGCCTGTTCTTCCTGGTGCCGCTGGGGGACCTGCTGGAAAACCGCAGGCTGATGATCATCACCACCGTGGTGGCCATCGCCAGCCTGCTGGGCGCCGCGTTCACCGAGCAGCCCAACCTGTTTTTGCTGGTGTCGCTGCTGATCGGCTTCAGCTCGGTGTCGGTGCAGATCCTGATCCCGTTGGCCGCGCACCTGGCGCCTGCCGAGTCCCGTGGCCGGGTGGTCGGCAGCATCATGGGTGGCCTGCTGCTTGGCATTTTGCTGGCGCGGCCGGTGTCCAGCGTGGTGGCGGACCACTTCGGCTGGCGCGCGATGTTCATGGCGGCGGCAGCATTGATGGTGTTCATCAGCGTGGTGTTGATGCTGACCATTCCCAAGCGCCAGCCGGACCACAGCGCCAGCTACGGCCAATTGCTGGGCTCGCTGGGCAGCCTGTTGCGGCACCAGCCGGTGCTGCGCCAGCGCGCGTTTTACCAGGGTTGCATGTTCGCCACCTTCAGCCTGTTCTGGACCGCTGCCCCACTGGAACTGGCACGCAATCATGGCCTGACCCAGAGCGAAATCGCGCTGTTCGCCCTGGTCGGTGCCCTGGGTGCCATCGCGGCGCCCATCGCCGGGCGCCTGGCCGATGCCGGCCACACCCACCGTGCGTCGCTGCTGGCGATGCTGTTTGCCGCGCTGAGCTTCCTGCCGGCCTTCGTGCACCCGCTGTACAGTGTGATCGGCCTGGCGGTGACCGGCGTGGTGCTGGACTTCTGCGTGCAGATGAACATGGTTCTCGGCCAGCGCGCCGTCTACGCCCTCGACGCCCAAAGCCGCAGCCGCCTGAACGCGCTGTACATGACCAGCATCTTCATTGGCGGCGCCTTCGGCTCGGCGATTGCCAGCAGCGTGTACGAACACGGCGGTTGGCTGGGGGTGATGCTGGTGGGCAGTGCGTTCCCGCTGGTGGCGTTGTTGCGGTTTCTCAGTGCGTCGCGCCAGGTGGCGGCGGCAACCGCTTAAGAACGCACCAACTTCTCCAACGCCGCGTCCGCCAGAAATGACGAGCGGCTTTTGACTTTATGCTCGCGCACGTAACGGTCGATGCGTTGGATCACATACCCAGGCAAGGTCACGTTGACCTTCTCGGTCTTGCCCAGATAGGGCGAGATGTCCAGCTCCAACATGCCCCAGCCCATGCCGGCGTAGTCTTCATGGGTGTGATGATTGGCGACTGAGGTTGGCATCGGAATCACTCCGCCCTCGGCGGCGATCTCCTGCAGCATGATGTGTGCAACCTCCACGGCCGCGTTGTACGCCTCTTCAAAACTGTCCCCGGCGGTGACAGCACCCGGAATATCGGGGATCTGGATACCGGTGGCGGTGAAGTCATCGCCCCATTCGATACAGATTGGGTATTGCATGCATGCTCTCCTTAAAACTGAAACAGCCCGGCACGTTTCCTGATGCTTCTGACGGTGCCCAACGGAAGATCCTTCTTCGGATGAGGCACCGGAATCGTGTACGGGTTATAGCGGTGGGTAAAAATGTGATGGCTGCCGGTGACGCGATCCAGCACCCAACCCGCTTCCAGCAATTCCTTGATCAATAGCCTGCTTTGCACCACCGCCTCCTTGGCTCGGACTGGATAAAAATAACTCTAGAGTTATCTTTACTCAAGCACAGAATTGACTGGTCTGACTGGCGGTTGTTTTACTGAATGCACAACGGAAGGCGCGCCTGGTGGCGCGGTGGGTGATATCAAAGAGATCCAGGGTAGGCGTTTCGACGCAGTATCGGGCTCAGGCCGAGTGCCCGTGGGCCAGGCAGCAGAGCAAGCGCTCGACCGTATGTTCCAGCGGGCCGGAATTATCCAACACGAATAACCCTTCGCCATTGGCGGTGATCAGTTCCTCGGTGAACCGCACGTTGCGTGCCAGGCGTTCCTCAATATCGGCCAATGACTCACGTGCGCGTGCGATCAAACGCTGGCGCAACACCACCTGATCGACCGTCAGCAACAACACCAGCAACGTCGGATAACGCTCACGGGTTTGCGCCAGGTGCGCGCGCGAACCATTGACCAGCACGTCCTCCCCGGCCGCCAGCCATTCATCGATCTGCTTGGGAATGCCGTAGGACAACCCATTGGCCTGCCAACTGAGGGCAAATTCGCCTTGCGCCTGCATCGCCCCAAACTGCGCCGGGCTCACGCCCAACGCCGCTTCACCCACCGCTTCCGCAGACCGGGTGATGACGCGGCGCACAATGCGGCAACCGCGCTCGGCCAAACGCGGGCGTGCGGCATCCAGCAGGCTGTCCTTGCCCGAACCCGATGGCCCGATGAGATAGATCAACCTGCCTGCCATTACCACATCCTCTTTGCTTGCTTGCGCACTGGTTGGCCCACTGTACCGGTTTGCCCGGTACCGCAGAGTATATCCAGCGATTGCTCGGCAACCAGGTCGGCGGTGGTCACCTTACCGGGAAAGCGTGAGCCATGACAGACGTGGGTGGCTGAGCTGCTTGCTGGTCTCACGCTTGAGCCAGACAGGATCGTTCCCACGCTCTGCGTGGGAATGCTGCCCTGGACGCTCCGCGTCCTGCTTTTTGCGCACTGGTGACGCCAAGCGTCACGGGATGCATTCCCACGCTCTGCGTGGGAACGATCAAGCGTGGGCCGTGACAGGCGTGGATGGTCGCGCTGCTTCCTCGTCTCAATCAGACGGCGCAACGCTTGATCCAGACAGGAATTTTCCTACGATCTGCGTGGCTTGCAGTTGCTATAACGCACCGTTAGCCTCTCGCAGTCGCTGCTCATCAGCGATCAGGCTTGGTCGCCTGGGTTAGAATGGCGCACCGTGCCGCGCAAGCGGCATTCTTGTGTTCGCGTTATGGCGAGCTGTGCGCGGGAGGGCTTAGGGCCCTGCCGGGTTTCCATTCCCTGGTCGACCAACCTGCGTACAGCTCGCCACCCTTCTGCTTGGTCGCGGATGGGGTGAGCTCCAACTGAATGGAGACTGACTGCATGAAAAAGGTTACGCCAAATCCCCCATCATTCCGCTCGGATGACCTTTCACAAACCCCACCCAACCTCATCTTCACCGTCCGACCCGGCCTCGCGTTGAGCAATGCCTGCGAGATGCTGGAGTCGGCGACTGTCTGTGCGTACGACTGCGCCGAGCGTCTGGATGGCTCAGGCCGCAAGCAGGTGCTGGCGGTCGTGCAGATGATGGAAATTGCGCAGTTGTTGGTGAATGAAGCGTTGAACCGGGAGTGTCCCGTAGCTTGATAACAAGATCGTTCCCACGCTCTGCGTGGGAATGCCGCCCTGGACGCTCCGCGTCCTGCTTTTTGCGCACTGGTGACGCGGAGCGTCACGGGATGCATTCCCACGCGGAGCGAGGGAACGATCAGATTAGAAAAAGGCAACCCTCAGGTCGCCTTGTGTCATTGCGCGTACTGCTTGCTCAACCCCGGCGGCACGCCTTGCACGTTGGTTTCTTCCCACGGCCCGTTCGGGCTGATGGAGCGGCTCCAGCCGTTGCTCCAGCGGTAGTAGGTGCGCTGGCGGTAGAAGGTGTCGGGCTGGTCGTCGAGTACGTAGACCTGCATCTTGCCGTCCCAGTGGCTGGCGGCGCCAGGAGGTGGGGCGAAGGTCGGCGATTTGGTTGGCAGTGGTTTCGGCGGCGGAGTGACCGGGCCGGAGGGTTTGGTGGTCGGTTGCGTCGACGGGCCGGACGGCGGGATAGTCGGGCCGGAGGGTGCAGGAGGTGGGCGGTGGACCGCACAGGCGCTCAGGCCCAACACAAGGCTGAGCAGGGTGATACGTGCAAATGCGGTCATGGGCGCTTCCTCGAATTACTTATCCGGACTGTCGATGGTCAGCTGCTGCAGTGCAGTGGTGCTGCTGGCCAGGGGTTGGCTGCGGCCGATCCACTCGCCAGCGGTTGGAACACCTGCCCGGGATATGCGCGCAACCAGTTGGACTTCAGGGAAGTTGGACAGTTTCAACTGCGGCATCATCGCGTCGGCATCGCCCAGTTCCACGGTGACGGGCAGTTCGGCAACGCTGACACGCTTGGCCGCCAGGGGCGCCGGCGGGCCGCTGACGGCGCGGGCAAAGATGAACACGCTGTCGCCTGGCAGGGCCTTGGCTTTCACTTCGGCGGACAGGTCCACGCGTACCTTCAGCACGGCTTTTTGCGCGACAGTGCCGCCACTCTCCCTGAGCTTTTGCGCCGCGCGATCGATACCGCCTTGCAGCGCAACACGGGAATTGTCTTCGGGGGGCAGTTGCGCCAGCAGACGATTCCAGTAATCGATAGCCTCCTGATAGCGCTGGCCTTCGAAGGCGGCGATACCAAGCAGGCCAAGGCTGGTGACTTCCTTTGGATCGAGCTTCAAGGCTTCGTCGGTCAGCGCCTGGACCTTGGGTGACCACTGCTTGTTGTCAGCAAAATACTGCGCCTGAGCCCACTGCCCGAGCAGCTCGGGCTGGCGCCCGGCCAGGGCCACGGTGCGTTCGAAGACGTTGGCGGCATCGGCCGCACGGTCCTGAGCCATGTAGGCGCGCCCCAGGAAGTACAAGCCTTCTGCTGAATCCGGCTGCGCGACGGCGGCGCGCTCCAGGCGTCGGGTCATGTCGGCCATGGACACTGGCGGTTGGGAGAACTCACGGGCCAGTTCGACTTTGTCACTCGCGCCAAAATGCAGATACATGCCCAAGCCCAGCACCGGTACCAACACCGCCGCCAGTAATGGCAGCGGTTTGCCCAGGCGCGATTCGCGAGGCTTTTCCAGGCCCTCGGTGTCGGCCAGCAACTCACGCGCCGCTTCGGCGCGGCCGGTATCGAGTTGCGCGGCATTCAACACGCCTTCGTCCTGCTGCACTTGCAGCTCAGCGACACGTTCTTGATACAGCGCCACGTTCAGCGCGGTGCGGTCCTCTTCACGCTGGGCGCGGCGGCCGCGCAAAACAGGGATCAACAGGAAACTCAGGGCAATCAACAGCAGCAGGCCGGCTGCGAGCCAGAAATCAATCATCAGTCTTGGTGTCCAGCAAGTGGTCGAGACGTTTACGCTCTTCAGGGGACAGCGCATCGGCGCCATCGGCAGGCGCGGCACGGCGGCGCCGCACGATCACGGCCATCACCACCACGCCGGCCAGCAACAGCCCGGCAGGGCCGAACCAGAGCAGCGCGGTCTTGCCAGTCAGGGCCGGTTTATAGCGCACGAAATCACCGTAGCGGTCGACCATGAAGTCGATGATCTGTTGGTTGTCCTTGCCCTCCCCCAGCATGCGGAAGATCTCTTTGCGCAGATCAGCAGCGATGGGCGCGTTGGAATCGGCGATGTCCTGGTTCTGGCATTTGGGGCAGCGCAGTTCCTTGGTCAGCTCGCGAAAACGCTCACGCTCGGCGTCGTTGGCAAATTCATAGGTATCGATGGCGGCGTGGGCCACACCGATCAGCCCCAGCGCCAGGACAGCGGCAGCCAACAGGCGCTTCATGGTTTGGCCTCATCAACCAGGGCCTGGTATTTGGCGGCCAGTTGTTCGCGCCAGACCACTTCGTCGATCACGCCGACATACTTGTCGCGGATCACGCCCCTGGCATCGATAAAGAAGGTTTCCGGCGCGCCGTACACCCCCAGGTTCAGGCCGAGGTTACCGTCCTCATCGCGAATATCCAGCTGGTAGGGGTTGTGGAATTCGGCCAGCCACTTCAAGGCCGCGGCATTGTCGTCCTTGTAGTTGATGCCGTAGATCACCACACCGTTCTCGGCCAGTTTATTCAGCACCGGGTGTTCGACGCGGCAGGAGATGCACCAGGTGCCCCACACGTTGACCAGCGCAGGTTTGCCCAACAGGTCGGCGCGGGACAGCTGCTTGTCGCCCTGCACATTGGGCAGCGAGAATTCCGGGAACGGCTTGCCGATCATTGCCGACGGCAACTCGGCCGGGTCCAGGTACAGGCCGCGATAAAGGAACACCGCCACCACCAGGAACGCTGCCAACGGCAACACCATCAACCAACGCTTCATACCGCTGCTCCCATACCGAGGGCTTCACGCACCCGGCTCTTGACCTTGACCCGATAGCGCCGGTCCAGCGCGGCAAGCAAGCCACCGAAACCGGTCAACAAACCGCCAAACCAGATCCAGCGCACGAACGGTTTCACATGCACGCGCACCGCCCAGGCGCCGTCGCCCAGCGGTTCACCGAGCGCCACATAAAGGTCACGGGTGAAACCCGCGTCGATGCCCGCTTCGGTCATCATTGAGCTCTGCACCGTGTACAGGCGTTTCTCCGGATGCAGCACGGCGATTTCCTTGCCGTTGCGCACGACGCGCACAGTGCCTTTGTCTGACGTGAAGTTCGGCCCTTCGAAATGCTTGGCGCCTTCAAAGATGAAGTGATAACCGGCCAGGTCCATGGACTCACCCGGCGCCAGACGCAGGTCGCGCTCGGCGCTGTTCTGGCTCGACAGCACCACACCCAGGGCACACACGGCGATGCCGAGGTGGGCGATCTGCATGCCCCAGTAGCTGCGGGTCAACGTCGGCAGGCCTTTGATCAGCCCCTTGTGACGGGTCTTGTCGGCAATGTCGCGCACACCGGCCAGCAATACCCAGGCCGCGAGCAGGAACGTGGCGAGCACCGCCCAGTTGAAATCGCCATAGGCCACCCCGGCGATCACGGCCAGGGCCACACTGCCCAGCAGCACCGGCATCAGCATGCCGGCCAGCCATTTCACCGGGGTGTCTTTCCAGCGCACCAGCATGCCGACCGCCATCACCACCATCAGCAGGCCCATCAACGGAATGAACAAGGCGTTGAAGTACGGCGGGCCGACGGACAGCTTGGCACCGCTCAAGGCATCCAGCACCAACGGGTACAGCGTGCCGAGCAGGATCATCGACGCGGCCACCACCAGCACCAGGTTGTTACCGAGCAGCAAGGTTTCCCGCGACCACAGGTTAAAGCCGACCTGGCTCTTGACCACCGGTGCGCGCAGGGCAAACAGCGTCAGCGAACCACCGACCACAAACAGCAGGAAGATCAGGATGAACACACCGCGCGCAGGGTCCGACGCAAACGCGTGCACTGACGTCAGCACGCCCGAACGCACGAGGAAGGTGCCGAGCAGGCTGAGGGAAAATGCCGCGATGGCCAGCAGCACCGTCCAGCTCTTGAACACGCCACGTTTTTCGGTGACGGCCAGGGAGTGAATCAGCGCGGTGCCGACCAGCCAGGGCATGAAGGACGCATTTTCCACCGGGTCCCAGAACCACCAGCCGCCCCAGCCGAGTTCGTAGTAGGCCCACCACGACCCCAGGGTGATGCCGATACCCAGGAAGGCCCAGGCGACGATGGTCCAGGGACGCGACCAGCGCGCCCAGGCCGCATCCAGGCGCCCGCCGAGCAACGCGGCGATGGCGAAGGCAAAGGCCACGGAGAAGCCGACATATCCCATGTAAAGCATCGGTGGGTGCACGATCAGGCCGATGTCTTGCAGCAGTGGGTTGAGGTCATGCCCGTCCATCGGAACCTGCGGCAGGATGCGGCTGAACGGGTTGGACGTCATGATCAGAAACAACAGGAACCCGATGCTGATCATGCCCATTACCGCCAGCACCCGTGCCAGCATCACTTGCGGCAATTGGCGCGAGAACACCGATACGGCGAAGGTCCAGCCGCCGAGGATCAACGCCCACAGCAGCAGCGACCCTTCGTGGGCGCCCCACACGGCGCTGAACTTGTAGTACCAGGGCAGCGCGCTGTTGGAGTTATTGGCCACATAGGCGACGGAAAAATCGTCGGTCATGAACGCGTACGTCAGGCAACCGAAGGCGAACAGCAGGAACGCGAACTGGCCCCAGGCGGCCGGCTGCGCCAGGCTCATCCACAGGCGGTCGCCGCGCCAGGCACCGAGCAGCGGCACCACGGCCTGGACGAAGGCGAAGCACAGGGCGAGGATCATCGCCAACTGGCCCAGCTCAGGAATAAACAGTGCGGACGTCATCGCTTAGCCCTCCTTGGCAGGTGCCGGCATTGAGCCAGGCGCAGATTGGCCGCTGTCTTTCAGCGCTTTGGTGACTTCCGGCGGCATGTATTTTTCATCGTGCTTGGCCAGCACTTCATCGGCCACCACCACGCCGTTGGCGTCGAGCTTGCCCAGGGCGACGATGCCCTGGCCTTCGCGGAACAGGTCCGGCAGGATGCCGCGATAGGTGATGGTCACGGCTTTGTTGAAGTCGGTGACGACGAAGGTCACGTCCAGGGAATCGCCGGAGCGTTTCAGCGAACCCTTCTCCACCATGCCGCCGGCGCGGATGCGCGTGTCCACCGGCGCTTCGCCATTGGCGATCTGGGTCGGGGTGTAGAACAGGTTGATGTTCTGCTGCAGGGCACTCAGGGCCAGGCCCACGGCAATGGCGACGCCGGCCAGGATGGCAAGGATGATCAACAGACGCTTTCGGCGCAACGGATTCACTTATCGGTCTCCCGGCGCAGACGACGCGCCTCTTGTTGCAGGTAACGCTTGCGCGCCAGCAGCGGCACGGCGACGTTGAGGGCCAGCACCGCCAGGCAGATGCCATAGGCCGTCCAGACATACAGGCCGTGATGGCCCATGGCGAGAAAATCGCTGAATGAAGCAAAACTCATGCAGGCGCTCCCAGGCTGGCTTGAACTTCGGCCTTGACCCAGCTGGTGCGGGCTTCACGCTTGAGCACTTCCAGGCGCATGCGCAGCAGCAGCACCGCGCCGAAAAAGCAGTAGAAACCCAGCACCATCAGCAGCAATGGCGCCCACATTTGCACCGGCATCGCCGGTTTTTCGGTGAGGGTGAAGGTGGCGCCCTGGTGCAAGGTGTTCCACCACTCTACCGAGTATTTGATGATCGGGATGTTGATCACGCCGACAATCGCCAGCACCGCGCAGGCCTTGGCGGCGCTGTCACGGTTGCTGATCGCGTTGCCCAGGGCAATCAGGCCGAAGTACAGGAACAGCAGGATCAACATGGACGTGAGCCGCGCATCCCACACCCACCACGAACCCCAGGTGGGTTTGCCCCAGATCGCGCCGGTGACCAGCGCCACGGCGGTCATCCACGCACCTATCGGCGCGGCGCATTGCAGGGCGACGTCGGCAAGCTTCATCTTCCAGACCAGACCGACGATGCCGCATACCGCCAGCATCACGTAGCAGGACTGCGCCAGCATGGCGGCGGGCACGTGGATATAGATGATGCGAAAGCTGTTGCCTTGCTGGTAGTCCGGCGGCGCGAAGGCCAGGCCCCAGACCAGGCCGATGCCGATCAGCAGCACGGCGGCGACACTCAACCACGGCAGCAGCTTGCCGCTGATGCCATAAAACCATTTGGGCGAGCCGAGCTTGTGAAACCAGGTCCAGTTCATTGCTGTTTCTCACGGTTGCTGCTTGTCGTGGCAAGCAGCTTAGGGTCTTTACTGGCCAAGCGTGTAACGCCTGACCAGACCTCATTATTCGCCGACGCTGATCTTCAGGCCGGCTGCTATGGCAAAGGGTGTCAGGGTTACCGCCAGGGCGGCCAGGCTGCCAAGCCACAGGAGGTAACCGGTCGCCGGCATGCCCATCAGCGCAGCCTGCAAAGCACCGCTGCCGAGGATCAGGACCGGGATGTACAACGGCAGAATCAGCAGGGCCAGTAACAGGCCACCGCGCTTCAACCCGACGGTCAACGCTGCGCCCACCGCCCCCAACAGGCTGAGCACTGGCGTACCGAGTAACAAGGAAAGGAGCAACACCGGCAAGCATTCAACCGGCAAACCCAGCATCAGCGCCAGCAGCGGCGAAAGCAAGACCAGCGCGAGGCCGGAAAAGGCCCAGTGTGCCAGTACCTTGGCCAATACCAGAAGGGGCAACGGGTGCGACGAAAGGACCCATTGCTCCAGGGAACCGTCTTCGAAATCACTGCGAAACAGCCCGTCCAGCGAGAGCAGCACGGATAAAAGCGCCGCTACCCACACCAGTCCCGGGGACAAGGTTTGCAACAGTTTAGTCTCGGGACCGACCGCCAAGGGGAACAAGGCAACCACGATGGCGAAGAACACCAGCGGGTTGGCCAGTTCTGCCGGGCGACGGCACAACAGGCGGGCTTCGCGGGCGACCAGCAGCGCAAAGACACTCATGCCGACCACCGTCCCAGATCCAGTTCACGGTAACCGGCGGGCCTGCGCGCCAGGGTGTGGTGGGTGGTGAGCACCACCAACCCGCCCTGCTCGCAATGCCGGGCCAGGTGTTCTTCCAGTTGGGTCACGCCTTGTCTGTCGAGGGCGGTGAACGGTTCGTCGAGAATCCACAGCGGCGGGCCGGGCAAGTACAGGCGCGCCAGCGCGACACGACGCTGCTGGCCGGCGGAGAGGGTGTGACAGGGCACGTCTTCGAAGCCCTTGAGACCGACAGCGGCCAGGGCCTGCCAGATGGCATCGCGACCAGCGGGATGATGCAGGGCGCTGAGCCAACTGAGGTTTTCTTCTGCGGTGAGTACGTCCTTGATCCCGGCGGCGTGGCCGATCCAGATCAGGTTGTGGGCCAACTCGGTGCGCTGTTCATGCAGGGGCTTGCCGTTAAGCCGAACCTCGCCTGCCGTCGGCTGCATCAACCCGGCCAGCAAGCGCAGCAGGCTGGTCTTGCCACTGCCGTTGGGGCCGCTGATTTGCACCATGTCGCCACCCGCCAGGCGCAATTCGAGGTGTTCGAACAGCAGGCGCAGGTCGCGTTCACAGGCAAGCGCTACGGCTTCAAGAAGAGGGCTGGTCAAGAGATCGCGGGCCTTTACGGTTCAAGTCGGCGGTGCAGCGGCCGTTATAGAGAAATGCACAATAACGGCTTTGGCGACCGATTTTAGAGAGCTGGATCAAATAGTTGTGAGGTTTTTACCGCTCTCTTTGCAGACGGGCGGCATTATACATGCGATGCCCTACTCTAAAGAGGGCAATTTCCCCAGAGACGATGCGCACGATGACCGGTGAGATCAACCTTCCTACCCTGCCGCCAACCGCGACTTCAGGCCCTGCCCCGCTGCCTGCGGTCGGCGAACTGCTTAAGCTGCTGGAGCCGCAGACCGGCTTGATCGCGCCTGGAAAAACCGTCAACGCCGAGGTGATCGCGCTTAAACAAGGCGGCGAAGCTTTTCAGCTGCTGTTGAAGTTAACCCTCGATGGCGGTCGCCAGACCCTGGTGCAAGCCAGCAGCACCCAGCCGTTACCGTTGGGCAGTAACGTGGCCGTGGGCCAGACGCAAGCGGGCAACCTGACCCTCTCGCTGCAGCAGGCGTTGAGCGCCAATGTCGCCGCCCTCACCCGCATCGACACCGCCCAAATGCCGGTAGGCACGCTGCTGCAAGCCAAGGTGCTGACCACCCAGCTGCTGCCCCAAGGCAGCTCGCAGCCAGCGGTCTATCGCTCGCTGGTGAGCGTGCTCAATAGCGCCATGACCACTGCCACCCTCACCGTGGAAAGCCCGCAGCCGTTACGGGTTGGCAGCCTGCTCAGCGCGGTCGTGCAGGACGCGCAGACCCTGAGCTTCGTGCCCTTGAGCGGCATGAAGGACCAATTGGCTGTCGCGCAGCAACTCTCGACCCAGCAAAGCCGCCAAGGCTCGCTGGATGCGGTGTTTACCGCCCTGCAAAACCTGCCCCGTGGCGACAGCACCTCCGCCGACCTGCGTGGGGCGGCCGAGCGTTTACTGGCGGCATTGCCCGACCTGGCGCAAGTCAGTAACCCCAAGATATTGGCGCAACTGGTGCAGAACAGCGGAGCCTTTCTGGAGGCCAAGCTGCTTGCCGGGCAGAATCCACAAATACCACCGCTGGACATGAAGGGCGCGCTGCTGCGCCTGGTCGCGGATCTACTGCCTGCCCTGCCCGCCAGCACCAATCTGAATGCCATCCTCGCCGCCAATACGCTGGCCCAGGTATTGCCCAATTTTGTGCGCAGCCCGTTGGGCACCCTCGGTCAGGTCAGTGCGCGTCAGATGCCCGCGAGTTTCCCGCTGCCCGAGCGGCTGATGGCCAAACTGGAAGGCGAAGGCGACCTGGAAAACCTGCTGCGCCTGGCCGCCGGCGCGATCGCTCGCTTACAGAGCCACCAACTGTCGAGCCTGGAACAGACCGGCACCACCGCCGATGGCCGCCTGCAAACCACCTGGCAACTGGAAATCCCCATGCGCAACCTGCAGGATATCGTGCCGCTGCAGGTGAAATTCCAGCGCGAGGAGCCGCCCGCGGATAAAGAGCAGCCCGACCGCAAAGAGCGCAAAGACCCCAAGCAGATGCTCTGGCGCGTGGAACTGGCGTTCGATATGGAGCCATTGGGGCCGTTGCAGGTGCAGGCGCAACTGACTCAGGGCAAACTCTCCAGCCAGTTATGGGCGACACGGCCCTTTACCGCCAGCCTGATCGAAAACCACCTGGGCAGCCTGCGCGAGCGCCTGGTGGCATCCGGGCTTAACGTAGGCGATCTGGATTGCCACCTCGGCACCCCGCCGCGCGGCCCTAAAACCGGACTGGAACAACGCTGGGTGGATGAGACCGCATGAAGAACCCCTCACCTCCCCGCCAGGCGATCGCCCTCAAGTACGACGGCCAGCAAGCCCCCACCCTGACCGCCAAGGGCGATGAGGCCCTGGCTGAAGCGATCCTCAAGCTGGCGCGGGAAAATGAAGTGCCCATCTATGAAAACGCCGAATTGGTGAAACTGCTGGCGCGTATGGAACTGGGGGACAGTATTCCGGAAGAGTTGTACCGCACGATCGCCGAAATCATCGCGTTTGCCTGGACCTTGAAGGGCAAGTTCCCGGTGGGCTATGACCCCGACGCGGGGCCGGTGGAGCGGGATGTGACGGAACGTGGCGACGACTACTGAATAAAGCCAGGCCAACACCGATTCAAATGTGGGAGGGGGCTTGCTATGTAGGAGCGAGCTTGCTCGCGAAAGACTCAGAGCCCCCGCGTTTATCCAGAATGAACACGTTGCCTGGACGTTTTTCGCGAGCAAGCTCGCTCCTACAATGAGCCCCTTTCGCTTAACTGATCGGCGTTGAGGCTTGCCGCGATAGCGGTGTATCAGTCACCTGAACCTGCGCTATCGGACCAAGCCGATAAACCTCAGCGGCGCAGGAGACGGTCCAGCACCAGCAGGGCTACCGCACCAATCGCGAGTGCGGCGACTGGTTTTTCTTTAACGAACGTAGATACGCTGTCCAGCGCGTCGCCATAGGTCTGGGTCAGCTGACCGGCAGCTTGTCGTCCAACACCTTCTGCTTCGATCTTCGAATCACCCAACAACTTCCCGACCGCACTTTGTGCCTTGCCGGCGAGTTTTTGTGCAACACCTTCTGCTTGTTCACTCTTCATGATTCACCACACCTTTGCGTGTCATTGATCAGCTCAGGGTCGACCCAAGCCAGGGGTTATCTGCACAGCGTTAGGGGCATGGGCGTCATGATTAGTTCAAAGTTGATGAACCTCCGGAATCGAAGGCCCCGAGCGTGGAGAAGCTAGGGCGCGAGGCCCTAGCAGGTATCATTTTTTCTTTTTCGTCGGCTTTTCTGCTTTCTCTGACTTCTTCTCTGCCTTCTCCGGCTTCTTCGCCTTTTCTGGCTTGCTGTCAGCTTTTTTCACGGACTTCTTGGGTTCAGCATCTTTTTTCTTGTCTTTCTTTTCCGAAGATTTTGAAAGAGCCGATGCCGCTGCGGATTTTTTTGCGGGTGAAGACTTTTTGTCTTTCAATTCCTTGCTGGCTTTCGAACCTTCACCTTTGCTTTTCTTCTCGTCTTTAGCCACGTTGCCCACCTCTCGGAATATGCCGATATTGGCAAATTGCCTGTGCGATTCGTCACAAGCTATTCGTTAGGTAAGCGCGTTCACGGGCGGTTCAAATTTTTGCTGCGTCGACAGGCTGACCAATTGGGTTGTCGGGCGCCCGGTCACTTCGATTGAACGATCAATTGGACGCTCCCTCTATCGCATAACCAGTGAATGGAGGATGTGACCATGATCGACTCAGCAACCGGCATGAAGCCAGGGGAACGTTATTCAATCGAGAGCCAGGAGCGCACTCATCATTTCCCGGGTTTTTTTCTCGATGGAAAATACTACTTGGGCCCCGAGCTTATGACTGCCGTGGGATGGCTTGAAGGTCAGAAATTCCTGTACGACGAACTCGACGCGCTGGGAGACCCGGTGTTCCCTGAGCGGGTCGCTGGCGTTATCGAAGACCTGACGTTGACGCTCAATGATGGCGCCCGCCTCAAGTTGAAGGAAGTTCGCTTTCACGCACCGCTGGAACAGCCCGACCCGAAATCGACGAGGAAGATCGAAGGTGGCTGGAGAGATCGTCCACTGCTCATTGCAGGTGTCACCGCTTTGGCATTCGGCGTTATTGCGTTTGCACTCGCTCGACAGAAACGCGAAAAACGTGGACTGCGAAGATAATGTGAGCCGTTGCCTGGGTTCCATCTGCAGTAGATGGAGTCCAGGCCTTTACGATGGCCCACATTGAGTAGGCGAAATCAATCCAGGACTTCACTGAGTGGAATGAAATTGACCTGATCGCCCACCGCCAAGGTCGTCCCTTCCAGCACTTCCACCAACCCTTGCGCCCACGCTGCACTGCGCAACACGCCGGAGCTCTGGTTGCCGTAGATGACAGCCTGGCCCTGCTCGATACGCCCGCGCAGATACTCACGGCGGTTGCCTGGCTTGGGCCACACGAACCCCACCGGCACATTGAAACGTAGCGGCGCAACGTCTTGCACACCTTGGCGGCGCAGCAGGTAAGGCCGTGCCAACAGGGCGAACGTCACCAGGGTCGACGCGGGGTTACCCGGCAGGCCGATCACCGGCACGCCACGAAAGTGCCCGAAGGTCAGCGGCTTGCCCGGTTTGATCGCGAGTTTCCACAACGCCAGCTCGCCCTCTTCACGCAGGGCAATGCCGAGGAAATCCGCCTCACCCACCGACACACCGCCAGTGGACAGGATCAAGTCGACGCTGCCCACGCCAGCCAATCGCGTGCGCGTCTGTTCCAGGTCGTCCGGCAGGATGCCGGCATCGATCACTTCACAGCCCATTCGCGTCAGCCAACTGCACAGCACGCGGCGGTTGCTGTTGTAGATCTGGCCTGGCCCCAGCGGCAAACCGGGCTCGATCAGCTCATCGCCGGTCGACAGCACGGCCACCCGCACCCGGCGCACCACGTTCAGGTGATCGCGCCCAAGCGAAGCGGCCAGGCCCAACTCGATCGGGCCCAGGCGCGTGCCCGCGGGCAACACCAACTCGCCGACCGTGGTTTCCTGGCCTTGTGGGCGGATGTTCTGGCCAGCGTGCAGCGGCTCGCTGAAACTCACGCGCTCATCGCCGTGAAGGGTCGCGTTTTCCTGCATTTCCACGCAGTCCGCACCCTGGGGCACCGGCGCGCCGGTAAAGATGCGCGCGCAGGTGCCGGCCGCCAGAGGCTCTGGCGCGACGCCGGCGAAAATGCGTTGGCTGATCGGCAAGGGTTCGCCGGTCCAGTCCGCCACGCGCAGCGCGTAGCCGTCCATGGCGCTGTTGGGCCAGGGCGGCAGGTCGAGGGTGGAGACCAGATCTTGCGCTAATACGCGGCCATCGCACTCGGCCAGGCGCATGCTTTCGTGCTCGCGGATCGGCGACGCGTCGGCCATGTCCAACAAACGCTGCAAGGCCACTTCCACCGGCATCAAGGCGCCGGACTTGCCGGGCTTATCCACGCGATTCACAAGGCTCGGCCTGTTTCAGATGCGGGACGAAGTTGCACGGCCGATGACGGTTATCCAGCTGTTCCGCCAGGATGCCGTCCCAACCGGTGCGCACCGCATTGGTGGAGCCTGGCAGGCAGCACACCAGGGTGCCATTGGCCAGGCCGGCCAGGGCGCGGGACTGCACCGTGGACGTGCCGATGTCGGCTACGGATATCTGGCGAAACAGCTCGCCGAAACCATCGACCTGCTTGTCCAACAGGCAGCTCACCGCTTCGGGCGTGCTGTCGCGGCCCGTGAAGCCGGTGCCGCCGGTGATCAGCACGACCTGCACCACGTCCTCGGCGATCCAATGGGCAACCTGGGCGCGGATTTTGTAGAGGTCGTCCTTGAGCAGCACCCGTTCGGCCAGGGTGTGGCCGGCGGCGGTCAGGCGGTCGACGAAGACCTGGCCCGACGTGTCGGTGTCCAGGGTACGGGTGTCGCTGACGGTCAATACAGCGATATTCAGGGGTACGAAGGGCGCATCGGCCTTGGCGTTCATGGCACGGTCCGGTTGTCGAAGGAACAGCCCGATGTTATATCACAGGCCCCTATTTCCATGCCGCAGCGGAACCGCCATGTCTGTTGAATCTTCACCCCTGCCTTGCTCGATTTTATTGTTGGCCGGTGGGCGTGGCCAACGCATGGGCGGCCAGGACAAGGGGCTGCTGGAATGGCGCGGCGAGCCCTTGATTGCGCACCTGCAACGCCTGGCGCGGCCGCTGACGGACGACCTGATCATCTCGTGCAATCGCAACCACGCGCGGTATGCGCCCTATGCCGACCAACTGGTGAGCGACGACAGCTCGGACTTTCCCGGGCCACTTGCCGGCATCCGCGCGGGATTGTTCGCCGCACGCCATGGGCATCTGCTGATCCTGCCCTGCGATGTGCCGCGCATCGATGCACGACTGCTGGCCGACTTGCGTGCCACAGCGCGCTGCAACCCGCAGGTTCCGGTGATGATTCGCCACGGCGAGTTCTGGGAACCCTTGCTCTGCATCCTCCCCACCGCCCTGAAAGAACAAGTGGAACGAGCCTGGCAAGCGGGCGAACGCAGCCCGCGGAAAATTTTCCTGCAACTGGGTGGCGTGGCGCTCGAATGCGCCACCGATGACCCGCGCCTGGCCAATCTTAATACCCCCGAGCTGTTGCACCCACAGGCTGGCGTGTCAGAATGAGCCTTGCATCAGGAACTTTGCCGGCGTTGCACACGTCACAAGGTCAGCATTTCAAAAGTATTCTCTCGGAGACACACTCATGACTCAACGGACCATCGCCGCTCTCATGCTTGCACTGGGCCTCGCCACCCTCGCCGGTTGCGCTTCGCCAACAGTGATTACCCTGAATGACGGTCGCGAAATCCAGGCCGTCGACACCCCGAAATACGATGAAGATTCGGGCTTCTACGAATTCGAACAGTTGGACGGCAAACACACCCGTATCAACAAAGATCAGGTTCGTACCGTTAAAGACCTGTAAGCCAGCGCTTGCACACAAGGCCCGCCTCGCGCGGGCCTTGTTGTTTCTGGCGTTTACCAGTCCAGGGTGATTTCGCTGCGAAAGGTGCGTTGCTGGCCGCTGACCGGGTCGATGAAACGTACGCCCTGGGCCAGCAACTTGAGCGGGTTGGCGTAGTCGTCCACCGCGTCCTTGATCACGTTGGGATAGAACGGGTCATTGCAGATGCTCGCCCCGAGCGCAGTCATGTGGACGCGCAACTGGTGCTTCTTGCCGGTGACCGGGAACAGGCCATAGCGCCATAAATCGCCGTGTTTCTCGCGCACTTCCACCGCCGTTTCGGTATTGCTGGCACCGGGGCATTCCTGCATGCGGAAGAACGGTTCGCCGTCCACCAGCCGGCTCTTGTGCACCAGCGGGAAGGTCAGATCAGGTAAGGCCGGGGCAATGGCTTCGTAGAATTTATCGATGCGCCGCGTGGGAAACAGCTGCTGATAGGCCGCGCGGCTATCGGGATTGGCCGAGAACAGCACCAGCCCTGCGGTATGCCGGTCGATGCGGTGCAGGGGCACCAGGGCGGGATTGTCCAGACGCCGGATCAAACGGCGCAACAGGGTTTGTTCGACGTACTCGCCGGCGGGGGTCACCGGCAGAAAATGCGGTTTGTCGGCCACCACCAAGTGTTCATCGGCGTACAGGATGGTTTCCTGTACCGGGATTACTTTCTCGTTGGGCACTTCGCGAAAGTAATAAATGCACAGGCCTTCCTTGTACGCCAGGTCCAGGCGAATGGAGCGACCGTTGATATCCAGCACCCGGCCACGAGCAATGCGGTCCAGCCAGTGTTCACGGGCGATTGCCGGGAAATGATCGCACAGGCAATCGAGCACCGTCGCCCACGGGCCAGGCGGCAGGTATAAGGTGCTGGCTTGGTGCTGTGACGGGGAAAAACCGGAAGTGGACATGCAGATGCTCAAAGCCTGGAATAAACAGGCGGGCATTATCCCGCATGGCGCGGGATTGAGCCTAGGAGAGATCTCAGGCCTTGACCAATTGCGCGCGCAAAACCTTCGAAGCGCTCGCCGCCTCGGTAAATTCCTTGAGCCAGCGCAGTACGTCTACAGCCTCCCAACGGCCCGGATCGTACAGGGCGTAGAGCAAGCCTTGGTAACCCACCACGTCCAACTGCTTGTGATAACCGGCACGCTGGAACAGCGCCTCGATTTCTGCAAAGCAGGTATTGAAATGCACTTTGTTGAAGGGCGTCTTGCCTTCCGTGACCAGGCCATCGAGGCGCAGCTCGCTCACCGCATCGCGCACGACGTCGGCGGACATGCGATTGACGCTGCTTTTCAGTTGTTCGACATTCACCACGGGCGTTCCCTCTATTCAATCGCTGTACAAACATACAGTAACGTAATATTAGGAAACCCGCCATGGTCTAAAACGTCAGCGCAGGAAAGCAACCACTTGGTCAGTGTCGAACGGCCAATCCAGTTCAGCCCCGGTGTCCACCCGTCTGAGCACCGGAATCCGCAGGCCGTAGACCTCGGTCAAGTCGTCGGGATCAGTGATATCCACCAGCTCCACGAGTAACCCGTGTTCGACGAGCGGCATGATTTCGGCTTCGGCAATTTCACACAGATGGCAACCCAGGGTGCCGAACAGCTGGCATTCAGGAAGCATGGCAAATCAACTCGAATGGAAAACACGCCACCATTCTAAACCCAACATTGGGCAACCGGCGCGCCGATCAATCCTGGCTGACAGCGCCGATCTTGTGGATCGACAAGTCCGCCCCGTAATACTCCTCTTCCTGGCTCAGGCGCAGCCCGCACACGCGCTTGATCACACCGTACACCAGCAGGCCGCCGCCCAGCGCCACGGCGACGCCGAGGGCGGTGCCGATCAACTGACTGACCAGGCTCACACCGCCCAACCCACCCAGCGCCGTCTGCCCGAAGATGCCGCAGGCAATGCCACCCCATACCCCACACAGGCCATGCAGTGGCCATACGCCCAGCACGTCATCGATTTTCCAACGGTCCTGGGCCGCCATGAAGCACCACACGAACAAGCCCCCCGCGACCACACCGGTGACCAACGCGCCCACCGGATGCATCAGGTCGGAACCGGCACAGATCGCCACCAGCCCGGCCAGCGGGCCGTTGTGCAGGAAGCCGGGGTCATTGCGGCCGATCACCAGCGCGGCGACGGTGCCGCCGACCATTGCCATCAACGAGTTGACTGCCACCAGGCCGCTGACGCCATTGAGGGTTTGCGCGCTCATCACGTTAAAACCGAACCAGCCCACGATCAGGATCCACGAGCCCAACGCCAGGAACGGAATGCTCGAGGGAGCAAACGCCACCAGGCGCCCTTCGCGGTAACGTCCGTTGCGCGGGCCGAGCAACAGCACCGCCGCCAACGCCAGCCAGCCGCCCATGGCATGGACCACCACGGACCCGGCGAAGTCATGGAAGCTGGCGCCAAAGGTCGCGAGCAGCCAGGCTTGCAGGCCGAAGTTGCCGTTCCACGCCATGCCTTCGAAGAACGGGTAGATGAACGCCACGATCAATGCCGTCGCGCACAACTGCGGCGCGAACTTCGCGCGCTCGGCAATCCCCCCGGAAATGATCGCCGGGATCGCGGCGGCAAAGGTCAGCAGGAAGAAAAATTTCACCAGGCCGTAGCCATGATCCGCGCTGATCACCGCCGCGGGCTGCATGAAGCTGACCCCGTAGGAGATCCAATAGCCTATAAAGAAATAAGCCAGGGTGGAGATCGCGAAGTCGCTGAGGATTTTCGACAACGCGTTGACCTGATTCTTCTGGCGCACCGTACCGACTTCCAGAAAGGCGAAACCGGCGTGCATGGCCAGGACCATGACCGCGCCGATCAGGATGAACAGGGTATTGGAGCTATGGACAAGGGTGTCCACCGCACTTTGCAGATTTTCCATGGAGGTTGGCAGGCCTGCAGTAAGGCAAACAGCACCAAAGCGGTTCAAGCCGGGGTTGCTCGCACCAAATTGGCACCAAAGCCGCCGTCCTTCTTCAGAGGACGTGAACTGCTTTAGCGCAGCGATCAACACAACCGGCGCTCCCCGACGGGGTATTTGCGCGAGTTTCAGTTAATTAGGGTAAGGTTTTTCAAGGTTTTCACCTCGACCGCCCGGATTCAGCGCAGGCCCCAGGGCATGCGCACCAAGGCAAAGCAAAAGCTGTACCACACAATCGCAGTGAACCTTCGGCGAACCCGGCGACTCGAAACCACACGTACAGAACAGCCACACACGGAGATAACCATGGCCGGCAAAACAGCAAAGACTGCTCAAGAAATATTGATGGCGGATTTCCAGACCCTGGTCAGCGATACCGAAAGGTTGCTGGACGACACTGCCATCCTGGCCGGTGATCAGGCCGATGAGCTGCGCACCAAGATTCACGAAAGCCTGCTCAAGGCCCGCGAAACCCTGCAATTGACCGAAGACTCCCTGCGCGAGCGTGGGCAGGCGGCCATTACCGCAACCGAAGATTACGTGCAGGCCAACCCATGGCAGTCTGTCGGCATTGCGGCGGGCGTGGGCTTTTTGATCGGTCTGTTGGCTACCAGGCGTTAATATCATGGCTATCGACGAATCCAGCTCGTCTAAGGGCGCAGGTACCACCTCCCGCCGCCTGGGCGCTGCCGTGCTCGGCTTACTGCACAGCCATGTCGAACTGTTTGGCATCGAGTTACAGGAACAGAAGGCACGCACGGTCAGCCTGCTGCTGTTTGCCGGCTTGGCGTTAGTGTTTGCGCTGCTGTTATTGGTGGGCCTATCGACGTTGGTGATGATCCTGGTATGGGACACCGGCTACCGCCTGACCGGGATCATCTGTCTGTGCGTGTTTTACAGCCTGGCCGCAGCATTCTGCGGGGTACGCTTGAAAGCGGCCGTGTTCGATGAGTCCACGCCCTTCCACGCCACCCTCGAAGAATTGGCCAATGACCGGGAGCGCCTGTTGCCATGAGCCTGCCTGAAATCCCGCAAAACTCGTCCCGTCGGGAGATGCGCAAGGCGTTGATTCGCCTGCGCATGGAAATGCACCGTCAGGAAATCCGTCACGAGTCCCAGCAACTGATGGCGCCGCTGCACAAAGTGCGCGACCTGCGTCACAACTGGCAAGACAGCCTGGGCATCAAGCACGCGCCGCTGTGGGGCGTGGCGGCGGTGACATTGATGGGGTTCTTCACCGGCAAGGGCGCCAAGGGCGGCAGCATCAGCAGCGTGACGCGCCTGGTACGGCTGGGGGCCGGGTTGATCCCGCTGATCAAACTGGCCATGCAAGGCGCATCGCGCAGAAAATAAGCCCCGCTCGCTGACTCCACGCTACAACTGACCGCCTGGCAACTGCGCCACGGCGGTCAGTGCCTGTTGTCTGCCGCTGTCCACCTGAAGATTTCCGCTTGCCCCGCCCGCGTGGAAACGGGAAGCTGCAGGTGTCATTCACCGTACGGAGAGTACCTGCCTTGGATTGGCCTACCCTGCTGACCCGCGAACGTCTTGGCAAGCCCCTGCACAGCCCCGAAGAACTAGGCCGCAGCCCTTTTCACAAAGACCATGACCGCATTATTTTTTCCGGCGCTTTCCGTCGCCTGGGCCGCAAGACCCAAGTGCATCCGGTGTCGAGCAATGACCATATCCACACGCGCCTGACTCACTCGCTGGAAGTCAGCTGTGTGGGCCGCTCCCTTGGCATGCGCGTCGGTGAAACGTTGCGCGGCGCCCTGCCCGACTGGTGCGATCCCAGCGATTTGGGCATGGTGGTGCAATCGGCCTGCCTGGCCCATGACATCGGTAATCCACCCTTCGGTCACTCCGGCGAAGACGCCATTCGCCACTGGTTCCAGCAGGCCGCCGGGCGCGGCTGGCTGGATGACATGAGCAACGCCGAGCGCAATGACTTCCTCAACTTTGAAGGCAACGCCCAGGGTTTCCGCGTATTGACCCAGCTTGAATATCATCAATTCGACGGCGGCACGCGGCTGACCTATGCCACCTTGGGCACTTACCTCAAGTACCCCTGGACTGCCCGCCACGCGGACTCGCTGGGCTACAAGAAACACAAGTTCGGCTGCTACCAGAGCGAGTTGCCGATTCTGGAACAGATCGCCCATAAACTCGGCCTGCCTCAACTGGAGGAGCAACGCTGGGCCCGCCACCCCTTGGTGTACTTGATGGAGGCCGCCGACGACATCTGCTATGCGCTGATTGACCTGGAAGATGGCCTGGAGATGGACTTGCTGGAGTACGCCGAAGTCGAGTCACTGCTGCTCGACCTGGTGGGTGATGACCTGCCGCAGACGTATCGGCAATTGGGCCCGCAGGATTCCCGTCGGCGCAAGCTGGCGATCCTGCGCGGCAAGGCCATCGAGCACCTGACCAACGCAGCGGCGCGCGCATTCGTCGAACAACAGGACGCCCTGCTTGCCGGCACCCTGCCTGGCGACCTGGTTGAGCATATGCACGGTCCGGCGAAGCGTTGCGTACTGGATGCCAAGGACATGGCGCGCAAGAAAATCTTCCAGGACAAACGCAAGACCCTGCATGAAATCGGCGCCTACACCACCCTGGAAATTCTGCTGAACGCTTTTTGCGGTGCAGCGTTGGAGCAACACGGCGGGCGTACGCCGTCGTTCAAGCACCGGCGCATTCTCGACTTGCTGGGCAACAGCGCGCCGGACCCTGCCTGGCCATTGCACGCCTCGTTCCTGCGCATGATCGATTTCATCGCCGGCATGACTGACAGCTATGCCACCGAGATGGCGCGAGAGATGACCGGGCGCTCCAGCCCTCAATAACGACTCGATCGACTCGCTCTGTTGCCTGAAACGAATCGCCCTACGATGGGAACAGAGCGGCCTGATCGAATTCGTACATATTCCCGAGGAATAATCACGCACGCCATCGCAGACAAGACGAGCAGTTCCTACGCTCCCATCGACGCTTGACTCACTGTGTACTCTCTATGCCCAACTACCCCCTTCGTATTCTTTTGGTGGAGGATCACCCTTTTCAACTCCTCGCCACCCAATGCTTGCTTAGAAGCTTCGGCTTCCACCAGCTCACCCCCGTCGAAAATGCCGAACAGGCCATACGCACCATGACCCAGTCTGAATTCCCCTTCGACTTGATGTTATGCGACCAATGCCTGCCCGACCTGCCCGGCCTTGAGTTGGTAGAAATCGCCAGCCGTGGTCAGTTTATTACCCGAGCGATTCTATTGAGCGGGCTACCAACGACGGAATTACTCAAACTGACCGCACAAGCTGCGCAGCGTAATCTGCCACTTCTAGGTTGTTTATCAAAACCGTTAAATAAAGATGAACTTGAGCGCTTAATGAGTTTAACTCAGCCATTATAAGTGTAGGATTTTATACCTTAGTAATTGCGAAAAACAACGAGAGAGCTGTCGCAAAATACCCGTGACCGTTAGCTACGCCAACCGCCCTGAAAACACACACACTTAGTGTCACAATTACCTAGCAACTCGTAGGCCTATGCCTTTCTTTGTGTAGGAAACTTCCTGTTTTGCGCTTGTCGCCCCCACGCTTCATGCTGCTGGCTCTTCTTCTGAGCTAATGTGAACGCTTTATTTGCACCTGCATGGAATGTGATTATGAACACCGTTTTTATTATCGACGACCACCCCGTTATACGGCTCGCCATCAGAATGTTACTGGAACATGAAGGTTACAAAGTCGTTGGAGAAACGGATAACGGGTGCGACGCCATACAAATGGTCCGCGAATGCCTGCCAGACTTGGTAATTCTGGACATCAGCATTCCGAAACTTGACGGCCTCGAAGTTCTCTGCCGCTTCAACGCCATGAACACTTCGATGAAAACCCTGGTACTTACTGCCCAATGCCCGACGCTGTTTGCCACGCGCTGCATGCGTTCGGGCGCGGACGGTTACGTCTGCAAGGAAGGCGACCTGAGTGAACTACTGAGTGCTATCCGCGCCGTACTATCCGGGTACAACTACTTCCCCAGCCAGGCATTGAATGCAAATGGAACGGAAGGCATGGACACGCAGGAGCTGGACTTGTTCAGGGCTGTTAACGACCGAGAACTCATGGTCTTGCAACTTTTCGCACAAGGCCGCACCAACAAAGAAATAGCCAAGGGCATGTTCCTGAGTAATAAAACCGTCAGCACGTATAAAAAGCGACTAATGCAAAAACTAAAAGCCCAGTCTTTAGTCGAGCTCATCGAGATGGCAAAACGAAACGCGCTAGTGTGAGAAAACGGATGCCCAGCCGTATCAAGGACTATTTGATCATATTGAGTGCCGGTTTGTACTTCAGCACTACCGTGCTTGCGGACGACTCCACCGACCCGCAACACTTCACTTTATTGAGCCGCGCCGGAATCGTTCAACTGAACACTCAACTGGACAGGACCCAGCGCCAGTGGCTGCAATACAAGCGCGAACTGGTGCTGGGTACTGCCGCGCCTGACTACCCGCCGTTCGACCTCACCTCCAGTGGTCGCGATTACGAAGGCCTTACCGCAGATTATGCAGGCCTGCTGGCCAAGGCACTGGCCATACCGGTGAAGGTCCTGCGCTACCCTACCCGGGTGGCCGCCATTCAAGCCCTCGAAGCCGGCGACATCGATTTGCTGGGCTCCTCCAACGGCTTTGAGGCCGCGAACCCCAATCTCACATTGTCGGCACCTTACGCCGTGGACCAGCCAGTACTGGTCACTCGCGAGGGGGAAACCCGCAGCCTCAGCGATGGCCTTGAAGGGCTGCGCTTGAGCCTCGTCTATCATTACCTGCCGTTCGATGAAGTGGAAAAGCTGTACCCCAAGGCGGATATCCGCACCTATCCCTCTTATCAAAATGCCCTGAATGCAGTGGCGTTTGACCAGGCGGATGTATTTCTTGGCGATACGATTTCCACCCACTTCATGATTAACAAGGGCTACCTCAAAAACGTTCGCATGGCCAACTTCGGCAAGCATGAAGCCTATGGCTTCAGCTTTGCCCTGCGCCACGACAACCTCGTTCTCCTGAGCATTGTCGACACGGTGCTGGCGGCTGTGCCCATCAATGAGCGGGATAGCATCGCCAAGCGTTGGAGCGCCGGTAGCGATATCTTGCTGACCGACGAGAAGCTGCAACTGACCCCGCGCGAAGAACGCTGGTTGAAGGCGCACCCGGTGGTAACGGTCATCGTGAATGAAACCTTTGCCCCGCTCACCTTCTTCGATGCGGAGGGCAACTTTCGCGGCATCACCGCCGACCTTCTTGAACTCATTCGCTTGCGCACCGGCTTGCGTTTTGCGGTGCAGCGCGGACGTAAAGTCGACGATATGATCGAGCAGGTCGCCACGCAGAAAGTCGATATGATCGGGGCGATCGTGCCGAGTAACCAACGGGAGGCGCAGCTGAACTTCAGCCGTCCCTACCTGGAAAACTCATACGTGCTATTGACCCGCAAAGAACCCGGAGCACCGCTGAACCTGGAGCAGATGGCGGGCAAGCGCCTGGCGGTGACCCTGGGCACTCCGCTGGCCGAAATCCTGCGCAAAGACTTTCCGCAGATTCAACTGGTGGAAACCGGCGATACCTTCAGGGCCTCCGAGTTGCTTGCACAAGGGCAAGTGGATGGCGCTGTGAACACACTGTTGATCGCTAACTATTTCCTGTCCTCGAAGGTTTTCCGGGACAAGCTGCAGATCACCACGAGTATTGGCACCACGCCGGCGACGTTCGCCCTGGCCACCTCTCGCCATGCCACCGAGTTGGGCTCGATCCTCGATAAAGCGCTGCTCAGTATCGCCCCGGATGAAATGGGGGTGATCAACAGTCGCTGGCGTGGCTACACAGTCGAATCCGATAGCTACTGGCGCAATTACAACCAACTGATTGCCAAAATCGTCATCGGTACCGGTTTGCTGCTCCTGATTTCCCTGACCTGGAATGCCTACATGCGGCGCCAGATCAGGCAACGAAAAATGGCCGAGCGCGCGCTCAACGATCAGTTCGAATTCATGCGCGCGCTGGTCAACGAAACACCGCACCCCATCTATGTACGCGACCGTAATGGCTTGCTGCAAACCTGCAACGACAGTTATCTGCAGGCCTTCGACGTCAAGCGAGAGGATGTGATCGGCAAAAGCGTGACCCAGATGAGCATGGCCCTGGCGCCCGAAGCAGCGCAGTACCATGCCGACTACCTGCGGGTGGTGGCTGAAGGCAATCCATTGATCCTGGACCGCACCCTGCATATCGAGGAGAGGAAGCTGACGATCTACCACTGGATCCTGCCCTACCGCGATTCCACTGGCGAAGTCCAGGGCATCATCGGCGGCTGGATCGACATCAGTGAACGGCGTCAGTTGTTCGATGAACTGCGCGCCGCCAAAGAGCGCGCCGACGAGGCCAACCGCGCCAAAAGCACGTTCCTTGCCACCATGAGCCACGAGATCCGCACCCCCATGAACGCCGTGATCGGCATGCTCGAACTGACGCTCAAGCGGGCCGACCAAGGGCATCTCGACCGTCCGGCGATAGAAGTGGCCTACAACTCGGCCAAGGATCTACTGGAACTGATAGGCGACATTCTCGACATCGCGCGCATTGAGTCCGGCCGTCTCAGCCTGGCGCCGGAACGCGTCAATCTGCGCGAGGTGATCGAGTCCGTGGTACGCGTGTTTGACGGTCTTGCGCGCCAGAAAACCCTCAGCCTGCTACTGGAGTTCAAGCCCGACCTGAACGACATCGAAGTCCTCATAGACCCGCTGCGCTTCAAGCAAGTGCTGTCCAATCTTGTGAGCAACGCCATCAAGTTCACCGAACACGGCCAGGTGAAAATCAAGGTGGAGGTGCAACCGAGCCAGACCCAGGAACAGGTCGACGTGAAGCTGGTCGTGGAAGACACCGGTATCGGCATCAGCAGGGACGACCAACTGCGCCTGTTCGAGCCGTTCGCCCAGGCCGACAATTCCGGGCACCTGGCCAGAAGCGGTGCCGGCCTGGGCCTGGTGATCTGCCGCAGCCTTTGCGCGATGATGGGCGGCCAGCTGAGCCTGAGCAGCGTGCCCATGGTCGGCACCCAGGTGCACGTCAACCTGAAAATGCCGCGCCTGCATCCGATTACCCCCCAGGGTGAGCACGCGCCTGCGAAGCCGGTCTCTACCCCGGTGCTCAATGTGCTGGTAGTAGACGACCATCCGGCGAACCGCCTGCTGATGTGCCAGCAACTGGGCTACCTGGGCCATCAATTCACCGCCGCCGAGCATGGTGCCGCCGGGTTCCAGGCCTGGCGCCAGGAACAGTTCGACCTGGTGATCGCCGACTGCAACATGCCCATCATGAATGGCTACGAGTTGAGCCGTTCCATCCGTGAGTACGAGCAACGCGAACAGTTGGCGCACTGCGTGGTACTGGGGTTTACCGCCAATGCACAACCGGAGGAAAGACAACGCTGCATGGAAGCGGGCATGGATGACTGCCTGTTCAAACCTATCAGCCTCACCGTGCTGGAACGGCAGTTGGCACAGATCATCCCCCAACCCACGAGCCCGCAGCTGGACCTGGGATGCCTGGACGCGCTGACCGGAGGGGATTCGCAATTGAGTCGACGCCTGCTCGAAGAACTGCTGACCAGCAGCGTTGATGATCGTCAGGCACTCATTGCGCTGCTGGATCGCAAGGCTTCATCCACCGACATCATCGAACAGGCCCACAAGATCAAGGGGGCCGCACGCATCGTCCAAGCCAATGCCTTGGCCGGGCAGTGCGAAATACTGGAGCAGGCCTGCTCGCGCAACGATGATCGGCGAGTGATCGAGACGGGGGTCAAATCCCTGGAAAAGCTCATGCTCGAGCTGGAACGGGCACTGCAGGTTCAACTGCATGACCTGGACGGCCAATAGGAGGCAGGGGGTTCGCCCTAATGCCAGTCAGTTAAGGGCGAACACTGTACCTGTGGCGAGGGAGCTTGCTCCCGCTGGGCCGCGAAGCGGCCCCAAAGATGGGACTGCTGCGCAGTCCAGCGGGAGCAAGCTCCCTCGCCACAGGTTACTTTTTACCCTTTCTACTTCTTAACTCACTGGCATTAGGGCTTGCCCCCCGCCTCGCTCGCTCAGCAATCGGTCAAGCGCAGGAAAATAGCCGCGAGTTGTTCGATACCCGCCTGGTCCTGAGGCGTAAAACGCGCCAGCGACGGGCTGTCGAGGTCAAGGACGCCAATCAATTGGCCGTTCTTGACCAGCGGCACCACCAACTCACTGTTCGAGGCGCTGTCACAGGCAATGTGCCCTGCAAACGCATGCACGTCTTCCACTCGCTGGGTTTGCCGGGACGCCGCGGCGGCACCACACACGCCACGACCAAAAGGGATGCGCACGCAAGCGATCTGGCCCTGGAAGGGGCCAAGAACCAGCTCATCATTGCGATTGAGGTAGAAACCCGCCCAGTTCAGGTCGTCCAACTGATTGAACAGGAACGCGGAAAACTGCGCGCTGTTGGCGATGAAATCCCGCTCATCCGCCAGCAGCGACTCCAGTTGCGCGCAGAGCAGCGCATAGCCCTCGAGGCCGGTGCCGGCCTGTTGTAAATCGATCATGGTTGACGCTCCAGCAATTTGAGACCCACCCAGTAACGAGCGAACTGATAGGCGCAGCGGCCATTGCGGTTACCGCGCCCGGTCGCCCAGCGCACGGCGAGAATGTCGAGTTGTTCATCACGCTGCCACTGCAGGCCGGTCTTGCCAGCCAATTCGCCGATCCAGTGCTCCACCACATTCAGGAAGTGCTCCTGGGTAAACGGGTAGAACGACAACCACAAGCCAAAACGGTCGGACAAGGCAATCTTGTCTTCTACCGCCTCGCTCGGGTGCAGTTCGCCATCCACGCGCTTCCAATTGTCGTTGTCGCTCTGGTTCTCCGGCACCAGGTGACGACGATTGGAGGTGGCATACAGCAACACGTTTTCCGGCGCCTGCTCCAGGGAGCCATCCAGCACGCTCTTGAGCACGCGATAGTCACCTTCCCCGGCATCGAACGACAGGTCATCGCAGAACAGGATGAAACGCTGCGGCAGCTTGAGCAGTTGCTCGACCACGCGCGGCAGGTCGGCCAGGTGGTCACGCTCGATTTCGATCAAGCGCAGGCCGGCCTCGGCGTGCTGGGCGAGCAAGGCGCGTACCATGGATGATTTCCCGGTGCCACGCGAACCCCATAGCAGCGCATGGTTGGCAGGTAAGCCGTCGAGAAACTGTTGGGTGTTACGCGCCAGCTGTTCACGCTGCTTGTCGACGCCGATCAGGTCCGACAGGCGCATGTCCAGGCTGACTTCCAGCGGCAACAGGAAGCCTGTACGGCCTTCGCGCTGCCAGCGGGCGGCCAGGCATTGGTTCCAGTCGATGACTTGGCGCGGCGCGGGCAACAGGGGCTCCAGGCGCGCCAGCACGGCGTCAGCCCGTTCAAGAAAGGCATTCAATCGAGAATCCACATCTATTCCTCTGGCAAGTTCTTGTAAAAGATGGCGTATTGGCAACCCTGTGGCAGACCGCACAAGGCTGCGTCAAGAAAATCGATTTATGCCGGGCAAGTCAGCGCTGGTGGGATGTTCAGCTATGCTTGCCGGGCGAAGGGAAACGTGAAGTGGTTCAACACTCGATGGATATCAAGTTCGCCCACCGCTTGTCTTATAAACAAGCCAGATTGACTGTGCTGGTCGGTTTCGTCTTGGGAACCTTGCTCAGTTTTATCCAAATCGGCATTGATTATGCCAGTGAAGACGCATCCATCAACCGTGAAATACGTTCGCTGATCGAAATCAGCCATAACCCTGCCTCGCGTATCGCCTACAACATCGATGCCGAACTTGCCCAGGAACTGACCCTGGGCCTGCTGCACTCCCCTGCCATCGCCCACGCACAGCTGGTCGACAACAACGGCATGGTGCTGGCCGACGTCGAGCGGCCGCGCAAGGAAAGCCATTATCGGCCTGTCAGCGATTTTCTGTTCGGTGCCAACCGCCAATTCGAAGACCGCCTGTACCTCAGCCATATGCCCAACGAATCCCTGGGTGTGCTGCGCCTTGATGTCGATACCTACGCGTTTGGCAGCCGTTTCCTGCGCCGCGCCGAGGTCACGTTGCTCAATGGTTTTGTGCGCAGCCTGCTGCTGACCGGGATCTTGCTGGGCTTGTTCTACGTCATGCTCACCCAGCCGCTGGTGCGCATTATTCGCGCGCTGAGCACGCGCAAACAGGCGCGACTGGACTGCCCGCCAGGGCATGAGCACGACGAAATCGGCGTGCTGGTCAACGTTGCCAACCAGCAATTCGAAAACATGGAAACCGAGATCCAGCAGCGTCGCCATGCCGAAGATCGTCTTACCGAATACCTGGGCCAACTGGAAGACATTGTTTCTGCGCGCACCCTTGAGCTCAAGACCAGCAACCAACGCTTGAGCCAGATCAATGATGAGCTGGAAGCAGCGCGGATGACCGCCCTGGGCATGGCCCAGGCGCGGGCGGCGTTCCTGGCCAATATGAGCCATGAAATCCGCACCCCGCTCAATGGCCTGCTGGGCATGATTGCCCTGTCGCTGGATAGCCCGCTCAACGCCGAGCAGCGCCAGCAACTGTCTATTGCCCATGACTCCGGCAAGGTGCTGGTGGAATTGCTCAACGATATCCTCGACCTGTCCAAGTTCGACGCGGGTCAACTGGAGCTTGAGCGCATCCCGTTCGACCTCGGCTCGCTGGTGGAAGACACCGCCAACCTGTTGTCGCAAAACGCCGCGCCCAGCGTGGAACTGACCTGCCTGATCGACCCGCTGTTTGCTGCCCAAGTCATTGGTGACCCGACGCGGGTACGGCAAATCGTCAGTAACCTGCTGTCCAATGCCTTGAAGTTCACCCGCTTTGGCCGCGTGGATGTACGCCTGAGCCACCACGGCGACGGAGTGCGCATTGAAGTTTGTGATACCGGTATCGGGATTGCCCAGGATGCGCAGGTCAAGATTTTCCAGCCGTTCACCCAGGCCGGCGCTGGTATTACGCGCCAATTCGGCGGCACCGGCCTGGGGCTCGCATTGACCCATAACCTCTGCGAAGCCATGCAGGGCCGCTTGAGCATCAGTTCGGAAGTCGGCTTCGGCAGCCAGTTCTGCGCCGACCTGCCGTTGCCCACCCACCTGCCGGCGGCAGCCCGAGTGCCATTGGCGGGGGATGTGATCGTCATCACCCACCACAGCAGCGGCCTGGGGGAGTTGCTCACGACCCTGCTGCCCCATTGGGGGTTGGCGCCGCGTTGCTACTCCATGGAGGACGACCTGAGCGGACAGTATCCCGACCTGTTGATCACGGACTGCCCGGAGTGCCTGTTCCGCCTGAGGCCAGGCATCAGCGCGCCGATTCTGGTGGTGACTGCCTATGGCAACTTCATGCCCAGCGAAGAAGTCGCGGCCCTGGCGCCGCTGCAGCAACAAGCCCGCCCGCTGAGCCGTAACGCGCTGTACCAAATCCTGCAGCGTAATTTGCGCAGCGACACGCAGCCGATTCTGGACCCGGTCCAAATCGACGCCGCGCCCCTCAGCCACCGTGCGCGCATCCTGCTGGTGGAGGACAACCCGGTCAACCAACTGGTGGCCAAGGGCATGCTCGGCAAGCTCGGCTGCGAGGTCATCGTGGCCGCCCATGGTGGCGAAGCCCTCAAGTTCCTTGAGGACCAGCGTTTCGACCTAGTGTTGATGGACTGCAACATGCCGGTGATGGACGGCTACGAGGCCAGCCGGCAGATTCGCCAGAGCGGTCGCTGGCCGGACCTGCCGATTGTCGCCCTGACCGCCAACGCCCTGTCCGAAGAACGTGAGCGTTGCCGTGCCGCGGGGATGAATGATTATCTGGCCAAGCCGTTTCGCCGCGAAGAACTCAAGGCCCTGCTGGACCTGTGGGTACCTGAGACGACAAG
Organism: Pseudomonas sp. R4-34-07; assembly: GCF_003852375.1. NCBI lineage: Bacteria > Pseudomonadati > Pseudomonadota > Gammaproteobacteria > Pseudomonadales > Pseudomonadaceae > Pseudomonas > Pseudomonas sp. R4-34-07. The sequence continues at coordinate 1,770,252 of NZ_CP027760.1, read as the reverse complement.
TCTCATTTGAGCAGCGCTTCGATCTCTTGACTCAGGTCCTGGGGCTTGGTGGTCGGGGCGAAACGCTTGACCTCTTTGCCGTCACGCCCGATGAGGAATTTGGTGAAGTTCCACTTGATGTTCTTCGAGCCCAGCAGCCCTGGCGCAGCCTTTTTGAGCTGCACGAACAGCGGGTGGGCATCGCTGCCATTGACGTCGATTTTCTTGAACAAGGGAAAACTGACGCCGAAGTTCAATTCGCAGAACTCGGTGATCGCGCCTTCATTGCCCGGCTCCTGCTTGCCGAACTGATTGCACGGAAAGCCCAGCACCACCAGGCCCTGGTCCTTGTATTGCTGCCAGAGCTGCTCCAGGCCCTTGTATTGCGGGGTGAAACCACACTTGCTGGCGGTGTTGACCACCAGAATGGCCTTGCCGGCGAAATCGGCCAAGGTCTTTTGCTCACCCTTGATGGTGGTGCAAGGGATGCTCAGCAAGTTGTCGCTCATGGCAGTGCCTTTGATTAAGGGAAGAAGCAGAAAGGTAGCTCGCCATTCGATAGCGTCAACCCAATTGACGGCAATGATGATGTGCAATCAACCCAGGGCCTCACGTGGGGGGAGCGAGCCCCCGCCCACATTTGACCACGCGGGTACTCGCCTAGCGCGGCACCAGGTCCAGGCACACCGAGTTGATGCAGTAGCGCAGCCCGGTCGGTGGCGGCCCGTCCGGGAATACATGCCCCAGGTGCGCGTCGCACTTGGCGCAGGTGACTTCGGTGCGGATCATGCCGTGGCTGATGTCACGGATCTCGACCATCGCGTTATCGGCAATCGGCTCGTAGAAGCTGGGCCAGCCGCAGCCCGAGTCAAACTTGGCCGTGGAATCGAACAACGGTTCATTGCAGCAAATGCAGTGGTACACGCCGTCGGTCTTGGTGGCGTTGTATTTGCCGGAGAACGGCCGCTCGGTGCCTTTGAGCCGACACACGTTGTATTGCTCCGGGTCGAGCATCGCTTTCCATTCTTCAATGGTTTTCTGCAGCTTTTCCATCGGTACACCTCGGCAACTGAAAAACCCTGATCTGTGTCTTTTCCGTGGATCAGGCGGCACGTATGATTGCGCCTCTTCAAAACGCCAGTCTGGCACCCGCGCCATCACCATTCAAACGTATTTATGGGTGCGCGGTGCGCGGGATTCACAGTACGGTAGTGCCTGTGCCGTCTGGATCGTTCATTTTCAGGATCACATCACCATGCAGGTCAGCAAATCGAACAAGCTCGCCAACGTCTGCTACGACATTCGCGGCCCGGTGCTCAAGCACGCCAAACGCCTGGAAGAGGAAGGCCATCGCATCCTCAAGCTGAACATCGGCAACCCGGCGCCCTTTGGTTTCGAAGCGCCAGACGAAATCCTCCAGGACGTGATCCGCAACCTGCCCACGGCCCAAGGCTACAGCGACTCCAAGGGCCTGTTCAGCGCGCGCAAGGCGGTGATGCAGTATTACCAGCAAAAACAGGTCGAAGGTGTCGGGATTGAAGACATCTACCTGGGCAATGGCGTGTCCGAGCTGATAGTGATGTCGCTGCAGGCCTTGCTCAACAACGGCGACGAAGTGCTGGTGCCGGCGCCGGATTATCCGTTGTGGACCGCCGCCGTGACCCTGGCCGGTGGCCACCCGGTGCACTACCTGTGCGACGAAGGGGCCGACTGGTTCCCGGACCTGGCCGATATCAAGGCCAAGATCACCCCGAACACCAAGGCCCTGGTGATCATCAACCCGAACAACCCCACCGGTGCCGTGTACTCCAGGGAAGTGCTGCTGGGCATGCTCGAACTGGCGCGCCAACACAACCTTGTGGTGTTCTCCGACGAGATCTACGACAAGATCCTCTACGATGACGCCGTCCATGTGTGCACCGCCTCCCTGGCGCCAGACCTGCTGTGCCTGACCTTCAACGGCCTGTCCAAGTCCTACCGCGTGGCGGGGTTCCGCTCCGGCTGGATCGCCATTTCCGGGCCAAAGCACAACGCCCAGAGCTATATCGAGGGCATCGACATGCTGGCCAACATGCGCCTGTGCGCCAACGTGCCGAGCCAGCACGCGATCCAGACCGCCCTCGGCGGCTACCAGAGCATCAACGACCTGGTACTGCCCCAAGGTCGGCTGCTGGAGCAACGTAACCGCACCTGGGAGTTGCTCAATGCGATCCCGGGCGTCAGTTGCGTAAAGCCCATGGGTGCGTTGTACGCGTTCCCGCGGATCGATCCGAAAGTCTGCCCGATCCTCAACGACGAAAAGTTCGTGCTCGACCTGCTACTGTCGGAAAAGCTGCTGGTGGTGCAAGGCACCGCCTTCAACTGGCCGTGGCCGGATCACTTCCGCGTGGTGACGTTGCCGCGCGTGGATGAACTGGATATGGCGATCGGTCGCATCGGCAACTTCCTGAAGTCCTATCGCCAGTAACCCAAATGATGCCGTACGACCTGCATTTGGTCGTACAGCGATTATCTGGCAACACTTCTCTGGCGCGGGCGACCTCGAACGGGGTGATAGCACCGCGCCAGGCGCCCTACCCTAGCGTTAACGGGGGTGCGACACGCTTGGCGGCGAACCGGCAAGGCTAATTGTTGTGGGAAAATCCCTTCAAGGCGCTACATTTTCGCTGTAGGACACAGTTTGAAATAGTCGCCCGGTTGAATCACCCCATGCCGCACCTTATATACCCCGCAGTAAGCGACATATTAAGCATGAGGAGAATTCTACAACCATGATGCGCATCCTGCTGTTCTTGGCCACTAACCTGGCGGTCGTACTGATTGCCAGCGTCACCCTGAGCCTTTTTGGCTTCGACGGGTTCATGGCGGCCAACGGGGTTGATCTGAACCTCAATCAGCTGCTGATTTTCTGTGCGGTCTTCGGTTTTGCCGGTTCGCTGTTCTCGCTGTTCATCTCCAAGTGGATGGCGAAAATGAGCACCAGCACCCAGATCATCACTCAACCACGCACTCGCCATGAACAATGGCTGATGCAAACCGTGGAGCAGTTGTCTCAAGAAGCAGGCATCAAAATGCCCGAGGTGGGGATTTTCCCTGCTTATGAGGCCAACGCCTTCGCCACCGGCTGGAACAAGAACGACGCGCTGGTCGCTGTCAGCCAGGGGCTCCTGGAGCGTTTTTCGCCCGACGAAGTCAAGGCGGTGCTGGCCCACGAGATCGGCCACGTGGCCAATGGCGACATGGTCACCCTGGCGCTGGTCCAGGGCGTGGTGAACACCTTCGTGATGTTCTTTGCGCGAATCATCGGTAACTTCGTCGACAAGGTGATCTTCAAGAACGAAGAAGGCCGCGGTATCGCCTACTTCGTGGCAACCATCTTCGCCGAGCTGGTCCTGGGCTTCCTGGCAAGCGCCATCGTAATGTGGTTCTCGCGTAAACGTGAGTTCCGCGCAGACGAAGCCGGCGCGCGCCTGGCGGGCACCAGCGCGATGATTGGCGCACTGCAACGCCTGCGCTCCGAACAAGGCCTGCCGGTGCATATGCCGGACAGCCTGACCGCCTTCGGCATCAACGGTGGCGTCAAGCAGGGCCTGGCTCGCCTGTTCATGAGCCACCCACCACTGGAAGAGCGGATTGACGCATTGCGTCGTCGCGGCTGATAACCCGGCAATACAAAAAAGGGGCGATTGAATCGCCCCTTTTTCGTGGGCGTGATTTACCGCCTGGTCAGCCGATAAACACGCTCATCAAGCCGAGTAACACCATCCGCCTTGAATTTGCTGCTTTCACTCAAAATGTCCCGCTCTTGCAGCGTGACCACATTCCAGTGCGGGCCCAGCAGCGACTGCACTTCCTCATCCGGGACAGCGAAGGGCGGGCCAGCCCTTTGCGCCTGGTCGTAGTCGACAGTGATCAACAGCCCCTCACAGGCGGGGGTCAGCAGGTTATCGAGATGCTCGGTGTATCGCGAGCGCATTGGCTGCGGCAAGGCGATCAGTGCCGCACGGTCATACAACGCCACGCAATCAGCCACAGCACTTGCGTCAAGGGCGAAGAAGTCACCGCACCACACTTCGATCAGGCCCGCCTGATACACCTTGAACACGCCTCTCTGATCGATCTGCGGCGTAAGTCCCTGTTCGCTGAAGAATGCCTCAACGGCTTTATCCGACACCTCCACACCCATCACGCGATGCCCGCGATCCGCCAACCACTTCATGTCCAGGCTTTTGCCACACAAAGGCACGAAAACCCTGGCACCATCGACCAGGGCCAACGTTGACCAATGCCGCTGCAAGTTAGGATTAACGTCGGCCTGATGAAAACCGATCTGATTGGTTGCCCAGCGTTCCTGCCAAATTTTTGCGTCCATGCATCACCCCGAAAAATCGATCAAAAGATACTAAATCTTATATTAGATCTGGATTAATGATCTGAATGAAGATAGCCCGATATTAATCTTCAGGAATCTTCTTATGCTCCCCAGCCTGTTTATCTCCCATGGCTCCCCGATGCTGGCTCTGCAACCCGGTGCCAGCAGCCCGGCGCTGCAGGCTCTGGCAGCCGCGCTGCCACGGCCCAAGGCGATTGTGGTGGTATCGGCGCATTGGGAAAGCCACGGACTGCTGGTCAGTGGCAGCGCCGCGCCCGAAACCTGGCATGACTTCGGCGGCTTCCCTCGCGAACTGTTTGCGGTGCAATACCCTGCGCCGGGTGATCCACGGCTGGCGAATGAAATTGCCGAGCTATTGCAGGCTGACGGCCTGACTGCACAGGTCGACAACCAACGGCCCTTCGACCATGGTACCTGGGTGCCCCTGTCGCTGATGTACCCGGCGGCGGATATTCCGGTGGTGCAAGTCTCCCTGCCAAGCCGCATGGGTCCGGCTTTTCAAACCCGGGTTGGACATGCCCTCTGCAGTCTGCGCGACCAAGGTGTGCTACTGATCGGCTCCGGCAGCATCACCCATAATCTCGGTGAGCTGGACTGGCGCGCCGGGCCGGAAACCATCACGCCATGGGCGCAAGCCTTTCGCGACTGGGTGGTCGAAAAACTCGCTGCCGGTGACGAAACAGCCTTGCATGACTATCGCCTCCTGGCGCCCCATGCAGTGCGCAGCCACCCCAGCGACGAGCATTTGTTGCCGCTTTACTTTGCGCGAGGTGCCGGCGGTGATTTCAGCGTGGCGCATCAGGGCTTCACCCTCGGCGCCTTGGGCATGGACATCTATCGCTTTGGCTGACACAGGTGCACTGCCTGAAATCCCAGGCAAAAAAAATCCCCGAACCAGTCGGGGATTTTTTATGTGCGATCAATCAGCCCAAGGGCGGATCAATCTTCGCGGTAGCGACGCAGCTTCAACTGCTTGCCGGCCACGCGTGTGTCTTTGAGCTTGGTCAGCAGTTTTTCCAGACCGTCTTCCGGCAGCTCCACCAGGGAGAAGCTGTCACGGACCTGGATACGACCGATGGCTTCACGTGCCAGGCCACCCTCGTTGAGGATAGCGCCCAGCAGGTTCTTGGCAGCGATACCGTCACGCGCGCCCAGCGCAGTACGGCAACGAGCACGGCCTTCAGCCAATGGAACCGGAGCACGACGCTCACGATCACCACGGTCCGGACGGTCGCCGGTACGCTCTGGACGATCACCGCGTGGCGCGTTGTTCGGTACCAGTGGGCGTTCTTTCTCGATCGCTGCCAGGGTCAGGGCCTGACCGTTGGTGGCTTTGCGCAACAACGCTGCAGCCAGGGCACGCGGGGTGCAACCGATATCGGCGGTCAGGCGGTCCAGCAGTTCGCCGTGGGTCGATTCAGCGTCAGCCACCAGTGGCGCCAGGCTGTTGGTCAGTTTCTTGATGCGGGCATCGAGAACGGCCTGGGCATCCGGAAGGCGAACCTCGGCCACTTTCTGGCCGGTGACACGCTCGATGACCTGCAGCATGCGGCGCTCACGCGGCGTTACCAGCAGCAGGGCACGACCTTCGCGACCGGCACGGCCGGTACGGCCGATACGGTGAACATAGGACTCTGGGTCGTACGGCATATCAACGTTGAACACGTGGGTGATACGTGGAACGTCGAGGCCACGGGCGGCAACGTCGGTCGCCACAACGATGTCCAGGCGGCCATCCTTGAGGGAGTCGATCACGCGCTCACGCTGGTTCTGGGCGATGTCACCGTTCAGCGCAGCGGCCTTGTAGCCTTTGGCTTCCAGGGCACTGGCCAGGTCCAGGGTCGCTTGCTTGGTGCGCACGAACATGATCAAGGCGTCGAAGTCTTCGACTTCCAGCAGGCTCAATACAGCCGAGGTCTTCTGGTCAGCGTGAACCAACAGGTGAGCCTGTTCGATCGCGGTAACGGTCTGGGTCTTGGTCTGGATCTTCACGTGTTGCGGATCGCGCAGGTGGCGTTCGGCAATGGCACGGATCGACTGCGGCAGGGTGGCCGAGAACAGCACGGTCTGACGGGTTGGTGGCAGTGCCTTGAAGATGACTTCCAGATCATCCATGAAGCCCAGCTTCAACATTTCGTCGGCTTCGTCGAGAACCAGGTGGTTCACGGTCGACAGGACTTTCTCGTCGCGACGCAGGTGGTCGCACAGACGGCCCGGGGTGGCGACAACGATCTGTGCGCCGTTACGGATGGCTTTCAGTTGTGGGCCCATAGGCGCGCCGCCGTAAACGGCCACAACGGTTACACCTGGCATTTGCTTGGCGTAGGTTTCGAAAGCGGTTGCTACTTGCAGCGCCAACTCACGGGTTGGCGCCAGGATCAGGGCTTGCGGTTCGCGCTTGGCAGGATCGATGCAGTGCAGGATAGGCAGGGCGAACGCGGCGGTTTTACCGGTACCGGTCTGCGCCTGGCCAATCATGTCCTGGCCGGCCATGATGATCGGGATCGATTGCTGCTGAATAGCCGAAGGTTCTTCGTAGCCAGTCGCGATGACGGCGGCGAGAATGTTCGGATTAAGATTAAAAGCGGCGAAGCCGCCGGTTTCCTGGGTCATGGGTCTGCCTCTAAGTGCATCCGCAAAGACCCATGCTCCAAAGCTGCGCATGCCGTGTTGAGACTCAAGAGTCGCCCTGGCTGCTTTGTCGGCGGGGATTTGCGAAAACGAATGAATGAAAAAGATTCGTCAAGGAAGAGTCCGCTGTGCGGACGTGCAGCCGAAGCTGACTTCGGGGAATTGCGCTACCTAAACGCGGCCCGGTTAAAGGCCGGCGCGCACTATACCGGAAATAGCTGAAAAAGGGAGCTTTTTTTATCGCAAAGCACCGATAAACCGCGCTGCGTCACAGCCTTTGCAGATAACTGCGCCAGGGTCTATTTTGCAAAGGCCCGGCCCTGTTGGTCATCACGCTTAAACGGTTCACCTGTCCAGGCCTGCCCCTTGGTCTGAAACCTTATCCGCGCCCCGAGGGCACACCCGATGAATCAAGCCAGCACCAGCCGCGTCACCCGTGAACTCCAGGGCCATGTCCTGTTGCTGGGACTGGACCGAGTGGCAAAGCGCAATGCTTTCGACCTCGACCTGCTCAACGAACTGAGCATGGCCTATGGCGATTTTGATCGAAACCCTGACGCGCGGGTTGCCGTGGTGTTTGCCCATGGCGACCACTTCACCGCCGGGCTCGACCTGGCCAATGTCAGCGGCGTCATGGCGGGAGGTTGGCAACCGCCCCTGGGCGGCTGCGACCCCTGGGGCGTATTCGCCGGTCCCAGGGTCAATAAACCGGTAATCGTGGCCGCCCATGGCTACTGCCTGACCCTCGGCATCGAGTTGATGCTGGCGGCGGATATCAATCTTTGCGCGAGCAACACGCGCTTTGCGCAGATGGAAGTGCAGCGTGGGATCTTTCCGTTTGGCGGTGCGACATTACGCTTTCATCAGATCGCCGGCTGGGGCAATGCGATGCGCTGGCTGCTGACCGGCGACGAGTTCGACGCCCATGAAGCCCTGCGCCTGGGCCTGGTGCAGGAAGTGATGGCCAGCGAAGACCTGCTGCCCCGCGCCATCGAGCTGGCCAATCGCATCGCACGCCAGGCGCCGCTTGGGGTGCAGGCAACGTTGATGTCGGCGCGATTGGCGCACAAGGAAGGCGAGACCGTGGCGGCCGACGCGTTGCCGCCGATGGTGAACAAGTTGCTGAACAGCGAAGACGCCAAGGAGGGCGTACGGGCGATGATCGAGAAGCGGCCTGGGGTGTTCAAGGGTATTTGAGTGGGCAGTGCCGGCCTCATCGGGAGCAAGCCCCCTCCCACAGTTGAAATGCGTTCCAAATGTGGGAGGGGGCTTGCCCTAATGCCAGTCAGTTAAGGACGAACACTGTACCTGTGGCGAGGGAGCTTGCTCCCGCTGGGCCGCGAAGCGGCCCCAAAAATGGGACTGCTGCGCAGTCCAGCGGGAGCAAGCTCCCTCGCCACAGGTTATTTTTTACCCTTTCTACTTCTTAACTGACTGGCATTAGGGCTTGCCCCCGATAGCGCCAGAACAGACGCCTAGGTCGCCGGCCGAATCACCTTGATCAACGCCTGCAACGAATAACCCAATCGCGGCGCCAAGGCCTCGGCGCGAGCGGACAACGCCTCCAGGTCCAGCTCCTGATCCAGCTCCGAAGGCACCAGCAGGATCACGTTGCCCTCCTTCACCGGCAGTTCCCAGTAATGCCGGTGATACAACCCGCGCAACAACGCCGCGCCCAGCGGCTTGCCATCATCGGTGGCCCACTGGTTGATCACCAGCCAACCGCCGGGATTGAGCTTTTTCTGACAGTTCTCCAGGAACGTCCAGGCCAGGTGACCGACGCCAGGCCCCACGTCGGTGTACAGGTCGACGAAGATCAGGTCGGCCGATTCGGCGCTGTCGAGCAACTCCAGGGCATCGCCGATACGGATATACAGGCGTGGATCATCGTCCAGGCCCAGATATTCAATCGCCAGGCGCGGTACGTCGGGGCGCAGCTCGATGGCTTCGACATCCTCAAGCGCCAGGAACTTGAGGCAGGCCTGGGTCAGCGTGCCGGCGCCAAGGCCAAGGAACAGCGCGCTCTCCGGCTGCTCATGACACAACGCACCGACCAACATCGCGCGGGTGTAATCGTACTCCAGCCAGCTCGGGTCGGCGGTGAATACGCAGCTTTGCTCGATGGCATCGCCAAATTCGAGAAAACGGTAATCGGCCACTTCCAACACACGGATCATGCCGAAATCATCATGGACTTCGGCCAGCAGGCGCTCGACACGCTCCTCGCTCATCACTACTCCTAACGGGTTGGCTGCGGGGCAAAGTGCGCGATTGTCGGCCAAGCGACGGCAGCAGGTCACGCACTAATTGCTGCTAACATTGACGCCCGAACGTCAACCTACCCAACGAGTGCATGATGAGCCAACCCTGGAGCCCCGACAGCTGGCGTGCCCTGCCGATCCAGCAACAACCCCGGCACCCGGATGCCGCGCACCTGCTGCAAGTGGAGCAGAGCCTGGCCAGTTACCCGCCGCTGGTGTTTGCCGGGGAAGCCCGCGAATTGCGTCGTCAGTTTGCCGAAGTCACCCAGGGTCGCGCCTTCCTGCTGCAAGGCGGTGACTGCGCCGAGAGCTTTGCCGAGTTTTCCGCCGCGAAAATCCGCGACACCTTCAAGGTGCTGCTGCAGATGGCGATCGTCATGACCTTCGCCGCGGGCTGCCCGGTGGTGAAAGTCGGACGCATGGCCGGCCAGTTCGCCAAGCCGCGCTCGTCCAACGATGAAACCATCGACGGCGTTACCCTGCCCGCCTACCGCGGCGATATCGTCAATGGCATCGGCTTCGACGAAAAGAGCCGCGTCCCGGACCCGGACCGCCTGTTGCAGAGCTACCACCAGTCCACCGCCACCCTCAACCTCCTGCGCGCGTTTGCCCAGGGTGGCTTCGCTGACCTGCACCAGGTGCACAAGTGGAACCTGGACTTCATTGCCAACTCCGCGCTGGCCGAAAAGTACAGCCAACTGGCCGACCGCATCGACGAGACCCTGGCCTTCATGCGCGCCTGCGGCATGGACGATTCGCCGCAACTGCGCGAGACCAGCTTCTTCACCGCTCACGAAGCGTTGCTGCTCAACTATGAAGAAGCCTTCGTGCGCCGTGACAGCCTGACCAACGACTACTACGACTGCTCGGCCCACATGCTGTGGATTGGCGACCGTACCCGTCAGCTGCATGGCGCCCACGTCGAGTTCCTGCGCGGGGTAAACAACCCGATCGGGGTCAAGGTCGGCCCGAGCATGAACCCGGACGACCTGATCCGCCTGATCGACATCCTCAACCCGGACAACGACCCCGGCCGCCTGAACCTGATTGCACGCATGGGCGCCAATAAGGTCGGCGACCACCTGCCAAACCTGATTCGCGCGGTGCAGCGCGAAGGCAAGCACGTGCTGTGGAGCTGCGACCCGATGCATGGCAACACCATCAAGGCCAGCAGCGGCTACAAGACCCGCGACTTTGCGCAGATCCTCGGCGAAGTGAAAGAGTTCTTCCAGGTGCACCAGGCTGAAGGCAGCTATGCCGGCGGCATTCATATCGAGATGACCGGGCAGAACGTCACCGAGTGCATTGGCGGCGCACGGCCGATCACCGAGGACGGCTTGTCGGACCGCTATCACACCCACTGCGACCCGCGGATGAATGCCGATCAGTCGCTGGAACTGGCGTTTTTGATTGCCGAAACCTTGAAACAGGTTAAACGCTGAAGACGTTGTCGCCTGGACTGATGCCATCGGGGGCAAGCCCCCTCCCACAGGTTGGAATGCATTTCAAAATGTGGGAGGGGGCTTGCCCCCGATGGCGCCCTAAAGACCAGCCTCCAGGCCGAGCATTGCCACCCGTAACCGCGCGGCGCTCGGCCGCTGGCAATTGAGCACGACCTGTTGCAGCCCCAACCAATCGGCCATCTGCCGCAGGTTCAGCGCCAACGCCGACATCCCCTGGTCATCCAGGCCCGGCTCTTCCTCGTGCACCGCATGCACCGCCAGGCAGCCGTTGGCCCGTTCGGCGCGCACATCGACGCGCGCAGCGATCCGCTCGTTGTGCAAAAACGGCAGCACGTAGTAGCCGTACACCCGCTTGTGTTGCGGGGTGTAAATTTCCAGCCGGTAACGGAAATCGAACAGGCGCTCGGTACGGGCACGCTCCCAGATCAACGAATCAAAGGGCGACAGCAAGGCGCTGGCCGGCACGTTGCGTGGCACTTTGGGTGCCGGCAAGCAATACGCCGGCTGCTTCCAGCCTTGCACCTCGCAGTTCAGCAGCTGCCCATCCTCGATCAGCTCGGCCAGGCGCTGGCGGCTGTCGACTGGTGCGAGGCGAAAGTAATCGCGCAGGTCTTTTTCAGTGGCCACTCCCAGGGCGGTTGCGCTGTGCAACAACAAGCCCCGCTGAGCCTCGGCTTCGTTCAGGTTGGCTTGAAGGATTTCGGCGGGGAGTACCCGTTCGGGCAAATCATAGAGGCGTTCAAAGCCACGCCGCCCGGCAACGGTGACCAGGCCGGCCGCGAACAGCCATTCCAACGCGTGCTTCTCGTCGCTCCAATCCCACCATGGCCCGGCACGCACCTCGCGGGTCGACAAACTGCCCGCGCCCAAGGCGCCCTGCTCTTCGACGGCGCGCAGTACGCGCTGGACAGTGCTCTGCTGCTCACGCCCGAATCGCGCCATTTGCGCGTAGATCCCCTGCCCCCGCTTGGCCCGCTCCATGCGCCAGCGCATCATTGGGTACAGCGCCATGGGCAGCAACGAGGCTTCGTGCCCCCAATATTCGAACAGCGAGCGCTGCCGCCCCTGGCTCCAGGCAGCCTGTTCGAGCATCAAGGGGGAATAACGGCCCAGCCGAGAAAACAGCGGCAGGTAATGGGAGCGCACCACGGCATTGACCGAATCGATCTGCAGCACACCGAGGCGCTCGATCACACGGTTGAGGTGCGCAGCTTTTATCTGTGCCGGCGGCTGGCGCCCGGAAAACCCCTGGGCTGCCAGCGCCATGCGTCGTGCTTGCTTGAGGGAAAAGGACAGGACGGCGGGCATGGGTAGCTCCTCGAATACGCGCGTCCTACCCTACTGCATTCCCGGTTACTTTCGCAGCGGGTCTTCCCAGAAATGCCGATGGATTTCCTGCTCCACATCGATACGGTTAAGACCGATATCCTTGAGCGCGTCGTCGCTCATGCCCGCCAGCATCTGGCGTTCACGATGCAGCGCCTGCCAACGCGAAATCGTATGAAGAAGCCCGGAAAGCGGCCACTTTGCCATCAATTCAACATCTGTTTGACCTTTCATCTTCTCGCCCTCCAGTGGGGATGGCGCCAGTGTGTGCCTGGGCTTATGATCAATCCAACGAATGTTTCTTATGAAACACATCTCGGAGATTGATCAATTGTCCACGTACCCCAGCATCGACACCGAAGTGCTGCGCACCTTCGTCGCCATCGCCGATCAGGGTGGTTTTACCCGGGCCGGCGAGTTGGTCAACCGCACCCAGTCGGCGGTGAGCATGCAGATGAAACGCCTGGAAGAGGACGTGCTGCAGCGCAAGCTGTTCGAACGCGATGGCCGTCAGGTGCGGCTGACCCCCGAGGGCCAAGTGTTGCTGGGTTATGCGCGGCGCATCCTGAAATTGCACAGCGAAGTGTTCAACACCCTGCGCGAGCCGCATATGGTGGGCCTGGTGCGCATCGGCACGCCGGACGATTACGTGATGCGCTTCCTGCCAGGCATCCTCAAGCAGTTTTCCAAGGCTTACCCGCTGATCCAGATCGAACTGCACTGCGAGTCGTCAATGGTGCTGATGCAGCGCCGGGACCTGGCATTGACCGTGATCAGCCGCGAGCCCGGCAATGATCTGGGTGAATTCTTGCGCACTGAGCGCATGGTGTGGGCCGCCTCGCCGTGTTTCTGCGTGGACGAGCATGACGCCCTGCCGCTGGCGGTTTCCGGCGACGACTGTGTTTACACGCAGTGGGCCCGGGCGGCGCTGGATGCGGCCGGAAGGGATTATCGCCTGGCCTATCACAGCTCCAACGGCGCGGCGATCCTGGCAGTCGTCAGTGCCGGCCTGGCGGCGATGATCAGCATGGAAAGCCTGGTGCCCCAGGACCTGCGCGTACTCGGTAGCGACGAAGGCTTCCCCCCCTTGCCGTCGATGCACCTGCGCTTGCTGCGCAACCCGCAGATGACGTCGCCCATCACCGAATGCCTGGCCGACTACATCCTCGAAGGCTTCAGACTTTAAAGGTCAGCATCACCGCGCACACCACCAGGAAGCCGCAGAACAGGCCACGCAATACGCGCTCGGGTAGCGCATGAGCGACTTTCACGCCCCAACTGATACTGAGCAGGCCGCCCACCGCCAACGGCACGCCGATCAGCCAGTCCACCTGGTGGTGCCAGGCGTAGGTGACCAGCGTCACTCCGGTGCTGGGCAGCGCCAACGCAAGGGATAAGCCTTGGGCGACGACCTGGGTGGTGCCGAAAACACTGGTCAGCACCGGCGTGGCCACCACCGCGCCACCCACGCCAAACAGCCCGCCCATGGCGCCCGACGCTGCACCGAGTACCCCCAACCAGGGCCAGGAATAGCGCATGTGCGCGGTCGGCGGTGCGTTGCGGGTGAACATGCGCAACAGGTTATAGGCCGCCAGCACCACCAAAAACACGATAAACCCAATCCGCATCGCACCGGCATCCAGGCCTACCGCCCAGATCGATCCTAGCCAGGCAAAGCTGAAGCCCATCACACCCAGCGGCAAGGCGTGGCGCAGCTCGATGCGGTTGCGCTGGTGATAACGCCACAGGGCCAGCATCACGTTGGGGACTACCATGACCAGCGCAGTGCCTTGGGCGATCTGCTGGTCCAGGCCGAACAGCACCCCCAGCACGGGGATGGCAATCAGCCCGCCTCCAATGCCAAACAAGCCGCCCACTGTGCCAAGGGCCGCACCCAATACCAGGTACATCGCTAAATCCAACACCGCTCGCTACTCCGTCATCCCAAGCCTTGCATGCTACGCAGTCGGCCCTGGTACGGAAACGCACAGCAACGCACAATGGTTGTGCCAACCTCGCATAAGCATGAGCCGATGAATCCCAATACCCTCACCGACCAACTGGGCCTGTTTCTCGATGTACTCGAAACCGGCAGCTTTTCCGCCGCTGCACGCCGTCATCCGCTGACCCCCTCGGCCGTGGCGCGGCGTATCGACAGCCTGGAAAACTCAGTCGGCAGCCGCCTGTTCCAGCGCAGCACCCATGCCGTGGTGCCCACCCCGGCTGGCCTGGCCTTTGCCGAGCGGGCGCGACGGATTGTGAGTGAATTGCAACTGGCGCGCGCCGAAGCCGTGTCGTTGAGCCATGCGCCGGAAGGCCTGATCCGCATGGATGCACCGGCGGCTTTCGGGCGACGGCACCTGGCGCCGGTGATTGCAGATTTCCTGAAGGTGTACCCTGGACTGGATGTGCACCTGCATTTGATCGACAGCTTTGTTGATATGCAGGGTGCGCATTTGGGCAAGGTCGACCTGGTACTGCGCGCCGGGCATATTGCCGACACCCGACTGATCGCCACGCCGCTCGCCAGTATTGTGCGCATCGCCTGCGCCAGTCCGGGCTACCTGAAAAGCCGCGGTACGCCGACGCACCCGCGGGAACTGAGCGAACATGACGGCCTGGATTGGGACGGGCTGGCGCCGATGTTCGCCTGGCGCTTCGAACTGGACGGGCGCCGCGCCATCTACCGCCCTCGCCGTATCCGCATGAGTGCCAACAACGCCGAAGCCCTGCTCAGCGGCGCCCTGGCAGGGTTGGGTATTGCGCACCTGCCGACATGGCTGGCCAGCGAATACCTGGTGCGCGGTGAACTCTTGCCCCTGTTTTGTGAAAACGGCTTGCCCAGCCCGGAAACCACCGGCATTTACGCGCTACGCCTGGAACAACAACCCAATGCGCGCAGCCGATTGCTGCTGGAATACCTGAAGTCCCGTTTCAGCCCCGTGCCACCCTGGGATCTGGCCCTGCGAAGCACCATGGTCTGACCGTCCGGGTAGAATTATCTGGTGCATTAAAGATTTGCCCGCTAGATTCCAGCCCATACAGGCTTTTTTCGAGGCACCGCCATGAGCAAGAACCCCACCCCCTGCGAATCCCTGATGCTGGATAACCAGCTGTGTTTCGCGTTGCATTCCACCTCGCTGCTGATGACCAAGGTCTACAAGCCTCTCCTCCAGGCGCTCGGCCTGACTTATCCGCAATACCTGGCCATGATGGTGCTGTGGGAGGAGGACGGATTGACCGTCGGCGAAATCAGCAATCGCCTGCTCACCGATCCCGGCTCCCTGACCCCGCTGCTCAAGCGCCTGGAAGCCGAAGGCCTGTTGAGCCGCACCCGCAGCCGCGAAGACGAACGCGTGGTGGTAGTGGAGTTGACTGACGCCGGGCGGGCGCTGCAGGACCGGGCGATGGACGTTCCCCAGTGCATCCTGGGGGCCAGCGGACTGGAACTGGAGCAGCTACGCAAGCTGCAGGCGGATTTGGTTGCTTTGCGCAGCAACCTGCAGAACGCAATCTAAAGAAGCAAAAAATACTGAACGCGGGAGGGGCAAGCCCCAATTCCAGTCAGTCAAGGGCGAACACTGTACCTGTGGCGAGGGAGCTTGCTCCCGCTGGGCCGCGAAGCGGCCCCCACAATGGGACTGCTGCGCAGTCCAGCGGGAGCAAGCTCCCTCGCCACAGGTTATTTTTTACCCTTCCTACTTCTTAACTGACTGGCGTGAGGGCGAGCCCTCCCACTGCGTTTTCCCATCGCCCAAAAAATATTTATAAATTTATCTTGCGCACTAAATATTAGCGCTATACATTCACCTCACCAACTACTTAGCGCACAAATATTTAGCGCTAACAACACAGAGGACGACACCATGCAAACGCTCTATACCGCAGTAGCCACCGCCACCGGCGGCCGTGATGGTCGCGCTGTCTCCAGCGACAACGTCCTCGACGTCAAACTCTCCACTCCCAAGGAATTGGGCGGCGCTGGCGGCCAGGCCACCAACCCTGAACAGCTGTTCGCTGCCGGCTACTCGGCCTGCTTTATCGGCGCGCTGAAATTCGTCGCCAGCCAGACCAAACGCAAGATCCCGGATGACGCTTCGATCACCGCCCATGTCGGCATTGGCCAGATCCCCGGTGGCTTCGGCCTGGACATCGACCTGCACATCAGCCTGCCAGGCCTGGCGCAAGACGATGCGCAAAGCCTGGTCGACGCCGCCCACCAGGTCTGCCCGTACTCCAACGCCACTCGCGGCAACGTTGATGTGCGCCTGCACGTAACCGTTTAACCACGCGCCCAGATCGGAGAAGACCATGAACACCTTTGCTAAAGCGCTCACCGGCAGCCTGCTTGCCCTGTCCATCAGCACCGCCTTCGCCGCTAGCGGTGATGTGGAGCACAGTACCCAGGGTTTCCTGGATGCGCTGAACGCCGGCACCGGCAAGCCCATCGAGCAATTGACGCCCCAACAGGCCCGTGCGGTGCTGACGGGTGCCCAGGCCGGGGTGAAGTTGAGCCTGCCCAAGGCAGACGTGAGCCAGAAGACCATTCAGGTCGACGGCCAGCCGCTGGACCTGACCATTGTGCGTCCAGCCGGGGCCAAGGGCACTTTGCCGGTGTTCATGTTCTTCCACGGCGGTGGCTGGGTGCTGGGGGATTACCCCACCCATGAACGCCTGGTGCGGGACCTGGTGGTGGGTTCGGGGGCAGTGGCGGTGTTCGTCAACTACACGCCGTCACCAGAAGCGCGTTATCCGGTGGCGATCAACCAAGCGTATGGCGCAACAAAGTGGGTGGCCGAGCACGGTAAAGAGATCAACGTCGATGGCAAGCGCCTGGCAGTCGCGGGCAACAGCGTCGGCGGCAACATGGCAGCGGTGGTCAGCCTGATGGCCAAGGACAAGGGTACGCCGGCGATCAAGTTTCAGCTGCTGCTGTGGCCGGTGACCGATGCCAACTTCGACACGGGCTCCTACAACCAGTACGCCGAGGGGCACTTCCTCACCCGGAACATGATGAAATGGTTCTGGGACAATTACACCACCGACGCCAACCAGCGCGCCGAGATCTACGCCTCGCCACTACGAGCCACCCCTGATCAACTCAAGGGGTTGCCACCTGCGATGGTGCAAACCGCCGGCGCCGATGTACTGCGTGACGAGGGTGAAGCCTACGCCCGCAAGCTGGATCAGGCCGGCGTGCCGGTGACTGCCGTACGCTACAACGGCATGATCCACGACTACGGTTTGCTCAACGTGGTCAGCCAGGTACCGGCGGTGCGCTCGGCATTGCTGCAAGCGTCGGAAGAACTCAAGCAACACCTGAAGTAAACCCCGCGCGCACAAAAAAGCCCGACGCATGGTCGGGCTTTTCTGTTCGTAAGGCAGGGCCAGAATTACTTCTTGGCGCGACCTTTGTACGAACCACCTTCGCGGGTGTCGATCTCGATCAGGTCGTCGATTTCGATGAAATCGGCCACTTGCAGCTCGGTACCGTTGCTCAGCTTGGCAGGCTTCATCACCTTGCCGGAAGTGTCGCCGCGAGCGGAACCTTCGGTGTAGGCCACTTTACGCACGATGGTGGTCGGCAGCTCTACGGAAACCAGGCGCTCTTCGAAGAAGATCGCTTCGCAGACGTCTTCCATGCCTTCTTCGATGAACGGCAGAACGGCTTCGATATCTTCAGCGTTCAGCTCGTACATGGTGTAGTCGGTGGTGTCCATGAACGTGTAGGTGTCGCCGCTGATGAAGGACAGGGTCGCTTCCTTGCGGTCGAGGATCACGTCGTCCAGTTTGTCATCGGCGCTGTAGACGATCTCGGTCTTGTAACCGGTCAGCAGGTTCTTCAGCTTGGTCTTCATGATGGCGCTGTTACGACCAGACTTGGTGAACTCAGCTTTCTGAACCAGCCAAGGGTCGTTTTCGAGACGGATCACTGTACCGGGTTTCAGTTCTTTACCAGTTTTCATTGCATATATCCGAAATTTGGATGGGATTTACAAAAATCAAGGTGGCGTATCATATCCAACTTTCATAAAACTGTACCAGCGCCGTCGCAAGATCGGCCTGCAAGCCCTGTTCCAGACACCAGTCTTGCGCATGCCGGCTGAGCTCCGGCCAGTGTTCCAGCAGCATTTTCCAGGATTGGGCCATATCCGCCTCGGTGTTCCAGGCTTGCCAGAGTGCAACCAGCGCCGCCTTGGCCGCGGGCGACAACGCGGCGGTGTACAGCTCGAGGAACGCATCGAGCTTGTCGAGGTGGATGTCTTCGTCCTGACGATAGATGTGCCACAGCAACGGGCGCCCGGCCCACTGGGCGCGCACGAACGAATCTTCGCCGCGCACGGCATTGATGTCACAGCACCACAGCAACAGGTCGTACTGCGCCTGGCGCACGAACGGCAGCACCTGCACAGTCAAGGCTCCGCGCTGATGCACAGCCCCCGCCGCCAACCCCTCCTCGCCCAGCCAGCGCTGCACGTCACCCAGGATGCGCCCTTCCGGCACCAACAGATGAGTGGCACGCCCGTCCGTCGACAATGCGTCCAGCCAACTGCCGAGCCCGGCGTTTTCATAGGCGAACAGTGAGATCAGGCGCGCATCGGCTAGCGGAAATACGCCCAGGCTTTGCAGGAATTGTCGCTGCGCATCGGCATCCTGCTGAAAAGCCTGACGCTGTTGCAGCAGCCCCGCCTCACGCAACAGCCCGCCGGTGCCCGGACGAAAGCCCGGGAAAAAGAAGTACTTCTGCACACCCTTGAACTTCACCGACGGCAGGCGGTGACAGCCCACCACCCAGTCCTCGGCGCTGAGGTAATCCAGGTTCATCCACAACGGCGTGCGTTCACGCGCGGCCATGGCTTCCATATAGTCAGGCGGCAGCTGGCAAGCGAACGCGGCAATCACCACATCGGCCGCAGGCGTTGTCGACCAGTCAAACGGCCAGTGGCGCACATCCACACCCGCTTGCCATTGCTGCGCCAGGTTTACATCGATCTGTGGGCACATGCGCTCGAAGGCGCGCAGGTCATCGACCCACAGGCGCACATCGCACGCGTGCTCCGCGACCAATTGGCGGGCCAGTCGCCAGGTCACGCCGATGTCGCCGTAGTTATCGACGACGCTGCAAAAAATATCCCAGCGGGCTTTCATTCCGGGCTCCACGACTCAAAGGCTCGATTGTCCGCATAAATGCGCCGATGCAGAAGGCTTGATCGCGATTATTCTGCGCAGTGGCTGTGCGACAATCGCTGCCACGCCGTCAATGCCTGCCAGGAGGCCATCATGTCTGACCGTCCGCTGTCGCTGTTCAAGCTGTGTATCGCCATTGCCGCAGGCGTGTGGCTGGGGTTTATCGCCATTGCGCTGACCAGCTGGCTGGCATCGCGCTACCTGTTCCCTCAGAGCCTCGCACCCGTGGCCCAGGCGGTGCAGCAACTGGGTAAGCCGACCGTCGTCACGCCGGAGCCGCCAAACCGTATGTTCGAGCAGTACCAGCAGAACCTGCAAAAGCAGGAGCAGCAACAAGCCCTGGACCAGGCCCGAAGCAATGCGCGCAACCTGGCCAACCCCAAATGCCAGTTCTGGCTGCAACAGGATCAGAACGCTCCAAATGAAAAATCCAAAGCCAATGTCCTGCAATTCTGCGATTAGAGATCATGAATAAACACGCCGTCCTCCAGCTGATCCTGGAAAAACTCTGCGCCGACCTCGACATCGCCCAGCGCGCCGCGCAGACCGCCTACGAGACGGCGACACACGAGGAGAACATCGCAGAAAACAAGTACGACACCTTGGGGCTGGAGGCGTCGTATCTGGCGGCCGGCCAGGCCAAGCGGGTCGAAGAGATCAAGCAGTCGCTGGCGCTGTGCCAGAACCTGCAGGTGCGTGCGTACGATGACCAACGCGGGATTGAAGTGGGTACGCTGCTGGGCCTGGAAGACGAGAACGGTCGCCAGCAATGGCTGTTCCTGGCGCCGGATGCCGCGGGGCTGAAGATTGAAGTGGTCGGCCAGCCGGTCACCGTCATCACCCCGCGCTCGCCCTTGGGCAAAAGCCTGCTGGGCAAGCATGTCGAGGATGAGGTAGAGATTCTGGTGGCGGGCGCCCGGCAACAGTTCACGGTTACCGAGGCCAAATAAAGCGCGGTGGCGAGGGCGTTGGCGCCCTCGCCACACGGATCAGTGAACCGGCAATTCAACGCCGTCGAACAGTTCTTCGAGTTCCTGCTTGTTGTGGCACTGGATCGCCTTGGCCATCACTTCGCGGGTCAGGTGCGGGGCGAATTTCTCGATGAAATCGCACATGAAACCGCGCAGGAAGGTGCCACGGCGGAAGCCGATCTTGGTCACGCTGGACTCGAACAGCTCGCTGGCATCGAGCACCACCAGGTCTTTATCGAGCTGGGTGTCGACCGCCATCTTGGCGACGATGCCCACGCCCAGGCCCAGGCGCACGTAAGTCTTGATCACGTCGGCGTCGGCTGCGGTGAACACCACCTTCGGCGTAAGGCCACGGTGGCTGAAGGCCTCATCGAGCTTCGAACGACCGGTGAAACCAAACACGTAGGTGACGATGGGGTATTCCGCCAGGGCTTCCAGGGTCAGCTTCGACAACTTGGCCAGTGGGTGCCCCTGGGGCACGACCACGCAACGGTTCCAGCGGTAGCACGGCATCATCACCAAATCACCGAACAGCTCCAGAGCTTCGGTGGCGATCGCGAAATCGACGGTGCCATCAGCGGCCATCTCGGCGATCTGCATCGGCGAGCCCTGGTGCATGTGCAACGCCACGTCAGGGTATTGCTTGATGAAATCACGGATCACCGGCGGCAAGGCGTAGCGTGCCTGGGTGTGGGTGGTGGCAATCGACAGGGTGCCCTTCTTCTCGTTGGAGAATTCCTGGGCGATCTGCTTGATGCTTTCGACTTTGCGCAGGATCTCACCGGCCGTGGTGATGATGCGCTCGCCGGCCGGGGTGACGCGGGTCAGATGCTTGCCGCTGCGCGCGAACACTTCAACGCCCAGCTCGTCTTCGAGCAGGCGGATCTGCTTGCTGATACCGGGTTGCGACGTGTAAAGGCTTTGAGCGGTAGCGGAAACGTTGAGGTCGTGGTGCGCCACTTCCCAGATGTAGCGCAGTTGTTGAAGCTTCATATGAATCCCTCAAAGCAGATAGACGCCACGGGTATCAGCGACGGTATATAACTATATTAAAGGTAAGATATATAAATCTAGAACTTTTTATCGTTTTTTTACCGATCCCTATCATCGCTGCGTCGACGTTGCAGCGACGGCACCAGGTAAACCGGCACGCTCGCCAGCTGCAGCAGCCGTGCGGCGGTACGCCCAAGCGGTGTCGCCGCCGCGCTGGCTTGGCTATGACTCCCTACGATCAACAGGTCCACGGAAAGTTTATGCAGTTGGTCGAGAATCACCTCGCAAGGGTCGCCCTGGATCACCCGCACCGAACGAATCAACTCCAGGTCCTGCTCCCCGTCCCCCAACTCCTCGCGAAAGCTGTCGAGCACCCGCTGCTCGATCGTTGCCATGACCGTGCTCAGCCCCTGGCTCTGCCATTCGCTGAGCGCCTTTTCATCAAGGTAGCTCTGCAACACCGACTCTGCGAACAACCCGATGGGCTCCACCACATGAATCACATACAAATCTGCCTTGAACGTTCGCGCCAACGCCAGGGCATGTTGCATGACGTACGGCGCATACAGGCCAAGATCCGTGGCGTACAGTATCGAACGAATCATAGAACCCCCTGGACTGCCAGGATGGCGGAGATTAAATCAGCTTAGCAGCGCCCAGGGGGTACGACTCAGCGCTCGCCCTGGATTTTCAACTCATTACTGATGCCGTGCGGCACATGCCCGGTGGCCACGACCTGCCTGGCTCTTTCGCAATGGCCGGCCTGGTCATCGAAGAACACATCGGCGGCGAATGCTTCCAGGAACGCGGATTTATCCAGGCCACCCAGGAACAGCGATTCATCCAGGCGGATATCCCATTCGCGCAACGTACGAATGACCCGCTCGTGGGACGGTGCCGAGCGCGCGGTGACCAGTGCGGTGCGAATCGGGCAGGCCTCGTCGGCGAACTCACGCTGCAACAGGTTGAGTGCCGCGAGGAACCCCTTGAACGGGCCACCGTGCAAGGGCTGGCGCGCCGACTCGCGCTCGCTGGCCTGGAATGCTTCCAAACCGCCAGCCTGGTAGACGCGCTCGGACTCGTCGGAAAACAGCACCGCATCACCATCGAAGGCGATGCGCAATTCCTCGCTCGACGCCCGACGCGCACCACCGGACAAGATAGTCGCCGCCGCAAAACCGGCGTCGAGGGCACTGCGCACATCCTCGGCATGGGTAGACAGAAACAGATGGCAACCAAAGGCGGCCAGATACGGATAGGGACTACGCCCTCCGACGAAAGCGGCGCGGGAAATATCCAGGCCGTAATGCTGGATCGAGTTGAACACTCGCAAGCCGGTATCGGCGCTGTTGCGTGACACCAAGACCACCTCGACACGGGCACGCCCGAGGCTGGCGTTGAGGCTCAGCAGTTTCTTGACCAGCGGAAAAGCATCGCCGGGTTCGAGGATTTCCTCCTCGTGCTCGATCTGGTATTTGCGATAGGGCTCAACCCCTTCGGCGAGGTACACCGTGTGGCTCTCGCTCAAATCGAACAAGGCCCGCGATGAAATCGCCAGCACCAGTTTGTCGCTCAATCCTGTCGCCATGTGCTTGCCCCCAAATCAGCGAGTGTGCCGATCAATAAAACTCAAGGCCTGGTAAAGCGCCTGCATGCGCGGCAATTCGCAGCCGGCTGCTTTGGCGGCAGCCAGCGGTCGGGCGTAGATGGCCTCAAGTTCCAATGGGCGCTTGTGCGCGTGATCGTGGTACATGCTGGGCAGGTAGTCGTCCATGGTTTCGGTCATGGCGAACATCTGCTCGGCGTAACTTGCCGCAATGTCATGGCCGCAGGCACCAGCGCCCTGTACCACTTCGGCCATCAGCGCTTGAATCAGCGCGCGGCTGGACTCATCCGCCATCAGCGCGCGGGTCCCCGTGCCCAGCAAGACAGAGAGGCCGTTGAACGGCACGTTCCACACCAACTTATGCCAGCGCGCCTGATGCACGCTGGCCATGGCCTGGGATTCAATTCCCGCTTGATGAAACAGAGCGGCCCCCTCTTCGACAATCGCTTGCTGGCGCGCTTGATCGTTGGCTGCCATGCCACTGTGATAGCCCAGATTGACCCGCCCCAGCGCTTGATGCTCGACGACGCCCGGCGCGGCGCGATGCACGCCGATGTAGCACAGGCCACCCAGCAAATGCAGCGACGACGGCAGGTGCTCGCGCAAGCTGTCTTCCACATCCAGTCCGTTTTGCAGCAGCACCACCTTGGCGTCCGGCGCCGCGACCTGGGCAATGGTCGGCGCCAGCTCGGGGTTGCCGGTGGATTTGGTCCCCACCAACAACCAATCGCACGGCGGCATATCGGCAGGGCTGGCATACGCTTGCACCGGGTGCAGGTGCAGGTTGCCATGCACGCTACTGTTGACGCGCAGGCCGTGCTCGCGGACCGCCGCGTATTCGCTGCGCAGCAGGAAATGCACATCGAACCCGGCACGCGCCAGCATCAGGCCGTAGAAACCGCCAATGGCACCGGTGCCAATGATGCCAATGCGTGGCGAAGGGTGTGCAAGTGCGGTCATGGCAAATCCTCTGGTGTGCGGGTGAGCGCCTGGTTTATCGCGTCGACAAGGTCGGGCGGTGTAAGACGCGTCTGTAATTGCCCAAGAAATTGACCCTCGCACACTAGGAACAACGCGGGCAAATGAAAGATCTGGTAACGTTCGACCGCGCCGCCGTTGTGCCCGGCATCCACCCAGCACAGCCGGTCCACCGGCAAGCGCCAGCCCGGCAACTGCTGGCGCGCCCAGCGGCAACTCGAACAACCGACACTGGTAAACACGACCAGCGAACACCCTGGCAACCCCAGCAATTGCTGGTCGATATCCAGGTCGGTCAATTCCAGTTGCTTCACTATACTGCTGCCACTGCCGTCCATTGGACGGTGTTCGGAGTCCGTGTACATGGGTCGTTTTCTACCTCACCCTGATGATGTCGCTGTCGAGTTGATCCAACGTCCCTCTCCTGCCCTGCCCTCCCAACGCCTGCGCACTATCGGCCGTGGTGGCATTGCCTGCAACTGGCCGCGTGCCTGGCGCCCTGGCACGGCGGTCGACCTGCATATCCCCTCCCTGGGCGCCAGCGCCCGCTATCCAGGCTATGTCGCGTGGTGCCGCAGGGTGGAGGCCGGCTATCGCATCGGCATCTGTTTTGCCGACGAACATGCACTGTTCGGCGCACGAATGGGTGAGCAAGTGTGCCAGATCGAACGCTACTGCCGCCTGCACGACGCCGCCGAGCCCACGCCCCAGCAACTCGAAGCCTTGGCTCGCGACTGGGTATCGCGCCACGCCAATGAGTTCTCCCATGAGACGGTTGTGCAGCCAGTGCTGGATTAAAGCGGGCTTTGCCCATTGTCGCGGGCCCGTGTTACGCGCTAAGGTTCCTCCCCCCTGCATCCAAATCATGCTGTGCTCCGCCGCACGGGGATGGCTGGCGGCCGGCACCCGTGACCCTGACGAGTAACACGATGGCTGATTTACCGATCAATGACCTTAACGTTGAATCCAACGAGACCCTGATCACGCCCGATCAGCTCAAGCGCGAAATTCCCCTGAGCGACGCTGCCCTGCAGACCGTCACCAAGGGCCGCGAAGTCATCCGTGACATTCTCGACGGCACCGACCACCGCCTCTTCGTCGTGATCGGGCCTTGCTCGATCCACGACCTCAAGGCGGCCCACGAGTACGCCGAACGCCTCAAGGTGCTGGCAGCGGAAGTGTCCGACACCTTGTACCTGGTGATGCGCGTGTATTTCGAGAAGCCGCGTACAACGGTTGGCTGGAAAGGCTTGATCAACGACCCGTACCTGGACGACTCGTTCAAGATCCAGGACGGCTTGCACATCGGTCGTCAACTGCTGCTGGACCTGGCGGAAATGGGCCTGCCCACCGCTACCGAAGCGCTGGACCCGATTTCCCCGCAGTACCTGCAGGACCTGATCAGCTGGTCGGCCATCGGCGCCCGCACCACCGAGTCCCAGACGCACCGCGAAATGGCGTCCGGCCTGTCCTCGGCCGTGGGCTTCAAGAACGGCACCGACGGTGGCCTGACGGTGGCGATCAACGCGCTGCAATCGGTCTCCAGCCCTCACCGCTTCCTGGGCATCAACCAGGAAGGCGGCGTGTCCATCGTCACGACCAAGGGCAATGCCTACGGGCACGTGGTACTGCGCGGCGGCAACGGCAAGCCCAACTATGACTCGGTCAGCGTCGCACTGTGCGAACAGGCGCTGAACAAGGCCGGGATCAAGCCCAACATCATGGTGGATTGCAGCCACGCCAACTCCAACAAGGACCCGGCCCTGCAGCCGCTGGTGATGGAAAACGTCGCCAACCAGATCCTCGAAGGCAATCAGTCGATCATCGGCTTGATGGTTGAGAGCCACCTGAACTGGGGTTGCCAGGCCATTCCAAAAGACCTGGCCGACTTGCAGTACGGCGTGTCGATCACCGATGCGTGCATCGACTGGGCCGCTACCGAGAACACCCTGCGCAGCATGCACGCCAAGCTCAAGGACGTATTGCCCAATCGCAAACGCACCTGAAGCTGAATCAGGCACACACAAAAACGCCGGGCTAAACCCGGCGTTTTTTTATGGCTGCTCGTTCAGAGCTTTGCGGCATGGCGCTGGTGGCGCTCCATGTAGCGTTCCACATAAGAGCAAGACGGGATGACCGTGTAGCCTGACTCTTCGGCGAACTTCAACGCTTCTTCAGTCAACGCGGCCGCAATGCCACGCCCACGCAACGCGTTGGGCACGAACGTACGATAGATATCCAGGGTCTGTTTCCCGAGGTCCATGTAGGTCAGATAGGCACGATGACCGTCCACATTGGTCTCGAACTGATGACCAGCCTGGTCATGGTGGATGGACAACGCCTCGCTCATCACTACTCCTCGCGGGTCTTGAATATTGACCCTACCTTACCGATGTTTTTCCGGCGAAGGAACATCTACGCCACCCCGTGCCGGTTTCGACAACGAGAAAACCCTGAGCGCTCACACCTGCACGTAGGGAATAGTAGGCACCAATCCAGCAATTGCTCAAGGCACACTCGTCATCCCCTGCCACAGGTGCAATATTAGAAAGCGCCTCGATCACCCGGTGATCGAACGCCTGAACATTGCCGGCAGTTGAAGCGTGAGACGAACTGGCGCCGTTAAAGTCACCTCTAGATGAGCGAAAGATGCCCGGTGCGAGACAACCCACCGCAACGGAAGTGCCGGCTTGGATATATAAAATTTCATCTGTTCACACCGCTCGACGCATGCGGGCCGGCCCTTTCAGCCTGGATCCAATCTTCGGCAGAATGAAAAAATCTGGCGGGTTTTTATACAAACCTTCAAAAGATTAGCCAAAATAGATTCGGTGCAAGAATTTTTTTTGCTTCTTGCGCTACGTCAGTTTACTTACTACAAGTAATGGGTAGTATGTACGCCGGCTATTAGCTCACTCTGAGACAGTAGCCATCTAATAGAAAGTCCTTGAAGGGGAACACGATGAACAACGTTCTGAAATTCTCTGCTCTGGCTCTGGCCGCAGTTCTGGCTACCGGTTGCAGCAGCGTCTCCAAAGAAACCGAAGCTCGTCTGACTGCAACGGAAGACGCAGCAGCTCGCTCCCAGGCTCGTGCAGACGAAGCCTACCGTAAAGCTGATGAAGCGCTGGCTGCTGCTCAAAAAGCACAACAGACTGCTGACGAAGCTAACGAGCGCGCTCTGCGCATGCTTGAAAAAGCAAGCCGCAAGTAATAATCCCTCGGGGTTGTTATCAAGCCGATCCATTTATGGGTCGGCTTTTTTTTACCTGAAATCCGCTGCGCCAGGCAGCAGGAGCGGGCTTGGGGTAATGCCGGTCAGTAAAGCGAAAGAGGGTCACTGTAGGAGCGAGCTTGCTCGCGAAAAACGTCTAGGCAACACGTTCATTCTGGATAAACGCGGTGGCCCTGAGTTCTTCGCGAGCAAGCTCGCTCCTACAAAAGCCTTAACTGACTGGCATTAGGGCTTGGGGCGTCTATTGAAAATCAACTGGCGCGCTGGAAGCGATCGGAGCGACGCCAGGCACACCGATTTCCGTCGGCAAACCATCCTCCGCCGCCACCACATCACGCACCTGATCCCAATTCACCCGCAGGCTATTGGCCAGGTCCTCACGCTTGAGCAAGGCATTGATCACCGCCGTGTGCTTGTCGACCACCGACGGCGTGCCATCGTCGTTCAACGGCGTATGAGCTTCGAGGTAGACCTTGCCGCCGGCGCTGCCGAACTTATAGGCGTCGTTGATGATGCGTACCGAGGTGCCGACCGGCACCATGCTGGCCATTTCCAATACGTTGTTGTTGAACATACGGAAGCAACCGTGGCTGGTACGCGTGCCGATACCAAATTTCATGTTTGAGCCATGAATCAGATAACCCGGCGTGCCCAGGGTGAACTTGAACGGGCCCAACGGGTTGTCGGGGCCGGCAGGCACCACGTTGGGCAGCGGGTCACCGTTGGCGGCGTGTTCGGCCTTGATCGAAGCGGGCGGTGTCCAGGTAGGGTTCGGCGTCTTCGCGATGATGCTGGTATGGGCAATGGGCGATCCCCAGCCTTCACGACCAATCCCCAACGGAAAGGTGTAGACCACGTTCTGGCCCTTGGGGTAGTAGTAGAGCCGATACTCCGCAAGGTTGATCACAATGCCTTCGCGCTGGCCCGGCGGCAGGATGAAACGCGTCGGCAGCACGATGTCCGTCCCCGCGCCTGGCAGCCAGGCATCGACGCCCGGGTTGGCCGCGACCATTTCCGAATAACCCAGGTCATACGTGGTGCCCAGGTCGGCAAACGTATCTTCGTATTTGGCCTTGATCACCTGGACCTGGCCGACGATGTCCTCACCAGGGGGCGGCAACGGCAACTGCAAGGCTTGCGCCGCGCCGGCCGCACAGAGCGCAGCAAGAGACAGGCAACAGGTAACGACGGAGAGGCGCGACAACATCCGGAAAATCCTTCGCAGACGACGGTAGGAAAAAACTGATTGTATACGTGAAGCGAGCGCCTGGCATCAAGCCGGCCGCGCTAGAGCTCGAAGCGCAGCTCTGGCCAGATCGGCGGTGTACCGCGCTTTTGCGACTCGAGAATCGCCCTGCACAACGGGCACAGCCGCTGGTCCTGGAAGATCGAACGATCCACCGAAGACCAGAGCGGTTGCGCCGGCAGTAAGGTGCCGCAGAGCGTGCGGTCAATCGAGCCGCCCAACTCCAGTTGACGCGCCACCAGATGCACCCGGACTTCCTGGCAGGCGAACAGATCCAGCTGTTCGTCCGGCTCGATCAGTTGGTAATTAAACAGGGACCAGGCAGGACGCGACATCAGGGGCTCCAAATCGGGGGGGCGCCACCTTAGCCGAAAGCCTGCCGGTAGAAAAGCGTCATAACAGCGGTTTTAGCGTTGGCCAGACATTTTCCAGCAACTTGCCCTGGGCCGGGACTGCCGGGTGCAGGCCGTCCGCTTGCATCAGGTCGGGGTGACCGCCCACCCCCTCCAGGAAAAACGGCACCAGCGGCACCTTTTTTTCCTCTGCTACTTCGCCGAATACCTTGGCGAACGCTTCGACGTAACGCTTGCCATAGTTGGGTGGAATCTGCATGCCCAGCAGCAGCACCTTGGCACCGCTGTCCTGGGACGCCTGAATCATCGAAGCAAGATTTTGTTTCAATTGCGCCGGCGGCTGACCACGCAGCCCATCGTTGCCGCCCAACTCGATCACCACCACATCCGGTTTATGCGCTGCAAGCGCCGCAGGCAACCGCGCGAGGCCTCCGGCACTGGTGTCGCCACTGATCGAAGCATTCACCACTTTATCGTCAAAACCCTCCTGCTTGAGCCGTTGCTCCAGCAGGGCAACCCACCCTTTGCGGGTATCCAGGCCGAAACCGGCACTGATACTATCGCCAACGATCAGGACTGTACCCGCCGCTGCGTTCTGGGCCATGCACATCAAGGCCAGGCCAGCACTCAAAAACCACATTCGCATCGGATTCTCCATGGGCGCAAGCATTCTCACCGCGCGAAACCTCAGCAAAGTGGTTCCCAGCGCGGAAGGTGAACTGACTATCCTGCACGAACTGAGCCTGGAACTGAACAAGGGCGATAGCCTGGCTATCGTCGGCAGCTCCGGTTCCGGCAAATCCACCCTCCTCGGCCTGCTGGCCGGCCTTGACCTGCCCAGCAGCGGTGAAGTCACCCTGGCGGGCCAAGCGTTGAGCAGCCTCGACGAAGACCAGCGCGCGCGGATCCGTGCCGAACACGTGGGCTTCGTGTTCCAGTCCTTTCAGTTGCTCGACAGCCTCAATGCGCTGGAAAACGTCATGCTGCCACTGGAACTCGACGGCCGCAAAGATGCCCGCGAGCGCGCCACGCACCTGCTGGAGCGCGTCGGCCTTGGCAAGCGCCTGACCCATTCGCCGCGCCAGCTGTCCGGCGGCGAGCAGCAACGTGTGGCGATTGCCCGCGCGTTTGCCGCCGAGCCAGACGTACTGTTTGCCGACGAGCCCACCGGCAACCTCGACAGCCACACCGGCGAGCGCATCAGCGACCTGCTGTTCGAACTCAATAAAGAGAGCGGCACGACCTTGGTACTGGTCACCCATGACGAGCGCCTGGCCCATCGTTGCCGACGCCTGATCCGCCTTGAAGCCGGCCTGATGGTCGCGCCCCTGGAGCCTTGATGGCACGCCTGCCGTTGTTACGTCTGTTCAGCCTTGCCATGCGCCAATTACTGCGCGATGCCCGCGCCGGTGAACTGCGTGTATTGTTCTTCGCGCTGCTGGTGGCCGTGTCCGCCAGCACCGCTATCGGCTATTTCGGCGCACGTCTCAACGGCGCCATGCTGTTGCGCGCCACCGAGTTCCTGGGCGCGGACCTGATACTCGAAGGCAGCTCGCCGGCCCGCCCCGAGCAGGTCAGGTCCGGCACCGAGCTGGGCCTGGATCATGCGCGCATCGTCGAATTTTCCAGCGTAATCGCCGCGGATAACGGCATCCAGCTCTCCAGTATCAAGGCGGTCAACGAGCAGTACCCGTTGCGCGGCGAACTCAAAAGTACGGGTGAGCCCTTTGGCGCCGAAACCCCAGGCGGCGGCCCAAAACCCGGTGAAGCCTGGGTGGAAGCGCGGCTGCTGACAGCGCTGGACCTGAAGGTCGGCGACAGCATCGACGTGGGCATGAAGACCCTGCGGCTGGCACGCATACTGACGTACGAGCCCGACCGCGCCGGCAATTTCTACAGCCTCACGCCCAGGGTAATGATCAACCTGGCGGACCTGGATGCCACCGGCGTAGTCCAGCCTGGCAGCCGCGTGAGCTATCGCGAACTGTGGCGCGCACCACCGGGCAGCACGGCGCTGCAAACCTATCGCGACCTGGTCAAGCCGGGCCTCGCGGCCAACCAGCGCCTGCAGGACTCGCGCGATGGTAACCAGCAGATCGGCGGTGCCCTGGGCAAGGCCGAGCGTTACCTGAATATGGCCAGCCTGGTGGCGGTGTTACTGGCCGGCGTGGCCGTGGCGCTGTCGGCCAACCGCTTTGCCAGCCGCCGCTTCGACGCCAGCGCCCTGCTGCGCTGCCTGGGGTTGTCACGACGCGAGACCATGCTGCTGTTCAGCCTGCAACTGAGCGTACTGGGCCTGTTGGCGAGCCTGGCCGGCGCCCTCCTCGGCTGGCTCGCGCAATTTGGTCTGTTCTACTTCCTGCACGACCTGTTGCCCGCAGACGTGCCACCCGGCGGGCTGCTACCGGCCGTTGCAGGGATCGGCACCGGGCTGGTTGCCCTCGCCGGCTTCGCCCTCCCGCCCCTGGCCGCACTGGGCCGGGTGCCGCCACTGCGGGTACTGCGTCGCGACCTGCTGCCTATCCCCTCGAGCACCTGGATGGTTTATGGGGCGGCGCTCTTTGCCCTGGGCCTGATCATGTGGCGCCTGAGCCTCGACCTGGTGTTGACCTTCGCGTTATTGGGCGGCGGCGTGGTAGCCGCACTGATCCTCGGCGGGTTGTTGCTGCTGTTATTGCAAAGCCTGCGCCGGTTACTTGCGCGCGCCTCCTTGCCGTGGCGACTGGGCCTGGGCCAATTGCTGCGCCATCCACTGGCGGCCGCCGGCCAGTCCCTGGCGTTTGGCTTGATCCTGTTGTCCATGGGCTTGATCGCCCTGCTACGCGGTGAACTGCTCGACACCTGGCAGAACCAATTGCCCAAGGATGCGCCCAACTACTTCGCGCTCAATATCCTGCCAGCCGACAAAGACGCCTTTGGCGCCCGCCTTCTGGAAGTCCAGGCGCAATCGGCACCGCTCTATCCCGTCGTGCCCGGCCGGCTGATCAGCATCAACGGCGAACCCGTACAAGAGATTGTCAGCAAGGATTCCAGCGGTGATCGCGCCGTGCAACGGGACCTGAGCCTGACCTGGGCGGCCGACTTGCCCCCAGGTAACGTACTGACGGCGGGTGCCTGGTGGGCCGCGCAACCGGGCGATGACATTCCCGGGGTGTCGGTGGAAGCCAAGGTGGCTGAAAGCCTGAAACTCAAGCTCAACGACCATCTGGTATTCACCATCGGCGGGGAGAATCGCGAGGCACGGGTCACTAGCCTGCGGACCATCAACTGGGACAACTTCCAGCCCAACTTCTTCATGATCTTCCAACCGGGCACTTTGAAGGATTTGCCGACCACCTACCTGACTAGCTTCTATCTTGCGCCTGGGCATGACCAACAGATCGTCGACCTGTCCCGAGCCTTTCCGGCCGTCACTATCCTGCAGGTCGAGGCCCTGCTGGAACAGCTGCGCAGCATCCTCGCCCAGGTGACCCTGGCGGTGGAATACGTGCTGCTGTTCGTACTCGCCGCAGGCATGGCCGTGCTGTTTTCCGGTTTGCAGGCCACCCTGGACGAGCGAATCCGCCAAGGTGCGCTGCTGCGTGCACTGGGGGCCGAGCGCAGGCTGCTGATCAAGGCCCGGCGCATCGAGTTCGGCCTGCTGGGGGCGGTCAGTGGTTTGCTGGCGGCACTGGGCACGGAACTGGTGACCTGGGTGTTGTACCGCTATGCCTTCGATCTGGCCTGGCACCCTCACCCCTGGCTGTTGCTGCTGCCAGTGATCGGTGCGGTGCTGATCGGTGGCGCCGGGGTGTTCGGTACACGCCGTGCGTTGAACGCCAGCCCGCTGACGGTGCTGCGCGAGGGCTGAAACACGAATGGCGCTTGCTCCACTCGGAGCAAGCGCCATTCGTTGCTATTTCACATATTCAATCCGGGTAATCCACCAGCACACCTCACCGCCGGGGGTCTGCACGATGGCTTCATCGTCCACCGCCTTGCGCAGCAGCGCACGCGCCATGGGAGAGTCGATAGAGATGTAATCCATTCGGTCGTAGATCTCGTCATACCCCACAATGCGAAAACGCTTGGTCTCGCCCTGCTCGTTCTCGACATCGACCCACGCCCCAAAAAACACCTTGCCCTCCTGCTCGGGCATGTATTCCACCACGCGCATATCTTCGAGGCGTTT
Organism: Pseudomonas sp. R4-34-07; assembly: GCF_003852375.1. Taxonomy (NCBI): domain Bacteria; kingdom Pseudomonadati; phylum Pseudomonadota; class Gammaproteobacteria; order Pseudomonadales; family Pseudomonadaceae; genus Pseudomonas; species Pseudomonas sp. R4-34-07. The sequence continues at coordinate 1,737,458 of NZ_CP027760.1, read as the reverse complement.
GCGCAGGTAGCGCACCCGCCGATCGATCTCACGCAACAGCTTCTTGTTGTACTGGTAATCCGCGTTTTCGCTGCGATCTCCCAGAGAAGCCGCCCACGTCACCTTGCGCGTCGTGTCCGGGCGCTTCTCACGCCAAAGGTAGTCCAACTCCTTTTTCAGCGCTTCATGGCCTTCTTTGGTAATCAGCTTGGTACTCAAACGCGCACATCCCCAGGCAATGTCCATTAGTGTCGACAGGCCACGGCATCATACCCTGGCGTCGGCTGGCGGGGAGCGATGATAAATCAACGGCGCAAAGTTTCCAGATCGACAGGCTCATCGACTCAGCCCTGTCCATCGAGTACCTGGTCCAGTTCAACGAGCGTGCCTTGCAGGCGCTGTCGCATCAGCGATAGCTGCGACATCATCAGCACCATCTTTTCGGTCTTTTGACTCACCTCCAGTTCTTGCTCCTGCAGTCGCGAATGGCGTTGGTCCAACGCCCGGCTTTTTTCATCCTGCTGGGTCTGCTGTTGTTGCAGTCGGGCCTGCCACTGTTCAAGCATCTCTTCGCGTTCGGTAACGGCCTGTTTTTTCTGCGTCAGTTCCTGGGCAACCCTTGCGAGATTGCTCAGCGTACTGTCTATCTCGAGCATGGAGGTCTGCTCCCTCGGAGAGAGGGAGGACGACGGGGTTTCGAGGTGTTCTGCCTGAACGGACTGCGCTCGGGGTTCGGCTGGCACCTGCGGCACCTCCGGCACCTCGGGTTCCGTGACCTGTGAATGAGGTGGCTCTTCAACGAGGGCTTCTTCCACAGGCGGCGGGGCGGACTTGGGCTGGCTCTTGCCTCGGGGCGGTGCAACCATTTGCGATGAAAAGCGAATGGAAGGCACGATGACTGCGCTGCTTTCGATCGCAGGCGCAGCAGGGGCAGACATGCCCAATGTAATCACCTTCATCACAAGGGCTTTCTTGACGATCACCGAGTGATGGTCCTCGGGCCTGGCAGGCGGCAACCTGCAGCCTTTCAGGTCAATGAAATGAAACGGAACCTGAGATTCATTGAGGGCACTGTCCTTATTGCCCGATGCCGCCGCCATCATCAGGATTTGCTTGAAGACTTGCATCGCTACTTGCAAATCCTCTTTGGACTCGACGCCGCCAAGGAAATACCGCTCGAGTTTTTTGCGCAAGGCCGCGATATACACCCTGGAATGACCAGGCTCGGCTTCTTCATCAAGGCTATACACCAGGAAGTTGGAAGCAGTCTGTTCGACAGCGAACCCACACAGCAGTGCGCCGTTGACCGGGGCATTCTCGCCGCTGCGCTCAAGAACAAGGGTACGTAAAAGCATCATGGCAGTCAGGCCTCATTATAAAAAGAAAACCTTATATAAATATCAGACAAATATCCGACCATTATTAAGTACTCAACACACAACAATTGTTTCAGTACGTTATCAACTCAAACGTAGGACTTTACTTATTAAGTGCACCCAGCGTTCCCAAGCACGGGTATTGAACGTAGTCTTTTTAAGGCACCACCACACACTAACGAAACTTTCTTCAGGCACCGCCCAATAGATTCGGTAATCCTATGATCGAGGTCAGCAACCTGACAAAGTACCTGGGCAAAAAAAGCGTGATCAGCGACTTTTCGTTCTGTGCCCAACGCAAGGAATGCGTGGGTTTGCTGGGCGAGCATGGCGCCGGTAAAACAACATTGCTGAATTTGCTTTCCGGCATGATCAAGCCCACCAGTGGGCATATCAGTATTCAGGGTTTCAGTACCCAGACCGATTCAGTTCTCGCCAGGCAAGCCGTTGGCTACCAGCTTCAAGGGGGAATCACCCATCACACGCTGTCGGTCAAAAGCATCCTCAACTTCGTTGCCGCCGCTCGAGGGTTCAGCGGTGCCGAAAAACGCAGGCACGTGGACCGGGTCGCCACACGACTGGAGCTACTTCCTGTACTCAACTGCCCCATCAATGTGCTCAGCCAGGACTTGAAGCGCAGAGTCGCGATTGCGCAAGCCATTGTGCATTCCCCCAGCGTGCTCCTGCTGGACGAGCCCATGGAAGGGATGAACGCCGAGCAACGGCTCAAATTCAGGGCGCTTGTTCAGTCCCTTAACGAGGAAATGAGCGTCATCATTGCCTCCCGCCATTACGACTGGCTGTCCGACATCTGCACCCGCGCCCTGGTCATCGCAAGCGGGCGACTGATTATCGACGCTTCGCTGGAAGATTTGCAGCGCAGTTCCCGGCACTTCCAGGCGGTGACACTCGCAGCGGATCCGCCCCTGGATCTACTCGCGCTTGCGGTATTACCAGGGGTTGCAGGCATCGAAGAAGACCGTCTAAACCCAGGCAAAGTGACGGTTCTGGCCATGCCCGGGCACGCCATCTTCCCCGCCATCAATTCACTCATTACCCATCGCGGCTGGAACATAACGTCACTGCATCTGGAGCCAGGTCGCTTGAACGATGTCGTTCACCCTCTGAGCCACGAGGTATCGCCTTGAAACTGCTGCCCCTCATTTTCAAACGCCAACTCGCCAGTTATGCCAGCACCCCCATCACTTACCTGAGCGTGGCGTTTTTCCTGGTGCTATGTGCGGCGCTGGGATTGCACACCTACCGCTGGATGGAGCGAGACAGCAGCGACTTGCAGGCTTTTTTCGAGCTGCACCCCTGGCTCTATCTGCTACTGATACCCAGCTTATCCATGCACATGTGGTCTGATGAACACAGCGCCGGATTTTCCAACATGATCAAAACCCTGCCCGTCACCTCAGCAGAACGGGTGATCGGAAAATTCCTGGCAGCCTGGGCGGTATGCAGTGCTGCGCTGTTGTTGAATTTTCCTATAGTGATCGCCGCCCATTATCTTGGAACGCCTGATAACGGGGTAATCGCATCACAATTTCTGGCAAGCTGGCTGCTGGCAGGAAGTTATCTAGCTGCCGGTTGTTTTATCTGTGTACTCACGCACCAGCGCCTTGTAATTTTCCTATTGACGATGGGCTTGCTGCTGACCATCAGCGGGCTTTCTTCAATCCTGGATGCACTTGAACATCAGGCACCGATCTGGATAGTTGATAGCGTGATGAGGCTTGACCCGATTTCCCGCTTCAGCTCAATGGACAACGGCAAAATAACACTTCATGACTGTTTATATTTTGTCAGCATGATCCTTGCTTTTCTCTCTGCATCCATTGTCACACTCAACTATAAAAACAGCTGAGAAGGAAAGTCGCTGATGCGATCCGCTCTTCGTACGGGTATGACATTGATCGTCATATCATTACTGTTCCTGGCATTCAATCTGGTCTGGATAAACAAACTACCCGATATTCGCTGGGACTTTTCACAACAGAAAATTCACACCTTATCGCCATCCACGCGGCAACTGCTCGCAACACTTGATAGCCCGCTGGACTTGTATTATTTCAACTCACTTACTGCACCGAAGAAAAGCCGCATTATGAAACGCTTCGGCCAACGCGTAGAAGACTTGCTCCAGGAATTCGAAGCAGCCGCCGAGGGCATGATCAATTTGCACGTTATTGACCCCACTCCTTTTTCAGAAGACGCCTACAAAGCCAGCTTATTCGGCTTGGATGACACACAGGGATACCTCGGCCTTATAGGCACGCGTGCCGGCCAGGGCACGCAACGTATCGAAGCGTTCAACCCCGACGACGAGCCGTTGCTCGAGTATCAAATCAGCCAGCTGATCCATAAATTGATGCACCCCCAGCGTCCCAGCGTCGGCCTCCTGTCCGGGTTGCCGTTGAATGAGTCCGCCGGACACCTTTTGGAGCAAATGCGCGAGCATTTCAACCTGGTGGAGTTGGCATCGAACATTACCCAGGTGCCTCCATCTGTAGGTAGCTTGATGGTGGTACAGCCAAGGGCGCTAGCCGAACAAACCCTTTACGCCATCGAGCAATTTGCCTTAAGCGGCGGCAAGCTGATGGTCTTCATCGACCCGGTGAGCGAGATGGGGGCTGAAACCTTAGCGGTAGACTCCGAGCTGGATGGCCTGTTGACCACATGGGGCATACGGATGCCCGCGAACAAGCTGTTGGTTGACAGTCTTTACGCCTCCTCGGCCTCGCTCGGGCCAGGCTTGCCTACCGTATTGCACCCAGCCAGGTTGAAACTGCCACGCCTGGCAATGACCGCGCACGACGTCAGCACCTGGAAACTCGACAGCCTGAGCGTATCAAGCAGTGGCGCACTCTTGCGCACTCGAAAAAGCCGGATGACGTTCACCCCGCTGCTACAAAGCTCCCGGCAGTCTGCGCTGCTGGACGCCGGGCGTTTCGCTTCAGCGACGGCGTTCGATTCACTCATCGACGAAGCTTCCACCTCGGGTCAGCGCCATGTGATCGCCGCTCGCCTGGAGGGGCCGGCCTACTCGGCATTTCCTGACGGTCTCAGGGGACAGCCGCCAGGCTTACAAAAGGCTGCCCGAATCGAGGTGGTGGTGGTTGCCGATACCGATTTACTCGCGGACGCCGTCAGCCAGACAACGGCCAACAGCAACGTGCAGTTCGTATTGAATACCCTGGATAACCTGGCGGCTCCCGCAGAACTGGCGAATATTCGTCCGCGCCTCACTTCGCATTCACTCAGTACCCTGGAACCCATGCGCGAAGCCGCCGCACAGACCTATCGGGAAACGGCCGCAGAACTGGAACGTCGTCTTGAGCGTACCGAGCAAGCGTGGCAGCGGTTGAATCCACAAGCCACACGCTTGGGCACCCAGGCCGTGGACACCAATACCCAGTTGCAAGCGCTCAACAAAGAGCGCCTGCGCCTGCCCATGGAACTTCATGCCCTCAAGACTCAGGCGTACGCGCCGCTGCACCGCTTCGAGCGGAACCTGAAGCTGCTGATGATCGTAACGGTACCGCTGGTGTTATGCCTGATCGCCTGGGTACGTTATCGCTGGCTGTGTCGACGCCGATGGCCGCCCGCGGGCTTCAGTTGAACATTTGGGGTTGGTAATCAGCGACGGGCAATCAGCCCTTGCCGGGCAATCCGCGTCAGTTGGCGGATCACTTCTTCGGCGTTGTCCGCACTCGGCGCCTGGATCACCGCGAGGTCAAAGCTGTTACTGGCAAAACGGGCCAGGGAGTCGCCATCTTCCACGAACTGGATCAAGAACGCCGAAGGCCGCCCGGTGCGACGTGGCCAGCCGTCCAGGTAACGCAGCAGCGTAGGCTGGTGCTTGCCGCCCAGGAGGATTTTCGGGTTGCGTTGAGTCAGGTCCGCAGTGATCGGGGCCAGGCGTATCAGGGGGCGTAGTGCATTCATCGTGTCGTGTCTCTGCCTCAAAAGTCTGCGGGCAGGTGAGAGGCAACACCGAACCAGCGCTTTAGCGGTATTTCGACCCGTGCCTCCTGACGAGTGCATGGTTCTGTCGGACTGCATCGAGTCCAGTGGCGCCCCGCAATTAGCTGTTTAAATCGGCGCATGAGCAGCATCCTAGAGAAGCTGGCGGGGCAGTGTCAAGAATCCCGAGCAACGAAAAGGCGCGCACAGGGCGGGCCTCTCATGAGGTGCGAAACGCTCAGTTGGCGATGGCGCGGTCGGCCGACAGTTTGCCGGCGCCTTCGAACAGCACCGCCAGCGAGCCGCCAAGCAGGGCCAGGGCGAATTCATACCCATTGTTGGCCATGAACAGCCCGTTATGAATGTGCACCGAAAAGATCGCCACCAGGGTCAGGAAGGTCAGGCCCAATGCTGCTGGGCGTGCAAGCAGGCCGATGATCAGCGCCAGGCCGGCAAAGAACTCGGTGCCACCCGACAGCACGGCCATCAGCGTGCCCGGCGCCAGGCCAATGCTCTCCATCCACTGGGCGGTTCCCGCCAGACCACCGCCGCCAAACCAGCCGAAGAGTTTTTGCGAGCCGTGGGCAGCGAAGATAATGCCGACGAAAATGCGCAGAACAGTCAGGCCGTAGCCGGCACGGGTCGACAGGACGCGGGTAATCAGTGGGCTCATGGGGTAAATCCTTTTTCAGGTAGGGGTTGGTTGGCCGCTATATTAATCAGTTTAAACAATGATAAAAGCCGAAAAATCGCCTTATCAATATCGATAAAATCGATTATTTGCGAGACACAACTTTCGGCGCTGGCGGCTCCAGGGACTCCCGCTCCCGATCGAACGCCAAGTAGTATTTGTTGACACTATTAACATAGCTGACGCCGCCCATCCCCACCTGCTCCATGGCAATGCGTTCAACCTGAAAAAACCACTGATTGGGGTTGAGCCCCCGGCGCCTGGCTTCGGTACGCATGCCCTGCACCCGCTCCGGCCCCATGTTATACGCCGCCAGCACAAAGGCCATGCGCTCGCGCTCATTGAGCTTGGGGCTGGCGAAAAACTTACGCCGGATCATCGCCAGGTAGCGCGCACCCGCCTGCACATTACTGTCCAGATTCTCGATATTGTTGACGCCCACCCGCTGCGCCGCCGAAGGCGTGATCTGCATCAAACCGGTAGGCCCACCGCTGTTGCGTGCGCCAGGGTCCAGCGCAGACTCCTTGAAGGCCAGCGCAGCCAGGTTCAACCAGTCCATGCCTTGCTCGCGTGCATGCTTTTGCAGGATCGGGCGCAGTTTCTCCAGGCGTTGACGATCGGCGCGGGCCAACGGGTTGCGCACTTGATAGAGACGTCGATAGATACGCTGGAACGCCACATCCTGGTCGGAGGGGGTGTGATAGGTCTTGAGGAAGCGATCGATGCTCGCCCGCAGCATCGACGCATCCTGGCGCACGAACCAGTACTCGTCACCCGGCTCACTGATGGCCACCTGCTTGTCAAAGCGCAACTTGGGCAGGATTTTCGACCAGCGTTCGGCAATCGGCTTTTCCACGATGGTCAGGTGAAAGATCCCGGCCTGCACCATCTCCAGCACGTCTTCCACCGCCAGGCTCGGGTCGACCCATTCCACCTTGATCGGCGGCTGCTTGTGCAGGGCCAGCTTCTGATTGACCTGGCTGATCGCATCCGCCGCCGCGCTGCCGGTGGTCAGCGTCAGGGTGCGGCCCGACAACTGCTCCAACCTGGTAAACCGGCGTTCACCCTTGACGCCGACCAGCCACAACGGCACATCGCTGGCGATCGGGGCACTGGCGCTGATCTTGTGCGCGGCCTTCACGTCCAGCAATTCGCCAGGGGCAACCAGGTCGCCTTCGCCACGGGCCAGTGCGCCAAGCAACTGCTCCTTGGCCTTGGGGATGATCTTGAGGTTGATTTGCTGGCCATCACGGGCATGGCCATTGAGGTACTGCTCGAACGCACGCAGGCGATGATATTCGACACCGATGGCCTGGCCCTGCACTTCACCGGAGCTGTTACGGCTCTGGTTGACCAGTACACGCAGGGTGCGGCTGGAACGAATGTCTGCCAGGTCACGCACCTTGCCGGGCTTTGTCACTTCCAGCGGCCCATCCAGACGCGCGACCGCCGCCATGGGCAGCAGTAACGTCACGCACACTACAAGCAACGCCGAGGGTCGGATCATCCGCTCTCCGGAAAGAATACTGGCCAACGCCTTCGTGAATGCGAGGTGTTGGGCGTCAGAAACAGAGCGCTTTAAGCGCTGGCAAGGCGCGCAACGGCGACACGGTGAGAGGCAGCGGGCCCGGCACAATGTCGCTTGCGACGTTCAAAGACAGCGATAACGCGTTGTAGTTCTTCGTTTTTCTTATAAATCTACAGCTCTGATATGCTTTCCGGCCGCAGGCGGAGATAGCACCATGCAACTCATTGATATCGGCGTCAACCTGACCAACCCCAGTTTCGACGAGAGGCACTCGGCCGTTCTCGAGCGTGCCTACGCCGCTGGCGTGAAACAATTGGTGCTCACCGGCACCAGCGTCGAAGGCAGCGAGCAGGCCCTGGAACTGTGCGTAAAACTCGATGAAAGCGCACAACGCCTGTTCAGCACCGCTGGTATCCATCCCCACTCCGCCAGCGCTTGGAACCGCGACAGCGCCCAACGTTTGCGCGACTTGCTCGGCGAAACACGCGTGCGCGCCGTCGGCGAGTGCGGACTGGATTTCAACCGTGATTTTTCGCCGCGCCCACAGCAGGAAAAAGTCCTCGAGGAACACCTGGCCCTGGCCGTCGAGCTGAAACTTCCCGTGTTCCTTCACGAGCGCGATGCCAACCAACGCCTGCTGGAGATTCTCAAGGACTACCGTGACCATTTGCCCGCCGCCGTGGTGCATTGCTTCACTGGCGAACAAGCGGCGCTCTTCAGCTACCTCGACCTTGACCTGCACATCGGCATCACCGGTTGGATCTGCGACGAGCGCCGTGGGACGCATCTGCACCCATTGGTCAGGGAAATTCCCCGTGGCCGTCTGATGCTGGAAAGTGACGCGCCCTACCTGCTGCCGCGCACGCTGCGCCCGAAGCCGAAGAACGGCCGCAATGAACCGGCGTTCCTCACCGACGTGCTGCGCGAGGCTGCCCTGCATCGCAATGAAACGATGCAAGAGCTGGCGATGCACAGCACCGCCTGTGCCCGCGCCTTTTTCGGCCTGCCTGCCGTGGAGTGATGCGGCGCATTGACCCATGTCAAAAACGCTTTCCTGAGTAGCGGCACAATAATGGCACCTTGCCAATGCTGTTTCCGCTATCAGAGAAAACCTTCCATGGGTGCCTGGCTTAGCAATATCTCGCTTAAATACAAATTCTGGGCCGTCAACGCGGTGGCCTTCATCACTACCCTGCTGCTGGTGCTGTATGCCGTCCAGCTCGAACAACAGGCGCGCAGCCAAGCGTCCCAAGTGTCGGCCCAGGCCCAGGCGCAGTTGCTCAACGCCTGGCCGGCTGACAAGCCACTGCCCGCTGGCGAGAACTGGCTGACCTTCACCCGTGGCCAAGTCCCACAACGCGCAGGCGAGGATCTGTCAGCCTTGCAAGACGCCAGCGGCTGGATCGAGCTCAGTCACCTGCCATTGTTCGGCGTCAATCCGCTGCTGGGCGCCGAGGTCATCCGCCGTGCCGACGGACAGCAAGTCGCCGTACTCGCCTACGCGCCAAGCCTGCGGCAGGTGTTCGGCGAACGTTTCGTCAACTATGCGCTGGCGGTGGCGATCCTGATGCTCGCGATGCTTGGCGCCTCACAACTGCTGATCCGCTTCCTGCTCAGCCAGCTCAACACCCTCAAGGACGTGATGCTGCATGTGGAGAAGACCGGCGATTTGTCCGCCCGCGTGCCCCTGGCCTGCAAGGATGAAGTCGGGCAGATGGCCAGCGCCTTCAACGCCATGCAGGCCGGCTACCAGCGGGTGGTCAACACCGTCGCCCATACTGCCAAACAATTGGACGAGGGCGCCGCGCGGCTGGCCGGCAGCATGAACGAGGTGCAGCGCGGCATGCTCGGCCAGCAAAGCGAGACCGACCAGGCCGCCACGGCGATCAACGAAATGACCGCCACCGTCTACCACATTGCCCAGCACGCCGGTGCCACCCGCGACCTCTCGCAAACTGCCGACACCCTCGCCGGCAGCGGCCAGGAAGTGGTCACCCGCGTGCAACGTTCGATTGCCGGGCTGTCCAGCGGCGTGCAACAGACCGCAGAGATGATCCAGAAACTCGCCGAAGACAGCCAGAAAATCAACAGCGTGGTCGGGGTGATCCACAGCATCGCCGAACAGACCAACCTGCTCGCCCTCAATGCCGCCATCGAAGCTGCCCGCGCCGGAGAAATGGGCCGTGGCTTTGCGGTGGTCGCCGACGAAGTGCGCAACCTGGCCAAGCGCGTACAAAGCTCCACCGACGAAATCACCCGCATGGTCTCGGCGCTGCAAGCCGGCACCCGCGACGCGGTGGACTTCATGCAGGAAAGCTCGTTCAAGGCTGACGACTGCGTAAAACAGGCCCAGGAAGCCGGTGCCGCACTCGCCGACATCACCGGCGCCGTGGCGCAGATGCGCGAGAGCAACACCCAGATCGCGGTGGCCGCCGAACAGCAAAGCCATGTCGCCGAAGAGATGAACCGCGCGGTGGTGAGTATTCGTGATGTAACCGAGAACACCGTGCGGCAGACCGTGGATTCGGCGACCACCAGCCATGCACTGGCGGCGTTGGCGGGAGAGTTGAGCAAGGCGATCGGGCAGTTGAAGCTGTAGGACCGTTCAGACCGTAATCCGATTCCTACGACCAAGCCACAGCCTACCTGAGATTAAGACGAAACTTCCTCGCCACTCCCGCGAATAACGCCGACTTCTTTTACCGACGAACCTCTGCAAAGTCCCTCGCCTGATCAAACAGTGCGAGGGAGTGCAGATGGTTTTTTTCGTTAGGGCCCAGGTCGCCGGGGCCGTCTTTTGATTCCGGTGATTGCCAGCTTTGTGCTGGCCCCCATGGACCCCGAAGCGCCGGATGTTGAAAGCATTCTTCGGAATTTGCGCGACTGCCTGAATACGTTCGACGACTGGGCCGACAGCTTTTTAAGTGGCTCGGCACTGGAAGTGGAGCAGGTGTTCAAGGTCGGGGAAGACGTCGCACTGGTTGCGCCGATTTCTTCCGACATGCCCAGTCGCACCGTCGCCATGTGCAAAGCCCAGGGTGGGCTGACCCTGGTGCATCTGTTCGAAAGCACCCGGTTCGTGCCGATCGGCAACACGCCGGTCACGCTGCAAGCCATCGCCAAGGACGGCACTCCCATTGGCGCGCCGCTGCATCGAACCATCGGCCCCAGCGGCATTCTTGAAGTTCCAGAATGCACTCGTGACCAGCAGTACCAGGTCACCTTTTACCCCAACGTTTCCAAGGATCACGTCAAGGCGCTGTATGCGTCCTACCAGTCGGTGATCGCCGGGCTGGAAGCTGACCTGCGCCAGCAATGGAACAAGCGCTTCAAGCGTCAGTGGGCCGACTTTGCAAACGCCCCGTCCTTCACGCGCAGCGCGAAACAGGGAGCGGCCTTTGCAACCGGGATTGGCAAGGCCTTTTACAACCTGTGGGACAACATTACCGAGCTGTACGACCTGCTGGCGAACCTCAAGTCCAACAGCGAACGGTTGTTGAAGTACATCTCCCAAGCCGAACTGGATCAGTTACTCAAGCTGGGTAAAGACACGCTCGCCCAGGGTTTGCTGGTGCTCAGTGATGAGCCACTGTTGTTCATTTATCTCTCGGCGGCGGTGGCCTGGATGCGCATGCTGCCACCGCCCGAGATGTATGAACTGCTGGGTGAGATTACCGGCGAAGTGTTGATCAATCTGTTGCTGATATGGGCGACGCGGGGAATTGGGATCCAGCTTCGGTTGGGGGCTCAGGTACTCAGCCAGGTCAAATCCGGGCGGGCGCGGGCGTTGTTGGAGCTTTTGGCCAAGCAGGTCGTAGGGCCTGGGTTGGAAACCCATGTGGAGGCGGCCAAGCCGTTACTGCTGAGCAGTGCGGCGACGCCGGTCAAGGCGGTGCCGGTGGCGCCGTTGAAGGTCGGCGACACGCTGGTTTCGAACGCGGTGCCGGCGGTGCGCAGCAAGACGCAGCGTACGGCGTTGGTGCGGCAGGAGGCGGTGGATGATGTGCCCGCCCCGTCTAAAAATCCGGCTGGGGAGGCTGCTGACTCTGCGGATAAAACCGTTACCCACGGTTGCCCGGTGTCGATGGTTACCGGCGAGGAACTGCTGACGCTCACCGATGGCGCGCTGGATGGGATCTTGCCGTTCGAGTGGACGCGCTTGTATCGCAGCAGTGCGGTGGAAGTGGACTGTGGACTGGGGTTTGGTTGGAGTCATGCGCTGGCGCAGCGGCTTGTGGTTGTGGGCGATTCGGTGGTGTGGACGGATCATGAGAATCGCTCGACCACCCTCCCCTTGCCGACGGTGGCTCGGCCGGCGATTACCAACAGCCTGGCGGAAGCGGCGATTTACTTGGGGTCATTGCCTGACGAACTGGTGCTGGCCCAGGGGTCGCGGTTCTACCACTTTTGCGACGGTGTGCTGACGGCGATCAGCGATGCGTATGACAACCGGTTGTTGGTTGTCCGGGATCGATTGGGGCGGATTGAGCGGCTGGATAACGGCGCGGGCCGTTCGCTTTTGTTGCGTTATGAGTTCGACCGCATCGTGGCGGTGGACTACCAGGTTCATCGCGCTAAGGGGCATGAACCCTTCGTCTGGGTGACCGAGCAGAACGTCGTTTCCTACGCCTATGACGCCGCCGGACGACTGGTTTCAGCAGCCAACGCTGTCGGTGAATGCGAGCATTATCGGTACGACGAGCAGCACGTCATTCTTGAACGGCAACTGGCCGGTGGGGCGAGTTTCTTTTGGGAATGGGAACGCGCCGGCAAGGCCGCACGCTGTGTCCGGCACTGGGCCAGTTTTTCGCAGATGGACACGCGGTATGCCTGGGGTGACGACGGTCGCGTCACCGTGCACAACGCCGACGACAGCCAGGAAGTTTACATACATGACCAGCGGGCGCGGCTGGTACAGCGCATCGATCCCGACGGCGCCCAGCATTTCAAATCCTACGATGACAAGGGCCGCCTGACCGTCGAGCAGGACCCGATGGGTGCGGTGACGGCCTATCAATACGACGCCGCCGGACGCTTGGTCGCGCTGTTTCCGGGGGATGACGAGCCGACGTCCTACGAGCATGACAACGGTTTCGTACGGGTTGTAAGACGTGGTGAGGCGGTCTGGAAATACGAGCGTAATGACCAGGGCGATGTCATTCGCCAGATCGATCCCGATGGCAACGCGACCGACTACAGCTATGACCAACGGGGGCAATTGACCGGGGTTTGGTATCCCGACAACAGCTGTCATCGGTTGGTGTGGAATGAACGCGGGCAGCTCGTTGAAGAGCAATTGCCCAATGGTGGGATCAAGCGCTACCGCTATGACGACCTGGGCCGGCAGGTTGCGCGTGAGGATGAACAGGGCGCGCTGATCCAGTATCAATGGGACAGCGTAGGTCGGTTAACTCGCTTGGTACTGCCGGACGGTGCCGCACGAGAATTCAGCTACAACCCCTACGGAAAAATCATCGCCGAGCGCGATGAACTCGGCCACGTCACCCACTACGAATACGCCGACGGTCTGCACCTGATCAGCCGCCGCATCAATGCCGATGGCACCCAGGTCAAGTATCTCTACGACAACGCCCGGCTGCTGCTGACCGCCATCGAAAACGAAGTCGGCGAAACCTACCAGCTCGACTACCACCCCAACGGCCTGATCCAGCAGGAAACCGGCTTCGACGGCCAACGCACCGCCTACGCCTACGACCTCAACGGCAACCTGCTGGAAAAAACCGAACACGGCGACGATGGCAGTCAGTTAATTACCCGCTACGAACGCGACCACGCCGGCCGCCTCGTAAGAAAAACCCTGCCCGATAGCAGCATTGTCGACTATGCCTACGACCGCCAAGGCAACCTCCTCAGCGTCGACGACGGCCACTGGTTCCTGGCCTACGAATACGATCGCCAAAACCGCCTCACCGCCGAACACCAAGGCTGGGGCACATTGCGCTATGGCTACGACGCCTGCGGCCAACTTCAGCATTTACGCCTACCAGACAACAACCGCCTCACCTTCAACCACGACAAAGGCGGCCACCTCGCCACCGTCGAGCTGAACGGTTCGTTGCTAACTTCCCACCTGTTCAAAGCCGGCCGCGAACACCAACGCCAACAAGGCCAACTGCTCAGCCATTACCACTATGACGAGCAAAACCGGCTACATACCCACGCCGTCACCCAACAGCAAAACCACCTCTACCAACGCCACTACGACTACGACAAAACCGGCAACCTCACCCGCCTGCACGACACCCGCAAAGGCGAACACCTTTACCGCTACGACCCGCTCCACCGCCTGACCCGCGCCGATCATTCGCAAGACGTCCAGGAACGCTTCGGCCACAACCCGGCCGGCAACCTGCTGATGCAGGACAGGCCGGGCCCGGACATCGTCGCGGGTAATCGGCTGGTGATCCAAGGCGATCACCATTACGACTATGACGCCTTCGGCAACCTGATACGCGAGCGACGTGGCAAGGGTCACTCACTCGTCACCGAGTACCGCTACGACTGCCAGCACCGGTTGATCGGCATCACCAAGCCTAACGGCCAAACTGCTAATTATCGCTATGACCCGTTCGGTCGGCGCATCAGCAAAACCGTCGACGACATCACCACGGAGTTCTTCTGGCAAGGCGACAAAGTAGTCGCTGAACATCACGCGGATCGTCATCGCAGCTACCTCTACGAACCCGACAGCTTCCGCCCATTGGCACTGCTGGAAGGCTTCGGCCCAGCAGAGACCAAGCCCTACCACTACCAACTCGACCACCTCGGCACCCCACAGGAACTCACCACGCCTGAAGGCGAAATCGTCTGGTCCGCCCACTACCGCGCCTACGGCGAAATCAGCCGTCTCGACGTCGGCAAAGTCGACAACCCACTACGTTTCCAAGGCCAATACTTCGATCAGGAAAGCGGCCTCCACTACAACCGCCATCGCTACTACAATCCGGATATTGGTCGTTACCTGACGCCTGACCCGGTGAAGCTGGCCGGTGGGATCAATGCATACCAGTACGTGCCCAATCCGACAGGCTGGGTAGACCCGCTAGGATTAAATAATTGCCCAGGAGGGGATGGCTGCCGATCGAGGTCTGAGGTAAAGGACCCTGCAACAGTTACGCCTCCAGTTAAAGGGGATCCTAAGCAGCCAATCAATAGCGGCGAAAAATACCTTTATCGGGGTGATGAAAAGACACCAGACCATGTATTTAAAAATGGTTTCAAAAGCAAAGGTGAAAGCAATGACTTGTATTTGCACGCTTTGGATAGTAACAACCCACCAAGTAACTTTATCAGTACTTCTCCATCGACGCTCATAGGAATCGATTTTGCGACTAGATACGGAACTCGAAAAGGATTTCTCTACGCTTTGCGGAAAATCCCCGGACGCGACGTCAACAAAGAGCTTGGGAAATTGGCTCCTTTTGACAGCGAGGCAGAAATCGCTATACAAAGTAAAATCAATACAGCAGACATTTTAGGGGTAACTCCAGTTAAGCGTGATGGTAGCTACGTAGGCTATTCAATTCCGAATCCAAACAGGGAGATCAAATGAAAACAAAAAAAATCAAAGCCATAATAGACAATGTAGAAAAGTACGTTACTTTTAAGTACGACTCAGCCCATACAAAATTAATGTTTTCCGAAGCAGATAACTTTGAAAAATTGTATACGGCGGAGGACATTTATATATGTTTAGGAAAAGTTATGGCTGACTTCCCACACATACAGTTTCTTTGTAAAGGCGCGAAAATAAATGTCCGACCCTCAAGCATGTCCTCACAAATGAGTGGCGGGATGGTCGCCTATGAATTGACCCTTGGAAAACGTACAACACGAGAAGACTTGGTTCACATATTTGATTTTGAAGATCAAAATCTGACGAATGATCCACATCAACAGCATCGCTTCTACAAAAAATGGATAGCATCTATAGGTGCCGAACGAAGCGAGCCCTAGGCCAAGTAAGAGCTAACCCGAATAGGCCAGCGCCTGCCGGCTGGGCTCCCGGGCACAAAAGACCATTGGCCATTCAGGAACAAAAAATGAAACACTGGAATAACCTTGATGACACTATCTTTTTCAACAAAGTATTTAGTTACCCAGTTGAAATTGGCAAAATTTATATACATGCAGTAAACATAGAAAACGATCGACCTGACGTGGGGATTGGTTTTGATATACCAGAATTTCCTGATCGCTTACCTGAAAAATGGAAAAACAAAGGCTATAACACATGCAGAATTGGCCTCAAATGCTTGGAAGTAAGCGATTTAAAAATAGTAAACCTTCCGAAGAGAGAAGTTTTCACTACTAAAATAGAGCAAGACAATAATGACTTTTTATTTACTGCCAAGTCGAAAAATGCCTCTATTGAATTTAAGGCCAAGTGGTTATTTTTAGCCGGTCCGTCCGTGTATATGAACTGTCCCGAACCGGGCGACCACGATTGGTCAGATACCTGGTCATAGGTGACGCTAAAACGCACTTAACGGCAACTATGGCCCCCATAGCCATCCCCAATTCGCCGCCCCCCAACCTATACTATCCAGGTTGCTTAAACGGACAGAGATTTGGCAGGGCGGACGGTATAGGAGACCAAAAAGCGCACTTCAGTTTTCGACCAATTGCAAAGCCTCGAAACGGAACCGTAGACGGCGGCAAGGATCATTACAACTTTAGGAAAAACTGATGAAGTATTGGAATGAACTAGATCATAATATTTTTTTTGAAAAGATTTTTAGTATGCCCATAGGAATCGGAAAAATCGCTCTTTTTTCTTTGCAAATAGAAAATTATCGACCTTCTGTGGGGTTAGGATTCGACATACCCGAGTTTCCAGATATTTTGCCAAAAAAATGGGAAGGAAAAGGCTACAACACCTGCAGAATGGGCATTGATTGTCATGGCATTCGCGAGTTAAAAATACACAACATTCCCGTTAGAGAAGTATTCTTTGTCGTTATTACTAAATAAAATAATCATTTCCACTTTAAAGCAACCAACGAAAGCTCTTTAATTGAATTCAAAGCCAAATCCATTTCAATTTGCGCTCCGAATGTATACATAAATGGACCAGATGATTATTTTTTCTAGCCCTAAAAATTCTGCGTCCCCCTATGAACTTCATAGTTAGCCTTAATTCGTACCCTTGCCCATCTACACCTAAACTCCCTCCAAGTTGTTTAAACGGACAAAGGATTCACCACCATGGGCAAACGTCACCCCAATCTCCCCGCCTGGCAATGGCGTAATTACCCACAAAACCATCAACACCCGACCAATCTGGCTTTGCACCTGATTGCCGTGCCGCTGTTCATCATTGGCTTTCTGTTGATCGTTTCCGGTGTGTTCAGCCTGAGCCTGGTGAGTTTTGCCGTAGGCGTGATCGGCATTTTGGCGGGCCTGGCGCTGCAGCGTCACGGTCACAGCCTGGAAGCCCAGGCGAGCGAGCCGTTCAGTGATCGTAACGACGCGGTGCAGCGCCTGGTGGTCGAGCAGTTCGTGACGTTTCCGCGCTTTGTGCTCAGCGGCGGCTGGTGGCGGGCGTGGCGCCAGCGTCACCGGTATTGAGGGTCAGGCGAAAACCACCACGGTCTGGCGACTGAGGGCGATCAACTCGCCGGTCGGGCTCCAGAGCGCGGCCGCGGCATGGCCGTAGCCGTCGCGGGCGTGTTCGATGTTGACGTGGTATTGGCACCAGTCGAGAGTGGTCAGGTGCTGCAACGGCTGGATGAATTCGATGGTCCAGGTAAGGGTGCTGCCCGGCGCCGGTTTCTTCAAATGCGGAAGTAATGCCGGCGGCCAGGCGTCGACCAGTGCGAGGATGTGCGCCTCGGTCAGAGGCTCTTCTTTCACGTCCCCACGCAACCTTACCCAACCGCCCATGTCGCGGGATTTATTGCCGGTAAACGGCAGGCCGCCGACGCTCCAGCGCATTGCCAGATGCCGCATGAATTCCGGGGTGACGCCCTTGA
The DNA here is from genome assembly GCF_003852375.1 of Pseudomonas sp. R4-34-07. Classification (NCBI taxonomy): domain Bacteria; kingdom Pseudomonadati; phylum Pseudomonadota; class Gammaproteobacteria; order Pseudomonadales; family Pseudomonadaceae; genus Pseudomonas; species Pseudomonas sp. R4-34-07. The sequence continues at coordinate 1,719,920 of NZ_CP027760.1, read as the reverse complement.
TATAGGGCAGTTCCTGGCATTCGTCCCAATGTTTGAACACCGGTGGCGGCTCGCTCGCGACGTCAATTTCCGACGCGCGGGGCGCACCAAAACTGGCCTGGACCAAGGTCGCCACTTCACCGTTCTGCACCACACGGCCCAGCAATTGGCTGACAGCCTTGCCTTCGCGCAACACTTCAACCTGATAGCTAGCGGGTACATCCGGCGCGACCGGGCCAACGAAGGTGATTGCCAGTGAGCGCAGCGGCCGGTCTGCCGGCACCTGGTCGCGCAAGGCTTCGTATTGCAACGCGGCGACCAAACCACCAAAGGTGGCGCGGCCTTGGGCCCATTCGGCAGGGATGGTGACATCCTGTGGGTTTTGACGGGCAGCGTCGAGCAAATCACTAAAGCGCATGGCGACCTCACATCAAGAAAATCGATGAGGGGATCTTAACCACCAAACCCGCCAGATACAGCACCTATTCCGGCCAAAAACCGGACCGGCTCAGAAACAATCGGCGCTGAGCTTGTCCAGTACCCGGCCCGCTTGCCGTTCGGCCTTGACCATGGTTTGACGCCAAGTCGCGACGCAGGGCTTGAGATCAGCCTGTTGCTCAGCCTGGAGCAACCACTGCCAGCAGTCATGCCAGTCCCCCAGGGCGCCCTGGGCTTTTTTCAGGTGTGACAGCGTGCTGGCAGGCAGTTTGTCCAGCTCGGGATACGCCTCGGCGGCGTAGCGCACGCGCTTGATCAGCAAGCGTAAACGGTGGCGATCATGCTCGGGGTCTTTCAGCGCGTGGTCGAGTGCGTTCCATTGCTTGGTCAGGCGTTTCTGGATGCGCGAGCGCAGGCCCTTGAGCAATTTCTGCCGTTGGGAAGCGCGGATAAACCGTGGAAACGCATCGAGGATCTGCAGCAGGTGCGCGAGCTGCGAGCTCTGCGCCACCTGGCGATAGGCCTCAGGCTGCAGACGCAGACGCCGCTCAGCCGCCTCATAATGGCCTTGCTGCTGCAAGTACGCCGCCAGCACCTCACGATCACGCAACGGTGTGGTCAACTGGCCCACCGCGCGGGCGGCCGATTCAAGCTGTTCGACACCCGGTAACCCGCGCAAGGGGCGCAACAGGCTGCGCATGCGGCGCACGGTAGTGCGCAGATCATGCAAGGCTTCATCATCGGTGACAGCGGCAAGACGCGCCTGACAGCTCAGTAACCCTACTTCCAGGCCGATGACCTGAGCGACCAACTGATTGACCAGCGCTGACATCCTGCCCTCCCTGTGTGATGAAACAGCCTACTCGCGGCTAGCGAATCAACGCCCGGCGCGTGACTCACGGATATAGAAGCGCGCTTTCTCGGCCTTGTTGGAGCACCCTTCGAACGCTTCGAATTGCTGCTGGGTCTTGGCCCCGGTCAACAACGACAAAGCCTTGGAGTAGCTGACGGTGCCCGCGAAGCCCTCGGCCTTGGCCAGGTCCAGTTCTTTCCAGGCGGCATCCAACTGCGACCCGCAGCTGTCGCGATACGCGGTTTTCCCGGCACAGCCCGCCAAGGCCAACAGGATCACGGGAACACACATCCAGGCTTTCATCGATGACACCTCAAAATATACAAAATCTGTCGTAGCCTGTAGACGTTGCCTACAGGGAAAAGTGCCTTGTCCTTAGCCTGAAATCAGTAGTACCCATTGCCAGAGCATACCCGAGCCTAGTCGTGATTCTGGAAAAATATTGCCAAGGCTTACCGAGGATTGTAGCGGCCCCCTTGATGGGTGCATTGTGGGCACCTGTTTCACGAAGGATCTGGTCATGAAGAAACGTGTTGCCTTAGTGCTGGGCTCCGGCGGAGCCAGGGGCTACGCCCATATCGGGGTGATCGAAGAGATCGAACGACGCGGCTATGACATCGCCTGTATTGCCGGCTGCTCGATGGGCGCCGTGGTCGGCGGAATCTATGCCGCCGGCAAGCTGGACGAGTACCGAAACTGGATCGAAAGTCTCGATTACCTCGACGTGTTGCGCCTGGTGGATGTGAGCTTTCGCCTGGGCGCAATTCGCGGTGAAAAGGTGTTCGGGCAGATCCGCAAGATCGTCGGCGAGATCAATATCGAAGAGCTGCGCATCCCCTACACCGCCGTGGCTACCGACCTCACCAACCAGCAGGAAATCTGGTTCCAGGAAGGCTGCCTGCACCAGGCCATGCGCGCCTCGGCCGCGATCCCCAGCCTGTTCACGCCGGTGATGCAGGGCAACCGCATGCTGGTGGATGGCGGCTTGCTCAACCCGTTGCCCATCGTGCCGGTGGTGTCCAGCCATTGCGACTTGATCATCGCGGTCAACCTCAACGCCACCAACCAGAAGCACTATCATTTGCCGGTGATCCAGCGCCCGCCGGCATTCAAGAGCCGCTTCAACAGCCTGGCAAAATCATTGGGTTCGCACCTGCCGTTTCGACGCAAACAGGCCGAGCAGTTGATGAAGCTCGAGCAGGAAGCGTTGCAGGCCCAGGCCGCCGAGATCAACCCATGGCTGGAGTCGGCCGAGCCCGAATCCCAGCAACCCGCCGCCGCGCCGGAAAAACCCGGCACGCCGAAGTCGGCCACAGGCTCGTTCATTATCGATAACGTCGGGCCTGCGTCGCTGCTGGACCTGATCAACCAGAGTTTCGAAGTGATGCAAACGTCATTGGCACAGTACAAAATCGCCGGCTACCCGCCGGATGTGCTGATCAACGTGCCCAAGCGGGTGTGCCGTTTTTTCGAGTTCTACAAGGCGCCGGAGTTGATCGCGTTGGGACGGGAAATTGCCAGTGATACGTTGGATCGGTATGAGAGTGAGCAGTCTTGAGAGTGTAGGCGTTGCTGACGACCCCATCGCGGGCAAGCCCACTCCCACAATTGGACTGAGTTCAACATGAGCATGCGGTCGAATGTGGGAGTGGGCTTGCCCGCGATGACGCTTGTTGAGGCAGCGAAACTCTATCCACCCTAAGTATTCAGCAATCGATACCCCACCCCCGCTTCAGTCACGATAAACCTCGGCTGCGTCGGGTCATCCGCCAGCTTCTGCCGCAAATGCCCCACCACAATGCGCAGGTAGTGGCTGTCTTCGGTGTGGGTCGGCCCCCAGATATCCTTGAGCAATTGCTGCTGGGTAATCACCCGCCCTGGATGCCGTGCCAGTTGCGCCAGCACCGCGTATTCCTTGCGGGTCAACGCCACCTCGGCACCGTCCAGCAGGACGCGGCGGTAGGCCAGGTCTACCGTCAGCGGGCCGAAACTCAGGGCGGCTTCCTGAGACTCGCCCGCCGGTGCCTGGCGCAACAACGCACGCACACGGGCGAGAAATTCCTGGATACCGAAGGGCTTGGTCACGTAGTCATTGGCGCCGCCGTCGAGGGCGTCGACCTTCTGGCCCTCACTGGCGCGCACCGACAGCACCAGCACCGGTACCGTCGACCACTCGCGAAACTCGCGCAGCACTTGCTGGCCGTCCATGTCGGGCAAGCCCAGGTCCAGCACCAGCAGGTCCGGCTTGCTCAATGCCGCTTGGGCAAGGCCTTCGGTGCCGGTGCCGGCCTCGATCACCTTATAGCCCTGGGAGGCCAGGCTGATGCGCAGGAATTTGCGGATCTGCGGTTCGTCATCAATGACTAGAATCGTCGCGGTCTGGCTCATGGTGTCCAATCAATATCCATTAAAAACAAACCATTGTAGAAACGAACCTGTTGTGGCGAGGGAGCTTGCTCCCGCTGGAGTGCGAAGCGCTCACAAACTAGTCAGGCAGGTGATGCGTCGCGACCGAATGGTTTTGGGGCTGCTGCGCAGCCCAGCGGGAGCAAGCTCCCTCGCCACAGTAGGCACACGTTTTCAAAGGTCAGTGTCCAAGCCCGGCTGAGATTGTAGCGGCAGAAACAAGGTGATGCAGGTACCCCGCCCTTCAATGCCATCCGCCACGCTGATATGCCCCCCATGTGCGCCAACCATGCCCTGGCAGATCGCCAGGCCAAGGCCGGTGCCCTGCCCGCCCCGATCACCACGGGCAGCGGTGTAGAACATGTCGAAGATCTTCGCACGTTCATCCTCGGGAATCCCCGGCCCTTCATCGGCCACGGCGAAAAACAACTGGTTGTCCGCGACACCGGCGCTCAACTGCAAACGGCCCTGGGGCGGCGAAAAACGTGCGGCGTTCTCCATTACATTGACCAACGCCTGCTCGATCAACGCAGCGTGCACGTAGAGCAACGGCAGCTCCGGCGGCACATGGGTACTCACTTGCAACGGCGCCAGCACCGCGCGCAAACGCCCGAGGGCGCTGCCGACGATATCGCCGGGCGAGACCCAATCGCGCGCCAGCTTCAGCGCGCCGTGGCCCAAGCGGGTCATGTCCAGCAGGTTCTGGATGTAGCGGTCGAGGCGCTCGGCTTCATCGCGGGTGCCTTCGAGCAAGTCGCGGCGATCCTCCAAAGGGATCGCCTCGCCCAGCGCCAGCAGGCTGTCAATACTGCCGCGCATGGAGGTCAACGGCGTGCGCAGATCGTGGGATACAGAGGCGAGCAAGGCGCTGCGCAGTTGTTCGGTTTCGCCGTGCAAACGCGCCGACTCCAACTCCTGCCCCAACTGCGCCCGCGCCAGCGCCTGGGCCAGCGGCTGGCTCAAGGCGGTGAGCAGGCGGCGGCGTTGCCCGCTCAACTCCAAGCCCGGCTTGGCACTGACACCGAGCAAACCCAAGGGCCCCTCTTCGCCCGACAACGGCCACCACCACCAACGCCCAAACGGCAAGGTGCCGGTGCCCACACCCGCCGGCTGGTCGTGCTGCCAGGCCCAATCGGCGGCAGCGCGTTCGGCTTCGGTAAGGGTCAACGGGCCACCGGTCTCGATTGTCCAGCCGCCCTCGCCGTCGCGATTGACCAGGCATACATCCAAGTCATTCCAACCTTGCAGGTGGTGAGCCGCCGCACTGATAACGGCCTGGCGATCCGTGGCTGCTGTGAGCTTGCGCGACAGGTCGAGCAGCTCGCTGGTTTCTTCCTGGGTGTCGCGCAGCGCCTGCAACTGGCGACGCTGGCGCGCAGCCAGGTTGCCGGTGAGCGCTGCCATCAACAGGAAGAACAACAGGGTCAGCACGTCCTCTTCACGCTGGATGGCAAAGGAGAAATTCGGCGGAATAAACAGAAAGTCATAGGTCATGAACGACAACGCCGCGCACACCAGCGAAGGCCCCAGACTGCTGCGCACCGCCACCAGCAGCACCGCCGCAAGAAACACCAGTGAGATATTCGGCAACGGCAATACGCTGGACACGCCCCAGGCCAAGCCGGCTGCAACAACGGTTGCCACCACGGCCAAGGCGTAGTCGAACCAGCGCAACCCACGCGCATCCGGCAAGCGCGGCGGAGCAGGCATATCGTCGCTGTCGAGCACGTTGATCTCCAGGCCCCGCGCATTGCGCAACAAGCGTGCGGCGAGGCCTCCGCCGAACAGCCGTCGACGCCAGCGCATGCGCGACTGCCCGACCAGTACCAGGCTGGCGCGGCGCTCGGCGGCATGCTGGATCAGCGTCCTGGCCACTTCGCCCGCCCGCAGCAACACCACCTCGCCGCCCAGACGCTCCGCCAGTTGCTGGGCATTTTGCAGGCGTAGCCGTGACTGTTCATCTCGCGCGTGGCCGTTGTCGATATGCACCAGGCTCCAGGGTAAATGCCGCCGCTGCGCGACCCGACTGGCATGGCGCACCAGGCGTTCGGCCTGTGCGTCGCCATCGACCCCCACCAGCAAACGGCCACGCACCGCCGGCGCAGCTTGCCCGAGTTGGCGGTAACCCTGGGCCAGGTCGTCGTCGACGTGGGCGGCAGCGGTCTGCATGGCCAGTTCGCGCAGGGCCATCAGGTTGGTCTGGGTGAAAAACGCATCGATGGCCGCCCGCGCCTGTTCCGGCACATACACCTTGCCGTCGCGCAGGCGCTCCAGCAATTCGCGGGACGGCAGGTCGATCAGCAGCAATTCGTCGGCCTCTTGCAGCACCCAGTCCGGCAGGGTTTCACGCACCTGCACACCGGTAATGCCCCGCACCTGGTCATTGAGGCTTTCCAGGTGCTGGACGTTGACGGTGGTGAATACGTTGATGCCGGCAGCGAGCAATTCCTGAATGTCCTGCCAGCGCTTTTCATGCCGGCTGCCGGGGGCGTTGCTATGGGCCAGCTCGTCGACCAGCACCAGCTTGGGCTTGGCCGCGAGCAGGCCGTCGAGGTCCATTTCTTCGAGCATCACGCCACGGTATTCGCTGCGCAACAGCGGTTGTTGCGGCAGGCCGCTGAGCAAGGCTTCCGTCTCGGCACGGCCGTGAGTCTCGACCACCCCGGCAATCAGCGGTACGCCCTGGCGCAGTTGGGTGTGGGCCGCCTGGAGCATGGCGTAGGTCTTGCCCACGCCGGGCGCGGCGCCGAGGAAAACCTTGAGCCGGCCACGGCCGTTGCGGGGTAGATCGGCTAACAAGGCATCGGCGCGGCCGGAGTCGCTCATGCGGGTAGTGTCCTTCAGGTATCAAAGCAGTCAGGTTCAATGTCAATCACATGTGGGAGGGGGCTTGCCCTCTCCCACAGGGGTTCAGAGTTTTTCCAGGGCCATGTTCAGTGCCAGTACGTTGACTACCGGCGGCCCCACCAACGGGCTTTCGGTGTGTTCATCCAACATCCGCTGCAAGGTCGACACCGGCACATTCCGTGCTGCCGCCACTCGCGCCAGTTGATAGGCAATTGCCGCGGGTGGCAAGTGTGGATCAAGTCCGCTGCCGGAGGTCGTCAGCGAGGCCAACGGTACGGGCCCCTGGCCGGGCACCTGTTGTTTATTCGCGTCATCGAAGATGCGCGTGGCCAGCGCGGGATTGCTCGGGCCAAGGTTGCTGGCACTGCTGGAGACCGTCGCGAACGCCCCGGCCGAGGGGCGTGGATGGAACCAGCCGTCACCGCTGAAATCCTGGGCGATCAGGCTGGAGCCGCGCACCTTGCCGCCGGCATCGCGCACCAGGCTGCCATTGGCCTGATCCGGGAAGGCAACCTGAGCGACGCCAGTCACCACCAGCGGATAAGCCACGCCGGTGATCAGGGTCATGAGCACCAGCAGGCTCAGGGCCGGGCGGATTGTATTAGTCATCGTCAAATCCTCAATAAATCGGGCCACAAAAAAGACCGCAGGGTTACACCAGGTGCAGCGCCGTCAGCAGCATGTCGATCGCCTTGATGCCCACAAACGGCACCAGCAGCCCACCCAGGCCGTAGATCAGCAGGTTGCGTCGCAACAAGGCCGCCGCACTCGCCGCCTGCACGCGCACACCGCGCAGGGCCAGCGGGATCAGCACCACGATGATCAGCGCGTTGAACACAATTGCCGACAGAATTGCGCTCTGCGGGCTCTGCAGGTGCATGACGTTGAGCACGCCCAATTGCGGGTAGATCGAGGCGAACAGCGCCGGCAGGATCGCGAAGTACTTGGCCACGTCGTTGGCGATGGAAAAGGTGGTCAGCGCGCCCCGGGTCACCAGCAACTCCTTGCCGATCTGCACCACGTCCAGCAGCTTGGTCGGATCACTGTCGAGGTCGACCATGTTCGCGGCTTCGCGTGCGGCCTGGGTGCCATCGTTCATCGCCATGCCGACGTCGGCCTGGGCCAGCGCTGGCGCGTCGTTGGCACCGTCGCCGCACATGGCGACCAGACGGCCGTCGTTCTGCTCATGGCGAATACGGGCGAGTTTTTTCTCAGGCGTGGCTTCAGCCAGCACGTCATCCACGCCGGCTTCAGCGGCAATCGCGGCGGCCGTCAACGGGTTGTCGCCGGTGACCATCACGGTACGAATCCCCAGCTTGCGCAGCTCGGCGAAACGCTCACGGATGCCAGGCTTGACCACGTCTTTCAGATGGATCGCACCAAGCAATTTGCCATCGGCGCACACCAGCAACGGCGTGCCGCCGCTTTGGGCGATCTTGTCGATTTCCCGCGACAGTGCAGGTAAAAGGTCGCTGCGTTGCTGGCCAATAAACGCCAGCAGCGAATCCACCGCGCCCTTGCGGAATACGCGGCCCTGATAGTCGACACCGGACAAACGGGTTTCGGCGCTGAAGGGGACCGCAGTCAGTTCGTCCAGTGTCGGCTCTGCCTGGGGGTGCAAGGCGCGCAGGTATTCGACGATGGACTTGCCTTCCGCCGTGTCATCCGCCAAGGAGGCGAACAGCGCACCTTCCGCCACTTCCCGCCCACTCACACCGGGCGCCGCAACCACTGCCGAGCAACGACGGTTACCGAAGGTGATGGTGCCGGTCTTGTCCAGCAGCAACACATGCACGTCCCCTGCCGCTTCCACCGCGCGACCAGACTTGGCGATCACGTTGAGCCGCACAAGGCGGTCCATGCCGGCGATGCCGATGGCCGACAACAAGCCGCCAATGGTCGTAGGAATCAGCGTCACCAGCAGTGCGACCAGGAACACCAAGGGCAGGCTGCCATTGGCGAAGTGAGCGAACGGCTGCAGGGTCACCACCACCAGCAGGAAGATCAGGGTAAGACCGATCAGCAGGATATCCAGCGCGACTTCGTTGGGCGTTTTCTGGCGTTTGGCGCCTTCCACCAGGGCGATCATACGGTCCAAGGTGGACTCACCGGGGTTGGCGGTGATGCGGATCAGCAGCCAGTCCGACACCAGGCGGGTGTTGCCGGTCACGGCCGAGCGGTCGCCGCCGGATTCGCGGATCACCGGAGCGGATTCGCCGGTAATCGCCGCTTCGTTGACGGCAGCGATACCTTCGATCACCTCACCGTCGCCAGGAATCATTTCACCTGCGGCGACGCGCACCACATCACCTTTGCGCAGGCTGGTGGCCGGTACCACCTTGAAGCTACCGTCGGACTCCTTGCGACGAGCGCTCAAGCCTTCACTGCCGGCCTTGAGGCTGTCGGCGCGGGCCTTGCCACGGCCTTCGGCCAAGGCTTCTGCGAAATTGGCGAACAACACGGTGAACCACAGCCACACGGCAATTTGCACAGCCACAAAGGTCGGCACGGCGGCGTCGGGCATAAAGCACAGCACGGTGGTGAGGATGGCGGTCAGCTCGACCACCAACATGACCGGCGAGCGTTGCAGTTGGCGTGGGTCCAGCTTGACGAACGCCTGGACCAGCGCCGCGCGCCACAGGGCCGAGATCGCGGTTTTGGCAGGTTCCTGGGGTTTGACCGGGGCCGCATTTTTTACAGGCATATTCATTTTCATATCCCTTGGTTAGAAGCCCATGCTCAGGTGTTCAGCAATAGGGCCCAGCGCCAGCGTCGGCAGGAAAGTCAGGCCGCCCACCAGCAAAATGGTCACGGTCAACAAGGTCACGAACAACGGGCCGTGGGTCGGGAAACTGTTCTGGCCAATCGGTGCGGTCTTCTTCATCGCCAGGCTACCGGCCAGGGCCAGTACCGGGAGAATGTAGCCGAAACGGCCGATCAACATGCCCAGGCCAAGCATCAGGTTGTGGAACGCGGTGTTGCCGCTGAACCCACCAAACGCCGAACCGTTATTGGCACTGGCCGAGGTGTAGGCGTAGAGCAACTGGCTGAAGCCGTGGGGGCCGGGGTTGCTGATGGCGCCGGCCGGGCCTGGCAGACTGGCGGCAATGGCACCCAGCACGAGCACACCCACCGGCATCACCAGCAGGGTCACCACCAGCAGTTGCACTTCCTTGGCCTGGAGTTTCTTGCCCAGGTATTCCGGGGTGCGGCCGATCATCAGGCCGGCGAGGAACACCGCGATCAGCACGTTGAGCAACATGCCGTACATACCGGCACCGACCCCGCCGAAGATCACTTCGCCGACCATCATGTTGACCAGCGCCACCATCCCGCTCAGGGGGCTGAGGCTGTCCTGCATTCCGTTGACCGAGCCGTTGGACGCTGCGGTGGTGGTCACCGACCAGAGCACCGTGCCGGTGGTGCCGAAACGTGTTTCCTTGCCTTCCAGCGGCGCGGTTTGCTCAACGGCCGGGTTGTTCAAGGTTGGGTTGGGCTGGTATTCGGCCCACAGTGAAGTCGCGCCGCCGATCAGGAACAAGGCCAGCATGCAGGCGAGAATGGCGCGGCTCTGACGCAGGTCTTTGACGTAGTGGCCAAAAGTGAATACCAGCGCCACCGGGATCAGAATGATCGAGGCCACTTCGAAGAGGTTGGCCCAGGCTGTCGGGTCTTCGAACGGATGCGCCGAGTTCACTCCAAAAAAACCGCCGCCATTGGTGCCCAATTGCTTGATCGCAATCTGGCTGGCCGCCGGGCCGAGGGGGATGACCTGATCCACGCCTTGCATCGTCACGGCATCAACGTAATGGGCAAAAGTTTGCGGTACGCCCTGCCATACCAGAAACAACGCCAGCACCAGGCATAACGGCAGCAAGCCGTAGAGGGTGGCGCGGGTCATGTCGACCCAGAAGTTACCCAAGGTCTTGGAGGATTTGCGACCGATCCCACGGCAAAGCGCGACCAGGACTGCCAGGCCGGTGGCGGCACTGACGAAGTTCTGCACAGTGAGGCCGACCATCTGGCTGAGGTAGCTCAGGGAAGCTTCACCGCTGTAGTTCTGCCAGTTGGTGTTGGTCATGAAACTGACCGCGGTGTTGAAGGCCAGCGTCCATTCCTGGCCCGGCAATTTCTGCGGGTTGAGTGGGAGATAGTTCTGAAACAACAGGATTGCGAATAGCAGCAAAAAGCCCGCGAGGTTGAACGCGAGCAAGGCCAGCATGTATTTCTGCCAGCTTTGCTCCTGTTGATCGTCCACACCCGAAAGGCGATAACAGGCTTTCTCCACAGGCCCCAGCACCGGCGTCAGCCAGGTGCGCTGGCCTTCCATCACCTTGTAATAGAACCGCCCCAGAAACGGTGCCGGCACCAGTACCACGGCAAAGAAGGCGATGATCAGCCAATAGTCATAACTGTGCATAGCCTGCTCCTAGTTCCGATCCGCGCGTAACAGCGCAACCAGCAGATAAATGAACAGCGCCACGGCCAATAGCAGTGACACCCCGTCCAGAACGCTCATGGAAGTTTCTCCGTTTAACGGCGAGTGCCGCGTGTGGGGCAATTGTCCGCAGGAGCGGTGTAAAGGAACGAGAGCGAGGCGGGGCGTAGGGCGTAAAGATGGCGTAAAGAGTGAGTTTATGCGGGGTTTACACGAGTGATTTCGGCGCCTGGGCGGGTGCTGTCGGGAGCAAGCCCCTCCCACAGGTTGATCTGCGCTCGGCATGACAACTCGGTCAAGTGTGGGAGGGGGCTTGCCCCCGATGGCGCCAGTCAAGACACCCTCGCACTTATCTGGTGCGACGTCGCCACTATTCAAACGCCAAACCATCCCCCAAACGACAGTAGCGCAGCTTTACGACAATGATTCTCAGGCTGGCATGTCCACTGCAACACCTTGAATCATTCCAAACCGTTCAGGGAGCACCACACAATGAACACACACCTCAAACCCACCTTGGGCACCCTCCATCTCTGGGGCATCGCCGTCGGGCTGGTGATTTCCGGCGAGTACTTCGGGTGGAGCTATGGCTGGGGCGTGGCCGGCACGCTGGGTTTCCTGGTGACCTCACTGATGGTCGCCGCGATGTACACCTGCTTCATTTTCAGCTTCACCGAGCTGACCACCGCGATTCCCCACGCTGGCGGCCCCTTTGCCTACAGCCGCCGCGCCTTCGGCGAAAAAGGTGGCTTGATTGCCGGCCTGGCGACCCTGATCGAATTCGTCTTCGCCCCACCCGCCATCGCCTTGGCCATCGGTGCCTACCTCAATGTGCAGTTTCCAGCGCTGGACCCGAAACACGCCGCCGTCGGCGCCTACTTCGTGTTCATGGGCCTGAACATCCTTGGCGTGAAACTCGCTGCTACCTTCGAACTGGTGGTGTGCGTACTCGCCGTCGCCGAATTGCTGGTGTTCATGGGCGTCGTTGCCCCGGCATTCAGCTTCAGCAACTTCGCCCTGAACGGCTGGGCCGGCTCCGACACATTTGGTGCCCCGGCGATTGCCGGCATGTTCGCAGCGATCCCCTTCGCCATCTGGTTCTTCCTCGCCATCGAGGGCGCAGCCATGGCAGCCGAAGAAGCGAAAGATCCCAAGCGCACCATTCCAAAGGCCTACATCAGCGGCATCCTGACCCTGGTAATCCTGGCCATGGGCGTGATGTTCTTCGCGGGCGGCGTGGGCGACTGGCGCACCCTGTCGAACATCAACGACCCACTGCCCCAGGCGATGAAAACCGTCGTAGGCGAAAGCTCCGGCTGGTTGCACATGCTGGTCTGGATTGGCCTGTTCGGCCTGGTGGCAAGCTTTCACGGCATCATCCTCGGCTACTCGCGCCAATTCTTCGCCCTGGCCCGCGCCGGTTACCTGCCGTCTTTCCTGGCCAAACTGTCACGTTTTCAGACGCCCCACCGAGCCATTCTCGCCGGTGGCGTGGTCGGCATTGCGGCCATCTACAGTGATGGCCTGATCAACCTGGGCGGCATGACCCTGACCGCCGCGATGATCACCATGGCCGTATTCGGCGCCATCGTCATGTACATCATGAGCATGCTCAGCCTGTTCAAACTGCGCAAAACCGAACCGCTGCTGGAACGCACCTTCCGTGCACCCGGTTACCCCGTCGTGCCGGGCATCGCGCTGGCTCTGGCAGTGGTGTGCCTGGTAGCGATGGCCTGGTTCAACACACTGATCGGGCTGATCTTCCTCGGTTTCATGGCCGTGGGCTTCATCTACTTCCAACTGACCGCCCAAGACCGCGCCGATGCGCCGGCAGATGCAATGTTGACCGGACTATAGGGTTTACGAGGCAGAACGGGCCTACAATGAACTACTCAGAAAGCCCGTAACTCAAAGCAGTTATTACCGTGGGAAAATTCTCCCCCGGCTATCTGCCTCAAGGAGAGCCTTATGCCGTGGTACGCGTGGTTGATTATGGTAATTGCGATCGGATCGATCGTCGGTGGGTTGATGATGCTGCGTGACAGCGCCAACAAAGTGGAACTCACCGACGAACAACGCAAACGCGTGGCCGAGCGCAATGCCCAGGCGGACGCCAAGGATGCGCAGGATCGCTGAACTTGAGTTACTCCCAATCAGCTTTAGCGATATGCAAGCCGTGCTGCCCCTTATAGGCAGCACGCTCCGGCTGACTCCAGCCACTCAGCAATTCGTCCTCCAGCCTGTAGATTTCAACCCCCAACGGACGACACACCGTCAGCGGGTCCTGCGCGTCCGGCCCCCACATCGGCAACGACAAATCCCCACCTGGGCATGTCGATAGCGCACACAGCAAATCAATCTCCGCGAAAAATTCCAGGTAATCGCCCTTCTGCGCCGGGCAGGCTTTCATGAAATACATGTCGTCGTGATTAAGGCCAGTGCACTGGAAAATATTCAGCACGTCGTGCACATCGAATTCCGTCAGACCGTGAGGCAATACCGCGCGAGTCAGGTTTGAGTGGCAGTGGTGATGAAAGTCCTCGCCAGTGAGCATACGGTTTACATAGGGATCGCAGCGTGTGCCGAGCAAGTCGTGCAGGCGCCCGCCGTGCTCATCGATGCCGTAGCTTGCGAGACTGTCATCTGTAATAGTGACTAACGGCCGTAGAAATGGAAGATTCGACCACAAGCGGTCGTGAGTGCTGACGTGGGCGCCTTGAAGTTGCCGAGTGCGCGCCGCCCACAAGCGTTCGCGCGGGTCATTGGCATTCCACACATTGAAGTCGCCCACCTGGGGGCCTACAGGCGTGGTCACCCGGAACACATGCCCGGCCGGCACTTTCCACGCCCTGCCCGTGCGTATCGGCACCTCAAACTGTTCGATCAGAGTGCGCTGATCCTTGCGATCACGGATACGTTCATAGAAGGTCGTATCCACTTGTAACGCCGAGCCTTTGCTGACCTGGTAAGCGGCTGGATAGTCTTTGTACATGGGGCATTCCTCCATCAAGGGTGATCAAACAGTGCCAGGGAAAGGTGTTCGGAATCGTCCAGGTAGAGGCTCATCGCCTCGCTGGCGGCTGGTTTGTTATCGCTGGCTAACAGCGTGTAAATCTCACGATCACGTTCCAGCCAGGGTGATTGGAAACGCTGCTCATCGGGTGCGGCGCAAAACACTAGGCGCAACTGGGCGATCACCTGGGCAAAAAACTCATCGAACAGAGGGCTGCGCATCAGCCCGACAATTTGCTGGTGGAACACCAGGCTGTGAGTGGCCACGGCGCGCCAGTCTTCCCGCTCCCGCGCCAAAGTGGTGGCATCGATTGCGTTTTGCATGCCCTCGGATTGATCGCTCGTCAGAGAGCCGCTTTGGGCAATGGCTTGCAGCTCCAAAGTGCGACGGACCGCAAACAGATCACGCACCTCCTCACGTTCCAGACGGCGAACCATCACGCCCTTGTTACGCACATACCGAGTCAGCCCTTCCTGCCCTAACCGATGCAGGGCTTCGCGAATCGTGTTGCGCGATGCGTTGTAGGTCTTGACCAAGTCGACCTCAACCAACGGCATACCCGGTAACAGCCGCCCGCCGATGATATCGGCGCGTAGTTCCAGAGCGATCTGGTCGGCTAAGGACAAACTGGGATTCATTCAATACCTCAGGATTGTTGAACAATCGCTGATCTTGAGGTAATCACTTTTCATGCCAAAGTTGTTTAAAGCGCAGTAACGAAGCGAAAAAGGCCGATCAATGATCGGCCTCTCGGGATACGCCCTTTAGTTGATAACCAGCCTGTCCCGATTTTTCTCCAGCAAGGCCTTGCCGATACCCTTTACTTCCAGCAACTCATCCACTGAGGTGAAGGGACCATTGCTTTCGCGGAAGGCGATGATCGCTTTCGCCTTGGAGGCGCCGATACCGAACAGATCACGTCGCAGGGTTTCGGCGTCGGCGGCGTTGAGGTTGACCTTGGCGGATTGCTCGGTTTTGGTCATCTGCGCGGAGATGGGACTTGGGGCTTCAGGTTTGGCGGATGGGGCTGCGGTGGTGGCGACAGAGAGGGTGGTGAGGAAGGCGAAGATTAGAGAGGAGATGTAGAGGTTTTGCATTGGTGACGCTCCATGACATCGGTGAGAGAAAAGCAGCTTTTCCGAAGCTGCTTTTCTAACTTAGGCTAATGTTGGAGGATGTCAAAAACCGGTGAGTAACAGAGTGTGAATTATGCCTAATAGATGATTTTCCCAACGGCTCATGAGCCAATGGTAAAGTTGCACCTAATTATGAGATTCTGACCAAGGACTGCACGGTGAAAAAGCAATATTTGAACCTGATCGGATTGACGCTTTTCCTCCTGTCGATGGTCTCGATTTTCTCGTTTTATCCCGGTGCGATGACATGGGACAGCATGGACCAGCTCAGACAAGCGAGAGCCGGGGAATACAGCGATTGGCAACCGCCCACAATGGCTTACGTATGGAGTTGGTTACTACCCCTTACAGATGGTCCGGGAGGGATGTTCCTATTGCAGTGCAGTCTGCTATGGGCAACCGCACTGATTTTATATAAAGCATACAGTAGAGAGGGATACGCCTATGGCATGCTTTTCTTGCTGATACCTATTGTTCCATGGATTTTGAACTTCGAATTTACTCTCTGGAAAGATGTGGCCATGGCTTACTCCTGGGGCCTGGCTACTGCGATCTGCTTATATTATAAAAACCACGAAAAATTCCCCAAGGCTACTGCGCTGCTTGTCTTAGTATTATTTCTATACGGCGCATTAGTGCGAACTAACTCTTTAAGCGCCGGGATCTTTCTGCTGCCATTCTTGATCAACTCAATTTTAAAAACTCACACCATTAAGTGCACATTATTTTTTATCTTCATCAGCGGCGCGATAATCGGTCTGGCGCATTCATGCGTCACCCCCTTGATTGGGGCGAAAAAAGCCAATTCAGTTAGTTATGTGATGTTCGATGACATCGTTGCACTCAAGGTCAGAGGCGTCGAGGTGCCTGTAAGCTTTTTGAGTCCGGACGACATAAATGCCATCAAACAGTGTGAGTACCTGAATGTTCATGAAGTGGGCGCCGCCTTTTGCCTGAGCAATGAAAAATTCACCGCCATCACCCAAGCGCATTACCAAGAACTCAAAGACGCGTGGGTCCAGTATGTGCCGCGAAATATTCTGACGTATGGGGCATTCCGGTTAAATGCTTTTTTAAACTTCATACGCTCTCCCTCCCTCCCTCCGTATTACCCTACTGAATTCCGTGTCATGAAGCAACCGTATGAGCCCAATGCAGGGACCAGATCGGTCTCGCCGGTAGAAAAATATACCGCTAGCTACGTTACAACCTCGATAAAAATACTTCCCGAACTGTTCAAACCTTATAGCTGGATTATCATATCCATATTATTGATTGGCGCATTTCAACTCAGCCGAAACTGTAGGGCACATTCATTTTGGCTTTTACCCCTGTCAGGACTGTCCTACACGACAAGCTATCTACTCATTACACCGGCCAACGACCTGCGGTACGCCTACTGGATGATTTTTATAGCCACTCTTTCAATCGGTCTATTCATAAATATCCACTTTAAAAAAACGGCCACTTCCGGTTGAATCGAAAGCTGCGCGCCCTCGCCTCGGCCCAGGTTTTTTCTTGCGACAGGGCTAAGGAGCGCAGGCGGTATAGCCTGCAGCAGTCCCGATTAGAAAACGAGCGCTCGTCCGAGTCAGAAGCTCTGTAAGCGCTCCATAAACCCCACCGACTTGAAGTGAGCGGCGCAGTCAGCTAGATGATGTTGGTGAACAATTCCATGGCAGTAGGGCCTCGTAATCCTCAACCGAGGATGCCATTGGCAAGCGCTCAAGTGCGTGGCGCAGCCACGCATAGGGCTCTTGGCCGTTGGCTTTGGCAGTCTCGACCTTCAAGCGCACGAGGCCGGAGCCGCCTTCTGCATAGCTGATGAAAAATTCACTGCAATCACAAGAGAACACTATACGGAGTTGAAAGTTGCGTGGTTAATGAGTATTCCACAGCACTTCTCGATCTACGCGAAATTTCGATTGAACGTGTTCCTAAATCTGATTCGTTCGCCTACGAAGGTGCCTTATTATCACAGCGAATTTACCGTGAAAAATGAGCCTTTTACCGTAAGCTCAGGTAATCGTGAAGTATCAGCACAGGAACGCTTAGTAAAAAACTACATCATCACTTCCCAAAACATACTCCGGAATTATTTAAACCATATACATGGATCATAATTAGCATTGGCTTGGTGCTGGTGCTGTGCTTAAGTCCCCATACGCAGGGTACCTCCCTGTGGCTCCTCCCACTTTCAGGCTTAAGCTATATGATCGGTTACCTCCCCATCACGCCTGCCGCTGACCTGCGATACGCCTAATGGACGTGCTTCATAGCCAGCCTGTCTTTAGTTATATTCGTGAATATACAATCCAAAAAAACAATCGAACAAGATACTATTAATACAAACAGAATTTCAAAACTCAGCACTTTTACTCATGATGAGGCATTCTCTATTCGACGACTCTCATAAAACCCCTTACATGCATGCTCCCTGCAAGTCAAGGGTTATAACGACCCAAACAGGCCCGGAATAATACCGATAAAATTGATAGATTACCTTTTACACTGCTGATCTTCGTCGGCACCTCTCCTTTCGGGTAACGCCTGGCAGTGGCCAGTTCTATGCAACGATAGCCTAGCTTCGGAGCTCGATATGAAAGATACGCCAAAAGCTCATACGTCACGAATACATCACGAAAAATCGATACTCTCGGATCCATCAACAACGTACGGCTATACGCCCTGAAGCCTTGGGTCGTATCGGTCCATTTAAACCCGGAAAACAGACTAAGCATCGGCGCATGAACAAATCGAATGGCGAAATCTCGTAATTTTGGAGTATTCTCCGCGACTCCGCCTACAACAAACCGCGAAGCTTGCACGAAATCCATCCCGTTTTTTAGCGCATCAATAAAATCCGGAATGGCTCCTGAATCGTCCTTATCATTACCATCAATGGTTACGACGCCTTCATACCCCTGTTCAAGCGCGAAAGCATAAGCACAACGAAGCTGCGCACTGAGCTTTCCTGCGGAGGTTTTAAGTAAGAGCCCTCTTATACCCAAATCCTGTAAAGCAGACACGTTGAGTGAACCATCAGTCGTCCCGCCATCGACAATGATAATGTCAGCAACGCTCGGTATATTAAGCGCACTCATCTTATTCAACATGTTTTTAATCCGGTCCCCCTCATTGATCACGGGAATGACTACACACCAGGGATGCTGACGGCCGATCCAAAGCTGGACATCATAAGTGGGTATCACCCAAGGCTCACGCACAGAAGAAATATTACGTAGGGTATTCATAACTTTCTATACCTTCAAGACACGCGGGCAGTAATCAAACCCACCCCAATGATGACCAGTAAGATCCCCGCTCCCGTTGTCCAATGAAAAGACTCACGAAGAAAAAATACAGAAAACAACGCGACAGTGGCAATGGCCCCGGCCGTCAATATCGGATGAGCGACATTCAGAGGTAAGCGTGCCAAGGCTCCCGCGTAAAATAAAAATGCACCGCCGTATAATGCCAATCCAAGCCAAAATGGCCAGTTACTTAGTGCGGCAGTTGGCTCGTATAGCGAAGGGAACTTTCTCGGCGGCATCATTGCCATTTTTATCAGAACGCTGGCAGATGCATTGGATAGAATCCCGAAGATTAAAATCAGCCATTTAATGCTCATACGCATGCGCCAGTGCGCAGGTTGCGATAATGTCGATCCGCTACTTGTAGGGATCTCTCTATAGAAATCTCATGCGGCTCGCTATTTGTCGCAGCCATCTCAATGGTTAGCACATGCGTAGGCAAGTACTGGCTTAGGACTTGCGATATCAATAGATGTGCCGTACCACCATCACCCAACGGTACCAAGTTGGGCTCACTGAGGTGGACATGACCGATCAACGCCGCATAGTCCTGCAGGACGAGTCGAGGGTCTTCTCCATTCATCGTCAAAGCGCCTGTGTCCAACTGCATCCGGAGCGCGGGATGCCCCAGCTGCTTAACCACTGCAGCAGTGCTTGAACTATCGGTCATAAAGTTAGCACCATAGTGTTCAGGGTTCGGTTCAAGACAAACGGTCACGCCCAATGCTTGCGCAACGTCAGCTAATTGGCGAAAAAAAGGTATTGCTATCGCCATCGCCTGAGCATCATTTAGCCCTCTACGATCACGATTCCTCGGGGAGCCAAATACAACTCGGGTAGCCCCCAACTCTGCCCCGATACGGCAAACCGCTTTCAGATATCTCTGTAATACAGTGCGGCTCTCCTCGGAGCCAAATACATTCAACCCAGTTGTTCCAAATAACAGCGCCTGCATACCGGTGATTTCGATATCTCGATCAGACCACCATTTTTTGACCCGAAGAATATCGGTTGAAGTTGCAACTATTGGGTCGGGGAAATATTTTCCAGGGGCGATATCAATGGCATCGATTGCATAGCGGTGAAGGAGCGCAGCAATGGTTTTATCTTCTGAAGTATTCCACGCAATATTAGAAATCGCGAGCCTCATAGTGCCTCCGTTGAACAGTCGTAGGCTCCGATTGTGCATATGCTCTTACAGCAAGAAGCGTTTCGCGCGCGCTATATTGATAACACCCTTGCCCACCAAATATATCTGCATGTTTACTTTGAAAGTCATACACAGTGGGGGAACTAGCCAGTTTATTAGAAAAGGGCTTACCAAATCCAAGAGACGCCACATCACCCACACTAAGCGGTTCAGCCGTCAAGTGAACCAACTTCAGCCTCGCAGCGATGGCCTTCTCAATATCACACCAAAGGTTAACCATTGGATAAAATTGGAATACGGCACGACTGTCAACAGCACTGAGATTATAATTATTCAATAGATCGTAAATAACATTTTTGCGCAACCCAGGCCCCACCAGGCCAGGTAATCGAACAATCAAATAATTAGAGAAATGACACTGGACAAATTTTTCTAATGTGCGCCGGTTGAGGCCGTAAGCATGTAATCCATCCTCCTCAACAACCGTATCCTCATCAACACCCAGCGGGTGTCTAAAAACGTCAACAGTACTTATCAAGATAAACGTCTTACATTGAATAGTCTTTAGCCGGGCAATGAGGCTCTCAATCACATGACGATCACATTGAGGATTTTTATTAGCGATCCACTTTTGAGCTGGCGCCCCCGCACAGACCACCATATTAAAGCTTCTATTTTCGATTTCATCAATCGTTGTAGACCGATAGGTAGACTCAAAAAAACTTTGTTTCAGTAAAGTACCACCCACGAACCCTGAAAATCCAATCAATGCATTCAAGTGGCACCTGCTGGCTGCTTAACGGCTGACAAAAAACTAGACATGATGTGCGAATTGACGCATTTAAGCTTTAGCATAACGCCTGAGCGAGCATCTGAAAAGTATGCTGTTGAGCTTTTTAGCGGATAGGCCACATGTTTCATGGCGCATGACCGGGCATCAAATACATCATGCCACCCGCGCGGCAAGAAGCGTATGCGCTCAGATGAGCTATGCGAGAATAGGCGTTATGGACAGAAGCCTCAAACAACCTCATTCAGCTTCTCCAAGACATCATAAATATTGTCGATTTTACCGCCGAGGATCGAGTAACAACCAGGCAAAGCCATGTGCCGCTCAAAGAGAATCGGACGCCCGTCGTCACTCTCATTCTTGGTCAAAACAGTCTTTATTTCAAACAATGACTCTTCGTAAATTGCCCCCAAAACGTCTGGCATGTAGCGAGCAACATCTCGCACCATACGATCAACCCTGCTTTTTTTATCATAATTTTGCAGCTTTTCATAAGGGTCGAGGCCCGGCTGATCATCCCAATGCTGATGCGGCGTATAACGAACATGGGACAAGGTGTGCAGGCCCCGAGCAGGAAACGGCATCATTGAAAAAAAGGGTCCATCCATGACCGTAACGCCCAAGCCACAAAGTGAGTCAGGCATCTTCATCAAAGCCATTTCGGTTATTTCTTGCTTCAGACCACTCTCAACCCCGGAGAAATCGCCGGAAAAATGATTAAGGCCACTGTAAGTACAGTTGAAAACATAACGACTTGTGATAAGTTGTTTTGCACCTGATGGAGTGCGAACACCCACCTGCAATGCCGTCTCTCGACCTTTCGAAATAGTCAGAGCATGCGTATCACAACGAACTGAAACACCGCTCTCTATTAACTCCTGCCTGGCCCAGCTCGCAAGTTTTAGAGCATCAAACGCACATTCGTTGACGACGTATACATTTTCGATCAGGCGAGGTTCGAACAACGCATGCAACAGGGGTTCCGCAACCTGATACTCCACACCTATCTCACGACAAAATCGCTCGAACTGTTTAGGTGTAACTTTAGAGTTCCTACGCGAAATAGCATACAGCTGGGTAAAATCATGATTGATCGCCTGAGGCCAGTCTTGAACAAATTTGGGGAAATTTATTCGGCTTCTATAGGCGGTGGTAAAACTTCTTGGATAGTGACAACCATTGTGCACACGTGCCTGATTATTATAAGAGGCTCGCGTCAATAAACTGGGTTCTCGTTCAATGAGCACGACACGCTTAAACCCTCTCTGCTTTACAAGGTAAACAGCAATGGCTGCACCGTAGAATCCTCCTCCGATGATGACGGCATCTTGGTGGAGATGCGTCATGGAGGGCTAACATCGAAGGTAGATTCGGACGTCGGTTTTCCCGATACCACATCTTCCAGGTTCAATTTATCAAAACGGGTAACGCGAGCACTTGTAAACTCTTGCCCTACATGATAGAGCGGGCCCTCGTTAGATAAACTCGCCATATTCAAAATGTATTCACCTAACACCAGCAACACCAGCGAAATCAGAAAAAACATTCCCGACAACTGCAGCGAGAAACTTGTCCATCCAGGTGCGACATCTGTTTTAAGAATAGCAATGCACACGACGTAAAAACAGTACAAGAGGTTAGAGATGGCGCCAAACAGTGAAAGTGATGTCACCAGTCGCATGGGGGCGCGGGTAGTCGATACCAATAAACGCATTCCTCTATCAACACTTTCACCTAAACGCTTGGGCGCAGATGCAGCGGGTGCGGAACTGTACTCCAGATAGGCACGAGCAAAGCCTCCCGTCGCTGGGAGATGTCGGTAAGTAATCGCAGGTTGCGGATGCTGAAGAATAAAGTTAATCACCCTTTTGCTGAGAAGACGATATTGAGGGGCCTCTCGAGCTAGGTGCACACCATTAAACCGATTATATAGACTATGAAATGCAGTGTTGGCCCAACGATATGCCAAGCTTTGCTTGTGCTTTTGTATGTTGTTGGCAAACACCACGTCGGCTCCCCTGACCGCTTGGTCAAGCATCTGGGGAATAAACCGAATGTCATCAGATAATGTATCAATCACCGCGACGAAGTCGCCCAGTGCATTTTCTAAGCCGACCCACGACGCTGTGTCCGCGTCCACCTCCTTGGTCAAGGCATAAACTTGCAAATTCGCTAATCCGTTTTCACTGGTCAGGCGCTTAAAAACGCGAATACTGTCGTCATTTGAAGCGTTATCTACAACGATTAACTCGTAATCGCTGACTATAGAGGCAATGACAGACGCCGCATCACAAAGTAGCTGCTCGACCTCATCTGAGCGGTTTCGAATGACGAATACCACTGATAAAAAACAAGGAAAAAACGTCATTTGCAACTCTCTTAAAAAAACCGCTGAGGGCCGGACCGGTTAAGGCTCAATATCCAACAAGGCAAAAGGCTTTCTCTTCTCCAATCAGGCGGTCGAATATCATAACAGCTGGCCGAGGGCATTGAGCGCCCCCGTCTGGCAACTATTTGACTGCGTTCTGCAAGGGGCAGCGCCTGCGCTTCAATAAGCACAAATCAGTAGAAGTGATACAGCTAAGCATGTGGAAGCTTCAGGGTTCGAGTCGACGTTGCTGGTAAATCAAGTCTACGATCTCTCCGTCAGGTGCGTACCCGCTGACGGTGTCGCGCAGTAGCTGGCGAACCCGCGCGTAATCATCCTGATCTACTGAAGCAAGAAGCTCCGTCAGCTTGCCCTTGAGTATATCCCAGGGCAGATGATCTTCGTTGGCACTCATGATCATCGGGTGCTGTGTGGCCACTACGTTGTCACCAATCAGGAGCTCTTCGTAGAGCTTTTCTCCTGGCCGCAATCCGGAAAACTCAATTGCGATATCGCCATGAGGATTTTTTTCGGAGCGTACACTCAGACCGGAGAGGTGAATCATTTTCTCGGCGAGCTCAATGATTTTCACCGGCTCCCCCATATCCAGCACGAAAACATCTCCCCCGAGCCCCATGGACCCAGCTTGGATCACCAGTTGGGCTGCCTCCGGGATGGTCATGAAGTAACGAGTAATCTTGGGATGGGTGACCGTCAATGGCCCGCCCGACTTGATCTGTTTGTAAAACAGTGGAATCACTGAACCGGAAGATCCGAGTACATTGCCAAAACGTACCATCGTAAAACGGGTCTTATTAACCCGCGATACGTTCGAATGCTCGCCAAAGAGCACGGGGGCCGACTCTCTACTAAGAGCTTGCAGCGTTAATTCCGCGAGGCGCTTGGTGCTACCCATCACATTAGTAGGACGTACAGCCTTATCAGTGGAAATCAAAACAAAGTTAGCCACGCCAGCCTGCAGAGCAGCTTGGGCGGTGTTCAGCGTACCAATAACATTATTCAGCACGCCTTCGGCAATATTGTGCTCAACCATAGGAACATGCTTATACGCCGCAGCATGGTAGACGGTGTCCACATGCCAGGTTTTCATAACATCCAAAAGCTTTAACTGATTACGCACAGAACCCAAGATTGGCAGCACTTTTACGAGCAACGACTCACGCGTGATGCGTTGTTCCAGTTCCGACAGAATGGTATAGAGATTAAACTCGCTGTGTTCAAACAACAGGAGCGTTGTCGGACGCAGAGCAAGAATCTGCCGGCACAGTTCAGAACCTATGGACCCACCTGCACCCGTCACCAGAACACATTGCCCCTTGATGCAATGTTCGAGCAATTCAGCCTGTGCAGGCACCGCGTCACGGCCCAAGAGGTCAGCAATGTCCACCTCTTGAATATCATCTACTTTGACCCTGCCGCTCGCAAGATCCATGAAACCGGGGACACTTCGTACATGCAGGGGAAAGCCCTCAAGAAAACCAAGGATTTCCCGGCGGCGACCACGATTTGAAGAAGGGATTGCGAGTAAAATTTCTTGGGCCCCGGTTACATCGATCATATGCTGGATGTGTTTAGGCTTATAAACTTGCAAGCCTGAAATAACACGATCGGAAATACTAGTATCATCGTCGATAAATGCGACTGGGCGCATCACTCGGCCCATACGCAATGCGGCAACCAATTGATTGCCCGCCGCCCCGGCGCCGTAAATGGCGACCCTGGGTAGACCATTTTCACGGTTGGTAAACGGTACATGTTGCGCTGCTGCAAACCAGTCGCCCAGAAAATATTGGCGCATTGCCAATCTCAGCCCCCCAACCATAATAAGACTGAGCCACCAGTAATTGAAAATGATGGAGCGTGGAACGACGGTCTGGTGATTGCTGTACCAATACACCAATACACCAAGGATAAGAGAAGACAGGCTCACAGCCTTGATAATAGCGATGAGGGCATCATTACCAAAATAGCGCATAACTGCACGATACATTCCGAAGCGTACAAACAGCGGAATTGCAACTATAGGCGCGGCAAGGAACAGCCAAAAATGATCGCGAAGGGGGTTGACCATCTCGTCCACTCCGAGGCGAACGACAAAAGCAAGCCATAAAGCAGCCCACACAACAAAAATGTCGGTCCCGACCTGAATTAATCGTTTCTTGCGACGTGGCAACCCCACCAAGAATGCTCGCAATCTATCCATAGCCCTTTCACCCACCTCAACTTCGCCCATAGTTTTCAACACAGATATTCTACGTTTTTAAACACATCATGGTTCACTAAAAATTGACCTATTGACGCCTAGCTTTCTTCCCGCCGCTCTAGCGCTCCTGCATTGAATTTGAGAGCGAGGCCTATGAGCGGCACATATGCCACAATCAGACCGACAGCGCCGTCTAGCCCCAGGTACACAACACACAAAGAGAGGGGGAGCAGCCAGAATAGGTTAATGCCCGCCACGGCAAGGGTAACTGGCAAATGGCGGCCAAATCGCCTGCTGGCGAACTGGTAGGCATGACTGCGATGTGCCTCATATACCTTATCTCCGCGCACAAGACGGCGGATCAATGTGAAGGTTGCATCGACAACAAACACGCCAAGAAGAATCAGCCAAGCCCACAACAATTGGGAAGAGCTCCAGGCAGCCTGAATCGAAAGAACACCTAAGGTAATGCCCAAAAATCCACTTCCGGCATCGCCCATAAAAATGCGTGCCGGCGGAAAGTTCCAGAACAAAAATCCAGCGACAGCTGCGGCCAAAAGCATTGGAAGCCAGATCAGACCTTCAAAACCAGCCAGCCAATAGAGCAAACATGCCCCAAGACACACACTGATAGCTTCGATACTAGCAATCCCATCGATGCCGTCCATAAAGTTATATAAGTTGAGCATCCAAACGAGATACAGAATGGCGACAAACTGACCGAACCATAGAAGGTTTACCTCTAATCCGAGAACTGAAATTTGTGGCAGCCCTCCCAACCAGAACAGTGCCCAGCCGGAAGCTATAAAGTGCCCCAGCAAACGCCATCTGGCAGCGATATGACCATGGTCATCCATAAAGCCAACCAATGCGACCAACGCGCCAGCCCCTCCCAGAGCAATGATAGCCGAGGGTGGCGCAAGCTCAGCGATGGCCAGAATTGGGAGCGTGAGAAGAAACGTCAGGACAATCGCTACCCCCCCCCACGGGGAGTGGGTACGGAATGGGAGCTGCGTGCGTTGGGAATATCGATAATACTCTTGGCCAATGCATATCGGCGTAACGCAGCAGTCAAAACGAAAGACAAGAAAACAGCAATAAGCACCCACCACCAACTAATCATGAATTTTTTCTTTCCAGATAGTATGAAGCTGCAAGCCCCAAAGCCTGATCAACAGTAACCGGAGGCCTCCAAGACAACAGTGAGCATGTCTTATCGATGTCGACCTGTAACGATCCACACAAGCGCTGCGAGAGTGATTTTTTACCCAGGAGACTCGCACCCATACTCAAAATCACGCTAGGAATAGGCAACAGGAAGGCCTTTTTATTCAATGCTGTCGCCATTCTACGTAACAGTTGAGTCGTAGACAGATCCTCTCCATCACTCACTAGGAATGTTTGATTGGCTGCCGCTGGGTGTGTGGCGGTGGTAATAATAAGATCCACCAGATTATCAAGTGCGACCAAACTACGGCGATTGGAGATTGAACCAAAAGGTAGAGGGATTCCTTTATCCAACCAGCGCATCATATTCAAAAAGTTTGCTTTGACACCGGGGCCATACACTAAAACTGGACGAATTATGACCACTTCCAGACGACTGCCAGAAGCGATATCCCGCAGCCCTGCTTCCGCTTCCATCTTGGAAATGCCATAGGGATCAATCGGCGTAGGTACATCCTCTGCTGTAAACGGATTGCCGGGTACCGTACCCTCACCATTTACCTTGATAGAGCTGATAAAAATGAATCGGCTGACGCCGCTGTCAATTGCCTGACGAGCCAGATTCAACGTCCCCTCGACATTGACCTTACGAAACACTGCCAACGGATCAGCCTCAACGTCATTCATCACATGCACACGGGCAGCCGCATGGATAACCACGTCGACGCCTTTGAGCGCTTCAGCCCAATCGGTGTCAGGGGAAAGCTCGCCAACGTTGATATGCTTGATCCCATCTTTACGTTCAACAACCTGGCGACGTACAGCTCCCGTCACCTGAAAGTCGTCTTTGTCCTTAAGGACTTCGACCAACCGACTGCCTACAAACCCGGACGCACCGGTGACTAATACACGCATTTAGAGCTCCCCAACACCAAATTTCAAAACTGTAGCAATAGTACGCTGAGTTGATTTACGGTCGGCAAGCGAATCACGCCAGCAAGCGATCCATATACAAGGACATTTCATTGATGATGATCGGCTGGGCGAAATCAGTATGCGCCCGGTGCCGTGCAGCTTCAGCAAGCTTCATTCTCAAGCCGGCGTCAGAATAAAGCATTCTCATCGCTGCACTTATCTCGCCAATGGCGCCAGGCTGGTGAAGAAGCCCCGTCTTACCTTCTTGCACAGCATCACTCAAGCCGTATATTCGTGAGGCAATGGCAGGAAGACCAACCCCTGCTGCCTGAATAGTTGCCAGGCTGAAGCCTTCTCGGTAGCTGGGTAAACTAAAGACATCTGAAGCCGCCATATAACCTTCGGGGTTGTTGGTAAATCCAACACGGTGACACCGACCTTTAAACTTCAAACCTAACTCTGTAACCACGTGTTCTATGCCGTCCTCGTCAGGGCCAACGACGAGCAAATGAGCATCCGGACAACTCACCGCCACATCGCTAAAGGCGCGCGCCAGGTCCACAATGCCTTTAACGTGGGTCAAGCGTGCCATGAACAAAAAAACCAGCGCTGAATCATCAAGCCCAAGCTCGCGCCTGATTTTTTCCCTCATCACGACGTTTGCTTTGAAACGCGCCAAATCCACCCCACTGATAGAACCCTGACCGAGCACCTCGATTTTTGCGGGCTTGACAACATTCTCCTCAATAAGAAAATCCCGTTGGGAGGGGCTGTCAGCAAGTAGATGGGTCGCCGCAGATGCCAGAAGTTGATCTAGCTTTTTCAAAGCAAATCGTGAAAACCCTTGCTTCGTATACCAAACCTGTCCTGTAAAAATATGAACGCGACGGGGCACGCGCGCGAAATAACCGGCCAACATCGTTAAAAGTCCCGATTTGGGCATGATGGACAGTACGCAGTCAAAGTTTTCAACCGTGAAAATCTTGAATAACTTTAACAGCGAAACCACATCACTAAACACGGAGACCTTGCGCTGTATAGGCAGTGGAATGAACCTAATGCTCTTATCGAGAAACTGATAGATTTGCTCGGGTTCTGCATTAGCCATTACAGTTACACTGTATTTTTCCGTCAGTTTATTAATGTGCTCAACCATAAACACCTTTAACGCAACCGGCACCGTAGCAACAACGCAGATCTTCTTTTTCTTAATCATTATCAACCACAGCTTTGGAGTTGGTTTTCTTGATAAATTGGCTTAGCAGTTCTGGCATCGCTTGCTGTATAGTTTTTTCGAATTCGAAGCCAATAGTTTGTTGAATTTTTTTCGAGCTGTAACCCACGCGCTTTATCAACTCATCCATTCGCTCGTTCGTCAATGGCAGTTTGATAAAGGGTGAGGTTAGCCTGACCAAAAGCCGTAAAACACCTTCTGGAAGCTTTATCCAAGGCTTAGATACATTATAGACTTGCGCCATTGAATCAATAACCTCGGAAAGAAGACAATCATTGGACAAGATAAAAATCTCACCTTTTGCTCTTGCGTCAACAGCACACATCATCAGGGCCCTGACGACATCGCTGACATGAACATAAGTCGACAGCGACGGTTGAGATCCTATATAAAAAAACAGCCCTTTACGAACCATCGCTGACAACTGAAAAAAAGATTGATTTGGCATTTCAGGGCCAACGACTATCGAGGGCCGTAAAATAGTATAGGTGAACAGCGGCTCCAGCTTTGAAAAATTGATTACCAACTCGTCGGAAATAGTTTTAGTAACCTCGTACTCTCCGATCGGAGCCGGAGAACAGTGTTCATCAACACTTGAATGCTTAACATCAGAAACCGCCCGTTTGCCATACGCCCCCGTACTGCTCAACTGAACCCAATGAAATGGCTCACCGGTTTTCCTGATTTCTTCATTCACCGCTTTGAGCAGGTTGGCCGTGCCACGAACATGCAAGTCGTACATCAGGTCGACATCTTTGATCTCGCCTGCACAGTGATAGAGCGTATTGCACCCCTCGATGAAATCCAGTAGACGACCGCCCGATTCGAGTAGGTCACCGTGAACCACCTCCAGTCCCAGGCCAGACGGTTGCGCCTTCCTTGAAAGCATCCTAACCGTGTCGCCTCGACCCAGAAGCGCCTTACAGAGAGGGCCACCGATAAAACCTGTACCGCCCGTTACGCAAACGTTCATACGCCCCCTTGAACAGAATTAAAGCTACTGCCTCCATAGGAAGCCACTTCAAGCAAAATTGGATGGAGTGACATATTGGCTTCCAGCCGGTTATAACGCGCCAAATGCCTTATTAAGGTGATACGGCATGAAAGGCGTTGGCCCGTCTCCCTCCTCAAATACAAAATTCCTGTAACTGCTCGCAGCGGCCAGCAAGCCCGCCAAGACTAGAATGAGCTTGATGGTACGATCAAAATCCAGCTGGCATCTATTGTAGGTGAGCAGGATAGCAAGGGGGAATGCAAAAGAGATCAAATCCAGGAATCTCAGACCTGCATATGAAACACTCGATACCCCCCAAAACATAACCGTAAAGCCACCGCCTAAAAACATGAGTTTTGCTTTTTCCAGACGAGGCAATCTGGAGAGGCCTACACCTAACACCAGCAACAATAAGACCGCAATTTTGCCTAATCCGGAAAGAGCGCTTGGCGATTCGGAGTCTTGATAGGAGAGTAGTTTGGCAAGAAAATAATCTCCATTAATACTGAATATGGCCAACACCGCCACACAAGCAAGAGGGACGATCAGAACATTGGACGCTTTTGCCCAGCGCGCTTGGGAAGCCCAAATAAATACAAGAGACACGAGTGAAGAGTAGTGAAAAAGCAACGCCGAGACTGCAAGGAGCAGCCCCGTCGCTCTTTTGAACCGTCTTATATTTTGGACAGCCAACAGCAGAAACATTGCTGCGATGCCGATTCTGAGGCCGTTCATTGTGTATTGATATACAAAGGCCGGCAGCATATAAGAAAGCATCAAGAACTTTTCGTTACGATCCGAACGAAATAGATGCAAAAACATAATAGCAAATATAATAACACTGACCAGCCTAACAGCGATCTCTGGCGACTCTGTTATTGCGACGAGCACCCAACTCATGAACACAAAGCCTGGCTCCATACCGGTCCAGGAAATGCCCTCCATCAAGCGTCCGACCACCACCTCGTAGGTATTTGTATCTGTTCCCACTCCGCCACGGAAGACAGAGATAAACATAAAAAACAACAATGCCATGCCGAGAAAAAAACGCGTTTTATAACCGGATAACGCGGTGAGCAACAGAGTGACAAGCAATATCAGCCAGCCCAGTAGATAAATCATTCTGCACTACCACTCAGCTTTATCTTCGACGCTCGGCGTAGATACCGCATCAAAGACCAGGCTTTCAAAAAACAGTAATAATAGAGACCGATTTTCCTCTGCGCACGAAGCACTTTGTATACATTCAGCTCGCCTTTTTCCATACCCCACAAATTACCACTCAGCCCCGCAGCCCCATATAGAGGCTTATGACAAAATGTAAGCGGCTTATCAATCGAATAACATTCAAAGCCAGAACAGCTTAAAACACACCAAAGTTCATAATCTTCGCAAAAACGCTTCCCTTCGGGAAACCGTAATGGAAGGTCTCGGCGTAGCATGATCGACGGTGTAGAAAACTTGTTCGAAAGTAACAGTTGATGTTGCACCACCCGCGTAAATTTCACGTTATCGCTTTCATACGGAGCAGTCGCTATGCTTGAAGACTCATCAACGGTTACGCCCTTCTGTCCCGTTAAGGTAACTTCTGGATTGCACTGCATCCACTCGTACTGTAGCTCAATTTTTTTATAATGCCAGCTGTCATCGGAGTCCAAAAAAGCGACATAGGGTTGGCTTGCCAAACCCCAACCTTCGTTTCTTGCAGTACCAGGGCCGGAGTTCGACGCCAATGTAATGACCTTGACCCAATTCAGCGGATATTCTTTGGCTAGCTCAAGTAAAAAATCAAACGTATTGTCCGGGCTGGCATCATCAACGAGTATGACTTCAGCAGGCCGTAAGGACTGATGGTAAACAGAATCAAGTGCACGTCGAATGGTCTCCTTGCAACGATAGCACGGGATCACAACGCTCACCCGAGCGATGTTTGGATTTTTAACACTTGACTCAGTAACCATTCAACACTTCCAATAACATATAGTCAGACGACAGCAACACCCCGGTTAGCATGACACTTCCAGCTCATCCGCCTACTCTTCAATGCGGAAGTTGCATTTTAACGTCAGATGCCTTCAAGACTTCTTCCAGCCTCTGACTTGCCATATAAGAAGTATTGAGGCCTTTTAACACCTCAATGCTATTATTCACATGACGCGCCCGAAATCTATTTACGATACGAGAAGCGCCCCATAAGAACTCAGACCAAAAAGATCCAAGCAACTGAGCTACCACTTTTGGAGTGCCATATAGGGAGCAAGCCTCTCGAAAGGAAGAGAGTGTCTCTCGATAGGAACGAGGAAAGTAAACAAAACACTTCAGCAACAACCTGCCAAAATTGGGGTTCAAAGAAGCCCCCTTGTCTTCCTCGACTTTCTCTACAGCTTTCAAGAGAGAGTATGACCATACCGTGGGAACAGAATAAAATTCAGGAACTCGCTTATCCCATACAAGGTCTTTGAAGGGAGCAATATGTGCGTTATCGCGAAGTTTTCCGTAGTGCGCGCCAGAACTGCTTTGCCCTGACGTACTTAATCCAGAGGCCCCGGGAACAATAACCGGATAGTCGATCAGGACGCAGTTCTTCGATTCGTTCGCAATCAAGAAAGAACTATAGATATCAGGGCTTACCCCGCCAAACAAACTACCGTACTTAGTTACAATTCGACGCGCCAAATCTGCAGAGATCATCCCCGCGTAGGCGCGGGGCATATCGAACACGCCTCCACCAAAGTTATCAAGCGCATACCTCATGGAACCACTCAAATCATGAGCTACTACAGCACCGCTAAAGGGAGCAATATGCAGTGTGCCAAAATACGAGTCACCTCGCGTAGAATGCTTGAAGTCGTCCCAATAATAGAGGGCAGGAAAATTAAACTTTATCGAGTCAATGCCTGTCGACTCAGCCCAGATTGCAACGTTAACAATTTCCGACGATACGAAATCGTCATCTCCTAGAAACACCAGATACTGTCCGTCAGCAGACTGAAGACCGAGGTTAAAGTTATCAACGACACTGATGCCTGTAGGGGCATTGATTAACTTCAAACGCGACGCCGGTAATACTTCATCAAACTGACTTGAAATACCATCTACCGGACTGGAATCACATACCACGACCTGGATATCTTGCGAAAGCTCCAAAATCGATTTTATCGACTGAACAGCGTATTTAGCACGATTATGCGTCGGTATAATTACACTCAATAACGTCATACTTACGAACCAATGCTATGCTTAATGTATGCCAATGTCAGAAGCAATGCTTTGATTTCTTCCACACTGAGCAGCTCGGTATTATGAGAGGTGTAATCGTCGATAGAGTTCGCCTCCGGGTGCCCTTCAATAATAAATTTATCGTAATTCAAGTCGCGATTATCCGCAGGAATACGATAATACCGTCCCATGTCCTTGGCCTTGGCCATTTCTTCACGAGATACAAGTGACTCATACAGTTTCTCGCCGTGACGAGTGCCTATGATGTTTACTGCCACCTCACTTGAAAACAGCTCTTTCAGCGCAATCGTTAGATCGCCAATTGTACTGGCCGGCGCCTTCTGAACAAAAATATCACCTTGCTCGCCGTGCTCAAAGGCATGAAGCACCAAATCAACAGAATCCTCCAAACTCATCAGAAAGCGAGTCATATTTGGGTCGGTGACCGTAAGCGGTACACCCGCTTTGATTTTATCCACAAAAAGTGGAATTACCGACCCACGCGACGCCATCACGTTTCCGTAACGAGTTGCACACAGTACCGGCCCCCCCTCACGCACCATACGAGATTTGGCGATCAGAATTTTTTCGCCCATGGCTTTGGAGATACCCATCGCGTTAATAGGGTAAACCGCTTTATCGGTGCTTAACAAAACAACACGCTTGACGTTGTTATCAATAGCGGCATTCAGTACATTTTCTGTCCCGGCAATATTGGTCAGCACCGCCTCCATCGGATAAAACTCACAAGACGGTACTTGCTTCAGTGCCGCAGCGTGAAAAACATAGTCCACACCGGCCATGGCGCGACTGATGCTTTCATAATTTCTTACATCACCAATATGAAACTTAACCTTGGAGTTATTCAGGGCAATACGCATATCTTCTTGCTTTTTTTCATCTCGGCTGAATACGATAATTTCTTTTACATCCGTATTCAAAAAGCGCTTCAAAACAGTATTACCAAAGGAACCCGTACCGCCCGTAATCATTAAAACTTTATTATCAAACATCTTACAATCCACCCATCAAGAAATTATGTATAACGCCAAACCGAAAACCGAGACAGCCGCGAACGCTAACGTTGATACCACCCATGCTGCTTTCCTTGCGTAAACCCCAACATCTGGCAGAGTCGAGGCCCTTATCCATGAGACGACGGTTGAGGCCGTATGGTAGGCAGAGTAGATATAACAAACTGCCTCAATGTTTTTCCCAATCGCCGCGAAAGTCGCGAACGCCAATGTAACTACTGTCAAGCAGGCGGACATCAGAGCCTGAAACCGATAATCCTTGGCAAAAACCAGTAAGCTGTAGGGTATGAAGCCAAAAGCACCGATGGCCAAACCTGGGAGCAAGATAGCCACGTAAGTGGAAATGAGGCCATTATGCTCGCTCGGGCCTACCCAGAGGTCGATAATTGGCGCGCGAAACCACCATAATATAAGGGTGGGCAAAGCGGTAACGAAAAAAACCGAAAGCGCAAACCTGACGATGGTGCTTTTTGCACTGTCCAACCCGCCCTTGGCCGCCTCACGCAGAAAAATCGGTTGAAAATATTGGCTGACCGGTCCAGCAAGAATAGAAATCGGCGTCATGCATAACAAACTCGCCAGATAGTAAGGTGCAACGCTACTGGCTGAAGCGAACATCGAAATTATAGGCTTATCCAGTTGCGTCACCGCAGCCCCGGCTGCGGAAAACAAGACCAGAGCCCCGCCGATTTTTGTCAAGGCTATTGCGTCGGAAACGGTTGGTTTCCCTGCCTGCTGCAGAGCGTCATTGCCATCGGAAAGAGCCGAAACGACCAAACGCCGGGTTATCCACCAGTGCACAGCCGTCACAATCAATTGAGCAATAATGAACACTTCTAAAGTTGCCGATACGTAGCTCAACGCAGCGGCAGTGATAAAGGCTCGAACAACAACACCTACTATCTGCACGCCACTGCCCAGCGTGTAATTTCTTCGGGCTATCAGGCTGCAATAGTAAAGATTTTGCATAACCAACAACCAAAACAGCACTACTGAGCCAGCCACAACCAGCCATGACATCGAACTGGAAAAGTAAAATAGTTTCAATGCCACAGCAATGGACAATAATAATGCGTAGAACCCCGAAAGGCTTAACTCTGCCGTTCTCAGCAGAGTCAGTAATGAACTATCCGCGCCGTTAGAAACAGATATCTCCCTACCCGTCAGCGTAGACATGCCAAGGTCCATCATGACTAATAGCGCTTGAAGGGACAAAATTACCGCAACTACACCAAACTGCAAACTGCCCAATAAATGGCTATATAAAGGTAAAAACAAGAAGGCCACCAGCAAGCTGGAAGACCTCCCCGCATACAACATTAGCATTCTGCCTACAACAGAAGTCCGCCAATTCATGACTGTCTATCGACTGAGCGCACGGGTTGTGATGCTACTGCGCTTTTCAAAGCGTTAGCGATAAATACCACATCAGCCTCCGTCAGCCACCAGCCGCAAGGAACACCTATGATGCTACTCTGAAGAGAGTCGGTGTTCGGCAGGTAATTCGCCGCACCCTTAAACCCACTGTAAACATCATTGCGCTGATGCACACTCGAAGCCATAACCCCCCTCTTCTTCAGCTCACTCAATACATGCGCTTGTTCTTCAACAAGTATCAAAAACACCCAATATGCGGGCTCATCCAAATAATGCACTGGAACGGGAGCCAAACCCTGCACACCTGAGATGAGGGAGGATAGCGCTTGAGCATTTCTAACCGTTGCATCCCTTCTCGCATGCAGCGTATCAAATTGCGCGTAGCCCAGACCTGAACACAGGTTATTCATCGTCACTCCCCAACCGATCTCGGGAATGTCAGATAGCGGGTTTATTTCGCCTGTCTTGGCTCTAAATGTCTCAAAATCAATACCAAAACGCCTTAAGCGGCGCGCCTTAGCCGCCATTGCTTCGCTGCGACAAGCTAATGCACCACCTTCGGTGGCATTGATTTGCCGATTTGGGTAAAAAGAATAGACAGCAAAGTCACCGTGTGACCCCACCGTTACGCCGTTTCGGACTGCCAGCAGGGCATTATCACAATCTTCTATCAACACAAGATTATATTTTTTGCACAATTCGCTGATTTCTTTCGCTGGCCCCGGATAGCCGGCAACATGATACAAAATCACAGCCTTAGTGTTTTTTCCGATTTTCGACTCAAAGTCTGCAACGCTCATGGACACAGTGCCTGGGCTCACATCAACCCAAACAGGTATCGCCTTAGAATGAGCGATCGCCGAGTTTGTCGATAGGCATGCGAAAGCTGTAGTCAGAACCTCATCCCCTGGCTGAACCCCTGCCAGGTGCAGTGCAAGAAATAGCGCGCTCGTCATGTCAACGGTCGACACTACGTGAGGCAAGCCAATTACACCTTTCAAGCCGTCCTCAAATTTCGCGACCCATTCTCCGCTGGCGATTTTGCCAGAGCGCAATATGTCAAGCGCCAGCACATCCATCTCTGGAGTATGTACCACACCATAAAGCGGAAAAATTTTAGGCATAACTTAATTTCTCTCCTCAACCACGCTTCAGTATGTCGGCGATACGCTCGCGATCATCGTCGGTCACCCACCAGCCACATGGGATGTGAATCAAGCGCTTGTAAAACTCTTCCAGCCCTGGCATTGCTCCAGCGAATGGTTTGAAGACGGAGTGTAGATGATTCGGGCGATGAAGTTTTGAGGCCATTACCCCGTTGGCCGCCAGCACTTTTTCGACTTCGTCCGAGTCATCGGCTAGAAGCGTATAAAGCCAATACGCAGGCACTACATCTGGTTCTACAGGAGCAGGTACCAAACCGGTAACCCCCCCTAGCGCTCTGTCAAAATAGCGGCCATTATCGTAATGCCTTTTCAACAATGGCGAAATAACCTCCAATTGCTTTAGACCTATGACAGCGGCAACATTATGCATATTATATTTGTACCCGACCTTGATGATATCAACCTCAGTACGGGGAACACCCTTTGCCAAGCCAAACCAGCGTAACTTACGGGCTTCATCCATCTGGCTTGGGTCCTTCATCATTAACAGGCCACCATCGACGGTCGTCATATGTTTGATTGCCTGGAAGGAGTAAATGGCATAGTCACCAACCGTGCCAATAGGCTGACCATTACATTCAGCCCCCAACGCATGCGCGCAGTCTTCAATCAATGACAGGCCGTGGCGATCTGCGAGTGTTCTTAACTCTTTTAAACGCGCAGGGTAGCCAGCATAATGCACAACACAGATAGCTTTCGTTTTTTCCGTAATAGCTGCAGCGACGGCATCCGGGCACAGATTCCCCGTGCAACGGTCGACATCAGCGAACACTGGGATTGCGCCCATCTGCAAAATGGTCGTATTGGTGGGCTCCGCGGTCATTGAGGTAGTAATTACCTCATCACCTACTCCAACACCTGCCAATAACATCGCCAAATGAAGAGCCGCTGTACCGCTACTGGTAGCCAAAACATTATTTAACTTAAATTGCTGAGCAAAGGCATCTTCAAAGCGGTAAACGTACTCCCCTTCAGAGATCATCCCGCTGTAAAGAACCGACTCCAATGCCGGAAGCAAAACCTCGCGGGGAGGCATCGCGACTTTAACTAGCGGAATAGGTGAAGTTACATTTGACATTTTTCAGACCCGATCAAGAAATTTAATTGTTGGCAATTTAATAGAAGCACCGCCACCGAGATACTTAACCATTCTTACTGAAGATGGCGCCAGATGAAACTCAAGGCCTCTTCCTTCCAGTTCGGATATTAAAGAGTCACCCTCAGATACATTGAGAAAAAAACGGTCTGGCAAGGAGGCCATCATCAGATCAACGACATCTCCCCCCCCCCAATCCACTCCGCAACGCTCAGCCCAGCCTTCGTAGGAAAGACAACAAGACTGGCCCTGTCATTTGAAATAACCTGTCCCTGGGAAGCAAAAGGAGGGATCCCACGCTTAACCTCGCCCGCGCCTGAGCCATTCCAATCGCGCGTGTCGTACCCCATCTTGATACGGCGTCCTGGTGCTAATTTCACATAACCAAACCGATCCAGCTGATCTGTGACGAATCCCTGGCCCGCATAGACTTCTGATTTTTGTGTCCAGAGAACCAAAGCAACCATATTCTGGCTCTCGCCAAGATCTATAGCACTGCTCATCAACGCTGAAGCAAAGCCCTTGCCACGCCATGCTTCATCCACACAGACCAACCCGATCAGACCTGCATTGGCATCTGGACCAACACTTAGCGTCCTGACCACTAATGCCGCGAGCGCCCCGTCAGCACCGAGAGAGTCCTTGATTTGCACACAAAAAACGTTCTGGTCACACGACATCCAAGGAAAATGGGTGTCCAGATCAATACCCCGCCCTCTGGAAGCAAAAAAAACCTCCCAAAACAGCCGACGTGCAGACTCCGGAACGCCCGGAGAAATAATTGGCTTGACCATGTGACCCATCCGATGCAGCTCCATAATTTGATGCGTTACGACACGAAGTGAAAGAGTTACGACTCGAGACTCTACCGCCTTTATGATGGCTTCGCATCAAAAGCCCTGCTCGTTAAACACAACGACACTGCCACAGGTCAGCCGATTTTCGTGATTCGGGTACGCGCCACGAGCCCTCTCAGACGCTCACCGATGCTCCGGAGTTCCACCCGCAAACGTTAATTAGGCTAACCTTACGAGCGAGCCGGAATGCAGAAAAATAGAAAGAGCTACTGGCTCGATCGCGGACCTGCCAGTCGCGTATATTCTCACTTGGTCAGAGAACCTTCCAAGACCGCTGCCTTAGGGTATGCCACCGAAACTATGGAACGGCTATTCATCCAACTGCGACCGAGGGCGATGGCGCTTCCAATAACCCCCCCTGCAATCAGCCCAAGTAGAATAATCAAAAATTTCTTAGGCTTCACTGGCCGCAAAGGCTCAAGAGCCTGCTGATCAACGGCAACCAGCTTAAGACTGTCCAAATTGATATTAAGGTTTTTCAAACGTGCCATTTCTGCACGCAAGGGCTCTACACCCGCGAGAAACACATCTTCGTTTTTACGCTGATTGAGCACTTCAACTTGCCGGTTCAACTTGAGCAGCTGCAGCTCTTTGGCTATTTGCGAAATGCGTCCCTCAGTAAAGTCATCTGACTTGCGCGCCATCAGGGCTGTTCGCTCAGCTTGAAGAGCATCCACTCCCATGAAGTAAAGCGGGATCTGTTGGTTGTTGATTTCAGTTCGCATAACACTGCCACCTTGCCGCCCCGCATCTCCCAGGGATGTAGGCGTAGTAGGCTTATCAATCCCCAACGAGCGCGCAATGCCAATAGCCTCGGTCAATTGAAGGACTCGGTCATTGCGCTGAGTTTTCAACTGCTCGCGAAGAGCCTTCAACTCGTCAGTTAGCTGAGCACGACGTAGATTATCCACCTCTTGCAAAGAGGCGATTTTAATCTGCTTATCATTTAGATAACTTGATCGCGCAGCCTCAAGCTTGCCAGATAGCTCATCAAGCCGGTTTTTTACAATGACACTCATATCAGCCGCAATTTGCTGACGTTCATTAGCAATGGCGTACTCTACAAAATTATTCAGAATCGAAACACCATCTACTCCTTTCGGATAATTCATGTCGAGCTTGATGAACGCACTCAGAGAGCTGGCTTTGTTTGTATCAGGCAAGGTAAGAACGATGGCGTCTCGATTGAACTCCTCGAAACTCTGCTCTAACGTTCGCCCAGGACGCACAAACGTTTGGAACAGACTTTGATTATCACGAAAAAACCCCAACCGAGTTTCATAAGAATCTAAAGATGCCGCGACTCTCAAAAGCGCTGCACTTGGAGGCAATGAATAAACTTCCGACCTATTCAAAGCGTCTAACTCATTTATTGCGGCAGGCCTTAAAACACTGCTGACCTGATACATCGGAGTAGTGGTGAAAGCATAAACAGCAGCTGCCAGACCAACTCCAAGAGCAACAGCCACAATGAGTATCTTTTGACGCCAGACAGCGCGAAACAGAGCGACGAGATCAATTTCGTCAGACGAAGAGACCGGGGGGGCGCGAAAGCTACTACTCACAACAAAAACCTGCCTTCAAAGAGAAACTGCGGGCTCGTTATGCAGACAATTTGCGTGTTTTTATTCTAATTGGATGACCGCCTAAACCCAGCGTCTCTGCCAGATTTTGAGCGCACAAAATGACTGTTATCGAGAACAGGTTCCATTTTGCCATCTCTTCCACATATTACAAGTCTTGACATGTATGTAGGGCGATTCTGATTTTACTGGCAAAATTTCGCTGTGAACGGGAAATGCAGACAGACTTCAGGGGGGCTCAATGCTGGCGCCGATCCAGTAATCAACGAGGCTCGCAGGAGAATGGATACACCCAATAGTCAAAGCACTTAGCTAGGAAGAATTTCTGACAAACGGTCACCAAGGCTGCTGCCAACTATCACAGTGTCACAATCCGGACCAGCCGCTATGCAATCGACTTATGCCGACGCCTACGTACAAAAAACCCCAACAGCGGCCCAATCAACATCCCCACAATCAAAGCCACCACCATAAACACCGCCACCGGCATCTGCGCGGTACTCCACCCCAGGAACGTCAACGCAACACCCTGCTGGTTCTCCAGCACAAACGCCAAAACCACCAAAGCCGCAAGCACTGCAATCAATACCGCAACAACGCGCTTAACCCCACGCATAACCATCTCCTACTCCAAAAACACTCAGACGCCCTCTTCCTCTTCTTCGTTCACCCGATCGCGCAATTCCTTGCCCGGCTTGAAGTGGGGAACGAACTTTCCGTCGAGACTGACAGATTGGCCGGTCTTTGGGTTGCGGCCTACGCGCGGAGCGCGGTAGTGGAGGGAGAAGCTGCCGAAGCCGCGGATTTCGATGCGATCTCCGGTGGCAAGGCATTGGGACATTTGTTCAAGCATGGTCTTGATAGCCAACTCCACATCCTTGGATGAGAGCAGCCCTTGATGGGTGACAATTCGTTCGATCAACTCCGACTTCGTCATATTTTTCCCTTCTTTTTCAAGCAGCTAGGAAAAGCGCTTCGAAGGTTTTAGCATGACTTGATGAATTTGAACAGCCCGTATATCAACTTATCTGCCGCTTAAATAAACGCCCGCAATGAGCACATCGAAACCTCAGTTGCAGATTACCAACATCGTGCGCGTCACTGCGCCAGCGGGATTCCAACCAAACGGATAGTCGCCCTCTTCATCCGCCGCATCACTGGAACGGGTGAGGACTTTGTAGCCCTGCATTTTGCATTCACGAGCAGCGCGTTTTTCGCACTTCTCCCATTTGTTGCCCAGACCAGAGCAGTCGATCTCGATGCCACTGACGCCGCTCTTGGCATGGGTCCTGGCGCTGGTGCTGGAGCAGCCGGCCAGTATGACTAATGCAAGCACTACGAGAATCCTGTTCATTCAAACCCTTATCGAATCAGTAACACGGAATATCTTTAAAAGACTATAGCCAGTTCTGACCGCAGGCTGAATGCCTTGGTTCGGCGGTGTTGATTCATCAAATTTCAGGCACAAAAAAGGGCGACCGAAGTCGCCCTTTTCCTACAGCTTTACAGAACTTAGTTCTGCTTAGCCATTGCTTCGCGCAGCAGGGAGGCCATGGTGGTCTCGCCAGTTGCAGCTGCCGGAGCTTCTTTCAGGCTCTGGATAGCTTCTTTCTCTTCCACTTCGTCTTTGGACTTGATGGAGAGCTGGATTACGCGGCTCTTGCGGTCAACGCTGATGATCTTGGCTTCTACTTCCTGGCCTTCTTTCAGAACGTTGCGCGCGTCTTCAACGCGGTCACGGCTGATTTCGGAGGCTTTCAGAGTCGCTTCGATATCGTCGGCCAGAGTGATGATGGCGCCTTTGGCGTCAACTTCTTTCACTGTACCTTTAACGATGGCGCCTTTGTCGTTCTCTTGAACGTACTCGGAGAACGGATCGCTTTCCAGTTGCTTGATACCCAGGGAGATGCGC
The DNA here is from genome assembly GCF_003852375.1 of Pseudomonas sp. R4-34-07. NCBI lineage: Bacteria > Pseudomonadati > Pseudomonadota > Gammaproteobacteria > Pseudomonadales > Pseudomonadaceae > Pseudomonas > Pseudomonas sp. R4-34-07. Next base: position 1,678,410 of record NZ_CP027760.1, on the reverse strand, counting down.
TCGCGCTCTGGGTCAACCGACAGGATAACGGTGTCCAGCTCGTCGCCCTTCTTGAAACGACGAACAGCTTCTTCGCCAACTTCGTTCCAGGAGATGTCGGACAGGTGAACCAGGCCGTCGATGCCGCCGTCCAGACCAATGAAGATACCGAAATCGGTGATCGACTTGATGGTGCCGGAGATTTTATCGCCCTTGTTGAACTGGCCAGAGAAATCTTCCCATGGGTTAGATTTGCACTGCTTGATGCCCAGGGAGATACGACGACGCTCTTCGTCGATGTCCAGAACCATAACTTCCACTTCGTCGCCGACTTGTACGACTTTCGAAGGGTGGATGTTCTTGTTGGTCCAGTCCATTTCGGAAACGTGTACCAGGCCTTCAACGCCTTCTTCCAGCTCAGCGAAGCAGCCGTAGTCAGTCAGGTTGGTAACACGCGCGGTCACGCGGGTGCCTTCTGGGTAACGGGCTTTGATAGCGACCCATGGATCTTCACCCAGTTGCTTCAGGCCCAGGGAAACACGGTTGCGTTCGCGATCGTATTTCAGAACCTTGACATCGATCTCGTCGCCAACGTTGACGATTTCCGATGGATGCTTGATACGCTTCCAAGCCATGTCGGTAATGTGCAGCAGGCCATCGACGCCACCCAGATCGACGAATGCGCCGTAATCGGTGAGGTTCTTGACGATACCTTTGACTTGTTGGCCTTCCTGCAGGGATTCCAGCAGAGCTTCACGCTCGGCGGAGTTCTCTGCTTCCAGCACGCTGCGACGGGAAACGACAACGTTGTTGCGCTTCTGGTCGAGTTTGATGACCTTGAATTCGAGTTCTTTGCCTTCCAGGTGCGTGGTGTCGCGCACTGGACGAACGTCGACCAAAGAACCTGGCAGGAACGCACGGATGCCGTTAACGTCGACAGTGAAGCCGCCTTTAACCTTACCGTTGATAACGCCCTTGACCACTTCTTCAGCTGCGAAGGCTGCTTCGAGAACAATCCAGCATTCAGCGCGCTTGGCTTTTTCACGGGACAGCTTGGTTTCACCGAAACCGTCTTCAACCGAGTCCAGAGCAACGTGAACTTCGTCACCGACATTGATTGTCAGATCACCAGCATCGTTGTAGAACTGTTCCAGCGGGATCAGAGCTTCAGACTTCAGACCAGCGTGAACGGTTACCCAGCGAGCTTGGTAATCGATATCAACGATAACACCGGTGATGATGGAGCCTGCCTGAAGGTTCAGGGTTTTTAGGCTTTCTTCAAAGAGTTCCGCAAAGCTTTCGCTCATTTTAATTCCTGTTGATAAGGGCGAAGAATACGCCCATCTCCACACCCCAGACGGTGTGGGTCAGTTTCAATTAAAAGAAGCGCCGCAGGACTATGACTGGTCCCCTGCAACCTTCTTGGTCACCCGACGATATCGCGAATGGCGATCTCGCTCATGATGCGTTCCAGCACCTGCTCGATGGACAACTCCGTGGAATCCAGCTGTATGGCGTCAGCCGCCGGCTTGAGCGGGGCTACCGCACGCTGGGTATCACGCTCATCGCGTGCACGGATCTCATCTAGCAGACTCGACAGACTAACACCATCGACTTTGCCCTTCAACTGCAAGTAGCGGCGGCGGGCACGCTCCTCGGCGCTGGCGGTCAGGAAAATCTTCAACGGCGCCTCGGGAAACACCACGGTGCCCATGTCGCGGCCGTCGGCCACCAGGCCCGGCGGCTCCTGAAACGCGCGCTGGCGCTGCAGCAAAGCCTCGCGAACCGCCGGCAGAGCCGCCACCTGGGACGCGCCGGCGCCGATACTCTCGGTGCGAATCACGTCACTGACTTCATCACCTTCGAGGATGATGCGCTGCAATTGACCGTCGGTCGCCGCGATGAACTGCACGTCCAGATGAGCGGCGATTTTCGTCAGCAACTCTTCGTTGGTCAGGTCGACACCATGGTTGCGCGCAGCGAACGCCAGCAGGCGATACAGCGCGCCGGAATCCAGCAGGCACCAGCCCAGGCGCTTGGCCAGGATGCCGGCGATCGTGCCTTTGCCCGAGCCGCTTGGCCCGTCGATGGTAATCACCGGTGCTTTGATATTCACAATTGAGCCTCTTGGGCAACACGCATGCCGACGTGGGCACACAGTGTAAGAAAATTCGGAAAAGATGTAGCAACGTTGGCGCAATCACGGATACGAATCGGCGCCGCTGCTCGTAAGGACGCCACGCTGAACGCCATGGCAATCCGATGATCGCCATGGGCATGCACGTCGCCACCGTCTATCGGGCCGCCGTCGATGATAATCCCATCAGGCGTCGGTTCACACTTCACACCCAGCGCCAACAGACCGTCGGCCATGACCTGGATGCGGTCGGACTCCTTCACCCGCAACTCCTCGGCGCCGCGCAGTACGGTTCGCCCCTGCGCGCAGGCGGCGGCGACGAACAGCACGGGAAACTCGTCGATCGCGAGCGGCACCAGCGCTTCGGGAATCTCGATACCCTTGAGCACAGCCGCGCGTACACGCAGGTCGGCGACCGGCTCACCGCCCACTTCACGCGGGTTTTCCAGGGTGATGTCCGCGCCCATCAGGCGCAGGATATCGATCACCCCGGTGCGAGTCGGGTTGATACCGACATGCTCCAGCAACAACTCGGAACCCTCGGCAATCGTGGCCGCGACCAGGAAAAAAGCCGACGAGGAAATGTCTCCCGGTACCTCTATATGGGTAGCGGTCAACGCATGCCCGGATTCAACCGACGCCGTCGCGCCCTCCACACCCACCGGATAGCCAAAACCGCGCAACATGCGCTCGGTGTGGTCGCGGGTCGGTGCAGGCTCGGTCACGCAGGTTTTACCTTCGGCATACAGCCCGGCCAACAACAGGCAGGATTTCACCTGGGCGCTGGCCATCGGCAGTACATAATTCAAGCCTTTCAGCCCCTGACCGCCGCGGATGGTCAGCGGCGGACGCCCTTGCGGCCCGGTCTCGATCACTGCGCCCATTTCCCGCAACGGCTCAGCCACGCGACTCATCGGGCGCTTGGACAGCGATGCATCGCCCGTCAGCACGCTGTCGAAGCGCTGCGCCGCCAGCAACCCGGACAACAGGCGCATGGACGTTCCGGAGTTACCCAGGTAAATCGGCCCTGGCGCCGGTTTCAAGCCGTGCAAACCCACGCCATGAATCGTCACCCGCCCATGGTGCGGCCCTTCGATCACCACGCCCATGTCGCGAAATGCCTGCAACGTCGCCAGGGCATCCTCGCCCTCCAGGAAGCCTTCAACTTCGGTCACGCCATCGGCCAATGAGCCCAGCATGATCGACCGATGGGAGATCGACTTGTCTCCCGGCACTCGGATGCGCCCGCTCAAGCGGCCAGCGGGGCTGGCGATGAACGTCAGCTCGTCGGCGTCCACAGCAGTTTCCATATAGGCCCGGCGCGCCAGGATCTTGCTGAAGTGCTCACGCGCAACCCGCGCACGGGTGAACACGCCCAGTAATTGGTGACCATCGCCCGCATCAACCGCGTCGCGCAAGGCATCGAGGTCGCTGCGGAAGGTGTCCAGGGTGCGCAACACCGCTTCGCGATTGGCGAGGAAGATGTCGTGCCACATCACCGGATCGCTGCCGGCAATCCGTGTGAAGTCGCGAAAACCTCCGGCGGCATAGCGGAAAATCTCCAGATTTTCGTTACGCTTGGCCAACGAATCCACTAGGCCAAACGCCAGCAGATGGGGCAGATGACTGGTAGCAGCGAGCACTTCGTCGTGGCGTTCGACCTGCATATGCTCCACGTCCGCCCCCAGCTCCCGCCACAGCCGATCCACCACGGCCAACGCCGCTGGGTCGGTCTGCGCAAGCGGGGTCAGGATCACTTTGTGCCGACGAAACAGCTGCGCATTGGACGCTTCCACCCCGCTCTGCTCGGAACCGGCAATCGGATGGCCCGGCACGAAGCGCGGCGGCATTTCACCAAACGCCAGTTGCGCCGCGCGCACCACATTGCCCTTGGCACTGCCGACATCCGTGAGAATCGCGCTGCCCAGCTCCAGGCCGGCCAAAATCGCCAGGAGCTTTTCCATGGCCAGGATCGGTACCGCCAGCTGGATCACGTCAGCGCCCTGGCACGCGATGGCCAGGTCCGCCTCACAGCGGTCTACCACCCCCAGCTCTACCGCCAACTGGCGCGAATGCGGGTCCAGGTCCACGCCGACCACTTCGCCGCACAGCCCACTCTCACGCAGGCCCTTGGCGAAGGAGCCACCGATCAACCCAAGACCGACCACCACCAGGCGACCGATCATAGGCACAGCAGGTTGCAATGCAGTGACATCAACCACGGGCCAGAACCTTGGCCAACGCCTCCAGGAAGCGGCTGTTCTCAGCCGGCAAACCGATGGTGACACGCAGGTGATTCGGCATGCCGTAATTGGCCACCGGGCGCACGATCACGCCTTCGCGCAGCAAACCCTGGAAGACCGGGGCGGCTACCTGACCGAGGTCGACACAGATGAAGTTGCCCTTGGACGCAATCCAGCCCAGGCCCAGCTCGCGAAAACCTGCCTGCAATTGCTGCATGCCGCTTTCGTTGAGGCGACGGCTTTCTGCCAGATAGTCGACATCCTTGATCGCCGCACAGGCCGCCGCCAGGGCGAGACTGTTGACGTTGAACGGCTGGCGCACGCGGTTCAGCACATCGGCGACCACCGCCGTGGACAAGCCGTAGCCGACCCGCAGCGAGGCCAGGCCATAGGCCTTGGAGAACGTGCGCGACACCAGCAGGTTCGGGTAGGCCGCCAGGAAGTCCAGGCCATCCGGCAGGTCGCTGCCTTCGGCGTACTCGATGTAAGCCTCGTCCAGCACCACCAGCACATGCTCGGGCACGCCTTGCAGGAAGTCGTCCAGCGCCTGTGCGTCGAACCAGGTGCCGGTGGGGTTGTTCGGGTTGGCAATGAACACCACGCGGGTCTGGGCATCGATGGCCGCCAGCATCGCCGGCAGGTCATGGCCCCACTCTTTTGCCGGTATAACGCGGGCATCCGCGCCTACGGCCTGGGTCACGATCGGGTAGACCGCAAAGGCATGCTCACTGAACACCGCATTCAGGCCCGGCGCCAGATAAGCGCGACCGACCAGCTCGAGGATGTCGTTGGAACCGTTGCCCAAGGTCACCTGGTTCAGCTCGACCCGGCATTTTTGCGCCAGCAGCGACTTGAGGGCAAAGCCGTTGCCGTCGGGGTAACGGGTCAGCTCAGCCAGCTCTTCACGAATCGCCGCCAGCACCTTGGGGCTCGGGCCCAGCGGGTTTTCGTTACTCGCCAGCTTGACGATCCTGGACGGGTCCAGATTCAACTCACGCGCCAGCTCGTCCACAGGCTTGCCCGGAACGTAAGGCGACAGTTGTTGCACGCCCGGCTGCGCCAGGGCGAGGAAGTTGCCACTCATGTTAAAGCCTCACAAAACCGCTTTCGGGTAAGAGCCCAGCACCTTGAGTGCCACGGCCTCCTGGCTGATTTTCTCCAGCACGCCTTTGACCAGTGGGTCGCGGTGATGCCCGATGAAGTCGATGAAGAACACGTAGGTCCATTTACCGCTGCGCGAAGGACGCGTCTCGATGCGCGTCAGGTCGATGCCGTTGTCATGGAACGGCACCAGCAGCTCATGCAGCGCGCCGGGCTTGTTGCTCATGGAAACGATGATCGACGTCTTGTCGTCGCCGGTGGGCGGCACTTCCTGGCTACCGATCATCAGGAAACGCGTGGAGTTGTCCGGGCGGTCCTCGATTTTCTCGGCCAGGCGCGTCAAGCCATACAGGCCCGCCGCCATATCGCCGGCAATCGCCGCCGAGTTCCACTCGCCCTTGACCCGCTTGGCCGCCTCGGCATTGCTGGAGACCGCCACGCGCTCGACATTCGGGTAATGCGCATCCAGCCACTTGCGGCACTGGGCCAGGGACTGGGCGTGAGAATAGATCCGGCTGATGCTGTCGGTCTTGGTGTTCTCGCCCACCAACAGGTGATGGTGGATGCGCAGCTCGACCTCACCGCAGATCACCATGTCGTGTTCCAGGAAGCTGTCCAGCGTGTGGTTGACCGCGCCTTCGGTGGAGTTTTCCACCGGCACCACGCCAAAATTCACCGCACCGGCCGCCACTTCGCGGAACACTTCGTCGATCGCCGCCATCGGCTTGCTGATCACGGCATGGCCGAAATGCTTCATGGCCGCCGCCTGGGTGAAGGTGCCTTCCGGACCGAGGTACGCCACTTTCAGCGGCTGCTCCAGGGCCAGGCATGAAGACATGATTTCACGGAACAACCGCGCCATTTCTTCGTTGCCCAGCGGGCCTTGGTTGCGTTCCATCACGCGTTTGAGCACCTGGGCTTCTCGCTCGGGCCGGTAGAACACCGGCACTTCGCCTTCTGCCAGGGACGCCATTTTCACCCGCGCCACTTCCTGGGCGCAGCGGGCGCGCTCACTGATCAGCTCGAGGACTTTCTCATCCAGGCTGTCGATGCGTACACGCAGGGCCTTGAGTTCTTGCTCAGACATTAGCCGTGTTCCTTTTCAAACTCTGCCATGTAGGCAACCAGCGCGTTGATCGCGTGGATGTCGACAGCGTTATAGATGGAGGCGCGCATGCCGCCGACCGAACGGTGGCCCTTGAGGTTCAACAGGCCACGCGCTTCGGCGCCGGCCAGGAATGGCTTGTCCAGGCGGTCATCGGCCAGGCGGAACGGCACGTTCATCCACGAGCGATCGCTGAGGTTGATCGGGTTGCTGTACAGGCCGCTGGCGTCGATGAAGTCGTACAAGGTGCGCTTCTTCACTTCGTTGAGCTTACCCATGGCCGCCACGCCGCCCTGCTCCTTGAGCCATTCGAACACCAGGCCGGACAGGTACCAGGCGAAGGCCGGCGGGGTGTTGTACATCGAGCCGTTATCGGCCGCGACCTTGTAGTTGAGCATGGTCGGGCACAGCGAGCGGGCGCGACCCAGCAGGTCTTCACGGATGATGTTGACCAGGATGCCGCTCGGGCCGATGTTTTTCTGCGCGCCGGCGTAGATCATGCCGTACTTGGACACATCGATCGGGCGCGAGAGGATGTCCGAAGACATGTCGCACACCAGTGGAACGTCGCCCACCTGCGGCACCCAGTCGAATTCCAGGCCACCGATGGTTTCGTTGGCGACGTAGTGCACGTAGGCCGCGTCCTTCGACAGTTTCCATTCGTTCTGACCCGGAATGGCGAAGTAGTCATAAGGCTTGGCGGTGCCTGCCACGTTGACGTGACCGTAGCGGGAGGCCTCTTCAATGGCCTTCTGCCCCCAGATACCGGTGTCGATATAGTCCGCCGTGCCGTCTTCCGGTAGCAGGTTCAGCGGAATCTGGGCGAACTGCTGGCTCGCGCCGCCTTGCAGGAACAGCACTTTGTAGTGGGAGGGGATGTCCAGCAAGTCGCGCAGATCCTGCTCGGCCTTGGTGGCGATGGACACGAACTCATCGCTGCGATGGCTCATTTCCATCACAGAGAGGCCTTTTCCATGCCAGTCGAGGAGTTCAGCCTGCGCGCGCTGCAGGACTGCTTCAGGAAGCGCCGCGGGACCGGCACAGAAGTTATAGGCTCTCTTGCTCACATCCAATCTCACTCTGGTCTGGTGGTAGTCACGCAAACATATCAGCCGACACCGGATCCCGTGTGGGAGCGGGCTTGCTCGCGAAAGCGGTGGGTCAGTCAGCTTGTGTGCCGCTGACACTCCGCAATCGGGAGCAAGCCCCCTCCCACAGTTGGATTTTCATCGCTGTCGATATTTCCATCCGGACAAACAACAAGGGGGCGAATCTTCATCCGCCCCCTGTGTGTCCGCTTATTCCTGCGGTTCTTCTTCGTCTGCGGCAGCATCGAGGGTTGGCTCGTCGACGTTGTCATCGCCGGTTGCGATCACCTCGCCTTCAAACTCCTCACCTTCCAGCTCTTCGCCTTCCACTTCCGACGGCTCCTGCACACGCTCAAGACCGACCAGCTTCTCGTCCTTGGCCAGCTTGATCAAAGTCACGCCCTGGGTGTTACGGCCCAGGCTCGAGACTTCTGCCACGCGGGTACGTACCAGGGTGCCCTGGTCGGAAATCAGCATGATTTCCTCGCCGTCTAGCACCTGCACCGCGCCGACCAGACGGCCGTTGCGGTCGTTGCTGACCATGGCGATCACGCCCTGGCCGCCACGCTTGTACTCCGGGAACTCGCTGATGGCGGTGCGCTTGCCGTAGCCACGCTCGGAAGCGGTGAGGATCTGGCTGCCTTCTTCCGGGATCAGCATGGAAATCAGCTTCTGCCCTTCCGGCAGGCGCATGCCGCGCACACCACGGGCAGTACGCCCCATGGCGCGAACGTCGGATTCCTTGAAGCGCGTGACCTTGCCGCCGTCGGAGAACAGCATGACTTCGCGCTCGCCGTCGGTGATGGCCGCCGAAATCAGTACGTCGCCTTCATCCAGCTCCAGGGCGATCAGGCCCACGCTGCGTTGACGGCTGAAGGATTCCAGCGGGGTCTTCTTCACGGTGCCTTTGGCGGTGGCCATGAAGATGAAGTGACCCTCGGTGTATTCATCGACCGGCAGCATGGTGGTGATGTATTCATCACTGTCCAGCGGCAGCAGGTTGACCAGTGGGCGACCACGGGCAGCGCGGGAGGCTTCAGGGATTTCGTAGGTTTTCAGCCAGTACACCTTGCCCTTGCTGGAGAACAGCAGCAGCGTGGTGTGGCTGTTGGCAACCAGCAGGTGAGCGATGTAGTCCTCATCCTTCACGCCGGTGGCCGATTTACCTTTACCGCCACGACGCTGGGCCTGGTAGGCCGCCAATGGCTGGGTCTTGGCGTAGCCGCCGTGGGAGATGGTCACCACGCGTTCTTCTTCCGGGATCATGTCACCCAGGGTCAGGTCGAGGCGCGCGTCGAGGATTTCGGTACGGCGCACGTCGCCGTATTCGGCGCGGATCACTTCGAGTTCTTCGCGGATCACTTCCATCAGGCGCACGGCGCTGTTGAGGATGCGGATCAACTCGCCGATCTGGTTGAGGATTTCCTGATACTCGGCCAGCAGCTTCTCGTGCTCCAGACCGGTCAGGCGGTGCAGGCGCAGCTCCAGGATGGCCTGGGCCTGTTCCGGCGACAGGAAGTACTTGCCTTCGCGCAGGCCGTATTGCGGATCCAGGGTTTCCGGACGGCACGAGTCGGCGCCGGCGCGTTCAACCATCGCGACCACAGCGCTGGATTCCCACGGCGTGCTGATCAGCGCTTCCTTGGCTTCCGACGGGGTTGGCGAGGCCTTGATCAGGGCGATCACCGGGTCGATGTTCGACAGCGCAACCGCCTGGCCTTCCAGGATGTGGCCGCGCTCGCGGGCCTTGCGCAGTTCGAACACGGTACGGCGGGTGACGACTTCGCGACGGTGACGCACGAAGGCTTCCAGCAGGTCCTTGAGGTTCAGAATGCGCGGGCGGCCATCGATCAGCGCAACAACGTTGATACCAAACACGCTTTGCAGCTGGGTCTGAGCGTAGAGGTTGTTGAGGATCACCTCAGGCACTTCGCCACGACGCAGCTCGATCACTACGCGCATACCGTCTTTGTCGGACTCGTCGCGCAGTTCAGTGATGCCTTCAAGCTTCTTCTCTTTAACCAGCTCGGCGATCTTTTCGATCAGGCGCGCCTTGTTCAGCTGGTACGGAAGTTCGGTGATGACGATCTGCTGGCGGCCACCGACCTTGTCGATGTCTTCGATCATCGAGCGGGCACGCATGTAAATGCGGCCACGGCCGGTGCGGTAGGCTTCGATGATGCCGGCGCGACCGTTGATGATCGCGGCGGTCGGGAAGTCCGGGCCGGGGATGTATTGCATCAGCTCATCGATGGTCAGCTCGGGGTTGTCGATGAGGGCCAGGCAACCGTCGATCACTTCACCGAGGTTGTGCGGCGGGATGTTGGTGGCCATGCCCACGGCGATACCGCTAGAACCGTTGACCAGCAGGTTGGGAATACGGGTGGGCATCACGGCCGGGATCATTTCGGTGCCGTCGTAGTTCGGCACCCAGTCCACGGTTTCTTTATGCAGGTCGGCCAGCAGCTCGTGCGCCAGCTTGGTCATGCGCACTTCGGTGTATCGCATGGCTGCGGCGTTGTCGCCGTCGACCGAACCGAAGTTGCCCTGGCCGTCTACCAGCAGGTAGCGCAGGGAAAACGGCTGGGCCATCCGAACGATGGTGTCGTACACCGCAGTGTCGCCGTGAGGGTGATACTTACCGATCACGTCACCGACAACACGGGCAGATTTCTTGTACGGCTTGTTCCAGTCGTTACCCAGCTCGCTCATCGCGAACAGCACACGCCGGTGCACGGGCTTCAAGCCGTCGCGCGCATCAGGCAGTGCCCGACCGACAATTACGCTCATCGCGTAGTCGAGGTAGGACTGTTTCAGCTCGTCTTCGATATTGACCGGGAGGATTTCTTTGGCCAGTTCGCCCATGAGAAGCCTGATTCCTTTTTCGGGTGAAACTTCGTCACATCCAGATGGGACGAACGAAGCTCGCCGCTGCCGGCACGGTGCCTGACAACGACTTACGACAAATCAACGAGTTATGACACGGATCTGCACGTTATGGGCAACCCCTCGGGGCGGCCCTGGAAACCGCCGGATGTTATCACAACCGCCGCCACGCACCTATCCCCCTGATGCGCATGGAGGCTAGTAATTTGTTGAATGACAGGCTTGAGGAGGACGAGAGAGGCTCAGAGATGGGGTGGTGCTGTTTTTTGGGGGTGGATCCGGAAGTTTTATTGACTTTCAGGGCCAATCGGGAGCAAGCCCCCTCCCACATTTTGACTGTGTTCACAAATCAAATGTGGGAGGGGGCTTGCTCCCGATTGCTCTTCAACAAACACCACCACCCTCAATGCAGCCGCTTACGGCACATCAACCTGGCCAGCTTCGCCGCATCCGGCCGCTCCACCACCCCTTTCTCGGTGACGATCACATCAATCAGGTCGGCCGGGGTGACATCGAAAACCGGATTGAAGGCCTGCACCGCCAACCGCTGGCCATTCACCTCCAGCAACTCAGCCACATCACGTTCTTCCAGGGCCACATCATCGCCAGTGGCCATCATCAGGTCGAGGGTCGAGCTCGACGCCACCACCATAAAGCGCACGCCATGGTGCATGGCGCACACGGCCAACTGATACGTGCCGATCTTGCTGATCACATCGCCATTGGCCGCGATGCAGTCAGCGCCGACCACCACCCAGGTCACGCCTTTGGTTTTGAGGATATGCGCCCCGGCGGAGTCGGCATTGACCGTCACCGGGATACCCGCGCCTGCCAACTCCCACGCCGTCAGGCGCGAGCCTTGCAGCCAGGGACGGGTTTCGTTGGCATAGACCTGCTCGACCAGCCCCTCCAGGAACGCCGCGCGAATCACTCCGAGGGCCGTGCCGACACCGCCCGAGGCCAATGCGCCGGCATTGCCATGAGTGAGGATCGCCTGGGCGTTGCCCTGGTGCTTGCGAATCCGCTCCATACCCAATTGGGCCATGACGACATTGGCCTCGCGGTCACTTTCATGGATGGCGATGGCTTCGGCTTCCAGCACAGCCAATGGGTCGGCGTGCTGCTTGAGACGGTCGAGGCGGTCGCGCATGCACTTCAGTGCCCAGAACAGATTCGATGCGGTGGGTCGGGTATCGGCCAGCAGTGCGTAGTCTTCTTCCCACGCTGCTTGCCAGTCGCCGCCTTCAGCCATGCGCTCACGAGCTGCCAGCACCAGGCCGTAGGCTGCGCTGATGCCGATGGCCGACGCGCCGCGCACCACCATCGAACGAATGGCGGCGGCCACTTCGCCGACGGTCGAGCAGGCCACCCAGCATTCCCGAGCCGGCAGCGCACGCTGATCGAGCAGGTGCAGCACGCCATCACGCCAATCGATGGCCTTCACCTTCTCTGCAGCCAACAGTCGGTCGCGCATCCCTTACCCCGTACTCATGAACAAAAGCCGCCGATTATAGCGATCCGCCAGCCAGGACGCTCGGGTATACTTCGCCCTTCTTTTATAGCTGCCCAGGAAGAAGCCTGCGATGACGCCCACTGCCGCCCCGCTCGACTTATTGCTCCTGCCGACCTGGCTGGTCCCCGTCGAACCCGCTGGCGTGGTGCTCAAGGAGCATGGCCTGGGTATCCGTGACGGCTGCATCGTGTTTATCGGGCCGCGGGCGGCGGCGCTCAAGCTTGAGGCCAGCGAGGTGCGCGAGCTGCCCGGCATGCTGCTCAGCCCGGGCCTGATCAACGCCCACGGGCATGCGGCGATGAGCCTGTTTCGCGGCCTGGCCGACGACCTGCCGTTGATGACCTGGCTGGAAAAACACATCTGGCCCGCCGAGGCCAAGTGGGTCGATGAAGCCTTCGTCCGCGATGGCACCAACCTGGCCATCGCCGAGCAGCTCAAGGGCGGCATCACCTGCTTCTCGGATATGTACTTCTACCCCAAGGTCGCCAGCGACTGCGTGCACAACAGCGGCATGCGCGCACAGATCGCCATTCCGATCCTGGATTTCCCGATTCCCGGCGCCAGCAGCGCCGATGAGGCAATGCGCCAGGGTATCGAGCTGTTCGGCGACCTCAAGCACCATCCCCGCATAAAGATCACGTTCGGGCCCCACGCGCCTTACACCGTCAACGATGACAACCTGGAGAAAATCCGGGTGATCGCCGAAGAGCTGGACGCCGCAATTCATATGCATGTGCACGAAACCGCCTTTGAAGTGCAGCAGGCCGTGGAACAGACCGGCGAGCGGCCATTGGCGCGCCTGGGACGCCTTGGCTTGCTGGGCCCGCGCTTCCAGGCCGTTCATATGACCCAAATCAGCGAGGATGACCTGGCTTTGCTGGTAGAAAGCAACACCAGCGTGATCCATTGCCCGGAATCGAACCTGAAACTGGCCAGCGGCTTCTGTCCGGTTGAACGCCTGTGGCAGGCTGGCGTCAATGTGGCTATAGGCACTGACGGCGCCGCCAGCAACAATGACCTGGACTTGCTGGGCGAAACCCGCACGGCGGCGATGCTGGCCAAGGCGGTCGCCGGCTCGGCGACCGCGCTGGACGCCCATCGCGCGCTGCGCATGGCGACCCTCAATGGCGCGCGGGCGATGGGCCTGGACGGCCAGATCGGCTCGCTGGAAGTCGGCAAGGCCGCAGATATCGTCGCCTTCGACCTTTCGGGGCTGGCGCAACAACCGATCTACGATCCGGTCTCACAGCTTATCTACGCTACCGGTCGCGATTGCGTGAAACACCTTTGGGTCGCCGGCAAGCAGTTGCTCGACGACCGACGATTGACCCGCATGGATGAAGCACAGTTGACCGCCACGGCCATTGCCTGGGGCCAGCGCATCAGCGGGCACAGCGAATAAACCGATTTATCAGATTCAGAGGATTCACCATGAGCAACGTCGACCACGCCGAAATCGCCAAATTCGAAGCCCTGGCCCACCGCTGGTGGGACCGTGAAAGCGAGTTCAAGCCCCTGCACGACATCAACCCGTTGCGGGTCAACTGGATTGACGAACGCGTCAACCTGGCCGGCAAGAAGGTGCTGGATGTGGGTTGCGGCGGCGGCATCCTCAGCGAAGCCATGGCCCAGCGTGGCGCTACCGTGATGGGCATCGACATGGGCGAAGCGCCGCTGGCCGTGGCCCAGCTGCACCAGCTGGAATCCGGCGTGAGCGTGGAGTACCGCCAGATCACCGCCGAAGCCCTGGCCGAGGAAATGCCCGAGCAGTTCGACGTGGTCACCTGCCTGGAGATGCTCGAGCACGTGCCCGACCCGTCTTCGGTGATCCGCGCCTGTTTCCGCATGGTCAAGCCCGGCGGCCAGGTGTTTTTTTCCACCATCAACCGCAATCCCAAGGCTTATCTGTTCGCGATCATCGGCGCCGAATACATCATGAAGCTGCTGCCGCGCGGCACCCATGACTTCAAGAAATTCATCCGCCCGTCCGAGCTGGGGGCCTGGAGCCGTCAGGCCGGCCTCAGCGTAAAAGACATCATCGGCCTGACCTACAACCCACTGACCAAGCACTACAAGCTGGCCAGCGACGTTGACGTCAACTACATGATCCAGACCCTGCGCGAGGAGTAAGCCTGTGAAGTTGCGAGCGGTTCTCTTCGACATGGACGGTACCCTGCTGGACACCGCGCCGGACTTTATCGCCATCTGCCAGGCCATGCGCGCCGAGCGTGGCCTGGCGCCGGTCAATCCGCAGCACATCCGCGATGAAATCTCCGGTGGCGCGCGGGCCATGGTCGCCGTGACCTTCTCGATGGACCCGGAGTCGCCAGGCTTTGAAGACCTGCGCCAGGAATTCCTCGAGCGTTACCTCAAGGACTGCGCGGTGCACAGCAAACTGTTCGACGGTATGGCCGAACTGCTGGAAGACATCGAGAAGGCCAAGCTGATCTGGGGCGTGGTCACCAACAAGCCGGTGCGCTTTGCCGAGCCGATCATGCAGCGACTGGGCCTGGCCGAACGCTCGGCCGTGCTGATCTGCCCGGACCACGTGACAAACAGCAAGCCGGACCCGGAACCCATGCTCCTGGCGTGCAAGCTGCTGAACCTGGACCCGGCCAGCGTGTTGTTCGTGGGCGATGATTTGCGTGACATAGAGTCCGGCCGCGACGCCGGTACGCGCACGGCGGCGGTCACCTATGGCTACATTCACCCGGATGACAACCCGCGTCACTGGGGGGCGGATGTGGTGGTGGATCACCCGCTGGAACTGCGCAAGGTGCTGGATAACGCGCTGTGCAGTTGCTGATGACACACCGATCCTGCTGACTGATGAAGATCCAAATGTGGGAGGGGGCTTGCCCCCGATGCGGTGGGTCAGTTTCTGCATGTGTTGACTGACACACCGCTATCGGGGGCAAGCCCCCTCCCACAGGGGATCGGCGGCGATCTGAAGTCTGTGCTGAACCTGTTGAATTTTGTCGAGGCTATTTATGTTTGATTACGCTGCACCTCCGGAACTGCTCAAAGGCCGCATCATCCTGGTCACCGGTGCCGGCCGTGGGATCGGCGCCGCTGCGGCGAAAACCTACGCGACCCACGGCGCCACCGTGCTGCTGCTGGGCAAGACCGAAGCCAATCTGGCCCAGGTGTATGACGAGATCGAAGCGGCGGGCCAGCCGCAGCCGGTGGTGATCCCGTTCAATCTGGAGACTGCCCTGCCCCATCAATACGATGAGCTGGCGGCGATGATCGAAAGGGAATTTGGCCGCCTCGACGGCCTGCTGCACAACGCCTCGATCATCGGCCCGCGCACACCGATCGAACAGTTGTCCGGCGAGAACTTCATGCGGGTGATGCACGTGAACGTCAACGCGATGTTCATGCTGACCAGCACCTTGCTGCCGCTGCTCAAACTGTCCCAGGATGCGTCGGTGGTGTTCACTTCCAGCAGCGTCGGGCGCAAGGGCCGGGCCTATTGGGGCGCCTATGGTGTGTCCAAGTTCGCCACTGAAGGCTTGATGCAAACCCTGGCCGATGAGCTGCAGGATGTGGCCGCCGTGCGCGCCAACAGCATCAACCCGGGCGGTACGCGCACCAGTATGCGAGCCCAGGCGTACCCAGGGGAAAACCCGATGGAAAGGCCAGCGCCGGAAGAGATCATGCCGGTGTACCTGTATTTGATGGGGCCGGACAGTGCGGGCATCAATGGGCAGGCGTTCGATGCGCAGTAGCCACTAACACAAGACATAAGTGGAACAAAATGTGGGAGGGGGCTTGCTCCCGATAGCGGAGTGCCAGCCAACAGATTAATTGGCTGATCCACCGCTATCGGGAGCAAGCCCCCTCCCACATTGGTATTGCAGCGCTTGTCAGTTTTTCACCACTTCCTCGAGGGTGAAGCGCCCCAACGGGTTCTGCAGGAAGTTGCTCACATTCTTGCGTGAGATGTTGATATACGGGCTGTAATACAGATCGATCCAGTTCACATCCTGCTTCGCCAGTTTCTGCAATTCCACGTACATCTGCTCACGCTTGGCCGGGTCGGCCTCGATGCGCGCTTGTGCCACCAGCGCCTTGACCTTGTCGTTCTGGTAGCGGGTCATGTAATTCTGGTTGGTGTCGTGGCCCAGCACGAAGGTGGTCTTCTGGTCCGGGTCGAGGATGTCGTTGGTCCAGTACATCACCGAAATATCGTACTCACCGTCCACCAGCATCTGCCAGCTCTGGGTCGGGTCGACTTTCTGCAGGTTGGCGGTGACGCCGACCTTGGCCAGTTGGTCCTTGATGATCACTGCGATCTGCTCGTCAGCTTCATTGCCGGCATTGACCACATAGTTCAACTTCAAGTCCGTGGCGCCCGCCTCTGCCAGCAGCTTTTTGGCCGCAGTCGGGTCATACGGGCGCTGCAGGTTATTGGAGTAGTGATACAGCGAGCCTTTGGGGATGTAGGAATACGCCACGGTGCCTTGCCCGTAAGTGGCGGTCTTTACCAACGATTGTTTGTCGATGGCCATGTCCAGCGCTTCACGCACCTGCGGCTTGGCCAGCAGGCCGTGCGCGTGGTTGATCAGCAGGTGATCTTCGCGGGTGGACGGGTCGGCGTGGATCACCACGTTCGGGTCTTTCTTCAGCTCCTCAACGCGGGAGAAAGGTACGAAGATCGCCGTGTCCAGCTCGTTGTTCTGCACCATGCGCATGCGTGTGTTGTCGTCGGTGACCGACACCCATTCCACGCCGTCCAGGCTGACCTTACTGGCCTGCCAGAAGTTCGGGTTCTTCTTCAGGATCACGCGGTCGCCCTTGCGCCATTCGTCCACGGTGAACGCGCCGGAGGTCACCGGGTTTTCCGAGTAGGCGTCTTCGCCCATGCTCGTCATGGCTTTTTCCGACAGGATCGACACCGTTGGCGAGGCCAATTGCGAGAGAAACGCCACCGCCGGGGTTTTCAGGGTGACCACCAGCGTCTTCGGATCGCTGGCCTTGGCGGTGTCGATCAGGCTGAACGGGTCACTCCACAGCGACGCCTTGTTATCGCGGATGCGCAACAGGCTGAACGCCGCATCGCTGGCGGTGATCGGCGATCCGTCCGAAAACTTCGCCTCGCGTAGTTTAAAAGTGTAGGTCAGGCCGTCCTTGGAAATATCCCAGCTTTGCGCCAGGCCCGGTTCCATTTTGGTGCCCAGGTTATCCACGCGCACCAGGGTGTCGTAGACGTTGGCGAACACCAAGGTATCGCGGTTCTGCGCGCTTTTGATCGGGTCAAAGGTGGTGCTGTCTTCACGGCAGCCGATGGTCAGGACGCCGGCGGCCTGGGCCAGGCCGGCAGTGAGGGACCAGGCGGTCAGCGTGGCGGCGGCGAGCAATTTCAAATGGCGCGATTGCATGTCATAACTCCTTGTTCATGATGGGCAGGAAGGATCAAAGGGTGTTCAAGCACGCAACTGTATCGATGCTCATGCAGCGAGTGGGTGGGCGGTAACATCACGGAACACATGGCGCGGGCATACCGGCAACGCGGGTGAAACGCGCAACCGGTGGGCAGGTTCAGTGGGCTGGGTGGTTCGCCGGGCAGCGGCTGCGCCGGTAACGGACGATGCGGGTCAATCTGTGGAATCGCCTCGATCAACGCCGCCGTATAGGGGTGACGCGGTGCCGTGAACACCGCTTCCACCGGCCCCTCCTCGACGATCTTGCCCAGGTACATCACCGCCACGCGGTCGCACAGGCGCCGCACGATGGCCAGGTCGTGGGCGATAAACAGGATCGCCAGGTTCATGCGCTGTTGCAATTGCAGCAGCAAGTTGATGATCTGGCCCTGGATCGACACATCCAGCGCCGCCACGCATTCGTCGGCGATGATCAAGCGCGGCTCCACCGCCAGCGCCCGTGCGATCCCCACGCGCTGGCACTGGCCGCCGCTGAGGGAGCCCGGCTTGCGCGACGCCAATTCAGGCCGCAGGCCGACCAGCTCGAGCAGCTCATCGACACGGGCGCGGATGTTTTCCGGGGCGACCTTGCGCTGCACCCGCAACACTTCGGCGAGGGTTTCGCCGAGAGTGAGGCGCGGGTTCAGGGCGGCGTAAGGGTCCTGGAAAATCATCGCGGTTTCCTGGCGCAACCGCGCAATATCGATGGCGCTGCCCTGGGCCATGTCGACACCGTCAAACAACACCTGCCCGGCGCTGATCGGGTTCAGGTGCAAAATCGCCCGTCCCAACGTACTTTTACCGCTGCCGGACTCGCCCACCAGCCCGAGGGTTTCACCGGCCGCCAGGTTCAGTGAAACCCCGTTCACCGCCCTCACCCACTGCTTGTTCAACCCGAACAGGCCAGTGCCGGACGCGGCAAAGCGCACCTCCAGGTCCTTGATCTGCAGCAGACTCATGGGCGTTCTCCGAGGGGATAGTGACACGCCACCCGTGCGCCTTCCGGCAACAGCGTCGTACACAGCGGGCCGACCTGCGGGCAGCGGGGGTTGAAACGGCAGCCGTCAGGCAATGCGTCGAGCAGCGGTGGCTGGCCAGGGATAGTGCGCAGCAATGCATGACCGCTGCTGTGGGCCGGCTGGCAGTCGATCAGCCCGGCGGTGTAAGGATGCCGGGGATGGGCGAGCAGTTCGTATTTGCTGCCGTGTTCGCACAGGCGCCCGGCGTACATCACCGCGATGGAGTCGCAGCTTTGCGCCACTACGCCGAGGTCATGGGTGATCATGATGATCGACAGGCCACGCTTGTCGCGAAGGTCGAGCAACAGCCGCAGGATTTGCGCCTGCACCGTCACATCGAGGGCGGTGGTGGGTTCGTCCGCGATCAGCACCTTCGGGTTGCACCCCAGGGCTACCGCAATCATCGCGCGCTGGCGCATGCCGCCGGAAAATTCATGGGGGTAGTTGTCGACCCGCGCTTGCGGGTCGGGAATACCCACTTGACGCAGCACGTCGATGGCCTGCAGGCGCGCGTCTTTTTTCGATGTGCCCTGATGCAGGCGGATGCCCTCGGCGATCTGCTCGCCGATACGCATCAACGGGTCCAGGTGACTGCTGGGGTTCTGGAAAATCATGCCCAACTGCCCGCCCCGGATGGTACGCATGCCGGCTTCATCCAGGCGCAACAGGTCCTGGCCGGCCAACTGTACTGCGCCGCCTTGTACGCGCAGGTTGGACGACGGCAACAGGCGCATCAGCGCGCGACAGGCCAGGGTCTTGCCCGAACCGCTTTCACCGACCAACCCCAGGATTTCGCCTTCGGCCAGGTCAAAGGACACGCGGTCGACCAGGCACAGCTCGCGCCCGGCGTTATTGGCGATCACACTGAGGTCGCGCACCTGCAGCAGGCTCATGAACGAGCCCCCAACACTTGCGCCACACCATCGGCCAGCAGGCTGAAGCCCATGGCCAGGGTCACGATGGCCAACCCTGGAAAGGTGCAGATCCACCAGGCGGTGGTGATGAAGGCCTGGCCTTCGGCGACCATCGTCCCCCATTCAGCGGTCGGCGGTTGCACGCCCAGGCCCAGGTAGCTCACGGCCGCACCGTTGAGCAGCACCAGCACCGCGTCGGACATGGAAAACACAATCGAGCCGAACAGCGCATTGGGCAGCAAATGCCGGAACAGGATGCGCCCATGGCCAAACCCCAGGCTCTTGGCGGCCAGGGCGAACTCGCTTTCCTTGAGCACCAGGATCTGCGAGCGGATCAACCGCGCATACGACACCCAGCCCACCAGCGCCATGGCGATGTAAAAGCTCTGCAGCCCAGGCCCGAGAATGGCCATGATCGCCAGCATCAGCACCAGGAACGGAAACGCCAGCACCACGTCGATCACGCGCATGCACACACTGTCGAAGCGCCCGCCGATATAGCCGGACACCGCGCCGACG
Source organism: Pseudomonas sp. R4-34-07 (assembly GCF_003852375.1). Taxonomy (NCBI): domain Bacteria; kingdom Pseudomonadati; phylum Pseudomonadota; class Gammaproteobacteria; order Pseudomonadales; family Pseudomonadaceae; genus Pseudomonas; species Pseudomonas sp. R4-34-07. The sequence goes on along the minus strand of NZ_CP027760.1, from coordinate 1,658,480 downwards.
AAGGTACCGATCATGAACGGGAAGATCACCCCGACAATCGCCAGTTGCAGGTCGATGCGCGCGCCCCAGATCACCCGTGAAAGGATGTCGCGGCCGTAGTTGTCCGTGCCGAACGGGTGCGCAATGCCGGGCGCGAGCAGACTCATCTCGGTGTTCTGCGCGATGGGGTCGTAGGGGGCGATCCACGGCGCGAACAGCGCCAGGGTCAACCATGCAAACAGTATCAACAGGCCCCACGCGGCAGTCAGGCGACCGTTGCCAAAACCCAGGCGCAGGCGCCAGGGGGCGACCAATGGGCGGCTGTTCATTGCATCTTCACCCGTGGGTCGAGGGCCACCGTCACCACGTCGGCGACGAAGTTGACCACCACCGTCGCACAGGCCAGTACCATCGCCACGCCCTGCACCACCATGTAATCGCGGGTAAAAATACCGCGCACCAGCAACTGGCCGATGCCGGGAATGGCGAACAGGCTTTCGATGACCACCGTGCCGCTGATCAGCCAGCCGATATTCACTGCCAGCAGGTTAACCGCCGGCACCAGCGAGTTGGGCACCACATGACGGCGGAACACGGCGGCTTCAGACAGCCCCCGCGCCCGTGCCGCGGTGACATGGTCGGCCTGCAGTTCCACCAGCATGCTCGCGCGCAGATTACGCACCAGCACCGCCGACAGTGCGAGCGCAATGGTCAGACACGGCAGCAGCATATGGTGGGCCTTGTCCAACCAGGTGCGGCCATAACCGGACACCGGAAACAGGCCCCATTGCACACTCAACAACAGGATCAGCATCAGGCCCAGCCAGAACGCCGGCATGCCCAGGCCGACCGTGGTGAACACGCGAATCAGGGTGTCGGGCCAGCCGCCTTTATTGCGCGCCGCCAGCGTCGCCAGCGGCACCGCGATCAACAGCGCCAGCACCACGCTGCCGAGCACCAGTACAAGGGTCGGCTCGATGCGGGTGACGATCAGCTTGAGGGCGTCGACCTTGTACAACAGCGATTGGCCGAGGTCGCCCTTGAGCAGGTTCTTCAGGAAATAGAAGTATTGCAGCCACAACGGCTCATCGAGGCCGTACTGGGCGCGGATTTTCAGCAACGCGTCCGGCGTGCTGCGCGAGCCCAGCAGCGCACGCGCCGGATCGCCCGGGATCGAGCGCACCAGCACGAAGGTGATCAAACTGATGCCCAACAGCACCGGCAACAACTGCAGGGGCCGGGACAACACGAAACGGTAGCGGGCCAGGTTCATCCATCAGCCTCGGTGGCGGGCGAGAAAGTCCAGCAGCACCGGGAAATACGCCTGGGGTTCTTCGTAGAACGGCATATGGCTGCTGTTGGGAAATACGTGCAATTCGGCATGCCGGGCCGCCATTTTCATACGCATGGCACAGGCCGGGGTGAGTTCGTCGTGCTGGCCGGTGGTGATCAGCATCGGCATGCTGAAGTCGGCCATTTCGGCGATGCGGTTCCAGTCCTTGAGGTTGCCGACATACAGGAATTCGTTGGGGCCTTGCATGGTTTCGTAGGGCCCCATGTTCCAGTCGCCGAGGGAGCGTTTGACCGGCTCCGGCCATTCATCCAGACGGCAGACGTGGCGGTAGTTGAGCAAGGTGATCGCGGCTTGATACTGCGGGTGGTCGAGGGTGCCCATGGCTTCATGACGTTGCATCATGGCCACGGTTTCACTGCCGAGGGCGCCGCGCAGGCGCTCAAGCTCCTGGGACAGGTGCGGAATATCGCCGACGGTGTTTTCGAGGATCAGGCTTTTCAGCGCATCGGGATAATGAATGGCGTACTCGATGCCCAGCCAACCGCCCCAGGAGTGCCCGAGCAAGTGCACACGGCCCAGGTCCAGGGCCTGGCGGACGGTTTCAACTTCTTCGACATAACGGCCGATTTCCCACAGGGAAACGTCGTTCGGTCTGGCTGATGCGCCGGTGCCAAGCTGGTCGAATGCAACCACTCGCAGGTTATGTTCTTTGAGCCAGCCATGGGCGTCGCGCAAGTAGTCACACGGCAGGCCCGGGCCGCCGTTGAGGCACAGCAGCACCTCATCGCCTTCGCCAAAGCTGTAGACCACGAGATTATGGCCGTCGACTTGCACGTTGTACCGCTGGTCGGGGGCTATTTCACGCCACATGCATACATTCCTTGTGTTGTATCGGCCTGGCAGGTAGTGGCCGTTTATCACGTCAACACTACCGAGGATGCCGCGCGTCCATAACCTAGCGTTTCTTATAGGTTTGGCCTGGCAGTCCTTCGCCGGGGCGTGGCATTCTACTTGCAGCAAGTCGAGATTCAAATGAATTCGGGAGCAGAACGGATGCTGGCCAAGCTAACTGCCTTCAATAGTCGTCTGATGCCGGGCAGGAGCCTGGACGAGCAGATGGACAATACGTTTATCCTCGCCCAACAGTTGGGCTTCGATGCGCTGGTGTACGACTACACGCCAGTGCCTATCGACCTCAACGGTGCGCTGATCACGCCCTCGGTGCTGCAACTGCGCAACACGCCGACCGACTGGCACGCCTTGTGGTGCAGCGAAGGGTTCTACCAGATCGACCCGGTTCAACATTTGGCCTTGAACAGTGTGTCGCCATTTGTCTGGTCTTATGAGGCCAAGGCCGAGACTGCCCTGCAAACGATCATCGACCCCTGCCATGCACCCGTTTCGTCCTACCTGCACGAACAGCAGTTGACCTGCGGCGTCAGCGTACCGATCCACCTGCCCCGCGGTGGCTTCGCCTCGTTGACCGGCCTGCGCACCGGCACGGCGAGCACGGTATTGAAGGATGCGCAGCAAACCTTGTCGGACTTCAGCGTGATCAGCCATGCGTTACAGGAGGCGGCTTACCCTTTATTCAACAAAGCGTTGCGCACCTACCCGCATATCCACCTGACCAAACGCGAGCGCGAGTGCCTGAAATGGGCCGCCGATGGCTTGACTGCGGCCGAGATCGCCGCGCAATTGAGCCGTTCGCTGGCGGTGGTCACCCTGCACCTGGCGTCGGCCATGCACAAATTGGGCGCCAAGAACCGCGTGCAGGCGGTGGTGCGAGCCACGCACTACCGGTTGCTGGACGATTGATCCTTAGGCAAAACCTAGCTGTTTTGCTAGTTACCTAAACGTTGCGTGCAGACTATCGTAGCCCTGATCCTTTTTTCAGAGCAGGGTACGAAATGGAATTCATCGAGAAAGTCCGCGAAGGCTACGCACCCTTCGGCGCCTATCAGACGTGGTATCGCATCACCGGTGAACTGGCGACAGGCCGCACACCGCTGGTGATCATCCATGGCGGACCCGGCTGCACCCACGATTACGTCGACGCGTTCAAGGATGTCGCCGCCAGCGGCCATGCGGTCATTCACTACGACCAGCTGGGCAATGGCCGCTCGACGCATTTACCTGACAAACCCTCTTCCTTTTGGACCATCGGCCTGTTCCTCGACGAGTTGAACAACCTGCTCGACCACCTGCAAATCAGCGATAACTACGCGATCCTCGGGCAATCCTGGGGCGGCATGCTCGGCAGCGAACATGCCATTTTGCAGCCCAAGGGCCTGCGTGCCTTTATCCCGGCCAACTCACCGACGTGCATGCGCACCTGGGTCAGCGAGGCCAATCGGCTGCGCAAATTGTTGCCCGAAGGTGTGCATGAAACCCTGCTCAAGCATGAGGCCGCCGGTAACTACCAGGACCCGGAATACCAAGCTGCTTCGCGGATTTTCTACGACCAGCACGTGTGCCGCGTCAACCCATGGCCGGAAGAGGTGGCGCGCACCTTCGCCCAGGTCGATGCCGACCCGACGGTGTACCACGCCATGAGCGGCCCGACTGAGTTCCATGTGATTGGCAGTTTGAAGGATTGGAATGTGATTGGCCGACTGTCGGCCATCAAGGTGCCGACCCTGGTGATCTCCGGCCGCCATGACGAAGCCACGCCGTTGGTGGTCAAGCCGTTCCTGGATGAAATCCCGGACGTACGCTGGGCGCTGTTCGAAGACTCCAGCCACATGCCCCATGTGGAAGAACGCCAGGCGTGCATGGGGACAGTGGTGAAGTTTCTGGATGAGGTGTGCTCAATGCAGCACACGGCGCTCAAAGCTGGCTGAATTCCAATGTGGGAGGGGGCTTGCCTTAAGGCTTTTTGTAGGAGCGAGCTTGCTCGCGAAAAACTCACAGGCACTGCGTTCATTCAGAAAGCACGCGTCACCGTTGACGTTTTTCGCGAGCAAGCTCGCTCCTACAGACTGGCATCAGGCCTTACTTCCTCCCACATTCAAACCTCACTGGTCTCGGGCTTTGCGGCTTTCTTCAAGCTATCCGCCACCAGCGGAATCTCCTTACCTTCGGCATCGAACAACTTCCCACCTCGGTAGTAATCCCCATCGCGCAGCGCCGCCACGTCGCGAAAGCACAAACTGCGCTCAGTCCCCGCCACGAATACCGATTGCTGGTCCGAGTTACCGGCGGTGAAATGGTTGAACGTCAGGTTCAGCAAGATCGCCATGATCGCCGACGAACTGATGCCCGAATGGAAAATGGTCGCGAACCAGCTGGGAAACTGGTCATAGAAACTGGGGGCAGCGATGGGGATCATGCCGAAACCGATACTGGTGGCCACGATGATCAGGTTCATGTTGTTGCGATAATCCACCTTGGACAGCGTGCGAATACCACTGGCGGCCACCGTGCCGAACAACACAATGCCGGCCCCGCCAAGCACCGATGTGGGCACGGCGGCAATCACCCGGCCCATGAACGGCAACAGGCCCAGCACCACCAGGAACACCCCGCCCGTTGCCACCACGAACCGACTCTTCACGCCGGTGACCGCCACCAGGCCGACGTTCTGGGCGAATGCGCTTTGCGTGAAGGAGCCGAAGATCGGCGCGAACATGCTCGACAGCATGTCGGCGCGCAGGCCATTGCCGAGGCGTTTGGAGTCGACTTTAGTGTCGATGATCTCGCCCACCGCCAGGATGTCCGCCGAGGTTTCCACCAGCGTGACCATCACCACGATGCACATGGAAATAATCGCCGCCACATGAAAGGTCGGCATGCCGAAATGGAAGGGCGTGGGGAAACCGAACATGGGCCCCTGGGTGACGGCGGAGAAGTCGGCCATACCCAAAAACACCGCGATCAGCGTGCCGATCACCATCGCGAGCAAAATCGACAAGCGCGAGATGGCTGCGCTGCCGATTTTGCTCAACAGCAACACCAGCACCAACGTCAGTGCAGCCAGGCCGATATTCGACATGCTGCCGAAATCCGCCGCGCGGCTGTTGCCGCCCATGGCCCAGCGCGCCGCCACGGGCATCAGGGTCAGGCCGATGGTGGTAATCACGATACCGGTCACCAGCGGCGGGAAAAACTGGGTGATGCGTGAGAACACCGGAGTGATCAACAAACCAATGAACGACGCGGCCATCACCGCGCCGAGAATCGCCGGCACGCCCCCTGCCCCGTCGCTGCCGACGATCGCCACCATCGTCGCCACACCCGCGAACGACACGCCCTGCACCAGCGGCAGCTGACAACCGAAGAACGGCAGGCCAAGGGTTTGCAACAGCGTGGCCAGGCCGCCGGCAAACAGTGACGCGGCGATCAACAGGCCAATATCCGCAGGTGACAACCCGGCCGCCTGGCCGACGATCAACGGTACAGCAACGATGCCGCCGTACATGGTGAGCACATGCTGCAGGCCGTAAGCCATGTTGGCGGCGACGCCTAGATTTTCATCTTCGGGCCGCTGCGGTGACGCCTTCGGGATAGTCATAGTGAGGGGTCTCTGTTTTTGTTGTGCGCTCACTGTATGCAATGTTCAGACTGTATGTCCATAGAGTTGTATACAATCGTTCAGACAAGATACCCTGCCGCGGCGTTACAAAAACAATCCGGCCGTCATGAGCCAGAACGCCAAAGGAGCCAACAGAATGAAAAAGGCATTGCAGGGCGCAACCGTCGCATTGACCCTCCTCGGCGGTGGCGAGGCTGTCGCAGTGGAGTGGATGAACAACAGCCTGGGGTTTCGCTACGGCCAGCACTTCACCAACCCGAACAACCCCGACGACTTCAGCAAGCGCATCTACAGCTTCACCCACGCCAGCGGCTACCAGTACGGCAGCCATTTTCTGAATCTCGATGTATTCCTTTCCGACAGCAAAGACCCGCGCAAGGGCACCGACCACGGTGGCAGCGAGGTGTACGCGGTGTACCGGCACCAACTGTATGCCTCACGGGTGTTCGACACGCCGCTGGGCACCGGCCCGGTCAAGGACTACGCGCTGACGCTGGGTTTTGATGCCAACCGCAACAACAACGTCGCTTCCGCCAAAAAACGCGCCCTGGTCATCGGCCCCACCTTGAAATTCAATACCGTCGGTGTGCTGGACCTGAGCCTGATGTACTACAAGGAAAAGAACCACACAGGCATTCCCGGCGCGCAGGAATCGAACCACATCTTTGACGACACTTACATGCTCAACCTGACATGGATGCGCCCGTTCGAGATCGCCAACCACGCGGCGAAATTCCAGGGCTTTATCAATTACGTGGGGGAGAAAGGCGAGGATTATCATGGCCGCGGTACTGCGCCGGAAGCCCTGATGCGCACCGCGCTGATGGTGGCGGTGCGGCCGGGCAAGAGCGTCAAGCCGAACCTGTACCTGGGCGTGGGCTACGAGTACTGGCATAACAAGTTCGGCGTGGACGGTGGCCGGGGTAGCCGCACATCAACGCCGACGGTGAATCTGGAAGTGACGTTCTAATTGAAGAAACACAATACAAATGTGGGAGGGGGCTTGCTCCCGATAGCAGTGGGTCAGCTAGCCTAGCTGGCACTGATACACCGCTATCGGGGGCAAGCCCCCTCCCACATTTTTACCGCATTGTCAGCTCAGGCGCTGGCCAGTTCGGAAGCATTACCCTTCGGTCGCGCCAGCCAATACCCCAGCACAGCCAGCGGCGCGGTCGCCAGCATAACAATTACCGTAATCAACAACGGCTGCTCGATCATGGAGGACACCAACAGGCTGGCGAGAAAGCACAAGCCCAACTGCAGGGTATTTTGCAGTGCCGCCGCCTTGCCGGAATTTTCCGCAAAGGGCATCAGCGCATTCGCTACCACGATCGGGTAGCTGGCACCGTTGCACAGCGCCATCAGGCAGAACGGAATCAGCAAGGTGGTAAGGGTCGGCACGGTCAGGGTTGCAACCAGATACAGCGCCACCATGCTCAGGCAATAGAACGCGAGCAGCCACGGCAGCAGGGTCTTGCCCGGCAAACGTTGCAAGGCGCTGCGGCAACTGTAGCCGCCGACCAGAAACGCCAGGGTCGGCAACACGTAGCTGAGGCCGATGTCATTCGGGCTGTAACCCATGCCGCCGAGGATAAATGGCGAAGCGGTCAACCAGGCAAAGAAACTGGCGGAGCAGGCGGCAAATATCATGACGTTGCCGGTAAATACCCGTGAAGTGAGCAGCTGTGCATAGCCCAGGCGCACCGGTGCGTCCGTCTGGCGCTTCGGCGCGCTGCGCAGGAACACGGTCGGCAGCAACAAGAGCAGCGACACGCCCAGCAATACGCCGAAAATCGCCTGCCAGCCAAAGTGATTCAACACCATCGCGCCCAACAGCGGCGCCAGAGCCGGCGATAGCGACATCAGCGGCATGATGCTGGCGAACACGCGGTGCGCCTTGTCGGCCGGGTAGCGATCAATCACCAGCGCCTGCCAACTCACGGCGGCGGAACACACACCGATCGCCTGGATAAAACGCAGCGCCCACAGCTGCGGCGCGGTCTGCACCCAGAACATGCCCAGGCACCCCAGTACAAACAGGCTCAGCCCCGTAAGCAGCACCGGCTTGCGCCCGAGCCGGTCGGACAACGGCCCCCACAGCAACTGCCCTAGCGCAAACCCGGCGAGGAAAATACTCAAGCTGGCGCCCACGGCCCCGGCGCCAATCTGCAGTTGCGCACCCATGGCGCCAAACGCCGGCAAATACATGTCCATGGCGAGATAACCGAGCATGCTCAGCCCCGCCAGATACCACGTGAAACCAAAAGAATTTTTCATTGAAGCCTTGTAGATCCTGCCATCAAACTATTTGCTGACTGGCGCCCATTATGAAGCTGACAGTTTTGCTGTGAAGCGATAATAATTGGACACTCTTATCAATAATTTTGAAGGCAGCCGCCATGTGGTCCGAATACTCCCTGGATGTGGTCGATGCCGTCGCACGCCACGGCAGCTTCAGCGCCGCCGCTCAGGAACTGCATCGCGTACCGTCGGCCATCAGCTATACGGTGCGTCAGCTTGAGGAATGGCTGGCGGTGCCGCTGTTCATACGACGCCACCGTGACGTGGAGCTGACGCCCGCCGGCCGGCTGTTTATAGACGAAGCCCGGGGCGTGATGAAAAAAATGCTCGGCACACGGCGCTTGTGCCAGCAGGTGGCCAATGGCTGGAGCGGGCAATTGAAGGTGGCAGTGGATTCCATCGTCAAGCCGCAACGCTGTCGGCAACTGGTGCTGGATTTCTATCGGCAGTTTCCCGAAGTGGAATTGCTGCTGGAGTACGAGGTGTACAACGGCGTGTGGGATGCCCTGGCGGATGAGCGCACCGACATCGTGATCGGCGCTACCAGCGCGGTGCCGGTGGCCAGCCACTTCACATTCCACGACATGGGCCTGTTGAACTGGCTGTGCGTGGTCAGCGCCAAGCATCCCTTGGCGGCGATAGAAGGCCTGCTCAGTGACGATCAACTGCGCCCATACGCCTCCCTGTGCATGACCGACACCTCACGCAACCTGCCCAAGCGGGACACCTGGACCCTGGATAACCAGCGGCGTCTGGTGGTGCCCAACTGGTCCTCGGCGCTCGATTGCCTGCGCGATGGCTTGTGCGTCGGCATGGCCCCGGCGCATCAGGTGCTACCGTGGATCGAGCGCGGTGAGCTGGTGGCGCTGCAACTGCACCGGCCCTTCCCCGCCAGCCCGTCGTGCGTGGCGTGGGCGCAGAACAAACTGTCGCCGGCCATGGCGTGGTTGTTGGAATACCTGGGGGATACCGAAACCATGAATCAGGAATGGCTGAATGGCAATGACCTTTAAAGGTGACGCAGATCCCCTGTGGGAGGGGGCTTGCCCTAATGCCAGTCAGTTAAGCGTACACCGCCGTCTGTAGGAGCGAGCTTGCTCGCGAAAAACGTCAACGATAACGCGCGCTTTCTGAATGAACGCGGTGCCTGTGAGTTTTTCGCGAGCAAGGGCTAGCCGCCCGCCTCGTTCCTACAAAAAGCCTTAACTGACTGGCATTAGGGCTTGCCCCCGATAGCGGTGTATCAATGACAGATGGACTGACTGAACCACCGCCATCGGGGCATAGGTATCTACACAACTTTGGCGTGGCCCTGAACCTGTGGCGGCCCAGGAGCCGAAGCCTCTCTAACTGATGCCCCGCGACCTAATGTGGGAGGGGCGGTGCGACGATTCGACTTGCTCCCGATGACGGCCTGACAGCCGACCAGGATGTTTGATCTGAGCGAGTACATATCCGTTGCTGCGGTAACGGCTGCTATGGGTTCCGCCCTTACGGCGTCTCACTTTTGAAAAGCGCAAAAGTAAGCAAAACGCTCTTGCCCCACCACTCGGCACCTCGCCCCGGCTCGGTGTGCCCGTAATCCGACATTGATTTGGGGGGCCGCCGCCACGCGCCATCCATGGCGCGGGGCGGCTAAACCGGCATCCCTGCCGGTTTACCCCCCAAATCACTGTCGGATTCCGGCCAGCGTGGTTTAACGGGGCGCCTAGATCAAAAGCAAGATCAAGAGCGACTCGCTTCGCATCGTGGTTACCGTAGGCCGATGCTACAAAAGTTGTGTAGATACCTATGGCCATCGGGGGCAAGCCCCCTCCCACATTTTGATCGGGTTTTACTCAAGTAGGCGGGTGATCGCCCTTACGATCATCTCGACTTCCTTGGCATCCAGCGTCAGCGGTGGCAGCAGGCGGATGGTCTTGCCGCGCGTCACGTTGATCAGCAGCCCATGCTCCTGCGCCGCACGCTGGGCCAGCTCGCGATACGGGCGAGCCAGTTCGATGCCGATCATCAGGCCCTGCCCCCGAATCGCCACTACCTGCGGATGCTCGCTCAATTCCACCCGCAACCGCGCCAGCAGTCGTGCACCTTGTTGCGCAGCGTTCTGCAGCAAGCCTTGCTCTTCAATGATGTCCAGCACCGTGCAGCCCACCCGGCAGGCTAACGGGTTGCCGCCAAAGGTGCTGCCGTGACTGCCGGGGGTAAACAACTGGCCGACGGCGGCCCGGGCCAGGCAAGCGCCGATGGGTACGCCATTGCCGAGGCCTTTGGCCAGGGTCATCACGTCCGGGGTAATGCCTTCGTGCTGGAAGGCGAACCAAGCGCCGGTGCGGCCAATGCCGGTCTGGATTTCATCCAGCATCATCAGCCAGCCGTGGCGTGTGCAGTGATCGCGCAGGGCTTTCAGGTAGCCGGGGGGCGCGGGCAACACGCCACTTTCGCCCTGGATCGGTTCGAGCAGCACGGCCGCTATGCGCGTGCCGAATTGTTCAGTAATGGCTTCGAGGGCCGCCAGATCGCCAAACCCGACCTTGAGAAAATCCCCCGGCAAACGCTGGAAACCCAGGCGCACCGAGGGCCCGTCACTGGCCGCCATGGTGCCGAGGGTACGCCCGTGGAAGGCGTTCTCCATCACCACCACCAACGGCTCTTCAATGCCTTTTTTCCAGCCATACAAGCGTGCCAGTTTCAGCGCCGTCTCGTTGGCTTCGGCGCCAGAGTTGTTGAAGAACGCGCAGTCCAGGCCGGATAGCTGAGCCAGGCGCCGGGCCAACTGCTGCTGCCAATCGATGCTGTAGAGGTTGGAGGTGTGCAGCAGCATGCCCGCTTGCTCGCGGATCGCCGCCACCAGCCTTGGGTGGGAGTGGCCCACATTCGTCACCGCCACACCGGCCACCGCGTCGAGGTATTCACGGCCCTGCTGGTCCCACAGGCGCGTACCCAGGCCACGGGTGAAGCTCAGGGCCAAAGGTTGATAAGTGGTCATCAGGCAGGCGGCGGTCATGGTGGCAAGCTCCAGTGCATCGTGAGGATGGGTGCAGTATCGTTAGCCACCCGTGCTGGATAAACTGCACATTCCTGCAATGACTTTGAACCAGGGCTTGATAATGGATGTGTTCCAGGCAATGTCGGTGTACGTGAAAGTCGTGGAGACCGGCAGCATGACTGCCGCCGCACAGGAATGCGGAATGTCGACCACCATGGTCGGCAATCACCTGCGCGCGCTGGAGCAGCGCCTGGGGGTCAGCCTGCTCAAGCGCACCACGCGCAAACAAAGCCTCACGGAATTCGGCGGGGAGTACTACCAGCGCTGCCTTGAGGTGCTCGCGCTGGTGGCCGACTCCGAACTGCTGGCGGAGCAGATCCACAGCGAAACGCCCAAAGGCTGCCTGCGTATTACCGTGCCACCGGTATTCGGCAGCGAACGCCTGGTGCCGGCCTTGAGCGAATTTTCCCAGCGCTACCCGCAGATCGACCTGTACGTGGTGCTGAGCAATGAGCGGATGGACTTGGTCGACAGCGGCTTCGACGTGGCAATCCGTCTCGGCGACTTGGGAACCTCCAGCCTGATCGCCCGGCCACTGCAGGATTACACCCTGACCCTCTGCGCGTCGCCTGATTACCTGGCGCGACGCGGCACCCCGTCGACGCCCGATGACTTGCGGCACCACAACTGCCTGGCGTTCGCCTATCCGGCGAACGACAACTGGCGCGACACCGACAAGCTGTGGCGCATGACCGACGAGGACGGCGAGGTAGAGGTTCCGGTCTCCGGCTCATTGACCATCAACAGCTCGCAGGGCTTGCGCCAGGCGGCCGTCAATGGGATGGGCATCAGCATGCTGGCCGACGCCCTGGTGCAGCAGGACCTGGAGAGCGGCAAGTTGGTAGCCTTGCTGACCAGCTATCAACTGTCCAGCCGCCCCATGCATCTGCTGTATCGCCAAGACCGTTACCGCTTGCCCAAGCTGCGCGCCTTCGTCGACTTTGCCATGGAGAAGTGGGCGCGCTAGAAGCCCACCCCCAGCCTGCGCAAATGGGCGGAAGTACGCTCGGCCGACACATGGTGAATACCCTGCCAGCCAAGGGCCACAGCCGCTTCGACATTGCCCGCGACGTCATCGATAAACACCACTTCGCCAGGCTGGACATCCGGCAAATGAGCGCGCACCTGAGCGAGGCTGGCATGGTAGATCGCAGGGTCAGGCTTGATCAGTTTCAACTGGCCCGAGACGACGATATCGCGGAAAAACTGCAGGAACGGATAGTGCTCGCGGGCATAGGGAAAGGTTTCCGCCGACCAGTTGGTCAACCCGAACAACGGCATTTTCGCTTGATGCAATGCAGTGAGAATTTCAACACCTTCTGGCAATTCGCCACGCAACATCTCGTGCCAGCGCTCGTAATAAGCCTGGATCAGGCTCTGATATTCGGGGTGTTGCTCAATCAGGTGGCGGGTGGCTTCGGCGAGGGTGCGACCAGCATCCTGTTCGGTGTTCCAGGCCTGGGTGCAGATATTGTCGAGAAACCATTGCCGCTCCTGCTCGTCGGCAATGAGCTTGCGGTACAGATGTTGCGGGTTCCAGTCAAACAACACACCGCCGAAATCAAACACGACTGCACGAATCGTCATGGGTCCTCCTGTTTGCGCACATGGATGACGCAGTCTTGCATGCCGGAGCAAACAGCAAAAGGTAAGCCACGGTAGGACCGTTCTGAAAAGTGAAACGCCCACTCACATCGCCGAAAGCATCGTTTAAGGTGAGCTTCGCTCTCAGGGAAATCCATGACTGAAAGGAATCATCAATGCGGTCGCAAAAAAACGTGACGTAGAGGTATTCCAATGATTGCCATGATTACCGCCGTAACATCACCTTCCGCGCTCAGTCTGGAAGTACTGCATCGCAACCAGGCGCTTGTGCAGGCCAGCACTACGCCGGAGGTCGATGCCCCGCATGCACTGATCGACCAGGTAAAAGCGCAAACCGGAATAGTGGCGAGCCACCTCGCCCCCTTGCAACGGATAGCGGCAGCCACCAACTCCATCATCGGCATACGCCCGGTCGAATCCGTGGCCACAGGGCTGATAGAAGCTGGGCACCCCACCAAGGACTTTCATATCAAAGGCAAAAGTGCCAATTGGGGGCCACAGTCCGGCTTGATCTGTACGGACCAGGCATTTAGCAAACTCGAACAGTTCGCGCACAAGTCACCGGAAAAGGTGGCTAACGCCAACGCGCAGATCCTGGACTGCATCGAGCAAGGCCATGCAGTCCCGATCCCCTTGAAACTCTCGCGTCATCGCATTGACGAGCTGGTAAAGCTTGGCCAAATCACTGGGCGGGCAGCTCGCGGAGGTGATGGCACGCTGCAATTGAGCGCTCGCGGGCCAAGTCAGCAGCATTATGCATTCCAAGCCCATCCCGCCTCGCCTGGCGACGACAACTATCTGATCACGCACAACGGCAAGGTGCTGCACGTGCTGGCCAAGCAGCTAGAGGGCAAGGCCTTGACCGCCGACTATGACCTGCACATGATCGCGCCCCACCTAAGTGACTTTGGCGCCCAGGATAAGCTGCCGGTGCCCGATATCGCCCACAGTGTCTTCAGGGGTCGGGTTAGCCACTACCAGCAAGTTCCACGGGAATTATCGGCGGACTTTGAAAATGCCCCTCATTTCTACCGCAAGGAAAACCCCGATCTCGGCAATATCACGCCGCGAATAGAGGAAATGATCGGAATCATCAATCGAAAGCTGGTCGGCGACGCGGAGCGGGTGGTCCATCACAATGCAGACTCAGGCAGCCCTGCGACGGACGTGGCAGCAAACTACCCGGCGACTTTCTTCCTGCCGGCAAAGCTAGGTAGATTCGATGAGATCAGTATCATCCATGACAGCACGGAAATGGCTGAGCTGATAAAGACCGCCAAGGACAGCGGTTATCACGTGCCGCTCAATCCGCTATGGGAGAAGGAGGTGGTGAATGTGAGGCGGTCAGACTTCACCCTGGCAAAACAGCGCTTGTCTGGTTCCAGGCAAGCCTGACAGCTGAGCAGCAAAAAGCGGCTTGATAAGTCGATTATCAAGCCGCCACAGTGATAGCGCTTATGCCTGGACCAGACCGTTGATCTTGACGGTCGGGTTCACGTCCGCGTCGTAGTCCACGCCGTCGACTTCAAAACCGAACAAACGCAGGAACTCAGCCTTGTAACCGGCGAAATCGCTGATTTCGTTAACGTTGTCATCAGTCACCTGGTTCCACAGCGCGGCTACGGCGTCCTGGACCTTCGGCTCCAGCTCAGCCAGGTCGGCGCGCAAGCGGCCGTCAGCATCAAGCTTGGGCTCTTTGCCGTACAGGCTGTCCTTGAACAGGCCGTAGACCTGCTCGATGCAGCCTTCGTGGGTGCCCTGCTCTTTCATCACCTTGAACAGCAGCGACAGGTACAGCGGCATGATCGGGATCGCCGAGCTGGCCTGGGTGACCACGGCCTTGAGTACCGACACGCGGGCATCGCCCTTGAGCGCAGCGAGGTTGTCGCGCAGGGTCAGGACTTTCTTGTCGAGGTCTTTCTTGGCTTCGCCGATGGAACCGTTCCAGTAGATGTCCTGGGTCAGCTTCTCACCGAGGTAGGTGAACGCGGTGGTCTTGGCGCCTTCAGCCAGTACATCGGCGTCACGCAGGGCGTCGATCCACAGCTGCCAGTCTTCACCGCCCATCACTTTGACGGTGCCGTCGATTTCTTCCTGGGTGGCAGGCTCCAGGGTGGTGTCGACCACGACGCCCTTGTCGGTGTTGATACCGCGCAGGGTCACGGCCTTGCCGATCGGCTTGAGGGTGGAGGTGTGCACCACGCCTTGCGGGTCGGTACGGCGTGGCGCGGCCAGGCTGTAGACCACCAGGTCGATCTTGCCCAGGTCTTTCTTGATGGTGTCGATGGTCAGGCGCTTGATCTCATCGGAAAACGCGTCGCCGTTGATGCTCTTGGCGTACAGGCCTTTTTCCACGGCAAACTTCTCGAACGCCGCGCTGTTGTACCAGCCAGCGGAGCTCAGCTTGCCTTCTTCGCCTTCTTTTTCAAAAAACACGCCCAGGGTGTCGGCACCGCAGCCAAACGCGGCACTGATGCGCGCGGCCAGGCCGTAACCAGTGGAAGCGCCGAGGACCAGCACCTTCTTTGGGCCGCCTTCGATGGCGCCGTGCTGAATCACGTAGTCGATCTGCTCTTTGACGTTCGCTTCACAGCCAACAGGGTGAGCGGTCACACAGATAAAGCCACGAACGCGCGGTTTGATGATCATAAAAATTCTGCCTCTTCCAAGGTGCCGAAGGCCAGTGGTGGCCATTCAACTTCAATCGTACCGGTCTATGACGTCCGAAAAACCGAAGCGTCACGATAGTCGCAAATCTTCCGTTCTCAAAATTCAATCCACCCAAACCCGCTTGCCTCTGGGGCCAGTTACAAATTGTGCAGCGACTTCACAATTTTCGAACTATTTAAAACGCCTGCGCGCGCCATAAAGCTCTATCATGACGAAATTGTTTCATTATGTTTCAGGCCTGGAGCCGCGTTTCATGAGCAAAAATGCCGTGGGTAAAAAGCTGATATCCCTTGCCTGGGTGCTCGGCGTTTTACTGTTTATCGCCTGTTTTCCGCGCACCAGCCTGGCGTTTTTACTGCTGGTGGTGGTTTGCGGTCTGTATGACTTCCTGCGTAATGGCCTGTATGACCGCGCTACCATCAAGAAATATTTCATCGGCAACGGCCGTAACACCTGGATTCTGGCGCCGTTCAACACCCTGTTCGACCTGCTGAGCCGCCGCAACCGTCATGTCTACACCCTGGACGACCTGCCGCTCGCCTGGCGCGAAGACCTGCAACAGGTCATCGACGACGCCATGGCCCGCAAGGAAGAAATCATCAGTTACCTGGACGCACGCATGGCCGAGAAGAAACGCGGCATGTTGTTTTTCCAGTGGTACGGTCGCCCGATCGAAACCGCCCTGGACATCCCGCAACTGCGCAAGAAACTGCCATTCGTGAAGACCATCGGCGTGTCGGTGTTCAACGAGAATCGCTCGACGTCCTTCCATTTCGGCCCGTTGCGCATGATGTTCCGCGTGCTCTACAACATGGCGCCGGCGCCGCATCACGAGGGTGTGTATATCCAGGTGGGCAAGCACAAGCACTATTGGCACGACGACCCGCTGTTCATCTTCGATGACACGCTGATGCATGCATCCTTTAACAAGAACGATGCGAAACGTTACTGCCTGTTCATCGATATTGTGCGACCGACCCCGGTGCCCTCCGTGTTGAACGCCGTGATCTCGGGGTTTGCCGGCCTGGTGTTCACCCTGCGTCGGGTTTTCTACAAAAACTGGAAGCTGATCCAGTAAGTTCTGCGGCATGATGGTGCTGGACGGTATTTGCACTCGGCCTTGGGCGTGAGGTAAATAACCGTCTCGTGCGACCGTATACGGCGCGCCTCATTCTCAAGCCATTGCGCCTTTTGTAGACGCGATGGCTGTGCTTTCAAGGAACCAGAATGCCCCAACGTCAAGTGATCAATGCCTCCGTCAGCCCCAAGGGCAGCCTCGAAACCCTGTCCCAACGTGAAGTCCAGCAACTGAGTGAAGCCGGCAGCGGCAGCATCTACGCCCTGTTCCGCCAGTGCGCCCTGGCGATCCTCAACACCGGCGCGCATATCGACAACGCCAAGACCATCCTCGACGCCTACAAAGACTTCGAAGTGCGTATCCACCAGCAGGATCGCGGCGTGCGCCTGGAGCTGCTCAACGCCCCGGCCGATGCCTTCGTCGATGGCGAAATGATCGCCAGCACCCGCGAAATGCTGTTCAGCGCCTTGCGTGACATCGTCTACACCGAGAACGAGCTGGACAGCCAGCGCATCGACCTGAGCAACTCCCAGGGCATCACCGACTACGTGTTCCACCTGCTGCGCAACGCCCGTACGCTGCGTGCGGGTGTCGAACCCAAGATCGTCGTGTGCTGGGGCGGCCACTCCATCAACACCGAAGAATACAAATACACCAAGAAGGTCGGCCACGAACTGGGCCTGCGCAGCCTCGACGTGTGCACCGGCTGCGGCCCCGGCGTGATGAAAGGTCCGATGAAAGGCGCGACTATTTCCCACGCCAAACAGCGCATCACCGGCGGCCGCTACCTGGGCCTGACCGAGCCAGGCATCATCGCCGCCGAAGCGCCCAACCCGATCGTCAACGAACTGGTCATCCTGCCGGACATCGAGAAACGCCTCGAAGCCTTCGTGCGTGTCGGCCACGGCATCATCATCTTCCCTGGCGGCGCCGGTACGGCTGAGGAATTCCTGTACCTGCTGGGCATCCTGATGCACCCGGACAACCGCGACCTGCCGTTCCCGGTCGTGCTGACCGGGCCCAAACATGCGGCGCCTTACCTGGAACAACTGCATGCGTTCGTCGGCGCGACCCTCGGCGAAGCGGCGCAGAAGCATTACCAGATCATCATCGACGACCCGGCCGAAGTCGCGCGCCAGATGACCGCAGGGCTCAAGGCGGTCAAACAGTTCCGTCGCGAGCGCAACGACGCATTCCACTTCAACTGGCTGTTGAAAATCGACGAAGGCTTCCAGCGCCCCTTCGACCCGACCCACGAAAACATGGCCAGCCTGCAACTGACCCACGCGCTGCCGCCCCATGAACTGGCGGCCAACCTGCGTCGCGCGTTCTCGGGGATCGTGGCGGGTAACGTGAAGGACAAAGGCATTCGTTTGATCGAAGAAAAGGGCCCGTACGAAATCCACGGCGACCCGGCGATCATGCAACCTTTGGATGAACTGCTAAAGGCCTTCGTCGCCCAGCACCGGATGAAATTGCCGGGCGGAGCAGCGTATGTGCCGTGTTACCGCGTGGTGCAGTGAGCCAGCGGCGAGCCGTCATAGTTTGTATCGGTTTGGCGCGTGATCACAGGTGTGGGGATCGAGAGTTCGGACTAGGGTTTTAGTACCGACTCACCCACTTCTGCGAGCACCCTATGGACCAACGGATATTGTCCTCGATCACTCCTTACCCTAAGGTAAGGAGCATCACGATGGAGGTCTTCACCATGGCAACCGCCACACTTACTTCAAAAGGGCAAATCACCATCCCTGTCCAGGTCAGGACGGCCCTCGGCCTGGAAACAGGCGACCGGGTGGAGTTCGTCGAAATGGAAGACGGCAAGTTTTCCATGATCGCCGCGAGTAAAACCGTCACCGACCTCAAGGGGCTGATTCGCAAGCCTGCCACTGCCGTGTCCATCGAGGACATGAACCGGGCCATCGCGGCACAGGGAGCAAACGCGGGATGATCGGCCTGGATACCAACGTGCTGGTGCGCTATGTCACCCAGGATGAGCCCGTTCAATCCGCCAAGGCGTCGCGACTGATTGAATCATTGAGCGCCGCGTCACCGGGCTTTGTCAGCCTGGTGACCCTTGTGGAATTGGTATGGGTGCTGCAGGCCTGCTACCAATCGGCCAAAAGCGATGTGGTGATGGTGCTGGAAACCCTGTTGCATACGCGCGAGCTCACTGTCGAGCACGCCGATGTCGTCTGGCAGGCACTGCGCAAGTTCGTTGCGAACAAAGCAGACTTCGCCGACTGCCTGATCGAACGCTGCGCCCACGCGGCCGGCTGCGAGTACACCGCCACCTTCGACCTGAATGCGGTCAAGGCAGCGGGCATGAAACGGATCGGCTAGGCCGTCTTTTGGGAAGAGGCCGCTCGTTCAGCGAACCCAACCACCGCCCTGCCAATGATAACCATCGTTGCGCTGCACCCAATGCGGATGCACATAGCGATAGCCCACGCGTATCGGCTCCCAATGGCCGTGCACCGCTACATAGCGCCCACCTTCCCAGCGCCAGTAACCGCGTGACCAGATATAACCTTCGCGTACCGCCGGCTCGACTTCGATCACCTGCACCGGCGGCGGTTGCGGCGCCACGACTTCCACATACTCACGTTGTACCGGCCGGCGTTCATGCACGACGCGCTCTTGCACACACCCGGATGCCGCGACGACTACCGCCGCCATTGCCGCATAACGTAGCAACATACAAAACCCTCGGGCGTTAACGCCCTGTACCTGCATCAGAAAGAAATCCCCTGTGTTCCAGCCGGGCTCCTGCTTGGGCTTGAGTTATTTTTTAACAGGAGATGTCTGTCAGATTGCTGAACCCTCAAGGCCTCAGGTCGTGCAGGCGACGGTCGGTCGCTTCAGGCGCAACAACAGTAACCCGGCAATCACTACGGCAATGCCGGCATAGGTCGAAACATGGATTTCGTCGCCGAACATCAGCGCCGCCCATACCAGGGTGACGGGAGGCTCCAGATAGACCAACGCCGCAACCCGAGTAGCCGTCATCACGCGCAGCAGCCGCCAGAGGCTCAAGTAGGCGGCAAAGGTGGAAAACACCGTCAGCCACACAATCGAAACCAGTACGTCGGTGTCATGGGGAATGCTCAAGGTATCGGTATAAAGCACCGCGCCGGTGAAGCCGAGCAACGTCAGCAGCGATTGGATAAACAGCGGCATAAGCAAGCCGGCCTGCGTGCTCTGCTGCGAACGGCGCTCGTACAAGGTCGCCAGCGTCAGCCCCAGCGCCGAGACCAGTGGCAGCCCATACATGGCCAGGCCAACTTCTTTGCCACTATTGCTGTACTGCCCGGCGATCACGATCGCTACGCCGACAAAGCTGATCACGAGCCCCACCCATTGCCAGCCGCCGCTGCGCTCAGTTGCACTGCCTGTCGACAATGCGGCGGTCATCAACGGCTGCAACGCCGCGATGATCGCCGCAATGCCCGGCGGCAAACCGTTCTGGATCGCCACATAGAGGCAACTCAGGTACAGAAACTGCGACAGGCAGCCGATGATGGCGTAATGGCGGATCTGCGCCCAGGTCACCTTCAGCAACCTGACGTTCAAGAACGCTCCCAGGCACAGCGATACCAACAAAAATCGCCAGAACAGCAGGTTGAACGCACCGCTGCCTTGGGTGCCCAGCTTCGCGCCGATATAGCCCGAACTCCATGACAGAACAAACGCCCCTTGCAAGAGCAGCAATCCCAGGGTTGATCGCTTCATGCAGCCTCCAGCCTGTGTAGTTGACTTCAAGGCTAGGGAAGGAGGACTCTTCTGTATATTTGAATAACCTGCATTACCAATCCGCATTAGTAGAACCATGGCCAAACAACTGAATATCGATCTGTTGCGCACCTTTCACGCCGTCGCACGCTTTGGCCGCTTCAACGAGGCGGCCGAGCATGTGCACCGCAGCGCGTCCACCGTGACGACGCAGATTCAGAAGCTGGAAGACCAGGTCGGCCAACGCTTGTTCAGTCGCAGTAATCAGGGCGTGGATCTGACGCTGTACGGCAGGAAGCTGCTGGGCGAAACCACCGAATTCCTCAAAAGCCATGACCGCCTGCTGATCTCGCTGATGCCCCAGCGCATGCAGGGCAAGATCCGCCTGGGCGTGCCCGACACTTACGCACCTGCCTTTATGCACACATTCCTGCCGGGACTGATCGCCGACAACCCGCTGCTGGAACTGGAAATCGAGGCGCGGACCAGTGGCGAACTGTTGAATCTGTTCACGGCAAACCAGTTGGACCTGGTCATCACCGTCAGTGCACACCCACTGGCACAGGGTGAGCGCTTGGGCCCCGTGCAACCGCTGTGGGTCGCCGCCGAGCAGTTCAGTTACCCACCCAACGCGCCGCTGCCGATCACCGTGCCTATCGCTGGGTGCCCGTACCGTGCGGCGGCGTTACAGGCGCTGAAAGATCACGGGATTTACCATCGCGTACTGCTGGAAAGCCCCAACTCATCAGCGGTAGAAGCTTGCGTGCGCAGCGGCGTGGCCGTGGGCCTGATGGAGGAGAGCCGCATGGGCGAAGGGCTGAGGCAAATCACGCAACTGCCGGCCCTCCCCGCACAGCATCTGTATCTGCTGTGCGACACCGCTAACGCGCTGGCCCTGCATCTGTACGAGCAAGTCAGGCACTTCAGGGTCTGAACGTCGCGCAAAAAAAGCCCGCTGACCGTCACCGGTTCAGCGGGCTTTTGCTTACGCGTAGCTTACAGCGCCAAATCAGACGCCGGCTTGCCTGGCTCAGCCGCAGGCTTGGCAGCCTCGGTGGCCTGTGGAGCCGTCAGTTGCGGAATCGCTGGCGGTGGGGTCAGTTGCAGCACACCGGCGGTGTAGGCCCATTCCTTGGCAACCGCTTCAGGGCTGTCGTTCAGTTTGGTGCCGTAGCTTGGCACGATCTGGTGCAGTTTTTCCTGCCAGGCCGGGCTCGCAACCTTGTCCTTGAACACCTTTTGCAGCACGGTCAGCATGATCGGAGCCGCGGTAGACGCGCCTGGCGACGCACCCAACAGGCCGGCAATGGAGTTGTCGGCGGAGCTGACCACTTCGGTGCCGAGTTTCAGGACGCCGCCCTGCTCTTCGTCACGCTTGATGATCTGCACACGCTGGCCGGCTTGCCACAGGCGCCAGTCGGACTGCTTGGCGTTCGGGAAGTACTCTTGCAGCGCCTTGAAGCGGTCGTCATCCGACAGCATCAGTTGGCCGGCGAGGTACTCGACCAGCGGGTATTCACGAATACCGACTTTGGTCATTGGCCAGATGTTGTGGGTGGTGGTGCTGGTCAGCAGGTCCAGGTACGAGCCTTCTTTCAGGAACTTGGTGGAGAAGGTCGCGAATGGGCCAAACAGGATCACGCGCTTGCCATCCAGCACGCGGGTGTCCAGGTGCGGAACCGACATTGGCGGCGAACCGACCGATGCCTTGCCGTAGGCCTTGGCCAAGTGCTGCTCGGCGATGGTCGGGTTATCCGTGACCAGGAACGAACCACCCACCGGGAAGCCGGCGTATTCCTTGGCTTCCGGAATACCGGATTTCTGCAGCAGGTGCAGGGCACCGCCGCCGGCGCCGATGAACACGAACTTGGCGTCGGTTTCAGTCTTGGTGCCATCTTTGAGGTTTTTGTAGCTCACACGCCACGAACCGTCTTCGTTACGGGTGATGTCCTGCACTTCGCTCGACAGTTTCAGGTCGAACTTAGGGGTGGTCTGCAGGTGGGCAACGAACTGGCGGGTGATCTCGCCGAAGTTCACGTCGGTGCCGATTGGGGTCCAGGTGGCCGCGATTTTCTGGTTCGGGTCACGCCCTTCCATCATCAGCGGAACCCATTTGGCGATCTGGGCCGGGTCTTCGGAGTACTGCATGCCGGCGAACAGCGGGCTCGCCTTCAGCGCTTCGTAGCGTTTTTTCAGGAACTTGATGTTGTCATCGCCCCACACAAAGCTCATGTGCGGTGTGGAGTTGATGAACGAACGCGGGTTCTTCAACACGCCCTGCTGGACCTGCCAGGACCAGAACTGACGGGAAATCTGGAACGCTTCGTTGATCTCGACCGCTTTGGGGATCTCAACGTTGCCGTTCTTGTCTTCCGGGGTGTAGTTAAGCTCAGCCAGGGCCGAGTGACCGGTACCGGCGTTGTTCCAGCCGTTGGAGCTTTCTTCGGCCACGCCATCGAGGCGCTCGACCATTTCCATCGACCAGCCCGGTTCCAGCTCGTTAAGCCAGACACCCAGGGTTGCACTCATGATGCCGCCGCCGATCAGCAGCACATCGACTTTCTTTGCCTCTTCCGCGTGAACGGACGTGATCCCCATCGACAAAGCCAGCCCCAGCAGGGCAGTGTTTACTTTCTTAAACATCAGTAGCACCTATGATAAAACGCCATCCGCCCTACCGCCCCTGACTCTGCAGGCCGTAGGGTGGGCACACAAGGCCGACGTAGCGACCTCACTGTTTTTGTCCCTTCTGCGCTGACTTCTTATCATTATTGGCTTCAGCTACTTGGGCGACAGCCAACCGCCGGGACGTATACGGGTGTACGCACCAGGGAAAGACTAGACCAAGACGGCGCGCAGAATATCACGCCAAACCGCGTTTATGCGCCGTTTGGCCAATTGACACCTTTAAATCGCGGGTTTTCTCGCGCAGGTGTCAAGGCGGCCAGCCGCGACCTGGGGTCACAGGCCCGGAACTCTCATGCGCCTGGCTGTTCTAGACACCCTCACCGTCCCATGCGTAGCATCGGCGATTGTCTTTCGTACACCTCATCCAAACAGAGCCATTCATGTCTACCCACCCAACACCCGGGCACGTCCTGCCCGCGCGCAGTGCCGCCAAAATGGAAGCGGCCATGGCCGTGGGCGCTTTCGCAATCGGCACCGGCGAATTCGCCATCATGGGCCTTATGCCCGACATCGCCCAGAACCTGGGCTTGAGCGAGCCGCAGGTCGGCCACGCCATCAGCGCCTACGCCCTGGGCGTGATGGTCGGCGCCCCGCTGCTGGCCATCCTCGGCGCCAAACTGCTGCGCAAACACATGCTGTTATTGCTGATGGGCCTCTACGCCCTCGGCAACCTCGCCACCGCCTTCACCCCCACCTTCGGCTCGCTGGTGGCCTTCCGCTTTATCAGCGGCCTGCCCCACGGCGCCTACTTCGGCATCGCCGCCGTGGTCGCCTCCAGCATGGTGCCCAGCGACAAACGCGCCGGCGCCGTGGCCCGAGTGATGATGGGCCTGACCCTGGCCATGCTGCTCGGCAACCCCATCGCCACCTTCCTCGGCCAACACCTGGGCTGGCGCTCGGCGTTCGCCCTGGTTAGCGTGATCGCCCTGTGCACCCTCTTCCTGGTCTGGCAATTCGTCCCGCACCGCCACGATGAAGAACGCAGCGACCCGCGCAAGGAACTGCGCGCATTCACCAAACCCCAAGTGTGGATGGCACTGTCCATCGGCGCGATCGGGTTTGCCGGCATGTTCTGCGTGTTCAGCTACCTGGCGCCGACCATGCTGGAAGTGACCAAGGTCTCGCCGCAATGGATCCCCTTCGGCCTCGCCGCGTTTGGCATGGGCGGCATCATCGGCAACATCGCGGGCGGCAAGCTGTTCGATCGCATGCAATTTCGCGCGGTGGGCTGG
The DNA here is from genome assembly GCF_003852375.1 of Pseudomonas sp. R4-34-07. Taxonomy (NCBI): domain Bacteria; kingdom Pseudomonadati; phylum Pseudomonadota; class Gammaproteobacteria; order Pseudomonadales; family Pseudomonadaceae; genus Pseudomonas; species Pseudomonas sp. R4-34-07. The sequence continues at coordinate 1,634,321 of NZ_CP027760.1, read as the reverse complement.
ATTCTGGTGTGGTCGATGGCCGTGCTGATCTTCTTCACCTTCGCCGCCAGTTCGCTGTGGAGCGTACTGCTGGGCATCGGCCTCGTCGGCACCATGATCGCCCTGGCGGCGCCATTACAAATCCGCCTGATGGACATCGCCCACGAAGCCCCGAGCCTGGCGGCAGCGTCCAACCACGCCGCCTTCAACCTGGCCAACGCGCTGGGGCCGTGGTTTGGCGGCATGGCGATCACCGCTGGGTTTGGCTGGACCAGTACAGGCTACATCGGCGCGGTGACGGCCCTGATCGGATTGGGTCTCTATCTGATTGCGCGGCGCATGAAAGGCGGCAACTAACGCCACAAGTTTTGCGCCGATCATAGATCCAATGTGGGAGGGGGCTTGCCCCCGATAGCAATGGGCCAGTCACCACACCTGTGACTGCCCCACCACCCCCTCAATCATCATGCAACAACCCCGACCCATACTCCCCATAACTACTCCCCAGCCCACTGCCACCAAAATTCATCTTGGCGGCTTTGCCGGGGCTGTGGTCACCAAATGCCTGACACCCCCCTGAAAAGCACGGGTCGCTGCTCACGGCGGGTGAAGATGAACAAGCGCTCAACAGCAACGTGCCGGTGATCATTGCGACTTTGACGAGGTTCGAAATCATAGTCTCAGTTCCCTGTGGGCTAGAGGCGCTGGAGTCCTCTCTTGCAAGGAATCGTAGACCTCAACGGTGCAGGGAATTATGAAACTTAGCTGCGGGACAGCATGAGTTCAGGTTGCCGCCTTGGGGTAAGGCGGCAGGGTTGGTTGTCAGGCTTTGACTGATTTGGTTACAGGCGCAACTTGTTCTTGGGCTCGGTCTACGAGCAATGCGCTCAACTCGATTAACTGCTGGATGCCCAGGGCGATGGCGCGTTGGGAGTCGTCGAGGTCGAACGCCAAGGTGACGGCCATTTGGTTGGCGGATGCTAGGTTTTCGGCGGCGTTGGCCAGGAGGGTTTCGGGGTCGATGGTTGGGTTTACGAGGAAGAGGTTATTGCTTGGGTGTCCGACGGGAGCAGCGTCGTCGGATGGTGGCAAGTGATGATTGATTGCTCGTTGGGCTGCGGCTTGAAGCTTGGGATCGACGGACGATGCGGTTTGATCAAGTGAAGAACTGTGTGTGTTGTTGTGCATGGCGATGCTCCAAATATTTATTGGGAGTTAAAACGCCTTAGCAATACGGACTTCCACCTCCGGCCGCTGGATTTGCAGCGGCTTGAAGAGGTTAACGAGGGGCGGCCTGATGGGCAAGTTGATAAAGGTGTGAAAACATTGCTGGTGATAACGTGACCTGATCTCCTTACTCCCTATTTAGTTGGAACCTGCCCCACACTGCCTCCCCGCAAAACAAAAAAAAGCAAGAATCACAATATCTAAATGCACTATGTGGACTTACCACTTTCTGGCAACAAATTTCTTATCAGACTACTTGTAGATATACCGACCGTATACGAGATTTCAAAAAAACCTATGAACCTTTCAACTTTCGAAATAAGGCAATTTTTTTCCTCATCCAATACCTTACCCTCTGAAAAAAAGTAATAATGAGGCCGAAGCAAACGAATATAATTAATTGACCCCTCTTTTTTCTCAAAGCAAAAAATCGACAACAACTGAACATTCGAAATTCTTTTCCCAATATCGTCAATCGGCCTGCCAAGTCCCTTATTGAATTTAACCTTCAGGTCTGAGTCCACGCCCACAATTAAGATATCGCAAAGCTCCAGACATTTATTAAGGTAATTAGCATGACCCTCATGAAAAAGATCAAATACTCCTGAGGTGTAACCTACACGCAGATCCAGCCATGTATCAATCAAAATATCTGTAGCTTCACGAATCGAATTTACTTCCACTTTCCGAGTATCCCGCCCAGTTTAATGACATCCATCAAACGATAAACCCCAACATATACATCCAAACCACTAGATTGACGCTTCAATTCAAAATATATTGCGCTCAACGTATAATCAAGCGCCTCAGAACGAGAGCAATTTCCCTTCCCCAAACCAAATACTGGTATAAATACCGTTTTAAAACCGCGAGCCACGCAATAATCAACAACATATTTAATTATATCGCGTATTGACGCACTCTCAAGAAAAGCAATTCCGGTATCGTTCTTACTAATCGCTATAGCAAAAATTATGCTTTTGATACCATATCTGCTTGTTTCGTATGGTTCATTACATTCGATACACAAACCTAAATTAAAATCCCTTTTTTTACCTTTTATCTCTTTCCAAGCTATAACCCACTCTTCAAGATTATCTCGAGTAATCTGGTTGAATTCGTCTCTGCTAGCGGCCATAGCCCTCAACCTACCCGAGACGGAAATACTCTTTGCCCCTCCTAACTCAAAATCTGTGTTTTCCGAAGCAACCACAACATCGATATCACTCAAAAAACTAATATTACCGCAATAACAATACACTTTCGAAGCGGACACATTTACAGCAGACGAAATCCACTTATCGTTAATAAGTTTTTCTTTATCCGGCTGCTTAACTTCAAAGCATGCCCACACCCAAAAAAATACTCCTACTACAATCAAAAAGCATCCCGCTATGACAGGCCAATCCGCGCCACCCTCTTTCGGACTCAAAATTTCCAAAGCAAAGACGTTATTTATCAGGATTTCCTGCCAGGGAACCGCTAATAGAGTACCTCCTATAAAAATAGTTGAGGCGGCCGCTTTCATTGGTATACTCTTACTCCTCCAGCGCTCAATCAATCTGACGAAATACTCGATCAGCACAAAGACTAAAAAATCGTTCTTAACCATGACAACTCCTGAAAAAAAACTAATAATTATCGGCTTTCATGGCACTTCAAGCGAATCTGCCAACCATATAATTCATGAAAACTTCAATATCAATCGAGGAGAAGAAGACTGGCTCGGATACGGTGCATATTTCTTTATCGAAGGAATCTCCTGCCCTATAAAAAGCGCCAACGAGTGGGCCAAAAATGCCCATGAAAACCACGAAACCTGCATATTAAAGTCCACTATCGAAGTTCATGAACGAAGCGTACTAGACTTAAGAAATATCGAGAACTTAAAAAGATACAATTTAGTCCGGGAGTTAAAAATCAGAGAACACTATTCCGACCTAATATTAAGAAGAGACCTCACCGTAAAAAAGAGAAAAGATATCAGAATCGACGACCGACTAATAACAAACATGGTGAAAAAACACTTAAGCATTACTGTATTAATACACAATGTATATATAAAAAATAAATCACAAAGAGATCTTGCTCTTGAATCTAGTTATCCCAATGCTACTGTTTGCAGCGTGAACGACATAGGCTTGATCATCCGCAATGAGCGCATCATCAATGATAAGCTCGGATAGCTTCGCGACAATACAAGCATATTATAATAATTCTCCGCAGCTCTCGCTTAGCTAAAGCTTTCCTCACTCGCCGAAAAAGCGCATGTCGGCCATCTAGGCATCACAAATGCGTTCAACGCCCCCTGCTTGCCAAGCATTTAGAGTGGATCAGACTCAACCTCAATCGTGGCCAAAAGCCATCTCCATATCATTCTGCATAATGCCGTATACAGGACGTCCGTATCAACGAAAATATCTCCGGCGAATATCGGAATCAAAAAATATCGGGCTCAAACCCGATATGCCGGTCTACCACCGAGACCCAGCCCGCTGAACTCTGCCGTTATCGGTTGAAGCAGATCGGACTTTGCCAACGAAACCTAATTGTCAAGCATCGAAAAGGGACAGAGTTATTTCTACCGAGACGAAACTAATCACTAATCAAAAAAAGCTGCTCCACCGACGGTTAATTATTTTGGGAATGATCTCTAACGACTACGCCTTCAGCTCATCCGGTGCATGCGTCTTGAGCCAGTCAGCCGACGCGGCATTCATTCGCGTTTGCCAGCCCGGCCCAGAAGCCCTGAATTTCTCCAGCATCTCAGCATCAAAACGAACATTCACGTGTTCTTTAGTCGCTGCCGACTTTGGCCGGCCACGCTTTGGCTTGAGCATTTCCTTCGCCTGAGCCTTGCCAAACAACCCCATAAGCACTTCGCTGGCTGGTTTGGACTTGGCAAAGTCCTCGGCCGACCATTCGGGGTTTGCCGTATCGACCATTTCAGGACTGGGTTTCTTGGCCATAATTTTTGACCTCCCGTTTGTTGGCTTTACGAAAGCTGATGACGTGGACCGCGTTACCCCGTGGGGTAAACACTATGACATGCAGCCGATCCCCTGTATCCCATCGCCCGATAACGACACTCGCTGTAGTCAAATCGATGATCCTGCAGGATCAGGGCAGCAGACCATTCAAAGTCTCGCACCAGCGCAAATGGAAGACTACGCTCTGAAACGTTGCGAGCGTGTCTCGCCGGGATCATAAGTCGCCAATACAAGATCTACGTCGAAACCCTAACCGGCACGTGCTCCAAGTGTCACTGGAGATTAAGTAACTAGCCATGAGAACCCGCCGAGTACCTGGCGAGCATCCCTGATAAACTGCTCGCCTTTCTGCCCGCTAGCTCAGACCCCCAATGTCCCTACAATCCGCCCCACTCTCCCGCCGCTTCTCCGTCGCCCCCATGATGGACTGGACCGACCGCCACTGCCGGTACTTCCTGCGCCTGCTCTCCAAGCACACCTTGCTCTACACCGAGATGGTCACCACTGGCGCGATCCTCCATGGCGATCACGAGCGCTTCCTGCGTCACAACGAAGCCGAGCACCCGCTTGCGCTCCAGCTAGGCGGCAGTGTTCCCGCCGATCTGGCCGCCTGCGCGCGTATGGCCGAGGCGGCCGGTTACGATGAGGTTAACTTGAACGTCGGCTGCCCCAGCGATCGTGTGCAGAACAACATGATCGGCGCGATCCTCATGGCCCACCCTGCCCTGGTTGCGGACTGTGTGAAGGCGATGCGCGATGCGGTGTCGATTCCGGTGACGGTGAAGCACCGTATCGGCATCAATGGCCGGGACAGTTATGCCGAGCTGTGTGATTTTGTCGGCACGGTGAAGGATGCGGGCTGCACCAGTTTTACCGTGCATGCGCGGATTGCGATTCTGGAGGGGCTGTCGCCGAAGGAGAATCGCGATATTCCGCCATTGCGCTATGACGTGGCGGCGCAGTTGAAGCAGGATTTCCCGGAGCTTGAGATTATTCTCAACGGTGGGATCAAGACGTTGGAGCAGTGCCAGGAGCATTTGCAGACGTTTGATGGGGTAATGCTGGGGCGGGAGGCTTATCACAATCCGTATCTGTTGGCGCAGGTGGATCAGCGGTTGTTTGGCAGTGAGGCGCCGGTGATTAGCCGGGCGGAGGCGTTGGCGCAGTTGCGGCCTTATATTGCTGAGCATTTGGCCAGTGGTGGGACGATGCATCACATTACTCGGCATGTGTTGGGGTTGGGCACTGGTTTTCCGGGGGCGCGCAGGTTCAGGCAGTTGTTGTCGGTGGATATTCATAAGGTGGCGGACCCGCTGGCGTTGCTGGATCAGGCTGGGGAATTGTTGGAAGGGCGGTGACTGGGTAGCTGATGGGCTTTTGTAGGAGCGAGCTTGCTCGCGAGAAATCCATAGCCGCCGCGCTTATTCAGAACGCACGCGTTATCGTTGACGTTTTTCGCGAGCAAGCTCGCTCCTACATTATTTGGGGCAGGCCCAGTGGCTATGAAGGCGCTATCGGGCAGTTGGGTTGAACCTGGCGGCGGTTTTGCCCTCCTATTGAGCAGTACGACCGCCATTCATACGGCTGTTTTCAGGTTGTTGCCCTCGCAAACGACCTAACGCATTTGCGCCCTTGAGCGCCTGCCAGCGCTCGGGTAATGTCATCAGACCCACAGGACAGAGCACGCCCATGACTTCCAAGCTGGAACAACTCAAGCAATTCACCACCGTCGTAGCCGATACCGGCGATTTTTCTACCCTCGCCAAGCTCAAGCCGCAAGACGCGACCACTAACCCTTCCCTGCTGCTCAAGGCTTCGTCGATCTCTGGCTATGCCAAGCTGCTGGATGAATGTGTGCAGGACTGCAACGGCGACGTGGGCCTGGCCAGTGACCGTTTCGCAGTGGCGGTTGGCCAGGAGATCCTTAAAGTCGTACCGGGCCGTATTTCCACTGAGGTGGACGCCCGTTTGTCGTTTGACGAAGACGCGATACTCAAGCGTGCGCACCGTCTGATCGATCTGTACGACAAGGCCGGCGTTAGCCGTGACCGTGTGCTGATCAAGATCGCGTCCACCTGGGAAGGTATCCGCGCAGCGGAAAAACTGGAAAAAGAAGGCATCCAGACCAACCTGACGTTGCTGTTCTCCTTCGCCCAGGCCGTGGCGTGCGCTGAAGCAGGTGTGTTCCTGATTTCGCCGTTCGTGGGCCGTATCTACGATTGGTACAAGAAGGCCAACGGCAACGACTACACCGGTTCCGATGACCCGGGCGTGCAGTCGGTGACGCGCATCTACAACTACTACAAGGCCAATGGCTACAAGACTGTAGTGATGGGTGCGAGCTTCCGTAACCTGAGCCAGATCGAAGAGTTGGCCGGGTGTGACCGCCTGACCATCAGCCCGGATTTGCTGGAGAAGCTGGCGGCCGATGAAGGCAAGCTGGAACGCAAGTTGGCGCCAGGGCAAGCCGGTGAAGCGCGGGTGCATATGACTGAAGCGCAGTTCCGTTGGGAATCCAACGAAGATGCGATGGCGACTGAGAAGCTGGCGGAGGGGATTCGTCAGTTTGCTCGGGATCAGGAGAAGCTGGAGGCGTTGTTGTCGGCCAAGCTGTAAAAGCGTAGGCGGCAAAAAGGGCGGCACCTTGGCGGGTGCCGCCCTTTTTTGTGCCAATTTCAAGCCAGGCACAGATCCATTGTGGGAGGGGGCTTGCTCCCGATGGCAGAGTGTCAGTCAGCTTGTTCATAACTGACACACCGCTATCGGGAGCAAGCCCCCTCCCACATTGGAATGTGTTTCGACAGGAAAGCCGTCAGTGGCGCTCGAGGGCGTTGACGAGGTCGTGGAAGGCTTCGCGGTTGGACTCGTTCAAGCCCATCAGGATCTTGTGCGCTTCCAGCACCTTGACCCGTACGACTTCTTCGGACTGATCCTGTGAAGGCAGGTCGGTCAGGCATTCCGGGCAGGGGATCGGGCGGTCAACGATGTTGAACACCTGGTCGAAGCCCATGGACTGTAACAGCCGGGTGATGTCTTCGTGGGTGGTGACGACGGTCGGCAACAGGCCAACCTTCTGCCGAGACAGAATGGACAACTTGGCCAGCAGGCCCAGGGTGGTGCTATCGATGCTGCGGGTTTCGGTCAGATCGATCACGATCGCCGAGAAGTTCAGCGCTGTGAAGATCCGCTCAATCGTCGCATCCAGCGCCGAACACAGAGTCAGGCGCACTTCACCGACAAATTTCAGGACGAAGGTCCCGTCTTGCTCGGCGAATTGGATTCTTCCGGTACTCATCAAAGATTCCTGCTCAACACCAATAGGGCGATATCATCCGGCATCTCCCCTAGCGTGGCCAATCCAAAAACCTGCCGCAGACCATCCAGGCTGCCGCCCGCCGACTTGACCTTTTGGGGCAAGGCGGCTTCTTTCTCTTTGAGTGTAGGCTCTGGAAGAAGGTCCAGGATACCGTCGGACATCAGCGTCAGGCTGAAAGTCGGCGGCAGTTCCAGAATGTGGTCTTCGTAGGTGGCCTCATTGAACAAGCCCACCGGCAGGCCACGCCCTTCCAGGTAACGCACACTGTCAGGAGTGTATAGAACCGGCATCGGCAGGTGACCGCCAATGCTGTAGGTCAAAAGACCGGTTTCTTCATCGATCACGCCGCCGACCATCGTCACGTGCTTGCCCAGCTTACAGCTGATCAGGCCCCGGTTGATGTGGCCCAGCACCTCGGAGGGGGTGAACTCGGGCAAGGTGCCGTTGCGCTTGGACTCGAACAGCAACCGCGTCGTCATGAACTTCAACAACACGGTGACGAACGCGGAGGACGCACCGTGGCCGGACACGTCGGCCAGGTAGAACGCCACACGCCGCTCATCCACTCGGAAATAGTCGACGAAATCACCCGACAGGTACAACGACGGGATGATCTGGTGGGCAAACTTGAATTCGTCAATGGTCCACGGACTGACCGGCAGCATGTTCATCTGCACCTGGCGACCGGCGTTCTGGTCTTCCTGGAGCAGGTTCAGGCTGGCTTCGAGCTCGCGGTTGGCGGTCTCGAGTTTTTCGCGGTAGCGCTGGTTTTCCAGCAACAGCCGGGCACGGTCCAGGGCGCGGCGCACCGAGTGCTCCAGCACGGCCAGGTCTTCCAGGGGCTTGATCAGGTAATCGGCGGCGCCCAGGCGCAGGGCTTCAACGGCGTCATTCATGACCCCGGCACCGGACACGACAATCACCGGCGTCTGCGGAGCACGCTCGGTCACCTGGCGAATCAGCTCGAGGCCGCCCATTTGGGGCATGCGCAAGTCGCAGATCACGAGGTCGGGCTTGTCGCGCTCGAATACCTGGAGACCCTGTTGGCCGTTGCCGGCCTGCAGGACGCTGAAGCCACTGTCTTCCAAATAGGCCGCGAGGCTCGCGCGCACTACTTCGTCGTCATCGATTATCAGCAGCGTGGCACTGGTTTTTTGCATGTGGGCAAACGGCGCCAGAATTAGGTTGGCGTAGGCGGCGCGGCAATGGCCGTGCTCACGTACTGGATTCGCTTTCTAGCCTCTCTGTCCTACAAAGCATTGGGATTTCGCCCATGCACAACGGTAAAGCAGAGGTGCCCTTCTAAGGCGCAGACGGTACTCCCATCCGTGAGGGGTTTCAAGCTCATGCCGATGGTCGCCGGGCGTCTTTACACCGCAAATCACCGGGAGTTATAAGAACGCTCATCACCACAACGCAAAGTAAGGATGGACTCAGTGAGCGAACACGAGCGCGACTACGCCGAAAAACGTGACTTCATCCGCATGCGGGTGGATGCCGATGTGTCCTTGATCCACGCCGGCCAAGAGATCGAAGGGGTGTGCCTGGACCTGTCCAGCTCCGGCATGCAGGTGCAGGCCCCTCGCCAGTTCAGCGTGGGAGACCGGCTGACGGTGCGCATCGATTCAGAGCACGCTGCACTCAAGGGCCTTGAGGCCGATACCGAGGTGGTGTGGACCAAGGCTGCCGGCGATGAGCAGCACCTGGGCCTCAAGATCTTGAAAATGCGCTGAAATGCGCCCACAAAAAAGGCGACCGTTCAAAGGTCGCCTTTTTCATTTCAAAACGTCTCAGCTTAAAAGTCGTCGACGACCTTGCCGTCCTTGACCTTGAACTCACGGTTCTGCAGGTAGGCGTTTCGGATAAAGGTGTACTTGTCGCCGCTGATCAGCTTTTCGCTATCGAGCAGGCTGGCACGGGTGTCGACCACGTTCAGGCCGAAGGTGCTGTTGCGCCAGCCGATATCGTTCATGTAACGGTACGGTTGGGTGTAGCTGTCCACGTATTTGGACGGCGCATCGCGCAAGGTGCTTGGGCCCAGCAACGGGATCATCACGTAGGGACCGCTGCCGACGCCCCAGTAGCCGAGGGTCTGGCCGAAGTCTTCATCGCTGCGCTGCAGCCCCATTTTGGTGCCGACATCAATGAAGCCCAGTACGCCGAATGTGGTGTTGACCAACAGGCGAGCCGTGTCGACGCCAGCATTGTGAGGCTTGAGCTGCAGGACGTTGTTGGCCAGGTTGCCGACATCGCCGATGTTGCGGAAGAAGTTGTGAACGCCGTCCTGCACGAATTGCGGGGTGACGAACTGATAGCCTTGGGCGATTGGCTTGAGCGCGTAGGTGTCAACGGTGTCGTTGAAGGTGAAGATCGGGCGGTTGACGCTTTCCCATGGGTCGTCTTCGGTCGCTGCTTGGGCGGCGAAGGGTGCCAACAGGACGGTGGCACACACCGATAGCTGAGCGAAGTACTGGCTCCAGCGCATAGCTTTTGCTCCTTGAATAGTCTGTCATGGGCGCTATGCCCTGAATAAGGCCGTCAGTATATGACGGAAGTGTCGATTTAGGCACTCGCAAGGAAACGACTTTCATGATTTGGACAAAATTCCTACAAATACCCACCCGTGTCATCCACTTGTCATGCCATCCCGATAGCGTTGTAACTATTTCAGGGACGTTCAGATGCCGCATGCCGAGATAGCCGTCACCACTGCCCCCGCGTTGACTGCCGTGTTGTTTGGTTTGAGTGGCTGCCTGGTGGATTTCGGTTCCCAGGCGCGCAGCGACTCCCCTTCCCCCGATTCCCAGACCACACCCGGGGCCCTGAAAATTCTGCGCAGCCTGAAGGAACAAGGCGTGCCCTGCGCCTGGCTGGATGAATTGCCGCCCTCGATCACTACGCCACTGGCCGCCACCCTGCCCGCCTGGCTCAAGGCCGCCTCGCCCTCCGCCATCCGCTGGCCGGCGCCCCATGCTTGCTGGCAGGCCTTGATGGAGCTGAATATCACGCGTCTGGACGGTTGCGTGCTGGTCAGCGGCGAGCCGCGACTGCTGCAATCAGGCCTGAATGCCGGCTTGTGGACCATCGGCCTGGCCTCCTGCGGCTCCCTGTGCGGCGTCGCGCCGCAGCAGTGGCAAGCACTGAGCGACAAGGAACGCGAGCACAAGCGCGGCAAGGCCACCGTGGCGCTCTATGGATTAGGCGTGCACTCAGTGATCGATCACCTCGGTGAACTCGGCACCTGCCTGGCCGACATCCGCCTGCGCCGGCTCAAAGGCGAGAAGCCCTGACAAGGATCATGCACGGTTGGCCGCAGTGGATTAATCTACAGGTCAGTTCGTAGACCTTTCCCGGCGTGCCGCGGTCTATGCCAGTGACTATCGATAAAAGGAAAGAATGTCATGCCTGATCGCGAGAAGTTACAACAGCAGGCCGATATCGTGCGCAAACAGCTGGAAGATCATCCAGAGTTGCCCGCTGAAAAACGTGAAGCGCTTGAAGAGCTGATTGCCAAATTCGACGTGCAGCTACAACTGGAGCCGGCCACCCAGACGCCCAGCATCGCTGACGATGTAAACCGCGCAGTGGAAGGTTTTGAACTGGACCATCCGGGCATTGCCGGGACCCTGCGCAACATCGTGATAACGCTGGGCAACATCGGCATCTAAGCTGCCCGCCAGCCAAGCACCGATCCAAAATGTGGGAGGGGGCTTGCTCCCGATAGCGGAGTGTCAGTCACAGCACCTGTGTCTGACACTCTGTAATCGGGAGCAAGCCCCCTCCCACATTGGGTTTGGTGTGCAGGCTACTGGCGCGCCAGGCGTACGTTCTGAAACGCCACCTCTTCGGTGCTGCGATACGGGTTGATATCCAACCCACCCCGCCGCACATACCGCGCATACACGGTCAACTTCTCAGGCTTGAGCAAGCGCTGCAGGTCCAGGAAGATGCGTTCCACGCACTGTTCATGGAAGTCCGAGTGCTGGCGAAAGCTCACCAGGTATTCCAACAGACTGGCGTGATCCAGCGCCGCGCCACGGTACTCCACCACTACGCTGCCCCAATCGGGCTGGCTGGTGACCGGGCAGTTGGATTTGAGCAGGTGGCTGTGCACGCTCTCTTCCACTACACGCGAATCGTCACAGCGCAACAATTCCGGACGCGGGTGCTCGTAGCTGCTGACGTTGATATCCAGATCATCGATGCACACGCCCGGCAACGCCATCACACCCTCAGCCTCGATCTCGTCCAGGCTGCGAATGCGCACGCTCACCGGTTTGCCGGCGGCGGCACTGAGGTCGGCGCGCAAGGTGGCTTCCAGGCTCGGCGTATCGGCAAACGCGGTCTGGTTCAACGAGTTGAGGTACAGCTTGAAGGACTTGGACTCGATGATGTTCGGCGAGTCGGCCGGGATGCTGAACTCACCGATGGCCACCACCGGTTTACCGGACGGCAGCAACCAGGACAGTTCGAAGCAGTTCCAGAAATCCACGCCCTTGTAAGGCAGGGTCTCGGCGCTCAGGCCCAGCTCGGCCCATTTGGCGGCGCGAGGGATCGGGAACAGCAACGAAGGGGTGTAAGTGGATATGTATTCACTGGACTTGCCCAGCGGCGAATGTTCGGCTGCGGGATGCATGGCGGAAACCTGGCTAAATAAACCGCACAAGTCTACCAGCCTTTGCCCGCGCCATTAAGGAACGCCTTACTCAACGGTCAGTTTGCCGACCATGCCCGCCTGGTAATGCCCGGGAAGATTGCAGGCGAACTCAAGGTCAGTGGCTTTGGAGAACTTCCAGGTCAGCTCGGCGGTTTTGCCGGGCTCGACCAGCACACTGTTCGGATCATCGTGCTTCATCGCGCCATGGTCCATTTTACTGTGGTCCATTTCTCCCATACCGGTGGCCGTAAGCATGCCGCTGGCCTGCATCTGTAACATTTCCTTCTGGTGTTCGGCGTGCATGGCCGCGTCGCCGAGGTTGAACTCATGCAGCAACCGGCCTTTATTGACCAGCACAAAGCGCACCGTCTCACCGGCCTTGACGTCGAGGGACTTGGGCGAAAAGGAAATATCCTGCAGGGTCACCTCAACTGTGCGCGCGGCTGTGGCCGCTGCGGCCGGCTGGCCGAAAGCATAGGTGTGGGCCCCATCGGCCACGGCATCGAAACTCAGCGCCAACAGGCAGCCCGCCAGGAACACAGGTATACGCAACGCCATCTTTGACTCTCCAAATGGGTGACTCGCTTGGCCAGCACTTTAAGAGGGCCTCGCTGCCAGCCAACTGACTGCTAGATTACAACTTTGTCAGGTTACCCCCTTTACCTGGGAGCCCGCGGTATAAAGTCCGGCGCCCACCGCTGCCAAGAGTCGCCCATGAAACTGCTGATTGTCGAAGACCAACCGAAAACCGGCCACTATCTGCGCCAGGGCCTGGCCGAAGCCGGGTTTACCACCGAACTGGTGGCCGACGGTATCAGCGGGCAGCACCTGGCGCTGACTGGCGACTATGACTTATTGATCCTCGATGTGATGCTGCCCGGTCGTGACGGCTGGCAAATCCTGCAAGCGGTGCGCAGTGCCGGCCTGGACATTCCGGTGTTGTTCCTGACCGCGCGCGACGCGGTGGCGGACCGCGTACACGGCCTGGAGCTGGGCGCCGACGATTACCTGGTCAAGCCCTTCGCCTTTTCCGAACTGCTCGCCCGCGTACGCAGCCTGTTACGGCGCGGCAGCAGTGCACCGCAGGAAACCTGCCTGCAACTGACCGACCTGCGCCTGGACCTGATCCGTCGCCGCGTTGAGCGCAGCGGCCAGCGTATCGACCTCACCGCCAAGGAGTTTGCCCTGCTGGAGCTGCTGCTGCGCCGCCAGGGCGAAGTGCTGCCCAAGTCGCTGATCGCCTCGCAGGTGTGGGACATGAATTTCGACAGCGACACCAACATCATCGAAGTGGCGATCCGCCGCCTGCGCCTGAAAGTCGACGACGCCTTTCCCAACAAGCTGATTCACACCGTGCGCGGCATGGGCTATGTACTCGAGGAGCGCTTCACTTGATCAAGCGCTTGTCCCTCGCCAGCCGCCTGGCGCTGCTGTTTGCCGCCTGCACCGCCGTGGTCTCGCTGCTGGCCGGCGTGCTGTTCAACCATGCCAGCGAGGCGCACTTCATCGAGCTGGACCAGCAGCAATTGGACAGCAAACTCGTGGCGCTGCGCAGCACGTTGCAGGGGGTCGACTCGCCGCACGCCTTCGCCCAGCGCGAACCCCAACTGCGCGCCGACCTCAGCCACCAACCCGACCTCGCCTTGCGCATCACGGCGGCCGGCCAGCGCTGGCTTGACGATGCGCCGGGCGTGGCGTTGCCCGAGGCCCCCGGCCTGCATAGCCTGCAAAACGCTGGCACCGCCTACCGCGTGTATAACGCGCCGCTGAACCCTGGCCAACCCGGCTCGGCGCAATTGACCCTGATACTCGACATCACCCATCACCAGCATTTCCTGCAACGCATGCAGCGCTTGATCTGGCTGACCGTCGGCCTCTCGGCCCTGGCCACCGCACTGCTCGGCGCCTGGGCGGCGCGCAGCGGGTTGCGGCCATTGCGGCGCATGGGTGAAGTCGCCGCCGGCGTGTCCGCGCATTCCCTGACGCAACGCTTGCCGCAACAGCAAATGCCAGCAGAACTGGCGGAGCTGGCGCAAACCTTCAATGCCATGCTGGGCCGGCTGGACGACGCGTTCCAGCGCCTCTCGGCCTTCTCCGCCGATATCGCCCACGAGTTGCGCACACCGCTGTCGAACCTGCTGACCCAGACCCAGGTCATCCTGACCCAGCCGCGCCCCTTGGAGGACTACCGCGAAGCGCTGCACAGCAACCTGGAGGAACTGCAGTGGATGGCGCAGCTGGTGAACGACATGCTGTACCTGGCCAAGGCCGATCACGGTTTGCTGGTGCCCAAGCGCGAGCCTTTGGCGCTGGCCGATGAAGTGGAGGCGTTGTTGGAGTTTTTTGCGTTGCTGGCCGAAGACGCCCACGTCAGCCTGGTGCGAGAAGGCACAGCCCATACGATGGGTGATCGCGGTATGTTGCGTCGGGCGCTGTCGAACCTGCTCGATAACGCGCTGCGATTTACGCCAGCGGGCGGCGAAGTGCGGGTACGCATGGTGGACGGCGTGACACTCACGATTGAGAACACCGGGGAAGGCATTCCAGCGCAGTTGTTACCGCGGTTGTTCGATCGGTTCTACCGGGCCGACCCGGCGCGCCATGAAGGCAGCAGCGAACACGCGGGGCTGGGGTTGGCGATTACCCAGTCGATTGTACGGGCGCATGGGGGGCGGATTTTTTGTGAGTCCGGGGTGGGGTGGACACGGTTTGTGATCGAGTTGCCTCACCTATGATCGTTCCCACGCTCTGCGTGGGAATGCCATCGGACGCTCTGCGTCCGCTGTTGTGACGCAGAGCGTCACGGGATACATTCCCACGCAGAGCGCGGGAACGATCGGTTCACGAATACCTGAGCGCATGCGCCGGCTCGATCTTCGCCGCCCGATACGCCGGGTAAATGGTCGCCAGAAAGCTCAACACAAACCCCGCCGAGCAAATCAGCAACACATCCCCACCTTGCAGTTCGGACGGCAGGTTGCTGACGAAGTACACATCCGAACTGAAGATATGCTGCCCGCTCACCCGCTCCAGCCAGCCCACCAGTTCGCTCACGTTCAGCGCCGCAATCACCCCCAGCACGCCGCCGATCAGGGTGCCGACAACGCCGATCACCGTGCCCTGCACCATGAAGATCGCCATGATCTGGCGGGGCGTGGCGCCGATGGTGCGCAGGATTGCGATGTCCGCGCCCTTGTCGTTCACCACCATGATCAAGGTGGCGATGATGTTGAAAGCAGCGACCGCGACGATCATCAGCAACAGCAGGCCGATCATGGTCTTTTCCATTTTCATCGCGCTGAACAGGCTGCCCTGGGTGTGGGTCCAGTCGTCCGCCTTATACGCCGCGCCGAGGCTGGCGGCGATATCGGCCGAGACCTTGGGCGCCGCGTACAGGTCCGTCACTGCCAGGCGTACGCTCTGCACCTGGTTGGGTTGCCAATGCTGGATTTCGGCCGCGTCGGCCTTGTTGATCAAGGCCATGGAGCCGTCCAGCTCGGCACCCACCTTGAAGATACCCACTACGTTCAAACGCTGCATGCGCGGGGTGATGCCCCCCGGCGCAGTGCTGATTTCCGGGACGATCAAGGTCAGTTTGTCGCCCACGTTCAGGCGAAAGCGACGCGCGGTGATGTCGCCGATTACTACGCCGAACTCGCCGGCTTTCAAGTCTTCCAATTTGCCGCGCACGATATGCTGGGCCACGATCGACACCTTGCCTTCCTGGGCCGGGTCGACGCCGTTGATCTCAATCGGCTGCATCGCGCCCTTGTAGGAGAACATACCGTCCATCTGGGTAAACGGTACCGCTGCCGTGACTTGCGGGTTCTTCATTGCAGCAGCAGCCACCGGCTGCCAGTCATCGATCGGGTTCACCCCCACGATGGTAGCGTGGGGCACCATGCCGAGGATGCGCGAGCTCATTTCGCGCTGGAAGCCGTTCATCACCGAAAGCACCACGATCATCGCCAACACGCCCAGGGCGAGGCCGATCATCGAGGTCATCGAGATAAACGAGACAAAACGGTTGCGGCGCTTGGCGCGGGTATAGCGCGTGCCGATGAAAATCGATAACGGTCTGAACATTCGCGGGCACCGTTGAAAAAATGAAAAAGCCCGGTTTCAAAAAAACGGGCTTGCAACAGGTCAGATAGCGACCAGATGACCTTCCTGCAAGTGCAGTACTCGGTCCATCTGACGGGCCATGCTCATGTCATGGGTCACCACCAGGAACGCGGTGCGCATCTGGGTGCTCAGCTCCAGCATCAAGTCCTTGATGCCCTGGGCCGTGTGGGAGTCGAGGTTACCGGTAGGCTCATCGAGCATCACCAGGCCTGGGTTGTTCACCAGCGCACGGGCAATTGCCACGCGCTGGCGCTCGCCGCCGGACAGCTCGGCCGGTTTGTGCTCCAGGCGATGGCCGAGGCCGACGCGCTCCAGCAAGGCCGTGGCACGCTGGCGCGCCTCCGGGATCGCGGTCTTGCCGATCAACAGCGGCATGCACACGTTTTCCAGGGCGGTGAATTCCGGCAACAGGTGGTGGAATTGATACACGAAGCCCAGCGAACGGTTGCGCAGTTGGCCGCGGGCCTTTTCATTCAAGGCAGACAGCTCTTCACCGGCCAGCCACACGCTGCCCTGGGACGGCGTATCGAGGCCGCCCAACAGGTTGAGCAAGGTACTTTTGCCGGAACCGGAACTGCCGACGATCGCCACGCGCTCGCCCGGATGCAGTTCAAGCTGCAGGTTGGCCAGCACCACCACGGATTCCGGGCCTTCCTCGTAGGATTTGCCCAGGTTGCGGCAGCTCAGGATTGCTTTTTCACTCATGCCCGATTCACTCATAACGTAATGCCTGTGCTGGCTGGGTGCGTGCCGCGCGCCAGGCTGGATACAGGGTGGCAAGGAAACTCAGGACCAACGCGGCGCCGCCCACCATCAACACGTCCTGGGCCTGAACCTGGGACGGCAAGTAGTCGATGAAGTAGACGTCGGCGTTGAGAAACTTGTGGCCGAGCACTTTTTCAAGCAAGGCGATGGCGGCGCTGACATTCAGTGCGGCCAGAATCCCCAAGGCGGTGCCGATCAGGGTGCCGACCACGCCGATCACCGTGCCTTGCACCATGAAGATCGCCATGATCTGCCCCGGCGTGGCGCCGAGGGTGCGCAGGATGGCGATGTCGCCCTTCTTGTCATTCACCACCATCACCAGCGTGGAGATGATGTTGAAGGCGGCCACGGCGACGATCAGCAGCAACAACAGGCCGATCATGGCTTTTTCCATGCGGATGGCCTGGTACAGGTTGCCATGGGTGCGGGTCCAGTCGCGGGCGTAATACTGCGATTCGCCCAGGTGCTGGGCGATTTCCCAGGCGCCGCGCGGTGCCTCGAACAGGTCGTTGAACTTCAGGCGCAGGCCCTGCACCTGGTCCGGCTGCCAGCGATGCAGGCGCGCCAAGTCCGTGAGGTTGGTCAAGCCGAGGTAGCCGTCGATCTCGCCGGCGCCGACGTGGAAGGTGCCGACCACGGTAAAGCGCTTCATGCGCGGGAACATGCCGGCCGGGGTCACGGTGACCTCCGGCGCGACGAAGGTCAGCTTGTCGCCGACGCCCACACCGAGCTTGGCAGCGGCCTTGTCGCCGATGACGATGCCGAAGCTGCCCGGCGCCAGATCGTCGAGTTTGCCCTGCAACATGAACTTGTCGATGATCGAGACATTGCGCTCCTGGGCCGGGTCGACGGCATTGAGCAGGATTTTCTGCACCTTGCCGTCGTTGGTCAGCAGCCCTTGCATCTGGGTAAACGGCGCAACGGCCAGCACCTTGGGGTTCTGCTTGACCTTGGCGGCCAGGCTTTGCCAGTCACTGATGGGCGCGTCGCCCTCGATGGTCGCGTGGGGCACCATGCCCAGCACGCGGGTGCGCATCTCATGATCGAAGCCGTTCATCACCGACAGCACCACAATCATCACGACCACGCCCAGGGCGAGACCGATCATCGAGGTCAGGGAAATGAACGACACAAAATGATTGCGACGCTTTGCACGGGTGTAACGCGTGCCAATAAATACGAAGAGAGGTCTGAACATGTCGGGGCTTGTTCGGAGGAAAAGAAGACGTCCCGGTGGCGGGGTCTGGTCAGCAGCTTTACACTCAGACCATTACCGTTACCTGGGGTTCGCCATGTCGACATTAGATGAAGAAGAGCGCCGCGAATACTACCGTATCGACGACATGATCGCACTCCAAATCAAACCCCTGTCGGCCCCCGACGCGGCGAGCAAGGAAGTGTTGCTGGATGATTCGCCGCTGTTCAATCTGCTCAGTGAACTGCACCTCAGCGAATTCGAGGCCCAGCACCTGCTGCGCCAGATCAACGAAAAAGACCGCAGCCTGGCGGCGTTCCTCAAAGTGCAGAACAAACGCCTGGACCTGCTCAGCCAGGTCATGGCTCGCGGGCTGCTCGGCGAGGTGGGCGCGCCGCAGCCGGTGATCCTTTCCGAAGGCGGCATCGACTTCCAGCACCCTGTGGCGCTGGCCCCGGACACTCACCTGGCGGTGAAGCTGGTGCTGATGCCCCAGGCCCTCGGCCTGCTGCTGCGCGCGCGGGTGACCCATTGCGATCCCAAGGGCGAGCGCTTTGACGTGGGCACGGAGTTCGAATCCATGACCGATGCCCAACGCCAACTGCTGGCGCGCTACATCCTGCAGAAACAGGCCCAGGAACGTCGCCTGGCGCGAGAACAAAGCGACGAACTCTGAATGCGTATTCACGACGCCAGCGAGCCTGGCGCAAAGGAGCAATTGTGACCCTGATTTACGGCCATCGCGGTGCCAAAGGCGAAGCACCGGAAAACACCCTGACCAGCTTTCAGGAATGCCTCAAACACGGCGTGCGCCGCTGCGAACTGGATCTGCACCTGTCCATGGACGGCGAGCTGATGGTCATCCACGACCCGACCCTCAAGCGCACCACTGACCGGCGCGGCAAAGTCGTCGAGTATTCGGCGGCGGACCTGGTGAAGATGGACGCACGCAAAGGCGGCCCAGGCTGGGTCAACCCATGCCCGATCCCGCGCCTGGAAGAGTTGTTCGAACAGTGCGACTTCGATCACTGGCAACTGGAAGTCAAAAGCGCTTCGCGCACTCGCGCTGCGACCACCGTGTTGGCGATCCGCGAGATGGCCGTGCGGTTTGGCCTGATGGACAAGGTCACGGTGACCTCAAGTTCACGGGAAGTCTTGAAAGCGGCGGTTGACCTCACCCCAGACCTGTCACGCGGGCTGGTGGCCGAATACGCCTGGCTCGACCCGTTGAAGGTCGCGCAGAACTACGGTTGTGAGTTCCTGGCATTGAACTGGACGTTGTGCACCCCCGAGCGGCTGGAAAAAGCCCAGCGTCAGGGCCTGCACGTATCCGTTTGGACGGTCAACGAACCTGCGCTGATGCGCAGGCTCGCCGACTTCGGCGTAGATAGCCTGATTACAGACTTTCCCGGTTTGGCCACTGCCACCCTCGGGAATTACTGAAATCGGTCTCCCCGGCCGGCTCAGGCCACCGGCCGGAGCCGCTCAAAAAAGCCGGTTGAGGCCGTCGTAGGCCGCTACCCGATAGGCTTCAGCCATGGTCGGGTAGTTGAACGTGGTGTTCACAAAATACTTCAGGGTATTTTGCTCGCCGGGCTGGTTCATGATTGCCTGGCCGATATGCACGATCTCCGACGCCTGATAGCCGAAGCAATGCACGCCGAGCACTTCCAGCGTCTCGCGGTGGAACAGAATCTTCAGCATGCCTTGCGGCTCACCGGCGATCTGCGCACGCGCCATGCTCTTGAAGAACGCCTTGCCCACTTCGTAAGGCACCTTGGCCTTGGTCAGTTCGTGCTCGTTCTTGCCGATCGAGCTGATCTCGGGAATGGTGTAGATCCCGGTCGGCACGTCGTTCACGTAGCGCCAGCTGCCGTTGTCGACAATGCTGCCAGCAGCCGAACGACCCTGGTCATGGGCGGCGCTGGCCAGGCTTGGCCAGCCGATCACGTCACCGGCGCCGTAGATGTTCGGCACGCAGGTGCGGTAGTTCTCGTCCACCTCGATCTGACCACGGCTGTTGACCTTGACCCCGATGTTTTCCATGCCCAGCTTGTCGGTGTTGCCGGTACGCCCGTTGCACCAGAGCAAGGCGTCGGCCTTGATCTTCTTGCCGGACTTGAGGTGCAGGATTACGCCGTTATCCAGGCCTTCGACACGCTCGTACTCTTCGTTGTGGCGCACGGTGATGTTGTTGTTGCTGAAGTGGTAGCTCAACGCCTGG
The DNA here is from genome assembly GCF_003852375.1 of Pseudomonas sp. R4-34-07. Classification (NCBI taxonomy): domain Bacteria; kingdom Pseudomonadati; phylum Pseudomonadota; class Gammaproteobacteria; order Pseudomonadales; family Pseudomonadaceae; genus Pseudomonas; species Pseudomonas sp. R4-34-07. The sequence goes on along the minus strand of NZ_CP027760.1, from coordinate 1,613,843 downwards.
GAAATTTCCGAGTCGAGGAAGCTCAGCAATTGGTCGCGGTTGTCTACCAGTTCCACCAACACACCCAGGCCGCTGAAGATCGAGGCATATTCGCAGCCGATCACCCCGGCGCCGTAGATGATCAGTTTGCGCGGGGTGTGACCCAGGCTGAGAATGGTGTCGCTATCGTAGATACGCGGGTGGTGAAAATCGATGTCCGCCGGGCGATACGGGCGCGAACCGGTGGCGATGATGATGTGCTTGGCCACCAGTTTCTCGACCACGCCGTTGGCGCAGACCACTTCGACGGTTTGCTCGTCGGCGAAGCTGCCGGTGCCGAAGAACAGGTCGACGCGGTTACGGGCGTAGTAGCCGGTACGCGAAGCGACTTGCTTGGAGATGACCTTTTCAGCGCTCTTCAACACGTCCGGAAACGAGAACCAGCGCGGCTCGCCGATGGCCCGGAACATCGGGTTGGTGTTGAATTGCATGATCTGGCGCACGGAGTGACGCAACGCCTTGGACGGGATGGTACCCAGGTGGGTGCAGTTACCGCCGACCTGGCGACGGCTATCGACCATCGCCACCTTGCGCCCTGCTTTGGCAGCGTTCATCGCCGCGCCTTCTCCAGCCGGGCCGGAACCCAGTACCACCACGTCGTAGTTGTAGACAGCCATGCGTACTCCTCAGAACAGGCCAGGCGTACGGTTGGACGCCTGGCTAAATCATGCCGCGGCCAGCGGGCATGAAGGACAATTTGGCTCAAGTGTGTGAACCGGGGCACAGTCTATATAAGGCTCAACGCCGCGCACATTAACCCTTGGTCGCGTCATAGGCCAGTCTTGCCATACTAACAGGCCGCCAATCAGCGTCGATTCTGGGATGAGCATTATGCGGCAACTATTTTGCTGATGGTGTCAGTTGTTGAAGTTGTGGCTGGACTACCGCTATCGGGGGCAAGTCGAATCGTCGCACCGCCCCTCCCACATTTGAATGTATTCGCAAATCAATTGTGGGAGGGGGCTTGCCCCCGATGAGGCCCTCACTCACACCACAAAACCACAGGCATAAAAAAGCCCCAAACCAATCGGGGCTTTTTCATTTATCGCTGAGGCTTAACGCGGAAACGCCGGCGGGTTAACCCCAGCCATGTCTTCCATCACGCGAACCACCTGGCAGCTGTAGCCGAACTCGTTGTCGTACCACACGTACAGCACAACGCGGTTGTCCTGGCTGATGGTCGCTTCGGCGTCCACCACACCGGCGTGGCGCGAGCCGACGAAGTCGGTGGACACCACTTCCTGGGAATTGACGAAGTCGATTTGCTTATGCAGATCGGAGTGCAGCGCCATGTAGCGCAGGTACTCGTTCATCTCTTCACGGGTGGCGGCTTTCTCAAGGTTCAGGTTGAGAATGGCCATCGACACGTTCGGCGTCGGCACACGGATCGCGTTACCGGTCAGCTTGCCGGCCAGTTCAGGCAGGGCCTTGGCGGCAGCGGTGGCGGCACCGGTCTCGGTGATCACCATGTTCAGCGCGGCGCTGCGGCCACGGCGGTCGCCCTTGTGGAAGTTGTCGATCAGGTTCTGGTCGTTGGTGTACGAGTGAACGGTTTCGACGTGGCCATTGACGATACCGAACTTGTCGTTCACTGCCTTGAGCACCGGCACGATGGCGTTGGTGGTGCAGGAAGCGGCGGACACGATCTTGTCGTCAGCGGTGATTTCAGTGTGGTTGATGCCGTGCACGATGTTCTTCAGCTTGCCTTTGCCAGGCGCGGTCAGCACGACACGGTCAACACCCGGGCAGGCCAGGTGCTGGCCGAGGCCCTCGGCATCACGCCATACGCCGGTGTTGTCCACCAGCAGGGCGTCCTTGATGCCGTACTGGGTGTAATCCACCTCGGACGGGTTCTTCGCGTAGATCACCTGGATCAGGTTACCGTTGGCGGTGATGGTGTTGTTTTCTTCGTCGATGACGATGGTACCGTTGAACGGACCGTGTACCGAGTCGCGACGCAACAGGCTGGCGCGCTTGGTCAGGTCGTTTTCGGCGCCTTTGCGCACAACGATGGCACGCAGGCGCAGGCCGTCGCCGCCGCCGGTTTTTTCAATCAGAATGCGCGCCAGCAGACGGCCGATACGACCGAAGCCATAGAGCACAACGTCGGTGCCTTTGCGGGCAGCGGCGTTTTGCTGGCCGACCACGTCGGCCATTTCTTCACGCACGAACTGCTCGGCACTGCGGCCGGCGCCTTCTTTACGGAATTTGTACGCCAACTTGCCCAGGTCCACCGACGCCGCGCCGAGCTTGAGCTCGCTCATGGCTTTGAGCAGTGGGAATGTTTCGTGGACGGAGAGTTCGCTGTCGTCGGCGGAACGGTGACGCGCAAAGCGGTGAGCCTTGAGAATCGCGATGACGGACTGATTGATCAGGCTGCGGCCATAGATCGAGCTCACCACATTGTTATTGCGGTACAGCTGGCCGATAAGCGGGATCATCGCTTCTGCGAGTGCTTCACGGTCGATCCATTCACCAAGACACTGGTCGGGCTTCTGAGTCACGGGAACCTTCCACATGTAGGGGCAGAAAAAAGGGGCTACATTATGTCGCCCGACTGCCCGTTGAGCAATGCGCGACAGGCAACAAAAACCCCTTGCAAAAAAATACCACCCCGCTACAGCCCAGGAAACACGCGGGTTCCAGAAGGCCACTAGTTTGCCGAGCAGCTCGACTTGTCCGTAACCCTCCTAAACATTCGCGTATTTTGGCACTACATATTGAGTCAAAACCGACGATTGTTTGTCTTAGCCACTACATTTCCAACAAACCGTAATAGGCACAGTCAGCAACTGACAGGCGGCACCTCTGGCCGCTACAATTACCGACTTTGTCGCAACGCTTGGAGCTCAACCTTCCGTGCCCGTTCTGCGTCTACCGCTACTCCCTGCCGCGGCAGGTAAACAGCACTGGGGCAACCTGCCCGGTGCCGCCCTGAGCCTGGCCATTGCCGAGGCTGCCAGCGCAGCCAAACGCTTTACCCTGCTGCTCACCGCCGACAGCCAAAGCGCCGAGCGGTTGGAGCAGGAGCTGAGCTTCTTCGCCCCCGATTTGCCGGTGCTGCACTTTCCCGACTGGGAAACCCTGCCCTACGATCTGTTCTCGCCGCACCAGGACATCATTTCCCAGCGCATCGCCAGCCTGTACCGTTTGCCGGAACTGGCTCACGGCGTGCTGGTGGTGCCGATCACCACTGCCCTGCATCGCCTGGCGCCGACCAAATTCCTGCTGGGCAGCAGCTTGGTGCTGGATGTCGGCCAGAAACTCGACGTGGAGCAGATGCGCACGCGCCTGGAGGCCACCGGCTACCGCTATGTCGACACGGTGTACGAACACGGCGAATTCACCGTACGCGGCGCATTGATCGACCTGTTCCCGATGGGCAGCAAGTTGCCGTATCGCATCGACCTGTTCGATGACGAAATCGAGACCCTGCGCACCTTCGACCCGGAAAACCAGCGCTCCATCGACAAGGTCGAGTCGATCAAACTGCTGCCGGCGCGGGAATTCCCGCTGCAAAAAGATGCGGTCACGCGCTTCAAGGCACGCTTTCGCGAGCGCTTCGACGTGGACTTCCGCCGCTGCCCGATCTTCCAGGACCTGAGCAGCGGGATTACACCGGCCGGTATCGAGTACTACCTGCCGCTGTTCTTCGACGAAACCTCCACCCTCTTCGACTACCTGCCCCAGGACACCCAGGTGTTCTCGCTGCCAGGCATCGAACAGGCCGCAGAAAACTTCTGGAACGATGTGCGCAACCGCTATGAAGAGCGCCGCGTCGACCCGTCCCGGCCGTTATTACCACCTGCCGAATTGTTCCTGCCGGTGGAAGATTGCTTCGCCCGCCTGAAAAACTGGCCACGCGTGGTCGCCAGCCAGCAGGATGTGGACGCCGGCAGCGGCCGCGAGCGTTTCCCGGCGGGCACACTGCCGGACCTGGCGATCCAGGCCAAAGCCACGCAGCCGCTCGAAGCGCTGTCCAACTTCCTCGGCGACTTCCCCGGCCGCGTGCTGTTTACCGCCGAATCCGCCGGGCGTCGCGAAGTCCTGCTGGAGCTGCTCGAACGCCTCAAGCTGCGCCCGAAGACCGTCGATAGCTGGCCGGATTTCGTAAAAAGCAAAGAGCGCCTGGCGATCACCATCGCGCCATTGGACGAAGGCTTGTTGCTGGACGACCCGGCCCTGGCGCTGATCGCCGAAAGCCCGTTGTTCGGCCAGCGCGTGATGCAGCGTCGCCGCCGTGAAAAACGCGCCGACGCCAACAATGACGCGGTGATCAAGAACCTCACCGAGTTGCGTGAAGGCGCGCCGGTGGTGCACATCGACCACGGTGTAGGCCGCTACCTCGGCTTGCAGACCCTGGAAATCGACAACCAGGCCGCCGAATTCCTCACCATGGAATACGCCGAGGGCGCCAAGCTCTACGTGCCGGTGGCCAGCCTGCACTTGATCGCGCGCTACACCGGTAGCGATGACGCCCTGGCGCCGTTGCACCGCCTGGGCTCCGAGACCTGGCAGAAAGCCAAGCGCAAGGCCGCCGAACAGGTGCGCGACGTCGCCGCCGAACTGCTCGACATCTACGCACGCCGTGCGGCCCGCGAAGGCTATGCGTTCGCCGACCCGAAAGCCGATTACGCCACCTTCAGCGCCGGCTTCGCTTTCGAAGAAACCCCCGACCAGCAAACCACCATCGACGCCGTGCGCGCCGACATGCTTGCGCCCAAGCCGATGGACCGCCTGGTGTGTGGCGACGTCGGCTTCGGCAAGACCGAAGTGGCGATGCGCGCGGCGTTCATTGCGGTGCATGGCGGCAAGCAGGTGGCGATCCTGGTGCCCACCACCCTGCTCGCCCAGCAGCACTACAACAGCTTCCGCGACCGCTTTGCCGACTGGCCGGTGAGCGTGGAAGTGATGAGCCGCTTCAAATCCGCCAAGGAAGTGAATGCCGCCATCGCCGACCTCGCCGAAGGCAAGATCGACATCGTGATTGGCACGCACAAACTGCTGTCGGACGATGTGAAGATCAAGAACCTGGGCCTGGTCATCATCGACGAAGAGCACCGCTTCGGCGTGCGCCAGAAAGAACAGCTCAAGGCCCTGCGCAGCGAAGTCGACATCCTCACCCTCACCGCCACGCCGATTCCGCGTACATTGAACATGGCGGTGTCGGGCATGCGCGACCTGTCGATCATCGCCACGCCGCCTGCACGCCGTCTGTCGGTACGCACCTTCGTGATGGAGCAGAACAAAAGCACGGTCAAGGAAGCGCTGCTGCGCGAATTGCTGCGCGGTGGCCAGGTGTATTACCTGCACAACGACGTGAAGACCATCGAAAAGTGCGCCGCCGACCTCGCCGAACTGGTGCCGGAAGCCCGCATCGCCATCGGCCATGGGCAGATGCGTGAGCGCGAACTCGAGCAGGTGATGAGCGACTTCTACCACAAGCGCTTCAACGTGCTGATCGCCTCGACCATCATCGAGACCGGTATCGACGTACCCAGCGCCAACACCATTATCATCGAACGCGCCGACAAGTTCGGCCTGGCCCAACTGCATCAACTGCGCGGCCGGGTCGGGCGCAGTCACCACCAGGCCTACGCCTACCTGTTGACGCCACCACGCCAACAGATCACGTCCGACGCGGAAAAGCGCCTGGAAGCGATCGCCAACACCCAGGACCTCGGCGCCGGCTTCGTGCTGGCCACCAACGACCTGGAAATCCGTGGCGCCGGCGAACTGCTCGGCGACGGCCAGAGCGGGCAGATCCAGGCCGTGGGCTTCACCCTTTATATGGAAATGCTCGAGCGCGCGGTGAAAGCCATTCGCAAGGGCGAACAGCCGAACCTCGACCAACCGTTGGGCGGTGGCCCGGAAATCAACCTGCGCTTGCCGGCGTTGATCCCCGAAGCCTACCTGCCGGACGTGCACGCGCGGCTGATCCTGTACAAGCGCATCGCTTCGGCCACCGACGAAGAAGGCCTGAAGGACTTGCAGGTGGAAATGATCGACCGCTTCGGCCTGTTGCCGGAACCGACCAAGAACCTGGTGCGCCTGACCCTGCTCAAATTGCAGGCCGAACAGCTGGGCATCAAGAAAGTCGACGCGGGGCCGCAAGGCGGGCGTATCGAATTCGAAGCGCAAACGCCGGTAGACCCGTTGGTGCTGATCAAGCTGATCCAGGGCCAGCCCAACCGCTACAAGTTCGAAGGGGCTACGCTGTTCAAGTTCATGGTGCCGATGGAACGCGCCGAAGAACGCTTCAATACCCTGGAGGCGCTGTTTGAGCGCCTCATTCCGAAATCTGCTTGAAGGACGCCTCCATGCGCGTGTTCCGCATTCTGAGCCTGCTGTTGCTGGTATTCGCGCCTTCGGCCTTTGCCGACAGCCCCTACCAGGTGGAGATGATCCTGGTACGCCAGAATGCAGAGCCGGTGATCAACAGCCGCGCCGCCCCGGAAAACTGGGATAGCGGTGCGCAGCGCCTGGGCGAGCGAATGAGCCCGCCGCGCCTGGGCAATATCGTCGAAAAACTGCGCGCCGATTCCAACTACACCGTGCTTGCGCACAAGGCCTGGGAACAGAGCCTCGGCGAACAGCCAGTGAAGATCGCGATCACCGACGGCCAGGAGCAATTCGGCCAATTTCCGATCGAGGGCGTGCTGAACCTGCAACTGGGTCGCTTCACTGACATCGATGCCGACTTCTGGATCAACCAGTTCGACAGCAACGGCAGCGTGATCGCCAGCGAACACCTGAGTCAGAAAGACGTACGCACCAAGAACAACCAGCTCAATTACCTGGATGGCGGCCACCTGGCGCTGCTGATCAAGATCACTTCGCTGACCGCCAAGCCCCCCAGCGCACCACCGCCCGACATGCAGGACTGATCCCGCGCCATGCCCCTGACAGCGTCGCTGACCAAACCCCTGGCCCCTTCGTGGGCCAATCGCTTCAAAGAGCAAAGCCTGGAGCGCGGGCGGCGTTACGCGTTGGAGAATCGGGTGCGCATCGTCGAGTCCGGCGACAGCACCATCACCGCCAGTTGTGAAGGCTCGGGCGGCAACGTCTACCGACAGACCATTTCGTTACGCGAATCGGCCAAGGGCATGCTGATTCTGGTGGACAGCCGCTGTACCTGCCCGGTGCACACCAATTGCAAACATATTGCCGCCGTGCTGCTCAAGGTGCAGGAAACCCTGGCCTACCCGGCGGCGGCCCAGGATGCCGAGTTGCTGGGAAAACTGCAGGCGGTGTTGGATAACCGTGTGGTACTGCCGCAGGTGGTCATGGAGGATGTGCGCCCAGTGCCGCGCCTGTGGCTAGCCAGTGTGGAGTTCAGCGCGTTCGAACCGCGCAATGGCAAGATGCAGCGTTACATCCAGCACCGCGCGGCGCTGTCGTTCAACTATCTGGGCAACTATGTCAGCGGGCAAAAGAACGCCGATATCATCGTGCGCCAGGAAACCCAAAGCCTGCGCATCAAGCGCCATCCCGAGCTGGAACAGCCCTATCGCGAGCAACTGCGCCTGCTCGGGTTCAAGATCGCCACGCGCCAGAGCAAGGCCTTGCCGGAAAGCGCCGGCGAGCTGTTCGAGATGGTCAATGACAGCGCCTGGTTGAATTTCACCCTCAACGCGTCCCCTGCCCTGCGGGCCGAAGGTTGGGAGCTGCAAATCGATGAAGACTTCGGTTTTGACCTCAGCCCGGTGGACGACTGGTACGCCAGCGTCGATGAAGCCCCCGAGCGGGACTGGTTCGATCTGGAGCTGGGCATCATCGTCAATGGCGAACGGCTGAGTCTGCTGCCCATCCTGCTGAATTTGATGCGCTCCCACACCGAAATCCTCAACCCGGAAAAACTCGCACGGCGCCGCGATGATGAATTGATCCTGGTGAACATTCCCGGCCTGCCCAACGGCCACGGTCCGCTGCAAGTGGCGCTGCCCTATGGGCGATTGAAGCCGGTACTGGCGACCCTCGGTGAGTTCTACCTGCAGGAATCCGGCACCACCACATTGCGCCTGGCCAAGGCCGATGCGATCCGCTTGAACCCGCTGGAAGATCTGCCACTGCAATGGGAAGGCGGCGAGAAAATCCGCAACTTCGCCCAGCGCCTGCGGGACATCAAGGATTTCACCTGCGTGGCGCCTGAAGGCTTGAATGCAACCTTGCGCCCTTACCAGCTGGAAGGCCTGAGCTGGATGCAGTCGCTGCGCCAATTGGAGGTGGGTGGGATTCTTGCGGATGACATGGGCCTGGGTAAAACCTTGCAGACCCTGGCGCATATTCTTACGGAAAAAAATGCAGGACGGCTGAATCGACCGTGCATGGTGGTCATGCCTACCAGCCTGATCCCCAATTGGCTCGATGAGGCCGCGCATTTCACTCCGCAATTGCGGGTGCAGGCGCTGTACGGCGCAGGGCGTAAGAAACATTTCGCCAATCTGCAGGACTATGACCTGCTGTTGACCACCTACGCGCTGCTGCCCAAGGACATCGACACCCTCGCCGCCCTGCCCCTGCATGTGCTGATCCTCGATGAAGCCCAGTACATCAAGAACCCCACCAGCAAGGCGGCGCAAGCGGCACGCGAGCTGAATGCGCGGCAGCGCCTGTGCCTGAGCGGCACGCCGCTGGAAAACCACCTGGGCGAGTTATGGTCGTTGTTCCACTTCCTGTTGCCGGGCTGGCTCGGCGATGTGAAAAGCTTCAACCGCGATTACCGCGTCCCCATTGAAAAACGCGCCAGTGAGGTGCGATTGCAGCACCTCAACGGTCGGATCAAGCCGTTCCTGCTGCGCCGCACCAAGGAACAGGTGGCCACGGAACTGCCGCCCAAGACCGAGATTATCCACTGGGTCGACCTTAATGAGGCGCAGCGCGACGTGTATGAAACCATGCGCCTGGCCATGGATAAAAAGGTCCGCGACGAGATCACCCGCAAGGGGGTGGCGCGCAGCCAGATCATCATCCTTGAAGCACTGCTCAAACTGCGCCAAGTGTGCTGCGATTTGCGCCTGGTCAACGATGCCGCCCTGCCCGCCCGCGGCAGCAGCTCGGGCAAGCTCGACAGCTTGATGCAGATGCTCGAGGAATTGTTTGCCGAGGGCCGGCGGATCCTGCTGTTTTCGCAGTTCACCTCAATGCTGAGTCTGATCGAGGCTGAACTCAAGCAGCGCAAAATCGCCTACGCCCTGCTGACCGGCCAGACACGCGATCGGCGCACACCGGTGAAGGACTTTCAGAGCGGCAAGCTGCAGATTTTTCTGATCAGCCTGAAAGCCGGCGGCGTCGGCCTGAACCTGACCGAAGCCGACACCGTGATCCACTACGACCCGTGGTGGAACCCCGCAACCGAAAACCAGGCCACTGACCGCGCCTACCGCATCGGGCAAGAGAAGCCGGTGTTCGTCTACAAGATGATTGCCCGAGGCACGGTAGAAGAGAAAATTCAGCATTTGCAGAAGGAAAAATCCGACCTGGCGGCGGGTGTGCTGGATGGGCGTTCGACCGGGGATTGGCAGTTGGGTAATGAGGATATCGAGGCGCTGTTTGCACCGTTGCCGAATAAGCAAGAGAAGCGCTGACTGTCGGATCGCCATCGGGGGCAAGCCCTAATGCCAGTCAGTTAAGAAGTAGAAAGGGTAAAAAGTAACCTGTGGCGAGGGAGCTTGCTCCCGCTGGACTGCGCAGCAGTCCCATTTTTGGGGCCGCTTCGCGGCCCAGCGGGAGCAAGCTCCCTCGCCACAGGTACAGTGTTCGTCCTTAACTGACTGGCATTAGGGCTTGCCGCGGTCGTTAGCCAGGCAACGGCGCAAACAGCGCCTCGATATCCCGCTGCTCCAGCTTCCAACCCGCACTGGCGCCCCCTTCAAGCACGCCGTCGGCAAGCGCTGCCTTTTCCAATTGCAACGCCTGAATCTTTTCTTCCACCGTGCCCCGGGCAATCATCTTGTAGACGAATACCGGCTTATCCTGCCCGATCCGGTAGGCCCGGTCGGTGGCCTGGTTTTCCACGGCCGGGTTCCACCAGGGGTCGTAATGAATCACCGTATCCGCGGCCGTCAGGTTCAAGCCGGTTCCGCCCGCTTTCAGACTGATCAGGAACAACGGCGTCTTGCCGTCCTGGAAATCCTTCACCGGTGTGCGCCGGTCCAGGGTTTCACCGGTCAGGATTGAATAGTCGACCTGACGCTGCTTCAGCTCCTCTTCGATTAATGCCAGCATCGAGGTGAACTGCGAAAAGAGCAGGACGCGCCGCCCCTCGCTGAGCAACTCTTCGAGCATCTCCATCAAACTGCCGAGTTTGCCAGTACCGGCCCGGGCCAGTTTGGAGGCGGGTGCAGTCTTGACCAGGCGCAAGTCGCAGCAGACCTGGCGCAACTTGAGCAGCGCTTCGAGAATGATGATTTGGCTGCGGGCGACACCATGCCGGGTGATCTCGTCGCGAACCTTCTTGTCCATCGCCACACGCACGGTTTCATACACGTCACGCTGGGCGTCGCTCAAGTCCACCCAGTGCACGATCTCGGTCTTGGGTGGCAGCTCGGTGGCCACCTGTTCTTTTTTGCGGCGCAACAGGAAGGGTTTGATCCTCGCCGTCAGGTGCTGCATGCGTTGCGCATTGCCGTGCTTTTCAATCGGCGTGCGGTAATCGCGATTGAAGGTTTTACTATCGCCCAGCCATCCCGGCAACAGGAAGTGAAACAGCGACCAGAGTTCGCCCAAATGGTTTTCCAACGGCGTCCCGCTCAGGCACAGCCGCTGGCCGGCATCCAGTTGGCGAGCGGCCTGGGCCGCCTTGCTGTTGGGATTCTTGATATTTTGCGCTTCGTCGAGGATCAGCACGCTCCAGCGCTGCGGCTGCAGGACCTCAAGGTCTCGCGGCAACAGCGCGTAGGTGGTGAGTACCAGGTCGTAATCGGTCAAGCGCAAGAAGTCAGCCTGACGCTGTGCACCGTGCAGCGCCAGAACTCTGAGCTGTGGCGTGAACCGTGTGGCTTCGTCGATCCAGTTCGGGATCAGGCTGGTGGGCATTACGGCCAATGCGGGCATTTGCAATCGCCCTGCCTGTTTTTCCACGAGCAGGTGCGCAAGGGTTTGTAGGGTTTTGCCCAGGCCCATGTCATCCCCAAGAATCCCGCCGACTTCCAGCTCGCGCAGCGTTTGCATCCAGTTCAGGCCTTCGAGTTGATAGCCACGAAGTTCTGCTTTCAGGCCCTCGGGGGCAGAGACCTGGGCATGGGTGGAGCCCTTGAGACGCTGGGCGAAATCACGCAGTCGCTCGCCGCCCTGCCAGACCAGAGGTAGTGCATCCAGGTTACTGAGCCTTGCCGCATCCGGCGCACTCAGCCGCAGTGCGTCTCCTTCAGGCGCGCGCAGGTAGAGTTCGCCGAGGGTCGCCATCAGAGGTTTGATACGACCGTAGGGCAGCGCAACTTTGATATGAGTGCGGGCATCCAGACTGACCAACACGCGCTCATCATCATCACGTTCGGCCATGTAGGTGGCGTCAAGCAGTTTGGGTTGACGCCGCATCAAGTCGAGCATGATGGGCAACAGGCTGTGCCGCTCGCCATTGACCTCAATGCCCAGCTCAAGGTTGAACCACTCGTGACCGGGTGACTCTTCAATGTCCGCGTACCAGCCGTCAACAGCCTCCACATTGTAATAAAACCCCGGATGAATGACGACTTCCCACCCTGCTTCACGCAGAACCGACAGCTGGCTTTCAACAAAAGCCAGCCAGGCTTCATCGTTGGGTAGATCGAACATCTCTCCTGCACCGACAGGCAGTGCACCGCTTTTGCGATTGACCGTTTTAAAGCCGATTTTCGTGAGCGTCTTGCGCAAGGCTTTTTCAGCTGCGGGCTTGCGTTGGATGCGTTGGGTTTCGGTGCCATTGAGAAACAGGATGTCCTCAGTGCCCTTGCCGCTGACCAGGCTTGTGTCGTAACGAAAAGCCAGGGCGGCGCGGTGTTCCAGGGCGAGCATCCGCCGATAGTCGACCTGGCTGTACACGTAGGATTCGTCGCTTCCCAATGTAAGACACCCTTGGGGTTCCAACGTATCCACGACGCGCTCGGTCAGCTCGCGTGGTGGCGGAATCACCTTGGACACCGCACTGATGCGATGACTGAATAACGCGACTTGCTCAGCTGGAATCATCGGCAAGCCGCAAAGATGCAGGGCCAGGTTCTTATCCAGCCCATGCTCGAGCACCCCGATTTCCATGTTGTCGAGGTCAAGATAGTGAAGCGGTTTGAGCGGCAACACATCGTCCAACTCGCGCCCGTCGCTGATCCAGCAGGGAATGTAATTGCCGTCGGGCAACACGGCCCAATCAAAACGAGCAGCGCGCGCCGGGCCAGGGTTGAGCGCCAGTCCTGCGCCCAGCTCCAGAAACAGGCGCTGGGTTTTTAACGCCAATTGGAGAATTTCGGCCCCCGTCTCGCCGGCCAACTGAAAACTGCTGCCATAGTTGCCATAAGATCGGCCCAACAACAGCAATCGACCAATGCGTGTATCCAGCTCATGCATATAGCCAGGGGCACGCCGCAATATCTCATCCATCGAGTGCAGAGGCTTGATATCGCTGTACTCGCCTTTTTTCGTCACGCGCGCCCGGTACACCTCCAACGACCAGCCACTGGAATAAACATCAGGAGTGATTTGGTACAGCAAACAAGTGCCGGTGTTCTTGGGCTGAACCTCACCCGGCGGGGTGGGCTTGGGGATGCTTTCGAGCCAGTTTTCGAGCTGCGGACTCAGGCGGTCACCCACCGGCTTCTTCGGCTCGTTCAGCTCTTCGTACAGCGCAGTCAACGTAAACAAGACCGCAGCCGCGTGCTTGCAATTTATCGCCACCGGGCAAGAACACACACAGATGATGCCCGGCCGACGGGATGTTGCACCCTCCAGGGTAATCGACAGGGTGTAGACATTACGTCCAGAGCCCCTGCAATGCGCGATCAGCCGGTGATGCCCGAATTCTTTTATTTCAAGACGATTTTCGCCAGCGTACTCAAACCCACGCTCCAGCGAGCGAGGTTCAAAGTACCCTTGCCAATCCAACTCGACGATACGTGCAATCAGGTCATTCATGAAACAAGGACTCTACAGCAGCCAGTAATGGAGGTTAAAGCAGCGCAACTCCTACACTGCGGCAAGAAACAGCCTCAGCCGCATTCAAACGCTACCTACATCAAGCTTCTTATTCAATCAGCTGAGCGTCTCGCAACGCTCCAAGGGCTGCCAGCCAGCGCGGATCCTGTTTGTAGTCAGTCGAGGCAATTGCTTGTCCCCGCATACGCGCAATGCGAGCCGAAGGCGTGACCTTCATCCGCTGGGCTGCAGTCAGTGCAAGCTCGGCAGCCGCGCGGTCATTGCACACCAGCCCCATGTCACAACCAGCAGTGAGTGCCGCCTCGATCCGACTGGCCGCATCACCCACCACATGGGCACCGGCCATGGACAGGTCATCACTGAAAATCACCCCGTCGAACTGCAGCTCACCGCGCAGGATGTCCTGCAACCAGCGGCGTGAGAAGCCGGCGGGTTGGCTATCCACTTGCGGGTAGATCACATGCGCGGGCATCACGGCGGCCAATTGCTTGCTCAGGCGTGCGAAAGGCACCAGGTCATTGGCGCGAATCTGTTCCAGGCTGCGCTCGTCGTTGGGAATCGCGACGTGGGAATCGGCCTCGGCCCAACCGTGACCCGGAAAGTGCTTGCCGGTGGCGGCCATGCCCGCGCTGTTCATGCCGCGAATAAAGGCACCGGCGAGTACGGCGGCGCGCTCGGGGTCGCCTTCGAACGAGCGGGTGCCGACCACGGCGCTGCGCTGGTAATCCAGGTCGAGCACTGGGGCGAAGCTGAGGTCCAGGCCCACGGCGAGTACTTCGGTGGCCATGATCCAGCCACATTGTTCGGCCAGGTACTCGGCGTTGGGGTTATCCGCCAGCGCGCGCATGGCCGGCAAGCGCACGAACCCCTGGCGCAGACGCTGCACCCGGCCGCCTTCCTGGTCAACCGCCAGCAGCAGGTCCGGGCGCACCGCACGAATCGCCGCGCTCAATTCGCGAACCTGGCGTGGATGCTCGATATTGCGCGCAAAAATGATCAAGCCGCCCACTTCAGGTTGGCGCAACAGATGGCGGTCCTCGGCCGTCAGCCAGGTACCGGCAACGTCGACCATCAAAGAACCTTGCAGGGCAGCAGTCATAAACCTTCCTTAAATAACGCGCACAACCCGTCATCCCTACCGGTTACGGTAAGCACGACGGGTTGCGCGTAAATAGCTGAAATCGGCATGGCGGCTAGCTTAGCGGATGCAAGCGGCCGCGCCCACCCGCAGCGGTCAAACCTTGGCGAGGGTGGGTGTGGATTTGCTGCGCGGGCGCAATTGGGCCACGGCCATGGCCTGATCGGTCACACCGGTTTCGGCGCGCATGCCAGCGGCGAGGAACGGCACCATCAGGCGCATCACCTGCTCGATGGAGGTGTTGACGCCGAAATCGGTCTCGGCAATCGCGCGCAGCGCCTTGATCCCGGACATGCTGAAGGCCGCGGCGCCGAGCATGAAGTGCACACGCCAGAACAGCTCGATCGGTGGAATACGCGGGGCAGCTTCATTGACCAACAACATATAGCGACGAAACACCTTGCCGTACATGTCTTCCAGGTAACGACGCAGGTGCCCCTGGCTCTGGCTGAACGCCAGCCCCAATAGACGCATGAAAATAGACAGGTCGTTACCGCTGCGCGGCTGAACCACCAGGGCTTGCTCGACCAGGATTTCCAAAAGCTCTTCCAGGCTTGGCTTGTTATCCGCCTTGGCCTGGCGACGCTCCAGCTCGCGGTCAAGACTGGCACAGAACGGCCCCAGGAAGCGCGAGAACACCGCCTGGATCAGGGCTTTTTTTGAGCCGAAATGGTAGTTCACGGCGGCGAGGTTAACCCCAGCCTTGCTGGTGATCAGCCGCAATGAAGTTTCAGCAAATCCTTTTTCCGCGAACAATTGCTCGGCAGCATCGAGAATGCGTTCAACGGTTTCCGACTGGGCCATGGCTACTCCGCCTGACAAACACTTGTTTGAAACATACGTTTCAGGGTATGTCTTGTCAAGCCTGCGTGTCCGTTTTCCGGCCGGGCAGTCATCTAATTCGTCGCTATTTAATCACATCTTTCATGGCCTGTAGGCAGCGCTACCTCTGCCCCGCAGTACGGATGATGGATGACCGTCCAGCGGAGCCGTTCAAAAGGATCATTGCCAAGCGCCGTTCACTGTATATAATCCCAGTCACTGTATAAAAAGACAGAGCGATCAACATGCTAAAACTGACGCCACGCCAAGCTGAGATTCTGGCTTTTATCAAGCGCTGCCTTGATGACAACGGTTACCCACCGACACGCGCCGAAATTGCGCTGGAGCTGGGTTTCAAGTCTCCCAACGCTGCCGAAGAACACCTCAAGGCCCTCGCGCGCAAAGGCGCGATCGAGATGACCCCTGGGGCTTCGCGCGGTATTCGCATCCCTGGCTTCGAAGCCAAGGCCGACGAATCGACACTGCCGATCATCGGTCGAGTGGCCGCGGGTGCGCCGATCCTGGCGCAACAGCACGTCGAGGAATCCTGCAACATCAACCCGACCTTCTTCCATCCGCGCGCCGATTACCTGTTGCGGGTGCACGGCATGAGCATGAAGGACGTGGGTATTTTCGACGGCGACCTGCTGGCCGTTCACACCACCCGCGAAGCCCGCAATGGCCAGATCGTCGTGGCGCGGATCGGCGATGAGGTCACCGTCAAGCGCTTCAAGCGTGAAGGCAGCAAGGTCTGGCTCCTGGCCGAGAACCCGGAGTTCGCGCCGATTGAAGTGAACCTCAAAGACCAGGACCTGGTGATCGAAGGCTTGAGTGTCGGCGTCATTCGCCGCTAAAGGAGACATCATGCAGCTCGTGCACACCCCACAACACACACAACTGTCGCTGTTCGAGGCCTTTATGGCTCAACCCCTTGCGCCCATCCTCAAGGAAACGGTCGAAGCGCCGTGGAGCTGCGAACCTGAGGTATTCAGTGAATTGTCGTTGCGTGGGGCTGCCGGAAGCTGCTTGAGCCTGCTGGCGCCGATCCTGCGCGAACTCAGTGAGGAGCAGGACGCGCGCTGGTTGACGCTGATCGCCCCGCCCGCCAGCCTGACCCAGGCTTGGCTGCGGGATGCCGGCCTCAACCGTGAACGTATTCTGTTGCTGCAGCCACGAGGCGCGCAAAGTGCCCAGCAGTTGACCTGCGAAGCTTTGCGCCTGGGCCGTAGCCATACGGTGGTGAGCTGGCTGAACCCACTGAATGCAACGGCCAAGCAGCAGCTGATCAGCGCCGCGCACACGGGCGATGCGCAGAGCTTGAATATTCGACTGGGGTAAGAAGTGAGCGGGTTACTCAGGGCTCAGTGAAGAACCTTTGGGCCATCTTCCTTCTCCGGCTCGCCTTCAGCCAGGCGACCGGCCATTTGCACGCCAACGCTCAACATCGCTTTAGCCACTTCCACATGCTGGCCTTGCAGGAACGCTTTTGCGTCTTCGGAAAAGTCCAGAATGACCAGAGAACCTTCGTCCTCGGCCCGACGCAGCTCGATTCGGCCGTCAGGCAGTTCAACAATTTCCAGAAAGGACGTTGGCATAAAAGTCTGTTCTCCACGAAAGCGCGGGATTATATCAGTGTTGTCGCGTGCAGGCGTGCCCGCTCAGCACTCGCTCAAACCTTCGCGAAAGCGCAACGCCAGCTTTTTCAGTTCCTGACGCCAGCTTTCCAGCTCTTCACGGCTCAAAGGCTTGGGCTCATCCGCCTCCAATGCAACCGCCACGATCAATGGCTGCGTCACATCACCCTTGGGTACATGGGGAACGCGGGGCGGCTGGAACATGTCGGCGTGCGCCTTGAGCAGGCGGGCTACCCAACTGTCCGGGCTCTGGGCCATTTCCACCAGTTCGGCCAATTCCGGGATAGCCATGGTTTCCAACACGTCTCGGGCCATGATCATTTCCGCGCGGGGCGAACCGGCCTGGGGCAAGCGGTAGAACCCGGCGATTTCATGGCATAGCCCCAGCAAGGCGCCATACAGGTGAAACAGAGCGGCTTCACGCCCCGCCTGGACCAGCGCGATGGCATTCATCTCCTTGCCCGCCTCGGCACGACCAAGGGCTTCCAGGGATAACCCCGCGAAGTAAATTTTCTGGTTGGTACGGGTATAGAGTTCGTTGGCCATGACGGCAATCTCCACAACGAATGAGGCGTGATGCTGGCTGTGTAGGAGCGAGCTTGCTCGCGAAAACTTGAGAGCACCACTGTGTATCAGATTTCTCGCGTCATCGTTAACTGCAAGTGCCATGAGGCAGATCCAAATGTGGGAGGGGGCTTGCTCCCGATGGCGATGCATCAGTCATAGGTATGTTGACTGATACATCGCTATCGGGAGCAAGCCCCCTCCCACATTGGACTATCAAGCGCCCTGACGCTTGTCCTCGACCTTCCACTTGCCGCCGTCGTAGAACGCCTTCCAACCGGTAGGCTTGCCGTCGACTTCGGTCTGCACGTACTGCTCCTTGGTTTTGCGGCTATAGCGGATCACGGCTGGGCGACCATCCGGGTCCTTCTTCGGCGCTTCACACAGGAAGTGGTACTTCGGATCGATCTCATCCTTGTGCGGTACGATTTCCAGCACCAGCGGGGCACGGGTCTCGCGGTTTTTCGGGAACTGGCTGGCTGCCAGGAACAGCCCCGAAGCACCGTCGCGCAGGATGTAGGTGTCGTTGACCTTCTCGCACTTGAGCTCAGGCATCTTCACCGGGTCCATCTTCGGCGGCGCCGCGTCACCGCTCTTCAGCAGTTTGCGGGTGTTCTTGCAGGTTGGGTTGGTGCAACCGAAGAACTTGCCGAAACGGCCGGTCTTGAGCTGCATCTCGCTGCCGCACTTGTCGCACTCCAGGCTCGGACCTTCGTAGCCCTTGATGCGGTAGGTGCCCTCTTCAATCTCGTAACCGTTGCAATCCGGGTTGTTACCGCAGATGTGCAGCTTATGCTTTTCATCCAGCAGGTAAGCGTCCATCGCCGTGCTGCAGATCGGGCAACGGTGCTTGCCACGCAACACCAGCGACTCGGACTCACCCTCGTCATCCGCCGCGATTTCATCGCCCGGCACCAGGTTGACGGTGGCCTTGCAGCGCTCTTTGGGCGGCAGGCTGTAGCCCGAGCACCCCAGGAACACGCCGGTGGACGCTGTACGAATCTGCATCGGCCGGCCGCAGGTGAGGCACGGAATGTCGGTCATGACCGGCTGGTTGGCACGCATGCCGCTCTCAGGGCTCTCGGCCACTTCGAGTTTTTTCTTGAAGTCGCCGTAGAACTCGTCCAGCACGCTCTTCCAGTCGCGTTCGCCCTGGGCCACGTCATCGAGGTTCTCTTCCATGCCGGCGGTGAAGCCGTAGTCCATCAGGTTGGAGAAACTCTCGGACAGACGCTCGGTGACGATGTCACCCATTTTTTCCGAATAGAAGCGGCGGTTGTGCAGCGCCACGTAGCCACGGTCCTGGATGGTGGAGATGATCGCCGCATAGGTCGAAGGACGACCGATGCCGCGTTTCTCCATCTCTTTTACCAGGCTGGCTTCCGAATAACGCGCCGGCGGCTTGGTGAAGTGCTGGGACGGGTCGAGCTTGATCAGCTTCAACGTATCGCCCTGGGCCATGTCCGGCAGCACATCGTCGTCGCCAGGCTTGGCGATTTGCGGCATTACACGGGTATAACCGTCGAACTTGAGGATCCGGCCCTTGGCGCGCAGCTCAAAGTCGCCCGCCCCCACGCTGACGGTGGTGGACAGGTATTGCGCCGGCAGCATCTGGCAGGCCAGGAACTGGCGCCAGATCAATTCGTAGAGGCGCTCGGCGTCGCGTTCCATGCCGCTCAGCTTGCTCGGCTCGGTGTTCGCGTCGGAAGGACGAATCGCTTCGTGAGCCTCCTGGGCGCCCTCTTTGCTGCTGTAGACGTTTGGCTTTTCCGGCAGGTACTTCTTGCCGAACTCGCTTTCAATATAAGTACGCGCCATCGCCACCGCGTCTTGCGACAGGTTGGTGGAGTCGGTACGCATGTAAGTGATGTAGCCGGCTTCGTACAGACGCTGGGCCATCATCATGGTTTTCTTCACACCGAAGCCCAGGCGGTTGCTCGCGGCCTGCTGCAGGGTGGAGGTGATGAACGGCGCCGACGGCTTGCTGCTGGTCGGCTTGTCTTCGCGCTTGACGATGCTGTAGCTGGAGGCCTTGAGCTTCTCCAGCGCGGCCATGGCCTGGGCTTCGTTCAGCGGTTTGAAGGCCTCGCCTTTTTCGCGGGCCACTTCAAAGCGCACGTTGTTGCCCTTGGCAGTGCCGAGGTCAGCGTGGACTTCCCAATATTCTTCGGGGTTGAACGCACGAATTTCGCGCTCACGCTCCACCACCAGCTTCACCGCCACCGACTGCACACGGCCGGCGGACAGGCCACGGGCGATTTTTGCCCACAGCAGCGGCGAGACCATGTAGCCCACGACGCGGTCGAGGAAGCGCCGCGCCTGCTGGGCGTTGACGCGGTCGATGTCCAGCTCGCCCGGCTTGGAGAAGGCTTCCTGGATGGCTTTCTTGGTGATTTCGTTGAACACCACGCGCTTGTAGCGGCTGTCATCACCGCCGATGGCTTCGCGCAGGTGCCAGGCAATGGCTTCCCCTTCGCGGTCCAAGTCCGTCGCGAGATAGATGGTGTCGGCATCTTTGGCGAGCCGGCGCAGCTCTTCGATGACCTTTTCCTTGCCCGGAAGGATTTCGTACTTGGCCTTCCAGCCATGATCCGGGTCCACACCCATGCGCGAGACCAGCTGCTTGCGCGCTTTCTCTTTAGGCGTGAGCACCGGACCTTCGCCCGCGGCCGCCTTGCCGCGCTTGGCGGCAGGCTCCTTGCTGGCGCTAGCCGAACCGCTGGTGGGCAGGTCTCGGATATGGCCGATACTCGACTTCACCACGTACTCGTTGCCCAAGTACTTGTTGATGGTCTTGGCCTTAGCCGGGGATTCCACAATGACCAGCGATTTGCCCATGGATCGGAAAATTCCTGAATTCGAGAAGTGAAAGGCAGTTGGCGCCTGTCGCGGCAACGCTATATATAGTGGCAACAAGGTGAGGTCAAGCGCAGCATTTTGCGCGACCCGCCGTTATTGCCCTTTAAAAAGACTGGGTTCGGCCTGGACCAAAGCAAAGCGCGGGACCTGCTCGCCGTCAACCTCGACGGTCTCCAGGAACATGCTCAACGGGCGTACCCAAAAGCCGTAATCGCCATACAGTGCTTGGTAGAACACCATTTCCTCTTCGGTCTCGGAGTGCTGCGCCAGGCTGAAAACGCGGTACTGCGGCCCCTTGTAATGCTGGTAGAGCCCGGGTTCGACTTTCATGCTCTGGCCCTCTTACAAAATTTATTGAAAAAAAATTAAAAATTCCAAAAAACAAAAGCCGGGGCACTGGGCCCCGGCTTCCGTCAACCCAACGCTTAGACGCGTTCGAAGACGGTGGTAATGCCTTGGCCGAGACCAATGCACATGGTTGCAACCCCAAGGTTACCGCCATTTTGCTTCATCACGTTCAGCAATGTGCCGGAGATGCGGGCACCGGAGCAACCGAATGGGTGGCCCAGGGCAATCGCGCCGCCGTGCAGGTTAACCTTCTCATTCATCTTGTCGAGTACTTTCAAATCTTTCAGCACTGGCAGGGCCTGTGCGGCGAAAGCTTCGTTGAGCTCGAAGAAGTCGATATCGAAGATGGTCAGGCCCGCGCGCTTCAAGGCTTTTTGTGTGGCCGGTACTGGACCATAGCCCATGATCGCAGGGTCCACACCCGCCACGGCCATCGAGCGGATCACCGCCAGCGGCTGGATTCCCAGGTCCTGGGCACGTTGCGCCGACATCACGATCATGCACGAAGCACCGTCGGTGATTTGCGACGACGTACCGGCAGTCACGGTGCCGCCCTTGGGATTGAACGCCGGCTTGAGCGCCGCCAGGCTTTCCAGGGTGGTGTCCGGACGAATGGTTTCGTCGTAGTCGAACAACTTCAGGAAACCGTTCTCGTCGTAGCCGTTCATCGGGATGATTTCATCCTTGAACTTGCCTTCCACGGTCGCCTTGTGGGCGAGTTGGTGGGAGCGCAGGCCGAACGCGTCCTGGGCTTCGCGGGTAATGCCGTGCATCTTGCCGAGCATTTCTGCGGTCAGGCCCATCATGCCCGAGGCTTTCGCCGCATACAGCGACATGTGCGGGTTAGGGTCGACGCCGTGCATCATGCTGACGTGGCCCATGTGCTCCACGCCGCCGACCACGAACACATCACCGTTACCGGTCATGATCGCCTGGGCGGCAGTGTGCAGCGCGCTCATCGACGAACCGCACAGGCGGCTGACGGTCTGGCCGGCCGCGGTGTGGGGGATCTGGGTCATCAAGGAGGCCATGCGCGCGATGTTCCAGCCCTGCTCCAGGGTCTGGTTCACACAGCCCCAGATCACGTCTTCGACTTCGTTAGGGTCAACCTTGACGTTGCGTTCCAGCAGCTTGCTGATCAGGTGCGCCGACATGTCTTCGGCACGGGTGTTGCGGTGCATGCCGCCCTTGGAGCGGCCCATCGGCGTACGACCGAAGTCGACGATCACGACGTCTCTTGGATTCAAGCTCATAAATATTCTCGCTCTAGTCGATTGGGCGCTTAACCGAAGAAGCTCTGGCCATTCTTGGCCATTTCACGCAGCTTCGCGGTCGGGTGGTACAGCGGGCCCAGATCAGCGTATTTGTCAGCCAGGGCAACGAACTCGGCCACACCGATCGAGTCGATGTAACGCAGCGCACCACCACGGAACGGAGGGAAACCAATCCCGTACACCAGGCCCATATCGGCTTCGGCGGCGGTCTCGACGATGCCGTCTTCCAGGCAACGTACGGTTTCCAGGCACAGGGCGATCATCATCCAGTTGATGATGTCCTCATCGGACACCTCACGCTGCTCGTAGATGACAGGTGCGAGTACTTCGTGCACCGACGGGTCGGCCACTTTCTTCTGCTTGCCCTTCTTGTCGGCCTCGTAGGCGTAGAAGCCCTTGCCGTTCTTCTGGCCCAGGCGCTTGGCTTCGTAGAGTGCGTCGATCGCCGAGCGGCGGTCGTCTTTCATACGGTCCGGGAAGCCTTCAGCCATGACGTCGCGACCGTGGTGGCCGGTGTCGATGCCGACCACGTCCATCAGGTACGCAGGGCCCATCGGCCAGCCGAATTTTTCCATCACCTTGTCGATGCGCACGAAGTCCACACCGGCGCTGACCAGTTTGGCGAAACCGCCAAAGTACGGGAACAGTACGCGGTTGACCAAAAAGCCCGGGCAGTCATTGACCACGATCGGGTTCTTGCCCATTTTCTTGGCGTAGGCAACGGTGGTGGCAATGGCCAGCTCGCTGGACTTCTCGCCACGGATCACTTCCACCAGCGGCATCATGTGCACCGGGTTGAAGAAGTGCATGCCGACGAAGTTTTCCGGACGCTTGAGGGCCTTGGCCAGCAAGCTGATGGAAATGGTCGAGGTGTTGGAAGCCAGGATGGTGTCGTCTTTGACCTGGGCTTCGACTTCAGCCAATACCGCCTGCTTGACCTTCGGGTTCTCGACAACGGCTTCGACGACCAGGTCGACGTGGCCGAAATCGCCGTAGGACAGCGTAGGACGAATGCCGTTAAGCACTTCAGCCATTTTCGCAGCGGTCATACGACCTTTATCGACGCGGCCCACCAGCAGTTTGGCGGCTTCCGCCAGGCCCTGCTCGATGCCGTGCTCGTTGATGTCTTTCATCAGGATCGGCGTGCCTTTGGACGCGGACTGGTAAGCGATACCGCCGCCCATGATACCGGCGCCCAATACGGCGGCCTGTTTCACGTCCTTGGCGATTTCGTCGTAGGCCTTGGCCTTTTTCTTCAGTTCCTGATCGTTCAGGAACAAGCCGATCAGGCTCTGTGCAGCCGAGGTTTTCGCCAATTTGACGAAGCCTGCCGCTTCCACTTCCAGGGCTTTGTCGCGACCGAAGTTCGCGGCCTTCTGGATGGTCTTGATCGCTTCGACCGGTGCCGGGTAATTCGGGCCGGCTTGGCCTGCCACGAAACCTTTGGCGGTTTCGAACGACATCATTTGTTCGATGGCGTTGAGCTTGAGCTTTTCCAGCTTCGGCTGACGCTTGGCCTTGTAGTCGAATTCGCCGCTGATGGCGCCTTTGATCAGGTTCAGCGCGGCTTCGGCCAGTTTGTCCGGGGCAACCACGGCATCGACGGCACCGACTTTCAGCGCGTCTTCAGCACGGTTTTCCTTGCCGGCGGCAATCCATTCGATGGCGTTGTCGGCACCGATCAGGCGCGGCAGGCGCACGGTGCCGCCAAAGCCCGGGTAGATGCCCAGCTTGACTTCAGGCAGACCGATCTTGGCGGTAGCGGACATGACACGAAAGTCTGCCGCCAGGCACATTTCCAGGCCGCCGCCCAGGGCGATACCGTTGATCGCAGCAACGGTGGGTACGTTGAGGTCTTCGAAATCGCTGAAAATCTTGTTGGCTTCGAGGTTGCCAGCCACCAGCTCGGCATCGGGCAGCTTGAAGTTGTCGACGAATTCGGTGATGTCAGCGCCGACGATGAACACGTCCTTGCCGCTGGAGACGATCACGCCCTTGACCGAAGCATCTGCTTTGATGGTGTCTACGGCCTGACGCAGTTCGTTCAGGGTTAGACGGTTGAACTTGTTGACGGACTCACCCTTGAGGTCGAATTTCAATTCGACGATGCCACTTTCAAGAGCCTTAACCGTGATGGCTTTACCTTCGTAAATCATCAACTGATCTCCACGATATGGAAGCTGAACAGTACACACCGGACGCTGGCCTCTGGTTGGACATTGACAACTGCATCAATGCTCACGCCAATCCGCCAGGCACACCCGCCAGTGCGATAGTCGGGGTTATGTCAGAGTCGCCTGTAGGACAAACGCTCAATTCATACGCCCGTTTGATTTGGGTACGCCACCTTCATCCAATTCAGAGCAATTGTCAATCGCTCCAAAGGCTAGGAAAAACGCGACTTTCCAGTCATTTCAGAACCTCGGCCACCGGCTCGCTACCCGTCAATATTGGAATATTCACAGGATCAATAATAGAAAAGTTGTCAAAAAAGGCTGTACGCAATGGGATATGCGGCTAGGCTAGCTGCAACCCAAATGCCTCAAATGAATTTACCGGCCTGCCTGGCCAACTCCAGCCCGATGATATGTCGGGCTTTTTATTGCCTGTTTTTGTAGGAGCGCGCGGCGTCAGGCCAATGCCTTGAGCAGCGCATCAATATCCTTCAACACGCTCGCCTCGCCCTTCTCGCCCCAATACAAGGCGATCATTTGCTTGTCGGCCTCGACCTTGTACACGTTGGCCGGCAGCGTCGAAAAATACGGCAACAACCTTTCATCCACGCAGACCTCGCGCCATTGATTGACCCACACCCCCGGCTCCAACTGCCAGTAACTCCAGAGGGCCGGCGTGCTGCCGCGTCGTGGCCGGCAATACTGCGCGCAGGGACTCGGCGGCTCTTGCTTGAGCCAGTGCGGCCACTCCTGGGGCGCCAGTTGCATGGCCAGCCCGATGCGGCGCGCCTCCATGCGCAGGGCCATACGCCCGCTCTGATGGCGCGACGGGCGCAGCCATGCCAGAGGGCTCAAGACCACCACAAGGATTGACACCACTATCCAGACCGTCATATGTGTACTCCCGAATTTCTAGATGAGCGGATTTGACCTGACGCAACCGCATCCGCTTGAAAGCAGCCATACTGAACTTATTGCAGTCCCCTGGAGGAACGCCCCATGCCCTACACACATATTCTGGTCGCGGTCGACCTGACCGAAGAGTGCGATCCAGTGATCAAGCGCGCGCAGGAATCTGCATTGGCCAATGGCGCCATACTGTCGTTGGTGCATATCGTCGAGCCCATGGCCATGGCCTTTGGCGGTGACGTGCCGATGGACCTTTCCCAGTTGCAGCAACAACAATTTGACCAGGCCAAGGAGCGCCTGGATCGTTTGATTCTCAAATACCCGCACCTGAAAAAGGAAGACTGCCACCTGACATACGGCCAACCGCGCCAGGAAATCCACCACTTGGCAAAGGAAAAGGCTTGCGACTTGATCGTGGTGGGTAGCCATGGTCGTCACGGTTTGGCGTTGTTGCTGGGTTCTACTGCCAATGATGTACTGCACGGTGCACCGTGCGATGTGCTGGCGGTGAAGCTGGTAAAAAATACTTAAGTACGCTGGAACCCAATGTGGGAGGGGGCTTGCTCCCGATAGCAGTCTGTCAGTTTATACATCTGGTGACTGATACACCGCTATCGGGAGCAAGCCCCCTCCCACATGTTGACCGCATTTCATATAAAAAAGCCCGGCGCTCATAAGAGCGCCGGGCTTTTTGATTGTGCGAAGGTCACTCAGCCATCCAGCTCGGCCCAACGCTCAACCAGCACTTCCAGCTCCTGATTCAGTTTCTCCAGGGAAGCGATAACCTCGGCAGTCTCTGCCGCCGGACGCTGGTAGAAACCCGCGTCAGCCATTTGTGCTTCCACCGCGGCGATCTGTTGTTCCTTGGCGTCGATATCGCCCGGCAACGCTTCCAGCTCGCGCTGCAGCTTGTAGCTGAGTTTTTTCTTCGCAGAGGGTGCAGCTTCCGGTGCCGGAGCAGCAGCGGCCACGGGCGCGACGACTGCGGAGGTCAAGTCGGCCTTGCCGGACTTGCTCTCGGTTACGCCCAGCAGGCGCGGCGAGCCGCCCTGGCGCAGCCAGTCCTGATAACCACCGACGTACTCGCGCACCTTGCCTTCGCCTTCGAAGACCAGGGTACTGGTGACCACGTTGTCGAGGAATGCCCGGTCGTGGCTGACCATCAGTACGGTGCCGTTGAAGGTCAGCAAGACCTCTTCCAGCAGTTCGAGGGTTTCCACGTCGAGGTCGTTGGTCGGTTCGTCGAGCACCAGCAGGTTCGCCGGTTTGCTGAACAGCTTGGCCAGCAGCAGGCGTGCACGCTCGCCACCGGACAGGGCTTTCACCGGTGTACGCGCACGTTGCGGGCTGAACAGGAAGTCGCCCAAATAGCTGAGCACGTGGCGGCTCTGGCCGTCGATGTCGATAAAGTCGCGGCCTTCGGCAACGTTGTCGATCACGGTTTTTTCCAGGTCCAACTGGTGGCGCAGCTGATCGAAGTAGGCCACGTCGATGCGAGTGCCCTCTTCCACCGTGCCGTTGGTCGGCTGCAGACCGCCGAGCATCAGCTTGAGCAAGGTAGTCTTGCCGGTACCGTTGGCGCCCAGCAGGCCGATACGGTCACCGCGCGCCAGGACCATGGAGAAGTCCTTGATCAGGAACGGGCCGTCCGGATGATGGAAGCTGACGTTCTCCAGCACCATTACCTGCTTGCCCGACTTGTCGGCGGTATCGAGCTGGATATTGGCCTTGCCGGTGCGTTCACGCCGTTCGCTGCGCTCAACCCGCAGCGCTTTCAACGCACGCACGCGGCCTTCGTTACGGGTGCGGCGCGCCTTGATACCCTGGCGGATCCAGACTTCTTCCTGGGCCAGCTTCTTGTCGAACAGGGCGTTGGCGGTCTCTTCAGCCGAGAGTGCAGCTTCCTTGTGCACCAGGAAGCTGGCGTAGTCGCCGTTCCAGTCGATCAGGCCACCGCGGTCCAGTTCCAGGATGCGCGTAGCCAGGTTCTGCAGGAAGGACCGGTCGTGCGTGATGAACAGCACGGCGCCCTGGAAATCCTTGAGGGCTTCTTCGAGCCAGGCGATAGCGCCGATGTCCAGGTGGTTGGTCGGTTCGTCGAGCAGCAGCAGATCCGGCTCGGACACCAACGCCTGGGCCAGCAGCACGCGACGACGCCAGCCACCGGACAATTGGGCGAGGGTCTTGTCGGCGGGCAATTGCAGGCGGCTCAAGGTGCTGTCCACCAGTTGCTGCAGGCGCCAGCCGTCACGGGCTTCGAGGTCTTGCTGGACATGCATCAGCTTGTCCAGGTCGGCTTCGGTGACGCAGTTCTGCGCCAGGTGGTGGTATTGCGCAAGCAATTCGCCCACGCCGTCCAGGCCTTCGGCAACCACGTCGAACACTGTCCGCTCGTCGGCTACCGGCAATTCCTGCGGCAATTCGCCGATCTTGAGGCCTGGGGCACGCCAGACAGAGCCTTCATCGGGCTTCTGGTCGCCTTTTACCAGCTTCATCATGCTGGACTTGCCGGTGCCGTTGCGGCCGATGATGCACACCCGCTCACCACGGGCGATCTGCCAGGACACCTTGTCCAACAACGGCATAGCGCCGAAAGCAAGGGACACATCGCTGAATTTGAGCAGGGTCATACACTTCTCCAAAAACTGGGCGCGCATTCTACCTGAGTTGAGGGTGGGATGCGGCCAGCATTTTCGCTGCCGACACGTTCAGCAGGACATTTGCCGCGAACTTGAACCAACCGGCCGGCAAAGCTTTCGCCGGCCGCTGGCAAAAGGCTAAGCTAGGGGCAATCAGTGTCGGCGGTGCCGGTGCTAGTCGTGATTTCTCTGCACGGACGTCTCATGCGCAGTCGCCTTTTCAACTTTTTATCCTGCCTGCTTCTCTCCGCCACCGCCGTTCAATCTGCCCAGGCCGTGGACCTCACCACCCAACGTCAATATTACGATGAAGCCAAACGCGCCCTGGCCAAGGGTGACAGCGGCCCGTACATGCAATACAGCCAGGCCTTGGCCGACTACCCGCTGACGCCGTACCTGGCCTATGACGAACTGACCGCGCGTCTTAAAACCGCGAGTAATCAGGAAATCGAACAATTCCTTGCCAAAAACGGCGACCTGCCCCAGGCCAACTGGATGAAGCTGCGCTGGTTACGCTGGCTGGCCGAACGCGGTGACTGGCAGACCTTTGAAAAGTACTACGATGCCAAGCTCAATTTCGTCGAGCTGGACTGCCTGCACGGCCAGTTCCAACTGACCCACAACCTCAAGGCCGAAGGCTACAAGACCACCGAAAAGTTGTGGATGACCGGTAAAACCCAACCGGCGGCCTGTGATGCGACCTTTGGCCAGTGGGCAGCAGACGGACAGTTGACCGAACAAAAAATCTGGGACCGCGCCAAGCTCGCCGCCGAAGCGCGCAACTACGCGCTGGCCAACAGCCTGGTGAAAACCCTGCCAACGCTCGGCGCACAAGGCCGCCTGATGATCGACGTGGCGCAAAAGCCCGATATGCTCAGCGACCCGTCGCGCTTTCTGCCGGCCACCGAGGCCATGTCTGACGCCGTAGGCCTGGGCCTGCGTCGCCTCGCACGCCAGGACCCGGACAAGGCCATGGCCCTGCTGGACGGCTACGCCAGCAGCATGCACTTCTCCCGTGACGAAAAAGTCTCGATCGCCCGGGAAATCGGCCTGACCCTGGCACGCCGGTACGATCCTCGCGCCTTGGACGTGATGACCAAGTACGATCCGGAGCTGCGCGACAACACCGTCTCCGAGTGGCGCCTGCGCCTGCTGTTGCGCCTGGCGCGCTGGGAAGATGCGTACCAGTTGACCCGCAAGCTGCCGCAGGATCTGGCCACCACCAACCGCTGGCGCTACTGGCAGGCACGCAGCCTGGAATTGGCCGAACCGAAAAACCCGCAGGCGTTGGTGCTGTATAAAAACGTGGCCAAGGAACGTGACTTCTACGGCTTCCTCGCCGCGGACCGTTCCAAGACCCCTTACCAACTGAACAACAAGCCGCTGGTGATGAGCCAGGCGCTGGTCAATAAAGTGCGCAATACCCCAGGCGTGCGCCGGGCCCTGGAGTTTTATGCCCGTGGCCAGATCGTCGATGGCCGTCGCGAGTGGTACCACGTCAGCCGTCACTTCAACCGTGACGAGATGGTCGCGCAGGCGAAGCTGGCCTACGACATGAAGTGGTACTTCCCGGCGATCCGCACGATCAGCCAGGCGCAGTATTGGGACGACCTGGACATCCGCTTCCCGATGGCCCACCGCGACACCCTGGTGCGCGAAGCCAAGGTGCGCGGCCTGCATTCAAGCTGGGTGTTCGCGATTACCCGCCAGGAAAGCGCCTTCATGGACGACGCCCGCTCCGGCGTCGGCGCCAGCGGCCTGATGCAGCTGATGCCCGGTACGGCCAAGGAAACCGCGCGCAAGTTCAGCATTCCCCTGGCCTCCCCGGCCCAGGTACTGGACCCGGACAAAAACATCCAGCTCGGCGCCGCCTACCTGAGCCAGGTGCACAGCCAATTCAACGGCAATCGCGTGCTCGCCTCCGCCGCCTACAACGCCGGCCCCGGCCGCGTGCGTCAATGGCTACGCGGTGCGGATCACCTGAGTTTCGACGTGTGGGTGGAAAGCATCCCGTTCGACGAGACCCGTCAGTATGTGCAGAACGTGCTGTCTTATTCGGTGATCTACGGGCAGAAGCTCAACTCACCGCAGCCGTTGGTGGATTGGCATGAGCGGTACTTCGACGACCAATAAGGCACTGAATCTGCCGAATATCCAATGTGGGAGGGGGCTTGCTCCCGATAGCAGGGTGACAGTCAGCAATTTTGTTGCTGATCCACGGCTATCGGGGGCAAGCCCTAATGCCAGTCAGTTAAGGCGACACCGAACCTGTGGCGAGGGAGCTTGCTCCCGCTGGACTGCGCAGCAGTCCCATTGTTTGGGGCCGCTTCGCGCCCCAGCGGGAGCAAGCTCCCTCGCCACAAGTTAGTTCTCGCTCCTGCTACTTCTTAACTGACCGGCATTAGGGCAAGCCCCCTCCCACATTTGTATTTCCGTGGATGCTAATGCCGCTGGTGGTCTGCACTGAACTGCAACGCCGCCAACCGCGCATACAGCGGATTGCTCGCAATCAACTGCTGATGCGTGCCCACGGCTACCAGCTTGCCCTGGTCCATCACCGCGATCCGGTCGGCGTTCTTCACCGTGGCCAGGCGGTGCGCAATCACCAGGGTGGTGCGGCCCTGCATCAATTGCGGCAGGGCTTGTTGGATCAGGTGTTCGCTCTGGGCATCGAGGGCGCTGGTGGCTTCGTCCAGCAGCAGGATGGGTGCGTCTACCAGCAACGCACGGGCGATGGCCAGGCGTTGCCGCTGCCCCCCGGAGAGGCCCAGGCCACCGTCGCCGAGGTGGGTCTGGTAGCCATCGGGCATTTGCAGGATGAAGTCATGGGCATGGGCGATGCGGGCTGCGGCTTCGACCTGCTCGCGGGTGGCCGTCGGGTTACCGTAGCGGATATTGTCTTCGATGCTGCCAAAAAACAGCGCCGGGCTCTGGGATACCAGCGCGAAGTGGCGGCGCAGGTCCAGCGGGTCGAGTGCGGTCAGCGGCTGCCCTTCGAGCAGGATGCGGCCGTGCTGGGGGTCATAGAAGCGCAGCAGCAAGTCGAAGAGCGTCGATTTGCCTGCGCCGGAAGGCCCCACCAAGGCCAGGGTTTCGCCAGGGTTGACGCTCAGGTTCAGGCCGTCGATGGCGTAGCTGTCTGGCCGTGACGGGTAGGAAAAGCGCAGGTCCTGCAGCTCCATGCGCCCGCTGACCCGTTCCGGCAGCCGTAGGCCACCGCTGGCCGGCGCCTGGATGTCGTTGCTCGACTGCAACAGTTCGCCAATCCGCTCCGCCGCACCGGCGGCCCGCTGCAGCTCGCCAAGCACTTCACTCAAGGTGCCGACAGCGCTGCCGACGATCAGGCTGTAGAACACGAACGCCGCCAGCTCACCGCCGGAAATGCGCCCGCTGATCACGTCCATCCCGCCGACCCACAACATCACGCCCACGGCACCGAGCACCAGCATGATCACTAGGGTAATCAGCCAGGAACGTTGCAGGATGCGTTTGCGGGCAGTGGTGAACGCTTCTTCCACGGTGAGGGCGAAACGCTGTTCGTCCTGCACCTGGTGGTTATAGGCCTGCACGGTCTTGATCTGGCCCAGGGTCTCGGACACATAGCTGCCGACATCGGCGATGCGGTCCTGGCTCTGCCGCGACAGGCTGCGCACACGTCGGCCAAAGATCAGGATCGGCGCCAGCACCAAGGGCAACGCCACCACGACAATGCTGGTGAGCTTGGGGTTGGTGATGAACAACAACACGATACCGCCGATGACCATCAGGGCATTGCGCAGGAACAGCGACAGCGATGAGCCGATCACCGATTGCAGCAGCGTGGTGTCGGTGGTCAGGCGTGACTGGATTTCCGAGCTGCGGTTGTTCTCGTAAAAGCCCGGATGCAGGTAGATCAGGTGGTTGAACACCTGTCGGCGAATATCCGCCACCACCCGCTCGCCGATCCACGACACCAGGTAAAAGCGCGTGAACGTGCCCACCGCCAGGCCCACTACCAGCACCATAAACAGCGCGATGGACTGGTTGAGCAGGTGCGGTGACTGGGTCATGAAACCCTGGTCGACCAGCAGGCGGATACCCTGCCCCATGGACAAGGTGATGCCAGCGGTAACGATCAGCGCCAGCAGGGCACCCAGCGCCTGCCAGCGGTAGGGCGCAATGAAGCGGCTGGCCAGGCGAATCGCACGGCGTTGACGGACAGAGAACATGGAGGGCTTCACCAATGAGGAGACTATTGATCAACATTGGGGGAACTTGAGCAAATAGCAATGAGTCAGGTTAATTATGCCCGCCGATGCAAGCCGCTAGAGGCTATCGGTCTAAGACTGATCTGGAAATATGTGCCGGTTTCTGGTGGACTGGGTGTTCGAACCGATGGTCGTGTAAGGAGTTGTAATAGCTCGGTCACGCGGGGGAATTAAAGTAGGTACACAACCTGATGAGGAGACAGGCCATGACCTTGCAAAACAGCAGCGATGCCAAAATTGAAGTGATCCGCCAGCCGCAGGAGCTGCCTTGCTCGTACATCGATGCCAAGGGCCGCGAAGTGCAGATTACCGAAGAAATGATCCAGCAAGCCTGCAGCGAACTGGAACAGCGCCTGGTCAAGCCTGCACAGCAAGGCTGAAGCGCCGACGCTCTTGCAAACCCGGCCCAGGTGGCCGGGTTTTTTATTGAGTGTTTAAACGCTGACCGCGCCCAGTGCGGTCACGATGTTGGACAACACGGCCGACTCACCATTGATGCGCACCTTCAAGCCGTCAATCTCACGACGCTCCGGGTAATGCTTGCGCAACAGGTCGAATGCCTTGCGCTGCTCCTCTACTGTTCCTACCAGGCTGCGACGCAAATCCGCATCGTCCCGGCGCGGGTCGTACACACTGCGGCACAAGGTCGCCAGCGCCCAGGCCGGATCGGTTGAGGCATTCAAGTGCACCTCGGCCAGCCATGGCGCCGGCAACAAATCGCGCAATTGAATGCTCGGTTCCTGGCCCAGGTGCGCACAGAACGCCTGATAGATCTGCGCCGTGCCGCGCTGCTTGCCGTCGAGGCTGTAGCCGGCGATATGCGGCGTAGCCAGCACGCACAGGTCAGCCAGATCAGCATCCACCTGCGGCTCGCCTTCCCACACGTCCAGCACGGCTTGCAGGTCTTCGCGCTCCAGCAACACGTCGCGCAGCGCGGCGTTGTCCACCACCGCGCCTCGGCTGGCATTGATCAGCCAGGTGCCGGGCTTGAGCTGCGCAAGGCGCTGGCGATCGAACAGATGCCAGGTGGAGCCATTGCCGGACTTGGTCAGCGGCGTGTGCAAGCTGATGACATCGCATTGCTCGATGATCTGCTGCAGGCTCACGTAATCACCGTCTTCGGCGATCTGCCGTGGCGGATCACACACCAGCACGTCCCAACCCAGGCCCTTGAGCACCTGGACCAGCCGCCCGCCGACCTCGCCGGCGCCAACGATGCCGTAGGTGCGGCGGCTGAGGTCGGCGCCTTCGATTTCAGCCAGGGTCTGCAAGCTGCCCAGCACATAATCCACCACGCCCCGGGCATTGCAGCCGGGTGCGCTGGACCACTGGATACCGGCCTGCCGGAAGTAATCGAGGTCCAGATGATCGGTGCCGATGGTGCAGGTGCCGACAAACCCCACCTTGGTGCCCTCGAGCAAGGCCCGGTTGACGTTGGTCACCGAACGTACCAGCAGTACATCGGCCTGCTCGACCGTGGCGCGGTCAATGGAACGGCCGGGCACGCGGCGAATCTCGCCAAACCCCTGGAAGAATGCATCGAGCAGCGGAATATTTTCGTCGGCAACAATCAGCATGGCAGGCTCCTTTGGCGGATCAGCAGTGTACAGGCTTGCGAGGGTCCCATGTGGGAGGGGGCTTGCTCTCGATGGCGGTGGGTCCGTTGATGCATCTGTGACTGAGCCACCGCTATCGGGAGCAAGCCCCCTCCCACAGGGATTGGTGTGTTTAGTCGATCGTTTACAAATCCCCAACACAGGTTTTTTCCTGACCGTTGCGTCAAAGCGTAGAATCCGCCGTCCTTGCGACTGCCTTTTTATTGGACACCTGTACGTGAACACTGCCACCGCTACCCTCACCCGCCCCGCCCGCATCAGCCGGGAAGTGCGCGACCTGCTGACGCTGGCGCTGCCGATCATCATCGGCCAACTGGCAACCACTGCGATGAGCTTTGTCGATGCGGTGATGGCCGGACGTGTCAGCCCCCAGGACCTGGCGGCGGTTGGCCTGGGTAACTCGATCTGGATCCCGGTCTACCTGTTGATGACTGGCACGCTGCTGGCCACCACGCCGAAAGTCGCGCAGCGCTACGGCGCAGGCAAGTACAGCGAAATCGGGCCATTGGTGCGCCAGTCTCTGTGGCTGGCCGTGGTGGTCGGCATCGCGGGTGCGCTGCTGTTGCTGTGCGCCGAGCCGGTGTTGCATGCGATGAAGGTCGAGCCGGCCCTGATCGAGCCGTCCATGGGCTACCTGCATGGCATCGCCGCCGGCATGCCGGCCATTGCGCTGTATTACGTGTTTCGCTGCTTCAGCGACGGCATGGGCCGTACGCGGCCGAGCATGGTCATGGGCTTGTGCGGGTTGGCACTGAACATTCCGCTGAACTACATCTTCATCTACGGCCATCTCGGCCTGCCGGCCATGGGCGGCGTAGGCTGCGGCTGGGCCACGGCGATTGCGATGTGGGTGATGATGCTCGGCCTGGCCGGGTGGACCCGCTGGGGCCCGGCCTATCAGAGCAGCGAATTGTTCAAGCGCTTCGACTGGCCACAATGGGCGGTGATCAAGCGTGTATTAGGGATCGGCCTGCCGATTGGCGTGGCGATCTTTGCCGAGTCGAGCATCTTCGCGGTGATCGCCCTGCTGCTGGGCAGCCTGGGGGCTACCGTGGTGTCCGGCCATCAGATCGCGCTGAATGTCAGTTCCCTGGTGTTCATGATCCCCTACTCCCTGAGCATGGCGGTCACCGTGCGCGTCGGCC
The DNA here is from genome assembly GCF_003852375.1 of Pseudomonas sp. R4-34-07. Lineage (NCBI taxonomy): Bacteria > Pseudomonadati > Pseudomonadota > Gammaproteobacteria > Pseudomonadales > Pseudomonadaceae > Pseudomonas > Pseudomonas sp. R4-34-07. The sequence goes on along the minus strand of NZ_CP027760.1, from coordinate 1,579,310 downwards.
AGGCCCTGGGCCGTGGCGAGCCGCGTGAAGCCCGCTTCGCCGCCGGGGTTGGCATGGGCACCGCGCTGGCCTATGCCTGCCTGTCCTGCAGCCTGATGCTGGTGTTTCGCGAGCAGATTGCGGCGATCTACACCCCCGACCCGGTGGTCATTCACCTGGCATCGATGCTGATCGTGTTCTCGGCGTTGTTCCAGTTTTCCGACTCGATCCAGGTGACCGCCGCCGGCGCGCTGCGCGGCTATCAGGACACCCGGGTCACCATGCTGCTGACCCTGTTCGCCTACTGGGGCGTGGGCTTGCCGGTGGGTTACGCCCTGGGGCTGACCGACTGGCTGGGCGAACCCAGCGGCCCAAGCGGCTTGTGGCAAGGCCTGATCGTCGGCCTGAGCTGCGCGGCAGGCATGTTGCTGGTACGCCTGGCGCGCAGTGCGCGCCGGCGTATCCACGCTGACAAGGTGCTCACGCGCGCCCTGTAGGAGCGAGCTTGCTCGCGAAAAACCTGAGAGCGCCGCGTTAAACCAGAAGCGCTGCTTGATCGTTAGCGTTTTTCGCGAGCAAGCTCGCTCCTACAAGGGTTCGGCGGTCAATCGGCTTTCTTGCGGATCCAGTAAAGGTACGTGCCGGCGTCTTCCTGTTGACTGACAAGTTCGTGCTCAAGGAACACGCAGAATTTGGGAATATCGCGGCGGGTCGACGGGTCGGTCGCGATCACCTTGAGCAGGCCGCCCGCAGGCAGGTCGCGGATGTGCTGGTGCAGCATCATCACCGGCTCCGGGCAATTGAGGCCGGTGGCGTCGAGGGTGCCATCGACGGGTAAATCAACGCTCATAGTTCACTCCTGACAGTGAGATCAGTGCTTTCTCGATTTCTTGACGTCCACCAGCCGGCGTAGATGGCAGGTGACTTCTTCGCGGTCGTGGTACAGCTGCTTGCAGCCGATCTCCACCCGAATGCCGCGTGCCTTGAAGCCATCTTCGATCCGCTCCAGCAGACGCTTCACTTCGGCATACCGCTGCTTCATCGGCAGCTTGAGGTTGACCACCGCCTCGCGGCAATACCCCTCGCCGATCCAGGTTTCCAACAATGCCGCGTTGCGCGCCGGCTTCTCGACAATATCGCAGACCATCCAGTCCACCGGCTGCTTGGGCACGAAGGTAAAGCCGTCGGCCATCAAATGCTGCACCAGGCCGGTGTCCATCAGGCTTTCGGCCATGGGGCCGTTGTCAATGGCGGTCACCAGCATGCCCCGGTTGACCAGCTGCCACGTCCAGCCGCCGGGGGCCGCACCGAGGTCGACACCGGTCATGTCGCCATGCAGGCGCTCGTCCCACTGCTCGCGAGGAATAAAGTGGTGCCACGCCTCTTCCAGCTTCAAGGTCGAGCGGCTTGGGGCTTCACGCGGGAACTTCAAACGCGGGATACCCATGGGCCACATCGCTGAATTGTTCGATTCGGCCAGGCCCATGAACACTTCGCGGCCGCTCTTGAACGTCAGCAGCAGGCGCGGCTTGCTCGGGTCGTCCACCAGCCTGCCGGCGTTGAGCAAGGCTTTGCGCAGGTGAACCTCGAATTTCTTGCAGAAGTTCGACAGTTCCTTACCGTCGTTGGTATCGACCATCTCCAGCCACAGGCTGCCGCACACCGGGAATTCGCGCAGGTGGGCGAGGATCACGCTGATGCGGTCGGTTTCCGGCAGGTCGATGAACACCCCGCGCGCCCATTGCCTGGGGAAGATCAGCTCGGCGAAGCGCTGGCCGTGCATCAGGCGTTGCGCGCCGTCTTCTTCGGTGCAGACAAATTCGGCGCAGGCGCTGCCGGTCTTGGCCTTGGCGTAGCCGGAAACGTTCAGGCGCGCGGCATGTTCCGCGATCTCGGAACAGACCTCGCCTTCAAAACCCGGGCGGCAGTGCATAAAAAGGGTGTTCAATTGAATCTCCTGGCAACTGGATTGCTCTATCGCAATACCTGTCATGAAAACGCGCGCATGATAGCCGAGTTCGGAACCTTGGACTTGAGCATAGAGTCCAGTTATTAGCCTGCTAATGAAAATCGCGCTAAGTTGAACGCTCTGTTCGTCCCGTCAGGTCCGTGGCCGTGCGGATCAAAAGGAGTCATGTAATGTCATCCCTTGATAGCCTGAGAACCCTTAAAACCCTGCAAATAGACAGCAAGACCTACCACTACTTCAGCCTGCCCGAAGCCGCCAAGAGCCTGGGTGACCTGGACAAGCTGCCGATGTCGCTCAAAGTGCTGCTGGAAAACCTGCTGCGCTGGGAAGACGCCAAGACCGTCACCGGTACCGACCTCAAGGCCATCGCCGCCTGGCTCAAGGAACGCCGGTCCGACCGTGAGATCCAATACCGCCCCGCCCGCGTGCTGATGCAGGACTTCACCGGCGTGCCCGCCGTGGTCGACCTGGCCGCCATGCGCGCCGCCGTGGCCAAGGCCGGGGGCGACCCGCAGCGCATCAACCCGCTGTCGCCGGTCGACCTGGTGATCGACCACTCGGTGATGGTCGACAAATTCGGCAACGCCGACGCCTTTGAGCAAAACGTCGACATCGAAATGCAGCGCAACGGCGAACGCTACGCCTTCCTGCGCTGGGGCCAGAGCGCTTTTGACAACTTCAGCGTGGTGCCGCCGGGCACCGGCATCTGCCACCAGGTCAACCTGGAATATCTCGGCCGCACCGTGTGGACCAAAGATGAAGACGGCCGCACCTACGCCTTCCCCGATACCCTGGTAGGTACCGATTCCCACACCACCATGATCAACGGCCTCGGCGTGCTCGGCTGGGGCGTGGGCGGGATCGAAGCGGAAGCGGCGATGCTCGGCCAGCCGGTGTCTATGCTGATCCCGGAAGTGATCGGCTTCAAGCTCACCGGCAAATTGAAAGAAGGCATCACCGCCACCGACCTGGTGCTGACGGTGACCCAGATGCTGCGCAAAAAAGGCGTGGTCGGTAAGTTCGTCGAATTCTATGGCGACGGCCTGGCCGATCTGCCCCTGGCCGACCGCGCCACCATTGCCAACATGGCGCCTGAGTACGGCGCTACCTGCGGCTTTTTCCCGGTCGACGAGGTGACGCTGGACTACCTGCGCCTGTCCGGTCGCCCGACGGAAACTGTCAAGCTGGTCGAGGCCTACACCAAGGCCCAGGGCCTGTGGCGCAACGCCGGCCAGGAGCCGATCTTCACCGACACCCTGGCCCTGGACATGGGCAGCGTCGAAGCCAGCCTTGCCGGGCCGAAACGCCCGCAGGACCGTGTCGCCCTGCCAAACGTGGGCCAGGCGTTCAGTGATTTCCTCGACCTGCAATTCAAACCCACCAGCAAGGAAGAAGGCCGCCTGGAAAGCGAAGGCGGTGGCGGCGTCGCCGTGGGCAATGCCGACCTGGTGGGCGAAGCCGATTACGAATACGAAGGCACCACCTATCGCCTGAAAAACGGTGCCGTGGTCATCGCAGCCATCACCTCCTGCACCAACACCTCCAACCCCAGCGTGATGATGGCGGCCGGGCTGGTGGCGAAGAAGGCCGTGGAAAAAGGCCTGACGCGCAAGCCATGGGTCAAGACCTCCCTGGCGCCGGGTTCGAAAGTGGTTACCGACTATTACAAGGCGGCCGGCCTCACCCACTACCTGGACACACTTGGTTTCGACTTGGTGGGCTACGGCTGCACCACCTGCATCGGCAATTCCGGGCCGCTGCCCGAGCCGATCGAAAAAGCCATCCAGCAAGCCGACCTCACCGTCGCCTCAGTGTTGTCCGGCAACCGCAACTTCGAGGGCCGCGTGCACCCACTGGTGAAAACCAACTGGCTGGCCTCGCCGCCCCTGGTGGTGGCCTACGCGTTGGCGGGTACGGTGCGTATCGACATCAGCAGCGAGCCCCTGGGCAACGACCAGCAGGGCAACCCGGTGTACCTCAAGGACATCTGGCCCAGCAGCCAGGAGATCGCCGACGCGGTGGCCCAGGTCAGCACGGGCATGTTCCACAAGGAATACGCCGAAGTATTTGCCGGCGACGCACAGTGGCAAGCGATTGAGGTGCCGCAAGCGGCGACTTATGTGTGGCAGAAGGATTCCACCTATATCCAGCATCCGCCGTTCTTCGACGATATCGCCGGGCCGCTGCCGGTGATCGCAGACATCAAGGGCGCCAACGTGCTGGCCCTGCTCGGCGACTCGGTGACCACCGACCACATCTCCCCTGCCGGCAACATCAAGACCGACAGCCCGGCCGGCCACTACTTGCGCGAGCAAGGCGTGGAGCCACGGGACTTCAACTCCTACGGCTCACGCCGGGGCAACCATGAAGTGATGATGCGCGGCACCTTTGCCAATATCCGGATCCGCAACGAAATGCTCGGCGGCGAGGAAGGTGGCAATACGCTGTATATCCCGACCGGCGAGAGAATGGCGATCTACGATGCTGCGATGAAATACCAGGCATCGGGCACACCGCTGGTGGTAATCGCCGGCCAGGAGTACGGCACCGGCTCGAGCCGCGACTGGGCGGCAAAGGGCACCAACCTGCTGGGCGTCAAGGCGGTGATTGCTGAAAGCTTCGAACGAATCCACCGCTCCAACCTGGTAGGCATGGGCGTGCTGCCGTTGCAGTTCAAGCTGGACCAGAACCGCAAGTCGCTCCAGCTCACCGGCAAGGAGAAGATCGATATCCTCGGGCTGACGAATGCCGAGATCGAGCCCCGGATGAACCTGACGTTAGTGATTACCCGGGAAGATGGCCGCAGCGAGAAGATCGAGGTGCTGTGCCGGATCGATACGCTTAACGAAGTGGAATACTTCAAGGCAGGCGGTATCTTGCATTACGTGCTGCGCCAGTTGATCGCCTCTTAAGCAACACTGCAAAACCAATGTGGGAGGGGGCTTGCCCCCCGATGCCGGAGTGTCAGGTTAAACATCTTCACCTGACACTCCGCTATCGGGAGCAAGCCCCCTCCCACATTTTTGACCGCGCTCCGATCAGAACAACCACTTCCACAGCAATACCAGCACAACCACCGCCAACACCGGCCGCGCAATGCGGTAGGCCTTGGGATGCTTGCGCTTCCACTGCTTGACCTGGCCGCTGAACTTGTCGCTGAAGGTCTTGCTCCAGGCATACGCCTGGTTGATCCCACCCACGCGCTCGTCGTCGAGGTTCTGCGGCGCGGTAGCACGCCCAAGTTGCTTGCTGACCCAGCGGTTGACGCGGGTCATCAGGCGGTTGCTCAGCGGGCGTTCGATGTCGCAGAACAGGATCACACGGGTTTGATCGGTTTCGTTCTTGACCCAGTGCACATAGGTTTCGTCGAACATCACGTCTTCACCGTCGCGCCAGGCGTAGACCTGGCCGTCGACGAAGATGCGGCAGTCGTCGGAGTTCGGCGTGGACAGCCCCAGGTGATAGCGCAGGGAGCCGGCGAACGGGTCGCGGTGCGGGTTCAGGTGGCTGCCGCCCGGCAACAGCGCAAACATTGCGCCCTTGACGCTGGGGATACTGCTGACCAGCGCCACGGTTTTCGGGCACAAGGCCTCGGCCGATGGCAGGGGCTTGTCGTACCACTTGAGATAGAAGCGCTTCCAGCCTTTTTTGAAGAACGAGCCGAAACCGGCATCGTTGTTCTTTTCGGCGGCGCGGATGTAGCCCTCGTCGAACAGGTGCATGGCCTCTTCGCGGATCACTTCCCAGTTGTCCTTGAGCACGTCCAGTTCCGGGAACTTGCTGCGGTCCAGGTAGGGCTTGGACGGTACCGCGGAAAACAGGTACATCAAGGCGTTATACGGGGCGAACAGCGCCGAATGGTTGACGAACTGGCGCAGCATCGGCAAGCGGGCCTTGCCGCGCAGGTGCACGTACAGCGTGCTGCCGATAAACAGCAGCAACACCGACAGTTTGGCGGCCAAAGAAAAGGTCATGCAGCAACTCCTGGAAATAAGCGCCTGGCCAACAGCAGACGTAGCAGCCGGCCATGATAAACATTTGGGCCATTATGCAGAAGACCTTGGCCAATCGGCTGACCTGAATCAACACCCCGTCGCCCTCTGGTGTAGGCGCTCAAGCCTGGTTTTCCTGCTCGGTAAACAAATCACTGAACAACATGCTCGACAGGTAGCGCTCACCGGAGTCCGGCAGGATCACCACGATGGTCTTGCCCTGCATTTCCGGCTTCTCGGCCAGGCGCACCGCCGCCGCCATGGCGGCGCCGCAGGAGATGCCGCACAAAATGCCTTCTTCCTGCATCAAGCGCAGGGCCATGGCCTTGGATTCTTCGTCGGTGACCAACTCCACGCGGTCGACCATCGACAGGTCGAGGTTTTTCGGCACGAAACCAGCGCCAATGCCCTGGATCTTGTGCGGGCTGGGCTTGATCTCTTCGCCGGCCAGCGCCTGGGTGATCACCGGCGACACGAGCGGCTCCACTGCCACTGACAGAATCGGCTTGCCCGCCGTGTGCTTGATATAGCGCGACACACCGGTGAGGGTGCCGCCCGTGCCCACGCCCGCCACCAGCACATCCACGGCGCCATCGGTGTCGTTCCAGATTTCCGGGCCAGTGGTTTTCTCGTGGATGGCAGGGTTTGCCGGGTTTTCAAACTGGCCCGGCATAAAGTAGGCGCCAGGGTCGGCGGCGACAATTTCTGCGGCTTTTTCAATCGCGCCTTTCATGCCCTTGGCCGGTTCGGTCAGCACCAGCTCGGCGCCGAGGGCCTTGAGCACTTTACGGCGCTCGATGCTCATGGACGCGGGCATGGTCAGCAGCAGTTTATAGCCGCGTGCCGCCGCCACGAACGCCAGGCCGATCCCGGTATTGCCGGAGGTGGGCTCGACAATGGTCATGCCCGGCTTGAGTTTGCCGCTGCTTTCCGCGTCCCAGATCATGTTGGCGCCAATGCGGCACTTCACCGAGTAGCCTGGGTTGCGCCCCTCGATCTTGGCCAGGATGGTGACCCCGCGCGGTGCGATGCGGTTGATCTGCACCAGGGGCGTATTACCGATGGAGTGCGCGTTGTCTGCAAAGATGCGGCTCATGACGGATCCTATTTGGCAATGTCCAGAAAGGTCCCAAGGGTATGCCTCGTGCCACTAGGCGTCCAGTCGGAGGAACGTTGCGCCCCTTGCAACAGTCCATCACCTACGAGCAAGGAGGACTGCCCCATGAAACGTCGTTACAGCTGGCCGCTCTGGACCCTCGCCGGGCTGGTGCTGGTACTGGTTGCCGTGCACATCGCGCTGCCTTACCTGGTGCGCAACTACCTGAATGAAAGGCTCGCCAATATGGGCGACTACCGTGGCGAAATTGCCGATGTGGACCTGGCTTTATGGCGCGGCGCCTACCGGATCAATGGTCTGCAGATCGTCAAGGTCGACGGCAAGGTACCGGTGCCGTTCATCAAGGCGCCGCTCATCGAGTTCGCAGTGAGCTGGCATTCGCTGTGGTACGACCATGCGGTGGTAGCCGAAGGGCATTTCGTACGGCCGGAGGTCAATTTCGTCGACGGTGGCGCCAACAAGCAGGCCTCCCAGACTGGTAAAGGCACCGACTGGCAGGAACAACTGCGCAAGCTGCTGCCGATCACCCTCAATGAAGTGCGCATCGAAGACGGCAAGATCTCGTTTCATAACTTCAGCTCCACGCCCAAGGTCAACCTCAATGCCACCGGGGTCAACGCCAGTTTCTACAACCTGACCAACGTGGTGGACGTCAAAGGCAAGCGCGATGCGCGCTTCGAGGGCAAGGCGCTGTTGCAAGGCCAGGCGCCTCTGGAAGCCAACGCCACCTTTGACCCACTGAGCGATTTCGAAGAGTTCGAATTTCGCTTGCGCGCCCGCGACCTGCAACTCAAGCGCATGAATGACTTTGCCTCGGCCTATGGCAAGTTCGACTTCAAGGCCGGCACCGGCGACGTGGTGATCGAAGCCCAGGCCGAAAAAGGCCAACTGAGCGGCTATATCAAGCCGCTGCTGCGCGATGTCGAGGTATTCGACTGGCAGCAGGACGTGGAAAACAAAGACAAGAACATCTTCCGCTCGATCTGGGAGGCTGTGGTTGGCGCCAGCGAGACGGTGTTGAAGAACCAGCGCAAAAACCAGTTCGCCACCCGCGTGGAGCTGAGCGGCAGCGTGCATCAACAAAACGTCAGTGCGTTTTCCGCGGTGATCGCGATTCTGCGCAACGGGTTCATCCAGGCGTTCAACGCGCGCTATGAACAACCCAAGCCAACGGCGGAGTGAGCCTGACCGGCCATTCAGAGACTGAATAGCCCGTCTGCGTTCACAGTCGCCGGGGCTGCGCGGTATAGTCGGGCATTGATGAATTCGAGGAATGACCGATGAAGTTCGAAGGCACCCAGGCCTATGTGGCTACCGATGACCTGAAACTGGCCGTCAACGCCGCCATCACCCTGGAGCGTCCGCTGCTGGTCAAGGGCGAACCGGGCACCGGCAAGACCATGCTCGCCGAGCAATTGGCCGAGTCCTTTGGTGCCAGATTGATCACCTGGCACATCAAGTCCACCACCAAGGCCCACCAGGGCCTCTACGAGTACGACGCGGTCAGCCGCCTGCGCGACTCGCAACTGGGTGTGGACAAGGTGCACGACGTGCGCAACTACCTGAAAAAGGGCAAGCTCTGGGAAGCCTTCGAATCCGAGGAGCGGGTGATCCTGCTGATCGACGAAATCGACAAGGCCGACATCGAGTTCCCCAACGACCTGTTGCAGGAACTCGACAAGATGGAGTTCTACGTCTACGAAATCGACGAGACCATCAAGGCCAAGAAACGCCCGATCATCATCATTACCTCCAACAACGAAAAAGAGCTGCCGGACGCGTTCCTGCGCCGCTGCTTCTTCCATTACATCGCCTTCCCCGACCGCACCACCCTGCAAAAAATCGTCGACGTGCACTACCCGGACATCAAGAAAGACCTGGTCAGCGAAGCGCTGGACGTGTTCTTCGACGTACGCAAGGTGCCCGGCTTGAAGAAAAAACCCTCCACCTCCGAACTGGTGGACTGGCTCAAGCTGCTGATGGCCGACAATATCGGCGAAGCCGTGCTGCGCGAGCGCGACCCGACCAAGGCCATCCCGCCGCTGGCAGGCGCCTTGGTGAAGAACGAGCAGGACGTACAACTGCTGGAGCGTCTGGCGTTCATGAGCCGTCGCGGTAATCGCTGATGTTGCTCAACCTGTTCAATGAAATGCGGGCCGCCAAGGTGCCGGTGTCGGTGCGTGAACTGCTCGACCTGATCAACGCGCTGAAACAACGCGTGACCTTCGCCGACATGGACGAGTTCTACTACCTGGCGCGGGCGATCCTGGTCAAGGATGAACGGCATTTCGACAAGTTCGACCGGGCTTTTGGCGCCTACTTCAATGGCCTCGAAAAGCTCGACGATCACCTGCAGGCGCTGATCCCCGAAGAGTGGCTGCGCAAAGAGTTCGAGCGCTCGCTGAGCGATGAAGAACGCGCGCAGATCCAGTCACTAGGCGGCCTCGATAAGCTGATCGAGGAATTCAAGAAACGCCTGGAAGAACAGAAAGAACGCCACGCCGGCGGCAACAAATGGATCGGCACCGGCGGCACCAGCCCCTTCGGTTCCGGCGGCTACAACCCGGAAGGCATTCGTGTGGGCGATGCGGGCAAGCGCCAGGGCAAGGCGGTGAAGGTGTGGGACCAGCGCGAGTACAAGAACCTCGACGATCAGGTGGAACTGGGCACGCGCAACATCAAGATCGCCCTGCGCCGCCTGCGCAAATTCGCCCGCCAGGGTGCGGCGGAAGAGCTGGACATCGATGGCACCATCGACCACACCGCGCGCGACGCCGGGCTGTTGAATATCCAGATGCGCCCCGAACGACGCAACACTATCAAGCTGTTGCTGCTGTTCGATATCGGCGGCTCGATGGACGCCCATGTGAAGATCTGCGAAGAGCTGTTCTCTGCCTGCAAGACCGAGTTCAAGCACTTGGAGTACTTCTACTTTCATAACTTCGTGTACGAGTCTGTGTGGAAGAACAACCAGCGCCGCACCTCGGAGCGCACCTCCACTCAGGACCTTCTGCACAAGTACGGCGCGGACTACAAAGTGATCTTTATCGGCGATGCGTCCATGGCGCCCTATGAAATCACCCAGGCCGGCGGCAGCGTCGAACACTGGAACGAGGAGCCTGGGTATGTATGGATGCAGCGGTTCATGGCCAAGTACAAGAAGCTGATCTGGATAAACCCGTATCCCAAGGATACCTGGGGGTATACGGCGTCGACGGGGATCGTGCGCGAGTTGGTGGAGGACCAGATGTACCCGCTGACGTTGCGCGGGTTGGAAGAAGGTATGCGTTTTCTCTCCAAGTAACCCAAATCCAATACACATCCAATGTGGGAGGGGGCTTGCCCCCGATAGCAGTATGTCAGTCAATACATCAGTGACTGGACCACCGCTATCGGGAGCAAGCCCCCTCCCACATTTTGGACTGCAGTGTTACTGGAATCGGCGCAAATAGTCGATGTGCTGCCGATGCGCGGTTTCCTGCACCACCGGTGTCAATCGCACCTTCTCCCCCGGCAGGCACTGCGCCAGGCGCGCCAGGGATAAAGGCGTCAGCGCACCCAACCGTGGATAACCACCAATGGTCTGCCGATCATTGAGCAGCACAATCGGCTGCCCATCCGGCGGCACCTGGATCGCGCCCAACGGAATCCCTTCGGAAATCAACGACAGCCCCTGATAGTGCAGCGGCGTGCCGAGCAAGCGCATGCCCATGCGGTCGGCGCGGCTGTCCAGCGCCCATTCGGTGTTGAAAGCGTCGAATAAACTCTGCCCGCTGAACTGGCCTATTTGGGCGCCGACGATTACGTCCAGTGAGGCACCGGATTGCAAATCCGGGTTGGCCAGCACCCTCATCGTCCCGCCCGTGCCAAAATAAGCCAAGCGCCCGCCTTCGGCCAATGCCTTGCCCAAACCGTCGACGCCGCCCAACTCCTCACGCACCACCGTTGCACAGCTGCCCAGCACCTGCGGTGCATCGAACCCGCCCGGCGCCGCCAGGTAAGCCCGCGCGCCCTTGAACGGCTGGATAAAGCGCAAGCGCTGGCCTTTTTGCAGGATAAAACTGCGCCCTGGGCTGATGGCGCGCTCGTCGATAAAGGCGCCAAGGTCGGCACCGGCCAGGGCCAGCAGGCAGTAGTCCTCGGCCTGCACGGTAAAGCCGCCCAGGGTGATTTCCACCACGGGCGCATCCAGCGCATTGCCCAGCAGCCAATTGGCCCACGACATCGACACCCAATCCAGCGCGCCGCCCTGGGTCACGCCCAGGTGGCGCACGCCGAAACGTCCGGCATCCTGCAACAGGCACAGCGGCGTGCTGGCTTCGATCAACAAGCGGCTCATGCCTGTGCCTCCAAGGGCGTGTCGTCGCCGCCCAGGTTGACGAACTCCGCGTGGCTGACCGCCTCGAAGCGCACCGTGTCGCCCGGCTGCATCAGGCTGTAGCCGTCGCGCTCGCGGTCGAACAGTTTGGCCGGGGTGCGCCCGATCAGGTTCCAGCCACCAGGGGACACCACCGGATAGGCGGCGGTTTGCCGCTCGGCGATACCCACACTGCCGGCCGTCACGCGTTTGCGCGGGGTGCTGAGGCGCGGTGTGGCGAGGACTTCATCCACCAGCCCCATAAAGGCAAAACCGGGGGCGAAACCGAGGGCGAACACTTGATAAAGGTGAGTGCTGTGGCGACGGATCACTTCAGCCACCGCAAGCCCACTGCGCTGTGCCAGCAAGGCCAGTTCCGGGCCGACGCTCAGGTCGTACCACACCGGCAGCACATGGCAGCGGCCGCCGCCCTGGGCCTGGGGCTGCAAGTCGGTCAGCGCCTGGTCGATCAACGCCCGCGCCTCGGCCGGGGCCAGCGTGGCGAGGTCGTAATGCACCATCAAAGTGGTGTAGGACGGCACCAGGTCGACCAAGGCACCGCCGAACCCGCTGCGCAACCGCTGGGTGGCGGCGAGCATCCACGGCATGTTGGTTTCGGCAATCTCATCGAACAGCCGCACCATCAGGCAGTCGATGGCCACCACTTCAATCCGTGGCTTCATGCTGGTTTCAACGCCTGGCGGATACGCTGCACCGCAGCCACCGAGCTGGCGTTATCACCGTGGACGCACAACGTGTGGGCCTGCAAGACCAAGGCGCTGCCGTCGCTGGCGCTCAGGGCCTCACCTCGGGAAATAGTCACCGCCTGATTGACGATGGTCTCGGTGTCGTGGTGCACCGCACCCGGCAGTTGGCGGGAAACCAGATGGCCCTGGCTGTCATAGGCGCGGTCGGCAAAGGCTTCGAACCACAGGGTCACGCCGTATTCATCGCCCACGGCCTGGGCCGCGCTGTTGTCGCGCGTGGCCAGCAACATCAGCGGCAGGTCGCCGTAAGCGGCCACGGCCTGGATCACCGCGCGCAGCTGGGCGGGATTGGCCATCATGTCGTTGTACATCGCGCCATGGGGTTTCACGTAACTGACGCGCGCCCCTTGTGCCCGGCAGATGCCATCCAGCGCACCGATCTGGTAATGCAGCAGGTCCTGGATTTCCTGGGGCGTGTAGTTCATGGAGCGCCGGCCGAAGCCTTGCAGGTCCTGATAGGCCGGGTGTGCGCCCACTTGCACGGCGTGCTTGAACGCCAGGCTGACGGTCTTGCGCATGATGCTCGGGTCGCCGGCATGGAAGCCGCAGGCCACGTTGGCGCAGTCGATGAACGGCATGACTTCAGCGTCCAGACCCATCGTCCAGTTGCCAAAGCTTTCGCCGATGTCGCAATTCAATAGCAGGCGGCTCACGGGGTCGCTCCTGTAGGCTTTGTTTTTTTGTAGTGTGGGATCTTTTACCAACATCTCGCAACGATGTTGTCCTGAACCCCAACGACGCTTATCGTGGAACGACTCGATTTTTGGCGCTGGCCGGTGCGGCGTCCAACTAATAAAAACCGATCCAAGCATAAGAAAAAGTTGATCCCATGAATTTGAAGTTCCTCGAAACCTTCGTCTGGGTGGCCAAGCTCAAGAGTTTCCGCCTGACCGCCGAAAAGCTGTTCACCACCCAAGCGTCGATTTCCAGCCGCATTGCCGTGCTCGAAAGCGAGTTGGGGGTGAAGCTGTTCCTGCGCGATTCGCGTGGCGTGAGCCTGACCCCGGAAGGTTTGAAGGTGCTCGATTATGCCGAGCAGATGATGGTGACCATGCAGGGCTTGAAACAGTCCCTGGAAACCACCAGCAGCAAGGTCGGACGGATTCGGATCGGCGCGATGGACACCGTGATCCACACCTGGCTCAGCCCGTTGGTCGCTGAGTTGATGAGCCTGTTCCCGCGGGTAGAAATCGAATTGGTCGCCGATACCGCTTTGAACTTAAGCGATCAGCTGCAAAAAGGCTTCCTCGATCTGATCCTGCAAACCGACCTGCTGCGCCTGGAAAGCGTGCGCAGCCTGGAACTGGGCAGCCACCCTATGGCGTGGATCGTCGCCAGCCAGTCGATCTATAACCGCGACTACGCTTCCCTCGCCGAATTGGCCCAGGAACGTATCATCACCTACTCGAAAAACTCCTGCCCCCATCAGGATGTATTGAGCTTGATGCAGGCCAATGGCGTGGCCGCGCCACGGATGAATTGCGTCAACTCGGTATCGGCCATCACCCGTTTACTGCGCGATGGCTTTGGCATTGGCGCACTGCCGCCGGTGCTGGTCAGCGAAGAACTGGCACGGGGGGAATTGGTGATGCTGCCGATGGCGCAGAAGTTGCCAAACCTGCAGGTGGTGGTGTCGTGGCGGGTCGGGGTGGAATTGGTGGAGGAGATTGTGGGGTTGTGCCAGAAGGTCGTTGCTCGCTACGCCGAAGAGGTCGGCGAAGAGCGGATGGTGCTGAGCAACTGACTAAACTGGATACACATGTGGGAGGGGGCTTGCTCCCGATTGCGGTGGGTCAGCCAAACATAGGCTGACTGACACATCGCTATCGGGAGCAAGCCCCCTCCCACATTTTAGAGGCCTTTGAGATCCCGCTCTTCGATCGGCCGGCTCTGGCGCAGGCGCCGACCGCCCAGCACCACCCAATCGATCAGTCGGTACAGGCATTCGATACCGAACGACAACAGCATCGCCCCGCCCAGGCCCCAGCCCATGGCTTCGGGCGTGAGCAATATCTGGTAGCTGTAGCCATTCCAGGTTTCCAGGCGAATATCCGGATCGGCGGCCACCGCCACTTGCAGGGCGCGGATGTACCAGGGGCCTTGCATGGCCTGGAATTGCTTGTCCAACTCGAGCTGCCGGTCGAGCATCGCGCCCAGGCTGCTCGCGTCGCTCTGGAACACCGGATCGTCACTGGCACGGTAATGCGCCACCAAAGCTTGCATGTCACCGTTGAAGAACTGCTGCGCAGTGGACTCGAACCCGCGCAAGCCTGTCTGGGCCTCGATCAGGTGGGCTTCGACGCGCTTGGCGTAATCGTTGATGAAGCCCGGCACTTGCACACCGACCAACAAGCCAATGGCAAACAGCACCAACCGCAGATAACTGAGCAACATGGTCGATTCCTTATTCGGTAACGCCTTGGCTGACGCATTCACCGCGTCGCCACAGGCTCCATTGGCCCGGTTCGTAGCGGGTCCAGTTTTCGTTGTCGGTCAGCGGCTCGGTGGCGATCACCGTTACCACGTCATTGGGGGTGGTTTCGGCCTGGAAATCGACAATCACGTCGACATCTTTCAAGCGGGCCGGGCCAAACGGGGCGCGCCGGGTGATCTGCGCCAGCTTGGTCGAACAGTAGCAAAACAGCCAGTCGCCATCACTGAGCAGGCAGTTGAACACGCCTTTGCTGCGGTATTCGGCACAGGCGGCGATCAGGTCCGGCAGCATGTGCTCGATGTCCACCGGCTCCGGGAAGGCTTCGCGCACGCGGTTGAGCAGGTCGCAGAATGCCGCTTCGCTGTCGGTGTCGCCGACCGGTCGGTAAAAGGTGGCGCGGGGGGTGAAGTCGGCCAGTTGGCCATTGTGCGCAAAACACCAGTTGCGGCCCCACAGTTCGCGCACGAACGGGTGGGTATTGGCCAGGCTCACCTTGCCCACATTGGCCTGGCGGATATGGCCGATCACCACTTCGCTCTTGATGGGATAACGCTGCACCAGCAACGCGACTTCCGACTCGCTGCTCGCGGCCGGATCCTGGAACAGGCGCAGGCCACGGCCTTCGTAGAAGGCGATGCCCCAACCGTCGCGGTGCGGGCCGGTACGCCCGCCCCGCTGCATCAGGCCGGTGAAGCTGAACACGATATCGGTGGGGACGTTGGCACTCATGCCCAATAATTCACACATGCCAGGGCTCTCGCTGCAGGGCGGACAACGTTAAAGGCGCGGTTCGACCCGCATGCCACCGACGGGCGCCGGGCGATGGAACGGTTCGTCTTCTTCCGGCTCGGCGGCCAACGCGGCATCCGTGGCGGCCTTGCGCTCGCGGCGGGCGTTGGCGGCGCGCTCGAGGGGCCAGCGGATCAACACGAACACGATGTACAGCCCGAACACGATCATGGTGTACATGAACAGGTCGGAGATGGCGCGCCAGGCGTTATTGCCAACCTTGAGCACCAGGTCCAGGGCGGTGATCGCCACGGCCGGCGCGAACTGGGTCTTGATCGGGTCGACGATGGTGGGGCTGAGCAACAGCACCGCCATCAGTAACTGCAACGGCTCACGCAGCCAGCGCCACATCCAGCGGGTCATGCGCCACCACACTAACAGGCAGCCCAAAGCGGCGAAGGCGTAAAGGCCCCAAGCGGTCAGATAGTCGTTCTCGGTCATGGTGTCCATGGCAAGGCTGGCAAAGAGGCGGCTATGATAACGGCTTTTGCGTGTCGCGGCTGCAATGCCGGCCACCGTCCGCCCGATAGAGAATCATCCATGCCTATTTCGACCGCACCGATTGCCCGCAAGGCCCCAGGCCCAGACCCGTACGCCTGGCTGCAGGAGCGTGACAGCCGCGACGTCCTCGATTACCTCAAGGCCGAAAACGCCTGGCAAGAGGCGCAGCTCGCCGACCAGCAGGCGTTGCGCGAGAGCCTGTTCGAAGAGATCAAGGGCCGTATCCTGGAAACCGACTTGTCCCTGCCCTCCCCCTGGGGCCCGTATCTGTACTACACCCGCACCACCGCCGGTGACGAATACGCGCGCCACTACCGCTGCCGCCGCCCGGCCGATGACAGCAACCAGGTGGATGAGCACAGCGAAGAACTGCTGCTGGACCCGAACGAGCTGGCCAATGGCGGGTTTTTCTCCCTCGGCGCGTTCAGCATCAGCCCCGACCATCAGCGCCTGGCCTACAGCCTCGACACCAGTGGTGAAGAGATCTACACCCTGTTCGTGAAGGAATTGGCTACCGACAAGGTCAGCGAACTGGCGTTCGACAACTGCGACGGCAGCATGACCTGGGCCAACGACAGCCTCACGCTGTTCTTTGGCGAACTGGACGACACCCATCGCCCGCACAAACTCTACCGCTACCGCCTGGACGGCACGGCGGCGCAGGAAGTGTTCCACGAACCCGACGGACGTTTCTTCCTGCATTGCTACCGTTCCAGCTCCGAGCGCCAGTTGCTGCTGGCCCTGGGCAGCAAGACCACCAGCGAAATCTGGGCACTGGACGCCGACCAGCCGCACCAGGGTTTCACCTGCCTGGCGCCACGGGTAGAAGACCATGAATACGATGTCGACCACGGCCAGTTGAACGGCCAGTGGACCTGGTTTATCCGCAGCAACCGCGACGGCATCAATTACGCGCTGTTCGTTGCCGCCGACACCGGCACGGTGCCCACCGAAGCCGACTGGCAGAACCTGATCCCCCACAGCGACGAGGTGATGCTGGACGGCATCAGCCTGAATGCCAGCGCCATGACCTTGAGCCTGCGCATCGGTGGCCTGCCGGTGATCGAAGTGCACCCCGAGGGCGTGCCGGCCTATCGCGTGGAATTGCCTGACGCGGCTTACAGCCTCTACGTACAGGACAGCCTGGAATTTATCAGCGACAAGGTCCGCCTGCGCTATGAAGCCCTGAACCGCCCGGCCCAGGTGCGCCAGTTGGAACTGGCCAGCGGCGCTCAACAGGTGCTCAAGCAAACCCCGGTACTCGGCGCATTCAATGCCGACGACTACGTCAGCCAGCGCCTGTGGGCCACGTCCGCCGACGGCACCCAGGTGCCGATCAGCCTGGTGGTCAAGCGTGACCAGCTCGGCAAGCCGACGCCGTTGTACCTGTATGGCTACGGCGCGTACGGCCAAAGCCTCGACCCGTGGTTCTCCCACGCACGCCTGAGCCTGCTCGACCGTGGCGTGGCGTTTGCCATCGCGCATGTGCGCGGCGGCGGCGAACTGGGTGAAGCCTGGTATCGCAACGGCAAGCAGGAACACAAGCAGAACACGTTCAGCGATTTCATCGCCTGCGCCGAACACCTCATCGCCCAGGGCCTGACTACCGCCAGGCAGCTGGCGATCAGCGGCGGCAGCGCCGGCGGCCTGTTGATCGGGGCCGTGCTCAACCAGCGCCCGGAGCTGTTCCAGGCGGCGATCGCCGAAGTACCGTTTGTCGATGTGCTCAACACCATGCTCGACCCGGACCTGCCGCTGACCGTCACGGAGTACGACGAATGGGGCAACCCGCAGGAGCCCGAGGTGTATGCGCGCATCAAGGCGTATGCGCCTTACGAAAACGTGCGGGCCCAGGCCTACCCGCACCTGCTGGTGATCGCCGGTTACAACGACAGCCGCGTGCAGTACTGGGAAGCGGCCAAGTGGGTGGCCAAATTGCGCGACACCAAGACCGACGACAACCTGCTGCTGCTCAAGACCGAGCTGGGTGCCGGTCACGGTGGCATGAGTGGCCGTTACCAGGGATTACGTGACGTAGCGCTCGAATACGCCTTTGTCTTCAAGGCGCTGGAACTGATTTAGGAACTTAGCCAGGCGGTCCTGTCTGAACACAGGACCGCCTACCGAATTGATGGACCAAGATCGCAGTTATGTCAGAACCCACCCTGCTCAACCAAGAAATCCGCGACATGCTGATGGACTGCGGCCTGTTCGACCCGCTGCTACCGGAAGATTTTCATATCGCCGCGGGCTACTTCAATATCAGCAGCATTGCCCAGGATGAGGTGATTTTCCTCGAGGGCGATGCCGGCACCTTCATGTGCATCCTCCACAGCGGCCAGGTGGCGGTGCAGAAAACCAACCACGCGGGCCAACGCCTGACCATTGCCACCCTGCGCAGCGGCCGGGCCTTTGGCGAAATGGCGGTACTCGACGGCGAACGGCGCTCGGCCAGCTGCATGGCGGCCACCGACTGTGTGCTGCTGAACCTGGGCAAGGACGCCCTGGAGAAAATGCTCAACGAAGCGCCCAGGGTAGCGGCAAAGATCATCCGCGCGATTGCCATCGCCCTGTCCAAGCGTTTGCGCATGGCTGACGGGCAATTACTGGCGCAACAGTTTTAACCGCCAGGCGTCTTCGGCTTGCTGTCGTTCTGCTGCAGGCCCGGCACGGTCTGGTCCTTGGGCGGCGCCGGCAGCACGATGGGTGCCAGGGGCGGCGAGCCGTTGGTCTTGGGCACGACGGGCGGCGTGACCTGCGGGTACAACGTAGGCGTTGGCGTGCCCGGCGCGCCGGGGGTGGGTGCGGGGGCGACCGGTACGGTTTGCGACTCCTGCGCCTGCGCCGCACCCAATGCGAGCGCGCCAAGCACAATGACCGTTAGAATACTGCACTTCATCGATGGCTCCATGGCCTGACCGGAATGTCGTAAGGCTACTCCCAACCGCGCAAGAATGCCCTTCCCAATGAGATTTCCATGAAACGTTTCGTTCTGCTGGACACCACTCCGATCCCCGACAACGGCGGTGCCTTGTGCCTGTTCGAATACGGCGAGGATTTCGTGATCAAGATTCAGGGCGGTGACGGTGGCCAGTTGATGAACACGCGCATGCACGGCTCCGAAGACGCCCTGGCGGAGATCCCCTGCCGCAAGGTCGCGGGGCGCCCGGGCTCACGGGTGCTGATCGGCGGCCTGGGCATGGGATTCACCCTGGCCTCGGCGCTCAAGCACCTGGGCAAGAGCTCCGAAGTGGTGGTGGCGGAATTGGTCCCGGGCGTGGTGGAGTGGAACCGTGGGCCGCTGGGCGAAAAGTCCGGCCGCCCCTTGCTCGACCCACGCACGGTGATCCGCCTGGAAGACGTGGCCAAGGTGCTGCAGGCCGAGCCCCAGGGCTTTGATGCGATCATGCTCGACGTCGATAACGGCCCTGAAGGCCTGACGCAGAAGGCCAACAGCTGGCTGTATTCCGCCGGTGGCTTGGCCGCCTGCGCCAAAGCGCTGCGCCCCAAGGGCGTGCTGGCGGTGTGGTCAGCCAGCGCCGACAAACTGTTCAGCGACAAACTGCGCAAGGCCGGTTTCAAGGCCGAGGAAGTGCAGGTGTTTGCCCACGGCAACAAGGGCACGCGGCATACCATCTGGATTGCGGAAAAGCTCAAGGGCTAATTGCGCTGTGATTAGCTAGAATCAACCTGTCCGTGACCACCCAATAGCCAGGAGCCATGATGAGCTCGACCAATCCGCCCTCCCACACCGCCAAGCTGGACCGCATCCTCGCCGATGCCCAGCGCGACCGGGAAATGGGCTACCGCGACAAAGCCCTGAAAATGTACCCCCACGTGTGCGGCCGCTGCGCCCGTGAATTCGCCGGCAAGCGCCTGAGCGAACTGACCGTGCACCACCGCAACCACAATCATGACGACAACCCCCAGGACGGCTCCAACTGGGAACTGCTCTGCCTGTACTGCCATGACAACGAGCACTCGCGCTATACCGACCAGCAGTACTTCGGCGAAGGTTCCACCAGCAGCCCGACGATTGCCAAGGCCACGCACAACCCGTTTGCGGCGTTGGCGGGGTTGATGAAGAAGGACGACTGAGGATTTTGTCGCCTGTTCCGGCCTCATCGGGAGCAAGCCCCCTCCCACATTTGACTGTATTCACAAATCAAAATGTGGGAGGGGGCTTGCTCCCGATAGCGATCGCCCCAGCACCACGATGCCCCAAAGCCGTATAATCGCGTTTTTTCTCCAAGGCACCCTTCCCCGTGGGCAATAAACGCTACAGCTGCATCGGTCTGTACAACCCCAAATCCCCTGAAAACGTCGGCTCGGTGATGCGCGCCGCCGGCTGCTACGGTGTGGCTTCGGTGTTCTATACCGGCGTGCGTTACGAGCGCGCGCGGGACTTCATCACCGACACCAAGAAGGTTCACCACGACATTCCGCTGATCGGCATCGATGACCTGAAGAAGATCCTGCCCCTGGGCTGCATCCCCGTCGCCGTGGAACTGGTGGAAGGCGCCCGCCCGCTGCCCGAATACACCCACCCCGACCGCGCGCTGTATATCTTCGGCCCGGAAGATGGCTCGCTGGATAAAGACATTCGCGACTGGTGCGAAGACGTCGTCTATATTCCGACCACTGGCTGCATGAACCTTGCCGCCACCGTCAACGTGGTGCTCTACGACCGCCTGGCCAAGGGCAACAACACCCGCTCGGGCCCCAAGTACTGAAATATCGGGAACATCCGGCCCTCGAGAACAGTCAGCTACTTACACTTGCCTTTGTAGGAGACAGACCATGAGCGACAGCAAAACCCTGCGACCTTTCATCGAACATCAGCAGCCTGAAGCCCCGCGTACACAGAACGTGCACGGCTGGGAGCGCATCGGCTCGGTGGCCGGTGGCGTGATGATGGTAGGCAAAGGCCTGCGCCGTGGCGGGCTCTTCGGGCTGATCCAGGTGGCGATTGGTGGCGTGGCGCTGGCTCGGGGTTTCACCGGGCACAGTTCGCTCAAGGACAAGCTGGAGCAAGGCCGCCAGGAAATGAACAGCGTACGCACGAAGATCGAGCGCGCTGGCGCGGAGCTGCAGAACTTGAAGACCAAGGCTGAAGTGGCGGCTGAGAAAGCCACGAAAACCGTGGGGTGACCCAGGTCTTCGGCCTATAGAGATTCAAATGTGGGAGGGGGCTTGCTCCCGATAGCAGGGTGTCAGTCACCGCATACAGTGACTGAACCACAGCAATCGGGAGCAAGCCCCCTCCCACATTTTGCTTTGTGCATGGCTTGAAGATCAGCGCAGCAGCTTGCTGTCGAGCACGGCGGATGAACCATCGATGATGCGCTCAGCCAGTTGCACAAACTCTTTTGTGGTAACGCTACCGGCCCGCATCACCGCCTGCGCCAGGTCATCCAGCGAGCGCTTGTTATGGGTTTTCACGCGAATCTCTCGGTCCAGCTCCTGCAACACCACCACGGCCCGTGACACCGTCGCGCCGCTGACGTGCTCGCCACGCAGGCGCGTCACGTCCTTGCCCTCCTTCGCCAAGCGCGCCTGTATCGCTTGATACCGCTCATCGGTGATGCCCCCGGCGCGGCGTACCAGTTCAATGGCATAGTAGCCGGCCAGGCCTTCGCTGATCCAGTCGCTGCTGTCGTGGTCATTGAAGCGGGCGATGGCCTGCACCACTTCGCGGATCAACGGGCTGCTGCCGTCCTCGCTGACCAGCGGGGTGCGGCTATTGAGGTAGACCGAATCATGCGCCGAAACTGCGCCACGGCGCATCGGATCGCTGGCGCCCACCACCAGCAATTTGGCCGGATGGCGCGGGAACGCGGCTTCCACCTGCGGCCACACGAAGGTCAGCAGCGTCAGCACATCCATACGCCGCATGCCCTGGCCCTTGGGCGAGGTCACGGTGACCTCGGTTTCCCCCAGGCGCATGCGGCGGCTGCCCAGGTTACCGGCGAGCATCCAGCCGGTGGGGCGGTCGAACAGGCGGGATACGTTGTCGATGCGGAACCGGTTCTTGCCGATACGCGGCCAGGCGGTCTCGACACTTTTCCAACCCGGCGGCAGTTCGAACATCAGCCGCGCGACCAACTCCACACCATCCTGCTGGTCCAGCCGTGCGGCGGGCACCAGGTCATCGCCACGAAACAGCGCCCAGCCTGGCGTCATCCGCGTTTCATAGCTGCCCGGCTTGCGCGCGTGGGTGAGGCGTACACGGTAGGTCAGGCTGGCCTTGTCGGCGCCGGGTTGCCAATGACCGCGATGACCAGTGACTTTCCATTGCCCATCGGCCTTGAAGTCGCTGTAGTCACCGTCCTGGCCCAGGTCAAAATCCAGGCTGCGCACGGCGGAACCCTGGGACAGGCTCACGCGCACTTCGGCCTGATCGCTCTGGGGCAGGAGTTTGACGTGGTAATCCAGGTCGACTTTCTTCGCGCACCACGCCGGCATGCTCAGCGCCAGCAACACGGCAGCGGTCGCCAGCTTGAATCCCACCCTCATACACACTCCTTGTTCAACCTGCCCGGAAGATCAGGTAATCCTCCCAGTCGTCCTCTGGCACGCTGCCTTCGCTGAGCATGCGCCCGGACTGGGAAATGCGTTCCTGGTGCACGGCGTCGCGGTCGCCACAGACCAGGTGGTGCCACAGTGGCAAATCCTTGCGCTCGCTGACCAGCCGATAGCCGCAGGTGGGCGGCAGCCACTTGAACTGGTCGGCCTGGCCGGGTGTGAGCTGGATGCAGTCGGGCACCGACGCGCGACGGTTGGGATAGTCGGTGCACTGGCAGGTTTTCAGGTCGAGCAGTTTGCAGGCGATGCGCGTGTAATAGACGCTGTTGTCGTCTTCATCCTCAAGCTTTTGCAGGCAGCACAGGCCACAGCCGTCGCACAACGACTCCCATTCCTCCTGGTCGAGGTGTTCGAGGGTTTTGCGTATCCAGAAAGGTTCGACTTTGGCGGCCATGGCTCTGCATCAGTATCGGTAGGTGAAAAGGCCGCCAGTCTAGTGCCCAAGCCCCCTGGGGCCAAGCGCTGTCGACTGGCGGTGTAACAACACTTGTCAGTCTAGTAGCGGCGCAGTAGTTTTGAGCGCCGAATCGACGATCAGGAACTGCTCATGACCCGTGTTGCCGACTACCCGATCCACCCCCAGTTTATCGACCGCTGGTCGCCGCGCGCCTTTACCGGCGAGAGCATTCCCCAGGAAACCCTGCTGAGCTTCTTCGAGGCGGCGCGTTGGGCCCCTTCGGCGTACAACTCGCAGCCATGGCGTTTTCTTTATGCCCGTCGTGACACGCCGGATTGGCCGCGCTTCCTGGGCCTGCTCAATGAATTCAACCAGGGCTGGGCGCAGCATGCGTCGGCGCTGGTGATCATCGCCTCGAAAACCGACTTCATCGCCCCCGGCGCCAAGGAAGAAACCCCGGCCTTGTGGCACACCTTCGACACCGGCGCCGCCTGGGCTCACCTGGCCCTGCAAGCCAGCCTGAGCGGCTGGCACACCCACGGCATGGCCGGCTTCGATCAGGAGCTGACCCGCAAGGTGCTGAAGATTCCAGAAGGGTATGCACTGCATGCCGCCGTGGCCATCGGCAAGCTGGGGGATAAGTCGAGCCTGCCGGAGTATTTGCAAGGCCGCGAAGCGCCGAGCCCGCGCAAGCCGCTGAGCGAGCTGGTCTCGGAAGGCGACTTCAGTCTCTGAAGCGTGCACTAATGCGAGCCAGTTAGGGCTTTTTGTAGGAGCGAGCTTGCTCGCGAAGAACCCAAAGCGCCCGCGTTTATCCAGAATGAACGCGTTGCCTGAACGTTTTTCGCGAGCAAGCTCGCTCCTACAGGAGCATCATCAGGGCAAGCCCCCTCCCACATTTTTTTACCGCGTTGTGTCAGTAGCCGCGCTCAAAATCCACTTCCCCGCGCAGTGCCTGTTTGGCCTGGTACGCACGCACGTTATGCACGAACAGCTCCACCATCATCGACGGCGAGGTCGGCGCCGAGCTGTGCCCGGTCAACAATAAGCCCCACGCCGTCCAGAACGGATGGCGCTGCGGCAGCGGTTCCTGGCGGCACACGTCGATCACCGCACCGGCCAGGTGCCCTTCTTTCAGGGCTTCGACCAGATCGGCATCGACCACCGCCACGCCGCGCCCGACGTTGATAAACAGCCCGGTCGGCTTGAATTGCTTGAACAGGGCCGCGTCGTACAGGTCATGGGTTTCGGGGGTGTTGGGCAGCAGGTTGATCACATAATCCACCTCGCCCACCAGCCGGCCCAATTGATCGAGCCCGGCGACTTCAATAAATGGCGCCTGCTCGCGGGCCTGGCTGGCGATGCCATACAGCTTGACGCCGAACGGCAGCAGGAACTGCGCCACGCTCTGGCCAATATCGCCGGTTCCGACGACCAGCACCTTGCGCCCCGCCAGGCTCTGGCCCAAGCGGTTGTCCCACTTGCGCTCGACCTGGCTGACCAGCCGCGCCAGCACTTCACGTTCGTGGCCGAGCATGTAAGTGAGGACGAATTCGGCCATGACCTGGCCAAAGATACCGACCGCACGGGTCAGGCGATAATCACGCGGCAGGCCTTCAGCCAGCAGCGGCGTGATACCGGCCCAGGTCGATTGCAGCCATTGCGGGTGGTGGCCCTGGCGCAACAGCGTTGCCAGCAGGTCCGGCTGGCCCAGCCATACCGGGCAATCGGCGGCCAGGCGCGAGAGTTCGGCCGAGTCGCCGCTGGTCAGCACCTCGAGGTCGGGCGCGGCTTCGCGAAGCAATTGGGCGTAGAGCGGGTGATCCTGTTCAGCAATCAGAACACGCATGGTTCAAACCTTTCAAAAACAGTACAGACGGCCGCCCGCATCCTTACGGCCACCGCCAACTCAATACGATTGCGTTGAAGAATGTGCCCGGCACCGGGCACCCACCGATCACATCGGGTCGTTGCGTCGCAGCAGCTCTTCGGGCAAGTGTTCGATGTACTCGTCCTCGGCCGGCGGCATTTGCAGGTGGTAGCCCTGCTTGTCGAGGTTTTCCAGGACCACGACGATGTCTTCGCGCGACAGCTTGCGCTGCGGTGTCAACACCATGTCGAACGCGTGATGCGGCTTGCCGAAGGCCATCATCAACGGCTCCGGCACCCGCTCCAGGGCGTCACTTTTGAGGACGTAGAGGTACATGCCGTCTTTTTTCAAGCTGCGATAAATGGAGCAGATACGTTTCAAGGCTGTTCTCCGGCAGTGGCCAGGCTGTCGAGCAGCGCCTGGCCCATCAACTCGCGACGCCAGCCACGCAGCGAGTCTGGCAATTGGTAAGGCCCATCGGGGTAGCCACTTTTAACCAGGGCTTCGAGGGTTTTCTTGCGCAGCATCAGTTCCGGGGCCATGTCCAGGCGTTCGGCTTCAGCCTGGCCCAGGGCGCGCAGTTGCTTGATCAGCGCGGCGGCGTCGACCGGCAGCGGTTCAGGCACGGCAGGCGGCCATTGGTCCATGGGCACGCTGCCCGCACGCTTGATCAGGTCGAGCAGGAACTGGCCGTCCTGACGCACGGTGCGCGGGTGCATGTCTTCGATCTTGCCCAGGGCGGCGAGGTTATCCGGCTGGGATTTGGCCAGGGGCCATAACGAGTGTTCACGGATGATGCGGTTGCGCGGCAGGTCACGGGCACGGGCTTGCTGTTCGCGCCAGGCGCACAGTTCACGCAGTACGGCGAGTTGGGCGCGCGACAGCTTCCACGCCAGCTTGGCGTCGCGGTACACCTCGTACGGGTCGACTTCGCGACGCAGGTTGGCCACCAGTTCGGCACCGTCCTCCAGCACCCAGGTGTACTTGTCATCCGACAGACGCGGGCGCAGGCGGATATACACCTCGGCCAGGTGCACGGCGTCTTCGGCGGCGTAGCTCACCTGGGTGTCGGACAATGGCCGCTGCAGCCAGTCCGAGCGCGTCTCGCCCTTGGGCAGGTCGATATCGAGCACCGCTTGCACCAGGCGCGAGTAACCCATGGAGAAACCCAGGTTCAGGTAAGCCGCAGCCAATTGGGTGTCGAACAACGGCGCCGGCAGGCTGCCGGTCAGGCGCAACAGCACTTCCAGGTCTTCGCTGCAGGCGTGTACCACCTTGATCACGCCTGGGTCTTCCAGCAAGGCAGCCAAGGGTTGCCAGTTGTCGATGGTCAGCGGATCGATCAGGTAAGCGCGCACGCCATCACCGATCTGGATCAGCCCGGCAATGGGATAGAAGGTGTCGACCCGCATGAATTCGGTGTCGAGGGCGACGAATGGCAACTGCTGCCATTCGGCGCAATGCTGGCCGAGGCTATCGTTGTCGCAGATCCAGTGAATATCGATGGCCACACGGCTCTCCCTTGAAGAATGGCGCGCAGTATATATCGCGAAAGGGACTTGCGAGCATCTGCAGTGCACAGGCAACCATGAAAACTCAGACAGGAGATGACGAATAATCCGACAGGCGGGAGTTATCCCCTCTTACGCAGGACGTAGACACACCAGAGCTTGGAGCCCGGCAGGAACTCCCGGTGATTCAAAACCTTGAAGCCCGCCTGGCGAAACTCATCCTCAACCGGCGTACGCGCGGCCACGGACACAATCACGGTATCGCGACTGACCCGGTGAAATTCGCGCAGCAACGCCAGGCGCACCTCGGTGCTGGGCACGTGGCGAAACAACTCCAGGCAGAAAATGCAATCCACCGCGTTGGCCGAAAGCCCGATGGAAAACGCCGAGCCGGGGAATGTCTTGACACGTTTGAGCAACGCCGCTGGATGATGGGTGCGGGCATGGTCGAGCATTTCTTCGGAATTGTCCGACGCCAGGATGACCCGATTGACGTGCTCGCCCAGCACCGGCCAGAACCGCCCGGAGCCGCAGGCCAGGTCCAGGATCAACCCCGGCTCCCCGGCGACCTTCAACGCATGGCGCACCAACCGCGCATCGCGCCATGCGGCCAGGCGCTGCAACAGCCCAGGCGGACGTGTATCACCGCAGACCCTGGCATGCTCACGGTCATGGCGCTCGGTGAATTCGGTCTCGATGGAGGATGGAGGCTGTGACGACATCGCGGGCTCATGTGGCTATAACGGAAGTAGAACGACCTTGGTTCGCAGCTTAACCACTGCAACGTGAAAAAAAGGTCGAAAGCCCTGCGGGTCTTCCGTTGATGATTCGGGAGGCTATTGCAGTAGGGCTAAACCGGCGACGCACCTTGTCCCCCTGCCCCGCGCTGTCAATAATGACCACCCGACCTGCCCCAAGGATTCGACCGCATGAAAGCACCTCTAGCCCTGTGTGTACTGGCGAGCATGGCAACCACCGCCGTGGCCGATACCCGCCCGTCGCGCCTCGACGACGTCATCGAGCGTGGCACGCTGACGGTGTGCACCACCGGCGACTACATGCCCTACACCTCGCTGCGTGCCGATGGTCACTATCAAGGCATTGATATCGCCATGGCCGAATCCCTGGCCAAGAGCCTCAACGCGACGATCACCTGGGTGCCCACCACCTGGAAAACCCTGATGCCGGATTTTCTGGCGCAACGCTGCGACATTGCCGTGGGCGGTATTTCGGTGTCGTTGGAGCGCCAGAAAAAAGCCTTCTTCAGCCAGCCGCTGGGCGTCGACGGCAAGATCCCGCTGGTGCGCTGCGCCGACGTACAGCGCTACCAGAGCGTCGAACAGATCAACCAGCCCCAGGTGCGGGTGATCGAGCCGGCGGGTGGCACCAACGAAGTGTTTGCCCGCACCCACCTGGCCCAGGCGCAGATACGCCTGCACGACAACGTGACGATTTTTGACGAACTGCTGGCGGGCAAGGCCGACGTGATGATCACCGACGCCAGCGAAGCGCGGTACCAGCAAAAGCAAAAACCGGGACTGTGCGCGGTCAACCCCGAGCGGCAGATGCAGTACAGCCAGAAAGCCTTCCTGCTGCCGCGCGATGATGTGGCCTGGAAAAGCTACGTCGACCAATGGTTGCACCTGAGCGTGGCGACCGGGGTGTATGACGGCATCGTCAGTCAGTGGCTGGCGGCGCCTTGATCAGCTTGCGCCACGATTCCCTCGCCGACCGTCTACGCTCTTGTCATTCCAACAAAATCGAGGGACGGATAAATGAACACACTGCTGCGATTCACCTGGCTGTTGCTGTTGTGCTGTAGCCAGGTGCACGCCGCCACGGCCCAGGATGCGGAGGCCCAGGCGGCCAAGGCGCTGCTGGAAAAAGCCCTGGCGTACTACCAGAGCAACGGTGACCAGGCATTGGCCGCTTTCAGCCGCCAAGGTGAGTTCATCGACCAGGACCGCTACGTATTCGTGGTCGATACCAAAGGCGTGCTGCTGGCCAGTGGCGGCCCCTCGTCGGCCTTGATCGGTCGAGACGTGTCCGAGGTACTTGGGCCTGATCTGCAGGCTTCGTTCAAGCAAGCTATCAGCGCACCCGAAGGCCAGGGTATCCAGCAGGCCGATTACCGCTGGCAGAACTGGAATGACGGCAAGGTCGAGCACAAGCATGTGTTTTACCAGCGCGTGGGCGAGCGCATCCTGGCGGTCGGCTATTACCTGCCACGGGCTACGCCGGAACAGGCCCGCGCGCTGCGCAACAAGGCGGTGAACGCGCTGGTGAAGGATGAAGCGGGGACGCTCAAGGCGATCAACTCATTGCAGGGTGGTTTCCTGCAGGACGATCTCTACGTGTTCGTGGTGGACCTGGATACGCGGCGCTATGTGGCCCATGGCACCAACCTGCGCTTGATCAATACGGATTTTGCCAAGGTCAAGGACCCGGATGGGAAGCCTGTGGGTGAGCCGATTCTTCAACTGATGACTGAGCAGGATCAGGGGGAGTACAAATATCGGTGGAAGAATCCGGTGACGGGGAAGGTTGAGAATAAGCATGCTTATTTGCGTAAGGCGGGGCGGTTTATGGTGGCGGTGGGGTATTACAGTCCCTGATTAGGGGTTTTTCGTGGCGGCCTCTGGGCCGACCAAGTAGTGAGTTTTATTGAGTACATATCCGTTATTTAGGTAACGGCGGCTTAGGGTTCCGCTCTTACAGCGGGTCACTTTGGAAAAGCCCCAAAGTAACCAAAGGGCTCTTGCCCCACCACTCGGCACCTCGCTCACGCTCGGTGTGCCCGTAATCCGACAGTGATTTGGGGGGCCGCCGCCACGCGCCATCCATGGCGCGGGGCGGCTAAACCGGCATCCCTGCCGGTTTACCCCCCAAATCCCTATCGAATTCCGGCCAGCGTGGTTTAACGGGGCGCTTAAGATCAAGATCAAAAGCAAAATCACAAGCAAAGCGAGGCGGCCTTCGAGCCGACCTAATCATTGAAGCGTGCGCGGTGTGGCTTCTACTTCCTCAGACGCTGACGAAGTCAGCAATCTTTTGATCTTGCTCTTGCTCTTGCTTTGGATCTTGATCTCAGTCGCCCCGTTAAACCACGCTGGCCGAACGCAGGCTTGAATCCGTGGGTAACCCGGCAGGACGCCGGGTTAGCCGCCCTGCGCCATGGATGGCGCATGGCGGCGGCCCACGGATTCAAGCCGGAGTGAGGGCATGCCGAGCCTAGGCGAGGCACCGAGTGGTGGGGCGAGGACCTTTTGGTTACTTTTGGGTCCTTCCAAAAGTGACCCGCTGTAAGAGCGGAACCGCCAGCCGGCGTTACCGCAGAAACGGATATGTACACAGTCAACCCCAACGACCTGGTCGGCCCAGAGGCCGCCACGCCCCCAAGCCTCAGCGCTTATCCCCAAGCCCCCGCAACACCCGATCCGGCATCACCACCGCCGCCACCAACCCCAACAACGACACCCCCGCACTCACCATCAACAAATGCCGAAACGTCACCGCCAACTCCCCTCGCAACGCATCCCGCGCCGCCCCAGGCGCAGCGTTAAGCCCATCAAGCAGCACATTCCCAGAGCCCCCCTCGCCCACCAACGCACCACTGGCCAAATGAACAAAACTTCCATCCTGCAACAACGCCAGCAGTAACGCCGACATACACGCCACCCCCACCGCTCCACCCAGGGAGCGGAACAGGTTGGTCGTACTGGTCGCCACGCCAATATCACGCTGCTCCACCGAATTCTGCGTCCCCACCAACGAAGTCGGAAACTGCATCCCCGCAGCAATCCCGCACAACAGCATGAACAATGACGTCAGCCCGACTGCCTCAGGCGCACTGTAGGCCATGCCGAAAATCGCCAGGGGACTCAACACCGCGCCACTGAGGATCATCGGTTTATAGCGGCCCGTCACCGACGTCCTGCGCCCGGCGAAATAGGCGCCCATCGGCAACCCCATCGCCAGGGGCAGCAGGTGCAGGGCCGCGCTGTCGGCACCGGCGCCGGTCACGGTCTGGTAACGCAGCGGCATCAGCACCGTCAGGGAAATCGCCTGGAAGCTGGTGATGAAAATCGTGCACCAGCACAACACCGCGCTGCGGTTGACGAACAGGTGCATGGGCAACAACGGCTCCGGCGCGCGGCGTTCATGCCATACGAACACGCTCAACGCCAACAGCGCACAGGCCAGCAGCCCGAGCACTTGATCGTCACGCCAGGCATGGCCCTGGCCGATTTGCGTGATACCAAGCAACAAAGCGGTCAAACCGATGATCATCAGCACGGTGCCGAGGTAATCAATGATCGGTTTGCGTTGTGGCACCGGCAACCCCACCAGGGTGCGATGGGCCACGTACCAGGCGACTGCGCCCAACGGCAGGTTGATCAGGAACACCCAACGCCAGGACAGGTATTGGGTCATATAACCGCCCAACACCGGCCCGGCGACGCTGGCCACTGCATACATGCTGCTGAAGTAGCCCTGGTAACGCCCGCGCTCGCGGGGTGGGATGATGTCGCCGATGATCGCCTGGCTTACCGAGACCATCCCGCCGGCACCGATGCCCTGGAGAACCCGCGCCAGCACCAGTTGCTCCATGCTTTGCGCCAAGCCACAGAACAGCGAGGCGACGGTGAACAGCCCCATGCCGATCAACATCATCGGCCGCCGCCCATACAGGTCGCCGAGTTTGCCGTAGATCGGCACTGCCACCGTCATCGCCACCATGTAGCCGGAGATCACCCAGGCCAGCAGGTTGACGTCATGAAATTGCGCGGAAATGGCCGGCATCGACACGGCGACGATGGTCTGGTCCAGCGCACCGAGAAAGATCGCCAGCATCAGCGCGGCGAGGATGCTGCGCACGGCGGGAACGGTTGGAGCGGGCTGATTGAGAGGGGTCACGGCAGAACCTTCGAGCAGGGCCCGCAGGCAACGGCAGCCAGCGGGAATGCCGAATACGATAGCAGGCTATTCGATAGCTTCGTAAGGAAGCCCGACGTAATTTTCCGCGATGGTCTTGCGCCCCGCCTCGGAGTTAATGAAGTAATCCAGCTCGCTCTCGGCAATGCGCTGGCTGAAGCCGTCCGCCTCGGGAAATTGATGCAGCATCGAGGTCATCCACCAGGAAAACCGTTCGGCCTTCCACACCCGCCGCAGGCAGATGGCGGAGTACCGCTCGAGCAACTCCACGCGCCCTTCGCGATAGACCTTGAGCAAGATCCGAAACAAGGTGTTCACATCACTGGCCGCCAGGTTCAAGCCCTTGGCGCCGGTGGGCGGCACGATATGCGCGGCATCGCCGAGCAGGAACAGGCGCCCGTACTGCATCGGCTCCACCACAAAGCTGCGCAGCGGCGCGATGCTTTTTTCAAGGGACGGCCCGGTGACCAGCCGTTCAGCCAGGTCGGCGGGCAGGCGGGTTTTCAGCTCATCCCAGAAGCGCTCGTCCGACCAGTCGGCCAAGGGCTCCTGCGCGGGCACTTGCAAGTAGTAACGGCTGCGGGTCGGCGAACGCATGCTGCACAGCGCAAAGCCACGGGGATGCTTGGCGTACACCAGCTCCGGGTGCACCGGCGGCGTATCGGCAAGCATGCCCAGCCAGCCGAACGGATAGACGCGCTCAAACACCTGCAGCGCCTCGGGCGGAATCGACTGACGGGCCACGCCGTGAAAGCCATCACAACCGGCGACGTAATCGCACTCCAGGCGAAAGGCCTGGCCCTGATGCTCGAAGGTCAGCCAGGGACGCTCACTTTTCAGGTCATGGGGTTGTACGTTCGAGGCTTCATACAATGTCGTGGCGCCGGCTGCTGCACGGGCGGCCATGAGGTCGCGGGTGACTTCGGTCTGGCCGTAGATCATCACCGACTGGCCGCCGGTCAGGGTCTTGAGGTCGATGTGCGTGAGTCGGCCATCGCGCGCCAAGGCGAAACCGTCATGCACCAGGCCCTCGGCGTCCATACGTCGGCTGACACCGGCCTCGCGCAGCAGGTCGACCATGCCTTGCTCCAGCACCCCGGCGCGGATGCGGCCTTGCACGTAATCGGCGGCCTGGCGCTCTAGGATCAGGGTCTGGATGCCAGCATTGTGCAGCAACTGGCCGAGCAGCAGTCCGGAAGGACCGGCGCCAATAATGGCGACTTGGGTTTTCAGCGTTTTCATTATTCTTATGGCCTTCAGGCTTCACCCGAACCGAACGAGTGAAAGAGTTGTCAGTGGACGTGTGGCTGACATTTTTCACTTGAGCGAGCAGCATAAGAAGGTGAAAACTGTTTCAAAGCCTGCGCTTTTTGCCAATCGGGGCGATTACCGACCACTTCCTGAGTATCGGATTGAAACCATGACCAACACCGCGATTCCGGTCTTCAAGCTTTACGGGGAAAGCCAACAGTGGCCGACCCCCGATTTGTTGCACTGCGAAACCATTTCCCGCCGCAGTCGGGAATACCAGTGGGAAATTCAACCCCACCGGCACGCGGATCTCTGCCAGCTGCTGTACGTGCACAAAGGCCAGGCGCATCTGGAAATCGAAGGCCAGCGCACCACCCTCAACGAAGCGAGCCTGCAGGTACTGCCGCCGCTGTGTGTGCACGGTTTTCGTTTTTCCGAAGATGTCGAAGGTTACGTGGTGACCCTGTCGGCGCCCCTGGTCAGCCACTTGCAGGCGCAACTGGGCAGCACGGTCGATGGCCTGCACGCCCTGGGCAACTACCCGGCGGGCAAGGACAGTGATTACCTCAACAACCTGTTCACCCGTTTGCAGGACGAGTACGCCGACGATCAACCGGCACGGGACATGATGATGCACGCCCTGGTCAGCGTGCTGCTGGTGTGGGTCAGCCGCCAGGCGATCCAGCGCCGCCACCCCAGGGTGCCACGCAGCCGTGAATATTTCCGACGCTTCACCCAGTTGGTCGAACAGCATTACCGCGAACACCCCAAGATTGAAGACCTGGCCCACAAGTTGGGCATCTCGGTCTCACACTTGAATGGGACGTGTCGGGAGTTAGGCGGGCAGCCAGCCTTGCAGATCATGCATGACCGCCAATTGCTGGAGGCCAAGCGCCTGCTGACGTACACCAGCATGACGATCAATGAAATGTCGGAAGTGCTGGGGTTTTCCGACCCGACCAACTTCTCACGCTTGTTCCGCCGCAGGGTCGGATTCTCACCCAAAGCGTTTCGCGAGCAGCTGAAGGCCGATAGCCCGCAGCAATAAACATCGGCGGCTTGTAGCGTGTCCGGCATCAACGCAAGGCACTGAAACTGCCGCTGCGGGGCACACACATATCCTGATGGCAACTGATCGCAAAGGTGGGCTGCATGCGCGTCTGTTCCACGCGATACGCGGCCGTCCCGTAAAGCGCGGTAGCCAATGCGCACAGGCTGAAAATCATCAGGTACTTTCTGGTTTTAATACTCATGACACACCTCTGAACAGATCTATACGGTGCTGTTTAAAGCATAGGTCAGTCCGGGCAAGTTGCCATGATTGCAGGCCATTCAGCCCGTTTATGTCGCCTCAGAGACCGGCATCCCAAGCGGGCTCCTCGGGAAACCGCAGCACCAGAAAATCCAGCAGGCTGCGCAACGCCGAGGGCATGTGCTTGCGCGAGGCGTACACCGCATAGATATTCATCTGCCGTGGCTCGGCCCCCGGCAGCAAGCGCACCAGTTCACCGCTGCGGATCAGGTCGCCGGCCTGATAGCTGGGAAGCATCGCCACCCCTGCCCCAGCCAGCGTTACGCGCAATAACGTACTGGCCTCGTTGGCGGTGATATTGCCGTGTACGGGCACCGACACATGCTCGCCGTTTTCCTCGAAATGCCACAGGTTCTTGCCGAAGTAGGAGTGGGTCAGGCAGTTGTGCCGGGCCAGGTCTTCGACTTTCTGCGGCGCCGGATGCTCCAGCAGGTAAGCCGGCGTGGCGCACACCACCGAGCGGCATACGGTCAGGCGCCGGGCGATCAGGTTCGGGTCCAGGTCGTTGCTGGTGCGGATCGCCAGGTCGATGCGCTCATCCACCAGGTTCACCGTGCGATCCAGCATCTGCAGGTCGACCGTCACCAACGGGTAGCGTTTGATGTATTCGGCAATGGCCGCGCCCAACTGCGCCTGGCCGAACGAGGTGCTGACACTCAGGCGCAGCAGGCCCCGCGGGGTCTCATCGGGCTCGCTGACGGCGGCCTGCATATCAGCGCACAGTTCCAGCAATTGCCGACAACGCGGCAGGGTTTCACTGCCGGCGGCCGTGAGGCTGAGCTTGCGCGTGGTGCGGTGCAGCAGGCGCGCGCCGACCCAATCTTCCAGCTCGGCCAGATAGCGCGAGACCACTGGGCGCGACAGGTCCAGATGATCGGCGGCGGCAGATTGACTGCCCAGGTCCACCACGCTGACAAACACGCGCATTGCTTGAAGACGATCCATGATTTGCCCGATTTCAGAAACAAACTATGTCCCAGCATCGCATTTTTTGTGATGTTTTATGCAACTAAGCTCTGTGCATCCCTTACCGATGGCAGGAGCTGCCCGATGTTCTCGACCTTCAAACGCTTGACCCTGGCGACCGCCGCCCTGGCCTTCAGCGCCCACGCACTGGCGGCAGAGTTGACACTCGAGGTGTACAACCCCGGCGAAGCCGCGATTTTCCCGGTCAGCTCGGTGCTGGTCAGCGGTGCCAAGGACGCGATCCTGGTGGACGCACAATTCGGCAAGGGCCAGGCCGAGCAACTGGTGCAGAACATCCGCGCCAGCGGCAAACAGCTGACCACCATCTACATCAGCCACGGCGACCCGGACTACTACTTCGGCCTCGACACCCTCACCGCCGCCTTCCCCGAGGCGAAAGTGCTGGCGCCCCAACCGGTGGTCGACCATATCAACGCCACCGTCGCCGCCAAGCTGGCGTTCTGGGGCCCGAAAATGGGCGCCGACAAACCGGCCAAGACCGTTGTGCCACAGGTGCTTGAAGGCCACAGCCTGACGCTGGAGGGACAGCAGTTGGAAGTCATCGGCCTGGACGGCCCGCAGCCGGATCGCAGTTTTGTGTGGATTCCGTCGATCAAGGCCGTGGTCGGCGGCGTGGTGGTCGCGCAAAACATTCACCTGTGGATGGCTGACACCCAGACTCCGCAGTCCCACAAGGATTGGCTGACCATCTTGCAACGTATTGCAGACTTGAAGCCGACCACCGTGATTCCCGGCCACTACCTGGGTACTCCATCGCCGGCCTCGGTCAGGTTCACCGCCGACTACATCAAGGCCTTCGACATCGAAACCGCCAAGGCCAAGGATTCCGCCGCCCTGATCGCGGCGATGAAAAAGCGTTACCCGACCCTCGCCGACGAAAGCTCGCTGGAATTGAGCGCCAAAGTCGCCAAGGGCGAAATGAAGTGGTAATTGGTTTTAAACCCTGACCTGACTGGAGAACGTCATGAGCAAGATCGCAATCATTGGTGCCACCGGCCGTGCCGGTAGCCAACTGCTGGAAGAAGCGCTGCGCCGTGGGCATACCGTCACTGCCATCGCGCGCAATACCGACACCCTGGCCGGGCGCCCTGGCGTCACAGCCAAAGGCGTCGATGCCCTGGACGCCGATGCCCTGCAACAGGCCGTGAGCGGCAACGATGTGGTGATCAGTGCGGCGCACTTCGCCACCTTGCCCGCCAGCGCCGTGATCGGCCCGGTCAAGAAGGCCGGGGTCAAACGCCTGTTGGTGGTGGGTGGCGCCGGCTCGCTGCTGCTGCCGGACGGCAGCCGGGTGATCGACAGCCCGGGCTTCCCGGCTGAATACAAAACTGAAGCCAGTGCGGGGGCCGAGTTCCTGGAAACGCTGCGCCAGGAAAAGGAGCTGGATTGGACCTTCCTGTCGCCGTCGGCCCTGTTCGATGGAACCGAGCGCACCGGTAAATTCCGCCTGGGCCAGGATGATCTGCTGGTCAACAGTGACGGGACAAGCTCGATCAGTTTTGCCGACTACGCCATTGCCATGCTCGATGAAGTGGAAACCCCCAAACACTCGCGCAAACGCTTCACCGTTGGCTACTGACACAACAGGGTCAAACTTGTGGGAGGGTGCTTGCTCCCGATGGCGCTGGTTCAGTTGGAGCCTCTTTAACTGATACACCGCTATCGGGAGCAAGCCCCCTCCCACATTGAATCCTCAGTGCTGTGGCAATTTGCGCAATTGGCTGGGGCATAAAGCATTTTTTCAATAGCTCCAACGACTTTCTCATTTGCCTGCCCTCGCCCACCGTGGCCTGATGCGCCCTGGTTCATTCAAGGCAGGCCCATGGAAAACGTTCAGGCAAAACCCACCACCGCCGTGTGGCTGATGATCAGTGTGGTGCTGGTCGCCTTCAACCTGCGCCCGTCGATGGCGGCCGTGGGGCCTTTGTTGTCGTCGATTCGCGCTGAGGTGCCGCTGAATTTCAGCAGCGCGGCCTTGCTGACCATGTTGCCGGTGATGGGCATGGGCCTGGCGATGTTCTTTGGCATGGGCCTGGCCAGGCGCTTTGGCGAACACCGCAGTATCGTGGTGTCGTTGCTGGTGATCGGCGTGGCGACAGTGTCGCGGCTGTGGCTGGATTCAGCGCTGGAGCTGGTTGTCAGCGCCATTGCTGCAGGCATCGGGATCGCGCTGATCCAGGCGTTGATGCCGGCGCTGATCAAGTCGCGCTTCAGCGCTGACGTTTCGTTGTTCATGGGCCTGTATGTCACCGCGATCATGGGCGGCGCGGCACTGGCCGCCTCGTTTGCGCCCTTTGTGCAAGTGCACACCGGCAGTTGGCGCATGGGTCTTGCGATATGGGCGGGGCTGGCGCTGCTGGGGCTGGTGTTCTGGTACGCCCAGCGCTCGGCGTTGCCGCCCTTGCCGCAGGTCGACAGCGGCCCGCAGGCGTCGTTTTTCGGCAATCGCCGGGCCTGGTTGCTGGCGCTGTTTTTCGGCCTCGGCACGGCGTGCTACACCTGTGTGCTGGCGTGGCTGGCACCGTATTACGTCGAGCAGGGCTGGAGCGAACAGCAGGCCGGTTTGCTGTTGGGTTTGCTGACTGCCATGGAGGTCGTCTCCGGCCTGGCGACCCCCGCCATCGCCAATCGCCGCCGGGATAAACGCGGCGTGGTCGCGGTATTGCTGGTGCTGATCATCATCGGCTTCTGCGGCCTGATCCTCAGCCCGCAGCATCTGAGCCTGGTGTGGGCGTGCCTGCTCGGCCTGGGTATCGGCGGCCTGTTTCCGATGAGCCTGATCCTGTCCCTCGACCACCTCGACAACCCGCGTCGTGCCGGTGGCCTGACCGCGTTCGTGCAGGGCATCGGCTACCTGATCGCCGGCCTCTCGCCCTTGATCGCCGGGATGATCCGCGACCAGTTGGGCAGCTTCGAATGGGCCTGGTGGTCATTGGCGGCCGTGGTGGTGGTGATGCTGCTGATGGTCACGCGCTTCAATCCCGCGCATTACGCGCGGCATATCCGCTGAGGTCGTGTTGTAAACACTTTTTGTCCCACTCAAAACATAGAAGAGTCCTACAGAGCTTTCTATTGGTACGAGCGTTCCGTTAACATTTTGCGCAGTCTTGTACTGAGTTCGGTACAAAGGGTTTTACGGACGGAACCGATGCTAAACAGTAACTTGCTCAGAAAGCTCGATATGCAGGACTTGATGGTGTTTATCGCTGTCTACGACCAGAGCAGCGTTACCGACGTGTCCGAAACGCTGTTCGTCAGCCAATCCACCGTGAGCTACAGCCTGAAGAAACTGCGCACCAGTTTCGAAGACGAGCTGTTTATCAACACCCGTGCGGGCATGCGTCCGACGTACAAGGCCACCACGATGTACGGCCATGTGCAGAAAATCCTCGAAAGCATCAACCTGTGCCATGCCGGTGGCCAGGCCTTCGACCCGACCCGCAAGGCCGTGACCTTCAATGTGTGCGCCCCGGAATACTTCGAACAGCTGATCCTGCCGCGCCTGCTGAAAAACTTCGACCGCGCCGACCTGCCGGTGATCGTCAACGTGCGCAAGCTGGAAGCCGAGATTCCCGCCGACGACTTGCGAGAAGGCCGCCTCGACCTGGTGATCTGCTTCGGCCCCAATTTTCACCGTGCCCATAAAGACTTCAAGACCCAAATGCTGCTCGAAGATGACCTGGTATGCGTCTTCGATAAACGCGCGGCGCCCCGGGAACCGGCATTCGGCCTGCAGGCCTTCGTCGAGCGGCGCCACGTGTTTCCCACGCCCTGGACGTCCGACACCAACATGATCGACGGCTGGCTGGCGCGCCAGGCCCACAAACGCCAGGTGATCGCGCGGGCCAACAGCTACAGCGCGGCGTTGAAGATGATCAGCGGCACCGACTTCATCGTGACCCTGCCCCGCCGCGTGCAAAAGCTGCTGGCGTCGACTGCGGCGTACGGGTTTTGCGAAGCGCCGAATGGTCTGCCGGGCTTCACCCTGGATATGCAGTGGAATGAAACCATCGAACAGGACAACGCCAATACCTGGTTTCGCGAGCAAGTGGTGAAGGTGTGTGAGGAGCAGCTGCAAGCGGCAAGTTAAAAGCGGCAAGAGGTGCCGGGATGGCTGTTAGCTTGGCGCTGGCAGCTTGTCACTCCTTGCGGCTTCTTTGCGAAACGATGAATCAGACTTGGACGCCGAGCCCTCGATCACTCATGAACGCCTCCAGCCGCGAGCGCATCCAGCGTTCTGCCGGGTCGGTGTCGACGTGGCTGAGCCAGACCATCGACAAGTCCAGGGTCGGCGTTTCAAATGGAAACGCCTCGCAGAACAGGTTCCCGCCGGCGGCCATGGCCTGGGCCGTGTAGTCCGGCAGGCTGGCGATCATATCGGTGCCGGCGAGCAGCGCCGGTAGCGAGCTGTATTGCGGCACCGACAGCACCACGTGCCGCTTGCGGCCGATCTCCGCCAGCCATTCATCGGCAAACCCGGCCACGTTGGCGGTGTGGGACACCAGCACATGGGGCCGTGCGCAATATTCGTCGAGGGTCAGCGGTGTGTCGGACGCATCGGCGCGCAACAGGCAAGGCCGGATATGCCGCAGCAGTTTACGCTTGGCATTCGCCGGCAGGCCGCGGGTCTGGGTGATGCCGACGGTGATATCGCCGGAGGCCAGCAGGTCGGGAATGCGCCAGTAATCCACATGCTGTACCACGAACACCACCTGCGGCGCCTCCTGACGCAGAGCCCGCAGCAACGGCGGCAGCAGGCCGAACTCAACGTCATCGGACAGGCCGATACGAAAGGTCATGGTGCTGATGGACGGGTCGAAATCATGGGTCAGGCTCAGGGCCGACGACAGCGAATCCAAGGCCGGCGACAAGTGCTGGATGATTTCTTCGGCGCGTGCGGTGGGCTCCATGCGGTGGCCGACGCGAATGAACAACGGGTCATTGAACAAAGTGCGCAGACGATTGAGGGCCGAACTGATGGTCGGCTGGCCGAGAAACAGCTTCTCCGCCACCCGGGTCACGTTGCGCTCGAGCATCAGCGCTTCGAAGACCACCATCAGGTTGATATCGGCCTTGCGTAATTCATTGCGATTCATCGGCGCCTGCCCCTTCCCCAAGACAAGCCGCAGTTTAGAAAGGCAATGGGGCGGCGTCTATGTCGGTCGACGCATCGGGTTTCATGTGGAAGTGGACTTGCCCGCGATTGCGGTGGGTCAGTAGAGGCATGGATTGACTGGCACACCGCAATCGCGGCATAGGTATCTACACAACTTTGGCGTAGCCCTGAACCTGTGGCGAGGGAGCTTGCTCCCGTGGCGACCTGGCGGCCTATAGCTATCTGACTGATGCCGCGCGATCCAAATGTGGGAGGGGCGGTGCGACGATTCGACTTGCCCCCGATGGCGGCCTGACAGCCGACCAGGATGTTGGATCAAGGCGAGTACATATCCGTTGCTGCGGTAACGGCAGCTTAGGGTTCCGCCCTTACGGCGTCTCACTTTTGAAAAGCGCAAAAGTAAGCAAAACGCTCTTGCCCCACCACTCGGCACCTCGCCTAGGCTCGGTGTGCCCGTAATCCGACAGTGATTTGGGGGGCCGCCGCCACGCGCCATCCATGGCGCGGGGCGGCTAAACCGGCATCCCTGCCGGTTTACCCCCCAAATCACTGTCGAATTCCGGCCAGCGTGGTTTAACGGGGCGCCTAAGAGCAAGATCAAGAGCGACTCGCTTCGCATCGTGGTTACCGTTGGCTGCTACGAAGTTGTGTAGATACCTATGGTAATCGCGGGCAAGCCCACTCCCACATTTGGCTCGCGTCGTCCCCGACATCAAGGTTTCAAAGGGAATTCCTGATCCCGCTCTGAAAGCTCAGTCCCATCGTCGGGATGCTTCCAGGTTTGCGGTTTTTCTTCCTCAGGTCGTTGCCGAGGCTGTTCACGCTCCGGCTCATTGTGCTGTTTGTGTTCCTCACCCATAGCCACCTCCCATTCGTAAGCATTGAACCCAGCTTCAAGCGTAGAACAGGACCGACAATTCCGACGGCTCTTTCGATTGATAGCCAAGACGCATCAATCTATCCAAATTTGTCACTTATCATTTCTAAATGTGTCAGCCACTATCCCAAGTCTTAAGCGAAACAAGCACTTTAAAAAGAACGCTGGAGACACAAAACCATGACTAGCCCTTCCCGGCCTGCGGCTGCTTCCTCGAAAGCAGGCGCCGTACTGCGCGTTACTTCGGGCAACTTTCTCGAACAGTTCGATTTCTTTCTGTTCGGCTTCTACGCCACCTACATCGCCGCTGCCTTCTTCCCCGCCGCCAATGAATTTGCCTCATTAATGATGACCTTCGCCGTGTTCGGTGCAGGCTTCCTGATGCGGCCGTTGGGGGCGATCATCCTGGGTGCCTATATCGATGACGTGGGTCGGCGCAAAGGCTTGATCGTGACCCTGTCGATCATGGCCAGCGGCACGCTGTTGATCGTGCTGGTGCCCGGTTATCAGACCATTGGCCTGTGGGCACCGTTGCTGGTGCTGCTGGGTCGTTTGCTGCAGGGCTTCTCGGCCGGCGCGGAATTGGGCGGTGTGTCGGTGTACCTGTCCGAGATGGCCACCCCGGGCCGCAAGGGCTTCTATACCAGCTGGCAGTCGGGCAGCCAGCAGATCTCGATTGTGGTCGCCGCCGCACTGGGCTATGGCTTGAACGTATGGATGGAGCCGGCCGTCGTCGCCGACTGGGGCTGGCGCATTCCGTTCGCCGTTGGTTGCGTGATCATTCCGTTTATCTTCGTGCTGCGGCGCAACCTGCAGGAAACCGAAGAGTTCGCCAACCGCAAGCACCGCCCGACCATGCGTGAAGTGATGGCCACCCTGGTGAAAAACTGGACCGTGGTGATTGGCGGCATGCTGATGGTGGCCATGACCACTACCGCGTTCTACCTGATCACCGTGTACGCACCGACCTTCGGCAAGACCGTGCTGCAACTGAGCACCTCCGACGCGCTGCTGGTGACGTTGCTGGTAGCGGTGTCGAACTTTGTCTGGCTGCCGATCGGCGGCACCCTGAGCGATCGCTTCGGCCGCAAGCCGGTGCTGGTCGCCATGACGGTGCTGACCGTTCTTACGGCTTATCCGGCGTTGTCCTACGTAGTCAACGCGCCAAGCTTTGCGCACATGTTGGAGACCCTGTTGTGGTTTTCCTTCCTGTACGGCATGTACAACGGCGCAATGATCCCGGCGCTGACTGAAATCATGCCGGTAGAAGTGCGCGTCGCAGGCTTCTCCCTGGCCTACAGCCTGGCAACTGCGGTGTTCGGTGGCTTCACGCCCGCGATCTCCACCTGGTTCATTCACATCACCGGAGATAAAGCGTCGCCGGCTTACTGGATGATATTCGCTGCGCTGTGTGCCTTGTGTTCTACCCTGGCGCTGTATCGCCGCGCCAATGCCCGTGGCCAGGTCATGCAGGGGGCTGCACAATGAAGCCGCTGTTCAAAACCCTCACGGCCTTGGTCCTCGGCGCCCTGGCGCTGTCAGCCCAGGCTGAGGAACTCAAGGTGATGACCTCCGGTGGCTTCACTGCCGCGTATAAATTGCTCGGCCCGCAATATGCCAAGCACAGCGGTGACACCCTCGACACTATCCTCGGCCCGTCCATGGGCAAGGCGCCGGAAGCGATTCCCAACCGCCTGGCCCGTGGCGAACACGCCGATGTGGTGATCATGGTCGGCTACGCCCTGGATGAGCTGATCAAACAAGGCAAGGTCGACCCCGCCTCCCGCGTGGAACTGGCGGATTCGCGGATTGGCTTGGTGGTCAAGGAAGGCGCGGTCAAACCATCGATCGGCACCGATGCCGAACTCAAGGCCGTGTTGAGCAAGGCCAAGTCAGTGGCGTATTCGGACAGCGCCAGCGGTGTGTATGTCGAGAAAGAGCTGTTCAAAAAGCTCGGCATGCCCGCCAAGGGCACCATGATCGAACGCGTGCCGGTGGGCGAACAGGTGGCCAAGGGTGACTACGAAGTAGGCTTGCAGCAGGTGGCGGAATTGTTGCCGGTCAAGGGCGTGACGTTTGTAGGCAAGATCCCGGAGGACGTGCAGTCCGTTACGCGTTTTGCAGCGGGCATTCCGGTAAACGCCGAACATCCGCAAGAGGCCAAGGCGCTGCTGCAGTTCATGGCGTCGCCCGAAGCCCAACCGGTGGTGCAGTCCACCGGCCTGGACTCGGTGTCACGCTGACCGAAACGGCATCTCCCGCACCAACCGCTCCAACTCCAGCGCCGCCGGCGGCAATGTCCGCCCGCGGCGCTTGATCAAGCCCACATTGCGCATCACCTGCGGCTCCACCAGCGGCACACTCACCAGGATCGGGTGTTCGCACGCCGGCATCGCAATCGACGGCACCATCGCCACGCCCAACCCCGCCTCCACCAACCCGATCATGGTAGTCACGTGGTGGGTCTCGCAGATACTCGGCTTTTTCACACGCACGCCACGCAGGGCCTGGTCCAGCAGGAAGCGGTTGCCCGAGGTTTTGTCCACCGTGATGTAGTCATGCTCGTAGGCTTCGGTCCACGTCACGCTCTCACGCGCGGCCAACGGATGGTCACGACGACAGGCCAGCACATAGCGCTCCTGCAGCAACAACTCGAACTCCACTTCATCGGCCAGGCTGCCGCTGAAACTCACGCCAAAATCCGCCTCGCCACTTTCTACCGCATTGCACACTTCACCGGCACTGGCGTCCAGCACCCGCAGGCGAATTTTCGGATACAGCTTGTGGAATTCGGAGATGACGTGAGGCATGAAGTAATACGCGGTGGACGGCACACAGGCGATGGTGACGTTGCCCATGCGCGTGGACGCGACGTTACTGATGCCCATCAAGGCGATGTCGAGATCGTCGAGCATGCGTTCGACCTGGGGCAGGAACGCCCGCCCGACCATGGTCAGGCTGACCCGCCGCGTGGTGCGCTCGAACAGTTTGACGTCGAGTGCGGATTCCAGCTTTTCGATACGCCGGCTGAGGGCCGGCTGGGAGATCCGGATGGCCTCGGCAGCGCCGCGAAAACTGCCCTTGTCTACCACGGCGCGGAAGGCTTGGAGGTCGTTGAGGTCGAAGTTGATGATCACGGGAGGCAGGCCAAAGTGGTCGGGGTGGCGGGCATTATCGTATGGGAGCCGGTGGGATGCCATGCGTGCCGGGCGGGCTGGCCGGGATAACTCTGTTACACATATG
This sequence comes from Pseudomonas sp. R4-34-07, assembly GCF_003852375.1. NCBI lineage: Bacteria > Pseudomonadati > Pseudomonadota > Gammaproteobacteria > Pseudomonadales > Pseudomonadaceae > Pseudomonas > Pseudomonas sp. R4-34-07. Next base: position 1,535,321 of record NZ_CP027760.1, on the reverse strand, counting down.
AAGTCATACATATCAGCAGCTTATCAGCGTCCCCAGACCACGAAATCGCCAAAACGGGTCAATACTTGCAGCCTTACCTACACAACGGGAGAGGCAAAACCGCATGGAAACCTATCACTTCTGGATGGACGACGAGACGCCGGATATCGGCATCGATCAGCTGCTTCTTGCATCGCGCCAATGGTCAAGTAGGATTGAATCCTACTCACCTCTGGCGGACATCCAAATGCGCTCAACCCAGCAAATGAGCATCACGTTGCCCCTTGAAATGGCTGCCCTGGTCAAAGCCAAGGTGGCTGCCGGCGAATATGCCAGCGAAAGTGAAGTGATTCGCGACGGACTGCGCGTGCTGCTGGCACGTGACCGCGCCATGGACGACTGGCTGAGGGATGAAGTCATTCCGGCAGCGACCGCGCTCGAGGCTGAGCCTGAGCTCGGGCTATCCGCTGAACAGGTCCGCGAACACCTGGCAGCCAAACGTCAGCGCAAAGGCACAGGGAAAGCGTGAGCTACTCGGTAGTCTTTTCGCCTGAAGCCCTGGCGCAACTCGATGCCCTCGAAGACTACATCAGCGATGTCGGCTCCCCGCCTGTGGCTGCGCGTTTTATCGACAATCTCGTCAGCTACTGTGAAAGCCTTGCCCTGTTTCCCTTGCGTGGCTTGCGTCGTGACGACCTGCTGACAGGCTTGCGCATCACCCATTATCGTCGCACCACCCTCATTGCTTTCAGGGTGAGGGCTGGCTGCGAAACGGTATCGATAGTGGGGATATTTTACGGCGGGCAAGACTACACGGCGTTGTTGCAGGGAGATGAGAGTTAACGTCCAACACTGGATAAAACAGCCTGCTGAAAACGGGTCAGCAGGCTCTTGGTATTTCTTCTCGCTGATTGAATAAGTGCACGCCTCGTCACATCGATGGCACTGATGATTACTATCGAAACGAGCGCCTGCCCGATTGCCCACACTGCTTCCTATAATCCCTTCCGAATTCCCTCCCCCGCCTGGCTTCAGGCGACATTCCTGTTGGAACCCAATCCCATGCCAAGCGCGAGCCAGGCCCCTAGCGGGCTTCCCGAACATAACCAACAAAGTGTCAAACAGCAGTGGCTGGCGATTCTTTCGGTCGCCGTGGGCGCATTCGCCTTGGTGACCAGCGAATTTCTGCCGGTGGGCGTGCTCAATGATGTCGCCAGCGATCTGGGCATCAGCGCCGGTCACGCCGGGCTGATGGTGACTCTGCCCGGCATCATGGCCGCGCTAGCCGCGCCGTTTCTGTCGGTCAGCATCGGCACCATGGACCGTCGCTATCTGCTGATCGGCCTGACGTTGGTGATGATCATCGCCAACTCGGTGGTGGCCTTCGCCAGTGACTTCAGCCTGTTGCTGTTCGGGCGTGTACTGCTCGGCATCAGCATTGGCGGCTTCTGGGCCACGGCCATTGCGCTCAGCGGAAGGCTGGCGCCCAAGGGCGTGGGCGTTGCGAAAGCCACCTCGATCATCATGATGGGCGTGACCCTGGCCACCGTATTGGGCGTGCCGGTCGGCACCTGGCTCAGCGGCCTGATGGGCTGGCGCATGACTTTCCTGGTCACCGCACTGGTGGGCATTCCGGTGCTGCTGGCGCAGGTTTTCCTGCTGCCCCGACTCACCCCGGAAAAAGCCATTCAGATCCGCGACCTGCCGGCCTTGTTTATCAACCCACAAGCTCGGGTCGGGTTGATCGCCGTACTGCTGATCGGCCTGGCACACTTTGCCGCGTACACCTATGTCGCGCCGTTTTTCAAAAACAGTTCAGGCTTTGACGGCCCGACGATTGGTTCACTGTTGCTGCTGTATGGCGTAGCGGGCGTGATGGGTAACGTCTTCGCCGGCTTCGCCGCCAACCGCAGCGTACGCAACACCCTGCTGCTGGTCGCGCTGATGATCGGCACCAGCACCGCGCTGTTCCCCTACTTCGCCACCGGCATGACCGGCGCCGCGATGCTGATCGCCCTCTGGGGCTTCGCCTTCGGTGCGTTCCCGGCCTGCGCCAGCATCTGGATGTTCGTCGTGGCACCCAAGGACGTGGAGCGCGGCATGCCACTGTTTGTCGCGCTGTTTCAGGTGATCATTGCCCTGGGCTCGTTCTTTGGTGGGCGGATTGTCGATCAGATGGGTAGCTCGGTGTTGTTGAGCCTGGCGACGGTGTTGGTGGGATGTGGTTTTGCGACGGTATTGGTGCTGGGGCGCAAGGTGAGTAATAGCCTGGTGGCGCAGCCTGCCTGAGCGGGTTGAATCCGCGAAAAAAGCCTGCTGAGCGTGAGTTCAGCAGGCTTTTTTCGCTCCAGCGGCAAGTATTAATCAACGCAACGCTGCTCGAAAACTGCCGGCTCTGCACAACGTAAGCACCTGTCTCGGAAAAGCTTGGTAAAGAGAATTCCCACAGGGAGGCTTGTGTGCATAAGCCTCTGAGCTAGCCTCAAAAGGTCGCCGCCGTGGCGACATACTGACAGGATGCTTATATGCCAACGAGATACCGCGATGCGGTCACAGGTGAATACGTGACAGAGCAAGAGGCAAAAAAACGGCCAAGGGAAACGGTAAAGGAAACGGATAAAAAGCCCCCGGCAAAGCCGAAGGCTAAGAAGTAGGGTCAATGAATGAGAGAGATTGCCGTATGTCCAGAGAGGCTTGCCAGTAAAGCACGCTTGCTCCATCGTAATGACGAACGTCATTACATAAGGAGTTATCCCTTGGCCTCTATCAACATTCGTATCGATGACGACCTTAAGGCTCGCGCCTACCTTGAACTGGAAAAACTCGGTGTCACGCCTTCCGAACTGATACGCCAGGCGCTGCAATATGTAGCCGAGCGCGGCCAACTGCCATTCAAGCCCGTGCTGATGACTGAAGAAGATGAAGCCTTGATAGCGACCGTGCGTGAGCGCCTTGCGTCGCCTCAACGAGTGAAGGTTTCTTTAGATGATCTATAGCCTTGATTTTGATGCGCGTGCATTGAAGGAATGGCAAAAACTCGGCGACACCCTTCGTCAGCAATTCAAGAAGAAGCTGGTCAAAATCCTGAACAACCCACACATTGACGCGAACCGCCTGCATGGCCTGCCTGACTGCTACAAGATCAAACTGCGTAGCAGCGGGTACAGGCTGGTCTATCAAGTGATCGATCAGGAAATTACTGTGTTTGTGGTCGCCGTTGATAAACGTGAGCATGATCAGGCTTATCGGAAAGCGTTTGAGCGCTTGGACCGGCGCCAGGTGCGATTGCAGCGAATCCCTGAAGCAGCCATGAACAGCCATAGGAAACGAAAAAGCCCCGTAGCTTATTCAGCTGCGGGGCTTTTCTTATGTAATGGCGGAGAGATAGGGATTCGAACCCTAGGTACCGGTGAAGGTACAACGGATTTCGAATCCGTCCCATTCGGCCACTCTGGCATCTCTCCAACGGCGCGCATCATAACAGCCTGTTTCGTGGAAGCAAAGCGCCGAAGCGTTTTTTTTCCGTGCTATCAGATGCTTGCGTCGATTACAGCGGTACGCCGAGACGCTTGGCGACTTCTTCGTAGGCTTCGATAACATCACCGAGGCCCTGGCGGAAGCGGTCTTTGTCCATCTTCTTCTTGGTGTCCTTGTCCCACAGGCGGCAGCCGTCAGGGCTGAATTCGTCGCCCAGGACGATGGAGCCGTCGTGGAACACGCCGAATTCGAGTTTGAAGTCCACCAGCAAGAGGCCGGCGTCGTCGAACAGTTTGCTCAGCACGTCGTTGACCTTGAGGGACAACTCTTTCATGCGCGCCAATTGTTCAGCAGTGCCCCAGCCGAAGGCCACGACGTGGGATTCGTTGATGAACGGGTCGCCCTTGGCGTCGTCCTTCAGGAACAGTTCGAAGGTGTAGGGATTGAGCTTGAGGCCCTCTTCCACGCCCAGGCGTTTGACCAGGCTGCCGGCAGCGTAGTTACGCACGACGCATTCGACCGGGATCATGTCGAGCTTCTTGACCAGGCACTCGTTGTCGCCCAGCAATCTGTCGAATTGGGTCGGAATGCCGGCCTCTTCGAGTTTCTGCATGATGAAAGCGTTGAACTTGTTGTTCACCATCCCCTTGCGATCAAGCTGCTCGATGCGCTTACCGTCGAACGCCGAGGTGTCGTTGCGAAACAGCAGGATCAGGCGGTTGGCGTCGTCGGTCTTGTATACCGACTTGGCTTTGCCGCGGTAGAGTTCTTCACGTTTTTCCATGATGGGCTCCGCTTTGAGTGAGGTGGGCTAGGCGATATGTCGCCAGTCGAGCCCTGAATCTTGATCGGCCAGTTGCAGCCAGTCCGGGTCGCACCCGAGGGTGTCGACAAAACATTGCCGGGCAAGCGTCGGCAGGTTGTTCTTGCTGCTCAGGTGGGCCAGGACCAGGTGTTGCAGGTCTTGCCAGCCCAACTCATACACCAGGTACGCCGCCTGATGGTTGTTCAAATGTCCCAGTTCGCCGCCCACCCGCTGCTTGAGAAAGTAGGGGTAATGACCGCGAGCCAGCAGGTCTCGGCAGTGATTGGACTCGATCATCAAGGCATCGAGGTCGCGGTAACCGTCGAGCACCTTGGCGCAGTAGGAACCCAGGTCGGTGAGCACACCGAAGCGCCGCTCGCCGTCACTGAATACATATTGCGTGGGTTCCTGGGCATCGTGAGCGACCGCGACAACACTGATGCTCAGGGCACCGATCTGCAGTTGCTCGCCTCCCGCCAGGAAACCTGCGGGTTCAACGGGTTTGCGCATCCCGCGCAACGTGCCGCGACTCAAGTACACCGGAAGATTGTAGCGCCGAGACAGCAAACCCACGCCATGCACGTGATCGGCATGTTCGTGGGTCACTAGAATCGCGCTCAGCTGCGCGGGGTGAACCCCCAGGCGCAGCAGGCGCCGCTCGGTTTCTCTTAACGAGAAACCACAATCCACCAGTACGTACGTGTCGTCGTGGGCGACCAGCGTGCCGTTCCCTTGGCTACCGCTACCGAGAACAGCAAAACGCATCGGATCAGCCCAGGTTGTCCTGAATCACGCCCAACACTTTGCGCGCTGTTTCAGCTGGCGCGACAGTGTTGATGTTCTTCTCGACCGTGACTTGTACGCTCTCGCCAACCTTGCTCAAACGAACCTGGTAACGCTCGGCGCGGGTCTCGACTTCTTCCTTGGTCGGCTGGCTGCCGAACAATTTGCCGAAGAAACCTGGCTCGTCGTCCTTTTTCTCGGCCTTTTCAGCCACGTTGATGTAGTACAGGCCCAGGCTGCGGTTGATGTCTTCAACGCGCCAAGGACCCTGCTCCAACGCGCGACCGACGCTGGCCCAGGCACGATCCAGGTCTTCACCCAGGTTCAGCACCACGTTGCCGCTACCATCTTCGGTAAGGCTGACGCGGCTCGGTGTGTCGTAATCGCGTGCGGCGAGCAGGGAAACCGAGCCGCCCTTCTCGGAGATACGACTCATGCTGGCCAGCATCTCGTCGACCAGCGCGGCGTCGACACCGGTATTGACCGAGCGGTTGGTGAAATCGACGTTGGCGGTGCTGCCGGCAGGACGCTCGGCGCTGACCACATAGACTTCACTGGTATTGCGTTGCACGCCAGGCTCGATGCGCACACGCACACGGGCTTCGTTATCGGCGGCTACACCACTGGCCTGCAGACGCTGGGCCATGTTGGCGGAGAGCTCGCTGCCGCGCTGCCAGGCCGTGGTGAACTCACCGGTCTGCGGACGCTGTTGGTCGAGACGAAAACCGTTGTCCTGAAAGAACTGCACGGCCACCGGCCAGACTTCGGCGGGTGGGCGCTGAGCCACGATCCAGCGGTTGTCGCCGCTCTTCTGCAGGCTGTAGTCGCTGGCATCGGCCACCGCCGTGATCGGTTGCGGGCGTGGCACCACGTATTCGCCCTTGACGGTGTCGTCGGCGACATTGCGTGGAATCGGCAGCAGCGGGTCGAGGCGCTTGGCGACGCTCACGTCAGGCGGTAGTTGCATCGGTTTGGTTGCTTGCGCTTCCAGGTAATCGCTGCCGCGGTCACGGAAGTAGCCTTCCGGGCCCCATACCCAACCGCAGCCACTGGTGCTGGAGATAATCAAGGCAAGTGCGGAAAGTCCGGCCAATCGCTTCATGCGTAGTGCTTCCTCAATTAAACCAGGACGCCGGACTGGCGCAGGGCCTGTCGCAGCGGTTCGTGACAGGCTTCGCTGAGCCGGGTGAGCGGCAGACGGATACCGTCCGGCATCAGGCCCATCTCAAACAGCGCCCACTTCACGGGAATAGGGTTGGATTCGATAAACAGTGTTTTGTTGAGCGGCATCAGCTTCTCGTGGATCGCACGTGCGGTCGTGGCGTCACCGGCAATGGCGGCGGCGCACATTTCGCTCATGGCGCGCGGGGCGACGTTGGCGGTCACGGAAATGTTGCCCTTGCCGCCCAGCAGGATTAGCTCGACAGCGGTGGCGTCGTCACCGGAATACACCAGGAAATCGCTGCTCACGCCGGCCAGGATGTCCTTGGCGCGCTGCAGGTCGCCGGTGGCTTCCTTGATACCGATGATGTTCGGCACGGTGGACAGGCGGATCACCGTCTCGGCTTTCATATCGCACGCAGTGCGGCCGGGTACGTTGTAGAGGATCTGCGGGATGTCGACAGCTTCGGCAATGGTGCGAAAGTGCTGGTACAGGCCTTCCTGAGTCGGCTTGTTGTAATACGGAGTCACCAGCAGGCACGCATCGGCGCCGGCCTTCTTGGCGTTTTTGGTCAGCTCGATTGCTTCACGCGTCGAGTTGGCGCCGGTACCGGCGATCACGGCGATGCGGCCCGCAACGCGCTTGACCACGAACTCGATCACCTGGATGTGTTCTTCCACATCGAGGGTGGCCGATTCACCTGTGGTGCCGACCGCTACGATGGCATTGGTGCCTTCTTGCAGGTGGAAGTCCACCAGTTTGCCCAGGCTGTCCCAGTCGAGATGACCTTGTGCATCCATGGGTGTGACCAGTGCCACCATACTGCCCGCAATCATGCAACCGCTCCTGCCGGAAAAAGAGAGCCGTAATGGTACTGGCGCCAAGATGCTTGTACAAGCGAAGTACCGTGCGAGGATGCGTTCTGGCGTAACTAAACGACGGGCAATGCCATCATTGGGCCAAAGCACCGCGTGAAGCACGCCGTTCAGGTAATGAAAACGCCACCTCCTAGCCCTTGGCGATGGTTTTCGCTACCCTTCATCCTTTGATCGATACAGCTCTGACGGTATCGACCGCTCATCGCTTTAGGAAGGCTGCATGTCCACCCCCACAGTTCGCGAACAATTCCTTGTTATCAGTGCCCTCGGCGCCAACCCCATGGAGCTGACCAACGTCCTGTGCCGCGCCAGCCATGAAAACCGCTGCGCCGTCGTGACCTCGCGCCTGACCCGCCATGGCGAATGCAGTGCGCTGGTGCTGCAGATTTCCGGCAGTTGGGACGCCTTGGCGCGCCTGGAGACCGGCCTGCCTGGCCTGGCCAAGAAGCACGACTTCACCGTTAACGTGGTGCGCAGCGCAGCCCTGGAAAATCGCCCGCAGGCCCTGCCTTACGTGGCGTATGTCAGCTCGGCCTACCGCTCGGACATCGTCAACGAGCTGTGCCAGTTCTTTATCGACCACAACGTCGAGTTGGAGAACCTGACCTGCGACACCTACCAGGCGCCACAAACCGGCGGCACCATGCTCAACGCCACCTTCACCGTGACCTTGCCGGCCGGCGTGCAGATCAGTTGGCTACGCGACCAGTTCCTGGATTTCGCCGACGCCCTGAACCTTGACGCCCTGATCGAGCCGTGGCGCCCACAGAACCCCATGTAAGGACTTGCCCATGCCGGTAGCCATCGACACACCCGTCGCCGATTTCGAAGCCCAGGCCACCAGCGGCCAGACCTTCAGCCTTGCGGCCCTCAAGGGCAAGCAAGTGGTGCTCTATTTCTACCCGAAAGACAGCACCCCAGGCTGCACCACCGAAGGCCAGGGTTTCCGCGACCAATACGCCGCGTTCCAGGCCGCCAATACCGAAGTGTTTGGCGTGTCGCGCGACAGCGTGAAGTCCCATGAGAACTTCAAGAGTAAGCAGGCGTTTCCGTTCGAGCTGATCAGTGACAAGGACGAAGCGGTGTGCCAGCTGTTTGATGTGATCAAGCTGAAGAAGCTCTACGGCAAGGAATACCTGGGCGTGGATCGCAGCACCTTTCTGATCGACAGCGAAGGTGTGCTCCGTCAGGAATGGCGCGGCGTGAAAGTGCCAGGGCATGTGGACGCGGTCTTGGCGGCGGCGCAGGCGCTGAACAAGAGCTGATCTTCAGCCAATAAAGCCATCAGGCTTTGCGCAACCAATAACGGTACACACCTGCCGCTTCTTCTTCCTGGACCAGCGTGTGGCCCGCCAGCTTGGCAAAGGTGCGGAAGTCGCGCTGGGAGCCTGCGTCCGTGGCGGTCACTTTGAGTACAGCCCCGCTGGCCAGTCGATTGAGCTCCATCTTGGCCTTGAGCAAGGGCAGCGGACAGTTGAGGCCGCTGGCGTCGAGTTCGGCGTCAAAGGCTACAGCGTCGGTCATGGTGTTACTCCAGGCAAACATTTGAGCTGCTTAGAATATCTGGTCCGAAGCTCAGTGTCCGGCTACAGTAAGCTCTTTGTCGAAAGGCTTTGTGCATGACTTTCCTGCGCCCTACCCTGCTGACGCTGGCCTGCCTGCTGGCCTCCCCGGCCTTCGCTGACGAGCTGCCCTCACTTGGCGACGCCAGTTCTGCCATTGTCTCGCCGCAACAGGAATATCAACTGGGCCGCGCCTGGCTGGCCTACCTGCGCGGGCAGGTCTCGCAACTCAACGACCCGCAGCTCAAGGACTACGTCGAAACCAGCGTGTACAAGCTGGTGGAGACCAGCCAGGTCAATGACCGGCGCCTGGAATTCATCCTGATCAACAGCCCACAACTCAACGCCTTCGCCGCACCCGGCGGGATCGTCGGGGTCAATGGCGGCTTGTTCCTCAATGCCCAGACCGAAGGTGAGTACGCATCGGTGCTGGCTCACGAATTGGCGCATTTGTCCCAGCGCCACTTTGCTCGAGGCGTGGAAGCGCAGTCGCGCATGCAGATCCCGATGATGGCTGCTCTGCTCGGCGGCATCATTGCTGCCGCAGCCGGCGCTGGCGATGCAGGCATTGCCGCGATTGCCGGCTCCCAGGCCGCCGCGATCCAGGAGCAGCGTCGATTCTCCAGGCAGAATGAACAGGAGGCCGACCGTATCGGCATCCTCAACCTGGAGAAAGCCGGCTACGACCCGCGCTCCATGCCTACCATGTTCGAGCGCCTGATGCGCCAGTACCGCTTCGACGCGAAGCCGCCGGAATTCCTGTTGACGCACCCGGTGACGGAATCGCGGATCGCCGACACCCGCAACCGCGCCGAGCAGGCCAAACCCGGCGGAAAGGAAGACAGCCTGCGCTATCAGTTAATCCGCGCTCGGGTGCAATTGAAGTACGAGGACACGCCAGGCCTCGCCGCCAAGCGCTTCCAGGCCCAGCTGGACGAGAACCCGAAGAACGATGTGGCGCGTTATGGCCTGGCCATCGCCCAGATCAAGGGCACCCAGCTCAAGGAAGCACGGGAGAACCTGGCACCGCTGCTGGCCAAAGCGCCCAACGACATCACCTACAACCTGGCGCAGATCGAGCTGGACATCACCAGCAATCGCATGCCAGACGCACAACAACGCACTGACCGCATGCTTGCCCAGTACCCCAGCAACTACCCGCTGAACCAGGTACGCGTAGATCTGCTGCTCAAGCAGAATCGCACCGCTGATGCAGAGAAAGCCCTGGATGGCTTGCTCAAGTCCCGCCCGGATGATCCGGACGTGTGGTATCAGGTCGCCGAGACCCGTGGTTTGTCGGGCAATATCATCGGCCTGCACCAGGCACGCGCCGAATATTTCGCGCTGGTGGGCGACTTCCAGCAAGCCATCCAGCAACTGGACTTTGCCAAGCGCCGCGCAGGCAATAATTTTCCGCTGTCCTCGCGAATCGATGCACGCCAGCGTGAGTTGATCGAGCAGGAACGCCTGGTGAAAGGGATGATGAGCTAAACCCATCGCCCAATAAAAAGCCCCGCCATCATTCACTGATGGCGGGGCTTTTTATTGGGCTGGAAGGTTACTCGGCCAGCTTGAAGGTGATGAAGCTGGCGCGCCCCTGACGCAGCACGCGCATCGACACCGAACGATTCTTCGGCAACGCCTTGGCGATGTCGGCGAATTCCTTGGTGGTATCGATCGCCTGATTGTTCAGGTGGGTGATCACATCGCCCGGTTGCAGGCCGATCAAGGCGGCTGGGCCGTCCAGCACTTCCTTGATCACGACACCGCTCTTGAGGTCGTAGGTCTTCTTCTGCTCGGCAGTCAGCTCTACCACGGCAATGCCCAGGCGGTTACTGCTGCGCTCGACACCCGGCTTGGCATTACCCAGGGCATCGAGGGTCGCACCCTCTTCCGGGATTGCGCCTACGGTGAGCTCCACATTCTGGCGCTTGCCGTCACGAATCACTTCCAGCTTGGCTTTGCTGCCCGCCTTGAGTGCGCCGACCAGATGCGGCAAGTCGGCCGACATAATGATCGGTTGGCCATTCATGCTGAGGATCACGTCGCCGACCTGCAGGCCGCCCTTGGCAGCCGGGCCGTCGTCCTGGATCTGTGCGACCAGCGCACCCGCCGGTTTGTCGAGACCGAAAGACTCTGCGAGGTCCTTGTTCACTTCCTGGATCACCACGCCCAGCCAACCGCGACTCACTTTGCCACCGGCCTTCAACTGATTGGAGACGTCCATAGCCACGTCGATCGGAATCGCGAAAGACACGCCCATGAAACCACCGGAGCGGGTGTAGATCTGCGAGTTGATCCCGACTACTTCGCCGGCCAGGTTGAACAGCGGCCCTCCGGAGTTGCCTGGGTTGATCGGCACGTCGGTCTGGATGAACGGCACATAGTTTTCATTAGGCAGGCTGCGGCCGATGGCGCTGACAATGCCCTGGGTGACAGTGTGGTCAAAACCGAACGGCGACCCGATCGCCACCACCCACTGGCCCGCTTTCAGGTCCTGGGATTTACCCAGTTTAAGCACCGGCAAGTCTTTGCCTTCGATTTTCAGCAAGGCCACGTCGGAACGCGGGTCGGTGCCGACCAGCTTGGCTTTCAACTCACTGCGATCGGCCAGGCGCACGAGGATCTCGTCAGCATCGGCAATCACATGATTGTTGGTGAGGATATAGCCGTCAGGCGAAATGATGAAACCAGAGCCCAGGGACTGCGCTTCGCGCTGGCCACCGCCACCACCGCGCGGGCTGCGTGGTTGCGGCATGCCTCGCTCGAAAAACTCGCGCAGCATCGGCGGCAAGCCTTCCAGGTCGGGCATCTGCTGGTTCGAAACTTTGCGATCCGGCAATTTCTGCGTAGTACTGATGTTCACCACCGCAGGCGAGGCCTGCTCCACCAGTTGGGTGAAATCAGGCAGCTCGACCGCTTGCGCGGGCACGGCCTGACCCAGCACCAGCACCGTGGCGACTATGGATAGGTAAGACTTCAAACGTGGTATCGACATACAGCTCCCGTTACGACGAGCAGGGTTGAGCGACAGGGTTCAAAAAAAGCCGGAAACCGCGCCCGGCATTTTTTGTTCCGCGAACAAGGCAAGGGCCGAGAAGCCCTGACCTATAAAAAACATAAGGATTTTTTGCAAGTGAAAATGCTGATCCAGACATTTCATGCTCTCGACAGGCACCCTAGCATGGCAGCAGAGTGAAAGATCAGGATGAACACTGGATTAACGACTCACGGATTGGCTGCGGCCTTTTCACCGCGAACCGACAACGCGATGCGCTCGGCGGTGCCGATTGGGATTTCCCCGACAACCGTCACCATCATCTGCCCGTCCACCGTATTCACATGCCGCGACACCGCAACCGTGGGCCCAAGCTGGGTGCGGGTTTCCGACACGCTCGCGCCGTCGGTGGGTTCAAGAAATACCGAGAAACGTGCAAGCCCATCATCGTACATCAAGCTGTCTAGGGTGGATTTTGTCTGGGGGTCTTTGCGCGATGCAGTGCTGCTCAGCTCAAACCCAGGCGGCAACCAGTCCAGGTGCCACGCGTTGGATGCGGACGTTTGCGATGTCTCGCTGCGGCCAATCGCAACAGGCGTGCATTCGCTGCTGGGCTGCAAGTCTCGATCAACGGGAGCGGCTGACGTATTCAATCGAACAAACTGAAAACGCTCCAGCAGTTGCCCCTTCTCGCTGAGTAGCAACGACTTGAGGGGTAACGCGGTTTCACGATCCAGGTGCAACTCGAAACCATAGCGGTAAGGGTCGCGCGGGGTGATCGAAACAATAATTGCATTACGACCGGCCACGCGAGATTTGCCGATAACGGCCAGCTCGTAGAATTGATTGAGTTTTTGCGGGTTCAGCGAACGTGACGCACTGTCACGGGAATTACCCAGGCCGGCGACAAGGGTGCCGCTGACGCACTGAGTATGACCTTCTACCCGCACGACTTCCTGGGCAGAGCCATCGAGCTGCAGAAGCCGCTCCCGGACCTGACCGTTCTGAACAAGGTGCCAGATATCGTAGGTAGAAAAACTGCCGTTACGCTCGTAAATGAACGTACCTTGAAAGCTTTGCTGCCGCTCCGCACGCCCAAGTCGAGTCAGCCAGTCTTGGGCTTCATCGGCATGGGCGGGTAGTGCAAACCAACTACTGAACAAAAGCGTAAGGAGCGGTATGGCGCGCATAGGGCTCCTTAGCGGTTCAGCGGTTTTCCAGGCTTGCTGCGCGAGCGTATGGCAGAGCACTTTCAGCGTTCTTGCCAGCCGCTTCCTGTGCATGTTGACGCAGGTAGCCTGGGAGACGCTGGTCCTGCCAACCGGATTGCCCCTGAAGCACACCGTTAGCCATAGGGCCGGCGGTATCAGAGCTTTCCTTGTAGCCAGCCAGTACAGCCGGGCCTTTGACTTGCGGACCGGCCATGACCGGTTGCTGAGTCTGCTGGGCCAGCTCGGCACCGGCTATTTCGTCCTGGTTGTACAGACGAACACCGGCCAGTACGGCGACGGTCACCGAGGCAGCGACTGCCAGACGACCCAGGCTACGCCATGGACCACGAGCAGCTTTTGCCGGAACGGCTTCATCGGCCAACGCGGCAGAAACGGCCGCAGCAATATCCAGACGAGGGATTAGAAGATCCTTGTGCATCACCGCCCGAGCGACTTGGTAACGAGACCAGGTGTCACGGGTTTGGGCATCATCAAATGCATTGAGCACTCGACGAAGTTCCAGTTCATCCGCTTCGTTATCCATCACTGCGGACAGCGATTCCTGCAGGGCATCACGACTCATGGCGGTTCCTCTCTTGGCTGTCGCCGCTGTCTTTAGTTTTCCTGCAACAACGGTTGCAAGGCTTTGTCGATGGCTTCCCGGGCCCGGAAAATCCGTGACCTTACAGTCCCCACCGGACATTGCATGACGCTCGCAATGTCTTCGTAACTCAGACCATCGAATTCACGTAAAGTTAACGCCGTACGTAAATCTTCTGGCAGTTGCTGAATTGTTCGATGAACGGTTCCCTCGATTTCGTCGCGCAGCAACGCACGCTCCGGCGACTCGAGATCTTTGAGGCCGTGATCACCATCATAGAATTCAGCATCTTCTGAACTGACATCACTGTCTGGTGGGCGGCGGCCGCGAGACACCAGATAGTTCTTCGCCGTGTTAATGGCGATGCGATATAGCCACGTATAAAACGCACTATCACCGCGGAAATTGCCCAGTGCACGGTACGCCTTGATAAAGGCTTCCTGTGCAACGTCCTGCGCTTCATGGGTGTCGTGCACAAACCGCACGATCAACCCGAGAATTTTGTGCTGATATTTCAGCACTAGCAGATCAAATGCGCGCTTGTCGCCGCGTTGTACGCGCTCGACCAGCTGCTGATCCTCTTCCTGGGTTAGCATGAACACTCCTCGTTGTACTCGAAGGAGGCTTGCATAACTAATCGATCAGGCTTGCAAACATAGACTCGGGCTTTTCGCAAAAGTTCTCCCCCTTCAAGCAAGTTTCCGGCACGCACTGATTTGGCACACACGAAAAACGCAGCTCAGGCAACGCCGGCTGCGCGAATAATCTTTTCGTCGGTTTTCTGACGCGTCCAATGCTCCCGACGGGCCAATAAACACAACGTTTTTTCCCAGCTTTCGGGCAACCTGCTATTGAGTCGGGGCTTATGCAAAAAGTTCCCGCTCGCTGACTGGCTGTTTAACCGGGTGCTGTGCACCGTAATCTCACAATGCCACGAATGCCTGGCTATTGTGCCGCTCCACCCCTCTATATACTAGTGGTCCGTGTGCCCCTTTGATTCGCCGATCCAGGCGTCCTGCTTGCGCCTCCTCTTCGGATCGCTTTTTGCGGAATCCATTCAATGAGCCAACAGTTTCAACACGATGTCCTGGTGATCGGCAGCGGCGCCGCCGGCCTGAGCCTGGCACTGACCCTCCCCAGCCATCTGCGTATAGCCGTACTGAGCAAAGGCGACCTGGCCAACGGTTCGACATTCTGGGCACAGGGCGGCGTCGCCGCCGTACTGGACGACACCGACACCGTACAGTCCCATGTCGAAGACACCCTCAATGCCGGCGGCGGCCTGTGCAATGAAGACGCGGTGCGCTTCACCGTCGAGCATAGTCGCGAGGCAATCCAATGGCTGATCGACCAGGGCGTGCCCTTTACCCGTGATGAGCATGCGGGCAGCGATGACGGCGGCTTCGAGTTCCATCTGACCCGTGAGGGCGGCCACAGCCACCGCCGCATCATCCATGCCGCCGACGCCACCGGCGCCGCCATTTTCAGGACCTTGCTCGACCAGGCGCGCCAACGCCCCAACATCGAATTGCTGGAGCAGCGAGTCGCCGTCGACCTGATCACCGAAAAACGCCTGGGCCTTCCCGGCGAGCGCTGCCTCGGCGCCTATGTGCTCAACCGCACCAGCGGCGAAGTCGACACCTACGGCGCGCGCTTCACCATCCTTGCCTCAGGTGGCGCGGCCAAGGTCTACCTCTATACCAGCAACCCCGACGGGGCCTGCGGCGACGGCATCGCCATGGCCTGGCGCTCGGGCTGCCGGGTGGCGAACCTGGAATTCAACCAGTTCCACCCCACTTGCCTGTACCACCCCCAGGCCAAGAGTTTCCTGATCACCGAGGCGTTGCGCGGGGAAGGTGCGCACTTGAAGCTGCCCAATGGCGAACGCTTCATGCAACGCTTCGACCCGCGCGCCGAGCTGGCACCGCGCGACATCGTCGCCCGCGCCATCGACCATGAGATGAAGCGCCTGGGCATCGACTGCGTCTACCTGGACATCAGCCACAAACCCGAAGCCTTCATCAAGACGCACTTCCCCACCGTCTATGAACGCTGCCTGACCTTCAACATCGACATCACCAAAGGCCCGATCCCGGTCGTGCCTGCCGCGCATTACACCTGCGGCGGCGTGATGGTCGACCAGCATGGCCGCACCGACGTGCCCGGCCTGTACGCCATTGGCGAAACCAGTTTCACCGGCCTGCACGGCGCCAACCGCATGGCCAGCAACTCGCTGCTCGAATGCTTTGTATATGCGCGCTCGGCGGCGGCGGACATCCTCGAACAACTGCCGCGCATCGCGGTGCCGGCCGCCCTGCCGCGCTGGGATGCCAGCCAGGTGACGGATTCGGACGAAGACGTGATCATCGCGCACAACTGGGACGAGCTGCGGCGCTTCATGTGGGACTACGTGGGGATCGTGCGAACCAACAAGCGCCTGCAACGGGCACAGCACCGGGTGCGTTTGCTGCTGGATGAGATCGACGAGTTCTACAGCAACTATAAAGTCAGCCGCGACCTGATCGAATTACGCAACCTGGCCCAAGTCGCCGAGTTGATGATCCGCTCGGCCATGGCGCGCAAGGAAAGCCGAGGGCTGCATTACACCCTCGACTACCCGCAGATGCTGCCTGAGGCCCGCGACACTATTCTGGTGCCAGCCACCTACGGCGACTGAACTTCAAGCGTACGCGCAGGCGCCGGTGCATATCGGCGGTCTGCGCGTCGTGAGGCACGCACGTCGAGCGCACCCATCGTTCACCTTGCACACGATAGCGCAGCACCACGACCAGCGGCAGCGCCAGGCTGTCAGGCCGCAGTTGCACGCTGTGCCAGCCGCGCTCGGCGCTGAACAATTGCCAGCCATCCTCATCGCGGCGCAAGCCCCGAATCGACGAGCGGTGAGTCAGCAACACATGCCGCGGCAACACCCAGGCGGCGTGGATCAGGCACGCCAGCATTCCAAGGGATGCGAACGGCAGATCGACTACCAGGCAGGCACCCAGTGCAAACAGTTGCGCAATCAGATACGCCGCCAGCAACAGCCGTGAGGCCTGCCAGCGGCATTCAAAACGGTTACTTGGGCTGGACACGGTCCAGGATCATCCGAACCATGCGTTGCAGTTCCGCGTCTTCCGATTCGGCGCGCTCCATGAACCAGCCGAACATGTCCTGGTCTTCGCATTCCAGCAGCCGTACGTAAAGGTCGCGATCTACCTGGTTGAGCATCGCGTAGACTTCTTTGGTGAAAGGCACCAGCAACACGTCCAGTTCCAGCATGCCGCGACGGCTGTGCCAGTAGAGGCGATTGATTTCTACATCTTCGACCATGGAACGCTCCTCAAATAGAGCGCAAGTATACAGGCCCGACGGCACCGGGACAGCCGGCTTTGGTCGCGCCCCATGGAAACTATGCATTTGCCGGGCGCCCCTCTATGATGCACCCATGACTTTTTGACCTGCGATGACCCATGGCCGACTCTGCTTTCTTCTGCTCGCTGTCCCACGAAGGCGTTCTCGCCGTCCGCGGCGCGGACGCTGCCAAATTCCTGCAGGGCCAACTGACCTGCAACCTCAATTACCTGAGTGACACCCAGGCCAGCCTGGGCGCGCGCTGCACGCAAAAAGGCCGGATGCAGTCAAGTTTTCGCATCCTGCTACAAGGTGACGGCGTGCTCCTGGCCATGGCCAGCGAACTGCTCGAGCCGCAATTGGCGGACCTGAAGAAATACGCAGTGTTCTCCAAATCCAAACTCACCGATGAAAGCGCCGCCTGGGTGCGTTTCGGCCTGGCGCATGCCGACCAGGCGCTGGCCGCGCTGGGCCTGGCGTTGCCGGTCGAGACCGACAGCGTGGCGCGCACCGAGACGTTGATCGCCATCCGCGTGTCGCCTGGCCGCGCTGAACTCTGGGCACCCGCCGAACACGCCGAAAGCCTGCGCAGCCAGTTGGCGGCAAGCCTGCCGCAAGCCGAGCTGAATGAATGGCTGCTGGGCCAGGTCCGCGCCGGCATCGGCCAGGTGATGCCGCATACCCGCGAACTGTTCATCCCGCAGATGCTCAACCTGCAGGCGGTGGGCGGCGTCAGCTTCAAGAAAGGCTGCTACACCGGCCAGGAAATCGTCGCGCGCATGCAGTACCTGGGCAAACTCAAACGCCGCCTGTACCGCCTGAGTCTGGCTGCGACCGAATTACCCGAGCCAGGCACCGCACTGTTTTCCCCGAGCCATAACAGTTCGATCGGCGAAGTGGTCATCGCGGCAAAAGCGGGTCAGTCCATTGAACTTCTTGCCGTGCTGCAAGCCGAAGCTGCCGATAATGGCGACGTACGCTTAGGCAGCCTGGAAGGACCGGGCCTGCGGCTGCTTGACCTGCCCTACGCGCTGGACCGCGATCGTGAGATCCAGCGTTAACCGCCGTACTTTTTTTGCAACACCCTAGAGAGTATGAATGAACGAGCTGGCGGAAAAAGTCCAACAGGCTTTGATGAAGGCCATCGACAACGATGACCTGGTTCTGCCGACATTACCGGAAGTGGCCCTGAAAATTCGTCAGGCCGCCGAAGACCCGGAGATCAGCATCAGCCACTTGAGTAAAGTGATCAGTCGAGATACCGCCCTGTCGGCGCGCCTGATCAAAGTGGTCAATAGCCCGTTGCTCAGAGCAACTCAGGAAGTTACCGACCTGCACACCGCCATCACGCGGCTCGGCACCAATTACAGCAGCAACCTGGCCATCGGCCTGGTCATGGAGCAGATCTTTCACGCCCGCTCCGAGGTGGTCGAACAGAAAATGCGCGAAGTGTGGCGCCGCAGCCTCGAGGTCGCGGGCGTCAGCTATGCCTTGTGTCGCCGGCATAGCCAACTCAAGCCGGACCAGGCGGCCCTGGGCGGCCTGGTGCACCAGATCGGGGTGCTGCCGATCCTCACCTATGCCGAAGACCATTACGAGCTGCTGTCCGACCCGGTCAGCCTCAACCACGTGATCGACAGCATCCATCCGGTATTGGGTGACAAGCTGCTCAGCGGCTGGGACTTCCCCGAAATGCTGGCAAAACTGCCCGGCCAGTATCTGAACCTGGAACGCGACGGCGCCCAGCTCGATTACATCGATGTGGTGCAGGTCGCCGTGCTCTACTGTCACCGCCACACCGGACACCCACTGGCGAACGTCGATATGGCGGGTGTACCGGCGGTGAAGAAGCTGCGGATTGACCCCTATAGCGAGACTTTGCGCACCGAGCTGGATGAAGCACGTTCGATGTTCTACTGATCCCCGGCGATAAAACTCACGCGCACTTTCAACCCCGCCGAGTCGCCATCGTGCAGGCTGATCTGCGCCAGGTGCGCACGGCAGATTTCCCCGACAATCGCCAGCCCCAGGCCCGACCCCATACCCTGCTGGCTGCGTCGATAAAATCGCTCGAATACCCGGTCCCGCTCATCCAGCGGGATACCGGGGCCGTCGTCTTCGACTTCGAGCACCGCTGGCGCCGTCACCCGCAAAATCACGTTGCCACCCGGTGGTGTGTGCGCCAGCGCATTGTCCACCAGGTTGCTCAGCAACTCATTGAGCAGCGTCGGTTCGCCGCGCAGCCACACCGGCTCGTCTGCTTCCAGCGCCAAGGCAACGCCTCGCGCGTGGGCCAATGGCGCCATGGCCATGCCCAGCTCTCGGGCCAATTGGCTGAGGTCGAGCAACTGCGCGCCGCCTTCGGCAATGGCCCTGGCACCGTTTTCGATGCGTGCCAGGGACAGCAACTGATTAGCCAGGTGCGTGAGACGGTCGGTGCCCTGGGCGGCGGTTTCCAGGGTGGTGCGCCACGTGGCCGGGTCTTCGGCGCGCAGGCCCAGTTCCAGGCGGGCCTTGAGCGCAGCCAGCGGCGTACGCAACTCGTGGGCGGCGTCGGCGATGAACTGCGCCTGGCGTTCGAACTGGCCGCGCAAGCGTTCGGTGAAATGGTTGAGGGAACGCACCAGCGGGCCGAACTCATCCTGCACCTCTACCAGCGGCAAGGGCCGCAGGTCGTCGGGCTGGCGCTCTTCCACCGCCGTACGCAGGCGCTCCAACGGGCGCAGCGCCGCGCTGACGGCAAACCACACCAGCAACAACGCGCCAATAGCCAGCATGCCCAGGCGCAACAAGGTGTCGGCCATCAGGCTGCGGGCCATGGCGACCCGGGCTTCGTCAGTTTCTGCGACACGGATCTCCGCCATGCCATTCATGTTCGGCTCGGAGACAGCCTTGAGCAGGCTCACCACGCGCACCGGCTGGCCCTGATACACGGCGTCGTAGAACCGCGCCAAGGCTGGGTAATCATCCGTACGCGGGGTGCCGGGCGGCGGGCCAGGAAGGTTTTCGTAACCCGATATCAGCTTCTGGTTGATGTCGTTGACCTGGTAATAGATACGCCCGGCGCTGTCGTAGGCAAAGGTGTCCAGGGCCACGTAGGGCACGTTGGCACTGAGCGTGCCGTCCACCTGGGTCAAGCCGGCGGCAATGGTGCGCGCCGAGGCCAGCAGCGTGCGGTCATAGGCGGTGTCGGCCGCTTCGCGTCCGTTCCAGTAGGCACTCATGCCACTGGCGAGCATCAGCAGCACCAGCAACAGCGCGAGGTTCCACAGCAGGCGCCAGCGCAGGCTGCTGGGCTTATGCATCGCGGGCTTCCAGCAGGTAGCCAAGGCCACGGAAGGTGACAATGGCGATAGGCTGGCCGTCGAGTTTCTTGCGCAGGCGGTGCACATAAATTTCGATAGCGTCCGGGCTGGCTTCTTCGTCGAGACCGAACACCTGGGAGGCCAGTTGCTCCTTGCTCATCACGCGGCCAGGCCGGGCGATGAGCGCCTCGAGCACCGCTTGCTCGCGCGAGGTCAGCGTCAGCAGTTCGCCACCGGCCGTGAAGCGCCGAGTATCGAGGTCGTACACCAGCACGCCGCACGCCTGCTGGCGCTCGCCGCCCAATACGCTGCGCCGTAGCAGTGCCTTGACCCGCGCTTCCAGTTCCGTCAGTTCAAACGGTTTGGCGAGGTAATCGTCGGCGCCCAGGTTCAAGCCATGCACGCGGTCTTTTACATCGCTGCGTGCCGTGAGCATCAACACCGGCAAATTTTTTCCACGGGCGCGCAAGCGTGCCAACACTTCGAAACCATCCATGCGCGGCAGCCCCACATCAAGGATCGCCGCCGCGTATTCCTCGCTGCTCAACGCCAGGTCCGCAGCCACGCCATCGTGCAACACGTCGACGGTCAACCCTATGCTCTTGAGCGCTTGGGCGACACTTTCGGCGAGTTGCAAATGGTCTTCAACCAGAAGGACACGCATGAATTTCTACCTCGTGCAGGCGTGGGCGACGCCACGCTTTGGCGGGCAGTTTACAGGCGCAACCTGCCCTGTGAAGCCCGAAAACATTGAAAGGCAACTGAAAGGTTAGTGAAAGCTTCGCCCTTTAGCATCCAGTCACGGTGGTTACGCCCGCCGAGCTACCTCACCCGTAGCGCCCGAAAAACGCCTCGAAGCGTTTTCGCCAAAATAAGAACAATAACGGAGTGCACCACGATGCTGTCGACACAGCCCCAGGCTCGCCCGCCTGCAAGAAATTCCCGCCTTACTCACACCACTCTGCCCTTGCCGTCTTCGAAGACGGTGGCCGTGCGCTCGCGCAACGCCAGGCACAGCAGCGCACGCGGCTAAGCCACTCATAACAAAAATACGGAGATCACCATGACCCTTTCACTGCGTAAAGTTGCCATTACCGCCGGCTGCATGCTGTTTGCCGGCCAACTGCTGGCCGCCGACGAACCCAAGCGCCCTGAATGCATCGCCCCAGCTTCCCCGGGCGGTGGTTTTGACCTGACCTGCAAGCTGGCACAAAGCGCGCTGGTCAACCAGAAACTGCTGAGCAAGCCGATGCGCGTGACCTACATGCCAGGCGGCGTGGGCGCAGTGGCCTACAACGCGGTGGTCGCTCAGCGCCCTGCGGATGGAGGTACCCTGGTGGCCTGGTCCAGCGGTTCATTGCTGAACCTGGCCCAGGGCAAGTTCGGTCGCTTCGATGAAAGCGCCGTGCGCTGGCTCGCAGCGGTAGGCACCAGTTACGGTGCCATCGCAGTGAAAAGTGATTCGCCCTACAAGACGCTCGACGATCTCGTAAAAGCCTTGAAGAAAGATCCAGGCAGCGTAGTGATAGGTTCCGGCGGCACGGTTGGCAGCCAGGACTGGATGCAAACCGCCCTGATTGCCAAGGCCGCCGGGATCAACCCGCGCGAGCTGCGTTACGTCGCGCTGGAAGGCGGCGGCGAAATCGCTACCGCGTTGCTCGGTGGCCACATTCAGGTGGGCAGCACCGATATTTCCGACTCCATGCCGCACATCCTCAGCGGCGACATGCGCTTGTTGGCGGTGTTCTCCGAGCAGCGCCTGGACGAGCCGGAAATGAAGAACATCCCGACCGCCAAAGAGCAAGGCTATGACATCGTCTGGCCAGTGGTGCGCGGCTTCTACCTCGGGCCAAAAGTCAGCGATGCCGACTACGCCTGGTGGAAGGATGCGTTTGACAAACTGCTGGCTTCCGACGAGTTCGCCAAGCTGCGTGACCAGCGCGAGCTGTTCCCGTTCGCCATGACAGGCCCGGAACTGGACACCTACGTGAAAAAACAGGTGGCTGACTACAAAGTGCTGGCCAAAGAGTTCGGCCTGATCCAGTAAACGCCCCGCTTTCGCGCGGCCACGCCCGTTAAACACGCGGTGTGGCCCAGGAGTTCACCATGCTCTTACAACGCATTTTCGCCGCCGTACTGTTGCTCGCCTGCGCCGGCCTCGCCTTGATGGCCTGGCCGTATCAGGCGGCGTTTTCCTACGAGCCGGTCGGGCCTCGCGCTTTTCCGCTGCTGATGCTCGGGCTGATGAGCCTGGCGCTGATCTACATGCTGTTTCGCCCGCAACCCACCCAGCACACCGAAGAAGACCCGGCACTGGACCGCGACACACTGGTCAAGATCGGCATTTGCGTAGCGCTGTTGATCGTGTTCGCCGCCACCTTCGAATCGTTGGGTTTCATCCTTAGCAGCCTGTTGATCGGCATCCCGATGGCACGCCTGTATGGCGGGCGCTGGATGCCCAGCGTAGTGATCGTCGGCCTGATGGCCATCGGCTTGTACCTGCTGTTCGACAAAGCCATGGATGTGCCGCTGCCCCTCGGCCTGCTCGACGTACTGGAGAACTGATATGGATACTTTTGGCTATTTGGGCCAGGGGTTCGGCGTCGCGCTGAGCCCGTACAACCTGGTGACCGCCTTGTGCGGCACGCTGATCGGCACCGTGGTCGGCCTCTTGCCGGGCCTGGGGCCGATCAATGGCGTGGCGTTGTTGATCCCCATCGCATTCGCCCTGGGCCTGCCACCCGAGTCGGCGTTGATCCTGCTCGCAGCGGTGTACCTGGGCTGCGAATACGGCGGCCGTATCAGCTCGATCCTGCTCAATATTCCGGGCGAAGCCTCCACTGTGATGACCACCCTCGACGGCTACCCGATGGCCCGCAAAGGCCTGGCCGGCGTGGCGCTGTCGTTGTCGGCGTGGAGTTCGTTCATCGGTGCCTTTATCGCCACCTGCGGCATGGTGCTGTTTGCCCCGCTGCTGGCCAAATGGGCGATTGCCTTCGGCCCGGCGGAATATTTCGTACTGATGGTATTTGCCATTGTGTGCCTGGGCGGCATGGCCGGTGACAAGCCGCTGAAAACCTTTGTGGCGGCGCTGATCGGCCTGTTCCTCTCGGCGGTGGGCATCGATGCCAACAGCGGCGTGTATCGCTTTACCGGCGACAACATCCACCTCACCGATGGCATTCAGTTCGTGGTGTTGGTGCTGGGCCTGTTTTCCATCAGCGAGATCCTGCTGCTGCTGGAGAAAACCCACCGAGGCCAGGAAGCGGTCAAAGCCACCGGACGGATGATGTTCAACCTGAAGGAAGCGTCTTCGGTTTTCGTAGTCAACATCCGTTGCGGCCTGCTCGGCTTCATCATGGGTGTGCTGCCGGGCGCGGGTGCTACGCTGGCCTCGGCCGTTGCCTACATGACCGAGAAACGCCTGGCCGGTGCCAGCGGTAAATTCGGCCAGGGCGACATGCGTGGCCTGGCCGCCCCGGAAACCGCAATCGGCGCCTCCGCCTGCGGTGCCCTGGTGCCGATGCTGACCCTGGGCGTGCCCGGTTCGGGCACCACGGCCGTGATGATCGGCGCCCTGTCGCTGTACAACATCACCCCAGGACCGCTGTTGTTCCAGCAGCAACCGGACATTGTCTGGGGCCTGATCGCCTCGTTGTTCATTGCCAACATCATGCTGGTGATCCTCAACATCCCGATGATCCGCATCTTCACCCGGATCCTCGCCGTGCCGAACTGGGCGCTGGTACCGGTGATCGCCATCATCACCGCGATCGGCGTGTACGCGGTGCATGCCACCACGTTCGACCTGTTCCTGATGGTCGGTATCGGCATCTTCGGCTACATCCTGCGCAAGCTCGACTTTCCGCTGTCGCCGGTATTGCTGGGCTTTATCCTCGGCGGCCTGATGGAACAGAACCTGCGCCGCGCGCTGTCGATCTCCAACGGTGCGCTGGACATCCTGTGGTCGAGCCCGATCACCTTCGGCGTCTGGGTACTGACCGCGCTGATGCTGATGTTCCCGCTGGTGCGCATCTACCGCAAACGTGCCTTGCAGCGTCGTGCCGTGGCCGATGTCTGAGGTCACTTTCAAGCAATGGTGGGGAACACCGCTGGTCGGCCTGGCCGGCGGTTACCTGGCCAGCCTCGTCGGCTGGCCGTTGCCCTATATGGTCGGCTCGTTGCTGGCGATTATCCTGGTGCGCTGCCTCACGCCCTGGCAATTGGCGGAAATTCCCGGCGGGCGCAAATGCGGCCAATGGGTGGTGGGCATCGGCATCGGCCTGCACTTCACGCCGGTAGTGATCGAACAGGTGATGAGCCACTTCGGGCTGATCTTCTTCGGCGCCTTGGTGACGAGTTTGTCGAGCGTGGTCGGGGTGTGGTTGATGCGCCGCAGCGGTGAAGACCGCGCCACCGCGTTTTTCTCCAGCATGCCGGGCGGCTCCGGGGAGATGGTCAACCTCGGCGCGCGCAATGGTGCGGTGCTCAGCCGGGTTGCGGCGGGGCAGAGTTTGCGCGTGCTGGTAGTGGTGCTGTGCGTGCCGGCGATCTTCAAGTATTTGCTGGGCGGTGGCGCGCCGCAGTTTCATCCGGCACCTGTGGATTGGCGGTGGCTGGCGTTGCTGTTTCCGATGGGGGCTCTGGTGGCCTGGGGCTGGCAGCGTTTGCACCAGCCGAACCCTTGGCTGTTCGGCCCGTTGCTGGTGAGTGCGACTGCCAGTGTGGTCTGGGACCTGCATATCGGCCTGCCCGATGGCGGCAGCCAGATCGGCCAATGGCTGATCGGCAGCGGCTTGGGGTGTCACTTCAACCGCCAGTTCTTTCGCAGGGCTCCATCCTTTATGGGGCGCACGTTGATCGGCACCGCCTTGACCATGGCACTGGCAACATTGGCGGCGGTGGGCCTTAGCGCCCTGACCCAGTTGGACCTGCGCTCCTTGACCCTGGGCATGATGCCTGGCGGCATCGCCGAAATGAGCCTCACGGCTGAAACCTTGCAACTATCGGTGCCGTTGGTGACGGCGATGCAGGTGATGCGGCTGTTGTTCGTACTGTTTCTGGCGGAGCCGTTGTTCAGGCATTGGAACCGCCGGCCGGAAACCATCTGAATCCTCATCGCCGTTCAGAGCGGCGGTAGCCGCCACTCGATCGGCGCCTCGCCATTCTGCTCAAGAAACTTGTTGGTGCGACTGAAATGCCCGCAGCCCAGGAACCCGCGATACGCCGACAACGGTGATGGATGCACCGAGGTCAGCACCAGGTGCTTGGTGGCATCGATCAGCTTCTGTTTGCTCTGGGCGTGGGCGCCCCACAACAAAAACACCAGATGCGGCTGATGCTCGCTGACCACCTCGATGATCCGGTCGGTAAAGAACTGCCAGCCCTTGCCCGCATGGGCATTGGCATTGGCGCGTTCCACGGTCATGGTGGTGTTGAGCATCAGCACGCCCTGGTCGGCCCAGCTTTGCAGGTAGCCGTGGTTGGGGATGTCGATGTTCAGGTCACGCTTGAGTTCTTTATAGATATTGACCAGGGACGGCGGCGCCGGCACGCCCGGTTGCACCGAAAAGCACAGGCCGTGGGCCTGGCCGGGGCCGTGGTACGGGTCCTGGCCGAGGATCACTACCTTGACCTTGTCCAGCGGCGTCGAGTTGAGGGCATTGAAAATCAGCGGGCCAGGCGGGTAGATCTCCTTGCCGGCCGCATGCTCCTGGCGCAGGAACTCGCGCAACTTGGCCATATAGGGCTTCTCGAACTCATCGCGCAGGGCGTGTTTCCAGCTGGGTTCGAGTTTGATACGGTCGCCATCGGTCATAGTTGAATTGTCTTGTAAAAAAGAATGAGGCGAACCCTAGGAAAGCCGACCCCGCTTGTCAATTGATCTGACACACCACCGGCGCTTTCCCACGAAGGGATCATACTCATCCTTCACCTTCTCGATTGAGGTCACGATGAACCTGCACTTCGAAGAACTGACCGGCAGCGACGGCGCCCGCATCGGCATCGCCAGCCTGGACGCGCAAAAGACCCTCAACGCCCTGTCCCTGCCGATGATTTTGGCCTTGGGTGATCGCCTGGATGCCTGGGCCAAGGACCCGAACATCGTCTGCGTATTGCTGCGCGGCAATGGCCCTAAGGCCTTTTGCGCCGGTGGCGAAGTGCGCAGCCTGGCGCAGGCCTGTCGCGAACAACCCGGCGAAGTACCCGCCCTGGCCGCGCAGTTTTTCGCCGCGGAGTACCGCCTCGATTATCGCCTGCACACCTATCCCAAACCGCTGATCTGTTGGGGCCACGGCTATGTGCTGGGCGGCGGCATGGGGCTGCTGCAAAGCGCGTCCGTGCGTGTCGTGACGCCCACCAGCCGGCTGGCCATGCCGGAAATCAGTATCGGCCTGTACCCGGATGTCGGCGCCAGCAGGTTCTTGTCGCGCCTGCCCGGCAAACTTGGGTTGTTCCTGGGCCTTACCGGCGCCCACATCAATGGTCGTGATGCCTTGGACCTGGGCCTGGCCGACCGTTTCCTGCGCGATGACCAGCAAGACGAACTGCTCGAAGGCCTGCTGCAACTGAACTGGCAGGAACAGAGCGCGATGCAGCTCAACAGCCTGCTCAAGGCCCTCGCCCAGGAAGCCGTCGACCAGCAACCCGAAGCGCAGTGGTTGCCGCGCCGTGGGCAGATCGACGAATGGCTGGATGTGGGTGACATACGCTGCGGCTGGCGCGCGTTGAGCCAGTTGCGTGATCATGCTGATCCGCTGCTGGCTCGCGCCGGCAAGACGCTGAGCGAAGGCTGCCCGCTGACCGCCCATCTGGTTTGGGAGCAAATCCGCCGGGCTCGACATTTGTCGTTGGCTCAAGTGTTCCAGATGGAGTACACGGTGAGCCTCAACTGCTGCCGTCATCCGGAATTCGCCGAAGGGGTGCGGGCGCGGTTGATCGATAAGGACCAGGCGCCGCACTGGCACTGGCCGGATATCAACACAATTCCAGAGGCGGTGGTGCAGGCGCATTTTGAAAAAGCCTGGGAGGGTAGGAATCCTCTGGCAGATTTATCCGATTATTGACAGCCTATCGTTGCGAGTTATTTATCGTGAATGCGCAATTATCAGGTTGATTGTCACGGCAGACGTAAACCTGTTGATCGAACGGAATCTTGCCAAGCTCCCAATGCAAGCTGTCGGTCAGCGACATGGTGTTGGCAGCGCCCGAAATGCAAGGACGCATAACGACCAGCTCTTCACGCTGGTTTTTATAAACGCACTTTTCCACGTAGCCGTTTTTTCGGTCTGTGCCCTTTTCAGGCGTGAATAAAGCGCCAAGAAAGCTATGTATATATTCGTTAGGCTCAACCTTGGGACCTTGCCAGAGCACGCCATCCTGCTGGTATTGAAAGTAGCCTTTGACGTTTTGGATCATCGATTTATCCGGACAAAACTGCTTTGCCCCCGCCGGGCCCATGACGCAGCCGACGAGTAAAAGCACGCACATCAGTTGTTTGAACATAGAGGCTTTCCTTCACAAGCACACAACGTTTCCCGCAGTGAATTAGATCTTGAGCCTCAAAGATAGCTGTTAAATCTGACAGTGCCGACGAATGGCAGGCAAAAAAAAGCGGCGCATCATGCGCCGCTTCGTTCAAAGCCTTTCTTCAGCGGTGACCACCGCGCCCACCGCCATGCTCACCACCCCGTCCGTGACCGCCGTTTCCCCAACGATTTCCTCCCCAGCCCTGGTTCGGATACGCCCGGTAGGCAGACCTCGGATAATAACGTGGCGCGGGTTGGTAATAACGCGGCGCCGAGTAATAGCGCGGGGCCGGATAGTAACGTGGAGCCGGCGCGTAGTAGCTGCCCCTGTCATAGCGAGGGCCACCGTAGTAATAGGCAGGCGCCGGTGCGGTATACACCTCGGAGCGATAGTAAGTGGCGCCTCCATCGTAGTAGGGCACACAAGCTGACAAGGTCAGGCCGAGTAATACAGTGAGCAGCAGTCGTCGATACATGGCGGCCTCCTGGACCGCGGAAGAGCACCTCCAGCGACGCTGGAGAGCGGCATCCAGCTTGCGCCGAATGACACAATATGTGACATCAAAAACAACATCTGGTGCGTTCCAGTAACAACTTGATACATCAACACGCAAGTCCTGTAGGGGCAACCGACGGGAGCCCAAGCTATATCGTTTCAGTCATTTTCAGGCAGATACCATGTTGCTCTCGATGACGGCATTGTCCTGCTGCGGGTCCGAGCTGTATTGTGCAAGGCCGAGCACACCTGCCTATACAGCCCAACCCTGCCATGACCACACCCACGCTTTGCCCCGCCTGCGGAGCCGTCAACGACTGCGCCCTGGCAGACCCACGCACGGTTGACCAGGCGTGCTGGTGCTTCAATGTCACCATTGACCCGGCGGTACTCCTCGCGCTGCCTGACGAACTGCGCAATAAAGCCTGCCTGTGCCCGCGTTGCGCCCAAGTGGATGTACAGTTGCGCACCCCTGATGCGCGTTGATCGGTTCCTCAGCAACCTGCCGCGCTTCAATCGCAGGCAAGTACGGTTGCTGTTGGTGGAACGCCGAGTCAGCGTTGATGGCGTAACGGTCAGTGATCCTCACCATGAGGTACGCGAGTTCAGCCAGGTGTGCGTTGATGGTGAGGTGCTGCAGGCGGGCAAACCGGCGCGCTATTTCATGCTGCACAAACCCCAAGGGTGCGTAAGTGCCACGGCGGATCCGCAACACCCTACCGTGCTCGATCTGCTGAATGAGCCGGACAATGGCACGCTGCATATTGCCGGGCGCCTGGACTACAACACGACCGGCCTGATGTTGATCACCAACGACGGCCAGTGGTCGCGGCGCCTGACACAACCGACGACCAAGTTGCCCAAGGTGTACCGCGTGGAAACAGCGCAGGAAATCGGTCCCGAATACGCGGTGACATTCAAGGCGGGCCTGTACTTCGCGTTCGAAGACCTCACCACCCAACCCGCCGAGCTGGAATTACTCGGACCGACCACGGCGCGCTTGAGCATCATCGAAGGCCGTTATCACCAGGTGAAACGCATGTTCGGGCACTTCAATAACAAGGTAATCGCGCTGCACCGTGAGCGCATGGGCCCGCTGCAGTTGGATCCGTCCCTTGCGCCGGGGGAATACCGAGCCCTGACTGACGATGAAATCCGACAAGTCTGACGACCGTTCAGCCGCTGATGGCAAAAAACCAGCCAGGCGGCTTGCGACCTGCCGAGTCTGTGCTTGAATCAAGTTCACCCGTTGAAATATGACTGGCGAGTCACCTATAACCTCCAAGGAACACCTTGCCCCGCCCGTGCTGGATTGACGGGCCGTCCCGGCAAACATCCCGCCCTGACAACCGCTGTCGGCCAACCGCAATCGGGCCGACAGGGGCGCTCATCTTCCAGGCGTATGCCTACCTGTCATAAAGCTCGTGCAAAGTCATTTGCGCGCCCTACCCGCTTGCCAGGAGTCTTACGACATGAGGCCAGAAATCGCTGTGTTGGATATACAGGGTCAGTACCGGGTTTACACGGAGTTCTATCGCGCGGATGCCGCTGAAAAGACCATCATTCTGGTCAACGGCTCAATGGCCACCACGGCCTCTTTCGCCCAAACCGTGAAAAGCCTTTACCCCCAATTCAATGTGGTGTTGTACGACCAGCCCTACGCCGGCCGTTCCAAAATCCACAACCGCCACGAGCGGATGCTGACGAAGGAAGTCGAAGGCCAGATCCTGCTGGAGCTGATCGAGCGCTTCGCCGCCGAACACGTGCTCTCGTTCTCGTGGGGCGGTACTGCCGCCCTGTTCGCCCTCGCCCAACGCCCGCGACGCATTGAAAAGGCGGTGATCAGCTCGTTCTCCCCGGTGATCAACGCGCCCATGCGCGACTACCTTGAGCGCGGCGTCGACTACCTCGGCAACCTCGACCGCGACCGCGTCGGCCATCTGGTCAACAGCACCATCGGCAAGCACCTGCCGTCGCTGTTCAAGCGCTTCAACTACAAGCACGTCAGCAGCCTGGCCGAGCATGAATACGGGCAGATGCACTTCCACATCAGTCAGGTGCTTCACAGCGATCGCTTGTGTTACCTCAATGCAGCCAGGCAGATCGACATTCCGGTGCTATTCCTGAACGGCGAATGGGACGAGTACACCAGCGCCGAGGATGCCAGGCTGTTTGGGCAACATATAACCCACAGCAGCTTCAGCACTATCCAGGCCACGGGGCATTTCCTGGATATGGAGCATAAAGCGGCATGCCGGGACAGCCGGGAGGCGGTGGTAGGCTTTTTGAAAGGGCAGCGGCCGGTGAGTCGGTTACGCTACCAGCAGGGTCAGACGCAACATGCATGGGCGGTCTGAAGTGAGGCCCACTGTAGGAGCGGGTTCCTGCAGTGGCGCCGCTCATTTGCGGGCGGTGCGCGCGCAACATGCGATTTTTTCGAAGAAAAACTTCAAATCCAGCTGAACATCTGGTACAAAGTCAGCCGCTTTGAGCGGGTATAGTTTAGTGGCAAAACGAAAGCTTCCCAAGCTTTAGTTGAGGGTTCGATTCCCTCTACCCGCTCCACTCAAATTGGCTTTCCTGTCATGCCATGCCTGACAGGAAATGCATAAAAAACCGGCTCTGGGAGCCGGTTTTTTTATGCCTGCCGTTCAGGTGCCGATACGCTTGTGGCGGTGGCTCAGTAAAGTCTTACTGCGACAACGAACCGGTATTGTGATGATGTCAGCTCGTCGCCTCCCGCGAAATCAGGAGTATCGCAATGCTTGAGCCTGACCAATGCACGCCACCGCCCATCCTGCGCCAAGTGATCGGTTGGGTGGTGGTTCTGCCGCTGCTGGTCTCACTGGCGAGGCCACCCTTTCCCCTGGGCTTGGGGCTGGCGCTCGGAGCAATCGCCGCGTCGGTCTATGGGGTGGTGTTCGCCCGTCGTCACGCCAGCCGACGCGTGACTGTGTTCGCCCTGGTCGCTACCCTGCTCAATGCCGTGTCGTTGGTAATGTTAAGCACAGCGTCCGTGCTGATGGCGCTCTACTTTATCGTTCGACTCTACGTATATTCCTACGTCAGCCATTGGGTTTACTGGAACTTCTAAGCCCACGAAAAATTCGAGCGCAAGAAACGTAGTTTGCCAATACCCTGATGGGCTTACAGTAGCGTCGTACGCTTCAGCATCCCTTCGAGGAGCCCGCCCATGCCCTGTGAATACACCCTCATGCCCTCCCCTGTCGGCGAACTCACCTTGGTGGCGCGCCATGGCAAACTTGGCGCCATCCTGTGGCAAACAGAGCGCGCCAACCGCGTGCGCCTGGGCGAATTGATCGAGGCCAACGACAGCCTGGTGTTATTGGAAGCCCAGCGCCAGCTAAACGAATACTTCGCGGGAACACGCAGCCAGTTCGAGTTGGAGTTGGACTTCGCCGGCACCGACTTTCAGAAACAAGTTTGGCAGGCCCTGCTGACCATTCCGTTTGGCGAAACGCGCAGCTACAGCCAGATAGCCCAGCAGATCGGCAACCCGAAAGCCGTGCGTGCAGTCGGGGCGGCGAATGGGCGTAATCCGATTTCGATCATTGCGCCCTGTCACCGAGTGGTGGGTGCTTCGGGCGGGCTGACCGGGTTTGCGGGAGGGCTTGAGGCCAAGCAATATCTGTTGACGCTGGAGAATCGCGGCCAGGCGAAACTGGCGTTCTGATCATGGCTGTGGGGCAGCTGCGCGAATAAAGGACGCGCAATCGAACAAGCGTTGGAAACCGAGCTTTCCATACAGTGCAACGGCGAGCGTCGAGGCCTCGAGAAAACACCGGCGAGCCCCCAGGCCCGAGGCGTGAAGCAAGGCCGCTTGAATCAATCGAGTGGCGTAGCCTCTTCCACGAACGCCGACCCGCGTGCCGACATCACTCAGTCGGGCCTCCCCCTCACATAACGACAAGGTCAACGAACAGCTCACCTGCCCCTCGACAGACAATGTGAAGTGATAAAGGGCTTCACCGGCGTCCAGGGCTCGCTGGTGCCGAGCCTGGTAATGCGCGACCGCTTTGGGCGCTATCAGGAATGCACTGTCGAGCGGAGTCGCCCATTCGTTCAGGTTCCGAGTCAGGCTGATCTGCACACCTTCCTCGTTTATCAATGGCGCAAGGCGCGCCAATGACAGGACCATCGCCGTGGTCTCTTCAGCCGGCTGAAAGCCGAGCTGCGCGAGCACGTCGCGCAAGCCATCGACCTGTTCCTGAGGAATCACGATGCGAATGGGGATCAAGATACGACGGATCAGGTCCAGGGGTAACTCCGTCGCTTCGCGCAGCGGGGCGCTGCCCAGACGAATAAACAACATATTCCACGACGCGCAATGTTCCTCAGCAAAGTAGGTGCTGATACCGGCGCTATGCCGACAATACATCGCGCAGGTCGCCGCAAAAAAATGCGCTTCGGTCAAGTCATAGCGTGCAAATAGGGCATGGGCGTTTTTAGCGTGCATAAGCAATAACCAGGCAAAAACCCAGTCTTGTGCTCAAGGTTTCACAGCGCCGTAGGCCCGCTCCTAAAAGCCCGACAGAAAAACCTCTACTTTTGTCCGACTGTTAAGTTGTAAAAAGAAATTTCAGCGAGCGACTGCTGTCAGTAGTTTCATCACCCTTCTTGAGGAAAACGGTCATGAAATTCTCTGCAGTCTCCCAAACCCTGTCGCGCTGGGCCGGCAGCCCCCGGACGTTCTACACGGCGGTGGCGCTGATCCTGGCGTGGAGCCTGAGCGGGCCGTACTTTCATTACAACGATACCTGGCAGTTGATCATCAACACCTCGACCACCATCATCACGTTCCTGATGGTGTTCTTGATCCAGAACACACAGAACCGCGACAATGACATCCTGCATATCAAGATCGACGAGCTGTTGCGTGTGTCCAAGGATGCGCAGAACGCCGTATTGAGCCTGGACGGCCTGGACCGTAAGGAGCTTGAAAAGCTACGTCAGGAATATCGTGATATCGGCAAAGCCGGCAATGTGAACCTCAACAGCAGTTGCGGCCCTGCCGCCGACGCTGCGCAGCGCAAAACCGATTTGAACCAGGCATGAAAAAACGGCGGTTGGAGAGGATCCAACCGCCGTTTTCATTTCACGTAGCCAATTCAACCGTCGCCTTGGTGCCCCTTGCCGTAGGTCGAGGCCAGGGCGCGGGCTTTTTCCAGACGCTCCTGCAGCTTGGGCAGGGTCTCATCCACCAACGCTTTTATCTCTGGCACCTGCGACGCCGCGCCTTCCTGCTTGAACAGGGCGATGGCGTCTTCGTTTTCCTTGACCTGCTGCGCGGTGTAGGCGGCGTCGAAGGAGTCGCCGTCCTTGAGTTCGGGCATCAGGGTTTCGGCCTTGTCGACGATCTTCTCGCGCGGGGCTACCGGCAAGTCGAGCTTTTTAGCGATAGCCGCCAGATGCTGGTTGGCCAGGGTGCGCTCATTGATCACCTCGATGGTGTAATCCTTGATCTCTTGGGACGAGGTTCTGGCGTGGGCCATGCGACTGGTTTCGATATCGGCCATGCCTTTGGCCGAAGCCTGCTCGATGAATTCGGCAGGTGACTGGGCGAAAGCATTGCTGGCGCCGAGGCCCAGCAGCATCGCGAAACTGGCGGTGCGTAACCGGATAGCCATGCGGCTCATGATGGGTTCCTCCAGGGCAAAAATAGGTGCGAGGAAACAGCGCCTCGCCCTGGATTCGAATTTTGCTCGAGGCAAAGGTTTAGAAAAAACTTTCCAGTGCGACGAACGGTCGTTGTTGATTCAGGCGGGCTTGCTGGCAAACAGACCCGGAGTTCTGCACGTTCCCAGGCTACGGGTAAAACTTCATTCCGGCATAAGGCTTGGCGCGACAGGCTTGCAACCGCGAGGCGAGATCGCCGACATGGGCTTCGAGCTTGTGACCATCGGGGTCGAGAAAATAGAACGAGGCGCCTTCACTGCGATTGTCGCGCCACTCCCCCACGCCAGCGGCTCGCAAGCGTGCGACTAGGGGAATGAGATCGTGCGCTTCGACGGTCAACGCGTAATGCGTGTAATCGGCGGCCGGGATCGGGTTACGTAACGGGTCCAGCGACAAACATAACCACAGCCCAGGCAACGAAAGGTAGGCGCCGTTATCCCAAGTGGCGTCAAGCCGAAGCTGCAAGAGCTCATGGTAGAAACGGATGCTTCGCTGTAGATCGGTGACGGCCAGGGTCAGGTGATTCAGACCGGATAGCATAAGTTTTTCCTTTTCCAGGAGACCCCTGACGAACGGGACAATCGATCGATGGGACGACACTGTAGTATGTTGCACTACCTATCACTACATTGAGGTTCGTATGTCTGTTATGTCCCTGCGGATACCGGACGATGTCGCCGATACGCTTGCCAGTCTGGCCAAAGCGACCGGTCGCAGCAAATCGTTCCTCGCTGTTGACGCGCTACGTGAATACTTGACGCGTGAAGCATGGCAAATCGAAGAGATTCAAAAGGCGCTGAAAGAAGCTGATGCGGGGGATTTCGCGACGGCTGCCGAGGTAAAAGCCGTCGCTGACAAATGGCGCAACAATGCAGGTTGAGTGGCTGAGGACAGCCCTCAGAAACCTGGATGATGAAGCGGCCTTTATTGCTGAAGAAAACCCCAAAGCCGCCTACGAGTTCGTCCAGGCGATTTTGGCCGGGCTTGAACACATTGCGCAATTTCCCGCGCTGGGAAAAACCGGGCGCGTCCCAGGGACGCGTGAATGGGTGGTGCCCCGGTGGCCCTACATTGTCCCTTACCGTATTCGTGAAGGGCGACTACAGGTGATGCGAATTTTTCATACCCGCCGCCAACCACCGACCTCCTGGTAGCAACTGATCAGCCCTTTAGCACACCCTGCACCCGCCCACTCAACCACTGCAACCCCGCATCCCCACCCCGTCGCGCATGCCATGCCAGCTCAAATGCAAACGAAGGAATATGAAACGGCGGTGGCACGGCGATCAGTTGGGCATGATCGATATTCAACAGGCCTCGGGAGGAGACGGTCAGGATCAGGTCTGTGCCCTGAATCAACTGCGGCGCCACGCCCCAGTGCGGCAGGCTGACGGCCACATGCCGGCGCTGACGAATCGCGGTCAGCGCACGCTCGATTTCCGGCGTGCCGCTGCCGCGCATTTCCAGCAAGACATGGGGGCGTGACAGGTAGGTAGGCAGGTCCAGCACACCCGTTGCCGGCAAGCTGTCTCGGTCGACCAGGCAGGTGTAATGCTCTTCGAATAAAGGCGTAGTCCGCAGTTCGGCAGGCATGTCAGGGAAAACCCCGGCGGCCAGGTCGAGATCACCATTGAGCACGCCGTCGACCATGCCTTCGCGGCTGGCCTGGATGATTTGCAGGTCAATGCCCGGCGCTTCACGGCGCAACAAGCGCACCAACCCCGGTAGGAAAATCGCCGCACTGTAGTCCGACATTGCCACGCGAAAGCGGCGTTTGGCCGACGCCGGGTCAAAGCGGTTCGGCGCCAGCAGCGCTTGCACCTGGGCCAGCGCCTCCGCCAACGGCGTAGCCAACTCCAGCGCACGCGCCGTTGGTATCAATGAGCCGCCCTGACGCACCAGCAACGGGTCGCCCAGCAGGTCACGCAAGCGCGCCAGCGCGTGGCTGACCGCCGGTTGGCTCAGGTGCAGGCGTTCGGCGGCGCGGGTGACGTGTTGCTCGCTGAGCAACACGTCAAGGATCACCAACAGGTTGAGGTCGATGCGCCTTAGATCATTCATCAGCTGCATGCTCGGCATAAGAACTTGGAATTTAAATTTGCGCGACGAATAACCTAGAGTCCAGCAAAACCTTTGGAGATTCGCCATGACGACGTTGCATTGGCTGGGTGTGTTGCTGCTGGCGGTGATCGCTGGTGCCGTGGTGCCGTTTCAAAGTGCGATCAACGCCAACCTGGGTCGCGGGCTCGGTCACCCGTTGTGGGCGACGCTGGCTTCGCTGTTGGTGAGCATCATTGTGTTGCTGCCGGTGATCATCGCCCTACGGCTGCCCTTGCCGAACCTGGCCTTTATCACCCAGGCGCCGCTGTGGATGTGGGCCGGTGGCGCGTTCGGGGTGTGCTTTATCTCGCTGGCATTGGTGCTGATGCCCACGCTGGGCGCATCAGGCTTCGTTGCCCTGGCGATGGCCGGGCAGATTCTCGCGTCGTTGCTGCTCGACCATTTCGGCCTGTTCGGCCTGGTGGAGCGCCAACTCACAACGCCCCGCGTGGTGGGGGCGTTGCTGTTGATCGGCGGCGTCGCACTGATTCAGTTCAGCGCGACGCCGGCCCGTGCATTGGCAACGGCTGGCTGAGGACCACAGCGAACCGCCATGCTGATGCGCGAAAACCCGGCGCGGGCAGACCTCCTACACAATCAGCGAGTCGGAATAATCGGTGATCATTGCACCACTCCCGAAGCCTTCAGACGTTGAATGTCAGCGTCTGTCAGGCCCAGGCCGCCGAGGATGTCATCGGTGTGCTGGCCCAGCGCAGGGCCTTGCCAGTTCACCGCGCCGGGCGTTTCCGACAGTTTGGGCACGATGCCGGGCATTTTTACCGACACACCACCGGGCAAATCGGCATCGAGCAACATGCCCCGCGCCTGGTAGTGCGGGTCGCTGACAATGTCCGCCACGGAGTAGATGCGCCCGGCCGGCACTTCAGCGGCCTCCAGAGCGCTGAGCACCTGCTCGATGGGCAGGCTGCTGGTCCAGTGGGTGATTGCCGCGTCAAGCAAACCACTCTGTGCCGCACGGCCATCGTTATGGGCGAACTCAGGCGCAGCGGCCAGGTCGGCGCGGCCGATGGCGGTCATCAGGCGCTTGTAGATCGGGTCGCTGTTACCGGCGATCACCACGTAGGCGCCGTCGGCGGTCAGGTAAGTATTGGACGGCGCGATACCGGGCAAGGCACCGCCGCTGCGCTCACGCACATGGCCGAGCATGTCGTATTCGGGCACCAGGCT
The DNA here is from genome assembly GCF_003852375.1 of Pseudomonas sp. R4-34-07. Taxonomy (NCBI): domain Bacteria; kingdom Pseudomonadati; phylum Pseudomonadota; class Gammaproteobacteria; order Pseudomonadales; family Pseudomonadaceae; genus Pseudomonas; species Pseudomonas sp. R4-34-07. The sequence goes on along the minus strand of NZ_CP027760.1, from coordinate 1,498,199 downwards.
TTCCATCAGGTTGAACACGCTTTCCGCCAGGGACACGTCGACGATCTGCCCGTCACCCTGGCCGGTCTTGACCCGCAGCAGCGACATCAGCGCGCCGATCACACCGTGCAACGACGCAAGCGAATCCCCCAGGCTCACGCCGACCCGCGCCGGTGGCGAATCCGGGTTGCCGGTGGTGTAGCGAATGCCGCCCATGGCCTCGCCGATCGCACCGAAACCCGGGCGGTCGCGATAGGGCCCGGTCTGGCCATAGCCGGAGATACGCACCAGGGTCAGCTTGGGGTTGAGGGCGTGCAACACGTCCCAGCCCAGGCCGAGTTTTTCCAGGCCACCGGGGCGCAGGTTTTCGATCAGCACGTCGGCGTCGCCGAGCAGTTGCTTGATCAGGCTCAAGCCTTCTACCGACTTGAGGTCCAGGGCCAGGGACTGCTTGTTGCGCGACTGCAGGTACCACCACAGCGACGTGCCTTCGTGCAGCTTTCGCCATTTGCGAAGCGGATCGCCCTGCCCCATGGCTTCGATCTTGATCACCTCGGCTCCAAAATCGGCCATCATCCGCGCCGCGAAGGGCGCGGCAATCAGGGTGCCGATCTCGATAACCTTGATACCGCTCAGGGGGGCCGTCATGGGATGTACCTCTTATTCTTGGAGTGTGCACCGAGGCTAAAGCACTCGGGCAGGAAAAATCCAACCGCAGCACACCAGACTTTTGTGCAGCATCAGCGACGCTCGGCGGCCAAGCGATTGATCTCGGCCTGCTCCACCACAGGCTGCGGCGCGCCACGGCTCACGGCCTGCAACATCGCACGGCCGACGGTCTCGGTGCTGACGACCCAGCTCGGCTTTATCCGACGTACAAACGAGAGCAACGGCCCGAGCACGCTATAGAACGCTTGGTACAACGGCGTCTTCGAACGCACACCGTGCAACGGCTGGACAATCCCCGGCCGGAACACATAGACCGCCTTGAACGGCAAGCGCAGCAAGGCGTTCTCGGTCTTGCCCTTGACCCGCGCCCACATCGACTTGCCCGTCTCGGAACTGTCAGTGCCGGCGCCGGAGACATAGATAAACGTCATCTGCGGGTTGAGCCGCGCCAGGGTGCTGGCGGCGACTAAAGTCAGGTCATAAGTGAGGTGGGTGTAGTTGATTTCATTCATGCCCGCCGAGGAAACACCCAGGCAAAAGAAACACGCATCAAAGCCTTGCAGCAGATTTTCCAGGGGTTGGAAATCCAGCATATCGCTATGCAATACCTGATGCAGTTTGCCGTGCTCCTGGGTCAACGACGTGCGGCCGACGGCAACGACTTCCTGCACGTCGGGCGCCAGCAGGCACTCGCGCAGTACGCCCTGCCCGATCATGCCGGTGGCGCCGAATAATAGAATTCTCATCAACTACTCCATTCATGCAGCTGGTTTTGACACCCCGAGAGACAGATCTTTGAAGCCGATCGTCACATTCAGGCCGCCGCCCCCACACCTTACTCAATCCAGTACAGAACGGCTTCAACAAATCGCATTCCCGCCTCGATGTCGGCCCCAGCACGTCACCACTAAATACGTCTTTGACCTATCCGCCGAACGGCTCAAACAATCATCGAACTGATGCATATTTACCTTCAAAAATGTAGGAACCGACTTACGCCAAACCTTCCGTTTAGGATAGCGGGTATGGGAAACGTCTGACTTAACCTATAAAAATTTTCCCGCTACTGTTTTCGTCCATCGCCAAGGACGAGTAGAAATGGTAAGCACAGAGCCATCAAATAATTTTTCAAACTACAAAAAAGTAATAGAACTTTCCGAAAACGATTGGCGTTCGGCCAAGACGGGTAAAATCTGCGAGATTAACGCCACAGTTATAGACCGCAACTACCTTGCAGATCAGTATGGGCGCAAGTTTCATCACTTCTGTACCACCTCGTACCTTGGTCTTGATTACAACGAGAAAATATTGGAAGGCGGACTATTTCTTTATTTGGATGATTCTCATGCGCTATCCGCATTTGGCGATAAGGGGCGCGGTTTTATCCGACCACGCCTGCCAGAACTAGACGATCAAACTTTAATCGTAGCGTCACTTGGAAAATCATTCGGCGCATCCGGCGGACTGATTATGTTCGGCAGTAGCGAACAAAAAAGTTTAATGTATCGATATGGCGGTCCCAGCAATTGGTCCCAAAGCTTAAATTCTGCAGCTATTGGCGCAGGTTTGGCGTCAATAAAAATACACCACTCTAATGAGCTACTCATGCTTCAAGACAAGCTCCGCACCAACATCCGACTATTTGATAGCCTCATTTACACCGACCAACAAAGCTCACTCTCCGCTATTCGCTTGGTAACCTGTGGCAAAGCTGAAAAAGCAAACGCACTCGCCATACAACTTGCAGACAGTGGCTTTTTCACCTCCGCCGTATTTTTCCCCGTAGTGCCTAGCGGAAAGGCGGCAATTAGAATAACGCTTCGAGCGGATATGACACACGAAACAATACGTTCATTCTGCTCAAAACTATTAGCCCTTATAGAAGAAAACAAAATCACAAACTAGCTAACACGCTCTCAATACACTCATGTGTTCAAGCACGCTAAAACGTCTTGAACACACTAACTTTAGATGAAGTTCTCATATCCTTGAGCAACGGACGGCCCTCATTGAAAAATAGCACCACCCTCACGCTAGCCTGCTGCTCCGCCTTCCTCGCTCAAGTCGGCATCAGCAGCTACCTGCCCGCAGTCCCAGCCATCGCCCACGCCCTCCCTGGCGCCGAAGACCACGTAGCACTGGCCCTGGCGATTTACCTGGTCGGCATGGCATTGCCGATGTTGCTATGGGGCAGCCTGGGCGAACGCTTTGGCAGAAAGCCGGTGCTGCTGGCAGCGCTCGTGGTCTATGCATCAGCCAGCGCGGCGATTCCATCGGCATTCAACGTTGAAGCCTTTCTATCGCTACGGTTGATTCAAGGCTTGGGCGCGGGTGGTGTTTCGGTGATGGCGCGGGTGTTGGTGCGTGACAGTTTCAGCGGTGCGTTATTGGCCAAAGGCTTATCGTGGCTGGGCATGACGTTTGTGATCGCCATAGGTGTGGGCCAGTTCGCGGGTTCGTTGTTGCTGGTGACGTTCGGTTGGGAGGCGATTTTTTATGGGTTAGCGATTGGCGCTGTCGTGTTGATGGTGGTGCTGCAGCGGGTGGAATTCCCAATGCGGGCGAAAGTCGATTTGTCGGTTTGCGCCTGGCGCACTTATGTCCTGATCGTGCGGTATCCACCCTTTCTACATGCGGCACTGGCTGGCGGATTGGGCTACGGGATAATCATTGCATTCAACACCTGTGCACCGTTGATATTGCAGGGGCGTTTTGAATGGAGCGCGGCGCAGTACGGCTGGCTGGGCTGGCCGATCAGCGCGGCGTATCTGGTGGGCGCGTTGATGGTCAATCGCTTCGTCGCTCGCGCGGGACGGTTGATGATGATGGGGTGGGGCGTGACGTTGGTGTTGGCGGGAACGACAGTGATGTTGCTGGGCAGTGTGTTTGCCAGCGAGCTCGCCGTACTGCTGTGGCTACCGTATTGCCTGGCCATAGTGGGGCAGTCGATGAGTTACCCGATCAGTTTGTCACTGGCCAGCGATGAATCACCGATAAGTGGCTCCTATGCCATGGCGCTGAGCGGTTTCATGCATCAGTGGATGGCCGCATTGATTGGCGGTGTGGCGAGCCTGCTGGTGAGTCAGCAGGCATGGCCATTGTCGCTCTTGTGTGTGGCATTGGCGGGCGGTGCAGGGGTGTGCGTCGCCCGCTGCCGTGCAGATCAAAACGCGCTGCGAAAAATCTCCTCGATCTGACGCTGATCCGCCCGTCGTGGGTTGGTCAGACCGCATGCATCCTTTAGCGCATTACTCGCCAGCAGCGGAATATCCTGCAATTTGGCGCCAAGTTCGCGCAGGCCGGCGGGAATTTCCACGTCCTGGGACAGGGCGCGAATCGCGACGATAGCGGCCTGCGCGCCCTCTTCCGGGGTAACGCCCTTGATATCAGCCCCCAACGCGCGCGCCACGTCACTCAAACGCTTGGCGCTGACACTGGCATTGAAACTCTGCACGTGGGGCAGCAGCACCGCATTGCACACGCCATGGGGCAGGTCGTAGAGGCCGCCGAGCTGATGCGCCATGGCGTGCACGAATCCCAGCGACGCGTTGTTGAACGCCATGCCCGCGAGGAACTGCGCATACGCCATGTTTTCCCGTGCGGCTATGTCGCTGCCATCGCGCACGGCCAGGCGCAGGTTGGCGCTGATCAGTTCGATCGCCTTGATTGCGCAGGCGTCGGTGATCGGTGTGGCGGCGGTGGACACGTAGGCTTCGATGGCATGCGTCAAGGCATCCATGCCGGTGGCAGCGGTGAGGCCCTTGGGCATTGCGACCATCAATGCCGGGTCGTTGACCGACAGCAGCGGCGTGACATTGCGGTCGACGATGGCCATTTTCACGTGGCGGGTTTCGTCGGTGATGATGCAGAAACGGGTCATCTCACTGGCCGTGCCGGCGGTGGTGTTGATCGCCACCAGCGGCAATTGCGGCTTGCTCGATTGATCGACACCCTCATAGTCGCCGATACGCCCGCCGTTGGTGGCGCACAGGGCGATCCCCTTGGCGCAGTCATGGGGCGAGCCGCCGCCCAGGGACACCACAAAATCGCAGGCGCTCTGTTGCAGCAGCGCCAGGCCTTTTTCGACGTTTTCTACCGTGGGGTTGGGCCTGGCGCCATCGTAGACCACCGAATCGATGTCCTGCAGCGCAAGCTTTTCGGCGACCATGCTGGCCATGCCGGCTTTGCACAGGCCCTGGTCAGTGACGATCAACGCCTTGCGAAAGCCGTAGTTGCGTATAGCAATCATGGCTTCGTCGAGGCAGCCGATGCCCATGATGTTGACGGCGGGAATAAAGAACGTGCTGCTCATGGTCGATCCTCAGGGGCTTTATGCCCACAGAATCCACCGGTACCACTTGCCGCATCTTGACCAGGATCAACGCCGGCTCGTGATAAAGTCACCGTCCAGCCGATTTCGAGTAGACCCGCCGCAATGAAGGATTTCCAGGATATTGACGCCCACCTTGAAGACTGGAGCGCACTGCGCGGCGCCATCGACTTCAACGGGATTCTGATCGGCAACGGCGCAAGCCGCACGATTTGGGAAGACTTTGCCTACGACTCACTGTTTGAAAACGCCCGCACAGTGGAAGAAAAGCCACTGGGCCAATCCGAACTCAGCGTATTCGACGCGCTGCAAACCCGCAGCTTCGAGCAGGCCCTGGGCGCACTGAAAACCACCAGTCGCGTCAACAAGGCCCTGGCAGTCAGCTCGGCGGCGCCACGCAATCGCTACTACGCGATCAAGGAAGCGCTGATCAATACGATCCACGCCGTGCACATCCCCTGGCGTCTGGTGCAGCCCTCGACCCTGACGGCCCTGAACACCGAAATGGCCCGCTACGCCACAGTCTTCACCAGCAACTACGACCTGCTCAACTACTGGGCGATCCTGCACACGCCGGGTATCGACGACCTGTTCCGCAGCGCCGACTCAAGCTTCGACCTGCGCGATACCCGCACCGACGCCACGCGTATCCTGTACCTGCACGGCGGCCTGCACCTGGTGCGCAACCTCGACGGCACCGCACGCAAACTGCCGTCCACCGACAGCACATTGCTCAGCAGTTTTGCGATCAACAACACGATCAAGACCCTGGACGACGTGCCGCTGTTCGTCAGTGAAGGCCCGGTGCACGAGAAGCTCAAGACCATCCGCAGCTCGGATTATCTGTCGTTCTGTTATGAACAGTTGCTCACCCACGAAGGCGCGCTGTGCATCTTCGGCCATGGCCTGGGGCCGCAGGATAAACACTTGGTGGATGCGATCCGCCAGGCCAACATCACCACCCTGGCGATTTCGGTATCGGGGCGCAGCGACGGGTTTATTCGTCAGCAGAAGCAGCGGTATTCGCAGTTATTCCAAGGCACCGGCATGGAACTGAAATTCTTTGCCGCGCGTACTCATCCACTGGGTAATCCGGCGCTGTCGGTGCCAGTCGAACACTGATCCAGTGAACGAAGAAGACCAAATGTGGGAGGGGCTTGCTCCCGATAACGGTGGATCAGCCAATGAATGTGTCGGCTGACACACCGCCATCGGGAGCAAGCCCCCTCCCACATAGGCCCCGCGCTTAGTTCAAGAAACTATCGGCGCGCAGCAGGGTTTCCAGGCAGTGTTCGGTGATGTGGTAGAACGCCTTCAATGCCTGAATCTTCTCCAGCAACGGCGCAGTGTCCACCGGCTCGGCGCGTTTGACCGCCAGGATCATCTTGTTCTTGTTGGTGTGCTCCAGCGAGATGAACTCAAACACCTTGGTCTCATAACCACAGGCTTCGAGATACAAGGCGCGCAAGCTGTCGGTGACCATTTCTGCCTGTTGGCCCAGGTGCAGGCCGTATTGCAGCATTGGCTTGAGCAGCACCGGGCTCTGGATCTGCAGGCGAATCTGTTTGTGGCAGCACGGCGAGCACATGATGATCGACGCGCCGGAACGGATGCCGGTGTGAATCGCGTAGTCGGTGGCGATATCGCAGGCATGCAGGGCGATCATCACGTCCAGCTCGCTCGGCGCGACGCTGCGCACGTCGCCGCACTTGAATACCAGCCCTGGGTGTTCCAGGCGTGCGGCGGCGGCGTTGCACAGGGTTACCAGGTCTTGACGCAGCTCGACACCGGTCACTTCGCCTTCGGCCTTGAGGGTGTTGCGCAGGTAGTCGTGGATCGCAAACGTGAGGTAGCCCTTGCCCGAGCCGAAATCGGCGACGCGCACGGGTTGGTCCAGCTGCAACGGCGAGGATGTCAGCGCATGGCTGAACACTTCGATGAACTTGTTGATCTGCTTCCACTTGCGCGACATCGACGGGATCAGCGCTTGGCTGGCGTCGGTCACGCCCAGGTCGGCGAGGAACGGCCGGCTCAGGTCGAGGAAGCGATTTTTCTCGCGGTTATGCTCGGCAGATGGCGCCTCACGCAATTGTTGCGGCTTGCTTTTGAACAGCGAGCTTTTGTTCTTCTTGCTGTATTCCAGCTGAGCTTCGTCCGTCAGCGACAACAAGTGTGCGTTCTTGAACGAGGCTGGCAGCAGCTCGGCAATCGCCGCCACGGCGTCGGCCAGCGGGAAGTTCTTGGTAATGTCGCGGGTCTTGTAGCGGTAGACGAAGGACAGGCAGGGCTGCTCCTTGACCGTCACGGGCTTAATGATCAGCCGCTGCAGTTCGGCTTCCGTGCCCACGTATTTGGCCAACACCAGCTTGATGAAGGCGTTCTGCGCCAGGCTTGCGCTCAGCAGTTCGATGAACTGGGCGTGATGATCCGGCGCAGGGCTGGCAGGTTGAGCGGTGACGGACATGAACAAAAACGCCTCGGGCAAAGAATGCGGGGCATTTTAGGGGGGATAACTGGCCAGGGCACGGAGTTATTTGACCAATGGTACGTTCCAACAGCCAAAGTAGATCCAAATGTGGGAGGGGGCTTGCTCCCGATGGCGGTGTGTCAGTCAACTTATTCATTGCCTGACATACCGCCATCGGGGGCAAGTCGAATCGTCGCACCGCCCCTCCCACATTTTAGAACGGTGTTGGCTGGGCTATTCGAGTACGACCAGACGGTTCGGCAGTTCATTACGCGTCTGCGTCACCGGCACATGCACCTTGAGCAATTCCCCACACGCCTCGATGCAGGCAATGAACCCCGCCAACGTCTGCCCCTGCTTCACCTGCTGGGTAAACGCCTTGACGATGCCATCCCAGTTGCTGTCATCCAGCCGTTTGGAGATGCCCTCATCCACCAGAATTTCCACATAACGCTCGGCCTCGCTGACAAAAATCAGCACACCGGTGCTGCCCAGCGTGTGGTGCAGGTTCTGCTCGAGGAACTGGCGGCGTGCCAGGTTCGAGGCGCGCCAGTGGCGGACCGAGCGAGGGATCAAGCGGGTGGTGACCTTGGGCAGGCGAAACAGCAGGCACAACACAATGAAGGTCGCCCACTGCGCCAACAACAAGGTGTACATGGTCAGGTAGCCCGACAGGTAATGCACCACCCCGGGTACCACCAATGCGATCAGGCTGGCCCACAGCAACGGAATGTAGGCGTAGTCATCGGCGCGTGCAGCCAGCACCGTGACCAGCTCGGCGTCGGTCTGTTGCTCGACCCGGGCGATCGCTTCGGCCACTTGGCGCTGCTCGTGTTCAGTCAGTAATGCCATGGTTGTAGATGCTCTTTTCTCGTTATTGTCATTACCAGCCGCCCGACGCCCCGCCACCGCCGAAACCACCACCGCCGCCGCGAAAACCACCGCCGCCGCCTCCCCCACTACCACCGCCGCCACCGCCACCGCCGCCACCTCCACGCCCGATGAGGCTGAGGATAACCAGCAGGATAGTGCCCACCGGCAGGCCCATGCGATGACACAGCCACAACACGCCGATCAGCAGGATGAAGAAACCGATGGAGAGCGCGGGATTATCTTTCGGCGCGGACCACGGATCCGCCACACGGGCCGGCACGGCCAGCGGTTCACCGCCCACCACCTGGATCATCGCCGCGACACCGTCGCTGATGCCCTGGCTGAAATTGCCGGCCTTGAACTTGGGCGCGATCACCTGGTTGATGATCACCCAGGACTGCGCATCCGTCAGCACGCCTTCCAGGCCGTAGCCGACTTCGATGCGCAACTTGCGCTCGTCACGGGCGACGATCAACAGTGCGCCGTTATCCTTGCCCTTCTGGCCGATCCCCCACTGGCGGCCCAATTGATAACCGTAATCTTCAATCGGCACGCCCTGCAGGTCGGGCACGGTGACCACCACGATCTGGTCACCGGAGGTCTGTTCCAGCGCCTGCAATTGCTGCGTCAGTTGCTGGCGCACCGCCGGGTCGATCATCTGGGCGTTGTCCACCACCCGCCCGGTCAACGCCGGGAAGGTCAGGGCCGCCTGGGCCACGCCCACGCAGGCCAGCAGCCACAGCGCCAGGCCTATCCGTAATAAACGCATCGACACCTCAAGGCAGCGTTATTTGAACTTCACCTGCGGCGCCTTATCGGCATCGGCGCTGGTGGCTTCAAATGTGGCGCGGATCGGCAGGTCGCTGTACATCACGCTGTGCCACAGGCGGCCTGGGAAGGTGCGGATTTCGGTGTTGTAGGCCTGCACGGTCTGGATGAAATCGCGACGGGCCACGGCGATACGGTTTTCAGTGCCTTCAAGCTGCGATTGCAGGGCCAGGAAGTTCTGGTTGGCCTTCAGGTCCGGATAGCGTTCGGACACCACCATCAAACGGCTGAGTGCGCCGCTGAGGCCGTCCTGGGCTTGCTGGAACTGCTTGAGTTTTTCCGGGTTGTCGAGGGTGCTGGCATCCACCTGGATCGAGGTGGCCTTGGCCCGCGCCTCAATCACGGCGGTCAGGGTGTCCTGCTCATGGGCGGCATAGGCCTTCACCGTTTCCACCAGGTTGGGGATCAGGTCGGCACGGCGTTGGTACTGGTTCTGCACCTGGCCCCAGGCCGCCTTGGCCTGTTCGTCGAGGGTCGGAATGTTGTTGATGCCGCAACCGCTCAATACGCTGCTGATCAATAACAGCGCCGCGGCTTTCAAGCCCCAGCGGTAACCTTGTGCTGCTTGCATGGTGTATCTCCTGCCAATCTGGATGGAATGTGATGACTAACCCTATAAACCACGCGCTTGGGGCATAATCCGCCACCACTGGAATGCTTCGAGCCAATCAGCTACAAAGATGCCCAGCGCGAAAAAGAGTTCAGAGTGTGCTGCATTTATCTGAACAACACCCGAACAACAATAGACGCTCCCCACATTTTGGCCGATCAGCCTGACCGCTGTGCAGTGAGCCGAAAAAGGATATTCATGAAGAAGCTGTGTTTGCTCGGCCTTGTTGCCACTCTGGCCAGCCACCCCGCATGGGCAGAAACAAAGCCTGCTGCGCTTGACGACAAGGACGCCTTCGTCAGCGACCTGCTCAAGCAGATGACCCTCGATGAAAAGATCGGCCAATTGCGCCTGATCAGCATCGGCCCCGAGATGCCCCGCGAGCTGATCCGCAAGGAAATCGCCGCCGGCCGCATCGGTGGCACGTTCAACTCCATCACTCGCCCGGAAAACCGTCCCATGCAGGACGCGGCCATGCGCAGCCGGTTGAAGATCCCGATGTTCTTCGCCTACGACGTGATCCACGGCCACCGCACGATTTTCCCGATCAGCCTGGCCCTGGCCTCCAGCTGGGACATGGACGCCATCGGTCGCTCCGGGCGCATCGCCGCCCAGGAAGCCGCCGCCGACAGCCTCGACATCACCTTCGCGCCGATGGTCGACATCTCCCGTGACCCGCGCTGGGGCCGCACCTCCGAAGGCTTCGGCGAAGACACGTACCTGGTGTCGCGCATTGCCGAAGTCATGGTCAAGGCGTTCCAGGGCGCCAGCGCCGCGAACGCCGACAGCATCATGGCCAGCGTCAAGCACTTCGCCCTGTACGGCGCGGTAGAGGGCGGGCGCGATTACAACGTGGTCGACATGAGCCCGGTCAAGATGTACCAGGACTACCTGCCGCCCTACCACGCGGCGATCAAGGCCGGTTCCGGCGGCGTGATGGTGGCGCTCAACTCGATCAACGGCGTGCCCGCCACCGCCAACACCTGGCTGATGAACGACCTGCTGCGCAGGGACTGGGGCTTCAAGGGCCTGGCCGTGAGCGACCACGGTGCGATCTTCGAACTGATCAAGCACGGCGTGGCCAAGGACGGGCGTGAAGCCGCCAAGCTGGCGATCAAGGCCGGCATCGACATGAGCATGAACGACACGCTGTACGGCAAGGAACTGCCGGGGCTGCTCAAGTCCGGCGAGATCGAACAGAGCGACATCGACAACGCCGTGCGCGAAGTGCTCGGCGCCAAATACGACATGGGCCTGTTCAAGGACCCGTACCTGCGCATCGGCAAGGCCGAGGATGACCCGGCCGACACCTATGCCGACAGCCGCCTGCACCGTGCCGACGCGCGTGACATCGCGCGCCGCAGCCTGGTGTTGCTGAAAAACCAGAACCAGACGCTGCCGCTGAAAAAATCCGCGACCATCGCGCTGGTCGGCCCGCTGGCCAAGGCGCCGATCGACATGATGGGCAGCTGGGCCGCCGCCGGCAAACCGGAGCAGTCGGTGACGCTGCTGGACGGCATGAACGCCGTGATCGGCGATAAAGGCAAAATCATTTACGCCCGCGGCGCCAACATCACCAACGACAAGGCCGTGGTCGACTACCTCAACTTCCTCAACTTCGACGCCCCGGAAGTGGTGGATGACAAGCGTGCGCCGCAAGTGTTGATCGATGAGGCGGTCAAGGCGGCCCAGAATGCGGACGTCGTCGTGGCCGCTGTGGGCGAGTCCCGTGGCATGTCCCACGAGTCTTCCAGCCGTACCGACCTGAACATCCCGCAAAGCCAACGGGACCTGATCAAGGCCCTCAAGGCCACCGGCAAACCGCTGGTACTGGTGCTGATGAATGGCCGGCCGCTGTCGATTCTGGAGGAAAACCAACAGGCCGACGCCATCCTGGAAACCTGGTTCGCCGGCACCGAAGGCGGCAACGCCATTGCCGACGTGCTGTTCGGCGACTACAACCCGTCGGGCAAACTGCCGATCACCTTCCCGCGTTCGGTGGGGCAGATTCCCACCTACTACAACCACCTGAGCATCGGCCGGCCGTTCACGCCGGGCAAACCGGGCAACTACACCTCGCAGTACTTCGATGACACCACCGGCCCGCTGTTTCCGTTTGGCTATGGCCTGAGCTACACCACGTTCAGCCTGTCGGACATGGCGCTGTCGTCCACCACCCTGAACAAGACCGGCAAGCTCGACGCCAGTGTCACTCTGAAAAACACCGGCAAGGTCGATGGCGAAACCGTGGTGCAGCTGTACATCCAGGACGTAGCCGGCTCGATGATCCGCCCGGTGAAAGAGCTGAAGAACTTCCAGAAGGTCATGCTCAAGGCGGGAGAGGAGCGCACGCTGCACTTCACCATTACCGAGGAAGACTTGAAGTTCTATAACGCCCAGCTGAAATTCGCCGCAGAACCGGGTGAGTTCAATGTGCAGATCGGGCTGGACTCGCAGGATGTGCAGCAGCAGAGCTTTGAACTGCTTTAAAGCCTGAACTCGGTCAAAAATGTGGGAGGGAGCTTGCTCCCGATAGCGGTAGATCAGTAACAAATATGCTGACTGATCCACCGTTATCGGGAGCAAGCCCCCTCCCACATTGACCTCATTGATCTTGTTAGCCGCGTCGATCCAACAGGTTCACCACCAACCGATCAATCCATCCCCACACCCGCTGCTTCACCCGCCGCCACAACGGCCGGGCCTTCCACGCTTCCAGGCTGACCGCCAGGCTCTGGGCAAAATCACGCTCGAAACTGCCCGCCACCGCCGCCGTCAATGCCGGGTCCAACGCCTCCAGGTTGGCCTCCAGGTTGAAGCGCAGATTCCAGTGGTCGAAGTTGCACGAGCCAATACTGACCCAGTCGTCCACCAGCACCATCTTCAAATGCAGGAAGCACGGCTGGTACTCGAAGATCTGCACCCCCGAACGCAGCAAACGCGGGTAATAACGGTGCCCGGCGTAGCGCACCGACGGGTGATCGGTGCGCGGGCCGGTGAGCAGCAAGCGCACATCCACCCCGCGCCCGGCCGCGCGGCGCAAGGCACGGCGCACGCTCCAGGTGGGCAGGAAGTACGGCGTGGCCAGCCAGATCCGCTGCTGGCTGCTGTTCAAGGCGCGGATCAGCGACTGCAGGATATCGCGATGCTGACGGGCGTCGGCATAGGCAACCCGCCCCAGGCCCGGCCCGGTCGCGGGCACCTTGGGCAAACGCGGCAAACCAAAGTGGGTGGCGGGCTTCCACTCGCGGCGGGCGGCGTTGGCGTGCCATTGACGATCGAACAGCGCCTGCCAATCCAGCACCAACGGACCGCTGATCTGCACCATCACTTCATGCCAGTCGGCGGTGTCCTGGCCCGGCGTCCAGAACTCATCCGTCACACCGGTGCCGCCAACCACCGCGATACCCTGGTCGACCAACAACACCTTGCGGTGGTCACGGTACAGGTTGCGCATCCAGCGCCGCCAGCTCAGGCGGTTGTAGAACCGCAACTCCACACCCGCGTCGGTCAGGCGCTTGCGCAGCCCGAGGGTAAACGCCAGGCTGCCGTAATCATCGAACAGGCAACGCACCTGCACACCGCGTTCAGCTGCGAGCACCAGCGCCTGCACCATCGCTTCGGCGCAGGCGCCGGCTTCCACCAGGTACAACTCCAGATCGACCTGCTGCTCAGCCCGCGCAATCCCGGCCAACATCTGCGGGAAGAAACTCGGCCCGTCGATCAGCAACTCGAAACGGTTGGCGCTGCGCCACGGGAATACCGCGCCGCCCACGTCAGCGCGCCGTAAAGATCAGCACCGCACCCACCGGCACCGACAAACTGATCGATTTAAGACCTGCGACCTTGCGCAGCGCGGCTACGCCTGGCGCGAGGTCAAAATCCTCGGCATGCAGCACCACCGGCTCCAGGGTCACCACCTGGAAGCGCCGGTCATCCAGGCGCGTGGCCAATAGCTCGGCCGTGTAGGTCTGGGTCTTGCCATGCAAGGTGATGCTCAGCGGCAGGCGCAACTCCAGTTGCGCGCCAGAGGCCAGGTCATTGATCGGTTGCAGGTTGATCTGAGTGCTGACCAACGCTTCGGGAAACTGCTTGATCTCGAACAACTCTTTGCGCATGCGCTCGTCACGCAGCGGGACGCCACTGTTGATCGACTCCAGCTCCACCTGCACCTGGGCCGCGCCCTGGCTGTCGACCTTGCCATGCAGCACGAGGAAGCGCTGCACTTCGGCGATTTCAGTGTTTTTGGTGGTGACGAAGGACAGGCGTGAAGACTCGTTATCCAGGTACCAGTCGGCATGGGCAGGCACAGCGGCACAGGTCAGCAGTGCAAAGACCAAAGGTTTGAGATTGAACATAAAGGCTCATGGGGCAAAAAATCTGGATGAACCTTAAGCGCAATCTCACGAACGGCGCAAATCCAATGTGGGAGGGGGCTTGCCCCCTCCCACAGGGGTGATGTGTATATTCAGGGGTACAGGCGACAGCCCTGACGATCGCCCAGCCACCGTGCCGTGTGCGTACGCCCCAGCCCACTCGCCGTCACTTCACTGCGTTCCGGCTTGTCGATCAGCGCGCTGGTCGGCACGTACTGCTTCACGTAACCCCGGCAATACTGCGCCGGGTTGTTTTCCACGTACCTGCACGAGCAATACTCCTTGGCCGTGTACGCCGCGATGATGTCGGGAAAGGCTTGCAGGTTGATGCGCTCATGCCACACCCAGCCCAACAACACGAGCAACAGCAGCAGCAAAACACTGATAAACGGATGACGACGGATCATGACCGCACCGCCGCCAGCACGCGTTTGAGCAGTTCGTTATGTCGGTAGCTGCCGTCGCGGTCATCGCCGTAGCGCACGATGACCAAGTGTTCATCGGGCAGCACGAACAGCGCCTGGCCCCAGTGCCCCAGTGCGGCGAAGGTGTCGGCCGGTGCGTCGGGCCAGGGTGCGGGCGTGCCCTGGTTGAGCCACCATTGCCCGCCTGGCACGGCTTCATCCTGGCCCGCTTTGTAATTGGCGAAGGGTTGACGATTGAACGCGACCCACTCCCTGGGCAGCAATTGTCGTTCGCCCCAACGCCCGTCCCGCGCCATCAACAGCCCGACCCGCGCCAGATCGCGGGCGGTGAGGTAGGCATAGGATGAGGCGACAAACGTCTCGTCGGCATCGGTTTCCCAGGTTGCAGTGCGAATGCCCAATGGCTTGAACAGCGCCTCCCACGGGTAGCTCATATAAGCCTTGTGCCCGAGCATGCCTTTGAGCGCTGCCGACAGAATATTGCTGTCGCCGCTGGAGTAACGGAAAGCCTGGCCGGGTGCATCGGCGGCCTCGGTCTCGGCCGCGAATTGCGCCATATCGGCGCGGCCACGGGTGTAGAGCATCGCCACTACCGAGGATTTGAGCGGCGCGTATTCATAGTCTTCCTGCCAGTCCAGGCCCGAGGCCCAGTGCAGCAGGTCGGCCATCGTCACCTTGGGGTGCTGTTTCATTGGTGGGTAAAAGCGCGCGGCGGGGTCGTTCAGTTTGAAGCGGTTTTCGCCGTAGGCCACCCCCAGTACGGTCGCCATCAGGCTTTTGCTGACCGACCAGGTCAGGTGCGGCGTGCTGGCGCTAGTGGGCGCTGCGTAGCGTTCATAGATGATCTGGCCGTCGCGGATCACCAACAGCGCGTCGGTACGAATACCTTGGCGAGTGTTGTCGTCACGGGGCGGGAATGCGTAGGCATTCAGCGCGTCGACAGCAGGACCTTCGATCAACCTGCCCGTCACCCAGTCATGGCCAGGCCAGGTTTCAGCACGTGCACTCACGGTGATGAATAACAAGACAACGCACAGCAGGCCTCTGACCATGGACGCAAACTCAAGGGGCATTCAAGCCCGCGAGCCTAATCCAGGCCGATGACAGATTGACGACAAGGGGCCTGTCATCCAACCGTCACCGTAACTTCATGGAGATGACACCGAGCCTACATAGCCTGAGTTTGGACAACAAAGTCGACTGGCCGCACAACCTGGCCGGCACTCGGAGACTCGCTATGACTCAGCTCGCCCGCATCAGCGACACCGGCAATGAACGCCGCCTGCAAGCCGAACGCCTGGTTGGCGCCGCGGCCTTGCAGGAAGCCCAGGCCCTGCGGTTCAACGTGTTCAGCGGCGAGTTCAACGCCAAGCTGAAAGGCGCGGAACTGGGTCTGGACATGGATGACTATGATGTTCACTGCAGCCACATCGGCGTGCGTGACTTAAACAGCGGTCGGCTGGTGGCCACCACCCGTTTGCTCGATCACCAGGCCGCCAGCACCTTGGGCCGGTTCTACAGCGAAGAGGAATTCAGCCTGCACGGGCTGCTGCACTTGCAGGGCCCGATCCTGGAAATCGGCCGTACCTGCGTCGACCCGGCCTACCGCAATGGCGGCACCATCGCGGTGCTCTGGGGCGAGCTGGCCGAGGTGCTCAACGAGGGCGGCTACAGCTACCTGATGGGGTGCGCGAGCATCCCGATGCACGACGGCGGCATCCAGGCCCACGCAATCATGCAGCGTCTGCGCGAGCGCTACCTGTGCAATGAACACCTGCGCGCCGAGCCGAAAAAGCCCCTGCCGGCGATGGACCTGCCGTCCAACGTCATCGCCGAAATGCCACCGCTGCTCAAGGCTTATATGCGCCTGGGGGCGAAGATTTGCGGCGAGCCGTGCTGGGATGAAGATTTCCAGGTGGCCGACGTGTTCATCCTGCTCAAGCGCGATGAGCTGTGCCCGCGCTATGCGCGCCACTTCAAGGCAGCCATGTGATGGGCCGCCTGCGCGTGTACGGGCGCATCGCCCGGGTGCTGCTGGTGGTGGCGCTGGGCTTGACCATGGCCAGTGTGTTTGGCCTGTTCGAGCGTTTGGGCGTGGCCAATTCGATGGTGCGGCGCCAGCGTTGGTCGCGGTTCTTCATGGCGCGGTTGACCCACGCCCTGCCCTTTCGCGTGACGGTGCACGGCCAGTTGCCGCAAACGCCGATGCTGTGGGTCAGCAATCATGTGTCCTGGACGGATATTCCGCTGCTGGGCATGGTGACGCCGCTGTCGTTCCTGTCCAAAGCCGAAGTGCGCACCTGGCCGGTAGCCGGCTGGTTGGCGGCGAAAGCCGGCAGTTTGTTCATTCGCCGTGGCTCGGGTGACAGCCAGTTGATTCGCAAACAGATGACCCGTCACCTGGAGCAACAGCACCCGCTGTTGATGTTCCCCGAAGGCACCACCACCGACGGTCGCAGCCTGCGCACGTTTCACGGGAGATTGTTGGCCAGTGCGATCGATGCGGACGTGTCGCTGCAGCCGGTGGCGATTCGTTATCTGCGCAATGGCGAGGTGGACCCACTGGCACCGTTCATTGGCGATGATGATCTGCTGTCGCACCTGATGCGGCTGTTTGCCCATGACCAGGGCGATGTGGAGATTCACCTGCTCAAGCCGATTGCCTGCGCCGGACAGGAACGCGCGGCGCTGGCGTATCAGGCGCAGCAGGCGGTGCAAAGGGCGTTGTTTGGGCCGTTGCCGGAAGCCGAATTGGAAGACACTCGGCCCGCCTATGCGGCCTAAGCGGGCACGGTCAAATGTGGGAGGGGGCTTGCTCCCTCCCACATTCAGTTTTGTGTAGCCAGTTGGATTTGTGCGAATGCCTGTAGCTCTGGGTAGAACTCACTGAAGTCTTTGCTCAGCGGTTCATACAACACACGCAACTCCTGCATCGCATACCCCAACTCCTCAGGCAGGGTCAACCGCCGCGAGATCCCGCGCAACACCTGCTCCATCACCGCGAACTCACGATACGAGCCCAACCAGTCATCCGCCGCCATATATGGCGCAATCTGCGCCAGCCGTCCCGGCAACTGCGGTTCGGCCGCCAGCACGCGGTACACCTGCGCGGTGAAGTGCTCCAGCGGTTGGTCGGCATACCGCGCCCAGTCCCGCGCCAGGCAATGATCGAAAAACACATCAAGCACGATCCCGGCATAGCGCCTGCGGGTCAGGCTGAAACGCGACAACGCCTCCCCTACCAACGGGTGGCTGTCGGTAAAGCGGTCGATGGAACGGTGCAATTGGATCGCCGCTTCGATCGAGGGACTGAACTGGCCCTGCAAGCGGCCTTTGACGAAATCGCCATACAGGCTGCCCAGCAGTTGCGCAGGCAGTTGGCCGCCCAGGTGCAAGTGTGCGAGATAATTCATGGCGCGCAGTCTACCACCGCCGCCAACGTATCGTTATAACCCGATATACCCAATTCGACTGACCTCAGAGCAAAATCATATTGGTATATCGGGATATAACGATTTAAGGTTCGCCTCATCGCGATATAACGTTTTACGACACCGAGCCTCTGCCATGCCCTTCGACCTCGACGACATAATAAAAGCCCTGGCGCACCCAGTACGACGAGACATCCTCACCTGGCTGAAAGACCCGAAAGTGCAATTTCCCGAGCAACTGCACAATCACGAATACGGCATCTGCGCCGGGCAGATCGACCAGCGCTGCGGCTTGTCCCAGTCGACCGTGTCGGCCCACCTGGCCACGTTGCAACGGGCCGGCCTGATCACCAGCCAGAAGGCCGGGCAGTGGCATTTTTTCAAACGCAATGAGGACGTGATCCAAGCCTTCCTCACTGCGCTCTTCACCGAACTCAGCGCCCCCGGCGATGCCGAGCTGGCCCCCACGACCCACTGATCAACTTGAGACAAAGGTGCTTTCCCATGCCGACTATTTTCGATCCCATCAAACTGGGCGACCTGGAACTGAAAAACCGCATCATCATGGCGCCGCTGACCCGCTGCCGTGCCGACGCCGGCCGCGTGCCCAATGCGCTGATGGCCGAGTACTACGTGCAGCGTGCATCCGCCGGGCTGATCCTCAGCGAAGCCACCTCCGTAACGCCCATGGGCGTGGGCTACCCGGACACGCCGGGCATCTGGTCCAACGACCAGGTTCGCGGCTGGTCCAATGTGACCAAGGCGATCCACGGCGCGGGCGGCAAGATCTTCCTGCAACTGTGGCACGTCGGGCGCATCTCCCATGAGTCGTACCTGAACGGCGAAACCCCGGTGGCGCCGAGCGCGATCCAACCCAAAGGCCACGTCAGCCTGGTGCGCCCACTGGCCGACTACCCGACCCCACGCGCCCTGGAAACCGCTGAAATCGCCGACATCGTCGACGCTTACCGCACCGGCGCCGAAAACGCCAAGGCCGCCGGTTTCGACGGCGTTGAAATCCACGGTGCCAACGGCTACCTGCTCGACCAGTTCCTGCAAAGCAGCACCAACCAGCGCACCGACCAGTACGGCGGTTCCCTGGAAAACCGTGCGCGCCTGCTGCTGGAAGTGACCGATGCCGCCATAGAAGTCTGGGGCGCCGGCCGCGTGGGCGTGCACCTGGCACCGCGTGCTGACGCTCATGATATGGGTGACGCCAACCTGACGGAAACCTTCACCTACGTGGCCAGTGAACTGGGCAAGCGTGGCATCGTCTTTATCTGCGCCCGTGAAAAAGAAGGCGCAGACAGCCTCGGCCCCCAACTGAAAAAAGCCTTCGGCGGCGTGTACATCGCCAACGAACGCTTCACCAAAGACAGCGCCAACGCCTGGCTGGCCGCCGGCAAGGCCGATGCGGTGGCCTTCGGCATACCGTTCATTGCCAACCCGGACCTGCCGGCACGCTTGAAGGCCGATGCGCCACTGAACGAGCCGCACCCGGAAACCTTCTACGGTAAAGGCCCGGTGGGTTATATCGACTATCCAACGCTGCCGATCTAATAGATAGTCGGACACAAAATGTGGGAGGGGGCTTGCCCCCGATAGCAGTGGTTCAGTCAACCCATCATTGACTGACACACCGCCATCGGGAGCAAGCCCCTTCCCACATTTTGCCTGTGTGTAGCCCCTTGGAAACATCGCTTCACAGAACCGCAACAAAATCGCTACAAAATACTTAGGCCGCTACCTATCAACCGCCCGCCAGCGCGTATATAAAGTCATCCCTTCAATCAGGCAGAAGGACGATTGACCATCCTTAGGCTTTACTGTTGACACAACTGGACGTAATTACGCATTTTGTCTCAATTGCGCAGGCTGGGGCTCAGGCGCAGCATGTCCAGCCCGGCATCCACCCAGCGTTCGGCGTCCTGATGCAATTGAAAGCTGTCGGGCACCAACAGCCACTGGCCGATCAGGCCTTGGATGAAGGCATGAATGCACACCGCTGCACGGGTGGTATCGAGATTTTCCGGTAATTGCCCACGATGCACCGCATTACGCAACGTCAGGCCGATGCGCAGGTTGCACTCCAGGGTATGGGCCTGGCGCTGGCGGCGCATGTCACACATTTCATCGGTGAATTCGCACTTATGGAACAAGATCTCGTTGATGCGCCGGGTTTTCGGGTCCAGAGCCACTTGATGATAAAGATGAATCAGCAGCTTGCGCATGCACCCCAACGGGTCGACTTCATCCTCGCTTTCACTCGCCCGGGCCAATTCGTCCAAGGGTTCGTGCAGCGTGTCGAGCAGCGCCTGCAGCAAGTCGGATTTGTTGCTGAAATGCCAGTAGATGGCACCGCGCGTCACGCCCGCCAGAGCGGCGATGTCCGCCAGCGTGGTCCGCGCAACGCCCCGTTCATAAAAGGCTTGCTCGGCGGCTTGGAGGATCTGGCTGCGCGTTTCCTGAGCTTCCTCTTTGGTGCGACGAACCATGGCAGTAAAACCTCAATCAGAACACTTGGGACTATCGTTAACGCAAGGTTAATAGACGCGAACGATCATCAGAATAATTGTGGGACGACACCGTCATGGGCGCCGAACGTACTAAAATCGAGGCTTTGGGCGGTGCTTTGTCTACATTCCGCCCTGCCTGTCAAGAGTTTACAAACAACCATGAACGTAAGTATATTGCGTAGCAAGCTACTTATCTACTCACAGCTTGTTTTTCACCCTTCCACACTTCTTGTGCGCACCCTGCGCGCCTGACCCGAGGATCTTCATGCAACTTAAGCCAGCTGTTACCGCTCTGGTCACTGCCGTCGCCCTGGCATCGCTGCTCAGCGGATGTAAAAAGGAAGAAGCGGCACCGCCCGCTCAAACCCCTCAGGTCGGCGTGGTCACCATTCAACCGCAAGCCTTTACCCTGACCACCGAGCTGCCAGGCCGCACCACGGCCTACCGCATTGCCGAAGTGCGCCCGCAGGTGAACGGCATCATTCTCAAGCGCCTGTTCAAGGAAGGCGCCGACGTGAAGGAAGGGCAGCAGCTCTACCAGATCGATCCGTCGGTGTATGAGGCCACGCTCAAGAGCGCCCAGGCCAAGCTGACCCAGACCAAGTCGATCACCGATCGCTACAAGCAACTGGTCGATGAGCAAGCCGTCAGCCGCCAGGAATACGACACTGCCGTCGCCGACCGCATGACTGCCGAGGCCGACCTGCAGAGCGCGCAGATCAACGTGCGCTACACCAAGGTATTCGCGCCGATTTCCGGGCGCATTGGCCGTTCTTCGGTGACCGAAGGCGCGCTGGTCAGCAACGGCCAGGCCGACGCCATGGCCGTGATCCAGCAACTGGACCCGATCTACGTCGACGTCACCCAGTCTTCGGCAGAAATGCTCAAACTGCGTCGCGACCTGGAAAGCGGCCAACTGCAAAAAGCCGGCGACAACGCCGCCATGGTCAAGCTGACCCTGGAAGACGGCAGCGACTACGGCCACCCAGGCAAGCTGGAGTTCTCTGAAGTGTCGGTCGACCAGACCACCGGTTCCGTGACCCTGCGCGCCGTGTTCCCTAACCCTGACCATGTGCTGCTGCCCGGCATGTTCGTGCACGCCCAACTGCAAGCCGGTGTGAACAGCAAGGCCATTCTCGCGCCGCAACAAGGCGTGACCCGTGACCTGAAAGGCATTCCGACCGCACTGATCGTGAACAAGGACAACAAGGTCGAGCAACGCGTACTGGTTGCCAATCGGACTTCCGGCGCCTACTGGCTGGTGGAAAAAGGCCTGGACGCCGGCGACCGCGTGATCACCGAGGGCCTGCAATTCATCAAGCCGGGCATTGAAGTCAAGGTCAAGGACGCCGACAACGCCAAACCCGCCGGTACTGCTGCAGCGCCTGCTGCCGCTGCTGGTCAAGGGGAGTAATCCATGTCGAAATTTTTTATCGACCGTCCCATTTTTGCCTGGGTAATTGCCCTGGTGATCATGCTGGTCGGGGCACTGTCGATCCTGAAGTTGCCCATCAACCAATACCCGGCCATTGCGCCAACCGCTATTGATATCCAGGTGACCTACCCAGGCGCGTCCGCACAAACCGTGCAGGACACCGTGGTGCAGGTCATCGAGCAACAGCTCAACGGTATCGACAACCTGCGCTATGTGGCCTCGGACAGTAACTCCGACGGCAGCATGACCATCACCGCGACGTTCAACCAGGGTACCAACCCGGACATCGCCCAGGTGCAGGTGCAGAACAAGCTGAACCTGGCGACCCCACTGCTGCCGCAAGAAGTGCAGCAGCAGGGTATCCGCGTGACCAAGTCGGTGAAGAACTTCCTGATGGTGATCGGTCTGGTGTCGGAAGACGGCAGCATGACCAAGGACGACCTCTCCAACTACATCGTGTCCAACATCCAGGACCCGATCTCCCGTACTTCGGGTGTGGGTGACTTCCAGGTGTTCGGTTCGCAGTACGCCATGCGTATCTGGCTCGACCCGGCCAAGCTGAACAACTTCCAGCTGACCCCGGTAGATGTCAGCAACGCCATCAAGGCCCAGAACGTGCAGGTGGCCACCGGCCAACTGGGCGGCCTGCCTGCCCTGCCCGGCACCCAGCTGAACGCCACCATCATCGGCAAGACCCGTCTGCAAAGCGCTGAAGAGTTCGCCAAGATCCTGATGAAGGTGAATGCCGACGGTTCCCAAGTGCGCTTGGGCGACGTTGCGCGTATCGAACTGGGCGGCCAGAACTACAGCATCAGTGCACAGTTCAACGGCAAGCCGGCTTCCGGTATGGCGATCAAGCTGGCAGCCGGTGCGAACGCCCTGGACACCGGTAAAGCGATCCGCGCTACCGTTGCGTCCCTGGAACCGTTCTTCCCGCCTGGCATGAAAGCCGTGGTGCCGTACGACACGACCCCGGTGGTGACCGAATCGATCTCCGGTGTGGTGCACACCCTGGTCGAAGCGATCGTGCTGGTGTTCCTGGTGATGTTCCTGTTCCTGCAGAACTTCCGCGCCACCATCATCACCACCATGACCGTACCAGTGGTATTGCTGGGTACCTTCGGGATCCTGGCGGCGTTCGGCTTCACCATCAACACCCTGACCATGTTCGGCATGATCCTGGCCATCGGCTTGCTGGTGGACGATGCCATCGTCGTGGTGGAAAACGTCGAACGGGTGATGGCCGAGGAACACCTGTCGCCCAAGGAAGCGACGATCAAGTCCATGGGCCAGATCCAGGGCGCCCTGGTGGGTATTGCCCTGGTACTGTCGGCGGTACTGCTGCCGATGGCCTTCTTCGGCGGTTCCACCGGTGTGATCTACCGCCAGTTCTCCATCACGATCGTGTCGGCGATGGCGTTGTCGGTACTGGTTGCCCTGATCTTCACCCCAGCCCTGTGCGCCACCATGCTCAAGGCGATCGACCCGGAAAAACACGGCCAACCCAAGCGCGGCTTCTTTGGCTGGTTCAACCGCACCTTCGACAGCGGCGTACTCAAGTACGAGCGCGGCGTGGGCGCGATGATCAAGCACAAAATCCCGGCCTTCCTGGTGTACGTGCTGATCCTGGCCGGCATGATCTGGATGTTCACCCGTATTCCGAGCGCGTTCCTGCCTGAAGAAGACCAGGGCGTGATCTTTGCCCAGGTGCAGACACCGGTAGGCTCCTCGGCGGAACGCACGCAAAAAGTCATCGATGACATGCGGGCCTTCCTGCTGCATGACAAGGAAGGCGAGCCAGGCGAAGGCAAGGGTGTGAAATCGGTGTTCACCGTGAACGGCTTCAACTTTGCCGGTCGTGGTCAAAGCTCGGGTCTGGCCTTCGTGATGCTCAAGCCTTGGGACGAGCGTGATTCGTCCACGTCGGTATTCGAGATTGCCAAGCGCGCCCAGGGCTACTTCATGCAGACCTTCAAGGACGCCATGGTTTTTGCCATCGTGCCGCCGTCGGTTCTGGAATTGGGTAACGCCACCGGCTTCGACGTGTTCCTGCAAGACCAGGGTGGTGTCGGCCATGACAAGCTGATGGCAGCCCGTAACCAGTTCCTCGGTGCGGCAGCCCAAAGCAAGATACTGGCGGGCGTGCGGCCCAACGGCGTGAACGATGAGCCGCAGTACGAACTGACCGTCGATGACGAGAAAGCCAGCGCCCAGGGCATCAGCCTCTCGGACATCCAGCAGACCCTGGCCATCGCCTTGGGCGGTAGCTACATCAACGACTTCATCGACCGTGGTCGTGTGAAGAAGGTGTATGTGCAGGGTGACGCGGCCAGCCGTATGTCGCCGGAAGACCTGGACAAATGGTACGTGCGCGCCGACTCCGGGAAAATGGTGCCACTGTCGGCCATTTCGTCGGGCAAGTGGATCTACGGCTCGCCGAAGCTCTCGCGTTATAACGGTGTAGCGGCGATGGAAATCCTCGGCACGCCGGCGCCTGGCTACAGTACCGGTGACGCGATGGCGGAAGTCGAGCGCATTGCCAAGGAACTGCCGGCCGGCATCGGCTATGCGTGGACAGGCCTGTCGTACGAAGAACGTCTGTCCGGCTCCCAGGCGCCTGCGCTGTACGCCCTGTCGCTGCTGGTGGTGTTCCTGTGCCTTGCGGCATTGTACGAAAGCTGGTCGATTCCGATCGCGGTGATCTTGGTAGTGCCACTGGGTGTGATCGGTGCACTGATCGCCACCAGCATGCGCGGCTTGTCCAACGACGTGTTCTTCCAGGTGGGCTTGCTGGTGACGGTGGGCCTGGCGGCGAAAAACGCCATCCTGATCGTGGAGTTCGCCAAAGAGCTCCACGAGCAGGGCAAGGGCATCGTCGAGGCGGCCATCGAGGCGTCCCGCATGCGTCTGCGCCCGATCATCATGACGTCCATGGCGTTCGTGCTCGGCGTATTGCCGCTGGCGATTTCCACCGGCGCCGGCTCAGGCAGCCAGCACGCGATCGGTACCGGCGTTATCGGCGGTATGATCACGGCCACTGTGCTGGCGATCTTCTGGGTGCCACTGTTCTACGCAACCGTGTCCTCCGCTGGCGAGCGTAAAAAGACTGAAACCAAGCAAACTCCTAAAGAGGCTGGCCAATGAGCAAGTCGCTACTTTCCTTAGCCGTCACCGCATTCGTGCTCAGTGGCTGCTCGCTGATCCCTGACTACCAGCGCCCCGAAGCGCCGGTAGCAGCGCAGTTCCCGCAGGGGCCGGCATATTCGTCGGCCCAGGCGCCGGGCCAGGCTGCCGCCGAGCAAGGCTGGAAGCAGTTTTTCCATGACCCTGCCCTGCAACAGTTGATCCAGACTGCGCTGGTGAACAACCGTGACCTGCGCGTCGCGGCCCTGAACATCGACGCGTATGCGGCGCAGTACCAGATCCAGCGTGCCGACCTGTTCCCGGCCGTCTCGGCCACTGGCAGCGGCAGCCGTTCGCGTACTCCGGCGCGCCTGTCGCAGACCGGCGAATCGACCATTGCCAGCCAGTATTCGGCAGGCCTGGGGATCAGCTCTTATGAGCTGGACCTGTTCGGTCGCGTGCGCAGCCTGAGTGAAGAAGCGCTGCAGCGATACTTCGCCACCGAAGAAGCGCGACGCAGCACCCAGATCAGCCTGGTGGCCAGTGTGGCGAATGCCTACCTGACCTGGCAGGCCGACAAGGAACTGCTCAAGCTGACCCAGGACACTCTCGGCGCGTTCGAGCAGAGCTTCAAGCTCACCTCGCGCAGCAACGAAGTCGGCGTGGCCTCGGCCCTCGACCTCAGCCAGGCGCGCACCTCGGTGGAAAACGCCCGCGTGCAGCTGGCCCGCTATACGCGCCAGGTGGCCCAGGACGAAAACAGCCTGACCCTGCTGCTGGGCACCGGCCTGCCGGCGAATATCGCCAGCAAGCCGCTGTCGGATGACCTGCTCAGCGAAGTCCCGGCCGGCTTGCCGTCGGACCTGCTGCAACGACGTCCCGACATCGTTCAGGCCGAGTACAACCTCAAGGCCGCCAACGCCAACATCGGTGCGGCCCGCGCGGCGTTCTTCCCGAGCATCAGCCTGACCGCCAGCGCCGGTACCGCCAGCCCGAACCTGGGCGGCCTGTTCAAGGGCGGCTCGGGCACCTGGTCCTTCGCGCCGCAGATCAACATCCCGATCTTCAACGCCGGTAGCCTGCGCGCAAGCCTGGACTACTCGAAGATCCAGAAAGAGATCAACGTGGCCAACTACGAGAAGGCCATCCAGACCGGCTTCCAGGAAGTCTCCGACGGCCTCGCCGCGCGTGCGACCTACAAGCAGCAACTGGATGCACAACGTGGCTTCGTCGCCGCCAACCAGGACTACTACCGCCTGGCCGAGCGTCGCTACCGCATCGGTGTGGACAGCAACCTGACCTTCCTCGATGCCCAGCGCCAACTGTTCAGTGCCCAGCAATCGCTGATCACCGACCGCCTGGCGCAGCTGACCAGCGAGGTCAACCTGTACAAGGCCCTCGGCGGTGGCTGGAACGAGCAGACCGCTAAAAATGAGCCCGTGAAAGAAGAGGCTCCGCCGCTGAAGTTGTTCTAATAGCGCCGATGTAAACAAACCGCCTCCCTCACCGGAGGCGGTTTTTTTTACGCCGGCTTTTTATCACCAACTTGCGTTCGATCATCGCCCACAACCCGCCCTCCCCCACTTTCATCGCCCCCGCACCGCCGCGCACCATGGCCGCCACCTGCATAAACCCAATAACAACAGGTCCGAAACCATGAGCACTTTCCACCCGCGCCGGCTGTTGCTGGCTACTGCGGTCGCCAGTCTTGCCCTCCCCGTGGTCGCCGAAGAACACGGCTTTCTCGAAGATGCCAGCGCCAACCTCAACCTGCGCAATTTCTTCTTCAATCGCAACTACACCAACCCGACCAAAACCCAGGGCGGCGCGCAGGAGTGGACGCAAAGTTTCATCTTCGACGCCAAGTCCGGGTTCACTCAGGGCACGGTCGGCTTCGGGGTGGACGTGCTGGGCCTGTACTCGCTCAAGCTCGATGGCGGGCGCGGCACCGGCGGCACTCAGTTATTGCCGCTGGACCACGACGGCCGACCGGCCGATGAGTTCGGGCGCCTGGGCGTGGCATTCAAGGCGCGTTTTTCCAGAACTGAAGTGAAAGTCGGCGAATGGATGCCGGTGCTGCCGATCCTGCGCGCGGACGATGGCCGCTCACTGCCGCAAACCCTGCGTGGCGGGCAGATCACATCCAAGGAAATCGAGGGCCTGACCCTGTATGGCGGTCAGTTCCGTGCCAACAGCCCGCGCGACGACAGCAGCATGGGCGACATGTCGATGACCGGCAAACCTGCGTTCACCTCCGACCGCTTCAACTTCCAGGGCGCCGAATACGCCTTCAACGACAAACGCACGCAAGTCGGGGTATGGAATGCCCAGCTCAAGGACATTTACAGCCAGCAATTCGTCAATCTGATCCACAGCCAGCCCGTGGGCGACTGGACCCTGGGCGCCAACCTGGGGTTTTTCTACGGCAAGGACGACGGCAGCGCCCGCGCCGGCAGCCTGGACAACAAGACCTGGTCCGGCTTGTTATCGGCCCGCCACGGTGGCAACACCTTTTACGTCGGCCTGCAAAAGCTCACTGGCGACAGCGCCTGGATGCGGGTCAACGGCACCAGCGGCGGCACCCTGGCCAACGACAGCTATAACTCGAGCTACGACAACGCCGAGGAAAAATCCTGGCAAGTGCGCCACGACTACAACTTCGCCGCCCTTGGCATACCCGGCCTGACCTTGATGAACCGTTATATCAGCGGCGGCAACGTGCACACCGGCACGGTGACCGACGGCAAGGAATGGGGACGCGAAAGCGAATTGGGCTACACCGTGCAAAGCGGCAGCCTGAAAAACCTGACCCTGCGCTGGCGCAACTCCAGCATGCGTCGCGACTACAGCAACAATGAGTTCGATGAAAACCGGTTGATCGTCAGCTACCCGATAAGTCTGCTGTAAACCGGCGCCGCAGTTACTGTATGGTGCGCGCCTGCCGCTGCTGATCGACCCAGCAGCGGCCTTTTATTCGGGCCCGCGCACAGCATGAAAACCTTCGCTACAGCACTCGCAGTGTTTGCCCTGGCCCTGGGCCTGGCCGGCTGTATCGGTGCGCCCATCGCCCTGACGCCGCAGACCGAACAGCGCCTGCAAGCGCAGGCGCCGATCCGCTTCCTGCTGACCTTCGATGATGGCCCCAGCGCATCGGGGTACAACAACCCGACCCGTTCGGTGATGGCCGACCTGGCGCACAACCCGGTGCTGCCAGGGATCAAGGCGGTGTTCTTCCTGCAGACCGAAGCGGCACGCTCCGGCGGCAGCGCCCGGGGGCGCAAGACCATGGAGCGCGAGTACGCCGCCGGCCATGTCCTGGCCTTCCATACGGCCACGGCGTTTCACACCAACCACCGCTGGCTGAACGATGCCGAGCTGGAACGCACACTCACCGAAGGCGCCGCGCACATTGCCGCCATCACCGGCACGCCACCCCTGCTGGTGCGACCACCGTTCTGGAACTACGACCGCCGCACCTTCGCCGCCTACCAGCGCCACGGCATGCAGGTATTACTCACCGACCTGAGTGCCAATGACGGCAAAATCTGGGGCTTCAACGCCAGCCCGCGCCGCCGCGCCAACCTGTACCGGCAGCTGTCGGTGGTGCGTGAACGCATAGCCTTGGGCGAATTGCCGACGGTGGACGGCGTGATACCGGTGGTGGTGACTTTCCATGACATCAACCGCTACACCGCGCGGCATATGCAGGAGTACCTGCAGATCCTGATGGACAGTGCACGCATCAACGGGATGACTACCGCCGCCGAGCCGTTCTACACCGACACCGCTGCGCTGCAACGCGCGGCGCTGGCACGCACGGTCAAGGATGTGAACGAGCCGGTGCATCTGCCTGGGGTGTGGAATTGGGTGTGGGATGCCGATATGCGCTGATGCCTGAAATTCATGGCCTACAGAGATCTAATGTGGGAGGGGGCTTGCTCCCGATAGCGGTGGTTCAGTAAATGTGTCTATCACTGATATACCGCTATCGGGAGCAAGCCCCCTCCCACATTTGCCTGTGTTCCAGAGTCAGGTCTCGCGGGACTCGACACCCAACTCATCCCACACCGATTCCGCCAGATGAAACGTCGCATTCGCCGCCGGTATGCCGCAGTAGATCGCGCTCTGCATCAGCACTTCCTTGATTTCGGCGCGGGTCACGCCGTTGCTCGCGGCGGCACGTAGATGCAGCTTCAACTCTTCGGTGCGGTTCATGCCGATCAGCATGGCAATGGTGATCAGGCTGCGGGTGTGCCGGGGCAAGCCAGGACGGGTCCAGATGTCGCCCCAGGCATGGCGGGTGATCATTTCCTGGAACTCGCTGTTGAATTCGGTCAGCGCGTTGAGGCTGCGTTCGACATGGGCGTCGCCCAGCACGTCGCGGCGCACTTGCAGACCCTCGGCATAGCGTTGTTTCTCGTCCACGAAAAGCTCCTCAGCGGCCCAGCAGAAATTCAATGACACGGTCGCTGAAGGCAGCGCCGGCCTGGACATTGGACAGGTGCGCCGCATAGAACTCGGCGTATTCGGCGCCCTGTACATGGTTCTGGATAAAGTGGCTGCCGGCAGGCGGTGTTACCGCGTCTTCCGTGCCGGCAATCACCAGGGTCGGTACCTTGATCGACGCCAACTGCTCACGCAAATCCGCATCACGCACCGCCGCGCAGTTGGCGGCATACCCCTCGGGCGAGGTGGCCGCGAGCATGTCGGTGATCTGCTTGGCCTGGTGGGGATGGGCGGCGGCAAAATCGGCGGTGAACCAGCGTGCAATCGAGGCATCGCGCAGCGCGACCATCGCCGCCGCGCCATCGCGCAAGACCATTTCGATACGCGGGTTCCACACCTCTGGCGTGCCGATCTTGGCGGCGGTATTGCACACCACCAGGCGGTTAAGCCGCTTCCCTGCGTTGATGCCCAGCCACTGGCCGATCAGCCCGCCCATGGACAGCCCGCAGAAATGCGCGCGCTGAATATCCAGCGCATCCAGCAACGCGAGCACATCCTGGCCCAGTTGTTCGATGCTGTAGGGCCCTGCGGTGACCAGGGACTTGCCATGACCACGGGTGTCGAAGCGCAGCACACGAAAATGCTCGGTGAACGCCGGAATCTGGATGTCCCACATATGCAGGTCGGTGCCCAGGGAATTGGACAGCACCAATACCGGCGCATCGACGGGCCCATCGAGTTGGTAATGCAGTTCGCCCTCGGCGAGTTGTACGAAAGCCACAGCGGTCTCCTTACGCAGTCAATCCAAAGTGTTCGGTCACGGCGCGGCTGACCCAGGTCTGAGCCTGGCCCAAGTAGTGGGCCGGGTCGAGCAAACGGTCCAGTTCGGCCGACGACAACTCGGCGGTGATCTGCGCCTCGTCCGCCAGCACCGCACGTAAATGGCGCTGCTCGGCGACGGCGCGTTTGCAGCACTGCTCCAGCAGGTGATGCGCGGTTTCACGGCCCAGGCGTTGGGCCAGCACGATGCTGACGGCTTCGGCCAGCACCAGGCCCTGGGTCAGGTCGAGGTTGCGGGCCATGCGCGCGGCATCCACCTCCAAGCCATCGCTGAGCAGCAGCGCCTGTTGCAGCGCACCCGATACCAATCGGCAGATCTCGGGCAAGGTTTCCCATTCGGCATGCCACAGTCCCAGGCTGCGTTCGTGCTCCTGGGGCATGGCACTGAACATCGTCGCAACCAGGCCGGGCACGCGGGTCGCGGCGCTGATCAGCACGGCAGCGCCGACGGGGTTGCGCTTGTGCGGCATGGTTGACGAACCGCCCTTGCCCGGCGCCGAGGGCTCGAACACTTCCGCCGCTTCGGTTTGCATCAACAGGCTGATATCGCGGCCCAGCTTGCCAAGGCTGCCGGCGATCAGGCCCAGCACGCTGGCGAACTCCACCAGGCGATCACGCTGCGTATGCCAGGGCTGATCGGGCAAGCTCAGTTGCAGCTCTGCGGCCAAGGCTTGCGCCACCGGCATGGCCTGCTCGCCGAGCGCCGCCAGGGTGCCCGACGCCCCGCCAAATTGCAGCACCAGCAAACGCGGTTTCAATTCCACCAGCCGCTGGCGACTGCGCGTTACCGCGCCCAACCAGCCGGCGATTTTCATGCCCAGGGTGACCGGCGTGGCGTGTTGCAGCCAAGTGCGTCCGGCCAAGGGTGTTGACGCATACCGCTGCGCCTGGGCGGCCAGCACATCGCCCAGGCGCGCCAGGTCCGCTTCGATCAACCCCAGCGCGCGGCGCAGTTGCAGCACCAGGCCGGTGTCCATCACATCCTGGCTGGTGGCGCCCAAGTGCACATAGCGCTCGGCCCCGGCATCTGCTTCGGCAATCAGCTTGCCCAGCGCCTTGACCAATGGAATCGCCGAGTTACCCGCCGTGGCAATCGCCACGCTGAGCGCGTCCACGTCATACAACGAGGCCAGGCAGGCCTGGGCAATCGGTGCCACGGCGGCCTGCGGGATCAACCCCACCTGGGCCTCGGCCCGGGCCAGCGCGGCCTCGAAATCCAGCATGCCCTGCAAGCGGCCCTGATCACAGAACACCTCGGCCATGCTGTCAGCGGTGAAATAAGCGTCGAACAGTTGGTTGCTCGTGCGCAGTGTCATAGCTCATCCCTTACAAATCATGGTGCAAATAAGCCGCCTGCTTGGGCAGACGCAAGCTGAACAGGAACGCCACCGCCATCATCGCGGTGACGTACCAGTAGAAGGTGTTTTCCATACCGATGGACTTCAGGCTCAACGCGACCACTTCCGCCGAACCGCCGAATACCGCGTTGGCCACCGCATACGCCAGGCCCACGCCCAGGGCACGCACCTGGGGCGGGAACATCTCGGCTTTGACCAGGCCGCTGATCGAGGTGTAGAAGCTGACGATCGCCAGGGCCAGGGTAATCAGGACAAAGGCCAGGAACGGACTGGTGACGGTTTTCAGGGTCAGCAGAATCGGCACCGTGAACAGCGTGCCGAGGCCGGCGAACCAGAGCATGGAATTGCGCCGGCCGATCTTGTCGGCCAGCATGCCGAACAGCGGCTGCATGCACATGTAGAGAAACAGCGCACCGGTCATGATGTAGCTGGACGTCTTGGCGTGCATACCGACGGTGTTCACCAGGTACTTCTGCATGTAGGTGGTAAAGGTATAGAAAATCAGCGAGCCGCCGGCGGTGTAGCCCAGCACCGTGATGAACGCTTTGCCGTGGTCACGGAACAGCGCAACGATACTGCCGGCGTCCTTGTCTTCACGCATTTCCTTGCTGGTGGTTTCCTTGAGGGTACGACGCAGCAGCAGGGAGATCACCGCCGCAATGGCGCCGATCACGAACGGAATCCGCCAGCCCCAGGCGCGTAATTCTTCTTCGGTGAGGATCTGTTGCAGGATTACCACCACCAGCACCGCCAGCAATTGCCCGCCGATCAGGGTCACGTACTGGAACGAGGCGAAGAAACCGCGCTGGCCCTTGAGTGCCACTTCGCTCATGTAGGTGGCGGTGGTGCCGTATTCGCCACCCACCGACAACCCCTGGAACAGCCGCGCCACCAACAACAGCGCCGGGGCCCAGGCGCCGATATCCTTGTAAGTGGGCAGGAAGGCGATGACCAGGGAGCCGGCGCACATCATCAGCACCGATATCATCATTGAGTTCTTGCGGCCATGCTTGTCGGCCACCCGGCCAAACAGCCAGCCTCCGATGGGGCGCATCAGGAACCCGGCGGCGAATACGCCAGCGGTGTTGAGCAGTTGGACGGTGGGGTCATCCGACGGAAAAAACGCCGGGGCAAAGTAGATGGCGCAGAAGGCATAGACGTAGAAGTCGAACCATTCGACCAGGTTGCCGGAGGAAGCACCGACAATCGCAAAAATCCGTTTGCTGCGTTCTTCTCCGGTGTAGTGACTGGTTTTTGTTGTCATGGTTTTTACTCAATGGGAACGGTTAAAGCCTAGACATACTTTGCAACAACCATGTTCCGCAAGCAGACTTTTCGGACAGTGTTGCCTGGGAGGGCCCCTATCGGGGGCAAGCCCTAATGCCAGTCAGTTAAGAAGTAGAAAGGGTAAAAAGTAACCTGTGGCGAGGGAGCTTGCTCCCGCTGGACTGCGCAGCAGTCCCATTTTTGGGGCCGCTTCGCGGCCCAGCGGGAGCAAGCTCCCTCGCCACAGGTACAGTGTTCGTCCTTAACTGACTGGCATTAGGGCAAGCCCCCTCCCACACTTGATAGGCGGCGCGGTCAAAATGTGGGAGGGGGCTTGCCCCCGATGAGGCCCTCCAGCCAACTCAGTAATCGAAGAACACCGTTTCCTTATCTGTCCCTTGCAAAATTACATTCCACTGATGCACACCCGCCGCATCCGGCTTGGCAATCAAAGTGCCGCGCCGCTCGGCCGGCACACACGCCAGCAGCGGGTCATCACCATTCAACGCTTCACCGTCAAAATAAATCCGCGTCAGCAGGTGCTTCACCAATCCTCGGGCAAACACCAGCACGACAAGATGCGGCGCCTGGGTCGTGCCCTTGAGCCCCGGCACGCTGCCCGGCTTGATCGTGGTAAAGCGAAAGCGCCCTTCGGCATCCACCGGCACGCGGCCGAAGCCTTCAAAGTGGGGGTCCAGCGCTTTGTCCTGCTCGTCTTCAGGGTGGGCGTACTTGCCGGCGGCGTTCGCCTGCCAGACCTCGAGCATGGCGTCGTTGACCACCTCACCATTGCCGTCCAGCACCTGCCCGCTGATCGCCACGCGCTCGCCGAGGGTGGCGGCCACGGTCAGGTCTTCGCGGTTAAGCCAGGTCAGGCCAATGTGGTAATACGGCCCGACGGTGTGGGACGTGGTTGCGTAAAGGCTCATCTCATTTCTCCATCGGCGTGGCGTCGCGGCCGCGCAGGACGATGTCCCAGCGGTAGCCGAGGGCATAGGAAGGAATGGTTTTTTCCAGGTCGAAGCTGGCGATCAGGCGTTGCTTGGCGCGGGTGTCCGGCACACAGTTGTAGATCGGGTCGTATTCGAGCAGCGGGTCGCCGGGGAAATACATTTGCGTGACCAACCGCGTCAGCACACTCGGGCCGAACAGCGAAAAGTGGATATGCGCCGGACGCCAGGCGTTGTGGTGGTTGCCCCACGGGTAGGCACCGGGCTTGATGGTCTGGAACTGGTACCAGCCCTCGGCATCGGTAACGGTGCGCCCGGTACCGGTGAAGTTCGGGTCCAGCGGCGCATCGTGCAGGTCGCGCTTGTGGTTGTAGCGGCCGGCAGCGTTGGCTTGCCAGATCTCCACGAGGATGCCCGGCACCGGCAGGCCGTTCTCGTCCAGCACACGCCCGTGAATGATGATGCGCTCGCCCTGGGGCTCGCCTTCATGCTGGGCGGTGAGGTCGTTGTCCTGGGCCTCGATACGCTCGGCACCGATGGTCGGGCCGGTGATTTCCGACAACGAATGGGGCAGGAACACCAACGGCTGGGACGGCGAACGCAGGTTCGTCGACTGATAGGCCGGGTGCAGGTAATCAGGTTGAGTGCCCGCTTGCGGGCGCCGGTAACCGGGCTTGTCACTCATGGAGCAATCCTCTCTTGTTAGATGCGTTCAATCGCCAGGGCCAGGCCTTGGCCGACGCCCACACACATAGTCGCCAGGCCTTTACGGCCGCCGGTTTTTTCCAGCTGATGCAGGGCGGTCAGTACCAACCGCGCACCGCTCATGCCCAAGGGATGGCCCAGGGCGATGGCGCCGCCGTTGGGGTTGACCTGCGGCGCATCGTCGGCGAGGCCCAGCTCGCGCAGCACCGCCAGGCCTTGGCTGGCGAAGGCTTCGTTGAGCTCGATCACGTCAAAATCGGTGATCGCCAGCCCCAGGCGCTCCACCAGCTTGCGCACCGCCGGCACCGGACCGATGCCCATCACACGCGGGGCGACGCCGGCACTGGCCATGCCCAGTACCCGGGCGCGGGCGGTGAGGCCGTGTTTTTTCACCGCCTCGCCAGAGGCCAGGATCAGCGCGGCAGCGCCATCGTTGACCCCCGAGGCATTGCCGGCGGTCACGGTTTTGTCCGGGCCATTCACCGGTTTGAGTTTGGCCAGCGCCTCCAGGGTGGTGTCCCTGGGATGCTCGTCGTGCTCCACCAGGGTTTCGCCTTTTTTATGGGCGACCCGCACCGGTACGATTTCTTCGGCGAAGAAGCCGGCAGCTTGCGCGGCGGCGGTACGCTGCTGGCTGCGCAGGGCGAACGCGTCCTGGTCGGCGCGGGAAATGTGGTAGTCGTCGGCGACGTTATCGGCGGTCTGCGGCATCGCATCCACGCCGTACTGGGCCTTCATCAACGGGTTGATAAAGCGCCAGCCAATGGTGGTGTCTTCCAGTTTCATGCTGCGCGAAAACGCCGCATCGGCCTTGCCCATCACGAACGGCGCGCGGGACATCGACTCGACGCCACCGGCAATCGCCAACTCCATCTCGCCGCTGGCAATCGCGCGAAAGGCCGTGCCGATGGCGTCCATGCCCGAGGCGCACAGGCGGTTGAGGGTCACGCCTGGGGTGCTTTCCGGCAGACCCGCCAACAGCAGCGCCATGCGTGCCACGTTACGGTTGTCTTCGCCGGCCTGGTTGGCGCAGCCGAGGAACACTTCATCAACGGCATTCCAGTCCACCGTCGGGTTGCGCTCCATCAGTGCCTTGATCGGCAAGGCCGCCAGGTCATCGGCACGCACCGTGGACAGGCCACCGCCGAAACGACCGATGGGGGTTCGAATAGCATCACAGATAAAGACATCACGCATCAGGCTTCTCCCGGCGCTTGGCCATGGGCGGCCGCGGTGCGGGCTTCAAGGTTACGCAACGCGCTCAGTTCAACCTCGGTCGGCTCGGCGGTGGTCTCGACCTGCTCGGCAAACCGAATGGCCCAGCCGGTCGCCGCTGTCACCTGCTCACGGGTCACGCCCGGGTGCAACGCGGTGACCACGAACTCATGGGTGCCCTCCTCCGGCTCCATGATGCACAGGTCGGTAATGATGCCGACGGGACCGGCGCCCGGCAGGCCCAGGCGTTTACGCGAATCGCCACCTTCGCCGTGGCCGACCGAGGTAATGAAATCCAGCTTGTCGACAAACGAACGGGACGACTGTTTAAGGATGATCAACACGCTCTTGGCGGAACCGGCGATCTCCGGCGCGCCGCCGGCCCCCGGCAAACGCACCTTGGGCTGGTGATAATCGCCGACCACGGTGGTGTTGATATTGCCGAAACGGTCAACCTGAGCCGCGCCAAGAAAGCCCACGTCGATGCGCCCGCCTTGCAGCCAGTAGCGGAAGATCTCACCGGTAGGCACCACCGTATCGGCGGTTTCCGCCAGTTCACCGTCGCCGATGGACAGCGGCAGCACCGATGGCTTGGCGCCAATCGGGCCGGACTCGTAGATCAGCACCACGTCGGGCGACGAGGTCAGGCGCGCCAGGTTGGCCGCCTTGGACGGCAGGCCGATGCCGACAAAGCACACCGAGCCGTTCTTGAGGCGACGCGCGGCGGCGACGGTCATCATTTCATTGGTGGAGTAAGCCATCACTTGGCCTCCTGCGCAGCAGCCAGCTTGGCCTGGAATTCACGGAAGTCGGCGGTGCCGTGTATGTATTCGTCGATCCAGGCGGTAAAGGTCCCACGGTCGCGGGCAATCGGGTCCCACGCCTGGTAGAAACGGTTGTCCCGCTCGTTGTAGCCGTGGGCGTAGGACGGATGCGCGCCACCGGGCACGTGACACACGGCGGTCAGGGCCCAGGTCGGCAATACGCAGCTATTCATCGGCGCGTTCAGGTCATCGACGATTTCCTCGACGGTGACGATGCAGCGCTTGGCCGCCAGGGCCGCTTCCTTCTGCACGCCGAGAATGCCCCAGAGCAGCACGTTGCCCTTGCGATCGGCCTTCTGCGCATGGATCACCGTGACATCCGGGCGTACCGACGGCACCGCCGCCAGCACCTCGCCGGTGAATGGGCAGGTGACGGTCTTGATCAGCGGGTTGACCTTGG
The DNA here is from genome assembly GCF_003852375.1 of Pseudomonas sp. R4-34-07. Taxonomy (NCBI): domain Bacteria; kingdom Pseudomonadati; phylum Pseudomonadota; class Gammaproteobacteria; order Pseudomonadales; family Pseudomonadaceae; genus Pseudomonas; species Pseudomonas sp. R4-34-07. Next base: position 1,461,133 of record NZ_CP027760.1, on the reverse strand, counting down.
GCAAGTCGGAACCGGCGTAGGCACGCAACACCGCAAACGGCAGGCCGGAGGCGCCGGCGACGTAGGCATTGGCCAGGTCGGCATGGCTGTGTTCTTCGATCTCCAATGGCTGCGGCCAGTGTTTTTCCACGGCGTCGCGCAGGCGATGCAGGGAACCCACACCAGGGTTGCCGCCCCAGGAGAAAATCAACTTGCGCGCACAGCCGGCACCGATCAACTGGTCGTAGATCAGGTCAGGCGTCATACGCACCAGCGTCAGGTCTTTCTTGCCCTGACGAATGATTTCATGACCTGCGGCTGTAGGGATCAGGTGAGTAAAGCCTTCGAGCGCGACGGTATCGCCGTCGCTCACGAAGCGCTTGACTGCATCACGCAGGGTAAGAATTTCAGCCATGGGGTTGGGCTCCCGGTGTTGATCGAAAAAGGCGCTGAGGTGGCGCCGAAGTGCTTGAAGATTAAGCCGGGGAAATGGGTGGAACAATCCGATAATCGACTCAGTGTTCGGTTATCGAACGAATTGTTGCCTACCCTAATCTCCTCAACGAACACGATTCAATGTGGGAGGGGGCTTGCCCCCGATAGCGATATATCAGTCAGGAATTAGTCAACTGACCCACCGCTATCGGGAGCAAGCCCCCTCCCACAGTTAACCGCGCCAGACGTCAGGTCGCGTCGGCATGGCTGACCATGCCTTTGATCACCACGGCAGCGGTGGCCAGCGCTGCCGGAATCACCAATGCCGTCAGCACCTGCTCGAAATTCCAGCCCAGGCCCAGCAAGGTAGCCCCCATCCACGCTCCCAGAATTGCACCGAAACGGCCAATACCGAGCATCCACGACACGCCGGTGGCGCGGCCTTGGGTCGGGTAGAAACGCGCGGCCAGGGAGGGCATCGCCGATTGCGCACCGTTGACGCACATTCCGGCAATCAGCACCAGGGTTGCCAGTAAGGTGATATTGCCCAGGCTCTGCCCCACCGCGTAGGCAAATACCCCGGCCAGCAGATAGAAAGTGCCGATCACCTTGTGCGGGTTGAACCGGTCCATCGCCCAGCCCACGCCCACTGCGCTCAATACGCCGCCAAACTGGAACAACGCGCCGATGAACGCGGCCTGTTCCATGCTGGCGCCACTGTCGCGCATCAGAGTTGGCAGCCAACTGGTGAGCAGATAAACGATCACCAGGCCCATGAAGTAGGTAAGCCACAGCAACAACGTGCCGGCGCTGTAGGTGCCAGAGAAAATCACCGCGAGCACGTTGCGTGTCTTGACGGTCTTCTGCTCCGGCACGCTGAAGGCGCTAGCCTGGGCAACGATAGCGGGCTCAATGGGAGACAGGGCCTTGCGCACCTTGTCGGTGCCACGGTTGCGCACCACCAGGTAACGCGCCGATTCCGGCAACCACACCAACAGCACGGCGGCCAGGATCAACGGCAGGATGCCGCCGATCAGCAACAGGCTGTGCCAGCCGAACGCCGGGATCAACTTGGCCGAGATAAACCCGCCACCGGCCATGCCCAGGTTGAAGCCGCAGAACATGCTGGTCACCAGCAGCGACTTGTGCCGCTCGGGCGTGTATTCAGAAAGCAGCGTGGTGGCGTTGGGCATGCCGGCGCCAAGGCCCAGGCCCGTCAGGAAACGCAACACCAGCAGTTGGTCGACATTGCTGCTGTAGGCCGATGCCAGGCTGAAGGCGCCAAACACCAGCACCGCGCCCACCAGCACGCCTTTACGCCCGAAGCGGTCGGCCAGCGGGCCGGAACCCAGCGCGCCGAACACCATGCCGATCAATGCGGCGCTCATCACCGGGCCGAGGCTGGCGCGGTCGATGCCCCAGTCCTGGGACAGCGCGGGCGCGATAAAGCCCATGGCGGCGGTGTCGAGGCCGTCGAGAAAGACAATCAGGAAACACAGGATCACCACACGCCATTGATAACGCGACAACGGCTGGGCGTTGATGAAGGACTGCACGTCCAAGGTGGTACCGACAGAGGGCTGATTCATTATTTTTATTCCACACCGATGGCGGGTCAGCGACCGGGGGTCGCCGTTATTATTGGAGCGCTTGGGAGCGCTGCCGCACATTAATGAGCCAGGGGAAACAGCGTCAATCGATCAAGCCGGGATCTGTGCGGTCACCGAACACTTAGGCAAACAGTTGCGTACTCAGCTCGCGACTGGCGCTGAGCATGCTCGGCAGGAAGCGCTGCTCCAGCTCGCTGCGGCTGACCCGCCCGGCATGGGTACTCACATTGAGCGCGGCCAACACCTGGCCGGACGCGTCGTACACCGGTACGGCGATGGAGCGCAGGCCCTGCTCCAGTTCCTGATCGACGATGCACCAACCCTGCTGACGAACCTGTTGCAGGCATTCGAACAAAGCCTCAGGCGTGGTCAAGGTGCGACTGGTCTTGGTTTGCAGGTCGGCGTGGTCGAGATAATCCTGCAGCGAGGCATCGTCCAGGGCGGCCAGCAGGATACGGCCCATGGAGGTGCAGTACGCCGGCAAGCGGCCGCCCACGGAAAGGTCCACGGAAATCAGGCGCTGAGTGGTGGCGGAACGGGCGATGTACAGAATGTCGTCGCCTTCGAGGGTCGCCATGTTGCAGGCTTCGTGAAGCTGTTCGCTCATGCGGTCCAGATAAGGCTGGGCCGACACGGCCAAAGGCGTCGATGACAGATACGCATGGCCAAGCGTCAGCACTTTGGGCAGCAACGAGTAGGTACGGCCATCGGTGGTGGCGTAACCGAGTTTGATCAAGGTGTGCAGGCAACGGCGCACGGCGGCGCGGGGGATTTCGGTGCGGTGACTGATCTGGGCGATGGTCAGGTGACGCTTGCGCTCCTGAAACGCCTGCACCACGGCTAGGCCACGGGCCAGGGAGGTCATGAAGTCCGGATCACCGGTGAAGGCCTGGATGCGCTTGGCGGGTGAAGCCACGATCGGCGGCGCCACGGACGCGAAAGAATTGCGCAATTGATCGTTCATTTCAGGGATCCTTTTTCTTGTTTTCAACCACAGAAGGGCTGGCTGTCATTTCTAGCCGCGCCAGTAGAGATGTACAAGACGGGGCCGGCAACATTGGGCGATTATCGGACGATCATTCGATTATCGCAATTTTCAGTGGCCAAGCCTGTTTCAAAGCCTTGTGGAAGAAAAACCAGATGACCATGGATAGATATGTTCAGCCAACACTTACGTTGTGATGTAACAAAACCCGCATATGAAGTTGATGCTTTTAACTTTATGCCGATAGCGTTATTCACATGCATCGCTATAATGCAGCCTGTGCAGAGGTCAGCCCAATTTACCTGTTGGGATCAGAGCTCGCCCGGCGCCGCATACTCGAGCGCAGGGTCGATTAAAGTATCGGATTGAAAAAGCGACCGCGGGTCCCCACTTCAAACTTGGACGGTCCGTCTGTTCAAGTTCGTACACCCCAGGGCCGCCTTTTGGCATGACGTTGCACTTTTATTAAACTCAACTCAATTAGGTACAACTGTGACGAAAGATGAACTGCGCGCGGAACTTGAGCGCCAGGAGCAACGTTACAAGGATGTTTACGGCGGGGAAGTCACCACCTACGCCGCCCAGCCTGAGCCGGAACGTAAGCCATGGCGCAAGCGCGCCAGCCTGCTGGACCAGGCATTCGCCCAGGAAATCCAGAAAATCGAGCAGGAACTCAAGACCGAAGAGCCCTGAGTGCTCTTTGGGTTGGTCCCAGGGTTTTGCTGCCTCGGCCGGCCCGCCACCGGACGAGGGCAGCACGCATTAGCCGCCGCTGGTCGGCGCCCTACTGCCGCCAACGAATTTTCATACAAATGTTTCACACATGACGTTTTCGTGACGAAACCGTGTCTTTTCGCGCCCCGGCGTTAAAAATCAAAGACTTGCCAAAGCCCCGAAAACCCTGGGATACGCCCGTTTCCAGCGGTTTTTTTCAAAGTAGATTGTTACCGATGAGCAGCTAATGCATCGATTACTGAGGTTTTCTGGCATAATCGCGCCCCCTTACGACCGGGTCAGAAAACCTTCATGATCGATTTATTCAGCGGACTGGATGCTTGGGTTCTAGTGAGCCTGTTGCTCGCCCTGGCCTTTGTCCTCGCCTTCGAGTTCATCAATGGCTTTCATGACACCGCTAACGCGGTGGCCACAGTCATCTATACCAAAGCGATGCCGCCACACCTGGCGGTGTTCTTCTCCGGGGTGTTCAATTTCCTCGGCGTGCTGCTCGGTGGTGTGGGTGTCGCCTACGCCATCGTGCATTTGCTGCCGGTGGAGTTGCTGATCAATGTGAACACCGGCCATGGTCTGGCGATGGTCTTCTCGTTGTTGGCGGCGGCAATCACCTGGAACCTGGGCACCTGGTACTTCGGGATCCCGGCCTCCAGCTCCCACACCCTGATCGGCTCGATCCTCGGCGTGGGCCTGGCCAACGCCCTGATCAACGATATTCCCCTGGCTGACGGTGTGAACTGGCAGAAAGCGATCGATATCGGTGCGTCCCTGGTGTTCTCGCCGATGGCCGGTTTCCTGGTCGCAGCCCTGGTGCTGATCGGCCTGAAGTGGTGGCGCCCGCTGTCGAAGATGCACAAGACCCCGGACCAACGCCGCAAGCTTGATGACAAGAAGCACCCGCCGTTCTGGAACCGCCTGGTCCTGGTGATTTCCGCCATGGCCGTGAGCTTCGTGCACGGCTCCAACGATGGGCAGAAAGGTATCGGCCTGATCATGCTGGTACTGATCGGTATCGTGCCGGCGCAGTTCGTGCTCGACCTGGGCAGCACCACCTACCAGATCGAACGGACCCGCGATGCCACTGTGCATCTGAGCCAGTTCTACCAGCGCAACAACGCCACCCTCGGCGAGTTCCTGGCACTGGGCAAAAGCGTGAAGGACGACCTGCCGGGCAAGTTCCAGTGCAACCCGCAGCAGACCGAGCCGACCATCAACGCGCTCGTTGACACGCTCAAAGGTGTGTCCGACTACCACTCGTTGAATGCCGACCAGCGCATTGAAGTGCGTCGCTACCTGCTCTGCCTGGACGATACCGCGAAGAAAGTCGGCAAGCTGCCTGGCCTGGATGCGCGTGAGAAGTCCGACCTCGACAAGCTGCGCAAAGACCTGACCGCCACGACCGAATACGCGCCGTTCTGGGTGATCCTCGCGGTCGCACTGGCCCTGGGCCTGGGCACCATGGTGGGCTGGAAACGCGTGGTACTGACCATCGGTGAGAAGATCGGCAAGCAAGGCATGACCTATGCCCAGGGCATGTCGGCGCAGATCACCACCGCCACCATGATCGGCTTTGCCAATATCTTCGCCCTGCCGGTGTCCACCACCCACGTGTTGTCTTCTGGCGTGGCCGGTACCATGGTCGCCAACAAAAGCGGCCTGCAAGGCGGCACGGTCAAGACCATCCTGATGGCGTGGGTGCTGACCCTGCCGGCAACCGTAGGCCTCTCGGCCGGGTTGTTCTGGCTGGCGTCCAAGGCGCTGGGCAGCTGATAGCGGCCTGCAATGAACAAGGTGCGATTCGCGAGAATCGCACCTTTTTTTATGGCCCTGATGATCGTTCCCACGCTCTGCGTGGGAATGCGCCCCGTGACGCTCCGTGTCACCCATGCGCAGGCCTCAACAGCGGGACGCGGAGCGTCCGAGGCGGCATTCCCACGCAGAGCGTGGGAACGATCGGCCAAAAAAAAAGGCGACCGAAGTCGCCCAAAATGCCTTGCGTGCCCTGTAACCCGGAAAGACTTATGGTTTTTTACGCTTGTGTGCGTCTTTCCAGATAAAAATGCCAAACCCTACAAAAAACAGCACCATGAGGCTTACGGTCAGCACTCCGGCAAATACCACATTATCGATAAACATGACCGGCCTCCTGCACTTGCCCTGTTGCGATAGGGCTAAGTTAATCGAGAAGGCGGATTGGAAAATTGACGGGGATCAATGTCGCCCTCGACGGGGCGTAAAGAAAGGCAATAACTGACCTGCATCAATGGAGGCCAGTTGATTCAACGTTTTTTCGGCTTGTTCTTCGATTTCTTCTTGGCCTTACCCAGGGGCATGGCCTGTTCAAACGCCTGGCGCACTTCATTCAGGCGTTTGTCATTGAGATCATGCACACGCTTGGCGCGCTCGGCATTCAGGTCGATCAGCTTGTCATCATCACTCATGGCTTGGCTTACGTTATGGCGGGAATGTCGCAATAATGCGGCCTCCTCCGCTCGACCGCAAATCAGCCGGCGATCAAACCTCGATATCCACCCACAGGCCCTGGCGCGGCGCGTCTTCAATCAGCGGCGCCACGGGGACAGTGTTGTCGGCGTTGAGCAGATCGCCGGGGATCGGCAGGTGCTGCTCGGGGTCCTCGCTGGCTTCACGCTGACGCTTTTGCTGCTCTTGCTGACGGCGCTGTTCTTCGCGCAGCAAAAAGGTCGATTGCTCGGCATCGCCTTTTTTCAGGTCGATGGTGCTCTCGTTGGAGCCTTGTTGAACCGGCACCACGGGCGGGATATCCGGCTTCTGGCGTACCGGATCGAGTTGTGACGTGACCGGCACAACGCTGACGGGCAGCATGGGTGGCAACATAATCTTGATTCTCCTGATCAACAGGCTGTCGGCGCGCCCCGGGGCGACTTGAACATTCGCTGGTCAAGCTGTGACCCAGTCGACAGTTATGAGTGCCCGCCACCCGTCGATTCGCCCTGCGGGCCTGGGCGCTGACGCAGTACTTTTTGTCAGAGTACTTTTTGTCAGAGTACTTTTTGTCGGAGTCCTTGGGCGTGAGGCCTTGTTCCGTTAAGATAGTCGGCTTTTTCACGGCGGGAGTCAGGCAGCATGGCGCAGCAGTATCAACCGGGGCAACGCTGGATTAGTGACAGCGAAGCAGAGCTGGGGTTAGGCACCGTTCTGGCACAGGACGGCCGCTTGTTGACCGTGCTCTATCCGGCCACTGGCGACACCCGCCAGTATGCGCTACGGAATGCGCCCCTCACCCGCGTGAGGTTTTCGCCGGGCGACAGCATCACCCATTTCGAAGGCTGGAAGATGACCGTGCAGGAAGTCGACGACGTCGACGGCCTGCTGGTTTACCACGGCCTCAACGGGCAGAACGAACAGGTCACCCTGCCGGAAACCCAACTGTCCAACTTCATCCAGTTCCGCCTCGCCAGCGACCGCCTGTTCGCCGGGCAGATCGACCCGCTGGCCTGGTTCTCGCTGCGCTACCACACCCTGGAACACACCAGTCGCCAATTGCAGTCCGCACTGTGGGGCCTGGGCGGCGTGCGTGCGCAACCGATTGCCCACCAACTGCACATCGCCCGTGAAGTCGCTGACCGTATCGCGCCACGGGTATTGCTGGCCGACGAAGTGGGCCTGGGCAAGACCATCGAAGCCGGCCTGGTGATCCATCGCCAGCTGCTGTCGGGCCGTGCCAGCCGCGTGCTGATCCTGGTCCCGGAAAACCTGCAGCACCAGTGGCTGGTGGAAATGCGCCGGCGCTTCAACCTGCAGGTTGCGCTGTTCGACGAAGAGCGCTTTATCGAAAGCGATGCCACCAACCCGTTCGAAGACACTCAGCTAGCGCTGGTCGCCCTGGAATGGCTGGTGGACGACGAGAAGGCCCAGGACGCGCTGTTTGCCGCGGGTTGGGACCTGCTGGTGGTCGACGAAGCCCACCACCTGGTGTGGCACGAAGAAAAAGCCAGCGCCGAGTACTCGCTGGTCGAGCAACTCGCCGAAGTGATTCCCGGCGTGCTGCTGCTCACCGCTACGCCGGAACAACTGGGCCAGGACAGCCACTTCGCGCGCCTGCGCCTGCTGGACCCGAACCGTTTCCACGACCTGCACGCCTTCCGCGCCGAAAGCGAGAACTACCGCCCGGTGGCCGAAGCCGTGCAGGAGCTGCTGGACAAGGGCCGCTTGTCGCCCGCCGCGCACAAAACCATCCAGGGTTTCCTCGGCAATGAAGGCGAAGCCCTGCTCACCGCCGTCAACGATGGCGACAGCGAGGCCAGCGCGCGCCTGGTGCGTGAACTGCTCGACCGCCACGGCACCGGCCGCGTGCTGTTTCGCAACACCCGCGCCGCCGTGCAGGGCTTCCCCGAGCGGAAACTGCACGCCTACCCGCTGCCGAACCCAGACGAATACATGGAGTTGCCCCTGGGCGAACATGCCGAGCTGTATCCGGAAGTCAGCTTCCAGTCGCAGCCGGACATCGAGGAAGACAACCGCTGGTGGCGCTTCGACCCGCGCGTGGAGTGGCTGATCGACCAGCTGAAAATGCTCAAGCGCACCAAGGTCCTGGTGATCTGCGCCCACGCCGAAACCGCCATGGACCTGGAAGACGCGCTGCGCGTACGTTCCGGCATTCCGGCCACGGTGTTCCACGAAGGCATGAATATCCTCGAGCGCGACCGCGCCGCGGCCTACTTCGCGGATGAAGAGTTCGGCGCCCAGGTGCTGATCTGTTCGGAAATCGGCAGTGAAGGCCGTAACTTCCAGTTCTCCCACCACCTGGTGCTGTTCGACCTGCCGTCGCACCCCGACCTGCTGGAACAGCGCATCGGCCGTCTGGACCGGATCGGCCAGAAACACGTGATCGAACTGCACGTGCCGTACCTGGAAACCAGCCCGCAAGAGCGCCTGTTCCAGTGGTACCACGAAGCGCTGAACGCATTCCTCAACACCTGCCCGACCGGCAACGCCTTGCAGCATCAGTTCGGCCCGCGCCTGCTGCCACTGCTGGAAAACGCCGACGACGGCGAATGGCAGGCCCTGATCGACGAAGCCCGTACCGAGCGCGAGCGTCTGGAGCAGGAACTGCACACCGGTCGTGACCGCTTGCTGGAGCTCAACTCCGGCGGTGCCGGTGAAGGCGATGCGCTGGTCGAAGACATCCTCGAGCAAGACGACCAGTTCGCCCTGCCGATCTATATGGAAACCCTGTTCGACGCCTTCGGCATCGACAGCGAAGACCATTCGGAAAACGCACTGATCCTCAAGCCCAGCGAGAAGATGCTCGACGCCAGCTTCCCCCTGGGCGACGACGAAGGCGTGACCATCACCTACGACCGTAACCAGGCGCTGTCCCGTGAAGACATGCAGTTCATCACCTGGGAACACCCGATGGTGCAAGGCGGCATGGACCTGGTGCTGTCCGGTTCCATGGGCAACACCGCCGTGGCGCTGATCAAGAACAAGGCGCTCAAGCCGGGCACCGTATTGCTCGAACTGCTGTATGTCAGCGAAGTGGTTGCCCCGCGCTCGCTGCAACTGGGTCGCTACCTGCCACCGGCAGCGCTGCGCTGCCTGCTGGATGCCAACGGCAATGACCTGTCCGGCCGCGTGTCGTTCGTGACCTTGAACGAGCAGTTGGAAAGCGTGCCCCGGGCCAGCGCCAACAAATTCGTGCAGGCCCAGCGCGACCAATTGACGCCGCGCATCAATGCCGGCGAAGAGAAAATCGCCCCGCGTCACGCCGAACGTGTGGCCGAGGCCAAGCGTCGCCTGGCGGCAGACACCGACGAAGAGCTGGCGCGCTTGACCGCGCTGCAAGCGGTCAACCCGACCGTGCGCGACAGCGAGCTGGTCGCCCTGCGCAACCAGCGCGAGCAAGGCCTGGCCATGCTCGACAAGGCGGCGTTGCGACTGGAAGCGATTCGGGTGTTGGTCGCGGGTTGAGTACCGCCCTGCCCTGGTGAATAGAGGCCCGCGCAATACGGGCCTTTTTTTCACTGGCAAATGGCTGTGGCTGTGAGGGCCTCATCGGGGGCAAGCCCCCTCCCACACTCGAATGTATTCACAGTTCAAATGTGGGAGGGGGCTTGCCCCCGATAGAGTCACCGCGATCTCAAGCCGTAGCCAACGCCGGCACCTCCACCGCACTTAGCCCCTCTTTCATCCGCTTGGCATCGCGCACAAAACTGCGCGACGCCTGGAACAGAAACAGCATGGTCAGGAACAACGCCACCGGAATCAGGTACATGGCGTCGTGCAAACCTACAGCCTTGTAGGCCTCGGTCATCTGCTCGGCCCCCGCCGCATACATCGCCGCATGCGCAAAGTGATCAGACAGCCCGCCCACCACAATCGGCCCCATCCCACCGCCCAGCAGATACAAGCCGGCAAAGAACAACGCCATCGCCGTGGCCCGCAGGCGCGGTTCAACCACGTCCTGGATTGCCGTGTACACGCAGGTATAGAAGTTATAGGCAAACAACCAGCCCACACTGAACAGCGCGACGAACACGCCGATCTCGATCCGCCCGGCATGCAATGCCCAGGCGGTGGTGAGCGTGGAGATGATCAGACTGCACGCGGCAAACAGCAGCCGGCCATTGGCGACCCGCTGATGGATCTTGTCGGCAATCCAGCCGCCCAGGGTCAGGCCCACCAGGCCGGTCACGCCGACGATGACACCGGTGGCCACCGCTGCGTCCTGCAACGGCATCAGGAAGTAACGCTGCAGCATCGGCACCAGGAACGAGTTGCACGCATAGGTGGCGAAGTTGAAGCACAGCCCGGCCAGCACCAGCCACAGGAAGGTCGGCACCGCGAGTACGCGGCGGATCGGGCGGTCGACGCGTTCCTGGGGCACTTGCACCGTTTCCGCCGCGCCGCGTTTGGGCTCCTTGATGTAGAACATGAATACCGCGAGGATCAGCCCCGGTACGGCGGCGATAAAGAACGGCGCACGCCAGCTGTCGAACGCCTTGACCATCCAGCCAATGGTGAAGAACGCCAGCAGCAAGCCCAACGGCAGGCCCAGCATGAAAATGCCCATGGCGCGCGCGCGGCGGTGGGCGGGAAACAGATCGCCAATCAATGAATTGGCGGCGGGGGCATAGCTGGCTTCCCCGATGCCAATGCCCATGCGCACCACCAGGAAACTCCAGAAACTGCCGGCCAGGCCATTGAGCGCAGTCAGCCCGCTCCAGGCAAACAAGCCCCAGCCCATCAATTTGCTGCGCGAGCCGGTGTCGGCCAGGCGCCCCAGCGGCAGCCCGGCGATGGCATAGACGATGGTGAAAGAGGTACCGATGATGCCGAGCTGAAAGTCGCTCAGGTGCCATTCCATGCGGATCGGCTCGATGATGATCGCGGGAATGGTCCGGTCGAAGAAGTTGAACAGGTTGGCGAGGAACAGCAGGAACAGAATGCGCCAGGCATTCGCCGCTTGGGTCGAGTTCTGCATGGGTCCGTCTCTTTTATTGTTATGAGAGCTGCGATGCCCACTGCATCCTGCTCAGGTATCTGCAACATAGTCAGACTGGCGGCGCTTGTCTGTAATGATTCGTAAAGCTGATAGGACGTGATTTCACCCGACATTACGGGGCTTTCCCTACAAAAAATATATGTGTGCGCCCCCCTTCCCAACGGCCAGCGCCCGGATAGAATGGCGAGCCTTCCCGCAGTCCCCCTTACCTATTCTTAATCGATGACGCCCATGTCCGAAGCCAGTCCGTGTCTGAATTGCGGTGCCTGCTGTTCATACTTTCGTGTGTCTTTCTTCTGGGGCGAGTGCGCCTCATCGGGCGGCACCGTGCCCGATGACCTGGTGGTGCAGATCAACCCCACCCGCGTGGCGATGATCGGCACCGACCAGAAGCCCGCACGCTGCTGCAGCCTCGAGGGTGAAGTGGGCAAAGGCACGCGCTGTTCGATTTATGAACAGCGCTCAAGCCCCTGCCGCGAGTTCGACGCCTCCTGGAGCCAGGGCGTGCAGAACGTCGATTGCGATGCTGCCCGTGCTGCCTTCGGCCTGGCGCCGCTCGAAGAGCCGCTTTTTGCGCTGGATTTGCCCATCAGCGCTTAGCATCAAACGCTATGACTGGCATGCAAAAAGAGTTGTATCAAAGTGCCATTATTCCTGGAAAATCCCGCGAGGCTTCTATACTCGACCTCATAGGTCATCGCCTGAGGCAATGACGCGACACTATGACGGGACACGCTATGGAATGGCTGGGACTGCACTTTTTCACCGACCTTCCAGACAACGGGCACTTATTACTCAATTGCAGTCATAACCCCTTTCTGGTGCTGCTGGCGTACCTGGTCGCCTGCGCGGCCGGCTTTGGCACGCTGGACATGGCCGAGCGCGTCGGTCATGTCGAAGACCCCACCGCCCGCCGTCGCTGGTGTTGGTTGGGCGCCGGTTGCCTGGCGGGCGGTATCTGGTCGACCCACTTCATCAGCATGCTGGCCTTCCAAGCCCCCGTCGCCATTCATTACGAATTGCTCATGACCTTCGCCTCGTTGGTGATTGCCCTGATCGCTTCGCTGTTCGCCATGCAAACCCTCGGTCATGCGCACCTGCGGCTCCATCAGTACCTGCTGGCCTCGGTGTGGATGGGGCTGGGTATCGCGCTGATGCACTACGTCGGCATGTCAGCCATGCGCTCCCAGGCCCAGGCCTACTTCGACTCCGGGCTGCTCATGGCCTCGGTCGCGATTGCCATCGGCGCAAGCCTGGCAGCGTTATTGCTGTCGAGCTACCTGCGCGACGGTACCGGCGTGTTTCATCAATTGCTCAAATACGCCGCCAGCCTGGTGCTGGGCGCCGGCATCCTGAGCATGCATTTCACCGGCATGGCGGCCATGCAAATGCTGATACCGGACGGCGCGGATCTGTCGTTGCCCGTCAATAACAATCCGCTGCAACTGAGCCTGTCGGTGGCGACGATCACCTTGCTGGTTGTCGGCAGCAGCATCAGCGCAGCGTTGGCCGACAAAAAGCTGCAGCATAAGGAACGCGATTTGCGCCGGGTCAACGCACTGCTCAGCGAGCTGGACCAGGCCCGTGCCTCGCTGCAACAGGCGGCCCATTACGACGCGCTGACCAGCTTGCTCAACCGGCGTGGCTTCAATCAGATCTTCGCGGAAAAGGTCGCGGAAAAAACCGCGACACGCGGCATGATGGCGGTGATCTTCCTCGACATCGATCATTTCAAGCGCATCAACGACAGCCTTGGGCATGATGCCGGTGACCAATTGCTCTCCGTGCTGGCCAGCCATATCAAAGGCTCGGTACGCAGCCATGCCGACGTGGTCGCGCGTTTTGGCGGGGATGAATTCTGCATTCTGATCAATATCCATCATCGCGACGAAGCGCGGCACCTGGCCCAGCGCATCATGCAAAAAATGAAGGAACCCATCGAGTTGGCAGGCCGGCGCATGGTCATGACTACCAGCATCGGTATCAGCCTGTTTCCCGACGATGGCCAAACCTGTGAAGAACTGCTGAAAACCGCCGACCTGGCGCTTTACCAGTCCAAGGATGCTGGGCGCAATAGCTTGCACTTCTTCAGTTCCAACCTGAAAACCCGCGCTTTCCTTGAGTTGCAACTTGAAGAGCAACTGCGCGCGGCCCTGCGCGGGCGCAATGAGTTGGTGCTGTTTTATCAGCCGATCTTCGACATGAAGCTGGGCAAGGTCACGCGCCTGGAGGCCCTGGTGCGCTGGCAGCACCCACAATATGGGTTGCTGGCGCCGAACCGGTTTATCGGGATTGCCGAGAATAACGGCTTGATTGCCGAACTGGACCACTGGGTATTGCGCCAGGCTTGTCATGACTTGAGCCTGTTGTCTGATCGCGGCTATAGCGAGTTGACCATGGCCGTGAATTGCTCGGCCCTGAACCTGGCCCGTGATGAACTGGCGGATGAAATCGAAGCGGCCCTGCGCTTTGCCGGCATTGCCGCCAATCGCCTGGAGCTGGAAGTCACCGAAAACGCATTGATGGGCAATATCAGCAGCACCCTGGCCCTGTTGCGGCAAATCCGCGCCTTGGGCGTATCCCTGGCGATCGATGACTTCGGCACCGGCTATTCATCCCTGGCCTACCTCAAGCGCCTGCCGCTCAACACCTTGAAGATCGACCGGTCGTTTATCCAGGACATACCCAGGTCCACCGCCGACAGCGAAATCGTCCAGGCCATCATTGCCATGGCTCATACGTTGCACTTGGAGGTGGTGACCGAAGGGGTGGAAACCCAGGCGCAATTCGAGCTGTTGCAGCAGCATGGCTGCGATTTCATTCAGGGTTATCTGCTGAGCCCGGCGGTGGCCTTCAGCGACATCATTGGCGTCATGCAAGGCATGCAGATACGCAACCCGCTCCACACATTCAGCGCAGACGGTAATAAAGACGCCCCGCCGCCAAAGGAACCTGCCCCGACGTGCATCAGCACGCCTTCAGTCGTCAGGCCCATCCGCTGACGTGGCAGGCTGCCAGTAGTCGGGCGCCAATACCTTGAAACAATTTCCCAGCCGTTACGCCAGCGCTCCAACTGTTCCCGTGACGTTAACGTCACCGTCACCTGTGACCTTTCTCTACGGCAACGTGCCATCACGGGGGAAGCGGTTACTCCGCTACACACTTGCGCAGGCGCGAGCCGTGCACCCATTTGGCTCAGTGGTTTCTTACGCTGCCCTTTCCTGGATCAAAATCCACGGCGAGACCACCACCGCCCACAGGCCCGGGTCACGCGTGACCAAGTCCACCGTCCGCGTCGCAGACACTTCGCCAAGACTCCCCGCAGCCAGCCAGGCAGCGACTTTGTCGCGATTGTCTTCGGCCATCGCTTCGGCCGCTTCGATCAAATCCACGCCGGCGTCGACCCACAATAGGGCACCCTTGGCAAAGAACGGTTCGAGCTCCTTCCAGAAAATTTCGGCGGTTTCACCGAGCAGCTTGGCATAGAGGGTGCTAGGTTCTTGCGTCATGGGAGTTCACCTGAGTAAAAAATCGGCGCAATCATAACGTCGTGTCTCAGTTGGAAAAACCCAGTAGCAAATAAGCTGGCGATTGAAAGTGTCGGAAAAGCCAAGGAATGCTCGGAAGGCTGGCATTACCCCGCCGCAATTCTGTCTTTTTCTTTCATTTAAGCGACACAACCCGGTTTTGCCCCCAGCAGCCAGCTTTCCAAGCGATCAACCGGCGCTCTACACTGTACCGGTACAGTTGCCAGGGCATCGCCGGGGGATATCCGAGATATCTGATCCGGTTCTGCAGCTCACAAGGCCGCTAGAACTATAAAAAATACAACAGTAAGAGTGGAGCACTATGAATAAGGCTACTAAGCAGATTTCCAAACTGTTTGCCGCTATGGTCCTGGCTGGGGTTGCCGGCCATTCGTTCGCAGCCGACACCATCAAGATCGGCATCGCCGGCCCCAAGACCGGGCCTGTAACGCAATATGGCGACATGCAATTCATGGGTGCCAAGCAGGCCATCGCCGACATCAACGCCAAGGGCGGCGTCGACGGCAAAATGCTTGAAGCCAAGGAATACGACGACGCGTGCGATCCGAAGCAAGCCGTTGCCGTCGCCAACAAAGTGGTCAACGACGGCGTCAAGTTCGTGGTCGGTCACCTTTGCTCCAGCTCCACTCAGCCAGCCTCCGATATCTATGAAGACGAAGGCGTCATCATGATTACCCCGGCTGCCACCAGCCCCGAGATCACCGCCCGTGGCTACAAGCTGATCTTCCGCACCATCGGCCTGGACAGCGCCCAGGGCCCGGCGGCCGGCAACTACATCGCCGACCACGTCAAGCCGAAGATCGTTGCCGTACTGCACGACAAGCAGCAATACGGTGAAGGCATCGCCACCGCCGTCAAGCAGACCCTCGAGAAGAAAGGCACCAAGGTTGCCGTCTTCGAAGGCCTGAACGCCGGCGACAAGGACTTCTCCTCGATCATCCAGAAACTCAAGCAAGCCAACGTCGACTTCGTCTACTACGGCGGCTACCACCCTGAGCTGGGCCTGATCCTGCGCCAAGCCAAGGAAAAAGGCCTGAACGCCAAGTTCATGGGCCCAGAGGGCGTCGGCAACGACTCCATCTCGCAAATCGCCCAGGGCGCTTCCGAAGGCCTGCTGGTGACCCTGCCTAAATCCTTCGACACCGACCCGGCCAACAAAGCCATCGTTGAAGAGTTCGCCAAGAACAAGCAGGACCCAACCGGTCCGTTCGTGTTCCCGGCCTACTCGGCCATCGAAGTGATCGCCGGCGGTATCAAAGCCGCGAAGAGCGAAGACACCGCCAAGGTGGCCGAGGCCATTCACGCGGGTACCTTCAAGACCCCGACCGGCGAGCTGAGCTTCGACGCCAAGGGCGACCTGAAGGACTTCAAATTCGTGGTCTACGAATGGCACTTCGGCAAACCAAAAACCGAAGTATCCCCTCAGTAAGCCAGGCATTACTGGTCAACAAGCCCACTGTGAAAGCAGTGGGTTTTGTTTTACGAGGTTTATGGGCCATGTCACCCGCGATCCGGGCGCTGGCTCACCTGAAAATCTTAAAACCGTCACCAGCGGTTCGCTGGCAAACGCTTTGTGCAAATGTGCTCACAGAACACAGCGCAGGGCCGGAACATGACTCCACCAGTGAAATGCGTATCGGGTTTTTAGGAGCGCTGTAATGCCTGAGATCTATCATTTTTTCCAACAGCTGGTTAATGGCCTGACCATTGGCAGCACCTATGCCTTGATAGCCATTGGCTACACAATGGTTTACGGCATCATTGGAATGATCAACTTCGCCCATGGCGAGGTGTACATGATTGGTTCCTACGTGGCCTTCATCGCCCTTGCCGGGCTGGCCATGATGGGTATCCACTCCCTGCCGCTGTTGATGACCGCTGCGTTCCTGGCATCGATCGTCGTGACCAGTGCCTATGGCTACAGTATCGAGCGCGTTGCCTACCGCCCCTTGCGCGGCAGCAACCGGTTGATCCCGCTGATTTCCGCCATCGGCATGTCGATTTTCCTGCAGAACACCGTATTGCTGTCCCAGGACTCCAAGGACAAGTCCATTCCCAACCTGATCCCGGGGAGCTTCTCCTTCGGCCCCGGTGGTGCGCAAGAAGTACTGATTTCCTACATGCAGATCCTGGTCTTTGTCGTCACCCTGGTGGCGATGCTCGGCCTCACACTGTTCATTTCCCGCTCTCGTCTGGGGCGCGCCTGCCGGGCCTGCGCCGAAGACATCAAGATGGCCAACCTGTTGGGCATCAACACCAATAACATCATCGCCCTGACCTTCGTGATCGGTGCCGCGCTGGCGGCGGTCGCGGCCGTATTGCTGAGCATGCAGTACGGCGTGATCAACCCCAACGCCGGTTTCCTGGTGGGCCTCAAGGCCTTTACCGCGGCGGTGCTGGGCGGTATCGGCAGTATTCCGGGCGCCATGCTCGGTGGGCTGGTGCTGGGTGTGGCCGAAGCCTTTGGCGCCGATATCTTCGGTGACCAGTACAAGGACGTCGTGGCGTTCGGCTTGTTGGTCCTGGTGTTGTTGTTCCGTCCGACCGGCATCCTGGGCCGTCCGGAGGTTGAGAAAGTATGAGCAGATATCTTAAATCGGCGTTTTTCAGCGCCTTGCTGGTGTGGGCCGTGGCCTTCCCGGTACTCGGCCTCAAGCTGAGCATTGTCGGCATCAACCTGGAAGTGCATGGCACCGGCCCCGTGACCCTGACCATCATCGCCCTGTGCTCGGTGCTGATGTTCCTGCGCGTGCTGTTCACCCAGCAGGTCGGCGCCCTGTTCAAGGGCAACCGTGCGCCGTTGGTGTCGCCCAAGGTCAGCCAATTCCTGACCCTGCCGCGCACCCAGCGCTACATCATCATCGGCCTGATCGTGGCCGCGTTGATCTGGCCGTTCTTCGGCTCGCGCGGTGCAGTCGACATCGCCACCCTGATCCTGATCTACGTGTTGCTGGGCCTGGGCCTGAACATTGTGGTGGGCCTGGCCGGCCTGCTCGACCTGGGTTATGTGGGCTTCTATGCGGTGGGTGCCTACACCTACGCGCTGCTGTCGCACTACCTGGGTTGGAGCTTCTGGGTCTGCCTGCCACTCGCCGGCCTGATGGCGGCCACGTTCGGCTTCCTGCTGGGCTTCCCGGTGTTGCGTTTGCGCGGTGACTACCTGGCGATCGTGACCCTGGGCTTCGGTGAAATCATCCGTCTGTTCCTGCGTAACCTCACCGATATCACCGGCGGCCCCAACGGCATCAGCAGCATCCCCAAGCCGACGTTCTTCGGGCTGTCGTTCGACCGCACCGCGGCAGAGGGCATGCAGACTTTCCACGAGTACTTCGGGATTGCCTACAACCCGGTGAGCAAAGTGGTGTTCCTGTACCTGGTAGCGCTGTTGCTGGCACTGGCGGCACTGTTCGTGATCAACCGCCTGCTGCGCATGCCGATTGGCCGCGCGTGGGAAGCGCTGCGCGAAGATGAAATCGCCTGCCGTGCACTGGGCATGAACCCGACAGTCATCAAACTTTCGGCCTTCACCCTTGGGGCAACATTCGCCGGTTTCGCCGGCAGCTTCTTCGCCGCACGCCAAGGCCTGGTGACCCCGGAGTCGTTCACGTTCATCGAGTCGGCGATCATCCTCGCCATCGTGGTACTGGGTGGCATGGGCTCGCAACTGGGTGTGATTCTGGCCGCGATCGTGATGATCCTGCTGCCGGAAATGATGCGAGAGTTCAGCGAGTACCGCATGTTGATGTTCGGCGCCATGATGGTGCTGATGATGATCTGGCGCCCTCAAGGCCTGCTGCCCATGCAACGTCCACACATGGAGCTGCGCAAATGAGCCGCGAGATCCTGAAAGTCGAAAATCTGAGCATGCGCTTTGGCGGCTTGCTCGCGGTCAACGGCGTCGCCCTGACCGTCAAAGAGAAGCAGGTCGTCGCGCTGATCGGCCCCAATGGCGCCGGCAAAACCACGGTGTTCAACTGCCTCACCGGTTTCTACAAGCCGAGCGGCGGCAGTATCCTGCTGGACGGCCAGCCGATACAGGGCCTGGCCGGTCACGAGATCGCCCGCAAGGGCGTGGTGCGCACGTTCCAGAACGTGCGCTTGTTCAAGGACATGACAGCGGTCGAGAACCTGCTTATCGCCCAGCACCGTCACCTGAACACCAACTTCTTCGCAGGCCTGTTCAAGACCCCGGCGTTCCGCAAGAGCGAGCGCGAAGCCATGGAGTACGCGGCGTATTGGCTGGACAAGGTCAATCTCACCGAGTTCGCCAACCGCCCGGCCGGCACCCTGGCCTATGGTCAGCAACGTCGCCTGGAAATCGCCCGTTGCATGATGACCCGCCCACGGATCCTTATGCTCGACGAACCGGCGGCGGGCTTGAACCCCAAGGAAACCGAAGACCTCAAGGCGCTGATCGGCGTGTTGCGTGAGGAAAACAACGCCACCGTGCTGTTGATCGAACACGATATGAAACTGGTCATGAGCATTTCCGACCATATCGTGGTGATCAACCAGGGCACGCCGCTCGCCGACGGGACGCCGGAGCAGATCCGCGACAATCCCGAAGTGATCAAAGCCTATCTGGGGGAAGCGTAAAATGCTGCAATTCGAAAACGTTTCCACTTTCTACGGCAAGATCCAGGCTCTGCACAGCGTCAACGTGGAAGTGCGTCAGGGTGAGATCGTGACCCTGATCGGCGCCAACGGCGCTGGCAAGTCCACGTTGCTGATGACCCTGTGCGGCTCGCCCCAGGCCCACAGCGGCAGCATCCGCTACATGGGTGAAGAGTTGGTGGGCAAGCACTCCGCCGAAATCATGCGCAAGAGCATTGCGGTGGTACCGGAAGGCCGTCGCGTGTTTTCGCGCCTGACCGTGGAAGAGAACCTGGCCATGGGCGGGTTCTTTACCGACAAGGGCGATTACCAGGAACAGATGGACAAGGTGCTGCACCTGTTCCCTCGGCTCAAGGAGCGCTTCAGCCAGCGCGGCGGCACCATGTCCGGCGGCGAGCAGCAAATGCTCGCCATCGGGCGGGCATTGATGAGCAAACCCAAGCTGTTGCTGTTGGACGAGCCTTCCCTGGGCTTGGCACCGATCATCATCCAGCAGATCTTCGACATCATCGAGCAACTGCGCAAGGACGGGGTAACGGTGTTTTTGGTGGAACAGAACGCCAACCAGGCGCTGAAAATCGCCGACCGGGCCTACGTGCTGGAAAACGGCCGGGTGGTGATGCAGGGCACCGGCGAGCAATTGCTGACCGATCCTAAGGTGCGTGAGGCCTACCTGGGCGGTTAAAACGGTCGCTGGATGAACCGGCTTTAAAGTGTGGGAGGGGGCTTGCTCCCGATAGCTGAGTGTCAGTCAGTATATTTATCAACTGACCCACTGCTATCGGGAGCAAGCCCCCTCCCACATTTGCTTTGTGTGATGCTCAAATTTTTTTCCGGCTGGCTTGTAACGAAGTTCGTCCCCCTCTCTCTAGTGGTGCAAGCAGGCAATCAAGCCTGCCAACTCGACCACTGCTGGAGATACCCCATGACCACCAAACTGTCCGCTGCCGCCCTCCTCCTGGCCCTCGGTTCGACCCTGAGCCTGACCGCCCTGACCACCACCGCCCATGCTGCCGACGACATGCAGAAATGCTTCGGCATCGCCGAGGCCGGCAAGAACGACTGCGCCGCCGGCGCTGGCACCTCGTGCGCCGGTACGTCCAAAACCAAGGACCAGGCCAACGCCTGGAAACTGGTCCCAGCCGGTACCTGCCTGAAAACCCCAAGCACTACCTCGCCGACCGGTTTCGGCCAGGAAGCCGCTTTCACCGCAAAGTCCTGAAGCCCAGCGCGACCTGAGTACTGATGATGACCCTTTCATCCCTGCAAGCCGTCTCCCAGGCTCAGGCATCCGGCCTGCCGCGTCGGGCCGGATTGGGACTTAAGACCCAGCACTTCACTGAAGTGCTCGGCTCTTCACCAGACATTGGTTTCTTTGAAGTGCATGCCGAAAACTACATGGTCGCCGGCGGCCCTTTTCACCATTACCTGGGGTTGATCCGCGAACGCTACCCACTGTCGTTGCACGGCGTGGGCCTCTCCATCGGTGGCGAAGGTCCGCTCGACCCTGAGCACCTGGCACGGTTGGCCGGGCTGATCGAACGCTATCAACCCCACTCATTTTCCGAACACCTGGCCTGGTCCAGCCACGGCGCGGTGTTTCTCAATGACCTGCTGCCCCTGGCCTACGATGCACAAACCCTGGCGCGTGTCTGCGCGCACGTAGATCAGGTGCAAAGCACGCTCAAGCGGCCGATGCTGCTGGAAAACCCATCCACTTATGTGCAGTTCCAACGCTCCACCCTGGACGAAGCGGAGTTCATCAGCGACGTCATTCGGCGCACCGGCTGCGGGTTGCTGCTGGACGTGAATAACGTCTACGTGTCGTGCATCAATCATCAGCGCGATCCGCTGGCCTACATCGATGCCTTACCTTTGCACGCAGTCGGCGAGATCCATCTGGCCGGGTTTGCCGAAGACAGCGACAGCCTGGGCGACAGGCTGCTTATCGATGATCACGGTGCGCCGGTCGATGACGCGGTGTGGCAGCTATACGCGCAACTGCTCAAGCGCACGGGGCCGGTAGCCACGCTGATCGAACGGGATAACCAGGTGCCGAGCTTCAGCACGCTGCACGCCGAGGCCAGGCACGCCGAATGGTATCTGTCGCAGGTGATGTCATGAGCTTTCAGGACGCGTTCACCAACGCCCTGCTCGCGGCGCACGGTTCCTGCCCGGAGGGGGTGTTCAGCAGTAACGGCGCCGACCCCGCCAGCCGCTTTGCGGTGTATCGCAATAACGTCCACAGCTCGTTGATCAATGCCCTGGCGGCCAGTTACCCCGTGACGCTACAGCTGGTGGGCGAGGAGTTTTTCCGCGCCATGGCTGGCGTTTTCGTCCAGGCCAACCCGCCCACCAGCCCGCTGATCAACGCGTACGGCAGCACATTGGCCGAGTTTATCCAGGCATTCGCACCAGCCGCCAGCGTGCCCTACCTGGCGGATGTCGCGCGGCTGGAGCGCCTGCGGGTGCGTGCTTATCACGCGCCCGACATTCCGGCGCTGTGCCAGCACGCTGTTCTCCAGCATCTGCAAGGTCAAGCAGGCGTAGAGCGGTTGAGCCTGACGCTGCATCCATCGCTCGCCACCTTGAGCTCTCCTTACGCGGTCGTGACGGTATGGGCCGCGCACCAGGCGGACGGCGACCTCGCTGGCGTGGCCGGATGGCCTGCCCAGAACGCGTTGGTGTTGCGCCACGGGTTGGCGGTCAAGGTCTTCGCCATCGACAGCGGCTCGGTGGCCTTTATCAACTGCCTGAACCAGGGCGCGGGACTGGAGATGGCGGTGGAGCATGCCTTGCAGGCCTCCTCCGAATTCGATCTGCATCGGTGCCTGACGCTGTTGATCAGCCACGACGCCATTACTCATTTACCCCTGGAACCCAAGGTATCGCCATGAACAATTCCGCCGCCAGCCTGCTGAAACAGGCCATCGCACTTTTTGAAAAAATTCCCTACAGCCTGATCGCCTTTATCGCGCGCTTCTCTATCGCGGCGGTGTTCTGGAAATCCGGACAAACCAAGGTCGAAGGGTTTGCCATTGATCTGATCAGCGGCACCTTCCAACTCGGCGCCCCCAAACTGGCCGCCTCGACCTTGCCGTTATTTCGCAGCGAATACCACGTGCCGCTGTTGTCACCCGAAGTCGCCGCGCACCTGGCAGCGTTTGCCGAGCACTTTTTCCCGCTGCTGATCCTGCTGGGATTCGCCACGCGATTCTCGGCCCTTGCCTTGATCGGCATGACCCTGACCATTCAGTTGTTTGTCTATCCGGACGCCTACCCGACCCATGGCACCTGGATCGCGCTGTTACTGCTGCTGGTGGCTAAGGGCCCGGGCCGGCTGTCCATCGACCACTGGATCGCCCGTCACTCCCGCTGAAGACGGTCCAGGGCCGCGCCGCTGCGCTTGAACCAGTCCACCAAATAGTCGGCCAGTACCTGGGTGCGCCGCGGCAGGCCACCTTGATAGGGATGCACCAGGTACATCGGCTGGCTGCGCGTTTGATAATCGCGCAGCAGCCAGCGCAATCGACCCTCCGCCAATTCCGTTGGTAGCAGGTAGGACGGCAGGCGCGCGATACCGGCGCCCACCAATGCGGCTTTCTTCAAGAGGTTGTAGTGATTGGACGCGAAAGTGCCACTGACCCGCACCCGCAACAGCTCATGCTGCTGGTGGTACAGCCACTCCTCGCGGCCGCTGTAGTGACTGTTGAGCAAACAGGTATGGCCCGCCAGGTCCGCCGGGTGCAGCGGTTCACCGTGCTGTTCCAGATAGGCCGGACTGGCGCAGGTCATCTCGTGCCAGGCCAGCAGCGGCTTGATCACCAGGCGCTCATTCTCGATGGCCCCCGAGCGTACGCCCAGATCGAAGCCGTCTCGCGCCAGATCCCGATAGCTATTGTTGAGCTCCAGCTCGATCTGCACCTGTGGGTAGTGCTTGGAAAATTCCAGCAACAAGCCATCGAAGAAGGTTTCTCCCAATGACACCGGAACCGTCATACGTACTGGCCCGGCCAAATCATCCTTGAGTCGGGCCAAGGCCTGACGCGCACGCTCCACCTGTACCACCAGCGCCTGTGCCTGGGGCAGCAAGGCCGCGCCTGCGGCGGTCAGGCTCAGCTTGCGCGTGGTGCGATGCAACAGCACCACGGCGTACTGCGCTTCGAGCTGGCTGATTCGCTTGGACAACTGGCCCTTGCTGCACCCCAGTTGCTCCGACGCCACGGTGAAACTGCCGGCTTCGATCAACACGGCAAACGCCGCCAGGTCATCCATTTCGCTCATGGATTGTTTCCAATTGAAAACCAAAGGTTGCCTATTAGCAGGTTTATCCTGTGAAAAAGCCACCCTAGACTCAACCTTCACCCAGCCTCTGAAGGAACAACACGATGAAAATTCTTTTGATTGGTGCCAACGGCACGATCGGTTCAGCGGTCAAGGCAGAGCTGGCGCAGCGTCACGAGGTGATCGCCATCGGCCGCCGCAGCGGCGACTTCCACGTCGATATCAGCGACAGCGCCTCGATTCGCACGCTGTTCGAGCAGACCGGCAAGTTCGACGCGCTGGTGTGCGCGGCAGGCAGCGTGAACTTCGTGGCGCTGGGCGACATGAGCGAAGCCGACTTCGAACTGGGCCTGCGGGACAAGCTGATGGGCCAGGTCAACCTGCTGCTGATCGGCCGGGAGTTCGCCAATGACGGCGCGTCGTTTACCTTTACCAGCGGCATTTTGAACCGCGATCCGATTCGCACCGGCGCCTCGGCGGCCCTGGTCAACGGCGCGCTGGATGCCTTCGTCAAAGCAGCGGCAATCGAACTGCCACGCGGCTTGCGCATTAATGCCGTGAGCCCGACGGTGCTGGTGGAAGCCATGGGCAGCTATGCGCCGTATTTCCGTGGATTCAAACCGGTCGCCGGCGCTGAAGTGGCCTTGGCCTATGCAAAAAGTGTCGAGGGCTTACAGACCGGTCAGACCTTTGTCGTGGGCTGAGTTTCAGATCTGTAAGAATCGCCTGAAGCTGGGCCACGGGCTTGTGATGCGGCGCGAGCCTGCGTAACGTGGCGGCACTTGTCTGGAGACCGAAAATGCGTGCCGCCTCGACCCTAACGTTGCTAGCCCTGTTCCCCTTCTTCGCCGCTTGCCAGATGTTCGACAGCGAGCCCGCCAAGCTGTCTACCGCCGGGCTGACCCGCATGCAAGGTGAATTGACGGCGGTGGACGGCAAGCTGTTGTTCCAGCCCTGCAACGACCAGCGCAACTACGTGGTCAACGACACCGGTGGCACCAGCATCCTGCAGGAAGCCGCCTCGCTGGCCGGTCAGCAGGGCGCGTTGTTTGCAGATTTGCGTGGCAAGTTTTCCGGCGTTGCCAGCGGCACCCAGGGTTCGGTGGACCTGCAACAGCTGTATCGCGTCGAGCGCTCGACCTCAGCCTGTGGCGACCCGGACTTCAAGCGCATGATCCTGCGGGCAAACGGCCATAAGCCGGCCTGGGCGATGAGCGTCACGGCCAAGGGCATGGTGCTGGAGCGCGAAGGCCAACCGCCCCTGGCAGTGCCTTATGTCGAAGAGCAACTGGGTGACGGGCGCTTCAACCTGATGACCGACGCCAATAACCAGCACATCGAATTGTGGGTCGCCCCGCAGCGATGCGTCGACAGCGTGAGCGGCAGCCTGCAGCACATGACCGCCCAATTGCGTGTCAACGGCCAGGTCCAGCGTGGTTGCGCAGCCTTTGGTGGCTCGCGGGACGACTGATTGCGTCCTGCGCTGTTTTTTAACCTGACGGAAAGACGCCATTGGGGCTTATAATCGCCGGTTTGCAAAACAGCCGGCCTTCTTGCCCGCCGCCTACCGGATCCTGTCATGTTACGAATCACCGAACTCAAGCTGCCCATCGACCATCCCGAAGAAGACCTGCGGCCCGCCATCGTGCAGCGCCTGGGCATCGCCAGTGATGACCTGCTCGATTTCACCCTGTTCAAGCGCAGCTACGATGCCCGCAAGAAGTCCTCGGAGCTGTGCTTCATCTACACCGTCGACTTGAATGTAAAGGGTGAAGCCGCCCTGCTGCTCAAGTTCGCCGATGATCGCAACGTCAATCCGGCGCCGGATGTCAGTTACCACGTAGTGGGGCAGGCACCGGAAGGCTTGGTCGAACGGCCGGTGGTGGTCGGTTTCGGCCCATGCGGCATCTTCGCCGGGCTGCTGCTGGCACAGATGGGCTTCAAGCCGATCATCCTCGAGCGTGGCAAGGAAGTACGCCAGCGCACCAAGGACACCTGGGGCCTGTGGCGCAAAAGCGTACTCAACCCCGAGTCCAACGTGCAGTTCGGCGAAGGCGGCGCCGGGACCTTCTCCGACGGCAAGCTGTACAGCCAGATCAAGGACCCGAAATTCCACGGTCGCAAGGTGCTGCATGAGTTCGTCAAGGCCGGCGCCCCGGAAGAGATTCTCTATGTCAGCAAGCCGCATATCGGCACGTTCCGTCTGACCGGCGTGGTGGAAAACATGCGCCAGCAGATCATTGCCCTGGGCGGTGAAGTGCGCTTCGAAAAACGGGTTACCGACGTCCTGATCGAGGAGGGCCAGTTGAAGGGCGTGATCATCGACGGCGGCGAGCAGATCCTCTCCAGGCACGTGATCCTCGCCTTGGGCCACAGCGCCCGCGACACTTTCCGCATGCTTCACGGCCGTGGCGTGTATATGGAGGCCAAGCCGTTCTCGGTGGGCTTCAGGATCGAGCACCCACAGTCGCTGATCGACGCCGCGCGCCTGGGCAAATACGCCGGGCACCCGAAACTCGGCGCCGCCGATTACAAGTTGGTGCACCACGCCAAGAACGGTCGCTCGGTCTACAGCTTCTGCATGTGCCCTGGCGGCACCGTGGTGGCCGCGACGTCGGAGCCCAATCGCGTCGTGACCAACGGCATGAGCCAGTATTCGCGCAATGAGCGCAACGCCAACTCGGGCATCGTGGTCGGTATCACGCCTGAGGTGGACTACCCAGGCGGCCCGCTCGCCGGTATCGAACTGCAGGAGCGCCTGGAGTCCCATGCCTACGTGCTCGGCGGCAGTAATTACGAGGCCCCGGCACAGTTGGTCGGCGATTTCATCGCAGGTCGGCCGTCCACGGCCATCGGCAGCGTAGAACCGTCCTACAAGCCTGGGGTAGCCCTGGGTGACCTGGCCCTGGCCCTGCCGGACTTCGCCATCGAAGCTATCCGTGAAGCCTTGCCGGCGTTCGAAAAGCAGATCAAAGGCTACTCGCTGCACGATGCGGTCTTGACCGGTATCGAGACGCGCACCTCATCGCCGCTGCGCATTACCCGCAACGAGTCGATGCAGAGCCTCAACGTGAAAGGCTTGTTCCCCGCCGGTGAAGGCGCAGGCTATGCCGGGGGTATCCTGTCGGCGGGCGTCGATGGCATTCGGATTGCCGAGGCTTTGGCGCGGGACATGCTAGGCATCAAGGCCTGAGAACGCCGCTGTACACATGTGGGAGGGGGCTTGCCCCCGATAGCAGTCGTTCAGTCGGAGCATCTTTGACTGATACACCGCAATCGGGGGCAAGCCCCCTCCCACATTTGGTTTGCGGTATATCAGATATTGGCGCGCAGGACAGTGTCGGGTAGCGCATCACCGCGTTCGACACTTGCTGCGACTGCGGCGATCAGGCCCTCCAACTCATAGCCCTGCGCCGCCAGCCACGCCTGATCATAGTAAGTCGTGGCATAGCGCTCGCCGCCATCACACAAGATCGCCACGATCGACCCCGACTCCCCCGCCGCTTTCATCTGCTGCGCAGCTACCAGAGCACCGATCAGGTTGGTCCCGCTGGAACCGCCCACGCGCCGCCCCAACCGCTCGGCCAGGTAATGCATGGCCGCCAGAGACAGCGCATCCGGCACCTTGACCATCGCATCGATCACAGCGGGCAAAAACGAGGCTTCGACCCGTGGCCGGCCAATCCCTTCGATCCGTGAGCCGCAGTCCAGACGCAGGCTGGCGTCGCCGCTCAGGTAATAATCGAAAAACACCGAACGTTCGGCATCGGCACATAGCACTCGCGTGCAATGCTGGCGATAACGCACATAGCGCCCCAGGGTCGCGGTAGTGCCGCCAGTTCCGGGGCTGGAAATCAGCCAGCTCGGCTCCGGGTGCTGCTCGAAACGCAATTGCTGGAAGATCGACTCGGCGATGTTGTTGTTCGCGCGCCAGTCGGTGGCGCGCTCGGCGTAGGTGAACTGGTCCATGAAGTGGCCGCCGCTTTCCTGGGCCAAACGTTCGGATTCGGCGTAGATCTGCGTGGGATCCTGCACCAGATGGCTCTTGCCACCATAAAAGGCGATTTGGGCGATCTTCTCCTGGGAAGTGGTGGCGGGCATCACGGCGATAAACGGCAGGCCGAGCAGGCGCGCAAAATAGGCTTCGGAGATCGCCGTCGAACCGCTGGAGGCCTCGATCACGGGGGCGTGCGGCTTCAGCCAGCCATTGCACAACGCGTACAGGAACAGCGAGCGCGCCAGCCGATGTTTCAGGCTGCCGGTCGGGTGGCTGGATTCGTCCTTGAAATACAACTCGATACCCGGCAAACCCGGCAATGGCAAAGGGATCAGATGGGTGTCTGCGCTGCGCTGGAAATCCGCTTCAATGATACGAATGGCTTCGCGGGCCCAGGGACGGTGATCGCTCATGAGGAGGTTTCTCTAAGAATTTCAGCCCCGATATTAGGGGGTTTCCTACACTGCACACAGATACAGTGAGGACTCAATTGGACACACAATTGCTAGGCTTTGAAACAAGGCCCGCTCTGACCAACGCTTATAACAAATAAGAATATAACTTTTGTTTTAACAACTAACGGTACGGGTTAGGGTACCCACCTATTGAACCTGGATTGGAGAGCATCCCTTGCCTCTGCGAAGCACTTTCACCCGTTTTTTCCAGCTGGAAGCCGCCAGCGGTCTGTTGTTGATTGCTGCTGCCGCGTTGGCGCTGATTATCAACAACTCACCTTTGTCGCACCTGTATGGCGCCTTTCTCGACACTCCGGTGGTGGCACAGGTTGGCGCGCTGCAAATCGCCAAGCCCGCCTTGCTATGGATCAACGACGGCCTGATGGCCCTGTTCTTCCTGCTGATCGGCCTCGAAGTCAAACGCGAGCTGCTCGATGGGCACCTGTCCAAACCGTCCCAGGTCGTACTACCCGGCGCAGCGGCTATCGGCGGCATGGTCGTCCCCGCGCTCATCTACTGGGCGTTGAACAAGGACAACCCTGCAGCACTCGCCGGCTGGGCGATCCCGATGGCCACGGATATCGCCTTTGCGCTCGGCGTCCTGGCGCTGCTGGGCAAGCGCGTGCCGGTGTCGCTGAAACTGTTCCTGATGACCCTGGCAATCATTGACGACCTGGGTGCCATTATCGTCATTGCGCTGTTCTATTCCGCCGACCTGTCCGGCGCGTCCCTGGCGGGCGCAGCGGCCTGCCTGATCGCCCTGATCGCGATGAACCGCCTGGGGGTGGTCAAGCTCGGGCCGTACATGATTATCGGCCTGATCCTGTGGGTGTGCGTGCTCAAGAGCGGCGTCCACGCCACCCTGGCCGGGGTAACCCTGGCGTTCTGCATTCCACTGCGCACCAAAAATGCCGAAACCTCGCCCTTGCTGACCCTGGAGCATGCGCTGCACCCGTGGGTGGCCTACGCCATCCTGCCGCTGTTCGCGTTCGCCAACGCGGGGGTGTCCCTCACCGGCGTCAGCCTTGAGAGTTTCACCCACCACGTGCCCATGGGCATCGCCGCCGGCCTGTTGATCGGCAAGACCATCGGTGTGTTCGGCCTTACCTGGCTGGCCATCAAGACCGGCATCGCCTCACTGCCCAGCGGTGCGAACTGGGGCCAGGTGCTGGGCGTGGCGATCCTGTGCGGCATCGGCTTTACCATGAGCCTGTTTGTCGGCTCACTGGCATTTGTACCGGAAGTCAGCGAGTTCGCCGGAGAAGATCGCATGGGGATTCTGACCGGGTCGATAATTGCGGCGTGTATTGGTTATGCGGTGACGGCGATGGCGAGTCGCAAGAAAGCCGTTATTTCATAGTTGAGGTGACATCCAAACACCAAAAAGCCGCCTCGACCTGAATCGAGGCGGCTCCACTTCTCAGACCTTACAGGTCATCAAAGCTGTCCCGCAGGAATACCCATACGTGATAAAAACGCAGGGCATTCACTAAGAACGGCGTCGATACTAGCTGAGCGGCCCGTCGAAGGTGTGACCAAGCACAGAATGACTCGTAATATTTATTGCCATTTTTTTCTGACAAAAAAAGTATCAGAAGCGATAGTTCCTCTTAGAGCTGCATCTTGCGTGAAGCATCAACCGACAGTAGTATTCCGACATGTCATTGCGTTCTGTGAGCATGCAAGCCAAGCTTCATAATGGCCTTGCGATAAAAAACCGCCCTACTAAGGCGGTTTTTTATTGCCTGCAACTTATGCGTTTTTAAAAAGATCAGGCCCACAGGCAAAAAACCCCAACCAGTCACCCGGTTGGGGTTTTTCTTTACTTGTTGCTTACGCTTTTAGCGAGTAACGCGGCTGGTGCCGTCGACCGTCATGATGCGCACACGGTCGCCAATTCGGAAAATTTCATTTTCCTGCACGGCTTGTACGTAGGAACGCATGCTGCCGTCGTCTTCACGAACGGTGATTTCCACGCCCTGGGTACGGGTCAGGCCTTCTTCGGTGGCCGAGCCCAGCAGGCCACCGGCTACCGCGCCGATCACAGCGGTAACGATGCTGCCACGGCCGCCGCCGATGGCGCTGCCGCCAACGCCGCCGATGACCGCACCCGCAGCACCGCCGATTGGGGTCTTGGTGCCTTCGATCTTGACCGGACGCAGGGATTCGATGGTACCCATGCGGACGGTCTGTACACGACGCGCCTCGTCACGGGAGTACGAGTCGCCGGTCAGACTCGAGGCGCAGCCACCCAACAGCAATGACAGGGTGGTAAAGCAGGCAACTAGTAAAACGGACTTACGCATAGCATCAACTCCAAAGGACAGGTATTCATTAAACGCTGCAGCCTGGCGCCTGTCACGGCGAGCCAGGCAGAAAAGTGCTTTCATTCAGCCTGAGTACAGGCTGTCGGCACCACACAGCTCGACGAACGGTAGCTTAACCAAAACATGCCATAGCGTGGTTAGTCAGTGTAGCCATACAGCCGAAAACGCCGAAGTCTCCTGCATAAAGACTTCGGCGCAAAGGGCATGATTCAAATTAGATGACGAAAGGGGACGCTCAGGGCGCCAGACGCTCGCGCGTCCATTGGCCCGCTTGCAGCCGATAGTTGAGACGGTCATGCAGGCGGCTGGCGCGGCCTTGCCAGAACTCGATGCGCTCGGGCAACAAGCGATAACCCCCCCAATGCTCGGGGCAGTCGGGCTGGGTGTCGCTGAAACGCTGTTCGGTCGCCTTGAGCAGCGCCTGCAGTTCTTCGCGATCACCAATGACCTTGCTCTGCGGCGATGCCCACGCCCCGAGGCGGCTGCCCAGAGGTCGTACCTGATAATACGCATCCGATTCTTCAGGCGTGACCTTGACCACGCGACCTTCAATGCGCACCTGGCGCTCTAGGGTCGGCCAGAAAAAGGTCATTGCCGCGAATGGCCGCGCCGCCAGTTGTTCACCCTTGGCGCTCTGATAGTTGGTAAAGAAGGTAAAGCCCTGCGCATCCAGGCCCTTGAGCAACAAGATGCGACAGTGCGGTCGACCCTCCTGGTCGACCGTGGCCAGGGTCATGGCATTGGCCTCCACCGGTGCCTGCTCGGTTTTCACCGCATCGGCGAACCATTGGTGGAACAAGGCAAACGGCTCGTCCGGGGCCTGGGCCTCGCTCAAACCGTCCCGTGTGTAGTCACGGCGCATATCGGCCAGTGCCTGGGTCATGCGGCGTTATCCTTCTGGTTCAACGGATCAGTTTTTCGCCTGGTCGTTACTCGCCGGTGCAGCAGCCTTGGCCTTGGCCGGAGCGGGTTTCTTCGCAGCCGGTTTGGCCGGGGCTTTTTTTGCGGCTTTAGCAGCTGGCTTGGCGGCGGCCTTCTTGGCTGGCGCTTTCTTCGCAGGGGCTTTTACCGCCGGGGCCGGTGCGGGAACATCCTGCACGGCAACCATTTCCGCCACAGGCGGGGTCTTGCCCGAGTTGTACTTGTTCAGCAGCGCCAACATAGTTGTACGCTGAGTGAACATGATTTCCATGCGACGATTCAGCGCACGGCCCTGGGAACTGTCGTTGGCAGCGCGTGGCATCAGGTCGCCCATGCCACGCAGCATCAGGCGATCCTGCTTCAAACCGCTGAGGCTGAAAATCGAGGCAATCGACTGCGCACGTTCTTTGCTCAGCGCCTGGCTGGCCGGCGCGCTACCGGTGGCATCCACGTGGCCCAGCACCAGTACGGCGGTCTTTGGATCCGCTTCGACGGCCTTGGCGACGCGAGTGAACGGGCCCAGGGTCACCGGCAGCAGCATCGCTGGACGTTTCGGGTTGTAGGAGCCGTCCACCGGGGCAATCACTACCAGCACGTTGTCACGACGTTCCAATTGCAGGTTGCTGTCCTTGATGGCGGCACGCAGGCGCGGCTCGTAATCGTCCAACCAGGCCTGGGTGATTTTCGGATCAGGCATCGGCACGTTGGTCACATCGACCTTGGCCAGCGGCTTTGGCTTGGTGTCGAACGGCCACCACCAGTGGGCTTCGGTATCGGTCTTGGCCACGACCGGAGCACCGTCCGGAGCCGGGGTTGCGGCCTTGAGGTCAGCTTTCAGGTCGGCCTTGGCCTCGGCGGCCTTTTCGTCGGCGCTCTTGGTGGAGAAGGGCCACCAGCTGGAGCCTGTGTCAGCCTTGGCTGCCGGAGCAGGTGCTGCGGCAGCGGCAACAGGCGCGGCATCCTTGGCGCCGGCAGCGGGCTTGGCGTCCGGCTTGGCGTCGGTTTGGGTCACTGCGTCCTTGGTAGCCGCCTTATCAGACCCAAATGACCACCAGTGCCCACCTTCGGCATCATTCTGTGGTGTTTGTGCACAGCCGGTAATAGTGAGGCACAGCGCCAGTGCCAAGGACTTGTTCGATAACATGAGATATCCACAAAATGAGAAAAAACCAGGGGGGCCAGGTGCCCCGTTAAACCGACGCTTAAAGAACATTGAAGTTACATCATTGCGTTCAGCGTCTTCTTATACGTGTCTTTGTAACAAAAAATTGTGAAACAGCAAGGGGTTTATAGACAACCGGCCAATATTCCGACCAACTTCTGCGCACGTGGGTCCATAAGTACATAGGGCCCCAGGGTATTAGTCACGAAACCGAACGCTACATCATGCTCAGGGTCGGCAAACCCTACCGAGCCCCCTGCCCCGGGATGCCCAAAGGCGCGCGGGCCAAGGCCGAATGTCGCATTGGGCAACTGCGGTTGATCCAACATGCAACCCAGGCCGAAACGGGTTTGGGTCAATAAGGTTTTATCCGGGCCAATACTGTGTTCACGGGTCAATTGTTCGAGCATGTCGCTTTCCAGCAAACTACCGTCCAATAAACCGCTATAAAACCCGGCCAGGCTCCGTGCATTCCCGTGACCATTTGCCGCCGGTTGCTGCATACGCCGCCACTCGGGTTTATTAGTGCTGGTCAGAATAGACGGCGGGTTGGCAAATGCACGGGTAGTCATGGCCGTGGGTTCACGCATCATTACTTGAAGTAACCGTTGTGCCGCTGCATCGCCCATATTGCCTTTGCTGCGAGCTATATGGGCGACACGATAGAATTCTTCGTCCGCCAGGCCGACGTGAAAATCCAGCCCCAATGGCCGCGCCACCCGGGCCACGATGGACTCTCCAGGCCCGCGCCCGTCGGCACGGCGCAGCAGCTCGCCGACCAGCCAGCCATAGGTGATCGCCTCGTAGCCATGGCCTTGGCCGGGTGTCCACCACGGCGCTTCGGCCGCCAGGGTATCGACCATCAGTTGCCAGTCGTACAGGGCTTCGGCGGGCAGCATCTCGCGGATCGCCGGCAACCCGGCCTGGTGGCAGAGCAACTGGCGCAGGGTGACGGACTCCTTGCCCGCCGCCGCGAATTCCGGCCAGTACTCGGCCACGGGCGCGTCCAGCTTCAGCTTGCCTTCGGCCACCAGTTGCAGCGCAGCGACCGCAGTGAAGGTCTTGGTGCAAGAGAACAGGTTGACGATCGTGTCGCTGTGCCAGGCTTCGGCGCCGTCCTTGTCGGCGGTGCCGGCCCACAGGTCGACGACCGTCTCGCCGCCGACTTGGATGCAAAGTCCGGCGCCGCGCTCCTGAGGGTCATCGAACAATGCGGCGAACGCTTCACGTACCGCTTCGAACTGGAGCTCGTAATGACCCTGAATCTGCACCTGAGCGACCTCGAAAAACATCATGAAAAGTGGCCGACATTGTTCCAGCCATTAGGGGTTTTGTGAACCCATCAACGACGAATCAATGCCCATTTGCGGAGTGCCCGCCGGCGTGCCCGGCGCCCTGGCCTGCGTCTTTGCCGGCCTGGCCTGCCCGGCCGCCCTCGCTCTCGCGTGCCGCGCCGGCCGCCTTGGCTTTTTCGGCCGCTTTACCCAACTGCTCGACCGCCGCGAGATTGCTTTTGCGCACGCTGTCGACAAAGCCCTGAAAGGGCACGTCGGTAATGCCAACGAGGCCGAAGTGGCCGTTTTCACCGTCCAGCAAACGCCCGGTCACCGGCTGGTCCAGGTACTGGAACCAGTGCACGCCGACAATCGACGGCTCCGCCATGGCTTGCTTGAGGAAGGCCGCGTACGCCGCGCCACGCTCTTCTTCGGCGGCCAATTGGGTGACGCCGCCCCAGAACGGGCCACGGTCGGTCGAGCCAAAATTGAATTCGGTGATCAGTACCGGCTTGTCGAGTGCACGCAGGGCGGCGAAGTCATAACCATCCTGGGGCTTGAGGGTGTACATGTTGAAGCTCAGCACATCGCAGTACTGGGCACAGGCTGCCACGGCTTCGGGGGTGCTCACCGCATAACGCCCACCCAGCAGCAACTGGTTGGGCGCGTGCCATTTCAGCGAATCGGAGATGGTCTTGAAGTAGGCGTCGGCGAAGGTCTTCTGGAAATACTTGAAGTCAGCCTCGATTTCGGGATGCTCCGGGTTAGGCATCGGCGGCTCGAAGCCAGGGTCTTCCATCAGTTCCCAGCCGGCCAGGTGGATGCCCCAGGCTTTCGACAGACCTTCTTCATTGCGGTATTTGTCGCGCAGTTGCTTGAGGAAGGCACGCTTGGCCGGTACGTCGGTGGTCATGCGCAGGGTGCCGTAGGCCAGGGCGTAACGGGATTTTGCATCTTCGCCAGGGCCGGCCCAGGCCAGTTCGTTGTCGGCAAAGAAGCCGATCAGCCACGGGTCGTCGCGATGATCGCGAGCGGCAATGGCCACGGCGCGTTCAGTGGCCATGGCGAAACGTGGGTCGAACGGGTCGGGCATGCCGCCCCACCAGTCGGTGCCGGTGCTGATGCTGGCGTAGTCACCCACAATCGACAGCGGCAAGGTGTAGGGCACGCGGTCGGCCGTGGCCAGGTCCGGATCGCTCCAGTTGCCCACGGTGTTGAAGCCCCAGGCTTGCAGGCGATCGAGGGTGTGGCTCACCCAGCGCTTCTGGTCGAAACCGTCGGTGCCGGTTTCAGTGCCATAGGTGCGCTGCAGGTTGGCGCCATAAAAATCATACCAACGCCCTGCGCCAAAACCGCGCCCCTCGCCCGCGCCGTTGCCGGTGCGGTTATCGCCGCTGCCGTAGTACTTGTCGAAGGGCTCGCCGGCCTTGGGCAGCGCCGCAAACATCCACTCACGCCCGGCCACGTAGGTCTGGCTGTTGTCCGGGGCCACGGTGTTGACACCCAGCGAGTAGAACGGATGGCCTTGGGGTGTGACCAGATACCAGCGACCGTCGCGCTTTTCGGTGCGGAAGAAACCGCTGGCGTCGAACGCCGGGCCCTTGTTCCAGCCGCCGTATTGATCCAGGGACGACTTGTCACGCTCGGCAAGCCACACCTTCAGTTGTTGTTGCTCCTTGGCCGCCGCAGCCTTGAGCTGCTCGTCGTTGCTGACTTTTTCCGGCCAACGTGCGCGGGTGGACTGACCGTAAGCGTCCACCAGTTCGCTGTAGGCAGCTTTCATCACCGGCTCGCTGTCCTGCACGCCAAAGCGCTCCAGCAGGATGCTTTGGGCGGCATTCGGCTTGATCATCGACAGCGTCACCGACACCACCTGGCTGCGGTCGATTTCCCCGGCACTGGCGGCCAGCAACACACGCTGGCCGTCCACGGTCATGGGCATCGGCGGGCCGGCCTTCATGCCCTGGCTCAGCGGCGAGTGGGCTTGCAGCGGCACCAGCAAGGTCTGGGCGGGGCCGGCCGGCAGGTCGATGCGACTGACCAGGGTCTTGCCGTCGGCACTTTGTACTTTTACGTAGAGGGTCAACGCCCAGTTCATGGCGCTCTGGATACGCAGGCTCATGGCGCCCGACTGCGACCAGTCCCACACGCCCGTTTGCGGGCTGAGCACCAGGCTCGGCTCGGCCGCCGGGTTGAAGGTGATGCGGCGCAGCACCTCGCCTTCGGGGGTTTGTTCGGCGTTGTATTGCGGCAGGCTGGCGTCCTGGGTCGCCACCTTGACCACATCGGCGGGCCGGACGAAATTGAACAGGGTTTGTTGCCCGGCCGGCGCGGCCAACAGCGGCGCGGCGAACAGCAGGGCAAAAAGAGCAGGCAGCGTGCGAATCATACGAACAAGGTTCTCCCAAACGGCCGATGGCTGGCCTGATGACATACAGTGAGATAGACCACGCAGTGGACGAATTCGCCCACGGTGGCTTAAGAAATTTCGCGCCTGAACGGCGGCAAGGCATTCAGGATGGCCTTGCCATAGCGCTGGGTGACCAGGCGACGATCGAGCAAGGTGATGGTGCCCCGGTCCTGCTCGGTGCGCAGCAAGCGCCCGCAGGCCTGCACCAGTTTCAGGGAAGCATCGGGCACCGAGATTTCCATGAACGGGTTGCCGCCTCGGGCTTCGATCCATTCGGCCAGCGCGGCTTCAACCGGATCGTCCGGCACCGAGAATGGGATCTTGGCGATGACCACGTGTTCGCAATAGGCGCCGGGCAGGTCTACGCCTTCGGCAAAGCTCGCCAGGCCGAACAACACGCTGGAATCACCGCCATCGACCCGCGCCTTGTGCTTGTTCAAGGTTTCCTGCTTGGACAAGTTACCCTGGATAAACACCTGTTTACGCCAGTCGCGATCAAGGCCGTCAAACACGTCCTGCATCTGCTTGCGCGACGAAAACAGCACCAGGGTGCCCCGCGAGCCTTCCACCAATCCGGGCAGGTCGCGGATGATCGCCGCCGTGTGCGCCGGCGCGTCCCTTGGGTCGGCCTTGAGGTCGGGCACCCGCAGCACGCCGGCGTCGGCGTGGTGAAACGGGCTCGGCACCACCGCAGTGACGGCCTTTTTCGGCAGGCCGGCGCGCATGCGGAAGCGGTCGAAGGTGCCAAGGGCGGTCAGCGTGGCCGACGTCACCAGGCAGCCGTAGGCTACGTTCCACAGGTTGCGGCGCAGCATTTCGGCGGCAAGGATCGGGCTGGCATTAACCTCGATATCGAACAGCGCACCGCTTTCCGACAAGGTCAGCCAACGCGCCATGGGCGGGTTGTCTTCCGGGTCTTCGACGGTAAAGGCGGTCCACAACTCCCAGTTGCCCTGGGCGCGGGACAGCAGGCTACCGAACAGCGGGTACCACTCTTCGGCCTGGTTGCTGGCGATGCCGATATTGACCTCGCCATCCATGCCTTCCTTGAGCAAGTCCGTGAGACGGGTGAACAGGTCGGTCAGGCGTGAAAAGCCTTTCTTCAGTTCAATGCCCATTTCGCGCATATGCTCGGGAATCATCCCGCCAACAAACCGGTGACGCGGCCGCTCACGGCCTTCCACGTCTTCGCCGGGCTTGAAGTCGGCCACCTGCTCGCAGGCGCTGAACATGAACTGCTGCTGGGTCTTGATCTCCCGAGCCAGCTCGGGCACCTGTTCGATCAGCTTGCCCAGGTCACCGGGCAGCGGATGCTGGGCGAGCAGCTTGGCGAGGTTCTTGGCGGTGGTTTCCAGCCAGTCGGCGGTAGAGCGCAGGCGCGTGTAATGGGCGAAGTGGCCGATGGCCTTGTCCGGCAGGTGATGGCCTTCGTCGAACACGTACAGGGTGTCGCGCGGGTCCGGCAATACGGCGCCGCCGCCCAGGGCCAGGTCGGCCAGCACCATGTCGTGGTTGGTGACGATCACGTCGACCTTGCCCATGCCTTCGCGGGCCTTGTAGAAGGCGCACTGGCCGAAGTTGGGGCAATGGCGGTTGGTGCACTGGCTGTGGTCGGTGGTCAGGCGCGCCCAGTCGGAATCCTCCAGGGCGGTGGGCCAGCTGTCGCGATCACCGTCCCATTTATTGCCGGCGAGTTTCTCGATCATGCTGGTGAACAGCTTCTGGCTGGCCTCATCGACCTCGATCTTGAAGCCTTCTTCTTCGAACAGCGAGGCCGTGGCGGTCTGCGCGTGGCCTTCCTGCAGCAACACATCGAGCTTGGACAGGCACATGTAGCGGCCACGCCCCTTGGCGAGGGCAAAGGTAAAACTCAAGCCGCTATTGCGCATCAGGTCAGGCAGGTCTTTGTAGACAATCTGCTCCTGCAGTGCGACGGTCGCCGTAGCGATCACCAGGCGCTTGCCTGCGGCCTTGGCGGTGGGGATCGCAGCCAGGCTGTAGGCCACGGTCTTGCCGGTGCCGGTGCCGGCCTCGACGGCCACGACCGCCGGTTCGCCCGCACGGCGGCCCTCGTCGTCAGTGTCGATATCCCCGAGGACTTTCGCCACTTCGGCGATCATCAGGCGTTGGCCGTAGCGCGGTTTCAAGCTCTTGGCTTCGAGAAAACGCGTATAGGCGCCCTGGATCGTAGTTTTGAGTTCAGTGCTGATCATGGATAGTCGGGCGCAAAAAACGCTGGATAAATTTTCAGTGGTTCGGATCGGCCGCTATCATACCCCGCTAATTAATCCCGCGCAGAACGGAGTACCACAATGACCGCGTTTAGCCTCGCTTACAC
The DNA here is from genome assembly GCF_003852375.1 of Pseudomonas sp. R4-34-07. Classification (NCBI taxonomy): domain Bacteria; kingdom Pseudomonadati; phylum Pseudomonadota; class Gammaproteobacteria; order Pseudomonadales; family Pseudomonadaceae; genus Pseudomonas; species Pseudomonas sp. R4-34-07. Next base: position 1,422,576 of record NZ_CP027760.1, on the reverse strand, counting down.
CCTGCATGTATTGGCCGCCCTGATCTGGGTCGGCGGTATGTTTTTCGCCTGGATGATCCTGCGCCCCGCCGCCATGGCGGCCCTTGAGGGCCCTGCCCGGCTGAAGCTGTGGGCAAATGTGTTTCAACGTTTTTTTGTATGGGTGTGGGTGGCGGTGCTGATTTTGCCGATCAGCGGCGTCGGCCTGTTGCACCTGCGCTTCAACGGCTTTGACACCGCACCGCGTTATGTACAGGTGATGATGGGCTTGTACCTGGTGATGACGGCGCTGTTTATTCGCATCCAGGCGTTGAAGTTTCCGGCGCTGAAGACGGCGGTGGCGGCCGAGGACTGGCCGGCGGGCGCGGCTGCATTGGGGCAGATTCGCAAACTGGTGGGCGTTAACTTGATTGTGGGGCTGGTGGTGGTGGCGATTGCTTCGGCTCGGCCGATGTTCTAAGCACAGCGCCAAGCTTCAAGCCTGAAGCTGCAAGCTTTGAACTTGCAGCTTTAAACTTGAAGCTTGAAGCTACGGCGCTTCAGAGCCGTTGAATGGTCACAGTCCCCGCAGGCCCAGCCGGCCCCGGCTGCCCTTCCAACCCAGGCCGGCCTTTGTCGCCGCCATCGGCGCGGTACACCAGGCAGCCCTTGGACTGCCCGCCCTTGCCAGGTTTGCCCGCTACACCGGCCAAACCACCGGCGCCGCCGTCCACCAAGACCTTGATCTTGTCGCCAGGGAAATCCTGGGGCAGCTCAATACGCACCGCCGCACCCGACGCCCCCGGCAACCCATCGCCGCCGTTATCGCCATTGAACCCGCGCCCGGCTGAACCCCAGGTGCAACCCGGGTCGACGCCATTGGCGCCATCCAGCCCCGCATACCCTTGGGCACCGGCGCCACCACGGGCATCCACCGACAGTTCTTCAGCCGTCAGCGAATCAATGCGCAAGGTCAGGTCACGCCCGGCTTTGGCCGGTTTTTCATGAGTGCCGGGTGCGCCTCGGGAAGTGATCTGGCTGCCGTGCTCCAGTTGCGCCTGGCGCACCTGCAACTGCAGCGCGGTATTGCCGGGGACAATCGCGATGCGGGCGTCACGCCCCAGATGCAGTTCTTCCACCGCGATCTGACTGATGGTGGCCGGAATCAGCAGGGTGCCGTAGTCCGCCACGTCCAGGCGCTCCAGTTGCAACACGCTGGTGCTGCTGGGCAGGCGCATCAACGAGTTGGTTTCGACACTGACACTCTGGGCCAGGGCAACGGGGCTGACCAACAGGGCCAGCAGAAAAACCTTACGCATCATGGGGCTCCCGAGTGTTTTCAAATTTTTCTTTGGACGCACAGTAACGACTTCTGCAGGCGCTTTGCCAGTGAAGGATCAAAAAACTTCGCACGCAACGACTCAAGTGCCGGCGGTATTACCCTGATGCTCTAGGCCCGCACGCCCAGGCGCGCTAGTCTCTACGGTCCTGATGTGAGGATCTGCGATGACCGCTGGAATTTCTGCCCGTACGCCCCAGCAAGCGTTGGCTGCGCTGTTGGACCTGCACGCTCCCAAACGCCTGCTGCTGTTGGGCGCCAGCCACTTCCCGGCACTGGATGCGTTTAAAACGGCGCACCCCGATGTGCATGTCAGCGTCGCGCAACCCGGGCCACTGCCTGCCGACCTGGCGGCGCAGCGTTTTGACCTGGCGCTGGTGGTCGATTGCCTTGAACACCTGCCCAAACCCCAGGGTCTGAGGTTATTGGGTGGTATCCGTAACCTCAATGCCAGTCGCATCGCGGTGCTGGTGGACATGGATGCCTGCGCCTGGAAGGACACCGACTTTTTCTCCCTGGCGTTGCAAGCCGGTGAGCGTTTCCAGCGTGATGAGCAAGTGCTGACGCTGTTTACCTACGATCTGCTTGACTATAAACAAGTGCCGGACTGGCTCAACGCCCGCTTCTGGGCCAATCCGGAAAATTTTGGAAAGTATTGGTGGTAACACGATGAGTACATCCATTTGCCCCTGCGGCAGTGGCAATCTGCTGGACGCCTGCTGCGGCCATTACCACGCCGGCCACCCGGCACCCTCTGCCGAGGCGCTGATGCGTTCGCGTTACAGCGCCTACGTGTTGGGACTGGTGGACTATCTGGTGAGCACCACCCTGCCGGCGCAGCAAGCGGGCCTCGATCGCAACGCGATTGCCGCCTGGAGCGCTCAAAGCACCTGGCTCGGCCTTGAGGTGGAAAGCTCAGAAGTGTTCGGCGGCCAGCCGGAGCACGCCTTTGTCACCTTCACGGCGCGCTGGCACGACAGTGCTGGTGAACACAGCCACCGTGAACGCTCTTCTTTCGTACAGAACGAGGGGCACTGGTACTTCATCGATCCGACGGTGGAGGTGAAGGCCGCGCGTAATGATGTATGTTTGTGTGGCAGCGGACAGAAATTCAAGAAGTGCTGTTCCAGCTACTTTTAACGACCTGACAGGGATAACGCCAATGCACCGCACCTTCAGCTTGATGCTGGCGTTAACCCTGGGCCTTACCGGCTGCGCCTCGTGGTTCGAAGACGATTCGCCGCCGCCCCACGTCTCCCTGGTGAATGTCGAAGTGGTGCGGGCCAAACTGCTGGAGCAGAAGTTCAAGCTCTACTTTCGCGTGGACAACCGCGACGACGCTGACCTGACCGTGCGTGGCCTGATCTACAAGGTCACCCTTGGCGATCTGGTGCTGACCGAAGGTGAGTCCAACGAATGGCTGACCGTGCCGCCGCGCAGTCATAAATTCTTCCGGGTGTCGGTGCGCACCAACCTGTGGCCACGCATACGCGATGTAGTGCAGATGCTGAAGAATCCCGACCGCCCCGTGCCCTATCGCCTGGAAGGCGAGCTGAAAACCGGATTATTCATCGGTAATGACGTGCAGGTGGCCCACAATGGCGAGATAATCCCCGGCGATTTTATTCCGGAGCGACATCGATGACTCAGCAACCCCATGTCCATGGTCCTGACTGCAACCACGATCATGCTCACGATCACGGTCACGATCACCATGATCACGACCACGGCCATGTCCACGGCCCGAACTGCGGCCACGCTCACCAGGAGCCGGTGCGCAACGCCTTGAAAGATGTTGGTCGCAATGACCCTTGCCCCTGCGGCAGCGAGAAAAAATTCAAGAAGTGCCACGGCGCTTAAGCCACCCAATATCCAATGTGGGAGGGGGCTTGCTCCCGATAGCGGTGTGCCAGTTGACATAGGCATCGACTGGATGACCGCTATCGGGAGCAAGCCCCCTCCCACATTGATTTGCGCATAAGCCTGAGTACTCACGTAATTACAAAACTCCCGCTTGCGTCGTTTCGCCGCGCTCACTAACGTAGCGCCTTTAATGACGCTACCCCCCGCAGGAGCTTTGCCATGGCCTCGCCAGCCCTTACACATTTTCTTCCCCGGTTCGGCGTTGCCGCGGCAGTGGCCAGTGCGTTAAGCCTGGCCGGTTGCCAGCTCCAGAGCACCCAGGACACCCTGCCCCCCATGGCCGGCGTACAGCCGATCAAGGGCCTGGCGCAAAACGTGTCGATACGCCGCAACGCCCAGGGCATGCCGCTGATTGAGAGCAACACTTTCCACGACGCGCTGTTCAGCCTCGGCTATGTACACGCCAGCGACCGGATCACCCAAATGGTCACCCTGCGGCTGCTGGCCCAGGGCCGTCTGGCGGAAATGTCCGGCCCTGAGGTACTCGATGTCGACCGCTTCATGCGCGCGGTCAACCTTAAAAAGAGCGCCGGCGAGCTGTACAACGCCTCATCGCCACGGCTCAAGCGGTTCTTTGAAGTCTACGCACGGGGCGTTAACGCCTACCTGTTCCGCTACCGCGACAAGCTGCCGACAGACCTGGCCCAGACCGGCTACAAGCCCGAGTACTGGAAACCGGAAGATTCGGCGCTGCTGTTCTGCCTGCTGAATTTCAGCGAGTCGAGCAACCTGCAGGAAGAAATTTCGTCGCTGGTGCTGGCGCAGAAAGTCGGTGTCGACAAGCTCGCCTGGCTTATCCCAAGCGCGCCGGACGAGGCCATCCCGCTGGCCGAAGCCGATAAGCTCAAGGGCGTGAACCTGAGCCAGATCACTGGCCTCGCCGGGTTGGACACGGTCAGCCAGCAACTCAACAGCCTCAATGCCCTGGGCGTGACCACGTCCAGCAACTGGGCCATCGGACCGCAACGCAGCCGCAGCGGCAAAAGCCTGCTGGCCAACGACCTCGCCGCCCAGCCGCAAGCGCCGTCACCGTGGAGCTATGTGCAGATCCGTGCCCCGAAATATCAGGCGGCCGGCGCGTCGATTGCCGGCCTGCCGACCCTGCTGTCGGGCTTCAACGGCAAGGTCGCGTGGAGCATGAGCGCGGTCAAGGGCGATACCCAGGACCTGTTCCTGGAGAAGGTCAAACGCCAGGGCAGCGCGTTGTACTACGAGAACAACGGAAAATGGCTACCGGCCGGTGTGCGTAACGAGACCTTCTTCATCAAAGGTCAACGCTCGGTTCACGACGTGGTGTACGAAACCCGCCACGGCGCCTTGCTCAACAGCAGCCAGGCCCTCACCAGTGGTTATGGCCTGGCCCTGCAAACCGCCGATTTGAAGGACGACAAGAGCCTGGATGCGTTCTTCGACCTGTCCCGCGCGCAAAACGCCGGTAAGGCCTCGGACGCCACCCGCGAAATTCGCGCCATTGCGTTGAACATGATCTTCGCCGACGCCAGCAACATCGGCTGGCAAGTCACCGGCCGCTTCCCCAACCGCCGCGAAGGCGAAGGCCTGCTGCCCTCGCCGGGCTGGGATACGCGCTTTGACTGGGACGGTTACGCCGACGCCATGCTGCATCCCTATGACCAGGACCCGGCGCAAGGCTGGATCGGCACCGCCAACCAGCGCACCGCCCCGCGTGGCTATGGCATGCAGCTGTCCAATTCCTGGGATGCGCCGGAGCGCAGCGAGCGCCTGGCGCAACTGGCCAATGCTGGCAAGCATGACAGCCGCAGTCTGATCGCCATGCAATACGACCAGACCACCCTCTTTGCCGCCAAACTCAAAGGCATGTTCCAGGCGCCGGGCATGGCTCAGCCGCTGAAACAGGCAATCGATGCGCTGCCTGCGGCCGAACAGGCCAAGGCGCGCGAAGCACTGGGCCGCCTGATGGCCTTCGATGGTCGCCTTGCGCCAACGTCCGCCGACGCGGCGCTCTACGAGCTGTTCCTGCAAGAGAGCGCCAGACAGATCTTCCTCGACAAACTCGGTCCGGAGCAGAGCGCCAGCTGGAAAGCCTTTGTCAGCAACGCCAGCCTGTCCTACTCAGCCACCGCAGACCATTTGCTGGGCCGTGAAGACAGCCCGCTGTGGGATGACACGCGCACGCCGCACAAAGAAGACAAGCCGGCGATCCTCGCACGCACCCTGGCCGCCACGATCAGCACCGGCGACAGTCTGCTGGGCGCTGATCACAAGGCCTGGCAATGGGGCAAGCTGCACACCACCACCTGGAAAACCACCAGCGGCCAGGTGATCCGTGGCCCGTTGGCCAGTGGTGGCGACCACAACACCCTGAACCCGGCACCGTACCGCTGGGGGCAGGACTTCAATGCGGCCCAGACGTCGGCGTTGCGCATGATTGTCGACTTCGGCCAGCCGGAACCGATGATGGGCCAGGGCGGCACCGGCCAGTCCGGCAACCCGGCCAGCCCGAACTATGCCAACGGCATCGACCCGTCGCTCAAGGCGCAATACCTGAGCTTCCCGATGCAGCCGCAGAATTTTGACAAGGTGTATGGCAAGACCCGGTTGACCCTGACACCCGGCAAGTAACCCGGCGCTCTGATCGTTCCCACGCTCTGCGTGGGAATGCCTTTTGCGACGCTCCGCGTCGCGCGAACCGAGCCGAGTTTCAGCTACCGTGCACAGGTGACGCAGAGCGTCACGGGTTGCATTCCCACGCGGGAGCGTGGGAACGATCCTTGATAGCAGTAGTTCAGTCAATGAATGTGTTGCCTGTCACACCGCTATCGGGAGCAAGCCCCCTCCCACACTTGGACCCCACGCATTCAGATAGAACTTCTCTCACCGTCATATCCTCCTAAATGATAAGCCCATCTCCTCGGTCATCCCATGGACCTTGTCATTGCCCGACCCGAAGGCCTCTATTGTCCCGCCGGGGATTTCTACATCGACCCCTGGCGCCCGGTGGAACGCTCCGTCATCACCCATGCCCACGGCGACCATGCCCGCACCGGCAATCAACATTACCTGGCCGCCGCCCCCGGCGAAGGCATCCTGCGTTCGCGCCTGGGCCAGGACATCAACCTGCAAACCCTGGCCTACGGCGAACAGTTGGTGCACCACGGTGTGACCTTGAGTTTTCATCCGGCCGGGCATGTGTTGGGCTCGGCCCAGGTGCGCCTGGAATACCAGGGCGAAGTCTGGGTCGCGTCCGGCGACTACAAGGTCGAGCCCGATGGCACGTGCGCGCCGTTCGAACCGGTGCGCTGCCACACTTTTATTACCGAATCTACCTTTGGCCTGCCGATCTACCGCTGGCAGCCGCAGGCGCAGATTTTTGCCGGTATTAATGACTGGTGGCAGGCCAATATCGCTGCCGGCAAAGCCAGCGTGCTGTTCTGCTATTCCTTCGGCAAGGCCCAGCGCATTCTGCATGGCATCGATGCCAGCATCGGCCCGATCCTCAGCCATGGCGCCGTCGAGCCGTTGAACCGGGTGTACCGCGAAGCCGGGGTGTACATTCCGCAAACGCTGTACGCCGGCGACTTCAAAAAAAACGACCCGCTGCTGCGCCAGGCCTTGATCATCGCCCCGCCCTCCACCAGCGGCAGCACTTGGATACGGCGCTTTGGCGATTACAGCGACGCGTTCGCCAGCGGCTGGATGCGCCTACGCGGGACTCGGCGGCGGCGCGGGGTCGACCGTGGCTTTGTGCTGTCGGACCACGCCGATTGGCCCGGACTGTTGTGGGCCATCGAACAGACCGGCGCCGAACGGGTGATGGTCACCCACGGCTCGGTCGGCGTACTGGTGCGCCATCTGCGCGAAAAAGGCCTGGATGCCCAGGGGTTCAGCACCGAATATGGCGATGACGAAGAGGAGGCCAGCGCATGAAAGCCTTCGCCGAGCTGTACGCTAACCTCGACGCGACGACCTCCAGCAATGCCAAGCTCGCGGCGCTGCAAGACTACTTTCAGCAGGCACCGCCGGAGGATGCGGCATGGGCGGTGTACTTCCTCTCCGGCGGGCGGCCGCGGCAACTGGTACCGACCCGTCTGCTGAGGGATATGGCGACACAAGCGGCGAGCATCGAGCCGTGGTTGTTCGAAGAGAGTTACCAATCCGTCGGCGACCTGGCCGAGACGATTTCCCTGCTGCTACCCGAATCGACCTACACCTCCGAAGACGGCCTGGCGGTGTGGCTGGAAGAAAAACTGCTGCCGCTGCGCGGCCTTGCGCCCGCTGAACTGGCCGAACGCCTGCCTGCGCTGTGGGCGCAGCTGGATCAACCGAGCCTGATGGTGTGCATCAAGTTGATCACCGGCAGCTTTCGCGTGGGCGTGTCCAAGCTGCTGGTGACCCGCGCGCTTGCCGCCATGGCCGGGCTCGACAGCAAGCGCGTGGCGCAACGGCTGGTGGGCTACACCGACCTGTCCAATCGCCCTACGGCTGCGGGCTACCTCAAGTTGATCGCTGCCGAATCGTCCGACGAACATGCGCAACGTGGCGGTCAGCCCTATCCGTTTTTTCTCGCCCATGGCTTGGCGCAACCAGTGGAGCAGTTCGATGCCCTGCTCGGCTCCCCCGCCGACTGGCAGGTGGAATGGAAGTTTGATGGCATACGCGCGCAACTGGTCAAGCGTGAGGGGCGCCTGTGGGTGTGGTCGCGCGGCGAAGAGCTGGTGACCGAGCGTTTCCCCGAGCTGCACAGCCTGGTCAGTGGCTTGCCGGATGGCACGGTGATCGACGGTGAGATCGTGGTCTGGAAGGACGCGGTGCAACCCTTCGCCCTGCTGCAGCAGCGGATCGGCCGCAAAACCCTGAGTAAAAAAGTGCTGGAAGATGCGCCGGTGGCGGTGCTGGCCTACGACCTGCTGGAGCATCAGGGCGACGACTGGCGCAACCACACCCTGGCTGAACGGCGTGCGCAGCTCGAAAGCGTGATCGCAGCGTGTGACCAACCGGTGTTATTGCCCTCCCCGCTGCTTGAGGGGCCAACCTGGCAAGCGTTGGCCGAGCAGCGCGAAGCCTCCCGCAGCCTGGGTGTGGAAGGCATGATGCTCAAGGATCGCAAAGGCCTCTACGGCGTGGGCCGCACCAAGGATATGGGCCTGTGGTGGAAGTGGAAGGTCGACCCGTTCAGCGTCGACGCGGTGTTGATCTACGCTCAGCGCGGCCATGGCCGGCGCGCCAGCCTGTACAGCGATTACACCTTCGCGGTGTGGGACGGCCCGCCGGGCAGCGAGCGCACCCTGGTGCCGTTCGCCAAGGCCTATTCCGGGCTGACTGACGAAGAAATGCGCAAGGTCGACGCGATCGTGCGCAAAACCACGGTGGAAAAATTCGGCCCGGTCAGCAGCGTTACGCCGAGCATGGTGTTTGAGTTGGGTTTCGAAGGCATCGCCCTGTCCAAGCGGCATAAAAGCGGGATTGCGGTGCGGTTCCCACGGATGTTGCGTTGGCGCCAGGACAAACCGGTGGAGGAAGCCGACAATCTCGCCACGCTGCAGGATCTACTGACCTGACACAAATCAACTGTGGGAGGGGGCTTGCTCCCGATGGCGGTGTGTCAGTCACAGCATTTGTGTCTGATCCACCGCCATCGGGAGCAAGCCCCCTCCCACATTTAGATTTCCGTTCGATCTTAAATGGTGCACTACTCTATCAATGCCCACTAATGGGCATTTCCTACGCTCAAAAATCCCTCATCCCACCTTTTAAAACGATCATTCGGAACTATGGTGCAGAAATTGCTACTTGGGATCCGTCTGACACCGTTCAGTAACAGTCCTAAATGCGCCACAAGCGCTTATCTTGGTTTCCAGGGAATACATAATGAAAAAAGCATTGCTGACCCTTTCTGCACTGGCTCTGTGCATGGCTGCAGGTGTTGCAACCGCCAAGGAATACAAGGAATTGCGTTTCGGTGTCGATCCCTCCTACGCGCCGTTCGAATCCAAAGCCGCCGACGGCAGCCTGGTGGGCTTCGACATCGACCTGGGCAATGCCATCTGTGCAGAGCTGAAGGTCAAGTGCAAATGGGTTGAAAGCGATTTCGACGGCATGATTCCGGGCCTGAAAGCCAACAAGTTCGACGGTGTGATTTCGTCCATGACCGTGACCCCGGTACGTGAGAAGGCGATCGACTTCTCCAACGAGCTGTTCTCGGGGCCAACCTCGCTGGTGTTCAAGAAAGGCGCCGGGTACTCGACGCCTGAGTCGCTCAAGGGCAAAACCGTGGGCTACGAGCAGGGCACCATCCAGGAAGCCTACGCCAAGGCTGTGCTGGACAAGGCCGGCGTGACCACCAAGGCCTACGCCAACCAGGATCAGGTGTATGCGGACCTGACGTCCGGCCGTCTCGATGCCTCCGTGCAGGATATGCTGCAGGCTGAACTGGGTTTTCTGAAGTCCCCAGCCGGTGCTGGATACGAAGTCAGCGCAGCAATCGATGATCCGCTGCTGCCGTCGAAAACCGCGATCGGTATCAAAAAAGGTAACACTGAGCTCAAGGCTCTTTTGGATAAAGGTATCAAAGCGTTACACGATGATGGCACCTACGCCACTATTCAGAAGAAACACTTTGGCGATCTGAACCTGTACAGCGGCAAATAATGCCTGGGGCGCCCCTTTTTTGAAGGGGCGCTTTTTTATCGCCATAGGTCCTGATTTATGTTCGAAGATCTGTTGCAAACCCTCGGGCTGAGCGCGTTCAGCTTGAAGGGTTTCGGCCCGCTGTTGCTGCAAGGCACCTGGATGACCCTTAAATTGTCGGTGCTGTCCCTGGCCGTCAGCGTGTTGCTGGGCCTGCTCGGCGCCAGCGCGAAACTCTCCAGCCTGCCCTTCCTGCGTATCCCCGCCCAGCTCTACACCACCTTGATTCGCGGCGTACCCGACCTGGTGTTGATGCTATTGATTTTCTACAGCCTGCAAACCTGGCTGACCGGCCTGACCGACGTTATGGAATGGGAGTACATCGAGATCGACCCATTCAGCGCCGGGGTCATCACCTTGGGCTTTATCTACGGTGCCTATTTCACCGAGACTTTTCGGGGCGCGATTCTCGCCGTGCCCCGTGGCCAGCTGGAAGCCGCCACCGCCTACGGGCTCAAGCGCGGCCAACGGTTTCGCTACGTGACCTTCCCGCAGATGATGCGCTTTGCCCTGCCGGGCATCGGCAATAACTGGATGGTGATGCTCAAGGCCACCGCCCTGGTGTCGATCATCGGCCTGGCCGACCTGGTGAAAGCCGCCCAGGATGCCGGCAAGAGCACCTACCAACTGTTCTACTTCCTGGTGCTCGCCGCGCTGATCTACCTGTTGATCACCAGCGCGTCCAACTTCGTCCTGCGTCGTCTTGAACGGCGCTACGCCGCAGGCTCACGGGAGGCCGTGCGATGATCGAGCTTTTGCAGGAATACTGGCGCCCCTTCCTTTATAGCGACGGCCAGCACATCACCGGCCTGGCCATGACTATGTGGCTGCTCAGCGCGGCACTGGTGATTGGGTTTGTGGTGTCGATTCCACTGTCTATCGCCCGTGTCTCGCGCAGGCGCCTGGTGCGCTGGCCGGTGCAGTTCTACACCTACCTGTTTCGCGGCACGCCGCTCTACATTCAGTTGCTGATTTGCTACACAGGCATCTACAGCATCGCCGCCGTGCGCGCGCAACCGGTGCTCGATGCGTTCTTTCGCGATGCGATGAACTGCACGATCCTGGCCTTCGCCCTCAACACCTGCGCCTACACCACGGAAATTTTCGCCGGGGCGATCCGCAGCATGGCCCACGGCGAAGTCGAAGCGGCCAAGGCCTACGGGCTGAGCGGTTGGAAATTGTATGCCTATGTGATCATGCCGTCGGCGCTGCGCCGTTCGTTGCCTTACTACAGCAACGAGGTGATCCTGATGCTGCATTCGACCACCGTGGCGTTCACCGCCACCATCCCGGACATCCTCAAAGTCGCCAGGGACGCCAACTCGGCCACCTTCATGACCTTTCAATCGTTCGGCATCGCCGCCCTGATCTACCTGGCCGTGACCTTCGCCCTGGTCGGCCTGTTCCGATTGGCCGAACGCCGCTGGCTGGCCTTCCTCGGGCCGAGCCATTAAGGAGCTTTCATGCGTCATCAGCAACATGACCTGATTGCGCCGGTGCCTGGCACGGCGCGGCAGATTCACAGTTTCCATTTCGGCCCGGAACAGGCCGACCGCAAGATTTACATCCAATCGTCCCTGCATGCCGATGAACTGCCGGGCATGCTGGTGGCCTGGCACCTGAAGGCGCAGCTGGCGCAGTTGGAGGCTGCCGGGCGCATGCGCAGCGAAATCGTCGTGGTGCCGGTCGCCAATCCGGTGGGGCTGGAACAGGTGCTGATGGACATCCCCCTGGGCCGCTACGAGCTGGAAAGCGGGCAGAACTTCAATCGCCTGTTCGTCGACCTCAGCGACGCGGTCGGCGATCAGGTTGAAAACTCGCTGAGCGATGATCCCCAGCACAACGCCCGATTGATCCGCACCGCGTTATCCGACGCCCTCGCCGCGCAAACCGCATCGAGGCAATTGCAATCCCAGCGCCTGGTGCTGCAACGCCTGGCGTGCGATGCCGACATGGTGCTGGACCTGCATTGCGATTTCGAAGCGGTGGCGCACCTTTACACCACGCCCGAGGCCTGGCCGCAGGTGGAGCCGTTGGCGCGTTACCTGGGATCGGAGGCCAACCTGCTGGCCACCGACTCCGGCGGGCAGTCCTTTGATGAGTGTTTCACACTGGTGTGGTGGCAGTTGCGGCAACGCTTCGGCGCGCGCTTCCCCATCCCCCTGGGCAGTTTTTCCGTGACCGTCGAGTTGCGCGGCCAAGGCGACGTCAACCACGGCCTCGCGACCTTGGACTGCCAGGCGATCATCGATTACCTGATTCACTTCGGTGCGATTGAAGGCGACACGACGCCCCTGCCCGCGCTGCCCTACCCGGCCACGCCATTGGCGGGTGTGGAGCCGGTGACCACACCCGTGGGCGGCTTGCTGGTGTTCAGCGCCTTGCCGGGGGAATACCTGGAAGCAGGGCAACTGGTCGCCGAAATCATCGACCCCATCACTGACCGCGTAACGCCCGTGCACTGCCAGCATGCCGGCCTGCTTTACGCCCGTTCGCTACGCCGCATGGCCACTGCCGGGATGGTGATCAGTCATGTCGCCGGCACTGAGGCCTACCGCAGCGGCTACTTACTTTCGCCTTGAGGATGCACGCCCCATGTACAAATTGACCGTTGAAGGCCTGCATAAAAGCTATGGCGACAATGAGGTGCTCAAAGGTGTCTCGCTCAAGGCCAGGACCGGTGACGTGATCAGCCTGATCGGCGCCAGCGGCTCGGGCAAGAGCACCTTCCTGCGCTGCATCAACTTCCTGGAAACGCCCAACGACGGCGCCATGACCCTGGACGGACAAACCATCCGCATGGTCAGCGACCGCCACGGCATGCGCGTGGCCGACGATGCCGAGTTGCAGCGCTTGCGCACACGACTGGCGATGGTCTTCCAGCACTTCAACCTGTGGAGCCACATGAGCGTGCTGGAAAACATCACCATGGCGCCGCGCCGGGTGCTGGGGTGCAGCAAGAAAGACGCCGAAGACCGCGCCCGGCGCTACCTGGACAAAGTCGGCCTGCCCGCGCGGGTGGCCGATCAATACCCGGCATTCCTGTCTGGCGGCCAGCAGCAACGGGTAGCGATTGCCCGCGCGTTGGCGATGGAGCCCGAGGTGATGCTGTTCGACGAACCCACCTCGGCACTGGACCCGGAGTTGGTCGGTGAAGTATTGAAGGTGATCCAGGGCCTGGCCGAAGAAGGCCGCACCATGATCATGGTGACCCACGAAATGAGCTTTGCGCGCAAGGTTTCCAGCCAGGTACTGTTCCTGCATCAAGGCCGGGTGGAAGAGCAAGGTGCGCCGGCGGACGTGCTGGGCAATCCGAAGAGCGAGCGCCTGCAGCAGTTTTTGAGCGGCAACTTGAAGTAAACCTTTGTGACGCCTGGAGGGTCTGTGCAATAGAGCCTCCAGAGCGTCAGCTGCCGCATGGCAAAACCCGTCGACTTCGCAAAACAATGGTTTGCCACCCGTGGCTGGCGTGCGTTCGCATTCCAGAAAGAAGTGTGGAAGGCCGTCAAGGACGGTCAATCCGGCTTGCTGCATGCCAGTACCGGCGCGGGTAAAACCTACGCGCTGTGGTTCGCCGCCCTCAATCGTTTCGCCATCACGCGCCCGCCCGCTACCGGCAAGCGCAAGGCGCCGGCCGAACCACTGACCGTATTGTGGATCACACCGATGCGCGCCTTGGCCGCCGACACCGCGCGCGCCCTCGAGGCGCCGCTGGCGGCCTTGCAGATCCCCTGGAGCGTTGGCCTGCGCACGGGCGACACCAGCAGCGGCGAACGCGCCCGCCAGACCCGCCGCCAGCCCACTGTACTGATCACCACCCCGGAAAGCCTGACGCTGATGCTTGCGCGCGCCGACAGTGAGGTCAGCCTGGCGCATCTGCGCATGGTGGTGGTGGACGAATGGCATGAACTGATCGGCAATAAGCGCGGTGTGCAATTGCAACTGGCGTTGGCACGGCTGCGACGCTGGCACCCCGACTTGCTGGTCTGGGGCATTTCCGCGACCTTGGGTAATCAGGCCCACGCGCTGGATGTATTGGTCCCACAGGGTGGCGGGGTCAATGTGCAGGGGCAATCGCCCAAACAGTTGCTGGTTGACACACTGCTGCCTCCCATCGCCGAACGCTTTCCCTGGGCCGGCCATATCGGTTTGAAAATGCTCCCGCAAGTGGTAGCCGAAGTAGATGCCAGTAGCAGTTGCCTGGTGTTCACCAATACCCGGGCGCAGTCGGAAATCTGGTACCAGGCGCTGCTGGAGGCCAGGCCGGAGTGGGCCGGCCTGATTGCGCTGCATCACGGCTCGCTGTCGCGCGAGACCCGGGACTGGGTGGAACGTGCGCTCAAAGACGGCCAACTCAAGGCGGTGGTGTGCACCTCCAGCCTGGACCTGGGCGTAGATTTCCTGCCGGTGGAGCGGGTGTTGCAGATAGGCTCGGCCAAAGGTGTGGCGCGCCTGATGCAACGCGCCGGCCGCTCGGGGCATGCACCGGGACGGCCATCACGGGTGACCCTGGTACCGACCCACAGCCTGGAGCTGGTGGAAGCCGCCGCCGCAAAGGATGCGATTGCCCAGCGACGCATCGAAGCCCGCAAATCGCCCCATAAACCCCTGGATGTGCTGGTGCAACATCTGGTCAGCATGGCCCTGGGCGGCGGGTTTGTTCCCGATGCGCTGCTGGCGGAGGTCCGCGGGGCCTGGGCCTACCGCGATCTTACCGACGCCGATTGGACCTGGGCGCTGGCCTTTGTACGCCATGGCGGACTGTCGCTTACCGCCTACCCGGATTACCGCCGCGTAGAGCCCGACGAACAGGGCATCTGGCGCGTACCCGATGCACGACTGGCACGCCGCCATCGCATGAGCGTGGGCACCATTGTCAGCGATGCGAGTATGCACCTGAAGTACTGGAGCAAAGGCGGTGGCGGCAAAAACCTCGGCAGTGTCGAGGAAGGTTTTATTGCGCGACTCAAGCCGGGCGACGGCTTTCTGTTCGCCGGACGCCTGCTGGAGTTGGTGCGCGTGGAAAACATGACCGCGTACGTGCGCCGCAGCACCGCGAAAAAAGCCGCCGTGCCGCGCTGGAATGGCGGGCGCATGCCGCTTTCCAACGAGCTGGCGCAGGCAGTGATCGAGCGCTTCGACGCGGCGGCGCAGGGTCGTTTCGACGGCCCGGAGATGCAGGCGGTGCAGCCACTGCTGCTGACACAACTGCGTTGGTCCGGCCTGCCGACCCGTGATCACTTGCTGGCGGAGTTTCTCAAGTCGCGCGAAGGCTGGCACCTGTTTCTCTACCCCTTCGCCGGGCGTCAGGTGCATCTGGGGCTGGCGAGTCTGCTGGCGTGGCGCGTCAGCCGGCAGCAACCCGTGACCTTTTCCATTGCGGTCAATGATTATGGGTTGGAATTGCTGAGCGCCACCGAGGTGCACTGGCCCCAGTTGTTGACCGAGGCGCTGCTCAGCCCAGAGGATTTGCTCACGGACGTGGCAGCCAGCCTCAACGCCGGTGAACTGGCGTTGCGGCGCTTTCGCGAAATCGCACGCATCGCCGGGCTGGTGTTCGCCGGTTACCCCGGCGCGCCGAAAAGCACCCGGCAGGTGCAGGCCTCCAGCGGCCTGTTCTTCGAAGTGTTCAAACAATATGATCCGCACAACCTGCTGCTGACCCAGGCAGGGGAAGAAGTCCTGCGCAACGAACTGGACATTCAGCGCCTGGAAGAGACCTTGCTTCGCTTGTCGGCGCTGCAGCTGGACCTGCATCTGATCCAACGGCCAACCCCCCTGGCCTTTCCGCTGCTGGTGGAGCGAATGCGCGAAAGCCTGAGTTCGGAAAAACTCTCGGAGCGCATTGCGCGGATGGTCAAGGACCTGGAAAAAGTCGCGGACAGAGGGAAAGCTTGATGGTGTGTTCGGTAACGCTTGAGGGTGAGCAAGTATGGTTGCTGGCGGACAAGGCGATGTACTGGCCGGAGCATCAATACTTGCTGATCGCCGACGCTCACTTCGGCAAGGCCTCGGCCTACCGCAGCCTCGGGCAACCCGTGCCCCAGGGCACCACGAGCGAAAACCTGCAGCGCCTGGATCGGTTGCTGGCGGCCTTTGCCTGCGTTCGAGTAATCTTCCTCGGAGATTTTCTCCACGGCCCAGGCTCCCACGCCAGCGGCACCCTGGGCGCGCTCAGGGCCTGGCGAGCGCGCCACGCTGAGTTGCCGATCACGTTGATTCGCGGCAATCACGATCAACGAGCAGGCGACCCGCCTGCCGACCTGAACATCGAGGTGGTGACGGAGCCACTATTGATAGGGCCGTTCGCGCTACAGCACGAGCCGCACGCCCATCCCAGCCATCATGTGCTGGCCGGGCATGTCCATCCGGTGTATCGCTTGCGCGGCAAGGGCCGGCAAAGCCTGCGCCTGCCGTGCTTCCAGATTGGCAAGCGGGTCAGCCTGCTGCCGGCGTTTGGCGCCTTTACCGGCGGTTACGCAGTGGAGCTGGACGATGAGCGCCGAATCTTTGTGATCGGCGATCATGAGGTCTGGCCGGTTCAGTGACGCGCAGGCGTGTGTGCTGGATCAGGCAACAGGTGCGGGAGGCGGCTCATCCGGCAGGGTGGGCTCACCCGGTTCGGTAGGCTGCTGCGGATAGTCCGGGTCAGGTTGGCCGGGGATGCCGCCCGCATAAGCAGGGTCGGCCATCAAGGACCAGGCCAGAACACCAATCTGGTTGGGTTCAAGCCGGGCAAGTTCTGCGCTGATTCGCGGGTTGATCTTCATAGGGCACTCCTCAAGCGTGGCTCGACGCGTTTTACACGCGCCGAAGCAGTACACCTAGATAGAGTCAATTTCCGCAGACTAATTCCCTTTACCCGTAGGAGCTTTCGATCAAGCGCGTGGGAGCGTGACGCCACGCTGGCCCTGATACTTGCCGGCACGGTCCTTATAGGACACTTCGCACGCCTCGTCGGACTGCAGGAACAGCATTTGCGCCACGCCTTCGTTGGCGTAGATTTTCGCTGGCAAGGTGGTGGTGTTGGAGAACTCCAGGGTCACATGGCCTTCCCACTCGGGTTCCAGCGGGGTCACGTTGACGATGATGCCGCAACGGGCGTAGGTGCTTTTACCCAGGCAGATGGTCAATACGTCACGCGGGATACGGAAGAACTCCACGGTGCGGGCCAGGGCGAAGGAGTTTGGCGGGATGATGCAAACATCGCTCTTGACGTCGACGAAGCTTTTTTCGTCGAAGTTCTTCGGATCGACGATCGCCGAGTTGATATTGGTGAACACCTTGAATTCATCGGCGCAGCGCACATCGTAGCCATAGCTGGAGACTCCGTACGAAATCACGCGCGCGTCGCCTTCACCACGGATCTGGCGCTCGACGAACGGTTCGATCATGCCGTGTTCCTGCGCCATGCGGCGAATCCACTTGTCCGATTTGATGCTCATGGCGGTGTCCTGAATGCGAGGTGAAAAAATTCTGTGGGGCATCTTACCGGGGCCGGCTGTGGGGTTCAAAGGGCGCAGGACTTTTAATGACGAATGCACCGGCCTCCATTACCCGCAGCCAACGGGGCCGGGGCTCTTGGCGCGACTTTCGGGGACAATAAATACCACCGCCAGTCACGAAAATAGAGAAACCTTCGGAAATACCATTGGCACGTTCCGGAAAAAGGGTTAAGGTGGCGTCACTGTGTTGCTTGTGTCACTGAGAATCTCTACACGATATGTTGAATTTCGATCCAACCATCTCCAAGAATTTTTCCTGCTCTTTGCACTCAGTCTCGGCCAGGGCTTTTCCTGAGTCGCAGTTAACTTTGTTCAAGGAGTTACACCATGTCTAATCGCCAAACTGGTACCGTTAAGTGGTTCAACGATGAAAAAGGCTTCGGCTTCATCACTCCACAATCCGGTGACGACCTGTTCGTTCACTTCAAAGCTATCCAATCCGACGGCTTCAAAAGCCTGAAAGAAGGCCAACAGGTTTCTTTCATCGCTACCCGCGGTCAGAAAGGCATGCAAGCTGAAGAAGTTCAAGTTATCTAACTTGTACTGACTTAGTCGAAAAGACCCCGCCCTTAAAAGCGGGGTTTTTTTATGCCGATCGTTCCCACGCTCTGCGTGGAAATGACTCTTGTGACGCTCTGCGTTACGCCATGGGACGCAGAGCGTCCTGGTGCTGCATTCCCACGCGGAGCGTGGGAATGATCAGCAAACGATGGGCATAAAAAATGTGGGAGGGGGCTTATACCCCCTCCCACATTCGACATTCAAGCAGCGTTGTTTATTGAAACAACGACTCACTCGACAAGCCGTTCTTCTCGAGGATCTCGCGCAAGCGCTTGAGCCCCTCTACTTGAATCTGCCGAACCCGCTCACGGGTCAGGCCGATCTCCAGGCCTACGTCCTCCAGGGTGCTGCTCTCATGGCCGCGCAGGCCGAAGCGGCGGATCACCACCTCGCGCTGCTTATCGGTGAGTTCCGACAACCACTGGTCGATGCTTTGGGACAGATCATCATCCTGCAACAGCTCGCACGGATCTGTCGGGCGATCATCTGTCAGGGTGTCCAGCAGGGTTTTATCCGAATCCGGACCCAGCGAGACATCGACCGAAGACACCCGCTCATTCAGGCCGAGCATGCGCTTGACCTCCCCTACCGGTTTTTCCAGCAGGTTGGCGATTTCTTCGGGCGAAGGTTCATGATCGAGTTTTTGTGTCAGCTCACGCGCTGCCCGCAGGTACACGTTGAGCTCCTTGACCACATGGATCGGCAACCGGATCGTACGGGTCTGATTCATGATCGCCCGTTCGATGGTCTGGCGAATCCACCAGGTGGCATAAGTCGAGAAGCGAAAGCCCCGCTCAGGGTCGAACTTCTCCACCGCCCGGATCAAGCCCAGGTTGCCTTCCTCGATCAAGTCCAGCAGCGACAATCCGCGATTGACGTAGCGTCGGGCGATTTTAACCACCAGGCGCAGGTTGCTTTCAATCATGCGTTTGCGCCCAGCCGGATCGCCCTTCTGCGACAGACGCGCAAAATGGACTTCTTCTTCGGGGGTGAGCAGAGGGGAAAAGCCGATTTCATTGAGGTACAACTGGGTCGCGTCGAGCGCCCGCGTGTAATCAATGTACTTGTGTTGCTTTAACGCGGAGGAGTTTTTGGATTTGGTGCGAACTGAGGGTGGTGATGCCCCCTCATTATCTGACATCGGTTCCGTAGCGATACCGGTCTCCATAAGGAGAACCTCATCGTCGATGTCAAACTCCGGCGCTTCTTTACTGAGAGCCATTGTTATAGTCCTTTGGTGAGTTCGACCTCAAGCTCAAGCGACGCCTTTATCCTTGGCAACGCTGGAGCCTGTTCCTTCTACGTGAGGGAACAGGCTGGCAACACATCAACGACGGGGTAGGAATTGCAGTGGGTCTACAGGTTTCCCCTGGCGGCGAATCTCAAAGTGCAGTTTCACCCGGTCTGTACCCGTTGAACCCATTTCGGCAATTGTCTGTCCGACCTTGACCTGCTGCCCCTCCCGAACCAACAACCTGCGGTTATGACCGTAGGCACTGACGTAGGTATCGCTGTGTTTGATGATGACCAGCTCGCCGTAGCCCCGTAGACCACTCCCGGCGTACACCACTGTCCCATCAGACGCAGCCAAAACAGGCTGTCCCAAATCCCCGGCGATATCAATGCCTTTATTCAAACTGCCGTTTGAAGAGAATTTTCCAATTAATACGCCGTTTGAAGGCCATCCCCAACCGGTCGGCGCGGGCCCTGCAGGTGGCAACGGCGCGGGTGCCGGCTTGCTCGCCACCGAAGGTGCGGCGGTACCTGCAGGCCTGGTGATAACCGTGGTTTTGCTCGAAGAAGAAGCCGAAGATCCCGACTTTGTCACAACTGCCGTGGGCGCCGAACCGGCGCGGCCATCGAAGCGAATCGTCTGCCCCGGATGAATCGTATAGGGCACGGGAATGTTGTTACGAGCTGCGAGCGCCTTGTAATCCCAACCATAACGGAAGGCGATCGAGAACAGCGTATCGCCCTTGCGCACGACGTATTGGCCGGTGGTCACCGTCGGCTTCTGCGGTGCCGCATTGGTGCGGTCAACTACCCACGCACCGCCGGATGGCGTGCTCGAGCAGGCTGCCAGTAAGGAACTCAAGACAAGGCCAAGCACCAGTCGCTGAAAGCTTGTTTTACTCATTCGCTGCGCAGGACCTGTGAGACTCACCCGCCGCTCCCTTTGTGGTGGCTGAACGTTAACGCCTGTATCAGGCTTGAAAGATGACGCAAGTATAACTGGGCATTGGCTTTTTACCGGCACACGAGTGAAACGAAAACTTCATCATGTTTAACTCCGGCGCCTTCCCTCGTTGAATCTATAGACCCCGCTGTAAGACACATCTGCGCCTGTGGAATTCACTGCCTGGAAATAAATGATCAGGCCAGCGGGCCGTTGAGCAGCGGCACGAAGCGCACAGCCCCGAGCACATGCCGGGAAAAGCCATCGTCCTCGCGAATAATGAGCATCAATTGTTGCACTTCGCCGGAGCCCACCGGGATGACCAGCCGGCCGCCGGGCGCCAGTTGATCGAGCAGCGCTTGCGGCACATCGGTGGCCACCGCAGTGACAATGATGCCGTTATAGGGCGCCAATGCCGGCCAGCCTTCCCAGCCATCGCCCCAACGAAACACTACGTTACGCAGGTTCAGCTCCACCAGGCGCTCTTTGGCGCGGTCCTGCAGCACCTTGATGCGCTCGACCGAGAACACCCGTTCGACCAACTGAGACAACACGGCGGTCTGATAGCCGGAGCCGGTGCCGATTTCCAGCACCTTGTCCAACGGCCCGGCGGCCAGCAACAGCTCGCTCATGCGGGCGACCATATAAGGCTGGGAGATGGTCTGGTTGTGGCCGATCG
Source organism: Pseudomonas sp. R4-34-07 (assembly GCF_003852375.1). Classification (NCBI taxonomy): domain Bacteria; kingdom Pseudomonadati; phylum Pseudomonadota; class Gammaproteobacteria; order Pseudomonadales; family Pseudomonadaceae; genus Pseudomonas; species Pseudomonas sp. R4-34-07. Next base: position 1,401,769 of record NZ_CP027760.1, on the reverse strand, counting down.
GCAACGCCGTGTCTTCGTAGGCGCGGTGCGCCAGGGCTTCGTCGACAAACAGGTGCCGAGGCGTGCGCCGGATCACTTCCAGCACCTGCGCATTGGACAAGCCTTCTTCGTACAGACGCTGGATCAAACGCTCGCGCGTGCGCTGGGAAGTCATCCCGATGCCACGGCGCAGCAAGTCGTCTTGTTCACGAGCCATCAGCGCAGTCCCTCCAGCCAGCCATCAAGTCCACTGAAGGCATCACTGAAGGTGCGATCGAATTGCAACGGGGTAATCGATACATAGCCTTGCATCACCGCATGAAAGTCCGTGCCCTCGCCACCATCCTCGGCATCGCCGGCCGCGGCGATCCAATAGCCTTCCTTGCCACGCGGGTCGACCACCTTCAAGGGTGCCGCCGCACGGGCACGGTGCCCCAGCCGCGTCAGCTGGATACCGCGAATATGGTCAAGAGGCAGGTTGGGGATATTGACGTTAAGCACAGTGCGCGGCGGCAGGTTCAGGGACGCGTGCGCTTGCACCAACTTGCGCGCGTAGTACGCCGCCGTCGCCAGGTTATCCAGTTGCCGTGAGGCGAAGGAAAAGGCGAACCCGATACCGCCGAGAAAACGCCCTTCAAGGGCGGCCGCCACGGTGCCGGAATACAGCACGTCATCGCCCAGGTTCGCGCCCAGGTTGATGCCCGACACCACCAGGTCCGGCGCGTGCTCCAACAAGCTGTTGATCGCCAGATGTACGCAGTCGGTGGGGGTGCCGTTCACGCTGATAAAGCCATTGGCCAGCACCTTGGGGTGCAACGGACGGTCGAGCGTCAGCGAACTGCTGGCGCCGCTCTTGTCCTGGTCGGGGGCCACCACCACGCATTCGGCGTAATCCGCCAGCGCAGCATGAAGCGCGGCGAGGCCGGGTGCGGTGGCACCGTCATCGTTTGATATCAGAATACGCATGGGTTGTCCGTCGGCCCCACCGGCACTAGATCAACGAGTTCGCGCACCAATACAGTGGCGAAGCATCCAGCCGGCAGGACGAATTCCAATTGCAGAATGTCAGGCCCGGGATAATGCCACGTCAACCCGCCAATGGGCAGCCGCAGAATGCGACGTTCTTGGCTCATTCCCGCATTCACCAGCCAATCACGCAGGTCAGCTTCTGCGGCGGCGACAGATTGTTCCAATTCATAGGTACGACCTTTCGCCGGAGACTCGCCCTCCCCCCACTGCGGGCCGGTGGGATGCAGGTCGAGGATCGCCAGGCGCGGGTCGCTGCATTCAGCCTCCCCGGCCGGGAAAAAGCTGCGGCTGTCGGTGAAGGCCAGCAAGTCGCCGACTTGGGCGCGCTGCCAGGAGCCGTCGGCGACACGCGCCGCCAACACTTTGTTGAACAGCAAGCTACGGGCGGTGGACAGCAACCGCGAACGCACATTGCGCTGTTCCGGCAAGGCCTTGCGAGCCGCCCAGTCACGGGCATCGACGACATTGCCGCCATTATGGCCAAAGCGCTGGGCACCGAAATAGTTGGGAATACCGTGCTGGGCAATCTGTTGCAGACGCGCGTCGATGGCGGCGGTATCACCCTTCAACTGGGTCAGGCGCAAGGTAAAGCCGTTGGCCGCATGGGCGCCGCGCTGCAGCTTGCGTTGGTGCCGGGCGGTTTTCAGGATCCGGAGGGTGTCGTTCTCGGCGGCACGCATGTCCGGGTCGGCCTTGCCGGGCAATTGCACGCTGAACCACTGGCGGGTCAATGCCTGGCGATCCTTGAGCCCGGCATAGCTGACGGTGCGCAAAGGCACGCCAGCCGCCTTGGCGATACGCCGCGCCGCTTCCTCGGTATTCAGGCCGCGCTTCTCCACCCACAACCACAGGTGCTCGCCTTCGCCGGTCAGCGGGATGTCGAGCACTTCGTCCACCTGAAAATCTTCGGCAGTGGCCTTCAGGACCGCGCTGCCCAACGCTTCGCCATAGGCACGCGGGCCCAGCAACTCAAGTTCGTTCATGCGCGCAGCAACAAGGCGACGGAGTGCACGGCGATGCCCTCTTCACGACCGGTAAACCCGAGCTTTTCGGTGGTGGTGGCTTTCACGTTGACTTGGTCCAATTCTATTTGCAGGTCTGCGGCAATCAGGGCGCGCATCGATTCGATATGCGGGGCCATTTTCGGCGCCTGGGCCACGATGGTGTTATCGACGTTGCCGACCTTCCAGCCTTTGGCGTGGATCAAGCCGACGACATGGCGCAGCAGCACGCGACTGTCGGCGCCCTTGAAGGTGGGATCGGTGTCCGGAAAGTGCTTGCCGATATCACCTAACGCCGCTGCGCCGAGCAATGCATCGCTCAAGGCGTGCAAGACGACGTCGCCGTCAGAATGAGCCAGCAGCCCATGGTGGTGTGCGATACGCACGCCGCCCAAGGTGATGAAATCGCCTTCAGCGAAACGGTGCACATCGTAGCCGTGGCCAATACGCATAAAAAAACGCCCCGATTTAATTCAGGGCGTGATTCTACCTACTTTTGCCTCACATTAACCGAGCAAAGCACGACCATGATGGCGCAAATGGTCATCGATGAAGCTGGCGATAAAGAAGTAGCTGTGGTCGTAGCCGGGTTGCAGCCGCAGTTCCAGCGGATGACCGGCCGCCTTGGCGGCTTGCTGCAAGGCCTCGGGCTTGAGCTGCACGGTGAGGAAATCGTCGCGATCGCCCTGGTCCACCAACAGCGGCAACTGTTCCGACGCTTCGCTTATCAGCACGCAGGCATCCCATTCGCGCCACTTCGAGCGCTCTTCTCCCAGGTAACGGGAGAAGGCTTTCTGGCCCCAGGGGCAGTCCATCGGATTGTTGATCGGCGAAAACGCCGACACGCTCTGGTAACGCCCAGGGTTGCGCAGCGCGCAGACCAACGCACCGTGGCCGCCCATCGAGTGGCCGCTGATGCCCCGCTTGTCTGACGCCGGGAAATGCGCCTCCACCAACTCCGGCAATTCCTGCACCACATAGTCATGCATCCGATAATGCCTGGCCCAGGGTTCCTGGGTGGCGTTCAGATAGAACCCGGCGCCCAGGCCAAAGTCCCAGGCGCTATCCGGGTCATCCGGCACACCGGGGCCGCGCGGGCTGGTATCCGGCGCCACGATGATCAAGCCCAGCTCGGCGGCCATGCGATGGGCACCGGCCTTTTGCATGAAGTTCTCGTCGGTGCAGGTCAGCCCGGACAGCCAATACAACACCGGTAGCTTGCCGCCCTGCTCCGCCTGCGGCGGCAGGTAGACGGCGAAGGTCATGTCGCAATCAAGCACAGCGGAATGATGCTTATAGCGTTTATGCCAGCCGCCGAAGCTTTTCTGGCAGGACAGGTTTTCCAGACTCATGGCCGACCTCAGAAATGGATGACGGTACGAATGCTTTTGCCTTCATGCATCAGGTCAAACGCTTTGTTGATGTCTTCCAGGCCCATGGTGTGGGTGATGAAGGTATCCAGCGGGATCTCGCCGGTCTGGGCCATTTCCACGTAGCTTGGCAATTCTGTACGCCCGCGTACGCCGCCGAAGGCCGAGCCGCGCCAGACGCGACCGGTCACCAGTTGGAACGGACGGGTGGCGATTTCCTGGCCGGCACCGGCCACGCCAATGATCACCGACTCGCCCCAGCCTTTATGGCAGCACTCCAGGGCCGCACGCATCAGTTGGACATTGCCGATGCACTCGAAGGAAAAGTCCACGCCGCCATCGGTCAAATCGACAATCACGTCCTGGATCGGGCGGTCATAGTCTTTCGGGTTGATGCAGTCGGTCGCGCCCAGTTGCTTGGCGATTTCGAACTTGGCCGGGTTGATGTCGACGGCAATGATGCGGCCAGCCTTTGCTTTCACCGCGCCAATCACCGCCGACAGACCGATACCGCCCAGACCGAAGATGGCCACGGTGTCACCCGGCTTGACCTTGGCGGTGTTGATCACCGCGCCGATACCGGTGGTAACGCCACAGCCCAGCAGGCAGACCTTTTCCAGCGGCGCTTCTTTAGGAATCTTGGCGACGGAGATTTCCGGCAGCACGGTGTACTCGGAGAAGGTCGAGGTACCCATGTAGTGGAAAATCGGCTGGCCCTTGTAGGAGAAACGCGTAGTGCCGTCAGGCATCAAGCCCTTGCCCTGGGTGGAACGGATGGCCTGGCACAGGTTGGTCTTGCCGGACAGGCAGAATTTGCATTGACCGCATTCCGGGGTGTACAGCGGGATCACATGGTCGCCGACGGCCACCGAGGTTACGCCTTCGCCAATGGCCTCGACCACGGCACCGCCTTCATGGCCAAGGATCGACGGGAAGATCCCTTCCGGGTCTGCGCCTGAAAGCGTGTAGGCGTCGGTATGGCACACGCCGGACGCGACCACGCGCAACAGCACTTCGCCCGCCTTGGGCATGGCGACATCGACTTCCACAATCTCAAGGGGTTTCTTGGCTTCGAAGGCTACGGCGGCGCGGGACTTGATCATCCGGGGTTTCTCCATGGAGTAAAAGTTGATTGGACCAGTGTAAAACATGGCTGATTGATTAATAATCCAGGTAAAAGCAAAACATTATTGCTGTATAGGGACAATGGTCATGCTGGAAAATCGCTGGGAAGGCATTGATGAGTTCGTCGCCGTGGCCGAGTGCAGCCAATTCACGGCGGCGGCCGAGCGCCTGGGGGTATCGTCGTCCCATATCAGCCGCCAGGTGGCGCGCCTGGAAGAACGACTGCAAACCCGCCTGCTGTATCGCAGTACGCGCAAAGTGACGCTGACCGAAGCGGGCCAGACGTTCCTGCAACATTGCCAGCGCTTGCAGGACGGTCGCGAAGAAGCCCTGCGCGCCGTGGGTGACCTGGCCAGCGAACCCAAGGGCATGTTGCGCATGACCTGCGCCGTGGCCTATGGCGAACGCTTTATCGTGCCGCTGGTAACAGCGTTCATGGCGCTCTATCCACAGTTGCGCGTCGATATCGAGCTGAGCAACCGCCCGCTGGACCTGGTGCACGAGGGCCTCGACCTGGCGATTCGCCTCGGGCGCCTGCAAGACTCACGCATGGTTGCCAGCCGCCTGGCTGCGCGACGCATGTATTTGTGTGCGTCACCTTCCTACTTGGCCCGGTATGGTCGACCACACAGTTTGTCGGAATTGAGTCGGCACAACTGCCTGATCGGCAGTTCGGATATCTGGCAACTGGCCCAGGACGGCCGCGAATTTTCCCAGCGGGTGCAGGGCAACTGGCGCTGCAACAGTGGGCAGGCGGTGCTGGACGCTGCGCTGCAAGGCATGGGGCTGTGCCAGTTGCCGGACTATTACGTGCTGGAGCACTTGCACAGTGGCGCGCTGGTGTCGCTGCTGGAGGCGCATCAGCCGCCGAATACGGCGGTGTGGGCGTTGTATCCGCAGCAGCGGCATTTATCGCCGAAGGTCAGGAAGTTGGTGGATTTCTTGAAGGAGGGGTTGGCTGGGAGGCCGGAGTACAGCGGGTGATTATTTGTTGCCTGACCAGGCCGCATCGGGGGGCAAGCCCCCTCCCACATTTTGATCTGTGAACCCAATCAAATGTGGGAGCTGGCTTGCCTGCGATGAAGTCGACGCGGTGCGCCTGACTACCTGCGGTTAACCCAGCGCAACCGCAGCCACTCAAGATCTTCCGGCCGCGTCACCTTGATGTTGTCCGAACGCCCTTCGATCAGGCGTGGTGCCTGGCCGGACCATTCCATGGCCGAGGCTTCATCGGTGATCACCGCATCGGCCACCAGGCTGTCCGCCAAGGCGCGGTGCAAGGCGCCCAGGCGGAACATCTGGGGCGTAAAGGCCTGCCAGATCAGGCTACGATCAACGGTCTCGACGACACGGCCGTGTTTGTCGACGCGCTTGAGGGTGTCACGGGCCGGCACGGCCAGCAGGCCACCCACGGGATCGTCAGCCAGTTCACCCAATAGCTTGTCGAGATCATCACGGCTCAGATTGGGCCGCGCTGCATCGTGCACCAGCACCCAATCTTCATCACGGGCGCCCAGAGCATTGAGCTGCAGCAGCGCATTGAGCACGGAACCTGAGCGCTCCGATCCGCCATCCGCACGCTGAATACGCGGGTCGGCGGCACACGCCAGGGTGGGCCAGTAGGGGTCATCAGCCGCAAGACTGACCACCAGCCCTTGCAACGCAGGGTGGTCAAGGAAACAGCCAAGGCTGTGTTCGAGAATGGTGCGCCCGCCCAGATGCAGATACTGCTTGGGACGGTCGGCGGCCATACGGGCACCAACACCCGCGGCCGGAATCACGGCCCAGAAGGCCGGTAACTCGGTGTTCATTGGGCCAACTGGTAGAGGGTTTCGCCCTCCTTGACCATGCCCAGTTCATGACGCGCCCGCTCTTCGACGGTCTCCGTGCCTTTTTTCAGCTCAAGCACTTCGGCATCAAGCACGCGGTTGCGCTCCAGCAGACGTTCGTTTTCGGCGTGCTGGTCGGCAATTTGCTGGGTCAGCTCTTCCACCTGCGCAAAGCTGCCGTTACCGACCCATAGGCGGTACTGCAGGCCAGCCAGCAACAAGAGCAAGACGAGGAACAACCAATTGGGACTGCGCATCGAAATCCGGGTATCCAGTGAAAAAAGACAGTCATGCAAACCTTTTGCAGCAACTGATAGCACGAAGCCTGGATAAACCAGGCTTGTGCTTGTCAGTCAGCAGATTAGCGCCGAAATGCCCACTGTCGTGAGATTTCCGACGCAATCGGCCGACTTTTTACCATTTACTGCTCAGCCGCGAAACTCGCTGCGACCGTTGTACTTGGCTTTACCCGCCAATTGCTCTTCGATGCGCAGCAATTGGTTGTACTTGGACACGCGGTCGGAACGGCACAGGGAACCGGTCTTGATCTGGCCCGCCGAGGTACCCACGGCCAGGTCGGCAATGGTCGAATCCTCGGTTTCGCCGGAGCGGTGCGAGATCACGGCGGTGTAGCCCGCAGCCTTGGCCATCTGGATGGCTTCCAGGGTTTCGGTCAGGGTGCCGATCTGGTTGAACTTGATCAGGATCGAGTTGGCGATCTTCTTGTCGATGCCTTCTTTCAGGATCTTGGTGTTGGTCACGAACAGGTCGTCGCCCACCAACTGGATTTTTTCACCGATCTTGTCGGTGAGAATTTTCCAGCCGTCCCAGTCGGACTCATCCAGGCCGTCTTCGATCGAAATGATCGGGTAGCGCTGGGTCAGGCCCTTCAGGTATTCGGCAAAGCCTTCGGAGTTGAACACCTGGCCTTCGCCGGACAGGTTGTACTTGCCGTCCTCAAAGAATTCGCTGGCAGCGCAGTCCAGGGCCAGGGTCACGTCGGTGCCCAGTGTGTAGCCGGCGTTGGCCACAGCTTCGGAGATCACTTTCAGTGCATCTTCGTTGGACGCCAGGTTCGGCGCAAAACCACCTTCGTCACCCACTGCAGTGCTCAGGCCACGGGCCTTCAGCACAGCCTTGAGGTGATGGAAAATCTCGGTGCCCATGCGCAGGCCTTCGGAGAAGGTCTTGGCGCCAACCGGCTGCACCATGAATTCCTGGATGTCGACGTTGTTATCGGCGTGCTCGCCACCGTTGATGATGTTCATCATCGGCACCGGCATCGAGTACACGCCCGGCGTACCGTTCAGGTTGGCGATGTGCGCGTACAGCGGCAGGTCCTGGTCCTGGGCGGCGGCCTTGGCGGCGGCCAGGGACACGGCGAGGATCGCGTTGGCGCCCAGGCTGCCTTTGTTTTCGGTGCCGTCGAGCTTGATCATCGCGTGGTCCAGGGCTTTCTGGTCCAGCGGGTCCTTGCCCAGCAACAGGTCACGGATCGGGCCGTTGATGTTGGCTACCGCCTTGAGTACACCCTTGCCCAGGTAACGGCTCTTGTCGCCATCACGCAGTTCCAGCGCTTCGCGCGAACCTGTGGAAGCACCGGACGGCGCGCAGGCGCTGCCGATGATGCCGTTATCGAGAAGCACGTCGGCTTCGACGGTGGGGTTGCCACGGGAGTCGAGAACTTCACGACCTTTGATGTCGACGATTTTTGCCATTGTTGTAAACACTCCAAAGTTGACGAAAACGACGCAGCTGAAGGAAATCTTTTGACCGACCGCAAGGGTGGAACAACAGGGCAAGCTTGCAGACGACAAGGCTCAGGCCTGGGGCCTGAGCATAAAGCGTGGGAAATTCTACCGGAGAAACGACGCTTACGCGGTCTCTACCGTCGGAAAACTCTTGACCAGTTCGTCCAACTGTTTGAGCTGGGCCAGGAACGGCTCCAGCTTGTCCAGGCGCAGGGCACAGGGGCCGTCGCACTTGGCGTTGTCCGGGTCCGGGTGGGCTTCCAGGAACAGGCCGGCCAGGGACTGGCTGATGCCCGCCTTGGCCAGGTCCAGCACCTGGGCACGGCGACCGCCGGCGGAATCGGCGCGACCACCGGGCATTTGCAGCGCGTGGGTCACGTCGAAGAACACCGGGTATTCGAACTGTTTCATGATGCCGAAACCGAGCATGTCCACCACGAGGTTGTTATAGCCGAAGCTCGAACCACGCTCGCACAGGATCAACTGGTCGTTACCCGCTTCCACGCATTTGCTCAGGATATGTTTCATTTCCTGGGGCGCGAGAAACTGGGCTTTCTTGATATTGATCACCGCGCCAGTCTTGGCCATGGCGACCACGAGGTCGGTCTGGCGCGACAGGAAGGCCGGCAACTGGATGATGTCGCACACCTCGGCGACCACGGCAGCCTGCTCGGGCTCGTGGACGTCAGTGATGATCGGCACGCCGAAGGCTTGCTTGATGTCCTGGAAGATCCGCATGCCTTCTTCAAGGCCCGGGCCGCGATAGGAGGTCACGGACGAACGGTTGGCCTTGTCGAAGCTGGCCTTGAATACATAGGGGATCCCCAACTTCTGGGTAACCCGCACGTACTCTTCACAGACCTGCATCGCCATGTCGCGGCTTTCCAGTACGTTCATGCCGCCGAACAGCACCATGGGCTTGTCGTTGGCAATCTCGATGTCGCCTACGCGAATGATCTTCTGGGCCATCAGGGTTATGCCTTCTTCTGATGTTGCGTCAGTGCCGCTTTGACGAAACCGCTGAACAGCGGGTGACCGTCGCGCGGCGTCGAGGTGAACTCAGGGTGGAACTGACAGGCCACGAACCACGGATGATCCGGTGCCTCGACCACTTCAACCAGCTTGCCGTCACCGGAGCGGCCGGAAATCTTCAGGCCCGCTTCCTTGATCTGCGGCAGCAGGTTGTTGTTCACTTCGTAGCGGTGACGGTGACGCTCGACGATCACGTCCTTGCCGTAGCAGTCGTGTACCAACGAACCGGCTTCCAGCAGGCAGTCCTGTGCGCCAAGGCGCATGGTGCCGCCCAGATCGGAGGCTTCGGTACGGGTTTCGACGGCACCGGTGGCGTCTTCCCACTCGGTGATCAGGCCCACGACCGGGTGGCCGCTGGTGTGATCGAACTCGGTGGAGTTGGCGTCTTTCCAGCCCAGCACGTTACGAGCGAACTCGATGACGGCCACTTGCATGCCCAGGCAGATACCCAGGTAGGGCACCTTGTTCTCGCGAGCGTATTGCACGGCGGTGATCTTGCCTTCCACCCCACGCAGGCCGAAACCGCCGGGAACGAGGATCGCGTCCACGCCTTCGAGCAGGGCGGTGCCCTGGTTCTCGATGTCTTCGGAATCGATGTAGCGCAGGTTGACCTTGGTACGATTGCTGATGCCGGCGTGACTCATCGCTTCGATCAGGGATTTGTACGCGTCGAGCAGTTCCATGTACTTGCCGACCATGGCGATGGTGACTTCATGCTCAGGGTTGAGCTTGGCGTCGACCACGGCTTCCCACTCGGACAGGTCCGCGCCGTTGCACTGCAGGCCGAAACGCTCGACCACAAAATCATCCAGGCCCTGGGAATGCAGGATGCCCGGGATCTTGTAGATGGTGTCGGCGTCTTCCAGGGCGATCACCGCACGCTCTTCAACGTTGGTGAACTGCGCGATCTTGCGACGCGAGGAAATATCGATCGGGTGGTCGGAGCGGCAGACCAGCACGTCCGGCTGCAAGCCAATGGAACGCAGTTCCTTGACCGAGTGCTGGGTTGGTTTGGTTTTGGTTTCGCCGGCAGTGGCGATGTACGGCACCAGGGTGAGGTGCATCAGCATCGCGCGCTTGGCGCCGACTTCGAAACGCAACTGGCGAATGGCTTCGAGGAACGGTTGGGATTCAATGTCACCCACGGTGCCACCGATCTCGACCATCGCCACGTCGGCATCGCCCGCGCCCTTGATGATGCGGCGCTTGATTTCGTCGGTGATGTGCGGGATCACCTGGATGGTTGCACCCAGGTAGTCACCACGGCGCTCCTTGCGCAGCACGTGCTCGTAGACACGGCCGGTGGTGAAGTTGTTGTTCTGGGTCATGGTCGTGCGGATGAACCGCTCGTAGTGGCCCAGGTCCAGGTCGGTCTCGGCGCCGTCATGGGTGACGAACACTTCACCGTGCTGGAACGGGCTCATGGTGCCCGGGTCGACGTTGATGTAGGGGTCCAGCTTGAGCATGGTGACTTTAAGCCCCCGCGCCTCCAGGATGGCCGCCAATGAAGCGGAGGCAATGCCTTTCCCCAATGAAGAAACAACACCGCCCGTGACGAATATGTAGCGCGTCATGAAAAACCCTAGAAGTCTGCGTTAAAGCGGTACGAGCCGCCGGGGAAAGCGAAGAGAGGCCGAAGCCCCCGATCACCTGCATTAATCACAGTGCACCTTTCAAAAAAACCGCCGCGTTGTGACAGACCAGCAATGGAACACCGGTACGTTGATCGCTACACATTTTTTGGAATCGCCCAGCAAAGACTGCTTGGTAATCGGCAACTGCTGCGATTCAGGCGAATCCACAGAAGTTGTATCAAGAAGGGAGCGTAGTCTACCGGAAAGGCTCTATCAGCTCAAACCTTGATCGCAGGTCTGTGGCAACCAATGCAATTGCCAGTCGTTCGGCGTGCCGGCCCATAGCCCCGCAAGGGTTGGGACAGCCAGCAATCGCTCGCCCCGATAGAGCAGCGGCAATCTGCCACGGACAAACCCAGGCATGCCGCACTCATTGAACAGGCGTTTCAGGTCGCGCCGGCCACGGCCTGGCACTTCGATGATTTCACCGCCCTGGCGGTAGCGGATTTCCAGCGGACCTTCAGGCGCCTCGCCAATCAGTTTCAACTGACCATTGCCGGGTAACTCCAATGGTTTTTGCGGATGGGGCCAGCTCACCGATGCGTCGGAAAATTCCGACCATGTAGAGGGCAGCCACCAGATGCGCTCGCCGCTGCGGTGCAGCTCGCCGTCAGCCAGACGCCATAGGGGCTGCGCATCATCCTTGGCATCGCGCATGGAATACCAGCCAGCCCAGTGGTCGCTGTCGGGCAGGCGGGTGAGTGGAGCCAGCCAATGGCGCAGCGCGTTGCGCTGGCGTGCATCGGAAAGCTCGCGCAAGGGCGCGAGGGCCAGGGAGCGCAAAGGCAACCAGGGAAACAGCGAGGGGTGATCGGCGCGCTGCAGGTCCATGGCGGCCAGCTCATCGAGCAAGCCTTGGGCTTGCTCCAGATGTTCAGCCGTGCGGGCCAGGCTTGACACCACTTGAGGCCAGCGCTGCGCCAGCACCGGGAAGACGCGGTGCCGCAGATAATTACGGGAGAAACGTGGGTCAGCGTTCGAAGGGTCTTCGATCCACTGTAAATGATGGGCCTGGGCGTAGGCTTCCAGCTCGACACGCGTGACGTCCAGCAGCGGGCGCACCAGATGACCTTGCGCCAAAGCGCGATGCGCGGGCATTGCCGCAAGCCCACGCACCCCGGCGCCGCGCAGCAGGCGGAACAACAGGGTTTCAGCCTGATCGTCGCGATGCTGGCCGGTGAGCAGCACCTCCCCTGCCCCGGTCACCTCGGCAAAGGCCAGATAACGCGCGTCACGGGCCGCGCGTTCAAGGCTGGCGCCGGGCTGTACCTGCACGCGCATCACCCGCAAGGGCACGTTTAAGCCGTCACACACTCGCTGACAATGGCCGGGCCAGGCGTCAGCGGCAGTTTGCAGGCCATGGTGAACATGCACAGCACGCAGAGGAGGAATGTTTGCCAGAGAAGCCAGCAGATGCAACAGGACGGTGGAATCGAGCCCACCCGAAAAAGCGACATGCCAGGCCGGGGCGTTGCGCCAGGGGGCCAGGGTTTGCAGGAGCTTGGCGGATAGGAGTGGCTTCATCAGATAGTAACGCCGCAAACCTGGAATACGTTGGCCAAGCATACACAAAGCAAATGTGGGAGGGGGCTTGCCCCCGATTGCTGAGTGTCAGTCACCGAATCTCGTGACGGGTCCACCGCTATCGGGGGCAAGCCCCCTCCCACATTGAGTTACGGCGTCGGCTTAGAGACCGTAGCTCATCAGACGCTCGTAACGACGGGCCAGCAGCGCTTCGTTATCCAGCTTCTTGAGCATCGCCAGTTGCGAGCCCAGTTCGGCACGGATAGTCGCGGCAGCCGCAGCCGGATCACGATGCGCGCCGCCCAATGGCTCGGCGATGACTTTATCAACGATCCCCAGGCCCTTGAGGCGATCAGCGGTGATGCCCATGGCCTCAGCAGCGTCCGGCGCCTTTTCGGCGGTTTTCCACAGAATGGAGGCGCAACCTTCCGGCGAAATCACCGCGTAGGTCGAATATTGCAACATGTTCAGTTGATCGCAGACGCCAATGGCCAGTGCTCCGCCGGAACCACCCTCACCGATCACGGTGGCGATGATTGGCGTCTTGAGGCGCGCCATGACGCGCAGGTTCCAGGCAATCGCTTCGCTCTGGTTGCGCTCTTCGGCATCGATACCTGGGTAGGCACCTGGGGTGTCGATGAAGGTCAGGATTGGCATCTTGAAGCGCTCGGCCATTTCCATCAGACGGCAAGCCTTGCGGTAGCCTTCCGGACGCGGCATGCCGAAGTTGCGACGCACTTTTTCGCGCACTTCACGGCCTTTCTGATGGCCGATCACCATTACCGGCTGGTCGTCCAGCCGAGCGATACCGCCCACGATAGCCGCGTCGTCGGAGAAATGGCGGTCGCCATGCAGCTCGTCGAACTCGGTGAAGATGTGCTGAATATAGTCCAGGGTGTACGGACGGCGCGGGTGGCGAGCCAGGCGCGCGATCTGCCAGCTGGTCAGCTTGCCGAAAATGTCTTCGGTGAGCGTACTGCTCTTGTCTTGCAGGCGGGCGATCTCATCGCCGATATTCAGCGAATTGTCATTGCCGACCAGGCGCAGCTCTTCGATCTTGGCCTGCAGGTCAGCGATCGGCTGTTCGAAATCAAGAAAATTCGGGTTCATAAGCGTCCGTCTTGGGTCGACGGCCAAGGGGTGCCTGGCCAGCCGGTTGTCTATTCGCGCCCTACCTTAAGGGAGAGGCGCGTTTAGGTCGAGATTAAATGTTTGGCCGAGATCAGGCGAATACTCTTCAGGGAAAAGCAAGCGCCTGGCCATCAGCGGTATTGGAGAAAGACGTTGTCACGGCCGAACTGGTCACGCAATGCTTGAATCAAGCCGTCAGCGGGATCGATTCGCCAGGTCTCGCCAAACTGCAACATGGCCTTGGCGTCGTTGCCGGTGTACTCCATGGTCACCGGGCACGCACCACGGTGACGCTTGAGCAGGTCACCCAACCAGCGTAGCTGATCGCCCTTGAGCGCCTCGGTCTTGACCTTCAGGCGCAGGCTTTCGGCCAGGTTGGTACGTGCATCTTCCATGCTCATCACGCGCTTGATGCGCAGGCGCAGGCCGCCGGAGAAGTCGTCGTTGCTGACCTCCCCTTCCACCACCACCATGGCGTCGGTCTGCAGCAGCGACTGGGCGGAGTGGAACGCGTCGGCAAACAGTGACGCTTCGATCCGGCCCGAGCGGTCGTCGAGGGTGATAAAACCCATCTTGTCGCCCTTCTTATTTTTCATCACCCGCAGGGCGATGATCATGCCGGCAACCGTCTGGGTATCCCGGGCCGGCTTCAGGTCGATGATGCGCTGACGGGCGAACCGGCGAATCTCGCCTTCGTACTCGTCAATCGGGTGACCCGTGAGGTACAGGCCCAAGGTGTCTTTCTCACCTTTGAGACGTTCCTTGAGAGTCAGCTCCTTGGCCTTGCGGTGGTTGGCATACACATCCGCATCTTCTTCGACGAACAGTCCGCCAAACAGGTCGGCGTGGCCGCTGTCATGGGTACGGGCAGTCTGTTCGGCGGCCTTGATCGCTTCTTCCATGGCGGTGAGCAACACCGCGCGGTTGCGGTCGATATTGGCCTGGTAAGCCTTCGGCTCATCATGGAAATACGGACCGAGACGGTCCAGCGCACCGCTGCGGATCAAGCCATCGAGGGTGCGCTTGTTGATACGCTTGAGGTCAACCCGCGCGCAGAAGTCGAACAGATCCTTGAAAGGCCCGTCCTGACGCGCCTCGGTGATGGCTTCCACCGGCCCCTCACCCACGCCTTTGATCGCGCCGAGGCCATAAATGATGCGGCCTTCGTCGTTCACCGTGAACTTGAACTCCGAGGCGTTCACGTCCGGCGCGTCGAGGCGCAGCTTCATGGTGCGCACTTCCTCGATCAAGGTCACGACCTTGTCGGTGTTGTGCATATCCGCCGAGAGTACCGCGGCCATGAACGGCGCCGGATAGTGGGCTTTCAACCAGGCGGTCTGGTACGACACCAGGCCGTACGCAGCGGAGTGGGATTTGTTGAAGCCGTAACCGGCGAATTTCTCTACCAGGTCGAAGATGTTACCGGCCAGGTCCGCGTCAATATTGTTGGTGGCGCAGCCCTCGATGAAACCGCCGCGTTGCTTGGCCATTTCTTCGGGTTTCTTTTTACCCATGGCGCGACGCAGCATGTCCGCACCGCCGAGGGTGTAACCCGCCATCACCTGGGCGATCTGCATCACCTGTTCCTGATACAGGATGATGCCGTAGGTTGGCGCCAGTACCGGCTTGAGGCCTTCGTACTGATAGTCGGAGTGCGGGTACGCCAGTTCGGCGCGGCCGTGCTTACGGTTGATAAAGTCATCAACCATGCCCGATTGCAGCGGCCCCGGACGGAACAGGGCCACCAGTGCGATCAAGTCTTCCAGGCAGTCGGGCTTGAGCTTTTTGATCAGCTCCTTCATGCCGCGCGACTCAAGCTGGAACACCGCAGTGGTTTCGGCTTTTTGCAGCAGGCTGTAGGTCGGTTTGTCGTCCAGCGGGATAAAGGCGATATCCAGCGGTTCCTCGCCGACCTTGGCGCGGTCGCGGTTGATGGTCTTGAGCGCCCAGTCGATGATCGTCAGGGTGCGCAGGCCGAGGAAGTCGAACTTCACCAGGCCGGCCGCCTCCACGTCATCCTTGTCGAACTGGGTCACCAGGCCGCCGCCCTCTTCATCGCAGTAGATCGGCGAGAAGTCGGTCAGCTTGGTGGGCGCGATCACCACGCCACCGGCGTGTTTACCGACGTTACGCACCACACCTTCGAGCTTGCGTGCCATGTCCCAGATTTCGGCGGCTTCTTCATCGACCTTGATAAAGTCGCGCAGAATCTCTTCCTGTTCGTAGGCTTTTTCCAGGGTCATGCCCACTTCGAACGGGATCATCTTCGACAGGCGGTCGGCCAGGCCGTAGGATTTGCCCTGCACCCGTGCCACGTCGCGGATAACCGCCTTGGCCGCCATGGAACCGAAGGTGATGATCTGGCTGACCGCATTGCGACCGTATTTCTCGGCCACGTACTCGATCACGCGGTCGCGACCGTCCATGCAGAAGTCGACGTCGAAGTCGGGCATGGAAACCCGTTCCGGGTTGAGGAAACGTTCGAACAGCAGGTCATATTCCAACGGGTCGAGGTCGGTGATCTTCTGCACGTAGGCCACCAGCGAGCCAGCACCTGACCCCCGGCCCGGACCGACCGGTACGCCGTTGCTCTTGGCCCACTGGATAAAGTCCATCACGATCAGGAAGTAACCGGGGAACCCCATCTGGATGATGATATCCAGCTCGAAATTCAGCCGGTCGACGTAGACCTGGCGCTTGGCTTCGTAGTCTTCGGTGGTGTCCCTGGGCAGCAGCACGCTGAGCCGCTCTTCCAGGCCGTCGAACGACACCTTGCGGAAGTACTCGTCGATGGTCATGCCATCGGGAATCGGGAAGTTGGGCAGGAAGTGCTTGCCCAGCTTCACTTCGATATTGCAGCGCTTGGCAATCTCGACGGAGTTTTCCAAGGCCTCGGGCAAGTCGCTGAACAGCTCGGCCATTTCCTCGGCGCTTTTGAGGTACTGCTCTTCGCTGTAGTTCTTGGAGCGACGCGGGTCATCCAGGGCCCGGCCCTCGCCGATGCACACGCGGGTCTCGTGGGCCTCGAAATCTTCCTTCTTGATAAAACGTACATCGTTGGTTGCCACCAGCGGCGCGCCCAGCTTGTCGGCCAGGGCCACGGCGGCGTGCAGGTGCTCTTCATCGTTGGGGCGATTGGTGCGCTGCACTTCCAGGTAGAAGCGGTCAGGGAACACCTGCATCCACTCGCGGGCGAGCACTTCGGCTTCCTGCGGGTTGCCGCCGAGCAGCGCGATACCGATCTCGCCCTCTTTGGCGGCCGAGAGCATGATCAAGCCTTCGCTGGCTTGCGCGACCCACTCGCGCTCGATGATGATCGAGCCGTTGCGCTGACCATCGATGAAGCCACGGGAAATCAGTTCGGTCAGGTTGCGATAACCCACGCCGTTCATCGCCAGCAGGCTGATGCGGCTCAGGGGGTTATCCGGATCCTTGTTGGACAGCCACAGATCGGCGCCGCAGATCGGCTTGATACCTGCGCCCATGGCGTTTTTGTAGAATTTGACCAGGGAACACATGTTGTTCTGGTCGGTAACCGCTACCGCTGGCATGTTCATGCCCACCAGGGTCTTGACCAGCGGTTTGATCCGTACGAGGCCGTCGACCAGGGAGTATTCAGTGTGCAGGCGTAGATGAACGAATGAAGCCGGCATAGTGATCCTGTGCAGTAACGTGGAAACAACAAGGCCCGGGATTGTACCGGGCCTTGAGCAAAACATCAGCCTCGCGACTACACCTCGCTGAGGCTCTCGCGCAGCTCATAAGCCTGGCGCACCGGGGCGAACGAGCGGCGATGGATCGGCGTAGGGCCGAGTCGCGCCAAGGCTTCCAGATGAACGGGCGTCGGGTAGCCCTTGTGGCCGCCCATGCCGTAGCCGGGGTAAATCAAGTCGAACGCCGCCATTTCGCGGTCGCGGCTGACCTTGGCCAAAATCGACGCCGCCGCAATGGCCGGCACCTTGCTGTCACCCTGGACCACGGCTTCAGCGCGCATCGCCAGCTGGGGGCAACGATTGCCGTCGATCATCGCCAGCCTGGGCGTGATATGCAGCCCTTCAACCGCACGCTGCATGGCAAGCATGGTGGCGTGCAGGATGTTCAGTTCATCGATTTCTTCTACTTCTGCCCGAGCGATATGCCAACTCAGGGCTTTTTCGCAGATCTCGTCATAGAGCTTTTCACGGCGGGCTTCGGTGAGCTTTTTCGAGTCATTGAGGCCAAGGATCGGACGGTTCGGGTCGAGAATCACCGCCGCCGTTACGACCGCACCGCACAGCGGGCCGCGCCCGACTTCGTCGACACCGGCGACCAGTTCGTGGGCCTGTGCAACCAGGCTGAAATCCAGGCCCATCTGCGTACTCATAAGGCTTCCTGTCTATGGCCGATCAAGTTCAACACGGCATCAGCCGCCTGGTTCGAGGCATCACGCCGCAGAGTGCGATGAATCGAATCGAAACCACGGGTCTGCTCTTCGCCGCCGTCAATCAAGGGTAGCAGCGTTTGTGCAAGTGCCTGGGGCGTAGCATCGTCCTGCAACAACTCCGGCACCAACAACCGTTGGGCCAGCAGATTGGGCAAAGAAATATACGGGCTCTTGACCATCCGCTTGAGAATCCAGAAGGTCAGCGGCGCCAGGCGATAGGCCACAACCATGGGACGCTTGTACAGCAAGGCTTCCAGAGTGGCGGTGCCTGAGGCGATCAGTACGGCATCGCAGGCGGCCAGGGCCAGGTGCGACTGACCGTCGAGCAGGGTCAACGGCAGGTTGCGCCCTTCAAGCAGTGTTTCGATTTGTGCGCGACGCTGCGGGCTGGCGCACGGCAGTACAAAACGAATGCCCGGCTTGAGCGCTTGCAGACGTTCGGCAGCATCAAAGAACAGGCTACCCAAGCGCCCGACTTCACCGCCCCGGCTACCCGGCATCAGTGCGACCAGCGGGCCATCGGGCAACCCCAGTTCGGTACGCGCTGCGGCACGGTCGGCCTGCAAAGGAATGGCATCGGCCAGGGTATGCCCGACAAACCGCACCGGCACGCCCTTCTCTTCGTAGAACCGCGCTTCGAACGGCAGCAGGGTCAGCATCAAGTCGCAGCCTTCACGAATCTTCAGCACGCGCTTTTGCCGCCACGCCCACACGGACGGGCTGACATAGTGAACCGTCTTGATCCCGGCCTGGCGCAACTTGAGTTCAATGTTGAGAGTGAAGTCCGGGGCATCGATACCGATAAAGACGTCGGGCTTTTCTTCGATCAACGTCTTGATCAGTAGCTTGCGACGCGCGAGCAACTCACGCAGGCGCCCCAGTACTTCTACCAAACCCATGACCGACAGGCGCTCCATCGGAAAGTAGGAGGTGAGGCCTTCGGCCTGCATCAGCGGGCCACCGACGCCAATAAATTCGATGGTCGGGTGCTGGACCTTGAGGGCCCGCATCAGGCCGGCACCGAGAATATCGCCGGAAGCTTCGCCGGCGACCAGTGCGATACGCAACTTGGCCATGGTCAGCGGGTGATGCCGCGAGTCGACGCCTGGATCGAGTCGCGAAACACCGCGACTTCCGGGAACGACGCTGCCGGCTCGGCCAGTTCGGTCAGGGCCTGCTCAACCGTCAGCCCTTGACGGTAAACCGTCTTGTAGGCGCGGCGCAGGGCTTGGATCGCGTCGTCGCTGAAGCCGCGACGGCGCATCCCTTCAAAATTCATGCTGCGGGCCTCAGCGGGGTTGCCGAACACCGTGACGAATGCAGGGACATCCTTGCCGATGGCGGTGCCCATGCCGGAAAAGCTGTGGGCGCCGATATGGCAATATTGGTGCACCAGGGTGAAACCGGACAGGATCGCCCAGTCGTCCACATGCACATGCCCGGCCAAGGCGGTGTTGTTGACCAGGATGCAGTGGTTGCCGATCACGCTGTCGTGGCCGATATGCGCATAGGCCATCACCAGGTTGTGATCCCCCAGCGTGGTCTCTGCCCGATCCTGCACGGTGCCACGGTGAATGGTCACGCCTTCACGGATGATGTTGTGGTCACCGATTACCAGGCGCGTTTCTTCACCCTTGTACTTCATGTCCGGGGTGTCTTCGCCTACCGAGGAAAACTGGTAGATGCGATTGTGTTTGCCAATGCGGGTCGGACCCTTGAGGATCACGTGCGGCCCGATGACAGTCCCCTCGCCGATTTCCACACCTGCGCCGACGATCGACCAAGGGCCGACCTCAACGTCGGCGGCCAGTACGGCCGACGGATCGATGATTGCGCGAGGGTCAATCAAACTCATAGTTTGCGTTCCGCGCAGATGATCTCGGCAGAGCACACCGGCTTGCCATCCACCGAGGCCTGGCATTCGAATTTCCAGATCTGGCGCTTGCAGCTGATGAACTTGGCTTCCAGGATCAACTGGTCACCCGGGGTGACCGGATTGCGAAAACGCAACTTGTCGGAGCCCACGAAATAGTAGAGCGTGCCGTCGGCAGGCTTGAGGTCGAGCATTTTGAAACCAAGGATACCGGCAGCCTGGGCCATTGCTTCGATGATCAACACGCCCGGCATGATGGGATGCGCAGGAAAGTGACCATTGAAAAACGGTTCGTTGATGCTGACATTCTTGTAGGCACGAATGCGCTTTTCCTCAACATTGAGGTCCACTACTCGGTCCACCAGCAGGAACGGGTAACGGTGAGGCAGGTATTCGCGAATCTCGTTGATGTCCATCATTTCGGGGGGAAGCCTGTAATAAAGATTGGGGGCGGGCGGACTAAAAGCACGCCCCGCTAGCAAATCAAGGAGGCAGTCTAGCGGCTGTGCACACTTGATATGGAAATGGTATCAGCCTTCTGATGAAGCATTACCGCCAGGGGTCACGTCTGCAACACGCTTTTCCAGCTGTTTGAGACGTCGCGCCATGTCGTCGAGCTGCCTCAGACGCGCTGCGCTCTTGCGCCATTCAGCCGCTGGCTGCATGGCGGTACCGGATGAATAAGCCCCTGGCTCGGTAATCGAGTGAGTGACCATGGTCATGCCGGTGATGAAGACGTTGTCGCAAATATCGATATGCCCCACCAGCCCCACGCCACCGGCGAGCATGCAATGCTTGCCGATTTTGGTGCTGCCGGAAATCCCCACGCAGGCGGCCATGGCGGTGTGATCGCCAATCTGCACGTTGTGGGCGATCTGAATCTGGTTGTCGAGCTTCACGCCATTGCCAATCACGGTATCGGCCAGGGCCCCGCGATCGACAGCGGTGTTGACGCCGATCTCTACGTCGTCGCCGATCAATACGCCGCCCACCTGGGCGATCTTGTGCCAGACACCCTTGGCGTTGGCAAAGCCGAAGCCTTCACCGCCGATCACCGCGCCCGACTGAATGACCACCCGCTGCCCAATACGCACATCGTGGTAAAGGGTGACGCGAGGCGCCAGCCAGCCATCGGCACCGATGACGCAACGCGCGCCGATAAAGCAATGCGCGCCGACGGTGACGCCTGCGCCAATACGCGCGCCGCTTTCGATCACGGCAAAGGCGCCAACGCTGGCCGCCGGATCGACCTGGGCGTCCTCGGCGATCACCGCTGACGGGTGAATACCGCCAGCCGCCTCAGGCTTGGGATCGAACAGGTGCGACGCTTTCGCGTAGCACAGGTAGGGGTCGTCCACTACCAGCGCATCCCCGATAAACCCTTCGGCGTCAGCCGCCTTCAGCAACACGGCTGCGGCTTGGCAATCGACCAGGTATTTACGGTATTGAGGATTTGCGAGGAAGCTCAACTGAGCTGGGCCAGCCTCCTGCAAGGTGGCTAGCCCAGTGATGTCTTTCTCCGGGGAACCACGCAAGGTGGCTCCCAGGAACTCGGCCAACTCGCCGAGCTTGATGGTCGCGGTCATGGTTTACTTCAGCTGGTTCATGCGCTCGATCACCTGGCGGGTGATGTCGTATTGAGGCTTGACGTCAATCACTGCGCCACGCTCGAACACCAGGTCAAAGGCACCCTTCTTGATGACTTCTTCCACGGCGCTGTCGAGTTTCGGCTTGAGCTGCTTGAGCATTTCGCGGTCGGCAACAGCCTTGGCTTCGTTCAGTTCCTTGGATTGGAACTGGTAGTCACGGGCCTTTTGCTTGAATTCAAGCTCCAAACGCTCGCGCTCGCCTTGCTGCATCTTGTCACCACCGGCAACCAGACGGTCCTGGATGCCTTTGGCGCTGCTTTCCAGGGTTTTAAGCTTGGTCAATTGCGGACCGAATTTCTTCTCTGCATCCACGGCGTACTTCTTGGCCGCGTCAGATTCCAGCAGGGCCATCTGATAGTTCAGCACGGCGATTTTCATTTCGGCGAAGGCCGGGGTGGTTACCAGCACAGTGGCCAGCAGGACCAATTGAGTCAACTTACGCACGATGTACTCCTACAGAATCCGTTGTCGTTATCTTAGGTCAGACGCTTAGAACGTCTGGCCAAGGGAGAATTGGAAAATCTGGGTTTCAGCGTTATCCGGTTTCTTGATCGGCATGGCCAGAGCAAAGCTCAACGGGCCCAACGCAGTCACCCAGGTCACACCCACACCGACGGAGCTGGCCATATTGCTCAGGCTCACATCGTTGCACTGGGTGTTGGACTTCACGCCACTCGGGTTGGTGATCTGGTCGCACTTGGAGTCGAACACGTTACCGACGTCCCAGAAGACCGAGGTGCGCAGGGAACGCTGATCTTTCACGAATGGCAACGGGAACAGAATTTCCGCACCACCCTGGATCAACACGTTACCACCGAAAGGCAGCGGGTCGTTGTCGGAGTCCACTTGCGTGCCCTGGTTACCAGTAAACGCCTGACCACGGCTCGGCGTACCACGAGGACCCAAGGTGCTGTCCTTGAAACCACGTACCGAGTTGAAACCACCCGCGTAGTAGTTCTCATAGAACGGCAAGCCATTGGTCGAACCATAACCGTCGCCATAGCCCAGCTCGGTGTGCAGGCGCATGGTGTAGTTGTCGCTCAACGGCTGGAACAACTGGCCACGGTAGTCGAGCTTGAAGAACGACAGGTCGCTGCCCGGCGTGGTGACTTCCGCAGTCAGGCTCTGGGAATGACCACGGGTCGCCAGTACGCCTTTGTTCAGGGTCGACTCGGACCAGCCGGCAGACGCCTTGAAGTTCAGGAACTTGTCGCCTTCACGACGGGTGAAGTCGAAAATTTCATCCACGGTGTACACACCGGTCTTGATCTCATCCTGCTGCGCGGTCAGGCCGAAGGTCAGGCGCGAGGTCTCACTGATCGGATAACCCACGTTGACGCCGGCACCGAGGCTGTCGATCGCATAGCTTGCAACGTCGACGTCGAGGTCTTTGTAGTCGGTGGTGCGGTAGAAGGCGTTGTAGCCCAGGCTCACACCATCTGCAGTCCAGTAGGGGTCGGTGTAGCCGAAGTTGTATCGGCTCTGGTATTCGCTTCGGGTCAGGCCGATGGATACACGGTTACCGGTACCGAGGAAGTTGTTCTGGGTGATGGAACCACCCAGGATCAAACCCGCGCTCTGTGCAAAACCGACGCTGGCGGTGATCGAACCCGAGGCTTGCTCTTCAACGGCGTAGTTCACGTCGACCTGGTCATCCACACCCGGTACGGCCGGAGTTTCGACGTTGACTTCCTTGAAGAAGCCCAGGCGCTCAAGACGGGTCTTGGATTGGTCGATCAGGTAAGTCGACGCCCAACCGCCTTCCATCTGGCGCATTTCACGACGCAGCACTTCGTCCGAGGACTTGGTGTTGCCACGGAAGTTGATGCGGTTGACGTAGGCACGCTTGCCCGGATCGACGACGAAGGTGATGTCCACGGTGTGGTCTTCATCGTTCGGGGTCGGCACGCCGTTGACGTTGGCGAAGGTATAGCCTTCGTTACCC
This sequence comes from Pseudomonas sp. R4-34-07, assembly GCF_003852375.1. Taxonomy (NCBI): domain Bacteria; kingdom Pseudomonadati; phylum Pseudomonadota; class Gammaproteobacteria; order Pseudomonadales; family Pseudomonadaceae; genus Pseudomonas; species Pseudomonas sp. R4-34-07. Next base: position 1,378,474 of record NZ_CP027760.1, on the reverse strand, counting down.
AGGCGACGGGTAATCAGCTCCGAGGTGGTGGTCATCAGCTTGCGCGAGAACACCTGGTCTTTCTGGACCAGCAACAGGGACTTGACCTGGTCTTCAGGCACCTTCAAGTCACCGCTGAGCTTGACGTCACGAACCTTGTACTTCTCGCCTTCGTTAACGTTGACGGTAATGTAGACGTGCTTCTTGTCCGGGGTGATGGACACCTGGGTCGAAGCGATGTCCATGTTGATGTAGCCACGGTCCAGATAGTAGGAGCGCAGGCGTTCCAGGTCACCGGACAGTTTTTCACGGGCGTACTTGTCATCGTTCTTGAAGAACGACAACCAGTTGGTGGTCTTGAGTTCGAACAGGTCGATCAGGTCTTCATCCGCGAACTTGGTGTTGCCCACCACGTTGATGTGCTGGATGGCCGCCACGGTGCCCTCGTTGATATTGACCTTCAGGCCTACCCGGTTACGCGGCTGCGGGATGACTTCCGTCTCCACGCTTGCCGAGTAGCGGCCCTGGGCAACGTACTGGCGTTGCAGCTCGTTACGCACACCTTCGAGGGTGGCGCGCTGGAAGATTTCGCCCTCGGCCAGGCCCGACTGCTTCAACCCCTTCATCAGGTCTTCAGTGGAGATGGCCTTGTTACCTTCGATCGTGATGCTCGCGACGGAAGGCCGCTCGACGACGGTGATGACCAGGACGTTGCCTTCGCGACCCAGTTGGATATCTTGAAAGAACCCGGTTTTGAACAGCGCACGAGTGGATTCCACCAGGCGACGATCATCAGCCTGTTCCCCGACGTTCAACGGCAAGGCACCAAAGACGCTACCCGCGGAAACCCGCTGGAGGCCGTTGACGCGAATATCGGAGATGGTGAAGGACTCGGCGTGAACTTCGGCGATCATCAATACGGTGAGAACCGCAGTTAGCAGCAGACGTTTCATGAAGTCCTTTCTTATTCCAACTGGCAATAAACAAACTGCCGCAAAATGCGGCAGATTCGCAATTCAGCGAAGCGTTACAGTCGTCCCAGATCGTTGACCAGAGCTAACAACATCACTCCGACAACCAAACTGATACCGATCTGTATCCCCCAACCCTGCACCCGATCCGACAAGGGGCGACCACGCACCCACTCGACCAGATAAAACAGCAGATGCCCCCCATCCAACACTGGAATGGGCAGCAAATTCAGAACTCCAAGGCTGATACTCAGATAAGCCAGGAAATTCAAGAAATCCGCGACACCCGACTGGGCAGAAGCGCCCGCCACTTTAGCAATGGTTATCGGTCCACTCAAGTTTTTTACCGAGAGCTCGCCGAACAACATTTTCTTCAGGGATTCGAGGGTCAGCACGCTCATGGTCCAAGTGCGTTTAGCACCCTCGCCAATCGCTGCCAACGGCCCGAAGCTGATCTCTCGCACCATCGATGGCGGCCACTCGACACCTTTGACCCCGGCACCCAGGTAACCCCCGGCAGCCTTGGCCTCACCACGCACCGACAAGGTTACAGGGACGTCGATTTGAGCACCTTCGCGCTCAACTTTCAGCACAATTTTCGTATCAGGGCGTACACGTACCAGGTCGACCACTTGCTGCCAATCGCCCAGCGCCTGGCCGTCAAGGGCCAACAGCCGGTCGCCGGTTTTCAGGCCTGCGGCCTGGGCCGGGCCTTTAGGGTCCAGCTCGGCGAGTACCGGCGGCAACGCCGGACGCCACGGACGGATGCCCAGGGACTTGATCGGATCCGGCTCGTCAGCGCCTTGAAGCCAATGGTCCAAGGCCAGCTCACGCGGGCTTTCGGCACTGGAATCCGGCTCACGCACCACCACATTGACAGTGCCGCTCTCACCCAGTCGCCGCACCAACTGCAAATTGACCGCGCCCCAACCCGTGGTGGGCTCGCCATCAATCGAAACAATTTCCTGCCCTGCCACCAGCCCGGCCTTGGCCGCCATACTGCCCGTCTCGACCGCGCCGATGACCGGACGCACTTGCTGGCTGCCCAGCATGGCAAGGACCCAGAAGAACACCATCGCCAAGAGGAAATTGGCAATCGGGCCGGCAGCGACGATGGCGATGCGCTGACGAACGGTCTTGCGGTTGAAGGATTGATCCAACCGGTCCGCAGGCACTTCGCCTTCGCGCTCATCGAGCATCTTCACATAGCCACCCAGCGGGATGGCTGCAATCACGAACTCGGTGCCATGACGGTCATGCCAGCGAACCAGCGGCATGCCGAAACCGACGGAAAAGCGCAATACCTTGACGCCGCAACGACGCGCCACCCAGAAGTGGCCGAATTCGTGGAAGGTAACCAGCACACCCAGAGCAACCAGGGTGCCGACAATCATGTAGAGCGCACTCATCTAATTTCTCCGCATTTCAATCCAAGGCCTGAAGGCGCTTACCCGCCTACAGCCTGACGCGCGTTGCGGCCCAGCCATTGCTCGGCCAGGGCCCGAGCCTTTGTATCGGCCTCGAACACGGCCCCCAGGTCATCCACAGCCACAACCGGCTCAGAATCCAGAACGTCCTCGATGATACTCGCGATCTGCGGAAAGCGGATGCGCCGTTCGAGAAACGCCGCCACGGCCACTTCATTGGCTGCATTGAGCATGGCTGGCGCACTGTTGCCCGCCTCAGCCGCTTGCCGGGCCAGACGCAGGCACGGGAAGCGCTGTTCGTCCGGCGCCTGGAAATCCAGGCGCGCGATGGCAAACAGGTCCAATGGTGCCACACCGGAATCAATCCGCTCCGGCCAAGCCAGGGCATTGGCGATCGGCGTGCGCATATCCGGGTTGCCCAATTGCGCCAGTACCGAGCCGTCCACGTAATCCACCAGGGAATGAATCACACTTTGCGGGTGAATCACCACCTCCACCTGATCAGGCCGCGCATCGAACAACCAGCACGCCTCGATCAGCTCCAGCCCTTTGTTCATCATGCTTGCCGAGTCCACGGAGATTTTGCGCCCCATGGACCAGTTCGGGTGCGCGCACGCCTGGTCGGGCGACACATGCTCCAGCTCATCCACCGGAGTCTGCCGGAAGGGGCCACCGGACGCAGTCAGCAAAATCCGGCGCACGCCGACCTGGCCCAGGCCGCGGGCAAAATCAGCGGGCATGCACTGGAAGATCGCGTTGTGCTCGCTGTCCAGGGGCAACAGGACCGCCCCGCTCCTGCGCACGGCCTGTATAAAGAGCGCGCCGGACATGACTAGGGCTTCTTTATTGGCCAGCAGGATTTTCTTGCCCGCATCGACGGCAGCCAGTGTGGGGCGCAAACCCGCAGCGCCGACAATAGCTGCCACGACCGTGTCCACTTCGGCGTCCGCAGACACCTGGCACAGCCCCTCCTCGCCCACCAGCACCTGGGTGGCAAGGCCGGCGGCCCGCAGATCATCCTGCAGGCTTCGCGCGGCAGCGGCCTGCGGCACCACGGCAAAGCGCGGCGAATGACGCACGCATAACGCCAGCAGTTCATTCATGCGCGTAAAGCCGGTCAGGGCGAAAACCTGGTAACGATCGGGGTGACGGGCGATGACATCCAGGCTGCTCAGCCCGACCGAGCCCGTCGCTCCAAGCACGGTGACCTGCTGCAGACGGCTCACGAAGCGATCATCCACAGCAACACGGCAAAGATCGGCAACGCGGCGGTGAGGCTGTCGATACGGTCCAGCACACCACCGTGACCTGGCAGCAGATTGCTGCTGTCCTTGATCCCGGCCTGGCGCTTGAACATGCTCTCGGTGAGGTCGCCCACCACCGAAATGAATACCACGACGGCAGCCCCCAACAGGGCCAGGAAAATCTCTTTCACCGACCAGTCGCGCCACACACCGACCGCCAGCGCGATCAGCAGCGTCAAGGCCAGCCCGCCGTATACGCCTTCCCAGCTCTTGCCTGGGCTGACGGCCGGCGCCAGCTTACGCTTGCCAAAGGCACGGCCTGAAAAGTAAGCGCCGATGTCAGCGCCCCAGACCAGCACCATGACCGCCAGGATCAATTCGTTGCCATTCGGGAAACGCTTGATTTCCACCAAGCCTTGCCAGGCCGGCAGCAGGATCAGCAAGCCAATCACCAACTTGCAGGCCACACTGGACCAGTGACCGCTGGTGCGTGGATAGGTCAGCACCAGGAACGTCGCCAATGCCCACCACAGTACCGACGCCCCGAGCACCCAGGGCGCAATATCGGGCAGGATGTACATCAGGAACAGCAACAGCGCGACGACCGCGGCGTACGCCACGCGTGGCAATTGGTCGCTGAAGCCCGCCAGACGCGCCCATTCCCATGCGCCGAGGGTTACCACCAGGCCGATGAACAGTGCAAAGCCGGAACCCTCGAGCAGGAAAAAACCACACAAGGCAATCGGCAGCAGGATCAGTGCTGTGATGATTCGTTGTTTAAGCATTTAAACCCGGGCTCCAGCTTCGATCTGCTCGCTCGTTTTACCGAAGCGACGCTGACGGGAAGCGAAATCGGCCAGCGCATTGCGCATGGCATCGTGTTTGAAGTCCGGCCAGAACAGGTCGGAGAAATACAACTCGGTATAGGCTAGCTGCCACAGCAGGAAATTGCTGATGCGGTGCTCACCACCGGTACGGATGCACAAGTCCGGCAACGGCAGGTCGCCGGTCACCAGGCAGGTTTGCAGCAGTTCGGGCGTGATGTCGTCGGGCCGCAAATGACCGGCCTGCACTTCGCGGGCCAGTCGCTGCGCAGCCTGGGCGATATCCCATTGGCCGCCGTAGTTGGCCGCGATTTGCAGCACGAAACGGTTGCTGCCGGCCGTGATAGCCTCGGCTTCACGCATGGCTGCCTGCAGCTCCGGATGGAACCGGGAACGGTCACCAATGATGCGCAGGCTGATGCCGTTGTCATTGAGGCGCTTGGCCTCGCGCCGCAGCGCCTTGAAGAACAGGTCCATCAAGGCACTCACTTCTTCGGCGGGCCGCTGCCAGTTCTCGCTGGAAAAGGCAAACAGCGTCAGCACTTCGACCTTGGCCTCGGCGCACACTTCGATGACAGCGCGCACCGCATCGACACCCGCTTTATGCCCGGCAACACCGGGCATAAAGCGTTTTTTCGCCCAGCGATTATTCCCATCCATGATGATCGCGACATGGCGCGGCACCACAGAGGGCACAGTCTGCTTGGTCTTTTCCATGAAGGCGTCCTGACCCCTTATACGGCCATCAGGTCCTTTTCTTTTTCTTCGGTGGCCTTGGTGATCTGGGCCTCCGCATCCTTGGTCAACTTATCGATATCGGCAACGGCACGGCGCTCTTCGTCTTCGCTGATTTCCTTGTCCTTGACCAGCTTCTTCAGGTCACCCAAGGCATCGCGACGGATGTTGCGCACGGCAACCCGTGCATCTTCTGCCGCGCTGCGCGCCTGCTTGGTGAAGCCCTTGCGGGTCTCTTCGGTCAGGGCAGGCATGGAAATCAACAACAACTCGCCCAGGTTGGTCGGGTTGAGGTTCAAGCCGGCACTCTGGATAGCTTTGTCGACCGCCCCGAGCATGTTGCGCTCGAAGGCCACGACCTGCAGGGTGCGCGAGTCTTTTACGGTGATGTTGGCCACCTGGGTAATGGAGGTGTCCGTACCGTAGTAGGGCACCATCACGCTGCCCAGGATGCTCGGGTGAGCCTTGCCGGTACGAATCTGGCCGAATGCGTGGCTCAGAGACTCCAGGGATTTGTGCATACGCTCTTGAGCGTCTTTCTTGATTTCGTTGATCATTGTTGGCCTTCCTCGATCAGAGTCCCTTCTGCGCCGCCGTGTACGATATTCAGCAGGGCGCCGGGTTTGTTCATGTTAAATACGCGCAGCGGCATCTTGTGGTCGCGGCACAGGCAGATAGCCGTCAGGTCCATCACACCCAGCTTGCGATCCAGCACTTCATCGTAGGTCAGATGATCGAACTTCTCGGCATGCGGGTCTTTGAATGGATCTGCAGTGTATACGCCATCCACCTTGGTCGCCTTCAACACCACGTCTGCGTCGATTTCGATAGCACGCAGGCATGCGGCCGAATCGGTGGTGAAGAACGGGTTACCGGTGCCCGCGGCAAAGATCACCACTTCCTTGGCGTTCAGGTGGCGCATGGCTTTGCGGCGATCGTAGTGATCGGTCACACCGACCATGGAAATAGCCGACATCACGATGGCCGAGATATTGGCACGCTCCAAGGCGTCACGCATGGCCAGGGCGTTCATCACAGTGGCCAGCATGCCCATGTGGTCGCCAGTGACCCGATCCATGCCGGCAGCACTCAGTGCCGCGCCGCGGAACAGGTTGCCACCACCGATCACCAGGCCCACCTGAACACCGATACCGACCAGTTGGCCGACTTCGAGCGCCATGCGGTCAAGCACCTTGGGGTCGATCCCGAACTCTTCCGAGCCCATCAGGGCCTCGCCGCTGAGCTTGAGTAGAATGCGTTTATAGCGAGCCTGATAACCACTGCCCTGCTGAGCCATTGCGAATCTCTCCTGCGGCGTATTTTTTAAAAAATTCTTGGCAAGCCGTTTACGGCTTGCGTTCACTCTAGCTGGACGCCATCACAGCGCCATCGGAACACGGCTTTGTAAGCCAGTTCCGAGGGGAAGCCAAATAAATTCGCCTTCCCATTTGAAAAGAGGCTGCGCGCGTGAGCGGGCAGCCTCTTTCGGGCGACAGTTGAAAACTGTCTTATTGCTTGGCGGCAGCCAGCTGGGCAGCAACTTCTTCAGCGAAGTTGTCGACCGGCTTCTCGATGCCGTCGCCTACTTTGAAGTAGGTGAAGGAAACGATTTCAGCACCGGCTTTCTTGGCCAGCTCGCCAACCTTGATTTCAGGGTTCTTGACGAACGCCTGCTCAACCAGGCTTGCTTCAGCCAGGAACTTGCTGATACGGCCCTTGACCATGTTCTCAACAATGTTTTCTGGCTTGCCTTTGATTTTTTCTTCGTTCAGCTGCAGGAACACAGCTTTTTCACGCTCGATCGCTTCGGCAGAAACTTCCGAAGGCAACAGGAACTCAGGGTTGCTGGCCGCTACGTGCATAGCGATATCTTTGGCCAGTTCAACGTTGCCGCCTTTCAGGACAACTGCAACACCGATCTTGTTGCCGTGCAGGTAACCACCTACCACGTCACCTTCAACGCGCACCAGGCGACGGATGTTGACGTTTTCGCCAACCTTGCCGACCAGTACCAGGCGATCCGCTTCTTGAGCTTCGATCAGCGGAGCGGCGTCAGTCAGTTTGTCGGCGAACGCTTTTTCAACGCTGGCGGCAACAAATGCCTTGAAGTCGTCCTGCAGAGCCAGGAAGTCGGTCTGCGAGTTCACTTCCAGCAGTACTGCGGACTTGCCGTCTTCTTTCAGAGCGATAGCGCCTTCAGCAGCCACGTTGCCTGCTTTCTTGGCGGCCTTGATGGCGCCGGAAGCACGCATGTCGTCAATGGCTTTTTCGATGTCGCCGTCGGCCTTTTCCAGGGCCTTCTTGCAATCCATCATGCCTTCGCCGGTACGCTCACGCAGTTCTTTAACCAACGCTGCAGTAATTGCTGCCATTTTCAAATTCCTCTTGGATAGGTTTTCAACCATTCCACCCGATCGAACGGGGGATCAATTCTTCCCGAATATCCGTTGTAGGCTGCTGCACGTTACAGAGCAACGATGCGCCGCCACAAGTGGGCGCCAACAAATGGTTTTCGAGGTGGCAAAAAGGGGGCCAAGCCCCCTTTTTGCTTACTGAGTCAACGCCAGGGCGTCAATTACTCAGCTGCGGCTACCGGAGCTTCTTCAACGAACTGCTCGGTACCACCAGCAACGTGGTTGCGACCACGGATTACAGCGTCAGCCATCGAACCCATGTACAGCTGGATAGCGCGGATTGCGTCATCGTTACCTGGGATGATGTAGTCAACGCCATCCGGGCTGCTGTTGGTATCGACTACGCCGATAACAGGGATGCCCAGCTTGTTGGCTTCGGTGATCGCGATGCGCTCGTGATCAACGTCGATAACGAACAGTGCGTCAGGCAGACCGCCCATGTCCTTGATACCACCCAGGGAACGATCGAGCTTTTCCAGGTCGCGAGTGCGCATCAGCGCCTCTTTCTTGGTCAGCTTGGCGAAAGTACCGTCTTCGGCTTGCACTTCAAGGTCACGCAGACGCTTGATGGAAGCACGGATGGTTTTGAAGTTGGTCAGCATGCCGCCCAACCAGCGGTGATCGACGTACGGCGAACCGCAACGTGCTGCTTCTTCAGCAACGATCTTGCCAGCGGAACGCTTGGTGCCGACGAACAGGATCTTGTTTTTGCCCTGGGCCAGGCGCTCTACGAAAGTCAAAGCTTCGTTGAACATTGGCAGGGTTTTTTCAAGGTTGATAATGTGGATCTTGTTACGCGCGCCGAAAATGTATTTGCCCATTTTCGGGTTCCAGTAACGGGTCTGGTGACCGAAGTGCACACCGGCCTTCAGCATATCGCGCATGTTGACTTGGGACATGATAGTTCCTTAATTAAGTCGGGTTTGGCCTCCACGTATCCCAATGACCAACCAGCGGCTTCAAGGCCTCCGGCACCCAGGTCATCGTGTCGACACGTGTGTGGATTTAAGCTCTGCGGGGCATCCCCGGAAAGCGGCGCATTTTATACCACAGCAAGGGCGAAAACGGAACCCGCAATCACATTTGCCGCAAGCTTCCTTGCGCCAACCCTTTGAATGGCGCCGATATACCCCCACTCTATAGAGAGAAGCGATCGTCAGGGGCTCATGGTTTGTCGCCCGCGTCTGTTAGAATCGCGTTTTTTTGTGGCGTGTGCGAAGTGTCGCACGCCCGTGAACCGTATTGATTTCAGCGCGTCGCGCTAGAGAGAGCCTGTATGACCGTTAGTTTGAAAACCGCCGAAGACATCGCCGGCATGCGCATCGCCGGCAAACTGGCCGCCGACGTGCTGGAAATGATCGCCGAACACGTCAAGCCCGGCGTCACCACCGAAGAACTGAACCAGATCTGCCATGACTATATTGTCAATGTGCAAAAGGCCATCCCGGCCCCACTGAACTACAAAGGCTTTCCCAAGTCGATCTGCACCTCGGTCAACCACGTGGTGTGCCACGGGATCCCGGGTGACAAGCCGTTGAAGGACGGCGACACCCTGAACATCGACGTCACCGTGATCAAGGACCGCTACTTCGGCGACACCAGTCGCATGTTCCACGTCGGCAACGTGCCGGTCTGGGCCGAACGCCTGTCCCAGGTGACCCAGGAATGCATGTACAAGGCCATCGAGATCGTCAAGCCAGGCTGCCGCCTGGGCGATATCGGTGAAGTGATCCAGAAGCACGCCGAAAAGAACGGCTTCTCGGTGGTGCGCGAGTTCTGCGGCCATGGCATCGGTACCGTATTCCATGAAGAGCCGCAGATCCTGCACTACGGCCGCGCCGGCACCGGCATGGAACTCAAGGCCGGCATGACCTTTACCATCGAGCCGATGATCAACCAGGGCAAGGCCGACACCAAGGTGCTGGGCGACGGCTGGACCGCCATCACCAAGGACCGCAAACTCTCGGCCCAGTGGGAGCACACCCTGCTGGTCACCGAAACCGGCTACGAGATTTTCACCCTGCGCGCCGATGACACAATCCCACGCGTTTCGGCCTGATAGCTTGCCCAGGTTTTCCCACAGCGTGTTGTGAATGACTGACAGATAGAAAGGAAAGCCGATCGATGCCCCAGGTGGATCCCGAACTCTTCGACCGTGGCCAGTTCCAGGCCGAACTGGCGCTGAAGGCAAGCCCTATCGCCGCGTTCAAGAAGGCGATCCGCCAGGCCCGCGAGGTGCTCGATGGGCGCTTTCGCAGCGGCCGCGACATACGCCGGCTGATCGAGGACCGCGCCTGGTTCGTCGACAATATCCTGCAAAAAGCCTGGGAACAGTTCAGCTGGAGCAGCGAGGCGGATATTGCCCTGGTGGCGGTCGGCGGCTACGGTCGTGGTGAGTTGCACCCCTACTCCGACATCGACCTGCTGATTCTGCTGGACAGCGCCGACCATGAGATTTTTCGCGATTCCATAGAGCGGTTTCTGACGCTGCTGTGGGACATCGGCCTGGAAGTCGGCCAGAGCGTACGCTCGGTGGACGAATGCGCCGAAGAGGCCCGCGCCGACCTGACCGTCATCACCAACCTGATGGAAAGTCGCACCATCGCCGGCCCCGAGCGCCTGCGCCAACGCATGCTTGAAGTCACCAACACCGCACACATGTGGCCGAGCAAGGATTTCTTCCTGGCCAAGCGTGCCGAGCAAAAGGCGCGGCACCACAAATACAACGACACCGAATACAACCTGGAACCCAACGTCAAAGGCTCGCCGGGCGGGCTGCGCGATATCCAGACGATCTTGTGGGTGGCCCGTCGCCAGTACGGCACCCTGAACCTGCGCGCCTTGGCCGGCGAGGGCTTTCTGGTGGAGAGCGAAAACGCCCTGCTGGCCTCGTCCCAGGAGTTCCTGTGGAAAGTACGCTACGCCCTGCACATGCTTGCCGGGCGCTCGGAAGACCGCCTGCTGTTCGACCACCAACGCTCCATCGCGACCTTGCTGGGTTTTGAAGGCGAAGACGCCAAGACCAGCATCGAAAGCTTCATGCAACAGTACTACCGCGTAGTGATGAGCATTGCCCAGCTCAGCGACCTGATCATCCAGCACTTCGAAGAAGTGATCCTGGCCCCCGAAGACGAAGCGCCGCCGCAACCGATCAATTCGCGCTTCCAGCTGCACGACGGTTACATCGAGGCGCGCAACGACAACGTATTCCGCCGCACGCCGTTCGCCATGCTGGAAATCTTCGTGCTGATGGCCCAGCAGCCGGAAATCAAAGGCGTGCGCGCCGATACCATTCGCCTGCTGCGGGAAAACCGTCATCTGATCGACGATGAGTTTCGTCATGACATCCGCAACACCAGCCTGTTTATCGAACTGTTCAAGTGCAAGATCGGCATCCACCGCAACCTGCGGCGGATGAACCGCTACGGCATCCTCGGGCGCTACCTGCCGGAGTTCGGCTTTATCGTCGGGCAGATGCAGCACGACCTGTTCCACATCTATACCGTGGACGCCCACACCCTCAACCTGATCAAGCACTTGCGTAAGTTGCAGTACACCCAGGTGTCAGAGAAATTCCCACTGGCCAGCAAGCTCATGGCCAAGCTGCCCAAGCCGGAATTGATTTACCTGGCCGGCCTGTACCACGACATCGGCAAGGGCCGGCATGGCGATCACTCGGAGATCGGCGCGGTGGATGCCGAAGCGTTCTGCCAACGCCACCAGTTGCCGTTGTGGGACAGCCGCCTGATCGTCTGGCTGGTGCAGAACCACCTGGTGATGTCGACCACCGCCCAGCGCAAGGACTTGTCCGACCCGCAAGTGATCCACGACTTCGCGCAGATCGTCGGCGATGAAACCCGCCTCGACTACCTCTACGTGCTGACCGTCTCCGACATCAACGCCACCAACCCGACGTTATGGAACTCCTGGCGCGCCAGCCTGTTGCGCCAGTTGTACACCGAGACCAAGCGCGCCCTGCGCCGCGGCCTGGAAAACCCGGTGGACCGAGAAGAGCAGATTCGCCGCACCCAAAGCGCGGCCCTGGATATCCTGGTGCGCGGCGGCAACGACCCGGACGATGTCGAACAACTGTGGTCGCAACTGGGTGACGATTATTTCCTGCGCCACACCGCCGGCGATGTCGCCTGGCACACCGACGCCATCCTTCAACAGCCGGCCGATGGCGGCCCTCTGGTCCTGATCAAGGAAACCACCCAGCGCGAATTCGAAGGCGGCACGCAGATCTTCATCTACGCGCCGGACCAACATGACTTCTTCGCCGTGACCGTGGCGGCTATGGACCAGCTCAACCTGAACATTCATGACGCCCGGGTGATCACCTCCAGCAGCCAGTTCACCCTCGACACCTACATTGTGCTCGACACCGAAGGCGACTCGATTGGCGACAATCCGGTGCGTGTGAAGAAGATCCGCGAAGGCCTGACCGAAGCCCTGCGCAACCCGGATGATTACCCGACCATCATCCAGCGCCGGGTACCGCGCCAGCTCAAGCACTTTGCCTTTGCGCCGCAGGTGACGATCTCCAACGACGCCCAGCGCCCGGTAACCGTGCTGGAGCTGAGCGCGCCGGATCGGCCAGGCCTGCTGGCACGCATCGGCGGGATTTTCCTGGAGTTCGACCTGTCGCTGCAGAACGCCAAGATTGCGACCCTCGGCGAGCGCGTGGAAGACGTGTTCTTTATCACCGACGCCGATAACCAGCCGCTGTCCGACCCTGAGCTGTGCCGCCGTTTGCAGGATGCGATCGTGGAGCAATTGAGCGTGACCCAGGAACCTGGCGTCGCGCTGACGCGCCTGACGATTTGAAACGCCGGCGTATATGGGAGGGGGCTTGCTCCCGATAGCAGTGGATCAGATAAGATCAGCTGACTGACACAACGCAATCGGGAGCAAGCCCCCTCCTACATTGAATTTTCGCCGGCAACCAGACCGCGTGCCGACAACTGAATTGACGAGACTTGCGATGAACAATGCCCTGAACCAGCTGCAGCCTTACCCATTCGAGAAACTGCGCGCCCTGCTCGGCAGCGTCACCCCCAACCCGGACAAACGCCCGATTGCCCTGTCGATTGGCGAGCCCAAGCACAAATCACCGAGTTTCGTGGCTGAGGCGCTGAGCAACAACCTGGACCAGATGGCGGTGTACCCGACCACACTGGGCATCCCCGCATTACGCGAGGCCATTGGCGCCTGGTGCGAGCGCCGCTTCAACGTACCTGCAGGCTGGCTGGACCCGGCGCGCAATATCCTGCCGGTCAACGGCACACGCGAGGCACTGTTCGCCTTTACCCAGACCGTGGTCAATCGCGATGACGACGCGCTCGTGGTGAGCCCGAACCCGTTCTACCAGATCTACGAAGGCGCCGCGTTCCTCGCCGGCGCCAAGCCGCATTACCTGGCGTGCCTGGACACCAATGGTTTCAACCCGGACTTCGATGCCGTGTCGCCAGACATCTGGAAACGTTGCCAGATCCTGTTCCTGTGCTCTCCGGGCAACCCGACCGGCGCGCTGATTCCGGTGGACACCCTGAAAAAGCTGATCGCCCTGGCCGATGAGCACGATTTCGTGATCGCCGCCGACGAGTGCTACAGCGAGCTGTACTTCGATGAGCAAACCCCGCCGCCAGGCCTGCTGAGCGCCTGTGTCGAACTGGGTCGCCAGGACTTCAAGCGTTGCGTGGTGTTCCACAGCCTGTCCAAGCGCTCCAACCTGCCGGGCCTGCGTTCGGGCTTTGTCGCTGGCGATGCTGAGATTCTCAAGGCTTTCCTGCTGTATCGCACCTATCACGGCTGCGCAATGCCGGTGCAAACCCAGCTGGCCAGCATCGCCGCCTGGCAGGACGAAGCGCACGTACAGGCCAACCGTGACCTGTATCGCGAGAAGTTCGACGCAGTGCTGGCGATCCTCAAACCGGTGCTGGATGTGCAAAGCCCGGACGGCGGCTTTTATTTGTGGCCGAATGTGAACGGGGACGATGCTGCTTTCTGCCGTGATTTGTTCGTGGAGGAACATGTGACGGTGGTACCGGGCTCTTACCTGTCCCGCGAAGTGGATGGCTTCAACCCAGGCGCCGGGCGTGTACGCCTGGCATTGGTTGCACCGCTGGCCGAATGTGTCGAAGCGGCTGGGCGGATTCGCGATTTCATCCAGCGCCGCGGTTGAGACACAAGCCGCTCCCAACGGGGCGGCCTCCAGCGTTGTTTCTTGCAACCATTGAGAGGGAACAGAAACACGCAAACCTTACACCTAAGTTCATATAAACACTTAGGTGACCCGCATGACGCTCACGACTTCGCCCACTTCGCCTTATGCTCATTGCGTCACTGCGCCGCTCAATAGAAGTAAGCGCGGCGTCGCCATGCCCGACAAGCTCTGGCCTCAGCATTCGGTGCTGACTATCTCCCTGCTGAACATGACCCCAGAACAAAAAGCGTTGGTAAAGCACAACATCAACGCATGGCCCCCCCATACCAGTCTCTACTTCAAGTTCACCGACAGCCCCAATGGCGATATCCGCATCACTGCGGACGCTGACACGAGAGCAGGATGGTCAAACGTGGGCACCGACGCAAAGAAGGTGCCTTTATCCGAACCGACCATGGGCATTAACTTCACAGTCTCGCCAAGCAGCGTCGCCGCAACGATCCAGCATGAATTCGGCCACGCCATCGGCCTCAAACATGAGCATCAGCACCCCGATCGGACATTGGACCTGAACAGGCAGAACATCTATGACGAATATGCATCGAGAGGAGAACCCTCCTATAAGGCCAAGAACGATATCCTCCGCCCCTTCTCGCGCAAAGAGGTAAAGACTTCAAACTATGATGACAAATCCATCATGCACTATGGGATTCGCGCCTCACACCTGAATAGCGGAAATCCCATCCCGCGCAACTTCAAACTGTCTGAAGGCGATAAAAGCTTTGTGCAGTCACTGTACCCTGAAGATAAAACACTGCTCGGCAAACTGCTCAGTACCGGCATCCGCGCAATGATCAATGCCCAAACTACTTGACGCTGCCCAAGTTCGCTTCACTCATATCCAGATCCGCCAGAACTTCGCGCAATACATCATCGCCAATTTGATGTTGCCGACTCAAACGGTACAACTCCAGCCGCTGCGCGCGCAGCCCCTTGAGCCGCAGCTTGCGTTCCAGCAGGTCCATCTGCAGCGCCAGGGCCTGGGCTTCGGCGGAATCGTTGAATACCTCAAGCTGGTGGCGATATTCCGACATCAATCGCGCCTTGAGCTCAGTGGCCAATGCCGCTTGAGCCGCATCCGACACTGCGGTTTCATCAGGTTCTTCAGCCTCCAGCGCATGGATCGCTGCCACGGCGGTTTTTTTCCAGGCCTCGCGAACCTCCCGGTGACGCTTTTCATCGGGGCTCTTTTCGATCCCGCGAAGCAGCAACGGCAGCGCGATACAGGCGGCGACCAGCGACAACAGAATGACGCCGGCCGCGATAAAGATCAGCAGGTCGCGCTCCGGAAAAGCCTGGCCCGGCGCCAGCAGCAATGGCACCGACATCACGCCCGCCAGTGTCACCGCACCGCGTACGCCGCCCACCGTCAGCAGCCAACAGGATCGCGCCGTGGGTACCAAGGTCAGCTCGCTTTTCCCACGCACACGACGCAGCAAGCCTGACAGCCGCCAAATGCTTTGTACCCAGATAAAGCGCAACACCACCAGCACCACGAAGATCGCAACCACGTCCAGGCAGCGGTACATCAAGGCCGGCCACAACGTCGGCTCATGACTCACCACTGCCTTGATGATGTCCGGCAGTTGCAGGCCCAGCAGCAGAAAGATCAGGCCGTTGAAGGCAAACTCCAGCAGCGACCAGACACTGCGATTGAGCAGGCGTGTACTGGTTTGACGCGGCAGCAGGTCCAGCCAGCTCTGCATCATGCCCGCCGCCACGGCCGACAAAATGCCCGACGCGCCCAAGCGCTCCGCCAGCACGTAGGCCGCGAACGGCAGCAGCAACATGAACACAACGTGGGTGGCCGGGTCATCCCAACCCCGTGCAATCATCCAGGCGCGCAGGCGACCGACCAGCCAGCTCAACGCCACACCGACCGCCAGCCCACCCACTGCGACCAAGACAAAGGTCAGGCTGGCATCGGCCAGGGAAAACACCCCGGTCAACGCGGCAGCCAGGGCAAACTTGAAGGTCACCAGGCCCGACGCATCATTCATCAAGGCCTCACCCTGGAGCATGTGCATCAAGGGCGTAGGCAGGCGATTCTGGGCAATCGCCGACACCGCCACGGCATCCGTCGGCGACAACACGGCCGCCAGGGCAAAGGCTACCGGCAACGGAATCGTCGGCAGAATCCAGTGAATGAAGTACCCCGCGCCGACCACCGTAAACAGCACCAGCCCCACGGCCAAGGTCAGGATCGGCCCGCGCAGGCGCCACAGCTCACGCTTGGGCATGCGCCAGCCATCGGAAAACAGCAGCGGCGGCAAGAACAGAAACAGGAACAGCTCCGGGTCCAGCGCCACATGCAGCCCCAACGTGGGCCAGGCCAGCAGGGCCCCGGCGGCAATCTGTACCAGCGGCAGCGGCAGAGGAATGATGCGCCCGACCAGACGCGACACGCTGACCAGCATCAGCAGGATAAGAACGGTGTAGGCGGTTTGCATAACGCGGGTTTCCCAGACAATCGACTTGCAACGACACACATGAGGCAACAACTGGCCGTTGAAGTGCCATATTACCCGGCTATGGTAACCGGCTATGCGGCGCACTGCCCTTTGCACAAACGTCGCACAGCGCTGACGAACGGCGCCGAAACGCGCTGGGCGTGGCATAATCCGCGATCTTTCATTTTTCATTCGTCCAAAGGGGGCAATTCCTTGACCGCTTCAAGCAAAACCTTGCACCTTTTCGGCATCAAAGCCTGCGACACCATGAAAAAGGCGCGCACCTGGCTTGATGAGCACGCTGTGAGCTATGAGTTCCATGATTACAAAACGGCCGGTATCGACCGCGAACACTTGACCCAATGGTGCGACGAGCACGGTTGGCAGGTGGTTTTGAACCGTGCGGGCACCACCTTTCGCAAACTCGAAGACGAACGCAAAGCCGATCTCGATCAGTCGAAAGCCATTGAATTGATGCTCGCGCAACCCTCGATGATCAAGCGCCCGGTGCTCGATCTCGGTGACAGAACCCTGATTGGCTTCAAGCCAGATAGTTATTCGGCGGCCCTCAAGTAGGCCAGCCTTCCATTTTTGTAGAGGTAACAGCATGTCCAATTCCCTGTTCAGCCTGGGCTTCGGCGTCGGCACTCAGAACCGCCAAGGTGCTTGGCTGGAAGTGTTTTACGCACAGCCCTTGCTCAACCCGTCGGCTGACATCGTCGCGGCCATCGCGCCGATCCTTGGCTACACCGAAGGCAACCAGGCGATTACCTTCACCGTCACCCAGGCCCTGCAACTGGCCGACGCGCTCAAAGGCGTCGACGCCACCCAGGCCGCCCTGTTGAGCCGCCTGGCTGAAAGCCATACGCCGCTGGTTGCGACCTTGCTGGCCGAAGACGCCGCCCTGACCTCCACGCCTGAGGCCTACCTCAAGCTGCACCTGCTGTCCCACCGCCTGGTCAAACCCCACGGCCTGAACCTGGCCGGCGTGTTCCCGCAACTGCCGAACGTGGCCTGGACCAGCCAGGGCGCCATCGACATCGCCGAACTGGCCGAACGCCAGTTGGAAGCACGCCTGCGCGGCGAGCTGCTGGAAGTGTTCTCGGTGGACAAGTTCCCGAAAATGACCGACTACGTCGTACCGAGCGGTGTGCGTATCGCTGATGCCGCCCGCCTGCGCCTGGGCGCCTACGTGGGCGAAGGCACCACCGTCATGCACGAAGGTTTCGTCAACTTCAACGCCGGCACCGAAGGCCCGGGCATGATCGAAGGCCGCGTATCGGCTGGCGTGTTCGTCGGCAAGGGTTCCGACCTGGGCGGCGGCTGCTCGACCATGGGTACCCTGTCGGGCGGCGGCAACATCGTGATCAAGGTCGGCGAAGGCTGCCTGATCGGCGCCAATGCTGGTATCGGTATCCCGCTGGGCGACCGCAACACCGTGGAGTCCGGCCTGTACGTGACCGCCGGGACCAAAGTTGCCTTGCTGGACGAGAAGAACCAACTGGTCAAAGTGGTCAAGGCGCGTGAACTGGCCGGCCAACCGGACCTGCTGTTCCGCCGCAACTCCGAGACCGGTGCCGTGGAGTGCAAAACCCACAAATCGGCCATCGAACTGAACGAAGCGCTGCACGCTCACAACTAAGCAGCCACTCGATGCCCCAGCGGGCCGCACCTTCGGGTTGCGGCCCGCTTATACGAGTCTTGAACATCATGCTTGTGCCCTCCCCCTGGCGTGCCGACTTCCCAGCCATCGCCACCCTGCAACGGCAAGACCAGACCTACCTGGACAACGCCGCCACCACGCAAAAACCCCAAGCCCTGCTGGATGCAATCAGCCATTACTACGCCAATGGCGCAGCCAACGTGCACCGTGCCCAGCATTTGCCGGGAGCCCATGCGACCCAGGCGTTTGAAGACAGTCGCAGCAAGGTTGCGCAGTGGTTGAATGCGGGTGACAGCGGGCAGGTGGTGTTTACCCACGGCGCGACCTCTGCGCTGAACCTCCTGGCCTACGGCCTCGAGCACTTATTCGACGCGGGCGATGAGATTGCCATCAGCGCCCTGGAGCACCACGCCAACCTGTTGCCCTGGCAGCAACTGGCCAGACGTCGCGCACTGACGCTGGTGATACTGCCCCTGGACGCTGACGGCGTGATCGACCTTGACTCCGCTGCCCGGCTGATCGGCCCGCGCACGCGGCTGTTGGCGGTCAGCCAGTTATCCAACGTACTCGGCACCTGGCAGCCGCTCGACGCCTTGCTCGGGCTGGCCCGCAGCCACGGCGCGCTGACGGTGATCGACGGCGCCCAAGGCATTGTCCATGGCCGCCACGACGTGCAGGCTCTGGGCTGCGACTTCTATGTATTTTCCAGTCACAAACTGTACGGCCCAGACGGGGTCGGCGTGCTCTACGGCCGCCATGAAGCCTTGCATCACCTGCGCCACTGGCAGTTTGGCGGAGAAATGGTGCAGCAGGCGGACTACCACAGCGCCAGCTTCCGCCCTGCCCCCCTGGGTCTTGAGGCGGGAACGCCACCGATAGCTGGCGTGATCGGCCTGGGTGCGACCCTGGATTACCTGATCTCGCTGGATCCACAGGCGGTGGTCAGGCATGAAGCGGCACTGCACGATTATTTGCTGCGCGGTTTAAAAGCGCGCAATGGCGTGCGCATACTCGGCGCGCCGCAAGTGGCGCTGGTCAGCTTTGTGGTCGAGGGCGTGCATAACGCCGACCTCGCGCACCTGCTGACCGAGCAGGGGGTCGCCGTGCGTGCCGGTCATCACTGTGCGATGCCGTTGCTCAAGATGCTGCAGCTGCCGGGGGCGATTCGCGTGTCCCTCGCGCTGTACAACGACTCCGATGACCTGGAGCGCTTCTTTGAAGCGCTGGACCAGGCGCTGGAGATGCTGCGATGAGCTTGCCGGTGGATGCGGTGGCCGCGCTGGAAGCCTTTCAGTCAGTCGGCAGTTGGGAACAACGCGCCCGAATGCTGATGCAATGGGGTGAGCGCCTGCCCGCCTTGGCGGATGAGGACAAGGTCGATGCCAACCTCGTACAGGGCTGTGAGAGCCTGGTGTGGTTGGTGGGGCATTTGCACAATGGCCACTGGCAGTTTGCCGCCAGCAGCGAGGCGCGGATGATTCGTGGACTGGTGGCGTTATTGCTGGCGCGGGTGAATGGGTTGTCGGCGGCTGAGTTGCAGGCGGTGGACTTGCCCGACTGGTTCAATCAACTCGGGCTTTCCCGCCAACTGTCGCCGTCACGCAGCAATGGCCTCAATGCAGTCTTGCAGCGCATGCGCGAACTCAGCCATACATAAAACCAAATGTGGGAGGGGGCTTGCCCCCGATGGCTGAGTGTCAGTCGCTGAATAAGCTGATTGATCCACCGCTATCGGGAGCAAGCCCCCTCCCACATTTTCAGGCAGGCTTGACCCGCTCCGACGGCCGGCGCACCCCGGCCACAATCTTGTCCACCGCCTTGGTCGCCGCCACCATGCCGAACGTAGCGGTCACCATCATTACCGCGCCAAACCCTCCCGCGCAGTCCAGCTTCACGCCATCGCCGACAAAACTCTTCTGCAAACAGATGCTGCCGTCCGGCTTGGGATAGCGCAGCTGCTCGGTGGAAAACACGCAGGGCACGCTGTAATGGCGGGTTACCGTGCGTGAGAAGCCATAGTCACGACGAAGAGTGGAGCGCACTTTCGAGGCCAGCGGGTCGTTGAAGGTGCGGTTCAGGTCGCACACCTGGATCAGCGTCGGGTCGATCTGCCCGCCGGCGCCACCGGTGGTGATGATCTGGATCTTGCGGCGTTTGCACCAGGCAATCAGCGCCGCCTTGGCGTTGACCGCGTCGATACAATCGATCACGCAATCGATGTTCGGGGTGATGTACTCGGCCATGGTGTCGCGGGTAACGAAGTCCGCCACCGCATGCACGGTGCAATCCGGGTTGATACCGCGCAGGCGTTCGGCCATCACCTGGACCTTGGGTTTGCCCACGGTGCTGTCCAGCGCATGCAGCTGGCGGTTGCTGTTGCTGACGCAAACGTCATCCAGGTCAAACAGCGAAATCTCGCCCACCCCGCAACGGGCTATCGCTTCCGCCGCCCACGAGCCCACGCCGCCGACGCCGACGATCGCCACATGGGCCGCTTTCAAGCGTTCCAGGCCTTCAATGCCATACAAGCGGGCGACGCCTGCAAACCGCGGATCTTCTGTGCTCATGACCATTACCCTAAAAACCGGCGCGCATTATGGACTACGCCGCGACAAGTTCGAAGCTTCCAGCTACAAGTAAAGAACTTAGGTGAACATTCGCGGACTAACGTCCGGCTTTTCTCTGTCTGCTGTACGCTCAGGGAAAGGCCGGTGTAGGATGCGCGCCGTTCGGTGCAGGCCGACACCTCTTTTCGTTCCACACCCTTTGGAACCCGAAATAACCATGGCATCGCGTAAATTTGGACTCAACCTGGTGATCGTGCTGGCAATCGCCGCGCTGTTCACTGGCTTCTGGGCGCTGATCAACCGCCCGGTCACCGCTCCCAACTGGCCCGAACAGATCTCCGGGTTCTCTTACTCGCCGTTCCAGCAAGGCCAGTATCCTCAGAAAAACCAATACCCGTCTGACGACCAGATGCGCCAGGACCTGGCGATCATGAGCAAGCTGACGGACAACATCCGTACCTACTCGGTCGACGGCACCCTGGGCGATATTCCCAAGCTGGCCGAAGAGTTCGGCCTGCGGGTGACACTGGGGATCTGGATCAGCCCGGACCTTGAGCGCAACGAACGCGAAATCCAGCGCGCCATCGAAATCGCCAACAGCTCGCGCAGCGTCGTGCGCGTGGTGGTCGGTAACGAAGCGTTGTTCCGTGAAGAAATCACCCCGCAGGACTTGATCGTGCTACTGGACCGCGTGCGTGCAGCGGTCAAGGTGCCGGTGACGACTTCCGAGCAGTGGCACATTTGGGAAAAAAACCCGGAACTGGCCAAGCACGTCGACCTGATCGCCGCGCACATCCTGCCGTTCTGGGAATTTATCCCCATGGACAAGGCCGGCCAGTACGTACTCGACCGTGCGCGGGACCTGAAGAAACTGTTCCCGAAAAAGCCGCTGCTGCTGTCGGAAATTGGCTGGCCGAGTAACGGACGCATGCGCGGTGGTAATGAAACCTCACCTGCCGACCAGGCGGTTTACCTGCGCACGCTGGTGAACAAACTCAATCGCCAGGGCTACAACTACTTTGTCATCGAGGCGTTCGATCAGCCTTGGAAAGTCAGCGACGAAGGCTCGGCGGGCGCTTATTGGGGCGTATTCAACGCCGCGCGTCAGCAGAAATTCAACTTTGAAGGCCCGGTGGTCGCAATTCCGCAGTGGCGCGTGCTGGCCATCGGTTCGGTGGTGCTGGCGCTGCTGTCCCTGACCCTGCTGATGATCGACGGCTCGGCCCTGCGCCAACGCGGTCGTACCTTCCTGACGTTTATCGCGTTCCTTTGCGGTTCGGTGCTGGTGTGGATCGGCTACGACTACAGCCAGCAATACAGCACCTGGTTCAGCGTGACCGTGGGCATTCTCCTGGCCCTCGGTGCCCTGGGTGTGTTTATCGTGCTGCTGACCGAAGCCCACGAACTGGCGGAAGCGGTGTGGACCCACAAACGCCGACGTGAATTCCTGCCGGTCGAAGGGGAATCGGACTACCGTCCGAAAGTGTCGATCCATGTGCCGTGCTACAACGAGCCGCCGGAGATGGTCAAACAGACCCTCGACGCCCTGGCCGCACTCGATTACCCGGACTACGAAGTCCTGATCATCGACAACAACACCAAGGACCCGGCGGTATGGGAACCGGTGCGCGACTACTGCGAAACCCTGGGCCCGCGCTTCAAGTTCTTCCACGTCGCGCCCCTGGCCGGTTTCAAGGGTGGCGCGCTGAACTACCTGATCCCGCACACCGCAAAGGACGCCGAAGTGATCGCGGTGATCGACTCGGACTACTGCGTGTCGCCCAACTGGCTCAAGCATATGGTGCCGCACTTCGCCGACCCGAAAATCGCCGTGGTGCAGTCGCCCCAGGATTACCGCGACCAGAACGAAAGCACCTTCAAGAAGCTCTGCTACGCGGAATACAAAGGCTTCTTCCATATCGGCATGGTCACCCGCAACGACCGCGACGCGATCATCCAGCACGGCACCATGACCATGACCCGTCGCTCGGTGCTCGAAGAACTCGGCTGGGCCGACTGGTGCATCTGTGAAGACGCCGAACTGGGCCTGCGCGTGTTCGAAAAAGGCCTGTCGGCGGCGTATTACCACGACAGCTACGGCAAGGGCCTGATGCCCGACACCTTTATCGACTTCAAGAAACAGCGTTTCCGCTGGGCCTACGGTGCGATTCAGATCATCAAGCGCCACACCGCCAGCCTGCTGCGCGGCAAAGGCACTGAGCTGACCCGTGGCCAGCGCTATCACTTCCTCGCGGGCTGGCTGCCGTGGGTGGCCGATGGCATGAACATCTTCTTCACCGTGGGCGCGCTGCTGTGGTCGGCGGCGATGATCATCGTGCCGACCCGCGTCGATCCGCCGTTGCTGATCTTCGCGATCCCGCCGTTGGCGTTGTTCGTGTTCAAGGTGGGCAAGATCATCTTCCTCTACCGCCGTGCGGTCGGGGTGAACCTCAAGGATGCCTTCTGCGCGGCCCTGGCCGGCCTGGCGTTGTCGCACACCATCGCCAAAGCGGTGCTGTACGGCTTCTTCACCACCAGCATTCCGTTCTTTCGTACACCGAAAAACGCGGATAACCACGGCTTCTGGGTGGCGATTTCCGAAGCCCGCGAAGAAATGTTCATCATGCTGCTGTTGTGGGGCGCCGCCTTGGGGATTTACCTGGTGCAAGGCCTGCCGAGCAATGACATGCGCTTCTGGGTGGTGATGTTGCTGGTGCAGTCGCTGCCGTACTTGGCGGCGCTGATCATGGCGTTTTTGTCGTCGCTGCCGAAACCGGCGCCGAAGGCAGAGCCTGTCACCGCCGTGTAAAAACTTGCGCAATGCACTAAACGGCGGCCTCTGGCCGCCGTTTTGCTATAAGATAACGGCCGTTTTACACGCCTTGCACACATCACTGTAGGAGCGAGCTTGCTCGCGAAAATCGTTAACGATGAAGCGGGTACCCTGAATGCACGCGGAGCCCTTGCGTTTTTCGCGAGCAAGGGCTAGCCGCCCGCCTCGCTCCTACAATTAGAACGTCGCTGTCTCGATTTCCGGAGTTTTCCCATGACGGCCCATGCCGACCTTTCGCCGACCCTTCAACTCGCCATCGACCTGATCCGTCGCCCGTCGGTCACGCCGATCGATGCCGATTGCCAGAAGCTGATGATGCAGCGACTGGGCGACGCCGGTTTTGCGCTCGAGCCGATGCGCATTTTCGAGGTGGATAACTTCTGGGCCACCCATGGCAACCAGGAAGGCCCGGTGCTGTGCTTTGCCGGCCACACCGACGTGGTGCCGACCGGGCCGGTGCAGGCCTGGCAGAACGACCCGTTCGACGCGCTGATCGACGAACACGGCATGCTGTGCGGCCGTGGCGCGGCGGATATGAAAGGCAGCCTGGCGGCGATGCTGGTGGCGGCGGAGCGTTTTGTCGCCGACTACCCGGACCACAAAGGCTCGGTGGCCTTCCTGATTACCAGCGATGAAGAAGGCCCGGCGCACCATGGCACCAAGGCCGTGGTCGAGCGCCTGGCCGCACGCAACGAGCGCCTTGACTGGTGCATCGTCGGCGAGCCATCGAGCACGACACTGGTGGGCGATGTGGTCAAGAACGGCCGTCGTGGCTCCCTCGGCGCCACCCTGACCGTGCGCGGTGTACAGGGCCACGTGGCGTATCCGCACCTGGCGAAGAACCCGATCCATCTGGCCGCACCGGCATTGGCCGAACTCGCCGCCGAGCATTGGGATGACGGCAACACCTTCTTCCCACCGACCAGTTTCCAGATCTCCAACCTTAATTCCGGCACCGGCGCCACCAACGTCATTCCCGGCGACCTGACAGCGGTGTTCAACTTCCGTTTCTCCACCGAATCCACCGTGGAAGGGTTGCAGCAGCGGGTCGCAGCGATTCTGGATAAACACGGCCTGGACTGGCATGTGGACTGGGCGCTGTCGGGGCTACCGTTCCTCACCGAGCCGGGCGCATTGCTCGACGCGGTATCGGCCAGCATCAAGGCGATCACCGGGCGTGAAACCAAGGCATCCACCAGTGGCGGCACCTCGGACGGCCGTTTCATTGCGACCCTGGGCACCCAGGTGGTCGAGTTGGGCCCGGTGAATGCGACGATCCATCAGGTCAACGAGCGCGTCCTCGCCAGCGACCTCGATGTGTTGACCGAAATTTACTACCAGACCCTGATCAAGTTGCTCGCCTGATGCTTGCCTGCCCCCTTTGCAGCGCCCCGCTCACTGCGGTGGACAACGGTGTGGCGTGCCCCGCCGGGCACCGTTTCGACCGCGCGCGCCAGGGTTACCTGAACCTGTTGCCGGTGCAGCACAAGAACAGCCGCGACCCCGGCGATAACCTGGCGATGGTCGAGGCGCGCCGCGACTTCCTCAATGCCGGGCACTACGCCCCTGTGGCCAAGCGACTGGCGGAGCTGGCCGCCGAACGCGCGCCACAACGCTGGGTGGACATCGGCTGTGGCGAGGGCTACTACACCGCGCAAATCGCCGATGCCCTGCCCGACGCCGACGGCTACGCCCTGGATATTTCCAAGGAAGCGGTCAAGCGCGCGTGCAAGCGCAACCCGGCGCTGACCTGGTTGATCGCCAGCATGGCCCGCGTCCCATTGGCCGACGCCAGTTGCCAGTTTCTCGCCAGCGTGTTCAGCCCGCTGGACTGGCAGGAAGCCAAGCGCCTGCTCAGCCCTGGCGGCGGCTTGATGAAGGTGGGTCCCACCCGCGGCCACCTGATGGAGCTGCGCGAACGCTTGTACGACGAAGTGCGCGAATACACCGACGACAAACACCTGGCGCTGGTGCCGGATGGCATGGGCTTGGCGCACAGTGAAACCCTTGAGTTCACACTGCGCCTGGCCGAGCCCGGGGACCGCGCCAACCTGCTGGCCATGACCCCTCACGGCTGGCGTGCGAGCGCCGAGCGCCGCAGCGAGGTGATCGAAGCCGCCGAGCCGCTGCAGGTCACCGTGTCGATGCGCTACGATTATTTCGTGCTTCAATAACCGACTTTTCAGCACCCGCGAATGGATTTTCGAATCCCGCAACGAGGAACATCCATGCGCCAACCCGATATTGAGATTTACCTGAAGGACGCCGACGTCGACTACAAGGCCATCGCCGCCTGGCTGGGCGCCGCCCTGGGCCCGTGCACCGACTGGGTCCAGAAGGGCCAGACCTACAAGTGCAAAGCCGGCAACGTGCCGGTGACCTGGCTGCCAAAAGCGGTCGGCAAATGGAACAGCCTGTACCTGGAAAGCGATCAGACGCCGTGGGACGACGACATCGCCTGCGCCCGCGCCGCGTTTGCCGCATTGAATGTTGAAGTGCGCTGCGCGCCAGGGACTTGGGTCGAGGAAGAGGGCGAAGACAGCGCTGACACCTGGATTCGCATCAGCGCAGACGGCGAAGAACAGATCACCTGGAAAACCGCCTGACCCCGAACGCTGCAAACCCAATCAAAAATGTGGGAGGGGGCTTGCTCCCGATAGCGGTGGATCAGTCGATTTATTCAGCGACTGACACTCAGCAATCGGGAGCAAGCCCCCTCCCACATGGGTTTGGCGGTGTAGCAAATTACAGGCCGACCACATCCTCCGCCTGCAAGCCCTTATCGCCTGTCACCACGGCGTATTCCACCTGTTGGCCCTCGGCCAGCGAGCGGTGGCCGTCACCGCGAATGGCGCGGTAGTGCACGAACACATCCTTGCCGTCTTCACGCTGGATAAAGCCATAGCCCTTGGCGTCGTTGAACCACTTCACACTGCCGGTTTCGCGCGTTGTCATCTGTTCACTCCCACTGGTTTTTATTATTGAGTCGCTGGCGTTGAACTGCCGAGTATAAGACACGTTCAAAAACCATCAACCCAACTTTACATCGCCGCTTTTTTGCCGATTTTCGGTGAATACGGCACACTACCCGCCCGAGCGCCTGCTCGGTTTTTTCCACTTGAAGCAGTTCGCCTATGACCCGCTCCCCGTTCCGTCGTCTGGTGTTTGGCACCTTGCGTCGACTGCTGTACCTCTGGGTTCGCTCGGAGACGATCAACCAGTCGTCCCTCACCCTTAACCTGGACCGCAGCCGGCCGGTGTTCTACGTCCTGCAATCGCCCTCCCTGACCGAATTGGCCGTGGTCGATACCGAGTGCACCAAGGCCGGCCTGCCGCGCCCGGTGCTGCCGGTTTCGGTAGGCCCGTTGATGGAACCCGCAGCGTTCTTTTACCTCACGCCGGACCCGGATTGGCTCGGCCGCCAGGACAAGCGCGGCACACCGCCCACCCTGACGCGCCTGGTCAACACCCTGACCGAACATGCCGAAGAGAATGCACAAATCATTCCGGTCAGCGTGTTCTGGGGCCAATCCCCCGCAAGTGAGTCCAGCCCCTGGAAACTGTTGTTCGCCGACAGCTGGGCGGTCACCGGGCGCCTGCGCCGGTTGTTGAGCATTCTGATCCTGGGTCGCAAGACCCGGGTGCAATTCTCCGCGCCCATCAACCTGCGTGAATTGATCGAGCACAATAAAGGGCACGAACGCACCGTGCGCATGGCCCAACGCATCCTGCGCGTGCACTTTCGTAACCTGAAGACCGCCGTGATCGGCCCCGACCTGTCCCACCGTCGCAACCTGGTGAAGGGCCTGGTCAATATGCCGCTGGTGCGCCAGGCCATTGCCGATGAAGCCGAGCGCGAGAAAATCTCGCCGGAAAAAGCCAAGGCCCTGGCGCTGCGCTATGGCAACGAAATCGCCTCGGACTACACCTACACGGCGATCCGCTTCCTGGAAGTGGTGCTGAGCTGGTTCTGGAACAAAATCTACGACGGCATCAAGGTCAATAACATCGAGGGTGTGCAACAGGTTGCCCAGGGCTACGAAGTGATCTACGTGCCTTGCCACCGCAGCCATATCGACTACCTGCTGCTGTCCTACCTGCTGTTCAAGAATGGCCTGACCCCGCCGCACATTGCCGCCGGCATCAACCTGAACATGCCCGTGATCGGCAGCCTGCTGCGTCGTGGCGGTGCGTTTTTCATGCGCCGCACCTTCAAGGGCAACCCGCTGTACACCTCGGTATTCAACGAATACCTGCACACCCTGTTCACCAAGGGTTTCCCGGTGGAGTACTTCGTCGAAGGCGGCCGTTCGCGCACCGGGCGCATGCTGCAGCCGAAAACCGGGATGCTGGCGATCACCCTGCGCAGTTTCCTGCGCTCTTCGCGCATGCCCATCGTGTTCGTGCCGGTGTATATCGGCTATGAACGGGTGCTGGAAGGCCGTACCTACCTGGGCGAGCTGCGCGGTGCGAGCAAGAAGAAAGAGTCGATTTTCGATATTTTCAAAGTGGCAGGCGCGCTCAAGCAGCGCTTCGGCCAGGTCGCGGTCAACTTCGGTGAGCCGATCAAGCTGGCGGAGTTTCTCGACCACGAGCAACCGGATTGGCGCTCTCAGGAACTGGGCCCGAACTACAAGCCGGCCTGGCTGAATGAAACCACTCACCGCCTCGGCGAGCAGGTGGCCCGCCACTTGAACGAGGCCGCTGCGGTGAACCCGGTGAACCTGGTGGCCTTGGCGCTGCTGTCGACCACTCGCCTGGCACTGGATGAGCAGGCCATGGCCCGCCAGTTGGACCTGTACCTGGCGCTGCTGCGCCGCGTGCCCTATTCACCGCATACCACCCTGCCGGAAGGCGACGGCCTGGCGCTGATCAAGCACGTCAAGGACATGAAGCTGCTGTCGGAACAGAGCGATGCCCTGGGCAAAATCGTCTATCTGGATGAGCAGAACGCCGTCCTGATGACCTATTACCGCAACAACGTGCTGCACATCTTCGCCCTGCCCGCGCTGCTGGCGAGTTTCTTCCAGAGCAGTTCGCGGATGAGCCGCGAACAGATCCTGCGCTACACCCATGCGCTCTATCCGTACCTGCAGTCGGAGCTGTTCATCCGCTGGTCTCTGGAGGAGCTGGATGCGGTGGTCGACCAATGGCTGGATGCGTTCGTCGAACAGGGCCTGCTGCGCTTCGAAAACAACGTGTACCTGCGCCCGGCGCCGAGTTCGCGGCATTTCGTGCTGCTGACGCTACTGTCCAAGAGCATCGCCCAGACCCTGCAACGCTTTTACATGGCGATCTCGCTGCTGCTCAACAGCGGCCAGAACAGCATTAGCGCCGAGGAGCTGGAAGACCTGTGCACGGTCATGGCCCAGCGGCTGTCGATCCTGCATGGCCTCAATGCCCCGGAATTCTTCGACAAGAGCCTTTTCCGACATTTCATCCAGACCTTGCTGGAGCAAGATGTGCTGCGCCGCGATGAAGCCGGCAAGCTGAGCTATCACGACCTGCTCGGCGAGCTGGCCGAAGGCGCGGCCAAGCGTGTACTGCCGGCGGACATTCGCTTGTCGATCCGCCAAGTAGCGTTGCATCGCGTCGATGGGGCGGCCGAGCAACCGGTGGAACCGGCGCAATCCCCACAAGATTGAACAAGGCGCCGGGCGGTTTCCGGCGCCGTTGATAAGGAGCTGCACCATGAAGAAGATCATCCTGCTGGGCCTCACGGCCCTGCTCGGAGCCTGCCAATCCATGTCTCCCACCCCCAAGGCCAGCCTCGACGGCGAAGTGTTCTACCTGCAACGCATCGCCCTGCCGCCTACCGCCACCTTGAGCGTCAGCCTGCAAGACGTGTCGCTGATGGACGCCCCGGCCGTGGTGCTCGCCGAACAGAAAGGCCCGATCAAAGGCCAGGTGCCGCTGCCGTTTCACTTAAGTTATGACCCGGCGCAGGTCAAGCCGGGCCATCGCTACTCGGTCAGCGCTCGCATCGAGGTAGATGGCAAGCTACTGTTCATCACCACTGAACGGCACGCCGTACAGCTCGACGGCCAGGATCAACAGCCGCTGCGCGTGCGCGTCGATGCTGCAGCCCACTGAATTCAACCACAAGGAAGCGCCCATGCTCCGTAACCCTCTTCGCCTCACGGCCCTGCTCACCGGCCTGCTGCTGGGCACCAGCGCCATGGCACTGGACCTTGGCAGCCTGTCCCAGGGCGACGCCAGCGGCGGCCTCAAGGACGCCTTGACCCAAGGCGCGCAGATCGCCGTGAAACAACTGGGCACGCCCGGTGGCTTCAGCAATAACCCCGACGTGAAGATCGGCTTGCCGGGCAAGCTGGGCAAGGTCGCTGACAAGTTGAAGATGTTCGGCATGGGCGATCAGGTCACCCAGCTCGAAACCAGCATGAACAAAGCGGCGGAAACCGCCGTTACCCAGGCTCAGCCGATTCTGGTCAATGCCGTGAAAAACATGAGTGTGACCGATGCCAAAGGCATCCTCAGCGGCGGCCAGGACTCAGCCACCCAGTACCTGAACAAGAGCAGTCGCGACCAAATCCGCGCCAAGTTCCTGCCCATCGTCAAGGCTGCCACCGACAAGGTCGGCGTGGCCCAGCAGTACAACGCACTCGCCGGCAAGGCGGCCGCGTTTGGCGCGGTGGACGCCAAAAGCGCCAATGTTGAAAACTACGTGACCGAACAGGCGCTGGACGGCTTGTTCAAGATGATCGCGCAGCAGGAAGAAACGATTCGCAAGAATCCGGCAGCTGCCGCCACCAGCCTTGCCAAGAAAGTGTTCGGCGCGCTGTAGACAGTGTATGCACCCGAGCAGGCGGGGAAGATCACCTGCTCGGGAGCCGCTCACTGCACCGTCAAAACAGCTTGCCGGCCAGCCCGCCAAAGATCACCGCACCCAGCGGCATCACGCCTACGCCGAACTTGATCGAGCCACCACCGCCATGGCAGTCGGGTTTGGGTTTGCACTTGTCATTACAGTCATTTGCAGGTGGCTTGGGCTTTGCGCAGTTACCGCCGCCGAAGCTGCTGCTGACAGAAACGCTCAACGATTTGCCGATGAAAAATCCCATTGGACACTCCTTGAATCATCAGATGTGAGATCCGGCCCGCCGGCGTGAAATCCGTCGGACTGAATACCTGTAATCAGGTAGTCCATGAGTGGCGAAACCTTAAGAAACGTTCCTTGCGAAGATTCCAATCATTGCCGCTTGACCCTGAACCACGCGGCGTAAAGCGCCGGTAGAAACAGCAGCGTCAACGCCGTCGCCACGATCAACCCGCCCATGATTGCCACCGCCATCGGCCCGAAGAACACACTGCGCGACAGTGGAATCATCGCCAGTACCGCAGCGAGTGCGGTCAGCACGATCGGCCGAAAGCGTCGGACCGTGGCTTCAATAATCGCTTGCCAGGGCGCCAGCCCCGCCTTGATGTCCTGTTCGATCTGGTCGACCAATATCACCGAGTTGCGCATGATCATCCCCGACAGGGCGATGGTGCCGAGCATCGCCACGAAACCAAATGGTTGACGAAACACCAGCAGAAACAGTGTGACGCCGATCAAGCCCAACGGAGCAGTCAGAAACACCATCGCTGTGCGTGAGAAGCTGCGCAGTTGCAGCATCAGCAAGGTCAGCACCACCACGATAAACAACGGCACACCGGCCTTCACCGAGTTCTGTCCACGCGCAGAGTCCTCCACGGTGCCACCGACCTCCAGCAAATAGCCGTCAGGCAACTCGGCACGCACGCCTTCAAGGGTCGGCAGGATCTGCTGGACCAGCGTCGCCGGTTGTTCCTTGCCATAGATATCGGCGCGCACGGTCACCGTAGGTAGACGGTTACGGTGCCAGATGATGCCTTCCTCAAAGCCATACTCAAGGGTTGCAATCTGCGCCAAGGCCACACTTTTACCGTTGTCGGTAGGTACGGCGAGGCTGGGCAGCAGCGACAACTCGGTGCGTTCGTGAACGGTGCCGCGCAGGAGGATTTCGATCAACTCGTTATCCTCCCGGTACTGGCTGACGGTGCTGCCGGTCAGGGAGCTTTGCAGGAATTTCGACAGATTGGCGGTGCTCACGCCCAGCGCGCGAGCGCGGTCCTGGTCGATATTCAGGTAGACAATTTTGCTCGGTTCTTCCCAGTCCAGATGCACATTGACCACGTGGGTGTTCTCGCGAACCTTGGTCGCCACTTTGCGCGCCAGGGCGCGGACTTCTTCGATGTGCTCACCGGTCACGCGAAACTGCACGGGGTAGCCCACCGGCGGACCATTCTCCAGGCGGGTGACGCGTGAACGCAGGTCAGGAAACTGTTCGTTCAGGGTTTCGATCAGCCAGGCGCGCAGGCTTTCGCGCTCTTCGATGGTGTTGGCCAGCACCACAAATTGCGCGAAGCTGGCCGCCGGCAGTTGCTGGTCGAGCGGCAGGTAGAAGCGCGGCGAACCGGTGCCCACGTAGGCCACGTAATTGCCGATGCCGGCGTGTTCCTTGAGCAAGGTTTCGAGGCGTTTGACCTGCTCGGCGGTGTTGCTCAGGGAGGCACCTTCGGCCAGTTTCAGGTCGACCATCAGTTCCAGGCGACCGGAGGCCGGGAAGAACTGTTGCGGCACGAAACGGAACAATGCAACCGAGCCGATAAACAACAGCAGCGTCAGGACGATCACCGTCTTGCGCCGACGTACGCACCACTCCACCAATCGTCTTACGCGCTGGTAGAACGGCGTGCCGTAAGGGTCAGGACCGTTGGTGCCGTGTTTGGCCGCATGAATCTTCGCCAGGTCCGGCAGAAGCTTTTCGCCCAGATAGGGTACGAACACCACGGCGGCAACCCAGGACGCCAGCAAAGCGATGGTCACCACCTGAAAGATCGAGCGGGTGTATTCGCCAGTACTCGATTGCGCGGTGGCAATCGGCAGGAAGCCAGCAGCCGTGATCAAGGTACCGGTGAGCATCGGGAACGCGGTACTGGTCCAGGCGAAACTCGCGGCCTTGAGCCGGTCGTAGCCCTGCTCCATTTTGATCGCCATCATTTCCACAGCAATGATTGCGTCATCTACCAGCAAACCCAAGGCCAATACCAGGGCACCCAGGGAGATTTTATGCAGGCCGATGCCGAGGTAGTACATGGCGGCGAAAGTCATCGCCAGTACCAACGGAATCGCCAACGCCACCACCATGCCGGTGCGCACGCCCAAGGAAAAGAAGCTCACCAGCAACACAATGGCCAACGCTTCAGCCAGCACCTGGACGAATTCGCCGACACTGGTTTTCACCGCTGCCGGTTGATCGGAGACCTTGCGCAACTCCATGCCCGCCGGAAGATTCTTCTGCAATCGTGCGAATTCACGCTCCAGGGCCTTGCCCAGCACCAGAATGTCGCCGCCGTCACGCATGGCCACGGCCAGGCCGATGGCGTCGGCGCCCATGTAGCGCATGCGCGGTGCCGGTGGGTCATTGAAACCACGGTGAATATCGGCCACATCGCCGATGCGGAAGGTTCGCTCGCCCACCCGAATCGGAAAGTTGCGGATCTCTTCCACGCTCTTGAAGTTACCCGACACCCGCAACTGCACCCGTTCGGTCGGGGTTTCAAAGAAGCCTGCGGTGGAGACCGCGTTCTGCTCCTGCAGCGCCTGCTGCACAGCGGCCATTGGCAGGCCGAGGGTAGCGAGCTTGAGGTTGGACAGCTCGATCCAGACCTTTTCGTCCTGCAGGCCAAGCAGCTCAACCTTGCCCACGTCCGGCACCCGTTGCAGCTGAATCTGGATGCGGTCGGCGTAGTCCTTGAGCACGGCGTAGTCGAAACCGTCACCGGTCAAGGCGTAGATATTGCCGAACGTGGTGCCGAACTCATCGTTGAAAAACGGCCCCTGGATATCCGGCGGCAGGGTCTGGCGGATATCGCTGATCTTCTTGCGCACCTGGTACCACAGCTCGGGAATCTGCGCCGAGTGCATGGAATCACGAGCGATGAAGGTGACTTGGGATTCGCCGGGCCGCGAGAACGAGACAATGCGCTCGTACTCGCCAGTTTCCATCAATTTTTTCTCGATGCGCTCGGTGACCTGGCGTGAAACTTCCTGGGCCGTGGCCCCAGGCCAGTTGGTCTTGATCACCATGGCCTTGAAGGTGAAGGGAGGGTCTTCGCTTTGCCCCAGCTTGGTGTAGGACAAAGTGCCGACCACCGCCAGCAGGATCATCAGGAACAGTACGATCTGGCGATTACGCAACGCCCATTCGGAAAGATTGAAACCCATCGGGGACTACTCCTTGGCCGCCAGATTCACCACACGGTTGGCGCGATCCACCGGGCGCACTTGCTGCCCCTCATGGAGCACATGCACACCCGCCGCAATCACCCAGTCGGTGGGCGCCAGGCCTTCGAGTACCGGCACGGTCTTCTCGCCAAACGCGCCGATGCGCACGGGTGTGCGCTTGAGGGTGTTATCCGGTTGCACACGCCAGACGTACGACGCGCCGTTTTCCGCACTCAGGGCAGACAGCGGCACCGACAGTGGAATCACACCGTCGACCTGTATGAATACGCGGGCGCTCTGGCCGAGTTCCGCCGGGACTTTACCGCCCGTGAACGCTACCCGCGCAGCGAAGGTGCGCGACTTCGGGTCGGCGGCGGGCGACAGCTCGCGAATGCGCCCGGCAAACCGTTGATCCGGCTGGCTCCACAGCTCAACCGACACCGGCTGGCCGATCTTGAAACGGCCGAAGCCTTGCTCAGGCAGGCTGATCAACACTTCACGCTCGCCATCGGTGGCCAGGGTGAACACAGTTTGGCCAGCGGAGACGACCTGGCCGACTTCAACCGCGCGCCTGGCGACGACACCGTCCTGGGGCGCACGCAGCACCGCATAGCCGGCCTGGTTGCTGGACACGTCGAATTCAGCATTGATCTGCTTGAGACGTGCCTCACCGGCTCGATAAAGATTTTCAGAATTGTCGTACTGGGACCGGCTAACCATCTGACGGTCCATCAGGGTCTTGTAGCGGTCACGCTCGGCGCGCACCAGGCTCAGGTTGGCTTGGGCAGCCGCCACTTGGGCACGGGAGGCTTCCAGTTGCAGGCGCACATCCTGGGGGTCGAGCTCTGCCAGGGGCTGGTTGGCCTTGACCCGCTCGCCCTCTTCCACCAGGCGCTTGCTGACTTTGCCACCGATGCGAAAGGCCAGATCCGGTTCATAGCGGGCGCGCACTTCACCTGGATAGCTGTCTATCGCCTGCGCCGAAGGCTGGGGTTGCACCACCATGGCCGGGCGAATAGTGGTTTGGACCGCGTCTTCGTGGCCGCAGGCGGCTAACAGGAAGACCAAGCTGACAGGCAACGCAAGGGGCAGGAACGTGCTGCGCATGCTGTAGGACCTTTCGCAAATGATGCTAGGAATAATTATACTGGCCGGTATGTTATTAATACCAAACTCACCAGTCCAGTATTAAAGGTGAAAATGTCCGACAATCCTATAAACACCAACAGCCCCGGGCGCCCCAAGGACATGGCAAAACGCCAGGCAATCCTCGAAGCCGCCAAAGTTCTGTTTTTGGGCAATGGCTATGCCAGTACCAGCATGGACGCTGTGGCGCTTGAAGCGGGGGTGTCGAAACTGACCGTCTACAGCCACTTCACCGACAAAGAAACCTTGTTCACTGCCGCCGTCGTCGCCAAGTGCGAGGAACAACTGCCGGTAATGTATTTCGAACTGCCCGATGCCATGCCGGTGCAAACGGTGCTGCTGAACATCGCGCGCGGGTTTCATCGGCTGATCAACAGCGAGGAGTCGGTGAACCTGCATCGCCTGATGATGACGACCGGCAATCAGGACGTGAAACTCTCACAGATCTTCTTCGAAGCAGGGCCCATGCGCATGTTGCAGGGCATGGAGCGTCTGCTCAGTCGAATCGACGAGAGTGGCGCCCTGAGCATCGACAAACCCTTCAAGGCGGCCGAACACTTCTTTTGCCTGCTCAAAGGCACGGCGAACTTCCGTCTGCTGTATGGCTGTGGCGGGCAATTGAGCGAGGCGGACGCCGAGGCGCATGTGCAGGAGGTGGTGGGGTTGTTTATGCGGGCTTACCGCCTATGAAGCCTTCGCCGTCTGGACTGGCGCTATCGCAGCATGGATATCTACACACTTTGCCGTCGCTCTGAACCTGTGACGGCTCGGGAGCCGAAGCCTCTCTAACTGACGCCCCGCGCTCCAAATGTGGGAGGGGCGGTGCGACGATTCGACTTGCCCCCGATGGCGGCCTGACAGACGACCAGGATGTTAGATCAGAGCGAGTACATATCCGTTGCTGCGGTAACGGCGGCTTAGGGTTCCGCCCTTACGGCGTCTCACTTTTGAAAAGCGCAAAAGTAAGCAAAACGCTCTTGCCCCACCACTCGGCACCTCGCCTAGGCTCGGTGTGCCCGTAATCCGACATTGATTTGGGGGGCCGCCGCCACGCGCCATCCATGGCGCGGGGCGGCTAAACCGGCATCCCTGCCGGTTTACCCCCCAAATCACTGTCGAATTCCGGCCAGCGTGGTTTAACGGGGCGCCTAAGATCAAGAGCAAGAGCGGCTCGCTTCGCATCGTGGTTAGCGTAGGCTGCTACGAAGTTGTGTAGATACCTATGCCGCGATGGGGCCCCTGAAGGCCGGATACGTTTTAAGGCTTGAGTGCTTTTTTAGGATAAATATCGTACCGACTGGATTTACCCTCCAGCGCATGGCTCGGCTTGGGCCCCTCAATGCACGGTGCCTTGCGCGGGCGCTTGACCACCACACGGTGGCTGGCCAGGGCCAACGCCGCTGCGAGCAAGGCCGGTGCGTCCGGGTCATCGCCGACCAGTGGCCGGAACAGACGCATTTCCTTCTTCACCAGGGCGGTTTTCTCACGATGCGGGAACATCGGGTCTAGGTAGATCACCTGCGGCGGCTCACCCTCCCAATTGCACATCACCTCGATGGAGTTGCCCTTGAGCAGCTGCATCCGCGCTACGATCGGCGCCACTTCAAAATCCTCTGCAGCGCGTGCCAGGCCATCTTCGAGCAAGGCGCCGATCAACGGCTGGCGCTCGACCAGGCTCATCTCGCAGCCCAGGCTGGCCAGCACGAAAGCATCCTTGCCCAGGCCCGCCGTGGCGTCGAGCACGCGCGGGCGAACGCCTTGGGCGATGCCCACGGCCTTGGCGATCATCTGCCCGCTGCCGCCGCCGTACAGCCGCCGGTGCGCTGCGCCGCCTTCGATAAAGTCGACCCGCACCGGCCCTGGCGCGTCAGGCCCGAGCTGTTGCAACTGCAGGCCTTGTTCCCCGACTTGCAGGGAAAAATCCGCATCATCGAGTTGCACAGGCAAGCCAAGCAGCGCCGCCCACTGCTCGGCGCGGGCCTGGAATCCTTCGGCCAAAGCCTCGACCCGAATGCGGCTGGCCGCTGGTTGTTCGCTCATCAATCGCTACGCTCAAAAATATTAAGGATCGGCAAACACCGGCCGATAAAAACAACAGTCAGGTATTTTGCCAGAGCTGAGCGTCGACCGAAAAAAATGTCAGACATTCTTCCCCTAACTATCGGTGTACTGCCGACCCACAACCACTACGGCCTGCGCAATACTCAAGCGCTGGCCGGGGTGAGCCATGTGTGGCAGGACTTCTTCGCCCGCGCCCTGGCCGAGCAGCTCGGTGCCACGCCGGGCGCGCTGGCCGCCATGGCGACTGCACCGAAAGACCCGGCGGTGGAACCCAGCGAAGGCGCCGACCTGCTCGCGCAGATCCTCACCCAGCGCGAGTGCGACGTAAAAGACACCGTGATCGCCCCGCCTGAGCCGCTGTTCCTGCCGATTGCCGAATTCGAGACCGAGTTGCTGCCACCCGCGGCGGCACCCTTTCCTGATGAAGACATCATCGCCCAGCAACGCCAGCAGAATTTCGAAAGCGGCTGGGTACGCCCGATTGTCCTGAGTGCAGGTCAACCCGTCGCTGAGCCGGGCCCGGCGCCGCAACCCCGCCCGCTGCACTTGCCGATTGCCGAGTTCGAGCTGGACTTGTTGCCACCGGCCGCGACTCCGTTCACCGAACAGGCCCTGGCAGAACAACAGAAGGCCCTGGATTTTGATTACCACTGGGCACGCCCGCTGATCGCCAACAACCTGCGCCTGGCCGCCTGACGCTTAGCGACACATCCACCAGCGGCCCATATCCAGATGGAAGTGGTTACGGTGCGCGGCGTTATAGTCGGGGCTCAACACCCCATTGAAAGCCTGACACGCACTGTCACGCACCTGACGCAAAAACCGTGCATCAGCGCCCTGCCCCGGCCAGTCCTTGAGCACACTGATACGACGTCCATCGGCCAGGCGAAACCCGGCGATATCCAATGCATTGGCCGACGCGTGCTGGCTGAGTCGGCCTTCGGCGCGGTTGTAGACATTGCGACAGGCAAAACTGCCCAGGTGATCGACCCGCGTCACCGCTTGGCCGTATATCGCCTGAGCCGCCGGTTGCAGGCTGTGGCGCTCGAACAAGGCAAACGCTACCGCCAGTGGGCAACTGGCCAGGAAGCTGCTGCTCAAGCCAACCTCT
The DNA here is from genome assembly GCF_003852375.1 of Pseudomonas sp. R4-34-07. NCBI lineage: Bacteria > Pseudomonadati > Pseudomonadota > Gammaproteobacteria > Pseudomonadales > Pseudomonadaceae > Pseudomonas > Pseudomonas sp. R4-34-07. Next base: position 1,340,553 of record NZ_CP027760.1, on the reverse strand, counting down.
GCGCCCTGTACCCTCAAAGTGTTGCGCAGGGGGCAAGCGGCGTCGGCGCGCGAGTCGGCCTGATGGCTCACCCGCAACCCCGAGGTTTTCAGCACCTGGTCGCACAGCGCGGGATCATCCTGCAGCCGCCCCAGTTTGTAGCGCGTCAACAGGTTCGGACTGGCGTGCACGTCCAGCGGCGCCCATGGGTTCCATTCATGCGGCAACGGCACCCAGCCGCGCCATACGCCTACGGCCAGCGCGCCGCCGAGCACCAGCAACGCGCCCATCCACCTGATCGACCGCACCGCTTAGCCCTTGAAGAATCGATTGGCCTGGTCGAATGGCATCTTGCGCTCGGTGAAGGTAAAGGTGCCCAGCCCGTAGATTTCCTGCGCCGCCCGATAGAACTCGCCATAGGCCGCCAGGGCCAGGGCCGAGCCCACGCTGATGCGCCGCACGCCCAGTTCGTTCAACTGCGCGACGCTGAGGTTCAGGCCACCGGACATCAACACATTCACCGGTTTGGGCGCGACGGCCTTGACCACCGCCAGCACCTCTTCGGCACTGCGCAGGCCCGGCGCATACAGCACATCGGCGCCCGCTTCGGCGTAGGCTTGCAGGCGGCGAATGGTGTCGGGCAAGTCCGGGCGACCATGCAGAAAGTTTTCTGCACGAGCCGTCAGCGTGAAGGGAAACCCCAGGCTGCGGGCGGCGGCAACGGCAGCCTCGACGCGCTCGACGGCGAGGTCGAAGGGGTAGATCGGATCGACGGCAACTCCGGTGGCGTCTTCGATGGAGCCGCCGACGATACCGGTGGCGGCAGCTCGCAGGATGGTCTGGGCACAGCCTTCGGGGGTGTCGCTGAAGCCGTTTTCCAAGTCAGCGGCGACTGGCAGCGAAGTCGCCCGAACTATGGCTCCGGCATTGCCCAGAGTGTCTTCCAGCGACAGCGCGCCTTCCGCATCCGGCCGTCCCAGGCTGAACGCAAAACCCGCGCTGGTGGTGGCCAACGCTTCGAAGCCCAGGCTGGCAAGCATGATGGCGGAGCCGGCGTCCCACGGATTGGGCATGACAAAGGCACGATCGCGCGCGTGCAGGGCTTTGAAGGTTTCGGCGCGAAGGGTTTGGGCATCCATGACTGACTCCTGGCGGGAAAGAAGCCCTAGAGTAACCCCAGTTGCTCCGCGACGGGTTCTCGATGCAAGGTTGGCAGCGGCGCGAGCCCTGGCAAACGCGCCATCAACTGGTCGTGGAAACGCAAGGCCAATTGCGCGGCGAGGCGGTTGTCCGAGGTGTGCAGGAACATGTAGGGAGTGCGCCCCTCTTCGATCCAGCTGGCGATTTTTTCGACCCAGGGCTTCAGGAACGGGTCGTTGGCTTCAAGCTCGGGATGCCCGATAAAGCGCACTTGGGGAAACAGAGTCAGCGCCGCCGGGCGCGGAGGCACCCTGGGCTTTTTCGATTGGGCATGCAGGACGGCCGCCGAGGTGGAGGTGCAACTGAACAGCGCGCGCGGATCGAGGCAGACGCGTTCGACACCGCGATCGCGCAGCAGGCGGTTAAGCCTGCGCTCGGCCTCGCCTTTGGCGAAGAACTCTTCGTGGCGAACTTCAACGGCCAGCGGGCGATCGATGCCATCGAGGAATCCGGCCAGCTCACCGAGGCGCTGCGGGGTAAAAGCCTTCGACAGTTGCAGCCACAGCGGCGAAACGCGCTCGCCCAAGGGGCTCATCAAGCCGACGAAGCTTTCCGCCGCCGGCAACTGCTCGCGCAAGTCACCGGCATGGCTGATATCACCCGGGAATTTGGCGGTGAAGCGAAAGTGCTCGGGCATGATCTCGGCCCAGCGCTGCACCGTGGCGACCGAGGGGCGCGCATAAAACGTGGTGTTGCCTTCAACCGCGTTGAAGACTTGGGAATAGAGTGCCAGGTAATCATTGGAGCGCGCATCGGCGGGATACAGATATTCCCGCCAGGCGTTTTCACTCCAGGACGGGCAGCCGATGTAGTAAGGCAGACGCATCAGATGTGGATATCGAGACCCAGCACTTCCATATCCCATTCGACAAAGCCGGCGGTGGTCAGGTAGCTGGCCAGGGCAGTGGCAACGCTTTTGCTCATGGAGCGGGGGAAGACCATGTCTTGCTGACGGGCGGGAAGACCGCTGATGCGGGCTTGGGTGCTGGGCTGCGCGTCGGAGTGGACTTCAATGAAGTCTGGCGAGTCCTCGACGGAGTCGTCCACAGTAACGTTAGCCTTACGCGGCTTACGTTTGATTGGGTACGACTGTGAGGAAAAGCCATCAATACGCATAGGCGCGAACTCGCTATCAGTAATGGCATTTTAGTGGCGCGATCCGTAGCGCGCAAATGCTCTGGTGATAACTAGAACACATAATTGGAAAAAGGTTTAAAACCCTGCGCAAATTCTGACGATTGGCGCTATTTCCCGCAGATTTACCGCAATTCTGGCGTCAAATAATCCCTCGCTCTGCCTTGGTCTGTGCGACTTTATCGCGCAGGTACACCGGCGCCGCCAGATCCGCCGCAATCGCCTCGCCGCGCTCGAAAGCAAAGCGTGCAAGGGTCAGCAGGTCTTCGGCATGGGGCAGCATCGCAGCGTCCTGATTCGCGAGCTGCACCCCCATACGCTCGCCATAGCCCCAGCCAGTCCCGGCACCGAACCAGTCGCCGCTGGCATCATCGGGCAGTACTGATGACTCCGGCGCTTGCACGGCTTCCACGCCAATCAGGCGCATTTCACCGGCACTCTCGCGGTAGCAGCCCCAATAGACTTCGTCCATGCGCGCATCAATCGCCGCCGCCACTTGCGTGGCGCCATGCTCACGCAGCGCACGTTGGGCCAGTACCGCGAGGTTGGACACCGGCAATACCGGACGCTCCAACGCAAACGCCAAGCCCTGCACCACGCCAATGGCAATCCGCACACCGGTAAACGCGCCGGGGCCACGGCCGAACGCGATGGCATCCACGGCGGCCAGGCTGGTACCGGCGTCTTCCAGCAGTTGCTTGATCATGGGCAGCAGCTTCTGCGCGTGCAGCCGCGGGATCACCTCGTAGTGGCTCGTTACCTTGCCGTCGTGCAGCAAGGCCACGGAGCAAGCTTCAGTCGCGGTGTCCAGGGCCAGCAGGGTGCTCATGGGTGTGGGTGTCCAAGTCGAAAAAAAGTGCGCCAGTATAAACAACAACGGCCCGCAAGCGGGCCGTTGTGAATGCAGCCGATCAACCCATCAGCTCAGTGCTTGCAGCACCTTGGCAGTGATCGCCTCCACGGAGCCGACGCCAGGAATATGGCTGTATTTCGGCTTGCCCTGTTTAGCGGACAACTGCTGGTAGAAGTCCACCAGAGGCTTGGTCTGGGAATGGTAGACCGACAGGCGATGACGTACGGTTTCTTCGGTGTCGTCTTTACGCTGCACCAGGTCTTCACCGGTGACATCGTCCTTGCCAGCCACTTTCGGCGGGTTGTAGACGATGTGATACACGCGGCCCGAGCCTTCGTGAACGCGGCGACCGGCGATACGCTGGACGATTTCTTCGTCTTCAACCGCGATCTCGACTACGGCGTCCAACTCGACACCGGCTTTCACCAGGGCTTCAGCCTGGGGAATGGTGCGCGGGAAGCCGTCGAACAGGAAACCGTTCTTGCAGTCTTCCTGGCTGATGCGTTCCTTGACCAGGTTGATGATCAGGTCATCGGAGACCAGGCCGCCGCTGTCCATCACACTCTTGGCGATCAGGCCCAGCTCGGTGCCGGCCTTGACGGCCGCGCGCAGCATGTCGCCGGTGGAGATTTGTGGAATGCCGAATTTTTCAGTGATGAACTTTGCCTGAGTACCTTTACCGGCCCCGGGAGCTCCCAGCAGAATGACGCGCATCGATGTGCTCCTCAATTTTTTATAGAGATGACGCTCGGATTCGCCGCGTGGGGCCAATCTCGTAAAAATGTGGTTCCAGGCCGATCAAACGGCCAAAGGCTGATCAAGATACACAGCAGGCCCTTACCACACAAGCCGCCAAAAGTAGGAGAAACCCGCGCCAGGCATGCGTCAGCCAAAGGGTTTGCCTGGGCGCAACCTACCCCCTCAAACAACGACCGCCCGTTTCAGGGCGGTCGTCGCGGTTGATTCGCAAGCTATTGAGAACAGGCGAAAAACCTCAACCGGTGTTGCGCAAACCGGCGGCAATACCGGCGACGGACACCAGCAGCGCCTGTTCCAGAGGGCTGTCCTGCGCCGCTTCGCGTTGGCGCGAGCGAGCAAGCAATTCGGCCTGCAGCAGGTGCAAGGGGTCGAGGTAGGTGTTGCGCAGGCGGATGAACTCCAGGGTGTCCGGACTGTGGGCCAACAGCTGCGACTGACCAGTCAGGCCAAGCACCACGTCACACGCCTGCGACAATAGGTCGCGTAAGTGCGCGCCCAATGGCAGCAAGTCGGGCTGCACCAGGCGCTCATCATAGAGGCGGGCGATATCGGCGTCGGCCTTGGCCAGCACCATTTCCAGCATATCAATGCGCGTGCGGAAGAACGGCCACTGCTCGCGCATCTGCCCCAGCAACTCACCCTCGCCGCGCTCCAGGGCTTTGCTCAATGCCGCTTCCCAGCCGAGCCAGGCGGGCAGCATCAGGCGGGTCTGGGTCCAGCCGAAGATCCAGGGAATCGCGCGCAGGCTTTCAATACCGCCGGCGCGCCGCTTCGCGGGTCGACTGCCAAGCGGCAAACGCCCCAACTCCTGCTCCGGCGTGGACTGGCGGAAATACTCGACGAATTGCGGATTTTCCCGCACTACCGCGCGGTAGGCGCTGACGCCGTCGGCCGCCAATTCGTCCATCAGATGACGCCAGGCCGGCTCCGGTGGCGGCGGTGGCAACAGCGTGGCTTCGAGTACCGCCGCCAGATAGAGGTTGAGGTTCTGTTCGGCGATATCCGGCAGGCCAAACTTGAAGCGGATCATCTCGCCCTGTTCGGTGGTGCGGAACCGCCCCGCCACCGAGCCCGGCGGCTGCGACAGGATCGCCGCATGCGCCGGGCCACCGCCACGGCCGACGGTGCCCCCACGACCGTGGAACAACAGCAATTCCACTTGTTGCTCACGGCAGATATCCACCAGCCGTTCCTGTGCCCGGTACTGCGCCCAGGCGGCGGCGGTGGTGCCGGCGTCCTTGGCCGAGTCCGAATAGCCGATCATCACTTCCTGCGGGCCGTGCAGCCGCGCGCGATAGCCCGGCAGTTGCAACAGCCGCTCCATTACCGGCCCGGCGTTATCCAGGTCGGCCAGGGTCTCGAACAGCGGCACGACGCGCATTGGCCGCTGTACGCCCGACTCTTTGAGCAGCAACTGCACCGCCAGGACATCCGAGGCGGCGCCGGCCATGGAAATCACATAGGAGCCCAACGATGCGGCCGGTGCAGCGGCGATTTCGCGGCAGGTGTTCAACACCTCAGCGGTGTCCGCCGACGGTTTGAAATAACCCGGCAGCAGCGGTCGACGATTGGTCAGTTCTTTGCTCAGGAAGTTGATGCGCGTGTCTTCGTCCCAGTCTTCATACCGACCCAGGCCGAGATAGTCGGTGATTTCGGTCATGGCCGACGAGTGACGCGTGGAATCCTGGCGCACATCCAGGCGGACCAGGAACAGGCCGAAAGTGACAGCGCGGCGCAGGCAGTCGAGCAACGGACCATCGGCAATCACGCCCATGCCGCACTCATGCAGCGACTGATAGCACAGCTCCAAGGGGCCGAGCAGGTCGCGATTGTCCTGCAACACCTGCGCCGGTGCCGGTGTAGCGCCACTCAACGCGGCATGGGCCCATTGGCGCGTGGCGCGCAGGCGTTCGCGCAGTTGCTTGAGCAAGGCACGGTAAGGCTCGACGCTGTCCCCCACCTGAGCCAGCAACGCCGGGCTGGCCTGCTGCATGGACAGCTCGGAGGCGAGCTGATCGATATCGCGCAGATACAAATCCGCCGCCATCCAGCGCGCCAGCAACAGCACTTCGCGAGTGACCGGCGCCGTGACATTCGGGTTGCCGTCCCGATCGCCGCCCATCCACGAGGCAAATCGAATCGGCGCGGCCTCAAGCGGCAGACGCAAACCGGTGGCGGCGTGCAAGGCCTGGTCGGCCTTGCGCAAATAATTGGGAATGGCCTGCCACAACGAATGCTCGATGACCGCAAAGCCCCATTTGGCTTCATCCACCGGCGTGGGCCGGACGCGGCGGATTTCTTCGGTGTGCCACGCCTCGGCGATCAGGCGTTGCAAGCGTTCACGGATCTGCTCGCGTTCGGCGCTGGTGAGGTCACGGTGGTCCTGCAGCGCCAGTTGCGCGGCAATCGCGTCATATTTCTGGATCAGCGTGCGGCGCGCGACTTCGGTGGGGTGGGCGGTGAGGACCAACTCGATCTCCAGCCGCGCCAATTGGCGGGCCAGGGATTCGTCACTGTGGCCTTCGCTTTGCAGACGGGCCAGCAACTCCGGCAGCACACGGGACTCGAAGGGCGCCGGCTGCGATTCATCGCGCCGATGAATCAACTGGTACTGCTCGGCAATGTTGGCCAGGTTGAGGAACTGGTTGAAGGCCCGCGCTACAGGCAGCAGTTCATCTTCCTGCAGCTGATTCAGGCTCGCGCTGAGCTCAGCGCCCGCGCCGCGCCGGTCAGCCTTGGCGCCTTTACGGATCTGCTCGATCTTGTCGAGAAAAGCATCGCCGTATTGCTCTCGAATGGTGTTGCCCAACAGTTCACCCAGCAGGTGAACATCCTCACGCAAGCGTGCATCGATATCACTCATCAGCCAATCTCCAGCCAGAAATCCGGGACGCGCAGGTGTTCCAGAGTGCCGTCGGCGGCGCTTTCTGACAAGACACTTTAAACCTTGCGGCTTGCAGCTAGTCTCAAGGTTAAGTCGCCGGGTTATCCACACCGGTGGCTGGTCACTCATTATTGAGGTTGCCATGAAAATTCGAGACCTGCCCCAGCATTGGGAAGAAACCGCCAAGGGTCGACTGACCCAAACCCAATACGCGATTCATCTGGACGTAGAAGCCGCCGCGCGGCTGGCTGCCCTTGCCGAAATGTACCCCAAGCGCCACACCGAAGAGCTGCTTGGCGAACTGATCGGCGCCGCCCTCGAAGAGCTGGAAGCCAGCTTTCCCTACGTCAAGGGCCAGCAGGTGATTGCCACCGATGAAGAAGGCGATCCGCTGTATGAAGACGTCGGGCCCACACCGCGCTTTCTGACGTTGTCGCGCCGCTATCTGCATGATTTGTCAGCGAGTGCTGACGAACCGCAGCACTGATCCTCCCTTATTCAAACCGATTAAACCCCTGTATTCCGGGCCTTTCAGCGGCCCGGCGTACCGCTGCGCGGGGTGAAAGTTCCAATTTTCTGAGGCTGACCATTCAGTCAGATATTTTTTTAGGCAAATCGCCATCTCCGCTGAACTTTTGAAAAAAGCATCCGGTCACAGCCAGTAAGCCATCACTTGGAACGCTCGTTTGAACTGGCGTCATGTGCTTAACCGCCGGGCCCGCAAACGAACGCCACGATGGATTTTTCAGGAGTTATCCAATGGAGTTGAAGACGATGAAGACCAGCACTGCCAAATCCTCGTTTAACCACCTGCGCGGGCTCAAATTGGCCGCGCTGGCAATCGGCACCAGCTTCGTTCTGGCTGGCTGTGCCGGTAACCCGCCGACCGAGCAATACGCAGTGACCCAATCTGCGGTCAACAGCGCGGTCAGCGCCGGCGGTACCGAGTTTGCAGCCGTGGAAATGAAGTCGGCCCAGGACAAGCTCAAAGAAGCCGAAATCGCCATGCACGACAAGAACTACGACAAGGCTCGTCAGTTGGCTGAACAAGCCGAGTGGGACGCTCGTGTCGCTGAGCGTAAAGCCCAGGCTGCCAAGGCTGAGCAAGCGGTGAAGGATTCCCAGAAAGCAGTTGACGAGTTGCGTAAGGAAGGCATGCGCCCGGCTGCTATCCAGCAGAAGTAAGCCGCTGCCCCTTGACTGCATCGCACCTGATATCGAATTGAAAGGACGACACGACTATGCGTAAACAATTGATGATCCCTGCCCTGTTGGCGATGAGCGTTGCCTTGGCAGCCTGCTCCACCCCGCCGAACGCAAATCTGGAAAACGCACGGACCAATTTCACGGCCCTGCAAACCAACCCGCAGGCTACCAAGCTCGCAGCGCTGGAAACCAAAGACGCCAGCGAGTGGCTGGACAAGGCAGACAAGGCCTACCGCGACAAGGAAGACGAGAAGAAAGTCGACCAGTTGGCTTACCTGACCAACCAGCGTGTAGAAGTGGCCAAAGACACCATTTCTCTGCGTGAGTCCGAAGCCAAGCTGAAAAACGCTGGCGACGAACGTGCCCGCGCCCTGCTGGACGCCCGTGACGCGCAGATCAAGCAACTGCAAGACAGCTTGAACGCCAAGCAAACCGATCGCGGCACCCTGGTGACCTTTGGTGACGTACTGTTCGCCACCAACAAGTCCGACCTTAAGTCCAGCGGCCTGGTGAATATCACCAAGCTGGCTCAGTTCCTGCGCGACAACCCGGACCGTAAAGTGATTGTCGAAGGCTACACCGACAGCACCGGTTCCGACTCGTACAACCAGAGCCTGTCCGAGCGCCGTGCGGCTTCTGTGCAACGTGCACTGGCACAGCAAGGCGTGGATATCTCGCGTATCGTGACCCAGGGCTACGGCAAGGAATACCCGGTTGCCGACAACGGTAGCGTATCGGGCCGTGCAATGAACCGCCGCGTTGAAGTGACCATCTCCAACGACAACCAACCGGTCAAGCCACGTTCTTCCGTCGCTAACTGATTGGTTTAAGCAGCATGAAAAAACCCACCTTACGGTGGGTTTTTTTTGGGTTCGTCAAACTGGATGGTGCGGTGAGTATCGTCGGCAGGCATTTCGATTTTGGGGCCATAAGCATTTTGCGACAGCTTATCCATCAGTTGCTTGAGTTCATCGTCCTCAGCGTCTCGCCGCTCCAGCTTCTGATGCTCCCTGGCCATGTCCAACATGTTGCGTATTGCAGCAATGGTTATCGCCACATTCTAGGCCCCGCTTTGTGTAGTTTCATCGCTGTCTGTGGCATCTGACGCGATACGGTTCCAGATATCGCGTCAACAACAAAACCGGTCGCTTGATGCAACCTGAAAAACCGCCAATGAAGGCGGTTTTCCAGAGGCACCCATCAGTAGTCGACGGAGCCTGTACCTTGGGATGGCGGAGACTGGATCTGGCCCTGGCCCTGACCGTCGCTTTGTCCCCCGCTTTGGCCATCTTGTGCGCCTTGACCACCCTGCGCCCCGCCAGCTTTCTGGGCGAGCAGTTTCTTCAGCAGTTCCTCCAATGCCTTGAGAGGATCTTCGCCACCCGCACCGCTATTTCCCTGGTTTCCCTGAGAACCTTTGGATTTAAGCTCCTGAATCTGATTCTTTACATCTTGAATCTGTTGGTCGAGCCCCTGCTGCGAGCCCCCCTGGCGATTGCCCGTATTACCGACACCGCCCAGGCCACCCATGTTTGCACCACCCGATACGCCGTTGATTCCCGCCATAAACGCTCACTCCAACCAATGAATAAAATGGACTGATCGGCAGCGCCAATCAGTCCATATCTGTGGTGGGAGCGTCAGGATGGTTCCGCTCAGCCGGGCGGACTGACAGGTGACAAATCCATAATCTGTAGAGATAACGGCACTTTCCCACGGCGGGGAAGCCGGCTGTTACTGCTGCAGTTGTGGGGTTTCCTGCCCCATGCAACGCACTGCCTGCTTCTTGTTATTCACCAGCACGCCACTCAGGCCTTTCTGGTCGGTGTCGAACATCACCAATACGCCATCAATGCACTGCGCCACTTGAGCGGCAGGGGTCAACGAGATTTTGTAGTCCTCACCCGGCACGGTCTTGAGCATCGTGAAATCGCTGAGCAACAGCGCATCCTCCGGCTTGGCGAAGTGCAGGTAGCCGTAGTACCACAGGCAACCGACAGTACCGATGATGGTGCCGATGCCAGTGAGAATCAGCGGGATCATGTTGCGCTCTTCACTCATTGCGGGCTCTCTGATGGGTCAGCTTCAGGTAGGGGATAATTCGGGATTTCGCCGAGACGCCGCAGGCCGTTGAAGTGCAGCGGGTCATCCAGGTAACGCAGCATCACGGTTTGCCAGGTCTTGTCGGCAAATGTCTGCACATGCCCACCTCGCGTCAGTTGCAACACCCTGGGCGCCGGTGCCGCCTGGTACAGGCGGATACCGTTGGCCAAGGGCACGATCGGATCATCCAGGCTGTGAAACAGCAGCTTGGGCACGCCAGTCAGTCGGGGCATGGCGTTGATCGCGCTGTCGGCGTCGGGCACCAGCCAGGACAGAGGGACCTGCAACGGCCATGTTAACCAGGACGTGCTCAGGGCAAATTGTCCCACGTCACGATAACTGGCGGGCACGCCATCCAATACCAGGGCCTTGAGCCGGGACTGGCGCTCGGGGTGGGCCGCCAGATAATGCACGGCTAACGCACCGCCCAGGCTCTGGCCAAGGACGATCAGCGGCTGGCCGCGGACTTCGGGCGCCTGATCGAGCCAACTGAACGCGGCATCCACGTCCTGATAAATCGCCGGCAATGACGGCTTGCCTTCGGAGAGCCCATAGCCGCGATAGTCGAGCAACAGCACTTGGTAGCCCTGCTCCGGCAACCACCAACTCCCGCCCAGGTGCCAGGCCAGATTGCCACCATTGCCGTGCAGGTGCAGCACCGTACCTTTGAGTGGCACGCCGGGCTTGGCGGGTAGCCACCAGGCGTGCAGCTTTACGCCGTCGGCAGTTGTGAGGGTGACGTCGCGGTACGCAAGGTGGGCTTTTTGCGGCGTGAACGGCAGGCCGGGCTCCGGGTAGAACAGCAGGGAGCTGCAGCCGTTCAATGTGAGTAGCAGGCAAAGAATGCCGAGGATTCTCATCCGTTGAAGCCTCGTGGGTGAGTTGAAAATAGCCAGCATCCTTACAGGATATTGGAGTAGTCCGCCTCGATGCGGTCCAGGCTCAAATGGTTGAGGAAGTTGGAGAAGCACATCCACGCCGCCAGTGCGTTCATGTCGCGAAACTGTTCGGGCAGGTATTTGGGCGGCACTACCAGGCCTTCATCGACCAGCTGGCGCAAGGTGCGCATGTCTTCAAGCGTGGTCTTGCCGCAGAACAACAACGGCACTTGCTCCAACTTGCCCTTGCGCACGGCCAACTGGATGTAGTTGTAGACCATGATAAAGCCCTTGAGGTAGGACAGATCCTTGGTAAACGGCAAGCCAGTGGGCACCGAGCCACGGAACACGCGACTGGCGTTGCCGTAGCTTTCAGCCATTTCAAAGCCTTGCTCGCGGAAGAATTCGAACACCTGCAGGAAGTCGGCGCCCTCCTCCACCATATGAATGGCGCGGGTGCGGTTGGTCAGTTTGCGCAGCCGGCTGGGGTAGGAAGCGAACGTGATGATCTCCATCAGGATCGCCAGGCCTTCCTGGGTCACGGTGGATGAAGGTGGGCCCTTGGACAGGAACGTGCAGATCGGCTGGTTCTGGCCGTTGAGGGTGGTGCCCACATGCACCAGGCCTTCGTGCACTTCCAGGGCGCGCACGTCACGGTCGTTGAACATCGCGTCCGCGCGGATCTTGATGTAGTCGGCGCCCGCCGCCGCGTCGGCGACGATGCCATCGGATTCGAACACGCGGATGGTTTCTTCGGCCTCGCCGAACACTTTGTTCAAGCGCGTTTGCAGCAAGGCGACGGCGTCCTTGGCGGTCAAGGTCTTGGCTTCGTCCTTGAGGTCGCCACGGCCGTCGATATTGTTCAGATAGTCCGAGAGCATCAGGCCCAGATCGGCCAGGGTCGGGTCACCGGCGTGGAAGGCGTCGGACGCGGCGCCGTAGAGTTCCTGGGAAATCAGGCCGAAATCCTCGGTGCCACGGGCCTCGAGCATACGCACGACCATGCGGTACTCCCGGCACATACGGCGCATGATCTGCCCTACCGGGCTGAACTGGCCGAGGCGGCGGGTGATGTCGCGCTCGATGTTCTGGAATTCCAGCTTGACCGCACTGGAGTCGAACGACAACGGGCGGTTCAGGTAGTAATCGCGATCCACGGCGGGCATGGCCTTGCCCTTGGCCTTGAGAAAGCCCTGGCGAATATTCTCGTCCCACTTCACGGCGTCGAGGACGCGGATCGGCGTTTGCGCCAGCACAATGCGATCGGACAAGGTGCGTATCGTCTGCTGGTAATCGTCCACCCGGTGCTTCCTCTTTAAACGTGGCCTTGCTGGTATCAGACCGAAGCCAATACCAGGTGCATGTAACGCTTGAGTATCTCCAGCATCTCGTCACCGGTCAGAGGCTCTGCGCCGCCCAACAGGCCCTGATATTCCATCCGACTGATAATCGCCGTCAACACCTTGGCATCCTGTTGCGGCTCGCGCGAGCCCAATACCTGGAAAAACTGCCCGGTGCCCTGCAACAGGATCTGCTGGTGGGAGCGTACCAGTTCGGCCAGGCGCGGATTCAACAAGGCTTCCTGGCGGAAGGCCTGCTCGGCCATCAGGTATTCACGGCGGTTGGCCAGTTGACGCTGCACGTAGTCGGCGGTCAGCCGCGCAATATCATCGGCCAGCTGCGAACGCGACGCCGGGCTGCCATCGCCATAGGCGACCATCTCGCGCAGCAGGCCTTCGTTGCGTACCCACAGTTTGCCCATGAAGGCAGCGCTGCGCTCGACGTATTGGGCAAAGGTGTCGGTGAGCAGGTCATCGATGTCTTTGAAATAGTACGTGGTCGCCGACAACGGTACGCCGGCCTCCGCCGCCACCGCCCGGTGGCGCACGGCACGGACCCCCTCGCGGACCACGATGCGCATGGCCGCATCGAGAATGTCTTGCCGACGTTGTTCACTGCCCCGGCGGCTGGCCTTGCGGCCTTGGTACTGGACGCTTTCAGCCACGGCAGCGGCAATGCCGGCGGCGCCTTCTTGAGCCATTACGCGGTTCACCACACTTCCTCTTTTAAGTGTGACGCGGAGCGTCACAAGATGCGTTCCCACGCAGAGCGTGGGAACGATCAACCGGTCACCAAAACCTGGCGCTGTTTGCTTGACGCGGGTATACGCCACATAAAAAAGCCGCCTTATAAAAGGCGGCTTCGGATTTCGCTACGGTTACGCTTGTGGCCGCATGTGCGGGAACAAGATCACATCGCGGATCGACGGCGAGTTGGTCAACAGCATCACCAGGCGGTCGATGCCGATACCTTCACCGGCGGTTGGCGGCATGCCGTATTCCAGCGCACGTACGAAGTCGGCGTCGTAGTGCATGGCTTCGTCGTCGCCGGCGTCCTTGTCGGCCACCTGGGCCATGAAGCGCTCGGCCTGGTCTTCCGCGTCGTTCAGCTCGGAATAGGCGTTGGCGATTTCGCGGCCACCGATGAACAGCTCGAAACGGTCGGTGACGTTCGGGTTGTCATCGTTGCGACGGGCCAGCGGCGACACTTCGAACGGGTACTGGGTAATGAAGTGCGGCTGTTCCAGCTTGTGCTCCACCAGCTCTTCGAAAATCATCACCTGCAGTTTGCCCAGGCCTTCGAAGCCCAGCACCTTGGCGCCGGCTTTCTTGGCGATGGCACGGGCCTTGTCGATGTCGTTCAGATCATCGGCGGTCAGCTCAGGGTTGTACTTGAGGATCGAGTCGAACACCGACAGGCGCACGAACGGCTCGCCGAAGTGGAAGACCTTGTCGCCGTACGGCACGTCGGTACTGCCCAGCACCAGCTGCGCCAGCTCGCGGAACAGTTCTTCGGTGAGGTCCATGTTGTCTTCGTAGTCGGCGTAGGCCTGGTAGAACTCCAACATGGTGAATTCAGGGTTGTGCCGGGTCGAGACGCCTTCGTTACGGAAGTTGCGGTTGATTTCGAAGACTTTCTCGAAACCGCCGACCACCAGGCGCTTGAGGTACAGCTCCGGCGCGATGCGCAGGAACATTGGCAGGTCCAGCGCATTGTGGTGGGTTTCGAACGGCTTGGCTGCGGCACCACCGGGGATGGTCTGCAGCATCGGCGTTTCCACTTCGAGGAAGTCACGCTGCATCAGGAAGCTGCGGATGTGGGCGATGACTTGCGAACGCACGCGGAAGGTCTGGCGCACGTCTTCGTTGACGATCAGGTCAACGTAGCGCTGGCGGTAGCGCTGCTCGGTGTCGGTCAGGCCGTGGTGCTTGTCCGGCAGCGGGCGCAGCGATTTGGTCAGCAGGCGTACGCTGGTCATTTCGACATACAGGTCGCCCTTGCCGGAACGGGCCAGGGTGCCTTCGGCGGCGATGATGTCGCCCATGTCCCAGGTTTTCACCGAGGCCAGGGTTTCTTCGGAAAGGGTCTTGCGGTTGACGTAGACCTGGATACGCCCGGTCATGTCCTGAATCACCATGAACGAGCCACGGTTGAGCATGATGCGACCCGCCACCTTGACCGGGATCGCCGCTTCTGCCAGCTCTTCCTTGGTCTTGTCCGCGTACTGCTTCTGCAAGGCATCGCAGTAGTTTTCGCGGCGGAAGTCGTTGGGGAAGGCGTTACCCTTGGCGCGCTCGGCAGCAAGCTTTTCCTTGCGCAGGGCGATCAGGGAGTTTTCTTCCTGTTGCAGGGCTTGCGGGTCGAGTTGTTGGTCGCTCATGTCTTTTGAAATTCCATCACAGATACGTTTTCCCCAGCCTTCGGCTGGGGATCGCGAGGCAAGGACTAGGCGTCCCCCCCACTCCTACAGGGTTCTTTAGAGGCCCGATTTCAGGCTGGCTTCCAGGTATTCGTCGATATCGCCGTCGAGCACCTTGTCGCAGTCGCTGCGTTCGATGTTAGTGCGCAAATCCTTGATCCGCGACGCATCGAGCACATAGGAGCGGATCTGGTGACCCCAACCGATGTCCGACTTGGTGTCTTCCAGTGCTTGAGAAGCGGCGTTGCGCTTCTGCATTTCCTGCTCGTACAACTTGGCCCGCAACATTTTCATGGCGGTGTCCTTGTTCGCGTGCTGGGAACGCTCGTTCTGGCAACTGACCACGGTGTTGGTCGGTACGTGGGTGATACGCACGGCCGAGTCGGTGGTGTTTACGTGCTGGCCACCGGCACCGGAGGAGCGGTAGGTGTCGATACGCAGGTCGGCCGGGTTGATCTCGATTTCCACCTTGTCATCGATCTCTGGCGAGACGAAAACAGCGGAGAACGAGGTATGGCGACGGTTGCCGGAGTCGAACGGGCTCTTGCGCACCAGGCGGTGTACGCCGATCTCGGTACGCAGCCAGCCAAAGGCGTATTCACCCTTGATGTGCACGGTGGCGCCCTTGATGCCCGCCACTTCACCGGCCGACAGTTCCATGATGGTCGCGTCGAAACCGCGCTTGTCGGCCCAGCGCAGGTACATGCGCAGCAGGATGTTGGCCCAGTCCTGGGCCTCGGTGCCGCCGGAACCGGCCTGGATGTCCAGGTAGGCGTTGTTCGGGTCCATTTCGTGGCTGAACATGCGGCGGAATTCAAGCTTGGCGAGGTTTTCCTCGAGACGGGCCAGCTCGGCGACGACATCGCCCACTGCGCCTTCGTCATCTTCTTCGACGGCCATGTCCAGCAAGTCGCGGCAGTCGGCCAGGCCGGTGTTCAGTTCGTCGAGCGTGTCGACGATCTGCGCCAGCGCAGCGCGCTCGCGGCCCAGTTCCTGGGCATATTCAGGTTTGTTCCAGACACTCGGATCTTCAAGCTCGCGATTGACTTCGGTCAGGCGCTCATGCTTTTGATCGTAGTCAAAGATACCCCCGAATAGTTTCGGAGCGCTCGGACAGGTCCTTGATGGTGTTCAGGATCGGGTTGATTTCCATGGCGGGCAGCACTCGTTGGCGAACTTTTGAAAGCCGGCGAGTATAACGGCAAACGCCTGGAAACGGCAGCCCGCCTGGTCGAAAAGGCGCGATTTTGTACACAATCCCAAGGCCAGACAGCGATGCAAATGTGGGAGGGGGCTTGCCCCTGATGGCCATGGATATCTACACAACGTGTAGCAGTCTATGGTAACCACGATGCGAAGCGAGCCGCTCTTGCTCTTGCTTTGGATCTTGATCTCAGTCGCCCCGTTAACCACGCTGGCCGAACGCAGGCTTGAATCCGTGGGTAACCCGGCAGGACGCCGGGTTAGCCGCCCTGCGCCATGGATGGCGCATGGCGGCGGCCCACGGATTCAAGCCTGCGTTCGGGCACACCGAGCCCAAGCGAGGTGCCGAGTGGTGGGGCGAGGACCTTTTGGTTACTTTTGGGTCCTTCCAAAAGTGACCCGCTGTAAGAGCGGAACCATAAGCCGCCGTTACCGCAGCAATGGATATGTACTCGCTCTGATCCAACATCATGGTCGGCTATCAGGCCGCCATCGGGAGCAAGCCCCCTCCCACATTTAGGTCGCGGGGCATCAGTTTGAGAGGCTTCGGCTCCCGAGCCGTCACAGGTTCAGGGCCGTGCCAAAGTTGTATAGATACCCATGGCTATCAGGGGCAAGCCCCTCCCACATTTGGCTTTGAGTCGGCCTTGAGTTACTCGATGCCGACCTGATTGCGCCCATTGTGCTTTGCCATGTACAACCCCTTGTCCGCTGCCATGATCAACTGGCGGCAATCCGTACCTTGCACCGGGGTCAGGGTCGACAAGCCAATGCTGATGGTCAGGCTCGCGCCCTCAGCCGGTGCGATATGCGGGATGTTCAGCGCGGCCACTGCCATGCGCAGTTTTTCCGCGACCAGCCGCGCACCGCCCGGTGAGGTGTTGGGCAGCACCAGGGCGAATTCTTCACCGCCGTAGCGCGCCGGCAGGTCCGAGGGGCGGCTGCTGGCTTCGCGGATGGTGGCGGCGACTTTGCGCAGGGCTTCGTCGCCTTCGACGTGACCGAAGCTATCGTTGAAGGTCTTGAAGAAGTCCACGTCGATCATCAACAAGGAGAGCTGGGTCTGGTCGCGCATGGCACGGCGCCATTCCAGTTCCAGGTATTCGTCGAAGTGACGGCGATTGGACAGCCCGGTCAGGCCATCGGAATTCATCAGCCGTTGCAGCACCAGGTTGGTGTCCAGCAACTGTTGCTGGCTGACCCGCAGCGCGCGGTAAGCCGCGTCCCGCTGCAACAGGGTCATGTAGGAGCGCGAGTGATAACGGATGCGCGCCACCAATTCGATATTGTCCGGCAGCTTGACCAGGTAATCGTTGGCCCCGGCCGCAAAGGCTGCGCTCTTGATCAGCGGGTCCTCTTTGGTGGAGAGCACGATGATCGGGATATTCGCCGTGGCCGGGTGATTGCGGTATTCGCGCACCAGGGTCAGGCCGTCGAGGCCGGGCATGACCAAGTCTTGCAGAATCACCGTCGGCTTGATGCGAATCGCCTGGGAGATCGCCTGGTGCGGGTCGGCGCAAAAGTGGAAGTCGATGTTTTCTTCATGGGCCAGGCCGCGCCGCACGGCTTCGCCGATCATGGCCTGGTCGTCGACCAGCAGCACCATGGCGGCGTTTTCGTCGGTCTTGAAGCCGTCGAGTTGTAAATCAATCATGTGCAGTCACCTGAATTACTGCCTGCAAACCAGCACAGCGGGAGATGTTCGATCATTTTGCAAAGACCTCCAGCAGTCGCGGCGCAATTCTGTCCAGTGGGCGAATTTCAACAGCGGCGTCAATCGCCGCTGCCGCTTTGGGCATGCCATACACCGCCGAACTGTTCTGGTCCTGGGCGATGGTCAAATATCCTTGTTCTCGCATCAACTTGAGGCCCTGGGCCCCGTCGCGCCCCATGCCGGTCAGCAGTACGCCGACGGCGTCACCGTTCCAATGGCTGGCGACACTTTCAAAAAACACATCGATGGAAGGCCGGTAAATTTCGTTCACCGGCTCTGCGGTATAGGCTAGCGTGCCATTTTTCAACAAGCGAATATGGTGGTTGGTACCGGCCAGCAAGACCACCCCGCTTTGGGGCGGCTCCCCTTCACGGGCCAGGCGCACCGGCAGGCCCGACGCACTGCTCAACCACTCGGCCATTCCGGCGGCAAACACCTGATCCACATGCTGCACCAGCACGATCGCGGCAGGAAAGTCACGCGGCAACCCCTTGAGCAGTACTTCCAGGGCCGCGGGGCCACCCGCCGACGAACCAATGGCCACCAGGCTTTGGCGCTTGCCGGTGCTGCGCTGCGGCGCGGTTTCAGCGCGCACACGGCTGCCGCGCTGGCCGATCAGCCAGCCAATATTGAGGATCTTGCGCAACAACGGCGCCGCCGCATCCTTGGGGTTGCCCACCCCCAGCGCCGGCGTGTCCACCACATCCAACGCGCCGTGGCCCATGGCTTCAAAGACCCGGCTGACGTTGGCCTGGCGGTCCACGGTGACGATCACGATCGGGCATGGCGTGTCGGCCATGATCTGGCGGGTCGCTTCCACGCCGTCCATCACCGGCATGATCAAGTCCATCAGGATCAAATCCGGGATCACCTCAGCGCAACGCTGCACCGCTTCCAGGCCATTGCTGGCGACCCATACCACTTCATGGGCAGGC
Organism: Pseudomonas sp. R4-34-07; assembly: GCF_003852375.1. Lineage (NCBI taxonomy): Bacteria > Pseudomonadati > Pseudomonadota > Gammaproteobacteria > Pseudomonadales > Pseudomonadaceae > Pseudomonas > Pseudomonas sp. R4-34-07. The sequence continues at coordinate 1,321,945 of NZ_CP027760.1, read as the reverse complement.
TCGAAACTCAAGGCGCGACGCAACGCCTCGACGGCCAACGGCATGTCATTGACGATTGCAATCCTCATGCCCGGGCGCCTCCAATCAATTCAACCACGGCGTCGAGCAGGGCGTCGTCGTGGAAGCTGGCTTTGGCTAAATAATAGTCGGCGCCGGCGTCGAGGCCACGGCGTCGGTCTTCTTCGCGGTCCTTGTAGGAAACCACCATCACCGGCAACGATTGCAGGCGACTGTCGCGGCGCAAGAGTGTGACCAATTCAATACCGTCCATGCGTGGCATATCAATATCTGTGATAAGCAGGTCGAAATCCTCGGAGCGCAATGCGTTCCAGCCATCCATGCCATCGACCGCAACGGCCACTTCATAACCGCGATTGAGTAATAACTTGCGTTGCAGCTCACGCACAGTCAGCGAGTCGTCCACCACCAGCACGCGCTTGCGCGGCGCCTCGGTGGCCTGCTGGCTGCGCCTTGCGATGCGCTCCAGGCGGCCGGTGTTGAGCAACTTGTCCACCGAACGCAGCATGTCTTCCACGTCGACGATCAAGGCCACCGAGCCATCGTCGAGCAACGCGCCTGCGGAAATATCCTGGACCTTGCCCAGGCGAGCATCCAGCGGCAACACCACCAGGGTGCGCTCGCCGATGAAACGTTCCACGGCAATCCCATACACGGCATCGCGCTCGCGGATCACCACCACTTTCAAGGTTTCCGAAGGGGTCTGCCCCGGTGGACGCTGCAACAGCTGAGTGGCGGCGACCAGGCCGACATGCCGGCCCTCGTGCCAGAAATGCTGGCGACCTTCCAGTTGCACAATGTCCTCGGGGGCCAGGTCGCACATGCGTTCGATGTGCGCCAGCGGGAAGGCATACGCCTCTTCGCCGACTTCCACCACCAGGCTGCGCACCACCGACAAGGTCAACGGCACCTCCAGATGAAAACGGCTGCCCTGCCCTGCCGCCTGCTCCAGCACCACCGCGCCGCGCAATTGACGCACCATATGCTGCACCGCATCCAGGCCCACGCCGCGACCGGAGACTTCGGTGACCTTGTCGCGCAAGCTGAACCCCGGCAGGAACAGGAACGTCAGCAGTTCCTCCTCGCTCAGGCGCAGCGCGGTTTCTACGGGGGACAGGTGCCGGTCGACAATGGTGCCGCGCAGGCGCTCAAGGTCGACGCCGTTACCGTCATCGCTCAACTCCAGCACCAACAGCCCGGCTTGATGCGACGCGCGCAGGCGAATCAAGCCTTCCGCCGGCTTGCCCGCCAGCAGCCGCTGCTCGGGCATTTCGATGCCGTGATCGACAGCATTGCGCAATAAATGCGTCAGGGGCGCCTCAAGCTTTTCCAGCACGTCGCGGTCGACCTGGGTTTTTTCCCCTTCGATCTCGAGGCGCACTTGCTTGCCCAGGCTGCGACCGAGGTCGCGCACCATGCGCGCCTGCCCGGCCAGCACATCGGCAAACGGGCGCATGCGACAGGCCAGTGCGGTGTCGTAGAGCACCTGGGCCCGCTGGCCGGCCTGCCAGGCGTACTCGTCCAGTTCGGCATTTTTTTCCGCCAGCAGCGCCTGGGCTTCGCTCAACAAGCGGCGGGTATCGGCCAGGGCTTCCTGGGCCTCGAGGTTCAAATCGACGACCTTGAGGTGACCGTCCAGGACATCCAGGGCCCGCAGGCTGTTGCTTTGAATGCGTTTGAGGCGCTGCAGGCTGGCGAGGTAAGGCTTGAGTCGCTGGGTTTCCACCAGCGACTTGCTGGACAGGTCCAGCAGGCTGTTCAAGCGCTCGGCCGTGACCCGCAGCACGCGCTCGCCGCCTTCGGTCATAGCTTTGCTCTGACGCGGCGGCTCGCTCAGTACGGCAGGCGCAAGTTCCGGTTCCGGCGCTTCGATCACCGGCGCGGCAGCCGGCTCGGGTTTCGGCGCGACCAGGGCGCTGGATTGCGACGGGTCCAGCAAGCGCTCCATCAGCGCCACATAGGCTGCAATATCCGCAGGCCCGACGTCATTGCCCGGGGTGGCGATGCGCATCAGTAAATCCGTACCCTGCAGCAACGCGTCGATATGTTCGGGCTGCAGGTACAAGCGGCCTTCCTGGGCACTGACCAGGCAATCCTCCATGACATGGGCCACGCTGACGCCAGCCTCCACACCGACAATCCGCGCCGCGCCCTTGAGCGAATGCGCGGCGCGCATGCAGGCCTCGAGCTGGTCGGCCTGGGTTGGGTTGCGCTCCAGGGCCAGCAGGCCTGCGCTGAGCACTTGGGTTTGCGCATCGGCTTCCAGGCTGAACAATTCCAACAGCGAAGCGTCGCGCATCTGGTCGGGGGTCATGCGAGGCTCCGGGTCACGGCGGACAGCAATTGGGCTTCGTCCAGCCAGCGCAGGCTGCGACCTTTCCACTGCACGACACCCTGAGTGAAGCGCGCGCTGGCCTGGGTGCCGGAGGCCGACGCGGCGTTCAAGGTGCGCTCATCAATGGCATGGATGCCATCCACTTCGTCCACCGGCATGACCACCGGGCCATCCTGCGCGGCAATAATCAACATGCGCGGCATGATGCGCCCGCCGGTGGCGCCGGTGCTGCTGCTGTCCAGGCCGAGCAATTCCACCAGCGACAAGCAGGCCACCAATGCCCCGCGCACGTTAGCCACGCCCAGCAAGGCCCGGGAACGCTGGTGAGGCAACGAGTGGATCGGTTGCAACGGCGCCACTTCCACCAGGCAACGGGTGGCAATGCCCAGCCATTCTTCGCCGAGGCGGAACATCAGCAAGGAGCGGGTGACCACCTGATGGTCGAGCTCGCCAGCCGCCTGCGCAGGCCGGTCGTCCTGCTGCAGCGCATAGCGGTCGAGCAGGCGCGTGGCGGCGGCGGAATACACCGAGCAGTTGCGGCAATGGATGTGTTCTGCCAGCAAGGGGCAGGATTTGTCGCCATGAATGCCGATGCGGTTCCAGCAGTCATCAATGGCTTGGGTGTCGGCCAGGGTCAGGTCCAGGCCTGCGGTGCCGAGCGCGTCAGGGCTACTCATCGTTTGGACTCACTGTCAGCTCGCTCGCTACGCGCGGCGCGCGCCTGCAAACGGCGCGCCCCCGCACTGTCGCCCTGGGACTCGAGCAACGCGGCCAGGTGCATCAAGGCCTGCGGATGCTGCGGTTCCAGGTACAAGGCTTTGCGGTAATAACTCTGCGCCTCCACGGCGCTGCCGGCGACATCGCTGAGCAGGCCCAGCCAGTAGAACACGGCGGCGGCCGGCGGATGGCTGTTCAAATAACGTTCGCAGGCAGCACGGGCCTCGGCACTTTTGCCTTGATTGGCGAAGGTGGCGATCTGGTTGAGCATCTCGCCTGCCTCCGGGGGCGGCGCTTTGACCGGTGCCGCCTGGGTGCCGGCCGTGCTGAACGGGCGCGGCTTGAGCGCGATCGGCGCCGGACTGCGCTGCGACGTGGGCGCCGGCATCGGTACAAACACCGGGGCGGGTGCGACCGGTTCCACATGCCGACTGAACGCAAAGGACTGCGGCACGCCAATCGAGCGCATGCCATGGCGCCCCAGCAGGGCACCTTCGGCCGGGCCGATAAACAGCACGCCGTCCACGTGGGTCAGCTCCTTGAGCACATCGAAGACTTGCTTCTGGGTCGACTGGTCGAAGTAGATCAGCAGGTTGCGACAGAACACAAAGTCGTAGGTGGGCTCGTTGGCCAGCAGGGCCGGGTCGAGCAAGTTGCCGACTTGCAGGCGTACTTGTTCGCGAACCCGGTCGGCAATGCGATAGGCACCGCCGTCTTCAGTGAAGTGACGGTCGCGAAACTCAAGGTCGCCGCCGCGAAACGAGTTCTTGCCGTACACGCCGCGGCGCGCACGCTCCACCGACAGCGGGCTGACGTCCATGCCCTGGACTTTGAATTGGTGCGGTGCCAGGCCCGCGTCAAGCAGGGCCATGGCGATCGAATAGGGTTCTTCGCCGGTGGAGCATGGCAGGCTGAGAATGCGCAACGCGCGCATCTGCTTGATTTCGGCCAACCGTGCGTGGGCCAGGCGAGCCAAGGTGGCAAAGGACTCGGAGTAGCGGAAAAACCAGGTTTCGGGGACGATCACCGCTTCGATCAGCGCCTGCTGCTCATCATGGGAGCAGTGCAGGAGCTGCCAGTACGCTTCTGCTGTCTGCGCCTGGGACAACTGGCAACGCTGGCGCACCGCGCGCTCGATGATCGCCTCGCCCACCGAGGCGACGTCCAGGCCGATGCGTTCTTTAAGGAAGGCCCAGAAGCGCGGATCACTGCTCATAGGCTCAACTCGCTGGAAAACAGCAAGGTGCGCACGTCATCGGTCAACAGCTCGGCGACGCCAATCCATTGCATCAAGCCCAGCGCATCTTCGCGCACCGGCCCCAGGTAAGGCGCCTGGCGGTTATCCAGGCCATAGGGCTGGAATTCGGCGGGGTCGCAACGCAAGGTGTCGGTAGCCTGTTCCAGAATCAGCCCCAGCCAACGCGCTTCGCTCCAGGGCTGTGGCTGATAATTGACCAGCACCAGCCGCGTGCTGGTACGCGCTTGGGCCGCAACGCCGAACGTCAAGGCGCTCAGGTCGATGACCGGCACCAGCGCGCCGCGATGGGCAAAGATACCCGCCACCCACACCGGTGCATGAGCGATGGGTTTGAGCGGCAGGCGCGGCAGCACCTCGACCACTTCCGTCGCCTTGAGGGCAAAGCGTTCATTGCCGATGTGGAACACCAGGAACAACGCCTTTTTCGCTGCCGGGACGGCGCCGCGTTTAGCCGCGAGGTCGCTCATCAGACTTTGAAACGCGACACGCCGCTGCGCAGACCGACCGCAACCTGGCTCAGTTCATCGATGGCAAAACTGGCCTGGCGCAGGGACTCGACGGTCTGGCTGCTGGCATCGCCCAGTTGCACCAGCGCGTGGTTGATCTGCTCGGCGCCGGTGGCCTGGGCCTGCATGCCTTCATTGACCATCAGCACTCGCGGCGCGAGGGCCTGCACTTGATGGATGATTTGCGACAGTTGTTCCCCCACTTGCTGCACTTCGAACATGCCTCGGCGCACTTCCTCGGAGAACTTGTCCATGCCCATCACGCCGGCCGACACCGCCGACTGGATCTCACGCACCATCTGCTCGATGTCGTACGTCGCGACGGCGGTCTGGTCGGCCAGGCGGCGCACTTCGGTGGCGACCACGGCAAAACCGCGCCCGTACTCACCGGCTTTCTCGGCCTCGATGGCGGCGTTGAGGGACAGCAGGTTGGTCTGGTCCGCCACTTTGACGATGGTCACTACCACTTGGTTGATGTTGCCGGCCTTTTCATTGAGGATCGCCAGCTTGGCATTGACCAGGTCGGCGGCGCCCATCACCGAGTGCATGGTTTCTTCCATGCGTGCCAGGCCCTGCTGACCGGAACCGGCGGCGACCGAGGCCTGGTCGGCGGCGGTGGACACTTCGATCATGGTGCGCACCAGGTCCTTGGAGGTCGCGGCGATTTCACGGGAGGTGGCGCCGATTTCAGTGGTGGTGGCGGCGGTTTCAGTGGCGGTCGCCTGCTGCTGCTTGGAGGTGGCGGCGATCTCGGTCACCGAGGTCGTGACCTGCACCGACGAGCGCTGTGCCTGGGAAACCAGAGCGGTCAGTTCGGTCATCATGTCGTTGAAGCCGGTTTCAACCACGTTGAACTCGTCCTTGCGCTCCAGGTTCAGGCGCTTGCTCAGGTCGCCGGTGCGCATGGTTTCGAGGATATCGACGATGCGCTGCATCGGCGCCATGATTGCGCGCATCAGCAGCAGGCCACACAGCGCGGCGGCAAGAATCGCCAGCAGCAGCGAGACGCCCATGCTGATTTTCGCGGCCTCGACGGCACTGTCGATGGCGTCGGTGGCGCCGTCGGCGACCTGTTTATTCGCGAGGATGATGTCATTGAGTTTCATGCGGCCGGCGACCCAGGCGGGCGTCAGTTGTTCGTTGAACAGCTTGAGTGCCTCGGCGGCGTTGTTGTTCTGCTGCGCCTCGAGCACCTTGGCGAGGGTCTGGTTGTAGCTCTGATGCAGCTTTTCGAAGGCATCGAACTCGTTGCGGTCCTGAGTGGAGCTGATGGTTTTCGTGTAATCGGCCATGTACTTTTCAAGGCGCGTTTCGAAAGACTTGTAGCCTTGCTTTTCGACCTCGGAAACGCCCTGGTTCTTGTGGATCCCCACCAACTCCTGGGTTTGCAGGTAGCTGTCGACCCAGGCGCTGCGAATCATCGAGCTTAAAAACACGCCAGGCACGGCGTCGTCCCGGACCAGGGTTTCGCTGGATTCGATTTTCAGCAGCCGCGAATACGAGAGCACGACCATCAGCAGCATGATCGCGATGATTACCGCAAAGCTCGCCAAAATCCGTTGGCGCAGGGTCCAGTTCTTCACAGTAATTCCTCGCAGGGCCATTCAAATGGAGGGGAGTATAGCTGAGCGCGGGCGTCTACTAATCAATGGTTTTAGGGGGTTTAGCAACAGTGCCAGTACTGGGCTGCGCCATTGCGGCAACTCAGCCAGACTCGATTTAATGTGGGAGAGGCTTGCTCTCTCCACACTTGAATGGATGCACGGCGCTGCTTATGTGTTGAGGCGTACCTGTTTCTCCAGCTCTGCCTTCAACCCCGGCTCAAGTTTCAGCTGGCGTGCCAGTTCGTCCAGGTAGGCCTTCTCCATGAAGTTTTCCTCGTCCACCAGCATCACGCTGGCGATGTACATTTCGGCGGCCATTTCCGGGGTGCTGGCGGCGCGGGCGACGTCGGCCGGGTCGAGGGGTTTGTTCAGCTCCGCGTGCAGCCAGGTTTGCAGATCGCGGTCGTTGTCGAGTTTGGTGAACTCGCCTTCGATCAACGCGCGTTCACGCTCATCCACGTGGCCGTCGGCCTTGGCGGCGGCAACCAGCGCCTTGAGAATGCCCTGACTGTGCTGCTCGACCTGGGCCGGCGGCAGGCGGTCGATGGTCTGCGGCTCACCCTGGGGCGCGCTGGCCTGCTGCGCCTGCCAATTGCCATAGGCTTTGTAGGCGATGACCCCCAAGGCAGCCAGGCCGCCGTAGGTCAGGGCCTTGCCGCCGAATTTGCGGGCCTTTTTGTTGCCCAGCAGCAAGCCCATGGCGCCGGCCGCCAGTGCGCCACCGCCGGCGCCACCGAGCAAACTGCCGAGCCCGCCGCCGCCAAGCAGCCCACCGAGGGCGCCTTTGTCGGCTGATGGGCGCTGGCCGCCAGCCTTGTTCTGCAACATGTCCTGACCAGACTTGAGCAACTGATCGAGCAATCCACGGGTATTCATGCGTAGCCTCCAGACACTTGGGTTCGTAGGACCAATAGGCCCCCAGCGTAAAACTAAGTGCCAAAAAGCCCCGATCTAGAGTGCTTCCAGATGTAACGCTCACCCTGATATCAGAAATGTCTTGCTGCACAGCGGCGCCATCATCCCGCCATCAATGATTTTTCCTTCACCATCGAACCGCTTAAGCTATCCGGCGTCTGTTTATTGTCCGTTGCGTTTGGCCGAAGGCATGTCCGAACCGTTATTTCTGATCCGTTACGTGCCAGGAACGGCGCGGGATTCGCTCACGACAGGTTGTCTCTATGCACCGCAGGAATTTGCTCAAAGCGTCCATGGCCATTGCGGCCTACACCGGTTTGTCGGCCAGTGGCCTGTTGGCCGCGCAGGCCTGGGCCGGCAACCGTGCCGCCGATGGCAAGGCCGTTGCATTCGATTTTGAAACGCTCAAAGCCCAGGCCAAGCAGCTCGCCGGCAGCGCGTATAAAGATACTCGGCAGGTGCTGCCGCCCACCTTGGCGACCATGACGCCACAGAATTTCAACGCCATCGGCTATGACGCCAACCATTCGTTGTGGAAGGAACTGAAGGGGCAGCTGGACGTGCAGTTTTTCCACGTCGGCATGGGTTTCAAGACGCCGGTGCGCATGCACAGCGTCGACCCCAACACCCGCGAGGCCCGCGAAGTGCATTTCCGCCCTTCGCTGTTCAACTATGAAAAAACCACTGTCGACACTAAACAACTGACCGGTGATCTGGGTTTTTCCGGCTTCAAACTGTTCAAGGCGCCGGAGCTGGACCGGCATGACGTGCTGTCGTTCCTCGGTGCCAGCTACTTCCGTGCAGTGGACTCCACCGGCCAGTACGGCCTGTCGGCGCGCGGCCTGGCGATTGACACCTATGCGAAAAAACGTGAGGAATTCCCTGACTTCACGCAGTTCTGGTTCGAAACCCCGGACAAGAACGCCACCCGCTTCGTGGTCTACGCCCTGCTCGATTCGCCCAGCGCTACCGGCGCCTACCGCTTCGATATCGACTGCCAGGCCAATCAAGTAGTGATGGCCATCGACGCGCATATCAACGCGCGCACCGCCATCGAACAGCTGGGGATTGCGCCCATGACCAGCATGTTCAGTTGCGGCACGCATGAGCGGCGGATGTGCGACACCATCCACCCGCAAATTCACGACTCGGACCGACTGGCCATGTGGCGTGGCAACGGCGAGTGGATCTGCCGCCCGCTGAACAACCCGGCCAAGCTGCAATTCAACGCATTCGCCGACACTAATCCCAAAGGTTTTGGCCTGGTCCAAACCGACCACGAATTCGCCAGTTACCAGGACACGGTGGACTGGTACAGCAAGCGCCCCAGCCTGTGGGTGGAACCCACCACCGCTTGGGGTGAGGGCTCGATCGACCTGCTGGAAATCCCGACCACTGGCGAAACCCTCGATAACATCGTGGCCTTCTGGACCCCGAAAAAGCCGGTGGCGGCCGGTGATTCGCTCAACTACGGCTACAAGCTCTACTGGAGCGCCCTGCCGCCGGTGAGCACACCGCTGGCCCAGGTCGACGCGACCCGTTCAGGTATGGGTGGGTTCACCGAAGGTTGGGCCCCGGGCGAGCATTACCCTGAGGTGTGGGCACGCCGCTTTGCCGTGGATTTCAAGGGCGGCGGCCTGGACCGTTTGCCACCCGGCACGGGCATCGAGCCGGTGGTCACCTGCTCCCACGGCGAGGTGAAAGACTTCAGCGTGTTGGTGCTCGATAACATCAAGGGCTATCGCATTCTGTTCGACTGGTACCCCACCAGCGACAGCGTGGAGCCGGTAGAGCTGCGCTTGTTTATCCGCACCCAGGACCGCACCTTGAGCGAAACCTGGCTGTATCAGTACTTCCCGCCCGCGCCGGACAAGCGCAAATACACCTGAACCATCTGTGGCGAGGGAGCTTGCTCCCGCTGGGCCGCGAAGCGGCCCCAAACGATGGGACTGCTGCGCAGTCCAGCGGGAGCAAGCTCCCTCGCCACAGGTACCGTGTTCGCCTTGCCTGAAGGGCGTCGTGGCGAGCCCGTTTCGTCATTCAGAACCGCGACACGGTTTTCATCGCCCCGATCAGATAGCGCATCGCTACCTGGTCGCTCTCGGTCAGGGCGCGATAATGCGCCAGCAATTCAACTTCATCCGAACTCAAACTGCGGCCACGCAAGGACATCCTGCGGGTCAGAAAAGATAACACCCCACCCGCTACACCATAGGACTTGGCCATGGACTACTTCTCCTGATATCGATCCAATACTCCTGCCTTAAGCTTAGAAAGAATCCAGTTACGTGTGGGATTTTTTTAGAGTATTAACTTAAATAATTAGATCGGTAATAAATACCTACAGTCGATTCCCATGCATTCGTCGCTTAAATCCGCCTTCTTCATATAGGCGAGCAAAAAAAACCCACCGGATCAGGGTGGGCTCTGTAGGCATACGCTAAGGATCAATCCCTGAGATCGGACTCATGAATCGGCTGGTCGCGGTGCGTCGCCCGCTGATATTGCGCCGGCCAGATCGCCTTGCGCCCGCCCAGGTCATCGTCGGCATGCAGCGGCCAGTACGGATCGCGCAACAATTCACGGGCGAGGAAGATGAGGTCGGCCTGGCATGTGCGCAGGATATGTTCGGCCTGGGCCGGTTCGGTGATCATGCCGACCGTGCCGGTAGCGATGCCCGACTCTTTGCGCACGCGCTCGGCAAAGCGCGTCTGGTAGCCGGGACCGGTGGGGATTTCGGCGTTGGCGGCGGTGCCGCCGGAGGACACGTCGATCAGGTCCACGCCCAGGTCTTTCAGCCGGCGCGCCAGTTCGACGGTTTCATCGGGGTTCCAGCCGTCCTCCACCCAGTCGGTGGCCGACACGCGCACAAACAGCGGCAAGTCCTGGGGCCACACGTCGCGCACCGCGCGGGTGACCTCCAGGACCAGGCGGATGCGGTTTTCGAACGAACCGCCGTACTGGTCCTGACGCTGGTTGCTGATGGGCGACAGGAACTGATGCAGCAGGTAACCGTGGGCGGCATGGATCTCTACCACTTCGAAACCGGCAGTCAAGGCACGCTTGGCGGCGGCGACGAAATCGGCGATCACCTGCTGGATCTGCCCTTCGTCCAGCGGTTTGGGTTGAGTGTGCTGGGGGTCGAATGCGATAGGCGATGGGCCGACCGGCACCCAGCCACCGTCTGCCGGCTTGACGCTGCCATGCTTGCCGATCCAGGGCCGATACGTGCTGGCCTTGCGCCCGGCGTGCGCCAGCTGAATACCGGCCACCGCGCCTTGGGCCGCAATGAAGCGCGTAATGCGTTGCAAGGGTTCGATCTGTTCGTCTTTCCAGAGGCCCAGGTCCTGGGCGGTGATGCGGCCATCGGCGGTCACGGCGGTGGCTTCGGTAAAAATCAGCCCGGCGCCACCGACGGCGCGGCTGCCCAGGTGCACCAGATGCCAGTCGTTGGCCAGGCCATCCTCACTTGAGTACTGGCACATCGGTGAGACCGCGATGCGGTTCAACAGGGTGAGTTGACGCAGGGTGTAGGGTTCGAGCAGCTGACTCATGGCGCACCTCTTCGGGTTCTGTGGGCAAGCTCCAAGGCTCTCTTACATGGTGCTTAGAGCCTAGTCGACAACGACGGATCGCACAGGGTTCAGAGGTAAACGGTTCAGAAGTAAACCGGGAGCCATTGCCGGCTCCCGCAGGGCAGCGCCTTACATTTCGACCTGGGTGCCCAGTTCGATCACCCGGTTGACCGGGAGCTTGAAGAAGCGCAGGTTGCCGTTGGCATTCTTCAGCATGAACGCGAATAACGCTTCGCGCCAACGCGCCATGCCCTTGATGCGCGAGGCGATCACGGTTTCACGGCTGAGGAAGTAGGTGGTGCGCATCGGGCTGAAATCCAGTTCGTCCAGATGGCACAGCTTCAGCGCCTCGGGCACGTCCGGCTCATCGGTAAAGCCGAAGTGCAAGATCACCCGGAAGAACCCTTCGCCATAGGCGTCTACTTCGAAACGCCGCGTCGCAGGCACACGCGGGATGTCTTCGTAGACCACGGTCAGCAGCACCACCTGCTCGTGCAGCACCTGGTTATGCAGCAGGTTGTGCAACAGCGCGTGGGGCACGGCGTCAGGCCGCGCCGTGAGGAACACCGCCGTGCCCTGCACGCGATGGGGCGGCTGCACGCGGATACTGCTGATGAATATCGGCAGCGGCAGGCCACCTTCGTCTAGGCGCTCGACGAGCAATTGCTTGCCGCGCTTCCAGGTGGTCATCAGCACGAACAGCACGATCCCGGCCAATACCGGAAAGGCGCCGCCCTGGATGATCTTCGGCACGTTGGCGGCAAAGTACAGCCCGTCCACCAACAGGCAGCAGAGCAACACCGGCACGGCCAGCACCGGCGGCCATTTCCACAGCAGCAGCATCACCGCAGACACCAGGATCGTGGTCATCAGCATGGTGCCGGTCACCGCTACGCCATAGGCCGACGCCAACGCACCGGAAGACTCGAAGCCCAGCACCAGCAGGATCACGCCGACCATCAGCGACCAGTTCACCGCGCCGATATAGATCTGGCCCTGTTCGGCGCTGGAGGTGTGTTGAATGTGCATGCGCGGGATATAGCCCAACTGGATCGCCTGGCGCGTCAGCGAGAACGCACCGGAAATCACCGCCTGGGAGGCAATCACCGTGGCCAGGGTCGACAGCACCACCAGCGGGACCAGCGCCCAGCTCGGCGCCAGCAGGTAGAACGGGTTGCGGGCCGCTTCCGGATCGCCCAGCAGCATGGCGCCCTGGCCGAAATAGTTGAGCACCAGCGCCGGCAGCACCAGGATGAACCAGGCGCGGGCGATGGGTTTGCGGCCGAAGTGGCCCATGTCGGCATACAGCGCTTCCGCCCCGGTCAGGGCCAGCACCACCGCGCCGAGGATGGCCACGCCAATTCCGGGGTGCGCCTCGAAGAAGCGCACGGCCCACATCGGGTTCATGGCGCTGAGCACCTCAGGGTGCAGGGTGATGCCATACACGCCGAGGCCGCCAAGCACCAGGAACCAGGTCACCATCACCGGGCCGAACAGCTTGCCGATGCGGTCAGTGCCGTGTTTCTGGATCAGGAACAGCGCCACCAGTACCACCAGCGCGATAGGGACTACCCACCGTTCCAGGCCATCGAAAGCCAGTTCCAGGCCCTCGACGGCCGACAACACCGAAATCGCCGGGGTGATCATGCTGTCGCCGTAGAAAAGCGCGGCGCCGCACAAGCCGCACACCACCAGGAAACTGCGCAACTTCCTGCGCTCCCCCGCTGCCCGGCGCGCCAGGGCAGTCAGTGCCATGATGCCGCCTTCGCCCTGGTTATCGGCGCGCAGCACAAACAGCATGTACTTGATCGACACGACCCAGATCAGCGACCAGAAGATCAGCGCCAAAATCCCCAATACGCCGTCATGGTTGACCTGCACTCCATAACCGCCGTTGAACACCTCTTTAAGGGTGTAGAGCGGGCTGGTGCCGATATCGCCGTACACCACCCCTACCGCTGCCACCAGCATGCCAATCGGCTTGGCGTTTGAATGCTCGGCACCCGCTGCCTGACTACTTGCCTGACCCATCAACCACTCCTGCCCTTTGACCTGAGGTCTTTTATAAACAACGTGCCCAAACGGCCCCTAGCATGCGCTGTTTTACTTCACGTAACAGACGTTTTGTTGACCTTAGGATTTTACCTACGCGCAACGGCGCGAAGCATAGCGCAGCACTCGTCGCATTTCCCTGCATAAAGCTGGTCAAGTGCGTGGCCCGCCGCTAGAATTGCGCACTTTTTGATCAGAGGCGTCACAAACGCCCGTATACCGCCGTGTCGTGCCCGACTGGCGGCGTCATTCAATACCGAGGTTAGACATGTCCACCACCATCGCAAAAGCCAACCCCAAGGTCGGCTTTGTATCCCTGGGTTGCCCGAAGGCTCTGGTTGACTCCGAGCGCATCCTCACGCAACTGCGTATGGAAGGCTATGACGTCGTGTCCACTTACCAGGACGCCGACGTGGTGGTGGTCAACACCTGCGGCTTTATCGACTCGGCCAAGGCTGAGTCTTTGGAAGTGATCGGCGAAGCCATCAAGGAAAACGGCAAGGTCATCGTGACCGGCTGCATGGGCGTGGAAGAAGGCAATATCCGTAACGTCCACCCAAGCGTGCTTGCCGTGACCGGCCCGCAGCAGTATGAGCAGGTGGTCAACGCCGTACACGCCGTGGTGCCGCCGCGCCAGGACCACAACCCGCTGATCGACCTGGTGCCGCCGCAAGGCATCAAGCTGACCCCGCGTCACTACGCTTACCTGAAGATTTCCGAAGGCTGCAACCACAGCTGCAGCTTCTGCATCATTCCGTCGATGCGCGGCAAGCTGGTCAGTCGTCCGGTCGGCGACGTGCTGGACGAAGCCCAGCGCCTGGTCAAATCCGGCGTGAAAGAGCTGTTGGTGATCTCCCAGGACACCAGCGCCTATGGCGTCGACGTCAAATACCGCACCGGTTTCTGGAATGGCGCGCCGGTGAAAACCCGCATGACCGAACTCTGCGAAGCCTTGAGCAGCCTGGGCGTGTGGGTGCGCCTGCATTACGTTTACCCGTACCCGCACGTTGACGAGCTGATCCCATTGATGGCCGCCGGCAAGATCCTGCCGTACCTGGACATCCCGTTCCAGCACGCGAGCCCCAAGGTGCTCAAGGCCATGAAACGCCCGGCCTTCGAAGACAAGACCCTGGCACGCATCAAGAACTGGCGCGAAATCTGCCCGGACCTGATCATTCGCTCGACCTTTATCGTCGGTTTTCCTGGCGAAACCGAGGAAGACTTCCAGTACCTGCTGGACTGGCTGACCGAAGCCCAGCTGGACCGCGTCGGCTGCTTCCAGTACTCGCCGGTTGAAGGCGCCCCGGCCAACCTGCTGGACCTGGCCGTGGTGCCGGACGACGTCAAGCAAGACCGTTGGGAGCGCTTCATGGCGCACCAGCAGGCGATCAGCTCGGCGCGCCTGCAACTGCGCATCGGCAAGGAGATCGAAGTGCTGATCGACGAAGTCGACGAGCAAGGCGCGGTTGGCCGTTGCTTCTTCGATGCGCCGGAAATCGACGGTAACGTGTTTATCGACGACGCCAGCGGCTTGAAACCCGGCGATAAGGTGTGGTGCACGGTGACTGACGCCGACGAGTACGACTTGTGGGCTGAAAAGCGCGATTGATTGTAAAAAAATGAAAAAGCCCCGCTCCTGAACAGGATGCGGGGCTTTTTTACGTCTATCGTTTTGCCCATCACTCCCAATAAGGCAAAGGGTCGCGGGCATGCGTCAGCATTCGGTCATCCACACACCTAAAACCTGCGACTACCCAGAGTTGACACGCATTTGGGAGGCCTCGGTGCGGGCTACCCACGACTTCTTGCCGGACAGCTACATCCTGCGCCTGAAAAACCAGGTGCTGACTCGCTATCTGGACGCCGTGATGCTGATCTGCACCAAGGACGCGCGCCAACGCATCACCGGGTTCGCCGGAGTGGCTGCGGGCAAGGTCGAAATGCTGTTTATCGACCCACCCTTTCGAGGCCAGGGCCTGGGCCGGCAATTGCTGCGCTATGCGATCGAGTGCATGAATGCCGATGAGCTGGATGTGAACGAGCAGAACCCCCAGGCGCTGGGGTTCTATTTCAAGCAAGGCTTTGAAGTGGTCGGACGCACGGAACACGACGGCCTGGGCCAGCCCTATCCGTTGCTGCATATGCGCCTGCGCCAGCAGCAGCACATAGGCAGTGGCTGACCACCTTTTGAATCGCGCTTTATCAATAAAGCACCGCGCTGAAATGGGGCCGGGATTAACCGGCCCCACACAGGTACAATAGCCGCCCCCTTTTGTTACGGCCCTTGTCATGACTGACCCCATACGCCTCTCCAAACGCCTTATCGAACTGGTCGGTTGCTCCCGTCGGGAGGCTGAGCTGTTTATCGAAGGCGGCTGGGTCACGGTGGACGGTGAAGTGATCGATGAACCACAGTTCAAGGTCACCACCCAAAAGGTCGAGCTGGACGTAGAAGCCAAAGCCACCGTGCCGGAGCCGGTGACCATCCTGCTGCACGCTCCGGCGGGCATGGATGCCGAGACGGCCATGGCGTCGATCAGCGCCGAGACGCTGTCGGAAGAGCACCGCTTCAGCAAGCGCCCGCTCAAGGGTCATTTCCTGCGCCTGACCGCCAGTGCCGACCTGCAAGCCAAGGCCAGCGGCCTGCTGGTGTTCACCCAGGATTGGAAGATTCTGCGCAAGTTGACCGCCGATGCCGCCAAGATCGAGCAGGAATACGTGGTGGAAGTCGAGGGCGACATGGTGGCCCACGGCCTCAACCGCCTGAACCACGGCCTGACCTACAAAGGCAAGGAGCTGCCGGCCGTGAAAGCCAGCTGGCAGAACGAGAACCGCCTGCGGTTTGCGCTGAAAAACCCGCAGCCGGGGGTGATCGCGTTGTTTTGCGAAGCCGTTGGCTTGAAAGTCGTCGCCATCCGGCGCATTCGCATCGGTGGCGTCTCCATTGGCAAGGTGCCCGTGGGCCAATGGCGTTACCTGTCCGGCAAAGAGAAGTTCTAAGCCGGTGCCCTTTTCCCGACACTGCCTGACTGGGCAGTGTCTACCCCGTTGAAAACCAGGATTGCCCACCATGATTCACAACGACGTACTGCGCAGCGTGCGCTACATGCTCGACATCAGCGACAACAAGATGGTCGAGATCATCAAGCTCGGCGGCATGGACGTAACCAAGGAAGACGTGCTGACTTACCTCAAGAAAGATGAGGAAGAAGGCTTCGTGTTTTGCCCGGATGAGGTGATGGCGCATTTCCTCGATGGCTTGGTCATGTTCAAGCGCGGCAAGGACGAAAGCCGTTCGCCGCAGCCGATCGAAACCCCGGTGACCAACAATATCATCCTGAAGAAACTGCGCGTGGCCTTCGAATTGAAGGAAGACGACATGCACGCCATCCTCAAGGCTGCCGAGTTCCCAGTGTCCAAGCCGGAGCTGAGCGCGCTGTTCCGCAAGTTCGGTCACACCAACTACCGCACCTGTGGTGACCAGTTGCTGCGCAACTTCCTCAAGGGGTTGACGCTGCGGGTTCGCGCGTAAGCCATGAGTTATCAGGTCGCGCC
Organism: Pseudomonas sp. R4-34-07; assembly: GCF_003852375.1. Lineage (NCBI taxonomy): Bacteria > Pseudomonadati > Pseudomonadota > Gammaproteobacteria > Pseudomonadales > Pseudomonadaceae > Pseudomonas > Pseudomonas sp. R4-34-07. The sequence goes on along the minus strand of NZ_CP027760.1, from coordinate 1,305,410 downwards.
CGTCGGCTTCGTACGCTCCTGCTTCAAGGAGAAGTTCGCTATCCCGCGCCAGCCGCAACTGGCGCCGGCTGCCCGTGGTGTGCTGGAGCTGATGGCGCCGTTCGATGGCGGCGAAGCCGTGCAGGGCCTGGAACAGGTCAGCCATGTGTGGCTGCTGTTTCTGTTCCACCAGGCGCTGGAAGACAAGCCACGCCTTAAAGTGCGCCCGCCACGCCTGGGCGGCAACACCGCCATGGGCGTATTCGCCACCCGCGCGACCCATCGCCCCAATGGCATCGGCCAGTCGGTGGTAAAGCTGGACAAGGTAGAACCGGGGCGCCTGTGGATTTCCGGGATTGATTTGCTCGACGGCACGCCGGTGCTGGATATCAAGCCGTATGTGCCCTATGCCGACAGCGTTGATACCGCCACCAACCGCATCGCCAGCGGTGCGCCGCAGCTGATTGGCGTGCAGTGGCTCAAGACTGCACTGCAACAGGCCCAGGGCCATGCGCAGCGTCTTGGCGAGCCGTTAGTGGAGTTGATCGATCAGTGCCTGGCGCAGGACCCGCGCCCTGCCTACCAGACGCCCGGGCCTGAACGCGAGTACGGTGTGCAGTTCTGGGATGTGGATGTGCGTTGGCACTATCCCGAGGCGGGGCTGATTTGTGTGCTGGAAGTGGTGCCGGCCAAATAAACCGGAAACAAATGTGGGAGGGGGCTTGCCCCCGATAGCAGTGTGCCAGTCACTCATCTATGACTGATCCACCGCAATCGGGGGCAAGCCCCCTCCCACATTTTTTATCGCGTTTATTTTTCGACGAACGCACGTTCGATCAGATAATCACCCGGCTCACGCATGCGCGGCGAAACTTTCAGACCGAAGCTGTTCAGCACTTCGCTGGTCTCGTCCAACATGCTTGGGCTACCGCACAGCATGGCACGGTCGTCTTCGGGGTTGATCGGTGGCAGGCCGATGTCGCTGAACAGCTTGCCGCTGCGCATCAGGTCGGTCAGGCGGCCCTCGTTTTCGAACGGCTCGCGGGTCACGGTCGGGTAGTAGATCAACTTGTCACGCAGGGCCTCGCCGAAGAATTCGTTCTGCGGCAGGTGCTCGGTGATGAATTCGCGGTAGGCGACTTCGTTGACGTAACGCACGCCGTGGCACAGGATCACTTTTTCGAAGCGCTCGTAGGTCTCCGGGTCCTGAATCACGCTCATGAATGGCGCGAGGCCCGTGCCGGTGCTGAGCAGGTACAGGTGTTTGCCCGGCTTCAAATCGTCAAGCACCAGGGTGCCTGTCGGTTTTTTGCTGATGATGATCTCGTCGCCTTCCTTCAAATGCTGCAACTGGGAAGTCAGCGGGCCATCCGGCACCTTGATGCTGAAGAATTCCAGATGCTCTTCCCAGTTCGGGCTGGCAATGGAGTAGGCGCGCATGAGCGGGCGGCCGTTGGGCTGTTGCAGGCCGATCATCACGAACTGACCGTTCTCGAAGCGCAAACCCGGATCGCGGGTGCACTTGAAGCTGAACAGAGTGTCGTTCCAGTGATGAACACTGAGGACACGCTCGTGGTTCATGTTGCTCATGTACGGGGACTCCTGGAAATGGGCCTGCGCCACAGATGAAGTGCGCAATTGCACAGCATTCTAATGGCGGCGACAATATCTGTTAACTGGATTATTAAGATAAGGGTTATCGGTTATATCGATATGCGATTCACTCTCCGTCAACTGCAAGTCTTCGTTGCCGTCGCCCAGCAGGAAAGCGTCTCCCGCGCTGCTGGCCTTCTGGCCTTATCCCAATCCGCCGCCAGCACGTCGATTACCGAGCTGGAGCGCCAATCCAGCTGCCAATTATTCGACCGCGCCGGCAAACGCCTGAGCCTCAATGCGCTCGGGCATCAATTGCTGCCTCAAGCGGTGGCCCTGCTGGACCAGGCCAAGGAGATCGAGGACCTGCTCAACGGCAAGTCCGGCTTTGGCTCACTGGCCGTGGGCGCCACCCTGACCATCGGCAATTACCTGGCCACCCTGCTGATCGGCAGCTTCATGCAGCAGCACCCCGAGAGTCAGGTGAAACTGCATGTGCAAAACACTGCGCATATCGTGCATCAGGTGGCGCATTACGAAATTGACCTGGGTCTGATTGAAGGCGATTGCAGCCATCCGGACATCGAGGTGCAGACCTGGGTGGAGGATGAGCTGGTGGTGTTCTGCGCGCCCCAGCATCACTTGGCCAAGCGTGGCGTGGCCAGCATGGATGAGCTGACCCATGAGGCGTGGATCCTGCGGGAACAAGGCTCAGGCACGCGCCTGACATTTGATCAGGCTATGCGCCATCATCGCAGCGCGCTGAATATCCGCCTGGAGCTGGAACACACCGAGGCGATCAAACGAGCAGTGGAGTCGGGTTTGGGGATTGGTTGCATTTCGCGACTGGCACTGCGCGATGCATTCCGGCGTGGCAGCCTGGTGCCGGTAGAAACCCCGGACCTGGACCTGGCCCGGCAGTTCTACTTTATCTGGCATAAGCAGAAGTACCAGACCTCGGCGATGCGCGAGTTCCTGGAACTGTGCCGCGCTTTTACCGCCGGGGTTCAGCGCAGCGACGAAATCGTATTGCCGAGCATCGCATGATCGTTAGATCAGAATGACCGCCCACACCAGCGCGATCATGGTCAGGGCCACGAATTGCGCGGCGCTGCCCATGTCCTTGGCGTTTTTCGACAGCGGGTGGCGGTCCAGGGAAATGCGGTCGATCGCCGCTTCCACCGCAGAATTGAGCAATTCGACGATCAGCGCCAGCAGGCACACGGCAATCAGCAACGCCCGTTCGACGCGGCTGACCTGCAGGAAAAAACTCAACGGAATCAGGATGACGTTCAGCAGTACCAACTGGCGGAACGCCGCCTCGCCGGTGAAAGCCGCGCGCAGGCCATCCAGGGAATAGCCCCCTGCGTTGAAGATACGTTTGATACCGGTTTGACCCTTGAAAGGCGACATAGATGTAGGCAACTGAACCAAAGAAGTGGGGAAGCTAGATCACGCAAAGTCAAAAAAGCGTGAACCGGTTGTAACTTAATGCTGCGAAATTGACTCAAGTTGTTGCAAGAGCAACGCCGCCTGGGTGCGCGTTCGCACCCCCAACTTGCGGAAAATCGCCGTGACGTGGGCCTTGATGGTCGCTTCCGACACGCTCAGCTCGTAGGCAATCTGCTTGTTCAACAAGCCCTCGCAGACCATGGTCAATACGCGGAACTGCTGGGGCGTCAAACTGGCCAAGCCATCACGAGCCGCCTTGGCTTCGTCGGACACGTTGATTTCTTCAAACGCTTGCGGTGGCCAGGACACATCGCCGTCCAGTACGGCACGCACAGCCTTTTGGATATCTTCCATCGCGCTGGACTTGGGAACGAAGCCGCTGGCGCCGAACTCCTTGGAGCGCACCACCACATCGGCGTCTTCCTGGGCCGAGACCATCACCACGGGAATCTGCGGATATTGCCCGCGCAGCAGCACCAACCCCGAAAAACCATAGGCGCCGGGCATGTTCAGGTCGAGCAGCACCAGGTCCCAGTCGGATTTTTCAGTCAGGCGGGCTTCCAGCTCGGCAATGCTGGCGACTTCGACCAGGCGCACGTCCGGGCCAAGGCCCAGGGTTACGGCCTGATGCAGCGCACTGCGAAACAGCGGGTGGTCATCGGCTATCAGGATTTCGTATGTGGCCATTGATTAAATGATCCTGTTTTTAGGGGAGCCCTGATGGGTTCAGGGTCCGCCAGTACACAAGGCAACAGCCAGGCAGCCATCGCCACGGGGCACGCTCAACGTCAAAAACATGCGAAACAACGTCGAAAAACCAAGCTAGCGCCCCAATCGGCGCCCAGCATGCCCAGCGCAGCCTGGGGGGTCAAGCGCTACGCCCATGGGGATTTTAGCGGGTTACGCGATTAAGGTGCCATCATGCGAACGTCGAGGGGTCAGGCCGCGGGGATATAAGGCGCCAAACGCGTGTGGGCACTGTCCGTCGCGTCCAGAGGCAACTGAAACTTGGCGGCCAGATAATGCGTGCTGAATACATCGAGGTAGGCGTCCAGGACTTCGCTGGCGAGCTGATCATCGGCCAACTCCAGACACAGCGCGGCAACCTCGGCGGTGCAGAAATGATCATCACGCTTGGAGCGGCGCAACTTGTAGCGTGACAGCTGCTCCGGCGCCAGGCTCAGCACAGGCAAATGCTCCAGGTAGGGGCTCTTGCGAAACATCTTGCGCGCTTCGCTCCAAGTGCCGTCCAGCAGGATGAACAGTGGGCGCTTGCCCGCCTGGGTATTCACCGCGCTGACCACCCGCTCGGGCGCCACGAATTCGCCGGGGAACACGATGTACGGCTGCCACTGCGGATCGGCCAGCAAGGTGAGCAGGTCCGGATCGACTTCGGTGCGCGACCAGGCGAACGCCGTGGTGTCGTCGATAACGTCGGCGATCAGCCAGCCGGTATTACTGGGCTTCATCGGTTCGACGTCGTGCATCAACAGGCACATGGCAGCGTTGGCCTGAACCGTTGGTCGCCATGCGCACAGGCAATACTCGGGAATCACTCGGCAACCGGAGCACCGCTCGGCACGCGATCCCCGATTAAGGAAAGGCCTGACGGCTCGGGCCAGGCGCTCGGTACGCAAGCGGGAGACGGCGTGGCTCATCGGATGCGCCATACGGACGGGTAAATCGACACAGGGTCACTCAAGAGCAATTGAAGTGCGCGCAGTTTACCAGCGATACGCCTGGCTGTAGTGGCAAGCGCTCACCTATAATTGCGCGCCACTGAACGCACAGCGCAGTGGCTGGTCTATGCACCAGTAACCGAATCAGGAGAGTTTGATGCTGCGTTCCATGCTGCGCCTCGTTGCCCCATCCGTCGCTATCGCGCTGGCCTTGCCTGTGGGCGCCCACGCAGCCTCGCTGCTGGAGGCTCAAATGAACCGGAAGCTGCAAAGCGTCGCGACCGAAAGCAACAAGGACCTGCCCCGGGAAATCGATGAAAAAACCCTGGAAGTGGCCTACACCGTTGAAGGCACGCAACTGATTGATCATCTGAGCGTGCTGCCTGACCGCGCCGAACAGATGCGTGCCAATCCCAAGGCGGTATATTTCCAACTGGGCCGCAGCGTATGCACCAACCCAGGCTACCGAGAACTGATGGCGAAGGGCGCGGTGATGCGCTACGAAATTACCGAGAACAAGACCAACCGTCCTGTAGCCTCGGTAAAATTCGCCGAAGCCGACTGCCCGGCTCCAACCAAGAAGAAAAAGTAACCCTGGCTTGCCATTCGCGCGTGGCTGCCTGGCGACGCGCCCTCCCCCGCTTCAACGACTGACGCCATGGCGAGTGACCAATAAGCGGTTGCCAGCCAAGGGTTTTTCGGCCCATGATCGCATCATTCCATCCGCCCGCCCGCAGCAGCATTCACTGCTGTTCTGCAACGTTTTTTCAGGGCAAAAGAGGCCTGCCCTCCTGCGGCAAGCACGACACATGCAGTGTCGCGGCCCCTGCCGACGCTCGTCGGCTACCCAGGCCCTGTGAAGAAGGAGAAGTTGAATGCCTTATGAATCGAATGACTCCCTGCTCCAGCTTTTTGAACAAAATGGCACCGACCTCACTCAACAAGTGGACGCGCAACTCCAGCTGATCGCCCCCAACAGTGCAAATATCCCCTTGTATCGCGACATGATCCTCACCGTTCTGCGCATGGCCCAGGATGACCGCGACCGTTGGAACGCCAAGATCACCTTGCGCGCCATTCGTGAGTTGGACCATGCCTTCCGTGTACTCGAACAGTTCAAGGGGCGGCGCAAGGTGACGGTGTTCGGCTCGGCACGTACGCCAGTGGAAAGCCCCCTGTATGCATTGGCTCGAGAAGTAGGCGCAACGTTGGCGCGTTCCGACCTGATGGTCATCACCGGCGGCGGCGGCGGCATCATGGCTGCGGCGCATGAGGGCGCGGGCCTGGAGCACAGCCTGGGGTTCAACATCACCCTGCCGTTTGAACAGCATGCCAATCCGACCATCGACGGCACCGACAACCTGCTGTCCTTCCACTTCTTCTTTACCCGCAAACTGTTTTTCGTCAAGGAAGCCGACGCACTGATCCTGTGCCCGGGTGGTTTCGGCACCCTGGACGAAGCCCTGGAAGTGCTGACCCTGATCCAGACCGGCAAAAGCCCACTGGTGCCGGTGGTACTGCTGGACGCACCCGGCGGCGGCTTCTGGCAAGGCGCTCTGGATTTTATCCGCAGCCAGCTGGAGGCTAATCGCTATATCCTGCCGACCGACCTCAAGCTCATACGCCTGGTCTACAGCGCAGAAGAAGCCGTGGACGAGATCAATCGGTTTTATGCCAACTTCCATTCAACGCGCTGGCTGAAGCGTGAGTTCGTAGTGCGCATGAATCATCCACTCAGTGATCGAGCCCTAGCGCATTTGCAGGATGAGTTTGCCAGCCTGCGGCTGAGCGGAGCGTTCCAGCAGCTTGCCTACACAGGCGAAGACCATGACGAGCCAAGGTTCAGTCATTTGACGCGACTGGTCTTCAACTTCAATGGCCGCGACCAAGGGCGATTGCGCGAATTGGTGGATTACATCAACTTGCCGGAAAACTGGGTCCAGGCTCAGGGTGAGACGCAGCAGCGGGTGACGCCACAGCCTGCGTGATTTTTTGCAGGCGAAAAAAAAGGCCCACTATTTTCATAGTGGGCCTTTCGTTTTGTGGCGTTCAGTCGTCCATGTCCCGACCGCTTAACAAGCGGCTGATCATGTCCATCGAAAACCCGCGATAGCTCAGGAAGCGGCCTTGTTTCGCACGCTCCCTGGCATCAATCGGCAGATGGCCTGAAAACTTGCGGCGCCAAGTCTCTTCCAACTGCGACTGCCAACTGATACCGCACTCACGCAGGGCGAGGTCGATATCGGCACGTTGCAGGCCGCGCTGGCTCAACTCTTCGCGAATCCGCGCAGGGCCATAACCGGAGCGCGCGCGGTAGGACACAAAGCTTTCGAGGTATCGGGCTTCCGACAGCAGCCCTTCTTCCGTCAAACGGTCGAGGGCCGTTTCGATCATTTCAGGCTCTGCGCCGCGCTGACGCAATTTGCGCGTCAGCTCGACTCGACCATGCTCGCGACGTGCGAGCAGGTCCATTGCAGTGCGCCGAACGGCAACGAGTGTATCCAGTACAACAGTCATCGTTTGCTTCAGATGTCAGTGTCGGCTTCTTCCATCTCGTCAACCGGCTCACGGTTGGCGGCGGCTTTGACGTCTGGCGCAGGGGTCAGCAGCTTGTCGCGAATCTGCTTTTCAAGCGTGGCGGCGATATCCGGGTTGTCTGCCAGGAACTTGGCCGAGTTGGCCTTGCCCTGACCGATCTTGCTGCCGTTGTAGGCATACCAGGCACCGGACTTCTCGACAAAACCGTGCAGCACGCCCAGGTCGATCATCTCGCCGTTCAGGTAGATGCCTTTGCCATAAAGAATCTGGAACTCTGCTTGGCGGAAAGGCGGGGCTACCTTGTTCTTCACGACTTTGACGCGGGTTTCGCTACCGACAACCTCGTCACCTTCCTTCACCGCGCCGGTACGACGGATATCCAGACGAACCGAAGCGTAGAACTTCAGCGCGTTACCACCGGTGGTGGTTTCCGGGCTGCCGAACATCACACCGATTTTCATACGGATCTGGTTGATGAAGATCACCAGGCAGTTGGCGTTCTTGATGTTGCCGGTGATTTTACGCAGCGCCTGGGACATCAGGCGGGCTTGCAGGCCCACGTGCATGTCGCCCATTTCGCCTTCGATTTCTGCCTTGGGTACCAGGGCAGCCACGGAGTCGACCACGATCACGTCGATGGCGTTGGAGCGCACCAGCATGTCGGTGATTTCCAGGGCTTGCTCACCGGTGTCTGGCTGGGAAACCAGCAGGTCGTCGACGTTGACGCCCAGCTTGCCGGCGTATTCAGGATCCAGGGCGTGCTCGGCATCGACGAATGCGCAGGTGGCGCCCATTTTCTGAGCCTGGGCAATCACCGACAGGGTCAGGGTGGTTTTACCGGAAGATTCAGGACCGTAGATCTCAACGATACGGCCTTTTGGCAGGCCGCCAATGCCGAGCGCGATATCCAGACCCAGAGAGCCAGTGGAGATAGCCGGGATTGCCTGACGGTCGTGATCGCCCATACGCATTACGGCACCCTTGCCGAATTGACGTTCGATCTGACCCAGGGCCGCAGCCAAGGCTTTCTTCTTGTTGTCGTCCATTAAAGTCCTCACGTAATCAATAAGGCCTGACGGCCAACACCTGTATAAGTAGACAGTATTGTTCCACAAAGATCGAAGATCGCCTACCCCTGATTGTCTATTTCTGCTGCAGCTCGTCGCAACAAGCCCTCCAGCGCGGCTTTTACCGTTTGTCGCCGGACTTCATCGCGGTTACCGGGGAAGTGCGCAAGCTCGGCCGTGACCTCATCGCCCACGCCGAACGCCAGCCATACCGTGCCCACCGGCTTGTCCCGCGTACCACCGTCCGGGCCCGCCACGCCGCTGACTGCCACGGCAAACCGCGCCAGGCTTTTTTCCTGTGCCCCTCGCACCATTGCTTCGACCACTTCCTGGCTGACGGCGCCAACTTTGGAAAACAGCTTTTCCGGTACGTTCAATTGCCGGGTCTTCTGTCGGTTGGAATAGGTAACATAGCCCGCCTCGAACCACGCCGAACTGCCCGGTATGCGCGTGATGGCTTCGGCGATACCGCCGCCGGTGCAGGACTCGGCGGTGGTGACATGGGCATTGAGCACCTGCAAACGGCGCCCCAGTTCAGCAGCCAGTTGAGTGATTTCCTTCACGGTCATCTCCAGGAATGGGCGGTGGTTCGCCTACCCTACAGCAGCCCATCGGTCATGCAAGTTGCAGAGTGCATCAAAAGACTAACGCGCGACGGCCCGCACATAGGCCTGGCAGGCACGCAAGGCGATCAGGGCGTTGTCGCCGTCGTCGGTGATGCGGATAATTCGCTGAGCATGCGCCGGGTCAAGTCGGGCTCGTGGGGCTGCATGAACCACGCCGCCGGGGGTGGCGCAGGCGGGCACAAGCGCGCCGCCGGCGGGATCGGTGGCGTCGAGAAGGACTGACAACCGCACATCAGCAGTGGCCAGGCGGTCGCGCAGAGCAGCTTGGTTACGTTGGGCATCGCTCAACTCCTGGGTGTGTTGTTGGTCACTGGCGTTGAGCTGTTGCTCCAGGGCCAGGCGTTTTTGTTGTTCTGCCTGTTGCTGTTCGAACGCGGCCTGGCGCTGCTGACCAAGTGCCAGCGCATGACCCGCCGCCTGCTGCTCAAGCTGCGCACCATAGCGCCAGGCCTGCACTTGCCACACCAGCGCAAGCAGCAGGCAAATGCCGACCCAGCGCAACCAGCCTAGGAAACGCATAGCACTGCCTTTGCCCGTTCCCACAATTGCACGCGATCCTGCAGGCCGTTCAGGCCGCCGTTGATACGCCGGGTAATCGTGGTGAACTGGTCCTTGTCGGCCAATTCGTTGAGGCCGTTGGTTTGCCAGAACCAGGCGGCGGATTCGCAGGCCCATTGGGGTTGTTCAAGCAACTGCGGTTGCTGCAGCAGGCGATCATCGCCAAACAGTGCCTGGCTGCACGCCAGGTAGTTGCGCCGTCCCGTGACCTGAATCAGCCCCCTCCCCCGGTACTTCTGCCCATCACCATCCGCCACCGGTGTATTGCCCAAGCGGGCAGACAGGGTGCCGGTGTCGTACTTGCTGAGGTAGTGATCGCTGCCCAGCTCGCGCACGTAGCGCAATTCGGCGGATTCGTGGCCGATCTGGGCGAGGAAGGCGGCGATGCGTTTGGACGTGTTTATTTGCCGATTCAACATTGCTGAATTGAGGGCCGAGGTGAAAACGCTCGCTTGAGTGCCGGCGTGGGGAAACACTTGCCGGAGCTGGTCAAGGGTCATGTGATGACCTTTCTACGAGCCACCGCACGCGCCGCCAGAATTGCCTCAGGCACCGGCGTTTTATCCTCCATGAACCGCAGGCTATACCAGTCAGTAGAAGCCAGATAAGCCAGCGCCTCGCGAGAATCCGCTTGCGCCTTGACGTCTTGCGGGGTCTGGGTTTTCTCCAGTTTCGTCAGGTCAAACATCGTATTTACGCTCCTGCGATTGGGCTGCCTGGAAAGGGGGCTCCACAGGCTCAAGCGGAAAAGGAACGGGACCGGCCGATACCTGGAGCCTTCCGCTCTGCCACATATAGGCAGGCGCACACGCGTTGACGGCGAGTTTCAGAGTCAACTCAATCTCACCTTTACGCCGACTGACTGGCCCGGCAAATAAATCATGCTCGATCGCCGCCATGGGCAGGGTCATACCTTCAGGGATCGCTGAAAGATCAATCCTCTGGTCATTCACGATCAGTGTTTCTCCGTCTACAAAAGCCGTTGTCGGCGTCGCGATACCGATAGGTCGAAATGGAACGTGGTGAATGATCATGCGTGCCATCTCCCGATTGCAGTCATCGTCACGATGTTGTTAAGGGTTTGGTCGGACAAAAAGAAATAGGAACCTGCATTACCATAGGATCTGGCGGTAGTGTCCCAGTTGACCGATGGATAAACGCTGTGGAAAACCGCCACAGGCGTATCTGCGAACCCCGCCAGCCATCCCACATTGCGCGCAACACCTGCGGTGTAGCCGGTAAAACGTTGCTGACATATCTGCAGGCCGCCAGCGAAACGGAAATACCAATTGTCAAGCGTGCCGCCCCGCTCAATGAGCCCGGAGTTGATCGGTAACACGCCTGACGGGCCGGCGTCGAACACCCCGGAAATTGCATTGCCGTTATGCAAAATGCTGCGCCAATTGGGCGCAGTTGCGCCTGGGTTCACGCTGAACTGGCGAAAGTGAATACCATCACCCGATACGGCCATCGACAACTGCGCGCGCCATTGCGGATCATGTCCCCAGGCCTGTGAAAGCACACTGATCGCACCAAAGCCCGGTACACCGTCGGGGTGGTTGTAATAGCTGTACAGGCCGGTGTTGGCTTTATTGGGCGAGGCGGTTTGGGCTGACGACAGTCCTATCAACTCGCCCGGTGTCACACCTTGTCCGAATCCCAGGGCGAAGACCGACGTATTGATTTCGGCACGCCATGGAGACCACAGGCCATCCCCACGTCGACCTCGCGTAAAAATTGACTCATCAAGCATGGCTTTCGCGGTTTGCCAAACATAGCCGCCCGAGTTGGCAACCTGCAGGATCTGCACAAATGGGTTGGGCAAGTTGACACCGCCATTACCGAACTGAAACAGCCCGCTGACGCGTGGCAATTCATTGGCATCGTCGGTGGGCTGTTTCGGAATGGGCTCGGCGCCCCAGCCTGCATGGCCCATCATGGCCACCCGACCTGGGGTAAAATCATCACTGGCGGTGACTACGTTTTGAGTAGCGGCAGTTCCCAATTGAGCTTGACGGGCGAACAGTTCTTGGGTCATTGCATTGATCTTGATGCTCGCACTGCGTGGGGTATCACCGCCCACGCCAGTAGGTGCCGCACCAATATTGATTTCTTGGCGTGCCATTGGACTCTCCATAGTCAGGGCAATAAAAAACCGCTCAAAGGCGGCTTTATGGGTAAACGTATCGCTCAGGTAGGACGGCGCGGGCGCAACTCTATAGCTGGATAGCCTTCGGCGCCCAGCGTCCATCTGCGCACCTGGGTGCGGTAGTCACGCCATTGGCGATCTGTGCCTGGAAGAGCATCAGGATCAACGTCTTCCAGCGCGATCAATTGATCAGCAATAAATGCCATTTCCGCTGCCCGCCATATAGCCTGCGCCTCTATGAGTGGTTGCAACAGCACGTCAGCCCTTGCATGAGCAGTCGTCAGTTGCGACCAATCGATATTTTCAATGGTCACGGTCAACCTCCTTGAATTCCGGCACTTCGATCATCCCATTCTGGTCAATCGTCATATCAACAGGATGAACTCCATCGAAATTAAACCCCGACACAACAGGAACAAACAGCGATAAGCAAAGTTGTTCATCTTCAACGCTGACACGGTGCGCAAACCATGAGCTTTTCACCGCGATCGGCGCAATTAGTTCGTCCCCGGCCTTCATCCGGGAGAAATCGAACAGTTCGCCGTTTACTTCAATTTGATACGGCCCGACACGTCGATACTTCACGCTGTCGAGACGTTGTTGCGCAATGAACTGGATCTTCATTATCCCCACATCCCTATCATGTTCACGATAAATGACTGGGGCAACGTCTGATCCGGATAAATCACACAGCTGGATCCGGTCGCGTATCCCTTCAATGTTGTCCAGGCATGACTTGGAATCTGGTTAGGCGTACAACTGGCGTACCCCACAAAAGGTAAATACAAGGCGATAGTTATCGGCAAGGCCGCTGTCGTACCTCGATTGTATTGCACTGAATACAGCATCAAACCGGTGGCAAACTTGTGCCATTGGTGGATGCTTCCGTCTCCATCCGTTACGCCGCCTGACTCCATCAACGCGCCTGCCGGTACACGCCCTCCTGCCGCTGCGCTGAAGCCGACCGTGCCTACCGCTGTTGACTGGTCATATACCAGCCGCCAAGGTGACCAGTTGCCGTCGCCATATACGCAGCGAGTCCAAGTGGGTTTACTGACCGCTGCGGTACCACCGATGATGACGGTCCAGACCTGATGCACAGAATCGCCTGTATAACCAAACGTTTCGAGGACTCCATAGGTGTAACCGGGAGGCCGAGTACCTGGCGCGTCAGCGTGAACGTAGTAGCGACCTCGCTGGGCCCTGTCATCGATATTCTTGACATACAGAACAACGTTGCCGCCCAAACCAAAATCGCCGGCCTGCAGCACCTGCTTCCACGGGCTCCAGACGCCTGCCCACAGAAAACGCGTAGAGCGCCCCGGCCCATTGAGCGCAATGGCTTCCTGAGAACAGAACGACCCATCACTGGCCCCAACCACCATGACGTAACAATACGTCATACCTTCGATCTTAGCGCCCGGACCGTCCAGTCCTCCGTTTCCGAAAATATAATTCCCGGTTCGTATGCAATCGTTGAAGCTGGCGGTATCGGCCATCACCACGGGATGCCCTGAAAGCCCCCAGTCCCCGTATTTCAAGACATTCTGGTTAAACGGCCTGACGTCGCCGTCAGGTGTCGTGTTTCGGTTCGCCGCCGTGCCCAGCAGCGCATCACGCGCATAAAGCTCGGTCATCATGGCGTTAATCTTGACGTTTGCACCACGCGGAGTATCACCTCCAATACCGGTGGGTAACGCGCCCAGCAATATTTCTTGTCGTGACATATACATCTCCAGACGCCGCAACGGCGGCCCTTGCAATTAGACAATTAACCAAAAAATGGCGGGGTCGCTCAACGACTCTGCCCCCTTCAGAGACAATGACAACCAAGCCCCTATAGACCAGTCACGTCAGCGATCAACATTCTCTGCGGAGCGCCCCGATTTGGAATCTGCCAGACCCGAGCGACCGCCCATGCGTGAGTCCATTGATACTTGGTCATATATTTGCATTTGAATTTCCCATCAGTTGAAAGGCAGGCGATCCGAACACTGTTGTAACTGGCGCTATAGTTCCTGCCCGACGCTCGTACCAGACGGTAATAGTAATGCGCATTGGAGAACTGGAACGCCAGCTTCCTGGCGCCCTCTGTATAGTCCGTCTGATATTGGTAAGGCGGTGGCAGGTCTTCAGTGGCAACTGACACATAGGGGTCAATAAACACTCCGGCAAGCTTAAGAAATGGCCGTCCAGTCGAAAACTTGAGTTCGCCACTTTCGTTGTAGACTTCGAGACCATTTTTTCCTGGGTTAGGCATTACAGGTCCAAACGAGTAACATTCAAAAGAAGCGCCGACGACATCAGAAAAAATCCGTCCTCCCTGTTCGATCATATGATGACCATCCGGTGATCTATAAAAGCGTAGCGCACTTCCATCCTGAGGAACTTCAGCACTGCCGACATAACTGACAAAGTTAAAACCAGGACCGTTTATATTGAAATTCTGGGTAACTAATGTAGTTTTCCCGTAAAGCACCAGATTTGGATAATCCGACCCAGCGACCTTAAACCCTTTATTATTTAAAACCTCGAAGCCACTCATCAGAATGCCACCACTACAAGAAGTCGTGATCCGGAGAAGCCACCAGCATAGTAGGCGTCATCTAATCGCCAATGGATGGACTGTCCGCTCTTCCAAACGGTCAAGACTTGGGTGTCGCCTTGAAAGTAAGCGAAATCCAAACTGGCCTCTTCAATATCAGGGTACATTTTGCTTCCCGTACCAAGTGATGGTTGGAATATATCAATCACACGTCCGTAGCGCCCAGTACCGTCCATATAAAGAGCCCCCGTTGGACCATAGACCTCTATTCCAGCACTCATGACCAGATACCTGCACGCAGGCACAACTTACCGTTACCGTAAAATATCTGAATCAACTGGTTGGTCATGGTAAGCCGACCGCCGCCCTCAACGTTACCATTGAACTCTACTCCACCGTCCTTACTCAGTTTCCAACCCGTCTTACCCACCTCATAGTTATCAGACTTAAGTTGGTCTCCGATTTTCAGCATATTGATAGAGCCATCCTGGATATACGCAGACTTGATATAAGTCTTATCACCACTGACTGCAAACGGGCTAGTTCCACGCTCCCCGTTGAGGATGACAAAACTGTCAGCGGCAACAATAAACCGACTTTCCAATACACCTGACGCGCCGCCCTCCAAACCTAGCCCGATCCCCGCGTACTTATAGCCTCCCTCAGCCGCCACCTGCATTCGCACAGACCAATTGGCTGCCAGTTTTCCCCTTGTGTCTGCAATCGCGGTTGCGTTTGTTTGTATGCTGACTGATTGCTGTGCAACTTTAGCCTGAACGGTATCGATACTCTGAGCGAGCGTACTGTCGGCCGAAGCCAGGGTAGTTAATTTCGATTCAATGGAAGCGGAGTTGTCCTTGAATCGCGTATCCAGCCTGGTTACCCGCAAGGCAAGCGCTTCATCGCGAGTCGCTGAAGCAGTGTCCACTTGGGAAACACTCGCTTGAGCTTGGTTTAACCGCACTTCAAGGGCGTCGGTCTTCATCGCTTGGACACTGTCGCCTTCGGCAATGGCCGACAGCACCGACCACGTCCCCGCCATCGAAAGATCATCGCCGGCAAACGAAGTTACGTCATCGCCAGACAACTTCGGATTAACCTGGGCGTATACCCCATCTGTTTTTTGCGAGGTACTTGTCAGCTTGCCATCCACAGTCGCGACTTGAGTTTTGAGCCCACTCAATCCGGTCGACGTAGCCGTCAACCCACTGGCCGGATCATCAATCTGACTGCGCACGCTGTCGAGCTTCTGAGCTTGCGCAGTGGCCTTGCCATCAACCACTTCGATTGCGGTTTTATTCTGCTGGATCTGCGTCGCCAGAGCATTGGTGGTTTGCAGGAGAGAGCCTATGTCCAGCCAAAAGGTGGCGCTCGGCGGAGCATTCATAACCGGTACGGCTTTGAGCGCTTGATACAGACGATCGCCTTGGCGTACAAAATCACCCACGACGTAGGTTTTCGAAGCGTCATACAACACTGCACCGCTGATCTGGTCGACCAGCCCCGTCAGCTCTTCGCGGGCGTTGTCCAAACGCTGATTGACCGAACCAACACCGCCTCCATCAATCAACTCGATGCGCTCAAGGAGATGTTTGCCCAGTTCTGTCTCGCCTACCTGCCCGGCAATCAGATCCAGGATCGGCGCAGCATCCGCGCTGGCCTGCCCCCTTACTCCTGCCCCAGTTGGAAACCACGGCCCGATATTGCCGGTACGGTCCACCAATCTCGCCCAGAAGAACAACGACGTCCCCGCCGCCAGCCCCATCATGGTCAAATCAGTCTGCGGATACGCGTAATCCCCCAACTTGGTCGCCAGTGCCAGGTCGGAAGTTTTCCCATACCAGATTTCTGTACGCTGCAAATCCGCCGTGCTCACCCCCTGCGGAATCTGCCATTTCACCTTGATCGCAAAGACCAATGATTCAGTTGTCAGCGCGGCCACGGTCGGCGGCAAGGTCGTCTTGCCATTGAGCACGGTCTCCACCGACTCGCTGTATAACGAGCCAATGTCCAACGCGTTGATCGCCCGCACCTTGGCCACATAACGCCCGGCATAAATGGCGGACACCTCGATAGAACTACCACCCGTGCGGCCAGCGTAGACCCATTCACCGTCGTTCTTGCGCCAGTAAGCCTCATAGGCAATGGCATTGGCCGCCCGCTGCCACTCGATGGTCATGACATTGACCGCGCTGCCCTGCTCGACGAAATGGTCATTGCTGACGGTCACGCCGGTCGGGGCCACTTGCACGCTCGGCGGGATCACGGTGATAGGTGGGCTGTCGATTTTGGCGCCGTTGTCGATGGCGGCAAATTTACTCGGCACGTGCTTGACCGCGCTGAGGCTGTATTTGATTTCGTCATCCGAAAAGTCTTCGGAAATCGACAGCACGCGGAACTGTTGCAAAGCCAGGGTCGCGGAGTCGATGGCCCAGATCGATTGGACCGGGGGCAGTTCGTCGAGCTTGGTTTGCAACACAACCAACTGCTCATCCGCACCTGCGGCGCTGACGGACTTGACCTCCCGGGATACAGCCTTGCCGTTGGGCATCACCAGGGTGATGGTGTCACCTGCGGCTGCCGTAACTTCTGCATCCAGGGTCAGGGTGTCGAGGGTCGCCGCGCGAAGGCGCCCGCCAATACGGCGGCCGGCGCGGTCGTTGTCGGCCACGCGGATGATCTGGCCGGGCCGCGCCAGGGTGCCGTCGAGGCCAACCGTGAAAGTCACGCTTTCGGTTTCCAGGCGGTTGGTGAGCAACGCCCATTTGCCGATGCGCTGGGCTTGCGCCTGGGAGGTGCAACCGGTGGCACTGATTTCGGTTTGCTGGATGCCATAGCGGGCGATGCCTTCGGCGTCGTCGACGTATTGCACCTTCTGGCGATAGAAATCCGTCGGGTCATTCCAACTGACCAGGGCGACTGTGTAGCGGGTCTTTTTCGCCGAGCCGCCATAGATGAACTGGCCGCCGATCACGTTGGCGTTGGAGTAGGTGTAGACCGGGTCTTCCGGCATATCCGCCACCGCCATCACTGACCCTGCGCCCCAATAGGACATGCCGCGGAACGTGGTCGCCAGGTCTTGCAGCACCTTCAATGCGTCGGCACGTACCGACAGGTACAGGTTGCAGGTGAAGCGCGGCTCGGTACCGCCCTTGCCGTCGGACACCGGTTGGTCGCAGTACTGGCCGATGCGGTACAGCTCCCACTTATCCACTTGGCCGGCGTTGAGCAGGTGGCCGAGCCCATAGCGTTGGTGCAACAGCAGATCGTAATAGATCCAGGCCGGATTGTCGGTCCAGGCGGATTTGAACGTACCGTCCCACACGCCGTTATATACGCGGGTTTGCGGATCGTAGTTACTTGGCACCCTGATGATTCGCCCACGCAGTTCGAAGGAGCGCGAGGGGATCGATTGAAATTGCGCGGCGTCGAATTGCAAGCCGATCAGTGCCGAGCCGGGATAGCGCAGCTTGGCGTCAATCACCTCGGTGGACGACTCCACAGTGGTGGTGTCGGCAATCGCGCCACTGGTGGAATTCGGTGTGATCCGGCGCACGCGCAGGGTCCAGCCGACTTTCGCAGGGGGCAAGTCAACGCGGTGGGAACGTTCGTACTTGGTGGTGGTTTTGCCGCTGAACGCGGCCGCCAACACTTCGGTAAAAGCACCGCCATCGGTGGACAGGTCGATGGCGTACTGCACGGTATAACCGTTGGTGTCGCCATTGCTGGTGTTGGTCTGCGACAACCGCGTGACGGCCAGGCGAACCCGTACTGCGGAGAGTTGCAGGTTGGAATAGGACTTGGTCCAGGGCTGGTCGCTGCGCAGCTCGATTGACACCGGGCTTTCGTTTTCCACCGCAGGGAAACCCGGGATATGGGTCTGGTCCTGGCTGCCATTGCGGGTGTCGAGGGTCACGCCACTGAAGTTGAGGCTGCCATCGGCGTTGGCCAACGGGGTCTCGTCGAGAAACACCGAGCGCTTATCGTTTTTCAGACCGACAATCTCGCCTTCGCTGACGAGATCGAGGATACGGGCATAGGCCGTACTTTGCAGGCTGTCTGGCGCCTCCACGGAGGGGCGGGGCTTGGACGCGCCGCCTTTGCTGCCAGCGAGAGTGAGGTCAGTCATGGCTTTCCTTCAGGCGAAATAAAGCCCGCACTCGGCGGGCTGGTTGAAGAGCAGGAACGTTAGAGTTGATCCTGGGTGTAGATCCCGGCGCTGATCACCGAGCTGCCGACGATCAGTTGGCCGTAAAGCAGGCCTACCGGGTTGCCCTGGGCACTGGTGTTGACCGGTCCGTTGAAGCTGTAGCTGGCGCGGTTGTTGGGGCCATCTTGCGCCGCCAGGCCCTTGGGCACGGGTGACAACATTTGCATTACCCCGCCCATTACCATGGAAGCGCCCATCATGATCAGGCTCGAACCAAACGGTGCGCCAGCACCAAAGGTGCCGCCCGTGATAATCGCGCCAACGACGATCAGCACCGCACCGACAATGGTCTGCAGGGCACCTGCGCGCTTGCTGCCGATCAGCACTGGCGCCAGGCGGATGTCGTCATTGCCGACAGGGGCACCGAGGCGCTCCTGGGGAATGTTTTGCTTGCCCATGAACACCGAATAGGTCAGCCCGTTGTCTTTGGATTCCATCAGGAAACGTTCAAAGCCAGGCAGGAGGATGCTCAGGGCCCGGATGGCTTCTGAAACGCTACTGACCGCCAATCGATGCACTCTGCCAAAGCGCGCACCCAGCACGCCATACAGACGAACCGTGCGCACCTTTTCAGTGGCGGCTTGTTGTATGGCTGGCACGCAAGTTGGGGAATCGGGAGTCACCGCAATCTTCCTCATAGTTGGTCCTGTGCATAAATGCCCGCGCTGATTACCGCGCTGCCTACCGTCAACTGACCATAAAGCAGACCCACCGGGCTGCCTTGAATGCTGGTATTGACCGGCCCATTGAAGCTGTAACTCGCACGGTTTTCCGGACGATCCATGGTGCCCAGGCCTTTGGCCATGGGTGACATCAACTGCGCGACGCCACCCATGGCCATGGAAATCCCCATGCTCGCGGCGAAGGTCCAACCGGTGGTGGATGAAGCACCGATCAAGGCAGAGGAACTGCCCGAGGCCAGACCGCCAGAGAAGTACGACGCAGCCACAATCAGCGCCACGCCAATAATGGTTTGCATCGACCCTGCGCGCTTGCTGCCCATCAGCACCGGTGCGATACGGATATCCGCAGCGCCTGGAGGTGCCTTGAGGCGATCCTGGCCAATGTTGTCGCGGCCCAGGAAAATCGAATACGTCACGCCCCGGTCCTTGGACTCCATCAAGAAACGCTCGAACCCCGGCACCAGAATGCACAGCGCATGGATCGCTTCCGAAGCATTGCTCACCGCCAGCCGATGCACACGCCCGAAGCTCGCGCCCAGGCTGCCGTAGAGGCGCACCGTCCTGACTTTTTCATGATGCATGACATCCTCCAGGCGAATGATCCGCCGATGTGGTTAGTGTTT
Source organism: Pseudomonas sp. R4-34-07 (assembly GCF_003852375.1). Classification (NCBI taxonomy): domain Bacteria; kingdom Pseudomonadati; phylum Pseudomonadota; class Gammaproteobacteria; order Pseudomonadales; family Pseudomonadaceae; genus Pseudomonas; species Pseudomonas sp. R4-34-07. The sequence goes on along the minus strand of NZ_CP027760.1, from coordinate 1,285,708 downwards.
GGCCCGCAGGCCATGTCGCCAATAGCTGACCGTCACCTCGCCCCAATAGCCGCCGTAGGTATCGCGCTTGCTATCGCGACCATACAGGTGGTGCAGGATGGAACCTGAAGCCGGGTAATGCTCGGGTTCGCTTTGCAGCAAACCATCAGCCAAGTAGATCGCGGCATGGTTGGGCACTGGCGACCGGATCTGCATCAGCACGATATCGCCCTGTTGCAGTTGGCTGACCTGCACGAAGCCAGCGGCCGGCAGGTTGTCCAGGTAGAGGTTGCCGCCCTTGTCCCACCAACCGTCTTCACGCTGATAGTCGCCAAGCTCGATGCCCAGCTCGCGGCGGTAGTAGTCGAGGATGATGCTCAGGCAGTCATGCACGCCGTGGGCGAAGGCACGACCGATCAGGGGCGCCTGGTAGCCGTTTGGCGTGCAACTGGCCCATTTACCGGTACGCACCTGTCCGTCGTCGTCGGTGCGTACTTCAACAATGTGCCAGGGCAACCCGGAGGCTTCGCACGCCACGCGGTCTGCTTCACTGGGTGTCGCTGGACAATCCGGATGGCTGTGCACTACTGCGAGGATCTCGCCCCGCTCTTCGGCGGCGGCGTAGTCCTCGGGCGCCAGACGAAAATGTTCGCTGGGCGTGCTCGCCGTATTTCGACACGGCACATACACACGCTTGCGCCCTTCACGAATCAGCAGGCCGCAGCACTCATGGGGATACGCGGCCACGGCGTGCCGGGCAATCGCCGCCAGGTTGGTCTTGTTCATGCTCAGCTCCGCAACAGTCCGGCTGCCGGGAATGAGCCGTAGGGCAGTGGGTTGTTCTCGCCGAAACGTAGCTTGCAGCTGGTCAGCCGCCCACCGCATTTATCCTTGGCCGCGTCTGTGACGATCACGTCATTGGCATCTGCCACCGGGCCGCCGTTGTAGCCGCAATAGGGGCCGCGGTAACCGCCACAGCTGAGCCACCAGCACACGTTGGCGACAATCTGTCGACGTGGCAGTTGCACGCCATTGAAGTCCAGCGCGCTGGCCAGTTCGAACTTCACCGTCTCGCTGCTTTCCGCGACTTTGCGCTCGACATACCAGACGTCCGGCGGCAACTCCTCTTCCGGGTCGGCTTCAGGCTGGCCGTCGAGGTATTTGACCAAAGTGCGATGGCGGATCAGCCGCGCGCCTACCAGATCTTCGAAATACAACACCAACGCCGTGATGAATCCACCGACATTACCCACTGCCAATGTTGGCGTAGGTTGGGTGCCCTGCCCCGACATTTCGAAGCCTTCGGCCTGGATCGGCCAAGGCGAATATTCGTGGCCCTGCCAGAAGATAGGCGACTCTTGGGGATAACCGTGAAACCGGTACAGCTCGGCGCCGAGGGTGGTGGCGTCAAGCTCGAAAAGCTCCACCCAGGCCCCGGGCTCCAGGGTCTGGATATCTGCAGTGATGGGCATATGATTCTCCGGGCAAAGAAAACCCCGCACAGGCGCGGGGTGTGGGCGCCGCAGTTGGCGCTAGGGGTGGAAGGCTTGCTCGAACGTAGCCGTCAGGGAGTACAGCCCGGCGCCCATTGGCGTCGGTTGATACCCCTTGCAGCGATACAACGCAGGCGCTGCCAGTGGCGCGGTCCAACTGAACGCTTTTGCGCCGGCGTGACGGTCCAGGAAAGCGACGATCGCTGTGATCCGTGCTTCGTCGCCCACGAACGTCAGTGGCCAGGACTGGGTCTTGTTGTTGATTCCATCGGCAGCCGTTTGCTGGTAGCCGTCGCCGAACTTGGCCGACTTCAGGCGAAACTCGACGCTACCGACGGGCTCCACCTTGGGCACCCATGTGAAAGTTTCCGTACTCATGTTTTCTCCCGGCTTAGGCCGTTGGTGGTCAGCGACCGTTGATGGCCGACCAGATTTGGCCGCCAGGCTTGAGGTCACGGGCGATCTGCTCGGCGGCGCCCTGGCGGGCAGAGCCTGCATAGGCTCGGGCGACGTTCTGGGCATTCGTGTCGGTGCCTGAGCCTTGGCCGTCGGCAACGTTGATGGTTTGCTGGATCACCACTTGGTTGCTGCTGGTGCTGCCCGTCTGGCTGCCGCCCAGTGCGCGCACGCCAAGGGAACCGTCGGAACCACGGCTCAGCGGCATGATGGCTTCGGGACCGGCTTCGCCGAAGAGGGCCATGGGGGCCACGGTCGGCCCTGCTGCAACGGAGTTGGTGAAAGCGCCACCTTTGGCAAACTTCAAAGGAGACCCATAGGGCGTCAACCCATTGGTACTCATTTGCGGATTGAACGTGTTTGTATAAGGCCCGACCTGAGTCGTGGTGGGTGCGCCCCCACTCCACCAGGCGCTGAGCGCCGAACTGGCAAGCCCGAACAACGAACTCAGCGCACTGGACGCCGCCGTCTTCGCCGCCATCGTAGCCATGTCCTTGAGCACCGATGTGGCGAAATCTGAAAAGTTGAATTTGCCGGTGGTTGCAAACGTCAGCACCGCTTGGTCCATCTTCTCGAAAGCACTGCTGAACACTGCCTTGGATTGCTCGGCCGCAGTGCCCGCCTTGTTCGAATACTCCTCGAAGGCACTGCTCGCCCCCTGGCGCCAGTCATCGAGCAACTGCGTCATTTCGGCGAAGTTACTTTTCACCTGCCGGGTCTTTTCATCGTTCAGAAATGCCATGACTGCTTCATCACCCGACGGCTTCGGTACAGCATCTGCGTACGCCCCACCCGCCGGAAACGTAAGCCCCGCGCGCTCGGTGTACGAGCCGCCAAAATCATTCTGCGCCCCCTGGCTCTGCTTGAGCACCTCCACCAACCGCGCATTTTTCTGGATAAATTTTTCTGCCGCATCCGTGGCCGGGTCATAGGCTTTTTGAAAAGCCTTGAACTGGCCGGATGTGACCTGTAACGCCGCTGCGGCAGAAGCGCTGACCTTTTTGCCGGCGTCCTCGATCTTCTGCTGCATCTCGCGCATGCTGTTTTCGGTAATCCGTGACGCCTTCGCCAGGGCCTGCTCCAGGCTGCCGAGGTTGAGCGTCAGATTACCCTGGGAAGCAGTTGCCATAGGTTTCTCCGGGTCATGGATAAAACCCGTCGAAACGGGTTTCAAGGAAAGTGGCGTCGTCCTTAACGCCACTCGTTCATCGCACGTTCGAGTGACACACCCCGGCGCAGCTCATGGGGCATGAAGTCAATCAGCTCAGCCGTGCCGCCGCCCAGCCGGTGGGTCTGCAGCGCTACCAACGCGCTGCCCGCCTCCAGCCGCCTACCGGCGTGCAGGGAGCCATATCGGTCGATATAGCGCCCCCAGGCCAGGGCTTCGTGGTAGGTCATGCGTTCCTTGGCTTCGGCGATCGTGCGGCCGCCCACTCCGTTCAGCACCAGTTCGTGCCAGAACTCATCGGCGGCCGTCAGCTCTTTGCGCCACCACCCTGGGTGCCATTGACCTCATTGACGGCATTGAGAATCACGAACCCCAATGACGGTTCAAGGCCGAAGGCATCGTCGTAACTCAGCGCTTCATCGCCCTGTGCGCCCAGTGACACTGAGGCTGCGAGGTAGCTGGCGTTGCGGCTCTGTGCCGACTCGCCCTGGCTGAACAGACGCTCGATCACACCGAATGACTGGCGGCGGATGTGCAACGTGAAGGTATCGGTCACTTCCTTGCCGGTTTTGCTGTCCAGGTGCGTCCAGCTGATGTCTTTCTTCACCGGCTGGCCATCGACGATGCCGCCCTTGGCTTTCAGTTGTTTGAGGTTCATGGCGTCTCTCAGGCTTTCTTGATCCAGGCGCTGCCGCCGGTGCGTTGGATGGTGACGGTGGTGGTCACGACTGCATTCAGTGCGAAGTTGAACGGAAAGTCCGAGACGTAGCCGTCGAAGGTGAACCAGGTGCGGGTAGCCGGCAGCTCAAAGCCATCGCCCTTAGCGTTGACGGCTGGCAGCACGTCCTTGCCGTCGGACCAGCCCACGGCCCACTTCACACCGGTATCGCCCTTGGCTTCAGACAGCTGGTGCAGGCGGATATGGCTGGCGTTGGTCGGGTCGGCGTTCAGGCCCAGGCTCGCCGTGCCAGGGGTGCGCAAACCTTTCTTATAGCTGCGCTCTTCGGCATTGAGGCTGGTGTCTTCGATCTGCTCGGCCGGCGCGCCGCCCGGTTCGAACGAGGTGGCGTGCTCGATTTCCAGGACGGTGTAGGGCCCGGTGCCGGAGACCGGCGGGACGAGGGCAAAAATCTGGGTACCTTGGGTAAGAATCGACATCGAGTGTTCTCCATGAACAATAAAAAACCCGCGAAGGCGGGCTGTGGGGTGCAACGGTTGTGCTGCGGCGTACAAGGCAGGTCGAGACGGGATCAGGGCGCCGGCTTGCCATCCAGGTAAGGCGGTGCATTCGGGTCCGGCTCTCGGCTCTTGATCACGTCGACCAATGCCTGGTTGCTCTGGGCCAACAGTCGAATGGCCGCATTGAGCGCCACCTGGCCATCGGTCTGGGTTTGCAGGGCGGCGATCAAGCGGTTGATCGCGGCCAAATCTTCGTCGTTCATAGGCATCTTGGTTCCTGTATCGCGTCGGGTAGGCAGGTGTGTGGGAAGCTTCAACAGTGCGCAGCGGTGACGATCAAGACGCCAATCCACTGGCCATGATCGAACTGCGATACCCCGTCGCCGGGTCGCCGACGTGGGTGACCTTGGTAATCGACCAACGCCCCTGCATGTACGAAGGCCAGGTGTCATCCAGCACGAGCAGCCCTTCGGCGGCGAGTAATGGATTACCTGGGCAATCGATCTGTAATTTCAAACCTTCACGACCCACACGGCGCAGTTCGCCTTCAGCCACGGCGCGGGCTTCGGCTTCGTTCTGGCAGCCCTGGCGCAAGGTCTTGAACGGGGCAATCCCGACCTGGACCACGTGCTGCTTGCCGGCGGCGGCGTCCCACCAGGTCACGCGGCTGCCCATGTACTTGGAGCGCGACTTTTCATCGAGCTTGGCGGTGATAAAGGCGTAGTCACCCGGGCGGTTGTCTTGTGTCACCGACAACTTCACTTCGGGCAATAGCTGACCCGAGAGTGATTTGGCCTGCCCCGCTTCGGCCAGCACATAGAGCTCGTTGAATGGTTTGGTGACCGCGTTGTAGCGCTTGGCAAGGCGCGTGATGAAGGCCATATCGCTTTCGTTGGACTGGTCGATATGCTCAATCGCAATACCGTCCAGCGCCGGTGCCACACGCGGTGAAAAACCGTGACGGCTGACCAGTTGGCGAAACAATGCACCCAGGGTTGTCGGCCCATGGCTGGCGGAACGACGCTGTCGATAGCCGCTTTTATCCACCACGCTGAAGGGCGCGGCGGTGGCCACGATCATCAGGCGCATCGGAAACAGCACCGGGGTTCGTTGGGTGACGACAAACTCGCCTTTTTCCACCAATCCGGTTTCCTGATAACCGACGCGCAGGCCGATCTTGCCACTGAGGCTGGGCAAGCCCTCAAGCCCTTCGATATTGAGCGTCAGTTCCAGACGGTCGGTCTCGATGCCAGCGGCGTCGGTGTGGCTCCAGTGCATCAAGCGGTGGTTGAGCAGCGCCGCGTTGGCGCCGTAGAACTCTACGATCGGCGTAAATCCTTGTGCCATACGCCCTCCTCAATCCCACGCCAGAACGGGTCGTACGGCAGCTGGCCGAGCTTGCATCTCAGGCACGATCACCCAAATGCCGGCTGGCAATACCGAGCCGTATTCGGCCAATTCGGGGTTTAAGCGCCAGAGGGTTTCCTCCGCCGCGTCGTCGCAACGGCCCAGCTCGCGGTAGAGCAACAGGTTGACCGAATCACCGGCGATACTTCGCACTCTACGCATTGACGAATTCCTCCAGCTCAAGGGTCCAGGTCATGACCATGGCGGTGCCGTCGTCGATCACGTTGCCCTGGGTTTCCACCACCGAATTGATCCGCCACAGCCCCCAGTTACGGCCGATGCCATCGACCAGCGGCAACGGCGTCCGCGTATTCTGCAGTGCGCGCAATTCGTCCAGGCGTTGCATGCCGATGGCGTACATGGCCGTGCCGCTGAACGTGAGTTTTTCCAGCTTCTGGCCGTTCTGCCGTGACTGGGGCTTGCTGGCAATAATCGCCAGGTCACTCCAGCCTCCGTCGCTGTTGCGGATCAACGATGAGTAGGCAAAGCCTCGAGACAAACCAAAGATAAAATCGCCGAGCACCATTTGTTGTCGCATCAATCACCTCCTGGGGGATCGGTCAGGGCCGCGTTGCGCCGGATGCCGAGGGAATCGGTGACCATTGGCACGCATTGAAATTGCAGGGCCTGGATCACCTGGTTGACGACTTGCTGCGCATCGGCGGGGTTGACGCCAGTGATCTGGATACTTGGCGAGATCGTGACCTGGACGTTATCGGTACGCGCACTGTTGAGTTCCTTGCTCAGCGCGTTTGGCGCCGGCAGGCGATCATCTGCACCGAACAGTTTGTCTCCGAGCCAACTGCCCGCTTCGCTGCCGAGCAAGCCGCCGATGGCGCCACCGACTGCGGTACCGACGCCAGGCAAGATCAACGTGCCTATCGCGGCGCCAGCGGACGCGCCGGCCCAGGCGCCACCGGCGGTGCTCAGGCCGGCCGCCACAGCGTTGGCATCACCCTGGCGCACGCCTTGGACCACGTCCATGGCGGTGTCCACATACTTCAGCGGGCCGAGGCGGCGGGCACCGACTGACTCCAGTTTACTCATCACTCCCAACAACCCGGAGGCCGGTATTCTTGCCGAGTGAACCGCAGGCATGGCCGAACGCCCACGTTCGGATATCTGCGCGTGCGGCTGGGCAGGTGCGCGAGCTTGCGAAGGCATGGGTACGTGCCTGCGCTCCAAGGCGTCATTCAGCCCCGGAGCTGGGGCCGGTTGCCGGAAATCAGTGTGATTCGTCTGGCTGTTAACCGGGGTGCCACGCGGTTGCAAACCTTGTGTGGCCGCTCCGGCATGGAAGCCATTCGACTGAGCTGCGGGAAAAGACGTGGCGATGCGCTCGGACACCCTACGCAGCGTTGCCATCACACCGCCGCTTCTCAGGGCGGCAAGCCGAGTGGATGCGCGCTTTGCCGCAGGCGCCTGTTTACTCTGCGCGCCCTGGTTCCTTTGCGGGTTTCGGGTCTTTTGTCGTTTCTGCGACTTGCTCCTCTGGGGATTCCTCTTCCCGCCAGAAGCGCCTCTGCGGCTAACGCGGCGACTGCTCAATGGGGCCTGGGCAGCGCAGGAGCAGCAGCACGATTTATCCTTTTCGAAGCCGTCGCTCTTGAACAGTTTGCCAGCCACCCCAGGCAGCTTGCCCAGCGTCACGTCGACCAAGTTGCCAGTCACTCGGGTTTTGATCGTGTCTCCCAAGCCCGAAAAAAAGCCGCTCATCACAGGTGAAATCACCGCCTCAGCGGATTTGAGAGCGGTGGCTGCAGCCGGCGATTGACCGGCCCAGGCGTTGGCGCGGTCCATCACACCGGCCTTGGCGCTCAGCCACGCTTTTTCACCCCACAGCGGCGCGGGCTCAAGCGTCGTGGAAAGCCGCTCTTCACTCTTTGAGGACGCCTCACGCAGTTCCGTCAGCGTCTTTTCCCGGGTGACGGGCGCAGCAAACGATTGTTCAAAGGCGGCGACCGGATCGAGACTCTTTACCTCGCGCAGCATCATGGATTCATGGGTCAGGCGCAGATCTTGCGATGTGCTCGACTTAACATCAGTCGTGACCCTCTGTTCGTTCCGGTTTTTGATTCTGGATGGCTCAATGTCCACCGATTCAAGCTGCGACAAGGCGGTTTCAAGCGCGTCCACACTATCGCGCAGTAACCCCAGCGACAGCGATAGACCACCGAGAGCAAAGCTTGCGTTGGTCAGCGCCAAGCTTGTCGTGGACACTGGCGCCGCCTCTGCCAGGCTTTCAGACGCCAAAGCGCCTGGCTTGACAATAGCGGCACCCTTCGCGGCGTCTGCGTTGCTGAATACACCCTGGCCATCCTTGACCAGGGCATACGCGAGCGAATACTGGTCCTGCATCCCGCTTACTCCTGTTTAACGCCAAGGCGTGTGATCGCGATGTCGTAGCGGCGCAATGCTTTTCCGGCGTCCCAGTCGAGGATTTCCGCCTCATTGACTGAGTAGATCAGCGGCACCACATCGAGGATTACTTCGATGTCGCGCTCCGAAAGAAGTCCGCCGGTTGATTTAAAAAATCGTCGATACGCTCCTGCAGTTCGGTCCAGTCGGGCACGGTCAAACCGGCCAGGTCGGGAATCATCAGGCCGGTGCAATGAGCGGTGATGAACTCGGCACGCTCTTTGTTAGTGGCGAGTTTTTTCATCACCTTGGTAGCGCGCAGCGCCGGCATTTCCAGGGGCAGTTCGGCAAGGGTTCGGCCGGCGGCATCCAGAGGCAATAGCAGTTGGACGGGTTGGTCGTGAGTTGTGGCGTTCTGTTCATTCAGGAAGAACGACGCAGGACGCGTCGACATCTCATGCACGTACTGGGAAATGCTCACGTAGTCCGGGCGTTTGAGTTGGTCGAGCTCTTTTTCCGACAGGCCGGTGGCAAGTTTCGCCAGTTCGAAAAACTGGTCGTCCTCGTCATCACCGGCCCGGGCCAGCGCATCTTTTTGCGCCGCGTAGAACAACGGTTTTAGTTGAACCTGCTGGATCGTCGCGCCGGTGTCGGCGGTGATCGGCGAGAGCAGGTGGTGCAGCGGTGGCATCCAGGCCATGGGACAATTCCTTGTTAAAACTGTATGAAAACACCACCGTTCCAAGCTGGACGCAAGTGATGTGGGAGCTGGCTTGCGTGCGATGGCATCGCCTCGGTACCGCAGGCAAACCAAGTTGCCTGCATCGCGGGCAAGCCCGGCTCCCACATTGCTTGTGCCCGCTTTAGAGCGCAGTAATCCTTAAGGCATCAGGACAGCGCGGCGGGCATCGCCAAGAATGTCGACACCGTTGAGTACGAACTTTTGGGTGCGCACGTCGATATCGATCACCGAAATGCCATTTTCCAGGCGGTTGTAGGTACGGCAGGACAGTTCCAGAGTGGTGGTGGCCTTGTCGCCCATTTTCAGCTTCGCCTCCTCAAGGGATTTGAGCTTGCCGCCGACGGTGTGGTAGGTGAAGTAGGTCTTGCCGTCCTGATCCTGGCCGGCTTCACGCACGTTCAGCAGGATGTCGTCGCCCATGCGCACGCCCAACGCCAGCATGATTTCCGGGCCGGCACCCTGGAGGATCAACTTGGCGTTCAGCACCTTGCCGCTCTTGGCCATTTCCTCGGCGATGAAGCGCCCGCCGGACATGGCTTCCATGTCGAATTCGATCTTCGGCGGGGTGAACTCTTCCACGGTTGCCGACAACGGCAGGCCTTGAAGGGTGGCCGCAATGGCCTGTCTGACTCGGTTGGTAAACATTAGAGAACGTCCTCCAGGAACTGCTCGATGATTTCATCGCGGGCGTTGAGTTGATAAACCATGTGTTCGTTCGGTGCGTAGCGGCCGTAGTCGATGACGATGAACCAGGTGCCGTTCTTGTATTTCTCGACGCTGTTCAACTCCGGATGCAGGTAGACGCTGCCGCCAGGGATGGTTTCGTCGGCAACCAGGGTTTGCAGCCAGTCATTGATGCGCTTGACCTCCTGGTCCATGAAGGACTTGGTGAGGTTCTTGGCCATGGCCTTCTGGCCGGCCTTGACCAGCTTGCGGCTGATGGCGTCTTCGAGGCCAACGTAGCTGATGAACTTGCCGGTGATGGAACGGTTACCCAGCAGCGAGAAACCGCCGAGCACCGTGCGGGCGTAGTAGCTCACGCCGTAACGGTTGAGCAGGTCGCCTTCGGTGGAGGTGTCGAGGATGTTGTATTCGACGACGCGGGAAACGTCTTCGGCGAAGGTCACCTGATTACCAGGGCTTTCCCATTGCTTGACCTTGGCAAGCGCGGCGATGGCCAACGAGGACGGCGACAGGAACACGTTCTTTTTCGCGGCCTTGGAATACACCGAAGGCATGTTGTGCACCAGCAGGCAACGGTCGAAGCCGAGGTCGGCACCGCCCAGTTCGCCGCTGTAGGTCACTTGATCGGCAACCGAAGCGTCCTTGCCATCCAGCACCACACGCGCCTTGATGCGTTTGCCGAAGGAGGCGAACTCACCGGCCACAGCCTTGGTGCCGGTAAAGCCCGGTGCACCGATGATGGTCAGGTCTTCAGGCACGCTGCCCAGGGCAGCCAGGCCGAGTTTGCGGCCGGTGACGGGGTCGTTGCCGCCGATCACATTGTTGACCGTGTCGGCCGGCGTGGCGCCTTCTTCGACGATGACCACATAGACCGGCACCTTCACCACTTTGAGGATCTGGTACACCGCCTGGAACAGCGTGCCCGACTCGGCACCGGTAGGGTCCAGCAGCGCCTGGGTGGTAAAGCTGTTGATGCGGAACGGGGCGTTTTTCGGGATCGAGGCATGGGCGTTGGGGGCAGTGCCCACCAAGCCGATGACGTTATCACCCAGGCCACCCATGGCCTCGGGGGATTCGGTGGCATTCACGGTGATGCCGTTGTGCTCGAAGTTCAAAACCTCAGCCATGATTAGTCAGCCTTCTTGGGGGTGGAGTTGAGGACGCTGGTCAGTTCCAGGCGGCCGGCGGTGCGCAGGGCGGATGCTTCGACGTCCAGCAATTCAAGCTCCTCGCCAGCGGTGGACCAGTGGCCGTTACCGATGGGGAAAGGGATGAGGACGGTGTAGGTTTGGCGGGTGGGCATGGGTGGAAATCTCCGGGTGGAAAATGCAAAAGCCCCTGTGGAAGGGGCTTTGGGGAGGCGAAAAAAAACCGCTTTCGCGGTGGGGTTATTTCAGGAACGTGGGCAACAAGGGCCACTCCAGCGCCGATGGTTCAGCTGCCTGTTCAGGAATATCACGCAATGCTTTGCGATAGGCCGCCACTTCAGTTCGTTGCGCATCGGAAGCGGGATAATCGGGCAGTTGAGTGAAATCGGTTGCCCTTAGCAACTGGTCCCGACGCGCACGGATGGCAGCCCATTCAATTTCAGGTGTCGGCGTAGCAATCTTAAATGTTGGATTTTCGACGTTAGATAGTTCAGACATTTCCATTCCTCCTTAACTAAAAATCACAGTGTCAGCCAACGAGACTTTGGTTTTAAGATCACCGAGATTAAATAGACGACCATTACCGACACGCATGGTGTCTATACGCACAGTGGTGTAGTAAATATTTGGAATCAAAATTCGCATGACAATATTGCCATTTGCGTCTACGTAAACGGCTGGAGTCATATTCCCGAACGTGGACGCGTTGTGCAGCGTCCGATTCGGCTGATAGCAATAACCAACGAGCGTTTCGTCGATAATTTTTGCCGTACCGTAGCTATACCCCTTGATGTTGAACCAGAACATCTCAGAATTGACATTGATATTCAGGGGGATCTGAAAATGTATATAAACGTTGGTACTGGCTCCCAAGTCGGCTGGCTTAAAATCACCTATCGCCAAAGCCTCGTATACGCCACCTGTACCATAGACGTGCCCTTGGAAAATTGTACTGCGGATGGTGCCCGGATAATTTGGATCGCCTTCGACATCTTTTAGACTGCGCCACTCATTGAACTGAGCCAGCGCACCTGCCATCGTCGCATTGATACTTCCAATTTTCCCATTAACCGCAGCGGTCAAATTATTCGCTGCTGTCACCAGCGATGTAATAGTCGATTCTAAACTCACGTGTAACTCCTTAATTTGTTAATGCCCTAACGGCTCGCTTCCAGCGTTATCACACGAAACAACAACTCGGTTTGACGCGCCATATTGTCAATATTCGCAGTGGCAAGTACCGCAATATCCTCCGCCAACAAAATATTGAGATTATCTCCCCCCACCACAATCGTCACGCTATCCGCCGGCAACGGCGAAATATCCAGCGTGAACTTCTGCAGTACCCGCGCCGCCGCTGCTTTATACGTCAGCAACTTCCCTGCCACGGAATACACCGCCAGCAAGGTTCCACTGGCGAGGTAAAAACCGAACTCGCCAATCTCATACTCACCGTCGCCGTCAAACAGCGCGGCCATCCTGAGTTGGCGCTCGCCCAGGTCTTCGTAATCCACGATGGCGACCCGTTGGCGCTCATCGTGCAAGGCCACTTCTGTGCCATCAGGGTTGTAGCGGCCAGTGCCGGCGCCGATGTGGGTGATTTCGGCTTTGAGGCCCTGGTTCTTTGCCTGCAGCACTTCATCCAAACCCTTGGAGGTGAAGCGCACCAGGCGCGTGATTTCATCTGTCATGGCTGCGCCCTGAGGTCGTAGTCGTTAATGGTGTAGTGCCGGGCAACGCCGACACTGTTAAGTCGAGCAGCCAATGCAAACTCCGGCAGCGCGCCGTTTAAATACAGCTCGCCGTCGCTTAGCGGGGCATGAAGGACCTGCGTCAACGCAAGCCGACCTTCGGTTTCGTGAACAACCGTAATCGTCGCCTGATCCCGCTCGCTTTTGGCTGCGTTGATGCGGCGGATCAGCCGGTTGTGGTCGCCACTGGACCAACTGCGCCCAATGATCGCCTGCACGTCGAAGGTATAGGGCGTACCGATTGGCCGCTGCTGATACCAGGCGCTGATGTTGGGGGTGAATCCCAGTGACTCCACCGCATAGCTCAGCGCCTTGGGTGTGCCGGCCTGGCGCTGGATCTGCCAGGACAAGGCCACGGTCAGGCGCTTTTCCGATTCGCTGGCGTCGGCATCCCATTCACTGACGCCGCGGTCGGCGGCCAGGTAAGGAAGAAATTCGCTGGGAGTTTGCAGTGGGTTCATCAACGCCGGAAACGGCGGCGTGACTCGCTCGAGCAACTGGCCGAAGCCCAAGTCCAGGGCCTTTTCCAGCGGTGAACTGTTGGCCGGCAACAAACTCGCGTCAGGTTCACTCATAGCGTACGCACCTCCACCTCGACACCCGTGCAATACGGGGCCTGGAACGCGCTGCTGACAATCGGCGCCAGCGGTTCAAGGATTTGCAGTTGCGCCGCCCCTGCACTGTGGATGGCGTAGTCGATCCAGCTGGGGTCGACGCGCCCTTCCAGGCGATGACAGGAGTCCGCGTAAGTCTGCAGCAATTGCTGCGCCGCCACTTGGGTCAGGCCCGAGTCCGGGCCGGCGTTGATTTTGGCGATGACGCGAATCTTGTAGGGTTGAATTTGTGCGCCCTGGACGGTGACGAGATCGGTTTCCGGCCGTACATCCGGCCGTGCGAAATGTCGGCGTACACCGTCAAGCAAATCGGCAGATGGGGTACCGTCGCCCTCACGAGACAACACGGTGACCATCACCTCGCCGGGCGCGGTGCGACGGCCATTGCCGTCCTTGACCTGTGCCGCATAGCCGTCCGGGTCGAAGGTGTAGTTGACGGTCACCACGCCCGGCGAGGCGCTCTGTACCTTGACGGTGGGTCGCTCGCCAAGGGTGAACACTTCGCGGCGATACTGCATCCGCGAGCCGGCAGCCGGGGCATGGGGCGCGAGGTAATAGCGCAAGCGCGCATCGTCGTCGCTTTCCAGGGTCGGCGGCACGGGCGGGAAGGCCGCCGGATCACCGGGATCGAGCACCTGGCGTTCAAGGCCCATGTCAGCCAAGCGCGCATCCAGATTACTGCCGGTGGCCCACCACGCCAGCATCTGCTTGATGCGTGCATTGTATTTGCGCTCATGGGTTTGCAGGCGCACGCAAAAGGCCTCGAGCGCCAACGTCAGCAGTTCACTTTCGTTGTCGAGGCTGACCTTGAGTTTGGCCGCGCTTTGCGGTGCACGGGTGGCGACGTAATCGACCACGAACGCCTTGAATTCGGCGAGCAGCGGCTCGAACTCATCGACTGCAATAATCGCCGGCTCGGCCAGTTGGTTCTGGCCAGGGATCAGCATGCTCATGTCACGACCTCGAAGGATTGTTGGCGGTTTTTCCAGGTGCCGGCAAAGCGCAGCAGCAGCCCGGCGCCCTGGCGAGTGGCGACGATGACCTCGGGCTGGAAATCGCCGATGCCGTTCTGCGCGTTGTAAAACGCTTGGGCGGCGTGGCTTTGAGCGAGCAGCAGCAGGTCATCGCCAAGGTTCTGCCCGAGCAGTTGCGGGATCAGCGAGCCATACAGCGGACGCTTCTGCCGCGTGCCGACGGGTGTGGTCAGCGCTCGGGTGGCGCGCTGCACGAATTGCAGCCAGTCATCAACGGCTGCCCCGGTGTTGCGATCGATGCCGATCATGGAATGTCCTTATCAGGGGCTGATGACTCGACCTTGGTGGTCTATCACCGGGCCGCTGAAGTGAGCGCCGCCGGCATCCAGCAGCAGTGCGGTGCCGCCGATTTGCAAGGTGATGCCCTGCGGGCTGAGGGTCAGGCTGGCGGCGCCGACCTTGACGTCGACCTGTTCGCGGGAAGCGCTGAACGTCGTCGGCCCGTTGACCCAGTTGAACGTATGACTGGCGTCGTCGTAGTCGCTCTGTGTGCCGTCCTGATGGCGCCGCCGGGTCAAGGACGGCACAGTGGAAACAGGCGGAAAGCGACTACTGTTGAGGCCGAACAGCGCCACAGACTGTGAGCCCCCTTCCCCACCGCCGTAGTTGAGCAGCAGGCATTGCTCGCCCACGGATGGAATACGGGTTTCGGTTTGCGCACCGGCGCTGGGGTTGAAAAAGCGGATGGCCGGCGTGAGCAACTCGCCGTGGCTGACCCTGCAGGTATTGCTGGCGGCGTCGACCTGTTGGCAAACGCCGATGCGGCAGAAGCTTTCAGCGCGTCGGTAGAGGTCTTCGAGTTGGGCCTCCATCTCCGCCAGGCGCTCGACAATCGGCCCCAGTTGCATGCGTAACAGCGCGTCGAACATGGGCTACTCCGCCAGTGGCTTGTATTGATCGGGGTCATCGATGTCCAAGACGTCCCAGGTAGAGGCAAAAAGCGGTTGGCCTGTAGGATCATCGAGCAACACGGGTCCGAGGTAGAGGGTTTGAGTGAAGGACACTGTCCAGGTGTCGTAGGCTGTTGCCGCGGTCGTACGCCCAGAGGGAGCGGCGACGATATTCATTGGCAAATCGCACTGGGACTGGGGCAGGCTCCAACGGTTGTCCAGCACCAGGTCCATCAACTGGCTGGCCAGGTCGCAGGCATCGAACGGCAAGGCGCCGGGGGCAACCATGACGGTGAGCGAAATGGCCAGGGCATGGGCCTTGCGGCCTTCGCGAGAGCGGATGCCAGGACCATTGCCTTCAACGGTGACCATCACGCCGGTTTTTTCGCCGTCGCTCTGGAAGTCCTGGTGGCTGCCGACCCTGAGGTCGGGGAAGGCTGCATGCAGCGCCACGCCGATAGCCTGGGGGAGTTGGGATGGCTTTTCGATAAGGGTCATTTGAGTAGCGTCCTTGCGGTTACTGCGGGTCCTGACGGGAGCCTTCATTGATCCCGATGCGCTTGGCCGCCCAGCGCTCATAAAGGCCGATGGCCACGTCGGCACCAGCCATGGCGGTCAGGCAACCAATGGCGCCGGCGGTCCAGATGGACATACCGGCGGCGTAGCACAGCATCAGGGCCGAAACCCCGCAGACCATGCACGCCCCGGAGCGGAGCGCCAGGCGCCGAATCAGCGACCAGCCGCGGGCGCCCTCCTTGTCGGCGCGCCACATTTCGCCGGACACCCCGCCGATCAACGCCAATATAATCACCAGCCAGATAGGCATTTCCGCTAACGCTTGTTGTTCGTTTGTCATGTCACGCCTCCTGGCTGAGCACTGAATAGTCCGTTTTTCAATTACACATACTTCGATAGGTAGGCATTCCAAAAAGCCCGGTTGCCCAGGCTTTTCAGTAATGCTGTCTGCGGACTTTCGGCGCTACTGGCGCGGTACGGTCCTTTCCTCAATGTTTTTCCGACCACGATCCCTGTCTGCCGGATAACTGCTTCTGGTGCTTTACGCTGCACACCCGGGTCAGTTGCCAACCCTCTGAACCGTTAAGGCCGGTTCATCGCTGCCTGTTTTTGAAGCGCTACCACTAAAGAGCGTCGGCATCCTTGCCGGTGTCGCCTGGCATCCTTGCCATCGCTTCGATGGCGTCCTTGCCGGTGTTGCGTGCCTTCCTTGTCTTCCTTGGCAGCATCCTTGCCGCCTCCACCAGGCCTTGTTGGCTGGCTTGAGATGAAGAATATGCATGTACGCATATACAGTCAATGCACAAATGCATTTATTTTTGCTTGGTTCATGCGCTCGTGCATCAAGAGCCCGTGGGCAAAGGGTTTGCCGGTTTTCCCCAGGCGAAAAAAAACCCGCTCGTTGGCGGGCTTTGTCTTACGTAAGTAGGTCAGCGGGCATACATGCCCCACCAGAACACATGGCCGAGGATGCTGATCTGCTCATCCTGGATATCCTGGAAGCTGTAGTCCTCGTCCGGATGCTCGTCACGATTGAAACTGCGCAGACGAATCCCGGACGGCAGGCGGTAGAGCTGTTTCACCCGCAGCTGGCCATTATGATTGATGGCGTACAGGTCACCATCGACAATATCGCCAATCCCGCTCTTGCCGGCATTCACCCCCACCGTCGCGCCATCGCGAAGCACCGGCAACATACTGTTGCCACGTACCGTCACGCATTTGGCCTGGTCGAACTGCACGCCGTTATGCCGCAGGCTGCGCTTTCCAAAGCGCAGGCTGGCCTTCTCGCTTTCCTCGATGACGAATCTTCCTGATCCAGCAGCCAATTCAACCTCACGCAGAAAGGGGATCGACACCTCGTCATCATTAACGGGGGTGTCGTCGTCCCACAGGCTTATGTCCTTGAGTTCCGAATGCATCGGGTCGCGCCCGTCATCACGCAAGGTACCTACCGCTGCGCGTCCGCGCAGGTGGTCGGTGCTGACGCGGAAGTATTCGGCGATGCGTGAGATGTGTTTGTCCGACGGATCAACGATCTTGCCGCTGAGGATCCGGGACAGGGTGGATTGAGGCACGCCAGTGCGCCGATGAAGCTCCGTGGGGGAGATTCGGTCGCGATCCAGCAGCTCTTTCAAGACGATAGAAACGTTGCGTTTTTGCATAACCGGAATAGTGACGAGAGTTTTTGCGAATGGCAAATGCTAATTTGCATATTTATGCATTAAACAAGCTGATTAGGCGAATCTGAAACAAAATACTGTATATACGAACAGTCAAACAGCCTCTATCATTCCGTGCGACTTCATATACTCGCAGGCGACCGGATGTAAAAGGGCGCAGATTGACAGCCGCCCTTGCTTATCGACAATTCAGGGCCTATGTATAAACTCTGTAACAACCTAGCCAGCAACGACGGAGGTGCTCATGGCTTATTCAGCTCTAGCTGTCGCTAACGCCTTCATTGAACGCGCGAAGGAAGGCAAGCTTTCAGGCCTGACGCCGATGAAGCTGCAAAAGCTCCTGTTCTATACCCAGTCCTGGCATCTGCGCGAGCGGGATCAACCGCTTATGGATGACCACTTTGCCCGCTGGCAATATGGCCCGGTCATTCCATCGCTTTACCATGAGTTGAAATCCTACGGCAGCCGTCCCGTGACTTCGCTGCTCAGCAATTTGAAGCCCGACGACGAAGACATTGTCTTTGTTACACCGAGGGTTCCTGAGAGCGATACCTACACCCATCGTTTGATTGACCGGATCATTAACAAATACGGCAAATGGTCCGGCACTCAACTGTCCAACCTTTCCCACGAGGACGGCACAGCCTGGGCCCTCAAGGGCGCCGACGGTTCCGCCATTGACTGGGAAGACATGGCAGCACTCATTCACCCAAAGAGCCGCATCCGTGAGTGAAGAACTCGACAACCTGGAACTCACCCTGCCCCCCATGGCAGGGCCTGACCAGGACTCCCAAGCCGGTGGCGAGCAAGCCATAGGCACCGACGATGAAAGAAACCAGAATCTGAAAGACCAGAAGGCCGAAAGGCAGCTGCGCAAGAAATATGCGGGGCGCGCCTTTTGGTTTGCTGCCTGCGGCGTGATCTTCTGGGCGGTCCTCCTCGTGTGGAATGGCTGGTCGACGTATTACTCCGGTAAAGCGCCGTTCTCGGATAACGTGTTAATGGCCATCACCACCGCAACTTCGATCAATCTGTTTGCGGCTTTCCTGGGTGTTATCAGAGGTTTGTTTCCTGCCAGCGGTCGCAGGGCAAAGTAAAGCCTCTACAGACGGCACTTCGTGCACCTTTAATGCATAGCCGTTTTTCTTCCCGCGTATTACCTGGCCTTTTGCAAACTGCGAACCCCCGACCTCGCGTGTTAACCTTGCCGCCATCGCAAAAAATGCTGGGCCAAGCGCGCCCTTTGCCCCATCACTTTCAACGAATTTGCCTATTACCCAATGAGTAAAAACGCCTCCGATCTATCCTCCCACACCCCAATGATGCAGCAGTACTGGCGCCTGAAGAACCAGCACCCTGATCAGTTGATGTTCTATCGCATGGGCGACTTCTACGAGATCTTCTATGAGGATGCGAAGAAGGCCGCCAAGTTGCTGGACATCACCCTGACCGCTCGTGGGCAATCGGCGGGACAGTCGATTCCGATGTGTGGGATTCCTTACCATTCGTTGGAAGGTTACTTGGTCAAGCTGGTGAAGCTGGGCGAGTCGGTGGTGATCTGTGAGCAGATCGGCGATCCGGCGACCAGCAAGGGGCCGGTGGAACGCCAGGTGGTGCGCATTATTACGCCGGGGACGGTGAGTGATGAGGCGCTGCTGGATGAGCGGCGCGATAACTTGATCGCGGCTGTCCTGGGTGATGAGCGTTTGTTCGGCCTGTCGGTACTGGATATCACCAGCGGCAATTTCAGCGTGCTGGAGATCAAGGGCTGGGAGAACCTGCTGGCGGAACTGGAGCGTATCAACCCGGTGGAGTTGTTGATTCCGGACGATTGGCCCAAGGACCTGCCGGCGGAGAAGCGCCGTGGGACCAAGCGGCGCGCACCGTGGGATTTCGAGCGAGATTCGGCGCTTAAAAGCCTGTGTCAGCAATTCTCCGTGCAGGACCTCAAAGGCTTCGGTTGCGAAACCTTGACCATGGCCATCGGCGCCGCCGGCTGCCTGCTCAGCTACGCCAAGGAAACCCAGCGCACGGCCCTGCCGCACTTGCGCAGCCTGCGCCATGAGCGTCTGGACGATACCGTGGTACTCGATGGCGCCAGCCGTCGCAACCTGGAACTGGATACCAACTTGTCGGGTGGGCGTGACAATACGCTGCAATCGGTAGTCGACCGCTGCCAGACCGCCATGGGCAGCCGCTTGCTGACCCGCTGGCTGAACCGTCCGTTGCGAGATTTAAGCGTGCTGCAAGCGCGTCAGTCTTCCATTACCTGCCTGCTGGACGGCTATCGTTTTGAAAAGCTGCAGCCGCAACTCAAAGAGATTGGCGATATAGAGCGCATCCTGGCGCGAATCGGCCTACGCAACGCGCGTCCACGTGACCTGGCGCGCCTGCGTGATGCCCTCGGTGCCCTGCCGCAATTGCAGGCGGCGATGACCGAGTTGGACACTGCGCACCTGCAGCAGTTGGCCGTCACCGCCGGCACTTATCCGGATCTCGCGGCCCTGCTGGAAAAGGCCATTATCGATAACCCGCCGGCGATCATCCGTGATGGCGGCGTTCTGAAGACGGGTTACGACAGTGAACTGGATGAGCTGCAGTCGCTGAGCGAAAACGCCGGGCAGTTCCTGATCGACCTGGAGGCGCGCGAAAAAGCCCGCACCGGGCTGGCCAATCTGAAGGTCGGTTACAACCGGGTGCACGGCTATTTTATCGAGTTGCCGAGCAAGCAGGCCGAGTCGGCGCCTATCGATTATCAACGTCGCCAGACCCTCAAAGGCGCCGAGCGGTTTATCACTCCAGAGCTTAAAGCCTTCGAAGACAAGGCGCTGTCGGCCAAAAGCCGCGCCCTGGCGCGGGAAAAAATGCTCTATGAAGCCTTGCTTGAAGACTTGATCAGCCGCCTGGCACCGCTACAAGACACCGCAGCCGCCCTGGCGGAGCTGGATGTGCTGAGCAACCTCGCGGAGCGTGCGCTGAACCTGGATTTGAACTGCCCACGGTTTGTCAGCGAACCGTGCATGCGTATCGTACAAGGGCGCCATCCGGTGGTAGAGCAGGTGCTGACCACGCCGTTCGTCGCCAACGACCTGTCGCTGGACGACGACACCCGCATGCTGGTGATTACCGGTCCGAACATGGGCGGTAAATCCACCTACATGCGCCAGACCGCATTGATCGTGCTGCTGGCCCACATCGGTAGCTTCGTGCCGGCGGCCAGTTGCGAGCTGTCCCTGGTGGACCGGATTTTTACCCGGATCGGTTCCAGTGATGACCTGGCCGGCGGGCGCTCGACGTTCATGGTGGAAATGAGCGAAACCGCCAATATTCTGCATAACGCCACCGAGCGTAGCCTAGTGCTGATGGACGAAGTCGGGCGCGGCACCAGCACGTTCGACGGCCTGTCGCTGGCATGGGCGGCGGCCGAACGCCTGGCTCATTTGCGCGCATATACGTTGTTTGCTACCCACTACTTCGAACTGACCGTGTTACCGGAAAGCGAGCCGCTGGTAGCCAACGTGCACCTCAATGCCACCGAGCACAACGAGCGCATCGTGTTCCTGCACCATGTGCTGCCGGGCCCGGCGAGCCAGAGTTATGGCTTGGCGGTCGCACAATTGGCCGGTGTGCCAAATGATGTGATCACCCGCGCCCGCGAGCACCTCAGCCGCCTCGAAACCATGGCCCTGCCCCATGAAACGGTCGTCGCCAGCCCAGCCAAGGCCAGCAAGAAATCCGCCGTGCCGCATCAGAGCGATATGTTCGCCAGCCTGCCCCATCCGGTACTCGATGAGTTGGCTAAGCTCGACGTGGATGACTTGACCCCACGCAAAGCGCTCGAAATGTTATATGCACTGAAGACTCGGATATAACGCTGACGCTTGCAAGCTGGTAGACTCTCGCGCGGTTTGGGATGCTGCGGGCTATGAGCCTGGCCTGCAGACTATCGCTCCCGAACCTCGCGAGCCCTGCCACACAGGGTTTCGCTGCCGCCGCCTGAGGAGAAAATTAGAAATGACCTTCGTCGTCACCGACAACTGCATCAAGTGCAAGTACACCGACTGCGTAGAAGTGTGTCCGGTGGACTGCTTCTACGAAGGCCCGAATTTCCTGGTCATCCACCCGGACGAGTGCATTGACTGCGCCCTGTGTGAACCAGAATGCCCGGCCGTTGCGATTTTCTCCGAGGACGAAGTCCCGGCAGAGATGCAGGAATTCATTCAGTTGAACGTCGAGCTGGCAGAGATTTGGCCGAACATCACTGAACGCAAAGATCCGATGCCCGATGCAGCGGAGTGGGACGGCAAAAAAGGTAAGATTGCACAGCTCGAACGCTGATAGCGTCACCGTCCCAAAAGGCCCCTTGCCAGACTGTGTGAAAACCTAGCAATCTGCGCAGAGCTCAAAGAAAATGCTCCGTATCGAAAGATACGGAGCATTTTTCGTTATGGCCTACATTCAAGGCGAGTCCCGCAGCCAGACCAGCCTGTTTCCGGTCTCGCTGGATGAGTTGATCCCTGAGGATCACCTTGTTCGCGTCATCGACCTCTACGTCGCCAAGTTGGATCTGGTGCAACTGGGCTTTGATAAAGCGCTGCCCAAAAGTACAGGTCGCCCTGCGTATGATCCTGCCGATCAGCTAAAACTCTATCTCTACGGCTATTTCCAGCGGATTCGTTCATCGCGTCGTCTCGAAGCGGAGTGCCAGCGCAACATCGAAGTGATGTGGCTGATCAACCGGCTGAAACCCGACTTCAAAACCATCGCTGACTTTCGTAAAAACAACAAACTGGCTTTTGTGGCGACGTGCCGTGCCTTCGTCCGGTTTTGCCGCGTGGCCGGCCTGATCGCGGGCGACTTGGTGGCCATTGATGGCAGCAAGTTTCAGGCAGTGGCGTCCTCGCGGCGTCACATGAGTCTCAAACAACTCAAGCGTCAGGAAGAGAAACTGGATAAGCGCATTGCTCAGTATCTGGCCGAACTGGATGAGGCTGACAAGGCCGAGGCGGGAGAGGTGATTGATCGCGGCGCGATTAAAACAGCGCTGGCACAGCTTGAAGTTCGCCAGCAGGACAATCAGAGCTGCCAGGCGCTGATGAGCTCGATGGCCCTCGAACAGTTCAACACCCACGAAAGTGATGCCCGAATGATGCGCACGCCAACAGGGCCGCGGGTGGCTTACAACGTACAAACTGCCGTAGACGCCGCACACTGCCTGATTCTGCACCACGAAGTGACCCAGGACGGCGACGACCGAAAACAGCTTGAGCCAATGGCCAAGGCCGCCAAAGAGCACTTGGAACAAGAGGCCTTGAGCGTGACGGCCGATGCTGGCTACTCAAACGGCCAGCAGTTTCAGGCCTGCGAGGAGGCTGCCATTACCGTCTATGTGCCACCGAATCGCTCCGCTAACCCAGGCGGTGAGGAGCTCTTCGAGCGCAAAGACTTTACCTACGAAGCCAAACATGATCGTTATCAATGCCCAGCGGGCAAGTGGCTGACGCTTAAGCAGCGCAACAAGGGAGATCGGATCTATCAGGCCGATGTCAGTGATTGCACTGCCTGCTCGCTCAAATCCCAATGCACTGGCGCCCAACGCCGTTATGTCTCGCGCCATGCCCATGAGGAAGCCTTTGAGCGAATGGAGCAGCGAATGCTGGCCCATCCGCAGATGATGGTCAGCCGAAGATCCATCGTTGAGCACCCTTTCGGCAACCTCAAGCAATGGCTGTTTGGGAATGGTCGCTTCCTGCTGCGCCAGTTGGAGGGAGCAAAAGCAGAAATGGCATTGGCGGTGAATGCTTACAACCTCAAGCGAGCGATTAGCGTGCTCGGAGCCCGCCAGTTGATGGCGCTGATGGGCTGAAAGGCCTTTTTCCGTCTGTTACTCACACAAAACAAAACGCCCCGAACAAGTTCGGGGCGTTTGTTGGGCTGGCCTTCAGTGCGTTTTCACACAGTCTGTTGCGGGCCTTTTTGCGTTTCTACGTAGCCGGTTTCACTTTTCTACAGGCGAAAAAAGGGGCGGTATGACCCGCCCACATTTTTTCCTTAGTCCCTGTATTCCTTTTCATCGTCCTGATGAATCGCATCCTGCGACATTCCTTCAAACCATCATTCCTTGATGGCCGTGCCAATCCGTGGACACAGGGCTGATGTTAGAGAATCCCAAAATAAGTTCAACGGGATCCAACTGGGCGACTGCAGGGCGCGGGCGTTTACACAGAGATGAATAACTGTTTTATTTCAATCAGTTAGAAACATCGCTCACGGATTCGAGACGCTCACACCCTGTAAAAAAACCGAATACCTACAAAAAAGTAAGCGAATGCTTACACAGGTTGCTGCGGAAAAAGCGTAACGAGCCTGACAGGTCACGTTCCTACGCAAGGTTCAGTCGTCGCTGACCGTGATCGTCGGCATCGCAGGGGCAATCGCTTCCTGCAGCACTATTCTCGCGCCCACATGGCGGGCCAACTTCTGGTAGACCATAGCAATCTGACCATCGGGCTCGGCAGCCACAGTGGGCTTGCCGCCGTCGGCCTGTTCACGAATGGCCATCGACAGCGGCAACGAGGCCAGCAGTTCGACGCCGTATTGAGTCGCCAGCTTCTCGCCACCACCCTCACCGAACAGGTGCTCGGCATGGCCGCAGTTGGAGCAGATGTGAACGGCCATGTTTTCCACCACACCCAGCACCGGGATGTTGACCTTGCGGAACATTTCCACGCCTTTCTTCGCGTCCAGCAACGCCAAGTCCTGAGGCGTGGTGACGATCACCGAGCCGGCCACCGGGACTTTCTGCGCCAGGGTCAGCTGGATATCGCCAGTACCGGGCGGCATATCGATTACCAGGTAGTCCAAATCGCCCCAGGCGGTCTGGGTGACCAGTTGCAGTAACGCACCGGAGACCATCGGCCCGCGCCAGACCATCGGCGTGTTGTCATCGGTCAGGAAAGCCATGGACATGACCTCCACGCCCAGGGACTCGATCGGCACAAACCATTTCTGGTCCTTGACCTTCGGCCGTGTACCTTCGGCGATGCCGAACATCACACCCTGGCTCGGACCATAGATATCGGCGTCGAGGATGCCCACGCGCGCGCCTTCACGGGCCAGGGCCAAGGCCAGGTTGGCGGCGGTGGTGGATTTGCCCACACCGCCCTTGCCCGACGCCACGGCGATCACATTCTTGACGTTGGCCAGGCCAGGGATCTGCGCCTGGGCCTTGTGCGGCGCGATCACGCACTGGATATCGACCTTGGCCGAGCGCACGCCATCGAGGCCTTCGATGGCTATTTGCAACATCTGCGCCCATCCGCTTTTGAACAGGCCAGCGGCATAGCCCAGTTCCAACCGGACCGATACCTGGTCACCCTGGACCTCGATAGCCCGTACACAGCCGGCACTGACCGGGTCCTGGTTCAAATAGGGGTCGGTGTACTGGCGAAGAACGGCTTCCACCGCTGCGCGATTGACGGCGCTCATGGGCAACTCCCGAAAAAAGACTGACTGAAACAGGCGGCTATCCTAACCGTTCCAGGCCGCCAGCGGCATGCTTTCGCAGGGATGGAAAATTCTGAAACAGCACCACGGGGTGAAATAAATTTCCCGGCGCTTTATAGTGGCCGACCTCCGTTTCATCAAGTAGCCGAGCCCCATGTCCGAGCCACGCAAGATCCTCGTCACCAGCGCCCTGCCCTATGCCAATGGTTCCATCCATCTTGGCCATATGCTTGAGTACATCCAGACCGATATGTGGGTGCGCTTCCAGAAGCATCGCGGCAATCAATGCATTTACGTCTGCGCGGACGACGCCCACGGTTCGGCCATCATGTTGCGCGCCGAAAAGGAAGGCATCACCCCGGAACAACTGATCGCCAATGTGCAGGCTGAACACAGCGCCGACTTTGCCGAGTTCCTGGTGGATTTCGACAACTTCCATTCGACCCACTCCGACGAAAATCGTGAGCTTTCGAGCCAGATCTACCTGCGATTGAAGGAAGCCGGGCACATCGACCAGCGGTCGGTCACCCAGTACTTCGATCCGGAAAAGAAAATGTTCCTGGCCGACCGCTTCATCAAGGGCACCTGCCCGAAATGCGGCACCGCAGACCAGTACGGCGACAACTGCGAAAAATGCGGCGCGACTTATGCCCCGACTGATTTGAAGGATCCGAAGTCGGCCATCTCCGGCGCCACCCCGGTGCTCAAGGATTCCCAGCACTTCTTCTTCAAACTTCCGGATTTCCAGCAGATGCTGCAAACCTGGACGCGCAGCGGCACCCTGCAGGACGCCGTGGCCAACAAGCTCGCCGAATGGCTCGACAGCGGCTTGCAGCAGTGGGACATCTCCCGCGATGCGCCGTACTTCGGCTTTGAAATCCCGGGCGAGCCGGGCAAGTACTTCTACGTGTGGCTGGATGCGCCGATCGGCTACATGGCCAGCTTCAAGAACCTCTGCGACCGCACGCCAGAGCTGGACTTCGATGCGTTCTGGGGCAAAGACTCCACCGCTGAGCTGTACCACTTCATCGGCAAGGACATCGTCAACTTCCACGCGTTGTTCTGGCCGGCGATGCTCGAAGGTTCGGGCTTCCGCAAGCCGACCGGCATTGCCGTGCACGGCTACCTGACGGTGAACGGGCAGAAGATGTCCAAGTCCCGTGGCACCTTTATCAAGGCGCGCACCTACCTGGACCACCTGTCGCCGGAGTATCTGCGTTACTACTATGCATCCAAGCTGGGCCGTGGCGTCGACGACCTCGACCTGAACCTGGAAGACTTCGTCCAGAAGGTCAACTCGGACCTGGTCGGCAAGGTCGTCAATATCGCCAGCCGTTGTGCCGGGTTCATCCATAAGGGAAATGCGGGGGTACTGGTCTCTGAAAATGCCGCTCCGGAACTGACCGATGCGTTCCTGGCCGCCGCGCCGAGCATCGCCGACGCCTATGAAGCCCGTGACTTTGCCCGTGCAATGCGCGAAATCATGGGCCTGGCTGACCGTGCCAATGCCTGGATTGCGGACAAGGCACCCTGGTCGCTGAACAAGCAGGAAGGCAAAGAGGCCGAGGTTCAGGCGATCTGCGCCACCGGCATCAACCTGTTCCGTCAGTTGGTGATCTTCCTCAAGCCGGTGCTGCCGCTGCTGGCCGCCGACGCAGAAGCGTTCCTCAACGTCGCGCCACTGACCTGGAATGACCACGCCACGCTGCTCAGCAACCACCAGTTGAACGCGTTCAAGCCCCTGATGACCCGCATAGACCCGGTGAAAGTCCAGGCCATGACCGACGCTTCGAAAGAAGACCTGGTCGCCAGCCAGACAGATACCGGCTCGACTGCGCCCGCAGGTAACGGCGAGCTGGCCAAGGACCCTATTTCCGATGAAATCGAGTTCGACACCTTTGCCGCCGTGGACCTGCGCGTTGCACTGATCGTCAAGGCCGAAGCCGTGGAAGGTGCCGACAAGCTGCTGCGCCTGACCCTGGATTTGGGCGGCGAGCGACGCAATGTGTTCTCCGGTATCAAGAGCGCTTACCCTGACCCGTCCAAGCTCGATGGTCGCCTGACCATGATGGTCGCCAACCTCAAGCCACGAAAAATGAAGTTTGGCATGTCTGAAGGCATGGTGATGGCGGCTGGCCCTGGCGGCGAAGAAATCTACCTGCTGAGCCCGGACAGCGGCGCCAAGCCGGGTCAACGCATCAAGTAAACCCTGCAAGATGCCCTGGCGCTTCGGCGCCGGGCTTTTCAGCCTGCCTGCACCGGTGGGCCTGGCGTCAACGCTATGATCAAAGCATGAACCTCATTCAACGTATCGACGCGCTGCTACCGCAGACTCAATGCGGCAAGTGCGGGCACCCGGGCTGCAAGCCTTACGCCGAAGGCATCGCCAACGGCGAGGCAATCAACAAGTGCCCACCCGGAGGCCAGGAAACCATCGCCGGGCTCGCGCAATTGCTGCGTGTGCCAGTGCTGGCCCTGGATACCAGCCGTGGAGACGCGCCGGCGCAGATCGCCTATATCCGTGAGGCCGAATGCATCGGTTGCACCAAATGCATCCAGGCTTGCCCGGTGGACGCCATCGTGGGCGCCGCCAAGTTGATGCATACGGTAATTATCGACGAGTGCACCGGTTGCGACCTGTGTGTAGCGCCCTGCCCTGTCGACTGCATCGAGCTGCGCCCACTCGCTGACGTCTTGCCTATCGTGGGCGGCCTGGCGGGCAGCGATCACGAACGGCACGAACGTGGCCTCAAACGCGACCGCGCTCGGCGGCGTTTCGAACAGCGCAACGCGCGCCTGCAACGTGAGGAAGCCTGCAAGCTCGCCGAACGCCTGGCGCGGGCCAAGCGCAAGGCCCCGGTGGCCGCGGCACAAGCCGATCCCCATCAGGCCGCTCAGGATGCCGCGATCAAGCAAGCCAAAATCAATCTCGCCATGAGCCGTGCTCAACTGCACAAGTCCCTGAAGGCGTTTGGGCATCCGCCGACTTATGAGCAGCAGTCACAATTGATTGTCCTGCAAAGGCAGTTCGAAGCCTCGGAGCAGGCGCTTGCCGCGCTGGAAGGCAACAGCCCGCCAACGCTGCCGACCACCCAGGGCCCTGAGCTCAAACGCGCCAAGATTCAACTGGCGATGCGCCGGGCCGAGTTGAAAAAGGCCCAGGATCAACAAGCTGATGAACAACAACTGGCCAGCCTGAGCGCCGCGCTGAACGCCGCCGAGCAGACGCTGCATGATGCCGAGGCCGACGCCACCGGCAACACCTGACCCACAGCTGATGCTGCACTGTGTATCGCTTCAATCCCGTCGACCGCCTGCAAGGAAACGTCCGCCCTTATGAACGCTGCAAAACGCCTGGAAATTTTCCGCAGGTTTCACGAAGACAATCCGGAACCCAAGACTGAACTGGCGTACTCCTCGCCGTTCGAGCTGTTGATCGCGGTGATCCTGTCGGCCCAATCCACCGACGTTGGCGTCAACAAGGCCACGGCCAAGCTATTCCCGGTGGCCAATACGCCAGAGGCTATTTATGCCTTGGGTGTGGAGGGACTATCGGAGTACATCAAGACCATCGGCCTGTACAACAGCAAGGCCAAGAACGTGATCGAGACGTGCCGCCTGCTCATGGAGCTACACGCCAGCGAAGTGCCGCAAACCCGGGAAGCCCTGGAAGCGCTGCCCGGAGTCGGGCGCAAGACCGCTAACGTGGTGCTCAACACCGCATTCCGTCAACTCACCATGGCGGTGGACACCCATATTTTTCGCGTCAGCAATCGAACCGGCATCGCTCGCGGCAAGAATGTGGTCGAGGTCGAAAAACAACTGATGAAATTCGTGCCCAAGCCCTATCTGCTCGATTCACACCATTGGCTGATTCTTCACGGGCGCTATGTTTGCCAGGCGCGCAAGCCTCGATGTGGCAGCTGCAGGATCGAAGATTTATGCGAATACAAGCACAAGACATCCGACGATTGAGGGTTCCGGGGTTTTCTCTATCCATCGATTGAAAAAATCTTTTTTACCCGTTCGTGGATTATCGCTATAAGGGGCGCCAACGGCAGTCTTAGCCTGGAGTGAACCTATGAGCACTGGCAAAGAACAAATCGAAGTTGATGACGACCTGGTGGAGCTGGAAGACGATGAGGCGCCAGCGCCCGTCGCAGAGGTAGCCAAGACCAATTTGAGCAAACGCCGAACTATCGACAATCTTCTGGAAGAGCGACGCTTGCAGAAACAATTGGCCGATTACGACTTCGATCTTTGACCCTCTGGCAGACGGTCGGAAGCCTCCCTGACGGGGGCTTTTTTGTGCCGGTTGTTACACGAACGTCAGAGCGGCGGAGCGCCCTGCTCACACCAAGCCATTGCGTTGGGCCAGTTCTATCAAGTCGACCAGGGAGCGGGCATTGAGCTTCAATAGCAGGCGCGTCTTGTAGGTGCTGACGGTCTTGTTGCTGAGGAACATGCCATCGGCGATTTCCTTATTGGTTTTGCCACGGGCCAGTTGCTGGAGCACCATCATTTCCCGCCCCGACAAACGTTCAACCATGTCGGCTTCACTGGCGTTGCCCATCGTGGAGCGTACCGAATTGAGCGCCTGGTTCGGGAAATAGCTGTAGCCGGAAAGCACTGCCTTGATGGCGCTCAGCAACTCGGTCAAATCCTGCTGCTTGCACACGTAGCCGGCAGCCCCGGCCTGCATGCAGCGCATGGAAAAATGACCAGGTGCCTGGGACGTCAGCACCAGTACCTTGAACGATACGGCTTGCTTGGTTGAAGCTAACCGACAAATAACTTCAAGGCCATCGAGCTTGGGTATTCCAATATCCAGTATGACAATGTCCGGCATATGTTCCCGCGCAAGTTGTAACGCATCGACACCGTTATCAGTCTCGGCAACGACCTCATAACCATGACGCTCCATTAGCATGCGCACAGCAAGCCGAATGACGGGATGATCATCCACGATCAGCACTTTATTCATGAGAAAGTCCAATTTCGCTGTTCGAATTATTTAGAGAAAGCACAATAGCCTAGTCATCTGCTAGTTGGCATAGCGTCCCCCCCGAGCAACAGTAGGCAGAGACCCAACCCACAGCAAGATAGGAATTAACCTACAAAAATTCGCCAACTTTGAGGTATTCGGCTTTATGGAGCCTTTCAGACCTTTCCCTGCTCGTACATATTTTGAGTGAAATATCCTCATCCCCGTGCGTACGCGGTAAACGTGGCGCACACGTCTTTCAGGAAATGCCCCTTGTATGACGCCGCAACGTAAACGAAGGGCTAAAAAAACCGCATCAGTTTCAGTTCCATTTAACATATTTATACACACTCCATTTTCCTACAGAAAATTCCATAAATTACATATCAATTGCTCCTGCATGAGTGAAAATTCTGTAAGACATAGTTCCTATGCAGATGTAAAAAACCTTTCCTTGGAGAAGTAAAATGCTGAAATTAAAAAAAACAGCTGCATGGATTTGAAGCAGAATCCTTAAACAAACACTAAACGTTTGTAAACGTCGCACCTCAATTAATGCCCATATGGGTATATTCAGGACAAAAAAAAGCCCCTTGCATAAGGGGCTTTTTCAGGACAAGCGAAACAGTCAGAACAACTTGCGGCCTTTGTTGGCCGCGATGCGCATGCGCAAGGCGTTCAACTTGATGAAGCCGGCTGCATCCGCCTGATTGTAGGCACCGCCATCTTCCTCGAAGGTAGCGATGTTGGCGTCGAACAGTGATTCATCAGACTTGCGACCGGTCACGATCACATTGCCCTTGTACAGCTTCAGGCGCACGACACCGTTCACATGAGCCTGGGAGGCGTCGATCATCTGCTGCAGCATCAGACGCTCAGGGCTCCACCAGTAACCGGTGTAGATCAGGCTGGCGTACTTGGGCATCAGCTCATCTTTGAGGTGGGCCACTTCACGGTCCAGGGTAATGGACTCGATGGCGCGGTGAGCGCGCAGCATGATAGTGCCACCCGGTGTTTCATAGCAGCCGCGGGACTTCATACCCACGTAACGGTTCTCGACGATGTCGAGACGGCCAATACCGTGTTCACCACCGATACGGTTCAAGGTTGCCAGTACGGTGGCTGGGGTCATCTCGACACCATCCAGCGCGACGATATCGCCGTTGCGGTAGGTCAGTTCCAGATACTGCGGCTTGTCTGGAGCGTTCTCCGGGGAGACGGTCCATTTCCACATGTCTTCTTCGTGCTCGGTCCAAGTGTCTTCCAGCACGCCGCCTTCATAGGAGATGTGCAACAGGTTGGCATCCATCGAGTAGGGGGACTTCTTCTTGCCGTGACGCTCGATCGGGATCGCGTGCTTTTCAGCGTAATCCATCAGCTTTTCACGGGACAGCAGGTCCCATTCACGCCAAGGTGCGATCACTTTCACGCCAGGCTTGAGGGCGTAGGCACCCAATTCGAAACGCACCTGGTCGTTGCCCTTGCCGGTGGCGCCATGGGAAATGGCATCTGCGCCGGTTTCGTTGGCGATTTCGATCAGGCGCTTGGCGATCAGCGGACGGGCGATGGAGGTACCGAGCAGGTACTCGCCTTCGTAGACAGTATTGGCGCGAAACATCGGGTAGACGAAATCGCGGACGAACTCTTCGCGCAGGTCGTCAATGTAGATCTCTTTCACGCCCATGGCTTGCGCCTTGGCACGTGCAGGTTCGACCTCTTCGCCCTGACCCAGGTCAGCGGTGAAGGTCACCACTTCACAGTTATAAGTATCCTGCAGCCACTTGAGGATCACCGAAGTGTCCAGGCCGCCGGAATACGCGAGAACGACCTTGTTTACGTCGGCCATGCCATCACTCCACGGGGTTGTACGGAAAGGCGACGATTCTACCGATCAAAACCGTGAAATTACAGGGGCGCGACAGCAAATGAAGATAAAGCGACAGATTATGTCGAACGCGCGACCGATGGTCGCACGTTATGAGGTGGC
The DNA here is from genome assembly GCF_003852375.1 of Pseudomonas sp. R4-34-07. NCBI lineage: Bacteria > Pseudomonadati > Pseudomonadota > Gammaproteobacteria > Pseudomonadales > Pseudomonadaceae > Pseudomonas > Pseudomonas sp. R4-34-07. The sequence continues at coordinate 1,254,130 of NZ_CP027760.1, read as the reverse complement.
GGCGGGGTTGCTGGGTGCGGCGGCCTGGGGTGCCGGTTTCTCGGGCGCCGCTACGCGCTCGAGCTGCACGTTGACCCGACGGTTGCGGGCGCGGTTGGCGGCATTGGTGTTGGGCGCCAAGGGGTAGCTTTCGCCGTGGAAGCGCAGGGTGATCTGCGACTCCTGGATGCCATTGGCCTTGAAGTAGTCCATCACCGCCAAGGCGCGGCGTCGCGAGACATCGCGGTTGGTCAAGCGGTTGCCGCTGTTATCCGAATGGCCGTTCAACTCGATATGGTTGACGGTGGGGTCGGCCTTCATGAACGCGACAATCACCGACAGCTTCTTCTTGGCCGCGGCATCCAGCTCGATGCCACCACCGGGGAAGCCGACTTCCGTCTGCTTGACCTGATCGTAATTCATCGGCAACAACTTGGTAGTACACAGCTGATAGTCGGTGTAGGCCTTGTTGAATTTCACCGGCAGCAGGCGAATCTCCGAGTAACCACCCTCGCGACCGTAATGTCGCACGGTCGGGCTGCGTCCTTCGAGCAAGCCGGTAAACAGCCGCCCGGCCTGGGCCTGGGAGCTGTTAAACAGCACATCACCACTGCCGACGCGTACCGCACCGAGGTTGATATCGCCGCGGCCCGGTTGCCAGGGCGCGGCGGCGGCCAGTAACGTGGCAGAGCCGGCACCAAGCGAACCGTTATAGGCTTTCAGACGAAATGTCGCCTGCTCACCCGCCCGGCGCACGAACTCACCCGAGCCGAAATCGGTGATCGGCTGGGTCAGTCGGCACTCGAACTGATCGCCCTCCACCTTCCACTCAATATTCTCCAGACGTGTCTGGAACGTGAGGGCCATCGCGGGCAGGCTGGCGAACACACTGAGCAGGGCTAGATAATGCTGGCGCACGGGAGGCTCCACTGGTTTCTACAACACTTCAAAGCGTCATACATCGTTAAGGCATACCCAGAGCTATCGGTCGCATCCTGCAAAACTTGATAGCGAGTGCCTGCACGAGTCTTTTCCGGTAGCATTCCCTCCAGATTGACCCGCCTGGAATCCCCAATGTCCGACCGCCTGACCCTGCTGCGTCCCGACGACTGGCATATTCATCTTCGCGATGGTGCTGCGTTGCCCCAAACCGTGGCCGATGTAGCGCGCACGTTTGGCCGTGCCATCATCATGCCTAACCTGGTACCCCCGGTGCGTAACGCGGCCGAAGCCGATGCCTATCGCCAGCGAATCCTCGCTGTGCGCCCGGCCGGCAGCCGCTTCGAACCGCTGATGGTGCTTTACCTTACCGACCGCACCCAGCCTGAAGAAATTCGTGAGGCCAAGGCCAGCGGTTACGTTTACGCCGCCAAGTTGTACCCGGCGGGCGCGACCACCAACTCCGATTCCGGCGTCACCAGCATCGACAAGATCCTGCCGGCCATCGAAGCCATGGCTGAGGTTGGCATGCCGCTGTTGATCCACGGTGAAGTCACCCGTGGCGATGTCGACGTGTTCGATCGCGAGAAGATCTTCATCGACGAGCACATGCGCCGCGTGGTCGAGCTGTTCCCGACGCTCAAGGTGGTGTTCGAACACATCACCACCGCAGAGGCCGTGCAGTTCGTCACCGAGGCTTCGGCCAACGTCGGCGCGACCATCACCGCACATCACCTGTTGTACAACCGCAACCACATGCTGGTGGGCGGGATTCGGCCGCATTTCTACTGCTTGCCGATCCTCAAGCGCAACACCCATCAGGTGGCTTTGCTGGATGCCGCCACCAGCGGCAGCCCGAAGTTCTTCCTCGGCACCGACTCCGCGCCCCACGCGCAGCACGCCAAGGAAGCCGCCTGCGGCTGCGCGGGGTGCTACACCGCGTTTGCTGCCATCGAGCTGTACGCGGAAGCGTTCGAACAACGCAACGCCCTGGACAAGCTCGAAGGCTTCGCCAGCCTCAATGGCCCGCGCTTCTATGGCCTGCCGGCGAATACCGACCGCATCACCCTGGTTCGTGAAGACTGGACCGCCCCTGCCAGCCTGCCCTTTGGCGAGTTGACCGTTATCCCGCTGCGCGCCGGTGAAACACTGCGCTGGCGCCTGCTGGAGGAAAGCAAGTGAGTGAAGACCATTACGATGACGACCAGGAACACGCCGGTGGGGGCGGTTCGCGCCACCCGATGGCCGAACGTTTCCGTGGCTACCTGCCTGTCGTTATCGACGTAGAAACCGGCGGCTTCAATTGCGCCACCGATGCCTTGCTGGAAATTGCCGCGACCACCATCGGCATGGACGAGCAAGGCTTCGTGTACCCGGAACACACCCACTTCTTCCGCGTCGAGCCGTTTGTAGGGGCCAACATCGAAGCGGCAGCCCTGGAGTTCACCGGGATCAAGCTCGATCACCCTTTGCGCATGGCAGTGAGTGAAGAAGCGGCGCTGACCGACATCTTCCGTGGCGTACGCAAGGCACTGAAGGCCAATGGCTGCAAACGCGCGATCCTGGTCGGGCACAACAGCAGTTTCGACCTGGGCTTCCTGAACGCCGCCGTGGCGCGCCTGGACATGAAACGTAACCCGTTCCATCCATTCTCCAGCTTCGACACCGCTACGCTCGCCGGCCTGGCCTATGGTCAGACCGTACTGGCAAAAGCCTGCCAGGCAGCCGGTATCGATTTCGACGGTCGCGAAGCCCACTCGGCCCGCTACGACACCGAGAAGACCGCCGAGCTGTTCTGTGGCATCGTCAATCGCTGGAAACAGATGGGCGGTTGGGAAGACTTCAACGACTGAGGTTGAATCCCGCGCATAAAAAAACCGGCCTTTCCAGGCCGGTTTTTTTTACCTTGAATCTGGCTTACAGCTTGCCAGCGTTCTCGGTCAGGTAAGCCGCAACACCTTCGGTAGAAGCGGTCATGCCTTTGTCGCCTTTTTTCCAGTTGGCAGGGCAGACTTCGCCGTGCTCTTCGTGGAATTGCAGAGCGTCGACCAGACGGATCAGCTCTTCCATGTTACGGCCCAACGGCAGGTCGTTGATGATCTGCGAGCGCACAACGCCCTTGTCGTCGATCAGGAACGCGCCACGGAATGCCACGCCGCCTTCGGACTCAACGTCGTAGGCCTTGGCGATATCGTGCTTCATATCGGCTGCCATGGTGTATTGGACTTTGCCGATGCCGCCATCATTGATGGCGGTGTTGCGCCAGGCGTTGTGAGTGAAGTGGGAGTCGATGGAAACGGCGACCACTTCAACATTGCGCGCCTTGAAATCGTCCATGCGGTGATCCAGAGCGATTAGCTCGGATGGGCAGACGAAGGTGAAGTCCAGCGGGTAGAAGAACACCAGGCCGTATTTGCCTTTGATGGCTTCAGACAGTTTGAAGCTGTCTACGATTTCGCCATTGCCGAGAACGGCGGGTACGTCGAAATCCGGGGCTTGTTTGCCGACGAGTACGCTCATTGGATATCTCCTGATGAAGGGGTGACGATTGAAGTAACAGGACCAGCGTCGAGTCTGCCTTGTCTCAGCGACAAACCTGTGACGCGGTCACGCTTCGTAAAGACTGACCATCATACACCGAAAAAACCGTTCGTCAGCGCGCAGGCAATGTGCGTGCGATCGTTGATGAAACTACTTTGACAATCATTCTCGTTAACATTAAGATCCATCGCACTCAAGCCCTAAACCCGCGACGGTTCTCCCTTATGTATGTGTGCCTCTGTACTGGCGTCACCGACGGACAAATCCGCGAAGCAATCTATGAAGGTTGCTGCAGCTACAAGGAAGTGCGCGAAACCACCGGCGTTGCCAGCCAGTGCGGTAAATGCGCATGCCTCGCCAAGCAAGTGGTACGGGAAACCCTCACGCAGTTGCAGACAGCCCAGGCTGGCGTGCCCTACTCAGCAGAATTTACACACGCTTAAATAGGCGTGTTTTAAGAACCGGACTCCGTGTCCGGTTTTTTTATGCCTGCAATTCAATTAGTTAGCGTCAAGACGCGGAACACAAACATTCTTATTCCGATTAATTTTCATTTATTATTCAATAACTTAGGTTTGACATCGGGTTTTTCGCCGCTCAAACTCTGCCCCTACACAGCGATTACAGGGCAGGACCCCAGTCATGAAAGGCGACATCACAGTCATCCAGCAACTCAACAAAATCCTTGCCAATGAACTGGTCGCGATCAATCAGTACTTTCTGCATGCACGCATGTATGACGATTGGGGCCTGGAAAAGCTGGGCAAACGCGAATACAAGGAATCGATCAAGGCCATGAAGGACGCCGATGCGCTGATCAAACGCATCCTGTTCCTAGAAGGCCTGCCGAATGTACAGGACCTGGGCAAGCTGAATATCGGCGAGCACACCCAGGAAATGATCAGCAGCGACCTGGGCTTTGAACGCAAGAGCCACAGCGACCTCAAGGCCGCCATCGCTCACTGCGAAGCCACTGGCGACTACGGCAGCCGCGAATTGCTCGAGGATATCCTTGAAGACCAGGAAGAACACATCGACTGGCTTGAAACCCAACTGGGCCTGATCGATAAAGTCAGCCTGGAGAACTACCTGCAATCGCAGATGGGCGAATAACCCCCGTAGTTCTTGTTTTACTGTAGGAGCGAGCTTGCTCGCGAAAAACGCCCAGGCAACGCGTTTATTCTGGATAAACGCGGGGGCCTTAAGTGCTTCGCGAGCAAGCTCGCTCCTACAGAGAAGCCAAAAAAAGCCCCGCCCTCTTACGAGAGGCGGGGCTTTTTATTGCGTGGCCTTTTACCAAAGCATCAAGCTTCAGTCTTGGCTGCCGCTTTTTCCGCTGCATCTTTGATCAACGCTTGCAACGAGCCATCAGCCGCCATTTCAGTGATGATGTCGCTACCGCCAACCAGTTCACCGGCCACCCACAACTGCGGGAAAGTCGGCCAGTTGGCGTATTTAGGCAGGTTGGCGCGGATTTCCGGGTTCTGCAGGATATCCACGTAAGCGAACTTCTCGCCACACGCCATGATGGCCTGGGACGCTTTCGCGGAGAAACCGCACTGGGGAGCGTTTGGCGCGCCTTTCATGTAAAGCAGAATGGTGTTGTTGGCAATCTGCTCTTTGATCGTTTCGATGATATCCATGGAACACCTCTGCAGGAACTTTGCGACTCACGGGTCGGCACGGTGGCGCATTGTAACGCAAAAAACCTGCAGGATGCTCGGGCGCGCCGACAGCCAGCCTCACGCCGCTGCAACTTTCACGGGCACGCCATTGAGCGCCGCATTGCCGGAGAGCTCGTCCAACTGCCGCTCATCGGTTAAATCATTCGCACTTGCCCCCGGCTGACCGCTGGCGATGCTCATCTGCACACCTGGGCGCCCGTGCCCCCAGCCATGCGGCAGGCTGACCACGCCAGGCATCATGTCCGTGCTGGCGACCACCTCGATTTCGACCATGCCGATGCGTGAGCTGACCCGCACCCGCTGACCGTCGCTCAGTTGACGACTGGCCAGGTCATCAGGATGCATCAGCAGTTGATGGCGCGGCTTGCCCTTCACCAGCCGATGATAGTTATGCATCCAGGAATTATTACTGCGCACATGGCGACGACCGATCAACAGCAGTTCGTCAGCCACGGGCGCCGGTTGCGCCGCAAAACGCGCCAGGTCCGCCAGGATCACTAGCGGCGCCGCCTGCACCTTGCCATCGGCGGTTTTCAGCCGCTCGGCCAGGTTTGGCTGGAGCGGCCCCAGATCCACGCCATGGGGATGATCGGCCAGCATCGCCACCGACAGCTTGCGCGCAGATGCGTCCCCGTAAGTCCCGGCGCGCAACCCGAAGTCGATCATCTGCGCGGGTGGCATCGTCGGCTTGAGCACCACGCCGGTATGGGCCGAGAACGCCTTGGCCAGGCCGACAAAGATTTCCCAGTCGTGCAGCGCACCTTCAGGCTTGGGCAGGATCGCGCGATTGAAGCGCGTGACGTTGCGCACTGCGAACATATTGAAGGTGGTGTCGTAGTGATCATTCTCCAGTGCCGACGTGGACGGCAGGATCAGATCGGCATAGCGCGTGGTCTCGTTGATGTAGAGGTCGATACTGACCATGAACTCCAACCCATCCAGCGCCTGCTCCAGCTGCCGGCCGTTGGGCGTTGACAATACCGGGTTGCCGGCCACCGTCATCAGGGCGCGGATTTGCCCTTCGCCTTCGGTGAGCATTTCCTCGGCCAGTGCAGACACCGGCAGCTCTCCCCCGTACTCGGGCCGCCCGGACACGCGGCTCTGCCAGCGATTGAAATGCCCGCCGCCGGTCGAGGCCACCAAATCCACCGCCGGTGTGGTGCACAAGGCGCCGCCTACCCGATCCAGATTGCCGGTCACCAGGTTGATCAGTTGCACCAGCCAATGACACAGCGTGCCGAACGCCTGGGTGGAGACGCCCATGCGCCCGTAGCACACCGCTTTATCCGCCGCCGCGAAGTCCCGCGCCAGTTGGCGGATCTGCTCGGCAGGCACCGCACACTGACGGCTCATGGCCTCGGCGGTAAACCCGGCGATCGCCTGGCGCACGGTCTCCAAACCTTCAACCGGTAAATGGCTGTCGCGGGTCAAGCCCTCGGCGAACAGGGTGTTGAGCAGCCCGAACAACAAGGCCGCGTCACCGCCAGGACGCACGAACAGGTGCTGATCGGCAATCGCCGCCGTCTCGCTGCGGCGAGGGTCGACCACCACCACTTTGCCGCCTCGGGCCTGAATGGCCTTGAGGCGCTTCTCCACGTCTGGCACGGTCATGATGCTGCCGTTGGAGGCAAGAGGATTGGCGCCCAGGATCAACATGAAGTCGGTGTGGTCGATGTCCGGAATCGGCAGCAACAGGCCATGGCCGTACATCAGGTGGCTGGAGAGATGATGGGGCAGTTGGTCTACCGACGTCGCGGAGTACCGGTTACGCGTCTTCAACAGGCCGAGAAAGTAGTTGCTGTGGGTCATCAGCCCGTAGTTGTGCACGCTGGGGTTTCCCTGATACACCGCCACCGCATTCTGCCCATGCCGGGCCTGAATGCCCGCAAGGCGTTCGGCTACCAGCGCAAACGCTTCTTCCCACGGGATTGGTTGCCATTCGTTACCCACCCGCAACATAGGCTGGTGCAGGCGATCCGGGTCATTCTGGATATCCTGCAACGCCACCGCTTTCGGGCAGATATGTCCCCGACTGAAGGTGTCCAACGGGTCGCCCTTGATCGAGGTGATCGCCAGGCTGCCGTCGTCGCCTTGGCTGGTTTCCAGGGTGAGGCCGCAGATCGCTTCGCATAGGTGGCAGGCACGGTGATGGAGAGTCTTGGTCATGGCCAGTCTCTTTTATAAGGGCTTTGTTCAACTATGGGCCGCGACCGCTCGGTGCGCCAGCAACGTTCGCGCGGTGAATCGGCAGCCATAGGCCAAAGCACGGCCAAGAGTGACCAAATGTTTCGGAAACCTCCCCGCACGCGCCTGAAACCGCTAAAACCACGCCCGAAGCCGCCCCTGCGCATTGCAAAAGGTCTCGACGCCAGTGTACAAATGGGCCGCTGCTGTCAGGAAATCGTCTTCAAAAGCGCTTCGGCGCCCTGCTTGAACACCCTTAAAAACCGTAGCCCTATTGGTAAGACGCGACATTTAATGTCAATATCGCGCCTTCCCCTATTTCGTCGCCCCGTGCGGCTTTCGCCGCAGGTCTCGCCCGTTGCCACAATAAACAAGGCTTTGAGTATCTGCGGTCTGTTGCAAAAGGTAGTTAATGATGAGCGCAAGGCACTTTCTCTCCCTGATGGATTGCACGCCCGAAGAGCTGGTCAGCGTGATCCGTCGAGGCATTGAGCTTAAAGACCTGCGTAACCGCGGCGTACTGTTCGAGCCTCTGAAAAACCGCGTGCTCGGGATGATTTTCGAGAAGTCCTCGACCCGCACCCGCTTGTCCTTCGAAGCCGGCATGATCCAACTGGGTGGCCAGGCGATCTTCCTGTCGCCGCGCGATACCCAATTGGGCCGTGGCGAGCCGATCAGCGATTGCGCCATCGTGATGTCGCGCATGCTCGACGCCGTGATGATCCGCACCTTCGCCCACAGCACCTTGACCGAATTTGCCGCCAACTCGCGCGTGCCGGTGATCAACGGCCTGTCCGATGACCTGCATCCGTGCCAGTTGCTGGCCGACATGCAAACCTTCCTCGAGCACCGCGGCTCGATCCAGGGCAAGACCGTGGCCTGGATCGGCGACGGCAATAATATGTGCAACAGCTATATAGAAGCCGCGATCCAGTTCGACTTCCACCTGCGTATCGCCTGCCCCGAGGGTTACGAACCCAGCGCCGAGTTCATGGCCAAGGCCGATGGTCGCGTGCAACTTCTGCGCGATCCGAAAGACGCAGTGGTCGGCGCCCATCTGGTCAGCACCGACGTCTGGACCTCCATGGGCCAGGAAGACGAAACCGCCAAGCGCCTGGCCCTGTTCGCGCCGTTCCAGGTGACCCGTGCCCTGCTCGACCTGGCCGCGCCGGACGCGCTGTTCATGCACTGCCTGCCCGCCCACCGTGGCGAAGAAATCAGCCTCGACCTGCTCGACGACCCACGCTCGGTCGCCTGGGACCAGGCCGAAAACCGCCTGCATGCGCAAAAGGCCCTGCTCGAATTTCTCGTTCCGCCGTCGTACCACCACGCATGAGCCAGCCATTACTGCTGAACCTGCGCAATCTGGCATGCGGCTATCAAGATCAACGGGTGGTGCAGAACCTCAATCTGCACCTCAACGCTGGCGACATCGGCTGCCTGCTGGGCTCCTCGGGCTGCGGCAAGACCACCACCCTGCGTGCAATTGCGGGGTTCGAGCCGGTGCACGAAGGTGAGATCAGCCTGGCGGGCGAAGTGATCTCCAGTGCCGGCTTCACGCTGGCACCCGAGAAACGTCGTATCGGCATGGTGTTCCAGGACTACGCGCTGTTTCCTCATCTGAGCGTGGCCGACAACATCGCCTTCGGCATCCGCAAGCACCCGCAAAAAGACCGCGTGGTGGCCGAATTGCTGGAACTGGTCAACCTCAAAGACCTGGGCAAACGCTTCCCCCACGAGCTTTCCGGCGGTCAGCAACAACGTGTCGCCCTCGCTCGCGCCCTGGCGCCGGAGCCGCAGCTGCTGCTGCTGGACGAACCCTTTTCCAACCTGGATGGCGAACTACGGCGCAAGCTCAGCCATGAAGTGCGCGACATTCTCAAGGCGCGCGGCACCAGCGCGATCCTGGTCACCCATGATCAGGAAGAAGCCTTCGCCGTCAGCGATCACGTGGGCGTGTTCAAGGAGGGTCGTCTTGAGCAGTGGGACACGCCCTACAACCTCTACCACGAACCGCAGACGCCGTATGTGGCCAGCTTTATCGGCCAGGGCTATTTCATCCAGGGTCAATTGAGCTCGCCCGAGTCCGTCAGCACTGAGCTGGGTGAGCTGCGTGGCAACCGTGCCTATACCTGGCCCACCGGTGGCGCGGTGAAGGTGCTGCTGCGCCCGGATGACATCGTCTATGCGCCGGACAGTGCACTCAAAGCGCGGATTGTTGGCAAGACCTTCCTCGGTGCGTCGACCCTGTACCGCCTACAGTTGCCGACCGGTGCGCAGTTGGAGTCGATCTTCCCCAGCCACGTCGATCAGCAGATGGGCACGGATGTGGGCATTCGAGTGGCTGCCGAGCACCTGGTCCTGTTCCAGGCGTAAGCCGCTACCTTGTGGGAGGGGGCTTGCTCCCGATAGCGGTGGGTCAGTCAGCTTATCTCTAGCTGGCCCACCGCCATCGGGGGCAAGCCCCCTCCCACATTTGATCACCACAGGACTGATCATTAGGCCCGGCCAATCGGCGCGAAGATGGCCTGGGTATGTTCAGCCAAAACCCTGGCTGGTAACTCTACTTCCAACCCTCTCCGGCCGGCGCTGACAAAAATCGTCGCAAACGGCTGCGCCGTCACATCGATGAACGTGCGCAAGCGCTTCTTTTGCCCCAAAGGGCTGATGCCGCCCAACAGGTACCCGGTGGAGCGCTGCGCCGCCGCAGGGTCGGCCATTTCGACTTTCTTGACGCCCGCCGCGTGAGCCAGGGCTTTCAGATCCAGACTTCCGACGACCGGCACCACCGCCACCAACAATTCGCCCTTCTCACTGCTGGCAAGCAAGGTCTTGAACACCTGCGCCGGGTCGAGAGCCAATTTCTCCGCGGCCTCCAGGCCATACGAAGCCGCCTTGGGATCGTGCTCATAACTATGGATGCGATGTTCGGCGCGAACTTTTTTCAACAAATCCAATGCGGGGGTCATGACCTCTCCGGGCTTAGCAAACTGAGACTCGATTCTAGGCCAACCCCGCACAAAACGCTCTAGTCCGTCCTATCCGCCAACCCTATTTAATGTGATGAGCGTGATCATTCATCAAACCTATAGTTCGAAAGTGACTGGCAGTTCACTTTCGACCTTTGACAGCGGTCATTCTTGTCTATATTTTTTCGTTTCCGAATACTGTAGGAATAGCCCTCGGTACTCGAGCAGTAAGCCGTGACACAGGATGGGGATCCTCGTCACGGTGAAAATCGCGCAACGGCCCGTTGAGGCCTGCGCCAGACAAGAACAACAACTGAGGTTTTCCATGACAACTGCTCTTCAACAGCCTTCACTTTCGAGCCAATGCATGGCCGAATTCCTCGGCACTGCGCTGCTGATCTTCTTCGGTACCGGGTGCGTCGCTGCGCTCAAGGTCGCGGGTGCGAGCTTTGGCTTGTGGGAAATCAGCATTATCTGGGGGGTCGGCGTGAGCATGGCGATCTACCTGAGTGCCGGTATTTCCGGGGCTCACCTCAATCCGGCGGTGAGTATCGCCCTGTGTATTTTCGCCGATTTCGAAAAACGCAAACTGCCGTTCTATATCCTCGCCCAAATCGCCGGCGCCTTCTGCTCCGCCGCGCTGGTGTACACGCTCTACAGCAATCTGTTTTTCGATTACGAACAAACCCACCACATGGTACGTGGCTCCCAGGCCAGCCTGGAGTTGGCCTCGGTGTTCTCCACCTATCCTCATGCATTGCTCAGCACGGCCCAGGCGTTCCTGGTGGAAATGGTCATCACCGCGATCCTGATGGGTGTGATCATGGCCCTGACCGACGACAACAATGGCCTGCCCCGTGGCCCGCTGGCGCCGCTGCTGATCGGCCTGTTGATCGCTGTGATTGGTAGCGCGATGGGCCCGCTGACCGGCTTTGCGATGAACCCGGCGCGGGATTTCGGGCCCAAGCTGATGACCTTTTTCGCCGGCTGGGGTGAAATGGCCTTTACTGGCGGTCGCGATATTCCTTACTTCCTGGTACCGATTTTCGCGCCGATTGTGGGCGCATGCCTCGGCGCCGCAGCGTATCGCGGGCTGATTGCCCGTCACCTGCCGAGCGCCGCACCTGCTATAGCTGAAACAACTGACACGGCTGTCAACGGCAACACCCGCATTTCCTGAAAGCGCCAGCCAGGGTCCCTGCCCTTCGTGACCCCGGCTGATTTCTGACTTCCTTATTTCGTCCAAGGCAATTGACATGACCGACCTTCAGAATAAGAACTACATCATTGCCCTCGATCAGGGCACCACCAGTTCCCGCGCGATCATCTTCGATCGTGACGCCAACGTGGTGTGCACCGCCCAGCGCGAATTCGTCCAGCATTACCCGCAGGCGGGCTGGGTCGAGCATGACCCGATGGAAATCTTCGCCACCCAGAGCGCGGTGATGGTTGAGGCGCTGGCCCAGGCTGGCCTGCACCACGACCAGGTCGCCGCCATCGGCATCACCAACCAGCGCGAAACCACCGTGGTGTGGGACAAGGTCACCGGCCGCCCGATCTACAACGCCATTGTCTGGCAGTGCCGCCGCAGTACCGAGATCTGCCAGCAGCTCAAGCGCGACGGCCACGAGCAATACATCAGCGACACCACTGGCCTGGTCACCGACCCCTACTTCTCCGGCACCAAACTCAAGTGGATCCTCGACAACGTCGAAGGCAGCCGCGAGCGTGCGCGCAACGGCGAGTTGCTGTTCGGCACCATCGACAGCTGGCTGATCTGGAAATTTACCGGCGGCAAGACCCACGTCACCGACTACACCAATGCTTCGCGCACCATGCTCTTCAACATCCACACCCTGGAATGGGATGCGAAGATGCTGGAGATTCTGGACGTTCCACGGGAAATGCTGCCGGAAGTTAAATCTTCGTCCGAGATCTATGGCCGCACCAAAAGCGGCATCGCTATCGGCGGCATTGCAGGCGACCAGCAAGCCGCGCTGTTCGGCCAGATGTGCGTCGAGCCCGGCCAGGCCAAAAACACCTATGGCACCGGCTGCTTCCTGCTGATGAACACCGGCGACAAAGCGGTGAAATCCAAGCATGGCATGCTCACCACCATCGCTTGCGGCCCGCGTGGCGAAGTGGCCTACGCACTGGAAGGCGCAGTCTTCAACGGCGGATCCACCGTGCAGTGGTTGCGTGACGAGTTGAAAATCATCAACGACGCCCACGACACCGAATACTTTGCCGGCAAGGTCAAGGACAGCAACGGCGTTTACCTGGTCCCGGCCTTCACCGGCCTGGGCGCGCCGTACTGGGACCCGTATGCCCGTGGCGCATTGTTCGGCCTGACCCGTGGCGTACGCGTGGATCACATTATTCGCGCCGCCCTGGAGTCGATCGCCTACCAGACCCGTGACGTACTCGACGCCATGCAACAGGACTCGGGCGAACGCCTCAAAGCCCTGCGTGTGGACGGCGGCGCCGTGGCCAACAACTTCCTGATGCAATTCCAGGCCGATATCCTCGGTACCCAGGTCGAACGCCCGCAAATGCGCGAAACCACCGCCCTCGGCGCTGCTTACCTGGCAGGCCTGGCCTGTGGCTTCTGGGGCAGCCTGGACGAGCTGCGCGGCAAAGCGGTGATCGAGCGCGAATTCGAACCACAGCTCGATGAAGCGGCTAAAGAGAAACTCTACGCAGGCTGGCAAAAAGCAGTCAGCCGCACCCGCGACTGGGAGCCGCACGAAGGCGCCGAATAAGCCAAGCGCCGGATCTACACCGGTTGTAACTGGCAGGGAGCGGATTCCTGCGTCATCATGGGCCACTTTTGTATGGCAGCCCAAAGGACGCCCCATGAATCTGCCTCCCCGCCAACAACAAATCCTCGAACTGGTCCGCGAACGCGGCTACGTCAGTATCGAGGAAATGGCGCAGTTGTTCGTTGTCACCCCGCAAACCATCCGCCGCGATATCAACCAGCTGGCGGACGCCAATCTGCTGCGCCGCTACCACGGCGGCGCGGCCTATGACTCCAGTGTCGAGAACACCGCGTACGCCATGCGTGCCGACCAGATGCGCGATGAAAAACAGCGTATCGGCGAAGCCATCGCGGCGCAGATCCCCGATCACGCCTCATTGTTCATCAATATCGGCACCACCACCGAATCCATCGCCCGTGCGCTGCTCAATCACCATCACCTGAAAATCATCACCAACAACCTCAACGTCGCCACCATGCTCAGTGCCAAGGACGACTTCGATGTGTTGCTGACCGGCGGCAATGTGCGCCGTGACGGCGGCGTGGTAGGCCAGGCCAGTGTTGATTTCATCAACCAGTTCAAGGTCGACTTTGCGTTGGTGGGTATCAGTGGCATTGATGAGGATGGCAGCCTGCTGGATTTTGACTATCAGGAAGTACGGGTTTCCCAGGCCATCATCGCCAACGCGCGACAAGTGATTCTGGCCGCAGACTCCAGCAAGTTCGGGCGCAACGCCATGATCCGCCTGGGGCCGATCAGTCTGGTGGACTGCCTGGTGACTGATCAGCAGCCGGTGCCGGCGCTGGTGCAGTTGTTGAATCAGCATAAGGTTCGTTTGGAAGTCGTCTGACTTCTCGTTCCCACGCTCCGCGTGGGAATGCACCGCAGGACGCTCCGCGTCCGCTGTGACGCAGAGCGTCATGGGCTCAATTCCCACGCGGAGCGTGGGAACTATCAGTTCACAAATTTTCCTTTCCCTACCCTTCGATGAGTTTTTTCAATCGAAGTTGGGTGGCTGCGCGCGCATTTATCAGCTACCATTTTCGCAAATGAACATTAATGTTCGAATTCCAATACGAAAAGATCGCGAGGCCAGCCGATGAACCCTTCTACCTTGCCTGCACCACCGCTTGCCGAAGTCTATGACGTTGCCGTAATCGGCGGCGGGATCAATGGCGTTGGCATTGCAGCAGACGCAGCCGGGCGCGGTTTGTCGGTATTCCTTTGCGAAAAGGACGACCTGGCCAGCCACACGTCTTCTGCCAGCAGCAAGCTGATCCACGGTGGCTTGCGCTACCTGGAACATTACGAGTTCCGCCTGGTACGCGAAGCCCTGGCCGAGCGTGAAGTACTGCTGGCGAAGGCCCCGCACATCGTCAAGCAGATGCGCTTCGTGTTGCCGCACCGTCCGCACCTGCGTCCGGCCTGGATGATTCGTGCCGGCCTGTTCCTGTATGACCACCTGGGCAAGCGCGAGAAACTGGCCGGTTCGAAAAGCCTCAAGTTCGGTGCCGACAGCCCGCTGAAAAGCGAAATCACCAAAGGCTTCGAATATTCCGACTGCTGGGTCGACGACGCCCGCCTCGTGGTGCTCAACGCTATGGCCGCGCGCGAGAAAGGCGCGCATATCCACACCCAGACCCGTTGCGTCAGTGCCCACCGCAGCAACGGCTTGTGGGAAATGAACATGGAACGCGCCGATGGCAGCCTGTTCTCGATCCGCGCCCGGGCGCTGGTGAACGCCGCCGGCCCCTGGGTCGCCAAGTTCATCAAGGACGACCTGAAGCTGGATTCGCCTTACGGCATTCGCCTGATCCAGGGCAGCCACCTGATCGTGCCGAAACTCTACGAAGGTGCGCATGCGCACATTCTGCAGAACGAAGACCAGCGCATCGTCTTCACGATTCCGTACCTCAATCACCTGACCATCATCGGCACCACAGACCGCGAATACACCGGTGATCCGGCGAAAGTTACGATCACCGAAGGTGAAACCGACTACATGCTCAAGGTGGTCAACGCCCACTTCAAGAAACAGCTGAGCCGTGACGATATCGTCCACACCTATTCGGGCGTGCGCCCGCTGTGCAACGACGAATCGGACAACCCGTCGGCCATTACCCGCGACTACACCCTGTCGCTGTCCGGCGGCAGCGGCGAGGCGCCGATCCTGTCGGTGTTCGGCGGCAAGCTGACGACTTACCGCAAGCTGGCCGAATCGGCCATGGCGCAACTGGCGCCGTACTTCACCCAGATGCGCCCAAGCTGGACCGCCAAGGCCAGTCTGCCGGGCGGCGAAGACATGACCACGCCAGAAGCCCTGGCCGAGGCCATTCGCAGCAAGTTCGACTGGGTGCCGAGCGAGATCGCCCGTCGCTGGTCGACCACCTACGGCAGCCGCACCTGGCGCCTGCTGGAAGGTGTGCAAACCCTGGCTGATCTGGGCGAGCACCTGGGCGGTGGCCTTTACACCCGCGAAGTCGATTACCTGTGCGCCGAAGAGTGGGTGACCCAGCCTCAGGACGTGCTGTGGCGCCGCACCAAGCTGGGCCTGTTCACCACTGCAGCAGAGCAGGACAACCTGCAACGCTACCTGTCCAAGGTTGAACAGAACCGCAGCAAGACCGAAGCGGCCTGACCGCTCCCCACTGTAGGAGCGAGCTTGCTCGCGAAAAACCTGAGAGCGCCGCGTTAATTCAGAATAAACGCGGCGCTTTTGCGTTTTTCGCGAGCAAGGGCTAGCCGCCCGCCTCGCCTACAATGTCCGGGCTGGGCATTCGGTTATCCGAACGCAATACCTCCCATCATTCGGTTTGCCGTACCCGCACACCGAACCGCTACCGTCACACAAAGTTAATAATCATATAAATCATGGAGTTAAGCTTTTGTCTCGGGTATGGCACGACTCATGCTCTACACTTCCTGACGATTGCCTGAGACGCCTCAGCAGCCGTCAAGGCATTCGCTGTACAAGAGAGCCGTTTAGCTGGCTTTATAAGAAAAACAAATGTCGAGGAAGTATTGATGCGCATCGTTCCCCATATCCTGGGCGCAGCTATCGCTGCTGCTCTGATCAGCACTCCAGTTTTCGCCGCCGAACTCACCGGCACGCTGAAAAAAATCAACGACTCCGGCACTATCACTCTCGCTCACCGCGACAGCTCTATCCCGTTTTCCTACATTGCGGATGGCTCGGGCAAACCCGTTGGCTATTCCCATGACATTCAACTGGCCGTCGTTGAAGCCCTGAAAAAAGACCTGAACAAGCCCGATCTGAAGGTCAAATACAACCTGGTGACATCGCAGACCCGTATTCCGCTGATCCAGAACGGCACCGCGGACCTGGAATGCGGCTCCACCACCAACAACGCCGAACGCGCCCAGCAAGTTGACTTCACCACCAACATCTTCGAAATCGGCACCCGTCTGCTGGTCAAGAAAGACAAGGAGGGCAAGCCGACCTACGTTGACTTTGCCGACCTGAAAGGCAAGAACGTCGTGACCACCGCCGGCACCACATCCGAGCGCATCATCAAGGCGATGAACGCCGACAAGCAGATGGGCATGAACGTCATCTCCGCCAAAGACCACGGCGAATCCTTCCAGATGCTCGAAAGCGGCCGCGCGGTTGCCTTCATGATGGACGACGCCCTGCTGGCCGGCGAAGAAGCCAAGGCCAAGAAGCCGGATGATTGGGTCATCACCGGTACTCCACAGTCGTTCGAAGCCTACGCGTGCATGGTTCGCAAAGGCGACCCGGACTTCAAGAAAGCCGTGGATGACGCAATCGCCAGCCTGTACAAGTCCGGCGAAATCAACAAGATCTACGCCAAGTGGTTTGAAAGCCCGATTCCACCAAAAGGCCTGAACCTCAACTTCCCGATGAGCGACAAGGTCAAGGAACTGATCAAGAACCCGAGCGACAAACCGGCTCCGGAAGTAAAGATCTAAAACCTGGCTAACCTTATCGCCTGAGGGAGCCAAACTCCCTCAGGCGTTTGTAATTACCTGCTGGCTTTAACTTGGAACACTCGACCTGGCGGTTTTCGAGCCGATTGCGTGTGCCTGACGTTCAACGTCAGGAGGGAACGGACTGTCCCAAGCGGGTGCTTGTACATCGATCGATCTCGAGGGGAGACCCTAATGAATTACAACTGGGACTGGGGCGTGTTCTTCAAGTCCACCGGCGTTGGCAGCGAGACTTATCTCGACTGGTACATCGCCGGCCTGGGCTGGACCATCGCCATCGCTGTCGTGGCATGGATCATCGCCTTGCTGCTGGGCTCCATTCTGGGGGTCATGCGCACCGTGCCAAACCGCCTCGTATCGGGCATCGCGACCTGCTACGTGGAACTGTTTCGTAACGTGCCACTGCTGGTTCAGCTGTTCATCTGGTATTTCCTGATACCCGATCTGCTGCCGCAGAACCTGCAGGACTGGTACAAACAAGACCTGAACCCGACCACCTCGGCCTACCTGAGCGTCGTCGTGTGCCTGGGCCTGTTCACCGCCGCCCGTGTGTGTGAACAAGTGCGCACCGGCATCCAGGCGCTGCCCCGTGGCCAGGAAGCCGCCGCGCGCGCCATGGGCTTCAAGCTGCCGCAGATTTACTGGAACGTGCTGCTGCCCCAGGCCTATCGCATCATCATTCCGCCGCTTACCTCCGAATTCCTCAACGTGTTCAAGAACTCCTCCGTGGCGTCCTTGATCGGCCTGATGGAACTGCTGGCGCAAACCAAGCAGACCGCCGAGTTTTCGGCCAACCTGTTCGAGGCCTTCACCCTGGCCACGCTGATCTACTTCACCCTGAACATGAGCCTGATGCTGCTGATGCGCGTGGTCGAGAAGAAAGTCGCGGTGCCCGGCCTGATCTCCGTGGGGGGTAAATAATGGACTTCGATTTCAGCGGTATCATCCCCGCGATCCCGGGCCTGTGGAACGGCATGGTCATGACCCTGCAGTTGATGGTCATGGGCGTGGTCGGCGGCATCATCCTGGGTACGATCCTCGCGCTGATGCGCCTGTCGTCCAGCAAGCTGCTGTCCCGTGTGGCCGGCGCCTATGTGAACTACTTCCGTTCGATCCCGCTGCTGTTGGTGATCACCTGGTTCTACCTGGCGGTGCCGTTCGTGCTGCGCTGGATCACCGGTGAAGACACGCCGATCGGCGCGTTCACCTCCTGCGTCGTGGCCTTCATGATGTTCGAAGCCGCGTACTTCTGCGAAATCGTGCGGGCCGGCGTGCAGTCGATCCCCAAGGGCCAGATGGCCGCCGCGCAGGCGATGGGCATGACCTACGGCCAGACCATGCGCCTGATCATCCTGCCCCAGGCGTTTCGCAAGATGACCCCGCTGCTGCTGCAGCAGAGCATCATCCTGTTCCAGGACACGTCGCTGGTCTACACCGTAGGCCTGGTGGACTTCCTCAACTCTGCCCGTTCCAACGGCGACATCATCGGCCGCTCCAATGAGTTCCTGATCTTCGCCGGTGTCGTCTACTTCATCATCAGCTTTTCCGCCTCGCTGCTGGTCAAGCGTCTGCAAAAAAGGTTTGCCGTATGATCTCTATCAAGAACATCAACAAGTGGTATGGCGACTTCCAGGTGCTGACCGACTGCAGCACCGAGGTTAAAAAAGGCGAAGTGATCGTGGTGTGCGGGCCGTCCGGCTCGGGCAAGTCCACCTTGATCAAGTGTGTGAATGCGCTGGAGCCGTTCCAGAAGGGCGACGTGATCGTCGACGGCACCTCCATCGCCGACCCGAAGACCAACCTGCCGAAACTGCGCTCGCGCGTGGGCATGGTGTTCCAGCACTTCGAACTGTTCCCGCACCTGACCATCACCGAGAACCTGACCATCGCGCAGATCAAGGTGCTCGGCCGCAGCAAGGAAGAAGCCACCAAGAAGGGCCTGCAACTGCTGGAGCGCGTCGGCCTGTCGGCACATGCCCACAAGCACCCAGGCCAACTGTCCGGTGGCCAGCAACAACGTGTGGCGATTGCCCGCGCCCTGGCCATGGACCCGATCGTCATGCTGTTCGACGAACCGACCTCGGCGCTGGACCCGGAAATGGTCAACGAAGTGCTCGACGTGATGGTGCAGTTGGCCCACGAAGGCATGACCATGATGTGCGTGACCCACGAAATGGGCTTCGCCCGCAAAGTGGCCGACCGCGTGATCTTCATGGACGCCGGCAAGATCATCGAAGACTGCCCGAAAGAAGAGTTCTTCGGCGACATCAGCGCCCGCTCCGAACGTGCGCAGCACTTCCTTGAGAAAATCCTGCAGCACTAAAACAGCCTCACTCCCACCCTGTAGGAGCGAGCTTGCTCGCGAAGAACCCAAGAGCACCGCGGACATCCAGGATGCACGCGTCATCGTTGACGTTTTTTGCGAGCAAGCTCGCTCCTACAGTTGGCCGGAGGGCGGTAGCTGACCCAAGGCATCTGTGATGAAATGCGACCCCACCCCCTATCGCGCTGCGCCGCCATCACTTGCCGTGAAGCCTCGCCTGATACGTCAACTGTTCCTGCCGCCGTTGATCATCGCCCTGATGATCGGCTTGGGTTATATCGGCTTCTGGGTCAGTGAGTACTATGGCATCCGCACCCTCAGCGACAACGGCGAACGCCAGTTGGAGTTGCACGCTCGCACCGTCGAAAGCGAACTGAGCAAATACACCTACCTGCCCAGCCTGCTTGAGCTGGAGTCCAGCGTTTCCCTGCTCCTGGCTGACCCCAACCAGGAAACCCGCAAGACCGTCAACGATTACCTCGAAGGCTTGAACCGCCGCAGCCGCAGCCGCGCCATCTACGTGATGGACACCACCGGCCGGGTGCTGGCCACCAGTAACTGGCGCGACGCCGACAGTTACCAGGGTGAAGACCTGTCCTTTCGCGCCTATTTCCAGAACGCCGTGCGCGGCCAGCCCGGTCGTTTCTACGGCATCGGCAGCACCAACGGCGAACCCGGCTACTACCTGGCCCACGGCCTGGAAGAGCATGGCAAAATCATCGGCGTCGCCGTGGTCAAGGTCCGCCTGGAGGCGCTTGAAGAGCGCTGGCAACGCGCGCGCCTCGAAGCTTTTGTCAGCGACGAAAACGGCATCATCATCCTGTCCAGTGACCCGGCCCGCCGCCTCAAGGCCGTGCGTCCCCTGAGCGAAGACACCAGGGACCGGCTGGCTAACAGCCTGCAATATTACTGGGCGACACTGGACGCCCTGGAACCCCTGGCCCGCGAGCGGCTGAACGAAGGCAGCGAAAAGCTGACCTTCCCGGCCAACAGCGAAGTGGTCAACGACAAGCAAGAAGTCAGTTACCTGGCGCAAACCCGGCCACTGAATGACACACCGTGGAACTTCACCCTGCTCACCCCGCTGAATGAACTACGCCGCGCCGCGATCAACCAGGGCATCCTGGTCGCCGTCGCGTTTGGCTTGGTCGCGTTTTTGCTGATTGCCTGGAACGAGCGGCGCAAGGTCATCGCCACCCGCCTCGCCGCACGGGAGGCCTTGCAGGAAGCCAACAGCCAGCTGGAACGACGGATTGCCGAACGCACCGCCGACCTGCGCGCCAGCAATGAACGCCTCAAAGGCCAGATCCGCGAACGGCGCCAGGCCGAAGAGACTTTGCGCCGTGCCCAGGACGAACTGGTGCAGGCCGGCAAACTCGCAGCGATCGGCCAGATGTCCACCAGCATCGCCCACGAATTGAACCAACCCCTGGCCGCGCTGCGCACCCTGTCCGGCAACACCGTGCGCTTCCTCGAACGTGGGGCCCTGGACACCGCCAGCGCAAACCTCAAGACCATCAACGAACTGATCGATCGCATGGGTCGCATCACCGCCAGCCTGCGCTCGTTCGCCCGGCGCGGTGACGACCAGGGCGAAGCGAACCTGGCCAAGGCGGTGGACGCCGCGTTCCAGGTGCTCGGCGCGCGCCTGGACAACCTGCCCCTGGCCGTGCACCGTGACTTCACCCATGCCCAGTTGCAGATCGATCAGACGCGCCTGGAGCAGATCCTGGTCAACCTGATCGGCAACGCCCTCGATGCGATGCAGGCGCAACCGGCGCCGCAGTTGTGGCTGGAAGGCCAGAGCGCCGAGGGCAAATATCGCCTGCGGGTGCGCGACAATGGCCACGGCATCGACCCCGAGGCACGCAAACACCTGTTCGAGCCCTTCTTCACCACCAAGCCCGGCGAGCAAGGGCTGGGCCTGGGCCTGACCCTCTCCGCAAGCCTTGCGGCGGCCACCGGCGGCAGCCTGGCCGTGGAACATCCGGCCGCTGGTGGTACCGCGTTTGTCCTGAACCTGCCGCTGGCGGGCGCTGAAAAAGTTGAGTCGACATGAATATTGAACCCCAAGACCTCACCGTCCTGATCGTCGAAGATGACCCCCACGTGCTGCTGGGTTGCCAGCAGGCATTGGCGCTGGAAGACATCCCCAGCGTTGGCGTGGGCAGTGCCGAAGAAGCGTTGGCCCATATCGGCGAAAATTTTGCCGGCATTGTCATCAGCGATATTCGCCTGCCGGGTATCGATGGCCTGGCCTTGCTCACCCGCCTCAAGGCGCTGGATAAAAGCCTGCCGGTGGTGCTGATCACCGGGCATGGCGACATCTCCATGGCGGTCGGCGCCATGCGCAACGGCGCCTACGATTTCATGGAAAAACCCTTCTCCCCCGAACGCCTGGTAGACGTCGCCCGTCGTGCCCTTGAACAGCGTGGGCTGGCGCGGGAAGTCTGGTCGCTGCGGCGCCAACTGGCCGAGCGCGATTCGTTGGAGGGCCGCATCATCGGGCGCTCGCCGGCGATGCAAAACCTGCGCGAACTGATCGCCAACGTTGCCGACACGTCGGCCAACGTGCTGATCGAAGGCGAAACCGGCACCGGCAAGGAGCTGGTCGCGCGCTGCCTGCATGACTTCAGCCGGCGCCACGCCCACCAGTTCGTCGCCCTGAACTGCGGTGGGCTGCCGGAGAACCTGTTCGAAAGCGAGATTTTCGGCCACGAAGCCAACGCGTTTACCGGCGCCGGCAAGCGCCGCATCGGCAAGATCGAGCACGCCCATGAAGGCACGCTGTTTCTCGATGAAGTGGAGAGCATGCCGATCAACCTGCAGATCAAACTGCTGCGGGTCCTGCAGGAACGCACCCTCGAACGCCTGGGTTCGAACCAGAGCGTGGCCGTGGATTGCCGGGTGATCGCCGCCACCAAGTCCGACCTTGATGAACTGAGCCGCGCCAGCCAGTTCCGCAGCGACCTGTACTACCGTCTCAATGTGGTCACCCTGGAACTGCCGCCACTGCGCGAGCGCCGTGAAGATATCCTGCAGTTGTTCGAACACTTCCTGCAGCAGTCCTCACTGCGCTTCGATCGCATCGCCCCGGAGCTGGACAACCAGACCCTGTCGAGCCTGATGAGCCACGACTGGCCGGGCAACGTACGCGAACTGCGCAACGTCGCCGAACGCTTCGCCTTGGGCCTGCCCGCGTTCAAGAAAAGCGGCACGGGCGGCAGCGCCCACGGCCTGGCCTTTACCGAGGCGGTGGAAGCCTTTGAACGCAACCTGCTCGTTGACGCCCTGCAACGCAGCGGCGGCAACCTGACCCAGGCCAGCCAGGAACTGGGGATGGCCAAGACCACGCTGTTCGACAAGGTCAAAAAATACGGGTTGAGTCACTGATGGATCTATTCTTGAAAGCCGCCCTCGGCGCGGCGGTGGTGCTTATATTGGCCGCACTGGCCAAGACCAAAAACTATTACATCGCAGGCTTGGTGCCGCTGTTTCCGACCTTCGCGCTGATTGCCCACTACATCGTCGGCAAGGGCCGCTCGGTCGAGGATCTGAAGACCACCATTGTGTTTGGGATGTGGTCGATCATTCCGTACTTCGTGTACTTGGCGACGTTGTATGTGATGGTGGATCGGATGCGGCTGGAGGCGTCGCTCGCCGTGGCCGCAGTGGCCTGGTTGATGGCGGCAACCGTCCTGGTAAGCGTCTGGGTACGCCTGCACACCTGACACACCACAGTCCAAATGTGGGAGGGGGCTTGCTCCCGATGGCGTTGGGTCAGTCAATAAATTCATGGCTGACATACCGCTATCGGGAGCAGCCCCCTCCCACAGTTTTAATCACAGTGTGTCAGCGGATTATTTTGTCGACTTGGATGCCCAGCTTCTTCAGGCG
Organism: Pseudomonas sp. R4-34-07; assembly: GCF_003852375.1. Classification (NCBI taxonomy): domain Bacteria; kingdom Pseudomonadati; phylum Pseudomonadota; class Gammaproteobacteria; order Pseudomonadales; family Pseudomonadaceae; genus Pseudomonas; species Pseudomonas sp. R4-34-07. The sequence continues at coordinate 1,230,882 of NZ_CP027760.1, read as the reverse complement.
GTACCAAAAGCTGCGCTCCGAAATCCCGATCTTCGCTGCTGCCGCGGCCTGCACGCCGTTGCTCTCCTGCAACGCCGCCAGAATGTAGGCTTTCTCCACTTCCGCCAGCGCCGCATCCAGGTCCTGCGGCACACCCGGCCCGTCGCTGAGGATCGCCGTCACCCCGCCCTCGCTCGGTTTCGAAGCAAACAAATACCCCGGCAAATCGATATCCTCGATCACCGGCGAAGCCGCTACGATGGTCGCTCGTTCCACGCAGTTTTGCAGCTCACGGATATTGCCCGGCCAGTGGTACGCCGCCATGGCCTGCAAGGCTTCCGGGCTGAACCCGGTGATGCGTTTGCCGGCGGTCGCGCTGAGGGTGCGGGCGAAGTGCCGGGCCAGGGGTGCGATGTCTTCCACGCGCTCGCGCAGGGCCGGCAAAGGAATCGGGAAGACATTCAGCCGGTAATACAGGTCTTCGCGAAATTCCTTGTTGGCCACCGCGTCCAGCAGGTTCTTGTTGGTCGCGGCGATCACCCGCACGTCCACCTTGCGCTCGCGGGGATCACCCACCGGTTCGATGACCCGTTCCTGCAAGGCGCGCAAAATCTTGGCCTGCAAGGCCAACGGCATATCACCGACTTCATCGAGGAACAGCGTGCCCTTGTCGGCCTGCATGAAGCGCCCTACCCGGTCGGCCACGGCGCCGGTGAAAGCGCCTTTGCGATGACCGAACATTTCGCTTTCCAGCAGCCCCTCAGGAATCGCCGCGCAATTGACCGCCACGAACGGTTGGTCGGCACGGCTGCCATGCTTGTGGATCGCGCGGGCGACCATTTCCTTGCCGGTGCCGCTTTCGCCGGTCAGCAGGATGGTTGCGCTGCTGTCGCGCACCGAGTCCACCGCCTGCAGCACTTTACGAAACGCCGGACTGTCACCCACCAAGCTGTCGAACTGTGCATGTTCATCCAGCTCGGCACGCAGGCGCGCGTTATCGCGCATGATGTCGCGAAACTGCAGGGCCTTGGCCACGGTGATGTCCAACTCGTCGATATCGAACGGCTTGGCAATGTAGTCGTAGGCACCATTGCGCATCGACTGCACGGCATTTTTCACCGTGCTGTAGGCCGTCATCACGATCACCGGCAACTGCGGGTAGCGCTGCTTGATCTCGGCCAGCAACGCCGGCCCGTCCATGCCCGGCATGCGCCAGTCGCTGATGACCAGGTCGATGTCCTCCTGCTCCAGTACCTTGAGCGCATGCAGGCCATTGCCGGCGGTAAACACCTGGATGCCGTTCTGGCTCAGGGCGGATGACAACAGGTCGCAGAGCTTGGGCTCGTCGTCGACCACCAATACGTTATGCGTCATGCCCGTTCTCATCCTCGCCGTCGTCTTCACCGTTAGCCGGAATGTACAGGTTGAAGGTGGCGCCGGCATCTTTCTCACTGAGGCACTCGATGCTGGCGTCGTGACTCTCCATGATCGAATAGACCTTGGCCAGGCCCAGCCCCGTGCCCGAGGCCTTGGTGGTGACGAACGGCGTGAAAATGCGCTCGACCATATCCGCCGGGATGCCCTGGCCGGTATCGGCGATGCTGATCACCGTGTTATCGCCCGCGCTACGAATACCCAGGGTGAGGCGCCCGCCTTCAGGCATCGCGTCGATGGCGTTGAGAATCAGGTTCAGACAGGCCTGCTTGAGCTGCTTGGCATCCGCGTAGAGCGTGGCGTCGGGCGCCTGGTCGTCAATCTGTGCATCGATATTGTGAGTACTCAACTCCGGGCCACAGAAGCCGAGGATGTCTTCCACCAACGGGCGGGCCGGTTGCTGTACGCGGATCGGCGGATTGGGCTTGGCGAAGTCGAGGAATTCGGTGATCAGGTCGTTGATCCGGCTGACCTCGCTGATGACGTACTCCAAGTGGCGCTTGTCGGCGTCCGGAAGGTCGGCGCGCCGGTGCAACAGTTGAGTGGCCGTCTTGATGATGCCCAGCGGGTTGCGGATTTCATGGGCCAGGCCCATGGCGACTTCACCCAGGGCATGCAGACGATCACGCCGGCGCAGTTGGGCTTCCAGGTGATGCAATTCGCCCAGGCGTTCAGTCATGTGGTTGAAGGTGCTGCTCAGTTGCGCCAGCTCGTCGCCGCCGCTGACCTCTACCCGGTGCGCGTAGTTGCCGGAGATCACCGCATTCACGCCTTGGGACAAGTCCCGCAGCGGCTGGGTCAGGCGCCGCGACACCCACACCCCTGCCGCCAGTGAAAGCGCCGAGCTGACCAGGAAAATCAGCACGAACAAGTTGCTCTGATTCACCAGCCCCACCAGGCTCGTGTGGCGCAGCAGGCCGCTGAAGATTACGCCTTGCAGCTCGCCGGCATCGTTGAAAATCGGCCAGTACAAGCCGCTGTACTGGTTGGTGAACTGCTCGCTCGGCTGCCGGGTGCTGCGCAGCTCGGCTTCGACATTCTTCGGGATGCGCGCCGGGTGGTTTTCGAAGCGCTGGGTGGAAAATATCTCGGAAAACCCCGTGGCATTGGCCAGGTACAGGCGCAGGTCAAGGGAATGCACATCGGCCACGCTGGTAAGGAAGCTGCTGTCCAGGTAGGTGGCCACCAGCAACAGATAATCGACGCCATCGCGGTTGGTCTCGAAGGTCGATACCACCAGGCCCGTGCTGACGCCGGCCACCTGTACGGTCTGCAACACCGTGTTGCTGGTCAGATTGATCTGCTTGACGATGTCGTCGGCGGCGGTGCTGAACACCACCTTGTGATCACTGCTACGAATCAGCGCCACCACATCGATGTCGGTGGCATCGGCGATGTCGGCGGTGAGCCGGTCATGCCGTTCGGCCTGCCGCGATGAGGGTGGGCTGGTGTAGCGCAGGAACAGCTTGGCCATGCGCGCGTTGTCGTGAAGGATGTCGCCGATCTCGTCCTTGACGATCTTGGTCGACTCCTGCAGCCAGATACGCACGTTGCTGTCGAAAATCTGCGACAACGTGGTGGCGGCCAATTCCGCCGCGATCATGGTCGGAATGACGCTGACCAGCCAGAAGGCCAGCACCAGCTTGCGCTGGACGCTCCAGCGCGAAATGGCAAAGGGGCGGGCTTTCTGGCGGGTCTTGGTGATCATCAGGTTTCGCTTATCGCAGCAGCCATGGCAGGGTCGGAACGATCCGGTCGGAACAACATTTTGACTAACTTGAGCACGCCGTTGACCCACCGATTGCGGTGGCGGAAGAACAGGCTGTTGCCCTGGAACTGGCAGCCCAGGCGCAGTTTACTGGCATACCCGGCCTGGCCGCACTCGTACACCGCAATATTGTGTTGAATACAGTAGTCGACATTGGTCAGCCAGCTACGGAAGTACAGGTTGTACTCACGGCTGAACGCGATGTCATGCCCGAAAAACTTATCGATCAGCCGATGCTCGTCGAGCAGGATCAGGTTGAACGCCACCAGGTGCTCGTCCACCCAGTAAAGAACACACACCGCACGCGCTTGCAGCTGTTCGAGAATCCCGGTGAAGTAACCGGCGGGCAGGCGTTCGAACTGCAAATCCGCGCGCATCAGCGTGGCTTCATAGAGGCGCATGACCTCGGGCAGCACATCATCGATGTTGTGCCGCCACTCCACCCGCGGCCCCGGTGCGCGCAGTTTGCGGCGCAGATCTTTGCGCGTGGATTTACCCAGCGAGCCAAGGTAAGCGTCCACTGAGCCGTAAGGCAGCGGCAACACGCCCGTGGGCAGGCTCGGCATGCTTTGAAAGCCAGCCGCACGGCAACTTTCGGCCCAATGCGGGTCGTTGCTCGGTGCGTCCTTGACCGCCAGCAGGCCGATGCCAAAGTCATCCGCATCCCGGCGCGCGACCTCCAGCAAGTGCTTGAGCAACTGCGGGCGCCGCGCATCCGCCACGCCACTGGCAAAACCGACGTCGCAGCGCTCGGCCACCGGCGAACCGAGGGCATACAAACCCAGTTGCAACAGACCCGGCCACAGTCGCGCCACACGTTCGGTCAAGCGCTTGCCGGCGCCCGACAGTGTCGTGTCGAGACGATAATGGGTGATGAACGCGACAGCCACTGCCGCCAGCGTTCCCTCTTCGTAAACCGCCAGGTAACGCCACTGAAAGTCATCGATCGCGGCGTTTTCCACGGCGACGTAGTAATCCCAGTCTTCCAGCGCACCGGGAAAACACTCATTCCAGGCATCGCGCTGGATAGCCCGGATGGTGGGGAAGGCTTGGGTGGTTATCACATCTGATCCCTTTGTGGCGAGGGAGCTTGCTCCCGCTGGGCTGCGAAGCAGCCCCCTCAACAGCAGTGAGTTCTTCCAGCTAAAAAGAGGCCGCCGGTTTCAGGGCAGCTTCGCTGCCCAGCGGGAGCAAGCTCCCTCGCCACAACAGCTCAGGTTCGACGGACCGAATGCGCTGCTCGATAAACTCGGCGCTCAACTCGATGACCCGGCGGTATTGCAGGTCGACGGTGATCATGTGGTAGCAGTTATCCAGCAGGATCTTGGTCACCGGGCCACCGAGGTGGCGCTCCACGTAATCGGCGTTCCAGCGGCTGGTGATGTCGTCCTCGATGGAGTGCAGCACCAGCGTCGGTACCTTGACCTCGGGCATGCGTTTCCTGACCACGGCGTTCAGGCGGTGCAACTCGCGCACGGTGATACCTTCCATGGTCAACAACCCCGCCTCGCTGCTCTCGCCTTGCTTCATCTGCCGCTCGACGACGGCCCGCAGGCGTTCGTTCTTGATGCCGTAGGGCGGCTTTTCTTCGAAGCTGCACAGGTGCACGCCGAACGGAATCTTCATCAGCAACGGCGTGAGAAACGCCAGTTTGTTGATGCTCCAGCCGTCGTACTTCAAGGTGGTGGAATACATCAGCAGCCCGGCAACCCGCCCAGGGTGTTCGGCAGCCACATACATCGACATCACCGCGCCCATGGACAAGCCGCCAACGAACACTTGCGCGTGACGCCGCTCGATCTGTACGAAGGTCTTGCGCACCCCTTCGTACCAGTCCCGCCAGCCGGTGGCCTGCAAGTCGCTGTTATCACCGCAGTGCCCGGCCAGGGTGGGCACGTACACCGTGCAGTTGCCCGCCTTGACCAGCCCCCTGGCGACCTGGCGCAATTCCGTCGGGGTGCCGGTCAGGCCGTGGATCAACAGGATCCCGACCGGACCTTCACCGAGAACGAAGCCGGCATCACCTTCACCGAGGTCGATCTCGCCGACACTCACCGTGTGGTCGCTCGCACCAGCAGTTGCTCGAGCAGCTTCAGGCCCAGCTCGATTTCCGGGTAGCTGATTTCCAGGGACGGCGCCAGGGTGATCACGTTCTTGTAGTAGCCGCCCACGTCGAGGATCAGACCGAGCTTCTGGCCATCCACCAGCATGTCGCCTTTCATGCCCTCCTCGACCATGTAGTCCAGGGTTGCCTTGTCTGGGGTGAAGCCGTCCGGGCCGCAGATTTCGCAGCGCAGCGCCAGGCCCAGGCCGTCGACGTCGCCGATGATCGGAAAACGTTTCTGCAAGTCCTGCAGGCCTTCAAGGAAGTATTTGCCCTTGGCCATGACCATTGCGCCGTAGTCGACTTCGCTGGTCATCTTGAACATTTCCAGGCCGACCGCCGTACCCAATGGGTTGGAAGCGAAGGTGGAGTGGGTCGAACCTGGCGGGAAGATTTTCGGGTTGATCAACTCTTCACGGGCCCAGATGCCCCCCAGCGGGTTGAGGCCGTTGGTCAGCGCTTTGCCGAACACGATCACGTCCGGCTGCACGTCGAAGTGTTCGATCGACCACAGTTTGCCGGTGCGGTAGAAACCCATCTGGATTTCATCGGACACCATCAAAATGCCGTGCTGGTCCAGCACATGCTTGAGTTCGCGATAGAAGTTCATCGGCGGGATCACGTAACCGCCGGTGCCCTGGATCGGCTCGACGTAGAACGCCGCGTATTCGCACTGGTTGGTCTTCGGGTCCCAGACGCCGTTGTATTCAGTCTCGAACAACCGCGCAAATTGCTGCACACAGTGGCTGCCGTACTCTTCCTTGGTCATGCCCTTCGGGCCACGGAAGTGATAAGGGAACGGGATGAAGTTGGCGCGCTCGCCAAAGTGGCCATAGCGGCGACGGTAGCGGAAGCTGGAGGTGATCGACGAGGCGCCGAGGGTGCGCCCGTGGTAGCCGCCTTCGAAGGCGAACATCAGGCTCTTGCCGTTGGACGCGTTACGCACCACTTTCAACGAGTCTTCAATCGACTGCGAACCACCGACGTTGAAGTGCACGCGACCGTCGAGGCCGAACTTGTTCTTGGCGTCCACCGCGATCATTTCCGACAGCTCGATCTTGCCCTTGTGCAGGTACTGGCTGGCAATCTGCGGCAGGGTGTCGATCTGTTGTTTCAATGCGTTGTTCAGGCGCGGGTTGGCGTAGCCGAAGTTGACGGCCGAGTACCACATCTGCAGGTCGAGGTAAGCCTGGTCTTCGGTGTCCCACACGTAGGAACCTTCGCAACGGCTGAAAATACGCGGCGGCTCGATGTAATGCACGGTGTCGCCGTAGGAGCAGTACTTGGCTTCCTTATCCAGAAGGATCTGGTCTTCAGTGGTAGCGATACGGATATCAGACATGATGGAAAATTTCCTGAGTGTCGGCAGTAAAGGATGTGGCGTTGGCGGCGATGCCTTGTGGCAGTTGCGCCAGCAATGCGGGCACTTCGGCAAAGGTGTCGAAGCGCGCGTGGGGAATCTGGTGGGCGACGCAATACTCGGCGAGGCTGCCCTTGGCGAACACGAAGTCGGCGGTGGAGGCCACGCACATATCGGACTTGCCGTCGCCGATCACCAGCACGCGCTTGTTGCGCGGCGTGGATTTGCATTTGCAGTTGCCGGAAGCGGCGCGGCAGGCATCGCTGGCATACGGGAAGCCGATGCGCCAGCTGTTCTGGTCGACCTGGCGCAGACGGTTGGCGAGGATCGGCAGCAAGGTCACGTAGTTGCGCGACAGAATGCGCGCGATGCCCTGCTCGATGCCGTCGCTGACCACTTCGATGGTCGCGCCCAGGCCCATGACGTGATCGACGAAGTCCGGAAAGTCCGGGTCGATCTCGACGCTATCGAAATAGGCCAGCAACTCGCTCGGGGTCGCCTTGATCAGCGCCAGTTGGCGGCTCAGGCATTCGCGTGAGCCGATATGCCCGTCCAGCCATTCCTGTTCGATGGTTTCCCATTCGGGGCCGGCGAAGCGTTGGAGGACGTTGTCGATGACATCGGTGGGGGTGATGGTCCCGTCGAAGTCACACACGATATGCCATTGAATCATTGCGTCTACCTTTGGAAAGAGGCGCGCTGTATGCGCTTGCCTTACCGGTAGAGCAGGGAGCGTGCCAATTGGTCAACGCCCAGCGGGGCTGGGGGTTTGCCGGATATTCCGGGCGACAGGTGCGCCGCAAGCTACAATTTTTGTAGCTTGCTACAAACAAGATGAGTGCTTGCGCAGGCGCCAGGGTTTGCGCGTTCATGCGCGCCTGTTCACTCATCAGGAACTGTGACCATGTTAAGGATCACATGCGCTGCGCTCGTCGGACTGCTGAGCCTGAGCGCCCAGGCCGGTGGCATCACCGGAGACGTCGGCGCAGGCGTCAGCTACCAACCCCACGACCCGACCGGCAGCCGCTATGAAACCCGCCCCGTGCCCTACCTGGACCTGGACTGGGGCGACGTCAGCCTGAGCACCGATGACGGCTTGACCTGGAGCGCATTGAACGCCCACGGCCTCACTGCCGGCCCGTACATCAATTATTTGTCGGGCCGTACCTCCAACGGCGCGCTGCAAGGCCTGCGCAATGTGTCGGACATGGCCGAGATCGGCGGTTTCGTCCAGTACGCGCCGGCCGATTTCTGGCGGGTCTACGCGCAGCTGGGCCAGGCCGTGGGCGGTGGTCATTCCCAGAGCGGGGTGCTGGGCAAGGTCGGCGGTGAACTCGGTTACCCGCTGGGCGGTGGGATTATCGGCAGCAGCGGCCTGGTGGCGCACTTTGCCGACGCGCGCCAGAACCAGACGTTTTTCGGGGTGGACGATAACGAGGCGGCCGCCACGGGGTTCAAGGCCTATAACGCCAGTGGCGGTTTCCAGAACGTCACCTTGAGCCAGAGCTTCCAGTTCCCCCTGGCGCGCAACTGGTCATTGCTGACCAGCGCGAGTTGGGTGCACCTGGTCGGCTCGGCGGCCAACAGCAGCATCGTCAGGCAAGCCGGCGAGGTGAACCAGGGCCAGGTGCAGACGGCGATCAGCTACACATTCGATTAAATGTGGGAGGGGTTTACTGTAGGAGCGAGCTTGCTCGCGAAAAACCTGAGAACGCCGCGTTAAACCAGATTCGCTGCGTTATCGTTGACGTTCTTCGCGAGCAAGCTCGCTCCTACAAAAAGCCCTAACTGACAGGCATTAGGGCAAGCCCCCTCCCACATGGGATCGTGTTTCAGTTTTCTTCGCCCTCGGCCAGCAACGCGATGCCTGCAATAATCACCACAACGCCCACCCAATGCAGCGGGCTGATGTGCTCCCCCAACCCCAGCCAAGACCCCAGCAACACCGCCACGAACACCAGCGAACTCAACGGGAAGGCCAACGACAGACTGCTGCGCCGCAGGATCAGCATCCACACGAAAAACGCGCTGATATAACTGGCAATCGCCGCCAGAATCCCCGGGTTGCGCGCGACATCCGCCAGCCACTGCCAGGTAAAATCCATCTGCCCCAATTGATCACCGGCCACCTTGGTAAACAACTGCCCGGCACTTTCAGTGGCGATCAACAGCGCCCACAGCACCAGCGTGCCAAGCCGCCCATGCAACCAGCCCGTGTCGACGGTTTGCGTACTCATGCCTGGCCCCCCGCAATCGCCACCAACATCACCCCAACCGTAATCACCAGCGTGCCCAGCCAACGCCGTCGGCTGACGGTTTCCTTGAGCACTACCCTGCCCGCCAGCACCACCAGGCAATAGGCCAACGCCGCCAGCGGAAACAGCAGGCTCAATGGCGCACGGGACAAGGCTTCGAGCCAGACGAAAAACTCGATGACATAGGCCCCGATGCCGGCCCAGAGCAGCGGCGCATTGAACACCTGGCCCCAGAACGCGCGCAGACGGAAACCGCCATCGAGTTGCGGCAGACGGTCCACGCCCAGCTTGAAACACAACTGGCCGATCACATCGAGCACGATGGAAAGCGCCAGCAACATCACCACGGTCAGGCTCACGGGAACAACTCCTCGAACAGATCGATCAGCGCCGCATTGGTCGCGGCATTGCGCTGCAAATCCTGCGCGCTCCAACGCTCGGGCGGTGGCTGGTCGGACTTGGCTTCCCAGCGCTTGAACGCGTTGCTGAAGGCCGGCGCGGCGAACTCGCCGCACACGTCGATGCCGATGATGCGTTTATGCGCGGCCAACGCCCGCAGGGCCTGGAGCAAGTGGCTCAGGCGCATGCCGCCCTGGTCCCAGTTGGTGGCGGCGTCTTCACTGGCGAGCACGTCTTTGTCGAGGGTGATCCAGACCGCGTCGGTGGGCAGGCTGGCGATCATCTGGTCCAGGAACGTGGTCCAGTCCAGCTCCGCCAGGTTGCGCCAGTGCAGGTGATTTTCCTGCTGTCGGTGCCCGGCGCCATCGCCAACCCGGCCCCAGACTTTCGAGGGCGGGTGCTGCCAGGGGAACAACTGCAACTGCCCGCGCTTGAGGGCGCCGAGGTTACCGCCGCGCAGTTGCGGGTTATGCAGGTCGTCACTGCAAGGGCCCAGGGTGACGATGCGTTTGATCGCCGGCATTTTCAGCGCGCGGTTGACCCACGAACCACAGTGGCGCTTGGGCGCAAAGCGCACCCAGTCGGGGTGGTTGTCGAAGTGGATCAGGCTGATGGGTTCTTTCAAGTCGGCGAGAAACGCCGGCGTGAGGTGGTGATAGTCGCCGGAGCCGACGAACAGGATTTCCGGGCGCGCATCCCTGGGCCGTGGCCGCTGGGCCAGGCGCTCGACGAAACGTTTCCAGGTTTTTTCGGTGGACCACAGGCGCAGTTTCGGGCCCAGGTCCAGCAGATCCAGGCGCGTGGCCCGGCCGCTGGCCAACCGCTGGGCAATCGGCGCCTGAGCGGTGAGGCTGTGGTCGAGGTCAAGAATATTCAAGGCAGTATTTCATCCCTAATGGCAGCGCCCAACCGCAGGCCGGGTGGGCTTCAGGGGGTCAATGCAAGGGATGGGCCAGGGGATATATCGGGACCTACACAAAACCAATGTGGGAGGGGGCTTGCTCCCGATGACGGTGCATCAGGCAATACATGTGCTGACTGATACACCGCTATCGGGAGCAAGCCCCCTCCCACATTGTGCTTACTGCTTGGCTTCGGCGATGATCTGACGAATCGCCCCAACAAATGCCTCAGCCGGCTGCCCACCGCTCACGGCATACTGGTCGTTGAACACGATGGTCGGCACCGAGGTCACGCCACGGGTGATCCACAGCTTCTCCTGCTCACGCACCTCTGCTGCATATTCGTCGCTGGCGAGAATCTCGGCGGCGCGCTTGAGGTCCAGGCCGACGCTTTCAGCGATGATCGCCAGGGTCGCGTGGTCGGAGGGGTCCTGGCCGTCGGTGAAATAGGCTTTGAACAGCGCCTCCTTGAGGTTGTATTGCAAGCCTTCCAACCCGGCCCAATGCAACAGGCGGTGCGCATCGAAGGTGTTGTAGATGCGGCTCTGGCCATCGGTGCGAAAGGCAAAGCCCAACGCGGCGCCCATGTCGCGAATGCGCTCGCGGTTGGCCTGGGACTCTTCGGCGCTGGAGCCGTATTTCTCAGTGATATGTTCCACGATGTTTTGCCCGTCGGCGGGCATGTTCGGGTTCAATTCGAACGGCTGGAAATGAATCTCGGCCTGCACCTCGGCGCCAAGCTCATCAAGGGCCTCGGTCAAGCCGCGCAGGCCGATGATGCACCAGGGGCAAGACACGTCGCTGATGAAATCGATTTTCAGGGGAGTACTCATGGGCAGGCCACCTCGCTGGCATTAATGCGCCGCAAAAGCGACACGATACACCACCTTCACAGCAGCTTCGAAGGCGCGCCCAGGTCGATCTGCGCCCAGTGCGCGGTATCTTCGCGATGGGCTTGCAGGTAAGGCAGCACCGCCGCCAGCAACGGCGCCTTGAACGCTTCCTGGAAACGGTGGGCCAGGCCTGGAATCAATTTCAACTGGCTGCCCTGGATATGCGCGGCCAGATGAACGCCGTGCATCACCGGCAGCAACGGGTCGGCGGTGCCATGAACCACCAGGGTCGGCACCCGCAGCTGGTTGAGCAACGGCACGCGGCTCGGCTCGGCGAGGATCGCCATGATCTGGCGCTTCACGCCTTCGGGGTTGAACGCACGGTCATAGGACAGCGCCGCCTGATGCAGCAATGCCTGGCGATCGTCCTGCACATTCGGGCTGCCCAGTGCCGCAAGCAAATCCGCCTGCTGTTCCAACGCCACCTCACGATTAGGCGCGCTGCGCCGCGACAGCAACTGCACCAGTGCCGCATTCGGGGCCGGCAGGCCTTCGGCGCCGGAGCTGGTCATGATCAGGGTCAGGCTTTCCACCCGCTGCGGCGCCATCGCCGCCAGGTGCTGGGCGATCATGCCGCCCATGCTCGCCCCCAGCACGTGAAATTGCCGGACCTGCAATGCGTCCATCAAGCCCAAGGCATCGTCGGCCATGTCGGTCAGCGTGTAAGGCGTCGCCACCGGCAGGCCGAGCTTGTAGCGCAGCACCTCGAAAGTCAGGTTGGCGCTGGCCGGTGCCTGGCGCCAAGTGGACAGGCCAACATCGCGGTTGTCGTAGCGGATTACCCGAAAACCTTGCTGGCACAGGGCGACAACCACTTCGTCAGGCCAGTGGATCAACTGCCCGCCCAGGCCCATCACCAGCAGCAAGGCAGGGTCGGACGCACGCCCGATACTCTGGTAGGCGATGCTTACCTGAGCCAGGTCGACCGTTTGGGTCGGGACATTGACGTCACATCGAGAAGCCGCAAAAGACGGCAGGCCGAACAACAGAGCGGCCAGTAAAAGCAACACGCGCATGAAAAACACCGAAACGCAGAACCCCAGTAGAGCGCGAGTCTGATGAAGTTTGTTCAAGCGCGCTGCCACAGTTCGATGACAGTTTGATGAAGAGTGCCAGGCGGTCCTGGTCGACATGCGCTGCAACATGAGACAAACTCACGCCATTGTGCTTCGTCACAAATTGTATTCATGGAGAGCCCGTGCTCGAGATCCGTCACCTCAAGACCCTGCACGCCCTGCGCGAAGCCGACAGCCTGGTGGAGGCGGCCGAGCGCCTGCACCTGACCCAGTCCGCGCTGTCTCACCAATTCAAGGAACTCGAAGAGCGCCTGGGCATGCCGCTGTTCGTGCGCAAGACCAAACCGGTGCGTTTCACCAGCGCCGGCCTGCGCCTGCTGCAACTGGCGGACGCCACCCTGCCCCTGCTGCGCGGCGCCGAGCGCGACATCGCACGCCTGGCCGGCGGCACCGCCGGGCGCCTGCACATGGCCATCGAATGCCACAGCTGCTTCCAGTGGCTGATGCCGACCATCGACCAGTTCCGCGACGCCTGGCCCGAAGTCGAGCTCGACCTGGCCTCGGGCTTTGCCTTCGCGCCGCTGCCGGCCCTGGCCCGTGGCGACCTCGACCTGGTGGTGACCTCCGACCCGCTGGAGCTGCCGGGCATCACTTATGTGCCGCTGTTCACCTACGAAGCCATGCTCGCCGTGGCCAATCAGCACTCGCTGGCGAATAAATCCTACATCGTGCCGCAAGACCTGCTGACGCAAACCCTGATCACCTACCCGGTGGAGCGTGATCGCCTGGACATCTTCACCCGCTTTCTGGAGCCGGCCGACGTGGAACCCGCCCAGGTGCGCACCTCGGAACTCACGGTGATGATGATGCAACTGGTGGCCAGCGGCCGTGGCGTGTGCGGCATGCCCCATTGGGCGCTGCACGAGTACAGCTCACGTGGTTATGTGAAGGCCAAGCGGCTGGGCGAGAAAGGTTTGTTCGCCACGCTGTATGCGGGGATTCGGGCGGACATGCTGGATGCGCCGTACATGCGTGACTTCTTGCTGACGGCCAAGGACACCTCATTTTCGACGCTCGATGGCGTGAGTGCGGTGCGCTGAGGCCCGCGACAGGCCTCCCGTTACCTGCATGGGTATCTACACAACTTTGGCACGGCTCTGAACCAGTGACGGCTCAGGAGCCGAAGCCTCTCTAACTGATACCCCGCGACCTAAATGTGGGAGGGGGCTTGCCCCCGATTACGGCCTGACAGCCGACCAGGATGCTGGATCAGTACAAAAAGCCCCAACGTAAGCAAAACGCTCTTGCCCCACCACTCGGCACCTCGCTTAGGCTCGGCTGTCCGAGACACATGCACCGCTGGGCCCCTTGGCGCCGCGCCTACACTCGACCCTCACATTCATCCGGGCGCACGGCACCCTCGCTCAACCTGCGCCCTTTAGTAAGGGTTCGCGCATGCACACTTCATTGCCTTCTTCCCCAGCCCGACAGGGTGACGATCCACAACCGATCCAGGCCAAAGACAAGCCTCTCGTCACTTTTCAGCCTGTGACGTTGCCTGTGGTTCCCCCGGCGTCTTCGACCGAGGACCAGCAGGAGCACCTCATCGGCGAGCTCGCCAAACTCAACGTCCAAACCAACGACCTGATACAGGCACAGCCAAGCCTGGGCAGGGTGTATCAGCATAAATTGACTGAAGCCTTTCCCCATTCGCCCCGGCCCATCAACGCCAACCAGATCTTTTACAGCCGTTACCGAGAGGACCAGGAGGGGCAACGGCAACTCTTGTCCAGCGAACCGTTGGGGTCGTTGCTCACTCGGTTGCGCGCGACAGACGGCGGCACCTATTTGACCCAACAGAGCGGTGCCTTCTACCGGGAACCCAACACACTGGACGCGGACAAGCACCTGTCTTCAAACGGCACGGCGGCGCAGCTGGCCGGCTCGACGGAAATCGCCGTCATCCAAAGTCTGAACGCGTTCTGGGACACCGCCGAGGACGACCAACCCGACCCGGAGGAACAACTGATTGCCTTGCGTCGCCAGGTGCTGGCCCATCAACTGGCGCTGCGCACGGTGGATGGCACGTTATCGGCGGCCGGGCGGACACTGGCCGACAATGTGCTCAAGTACCCCACTGCGGCGGCGCGGGAAAAGGCCTTCGCCATCGACGACAGGCCCGCGGTATACCGACTGATGCTGGAGGACGGCAGTGAGCTCGCCGCCGCATTCATCCTCAACGCCACGGGCAAGACTCCGCCTACGGGCAGCGTGATGCTGTACAGCCCGGGCGAGGCGTTTGAGGAATATGAAAACCTGGACCGTTTGAATCAAGCCGTGGCGGCGCGCATACGCGAAGGCGGCCCGGCCGGCAAGCGCCTGCTCGCAAGCCTGTCGAAAACGGCCCGCGCAGGGCTGCCCGGTTTGCCCGTGCTGGCCGCAAGCCCGCCAACGATAGAGGCCGATATCGTGGCGCACTGTGTTCGCTCAGTACGAATTCGACAATATTTTGCTGTGCGCGAAGCCCTGCGCAAGGAAACATTGCCGGTGGCCGGCGAACTCGATCTGGCGGCGGACACCACCCAGTATCTGGACATCGCCGATGCCTTTGTCACACGTAATCTGCGCCTGATAGAGGTGCGCGAACCCGAGTGGCTGAAAACTGCCGACGCGCACGACCAGGCCCGCTACAGGCAATTGGAACAGGCGATGAGTGACAGCAATGCGGCGCTCATGCCTTTTCTTGAAAAGGTTCAGACACTGGAAGCGTTTTCACTCGAACACACAGACAAGATCCTGAAACAACTGAAACCGGCCTATGCCGACGTGGATATTGCCCCGTATAAAAGCCTGGTTCGTCTGCGTCTGTCCTCCTCCCTGCCGGTGGAGTTGACGGGGTATCGCGACGAGAACACCTCGGTCGTTTACATCACCGCCGATGAAAAAATAAACATCCCACGGTTTCTGGAAGGCCAGACACTGACCCGTGGCACCTGGAAGAGCCGGGTCGTCATAGACCTGCGCACACTGGGCAGTTACGCCCAGCGCAACGTCGACCCATGGTCCGCGCATGACTTCCACAGAACCATCAGCGCCACCGCCACCCTTGTCGATACCGACGGCAACACCAAGGGCACGCTTGGCGATTCGGATTTACGCGCGCTCGCCCAAGAAGCCGACATTGGAGGAAAATACGCCGAGTACCTGAGGTCAACCTTTGCGCAGGGCAGCGAAGGCAACAGCTTCGCCACCGCCTGGCAGCGCGCCAACGCGGCGAAAATGCACAAGGACGCCCTGGAGAGCCGGCTGAATCCCGATGTTCACAAGCTGTTTATATTCAAGACGCCCGGGAGCGGGCTTGACTGGATAAAGGCGGTGGTCGAGTACCCCGATTCCACAGAACGCCCCCGGGTCAGCGCGTCCGAGATCGACGTGAACCTGTTGGTGATGGGCGGCGCACTGGATGAAGGCCGAGGGGGGCAAGTGATCAACGGCGTGTTGATCATTCAGCGAAAAGGCACCACGCCTGGCGGCGTCTGCGTGCTGTATACGCCGGATGCCCCGGATGGAGCGCCGTTCAGGGAACTGGCCAACGGCCTGAGAGAGCTGGACGCGCTGAAGGCAAAACCGCAATGGCGAGCCTACTTCAGCGCGCGCATGGCCACTAACGATGCGCACGAGCGCTCACGGATCTTCAGCGACACACGCGGCGTGCACCGCTATGCCTTAACAACGATAACCGGCAATTTTCACGCGTATTTGTATCTGGTGCAGCTTGGGTTTCAACTCGCGCATGCCGCTTTCCGTTCACGCAGCAATGCGCAGATTTCCCGCGAGTCCACCGTAAACGCCTTTATGTTCGGCATTGAAGTGGCCGATCTTTTTATCGGCCTGGTGCCCGGCAAGGCCGCACAGACGTTTGTGCGCAGGGGCATAGAGAAAGGGCTAGGCCTGACCAGACAACTGGGCCGCCGTATGCCGGGGCTGGTCCGAAAAATCGGCACCCACCACAGGGCACACATCGCGGTCACAAAGGCTTCGATCCGGCCGTTGGAGCCGGCCTGGGTCGATGTTGCCGCGTATCGGTTGCCCCAACCGATCGACGCATTCTTTGATGTGGAAGAATTTGCCCAGGCGAACCACTACACGCTGTGGCGCACATCGGGCAACGCCCCGTGTTTTTTTGACAAACACAATAATCAACTGATCGCGATGAGGGACGAAGGCGGGCGTTATCACCTGTTTCAGTCCTTTGTCGAAGACGGTGCGCGCTATGTAAAAGACCCGGCAGGAAACAGCGCGAACTTTATGGTGGTGCCGGGCGACGCAAAAAGCTGGAAGCCACGTTTCGAACGCACGACAGCGGGCGGCGGCACGGTGATGGGCATGCTGCGCGGGCTCACGCCTGAACAGCAAGTCGATGCCGACCTGATCGCGGCGCTTGGTATCTACTCAACAGATGAGCAGTTAAGGTATTTCGAACCCCTCATTAAAGAAATGACGGAGCCACAGAAGCGAACACTGCTGGCGAACGCACGAGAGCAGATGGGTAATATCGACGAAGCCACCTTTCGTCGCAGGGTCTCGGGGCAGCGGAATTTAAGCCCACGCGCCAAAAATGAATTACGTGACGCATTGTTGAGGCTGCATTCGGAGACGGACATCTATGTCCACATAAACAGATCAACCTCGAACCTGGTCCCTCCCCTGCTCCCGTTGGACAAAGATAAATTATTTAAAAAAATAAAAAGACTAATTGGCAAAAACGATAACTTTTCAAAAGAAATCCGAGCCTCCATTAGAATTCAGGACCCCGACACAAACGCACAGTTTGTAGGTTATGCGATCACACCCAAGCAGATGAAGAGCCTGGATAAATTTGATGAAAATTATAAACTTTCAACTTGGTCATCGGATTCGCTCAAGGCGTTTCTAAACGAAAAAGGACGCCAACAAACGCTTACCCGAATAGCTACCGATAATAAAATTACGCGCGAAGAGGCGCTGGAATCGCTTTTGTCGAACCCTGAAGTACAAAAATCCTTAACCCTGTTCAGAACAATAAAATTCAAGGAAAAGCTCAAGGAACTTGGCGTGGTCTCCTACGCCGAGGACTTTAAAAAATCCGGCATTCCCTATGTCGCCATGTCACGCGGTACATACAAGAGTGGTGAGTCTGGCGTAAGAATGATCGACAGTGTCGCCGTCACGGATTTTGAAAATAACCTCCCTCGGTTTTCAGCGTCTTTAGAGTTTGACGCCCCCCGTGTACCCATCAAAAAAATTGAAAAACCATCCCCTGCACCGACACCTTCCCCGGCTCCCCCAACGGCCCGAGACCCCGCGGTCAACATCGTGAAGCAGGACGAGTTGTTAGAAGCGCAAAGCCCGCTGCTATCAGAGAGTGCGAGAAACAAACTCGAGCAGATCACTCAGGACATTCAGGCAGGTCGTGTCAGCCGCAAAAAAATCGGCAACTACACCTATACTGATTTACCCCAGATAGAGGCAGGCGCGGGCCGTGGTCGATGGCGGGTGGCCATTGAGCGCACCGCAAAAGAGGATGGCAAAGATGTCTTCGTACTCCGAGGTATCTTTGATTATCACGATACCCGGTCGGTCGCCTGGGGAATGTAATGCCCCCTTAACCCTCGCCGCGCAGCTCACGCCACATGTGGATCTTGTCGAAGTAGTCCAGGCCCACCCGCACCGCCAACGGTTCCAGGCCGTACTGGATAAAGCCGCAGTGCCGGTACAACGCAAAGGCGGCGTCATTGCCGGCGGTGACGGTCAGTTGGACCACCTTGAGGTGCGGGTGCTCGCGTGCCTGGTAGAGTGCCGCCTGCACCAACCGGCGGCCCAGGCCGTTGCGTTGATGGGCTGCAGTCACGTACATGCCGAACAACGTCACCTTGTGCCGCGCTTTCTCCCGAGGCTCGAACGCCAGGCCGACGATGCCGACCAGTGCGTCGCCGGCATATGCGCCGAGCAAACGGTCCAACGCACCGTCCAGGCGCTTTTGCCACCAACTCAACGGCATCGCTGCGCGCTCGGCGACGCTGGAGGTGAACGCCTGGGGATAAACATCATAGGCCTCGAGCATCAATGCCCGATAGGCCTCGGCATCGCAGGCGTTGAGTGGGCGAATCGTCATGCGCCGAGCAGCGACGCGCGGTAGAGCGGCAGGATCTGGTCACGGCTCAGCGGCGCCAATGGCAGGCCGCCGTCGCCCATGGGGTCGATCCAGCGTATTTCTTCAATTTCAGCGGCCGGGGACACCGCCACGTCGATGTGCAGCTGGAACATGTCGGCCTGCACGGTGAAGCCCGGCTCGTTGGCCGCAGGCCCAGAGAACTGCCCGAGGTACACCGCTTGTGCCGGATCGATATGCAGGTTCAGTTCTTCCCGCAGCTCGCGGGCCAGCGCCTCGACCGGTTGTTCGCCAGCGTCAATCTTGCCGCCGGGCTGCATGAAAGCCAGGGTCCCGCGTTTGCGCACCAGCAAGGTCTGGCCGTGTTTGTCGATCAGGACCGCGGCAGCGATGCGGATAATTGAAGGGCTCATGTGGGAATCGTTATCTCGTCGGGTTGTTTGATAAATACGCTGTATTTTGCGCCCTCCATCGACTCGAACGCGATCAGCTTGTCCACCAGCGGCAGGTTCAGCACCTTGCCGGCGTTGAGCAGAAGCATGCCGTTGTCGGCGTTGAGGTTGCGCGCCAGGACCATGCCGTCTTCAAGTTCGCGGGTGGTGAGGACTTTGACCGTGGGGTCGCCCAGGGTCACGTCGCTGAGGAAGGTGGCGCAGGCCTGCACAAAATCCTCGACCAACTCCGGGTCGTAAAGGCGCCCGGCGTACTTGCGGATATACAGCAACGCTTCGTCGCTGTTCAGGTGCCGCTCCAGGATCAGGCCTTTTTGCAGCTCGATGAAGTCCACGGCCAGTTTCAGCAGCCGTGAACCCGCCGGGATCGCCTCGCCCTTGAGGTGGTCGGGAAACCCCGAGCCATCCCAACGCTCCTGGTGATGACGAATGATCCGTGCGGCGTCCTTCATCGGCTCCAGGGTCATCAACAGCGACTCGCTCTGGGTCGGGTATTCGCGATACAGCGCGCGGTCGGTGCTGTACAGCTTGTCGGACGGCGCAACCATCATGCTGTCGGTCCAGCTCAGTTTGCCGATGTTGTACAGCGCCGCAGCCATGGTCAGGTCGCGGGTGCTGGCTTCATCCATGACCTGGGCGGCGCAGTACACGCGGATCAATTCGATCAACGCGCGGTTGGTCTGCTTGTCCTTGGGCAGCCGCAGGTTGGCCAGCAACGAAAACACTTCGGTACCGGTCACGTAGCTGCGCTTGAGCTCGTCGTAGGCCAGGTCGAGCATGTCGGCGGTCTGTTGCAGTTCGGCGGTACGCGCCGTCACACGCTTTTCCAGCGTGGCGTTCAGCGCTTTGAGCTGGTCGTTCTGCTCCCGCGCAAGGCGTTCAAGCCGCTGATGTTCGAGGGTCTGCTGCAAGACCAGCTGCAACTCTTCGTCATTCCAGGGTTTGCTGATGTAGCGGTGAATCTGCCCGTCGTTGATCGCCTTGACGATGGTGGTCAGGTCGGCGTAACCGGTGAGCAGGATGCGGCCGGTGGCCGGGTACAGGCGGTGGACTTGCGCCAACAGCGTGGCCCCGTCCATACCGGGCATGCGCGCATCGCTCATCACCAGGTCGATGGGCCGGGTTGCCATGATTTCCAGCGCCTGGGCGCCGCTGGTGGCCAACACCACCTCGTAAGGCTGGTTGCGCAACAGGCGGCGCAGGCTGTTGAGGATCGACTCTTCATCATCGACCAGCAGCACAGCGGACTTCGTAGCGAGTTGTTCATCCATGGCGACTCTGCCTTCAAATTAAACGATGTGAAGCTCAATTGAACCGGTGCGCCGTGCCGATCCAGGCCAGCAGCGCGAAAATGCTGTTGATTTGACGCCAACTGGCCGTCGATATCAAGGGAGCTCAGCTATGCTGTCACTGCATGTTCACACCCCTTTGATTGTAAAACCAGGGAAGGAATCGTTATGCCGTCGAGTCTTCTGCACAGGCGCAGGGCACCATGACCCCGGAATCAGGGCGGGCCAACCGTCGCATCCTGATCGTCGATGACACGGCTTCGATCCACCAGGATTTTCGCAAGATCCTCTGCGCCGACGAGCACGGCGAGCCCTCCCTGGACACCTTGGAGTCGGCCCTTTTCGGCACCGCCGCGCCGGTACGCCAGACATTCGAGCTGGACTCCGCCTACCAGGGCCAGGAAGCGTTGGCGCTGGTGAACAAGGCCCTGCAGGCCCAGGCGCCCTATGCGCTGGTGTTTATCGACATGCGCATGCCCCCCGGTTGGGACGGTCTGCAAACCATCGAACAGCTGTGGAACGTCGACCCCAACCTGCAAATTGCCCTGTGCACGGCCTATTCCGACTACTCCTTCGAGGCGATCGAAGCGCGCTTGAAGTACAACGATCAGTTGCTGATCCTGAAAAAGCCGTTCGACCACCTGGAAATCCGCCAGATGGCCAGCGCCCTGACGTGGAAATGGCAACTGGCCCAGGACGCCGCGCTCAAGGTGATCAGCCTGGAGCGCACCATCGAAGAACGCGTGCAGGAACTGCTCAAGGTCTCGCACCTGTTGCAATACGACGCCCTCACCGGGCTGCCCAACAGTACGCTGCTGGGCGACCGGCTGACCCAGGCCATCGCCCTGGGCCGGCGACATGACACGCAACTGGCGGTGATGTTTATCGGGCTCGACCGCTTCAAGCGCATCAACAATGCCCTGGGCTACCCGGTGGGCGATGAAGTGCTCGAGCAGGTCAGCCAGAACCTGGTGGCAACGGTACGGGCCTCTGATTCGGTGTTTCGCTACGGCGCCGATGAATTCGTGATCCTGCTCAACGATATCCAGCACCCCCAGCAAACCCAGCACATTGCGCAAAAAGTGCTGAATGCCATCAGCGCGACGCGGCACGTCGCCGGGCAGGACCTGAGCGTGACCGCGAGCCTTGGGATCAGCGTTTACCCCAACGACAGCGCCAACGCGGTGGGGTTGATCAAGCAGGCTGAAACCGCCATGCGCACCAGCAAGGAACGCGGCCCGAACGACTTCAGTTTTTATACCGAAGACATGAACCTGCGCGCCCGGCACCAGCAAAACCTGGAGAGCGCGCTGCGCCAGGCGCTGGAGCGCGATGAGTTGGTGCTGCACTACCAGCCCAAGCTTGCGCTGGAATCCGGGCGGATCGTCGGCGCGGAGGCACTGACACGCTGGTCTCATCCAAGGTCCGGCTGGATCAGCCCGGCCGAGTTCATTCCGGTCGCCGAAGACAGCGGCCTGATCGTGCGCCTGACCCAGTGGGTACTGCGCCAGGCCTGCGCACAAGCCCAAGCCTGGCGACAGATGGGCCTGGCGCCGCTGCGCATGTCGGTGAATATTTCGGCGATCGACTTTCGCCAACGCAACTTCGTCGACAACCTGGCCGCCATCCTCGAACAAACCGGCCTGCCGCCCGCCCTGCTGGAGCTGGAAATTACCGAAAGCGTGCTGATGCAGAACGTCGATGAAACCGTGGCGATCCTGCAAAGGATCAAGGCGCTGGGGGTGCGCCTGGCCCTGGATGATTTCGGCACCGGTTACTCCAGCCTCAGCTACCTGCGGCGCTTTCCCATCGATGTGCTGAAGATCGACCAATCCTTCGTGCACGGCCTGAGTATTAATAGTCAGGACGAACAACTGATCAGCGCTATCATCGGCATGGGTAAAAGCCTGAAACTGGAAATAATTGCCGAAGGCGTGGAAACCCTCGACCAACTGAATTTCCTCAAAGCCCAGCGCTGTGAGGAGGGCCAGGGTTTTCTCTTCAGCAAAGCGTTGGCGCCGCAGGATTTCGTCCAGTTGCTGCAGGTGGGTAGCGCGACACTGATGCCCGATCAATAGCCCCAGGCCGCAAGGAGTGCTCGCTTGAGCCATGTTTCAACTGCCCGTACCGGCTTCATTCTCGCGTTGTGCCTGGGCAGCGGCGCACCGCTGGCCGCCGCACCGCTGAACGAGGCGCTCAAGCCCATGCCGGCAATACCGGCGCTGGACCCGGCCAAGGTTGAACTGGGCCGCCAGTTGTTCAACGAGCCGCGCTTGTCGGCGAATAACACGCTGTCCTGCGCCAGTTGCCACCGCCTGGAATCCGGCGGTGCCGACAACAAGCCGTTTTCGATCGGCTTTGACGGTAAACCTGTGGTGCTCAACACGCCTTCGGTGTTCAACGCCAGCCTGAACTTCAAGCAGTTCTGGAATGGTCGGGTAGACACGCTGGAAGCACAGGTTGATCAGGTGGTCACCAGCCCCGTGGAAATGGGCAGTGACTGGAACACCGTGGTGCAGAACCTGGCGGCCGTGCCCGTCTACCAACGCGCCTTCGCCCAGTCTTACCCCGATGGCCTCAGCGCCGCCAACGTGCAAAACGCACTGGCTACCTACGAGCGCACGCTGCTTACGCCCGACTCGCGGTTCGATCAGTATCTGCAGGGCAACACCGCGATACTGACCACCCAGGAAAAGTACGGCTACCAGCGCTTCAAGGAGTACGGCTGCATCGCCTGCCACCAAGGCGTGAACATCGGCGGCAATATGTTCCAGAAATTCGGGGTGATGGGCGACTACTTCCAGGCACGCGGCAACCCGCAGGAGTCAGACCTGGGGCGCTACCTGCTGACAAAGGACGAAGAGGACCGCTATGTGTTCAAGGTGCCCAGCCTGCGCAATGTCGCCGTCACCGCACCGTATTTTCACGACGCTTCGGCCAAGACCCTGGAAGAAGCGGTCGATGTGATGTTCAAGTACCAACTGGGGCGTAACCCGACCCAGGAAGACAAGGACCTGATTATTCAATTTCTCAAGACCCTGACCGGTAACTGGGCGGGCAAGCCATTATGAGACGTTTGTCACGCCTGTATCGCCGCCGCGCCAGTCAGGTGCTGCTTGGCCTGATGACCCTGTTCCTGGCCTCCACACTGGTGTTTTTGTACCTCAAGTCTTCCCGCGACCAGACGGCCACTTATACCCAGTCGCGAGACCTGATCCGCCAGCTCCAGCAGCTCAATGCCCAGTGGGACAGCGAAGTGCTCAAGGCGCGGATCGCGCTGACCCACAACTACGACCCGCTGGTGATGCCCCTGACGGAAATGACCCGGATCGGCGCTGAACTTGCGAGCCGCGACTCCTACCACAGCGCTGCCGACCTGCCGGGTTGGCAAGCCAGCCAGGCGGCCTATCAGGCGGCCATCCAGGACAAAGCCCGGCTGGTGGACCAGTTCAAATCCCACAACGCGGTATTGCGTAATTCGCTGGCGTTTCTGCCGACCGCCGAAGATGACATCCAGGCCCAATTCAACAGCATTGACGACGAAGGCCGCCTGCAAATGCAAAGCGTGGCCACCGACACCTATGACCTGCTGCTCAGCAGCCTGGAGTTCGCCCAAGTCACCAGCGACGAGCGCGCCGCCGATATCCTGGTGGGCCTGGGCAAACTGGCGATCAACAAACAGAGCCTGCCGGTTGAGTTCCGGGCGCCGGTGGACATCCTCAGCAATCATATTTCGCTGATCCTGCGCGAACAGCCCGTGGTCAACAGCCTGCTCGAACGGATTGCCGCTGTACCCGTGGCCGAGCACCTCGACGCGCTGACCACCCACCTCGATCAGGACCAGCAGGCCGCCGACCTCATCGAACATCAATACCACCGCTACCTGCTGGTGTTCTCGACGTTGCTGGTGGTGCTGCTGCTCTACCTGGCCGTGCGCCTGCTGCGCAGTTTCGCCGAGATCAACCGCGTCAACCGCGCCTTGCAGTCGGCCAACGAAACCCTGGAACAACGGGTGGAACGGCGCACGCAACAACTCAAGGACGCCCAGAGCGAGCTGCTCGACAGCGCCCGCCAGGCAGGTATGGCAGAGATCGCCACCAACGTGCTGCACAACGTCGGCAACGTGCTCAACAGCGTGAATATTTCCGCCGACCTGGTCAGCCGCA
This sequence comes from Pseudomonas sp. R4-34-07, assembly GCF_003852375.1. Taxonomy (NCBI): domain Bacteria; kingdom Pseudomonadati; phylum Pseudomonadota; class Gammaproteobacteria; order Pseudomonadales; family Pseudomonadaceae; genus Pseudomonas; species Pseudomonas sp. R4-34-07. The sequence continues at coordinate 1,206,714 of NZ_CP027760.1, read as the reverse complement.
AACTGCGCAGCAGCAAGGCCTTGGGCCTGGGCAAGGCCATGCAACTGATCAACGCGCACCAGGGCGACCTGGGCACCTTTTTCACCGAGGATGAAAAAGGCAAATTGCTTCCGGGCTACCTGAACCAACTGGTGGACGCGATTGCCATCGAGCAGCAAGGCATGAGCGATGAGCTGGCGCAGCTGAGCAAAAGCGTCGACCACATCAAGGACATCGTCTCGACCCAGCAATCCTATGCCGGCGCTTCCAAGCTGCTGGAGCCTGTGGATATCGGTGCCCTGATGGACGATGCCTTGCGCATGAACGCCGGCGCCCTGAGTCGTCACCACGTCACGGTGGTCAAGGAATACGCGCCGGTGCCGCAGATTCTGGGGGACAAACACCGGTTGCTGCTGATCATGGTCAACCTGATCAGCAACGCCAAGTACGCCATGACCGGTCTTTCCGAGCGGCCACGGCAAATCACCCTGAGGGTCGAACAGGTAGATGACCAGACCCTTAAAATCAGTGTGAAAGACGACGGCGAAGGCATACCGGTCGAGAACATGACGCGGATCTTCACCCACGGCTTTACCACCCGCAAGGAAGGCCACGGTTTCGGCCTGCACAGCTGCGCCCTGGCCGCCGTGGAAATGCACGGCCAACTCACGGCTCACAGCGACGGACCGGGCCTTGGCGCGGTGTTTACCTTGACGATTCCCCTGACCCTTGTCGGAAGTACCGCATGAACCAGCCTCCCAACCGGCGCATCCTGCTGATCGATGACACCCCGTCCATTCATGAGGATTTTCGCAAGATCCTGATGCCGAGCGCGCCATCCAACGAGGCGCTGGACGAGATGGAGTCGGCGCTGTTTGGTGACACCGCCACGCCGCAAGCCCAGGCGTTCGAGCTGCACTGCGCCTATGGCGGCGAAGAAGGCCTGGCCTTGCTGAGCACCGCCATGGCCGAGCAACGCCCTTACGCGTTGGCCTTCGTTGACATGCGCATGCCCCAAGGCTGGGACGGCGCGAAGACCATCGAGCAACTGTGGAAGGTCGCACCCGACCTGCAAGTGGTGGTATGCACCGCGTACTCGGATTATTCCTGGGATGACCTGCTGTCGCGCCTGAACGCCTATGACCGCTTGCTGATCCTGAAAAAGCCGTTCGACAACATCGAAGTCCAGCAAATGGCCAACACCCTGGCCAATAAATGGGACATGGCCCGGCGCGCATCCCTGCAAACCCAGCATCTGGAACAGCTGGTGGAACAACGCACCCAGGCGTTGCAGTTGGAAATCAACGAGCGCAAGCACCTGGAAAGCCAGTTGGTGCAGTCGGAGAAGCTGGCCTCACTGGGGCAACTCGCGGCCGGCGTCGCCCATGAGATCAACAACCCGGTGGGCTTCATCTCATCCAACCTCAGCACCCTCGACAGCTACTTCAACCAGTTGCAACAGATGCTGGAGGCTTATCAACAAACCGAAGCGCTGATCCCGGCGCAGGACCAGCGCGAGCGGCTCAAGGCCTTGCGCACAGAACTGGAACTGGAGTTTCTCAAGGAGGACATTCCGGTGCTGATCCGCGAGTCCAAGGACGGCATTGGCCGCGTGGTACAGATCGTCAAGGACCTGAAGAACTTCTCGCGGGTGGATAACGACCAGACCTGGCAGTTCGCCAACCTGCAACAGGGCATCGATTCGACGCTGAACATCGTCGCCAGCGAACTCAAGTACAAGGCCGATGTGGTCAAGCACTACACGCCCCTGCCGGACATCGAATGCCTGGCCTCGCAGCTCAACCAGGTGGTGATGAACCTGGTGATCAACGCCGCCCAGGCCATGGGGCCGGAGCGCGGCACCATCACCATCAGCAACGGCGTGGACGGCGACACCATCTGGTTGGAAGTGGCGGACAACGGCTGCGGCATTGCTCCCGACACCGTGCAGAAGATCTTCGACCCGTTCTTCACCACCAAGCCGGTGGGCGAAGGTACCGGGTTGGGGCTGTCATTGTCCTACGGCATCGTCAAGAAACACCGGGGGCATATCTCGGTCAGCAGCGAGCTGGGCAAGGGCACGACGTTTCGGGTGGTGCTGCCGATTCGGCAGACGGCGGCGTAGGGCACGCCGCCGGGTACGGCCAGTGACCCATCAAGCCTGCAGCGCTATTTTTTGCTGGCGCAGCGTCGCGGCCAGGTCTAACAAGCCTGAACCTTCGCGCAGCCCTTTTTTGACGGACTCAGGCGTGGCGTCGTTCCTTACCACCGCATTGAGGTAACCGTTGGCTATCGCCTGGTAATCGCCGGTAACCGCACCGAGAAGCGCCTTGTCAAAACCGTCTTCGCGGGTTTTACGAAACCCGTCCAGCGCCCCGCTGATGGTGCCATCAAGGCCTGGCTTAGCCTTTGCAATTCCCTGCAACACGTTGCTCATGCCTGGGATAAACCACAGGCTCTTGGCCGCGTCAGCGGCAAACCGCTGGAATTTTCCCGGTGGGGTGCCGTCGCGCAACGCGTGGGAAGTGTGGTGGTGCTGAGCGGATTGCATCCGCTGCTCAGGGTCGATCGAGGCGGACGCGCCTTGATGAATGATGGAAGGGCCGAAAGCGGCAGATATGTTCGACATGAGCGATGACTCCAAGAGCATGAGAGAAAGGCGTCCTGCACGATAGTGGCCGCCTTTCGCCGAACGGTTCCATGGCTCGCGCCTGACAAATGCCGCCCCAGAGCCTCCGATCCTTGTCCCCTGTTTCAGTACGGGCGCAGAATGGCGGATCGACCTCGAGAGTCCGAACCAAGGAAAACCGTATGAGCCTGTCGTTACTAAGCCGTTACGCGTTCTTTGCCGTATGCACCCTGTTCACCCTTGCCAGCCTGCCCTTTATCGAACATGAATGGCTGTGGCCCATCACGATAGTCACCGGCCTGCTCAGTTTGATCGGCATTTTCGACCTGCTGCAAAGCCCCCACGCCGTGCGCCGCAACTACCCGATCCTGGGCAATATCCGTTATCTGGTGGAAGCCATCCGCCCGGAAATCCGCCAGTACCTGCTCGAATCCGACAGCGATGCCCTGCCCTTCTCCCGGGCCCAACGTTCGCTGGTGTATTCGCGCGCCAAGAACGAAACCGCCGACAAGCCCTTCGGTACCTTGATCGACGTCTATCAGTCGGGCTTTGAATTCATCGGCCACTCCATGCGGCCCGCCCCGTTGAGCGACCCGAGCGCGTTTCGCGTAATCGTCGGCGGCCCGCAGTGCACACAGCCGTACTCGGCGTCGGTGTTCAATATTTCGGCGATGAGTTTCGGCTCACTGAGCGCCAACGCCATTCGCGCGCTGAACCAGGGCGCCAAACTCGGCAACTTCGCCCATGACACCGGCGAAGGCAGCATCAGCCCCTACCACCGCGAAAACGGCGGCGACCTCACTTGGGAGCTGGGTAGCGGTTACTTCGGCTGCCGCACCAGTGACGGCCGCTTTGACCCGGAACGCTTTGCCACCCAAGCGCAGGACCCGCAAGTGCGCATGATCGAGATCAAGATGAGCCAGGGCGCCAAACCCGGCCACGGCGGGATCCTGCCCAAGCATAAAGTCACCCGGGAAATCGCTGACACCCGCGGCATCATGATGGGCGAGGACTGCATCTCGCCGTCTCGCCACAGCGCATTTTCCACACCGATCGAACTGATGCAATTCATCGCCCGGCTTCGCGAGTTGTCCGGCGGTAAACCGGTGGGGTTCAAGTTCTGCCTGGGCCACCCCTGGGAGTTCATGGGCATCGCCAAAGCCATGCTCGAAACCGGCATCCTGCCGGACTTTATCGTGGTCGACGGCAAGGAAGGCGGCACCGGCGCGGCACCGGTGGAATTCACCGACCACATCGGCGTGCCGCTGCGCGAGGGCCTGCTGTTCGTGCACAACACCCTGGTGGGCCTGAACCTGCGCGACAAGATCAAGCTCGGCGCCAGCGGCAAGATCGTCAGTGCCTTCGACATCGCCAGTGTGCTGGCCATCGGCGCCGACTGGGCCAACTCGGCGCGCGGCTTTATGTTCGCCATTGGCTGCATTCAGTCGCAGAGCTGTCACACCAACAAATGCCCGACTGGCGTCGCCACTCAGGACCCGCTGCGCCAACGTGCGCTGGTGGTACCGGACAAGGCCCAGCGCGTGTTCAACTTCCACCGCAATACCCTCCACGCCCTGGCCGAAATGCTCGCCGCCGCCGGGCTGGAACATCCTTCGCAGTTGTCGGCCAAGCACTTGGTGCGACGCATGTCGGCGACCGAGATCAAGCTGTTCTCGCAGCTGCATGTGTTCCTCAAACCGGGCGAGCTGCTCACCGGCGAGGTGAACGGCGAATTCTATTCGCGGATGTGGCAGATGGCGCGGGCGGACAGTTTTGAACCGCAGGAAGTAGCCGCCGCCTGATTCACACGGTTGAAGCCTGCCCGGCCTTCGGGCAGGCCATTGAGACATTCGGTAATACCCAGCCTTTTGCAATCGCTTACAAATACCGCCAACCTGCGCCCGCCCGACGTGCGGCGTACGACAACGCGCGCGCTCGCCACACTTACTCAACAACTTGTTCAAGAGCCCGCTGCCATGCTGAACGGACGCGACCCGCGCATCGATTTTTTTCGGGGCCTGGCGTTGATCTTCATTTTCTGGGATCACGTGCCCCACAATCCCCTGGCCCATGTCACCGTGCAGAACTTCGGGTTCAGTGACGCCGCCGAAATCTTCGTATTCCTGGCCGGCTACGCGGCGGTGCTGGCGTACGGCAAGATCCTGCAGCGTGAGGGTTATTTCATCGCCTGTTTAAGAATCCTGCGCCGGGTGTGGACGCTCTACGTGGTGCATATTTTCCTGCTGGCGCTGTTGATGGGCATCGTGATATTGGCCAACAGCCATATCGAAACCCGCGACCTGGTGCAGGAGATGGGCCTGGAGTATTTCCTCAACAATACCCAGCAGGCCCTGGTCGATGAATTGCTGCTGCGGTTCAAGCCCAACCTGACCGACCCTTTGCCGTTGTATATCGTGCTGATTCTGAGCCTGCCCCTCACGCTGCCGTTGCTGTTGCGTGTGCCGAGGGTCGCGGTGGGCGTTTCTGTGGCGGTGTACCTGCTGGCGCCCTGGCAGGGCTGGAACCTGCCGGCCAGCAACGGCGGGGTCTGGTACTTCAACCCGGTGACCTGGCAGTGCCTGTTTATCCTCGGCGGCGCAGCGGCCTTGCGATCGGCACGCCCGGCCGACCAGCGGCCCGTGTTGCGTCAACCGTTGTTCCTGGCGGCTGCGGCTTATGTGCTGACGAGCTGCGTGATCACCCTGTCGTGGCGCTGGCCCGAGGTGCACGATGCCTGGATGCCACGCCTGATCGGCGAATGGCTGTACCCCATCAGCAAGACCGACCTGTCACCGGTGCGCTTGCTGCACTTTTTGGCCCTGGCCTATGTCACCGCCAAATTGCTCCCCGGTGTCGGCTGGACGCAACATGCACTGGCCCGGCAACTGGGGCGGATGGGGCGCTACTCGCTGGAAGTCTTTTGCCTGGGTGTGGTGTTGGCGCCGTTGGCGGACATGGCCAACGCCCTGACCGGTGACACCTTCTCCATGCAGATATTCACCGCGCTGGTGGGGGCCGCAGTGATGATGCTGTTTGCCGCATGGCTGGAATTCAACAAGCAATTGGACCAGCGCAGAGCCGCTGTGCCCGCGCCTGGTTAGTGCCGAGCTGATTGACATGTGGGAGGGGGCTTGCCCTAATGCCAGTCAGTTAAGGCTTTTTGTAGGAACGAGGCGGGCGGCTAGCCCTTGCTCGCGAAAAACTCACAGGCACCGCGTTTATTCAGGAAGCACGCGTTATCGTTGACGTTTTTCGCGAGCAAGCTCGCTCCTACAGACGGTGGTGTACGCTTAACTGACTGGCATTAGGGCTTGCTCCCGATGGCGGTGGGTCAGCTGCACATTAGCTGACTGACACACTGCCATCGGGAGCAAGCCCCCTCCCACATGGGTTTTGCGGCGCCATCGGGCAAGCCCTCAGGCTGCAGAACGCACCGCCCCATTGGTCGGCTGCAACTTGAACACGTAGAACAACACCGTCAACAACACCAGAAACGCAGGCCCTACATACAGCGCTACGCGGGTGTCCGGGAAGTAAGCCATCAGGCCCACCACCAGCACCAGGAACGCCAGCGCCAGGTAGGAGCTGACCGGGTACAGCCACATGCGGTACTTGAGGCCCGCCTGCTCGGCCGGGCTCAGGCCTTTGCGGAATTTGAGCTGGGCCAGCAGGATCATCAGCCAGGTCCAGATCGCGCCGAAGGTTGCGATGGAGGTGACCCACACGAATACCTGGTCCGGCACCAGGTAGTTGAGCAACACGCCCAGCAGCAAGGCAAAGATCGACAGCAGCAGCGCTTTACGCGGCACGCCATTGCTTGATGTGGTGCCGAACGTCGCGGGCGCCTGGCCGTTCTGCGCCAGGCTGTAGAGCATGCGCCCGGTGCTGAAGATGCCGCCGTTGCACGACGACAGCGCGGCGGTGATCACCACGAAGTTGATGATGCCCGCTGCGGTCTTGATACCCAGGCGCTCGAACGTCATCACGAACGGGCTGCCCTGGGTGCCGATTTCATTCCATGGGTAGATCGACAGGATGACGAACAACGCGCCCACATAGAACAGCAAAATGCGCCAGAACACCGAGCCGATGGCGCTGGGGATGGTCTTCTGCGGGTTGCGCGCTTCACCGGCGGTGAGGCCGATCATCTCCACGCCCAGGTAGGCGAACATCACCATCTGCAACGACATCAATACGCCTTGCACGCCGTTGGGCATGAAGCCGCCATGGCTCCACAGGTTGGAAATGCCCAGCGCCACGCCGTCATTGCCGAAACCGAAAGCGATGATGCCGACGCCGCCGATCACCATGGCAATGATGGTGACGATCTTGATCAGCGCGAACCAGAATTCGAACTCACCGAAGGCCTTGACCGCGATCAGGTTGATGGTGCCCATGCTGATCAGCGCCGCCAGGGCCCAGATCCAACGCGGGGTGTCGGGGAACCAGACGCCCATGTACACCGCCACGGCGGTGATTTCCGCGATGCAGGTCACCAACCACAGGAACCAGTAGTTCCAGCCGGTCAGGAAACCGGCCAACGGGCCGAGGTAGTCCTGTGCATAACGGCTGAAGGAACCGGCGACCGGGTTGTGTACGGCCATCTCGCCGAGGGCACGCATGATCACCAGGATAGCCAGGCCACCGATGATGTAGGACAGCATGATGGCCGGGCCGGCCATTTCGATGGCCTTGGCCGAGCCGAGGAACAGGCCGACACCGATACAGGCACCGAGGGCCATCAGGCGAATATGCCGTTCACCCAATTCGCGTTTGAGCGGGCCGCCTGAAGCGGTCTCGCCATGGGGCAGTTGGTTGCCGACTGGCATAGGGATACAACCTCATCTTGTTATTGGATTGTCCGTCGAGTTTCCACGGTGCAAGCCGGTAAGCCTGCGCCCTTGTTGAAACCGGGGCCGCCTCATGGACGGGCCTGTCTTGCCAGGCAAGATCAACGGGGCGTGCAGTATAAAAAGCCCGGAGTAGGGCCTTTCACTATAAAAACGAGGCAATTTAGGGGAAGCATGGGTCAAAATGCAATTTTACAGGAGCATCTGACCTGCATCGGGCGACAAAACGTCGCGGAGGCGCCACTGCAGATCCACCGGAAAATTCCTACACTCAAAACACAATTCCCTCACACCCAGCCATCAGCGACTAAACTTCGGGCAAGTCCGATCTATCTGCGTGAAGGGATCAATCGACTATGGGCGCACTGTGGCAAACCGAATCGAGCAAGGCTGCGAAAGTACATGGCAGTTCGGACCCAGCGCCTTTATCCAAAAATAAACCCAGGCCTCGTTACGCACGGCGCCTGTTCTGGTTGATTGTGTTGATGGCGCTGGCGGCCCTGGGGTTTGCCGTCGCCAAGGAGCTGCGCACCTCACGCCTGCAGGCCCAGGAACTCAGCCGCTTGGCACGTGACCTGACCTATCGGTTGGAGCCCGGCCCCAGCCCGGCAATCGCCTATCCCGGCGCTGGCCCCTTCGACCGGCGTCTCGGTTACAGCGACCTCGGCACGTTCCTGCCACGCTTGCTCAAACGCGGTTATGTGATTGAAACCCAGGCGCGCTTTTCGGCCGAATTGATGGACTACAGCGCCAAGGGCCTGTTCGTGCCCTACGCGGAAAAAATCCAGGCCGGGCTGTCCATCACCGACTGCCGCGCCGTGCCGCTCTACCAATACAACTATCCGCAACAACTGTACGAAAACTTCGCTGCGATCCCGCCGGTGGTGGTCAACAGCCTGCTGTTCATCGAGAACCGCGACCTGCTCGACCCGGCTCAGCCCGAAGCCAACCCGGCGGTGGACTGGCCGCGCTTCGCCAAAGCGGCCTGGTCACAAGTGGCCAGGCTCCTGCATTTGCCCGGGCAGACCGCCGGTGGCAGCACCCTCGCGACCCAGCTGGAAAAGTACCGTCACTCCCCCGACGGCCTGACCCTGTCGGGCGGCGAGAAACTGCGGCAGATGTTTTCCGCCAGCGTACGCGCCTACCATGATGGTCCGCAGACCTTGCAGGCACGCCGCAATATCGTGCGCGACTACCTCAACAGCGTGCCGTTGTCTGCCGTGCCCGGTCACGGTGAAGTGCATGGCCTGGCCGAAGGGTTGCGGGTGTGGTACGGCGCCGACTTCAACCGCACCAACGCCCTGCTCGCCGACAGCAGCACGCAAAACCTCGGGCAAAAAGGCCTGGCCCTGCGTGAAGTGTTGTCATTGATGATCGCCCAGCGCCGGCCCTCGCACTACCTGTCCAAGGGCCACGCCGAACTGGCGAACCTGACCGACAGCCACATTCGCCTGCTCGCGCAGAACGCGGTCATCGACCCGGCCCTGGCACAGGCCGCCCTGGCCAGCCAGGTGAGCTATCGCGATTGGCTGCAACAGCCGACGATTCAACCGATTGAAACCAACAAAGGCATCAGTGTTGCCCGCAGCCGCCTGGCCGCCCTGCTCAATCGCCCGCTGTACGACCTCGACCGCCTGGACCTGTCCGCCACCAGCACCTTGCAGGATGACTTGCAAACCCAAGCCACCACCTACCTCAAGCACCTGGCCGACCCCGCCTTCGCCGGGCAACTCGGCTTGCTCGGCCCACGCCTGTTGACGCCCGCCAGCACCGCGCAAGTGCGCTACAGCTTCACGCTCTATGAGATGACCGCCGATGGCGCACGGGTGCGGGTACAGACCGACAACACCGACCAACCCTTCGATATCAACGAGAGCAGCAAGCTGGAACTGGGCTCCACCGCCAAGCTGCGGGTGCTGACCACTTACCTGCAAATCATCAGCGAACTGCACGAGCGTTACGCCGGCCGGCCCCCTGCCGAGCTGAAAAAGATCAGCGTCGACGAGCAGGATCGCCTGTCGCGCTGGGCCGTGGATTACCTGGCGCAAAACCGCGACCGGAGCCTGCCGAAGATGCTCGACGCGGCGCTCGAGCGGCAATATTCGGCCAGCCCCGGCGAACGCTTTTTCACCGGTGGCGGCCTGCATCACTTCAATAACTTTCGCAACGAAGACAACGGGCGTAACCCCACGCTGCGCGAGGCCCTGCGTGAGTCGATCAACCTGCCGTTCATTCGCCTGATGCGCGACCTGGTGCGCTACAGCACCTATCAGGGCCCCAACAGCAGCGCCGAGTTGCTCAAGGACGACAGCGACCCACGCCGCCAGGAGTACCTGGCGCAATTCGCCGACCGCGAGGGCACCACCTTCCTGCTGCGCTTCTGGAAGCGCTACCGCAACAAAGACACCCAGGCCCGGCTCGACACCTTTCTCGACAGCATGCACCCCACCGCCATGCGCCTGGCCGCAGTGCACCGTTATCTGCTGCCCCAGGCCAACCAGGACAGCTTCAACCGTTTCGTGCGCGCGCACCTGCCCACCAAGGCCCCGGAAAAACTCACCGACGAACGCCTGGCCAAGCTCTACAAGGATTACGGTCCCGGCGCCTACGACCTGCCGGACCAAGGCTATATCGCCAAGGTCCATCCACTGGATTTGTGGCTGCTCGGTTACCTGCTGAACCACCCCGACGCCACTTTCACCCAGGCCGTCGCCGCCAGTGAGCACGAACGCCAGGAAGTCTACGGCTGGCTCTTCAAGAGCCGCCACAAGAGCGCCCGCGACAGTCGCATCCGCACCATGCTGGAGATCGAAGCGTTCCTGGATATTCATCAACGCTGGCAGGCTGTGGGCTACCCGTTCGATCACCTGGTGCCGTCCCTGGCCACCGCTATTGGCAGCTCGGGAGACCGCCCGGCGGCCCTGGCGGAGCTGGTCGGGATCATTCTCAATGACGGCGTGCGCGAGCCGACCGTGCGTATCGACAGCCTGCACTTTGCCGCCGGCACCCCGTATGAAACCCGCTTGGTCAACAACCCGGACCGAGGCAAGCGGGTCATGCCCAGTGAAGTCGCCAACGCCTTGCGCGAGGCGTTGTCCCAGGTGGTGGATGCCGGTACCGCAAAACGTGTGGCCGGCAGCTTCAAACTGGCTGACGGCACACCCCTGGCCATGGGCGGCAAGACCGGCACCGGCGACAACCGCATCGAAGCAATCGGTGCCGGCGGGCGCCTACTCAGCTCCAAGGCGATCAACCGCACCGCCACCTTTGTGTTCTATATCGGCGACCGCCATTTCGGCACGCTGACCGCATTCGTCCCCGGCGCCTCGGCCCAAGGCTTCACCTTCACCTCGGCATTGCCGGTGCAAGTGCTCAAGGGCATGGCGCCGCTGCTCAGCCCTTATCTGCAACCCGGCAGCCGGACGCAGTGCCAGCCGGGGGAGCCCGGCACATTCAGTGCACAAATTCTGCATTCGCACACCGAACAACCCGCACATTTCAGTCCCGACTTAGCTGCAATATATTGAACGTTTGTTCTTGATTTCGACGGATAGGCTAAGCACTCGAGCCACTTAACGAGTTCAACTTGATGCCTATACGTTCACTGCCTTTCAGCACGCCTGCGCGCGCCTATAAAGGCCCTCACTATGACTTGATCAAACAAACAATTCCGGACTGGCTTGCCACGACCTCCCTGGCCCGGGCCCATCAGATGAGCGCCGCCGACCTTTCTCGACTGCCCGCTTACACCCGCGCCCTCCCCGCACAGCATCAAGCCCTGCAGACGGCCAATGCTGAAGGCTGGCGCACGCAAAACGCCGTGGACCGACAACTGCGCGACATACAGGACGTGTATGCCTTTGCCGAACCCCTGCTGAAACAAGCCATTCTGGACAAGTACCACCTTGACCTGGACGTCAAAGCAACGTTTCTGCACCTGTATATCGCCAAGAAACTGCCTTGGTACGCCCACAGTTTTTTCAAGGGCGTGACCGGCCGCAAGGTGTCATTGCTCGACGCGGCCTTGCAGAACTTTGCCGCCGGGGAATCCTTCGAAAGCGACTCCAGCTATATCACCCGTCCCGACTACCGTGGCCACTTCCAGCCCCTGGCGTTGAGCGACACGATGTCCATCCCACAGTTCAAGGCCTTGTGCCGTGAACTGGACCTCGGCGCACGCTATCAACAACACCTGAACGACTACTTGCTGCCAACGGACCTCAGCGCTCGCACCACCTTGAAAAACCAGGTCATCGCCAGCCAGAAAGCCGCGCTCAAGGCGGCGGCACACCTGGCTTACCTGCCCACCGACGGCCAACAGGTCGCGGACCTGAGTGCCGCGACCTACCACGTGTTGATGCGTGCGTTGCGCGGTGAACGGGGCGTGATGCGGTTCTATCAACTGCACATCCTCGATGCTTCACTGAGCGGTATCCTGCTGATCGCCGCTGACCTGGATCGGGTTTCCAGCGCCTCGAAACTGATCGCCTACATCCCCCATGACCCCGAGAGTCCGGTCAAGGAGTACACCTCCAGCCTTGCGTTCATGCTCGACCTGACCCGCAAGCTGCAAACCAATGCGTCGATACCGTCTCGCCAGGGGCAAACCTACCAACAGTTCTTCAGCCAGTTTGTCGACCATAATCAACGCGGGCATTTCTTTGCCGGACTCAGTCAGCGGCTGTCCAACGTTCGGTGGCACCCGGCGCAGCCACTGGACCCGCGCCCTCAATGGCGGGAAGCGCCGCTGGACAATCCCAAACTGCACTTCTCCTCGCCCGCCATCGAGGGCGATCTATGGGAATACCGCTACCAGCAATCCTTCAACAAGATATTCAACGACGCACGCAGCATCGCGGTGCCCACGGCCGACGCCGACAGAGCAGAGCGCTGGGCCTGGTGGGACAACTTCACAAAAATCCTCTCGGATATTTTCAATGTCGCGCTGCTGGTCATCACTCCATTCGTGCCGTTCCTCGGCGAGCTGATGCTGGCATACACCGCCTACCAACTGGCCAGCGATGTGATCGAAGGCGTGGTAGACCTGGCCGAAGGGCAGTTCATAGAAGCCGCCGAACACCTCGTCACGGTCGCAACCGATACGATCCAACTGGGACTCTTCGCCGTCGGTGGAGAAGTCGCGAGCGCGTTCAAACGCTCGCTCTTCGTCGACAATTTGCGCGCGGTTGAAGTCGACGGGCAACAGCGCCTGTGGAACCCGGACCTGGCGCCTTACGCCCACGACAACCTGCAGCTGGCGAGCGATTCTCAGCCCGATGAACTGGGCCTGCATACGTACCAGGACCAGAAAGTCCTGCCGCTGGATAACCGGCACTACGTCATCGAACACGACGCCATCCACCATGCCCATCGCATCAAGCATCCCACCCGTCCCGACGCCTATTCACCCAGCATCGAGCATCACCCCAGTGGCGCGTGGGTGCATGAAGGCGAGGCCCCCAACACCTGGGACAGCGAGACGCTGCGTCGGCGCCTCGGGCCTTCGGTGGAGGACCTCAGCCCCGCCCAACTTGAACAGGCCTGCCAGACCAGCGGCACCCACGACGACGCCTTGCGCATGATGTATGCCCAATGCGACACCCCACCGCCGCTATTGGCCGACAGCCTCAAGCGGATAAAGCTGCGCCAGCAACTCGAAAGTGCTCCGCAGCAGGTTCGCACCGGGGCCAGTGCGGACCTGCCGACCAACTGGACGGTGCAAACCACCACCGAACTCCAGGGTTGGCCGGCAAACAAAGCCATCCAGGTGTTCGTCAACAGCGACTTGACCGGCCACTCCATCGTCTACGGCGCCACTGACGCCAGCGCTGCCAACACTCTGCGCCTCAGCTATCAGGCTGTGGAAGCCGGCCAGTGGTTCGAACAGGTCATCGCGTTCCTGAGCGATACCGAGCGGATGGCCTTGCTTGCAGCGCCCGGCGCGCAAACCCTGCCCAAACCCGTCATGGCGCTGCGTGAGCGCCTGGCCAATGAGTTGGTGCAGCAGAACACCAGCGTGTTCAACCACCTTTACAGCACCCATGAAGCGCTCAATACCCCGCAGGGCCGACTGATTCAACAGCAGTTTGCGCTATTGCCCAAAGACCTGGTGGCCACGTTGCTGCTGCGCACCTCCCCACAAGAGTCGAGCGTGATGAGCCTTGAACGGCGCATCCCCTTGCGCCTGAAAAACCTGGCCCGGGAACTGGCCAATGAAGTCCGCGCCAGCCATGCCAGTGAAGGCCTCTACCACGACGCCTTGCTGACCCCGGACACCGAGCGCATGGCCCTCAATATCGTGCGCCTGCACACCGATGCCCTGGGCGACTTGAACATTGCCATTCACGATCAGACGCCCAGCGGCAGCCTGCGTTGCCAGGTGGGGCCGGCCGACGCGGGCACGAAAAAAATACTCCTGTACAAGGGCCAGGGGCGTTACCAACTGCACGCTGCGTCGCCTTCCACCCCGACGCCGCAGTACAGCTTTTATGAAGCGTTGTTGCGCGTGGTCCCCACGGACACGCTTGACTACCGGCCAGGTCAAGGCGCGAACTTCAAGGAATGGCTCAAAGCGCAACTGGCGCCACCGGCCGAACGCCGCAGCGTGATAGCGGACAGCCCGCTATCCCCAGCTGAGCAGCGCACCACACAACACTTACTGCAAAAACCCATGTGGGGGGCTTTCCGCCGATGGGTCCTGAGGCAACCCCCACAGCCGCCGACCCCTCGGGAAACGCTGATGAAGCTGTGCCCGCGTTTGACTGAGGAGCAGATCCAGAAAGTGCTGCCCCACCTGAGCACTCTGCAAGGCGAGCAACTGCTCGGCACACTTGAAGCTGACCATGCGACGCTGCGCGAAGACATGAACAGGTTCCGCAAAAAACCACTCGTAGATCCCATGGCAAGCACCGATCAAGCCCTGCTTGAAATACACACTCGAAACCAGGTCATCCATGAGTTGACTGCCTGCTGGGAAGACGGTGCCTACCTGCGCATGCAACCGATGGAAGCGAAAACCCGCGGTACCCTGCTGGACTTGAACGGGCTGGCCCTGGGTCTTCACCTGGAACGCCTGGGACCACTGCGAGCAGACTTCAGTCATGTCACCCGCTTGAAGCTCAGCGGCTCAGCGCTGGGCGATCGCGAATTACCCTTTCTCGATAATTTCCACAACCTGCGCAACCTGGACCTGTCGGCCAATCGTCTCGACAAAGTGCCGTCGCAGATATTGCCCATGAACGGCCTGACCGCCCTGAACCTGGGTGACAACCCTATTGCATGGTCGCCCTCCGACCACGCCACGCTTAAACAATGCCCACAGTTGCGCGCGTTGAATCTGGAAGGAAATACCCGCCTGGAAACCCCACCGGATGTCAGCCAAATGCCGGAGCTGCGCCTGCTGGTACTCAATAGAACCGGTATCACTCAATGGCCGCAAGGGCTGGAAAGCCCGAGGCCCGCTCTGCTGGAGCTGGACCTGAGAAACACGGCGATCAACACCGTCCCCGTGTTTGCGCCAGAAACTCCCGCCGCCAGGATTGTGGCCAACAGTTGGCTGGATATGCCCAGGCTTGAATTCGAGGATGAACAACGCTTCGTCAGTTATCGCCGGGCCCAGGGGATCGACCCTTACCGCACCACGCCTCGCGGCGGTAAAACCGACAGCCAATTCTGGATGGTTGGCCTGACACCTGAACAGCGCAACACGGCACAGAAGGTGTGGGACGAGGTGGAAGCGGAACACGGCTCCCAGGGTTTGTTCGAGGTGTTCAGACTGTTGCAGCCGCCTGCTGGTTTTCAAACCGAAATCGATGCGCAGTTGTTTGAACAAGGTCGCGAGGACCTCTCCCAGCGAATCTGGCAGGTGGTGTTTCGTGCCTATGAGAACACCGGGTTTCGCGAGCGGGTATTCAGTTTGGCCGGCGCACCGTCCCTGTGCGCAGATGCCGGGGCCCATACGTTCAACCGCATCGGCGTGGAAACCCTGCTGGAAATCATCCGCAATGACAACAGCCCTCACCTCGAACGTCACCTGGTGACACTGGCCAAGCAGACCTGGCGCCTGGAGCAGATCAACCAAATCGCCCACAAGGAAATCCAGCATCGCATCGCGCCAGAAAGCGAGGGCGGATTGGGCCAGACGTTTGGCAGCGGTGAAAACCAGGTCGATGACGTGCAGGTGTACCTCGCCTACCAAACCGGGCTCAAACGCCGTCTCGACCTGCCGTGGCTGTCCGAACACATGGTCTACCGCAGCACGGCCGGGCTGACTCAAGAACACCTGGATACTGCGGTGCGCCAGGTTATCGAGCTGTCCCAGGGCGACGGCCTGGTCAATGGCATTCTTGAGCAACCGTTCTGGGCCGACTACCTGCATGACGCCCATCTGGAAGCGTTCAAGGCTCAAGCCGAGAAACGCACACACGCCGGCAGCCAACTGGAGGATCTACGGGATGCCCACACGCAATGGATCGGCGCCGAGGTGACGCCTGAGCGCAAGGCACGTTTGCGCGAGCAGATCATCACGCTGGCCAATGAACTGACGATCCCCCATACCGTGGTGCTGGCCGAAGAACCCTTCTCCGATGCCACCGTGCGACGGCTTTACAGCGACATCCAGGATGACTACAACGAATTGGCGCGCCGTTTGACGCGACAGGCACTGCTGGACGCGTACGAATAACCGAACGCGTCACAAGCCACTGCCGGTCACTGTTTCACCCGCAGAGCATCACACCTCGGAATCCCAGATCACCGTGACCATGCCCGAATAGGAACTGCCCGGCTGCTTGAGCATGTCGGCCACGTCATCCCTGGTCACCTCAAAGTGCAGGGTGCCTGGCCGATCATTGACGTAATAGCGCGGATGGAACAGCTCGGTACCAACGCCGTCGAGGCGCAAGGGGCGACGGCTGACAGCCTGATCGTCCTGACCGGCCAAGCCATAGGGCAGGCTGACGGCAACCTGCACGGGTACCTCATCGCCATTGTTATTGCGCAAACCACAGGTATTGCCTGCAATAACGGAGCATTCAAGTTGCATCTTGAAACGCGAACTGGCGGCGATCACAAAGGTTTGATCGCGAAACAACCGCGACGGCGTACGTCCATGATTGAGCCAGTTTTGCCACCCCCCCTGGGGGACCAACTCGATGCGGTTACCCCCCGCAGGGATATCGACCTTGAGGGCATGTTCCACACTCAGGACAAAATTGAGCGTCACCCTGTCGATATTGGGGCTCAGTTCATCCCCCATATCAAAGTCCATGCCCCTGCCAATGGCGTAAGACAACGCGCCACGGTACTCACCGGCCTGCATGGTCAACGGGTTTGGGGTGCGCAGTTCATACGCATAGTCGAGCCCGCTCCAGCGGAAGTAAGGAATCGTCACCGACGGCGTCCTTGCACATGCCCCGGCGCCCTCGGGCGTCAGCCAGAAAAACTGGGCATAGGCGAGAGCCGCCACGAGAAAGTTGGTACTCACGCAGGGAGCCGGGGCGGACTGCCACGCCGACTGCCAGGGTACCCCTGGGCGCGCCCAGGCACTCACCCCCGGCGGATAGGACATATTCCAGCCGCCACCGACACCGGCAATGCGCATCTGCACGATTTCTGTGTCGCCGGACCCGTGGACCACCTCCACATCCCGCCAACTGGAAGGCACTGTGAGCATGAAGCCTTGTCTCGGGTCTTCATGATCCGCTTCAATCCCTTTTCCCGTAACGAACGCAAGCTGTGGAAGCCTGAGGCTGAAAATACCCAGTTGCTTGCAACGGGCCGCCATCCACTGAGCGCAGACGCCCGCCTGGGGCGTTTTATTCTCAAACTGGTTGACCATCGGGTTGGATGGATCGGGAACGAACGTCGCCCGGATCTCCTGATCCGCAGCCTGTGCAGGCCACGAAAATACGCTGGCTGCCAGCATCAGCGCGACGGATAGTTTTTTGCGTATGGGCATCACGTTACCTACTTTGTTATTCACCTGACCGAGGCCGACACGTACAGGTACTGGGCCGAGACGATTCAGCCGTTTACTTCCACAATCCTGTCAGTCCCGCCTTCCACCACATGAAAGCGATACACGCGCCCGGCCTGTTTCTCGAAACTGAACACCCGCCCCGGGAAGATGTGGTTTTTGGTAGTGGGTGCACAATCGTTTCGATTGCTGGCCGAACAGTCCTTGAACTCATCCACCACCACCACCGTGTTGCCGGCGTTGCGCAAGGTGTAGTTGCGGCCACCGTTTTCGATCCGAGTGTCATAACGGCTGTCCTTGGGCCGCACGAAAAATACCGTGCCGTAGCCGGCCATCACCCGCACGCCGCCCGCGATCTTGTCCTCATAAGCCTTGCGCTCCTCTTCCGTGGCCAGGAACTCGTCGTCTTTCTCCGGCGCCACGGGCAGGTAGCGCACCCGGAAGTAACGCTCGCGGTCACGTTCGCCCATAAACACAAAACGCGTGTTCTGCATGCCGGTGGCCGGCACGATCAGGCGCGCCGGGCTGGCGATCAGAGCGTCCGACTGGTTCTTGATCGGGACTTCGTCATACGTGCCGTCAGGCTTGTAGAGCATCTCGGTCACGCTGATCTTGACGAAGGCGGTACTGGTGCCGCCATTGAATATGCGCTTGAGGTAGTTGTTTTTATCGCCGCTCAAGTAGTCGTAAAAATCCCCGACATGAATGGCCGGCCCGGCCTGGACATTGACGGACCACAGGCAGAACACCAATACAGCAGATAGATATTTCATAAGCACCTCGCTAAATCGCCCGACATCACGGCCTCACCGCATCAAACAGCAGATGTACGCTGCCAAAGTATTCACCCGCCGTATAACCGCCCTCAGGCTCTACCGCGGCAATCTCCAACAACACCCGTTTACCGGCACGGGCTTCGGCTTCCGGCACCACCAGGGTTTCGTCCAGGCTCAACACCTGGCCGTTGAAGGTGACGTTCAACGCAATCGAACGAGGACCGTTGGACAGGACGGGCGCCTGGTTCAGGCGCGCCGCAATGCCGCCGCCGCTGTTCTTCACATCGAAGTGTTCACGTAGCGGTTTAAGGGTGCCCGGCACCAGTTGCCAGGCCATTTCCTGCTCACGCTCCAGGAATCCGGGGTTGATCGGCAGCACATAAAAGTCGCGGGTGGGAATGGTCACCGACACGTCGAAGACCTGCACTTCGCGAATGGCCAAGGCCTGGGCACTGAGCAACACCCCGATCACCAACAACATCCCCAGGACGACTTTGCGGAATTTGCCCGCATGGGCTCTCTCAATGACCATCAGCCTTTGACCTCATGTGTGTTTTTCTCGCCGCCCTCGATCAAGGTAAAGCGGTAGGTACGACCGGCCTGCTTGGTAAAGCTGAAATCGCGACCGGGCAGGATGTGGCTCTTGGTAATGGGCTGGCAGTCCTGGGGTTCAGCGGTGGAGCAGTCCTTGAACTCATCGACCACCACCACGCTGTTGCCCGCGTTGCGCAACCCGTACTCGCCCTCACGCTCTTCGGTGCGCGTGTCAAACCGGGTGGTTTTGGGGCGCACGAAAAACACCGTGCCGAATCCCGCCAACACCGTGACGCCTGCCGACAGGCTGTTTTTGTAGGCCTCGCGATCGTCGCTGGAGACGCCAAACTCATCGTCTTTTTCGGGCATTACCGGCACGAAGCGCAGGCGAAAATAGCGTTCGCTTTCGCGCTCGCCCAGGTACAGCAAGCGGGTGCTCTGCATGCCATTGGCCGGTACGATCATGCGCGCCGGGGTGGCCATCAGACCGTCCCGGGCGGTGTTGTCGGCGTTGCTCTTAAGCTCCACTTCCTGCGACGTACCGTCAGCGTTGTAGACAATTTCCATCACCGTGACCTTGATAAACGCCGTGCTGTCGCCGCCATTAAAGACACGCTTGAGGTAGGTGGATTTATCGCCGTCGAGGTAGTCGTAGAACACCCCGACGTTGATATTCGGCGCGGCCTGTGACAGCGGCAGCCAGCAGAGCGCGCACAGCGCGAATAGATGTTTCATGGACATGTACCTCAAAGCTCCGAATCCCAAACGACCGTCACCTGCCCCGAATAGGTGGTGCCTCCTTGCGCCACCATCGTGTCGGCATGTTCTTTCTTGACCTCGAAGTGCAGCGTTCCGGGTCGACGGTTAACGTAAAAGCCTGGCTGGAACAGCTCGGTGCCGGCACCGCTCAACAGCAACGGCTGGCGAATGACGCCGGCGCCATCGCCACGGCTCAGGCCGTGGGGCAGGCTCACGCTGATATCAACGGGCACCTCGTGGTCATCGCCATTTTTCAGCGCGCAGGTGTCGCCGATCACGCGTTCACACGCCAGCTGCATCTTGAAACGCGAAGACGCGGAGATGTTGAAGGCCTGGTCGCGGAACAATCGTGAAGGTTTTCGGCCCTGGTTCAGCCAGGCTTGCCAGCCGCCTTGCGGGACCAGTTCGATGCGGTTGCCGCCCGGTGGGATCTCGACCTGGAGGGAGTGCTGCACATCCAGGCTGAAGTTGAAGGTGATCGAGTTTTGCTGGGGTATCACCACGTCACCGAAGTCAAAATCACCGCCGGGCCCCATGGTGTAGGTGAGGCTGCCGACGTATTCACCCGAAGACATGCCCAACGGATTGGGCGTCTTGAGTTCGTAGGCATACTCCATCTGCGCAAAGTTGATGTAGGCCAGGTCAATGGAGGGTTTTCGGCTGCAGACACCTGCCCCTTCAGGCACCAGCCAGAAGTACGCAGCCGCATTCAAACTGGCCACCAGAAAACCGGTGCTTTGACATGGACTTGGGGCAGAACTCCATGCTGTCTGCCAACGCCCCCCGAGCGGTTGCGCCCAGGCCGCCAGGCCCGGTGGGCGAGGAATATCCCAGGGTGTGCCGATACCGGCGATGCGCATCTGCACCGTCTCGGTTTCCCCGGTCGCCCTATGGGTCACTTGCAGGTCGCGCCAACTGGAGGGCAGCTTCAACATAAAACCCTGGCGTTCATCTGCATGGTCGGCCAGTACCGGCTGCGTGGTCCGCGCCCGAAAATCAGGCGCCCGGAGGCTGAAAATATTCATCTGTTTGCAGCGCGCCGGCATATGGTTTGCGCAGACGGTGCTGATGGGCGTGGTGTTTTCGAATTTGTTCTGCATCGGGTTACTGGGGTCTGGCGTGAACACCGCAGTGATGTTCTGGGTCAGGCCCAGCGCCGATGAGCTGAACAGCAGCGCCGCGCCCACGGCGCCAATATGGCGGAACACTGTTCTGATGGGCTTCATGGTGGTGCGTAATCTCATCATGATACTCAACCAGCGGTCGGAGCATTAAAGGTGGAATCGGCCAGGGTGTCCGGTGTGCAACGCAGATCACCGATCATCAGCACATTGTTTTCACTGGGGGCCGTGGTCGGGTCGAGGCGGAACTGGCACAGCAGTCGATTGTTGTGGCGCACTTCCAGGGTCGGCGAGCTGGCGTTCATCTCCAGGGAGAAGAAACCATCCACTTCACTCACCCCACGGGTGGCGTGGTTGATGACGTGATGGCCCTTGAGCGGTTTGCCCTGCGGGTCGACCAGGCGCCCGAGGACGGTCACGGTTTGCATCACGTTGACCTTGAGGTATTCCACCCCGCCCTTGTTCAGGTGGTAACTGACACGGTGCGGCTGGATCGAGGCCGAAGGCGCGTGGTTGCCCTCGAAGTCAAACGTCACCGCGCCACCCTTGTAGGCCGTGATCGGGATAAAATTGCGCCCAATCCGCAACGCGGTGCTGCCGCCACTGAAGTCATCGGCGCGCAGGGCGATGTCGTCGATATCGGTCTCGACGTCGACAATCATTCCCGCGCCGGTACCGGAATACTGGCTGGTGAGGACCATCTTCTGGCGGCCGAGGGCGAGGGTGCTCTCCAGGTTCAAGCCACCGCTCAGCTCATTGTTGAACGACGATTGCTGCACAAACGCATCGCCCTGCAGGGCGTCGGTTTCAAAGCTGGCCATGCCCGACATGCCGATGCCGTAGGTGTCGGTAATTGCCGTGGCCGAGACGCTTTGCAGCAGGTGATCTTGCAGGTCTTTGCGATAGGTCACAGAGGCGTTGTTATCGCGTGAGCCGTCCCGGGCGGTGCGCGTCCCGAGGCTGGCGGACCACTGTTCACCCGGGCCGCCAAGGGCCAGGCTGACACTCAGATCGACGCCGCGATTACGCTTGTCGCCAGTGCTGGCACTGCCCGGCCGGTCATACAAGGACAAGCGCCAGTTGGCGTCGCTGCCAAACAGATGGGTGCGCTCGCTCCAGCCCAGGTCCAGGCCGACACCTTCTACGTTACCTTCGGTGTGGGACAGTCTGGCACTCACCGAACGCAAGTTACTGAGCCGGTGATTCAGGGAAATCGAGGAGTTACTGGTCTGGCCGACAAACACATTCACCTGGCGAATGCGCGTGCCATCGGGCAGGTATTCGTAGGTGTTGCGGGTGTCCAGCCAACTGCGGGTATGGTTAAACACCACCGTACCGGCGCCATAGTTATAGAGCCCGTTGAGGTCGACACCGGTGCCGTAGTTGTCGGTCTGGTAGACGTTGGCGTACACGCTGGCGGAGCTGGCCAACGTCCAGTCGATGGAGGTGCCGTATTGCATGCGGTCTTTAACCTGGCGCCCCGAAACGCCCAACACCACGCGCGGGTGGGCCAGGTAGTTGAGGGAGACGCCAGCGGTCGTGTCGCCACTGGACTGTTCATCCCAGTTGCTGAGCAACTTGCTTTCCTGGCCGGCAAATACGTTATAGCGCCAGCGGTCATCGTTGTTGCGCCAGTTGTTGGGCTTGTAGACCAACTCCTGGGTGGTGTTAGTGACCTGGCCGTCTTCTATCAGGCGCACTTCGACCTCATAGATCCCGCCGGGCAACGGACGTGTGTCCAGGTTCTGCAGGCCACTGGTGACGGGCTGGGTGTTGATCAACAGGCCATTGCGATAAATCTCCACCGAACCCTGGCGGTTGGCGGTAATGGCAATCGGATAGATGCTGGCCTTGGGGTTGTTGATCATCAAGGTGTCGGAGCTGCCGTACATCACGCCGATGGCGGTGTCGGGGCTGGCGCCGAAGGTGCGCAGTTGCCGGGTGAGACCCTCGGCATTGGGCGTGAAATAGCCCAGGCGCAGGAACTGGCCTTCCAGTTCGCGCTGGGTGTAGAGCGAGTACACCGCATGGTTGAGGGCGTCGTTATCGGGGCCGCCGAGGCGCGAAAACTGCGCGTTCAACACCTGGCTCCAATTGCCCAGGCTGCTGCTGGCGTCAATCCCAAAACGCCCGCCCGTGTCCTGGCCCTGGCCGCCGTTAAGGTTCAGTTGGTTACGCACAATCAGGCCTGCGCTGCCCTCGTGGGGAAGCTCGTGATAACGCCGGCTTTCGGTGTCGCGCTCGGCGTTCTCGGTCAGCAGTGAGACCAGGGATTTTTCCAGGTTGTAGTGCACGGCCAGCAACTGGTCGGGGCAATTACTCTCGCAGGCGCCCAGTGGCACTTGCTGCTTGAGGTACTCGGCCCAGCGCTCACGTTCATCGTCCTTGACCGGGCTTCCTTCATGGTCGTTAAACGAAAGCAGGGTCAGGGTGTCTTCACGAGACAAGACAATCATTGCCTCCCCTACGAACTCTTGGTCACGCTCAACTCGAACGGCCAGGGGCACATCGAAAAAGTGCTCTTCAAAGTCCGCCGGCAAACCCTTGGCCTGAGCCAGCAAACTGCGCGGTGTTGTGCCATCGGCCACTGGAGCAGCTAACGCACCCGCACAAAACAACAGGGCAAGCGCTGCCGCGATGGGAGTCATCGGGAACATGAACGGAATACTCTGAATACGGATTTTCAACACAATAAAGACCGATCAACCGACAGGGACACTGCCTGTTGATCGGTAATCGCTACCCAATAAAACGACGCTTACGGGTCAACTTATTGCGCTCACAGGGTGACGCGAGGCTCGTGGTCGAAGACCACGGTGAAGTTGGTGGTGAAGAGACCCGCATCCGTGTCGGCAGGTTTGGCTGGAACAATAACCAGGTCAGCCTGGGTACCTGGAGTGGAACTGGCATCATCGACAACTTCCAGCGGCGAGCCGGTCAGGGTGACGCCGTTGAAGGAAGTGGCCAGGGCAATGGACGCAGTGCCGTTGCTCAGGGAAGCTGGACCGCCTTCGATGTAAGCCTTGATCGAACCGTCGGTATTTTTTACCGCGTAGGTTTCGCGCAGGCTGCTCAGGCTACCGGTCACGGTGTTGTAGGTCATGGTCTCATCGCGACCGAAGTCCGGGTTGAGCGGTTGTGCATGGAACTGTTTGGTAGGAATGGTTGCCTTGATGTTGATGACGCTGGTGGCTTCACCGGCGGCAAAGACGCTGGAAGAACCGAAGGCCAACATAACCAGTGGCAGCACGAAAGCAGTTTTCTTGAGCATTATTAGGTACCTGTATATCGCATTAATTGAGTTGAAAGCCCGATCAGCTTGCAACTTTCTCACGCATTTAAAGAGCACAGCTTTGCAAGATCCGACTGTGTCTTAGGACGCAGGCATATCTTCCACCGAATTAAAAACAAAGTAAGCCAGAGCCTTCTCTATAGCATGTAGCCATAGGCCATATAACCAGTGAGACAAAAACAAAAAAGCCAAATAATGCCATCAGCACCTGTAATACATATCCTACAAAGGCACTATAAACTCATGACTTACGCGCGCTAAAAACCCGGACTGTCAGAAACGTATTACATGGCGATATAACGAGGCTTAATTAAACATCTAATTAGAGTATTAACTCAATCTTTTAATCCTGTCTTAGTTTTTTAATAACTCGGTATGTTCGTCATTACCAGTCGTCATCGCCTTTGGCTGCCGCCGAACCGCTCATCGGAGAAGGCCTTTACGCAGGATAAGATATATCTTAAGTTGTATCTTGATTTTTCAGAGAGCACGACGATGAAAGACCCTCATTCCCACCGCGCAACCGGTAGCGGCCGCGACATCTTTGACAAACGCTCCAGCCGCGAACGGGCCGAGCGTGGTCCGCGCGTCTTTGCGCCGGGTGATCTGAAATTGCTGCTACCGGCGCTGATCGCCGAAATGCCCTGCCACGGCTACGACCTGATCCGCCGGATCGAAACCCTGTTCGACGGCGCCTACAGCCCCAGCCCCGGGGTGATCTACCCCACGCTGACCTTTCTCGAAGAAAGCGAATTGATCACGGGCGACGCCGAGGGCGGAAAAAAACGCTACACCATCACCGATGCCGGTCGTCTCTTATTGAGCGAACAGGCGGTTGCCCTCGAAGGCATTCGCATGCGCATGGACGTAAGCAAACGCTCGCTGCGCGGCCAGGACCGGCCACCGGAAATCCACGAGGCGGTGCACAACCTGCGCCATGCCTTGCATTCGCACCACGGGCGCTGGAGCCCGGACGAAATCACGCGGGTCGCGGCGCTGCTCAACCGCGCCGCGCAAGCCATTGCCGACGGGAAAGACCAATGAACACACAAGCCATTCACCGCGTGACCCACGACATCAAACGCCGCCGCCTGCAGGTACTGCGGGTGGTGGACATCACCCCGCGCATGCGCCGCATTACGTTGGGCGGCCCGGAACTGGCGGGCTTTGTCAGCCTGGGCAGCGATGATCACATCAAGCTGCTGTTCCCAAAGAACGCCGCCGAACAAGCGGCCCTGGAAAGCCCGACGTTCACCATCAAGGGCGACGGCCCGCAACCGGCGATGCGCGATTACACGCCACGGCGTTACGACCTGAGCATTGGCGAACTGGTTATCGACTTCGTGCTGCACGGCGATGGCCCTGCGTCTACCTGGGCCGAGCAGGCGCAAGTCGGCCAGCACCTGTATATCGGCGGGCCACGGAGTTCGATGATCGTGCCGGATATCTTCGACAGCTACCTGCTGATCGGCGATGAAACCGCCCTGCCCGCCATCGGCCGGCGCCTGGAAGAACTGCCCGCCGGGCGCAAGGTGCTGGCGGTGATCGAAATTGCCGATGCCGCAGAGCAGCAAGTGCTGCAGAGCGCGGCGGATGTCGAAATTATCTGGGTGGTGCGCGGCGAGGCAGACCTGCTCGAGGTCGTGCGCAACCTGACGTTGTCCGGCGGAAAGTTGTACAGCTTTGTCGCGACCGAAACCAAGCTGTCGCGCCAGGTGCGGCGGGTGTTGCTGGATACCCACAAGGTCAATGAGGAGTACCTCAAGGCCGTGGGCTACTGGCGGGCAGAAGGCAGTGAAGAAGATTAAACCTGAATTCGGTCAAAACTGTGGGAGGGGGCTTGCTCCCGATAGCGGTGGATCAGTAAATAAATTTGTTCTGACACACCGCCATCGGGAGCAAGCCCCCTCCCACACTGACTGTGCCCACTTTAGATCGTGGGTCACCTTTTCAGGCGGTTATCCAGCCCCACTACCGCCAACGCAATGACGATAAACCCCAGCAAAATCCCCCCGGCATTCAAGAACACCTGCGGGTAACCCAGGCTGTCCACATCCATGAACGGGTACTGATACTGCCCCAGCAAATGCCCGCGCAACAGCACATAGGCGAAGTACACCAGGGGGTAAACCACCCACCCGGCAATGTGCTTGAGCCGCAAGGTGCCCTTGGGCACGCACCGCCACCAATAGATCAGAAACAGCACCGGCATCACGTCGTGCAGCAATTCATCGGCAATGAATTGAAAGCCCTCGGGGCTCCATAAGTGCCGCAGCAACAGGTTGTAGGCCAGGCTTACCACGACAATGCTCGCGGCAATACCACTGCTGATAACCGGCGCGAGGAAAAACCGCTTGCCGGCAGATTCGCGCTTGACCAGCCAATAGCTCAGCACCACGACGACCAAGGTATTGGTCAGCACCGTGAAAAAACTGAAGAAACTGATCAAGCCGCCCAGCAGGCTGGCGCCGCTGGACCAGCGCGAATACAGGATCAGGTATTGCTGAATCGCCAGCCCCACCCAACCGGCCAACGCGGCCGCCGCCACAAAACGCTTCACGGGCTCAGTCCAGCGGGCGTTTGGTGCGCATCAGCTTGACGTACAAGCCTTCGACTTTTTCCCGCGCCCATGGGGTCTTGCGCAGGAAGGTCAGGCTCGACTTGATGCTGGGATCGCTCTTGAAGCAGCGGATATCAATGCGTTCGGCCAGGCCTGCCCATTCGTAGTGTTCCACCAGGGTGGTGAGGACGTGTTGCAGGGTCACGCCGTGAAGTGGGTCGTTGCTTGTCGCGGTCATGCCGGGCCTTTTGCGAGAGAGAAAACACAGCCGCGCACCTTAGCGGACGGGGCGTACCGGTGGAAGCACTGCATTGAATATAGCCCGTTGGTAAAAGTTCCCCTTTTCAGCGAAAAAAGAGATGTTATATTGTAACGATACTTATCAAGATCTTGCCAAGGAATGTCCGATGTCGCTCTCCTGTCTCTGGCGCCTGTCGCCCCTCGCCGCCGCCCTGCTGATCTGCTCCGAAGCCCACGCCCTGGAACTGCCATCGCAAGTCATCACTGGCAATCCCCTGGGCAGCGCGCAACTCGCCTCGCCCACCACCGTGCTGGAGGGCGACGAGCTGACCCTGCAACAAAAAGGCAGCCTGGGCGAAACCCTGAACAAGCAGCCGGGCGTGTCGTCTTCGTACTTTGGCCCCGGTGCCAGCCGGCCGATCATTCGTGGCCAGGACGGTGACCGTATTCGCCTGCTGCGCAACGGCGTGGGCGCGCTGGATGCGTCGTCACTGTCCTATGACCACGCCGTGCCGCTGGACCCGATCAACGTCGAGCGCATTGAAATCGTGCGCGGCCCGGCGGCTTTGTTGTACGGCGGCAGCGCCATCGGCGGGGTGGTCAACACCTTCGACAACCGCATCCCCACCACAGCCATCGAGGGCATCCACGGTGCCGGTGAACTGCGCTACGGCGGTGCCGACACCACGCGCAGCAGCGCGGGCAAGCTGGAAGCCGGCGACGGCACCTTCGCCTTGCACCTGGATGCCAACGCGCGGGAGTTCAACGACCTGAAAATTCCCGGTGATGCGCGCAGCCGTCATGCGCCCGAAACCGACGCTGGTCCCGGCAAAAACGGTCGCCTGGGCAACAGCGACGGGCGCCAGGATGGCGGCGCGGTGGGCGGTTCATACACCTGGGACGATGGCTACGCGGGCCTGTCCTACAGCAACTACGACAGCAACTACGGCTCGCCCGCCGAGCAGGATGTGCGCATCCGCATGCAACAGGAGCACTACGCGTTCGCCTCCGAAATCCGCAACCTGCAAGGCCCGTTTACCTCGGTGAAAATCGACGCAGGCTACACCGACTACCAGCACCGCGAAATCGAAGGGGGCGAGACCGGCACCACCTTTAAGAACAAAGGCTATGAAGCCCGCTTGGAAGCCCGCCACCAGCCCATCGGGCCATTCGACGGCGTGGTCGGCGCGCAAGTGACCCGCAACGAGTTTTCGGCCCTGGGCGAAGAAGCCTTCGTGCCCCAGACCGATACCAACGCCGGCGCACTGTTCATTCTTGAGCAGATGCATGCCACCGAGCGCCTCACCCTCAGCCTCGGCGGGCGCCTGGAACATACCAGCGTCGACCCGGATGCCAAGGGCAACGCGCGCTTCGCCAATGCCGACAAGGCCAATACCTTCACCGCAGGCAGCCTGTCGTCTGGCGCGGTCTACAGCCTGACGCCGATCTGGTCGTTGGCCGCCACCCTGGGCTACACCGAGCGCGCCCCGACGTTCTACGAGCTGTACGCCAATGGCGCGCACGTCGCCACCGGCACTTATGAATTGGGCGACGCCAACCTGTCGAAGGAAAAAGCCGTGTCCAGCGACCTGGCCCTGCGCTTTGACAATGGCACCCACAAGGGCAGCTTCGGCGTGTTCTACAGCCGCTTCTCCAACTACATCGGCTTGCTCGGCACTGGCCGTACATTGAACGACGAAGGTGAAGAGGACGCAGGCGGTATTCCCGAGTACACCTACTCCGGGGTACGCGCACGTTTCGCCGGCTTCGAAGCCCAGGATCACTGGAAACTCGGCGAGGGCGCCTACGGCAAGTTCGCCATGGAGCTGTCGGGCGACTACACGCGTGCAACCAACCTGGACACCGGCGAAGCCCTGCCGCGCATTGCGCCGCTGCGCTTGAACAGCGGTTTGCTGTGGGAGCTGGATCGCTGGCAGGCGCGTATCGACGTAGAACATGCCGCCGGCCAAGGCCGCGTGCCGGATAACGAAAGCGGCACCGATGGCTATACAACCCTAGGCGCGAGCGCCGGTTATCACTTCAATGTCGGCGGCAGCCAGTGGCTGGCGTTCGTCAATGGCGAAAACCTGACCAACCAGACCGTGCGCTACGCCAGCTCGATCCTGCGCGATATTGCGCCGGCGCCGGGGCGCAGCGTGCAAGTCGGCATCCGCACCACCTTCTAACCCACGCCCGAACGATCGTTCCCACGCTCCGCGTGGGAACGCAGCCCGTGACGCTCTGCGTCACGTGTGCCCGGTAGTTGGCGCGACGCGGAGCGTCGCAGGAGGCATTCCCACGCAGAGCGTAGGAACGATCAGCCCCCTCCCACAGTTTTCTGCAGCGACGATCTGTCACTGTTACCAAATCTGAAATGATGCATCTTGCGATTCACCCTTTCTCTAAACGCCCCGCCGCATTATCCTTCGCAACAACCTGAAACGCTTCACCCCCGGTCTGACCCCATTTGCCGAATCTTCCCTTCACGCAAAGACAGCGCTGTCTTAAATCGACCTGCGCCTGGGGGTTTATTGCCCGCCTGTGGATAACCCAGTTATCCACAGAAAAAACCAAAAATAACGCTGAACCAAGCCCGCGCCGAATCGTCATCTACAGTGAGTGAAGCACGGGCTTACATAATTCCAACGTAACGGAGAAACACACTATGAGCACTGATGGTGCCTCGAGCTCAAGCCGCCTGCTGCCCAGGTTGCTAGGCGTCTTGCTGCTGATCATGGGGCTGGCCTTGCTGGCCGGTGGGGTCAAGCTGAGCATGCTCGGCGGCTCGCTGTATTACCTGCTGGCCGGTATCGGCATTGCCCTGACCGGCGTCTTGCTGCTGGCCACCCGCCGCGCTGCGCTGGGCCTGTACGCACTGGTGCTGTTCGCCAGCACGGTGTGGGCGCTATGGGAAGTCGGCTTGGACTGGTGGCAGTTGGTGCCGCGCCTGGCCCTGCTGTTCGCCTTGGGCATCGTCATGTTGTTGCCATGGTTTCGCCGTCCGTTGCTGCGTGGTCAAGCCGCGCCGCTGGGCACCGGCGCGCTGAGCGTGGCCGTGGTGCTGGCGGGCGCTGCCGCCCTGGCCAGCCAATTCACCAACCCCGGCGAAATGGTCAAGACCGGCCAACTGGACCGCGATGCTGTGCCTGGCATGGCCAGCGCTGCGCCTGCCCAGGCCGATGGCGACTGGAACTCCTACGGCCGTTCGGCCTTCGGCGACCGTTACTCGCCGCTGGCCCAGATCACCCCGGAAAACGCACACAAGCTGGTGCCGGCGTGGACCTTCCGTACCGGTGACATTCCGGGCGCAGGCGATCCCGGTGAAACCACTGCGGAAAACACCCCGCTGAAAGTCAACGGCATGCTGTACGTGTGTACCCCGCACAGCCAAGTGATTGCCCTGGACCCGGACACCGGCAAGGAAATCTGGCGTTTCGACCCGAAGATCACCACCCAGGGTGCCGAGAACTTCAAGGGTTGGGCGCACATGACCTGCCGTGGCGTGTCGTATCACGATGACGCCGCCTACGCCTCCGAGCAGAGCCCGACTGGCAGCGCCAGCCCGGCCGCCGCGCCGACCGCCTGCCCGAAACGCATCTTCGTGCCGACTGCCGACACCCGTCTGATCGCCCTGAACGCCGACACCGGCAAGATGTGCGAAGACTTCGGTGACAAAGGCCAAGTCGACCTGCGTGCCAATATCGGCACCTTCGCCCCAGGCGGTTACTACTCCACTTCGCCACCGGCCGTGACCAAAAACCTGGTGGTGATCGGCGGTCACGTGACCGACAACGTCTCCACCGACGAGCCAAGCGGCGTGATCCGTGCGTTCGACGTGCACACCGGCAAGCTGGTGTGGAACTGGGACAGCGGCAACCCGGACGACACCACCCCGTTGGCCGAGGGCAAGACCTACACCCGCAACTCGCCGAACATGTGGTCCATGTTCGCCGTGGATGAAAAACTCGGCATGCTCTACCTGCCGATGGGCAACCAGATGCCCGACCAGTACGGCGGTGACCGTACCGATGACTCCGAAAAATACGCTGCCGGCCTGACCGCCCTGGACATCGACAGCGGCCACGTGAAGTGGACCTTCCAGTTCACCCACCACGACCTGTGGGACATGGACGTGGGCGGCCAGCCTTCGCTGATCGACATCAAGACCGCTGACGGCGTCAAGCAAGCGGTGATGGCGTCGACCAAGCAAGGCAGCATCTACGTGCTGGACCGTGCCACCGGCCAACCGGTAGTGCCGATCAATGAAATCCCGGTACCACAGGGCGCCGTTGCCGGCGATCGCACCTCCCCTACCCAGCCCAAGTCCGACCTGAACTTCATGCCACCGCCGTTGAAAGAACGCGATATGTGGGGCGTGACACCGTTCGACCAGATGCTGTGCCGGATCGACTTCAAGTCGATGCGCTACGATGGCCCGTTCACGCCGCCGTCGCTGCAAGGCTCGATCGTCTACCCAGGTAACTTCGGCGTGTTCGACTGGGGCGGCATCTCGGTTGACCCGGTCCGCCAGATCGCTTTCGTGAACCCGAGCTACATGGCGTTCAAATCGAAACTGATCCCGGCCGCCGACATCGCCAAGCAAGGCCCACGTGTCAGCGAAACCCAAGGCGTACAGCCGAACAAAGGCGCGCCGTATGGCGTGATCCTCGAAGCGCTGCTCTCGCCGCTGGGCCTGCCGTGCCAGGCGCCAGCCTGGGGTTACGTGGCGGCGGTCGACCTGACCACCCACCAAACCATCTGGATGCACAAGAACGGCACCGTGCGTGACAGCTCGCCGGTTCCGATCCCGCTGACCATGGGCGTGCCAAGCCTGGGCGGTACCTTCACCACTGCAGGTGGCGTGGCGTTCCTGAGCGGCACCCTCGACCAGTACCTGCGTGCCTACGACGTGAAAAACGGCAAGCAACTGTGGGAAGGCCGCCTGCCTGCAGGCGCGCAAACCACCCCGATGACCTACACCGGCAAGGACGGCAAGCAATACGTGCTGGTCATGGCCGGCGGTCACGGTTCCCTGGGCACCAAGCAGGGTGACTACGTGATGGCGTTCAAACTGCCGGATTAAGTAAACCCGGCGGTAAAACAAAGGCGGCTACCCGATGGGTAGCCGCCTTTTTTGTGCACGCCTGATAAGCCGTCGTGGGTTTTACAGGCAACGTGCGCGCATGAAATCGCCCCAACGGCGCACCAGGTAGTTGTGCTCGTCCATCACCGAATTCCACACCGCAATGTGCCCCATGCGCTGCTCATAGGAGCCGCCGTCGCGCACCTCGCCGATGTCGATCAATGGCAAGCCATCGCTGCCCGACAGCTCTTCACGCGCAGGCTTGCCGGCGTACCAGTAATCCCACTCGGCGCTGCTCAGATGATCGCGGGTACGCGCCGGGTTACCGATGTAGTAACCCTGGCGCGCCATCACCGCCCCCGGCCAGCCGGACAACCACCAGTTCAGGTAGGCATAGGCCGCATCCAGCACAGGCCCCTGGGCATGGCGCGACAACGACAAGCCGCCGAACCAGGCGCGATAGCCTTCGCGCGGCACGGCGAGCCGGTATTTCACCCCGGCACGGTGCAGGCGCATCAAGGTCGGCGACCACAGGCTCTGGATGTCGATGCTCGGGCTGAGCATCAATTGCGCGGCTTCTTCGTCGTCCGACCAGAACGCCGCAAAGTGCCCCTCCTTCTGCTTGCGCACCAGGATTTCGGCCAGCACGTCGATCTCCTCGATGCTCATGTTGCCGATGTCCCGGAACTGCGCCAGCCCCGCACCCTGTACGGCCAGCGCGGCATCCAGGGCGCCGATGGCGGCGTCGCTTTGCAGGGCGGTGCGTGCGCGCCACGCCGGGTCGAGCAGCCAGCCCCAGCTTTCGTTGCCGTGGCAGAAACCTTCGGGCAAACGCTCGGGGCGATAGGCAAAACTGTCGGCGTTGTGGGTCAGCGGCAGCATGCTGATGCGCTCGGTTGCGCTGCTGCCGAGGCTGCCGTCGTGCTGCACGAACAGCCGCTCACTCGGCACGCTGCCACTGCCCAGGCGGTCGTTGGGCGAGAGTCGACCACGCTTGGGCAGGTCGTTGATCTCATGCCACAGCGCGATGCGCCGCGTGTCGATCGGCTGGATCGCCCGCGCCGGCCACACAAAGTCGACGTTGTGGAACCACTGGTCGTACAGGTCGTAGCTGTCGGGCTGCATCACCGCGATACGCTGGGCTTGTTCCACATCATGCACCTGGTACACCAGGCGAATGCCCAGCTCCTGCTCGGCCCGCACGCGCAGGCATTCGAGCAAGGTCACGGAGGTGCCGAGCACGCGCAGTGTGATCATGCCGCGAACCGCCGCGCGAACACGTCGAAGGAACGGCGCAACAGCGCGGGGTCGAGGCCGCGCAAGATGAACACCAGGCGCGACTGGCGCTCAGTGCCAGGCCAGGCAGGCAAATGCACCGGGGCATGCAGGCAGTGCTGCACACCATGGATGACGATGGGGGCCGAGCTTGCGTTCACGTTGAGCAGTCCTTTGACGCGAAGGATTCGTTCGCCGTGGCATCTTAGCAGCATCGACAACCACACCCCGAACCCGACCCAGTCCAGCGGTTGCTCGAAGCTCAGGCAGCACACCTGCGCCGCGCCATGATTAACCGTGGCGGGTTGATGCAGCTGCCAGCGACTGACCTCGACGGCAGGCTCGGCGCCGCGCACACCCTCGCCGAGCAGCAGTTGATCGCCGCTGTGAATCGCCTGGGTATCGAGGATCAACGTACCGCCGTTGAGCGCGTGCAGATGCTCGCGCAGCGCGGCGCAATCGTCGACCAGGTCGGTCTTGCTCAGCAACAGCCGGTCGGCCGCCGCCACCTGGGCCAGCCACTCCGGGTGCAGGCGTTCCTGCAAGGCGGCATGGCTGGCGTCGACCAGGGTGGTCACCAGGCCGATATGAAAACGCCCGCGCAGTTGAACGTCGTTGTTCAGCGTGGCGAGGATCGGCGCGGGGTCGGCCAGGCCGGTGGTTTCCAGGATCACCCGTTTGAAGGCCGGGATTTCCCCGCGTTCACGGCGTTGCAACAGGCCGAGCAGTGCGTCTTTCAACTCGCCGCGAATCGAGCAGCACACACAGCCGCTGGGCAGCAGGACGGTGTCTGGTGCAACCTCTTCCACCAGCAGATGATCAATGCCGACATCGCCGAACTCATTGATCAGCAACGCGGTGTCGCCCAGGCTTTCGCCCTGCAACAGACGCTTGAGCAAGGTGGTTTTGCCGCTGCCGAGGAAACCGGTGATCACATTCAGAGCAATACTCATATTTACCTCCGCCCACTGTAGGAGCGAGCTTGCTCGCGAAAAACCCGAGAGCGCCACGTACATCCAGACAACACGCGTTAGCGTTGACGTTTTTCGCGAGCAAGCTCGCTCCTACAGTGGGGTGTTTTCCAGGTGGTCAAGTAGACGCGGGTCAAGGGGATCCAGCGGCCGGCCGAGCATGGTTTCGGCCGCCTGCCAGAGTTGATCCAGGCCGCTGGCCAGGGCCTGTTTGCCGGTCGCGCCGAGCAACAGGTACGACGCGCCCTGGAAATCCTCGACCTTGAGCCGAAACACCGCCAGCACCTGGTTGATCGCCGCGATCCGGCGCAGGCGCTCGCGGCGCCTGGGCAGTGCATCGCCCAAGGGGTCGCTCCAATGCACGTCTTCGCCGAGCAAGCCACAGAGTCCGCACATGGCTAAGCCCCGCTCATGGCATGACATCGCCGGCGTTCGGGCCGAGGGTCTGGCCGACGAACAGATTACCGCCCGGGGTACTGGCCAGCAGCACGGCGGTGGGCGCGACTTCGTCCGCCAGGCCGAATCGGCCCAGGGGCAGTTCGGCGGCCTTGGCGCGTTTCCAGCTGTCGCTGATGCCGCCCACCAGCGGGGTTTCGATCGGGCCTGGGGCGATAGCGTTGACCAGCACATTGTCCTTGGCCACTTCCAGGGCCAGGGACTTGGTGAAGCCGATCACCCCGGCCTTGGCCGCCGCGTAGTGGCAAAGCTCGGCACCGCCCTTGATGCCCAGTTGCGAGGCAACGTTGATGATCCGCCCCCAGCGCTGCGCGAGCATATGCGGCAAGGCGCGTTGGCTGGCGATGAACACGCTGGTGAGGTCGACCCGCAGCATGTCGTTCCACATCTCGAGGGACAGATCGACGCAACGCGCCTGGGTCAGCATGCCGGCATTGTTGACCAGGATGTCGATCCCGCCGAAGTGCTCGACGCACCGGTCGACACTGGCCTGGGCGCCTTCGACGGTACCGACATCGGCCAGGCATTCGAACACCTCGGCACCCAGGTTGCGACAGGTGATCGCGACCTCGGCAAGGCTCGCGGCGTTGCGGTCGGCCAACACCAGGCGTGCGCCCTCGACCGCGTAAGCCTGGGCAATGGCGGCACCGATGCCGCTGCCGGCCCCGGTGATGACGGCGCGGCGGTTATTCAACAGGCTCATTTTTATTTCCTCATTGATCGTTCCCACGCTCTGCGTGGGAATGCCGCCTTGGACGCTCTGCGTCCGCTGTTGTGACGCGAAGCGTCACGCTGATGCATTCCCACGCGGAGCGTGGGAACGAGCGCGGTCAGTCAGGCCAGCGCACGGTCAGGCCGCCGTCGATGATGATGCTTTGCCCGGTCACGTAGCTCGCTGCATCACTGGTCAAGAACTGCACCAGCGACGCCACTTCATCCGCCCGCCCTACCCGGCCCAGCGGGATTGCCTTGGCAGCCTTGGCCAACCCTTCAGGCCCCAGCGAATTCTTCGCATCCAATGACTGCGGCGTCTCGATCAACCCCGGGATCACCGCATTGCACCGAATGCCCTTGGCCGCCAGTTCCACCGCCAGCGAACGACACAACCCCGGCACCCCGGCCTTGGCCGCCGCGTAATGGCTGTGCTCCTGCCAGCCATACACGCCGCCGGCAATCGAAGAAATTGCCACCAGCGCGCCGCCTTCGCGCATATGCCGGGTCGCCGCGCGGAAGGTGCGCATCACCCCCGTGAGGTCGATATTGAGCATCTCGTCCCACAACGCGTCGGTCATCTCCAGCAACGGCGCGCGACGCAACAAGCCGGCATTGGCCACGGCGTAATCGAGGCGCCCAAAATGCTGCACCGCCTGCTCGGCCATGGCATCCACCGAGGCGCTGTCGCCCACGTCCAGCGCCAGCATCAGGCATTCGCCGCCGGCTTCTTCCACCAGGGCAACCGTGCTTTGCGGGTCATGGGGATCGGCCGGGTAATACCCGCCCACCACCGCCACGCCGCTGCGCCCGTAGGCCACGGCAAGGGCTTGGCCGATGCCGCTGGCAGCACCGGTAATCAAGGCAACTTTACGGTTCATCGAGAACTCCTTACTGAACGGTTTCCGGACGCACATGGCGCGCGGCAAACATCAACGCGCCGGACAAGAAGCACGGCAGCGCGCCGAACCACAGCGCGGCGGTCTGCCAGTCGCTGCCGGCGGACAGCACCTGGGTGGCGCCAAACCCGGCCAACACGGCGCCGATCGGGCCCATGGCATGAATGATCGCGCCACCGGTGGCGCGGATGCTGGTGGGGAAGCTTTCGCTGATGAAGAACAGCGCCGCCGAGTACGGCCCGATCAGGAAGAACAGGCCCAGGCTGTACAGCCCAACCACCATCGGCATGTTGCTCGGGCCGAACAGCATCCCGGCGAATGCCAGGCCGCCGAGCATCCAGCCCAGGCCGATCACGTTGCGCCGCCCGATCTTGTCGCCCATCCAGCCGTGGCTGAGGTACCCGCAATAACCCACCAGGTTCGACAGCACGAGGATGATCAGCGAGCTTTCGAACGAGATGTGGTGCACGCTGACGATCACCGAGGTGCCCAGCACGCTGAACACCTGGATCGCCGCCCAGTTGAGCAACAGCGCGGCGCCGATCACCAGGGTGGCGCGCCGCGCCGGGCCCCGGAATGCGGCCTTGAGGCCGGCCTTGCTGTGTTCGTCATAATCCACGCCGTAGGTCACGGCGACGTTCTGCGCCTCGCTCACCGCACCGCGTTTACGCAGTTGGCTGATGCGCTGGTGAATCTGGAACTGCGGGCTCTCCTTGAGCTTGCGCGCCATGATCGCGATCACAATGGCCGGGATCGCGGCGAAGACGAAGCAGCCCTGCCAGCCGATAATCGGCAGCAGCAGCGCGGTCAACCCCGCGGCGATCAAGGCCCCGACCGGCCAGCCGCCTTGTACCAGGCTGTAGATGAAGCCGCGACGCTTGGTCAGTTTCGGGTCTTGCGAGGCGCCGTACAGCTCACTCAGATACGTCGCATTGACGGTTTCCTCGGCATACCCCAGGCCACCCAGCGAGCGAATCAGGATCAGCGGCGACTTGCCCCACGCCCCGCCGATCGCGGTGAGCGCCGAGCACAGCGCGGAGCCGGCCACGGTCAGAATAATCCCCTGGCGGCGCCCCAGTTTATCGACGATGGGACCGATGGCGAACGCGACCACCGCCGTGCCCACCGCCACCCAGGTCGCGATTTGCGCCTGCTCCACTTCACCCCAGCCAAAGTGCCGGCCGATCTCCGGCAGCAAAGTGCCGAACAGGATGAAGTCATACACCGCGAACACCCAGGCAAAGAACGCGATCCAGGTGGCGAAGCGCACTTCCTGGGACGTCAGTTGCCGGGGTTTCCAGCCGGTCAGGTCAAGCTTGTTGTAGATAGACATGGAGCGCGCCTCGGGAGGTGGAGTGGGCTTTCTGTAGGAGCGAGCTTGCTCGCGAAAATCGTCAACGATGACGCAGGCATCCTGAATGCACGCGGTGCTCTCAGGCGTTTCGCGAGCAAGCTCGCTCCTACAGGGTTCGGGTCAGGTGCGGGGTTGACGGCGGATAAAGTCGTCGGCGATTTCATCGAAGGTGACGAAGCGCACGCCGGCATGGCTCTGGATGTGTTCGATCAGACGCTCAAGCATCAGCAGCACTTGCGGCCGGCCGGACACGTCGGGGTGGATGGTCATGGTGAACACCGCGTGTTCATGCTCGCGGTAGACCCAGTCGAACTGGTCGCGCCACATTTCTTCCAGGTGACGCGGGTTGACGAAGCCGTGGCTGTTGGGGGCTTTCTTGATGAACATCATTGGCGGCAGGTCGTCGAGGTACCAGTTGGCCGGGATTTCCACCAAGTCGGTTTCCTCGCCGCGCACCAGGGGTTTCATCCAGGTGTCGGGGTGCTGGCTGTAGTCGATCTTGGTCCAGCTGTCGCCCTTGCGCACGTAGTAGGGATGGAAGTCGTTGTGCATCAGGCTGTGGTCGTACTTGATGCCTTTCTTCAGCAGCAGCTCGTTGGTGACTTTACTGAATTCCCACCACGGCGCGACGTAGCCGGTGGGGCGCTTGCCGGTGACCTGGGTGATCAGTTCGATGGATTTATCGAGGACGATTTCTTCCTGCTCGGCGGTCATCGCGATGGGGTTTTCGTGGCTGTAGCCGTGCACGCCGATTTCGTGGCCGGCGTCGGCCACGGCCTTCATCTGTTCGGGGAAGGTTTCCATCGAGTGGCCGGGGATAAACCAGGTGGTGCGCAGGCCGTAGCGCTCGAACAATTTGAGCAGGCGCGGCGCGCCGACCTCACCGGCGAACAGGCCGCGAGAGATGTCGTCCGGCGAGTCTTCACCGCCGTAGGAACCGAGCCAGCCGGCGACGGCGTCAACGTCGACGCCAAATGCACAGAGGATGTCTTTAGCCATGGTGTGTCTCCTTAGGGTTGAGGGCGGTTTCGACCGACAGCGCGGCCCTGAGCAGGCGCGCGTCTTCGCCACAAGGGGCGCTGAGCAGCAGCGCGGTGGGCAGGCCCAGGGCGTCGCGGCCGCTGGGCAGGCTGACGCCCGGCATGTCGAGCAGGCTGCCGGGCATGGTCAGGCGCAGGGTCGCCAGGTTGGTGCTGACGAACAATTCGTCGTCGGCCTCCAGCGGTGCCAGCGCCGGGGCGACGTGGGCGACGGTCGGGGTGATCAGCAGAGCGCCGTCGAGGTCGTCGCTCAGTTGGTTCTGCAGACGCCTGCGGGCGTCAGTCAGGTGGATCAGTTGGCTGGCTGGCAAGCCGCGCGCGGCTTCGAGGCGGCGACGCACGCGGGGGTCGAGCTGCTCGGCGTCAGGGCTGTCGAGCAGGGCCTGGTGCAGGGCGAAGGCTTCGAAAGCGCCAAGCCAGCCGTGCTGCCGGATCAGGTCGAGGGCGGCCTGGAAGGTGGCGCAGGGGCGCAGATCGATCAACGCGCCGGCAGCCTTGAGCTGGTCCACCGCGCGCAGCAGGTTATTGCGCACCGCCGGTTCAATGCCTTCCAGCGCGCCTTGCTCGAGCACGAAACGCTGGCCCTTCAGGCTGCGGGCAACGTGGGTTTGCGCACGGCCATGGAGCAGGTCGTCGATGACCAGGGCATCACGCACGCTGCGGGCCAGCGGGCCAAGGCTGTCGAGGCTGCGCGCCAATGGAAACACACCGTCGCGGCTGTAGCGGCGGCAGCTGCTGCGGTAGCCCACTACGCCATTCAAGGCGGCGGGAATGCGGATCGAGCCAGCGGTGTCGGTGCCCATGGCAATCGGCACGATCCCGGCCGCCACGGCCACGGCCGAACCCGATGACGAGCCGCCGGGAATCCGCGGCTGGTCGCTGCTGTTGGGGTTGTAGGGCGTGCCAAAATGCGGGTTCAGGCCCAGGCCCGAATACGCCAGCTCACTGAGGTTGGTCTTGCCCACGCTGACCATCCCGGCGCGGCACAACAGCCCCACGCTTGGCGCATCGAGCAAAGCGGCCGGCGCCTCGCGGCGATAAGCGGCGCCTGCGGTGGTGATGCTGCCGGCCACGTCAAACAAGTCCTTCCACGCCAGGGGCACGCCGTCGAACACACTCAGCGGCTGGCCGGCACGCCAGCGCGCAGCGGACGCTTGCGCCTCACGCAAGGCACGCTCGGTGCACAGCGAGATGAACAC
Source organism: Pseudomonas sp. R4-34-07 (assembly GCF_003852375.1). Classification (NCBI taxonomy): domain Bacteria; kingdom Pseudomonadati; phylum Pseudomonadota; class Gammaproteobacteria; order Pseudomonadales; family Pseudomonadaceae; genus Pseudomonas; species Pseudomonas sp. R4-34-07. The sequence goes on along the minus strand of NZ_CP027760.1, from coordinate 1,167,010 downwards.
GCTGGGCGCCGTGCGTGCGTGGGCAAGCGCTTGTTCGAGCACTTGCACCGGGTCGCTGCGACCGGTGGCGTACGCTTCGGCCATTGACGTGGCGTCTGACATGAAGATCACCTCATAAACGTATATATTTATAAAATGTACGTTTTGTAGAGGCAGCTTTCGTGCCAGTCTCTTTATGTGTCCGCGCGTATTATTTCGGCTTTTCGCCAATATCCACGGGATAGAGGCTTTTGTAAGAAGCAAAATAATTCGAGGTCAGCGCTGGGCCTGCTCCTCAATGAAATAACGTATCTTTGATGAATAAATACATTTTGGTGCAAAAAAGTAACAGTCCTGCGCCAAAGGCCCCAAAAAAGTGCCACCGACGTGGCGCGGAGTGACAGGCCCATCTATGAGAGAATCCCCGGCCATCGTCACGCCCTAGCACTCATGACCCAGAGAAACAGATGAAACCAGTGTCCGCCCCGGCATCCCGTTACGCGATGATTCACAAGGTGATGCGTGACGCAATCGTCAACGGCACCGCGCGCCACGGGCTTGTGTTGCTGGAAGCGCCGCTGGCCGAGCTGTTCGGCACCAGCCGCGTGCCGGTGCGCAAGGCGCTGGACTTGCTGCACGATGAGGGCCTGATCTGCCGATTCAACGGCCGTGGCTACCTGATCAATCCAGAAGGGCTGGCCGTGGAGCCGCTGCGCCTGCCCCTGAGCCACGCGCACCTGGGCCTCAACGGCGACGACGAACTGGTGGACACTCGGCCCCTGGGCGAGCGGATCGTCGAGGAAATCGGCGCGGCGCTGTCCACCTGCATCGCCTTTGGACATTACCGCCTGGACGAACAAGCCGCCGCCGACCACTACGGCGTCAGCCGCGCCGTGGTCCGCGAAGCGCTGATGCGCCTGCGCGACCGTGGCCTGGTGGAGAAAGAGCCCTACTCCCAATGGTTGGCCGGGCCGCTGACCGCGCGGGAAGTCACCGAAGACTACGAACTGCGCGCCTGCCTCGAACCCGAGGCCTTGCGCCAGAGCGCGCCGGGCCTCGAGCGGGAAGTCCTCGAAGCCATGTTGCAGCGGGTCACGGCCGCCCAGCAAAACCCGCAATGCAGCCTCGAAGCCATCGAGCAGATCGAGGAGGACTTGCACCAGCGCTGCCTGGCCGGCCTGCAGAACCGCAAGATCGCCGCGCTGATCCGCCAGGGCCAGAGCCCGATGATCATCAGCCGGATTTTCCATCGATTGCTGGGGATCGGCGCCGATCCGGCCATGCTTGCCGAACATCGCCTGATCCTGGAGCTTTTGCTGCATGGCGCTTTCGACGCGGCCGCGCTGAACCTGCGCGAGCACCTGCAGCGCGCGCGGCAGCGAATGTTGCAGCGCTTGAAGGTGCTCTCGGTACTGCCCGAGCAGCCACTGCCGGCCTACCTCCACAAAATCAGCTGACCGCGTCGCTGCAGTAACTTTATGTAATATGTTCCTATCTCACCCCTACCATTGAAACCACCGCTGCCCTGCCCCATCTAAGCTGCATACTTCCTTATGCAGGTGCCCCATGAGCGACCAGCAAGACGTCCCTGATTACGACCTGAACGACTACGCCGACCCCGAAAACGCTGAAACTTCGTCCAACACCGGCCTGGCCCTGCCTGGGCAAAACCTGCCGGACAAGGTCTACATCATCCCGATCCACAACCGGCCGTTTTTTCCGGCGCAGGTGTTGCCGGTCATCGTCAATGAAGAACCCTGGGCCGAAACCCTGGAGTTGGTGAGCAAATCCGACCACCATTCCCTCGCCCTGTTTTTCATGGATACACCGCCCGAAGACCCGCGCCACTTCGACACCTCTGCCCTGCCGCTGTACGGCACCCTGGTCAAGGTGCACCACGCCAGCCGCGAAAACGGCAAGCTGCAATTCGTGGCCCAGGGCCTGACGCGCGTGCGCATCAAGACCTGGCTCAAGCACCACCGCCCACCGTACCTGGTGGAGGTCGAATACCCGCACCAGCCGAGCGAGCCGACCGACGAGGTCAAGGCCTACGGCATGGCGCTGATCAATGCGATCAAGGAACTGCTGCCGCTCAACCCGCTGTACAGCGAAGAGTTGAAGAACTACCTCAACCGCTTCAGCCCCAACGACCCGTCGCCGCTCACCGACTTCGCCGCTGCGCTGACCTCGGCCACCGGTAACGAGTTGCAGGAAGTGCTCGATTGCGTGCCCATGCTCAAACGCATGGAAAAAGTTTTGCCGATGCTGCGCAAAGAGGTCGAAGTCGCGCGCCTGCAAAAAGAACTCTCGGCCGAAGTGAACCGCAAGATCGGCGAGCATCAACGCGAGTTCTTCCTCAAGGAACAGCTCAAGGTCATCCAGCAAGAGCTGGGCCTGACCAAGGACGACCGCAGCGCCGATGTCGAACAATTCGAGCAGCGACTGGTGGGCAAGACGCTGCCGGCCCAGGCGCAGAAACGTATCGATGAAGAACTCAACAAGCTGTCGATCCTCGAAACCGGCTCGCCGGAATACGCCGTCACCCGTAACTACCTGGACTGGGCCACTTCGGTACCGTGGGGCGTGTATGGCGAAGACAAACTCGACCTGAAACACGCGCGCAAGGTGTTGGATAAGCATCATGCGGGCCTGGATGACATCAAGAGCCGCATCCTCGAGTTCCTCGCGGTAGGCGCCTATAAAGGTGAGGTCGCCGGTTCCATCGTGCTGCTGGTGGGCCCGCCGGGCGTGGGCAAGACCAGCGTCGGTAAATCCATCGCCGAGTCCCTGGGGCGGCCGTTCTACCGCTTCAGTGTCGGCGGCATGCGCGACGAGGCCGAGATCAAGGGCCACCGCCGCACCTACATCGGCGCGCTGCCGGGCAAGCTGGTGCAGGCGCTCAAGGATGTGGAAGTGATGAACCCGGTGATCATGCTCGACGAGATCGACAAGATGGGCCAGAGCTTCCAGGGCGACCCGGCCTCGGCGCTGCTTGAAACCCTCGATCCCGAGCAGAACGTCGAATTCCTCGACCACTACCTGGACCTGCGCCTGGACCTGTCCAAGGTGCTGTTCGTGTGCACCGCCAACACCCTGGACTCGATCCCCGGCCCGTTGCTCGACCGCATGGAAGTGATTCGCCTGTCGGGCTACATCACCGAAGAAAAAGTCGCCATCGCCAAGCGCCACCTGTGGCCCAAGCAGCTGGAAAAAGCCGGTGTGGCAAAAACCAGCCTGAGCATCAGCGATGGCGCCCTGCGTGCGTTGATTGATGGCTATGCGCGGGAAGCCGGTGTGCGTCAGCTGGAGAAACAACTGGGCAAACTGGTGCGCAAGGCGGTGGTCAAGCTGCTGGATGAGCCGAATTCGGTGATCAAGATCGGGAACAAGGACCTGGAAGCCTCCCTGGGCATGCCGGTGTTTCGCAATGAACAAGTGCTGTCGGGCACCGGTGTGATTACCGGCCTGGCCTGGACCAGCATGGGCGGCGCGACCTTGCCGATCGAAGCGACGCGCATCCACACGCTCAATCGCGGCTTCAAGCTCACCGGGCAACTGGGTGACGTGATGAAGGAATCTGCAGAAATCGCCTACAGCTTCATCAGCTCCAACCTGAAGTCGTTTGGCGGTGATCCGAAGTTCTTCGATGAAGCCTTCGTCCATTTGCACGTACCGGAAGGCGCCACGCCAAAAGACGGACCGAGTGCGGGCGTGACCATGGCCAGCGCGCTGCTGTCCCTGGCACGCAACCAGCCACCGAAAAAAGGCGTGGCCATGACCGGTGAACTGACGTTGACCGGGCATGTGCTGCCGATTGGCGGCGTGCGTGAGAAGGTGATTGCGGCGCGGCGCCAGAAGATCCACGAGTTGATCCTGCCGGAGCCCAACCGTGGCAGCTTTGAAGAGCTGCCGGAGTACCTGAAGGAAGGCATGACGGTGCACTTTGCCAAGCGCTTTGCGGATGTGGCCAAAGTGTTGTTCTGACAGTTATGTAGTGCCTGAGCTGGCGCTATCGGGGGCAAGCCCCCTCCCACACTTTGATTTGTGAATGCCTTCAAGTGTGGGAGGGGGCTTGCTCCCGATGAGGCCAGACCTGCCAACACAACCCCCTCCTGTCACACCTTGTCTCATCTTCGGTTATGCTCGCCCTTCGTCGTGTACAACCGGAGCCCCCATGACCGTTGCCCGCCTGTTTCTCCCCTTGAGCCTTGCCTTGTTGTCCGCGTGCGCCAGCGCGCCGAAGCAAAACATCAGCGTGGATGACCAGAGCGCCTGCCCGCTGCAGCTCAAATCCGGTCAGAACCTGATCCTCACCCTGCCCAGCAACCCCACCACCGGCTACCGCTGGGCCATCCAGGACTCCGCCGGCGGCGTGTTGCGGGCGCTGAGCCCGGAGGTGTACAGCAGCAGCGAATCCGGCGTGATCGGTGGCGGCGGCCAGTCCACCTGGCGCTTCCAGGCCTTTACCGCCGGGCAAGGCCGTTTGCGCCTGACCTCCCAGCAACCGTGGGAGCCGGAGGCCGAACCCGCCCAGACGTTCGACTGCGCCATTACGGTGAACTGACGGGCTGACCTCAGCCGCTGCCGGCCCTCGGCGTTCCATCAGACAACCCGCGCATCCGCGGGCCAAGTTGGCTAAAATGCCGGCCTTTCCTTCCTCGTCGCCGGAACAACCGTGAGCAAAGAACCCGATCGCCTATTCGCCCAGCCCCTGCCCCAGGTGCCGGACTTCGCCTTTAACGAAGACGTGGTGCGGGTGTTCCCGGACATGATCAAGCGCTCGGTGCCCGGTTACCCGACCATCGTTGAAAACCTCGGCGTGCTCGCCGCCCAGTTCGCCCAGCCGGGCAGTGTGCTGTATGACCTGGGCTCGTCCCTGGGCGCCGTGACCCAGGCCCTGCGCCGCCATGTGCGTACCGACGGGTGCCGGGTGATCGCGGTGGATAACTCGACGGCGATGGTCGAACGCTGCCGCGAATACCTCAATGGCCAGGATTCGATGTTCCAGGAATTGCTGCCGGTGGAGGTGATCGAGGGCGATATCCTCGCCCTGCACTTCCAGCCGGCCTCGGTAGTCGCGCTGAACTTCACCCTGCAATTCATCGCCCCCGATGAACGCCTGGCGTTGCTCGGGCGCATCCGTCAGTCGCTGCTGCCGGGCGGTGCGCTGATCCTCTCGGAAAAACTGCGCTTCAACGATGCCCAGGAACAGGCGCTGCTGACCGACCTGCATATCGCGTTCAAACGCGCCAACGGCTACAGCGAGCTGGAAATCGCCCAGAAGCGCAGCGCCATCGAAAACGTCATGAAGCCCGACAGCCTCGAAGAACACCGCGAACGCCTGCTGGCGGCCGGGTTCTCGAAAGTCGTGCCGTGGTTCCAGTGTCTTAACTTTGCCTCGTTGATTGCCTTGCCATGATTGATTTGTCTCCCCTCGCCCGCCATCTGGTCGGCACTCCCTTGGCCGTGTGGGCCCAGGGCCTGCAAGCGCAGCTCGATAGCAAAATGGAAAAAGGCCATGGCGACCTGGAGCGCTGGCAAAGTGCATTGGACGCATTGCCGAAGATCCAGCCCAGCCACGTCGACCTGCTCACAGGCCTGGTGTTGGACACTGAATGCGATGACGCCACCCGTGCGCAAATGCACACCGCGCTGATGGGCCTGAGCCCGTGGCGCAAGGGGCCGTTCCACCTGTTCGGCGTGCATGTGGACACCGAATGGCGCTCGGACTGGAAGTGGTCGCGGGTGGCGCCGCACCTGGATTTGAACGGCAAGCGCATCCTCGATGTGGGCTGCGGCAACGGCTATTACATGTGGCGCATGCTCGGCGCCGGCGCCGACAGCGTGATTGGCGTCGACCCGAACTGGCTGTTTTTCTGCCAGTTCCAGGCGGTGCAGCGGTACCTGTCAGCACCCAGGGCCTGGCACCTGCCGTTCCCGTTCGAAGACTTGCCGGCGAACCTTGAAGGCTTCGACACGGTGTTTTCCATGGGCGTGTTCTACCACCGTCGTTCGCCGATCGAACATCTGCTGGCGCTGAAGGACACCCTGGTCAAGGGCGGCGAACTGGTGCTGGAAACCCTGGTGGTGGAAGGCGACCAGCAACAGGTGCTGGTACCGGAAGACCGCTACGCGCAGATGCGTAACGTATGGTTCCTGCCCTCGGTCCCGGCGTTGATGCTATGGCTGCGCCGTGCCGGTTTCAGTGATGTGCGTTGCGTGGATGTGAGCGTGACCACGGTGGAGGAACAGCGTGGGACCGAGTGGATGAAATACCAGTCGCTGAGTGACTTTCTCGATCCGGAAGATCACAGCAAGACGATCGAGGGGCTGCCGGCGCCGATGCGGGCGGTGATCATCGCCAAAAAGTAACCCCGCCCTTGCTGACTAAACAGAGGACAAAATGTGGGGAGGGGGCTTGCTCCCCGATAGCAGTGTGTCAGTCAGCATGGTTGTAGCTGACCCACCGCCATCGGGAGCAAGCCCCCTCCCACATTTGCTTATCAGTGTTCTTTAGAGCGGTGGCTTGGCCCGGCGGGCCTTGAAGAACTCGCTCAATACCGTCCCACACTCTTCAGCCAGCACCCCCCCCTCAAACAACACCCGATGATTCAAAAAGCCCTGGGTAAAAAACTGCCCCTGGCTCTGCACAATCCCGGCCTTGGGCTCCAGCGCGCCATACACCACCCGCGCCACCCGCGAATGCACGATCAGGCCGGCGCACATGCTGCACGGCTCCAACGTCACATACAGCGTGCTGCCCACCAGGCGATAGTTGCTGATCGCTTGCGCAGCGGCGCGGATGGCGACCATTTCGGCATGCGCGCTTGGGTCATTGCCGCTGATCGGGCAGTTGAAACCCCGGCCAATGATCTCACCGTTTTGCACCAGAACCGCGCCCACCGGCACTTCGCCCAGCGCCGCGCCCTGGGCGGCGAGTGCCAGGGCTTCGCGCATGAAGGTTTGGTCGCGGCTGCGGTCGATGATTGCCGGGCGGATCTGGCGCATCACGCCACCTCGATGGCGGCCATCAGGCCGGTTTCCATATGGTCGATCACATGGCAGTGGAACATCCACACGCCTGGGTTATCCGCCACCAACGCCACGCGGGCGCGTTCGTTCTTGCCCAGCAGATAGGTGTCGGTGAAATACGGGATGACCTTGTGGCGGTTCGAGGCAATTACCTTGAAACTCATGCCGTGCAGGTGGATCGGGTGCTGGTACTGGGTCATGTTCTTCAATTCGAAAATATAGCTTTTGCCCTTCTCCAACTTGGCGATCGGGCGGTCGGCGCAGGTTTTGTCGGTGATGTCCCAGGCCTGGCCGTTGATCTGCCACAAGCTCGGTGGCTTGCCGTTGTCGAGGTTGACCGACACCGAGCCGACCCACTCGAAATTGAAGTTGAGTTTTTCCGCATTGGCCAGGTCCGGTTCGGCAACCGGGTTGGGCGGCAATGCGGGTGGCCATTCGGTCGGCGCGTCGGTATTGGCCACCGAGCGGAACGTACCCAGACGCACCGGGCCATTGCGGATCGACAGCTCTTCGCCCGCTGGCGGCGCCTTGATCGCCAGGCAAATACGCATCCCAGGGCCCAGCCAGTATTCCTTGCCCAGCGGGCGCGGCTCGATGGGGTTGCCGTCCAGCGCGTAGATCTGCGCTTCGACATCCGGGATGTTGAGGCGATAAGTCAGGGTGTTGTCGAGGTTGAGCAGGCGCACGCGGGTGATCTGCCCGGCCGGCAGGTCGATCACCGCCTGGGCCACGCCGTTGATGGTGGACAAACGCCCTGCCGTACCGCCACGCGCCGCCTCGCGGGGAATACTGAACGCCACGAAGGCGCCCTCTTCGTCCACGTGCCAGCTTTTCAGGCTGAGGGTGCGCTCGTGCTTGAAACCGGTGGGCTCGCGTTCTTCGATGATCAACGGCCCGACCAGGCCACGGCCGAGTTCTTCGCTGCTGTTCACATGGGGGTGGTACCAGTAGCTGCCGGCGTCGGGCACGCGGAACTTGTAATCGAAGTATTCCCCTGGCAATACCGGCAATTGCGAGACGTAGGGCACGCCGTCCATTTCCAGCGGCAGGCGGATGCCATGCCAGTGGATGGTGGTGGCGACCGGCAGGTGGTTGATAAAGCGCACCCGCAGCCATTCGCCCTGGCGTACGCGCAGCTCGGTGCCCGGCGCAGAAGGGCCGAACGCCCAGGCTTGGGTGGTGTGGCCCGGCACCAGTTCCACATCGAGCGGCGCGGCGATCAGTTGATAGTCGCTTCCTGCGTTGGCATCGGCAACCTTGCCCAGCCAGTAGCGATAGGCGCCACCGGCGCCCACACCTACGACGGCCAGGCCAGCAAGGCCACCGAGGATCTGTCGACGGGAAAACGATTGGGACACAACAACCTCACGTATCGGTCGCAGGCCGGGGCCCGCAAAGGGCAGATACGATACACCTGCGCGGGCTAAACAGTAAGGGTTCGCATTGCCGCATGGTGCAATTCTACAATTCACTGGGGTCCCAATGTGGGAGGGGGCTTGCTCCCGATAGCAGGGTGTCAGTCAGTACATATATTGACTGATCCACCGCTATCGGGAGCAAGCCCCCTCCCACATTGGATTTGCATTGTTCTTTAGTGCTTGGCAGCCGCCAGGATCAGCGCCTTCATCTCGGCCACGGCGCCTTTGAACCCGACGAACAGCGCATGAGCCACCAGCGCGTGCCCGATGTTCAGTTCGTTGATGCCCTTGATCGCGGCCACGGCTTCGACGTTGTGGTAGTGCAGGCCATGGCCGGCGTTGACGATCAGGCCTTCAGTGAGGCCGCAGTTCACACCGTCGATGATGCGTTGCAGCTCCTCGGCCACTTCGGTCGGCGTGGTGGCGTCGGCGTAGCGGCCGGTGTGCAGTTCGATCGCCGGCGCGCCGACGCGGCGCGAGGCTTCGATCTGGCGCTCGTCGGCGTCGATGAACAAGGACACTTCGCTGCCGATCTTCGACAGGCGCTCCACGGCAGCCTTGATCCGCGCTTCCTGGCCGGCCACGTCGAGGCCGCCTTCGGTGGTCAGTTCCTGGCGGGTTTCCGGCACCAGGCAAATGTGCGCCGGGCGGATGCGCTCGGCGAACGCCATCATTTCCTCGGTGACGCCCATTTCGAAGTTCATGCGGGTCTGCAGCACGTCCTTGAGCAGCAGCACATCGCGCTCCTGGATGTGGCGGCGGTCTTCGCGCAGGTGCACGGTGATGCCGTCGGCACCCGCTTCTTCGGCGTCCAGCGCAGCCTTGACCGGGTCAGGGTAACGGGTGCCCCGGGCCTGGCGCAGGGTGGCAACGTGGTCGATGTTAACGCCAAGAAGAATGCGATTGCTGGTGCTCACGGAAGCGCTCCTGAAAAGGGAAAGAATCGGTGCACAGCATACACGGGGATGTCAGGGCTTTCGAAACAACTCGCGACTGACCAGCGGCCGTCCGCCCAGGTGCACGGCCAGGGCCTGGCGCATCAGGCGCTTGGCGGCGGACAAGGCGCCGGGGGCGGTCCAGTCCGCCTCGCTCATGGCCAGCAGTTCGGTGCCCTGGAACAGACCGGGTTGCAACAAGTACACACGCTCGAGGCCTGCATCCACTTGCAGGCGATACATGCCATCGGCGGCGACGGGATCACCGTGCAGGTCGTTGTGCAGTTCAAAACCGTAGCCCAGGTCATCCAGCAGGCGCCATTCGAAGGCGCGCAGCAGCGGCTCCAAGGGGCGGCCTTCAGCGAGGGCGAGCAAGGTGGCGGCGTAGTGATCGAAGACCGCAGGGTGCGGGTCTTCGGCGGGCAACAGGCGGATCAGCAGCTCATTGAGATAGAGCCCGCTGAACAGCGCATCGCCATTGAGCCAGGCAGAGGTGCCAACGCTTTCCAGGCGGCCCACGTTCTTCAACTCGCCCTTGCCACGAAACTCCACGTCCAGCGCCACGAAGGGCCGCGCCAACGTACCGGCCTTGCCCCGCGCGCTGCGCAAAACCGCGCGCAGGCGACCTTGAGGCGTGAGGAAGTCCACCAGCGCGCTGGTCTCACGGTAGGCGCGGCTGTGCAGGACGTAGGCGAGCTGGCTGGGGGGTGGGGTTGGGGACATGGGTTCTCGATCTTGAAAACAACATAAACCTAATGTGGGAGGGGGCTTGCTCCCGATAGCGGTGGGTCAGTTAACACATAAGTGACTGACAGACTGCCATCGGGAGCAAGCCCCCTCCCACATTTTTTTGCCCTGCGGTGTGCTTAGAGGTCGCCGTAGCCGAGGGAGCGCAACGCACGCTCATCATCGGACCAGCCACCCTTAACCTTCACCCACAGGTTAAGCATGATCTTGGAATCGAACAGCAATTCCATGTCCTTGCGCGCTTCGGTGCCGATGCGCTTGATGCGCTCGCCCTTGTCGCCAATGATGATTTTCTTCTGGCCGTCACGCTCAACGAGGATCAAGGCATGAATGTGCAGGGTTTTGCCCTGCTGCTTGAACTCTTCGATTTCAACGGTGATCTGGTACGGCAGCTCGGCGCCCATCTGGCGCATGATTTTCTCGCGCACCAGTTCGGCGGCAAGGAAGCGGCTACTGCGGTCGGTGATCTGATCTTCCGGGAAGAAATGCTCGTTCTCCGGCAGGTAGCCGGCGATCACGCGTTCCAGGGCTTCGAGGTTGTGGCCGTGCTGCGCCGAGATCGGCATGATCTGGGCGTTTGGCAGTTGTTCCTGCAGCCAGCTCAGGTGCGGCATCAGCTCGGCTTTGTCTTCGATGCGGTCGGTCTTGTTCAGCGCGACGATCAAGGGGCCGGTGACGTACTGCACACGCTCGAGGACCATCTGGTCTTCGTCGGTCCACTTGGTGCGGTCAACCACGAAGATCACCACGTCGACGTCTTTCAACGCCGCCGAAGCGGTCTTGTTCATGTAGCGATTAAGCGCTTTTTCGCCGCCCTTGTGCATGCCAGGGGTATCCACATAGACCGCTTGCACGTTGCCTTCGGTCTTGATGCCCAGCATGTTGTGGCGGGTGGTCTGCGGCTTGCGCGAGGTGATCGCGAGCTTCTGGCCGAGGATGTGGTTCAGCAGCGTGGACTTGCCCACGTTCGGGCGGCCGACGATGGCAACATAGCCACAGCGTGTTGCGGTTGAATCAGTCATGGCCATTCTCCACGCCCAGGGCAATCAGTGCTGCAGCGGCCGCTACCTGTTCGGCAATACGACGGCTCACACCCTGACCTCGGCTTTTTTCGTTCAGTAAGGTGATTTCACATTCCACGAAGAACACGCGGCAATGCGGCTCACCCTGGATATCCACCACTTCGTAACGTGGCAGTTCGCAACCGCGCGATTGCAGGTATTCCTGCAGGCGGGTCTTGGGATCTTTGTTGGTGTCGACCAGCGTCAGGCTCTCGATTTCCGACGCCAGCCAGGCGACTACGCGCTCCTTGGCCGTTTCCATCCCTGCATCGAGGTAGATCGCACCGATCAATGCTTCCAGGGCATCAGCCAGGATCGACTCGCGCCGGAAACCGCCGCTTTTCAATTCACCGGAGCCCAGCCGCAGGTACTCGCCCAGGCCGAACCCCCGGGCCAGCACGGCCAGGGTCTCGCCTTTCACAAGGCGTGCACGCAGGCGCGAAAGCTGGCCTTCACGGGCCTGGGGAAAACGCTCGAAGAGCGCCTCACCGGCGGCGAAGTTGAGGATGGCGTCACCGAGGAATTCCAGGCGCTCGTTATTGCGCCCTGCAAAGCTGCGGTGTGTGAGGGCAAGGACCATCAGTTCCTGGTCCTTGAAGGTGTAGCCGAGCTGACGCTCGAGACGACTGAGAGAAACGGTCACGGTTTATCCATATCTAGTTGGTGGCACCGGCGGCCATCGACGATTGACGCAGTGTTCAAATTCAAATCCTGATGGGTGCTGCGGGGCAGCGGAAAATGTCCAAGCCCCAGAAAAGCATTCGGCGCTGTGTTCACAGCGCCGCTTGTATTACTTGATCAGCCCTACCCGCGAGAAGTTCGGCAGGTGGCTGAGCTTGGGTTCCGGCCAACTCATCCAGACCGCGAAGGCTTTGCCGACAATATTCTCGTCGGGCACCATGCCCAGCAGGTCCTTGGGAATACTGGGGTCGTCCCAGTAGCGGCTGTCATTGGAGTTGTCGCGGTTGTCGCCCATCATGAAATAGTGCCCGGCAGGCACTTTCCACTGACCATCGGGCATTGCGCGGTAGCGGCTCATTTCCTTGCGGATCTGGTGCTCTACCGTACCGAGTTTTTCCTGGTACAACTCGGCGCTGCCCAAGGTGTTCGGCTCGGCGCCCAGCAGTTTCTCGGCCACCGACTCACCGTTGACGAACAGGCGCTTGTCACTGGTGTAGCGGATCACGTCGCCCGGCAGGCCGACCACCCGCTTGATGTAGTTGACGTTCGGGTCGCTTGGGTAGCGGAACACCATCACATCGCCGCGCTGGGGGTCACCGACTTCGATGACCTTCTTGTCGATCACCGGCAAGCGGATCCCATAGGAAAACTTGTTCACCAGGATGAAGTCGCCCACGTCTAGGGTAGGTTTCATCGACCCCGACGGGATCTGGAACGGCTCCACCAGGAACGAACGCAGCACCAGCACGATGAACAACACCGGGAAGAACGACTTGCCGTATTCAACCAGCAAGGGCTCCTTGTTCAGCTTCTCGACCACCACCGCATCAGGCTGGCTGACGCTGCCCTGATAGGAGGCGATAGCCGCCCGCCGACGCGGGGCGAAGAACACCAGATCGAGCAACGCCAGGAGGCCGCAAACGGCGACGGCGATGACCAGCAACAGCGGGAAATTTAGTGACATAGGACCTAACTATCCAACCTGAGCACCGCAAGGAAGGCTTCTTGTGGAATTTCCACGTTGCCCACTTGCTTCATGCGTTTTTTACCGGCCTTTTGCTTCTCAAGCAGTTTGCGCTTACGGCTTACGTCACCGCCGTAGCATTTGGCCAGTACGTTCTTTCTGAGTGCCTTGACGGAGGTCCGCGCAATGATCTGCCCGCCGATGGCGGCCTGGATCGCGACGTCGAACATCTGGCGCGGAATCAGTTCTTTCATCTTCTCGGTCAACTGGCGACCTTTATAGTGCGCATTGTCCTTGTGCACGATCAGTGCCAGGGCATCGACCTTGTCGCCGTTGATCAGCACATCCAGTTTCACCAGATTAGCCGATTGGTAACGATCGAAATGGTAATCCAGCGAAGCATAGCCGCGGCTGGTGGATTTGAGACGGTCGAAGAAGTCCAGGACCACTTCGTTCATCGGCAAATCGTAGGTCACTTGTACCTGGGTACCGAGGAACAACATGTCGTGCTGCACGCCACGTTTTTCGATACACAGGGTGATGACGTTGCCCAGGTGTTCCTGCGGAACCAGGATATTGGCCCGCACGATCGGCTCGCGCATGTCTTCGATGGAAGACAGATCCGGAAGCTTGGACGGGTTGTCGACGTAAATCGTTTCACCGGTTTTCAGCGCCAGCTCAAAAATAACCGTCGGCGCGGTGGTGATCAGGTCCAGGTCGTATTCGCGCTCCAGGCGCTCCTGGATGATCTCCATGTGCAGCATGCCCAGGAACCCGCACCGGAAGCCGAAGCCCAGGGCGTCGGAGCTTTCCGGGGTGTACTGCAGGGACGAGTCGTTGAGGGTCAGCTTCTGCAGGGCTTCACGGAAGTCCTCGAAGTCGTCGGAGCTGACCGGGAACAGGCCGGCGTAGACCTGCGGCTGGATGCGCTTGAAGCCCGGCAGCACGTCGACATCGGGGGTGGAACTCAAGGTCAGGGTGTCACCTACCGGCGCGCCGTGAATGTCCTTGATACCGGCGATGATGAAGCCCACTTCACCGGCTTTCAGGTCGGTGGTGGCGGTGTGCTTGGGGTTGAACACACCGACGCTGTCCACCAGGTGGATCTTGCCGGTGGATTTGACCAGGATCTTGTCGCCCTTCTTCACGCGGCCGTGGCGCACGCGCACCAGGGACACGACGCCCAGGTAGTTGTCGAACCAGGAATCGATGATCAACGCCTGCAGCGGATCTTCGTAGTTACCGGTAGGGGCCGGGATGGTCTTGACCAGGCGCTCGAGCACTTCGTCGACGCCAAGGCCGGTCTTGGCGCTGCACTCGACGGCGTCGGTGGCGTCAATGCCGATGATTTTTTCGATTTCTTCCTTTACGCGGTCCGGATCGGCCTGGGGCAGGTCGATCTTGTTCAGCACCGGCATGACCTCCAGGCCCTGCTCGATGGCGGTATAGCAGTTGGCCACGGACTGAGCCTCGACGCCCTGGCCGGCGTCGACCACCAGCAAGGCACCTTCACAGGCCGCCAGCGAGCGGCTGACTTCGTAGGTGAAGTCAACATGGCCGGGGGTGTCAATGAAGTTCAGCTGGTACTTGATGCCGTCTTTGGCGGTGTAGTACAGGGTGACGCTATGGGCCTTGATGGTGATCCCGCGTTCACGCTCGAGGTCCATGGAGTCCAGGACCTGGGCTTCCATCTCACGCTCGGCAAGGCCGCCGCACATCTGGATGAATCGATCGGCCAGCGTCGACTTGCCATGGTCAATGTGGGCGATGATGGAGAAATTGCGGATATGACTCAAATCACTCACGGATCAACACTCAAAAAGGCTGCAGGCAGATTGCCCGCTGAAAAATAGCCGGGAATTGTACCTGATGCTCAGGCCAGACGTCATCTTTGCTGACGAGCACAAAAAAGCCCCGTTTCCGCGGGGCTCAATATTGTAGGAGCGAGCTTGCTCGCGAAGATCGCCAACGATAATGCGCTCATCCTGGACGAACGCGGCGTATCGCAGATTTTCGCGAGCAAGCTCGCTCCTACAGTGGGGGCATTCAGCGTGCGCGCAATCAACCGGCTCGGCGCAACAACCAGAACCCGGCCACGGCGCAGATAAACGTCGGCACCAGCACCGCAAACAGCGGCGAGAAGCCGAATACCAGGCTCGACGGCCCCAGCAGGTCCTGGGCGATGCGGAAGGTGAAGCCCACCAGCACGCCGGTAAATACCCGCTGGCCGAGGGTCACGGAACGCAACGGGCCGAAGATGAAGGAGATCGCCATCAACACCAGCGCGGCGGTGACCACCGGCTGCAGCACCTTGACCCAGAACGCCAGCCAGTAGCGGCCATTGTTCAGGCCCTGGTCCTTGAGGTAGTGGATGTAGCTCCACAGCCCCGAGATCGGCAGGGTTTCCGGGACCATGATCACGGTATTGAGCAGTTCCGGCTTGAGCGCGATGTCCCATGCCTGGGTGGGCTCATTGACCACTTCGGTACTGGCCTTGATGCCTTGGCCCACGTTATGGAAGAGCGTGGTGGTGACGTCGCTCAGTTGCCATTTTTCACCGTCATACTGCGCGCGCTTGGCGAAACTGGAGCTGAGCATGTGCCGCTCCTTGTCGAACGTGTAGCGCGTCACGCCGATCAACAGCCCACCTGGCTGCACAGCGTTGATGTGGATGAACTGGTCACCCTGGCGGTGCCACAGGCCGTGCTTGGAACTTTGCGCATCGCCCGAACCCTGGGCCAGGGCGCGATTGGCCTGGGCGGTGGCTTCGGACGGTGGCGCGACGTATTCGCCGATCAGCACGCTGCACGCCATCAGCAGCAGCATTGGCTTCATCACCGCCCAGACGATACGCCCGATGGACACGCCCGCCGCGCGCATGATGGTCAATTCGCTGTTGCTGGCCAGGGTGCCCAGGCCGATCAGGCAGCCGATCAGGCCGGCCATCGGCATCATGTCGTAGAGCCGGCGCGGCGCGGTCAGCGCCACGAAGCTCAGTACGTCGGTGACCGTGTAGGTATCGGTGACGTTGCCCACTTCGTCGATGAACGCAAACAGCGAGGCCAGGCCCAGGATGATGCCCAATACCGCCAGGATGGCGATCAGTACGCTGCTACCAATGTAGCGATCGAGCTTAGCCACGAGCCAACTCCTTCAGGCCACGACGGCTCTTCATTTTCAAACGGATAGGCTCCCAGTAGAGAAGCCCCAGGCCGATCACCAGGAAAATCCCGTGGACCCACCACAGGCCCAGGGCGGGCGGAATCTTGCCCTTTTCCAGGGAGCCACGGGCGGAAATCAGAATGGTCAGGTACGCCATATACAACAGGATCGCCGGCAGCAGCTTGAGGAATCGGCCCTGACGCGGGTTGACGCGCGACAGCGGCACGGCCATCAAGGTCACGATGAATACCAGCAGCGGCAGCGACAGGCGCCATTGCAGCTCGGCGATCGAGCGCAGCTCCTGGCTACCGAACAGCGATGCGGTCGGGAGCGCATCGCGGTCGGTGACTTCGTCGCTGATATCGGGCTTGGGCAGCATCACGCCGTAGGTGTCGTACTTGATCACGCGGTAATCGGCCAACCCCGGGCTGCCATCGTAGCGATAGCCGTTGTCCAGGATCAGGTAGCGGCTGCCGTCGGGGCGCACTTCCTGGCGGCCGCCGTCGGCCACCAGGATCGAGATGCCACGGTCTTTCTGGTCCTTGCCGAGGTTTTTCTGGGAAATGAACACACCGCTCAGGTTGGAACGGTCTTCGGTCATTTCTTCGGTATAGGTCACGCGCGTGCCGTCGTTGAGCGCCTGGAAGCGCCCGGGTTCGAGGGTGTCGAACTCGGTCATCGCGTCCTGCTTGTTCAGCAACAGCTGGAACTGCATGGCCCCCTGAGGCGCCAGGCTCAGGCTCAACCAAGCCACCAACAGGGCAACGCCGGCGGCCGGCACCATGGTCATGGCCAGCAGGCGCTGCTGGCTCATGCCGGTGGCCGACAGCACGGTCATCTCGCTTTCGAGATATAGCCGGCCATATGCCAGCAGGATGCCAAGGAACAGGCCGAGCGGCAGGATCAGTTGCAAGAAGCCCGGCAGGCGAAAGCCCATGATCAGGAACAAAGAGCCCGGATCCAGGGCGCCCGAGGCGGCCTGCGCAAGGAATTTGACGAAACGACCACTCATGATGATGACCAGCAATACCGCACTCACGGCACTCAGGGTCAACAGGACTTCGCGGGATAGATAACGGAAGACGATCAAACCAGACACTCCAGGGTTGTCAGGCTAAGGCGGCCAAACAAGCAAGCATACCGAGTCGACCCGTTTGCGCGGGCCGGCTAAAAAGATGGCGCATTATCCTGTGATTGACCGCGCCTGTCACTGCGCAACCTCATGCGCACGCACAAAGCGTGCGTCGAGGGTTGTCAGGCTCCGCCGCCGAGGTTCAAACTGCGGCCTTTGTCGCTGGCGGTTTACAAGGCTGCCACGCTTTAAAGCCTGGGTACACATGCCAGGCTCACCGACCGTATAAGGGACCCGAAAATGGAATTGGTTGTAAAAAGCGTTAGCCCCGAAACGTTGAAAACCGCCACCCTCGTGGTCGCTGTCGGCGAAGGCCGCAAACTCGGCGTTGCCGCCAAGCAACTCGATGAACTGAGCGGCGGCGCCATCAGCGCCGTGCTCAAGCGCGGCGACCTGGCCGGCAAAGTCGGCCAGAGCCTGCTGCTGCAGAGCCTGCCAAACCTCAAGGCTGAGCGCGTATTGCTGGTGGGCGTGGGCAAAGACGCCGAGCTGGGCGACCGTCCATTCCGCAAGATCATCAGCGCCGTCCTCACCACCCTTAAAGGCCTGGGCGGCAGCGATGCGGCACTGGCACTCGATGAAATCGTCGTAAAAGGCCGTGACAGCTACGGCAAGACCCGTCTGCTGGCCGAAAGCCTGGTGGACGGCGGCTACGTTTTCGACCAGTTCAAGAGCCAGAAAGCCGAACCGCGCGCGCTGAAAAAAATCACCCTATTGACCATCAAGGCTGCCCAGGCTGAAGTCGAGCGCGCCGTCACTCATGCAACGGCTATCGCCAACGGCATGTCGTTCACCCGCGACCTGGGCAACCTGCCGCCGAACATCTGCCACCCAACCTTCCTCGGCGAACAGGCCAAGGCGCTGGGCAAAGAATTCAAGGGCCTCAAGGTCGAAGTGCTGGACGAGAAAAAGATCAAGGACCTGGGCATGGGTTCGTTCTATGCCGTGGGCCAGGGCAGCGACCAGCCGCCACGCCTGATCGTGATGCAGTACAACGGCGGTAAGAAGTCCGAGAAACCGTACGCCCTGGTCGGCAAGGGCATCACCTTCGACACCGGCGGCATCAGCCTCAAGCCGGGCGCCGGCATGGATGAGATGAAATACGACATGGGCGGCGCCGCCAGCGTGTTCGGCACCCTGCGCGCCGTGCTGGAACTCAAGCTGCCGATCAACCTTGTGTGCATCCTGGCCTGCGCCGAGAACATGCCGAGCGGCGGTGCTGCGCGCCCAGGCGATATCGTCACGACAATGAGCGGCCAGACCGTGGAAATCCTCAACACCGACGCCGAAGGCCGCCTGGTGCTGTGCGACGCGCTGACCTACGCCGAACGCTTCAAGCCGCAGGCGGTGATCGACATCGCCACCCTGACCGGTGCCTGCGTGGTTGCCCTGGGCGCCCACACATCGGGCCTGCTGGGCAATAACGACGAGCTGATCGAGCAATTGCTCAGCGCCGGCAAGGCCGCCGACGACCGCGCCTGGCAACTGCCGCTGTTCGACGAGTACCAGGAGCAACTGGACAGCCCGTTCGCCGACATCGCCAACATCGGTGGCCCGAAAGCCGGCACCATCACCGCAGCGTGCTTCCTGTCGCGATTTGCCAAGAACTTCAATTGGGCGCACCTGGACATCGCCGGTACTGCATGGACCAGCGGCGGCAAGGACAAGGGCGCCACTGGCCGTCCGGTACCCCTGCTGACCCAGTACCTGCTGGACCGCGCCAAGGCCTAAACACCTGCCCACTGCCTACCACCGTCAACTGTAGGAGCGAGCTTGCTCGCGAAGAGCGCCAACGATAACGCGTTCATCCTGGATGAACGCATTGTTCTCAGGTTCTTCGCGAGCAAGCTCGCTCCTACAGTTCACGGCGGCAGCCCAGGAACCGCAATGACCCAAGTCGATTTCTACATCCTGCCCAGCGCCGATCCTTCGGCGCGGCTGGACTTTGCCTGCAAGCTCACCGAAAAAGCCTGGCGCATGGGCCACCGCATCTACCTGCATTGCAGCGATGCCGCCCAACGCGAGGACCTCGATGCCCGCCTCTGGCGCTTCAAGGGCGAAAGCTTCGTGCCCCACGGGCCCGCCGAATCCGAACCCGACGGGTTGGTCGTGCTGGGTTTGGGCGACAGTTGCGGCGACCACCATGACCTGCTGGTCAACCTCGACCTGAAAGTGCCGGCCTTCGCCAAGGCATTCGCCCGTGTGGCGGAGGTGGTGGTGGAGGACCCGGCTATTCGTCAGGCCGCGCGGGAGAGTTTCCGTTTCTACCGCGAACAGGGCTATTCTCTGCAGGATCACCGGCTACAACGACTTTGAGTACATGATGGACACGCCCAACCCGATGAAAAAAGACGACCACTTGCTGGACGACCTCGAGTCCATCCGTCAGTTGCTCGGTGATGATGACCTGCAACCGCCGCTGTTGACCGAATCGGTCGAGGCCGGCGTACAGATTCCGTTGTTGTCCGACATGCTCGACAACCAGGCCGCTGCACCCAAGCCCGTGGCCGCGCCGCCCGCTCCCGCCGCAGAAAAAGCGCCCGACGCATTGCTGCTGCACCTGGACAACGAACTGCGCGCCGCCGCGCAACTGATCATGCAAGACGTGATCGCCGATTTTGCCCCGCATATCGAAGCCGAGATCAAGCGGCGGATGGATGCGCGGATGGAGCGGTTGCTCAGCCAGTACCAGTCTTAAGCCACACAAAGATCCAATGTGGGAGGGGGCTTGCCCTCGATAGCTGAGTGTCAGTCAGTGATGTTGTGACTGATCCACCGCTATCGGGAGCAAGCCCCCCTCCCACATTTGCTGTACGCCAACTCGCCCTCCTCGCCCTGCCCCGTTATACTTGCCGGCTTTCCTGAATAAATGCCAACTAGGGTCCCGCCGCGCATGGATAAGACCTATCAGCCCCACGCTATCGAAACTTCCTGGTACAACACCTGGGAGTCCGAGAACTATTTCGCCCCACAAGGTGCGGGCGACTCGTACACCATCATGATCCCACCGCCGAATGTCACTGGCAGCCTGCACATGGGCCATGGCTTCAACAATGCGATCATGGATGCGTTGATCCGTTTCCGCCGCATGCAAGGCCGTAACACGCTGTGGCAGCCGGGCACCGACCACGCCGGCATCGCCACCCAGATGCTGGTGGAACGTCAACTGGAAGCCACCGGCCAAAGCCGCCACGACCTGGGCCGCGAGAAATTCCTCGAGAAAATCTGGGAATGGAAAGACCAGTCTGGCGGCAATATCAGCCGTCAGATCCGTCGCCTGGGTTCGTCAGTTGACTGGAGCCGCGAGCGTTTCACCATGGATGACGGCCTGTCGGAAGCGGTGAAGGAAGCCTTCGTGCGCTTGCATGAAGACGGCCTGATCTACCGCGGCAAGCGCCTGGTCAACTGGGACACCAAGCTGCACACGGCGATTTCCGACCTTGAAGTGGAAAACCACGACGAGAAAGGTTTCCTGTGGAACCTCAAGTATCCGCTGGCTGACGGCGCCAAGACCGCTGAAGGCAACGATTACCTGATCGTCGCCACCACCCGTCCGGAAACCATGCTCGGCGACGCCGCTGTCGCGGTTAACCCGAACGACGCGCGCTACCAGGCGCTGATCGGCAAGTTCGTCGAGTTGCCACTGGTTGGCCGCCGCATCCCGATCATCGCCGACGACTACTGCGACCCTGAATTCGGCACCGGCTGCGTGAAAATCACCCCGGCCCACGATTTCAACGACTACGAAGTCGGCAAGCGCCACAACCTGCCGCTGCTCAATATCTTCGACAAGAACGCGGCTGTTCTGCCGGCCTGCCAGGTATTCAACCTGGACGGTACGCTGAACGAGAGCATCGACGGCAAGATTCCGGCCGAATACGCCGGCCTCGACCGTTTTGAAGCGCGCAAGCAGATCGTTGCTGCCTTCGACGCCGCCGGCCTGCTGGTCAGCGTTGACGACCACGGCCTGAAAGTGCCGAAGGGTGACCGTTCCGGCACCATCATCGAGCCGTGGCTGACCGACCAGTGGTACGTGTCGACCAAGCCGCTGGCCGAGCCTGCGATTGCCGCCGTTGAAGACGGTCGCATCCAGTTCGTGCCCAAACAGTACGAGAACATGTACTTCTCGTGGATGCGCGACATCCAGGATTGGTGCATCAGCCGTCAGTTGTGGTGGGGCCATCGCATTCCGGCCTGGTATGACGAGTCGGGCAAGGTCTACGTAGGCCGCGACGAAGCCGAAGTGCGTGCCAAGCACCACCTCGGCGCCGACATCGCGCTGCAACAGGACAACGACGTACTGGACACCTGGTTCAGCTCCGGCCTGTGGACGTTCTCCACCCTGGGCTGGCCGCAGCAGACCGAGTTCCTGAAGAAATTCCACTCCACCGACGTGCTGGTCACCGGCTTCGACATCATTTTCTTCTGGGTTGCCCGGATGATCATGCTCACCATGCATTTGGTGAAGAATGAAGACGGCACGCCGCAGGTACCGTTCAAGACCGTCTACGTGCACGGCCTGGTGCGCGATGGCCAGGGCCAGAAGATGTCCAAGTCCAAGGGCAACGTCCTGGACCCATTGGACATCATCGACGGTATCGACCTGGAGACCCTGGTGCAGAAACGCACCTCAGGCCTGATGCAGCCGAAACTGGCGAAAAAGATCGAGAAGCAGACCCGCGACGAGTTCGCCGACGGCATCGCCAGCTACGGCACCGACGCCCTGCGTTTCACCTTCTGCTCGCTGGCCTCCACCGGCCGCGACATCAAGTTCGACATGGGCCGCGTCGAAGGCTATCGCAACTTCTGTAACAAGATCTGGAACGCAGCGCGTTACGTGCTGGATAAAGGCGAAGACTGCGGCCAGAACGGCGAAGCTTATGAGCTGAGCCTGGCTGACCGCTGGATCATCTCGCAGCTGCAGCGTACCGAAGCCGAAGTGACCCGCCAGCTCGACCAGTTCCGGTTCGACCTGGCCGCGCAGGCCCTGTACGAGTTCATCTGGAACCAGTATTGCGACTGGTACCTGGAACTATCCAAGCCAGTGTTGTGGGACGAAAACGCGCCGGTCGAGCGCCAGCGCGGCACCCGTCGCACCCTGGTGCGCGTGCTGGAAGTGGCATTGCGCCTGGCGCATCCGTTCATGCCGTTCATCACCGAAGAAATCTGGCAGCGCCTGGCGCCGCTGGCCGGTATCGAAGGCAAGACCATCATGCTGCAACCTTGGCCTGTGGCCAACGAAGCACGTATCGATGAGGCCGCCGAAAGCGATATCGAATGGCTCAAGACCCTGATGCTCGGCACGCGCAACATCCGCGCCGAGATGAATATCGGTCCGGGCAAGCCGCTGGCCGTGTTCGTCAAGAACGCCAGTGCCGAAGACCAGCGTCGCCTCAGCGAGAACGATGCGCTGCTCAAGAAGCTGGCCAAGCTGGAGTCAATCACCGTATTGGCCGACGGCGCAGAAGCACCGCTGTCCGCCACTGCGTTGGTCGGCGACATGGAAGTACTGGTGCCGATGGCCGGCTTGATCGACAAGGGCGCGGAACTGGCCCGTCTCGACAAGGAAATCCTGCGTCTGCAAGGCGAAGTGCAACGAGTGGGCGGCAAGCTGTCCAACTCGGCGTTCGTCGACAAGGCACCGGCTGAAGTGATCGACAAAGAACGCGCCAAACTGGCCGAGGCTGAACAGGCCTTGGGCAAGCTGGCGGAGCAACATGCGCGGATTTCCAGCCTGTAAGGGCCAAACCGTGTGAAAAAAAGAGACCTTCGGGTCTCTTTTTTTTGCCGGCAGTTCCTGTGTATGCAATCAATGTGGGAGGGGGCTTGCCCCCGATGGCGGTGGGTCGGCTGGCAGATAAGTGACTGACATACTGCCATCGGGAGCAAGCCCCCTCCCACATTTGACCGAGGGCACCTCAAGAATGTGTGACAATGCCCACCACTTTGAGCCAACACCAGAATCATCATGACCGCCCCCACTACGCCAAAACCTCCACGCAAGAAGCCTAAAACCGCAGCCACGGCCAAACCCGTCGCGCCGCGCAAAGAGGCCACCCTGCACCCGCGCAACCGCCACACCGGCCGTTACGACTTCCCGGCGCTGATCAAGACCACGCCGGAACTGGCGCAATTTGTGATCATCAACCCCTACGGCAAGGAAAGCATCGACTTCGCCAACCCGGACGCGGTGCGGGTGTTCAACCGGGCGCTGCTCAAGGCTTTCTATGGCATCCAGCACTGGGACATCCCGGCAGATTACCTGTGCCCGCCGGTGCCGGGGCGTGCCGACTATGTGCACTGCCTGGCCGACCTGCTGGCCAGCGTCAACGACGGCAAGATTCCGCGCGGTTCCATCGTCAAGGTGCTGGACATCGGCATGGGCGCCAATTGCGTCTATCCGCTGATTGGCTATATGGAGTACCGCTGGAACTTCCTGGGCTCGGAGGTCGATCCTATCGCCGTGGCCGCCGCCAAGGCCATCGTGCAGTCCAACGACCTGAGCAAAGTCATCCAGCTGCGCCTGCAACCCAATCCCAAGCATATTCTGCTGGGCCTGCTGGAGCCTGCCGAGCGCTTTGACCTGACCATGTGCAACCCGCCGTTCCATGCCTCGATGGATGAAGCGACCAAGGGCAGCGAGCGTAAATGGCGCGCCTTGGGCAAAGCCGATCCCAAGCGCAAGTTGCCGGTGTTGAACTTCGGCGGCCAATCGGCCGAGCTGTGGTGCGAGGGCGGTGAAGCGCGTTTTGTCACGCAATTGATTGCTGAAAGTGCGCACTTTGCCCACAAGGTGTTGTGGTTCAGCACCCTGGTGTCAAAAGCGTCAAACCTGCCGGCGATCGAGACCGCGCTGAAAAAAGCCGGCGTGTTGGAAAGCCAGGTGGTGGAAATGTCCCAGGGGCAGAAGCAAAGCCGCTTTGTGGCCTGGACCTTCCAGACCAAGAACGAACAGCAGCTCTGGCGCCAGCGCTGGGTTCGATAGCGTCACCTGTAGGAGCGAGCTTGCTCGCGAAAAACGCCAAGACTTCACGTTCATCCAAGACGGGCGCGTCATCGTTAACGACCTTCGCGAGCAAGCTCGCTCCTACAAATCGCAGGCAACAAAAAACCGTGCCCGGATCGCTCCGGTGCACGGTTTTTTTTACTGCGTCTTACTTGTTAACAGCGTCGGTCAGGCCTTTGGCCACAACCAGCTTGATAACTTTCTTGGCAGCGATTTCGATGGCAGCGCCAGTCGAAGGGTTACGGCCAGTACGGGCAGGACGCTCGGTCACTTTCAGTTTGCCAACGCCTGGCAGAGTGATTTCGCCGCCATTTTCCAGCTGATCAGCAACAACCTGGCTCAGTTGGTCCAGCAGAGCGCGCACGGTAGTTTTCGGTGCGTCTACTGCTTCAGCCAGGTCGGCGATCAGTTGGTCTTTAGTAATAGCCATTGTGGTGTTCCTTCCCTATCAAATTCATATGGATTGCAGAGTGCAGTGTCAGCCGTCGAGCCCGACCTTCTTGGCCTGGCACCCCGGCTATAACCTCGGAGAACGGGGTTATAGATGCTTGAAACGGGGATTGGTTCGACCTGACAAATGCTGAATGCACGCTTAACGCCGAGACTTGGCGTAAGACCGGGCAAAACTAGCACAGAGACGGGGAAATATCCGCCTCAACATACCCATTTGGTCAGCTTTATCGCTCTAAACCGTGAAAAAAAGGCATATACCCGGTCGGACAACGTCCAAAACGCCCTTCCAGGCGCGTCTTGACCAATGGGTGCGGTACACTGGGCAACTTTTTGGGGAGGCTCACCGCTCCCCTTCAACCAGCCGAGAAGCCTATGCCGATCCGTCATTGCATCGTCCACCTGATCGACAAAAAACCCGACGGCACACCCGCAGTTCTGCATGCCCGTGACTCGGAGCTGTCCGAATCCGCCGCCATCGAGAACATGCTCGCCGACCTCAACGAGAGCTACAACGCCAAACAAGGCAAGGCCTGGGGTTTCTTCCATGCCGAGTCCGGCGCGCACCCGTTCAGCGGCTGGTTGAAGGACTACTTTGACGGTGGCCAGGATTTCACCGCGTTCAGCCGTACGGCCGTGGAGCATCTGCAGAAGCTGATGGAAGAGTCCAACCTGTCCACTGGCGGCCATGTGCTGTTTGCCCACTACCAGCAAGGCATGACCGACTACCTGGCTATCGCCCTGCTGCACCACAGCGAAGGTGTGGCGGTGACCGACGAGCTGGACGTGACCCCCTCGCGCCACCTGGACCTGGGCCAACTGCACCTGGCGGCGCGGATCAACGTCTCCGAGTGGCAGAACAACAAGCAGTCCAAGCAATACATCTCCTTTATCAAAGGCAAGAACGGCAAGAAGGTCTCGGAGTATTTCCGCGACTTTATCGGCTGCCAGGAAGGTGTCGACGGCCCGGGCGAAACCCGCACCCTGCTCAAGGCGTTCAGCGACTTCGTTGAAAGTGAAGACCTGCCGGACGAATCGGCCCGCGAGAAAACCAAGACCCTGGTGGACTACGCCAGCAGCCAGGCCAAGCTCGGCGAGCCCATGGGCCTGGAAGAACTGTCCGGTTTGATCGATGAAGATCGGCCCAAGGCGTTCTACGACCACATCCGCAACAAGGACTACGGCCTGTCGCCGGAGATCCCTGCCGACAAACGCACCCTCAACCAGTTCCGCCGCTTCACCGGCCGCGCCGAAGGCTTGTCCATCAGCTTTGAAGCGCACCTGCTGGGCGACAAGATCGAATACGACGAAGCCGCGGGCACCTTGATCATCAAAGGCCTGCCGACCCAACTGACCGATCAGCTCAAGCGCCGTAACTGATGCTTGGCGGCGTGCTCAAGAAAGTCCTGCTGGTGCTGCTGGTGGTCGTGGTGATTCAGAACTGGGGCAAGATCGAGCGGCTGTTCAACCCCTCGCAGGTGGTTTCGGAGCAGGTACGCGCCTCGGCGCGCGTGGTGCTCTACGCCACCGAGTGGTGCGGCTACTGCAAGCAGATCCGGCGTTTCCTGGACCAGAAAGGTATTCCTTACCAGGCCTTCGATATCGAAAAGGACGCCCAGGCGCGCAAGGCGTATGAAGGATTGGGCGGCGGCGGGATTCCGTTTGTCGACGTCAATGGCACGTTGATCCGCGATTACGACCCGGATGCGATCATGGCGGCGTTGAAATAACCCAATCTATAAAACACCACAGGTCAAATGTGGGAGGGGGCTTGCCCCCGATAGCAGTCTGTCAGCCAGCCTATGGGTAGCTGACCCACCGCAATCGGGGGCAAGCTCCCTCCCACATTGGTTTTGTGGTACGGGCTTAACGCACCACAATCATCCGGCCCAGCACTGTGCTCTGCTCAAAGCCCAGCACCGCTTGCAGGGCATTGAGCACCGCTAGCGGGTCCTTGCTTGGAAAGCTGCCGCTGACGCGTCTGGCGCCCATCTCGTCATTGAGCAACAGGATGCGGCCGGGATAATAGCGAGCCAAATCCTCGATCACCTCGGCCAGCGGCGCCTTGTAGTAATTAAGCCACCCATCGCGCCAGGCCAGGCGTGCTTCGCTGTCGACCGCATGCAGCGGTTCGGCTACACCCTTGGCGTAAGCCACTTGCTGGCCTGCCGTCAGAATTTGCTGCGGCGCCTGTTTGGAGGGCGTCACCCCAACCCGACCGGACAACACGGTCACCTGTGCCCCCGCCGGTTGCAGGCGCACTTCGAACTGCGTGCCCAGCACTCGCGTTTCTCCGCTGCCCGCCTCGACCATAAACGGCTGGCCGGTGTGGACAACCTGGAAAAATCCGGCCCCTCGACGCAGCTGGACATGCCGCTCGCCGTGGCTGAAATCCACGGCAATGGCGCTGTCGGTGTCGAGGGTAACCTGGGACTGATCGGCCAGGATGACGGTGCGCACCTCCCCTGGCGCCGTCACGTAATCGGCGCCGAAGTCATCCACCCAGCGCGACGGTTGCCAACCGGCGCCCATCGCCACCATCAACAACACACAGGCGGCCATGGCCAAGGCGCCAGACCAACGCAAGGTGCGCGAGCGCGTGGAACGGTTCATCGCATTGAGATAGCCCTGCAACGCCTGCGCGTCTTCGTCCGCCAAGGCGCGTGCCGGTACTTCGCTCAACTCCCACAGCACCTGGACCTGGGAATAGGCGTGGACATGGGCGGGGTCGGCCCGCAGCCATTGGCTGAAGCTGGCTTGATCGCCACTGCTGGGCTGGTCGTGCAGCAGGCTCAGCCAGGCGAGCGCGGCCTGTTCCTGGGCGGGCGTGGGCGTGACGTTCACGGTGCTTTTCCTGGCGTGCGTGGGGGCGACGGTTCGTCCAGGCTCGCCTTGCAGGCTTGGAGGGCACGCATCATGTGTTTTTCCACAGCGCTCTGGGACACGCCCATCGCCTTGGCGATTTGCGCGTATTTGCGGCCGTGGATGCGGTTGAGCAGGAAAATCTGGCGAGTGCGCTCGGGCAAACTGCGCAAGGCAGCTTCGACATGCCGCAAATCATTGCCCGCTTCAAGGGCCGCCTGGGGTTCGCAGCCCTGGTTGCCCTGTTGTTCCGGCAGCCAGCCTTCATTGCTGCGCACGCGGGCGCCTTCGCTGCGTAAATGGTCGATGGCGATATTGCTGGCGCAGCGCAGCAGGTAGGTGCTGAGCTCTTCGACCTGCACCAGTGGGCGACGCCAGAAGCGCAGGAACAGGTCTTGCACCAGATCCGCCGCCGTGGCGCGGCAACCGACACGGCGGCTGACCAGCGCCTCCATCTGCGAACGCTGGGACAGGAACACCTGCAGGAAATGCGCCCGCCCCCCGGCGGCGTCCGGGTGCGAACGGTCTTGAGGCTTCGGCGCAGGGCTGATCATCCTGGGCAACTCAGAACAGGCCGAACGCCGCGACCGGGCTGGCCAGCAGGCCCACGCCCGCGAGGCTCAACGCCAGCCGTGGCCGATACGGCAGCAGCAGTACCAGCATCAAAGCGCTGAGCATCAACACCGCGCACCACTCCACCAACCCCTGGCCCCAGCCCATGGCGGCCACCGCTGGCCAGGGCGACAGCGCCAGCAGCGACCAACCGGCCGCACGCAACCCCAGACGCCGTAAAGGCGAAGGTTTGCTGCGCAGCAACTCGCCGTGATGACGGTCGATCGACAGGCACAGCGCGGTAAACCCGGCGTAGCACATGAGCAGCGCGAGCAGCATTCAGCTGGCCTCCTGTTTGAACGTCAATGCACCTGCGCGCGGCGCCTTGGACTGCGTCGCCGCACGGTGCTGCATCTTCCAGGCGGCCCAGCCCAGGAACAGGCCGCAGGCCAGGCACGTCAGGTCGAAGCCGGCCATGGCCCAGTCGCCACTCACCAGGGAAACGCCCAAATGGTGGGAGGTGGTCAGTGCATTGACCAACGGGATGGCCACCAACAGCAGCGCCCCCACGCTCAATTGCTCGACCCAAGCCGGGCGGCCGCGCCGCAACAGCGCGTGCAGCAGGCTCAGGGCCCAGGCGATAAAGAAGGCGCGCACTTCCCAGTCGGAACGCTCGGCGAAGCTCACCGGCAACAAACGGTTCGCCCAGAAGAACAGTGCGACGGCGATCACCAGGCCGGACATGCTGGCAATATTCAGCACCTCCACCAGGCGCAGCTCAAACGGCATCACGCCGGTTTTGGCGTGCTTGAGCTGGCGCTTGCCCAGCCAGATCACCAGCCCGGTGCCGATCATCGCCGTGCCGGCCAGGCCACAGACGAAGTACAGCCAGCGCAGCACCGGGCCGGCGAAATGGCCCATGTGCAAACCGTAGAAACCGCCGCCGATGACCGCCGGCAACGAGGGCTCGCCACTGGCGCGCAACAGCTCGCCCGTGGTGCCGCTGAACGATAGGCTGCTGCCGAAATCATGCACCACGCTGTCGGACCCGGCGCGGAACACATTCACCGAGGCGTTGACGTCACTCGGATTATTCACCGCCAGGCGTCCGACATGCCCACCCGCCCACTGTTGCTGCGCCTGCTGGTACATCGGCCACAATGCCAGCAAGGTGCCCGGCTGGCCGAGCGCCGGCGCATTATCGGAACTGGGGAACACCTCATTGAAGAACCCACTGCTGTCGTTGCCATACGAAGCCATGATCGGCGCCGGCATCACCATGTTCATGAAAATCACCAGGCTGCTGTAGGTGATCATCAGGTGGAACGGCAACACCAGCACGCCCACCGCGTTGTGCCCGTCCAGCCAGGAACGCTGGCCCTTGCGCGGACGGAAGGTGAAGAAGTCCTTGAAGATTTTCTTGTGGGTGATGATGCCGGTGATCAGCGCGACGAACATCACCATGGCGGCGATGGTCGACAACCAGCGGCCCCACGGGTAAGGCATTTGCAGCTGGAAGTGGAAACGGTAGAAGAATTCGCCACCCATGCTTTCACGGGCTTGCACCGCTTGGCCGCTGACCGGGTCGAGGATTTTCTGGGTGAAATTGCCGCGCTTGCCGGGCTCGACCTTGTCTTGCCACATCACCGACAGGCCGGGGTCGCGGCGGGTGGGCAAGGTGATGAACCAGCGCGCGGCGGTAGGCGCCTGTTGCTGCAGATAGCGCTGCGCCACGGCGAGGCTGCGCGCGTCGTCCAACGGGTGGGCCTGCACTTCGGGCTGCATCCAGTGGGTTATTTCGTCCTTGAAATAAGCCAGGGTGCCCGTCAGGAAAATCGCGAACAGCAGCCAGCCGAAGATCAACCCCGCCCAGGTATGCAGCCAGGCCATGGCTTGGCGAAAGCCTTCCTTCATGTGCGCGCCACCCAGAAACCGATGCCCGCCAGGGTGGCGAACAGCGCGCTTGGCAGCATCACCCCCGCCCAGGCACGCCATGCCGTGCGGCAGGCAAAACACCAGAGCACTGCCAGCAGGTAGAACACGAACGAACTCATCATGCCGGTGATCACCGCATCGGCGCGGGTCGTGGGCAGCCACAGTGCGAGGCAGATAGCGGCCAGGGAGGCCATCAGATAACCGCCGACCACCGCCGCCAGCACCCGGGAGGTGACGGCAAGGCGATAGGACGCGGGCAGTGGGGTTTTGCTGTTCATGCGACAGGCGCCAAGTTCATCAGCGCGCAATATTAATGATAAATATTCTCATAAGCAAAAGAGAACGGATGAATCACCGGCTTCGCGGATTGCCGAACCTCGTCCCCGCCCCTACAATGCGAACAATTCTTGTTCTCTAAAGCATGCCGATGCTGATGGAGTGATCCCGTTGCCACCGTCCAACACCGTCGAAGTTCTGTATAACGACCATCATCACTGGCTTACCGGCTGGTTGCGACGCAAGCTCGGCTGCCCGGAAAGCGCCGCCGACCTGGCCCAGGACACCTTCATCCGTGTACTCAGCGCACGGGAAGCGCCAACGCTGAACGAACCCCGCGCCTTTCTCACCACGGTCGCCAAGCGCGTGCTGTTCAACTTTTACCGTCGCCAGGACTTGGAACGCGCCTACCTCGATGCCCTGGCACAATTGCCGGAGCAGGTAACGCCGTCTGAGGAAGACCGCGCCATCATCCTGCAAACCCTGGTGGAGCTGGACCAATTGCTCGACGGCTTGCCGATCCAGGTCAAACGCGCCTTCCTGCTGGCCCAGCTCGATGGCCTTACCTATGCGCAAATCGGTGCCCAGCTGGGCATCTCCATTGCCACGGTCAAACGCCATCTGCATAAAGCCGCCCTGCGCTGCTACTTCGCCCTATGAATATCTCGCCCCCCGTCGCCGAACAAGCCGTGCACTGGTTGCTGAAAATGCAGCAAGGCACGCTCGACCCGCGCCAACAGGCCGCCTGGCAGCAATGGCTGGATGCGCACAGCGAGCACCAGCGCGCGTGGGACCACATCCAACGCGTCAACCAGCGCCTGCGCGGCGTGCCTTCGCCCCTGGCGCACGCGGCGTTGAATGCACCGGCGTCCAACAGCCGGCGCCAGGCGCTGAAGCTGCTGTTGCTCCTCGGCGCCGGTTCGGCGGCAGCCTGGAGCCTGCGCCAGCAGCGTATTCTGCCGCCGCTGACCGCCGACTTCCGCAGCCCCGTCGGCCAGCGCCGCACCGTGCAGTTGGCCGACGGCAGCCAGTTGCAGCTCAACACCGGCAGCGCGGTGGATGTGCATGTCGATAGCCAGCAGCGACTGATCCGCCTGCTCGAAGGTGAAATCCTGCTGACCGCCCGCGCCGGTGCCACGCCGCTGCGCGTACTCACCAGCCAGGGTCTGCTCAGCAGCCAGGCGGCGCGACTGAACGTGCGGCAGTTCAGCGACCATACTCAACTGGCGGTGCTCGACGGCCAGGTCGACGTGATGCCCAACCACTACAGCGGCCTGCCGCTGACCGTCGAGGCCGCGCATCAGGTCAATTACACCCGCAAAGGCTGGGACAGCCCTCGCCCCACTGACGCCAACAGCGGTGCCTGGGCAGACGGCATGCTGGTGGCTGCGCATATGCGCCTGGAGGATTTCCTCGGCGAACTCGGGCGCTACCGTCGCGGCCAGCTCAATTGCGACCCGCAGGTGGCAAACCTGTTGCTGTCGGGCAGCTATCCACTGGATGACAGCGAACGCATCCTCGACCTGCTGGAAGTCAGCCTGCCGGTCACCGTGCGACGCTTTACCCGCTACTGGGTGACGGTTCAGGCCCGCGCCTGAAATTATTCAGAAAAACAGTGAGCCGTTTTCCCGTCCTCGCGTGACAGAGAAGGAAAGCCACCTTGATCCTTCCTTCTCAGGACCGCCCTTCATGCCCCTGCAACCGACGCTTCTTGCCCGTACCCTGCGCCAACTCCTACTCGGCGCCAGCCTCAGCCTGACCGCGCTGCCCCCAGTGATGGCGGCCGAAGCCAAGGCCTATCACATCGCACCGACCAGCCTGGAAGCGGCCCTGAACCAGTTCGGCCGCGAAGCCGGCGTGCTGGTGTCTTTCGGCTCCGAGGTCACCGCCGGCCTGCAAAGCCCGGGCTTGTCGGGCACCTACAGCACCGCCGAAGGCCTGAATAAACTGTTGGAAGGCAGTGGCCTGCAAGCCCGTGCCGAGGGCGACAACGCCTACAGCCTGCAACCGGCCAGCGCCCCGGTTACCCTCGAACTGCAGACATCCAACGTGGTCGGCGACTGGCTCGGCGATGCGGCGCAGACCAACGTGTTCGAACACCCCGGCGCGCGCGATGTGATCCGCCGCGAAGCCTTCGAACGCCAGGGCGCGACCCAGGCCCGCGACGTGCTCAACCGCATCCCCGGCGTCAACGCCCCGGACAACAATGGCACCGGCAGCCACGACATGGCGCTGAACTTCGGTATTCGCGGGCTCAACCCACGCCTGGCGTCGCGCTCCACGGTATTGATGGACGGCATTCCCGTGCCCTTCGCACCGTATGGCCAGCCGCAACTGTCATTCGCACCGATCAGCATGGGCAACATGGACGCGGTCGACGTGGTACGCGGCGGCGGCGCGGTGCGCTACGGCCCGCAAAACGTCGGCGGCATCGTCAACTTCGTGACCCGCGCGATCCCGGATGCGCCCACCGTCAAAGGCGGCCTGCAAACCGAAACCAGCCCGTCCTCCAGCCACGACGGCTTCAAGACCACCGGCAACCTGCTGGCCGGTGGCACCGCCGACAATGGCCTGGGCGGCGCGCTCCTGTATTCCGGCACCCGTGGCGGCGACTGGCGCGAAAACAGCGACACGCGCATTGACGACCTGATCCTCAAGGGCAAATACCAACTGGACGACGCCAACAGCTTCAACGCCATGGCGCAGTACTACGAAGGCCAGGCCGATATGCCCGGCGGCTTGAACGTCAAGGACTACAAGGCTGACCCGTACCAGTCGACCCGCCCCTACGATAAGTTCTGGGGCCGCCGTACGATGGTCAACTTAGGCTACCGCTACGAGCAGGACCGCCGTGAGTTCACGGTCAACAGCTTCTTCACCAAGACGCTGCGCAGCGGTTACCTCGACCAGGGCAACTTCCTCTCGCTGTCACCGCGCGAGTACTGGGTACGCGGCCTGGAAACCCGCTTCGCCCAAGGCTTCGACCTCGGCCCCACCACACACGAGGTCGGCGTCGGCTACCGCTACATCAATGAAGCCGGCCACGAGCTGCGCTACCGCACGCCGATTGCGGCCAACCAGCAAATCCCGACCACCGACAGCCGCAACGACCGCGACACGCGCGGCGGCACCGAGGCCAATGCGTTCTTCATCGACGACCGCATCGATATCGGCAAGTGGACCCTCACGCCGGGCATTCGCTACGAGATGATCAAGTCCCAGCAGACCAACAAACTGAGCAACGTCAACTACAAAGGCGACTACAACACTGCGCTGCCGGCGTTGAACGTGCTCTACCACCTCACCGACGACTGGAACCTCTACGCCAACACTGAAGGCTCGTTCGGCAGCGTGCAGTACAGCCAGATGCCCAACCGCGTGAGCAGCGGTGAAGTGAAACCGGAAAAAGCCCGCACCTGGGAGCTCGGTACGCGCTATGACAACGGCAGCCTGCGCGCGGAAATCGGTGCGTTCCTGATCAATTTCGACAACCAGTACGACAGCAACCAAACCAATGACACCGTGATCGCACGCGGTGAAACGCGGCACCAGGGCATCGAGTCGAGCATCAACTATGCCCTCGACGGCTTGAACCCGGCACTGGCCGGCTTCGATGTGTACGCCACCTATGCGTATGTCGACGCGACCATCCGCGAAGACGGCCCGAACAAAGGCAACCGCGTGCCCTTCTCGTCCAGGCACAAAGGCACCCTCGGCGTGGGTTACACCGAAGGCCCTTGGAAGCTCAACCTGGACAGCAGCTACCAGAGCAGCCAATTCGCCGACAACGCCAACACCCAGGCCGAAAGCGCCGACGGCGCAAATGGACGCATCCCCGGCTACATGCTGTTCAGCAGCCGCGCAGCGTATGACTTCGGCCCACAGCTGTCGGACTTGAACGTGGCGGTCGGCGTGAAGAATATCTTCAACAAGCAGTACTACACGCGCTCGTTCGACGATAACAACAAGGGCAAGTACGTAGGTGAGCCGCGCACGGTGTACGTGCAAACGTCTATCGCGTTCTGACTGCCTGCCTTTGTAGATCACAACAAATCCAAATGTGGGAGGGGGCTTGCTCCCGATGGCGGAGTGTCAGTCAGTATATTTTTAACTGACCCACCGCTATCGGGAGCAAGCCCCCTCCCACATTTGGACCGAGTACCGCTTAGAGATCCGATGAGGTCTTTTAACTCCCCGCCAGGCAACTGGGGGTGGCCGCGATCAGCGCATCAATGGCGCATCGGGTCTTGGCCGGCATGTGCGGCGCCGTCGGCCAGATCACGTGGATGGGGGCTGGCTGTTCGCGGAAATCGGCCAGCACCGCCGCCAGTTGCCCGCGCAGCGCATAGTGGGCGATCAACCAACTCGGCAGCCAGGCCAGCCCCACACCCGCGATGGCCGCATCGGCCACGGCCTGGAGGTCGTCCAGCACCAAGGGCGTGACCAACCGCGAGCGATGGGCGCTGTTGCTGCGGTAAGCAATACCACGATGAGCCGACAAGTCTTCGATAAAGGCGATGGGCCCCCTGCGCTGCAAATACACGGGCGACGCCGCCAAGCCCATGACCTGCTCGCCCAGGCGCCGCGCACTCAAGCGGTCGGTATCCGGCAGCGGGCCGATGCGCACGGCGATATCGAAGCCTTCCTGCACCAGATCGGTCATGCGGTCGGAGAAACTGATCTCGATCTCCAATTGTGGATAGCGGTCCATCAAGCCCCACAACGCAGGCGCGGCATAGTGGTGACCAAACGCCAGCGGCAAACTCGCCCGCAAGCGCCCGCGTGGCTGGTGACGGCCGCTTTCCAGCACCGACTCGGCCGCCTCCAGCTCTGCCAGCGCGCGCAGACAGTGCTCGTAGTACGCCTGCCCATCCTCGGTCAGACGCTGGCGGCGCGTAGAGCGTTGCAACAGGCAAGTGCCCAGCCGCGCTTCCAACCGCGCCAGGCCCTTGCCCACTGCCGAACGGGTGAGATTCAGGCGCTCGGCGGCTGCGCTCAGGCTGCCGCTCTCGACGATCTGCACGAACAGTTCGACGCCATCGAAACGTGGGGTGGTCATACTAATTTGTCGCCCTGCATTCCCTTATCCTTGGAAAAATCATCGCAAATGAAGAATCAAATTCCCGAGAGAATAATCCCTCCCACTCTCGAAAGGAACATCCCATGCCACCCGTCGCCACGCTATCGGCCCTCAGCCCACCGCATGTCGCCAGAAACGGCCTGGCGCTCACCGCCGTGTGCCTTGTGGCCCTGATGTTCGGCCTGGAAATCTCCAGCGTGCCGGTCATCCTGCCCACCCTGGAACGCGAACTGGGCACGGGGTTTCAAGATGCCCAATGGATCATGAATGCCTACACCCTGGCCTGCACCAGCGTGCTGATGGCGGCGGGCACCCTGGCCGATCGCTTTGGCCGTCGACGCATGCTGGTGCTGTGCCTGTGGGTCTTCGGTCTGGCCTCGCTGGCCTGCGGCTTGGCCAACGACGCATCGACGCTGATCGTGGCGCGTTTCGTCCAGGGCATCGGCGCCGGCGCGATGATGATCTGCCAGTTCGCGATACTGTCGCACTTGTTTCGGGAACCGGCGGCACGCGCCCGGGCATTTGCGATCTGGGGCGTGATTGCCGGAGTGGGCCTGGGGTTCGGGCCGATGGTCGGTGCGCTAATCCTGGCAGTCGCGGACTGGCGCTGGGTATTTCTCGCGCATGTGCCGCTCACCCTGCTCACCTTGGTGCTGTTGCGCATCAGCGTGCAGGAATCCCGCGACCCGGCCAGCCATCGCCTCGATATCGCCGGCATGCTGACCTTGACGCTGGCGGTGTTCGCCCTGGTGTATTTCATCACCCAGGGCACCGAGCACGGCTTCGCCACACCGGGCATGCTCGGCTGGGCGGGTTTGGCGCTGGTGGCGTTGCTGCTGTTCATCGTGGTTGAAAAGCGCAGCGCCCATCCGATGTTCGATTTTTCGGTGTTGCGCATCCAGCGCTTCACCGGTGCACTGATGGGCTCGATCGGCATGAACTTCAGCTTCTGGCCGTTCATGATCTACCTGCCGCTGTATTTCCAGGCGGGCCTGGGCTACGACACCCTGACCACTGGCGGCGCCCTGCTCGCCTACACCTTGCCCACCTTGCTGGTGCCGCCGCTGGCCGAGCGCCTGGCCCTGCGCTACGGTGCCGAACGCATCATCCCCGTGGGCCTGGCGACTATGGGTGCGGGATTTCTGGCAATGGCCGCCGCCAATGGCGTCGCGCAGCCAAGCACGCTGCTGGTGCTGCTCAGTTGCGTGATCGCCGGCATCGGCCTGGCGCTGACCAACTCGCCCACCACCAACACCACCACAGGCGCCGTCTCGGCTGATCGCGCGGGCATGGCCTCGGGTATCGACTTCAGCGCACGGCTGATCACCCTGGCGCTCAACATCGCGTTGATGGGCTTGGTGCTGTTGCTGGGGATTGGTCATTACCTGGCCGAGGTCATGCCGCCAAGCACGGCAATAGATTGGCCGGCCCTCAGCCAGCACATCGCGGCGGGCAAGCTGGACGCGCCGGGGTTGGTGTTCGACGAGACCCGGGCGGCGCTGCGCAACGGCGCCGGCTGGGCCATGCTCTTTGCAGGGTTGGGTGCTTGCGGGCTGGCGATGCTTAGCGGGTATTTCTTCAAACAGCGCCGTTAAACGAAAAACGGGCCTGCATGCGCAGGCCCGTTTTCAATGGGGAGTGAAAAAAACCATCAGCCGTTGAACACGGCCCGTTCTTTTTCCAGAAACTCCTGTTCAAGCTCATCTTCATTGACTTTGGTGGTCGGCTGGTTTTTACCGGCAGCGCGGGGCTTGCCTTGCAGTTTGCCGAACAGATGCTCCAGCGCGTGGTCGAGCTTGGTGGCCGCGCCATCGATCGCTTGTTCCAGCGTATCGGCCTTGTGCAGCACCGAAAGCGGTTGGTGCCCTTTTGGCCGGGCCTCCAGGCGGCAGCTTAAATCGTGGGGACCGGGCTTGTCGCCGTTCTCATCCCGCAGGTAGACCTCGACACGGGTCAGGTCTTCTTCATAACGTTCGAGCGTGCTCTCAATGGTAGTACGTACCCACTCCTCCAGTCGGATGCTGCTTTCAATATGGTTATCGCTATTGACTTGGATTTGCATAGTTCTTCCCTTATTTCAGCTAGCTCGCCAGAGATCACAAACTGCAACACCGGGGTGGTGAAACCATGACCTCCTGATTACACAATTGAGCACTCGCTGAAACAATTCAACCCCTTTGCAAAGATAAATCCTACATTACAAATTAACCCTGACGACAAGCAAAAACGCTGTTAGGGTGGGGAGTTAGTTACATCTTCTTACCCCTGAATATCCTCACAATTGCCCCGCTCCCATTGGGTGCAGTGCCCGGAAAATCCCCGCCTCCTCCACCAGCCAATCATGCACCGCGCGCACGCCCGGATGGTTCAAGGCGCCTGGCGCGTACAGCAGCACGTAGCGTTTGTGGTTGGGCACGGCCAGGCCGAACGGCACGATCAGGCTGCCGCGTTCCAGTTCATCATTGAGCAATGTGCGTCGCGCAATCGCGACGCCCATACCGGCGATGGCGGCTTCGATGGTCAGGTGGTTGCGGTTGAAGGTGTGCCCGCGGCGTACATCGGCGTCCTGGTAACCAATGGCATTCAGGTAAAACTCCCACTCGGCATACTCATAACTCCCACGCCAGGCGGTGATGTCGTGCAACAGCGGGAAATGCACCAGGTCCGCCGGCCCATGCAGCGGCGGGCGCCCGCGTAGCAGGCTGGGGGCGCAGACCGGAAAGATCTGTTCGTCCAGCAGCGCTGTGGATAAAAGGCCTGGGTAGCTACCGTCGTTCAGGTCGATGGCCAGGTCGAAGTCGCCCTCGTGCAGGGCGATGCTGCTGTCTTCGGCGACCAGGCGCAGTTGAATGTCTGGAAAGCGCTGCTGCAAGCGTGGCAGACGCGGGGTCAGCCACTTGCCAAGAAACGACGGGATCGAACGCAGGCGCAAGGTGCCGCTGATCATCCCAGCGTCCAGACGCTGTAATTCGGCGTCAATGCTGCCATAGGCCTCCCCCACCACCGTCGCCAGCCGCTGCCCTTCGGCGCTGAGCTCCACGCCCCTGGCGCGCCTGTGAAACAGTCGAAAGCCCAGGCGCTCCTCCAACTGGCGAATCTGCTGGCTCACCGCCCCCGGCGTGATGTGCAGTTCTTCGGCGCAGCGGGTGAACGACAAATGCCGTGCAGCGCATGAAAACACATGCAGCCAGACATACGTCTGGCCATGAAGGGGACGGATCATAGCGTTTAGTCCTGCTAAAGAGTGTCTTAGGATAATTCGTTGGTCAGTGCCGATCCAGAGGCTCAGTATCGCGTCAATTCCGCCTGTTCTACAAAACATGGCAGCGATTTCTACTCCATTGCTTGTAAGGCTTTAGCATGGCTATCAGTGTTTTCGATCTATTCAAGGTGGGCATTGGCCCGTCCAGCTCCCATACCGTCGGCCCGATGCGCGCTGCGGCGACCTTTGCCCAGGCATTGACCGACCAAGGGTTGCTCAGTGAAACCCGCCGCGTCGAAGTGCGTTTATACGGTTCGCTGTCAGCTACCGGCGTCGGCCACGCCACCGACCGCGCCTGTGTGATGGGCTTGATGGGCGAATGGCCGGATCGCATCGACCCCACCTCGATCAACGCACGCATCCAGCAACTGCGCGAGTCCGGCCAACTGCTTCTCGCCGGCCAGCAGAACATTGCCTTCGACTGGCACACCGACCTGTTGCTGCTGGATGAAAGCCTGCCCTACCACCCCAACGCCATGTCCCTGCACGCCTATGGCGACGGCGGCCTGCTAAGCGAGCAAACCTATTATTCGGTGGGCGGTGGTTTCATCATCGAAGCTGCCGAAGCCGCATCGGGCATTGCGCCGACCAGCGATGTGCAATTGCCCTACGACTTTTCCAGCGCCGCTGAACTGCTGGCCTTGTGCAACCAGCACGGCCTGCGGGTTTCGCAGTTGATGATGGCCAACGAACGGGCGTGGCGCAGCGACGCAGACATCCGCAGCGGCCTGCTGCATATCTGGTCGGTGATGCGCGAGTGCGTGGAACAAGGCCTGCGCGATGAAGGCATTCTGCCCGGCGGCCTGGATGTACCGCGTCGCGCTGCGAAATTGCACCGCAGCCTGTTGGAAATCGGCAAGCCCAACGTGATCACTTCGACCTTATCAGCCATGGAGTGGGTCAACCTGTTCGCCCTCGCCGTCAACGAAGAAAACGCCGCTGGCGGACGCATGGTCACCGCACCGACCAATGGCGCGGCAGGGATCATCCCGGCGGTGCTGCATTACTACATGAAGTTCAACGCCGACGCGTGCGATGACGACGTCGTCAATTTCTTTCTGGCTGCCGCCGCCGTCGGCATCCTCTGCAAGAAGAACGCCTCGATCTCCGGTGCCGAAGTCGGCTGCCAGGGCGAAGTCGGCTCGGCCTGCGCCATGGCCGCCGCCGGGCTGGCAGAGATCCTCGGCGCTACACCTGAGCAACTGGAAAACGCCGCCGAAATCGGCCTGGAACACAACCTCGGCCTGACCTGTGACCCTGTTGGCGGGCTCGTGCAGGTGCCGTGCATCGAGCGCAACGCCATCGCGGCGGTCAAAGCGATCAATGCCACCCAAATGGCCCTGCGCGGCGACGGCAAGCACTTCATTTCCCTCGACCGGGTGATCCGCACCATGCGCGATACCGGCGCCGACATGCATGACAAATACAAAGAAACGTCACGGGGCGGCCTGGCGGTCAGCTGGGTGGAGTGCTGACCGGGATGACTGCGCCGTCAGCGGTCGTTTTTTGCGTACTGCCCTGAAACGGATCACCGTTCCCAGGCACAACCTGTATCAAATGTGGGAGGGGGCTTGCCCCCGATAGCGGTGTGTCAGCCAATAAATGCTCGGCTGGAAGACCACTATCGGGGGCAAGCCCCCTCCCACATGGGTTGCTGATCGTCTGGCAGAGCGCTGTACGGCACGGCCCTTGCTGTACAGCCTCTGAGGAAAACGGACTTTGGCCGGTGGTCAGGCACCACGAACTATTCCCGACACCGGTCGTCAATGACTGCATGTTCTTATCAGGCGGTAACGCACCATGGACAACCCTTTTCAGATCATCACCGACACCTTCAGCCCCCAATACCGCGTCAACCTGAGCATCCAGCGGCTGGACGGCAGCATCATGCTCACGCTCTCCGATGAAAGCGGCGTAGTGGCCAAACGCATGATCAGCGCCGAACAACGCAACGACCCGCAACGGCTCAAGCGCCTGGTGCAGAGCATCCAGTTCGGCATCGCCATCGAGCAGGGTCACAGCGCCATGGAAATCCTCGCGGTAATGACGGATGGCGACAATCACGAGCTCTTGCAGCGCCCGCCCACCCGTAGCCTGCCGTTCAGCGTCGGGCTTTAAAGCTCGCCCTTCTCGGTTTCCAGGCTCGCCTCGCCCTTGCGACGCGGGCCTTCGACCTTCACCGACGGAAAGGCCGACGACGCGTAGCGCACCACTAGGATCGCGAAGGCCAGCAGCAGAATCCCACCGCACAGGTAGATAATGCCCACATCCGGCGGGTTGTGATGGGACACGTTGGAGATCAGCAGACGCGTCAGCGCGGTGATCGCCACGTAGATCAGGAAGCGCACCGGCATGTGGTTGGTCTTGAAATAAATCCCGACCATGGCGCCCAATTCCAGGTAGATGAACAGCAGCAAGATGTCATCGATCTTGATATGCCCGTTCTCCAGCATCCCGAGAAACTCCATCACCGCCGCCCAGGCAGTGACCGCCCCGATGGCGAACAGCGCCAGGTAGTGGAACGACTCCACAAACAGATTGCCCAGCGACTCGGCCAGCCCATGGACTTGCTGGCGCAGCTTTTCGGCCCAGTTGATTTTCACGATGATGTTTCCTTAGGTCGGCTCGACCGGATAATGCGGGAGGGACGTGACGGTTGTTCTGCATGCAGAAAAAAGGCCAGAGGCCGGGTAGTGAGATGGTGGCAGGCTGATATTAGGCACTTAATCGGCTTGATGGAGTGAAAGCTTCGACTCGATGAGTGCGTTCATCTCGCTCATGACTTCTTCATGAGAAATGCCTGAGCATGGGTCATCCAAGGCTTTTTGCACCTTGGCTCGAAACCATTGGTCGTAGGCCGAATCGTCATCCCTGCTTTGAGGGCTTTCAAAACACTCATTTTTCATATGAACGCCTCTTGTGTGGCGAGGGAGCTTGCTCCCGATGGGGTGCGCAGCGCCCCCAATGCCTGTCACTGTGATCTCTCTCGAAGTACACCTTTGCCTGAATTGGGGCTGCTGCGCAGCCAGCGCGAGCAAGCTCGCTCGCCACAACCAACTCGCTCGGCAAAGGTGTTGAGGGCCTCAGACGGGCGCGACTTGTTCCAGCGCCCGGTCCACCAACAAACCGCCTAGTTCTAACAGTTGGTGAATAGCTAACGCCAAGCTTCGTTGAGGACCTTCAAGGTCGAAGGCCAGCGTGTCGGCCATTTCACGGGCGCTGTTCAAGGTTTCACTGGCGTTGGCCAGCAAAGTTTCCGTGTCATTGTTAGGGGTTACACTGAAAAGCGTGACAGGCGGCTCTGGATTCAGATGGTCGGTATTGACTGAGGTATTTCTTTCCATGGTACGACTCCAAAAGTAAACACGTAGGTTCTCCTTCCCTTAAATCGAGCCGCCAAGCTCGGCCATGCGAATGCACAGCCCGTGAAAAGTAAATCACCGTAGGATTGCGCAGCAACCCCAACGTGCTGTGCGAAATTTCCGCTGTAGCAAACCCCCATTTCCCAACTACATTAAAAACCTACTATCCAAACCCCCGCGTTTGGCTTATGCTTTTCGCTGTATATAAATACAGTAGTCGCAAAAGACAACTATCGTGAAGGCATGTGAGGTGGTGAATGGCCGTCGAAGTGGTATACCGCAGCAGCCGAGATCTGGAGCGTTTGTTCATGGATAAAGCCGAAGCTGACCGTC
The DNA here is from genome assembly GCF_003852375.1 of Pseudomonas sp. R4-34-07. NCBI lineage: Bacteria > Pseudomonadati > Pseudomonadota > Gammaproteobacteria > Pseudomonadales > Pseudomonadaceae > Pseudomonas > Pseudomonas sp. R4-34-07. Next base: position 1,124,781 of record NZ_CP027760.1, on the reverse strand, counting down.
ATGACAAAATGCTTGAACTCGCTGAGTTGCTGGCAGAAGTGTTGCAAAAAGCCGTGCCGTCCTTGAGCGAGCAGCAGGTGGAGGAAGCCGGGATCTACATGGCGAAGAACCGCGATGTATTTGCCAAGGCGTTCAAGAGCCAACCGGATGCGTTGTCCGAGTTGCTGAACGCGGCGGCGGAATAAAGCCCGAATTGAACAGGCCCTGAATCATGGATTCAGGGCCTTTTTAATGCCTGGTCATTGGTACAGCAGGCGCTCGGCGAGTTCGTCTGCGACCCGTGCCGGGGAGCGTTTTTCGGCTTGGGCATGGGCGTAGACTTCGGTCAGGCGCTTGCCGATGTTGGACAGGTGCGCGGTGATGCTCGCCAGCTCGGCGCCGCTGTGTTTGAGCGCGACGTAGATCAGGCCGCCGGAATTGATTACGTAGTCCGGGGCGTAGAGGATGCCGCGCCCTTCCAGTTGGTCGGCCACTTGCAGGTTGGTCAACTGCGCGCTGGCGGAGCCGGCCACGGCGGCGCAGCGCAGTTGGCCGACGCTCTGGCGATTGAACACCGCACCCAGGCCGCAAGGCGCGAGGATATCGCAGGGCGTGCTGAGCAAAGCGTCGTTGGCGATGGGGTGGGCACCCAATTGCTCCATGGCCAGTTGCACCTTGCCATGGTCGATGTCGCTGACCAACAGTTCGGCACCCGCCGCGTGCAGTTGTTCGGCCAGGGCGTAACCGACATTGCCCAGGCCCTGCACCGCCACGCGCAGGCCTTCGAGGTTGTCGCTGCCCAAGCGGGCCATGGCGGTGGCGCGGATGCCGGTGAACACCCCCATGGCCGCATGCGGTGCAGGGTCGCCGGCGGCCGTGGTGCTGGTGACGAACCGGGTGTGTTGGGCGATGCAATCCATGTCGGCGACCGAGGTGCCGCTGTCGATGGCGGTAATGTAGCGCCCGCCCAGTTGCTCCACACAGCGACCGAAGGCTTCAAACAGGCTTGCGCGGCTCTCCACATGGGCGGGGCGCAGGATCACCGCCGTGCCGCCGCCCACCGGCAAGCCCGCCAAAGCGGCCTTGTAGCTCATGCCTTGAGCCAGGCGCGCGGCATCCGCCATGGCACTTTCATCATCGGGGTAGGCAAGATAGCGACAGCCGCCCAAAGCCGGGCCCAGGCGGCTGTTATGAATGGCGATGATCGCCTTCAGCCCGCTCACCGGGTCGACGCTCAGGTGCAGCGATTCCAGGCGGGTGCTGTGCATGAGCGCAAACATCGTCGTGCTCCCGAATCACTTCTGGTAGTGGCCCAAGTATAGGCTGACAACAGCAAACTGCTCGATCGCACTGGAATAAGCGTCCCCGTTTCGTGGGACCCGCGGCATAAGAGCGTGGGATATTTACTTAAGATGCTGGACGAAAATTCGCAGCAAGGCTAAAACGAGGGCATCCGCCGGAGAATGCAATGAATCCCCGCACAGCCTTTTTCGCCTGCCTGGACCGTTCACCCCCTGCGCTGTTCGAAGCCGCGCTGTGGATTGCGGCCGAGCATGATGCTGGCGTACAGCCACAACTGATCCTGCAGGCGTTCGGCCTGCTGCAACAACAGGTCAGCCTGGGCATGCCCACGTTGCCGGCCGATGAACTGGGCCAGCCGCTGCTGCGCTGCATGAACGACCTTGGCTTTGCCCAGGATGACTTCACCCCGCTGCGCCCCGCCGCCGCGTTGCTGGACAAGGTATTGCAACGTAAACGCGGGCAACCCCTGGCCCTGGGCCTGATCGCGCTGGAGCTGGCGCGGCGCCTGGAGATTCCCCTGGTCGGGGTGAATTTCCCCGGCCACTTCCTGCTGCGGGTACCCGGCGCCGATCACCTGCTGGACCCCTGCGGCGGTCGGCGGCTGTACCCCAACGACTGTCGCGAACTGCTGCACCGCCAGTACGGAGCCAATCTCAAACTGCAGGCAGAGCACCTGCACAGCGCCGATCCGCGCGCGATCCTGCAGCGGCTGTCACGTAACCTGCGCCAGCTGTACCTGGCCAACGACGAACCACTGGCCGCCCTGATGGATGCCGAACGTGTGCTCGAGCTGGGCAATGCCAGCGCCGCCGACTACCTGGCGCGGGCCAGCCTGTATCAGCGCCTGGACTGCCCGAGCGCCGAACGCTTTGACTTGGAACACGCGCTGATGCTCAGCGAAGACCCTATCCAGCGCCTGCGCCTGACCGAGCGGCTGGGGCACCTGCCGCCCAATTCCGTGGTGCATTAGGGCGCCTTGAGCAGGTCGCCCGGCGACGGCTTCATGGCTTCGCTCGTACCTGGCGACCGCACCTGAATAATCAAAAGCGCAGCAATCACCGCTGGAATCGCACAGAAGAAGAAAATCTGCTGCACCGGAATATGCATCGCCAGCAGCAGGCTGCCGAACAACGGCCCCAGGATCGAGCCGAATCGCCCCACCCCCAATGCCCAGCCCGTACCGGTGGCGCGCACGTGCGCCGGGTAGAAATTACTGGCGAACGCATTGAGGGTCAGTTGCCCGCCGATGATGCAGAACCCGGCGGCAAACACGCACGCCACCAGATAACGCGAATTGTCATGGTTCAGGCCCAGCAGCACCGTGCACACCGCCGCCGCTGCCAGCACAGCGGACAACAGGCGCACTTTGCTTTTCAGCCGATCGGCGAACCAGGCCATGCCGATAGCGCCCAATGTACCGGCGAACAGGAACATCGAGGTCACCAGGTTGGCCTGGTTCAACGCCAGCCCGCTTTCGAGCAACAGCGACGGCAGCCAGCTGATCATGAAATACAGCAGGATCAGGCTGACGAAAAAGGTCGCCCAGATCAGCACCGTGGGGCGCGCGTAGCCGTTACGGAACAGCTCCACCACGGTCAACCGGCTGCCCTGCTCCTGGCGATTCTGTGCCTCGCTCGCCAGGGGCGCCCGCCAATCGGGCAACATGCGCGCCGTGACCTTGTGCAAGCGCGCATAGGGCGGCGCATCGCGCAGCAGGCGCGGCAGGGATTCGGGCAACCGCCACACCAGGAACGGAAACAACAGCAGCGGCGTAACACCGCCCGCCAGGAACACCGCCTGCCAACCGAAACCGTCGATAAACCCCGCCGCCACAAACCCACCGGCCGCGCCGCCGAACGAGAAGCCACAGGCTGCCAGGGTCACCATCAGGGTGCGCATGCGTGGCGGCGAATATTCCGACATCAAGGCCATGGCGCTGGGCATCGCGCCGCCCATGCCGATGCCGCAGATAAAGCGTGCGGCCATCAGCGTGGTCAGGGAGTTGGCGAACACCATCAATACCGTGAGGCTGGCGTAGATAAGCACACAGCCCAGCAGGATGCGCCGCACACCGAACCGATCCGCCAGTGGCGTCACCAGCAGCGAGCCCACTGTGAGGCCGAGCAGGTTGGCGCTGAACACCGGGCCGAACGCGGCTTTTTCCAGGCCCCAGTCCTTGGCCAATGCCGGCACGACATAGCCGAGCACCTGGGCGTCGTAGCCATCGGTCACCAGCAGCAATGCCAGTAGCAGGAGAATCAACCACTGATAGCGCGACACCGGACGGGCGTCGAGTGCCGCGCGAAAGCTGGCAATCTGATTGTGCATCGCAAGGTACCTTTCATTATTTTTATTGGCTGGCGCTGATCAAAAACTGTGGGAGGGGGCTTGCTCCCGATGGCGGTGTGTCAGTCGACATATTCATAGCTGGCACACCGCTATCGGGGGCAAGCCCCCTCCCACATTTTGTTTCTGTGCAAGTTATGGGAATTATGGTGTGTCAGGTTGATTGGCCGGGTGCGCCTGCACGAACGCCGGATGCTGCGCCGCCAGTGCGGCCACCCGCCCGATACGCGGGTACGCCGCCAACGGCACCTTGAAACGCTCGGCTGCATACAGCTGCGGAATCAGGAACGCATCGGCCATGCCCGGCTGCTCGCCAAAGCAGAACCCGTGATCGCCAATCAACTGCTCCACCGCACCGAGGCCCTGGCTGATCCAATGCGCGATCCACTCAAGCAATTGCGCCTCATCATGGCCCCACTGGCGCAGCAGGTTCTGGGTGCTGGAGTTGTGCAACGGGTGGATATCACAGGCGATGATCGACGCCACGGCGCGTTCGTGGGCACGCGCCGCCAGGTCTTTGGAGAGCAGCGGTACCTGGGGATAACGTTCCTCCAGGTATTCGACGATTGCCTGGGACTGAATCAACAGGCCACCCTCATCGCTGCGCAGCGCCGGCACACGCCCTTGTGGATTGATCGCCAGGTACTCGGGCTGGTGATTGGCGCCGCCAGCCGGCACCAGCAGGTTGACCGGCACCGCCGTGAAGTTCAGGCCCTTGAGTGCCAGGGCGATGCGCACCCGGTAGGACGCGGTCGAACGATAGTACGTATAGAGTTCCATCACCCCCGCCCCCTCAGCGTGCGCCGACCACGGTGCCACGGCATTCGCCGAAACCGATGGAGGCAAAACCTTCGCGGTTGCAGCGCGCACGCAGGATGATTTCATCGCCGTCTTCGAGGAATTTACGCACCTCGCCGGAGGCCAGCTCAATCGGTTTTTTGCCGCCTTCAGTGATCTCCAGCAGGCTGCCGAACTGCCCCGGCTGCGGCCCCGACAACGTGCCCGAGCCAAACAGGTCACCGGCTTGCAACTGGCACCCATTGACACTGTGGTGCGCAACCATTTGCGCCACGGTCCAGTACATATGCTGGGTGTTGCTCAGGGTCAGGCGATGGGCCGGCAGGTTCTGTTCACGCATCGATGCGGTGGTCAGCAGCACTTCCAGCTCGATATCGAAGGCGCCCGCCTTTTGATCGCGAGGGTCCAGCAGGTAGGGCAACGGCTGCGGATCGCCTTCGGGCCGCGGCGGTTGCGCCTTGCGGAACGGCTCCAACGCTTCGGCCGTGACTACCCAGGGCGAGATGCTGGTGATGAAGCTCTTGGACAGGAACGGCCCGAGCGGCTGGTATTCCCAGGCTTGGATATCGCGTGCCGACCAGTCGTTGAGCAGGCAGAAACCGGCGATATGTTCGGCCGCATCGCCGATGGCAATCGCGTCGCCCATGGTGTTGCCCTGGCCGATCCAGATGCCCAGTTCCAGTTCATAGTCCAGGCGGGCGCAGGGGCCGAAGGTGGGCTCGGCCTGGCCGGCCGGCAGTGTCTGGCCCTTGGGGCGGCGCACATCCGTACCCGAGGGACGAATGGTCGAGGCGCGGCCGTGATAGCCAATCGGCACGTACTTGTAGTTGGGCAACAGCGGGTTGTCGGGACGGAACAGTTTGCCGACGTTCTGCGCGTGTTCGATGCCGACGTAGAAGTCGGTGTAATCATTGATTTTGGCCGGCAGGTGCATCTGGCAATCGGCGGCACGGTGCAACACCTGCGCCTCACGGGTTTGCAGCTTGCTGTCTTCGGCGAGCAGTTCCAGCAGGCGCTCGCGCAAGGCTACGCGTGGGCCGCGGCCGAGTTCGAAAAAGGCGTTCAACTGGCCGCCCGCAGTCGCCTCGACCGCACGCCGCGCTTCACCGTCAAATTCATCCAGGGCGGCGTGCAGGTCAAGGATCGCGTCGCCAATCGCCACGCCACTGCGCGGCGCCGAGCCGTTGATGCTGAACACCCCCAGCGGCAGGTTCTGCAGGGGGAAATCCGCGTGACCGTTGGCGCAGGCGACCCAGCTGCGGGTCTGTGTGGGTTGAGTCATGGGTTATCTCCGATTCGGGTTGAAGGTGGCGGGCAGCGAAGCCCAGCACGCGTCATAAGCGGGTTGCAGTTGCGGGCATTCCAGGGCGAACTGGGTGGGGCGCAGCACCTGGCTGGTTTCGAACATGAATGCCATGGTGTTATCGATCTTGTGCGGCGCCAGCTCGGCATTGATCGCCTTGGTACAGGTCTCGCCGTCCGGGCCATGGGCGCTCATGCAGCTGTGCAGCGACGCGCCGCCGGGCAGGAATCCCTCGGCCTTGGCGTCGTAGGCGCCCTGGATCAGGCCCATGTATTCGTTCATCAGGTTGCGGTGGAACCACGGCGGGCGGAAGGTGTTCTCGGCCACCATCCAGCGCGGCGGGAAGATCACGAAGTCGAGGTTGGCCAGGCCGTGCACGCTGGTGGGCGAGGTCAATACGGTGAAGATCGACGGGTCCGGGTGATCGAAACTCACCGTGCCGAGGGTATTGAAGCGACGCAGGTCGTACTTGTACGGCACGTTATTGCCGTGCCAGGCGACCACGTTCAGCGGCGAATGGTCGAGCTCGCAAGCCCAGAGTTCGCCGAGGAATTTCTGCACCAGCGTGGTCGGCTGCTTGAGGTCTTCGTAGTGGGCGACCGGGCTGAGGAAGTCGCGCGGATTGGCCAGGCCGTTGCTGCCGATGGGGCCCAGGTCTGGCAGGCGCAGCGGTGCGCCATGGTTTTCGGCGACGTAACCGCGCGCCTGGGCATCGAGCAGTTCGACGCGGAACTTGAGCCCGCGTGGCAGTACCACAATCTCCAGCGGCTCGACCTCCAGCACGCCCAGTTCCGTGGCGATCCGCAAACGGCCCTGTTCGGGCACGATCAACAGTTCGCCGTCGGCATTGAAGAACACGCGCTCCATCGAGCGGTTGGCGCGGTAGGTGTGGACGCTGATGCCTGACGGCCTTTGCGACGCCGCGTTGGCGACCATGCCTACGAGCCCGTCGATAAAGTCAGTCGGCTCGCCTGGGATGTCCAGCGGGTTCCAGCGCAGCCGGTTCGGCGTCACCGCGCCCAGAGGTCCGCCGGCCAACTGCCGCTCCAATTTGCTAAAGGCCGGGTGATTGGCCGATGGCTGGATGCGGTACAGCCAGGTACGCCGGGCTTCGCTGCGCGCCATGGTGAACGCGGTGCCGGAGAACAGTTCGGTGTACAGCCCGTAGGGCGCTTTCTGCGGCGAGTTCTGGCCGACGGGCAGCGCGCCGGGCAGGGCTTCGCTGGCGAATTCATTGCCGAAGCCCGACAGGTATTCGAGGTTCATGGAGCATCCTCTGGGGGTCAGTTGTTTTTATCGTAATCCAGTTACGCTTAACGTAATTTGATCACCATGGACCGTCAAGCTATAAAGACGCCCACTCATCTCTCGGATTCTCGCTCCCCCATGGAAAAGCCCCGCGACACCGGTAAACAGAAAGTCCGCTCGGCCGAAGTGGGCACCGATATCCTCAAGGCCCTGGCCGAACTGTCGCCGGCCACTTCACTGTCGCGCCTGGCCGAGCATGTGCAGATGCCGGCGAGCAAGGTCCATCGTTACCTGCAGGCGCTGATCGCCTCGGGCTTTGCTGAACAGAACGCCGCCACCAACCACTATGGCCTGGGGCGCGAAGCCTTGCGCGTAGGCTTGGCTGCGCTGGGCAGCATGGATGTGCTGAAAGTCGGCGCGATGCCCCTGGCGGAGCTGCGCGACGACCTGAATGAAACCTGCTTTCTGGCGGTGTGGGGCAACCAGGGTGCGACCGTGGTGCAGATCGAGCCGGCAGTGCGCGCGGTGACGGTGGTGACACAACTGGGTTCGGTCTTGCCGCTGCTCAGTTCGTCCACCGGGCTGGTGTTCAGTGCGTATCTGCCGACACGGGAAACCGTGGAGTTGCGTGAGCGCGAAATCCAGGCCGGCACCGCCCATGCCCTGGCGGATGACCAGGCCTACGCCATCACCTGCGAGCAGATCCGACACCGTGGCCTGCACTTTGTGCATGGTTTGCTGATGCCGGGGGTGGATGCGTTGTCGGCGCCGGTGTTCAACGCGGTCGGGCAAGTGGCGGCGGTGATGACCGTGGTCGGCCCCACCTCGCTGTTCCATGCCGATGAAGACGGCCCGGCGGCGCAGCGCTTGCTGGCGGCGACCCGGGCCGTGAGTTGGCGCATGGGCTATCAGCCCTGAGTCAGTCGTGCCACTGCGCGAGGGCCACGGCCAGGCGGTTTTCCAGAGCATGGATGCTGGCGGTGTCGCTCAGGTAGTTATTGCTGATCATCGCAAACACCAGTCGCCGTCCTTGGGCATCTGTGAGGTAACCGCTCAGGGACGACACCCCGCTCATGGAACCGGTCTTGCCGTGCAGGTTGTTCTCGGCGGCCGTGGCGCGCAGCCGATAGCGCAAGCTGCCGCCGGTCATGCGATCGCTGTTGCCGGCAATTGGCAATGCGTTGTACCAGGCATCGAACCACGGCTGTTTGCTTGCGGCCAGCAGCAGGTCGGTAAGGGTCTGCGACGACAGCAAATTACGCCGTGACAGGCCCGAGCCGTCCACCTGGCTCAAGGTGCTCGTATCCAACCCCTGACGCTTGAGGAACCCTGCCACGGCCACGGCACCCGCCGCCGCCGTGCCGCTATTGGCGGTCTGCCGGCCCATGGCTTTGAGCAAGGCTTCGGACATGGTGTTGTTGGAGAGCTTGAGCAGCGGCGTGATCAATTCCTGCAAGGGCGCCGATCGATGCTCGGCCAGCAATGTCGCCGTGGCCGGACTTGCACCGCCCATGATGCGACGGCCCTGCACCCTGATGCCCTGTTGCGCCAGCGCTTGTTCAAACAGATTGGCCACCCACTGCGTCGGCTCCCACACGCTGACCAATTGCTCGCTCTGCCTGCCCGGCGCAACGGTGCCGCTGAGCTGCAACAGGTTGGTGCCATGCCGGCGGTTGATCCCATAGCTGTTGCCCGGCCCACTGACGGCGCGGTTGCTCAATTGCAGGTAATCGCTGGGCGGGTAGAGGTCGACACTCACCGGCAAACCGGCCCGCACCGGCGCCTTGGCGGTGACCAATACGCTGCCTGCGTCAAAGTCAGCATTGGGCGACACCGTCAACGCGGAAATCTGCGCGCCGTAGTAGGTGGTTTCATCATCGTGAGACCAATCGACGCCCAGGCGTTCGGCATCGAACCAGGTATCGTCGAACACCAGGTCGCCCTGGACCTGGCGGATGCCCTGGCTGGCCAGTTGCGCCGCCAGGGCCTGGTAGTCGGCGAGCTGCAGGGTCGGGTCGCCGAGGCCGCGCAGGTACAGGTTGCCTGTCAGGCGATCGCCCTGGCGCGTGCCGTCACTGAGCAGCTGCGTGGCGAAGCGGTACTGCGGCCCCAGCACGTCCATAGCCGCTGCAGTGGTCAGCAGCTTGAGGTTGGAAGCCGGTACCAACCGCGTGCTCGGATTGTGTTGATACAGCGTGTCGCCACTGCGCACGTCGCGCACCGTCAGTGAAACCGTGGCGCCACGCAACGCCGGGTCGGCCAACAGTTGGTCGAGCGCCGCTGGGGTGGCGGGGTGTGAAACGCTGGCGCAGCCGCCCAGTAACAAGCTCAAGCCGACCAGCAGCGCGCAGGTGTGTAGCCATCTTCCAAAGTGCATCAGTAGCGTTTTCCGTAGGCATCGAATGCCGGCAACGCTAACAGCTCAGGTGTCAATGTGGGAGGGTGCAATCCCCCTCCTCCACAAAAAAGCAAATCCGGTCAGAAGGTAAGGGTGCTGGACACCGACACCTGCCGCGCATCACCGATGGACACGAACTGGGTGTTCACCGAAGAGGTGTAGTAAGTGCGGTCGAAAAGGTTTTTCACATTGAGCTGGAACTTGACCTTCTGCCCGTCGATTTTGGTGTCATAGCTGGCGAACGCATCGGCCACGGTATAGCTCGGCAATTCGAAGCTGTTGGCCGCATCCCCTGCCCGCTCGCCCACGTAGCGCGCACCGGCACCGACGCGCAGTTGATCGCCACCCAGCAGGCTGCCGAAGTCATACACGGCAGACAGCGACGCGGTATTTTTCGCCACGTTTTGCAGGCGATTGCCTTTGAGCGTCGGGTCGTCGGTGACCTCGGCATCGGTGTAGGCGTAACTGCCGATCAGGCTCCACTTATCGCTCAGTTGGCCGCTGGCATCCAGCTCCAGGCCACGGGAACGCACCTTGCCCGCCACGCTGTAGACCGAGGTCAGCCCCTCGCCCACCTGCACCAGCACGTTGCGCTTATCGATGGTGAACAGCGCGGCGCTCGCGGTGATGCGCCCCGGCAGGTCGAACTTGGTACCCAGCTCCCAGGCCTTGGATTCTTCCGGCTGCAGGCTGCCCTCCAGCACCGTTTTGTTGGCCAGCGGCGCAATGGTGGAGTTGGGTTTGAACGACTCGGTGTAGCTGCCGTAGAACGACAGTTCGTCGGTGTAGCGATACACCAGCCCGGCACGCGGCACCCACTTCTGGCCGTTGCCGTCGGTGTTGGCAGTGAACGGCACGCCTTTACCGGCGTATTGGTCGTACATCTGGTAGCGCGCGCCGCCCACCAGGATCCACTGGTCGTTCAGGTGCAGGGCATCCTGGAAGAACAGCGAATCGCTGCGCAACAGATCGGTCTGGTTGCTGTCCGGCGCACTGACGTTGGAGCCCGCCACTTCGTTGCCGTAGACCGGATCGTTGTAGTTGAAACTGCCGCGTGGCGCCTGGCGAATCAGCTCGGCGCGGTGGATTTTGCGGTATTCATCGTCCAGCCCGAACACCAGGTCGTGGCGCATGCCGGCCACGTCGACCTTGCCTTCAAGGCTGGCGGTGGCGAAGCGGTCAGTGGTCAGCGCGCCCTGGGTGCCGTCCATGCTGCGGGTGAGGGTGCCGTTGGTGTTGACCTTGACCACGCGCACCTGGCTGGCGTCATAGGTTTCACGGTTCCAGCTGTAGCCGAAGTGGGCTTTCCAGTCGTCGTTCAGGTCGTGGTCGACGGTCAGGCGGTACAGGTCGGAGCGACCTTCCATATCGTTGAACGGCTCATCCAGGCGGCGGGTCGCGGGGATGTTCAGCGGGTGGTTGGTTTTTGGGTCAATCGCCGTGCCGCGGTCGAACGGCGACAGAAACTCGCGGTGCTCATAGGCAAACACCACTTGGGTCGCGTCGCCATACCAACCCAGCGACGGCGCCACCAGGGTTTCACGGTGGGTGCCGTAGTTGCGCCAGTAGTCTTCGTCTTCATGGTCGACGATCAGGCGATAGGCCAGGCCGCTGTCGCCAATCGGGCCGGTGGTGTCCAGGCTGCCGCCACTGCCATTCTTGCCGCTGCCAAAGGTCGAGCCGCGCGCGGTCAAGGACGTGGACTGCACCAACTCGGGCTTTTTGCTGATGATGTTGACCACGCCGCCCGGGTCCTGGATGCCGTACAGCAACGACGACGGCCCCTTGAGCACTTCCACGCGGTCGGCGGTGGCGTTCAACGCACGGCCCTGCACCACCGGCATGCCGTCCTTCATGATCGAGCCGTTACGGTTGTCGCCGAAGCCGCGCAGCATCACCGCGTCCTGGGTGCTGCCAAGGGTGTTGGACTGGGTGATGCCGCTGATATTGCCCAGCGCGTCATCCAGGTTGCGCGGTTGTTGATCGCGCAAGACCTGGGCGGGTACCACGTTGACGGTTTGCGGGGTTTCCAGCAGCAGGCCCTGGGAGCGCATCACCGAGCTGGTCGGCGGCGGCTGGTAGCTGGTGCTGTCCTGGCCAGGGCTGGCGGCGTTGATGGTGGTGGCGCCGAGATTGACCGCGCCGTCGGCGGGCAGCGGTTCCAGCGCCAGGGTACGGGCGTCGATCTGGCGGAAGGTGAAGCCGGAGTTGCCCAGCAGGCGTTGCAGCGCCTGGGTCGCGCTCATCTGCCCGTTGAGCGCCGGGGCGTTGAGGCCGTAGGGCGCTTCATCGGTATAGATCACGCTGATCCCGGTGACCCGGCTGAAATCACTCAGCGCCTGGGGCAATGGTTTGGCCGCCAGAGCAAACGTGAATTGGGCGCTTTGCTGTTCCTGCGCCTGTGCCACGGCCACGGCCAGGGGCAGCAACGCCAGCGCCGAGACTGAAAATACCGAGGCTCCCAGCCACTGTTTGAGCCTACCGCCCGCCGTCGATTTCATGCTGTGAGCACCCGTGTAAAAACGCTGTTAATGCGAATTGATCGCAGTTTCAAGCACTACACGGATGGGCGAGCGGTTTACCTCACCCTTGTTTGCAAATATTTTGTTATGGCGCCTGATGGGAACCTGTCAGTCAGCCTGATGAAGCACTGGTCGCCAGGCACTCCTTGGCGCTCTTCTTCAATTTCTTGATCAAGCGTTCCTGGCGCAGTGCTTCGCCTTTGCTCGCACATTGCTCGGTGTACACCAGCGCAACGGCGGGGCTGGAGAGGAAAAACCGCGCGCCCTTGCCGCTTTGATGGGTGGCGAACCGGCGCACCGGGTCATTGCTGATGCCGCAATACAGCGAGCCATTGGCGGCGCGCACCAGGTAGACGAACCAGGGTTTGGATTCAGGCGTGTTCACGACGGGATTCGGCACTGTACAGAAGCACCCAGCTTATCAACGACCGGCCTGGAATGCCTTCAAACCTTTGCGCGCCTGGGCGCGTACGGCGTTTTTCACCAAGGGCGTCCAGCCCAGTAACAGGCCCTTGGTGCCCAATGCCTGGCGCGACCAGCGCCACAGGTCGAAATGGTCGTGATGCTCGCAAATCCTGCCTTCACGAAACACGAAGCGCGCCTGGATATCGTTGACCACCGTATTGCCGGTCGCGCTGAACAGGTATGTCGCCACCCAATGCGCGCTGCCCGCGTTGCCCTCGCTGCGCACGTTGTCAAAGGTCAGGGAAAAATCCTTGGCTCGAGTGGTGAGCATGCGCCACATGTCGCCGGCGTCCTGCCCGCGCAGTTCGCCGAAGGCCGGATCGCTGAACACCACGTCCTGGGTATAACAGGCGGCCATGGCTTCGGCATCCAGGCGCTGAAAGGCGCTATAGAACTCAGTGATCAGGGCGTTATGGGCATCACTCATGGGCAGTTTTCGCAGGATGAACAGGGATGCCGAACGATAGTCCGCGTAACAAGAGAATGCCATTGCTTTCTACGGCACCATTCCCGTATCGCGCGCATAAGCAAACAAATCGACATCCGTCGAAATACTCAAACGTTGCATGGCCGTGCTTTTCTGCTTGCTGATGGTGGAAATACTGCGGTTGACCTGCGCCGCAATCTGGCTGACGGTCATGCCGCTGGCCAACATTCGCACCACCTCGCGCTCCTTGTCGGACAATTTAGGCTGCCCGGACTGGTCGCCCACTCCCGACTCCACCAGCTGCAAGCGCAGGGATTCGCTGGTGAAGGTCTGGCCCGCACACACGGCCTTGATCGCCTGGGGCAACTCTTTGGCCGAAGCACTCTTGGCGACCACGCCGCGCACACCATGGGAAAAAGCTGCACGCAAGATGGCGATGCTGGCGAACATCGTCACCACAATCACCGGCACCTGCGGATACTGGCGGTGCAGCAGGCCCAACAAACCGTAGCCATCGGCCTGCTGGCCGCCTGGCATGGCGAAATCCGTGACCAGCACGTCGCACGGGGTTGTGCTCAACACGTCAAGCAACTGATCAGGACCGTCGGCCTCACCGACCACTGTGCATCTTCCATTCGCCTCGATCACGACCCTTTGCCCGATGCGAACAATAGGGTGATCGTCAGCAATAATTACTCGAAGCATAGGTACCCACGAATGATTGCAACTTGAATCAGCGCAAAATACCTCCGCCGGCAATCATCAACAACAGCTAACAAAGCGTCACTTGCAGCCACGCCCAATGTTCTGTACTAGCTAAATTTTTGCCTACAAAACAACAGGAAAACACCTACAGTCAAAACCAGCTCACTCGGAAACGAAAAGCCCTTGCAGGCGCGGATTCAGAGACGGGACAAGTATTTGAGATAAACGCACAAACGTGCCTGGAACAGCTCCAGTTGCACCGAGTGTGAAGCAACATCGCCGGACTGGACCTGCTCGATCAATTGCGTGGCAGTGGACTCAAGGTCGCTGCCGCCCAGAAATACCAGGCTACCCACCAGGCGATGCAGGCGTTCGGCAACCAGTGAGGCGTTGCGCGTTGAACAGGCTTGGCGCAAGACGCGATAGTCTTCCCAGGCTTCCACCAGCAGGCCTTCGAGCAGCTGATCGACGATCGCGTCGCTGCCAAACGTCGCGACAAGCGTGTCGCGGGTTGGCCAGCCAGGGGCTGGCGCAGTCTCCTGGCCGGCTTGCGGAGCATCACTGCCAGGCAGCCAGTGCAGCAGCACGGCGTGCAATTGTTCCAGGGTCAGTGGCTTGAGCAGCCAGGCATCCATGCCCGCTTCGCGACAGCGCCGGGGGGTATCGTTTTGCAGATTGGCGGTCAAGGCAATGACCGGTACTCGCCTCAATCCGTGGTCGTGCTCATGCTGGCGAATGGCGCTGGCCATGCTGTAACCATCCATAAACGGCATCTGGCAATCGCAGATCACCAAATCAAAGGGCCGGCGGGTAAACGCCTTCAGCCCCATGAACCCATCGGCGGCCAACTCGTACCCCAGGCCCAGTTTCTGCAACATCCAGCCCAACAGCAGCCGGTAGGCTGAATGATCCTCCACCACCAGGATATTCATGTGCTGCCAATGAAGCGGGGGGACAACCGGCAGATCTGGTTTGCGGCTCGCTCCTGGGGTTGAACCTTGCGGCGAAACCATCACTCCCTCTCCATGGCTATTGATCCAGCGGCAACCTGTGACACTGATGCAATCGCCATGGGGGCCCTATGCAGGAATGATTGCCTAATCCTTTTGGGCGTTATCGACCAGAAACAGATAACCTTTTGAGTGATTGAAAGCCGATACAACAACTACGAAAAAGCCACTATCCACTGGCAGCGCACTGGAGTGGCGTGCCATGCAGGCACTGTCGAAAGTGTCTGCCTTCAGACTTTCTCGCTGGTGACGTTTACGTAGCGTGCACGACCGGCGCCAAGGCCCGCGATAATCGCGCCGAGTCCGATCACGGCTAAGATCCAACCGATCGCCGCCCAACCGCCGGTCCAGTCATGCACCAGGCCGACCGCAAACGGGCCCATCGACGCGAGGGTGTAGCCAATGCCCTGGGCCATGCCTGACAGGTTGGCGGCAACATGGGAATCCCGGGAGCGCAGCACGATCAAGGTCAGCGCCAGGCTGAAGGTACCGCCCTGCCCCAGGCCCAGCAGTATCGCCCAGCCCCACAGGCCATCGAGTGGCGCATACAGGCAACCGAACAGACCGCCGAGCGTCAGCAGCATTACCACCACGATTGCCAGGCGCTGGTCCTTGCCGCGTGTGGCCAGCCACGGCGCGGCCAGGGAACTGAACAACTGCAGGATGATCGAGCCCGACAGCGCCAGCCCGGCCTCGGTGGCGCTCAGGCCGCGGCCGATCAGGATCGATGGCAACCAGCCGAACACGATGTAGGCCAGGGAGGATTGCAGGCCCATGTACACGGTGACCTGCCAGGCCAGCGGGTCGCGCAGCAAGCCCTTGACCCGGTAAGCCACCTGATGGGCGCTGTGTTTCTGGCCGACCTGAGGCAACCAGAACAGCGCCGCCACCAGGGCCGGGACCATCCAGAAGCCCAGGCCGATGGCCCAACTGCCCGCGAAATAATGGCTCAAGGGCACGGTCGCGCCAGCAGCCAGGGCCGCGCCCAGGCACAGGGCCATGGAGTAGACACCGGTCATGGCGCCGGCCTGCCTGGCGAAATCACGCTTGACGATGCCCGGCAGCAACACACCGATGATGCCGATGCTCGCACCGGCCAGCAGGCTACCGGCGAACAGCCCGAATTCCCCGAGAGAACTGCGCAGGATGATGCCGCCGGCGAGTGTCAGCAGAATCCCCAGGACCACGCGCTCGGCGCCAAAACGCCGGGCCAGGATCGGCGCCAGCGGCGCGAACAGCCCCAGGCACAGCACCGGCAAGGTGGTCAGCAAACCGGCCCTGGCCCCCGACAAACCCAGGCTGGCGGACACTTCGCTGAGCAGCGGCGACAGGCTCGACAACGCCGGGCGCAGGTTCAACGCCACCAGGACCAGGCCGAGCAGCAACAGCCACGGCCGGCTGACCACCGGCTCGTGCTGCTGGACCAGCTCGTCGTCGGCTTCGGCATCGATCAGCAGTTCTTCCAGTTCGGTTGCACGTTGCTTGCTTGGGGCTTCAAGGTTCATTGATCAACTGCCGGCAGAGGGATTTGGCGCGTTCCGGGTCTTGGTGTTCCACGGCGTCGAGCAGGGCGATATGCAGGTCGAACACGGCCTGGCGACGCGGCGAGGTGTTCAGGGTCTGGCGCAGTTGGGCGCCGACGATGCTTGAAAAATAAAGGTACAGCTCGCTTAGGGCTGGGTTGTGCGCCGCGTCCACCAAGCGTTGGTGGAACACCAGGTCGGCGCTGATGTAGGCCTCCAGTTCACCGTGATACAACGCGGCGCTGGCCTGGAGGGCTTGGCGTAGCGCGACGAGGTCGTCATCGCTACGGCGCAACGCCGCGAGCCCGATGGCTTCCACTTCGAGGATCTGCCGCGTTTCCTGCGCCTGTTCCAGCGAGCAATGGGACAACGCACGCATCGCCCCCAGCGGGTCGGTCATCGAACGCAAATAGCTGCCATCGCCCTGGCGGATTTCGATCAAGCCGGAAAACGCCAATACACGCATGGCCTCTCGTACGGTGTTGCGGCTGATGCCCAGCTCGGCAGACAGCTCCGGTTCGGTGGGCAGGCGTTCGCCGATGGCCCATTTTCCTTCGGTTATGCGCCAGCGCAACTGCTCCAGGGCCTGGTCCACCAGGGAGCGTTTGATCAACGGGGCGATGTCTGTCATGAGCTTTACGCTTTCGTCCAATCATAGGATGAATTTTCCTACAGCCTATTCGGAGTTGCCTACAAAGGCAACGCACTAGGATTTTCAGGCAGGAAAAAGAACAGAATTTTCGATTGGTAAAATTACCCTCAGAGGGTAATTATTGGACTCAGGTGTCTTATGGAAAAGTACACACCTCATTACGATCTGGCGGTGATCAAGGCGGATGTCAGGCGGCTGGGAGAAAGAGCATTCACCCGTGCGGCCAAGGAAACAGGAAAGGGTCTCGACCTGGATATCAGCGAGATGCAGGCGATCGTTTACGAACTGAAAAACCGGATGTTGTACAAGTCGATGACCACCTATGCCGATCATCGGGTCTGGCAAGACGTCTACCACATCCATTCACATGGTCTGGAGATTTACATCAAGGTCACTTACTGCTCTGGCAGTAACCCACCGGTGATCTCCTTCAAAGGGATGAACCCATGAAAACCCAACAATGCTGTATTTGTGGTGCCCCCGACGCCATGACACGCTTTGAAGGCCGCAGCGAAACTCTGCGCATAAAAGGTATGGAGCGGCGCATTGATGATCTTTCGGGCTGGGAATGCCAAGTTTGCGAGGACGGCATGTACGACCCCGACAGCAGCGAACGCCATGCCAAGGCAGGTGATGAACTGCTCCACGCCGCCCGGCGGATGATGGGCGTCGAACTCAAGCGTATTCGCCGCAAGCTGCAGCTCACGCAGAAAGAAACCGTGCAATGGCTGTCCGGCGGCGGGCACAACGCTTTTTCACGCTACGAACGCGGCGAAATAACACCGCCCAAACCGCTGATGGTGTTGATGCGTCTACTGGATCGTCACCCGCACTTGCTCACCGACGCCAAGGAACTGGCCGAGGGCGCAGACCTGCGCAACGCCTTTACCTACACCCTCAATAACGAAACGCCAGAAGCCCTCAAAGCCTCTTGATCCTCCAAACAATAAACCCGGCACCAAGGCCGGGTTTAGTGTTCAAGCATCATCCACTCATCAATGCAGAATCTGGCTCAAGAACAACTTGGTCCGATCATTCTGCGGGTTGTCGAAGAAGTCATTCGGCGCCGCCTGTTCTACGATCTCGCCCTTGTCCATGAAGATCACGCGGTTGGCCACGGTGCGGGCAAAGCCCATTTCGTGGGTTACGCACAACATGGTCATGCCGTCTTCGGCCAGGCCGATCATGGTGTCCAGCACCTCTTTCACCATTTCCGGATCGAGGGCCGAGGTCGGTTCGTCGAACAGCATGATTTTCGGCTTCATGCACAACGCGCGGGCAATCGCCACGCGCTGTTGCTGACCGCCGGAAAGTTGCCCCGGAAACTTGTGGGCCTGCTCCGGAATGCGCACGCGCTCAAGGTAGTGCATGGCGATTTCTTCGGCCTTGCGCTTGGGCATCTTGCGCACCCACATCGGCGCCAGCGTGCAGTTCTGCAAGATGGTCAGGTGCGGGAACAGGTTGAAGTGCTGGAACACCATGCCGACTTCACGGCGGATCGCCTCGATCTGCTTGAGGTCGTTGGTCAATTCCACGCCATCGACCACGATGCGGCCCTGCTGGTGTTCTTCCAGACGGTTGAGGCAGCGGATGGTGGTGGACTTGCCCGAACCCGACGGGCCGCACAGCACGATACGCTCGCCCTGCTTGACGTTGAGGTTGATGTCTTTCAACACATGGAACTGGCCGTACCATTTGTTGACGCCCTGCATCTGGATAATGCCTTCAGGGCTCACAGGCTGTTTGATCGCTTCGCTCATCACATCAACTCCTAACGCTTGTGGCCTGTGTCGAGCTTGTGTTCCAAATGAATGGAATAGCGCGACATACCAAAACAGAAAATCCAGAACACCAGGGCGGCGAACACATAGCCTTCAGTGGCCATGCCCAGCCATTTCGGGTCGGCGGCGGCTTGCTTGACGCTGTTGAGCAGGTCGAACAGGCCGATAATGATCACAAGGCTTGTGTCCTTGAACAACGCGATAAACGTGTTGACGATCCCCGGGATCACCATCTTCAAGGCTTGCGGCAGGATCACCAGGCCCATCGAACGCCAGTAGCCGAGGCCCATCGCTGCGGCCGCTTCGTACTGGCCCTTGGGAATCGCCTGCAAACCACCGCGCACCACCTCAGCCACATAGGCCGACTGGAACAGGATCACGCCGATCAACGCGCGCAGCAGCTTGTCGATGCCCATGCCTTCGGGCAGGAACAACGGCAGCATCACCGAGGACATGAACAGCACGGTGATCAACGGCACGCCGCGCCAGAATTCGATGAAGGTCACGCAGACCACACGAATGGCCGGCATGTTCGAACGTCGTCCCAGCGCCAACATGATGCCCAGGGGCAAGGCGCCGGCGATGCCGACGGTGGCGATCACCAGGGTCAGCATCAGGCCGCCCCATTGGCTGGTCGCCACGTTGGCCAGGCCGAAGATCCCGCCATGCAGCAGGAAGAACGCGATGATCGGGTACAGCACCAGAAAGCTCAGGCCGTAGACCGCCTTGCGTTGAAAACGCGAGATGAACAACGGCGCCACGCCGACGATGGCCAGCCATACGGTGAGGTCCACGCGCCAGCGAAGGTCGCCGGGGTAGTAGCCGTACATGAACTGCCCGAAGCGCTGTTGGATGAACACCCAGCAGGCGCCCTCCTTGGTGCAATCGGCGCGCGTGGTGCCGACCCAGTTGGCGTCGATGATCGCCCAGCTCAGAATCGGCGGCACCACCAGGTAGATCAGGTAGAACGCCAACAAGGTCAGCAGGGTATTGAGCCAACTGGAAAACAGGTTGGCGCGCATCCATGCCATCGGCCCGAAGACTTTGCTCGGCGGCGGCATATCAGGTTTGAACGTATGCGAACTCATGCAGGTTTCCTCACCGCTCGATCAGCGCAATGCGCTTGTTGTACCAGTTCATCAGCAGGGAAATGCTGATGCTGATCGCCAGGTACACGCTCATGGTGATGGCAATGACTTCGATGGCCTGGCCGGTCTGGTTGAGCACCGTGCCGGCAAACAGCGAAACCATTTCCGGGTAACCGATACCGGCGGCCAGCGACGAGTTTTTCGCCAGGTTCAGGTATTGGCTGGTCAACGGCGGAATGATCACGCGCAACGCTTGCGGGATGATGACCTTGCGCAACGTCGGCCCGGGGCGCAGGCCCAGGGAACGCGCCGCTTCGGTCTGGCCGTGACTGACGGACTTGATGCCCGAGCGCACGATCTCGGCGATAAACGCCGCGGTATAAACCGTCAGCGCCAGGGTCAGTGCCAACAGTTCGGGAATCAACACCCAGCCGCCGACAAAGTTGAAGCCTGAAAGCTTCGGCATTTCCCAGTGCAGCGGCGCGCCGAAGATCAATGCGCACAACGCCGGGATCACAATGAACAGCGCCAGGCCCACCCAGAATTTATGGAAAGGTACGCCGGTCGCTTCAAAGCGCTTGTTGGCCCAGCGCGCCATCAGCACGATTGCCGCAATCGCCACCACGACGCTGACCACAAACGGCCAGAAACCGTCAGCGGCAAGCGCTGCCGGCATATTCAGGCCACGACTGCTGACAAAAAAGGTATCGCCGAAGTTATGACTGTTACGCGGCCCCGGCATGGTCAGGAACACCGCGAAGTACCAGAACAGGATCTGCAGCAGCGGCGGAATGTTGCGGAACACTTCCACATACACCGTCGCCAGCTTGTTGATCATCCAGTTCGGCGACAGCCGCGCCACGCCAATGACGAACCCGAGCAGGGTCGCCAGGATCACGCCGATAAAGGTCACCAGCAGGGTGTTGAGCAAACCGATCACAAACACCCGGGCATAACTGTCCGATTCGGTGTAGTCGATCAAATGCTGCGCGATGCCAAAGCCGGCACTGCGCTCAAGAAAGTCGAACCCCGAGGTGATGCCCCGGTGTTGCAGGTTGGTCTGGGTATTGTTGAAGAGGTACCAGCCCAGCGAGACCACCGCCACTATCGTGATGATCTGGAAGAGCCACGCACGCACTTTGGGATCGCTGAAGCTGAGCTTCTGCTTGGGTGCGCCGATTTGATTTTGCATGAAGTGCCCCGGAAAGAATGGAACAGAACATCACCCGGCGGTTGGCCCACCGGGTGACAGAACCATCAGCGATCAGCGCACAGGAGGTGCGTATTGAATGCCGCCGGCGTTCCACAGGGCGTTCAGGCCACGGTCGATTTCCAGCGGGGTGCTCTTGCCCAGGTTGCGCTCGAACACTTCGCCGTAGTTACCGACTTGCTTGACGATCTGTACGACCCAGTCTTTCTTCACTTTCAGGTCTTTGCCGTATTCGCCGTCAGCACCGAGCAGACGCGCGACGTCCGGGTTCTTGGTGGACTTGGCTTCAGCTTCGACGTTTTTCGACGTGATGCCGGCTTCTTCAGCGTTGAGCATGGCGTAGCCAACCCAGCGCACGATGGCCAGCCACTCGTCGTCGCCATTACGCACGACCGGGCCCAGCGGTTCCTTGGAAATGGTTTCCGGCAGAACCACGTAGTCCTTCGGCGCGGCCAGCTTGCTGCGCTGGGCGAACAGTTGGGACTTGTCGGAGGTCAGTACGTCGCAACGCCCGGATTCCAGCGACTTGGCGCTTTCATCGGAGGTGTCGAAGGTGATCGGGGTGTATTTGAGGTTGTTGCCACGGAAGTAGTCGGAAACGTTCAGCTCGGTGGTGGTACCGGCCTGGATGCAAATGGTTGCACCGTCCAGTTCCTTGGCGCTCTTGACGCCCAGCTTGTTGTTAACCAGGAAGCCGATGCCGTCGTAGTAGGTGATGAAGCCCGGGAATTTCAGGCCCATGCCCGCATCGCGAGAGCTGGTCATGGTGGTGTTGCGCGACAGGATGTCGACTTCGCCCGATTGAAGCGCGGTGAAACGCTCCTTGGCGTTCAACTGGCTGAACTTGACCTTGGTTGCGTCACCGAAAACGGCGGCGGCCACGGCGCGGCACACGTCAGCGTCGATCCCGAGGATCTTGCCGCTGGCATCCGGCACCGAGAAACCCGGCAGGCCGTCACTCACGCCACACTGCACGAAGCCTTTCTTCTGCACGGCATCCAGGGTGGCGCCAGCTTGGGCAAAACCACTGACACCCAATACAGCGGCCGCGGTCACGATGGCCAGGGTGGATTTCAATACCTTCATTCAAACCTCCAGTTGCTCTTGTTGTGTCGGAGCTCCAACCTCAGCGCACCCTTATGAGGCGATATCGACCCGTGTTGGCTTTTTTTGGGGTCGAGCAGCATGAGATTTTTGCGGTAATTCCAGTTGCTTTCCCACAAGCGGCAGTCACTGATAGTGTTACCGCCCTAGGAGAGTTCTGACATCGACCTACACATAGCAAGGCCCGTACCAGAGTGCTGGCTGAGTCGCTGACGGCGATGTTCAATGGCAAAAGATTCACCCTTGCGACATTCTCTTAACAGATCAACCTGTCGCGCACCGTTCCGACGCACTTAATCGGAGCGCCCGCACAGCTATGGAGCAGACATGACCGAACCCTTGATCCTTGAGCCCGCCAAGCCCGCAGATGCCTGTGTTATCTGGCTGCATGGCCTGGGCGCCGACCGCTACGACTTCCTGCCGGTAGCCGAAATGCTGCAGCAAACTTTACTGACCACCCGCTTCGTTTTGCCCCAGGCGCCCACCCGTGCGGTGACGATCAATGGTGGCTACGAGATGCCGAGTTGGTACGACATCAGGGCCATGAGCCCAGCCCGTTCCATCAGCCTGGAAGAACTGGAAGCGTCGACCACAATGGTCACGGATTTGATCGAGGCGCAGAAGAGAACCGGGATAGACGCTTCGCGGGTTTTCCTGGCGGGCTTTTCCCAGGGCGGCGCAGTAGTTTTCCACACTGCGTTTAAACAATGGCAGGGCCCGCTGGGTGGCGTGATCGCCCTCTCCACTTACGCGCCGACCTTCGACGATGAGCTGGAATTATCCGCCAGCCAGCAACGCATCCCTGTCCTGTGCCTGCATGGCCAGTATGACGAGGTGGTGCAAAACGCCATGGGCCGCAGCGCCTACGAGCATTTAAAGCACCGTAGTGTCACCGTGACATGGCAGGAATACCCAATGGGCCACGAAGTGTTACCCGAAGAGATACGCGATATCGGCACCTGGCTGACCGAGCGCCTGCGCTGAAACCCGCGTTGATGTAGTTGTATGACAGACGCACTACGCCGCGCCCGATTCTTGCATTACACTGGCCGGCGTACATTCCTTAACCAATTAATGAGATGACCGTGCTCAAAGCACTCAAGAAGATGTTCGGCAAAAGCGAGGCTGAGCCGCTCGCGCCTGTTCCCAGTGCTCTCGCTCCCAAGCCCGGCAACCGCAATGACGCTAGGCAGCCCGAGCGGATCGCACCTGCCGCCGCACCGAAAACAGCCTCGGTGACACCGCCCGAACAGGCCGAGCCCGCAGAGATCCTCGCCGCGCCTGTCGCCAAACCACGCCGCGAACGCGCGCCCAAGCCGCCCGTGACGCCGTGGAAACTCGAAGACTTCGTCGTCGAGCCCCAGGAAGGCAAAACCCGCTTCCATGACTTCAACCTGGCCCCGGAACTGATGCACGCCATCCAGGACCTGGGCTTCCCGTACTGCACGCCGATCCAGGCGCAGGTGCTGGGCTTCACCCTCGCCGGCAAAGACGCTATCGGCCGTGCCCAGACCGGCACCGGCAAGACCGCCGCGTTCCTGATCTCGATCATCACTCAACTGTTGCAGACACCGCCGCCGAAAGAGCGCTACATGGGCGAGCCGCGCGCGCTGATCATCGCGCCTACGCGGGAGCTGGTGGTGCAGATCGCCAAGGACGCTGCCGACTTGACCAAGTACACCGGCCTCAACGTGATGACGTTCGTCGGCGGCATGGACTTCGACAAACAGCTCAAGCACCTCGAGGCCCGTCATTGCGACATCCTCGTCGCGACCCCAGGCCGCCTGCTCGACTTCAACCAGCGCGGCGACGTACACCTGGACATGGTCGAAGTGATGGTGCTGGACGAAGCCGACCGTATGCTCGACATGGGCTTCATCCCACAGGTGCGTCAGATCATTCGCCAGACTCCGCCAAAGGCCGAGCGCCAGACCCTGCTGTTCTCCGCGACCTTCACCGAAGACGTGATGAACCTCGCCAAGCAGTGGACCACCGACCCGTCCATCGTCGAGATCGAAGCACTCAACGTCGCCAGCGAAAACGTCGAGCAACACATCTACGCCGTCGCCGGTGCCGACAAGTACAAGCTGCTCTACAACCTGATCAACGACAACGGTTGGGAGCGGGTGATGGTATTTGCCAACCGCAAGGACGAAGTACGCCGCATCGAAGAGCGCCTGGTACGTGATGGCGTCAACGCCGCGCAACTGTCTGGTGATGTGCCACAGCACAAGCGCATCAAGACCCTGGAAGGTTTCCGCGAAGGCAAGATCCGCGTGCTGGTGGCCACCGACGTGGCCGGACGCGGGATTCACATCGACGGCATCAGCCACGTGATCAACTTCACCCTGCCGGAAATGCCGGATGACTATGTGCACCGGATCGGCCGGACCGGTCGTGCGGGCGCTGCCGGTGTGTCGATCAGCTTTGCGGGCGAAGATGACTCGTATCAGTTGCCGTCGATCGAGACGCTGCTGGGGCGCAAGATCAGCTGTGAAACGCCGTCGACGCATTTATTGCGTGCCGTGGAACGTAAGCGCACATAAGGAACAAGCCCTTGTGGAGCGAACTCGCTCCACAGGTATGCCACACCGACACAGGCTGGCACTACCCCCGATACAATTCCCCCATGATGGGCTGGCGTACGCGCGATGCCTCGTCTCTGAATGACTGATAGTAGCCGGCACTGCTGCTTGGCATGTCCAGCAAGGGACTGCCCGTTGCTTGCGACTGGGGCTGGGCCGAAGCAGCCCCGCCATCACCGCCCCCCTGCGGGGCGGGTTTGGCCGGCAATAAGAATCTACTTTCGAGCGAACGACCTAGGTTAGTAAACCTCAAAATCGCCCGTAGACCCCCGATAAGCTGGCTGAGTGGGGTGACGCCAGCTTTATCAGTAAACTTGTAGCTTAAGCCCAACAGACGTTGGCGTGCCGCGAATAGCGCACTGCCGAGGGGGGTGTCTGTCAGTTTGCCAATACCCGTGAACTTTGCAGCAGCAGAGTTGTAGGCCATATGCGCCGAGGTATAGGCCCCCGCCGCACTCACTGCCAATGAGGCCAGAGAGAATCCGAGAGACGTCCATCCAAGATTACGGATGTGGCCCGAACGGTCCCATCCCATGGCCTTGTCGACCTCGGCAATAGTCATCGCTGTGACACTCAGCGTTCCACTTACAACGCCAAGCCCCGCCCCGACGGTAAGCGCAATTTTGGAGGCGATAACCCACCCCGTTATGGTTGCCGTAGCCGTAGCGGCAGTCGCAGCGGCAGTCGTAGCGGCAGTCGCAGCGGCAGTCGCAGCGGCTGCGCCGGCTGTATACGCAGCTACCGCTCCCGCAAGAGAAACTGCCCCAAACCCTAGCGTTACCACCGACAGCGCCAACGCAACGCCGGTCAACGCCCACTTCAACCAAGTTGGCCACAACCCGTTAGGGTCCATCAGGTTGATCGGGTTACCGGCACAATAGGCGTAGCTGTTGATCCCTCCCTCATCAAACGGACTCAACGGATCGGGCTGCAAGAACATCATCAAGTCTGGATCGTAGGCACGCTGACCGTTGCCCAGGAAATACAGGTTGATCGCCGCATCCAGCCGCTGGCCGTTGAATGCAGGCAGTTGCAAATCGGCCAAGGTGCGGGGTGTACCGTCATCCAGAGGGATCTGCGTATCACCATAAGGCGTGTAGTGGCGACCCACAGGTGCCTGGCCCGGGGACGAAATCCCGCGGACGCTGCCGGCGGCATCGTTCATATGCAGTTGCGGGCCTTCCACCCCGCCAGTACGCGCCATCACCTGGTCCGCACCGTCGAAGTAGCGAATCTTCCTGCTGCCTTCAACCAGGGTATCGAGGCGGCCCCCGGCGTATGCCAGCATCACGGGCGGTTCATTGCCGCGAGACGCGACGACCTGCCGGGCTTCGGCATCGTACTGATAGTTGTAATTGAAGGCATTGGCCTGCACAGCGGTCAGTTGCTCGAAACCATCATAGGTATAGGCCTGGCCTGCGGGACTCGTCTGCAAGTTGCCGGCGGCATCATAGGCCGCTGTGAAATTCTGTACCGGAAGCGTGTGAGTCAGGCGGGTCAGTTGGGTGGGGTCAGCGCCGGTGAAAAAACGCTCGCACGTATCTTGGGTGCCATCGGCAAAAGTGGTCACTACCCGTGTGATGTTATTGAGGTTATCAAAGCTGAAGTCTTGCCCGGTGATGGCACGCCCCAGCCGATCCTTCGGATGCTCGAGGCCTTCACAGCGGTAGGTTCTAAGTCGCAGGTAGGCATCGTAGGCGAAGGTTTCACCGATCACCACCTGTGAACTTGCATTCCGGAGAAACCGAGTCGCCAACATACTGTTGGTGTGATAGGTGCTGCTCATCACCTGCAACAGCGCGCCGTTTTGCTCAAAGCGGCGCTCGGCTTCCCGCCCCAGCGAATCGTAGGACACCTTGGTACCGACTCGCGTACTGTCATAGGCGGTGGTCAGGCTCTCGGGCCGGCCCAACGTATCGTAGGACTGTTCAATGACCATGGGTCCGGTGGTCATCCGGGAGAATCGTCCGTGGATATCGTACTCAAGTAGGCTGCTCTGGCCATCGGCAGCCGTTTGATGAAGCAGGCGCCCTGCCGGGGAATAGCTGTACTGCGCGGTCAAGGTGGTGCCGCTGGCGGTTTGAACGTCCTTTTCGGTATGGCCGTTGGCATCCAGAAAGAACTCATGGATAAGGCCATTGGTCTCCGAACGGGTCAACGCTCCGTTAATCGGGTCATGCCGATAGGTGCTCACGGGGAGCCCTGTCATCTCAATCTGACTCGCTACATCCAACTCCTTGTCATAGGTCAGGCTCTGACGAACTCCCCGGGGGGTCACCATGGCGATCGGCTCGATCCACCCCGCCTCGTACTCCCAGGTCGTAGCCTGCCCCGTCCCTCGTGCCTGGCTGGCCATTCGGCCCAGGCTGTCGTAAGTCCGCGTCCCCAGCCGCTTACCATCGACCGTAATCGCAGTGGCCAGTTCAGCACTGGTACCTGGGGCATAGTCGGTTTTACGCAGCCGTTGCGGGGTACCGTCTACCGGTTTTTGAAGAGCCGTCTGCAGTCGGCCAAACGTATCGTAGGCAAATTCAGTGCTGTTTTTGCTGACATCCAGTACCGACAGGCATCGGCCCAGGCCATCGTAGGTGCGCGACTCCACTTCGACTTTATTATTATTGGCGTCCAGCCGTTCCACCTTTATCGGTTGGTTATGCGCATTGAAATAGCTCACCAGCCGCTCACCGCCTGCAACGCCTTCCTCTGTTTGATTCAGCAGCGGGTCGTACTCATTGATCTCCACACGGCCATCAGAACGAGCCACACGGCTGGCATTGCCCCAACGGTTGTAGGAATGGGTGCTCTTCAGTGAAATCTGTCGGTCGGCCAGATAATCGAAATTGACCGTCTCCACGGTTTGCCCAAGCGCGTCATACCGCCACGTTGCGGTGGCACGCTCCTGGTCCTGGTTCGGGCCAATCAGTTGAGCCTCGGATACCTGACGACCAGCGCCGTCGAAGTAGGTAATGGCCTTGTTACCTTGTGCATCCGTGGTGATCAGATGGGCACGTTTATCCTGCGTTGCAAAATGGTAGGCATAACGTCGACTCGCTTGCTGCGGTTTTCCGGGGGAAACCGTTTCTTCGATCAGTCGGCCGCTGACATCAAACGCCAGGGCCAGGGTGCTGCCACCGTCTCGCGCCATCGACAGCAGCCGTCGATTGACCAGCGACAGCGTGCGCACCGCCTCAAGCCACTGCCCCTCGCGCCCCGTCAGGCGTCGGGTTTCCACAAGGTTGTCACCTGTAATGGTGTAACTGAAATCACTGACCAATACCTGCCCGTCGACCGTACTGGTGCTGCTCTTCAGCCGGCCAGCCAGCTCGTCGGGGGTTTCGTAGTAGCTTTGCTGCATCGTGAGCCCGCCGGCCTGGCTGCTCGACTGCTGCAGAACAAAGTAACTGCTGCCCGTCTGCGGCACACGGGTATGGGTGTACTCCGTGAGCACGGGTGCAGGCGTGCCTCCCACAGGTATGAGGCGCTCTTGCTTGAGGTAGCGCGGGAATAAATTATGGGGGTCAGCCGGGCACTTGCCGCTCTCGCCGGCAATCGGGTAGTAAGTGTATTCGGTGCGAATCCCGGAGGTTTCGGTGCGGCTTAGTTCGTTGCCGTAGTCGTCTGTCTCGATCTGCTGGATTTCTTCGCGCGCCGTGCCACCGGCCACCAGTTCATAGCGCTTGGTGATGGTTTTCGGCAGTTGGAGGTTGGGGGGTTGGGCGGGGAACAGGCCGGGGACCACGTTATAGGCGATGGTAGTCTTGGCCCGCGTACCTTCACGCAGTACTGATTCTTCGGTCAGCAGGTGGAACTTGTTGTAGGTGGTACAGGTAACGGTCAGCGCGGCATTGTCATTTGCCGAGTCGATGGCTTGCTCCTCAGTCCAATAGTTATAGGCGCCGCCAATCAGATACAGATTGTCCTCCCCTTCATGAAAACCACCGGAATAGGGGAACCCGGTAAAGTTTGTGCCAGAACTATAACTATAAGTCCGGATCATGGGAGGTTGATTGGCACCTGGGGTTTGCGTCCAACTGGACACCTGTGGGATGAACTGGTTATTGCCATATTGATGGCCGTTCTCGGTGTAGCTGATCCGTTCATCCCCACCCATAGGCAGTTGCATCCGCTCGATCGCCACCAGGCCATTACGAAACGGTGTCCTGTAGGTAAATTGATAGGCCGCGACCCCAGGCGGGCCACTACGGTCATAAGGGGCGGTAACACCTGTGAGGCGACCATTGGTCTGAGTAAACCGCATGCGCGCATAACGACCGCCCTCCACCCGCGCATCAGCCGTTTGCAGGGCTCCACTCGCATAGGTCAGCACCAGCAACTCTTCCTGCTTGTGATTGAGAACCCGCTCAAGAGCGCCGCCCGCGGCGTAGCGGAAGGTGAACACTTCACCATTTTCGAATCGTATGGAAGTGATCCGATAAGGGAGCGTGCTGCTGATACGCTGCAAAACTTCGACAGTGCCATCCCGATAAATCACATGGAGCGTGGCTTCATCTGTGCGTCTTACTACCAAATCTTTGAGTTTTCGATCTTTGAACACCATCATGCCGCCAACTGAAGGCATACCTTGGGTCTTAAACTGCTCGCCACTGAGCAAGGTAAGTTGGGAGTTGGAGAGATCAAACTGCGTATTACTCAGCCGCCAACCCAATCCGTAAGGCGCACTTTCAGAGCTGAGCATGGAGAATGACAAAACAATGCTGCGACTGACTTCAAGAGGCCCTTGAGGGGAGAATTGCGACAAACGGATCTGGCATCCATATTGACCTGTACGCGGATCGACTGAACCGCTTAAGTACGAGGAAAAATTAAATGCATTAGAATATACATTCATGTCAAGCCCCTGCTCTCAAGAAAAATCACGGCAATTTAATCAGTTCTCATAATCCAACAACTGAATATTATTTCCAATTCGTTGCATCGTATATGCATGCATGCAACCATAATTATCCAGCAGACGCCAAGGTGTTCTGACTTCTCCCTCAGGCATGCCTTTCTTACCGGAAACCCACATCGCACGCATGATCGTATTTACTCGATTAAATGGCACACTGTGAGTAGGATCTGGCAATGTTTTGTGAATATCATAAATCTTAGGATTTGCTCCAGGGATATCGTGCCCTATAACGACGCCAACCTTTCTATAATACTTGTCAGACTTATGAACTAAGGTTGTCTGAAAGTATCTTCCTTCATCAAAGAGCCGCATAGGTGAATCCAGCCCCAGCTGGGAGACAAACTTCAATCCAGGCGGCGGCAGCCAATACCAAACATCAATATCGGTCCCCGAACCAAACTCCCAATAAGCATGATCCACAGTACGTACAAGATCAGCAACCCTTACTCTAAAAGGCTGCCGAGGAGAAATATGCACCCAACTATCGAAGTTGATTTCAGCATCAGAAAAGTTCGTAGTATAAACCTTGCCACCTATAACGATCCTGGCCATAAACCTTCTGGACTCAATTGAAACGCCCGTCTCTAAACGCATAAAACGATCAATTACCTCTATAGCATTCGTCGAGCCCATATTTTGCTGTGTAATTTGCTCCTCTACCTCGTCCCCTTCTGCGCCTTCTAAACTTCGATTCCACAGTCCGATCTCATATATATTTCGAGCTGCATCGCACGCCCATCCGGCAGGTAAAGGCTGATTCACATTTGCCGAATACAGCGTGATCGTAGCACTGTCTTTCTCGTCCGCCCGTGGCTGTACATCCTCCCAAAGACCATCAATTCCTTCCTGCTCCACACCGAGCTCAATAGACACTTTGCACTGGTGCCGGCTATTGGCATAGAGCGCATCCGTTGAGTCTTGGCCATTGGTAAGGATAATTCGCAAGTGTTTAGGCCGTCGTTTTAATTGAACGGGCGCTACATTCATGCGATTACCACCTTCATGCGGTACAATTTTGAATGCATGAAGTGTTCCGAAGTTATCCCGCAGCAGCCATTTACTCTGCGTATCATTCTGCGGAAGATTCGGTATCTGTGTGTGAAGCCTAACGGCACACATGACGCGATTCCACTTCCGTAGAAAAGCCGGATCCTCACCCGGACTTAATGCCGGAAGATTTTGGTGAACCATACTCAAACGCAAATCAACACTCGTTGCACCCTTGAAAACGCCTCCCTTATAAGCATTCGAAAAACCATAAGATGTCTGAAAAACCGTACCTTCATTCGGCACATACAACGGCTCGACCAATCCATAATTATCAACAAAACGCAAACCATTCACACCGTCCCAGTAATACATATCCACATCGACACCAACACTATCAAAAGCATAATAGTCAGTAATTAAATCAAGTTCTGTAGAGAGCAATACGGGCGGCGCGACGGGAGCAATAAACACCGATGACTGGAAGTCAGTCGGGTATTCGGAATAGCTACGGGTGACACCTTCGCCATCCAATATAATGGTTGCCATGAACTGTATAGGTTCAAGTGATGAAATTTCCTCGACGCGCACATATCGGTGGATAATTTCTATACGCGGATCGACAATAACACTATTTGGCCCAGGCCCGCCTGGTGCTTCCCCCGTGCGATTCCAAAGCCCTGAATCGTATTCATTTTTCTCGGTATCAAACACCCACCCGACCGCTTCACTTTGATCAACCGACATTAATACAGGTACGATTTTTATACTGGCGCGCTCGCTATCAGTTAACGCAACATTGTTCCAAGAACCCAGCCTCCCTATAACCTCTTTTAAAACTTCAACAATAATATCAACCTGATGATGCCCATTGGCATACAGCGCATCCGTATAGTCGGTACCGTCAGCAAATCTGACTTTAAAGTGTGAAAGTCTCATATTATTTGATTGCCTGATCATTTTACTCTCCAAAACTCAATGTCAGCCGACGCACAGAGACTGGTCAAAATCAATTCAACCTGAAACATCACACACCTAAATGCCTAAATGCCTAAATGGCCGAGTGCTTAAGAAGATTAGAGATCAATAAATTAAATGAGGTAACTGTCAGAACTGACAGTCAGGTAGATTAAATCGAAATAAGTTAATAAGGTTTAATAATCTAAATACCAGCGATGGCTACTTGTTTATGCAAGCGCCACCGATTGATGAACAGTCAAGCTTTCCAACGATCCGCCGCCACATGATCACTGTCCCGCCCTTCCACCCAGCGCGGCCCTTCACTGGTGTTTTCCTTCTTCCAGAACGGCGCGCGGGTCTTCAGGTAGTCCATCACAAATGCACAGGCATCGAATGCGGCCTGGCGGTGGGCACTGGCGGCGCCTACAAAGACAATGGGCTCGCCGGGTTCCAGGGCACCGATGCGGTGCAGCACCTCCAATTTGAGCAGCGGCCAGCGTTGCTCGGCCTCGACGGCGATCTTGGCCAGGGCCTTTTCGGTCATGCCGGGATAATGCTCCAGGAACATCCCCGCCACTTCGCGGCCATCATTGAAATCGCGCACATAGCCAACAAAGCTCACCACCGCGCCCACGCCCACATTGGCCGCATGCATCGCGTTGACTTCGGCGCCGGGATCAAAGGCTTCGACCTGCACACGAATGGCCATGTTCAGCCTCCGGTCACGGGTGGGAAAAAGGCGACTTCATCACCGGCCTGCAACGGCTCGTCGAGGGAGCACAGCTCCTGATTGCGAGCACACATCAGGCTGGTTTCGTTGAGCACTTTAAAGTCCGGCTCAACCGCCAACGCTTGGCGCACGGCGTCGACCGTCGCGAAGTCGCCTTCCATCTCCAGCGAATCCAGGCCAATCGCTTCGCTGTAACGCGCAAAAAACAATACGTTGATGCTCATGCCTGGTCCGCCTTGAAATGCCCGCTTTTACCGCCAAGCTTTTCCAGCAGGCGAATACTTTCGATGGTCATGCCCCGGTCCACGGCCTTGCACATGTCGTAGATCGTCAGCGCTGCGACGCTGGCGGCGGTCAGCGCCTCCATCTCCACGCCGGTCTGGCCGGAGAGTTTGCAGCGCGCCAGGATATGCACCGAGTCTGCGCCGTCGGCGCTCAGTTCGACCTTGACGCCCGTCAACATCAACGGGTGGCACAGAGGGATCAGGTCGCTGGTTTTTTTCGCCGCCTGGATACCGGCAATGCGGGCCACGGCAAATACGTCGCCCTTGGGATGAGCGCCGTCGACAATCATTTTCAGGGTCTCGGGCAACATGCGCACGCGCGCTTCGGCCACCGCTTCACGGAACGTCACGGACTTGTCGGTGACGTCGACCATGTGGGCGCGACCTTGGGAATCTAGATGAGTCAGCACAGCGATACTCCTGATCAGGAGCACCGATTGTAAACCTTGTAGGAGCGAGCTTGCTCGCGAAAAACCAGAGAACAACGCGGGGCAGCAGATGCCCCGCGTTATCGTTAACGTTCTTCGCGAGCAAGCTCGCTCCTACAGGAATGGTTACAGATGCGACTCGGCGTATTCAGCCAGGATCGAACGTGGCACCCCTTGCAGCGCGATGTGCACGCCGTTCGGGAAGTCTTTGAAGCGTTCCGTCAGGTAGGTCAGCCCGGAGCTGGTCGCGGACAGGTAAGGGGTGTCGATCTGTGCCAGGTTGCCCAGGCACACCACTTTGGAACCGGCGCCGGCACGGGTGATGATGGTTTTCATCTGGTGCGGGGTGAGGTTCTGGCATTCATCGATCAGGATCAGGCTTTGCTGGAAGCTGCGGCCTCGGATGTAGTTGAGGGATTTGAACTGCAACGGCACTTTGCTGAGGATGTAGTCGACGCTGCCATGGGTGTTTTCGTCATCCATGTGCAAGGCTTCGAGGTTGTCGGTGATCGCCCCCAGCCACGGTTCCATTTTTTCCGCTTCGGTGCCGGGCAGGAAACCGATTTCCTGGTCCAGACCCTGCACGCTACGGGTGGCGATGATGCGGCGATAGCGCTTGGTCACCATGGTCTGTTCGATAGCAGCGGCCAGGGCCAGGATGGTTTTGCCGGAGCCGGCGGCGCCGGTGAGGTTGACCAGGTGGATGTCCGGGTCGAGCAGCGCGTACAGCGCCAGGCTCTGGTAGATATCGCGCGGTTTCAGGCCCCAGGCTTCCTGGTGCAACAGGGGTTCCTGATGCAGGTCGAGGATCAGCAGCTTGTCGACCTGGATCTCTTTGATCCAGCCCACGAAGCCCTGCTCGTCGACGATGAATTCATTGATATGCACGGCCGGCAGGTTGTCGATCAACTGCACCTGGTGCCAGGTGCGGCCATGGTCCTGGCGGGTTTCGACCTTGCTGACGCGGTCCCAGAACGAGCCGGTCATCATGTGATAACCGCGCGACAACATCGACACGTCGTCAACCAGCTGGTCGGTGCTGTAGTCCTCGGCCGCGATCCCACACGCTCGGGCCTTGAGGCGCATATTGATGTCTTTGGTCACCAGCACCACACGCAGGTCCTTGTCGCGCGCGTGCAGGTCGATCAATTGGTTGATGATCTTGTTGTCGTTGAGGTTTTCCGGCAGCAGGCTGTTGGGCTCGTTGCGCTTGCTCATCAGGATCGACAGCAAACCCTTGGGCCCGCTTTTGCCGCGCTGGATCGGCACGCCGACTTCAACGTCCTCGGGCGAGGCTTCACCCAGGGTTTTGTCGATCAGGCGGATGGCCTGGCGGCATTCGGCGGCGACGCTGTGATGGCCGCTTTTGAGTTTGTCGAGTTCCTCCAGCACGATCATCGGGATGGCGACATGGTGTTCTTCAAAGTTAAGCAGTGCGTTTGGATCGTGAATCAGTACGTTGGTATCAAGCACATAAAGGATTGGCTGGTCGGAAGAAGGGGTGCGTCCATGATCATCCATACTCGGTCACCTTTGTGGGAGCCAGTCGACGCAATACCTGGGCGGTGCTGCGCCTCGATTCGACCACCGACCGCAGCTTGAGTGACATCAAGTGCGGTGCCCACATGAGGAGTCTTGGAAGACGCCACCTGTGTTGCAGGGTTCGGCGATCTGACTTCGTAATACCGCAAAACCCATGACAGGAAAAAGCACTTTGACGCTTTTTTGAAGTTTATTTTTCAGGATGACGAATAGCACTAGCCGAGTGCCAGGCAGGCCGTTAAAGTCGGAAGTCCGCCTGCTGCGAAATGTCGCAGCAAATAACCCCGAAAATGCCTCTCGCCCAACGGGGCCGGGCATTTTCAGCGAAACGCCTCGCGGCACTCCTGCCAACCCAAGCCACTTTGCGCCGCTGCCTGCAACAGCAGCGGCAATGCCACCCGCGCCTTGTCCTGGGTGTCGTGAAACACAATCACCCCTTTGCGCCACAGCAGCATCAGCGTCAGCACCCGTTGCGCCGATTCCTCGGCCTTGAGCTTGCCCGGATCGTCCTGGGAGTCGATGTCCCATAACGCCACCTGCAGACCTTGCGCCTGAAAGAACCCCTGGCTGTCCGCACGGCGCTGCCCATAAGGCGGCCGGAACAGCGGCACATAATTTTCCGGCAGCAGGTTCTGCACCAACGATGCGCTGCGGATGATCGAGTCTTGCCAGTCGACCCAATGGCTGTGGGAGCGATATTGCCAGCCCTGGCTGCCCACGCACTGCCCCTGGTACAGCGCCTGCACATCGGCGGCCGAGCTGCGTTCCACACGGGTTTGCAGGCTGCTGCCGAGGGCGAAGAACGTAGCGTTCATCTTTTGCTGGCGCAGGTAGTCGGCGAGCCAGTCGGTATTACCGCTGACCGGCGCCGGGCCGCCGTCGAAGGTCAGCAGGAACATCCGGTCATTGAGTTCATCACCATTGCGTTCATGATCACCGAAGCGTGCGACTTCGCTGCTGATCTGCGGCAACAACGCGGCCTTGCGCAGCAGTTCGTCCAGATAGCGCCCATGGAACTGCCGGCTGGGGGCGGCCCAGCCTATATAGAAAGAGTTGTCACTGACCTCGAATTTGCCGGCCTGCTCGCGCAGGTCGTCCATGTTTTCCACCAGGTAGCAGAACGAGGCGTCTTGCTCACAGCTCTGCTGGGCAAACGTGTAGTTCTCCAACAAACGTTGCCAAAGCTGGCGGCGCAGGTCGTCGATGGCCGCCAGGTTGATGATCTTAAGCCCCAGGCGTTGCTTGAGCGCAGTTTCGTCCTGGGCTTCGCTGAGGATCAAGCCATGGGCAAACATCAGGATTTCTGCACGCGAGGCGACGTCGAACAGCGCCGGGCTGCCGAGTTTTTCCGGCCAGGTGGCGCGGTCGAGGCTGGCGACATCAACCGGCGCGGCCTGCACGTTCAGGCACCACAGGCACGCCGTCACAAAAAGCGCTAATCGCACTTGGGGTCTCCCTCTCCAGAGTTGCCGGCCATCATAGCGGATCGCGCCTATCACCATCATAGGTGGAGTCAAACCGCCCCAACCCCTAGAATCGCGTCCACGCTACACGCCACGATTTCTGGAGCCAACTTCATGCTGATGGTGATTTCCCCCGCCAAGACCCTCGACTTCGAGTCAAAGCCGGTAACCCCGCGCTTCACCCAGCCGCAGTACCTCGACCATTCCCAAGAACTGATCGAGCAACTGCGCGAACTCAGCCCGGCGCAGATCAGTGAGTTGATGCACGTGTCCGACAAGATCGGTGGCCTCAACGCCGCCCGCTTCGGCAGCTGGACGCCCGCTTTCACGCCGGCCAATGCCAAACAGGCGCTGCTGGCGTTCAAGGGCGACGTATACACCGGCCTCAACGCCGAAACCTTCAGCGACGCCGACTTCAGCTACGCCCAGGACCACCTGCGCATGCTCTCCGGCCTGTACGGCCTGCTGCGCCCGCTGGACCTGATGATGCCGTATCGCCTGGAGATGGGCACCAAACTCGCCAACGCCCGTGGCAAGGACCTCTATGCCTTCTGGGGCACGCGCATCAGCGAGTGGCTCAATGAGGCGCTGGCCGAACAGGGCGACGATGTGCTGCTCAACCTGGCGTCCAACGAGTATTTCTCGGCGGTCAAGCGCACGGCCCTGAACGCACGGGTCATCAATACCGAGTTCAAGGACCTGAAGAACGGCCAGTACAAGATCATCAGCTTCTACGCGAAAAAAGCCCGGGGCATGATGAGCCGGTTCGTGATTCAAGAGCGGATCAACGACCCGGCCAGGCTCAAGCAGTTCGATGCGCAGGGTTATCGCTTCAATGCGGAGCAGTCCAAGCCGGACAACCTGGTGTTTTTACGCGATCACGCACCGGAATAAGGCCAGCCAGGCACTGAATTACAAATGTGGGAGGGGGCTTGCTCCCGATGGCGGAGTGTCAGTCACTGAAGTAATGACTGATCCACCGCTATCGGGAGCAAGCCCCCTCCCACATTTTGTTCTGTATTCCAAATGAGAATCGTCATTTATTTGGCGTCAGAAAAACACCCAGACACAACTCTAACAATTTCTTCACTCGACACTCGTCGGTTTTTTTCGTAGTGGCACCAGTTTTTTTAAACAGTAGTGGCACAAAACTATCTCAACGTGCCAACTCCCCACAACTACTGGCCTAAATAGCAAGTGCTATCACTATAGTACCAGTGCCATCTTTCCTAATATTTCAAAAAATTTCCGGAAACAGGATGAGCGGCCAGGAACTTCATCCTGAAGCACCGCTCATACCACCGGTAACGAAATTCTCTGCTGCTGTAAGAGATGACTTACATAACGACCAACGGAAGTAGTCAAGTTGTCATCGAACACTTTGACTCTATGGTCACAACATCAACTGATCGAGTTAAGGGTGGCGATAAGTACGTATTGCTATCCCCTACAGGCCAAGGCAGCGCCTGACCTGAATGAGCCGTGCATTCACTCAAGGCATTGATAAAAAAGGCATTTTGCCTGCATCAAGACCTTGCAGCACCGGCGCCGGAGCCTTCCTCCAAGGGAGCCCGGCTGCATTTCAGGGCAAGCCCCAATAATAAGGCCTGGTCGCGCACAACTTGAGTGCAATAGTTAGTCACTCGTTATTCAACATGCCTGCACGCGGTAAGTCGGCGTCTATTCGCCCAACTTTCGCGGCATCAGTGACGCTTGCAAACATGAACTCCGGCCATCTAATGGCATGATTTAAATACAGAGGTAATTGCGATGCGCATCAGCATATTTGGTTTGGGTTACGTTGGCGCAGTGTGTGCCGGTTGCCTGTCTGCCCGTGGCCACGAAGTGGTCGGCGTAGACATCTCCAAGGAAAAGATCGACCTGATCAACGCCGGCAAATCGCCGATCGTTGAACCGGGTCTGGGCGAGCTGTTGAGCCAGGGTATCCAGACGGGCCGGCTGCGTGGCACTACCAACTTCGCCGAAGCCATTCGCGATACCGACTTGTCGATGATTTGCGTCGGCACGCCGAGCAAGAAAAACGGCGACCTGGAACTCAACTACATCGAATCGGTATGCCGCGAGATCGGCTTTGTCCTGCGTGACAAGACCACCCGCCACACCATCGTGGTGCGCAGCACCGTACTGCCCGGCACCGTGGCCAACGTGGTGATCCCGATCCTCGAAGACTGCTCCGGCAAGAAAGCCGGCGTCGACTTCGGCGTTGCGGTCAACCCGGAGTTCCTGCGCGAATCCACCGCCATTGCTGACTACGACCAGCCGCCAATGACCGTTATCGGCGAATTCGACACCGCCTCCGGCGATGTCCTGCAGTCGCTGTACGAAGAACTCGACGCGCCGATCATCCGCAAGGACATCGCTGTCGC
The DNA here is from genome assembly GCF_003852375.1 of Pseudomonas sp. R4-34-07. NCBI lineage: Bacteria > Pseudomonadati > Pseudomonadota > Gammaproteobacteria > Pseudomonadales > Pseudomonadaceae > Pseudomonas > Pseudomonas sp. R4-34-07. The sequence goes on along the minus strand of NZ_CP027760.1, from coordinate 1,086,642 downwards.
CGAGATGATCAAGTACACCTGCAACGTGTGGCACGCCACCAAAGTCACCTTCGCCAACGAGATCGGCAACATCGCCAAGGCCGTCGGCGTCGATGGCCGTGAAGTGATGGACGTGGTCTGCCAGGACAAAACCCTCAACCTGTCCCAGTACTACATGCGCCCAGGCTTCGCGTTCGGCGGCTCGTGCCTGCCAAAAGACGTGCGCGCCCTGACCTACCGCGCCGGTTCCCTGGACGTGGAAGCGCCGCTGCTCAACTCGCTGATGCGCAGTAACGAGTCCCAGGTGCAGAACGCCTTCGACATCGTTTCCAGCCACGACAAACGCAAAGTCGCCCTGCTGGGCCTGAGCTTCAAGGCCGGTACCGATGACCTGCGCGAAAGCCCATTGGTGGAACTGGCGGAAATGCTGATCGGCAAGGGTTACGACCTGAGCATCTACGACAGCAACGTCGAATACGCCCGCGTACACGGTGCGAACAAGGACTACATCGAAGGCAAGATCCCGCACGTGTCGTCCCTGCTCAACTCGGACTTCGACGCTGTGATCAACAACTCCGACGTGATCATCCTGGGTAACCGCGACGAGAAATTCCGTGCCCTGGCGCACAACGCCCCGGACGGCAAGCAAGTGGTCGACCTGGTGGGCTTCATGTCCAAGGCCACCAGCGTAAGCGGCCGTACCGAAGGTATTTGCTGGTAACAGCAACGGCAAGTTTCAGGCTGCAAGTGTCTTTATCCCCAGCGCTTGCAGCCTGAAACCTCCTCTCCTTGCGGATGACGCTTATGTCCAAGTTAAAACATGTATTCCTGCAAGCCGCCGGTTGGCTGTTGTTCCTCAGCCTGCTGATGGGACTCGCCCTGGCGTTGCCGGCGAGCACCTTCGATTCGCAATCGAAGAACTTTATTTTCCTGATTGGCGCCGTCGGTATCTGGCGCTACTCGATGGGTGCAACGCATTTCTTTCGCGGCATGCTGTTCCTCTACGTGGTCTACCCGCACCTGCGCCGCAAAGTGCGCAAGCTGGGCAAGGCCGCCGACCCATCCCATGTGTTCCTGATGGTCACCAGTTTCCGTATCGACGCGCTGACCACCGCGCAGGTCTACAGCTCGGTGATTCGCGAAGCCATCGAATGTGGCTTCCCCACCACCGTGGTCTGCTCGCTGGTGGAAATGTCTGATGAGCTGCTGGTCAAGAGCCTGTGGGAAAAACTCAACCCGCCGGATCACGTCAAGCTCGACTTCGTGCGCATCGCCGGTACCGGCAAGCGTGACGGCCTGGCCTTTGGTTTTCGCGCCATCTCGCGCCACCTGCCGGATGACCGCGCCGTGGTTGCCGTGATCGATGGCGACACCGTGCTCGCCGAGGGCGTGGTGCGCAAGACCGTGCCGTGGTTCCAGTTGTTCGGCAATGTCGGCGGCCTGACCACCAACGAGTTCTGCGAAGTGCGCGGCGGCTACATCATGAGCGAGTGGCACAAACTGCGCTTCGCCCAACGCCACATCAACATGTGCTCCATGGCCCTGTCCAAGCGCGTGCTGACCATGACCGGGCGGATGTCAGTGTTCCGCGCCAGCGTGGTGACCGACCCTGGCTTTATCGCCGATGTGGAAAGCGACTCGCTGCAACACTGGCGCCTGGGCCGCTTCAAGTTTCTGACCGGCGACGATAAATCCAGTTGGTTCAGCCTGATGCGCCTGGGCTACGACACCTTCTACGTGCCCGATGCCGCGATCAATACCGTGGAGCACCCGCCGGAAAAGAGCTTCATCAAGGCCAGCCGCAAACTGATGTTCCGCTGGTACGGCAACAACCTGCGCCAGAACTCTCGCGCCCTGGGCCTGGGTGTACGCCGCCTCGGTCTGTTCACCAGCGTGGTGCTGTTCGACCAGCGCGTGTCGATGTGGACCTCCCTGCTCGGCCTGACCGTGGCGATCATCGCCACCTTCAAGTACGGCGGCGCTTTCATCCTCGCGTACCTGCTGTGGATCGGCATCACCCGCCTGATTCTCACCCTGCTGCTGTCGTGCTCAGGCCACAAGATCGGCCCGGCCTACCCGCTGATTCTCTATTACAACCAGATCATGGGCGCGTTGGTGAAGATCTACGTGTTCTTCCGCCTTGATCAACAGTCCTGGACCCGCCAGGACACCAAACTGACCCGCGATTTGGCCAGCTTTCAACGTTGGTTCAACACCTGGTCGTCTCGGACCATGACCTTCTCCGCCGGCAGCATCTTCGTTGCCGTGTTGCTGATGATGGTCTGACCCTGCCAAGCCTGAATTAACCAAGGAATTACACCGTCATGAACAGCCAAGTAAACGCCAACGTTGTCCACGAATCCGAAGCCCAGCGCCAGCACGCCCGGGTAAAAATCCCGGCCAAGCTGCGCTTTTTCAACAGCGACCGCACGCCGACCGAGGCCAAGGTCATCGACCTGTCCGCCGGCGGCCTGGCGTTCACCGCCACCCAGCCGCTCACCGTCGGCCAGGTGCACAAGGGTCGCCTGCAATTCGTCATCGATAACCTCGGCCTGGCGATGGACGTGGAGCTGCAGATCCGCTCCTACGACCGCCAGACCGGCCGCACCGGTTGCCAGTTCCAGAACCTCGATGCCCAGGACATTTCCACCCTGCGCCACCTGATCACCTCGCACCTGTCGGGCGACATCGTGACCATGGGCGACGTGCTCGCCACCCTGCAACGCGACAACTTCACCAAGGCGCGCAAGGTCAAGGACGGCGGCAGCGGCATGACCGCGTTCGGGCGCCTGCGCGCCGTGACGTTCAGCCTGGCGATCTTCCTGGTGGGCCTGGCGGCCTTCGGTTTTGTCTTCAAGTCGCTGTACGGCATGTATTTCGTCAGCCACGCCCAGGCCGGGCTTGTCAGCGTGCCGGGCATGAACGTGACCATGCCGCGCGACGGCACCGTGCAAAGCCTGCTCAAAGGTGACGCGGTAGCGGCCAAAGGCGCGCCACTGGCCACCTTCAGCACCAGCATGCTCGACGTGCTCAAGGGCCACCTGGACGAAGACCAACTGCAACCGGCCAAGGTCGAAGAGCTGTTCGGCAAGCAAATGACCGGCACCCTGACCTCGCCGTGTGATTGCGTGGTCGCCCAGCAATTGGTCGCCGACGGCCAGTACGCCAGCAAGGGTGATGTGATCTTCCAATTGGTGCCACGCGGCAGCCAGGCCAACGTGGAAGCACGCTTCACCTATCGCCAGTTCGGTGATGTGCGCCCAGGTACGCCGGTGAGCTTCCAGGTCGCCGACGAAGAACAGGTACGCACCGGCACCATCGTCAGCAGCACCAGCTTGAACAGCGCCGATCTGTCTTCGGACATCCGCGTGCAGATCAAGCCTGACGCCCCGCTGGACAGCACCTACGCCGGCCGCCCGGTAGAAGTCACCAGCGACCGTGGCCCTTCGCTGAACTGGCTGATCGATAAAGCCATGGCTCACGGTCTGTAAGCGAGGACATGCCTGTGAACCCTATTTCAAGAACAACACAATCCCTGTGGGAGCGGGCTTGCTGTGGCGAGGGAGCTTGCTCCCGCTCGACAGAGCAGCTGGAGCCGGCTCTTGGGGGCGCTTCGCACCCCAGCGGGAGCAAGCTCCCTCGCCACAAACGCCGGTCCCACATGGGTTCGGTGGCGTTGCTGGCTGTTGCGGTGAGCCTGGCCGGTTGTGCCGGCCTGCCTGACCAACGCCTGGCCAACGAAGCACTGAAACGCGGCGACACCGTCACCGCGCAACAGAATTACCAGCAACTGGCCGACTTGGGCTACAGCGAGGCCCAAGTGGGCCTGGCCGACATCCAGGTAGGCACCCGTGACCCGGCGCAAATCAAACAGGCCGAAGCCACTTACCGTGCTGCGGCGGACACCTCGCCCCGCGCCCAGGCACGCCTTGGCCGCCTGCTGGTGGCCAAGCCCGGCGCCACCGAAGCCGAGCACCACGAAGCCGAAAGCCTGCTGAAAAAAGCCTTTGCCAATGGCGAAGGCAACACCCTGATCCCGTTGGCGATGCTGTACCTGCAATACCCGCACAGCTTCCCCAACGTGAATGCCCAGCAGCAGATCAGCAAATGGCAAGCGGCGGGTTATCCAGAGGCCGGCCTGGCCCAGGTGCTGCTGTACCGCACCCAGGGCACCTACGACCAGCATCTGGATGATGTGGAGCGCATCTGCAAAGCCGCGCTGAACACCACCGATATCTGCTACGTCGAGCTGGCCACGGTCTATCAGAAAAAAGCCCAGCCGGAACAACAGGCCGAACTGCTCAAGCAGATGGAAGCAGGCTACAGCCGTGGCACCGTCACCGCCCAACGTGTCGACAGCGTCGCCCGTGTGCTGGGCGATGCCACCCTCGGCACGCCGGACGAGAAAACCGCCCAGGCCCTGCTAGAAAAAATCGCCCCTGGCTACCCGGCGTCCTGGGTCAGCCTGGCGCAACTGCTCTACGACTTCCCCGAACTGGGCGACGTCGACCAGATGATGAAGTACCTCGACAACGGCCGTGCCGCCGACCAGCCGCGCGCCGAACTGTTGCTGGGCAAGCTCTACTACGAAGGCAAATGGGTGCCCGCCGACGCCAAGGCCGCCGAAGCCCATTTCGAAAAAGCCGTGGGCCGTGAAGTGGCCGCCGATTACTACCTCGGCCAGATCTACCGCCGTGGCTACCTGGGCAAGGTCTACCCGCAAAAAGCCCTGGACCACCTGCTGACCGCTGCGCGCAACGGCCAGAACAGCGCCGACTTCGCCATCGCCCAACTGTTTTCCCAAGGCAAGGGCACCAAGCCCGACCCGCTGAACGCCTATGTCTTCAGCCAGTTGGCCAAGGCCCAGGACACGCCAGAGGCCAATGAGCTGGCCACCCAGCTTGAAGCCCCGCTGACGCCTGAGCAACGCGCCGAAGGCCAACGCCTGGTGCAGCAGGAACTGGCCGCCCGCGGCACCCTGGCCCAAAGCACGCTGCAACTGCACGCCCTGCAAGAAGAAGACGGCGAGGAATCCCTATGAAGCTCAACCCATTCGTCAAGGCCGGCATCGGCCTGTCCTTCGCCCTGCTGTGGTCGTGCCCGACCCTGGCCGCGCTGACCGAAGCCAAGAACTTCGGCCTGGAAGTCAAAGCCACCGCGCAGTCCGAAGACGACCGCGACCTGGGTACCCAGAAAGGTGGCGACGTCAACGGTATCGGCCTCGACCTGCGCCCGTGGATCTACGCCGAAAGCGGCGCGTGGAGCGCCTACGCCATGGGCCAGGCGGTGGTTTCCAGCGACATCATCGAGACCGACACCCTGCAGCAGTCGGCGGATGACACCACCGAACAATCGAGCAACGACGACCGCAAGGCCAAGAAGAACTACCTGGCCCTGCGCGAGTTCTGGGTCGGCTACAGCGGCTTCACGCCCTACCCCGGCGAGCTCCTCAAGTTCGGTCGCCAGCGCCTGCGCAATGACGACGGCCAATGGCGCGACACCAATATTGAAGCGCTGAACTGGACCTTCGACACCACCCTGCTCAAGGCCAACGTCGGCGCCGCCGAGCGTTTCAGCGAATACCGCACCGACCTCAAGGAACTGTCGCCCAAGGACAAGGACCGCCAGCACTTCTACGCCGACGCCGCCTACCAGTGGACGCCGGGCCAGTGGATCGGCCTGCGCGGCCACCACACCCATGACGACGGCAAGCTCGACTACGCCGAACCGGGCGTGGCCAGCGACCCGTTGGACAAGCGCGAAAACGGCGACCTGACCTGGCTCGGCATCGAAGCCAACAGCGACGCCTATAACTGGCGCAACACCAACACCGTCAACTACTGGGCGAGCATCACCGGCATGCGTGGCGACCGCGACACCGTCAACGCGTTGAACGCCGACGGCACCCGCCCGACCAACGCCAAGCGCAGCGATGACGTGAGCGGCTGGGCCACCGATATCGGCGTGCGCCTGCGTCTCGACCCGCAGTGGCAAGTGGGTGCGGCCTATTCGCGCGCCAGTGCCGAGTACGAACAGAACGGCCTGCAAAGCAACCGTTCGAACTGGACCGGTACCCAGTCCCGCGTGCATCGCTTCGGCGAAGCGTTTCGCGGCGAAATGAACAACATGCAGTCCATGAGCCTGTTCGGTTCCTGGCAACTGCGCGAGGACTACGACGCCAGCCTGGTGTACCACAAGTTCTGGCGCGTCGACGGCAACAAGCCGGTGGGCAGCAACGGCATCGATGCGGTGCAGAACAACACCGATGACGTGACCGGCGCGATCCTGTCCAGCACGTCCCTGCCCCTTGAAGACGGCAAGAAAGACCTGGGTCAGGAGATGGACCTGGTCGTCACCAAGTACTTCAAGAAAGGCCTGTTGCCAGCCGCGCTCAGCCAGTCGATCGACGAGCCGTCGGCGCTGGTGCGCCTGCGCGCCGGTGTGTTCAAACCGGGCGATGCCTATGGCAGCCAGGTCGACTCGTACATGCACCGCGCCTTTGTCGACGTGATCTGGAAATTCTGATGGGAGCCTGCGCAATGAATGCTCAAAGCCTACTCGTCGCGGCAATGCTGGTGGCCAGTGCCCCAGCGTTCGCCGATACGGCGGCCAAGGCGCCGACCATCGCCAAGGAACTGCAACAGGCCAAGACCTACACCATTTCCAGCCCGCCGACCGCGCCGCTGGAAATGGCCAAGCCGGCGCTGCCCGATCTGTCGGGCTACACCGCTGCGGCCATGGAAAAGAAAATCGTCAAGACCAAGGCGGGCAAAGTCAGCATCCGCCGCATGATGCAGGAAGACGCCCTCAAGGACTTTATCGGCGGCGATAACAAGATGGCCGAATGGGTGGTGCGCCAGCACGGCATTCCCCAGGCGATCTTTGTCGACGATGGCTACATGAACCTCAAGGACTTGCTGGGCAAGGTGCCCAAGCAGTACTTCAGCGAGACGTCGCCGGGTGTGTTCCTGGCCAAATTGCCAATCGTGGTCGGCCGTAAAGGCATCCTCGATATCGACAAGCAGACCCAGGAGTTGCGCCTGTCCCAGCAAGCCGGTTCGTTTCTGATCAACGACGGCCAACTGTTCGTGCGTGACACCAAGGTCACCGGCTGGGATGAAAAAACCAACGGCCCGGCGCTGTTCAAGTCGCCCAAGGAATTCCGCCCGTTCCTGCTGGCCTGGGGCGGCACCGAGACCTACATTTCCAAGACCAAAATGACCAGCTTCGGCTACGCCAACAGTAAGTCGTACGGGGTGAGCATTTCCCAGTACACGCCGAACATGGCCAAGGTGCTCAAACGCCCTGAGCCGACCGGCTGGATCATCGATTCCGAGTTCTCGGACATGTGGTACGGCTTCTACTGCTACGAGACCACCGGTTTCGTGGTCAAGAGCAACACCTACAAAGACAACATCGTCTACGGCATTGACCCGCACGACCGGTCCCACGGCCTGATCATCGCCGACAACACCGTGTACGGCACCAAGAAGAAGCACGGCATCATCATTTCCCGGGAAGTGAACGACAGCTTCATCTTCAACAACCGCAGCTATGACAACAAGCTCTCGGGCCTGGTGATCGACCGTAACAGCGTGAACAACCTGATCGCCGACAACGAGATCTACCGCAACCACACCGACGGCATCACCCTCTATGAGAGCGGTGACAACCTGTTGTGGGGCAACAAGGTGATCAGCAACCGTCGCCACGGCATCCGCATACGTAACAGCGTGAACATCAAGCTGTACGAAAACACCGCCATGGCCAACGGCCTGACCGGTGTGTACGGCCACATCAAGGATCTGACCGACACCGACCGCGACATCGCCCTCGACCCGTTCGACGCCAAGGTCTCGCTGATCGTGGTCGGCGGTGAACTGGCGGGCAACGGCAGCGGGCCGTTGTCCATCGACTCGCCGCTGAGTATCGAGTTGTACCGCGTGTCGATGCTGGCGCCGACCAAATCCAGCGGCATCAGCTTCTCCGGCGTTCTTGGCGAGCGCCAGGAAGAGATTCTCGACCTGCTGGTACGCCAGCAGAAAGCCGTGCTGATCGACCCTGTCGAACGCCAGACCGAAATGCAGGACTGAGGATGACCCTTATGCACCCACACATGATCAAATTGCTGAGCCTCTCGGGTCTGACCCTCGGCCTGCTCGCGGCCAGCCAGGGCGTGCGCGCCGACGAGGTGAAAGCGCCGACGTTCACCGCCGAGCCGTGCTGCAGCCTGTGCCCGGCCGCCCATGACGCGAAGAACTACACCACGCGCTACCAGCAGAACTTCACCACCCTGGTGCAAGCCCAGGGCGACTGGCTGTTCCGGACCCAGGAAGACCTGCGTACCGAATTCGACACCACCCCGGCCGGCTACAAGCGCATGCAGCAACTGCACGATGCGTTCAAAGCCAAGGGCGTGGAACTGGTGGTGGTCTACCAGCCGACCCGTGGCCTGGTGAACCGCAACAAGCTCAACCCCGAGGAAAAGGCCAAGTACGATTTCGACAAGGCCCTGACCAACTACAAGACCATGCTCGGCCGTTTCGCCAAGATGGGCTACGTGGTGCCGGACCTCTCGCCGTTGACCAACGAGCAGTTGCCGGATGAACTGCCGGCCCACGACTTTTACTTCCGTGGCGACCAGCACTGGACGCCTTACGGCGCCCAGCGCACCGCGAAAATCGTGGCGGCCAAGGTCAAACAGATGCCGGAATACGCGGAAATTCCCAAGCGCGAATTCGAGACCAAGCGCTCGGGCCGCATGGGCAAGACCGGCACCCTGCACAACATGGCCGGGCAGCTGTGCGGCACCAGCTATGCAATCCAGTACATGGACCAATTCACCACCGAGCCCAAGGGCGAAGCCGGTGACGGCGACCTGTTCAGCGATTCGGGCAACCCGCAGATCACCCTGGTGGGCACCAGCCACAGCGGCAAGAACTACAACTTCGCCGGCTTCCTGCAGGAGGAAATCGGTGCCGACATCCTCAACGTCGCCTTCCCCGGCGGTGGCCTGGAAGGCTCGATGATCCAGTACCTGGGCAGCGAAGAGTTCCAGAAAAACCCGCCAAAGATCCTGATCTGGGAATTCTCGCCGCTGTACCGTCTCGATCAGGAAACCATCTACCGCCAGATGATGGCGCTGCTCGACAACGGCTGTGAGGGCAAGACCGCACAGATGTCAGCCAGCACCACGCTCAAACCAGGCAAAAACGAACTGATGGTCAACAGCGCGAACAAAGACCTGCGCAACGCCAACCATCAGGTCGATATCCGCTTCGCCGATCCTTCGGTGAAAACCTTGCAAGCCACCCTCTGGTACATGAACGGGCGCCACGAGGACATCAAGATCGAAAAACCCGAGACATCCGATACAGACGGGCGTTTCGCCTTTGAATTGCGCACCGATGAAGACTGGGCCTCGCAGAACTTGCTGGCCGTGGAAGTGCAGGGCCCGGAAAAGGGTGCTGCGGCGCAGAAGGTCGAAGCGAAAATTTGCACACGCAACGTATTCCCAAGCGGTGGTCAGCAGACCGCCCAGCTCGGGAAGTGAGGTTACTTATGCAAAAGTTATTGCTGCCCACCCTGCTAGGCCTGGCGATGTTTGCCGGCTCCGTCAACGCCGCCGCACCCCTGCGGCCGCCTCAGGGCTATTTCGCACCGATCGAAGCGTTCAAGACCGGCGACTTCAAGGAAAACTGCGACGCCATGCCGACGCCCTACACCGGGCCTCTGCAATTTCGCAGCAAGTACGAAGGCTCCGACAAGGCGCGTTCGACCCTGAACGTGCAATCGGAACAGGCCTTTCGCGACAGCACCGCCGACATCACCAAGCTGGAAAAAGACACCAGCAAGCGCGTGATGCAGTTCATGCGCGACGGTCGTCCGCAGCAACTTGAATGCACGCTGAACTGGCTGGTGTCGTGGGCCAAGGCCGACGCCTTGATGTCCAAGGACTTCAACCACACCGGCAAGTCCATGCGCAAATGGGCGCTGGGCAGCATGGCCTCGGCCTATGTGCGCTTGAAATTCTCCGACTCGCACCCGCTGGCCAACCATCAGCAGGAATCGCAACTGATCGAGGCCTGGTTCAACAAGCTGGCCGATCAAGTGGTGAGCGACTGGGACAACCTGCCGCTGGAAAAAACCAACAACCACTCGTACTGGGCCGCCTGGTCGGTGATGGCAACGTCCATCGCCACTAACCGTCGCGACCTGTTCGATTGGGCTGTCAAGGAATACAAGATCGGGGTGAACCAGGTCGACGACCAGGGCTTCCTGCCCAACGAATTGAAGCGTCAGCAACGGGCTTTGTCGTATCACAACTACGCCCTGCCGCCACTGTCGATGATCGCAAGCTTTGCCCTGGTCAACGGTGTGGACCTGCGCCAGGAAAACAACAGTGCGCTCAAGCGCCTGGGCGACAAGGTACTGGCCGGGGTGAAAGACCCGGACATCTTCGAACAGAAGAACGGCAAGGAGCAGGACATGAAGGATTTGAAGCAGGCGATGAAATTCGCCTGGCTTGAGCCGTTCTGCACCCTCTACACCTGCGCCCCGGATGTGCTCGAACGCAAGCATGGCATGCAGCCATTCAAGACGTTCCGCCTGGGTGGTGACCTGACCAAGGTCTACGACCCGACGCACGAAAAAGGCAACAAAGGCAGCTAGTCGCTGATCGTTCCCACGCAATGCGTGGGAATGCAGCACGGGACGCTCTGCGTCCCAAAGCGTGACGCAGAGCGTCACAAGAGGCATTCCCACGCAGAGCGTGGGAACGATCAAAGCCTCCCCCGAAATCGTGGGGGGGTTTGGGGGGGCTCTGGCCCTTGACTGTTGGTTAAACATGGAGAGATCGGGATGGTTTTCTCGTCCAATGTGTTCCTGTTTCTGTTCTTGCCGATCTTTCTCGGCTTGTACTATTTGAGCGGGCAACGCTATCGCAACCTGCTGCTGCTGATTGCCAGCTATGTGTTCTACGCCTGGTGGCGAGTGGACTTCCTGGCTTTGTTCGCCGCAGTGACCCTGTGGAATTACTGGATCGGCCTCAAGGTCGGTGCCGCCGGTGTGCGCACCAAGCCGGCCCAACGCTGGCTGTTGCTCGGCGTGGCGGTCGACCTGTGCATCCTCGGCTACTTCAAGTACGCCAACTTCGGCGTCGACAGCATCAACGTGATGATGAAGTCGATGGGCCTGGAGCCGTTCATCCTCACCCACGTGCTGTTGCCGATTGGTATCTCGTTCTACATTTTCGAGTCCATCAGCTACATCATCGACGTGTACCGTGGCGATACACCGGCGACGCGCAACCTGATCGACTTCGCGGCGTTCGTGGCGATCTTCCCGCACCTGATCGCAGGCCCCGTGTTGCGTTTTCGTGACCTGGCCGACCAGTTCAACAACCGCACCCACACCCTCGACAAGTTCTCCGAGGGCTGCACGCGGTTCATGCAGGGTTTCATCAAGAAGGTGTTTATCGCCGACACCCTGGCGGTAGTCGCGGACCACTGCTTCGCCCTGCAAAACCCGACCACGGGCGATGCCTGGCTCGGTGCGCTGGCCTACACCGCACAGTTGTATTTTGACTTCTCCGGCTACAGCGACATGGCCATCGGCCTGGGCTTGATGATGGGTTTCCGCTTCATGGAAAACTTCAAGCAGCCGTACATCAGCCAGTCGATCACCGAGTTCTGGCGGCGCTGGCACATCAGCCTGTCGACCTGGTTGCGCGATTACCTGTACATCACCCTGGGCGGCAACCGCAAAGGTACGCTGACCACCTATCGCAACCTGTTCCTGACCATGCTGCTCGGTGGCCTGTGGCACGGCGCCAACATCACCTACATCGTGTGGGGTGCCTGGCACGGCATGTGGCTGGCGATTGAAAAAGCCATCGGCCTCAACACCGCGCCGCGCAGCTTCAATGTGCTGCGCTGGGCCTTCACCTTCCTGCTGGTGGTGATGGGCTGGGTGATCTTCCGCGCGGAAAACCTGCACGTCGCCGGGCGCATGTACGGTGCGATGTTCAGCTTTGGCGAATGGTCGCTGTCGGAACTCAACCGCGCCAGCCTCACCGGCCTGCAAGTGGCGACCCTGGTGGTGGCCTACGCAACGCTGGCGTTCTTCGGCCTGCGCGATTTCTACCGCAATCGCCCTGCCGACAAGACCAAGCCGAGCGATCCGAGCCTGATCAAAGCCGTACCGGGCGACAACCCCGGCAGCATCCACGAGCCGGGCTTCACGGTGGGCCGTGACGCCGCCGTGCAACCGGCCTACTGGACCGCTGACTGGCCACGCTACGCCATGCGCGCCGCCGTGCTGCTGCTGTTCTTGGCGTCGATCCTGAAACTGTCGGCGCAGAGTTTCTCGCCGTTCCTTTACTTCCAATTCTGAGGGAGCCGACCATGACCCGTTCATTACGCGTCCTCTATATCGGCCTGTTCCTGGTGGTGCTGTTGGCCCTGGGCGCCTGGTCGCTGCGCAGTTTCTTCGGCTTCAGCACCAATGCCGATGCCACCGTGCTCAACGGTCGCTGGACCAAAGCCGTCGAGACCCATTACGACGACGAGTTCCCGATCAAGCGCCTGGGCACCAACCTCTGGGCGGCGCTGGACTACAAGCTGTTCAATGAAGGCCGCCCTGGCGTGGTGCTGGGCCGCGATCACTGGTTGTACAGCGACGAGGAGTTCAACCCCGCCGTCAACGAAGACCAGAACCTGCAAGACAATTACGCGCTGGTCGAAGGCGTGCGCCAGAAGCTCAAGGCCCAGGGCATCCAACTGGTGATGGCGATCGTGCCGGCCAAGGTGCGCCTGTATCCGGAGCATCTGGGTGAAGTGAAACCGGCGAGCATTCACGCCAACCTGTACCAGGACTTCCATGCCCGTGTCGCGGCGGACAAGATCATCGCCCCGGACCTGCTCGGCCCGCTGCAACAGGCCAAGCTGGGCGGCAAGCAAGTGTTCCTGCGCACCGACACCCACTGGACCCCCGACGGTGCCGAAATCGCCGCCAAGCAATTGGCCAAGGCGATTGCCGACAAGACTCCGCTGAGCGGTGAGCCGCAGCGCTTTGTTACCGAAGCGGAAAAGACCGAGCCGCATAAAGGCGACCTGCGTCTGTTCCTGCCGCTGGACCCGCTGTTCGAAAACCTGATGCCGCCTAAAGAGCCGCTGGAAAAACGCGTGACACACCTGGCCGAAACCCAGGGCGACGACGCGCTGTTCAGCGACAGCCAAACCCCGGTGGCACTGGTCGGCACCAGCTACAGCGCCAACCCCAACTGGAACTTCGTCGGCGCCCTCAAGCAAGCCCTGGGCAGCGACGTGGTCAGCTACGCCGAAGACGGCCACGGCCCGATCCTGCCGATGCTCAGCTACCTGAAAAGTGATGACTTCAAGAACAGCCCGCCGCAGGTGCTGATCTGGGAGTTCCCTGAACGCTATCTGCCCGTCAATAACGAAATCGGTGATGCCGACCCGGCCTGGGTTGCGCAGCTTAAAGAAGCCGGTTCGCGCCAACAAAACATGGCACAGAACATCCCCGCTTTTAAAAATCAGAAATCCGAGACGCCCGACCGGGCGCAAAACTGAAAGAGAGGTAACTCACATGACTTTCACTACAACTCCTCGTCGTCTCGCCAAGACCCTGGCTATCGCTGCCGGCCTGAGCTTCGTATCGATGTCCGCCTTCGCCGGTGGTGACGCCGCGCTCTACGGCCCTACCGCGCCAAAAGGTTCGAGCTTCGTGCGCATCTACAACGCCAGCAACCAGGAAGTCAGCGCCACCGTTGGCAGCACCAACCTCAGCGACGTCGCACCGTTGGCCAGCAGCGACTTCAGCTTCATGCCCGGTGGTGACTACAGCGCCAAGGTCGGCAGCCAGACCGTGCCGGTCAAGCTCGCCGCCGATCACTACTACACCCTGGTCAACAACAGCAGCGGCCAGCCGCAACTGATCGAAGAGCCGCCGTTCAAGAACAAGCAGAAATCCCTGGTTCGCGTGCAGAACCTCAGCGACAAGGCCCTGACCCTGAAAACCGCCGATGGCAAGACCGACGTGGTCAAGGCGGTAGCCGCCAAAGGCCGTGGCGAACGTGAAATCAACCCGGTGAAGGTGAGCCTGGCGCTGTATGACGGAGACAAGAAAGTCGGCGATGTGAAGCCGGTTGCCCTGGAGCGCGGTGAAGCAGCGGTGCTGTACGTCACCGGTTCGGGTTCGAGCCTGTCGCCGGTCTGGGTGAAACGCCCGGTGTCGACCCGCTAACTATTTCCCGGACTGAACGCAATCTACTGTAGGAGCGGGCTTGCCCGCGAAGAACGTCAACGATGACGCAGCGCCTTTGGTTTATCACGGTGCTCTCAGGTTTTTCGCGAGCAAGCTCGCTCCTACAGGGGATCGAGGCGCCGGTTCGGATCGAGACAAAAACAAGAGTGAAACGACAAACCTTCGTAGCTCTGACCCAAATTGATTCAAGGAGAAACACATGATCCCAGTAATCCTTTCCGGTGGTAGCGGCTCACGTCTTTGGCCGCTTTCCCGTAAACAGTTCCCAAAACAATTCCTGGCCCTGACCGGCGAGCACACGCTGTTCCAGCAAACCCTGGAGCGCTTGGTGTTCGAAGGCATGGACTCACCGATCGTGGTCTGCAACAAGGATCACCGCTTCATCGTCAACGAGCAGTTGAGCGCGCGCAAACTTGAATGCCAACGCATCCTGATGGAACCGTTCGGCCGCAACACCGCGCCGGCCGTGGCCCTGACCGCGATGATGCTGGTCAATGAAGGCCGTGACGAGTTGATGCTGGTGCTGCCCGCCGACCACGTCATCGACGACCAGAAAGCCCTGCAACGCGCCCTGGCTCTGGCCACCGTGGCGGCCGAGCGCGGCGAAATGGTGCTGTTCGGTGTACCGGCCACGCGCCCGGAAACCGGCTACGGCTACATCAAGTCCACCAACGATTCGCTGCTGCCCGAAGGCGTGAGCCGCGTACAGCAGTTCGTGGAAAAACCCGATGAAAAACGCGCGGTCGAGTTCGTCAAAAGCGGTGGCTACTTCTGGAACAGCGGCATGTTCCTGTTCCGCGCCAGCCGTTTCCTGGAAGAGCTGAAAAAGCACGATCCGGACATCTACGACACCTGCGTCCTGACCCTGGAGCGCAGCGAGCAGACCGCCGACACCGTGACCTTCGACGAAGCCACCTTCGCCTGCTGCCCGGACAACTCCATCGACTACGCCGTGATGGAAAAAACCCAGCGCGCCTGTGTGGTGCCACTGAGCGCCGGCTGGAGCGACGTCGGTTGCTGGGCCTCGCTGTGGGCGGTCAACGAAAAAGACGCCAACGGCAACGTGAGCAAGGGTGACGTGGTCATCCAGGACAGCCGCAACTGCATGGTGCATGGCAACGGCAAGCTGGTCTCGGTGATCGGCCTGGACAATATCGTGGTGGTGGAAACCAAGGACGCGATGATGATTGCCCACAAGGACAAGGTCCAGGGCGTCAAGCAGATGGTCGCCACCCTCAATGAGCAGGGGCGCAGCGAAACCCAGAACCACTGCGAAGTGTATCGTCCGTGGGGCTCCTACGATTCGGTGGACATGGGCGGGCGGTTCCAGGTCAAGCACATCTCGGTCAAGCCGGGCGCCTGCCTGTCACTGCAGATGCACCACCACCGCGCCGAACACTGGATCGTGGTCAGCGGCACCGCTGAAGTCACCTGTGACGACAACGTTTTCCTGCTGTGCGAGAACCAGTCCACTTACATCCCGATTGCCTCGGTGCACCGCCTGCGCAACCCGGGCAAGATCCCGTTGGAGATCATCGAAGTGCAATCGGGCAGCTACCTGGGCGAAGACGATATCGAGCGCTTCGAAGATATCTACGGCCGCTCGACGCCGATCGAACGTGGTGTTTCCGTGAAAACTATCGCGCAATAAAGGAGTCGTACAGAAAGCCCCCCGCCCAGCCGGCTGCGTCCCCTATCCGCAGCCGGTCAGGCGGGGGCTTTTTAGTGCACGGCGTCGCACCTTGCAAACCCAAACTGTTGGCCGTGCAGGGCATCAAGATGCCGACCCAGGCAGCGGGCCCGCAGCTCAATAGCAGGCCACCATGGGTTACTTGGCCCAGTTCCGCGGGGCAAAGGCATTGTAATCACCCGTCCCGTGATCCTTGCCAGCCTCTTTATAAGTGCCCTTGCCAATTTTTTCAGCCGTTTTGCCTCCCCATATCAAGGCCGTACCCACCGCTTTGGAGCTTGCACCACCTGATTTCGTCATGCTCTGTCCAACCACTTTTGCCATCCCCCCAGCTAGCGTCAAGGCAGCCCCTTTGGTTTTATCCGAGTTCATCGAAAGCCTAGGGGAAACGTATGAACTGAGTTGGTCGCTGATACCTTGCATGACAGTCTGCCGCAAGCTTGTCAGCCCCAGGTTCTGCATACGCGGCAATGATGTTGAGCCGACCTCTGGATTGGGCGCTTGACTGATTGCTGCCGACACAGCGGGCGGTACCGGCGCCATAGGTGCGCTGAGGGAGGTCAACACGGGTGTGGCGATATTTGAGACGGTCATATAAAGCACCTGAATTCATGAATCTACGGTTGGGCACCTTCCTGGCTTTCAAGGTCATTCCTTGTAAAGACTTCGTGGCAAAAGAGAGCGATGCAGTTCCTGCATCAGAGGGAATAGATACCTGCGCACGAGGGAAAGCAGCGCTGCACCATAGGCAATCGGCCCGCCCCACGAGTAGGATGTTTTATCCCTGTGCGAGGTTGTGTGTATGTTCTTTGGTGTGTTGCTGATCATCACCTGGCTGGTCCTGCTGCTGCGCTATCCGGCCAAGGCCCTGCCGGTGTCGCTGGCCGCTGCCGTCGGCCTGGGTTTGGTGGCAGTCTGGGTGGTCTGGCTCGACAACCGCGAAGCCGCGCAACTGGCCAGCCTGGAACTGCGCGTCAGCTACGCTGCGCAGGAATGCCCTGCCGACCGCCCATTGAAGCTGACGCTGAACAACGGCAACGATGTACCGCTGACCGAACTGCGCTGGCGTATCGCCGCCTATGCGCCGGGCGACACCGTGAACCTGGCCGACAACGTGTACGCGGCCCCGCGCTATCGCGGCCCCGGCGAACTGCAGGCCGGTGCGACTTGGGACGACTGCCTACCCGTCCCGCCGTTACGCCCCGGCTACCGCCCACAAACCCTGGAATTTCGTGCCGAGCACCTGCAAGGCAGTTTCTCGGACTAGAAGGATTGCCCCATGCCCAACGTACTGATCACCGGTTGCTCCAGCGGCATCGGCCGCGCCCTGGCTGATGCGTTCAAGTCCGCCGGCTTCGAGGTGTGGGCCAGCGCCCGTCGCGACGAAGACGTCGCCGCCCTTAGCGCCGCCGGCTTCAATGCGGTAAAGCTGGACGTCAACGACAGCGCCGCCTTGCAGCACCTGACCGAGCTGTGGGGCGAACTGGATGTACTGATCAACAACGCCGGCTACGGCGCCATGGGCCCGCTGCTCGATGGCGGCACCGAGGCGATGCAACGCCAGTTCGAGACCAACGTGTTTTCCATCGTCGGCGTGACGCAGGCGCTGTTTCCCGCCCTGCGGCGCGGCAGAGGCCTGGTCATCAATATCGGCAGCGTCTCCGGCGTACTGGTCACACCCTTCGCCGGGGCCTACTGCGCGTCGAAAGCCGCCGTACATGCATTGAGCGACGCCCTGCGCATGGAACTGGCGCCTTTTGGCGTGCGCGTCATGGAGGTTCAACCCGGTGCGATTGATACACACTTTGCAAAGAATGCCGGAGCCCAGGCCGAGCTGTTGATCAATGAACAGTCGCCGTGGTGGCCGTTGCGCGAGGGCATTCGTGCGCGCTCCCAGGCCTCGCAGGACAAGCCGACTTCGGCCAGCAAGTTTGCGGCGGATGTGCTCAAGGCCGTACAACAAACCCAGCCACCGCGCCTGTTGCGCTCGGGCAATGGCAGTCGAGCGTTGCCTTTGATGGCGACGCTGTTGCCCAAAGGGTTGCTGGAGACGATGTTGAAGAAGCGCTTTGGGTTGGGTGGCGTGTTGTAAGCATCTATGAAGCGCACCTGCCAAAACCTGGGATGAGTGCCATAATCGCCGCCTGCCTATAGACACTGACTGGCCCCACAAGGGTAATGCGATGGAAATCAGAAAAATTCGACTGAATAACGTCGGTCGTTTTACCGACTTGGAAGTCGCCTTTGCGCCGACCGAAAAGCATGCGTCGAAGGTGACGGTGTTTGTGGGGAATAATGGGGCGGGGAAGACGACGATTCTAAGATCGCTGGCCACCTCTCTAAGCTGGTTGGTTGCAAGAACTCGATCCGACAGCGGCAGCGGCAGCCCTATTGAAGAAAGCGCCTTACGCAACGGTTCAAACGTTGCGTCAATCTCTATCGAGGCCGAAGAACTGTATGTTGACTTCCATTGGTCTTTGGCAAAGTCCAGGCGGGGTCGGAAGGCAAAGGTCACCAGCGAACTCGGCGACGCATCAGCTCTGGCTAGTGTTTATAGGGACAATTTAACGCGTGACGAAAACACGTCTGTTCCCCTCATTGCCTACTATCCAGTCGAACGTTCAGTACTTGAAGTTCCCCTGAAGATTAAAACCCGGCACAGCTTTAGCCAGTTGGACGGCTACGATAACTCCTTAAACCGAGGTGTAGACTTTCGCCGCTTCTTCGAATGGTTCCGGGAGCGAGAGGACAGTGAAAACGAAACCGGTATTTCAGCCAGTGCATTAGCAGAAGTGCAAAAAATCATTGGCACGCCGGACAGTCAGTTATGGAAATACCTGGAAAAAGCACACGCCTCATCTCGTGATCGACAGTTAACAGCCGTCCGTTCCGCTGTAGGAGCGTTCATGCCTGGGTTCACTAACCTGCGTGTCCAACGTCGACCACATTTGCATATGGCTATCGATAAATCCGGCCACACGTTGGATGTCTCCCAATTGTCACAAGGCGAAAAGTCCATGATGGCCTTGGTTGGCGACATAGCCCGTCGTCTTGCCATGATGAATCCTTCCCTGGAAAACCCACTACAGGGCTACGGCGTCGTGCTCATCGACGAAGTAGATCTCCATTTACACCCTAAGTGGCAACGCCGCCTGATCCACCAATTCACAGAAACCTTCCCCAACTGCCAGTTCATCCTGACTACCCACTCGCCACTGGTAATCAGCGATAGCAAAGACGTCCTATGCTATGTCCTCGATGACGGCGAATTGGAAGAGCGCAATGGCCTCTACGGCCTCGATGCCAATCAGGTACTGCTCAGTGTCATGGACACCGACGTTCGCAACAGCAAGGTTCAAGCCCGGCTTGATCGCCTGCTAGAGCTGCTGCAAGACAAAAAATTAAAAGAGGCAAAAACCCTCTTCGAAGAACTGTCCACCGACTTGCCCGCCGGTCATATCGAACTGACCAAAGCCGCCCTTCTGATTCGCAAATTGGAGTTGCGCAGTGCGTAAGATCACCAAAGGAGATGAGCCAGCCGCCCTGACACAATGGAAGCGTACGCACCCGAATGGCGGCTATACAGATTTAAGCCCCCAGGAAAGAACCTGTATCCGAGAAGCCTGTATCGAAGAACAACATGGCCTATGTGCGTATTGCTGCCACGGAATCACATCAGGCAGCGCCCACAACGAACATGTTGAGGCCAGGCAAACAGCGCCACACCGTTCGTTGGACTTCTCTAATATCGTTGCCAGTTGCAACCGTAGTAAGCAGTGCGGCAAAGCGCACGCCCACCAGGTTTTGCCGCTTACCTCCTTGATGAATGAGTGCGAAACCGAGCTGAAATTTTATCTGTCCGGTCGTGTGGAAGGCCTGACTCCCAGAGCAGTAACCTCTATTCAAGTACTGAACCTTGGAAACAGTCGTGAAAACAATCGCGCCCTGTTCGGCGCCAGAAAGTCCATCCTGGATGCACTGCTCTATGACAGCGGTATGGACGGCGATGACCTTGAAGTCGCCGATTTCGACTTGTTGATGATACTAAGGGAGGAGCTGCAACAACCCGACGCCAACAACCGCCTGAAACCCTTCGCCCCCGTTCTGGTGAATGTAATTCGCCATTTAAGCGCCTGAAAGTGAGTACACCATGATCGACTACAGCGACTTTTTCGAAGAAGTGATCCAGACCCACGTCGAAATCGAGCAATGGTTTGCCGGCGTCGCGCCCGAAGGCACCCTGCAGAGCCTGCTCGCGCGCTTCTCGCCCGAATTCAGCATGGTCGCGCCCGCCACGGGTACGCGGGTCAACACAGCCGGGGTGAATGCCCTGTTCACTCGGCTGGGTGGCATGCGCCCAGGTTTGAAAATCACCTTGAGCGAAATGACCGGCATCGACCGGCATGCACGCGGTGCCACGGTGACTTATCGCGAGCATCAGGTTGATGACAGCGGTACGCAGACGGATCGACGGGCGACGGTGGTGTTCGAGAAGCAGGCCAGTGGTGCGCTGTTGTGGCGCCATTTGCATGAAACTTTTATCAAGGCCTGACTCGATTGAAGAATGTGGGAGGGGGCTTGCTCCCGATAGCGGTGATTCAGTCATGGATTCAGTGACTGACACTGCGCTATCGGGGGCAAGCCCCCTCCCACATTTTAGTTCTGTGCTGGATTGACGATCACGGTGCAGGTAATCCCCGCCGCCAGCAGCACGCCTTCCGGCACTTCATCAATGTGAATCCGTACCGGCACGCGCTGGGCGAGCCTCACCCAGTTGAACGTAGGGTTCACATCGGCAATCAGCTCGCGGCTCTCGGGGTTGTCGCGGTCGTAGATGCCGCGCGAGATGCTTTCCACGTGGCCTTTGAGGGTCTCGCCACTCATCAGTTGCATGTCGGCCTTGTCGCCGATTTTGACGTGGGGCAGCTTGGTCTCTTCGAAAAAGCCGTAAACCCAGAACGAATTCATATCCACCACAGCCATCTTCGCCTCGCCGATGCGCGCATAGTCGCCGCGATGCACGTTGAGGTTGGTGACATAGCCGTCTACCGCCGCCACGACGTGGGTGCGTTTCAAATTGAGTTCAGCCGCTTCCAGTTGCGCCAGCGCGTGCTGGTAATCAGCCAGGGCCGAGTCGGCAATGTTGCTGGCGTCGTCGCGGTTTTCCCGGGAGATCACCAGGGCGTCAAGGTCGGCGCGGCGATGGGCGTTGAGCTTGCGCATTTCCCAGGTGGCTTTGCGCGACGCCACCAGCGACTGCGCCTGCTTGACCGCGATGCGGTAGTGCTCGGGGTCGATCTGCATCAACAGGTCGCCCTTCTTCACCAACTGGTTATCACGCACCGGCACGTCCACCACTTCGCCAGTGACGTCGGCAGCGACGTTGATGATATCGGCGCGTACACGGCCGTCGCGGGTCCACGGCGTTTCCATGTAGTGCACCCACAACGTGCGGCCAATCCAGATCGCCAACGCCAGCACCAGCAGTGTCGCGAGCAGGCTGAAAAACTTTTTCATCGGGGCATTCTCAACGGTAGACGCTCAGCGCCAGGGCGCCGAACAGGCAAACGAACAGGCTCAGGCGCAGCAACGCCGGGTGCCAGAAAAACCGGTACAGGTCGAACCCGGCCAGGAAACGGTCCAGGGCCCAGGCCAGCACAGCCGCGATCAGGAACATCAGGGTCATGCTCGGCATGTAGAGGCCGTGGAAGGCTATTTCACGGGGCATTCGAATGTCCTTTAAGGGCCGCCAGCGGCGATTGCGGGTCCAACAACGAGGTGCGGATAAAGTGCAGGTAGCTTTTCACACGGCGCAGGGCCGAGGTGTCGAAGTGCGGCGCGAAGGGTTCGTCGGTGGCCTGCACGCGGCTGATCGCATGGTCGACGGCGATCAGCCCGCGCTCCAGGTTGCTGGCGCTGGGCTGCAGGAACAGCCGCACCAGCGAGCGCCCCATCACGCGGATTGCCTGGCGCCAGGGCTGGGATTCGGCGTACGCCGGGTGCACCGGCAGGATCGCCTGTTCCTTGCGCAATTCGATGATCGCGTGGCCGACCTCCAGCACCACGAACATCCAGCGCAGCAGCTCGCGTTGCACCTGCGGCTGGCCGGCGGCGAGGCCATAGGCCTGGTGCAGCAGGTCACGGGTGCGGCTTTCGAAACTCGACGCCAGGCCCTTGAGCTTGCCGCTGATCGCGTACACCACTTGCTCGCGCAGGTCTTGCTCGAGGCGACGCCACAGCCAGCGGCTATTGGGCGGCAGGATGATTGCCCCGGCCGCCGCGCATACCAGCATGCCGATGATCATGGCGATGTAGTCGTTGATAAAGCTGTAAGGGTTGTAGAGCGTCAGGTTATCCGGCACCGAGCCGGTGCTGAAGAAGATCAGCAAGCCCACGCCGACCCCGGCGTACTGCGGGCGTGAGGCGAGAAAGGCGCCGAAAATGATCACCGGCGCCAGCATCACGCACAGCAGCGCGAAGCCATCGATCAAGGGAAACACGAAGAACATTTCGACGAAGCCCACCAGCGCACCGATCAAGGTGCCGCAGGCCATCTGGAAGGCCATGCGCTTGGGGTTGGGCGTGGCGGCGGACAGGCCGACGGTGGCGGCCGCGATCAAGGTCATGGTGGCGCCGCTGGGCCAGGCCGTGGCTACCCAATAACTGCCGAGGACGACCAGGATGAACGAGGCGCGTATCCCGGCGGCGGCGCAGGCCAGCCAGTTGGTTTTCGGCGTGTAGGCCTGGTCCCAGTCTTCCCGCGCGTGGCGGTGATCGGCCAGGGACGCATGGGTTTGCGCATAGTTGTGCAGGTCGTCGACGAAGCGGTACAGCAGCTCGTAGGCGGTATGAAAATCCAGTTGTTCGGCTTCAGTGGGGGCGCTTTGCTGGAAGCCGGCGCGCAGGCTGCGCACCTTGGCAGGCAAGCTGTCCTTATAGGCACTGAGCAAGTTGACCAACCGTGCCGCGTCGGGGCTGGTCAGCGCCTGGCCGGAAAACCCGTCGAGCACTTCGGCCAGGTCCTGCAGGCCGGGCTTGATCGCGGCGACCACGTGATCGGCTGCGTCGGCGCGCAACCGCGCCAGCAACTGGTGCAAGGCGTTGAAGCGCGTGGTGATGCTCATGAACTCGCTGTTGAGGCGATTGAGCCGGCCGTTGCGCCGGCGCATGTGCGGGTCTTCGAACACGGTGACGCTGCGCAAACCTTCCAAGCCCACTGCCTCGGCGATAAAGCGCACGTTGGTGCTTTCAAAGCCTTCACGCTGACTGCGACCGCGCAGACCGTCGGTGACGAACAGCGCGAACACCCCAAAGCGTTGATACAGCGCATTGCGCATCGCGGCGCTGGAGGTCTGCGGCAGTATCGCGGCGCTGACCAGCGTCGAGCAGAGAATCCCCAGGGAAATCTCCAGCACGCGCCACACCGCCGCCATAAAGGCGCCGTCCGGGTGGGCCAGCGCCGGCAAGCCGACCATCGCTGCCGTGTAGCCGGCAAGCACGAACCCGTAGGCGCGAAAGTTACGGTTACGCGTGGCACCGGCGGTGCAGATACCCACCCAGATGGCCAGGGCGCCGAGGAACAGTTCGGTGTTCTGCGCAAACAAGGCGATCAGCAACACCATCACCGCCGAACCGGCCAGGGTGCCGAGAAAGCGGTAAAAACTCTTGGCGAATACCTGGCCGCTCTGCGGTTGCATCACGATAAATACCGTGATCATCGCGGTGCGCGGCTGCGGCAGTTCCAGGCGCATCGCTAGCCACAGCGTGAGGAACGCAGCGAGCAGCACCTTGAAGATATACACCCAGGTCACGCCATCGCTGCGCGCCCAGTCGAAAAAACCACGGCGCCACTCAAGGGCGTGCAGCCAGCGCAGGGGGGCAGGCAAAGGAATCATGGCCATCTACTCAGTGATCGAACACGGCCAGCGCCGCAGGGGGCTTGCCGGGGAGGGTCTTGTCGTTGCGCGGTACATCATCGTCGGCACCGAGGCCACCGCCCAAGGCAGTCACCAGTCCGGCGTGAGCACTCAGGCGTGCGGCCTGTACGTGTTGCTCTATCTGTTGCTGGCGAAACAGCAGGGTCTGGGCGTTCAGCACATTGAGGTAGTCGGTGAAGCCGCGTTGATAGGCGATGATCGCGATGTCGTAGGTTTTCTGCGCCGACGCCACCGATTGCGCGGCAAACGCCGCCTGTTTGTCCAAGGACTCGCGACGGATCAGTTGGTCACTGATGCCCTTGAGCGCATTGACCAGGGTTTGGTTGTAATGCGCCACGGCGATGTCGTAACCGGCGCTGGCTTGCCCCAGTTGCGCACGCAGACGCCCACCGTCAAAGATCGGCAGGGTAATAGCCGGGCCGACGTTGTAATTGAATTTGCTGCCCGCAAGGAACTCCAGCATGCCGCCACCGGTGGCCATGAAACCGAGGCTGCCGACCAGATCGACGTTGGGGTAGAAGCCTGCATGGGCGACGTCGATGCCACGCGCCTGCGCCGCCACCTGCCAGCGACTGGCGACCACATCCGGACGCTGGCCGAGCAATTGCGCAGGCAAATTCGAGGGTAATTTCAGCGCAGCGGCCAGCGACAGGCTGGGGCGTTTCAACCGGGCGCCCTCGCCCGGACCTTTGCCGGCCAACGCCGCCAGCTGGTTGCGGCTCAGGGCGATTTCCTCATCGAGCGCGTCCAACTGACGGTGGGTTTCCGGCAGCGGGGTCTCGGCCTGGCTGACGTCGAAGTGCGTGCCGATCCCGGCGTCCAGGCGTTTGTTGGCCAGATCCAGCATCTGCTGTTGCTGGGCCAAGGTGGCGGCGACGATGTCACGATCGGCGTAATGCAACGACAACTGGATGTAGGCGCGCACCACGTTGTTCTGCAGCTCGAGCTGGGCCTGGCGCGCTTGGGCTGCGCTCATATGAGCCAGGTCGACGGCACGCTCGGTGGCGTTGCTTTCGCGGCCCCACAGGTCGAGTGCGTAACTCAAGCCCAGGGATGCATTGTTATCCCAGGTGTTCGCACCGCTCAATTCGCCGGGGCCGTAGAACTGATCCTTCGGCCAGTTGTGGCGTTTGAGGGTGGTGTCGCTGTCGATCTGCAGGGACTCGGCAGACTCCGCCACCCCGGCCATGGCGCGCGCTTCACGCACCCGTGCGGCGGCCATGGCCATACTCGGGCTGTTTTGCGTGGCAAGTTCGACCCAGCGGTTCAGTTGCGGATCGCCGTAGGCCTGCCACCATCGGGCGGTGGGCCAGTGGGCGTCGCTGGCGGCGTTCTGGATCGCTTCGTCCGTGGCCAGCTCGTTGGCATTCAAGGATTGGCCCTGGGGGCCGATTCCTGCGGTTCCGATACAGCCGCTGATGGCGAGCGTAAAGGCCCAAACACTGAGAGTCTTCAGCTCTCTGCTGATGCGACGCGGCACGCTGACGAATTCCTGAGAGGGTGTTACGGGGAGAGGTGGCGCAATTCTAGGGCCCGCGATGAGCGCCGATAAGCTGTCATTCCTGTGAATCTTTGTTACCGTTAAGGCGATAATCCGTTGGTAGGGATCACTGGACGGCGCAACTTTCTGTCACAATTTGCCATCTCCCTTGAGAACACCCCATGGACACTTTGCAAAACATGCGCGCGTTCAGTTGCGTTGCAGAGGCCGGCAGCTTCACCGCCGCCGCCGCGCAGCTGGACACTACCACCGCCAACGTCTCGCGCGCGGTCTCAAACCTTGAGGCCCACCTGCAAACCCGCTTGCTCAACCGCACCACTCGCCGCATCGCGCTGACCGAGGCCGGTAAGCGCTATTTGCTGCGCTGCGAGCAGATCCTCGCCTACGTCGAGGAAGCCGAGGCGGAAGCCAGCGACGCCCATGCGCGTCCCGCCGGGCAATTGAAAGTGCACACCATGACCGGTATCGGCCAGCACTTCGTGATCGACGCGATTGCCCGCTACCGCCGCACCCATCCCGACGTGACCTTCGACCTGACGCTCGCCAACCGCGTGCCGGACCTGCTCGATGAGGGCTATGACGTGTCCATCGTACTGGCCAGCGAACTGCCCGATTCCGGTTTCGTCTCGCAACGCCTGGGCATCACCTACAGCATCGCCTGCGCCTCGCCGGAATACGTCAAGGCCAAGGGTTGCGCACAAAGGCCCCAGGATTTGCTCAATCACGCCTGCCTGCGTCTGGTCAGCCCGGTAATCCAGCTGGATAAATGGACCTTCAACGGGCCCGAAGGCCAGGAAAGCGTTGCGGTGAACAGCTCGCCGTTTTTGGTCAACTCGGCCGACGCGATGAAAACCGCGATCACCAGCGGCATGGGCGTCGGCCTGCTGCCGGTGTATGCCGCGATAGAAGGTTTGCGTAACGGCACGCTGGTGCGGGTAATGCCCAACTACCGTTCCCAGGAGCTGAACCTGTACGCCATCTACCCGTCGCGCCAATACCTGGATGCGAAGATCAAGACCTGGGTGGAATACTTGCGCGGTTCGCTGCCGGAGATTCTCGCGGCACATCAAGCGGAATTGGTGGCATACGAGTTGAGCGGCACCCTGAGCGGTGCGCGTTTGGCCAACTGATTGCTGGCAGACGATAAAGAACCTTGTGGGAGGGGGCTTGCCCTCCCACATGGGTTCAACGGGGTCCTGACAATATGTTAGGTTGCTTGGCATTCTTCCGTAGTCGATGAGCCCGCCTGCAATGAAAAAGACTGTCCTTGCCTTCAGCCGTGTCACCCCGCAAATGATCGAACGCCTGCAACAGGATTTCGAGGTGATTGCGCCCAACCCCAAGCAGGGGGACATCAACGCCCAATTCAACGAAGCCCTGCCCCACGCCCACGGTCTGATCGGCGTGGGCCGCAAGCTGGGCCGCGAACAGCTTGAAGGCGCGCGTCAGCTGGAGGTGGTGTCCAGTGTGTCGGTGGGCTACGACAACTACGATGTCGCCTACTTCAACGAGCGCGGGATCATGCTCACCAATACCCCCGATGTGCTCACCGAAAGCACCGCCGACCTGGCCTTCGCCCTGTTGATGAGCAGCGCACGCCGCGTGGCCGAACTGGACGCCTGGACCAAGGCCGGCCAGTGGAAAGCCAGCGTTGGCGCCCCGTTGTTTGGCTGCGATGTACACGGCAAGACCCTGGGCATCGTCGGCATGGGCAATATCGGCGCGGCCGTGGCCCGGCGTGGGCGCCTGGGCTTCAATATGCCGATCCTGTACAGCGGCAACAGCCGCAAGAGCGCACTGGAACAAGAGCTGGGCGCACAGTTTCGCAGCCTGGACCAGTTGCTGGCCGAAGCGGATTTCGTTTGCCTGGTGGTGCCGCTAAGCGACAAGACCCGTCACCTGATCAGCAGCCGGGAGCTGGCACTGATGAAGTCCAGTGCGATCCTGATCAACATCTCCCGTGGCCCGGTAGTGGACGAGCCCGCGCTGATCCAGGCCCTGCAGACCCAGCGCATTCGTGGCGCCGGGCTGGATGTGTATGAAAAGGAACCGCTGGCCGAGTCGCCCCTGTTCCAGTTGAGCAATGCGGTGACGCTGCCGCATATCGGTTCGGCGACCCATGAAACCCGCGAAGCCATGGCCAACCGCGCGCTCGACAACCTGCGCAGCGCCCTGCTCGGCCAACGCCCGCAGGACCTGGTGAACCCACAAGTGTGGAAAGGCTGACACCCCGCCCTGTTGGAACGCGCTTGTTGTGGCGAGCGAGCTTGCTCGCGCTGGAGTGCGTAGCGCTCCCAGGCTTTTTGGGGCCGCTTCGCAGCCCAGCGGGAGCAAGCTCCCTCGCCACAAGTCACACCTTTAGTTTTTCGTGAGAGGGTCGATAACCTTCCATAGATCGCCACCCCTGATCCACAGAAGGTTTTTATGCCCACCACCAAAGCCCGCGCAGACTCACTTTCGCTTCTGCTCTTTACCTTGCGCAGCGGCAAGCTGATGGCGATCAACCTGCTGAAAGTCAGCGAAATCATCCCCTGCCCTCCGCTGACCAAACTGCCGGAGTCGCACCCTCACGTCAAAGGCATTGCCACGTTGCGCGGTAACTCGTTGGCGGTGATCGACTTGAGCCGCGCCCTGGGCGAGATGCCGTTGCAGGACCCGAACGGCGGCTGCCTGATCGTCACCGATGTCAGCCGTTCCAAGCAGGGCTTGCACGTGCAGGCGGTGAGCAAGATCGTGCATTGCCTGACCACCGATATCCGCCCACCGCCCTATGGCTCCGGCGGCAATCGCGCGTTTATCACCGGGGTGACCCAGGTGGAAGGCGGCCTGGTGCAGGTGCTGGATATCGAGAAAGTCATCCATGGCATCGCCCCGGCACCGATAGAAGTCGCGCCGACCGACCTGACCATGGAAGAAGCCGAAGTCCTCGGCCATGCACGCATCCTGGTGGTGGATGACAGCCAAGTGGCGCTGCAGCAATCGGTGCATACGCTGCGCAACCTCGGGCTGACGTGTCACACCGCGCGCAGCGCCAAGGAGGCCATCGACGTGCTGCTGGAGCTGCAAGGCACGGGCGAGCAAATCAATGTGGTGGTGTCGGACATCGAAATGTCCGAGATGGACGGTTATGCCCTCACCCGCACGCTGCGCGAAACTCCGGACTTCCAGCAGCTCTACGTGCTGTTGCACACCTCCCTGGACAGCGCGATGAACAGTGAAAAAGCCCGCCTGGCCGGCGCCGATGCAGTGCTGACCAAGTTTTCCTCCCCCGAGCTGACCAAGTGCCTGGTGGTGGCTGCGCAAACCGTGGCGCAAAAGGGTTTGTAAGCCTTGGCTGAGTATTTCCAGCTGCTGCGACGCGACCTGACCGGCAGCCTGCCGGCGCCGCAGTGGCCGGCCAACACCCAGCTGGATCACTATCGCGATGAACTGGCCCCGGCGATTCACGCGGTACTGCGCATGACCCAGGACCAGGGCGGTGGCCGTGTCGCGGGCCTTGAGCAATGGCGCCGGCAATTCGTTGCCGATGCCGAGTTCGACCCCTCGTTGTGCCTGGTAGCCAGTAACGCCGAGGGCATTCTCGGCGTGGCGCAATGCTGGACCAGTGCCTTTATCAAGAACCTCTCGATACACCCCTGCGCCCAGGGCCAGGGGCTTGGCCGAGCGTTGCTGCTGCATGCCTTCCACGTTTTCAAGCAGCGCGGCGAACCCTATGTGGACCTCAAGGTGCTGGAGAGCAATCTGCGCGCGCGGCAGCTGTATGAAAGTGCAGGCATGCGGTTCGTCCTGCGCGACGTGGTTCCTGAGGACTGACGTTCACTGGCGCATAACTTGCTTCCAGAGAGCCCAAGCGGTGGATAGAGGTAAAAACCCGTCACTGCCCAAGCTTGCCCTCTGACCTTGCCTGGTGACAGATCCGCCATGAATACTCACTTTTCCTGCGTAGGTTGTGGCAAATGCTGCTCCGATCACCACGTACCCCTGACCCTCGACGAAGCCCGGCAGTGGGCGGCGGACGGTGGCAATGTCATTGTTCTGGTAGAAGGTTTTCTCGCCAGCGGCCTGGGTTTGCCCCAGCAGCAGCGTGAACATGCCGAACGCCGTTCAGTGGTGGTGCCCAGCGGCAATACCCAGGCATTCGTGGCGATCACCTTTGCGGCCTACAACGCCGGGCGCTGTCGGAATCTTGACGAAGACAATCGCTGCGGCATCTATGAACGACGTCCGCTGGTGTGCCGGATCTATCCGATGGAGATCAATCCGCACATCCCGCTGAACCCGAGCGCCAAGGATTGCCCGCCGGAATCCTGGGAACAGGGGCCGGCGTTGATTGTGGGCGGGGAATTGATGGATGCTGAACTGGCTGAACTGATCCGCCGTTCACGCCAGGCCGACCGTGACGATGTGCAAACCAAGGAGGCCGTGTGTGCCTTGCTGGGGATTCGTACCACCGCACTCAAGGGCGACGGCTTCACGGCGTATTTGCCGGATATGAATGCGTTTGCCCAAGCCATTGCGCTGGCAACTGACCAACCGATCACGGCCAACGAGTGGGTGTTTCACGTCTCCGGGATGGATATTGCCGAACAACTGCTGGATGCCGGGGCGCAGATTGCTACCGAAGTGCCGGCCAATTACGCGTTTATCCCGTTGCGGGCGGCTTGAGGCTCGACGGGTTCACGGGGGCGGTGTCGAGGCGGTAGGGCTGGAGGATGCGCTGGTACTCGCCGTTCTGTTTGAGTTGCTCAAGGGCATGATTGAGTTCGGTACGCAACACGGTATCGGTTTTGCGCAGTGCAATCGCGACACTGTTGCCCAACAGGTCAGACGATACCGGCGGGCCCATGAAATCGAAATCCATGCCTTCAGGCGTATCGAGCAAGGCCTCTCGGATTTCCACGGCGCCCTGCAGCGTCGCATCGATCTCGCCTGCAACCAGGCCGCGCACCAGTTGGTCATTGAGCCAATAGCTCTCGATGATCACACCGGCCGGCGCCCACTGCGACCGGGCAAAGGCTTCGCGATTGCTCCTGACCAACACCCCGACCCGCTTGCCCTTGAGTAACCGCTTGTGCGGGCTCAGGCCCGAGTTTCTGCGGGCCACCAGCCAGGTGGTGATCGGGTAGAGGTCATCGCTGAAGTTGACTCTCTGCTGTCGACTCAAGGTCGGTGCCATCCCCATGATCGCGTCGAATTGCCGGGCATCGAGGGCGGGGAAGTTTTCCATGACGATCTGGTCGACCCACGTGCAATGCACATTGAGCTGCACGCACAGGGCGTTACCCAATTCGATATTGAGCCCCACCAATTGCCCTTGCGGATTACGGCTTTGAAAGGGGGGAAAATGCGCCGCGACAGCGAAGCGGATTTCGCGTCGCGGCGGCTCGGCGGCGGCCACGGCCTCCACCGATAACAGGAGGGCAAGCGCCACACAGAGATGTATCAAAGCCACGGGAAACGTCCTTTTCCGGAGAGAGCTGCGTCGCCATGTCCCGATACAAATGATCAGGGCAAGGCGATGCTGCGCAAGCTTTCAAGAAACGGTCGCGGACCTACAATAAGAAATATCGACGCGAGTTGTAGGCAACTGCCTATACGGCGAATATGCGCATTACTCTCAACGTTTACCCATCGAACGACGCGTACCCGGCGGCGCCATGCCTGGCGTTTTGGTATGGCCATTCTTCGCGCCACCTTTGTACCAGGGCTGGGCGGCCTGCTTGGCCCCGGCCAGTTCACCCGGGTTGAAAGGGAACTTGAACGCCGGGATTTCGGCTTTTTCAACGCCGTCGGCATCGACGAGGTCGACCGCTTCAACGGCGGGTTGGATCGGGGAAGTCATGGGATGCTCCGAGGTGCGCAAAAGATGAAGCGGGCCCGGCAAGCGGGCCACAGTGGCGCGCAGTATACCTGCGCGCCCCGGATCTTTAAGCGTCGTCGTACGAATGGTCGCCGCTTAACTGACAGCGCTGTCAGATAGCCGTCACTCTGCTGACCCGATCAAAAGGCTATAACGGTCATTCCACGTTTCCGATCCTTTGCCTGGCGCCACCTCTATGCCCACAAAACGAAACACGGCCCTGCTGGTGGGCGCCCTTCTGGTCCTGGCGCTGGCAGCCTGGACCTTGACTCGGCCCGCCAAGGCCCGGCTGGCGGCACCCAGCGCCATTCCCGTGCGCGTGGTGAGCGTGGCGCAACAGGATGTCCCGCGGTTCGTCAGCGGCATTGGCACGGTGTTGTCGTTGCACAGCGTGGTGATCCGCCCGCAGATCGATGGCATCCTCACCCGCTTGCTGGTCAAGGAAGGCCAACAGGTAAAGGCCGGCGACCTGCTGGCGACCATCGATGACCGCTCGATCCGCGCCAGCCTCGACCAGGCCAAGGCGCAGTTGGGGGAAAGCCAGGCGCAACTGCAAGTGGCGCAGGTCAACCTCAAGCGCTACAAGGAATTGAGTATCGACGACGGCGTGTCGAAGCAGACCTACGACCAGCAACAAGCCCTGGTGAACCAGCTCAAGGCCACCGTGCAGGGCAACCAGGCGGCGATTGATTCAGCTCAAGTACAACTTTCCTACACCCAGATTCGTTCCCCCGTCAGTGGTCGCGTTGGCATTCGCACGGTGGATGAAGGCAACTTCCTGCGCATGAGCGATACCCAAGGGTTGTTCTCAGTCACCCAGATCGATCCGATCGCGGTTGAGTTCTCCCTGCCGCAGCAGATGTTGCCGACCTTGCAAGGCCTGATCGCCGCCCCGCAAAAAGCCAGCGTCGATGCCTACCTGGGGGCCGATACCGACGGCCAGACCGGCGACCTGCTGGGGGAAGGCCGCTTGAGCCTGATCGACAACCAGATCAGTTCCACCACCGGCACCCTGCGCGCCAAGGCCGAGTTCCCGAACAGCGCGCAGAAGCTGTGGCCGGGGCAACTGGTGACCATCAAGATCCAGACCGCCCTCGACAAGAACGCCCTGGTGGTGCCGCCGACGGTGGTGCAGCGTGGCCTGGACTCACATTTCGTGTACCGGCTCAACGGTGAGCAGGTGGAAGTGGTGCCCGTGCAAGTCACCTACCAGAACAGCGAGCTGAACATCATCAAGGGCGTGCAGGCCGGGGACGTACTGGTCAGCGATGGCCAGTCGCGGCTCAAGGCCGGCGCTCAGGTGCAAGTGCTCAAGGAACCGCCGCAGGTGATCCAGACCGTCGACGCCAAGGTGCAGCCATGAGCGGCAGCCGCTCGCCTTCGGCCTGGTGCGTCGATCACCCGGTCGCCACCCTGCTGCTGACATTTGCCTTGGTGCTGCTGGGGATCATTGCCTTCCCGCGGCTGGCCGTTGCGCCACTGCCGGAAGCGGAATTTCCGACGATCCAGGTCACCGCCCAACTGCCCGGCGCCAGCCCGGACACCATGGCCTCATCGGTGGCGACGCCGCTCGAGGTGCAATTCAGCGCCATCCCCGGCATGACCCAGATGACTTCCAGCAGCGCCTTGGGCTCAAGCCTCTTGACCCTGCAATTCACTCTGGACAAAAGCATCGACACCGCCGCCCAGGAAGTGCAGGCCGCGATCAATACCGCCTCCGGCAAGCTGCCCAGCGATATGCCGAGCCTGCCGACCTGGAAGAAGGTCAACCCGGCCGACAGCCCGGTACTGATCCTCAGCGTCAGCTCCGCGAGCATGCCGAGCACCGAACTGAGCGACTACGTGGAAACCCTGCTGGCGCGTCAGATCAGCCAGATCGACGGTGTCGGCCAGATCAACATCACCGGCCAGCAGCGCCCGGCGATTCGCGTGCAGGCATCCCCCGACAAGCTCGCGGCGGTCGGCTTGACGCTCGCGGACATCCGCCTGGCCATCCAGCAGTCCAGCCTGAACCTGGCCAAAGGCGCGATCTATGGGGCCAACAGCGTGTCGACCCTGTCGACCAACGATCAACTGTTTCACCCTGACGAATACGGCCAGTTGATTGTGTCCTACAAGAACGGCGCACCCGTGCAACTGCGGGATATCGCCAAAGTCGTCAACGGTTCGGAAAACGCCTACGTGCAGGCCTGGTCCGGCGATACGCCGGGGGTCAACCTGGTGATTTCGCGCCAGCCGGGGGCGAATATCGTCGACACGGTCGACCGCATCCAGCAAGCACTGCCGCGCCTGGAAGCCATGCTGCCGGCCTCGGTGCAGGTCAGCGTACTGACCGACCGCACCAAAACTATCCGCGCCTCGTTGCATGAAGTGGAAATGACTCTGCTGATCGCGATCCTGCTGGTGGTGGCGGTGATGGCGCTGTTCCTGCGCCAGCTGTCGGCGACGTTGATTGTGTCTGCCGTGCTCGGTGTGTCGCTGGTGGCCAGTTTCGCGCTGATGTATGTGATGGGCTTCAGCTTGAACAACCTGACCCTGGTCGCCATCGTGATTGCCGTGGGCTTTGTGGTGGACGATGCGATTGTGGTGGTGGAGAACATCCACCGTCACCTGGAGGCCGGCCTGGGCAAGCGCGAAGCCGCGATCAAAGGCTCCGGCGAAATCGGCTTTACCGTGGTGTCCATCAGCTTCTCGCTGGTGGCGGCGTTTATTCCACTGCTGTTCATGGGCGGCGTGGTCGGGCGGCTGTTCAAGGAATTTGCGCTGACGGCCACCTCGACCATCCTGATTTCAGTGGTGGTTTCGCTGACCCTGGCGCCCACCCTCGCCGCACTGTTCATGCGTGCGCCAACCCATCACGCCCATGCCAAACCCACCTTCAGCGAGCGCCTGCTGGCCGGCTATGCGCGCAACCTGCGGCGTGCCCTGGCCCATCAACGCAGCATGGCGGCGATCTTCGTGGTGACCCTGGCCCTGGCCGTGGTCGGCTATGTGTTTATCCCCAAGGGCTTCTTCCCGGTGCAGGACACCGGTTTCGTGCTGGGCACCAGCGAGGCGGCAGCCGATGTGTCGTACCCGGACATGGTCGCCAAGCACAAGGCACTGGCCGACATCGTCAAGGCCGACCCGGCGGTGCAAGCCTTCTCCCACTCGGTGGGTGTGACCGGCAGCAACCAGACCATCGCCAACGGGCGCTTCTGGATCGCCTTGAAAGACCGGGGTGATCGCGATGTGTCGGCCAGCCAGTTCATCGACCGCATCCGCCCGCAACTGGCGAAGGTGCCGGGCATCGTCTTGTACCTGCGCGCCGGCCAGGACATCAACTTGAGCTCCGGCCCCAGCCGCGCCCAGTACCAATACGTACTCAAGAGCAACGACGGCCCGACCCTGAACACCTGGACCCAGCGCCTCACCGAAAAACTGCGCAGCAATCCGGCCTTTCGGGACCTGTCCAACGACCTGCAATTGGGCGGCAGCATCACCCACATCACCATCGACCGCCAGGCTGCCGCGCGTTTCGGCCTGACCGCCACCGACGTCGACCAGGCGCTGTACGACGCGTTCGGCCAGCGCCAGATCAACGAATACCAGACCGAGATCAACCAGTACCAGGTGGTGCTGGAGCTGGACCGCCAACAGCGCGGCAAGGCCGAGAGCCTGAACTATTTTTACCTGCGCTCGCCGCTGACCAACGAAATGGTGCCACTGTCGGCGCTGGCCAGGGTCGACCCACCGAGCGTGGGGCCGTTGTCCATCAGCCATGACGGCATGTTCCCGGCCGCCAACCTGTCGTTCAACCTGGCCCCCGGCGTGGCGCTGGGGGATGCGGTGATCATGCTCAACCAGGCCAAGAACGACATCGGCATGCCCAGTACGATCATCGGTAATTTCCAGGGCGCGGCCCAGGCCTTCCAGAGCTCGCTGGCCAGCCAGCCGTGGCTGATCCTCGCGGCGCTGGTCGCGGTCTACATTATCCTGGGCGTGCTGTACGAGAGCTTCGTGCACCCGCTGACGATCATTTCCACCTTGCCCTCGGCGGGCCTGGGGGCGCTGATCATGCTGTGGCTGCTGGGCCAGGACTTTTCGATCATGGCCTTGATCGGCCTGGTGCTGCTGATCGGCATCGTCAAGAAAAATGGCATCCTGATGATCGACTTCGCCCTGGAGGCCCAGCGCGTACGCGGCCTGGCGCCTGAGGACGCGATCTACGAAGCCTGCGTCACGCGGTTCCGGCCGATCATCATGACCACCCTCGCCGCCCTGCTTGGCGCGGTGCCGTTGATGCTCGGCTCAGGCCCTGGCGCGGAATTGCGCCAGCCATTGGGCATCGCCGTGGTCGGCGGCTTGCTGGTGAGCCAGGCGCTGACGCTGTTCACCACGCCGGTCATATACTTGTACCTTGAACGACTTTTCCACAGGCCCAAACCAGCGATCGAGCTGGCGACCACACACTGAGGCCAAGGCCCCGCCCTGGAACAAAAGGCTGATGCGCGTCCTGATTATTGAAGATGAAGAAAAAACCGCGGACTACCTGCACCGCGGCCTGACGGAGCAAGGTTACACCGTCGATGTGGCGCGCGAAGGCGTCGAGGGCTTGCACCTGGCGCTGGAGAACGACTACGCGGTGATCGTGCTCGACGTGATGCTGCCGGCGCTCGACGGGTTTGGCGTATTGCGTGCTTTACGCGCACGCAAACAGACCCCGGTGATCATGCTTACCGCCCGCGAGCGCGTGGAAGACCGCATCCGTGGCCTGCGCGAAGGCGCCGACGACTACCTGGGCAAGCCGTTTTCCTTCCTGGAACTGGTGGCGCGCCTGCAAGCGTTGACCCGCCGCAGCGGCGGCCATGAGCCGGTGCAGGTGACGGTTGCCGACCTGTGGATCGACCTGATCAGCCGCAAGGCCAGTCGCAACGGTGTGCGCCTGGACCTGACCGCCAAGGAGTTCTCGTTGCTCAGCGTATTGGCGCGGCGCCAGGGCGAAATCCTGTCCAAGACGGCGATTGCCGAGATGGTCTGGGACATCAATTTCGACAGCGACGCCAACGTGGTCGAAGTGGCGATCAAGCGCCTGCGCGCCAAACTCGATGGGCCGTTCGAACACAAACTGCTGCACACCATCCGGGGCATGGGCTACGTGCTGGAGAACCGCAGTGCCGACTAACTCCATCGCCCTGCGCCTGAGCGGGATGTTCACCCTGGTGGCGCTGCTGATCTTCGTGCTGATCGGCGGCGCGCTGTACCAGCAAGTGGATCGCGGCCTGGGGTTGTTGCCGGGGGCCGAGCTGGATGCGCGCTACAGCGTGCTCGAATCCTCGGTGAACCGCTTCGGCACGCCCGAGCATTGGGTCAAGATCAAGGCCAAGCTCAAGCTGCTGGGGGAGGAAGACAAGCGCATTCGCTTCTGGGTGGTCAGCAGCGATCCAAGTTACGAATACGGTGAACCGGATGCGCAGATTCGCGCCTTTGCCCAGGGCCCGACCGGTAAACGCGACCTGCACCTGCCCGGCCACGATTACCCGTTCAAGGTGCTGGTGAGCCAGTTTGCCGCCAAGGACCAACGCCCACCGCTGCGCTTCATGATCGCCATCGACACCGAGAATTTCCGCGCCACCCAGCATCATCTGATGGTAGCGCTGATCAGCCTGGCGCTGGTCGGGGTGGTGATGGCCTCGTTGCTGGGCTTCTGGGTGTCGCGCATCGGCCTCAAGCCACTGGAAAAACTCTCGGACGAAGCACAGAAACTCGCGCCGCCCAAACTCTCCGGGCGCCTGCAACTGTCACCGCTGCCGCCGGAACTGAGCCAGTTCGTCAACTCGTTCAACGCCACCCTCGACCGCGTCGAACTCGCCTACTCGCGCCTCGAATCCTTCAATGCCGACGTGGCCCATGAACTGCGCTCGCCGCTGACCAACCTGATCGGCCAGACCCAGGTCGCGCTGACGCGCGGGCGTTCGGCCGAGCATTATTTCGAGGTGCTGCAATCGAACCTGGAAGAGCTGGAGCGGCTGCGCTCGATTATCAACGACATGCTGTTCCTCGCCAGTGCCGACCAGGGCAGCAAGGCCACCAAGCTGATTGAAAGCTCCCTGGCCGATGAAGTCGCCACCACCCTCGACTACTTGGATTTTATCTTCGAAGACGCCCAGGTTCAGGTGCGGGTACAGGGCGACGCCCAAGTGCATATCGAAAAAGCCCACCTGCGCCGCGCACTGATCAACCTGTTGAGCAATGCGGTGCAGCACACCGCGCCTGGGCAGGTCATCGACGTGAACATCGATGTGCTGGAGCACCAGGTAACGATCGGCGTGACCAACCCAGGCGAGGTGATTGCCAGCGAGCACCTGCCTCGACTGTTCGAACGTTTCTATCGGGTGGATGCGTCGCGCAGCAACAGCGGGGCCAATCACGGGTTGGGGCTGGCTATCGTCAAGGCGATTGCGTTGATGCATGGCGGCGATGTGTTTGTGCGCAGCGAAGACGGCGAAAATACCTTCGGCATCACCCTGCCCGTCTGACACGCCCCTCCCACACTGGGTACCACCGGCAGCCAACTGTTACGATTTGGGCAACAGTCATTATCTTGTTACACTCTGTATCGCACCGCTCGCCTGCGTTACTTTGACGCATCGATGAGCGCGACGGTAAAGACAGCCGAACCCTCACCCGAATTTCCCTCGACTTATTTCCAGGGCTCTACACTGGGAATCTGTCTTAAAGCCGCTGACTTCAGCGGCTTTTTTTTGCCGTAAAAAAGGCCAGGCACACCCCACGACACTGGCCGTTCATGATTGATCAAAGGAGCTCCACCGGTGAAGAACTCGCTGACATTCACCCCGTTATTCCTCGCCATCGCAGCAACGATCACTCCCCTTGCCCACGGGGCAGACGCCACGCCCACCGAGGGTTTCGTCGAGGGTTCGCACCTCACTATCGACACCCGCAACTACTACATGAATCGCGACCGTCGCGACCTGCATACCGATGACAGCAAGGAATGGGGCCAGGGCTTTATCGGTACCTTCACCTCCGGCTACACCCAAGGCACCGTAGGCGTCGGCCTGGACCTCAACGCCATGTTCGGCCTCAAGCTCGACGGCGGCGGTGGCACCGACGGTTCCAGCATCCTTCCGTACGGCAGCGGCAACGGCAAGGCGCCCGGCACGTTCTCCACCGCTGGCGGCACCTTGAAACTGCGCGCGTTCGATACCGAGTTGAAGGCCGGCGACCTGTTCCTCAACAACCCGGTGATCGCCGGCGGCATGACCCGCATGCTGCCGCAGACGTTTCGCGGCGTGAGCCTGGCCAACCACAGCCTCGACGGCTGGATGTTCGAAGGCGGCCAGGCCAGCTTCACCAAGCTCTACAACCAGAGCGGCCACCGGCGCATCGGCACCAGCTACGGCGCATTGCCAGCCAACGCCGACGCCCAGCACCTGAACTGGGCCGGTGTAGCGTTCAGCGGCATCCCCGGGTTGACCAGCAACCTGTACGCCGCCGAACTCAAGGACGTATGGCACCAGTACTACTACGACCTCGAATACACCTATGCACTGAACGACCTGGTCAGCCTGACCCCCGGCCTGCATTACTACCACACCCAGGACACCGGCCAGGCACTGCTGGGCGCTATCGACAACAACACCTACAGCTTGCATATGACCCTGGGCGTGGGCAACCACAGCGTCACCGCCGCTTACCAGCGGGTCAACGGCAACACGCCGTTCGACTACATTACCCAGGGTGACAGCGTGTACCTGGACAACTCCCAGCAATACTCGGACTTCAACGGCCCCAACGAGCGTTCGTGGAAGCTCAAGTATGCCTATGACTTCGCCGGTCTCGGCTTGCCTGGCCTGACGTCCGCCGTGTCGTATATCAGCGGCAAGACCGACCTGACCACGGTCGACCCGAACAGCCGGGGCTACAGCAACTGGTACAGCGCCGACGGCAAGAACGCCAAGCACTGGGAGCGCGATATCGACCTGAAATACGTGGTGCAGGGCGGCAAGGCCAAGAACCTGGCGGTACGCCTGCAATGGGCGACCAACCGTGGCGGCAATGGCTACTCGGCGGTGGATCGGGATGTGGATGAGTACCGCGTGATCGTGGACTACCCAATCAACGTGTTCTAACCCCGATCTCACTGACAAAGAAGATCCAATGTGGGAGGGGGCTTGCTCCCGATGGCGGTACATCAGCAACACATCAGCTGCCTGACACTCCGCCATCGGGAGCAAGCCCCCTCCCACATTTTGCTTCTGCGCCATCTTCCGGAGTTGCTACTACGCTAAAGGCATCCTCAGAGCAGAAGTACGCCCGATGAGTTCAAGCCTTGCCCGCCCTACCCGCCGCCCGGAACGCCTGCTGATCCTGAGCAGCACCCTCACGGTGTTGCTGATCGTGGGAATCGTCACCGCACTGTTGAATCGCGAACATGCCAACACCTTGCAGACCGCCAAGCGCACCGCCACTACCATTACCCAGTTGATCGATGCCGATGTGCTACGCAACGTCGAGCTCTATGACATGGCCCTCAAAGGCCTGATCGCCGCGACCGAGCGCACTGACCTGCAGGGCGTGTCCGCGAGCATCCGGCACCTGGTGCTGTTCGACCGCTCCGCCACAGCGCCGTACAAAGGCGACATCCTGTTGCTGGGCCCGAGCGGCGAGGTGATTGCCGACTCGTCCCTGCTCACGCCCAAGGCCGGCAACTTCGCCGACCGCGACTATTTCCAGATTCATCGCACCAATCCCGACATCGGGCTGTATATCAGCCGACCGTTCAGGGCCCGCTGCGAATGCGATGACCCGTGGCGCATTGCATTTAGCCGCCGCGTTTCGTCATCGGACGGGCGCTTCCTGGGTGTGGCTGTCGCCTCCATGCGTCTGTCGTACTTCCACCAACTGTTCAGCAGCCTGAATATCGGCAGCAACAGCACCATCAACCTGCTCAACCACCAGGGCATCCTGCTGGCGCAAGAACCGTTGCTGGAAGCGGATATCATCAACAAGGACCTGAGCCAGCGGCCCAATGTGGCGCGCATGCTGCGCGAGCGAGACGGCACTTTCCACAGCGTCTCCAGCCTCGACCAGCAGCCTCGGCTCTACAGTTTCTCGAACGTGGGCGATTTGCCACTGATCGTCGCGGTGGCGTTGGCCAGCGACGAAGTGTTCGCGCCATGGCGACGGGCGGCGTGGCTGGTCAGTCTCGCCACGGGGGTGCTGTGCATTGGCCTGTTGTGGCTGACCTGGGCGCTGTGCATGGAGCTGCGACGGCGTCACCGGGCCGAGCAGGTGCTGTCAGAACTGGCAGGTACCGATGCCCTCACTGGCCTGGCCAACCGCCGCACTCTCGACGAACGCCTGCGCCTGGAATGGGATCGCGCGCAACGTTCAACCGAGCCGTTGACGGTGCTGATGATCGACGTGGACCACTTCAAGGCCTTCAACGATCGCCATGGCCACCAGGGCGGGGACGACGCACTGCGCACGGTGGCGCAGGTGATCGACAGCAATATCCGCCGCCCGGCCGACCTTGCCGCACGTTACGGCGGTGAAGAATTCGCGGTGGTGCTGCCCGATACCGACGCCAAGGGCGCTTGGGTGATCGCCGAGCATATCCGCAATGGTGTTGAGCACTTGCCACGGCCGGCATGGGACGAGCAGCCGATCACCGTGAGCATCGGCATGAGCACCTGGGAGAAGCGCAGCGGTCTGTCCCTTGAAGACTTGCTGCTCAAGGCCGACCAGGCGTTGTATAAGGCCAAGCACAGTGGCCGCAATCGGACGATCGCCGGGACATAAAAAAAGGCCACCCGAAGGCAGCCTTTAAAACTAAAGAAGAGAGTTGTTACTTACACCGCCGCAACGGGACGCATGTAAGAGATCGGTGCGGTGCTGGCATCTTCGAAGGTCACGACTTCCCAAGCGTCTGTCTGCTCAATCAACTTGCGCAGCAGCTGGTTGTTAAGGGCGTGGCCCGACTTGAAGCCTTTGAACTCGCCTATCAGGCTATTGCCCAGCAGGTAGAGGTCACCGATTGCATCGAGGATCTTGTGCTTCACAAATTCGTCTTCATAGCGAAGGCCGTCTTCGTTCAGTACACCATCCGCGTCGACCACAATGGCGTTTTCAACGCTGCCGCCGAGTGCGAGGTTGTGCTTGCGCAGGTACTCGATGTCACTCATGAAACCAAAGGTACGGGCGCGGCTGACTTCTTTTACGAACGAAGTGCTGGAAAAATCCACGCTTGCACTTTGGGTGCGGTCACGGAATACCGGGTGATCGAAATCGATCTCAAAGCTCACTTTAAAGCCTTCGAACGGGACGAAGGTGGCGCGCTTGTCGCCGTCTTCTACTGTCACTTCCCGCAGAATGCGAATGAACTTCTTGGCTGCGTCCTGTTCTTCCAGGCCGGCAGATTGAATCAGGAATACGAAGGGTCCAGCGCTGCCATCCATGATCGGGACTTCGGACGCGGAGAGCTCGACGTAGGCGTTATCGATGCCCAAACCGGCCATGGCCGAGAGCAAGTGCTCCACCGTGTCCACTTTGACGTCACCGTTGACCAATGTGGTCGACATAGTGGTTTCGCCAACGTTTTCCGCGCGAGCAGGTATCTGCACCACAGGGTCCAGGTCGGCACGCACAAACACGATGCCGGTGTCGACAGGTGCAGGCTTGAGGGTCAGGTATACCTTTTCCCCGGAGTGCAGACCTACACCTGTGGCACGAATAATATTCTTCAGGGTGCGTTGTTTAATCATGGCTTGGACCGCTTCAGCGCAAATTGCGAACTGGTATCAACAAAGGCTGGCGATAATAGCAGACCAGACCTTTGCTGAACACCAATCACCTTCATAGCCCTGATACATTCCATTAATCGGCCTGACGACGCAGGAATGCCGGAATGTCCAGGTAGTCCAGATCGTCTTGCGGATTCGGGCTACGGGACGCCGCAGCACCGGCCTGAGCCTGGTTGCGCATCACGGTCGGACGGTCCAGGTCACGGTAGTTCACCGACGGCAGTTCCTGGCGCGAAGGCGCTGGAGCGGCCGCTTGCTGGCTGGCGTGGCTGGTATGGACGGTATTGTCGATGACCTTTACAGGCTTCTCGATTTTTGCACCCAGGCCGGTCGCAACCACGGTCACGTGCAGTTCGTCGCGCATGTCCGGGTCGATAACGGTGCCGACCTTGACCATGGCGTGCTCGGATGCGAAGGCTTCGATGATGCTACCCACGTCGGAGTACTCACCCAGGGACAGGTCGGGACCTGCGGTGATATTCACCAGGATGCCGCGCGCACCTTGCAGGTTCACGTCTTCCAGCAGCGGGTTGCGAATGGCTGCTTCGGTGGCTTCGCGTGCACGGTTCGGACCGCTGGCGCAGCCGGTACCCATCATCGCCATGCCCATTTCGCTCATCACGGTACGCACGTCGGCAAAGTCGACGTTGATCATGCCGGGACGCTTGATGATGTCGGAGATACCGCGAACGGCACCGGCCAGTACATCGTCAGCCTTGGCGAACGCGGACAGCAGGCTGGCGTCCTTGCCCAGGATGGTCAGCAGTTTCTCGTTGGGAATGGTGATCAACGAGTCGACGCTTTCAGACAGCAGACGGATGCCTTCGTCGGCGATCTGCATGCGCTTGCGGCCTTCGAACGGGAACGGACGGGTCACAACAGCGACGGTCAGAATCCCCATTTCCTTGGCCACTTCGGCAATGATCGGCGCTGCACCGGTACCGGTACCGCCGCCCATGCCGGTGGTGATGAACACCATGTTGGTGCCTTGCAGCACTTCGGCAATACGCTCGCGGTCTTCCAGGGCGGCTTGACGGCCGACTTCCGGATTGGCGCCAGCGCCGAGGCCCTTGGTCACGGCTGTGCCCAATTGCAGGATGGTCCGCGCGCCGATGCTTTTCAGCGCCTGGGCATCAGTGTTGGCGCAGATGAATTCAACGCCTTCAATGTTGCTCTTGACCATATGGTTGACAGCGTTGCCGCCGCCACCGCCGACACCGATTACTTTGATAACCGGGCTAGCGGGGATGTTGTCTACGAGTTCAAACATGTTCCCTCTCCTTTCGTTTTCTCTAGTTTTTTCGCCTACTGCTTATTACGGGTGTTGCGGTGTCGCGGTAAATCTTCAGAAATTGCCTTTTACCCAAGCCTGCAGCCGCTCGAACAACGGCGCTTTCGCTTCGTCATCGCTGCGGTAGCTGTCACGGATGCTCGGGCCCGACAGGGAAATGCCATCGGTCTGCTTTTGCAGCCCGTACAACAGCAAGCCCACACCGGTGGAATAAATCGGGTTACGCACCACGTCGCCGAGGCCTTTGACGCCATGGGGCACGCCCAGGCGCACCGGCATGTGGAAGATCTCTTCGGCCAGTTCGACCGCGCCTTCCATTTTCGAGGTGCCACCGGTCAGCACGATGCCGGCCGGGATCAGATCTTCGTAGCCGCTGCGGCGCAATTCGGCCTGGATCAGGGTGAACAGCTCGTCGTAGCGCGGCTCGACCACTTCGGCCAGGGCCTGGCGCGACAGCTCGCGCGGTGGAC
The DNA here is from genome assembly GCF_003852375.1 of Pseudomonas sp. R4-34-07. NCBI lineage: Bacteria > Pseudomonadati > Pseudomonadota > Gammaproteobacteria > Pseudomonadales > Pseudomonadaceae > Pseudomonas > Pseudomonas sp. R4-34-07. The sequence goes on along the minus strand of NZ_CP027760.1, from coordinate 1,042,820 downwards.
GGTCGCCGACGCTTGGCACCTTGATGGTTTCACCGGCACCGGCCAGCTTGGCCAGGGCGCAGGCGTAGCGGATCTTGATTTCTTCGGCGTACTGGGTCGGTGTGCGCAACGCCATGGCGATGTCGTTGGTGACCTGGTCGCCGGCAATCGGGATCACGGCGGTGTGACGGATCGCACCCTCGGTGAAGATCGCGATATCGGTGGTGCCGCCGCCGATGTCCACCAGGCACACGCCCAGTTCTTTTTCGTCGTCGGTCAGCACCGAGTAGGCCGAAGCCAACTGCTCGAGAATGATGTCGTCGATTTCCAGGCCGCAGCGACGCACGCATTTTTCAATGTTCTGTGCGGCGTTGACGGCGCAGGTCACTACGTGGACCTTGGCTTCCAGACGCACGCCCGACATGCCCAGTGGCTCGCGAACGCCCTCCTGGTTATCGATCACGTAGTCCTGGGGCAAGGTGTGCAACACGCGCTGGTCAGCCGGGATCGCCACAGCCTGGGCGGCGTCGAGGACGCGCTCAAGGTCGGCCGCGCTGACTTCACGGTCGCGGATCGCCACGATGCCGTGGGAGTTCAGGCTGCGGATATGGTTGCCGGCCACGCCGACGAACGCCGAGTGAATCCGGCAACCGGCCATCAGCTGCGCTTCTTCGATGGCGCGCTGGATCGATTGCACGGTGGACTCGATGTTCACCACCACGCCCTTCTTCAGGCCCCGGGACGGATGCGTGCCAATACCGACGATTTCGATCGTGCCGTCTTCACCGACCTCGCCCACCAGCGCCACCACCTTGGAGGTGCCGATATCGAGACCGACGATCATTTTGCCGCTTTGCACGTTTGCCATGGGTCCTGCCTCTTCTTAATTCTTCGCGACAGCGGGTTGTGCTGCCGTGGGCGCTACCGGTACACGCCAACCGACGGCCAGGCCGTTGGCGTAACGCAGGTCGACGCTCGCAATGTTCGTAATCTGTTCTTTCAAGGTTTTTTCATAGATGGCAATAAAGCGGCGCATCTTTTCCACCAAGCGGTCGCGTCCCAGCAACAACTCGATGCCCGGGCCGGAACTGCCTGCCCCGGTCGTCAGAAACCAGCTGCCCCGCTCACGCAATTCCAGGCGTGCGATGGAGAAGCCCAGTGGCCGCAGCATCTGGCTCAAGGCCTGGTATTGCTGCATCACTTGCTGTTGCGCCCGCTGCGGCCCGAACAGCTGCGGCAGGTGCTCATAGTTCGCCACTTCACGGGGCGCAAATGCCTGACCCTGGTTGTTCAACAACGCACCATCGCCCCAACGGGCCACGGGCAGCTGTTCTTCCAGGCGGATCGTTACCTGGTCCGGCCATACGCGGCGGACTTCGGCATGGGCGATCCATGGCATCTGTTCCAGCTCCGCGCGCATGCCGGCCAGGTCAATGGTAAAGAAGCTCGCCGCCAGGAACGGGCTGATGCGCTGCTGTACCGCTTGCTGGCTGATGTAGCTCAAGTCGCCCTGCACGCTGATCTTGGTGATCGGCCGGTCGGCATACGGCAACAGGCGCTGCGCCCCTTCGTAGGTGCCAAAGCCCAGTACCACCAGCAACACCGGCCAGAACAGCGCCTTGATGAAACCAAAGTTGGCTTTGGGCAGGCGCGCCGACATCGGCTCTTTGGCCACCATGCGGCTGGCACCCCGTGGCACCGGCTTGCGGCTCGGTGCTTGTGGGGGCTGATGACGAAGCGATGCGCCTTTCATGTGCTTAGCCTCTTGGCTCAATGCTGTCGGCCAGGATCGCCAGCACCAACTGCTGGAAATCCAGGCCGGCGGCACGGGCGGCCATAGGGACCAGGCTGTGGTCGGTCATCCCGGGTGCGGTGTTGACTTCCAGGAACCAGAAATTCCCTTGGTCATCCTGCATCACGTCTGCCCGCGCCCAACCGGCGATACCCAGCGCCTCACAGGCTTGCGCCGTGAGGTCCATCAATTGTTGTTCCCTGGTTGCGTCAAGGCCGCATGGAATCCGGTACTGGGTATCGGAAGCCACGTACTTGGCGTCGTAATCGTAAAAAGTGTGGGGCGTGCCCAATGCGATAGGCGGCAATACCTGGCCACGCAGGGTGGCGATGGTGTACTCGGGACCCTGGATCCACTGTTCCACCAACACTTGCGAATCGTAGGTACTTGCCGCTTTCCATGCGTCGATCAATTCAGCGGCCGAGTTCACTTTGGCCATGCCGATACTGGAGCCTTCATGGGCAGGTTTGACGATCAAAGGCAGGCCCAGTTCCTTGGCCGCGCAAATACAATCGTCTTCGCTGCGCAACACGGCGTGACGTGGCGTGGGAATGCCCAGGCTGTGCCACACCTGCTTGGTGCGCAACTTGTCCATCGCCAGCGCTGAAGCCAGGATGCCGCTGCCGGTATAGGGGATGCCGGCGCACTCGAGCAGGCCCTGCATGCTGCCGTCTTCACCGCCACGGCCGTGAAGAATGATGAAGGCGCGGTCGATCTTTTCGGCCAGCAGGCGGGCGAGGAGATCATCGCCCACGTCGATACCGAAGGCGTTCACACCGGCGCTTTGCAGCGCTTCAAGCACCGCATTGCCAGACTTGAGCGACACTGCGCGCTCGGCGCTCTTGCCGCCGAACAGCACGGCAACGCGGCCGAAGTCGGCAGGCGCGACAGTGGAGAACAGGGAGGCGTAGTCAGTGATCATTTCGACTTCCCCTTTTCGGCCGCAAGCGCTTCTTTTACGAACAATGGGCTGGCCAGCAATTTAGGCGCAAGCCCACCGATATCACCGGCACCCTGGCACAGCAGGATGTCGCCGGCGCGCAGCAGCGGCTTGACGATCGGCGCCAGGTCGACGCCGCGCTCAATGTAGATCGGGTCCAACTGCCCACGCTGACGGATGCTGTTGCACAGCTTGCGGCTGTCGGCGCCCGGAATTGGTTCTTCACCGGCCGGGTACACTTCCATCAGCAGCAGCACGTTGGCATCGGCCAATACATTGACGAAGTCGTCGTACAGGTCACGGGTGCGGCTGTAGCGGTGCGGCTGGTAGACCATCACCAGGCGACGCTCCGGCCAGCCACCGCGCACGGCCTTGATCACGGCGGCAACTTCGGTGGGGTGGTGACCATAGTCATCCACCAGCATCACCTCACCGCCTTCAACCGGCAGCTGGCCGTAGACCTGGAAGCGGCGGCCGACACCGGCAAAGCGCGACAGGCCTTCGACGATGGCTTCATCGCTGACGCCTTCATCGGTGGCAATGCAGATGGTCGCCAGGGAGTTCAGTACGTTGTGGTTGCCCGGCATGTTGACCGACACATCCAGCGGCTCGCGGTCGGGGCGCAGCACGGTGAAGAAAGTCTGCATGCCTTCCTGGCGCACATTGATCGCGCGCACGTCGGCGTCTTCGCTGAAGCCGTAGGTCACGGTAGGACGCTTGACCTGCGGCAGAATCTCGCGCACCACCGGATCGTCCAGGCACACCACGGCCAACCCGTAGAACGGCAGGTTGTGCAGGAAGTCGACGAAGGTTTTCTTCAATTTGTTGAAGTCACCGTCGTAGGTTGCCATGTGGTCTTCGTCGATGTTGGTGACGACGGCGACCAGTGGTTGCAGGTGCAGGAAGCTCGCGTCGCTTTCATCGGCTTCGGCGATCAGGTAGCGGCTGGTGCCGAGCTGGGCATTGGTGCCGGCTGCATTCAGGCGGCCACCGATGACGAAGGTCGGGTCCAGGCCACCGGCGGCGAACACCGAGGCGATCAGGCTGGTGGTGGTGGTCTTGCCGTGGGTACCGGCGACGGCGATGCCGTGGCGGTAGCGCATCAGCTCGGCGAGCATCTCGGCACGCGGCACCACCGGAATACGGCGCTCGAGGGCGGTGGCCACTTCCGGGTTGGACGTGTTCACAGCGCTGGACACCACCAGCACATCCGCCTCGGCGGCGTTTTCGGCGCGGTGGCCGATGAAGATCTGCGCGCCAAAGGACTTCAGGCGCTCGGTGACCGGCGACTCTTTCAAGTCAGAGCCGGACACCTGGTAGCCCAGGTTCAGCAATACTTCGGCAATCCCGCACATGCCCACGCCGCCGATGCCGACGAAGTGGATGCGACGGATGCGGCGCATTTCCGGTTGTGGCATGGCTTTCTGATTCTCAACCATGGGCCACCTCCAGGCAGATATCGACCACGGTGCGGGTTGCGTCAGGTTTGGCCAGGCGGCTTGCGGTGCTCGCCATGCTGTTGAGTCGTTCCGGTTGCATCAAAACCTCGGTCAGGCGTGCGGCCAAATCGGCGGCGCCAGTCGTTCTTTGCGGCAGCAGGAAGGCAGCGCCCTCCCCGGCCAAATATTCGGCGTTGCGGGTCTGGTGATCGTCGATTGCGTGGGGCAGAGGCACCAGCAACGACGGCAGACCGGCGGCAGCCAGTTCACTGACGGTCAGCGCACCAGCGCGACAGACCACCAGGTCGGCCCAGCCATAGGCGTGGGCCATGTCTTTGATGAAGGGCTGGACAGTCGCCTCGACACCGGCCTCGCGATAGCGCGTGGCGGTGACTTCATCGTGATGCTTGCCGGCTTGGTGGAAGATCTCCGGGCGCAATTCCACAGGGAGTTGCGCCAGCGCCTCCGGCAGCAATTTGTTCAGCGGCTCGGCGCCCAGGCTTCCGCCGAGGATCAGCAGGTGCGCCTTGCGTCCGACCAGCGCTTGGCGGGCGATGTCCATGAACAGCTCGGTGCGCACCGGGTTGCCGGTGGTACGGCGCTTGCTCGACGCGCTGAAGGTATTCGGGAACGCTTCACACACCCGCGCGGCCAATGGCACCAGCAAGCGGTTGGCGGTACCGGCAACGGCGTTCTGTTCATGCACGATCACCGGTACGCCGGCGAGTTTTGCCGCCACGCCACCGGGGCCGGTCACATAACCGCCAAAGCCGAGCACACACACAGGCTGCAACTCACGGATGACCTGGCGTGCCTGCCATACCGCCTTGAGCAACACGAACGGCGCCTTGAGCAGCGACAATTTGCCCTTGCCCCGCAAGCCCGTGACGTTGATCAGGTGCAGCGGCAAACCGGCGTTCGGCACCAGCTCGTTCTCGATGCCACGCGGCGTTCCCAACCAGTGCACGCTGTAGCCACGGTTCTGGAATTCGCGCGCGCAGGCCAGGGCCGGGAACACATGGCCCCCGGTGCCGCCGGCCATGATCAGCACGTTAGCGCCCATGGGTCGGCTCCTCGGCGAAGTCGCTTTCGCTGAACTCCATCTCTTCGCTGCCCAGGTGAGTACGACTCTCCCACTCGATGCGCAACAACAAGCCAAGGCAGGCGCAGCAAATCACCAACGAACTGCCGCCGTAACTGAGGAACGGCAAGGTCAGGCCCTTGGTCGGCAGCAGCCCGACGTTCACGCCGATATTGATCAGGAACTGGCCGATCCACAGGAACGACAAGCCGTACGCCACATAGGCGGCGAAATACTGTTTGGCCCTCTCGGCCCACAAGCCGATGTACATGCCGCGCACACACACGAACACGAACAACGCGACGGTGCACAGCGAGCCGACCACGCCCAGTTCCTCGGCCAGTACCGAGAACACGAAGTCGGTGTGCGCTTCGGGCAGGTAGAACTGCTTCTGCACACTGTTGCCCAGGCCCACGCCCAGCCACTCGCCGCGACCGAAGGCAATCAGCGCCTGGGTCAACTGGTAGCCGGAACCGAACTGGTCGGACCATGGGTCGGTAAAGGTAATCAGACGGGCCATCCGGTAGGGTTGCGCCTGCACCAGCACCGTCACGGCCGCGACCGCCAGCACCACCATCAAGGTGAAGCGGAACAGGCCGACGCCGCCCAGGAACAGCATCGCGGCGGCGGCGCCCATCATCACCACGGTGGCGCCGAAGTCGGGCTCCATCAGCAGCAGGCCGGCCATGGGCAGCAGCACGATGAATGGCTTGAAAAAGCCCATCCAGCTTTCGCGCACTTCTTTCTGACGGCGCACCAGGTAGCCGGCCAGGTAGATCACCACGAACACCTTGGCGATTTCCGAGGGTTGCACGTTGAAGGCACCGAAGCCGATCCAGCGCATCGAACCGTTCACCTCGCGGCCGATGCCGGGCAGGATCACCATCACCAGCAAGCCGAACGCCCCGATCAGCATCAGCCAACCCAGGCGCTGCCACGTGGCGATCGGGATCATCATGGTGACGATGCACGCGCCGAGGCCGATCACCAGGTACACCAGGTGACGGATCATCATGTACAGGGTGTTGCCCGACTGCACGGCGGCCACTTCGGAGGACGCCGAGGTGATCATCACCAGGCCCAGGCCGAGCAGCGCCAGGCAACCGGCGAGCATCGGGAAATCCAGGTCGATGCCGCGCCCGGTAATGATCGGCGACGGGTACGGCTTGATGATGTTTTTCAGGTTGAGGCTCATGCCAAAGCCTCCACGGCGCGGGCGAACAACTGGCCGCGCTCTTCATAGTTCTTGAACATGTCGAAACTGGCGCAGGCTGGCGACAGCAGCACCGCATCACCCGGCTGGGCCAGGGCTTTGCACTGGGCGATCGCGTCGTCCAGGGAGGTAGCGCGCACTTGCGGCACCGCGTCGCCCAGGGCTGCGGCGATCAGGTCCGCATCACGGCCCATCAGCACCACGGCGCGGCAATGCGCAGCGACCGGCGCTTTAAGGTCCTTGAAGTCGGCGCCCTTGCCGTCGCCACCGGCGATCAGCACCAGCTTGCCGTCGATATCGGCACCCAGGCCTTCGATGGCCGCCAGGGCCGCACCGACGTTGGTGGCCTTGGAATCGTTGTAATAGCTGACGCCGTCGAGGTCGCGCACCCACTGGCAGCGATGCTCAAGGCCGGCGAAGGTGCGCAGGCTGGCGAGCATGGCGTCGAAGGGCAGGCCCACCGCGTGGCCGAGCGCCAAGGCCGCCAGGGCGTTGGACTGGTTATGGGCGCCACGGATTTTCAGCTCGCGCACCGGCATCAGGTTCTGGAATTCGAAGGCCAGGTATTTCTCGCCGTTCTCTTCGCGAATGCCAAAGGCTTTGAAATCGGGCTTGCTCAGGCCGAAGGTCCAGCAAGGCATGCCTTCGCCTATCAGTGGACGGCTCAAGGCATCCTGGCGGTTGACCACAAACTGCTTGGCGCCCCGGAAGATACGATGCTTGGCCAGGTGATAGGCCGGCAGGCCGCTGTAGCGGTCCATGTGGTCTTCGCTGACGTTCAACACGGTGGCCACTTCGGCACCGAGGTCATGGGTGGTTTCCAGCTGGAAGCTCGACAGTTCCATCACGTACAACTCGACGTCGTCGCTGAGCAGATCCAGCGCCGGCACCCCGAGGTTGCCGCCCACCGCCACGCGCTTGCCGGCAGCCTTCGCCATTTCGCCGACCAGGGTGGTCACGGTGCTTTTCGCGTTGGAACCGCTGATGGCGACGATCGGCGCCTTGGCGTGACGCGCAAACAGGTCGATATCGCCGGACAGCTTCACGCCACGCGCCGCTGCGGCCTGCAGGGCCGGTGTGGCCAACGCCAGACCGGGGCTCACGTAAAGCTCATCGGCGCGGCACAGAAATTCGACGTCCAATTCGCCACAACGCACTTCCACGTGCGGGTAATCACGGCGCAGCGTGACCAGATCCGGTGGATTTTCCCGCGTGTCGGCCACGGCAAACGACGTGCCCCGGTTCGCCAGGAAGCGAACCAGGGACATGCCGCTCTTGCCGAGGCCGACAATGATGCGGAAGTGGTCTGAAGCGATCAGGGACACTCGTTTCTACCTCAGTTTCAGGGTGGCAAGGCCGACCAGTACCAGAATCACGGTGATGATCCAGAAACGGACGATCACGCGTGGCTCGGGCCAGCCCTTGAGTTCAAAGTGGTGGTGAATCGGCGCCATGCGAAATACACGGCGCCCGGTCAATTTGAAGGAAGCCACCTGGATGACCACCGACAGGGTTTCCATCACGAACACACCGCCCATGATGAACAGCACGATTTCCTGGCGCACTATCACCGCAATAGTGCCCAGCGCCGCGCCCAGCGCCAGTGCGCCGACGTCGCCCATGAACACTTGTGCCGGGTAGGTGTTGAACCACAGGAAGCCCAGGCCGGCGCCGATCAGCGCGCCGCAGAACACGATCAACTCACCTGCGCCCGGTACATAAGGAATCAGCAGGTACTCGGCGAACTTCACGTTACCCGACAGGTAGCAGAAAATGCCGAGGGCGCCGCCGACCATCACCGTCGGCATGATCGCCAGGCCGTCGAGGCCGTCGGTCAGGTTGACCGCGTTGCTGGAGCCGACGATCACGAAATAGGTCAGCACCACGAAACCGATGCCCAGTGGAATGCTGGCGTCCTTGAGCATCGGGATGATCAAGGTGGTTTCCACAGCGCTTGGCGCGGTGGTGTACAGGAAGATCGCCGCCGCCAGGCCGAATACCGACTGCCAGAAGTACTTCCAGCGGCTCGGCAGCCCCTTGGAATTCTTCTCGATCACTTTACGGTAGTCATCCACCCAGCCGATGGCGCCGAACAGCAGGGTCACCAGCAGCACCACCCACACGTAGCGGTTGTGCAGGTCAGCCCAGAGCACGGTGCTCACGCCGATGGACGACAGGATCAACGCGCCGCCCATGGTCGGGGTGCCGGACTTGGACAGGTGCGACTGCGGGCCGTCATTGCGAACCGATTGACCAATTTGCAGGTTCTGCAGGGTGCGGATCATCCACGGCCCCAGGAACAGCGACAAACACAGCGCGGTCAGTACACCCAGGATCCCGCGCAGGGTCAGGTACTGAAAGACCGCGAAGCCTTTGTGGAACTGTTGCAGATACTCAGCCAGCAGCAGCAGCATTAATGTTTCTCCGTACTTGAGCCACACAAGGCTGCGACGACGTTTTCCATCACCGCGCTGCGCGATCCCTTGATCAAAATGGTTGTGTGTGTGTCGTGTTCAGCCGCAGCCAACGCCTGGATCAATTCGCCCTGGGTCGCAAAATGCCGCGCGCCGGGGCCGAAGGCGCTTACCGCATGAGCCATGTTCGGGCCGACGGCGTAGAACGCGTCGACTTTATCGGCGGCATAGGCGCCGACTTCGCGGTGCCCTTGTTCAGCCCAGTCGCCCAATTCGCCGATGTCGCCAAGTACCAGCACTTTGCGGCCATCAAAGCCATTGAGCAGATCCACGGCGGCGTTAACGGAAGACGGGTTGGCGTTGTAAGTGTCATCAATCACGCGCATGCCGTTGGTGGCCAATTGCGCGACGGTGCGTCCCTTGACCGGCTGCACCGCGCCCAAGCCTGTGGCGATGCCGAACAACGACACACCCAAGGCGTGGGCGGCAGCGGCAGCGGCCAAGGCGTTGGCGACGTTATGGTTGCCCAGCAGGTTCAGTTGCACGTGTTCACTGCCTTGCGGCGTGTGCAAGGTGAAGGACGGGCAACCACGCGCATCAACGGTGATGTCGCTGGCATGAAAATCGGCTGCGGCGTTGTGCACCGCAAAGGTCAGCACCTTGCGACCGGCAGCGCGTATGCGCCAGGTCTCGAAGGCCTTGTCGTCCAGATTCAGTACAGCGGTGCCCGAAGCGTCGAGGCCTTCAAGAATTTCACCCTTGGCTTCGACGATCTTTTCCGGGCCACCGAATTCACCGACATGGGCGGTACCGGCATTGTTGATAACCGCGACATGGGGCTTGGTCAGCGCCACGGTGTAGGCAATCTCGCCGACGCGGGAAGCGCCCAGCTCGATGACTGCCGCCGTGTGTTCCGGGGCCAGTTCGAGCAGGGTCAGCGGTGCGCCGAAATCATTGTTCAGGTTGCCCCGGGTGGCGAGTACCGGCCCGCGCGTGCGCAGTACGCCGGCCAACAGTTCCTTGACGGTGGTCTTGCCACTGGAGCCGGTGATCGCGGCAATCGGCTTGTCGAACGCGGCACGGTTCAGCGCGCCCAATTGGCCCAAGGCCAAGCGGGTATCGGCGACCAGCAACTGTGGCAGCGTGGCGTGCGCCACTTCACGTTGCACCAGGGCACCCACGGCGCCTTTGGCGGCGACGTCGTTCAGGTAGTCGTGACCGTCAAACCGCGGGCCTGTGAGTGCGATGAACAGCTGGCCGGGCTGGATGTTGCGACTGTCGATACTGACGCCGTCGAACGTGCAATCGCCCGACAGCACCCGGGCCGACAACGCCTGGGCCAGTTCGCTGAAGGTCATCGGCTTAAGCATGGGCGACCTCCCAGGCGGTCAGGGCGTGACCCGCCTCGACCAGATCGGAGAAGGCATGGCGCTCGCCATTGATTTCCTGGTAATCCTCATGCCCCTTGCCGGCCAGCACCACCACGTCATCCGCGCTGGCACTGGCGATCAATTGGGCAATGGCTGCGCCGCGACCCGCCACGAACGTGACGCTGGCAGTGTCTTTGAAGCCTTCGCGTATATCGTCGAAAATCCGGCTGGGGTCTTCGCTGCGCGGATTGTCGTCGGTCACCAGCACGCCGTCGGCCAAGCGCTCGACGATCTCGGCCATCAACGGACGCTTGCCGCGATCACGGTCGCCGCCGCAGCCGAACAGGCACAACAGCTTGCCCTTGGCGTGCGGGCGCAGGGCCAGCAGGACTTTTTCCAGTGCATCAGGGGTGTGGGCATAATCGACCACCACCAACGGTTGCGTGCCGCCACCCAGGCGCTGCATGCGGCCGGCCGGGCCTTCCAGTTTGGGCAGGACTTTCAGAATTTCGTCGAGGGCGTAATCCAGGCCGAGCAAGGCGCCAATGGCTGCCAATACGTTGCTCAGGTTGAAACGCCCAAGCAGCGTACTGCGCAAATGGTGCTCGCCTTGTGGCGTTACCAGGGTGGCGCGCACGCCCTCGTCGCTGAACTGGGCTTCGCGGCAGTACAGGTACGCACGGGTGTCTTCCAGGCTATAGCTGATCAAGCGCGCTTCGCTGTCTTGAGCCGCCAGTTGGCGACCGAAGGCGTCATCCAGGTTCACTACCCGGCACTTCAGGTGATTCCAGGCGAACAGCTTGGCCTTGGCCGCTGCATACGCGTCCATGGTGCCGTGGTAATCGAGGTGGTCGCGGGACAGGTTGGTCATCACCGCCACGTCAAACGCCAGGGCCGTGACACGGCCCTGGTCGAGACCATGGGACGACACTTCCATGGCAACCGCCTTGGCGCCGGCTTTTTTCAGGTCGGCCAGGGTCGCCTGCACGGCAATCGGGTTCGGCGTGGTGTGCAGGCCGCTTTGCAGCGCACCATAGAAGCCGGTGCCCAGGGTACCGACGATGCCGCAGTGCTGACCCAGCAGGTCCAGGGCCTGGGCGACCAGTTGAGTCACGCTGGTCTTGCCGTTGGTGCCGGTCACGCCCACCAGGTTCAGGTGGCGGCTCGGTTCACCGTAGAAGCGCCCGGCAATGTCGGACAACTGCGCAGCCAAGCCCTTGACTGGAATCAACGGCACATCGGTGATCGGCAACACAGTAGCGCCTTCCACTTCATAAGCAACAGCGGCAGCACCACGTTGCAGGGCGTCGGCAATATGCGCACGGCCATCGAACTTGCCACCGGGCACGGCCAGGAACAGGTCACCGGCGCGCACGTTGCGGCTGTCCAGGCTCAACTCGCGAATCAGCAGATCGCGGCCGGCATGGGCAAAAATCTTGTTCAGGCTAAGAGACATCAACCGCGCCCTCCATTGGCTTTGACAGCAGCGGCCGCCGGTGCGGCGTTCGCTTGCTGGGTTGGCGCAAGGTTGTCCGGCGTGATGTTCATCAGGCGCAGGGTGCCGGACATCACTTTGCTGAACACTGGCGCCGAGACCAGGCCACCGAAGTAACCGGCCTTGCTCGGTTCATCGATCACTACGACGATGGCGTAGCGCGGGTCGCTCATCGGGCCAAAACCGGCGAACAATGAACGGTAGGAATTTTCCGCATAACCCTTGGTGCCCACCGAGGTTTTACGCGCAGTACCGGACTTGCCGGCCACGTGATAGGCCGGCACCTGGGCGCGGAATACGCCACGCGGCGCCTCGATCACTTGTTGCAGCATGCCTTGCATGGTCTTGGCGACTTTTTCCGGGATCACCTGGGTGGCTTTCGGAGCTTCGTCCACATGGATCAGGCTCAGCGGAACCATTCGGCCATTATTCGCCAATACCGAGAAAGCATGGGCCAGTTGGATCGCGGTCACCGACAGGCCGTAGCCGTACGACAGCGTGGCGGTCTCGGCCTTTTTCCAGTCGCGGTAGTTCGGCAGGTTGCCGACGCGCTCACCCGGAAAATCGAGCCCGGTAGGCTGGCCCAGGCCGATTTTTTGCGCCAGGTGATAGATGGTTTCACCACCGATATCGAAGGCGACCTTGCTCATCCCTACGTTACTGGAGTTGATCAGGATGCCTGTCAGATCCAGCACCGGGCCCTCGGTGCGCGACACGTCGCGAATGGTGTATTTGCCCAACTGCAAGGTGCCTGGATACACCTCGACCTTGTCGCTGGGCTTCCAGCGTCCGGTTTCCAGGGCGGCACTCATGGAGATGGCTTTCATGGTCGAACCCGGCTCGAACACGTCGATCATTGCGCGGTTGCGCATCATCGCCGGCTGCAGGTTGCGACGGTTGTTCGGGTTGTAGGTCGGCTGGTTGACCATGGCGAGAATCTCGCCGGTCTTCACGTCCATGATCACCAGGCTGCCGGCTTTGGCGCCGTTCTCGATGATCGCGTTACGCAATTCACGGTTGGCCAGGTACTGCAGACGCAAGTCAATCGACAACGCCAAGGGCTTGCCGGCCTTGGCGTTCTTGGTGACCTGAACATCCTTGATCAGTCTGCCGCGCCGGTCCTTGATGACCTGGCGCTTGCCGGGAACGCCGGCCAGCCACTCGTCGTAGGCCAGCTCGACACCTTCGCGGCCATGGTCATCAATATCGGTAAAGCCGACCATGTGCGCGGTGGTTTCACCGGCCGGGTAGAAACGACGAAATTCCTCGATGCCATAGACACCCGGAATTTTCAGGTCGAGCACTTGCTGGCCCTGTTCCGGGGTGAGCCCGCGAACCAGATAGATAAATTCTTTATTGGCCTGGGCTTCCAGGCGTTCGGTCAGCGCTTTGCGGTCTTGCCCCAAGGCAGCCGCGAGTTCGGGCCACTTGTCCTTGGCCACCTGCAGTTCCTTGGCGTTGGCCCACAGGGTGGTCACCGGGGTACTCACGGCCAGAGGCTCGCCGTTGCGGTCGGTAATCAGGCCGCGGTGCGCAGGAATCGGAATATGCCGCAGGCTACGGGCATCGCCCTGGCCGATCAGGAAGTCACGGTCGACGACCTGCAGGTCGAAGATCCGCCAGACGATCGCACCCACCATCAATGCCAGCAAGCCGAGCATCAGGCGGAAGCGCCATGGGTAGAGTGCGCCTTCAAGTTTCATCATGGCGCCACCATGCGTACGTCGGCCGCGCCCGGAATGTGCATTTTCAGTTGTTCGGTGGCCAGCACTTCGATACGGCTATGGGCCGTCCACGTGCTCTGCTCCAGGATCAACCGGCCCCATTCCGCCTGCGCCTTGTCGCGCACGCTCAACTCCCCATAGAGGGTATTGAGCAATTGACGATTCCAATGCGCGCTGTAGGACACCGCAATCGCGGACACCAGCACGCCGATAAACAGCAGCAACATAAAGAAGCTGCCGCCCGGCAGGGGTTTGGCGAAAAGCTTGCTCACCGCAACTTCTCCGCGACGCGCATGACGGCGCTGCGCGAACGTGGGTTGGCCTTGAGTTCGGCTTCGGAGGCGAACTGCGCTTTGCCATGAATTTTGATTTTCGGCACAAAGGCTTCGAAACGCACCGGCAGATTGCGCGGCAGGTTGTCGGACTCGCCCTTGACCAGACGCCGCATGAACAGTTTGACGATACGGTCTTCCAGGGAATGGAAACTGATCACCACCAGGCGACCGCCCACTTCCAACGCGTCCAGGGCCGCCTCGAGGCCAGCCTCCAGATCGCCCAATTCGTTGTTGACGTGAATGCGCAGGCCCTGGAACGCACGGGTCGCCGGGTTCTTGCCCTTCTCCCATGCGGGGTTGGCGACCTTCAGCACTTCGGCCAGGTCAGCGGTGCGTTCGAACGGCTGGATTTCGCGGCGCTCGACCACGGCGCGGGCCATGCGACCGGCGAAGCGTTCTTCGCCGTACTCCTTGAACACCCGGGCAATTTCTTCCACCGGCGCGGTGGCGATGAACTGCGCGGCGCTGACGCCACGGGTAGGGTCCATGCGCATGTCGAGGGGGCCATCGTTCATGAAGCTGAAGCCGCGCTCCGGGTCATCGAGCTGCGGCGAAGACACGCCGAGATCGAGCAGAATCCCGGCCACCTTGCCCGCCATGCCGCGCTCGGCGACTTCGGCGCCCAGCTCGGCAAAGCTGCGCTGCACAACGACAAAGCGGCCGTCTTCGGCCGCTAGCGCTTGCCCGGTGGCAATCGCTTGAGGGTCTTTGTCGAACCCGAGGAGTTTACCGTTGGGCCCGAGCTGGCTGAGTATCAACCGACTGTGCCCGCCCCTGCCGAAGGTGCCATCCAAATAGCAGCCATCCGCGCGTACGGCGAGAGCCTCAACGGCTTCGTCAAGCAGTACGGTGATGTGGTTAAAGCCGCTATCAATAGTCACAGGATCAAATCACGCAGTTCATCAGGCATGGCGCCCGGTTGTTGAATAGCAGCCAGGTCAGCTGCAGAAACAGCATCCCAGGCATCTTCGTCCCACAATTGGAACTTGTTCAGTTGGCCTACCAGCATTGCGCGCTTGTCGAGCCTGGCGTATTCGCGCAAACGCGGCGGCACCAGGAAACGACCGCTGCCATCGAGTTCAAGGTCGACGGCATTACCGATCAGCAAACGCTGCAGGCGGCGGTTTTCTTCACGCAATGAAGGGAGAGCGCGCAATTTGGTTTCGATCAACTCCCACTCGTCGAGGGGGTAAACACACAAACAAGGGTCAACCGCGTCAATCGTGATGATTAACTGCCCCGAACTTCGCGAAATGAGCTCGTCACGATACCGGCTCGGCATGGCGAGACGGCCTTTTGCATCGAGACTGATAGCGTTAGCTCCGCGAAACACAGGTGCGTTTCTCCAATTTTTAGCGTTTTACGTTCAAAAAACCCACTTTGTGCCACTTTCCGCCACTTGCGCACACTATAGGAATGCGCCCACCACACCGTCAAGGCGCGGATACAAGGAAAAGCCTTACAGAACGGAGATTTACGAGCGTAACGGGAGGAGAAACCCGAGTTCAGCGTGGTTTTTGACTTAACAAGCACAGATAACTCAAAGCGCTATGGCCCAAAGTTAAAGTAATTTATTAAGAGTAAGATTTTTTTGGTATTACGAAGACGCATCTGCCAATGATTTGGCAGGGAGGGATTCTTGCGTTGCTACCGGTTTTCTGCCCGAGGTTCGGACGGAAGGAAAAAGGTGGAGAGTCGATCTATAAGCCGGGTTCTGTCTTGAACAGTCATTCGTCTACGATGGCCATCACTGGACATCTTTAGCAACCTACCCGGTCCCAGCGCGGGCCACGCCTTGGGACCCTATTTGGTCTTGCTCCAAGTGGGGTTTACCTAGCCACGAACTGTTGCCAGTCGTGCGGTGCGCTCTTACCGCACCTTTTCACCCTTACCGGCACCGAAGTGCTTAGGCGGTTATTTTCTGTGGCACTTTCCGTAGGCTCACGCCCCCCAGGCATTACCTGGCACTTCGCCCTATGGAGCCCGGACTTTCCTCCCCCCCCTAATTTTCATAGAGGGCAGCGACTGTCCAATCGACTCTCCGCCGCGCAGGTTAACGGCACGACGGCCTCAGGACAAGTATTAAAAGTGCAGCATTGCCATCACCATCGGACGAAACACCGGCCCGGCCCCGGAACTATTCGGCTTTCTGTTTATCCAGCGCCGCCTGATACAACACATTCTTGCGCACCCCGGTAATTTCCGCGGCGAGGGCGGCAGCCCGCTTGAGCGGCATCTCCTTGAGCAGCAGATCGAGGATGCGCATGGCTTCGCTACCGACCGCATCTTCATCCTCTGGAGGCGTCCAGCCGGCCACCAGCACGACGCACTCTCCGCGCTGCTGATTGCTGTCGCCTTCGACGAACCCGCGCAGTTCTTCCAACGGCAAGCCCTTGAGGGTTTCAAAGGTCTTGGTCAACTCGCGCGCGAGCAGCGCCAGGCGCGCGCCGCCGAATACCAACTCCATATCCTGCAGACATTCCAGGATGCGGTGCGGGGCTTCGTAGAAAATCAAGGTGCGCGGCTCTTCCTTCAGCGCCTGCAAGCGCGCGCGACGCCCTACCATCTTGGCGGGCAGGAAGCCTTCGAAGATAAAGCGGTCCGACGGCAAACCCGCTGCAGATAATGCTGCAATCAGCGCGCACGCGCCTGGAACAGGCACTACATTGATACCAGCGGCGCGCGCCTGGCGGACCAGATGGTAGCCCGGGTCGGAAATCAGCGGCGTGCCCGCATCGGAGATCAGCGCAACATCATCACCTGCCAGCAAACGGGTGATAAAACGGCTGCCCTCCTCGCGTTCGTTGTGTTCATGGCAGGCCGCCAGTGGCGTGGGGATTCCAAAATGCTGCATCAACCGCTGGGAGTGTCGCGTGTCTTCCGCCGCGATCAATTTAACCTCGCGCAACACTTTCAATGCCCGGGCACTGATGTCGTCCAGGTTGCCAATGGGCGTCGCCACGACAAAAAGCGAGCCTGCAGTGGAATTCAAAGGACCTGGAGCAGTCAAAACGCACACCTCGATGGTTGGCAAAAGCCACATTGTAGCGCGTCAACGCGCTGAAAATATGCCGTCACGGCGGATGTCGTTTCAGCCATTGTTAGTAAAACGCAACAATTGCACGACCTAAATCCACGGTTTCACGCCACGAACATCGCGCCTGGGCCAGTGCTTGGGTACACTTCCACGCTAATTTGATCGGTATCAGGAACACTTACATGATCGCTTGCCTGCGGCTGCTCTCCGCCCTTTGCCTCGCTGCCTTGCTGGCCGCTTGCGCCAGCTCGCCCTCGTCCAGCCTTGGCGACCTACCACGCACGCCCGACGCCAGTATCGAGCAACTGCTCGAACAGGCCACGGCTGCCAAGACGCCAGAAAAGGCCGCATTGCTGCGCTTGAGTGCGGCTGACCTGGCCTACCAGCAGAACAACCCTGGCCGTTCCTCGCAGATACTTGCGCAGGTGCCCCTGGATGTCCTGAAACCGGCCGCGCAAGTGTTTGCCAGCACCCTGGCCGCCGAGCTGGCGATGACCCGCAACCAGCCCAAGGCTGCATTGACGGCGCTGAACCACCCCAGCCTGCAAAGCCTGAAGGAGCTGCCGGTCGATCAACAAGTGCGCACCGGCACCGTGCATGCCCGCGCCTATGAAGCCGACGGCCAGACCCTGGCGGCAGCGCGGGAGCGTGTTGCCATGGCGCCGCTGCTCACCGGTGACGCCGCCAATAGCAACCACGAAGCGATCTGGGTGTTGATTGCCGCACTGCCCGCCGAGCAACTGCAAGCCACCGGCAACCCGACGCTGGACGGCTGGATCACCCTGGCCCAGGCGGTCAAGGGCGCCGGCACGCTGGAGCAGCAGCAAACCGCCATCGATACCTGGCGTGCGCGCAACCCGGGCCATCCGGCGGCCGTGCAATTACCAACGCCCTTGACCAAACTCAAGGAACTGGCCAGCCAGCCCCTGACCAAGATCGCCCTGCTACTTCCACAGGAAGGCGCCCTGGCGTCGGTCGGCAAGGCATTGCGTGAAGGCTTCATGGCCGCTCACTACCAGGCCGAACAGGCCGGGCAGAAGCCGCCGGTGATTGAGTTCTACGACAGCTCGCGCCTGACCTCCATCGACGACTTCTACGCCAAGGCCCAGGCCGCCGGCGTGCAGCTGGTGGTTGGCCCGCTGGAAAAGCCACTGGTCAAACAGCTCAGTGCACGCCCGCAATTGCCGATCACCACCCTGGCGCTGAACTACAGCGAGGGCGATCAAGCCCCGGCGCAGTTGTTCCAGTTCGGCCTGGCTGCTGAAGACGAAGCCCGTGAAGTGTCGCGCCGCGCCCGTGCCGACGGCCTGCATCGCGCCGCCGCCATGGTGCCCCGTGGCGAATGGGGCGAGCGTGTCTACAAGGCCTTCCGCCAGGACTGGGAAGCCAACGGCGGCACCGTCATGGGCGTCGAATATGTCGACCAGCCTGTGGCCCTGGCCCAGCAGATCGCCGACCTGTTCCAACTGCGCAAAAGCGAAGGCCGCGCCAAGAGCCTGCAAGACACCGTCGGCACTGACGTTGCCGCCCAGCCTTCGCGTCGCCAGGACATCGAGTTCATCTTCCTGGCCGTCACCCCGCAACTGGCCCAGCAGATCAAGCCGACCCTGAACTTCCAGTACGCCGGTGATGTGCCCGTCTATGCGACGTCCCACGTCTTCAGCGCCAGTGGCGACCGCAACCAGTACCTGGACATGACCAACGTGATGTTCTGCGAAACCCCTTGGTTGCTCAACACCACCGACCCGCTGCGCAACCAGGTCGCCGCACAATGGCCGCAGGCCAATGGCAGCCTGGGTCGCCTGTATGCGATGGGCGTCGATGCCTATCGCCTGGCGCCACGCCTGGGCCAGCTCAAGGCGTTGCCGGACACCCGTGTCGACGGCCTCTCCGGTAACCTGGGCATCAGCGCCAACCAGCGCGTTGACCGCCAGATGCCGTGGGCGAAGTTCGTGGGTGGCGAGATCCAACGCCTGCCGGATACCCCGCGCTGATGCCCGAACCGTCCAGCGCACAAAGCGGCAAGGATGCCGAACGCTACGCGCTGAACTATCTGCAACAACAGGGTCTGCGCCTTCTGGCGCAGAACTGGTTATGTAAACGCGGTGAGCTTGATCTGGTCATGCTTGACGGCGATACAGTAGTATTCGTCGAAGTCCGCTACAGAAAACACGCACAATGGGGTGGCGCGCTCGCCAGTATCGATGGGCGCAAGCGTCAAAAGCTGATACTCGCCGCGCAGTTTTTCCTGCACAAAGAGCATCGCTGGGCCGATAGCCCCTGCCGTTTCGATGTGGTTGCCATGGAAAGCACACCGTCGGGCCCATCTGACCTGAATTGGCTCAAAGATGCCTTCGACAGCTGACTCACCCGGCACCTTCACCCCACACTTTTGCTCTTTGCTTTGCGGGCTGCACATTTCTGTGCCAAACAGCCGCGCTCATTAAGGTCACACAGATGGACATGCAATCCCGAATTCGCCAGCTTTTCCAGGCCAGCATCGACACCAAGCAACAGGCGATGGACGTACTTGCACCGCACATCGAGCAAGCCAGTCAGGTCATGGTCAACGCCTTGCTCAACGAAGGCAAAATGCTTTCGTGCGGTAACGGCGGCTCGGCCGGTGACGCCCAGCATTTCTCCTCCGAGCTGCTCAACCGCTTTGAGCGCGAGCGCCCGAGCCTGCCGGCGATCGCCCTGACCACCGATTCGTCGACCATCACCTCGATCGCCAACGACTACAGCTACAACGAAATCTTCTCCAAACAGATCCGCGCCCTCGGCCAGCCGGGCGATGTGTTGCTGGCGATTTCCACCAGTGGCAACTCGGCGAACATCATTCAAGCGATCCAGGCCGCACATGATCGCGAAATGATTGTCGTAGCATTGACCGGGCGCGATGGCGGCGGCATGGCCTCGTTGCTGCTGCCTGAGGACGTGGAGATTCGCGTTCCGGCCAATGTCACTGCACGCATTCAAGAAGTCCACCTGCTGGCGATCCACTGCCTGTGCGATCTGATCGACAGCCAACTGTTCGGGAGTGAAGAATGACCGTTAATCGCCTCAGCCTTTTGGCCATCACGCTGTGCCTCGCCATCAGCGGCTGCAGTACGGCAATCACCGCTACACGGGACACCCCCATCCAGGACGACCGGGGCACACGTACCTTCGGCAGCACCATCGACGACTCGCTGATTGAAACCAAGGTCAAGGTCAACGTCGCCAAAGCGGCTACGGACCTGGGCAACGGCGCGTCGCGCATTGTGGTCACCAGCTTCAACGGCGTCGTGCTGCTGGCCGGGCAAACCCCGCGCGCCGAACTCAAGGCCCAGGCTGAACAGGCCGCCTCGGCGGTGCAACGGGTCAAGAAGGTGCACAACGAACTGCAGGTCATGGACCCGATCACGCTGCTGGCCATCAGCAACGATGCCTTGCTGACCACCAAGATCAAGGCGCAGATGCTCACCGACAGCGCCGTTCCGGGCTCGCGCATCAAGATCGTCACCGACAACGGTATCGTCTACATGATGGGCCTGTTGACCCAGGCGGAAGCCACTCGCGCGGCCAACCTGGTACAGGGTGTGTCCGGTGTGCAGAAAATCGTCAAGGTGTTCGAATACATCGACTGATGTAACCGAAAGCCAAAAAAAGGGCGCCGTGCAGTCAATGCACGGCGCCCTTTTTTGTGGCGGTGTTTACTGGTATTGCGAGTACGGGTTGCCCTGGAACTGGTTGTTCTGTTGTGGCACCTGTTGCTGGGCGCCCGGCTGGCCGTACTGCTGGCCGGGGATCGGGCCGAGGTTCACTTCCACGCGACGGTTCTGGGCACGGCCGTTGACGTCAGCGTTACTGGCGATCGGATTATCCGGGCCGGCGCCGCGTGCGCTCAGGTTGGCAGCACTGACGCCCTGGGAGGTCAGGTAGTTGGCCACGCTCTGCGCACGGCGCTGGGAAAGGTCCATGTTCAACTGACGGCTGCCGGTGCTGTCGGTGTAGCCAACGATCTGGATGGTGTTCTGGTTGAACTGCTTGAGGGAGTTGGCCAGGTTGTTCAGCGGCTGATAGAAGCTGCTGGAGATGGCGTCGGAGTTGGTGGCGAAGGTGATATTGCCGGGCATGATCAGCTTGATCTGGTCACCCTGGCGCTGCACTTCAACTCCGGTATTGGCCATGCTTTCGCGCAGTTTTTTCTCTTGCTGATCGGCGTAGTAGCCATAGCCGGCGGCGCCGGCACCCGCAACGACTGCGCCGATCAGCGCGCCCTTGCCACGGTTGTTATGGTCGATGGCCGCACCGGCCAATGCCCCGGCCAGCGCGCCGAGGCCGCCGTACTTGGCGGTCTTGCTCATGCCGCTTTCGGAACCATTGCCGGCCTGTCCCTGGCTGCCGTCATAAGGGTTGGGTGAAGCGCAGCCGGACAACAGGGCTACGGCGGTGGCGACAACAAGCAGACGACGCGGAGTGAACATGAAGGAAGCTCCTACTTTTGCATTCTGTGATGCAGAGGACATGGGCAACGGACCTGTGCCGGGTTTGGAACATGGCAAGCGGTAAAAATTCCGTGAGCGCGGCCCCGGCAGGATAAAAAGGCCAGACACTCTGGGCGCCAGGTAGACCGTAGCAGACCCCGGCTGAACGCGAGCAGGGGTTTTGTTGCAATGCTTGTTAGACAAACGCCGGCTGGCTACCACTTGGCGCATGAACACCAGAACTGATCGAGCCCGCCGTATGTTTAAGAAGGGTTAATGTTCAGTCCATAAACTTTGAATCTATGACGTTTGTCGTTAATGGTCTGCTATAGATATCGAGCCTCTAAAAGACGTACGGAAATGTCGACGATCCGAAAGGAAGATATCGATCGGGTGACCGCCGCACTACAACGCGCCGCTGATTAATATCACTTCTGACTATCAGACTTTTGATTCCACAAGGAAAGAATCCATGTCTTCACCATCGTCCGCGAGCCACGCAACTGGCAACGGGCTATTCGGCCTGTTTTGCCTGGGCAGCTATCTACTATCCCTGTCCTACGGCACTACGTTCTTATTGGCCATGAAGCTGCGGGACAGCGGCGGCAGTGAGTCCGACGCCGGTACGATTATCTCGGTTGCGATGCTCAGCACGTTCCTGGCAGTCATATTTTCAGGCCACTTGACCGATCTGATCGGTGCTCCCAGAGCCATCGCAGCGGGTGCTGTGCTGCTGGCAGCGGCTTGCCTGGGCTTCGCGACCGTGCCAGCTTTCGGCGTGGCACTGCTGGCCAGCGGCTTGATACTGGGGTTTGGATGGGGCGTTTTCTACACACTTGGGCCGATCATTGTGGCGATGATCATAGAGCCTGCCCGGCGCGTGAAGTATTTTGCATTGCTGTCGGGCAGTATGATGAGTGGCATCGGCACGGGGCCTCTGGTAGGGCGAGCCGCCGAGGCGCTGGGCCATTCGGTGGAGTCCGCATTTATCGTCGCCGCCATTGCCAGCCTGGCTGGAGGGGCATTGTTTTTCCTGCTCGCCCCCAACATCAAGCAGCAGCAAGCACGTCTTGGGCCGGTGACAGTGTGCAAGATCAGCGCCCGGGCGGCACAGGCGGTGCTGGGTTCCAAGGCGGTATTTGCCATCATCATGGTCGGCCTCGGCGGCGCAATCTTCGGCGGGCTTTCGAGCTTCCAAACCTCCTATGCCGCGCTTAACCATCTCGATTATTCCCTGTTTTTCCTGGGTTTCATGAGCGCGGCGATCTCCTGTCGCCTGCTGGTCGCGGGGTATATCGTCAAGCGCGATCCCTACCTGATGTCGAGCCTGTTAAGTGCGCTGATGGTGATTTCGGTATTGATGTTCACCTTCTTCGTACACTCTTCGGCGGCGTATTTGCTGGCCGCCATTGTGCTCGGGGTAGGTTACGGGC
The DNA here is from genome assembly GCF_003852375.1 of Pseudomonas sp. R4-34-07. Lineage (NCBI taxonomy): Bacteria > Pseudomonadati > Pseudomonadota > Gammaproteobacteria > Pseudomonadales > Pseudomonadaceae > Pseudomonas > Pseudomonas sp. R4-34-07. The sequence goes on along the minus strand of NZ_CP027760.1, from coordinate 1,020,099 downwards.
TGACTTACTCTGTAATAAACGGGCTGGCAGCCAATGAAGCCCCCGCGGGCCAGACCGCGCAATCATTGGTTTTATTCAGTCTTTCCTACTTTGTCGGCGTGTTCGGCTTTCCGTTATTGGCCGGTAAAATAATCGTCAACCATGGCATGTCGACGTTGCTCTCTATCATCCTGGTTGTCGCCTTGTGCAACTGGTCGATCACGTTGGCGCGTCTGATATGGCGACGCACAATGCTTGGCGCAACAGCGTAACCGTCAATGCCTTACAGAAAGGAGAGGATGCCGAGTAATAGGTAAAACGGTGGCATCGGCTGCTAAGCTACGCAAACGCGATTGGCTCTCCGGCAACGGCCAGCACCCTAGCCAGTCGCTTTTGGAGCAGCCCTATGGCGAATCAACAGGTCATCTGCGAACACTGCGACTGCGTTTATCAGAAAGTCACGCTCGCCAAACATCAGAAAGCCCTGTGCGTACGCTGCGAGGGAGTACTGCAGCGCTATAACGGCCTGTCGGTGCAGCAGCGCCTCGCACTGACGCTCACCGCAGCGGTGTTGTGGGCGTCCGCCAATTTTTATCCGGTGATGAGCATCAGCCTGCAGGGCCTGAAGAACAGCGCGACACTCTGGGATTCGGTGGTCGCGCTGAGCCAGGGGCCGATCACGTTTATCGCCTTGGTGGCAGCAATTTCCATGATTATCGCGCCGGTGTTTCAGCTGCTGCTGCTGATCTGGGTATTGAGTTTTGCCCTATCCGGCAGGCGCTCACCGGCCTTCAAGCTGTGCATGCGCTGGCTGGAAGCCCTCAGGCCCTGGAGCATGCTGGAGGTGTGCCTGTTGGGCGCGATGGTGGCAGTGTTCAAGCTGGCCGGCATGCTCGATGTGATACCCGGCATCGGCTTGTTCGCGCTGGCCGCCCTCAGCCTTTTGCTGATCCGCATCGCCGGGCGCGATGTGCGTGATCTGTGGGACACCCTATGAATTCGCCGCCCACCGCCCGCGAACTCAACCTGTGCCTGTGCCACACCTGCGGCCAGCCGTGCGACATGCGCAACGAACCCGCCGAGTGTGAGCGCTGCGGCGCCCCCTTGCACCGGCGCAAGGTTCAGTCCCTGACCCGCACCTGGGCCTACCTGCTCACGGCACTGGCATTTTATGTGCCGGCGAACATATTGCCGGTGATGAACACCACCATGCTCGGCTCCGGGGCGGACAGCACCATCATGAGCGGCGTGCTGGAATTCTGGCAGCATGGCGCCTGGGACATTGCGCTGATCATTTTCATCGCCAGCATTGCCGTGCCGGGCATCAAGTTCGTGTCCCTGGGGCTGCTGCTGATCACGGTGCAGCGCAATAGCCAGTGGGCGCGCAAGGAGCGCTCGAAGCTGTTCCGGTTTATCGAGCTGATCGGCTATTGGTCGATGCTGGATGTGATCGTGGTGGCACTGGTGGCCGCGCTGGTGAAGTTCCAGGCCCTGGGCGACATCGAGCCGCGCCTGGGCATTCTGTTTTTTGGCCTGGTGGTCGTGTTCACGATGCTCGCGGCCATGAGTTTCGATCCCCGGCTGATCTGGGAAAATCCACACAATGAGGAGACCTCGGATGAGCTCATCCAAGGCTGATGCTGACACCCCTGCGGGAACACCCGTAATCAAGACGCGTCGCTTCAGCGTTTCGCTGGTATGGATCGTGCCGATTGTCGCCGTGCTGGTGGGTATCTCCCTGGTGGTCCATAGCGTGCTGCAACAGGGCCCGACCATCACCCTCAACTTCAAGACCGGCAGCGGGCTGGTCGCCAACAAGACCGAGGTCAAGTACCGCAACGTGGTCATCGGCCAGGTCACCGGTGTCGCCTTGAGCGATGACCAGAAAAGCGTCAACGCCACCGTCGAGTTGGCCAAGCAGGCGCAGAGCTTCACCCGCGAAGACTCGAAGTTCTGGGTGGTGCGCCCGCGCATCGGCGCCGGCGGTGTGTCCGGCATCGACACCTTGCTGTCCGGCGACTACATCGGTGCCGATATCGGCCAGTCCGACACCCGCGCCAAACAATTCAAAGGCCTGGAAAACCCGCCGCCCATCACCTACGGCGAGCCAGGCAAACGCTTCACCCTGCATACCCAGGGCCTGGGGTCGCTGGATATCGGCTCGCCGGTCTATTACCGCAAGATCCCGGTCGGCCAGGTCGTTGCCTATGAATTGGACAGCGAGGGCAAGGGCGTGAATATCGAGGTGTTCGTGCATGCGCCCAATGACGCGTACGTCACCGAGAACACGCGCTTCTGGAACGCCAGCGGTGTCGACCTCAGCGTCGGCGCCAACGGCTTCGCGCTGAAGACCGAATCGTTGTCGTCCATGTTGATGGGCGGCGTCTCCTTCCAGGCACCGCCCTACAACCCCAACGACAAGCCCGCCGAGGAAAACCGCAACTTTGAACTGTTCGAAGACCAGCAAAGTGCCCTCGCCCCGCCCAATGGCAAGGGGCAATACATGGTGCTGCGCTTCGATCAAGCCCTGCGCGGGCTGAAAGTTGACGCCCCGGTGGAATTCCTCGGCGTCGAGTTTGGCAAAGTGGTCTCGATCAACCTGGATTTCGACGCCAAAAAGCGCAGCTTCCCGGTCAACGTCGGCATCGTGATCTACCCGCAACTGCTCGGCCAGGCGCACACCAAGCTGCTCAAGGCGATGAACAATAACCCTGACGATGAAGCGGCCGGCGTGCGCCTGATCGGCAGCTTCATCGAAAACGGCCTGCGCGCCCAGGCGCGCAGCGGCAACCTGCTGACCGGTCAGCTGTACATCGCCCTGGACTTCTACCCCAAGGCCGAGAAAGTCGCGTTTGACCCGAACCAGCGCCCCGTGGGTATCCCCACCCTTCCCGGCAACCTGGAACAATTGCAGGAGAAATTCGAAGGCATCGTCAACAAGATCAGCCAGCTGCCGGTCGAGCGTATCGCCGGCAATCTCGACGCCAGCCTGGTCGAGCTGCGCAAGGGCCTGGCGCAATTCAATGCCAAGACCCTGCCCGGCGTGCAGACGACCCTGGGCGACGTGAGCAAGACCCTGCAGTCGGCCAGTTCCACCCTGGCCGAAGACTCGCCGCAGCGCGAACAACTGACCCAGACCCTGGATGAACTGGCGCGCATGTCGCGCTCCCTGCGCGAGCTTTCGGATTACCTGGGCCGGCATCCGGAGTCGCTGATTCGCGGTCGCGCCGATAATGCCGCACCCCTGGACCTGCAAGGGCCACCCCGCAAATGACCATTGGAGCCGCCATGACAGTGCCGTTGAAAATCACCCTGGTGACTGCCCTGCTGTTGCTCGCGGCATGCCGCAGCGAGCCGATTGCATTCCACACCTTGACCCCGGCGCACTTGAATAACGCCACACGGGCGGATGCCGATTCAGTCCGCATTGAAAGCATCAGCGTGCCGCCCCAGGTCGACCGTGCGCAGATAGTGATCCGCCAGGGCGACAGCGGCCTGGCGATCCTCGAAACCCAGTGGTGGGCCGCCACCCTCGCCGATGAGCTGAGGAGCGCGCTGGTCGACCAGTTGGCCGGCAGCGATGCCCGGCAAGCCGTGTCGTTGCGCGTGGAAGTGCAGCGCTTCGATTCGGTGCCGGGGCAATACGCGCTGCTCGATGTGCGTTGGCGCCTCAGGCCGGCTGGCGGCGGTGATCGCCCTGCGCTGACCTGCCGCTCGACCTTGCAGTCACCGGCCGGCCCGAGCATCGATGACGTGGTGGTGGCGCACCAGAACAACCTCAAGCGCTTCGCCGCGCTGATCAACCACGCCGCAGGTTCTTCCCTGAAGCAGTGCCCGAGCGCGCCATGAACGGTTGTGCACTCAAGCCAGCAAGCCCATCGACTTGGCCCGCGCCACCGCCTGGGTGCGGCGCTCCACGCCCAGCTTGCTGTTGATATGGCTGGCGTGGGTTTTCACTGTGTGCAGGGAAATGAACAACTGGTTGCTGATTTCCTGGTTTGAACAGCCCTGGGCGATCAACTGCAGGACCGCCAGCTCCCGTGTACTCAGGGTTTCATGGTGAGGCGCGATCGCGACGACGGCGCTTGCCGGTAGCAGCGCCAGCAATGCCTGGTGCAACGGCTGATGGGGCGGCTTGCCCAACTGCTCGCGCAGCCAATCCGGATAGTCCTCGAGCAACCGCTGGAACGGTTGCAACGCGCCGCCCGCGCCGGCGTCGAGTGCGCGGGCCAATACCGGCCTGGCCTTGGCTTCCTGGCCACACGCCAGCAGAACATGGGCCTGCTGGGTCAGCGCCATCAGGGCAATCATCTGGCGGCCACTGCCGAGCGCCTGCTGCGCCAGGTCCTCAAGCCGTCGCAATGCCCTATCGGGCTGATGGCGAATGGCGTCCAGCGCGGCCTGTTGCAGCTCCACATGTTGTGGCAAGTGCGGATGAAACTCCGGTGCGGCGGCCGCCTGCTCGCCTGTGTAGGTCTGCCCCAGCCGCGTCAGCCAGGCATCGGCCAGGTCGGTACGGTCCTGGGCCAGCCACAGTTCGCATTTGATCAGGGTGATCATCGCCAGGTAGTAGATCGGCGGCACGTCCCAGATATGCATCAAGCGCTCAGCCTCGGCCAACTCGGCAAAGGCAGCAGAGAAATCGCCTCGCCGCCCTTCGAAGCTGGCGATCACGCAATGTCCGATCAGCACGCTGATATCCCGGCAGGCACGGGCTTCGGTCAGGCCGGCACGCAAACGCGCAAGCCCGGCTTCGGGCTGGTAACGCAGCAGCAGCAGGTAGCCTTCATACAACGACAACCGCGCGCGTACGGCGTACAGCCGCTGGGGTGCCAGCCCCTGCAGGCGCAGCAGGCCCTGGCGCACTTCGTCCAGGGCGCGCAGGATCTCGCCCCGCGCTTGCAGCACCCGGGCCCGGTCGTAATGAGCCAAGGCTTCAAACAGCGGGTTGCCGACGCGCTGCGCCAGTTCCAGGGATTCGCGGTTCAGGCCACGAGCCCGCCACAGATCGGCATCGACGATCGCCAGGTTGGAGAGGGTCGACAGGCACATCAAACGCTGGCCGTAACGCTTGTGCGGCAGGCTCTCCAGCGCCTCGTTGCAATAGCGCTGGGTCAATTCGCGGTCCCCTCGCCCACGGGCGATGATCCCGCTCAGTGCCAGCCATTGGGCCAGCATGGATTTTTGCGCGGTGGCCGACGGCGCCGGCAGGAAGCGACTGAGGTAGCCGGACAGCTCCTGCGCCGCATCCAACTGGCAGGCCAGCCCCAGCGCCCAGCTGTAGAGCACGATCAAGCGCGGGGTGCTGATCAACAGGCTGTCGGGCAAGTCCATCTTCCAGCGCAGCAGCATGCCGACATTCTGCTCGGCCAGCAGCTGTTCTTCGGAGAGGTTCTGCACCAGGTTCGCCGCCACATCCAGGTGCCCGGCCCGCAGCGCCTGCTCCACCGCCTCATCGATCAGGCCCTGGGCGTTGAACCAGCGACAGGCGCGCAGGTGCAGACTGGCCAACGGTAACGTGGCGCTCTTTTCGCGGCGGGCGCGCAGCAGGTCGGAAAACAAATGGTGATAACGGTACCAGTGACCGTGTTCATCCAGCGGCACCAGAAACACCTGATGGGCCTGCAGGTAGCGCAGGATTTCCGGGCTGTCATGGGCCTCGCGGACCGCATCGCACAGCTCGCTGCAAAAGCGCTCCTGGGGTGCGGTGTCGTACAGGAATGCTTGCACCTCCGCAGGCAGGCAATCGATGACTTCTTCCAGCAAGTAATCGCGAATCAGCCCTTCGCCACCGTTCAGACCCTGCGGCAGGGCGCCGTCATTGCCGGCTTCGGAGGCCGCCAGCAGCCAGAAGCGCAGGCCGGCGACCCAGCCCTCGCTGCGCCGAATCAGATTTTCCAGGGCCTCGCCACGTAACGAACTGCTGTGCCGGTCCAACACGGCCAGGGATTCGTCATGGGTCAGGCGCAGGTCTTGCTCATGCAATTCCAACAGGTGCCGCGACAGGCGCAGGCGCGCCAGGTGCCAATTCGGGCGCTGGCGGCTGGTGACCAGCACCACCAGGCCATCGGGCAAATGATTGAGGAAAAATTGCAGGCAACGGTCCAGCACCGGCCCCTGGGCCAAGTGGTAGTCATCCAGCACCAGCAACAGCGGCGCCTTGACGGACAGGTGCACCGTCAGCTCATCGAGCAGGCCATCGAGCCATTCTTCAAAGGCAAAGGGTTGGTGACGCTGACGCATTTTCAGCAGGCCCAGGGACTGGGCGCCGAGTTGCGGAAAATACTGGCGCAAGCCTTCGAGCAGGCGCTCGAGAAAACGGCCAGGGTCGCTGTCCCGTGGGCTCAGGCCCAGCCACAGGTTTTGCCAGTGGGCGGGCAGGCTCTGGCAGAACTCCACCGCCAGGGAGCTCTTGCCGAACCCCGCCGGCGCGCTGACCAGCAACAGTCGCCCTTCCAGGCCGGCACCAAGGCGTTCGCACAGGCGTGGGCGCAGCACGTAGCCATCAGGCAGCGGCGGCCTGTAGAAGCGGCCTTCCAGGGTCGGAATCACCGCGCTGGCAGGCCCTTGGATTCGGGACAGATCAGTCATCGCCGGGCTCTTGTGGAAGGCTGTTGTCGGCATTGCAGATGTCCGCAGACTAGCGGTAAAAGCGGCGGGATTGTAGATCTTTGCAACAAATGCCTGAAAAAGAACTGCGACAAAAAATATCCCCCACGGACACCCCAAACAAAAGTGGGAGGGGGCTTGCTCCCGATAGCGGCGGATCAGTCAATGCATGTGTCGACTGTCAGACCGCTATCGGGAGCAAGCCCCCTCCCACAGGGGTATCAACATAGGTTCAGGTTAGCGCACGCCATCCTGGCGCAGGGCCGCTGGAGTGAAGTCGCTGGTGGTGGCGGTGAAGCCGAAGTCATAGGCCTGTTTCTCTTCGTTCTTCATGCCCAGGGCCAGGTAGCGGCCGGACTGCAGGTCGTAGAGGGTTTCCAGGGCGTACCACGGCACTTGCTTGTCGTAGTAGTTCTCGGCATGGGCTTCGGCGACGCGCCACAGTTGGCCACGGCCGTCGTAGTGATCGATCACCGCTGCTTGCCAGGTGTCTTCGTCAATGAAGAAGTCACGCTTGGCGTAGATGTGGCGCTGGCCTTCCTTCAAGGTGGCGACCACATGCCAGACACGGCGCAGCTCATAGCGCGCCAGGTCCTGGTTGATATGGCCGGCCTTGATGATGTCGGCGTACTTGAGCTTCGGATCATCGATCTTGTAGCTGTTGGAGGCGATGTAGATTTCCTTCTTGCCTTCCAGTTTCCAGTCGTAGCGGTCCGGCGCGCCGTTGTACATGTCGAGGTTGTCGGAGGTACGCAGGCCATCGGCGGCGGTGCCCGGCCCGTCATAGGACACTTGCGGTGCCCGGCGCACACGGCGCTGGCCGGCGTTGTAGACCCACGCCGAACGCGGCTCCTTCACCTGGTCGAGGGTTTCGTGCACCAGCAGTACACCACCGGCCAGGCGCGCCGGCGCGGTGACTTGCTGCTTGAAGTAGAACAGCACGTTGCCTGGGTTTTTCGGGTCGAAGTCCTTCATCTTGTCGCGGAACACGAACTGGTCGCGGAAGTACACCAGGCTGTAGGAACCGTTGGTTTGCGGTGTGGCCTGGGTGACCAGGCGGGTGACGCTGCCACCGCGATAACGGGTGATGTGGTTCCAGATGACTTCCACACCGCTTTTCGGAATCGGGAACGGCACGGCCGTCTCGAAGTTTTCCAGGCCGTTACCGCCAGACACCAGGTTGGTGGTGGTGGCGTTTTTCTTGATCGCAGCGAACACCTCCGCCGGCACCGTGGCGCCGCGATGGGTCGGATAGACGGGCATCTTGAACGAGTCCGGGTAGCGCTTGAACATCGCGTACTGCCCCGGCGCCAGCTTGTCTTTGTATTGCTCGACGTTTTGCGCGGTGATGGTGAACTGCGGTTGTTCGCTGGCATAAGGGTTGGCCAGGAAGCCTTTGGCATCCACGGCGCCGGCGTTGGTCGGCATCGGCGTCCATTTCGGGATGGTGCCGGCCGCGTTACCGGCCATTTCGGCGCCCATTGGGGTCAGGCTGGTGCCGAGCTTGGCTGCTTCATCGGCCGAGACCGCCGCCATGACGTTGCTCGCCAGGATCGACAGCCCAAGCACACCCACGTGCAACAGACTTTTAGTTATTTTCATACTGGTCTTCCTGAATACATGCCACTTGAAAAGAGTGTGCTTAGAAGTTGGCGCCAAAGCTCAACGCGACAAAGTCACGGTCATCCACGGTGCTGAACCTGCCACCAAAGAAGTTGGTGTAGGCCAGGCTCGCGGTGTAGGTGTTCTGGTATTCGGCATCCAGGCCCAGACTGACCGCCTTGCGCCCTTCTTCGAAGTTGGCGCCAGGGCCCGGCGAGTAACCTTTGACGTCATGGGACCAGACCACGTTGGGCTTGAGGTTGACGCCAGCGAACACGTCCGGGTATTCCCAGATGGCACGGGCGCGATAACCCCAGGAGGTTGCGGTGGTGTAGCCGTCGTTGTTGCAGTTGGTGTTCAGGCCAGCCGCGTTGGGCAAGCCGGCGCCGTTGGCGGTGGAGTTGTTAAGCGCGTTGCAGAACCCACCTGGCAAGGTGCCGGGACCGAAGACCGGATCGCGGCCATAGCGCGCCTGGGATTTGCTTTCCAGCCCACCCACATGGGTCACGCCGATTTCACCCACGGTGGTCAGGCGGCTGGCGCCCATTACCTGGTCGAAGAAGTGCGTGAAGGTGGTCTGGAATTGGGTCACTTCCTTGCGGTTGTAACCGTGCAGGTCCTGGCCTGGCGAGCCCTTTAGCACCGACGCGTTGCCAAAGCCCGGAATCGGCGTGACGCCGGCAAACAGGATATCGGTGGTGCTCAACTGCACCGGCGCATTCGGACGGTAGCTCAACTCACCGCTCCAGGCGGTGCCGGTAGGCAGGGTGGTGGAGAAGCTCAAACCGTAGAGGCGGATATCTTCCGGGTACTCCACGAAGTAGTTGGAGCTGCCCGCCACGATCAACGGACGCAAGGCCCCCAGCGGACCCAGTGGACGGGTGTAGGCCGACGACGGCGCGCCCTGTGCACTGAAGATCGGCGCACGGCTGTGGTAGTTCATGAAGTAGGCGCCGAATTCGGTATCCAGCGGCTCGAAGTTGTAGTGCATGGCCATGCCGAACTGGCCGCTGTCGCGGGCATCGCGGTCGGGGCCACGGCGCACGAGCACGCCTTCGCTGTTCACGTCCACACCCAGGGCGCCCAACGTCGGCAATGCTGCGCCGGGGATGGTCGAGCGCTTGTTCAGTACCCGCAGGTTATTGCTGCAGCCATCGGAAATCACGTCCGGCTGGGAGAAGAAGGTGCCGCAGTTATCGGTGACGGTCTGGTCCCATTCCAACTGGTAAAACGCCTCGGCCGACAGGTTGTCGGTGAGCGTCTGGGACACGTAGAACATGTTGACCGGAATCAAGCCTTCCTTGATCTCGGCCCCTGGACGACGAAACGCCGACACGTCGATCGGGTTGATGGAGTTGATACCGCCGCCAATGAAGGTGCTTTCGCCCCAGCTCACCACCTGCTTGCCAAACCGCACGGAACCCGGCGCATCGGCGATCGAGTAGTTGTGGTAGACGAACGCATCGAGGATCTGCCCGCCCGACGACTTGGCGCCTTCCTTGCGGTTGTTGTCGCTGATGTCCTTGAACAGACGGCTTTCGTCCTTGAGCTCAAAGTCGTACCAGTACTTGCCACGCACAAACACACCGGTGTCGCCGTACTTCAGTTCCAGGTCGTGGATGCCCTTGAAGATCTTCGAGAACGTTTCTCCGCGCTTGAAGTTCAGGTGCCCGTCATCGGAGGTCTGGGACAAGCCCTTGCCGCCGTTGTTGGCGCCGATCAGGTCGCGATTGGCCTTGGACGTGCTCCAACTGGCGCCTACCGACAGGGATGAGTCAAAACTCCCTTCGATTTCACCGATGTTGAAACTGACGCCGAATGCGGGCCCGGCGAGCGTAGAAGCGAGACTGACGGCCAGGGGCAGTCGTGCCCGGCGCCAGAACTGGTTTACTGAGGTCATCGACGCTACTCCATGTGCATTTTATTGTTATGGCAGTGAGCTCTTTCGGAAGATGCATGTAACGGCCGGGATACAACGATTCCAATGCCGAGCGACAACCGGGCGACCCTCGCCCGAAGCGCAACATCCACGAAAAACTCTGGAAGGGACTATAGCCAGCAGGGGGTAGTGCTTGATCCCTCTAAAGTGTGATTTGCATCACCAACCCGTCTGCCACAACCCTTTCGCCACGCCGACGAAGGTCGACGCGGCAAGGATGGCTGAAATTCGGCAAATCACAAGTAAAGGCTTGAGATAGAGCAGCGCGCGCCCGAACGGGCGCGGCGAGCGGTGTCAGAGGGTCGACAGGAACGTGCTGTTGTTGGCCTGCCATTGGATGATGTCGATACGGATACGTTTTTTGTCGAGCTTGCCGACGCTGGTCTTGGGAATTTCCGTAACAACGGCGATCTGGCTCGGAATCGCCCACTTGCTCAAGTGGCCCAATTCAACGAACGGCTTGAGGTGCTCCTTGAGCTCACGGGCGCCTATCACATGGCCATCACGCAACACCAACAGGGCAAACGGGCGCTCGCCCCACTGCGGGTCGGCAATGCCCACCACCGCTACTTCGCGTACCGCCGGGTGACGGCTGACCAAGTCTTCCAGGGCCAGGGAGGAGATCCATTCGCCACCGGTCTTGATCACGTCCTTGATGCGGTCACGGATATCGATCACGCCGAACGCGTCCAGGGTGGCGACATCACCGGTGTGCATCCAGCCACCGGCCCACAGCTCGGCGCCCTTTTGCGGCTCGTTGTAATAGCCTTCGGTGAGCCAGGGCGCACGCAGTACCAGTTCGCCCTGGGATTCGCCGTCGGCCGGCAAAAAGTTGCCGTCAGTGTCCATGATCGCCGCTTCAACCAACGGGCCGGGCACGCCAGCCTTGATGCGGTAGGTGGTGCGTTCATCTTCGCTGCCGGCCATCAGCTCGGCATTGAGGTGGGCACAGGACACCAGCGGCCCGGTCTCGGACATCCCGTACGCGGCCGTCAATTGAATGCCACGGGCCTTGGCGGCTTCGTACAGCGAACGGTTGAGCGCGCTGCCGCCGATGACGATTTTCCAACCGCCGAAATCCACGCCCTGGGCGGCCTTGGCATTGAGCAGCATTTGCAGGATGGTCGGCACGCAGTGCGAAAAGGTGACCTTTTCCTGGCGCCACAGCGCCACCAGGTATTCGGGGTCGTATCGGCCGGGGTAGACCTGCTTCAGGCCGAGCATGGTCGCCACATACGGCAGGCCCCAGGCGTGTACGTGGAACATTGGCGTGATCGGCATGTACACGTCGTTGGTGCCAAGCAAACGCACGCTGTCGACGCTGCCCATGATGGTCGCCACGCCGATGGTGTGCAGCACCAGTTGGCGGTGGGTGAAGTACACGCCCTTGGGATTGCCGGTGGTACCGGTGGTGTAGAAGGTGGTGGCGACGGAATTCTCGTCGAAATCCTCGAAGGTGTACTTCGGGCTCGCTGCGGCCAGCAGGGTTTCGTACTCGCCCACCAGGTTGGGCAGGTCGGCGGTCTTGCTGTCGCCGTCGGTGATCAGCAAGGTCTTGTCGACGCTGGTGAGTTGCCCGGCGATGGCCTGGTAAAGCCCCACGAACTCGCTGTTGACCAGCACAAAGCGGTCGTCGGCGTGGTTCATGGTGTAGAGGATCTGTTCCGGCGACAGGCGCACGTTGATGGTGTGGATCACCGCGCCGATCATCGGGATGGCGAACATGCATTCCAGGTAGCGATGGCTGTCCCAGTCCATCACCGCCACCGTGTCACCGGCCTTGACCCCGGCTTCGGTCAGCACATTGGCCAGGCGCGCGACACGCTCGATCAAGGTCGGGTAGGTGTAGCGCAGTTTGTCGCGGTAGATGATTTCCCGGGTCTTTTCGTAACGGGTCCCGGACATCAACAGGCGTTTGATCAACAGCGGGTACTGGTAAGCGCCTTCGGCGGGGGGAATGACACGGGTCTGCAACATACGAATCCCTTTTATGACTGCGCGGTCTTGGCGTGAAGACCTGCACTGTAGAGACGTTATGTTTCAACCAAATCAGCCAAAGGAATGATTTGTAAAGCCCAGCAAATGCTAGCTTTGCGCCATCATTCTGGATTCATGAAGATCAAATGTGGGAGGGGGCTTGCTCCCGATAGCGGTGTGTCAGCCAAGTATTCATTAGCTGATCCACCGCTATCGGGAGCAAGCCCCCTCCCACACAGATCAGGTTTACTTCATGCTGGTAAACGCCAGCTTCACACCAATCGCAATCAGCACAGCGCCCATGGTGCGATCGAACCAATGCCCCATCTTCGCAAACCCGGCGCGCACGCGCTGCTGGCTGAACAGCATGGCCACCAGGCAAAACCACAGCGCCGTCGCCACCGCCAGGTACACGCCATAACCGGCCTGCACCGCCAACGGTGTGTGCGGGTTGATCACCACCGTGAACAGCGACAGGAAAAACAGCGTGGCCTTGGGATTCAAGCCGTTGGTCACAAAACCCGCCGTGAACGCGCCGCGTGGGGTGCGCTCGCCCGCCTCGCGATGCAGCTCGCCTTCGGCCACAGGCTTGGCCGGCTGCGCGCGCAGCGCCTTGAAGCCGATATACAGCAGGTACGCCGCTGCCGCCCATTTCAGCGCATTGAACAGCACGATGGACTGGGACACGATCAAGCCGATGCCCAGCAACGAGTAACCGACATGCAGAAAAATCGCCGAACCGACGCCCAGCGCGGTCCAGGTACCGGCGCGCCGGCCGTGGGTCACGCTTTCGCGCACCACCACGGCGAAGTCCGGCCCGGGACTGGCCACCGCCAACAAGTGAATCAAAGCTACGGTTAAAAACTCGGCGACGTACATGCGCGCTCCATGAAGTAACTGATTATTTCATCTGATAGGCTCAGCAGATTACGCCTTCGAACCTCGTCGCAAAAGGTACAGTTGATCATGAACAATCGCCGCGCCGTCTTCCTCGATCACCCCTCCCTGGACCTCGGCGACCTCGACCTCAGTGGGCTGCGCGACTGCTTCGGCGAGCTGCAGCTGTTCGAGCAGACCACGCCGCAGAATGTGCTCGAACGCTTGCAGGGCGCTCACGTCGCCATCAGCAACAAAATACCGCTCAACGCCGAGACTCTGGCCGCCTGCCCCGACCTCAAGCTGATCCTGGTGTCGGCCACCGGCACCAACAACATCGACCTCGACGCCGCCCGCACCCAAGGCATCACCGTGAGTAACTGTCAGGGCTACGGCACGCCGTCGGTGGCCCAGCACACACTCATGCTGCTGCTCAACCTCGCCACGCGCCTGAACGACTATCAACGGGATGTGGCCGCGGGCAAATGGCAGCAGGCCAGGCAGTTCTGCCTGCTGGACTACCCGATTGTCGAGCTGGAAGGCAAAACCCTCGGCCTGCTCGGGCATGGCGAGCTGGGCAGTGCCGTGGCGCGCCTGGCCGAAGCCTTCGGCATGCGCGTGGTGCTCGGCGCGATTCCCGGGCGCCCTGCCCGCGCCGACCGCGTGCCGCTGGATGAACTGCTGGCGCAGGTCGATGCACTGACCTTGCATTGCCCGCTCAACGAGCACACCCGCGACCTTATCGGCGCGCGCGAACTGGCGCTGCTCAAGCCCGGCGCGTTTATCGTCAACACTGCACGCGGTGGCTTGATCAACGAACAGGCGCTGGCCGATGCGCTGCGCAGCGGGCACCTGGGCGGTGCAGCCACGGATGTGCTGAGTGTCGAGCCTCCGGTCCAGGGCAATCCGCTGCTGGCCGGTGACATTCCTCGGCTGATCGTCACGCCCCATAACGCCTGGGGCAGCCGTGAAGCGCGGCAACGAATCGTCGGGCAATTGCGCGAAAACGCCCTGGGCTTTTTCAACTGTGCCCCGCTTCGCGTCGTCAGTTGATAAACTGCGCCCCTTTTCAAGGAGCAGACCATGGATCCGCGCAGTGAAGTACTGCTTCGCCAGGCCGAACTTTTTCAAGGCAACCTGCTGCTGGTCGGTTTGCCGGCCGACGATTTGCTCGGGCGCCTGCCCAATGCCCACGGTTGGTGCTGGCATGCCGGCGATCAGGCGGCGCTTGCGGCGCGTTTTCCCGAGCGCAGCCAGTTCGGCGTGACCGTGCCTGAGCGCGCATTCGATGCGGCGGTGATTTTCCTGCCCAAGTCCAAAGACCTCACCGACTACCTGCTCAACGCCGTGGCCGCGCGTCTGCCGGGTGCCGAGCTGTTTTTGGTCGGCGAGAAAAAAGCCGGTATCGAAAGCGCCGCCAAGCAGATGATCCCCTTCGGCAAACCGCGCAAACTGGATAACGCGCGGCATTGTCAGCTTTGGCAAGTCACGGTGGGCAACGCGCCGCAAGCGCGCGAACTCGATAGCCTGGCGCAGACCTTCGACGTGCCGCTGGCCGACGGGCCGCTCAAGGTGGTGAGCCTGCCGGGCGTGTTCAGCCATGGTCGCCTGGACCGGGGCACCGAACTGTTGCTGGCGCACCTGGACAAGCTGCCCAGCGGGCATTTGCTCGACTTTGGTTGCGGCGCCGGCGTATTGGGGGCAGCGGTAAAACGTCGCTACCCGCATAACACCGTGACGCTGCTCGATGTGGACGCCTTCGCCGCCGCCAGCAGTCGCCTGACCCTGGCTGCCAATGGCCTGGACGCAGAGGTGTTGACCGGTGACGGCATCGACGCCGCGCCGATGGGCTTGAACGCGATTTTGAGCAACCCACCGTTCCATGTCGGGGTGCACACCGATTACTTCGCTACGGAAAACCTGCTGCGAAAAGCGGCAAAACATCTGGCAAAAGGCGGCGAACTGCGCCTCGTCGCCAACAGCTTCCTGAAGTACCAGCCGCTGATCGAAGAGCATTTGGGCATCTGCGCCGTCAAAGCCGAAGGCAATGGTTTTCGCATCTACCGGGCCAAACGCCCCTGACGGGCGTTTGAAAAAGAAGGCTTGCCGAATGGGTTTTGCCTAGGCAGAATCCGCTCCGTCCTAGGGGAGTAGTCTCCTTTGAGCCCCACGCTCGTCCGGCATACGTCAACATACTTGGTCAGCAGACCATGGCGTATGCGACCCAGGAGTCCGCACAGACGGACCGGGGTTTGACAAGACCTATGACACGCACACCTTACCCGGGGCGGGAAGGCTGTACGTGTCATAGCCGTGTCGACCCGCCCCTGGAAACCTACCTGATGCTGGATTCACTGCTCGTTCCTACCGCAATCGTTGCCCTGGCCGAAATCGGCGACAAGACGCAACTGCTCGCGCTCATTCTCGCTGCTCGCTTTCGCAAGCCCTGGCCCATCATCGCCGGCATCGTCGCCGCGACCCTGGCCAACCATGCGGCGGCCGGTGCGGTAGGCGCCTGGTTCGGGAGTTTCTTCTCCGATGCGGTGCTGCACTGGATTCTCGCGGCCAGCTTCTGTGCCACGGCGCTGTGGACGCTGGTGCCGGACAAACTCGACGATGATGAAGCCAGCACCACGCGCAAGTTCGGGCCGTTCCTGACTACGCTGATTGCGTTCTTCATCGCGGAAATCGGCGACAAGACCCAGATCGCCACGGTGATGCTGGCCGCGCAATACCCGGAACTATGGCTGGTGATTATCGGCACTACGCTGGGGATGCTGATTGCCAACGTACCGGTGGTGCTGGCGGGGAATTTTGCGGCGGAGAAGCTGCCGTTGACGTTGATTCGTCGATTGGCGGCAACGGCGTTTTTCGTACTGGCAATCGTGGCGGTGTACAAGGCCATGCAAAGCAGTGGGTGGATCTAAATCTGCAAACCCAATCCAATGTGAGAGGGGGCAAGCCCTAATGCCAGTCAGTTAAGGCGACACCGAACCTGTGGCGAGGGAGCTTGCTCCCGCTGGACTGCGCAGCAGTCCTTGTTTGCGGCCGCTTCGCGCCCCAGCGGGAGCAAGCTCCCTCGCCACAAGTTATTTCTCGCTCCTGCTACTTCTTAACTGACTGGCATTAGGGCAAGCCCCCTCCCACATTTTGATCCCATCAGGCCTTAGGACTTCTTGGCCTGTTGGTACAGCGGCATGACCTTCGGAATCGCCGCCTGCAACGAAGCAATACGGCTGTCGGACGCCGGGTGCGTGCTCATGAACTCCGGCGGCGCGCCTTCCGAGGCCTTGGCCATCTTGTTCCACAGCGTGATGGCGGCGTTCGGGTTGTAGCCGGCGCGGGCGGCCAGCTCCAGGCCGATCAGGTCGGCTTCGTTCTCATTGCTGCGGCTGTTGGGCAAGGTCATGCCATAGTTAGCCACGGTATCGGCCAGCGCCAGGCTGTCCTGGCCCAGGCCGAACAATGCACCGGCGCCCTGCTTGGCCATCTCGATGCCGTAGGCCTTGGACATGGCTTCGCGGCCGTGTTCACGCAAGGCGTGGGCGATTTCATGGCCCATCACGGCGGCCAGTTCATCATCGGTGAGCTTGAGGTTGTCGATCAACGCGCTGTACACCAGGATCTTGCCACCCGGCCCGCAGTTGGCGTTCATCTCATCGCTCTTGATCAGGTTCACTTCCCACTTCCATTGCGCCGCATCCGGGCGGAAGGTCGGCGCCTGGGCGATCAGGCGATTGGCAATGGCCTGCACGCGCTTGGCGTTGGCGCTGGTCTTGTCCAACACGCCTTTGCCGCTCGCCTCACCCAGGGTCTGCTGATAGGACTGGGCGTACATCTGGTCGACTTCCTGGCTCGACAGCATGCTGAACATGTACTGCTTGCGCTCAACCCCAACCGCGCCGCCGCTGGTGGTATTGACCGACTGACACCCGGCCAGCAGCATCGCTGCCACCAACCCGCTTACCGCCAATGACTTCTTCATGAACACTCTCCCTGAAAACATGGCGCGTATCGTAGGCGTACATTTGTATCGGCGCCAGATACATCAGACATTTAACCGCTGAATGTCGACGGTTCAAGCCGGGGTCAGGCACTCCGGCCCATTGAGCTTGGGATCGTTGACCATATTGGCCAGGACCCGCTCGCGCAAAGCGGCGGGCTCACTGGCCAAAAGACCTTGCAGCACCGCCAGCGGTGTCGCGGGGTCCAGCCAGGCGGCCTGCCCTGCTTCATCCAGGATCAATGGCCGGCGCTGAGCCTGCGCCGCCTGAGTGACCACCGCCGTACTCAACCACACCTGCTCCTGCACCGGATACGCTTCCCAGATCGCCGCAAAAAACAACGTGGATCCCTCCCCCGGCGTCAGCCAGTACGGGCGTTTGCGCTGGGTGCCGCGCCATTCGTAAAACCCGTTGGCCGGCAGCAGGCAACGGCGTTGGCGAAACGCTTCGCGAAACATCGGTTGCTCGGCCAGGGTTTCGGCGCGGGCATGGGCCGGCGTGCGGGACAGGTCAGTGAGCCAGGGCGGCGTCAGGCCCCACCGTGCGCGCGCCAGGGTGAGCTGGCCGTCGAGGGCGCGCTGGATCAGCACCGAATCATTGGGGGAAATATTCCACTGGGCCTGCTGGTCGGCCGGGAACCCCGGCAAGGCAGCAAAAGCGGGGGTCCAGCGAAACAGGGCATAACGTCCACACATGGGGCAACACGACTCTTGGGTAAACCGACCGACAGCCTAACAGACCAATACGTCGGGGAAGCTGTCGGGTTCGTCGCCGGGCAAGGGTTGCGCGGCATTATAGGCGGTGATGAGTTCGCGGGCGTAGGCGGCCTGATCATTGTCGACCTCCAGCCCCAGCAAACCGAAGATCGGCAGTTCACCCGTGCCACCGAGCAAATGGCGCCCCACCAGGTGCGCCTCGATCCCTTCGCTGGCGAGCATCTGTTGCAGCAGCTCGCCTTCCATGAGGTTTTCCGGTTCGTAGATTCGCTGCATGGCGGTACCTGTTGTTTATTCGTTCTCGCTGCGGGTCTCGAGCATCCACTCGTCATCATGCACCTGCAGGTTGAAACTGATCGGCCTGCAGCACACCTGACAGTCCTCGATGTAAACCTGATCACCGCCGGACAAGTCCACCGTCGTTTCGACCGTTTCACCACAATAAGGACAATCGTACAGCGCAGTTTCCAGCATCGCGGTCTCCTGAGTGACTTGTGCGTATAATCGCCGGTCTATTGACAGGGCTATGTTCGGCCAGGCCCATTACCTGGACCGCACCCTGGTGTTTCCTCTACTTACCCTAGCCGTTTCTAACAAGAGAGCATGATGGGCGAATTCGATACCATCCGACCTTACAACGACAGCGAAGTCCCGGCGGTGCTGGACCGGCTGTTCCGTGACAAGGCCTTTCTGGACATCCTGACCCACTTCCGCTTCCCGCGCTTCGCTGGTGCGCTGGGCTGGCTGCTCAAGCCGATGATCGCACGCAAACTGCGTCGTGAATTCGCCGGTGTCACCACCGTGGCGACGCTGCAGGATAAAGTCGAGTATTACGTCGACCATACCATCGACCGCGCGACTGACGGCGTCACCTATACCGGCGTCGAGCAATTGAAATCCGGCAGCGCCTACCTGTTCCTGGCCAACCACCGCGATATCGTGATGGACCCGGCCTTCGTCAACTACGCCGTCTACCATGCCGGTCTGCCGACGCCGCGCATCGCCATCGGCGACAACCTGCTGCAAAAGCCGTTTGTCAGCGACCTGATGCGCTTGAACAAGAGCTTCATCGTGCACCGCTCGATCACCGGGCGAAAGGAAAAGATGGCGGCCTACCAGTTGCTGTCGGCCTACATCAACCATTCGATCCGCAACGACTGCCAGTCGATCTGGATCGCCCAGGCCGAAGGCCGGGCCAAGGATGGGGATGATCGCACCGAATCGGCGATCCTCAAGATGTTCCACGTCAGCCGCAAGGACGAGCCGTTCGCCGAAGTCATCCAGTCGCTGAACCTGACGCCGGTGTCGATCAGCTATGAGTACGACCCGTGCGACGCCGCCAAGGCCCGCGAGCTGTATATCCGCGCTACCACCGGCACCTACTGCAAGGCGCCGGGCGAGGATGACGTCAGCATTGCGCTGGGCATCACCGGCTACAAGGGCCGGGTGCACGTGAACTTCGCGCCGCCGATTACCGAGCGCTTCGAAGACACCAAGGTGCTGGCTGCCGAAATGGACCGGCAGATTCTGGGCGGTTATCGGCTGTTCCCGGTGCACTACCTAGCGTATGCCCAATGGAACGATGCCGACCCACAACTGCAAGTGCCCAAGGCTGCGGACGTATTCCCGGCCGACGAGCTGGCCAAGGCGAAGGCAGAGTGGGAGCGGCGCTTGCACGAATGCCCATCCGAGCACCGCCCGTACCTGGTGACGCAATATGCGATGCCGGTGCGTAATCAGTATCGGGTGAAGGCGGGGATCCCGTTGTAAACACAGGTCAAAAAATGTGGGAGGGGGCTTGCTCCCGATTACGGTGTGTCAGTGCAGGTATTTGCAACTGACCCACCGCTATCGGGAGCAAGCCCCCTCCCACATTTGTTTGGCGGCGTACTTACAAATGGGTACTGAGCCAGGACAACACCAGCGCCAGCCCCAGGCCCGCGAACCCGACGCGGTAAGCCTGGCGATAGGCCCGTTCGGTGCGCGTATCCAGGAACAGCATCGGTTGGTCGATGGCCCGCTCTTCGCTGCGTAGGGCGAGGTCGGCCATCGCACGTTGCGCGCGCAGACGGGTCAGGAACAGCACTACGGCGCCCGAGCAGGCAATCAATAGGGCTACAGCATTGATGAGCAGCGCGGACAACGCCATCGCAAACCTCGGCGAAACAGTATTCGGGTATCGGTCCAGATACAAACCTGAACGATAGTGGCTTCCTGCGCCGTTACTGCTCCCTCCCCGTTGACGGCTAATGTATCCAGTAATTTACAGCGTCACCTGAACGTCACCTTAACAAGCCACTCTGATGCCCTTCGACGTGAGGTGCTTGTCATGCTGCATGCGCAAAACCAGGACCGGCTGTATCTGATTGCCCCAAGCGATGAACAGGAGGCATTGGTCGGCGGCCTTGCGTTCAACGTCCAGGACCGCCACTGGCTGGTGTATTGCGCCCTCGCCGGGCAGGTGCATGCCGACCTGCCGGAGCTGGATTTACTCACTGGCGTGAGCATGTTGGATTTTTATGTCGACACGGCCGCGTGAAAGCGCCAGGCGAAAAAAAACCGGGCTCAGCGATGAGCCCGGTTTTTTTGAACAGCTTATTGCGAACTGAGCAACTGGCCGATGCTTGGGTCCTTGAACAGTCGGGTCAAGGCGTCGCTGAGCACATCGCTGACCAGCTTGGTGTTGGTTTCCTGGTTCGGTGACATACCGAAGCGCTGGTTGAGGGATGCAGCGTAGCGGCCGCTGTAGCGACGCGTACCGGCGCTGACGTCGGACTTGAAGGTTGCGCCGATGGACGCTTCGGTCACATACAGGCCTTCCTTGGGCGACTGGTATTTCAGTTCGGCCAGAGTGACGGTCAGTTGCGGCGCACCCGGCGTGTTGGTCGGCGTAAAGCCCAACAAGCG
The DNA here is from genome assembly GCF_003852375.1 of Pseudomonas sp. R4-34-07. Classification (NCBI taxonomy): domain Bacteria; kingdom Pseudomonadati; phylum Pseudomonadota; class Gammaproteobacteria; order Pseudomonadales; family Pseudomonadaceae; genus Pseudomonas; species Pseudomonas sp. R4-34-07. Next base: position 999,490 of record NZ_CP027760.1, on the reverse strand, counting down.
TACAGCGGCTTCAGCCTGGGCCTGCAGCTTGGGCAGCACGTCCTCGCCGGTCACCGAAATCAGCGCGGTCTCCGGATACAGGCCGCCACGCGAACCCAGCGTAGGTGACGGACGGCCATCCACCACACGCACCGACACCGGCTGGCCGTGACCGACCGGGGCCAACTGCGCCGTGACTTTGGGTTGCGGGCTGAGTTGTTGCGGGCTGTTGGCGCAGCCAACCAAAGCCAAACTGGTCACAGTGATCAAACCGAACAACAGGCGTTGCAACATACTCATTTCTCCAGGACTAGGCGCACACAGGCCGCCAGTATAACGGTGCACGCGCGTCACTCACCAGCAATCCTGAACCGCAGCTGAAGGCATGGGGCAAATTACAATTTCACATAAAAGCGTCATTCCAATGTCATGGCAGACTGAGAACCTTCAAGCATGTAACGCAACCGGTACATCGCCATGCGCCTTCTCAAGTCACTGTTCCTGTCACACGCCCGCCACCGCCACTTTGCCCTGCTCGACGCCCACGGCCATTGCCTGGCGTTCAAGCAATGCAGCCTGCCGCCCGTCGGTGAAGGCTGGGTGGAAGTTGCAGAGACACACCTGGGCTGGATGCACCGCCCGCTGCCGGCCAGTGCACGGGTCAGCCCTGAGTTTGTACGCGCATCTTCACGACAAGCGTTGGCCTCCTGACCAGCGCACTAATAAAAGTCATAAAACACGCCCATTTCCCCGGCGTTCTTCGCTACAATCTCCCCCCGATTATAAGGACGTCTCCTGATCGGGCCCCGCAGCATCGTTATTGCCTCGGCATTAACCTCCCAATTGCCCACAGAGAGCCGCCCACACAGATCGAGTGAAGCTGGCGTGCTTGCTGTTTCCTTTGCAAACCACCCGTCTTTATCGAATCTGCCAGAGCTGCCATTGCGCTCGGCCACTTGAGTTTGTTGCCCGTTTCACGGGCCAGGTGCCAGGCTGGGCAGCCCTTTTTTGAGGTTCACGTCTTCAAAAGAGCGTGAAAAAACGGGTTTTCACAACTTCACAAGAGTGTGGCGAGCAAATGAATAGTTTGGCGTTTGTACAAGCACCATCAGCGTCTGGAACAGCCCAACACAGGACCGAGTACTCCTCAACAACCGGAGCTTGAGCCTGTCCACTACGGATTGGTTGCACGAATCGCACGCTTTGACCATAAGTCGAATTGCCACAGGCGCACATGAATGCGTTCATAGGCAGATTAGCCGGGCAGGAAGCGTGCGCTGAAGTTGCAAAGAATTGCGAAACGGACATGGCGATCCTGGCCATGGGTAACCTGGGGCAACACGTGAACCGCCCCGTCACTCCTGGCAGCCATGCCGTCAATTTGGTGCTGCAGATTTTGGAGACGCGTTAAATGGCGCATAACGAAGCAGTCGACGTAGTTCTGGTAGGGGCCGGCATCATGAGTGCCACCCTGGCCGTACTGCTCAAGGAGCTCGACCCCGGCCTCAAGCTGGAAGTCGTTGAGCTGATGGATTCGGGTGCCGCGGAGAGTTCCAACCCGTGGAACAACGCCGGTACCGGCCACGCCGGGCTGTGTGAGCTGAACTACACGCCGCAGGCCGCCGATGGCTCCATCGACATCAAGAAAGCCGTGCACATCAACACCCAGTTCGAGGTGTCGAAACAGTTCTGGGCGTACCTGACCAAAAAAGGCACCTTTGGCTCGTCCAAATCCTTCATCAGCCCGGTCCCGCACCTGAGTTTCGTGCAGGGCGAAAACGGCGTTGCCTTCCTCAAGAAGCGTTTTGAAACCCTCAGCCAGCACCATGCGTTTTCGGACATGCGCTACACCGAAGACCGCAGCGAGATGGCCGAGTGGATGCCGCTGATGATGCCGGGCCGCCCGCTGGACGAAAAAATCGCCGCGACCCGCGTGATGAACGGTACTGACGTCAACTTCGGCGCCCTGACCAACCAACTGCTCAGCCACCTGACCAGTTCGGCGGACGCCCAGGTCAAGTACTGCAAGCGCGTCACCGGCCTCAAGCGCAATGGTGCCGGCTGGACCGTCAGCATCAAGGACGTCAACAGCGGCAACAGCCGCGACGTGGATGCCAAGTTCGTCTTCCTCGGCGCCGGCGGTGCGGCGTTGCCGCTGCTGCAGGCGTCGGGCATCGAAGAAAGCAAAGGCTTCGGCGGTTTCCCGGTCAGCGGCCAGTGGCTGCGTTGCGACAACCCAGAAGTGGTCAGACAGCATCAGGCCAAGGTCTATAGCCAGGCCGCCGTGGGCTCGCCACCGATGTCCGTACCGCACCTGGATACCCGCGTGGTGGATGGCAAGAAGTCCCTGCTGTTCGGGCCATACGCCGGGTTCACCACCAAATTCCTCAAGCACGGCTCGTTCCTGGACCTGCCGATGTCGATTCGTGCAGGCAACATCGGTCCGATGCTCGCCGTGGCACGCGACAACATGGACCTGACCAAGTACCTGGTCAGCGAAGTGCGCCAGTCCATGGAGCAGCGCCTGGAATCCCTGCGCCGCTTCTACCCCGAGGCGAAAGCCGAAGACTGGCGCCTGGAAGTGGCCGGCCAGCGGGTACAGATCATCAAGAAAGACCCGAAGAAAGGCGGCGTGCTGCAATTCGGCACCGAGCTGGTGGCGGCCAAGGATGGTTCGCTGGCGGCGCTGCTGGGCGCCTCGCCGGGCGCTTCGGTGACGGTGTCGATCATGCTTGACCTGATCGAGCGCTGCTTCCCGGAGAAAGCCAAGGGCGAATGGGCGACCAAGCTGCACGAGATTTTCCCGGCGCGCGAGAAAGTGCTGGAGACGGATGCCGAGCTGTATCGCAAGATCAATACGCAAAACAACATCAGCCTGGAGCTGGTAGATGGAGGTGCGAGCTCGCTCGCGAAAAACGATAACGATAACGCAGCGCATCTGGTTTGACGCGGCGCTCTCAGGTTCTTCGCGAGCAAGCTCGCTCCTACCGTTAAAAGCGAAACGCCCCGGACTCTTATGAGGTCGGGGCGTTTTTTTTTGCTCGGATAAATCAGCTGCGGGCTTTGTCGATCAGCTCGATGTACTCGGCGGCGTTGCGCTGGTCCTTGATCAGGTCGACAAAGGTCTGGCCATGCTCATCCTTGCCATCCAGGTCCAGACCGGCCTCCTTGAAGAAGCCCAGGAAGCGCTCGAAGTCGTCGATACGCAGGCCGCGATAGGCCTTGATCAGTTTGTGCAGGGACGGGGACGTCGCATCGACCGGCTCGAAGTTCAGGAACAATTTGATCTGGTCGTCGCCGATCTCGTCACCGATCACCTGTTTTTTATCTTTACGCATTACCGACTCCAGCCTGCAGACATTGATACGGGGGTTGAAGTCTACCTGTGGTGCACAGGCTTCGAAAGCGCTGAAGAGCCGGTGTTTTGGCTACAGCAGCACTGCAGCTCAATCGAACTGGGCGAGCATCCAGCGTTGGTAGTCAGCCACACCGGCATCGCCCTCGCGGGGCGCCCAATCGGCCAACTCACCCTCACCCACCGGTCGATAGGGCCCGGCCTTGCACTCGAACATCACCGTATCAGGCTCCAGCACGACCAGGCCGTGGAACACGCCCGGCGGCAGGTCGACGCCCGCGCACTCGCCCCCTGCCTGCATCACGCGCTTGGTGATGACCTCACCGGTGTCGCTGAATATCAGCAGGCCCAGTCGCCCCTGGAGCACCAGCAAGGTTTCCGCCTTGTCCGCGCTCAAGTGCCGATGCGGCGGTACATAGGTACTCGGCTGCAGGGCCACGGCGAGCCGATGACACGGCTCTTCCATCTGGTGGAAATTGTGATGGTGCCGGCCACGGGGGCTGGCGCCCGCTTTCTCGGCCAACTCTGCAAATAACGTCTGATCAAGAAAGCGGGCCATCGATTACATTCCTTTAACCGCGTAGATGCCATTGGCGTTGCGCCAGTAGCCCTTGTAGTCCATGCCATAACCGAAGATATAGCGGTCGATGCACGGCAGCCCGACAAAATCGGCTTTGAGCTCAGGGCGCGCCTTGCGGTCGTGGTCTTTGTCGATCAGCACGGCGGTGTGTACTTTGCGCGCGCCGGCATGCTTGCAGAAGTCGATGATCGCGCCCAGGGTGTGCCCTTCGTCGAGGATGTCATCGATGATCAGCACGTCACGGTCGATAAACGAAACTTCCGGCTTGGCCTTCCAGAACAGATCGCCGCCACTGGTTTCGTTGCGATAGCGGGTAGCGTGCAGATAAGAGGCTTCCAGCGGGAATTGCAGGTGAGTGAGCAATTTGCCGGCGAAGATCAGGCCACCGTTCATCACGCAGAACACAACCGGGTTGGTGTCAGCCATTTCGCGGGTGATGTGCGCGCCGACCTTGGCGATCGCTGCTTCGACTTGCGCTTCGGTGTACAGGCAGTCAGCCTCGTGCATGATTTGACGGATATGCTCGAGATCAGCGGACATGGCGCTCTCCAAGGGGTGCTGTGGCAAGAAAAGCGGGCGAAGTTACGCTTCTACTGCGCTCCAATCAAGCCTTTATGGACTAACGTACTTGATGTCTATAGGACAACACCCTCGGATAGATTAATCTAGGCCGGTTTTTTTGCCCGCCGCCGGAGCCTTTCCCATGCCCACTCGCGAGATCCGCCACCCGCTGATCCGACACAAACTCGGCCTTATGCGCCGTGCCGACATCAGCACGAAGAATTTCCGTGAGCTTGCTCAGGAAGTTGGAGCGCTGCTCACTTACGAAGCTACCAAGGATTTACCCTTGGAAACCTACGAGATCCCCGGTTGGGCCGGTCCCGTACAGGTCGAGAAAATCGCCGGTAAGAAAATTACCGTGGTACCGATCCTGCGCGCCGGTATCGGCATGCTCGAAGGCGTGCTCAGCCTGATCCCGGGCGCCAAGGTCAGCGCCGTCGGCGTGGCCCGCAACGAAGAAACATTGCAGGCCCACACGTACCTGGAAAAACTCGTCCCGGAAATCAACGAACGCCTGGCCATGATCATCGACCCGATGCTCGCCACCGGCAGTTCCATGGTCGCCACCATCGACCTGTTGAAAAGAGCCGGCTGCAAGGACATCCGCGCCATGGTGCTGGTCGCCGCGCCCGAAGGCATCGCCGCCGTCGAAAAAGCGCACCCTGACGTACAGATCTACACCGCCTCCATCGACGAGCGCCTGAATGAACACGGCTACATCATCCCAGGCCTGGGCGATGCCGGTGACAAGATCTTCGGCACCAAGCAGAAGGACGCGTGAGCATGCAGGATGATTTCAACGACCCGCTTTGGCGCCAGATCCTGTCTGGCGCACAAATGCTCTTCGTAGCATTTGGCGCGCTGGTGTTGATGCCGCTGATCACAGGCCTTGATCCAAACGTCGCACTGTTCACCGCAGGCTTAGGCACGTTGCTGTTCCAGGTGGTGACCGGGCGGCAGGTGCCGGTGTTCCTGGCCTCGAGCTTTGCATTCATCACCCCGATCATTCTCGCCAAGGGCCAATTCGGCCTGGCAGCGACCATGGGCGGAGTGATGGCGGCGGGTTTCGTCTATACCTTCCTGGGCCTTGCCGTGAAGGTCAAAGGCACCGGTTTCATCGACCGACTGCTGCCGCCGGTAGTGATCGGCCCGGTGATCATTTCCATCGGCCTGGCCATGGCGCCGATCGCCGCAAATATGGCGATGGGCAAGTCCGGCGACGGCGCCGAGCTGATCCACTACCAGACGGCCATGCTGATCTCGATGCCCGCACTGCTGACCACCTTGATCGTGGCGGTGTTCGGCAAGGGCATTTTCCGCCTGGTGCCGATCATCTCCGGCGTGCTGGTGGGGTTTGCCATGTCGTTCTACTTCGGCGTGGTCGACACGGCGAAGATCGCCGCCGCGCCGTGGTTCGCCCTGCCCCACTTCACCGCGCCGGAGTTCAACTGGCAGGCGATCCTGTTTATCGTGCCGGTGGCCCTGGCCCCTGCGATCGAACATATTGGTGGCGTGATAGCGGTCGGCAGCGTGACCGGTCGCGACTACCTGAAGAAGCCCGGCCTGCACCGCACATTGCTGGGTGACGGGATTGCCACCACGGCCGCCGGCCTGTTTGGCGGCCCGCCCAATACCACCTACGCCGAAGTGACGGGCGCGGTGATGCTGACCAAGAACTACAACCCGAAAATCATGACCTGGGCCGCGGTGTTCGCCATCAGCCTGGCGTTCATCGGCAAGTTCGGCGCGCTGTTGCAGAGCATTCCGGTACCGGTGATGGGCGGAATTCTGTGCCTGCTGTTCGGCTCGATTGCGGCGGTGGGGATGAATACGCTGATTCGCCACAGGATCGACCTGGGTGAAGCGCGCAATCTGGTGATTGTGTCGGTGACGCTGGTGTTCGGGATTGGCGGTGTACTGGTGGGTACCGGCACCGGCCCGGACGATTTCAGCCTCAAGGGCATCGCCCTGTGCGCGGTGGTAGCGATTGGCTTGAACCTGCTGCTGCCGGGCAATGATGGTTGGAAGCACAAGAAGCCTGACGAACCGCTGCTCTAACTAAATGTGGGAGGGGGCTTGCCCCCGATAGCGGAGTGTCAGTCACTGATGTATTGACTGAGACACTGCCATCGGGAGCAAGCCCCCTCCCACATTTTTTGATCTTCAGTGTGGCTTAGAGCTCGCCGAGCCCATCGATCAGCGCCTGGTTCTGCTCCGGCGTCCCGATGCTGATCCGCAGGAACTGGGCAATCCGCTCCTGCTTGAAGTGCCGCACGATCACCCCTTGCTCACGCAGCTTGGCCGCCAGGCCCGCCGCATCATGCTGTGGGTGGCGCGCAAAGATGAAGTTGGCTGCCGAAGGCAATACTTCAAACCCCTTGGCCTGCAACTGGCCGGTGAGTTTTTCACGGCTGTCTATCACCCACCCGCAGGTCTTCTCAAAGTATTCACGGTCCTCAAACGCCACGGCAGCGCCGACAATCGCCAGGCGATCCAGCGGGTAGGAGTTGAAGCTGTTCTTGACTCGCTCCAACGCTTCGATCAGGTCCGGATGTCCCACCGCCAGGCCAACCCGCAGACCCGCCAGCGAACGCGACTTGGACAACGTCTGGGTCACCAGCAGGTTCGGGTAATGATCCACCAGGGTGATTGCAGTTTCGCCACCGAAGTCGATATAAGCCTCGTCCACAACCACGACTGATTCCGGGTTGGCCTTGAGGATTTGCTCCACAGCGTCCAGCGCCAGCAGGCAACCGGTTGGCGCGTTAGGGTTGGGAAAGATGATCCCACCATTGGGCTTGGCGTAATCCGCCACGTTGATCTGGAACTGTTCGTCCAGCGGCACAGGATCAGACTTGATGCCATAAAGACCGCAGTAAACCGGATAGAAGCTGTAGCTGATATCCGGGAACAAAAGCGGCAACTCGTGCTGGAACAGGCCGTGAAAGATATGCGCCAGGACTTCGTCGGAGCCGTTACCGAGGAACACCTTGTTCGCCTCGACGCCGTAATACTTCGCCACCGCTTGCTTGAGTCGGTCGCTGTTAGGGTCCGAGTACAGACGCAGGTCGTCGTTCAACTCGGCCCGCATGGCCTCTAACGCTTTGGGCGAAGGGCCATACGGATTTTCGTTAGTATTGAGCTTGATCAGTTTGGTCAGCTTTGGCTGCTCGCCGGGCACGTAAGGCACCAGGTCCTTGACGAAAGGGCTCCAGAATTTGCTCATGCCTTACTCTCCCTTGAGGATGCGGTATTCAGCGCTACGCGCATGGGCGCTCAGCGATTCGCCACGGGCCAGCACCGAGGCGGTCTTGCCCAATTCGGACGCGCCCTGGGGCGAACAGAAGATGATCGACGAACGCTTCTGGAAGTCATACACCCCCAGCGGCGACGAGAAACGCGCGGTGCCGGAGGTCGGCAGTACGTGGTTGGGGCCGGCGCAGTAGTCGCCCAGGGCTTCACTGGTGTGACGGCCCATGAAGATCGCGCCGGCGTGGCGGATCAACGGCAGCCAGGCCTGTGGGTCCGCTACGGACAGCTCAAGGTGCTCCGGCGCGATCCGGTTGGCCACTTCGATGGCTTGCTCCATGTCGCTGACCAGAATCAGTGCGCCACGGCCATTGATCGATTTCTCGATGATCTCGGCGCGCTCCATGGTCGGTAACAGCTTGTTGATGCTGGCCGCGACCTGATCGAGGAACGCGGCGTCGGGGCTGACCAGGATCGCCTGGGCATCTTCGTCATGCTCGGCCTGGGAGAACAGGTCCATGGCAATCCAGTCCGGGTCGGTCTGGCCATCACACACCACGAGGATTTCCGAGGGGCCGGCGATCATGTCGATACCGACCTGGCCAAACACATGGCGCTTGGCGGTGGCGACATAGATATTGCCCGGCCCCACTACTTTGTCGACCTTTGGTACGCTTTCGGTGCCATAGGCCAACGCGGCAACCGCTTGGGCGCCACCGATGGTGAACACGCGGTCGACGCCGGCAATGCAGGCGGCAGCCAGCACCAGCTCGTTGATTTCACCACGCGGGGTCGGCACCACCATGACCACTTCGGTCACGCCTGCCACTTTGGCCGGAATCGCGTTCATCAACACCGACGACGGGTACGAAGCCTTGCCGCCCGGCACGTACAGGCCGGCGCGGTCCAGCGGCGTGACCTTCTGGCCCAGCACGGTACCGTCGGCCTCGGTGTAGCTCCACGAATCCTGCTTCTGTTTTTCGTGATAGCTGCGCACCCGCGCCGCCGCCACTTCCAGGGCTTCACGCTGGGGCGCGGTGATGCGCGTCAGGGCCAGTTCCAGGCGTTCTCGGGGCAGAATCAGGTCCGCCATGGACTTGACGTCCAGGCCGTCGAACTGACGGGTGAAATCCACCAGTGCCGCATCGCCGCGCTCGCGCACGGCTTTGATGATCTCGAGCACCCGCTGGTTGACCGAGTCATCGGACACGCTTTCCCAGCTCAGCAGATGATCCAGATGATCGGCGAAATCCGGGTCGGCAGCGTTGAGTCGGGCGATTGCAGTGGACGTGGTCATAGCGAGGGCCTCAATAGATTGGCAAAAACTCAGGCGCCCTAAACTACCGTTCGCTCCGCTTGGGCACCTGAGAATTCTGGCTATGAGGCGGATAGACGGGCGCAGCCTTTGGGCTACGCGGGTGAGTCAACCGCGGTGTCGCGACTCCACTGCCGTGCGCAGGGTGTCGATCAACGCCTGGATACGGGCATGTTGCATTTTCATCGAAGCTTTGTTGACGATCAGGCGCGAGCTGATGTCGGCAATGAAATCCTGGGGCTCGAGACCGTTGGCGCGCAGGGTGTTGCCGGTGTCGACCACGTCGATGATCTTGTCGGCCAGGCCAATCAGCGGCGCCAGCTCCATCGAGCCATAAAGCTTGATGATATCGACCTGACGGCCTTGTTCGGCGTAGTAGCGTTTGGCGACGTTGACGAACTTGGTCGCCACCCGCAGGCGGCCCTTGGGCTCGACATCGCCGACACGGCCGGCGGTCATCAGTTTGCACAGCGCGATCCGCAGGTCCAGGGGCTCGTAGAGACCCTGGCCGCCGTATTCCATCAGCACGTCCTTACCGGCCACACCGAGGTCGGCGGCGCCATGTTCAACGTAGGTCGGCACGTCGGTAGCCCGCACGATCAGCAGGCGAACATCGTCCTGGGTCGTGGGGATGATCAGCTTGCGGCTCTTGTCCGGATTCTCGGTCGGCACGATGCCCGCTTCAGCCAGAAGCGGCAGCGTGTCGTCAAGGATGCGGCCCTTGGACAGTGCGATGGTCAACATGGGAAATGTCAGTCCTTCATCAGGCTATTGCTGTCCGGTCGCAAACGGCGCCAGACACAGATCGAGGCCCTTACAGCCTCGATTTGAAACAAACCAGTGTGTGCAGGAGCGAGCTTGCTCGCGAAGAACTCATGGGCACCGCGTTGATTCTGGATAAACGCGTTATCGTTGACGTTTTTCGCGAGCAAGCTCGCTCCTACAGAACGTCGGGGGTTAGCCCGGCACGCGGCGGATTTTAGCGCCGAGCATCTGCAGCTTTTCTTCGATGCACTCGTAGCCACGGTCTATGTGGTAGATGCGGTCAATCAGCGTATCGCCTTCGGCGCAGAGTGCCGAGATCACCAGGCTGGCCGAAGCACGCAGGTCGGTCGCCATCACTGGCGCGCCCTTGAGCTTGTCGATGCCGGTAACGATGGCGGTGTTGCCCTCGACCTGGATCTTGGCGCCCATGCGGTGCAGTTCGTACACATGCATGAAACGGTTTTCGAAGATGGTCTCGATCACGGCGCCGGTGCCTTCAGCGATCGCGTTCAGGGAAATGAACTGCGCCTGCATGTCGGTCGGGAATGCCGGGTACGGGGCGGTACGCACGTTGACAGCTTTTGGCCGCTTGCCGTGCATGTTCAGCTCGATCCAGTCTTCACCGGTGGTGATTTCTGCGCCGGCTTCCTTGAGTTTTTCCAGGACGGCTTCGAGGATGGTCGGATCGGTGTCCTTGACCTTCACACGGCCACCGGTAACGGCGGCGGCGACGAGGTAGGTGCCGGTCTCGATGCGGTCCGGCATGACTTTGTAGGTAGCGGTGTGCAGACGTTCTACACCATCAATAGTGATGGTGTCGGTGCCAGCGCCGGAAACCTTCGCGCCCATGGCGTTGAGGAAGTTGGCCAGGTCGACCACTTCGGGCTCGCGCGCGGCGTTTTGCAGGACGCTGCGGCCTTTGGCCAGGGCAGCGGCCATCATGATGTTCTCGGTACCGGTCACGCTGACGGTATCGAAGAAGAAGTTCGCGCCACGCAAGCCGCCTTCCGGCGCCTTGGCCTTGATATAGCCGCCTTCCACGTCGATGACCGCGCCCATGGCTTCAAGGCCACGGATGTGCAGGTCGACCGGACGCGAACCAATGGCGCAACCGCCAGGCAGGGCCACTTCGGCTTCACCGAAACGCGCGACCATCGGGCCAAGCACCAGGATCGACGCACGCATGGTTTTCACCAGCTCGTACGGGGCAATCAGGGTCTTGATGGTGCGTGGGTCGATTTCGACAGACAACTTCTCGTCGATCACCGGCTCGATGCCCATGCGACCGAACAGCTCGATCATCGTGGTGATGTCGTGCAGGTGCGGCAGGTTGGCCACCGTGACAGGGCCGTCGCACAGCAGGGTCGCTGCCAGGATCGGCAAGGCGGAGTTTTTCGCACCGGAAATGCGGATCTCGCCATCGAGGCGGGCACCACCGGTAATAATCAATTTATCCATAAGAATCTCGACGCCTTGGGGGCTCAGGTGCGCTCGGCCCAGGCCGCGCGGCTGAAAAATTTCATAGTGACCGCATGGATGCTGCCATCGGTGATCCATGGGTTCAAATGGGCATAGATCTGCTGCTGACGCTTGACCGGGCTCAATGCCGCCAGTTCATCGCTGATCACGTTCAGCTGGAAATTGCAGCCTTCGCCTTCAACTTCTACAGCCGTGTCCGGCAGCTTTCCTTCAAGGAAGCTCTTAACTTCTAGGGCCTGCATGCTCAACCTCTATCGGCGCCCAGTGCGCACGGGTCGCACATCATACAAAAAAAGCCCCGCGCCTGCGAACCCCGCATAGCAGGACTCTGACGGAGGGCTTCTCTGATAAATGTGTATTACGGGTGTGCCAACAGCTCGGTCAATCCGGAAACCTCGGCGATCTCGCGCATGTCTTCAGGCAACGCACGGAGACTGACCGGCTTTTTTACCGCAGCGGCATCGCGCATGAAGCACAGCAGCAACGACAGACCGACGCTGCTGGACTTGGTTACCGCCGAGCAATCCAGCACCAGCGCAGGCGCGGTGCTGGCCTTGATCAGGGCCTGGCCCTGCTTGCGCAGGTCAGGCCCGGTGCGGTAATCGAGCACGCCGCTGAGGAACAGCTCGCCGGCATCGCCGATACGGACAGCCGACTCGGTCATGGCGCTGGTTTCCCGGCTTCCTTATCGGAAGTTTCCTTGGCCTTGGCCACTTCGCCGGCCCAACCATTGATGGTCTTGTCCAGGTCGTTGCCATTGCGCTGCATCGCGTCGGCGAACTGGTCACGGAACAGCTTGCCGATATTGATGCCGTTGATGATCACGTTACGCAGCTTCCACTCGCCATTGACCTTCTCCAGCGTGTACTGCACAGGGTACACGGCGCCATTGGTGCCTTTGACGGTCATGTTGACGCTGGTGCGATCACCCGACTCATCACCGGCCGGAGCGACGGTAATCCCCTGGTTGTTGTACTCAAGCAAGGCGTTACCGTAGAACTGGAACAGGCCGCGCTTGAAGTTTTCCTGGAAACGCTGCATCTGCGCAGGTGTGGCCTTGCGCGAATACTTGACGGTCATGATGCTTTTGGAGATGCCTTCGGCATCCACCACCGGACCGACAATGGTATTGAGCGCGTTGTAGAACTGGCTCGGGTCTTGTTTGTACTTTTCCTTGTTGGCCGACAGGTCAGCCAACATTTTGTTGGTGGTGTCCTGCACCAGTTCGTGGGCAGAACCGGCTGCGTTGGCCATCAACGGCAGCGCTGCAAGCAGAACCAGAAGGCCACGTCGCAAGGTAGAGAGCATGAACAGATTCCTCATTTGGCGTCTTTATTGACCGTGTTGAGCAGGAATTTACCGATCAGGTCTTCAAGCACCAACGACGACTGTGTGTCGTGGATGGTCGAGCCATCCTTGAGCAGGGCTGTTTCCCCACCTACGCTGACACCGATGTACTTCTCGCCCAGCAGGCCAGCAGTGAGGATAGATGCCGTGGAGTCAGTCGGCAGATTATCTACCTTCTTGTCCAACTGCATCGTCACTCGGCCGGTGAAGCTGTCGCGATCCAGATCGATTGCCGTGACCTTGCCGATGGTCACACCGGCCATGGTCACTTTAGCTCTGACCGTCAAACCGGCGATATTGTCGAAGTACGCATAAAGTTTATATGTGTCGGCGGTGGGGCTGGCCGACAGGCCACTGACCCGCAGGGCCAGCAACAGTAAAGCCAGGATGCCAGCCAGCAAGAAAAGGCCGACACCGATCTCCACAGTGCGGTTTTGCATCAGAAATCTCCAAACATCAAGGCGGTCAAAATGAAGTCAAGGCCCAGTACCGCCAGCGAGGCGTATACAACGGTCTTGGTGGTGGCGCGACTGATCCCTTCTGAAGTGGGCTCACAGTCATAGCCTTGGAATACGGCGATCCAGGTCACTACAAAGGCGAAGACGATGCTCTTTATGATGCCGTTGAGCACGTCACCCGTGAAGGTCACGCTGTTTTGCATGTTGGCCCAGTAGGAACCGTCGTAGACGCCCAACCAGTCCACCGCCACCCACGAACCGCCCCAGATCCCGACCACGCTGAAGATCATCGCCAGCAGCGGAAGGGAAATGAAGCCGGCCCACAGGCGCGGGGCAACAATGTACTTGAGCGGGTCCACGCCGATCATTTCCAGGCTGGACAGCTGTTCGGTGGACTTCATGTTACCGATTTCGGCGGTCAACGCAGAACCTGCACGCCCGGCGAACAGCAACGCGGTGACCACCGGCCCCAGTTCACGCAATAGCGTCAGGGCAACCATCTGCCCTACCGCCTGTTCTGAACCGTAGCTGGACAGAATGTTGAAGCCTTGCAGCGCCAGCACCATGCCGATGAACATCCCGGAGACCACGATGATCACCAGGGACATCACGCCGACCGCATGCAGTTGTTTGAGCAGCAAGCCAAAGCCGCCGCCGATGCCGCCGCGGCCGAGCAAGGCGTGAAACAGGAAAATAGTCGAACGCCCGAGGACTTCGACGATGTCGATGCCCGAGCGACCGAAAAGGCGAACCTTTTCGATAATAGATGTCTTGCGCATCAGCGCTTCCCCAGAAGATCTGCGCGGTAGTCCGCTGCCGGAAAGTGAAAAGGCACCGGGCCATCAGGATCGCCGGTCATGAATTGGCGAATGCGCGGGTTATCGGCGTTCATCAGCTCTTCTGGCGTCCCCTGCCCCAGCACCTGGCCATCACCCACTACATAGAGGTAGTCAGCGATGCTCGCGGTTTCGGCCAGATCGTGAGATACCACGATGCTGGTGATGCCCAAGGCATCGTTGAGCAGACGGATCAGGCGCACCAGTACGCCCATGGCGATGGGGTCCTGGCCTACGAAAGGCTCGTCATACATCAGGATCTGCGGGTCGAGGGCGATGGCTCGCGCCAGGGCGACACGACGCTTCATGCCACCGGACAATTCGTCAGGCATCAGGTCGATGGCCCCGCGAAGCCCTACGGCCTGCAGCTTGAGCAAAACAATGTCACGAATCATCTCGTCGGACAGCTGGGTATGCACCCGCAACGGGAACGCTACGTTTTCGAAAACATCGAGGTCGGTAAACAGCGCACCGCTCTGGAACAGTACCCCCATGTGCTTGCGCGCATCGAACAGATCGCTGCGCGACAGCGTCGGCAGGTTCTGGCCGTTGACCCACACTTCGCCGGCACTGGGGCGCAATTGCATGCCCATCAGGCGCAACAAGGTGGTCTTGCCGCAACCGGAAGGCCCCATGATGCCCGTGACTTTTCCGCGAGGAATGCGAATATCGACGTTATTGAAGATGCTGCGCGTACCGCGCTTGAAGGAAAGGCCCTTCAGCTCGACCGCGTAGGCGTTATCGGCACTCATCTAATCTCCTTGGGATGCAGCCTTTCACTCAGACACCATGTATGCGATTTTGGTTTGCAACGGATGTGCAATAGTTACGCCATGGGTTGGGCGGACCGAACTGGCCGCGAACTATATCACTGCTGGTGCAGAGCCCCCAAGGCCGGAACAGCGCTTGTTCAGATTCAGCACAGCGAAAAACGTTGCCGGCTATGTTATTCAGACGAATCCTGGAGACGCTCAGAATAAAGCCTGACGAACTTATGTGAGCGAATCGATCATTACCGCTATAATCGCCGCCTTTTCGTCAGGCTATACGACTTCAGACATGAGCCAATCCAGCGACCTCATCCAATCCGCACAACGCACCATCCGCCTCGAGCTGGAAGCCGTAGAAGGTTTGCTGGCGCATATCGACGCAGATTTCGTACGCGCCTGCGAGATGATTCTGGCCAGCAAAGGCCGCGTTGTCGTGGTTGGCATGGGCAAGTCCGGCCACGTCGGCAACAAGATCGCCGCTACGCTGGCCAGCACCGGAACCACAGCGTTCTTCGTGCACCCGGCCGAAGCCAGCCATGGTGATATGGGCATGATTACCAAGGATGACGTGATTCTGGCATTGTCCAACTCCGGCACCACCAACGAAATCGTCACCCTGCTGCCGCTGATCAAGCGCCTGGGCATCAAGATGATCAGCGTCACCGGCAACCCGGAATCGACACTGGCCAAGGCCGCCGAAGTGAACTTGAACGTTCATGTCGCCCATGAAGCCTGCCCGCTGAACCTGGCGCCCACCTCGTCGACGACTGCGGCACTGGTCATGGGCGACGCGCTGGCGGTGGCGCTGCTTGAGGCTCGTGGGTTCACCGCTGAAGATTTCGCATTTTCGCACCCCGGTGGCGCCCTGGGCCGTCGCTTGCTGTTGAAGGTGGAAAACGTCATGCATGCGGGCGATGAATTGCCCCACGTGCAACGCGGCACCTTGCTCAAGGACGCGCTGATGGAAATGACCCGCAAGGGCCTGGGCATGACCGTGATCCTGGAAGCCGACGGCCGACTGGCCGGAGTATTCACCGACGGTGATCTGCGGCGCACCCTGGACCGGGCCATCGACATCCATACCGCAACCATCGATGCCGTGATGACGCCCCACGGCAAGACCGCGCGCCCCGAGATGCTTGCAGCCGAAGCCCTGAAGATCATGGAAGACCACAAGATCGGCGCGCTGGTGGTGGTCGATGACCACGACCACCCTATCGGCGCCCTGAACATGCACGACTTGTTGCGTGCAGGAGTGATGTAAATGACCAGCGACCTGTTGCAACGCGGTAAAAACATCAAGTTGGCGATATTCGACGTCGATGGCGTGCTGACCGATGGCCGCCTGTACTTTCTCGAAGACGGCAGCGAATTCAAGACGTTCAACACCCTCGACGGCCAGGGCATCAAGATGCTGATGGCGGCAGGCGTGCAAACAGCGATTATCAGTGGTCGAAAGACCCCCGTTGTGGAACGTCGCGCACAAAACCTCGGAATTGCTCACCTGTATCAAGGCCGCGAGGATAAACTGGTGGTGCTGGACGAGCTTCTTGGCCAACTCAACCTAAGCTATGAACAAGTCGCCTATCTGGGTGACGATCTGCCTGACCTGCCGGTAATCCGTCGGGTAGGCCTGGGCATGGCCGTCGCCAATGCCGCAGCGTTTGTGCGTGAACACGCCCATGGCATTACCGCCGCCCGCGGTGGCGAAGGTGCCGCCCGCGAGTTCTGCGAGTTGATCCTGCGTGCCCAGGGCAGTCTTGAAGCGGCCCACGCCGCCTACTTATAGAGCGTTATATGCTGAGCAAAAAGATTCGCAACTTCCTGCTATTCGGGGTCATCGCCGCGCTGTTGCTCGCGGTGGGCTACTGGAATATCAGCCCGGAGCGCTTTCTCGACAAGCCTGTCGTGCAGGTGGATGAAAGCATCATCGACAACTTCGCCACCAACACCCATACCGTGCAGTTCCTGCCCGATGGCAAGGTGCAGTACGTATTGGTCTCCGACAAGGTCGAGCGCTTGAAAGCCTCGGAAGTCAGCCTGCTGACCAATCCGGACTTGAACATGTACCGTGGCACCGAACTGCCGTGGCACGTCACCAGCCTGCGTGGCGAGGTCAATCCGGACGGCACCGAAATCGAACTGATCGACTCGGTGCGCGTCGCACGTACAGACGCGCAGAACCGGGACACCATTATTACCAGCAGTCGCATGACGGTATTCCCACAACAGCAATATGCGCAGACCGAGCAAGACGTTAGAATCGACGGCGCTGGCGGTGTATCGACCGGCAAGGGAATGAAAGCGTATTTGAAAGAAAGCAGGATACACCTGCTATCGAACGTAAGAGGACAGTATGAGGCTCGTTAAAACCCTCCCTATTTTGCTCGGTCTGGGCGCAGCACTGGGAAGCGTGAGCGCCTGGGCTCTGCCGAACGATAGCCAGCAACCGATCCACATCTCGGCTGACGATGCGCAGCTGGATGACAAGCAAGGCGTCGCGACCTACACCGGTGGCGTGATCATCACCCAGGGTTCGATGAAGATCACCGGTAATACGGTGACACTGACTCGCACCCAGGCCGGCGATATCGACGTCGTGACCTCGGTGGGCAACCTGGCTTACTTCGAGCAGAAGCAAAAGGCAGAAGACCCAGGGCCGATGAAAGGCTACGGCAAGACCATCCAATACCATGCCCAGCAAAATCGCATCGTATTGATCGACCAGGCCAAGGTGCTCAGTGCTGACGGTAACTCCACCGAAGGCGAGAAGATCGTTTACAACACCCAGACCCAGGTCGCCCAGGCGGGTCGCGCCAATGGCAACAAGGTCACCGCGCCTCGCCCACGGATCGACATGGTCATCCAGCCGAAGAAGAAGGCCGAGTAATGGCAACCCTGAAAGCCCAGCATCTGGCCAAAGCCTATAAAAGCCGTCAGGTGGTACGCGATGTGAGCCTGTCGATCGACAGCGGCCAGATCGTCGGCCTGCTCGGCCCCAACGGCGCCGGCAAGACCACTTGCTTCTACATGATCGTCGGGCTGGTCCAGGCGGACCAGGGGCGCGTATTGATCGACGATCTGGACGTCAGCCACCAGCCGATGCATGGTCGTGCGCGCGCAGGTATCGGCTATCTTCCGCAGGAGGCGTCGATCTTCCGCAAACTGTCGGTAGCCGACAACATCATGGCAATCCTCGAGACCCGCAAGGAACTCGACCGCGACGGCCGCCGCAAGGAACTGGAAAGCCTGTTGCAGGAGTTCCACATCAACCACATTCGCGACAACCTCGGCATGAGCTTGTCCGGTGGTGAACGTCGCCGCGTGGAGATCGCCCGCGCCCTGGCGACCGCTCCCAAATTCATCTTGCTGGACGAACCGTTCGCTGGCGTTGACCCGATTTCGGTGGGCGACATCAAGCAGATCATTCACCACCTCAAGGCCAAGGGCATCGGTGTGCTGATCACCGACCACAACGTCCGTGAAACCCTCGATATCTGCGAAACCGCTTACATCGTCAACGATGGGCAGCTGATTGCCGAAGGTGATTCCGCGACTATCCTGGCCAACGAGCTGGTGAAAGAAGTTTATCTGGGTCACGAGTTCCGCCTGTAAACACGGTGATATCGGGCCCTTTGCGAGCGCGCGAGCGAGTCAATAAAAAACTCAGCTTTTTTATTGTTACCGCGCTCTAGGCAAAGGCCTCGATATCAGGCATATAATTTGCTTATGTTGGCGCTCACGCGCCCTGTCGTGGATGGCGCATTGCGCCGGCGAATAAGGTGTTAAGCCCCTGCCATGAAACCATCGCTAGTCCTGAGAATGGGCCAGCAGCTGACGATGACACCGCAGCTGCAACAGGCCATCCGCCTGCTCCAATTGTCGACCCTGGACCTGCAACAGGAAATCCAGGAGGCCCTGGAGTCCAATCCGATGCTCGAACGCCAGGAAGAAGGCGACGACTTCGACAATACCGACCCCTTGGCCGACAATATCGAGCAAAAGCCCAATCCCGATGTACAGGAACCGTCCTATCAGGAAACCGCCCCTACGGTGGACAACCTCGAGGACGGCGAATGGAACGAACGCATTCCCAACGAGCTGCCCGTGGACACCGCATGGGAAGACGTCTACCAGACCAGTGCCAGCAGCCTGCCCAGCAATGACGACGACGAATGGGACTTCACCACCCGTACGTCGGTCGGCGAGAGCCTGCAGAGCCACTTGCTGTGGCAACTGAACCTGGCGCCGATGTCCGACACCGATCGCTTGATCGCCGTCACCCTGATCGACTGCATCAATAACCAGGGTTATCTGGACGAGACGCTCGAAGAAATTCTTGAGGCCTTCGACCCGGAACTGGATATCGAGCTGGACGAGATCGAAGCCGTCCTGCATCGTATCCAGCAATTCGAGCCCGCCGGCATTGGCGCCCGTACGCTCAGCGAGTGCCTGCTGCTGCAATTGCGCCAGCTACCGGCCAAGACCCCCTGGCTCGCTGAAGCCAAGCGCCTGGTCAGCGATTACATCGACTTGCTCGGCAGCCGCGACTACAGCCAGCTGATGCGCCGCATGAAACTCAAGGAAGACGAGCTGCGCCAGGTCATCGAGCTGGTTCAGAGCCTCAATCCTCGGCCGGGCTCGCAGATCGAGTCCAGCGAAGCAGAATATGTCGTGCCTGATGTGATCGTGCGCAAGGACAACGAGCGCTGGCTGGTGGAACTGAACCAGGAGTCGGTGCCACGCCTGCGGGTCAACCCGCAATACGCCGGCTTCGTGCGCCGCGCCGATACCAGCGCCGACAACACCTTCATGCGCAACCAGCTGCAGGAAGCGCGCTGGTTCATCAAAAGCCTGCAGAGCCGCAACGAAACCCTGATGAAAGTGGCTACCCAGATCGTCGAGCACCAGCGCGGCTTCCTGGAATATGGCGACGAGGCGATGAAGCCGCTGGTACTGCACGACATCGCTGAAGCAGTCGGCATGCACGAATCGACGATTTCACGGGTGACCACGCAAAAATTCATGCATACCCCACGGGGTATTTATGAGCTGAAATACTTTTTCTCCAGCCATGTAAGCACCTCCGAAGGCGGCGAATGCTCGTCCACGGCGATCCGCGCGATCATCAAAAAACTGGTTGCCGCGGAAAATCAGAAAAAGCCGTTGAGTGACAGCAAGATCGCTGGTTTACTGGAGGCACAAGGCATTCAGGTCGCCCGTCGAACCGTCGCCAAGTACCGCGAGTCTCTCGGGATCGCGCCTTCCAGCGAGCGAAAGCGTTTGATGTGACGGGCGGGGCACAGCGTTCCAGTGGCAGGCGCTTTTCGCCTGCCGCTTTATGCACTGGCAACGAAGGAGAAGCTGTATGCAAGTCAACATCAGTGGACACCATGTAGAAGTCACCCCACCCATGCGCGAATACGTCGAACAGAAGCTGAAAAAGCTTGAAGGACATTTCGACAAGATCACCAACGTGCAGGTCATCATGAAGGTCGATAAGCTTCAGCAGAAAATTGAAGCGACCCTGCAGATACCCGGTGGCGAAGTGGTTGCTAACGCCGAGCATGAAGACATGTATGCATCGATCGACTTGCTCACCGACAAGCTTGACCGCCAACTCAAAAAGCATAAGGAAAAGAATCTGCACCTGATGCAAGGTACAGGTCGTTAACTCTCCCCCCATGATCCGACTTGAAACCATCCTGACCCCCGGCCGTTCCCTCGTGAACGTGCCGGGCGGCAGCAAGAAAAAAGCCCTCGAACACATCGCCAACCTGATCAGCCGTGAAGTGCCTGAGCTGGATGAGCAAGTTGTGTTCAAGGCCCTGATTGACCGTGAAAAACTGGGCTCCACTGGTTTTGGTAACGGCATCGCAATCCCACATTGCCGTCTTAAAGGCTGCGACACGCCCGTCAGTGCCCTACTGCACTTGGAAAAACCCATCGATTTCGATGCCATCGACGGCGCCCCGGTCGACCTGCTGTTCGTTCTGCTGGTCCCCCAAGCTGCCACCGATGCGCACCTGGAGCTGCTCCGGCAGATCGCCAGCATGCTCGACCGCAAGGAAGTACGCGATAAACTGCGCAGTGCCAAAAGTAATGAGGCGTTGTATCAGGTCGTCCTGGATGAGCAAAGCGGGCAATAATCATGCGTTTGATCATCGTCAGCGGCCGTTCCGGCTCGGGTAAGAGCACTGCCCTCAATGTGCTTGAAGACAGCGGCTTCTATTGCATCGACAACCTGCCCGCCGGGCTGCTGCCGGAATTGGCCGAGCGCGCCCTGATCCACACCGAACTGGCGCAACCGCTGGTCGCCGTGTCGATCGACGCCCGCAACCTGCCCAGCCATCTCTCGCGGTTCCCCGAACTGCTTGAGGAAGTGCGCGCCAAGCATATTCATTGCGACGTGCTGTACCTGGATGCCGACGAAGAAACCCTGCTCAAGCGTTTCTCCGAAACCCGTCGACGCCACCCGCTCAGCAGCGCCAACCGTTCCCTGGCGGAAGCCATCCAGGACGAGACCAAGCTGCTGGGGCCGATCATCGATCTGGCCGACCTCAAGATCAACACCACCAACCTGAACCTGTACCAGCTGCGCGATGCGATCAAACTGCGATTGCTGAACCAGCCGGAGCCTGGCACGGCGTTTCTGGTCGAGTCATTTGGTTTCAAGCGTGGCATGCCGGTGGACGCCGACTTGGTGTTCGACGTGCGCTGCCTGCCCAATCCTTATTGGAAGCCGGAGTTGCGCGATCAGTCCGGGCTCGATCAGCCCGTGATCGACTATCTGGCGGCACAAGCGGATGTGGAAGAGATGTTCCAGGACATCTCCACCTACCTGCTCAAATGGTTGCCGCGCTTTGCCGCGAGCAATCGCGCCTATGTCACCATTGCCATCGGCTGCACCGGTGGCCACCACCGCTCCGTCTACCTGACGGAACGGCTCGGCCAGGTGCTGCAACAAACCCTCAAGAATGTCCAGGTTCGCCACCGCGACCTTAGCTGAAAGGAACACCACTGCGATGCCGGCTCGGGAAATTGAAATCATCAACAAGCTGGGTTTGCACGCCCGAGCCTCAGCCAAGTTTGTCGGCGTTGCCGGGCAGTTCCCCTGCCAGATACGCGCCGGGCGCACGCCAGAATCGATGGTCGACGGTAAAAGCATCATGGCGATGATGATGCTTGCCGCAGGCAAGGGCACCAAAATCCACCTGAAAACCGAGGGTGAGCAGGAGCACGAAGCGATGGAAGCATTGGTGGCGTTGATCAATAACTACTTTGATGAAGGCGAATAAGCTCTTCCCTCCATCAGAGTAAGCTTTACCCTAACGCCGTATCCATCACCATCATCAAGCAAAACCCGATGCACAACCCCAGGCTGGCGAGCTTATCGTGACCGTTTCGGCGCGACTCGGGGATGACCTCATGGGTCACCACCAACAGCATCGCGCCAGCAGCCAGCGCCAGCCCCAGGGGCAACAGCACTTCGGCAAGGCTCACCAGCCACGCGCACAGCACTGCGAAGACCGGTTCGACCAAACCTGACGCAGCGCCGATCAGGAACGCCTTGATCCGCGACATTCCCGCCCCAGCCAGTACCAGCGCGATCACCAGGCCTTCCGGTACGTCCTGCAGGGCAATGCCCATGGCGAGGCTGTCTGCATCCGCCATGCCGCCACCCGCAGAAACCCCCACGGCCATGCCTTCCGGAATGTTGTGGGCAATGATGGCAAACACAAACAGCCAGATGCGCGGCGGGATAACCGGCTTATCCGGCGTGCCCACCAGCATTTCCGGGCTGGCGCCGGAGACCTTGCGGTCCACGAGATAGAGCCCGAATGCACCCAGCATAATGCCGAAGCTGATCAAACCAGCCGCGCCCCAGGGTGACAATCCCAGGCTTTCAGCGGCGGCAATGCCCGGCACGACCAGCGAAAAGGCGGTCGCCGCCAGCATTACCCCCGCCCCAAACCCCAGCAAGGTATCGCTCAGCGCCGCTGGCATTCGGCGGATCACCAGCACCGGCACCGCGCCCAAGGCGGTGCCGAGTGCGCAGATCGCCCCGCCTTGCAAGGCGCGCAAGATGCGCGGCTCCAGGTCGAGCCAGGCCAGCCCATGGGCCACCAGCAATGCCGTACCGACTAATACAAGCAGGGAGCCTAACGCGTAGCGAAATAATCGCACGCTGCTAATCGCCAGTGTTTCAGTACCCATAGTCGGCCTTAGATCTTGTTATAGGGTGAATATCAGGCCAAAGCGTCCTGGTAGCGCACGGCAACCTCCGGCCAATTGATGACGCTATAGAATGCATTGATGTACTCCGGTCGTCGGTTTTGATACAGCAAGTAATAGGCGTGCTCCCAAACGTCCAAACCGAGGATCGGCGTGTTGCCGCTCATCAGCGGGCTGTCCTGGTTGCCGCTGCTTTCCACCACCAAGGTCTTTTGCGGGGTGACGCTCAACCAGGCCCAGCCGCTGCCGAAACGGGTCAACGCCGCTTTGGTAAAGGCCTCCTTGAAACTGTCGAAGCCACCCAGTTGCTCGTCGATCGCCTTGCCCAGTTCCCCCTCAGGTATTCCGCCACCTGTGGGCGACATGACCGCCCAGAACAGCGAATGGTTGGCATGCCCGCCTCCTTGATTGACCACGGCAGCGCGTAATTGCTCCGGTAATTTTTCAACGCTGGAAACCAGCTTCTCCACCGGCCAGCCTGCGAACTCGGTGCCTTCGACGGCGGCATTAAGGTTATTGATGTAGGTTTGGTGATGCTTGGTGTAGTGAATTTCCATGGTTTGCGCATCGATATGGGGTTCGAGGGCGTCGTAGGCGTAAGGCAAAGCCGGCAGGGTGTAGGTCATATCAATGTGCTCCATAGTAAGAGGGGGTCGGTTGCGACGCGGCACCGCCCAGCAAGCGATGGGTGCGCGGGTACTCGCCGTGATCGCTGATGAAATTCAACAGTTCGACATAGGTTTTGCTGCTCTGGCGCAACGCGGCCTCGCGCAACTGCGAACTGAGCCGCGCGTCCTGCATGGCCTGCAGCAGGCGCTGGTGAATGGCGCAGAGGTATTCCGCGCTTTCCTCAGGCTGGTTCAGGCGCAGGTGCAGGTCTGCCAGGTTGTGATGGGAAATGACGCAAGCCGCCACGGCTTCGTCGGCATCCGCCCAGCGTTCGAACAACACCTGGGCGAGGGCCAGGGCTTGCAAGTAGGCCTCGCGGGCGTCTACCAGCTCGCCCGCCATAAAGCAGCGATTGGCCCGTTCGATCGTGCGTTTCCAGTGCTCCATGGTGAGCCTCCAAAGCAGGGTCGGTGATTACACGCCGCCGGCCGTGAGCTTTTCCGGGTCCAGCAGGACTTCCAGTTGGCTGCGCGGCAAGTCGGTGTGTTCGAGGGCGACATCGATCACCGGACGACCCTGCTGATAAGCCTGCTTGGCGATTTCAGCGGCCTTTTGGTAACCAATGATCGGATTGAGGGCAGTGACCAGAATCGGGTTGCGCGATAACGCCTCCTTGAGTTTGGCTTCGTTGACCTTGAAGCTGGCAATGGCCTTGTCCGCCAGCAAACGGCTGGCGTTGGCCAGCAACTCCAGGCTACTGAGCAGGTTCTGGGCGATGATCGGCAGCATCACGTTCAGCTCGAAGTTGCCGGACTGGCCAGCGACAGTGATCACCGTGTCGTTGCCGATGACCTGGGCGGCCACCATGGCCGTGGCTTCCGGAATCACAGGATTGACCTTGCCCGGCATGATCGACGACCCCGGCTGCAGACCTTCCAGCTCGATTTCGCCGAGGCCGGCCAACGGGCCGGAGTTCATCCAGCGCAGGTCATTGGCGATCTTCATCAGCGATACAGCGGTGGCTTTCAACTGGCCGGAGACGGCAACGGCGGTGTCCTGGGAGCCAATCAACGCAAACAGGTTCTTGCCCGGCGTGAACGTCACCTGGGTCAGGTGGCTCAGGTGCTGGCTGAAGCGTGCGGCAAACTCAGGGTGCGCGTTGATGCCAGTGCCCACCGCCGTGCCACCCTGGGCCAGCGCCTGCAGCGCCGGCAGCAGGTCTTGCAGGTGGCCGACATTGGCCTTGAGCTGCTGCGCCCAGCCATTGAGCACCTGGCTCATGCGCACCGGCATGGCATCCATCAAGTGGGTACGGCCGGTCTTGATAAACGGGTGGACCGCTTCGGCCTTTTGCTCGATCACCTGCACCAGGTGCAGCAAGGCCGGCAGTGTTTGCTCGTGCAGCACCAGCGCGGCGCTGACATGAATGGTGGTCGGGATGATGTCGTTGCTGCTTTGTCCGCAGTTGACGTGGTCATTGGGGTTTACCACCTCGCCCAGCAAGCGGCTGGCCAGGGTCGCAATCACTTCGTTGGCATTCATGTTGGAGCTTGTGCCGGAGCCGGTCTGGAAGATATCCACCGGAAAGTGCTGCATGTAGTCGCCTTCCAATAAACCTTGGGCGGCATCGACAATGGCCTTGCCCTGCCCTTCGCTGATTTGCTTGAGGTCGACGTTGGCCCTGGCGGCAGCGGCCTTGGCCAGGATAAGCGCGCGAATGAACTGCGCCGGCATGCGCTGATGGCTGATCGGAAAGTTGTTCACCGCGCGCTGGGTTTGCGCACCGTACAAGGCCTCGGCGGGGACTTGCAGTTCGCCCATGCTGTCGCGTTCGATACGGGTGTTACTCATCGTCAGATCCTTGCACCAAGTCGGCGTGAGAGAGGGATGGCAGCAATTGGCAGGTCGCCAATTGCCAGGCGAAGGCCTGCCAGCGCTTGAGGCGGCAGGCGCAGTGGGAGAGTTTTTCCAGGTCGCGCAGGGGGCGCCAGGCCTGGTCCAGGCACGAGGAGCGCCAATGCCAGGGCAGCGCGACATCATTGGCGGTGTCGATGAGCAATCGAAATGACGTTTCAGCGATCGTCCACGGGTGGGTCGCGGTGCAACACGCCAGATAGCGCCCCTCATTGAGGTAATGTTCGATCAGGCGAGGCTCATTGGGGTCGAGCCCGCAGCGAATCTGACGACTCATCCACCGCCAACTTTCCAGGTAAGGGTCCTCATGCAAGATAGAACTCATGATCCACACTCATTCGGTAATGATATTCATTATTAAATGATATTAAGAATCAAAACAACAACAGCAGATTAATCCTGTCCGCCAGCGGCACAAAAAAAGGCGCGCCATTATCGATATGGCGCGCCTTTTTGCTGAAGCGTCGCAGTTCAGCTACCGGCGACTGTCATCCGTTCGATCAACACGGAGCCCGTGCGAATATTGCTGCGCAATTCCAGGTCGTTACCCACGGCCACGATCTGCTTGAACATATCGCGCATGTTGCCGGCGATCGTCACCTCCTGGACGGCGAACTGAATCTCACCGTTTTCCACCCAGAACCCCGCCGCGCCACGGGAATAGTCACCCGTCACCATGTTCAGCCCTTGGCCCATCAATTCGGTCACCAGCAGGCCGCGCCCCATGCGACGTAACAGCGCCGCCTGGTCTTCATCGCCATGGGTCACGAACAGGTTGTGAACCCCGCCGGAGTTGGCGGTGCTTGGCAGGCCTAGCTTGCGTCCAGCGTAGGTGCCCAATACATAAGACACCAACTCGCCCTTCTCGACGAACGGCTTGGCATACGTGGCCAGGCCGTCGCCGTCGAACGAGGCGCTGCCCATGGCGCGCATCAGGTGCGGGCGCTCATCGATGGTCAACCACTCCGGGAATAGCTTCTGGCCGATTGCGCCTTCAAGGAATGAAGATTTGCGATACAGGTTGCCGCCGGAAATCGCCCCGAGAAAACTACCGAACAAACCACCGGCCAATTCGGCGGAAAACAATACCGGCACTTCGCACGTGGGCACCGGGCGTGCGCCCAAGCGACTGGCTGCACGCTGCGCCGCACGCTGACCAATGCTTACCGGGTCGGCCAGCAACTCGCCTTGGCGGTTCACGTCATACCAGTAATCACGCTGCATCTGGCCGCCGGCTTCGGCGATCATGACGCAACTCAGACTGTGACGCGTGGACGCATAGCCACCGATAAAACCATGGCTGTTACCGTAGACACGGCAGCCCTGATGCGTACTCAGGGTGGTGCCGTCGGCGTTCTTGATACGCGCATCGGCGTCGAACGCCGCGGCTTCGCAGGTCAGCGCCTGTTCGATGGCTTGCTCAGGCGTGATATCCCAGGCGTGGAACAGGTCGAAATCCTGCAGGTCCTTGGCCATCAGCGCTTTGTCGGCCAAGCCTGAACTTTCATCCTCGGAGGTGTGCTTGGCGATTGCCAACGCGGCGGCAACGGTCTCGCGGATCGCCTCCGGGCCACTGGCCGAGGTGCTGGCCGAACCTTTGCGCTGGCCCACATACAAGGTAATCCCAAACCCTTGGTCGCGATTGAATTCTACGGTCTCCACTTCCCGCTGACGCACCGAAGTCGACAGCCCCTGCTCCAGCGACACTGCTACCTCACAGGCGCTGGCCCCCTGGCGCTTGGCTTCGGCAAGGATCTGCTCGACTTGTTCCTGCAGTGCCGGTAACGCTTGCGGACCGACGCTTTGGGCTGCACTCATGGTTTTCTCCACTCAAATTCTGCTCTCGGTTAAGGCCATCGAGCGACCGGGCCGGACAAGCGGCCCCCGACTGGTTATCATGGCGGCGTTTCTTTGCGGACTGCCACCATGGTTGATTCTTACGACGACTCCCTCGATGGGGAGAAAAGCAAAACCCAGGTCAAACGTGAGCTGCATGCTCTGGTTGACCTTGGCGAGCGCCTTACGACGCTCAAAAAGGACTTGATTGCAAAACTGCCACTGACCGACGAAATGCGTCGGGCCTTGGCCGATGCGCCTAAGCACACCGCGAATATCGCGCGCAAACGGCACATCATGTTTATCGGCAAGCTGATGCGCGATCAGGATACTGACGCCATTCTGGCCTTGCTCGATCAAACCGATGCCTCCACTCGCCAGTACAACGAACGCTTCCATAACCTGGAGCGTTGGCGTGACCGCCTGATCGAGGGCGATGACGCCGTGCTGGAGAAATTCGTATTGGACTATCCGGAAGCGGACCGCCAGCAATTGCGCTCCCTGATCCGTCAAGCCCAACATGAAACGGCGCATAACAAGGCGCCGGCCACCAGCCGTAAAATCTTCAAATACATCCGTGAGCTGGACGAGACTCAACGCGGCCTGCGCTGATCCTCTTCCCCGGGTGGCGACCTTCGCCACCCGAAGCTTGCGGGCTTACGAGCCCGTGCCACCCACGGTTATCGCATCGATTTTCAAGGTTGGCTGGCCCACGCCCACCGGCACCGACTGCCCATCCTTCCCGCACGTGCCCACGCCGCTGTCCAGCGACAGGTCGTTACCGACCATCGACACCTTGCTCATGGCCTCCGGCCCATTACCAATCAACGTCGCTCCCTTGACCGGCGCGGTAATCTTGCCGTCTTCGATCAAGTACGCCTCGCTGGTGGAAAACACGAACTTGCCGCTGGTGATATCCACCTGCCCGCCGCCGAGGTTGGCGCAGTAGATGCCGCGCTTCACGGAAGCAATGATTTCTGCCGGATCGCTTTGGCCGCCGAGCATGTAGGTGTTGGTCATGCGTGGCATAGGCAGGTGGGCATAGGATTCGCGGCGACCGTTGCCGGTGCGCGCCACGCCCATCAGGCGGGCGTTGAGCTTGTCTTGCATATAGCCCTTGAGTACGCCGTTTTCGATCAGGGTGGTGCACTCCGTGGGCGTGCCCTCGTCATCCACACTCAACGAACCCCGGCGACCGGCCAAGGTACCGTCATCGACAATGGTGCACAGCTTGGAGGCGACCATCTCGCCCATACGCCCGCTGTAGGCGGAACTGCCCTTGCGGTTGAAGTCGCCTTCCAGCCCATGGCCCACGGCTTCGTGCAGCAGCACACCGGACCAACCCGAACCCAGCACCACCGGCAAGGTACCGGCCGGCGCCGGAATCGCTTCCAGGTTGACCAGCGCCTGGCGCAAGGCTTCACGGGCATAACCCATGGCGCGGTCTTCGGCGAGGAAATAACGGTAGTCGGTACGCCCGCCACCGCCATGGCCGCCGCGCTCGCGGCGGCCGTTCTGCTCGACGATCACACTCACGTTGAAACGCACCAGTGGCCGCACATCTGCCGCCAGCCCGCCGTCGGTAGACGCGACGAGGATGCGCTCCCACACGCCGGCCATGCTCACGGTGACCTGCTGGATACGCGGGTCCAGGGCGCGGGTCGCCGCGTCGACTCGTTTGAGCAACTCGACCTTCTCTGCGCGGCTGATCACTTCCAGCGGATTGTCCGGCGCATACAACTGCGCCACGTCCTGGGTGCTGAACGCCTGCACCGTGCCGTTCTGGCCTGCGCGGGAAATCGAGCGGGCCGCACGCGCAGCCAGCCCCAGGGCCTCCAACGTAATGGCGTTGCTGTAGGCAAAACCGGTTTTTTCCCCGGATTGCGCGCGAACGCCTACACCCTGATCAAGGTTGAAACTGCCTTCCTTGACGATGCCGTCTTCCAACGCCCAGGACTCGGAAATCTGCCCCTGGAAATACAGGTCGGCCGCGTCGATCCCGGGTCCGGCCAGATCGCCCAGCACGGTTTGCAGACTTTCGATGGTCACGCCACCGGGTGCCAGGAGATGTTCACTGACTGAGGACAACAACTCGCTCATAGGTTTGGCCTTAAATTCATCGTTCTGAAGCAGGTCGCTGTGCGCCCTGCGAGAAAAAGCGCCGGTGATTGACCACCGGCATGCGCGCCCGTATCGACGCCTGTTCTTTGCTGTCGCGTTCGGCCACCAACACCGCTTCGCCTTGATCCTGTTGGGCCAACACCCGCCCCCAGGGGTCGATAATTGCCGCGTGCCCGTGGGTTTCCCGTGGCCCCGGGTGCACACCGCCCTGGGCAGCCGCCAGCAGGTAACACTGGGTTTCGATGGCCCGTGCACGAATCAGCACATCCCAATGCGCCGCCCCGGTCACCGCCGTAAACGCCGAGGGCGCGCTGATCAACTCAGCCCCCGCCGCGCGCAGCTCACTGTACAGCTCGGGGAAGCGCAGGTCATAGCACACCGTCAGCCCCAAGCGCCCCACCGGCGTATCCGCCACCACCACGTTGCTTCCGAAAGCATAGTCGTCGGATTCGCGATAACGACCCCGGGCATCCGCCACATCCACATCGAACAAATGCAGCTTGTCGTAGCGAGCGACGATTTCACCGCGGTCATCGATCAACAGCGAACAGGCGTTAGGCTTGGCGTTCGGTTGGTCCTTGGGTGGCAACGGTAGTGTGCCGGCCACTATCCATAAGGTGAGGTCGCGGGCGGCCTGTTTCAACCATGGCAGGATCGGGCCTTCACCCAGGGCCTCGGCCCGACCGATGTCAGCCATGTCACGGCGGCCCATGGCGGCGAAATTTTCCGGCAGTACCGCAAGCCTGGCGCCATCCGCCGCCGCGCGTTCCAGCAGGCGGCGTGCCTGGGCCAGGTTCGCCAGCACATCACTCTGGCTGACCATTTGAATTACCGCAAAGGGCATGGGCCGACACTCCGTAAAGGGCATGGGGCCATGCTACTCCACAGCCTCTCAGTTTGGCTTTTCAAATGGCTTGTCGAAGGTAATTTTCGGGTCTTTCCACGGGCCTTGCACGGTGTACTGCACGCTGGCGAAGCGCGACACCCGATCACCGATCAGCTTGTCGATCAGAAACAATGCGCCGCCAATGGCCGGCGCGCCGACAATCAACGCCGCGATAGGCAGGTTGTTGGTGACCGGCAGCGTCACCAGCAACTTGGCATCGACGCGATCCGCCACCAGATCCAGGGTGCCGTTCAGCTCAAGGTTGGTGGACGGCCCGGTCATGGTGATGGGCTCACGGGTCACGAACACGCCGTTACTGGCTGCGAGCAAGCCCTTGACCCGGTCATAGCTCAGGCCTTTGCCGAGCAAGTCGGAAAAGTCCAGGCGCAAACGGCGGCCGATGGAATTGAAGTTAAGCAGGCCGAATACCCGCAATGCCTGGGCGCCACCTTCCACTTCCACGAACTGGCCTTTACGGAATGCTGCATCCAGGCTACCGGAGAACCGTTTGGGCCCGACCCAGGCGGGCGAACCGGGCCAGCGGCCATCCACGTCCAGGTGGAAGTCCTCGCTGGTTACCGTAGGCGCAAAGCCCCAGCCTTTGAGCACGTCGGCAATGTTCTTGCCGTCCAATCGCCCCTTGTACCAACTGCTGCTGGCCCCTGGCGCGCCTTCCCAACCACCGGCGCCGTTGAGTTGCATGCCCTTGAGGCCCAGGTCCAGGCTGTTGAAGGCCAGGCCCTTGGCGGTCGGCCGGACTTTCAGCGACCACGCGCCCACCAGGTCCGGGCCCTGGAAGAGTTGATCGATGGCGATATCCAATGCCGGAATATCCTTGGGATCGATATCGGCCAACGGGTCCGGCGCATTCTCGTCTGCCTGTACGGTGGGGTCGACCGCAGGCAGCTTCACGTACTGCAGATTGATTGCGATAGGTGCGCCCTTGGCGTCCGGCAGGTTGACCGTGCCCTTGGCTTGCTGGCTGTCGAACTGCAGGCCCCAGGCCACGGGCTTGCGATCCAGCTGCAGTTTGACCTGGTCGAACTGAGTACCGAAACCGGTCAGCTTGCCTACCTTGAAATCAGCGCCACTGAGCAGCTGCTTGGCATTGCCGCCCGGATCGTTACCGGCGTAGCGGTTGGCGAGTTGTTTCCACGGGTCGATGTCAAGTTCGGAGAGCACCCCGCGAATGCGCAAGCCCTTCGCGCCGGGCAACACTGCGTCGCCATCGCCAAGGAACAATTCGCCGCGGCCCTCATTGAAGTTGTCCGGCGGCGCCGCAAACGTGAAGTTCGCCAGCTCACCGTAATCAAACCAGTAACGCCGCTCAGCACCCTGCAAGGTCATGCGGAACGTGCTGTCACGGCCCTGGCTCGCCGGCATGCCAAACGGCGCCGGCAGGTCCACCGCGACGCCCTTGAGATTGGAGTTGACCATCAACTGACTGTCCGCGCCATCCAGGATCACTTGCAACTGGTACGGAATATCGCCGGACACCGGCAGCGGCTGGCTGATTTTCAACCAGTCGGTGAGCCGCTTGACCGTCACCTGCCCCTTGGCGATAACGCGGGTGTTGATATTGCCGGGTGTGCCCTCGGCAAAAATCTGCGCGGTGATCGGACGGTCGAACGCCTGGGCCGAAATATTCTGGCCGCTCAGGCCCTTGGCGCTGTCGAAACGGAAGTCACCCTTGAGCTGGGTCAGGTCCAGGGTAGGTTCCGCCAGTTGCAGGCGCGCTTTATCGGTCTTGAAGTCGACCACGATCTTAGGCTCGGTGCCTTTGGCCAGAGGCACGTCCAGGTCCAGACTGCCTTGCAGGTTGCCCTCGCCCTTCCAGCCCGCAAAGGTGGATGCGGTGCCGATGGGGGCTTCCTGGAGGATTTTCAAACCGTCGCCCAAACCACCGGAAAATCCGCCGGTGAGCAGCAGGTGGCTGTCCTTGCCGGCCGGCGCGTGAGGGATATTGACGTAGACGTCCTTGACCTGGGTATCGAGCAGTTGGCCCTTGCTGGCCAGGATACGCACGCCGCTTTCCTCGACGAACACCTCACCATTGACCTTGTTCACATGGGGCCAACCCGGCTGGAAGGCCAGCTCGGCATCATGCACCTTGAAGAACAGGCTGATATTGCGCGAAGCCGGCACCGCGTTATGGCTCAAGGAGCCCTGGTACTGGAAAAAACCTTCGTCTACCGCGCCTTTGAGGATCGCCGTGCGCAACCATTCATCCAGCGCCGGGCTCAGCACTGCCGGTAGATATTTGGGGGTAAAACGACCATCGCCATCGACCATGCCGACCCGCAGGTCCATGTAGTCCTCCTGGCTATGGTCGAAATGCAGGCGAATCAGGAAATCCGCGGCGACCTTGCCTTCCTCCCCCAGCACCTTGATATACGGCGCGATCAGAGTGAAGCCCTGCTTGTCCAGCGTCCAGGTCAGGCGCGCATTGGCCTGGATGTATTGCCATGGCTTGGCGAAGATCGGGAACAGGTGCAGGGAGAAGTCCTTGCTGTCCATGCGCAACTCGCCATGGCCCAGGTCGCCGCTGATGCTGCCGGACACGTTGCGCGCAGCCGGCGCGCCGAAGTACGCGTCAAAACCGACACGCTCGAGGTTGGCGGCAAAACTGACTTTTTGATCGGTGGTGTCCTGGGGGCGAAAGTCCACCAGCACATTGCGCAACAAGCCGGTGGCTTTCAGGTGCTCGACAGCCTTAGCGAACCCTTCCGGCAGCGGCGCCAGGGCATTGAGTAATGGCGTAATGGGGGTCAGGTCGAGCCGATCGGCCTGAAGCTTCCACACTTCCTGGGCGTCATCGGTGGCCAGACTCTGCTGCAGTTGCATGCGCGATTCCCAACGGGTTTCGCCGATGTTCATCGCCAGCGAATCCAACAGCACCTTGAGGCCGCTGTCGCTGCGTTGCACATACGCGGTCAGGGCCAGGTTTTCGATATGCACCGGCTGGCGCTCGGCGTAGCTGCCCTTTACCTGCGGCGAATTGAGGCGCACCACCGCGCTTTGCACGGTGCCGTTGGCCCAGTTGAGCCAGAACTCACCGCCGGCCTTGAGCTGGGTGAGCTTCCATTGTTGGGTCAGTCGGGACGGAATCCACTTGGCCCAGTCGCTTTGAGGCAGGCTCAGGTAGGCCTCGACCTCAGCGTCTTTCCATTGGCTGGCGCGTATACGGCTGCGCAGGCTCAGGGCGAGCGGTTGGCCGTCGGGTAACGTCAGGCGCGCGTCCAGGCGTTGCCGGGCCATACCGGTGTGCAGGCTCAGGCCCACATACGTCACGGTCACCGGCGCCCGGTCGAACGGTTGCAAGGTCACCTGGCTGTCGAGCACCGAGACGCGCTTGACCATTTGCATACGGGTGAGCAGTTGTTGCGGGTCCAGTGACGGGCTGTCCTGTAACGGCAAGCCCTGCAGCGTCCAGCGACCGTCCTGGTCTTCCTTGACGCTCAACTGCACGCCGCTGACTTGCAGATGGGCGATGCGCACTTCACGGGCCGTCAGGCTGGCCCAGAGGTCGGGCACCACCTCGACCTGGTCCAGGCGCAACGCACTGCTGCCCTCGCCGACCATCACGTCGTGGGCCAGCACTATCGGCGCAAAGCCACTCCAGCGGCCTTCGAGGCTGCCGATATGCACCGGCATCTGCAGCGCAGCCTGGGCCTTGGCCTGGACTTCAACGCGGTATTCGGCCACCAGCGGGGTCAATTCACGCCCCAGGCTCACGTACACCGCAGCCAATACCAGCAGCAAGGCACACAGGCCCAGCCCCCAACG
Source organism: Pseudomonas sp. R4-34-07 (assembly GCF_003852375.1). Lineage (NCBI taxonomy): Bacteria > Pseudomonadati > Pseudomonadota > Gammaproteobacteria > Pseudomonadales > Pseudomonadaceae > Pseudomonas > Pseudomonas sp. R4-34-07. Next base: position 965,409 of record NZ_CP027760.1, on the reverse strand, counting down.
GGTCAAAGCGGCAAAAAAGCGTATCAGACGCTCCATGTCAGGCGACCCTCAAAGCGGTAGTCGGACGACAGATCATTGCCTGTCGGTCTCGGAAAAGAAAAACGAATGGGGATCAGAGCAGCACCACGTCGTATTGTTCCTGGGAATACATGGTTTCGACCTGAAAACGAATAGTGCGCCCGATAAACCCCTCCAGTTCGGCGACGTTGCCCGACTCTTCGTCGAGCAGGCGGTCGACCACTTTCTGGTTGGCGAGCACTCTATAACCTTCGGCCTGATAGGCGCGTGCCTCCCGTAGGATTTCACGGAAAATTTCGTAGCAGACCGTTTCCGGGGTTTTCAATTTACCCCGGCCCTGGCAACTGCTGCAGGGTTCGCACAGCACTTGCTCAAGGCTCTCGCGGGTGCGCTTGCGGGTCATCTGCACCAGGCCCAGCTCAGTGATGCCGATGATGTTGGTCTTGGCGTGGTCGCGTTCCAGCTGTTTTTCGAGGGTGCGCAGTACCTGGCGCTGGTGCTCTGCGTCTTCCATGTCGATGAAGTCGATGATGATGATGCCGCCCAGGTTACGCAGGCGCAGTTGGCGCGCAATCGCCGTGGCAGCTTCGAGGTTGGTCTTGAAGATGGTCTCTTCGAGGTTGCGGTGCCCCACGAACGCGCCCGTGTTGACGTCGATGGTGGTCATGGCTTCTGCCGGGTCCACCACCAGGTAGCCACCGGACTTGAGCGGGACCTTGCGCTCCAGGGCTTTCTGGATTTCGTCTTCGACGCCATACAGGTCGAAGATCGGCCGCTCGCCCGGATAGTGCTCGAGGCGGTCGGCAATTTCCGGCATCAGCTCGGCGACAAATTGCGTGGTGCGCTGGAAGGTTTCCCGCGAGTCGATGCGAATTTTCTCAATTTTCGGGCTGACCAGATCGCGCAAGGTACGCAACGCCAGGCCGAGGTCTTCATAGATGACGCTTGGCGCGCCAATGGTCTGAATCTGCGCCGCGATTTGGTCCCACAGACGCCGCAGGTAGCGGATATCCATCAGGATTTCATCGGCGCCCGCGCCCTCGGCGGCGGTGCGCAGGATAAAACCACCGGCTTCCTTGATGCCCTCGGCGGCGACACAGTCGCTGACCACCTTCTTCAGGCGCTCGCGTTCGGCCTCATCCTCGATCTTGAGGGAAATACCGACATGGGCGGTGCGCGGCATATACACCAGGTACCGCGACGGAATCGACAGTTGGGTAGTCAGCCGGGCGCCCTTGGAACCGATGGGGTCCTTGGTGACCTGCACCACCAGGCTCTGCCCTTCGTGCACCAGGGCGCTGATACTTTCCACCGCCGGGCCTTCACGCAGCGAGATTTCCGAAGCATGGATGAAGGCGGCGCGGTCCAGGCCGATGTCGACGAACGCCGCCTGCATGCCCGGCAATACGCGCACCACCTTGCCTTTATAGATGTTGCCGACGATCCCGCGCTTCTGGGTGCGCTCCACATGCACTTCTTGCAGAACACCGTTCTCTACCACCGCCACGCGCGATTCCATCGGCGTGATATTGATCAGAATCTCTTCACTCATGGCTGGGTCTCGTTCAGGCGTTTTCACAATAGTGACCGATCGCTTATGGCTTGGCGCGCAAGTAGAGGCGTTCAGCGCGCGGTAAGGTTTTGCCAACAGGGTATGCCGAATTGGCCGAGCAGTTGCGCGGTTTCGCACACCGGCAGGCCGACCACGGCGGAATAGCTGCCATTGAGTCCGCTCACGAACACCGAGCCCAGCCCCTGGATAGCATAGCCGCCGGCTTTGTCCTGGGGTTCGCCACTGTGCCAGTAGGTCGTAGCCTCCTGGGCAGAAATCTCACGAAACCCCACGCGACTGCTTACACAGCGGGTTTCACAGCGCTGGCCGTCGGTAAGGGCGATGGCCGTGAGGACTTCATGCTCACGCCCTGCCAACGCCATCAACATCGCCAAGGCATCGGCTTGATCCACCGGTTTGCCAAGAATCTTGCCATCCACGATCACAGCGGTATCGGCACCCAACACGCAGATGCCTGCGCTGTGCTCGAGCGCAGCCAGACCCGCCGCTGCCTTGCTTCGAGCCAGGCGCTCGACATAGGCGACGGGGGTTTCGTCAATAAGAGGCGTTTCATCGATGGCGGCGCTGACCACGGTGAAAGGCACACCGATCTGGGTCAACAACTCACGTCGCCGCGGGGAGCCCGAGGCCAGATAAAGCACATTCATTGCAGACTCTCCCTGTAGGGTTCGGTAACCAGGCAGAGCCTCGCAATCCGTCAATTGATTTTGTAGCGACGACGTAGCCCGCGCAGGCCGAAGCTGACCCAAGGCCACAGCAGTGCACTGACCAGGGCCGGCAATACCAGCGCGAGAGTAGGCTGGCGATTGCCGGTCAGGGCGCTCAGCCAGAGCTGAACCAACTGCGCCAGGCCGAAGATCACCAGGATCACCAAGCACTGCTGCCACATCGGGAACATGCGCAAGCGCTGCTGCAACGACAGCACCAAAAAGGTGATCAGGGTGAGGATCAACGCGTTCTGGCCGAGCAAGGTGCCATAGAGCACATCCTCCGCCAAGCCCAGGCACATCGCCGTGACCATGCCTACCTTGTGCGGCAGGTTCAACGACCAGAACGCCAGCAACAGCGCCAGCCACAGCGGGCGCAGGATTTCCATGAATTGCGGCAGCGGTGAAACGCTGAGCAATAGGCCGATGGCGAAGGTCAGCCAGACAATCCAGCCATTGCGCGAATGAGTACTGGCCATTATTCCTCCCTCTGCCGAGTGGTGGCCGGGGCGGTTGTCGCAGGCCTGGCGGCAGGCGCGGTGGTCGCCGCCGGTTTCGCCGGGCGTGCACTGTGTGCAGCCGGCTTGGCCGGTGTGGCAACAGGCGCTGCGGTTGCGGGTACGGCCGCAGGCGCCGGTGGCCCCACGAACGCCGGTTTCGGCACGGTGGCGGGAATCACCGGCGCGGTGCCGTTCTGCTTGTCTTCCGCTTCCTGGGCCTGCGCGGCGTCATTGGCGCGCTCTTCCGGGGTGCGGTTATCGCTGAACACCAGCAGCAAATAGCGGCTGCGGTTCAGCGCGGCGGTCGGTACGGCACGCACAATGGCAAACGGCTGGCCGGAATCGTGGATGACCTCCTTGACCGTCGCCACCGGGTAGCCCGCCGGGAAGCGCTGACCCAGGCCGGAGCTGACCAGCAGGTCGCCTTCCTTGATGTCAGCGGTATCGGCCACGTGCCGCAACTCCAGGCGTTCCGGGTTACCGGTGCCGCTGGCAATCGCGCGCAAACCGTTGCGATTGACCTGCACCGGAATGCTGTGGGTGGTGTCGGTCAGCAGCAAGACGCGCGAGGTGTAGGGCATCAATTCAACCACCTGGCCCATCAGGCCACGGGCATCGAGCACCGGCTGGCCAAGGACCACGCCGTCGCGCTCACCCTTGTTGATGATGATGCGATGGGTAAAGGGGTTGGGGTCCATGCCGATCAACTCGGCCACTTCGACCTTTTCGTTGACCAATGCCGACGAGTTGAGCAACTCGCGCAGCCGCACGTTCTGCTCGGTGAGGGCCGCGAGCTTTTGCATGCGGCCCTGCAACAGCAGGTTTTCGGTCTTGAGTTTTTCGTTTTCGGCAATCAGCTCGGTGCGGCTGCCGAATTGGCTGGCCACGCCCTGGTAGAGACGTTGCGGCAGGTCGGTGATCCAGTAAGTCTGCATCAACACCAGCGACATCTGGCTACGCACAGGCTTGAGCAGCGCAAAACGGGCGTCGACCACCATCAGCGCGACCGAAAGCACGGTCAGCACCAACAAGCGCACGCCCAATGAGGGGCCTTTGGCGAAGAGCGGTTTAATAGGCCGCTCCTCCCAGGCAAATGTTCTCTTTATTCATACGGCATCAAACCGGCCTGGATGCAGATTGAAGAAGATAAACGCCAGCAGGCAGCACTGCAAAGTGCTGCCTGCCGGCCGAGCATGAACCATCCAGGCAAGCTTATTCGCTGGAGAGCAGGTCCATGGTGTGTTTATCCATCATTTCCAGTGCACGACCACCGCCACGCGCCACGCAGGTCAGCGGGTCTTCGGCGACGATCACCGGCAGGCCGGTTTCCTGGGCCAGCAACTTGTCGAGGTCGCGCAGCAAGGCGCCACCACCGGTCAGTACCAGGCCACGCTCGGCGATATCGGAAGCCAGCTCCGGCGGCGACTGCTCCAGGGCGCTCTTCACCGCCTGAACGATGGTGGCCAGGGACTCTTGCAGAGCCTCCAGCACTTCATTGGAGTTCAGGGTGAACGCACGTGGCACGCCTTCGGCCAGGTTGCGGCCGCGAACATCGACTTCGCGAACTTCGCCGCCCGGGTAAGCGGTGCCGATTTCCTGCTTGATGCGCTCGGCGGTGGATTCGCCGATCAGGCTGCCGTAGTTACGACGCACATAGGTGATGATCGCTTCGTCGAAGCGGTCGCCGCCGACACGCACGGATTCGGCATACACCACACCGTTCAGGGAAATCAGGGCGATCTCGGTGGTACCCCCACCGATATCCACCACCATCGAACCGCGGGCTTCTTCAACCGGCAGGCCGGCGCCGATTGCGGCGGCCATCGGCTCTTCAATCAGGAACACCTCGCGGGCACCGGCACCCAGGGCCGATTCACGGATGGCACGACGCTCCACCTGGGTGGATTTGCACGGGACGCAGATCAGCACACGAGGGCTGGGCTGCAGGAAACTGTTTTCGTGAACCTTGTTGATGAAGTACTGCAGCATCTTCTCGCAGACACTGAAGTCGGCGATCACGCCGTCTTTCATCGGACGAATGGCAGCAATATTGCCTGGTGTTCGGCCGAGCATCCGCTTGGCCTCGGTGCCAACGGCAACGACACTTTTCTGATTACCATGGGTCCGAATGGCCACAACCGATGGCTCATTCAGGACGATACCGCGCTCGCGCACGTAAATAAGGGTGTTGGCAGTGCCCAGGTCAATGGAAAGATCGCTGGAAAACATGCCACGCAGTTTCTTGAACATGGGAAAGGGACCCTAGGCAACGCGTGGGTAAAAAAGTGCGGCAAACTCTAACAACGACAGGGATTTTGGGCAAGGCGCCAATGTGCTAAATTGGCCGACTTTCTGTGCACCAACCCCCACAATCGCGGCCTTATGACCGTAGAAATGCGGTAGTGTTCCGACAATCTAACACACGGACGCCTTCCGTTCTGTTTTCCACTGGAGAATCCCATGGCGCTTGAACGCTCCGACGTGGAAAAAATCGCGCATCTGGCCTCGCTTGGCCTCAATGACGCCGATCTTCCACAGACCACCGCAGCCCTGAACAGCATTCTCGGGCTGGTTGACCAAATGCAGGCCGTCGACACCGACGGCATCGAGCCCCTGGCTCACCCGCTGGAAGCCAGTCAGCGCCTGCGCGCAGACGTCGTGACCGAGCGCAATAACCGCGAGGCCTACCAGTCCATCGCGCCAGCGGTCGAAAACGGCCTGTACCTGGTTCCGAAAGTCATCGACTAAAGGGAAAGAGCCTTTCATGCATCACATGACTCTGGCCGAGATCGCCCGCGGTCTCGCCGACAAAACGTTTTCTTCCGAAGAGCTGACCAAGACCCTGCTGGCGCGCATCGCCGCGCTGGACCCCAAGGTCAACAGCTTCATCAGCCTCACCGAAGAACTGGCCCTGAGCCAGGCCAAGGCCGCCGACGTGCGTCGCGCCAACGGTGAGAACGGCGCGCTGCTGGGCGCTCCGATCGCCCACAAGGACCTGTTCTGCACCCAGGGCATTCGCACCAGTTGCGGCTCAAAGATGCTCGACAACTTCAAGGCGCCCTACGACGCCACCGTGGTGTCCAAGCTGGCCACCGCCGGGGCCGTGACCCTGGGCAAGACCAACATGGACGAATTCGCCATGGGTTCGGCCAACGAGTCGAGTTACTACGGCGCGGTGAAAAACCCGTGGAACCTGGACCACGTACCCGGCGGTTCGTCCGGTGGCTCGGCCGCCGCCGTTGCCGCGCGCTTCCTGCCGGCCGCCACGGCCACCGACACCGGTGGCTCGATCCGCCAACCGGCAGCCTTCACCAACCTCACCGGTTTGAAGCCGACGTACGGTCGCGTATCCCGCTGGGGCATGATCGCCTACGCGTCGAGTCTCGATCAGGGCGGCCCTCTGGCCCGCACGGCTGAAGACTGCGCGATATTGTTACAAGGTATGGCCGGCTTCGATAAACAGGATTCCACCAGCATCGATGAGCCGGTGCCGGACTACAGCGCCAGCCTGAACACGTCGCTCAAGGGCCTGCGCATCGGCGTGCCCAAGGAATACTTCAGCGCCGGTCTCGACCCACGTATCGCCGACTTGGTGCACAACAGCATCAAGGAGCTGGAAAAGCTCGGCGCCGTGATCAAGGACATCAGCCTGCCGAACAACCAGCACGCGATTCCCGCCTACTACGTGATCGCCCCGGCTGAAGCTTCCTCCAACCTGTCGCGTTTCGACGGTGTGCGCTTCGGCTATCGCTGCGAAAACCCGAAAGACCTCACCGACCTGTACAAGCGCTCCCGTGGCGAAGGCTTCGGCGTGGAAGTACAACGCCGGATCATGGTCGGGGCCTACGCCCTGTCGGCTGGCTACTACGACGCGTACTACCTCAAGGCGCAGAAGATCCGCCGCCTGATCAAGAACGACTTCATGGCAGCCTTTGAAGAAGTCGACGTGATCCTCGGCCCAACCACGCCGAACCCGGCCTGGAAGATCGGCGCCAAGACCGGCGACCCGATCGCCGAGTACCTCGAAGACCTCTACACCATCACCGCCAACCTCGCGGGCTTGCCGGGCTTGTCCATGCCCGCCGGTTTCGTCGATGGCCTGCCGGTCGGCGTGCAATTGCTCGCCCCGTATTTCCAGGAAGGCCGCCTGCTCAATGTGGCGCACCAGTACCAGTTGAACACCGACTGGCACACCCGCACCCCTACCGGCTTCTGAGGAGAACACTATGCAATGGGAAGTTGTGATCGGGCTGGAGATTCATACCCAGCTCGCCACCCAATCGAAGATTTTCTCCGGTAGCGCCACCACGTTCGGCGCAGAACCCAACACCCAGGCCAGCCTGGTCGACCTGGGTATGCCCGGCGTGCTGCCGGTGCTGAACCAGGAAGCGGTGCGCATGGCGGTGATGTTCGGCCTGGCGATTGACGCCCAGATCGGCCAGCACAACGTGTTTGCGCGCAAGAACTACTTCTACCCGGACCTGCCCAAGGGCTACCAGATCAGCCAGATGGAACTGCCGATCGTCGGCAAGGGCTACCTGGACATCCCGCTGGAAGACGGCACCATCAAGCGTGTCGGCGTGACCCGTGCGCATCTTGAAGAAGACGCCGGCAAGAGCCTGCACGAAGAATTCCCCGGCGCCACCGGTATCGACCTGAACCGTGCCGGCACGCCGTTGCTGGAGATCGTCTCCGAGCCGGACATGCGCAGCGCCAAGGAAGCCGTGGCCTACGTCAAGACAATCCACGCGCTGGTGCGCTACCTGGGCATCTGCGACGGCAACATGGCCGAAGGCTCGCTGCGTTGCGACTGCAACGTGTCGATCCGCCCCAAGGGCCAGGTCGAGTTCGGCACCCGCTGCGAGATCAAGAACGTCAACTCGTTCCGCTTCATCGAGAAGGCGATCAACAGCGAAGTGCGTCGCCAGATCGAACTGATCGAGGACGGCGGCAAGGTGATCCAGCAAACGCGCCTGTACGACCCGAACAAAGACGAAACCCGCGCCATGCGCAGCAAGGAGGAAGCCAACGACTACCGTTACTTCCCCGATCCGGACCTGCTGCCGGTGGTGCTGGAGGACTCGTTCCTCAACGATATCCGCGCCACCCTGCCGGAATTGCCACAGCAAAAACGCGAACGTTTCCAGGCGCAGTTCGGCCTGTCGGTCTACGATGCCAGCGTCTTGGCGTCCAGCCGTGAGCAAGCCAACTACTTCGAAAAGGTCGTGAGCATTGCCGGCGACGCCAAGCTGGCGGCCAACTGGGTGATGGTCGAACTGGGCAGCCTGTTGAACAAACAGGGCCTGGAAATCGACGAAGCACCGGTGAGCGCCGAACAACTGGGCGGCATGCTGCTGCGCATCAAGGACAACACCATCTCCGGCAAAATCGCCAAGACCGTGTTCGAAGCGATGGCCGCCGGTGAAGGCAGTGCCGATGACATCATCGAGAAGCGTGGCCTCAAGCAAGTCACCGACAGCGGCGCTATTTCGGCCGTACTCGATGAAATGCTCACGGCGAACGCCGAGCAGGTCGAACAATACCGCGCAGCCGACGAAGCCAAGCGCGGCAAGATGTTCGGCTTCTTTGTCGGCCAGGCGATGAAAGCGTCCAAAGGCAAAGCCAACCCGCAACAAGTCAACGAATTGCTCAAAAGCAAGCTTGAGGGCTGATAGCGGTGAAGGAGCCGAGTGAGTGTTCATGCTCGACTCGGACCTCCTGTGGGAGGGGGCTTGCTCCCGATAGCGGTGATTCGGTCAACACACCAGTGACTGGCCCACCGCTATCGGGAGCGAGCCCCCTCCCACATTTGATACGGGAATACCTGGAATGAAGCGTCTACTCGGCCTCCTGGCTGTCTTTTCCCTGCTGACCGGTTGCGCCAACGGCCTCATCGACCCCAACGGCTACGACGAAACCGGCACCGCCTCCTATTACGGCGCCAAGCACCATGGCAAACGCACCGCCAGCGGTGAAGCGTTCAACCAGAACGGCCTGACCGCCGCCCACCGGCGCTTGCCCTTCGGTACCCAGGTCAAGGTCACCAATCTCGACAACAACCGCTCTGTGGTGGTGCGTATCAATGATCGCGGCCCCCATACCCGTGGACGCCTGATCGACCTTTCACGCAAGGCCGCCGAGCAACTGCGTATGCTCGGCAGCGGCACCGCGCGGGTTCGCCTGCAAGCCCTGAACAACTGATCGAGGCAGCCTTGAGCATTTTTGGATTGAACGCCCTCTCACCCTGGAGCCTGCTCGAACTGGTCAGCGGCTTGCTGCTGTTGATCGTCGGCGCCGAAATCCTGGTGCGGGCCGCAGTGCGCCTGGCCGCCAGCCTCAAGGTGCGGCCGTTGATCATCGGCCTGAGCATCGTGGCCTTCGGCAGCAGCGCGCCACAGATGGCCATCAGCCTGCAGGCCACCCTGGCCGGCAACACCGATATTGCCGTGGGCAGCGTGATCGGCAGCAGCATCTTCAATATCCTCGTCACCCTGGGCCTGTCCGCGCTGATCATTCCGTTACGGGTGTCGCGCCATTTGGTGCGCCTGGATATTCCGGTGATGATTGTCGCCGGCCTGCTGGTGTTCGTCCTGGCTGCCAACGAGGCGCTGACGCCGTTCGACGGCCTGGTGCTGCTGGTTGCGCTGTTGGCCTACCTCGGCGTGCTGCACTACCAGACGCGCCACTCGCGTCGCCCACGCACGCTGGCCAGCATGACCAAGGCACCCTGGCTGAGCAGCGTGCTGTTGATGCTCGGCGGGTTGTTGGTGCTGGTGCTGGCCGGGCATTTGCTGCTGGGTGCGGCCGTGGAGGTGGCGGGCGATTTGGGCTTGTCGGAGCGCGTCATCGGCCTGACGCTGATCGGCGTTGGCACCTCATTGCCCTGCCTCGCCACCTCGTTGATTGCCGCCCTGCGTGGCGAGCGCGAGATTGCCGTGGGCAATGTGATCGGCAGCAACCTGTTCAACCTGCTGGGCGTGCTGGGCTTCACCGCCCTGGTGGCGCCTGCGCCGCTGTCGGTCTCGCCCAACGCGCTGGACTTCGACCTGCCGGTCATGCTCGGCGCCATCGTCCTGTGCCTGCCGGTGTTCTATACCGGCTACCGCGTCACGCGGGCAGAAGGCCTGGTGTTGCTGGGGCTGTACCTGGCGTATGGCCTGCATGTCATGGCGTTTACCACCGGCATGCCCTTGGCCACCAAGCTTGAACACTTGATGCTGTTTTACGTCTTGCCGGCGTTAGGGGTGGGGCTGTTGTTCACGTCGTTGCGCGCCTGGCACCGCCAACACAAGAGGGAATCGCAATAACCGCTCAGAAAAGAGCTTAGATCCAGCCACCGGCCTGCAAGACGAAGATCCCGATATTGGTGGTCACCGCCGCCATCAGCGTGGTGATCACGATAATCGCCGCCGCCAGTTCATGATTGCCTTCGGCGGCCCTGGCCATCACGAAGCTCGCGGCCGCCGTGGGCGCGCCAAAGTACAGGAACAAAATCCCCAGCTCCGGCCCACGAAAGCCGAGCAGCCACGCGCCCCCTGTGGCGATCACCGGCAGCCAGACCATCTTCATCAGGCTCGCGCTCAATGCCATCTTGCCGCTCTTGCGCAGCGCCGCCAGGGACAAGGTGCCGCCAATGCAGATCAACGCCAACGGCAAGGTGGTGTCGGCCAGGTACTGCAAGGATTTTTCCAGCCAGCCGGGCAGGCCGATCTCGAAATAGGCGAACGGCGCCGCGACGAACACACTGATGATCAGCGGGTTGGCCACCACACTCTTGAAGATGCTCCATGGGTCGGACTTGATCACCGGGCTGTACACCGCCAGCACAATGGTCGACAGGGTGTTGTAGAACAGGATCACCAGTGCCGCGAGGATCGCCCCGAGGGAGATACCGTAGTCGCCGTACATGCTGGCAGCCAGCGCCAGGCCGATCACCCCGTTATTCCCACGAAACGCGCCCTGGGTGTAGATGCCCCGGTCTTCGCGCTTGCAGCGCAGAATCGCCCAGCCCCACGCCATGGCAAAGCTCACCAGCGTGGCCACGGCAAAGTAGATCAGCAAACCCGGCTTGAGCGCTGAATGCAGGTCGGCATGCAGGATGCCGAGAAACAACAGCGCCGGCATGGTGACGTTGAACACCAGGGACGAGGCGGTATGGATAAAGTTGTCGTTGATCCAGCGGATGCGCTTGAGCAGCACACCGAGGAACAGCATGGCGAACACCGGCGCGGTGATGGTGAGCGTCGTAAGAAAAATGGCGAGCATGCTGTATTAGCCTTGAGTCCTGTTATCAGGGAGTCGTAATAATAAAGCACTGGGTGCGCGGCTGACATTTCATTTAACAATAGGCCTGCAAATAAAATCCAGGATCGGAGAACTGCATCCATTTGTAGGATGTAACTCAGAGTTCTTGGCTAAGCTCAGCCCGTCCCACAAAACGCTACACAAACCCCTACACACTGATAAGAATCCGCGCCTCTGCATTATCGACATCTCCCCTGAAAATCCTCCCTGTAACATTTTAATTATCCGGTAGCGAACCATCATGTGTTCGAAACACAAGGGGTGACTATGCGTAGATCCTTCAGTCAATTGCACAATTTGCATATCAGGAGCTGGGACGATCAGGACATTGAAGGCTATGCCGGCCTGCTCGCTGATCCGGAGGCAATGAAGTTCATTTCGGCCGGTACTACACGGGGCAGAGACGCCGCCGCCAATGAAATTTCGGTATTCACAAAAGAACTTATCGATCAGGACTGGTCACGCTGGGCTGTAAGCCTGGGCGTGGAAGGATCATTTATCGGTTATGCAGGATTCGCAAAAAAAGAATATGGCATCAACTTTGGCAACCGTTTCCTCAGGAAATACTGGGGCACGCCCTACCCCTTTATTGCGATTCATCTGGCGCTCGAATACGGTTTCCAGCGCCTGGGATTTGAGCAGGTCTACACGCTTACCAATATCCACCATCACCGTGCGCTGGAAATGAACAAAGCATTTTTGCATATGCCCGCAGTGGCGGGAGAAGTCATAGATACCGCCTATGGTCCTCACATAAAAATTGATCTTACACGTGAGCGGTTCAAGGAAATAAGCCTGGCAAATCTCGAGCGAATCACACGGTTCTCGCGCCGCATGAAAAAGCCTGAACACACCCAGTCCGCTTAACGAAAATCACCATTGAGTATTCGCGCCCTTGAAAACACAACCGGCTCCCGCTTGCCCTTTGCAATCCGTAGCGGACCTCTGTAGTCGAGAAACCTGGGCTTATCCTAGTTTCCCCAGGCAACTGTATATGCTCTTCGGCTACATGCTGGCCGTCCTTCGCATGTTCTTGATAGTTGTACTAAGCCTGTTAGCCTGGCCATTTCCACTTGCCGTCAAGCGCGTCATATACCGAGGTATTCTCTGGATAATGGGCCTGAGGGTCAGGTGCGCACTTTCACCGCGACAAATCGCAACACTGACCGACGGTTGTGTGGTGGCCGCCAATCACGTAAGCGTTATTGATCCGTTCGCCATACTGGCGATGCCTGGCGCAACACTTGTGGCCTCGAGCGGCTACAACAGGGTTATCAGCGTCACTGCATTCCTTTTGATCAAGTGCGCGGGTGGCCGCGTCTGGAACGGCGCGGATAAAAAGACGTTTTCACGTAACCTGCGTAGTTTGCGAGACGCCCCCCAAGGCACCGCCCTTTACACCAATCCCGAAGCAACCATCAACAATGGCCGTGGCTTGTATCGCTTCCGCCCCGGGCTGCTAAGCCGCGGGTTGCCTGTGGTGCCACTTGCGGGACGCTTGATCCTGCCCTTTGGCCTGGTGGCGAGCCCGCTTCATGCGTCAGGCCTGGCGTGCTTCCTGCGCCTGCTGGCTATGCCTTGGATGACCGTCGAAATGACCTACCTGGAACCGCTGGAGCGCAATGAACACCAAAGCGGCCAGGCATTTTCGGACTTGATACAAGCACGTATCGCCGAGCACCTGGGCATCGCAGCAACCCAGTGGACCCGAGAAGACAAACACCACTACCGTCGCACAGATGCGCAGGCACACCCATGACAACGAACCGCGACACCCATGTCATTTTCGACTTCGACCAAACCCTGGTGAACCACGAAAGCACCCTGGAGATCGTCAAGTCGGCCATTGGCGAAAGCCCGAACGCCCAGCCAATGCTGGAGCAACTGCAACTGATCACGCCCAAGGCGTTGACGGGCAAGGCCAGCTTCTGGGAAATGCTGTGCGTGATGAAAATGATCCCGTATATCCGCAGGCATCATATTCAACGCTATGTCGATACCATCATTGGCAACCTCGACCCGTCCCTGGAGCAGACAGTGCACAACCTGCAACGCGAGGGCACGCACGTGTACATCCTCTCCGGAGGGTACACGGAGTGCATTACCCCAATTGCTCGATCACTGAACATCCAAGCCCATAATGTCATCGCCAACCGTCTTTTCTGGGCCGGTTCGCGCGCAATGTGCCCCAGGCCATCACCGTTGATAAACCCCGGCAGAGGGAAAAGTAGCATCGTGCAGCGATGGCGCAAGGAAGGCCGGCTGACGGGTCGAGCCCTGATAGTCGGAGACGCCAGATCCGACTATCAGGTGTATGCCGATGGTTGGGTCGACGGTTTCGTTTGCGCCGACTATTACACCAGGCAGCCGATGCCCGAGATGTCCGGGCACATCCTTCGAGCTGACGCGCCCATCCAGGTTCACGCGCACATCCAGACGTTGATGAACGAGCGTTGCTGACGGAAACGACAGCCCTAGGTGATTGGCGCGGGGTTGAACAACGTGATGTCGTTATGCAGCTTGTGCCGCTCCGCCCACGTCTGCTTCTTGCCGCTGGCCACATCCAGGTAGAAGTGAAACAACTCCCAGCCCAGCTCTTCGATACTCGCGCGCCCGGTGGCGATACGCCCGGCGTCGATATCGATCAGGTCTGGCCAGCGCTGCGCCAGCTCAGTGCGTGTCGACACCTTGACCACCGGCGCCATCGCCAAGCCGTAAGGTGTGCCGCGCCCGGTGGTGAACACGTGCAGGTTCATGCCCGCCGCCAGTTGCAAGGTGCCGCACACAAAGTCACTGGCCGGGGTCGCGCAGAAAATCAGGCCCTTGCCCTTGACGCGCTCGCCAGGGCCGAGCACGCCGTTGATCGCGCTGCTGCCGGATTTGACGATGGAGCCCAACGACTTCTCGACGATATTCGACAGCCCGCCCTTCTTGTTGCCCGGCGTGGTATTGGCGCTGCGATCCGCCTCGCCCTTGGCCAGGTAACGGTCGTACCAGTCCATTTCCCTGACCAGCTCCTGGGCAACTTCCTTGCTCTCGGCCCGAGACGTCAGCAGGTAAATAGCGTCACGGACTTCCGTCACTTCGGAAAACATCACCGTGGCCCCGGCACGCAACAACAGGTCTGAGGCATAACCCAGCGCCGGATTGGCGGTGATCCCGGAAAATGCATCACTGCCGCCGCATTGCATGCCCAGGATCAGCTCGGACGCAGGCACCGTTTCGCGGCGGCGCTGGTCGAGCTTCTTCAAGCGAACCTCGGCCAGCGCCATGATCTGCTCGATCATCTCGGTAAAGCCGTGGCTGGAATCCTGCAACCGGTACAGCCAGGGCTCGCTCAGGTCGACGGAGCTGTCGTTGTCGTGCATCACTTGCCCGGCCTGCAATTTCTCGCAGCCCAGGCTGATCACCAGGGCTTCGCCGCCCAGGTTCGGGTTGCGCGCCAGGTTGCGCACGGTGCGGATCGGGATGTAGGCATCCGTGGCCGTGATCGCCACGCCGCAGCCGTAGCTATGGGTCAGCGCCACCACGTCATCGACGTGCGGGTACTTGGGCAGCAATTCATCCTTGATGCGCTTGACGGCATGGTCCAGCACGCCGGTCACGCACTGCACCGTGGTGGTGATACCGAGGATATTGCGCGTGCCCACGGTGCCGTCGGCGTTGCGGTAGCCCTCAAAGGTAAAACCCTCCAGCGGCGCCTGGGTTTCAGGCACCTCGGTGGACAACGGCAGGCTGTCCAGCGGCGGCGCGGTGGGCATGCGCAACTGGTCTTCCTGCACCCAGCTGCCACGCGGGATCGGCGCCAGCGCGTAGCCAATGGTCTGGCCATAGCGAATGATCTGGCCGCCTTCGGGAATGTCTTCCAGGGTTACCTTGTGGCTCTGCGGGATGAACTCCACAGTGACCAGGCCGTCCGGAAACTCGGTGCCGGCCGGGACGCCCTGGTCGTTCACCACGATCACTACATTGTCGCGCTCGTGCAAACGAATCGAGCGCGGCGAGTCGGCATGTTCAATCAACTGCATCACACGAACCTCAGGAATGCGCTTCGGTTAGGTTGGTCAACTCAGGGCCCTTGGCTGGCGGCTCTTTGAGTACTACACGCTTGATCGGGCCGACGATGACCAGGTAGCTGAACACCGCCACCAGCGCGTTGGCGCCGACGAACACCAGCGCCCACTTGAACGAACCGGTGGTGGCGATGATGTAGCCGATGACAATCGGCGTGGTGATCGACGCCAGGTTACCGAAGGTGTTGAACAAGCCGCCACTGAGGCCGGCGATTTGTTTCGGCGAGGTGTCAGACACTACCGCCCAGCCCAGTGCGCCAACGCCCTTGCCGAAGAAGGCCAGTGCCATGAAGCCCACCACCATCCATTCAACGTCGACGTAGTTACACGCAATGATGCTGCTGGACACCAGCAGGCCGGCAATGATCGGCGCCTTGCGAGCGAAGGTCAGGGAATGGCCCTTGCGCAGCAGGTAGTCGGAAATCACCCCGCCCAGTACGCCGCCGATAAACCCGCAGATGGCCGGCAGCGAGGCGATGAAACCCGCCTTGAGAATGGTCATGCCCCGATCTTGCACCAGGTACACGGGGAACCAGGTCAGGAAGAAATAAGTGATGCCGTTGATGCAATACTGGCCCAGGTACACGCCAAGCATCATGCGGTTGGTCAGCAACTGGCGGATGTAATCCCACTTCGGGCCGTCGGTTTTCTTACCCTTGCCCTTGTCTTGGTCCATATCGACCATCGCGCCGTTGGCCGCGATGTAATCGAGCTCGGCTGTGTTGATCATCGGGTGCTGGCGCGGGCTGTGGATAACTTTCAGCCAGATCAGCGAGAACACGATGCCGATCGCGCCCATCACGATAAACACGTGCTGCCAGCCGAAGCGGTAAACGATCCAGCCCATCAGCGGTGCAAACAACACCGTGGCGAAGTACTGCGCCGAGTTGAAGATCGCCGACGCCGTACCGCGTTCGGCCGTGGGGAACCAGGCCGCCACAATCCGCGCGTTACCCGGGAAGGATGGCGCTTCGGCCAGGCCCACCATGAAGCGCAGCATGAACAGCGCAACCACGGCCGTGGAGATACCGAACTCACCGACGTAGCCTTGCAGCACGGTGAACAGTGACCAGGTGAAGATGCTCAGGGCATAGACTTTTTTCGAGCCGAACCGGTCGAGCAGCCAACCGCCGGGAATTTGCCCGGCGACATAGGCCCAACCGAATGCAGAGAAGATGTAACCGAGGGTGACCGCGTCGATGCCGAGGTCTTTTTGCAGGCTGGAGCCGGCGATGGCAATAGTTGCACGGTCGGCGTAGTTGATCGTGGTCACCAGGAACAGCATGAGCAGGATCAAATAGCGGACGTGGGTCGGCTTGGTCGCTTGCATAAAGAAGTACTCCCACTAATTATTTTTTTTGCGGGTAATTGTCTTGTTGTGTGCCGCCCCCTGTAGGAGCGAGCTTGCTCGCGAAAAGCGTCAACGAATACGCGGGCATTCAGGATGCACGCGGTGCCCTTGAGTTTTTCGCGAGCAAGCTCGCTCCTACAGGGATGCGAGTCTGTGTTGCGTATTACGAACCGATGTAGCTGGTTTTCACTACGGTGTAGAACTCTTGCGCATAGCGACCCTGCTCACGCGAACCGTAGGACGAACCCTTACGGCCACCGAACGGAACATGGTAATCCACGCCAGCGGTGGGCAAATTGACCATGACCATGCCGGCCTGGGAATGACGCTTGAAGTGGTTGGCATACTTCAACGACGTAGTGGCAATGCCCGCAGACAAACCGAATTCGGTGTCGTTGGCCATGGCCAGCGCCGCCTCGTAGTCGGCCACGCGCACCACGTTGGCCACTGGGCCGAAGATTTCTTCACGGCTGATGCGCATGGCGGCTTCGCTGTCGGCAAACAGCGTCGGCGCCAGGTAGTAGCCTTCGGTATCGCAGGTCACCAAACCGCCACCGCTGACCAGCCGCGCACCTTCGCTCTGGCCGATGTCGATGTACTTCATGTCCTGGTCCAACTGGGCCTGGGAGACCACCGGGCCAATGTCGGTACCGCTGTTGAGTGCGTGGCCGACTTTGATCGACTTCATGCGCTCGGCCATGGCCGCAACAAACTGGTCGTGGATGCCGGCGGTGACGATCAGGCGGCTGGATGCAGTGCAACGCTGGCCGGTGGAGTAGAACGCGCTCTGCACCGACAGCTCGACTGCCTGCTTGAGGTCGGCGTCGTCGAGAATGATCTGCGGGTTCTTGCCGCCCATTTCCAACTGCACCTTGGCCTGGCGCGACACGCAACTGACGGCGATCTGACGGCCCACGCCCACCGAACCGGTGAAGCTGATGCCATCGACTTTCGGGCTGTTGACCAACACATCGCCCACTACGCGGCCGCTGCCCATCACCAGGTTGAACACCCCGGCAGGGAAACCGGCGCGGGAAATGATGTCGGCCAGGGCCCAGGCACAGCCGGGCACCAGTTCGGCCGGCTTGATCACCACACAGTTGCCATAGGCCAGGGCCGGGGCGATTTTCCACGCCGGGATGGCGATCGGGAAGTTCCAGGGGGTGATCAGTCCGACCACGCCGAGGGCTTCGCGGGTAACTTCTACATTGACGCCCGGGCGCACCGACGGCACGTAGTCGCCGGACAGGCGCAGGCATTCACCGGCGAAGAATTTGAAGATGTTACCGGCGCGGGTCACCTCACCGATGGCTTCGGGCAGGGTCTTGCCCTCTTCCCGGGCCAGCAGGGTGCCAAGCTCTTCACGGCGGGCGAGGATTTCGCTGCCGACTTTGTCCAGCGCATCATGGCGCGCCTGGATGCCGGAGGTGGACCAGGCCGGAAATGCGGCGCGGGCGGCCTCGATAGCGGCGTTGACTTGGGCGACGTCGGCCTTGGCGTATTCGCCAATCACATCGGAAAGGTCCGATGGGTTGATATTGGTGCAGTAGTCGGTGCCGGTAACCCACTCACCGTTGATGTAGTTCTCGAAACGTTTTGCTTGGGACACGAATCTTCTCCTGACGCAAAAGGCCGCTGATTGCTCAGCGGCCTTGTTGATAAGTTATTGCGCGCCTTGCTTGTCGATCAGCGCGGCCAGGGCTTCGTATTCTTCCGGCAGCAGGTCGGTCAGCGGGGTGCGCACCGGGCCGGCGTCATAGCCGGCGATTTTCGCACCCGCCTTGACGATGCTCACGGCGTAACCGGCCTTGCGGTTACGGATGTCCAGGTAGGGCAGGAAGAAATCGTCGATGATCCTGGAGACAGTGGCGTGATCATCCTTGGCAATCGCGTGGTAGAAATCCATCGCGGTTTTCGGGATGAAGTTGAACACCGCCGAGGAGTACACCGGCACGCCCAGGGCCTTGTAGGCAGCGGCGTAAACCTCTGCGGTCGGCAGACCGCCGAGGTAGCTGAAACGGTCGCCGAGACGACGGCGGATCGACACCATCAACTCGATGTCACCCAGGCCATCCTTGTAGCCGATCAGGTTCGGGCAACGCTCGGCGAGGCGCTCGAGCAGCGGCGCGGTCAGGCGGCAGACATTGCGGTTGTACACCACCACGCCGATCTTGACCGATTTGCACACCGCTTCAACGTGGGCGGCAACCCCGTCCTGGCTGGCTTCAGTCAAGTAGTGCGGCAGCAGCAGCAAGCCCTTGGCACCCAGGCGCTCGGCCTCTTGAGCGTATTCGATGGCCTGGCGGGTCGCGCCCCCGACACCGGCAAGAATCGGCACGCTGGTGGCGCAGGTATCAACAGCGGTCTTCACCACTTGGGAATATTCGCTGGCGGCCAGGGAGAAAAACTCACCGGTGCCGCCCGCAGCGAACAGCGCGGTGGCGCCGTATGGGGCAAGCCATTCCAGACGCTTGATATAGCCCGCTTGGTGAAAGTCACCCTGGGCGTTGAAATCGGTCACCGGAAAAGACAGCAGACCGTGGGAGAGGATGGACTTCAGCTCTTGTGGATTCATTATTCGAACACCCTGGGGAAAGACTTTCTGTCGAAAGGTTATTGTTGGTTTTGGTGATGTCGTACGTCATCGTACAACTATAAAAAGATTCGTCAACTGCAAATCGTCAGTGTTCACTTAGGGAGGAGTTGAGTGGTGCCTGGTTGACGTGGGAAGTCAGTTGAGAGATCGAGCGGGCAATCCGTGACCTGTGGGCGCAGTACTGGAGGCAGCCCCAATTTTTATTCCAATGCCTCACACGGCATAAACCGTCCGTCGCCACTGTCAATTCTGACAGTAGTGCTCTACTCACTTTCAGTCATAACCTGGATTCGACTTCCCGATCGCCGTGTGAACGAGTCTAGAGACGGTGCGGTATTGGAGGCACGCTACTTCTCATAACGTTGGAGGTGACCCATGAGTAAGAATTTTAAAGTAAGCACCGCAGGTAAAACGCCACGCTCGCTGGATTACGAGCCCCAAATTGGCGACGAGGTCAACGATTCTATAGCTGGCTTACAAATTGTTACGCGCAAGGTTTTTGACGAGGTAAATAACCAAATTGTCATTTATCTGGAGCAGTCCCCTAATCCATTCCCGTAGCCCAACTTTACCCACGCTGCGCCTCTGCCTCTTCATGGGCATGGCGCAGCCGCTCCCGACTGTTCGTCAAGTGCAACCGCATCGCCGCACGCGCCGCGTCCGAATCCTGACGTGCGATAGCCTCATAAATCTCTTCATGTTCGCGGCTCAAACGTCCCATGTAATGCTGCTGGTCATCATGGGCCAGACGCGCCGAATTCAGGCGGGTACGCGGAATGATGCTGGTGCCCAGGTGGGTCATGATGTCGGTGAAATAACGGTTGCCGGTGGACAGCGCTATTTCCAGGTGGAACGCAAAGTCTGACGCCACCGCATCACCCGCATGGGCCGCGCTTTCATTCAAGGCATCGAGGGCCGCACGCATGGCTGCCAACTGCTCGTCACTGCGGCGCAAGGCAGCCAGGCCTGCCGATTCCACTTCCAGGCTGATACGCAACTCCAGAATCGCCAACACATCGCGCAACGTCACCACGGTGGCCGGATCGATCCGGAAACCGCTCGGGCTTGGCGTGTCCAATACAAACGTACCGATACCGTGACGCGTCTCCACCTGCCCCGCCGCCTGCAAGCGCGAGATGGCCTCGCGCACCACGGTACGACTCACACCATGGGCATCCATGATCGCCGACTCAGTGGGCAGCTTGTCGCCACGCTTGAGCTGGCCGTCGCGGATTTGTTCGGACAACACCGTGACCAATTCCTGGGCAAGGCTGCGGCGCTTGCGGGGCAGACGTGGGGCGGCGTTGGCGTTTTCCATGATGGATCATCTTTCTCGGCGAACTGAAGACGCATCATAGCCCATGGCGGTTGTACGATCACCGTTCCTGTCGAGACTTTCACTTCTGCGCGGCAGGCAAAAAAATGCCCCGGCAACCGCCGAGGCATTTTTCAGGCTCGCCCGAAGGCAACAGCCGCTTACTTCACCACTTTCAAGCTCGGCCGGCCCGTAGGACGCGGCGGCTCGTTATCGGGTGGCGGCACATCATCGCCGCCTTCGCCTTCGATCGTTTCGTCATCCTCGAAAGGCGACTCCAGATCGAACACCATGCCTTGGCCATTCTCACGGGCATAAATCCCGAGGATGGCGCCAATCGGCACGAACAGCGTATGCGGCACGCCGCCGAAACGCCCTTCGAAGCTGACCGCTTCGTTGTCCATGTGCAGGTGGCGCACGGCACTGGGCGATACGTTCAATACAATCTGTCCGTCACTGGCAAAACCCTGCGGAACCTGCACCGCAGGAAATTCGGAATTGACCAGCATGTGCGGGGTGCAATCGTTGTCCACAATCCACTCATAGAGCGCGCGGACCAGATAGGGTCGACTGGAGTTCATCAGCGGCTCCTTAAGCCTTAGCGCATATCGCGTTCGACACCAGACAGACTCGCCTGGAAAGCCTCACGCGCAAACTGGCGCTCCATGTAATCAAGCAGCGGCTTGGCAGGCCGCGGCAGTTCAATGCCCATAATCGGCAAGCGCCAGAGTATGGGTAATAGGCAGCAATCCACCAAGCTTTGTTCCTCACTGAGGAAAAAAGGCTTGTCGGCGAACAGCGGCGAAACGCCGGTCAGGCTTTCGCGCAATTCCTTGCGCGCCACGACACGGGCCGGCTCTTTGCTGCGTGAATCCAGAATCACATCCACCAGCCGGCACCAGTCACGCTGGATCCGATGGATCAGCAGGCGGCTGTTGGCGCGCGCCACCGGGTACACCGGCAGCAAGGGCGGATGCGGGTAACGCTCATCCAAGTATTCCATCACCACGGTTGACTCCCACAACGCCAGGTCACGATCGACCAGGGTGGGCAAGCTGCCGTAAGGGTTCACTTCGATCAGTTTCGGCGGCTGACGACCCGCTTCTACACTGATGATCTCGGCGCTGACACCCTTCTCTGCGAGCACGATGCGTACTCGGTGGGAATAGTGGTCGGCGGGGTCGGAGTAACAGGCCAACCGGTTGGTCACGCCCATGGCGGTCCTCCTCGCTTGTTGAAATTATCGAAAGCTCAAAAACGAGCGCGCCCAGGGAGCATCTCTGTAACGTCCGGAACAACCGACGCTACGTGTTCAGAGATGCCGCTGGGCGCGCAAGATTAACAGCAATTGCTTACGGTTGGATCAATGCACATCCTTCCAGTACTCGCGTTTGAGCAGATAGGCGAATACGAAGAAGAAAGCCAGGTACAGCAAGACGTAGGTACCGATGCGCTGGTGCTGCAGTTTGACCGGGTTGGCCGAGTAGGCCAGGAAAGTCACCAGGTTCTTGACCTTCTCGTCGAACTGCTCTTCATTCAGCGTACCGGTCTTGGGCACGATGGTCAGTTGATCGCACGCTTCATGGGTCAGCGGCGTGCCGGTCAACGGATCATATTGCTTCTTGCCGTCTTCAACGACCTGGACCTGCTTGCATCCTACCACTTGGCGCCCCTGCAGGCCGACCAGAACGTTAGGCATGCCGACGTTCGGGAACACTTTGTTGTTCACGCCCCAAGGGCGGGCGGGGTCTTCGTAGAAGGATTTAAGGTAGCCATAGAGCCAGTCGGTGCCACGCACGCGCGCCACCAGGGTCAGGTCGGGCGGTGCTGCGCCGAACCAGGCCTTGGCGTCTGCCGGTTTCATGCCGATGTTCATGTGGTCGCCGATCTTGGCTCCGGTGAACACCAGTTTCTCCAGCATCAACTCATGGGGGATGCCCAAGTCATCGGCAACCCGCTCGTAACGCTGGAACTTGGCGCTATGGCAGCCCATGCAGTAGTTGGCAAAGGTACGTGCACCATCTTGCAAAGCGGCTTTATCGGCGACGTCGATGTCGACTTTTTCCAGTTCCGCGCCATGCTCGGCAGCCAAAGACAGAAGCGGCAGGGCCGCAAGCACTAATGCAACAAATAATTTTTTCATCAGCCAGTCACCCTTTCCGGAACCGGTTTGGTCTTCTCGAGCCGGGTGTAGAACGGCATCAGAATGAAGTAGGCGAAGTACAGGAAGGTGCAGACCTGCGACAGCAACGTGCGCTCAGGGGTCGGCGCCAATACGCCCAGCACGCCCAGGATCACGAATGCAATGCAGAACACCCACAGCCAGATCTTGCTCAGCCAGCCCTTGTAGCGCATGGACTTGACCGGGCTGCGATCCAGCCACGGCAGCACGAACAGCACCGCGATCGCCGCGCCCATGGCGATCACGCCCATGAGTTTGTCGGGGATCGCACGCAGGATTGCGTAGAACGGCGTGAAGTACCAGACCGGGGCAATGTGCTCAGGCGTCTTGAACGCGTTGGCTTGTTCGAAGTTAGGCTTCTCGAGGAAATAACCCCCCATCTCCGGGAAAAAGAACACGATCGAGCAGAACACGAACAGGAACACGACCACGCCGACAATGTCTTTCACGGTGTAATAAGGGTGGAATGGAATGCCATCGAGCGGGATGCCGTTCTCGTCCTTATGCTTCTTGATGTCCACACCATCCGGGTTGTTGGAACCCACTTCATGCAGCGCCAGGATGTGCAACACCACCAGGCCCAGGATCACGATCGGCAAGGCGACGACGTGCAGGGCGAAGAAGCGGTTCAGGGTGATGCCGGAGATCAGGTAGTCGCCACGAATCCACTGGGTCAGGTCGTTGCCGATCACCGGGATCGCCCCGAACAACGAGATGATCACCTGGGCGCCCCAGTACGACATCTGGCCCCACGGCAGCAGATAGCCCATAAAGGCTTCGGCCATCAGCGCCAGGTAGATCAGCATGCCGAACACCCACACCAGTTCGCGCGGCTTCTGGTACGAGCCATAGAGCAAGCCACGGAACATGTGCAGGTAGACGACGATGAAGAACGCCGACGCGCCGGTGGAGTGCAGCAGGCGCAGGATCGAGCCGTACTCGACGTCACGCATGATGTATTCGACGGAGGCAAACGCCTCTTCCGCAGACGGCGTGTAGCTCATCGTCAACCACACACCGGTGACGATCTGGTTGACCAGCACCAGCAGTGCCAGGGAGCCGAAGAAGTAGAAGAAGTTGAAGTTTTTTGGCGCGTAATATTTGCTGAGATGGTCTTCCCACATTTTGGTGGCGGGGAAACGCGCATCCACCCAATCCATGAACTTGCTCATCACGCGTTCTCCTTATCGAGGCCAATGACAATGAGGTCGTCAGTTTCGTAGGTGTGCGGAGGAACCGGCAGGTTCAGGGGCGCGGGCTGAGACTTGTAGACACGGCCGGCAAGGTCGTAATGGGAACCGTGACACGGGCAGAAATAACCGCCGACCCAGTCCTTGCCCAAGTCGACAGGGGCGACTTCCGGGCGGAAGGTGGGTGAGCAACCCAGGTGGGTACACAGACCTACCAGTAACAGAATCTCTGGCTTGATCGAACGCACTTCGTTCTTGGCGTAGGCGGGCTGGTCGGAATTCTCGGATTTAGGGTCAGACAACTGGCCTTCGATCTTTTTCAGATTCCCCAGGATTTCCTCGGTACGACGAACAATGAATACCGGCTGGCCGCGCCATTCAGCAATCATCTGCTGCCCTGGCTCGATCTTGCTGACATTCACCTTCACCGGTGCACCTGCGGCTTTCGCCTTGGCACTGGGAAACCATGACCCCACGAACGGGACCGCAGCCCCCACCGCTCCTGCAGCACCCACCACGGATGTGGCTGCTACCAAGAAGCGACGCCGGCCTGCATTCACGCCGTCATTGCTCATTCAGTCCTCTCCCATCAGCTTTTTTGGCCTGTTAAATCAGGCGTCTACTAAGTGTTGAATCTTTACTTATAAAAATTTTGACGGATGGTAATGAAAAGCCCCACGGATGACAAGGGAATTGCCCGGGCCACCACCCCCAGGCCTTGTAGTATAGGGGGTCTGTGGATGTGGCAAGTTGTCACGGTGAAAAATGTGCATAAATCGCAGGCAATAAAAAACGCCCAGCTCCGTGAGGAGGCTGGGCGTTTTTGTGGAACGTAAAGCGAATTAACGCTTCGAGTACTGCGGACGCTTACGCGCTTTACGCAGACCGACTTTCTTACGTTCAACTTCACGAGCATCGCGAGTAACGAAGCCAGCTTTGCGCAGAGCGCCACGCAGGGTTTCGTCGTACTGCATCAGAGCGCGAGTGATACCGTGGCGGATTGCGCCAGCTTGACCACTTACACCGCCACCGATAACGGTGACGTAGATGTCGAACTTTTCAACAGTCTCGGTCAGTTCCAGCGGCTGACGAACTACCATGCGGGCAGTTTCGCGGCCGAAGAAGTTTTCCAGAGTGCGGTTGTTGATCGAGATGTTACCAGTGCCCGGACGCAGGAAAACGCGTGCGGTTGCGGTTTTGCGACGGCCAGTGCCGTAATTTTGAGTCGCCGACATAATGAACTATTCCGTTAAAACTTCAGTTCTTGGGGCTGCTGAGCAGCATGAGGGTGTACAGCGCCCGCATAGACTTTCAGCTTGCGAAACATATCGCGACCCAGTGGGCCCTTAGGCAGCATGCCTTTGACCGCGATTTCGATCGGGGCTTCAGGCTTCTTGGAGATCAGGCCTTCAAAGTTGGAAGACTTGATACCGCCTGGGAAACCGGAGTGACGGTAGTACATTTTGTCTTGCGCTTTGTTGCCGGTAACACGTACCTGCTCAGCGTTGATGATGACAATGTAGTCACCGGTATCAACGTGCGGGGTGTATTCAGGCTTGTGCTTGCCACGCAGACGGCTGGCGACTTCAGTGGCCAGACGACCCAGGGTCTGACCAGCGGCGTCGACGACAAACCAGTCGCGCTGAACTGTTTCCGGTTTTGCAGTAAAAGTTGTCATTCTTTAATAGCCTCAGGGGCCGCCCTGTAAATTAGACGGCGGATCTTACTGAATAGTGCGTACTTTGACAAGGTCAAAGGCAGCCGGATACAGACGCTATCGGGGGCTCGGGTCAGCGCGTCCGTTCAACGGCAAGATTCTTCGGCAGACGGCGCATCACTTCCACTGCAGAAAGAGGTGGGCAATTATGCAGATTGCGAAAAAAAATTCAACCTGCTTTTATGAATGTTTTCCCCTGAAGGAGTACCCGATGGATTATCGACAGCTGGGCCGGACCGATCTGAACGTGAGCGCGATTGCCTTGGGCACCATGACCTGGGGCGAGCAGAACAGCGAGCCAGAGGCCTTCGCACAGATCGAACGGGCCAAGGCCGCGGGCATCAACTTCCTCGACACGGCAGAAATGTACCCGGTACCGCCCAAGGCCGAGACCTACGCCACCACCGAGCGTTATATCGGTAATTACTTCAAGAGCCGTGGCGATCGCGCCGACTGGATCCTCGCCAGCAAGATCGCGGGCCCCGGCAACACCATCGACTATATCCGCGATGGCTACCTGCGCCACAACCGCAAGCATATCGTCGACGCCCTCGACGCCAGCCTCAAGCGCCTGCAGACCGACTGGATCGACCTCTACCAGCTGCACTGGCCGGAGCGCAGTACCAATTTCTTTGGCCAGTTGAGCTACAAACACAAGGACGAAGACGACCTCACCCCACTGGAGGAAACCCTTGAAGCGCTGGATGAGCAGGTCAAGGCCGGTAAGATCCGCCACATTGGCCTGTCCAACGAAACTCCGTGGGGCACCATGAAATTCCTGGCCCTTGCCGAAGCCCGTGGCTGGACCCGCGCGGTGTCGATCCAGAACCCCTACAACCTGCTCAACCGCAGCTTTGAAGTGGGCCTGGCTGAAATTGCCATCCGCGAACAATGCGGTTTGCTGGCCTACTCGCCACTGGCATTCGGCATGCTCAGCGGCAAGTACGAAGGCGGTGCGCGCCCGGCCAAGGCGCGTCTGACGGAGTACAGCCGTTTCAGTCGTTATTTCAACCCACAGTCGGAAGCGGCGTGCAGCCGTTATGTGGCACTGGCGCGGGAGCATGGGCTGGACCCGGCGCAGATGGCGTTGGCGTTTGTGACGCAACAGCCGTTTGTGACCAGCAATATTATCGGGGCCACGAGCCTGGAGCAGTTGGACAGCAACATTGCCAGTGCCGACCTGAAGCTGTCCAAAGAGGTGCTGGAAGGGATTGAGGCGATTCAGAAGGATCATCCAAATCCGGCGCCTTGATTGATCGTTCCCACGCTCTGCGTGGGAATGCCGGCTTGGACGCTCCGCGTCCGCTGCAAGAGCCATGACGCGGAGCGTCATCTGAGGCATTCCCACGCGGAGCGTGGGAACGAGCATCACAGCGCCCGCGCAATAATCTCCTTCATGATCTCATTGGTCCCCGCATAAATCCGCTGCACCCGCGCGTCCGCCCACGCCCGCGCAATCGGGTATTCCCACATGAAGCCGTAGCCGCCGTGCAGTTGCACGCACTCATCGAGCACCTTGCATTGCAGGTCCGTGGCCCAATACTTGGCCATCGCCGCCGTGGGCACATCCAGCTTGCCTTCCAGGTGCAGCGCCAGGCATTTGTCCACGAACACACGGCCGATCTGAATCTCGGTGGCCATCTCTGCCAGCTTGAAGCGGGTGTTTTGAAAGTCGGCTATTGCCTTGCCAAACGCCTTGCGCTCGCGGGTATATTCCAAGGTCCATTGCAACGCCGCCTCGGCTGACGACAGCGCACCAATCGCCACCGTCAGCCGCTCCTGGGGCAACTCCTGCATCAAATATGCGAAGCCCATGCCGGCCTGGCCCAGCAGGTTTTCCTTGGGCACACGCACGTCCTGGAAGAAAAGCTCAGAGGTGTCCTGGGCCTTCATGCCGACCTTCTCCAGGCGCTTGCCCTTGTCGAAGCCCGGCGTGTCGGCCTCGACCAGGAACAGGCTGGTGCCCTTGGCGCCGGCCTTGGGGTCGGTCTTGGCCACCACAATGACCAGGTCGGCCAGGTAGCCGTTGGTGATGAACGTCTTGGAGCCGTTGATCACATAGTCATCACCGTCCAGCACCGCCGTGGTCTTGACCCCTTGCAGGTCGGAACCGGCCCCAGGCTCGGTCATGGCGATGGCCGTGACCATCTCGCCGGAGATCAACTTGGGCAGGTACTTGTGCTTCAACGCCTCACTGCCGTAATGCAGGATATACGGCGCAACAATGTCCGAATGCAGGGAAAAGCCAATGCCGGTCAGGCCCAGGCGGCTGATCTCTTCGATCACGACCGCGCTGTAAAGGAAATCCGCGCCCAGCCCGCCGTATGCTTCCGGTACGTGCGAACACAGCATCCCCGCCTCCCCCGCCTTGTTCCAGAGGTTGCGGTCGATGTAACCCTGTTTCTCCCACTGCCCATGGAATGGCGCGGCGTCTTTTTCGAGGAAGGTACGCACGCTTTCGCGGAAGAGTTCGTGCTCCGGGCTAAACAAGGTTCTGGGAATCATGGGTCACCTGTGAGGATTGTCGGACAAGGACGGGCTCACAGAGCCTATGCCGCGAATGCGTCACGGGACACTGGACACATGCGACAAAAAATAAGACGATCCAGCCGTCTGGTGACCACTTTCCCCTATAAGAATAAATGAAATTATGTCTAACCAAATCTCCACGCCCTTGCGGCGCGTCAGCATCCTGGCCGTCGATCGGGTCTTCGCTTCAACCCTCATGCAAGCCAAGGATTTCTTCCATCTCGCCAGCCTGCGGTATGGCAAGCAACAGGGCCTGGGCCTGACGCCCGCATTCGAGACGCGCCTGGTCAGCCCCGACGGGCAATCGGTACGCAGCTTCAGCAATGTGATCATGCCGGTGGACGGCGGCCTGGAAGATGCCGACATCATCGTGCTGCCCGCCTTCTGGGACGACTTCGAGGCCTTGTGCACCCGCTATCCACAGGTACTGCCCTGGCTGCGCGAACAGCACGCACGCGGCGCCGTGCTGTGCGGGGAAGCCACCGGTGTGTTCTGGCTGGCCGAAGCCGGCCTGCTCGATGGCAAGGAAGCGACCACCTATTGGCGCTTCTTCACCGCCTTCAGCGAACGGTTCCCCAAGGTGCAGCTCAACCAGGAAAAGCACCTGACCGACGCCGATAACCTGTATTGCGCCGGCGGCACCACCTCCGCCTGCGACCTCTACATTTATTTGATCGAACGCTTCTGCGGCGCCAACATCGCCCAGGCCGTGGCCCGCGACATCCTGTATGAAGTGCAGCGCAGCTACTCGCCAGGGCGCATCGGTTTTGGCGGGCAGAAGCTGCACCAGGATGTGATCATCCTGCAGATCCAGCATTGGCTCGAAGAACACTTCGCCGACAAGTTCCGCTTTGAAGACGTCGCCCGCGAGCACGGCATGAGCATCCGCAACTTCATGCGACGCTTCCAGACCGCCACCGGCGACAAGCCGCTGCATTATCTGCAACGCCTGCGCATCGAGACGGCCAAGGGCCTGCTGTCGGGCAGCCGCAAGAGCATCAAGACCATCAGCTATGAGGTGGGTTATGACGATGCGAGTTTCTTTGCGCGGTTGTTCAGGCAGCACACGGAGTTGTCGCCGAATCAGTATCGCCAGCAGTTCCAGCAGGCGGCATAAGCAGCGGCTTATACGGGACCAATGTGGGAGGGGGCTTGCCCCCGATAGCGGTCTGTCAGTAACAGATGCACTGACTGATCCACCGCAATCGGGGGCAAGCCCCCTCCCACACTTTGATCTACATCGGCCTTACGGTTTGTGTCCGCGCGAAAGGAATTCGTGGGACTGCATTTCCAGCAAACGACTCAAGGTGCGTTGGAATTCGAAGTTCAAGCGACCGCCCGTGTAGAGGTCCTTGAGCTCGACTTCCGCCGAGATGATCAGCTTGACGTTACGGTCGTAGAACTCGTCGACCATGTTGATAAAACGTCGCGCGATGTCGTCGGTGGTCACGCCCATCTGTTCCACACCGCTCAAGATCACCGCATGGAAGATCTTGCCCAATTCGATGTAGTCGTTCTGGCTGCGCGGGCCGTCGCACAGTTGGCGGAATTCGAACCAGGCCACGTCATCGCAAGTACGTAAAGCGATGATTTCGCGGTTTTCGATCATCAATTTGTCGTTTTCCACGGCCTGGGTGCATTCCGGCGTCAATGCGCGGAAGCTTTTCTTCAGGCTGTCGTGGGCCGCCTCGTTGAGCGGAAAGTGGAACAGCTCCGCTTGCTCAAGGTGACGCAAACGATAGTCGACGCCGCTGTCGACGTTGACGATATCGGTGTGCTGCTTGATCAACGCAATGGCCGGCAGGAAGCGTGCGCGCTGCAGGCCATCCTTGTAGAGACCATCGGGCACAATGTTCGAGGTGGCGACCAGGGTCACGCCGTTCTTGAACAGCTCTTCCATCAAGGTGCCGAGGATCATGGCATCGGTGATGTCGGAGACGAAGAACTCATCGAAGCAGATCACCCGCGCTTCGTCGGAGAAACGCTTGGCGATGATCGTCAGCGGGTTCTTCTCCCCCGGCAGGGTCTTCATCTCTTCGTGCACGCGCTTCATGAAGCGGTGGAAGTGGGTGCGGACCTTTTCCTTGAACGGCAGCGCTTCGAAGAAGGTGTCCACCAGGTAAGTCTTGCCCCGGCCGACGCCACCCCAGAAGTACAGGCCCTTGACCGGCGTGCGGTCTTTCTTGCCAAACAGCTTGCTGAGCATGCCCTGCTTGCTTTGCGAAGCCGCGACCAGGTCTTCGTACAGGCGCTGCAAATGACGCACCGCATTTTCCTGGGCAGCGTCATGGAAGAAGTCAGGGCGTTTCAGATCAGCTTGATATCGTTCTAGGGGCGTCATAATTTCGTTAGCAAGGCAACAAAAACGGGCCGTCACTGTAACGACGGCCCTGGATAATGGCAATCAACCCTTGGTCGGGTTAATCCTCGGAGGGGGTCAGCGCGACGCGCAAGGCGGCGATGGCGGCGTCACGGGACGCGCTGTCGGCGAACTCAGCGCTGTCGGCCACGGCCGCGTCGCCCAGCCATACGCTGAAGCCCTGGGCTTGGGTGCGTATGTCCAAGGTACCGCCGCTTTGCAATTGCTTGGTCACCGCGCCCGCCGCCTTGCCGTCGGCGAAGGTGCGCGACAGCAGCAGTTGCTCGCCGTCGGCGGCCAACAGGCGGAAGCGGAAGCTGCCGTCGTCTTCACGAAAGCTCACGAAGCGCGCGGCCTTCGCCGCCTTTTTCTTGGTGGCAACCGGCGCCGCAGTCTGGTTGACGAACGAACGCAAGCCCACCGCTTCGCGCAGTTCGGCGAGGAACGGTGCCGCCACGGCACGGGCCTTCTTGGCGCCGACCAGCAGCAGATCTTCCATGTCTGACGGGCGCGACATCAGTTGGTGATAACGCTCGCGCGCTTCACCCAATTGACCGTCCAGCAACTGGAACAGACGATTCTTCGCCTCACCCCAGCCCAGGCCTTGCAGCAGTTCACTGCGCAGCTCTTGCTCCTGGGCCTTGCTCGCAAATGCCTGGTACAGCGTGAACAGGTGGGACGTGTCCGGGTCCTTCGCCTCGCCTGGCGCGCGCGAGTCGGTGACGATCCGCGAGATCGCCTCTTTCATGTCCTTGGCGCTGGTGAACAACGGGATGGTGTTGTCATAGCTCTTGGACATCTTGCGGCCATCCAGGCCCGGCAAGGTGGCGACGCTTTCTTCGATCAACGCCTCGGGCATGGTGAAGAATTCTTTACCGTTGCCGAACAGATGGTTGAAACGCTGGCCGATATCACGGGCCATTTCCACGTGCTGGATCTGGTCACGGCCCACCGGCACCTTGTGCGCGTTGAACATCAGGATGTCCGCTGCCATCAGCACCGGGTAGCTGTACAAGCCCATGGTGATGCCCGCATCCGGGTCTTCGCCGCCCTCTACGTTCTTGTCCACCGAGGCCTTGTAGGCATGGGCACGGTTGAGCAGGCCCTTGGCGGCCACGCAGGTCAGCAGCCAGGTCAGCTCGGGAATCTCGGGGATGTCGGACTGGCGATAGAACGTCACCCGGTTCACATCCAGGCCACCGGCCAGCCAGGTCGCGGCGATTTCCATACGCGAGCGCTGGATGCGCTGCGGGTCATCGCATTTGATCAGGGCGTGGTAGTCGGCCAGGAAGTAGAAGGAATCGGCATTGGCGTCCTGGCTGGCAAGGATCGCCGGGCGGATCGCACCGGCGTAGTTGCCCAGGTGCGGCGTGCCGGTGGTGGTGATGCCGGTGAGGATACGGGTACGCGTCGTCATGGGTAATCGCTTATCAGACTGCTATCAATTCGAGAGGCGCGGCAGCACCAGATCCTTCAGATCGGTGAGCTTGCCGTGAAAAAAGTGTCCGCATTCTGCCACTTTCAGCAGCTCATGGGGGCGTTTCAGGGCGCCAGACCAGTCGTAGACGACTTGCGGGTCGACCACTTCGTCGGTTTCCGGCTGGATTAGCGTCAACGGGCAATCATGTGGCAGCACATCCGTGTCACGCAGGCGCATCACTGCGGCAGCCACCATGAACAGGTGCGCCAGCTTCTCGCCCTTGGCTTCCAGGCGCCCGCCGAGGCTGGCGGCCACGTAGCCACCGAAGGAAAAGCCCAGCAGGGTGAGCGGTAGATCAGGGTGTTTTTCCCGCAGCCACGTGGCGGCCGCTTCGGCATCGTCAACTTCGCCGCTGGCCATGTCGTGGCTACCGGCACTCGCGCCGACGCCACGATAATTGAAACGCAACGTAATCAAGCCGGCGTCGCGGGCGGTGCGTTGCAGGGTCGAGACAACTTTATTGAGCATGGTCCCGCCCTGCACCGGATTAGGGTGGCAGATCAGCGCCAGGCCGCGTGGGGCGGGGTGATCCAGGTACAGGGCCTCCAATTGACCCACCGGGCCATCGATCAAAACGGGGGTTTCACGCATGAGCAAGGATGAACTCCGTGACCTCTCAAGGGGTCGACTCGTCTAGCTAAAAGTCTGTGCATGGCATCATTGCGAGCTTAATCGCGGTATACAGCGCAGGTTTGAGCCGTTAACGTAAAGCAAAGCCGTTTATAGAGGAAGGACTCGTGGAACACTCGCTCTTAGTTTGGTTGTTGCCGACTCTTGCCCTGGTTGCCGGTGTCGCCATTGGATTCCTGGTTGCTCGCCTGCTGCCGAATGCCGCGCCTAACCGCACGCAGCGTCAGTTGGATGACATTCAGGAACGTTTTGACAGTTATCAGAACGAGGTTGTTACCCACTTCAACAGCACCGCGACCCTGGTCAAGAAGCTCACCCAGAGCTACCAGGAAGTACAGGATCATCTCGCCGATGGCGCTAACCGCCTGGCCCTCGACGACATCACCCGCCAGCGCCTGCTGGCCGCGTTGCATTCCGATGCACCGCAGACCCCACGGGAACGCCTGACCCCGCCCCGGGAAAACCAGGAACCGCCACGGGACTACGCGCCAAAAACGCCGGACGCCCCAGGCATGCTGGATGAGCATTACGGCTTGAAGAAGTAAGTTAGCTTCCAGCAACACAAAGCCCGGCTGATCGATGATCAGCCGGGCTTTTTATTGGGCCTCATTCTCCAGAATAGTGAAGATCCAAATGTGGGAG
Source organism: Pseudomonas sp. R4-34-07 (assembly GCF_003852375.1). NCBI lineage: Bacteria > Pseudomonadati > Pseudomonadota > Gammaproteobacteria > Pseudomonadales > Pseudomonadaceae > Pseudomonas > Pseudomonas sp. R4-34-07. Next base: position 932,243 of record NZ_CP027760.1, on the reverse strand, counting down.
GGGGCTTGCTCCCGATAGCGGTCGGCCAGTTGATACAGGTGCTGACTGACAGACTGCTATCGGGGGCAAGCCCCCTCCCACATTGATTTTAGGCTAGCTGCTGTTCCTGCAACCGCCCACCCTCGATCCGCACATGCCGCCCATGGAAACGCTTGAGGCTGCTGCGATGACCAACGCTGACGATGCTCAACCCCGGCAGTTCATCGATCAACGCCTGATACAGCGTCGCTTCATCCTCTTCATCCATGGCCGAGGTGGCTTCGTCCATGTACAGCCATTGCGGCGCGAACAACAACGCGCGGGCAAAGGCCAGGCGCTGCTGTTCGCCGGGCGAGAGCATGCGCTGCCAGTGGTTGGCTTCATCCAGACGGCTGACCAGATGCGGCAGGCGGCAGGTTTCCAGTACCTGTGCATAACGTTGCGCAGGGTAAGCGCTGTCCTCTTGTGGATAACTCAACACTGCCTTCAACGTGCCAATCGGTAAATAAGGCTTCTGCGGCAAAAACAGATAACGCGTTGCCGGCAGGCGAATGCTGCCATGCCCTGCTGGCCACAAATGGCCCATTGCGCGCAGCAGCGTACTTTTACCACTGCCGGAACGCCCACTGAGCATCACGCGCTGACCCGGCTCCACGATCATGTCGGCGTCGGTGAGCAAGTGACGACCATCGGCCAGGTCCATGCCCAGATTCTTGATCACCAGGTGTTCGCCTTCAGGGCGCACATCGATGGCCGGGGCGCGCTGCTCGTTGTCGCTCATGGCCTGCTGGAAACTCAGCAGACGGTCGCTGGTGGCACGCCACGCCGCCAGTTCCGAGTAGGCGTTGATGAACCAACTGAAGTTTTCCTGCACATTGCCAAACGCCGAGTTGATTTGCATCAGCTCGCCCAGTTCGATCTTGCCGGTGAAGTAGCGCGGCGCGGCGACGATAAACGGAAAGATAATCGCTATCTGGCTGTAGCCGGCGGTGAAGAAGGTCAGGCGCTTGGACACTTTCATGATGTCCCAGAAGTTGTGCCAGACCTTGCCGAAGCGCGAGCTCAGGCGCTGCTTTTCATTCGGCTCGCCGTTATAGAGGGCGATGCTTTCGGCATTTTCACGCACCCGCACCATGGAGAAACGCAGGTCCGCTTCGAAGCGCTGTTGCTGGTTGTTCAAGCCGATCAAGCGTCGCCCGATCAGGTGCGTCAGCCAACTGCCCACGGCGGCATACAGCAGCGCACACCAGAACATGTAGCCGGGAATGGTGATGCCAAACACTTCGATGCTGCCCGACACGCCCCACAGGATGATCGAGAACGACACCAGGCTGACCACGTTGCGCAGCAGTCCCAGGCCCAGGCTCAAGGTGCTGGTGGTAAAGGTATTGAGGTCTTCGGAGATCCGCTGGTCCGGGTTATCGGTGTAGCCGCCCTGCTCCAGCTGGTAGTAGTTCTTGTGGGCAAGCCAGCGCGCGAAGTGCTTTTCGGTCAGCCAGGCACGCCAGCGAATGGTGAGCATCTGGGTCAGGTACAAGCGATACACCGCGCCGAGGATCGCCACGGCCGCGATGCCGCCGAAGTAACCGATCAATTGCCAGAAGGCGGCCGTGTCCTTCTTTTCCAGGGCGTTGTAGAAATCCTTGTACCAGTGGTTGATCCACACCGAGATCGCCACGCTGAACAGCGACAAACCAATCACGGCAGCCAGCAGCAACCAGGCCCGGCCCTTCTCTTCACTGCGCCAATACGGCGTGATCATCGCCCAGGTTCGGCGGAAGAATTGCCCACGCACCGCATCATTGACCGCGGAGTATTCAGCGTTCTGATTCATCGTTCAGGCTCGGTAGGAAATTATGACAGGCGTTTGAACCGATCATAGGCGATCGGTTCACGGCTCCGTGCAGCCTGAGGCAGATTGTTCAGTCTTCGTTCAGCGCCGTACCGGGCGTTTCTGCAGTTTGCGCTGCAACGTACGCCGGTGCATGCCCAGGGCGCGGGCAGTGGCGGAGATGTTGCCTTCGTGCTCGGTCAGTACGCGCTGGATGTGTTCCCACTGCAGGCGGTCGACCGACATGGGGTTTTCCGGCACCAGGGTGTCGAGGTCGGCGTGCTCGGAAAGCAGCGCGGCGAGCACGTCATCGGCATCCGCCGGCTTGCACAGGTAATTGCACGCGCCACGCTTGATCGCTTCGACGGCGGTGGCGATGCTGGAATAACCGGTGAGGATCACCACGCGCATTTCCGGGTCGAGTTCGAGCAGCTTGGGCAACAGCACCAGGCCTGAGTCGCCGTCCATTTTCAGGTCGAGCGCGGCGTAGTCCGGCAGGTCGGCCTGGGCGATGGCCAGGCCTTCTTCGGCTGAGCCCGCAGTGCTGACGCGAAAACCGCGACGGCTCATGGCGCGGGCCATCACGCGGGTAAAGGTGGCGTCATCATCTACCAGCAACAGATGCGGCAGTTCTTCGCCTTCGACTTGGATCTCGTCACTCATCGATATCTCCTCGTGCGACACGGGGCAGGCGCAGCTCGGTGAGCGTGCCACCTTCCTCATGACTATAGAGCTTCACTGAGCCGCCCGCGCGGGTCACGCTGGCCTTGCTCAAAAACAGGCCGAGGCCGAAGCCTTTGCCCTTGGTGGTAAAGAACGGTTTGCCGATTTGCTCGGCAATGGCCAGCGGCACGCCCGCGCCGTGGTCACGAATGCTGATGGTGACGTTTTCCGCGTCCCAGTCCAACTGCACGCCCAGGCCTTCGGGGCAGGCGTCGGCCGCATTGTTCAGCAGGTTGAGCAAGGCCTGGGTGAGGTCCGGCGGCGGCGCCATGCGTGGCACGCTGCCCTGGCCCAACAGGCTGAACCGGTAACTGGCTTCGGGACGCATCAGGTGCCAACGGTTCAGCGCTTCGTCGAGCCACTGGGTGACATCCTGCATTTCTACCGCCAGGCGTCGATTGGCTTCGGCGGCGCGTACCAGCTGCTGCAGGGTCAATTTGCACTGCTTGACCTGTTCCTGCAGCACGCTGAGGTCATCCTGCAACGCCGGGTCGTGATGGTCCTGGGTCATCTCCTTGAGCAGCACGCTCATGGTCGCCAGCGGCGTCCCCAACTCGTGGGCGGCACCTGCGGCCTGCGTGGCGACGGCCAGCAATTGCTGGTCGCGCAGGCCTTCTTCACGGCGAATTGCGCGCAGTTCTTCCTGGCGGCGCAACTCTTCGGCCATGCGCGCGGCAAAAAAGGTGATCACGGCGGCGGACAGCGCGAAGCTCAGCCACATCCCGTAGATCTGCAGGTTTTCCCGGGCGATGGGAAACGTCTGCAAAGGATAGAACTGCGCCAGCAGCAAGGTGTACAACGTCAGCGCGATGCCCGACAGCACCACCGAATAGCGCCACGGCAACGTCACGGCGGCAATGGTCAGTGGCACCAGGTAATAAGAAACGAACGGGTTGGTGGAACCGCCGGAGAAATACAGCAACACACTGTGGATAAACAGGTCGCACGCCAATTGCAGGGCATATTCCAATTCGGTGACCGGCCATGTGGTGCGCAACCGAATCGCGGTAAACGCACACAACACGGTGGAGAAGCCGAGGGTCACCGCCAGTTGCAGCCAGGGCAGCGGCAACAGGTCGAACCAATAGGCGAGCCCGACGGAACCTGCCTGTGCGGCCAATACCAGGGTGCGAATGAACGTCAGGCGCCAGAGGTTCTGGCGGGTGGCGGAAGTCAGTTTTACGGCGGCGAGCATGAGCTCTCCCGATGAGCGCTGCAGGCGGATCGGCACGAGTATAAACGAAGCAGACCGCCTGGCACGGCGCGTGTGGCTCTTTGACGCAGGCGCGCAGATGACCGCTCGTCGGGGCTGCTGCAAGATGTAGGGAATGTGTAAACCCGAAGAACCCGATGCCACCGTCTACAGTCATACCGAACACGACAATCCCAAGGAGCTTTCATGTCTCGTTTCACTCGCAGTGCAGCGGTTCTCACCCTCGGCGCCAGCGCCCTGGCCAGCCTGCCGGCCATGGCCGCCGATGAACTGCATTACAACCAGATCTCCCTGCGCGCCGAGGTCAGCCAGGAAGTGGCGCGCGACAAGATGATCGTCACTCTTTACACCGAAGCGCAAAACGCCGACCCGGCCAAGCTGGCCGCTGAAATCACCACCACCATGAACCAGGCGTTGGGCCAGGCGCGTGAAGTCAAGGCCGTGACCCTGCGCCAAGGCAGCCGCAACAGCTACCCGATCTACGACAGCAAGAACCAAAAAATCACCGGCTGGCGCGAACGCGCCGAACTGCGCCTGGAAAGCGCGGACTTCCCGGCGCTGTCCAAACTCACCGGCGAGCTGTTGAACACCCTGAAAATGGACAACATGGACTTCGCCATCGCTGACAGCACGCGCAAGGCCAGCGAAGACGCGCTGCTCAAAGACGCGGTTGCCGCGTTCAAGGCTCGCGCGCAACTGGCCACCGATGCGCTGGGCGGCAAGGGCTACAAGATCGTCAACCTGAACTTCAACACCAATGGTTATCCACAGCCGTATGCGCGCGGCGGGATGATGATGAAAGCGGCCATGGCCGATTCAGCGCCCACGCCTGAAGTGGAGGCCGGCACCAGTCAGGTCAACATGAGCGCAGACGGTGTCATTGAAGTTTTGCAATAAGTTTTCGACATACCAACAAGGCGTAATCCTTTAAGGGTTACGCCTTTTTTATTGCCGCCTACGGAACACCAGGACCGTTACGACAAACTCAAGGCTTTAGACTACAGTCACTTTCTCCAACTCCCCTGTTACACCCTAGAGACTTCTCGTTAAAAAGCCTCGATATATGCTCGGAACTTAAGCCGCCTAATTATCCACCCACTGTAGCGACCACAATTACTTTGAAACAGAGCATCGAACAACCATCCAACTAACACACATCCCACCCACAGGACATTGCGCATAACGATTCTTTTGTTTTTCGGTCAACGGCGATTATTAATCCAATCATTAATGTGAGTTGATTATGAATATAGCGGCGGCTCTCGTTCCCACGCCTACCTCCTTCCCCACACCGCCCACGAACAATCGTCAGCAACGGGGAATAGATGACTCGCACACAATGCAAAAAAGGGCACTGGAAGAAAGGGTAGACCCACCCCCTGCTAAAAATTCGCTCGGACTGCATCCAGTTCCAGCACTGACACCCGAGCATGAGCTTGATACTTCCAAGACCGTCATCTACGGTTCAGTCAACGTTATTCCGCCAACGGCGAACTATACGCGGCACGAACGCGAGCAGCGTATCCAAGCCTACGCCGATCGTGTCGCCACACAAATCAAGCACATCGAAAGCGGCAGCGACGGTGAGCGCAATACCAAGTTCCAGCACACTCGCCCGTTCCTCGAACCTGCCGGTTACTTCAGCGGTGGGTTGTTGGCAGCTGGCTACGACCCCCACGAGAAAGTCACGGTCACCTTCTACTCCTATGTAGGAATGGGCGCACCCCAGGAGGAAACCAATAGGGACGTACGCACCTACTTTGCCTGGGAAATTGCAGCCGGAGCATTTGCCCATGACAAGGTTCCAAGGGGTGGCCCGCTGAACTTCCAGGGTATGCAAATCAGTGCGCAAGACAAAAACAAAATCGACGAACTGGAAGTGCTGGGCAGCCATTTGCAAGATCATTGGGAACATGATGTCGCCGCCCCCCTGCGCGACGCTTCGGGAGCACTTGCAAAACGCTCGGGCGAAGCAGACGCCTATGTGTTGCAGGGAACATTGCAAAGTCTACGTAACGACAAACACAGTTATGAACGTTTGTCCCCTGCTGCTCAGGCTGCCATTACTCGCACACTGGAAAACCGTGGAAACGCCGTCATTCCAAACCTATACGGCTATCCATTGGCCGGGTATGCCTTTATTCCCTACATCAATTATCACGGTGATTACGACCACCGCCCCAACAAAGGCCTGATGATCGATTTGAAGAACGGCACCGTCAGTGAAATAGACGGAGATGACAACTTCGCCAACTGGGCTAAACATAACCATGCCCAATTACTCAACCGTTTCAACGCCCGCGATAGGCAAGGCGGTCACGACGCTCACTGGGTAAGCGCCGGCTACGTACTCGACGCTTTGATTCTAGACAAGCATTCCACGTTTCCGGGGAGAAAGGGGCCCCTCTCGGATAAGGCCGTGCCGGTCCGAGAATTATTCAATTACGCACAATCGCGCGACAGCGATTACTACCTGAAATTCGGTGACCTCAAAAACGGCATTGCCCCTCACTATCAGGCGATGAATGCGAAAAATGCATTGTGGGCAGACCAAACCGAGGTATTTGGCGCCTCTCAGCAACACTGGAAAGAGGCAAAAGAGTTTTGGGGCAACACCTTTGGTTACTTACCCATCGTTGGCAATGCAGGCAATATCGTTTTCGGCGTGCACGATGGCCTCTATGGCCAGACTACAGAGGATCGGGTTGGCGGCAATGCCGCGGCAGTCATATCCGGCCTGCAACTGGCGCACGAACTTGCACCCATCGGAGTGCACGGGGCAGAAGAACCGCCGGTGAACTTCTCTAATGGCGCGTATTACAGGTGGCAGTCCGATGAGCAAACACATCAGTTGGAATTAGTGCGGGTGAGGCAGGCTTCAACCCAAACAGACCCCGTCGATGTCGGGCTAACGCCCTCGCCAGACAATGGCATCCCGCCCACACCCACGCTAACCGACGAAAAAATCGCCACCCTCAGACAACTGATTTCACGCCAGGGCTCGCCGAGCATTGATGAGTTATTCTCCGATAAAAACAATTTCAGCACGCTGGATGGAAAAATAAGCCAACTCAAGGAAATCGATGAGCAACTCTATACCTTTGTAGATAGCACCAAGCTGGGCAAGGACACTCGTTTGAACATACTGGTGCATGGCCTATCCGATCCCGCCACAGGTATCGCTAAAGTTATATATGACGGGGAACTTAATACCCCACAGGATTTACTCGACACCTTACGTTTTCAAGGCATAAACCCACAAGACTATGGAAACGTTCGCCTTCTATCATGCGGCTCTGCAGATGGCGGTACCGCATCCTTTGCCGCCGAGTTCCAGCGACTCATAGATCGCCCCGTAAAAGGTTATAAAGGCACGGTAACGGTGGGCGTGACGCCGGAAGCAATAAAGCGCTTCACCGACAAAATTGAAAACCACTATGTACACCAAGCCAAACAAAAAAACATCACGATGACGGACAGCCTCAGAAATGACATCAGGCTTCTCGCCGAACGCGATGTTAATGAAGATGTAATGAAGCACTTCAGAACCTTGAAGAAAAACCCATACTGGAACCCGTGGAAGTGGTGGACCTTTGAATACAACCCCGTTCGCTTCGACCAACGTAGCGCATCACGATGATGGTGGTGCCTCTTTCCATGTACCCCCTTACCTCGTCAAACTCTCGCTTTCCGTGCAATTTTTCATAAGCTGACCCTAAGCGCCTGACTAATACAAGTGCGCTGTCTGAACCGTGCAGACGGCAATTTAACCTATCGTCACTCCCCACATTGACGACAACCTCGGTTATCTTCGTTTGAGTTCGGGCAGCGCTTTATGTCTGTCACTTCAGGGGGAATCATGGAAAGAGTCATCTTCAAACCGCTACTTCTCGCCGTCGGCGTTCTGGCCTTCACGCCACTGGCCCAGGCGGCCACCACCCTGGTCTACTGCTCCGAAGCCAGCCCCGCCGGCTTCGACCCCAGCCAATACACCAGCGGCACCGAGTTCGACGCCTCCGCCGAAACCGTGTTCAACCGCCTTACCCAGTTCAAGCGCGGCGGTACCGAAGTCGAGCCCGGCCTCGCCACCCGCTGGGAGGTGTCCGAAGACGGTCTCACCTATACCTTCCACCTGCGGGACAGCGTCAAGTTCCACACCACCGATTTCTTCACCCCCACCCGCGACTTCAACGCCGATGACGTCGTGTTTACCTTCAACCGCCTGCTGGATGCCGAGAGCCCGTTTCGCAAGGCCTACCCCTCCGAATCGCCCTACTTCACCGACATGGGCTTGAACACCACGATCAAGAGCGTCGACAAACTCGACGAACACACCGTGCGCTTCAACCTGAACAACGTTGATGCATCGTTCGTGCAGAACCTGGCGATGAGTTTCGCTTCGGTGCAATCGGCCGAATATGCCGCCCAGCTCTTGAAGCAGGGCAAGGCCGAGGACATCAATCAGAAACCGGTCGGCACCGGCCCGTTCGTGTTCAAGCGCTACCAGAAAGACTCGCAGATCCGCTACGTTGCCAATAAGCAGTACTGGAAACCCGAGGACGTGAAGCTCGACAACCTGGTATTCGCCATCACCCCTGACGCCGCCGCGCGCGTGCAGAAACTCAAGGCGGGTGAATGTCAGGTCAGCGGCTACCCGCGCCCGTCCGACATCGAGGTGATCAAGCAGGACCCAAACCTGCGCGTGCAGCAGCAGGCCGGCTTCAATTTGGGTTTCCTGGCGTACAACGTCACCCACCCGCCGCTGGACCAACTCAAGGTGCGCCAGGCGCTGGATATGGCCATCGACAAACCGGCCATCATCAAGGCCGTTTACCAAAGCGCCGGACAATTGGCGCAGAACGCTCTCCCTCCCGCGCAATGGTCTTATGACCCGACGATCAAGGACGCCCCCTACGACCCGGCCAAGGCCCGGGCGCTACTAAAAGAAGCAGGGGTTGCACCAGGTACCACCATCAATCTGTGGGCAATGACCGTGCAACGCGCTTCCAACCCGAACGCGCGCATGTCGGCACAAATGATCCAGCAGGATTGGGCCAAGGTCGGCATCAAGGCCAACATCGTCAGCTATGAGTGGGGCGAATACATCAAGCGCGCCAAAAATGGCGAGCATGACGCCATGATCTACGGCTGGACCGGCGATAACGGCGACCCGGATAACTGGCTCGGCGTGCTCTACAGTTGTGCCGCGGTCAAAGGCAGCAATTACGCCAAATGGTGTAACCCGGCCTATGACAAGCTGGTGCAGCAGGCCAAGGTCAGCAACGACCGCGAGCAGCGCATCAAGTGGTATCAGCAGGCTCAACAAATCCTTAAGGAACAAGTACCTATAACGCCTATTGCGAACTCGACGGTTTTCCAGCCGCTGCGCAAGGAAGTTCGCGATTTCAAGATCAGCCCCTTTGGGCTGACACCGTTCTATGGCGTGAGTCTAGATAAGTAACAACAACGCCCCAACCGAGTGCACTAGACACGTCGGTTGGGCCTTTTCGGTGCGCGCGGCGCACCGAAAAAACCCGCCAAATAGATGCATTTATGTCGAAACTTTCATAAATGCGACATTCTTGTACGCCCGTCCCACTGTTTGGCGCTTGCAACCGTTCAACATCTTGCAATGGGTATGGCGCCTGCATAAGTATCCGCAGGCCGACTCACGAGGTCGCCCTCACCACCAAAAATGACAACAAATCATGAGGCCAACATGCTTAAACACGCAGTCCTTCCGTTCTTAGTGAGCGCTGGCCTTATGGCCGCAGCCCCGTTTGCCCAAGCGGCAACTAACCTGGTGTTCTGCTCCGAAGGGAGCCCGGCCGGTTTTGACCCAGGCCAGTACACCACCGGAACAGACTTCGATGCCTCGGCCGAAACCATGTTCAATCGCCTGAGCCAGTTCGAACGTGGCGGCACCGCCGTGATTCCTGGCCTCGCTACCAGCTGGGACGTGTCCCCGGACGGCCTGACGTATACCTTCCACCTTCGGGAAGGCGTCAAGTTCCACACCACTCCGTATTTCAAGCCGACGCGTGAATTCAATGCCGATGACGTGCTCTTCACGTTCAACCGCATGATCAACAAGGACGACCCGTTCCGCAAAGCCTACCCCACTGAGTTCCCGTACTTCTCCGACATGGAGATGGACAAGAACATCAAGAACATCGAAAAAGTCGATGATCACACCGTCAAGTTCACCCTTGGCACCGTGGACGCCGCCTTCATCCAGAACCTGGCGATGAGCTTCGCCTCGATCCAGTCGGCCGAATACGCCGCCCAGCTGTTGAAGGAAGGCAAGGCCAGCGACATCAACCAGAAGCCAATCGGCACTGGCCCGTTCGTGTTCAAGAGCTACCAGAAAGACTCCAATATTCGCTTCACCGGCAACAAGGAATACTGGAAGCCTGAAGACGTCAAGATCGACAACCTGATCTTCGCAATCTCCACGGACCCATCGGTCCGCATCCAGAAACTGAAGAAAAACGAGTGCCAGATCACGGCCTATCCTCGCCCGGCGGACATCAAGCCACTGGAAGCGGACAAGGACATGAAGATGCCGCACCAGGCCGGTTTCAACCTGGGTTACATCGCCTACAACGTGATGCCTGTGCTTAAAGGCCAGACCACGCCGAACCCACTGGCTGACCTGCGGGTTCGCCAGGCGCTGGACATGGCGGTGAACAAGCAGCAGATCATCGACTCCGTGTACCAGGGCGCTGGTCAACTGGCCGTCAACGCCATGCCGCCAACCCAGTGGTCGTATGACACCACTATCAAGGATGCCAAGTACGACCCGGCAAAAGCCAGGGAACTGCTCAAGGAAGCCGGCATCAAGGAAGGCACCGAGATCACCCTGTGGGCCATGCCAGTACAGCGTCCGTACAACCCGAACGCGAAGCTGATGGCCGAGATGCTGCAAAGCGACTGGAAACAGATCGGCCTGAAGGTCAACATCGTCAGCTACGAGTGGGGCGAGTACATCAAGCGTTCCAAAGGTGGTGAGAACCAGGCCATGATCATTGGCTGGAGCGGTGACAATGGTGACCCGGACAACTGGCTGGGCACGCTGTTTTCATCCCCGGCATTGAACGGCAACAACTTCTCCAAATTCGTCAACAAAGACTACGACGCCCTGATCAGCCAGGCCAAGGCGACCACAGACGTTGCCAAGCGCACCGAACTGTACAAACAGGCGCAACAACTGCTTAAACGTGAACTGCCTTACACACCTATCGCGCACTCGACGGTGTATCAACCCATGCGCAACACCGTGCAGGACTTCAAGATCAGCCCGTTTGGCTTGAACTCCTTCTATGGCGTCAGCGTAAGCGGCAAGTAAGGATCGATAGCGGCGACGCTCATAACGTCGCCGTTATTACATCTGCCAGACCCGTAGGAAACAGACCACACCCGCAAGCGTTGCCGCCTTACAGCAATGAACTGCGCTTCGTGCCTCCGTTGCCTACAGGGTCAATCCGATTTGGCGCATTTACTGTGAAGTCCGCGACCCATAACGTCGTAGGACTACAGAGGTACCAATTTGGGAAAGGCACTTACCGCATGTGGGACCAGTGATGTCCCCTTGGCTACAGGCCTGAGGGATTGCTCGCTGTTGATAACTACACACAAGGATCGGAATCGTCATGCGCCATACCACCGTTCTATCCGCAATGTTTGCCGCCAGCCTGCTGGCTGTGGCCACCACGGCTCAGGCCGCCGAAAAGAAGAGCCTGGTGTTCTGCTCCGAGGGCAGCCCGGCGGGCTTTGACACGGCGCAATACACCACCGCCACCGACAACGATGCCGCTGAGCCGTTATACAACCGCCTTGTCGAGTTCGAAAAAGGCGCGACTGACGTAGTGCCTGGGCTGGCAACCAAGTGGGATATTTCCGAAGACGGGCTGACCTACACCTTTCATCTGCGCGAAGGCGTGAAGTTCCACAGCAACAAGGAGTTCAAGCCGACACGCGACTTCAACGCCGACGACGTGCTGTTCACGTTCAACCGCATGCTTGACCCTGACCACCCGTTCCGCAAGGCCTACCCTACCGAGTTTCCGTACTTCAACGGCATGAGCTTGAACAAGAACATTGCCAAGGTTGAAAAAACCGACCCGCACACCGTGGTGATCACCCTGAATACGGTGGATGCCGCGTTCGTGCAAAACATCGCCATGAGCTTCGCCGCAATCCTCTCGGCCGAGTATGCCGAGCAATTGCTCAAGGAAGGCAAACCCAGCGATATCAACCAGAAGCCCATCGGCACTGGCCCGTTCGTGTTCCAGCGTTACCAGAAAGACTCGCAGATTCGCTATGTGGCCAACAAACAGTATTGGGACCCCAGCAAGGTCAAGCTCGACCAGTTGATCTTCGCCATCAATACCGACGCCTCGGTGCGCGTGCAGAAGCTCAAGGCCGGCGAATGCCAAGTCACCCTGCACCCGCGTCCCGCCGACGTCGACGCACTCAAGGCCGACCCGAACCTGCAACTGCTGACCAAGCCTGGTTTCAACCTTGGCTACATCGCCTACAACGTGCGCCACAAACCCTTCGACCAGCTCGAAGTGCGCCAGGCGCTGGACATGGCGGTGAACAAGCAGAGCATCCTCAATGCGGTGTATCAGGGCGCCGGGCAACTGGCGGTCAACGCCATGCCGCCGACCCAGTGGTCCTACGACGACAGCATCAAGGACGCCGCCTACAACCCGGAAAAAGCCAAGGAACTGCTCAAGGCCGCCGGCGTGAAGGAAGGCACTGAGATCACCCTGTGGGCGATGCCGGTGCAACGGCCGTACAACCCCAACGCCAAGCTGATGGCGGAAATGCTGCAGAACGATTGGGCCAAAATCGGCCTCAAAGTAAAAATCGTCAGCTACGAATGGGGCGAATACATCAAGCGCACCAAGAACGGCGAGCACGATGTCAGCCTGATCGGCTGGACCGGTGACAACGGTGACCCGGACAACTGGCTGGGTACCCTCTACAGCTGCGACGCCATCGGCGGGAACAACTACTCCATGTGGTGTGACCCGGCGTACGACAAGCTGGTCAAGCAAGCCAAGGTCGTGACCGACCGCGAACAAAGGACTGTTCTGTATAAACAGGCGCAGCAACTGCTCAAGCAGCAGGTGCCGATCACGCCAATCGCCCACTCGACGGTCAACCAGCCGTTAAGCGCCAAAGTCGAAGGCTTCAAGGTGAGCCCCTTCGGCCGCAACGTATTCTCGGGCGTCAGTATCACCCCATAAGAAAATAACCGGATGGCGAAGGGCCTGGCTGCCCTTCGGCAAACGTGCAGCCTTTTGTTGGGATTTTTCCTACGCCAAACGTTTGCAATAGCTTGAACGAGTTACACACCCAATAGCCGGTTCACCTAAAAAGACCGGCATAAAAAAGAGAACCAAAGGAGCTTCACCCATGAAACTGAGCAGCAAAGCGCTTCTGGCCCTGGCCATCAGCAGCATCACGGCCACCGCCTACGCTGAATCGCAGAGCCAGGACTTCGTTCCTACCACCCTGGCCGGCACCAGCGCGCAAAGCGAGGCCAAAGGCTTTATCGAAGATTTCAGCCTGGGCGGTACCACGCGTAACTGGTACTCCCATGAAAGCAAATACCGTGGGGGCACCTTCGCCTACCAGAAGCATGGCCAGACCCTGACCGACCGTAACCGTACCAACTGGGTACAGGGCACCATCCTCAACGCCAGCTCGGGTTTCACCCAGGGCACTGTTGGCGTCAAGACCGAAGTGGCGGTGTACAACGCGCTGGTGCTGGACCGCAGCAAGCGTGACATCAAAGGCGGCTCCAACCGCACCCTGGCCGACTCCAACGGTGACGCCGTAGACCAGTGGAGCAAACTGGGCCTGGCCAACGTGCAGTTCCGTGTGTCCAACACCACCTTGACCGCCGGTCGCCAGAACTTCAGCAGCGGCATCGTCGATACCATCGGCAACCGTGCGCTGCCTTCCAGCTTCCAGGGTGTGAGCTTCAACAGCGAAGAGTTCAGCAACCTGTCGTTCCAGGGCGGTGTCTTCGATCGCGTGTCACCGCGTAGCGAACAGAGCCTGTCGAAATTCCGCAGCGAATACGGCAATGGCGCAGAAACCGACAAAGTCTCCACCCTGGGTGTGAACTACCAGCCGCTCAAAAGCCTGAAGACCAGCTTCTTCGCCGCCAACGTGAAGGACTTCTGGAACCAGTACTACTTCGGTGCTACCCACGAATTGGGCGACGCCAAGCAACTGGGCCTGACCACCGGTTTCAACTACTACAAGACTGTCGATGAAGGCAAAAAAGAGATGGGGGAAATCGACAACGATACCTTCTCCCTGTCCCTGGGACTGACTCACCAGGCACACAGCCTGACCTTCGCTTACCAGCAAGTGAACGGTAACGAGTACTTCGACTACCTGCACGAAACCAACGGCATTTACCTGGCCAACTCCCTGACCTCGGACTTCAACGGCCCGAACGAGAAGTCCTTCCAGATCGCCTACGCCATCAACATGGCCGAATACGGCGTGCCAGGCCTGAAGTTCAACGCCTACTCGGCGCGCGGCTGGGACATCGACGGCACCCACTACACCGGCAACAACGGCCGGGCCAAGTTCGCCTACGACGGCATCCAGTCCCAGGACGGCGAGAAGCACCAGGAATACGGTGTAGGCGCCTCTTATGCCCTGCAAAGCGGCCCACTCAAAGCCACTACCGTGCGCGCAACCTATGTTGAGCACCGTGGCAGCGAGTTCCAGTCCGACGGCAGCATCAAGGAATTCCGTTTGGTCACCACCATTCCGTTCAACATTCTTTAATTAGCGCCAGGCAGGCGGTGGGCTCAGGACGAGCCCGCCGCCTACGCGTTTCTGGCTCCATCGATTGCAGAGGGCTCTGAATGAAAATGCTCCCGTTACAAGCTGCCATGGCCGCTGCGCTGCTGAGCGTGGCGATCGGCGTATCGGCCAAACCGCTGGTGGTCTGCACCGAAGCCAGCCCGGAAGGTTTTGACCCGGTCCTGTACACCACCGCCGTGACCGCTGACGCCGCTGCGGAAACCATGTTCAACCGCCTGGTGGACTTCAAGCCTGGCACCACCGAAGTCGTTCCCGCGCTGGCCAAAGACCTGCCCGAGATCAGCGCCGATGGCCTGACCTACACCTTTCACCTGCGTGACGACATCAAGTTCCACACCACCGACTATTTCAAACCCACGCGCAACCTGAACGCCGACGACGTGCTTTGGAGTTTCCAGCGTCAGCTGGACCCGAATCACCCTTGGCATAAAAAGTCCCTCGTGGGCTATCCGTATTTCGAAAGCATGGGCTTCAAGGAACTGCTCAAGAGCGTAGAGAAGACCGACGACTACACCGTTGTCTTTACCCTGACGCGTCCTGAAGCCCCCTTCCTGGCCGACCTGGGCATGGCATTCTCTTCAATCCATTCGAAGGAATACGCCGACCAGTTGCTCAAATCCGGCAAGACCGAAGACCTCAACGCCAAGCCTATCGGCACGGGCCCGTTCATCTTCACCCGGTATCAGAAAGACGCCCAGGCGCGCTTCAAGGCCAACCCCGACTACTTCCGTGGCAAACCGGCAGTCGACCCGCTGATCCTGGCGATCAGCACCGATAACAACGTGCGCCTGCAGAAGCTCAAGGCCAACGAATGTCAGATCGCGCTGTTCCCCAAGCCGGATGACATTCCAAGCATCAAGAAAGACCCGAACCTGAAAGTCGATGAACTGGCGGCGATGACCACCAGTTACACCGCGTTGAACACGACCCACAAATACATGAGCGATGCGCGGGTGCGTCACGCGATCAACATCGCGTTCGACAAGGCCGGCTATACCGAAGCGCTGTTCGGCAAAGGCAATGCGGTGGTAGGCACCGGCCCTTATCCGCCGACCTTGCTGGGTTTCAGCGACAAACTGAAGAACCCGCCCCGCGACCTGGACAAGGCCCGCGCCCTGCTCAAGGAAGCCGGCGTGCCGGAAGGCACCGAATTCACCCTGTTCACGCGTAACGGCGGCGGCCCGACCAACCCCAACCCGATGCTCGGCGCCCAGCGCATGCAGGCGGATCTGGCGCAGATTGGCCTGAAGGTGAATATCAAAGTCATGGAATGGGGCGAGATGCTCAAGCGCGCTAAAAACGGCGAGCACGACATGGTTTCGGCCGGCTGGGTCGGTGACAACGGCGACCCTGACAACTTCCTGACGCCAAACCTGAGTTGCGATGCAGCGAAAAACGGCGAAAACTACGCGCGCTGGTGTAACAAAGAGTTTCAAGACTTGATCGACAAAGCGCGCGCCACCGCTGAACCCGCCCAGCGCGCTGTACTCTATGAACAAGCCCAGGACGTTTTCGACAAGGACCAACCATGGCTACCCATGGCTTATCCGAAACTGTTCACCGCCATGCGCAAGAACGTAGAAGGCTTCACCCAAAGCCCTCTGGGGACTAATAACTTCGCCACCACCCAGGTGAAGTAAATAAGAAAAACGCTCGGCGCCGTCGACCCTGACGGCGCCGAACCTGCCTAACCGGCTGATTGAGGTACACACCAAGATGTTTAGTTTTATTGCCCGCCGACTGGGGTTATTGATCCCCACGTTCTTCGGCATCACGTTGCTGACCTTTGCGTTGATTCGCATGATTCCAGGCGACCCCGTAGAAGTCATGATGGGCGAGCGCCGGGTTGACCCCGAAATGCATGCCCAGGCAATGGAGCGCCTTGGCCTTAACAAGCCGCTGTATGCGCAATACCTGGATTACGTCGGCAAGCTCGCCCAGGGCGACCTTGGCGAATCGCTGCGTACCCGCACCAGCGTGTGGACCGAGTTCACCGCACTCTTTCCGGCGACCCTGGAACTGTCCATCGCCGCCCTGTTGTTCGCCGGTATCCTGGGCCTGTTGGCCGGGGTGATCGCGGCCTTGAAACGAGGATCCCTGTTCGACCATGGGGTGATGGGCATCTCCCTGGCGGGATATTCGATGCCGATCTTCTGGTGGGGCCTGATCCTGATCATGTTCTTCTCGGTAAGCCTGGGCTGGACCCCGGTTTCCGGGCGTATCGACCTGCTCTACGACATTGAGCCGCGCACCGGCTTCATGCTCATCGACACCCTGCTGGCCGACGAGCCGGACGCGTTCTGGGACGCACTGCACCACCTGATCCTGCCGGCCATCGTGCTGGGCACCATCCCGCTGGCGGTGATTGCGCGGATGACCCGTTCCTCGATGCTCGAAGTGCTGCGCGAAGACTACATCCGTACCGCCAAGGCCAAGGGCCTGTCGCCGGCGCGCGTGGTGTTCGTACACGGTCTGCGCAACGCGCTGATCCCGGTATTGACCGTGGTCGGCCTGCAAGTCGGCACGTTGCTGGCCGGTGCGGTACTGACCGAAACCATCTTCTCGTGGCCCGGCATCGGCAAATGGCTGATCGAAGCCATTGGCGCGCGGGACTACCCGGTGGTGCAAAACGGCATTCTGTTGATCGCCTGCCTGGTGATCCTGGTGAACTTCGTGGTGGATATCCTCTACGGCTTCGCCAACCCACGCATCCGTCACCAGCGCTGAGATCATGACCATGACTACCTCTACTCCAGTGTCAGCAGTCGATCAGAGCCTGCTGTACCCGTCTCCGTACAAAGAATTCTGGCAAGCCTTCTCCAAGAACAAAGGCGCGGTTGCCGGCCTGCTGTTCATGTTGCTGATCGTGTTCTGCGCGATCTTCGCCCCTTGGGTTGCGCCGCATAACCCGAGCGAGCAATACCGCGACTTCCTGCTCACCCCGCCATCATGGCTGGAAGGCGGGCAGATCCAGTTCCTGCTGGGCACCGATGAACTCGGCCGGGATTTGCTCTCGCGCCTGATTCAGGGTTCGCGCCTGTCGCTGTTGATCGGCTTGTCCTCCGTGGTGATGTCGCTGATCCCGGGCATCCTGCTCGGCCTGTTCGCCGGGTTCTTCCCGCGCCTGCTGGGCCCGACCATCATGCGCTTGATGGATATCATGCTGGCCCTGCCGTCGCTGCTGCTGGCCGTGGCGATTGTCGCCATCCTCGGCCCTGGCCTGATCAACACCGTGATCGCCATCGCCATTGTGTCGCTGCCGTCCTACGTGCGTCTGACCCGCGCCGCGGTGATGGGCGAACTGAACCGCGACTACGTGACCGCCGCGCGCCTGGCCGGTGCCGGCCTGCCCCGCCTGATGTTTATCACCGTGCTGCCCAACTGCATGGCGCCGCTGATCGTGCAGGCCACCTTGAGTTTCTCGTCGGCGATCCTCGATGCCGCCGCCCTGGGCTTCCTCGGCCTTGGCGTACAACCGCCAACGCCGGAGTGGGGCACCATGCTGGCATCGGCCCGCGACTATATCGAACGCGCCTGGTGGGTCGTGAGCTTGCCGGGCTTGACCATTTTGCTCAGCGTGCTGGCAATCAACTTGATGGGTGACGGCCTGCGCGACGCGCTGGACCCGAAACTCAAGAACGCCGCCTGAGGAGATTCCCATGTCACTGTTAGAAATCAAGAATCTCAACGTTCGCTTCGGCGACGAGACCGCCGTGCCAGTGGTCGATGGCCTCGACATTACCGTCGACAAAGGCGAAGTCCTGGCAATCGTTGGCGAGTCGGGCTCGGGTAAATCCGTGACCATGATGGCGCTGATGGGCCTGATCGAGCACCCCGGCATCGTCACCGCCGATGCCCTGAACTTCGACGGCAAGGACATGCTCAAGCTGAGCAACCGCCAGCGCCGCCAGATCGTCGGCAAAGACCTGGCAATGGTGTTTCAGGACCCGATGACCGCGCTGAACCCCAGCTACACCGTGGGTTTCCAGATTGAAGAAGTGCTGCGCCTGCACCTGAAAATGTCTGGCAAGCAAGCGCGCAAGCGCGCCATCGAACTGTTGGAAAAAGTGGAAATCCCTGGCGCTTCCAGCCGTATGGATGCCTACCCGCACCAACTATCCGGCGGTATGAGCCAGCGCGTGGCAATCGCCATGGCGATTGCCGGCGAGCCGAAACTGCTGATCGCCGACGAACCGACCACCGCGTTGGACGTCACGATTCAAGCGCAGATCATGGACCTGCTGCTGGCCCTGCAAAAAGAGCAGAACATGGGCCTGGTGCTGATCACTCACGACCTCGCGGTGGTGGCTGAAACCGCCCAGCGCGTGTGCGTGATGTATGCCGGCCAGGCCGTGGAAGTCGGCCAGGTGCCGCAACTGTTCGACATTCCGGCGCACCCTTACAGCGAAGCGCTGCTCAAGGCGATCCCCGAGCACAGCCTGGGCGCCACACGCCTAGCCACGCTGCCGGGGATCGTGCCCGGCCGCTATGACCGCCCGCAGGGTTGCCTGCTGTCGCCGCGCTGCCCGTATGTGCGTGAGAACTGCCGTACCGAGCGCCCTGCCCTCGACCCGAAAACCAACAGCCTTGCGCGCTGCTTCTACCCCTTGAACCAGGAGGTGGCGTAATGGCCGTCGTTCTTACCGCCCGCGACCTGACCCGTCACTACGAAGTGTCCCGTGGCCTGTTCAAGGGCCACGCTACGGTGCGTGCCCTCAATGGTGTGTCTTTCGAACTGGAAGCCGGCAAGACCCTCGCCGTCGTAGGCGAGTCGGGTTGCGGCAAGTCAACCCTGGCCCGCGCCCTCACGCTGATCGAAGAGCCATCGTCCGGCTCGCTTAAAATCGCCGGCCAGGAAGTGGCCGGTGCCGACAAGGCCCAGCGCAAGCAATTGCGCAAAGACGTGCAGATGGTGTTCCAGAGCCCGTACGCCTCGTTGAACCCACGGCAGAAGGTCGGTGATCAGCTCGGCGAGCCGCTGCTGATCAACACCAACCTGTCCGCCGCCGAACGCCGCGAGAAAGTGCAGGCGATGATGAAGCAAGTGGGCCTGCGCCCCGAGCATTATCAGCGCTACCCGCACATGTTCTCCGGTGGCCAGCGCCAGCGTATCGCCCTGGCCAGGGCGATGATGCTGCAACCCAAAGTGCTGGTGGCGGATGAGCCGACCTCGGCGCTGGACGTGTCGATCCAGGCCCAGGTGCTCAACCTGTTCATGGACCTGCAGCAGGAATTCAACACCGCCTACGTGTTCATCTCCCACAACCTGGCCGTGGTGCAGCACGTTGCCGATGACGTGATGGTGATGTACCTCGGCCGCCCGGTGGAAGTGGGCCCCAAGGAAGACATCTACGCCCGCCCCTTGCACCCGTACACCCAGGCGCTGCTGTCGGCCACGCCGACCATCCACCCAGACCCGAACAAACCGAAGATCAAGATCGTCGGCGAGCTGCCCAACCCACTGAACCCGCCGTCGGGTTGCGCGTTCCACAAGCGTTGCCCGTACGCGACGGCGCGGTGCAGCACCGAGGAGCCGCTGTTGCGGCCGTTGGATAATCGCCAGGTGGCTTGCCACTATGCGGAGCAGTTCGTGGCCTGACGATCGTTCCCACGCTCCGCGTGGGAATGCCGCCTAGGACGCTCCGCGTCCCGCCGTTGAGGTGACGCGGAGCGTCAGGGATGCATTCCCACGCGGAGCGTGGGAACGATCAAAGTCTGAGTTCTACGGCCCTTCCCGCCAGGTTGCGCATCAGCCGGGCGGGAGGGGCTTCTTTTTGCGCACGGTTTATGTCTGGCTGTCGCCTTCATCGTCCGAATCGTCGCTGTCCGGCTCGTGGGTTGTGGCGTCATCGTCATCTTCGCTGCCGCCCTGGCCCTGATCGCCAGGCTCAGCTTCAGACTTGGCCAACTGCAAGTCCATGCTCTGGACGCCCTGCGCGACCGTTGCGCCCTGCACCGGGTTATGCGCCCAGGCTGTCGACATCCCCAAGGACAACAGCACCAGCACCTTGATCAACAACACCCCGCGTTGAAAAATACTCATGGTCGATCTCCGTCCAGTCAGTAGCGAAATCCCGCACGACAGCGGTTACCGTCGCCAGGATAAAAGCTAGCCCCAATGCCCGGTTCGTGCCAGGTATCAGGTTTCGCCGTCGTCGAAGGTCACACTGTCTTCCCCTTCATTGATGGGGTTTTCCGGATCTTTGACATCTGTGGGCTGGGGCTGCGGTTTCCAACTGCCCGAGTTGACCTCGTTCTGCTTTTTCTTGGTGACCGGGCCGGTGTCTTTCCACTGGGGCGCCCCAGCGTCGGCCGATGCCGGAAGGCTCGTCAGACCCAGGGCGGCCAGCAATACCAGGGTGATGGCGCTTTGAGCATTTCGCACGGTCGTCTCCTTTGCAGTCGGTGGGTAAACGCTAGACCCGAAGCAGGATTCCCGCCAATTCATGGCGTTATGAAGATCAAATGCGGGAGGGGGCAAGCCCTCAATAATGTAGGAGCGAGCTTGCTCGCGAAGAACTCAGGGCCCCCGCGTTTATCCAGAATGAACGCGTTGCCTGGACGTTTTTCGCGAGCAAGCTCGCTCCTACAGTGAGCCCCCTCCCACATTTTGGCTTTGCAGCAGGCATAAAAAAGGGCGAAGCCATCACGGCTTCGCCCTGCTCTTTACCGCTTAGCCCTTAATGGTGCTCGCGAGTCGCACGGAATTTCACATCCGGCCAACGCTCTTCCATCAGCGCCAGGTTGACCCGTGTCGGCGCCAGGTAAGTCAGGTGACCACCGCCGTCGATGGCGAGGTTTTCCACGGCCTTGTTGGAGAATTCCTCCAGCTTCTTCTTGTCACTGCAATCGATCCAGCGCGCGGAGTACACGGTGATCGGCTCGTAGGAGCACTCGACCTTGTATTCCTCTTTCAGGCGGCTGGCGACCACGTCGAACTGCAGCACACCCACGGCGCCGAGGATGATGTCGTTGCTGCGCTCGGGGAAGAACACCTGGGTCGCGCCTTCTTCGGCGAGTTGCTGCAAACCTTGGCGCAGTTGCTTGGATTTCAGCGGATCGCGCAGGCGTACGCGGCGGAACAGTTCCGGGGCGAAGTGCGGGATGCCGGTGAAGCCCAGTGCTTCGCCCTCAGTGAAGGTGTCGCCGATCTGGATGGTGCCGTGGTTGTGCAGGCCGATGATGTCGCCGGCGTAGGCTTCTTCGAGCTGTTCACGCTCGGAGGAGAAGAACGTCAGGGCATCGCCGATGCGCACGTCCTTGCCGGTGCGCACGTGGCGCATCTTCATGCCTTTTTCGTAGCGGCCGGAGCAGATACGCATGAAGGCGATGCGGTCGCGGTGCTTGGGGTCCATGTTCGCCTGGATCTTGAACACGAAGCCGGTGAATTTCTCTTCGACCGGTTCCACGGTGCGCTCGTTGGCGACACGGGCAAGGGGCTTTGGCGCCCAGTTCACGACGGCGTCGAGTACGTGGTCGACGCCGAAGTTGCCCAAGGCCGTCCCGAAGAACACCGGGGTCAGTTGACCATCGAGGAACTCCTGCTGGTTGAACTCATGGCACGCGCCCTGTACCAGTTCGAGCTGGTCGACAAAGCGGTCGTACTCGTCGCCCAGGTGGGCGCGGGCTTCGTCGGAGTCGAGCTTTTCGATGATTTTCACATCGGTGCGCTCATGACCATGGCCGGCGGTGTAGACAATGATGTAGTCGTCGGCCAGGTGGTACACGCCCTTGAAGTCGCGGTAGCAACCGATCGGCCAGGTGATCGGCGCGGCCTTGATCTTCAGGACGGCTTCGATTTCATCCAGCAGCTCGATGGGGTCACGGATATCGCGGTCGAGTTTGTTGATGAAGCTGACAATCGGCGTGTCGCGCAAACGGCACACATCCATCAACGCGATGGTGCGTGGCTCGACGCCTTTACCGCCGTCGAGGACCATAAGCGCCGAGTCCACCGCAGTGAGGGTGCGGTAGGTGTCTTCGGAGAAGTCTTCGTGGCCCGGGGTGTCGAGCAGGTTGACCATGTGGTCGCGATACGGGAACTGCATGACCGACGTGGTAATGGAAATACCCCGTTGCTTCTCCATCTCCATCCAGTCGGATGTCGCATGGCGGTCGGATTTGCGGGATTTCACCGTGCCGGCCACCGCGATTGCCTTGCCCATCAGCAGGAGCTTTTCGGTGATGGTGGTTTTACCGGCATCGGGGTGGGAAATAATAGCGAAAGTGCGGCGTTTCGCGACTTCGGCGGCCTGGTGGGTCATGGGAAATCGCCTGGCAGGTGAGTCAAAAAAGGGCGGCGAGTATAGCGCAAACCCAGGGTTACAGACCACCGTTGAGCCCATTGGGGGTGGCTAAATGCTCCCAAGTGTGGAACCTTTTAAAAGGTAGAGACGTCCACTCCCCTGCTATCGCACTCGGAACAGGGGCTGAAAAATCAGCAAGTTAGCCTGACGAGGCTGCGCTCATGGCTCGATCGCATACTGCGTTGCCAGTATCGGCGAGCTGCTTTTCGCGAACTCATTCAGAGGCAGCCAGCCATGGCATTGCCACCGGAGAATGTGTTCGCCGACAAAAGAAAAAAAGGAGTCCGCCTGTGGCTATTCGCTATGGCAAAGGGCTGATAGGAGGCGCGGTTGTCGTCGCGCTCCTGGCCCTGCTGGTCCACTGGATCGGCATCAACACGATCGAACTGTACCGCGACGATTTGTTGTTTTACCTGCAAGCTCATCTGATTCTGGTTTTAGTTTCCATGCTGGCCGCCCTGATTGTGGGCCTCCCAGCCGGCATCCTGCTCAGCCGACCGAACATGGTCGGGCGTGCAGAACGCTTCATGCAGATCTTCAACATCGGCAACACCGTCCCTCCCCTGGCCGTACTGGCCATCGCCCTCGGCGTCCTCGGCATCGGCAGCGGCCCGGCCATTTTCGCGCTGTTCCTCGCCTCCCTCCTGCCCATCGTGCGCAACACGTACGAAGGCCTCAAAAACGTTCAAGGCTCGCTGAAAGAAGCCGCCACCGGCATCGGCATGACGCCACGCCAGGTGCTGTTTCGCGTGGAGTTGCCCAACGCCGTGCCGATCATCATCGGCGGCGTGCGTGTGGCCCTGGCGATCAACGTCGGCACCGCACCGCTGGCGTTCCTGATCGGCGCCAACAGCCTGGGCAGTCTGATCTTCCCCGGCATCGCCCTGAACAACCAGCCGCAACTGCTGCTCGGTGCCGCATGCACCGCACTGCTGGCATTGCTGCTCGACGGCCTGGTGACCATGGCCAGCCGTCTCTGGCTGGAACGCGGGTTGCGTCCGTCTTAAGGCTTGGCAAAGGAAATCACATGAAAAAACTAAGCTTGATATTAGGCTGCGTCCTGCTGTTTGCAGGTTTTGCGCAAGCCGCTGAAAAACCGCTGATCCGCATCGGCGCCCGGGTGTTCACCGAACAGACCCTGCTCGCCGAAATCACCTCCCAGTACCTGCGCACCAAGGGCTACGACGCCCGCGTGACGGGTGGCCTGGGCAGTAACCTGGCGCGCAGCGCCCAGGAAAGCGGGCAACTGGACCTGATCTGGGAATACACCGGCGTGTCGCTGGTGGCGTACAACCACATCGACGAGAAACTCGACAGCGCTCAGTCCTACGCTCGCGTGAAGGAACTCGACGCAAAAAAAGGCCTGGTCTGGCTCTCGCCGTCGCGCTTCAGCAACACCTACGCCCTGGCGTTGCCGGAGAAAGTCGCCAAGGAACATCCCGAAATCAACAGCATCAGTGACCTCACCCACGCCATGGCCGCAGACACCCAGGAACATCGCCTGGTCGCCCTGGACACCGAGTTCGCCAACCGCTCCGACGGCCTGGCCGGCATGGTCAAGCTGTACGACATGAACCTCACGCGCAAAAACACCCGGCAGATGGACGCAGGCCTGGTCTACACCGCGCTGCGCAACGGCCAGGTGTTTGCCGGCCTGGTCTACACCACCGACGGTCGCCTGAATGCCTTCAAACTCAAGCTGCTGGAAGACGACAAGCACTACTTCCCGGACTACACCGCCGCCCCGGTGATTCGCCAGGAATACCTCGACCAGCACCCGCAACTGGCGGCCGAACTCAAGCCACTGGCCGCTCTGTTCGATGACGCAACCATGCGCCAGCTGAATGCGCGGGTCGACGTCGACCATGAAAGCCCGTCCGCTGTTGCCGCAGATTTCCTGCGCCAGCATCCGATCAATCAATAAGAGGAAAAGACATGGAATTTCTCAACGCCTTTTCCCACCTTGATTGGGCCCAAGTCCTGCAACTGACCTGGCAGCACATCACCCTGGTCGGCGTCGCGGTTGTCCTCGCGATCTTGATCGGCGTGCCCCTGGGCATCCTGATGACGCGGTTCCCGACCCTGGCCGGCCCGCTGCAGGCCAGCGCCACGGTGCTGCTGACCGTACCGTCCATCGCGCTGTTCGGCCTGCTGCTGCCGTTCTACTCCAAGTTCGGCCAGGGCCTGGGGCCGATGCCGGCGATCACCGCCGTGTTTCTCTACTCCCTGTTGCCGATCATGCGTAACACCTACCTGGCGCTCACCGGTGTCGAACCGGGCATTCGCGAAGCCGCCAAGGGCATCGGCATGACCTTCGCCCAGCGCCTGCGCATGGTCGAGCTGCCGATTGCCGTGCCGGTGATCCTCGCCGGTGTGCGCACCGCCGTGGTGATGAACATCGGCGTGATGACCATCGCCGCCACCATCGGTGCCGGCGGCCTGGGTGTACTTATTCTGGCTTCCATCAGCCGCAGCGACATGTCGATGCTGATCGTCGGCGCCGTGCTGGTCAGTCTCCTGGCCATCTTCGCCGACCTGCTCTTGCAATGGCTGCAACGCTCGCTGACTCCAAAAGGATTGCTCAAATGATCGAACTTCAAAATCTGTCCAAGACTTTTCAAAGCAACGGCAAGACTGTCACCGCCGTCAACGATGTCAGCCTGACCGTCAACGAAGGCGAGATTTGTGTGTTCCTCGGCCCTTCGGGCTGCGGCAAGAGCACCACGCTGAAAATGATCAACCGCCTGATCAAGCCCACCTCGGGCAAGATCCTGATCAATGGCGAAGACACCACCGACCTCGATGAAGTGACCCTGCGGCGCAATATCGGCTACGTGATCCAGCAGATCGGCCTGTTCCCGAACATGACCATCGAAGAAAACATCGTCGTGGTGCCCAAGCTGCTCGGCTGGGACAAACAGAAATGCCACGACCGCGCCCGCGAGTTGATGAGCATGATCAAGCTGGAGCCCAAGCAGTATCTGCATCGCTATCCGCGTGAACTGTCGGGCGGGCAGCAACAGCGCATCGGCGTTATCCGCGCCCTGGCGGCGGATGCCCCGTTGCTGCTGATGGATGAACCGTTCGGCGCGGTCGACCCGATCAACCGCGAGATGATCCAGAACGAGTTCTTCGAGATGCAGCGTGCGCTGAACAAGACCGTGATCATGGTCAGCCACGACATCGACGAGGCCATCAAGCTGGGCGACAAGATTGCGATCTTCCGCGCCGGCAAGCTGCTGCAGATCGACCATCCCGATACGCTGCTGGCGCACCCGGCGGACGAGTTCGTGAGCAATTTCGTCGGCCAGGACAGCACCCTCAAGCGCCTGCTGCTGGTGAAGGCCGAAGATGCCGCGGACAATGCGCCGTCGGTGAGCCCGGAAACACCGGTGGCCGATGCACTGGAGCTGATGGACGAGCACGACCGCCGCTATGTGGTGGTCACCTGCGCCGAGAATAAGGCGCTGGGCTATGTACGCCGTCGCGACTTGCACCGTCAGACCGGCACCTGCGGCCAGTACCTGCGCGAGTTCAACGCCACGGCCGCGTATGACGAGCACTTGCGCATCCTGCTGTCGCGGATGTACGAGTTCAACCGTTCGTGGTTGCCGGTGATGGATGCGGAGCGGGTGTTTCTGGGCGAGGTGACGCAGGAGTCGATTGCCGAGTACCTGAGTTCCGGTAAGTCGCGTGGGGGCAAGACCAGCATTGTTTCCCCGGCCGAGACCGCACTGGCCTGACACAACGCGGTAAAAAATGTGGGAGGGGGCTTGCTCCCGATGAGGGTGGGTCAGTTGATAAATGTGTAACTGACACACCGCCATCGGGAGCAAGCCCCCTCCCACATTTGGCTCTGCAGGGTGTCAGGGAAATGCACTCAATTCGCCCATCCGGGGAACATCAATCCGTCACACCGGTCGGTTACATAGTAGCTGCACGGGGTCGCGCGACGAACGCGTGCAAAAACGCGACATTTTTAGTTGATCCCACGCCCATCAAGCCCTAAAGTTCGCGCCGAACGTCCATGCTGGAAACGATCCATCCGGCTCAAGTACTGACGACGAGACAGCAAGGCCAAGGGAAGCGTATCCCATGGCCTTTTTGCTTTCGGCGACATGCCTTGGGAAGTAGGCGAACCAAAGTGGGGATACGGAGGACGTTCAGTTGCACCCATTGATTACTACAGTTTGCCCTTAGGAGTTCCCAGCATGTCGATCAACGTCGAAGACTATTTCGCGCGCGCCACGTTTGACAAAATGAAGGCGTTCGCCGACAAGCAAGAAACCCCGTTCGTGGTGATCGACACCGCGATGATCAGCCAGGCCTACGATGACCTGCGCGCCGGTTTCGAATTCGCCAAGGTGTATTACGCGGTCAAGGCCAACCCGGCTGTCGAGATCATCGACCTGTTGAAAGACAAGGGTTCGAGCTTCGATATCGCGTCGATCTACGAGCTGGACAAGGTCATGGACCGCGGCGTCAGCGCCGACCGTATCAGCTACGGCAACACCATCAAGAAATCCAAGGACATTCGCTACTTCTATGAGAAAGGCGTGCGCCTGTTCTCCACCGACTCCGAAGCCGACCTGCGCAACATCGCCAAGGCCGCGCCGGGCTCGAAAGTCTATGTGCGTATCCTCACCGAAGGCTCCACCACGGCTGACTGGCCGTTGTCGCGCAAGTTCGGCTGCCAGACCGACATGGCCATGGACCTGCTGATCCTCGCCCGCGACCTGGGCCTGGTGCCTTACGGCATCTCGTTCCACGTCGGCTCGCAGCAGCGCGACATCAGCGTGTGGGACGCGGCGATCGCCAAGGTCAAGGTGATCTTCGAACGCCTGAAGGAAGAAGACGGCATTCACCTGAAGCTGATCAACATGGGCGGCGGCTTCCCGGCCAACTACATCACCCGCACCAACAGCCTGGAAACCTACGCCGAGGAAATCATCCGTTTCCTCAAGGAAGACTTCGGTGATGAGCTGCCGGAAATCATCCTCGAGCCCGGCCGCTCGTTGATCGCCAACGCCGGCATCCTGGTCAGCGAAGTGGTGCTGGTGGCGCGTAAATCGCGCACCGCCGTCGAGCGTTGGGTGTACACGGACGTGGGCAAATTCTCCGGCCTGATCGAAACCATGGACGAAGCCATCAAGTTCCCGATCTGGACCGAGAAGAAAGGCGAGATGGAAGAAGTGGTCATCGCCGGCCCGACCTGCGACAGCGCCGACATCATGTACGAAAACTACAAGTACGGCCTGCCGCTGAATCTGGCCATTGGTGACCGCATGTACTGGCTGTCGACCGGTGCCTATACCACCAGCTACAGCGCGGTTGAGTTCAATGGGTTTCCGCCGTTGAAGTCGTTTTACGTGTAAGCACGCTGCGTATAAAAAACCCATGACGTGTCATGGGTTTTTTTATGGCTGTCAGGTGGAATGTCGCGCATTGCGTCAGGCAGATAGCTCACGCAGCGCTGCCGTCGCCAGAAAACCTGACCGCGACGCATACCGATGATCCTTCAGCACCCGCTTTTTGTGCCCCGGTCTGGCTCAGATGAGCTAAGAGAGATTGGCAGCGCGTTGTCGAAAGGCTTCAGCCATCGCGCGAATCTGTGGATGGTTGGCCGCTGCCAGCGTCTGGTGTGCTATCCATAAGAACTTGAGATTCCCGCCTGCCAGCGCCTTGTGCAACCACTCCAGTGACGCTTCGATTTGGCCACCGTCTGCCAACACCGCCGCATAACTGAACTGCCCACGAAAATCCCCGGCTTCGGCTGAACGCCGGTACCACTCAACGGCCGCTTCAAAATCCCTCGGGCAATACTGTCCGTCTTCCAGATAACGCCCCACCAGGTTCATCGACTTGGCATGGCCCTGCTCTGCCGCCTGGCGATAAAGCATCAGCGCTTGGGCCTGATCTCGCACAACGCCACGGCCGGTCGCCAACAGGTTGGCATAGTTGTACTGCCCCCAATCCAACCCGGCCTCTGCTGCCAGCCGGTATTCACGCGCAGCCGCCGCCTCATCCACCGTGCAACCCCAACCATGCTCCAGACACCGCCCAATCATATTGCGCGCCATCAAATGCCCGCCCTCGGCGGCAATCCGGAACCAGCGCAACGCCAGTGCTTCATCCCGTGCGATGCCGCGTCCTTCCAGCAGGATCTGCCCGAGCAAGGCCTGGGCATCGACCACGCCTTCCCTGGCTGCGATCAGGATCGCCTGGGCCGCACGCACCGGGGAATCATCAAGCATCGATTGCAGCTGCTCGACGTTGAGCACTTCCTGGCGACGCAATAAAAAGCCCATCTCAGACCTCGACCCAGCGACGCAGCAGGTTGTGATAGGTGCCAGTGAGCTGGATCAGCGCCGGGTGGTCGGGCACGTCGCGGCTCAGTTGCTGGATGGCGCCGTCCATTTCGAACAGCAGGGTGCGCTGGCTGTCTTCGCGCACCAGGCTCTGGGTCCAGAAAAACGAGGCGTAGCGCGCGCCGCGTGTCACCGCGTTGACCTTGTGCAGGCTGGAGCCGGGGTACAGCACCATATCGCCGGCAGGGAGCTTGACGCGCTGCAGGCCGAAGGTGTCCTGGATTTCCAGTTCGCCGCCGTCGTATTCGTCGGGGTCGCTGAAAAACAGCGTGGACGACAGGTCAGTGCGCACGCGCTCGTGGCTGCCTTTGGGTTGGCGCACGGCGTTGTCGATATGGAAGTCGAAACTGCCACCGGCGGTGTAACAGTTGAGCAACGGCGGAAACACCTTGTGCGGTAACGCCGCTGACATAAACAAGGGGTTGCTCCACAAGCGCTCCAGCATCGCCGCGCCGATTTCCTTGGCCAACGGGTGGCCTTCGGGCAATTGCAGGTTGTGCTTGGCCTTGGCCGATTGATGGCCGGCGGTGGCTTTACCGTCGGCCCATTCGGCCGCTTCCAGGGCTTGGCGAATGCGCTGCACTTCCTCGCGCGAGAACAGGCCGGGAATATGCAGCAACATGGGGCAATACCTGCGATCAGAGGGGTGCCAATGGTATTGATTCTTATCCTCTGTGTAAAACATCAAGACGAACGAGACTGTAAAAACCGTAAGCAAAAAGTGTAAAGAATGTAAATTCGATGCGAATAGCAATGTATCGCAATTGATAGAAAGTCTTGTTAGCCCTATATTCCGCGACCTCACATCCTTGGGGAAAGGACACGTCATGTCGCGCATCACACCAACAACCACCGCCAGTTCACCACGCATGCTGGCTTCGGCCATCGGCGTTGCCCTCAGCGCCAGCTCTGCCGCCCACTTGGCGCAGGCGGCTGAGAACACCGAACAACAAGGCGAGCGCAACCCTATCTCCCTCGGCGCCACCAACATTACCGGTCAGGAGCAGGTCACCCCTTCCTATCAGGTAGAAAAAGCCGCTTCGCAGAAATACACCGCACCGCTGGTAGACACACCGCGCTCGGTCACCGTGGTCCCGCAGCAAGTGCTCAAAGACACCGCCGCCGCCTCGCTGCAGGATGCCCTGCGCACCGTACCGGGGATTACTTTCGGCGCCGGTGAAGGCGGCAACCCCCAGGGCGACCGTCCGTTCATCCGTGGTTTCGACGCCCAAGGCGACACCTACCTGGACGGCGTGCGCGATACCGGCGGCCAGAGCCGGGAGATCTTCGACATTGAATCGATCGAAGTCAGCAAGGGCCCCAACTCGTCCTTCGGCGGTCGCGGCTCAGCCGGTGGCAGCCTCAACCTGGTGAGCAAAACCCCACAAGCGCGGGACTTCACTAACGGCGGCTTCACCTACGGCTCCGACCAGACCCGCCGCTACGTGCTCGACGTGAACCGCCAGTTCCTCGACGACAGCGCGGCATTTCGCCTGAACCTGATGAGCCACGAACAAAACGTGGCCGGTCGCGATGCGATCAATTACGACCGTTGGGGTGTGGCGCCGTCGCTGACCTTTGGCCTGGGCACACCGACCCGCGTCAACCTCAGCTACTACCACATGGAAAGCGACGATCTGCCGGATTCGGGAATGCCGTATGGCTACGGTTCGTCGACCGCCACCGCCCACGCGCATGACAAACCCAACGACGGTGGCGACAGCAACAATTTCTATGGCTTGAAGAGCCGCGACTTCCGCAAGACCCGCGCCGACATCAGCACGTTCTCCATCGAGCATGACCTGAACGACAACATGACGCTGAAGAACACCCTGCGCCACGGCAGCACCGGCCAGGACTATGTGCTCACCCAGCCGGATGACAGCAAGCTCAACGTCAACAAATTCGGCACTGTGTGGCGCCGGGCCAACAGCCGCGTGTCCACCACCACCACGACCACCAACCAGACCGACCTGTTCGGCAGCTTCCAGGCGCTGGGCTTCAAGAACACCTACTCCACCGGCCTGGAATTCACCGGTGAAGAAACCCGTGTCAGCGGCTATACCGTCAGCCCCAACGCCAACCCGGTGTGCACCGTGGCAAAAGGCAGCCTGGGTGGTCAGTGCACCTCGCTGAGCAACCCGAACCCGGACGATGCCTGGAACGGCAGCGTCGCGCGCAACTACAACGGCACCAACACCAAGGCCACCAGCCGCGCCGCCTACGTGTTCGACACCATCGAGCTGGATCCGAAATGGCTGCTGAACGTCGGCCTGCGCTACGACACGTTCGATACCGAAGCCAACACCAACGCCACCGCCGGGCGCAGCAAAATCAAGGATGACAGCCAGTTCTTCAACTGGCAGGCGGGCCTGGTGTGGAAGCCGCTGGACAATGGCAGTATCTACGCTTCCTACGCGACGTCGGCCACCCCGGCCGGTGGTCTGGTGGGTGAAGGCGCCGATGGTAACCCGCTGTCAGCCGGTGCCGCCATCAGCGACCTGCAGCCGGAAGAGACGGTCAACTACGAGCTGGGCACCAAGTGGGACCTGTTCCACGACCGCCTGTCCCTGACCGCCGCCGTGTTCCGTACCGAGAAGAAAAACACCCGCGTCCTGGTCGATGCCCTCACCTACGAGAACGCCGGCGAATCACGGGTCGACGGCGTCGAGTTGTCCGCCAGCGGTAAGCTGACCGAGCACTGGCAAGTGTTCGCCGGGTACACCTACCTGGACAGCGAACTGGTCAAATCCGGCCTCAACGGGCGTAACGGCGTGGTGAGCGCCGGTTCCAACACTGGCAACCAGATGCCCAACACGCCGAAGAACTCGTTCAGTCTGTGGACCACCTACGACATCACGCCCAAGCTGACCATCGGCGGCGGCGCCTTCTACGTCGACGAGGTTTACGGCGATGCGGGCAACACGGTGTACGTGCCGTCTTACACCCGCTACGACGCCATGGCCAGCTACAAGCTGACTAAAAACGTCGACCTGCAATTGAACGTGCAGAACCTGACCGACAAAACCTACTACGACAAGGCTTACGCCTCGCACTTCGCCAACCAGGCGGCCGGTCGGACGGCGTTGCTGACCACCAGCTTCCACTTCTAAGCGCAAGCGCGCCAGCACTTGAGCCCCACGCATCGGATGCGTGGGGCTTTTGCATGCTAAACAGAATATTTCTCGATAAGCCACGGCATAATGCGCCCGTGACATTCATAACCAGTTGAGCGAGGCGGTCCGACGTGTTGAAGAAAACCCTGTTCCAGTTGCACTGGTTCTTCGGCGTCACTGCCGGGCTGGTGCTGGCCTTGATGGGGATCACCGGGGCTGCGTACTCCTTCCAGGATGAAATACTGCGGGCGCTGAACCCGCACGTCTTGCGTGTCGAAAAACGCGAAGCCGGGGTGCTGCCGCCCGCCGAACTGGTGCGCAAACTGGAAGCCACCGAAGGCAAGGCCGTGGCGATGCTCTGGGTGGAACGCGACAGCGGCAACGCCGGGCGCGTGTCCTTCACCCCACCACCGGGCGAGCGCCGGGGCCCGCTACGCTACTTCGACCCTTATACCGGCGACTACCTGGGCGATGCCGTCGGCCAGGATGTATTCGGCTTCATCCTGCAGTTGCACCGCTTTTTGGCGGCGGGCGACACCGGGCGCACGATCACCGGCGCCTGCACCCTGATCCTGCTGTTCTTCTGCCTCTCCGGCCTGTACCTGCGCTGGCCGCGCCAGGTGAAGAACTGGCGCGTGTGGTTGACCCTGGACTGGCGTAAAAAAGGCCGCAGCTTCAATTGGGACCTGCACTCGGTGTTCGGCACCTGGTGTCTGCTGTTTTATCTGCTGGCGGCACTGACCGGGCTGTATTGGTCGTACGACTGGTACAACCGTGGCGTGACCCAACTGCTGTCCGATGCGCCGCAGAACGAGCGCACGCTCAAGCGCGGCCCGCCACCGGCTGGCCCTGCGCCCGTGGCCAACTACGTGACCAACTATGAAGCCATCTGGAGCAGCATCTACAGCAACGCGGGGCCTGGCTTGAGCGCCTACAACATCCGTCTGCCGGCCGTCGCCGGGCAACCGGCCACCGTGTATTACCTGCTGGGAGACTCACCCCATGACCGTGCACTGAACCAGATCAACCTGGACCCGGCCACCGGCGAGGTCAAATCCCATGAGCGCTACGCCAGCAAAAGCTATAAGTCGCAGTTGTTGACCAGCGTCTATGCCCTGCACACCGGCAGCTATTGGGGGCTGGCAGGGCGGATCGTGCTCACCCTGAGCGCGTTATGCATGCCGCTGTTCTTCATTACCGGCTGGTTGCTGTACCTCGACCGGCGCCGCAAAAAACGCCAGGTAAGGGACGCACGCAAGGGTCTTGACGCCTACTCCAGCGATGCCCCGGCCTGGTTGATCGGCTTCGCCAGCCAGAGCGGTTTCGCCGAACAATTGGCCTGGCAGACGGCCGGGCAATTGCAGGCAGCAGGTCTGCCGGTCAAGGTGCAGCCCTTGGGCACGCTTAGCCAGCACGACCTGAGCCAGTCGGAAAATGCCTTGTTCGTGGTCAGCACGTTCGGCGACGGCGAAGCCCCCGACAGCGCCCGTGGCTTCGAACGCAGCGTGCTCGGCCAGGACGTGTCCCTCAAGGGCTTGAACTACTCGGTACTGGCCCTGGGTGACCGGCAGTACGAGCACTTTTGCGGCTTTGCCCGGCGCCTGCATTTCTGGCTGACCCACCAGGGCGGCAACCCGCTGTTTGCGCCGGTGGAAGTCGACAGCGGCGATACCGAGGCCTTGCTGACCTGGCAACAGCAGCTCGGCCAGCTCACCGGCCACACGCCGGCAGCGGCCTGGCAAACGGCCCAGTTCGAACACTGGACCCTGCGCCAACGCACCCTGCTCAACCCTGGCAGCGTCGGCGCGCCCGTCTACCTGCTCGGCCTCACACCGCCCTCGCCCCTCAGTTGGCAGGCCGGTGACCTGGTGGAAATCCTGCCGCGCAATAGCCCGCGAGCCGTTGAGCACTTCCTGGCAGGGCTGGGCCTGGCCGGCAGCGAGGGCGTGTTGATAGAAGGCCTGGCGCAAACGCTCAACCAGGCCCTGGCCACGCGCCAACTGCCGGATAACCGCACCCACTTGGTCGGCCTGCATGCCCAGGCACTGGTCGATGCGCTGATACCGCTGGGCCTGCGTGAATATTCGATCGCCTCGATTGCCAGCGACGGTGTGCTGGAGCTGATCGTGCGCCAGGAACGCCACCCGGATGGCAGCCTGGGCCTGGGTTCCGGCTGGCTGACTGAACACGCCGCCATTGGCGCGGGCATCAGCCTGCGCCTGCGGCGCAACAGCGGTTTCCATCTGCCCGAAGCGCCGGTGCCGCTGATCCTGCTGGGCAACGGCACGGGCCTGGCTGGCCTGCGCAGCTTGCTCAAGGCGCGCATCGCCGGCGGTCTGCAGCGTAACTGGCTGCTGTTCGGCGAACGCCATATCGCCCACGACTACCTGTGCCAGGCAGAACTGCAAGGCTGGCTGGCCAGTGGTGATCTGGCCCTGCTGGACCTGGCGTTCTCGCGGGACCAGGAGGAGAAAATCTACGTGCAGGACCGCCTGCGTGAATCGGCGGACGTGTTGTGCAAATGGCTGGCCGAGGGCGCAGCGATTTATGTGTGCGGCAGCTTGCAGGGGATGGCGACGGGGGTGGATCAGGCGCTGGTGGATATCCTCGGCAGTGAAACGGTGGAGCGCCTGATCGAGCAAGGCCGCTATCGCCGGGATGTGTACTGATCCCTCACAGACACTGAAGATCAAATGTGGGAGGGGGAAGGCTTTTTGTAGGAGCGAGCTTGCTCGCGAAAAACTCACAGGCACCGTGTTCATTCAGAAAACACGCGTTATCGTTGACGTTTTTCGCGAGCAAGCTCGCTCCTACAGATTGGCATTAGGGCAAGCCCCCTCCCACAGTTTTCAGACGGGTTGCAGTTTTTGCTCGAACACCGAGACTCCGTCCAAGTCCCGGAGGATCACCGTCAACTCCGCCGTCTGCCCATCAATCTGCACCTCGCCAAAAAACTGAAACCCGGCAAACGGCGAGGTGTTTTGCGCTGGCGGTGCCTTCTCGAACACCACCTCTGGCCCAAAGGTCTTATCCAGCGGATTCGGCCCGAAGCTGCCTGCATTCAACGGCCCCGCGACAAACTCCCAGAACGGTTCGAAATCCTGGAACGCCGCCCGATCCGGGTGGTAGTGATGCGCGGCGCAATAGTGCACATCAGCGGTCAGCCATATATGGTTACGCACCTGGTGTGCGCGCAGGAAGCCCAGCAGCTCGGCAATTTCCAGCTCACGCCCCTGGGCCGGGCCGGGATCACCGTTGGCGATCGCTTCCCAGCGCGGCACGCCAGGGCTGACTTCACCATCCGGCACACCCAGGCCGATGGGCATGTCGGCCGCGACCACTTTCCACTGCGCCTGGGAGGCCTTGAGTTCGCGCTTGAGCCAGTCCAACTGGTCGCGCCCCAGGAAGGGTTTTGCGCCGCCCAGGTTGTCGTCGTTGGGGCCGCGATAGCTGCGCATGTCCAGCACAAACACATCCAGCAGCGGCCCATAGCTGAGCTTGCGATAAATCCGCCCGCCGCCGTCGGCGCTTTGCCGGCGCATCGGTGAATATTCCAGCCAGGCCTGGCGCGCGCGGCCGACCAGGGTATTGATGTCGCGGGTCTGGTAGCGCTCGTCCAACTGCTTGCTTGATGACCAGTTGTTGATCACCTCGTGGTCGTCCCACTGCCAGATCTGCGGCACCTCGGCATTGAAGCGCCGCACGTTTTCATCCATCAAGTTGTAGCGGTAATTGCCGCGATATTCTTCGAGAGTTTCGGCAACCTTGCTCTTGGCCTCGGTGGTGATATTGCGCCAGATGCGCCCGCCCTCAGTGACCAGTTGCGCCGGCACCGGGCCGTCGGCGTAGATGGTGTCACCGCTGTGGATAAAGAAGTCCGGCAGGCGCAGGCGCATGGCTTCGTAGATGCGCATGCCGCCGATGTCCGGGTTGATACCGAAACCCTGGCCGACGGTGTCGCCGCTCCACACAAAGCGGATGTCGCGACGCTGTTGCGGCACGCTGCGCAAGTGGCCGAACCACGGCTCGCTGGCGATGCCGGTCTGGGCGTCTTCGAAATGCACGCGGTAGAAAATCGCCTGGTCGGCGGGCAGCCCGGTGAGTTCGACGCGGGCCGTAAAATCGCTGCGGTTATCGGCCAGGGGCGAGACGAACCGACGTGGGTTGCTGAACAGACTGCGGGTGTCCCACTCCACCACCATCCGCGCCGGGCGGTCGCTGCGGCTCCAGATCATCGCGCGGTCGCCCAGCAGATCACCGGACTGCACGCCATCGGTGAGCAGCGGACGGTCCTTTACCGACGCAATCACCGCCGGCGCCAGGCCCGGCAACAGCAGGCCGGCGCCGACAGCTTGCATCACGCGGCGACGGCCGAGATCGAAGTGGCTCATGCAGGTGCCCTCTTGAGTATCAAAAGGCCAACTTAAGCATGATGGGATGAAGCAGATATGACACCGCCCTCACAGACACTGAAGATCCAAATGTGGGAGGGGGCTTGCTCCCGATGGCGGCCTGACAGCCGACCGAGATGCTGGATCAGAGCGAGTACATATCCGTTGCTGCGGTAACGGCTGCTATGGGTTCCGCCCTTACGGCGTCTCACTTTTGAAAAGCGCAAAAGTAAGCAAAACGCTCTTGCCCCACCACTCGGCACCTCGCCTAGGCTCGGTGTGCCCGTAATCCGACATTGATTTGGGGGGCCGCCGCCACGCGCCATCCATGGCGCGGGGCGGCTAAACCGGCATCCCTGCCGGTTTACCCCCCAAATCACTATCGGATTACGGCCAGCGTGGTTTAACGGGGCGCCTAGATCAAGAGCAAGATCAAGAGCGGCTCGCTTCGCATCGTGGTTACCGTGGCGGCTACAAAGTTGTGTAGATGCCTATGGCTATCGGGGGCAAGCCCTAATGCCAGTCAGTTAAGCGTACACCGCCGTCTGTAGGAGCGAGCTTGCTCGCGAAAAACGTCAACGATAACGCGTGCTTTCTGAATGAACGCGGTGCCTGTGAGTTTTTCGCGAGCAAGGGCTAGCCGCCCGCCTCGTTCCTACAAAAAGCCTTAACTGACTGGCATTAGGG
Source organism: Pseudomonas sp. R4-34-07 (assembly GCF_003852375.1). NCBI lineage: Bacteria > Pseudomonadati > Pseudomonadota > Gammaproteobacteria > Pseudomonadales > Pseudomonadaceae > Pseudomonas > Pseudomonas sp. R4-34-07. The sequence continues at coordinate 894,769 of NZ_CP027760.1, read as the reverse complement.
CTTGCCCCCTCCCACATTTTTAGCCCGCCGCCAACTCCGCCGCTTCCGGCCGCTTGATCAGCGCATACACCAACCCGGTCAGCACACTGCCGGCCACAATCGCCAGCAGGTACAGCAGCGCATGATTCATCGCGTTCGGAATCACCAGCACAAACAAGCCGCCGTGGGGCGCGGCCAGTTTGCACCCGAAGTACATCGACAGCGCCCCCGTCAGCGCGCCGCCGGCAATGCTGGCCGGGATCACCCGCAACGGGTCTTTGGCCGCAAACGGGATGGCCCCTTCGGAGATAAAACACAGGCCGAGAATCATCGCAGCCTTGCCGGCTTCGCGTTCGGTCTGGGCGAACTTGCGGCGGGCCAGGAAGGTCGCGATGCCCATGCCAATCGGCGGCACCATGCCGGCCGCCATGGTCGCGGCCATCGGCGCGCCGCTCGACGCCGCCAGCAGGCCGACGGAAAACGCATACGCCGCCTTGTTGATCGGCCCGCCCAGATCCACACACATCATGCCGCCCAACAGGATGCCCAACAGCACCGCGTTGGTGGTGCCCATGGTGCTGAGAAAATCCGTCAGCCCGGTCAGCAAGCGTGCCACCGGAGGGCCGACCAGATAGATCATCGCAAGGCCGGTGAACAAACTTGCCAGCAACGGGATGATCAGAATCGGCTTGAGGGCCTCCAGGCTTTGCGGCAAGCGCACCGCGCGTGAGATCAGCTTGACGCTGTAGCCGGCGAGGAAACCGGCGAAGATCCCGCCAATGAACCCGGCGCCCAGGGTGCCCGCGAGCAACCCGCCGATCATGCCCGGCGCCAGGCCGGGGCGGTCGGCAATCGAGTAGGCGATGTAGCCCGCCAGCAACGGCACCATCAGCATGAATGCCTGGTCGCCGACGGTTTTCAGCGCCGCCGCCAAGGTGCCCTTCTCTTCAAAGGCGTGGATGCCGAACACGAAGGACAAGGCGATCAACAGACCGCCCGCCACCACCATCGGCAACATGAACGACACCCCGGTGAGCAGGTGTTTGTACACGCCGGTTTTTTCCGACTTGGCCACCGCACCGCTGGCCGCGCTTTCCACCGCGCCCTCGGCCAGCGCCTTGTTGAGCGTGGCTTCCGATTGCTTGAGGGCAATGCCGGTGCCGCAGCGGTAGATCTTCTTGCCGGCGAAGCGCTCGGTGGCGACTTCGATATCCGCCGCCAGCAGCACCACGTCGGCGTTGGCGATGGCCTCAGGCGTCAATGGCGTGCGCGCACCGACCGAGCCCTGGGTCTCGACCTGCAAGTCGTAGCCCAGGCGCTTGGCGGTCTGCTGCAAGGCCTCGGCGGCCATGAACGTATGGGCCACGCCGGTGGGGCAAGCGGTAATCGCGACAATGCGCGGGACATTCCCGACCGGCGCCTCGGTCGCCACATACACCTGCGCCTCCTCGGCGCCCCGGCGCAGCACCGCGTCGACATCCGCCAACGCCTGGGCCGGCGTGCTCTGGAACACGCGCTTGCCGACAAAACGGTGCATATCCACCGGCGTGCTGCTGACCAGCAACACCCATTCGGCGTCATCGAGGGTCGCCTGGGACAGCTGGCTGTCCGGGCGTTGCACGTCCACCACTTCGACACTGGTGCTCCAGCCCTGGCGCTGTGCGGCGGCGTCCAGCAAACGAGCGCACAGCACACTGGTAACCATGCCGTTCGGGCAGGCGGTAACAATGGCTAACTTCATCACAAACCCTCTTATTGTTCTGTCAGCGCGTGTACATCGACACTGCTTTCAAGGCGCGCCAACTGCGCGTCATCGCTGATGCCGAAACCGATTTGCGTCACCGCCATCGCGGCAATCGCCGTGGCGCGGCGCAGGGTCTGCTCAGGCGCTTCGTCGCGCAGCAGGCCGTGGAGCATGCCGGCCAGCAGCGAATCGCCGGCGCCTACGGTGCTGGCAACCGTCACCTTGGGCGGCGTGGCCTGCAGGGTCGCGCCCGCGCTGTACCAGTTCACGCCGGCAGCACCGTCCGAGACCACCACATGCTCGACGCCCTGTTGATGCAGCTGGCTGATGGCATCGGTGGCGTTGTCCAGCGCTTCGGCGAGCTCTTCAGTATTGGGTTTGACCATCCACGGGCCCGCCCTCAAACCGGCGCGCAAGGCTTCGCCGCTGGTGTCCAAGGCGACTTTCAAACCGAGGCCTTTCAATTGCTCGAGCATGTGCTGAAACCATTGCGCGGTGACGCCACGCGGCAAGCTGCCGGCGACCACCACCGCGTCGAAGCCTGGCGCGATCCGCGCCAGTTTTTCGAGCAGCGCGTTCTGCGCCTGCACTGACACCTCAGGCCCCGGTGCGTTGATATCGGTGACGCGGCCATCGTGCTCGGCAATCTTGATGTTGCTGCGGGTGTCACCGGGCACGCGAACAAACGCGTCGGTAAAGCCACGTTGTGCAATCAGCGCCTCGAAGGCCTGCGGGTTGCCTTCACCCAGGAAGCCGCTCACGGTCAGCTCATGGCCCAGATCGGCCAGCACCTGCGCCACGTTCACGCCCTTGCCGGCGGCATGGGTGAGCAGGGTTTCACTGCGGTTGACTGCGCCGGGCGCCAGGTGCGCCAAGCGCACCGTCAGGTCCAACGCCGGGTTCAGCGTCAGGGTCAGAATCTTTGCCATCTACACGGCCTCCACAAGGGCACGCACTTCGGCGGGCGAACCCACCGCCAGTGCTTTTTGCGCCAGGCCCTGGGCCTCGCTCAAGCTGAATTCGCGCACGCGCGCCTTCACTTCGGGAATGCTGCGCGCCGACACGCTCAACTCATCCACCCCCAAGCCGACCAACACCGGCACCGCCAGCGGGTCGGCCGCCAACTCGCCGCACACGCCGACCCATTTGCCATGGGCATGGGCGGCGCGCACGGTGATGTCGATCAATTGCAGGACGGCCGGATGCAGGCCGTCGGCCTGGGCCGACAAGGTCGGGTGGCCACGGTCGATGGCCAGGGTGTATTGGGTCAGGTCGTTGGTGCCGACGCTGAAAAAGTCGACTTCCTTGGCGAGTACCGGTGCCAGCAGCGCGGCCGAAGGGACTTCGATCATGATCCCCAGTTGCAGGTCGGCCACCGGGATTTCCAGGCGCAGGCGCTCGGTCATATCCCGGGCGGCGCGCCATTCATCCACGCTGCCGACCATGGGAAACATGATGCGCAACGGCCGGTTGTCCGCCGAGCGTAACAACGCACGCAATTGCGCTTCCATGATCTGCGGGCGCTGCAAGGTCAGGCGAATACCGCGCACACCGAGGAAGGGATTTTCTTCTTCGGCGATCGGCCAGTACGGCAGCGGTTTATCGCCGCCCACGTCGAGGGTCCGCACCACCAGCGGACGCCCGTCGAGGCCGTCGAGCACGCGACGGTATTCGGCTTCCTGGGTGGCCTCGTCCGGCGCTTGCGGGTGGGCCATGAAAATCAGTTCAGTGCGCAACAGCCCGATGCCCTCGGCGCCCTGTTCCACCGCAGCGGCAACCCCGGCGCTTTCGCCGATATTGGCGAACACTTCCACCGCGTGGCCGTCGCGGGTCAGCGCCGGTTCATGGCGTTGCGCCGAGGCGGCTTGCAGGCGTTGTTCGCGGGTGTCGCGCTCGACTGTCGCGCGCTGCAGGGTGGCGGCGTCGGGGTCGACATGCAGGCGGCCGCGCTGGCCGTCGAGCAATAAAGGTGTACCGGCGCCAAGCAGCAACACCGCCGCCCCGGCGCCGACCAGCGCGGGAATGCCCAGGGCGCGAGCGACGATGGCGCTGTGGGCCGTAGCGCCACCACGGGCCGTGAGGATGCCGGCAACACGGGCCGGGTCCAGGCGCGCGACGTCCGAAGGGCCGACTTCGTCCATTACCAGGATGTAGGGCTCATTAGGTTCCTGAGCGGTGTCGACGCCGCACAGTTGCGCCAATACGCGGCGACCAATATCGCGCAGGTCAGCGGCGCGTTCGGCGAGCAAGGCGTCCTGCAACGATTCCTGCTGCTTGGCGGCGGCTTCAATCACGCTCATCCACGCGGCTTCGGCGCTTTCGCCTTGCTTGAGACGGGTGTCGACTTCGTCGGTGAGTTCCGGGTCGTCGAGCATTTCCTGGTGGGTGATGAAAATCTCGCGGATGGCCTTGGATTGGCTGCGTTCGATCAGGCCTTCGATATCGCGACGCACATCACTCAGCGCGGCGAGCAGACGCTGGCGTTCAACGGCGCAGGTTTCACCGCGCAACGGGTAGTCGAACACCTGTTGCACCTGGATATGCGCGGGGCCGATGGCGATACCGGGCGCGGCGGCAATTGCCTGGATCTGGCTGCCGGGCAGCGGCGCGCTGATGACCGGTTCGATGTCGACGGTGACGGGCTGGGCGCTGACCGTCGGCAACGGCTCGACTTCTTCGCCCAGGCCTTCTTCAATGGCAGCCAACAGCGCCGGCAGCGCATCGCCCGCGATCGTCGGCTCGGCGACAAATTCCAGCACCTGGCCACGCCGCGCGCCGAGGCTCAGCAACTTGCTCAGGCTTTTGACTGATACGGCGCCGACCGGGCCGTCGACAATGCGCACGCGGATATCGCCGTCAAACTGCTTGGCCAGTTGCGCCAGGATCTTCGCCGGACGCGCGTGCAGGCCGTGGGCGTTGGCCAGGGTGACGCGGGCGCTGGGCCAGTCGGGCGGCAGCTCGCCACCCAGCACTTCAAGCACGGCGCGACTGCTGGTGGCGCGGCCCAATTCCTGGCCGCGCCCTTCGATCAGCAAGGCGCACAGGCGCTCAAGCAGCGCCTGATGCGCTTCGCCCAGGCTGGCCAGGCAGAACAGGCCATTAAGCGGCTGGCCCAGGTAGCGCATGGGTTTATCCGGCGTGACGAATGCCAGGCCCGGGCGCTTGACCGTCTGTTCGCTGTGCAGCCACCACAGGCCATCCCCCAGGGGCAGCGCATCGACTTGCTGCAACACGGCGGCAAAGCCGTTGCTCACGCAATCGGCCTGGCGCAACAGGCGCGCGCCGCGCCACACCAATTCCTCGAAATCATCGGCCGATACGCCCAGGCTGATCATCTGTGCATCCAGCGCCAGTTCCTGCGGCGCGCCTTGCAACAATTTCAGCAAGACCTCGGCGGAACCGGCACGGCGCAGTGCCTGGCCGAGGTCGGTTTCACCCAGGGCGCGGGTCAGCAGTTGCAGCAGGCGCAGGTGTTCATCGGATTTGGCGGCGATGCCGATGGCCAAATAGACGACCTGGCCATCGCCCCAGTCCACGCCTTCGGGAAACTGCAACAGGCGCACGCCGGTGGAAAACACCTGATCGCGAGTTTCCGGGGTGCCGTGGGGAATGGCGATGCCTTGGCCGAGAAAGGTCGAGCCTTGGGCTTCACGGGCTTGTAAGCCACTGAGATAACCTTCGGCGACCAGGCCATCGGCCACCAGTTTTTCAGCGAGCAGGTGCAAGGCAGCAGATTTATCCACCGCCACCTGGCCCATGGATATCTGCTCTACAGTGAGCTCGAGCATGCCGTTCTCCTAGTTAGTGCGAGGTGCGCACTAGGTATTGTTTTGAATAAATCAGCTTAGCGGTGTTCGGAAACAACTGACTGAGCAGTCAATTGGCAGTAGCTACTCAGTGGCGAACATCGTAAAAATACGCTTGCTGAAACGTTTAATCTAGAATTTATGGCAGATTACGCGTTAATTGCGCAAGCTTGAAGGGCCACTCGGCGCCTGCTGTGGCACATTGGCCACAGGCTGGAATCGGTTAGGATTGAACAAAATGTCGGGGCACGCTCTAAAAAACAAGGAAATCCCGGTTTGAAACTCAGTGATATCGCACGTCTGGCCGGTGTGTCCGTGACCACCGCCAGCTATGTCATCAATGGCAAGGCCGAACAACAGCGCATCAGTCACGCGACTGTCGAGCGAGTGCGGGCCGTGGTCCAGGCCCATGGTTTTACGCCTAACCCACAAGCCGCCGGATTGCGCAGCCGGCACACACGCACCTTGGGCTTTATCCTGCCGGATCTGGAAAACCCCAGTTACGCACGTATTGCCAAGTTGCTTGAACAGGGGGCGCGGGCGCGCGGCTATCAATTGCTGATCGCCAGCTCCGATGACGAGGCCGACAGCGAGCGCCAACTGCTGCAACTGTTCCGCGCGCGGCGTTGCGATGCCTTGTTCGTCGCCAGTTGCTTGCCGGCCAGCGATGACAGCTATCGCGAGCTGCAGGCCAAAGGCTTGCCGGTGATCGCCATCGACCGGGTCATGGAGCCCAGCGAGTTCTGCTCGGTGGTCAGCGATGACCGCCAAGCCTGCCAGCAACTCACCAGCAGCCTGCTGCAACCGTTGCCCAAGCAAATCGCGCTGATCGGCGCGCGCCCGGAGCTGAGCATCAGCCAGGAACGCGCCGCGGGTTTTCGTGAAGCCCTGCACGGTTTTACTGGTGAGGTGATCATCGAACAGGGCGAAGCCTTCAGCCGAGACTGCGGGCGACAGCTGATGGAGCAATTACTGCAACGCCTGGGGCACTTGCCTGACGCCCTGGTGACCACGTCCTACGTACTGCTGCAAGGCGTGTTCGATGCACTGCACGACGTGCCACTCAAGTCACGGCCACTGCGCCTGGGCACCTTTGGCGATACTCAGTTGCTGGACTTCCTGCCGCTGCCGGTCAACGCCATGGCCCAGCAGCATCAACTGATCGCCGACACCGCCCTGCGCCTGGCGCTGGCCGCCATTGAAGAAGAACACTACCAGCCCGGCGTGCACGGGATCAGCCGCACCTTCAAGCAGCGCATTCACGAGGCCTGAGCGTGGAGCTGATCGACACCCACACCCACCTGGACTTTGCGGACTTCGATGGCGATCGCCACGAAGTCCTCGCCCGCAGCCGCGATCAGGGTGTGAGGCGCATGGTGCTGCTCGGTGTTTATCAGAAAAATTGGCAAAGGTTGTGGGATCTGGTGCTGGAGGATGAAGGCTTGTTCGCCGCCTTCGGCCTGCACCCGGTGTATCTCGATGAGCATCGCCCCGCCGACCTGTTGGAGTTGGGCGACTGGCTGACGCGACTGCAGGGCCATCGGCAGCTATGCGCCGTGGGTGAAATCGGCCTGGATTACTTTCTGGAGCACCTGGACCGCGAGCGCCAGCAAGCGCTGTTTGAGGCCCAGCTGCAACTGGCGGTGGACGTTCAACTGCCGGCCTTGCTGCATGTACGCCGCAGTCACGCGGCAGTGATCGCCACGCTCAAGCGCATCCGCCTACCGCGTGGCGGCATCATTCATGCGTTCGCCGGCAGCCAGGAAGAAGCCCGCGAGTACATCAAGCTCGGCTTCAAGCTCGGCTTGGGCGGCGCCGCCACCTGGCCGCAGGCCCTGCGCATGCACAAGGTGCTGGCCCAATTGCCCCTGGAAGCCGTGGTGCTGGAGACCGACGCCCCGGATATGGCCCCGGCCATGTACCCGGGCCAGCGCAACAGCCCCGCGCACTTGCCGGCTATCTGCCACGCCCTGGCCGAACGGATGGGTATCAGCGCTTCACGGCTGGCTGAGGCGAGCACACGCAACGCGTGCGAGTTGTTCAATTGGTAGCGGGCTGACGGCTTGCAGGTTCAAGGTCATCCTTTGTCGAGGACGGGCGTAGCGCAGCACCAGGCAATGGATCAACAGCGTCGTCAGGGAAATATTGAACTGCCCGATCACCGTGAGTAACCCCAGCCATTCAGCAAACAGTGCCGCCAGCAAGGTCACGCATGTCAGCATGATCATGCTCGGCCGCACCCGCGCCCATTGGTCCAGGGCGCGGAATTGGCGCAGCTGTTTCTGGCAACACAGCTGCAGGCACGCGTGGCAATACGTACAGATAAAGGGTTCGTCGATGGCAATGGCGTTCAGTCACGCCAGACAGCATCAAATCCGAACGAAAATTCCTACACGCGAAACGCGCCAATCAATTGCTTCAACTGCGTCACCTGCTGCGACAACTGGCGGCTGGCCGCTTCGGTCTGGTCGGCGCCCTGCGCCGCGTGTTCTCCCGCACGATGAATGGCGACGATATTCTGGTCGATCTCATGGGCGACGGCCGTTTGCTGCTCCACGGCGGCGGCGATCTGCTGGTTTTGATCGACGATCATTCCTACCGCACCAAGGATGTTTTCCAAAGCCTGCTGGACTTTTTCCGACTGCCCCACCGTGCCACTGGCTGTGTCATGGCTGGCGCCCATGGCCTTGACCGCTGCGCCGACGCCGCTGTGCAGGCGCCCGATCATCTGCTCGATTTCTTCGGTGGACTGCTGGGTACGCTGGGCCAGCGTACGCACCTCATCGGCCACCACCGCAAAACCACGCCCCTGCTCACCTGCGCGCGCGGCCTCGATAGCCGCGTTGAGCGCCAGCAAGTTGGTTTGCGCGGCGATGCTTTTGATGACTTCCAGGACGCTGCTGATGGCCTGGCTGTCGGCCGCCAACTGGTTGATCACCCGCACCGACTCATCGATCTCCGTGGCCAGGCGCGCGATGCTGCCTTGCTGGGATTGCACCAGCCCACGGCCGCTGACGGTTTCATCGTTGACACTGCGGGCGCTGCCGACGGCGGCTGCGGCGCTGCGCGCGACCTCCTGCGCAGTGGACGACATCTGGTTCATCGCGGTTGCCACTTGCTCGATCTGGCTGCGTTGGCCGGCCACTGCCTGGTTGCTCTGCGCCGACACCGTTTGTACCTGCCCGGCTTGCAGCTCGACCTGGGCGACCGTGTGCCCGACGCGTTCGATCAAGTCGTGGATCTTGGCCACGGTGCCATTGAATACCTGGCCCAGGTCCCCCAGCTCATCGCGACTGTCGGCAACGAAGGTGACTGTCATATCGCCCGCCGCCACCTTGTCCATCATCGCCCCGAGGCTGCGCAAGGTCATGCGCGTGGACGCATAGAAGCCCGCGTATAAATAGAAAATCAGCGCAAACACCGCCGCCAGCGCCGTGACCAGCAGCAGCATGTGCAGGCGCTTTTGTGCCAGGCGTTGCTCCAGTTGCTGCTTGAGGAATGCCAGGGTGGCGTCATCCAGTTGATAGGTCTTGGCCATCAGTTGGCTGACGCCGTCGTAAAAGCCCTGCCACGGTGTGTCGAGGGTTTCAGCCACCACCACTTGTTCTTCGAACAACTCCGCACCCTGCTTGAGGCTGGCCCGGCTGGCTTGCGCCGCAGTATCGAGCGCTGCCTGCGCGGCATGACTGGCGCCAAGCGCATCCTGCAGCTTCAAGGCATATTCGCCCTGGAGTTTTTCCAGCTGCTGCAGCAGTTCGTCGAAGCGTGTGCTGGAGGATGAATTGATAAAACCCTGGCCGAGGGAATACGCGCCCATCGCCCGGCCCTCCCCCAGCAGCTGAGTGACTTGTGGAGTGACGGCGGTGATCAGGTCGCTGAGCTGACGCAGATCGCTCTGGGGATCACGGCTCAAGCCGGATTGACTGGCAATGATCTGGCTGAGTATCTGGGCCTGGTTGAGCAATTTGCCGATCAACGCACTTTTGTTGAGCAGTGAGGTTTCCTGTTGCTGAGCCTTGAATGCGGCAATCAGTTCGTCACGCTTGGTGTCGAAGGCCGCAACCTGCTCAGGCTGGGTAGCCATCGCGCTGAGCCCCTGCACACGGCTGAGCACGCTCTGCTCCACGGCAGCGATCCTGGCTTCCAGGTCGCCGGCCTTGCCGGACTGGCCGAGGGTCGTATTAATCTGCACCTGGTTATTGAGCGCCTCCAGCTCGCGACGCACTATCAGGCTGCTGCCGAGTAGATCGAGGCTTTGCAGTTCGATGCGGGTGCCCTGGAATTCAGCCCAGGCGTCACGCACCAGAAAGTAATTGGTCGCCAGCATCGGCAGCAGGAACAGCACGCTGATCAGACTGAATTTCATGCCGAAACTCAGGCGATTCATCAACGCGACGGCGGGATAGAGCAAGCGCTTCACGGGTGATCCCCCTTTCTTTTATTTTTATTGAGGCGCAGGGCGGCGGCAGATAGCCACTATTTGGCGCTCTGTCTGTATAGCTCAATTTCAAAGGGAGTTTTGTAACGTAAGGTTAACGGCAGGGGGTTAACCCCTGCCGAGTGGCTCAGGGCAACACAGTCCAGATGGCAAAGCCGGCATACCACAGCACCGCCGCACGCAGCAGCAGTTCCCACAGGCGATCAAGGCTGTTGATGCCCTCGGCGCCCACCGCTGGCGGCGGTATTTCTGCGGCGGCCAGGCCGACTTTTTCCACCAACTGTGCTGCGCTGATATCCCAGTTCAGCAGCTCGTGGAGCATCACCCGACTGACCCCGACGAAATTGCCCACCAGGGCAAAGCTCGCCGCCAGCAGGCGCACCGGCAGCCAGTCGAAGGCATGACGCAATTGCGTGGCGCGCTCGGCCACCAGCGGGTTCCGGCTGTGCTCACTGGCCAGCGCCAGCAGGCGGTAGGCCAGAGCGGCCACCGGGCCCAACAGGAAATACCAGAAAATCACTGCGAAAAAGCTCTGGTAGGCCTGCCACAGCAAATAGCCCTGAACCCGCTCGAGCAACTGCTCGCCGTTGTCGGCACCCAGCGTCAGGTCACGCTCGGCCACATGCTCGGCGGCTTGCAGATCGCCCCGCCGCCAGGCATCACGAAACGGCCCCAGCGCGGCCAGCAGATCGCCACGGCCCAGGCTGTAGATCACCACCAGGACGTGCACCGGCAACGCCAACAAGCCATAGGCCACGGGTTCCAGCACCAACAGCAGCAAGCCCAGCAAGGCCACGGGCAGCACCACCAGCACCAGCAGGATCAGCCAGGGCCGCGTCCCCATGCGCGGGCTCGATTCAAGCTTGGCCAGCTCACGCAGCCAGCCGCCGTCGCGCTGCAACCGCTGGCGCAAGGCCGAGAACTTCTCGATCCACACCGCCAGCACCAGCACCAGGAAACTCATTGTTTATGTCCTCCATCCTGCAGCGCGCCGCGAAAGCGCATCCAATCAAAAGCCGGGCCCGGGTCGGTTTTGCGGCCGGGTGCGATGTCGCTGTGACCGCAGATACGCTGGGCAGTGATCCCAGGGTAGGCTGCGAGCAACTGGCGCGTCAGGTCAATCAGCGCCGCGTATTGGGCATCGGTGAATGGCAGCTCGTCGGTGCCTTCCAGCTCGATCCCCAGGGAGAAGTCATTACACACTTCACGCCCATCAAAGCTGGACACGCCTGCATGCCAGGCCCGGTCGCGGCACGCGACAAATTGCGTGACCGTGCCGTCGCGCTCAATCAGAAAATGCGCAGACACCCGTAGGCTGGCAATGCCTTCAAAGTAGGGGTGTTCCGAGACATCCAGGCGGTTCTGGAAAAACTCCTGCACTTTGCCCGTGGCGAACTGCGCCGGGGGCAGGCTGATGTTATGTATCACCAACAGCGATATCTCGCCGGCCGGGCGCTCGTTGAAGTTGGGCGAAGGGCAATGGCGAATGCCCTCGAACCAACCGCTGACGGGGTCCAACTGCATACAGGCTCCTTGAATGAGACGAAGTGTTACCAGTATGCCGCGTTCCGCCCTGCCGTTGCGATCACTTGCCGCGATTGAGTTGACGCAGGTTGCCAACCACCGCAGCCAGCGCGCGCTCGAACAGCAAACCCTCGTCCAGGCTGCGCAGGGCGCCCTGCTTGAACGCCATGGCCAATTGGCCGGCGGTTTGCTCCAGCACCTTGAGCCCCGCGCGACTGACGAAAATATAACGATTAGTTGGCGCCATGATCGCGGTGAGCTTGCACCGCAGCGCGGTGTCCGGGCCCTGCTGGAACTCTACCCAACCGCCGATCCGTAACTGGTGAACCTTGAGCAGGTCCGGGTCATCGTCGGGCGGGTCTTCCAAGGCGTCCGACAACTGGCTGCCGAGAACCAAGGGCTCGCGGACTTCAATCAGCCTGTCGTCGCCCTCGCCTTCGCAGGTTTGAACGTGGAAGGCCTGCAAGCGCAAAAAGAATTCACGCGTACTGAAAGGATCGAACGCCGCACTGGCCAACCCGTCGCGCAATGCCTTGAGCAACCCTGGCAATTGCTCGAGCAAATGCCGGCCGGCCTCGGTGTCTTCGCGCAGGCCGACGCTCCAGATCAAGTCGTCCATGGTGCGCAGTTCGGTCTGCCATTGCACCGATTGTTCGCCATGCTTGAGAGTGGCCAGCAACAGTACCTGGCTCCAGGTTTGTTGCAGGAATTGCACCACGAACGGCGGCAAGGCCTTGCCCAACAACCGCCGGTTGAGCGCCTGGGCCACACGCTGGCGGGCCACCTCGGTACGCAGGCGCCCTTGCTCGACGTCACGGGTGTGCTGTTCGAGCAACTCGCTGCGCTGACGCTCTTCTTCAATGAATGCGCTCAGTTGCGTCAACAACTGCGAAAAAATCGCCGGGTCTTCAACGAACTCAGTCAACAGGCGCTGGATGACCTGTTCGATACGCAGGTACAGGCTGTCGTTCTGATCGCCATTCTGCGGGCTGTAACCCAGGGCGGCACTGGCGATCTCGTTGAGCAAGCGGCGTGCCGGATGCCCGGCGCAGCTGAACAGGCTCTTGTCCAGCACGGCGACTTTCAATATCGGGATCTGCAGACGCGCGATCAGGGCCTTGAAGGCGTGGGGCAGACTGCGGTCATTGAGGATGAACTCAAACAGCAGGGCGACGAGGTTGATCACATCCTCGTCTGCCGTTTCCACCACCCGCGACTTGCCGCTCTTGACGCTGACTCGGGTCAGCAACTGTTCGAGCTGGTTGCGCAGGTCGAAATCGTCCTCCGCCGCAGGCTCCGGTACATATTGTTGCAAATGCGAAAGCAGACGCAGCAGGTCTCGGGTGGCGATGGGTTGCGGTTGTGCAGTGGCTTCAAGCGTCGGCGCTACGCTACCGCGCACCGCGACCAGCAGGGCTTGCAACGCGGCAAAGGCTTGTTGGCCGTTTTCGTCGCACGGCGGTTCGGCAGCCGGCACACGGGCCTGGTATTGAAGCTCACGCGCCGCACGCCCACCGGCACGACGGGACGGCACGCTCTTGAGTTCAGGCAGCACCCCGGTAGCGACCAGCAGTTGATTGGCGTCGCCATAGAGCTGGTCGGCATCGCTGAGTACATATTTCTCGAACAGCTTGAGCATGATCAGCTTGACCCGGATCTCCACCCCAAGGCTGCGGCCCGCCTGCAGAAAAAACTGACAAAGCCGTGCCGGGCCCAGTGGGTTCTCCTGATCGCTCATGCACCTGCCCAACACCTCACTCAACCGCGCGCTCAATTGCCCGAGCGCCAAGCCGTCACGGTGTTGCACGCGACCGAGCATCGCCTCCAGCGCCACGGCCTTTTCCCGCGCATCCGCCCGCGTACCGCTGGTCACCTCGTAGGACACCACCGGCACCGGATGCAACCCGACGCTATCGGCCTGGCCCAGGTTGGCGAAGCCCGCAAACAGCTGCTCCATGAACACGCGCTCGAAGTTCTTGCGCTTGAGGCGCAGGTCGCGCATGGCCTCGAAGAAAATATGCTGGTCGACGGTGCTACGGGCCTTGTCGGCCATTTCGAACAACGTGTCGTCGGCGTTATCGAACAGTTCCTGCAACCCCTGCTGCAGGTGTTGCGCGGCTTTGTCACGCACCTGCAACACCACCACCGGCAGGCGTGCGAGCGGCGATGGCGTGGCTTGAGCCTGCTTGATCGGCACCACCTTCCCGTCATTGTGCATCCTGGCCTCCTGAAACGGCGGGTGTTGAGATGGGCAAGGAACGCAGGCAAGCCCTCTGGGGCGTTGCCAATACCTGGCCACCATCAGGACGTCAAAGCTATGACGCCAATTGCAAGGCGCGAGATTATCTGGCAAATGAGGGCGGTTGCGCCAGCAAACTCTGCCCCTGCGCGCTAAATGACTGACCAGCCTGGGTTCCAATCCACACAACCCCTATAATCGCGACACTTTGTTTGTGGAGCCTGTTATGCCGAATCTGCGTCTTGCTGACCTCACCGCCGAAATCGAAGCCAACGTGCGCCGCGCACTGCTGGAAGACATCGGCAGTGGCGATATCACCGCACAGCTGATCCCGGCCGAACGGCTGGCCAAGGCCACGATCATTACCCGCGATGCCGCCGTTATCGCCGGTACCGCCTGGGTGGATACGGTATTCCGCCAACTGGACCCGCGCGTCGCGGTGCATTGGCAGGTCGCCGATGGTGAGCGTGTCAGTCCCAACCAGCCGCTGTTTCACCTTGAAGGCCCGGCGCGTTCGCTGCTCACCGGTGAACGCAGTGCGCTGAATTTCCTGCAGATGCTGTCCGGCGTCGCCACCCGTGCCCAATACCTGGCGGATTTCGTCGCCAGCACCCAGGTCAAGCTGCTGGACACCCGCAAGACCCTGCCGGGCCTGCGCCTGGCACAGAAATACGCCGTCACCTGCGGCGGCTGCCACAATCATCGCATCGGGTTGTATGACGCTTTCCTGATCAAGGAAAACCATATCGCCGCCTGCGGAGGCATTGCCCAGGCAATTGGCGCCGCCCACACGATTGCGCCGGGCAAACCGGTGGAAATCGAAGTGGAGAGTCTTGAGGAGTTGCGCGAAGCCTTGGCGGCGGGCGCCGACATCATCATGCTGGATGAGCTGAGCCTGGACGACATGCGCGAAGCCGTGCGGCTGAATGCGGGCAAGGCCAAGCTGGAAGCCAGCGGCGGGATCAATGAAAGCACCCTGCTGCCCATCGCCGAGACCGGCGTGGACTACATCTCCATTGGCGCGATGACCAAGGATGTGAAGGCGGTGGATTTGTCGATGCGGTTGAGTATCTAAAGCGCCCTGACTGTAGGAGCGAGCTTGCTCGCGAAAAACTCAAAGGCACCGCGTGCATTCAGAGTTCACGCGGTATCGTTAACGTTTTTCGCGAGCAAGCTCGCTCCTACAGGCTGCCTTCAAACTACGAGGTTGTTCATCTCGCAGTACTCTTCCCATTCGACGCCCAGCACTTCGGCGGCCTCCTTGTGCAAGACAAGGCGTGTGGCTTCGAACTCTTCCGGTGTAGAGGTGTATTTGAGGGTCAGTTCCCAAGGCTGGAGGCCCTGGCTTTCTGCCTCGTCCTCGAATGCCCACTGGACCTGATCACGCTGGTCATCCGCGCTCAGATCCTTGATCTCTTCTTTAAGCTGCGGCGTTGCCTCGAGGTATTTGTCGAGTGCTGCTTGGTGCCGAACTTCCTGGGTCATCTCAGTCGTGGTCATGTCGTTCTCTTAGATCGAGGAATGGGGATGCATCTGGGTCATCAAGGTTGCGCAGATACAAAAGAGTGGGCGCGAATACCCGCTCGTCTGGCCTTCAGAACCATTCTGGGATCATCTGAAAACATTGCCTTTGAAACAGGCCTTTGAAACAGGCCCTTGAAACAGTGCTGCCTTGGTGCCCGAGACAGGAATCGAACCTGCGACCTTCGCGTTACGAGTGCGCTGCTCTACCGGCTGAGCTACACGGGCGGTGGGCTAAAGCTAGCACCGCATTGAACATGCGGCAACCGGCTCGCTCACCGCCCGGTCGCCGTCATGCTCCGTTGGCGCCACAGCCCTTGGCGACGTATTGCGCATCGGCCGTGGTTACACAGGTCCAGCCGGTGTTGGCGCTGCGCGTCAAGGTGATGGTCTTGCCCTGCACGGGCGCAGGCGCATCAAGGATTTCACAGCTGATGGAGCCGCTACCCGTCGCAACATCGCCTGTCACGTCGATCTTGCAATTGGCGGTGGGACTGTTGCCGCCGATCAGATCAAGCTTGGGCACCGTGCCTTGGTTGATGACATCCTCGTAGCCGGCCTTCAACGCGCTGATTTCCGCCAACCCCGCCGTGAACTTGGCCTTGGCCTGGTGCTTGGTGTACATGGGCAAGCCAATCGTGGCCAAAATGCCGATGATCGCCACGACGATTAACAATTCGATCAAGGTAAAGCCTTTCTGACGCATCACTTTCACTCTCCAGAATAGAACCATGACAAGGCGCGTCCTGCGCCCCGTATTGTGCAGCGGCGCCAGTGTACTCATCCCTGCGTGGCCCATCGCGTACCAGACGCACAATCTGACATTTTATCGGCCAACGCCAGCCTGGCCTGCATCCGCCCTCTGACTAAGCTGTAAATTCTCAACCTGCATGTGCGAAGGCGACATGAACGACACCTCAACGGTCTACACCTGGCAAGGCATCAACCGCAAAGGCCGCCGGGTGAGCGGACAAACCACGGGGCATGACCTGGCGCTGATCAAGGCGCAACTGCGCCAGCAAGGCATCTGCCCCGAGCGTGTGCGCAGGAAATCGTCGGGCCTGCCAAGCCTGGCTCCGCCGATTCAACCCGCAGACATTGCCTTGTTCACCCGCCAGTTGGCGACGCTGTTGAAGGCTGGCATCCCCTTGTTGCAAGCTTTCGACATCATCCGCGAGGGCGTCGAGAACCGAGCGCTGCGCGAGTTGGTCGAGGGTTTGAAACAACACGTCGCCGCCGGTAACAGCCTGGCCAGCACGCTGCGCCAATACCCCCGTTATTTCGATGAGCTGTACTGCCACCTGATTGCCGCCGGTGAACAGGCAGGTGCCCTGGAAACGCTGCTGGAGCGAGTGGCCATTCATCTGGAAAAAAGCCAACGGCTCAAGACCAGAATCAAGAAAGCCATGACCTACCCTCTCGCCGTACTGGTGGTGGCCAGCCTGGTCAGCGCAGTGTTGCTGATGCAGGTGGTGCCGCAATTCCAGAACCTGTTCGCCGGGGTCGACAGCCCATTGCCCGGTTTTACCCTGGGGGTCATCGCCCTCTCCGACTTTCTGCGACAGGCCTGGTGGATGCTGGCGCTGAGCCTGGGCGTGGTAATAGGCGCCTGGCGCCACGCCTACCGTGTTTCGCCGGGTTTTCGCCACGGGCTGGAGGCGGGTTTGTTGAAAGTCCCCCTGGCAGGCAAACTGTTGAACAAAGCGGCCGTCGCCCGCTACGCCCGCACGCTTTCAACCACCTTTGCGGCAGGTGTTCCCCTGGTGCAGGCACTGGGCTCAGTGGCCGGCGCCGTCGGTAACGGCCCTTTCAAACAGGCAATCGAACATATGCGCCACGATGTATCAACGGGTATGCAGTTGAATCAATCCATGGCCGCCAGCGGGCTGTTTCCCGGCATGGCGATCCAGATGACAGCAATCGGCGAAGAGTCCGGCACGCTGGACCGCATGCTGGACAAGGTCGCGAGCCATTACGAAGCCGACGTAGAAACCCTCGTCGATAACCTTACCAGCCTGATGGAACCACTGATTATGGTCGTGCTGGGGAGCATTGTCGGTGCATTGGTGATTGCGATGTACCTGCCGGTGTTTCAATTAGGGTCGGCATTTTGAGTGCGTTGCTGGGCGAGCAGCCCTGGGTGTTTGTGGGCGTGGCGCTGCTGCTGGGCCTGATCGTTGGCAGTTTTCTCAATGTGCTGGTCTGGCGCCTGCCCAAAATGCTCGAGCGGGAATGGCGCGCCCAAGCCCATGAAATTCTCGGCCTGCCCGTCGTACCGGCGGGGCCGGTCTATAACCTGATGCACCCCGGCTCGTGCTGCCCGCGCTGCGACCAGCGGATTCGCCCCAGGGAAAACATCCCCGTGCTCAGCTACCTGATGCTCAAGGGGCGTTGCAGCCATTGCCATGCAACCATCAGCGCGCGTTACCCCCTCACCGAACTGGCATGCGCGCTGATCAGCGCCACTGTCGCCTGGCACTTCGGTTTGAGCTGGCAGGCGGGCGCGGTGCTGCTGCTGAGTTGGGGGTTGCTGGGCATGAGCCTGATCGATGTGGATCACCAGTTGCTGCCGGATGCATTGGTGCTGCCACTGCTGTGGCTGGGGCTTATGGTCAACAGCGCGGGCCTGCTGGCAACACTGCCCGATGCGTTATGGGGCGCGGTGTTTGGGTACATGAGCCTGTGGAGCGTGTTCTGGCTGTTCAAGCTGGTCACCGGCAAGGATGGCATGGGCCATGGTGACTTCAAGCTACTCGCATTGTTGGGTGCCTGGGGTGGCTGGCAAATCCTGCCGATGACGCTGTTGATGGCGTCGCTGCTCGGCGTGTTCGTCGGCGTGCTGCTGATGCGCTGGCGCAAGACCGGAGCGTCGGTGCCGATGCCATTTGGCCCCTGCTTGGCAATTGCCGGCTGGATTGCATTGCTCTGGGGTGGTCAAATAACCGACTTCTATTTGCAGTCTGTCGGTTTCAGATGACCACTCCTGTTGCAACACCCTGGATTCTCGGCCTTACGGGCGGGATCGGCAGCGGTAAAAGCGCTGCGGCCGAACACTTCACCAAGTTGGGTGTCGACCTGATCGACGCCGATCATGCAGCCCGCTGGGTGGTCGAGCCTGGCCGGCCGGCACTGGCACGCATTGCCGAACATTTCGGCAGCGGTGTGCTGCAGCCGGACGGCCAGCTGGACCGCGCCACGTTGCGAAAATTGATTTTTGACGTACCCGCCGAACGTCTCTGGCTGGAAGCCTTGTTGCATCCGCTGATCGCCGAAGAGATTCGCGACCACCTGGCGCGCGCCCGATCACCCTACGCGATTCTGGTCTCACCGCTGCTGATCGAATCCGGTCAATACAGCATGACCCAACGGATCCTGGTGATCGACGTGCCGCAATCCCTGCAGATTCAGCGTACCCTGCAGCGCGACGGCATCAGCGAGCAACAGGTGCAGGCCATTCTCAAGGCCCAGTCGAGCCGCGAAGACCGCCTGAACCATGCCGATGACGTATTGGTCAATGACCAGGACCTTGCCTGGCTGCACGGCGAGGTCGAGCGACTGCACCACTTTTATCTCACTTTGCGTGGAGGCCGATCATGAGCCAACCCTTGACCGTCGATTGCCCAACCTGCGGCGCCCCCGTGGAATGGAAACCCGACAACCTCAACCGGCCGTTCTGCTCGGACCGTTGCAAACTCATCGACCTGGGCGCCTGGGCTGCTGAAGAACACAAGATCCCGGTGGCCCCTGACGCCGAAGACGAATTGTTTTCCGAAGACCTGCCGCCGCGCCACTAAGGCCGCATAAAGGCGTATTCCTGCTGGTCGTCGAGGTTTTCCGCAAGGTATTGCAACTCGTCGGCCAGGTCTTCAAAGCTGCGCACGCCCTTGCTCTGCTCCACCACCGCGCTGAGCATGGCGCGCAGGGTCAGGCCCGGATCAAACCCGATTTCCTGTGCGGCATCCTGGCTCCTGCGCAACTCCTGCCGTGCCCATTCGTACACACTCATGATTCGTGCTCCTGAAATTTCGCCGAGCATGGGCCCCTGCGGCCATCCGGTGTTTGATCTGGATCAACCCCGCGAATCGTCATCCTTCCAGGGTGCCGAGAGATAGCGGGTGCGGTTGAACGTCTCCAGCCAGTCCGGACAGAACACCACCAGGGCACTGATCACCATGCCGTTGATAAACGCTTCGGGAAAGATGATCAGCCACAGGTAGCCTACAAAGTCTTCCAGCCATTCCGGCATCGCAAATCGTCCATCGAACCATAGCAGCCCCAGGCCGGCCAACAGGCACAGCAACGCCGACAAGGCGGCAGCCAAAAAGCCGGAACAGAAGATGTACACAAAAGGGTTTCGCGGTTGCGCCCGCTCTACCAGCGCCGCACAGGTTTCGGTCACCAGCACCGGTAGCCCAATCAACAGCAGGCCGTTCACACCGACTGCGGCGAAATCCTGACGCCCCAGCCAGACCAAACCCAACTGCGCGGCACACCCACCCACGATCGCCAACGGCCAGTCCAGCAGCAAGGTCACGGCGGTCATGCCGATAAAATGGTAAGACACCCCCGTATCGAAATCCCGCCGCACCAGCCATAACATGAACAGCGCGAACACCGTGCCGAACAGCAAATGCTGGCGCCGTCGGTCGGCAAACACCTCGACCCAAGGCGCACGCCAGATCGCCCAGACCACCAGCGGGGCATACAACAGCCAGCCGATGCCAAGGGTCTGCGGCATCAGTACCGCCGCGCCGATCACCGTTTCACCTGCCTAGCCGCCTCATAGCCCGTCATGGGCCTGGCCGCATTGATCCTGTACATGAACGCCTCGTTTCCAGAGTCGCTGCCGGATGGTCAGATTACATCGCCAGGTTACAGGGTAGCCAGCTGTAAGGATGAGCAACGCTGGGCCCACAACGAGTCTTCCTGCGGTCATCATTTGAACGCTAAGCTACGCCTATGGATGACTCAGATTATTTGCGCCTGCTCACCGTAGCAGCCGAACAAGCCAACGCGTTCCTGTCCAATGCCCGCAAATGGGAGCGTGAGCGTTGGGTCTGTCAGCGCCTGCTGCAAGGCTTGAACGTGCCCTATCGCGCCGAGGAGTTTCACGCCGCCGGACAGGAACCGCCGGACGTGCTGTTTCGCGACGCCAGTTTCGAGGTGTTCTTTGTATTGGACGAAGGCCGCCGGCTGAACGACGAATGGCGCGACGAATTGCTGCGCCGACGCAGCGCCTTTTCCTTGAGCCAGCTGGTGCGCCGCGAAGCCAAGCCAAGGCGCATCCCTGCCCATGAGTTCCTGCTGCGCCTGGCCCCGACCCTGCGCAAAAAAGCGCACAACTACAAGGAACGCGGAATGGACCTGGGGGAACTGGACCTCATCGCCTTCACCAGCCTCAAGCGCGAAGTGCTGGACCTTAACAGCCACTTCCCACCGCCTACCGAATATCTGCGCCAGGGCTGGCGCTCGCTGTCGCTGGTGGGGCCAACCTTTGCGCGGGTACTGTTCGCGCATCCGGACGCGCCGGATTTCTTGCGCAACAACCTGGGCCGCAGCATAGTGTTCGATGTGGGCATCAGCCTTTGATGCCCTGGCTGTAACGTGGCGCCCTTTTGCAACGTCTACCTGACGAGGCCTTTATGACCAGCCGCCTGAAACCCGATGACCAACAGCATGTCGAAGAGTACCTGCAACTCTCCCAGCACAGAGTCGAGCGCAAGCCTTTCAGGCCGTGGCTGCTCCTTGGTGTGGTGCTGGTGGTGGTGATCGGGCTCGGCTTGCTGAGCCGCCTTTTGAGTTACCTGACGCTATGAGCTGCCTGGCGCTCGCGGGGGTAACTGCTCCGATTTCTTTTAGCCTTGCGAGATATCCCCATGACCCATCGTATTATTGTCGTCGGCGGCGGTGCCGGCGGCCTGGAGCTAGCGACCCGCCTGGGTAAGACTCTGGGCAAACGCGGCAAAGCCAGCATCACGCTGGTGGACGCCAACCTGACGCATATCTGGAAACCGCTGCTGCATGAAGTCGCGGCCGGCTCGCTGAACTCTTCGGAAGACGAACTCAATTACGTCGCCCAGGCGAAATGGAACCACTTCGAGTTCCAGCTGGGGCGTATGAGCGGGCTTGACCGTGAACAGAAGAAAATCCAACTGGCCGCCACCCTCGACGAAGAGGGCCGGGAGCTGGTACCTGCGCGCGTACTGAGCTACGACAGCCTGGTGATTGCCGTGGGCAGCACCACTAACGATTTCGGCACCGAGGGCGCGGCGCAGCATTGCCTGTTCCTCGACACCCGCAAGCAGGCCGAGCGCTTCCATCAGCGGTTGCTCAACCATTACCTGCGCGCACACGCCGGGCAAACCGACACCATTGAACAGATCAGCGTCGCCATCGTCGGCGCCGGCGCCACCGGCGTCGAACTGGCCGCCGAACTGCATAACGCGGCCCATGAGCTGGCAGCGTACGGCCTGGACCGTATCAAGCCGGAAAACATGCACATCACCCTGATCGAAGCCGGCCCTCGGGTATTGCCCGCGCTGCCGGAGCGGATTGGCGGGCCTGTGCATAAAACCCTGGAAAAATTGGGGGTGACCGTGCTGACCAACTCGGCCGTCAGCGAAGTGACCGCCGACGCGCTGATCACCAGCAGCGGCCAGGTGATCCCGGCCAGCCTTAAAGTGTGGGCCGCCGGGATTCGCGCACCGGGCTTTCTCAAGGACCTCGATGGCCTGGAGACCAACCGCATCAACCAACTGCAGGTGCTGCCGACGCTGCAGACCACCCGCGACGAAAACATCTTTGCCTTTGGCGATTGCGCCGCCTGCCCGCAACCGGGCACCGACCGCAATGTTCCGCCACGCGCGCAAGCCGCTCACCAACAGGCTTCATTGCTCGCCAAATCGCTGAAGCTGCGGATTGAAGGCAAGGAGCTGCCGACCTACAAGTACACCGACTACGGCTCGCTGATCTCGCTGTCGCGATTCTCCGCCGTGGGCAACTTGATGGGCAACCTGACCGGCAGTGTGATGCTGGAGGGCTGGCTGGCGCGGATGTTCTACGTGTCGCTGTACCGTATGCACCAGATGGCGCTGTATGGCTTTTTCCGCACGGCGATGCTGATGCTGGGCAGCAAGATCGGTCGGGGGACTGAGCCGCGTCTGAAACTGCACTGAGACATGTGGGAGGGGGCTTGCTCCCGATAGCGGTGGGTCAGGTAAAAATACTTAACTGACCCACCGCTATCGGGAGCAAGCCCCCTCCCACATTGGTGCTGTGTTGAACTTGAGATAATTTTCAGACAAAAAAAATCCCCGTATCTTTCGATACGGGGATTTTTAATATGGTCGGGGTAGGGGGATTCGAACTCCCGACATCCTGCTCCCAAAGCAGGCGCGCTACCGGACTGCGCTATACCCCGGTAATAAAAAGGCGACCTTTCAGTCGCCTTCTTCGATCAGTGCTTTTGGCCTCTGATCTTAAGATCTGATTCCAGCGTTAACTGGTCTCAAAAATGGTGGGTCGTGTGGGATTCGAACCTACGACCAATTGGTTAAAAGCCAACTGCTCTACCAACTGAGCTAACGACCCAAATATGGTCGGGGTAGGGGGATTCGAACTCCCGACATCCTGCTCCCAAAGCAGGCGCGCTACCGGACTGCGCTATACCCCGGTTTGAAATTGGCTCCGTGACCAGGACTCGAACCTGGGACCCAATGATTAACAGTCATTTGCTCTACCGACTGAGCTATCACGGAACTACATATTTCAAAGTGCAACTTTTACTACGGTAAAACCTTCTCTTCGACCCTGTCCGTATCGCTACGTTAGCGTCTCTGAGGCGCGCTATTCTACAATCTTAAAAACCCCTGTCAACCCTTTAAATTGCTTTTAAGACAATGATTTGCGCTTCTTTCTGATTTCTTCTTGGGGAGAAGAAACCCGTGGGCTGACGTTGCTGCGGGGCGCACTTTACAAGCCTTTGCCTTACAGTTCAACGCCCTATCGAAAAAAAAGGCCCCGCAATGCGGGGCCTCCTCTTACAGCACTGGCTGCCGGGCTTAATGGAAGACGATTTCGTCGTTCTCCACCGTCGCCTTGACGGGGGTGCCGGGCATAAAGCTGCCCGACAGGATCAGCTGCGCCAGCGGGTTTTCAATCCAGCGCTGGATCGCACGCTTCAACGGCCGTGCGCCATACACCGGGTCGTAACCCACCGCGATCAGCTTGTCCAACGCCTCACTGCTCAGCTCCAGCGCCAGTTCGCGCTCGGCCAGGCGTGCCCGCAGGCGTCCCAACTGGATCTCGGTGATACCGGCAATCTGATCCCGGGCCAAAGGCTCGAAGATCACCACTTCATCCACCCGGTTGATAAATTCCGGGCGGAAGTGCGAGGTCAGCGCATCCATCACCGCTGCCCGCTGGGCCTCGCGATCGCCCATCAACTCCTGGATCTGCGCCGAGCCCAGGTTAGAGGTCATCACAATCACCGTGTTGCGGAAATCCACTGTACGGCCGTGGCTGTCGGTCAGGCGGCCGTCCTCGAGCACTTGCAACAGGATGTTGAACACATCCGGGTGCGCCTTCTCGACCTCGTCCAGCAAGATCACCGAGTAAGGCTTACGCCGCACGGCCTCGGTCAGGTAACCGCCCTCCTCGTAGCCCACATAGCCTGGTGGGGCGCCGATCAGGCGCGCCACCGAGTGTTTCTCCATGAACTCGGACATGTCGATGCGCACCATCGCCTCTTCAGTATCGAAGAGGAATTCGGCCAAGGCCTTGCACAGCTCGGTCTTACCCACTCCGGTCGGGCCGAGGAACATGAACGATCCACTCGGGCGATTCGGGTCGGACAACCCGGCGCGGGTACGCCGCACCGCATTGGACACCGCCACCACGGCCTCTTCCTGGCCAATGACGCGCTGGTGCAACAGGCTTTCCATCTTCAGCAGCTTGTCGCGTTCGCCCTCAAGCATTTTCGACACAGGAATGCCGGTCCACTTGGAGACCACCTCGGCTATTTCTTCCTCGGTCACCTTGCTGCGCAGTAACTGGTTCTCACTGTGCCCGTGCTGGTCGACCATCTGCAGGCTGCGTTCCAGGTCCGGGATCACCCCGTACTGCAACTCGGCCATGCGGTTCAGATCGCCCTTGCGGCGTGCGGCTTCCAGCTCCTGGCGCGACTGCTCGATTTTCTGCTGGATCTGCGCCGAACCCTGCACTTCGGCTTTTTCCGAGGTCCAGATTTCTTCGAGGTCCGAATACTCCCGCTCCAGGCGGACGATTTCTTCCTGGAGTTTTTCCAGACGTTTCTTCGCCGCCTCATCCTCTTCTTTCTTCAGCGCCTGGGATTCGACTTTCAGTTGAATCAGGCGGCGATCCAGGCGGTCGAGCACTTCCGGCTTGGAGTCGATCTCCATGCGAATCCGGCTGGCCGCTTCGTCGATCAAATCGATGGCCTTGTCGGGCAATTGACGATCGGTGATATAGCGATGGCTCAACTTGGCCGCCGCAATGATCGCGCCGTCAGTGATCGCGACTTTATGGTGGACCTCATAACGCTCTTTCAGGCCACGCAGGATGGCGATGGTGTCCTCTTCGCTGGGTTCTTCCACCAGCACTTTCTGGAAACGCCGCTCCAGAGCCGCGTCCTTTTCAATGTACTGACGGTATTCGTTGAGCGTGGTGGCACCGACGCAATGCAACTCGCCTCGCGCCAGGGCAGGCTTGAGCATATTGCCGGCATCCATGGAGCCCTCGCCTTTACCGGCACCGACCATGGTGTGCAGTTCGTCGATAAACAGAATGATCTGCCCTTCCTGCTTGGACAATTCATTGAGCAGGGATTTGAGGCGCTCTTCGAACTCGCCACGGAACTTGGCGCCGGCGATCAGCGAGCCCATGTCCAGGGACAGCAGGCGCTTGCCTTTAAGGCCGTCCGGCACTTCACCATTGATGATGCGCTGGGCCAAGCCCTCGGCGATGGCGGTTTTACCCACGCCAGGCTCACCGATCAGCACGGGGTTGTTCTTGGTACGGCGTTGCAGCACTTGGATGGTGCGACGAATTTCATCGTCACGGCCGATGACCGGGTCAAGCTTGCCCTCTTCGGCGCGCTTGGTCAGGTCAACGGTGTATTTATCAAGGGCTTGGCGCGACTCCTCGTGGTTGGGGTCATTCACCGCCTCGCCGCCGCGCAGATTGTTGATGGCGTTTTCCAGCGCTTTCTTGCTCACACCCTGGCCCAGCAACAATTTGCCGAGCTTGCTGTTGTCGTCCATGGCGGCGAGCAGCACGAGCTCGCTGGAGATGAACTGGTCACCTTTCTGTTGGGCCAGGCGGTCAGCCTGGTTCAGCAGGCGCGCCAAATCCTGGGACATATTCACGTCGCCGGTAGGATTCTGGATTTTCGGCAGTTGGTCGAGCTCTTTGCTCAACTCCTTGCGCAGGCTGTTAATGTCAAAGCCCACCTGCATCAACAAGGGCTTGATAGAACCACCTTGTTGCTCCAGGAGCGCCTGCATCAAGTGCGCAGGTTCAATTGCCGGGTGGTCGAGACCGACCGCCAGGGATTGGGAGTCCGATAAGGCCAACTGCAATTTGCTGGTTAAACGATCAATACGCATAAGTCACCTTCCTTTTGAGCAGGCCGGAGCTGTAGAAACATCCTGAATGAAGAAACCTGCCAGATACCCCTATAGATGGGGTGGATTCTGGGGGATTCAAGCAGCGGATGGTTGATACAGATCAGGACAGTCTAGCGTTCGAGCCAGATAAGGGAGGCGAACCGGCCCGTGCGTGGGCTGCGGCGATAAGAAAAGAAGCGCGGGTCGGTTACGGTGCACAAACCGCCACCATACACAGCGCTAATGCCCCGCGCAGACAGGCGCAGACGGGCGAGCTGATAGATATCGGCCATGAACTTGCCGGGATTACAGCTGGGCACGAAGGCCTGGGCAGTCGCAGGTAGTTGTTGCATGAAGGCTTCACGCACCTCGGGTCCGACTTCAAAGGCCTGCGGACCAATGGCCGGGCCGAGCCAGACCAGCACGTCGGCGGGGTCGCACCCCAGGCTGTCGAAGGCTGCCTCCAGCACCCCGGCCGCGAGCCCACGCCAACCGGCATGCGCCGCCGCCACACGGGTGCCCGCTCGATTGCAGAACAATGCAGGCAGGCAATCAGCCGTCATCGCAGTGCAGGCGATACCAGGGGTGCTGGTCCAACTGCCATCCGCTTCGGCGATACGACCCGGGTCGGCCTCGACCACAGTGGTCCCGTGGACTTGGCGCAACCAGGCCGGCTGGATACCGAAGGCATCGGTAAGACGGCGACGATTTTCCAGGACCGCCTCAAGGCTGTCCTCGACGTGATCGCCCAGGTTGAGGCTGTCGAACGGCGCCACGCTGACGCCGCCCGCACGGGTAGTGACGCAGGCTTTGACCTGAGACGGCGCGGGCCAGTCAGGTATCAGCCAGTCACTCATCCGATAAACGCCTCGCGATCCTGCTTGAGCAGCGACAACAACCAGACCAGATCGTCTGGAAGCGGCGATTCCCAGCTCATGCGCTTACCGCTCGTCGGATGATCCAGTTCCAGGAAGCGTGCATGCAGCGCCTGGCGCGGGAACGTCTTGAGCGATTCAACCATGGTCTGGCTGGCCGCCGGCGGAATACGGAAGCGACCACCGTAGGCCGGATCGCCGACCAACGGGAAGTTGATGTGGGCCATGTGCACGCGGATCTGGTGGGTACGACCGGTTTCCAGCTTGACCCGCACGTGCGTGTGGGAACGGAAACGCTCCAGCACGCGATAGTGGCTGACGGCCTGCTTGCCGCCCTCCATCACCGCCATGCGCTGGCGCTGCTGGCCGTGGCGACCGATAGGGGCGTTGATCTTGCCCCCGGCCACCACGACGCCGATCACGATGCACTCGTAGATCCGGCTGACGCTGCGACTCTGCAATTGAGTAACCAGTTGCGTCTGCGCCTGAATGGTCTTGGCCACCACCATCAGGCCGGTGGTGTCCTTGTCCAGACGGTGCACGATGCCGCAGCGCGGCACATTGATGATGTCCGGCACGTGGTGCAACAGGGCATTGAGCAAGGTGCCATCAGCGTGCCCGGCAGCCGGGTGAACCACCAGGCCTGCGGGTTTGTTGATGACCAGGATGTCGTCGTCTTCATAGACGATATCCAGCTCGATGTCCTGGGCAACCCATTCTCCCTGGGCTTCCTGCTCGGCAGTCAGCTCAAGAATCGCACCGCCATGCACTATGTCTCGCGGGCGGATAACCGCTCCATCCACAGTCAGGCGGCCGTCTTTGATCCAGGCGGAAAGGCGCGAGCGCGAGTGCTCAGCGAATAATTGTGCGGCGACTTGATCGAGGCGTTGGCCGCCCAATTCGGACGGCACCTCTGCGCGAAGTTCAATTTTATCGGACATGCTCAGACTAGGCGTGGCACAGCCTTTGGTTTCGGCTGCGCGCTTGTGGTTAAATACGGCGTCTTTTGCCCCGAGGCTTTCAACGGGGCGCTCATCATAACAGGACGGCCCCGCCCAAGACAGCGGCCGTCATAGGGACGCAAGCCGCCATGCAAGTGAAACACCTGCTGCTGATCGCCATCCTCGCCATGACTGCTGCTTGCTCGTCAACCAAGGACGTCGTCGACGAAAACCTGAGCGAAGTCGAGCTGTACCAGCAAGCTCAAACTGACTTGGACAATAATAGCTACACCAGCGCCACAGCGAAGCTGAAGGCCCTGGAGTCGCGCTATCCGTTCGGACGCTATGCCGACCAGGCGCAGCTCGAGCTGATCTACGCCAACTATAAAAACGCCGAGCCGGAAGCTGCCAAGTCCGCTGCCGAGCGTTTTATCCGCCTGCACCCGCAGCATCCGAACGTGGACTACGCCTACTACATGAAGGGCCTGACCTCGTTCGACCAGGACGTCGGCCTGCTGGCGCGCTTCCTGCCGCTGGACATGACCAAGCGTGACCCGGGCGCTGCCCGCGACTCCTACAACGAGTTCGCCCAGCTGACCAGCCGCTACCCGAACAGCCGCTACGCGCCGGACGCCAAGCAGCGCATGATCTACCTGCGCAACCTGCTGGCTTCCTACGAGATCCACGTGGCCCACTACTACCTGACCCGTCAGGCGTACGTGGCCGCCGCCAACCGTGGCCGCTACGTGGTGGAGAACTTCCAGGAAACCCCTTCGGTGGGCGACGGCCTGGCCGTGATGACCGAGGCTTACCAGCGCCTGCACCTGGACGAACTGGCAAGCACCAGCCTGGAAACCCTGAAGCTCAACTATCCGGACCACCCAAGCCTGAAAGACGGCCAGTTCGTGCCTCAGGTTGACGAAGCCGACAACCGTTCGTGGCTGAGCAAATACACCCTGGGCCTGATCGAGTCCCGCCCACCGCTGCCGCCGGGCGAAACACGCGCCAACCAGGACGTGATCAAGCAGTACCAGGACGCCAAGGACGCGATTCCTTCGGATCTCAAGCCGCACGACGAGAACGGCGACGTGATCGAAGAGGAAGAGCCGCAAGCCCTGGGCAACAACCAGGACCGCTCGTGGTTCAGCTACATGACCTTCGGTGTGTTCGACTGACCGTTCGACGCAACGCAAAAGGGAGCTCTCAGGAGCTCCCTTTTTCATGGGCGAGTATTTATTGCGCTGTGCGCCCATGGCGACCTTGGCTAAACTGGCGCATTCCTCATCGAGAAACTGCCCATCATGCTTCGTCTATTGTTCTGGATCGCCGTCATTGCCGCTGCGGTATGGCTCTGGCGCAAATTTAAAAGCCCAGCGTCCGGCCAACCCCGTACCGGCGAACCCAATGCCGCACTGATGGTGCGTTGCGCCCATTGCGGCGTGCATGTGCCGCAGGATCGTGCCCTGAGCTCGGGCCAGCAATGGTATTGCACCCAGGCGCACCTGCAGCAAGGGCCGAAGTCTATCCAGCGTTAAGTCGACCGGCGGGCGCGTAAGGTGCCGGGTCGATGATCGGCACATGCCCCAGCAACAAGTCGGCAAACAACTGGCAGGACGCCGGGGCAAGCACCAGGCCGTTGCGGTAGTGCCCGCAATTGAGCCACAGGCCTTTGAAGCCGGGCACCTCGCCGATATAAGGGATGCCTTCCGGCGAGCCGGGCCGCAACCCTGCCCAATGCCCCACCACCTCGGCGTCCGCCAGGGCGGGAAGCAGTTCCACCGCAGAAGCCTTGAGACTTTCCAGTGCGGTTTCGGTCGGCGTTTTATCGAACCCCTCATGCTCCAGGGTGCTGCCAATCAGAATGTGCCCATCCCGTCGCGGGATCGCATAGCGTCCTTTGGCCAGGACCATACTCGATAAAAAATCAGGCGCGCATTTGTAGAGGATCATCTGGCCCTTTACCGGCTCCACGGGCAGCGCCAAGCCCAGTTTTCCCAGCAACGCCCCGCTCCAGGCACCGGCCGCAAGCACCACCTGATCACCCGTGATGACGCCAGCAGACGTATTCACGCCCACCACAGTGCCGCCTTCCACGATAAATCCAGCGACCTCGCACTGCTCGTGAATCGTCACACCGGGCAGCGCCGACAACGCCGCCTTGAGTGATTTGACCAGGCGCGGAGTGCGCACATTGGCCACGTCGGCCATGTAGATCGCCCGCGAATAACCGCCGCCCAGCACCGGGACCGCGTCATGGGCGGCCGACACGTCCACTTTGCTCAAGGGCCGGCCTTCACGCGCAGCCCAGGCCAGAGCCTCGGCTTCGTCATCCAGGTCGAGCCAATACAGGCCCGTGGTGTGAACCTCAGGATCAACCCCGGTCGCGGCGAACAGCCGTTGCGCCAGTTGCGGGTAGAAATCCTGGGACCAGTGGGCTAAAGCGGTCACCGCCGGACTATAGCGCCACGGATACAACGGCGAAACAATTCCGCCGCCGGCCCAGGATGATTCCTGCCCAAGCCCGGCGCGCTCCAGCAATATGACCGCCAGCCCCCGGTTCGCCAGGTTGTATGCCGTCAACAAGCCAATCACTCCGCCGCCGACAATCACTACTCGCTGTTGCTTAGCCATCATTTGATCCAGCCGATAAAAAGGTAAAAGCGCGCCCGGCGCCCATTCATCCAGCACTCTCATCACTGCCCCCAGCATGCCTTGAGCGGCATCTCTGGCGCCGCTCCCGGATTGCTCCGCATGCCGGTGCTGGTCAAGCTGAACCGGCCACAGGCGTCGTCCGCCATGACAGAGCCCGTGGCAGGCGTGGCCAGCAAGGCAAAGTCCTGAGGGTTCAAGACTGAGCTGATTCTATAGTGATCGTTGCCTGTACTGACGCCGCTTGCATCAATATAAGTGCCGTTGCGCGTGTAAAAACGCTCCAGGTACTGAGCTTGCTCGGCCAGCAGCGCGACGATCTGCACCCGGTGGACCTTTTTCACCTGGACGGTATATGCGGGGTAAGCGATTCCGCCCAGCAACGCAATGATCGCCACGGCGATCAATAATTCGATCAGGGTAAAGCCCTGGCTATCCATGCCCATTCGATTGCTCCTTATTGAAGTTGCCGCCATAAGACTCGCCGAAACCGTTCGCCGTCGCCCTCCTCCACCCGCGCATACACAGCCTCCAGCACGGTGCGCGATTGGCCACCCAGCCCGACGGCCGTCACGCGGAAGAGCGCGGCTGGGGCATACGGCGGCAAATGTGTCTGGCCCGAACCCACGCCCAGGGATTGAACGCCATACACCCCGTCCTTGAACGCCACCCACGTCACCGCCGAGACCGGATTGTGTCCGGCGCCCACCACCGATGAAGCTTCATCGGGCGGCGCGCAACTGATGATCGACTGGCAAACCGGCATCACCTGCCCGCCCCTGCGCACCGCCGACTCCCCCAGCCGCAGGCCACTTTCAGCCGTCTGGAACGATTGATTACGCTGCCACAGGCTATTAGCCGCCTTCTGCTGAGCGAGCGCGCCCTGCATCGACGACAACCCCACCAGTGACAACAACAGCAGAAATACCAGGCTGATCAGCAATACCATCCCCGCCTGCCGCACCTGGCTACACCGCATCATTGTCATCGCCCTACTCCAGCCGGTTGCGCAGTGCCGCCACGACGGCGTAGGCCTGGTCTTTCACCCGCCCGGTGGGGTCTTGCAGGGTCATGAGGATGCGCACGCTGCGTATCAACGATGCGTCGGCCGGGTGGCTGTCGTAACGCACCACGCCGGTCGATTCAGGCCTGGCCGCCACACCAAAACTGATCTCGAAGGCCCGTACGTTATCCATCAGTACGGCTTTGGCCGGAGCTGACGGGGTACTGATCTTCAACTGACCCGTCTCATAGGTGTAGGTGAGCTCGCGTATAGCGAAACGAATCTGCCCGGGCGCAATCCCAGACGGCGTCCCGGTATAGGCCTGGGCGGCCTCTTTGCAGTCGGATACCACCGTCCAGTCAGGCTTGCCTGTACTGTCGCTGGCATTGGCGGTCACCAGAGTCAGTGACTTTGCGCTTGCCGAAGCTTCCCAGCCAATCGGCCGATCAAAGGCCGCCGGGGCGTTGTCGATAAAAGCCGTGGCCAGACACCCCAGCATGCCCGTCTGGCGAATATCCTGAGTCATCTTGCTCAGGACGAACCGCGCATCGTCCTGCAGCACCATGGCGGCCTGCTGGCTGGCCTGGGTCAACCGCGAACCGATCAGCACCTGGCTCGCCCCGAGCACTACCACCAGCCCGACGGCCAGCGCCAGCAGCAACTCCACCAGCCCGAAACCTCGCGCAGGACGGATCATTGCAACCGCCCTTGCCCATTGGCGATCCGACTGGTCAGGGTGAAGGTTTGCCGCTCACCCAGTCTGCTCCTGACATCCTCCCAACTGATGCTGACAGTGACCTCATCGCCGCTGGCCGCTATCGCACCCTTGGCGTCCTTGCCGGCAAAACCAGTGATATTGGCCTCGAAGTCACGCAGGTCCAGGTCACGCACGCTGGTAGCCGAGGTGCTGCCGGTGCGAGCCTGGGAGTAATCGACAGCGGCGTTGGCGCGAATACGGTCGAGCATGTCGTAGGCAATAAAACTGGCTTGGCTGGTCATCCTTGCGCTGTCGGTGGTCTTGAGCGCGTTGAGCTGGATCGCTGCGGCCCCCAGCAGTCCGAGCGCCAGGACCAGCACCGCGACCAGCACCTCGATCAGCGTCATGCCGGATTGGTGCCGATAAAAAGCGCGTAGAGAAAATGTATTCCGGCAGAAAGGCATACCGTCGTCATCCATGTCGAAGGCCTCAGGAAAACAGGAAAAACCTGCTGTGCGTCCCAAGACTAGCGTCGGTTTTCGACCGCTGCCGCTACCGGAACAAAGGGAAATACATTGGACGTAAAGGCCATCATTCAGCACCAGGGACCAAGCGCTATACCTATGCCTGCCACTTGACGATCACTCGCATCCACGGAGGGAGCACACATGACACAACGAGGTTTCACCCTGATCGAATTACTGCTGGGATTGATCTTGACGGGTGTTCTGGCGCAACTGGCCATACCCAACTTCAAAGGTTTGCTGGAATCGCAGCAGCGACAAAGCGTGGCCCAGGCACTGGCCGACGGGCTGCGTTACGCGCGCACCGAGGCGATTGCACGCAATCGTGCGGTGGTGATCCATGCGCGGGATGAGGACTGGAGCCAAGGATGGCGGGTGATACTGGATATCAGTGGGCGCGGCCACCTGGACGACGAGAATCCGGTGCTACTGGAGCGACAGGACAGCGGGCAAGTACCGGTTGCCGGCAACGGCCCGGTCAGCAGCCAGGTTCGTTTCAGCGGTTTGGGGGAGCCAGTGTTTGCGGGCGGGGGATTTCGTGCCGGCACCGTGCATGTGTGCGACACACAACCGGCCCAGAGTCTGTATCAGGTCGTGCTCGCTCCCAGCGGGCGTATCAGCCTGCGCAGTGACAAGACCGAGCAGGCGCTATGCCGAAGTTAAGGCAGCCTCCAGGGTTCAGAGCAGCGAGCGAACCCGTAATTCCTTGGGCATTGAGAACGTAATGTTTTCTTCCCGGCCCGCCAATTCGTCGGCGCCGGTGGCACCCCAGGCGTGCAATCGCTGGATCACGCCGCGCACCAAAACTTCCGGGGCCGAGGCGCCTGCCGTAATGCCGATGCGCTCTACGCCGTCGAACCAGCTACGCTGCATGTCCTCGGCGCCGTCGATCAGGTACGCCGGCGTCGCCATGCGCTCAGCCAACTCACGCAAACGGTTGGAGTTGGAGCTGTTGGGGCTGCCGACCACCAGCACCACATCACACTCATCGGCCAGTTGCTTGACTGCATCCTGGCGGTTTTGCGTGGCGTAGCAGATGTCGTCCTTGCGCGGGCCGCCGATGGCCGGGAATCGCGTGCGCAGGGCGTCGATAACGCGGCTGGTATCGTCCATGGACAAGGTGGTCTGGGTGACGAAGGCCAAGCGTTCAGGGTTTTGCACCTGCAAGCTGGCAACGTCTTTTTCGTCTTCTACCAGGTAGATCGCGCCGCCATTACTGGAGTCATACTGGCCCATGGTGCCTTCGACCTCCGGATGGCCGGCGTGGCCGATCAGGATGCATTCGCGGCCATCACGGCTGTAGCGCGCCACTTCGATGTGCACCTTGGTCACCAGCGGGCACGTGGCGTCGAACACTTTCAGGCCACGGCCGGCCGCTTCGGTGCGTACGGCCTGGGACACACCATGGGCACTGAAGATAACGATGACATCATCGGGCACCTGGTCGAGCTCTTCGACGAAGATGGCTCCGCGAGCACGCAGGTCTTCGACCACGAACTTGTTGTGGACGACTTCATGCCGCACATAAATCGGCGGGCCGAAGACTTCCAGGGCGCGGTTGACGATTTCGATCGCCCGGTCCACGCCGGCGCAGAAGCCACGGGGGTTGGCGAGTTTGATTTGCATGCTGTGCCTCGTGTCTTGCAGCCACTTTGGGCCAGGTTTGTGCTGACCTAAAGGACAATGGGGATCAAAGGTGGGAGGGGGTAAGCCCTAATGCCAGTCAGTTAAGCGTACACCGCCGTCTGTAGGAGCGAGCTTGCTCGCGAAAAACTCACAGGCACCGCGTTTATTCAGGAAGCACGCGTTATCGTTGACGTTTTTCGCGAGCAAGCTCGCTCCTACAAAAAGCCTTAGCTGACTGGCATTAGGGCAAGCCCCCTCCCACATTTTAGACCAGCGCTTTGACGTTGATGATCTCGACGTCAAAGGTCAGTGTCTTGCCGGCCAACGGGTGGTTGAAGTCGATGGTCACTTGCGCGTCATCGAAGGCTTTGACCACGCCGGGCAATTCCGTATTCGCCGCATCATTGAAGATCACCAGCAGGCCTTCCGACAGGTCCATGCCTTCGAACTGCGAACGCGGGATGATCTGCACGTTTTGCGGGTTGGGCTGGCCAAAGGCATTTTCCGGCGGGATCTGCAGGTTGCGCTTATCGCCAGCCTTGAATCCGAACAGCGCCGTTTCAAAACCCGGCAACAGGTTGCCATCGCCGACCTTGAAGGTCGCCGGGGCTTTGTCGAAAGTGCTGTCGACCGTGTCGCCATTCTCCAGGCGCAATGCAAAGTGCAAAGTGACTTCCGTGTTCTGGCCGATGCGTTGCTCAGCCAATACCTGATCAGTCATTGACGGTCTCTCCGGTTTTCTTGCTCTTGAACATATCCAGCGCCAGCATGATTGCACCAACGGTGATGGCGCTGTCGGCGAAGTTGAACGCCGGGAAATAATGGCGGTTCTGCCAGTGCACCAGGATGAAGTCGATCACATGGCCCAGGGCAATGCGGTCGTACAGGTTGCCCAGCGCGCCGCCCAGCACCAGGGCGAGGGCAATGGCCAACCAGGTGTCATCACGGCCCAGACGCTTGAGCCAGACCACCAGCACCGCACTGACCACCACGGCGATCAGTGCGAACAGCCAGCGCTGCCAGCCGCCGCCATCGGCGAGGAAGCTGAAGGCCGCGCCGGTGTTGTAGGCCAGGGTCCAGCTGAAGTAATCCGGGATCACCACGATTTGCTGGAACATTTCCAGGGTGCCTTCGAAATGAGCCTTGCTGACCTGGTCGATGACCAGGACCAGCACGCTCAATACGAGCCAGCCAAGACGTCCGAAACGACTGGTTGCATCAGGCATAGTGGCGAACCTCGCCTTCACCGCTGATGTTATCCACGCAGCGACCGCAGATTTCCGGATGCTCCGGGTTCACGCCGACATCTTCACGGCAGTGCCAGCAACGGGCGCACTTAGGGAAGGCCGACTTGACCACTTTGAGCTTCAGGCCCGGCACTTCGGTCGCCACGGCGTCTGCCGGAGCCTGGGCGAATGGCGCCAGGCTGGCGGTGGAGGTGATCAACACAAAGCGCAGTTCGTTGCTCAGCTTGGCCAGGTCGGCGGTCAGGCCGTCCTCGGCAAACAGGGTGACTTCGGCTTGCAGGTTGCCACCCACAGCCTTGGCCGCGCGCTGCACTTCCAGCTCCTTGTTCACCGCAACCTTCACGGCCATCACGCCTTCCCAGTACGCGCGCCCCAGTTCGAAGTCGGCCGGCAGTTCGGTCAGGCCTTCGTACCAGGTATTGAGCATGACGGACTCGTTACGCTCGCCCGGCAGGTACTCCCACAGCTCGTCGGCGGTGAACGCCAGGATCGGTGCGATCCAGCGCACCAGCGCTTCGCTGATATGGTAGAGCGCGGTCTGCGCCGAGCGGCGCGCCTTGCTGTTGGCGCCGGTGGTGTACTGGCGGTCCTTGATGATGTCGAGGTAGAACCCACCCAGCTCCTGCACGCAGAAGTTGTGGATCTTCGAATAGACGTTCCAGAAGCGGTACTCGCCGTAATGCTCCTGCAACTCGCGTTGCAACAACAGGGTACGGTCCACGGCCCAACGGTCGAGGGCGAGCATGTCCTCGGCCGGCAGCAGGTCGGTGGCCGGGTTGAAGCCGGTCAGGTTCGACAGCAGGAAGCGCGCGGTATTACGGATGCGACGGTAGGCATCGGCGCTGCGGGCCAGGATCTGGTCCGACACGGCGATTTCGCCCGAGTAATCGGTCGACGCTACCCACAAGCGCATGATGTCGGCGCCCAGGGTGTCGTTGATCTTTTTCGGCTCGATCACGTTCTTCAGCGACTTGGACATCTTGCGACCGTTCTCGTCGACAGTGAAGCCGTGGGTCAGCAGTTCGCGGTACGGCGCATGGCCGTCGATGGCGCAGCCGGTCAGCAGCGACGAGTGGAACCAGCCACGGTGCTGGTCGGAACCTTCCAGGTACAGGTCGGCACGCGGGCCGCTGTCGTGGCCCATCGGGTGCGAGCCGCGCAGTACGTGCCAGTGAGTGGTACCAGAGTCGAACCACACGTCGAGGGTGTCGCTGATCTTGTCGTACTGCGGCGCTTCATCGCCCAGCAGCTCGGCGGCGTCCAGCTTGAACCAGGCTTCGATGCCTTCCTGTTCAATGCGCTGGGCCACTTCTTCCATCAGTTCGACGGTGCGCGGGTGCAGTTCGCCGCTTTCCTTGTTCAGGAAGAACGGGATCGGCACGCCCCAGTTACGCTGGCGGGAGATGCACCAGTCCGGACGGTTGGCGATCATCGAGTGCAGGCGCGCCTGGCCCCAGGCCGGGACGAACTGAGTGTCTTCGATGGCTTTGAGCGAGCGTATGCGCAGGGTTTCGCCGCTGGCCGGCTCTTTGTCCATGCCGATAAACCACTGCGCGGTGGCGCGGTAGATCAACGGGGTCTTGTGGCGCCAGCAGTGCATGTAGCTGTGCTTGATGGTGTCGGCCTGCATCAGCGCGCCGACTTCACGCAGCTTGTCGATGATCGGCTGGTCGGCCTTGAAGACGAACTGCCCGCCGAAGAACTCCAGCGACGGCACATACACGCCGTTGCTCTGTACCGGGTTGATGATGTCGTCGTTGACCATGCCGTACTTCTTGCAGGTCACGAAGTCGTCCACGCCATAGGCAGGCGAGCAGTGAACGATGCCCGTGCCCGAACCCAGCTCGACGTAGTCAGCCATATATACCGGCGACAGGCGGTCATAGAACGGGTGACGGAAGTTGATCAATTCCAGCGCGGAGCCAGTGGTGGTGGCGATCACCGAACCTTGCAGCTCGTAGCGCGCCAGGCACGACTCAACCATTTCTTCGGCCAGCACCAACAGGCGATCGCCAACATCGACCAGCGCGTAGGTGAACTCAGGGTGCACGTTCAGTGCCTGGTTGGCGGGGATGGTCCATGGCGTGGTGGTCCAGATCACGATGGCAGCGGGCTTGGCCAGCGATGCCAGGCCAAAGGCCTCGGCCAGCTTGGCGTCGTCGGCGATCGGGAAGGCCACGTCGATGGTCGAGGATTTCTTTTCCTCGTACTCGACTTCCGCCTCGGCCAGGGCCGAGCCGCAGTCGAAGCACCAGTTCACGGGCTTGAGGCCCTTGAACACGAAACCGCCCTTGACGATTTCGGCCAAGGCGCGGATTTCACCGGCCTCGTTCTTGAAGTTCATGGTTTTGTACGGGTTGTCCCACTCGGCCAGCACACCCAGACGGATGAACTCGGACTTCTGCCCTTCGATCTGCTCGGTGGCGTAGGCACGGCACAGTTCGCGGGTTTTATCCGCGCCCAGGTTCTTGCCGTAGGTCACTTCGACTTTGTGTTCGATCGGCAGGCCGTGGCAGTCCCAACCCGGGACATACGGTGCGTCGAAGCCCGACAGGGTTTTCGAACGCAGGATCATGTCCTTGAGAATCTTGTTCAGCGCATGACCGATGTGAATCGTGCCGTTGGCATAAGGAGGGCCGTCGTGCAGGACGAATTTCGGACGATCCTTGCCAATTTCGCGCAACTTTCCGTACAGGCCAATACTGTCCCAGCGCTGCAGGATCTGCGGTTCGCGCTGTGGCAGGCCGGCCTTCATTGGGAAGGCGGTGTCCGGAAGGTTTAGCGTGGCTTTATAGTCGGTCATTTAAGGCTCTTCGGTTAGCGATGGGCGCTAGGTGCGGCTAGTGCACGGGCGGCGGCGACATCCGCATTGATCGCCGTTTTCAACGCCTCAAGGGAGGCGAAACGCTGCTCTTCACGCAGCTTCTGGTGGAAAACCACCGTTAAACGCCGGTCGTATAAATCACCGGCAAAATCCAGAAGGTGAACTTCCAGGTGGGCCTTGCCATCACCTGCAACCGTGGGCCTGACGCCTATGTTGGCGACTCCCGGCCACGATTGGCCATCGATGTCGACGCTCACCAGGTAAACCCCGGTCAGCGGCACACGACGGCGCTTGAGTTGCACGTTGGCGGTTGGCGTGCCCAGTTGGCGCGCCAGCTTCTGGCCGTGCAATACCCGCCCGGCGATGCGGAACGGGCGACCGAGCAAACGCTCGGCCAAGGCGAAGTCGGCAGCGGCCAGGGCGTTACGCACCTGGGTACTGCTCACGCGCAGGCCGTCCAGTTCGACGGTTTGCGCGGCTTCGACGGTAAACCCCTGGTTGACGCCGGCGTGTTGCAGGAAATCGAAATCTCCGACGCGGTCGCAACCAAAACGGAAGTCGTCGCCGACTTCCAAATGCTGCACGCCCAGGCCATCGACGAGGATGCGGTCGACGAACTCGGCGGCGCTCAGGCTTTGCAAGCGCTGGTTGAAGGCCAGGCAGAGCACGCGGTCGACGCCTTCTTCAGCCAGCAGTTGCAGCTTGTCGCGCAGGCGGGCCAGACGGGCCGGCGCGGTCTCGGGAGTGAAATATTCCCGCGGCTGCGGCTCGAAAATCACCACGCAGCTGGGCACGCCCAACTCGACCGCACGCTCGCGCAGCCTGGCCAGGATAGCCTGGTGGCCACGGTGAACACCGTCAAAGTTGCCAATAGTGGCGACGCAGCCCCGATGCTCGGGGCGCAGGTTGTGGAGACCTCGAACCAGCTGCATAACGCGCTTCTTGCTCATAAAGTGGTCGATTATAACCACACCCGGCCCCGGGCGACAGGCAACACCACAGGCCAAATGGATCGATTCGATAAAACAGCCGTTTTATCGGGGCAAACTCTCTACCCCCAGGGACTTGCGATTGAAATCGCGCAGGCGGAAACCCTGCAGCAGCAACATCCCGAAGTACACCATCACACCCGCCACCACCAGCACGCCAAGGCGCATGAAGCGCTCCAGCATATGGCCCTGGTCCCAGGCCGGCATGACATGCATCAGGCCCATCAACACGGCGGACATCGCGGCGACCGCCACGAGCAGCTTGAGGGTGAACACCCCCCAGCCTGGCTGCGGCTGATACATCTGTTGTTTGCGCAGTTGATAAAACAGCAGGCCGGCATTGATGCACGCACCGGCGCTGATTGCCAACGCCAGGCCGGCATGGGCCAGCGGGCCGATAAATACCAGGTTGAGCAGTTGCGTGACGATCAGCGTGAAAATCGCGATCTTCACCGGCGTGCGGATGTTTTGCTGGGCATAGAAGCCCGGCGCCAGCACCTTGATCACGATAATGCCAAGCAAGCCGACGGAGTAAGCCACCAGCGCGTGCTGGGTCATCAACGCGTCATGGGCGTCGAACTGGCCGTATTGAAACAGCGAGACCGTCAAGGGCTCAGCCAGGATTCCCAAGGCCAAGGCGCATGGCAGCACCAGCAGGAAGCACAGACGCAGGCCCCAGTCGAGAATGCGAGAATACTCCTGGCGGTCCTTGCTTGCGTAGGTGCGCGCCAGGGTCGGCAGCAGAATTGTCCCCAATGCCACCCCGAGCACGCCGGACGGCAATTCCATCAGGCGGTCGGCGTAGTACATCCACGACACCGAGCCGGACACCAGCAGCGAAGCGAACGCCGTATTGATGA
Organism: Pseudomonas sp. R4-34-07; assembly: GCF_003852375.1. Lineage (NCBI taxonomy): Bacteria > Pseudomonadati > Pseudomonadota > Gammaproteobacteria > Pseudomonadales > Pseudomonadaceae > Pseudomonas > Pseudomonas sp. R4-34-07. The sequence continues at coordinate 854,658 of NZ_CP027760.1, read as the reverse complement.
TCAGGGAAATCTGACTGACCGACACCCCGAGGATCGCTGGCAACATATTGCGCATCACACGCCAGACGCCGGTGTCCTTGACGTTCAGGCGCGGCAGCACGAGCATGCCGATTTTTTTCAGATGCGGCAGTTGGTAGAGCAACTGCGCCAGGCCGCCGGCCAGGACTGCCCAGCCGAGGGCCATCACCGGTGGGTCGAAGTACGGTGTGAGGAACAGCGCGAAGATAATCATGCTGACGTTGAGCAGCGTCGGCACGAAGGCCGGCACCGAGAAACGGTTCCAGGTATTGAGGATCGCCCCGGCGAGGGATGACAGCGAGATCAGCACTATATAAGGAAAGGTCACGCGCAGCAGGTCGGTGGTCAGCGCGAACTTTTCCGGGGTGTTGGCAAAGCCCGGCGCCGTGGCCCAGATCACCCAGGGCGCGGCGAGTATGCCGACCAGGGTCACCAGCATCAGCACCAGGGTCAGCAGGCCCGAAACGTAGGCAATGAACGTGCGGGTTGCCTCCTCGCCCTGCTGAGTCTTGTATTCGGCCAGGATCGGCACAAAGGCCTGGGAGAACGCGCCTTCGGCGAAGATTCTGCGCAGCAGGTTGGGCAATTTAAAGGCAATAAAGAAGGCATCCGTGGCCATACTGGCGCCAAAAATGCGCGCCAGCAGGGTGTCACGCACAAACCCCAAAACCCGGGAGATCATCGTGATAGAGCTGACGGCAGCCAACGATTTGAGCAGATTCATTGAAAGAGTTTGCGCCTATAGATAAAGAGCAGGCGAACAAAGCGCCTACTTATGCGATACTGCGCGCCTGCAACAGCACAGAGCCAAAGCTCGCGAGTTTACAGGTCAAGCGCCGGAAATAAATCACCCGCCTCTTCAGATCGACCACTCAGCAGTTCGCATCAGCCGCCCTTGACAACCCATCAAGTCATCGGCATGATTCGCGGCCTATTTTGTTTGCTATTTCCTAAAAAGTCTTTCGAGGAGCTCGACGGTGGCCAACACACCTTCCGCCAAAAAACGTGCAAAACAGGCTGAGAAGCGTCGCAGCCACAACGCCAGCCTGCGTTCCATGGTTCGTACCTACATCAAGAATGTAGTTAAGGCCATCGACACCAAAGACGCTGAAAAAGCTCAAGCTGCTTACGTTCTGGCCGTGCCAGTTATCGACCGTATGGCCGATAAAGGCATCATCCACAAGAACAAGGCCGCTCGTCATAAGAGCCGCCTGAATGGCCACATCAAGGCTCTGAGCGTTCCTGCTGCAGCCTAAGTGGTAACAACTGCTACGCAGCCCAGGTTGCGAATCAGTTAAGAAATGCCCCGTACCGAAAGGTGCGGGGCATTTTTGTTTTCTGGAGTGCATAAATCAAAATGTGGGAGGGGGCTTGCTCCCGATGGCTGAGGGTCTGCCACCGCATCTAGTGACTGATCCACCGCTATCGGGAGCAAGCCCCCTCCCACATTTGGATCGCGGTGAACTGCGGATAAAAAAACGCCCCGAACCAGTCGGGGCGTTTTTGCTACCGCTTGATCAAAACATCGATCAATGCTGATGACCGCCTTCACCGTGGACGTGACCGTGAGCCACTTCTTCCTGGGAAGCGTCGCGGATGGCAACGATCTTCACTTGGAAGTTCAGGCGCTGGCCAGCCAGCGGGTGGTTACCGTCAACGGTCACGTCGTCACCGTCCAGGTCGCGGATGGTCACGATCTGCATTTGGCCGTCCGGGGCGGAAGCGTGGAACTGCATGCCCACTTCCAGCTCATCGACACCTTCGAACATGCTGCGGCTCAAGGTGCTGACCAGTTCGGCGGAGTATTCGCCGTAGGCATCCTCAGGTTCTACGGCAACGGTCAGTTCGTCACCAACTGCCTTGCCTTCCAGAGCCTTTTCCAGGCCTGGGATGATATTACCCGCGCCTTGCAGGTAGACCAGCGGCGCGCCGCCGGCGGAGCTGTCGATGACCTCACCAGCGTCGTTGGTCAGGGTATAGTCGATGGAGACAGCCTTGTTAGCGGCGATCGTCATGGGGCGAGACCTTTTGCATAAGAATGAAGAACGGACAAGTCTAAACAAGGATTTGCCCGAAAGCGAACAGAACCCGGACAGACGGGGCCGACCAACGGTCTCGACGATCAGCGGATTCCACCAGGACGACGACCTGCACTGGGTCGTCGAGCTGTCCTGCGGCCACACCCAGCATCTGCGCCACCAGCCGCCATGGCAGTCGCGCGCCTGGGTGCTCGACCCCGCGCAGCGCCTTGAAAAAATCGGCCAGCCCTTTGCGTGCGGCTGGTGTGCGCAACACCCCGAATAACGATAACCTTGGCGCCTGATTCGCGGTAGGCACTCACGCATAGAGTGCCACCCCAGCCATGCACCTCCAGAGAATTCGCATGCAGACTTTTTTTATCGCGCCCACCGATTTTGGTGTGGGTCTGACCTCCATCAGCCTTGGGCTGGTGCGTACCCTGGAACGGGCCGGGCTGAAAGTCGGTTTCTTCAAACCGATTGCCCAGCCACATCCTGGCGATACCGGCCCCGAGCGTTCTACCGAACTGGTGGCGCGCACCCACGGCCTGAAGCCGCCGCAACCCCTGGGCCTGGCCCATGTTGAGCGCATGCTCGGCGACGGCCAGCTCGACGAGTTGCTCGAAGAAATCATCACGCTGTACCAGCAAGCCGCGGTGGGCAAGGACGTGCTGATCGTCGAAGGCATGGTGCCGACCCGCAGCGCCAGCTATGCGGCACGGGTCAACCTGCACCTGGCCAAAAGCCTGGATGCTGAAGTGATCCTGGTCTCGGCCCCGGAAAATGAAGTGCTCACCGAACTGTCCGGCCGCGTGGAACTGCAGGCCCAATTGTTCGGTGGCCCGAAAGACCCGAAAGTGCTGGGCGTAATCCTCAACAAGGTGCGCACCGACGAAAGCATGGAGGCCTTCTCGGCGCGCCTCAAGGAGCACTCGCCGTTATTGCGCAGCGGTGATTTCCGCCTGCTCGGCTGCATTCCCTACCAGCCCGAACTCAACGCGCCGCGTACCCGCGACGTGGCCGACCTGATGGGCGCGCAGATCCTCAATGCCGGCGACTATGAAACCCGGCGCATGACCAAGATCATCATCTGCGCGCGCACCATGCGCAACACCGTGGAGCTGCTCAAGCCCGGCGTGCTGGTGGTGACGCCGGGCGATCGCGACGACATCATCCTCGCCGTCAGCCTGGCCGCGATCAACGGCGTACCGCTGGCCGGCCTGTTGCTGACCAGCGACACCCTGCCCGACCCGCGCATCATGGATTTGTGCCGTGGCGCGTTCCAGGCCGGGTTGCCGGTACTGTCGGTGAGCACCGGTTCCTACGACACCGCCAACCAGCTCAACAGCCTCAACAAGGAAATCCCCATCGATGACCGCGAGCGCGCGGAGATCATCACCGACTTCGTCGCCAGCCACCTCGATGCGCGCTGGCTGCACCAGCGCTGCGGCACCCCACGGGAGATGCGCCTGTCACCGGCGGTCTTTCGCTACCAGTTGATCCAGCGCGCCCAGGCCGCCAACAAGCGCATCGTGCTGCCCGAAGGCAGCGAGCCGCTGACCGTGCAGGCCGCCGCGATCTGCCAGGCCCGCGGCATCGCCCGCTGTGTACTGCTGGCCAAGCCGGCGGACGTGGAAGCGGTGGCGCGGGCCCAGGGTATCGAACTGCCGGAAGGCCTGGAGATACTTGACCCGGACCTGATCCGCCAGCGCTACGTCGAACCGATGGTTGCACTGCGCAAGAGCAAGAGCCTGAACGCGCCAATGGCCGAGCAGCAATTGGAAGACACCGTGGTGATCGCCACCATGATGCTCGCCCTCGACGAGGTGGACGGCCTGGTGTCCGGGGTGATCCACTCCACCGCCAACACCATCCGCCCGGCCCTGCAGCTGATCAAGACGGCGCCGGGCTGCACCTTGGTATCGTCGGTGTTCTTCATGCTGTTCCCCGAGCAGGTGCTGGTGTATGGCGACTGCGTGATGAACCCGCACCCAAGCGCTGCGGAGCTGGCGGAAATCGCTCTGCAGAGCGCCGACTCGGCGGCGGCATTCGGCATTGTCCCGCGCGTGGCAATGATCAGCTATTCCAGCGGCGAGTCGGCCAGCGGTGAGGAAGTGGAAAAAGTCCGCGAAGCCACCCTGCTCGCCCACGAACAACAGAGCTCGTTGCTGATCGACGGCCCGCTGCAATACGACGCCGCCGCCAATGAAAGCGTGGCCCGGCAACTGGCGCCCAACAGCCAGGTCGCCGGCAAGGCTACGGTGTTCGTGTTTCCCGACCTGAATACCGGCAACACCACCTACAAAGCCGTGCAACGCAGCGCCGATTGCGTAAGCCTGGGGCCGATGCTCCAGGGCCTGCGCAAACCGGTCAACGACCTGCCGCGCGGCGCCCAGGTGGACGACATCGTGTACACCATCGCCCTGACCGCGATCCAAGCCGCCAACCGACCTATGGATATCTAAATGCTGGATTTTCTACCTGCCGCCGTACGCGGAGTAATCGCGTCCCTGCTGTTGGCGCTGAACACAATCCTGCTGTGCTCGTTCCTGTTTATCGTGGCGCTGTTCAAGGCCCTGCCGTTCGCCAAGCGCATGAGCGAAGGCTTGATGAACCACACGCACGAAGCCTGGGTCAGCAACAACAAGGGCTGGATGAACCTGGTACGGCGCACCCGCTGGCACTTGAGCGGCCTTGAAGGCCTGGACTATCAACACTCGTACCTGGTCACCAGCAACCACCAGAGCTGGGTGGACATCATGGTGCTGCAATACGTGCTCAATCGACGCATTCGCCCGCTGAAGTTCTTCCTCAAGCAGGAGCTGATCTGGGTGCCGGTGATTGGTTTGGCGTGGTGGGCGCTGGGCTTTCCGTTCATGAAGCGCTATAGCAAGGCGTACTTGGAAAAACACCCGGAAAAGAAAGGCAAGGACCTGGAAACCACCCGCAAGACCTGTGCGAAGTTTCGCAACAACCCGGTAGGGATTTTCAACTTTGCCGAAGGCACACGGTTTACACCGGGCAAGCATGCACAGCAGAAATCACCGTTTCGCTACTTGCTCAAACCCAAGGCCGGAGGGATTGCGTTCGTGCTGGATGCCATGGGTGAGCAGTTGAAGTCGCTGGTCAACGTGACCATTCACTACCCTGGCGGCCGTCCGGGCTATTGGGATTTGCTGTGCGGGAATGTGAAGGATGTGGTGGTGCAGTTTGAAGAGGTGCAGATTCCGGTCGAGTTTATCGGCAAGAATTATGAGCAGGACGGGGAATATCGGTTGGCGTTCCAGGGCTGGATCAACCGGTTGTGGGAAGAGAAGGATGTGTTGCTGGACAAGCTTCACACCGACTTCCCGGACAAGAGATGATCAAAATGTGGGAGGGGGCTTGCCCCCGATAGCGGTGGATCAGTGACAGATGTACTGACTGACACACCGCCATCGGGGGCAAGCCCTAATGCCAGTCAGTTAAGGCGACACCGAACCTGTGGCGAGGGAGCTTGCTCCCGCTGGACTGCGCAGCAGTCCCATTGTTTGGGGCCGCTTCGCGCCCCAGCGGGAGCAAGCTCCCTCGCCACAAGTTAGTTCTCGCTCCTGCTACTTCTTAACTGAGTGGCATTAGGGCAAGCCCCCTCCCACATTTGATTGCGGCGCGGTTTAGATCGCGCCACGCTGACGCAACAACTCCAGCACTTGCTTGACGCTGTCTTCCAGCGACAAAGTCTGGGTGTCGATCACCAAGTCGGCATTCAACGGCACGTCATACGGGAAGGATTCACCGGGGATGTTATCCCCGCCCGCCGCGTACAGCCCTTGGGGATCACGCTCGGCACACACCTGCGGCGACGCCTGCACGTACACGGTCAGCAAACGATCGCTGCCGATCAGCACCTTGGCCTGTTCGCGGCCTTCGGCATCCGGGGCGACGAACGCGGCCAGGGTCAGCAGGCCGGCTTCGTTGAACTGACGCGCCACGTGAGCGGCACGGCGCCAGTTCTCGGTACGCCCGGCGCGGTCCTGCGGCAGACCTTTGTTGAGGTCGTGACGCAAGTTCTGGCCGTCCAGCACAAACACCGCACGCCCCATGTCGAACAGCCTGCGCTCGACCGCATACGCCAAGGTGCTTTTGCCCGCGCCGGACAGGCCGCTGAACAGCACGGTGGCCGGTTGCTGGCCGAAACGCAGGGCGCGTTCCTCGGTGGCTACATGGGCCAACTTGCCATGCTGCGCCGCGCTGCCATGGGTGACTGGCGGGGCGATGATCATGCCCGCCGCGACGGTGCCATTGGTCAAGCGGTCGATGACGATAAACGCGCCAGTGGTGCGGTTGCTGTCGTAACCGTCCAACGCAATAGCCGCGTCAAGGCTGACCTTGACCCGGCCAATCTCGTTCAACTGCAGCGAACTCGCCGGGCCTTCGGCCAGGGTGTTCACGTCCACGCGGTGCACAATGCTGGTGATGGAGCCCGGCACATAGCTGGTGGCGCGCTTGATGTCGTACTTCTTGCCCGGCAGCATCGGTTCTTCGGCCATCCACACCAGCATGGCGTCGAAGGCGTCTGTCACTTGCGGCACGTTGTCGGCATGCACCAGCAGGTCGCCACGGGAGATGTCGATCTCGTCTTCCATGGTCAGGGTCACGGCCTGGCCCGGGCCCGCCTGTTCCAGCTCGCCCTCGAAGGTGACGATGGATTTGACGCGGCTGCTCTTGCCCGACGGCAGCACCACGACGTCGTCGCCCTTGTGCACGATGCCGCTGGCCAGGGTGCCGGCGAAACCACGGAAGTTCAGGTTCGGCCGGTTGACGTACTGCACCGGAAAACGCAGGTCGGTGTAGTTGCGGTCGTTGGCGATCTCGACGGTCTCGAGAATCTCCATCAGCGACTGCCCGGTGTACCACGGCGAACGCTCGCTCTTGTTCACCACGTTGTCGCCCTTGAGCGCCGACATCGGCACGAAGGCCAGGGTGCTCGGCTTGAACGCGATACCGTCGGCAAACTTCAGGTAATCGGCCTTGATCGACTCGAATACGCTCTGGTCAAAGCCGTTGATGTCCATCTTGTTGACGGCCACCACGATGTGTTTGATGCCCAGCAACGAGGCGATGAAGCTGTGGCGGCGGGTCTGGGTCTGCACGCCGTAGCGCGCGTCGATCAGGATAATCGCCAGGTCACAGGTGGACGCACCGGTGGCCATGTTGCGGGTGTACTGCTCATGGCCTGGGGTATCGGCAATGATGAATTTACGCTTGGCGGTGGAGAAGTAGCGGTAGGCGACATCGATGGTGATGCCCTGCTCACGCTCGGCCTGCAGGCCGTCAACGAGCAACGCCAGGTCGATGTCGTCACCGGTGGTGCCGGACTTCTTCGAATCGCGGGTGATAGCTTCCAAGTGATCTTCGTAGATCATCTTGGAGTCGTGCAGCAGTCGCCCGATCAGGGTGCTCTTGCCGTCATCGACGTTGCCGCAGGTCAGGAAGCGCAACATTTCCTTGCGCTCGTGCTGGCCCAGGTAGGCGAGGATGTCCTCGCTGATCAAATCAGATACGTGCGACATGACAACCCCTTAGAAATAACCCTGACGTTTTTTATCTTCCATGGAGCCGGCGCCATCATGGTCGATGACCCGGCCCTGGCGCTCGGAAGTTCGCGTCAGGAGCATTTCCTGAATGATGTCCGTCAGCGTTTCGGCTTCGGACTCCACCGCGCCCGTCAACGGGTAGCAGCCAAGGGTGCGGAAACGGACTTTCTTTTTGACGATACGGGCTTTGTCTTCGTCGGACAGGTGCTCGAGGATGCGGTCGTCGTCGATCATGATCAACGTGCCGTTCTTCTCGATCACGTCGCGCTCGGCGGCGAAGTACAGCGGCACGATCGGGATGCCTTCCAGGTAGATGTACTGCCAGATGTCCAGCTCGGTCCAGTTGGACAGCGGGAATACGCGGATCGATTCGCCCTTGTTGACGTTGCCGTTGTAGACGTTCCACAGCTCCGGGCGCTGGTTTTTCGGGTCCCAGCGGTGCTTGCTGTCGCGGAATGAGTACACGCGCTCTTTGGCGCGGGATTTCTCTTCATCGCGACGGGCGCCGCCGAAGGCTGCGTCGAAACCATGCTTGTCCAGGGCCTGCTTGAGGCCTTCGGTCTTCATGATGTCGGTGTGCTTGGCGCTACCGTGGGTAAACGGGTTGATGTTCTGCGCCACGCCATCGGGGTTGATGTGGGTGATCAGGTCCAGGCCCAGTTCCTCGACCATCTTGTCGCGGAACTTGTACATTTCCTGGAATTTCCAGCGGGTGTCGACGTGCATTACCGGAAACGGCAATTTGCCCGGGAAGAAGGCCTTGCGGGCCAGATGCAGCATCACGGCGGAGTCTTTACCGATCGAGTAGAGCATCACCGGGTTATCGAACTCGGCGGCGACCTCGCGGATAATGTGGATGCTTTCCGCCTCCAGCTGTTTCAGATGCGTCAGTTTGTCGACCATGGCTACTCACGGAAAAACGATCGTGTGGACGGCCAGCGGGCCGTGTTCGAGCGGGGCATGCTAGCACAGCACCTGCTTCTATTCAGGGCGCCAACTAGATCGAAACGGTATATGAATATACCGCCAAGTTTGGCCTGAAACTCGGTCAAGCCCCCTCCCACATTTGCCTCGGCTGTGTGACTCAGATCGGATTCGGGCAATCGATGAAGATATGCTCCAAGGCAAAGCGTCGTGCCAGGTAATCCCCCAACGCCTGCACGCCATAGCGCTCGGTGGCGTGATGGCCGGCGGCGATGAAACTGATGTCGTTTTCCCGCGCGCTGTGGAAGGTCTGCTCCGAGGCTTCGCCGCTCAGGTACAGGTCGACACCGGCAGCCACTGCCTGGTCGATATACCCCTGGCCGCCCCCGGTGCACCAGCCGACGCGGCGGATCATTTCACTGCCTTCGATCAGCAGCGGCTCTCGGCCCATCACGTCCTGCACGCGGCGGGCAAAGTCGCGCGGCGACAGCGGCTCGGCGAGCGAGCCGACCAGGCCGACGACTTTTGGGTTGCCTGGGTCGAGCGGGCCTTCGACGGTAATGTCCAGTTGCTTGGCAAGCTGCACGTTATTGCCTACGTCAGGGTGCAGATCCAGGGGCAGGTGGTAAGCCAGCAGGCTGATGTCATGCTTGAGCAAGGTTTTCAGGCGACGTTGCTTCATGCCGGTGATGCAGGGGTTTTCGCCCTTCCAGAAATACCCGTGGTGCACCAGGATCAGGTCGGCCCGGGCTTCGACGGCGGCGTCCAGCAGGGCTTGGCTGGCGGTGACGCCGCTGACGATGCGCATCACCTGCGGCCGGCCCTCCACTTGCAGGCCGTTGGGGCAATAATCGGCGATTTTCAAGCTGCCAAGGTAGCGGTCCGCTTCCTCGACGAGGGTGGTAAGGGGGACGGCCATAAAAGACTCCTAAATATCCCGTTCGCTGGCGTCGCAGCCTCGTATAATGCGCGTCATTATGGGCGCTCCCGCGCCCCCTGCAACCTGTCAGGACTTACTTGATGCTCAAGGCGCTGCGTTTTTTTGGATGGCCATTGCTGGCTGGCGTGCTGATCGCGATGCTGATCATTCAGCGTTATCCACAGTGGGTTGGCCTTCCCAGCCTTGATGTGAACCTGCAACAGGCCCCGCAAACCAGCACCGTGGTGCAAGGCCCGGTGACCTATGCGGACGCCGTGACCATCGCCGCCCCTGCCGTGGTCAACCTGTATACCACCAAGGTCATCAACAAGCCGGCGCATCCGTTGTTCGAAGACCCGCAGTTCCGCCGCTACTTCGGTGACAACGGGCCCAAGCAACGCCGCATGGAATCGAGCCTCGGTTCCGGGGTGATCATGAGCCCCGAAGGCTACATCCTCACCAACAATCACGTGACCACCGGCGCCGACCAGATCGTGGTAGCCCTGCGTGACGGCCGCGAGACCCTGGCCCGCGTGGTGGGCAGCGATCCGGAAACCGATCTTGCGGTACTGAAAATCGACCTGACGAACCTGCCCTCGATCACCCTCGGCCGCTCCGATGGCCTGCGCGTAGGCGACGTGGCGCTGGCCATCGGCAACCCGTTCGGCGTTGGCCAGACGGTAACCATGGGCATCATCAGCGCCACCGGGCGCAACCAGTTGGGCCTTAACAGCTACGAAGACTTCATCCAGACCGACGCGGCGATCAACCCCGGCAACTCCGGCGGCGCGCTGGTGGATGCCAATGGCAACCTCACGGGTATCAACACGGCGATTTTCTCCAAGTCCGGCGGCTCCCAGGGTATCGGTTTTGCGATCCCGGTGAAGCTGGCGATGGAGGTGATGAAGTCGATCATCGAGCACGGCCAAGTGATTCGTGGCTGGCTGGGCATTGAAGTGCAACCCTTGACCAAGGAACTGGCCGAGTCGTTCGGCCTGACCGGGCGCCCTGGCATCGTAGTCGCGGGGATCTTCCGCGACGGCCCGGCGCAGAAAGCCGGCCTGCAATTGGGCGATGTGATCCTCAGCATCGACGGCGCTCCAGCTGGCGACGGCCGCAAGTCGATGAACCAGGTGGCACGAATCAAGCCGACCGACAAGGTGGCGATCCAGGTGATGCGCAACGGCAAAGAGATCAAGCTGTCGGCGGAAATCGGCCTGCGCCCACCGCCAGCCACGGCGCCGGTAAAAGAAGAGGAATAAGCGGCATTGCCCAGGTGCCTGCTTGAGGGCACCTGCAAGATGATATTACATAACAATTCATCTCATTAGACATGTTATATTGTTTCAATACCGACATTGGAACGCTCTATCATGCCGTCTCGAAAGTTTGCGCCCCTGGCCGGCCTGGCCCTGGGCTTGCTGCTCGACCCCGCCTACGCCGAAGAAAACACCCTGGAACTGGACACCATCAGCGTCACCACCGACGCTTATGAGTCGGCGACCAGCCCGGTGCAGGGCTACCGCGCGACCCGCTCCGCCAGTGCCACCAAGACCGACACCGCCCTGCGCGACATCCCGCAATCGATCAGCGTGATTCCCGCCACGGTGCTCAAGGACCTGGGCAGTACCAGCGTGGAACGCGCTTTAGAGTTTGCGGGCGGCGTCTCCAAACAGAACAACTTCGGCGGCCTGACCCTCTACGAATACAGCGTACGCGGCTTCACCACTTCTGAGTTCTATCAAGATGGCTTCAGTGCCAACCGGGGCTACCCGAGCACGCCGGATGCCGCGAATATCGAACGCATCGAAGTACTCAAGGGGCCTGCCGCCAGTTTGTATGGGCGTGGCGATCCGGGCGGCACGGTAAATATCGTCACCAAGAAGCCCCAGCCGGAAGCCTTCACGACCCTGCAAACCAGTGCTGGCAGTTGGGACCGCTATCGCACAGCCCTCGACGTCAACACACCGCTGGACGCCGAGGGCAATGTGCTGTCACGGGTCAATCTGGCAGTGGAAGACAACCACAGCTTCCGTGATCACGTCGAGAGTAAGCGCGTGTTCGTCGCGCCTTCGTTCAGCTGGCAGCTGAACCCGGACACCAGCCTGCTGGTGGAAAGCGAATTCGTGCGCCACAGCTCGACCTTCGATCGCGGCATCGTCGACGCCCCTGGGGTATCACGCTCCACCTTCCTCGGCGAACCCAACGACGGCGACATCGACAACCACAACAATCGCATCCAGGCCACCCTGGAACATCACCTCAACGACGCCTGGACACTGCGCCTGGCCAGCCACTACAAACAAGGCAGCCTGTGGGGCGATGCGTCGGAAAGCCGTGCGCTGAACTCAGACGGCCACAGCGTCAATCGCCGCTACCGCGAGCGCTCCACCGGCTGGCACGACAGCATCACCCAGCTGGAACTGCGCGGCCTGTTCGACGTGGGCAGTTGGCAGCATGAACTGCTGATCGGCACGGAATACGAGGACTACCGCAAGAAGGAGCGCGTGACGACCATCGGCGGAGGCACTTACCCCATCGACCTCTACAAGCCGGTCTACGGCCAGCCAAAACCCAATGGCACGCGCTCCGGCACCGATATCTTCGAACAGACCCAAAGCCATGCGCTGAACCTGCAGGACCAGATCGTCTTCACCGACCGCCTGCGCGGCATGCTGGGCGCACGCTTCGAGCATTTCGAACAGAGCAACGACGATTTCGCCCGCAACCACGCCAAAAGCCGGCAAACCCACGACGCCCTTACCCAGCGTGCCGGCCTGCTCTATCAACTGACGCCGCAGGTGGGGGTATTCGCCAACGCCTCCACCTCGTTCAAGCCAAACAGCGGTGTGGATGCCGGCGGTCAGACCTTCAAACCCGAAGAAGGCGTGGGTTATGAAGTTGGAGTCAAGAGCGAGCTGTTCGACGACCGCCTCAGCGCCACCCTCGCCGCCTTTCATATCGAAAAGGAAAACGTGCTGACCCTGGACCCGTCGACCAACACCAACCGCGCCATGGGCAAGGCGCGCAGCCAGGGGTTCGATCTGCAACTGACCGGGCAAGTCACCGACGCCATCCGCGTGATCGGCGCTTTCGCCTACATCGACGCCGAAGTGACCAAGGGTGATAACACCATTCCAGCGGGCAGCCGCATCCTCGGCGTGGCCAAGCGCAGCGGCAGTCTGTTGGGGGTGTATGAGTTCCAGGACGGCGCGTTACGCGGTTCGGACCTGGGGGCGGCGTTTACCTATGTCGGTGATCGCTCCGGTGAAGCGGGCACAGGCTTCGAACTGCCCGCCTACCACACCGTCGATCTGCTCGCGCATTACAAGGCAACGGAGAACGTCACCGTGGGCCTGAACCTCAATAACCTGTTTGATGAAAAGTATTACGAGCGCTCCTACAGCAGCTACTGGGTCAGCCCTGGTGAGCCACGCAACCTCACGCTCAGCCTGACCCTCAATCTCTAAGCAAACGCCATACTAAATGTGGGAGGGGGCTTGCTCCCGATAGCGGTGTATCAATCAGCAATACTGAGACTGACACCCTGCTATCGGGAGCAAGCCCCCTCCCACATTTGGTTATTCGCACGGCTTAATTACAGCGACACAGGCGCGCGTTCACACAAGGTATTAAGCGCCGCCGCCCACTGCGGGTCATCATTCAGGCAAGGCACCAACACCAACTCCTCGCCCCCCGCTTCACGGAACTGTTCCAGCCCGCGATCACCGATTTCCTCCAGGGTCTCGATGCAATCGGCGACAAACGCCGGGCACATCACCAGCAGTTTCTTCACGCCTTGTTGCGCCAAGGCTTCAAGACGCGCCTCGGTGTAGGGTTCGATCCACTTGGCGCGGCCCAGGCGGGACTGGAACGCCACCGACCACTTGCCGTCCGGCAACCCCAGCCGCGCGGCCACATCCCGGGCGACGCTGAAACACTGCGCGCGGTAGCAGGTGGCAAGCACCTCCGGGGACGCGTTCCTGCAGCAGTCAGCGTCTTTGAAGCAATGCTGGCCCGTGGGGTCGAGCTTGGTCAGGTGACGCTCAGGCAAACCGTGGAAACTCAACAGCAGGTGGTCGTAATCCTGTTCTACATACGGCCGCACACTCGCCGCCAAGGCATCGAGGTACTCAGGCTGATCGTAGAACGGCTGCAGGATCGAGAATTGCACCTTGAGTTTCTTGTCGCGCACCACGCGCCTGGCTTCCTCGATCACCGTGGTCACGGTGCTGTCGGCAAACTGCGGGTACAGCGGCGCCAGGGTCACTTTCTGGATGCCTTGGGCGGCCAGGCGTGTCAGCACCGTTTCAAGCGAAGGCTCGCCATAACGCATCGCCAGTTCCACCGGGCCCTGGGTCCATTGCGTGGTCATCTGCTGCTGCAGGCGACGGCTGAGGACCACCAGCGGCGAGCCCTCCTCCCACCAGATGGACGCATAGGCATGCGCCGACTGCTCGGGGCGCTTGATCAGGATCAGCGACACCAGCAGGCGGCGCACCGGCCACGGCAGGTCGATCACATAAGGGTCCATCAGGAACTGATTGAGGTAGCTGCGCACATCGGCCACCGAAGTGGAGGCCGGTGAGCCCAGGTTGACCAGTAACAACGCGTGATCCGTCATGCAACATCCTATCTCTAGAGGCGGCTGGACAAGTCGTCCAGGGCCGCACGCAACTCAGTGAACTGGAAAGTGAAACCCGCCGCCAGCAGCCGCTCAGGCAGGGCCTTTTGCCCGCCCAGCAACAAGCCGGACAATTCGCCCAAGCCGACCTTCAGCGCAAAGGCCGGCATCGGCATGAACGCCGGCCGATGCAGCACCTGGCCCAACGTCTGGGCAAATTCGCGGTTACGCACCGGGTGTGGCGCGCAGGCATTATAAGGACCGCTGGCGTCAGCCTTGTGCAGAAGAAAATCAATCAGGGCGATTTGATCCTGGATATGCACCCACGGCATCCATTGCCGACCATTGCCGATCGGCCCGCCCAGCGCCAGTTTGAACGGCAGCAACAGGCGCGACAAAAAGCCGCCCTCGGCCGCCAGCACCAGGCCGGTACGCACCAGCACCACACGAATGCCCAGGGCCTCGGCCCGCACGGCGGTTTCTTCCCAGGCGATACACAACTGGCTGGGGAAATCGTCTTGCACCGGGCCGCACGCTTCAGTCAGTTCGCGCTCGCCGCCGTCGCCATACCAACCCACCGCAGACCCGGAGATCAGAACCGCCGGTTTGTGCTCGAGGCCTTCCAGCCATGCCAGCAGGCTTTCGGTCAGGCTGATGCGGCTGCTCCACAGCAAAGCCTTGCGTTTGTGGGTCCAGGGACGGTCGGCGATGGGCGCACCGGCGAGGTTGACCACCGCATCGACGCCGCCGATCACGTCCTGCAAGCGCCCGACAGCCGCCACTTGCGCGCCGCAGACCCGCGCAACGGCATCGGGTTTGCGGCTCAACACGGTCAAGCGATGGCCCTGGGCAAGCCAGTGCCGGCACAGTTGACGGCCGATCAAACCGGTACCGCCGGTCAGCAAAATATGCATGGGACGCTCCTCATGTAACGTTCGCCGCCGCTCACTGGTCTATTTTATAAGCAGGGATCAATTTAATAATCGAGCGTGGCGGCCATTCAGCCCTTAGCTTAACCATAGGTCACGCCACACAATCAGGCACGCCAAAACTTATACCAAAAAACAATATTGTACAGCTATTGGTGTCGGCGTAGTCTGTACCCAACGGTAAAACGAGGCCTCCCATGACTGTCCCCATTGCGATCATCGGTACCGGCATTGCCGGTCTCTCCGCCGCCCGAGCGTTACGAGACGCGGGGCACGTTGTACAACTCTTCGATAAAAGCCGCGGCAGCGGCGGCCGTATGTCCAGCAAGCGCAGCGATGCCGGTGCCCTGGACATGGGCGCACAGTACTTCACCGCGCGTGATCGGCGCTTCGTCAACGAAGTGCAGCGCTGGCAAAGCCATGGCTGGGCGCAACAGTGGAAACCCCAGCTGTACAACTTCAAGTCCGGCCAACTGACGCCCTCCCCCGACGAACAGATCCGCTGGGTCGGCACGCCACGCATGAGCGCCATTACCCGCGCACTGCTCGATGACCTGCCGGTGGAATTCGGTTGCCGCATCACCGAGGTGTTCCAGGGCACCCAGCACTGGAACCTGCTCGACGCCGATGGCGGCCATCACGGCCCGTTCAGCCATGTGATCATCGCCACGCCGGCGCCCCAGGCTACCACCCTGCTGGCCGCCGCACCGAAACTGGCGAGCGTCGTGGCCGGGGTGAAAATGGACCCCACCTGGGCCATCGCCCTGGCCTTCGACACGCCTCTGGATACACCGATGGAAGGCTGCTTCGTGCAAGACAGCGCCCTCGACTGGCTGGCGCGCAACCGCAGCAAACCGGGGCGTGACGTCACCGTCGACACCTGGGTGCTACATGCCACCAGCACCTGGAGCAAGGCGCACCTGGACCTGCCCAAAGAGGCCGTGATCGAACACTTGCACGGCGCCTTCGCCGAGTTGCTGCATTGCACCATGCCCGCGCCTTCATTCAGCCTGGCGCACCGCTGGCTCTACGCCCGACCGTCCAGCAGTCATGAATTCGGCGTGCTGGCCGATGCCGACCTGGGCCTGTTCGTCTGCGGCGACTGGTGTTTGTCGGGGCGTGTCGAAGGCGCCTGGCTCAGCGGCCAGGAGGCGGCGCGACGGTTGATCGAGCACCTGCAATGAATCGCATCAATCCGGCCAAATTGCTATTGTCGAAATGGACAGCCACCTTGCCGAAAAACAAGGAAAAACACTTCCTCGTCACCGAACTGTTTCGTGACGAGGAAGGCACCGTGCTGGAGATCGAGCTGCAAGCGGTGATGACCCGACGAACCGAGCGCGTTGGCTGGCAAACATTGCAGAATACGGATAGCTGGAAAATGGGATGGCAGTAAGCCCTGCGAAAAAACCTGTACAAAATAATTGACTTGTACAAGATCAAATCTATGATGAGATTAGTTGTACAGTAATTCGCACCTGTACAGGAATTTCACAGAGGTTTGCCCATGCCCCATTCCGTGAAACCCAAGATCGGCATCAGTGCCTGCCTGCTGGGCGAGAACGTGCGTTTCAACGGCGGGCATAAACAATCCCTATTGTGCAGCCAGACCCTGGCCGACTACTTCGACTACGTGCCGCTGTGCCCTGAAGTCGCAATCGGCCTGGGCATCCCCCGCGAAACCATTCGCCTGGTCGGCGACGCGAACAATCCCCAGGCCGTGGGCACCGTGCACCGCGAACTCAACGTGACCCAGCCGCTGGATGAATACGGGCAGGCGATGGCGCGTGAACATACCGACCTGTGCGGCTACATCTTTATGCAGAAATCGCCGTCCTGTGGCCTGGAGCGGGTCAAGGTTTACCGTGAAAATGGCGCACCGGTGGATGGCGGGGGGCGCGGTGTCTACGCCCAGGCATTCTGCGCGCGCCACCCCAACTTGCCGGTGGAAGAAGACGGCCGTCTGAATGACCCGGTATTGCGAGAAAATTTCCTCACCCGCGTGTTCGTCTACGCCAGTTGGCAGCAACTGCTCGCCGATGGCCTGACGCGTCATCGCCTGCTGGCCTTTCACTCGCGCTACAAATACTTGCTGATGGCCCACAGCCCGGCGCACTACAAAAGCCTCGGCCAGTTGCTCGGCACCATGGGCAAGGATGACAAACTCGACGAGTTGGCCACCTGCTACTTCTGCGAACTGATGACGGGTCTTAGGAGGTGCGCCACCCGCGGTACCCACACCAATGTGCTGCAACACATCAGCGGCTACCTCAAGGCGTCGATCAGCGCCGACGACAAGCAGGAAATGCAAACCATCATCGGCCAATACCACCAAGGCATCGTGCCTCTGGTGGTACCGCTTACCCTGCTCAAGCATCACTTTCGTCAACACCCGGACCGCTACATTGCGCAGCAGGCCTACCTGCAACCGCACCCGGAAAATCTCAGCCTGCGTAATGCGATCTAGCCATGAACGTTGCCCTGCAAGACGAAACCGGCGAAGACATCGCCCAAGCCCTGAAAAATGGCTGGCTACCGATCCGCGAGGTGGCGCGCCAGACCGGCGTCAACGCCGTGACCCTGCGCGCCTGGGAACGCCGCTACGGCCTGATCGTGCCCCAGCGCACGCCCAAAGGGCACCGGTTGTTCAGCGCCGAACATGTGCAACGCATCCACGCCATCCTCACCTGGCTCAATCGGGGCGTGCCGGTCAGCCAGGTAAAAGGCCTGATCGACTCCGCCCAGGCCAACCCCGAGCCGATGGAAAACGAATGGCACGCCCTGCGTCAAAACTTGGTCAATGCCATCGGCGAATTGGCCGAGCGCCGGGTCGACGATGCCTTCAACCAAGCCATGGCGCTCTACCCGCCACGCACCTTGTGCGAGCAGTTGATGCTGCCGCTGCTCAGCGAGCTTGAACAGAAATGGCAGGGTCAATTCGGCGCGCAGATGGAGCGGGTGTTTTTCCTGTCCTGGCTGCGCAGCAAGTTTGGCGCGCGGATTTACCACAACAATCGTCAACTCCACGGCGCCCCGTTGCTGCTGGTCAACCACTCCGACTTACCCCTGGAACCGCACTTGTGGCTCAGCGCCTGGCTGGCCAGCAGCGCCGACTGCCCGGTGGAAGTGTTCGATTGGCCGCTGCCCGCTGGCGAACTGGCCCTGGCGGTAGAACACCTGCAACCGCGCGCGGTGCTGCTGTATTCAAGCAAAGCGCTGCAGGTCCCGGCACTCACCAAACTGCTGGCCGGCGTTGGTTGCCCGATACTGATTGCCGGCCCCACGGTGTGCATCCACCACGCCGAGTTGGCCGCACTCACCCGTGACCTTCCCGACGTGTTCGTCGCCGAAGACCCATTGTCGGCCCATCAGATATTGCTCCAGCGTGGAATTGTCTAAATGCACTTGATCTGGCTGCGCACCGACCTGCGCCTTCACGACAACACCGCCCTGGCTGCCGCAAGCCAGCGAGGCCCGGTCGCCGCGGTTTACCTGATCACGCCGCAACAATGGCTGGCCCACGATGACGCGCCCTGCAAGGTCGACTTCTGGCTGCGCAACCTGCAAGCGCTGAGCCAGGCGCTGGCAGCCCTGAACATCCCGCTGTTGATCCGTCACGCCGACACCTGGGACCAGGTTCCCGGCGTATTGAGCCAGCTGTGTCGGGAGCTCAAGGTGCAATCGGTGCACGTCAACGACGAATACGGTATCCACGAGAGCCGGCGCGACGCCGCCGTGGCCCAGGCGTTGGAAGCCCAGGGCGTGACCTTCCAGCGTTACCTGGACCAGCTGTTTTTCCAGCCGGGCAGCGTGCTGACCCAGTCCGGCACCTACTTCCAGGTATTCAGCCAGTTCCGCAAGGTGTGTTACACCCGCCTGCACAGTGCCTTGCCGCGCCTGGTGGCAAGCCCCAAGGCCCAGGCCAGGCTCGACGTGAAAAGCGACGTCATCCCCACCCGCGTTGAAGGGTTCGCGCCACCCAGTGAAACCTTGCGTGCCCTGTGGCCCGCCGGTGAAGACGAAGCGCGCCGCCGCCTCGACGCATTTGCAGACGAGCAAATCAGCTATTACAAAGACGAGCGCGACTTTCCCGCCAAGCCCGGCACCAGCCAGCTGTCCGCCTACCTGGCCGCCGGAGTCGTGTCGCCACGCCAGTGCCTGCACGCGGCGTTGCAGTCCAACCAGGGCGAGTTCGAAAGCGGCGACATCGGCACGATCACCTGGATCAACGAGCTACTGTGGCGTGAGTTCTACAAACACATCCTGGTGGGTTACCCACGGGTCTCGCGCCATCGTGCGTTCCGCCCCGAAACCGAAGCCGTGGCCTGGCGCAACGCGCCCGAGGACCTGGCCGCCTGGCAGCAAGCACGCACCGGTTTGCCGATTATCGACGCGGCCATGCGCCAACTGCTGGAAACCGGCTGGATGCACAACCGCCTGCGCATGGTGGTGGCGATGTTCCTGACCAAGAACCTGCTGATCGACTGGCGCGAGGGCGAGCGCTTTTTCATGCGGCACCTGATCGACGGCGACTTGGCGGCCAACAACGGCGGCTGGCAGTGGAGTTCGTCGACGGGCACCGATTCGGCGCCGTATTTCCGGATTTTCAGCCCGCTGAGCCAGTCGGAAAAATTCGACAGCGAAGGCCTGTTCATCAAGCACTGGCTGCCGGAGCTGGCCGCGCTGAACAAGAAGGACGTGCACAACCCGCAAGCCGCCGTCGGTTTGTTCGGCATCGCCGATTACCCGCGCGCCATTGTCGACCTGAAACACTCCCGCGAGCGCGCCCTTGCCGCCTTTCGCAGCCTGCCCACGCGTCCAGAGAGGAGAATGGGATGAGCCTGACACCGCCCCGTCGTTATTGGTTGACCGGCGCCAGCAGTGGCATCGGCGCCGCGCTGGCCGTGGAGCTGCTCAACAGCGGCGCCCATGTGGCGCTCAGCTCGCGCACCAAAGGCCCATTGGCAGCACTCGCCCAGCGTTATCCGGGGCAAGTGCTGGTGGTGGCCGGCGACCTGACCAACAGCCAGACCGTACGCGAAATCGGTGAACGAATCGGCGAAGCCTGGGGCTCGCTGGATACGGTGATCCTCAACGCCGGCACCTGTGAGTACGTCGACGCCCGGCAGTTCGATGCGTCGATTGTCGAACACGTGGTGCGCACCAACCTGCTGGCCAGCAGTTATTGCATCGAAGCCGCGCTGCCGCTGTTGCGTGCCGGGCGTACGCCACACCTGGTGGGCGTGGCCAGCGCCGTGACCTACCTGCCCATGCCACGTGCCGAAGCCTACGGTGCCTCGAAAGCGGGGCTGCGCTACTTGTTCGAATCCCTGCGCATCAGCCTGTCGCCCGAGAACATCGACGTCACGGTGATCAGCCCGGGGTTTGTCGACACGCCCCTGACCGAACGCAATGATTTCCCCATGCCGTTGAGCTGGTCGGCCGACAAGGCGGCGAAGCATATCTTCGCCAAACTGGAAAAGCGCCCGCTGGAGATCGCCTTTCCGGCCATGTTCATCGCCACCTTGTGGCCGCTGTCGAAGCTGCCTAACCGGGCCCAATTGATCATCGGCAAACGCATGTTGCGCAGCCCGCCGCCGCACAAGGACGACCTGTGAAGATCGCCATTATCGGCAGCGGTATCGCCGGGCTGACCAGCGCCTACCTGCTCAGTCGGCGCCACGACACCACGCTGTTCGAAGCAGGTGCGTGCCTTGGCGGGCATACCCATACGGCCGACGTGACGGTCGAGGGCCAACGCTATGCGGTGGACACCGGCTTTATTGTGTTCAACGACTGGACCTATCCCAATTTCATCCGCCTGCTGGGGCAGATCGGCGTCAGGTTCAAACCCACCGAGATGAGTTTCTCGGTGTGCGACCCGAGCGCGGGGTTCGAATACAACGGCAATAACCTCAACAGCCTGTTTGCCCAGCGTAGCAACATGCTGTCGCCAGGCTTCTGGGGCATGCTGCGCGATATTCTGCGCTTCAATCGCCAGGCGCCGCAGGACCTGCAAGCGCAGCGCATCAGCGCCGACATGACCCTGGGTGATTATCTCGACGCCGGTGGTTATGGCCCGCGCTTTATTCGCCACTACATCGTGCCGATGGGCGCGGCGATCTGGTCGATGTCTTTGGCCGACATGCTCAAGTTTCCCTTGCAGTTCTTCGTGCGTTTCTTCAAGAATCACGGTTTGCTGTCGGTGAGCAATCGCCCGCAATGGTGCGTGATCGAAGGCGGCTCCAGCTGTTATATCGAACCGCTGGCCCGCAGTTTCCGCGATCACGTGCGCCTCAACTGCCCTGTGCATAACGTGCAACGCACCGACGACGGCGTGGTTATCCACAGCGCGGCCGGCAGCGAGACGTTCGATCGCGTGGTCTTCGCCTGCCACAGTGACCAGGCCCTGGCATTGCTCGCCGACCCCAGCCAAGCCGAACAGCAAATCCTTGGCGCCCTGCCCTATGCCGACAATGACGTGGTGCTGCACACCGACACCCGACTGCTGCCCGACCGCAAGCTGGCCTGGGCCAGTTGGAACTACCGGCTGAGCGGCAGTCAGCAGCATCAGGCCGCTGTCACCTACGACATGAACATCCTGCAAGGCATCGACAGCGCCACCACCTTTTGCGTGAGCCTCAACCAGACGTCGATGATCGATCCGCTGAAGATCCTGGCGCGCTACACCTATGCCCATCCGCAATACAGCCTGGCAGCGGTGGCCGCGCAAGCGCGCTGGGAAGAATTGCATGGCGCGCGCAACACGTTCTACTGCGGCGCCTACTGGGCCAACGGTTTCCATGAAGACGGCGTGGTCAGCGCCCTGCGCGTGGCCCAGGCCTTTGGGGAAACCCTGTGAACAGCGCCCTGTACAGCGGCTGGATCGCCCATCGTCGGTTTGCGCCCAAGGCCCATGCCTTTCGCTACCGCATCGGCCTGCTGTACCTGGACCTCAGCGAAGAGGACGCGGTGCTCGCGCTCTCCCCCCTGGCCGGCGGGAGCCGCCTGGCGCCGTTCGGCTTTCGCCAGCAGGACTACCTGCACCAATTCACGCGCCACGGCCTGGGTTTGAGCGACGCGGTGCGCCAGGAAGTCGGCAAGGCCCTGGGGCGCACCCCGCAGGGCGCTATCTGCCTGCTGACCCAGGCCCGCAGTTGGGGCCTGGCGTTCAACCCGGTGAGTTTCTTCTATTGTTTCGAGGCCGACGGGCAGCTGGCGGCGATCCTGTGCGAAGTCACCAACACCCCCTGGCGCGAGCGCTATCACTACGTGTTGCCGGCCCAGGCGATGGGCGCCGATGAGCATCAGCACTTCGCCGTGGCCAAGGCGTTCCATGTGTCGCCCTTCCTGCCGCGCGACCTGGAATACCGCATGAGCTTCAGCCCGCCGGCCGCCCGGCTCGGCGTGCACATGGCCGATTGGCAAGGCGCGCATAAAGTCTTCGACGCCACCTTGAGCCTGCAAAAAGAGGCCTTGAACCGCGCCAGCCTGCATCGCTATCTATGGCGCTTTCCCTGGATGACCGCCAAAACTTGCCTCGCGATTTACTGGCAGGCCCTGCGCCTGCTGCTCAAACGCACACCGATTTTCCCCCACCGAGCCGCCGATGGCGTCTCCAGCACCGCAGTCGGGTATACCAAGGACCGCCGCCATGAAATCCCCTAGCTTATCGGTCAAGACCAATCGCCTGAACGTCAACGGCATCAGCGCTGCGCTATTGCGCAAAGGCGTGTTGCGCCAACTCAGCCAATTGCGCCATGGGCAATTGGTGATCGTCGAGGACGGCGAGCGACAAGTGTTCGGCGCACGGGAAGCGCACCTGCTGGGGGAGATCCAGATCCTGGATTCGGCGGCGTGGGGCCTGGTGGCCGCCAACGGCTCTATCGGCGCCGGCGAGGCATTTATCCACGGTTATTGGAGCAGCCCGGACCTGACCGCCGTGGTGCGGGTGATGGTCAGCAACCTCGACGTGCTTGATGCGATGGAAGGTGGCCTGGCCCGCCTGGCGCGGCCGTTCACCCAGGGCCTGCACTGGCTCAACCGCAACACGCGCAAGGGCTCGCAGAAAAACATCGCGGCCCATTACGACCTGGGCAACGACCTGTTCGAGGCGTTTCTCGACCCGACCATGATGTATTCGGCAGCGCAATTTCTCAGCGCCGACGACACCCTGGAACAAGCGCAACTGAACAAGCTGGAACGCATCTGCCAGAAACTGTCGCTCAAGCCCACTGACCACCTGCTGGAAATCGGCACCGGCTGGGGCAGCATGGCGCTGTACGCGGCGCAGCATTATGGTTGCAAGGTCACCACGACCACCTTGTCCAAAGAGCAGTTTGCCTACACCGCGCAGCGCATCGCGGCGGCGGGCCTGCACAGTCAGGTGACGGTGCTGCTGCAGGACTACCGCGACCTCACGGGTGAGTACGACAAGCTGGTGTCCATCGAAATGATCGAAGCGGTAGGCCATCGCTTCCTGCCCACGTATTTCAAGCAGTGTGCGCATTTGCTCAAACCCGACGGCCTGATGCTGCTGCAAGCCATCACCATCCGCGAACAACGCTTTGAGCAGGCCAAGCACAGCGTCGACTTCATTCAACGCTACATCTTTCCCGGCGGCGCCCTGCCCAGTGTGCAGAACATGCTGCAGATCGTCTGCCGCGACACCGACATGAACCTGCTGCACATGGAAGATTTCGGCCTGCACTACGCACGAACCCTGCGCCTGTGGCATGAGAACTTTCGCCGTGCCCATGGCCGCCTCGCGGAGCTTGGCTACGACGAGTACTTCCTGCGCTTGTGGGAGTTCTACCTGTGCTACTGCGAGGGCGGCTTCATGGAGCGCACGATTGGCACCGCGCAGTTACTGCTGGCCAAGCCAGCGGCAATCAACCCGCCGTTGCTCGGGCGCTTCAGTGCTTAAATCCCTGGCGAATGCCGCGTTGTTCCAATGCGGCTGGTTTGCCTGTGTGCTCGGCGGCGACAGCCTGTGGTTGCTGGTGGGGTTGGCGGTACTGGTGATCAACCTGCTGTGGATAAGCCCGCTGGCGGATGACGGGGTGTTGATCATCGGCGTGACGCTCGCCGGCACGCTGCTCGACACGCTGTTGCGCACCCTGGGGGTATTCCACTTCAGCGAACCGGGGCCGTTGATTCCGTTCTGGTTGATGCTGCTGTGGGCATTACTGGCCACCACCCTGCGCCATTGCCTGGCCTGGAGCGCCCGGCCCTGGTGGCGTGCCGCCCTGTTGGGCGCGGTGGGTGGGCCGTTGTCGTATTACGCCGGCAGCCAATTGGCTGGCGTGCAGTTTGGCTATGGACTGGGGCCGACGATGGCCGGGCTGGCGGTACTTTGGGCCGCCGTGTTCGTCGGCATGCAGCGGTTGGCTCACTGACGTCCGTCGCGCATTCCTACACCCATGGCCTGCTTGGCTTACACTGCGCGCCTATGACCAACATCCCTCACATTCAAATCACCGAACCCGCCGTCACCTGCTCGACGTGTGCGGCCTGCTGTTGCCAGTTGGAAGTCATGCTGATCACCGACACCGGCGTGCCGCAGCGCTATATCGATACCGACGACTGGGGCGGCGAAGTGATGCTGCGCCTGGATGACGGCTGGTGTGCGGCGCTGGACCGGAACACGATGATGTGCACGATCTATGAGCTTCGGCCGTTGATATGCCGGGAATTCGAGATGGGGGCGCCGGAGTGCCTGGAAGAGCGTGCAGGTATTGCTACGGTCTATCGCTGATACTGAAATGCGTAGGGATCCAAATGTGGGAAGGGGCTTGCTCCCGATAGCGGCCTGTCAGTCAAATTAAGAGTGACTGACATGACGCTATCGGGAGCAAGCCCCCTCCCACATGGATTTGCTGTGTCTTTACAGCGGCATGGTGTAGTGCAGCGCGTAGCTCTCTACCCCATCGTTGTTGCTGCTGATTCCGGCGTTGGAATAATGCGTGGCGCGAATGCCCACTTCATGCCCGCCGGCAAACCGCAGGCCGAAACCCAGGCGGTCTTCGAACTGGAAGGACTGGCCGATGTTGTTGTCTTCCAGTTTGGTGCGGGAGAACAACGCCACGCCGATCCCGGCTTCGATATAAGGTTTGACCGACTCGCCGGCAAACTCATACACAAACACCGGCGAGAACGACAGGCTGCTGGCGCCTGCACGGTCATCACCTTCCCAATACGTATAAGCGCCGCTCCAGTAGCCTGTCAGGCGACCGACATTGCTCTGCATCCAGCTTTTGTCCCAATCCGAGGTCAGGCCCAGACGGTAGGTCAGCGTTGAATCGCTGGTGCTGCCCAGCCCGAACTCCAGGCCGGCGGCCTGGGTGGTAATAGAGTGTCCCACCATCACAGCCGCAATAGCAGCCATACAGAACAAGCGCTTCATAGAAACTACCTTTGCGAACGAAGTTGTTGGTTATTTACAGGCCATCTCGCTATAGAAGCTGACGTAGAGCCAGAAGTTCAGCGAGATTTCACGAAATTTTCACGAGGCGAAGCTTCGCACAACTCCAGGATGTTTCCAAAGTGTCGGTAGGATATTTCTTAGGTGATACACATCGCCGCTGGTCCAGAACTGCGCAGGCAGCGGTGAAGAGGCCGATGCGCCGCTGGCCAGCAAGCCGCGTTCGCCCAGTAAGCGCTTGAGCTGGCGCGCGACGGCGGCGCCGGTGTCGATCAGGATGATGCTCGGGGGCAGCATCTGCGCCAGCAGTGGCTTGAGGAAAGGGTAGTGGGTACAGCCGAGGATGATGGTGTCGCAGCCAGCGCTGAGCAGCGGTTCGAGGTAGCCCTGCAATAACTGGCGCAGCGCCGGGCTGTTCAGATCGCCGGTTTCAATCAGCTCTACCAGGCCCGGACAGGGTTGGGTAATTACCCGCACGTCGGTGGCGAAGCGGTCGAGCAAGGCGGCGAACTTGGCGCTTTGCAGGGTGCCGGTGGTGGCCAGCACGCCGACCACCCCGCTGCGCGTCGCGGCAGCCGCCGGTTTTACCGCAGGCTCCATGCCGACCAGGGGCCAGTCGGGGTAGTCCTGGCGCAAATCGGCAACAGCGGCGACCGTCGCGGTGTTACAGGCAATCACAAACGCCTTGGCCCCCTGCCCGCGAAAAAACTCGGCGACCCGGCGCGAGCGTTCGCGGATGAAGGCCGGGGTTTTCTCGCCATAGGGGATGTGCCCGCAATCGGCCACGTACAACAGTGACTCCTGGGGTAACAACTGCTGGATTTCCTCCAGTACCGACAAGCCGCCGACCCCGGAATCGAACACACCGATGGGCGCGTCGTTAACCATGTTGCGTCCCGCACACGCTGCAACCAGGGTCGCGTTTGACGCGCAACTCACGAAAGCGCGTGGTCAACGCGTCGATCAGCAACAAGCGCCCCACCAACGGTTCGCCGAACCCGGCCAGCAGCTTCAACGCTTCCAACGCTTGCAGGCTGCCGACCAGCCCCACCAGAGGGCCGACCACGCCGGCTTCACTGCAGGTCAGTTCGGTGTCGCTGCCATGCCCGTATAAGCAGTGGTAGCACGGGCTTTCGGGGCGACGTGGGTCGAAGACCGACAACTGCCCTTCAAGGCGAATCGCCGCGCCACTGATCAAGGGTTTGCCGGCCATCACACAGGCCGCGTTAACCGCCTCGCGAGTGGAAAAGTTGTCGCTGCAATCAAGCACCACGTCGACGGCAGCGACGGCTGCCGCCAACGAATCGGCATCCAGCGCGGAACGGTGGGCGAGCAGCGCGACCTCGGGGTTGAGGGCGCTCAGCCGCCCCATGGCCGAATCGACCTTGGCCTGCCCCACGCTGTCGGTATCGTGGATGATCTGGCGCTGCAGGTTGGTCAGGTCGACCGTGTCGAAATCCGCCAGATGCAACTCACCTACGCCAGCGGCGGCCAGGTACAGCGCAACCGGCGCACCCAGCCCGCCCAGGCCGACGATCAGGGCGCGGCTGTTTTTCAAGCGCAACTGGCCGTCGATGTCCACATGCTGCAACAGAATCTGTCGGCTGTAGCGCAACAGCTCCTGGTCGCTCAGCACGGGCGACGTCCCAAGGTGATGCGTTCATGGCCGCCGAGGTCAATGCGGCTGTGCACCTCTTCAAAGCCTTCACTGAGCAACAGCTCGCGCACGGCCGAAGCCTGGTCGTAACCATGCTCCAGCAACAGGCGGCCACCGGCATTCAAGTGAGCCGGGGCCTGTTTGATGATCAGGCGCAGGTCGTCCAGCCCATCATCACCAGCCACCAGCGCGCTGGCCGGCTCGAAGCGCACATCGCCGGCTGCCAGGTGTGGATCGTTGGCGGCGATATACGGCGGGTTGCTGATGATCAGGTCATAGGTATCGCCTTGCAACGCGCCGAACCAATGGCTAGTGAGCACCACGGCGTTATTGAGGTGCAACCGCTGGCGATTGCGCTCGGCCAAAGCCACCGCTTCGAGCACGCGGTCGACGGCCGTGACCTGCCACATCGGCCGTTCACTGGCCAGGGCCAGGGCGATGGCGCCGCTGCCGGTGCCCAAATCCAGGACCTGCGCGGGCGTGGCCGGCAACAATTCCAGGGCGGTTTCCACCAGCAGTTCGGTATCCGGACGCGGGATCAGCGTGTGAGGGGCGACCTCCAGGTCCAGCTTCCAGAAGCCTTGCTGGCCGAGGATATAAGCCACCGGCTCACCGCCGCGACGGCGTTGCAGGTAGCCGGCAAAGGTCAGGGCGTGCTCGCTGCTGACGATCTTTTCCGGCCAGGTGTGCAGGTAGCTGCGGGACTTGCCCAACGCAGCGGCCAGCAGCAATTCGGCATCCAGGCGCGCGGTGGGCGAGTCGGGCAGGTCGGCGGCGCGCAACAGGCTGGCGATGATGGTCATTTATTCACCTATCGCCGCCAATTGATCGGCTTGGTATTCGGCGAGCAGCGGCTCGATCACGGCATCGACGCCACCGGCGAGAATTTCATCCAGGGAATACAGGGTGAGGT
The DNA here is from genome assembly GCF_003852375.1 of Pseudomonas sp. R4-34-07. Lineage (NCBI taxonomy): Bacteria > Pseudomonadati > Pseudomonadota > Gammaproteobacteria > Pseudomonadales > Pseudomonadaceae > Pseudomonas > Pseudomonas sp. R4-34-07. The sequence goes on along the minus strand of NZ_CP027760.1, from coordinate 826,657 downwards.
TGACCCGGTGGTCGGTGACCCGGCCCTGGGCAAAGTTGTAGGTGCGGATGCGCTCGGAACGGTCGCCCGACCCCACCAGCAACTTGCGCTCGCTGGCAATCGCGTTGGCGGCGGCGCTGGTCTGCTGGTCATTGAGCTTGGCCGACAGCCAGGACATCGCCCGCGCACGGTTCTTGTGCTGGGAACGTTCTTCCTGGCATTCCACCACAATGCCGGACGGCAAGTGAGTGATGCGGATCGCCGAGTCGGTCTTGTTGACGTGCTGGCCGCCCGCGCCCGACGAGCGGTAGGTGTCGACGCGCAAGTCCGCCGGGTTGATCTCGATCGCTTCCTGCTCGTCCGGCTCGGGCAACACGGCCACGGTGCACGCCGAGGTATGGATACGGCCCTGGGACTCGGTCGCCGGAACACGCTGCACACGGTGCACGCCGGATTCGAACTTCAACTTGCCGTAGACGTTATCGCCCTCGACCCGCGCGATGACTTCTTTATAGCCGCCGTGCTCACCTTCGTTCTCGGACAGGATTTCCACGCGCCAGCCGCGGCGCTCGGCGTAACGCGAGTACATGCGGAACAGGTCGCCAGAGAAAATCGCCGCCTCGTCACCACCGGTGCCGGCGCGGATCTCGAGGAACACGTTGCGTCCGTCGTTAGGGTCTTTGGGCAGCAACATGCGCTGCAGGTCGCCTTCCAGCTCGACGAGCTTTTCCTTGGCCTCGCGCACTTCTTCCACGGCCATTTCGCGCATGTCCGGGTCGCTGTCTTTGAGCAGCGCCTGGGCGCCCTCGAGGTCGGCCTGCACCTTGAGCAGGTTTTTGTAGGTGGCCACGATGGGCTCGACTTCGGCGTATTCCTTGGAATAGGCACGGAACTTAGTTTGATCGGCAATGATCTCGCCATCGCCGAGCAAGGCGGTCAGTTCTTCGAAACGGTCCTGGAGCACATCCAGTTTATTGAGCAGTGACGCTTTCATTGCGGTTTTTTATCCGAAGAGCTGTCTGACGCGCCCTCACCGAGGGCAAAGAGTTCCTGGGCCATGGCCAGCGCATCGAGGCGGCCTTCGGCAGTCAATTTTTTAAGCTGTACGCTGGGGGCGTGGAGCAGCTTGTTGGTCAGGCCACGGGCCAACTGCATCAACACGTCTTCGGCGCTGCTGCCATTGGCCAACAAGCGCTGGGCCTTGATCAGCTCCTCATCGCGCAGGCGTTCGCCCTGCTGACGATACGCCTTGAGCACATCCACCGCCGCCAGTTCACGCAGGCGCACCATGAAATCTTCAGCGCCGGTGCTGACCATTTCTTCAGCGGCCTGGGCGGCGCCCTGGCGACTCTTGAGGTTTTCGGCGACCACTTCGTGCAGATCATCGACGCTGTAGAGGTAAACGTCGTCCAACTCGCCGACTTCTGGTTCGATATCCCGGGGGACGGCGATGTCCACCATAAAGATCGGCTTGTGCTTGCGCAGCTTCAACGCGCTCTCGACCGCGCCCTTGCCCAGGATCGGCAACTGGCTGGCGGTGGAGCTGATGACGATGTCACTGCGCACCAGCTCGGCCGGGATATCCGACAGCAGCACGGCATGCGCACCGAACTGCTCGGCGAGGGTGCTGGCGCGCTCAAGGGTGCGGTTGGCCACCACAATGCGCTTCACACCCAGCTCGTGCAGGTGACGAGCAACCAGTGTAATGGTTTCGCCGGCACCGATCAGCAATGCCTGGCTGCGCTGCAAGTCACTGAAAATCTGCTTGGCCAGGCTGACAGCGGCAAACGCCACGGAGACCGGGTTCTCGCCGATGGCTGTGTCGGTGCGCACCTGCTTGGCGGAATTGAAGGTGGCCTGGAACAGGCGACCCAGCAGCGGGCCGACCGTGCCGGCCTCGCGGGCCACGACATAGGCTGATTTCATCTGGCCAAGAATCTGCGGTTCGCCCAGCACCAGCGAATCGAGACCGGCCGCCACGCGCATCATGTGACGAACGGCCGCATCGTCTTCGTGCACGTAGGCACTGGCGCGCAGGTCATCGAGGCTCAAATGGTGGTAATCGGCCAGCCAGCGCAGCACGACATCGGCAGACAGGTGTTCCTGCTCTATATAAAGCTCACTGCGATTGCAGGTCGAAAGGATTGCAGCTTCGCGGCTGTCGGTAAGCCGGCAGAGCTGCTGCAAGGCCTCAACCAACTGCTCTGGCGTAAACGCTACGCGCTCGCGCACGTCTACCGAGGCAGTCTTGTGGTTAATACCGAGTGCGAGAAAGGCCATTCACTATCGCTGATGATGTCGGGAAGCCGACAATTGTCCTACTTCGAAAGATCCAGAACAACCACCGTCGTCTATTGTCCCTATACGTTGTGCCTATAAAGGCATCCATTGAGACTCGGTTATGTTTGGCCGAAGGCTTGTGTCATGATGATCCGACCGCAGGTTAGTCGTCCTCTTCCTATATGAATAGATCTTCCGCGTTGCTCCTTGCTTTTGTCTTCCTCAGCGGCTGCCAGGCCATGGCCCCCGTGTCGCCGGACGCTAGAGCGCCGGTGGAAGACAGCACCCCCGCCCCTGAAAAGCCCAAGGTTTATTCCTCGTTCAGCGAAGAAACGGTCTACAGCCTGCTGACCGCAGAACTGGCCGGCCAGCGTAATCGTTTCGATATTGCCCTGGATAACTACGTGACCCAGGCCATCAATACCCAGGACCCCGGTATCTCGGAACGCGCGTTTCGCATCGCCGAGTACCTGGGCGCCGACCAGGCCGCGCTGGACGCCTCGCTGATCTGGGCAAAAAATGCCTCGGACGACCTGGAAGCCCAACGGGCGGCAGCTGTGCAGCTGGCACGCGCCGGGCGCTATGACGATTCCATGGTCTACATGGAAAAAGTCTTGCAGGGCAAGGGCGACACGCATTTCGACTTCCTTGCGCTGTCGGCCGCCGATACCGATCAGGACACGCGCAATGGCCTGATGAAAAGTTTCGACCGCCTGCTGCAAAAGCATCCGAAGAACAGCCAGCTGATTTTTGGCAAAGCCTTGCTGCTGCAGCAGGACGATGAAGCCGACGCCGCCCTCAAGCTGCTGGAGCAGAACCCGCCGGAAGACGGTGAGATTGCACCGATCCTGCTACGCGCCCGCCTGCTGCAGAACCTCAACCGCGGCAAGGAAGCGATTCCACTGCTGGAAAAAAGCATCAAGAAATATCCGGACGACAAGCGCCTGCGCCTGACTTACGCGCGGATGCTGGTTGAGCAGGATCGAATGGAAGACGCCAAGGTGCAGTTCGCCAATCTGGTCCAGCAATACCCGGACGATGACGAACTGCGTTATTCCCTCGCGCTGGTGTGCCTGGAAGCCAAGGCCTGGGATGAGGCCAAGGGTTATCTTGAAGAGCTGGTCGCGCGCGAAAGCCATGTGGACTCGGCGCACCTGAACCTGGGCCGCATCGCTGAAGAACGCAACGACCCGCAAGCGGCCTTGCTCGAGTACGCCCAGGTCGGCCCGGGCAATGATTACCTGCCGGCCCAGTTGCGCCAGGCCGATATTCTGATGAGCAACGGTCGTACCGACGAAGCGGAGAAACGCCTGGCCGCGGCCCGCGATGCCGAACCGGACTACGCGATCCAGTTGTATCTGATCCAGGCCGAGACCTTGTCGGCCAACAACCAGGGCGAACGCGCCTGGAAATTGTTGCAACAAGCGTTGCTGCAATACCCCGACGACCTCAACCTGCTCTACACCCGCGCCATGCAGGCAGAAAAACGCAACGACCTGGCGCAGATGGAAAAAGACCTGCGCCTGATCATCAAGCGCGACCCGGACAACGCCATGGCCCTCAACGCCCTGGGCTACACCTTGTCCGACCGCACAACGCGCTACGCCGAAGCCAAGGTGCTGATCGAACAGGCCCACAAGCTCAACCCGGAAGACCCGGCCGTGCTCGACAGCCTGGGCTGGGTCAACTATCGCCTGGGCAACCTCGACGAGGCCGAGCGCCTGCTGCGCCAGGCACTGGAGCGCTTCCCCGACCAGGAGGTCGCCGCCCACCTGGGCGAAGTGCTGTGGGCCAACGGCAAGCAACGCGAAGCGCGACAAATCTGGGAAAAATTCCTCAAGGAACAACCCGAAAGCCCCATCCTGCGCGGCACCATCAAGCGCCTGACCGGATCCGAGACCCTATAAGCTTATGTTCTTGCGCCACGTTATCGTTTTCAGTTTCATCGCCCTGCTCGCCGGTTGCGCGGGCGTAGGCAACCGCGAATCCGTTGAAGGCCAGGGCAACCCGGCACAATGGCAACAGCACAAGGACCAGCTCAGCAGCATTGACGGCTGGCAGATCGAAGGCAAGGTCGGGGTGCGCGCACCGAAAGATTCCGGCAGCGGCACCTTGTTCTGGCTGCAACGCCAGGATTACTACGATATTCGTCTTTCAGGCCCGCTGGGTCGCGGTGCCGCTCGCCTGACCGGTCGACCGGGGCAAGTCAGCCTTGAAGTGGCCAACCAGGGCCGCTACGAAGCGACCTCGCCGGAAGAACTGCTGGAGCAGCAGATCGGTTGGAAGCTGCCTGTTTCACACCTGGTCTGGTGGGTGCGCGGCCTGCCCGCGCCGGACAGCAAAAGCCGCTTGAGCCTCAATGGTGACAGTCGCCTGGCCTCCCTGGAGCAGGACGGCTGGCAGGTCGAGTACCTGAGCTACGTGCAGCAGAACGGCTACTGGCTGCCCGAGCGCATCAAACTGCACGGCACCGACCTTGACGTCACGCTGGTGATCAAGGACTGGCAACCGCGTAAATTGGGGCAATAACGTGACTGTCGCAAAACTCACGCTGCCCTCTCCCGCCAAACTCAACCTGATGCTGCACATCCTGGGCCGTCGTGAAGACGGCTACCACGAGTTGCAGACGCTGTTTCAATTTCTCGACTACGGCGATGAACTGACCTTCGCCGTGCGTGACGATGGCGTGATCAAGCTGCACACCGCGTTCGAAGGCGTGCCACACGACAGCAACCTGATCGTGAAGGCCGCGAAGAAACTTCAGCAGCAATCCGGCTGCCCACTCGGCATCGATATCTGGATCGATAAGATCCTGCCCATGGGCGGCGGTATCGGTGGCGGCAGTTCAAATGCCGCGACCACCCTGCTCGGGCTCAACCACTTGTGGCAACTGGGCTGGGACCTTGATCGCCTGGCCGTACTGGGCCTCACACTCGGCGCCGACGTCCCGGTTTTCGTGCATGGGCATGCCGCATTTGCCGAGGGTGTGGGGGAGAAACTGACCCCCGTGGAGCCCGAAGAGCCGTGGTATATCGTGCTGGTGCCGCAAGTATCTGTAAGTACAGCAGAAATTTTTTCAGATCCGTTGTTGACACGTAACTCTTCTCCCATTAAAGTGCGCCCCGTTCCCAAGGGAAACAGTCGAAATGACTGCTTACCGGTTGTAGCAAGGCGTTATCCAGAAGTACGTAACGCTTTGAATTTGTTAGGTAAATTTACCGAAGCAAAATTAACCGGAACTGGAAGTTGTGTGTTTGGGGGCTTCCCAAGCAAAGCTGAAGCTGATAAAGTCTCGGCCCTTCTTACAGAGACCCTTACAGGGTTTGTAGCAAAAGGAAGCAACGTTTCGATGTTGCATCGCAAGCTGCAAAATCTGCTCTAAAAGGAATCGAGTGTTAGGCACTCGTTGCAACAGATACAGGGGCGTCGCCAAGCGGTAAGGCAGCAGGTTTTGATCCTGCCATGCGTTGGTTCGAATCCAGCCGCCCCTGCCATTTTCTAATACTCATCCAGGTTACCCTCAGCCTCTAGGTACTGCGCGTGTCCAAGATGATGGTCTTTACGGGGAATGCCAACCCCGATCTGGCTCGACGTGTCGTACGTCAGCTGCATATCCCTCTCGGTGACATCTCTGTCGGTAAATTCTCCGACGGCGAAATTACTGCCGAGATCAATGAAAACGTTCGCGGTAAAGACGTCTTCATTATTCAGCCGACCTGCGCTCCGACCAACGATAACCTGATGGAACTCGTCGTGATGGCTGATGCCTTCCGCCGCTCCTCAGCGACTCGAATCACAGCTGTAATCCCTTATTTTGGTTATGCCCGTCAGGATCGCCGTCCGCGCTCCGCACGTGTGGCCATCAGCGCGAAAGTCGTTGCTGACATGCTGACCGTGGTAGGTATCGACCGTGTTCTCACGGTTGACCTGCACGCTGACCAAATCCAGGGGTTCTTCGATATTCCTGTAGATAACATCTACGGCTCCCCCGTCCTGGTGGATGACATCGAAGACCAACGCTTTGAAAACCTGATGATCGTGTCCCCGGACATTGGTGGCGTCGTGCGTGCACGAGCTGTCGCCAAATCCCTGGGCGTGGACCTCGGTATCATCGACAAACGCCGCGAGAAAGCCAATCACTCTGAAGTGATGCATATCATCGGTGATGTCGAAGGGCGTACCTGTATTCTGGTTGATGACATGGTCGACACCGCCGGCACCCTGTGCCACGCGGCGAAAGCCTTGAAAGAGCACGGTGCCGCAAAAGTCTTCGCCTACTGCACACACCCTGTGCTGTCGGGCCGAGCGATCGAGAACATCGAGAACTCCATGCTGGACGAACTGGTGGTGACCAACACCATCCCGTTGTCCGCTGCAGCTCAAGCCTGTTCGCGTATCCGTCAACTGGATATCGCACCGGTAGTTGCCGAAGCGGTTCGCCGCATCAGCAACGAAGAATCGATCAGCGCGATGTTCCGCTAAGGGTCAAACCTGCGGACCATTTCACTGACGAAAAGCGCCCCGCCCCAGCATTCCGCTGGGGCGGGGCTTTTTTGCCCATATCGCCTTTAGCGCTGGTCGCAAACGCTGGGGCGAATGTGGTTATTTTGGAGATACAACATGAACGATTTTACTCTGAATGCTGAAGTGCGTTCCGACCTGGGGAAAGGTGCGAGCCGCCGCCTGCGTCGTCTCGCAAGCCTGGTTCCAGCTGTAGTTTACGGTGGCGACAAAGCCCCTGAATCCATCAGCATGCTGGCTAAAGAAGTTGCCAAACTGCTCGAAAACGATGCTGCCTACAGCCACGTTATCGAACTGAACGTTGGCGGCACCAAGCAGAACGTGATCATCAAAGCCCTGCAACGTCACCCGGCCAAAGGCCACGTGCTGCATGCTGACTTTGTACGCGTTATTGCCGGCCAGAAACTGACCGCCATCGTTCCAGTGCACTTTGTTGGTGAAGAAGCTCCGGTCAAGAAAGGTGGCGTTGTTTCCCACACTACTACCGAGCTGGAAGTAAGCTGCCTGCCGAAAGACCTGCCTGAGTTCATCGAAGTCGACCTGTCGGCTGCTGAAATCGGCACCATCATTCACCTGTCCGACCTCAAGGCCCCTAAAGGCGTTGAGTTCGTTGCACTGGCTCACAACGACGACAAGGCTGTTGCCAACGTCCACGCGCCACGTGTTGTAGCAGAAGATGAAGCAGGCGAAACCGCTGCCGAGTAATGCTCTGTGCAGCGTCGGGGCTTGAGGAAACATCGCGGACCGAAACGTAGCGAGAAAGCGGGCGATAACGCGAAGTTTATCTCTGGATAAGTGAGCTCCTGTCGTCCACTTTCGCCGCACGTTGGTTGCGGCGATGTTATCCACAACTCCAAAGGAAGGGCCCCTGTCGTGACCGCCATTAAACTGATCGTTGGCCTGGGAAATCCAGGCGCCGAATACGAACAGACCCGGCATAACGCGGGGGCCCTTTTTGTTGAGCGCATCGCCCACGCCCAAGGCATCAATCTTGTGGCCGATCGCAAATATTTTGGCCTGACCGGGCGCTTCTCGCACCAGGGTCAGGATGTTCGTCTGCTGATTCCCACCACCTACATGAACCGCAGCGGCCAGGCTGTCGCGGCGCTTGCGGGGTTCTTCCGGATCAAACCCGAGGAAATCCTGGTGGCCCATGACGAACTGGACCTGCCACCCGGCGTTGCCAAGCTCAAGCTGGGCGGCGGGCATGGCGGGCACAATGGCTTGCGCGACATCATCGCGCAGTTGGGTAATCAGAATAATTTCTACCGTCTGCGGCTCGGCATTGGCCACCCAGGCGTTGCCAGTATGGTTTCAAATTTCGTCCTGGGTCGTGCGCCACGCGCCGAACAGGAAAAACTCGATGCCAGCATCGACTTTGCCCTCGGCGTGCTGCCGGATATCTTCGCCGGTGAATGGAACCGTGCGATGAAAAACCTGCACAGCCAGAAGGCCTGACTTTTACCGAGGGGAAACACCATGGGATTCAATTGCGGCATCGTCGGCCTGCCCAACGTCGGCAAATCCACCCTGTTCAACGCCCTGACCAAGTCCGGTATTGCAGCGGAGAACTTCCCCTTCTGTACCATCGAGCCCAACAGCGGCATCGTGGCCATGCCCGACCCACGCCTGGCTGCACTGGCGGCCATCGTCAATCCCAAGCGCATCCTGCCGACTACCATGGAATTCGTCGACATCGCCGGCCTGGTAGCGGGCGCCTCGAAAGGTGAAGGCCTGGGCAACAAGTTCCTGGCCAACATCCGTGAGACCGATGCCATCGCCCACGTGGTCCGCTGCTTTGAAGACGAGAACGTGATTCACGTCTCCAACAGCGTTGACCCTAAGCGTGACATCGAGATCATCGACCTGGAACTGATCTTCGCCGACCTCGACAGCTGCGAGAAACAACTGCAGAAAGTCGCGCGCAACGCCAAGGGCGGTGACAAGGACGCAGTAGTCCAGAAAGGCCTGCTGGAGCAGTTGATCGCTCACTTCACCGAAGGCAAGCCGGCGCGTAGCCTCATGAAGAACATGAGCACCGACGAAAAAGCCGTGATCAAGGGTTTCCACCTGCTCACCACCAAGCCTGTGATGTACATCGCCAACGTCGCTGAAGACGGCTTTGAGAACAACCCGCTGCTGGACGTGGTCAAGGCCATCGCCGACGAAGAAGGCGCGATCGTGGTCCCCGTGTGCAACAAGATCGAAGCGGAAATCGCAGAGCTGGATGACGGCGAAGAAAAAGACATGTTCCTCGAGGCCCTGGGCCTGGAAGAGCCTGGCCTGAACCGCGTGATCCGCGCCGGCTACGAAATGCTGCACCTGCAGACCTACTTCACCGCCGGTGTCGAAGAAGTCCGCGCCTGGACCGTCAAGGTTGGCGCCACCGCGCCACAGGCCGCCGGCGTGATCCACACCGACTTCGAAAAAGGCTTTATCCGCGCTGAAGTGATCGCCTACAACGACTTCATCCAGTACAAGGGCGAAGCGGGTGCAAAGGAAGCCGGTAAATGGCGTCTTGAAGGTAAGGAATACATCGTCAAGGATGGTGATGTGATGCACTTCCGTTTCAACGTGTAAGAATTGCCTGCGGTTTTTGACGCCGCAAAAATGAGCCGATGCATTGCATCGGCTTTTTTGTGGGCGTTAGAGCGCCGCGCAAATAAAATACTTCCTATGAAGAAACAAACTTTGCAAGCATGACATCTGCTGATACGTTTTTAACTTCAAACGCTCGCCGCACATTAACCGTTATCCCTCGTTAAAAAACTCGCCATTTAAAATTAATCGCTATTAATTCAGGATTTCTCTTACACCCAACTTGCCTGACACTTCTAATCTTCACTTGAAATCCTTTATCGCTTGAGCATTCATACTTTTCATTTTGCCTGCTGCTTTAACAGGATCATGACAAGCCAAAAAAATCCTGTTTAACTAACGCTAATGGAGACAGCCCTTATCGAGTGGCTACCGCAATGGACCAAAGCATTTATGTCGACGCTCAGTCAGAATAAACCTATAACAGATATAACTTTTTCTGATTGCCCGAACATCGAAACGACTGTTAACAGCACAGCCGCTCTCGATATAGATATTCTGCTGATGGGAGAAACAGGTACCGGTAAAGATACACTGGCACAACGTATTCACCACCTGTCACGCCGCAAAGGAAACTTCGTTGCGGTCAACTGTGCGGCCATCCCGGAAAGCCTTGCCGAAAGCCAGTTGTTCGGCGTCAACAGCGGCGCCTACACGGGCGCCATGCAATCTCGAGCCGGATTCGTTGAAGCGGCACACTTGGGCACCTTATACCTCGATGAAATCGACAGCATGCCACTGACGTTGCAAGCCAAGCTGCTACGGGTATTGGAGTCTCGCGGGGTTGAGCGTTTGGGCTCGACCCGATTCATACCAGTGGACATGCGAGTGATCGCCTCTGCTCAGCACGCGCTGCACGACATGGTCGAGCAAGGTACCTTCCGGCGAGACCTGTACTTTCGCTTGAATGTTGTCAGCATTCATCTTCCGGCTTTACGGGAGCGGCGAGAGCGGATTATACCGATGTTCCTCGACATGATTGAGCATGAGGCTGAGCACTTCAAACTCCCCGCTCCGCCCCGTCCCGGCAAGTGGTTGTTACAACAGTTGCTGTGTCATTCCTGGAAGGGCAATGTGCGCGAGTTACGTTCTACGGCGAAGCGTTTTGTACTGGGCCTGCCACCGCTCTCAGCAACGGTGATAACGCGCCAGGAACGGGAAATGAGCCTGAAGGCCCGCTTGCATCAGATGGAGAAATCGCTGATTGAGGAGTCTCTTCGTCAAAACGACCGCTGTGTCGACAGTGTGGCGATAGAACTAGGAGTAGCCAAAAGAACGCTCTACCACCGGATGAAGCATCTGGGCGTTTCGCTGAGCTGAGAATCGCCACGACCTATACCGCTATCAACTTACATTTTTTGAAACATTCCGCTCGGAACCCCATGGAACGCAAAAATCTCTTGAACCACTTAAATGATGGAAAGGCACTACGGTTATACAAAAATTTTTTAGCGTATTGCTGACCCCAGTAAAAATAACGTTATCTACGGAGAAAATGATATGACTATTCCTAGTGGATCTTCCTATTCACCTTATGCGGGCGGTTTTGGCGCTGGCAGTGGCGGTATGTCTGCGCAGGATGCCGACGCTGGCTTGGAAGCCTCTGAACGCAAGAAACGCGCAGACGGTGTAAAAAACGCGTTCAAAGCGGCAGAGAACGCCAATACCAGTGGTATCAAATCGGCTGTCGACGCCCTGCGTTTGTAACCGCCTGAACGTATCTGGCCTTTCCGGCAGCCTCTGCCGGGAGGGCCATTTAAGTGCAGACTCCATTACCGACTATCAACACCGCATTGGCAACTACTCACCCACGGGGCTGCATGATGATAGAAGTTATAAAGCCTGCTGACGCCAGACTGCCGGGCGCCTACAGAACAGAAGAAGTGTTCGCCTCAAGCACAGATGTGAACTTTTTCAATTCGGCCATGACGCCATCTGCCTATACGAGCCCGACAGTTGATCAGCCAACGCCAAAAAACCTGTTGACCGACACCGCAGGCAAGCTAACCGGCGTAACTGAACGTATGTCCAAAAGTTTGCGTGCACTCGGCAGCACAGACAAACTTGACGAGGCCCGAAAATACCCAGGCCAACTCTCCGACGCATTATTGCTTCAGCTAATGTTGACGAAGTGTGTTGGTAAAACCGCGCAGTGCATTGATAAAATCAGCAACCTCCAGTAGGTCAACATGACGCGCACGTTGTTTACTGCATTAACCCTGTCTTTCACACTCATGCTAAGTGGCTGCAGTGAACGTGTCGAACTCCACCGGCAATTAACGGAACAAGAGGCCAACGAAGTTGTAGCAGAACTGGCGGACAAACATATTCGTGCGAGCAAGGTTCCCGCAAAAGACGGCGTTGTCGTAGTAGTCAATGCCATCGATATTGCAAGGGCCGTACGAACGCTGGAGGCCGTTGGACTACCTCGGGCAGCACGCGCTACGTTGGGCGACACTTTTCGTAAGGAAGGCGTCATCTCGACGCCACTGGAAGAACGAGCACGCTACATCTACGCCCTGTCCCAGGAGTTGGAAACCACCTTATCGAACATTGATGGGGTCATCGTGGCCAGGGTCCATGTGGTACTGCCTGAGCGAGTGGCGCCGGGCGAGCCTGTCCAACCGGCCTCCGCGTCGGTGTTTATCAAACATGATCCGCGGCTTGACCCCGACAATATCAGGGCCCGTGTGCGCAGGCTGGTTGCCAGTAGCATACCCGGCATGGCCACGGCGCTCGATAATCCGCAGAAACTGACCGTGGTATTCGTGCCAGCGACAGCTTATACGGAACAACAAAGCCTGGTTTACTTCGGGCCGTTTCTGGTCCCAGGCGACGACCTTGGTTTTTGGCGAGCCAGCGTGACGGTCTCGCTATTGGTCCTGGCGCTTATGGTGTCGGCCACCCTGTTCTGGCAGAAGCGAAAACAGCGAGCCACGCCCGAACCTGTCTTGCACGCTCAAACGCACGCGCGGTCCCCTGACATGCCCGCGCATTCAAACAATGAGTAACCTCGCATGGGCCCGATGGTGGGCAGCCCCCTGGTTATATGCGCACGCAGACTGGAAAAGCACGCATACCCATGCGGCGCTTGTAGACGTTCATCGCCGCGGGCTAGTCGCAACGGGTACACATTACGGTATAACTCCCTGCCTGCCGACAATGCCTGACCCCGCCTTACTCCAATTGGCAATTGCCTCATGCGAGCAACTTGAGCTGGGGCTGGCGCTGATCGACGGTATCTGCCGGCCCAGCTACGCAGCAGCATTGGATGAGCACCATCTTCTGTGGTGTAACAGCCTGTCCAAGGCGCTATGCCTGGATATCGTGCAACCGGATAAGGATCCGTTGCAGTTGTTGCGCGCTTGGATCCCACCCGCGGCCTGGCAACGGATAAGGCTACGCTTTGCACGCCGACGCGTGCTTGATCTGGAAGAAATGCCACTGGCGCTCAATGGATCGCACAGTCGGCTCGATACCCTCTGGCACGCCGTGGTGTGGCGTATAGGCACGCTGAACCTTAACAGCAGTGCTTGCGAGTCATGGCCGCAGCCGCAAGGAGATTAACGATGCTATGTCGACGTACGATCAACTCGCCTGGCGCTACGCCGCCTCTCCCGGGAAGCCTGATTTCCGGTGAAACCCTGGCCAGTTATACCCAGGCCAGTGATGTGATAGAGCAGGCAAAGGCTGGTGCCAGACAATTGCTGAGGGAAGCACACGAACAACGGGAACGCTCGCTTGAACAAGCAGGGTTTGAAATATGGCAGCGTGCCGATGCCCAACTCAAACGCTGGGAAGCAGAGCGTCAGGTCCTCTTTGAAAACCTCGAACGATGCGCCACTTCAATTGCCAACCAGGCTATTCACCTTTTGCTTGAGCAAACGTCCCCACCTCAACGTATCGGAGCCCTGATCAAGCAGTTGCTGGCGTGCCAAATCCCTGCAATCAAGGCGACATTACTTTGTAATCCACATGACCTCGAGACGGTGAGGCGATGCCTAGACAGCAGCGGTAGTCATCACTGGTCGCTGCGCGCAGCAAACTCGATCGAGCCTCAAACGCTGTTATTGAATACCGATGAGGGAGATTTCCGGATTGACTGGATCTCTATGGTCAAGGCCGTCATGAGCAACGATGAAAGCCCTTCGACAACGGACGACGGGGACATATTTCTTAACATATAAGACGCAACACATGGAACCATTTCGAAATAAAAGCCATAAAGGGTTACACACCCAGAAAGGCACCTCACATGAACTTTTTCGACAGCCTTAGAGATAGACTTGTCAGAGACGCAAAACACGTTAAACGTGAGGTCGACTCTGCGGTAAACAATTACTCCGGGTCAGAGCAGGACGCGGACTTGTTTTATGACCTTGTGGTAAAACACCGCAAGTCTGAATACCTCATCAATGAACAGACCCGCGTAAAGTTCATGCTAATGAAGTCTGCTCTGGACAGCGCCCAGTAACATGAAAGAGCTACTTGCCGAGTGTTTGAGAAGTGGCGGCGCAGAGTTGAGGTTATTCGAAAACGACGACGAAATCGTCTTGCGTCACCGTCCGGACACTCTTCTGCTAAGTGTCCAACTGACCCAACAACTCCCGAATAAATCAGTGCTGATGACGTGGATGCGACTGGGCGCAATAAGCCTGCACCACTTCCAGGGTGCTCTCGCTCAGCACCCAACCAGCGGTGAACTCTGGCTGGTTCATTGCCTGCATAAGCCCCACGGCGAACAGCCTCTGCAACGCTGTATAGAGTCCCTGCTCAACCAACGCGATACCTGGCGGGCAACCTTTGCACGCCTGAACAAGCCGACCCATCCGCTCAGCCCCACCTCGCTACGTTCGTTGTCGCACTAATCAGGGAAACAGCTATGTATAAGAACCTCTTCAAGCGCAACAGCTCGCGCGTTAACCCGCCTGAGACTTCGTTCAGACGTGCCCACTTCAGGTGCCTGATCGCGCTCGCCGGTTTGCTCGCTCCGGTGCTCAGCGCCTTTGCTGCCATCCCTCCCGAGTGGAAAAACACCGCCTACGCCTATGAGGCCGAACACAAGCCTCTACGCGAAGTGCTCGAGGACTTCGCCCAGACCTTCGGCACGCAACTGCAAATCGAGGGCCTGCTGGAGGGCGACGTCAATGGCAAGATCCGAGCGAACACACCGCAGTCGCTGCTGGACAGACTGGGCGTCGAACACCGCTTCCAGTGGTACATGTACAACAACACACTGTTTATCAGCACACTGGACCAACAAGAGTCCGCGCGCCTGGAAGTCTCTTCCGAGACGGTTTCCGACCTCAAGCAGGCGCTAACTGATATCGGTCTGCTCGACAGTCGCTTCGGCTGGGGCGAGTTGCCGGAAGACGGCATCGTTCTGGTATCCGGCCCCAAAAGCTACATCGAACAGATCAAGCAATTCAGCAGCCAGCGTCGCTCTGCGGATGAAAAACAGAGCGTGCTGACGTTCCCGCTGAAATTCGCCAATGCCGCAGACCGCCAGATAGAGTATCGCAGCGAAAAAATCGTTATCCCTGGCGTTGCCAGCATGCTGCGCGGGCTATTGGAGCCGCGCTCCGGCACGACGCTTTCCGGGCTGGCCCAACGTTCTCCGTCCCAGTCCCAGCCCGCACCGGTCACGCCCAGCTTTGCGCGCTTGGGCAACCCGCTGCTGGGGCAAATGCTCAGTGCACCTGCCCCGGATGCCGGCATGTCGATTACGCCTCGGGCGCCAGTGGGCACCAGCCGGATCCGCGTCGAGGCGGATGTGCGTAACAACGCCATCCTGATTTATGACTTGCCGGAGCGACAAGCGATGTATCGCGAGTTGATCAGCCAACTGGATGTCGCGCGCAAGCTGGTGGAAATCGATGCAATCATCCTCGACATCGAGCGCACGCAATTAAATGAATTCGGTATCAAGTGGGGCTTTCAGAACAGTCGCTTCCGTGGCGGCGTCAACATGGCGCCCGGTACCGCATCACAATTATCGATCGGACGTCTTGATCGCTTTTACGCCGATATCCGCGCGCTGGAGTCCCGCGGGCTGGCAACCATGGTCTCCAATCCCTCGGTGCTGACCCTGGAAAACCAACCGGCGATCATTGACTTCAACCGTACTCAATACCTGACTGCCGGCACCAGAAACGCGACGATCCTGCCCATCACCGTGGGCACCAGCTTCCAGGTGGTTCCCCGAGTGATCACCAGCCGGGGCGGTCATCAGATCCATCTGGCGATAGACATCGAAGACGGTAACTTTGACGAGTCCAACCCCGAACGTATTGGCCCGGATGTACGCCGAGGCAAGGTCAGCACCCAAGCCGTGATGGCAGAAAAGCGCTCGTTGGTGGTGGGCGGGTTCCACGTCACCGAAAGCACCGATAAACAAAACAAGGTCCCCGTGCTGGGGAACATACCGTTACTGGGCAAGGCGCTGTTCTCCTCGACCGAACGGCAGAATAACCGGCGTGAGCGGCTGTTCATCCTGACCCCGCGAGTGATCGGCGATCAGTCTGACCCTTCGCGCTATTTGCCTCAGGACGATCAGGTCGAACTGCAAGCTGCGCTCAAGCCATTGGCGCGGCGCTACGCCCCCCATCAGCCGGTGATTAACCGCAGCGATATCACCAGCACCCTGGCGCATCTGGTCAGCGGCGAAGTGCCCAAGGCGTTCAAGGCCGAACCTATGCCGCTGGGGCTGAACACGTTGTGCAGCACCCGCGACTTGCTGGCGCTGAATACTGAGCGCAGCCAATGGTATGCAGGCCCGCACTACAACGTGGCGGTGGTGGTGCTGCGCAATCAGTTCAAGCGCAATGTGCGCATCGATGAGAAGGAATGCAGCAATTCGCAAACGCTGGCAGTCACCGTCTGGCCGCGTGCCTGGCTCAAGCCTGGTGAAGAAGCTGAAGTGTTTATCGCCATGCGTCCGGTCATCAAGGATGAACATCTGAGTGTGCCACGCCCTTCCCTGATCACCCCACTCCCAACCCGGACACCTACACCATGAACCACAAACTGATGCATGCCGCGCTTATGGCTGCCGTACTGCTTGTTACCGGTTGCACATCGACCTGCAAAGGCGACTCCTGCTCACGTCCGCAATCGAGCAAAGACAAGATGGTGGTCTGGTGGCCCCCGCAGATGCGCGTCGAACCTGGCCCGGCCGGGGAGCGTTCGGACTATCAGACCGTGTCCTTGGAGCGATGAGCGTGGAGGCAGGCGCCCCTGTGAACCGCCAGATGCTCATTGACGACCTGGTGAGCGGCCGTCCCGCTCATCAGCAGTTGTGCAGGGGGATTACATTGCGCTCGTGCGATGCGGGCACACGCAAGGGCGTAGCCTTACACATTGCAGGCATGGCCCTGCAAGCTGGGCAGTTGGAACAGGTATTGGAGCGTCGTTTCCAACAGGCGCTGGCGTTTGACGGCTGTTACCTCTATGTGGACAACCAGGGCGCGCTGGTTATCTGGCACGCCCTGCCCGCACAACCCCAGGCGCTGGAAAAAATCCTCAGCCGGATGCTGTCTCTGGCCAACTTGCACGCTCTGGACCTTTCGGTCATACGCTGATCAGCGCTGCTCGAGCTCCGGCAATGTAAGGGTTTCACGCTTGGCCTCATCGTCAAGCTCACGCAAGGTACGGTAGATCAACGCCACGGCCTGCAACGTCTCACGAGGAATCGGCGCGCCGAGCTTTTTCTCGTAAATCGTGCGGGCCAGCCATACGCATTGAATGACCGGAACATCAGCCGCCTTGGCGCGATCGATCAGTTTGCGCGCCTGCGCATCCGTGCCCTTGGCCACCAACTGCGGCAACGGCGTCTTGCCGCGACGGTAATACAGGGCGACGGCAAAGTGGGTCGGGTTGACGACCAACATGTCCGACTCTTCCAGCTTGGGCAACTTGACCTTGGGTTCCTCCTGCGCCAACTGATACGCCAACGAGCGGCGCTGCCCCTTGACGTGCGGGTCACCCTCCATGTCCTTGTATTCCTTGACCACTTCGACCTGGGTCATGCGCATGCGCTTGGCGAAGAAGTACTTTTGCAGGGTCAGGTCGGTCAGTGCCAACACCAACAGCAATCCGAGACAGGCATGGAGCAGATAGCGGAACAGCGCAATCAGCGCCAGCAGGTAGCTTTGCAGATCGCTGTTGGCCAGATTAATCAGCGTGCCCAAAGAGGGCCAGACCACCAGATACACAATCAGGCCCAGGAGAAACGCTTTGGCCACGCTCATCAGCAGGTTCATCACCGACTGGGCGGAGAACATTTGCTTGAGTTGGCTCATGGGATTGACCCGATTGAAATCGAGCTTGAGTGCTTCCGGGGCGAACAGAAACCCGACTTGCAACCAACTGCTGATCAGCTTCGTGGCAATCGCCACCCCAACCATCAATAAGGCGAACGATAGAAACACCACCACCCCATCGAACAGCACTTCTTCCAGCGCTCGCACGAAGGGCTGATTCATGCGTGAAATCGGTAGCACCATCAATTGTTCGAAACGTTGCAAACTGCTTTGGGCGGTATACAGCGCGATTTCGCTGATGGCGGTCAGCGCCAGCAACTTGCCTACATCCTGGCTCTGGGAGACTTGGCCTTTCTTACGCTGGTCACGCAGCTTTTTAGCGGAGGCGGGGTGTTTTTTCTCTCCCGAGTCGCTCATGGCATCGCCACCTTGAACAGCAGCCCAAGGGAATGCTTGAGGTCACCCAGCAAACTCATACGCCCGACGATCAGATCCTGCAATAACGCAAAATACAGCAAGAGGATACCGATACCCGCGAGGCTCTTGAGTGGCGGAGCCAGTGTGCTCACCTGCAACTGCTGACTGTAAACACCCAGCAGTGCGATGCCGAACTCCAGCAACAGCAGCACGGCGATAAAGGGCGCCGCGTAGAGCATCATATGGGTGAACGTATCCCCGAGCAGCGCGATGAATACGCTGAACCCATTGGGCCCCGGCAGCGGGAACCACACCGTCGGCGGCCAGATCAGGTAGCTGTCCCAGATCACCTGGGTCAGTGCGCCAAGCCCCAGGGTGACCATCAACAGAAAAATCGCCAACTGCTTGAGCATATGCCCGATGGGCGTTGCGTCCGGGCCCAGCGACGGGTTGAGCTGGCCCCCGGCCAACGCGCCTCGCTGGTTATCCAGCAGCGCGCCCACCGACTCGAACATCCAGAACGGCATCGACAGCAACACGCCCAGTACTACCCCGAGGGCCAACTCCTTGAGCGCCAAGGCGACGAGCATGAGGCCCGAGTAATCCAGCCCCTCCAACGCTGCATGGATACCCGGCGCGGGGATCAATGCCATGACCATCACGATCGTGTGCCGGGGCATGCCACGTATATGTTGAAAACAGAATGCAGCGACCAGAAAGGCACAGGGATAAATGCGCGCCATGGCAATCACCAAGCTTGGCAGGTATTCAAGATACAGCAGCACAGAAGCAACCTCAGTGGAGGGCCGAACGGCCGATCATGTCGAACGTCAGGTTGATCAGTTGGATCAACTCCACGCCGATCCAGCGTCCGGTCATGATCAGGGTGACACCCACCGCCACCAGCTTGATGCCAAACGGCAGCGTCTGATCCTGCACCTGCATCAGCGCCTGAACCAGCGAGGTCAGCACGCCTACCACCACAGCCACGATCAGCGGCGGTGCGGTCAATACCACGACCAGTAACATGCCCTGCTTGAACAATACGATCGGTTCCATATTCAGCTCAGAGATAAGAAAGGAACAGGCTGTCGAGCAGCCGCGACCAGCCGGACACCATTACAAACAGCAGCAATTTGAGCGGCAGGGAAATGGTCATGGGTGAAACCATTTGCATGCCCAGCGCCAATAAGAGGTTGGAGACAATCAGGTCAATCACGATAAAGGGGATGTAAATCAGAAACCCGATCTCGAACCCCGCCTGCAGTTGCGACAATACATAGGCGGGAATCAGCAGGATCAGGTCTTCACGCTGCACCTCCTGCGCCATCTGCGCGGGCCAGAGGCGGTGGGTATTCTCCAACAGGTGGGTGAGCACGTCGGGGTCGAGATTGCGCAGCATGAATGCACGCAACGGCTTGATGGCCTCTGCGCCTGTCTGCAGCACCCCCTGCACGCTGCTCGTGTCCAGCGGAGAAATCTTGAGGCTTTCTGCGATCTGGTAACCCACCGGCGCCATGATAAACAGCGTCGCGGCCAATGCGATGCCGTTGATAGCCATGCTCGGCGGCACTTGCTGCACGCCGATGGCATTGCGGGTAATCATCAGCACAATCACGATTTTCAAAAACGATGTGCAGATAATCAACAGCATCGGCATCAGCGTCAGCGTCAGCGTGGCAATAAACAGTGCGAGAACGAGGGGGTCCAGCCCCTGAACTGTCATCGACCGAAAAGCACGCGGGACAGCTGCAACCCCAAGCGGCCATCGACTTCCACCAGTTGGCCCTGCCCAATGGGACGGTCGCCGTAATACAGGCCTGCCAGGCCAGGCGCGTAACCGGTAATGCCCAGCACCGAGCCAGGCCCCAGATTGCGCAACTCGCCCAGCGTGAGGTTCAGCGTGCCGCAGCGAACATTCAGCGCCATGCTCAACTCATCGAATGGCTCGTGGCCAAAGATATCCACCACAGGTTCATCCTGCGCATCCTCGGAGTAGGCGTGCGCCGCAAAATTCTCGTCCACAGACGTGTCCTCGATAGAAGAAAGGGTCAGGCACAGAGTCCCGTTTTCATCGTCAATACTGCCCCGCAGCCGATGCCTGCCAACCTGCACATAACCGCTGCCCTGCGCCTGGAACAGCGCGAGCTCGGGGACCAGCACATCACCGGCGCGCAGGCCGCGTACCTGTGCAATGGTCAGGCGCATGCGCCCCAGGGTGACGGCAATCGCCAGTTGAAACTGCCCCGGCAGGGGTGCAGCGACAGAGCGCCATGGGGCGGCCTCGCACAACGCGAGGAAGCTTCCAGCGCTCAGCCACAGGTAGCCCATGACCCGTGAGGCGCCCAGGGACACGCTGAGCCGGCAACCGAACCCCTCGGGCCGATCCGTCTCCAGCAGCCGCATATAGCCGAACAGGTCACGTATCTGGGGGCTCAAGTAGTGCTGAAACAATGCCCAGAACCAGGAGTCCGGATCGTTGCCGGCCTGGGCCAACGTCACCGGGCACTCACCCATCAAGCTCAATTGCGGCCCCGGTTCGCTGAACGCCAATACCCCACTGGTGGTTTCAAAGCACAGCGACTGAGCGCCAACCGGCTCAGTGCCAGGCTCCAGGCGTAATTCACCGCGCTGTTCGGCCACCTGGAACGGCATGTGCAACCCACGCCCCAGCCGTCGCCGGGCAGCCACTGCATCAGCCCTCACAGTGCGCAAGGCCAGAGAGGGCAACATCATGCCGGCGCCGAATTCGCCACGCACAGCGCCACCGGTAACGCCAGGCTCGCGGCGAGCCTGTGCTCACATTGGTGCCGTACGTCGTAAAGCCAGCGCGCTGTTGCGTCCTGCTGCGCCTCAAGCTCGATATTCCACCCCACCCCTTCTCGACGAACACGGGCATTGATCCGCCCCAGGCGTGGCAAGTACATGGCCACTGTCAGCGGCCACGTCGAGCCGCTTTGCAGCCGAGGTATCAACTGCTCCGACAACGCCTCGACCATGGCGACATCACCGCCGGCCCGGGTTCCGGGCTGAGACGCGCTACGGCCCGAATCCTGTTCGTCATCACCGAACAATTGGGTAAAGAGCTGCCGTTGCTCCCAAGGCACTGGGGCGCCCACCTCGTGGACACGGTCCTCGCGAGGGTCGCGTCGGCGTTGGCGTTCAGGCGTGTTGGCTGAAATAGCGTTCATAGCGGTTCCTGCGTGAGTAAATTGGCCAATTCCTGCAGTTTTTCTACTTGGCGAAGGCACTGGGAGACGTGCTTCTGCGCGATACCTACCTCCACCTCACGCTGTTCCTGCTGCCCTTGCAGCTGTTGCACCTGGCCTTCTTCCCGCCGGGTACCGGCAGACAGGCTTTGTTCCTTGCGATTCCACGACTTCAGCGCCTGAACGCTCACAACCTGCCCCTGGTGCTCGCTCAACAGTTGTGCACATTGGCGTTCCTCTTCCTGACGGGTTTTCTCCAGCAGGTCTTGGGCCTGCTGGATGTGCGCCACCAATGCCTGCTGTGATCGTTTGGCCTCGCGCAGCGCACGTTCGGCACGATCGGCCCGGTACCGACGCAACCGCCGCAGGGTTTCGATCTCACCGGGCAACGTTTCAGAATGGGACATAGGCAGTCAGCTCCGTCAGTTGGTCCATCGTCGTGTCGATCGCAGAAGGCTCACGCAAGTCTTGGCGCAGGAAGCTATCCACCGCCTGGCGGCTGCTTACCGCCATGTCGGTCAGGGCATCATTGCCTGCCTGGTACTCACCCAGCTTGAGCATCAGCTCGATCTGCTGGTAGGCCGACAACAGGCGTCGCAAAGCCGTACCGGCCTGGATATGCCTGGGCTCGCAGACATTGGTCAAAATCCGCGACAGGCTGGCCAGCACGTCCACGGCCGGATAATGGCCGCGCTCGGCCAACTTGCGTGACAGCACGATATGGCCGTCCAGCAGCGAGCGAACTTCGTCGGCCACCGGGTCATTCATCGAGTCCTGCTCGATCAACACCGTGTAGATGGCCGTGATCACGCCGTCACGCGTCAACCCCGCCCGTTCCACCAGGCGCGGCAACAGGCTGTACACCGAAGGCGGCAGACCGCCCCGCCCCAGCGGCTCGCCGGCAGCCAGGCCGATTTCACGCTGGGCTCGCGCAAAACGCGTCAAGGAATCGATCAACAAAAGCACCCGCTGGCCCTTGCGCCGGAAACCTTCGGCGAGCGCCGTCGCGGTGAAGGCGGCGCGGGCGCGCTCCATGCTGGAACGGTCAGAGGTGGAGCACACCAGCACCGCCTTGGCCCGCAGTTGGTCATCCAATTCATGGTCAAGAAACTCGCGCAACTCTCGGCCCCGTTCGCCGATCAAACCGAACACGATCACATCGCAGTCCACGTTACGGGCGATCTCGGCCAACAAGGTAGTCTTGCCACAGCCTGCCCCCGCGAACAGCCCGACGCGCTGGCCTTCTCCCAGCGTCATCAGGCCGTCGATCGATCGCACCCCCGTGGCCAATGCGCGGTTGATGCGCGGCCGCTCCGTGGGTAACGGCGCCTCGCACAACACCGGGGTTGCGTCGGGCGTATCCGCTTCGGCGAACGCACTGGGACCGTTGCCGGCAATCGGCCGGCCGAAACCGTCCAGCACCTGGCCCAGCAGGTCATCACCCACCCGTACCCTGTGCGGCACACCAAGACGCTCCACGCTGGCGCCCACACTCACGCCTTCCAGATTCCCCAGGGCACTGAGCACCGCATCCTGCTGATCGAAGCCAATGATCTCGGCGAGCATGTAATCGCCCGGTTGCTTTTCAACCTGGCACAGGTCGCCGATGCGCGCCTGGGGCAGCCGACACTGCATCAGCATGCCGTTGACGCGCTGTATGCGACCGCGCATCGTGACCGGCGCAAAGCTGTCCAACGCCGCCGACTGACTGCGTTGCCAAGCCTGGAGACGCTCTTGCCACGCGCCGCTCACCAACGCACCTCATAGCGCTGCGCACCGTCGAACACCACCTTGCTGTTATCGATCAGCACCAGGCGCAGGCCATTGACTTCGTCGCCCACAAACAACCGGGTGCCCTCTTCCAGCACAACGTGGCCGTTCGGTCCGCTGATGATCTGCACGATCTTGAACGGCAGTGCTCCGTCACGCGTGCGTACGCGGCTGATCACCGGCACAGCGGTTTCGAACTGCCCGGCAAAGCGGTCAAGCATGCGCGCGACCAAGTCCGCCTCTTCCTGGGAAACATCACCGCTCAGGGAAATCTGCCCATTGATGACTTGCAAGCTGACCCGTGAAGTCAGTTCCCGCTCGCTGAGCATCTTCAGCAATTGCTGGCGCACCTCAAAGGGCGAGCCCAGTTCGGGCTTCTGAACCACTACCGGCATCAGCGATGCCTGGGCCTTGCGCTCGCCGCTAAAGATGATGCCGGCTGCCGCAATGAGCACGGCGAACGCAAGTACCAGGCTAAGCAAACGCTTTTGTTGGGACGATGGAATTGATGACAGTTTCAACGCGAGCGGCGCCTGCTCCGCAGGCTCAGGCGCCGCAGGCGCGGGTGCCTGTGGCCAGGGCTGATCGGCAGGGCTGACGCACAAGCGAACGGGGCCGATCAAAAAGACCGTGTTCAGCGCAAGCTCGCCGATCTGCGCCAGCACTTGCCCATCGCTGTTTTTAAGCAGCCCCGCCTCGGCCTGCACCGACCACCGGCCATCGGCCAAGCGCAAACGTGCGTGATGCTTGGCAACCCCGGGATCGTTCAACAGAAGATCAGCGTCCGAATTGGCACCCACGCCCCACTGCTCACCAAACAACGGCAGCGCGGCGCCTTGATGCATACCATCCAGCACCCGCAGCTCGAACATCATGGGGCCACCCTCGATCCGGATAAAAATAACGCGCTCATGCCGCCGCCCCACGCATTGGTTCGTCCTGGCCCAGGTCGAAACGGCCCAATACCTTGACCTTGGAGTTGCTCCCCAGCTCGGCAAAAGACATCACCGGCACATGGTTGAACTCATCCAGCAAAAGCGCCCGTAACGGGCTGCGCAGATCCTGGGCAACCAGCAGCACGCTCTTGGTTTTCGGCCTTAGCACAAAGGCCTGGTTGAGCAGCCCGACCAAGGCCGCACTGCTGTCGTTATCGAGGGCGAAAAACACCCCGCTCTGGGTTTGGCGCAACGCTTCGCGCAGGATGTTCTCGGTCTGTGGCGACAGGAGCCACGCATGCAGGCCATCGGCTTCGCTGTACTGGTGAAAAATCTGCGACTTGAGGGCGATCCGTGCGTAATCGGCCAGGGCATCCGGTTCACGCTCATGCTGGCCGTACTCGATCAATGACTCGACGATCAAACGCACGGCGCGCAATGGCACACCCTCACTCGCCAGGCGCTGCAGCACCGACGAAAAGCGCGAAAGCGGCATGATGCGCTGCAGCTCCTGCACCAGCTCCGGCTGGTTGTGTTCAAGCCAACTGAGGATCGACTTGCATTCCTGAATGCCGAGAAACCGCGGTCCGCTAAGCAACATCGCCCGCTTCATCCGTTCGATGATCAGGCTCTGGGCGCTGAAACGCTCAATCTGGGGGTCATCGAGCAATGGATCATCAGGGTCGAGCCACAACCAGTCCGCCTCGTCCCGCTCAGCCAGGCCTCTATCGCCCCTGTCCGGGGGCTGCGCCAAGGAGGCGTATTCAACCGCAACACGGTCGCTGAGGGTTGCCGTCACGGTCGGAACTTCATGCACGCAAAAGCGCATCTCGTCGACGGCCAGCGCCTCACTGAACTCGGCTTCGAACGGGGGTAGCGTCAGCCCGATATTGGCGACCAGCGCATTTCGGGCCTGACGAATTTTTTGCACGATGTCGATGACCTCGGGGGCCCCGTACATCTGGCTGTTGAATTGCAGCAGATACGGCCGTGACGGGTCGAAGCCACGCAGGTCTTCACTGCCGTTCTCTTCCGGACGCACCGCTTTTTCGTCCGACGCCGCCGGGGAGTCCTCGCGCTGACGCTGGCGCATGAGGTAGTAACCCAGGGCGCCGGTCATCAGCGAAATCAGAATGAACACCACGGTAGGCATGCCGGGAAGCGTGGCGAAGGCCAACATGCCCACCGACGCGATCATCCAGCTCTTGGGTTCGCTGGTCATCTGCCGGGCAATTTCGGCGCCCATGTTGGTGACGCCCTTGCGTCCGTCCGGCGCCACTCGGGTAATGATCATGCCGGCCGTCAGGGAGATCAACAACGCGGGAATCTGTGCGATCAGGCCGTCGCCGATCGTCAGTACCGAATACAGCGCCATCGACTCGCCCGCGCTCATCCCGTGCTGGAACATGCCGGTAGAAAAGCCTCCCAGCAGGTTAATGACCACGATGATCAGACCGGCAACGGCATCGCCCTTGACGAACTTCATGGCCCCGTCCATCGCCCCGAAAAGCTGGCTTTCGCGGGATAACTGCTCGCGTTTGTCACGAGCCTGCATACCATCGATCAACCCGGCGCGCAGGTCACTGTCGATCGACATCTGCTTGCCCGGCATCGCATCCAGACTGAAGCGGGCAGCCACTTCGGCGACCCGCTCCGAACCTTTGGTGATCACCAGGAAGTTGACGATGGTCAGGATCATGAAGATCACCAGCCCCACCGCCAGGTTGCCGCCCACCACGAAATTACCGAACGCTTCCACAATGTCGCCCGCGTCCTGCTCCAGCAGAATCAAGCGTGTGGTGGCAATCGACAGGGCCAGACGAAACATGGTGGTCAACAGCAGGATCGATGGAAACGACGAGAACGCCAACGGCCCCGGCAAGTACAGCGCCAGTACGATCAACAAGCAGGAAATACAGATGTTCAACGCGATCAGGATGTCCACCAGCCAAGTGGGCAGCGGCACAATAAAGATAAACACGATGGCCAGGACCACCACCGCGCCGAGCACTTCGGCACGCCGCGCCACCTTGAGCAGCACGCCATTGACCGATGACAGCAGTGTCACCCGGACGTCCTCGTCTCGCCGGGAAATGTCTGATGACCGCGCTCTTCGCGCGCCCACTCAACCATGACGTCCTTGAACGCTTTCACGGCAGATGCCTGGGATTGCGCATCAAGCCACCAGTCCTTGGGCAGACTTTTTACTTCCGTGGCCAATTCATTAAGCGAGCGCAGACGAGCGGCAAGCAGCGTCCCCCCAAACTCAGTGGCCAGCCTTTGCACCTCGGCCGCATCGATACCGGTACTGGCATAACCCAGAAAACGCTGCAATAAATCCACCGCCTCCAGATCGACGTTCAGGCGCCGGATCAACGCATCACAGTTGCCCAGCACCGAGCGCAATTGACGACACTGCGCCAACCCCTTAAGCAGCAGGTGCAATTTTTCCGTGGGCACCGACTGGGTGTGCGCCGCGATATCGCTGTTCAGCGCCTGAGTCATCAGGTCGACGCCTTTGGGAAACGCCGTTAAGCCGTACATCTTCAACAGCGTCTGCAGCATCAACGCCAAGGATTGGCGAACGACCACGGAGGCGTAATAAAGCGCACGTACGTCCTGACGCTCCTGCGGGTCAGCGCTGGCCTCCTTCAATGCCAAGGCGATATTCAGGCCTGCCTGGATGTGCCCGCCGAAATCCTGCCTCAGCGCTTTCAAGGCCCCGCGCGCCAGGCCCTCTTCTACTGTCAGCCCATTGGTTTGCGCTTCGTTGGCGATGAATTGAAGCACCACGAAGGCACGCGCGGGGTCACCACCGGCATGGCTTACCAATTTTTCGACAGTGGGCTTGCGCAGCAACTCGAACCGAAGCCGACGAACAACGGTTTCCAGCGTGGCCAGGCCGGGGTGACCCAGTTGTTCATAGAGCTGCACGAACTCTGCGACAGGCGAAACTTTTGCGCCAATGGATCGCCGGCCCAGGGCCTGTGCGTTGAGTGCCACTTCTTCGCTGAAAATCTGCGCGATGTCATCTAAGCCCTGCGAACGGATTGGCACATCGACAGTGCTCACACTGGGCTTGTCCGCAGGTTGGATCTGCTGCACATCGTTGAAGGATTCGACTTTCATGGGCGGGCCAGAATGGGAAGTTTGTGTCCCTATGTGGCAAGCCGCTGCGGTTCAGTTCCATCAAAACATTTCACGGCGAGGGGTATGAAAATACCCGCACACCCAGATCGTCTTCTTTGCAAGTTACGGCACAAAAAACCCCTAACAAAAAATATATATCTATATAAATCAATAAGTTGTGTGTTTTTCCTATTTGGCACAGCCGGTGCAAAAGGGGTCCCTATCGAAACCATTTCGATCGAGCCTTCCCGGAGGAAAAACAACATGAAAATACCTATTGGCGATCTAGTTCACCTCGTCGGCAATTCGCCTCAGTTCATGGTCCAGCTGACGGACGACCAGCAAAAAAAACTGCGACGCTTCATTCATAAACGCGTGCTCAACCCTGAAGATGCTGACGATCTGCTGCAATTGACTTACCTGGAAGCATGGCGCAACAGAGAGCGTTTCAGCGGGCAGGCCACACTCAGCACCTGGATGTGCGGAATTGCGCAGAATTTGATCCGCAACCACTTCAGGCGCATGTATGCCAAACCGGTGCATTGCGAGTTCGATGAATCGTTGTGGCATGGCCAGGAAGAACACAACAGCCTGGACTGGGAGTTTGAAGTCAACCGACGGCTTGAAAAGACTCTGAACGCCATCGACCACCTGCCGATAGAAATGCGCAAAACGCTTTACGCTTCGCTCGAGACCGATGGTAGCTATCAGGACACCGCCGATGCGTTGGACATCCCCATCGGCACGGTACGCTCACGTTTGTCGCGAGCGCGCGAACAGCTCAAACGCGTGACGCGCAACCCGTTGCCGTAAGTCTCGCCACAGCAACACCGTTGGGCGAAAGGGATATCTGCCCAACACGATTGACGCTTGATGGGCGCGACCGCCCGAGAATCGCAGCCTGAAGAGCCCCCCGCCGCTCGTCGCCAATCAGCCTGTTTTTCGTTAAACAGTTGAAAGCGTAGAAAAAACTTAACAAAACCTCTTGACGCATTCCCGTTCTACGCGAATAATGCGCGCCACTTGGCTACATAGCTCAGTTGGTTAGAGCATAGCATTCATAATGCTGGGGTCCGGGGTTCAAGTCCCTGTGTAGCCACCAAGTACTAAAAACGGCTTACCGAAAGGTAGGCCGTTTTTTTATGCCCGCTGTTTACCTTTCAGGGGGTGGAAGCCGGCGTCCTTATGCGCAGGTCCCCCAGGTCAATCGTCAGGTCATGGCCAGGCTGGCTGCTCAGCGTATCGTTCAAGTTCATCCGCAGCGGTTTATCCGCATCCACCCCGTACTCGAAGTCGACGTTGACCTGTTTTTGCGTATAGCTGAGGGCCGCGCTGCTGGAAAAACTCAGATTCATCATGGCTGGCACCGACATGCCATGGGACTGGCTCGCGGTGTAGCTCATGCTCATGCTTTTGACGCGCAGGTTGTTCGGATCTCCCAGTGCCTGCTTGATCAGCGACTCGGTATCTGCGCCCGCAAGCAGGCTGCGCTCGATGGTACGTAGAACGTCTGGCTTGAGTTCCATGCCAAGCTTCACTGAAGTCCCTTCACCCCGCTGCAGTTGATCGATCACCTGAGCAAACTGCGGGTCATCCGTAAGCCACTGTCCGATGGCGGCCTTATTGGCCAGCGCCACATCGTCCAGCCAGGCATGCCGCCCGTTGTCACGTAACCCCACGCGCGTGACGGAAGACTCGACCGATGCCAACTGCTGCAGCCCCTTGTTCGTCAAGTCTTGTTGGGTCATCAACGTGTCCAGCGACTGACTGATGGCGTAATAAGCGTCCGGCTTTGTCGCCAACGCCGGATGAGTGGAAAGAAACTGCTGCAACTTGGCCAGTTGTTCTTTTGGGGAGCCCTGCGCGCCCAACGGGTCGGCGGCGGCCAAGTCCCGTTTGAACTGGGGGGAATACAGTGACAGCCTGCTGTGAATATCATCGACCTGAGATTGAGTCACTGGCTGCGGCGGCTTGAAAGAAAAGCTGAAGGCCTGTGACTGCCCACGGTCAAATTTCACCATGACCGATACGTCCGCCGAGGCCGCAACCACCGTCGCCGGCCCGCCGGCCCCGGCACTGCCCGCCAACGCCAACGTACTGATCGGCGCAAAGTTGGCCCCCACGCCGCCCTGCCTCAGCCACTGCGCGCTGCTTGCCTGGTCCCGGCTGGTGCCCGTCGCAGAGCGCGTGGTGGCTTGGCTTTTATCCATGTGCGCAAGGTTAAGGTTACCCATCACTCCAATCCCGGCGCGTATCACTGAGTCCAACTCGGCGATGTCTTCCTGCGGGCTGTACATCAAACGCAGTTGCGCGAGCCCATCCAGGTTAACGTCAGCACTGAGTTTCGAGCTTTCGCCAACTGCGCCTTTTTCTCCCAGCGCCAATAAGTCGTGGAAGCCCCCGGACTGCCCCATCAGTATCGACATCATCTTGCCGAAGTCCGACTCCTTCACATCGAAACTGATGTTCGATCCAGTGTTCTTCACAACGGCGGCCGTCAGCTCACCGGCAACCCTCAGGCCGGGCCCCACTGCACCGTCCCCGCGACCTAACGTCGCCCCCGTGGCCACGGAGCCGGCCAGGCGCCGCATATCGTCGCGGCTGATCTGGACCCTGGCTCCCTTGTCGGTACGGGTGATACTCACACCATGCGTATGAGACTTGGAGGCTCCCAGAAAAAACTCTACGGCTGGCGCAGGTTTTATACCGGTCACCATCAGCCCCAGGCTTTCGCCCTGGGTTCGGCTGGGGTTAAGGGTTTGACCACTTTCCATCTGCTGCACTTGGTGTGTCATTGCCTGCGTAATGGACGCATCGGCGGGCAACCCCAGCAGGCCCGAAAGATGCCAATGCAAGGCAGACCCCGGCGTGCCAAGGTCCTTGGCCAATAGCTTGAAATTGTCATACAGGGATTCCGCCTGGCTATAACTGGCGACTTTCTGGCTGGCCAGTTTATGGACAGGGCTGTCATCAAACCCTTTCATCACAGTGCCCATGGACGCTTCGATTCTTTTCAAGGCACTGGGGCTGTGGCCAGTAATGCTGTCGAGTTCCTTGGCCAGGTCGTTTAGTTGCTTGAGCGTATTGGCATGGTGAATAAGGTCGCCCTCTACGAGAGCCGAAGGGTGGTCGAGATCGCGTTTACGCTCAGGTTTCCACTTGGGCAGTGTCAAGCCTTGACCTTCGAAGTTGGCCAGCAGGCCTGCCGTTGAAGGCTCCGATGAAGGCGCAACCCGTTTGAATGCCTCATGCAGTTGGTGCAGCGTCGACTCAGGGCTCGTCAGCGCTCGGCTCAGCGTGGGCCGTGGGTCAAACGCCAGCCCGTGTACGTCTCCTAACAGGCGGGCGCTCGATTGGCTGCTTTCTGTTACCTGCGTCAACGCCTGGCTGATCCGCATGGCCAATGCCTGACGCGGCCCGGGCTCGCACAGGGCGGCGAGACGCGCATTCAGGTCAGCGGCAACCGGCTTGCTCTTGGAAAGCGATGCGAGCTGCTGGTGCAGTTGCTTATCGTCAGCGTAAACGTGCTCCAGCCCCCGGCGCCCGTTTACGTGATGTTGAATGGATTTGCCTTTCTCACTGATGGCTTCCAGAGGATGAAAGTGCGCGTTGAGTCCCTGGAAAAAATTGCGCTGGAGCGGCACGCCTTCACGGGTTTGCCCCACGACCGTGCTTGTAGCCGTCAGCGCGCCTCCTGCCATCGGCTTGCGCATCTGAGCGGCCGATAACGTATCGGCCAATGAGGGCCGCTGCACCGCCACTGCCAACGGCCCCCACGCCATTGCGCCCAAGGCCGCCTTATCGAGTCGATGGAACTGTTTATGCCATCCGCCAACCAGATGCTTATCAGCCCCCATCCGCAAGGAATCCAGCAATTGGCCCTGCGGCAATTCAACCTGGGTCCAGCTTGGCGCGGCACCGTCGCAGCCCTGCCAGGCGTGGTGATCCGCCTTGAACAATTCGCCCGCCTGGGTGTGCGCATAAAGACTTGCTTCATGATCGAGCGCCAGGGTTTGTATGGCGAGCGCGGGGGAAAGCCGTAACGAGTTGACCACCCCATCCACGCAGGCTTGGAGCTGATGGTTTTTATCGACGGTTACAAAGTTGCGACCGTCAGCGACAGCGAATCCAGTGACAGGGCGCTGAGGATCGCCCGCCAGCACCTCGTCAAGTGACACTTGAGGACGCGGCTTGGGCAGTGCGCTCAATTCATGGCTGGCCCCCTCGAAGACGGGGTCACGCACCTTTTGCAGGGTCACCGCTTTGAGCTGCCCTTCCTGCAGCACATAGGCACGTCCGTCCAACCCTCGCTCCAGCTGTGTGACGCCCTGCAGCCCCGAGTGATCCCAACGTTGCGCAGCCGCGTCCCAGCTCAACAACGCGCCTGCGTCAAACGCAACCTTGCCGCGAGGGCCCAGGTCGACTGCGGTCGTCAGCGCCTGCTGGCTGGGCAACGGCAGACCTTTCTCGATGCCCTTGACCCACACATCGCTCAGGTTCCACTGAGGGCGCGGCACGCTTGCGTTATCCACGGGGACACTGTGCAGTTGCTGCCGGGCATCGCGAACCTGGGCATTGAGCTGCCCGGCATCATCATGGAAGAAACCTTCGACACGCACAGCGCCCTTTAACGCCTGCTCCAATGATTCGAGCGATTGCGCAGCCATCGGCAACACGCCGTCCCGAGCCATGCGCACATCCGCGCGCAGCAGTTCGCCGTCGGCCGTGGCCCCATACAGCGTACTGCCGGCCAAACCGATTCGGGTAAGTTGTACAGGCGCGCCGGTCTCATCAACCGGACGTACATCCGCCGCCCCGGCACCTTGAATCTGCACCACCGGCGCACCCTGACCCTGACTCAATACAACCGAGCTGCGCCCCTGCGCACTGCTGTCCAGCGCCCCCTGGGGTGTTTTCGACAAGTGCCCCTCACCGGTCAGCCCAATACGGCTGTAGGCCTGGTTGTCGGGGTCGGGCAACCACGACAGGGTGAGAGGTTCGAAGCGATACAGGCGCTGTTCGTCCAGACGAAACTGCTTGCCGTCGACCGTCGTCTGTACACCGCTGACGCTTGCCAAATGCCCGCGACCAGGGCTGTCAAAAGACGAAACGCCCCCGTCGCCGCCGACAGGATCGGGCACGCTGCTTTTGAATACCGCCGCGACAGCGGGCGTAGACTGAATATGAAACAGGTAATCTCGCCCATCCCTGACACGCAAGGTGCCTGCGGCGCTGGCGCCATCGGCGACAAAGTGTTTGGTTGGCGCGTTGAGATGAAGAGCGATATCGCGTGCCACCCTGGTCGTGTCAGGTTCCAGTTGCCCGTCCTTGAGGCGGATATCGAACAGCATTGAGGTGGGGGTCAACGATTGATAGCGGGGTGACTGCTGGGTGGGCACCGCAGCCTTGCCGGGTGTGGAGGAGTGGTCGATAACACTGAGCTGCGCGTGGGGAAAATTGTCTAGTCTTCTGTGCATAACTGGCTCCAGAAATAGCTTAATACCAGTAATGCTGTGAGCGTTTACGGGGCTTTGGTTCCAGCGTCGTGGAATAAAACCAGGCCTCGACGGGCTCAGCCAGAAAAAACAGCCCGCCCGTCCCTCCCCGTCTTTAGTGCGTTAAAGTCTGCCGACAGGAAGACCAGATCATTCTCAAGATGAACGGAGTTCAGCGCGTGCTTTTTATTTCCCGCCGTCAACTGGCAATCGTTGCCACCACCCTCGCCCTGGCCGGCTGCCACACCGCAATCAATGAACCACCGCCCGCCCCGGAGCTGGGTTCGGGCTATCGCACCGACCTCACCCCCCGCCACGCCGAACGTCATATGGCCGCCGCCGCCAACCCGCTGGCCGCCCAAGCCGGGCGCGAGATGTTGCGCCAGGGCGGCTCGGCAATCGATGCGGCGATCGCCATGCAAGCGGTGCTGACGCTGGTGGAACCGCAGTCCTCCGGCATCGGCGGAGGCGCCTTTATCATGCTGTGGGACGGTGTAAACGTGCACGCCTATGATGGCCGTGAAACCGCCCCGGCCGGGGCGACAGAACGGTTGTTCCTGAACGCCGACGGTACGCCGATGGCATTCACCGATGCGCAGATTGGCGGGCGCTCGGTGGGCACGCCAGGGGTATTGCGGGCACTGGAAATGGCGCACAAGCAGCACGGCCATCTGCAATGGGCCAAGCTGTTCGAACCGGCGATTCGTTTGTCCGAACAGGGTTTCGCGATTTCCCCGCGCTTGCACAGCTTGATCGCGGCGGACCGTTTTATCGCGCAATCGCCGGACATGGCCGCTTACTTTCTGAACGCCGATGGGTCGCCAAAAGCCACCGGCACGCTGTTGAAGAATCCGGCGCTGGCGAAGGTGTTCAAACGCATCGCCAAGGAAGGGCCGGATGCGCTGTATCACGGCCCGATTGCCGATGAGATCGCGCGCAAGGTGCAAGGCAATCGCAATGCTGGCAGCCTGACTCAGGCCGACCTTACGGGCTACGCCGCCAAGCAACGCACACCGCTGTGTACCGACTACAAACACTGGAAGGTGTGTGGCATGCCGCCGCCATCGTCGGGTGGGATCGCCGTTGCGCAAATCCTCGGGACGTTGCAAGCGTTGGAGACCCGCGATCCACGCCTGGCCATCGCGCCGATGACGCCAATCCGGAGCACCTCGCCCGCCGGGCTTGAACCGACGCCCGAGGCCGTGCACCTGATCGCTGAAGCCGGGCGCCTGGCCTTCGCTGACCGTGCACTTTACGTGGCCGATGCGGACTTTACGCCGGTGCCGGTCGCAGGTCTCATCGCCCCCGATTACCTGGCCCACCGCGCCGCACTGATCGGTGAACGCAGCATGGGCGTGGCCAAGCCAGGCCAACCGGCGGGCATCCGGGTAGCCTACGCGCCAGACCGATCGCCGCTGCGTATCTCCACCTCACAAGTGGTGGCCGTGGATGACCAGGGCGGCGCCGTTTCGATGACCACCACAGTGGAAGCAGCGTTCGGCTCCCATGTGATGGTGCAGGGCTTTTTGCTCAATAACCAGATGACCGACTTCTCGTTCATTGCCCAAGAAAACGGCCAGCCCGTCGCCAACCGCGTGCAGCCCGGCAAGCGTCCGCGTTCGGCCATGGCACCGACGCTGGTGTTCGATCGTCAGAGCGGTGAATTGCTGGCCACGGTGGGTTCGCCGGGCGGCTCGCAGATCATCGAGTACGTGAGCAAATCACTGGTGGCCATGCTCGATTGGAAACTCGACCCGCAAGCTGCGATCAGCCTGCCCAATTTCGGTAGCCGCAACGGCGCCACCGAACTGGAAGCCGGGTTGTTCAGCCCGGGCGTGAAGCAGGCATTGAAGAGCAAGGGCCATGCGCTGAGCGAGATCGATATGACCAGCGGCGTCCAGGCGATCGTTCGCACACGGGATGCTCAGGGCAAGGTGTCACTCAGCGGTGGTGCAGACCCACGGCGCGAAGGCGAAGCACTGGGCGATTGACCCGCCCTGTGTGGCGCGGCGAGTTGAAAGCAAGGCTTCCTGCCAAGGCTCGCCAGCCTCTGCACGATCGTACAAGACCCCGGCAGACAAGGCATACAGACTGGGTTAACGTGTTTCCACCTCCTTTTGTGACAAGTCACCATGGGCAACCCTACCCACACCCTCGACTGGCTGCACCGCGCCCCGCACGCCAGCGGCCTGGACCGTATCGAGGCGTACTTTGCCGGTTTTGCGTTCGACCCCCATCGCCATGACACCTACGCCATCGGCCGCACGTTGTTCGGCGTGCAGAGTTTTCATTATCGCGGCGGCATGACCCACAGCTTGCCCGGCACCACCATGGTCATTCACCCCGATGAAGTCCATGACGGCCGCGCTGGCAGCACGGAAGGCTTCAAGTACCGGATGATTTATGTGCAGCCGGCGCTGATCCAGCAGATCCTCGGCGGTAAGCCGTTGCCCTTCATACCCGGCGGTGTGTCCACCGACCCTCGGCTGCATCGCGCCAGCGAGGTGTTGCTGCAAAGCCTGGATTGCCCGATCGACCCGATGCAGGAGCAGGACGCGATGTTCGACCTGGCCCAGGCGCTGAGCGAGGCTTGCGGCGCAATCGCCAACCGCAAATCCTTTGACTACATCGCCGCTGAGCGCGCCCGGGAATTTATCCACAGCGCCCTGGGCCGCAGCATCACCCTGGATGAAATGGCCGAGCATGCCGAGCGCGACCGTTGGGCATTGTCGCGGGATTTCCGCTTGCTGTT
Organism: Pseudomonas sp. R4-34-07; assembly: GCF_003852375.1. Taxonomy (NCBI): domain Bacteria; kingdom Pseudomonadati; phylum Pseudomonadota; class Gammaproteobacteria; order Pseudomonadales; family Pseudomonadaceae; genus Pseudomonas; species Pseudomonas sp. R4-34-07. Next base: position 791,311 of record NZ_CP027760.1, on the reverse strand, counting down.
CGGCACCAGCCCCTACCGCTACCTGACCATGCGTCGCTTGGACCTGGTGCGCCAATTGTTGGCCCAGGGCCTGCCACTGGTGGATGCGGCAATGACCGCCGGCTTCACCGACCAAAGCCACATGACCCGGCAATTTCGCAGCGCCTACGGCATGCCGCCGTCGCGGTGGGTGAAGATGCTAGGGCGCTGATTAATCGTTCCCGCGCTCTGCGTGGGAATGCCTCCTGGGACGCTCCGCGTCCCGCCAGCGCACAGGTGACGCGGAGCGTCACGGGCTGCATTCCCACGCAGGAGCGTGGGAACGATCTTGACTTGGAATGCATTCAAAAATGTGGGAGGGGGCTTGCTCCCGATGGCGGTGTATCAGCGCCAGTTAGGCTGGCTGACGCACCGCTATCGGGAGCAAGCCCCCTCCCACACTTTGGATAAGGTGGCGTTGCTGGCATTTGGTCATGGTTTGTAAAGGGCCAGCAAGCCGTGTCCCTTTAAATTGCAGGACGTTTCCGAGACAATCCCCGCCGCCTTGTGCCTGTTGGAATCGATGGCTAGTCTTCGGTCCGTCACTGAATTTCAGTGATCGGGTTTAGCAGCCTGAGTTCAATAGGCACACGTTCACACTGCATTATGGCGGCTGTGCGTGGGGCACCTTCGGGTGCGCTGGTTTCCTATTGACCGGTCTGCTAACCCGCGTACAGCTGCCACCCTACGTTTAGCAGCGTTGGTGGTCGCTCCCTTGTTCAATAGGAGCCACACCATGACCAAAGCACTTCCCGATCCACCCATGGATTGCCTCGTCGTCAATGAAGAGCTCAGCTTCGAAGACGCCCAACTTTATATTTCCCATCTGATCCATAGCGCATCGGCAACCGTATGGGACTGTTGCGACCATCTGCAACCCCACGACCGAGCCAAGATCCACGCCGTGTGGCATTTGCTGGAGATCGCCAAGACCGTGCTAAATCGCACCATCGACTGCATGCCGCGTACCTGAAAACACCACGAACCGAATGTGGAGCTGGAGCGTGCTTTTGAGAGAGAAACCCTAATCAGTCAGTTCGTCAGTTGGTTGGCAAATTGCCCGACGGCGCTCACCACTTTTTGCGCGCCATCCTGAATCTCCACGATCACCGTGCCCGCTTCCGCCGCCAGCGCCAGGCCTTGTTCGGCTTGCTGGCGGCCGCCGACCATCAAGGCTACTGCGTCGCGGGCCATGTCCTGGTTCTGACGCACGACACCGACAATTTCTTCGGTGGCTTTGCTGGTCCGAGAAGCCAATTGCCGCACCTCATCGGCCACCACCGCAAAGCCACGTCCCTGCTCACCGGCCCGTGCGGCTTCAATGGCCGCGTTGAGCGCCAGCAGGTTGGTCTGTTCAGCGATGCCGCTGATGGTCTTGACGATGCTGCCGATCACTTGGGACTGGGCGTTCAAGGCCTCGATACCTTCGCCGGCCCGCTGCATATGCTCGGCCAGATCACGCATCACCTCCACCGCCTGGGTCACCACAGTGGTGCCGCGCTGGGCGCTGTCATCGGTTTGCCGGGAGGTGCTGTAGGCAATGTTGGCGGCCTCGGCCACCGCAAGCTCGCGGTTGACCTGGTCGGTGATCACCGTGGCGAACTTGACCACTTTGTACAGCCGCTCATTGGCGTCAACCACCGGATTATAGGTGGCTTCCAACCACACCAGGCGGCCATGACTGTCCACGCGTTTGAAGCGCGCCGCGACGAACTCGCCGGCGTTCAGGCGCTTCCAGAATTGTTGATACTCAGGGCTGTTGTATTCCTGCGGTTCACAGAACATACGGTGATGTTTACCCTGGATCTGCGCCAGGCTGTAACCCATGGCGTTGAGGAAGCGGTCGTTGGCGGTGAGCACCTGCCCGTCCAGGTCGAACTCGATCAACGCGGTGGAACGCATCAGCGCGGTGATCAGGTTTTCATGTTCACGCGAACTCTCGATGGTGCGCGTGAGGTCGCTGGAATACATCGCAAAATGCAGAAGGCGCCCGTCCGAACTGCGCACCGGCTGTAGGATCGAGCGTAGCCACGCCTCTTTGCCGCTACCGCGCATCAAGCGCACGGCACCCGCGAAGTGTTCGCCACGCGCCAGCGCATGCTTGAAGCGCAACTGGAATTCGTTCTGGCGGATGTGGGCCGGCGTCAGGTCTTCGATCGGCCGCCCCACAATCTCGCCCAACGGGTAGGCCAGCTCCCGCAGGAAGTTGGCATTCGCCCACTCCACCCGCCCATCAGGACCGAGCGTCAGACACAGCATTTCGTTTTCCAGGCTCTCTTTAACCTGGAGCAAGCTCGACAATTCTTCGCGAAGAGCCGACAGCTCCTGCTTCAGGCGGGTATTGAACATGGGGCACCGATGGCAAGTGAGGTGGGTGTCTAACCTGCATCGGCGCAGCTGGCCTTTTCTGAAGAGGGCTTGCGGCATTGGCCGAACTATATTCCGGTCTCGATGATGGTCGGCGCGTTGTTGCCCTGGCACTTTCTGACCTGAACCTCAGCCCGCCAAGGTGTGGCGCTTGCCGAACAGCGCCACGCTCCCCACTCCCACCGCCCCCATCACTACGCAATAGCCCACGCAAATCCACGGACTAGTGGGCATCAACGCAATCAGCAGCAGCGGCGTAGTACTCGCCCACAGCGCATAGGCGATGTTGTAGGTGAAGGAAATTCCCGATACGCGCACATGCGCCGGAAACAGTCCGACCATCACCGACGGCACCGCGCCCACCACCCCGCAGCTCAAGCCGGCCACGGCATACGCCGCGCCCAGCCAGACGCCGCCGTTGATCAGGCTGGCATACAGGATAAACACCCCCACCGGCAACAGCAGGCTGTAGACCAGCACCGCGCGCCAGGCGCCAATGCGGTCGACCAGCAGGCCAGCCAGCACGCAGCCGATGTTGAGGAACACAATCCCCAACGCGCTCAAGGCGAAGGTGTGGCTGGGGCTCATGCCGAAGGTTTTCTGCATCATGGTCGGGGTGATGACAACCAGGACCACCACCGCCGACGTGAGCACACAGGTGAGGATCATCGCCGGCAGCAACACGGCGCGGTGATCGCGCAATACGGTGCGCAGCGGCAGTTCGGCAGCCGCCTGGCGGCGGGCCTGCATTTCGAGGAACACCGGGGTTTCGCTGAGCCAGCGGCGCAGCCATACGCCGATCACGCCGAATACGCCGCCGAGCAGGAAGGGCAAGCGCCAGGCGTAGTCGAGAATCTCGGCCGGGGTGAAGACCTGTGCAAGCAGGGTGGCGGTGAGTGCGCCGAGCAAGTAGCCGAACGTCAGGCCGGCTTGCAGAAAACCCAGGGCATAACCGCGATGGCTGCGCGGCGCGTGTTCTGCGACGAAGGTCCAGGCGCTGGGCACTTCACCCCCCACCGCGGCGCCTTGTAATACACGCATCGCCAGCAGGATCAGCGGTGCGAAATAGCCGATTTGCGCGTAGGTCGGCATGATGCCGATCAGCAGGCAGGGCAAGGCCATCATCAGGATGCTCAGGCTGAACACGCGCTTGCGTCCCAGGTGATCGGCAAAGTGCGCCATCATAATGCCACCCAGCGGGCGCGCGAGATAGCCGGTGACGAAGATGCCAAAGCTTTGCAGCAGGCGTAGCCACTCGGGCATTTCCGGGGGGAAAAACAGTTGGCTGAGGGTGAGCGCGAAGAACACGAAGATAATGAAGTCGTAGATTTCCAAGGCGCCACCGAGGGCGGCCAGGCCCAGGGTTTTGTAGTCGGAGCGGGAAAAACGCTGCGCCTGTGACGAAAAGGTGGCAGTCATGTACGGGCTCGGCAGACAAACAAAATGGCGTGCAGGTTATGAGTTGAACCGGATGATGGCAATCGCGACGGATATATTTGTTTTACTCATTGATCAATGAAGATAACTACATTCCCAAATCAATGACCTTGGAGGAACATGCCGAAAAACTGCCATCCCCATAATAAATACAAGAGGAAAGACTCGTGGCCGATGCTATCGAAGAAAGCCGCTATGCCCGATTTGCCTTGCGTTGCTCCAACTTCGCCGAGCGCTGGTTCCCGGACTCCTGGGTGTTCGCCGCGCTTGCCGTGATCATCGTCGCCGTGGCGACCCTGGGCATGGGCGCTGCGCCCAGCGAAGCCGCCAAAGCCTTTGGTGACGGGTTCTGGAGCCTGATCCCGTTCACCATGCAGATGGCCTTTGTGGTGATCGGTGGTTATGTGGTCGCCAGTTCGCCGCCTGCGGTAAAGCTGATTGACCGCCTGGCGCGCATCCCGAAGAACGGCCGCTCGGCGGTGGCCTGGGTCGCGTTGATTTCCATGGTGGCCTCCTTGCTCAACTGGGGCCTGTCCCTGGTGTTTGGCGGTTTGCTGGTACGGGCGCTGGCCCGGCGCACGGATTTGCGCATGGACTACCGCGCCGCCGGCGCTGCGGCCTACCTGGGCCTGGGTGCCGTATGGGCGCTGGGGTTGTCGTCATCGGCCGCGCAGTTGCAGGCCAACCCGGCCAGCTTGCCGCCGTCGATCCTGGCGATCACCGGGATGATCCCATTTACCGAGACCATCTTCCTGTGGCAATCCGGCGTGCTGTTGCTGGCGCTGATCATTGTGTCGCTGATCATCGCCTACGCCACCGCGCCAGGCCCGAACAGTGCGCGGGATGCCAAGGCCTGCGGTGTCGACCCGGCATTCAACCTGCCCAAGCCGCAGGCGCCGACCCGACCCGGCGAATGGCTGGAGCACAGCCCGTTGCTGACTATTCTGCTGGCGCTGCTGGCGGCCGGCTGGTTGTTCCACGAGTTCTCGACCAAACCGGCGATCAGCGCCATCTCGGGGCTCAACACCTATAACTTCCTGTTCATCATGGTCGGTGCGCTCCTGCACTGGCGCCCGCGCAGCTTCCTCGATGCCGTGGCCCGCGCCGTGCCGACCACCACGGGCGTGCTGATCCAGTTCCCGCTGTACGGCTCGATCGCGGCGCTGATGACCGTGGTCAAAGGCGGCGACGGCCAGACCCTGGCGCACCATATCTCGCTGTTCTTCACCTCCATCGCGTCCCACGACACCTACGCGCTGCTGATGGGCGTGTACTCCGCAGTGCTGGGCTTCTTCATCCCCTCCGGCGGCGGCAAGTGGATCATCGAAGCGCCTTACGTGATGCAAGTGGCCAATGACTTGCAGTATCACCTGGGCTGGGCGGTACAGATCTACAACGCGGCCGAAGCGCTGCCGAACTTGATCAACCCGTTCTATATGCTGCCGTTGCTGGGCGTGTTGGGGCTGAAGGCGCGGGATTTGATCGGGTTTTCGTTCGTGCAATTGCTGGTGCACACGCCGTTGGTGTTGTTCTTGCTGTGGGCGTTGGGGACGACGTTGACGTATTTGCCGCCGGTGATGCCTTAAAAGCGGCTTCAAGCTGCGAGTTTTTAGCCTCAAGCTTGAAGCTTGAAATTTGCAGCTGCCTTAATTTCGTCACATTCCATTGCTACCGTCCTGCGAAACATCTTGCAACATTCGCCCAGGACTCCCGCACAATGAGTGACGAGCACGTAGACCGCCCCTCCACCGGTTCCGTAAGCCAACCGCCGGTCGACACCAGTCGTCGGCGCTTCCTCGGGGGCGCGGCGGTACTGGGCGTGGGCGCGACCTTGAGTGCGTGCGGCAATACCGGCGAAGCACCGGGGAAACCGATGCCGCGCCCACTCACCTCGCAGGAGCTGGATAAAGCCTTACGCGACAATGTGAAAACCGTCGTAGTGATCTACGCCGAGAACCGCAGCTTCAACAATCTGTTTGCAGACTTCCCCGGGCTGGAGAAACCTCTCTCGGCGCTTTCGGTGGCTGACGTTCAACAACGCGACCGCGATGGCAGCGTATTGGCCACCCTCCCCCCGACCTGGGGCGGCGTGTTGCAGGTAGGCCCGCAAAGCGTGGATGGCGTGACCTACCCGAGCGCCGTGCAATTCCAGGAGAACCTGCCCAACGCCCCGTTCGCCCTCAAGGGCCCGGATGCGCAGGACTTACCGCTGAGCCTGGTGACCCGTGACTTGTGGCATGTGTTCTACCAGAACCAGATGCAGATCAACGGCGGCAAGAATGACGGTTTCGTTGCCTGGGGCGATTCCGGTGGCCTGGTGATGGGCCATTACGCCCAGAGCCGCTATTCGCTGCGCCTGTGGGACGTGGCCAAAGAATTTGTGCTGTGCGATAACTTTTTCCAGGGTGCGTTTGGTGGCTCGTTCCTCAACCATCAGTACCTGATCAGCGCCACGGCACCGATCTACCCGAATGCCGCGCAATCGGTGGCCAAGGCGCAGATCGCCACGCTGCAAAGCGATGACCCCGCCGACACGCGCCTCAAGCCCTTGGACACCTCGCCGGCCAGCGCCATGGTCGGTCCGCCGCAGTTCGGCCCCAGCGCCTTGACGCCGGACGGTTACGCCGTCAACACGCTGGCTCCGCCCTACTGGCCGACCTGGATCCGCGACCCGCAGAACCCGGACTACGCCAAACCGGACCTGCCCAATGTGCTGGTGCCGCAAACCCATGAACACATTGGCGACAAGCTCTCGAAAAAGAACATCGACTGGGCCTGGTACGCTGGCGCCTGGCAAGCCACCCTGGAGCAATTCAAGGACTCGGGCGGTATTCCCAAGATTCCGAACTTCCAGTACCACCATCAGCCGTTCAATTACTTCAAGCAGCAGGGCCCCGAGAACCGTGCCGAGCGCGACAAACGCCTGCGCGACGGCGGGTTGGGCGATGAGTCGAGCACCAACAGGTTCTTCGCCGACGCCCAAGCGGGCAAGCTGCCCGCCGTGACCTTCTACAAGCCCCAGGGCAACCTGAATATGCACGCCGGCTATGCCGATGTGGCCTCGGGCGACCGCCATATCGTCCGCGCCTTGAAGCTGCTGCAGGAAAGCCCGCAGTGGAACAACATGGTGGTGGTCGTGACCGTCGATGAGAACGGCGGCTGGTGGGACCACGTGGCACCGCCCAAGGGCGACCGCTGGGGCCCGGGCACACGGGTTCCGGCCCTGGTGGTGTCGCCGTTCGCACGCAAAGGCACGGTTGACCACACGCTCTACGACACCGCGTCGATCCTGCGCTTGATCACCCGCGTGTTTCAGCTGGAGACCCTGGACGGCCTCAAGCAAAGGGATGCCGCAATGATCGCGCGCGGCCAGAAACCCATGGGGGATTTGAGCAATACCTTGCAGTTCAGCGTGTAGGTTCACTTATCCAATCGCGACACACGCGGCGATTTAGCACGCGGTTTTCCCGGTCAGCCGCTACTGTGTGAGGGTGGGCTTTCATCCCGCGCAGACGGGCTTTCGCTGACAAGGAACCAATTATGTTCAAACCGACCAGGCTGTGCTTGACCCTGGCCGCACTGCTGGCCAGTGCGGTCGTACAGGCCGACATCGAAGTGCCGTTGGGCAGTACACAGCGTGTCACCCAGTTGTTCGCGTTTCCCAATAACTGCAACGTGATCTGTTTTCGGCCCTGGACGCTGGAGCAGACCGCTGAGCACTATTTGAACCAGAGCCTGCAACGTGACGGCTACAGCCGCGCCAAGGTCAGCGTCAAGGTGCATGACGGCCAGGTTGCGGCAACCTTCAGCGGCGTGCCGGACGGTTACGGCCAGCCCCTGACCACGCTGCTCGATACCGCAGACCTGGCTTACCAAGGTGCCAGCCAGCTCAACAGCGACGGCAAGTGGGCCTATAACTGGTACTTGTTCCTGCCGCTGGGTATGGCCCTGGAAAACCGCAAAAGCATCGAGCTGCTGCACTTTCCGCCGGATTATTCGCTGACCCAGGCCCAGGATTACCTCGAATCGGCCACCACCGACCGCTGGGCGACCTTGCTCACCAGCAATGGCATTCCTGCCAGCGAAACCCCGGCCTACCAGACCATCATCGATATCGCCCCCATCGCCGCGCCGTCCAATGCGGGTAAAGACCTGGAAGCCGTCTACGGCTACTTCACCGACTACCAGACCCGCATGGTCAAGGAGCTGAGCCTGCGCCCCAGCGATTCGTTGCCGATGGTGGCCTTCGGCGCGCCGGTGCGCAGTTGGATCAAGCAACAATACGGGCAAACGGTGGCGGTGCTGGGCCTGGCGCAGATCAACCCGGAGCCGGGCAGGCCGGTCTCGGTGCTCGGCGCCAACCACCCAAGCTACATCTGGTACGCCGCCAGCCCGGACACGTACGACGGCAATGAGCAGAAGGCCGATGAGGCCGGCTTGAAAGTGATGGGCCAGGATCTGAGCGCAGCCTGCTGGCAAGCCGGCATGGGCCAGAAACCCGCCAGCGACGCGAATGTATTGCTCAAGGCGTGCATGAACACCTGGCAGGTCACGCGCAAGGAGCAGACCTGCGAACTGTTCTATACCTCGGTGCGCAACCTGAGTCCGGAGCAGGCCAACGCCAAATGCGCCACGCCCACCATCAAGGCCCAGCTGAAGCAACTGCGCGGTGCAGCGCCAACGCCCACCCTCGCGCCGCCCGCGCTATGAGGAGCACCCAGGATGGCTACTGTCAGATTTGACAGTAGCCATCGGCCCTGACTTCGGTGAGTCTTGCGCGGCGCCCATTTGCGCGAGCGTAAACGGACTTAGACTTCGCCCAACGGCCGCAGACGGTATTGCGGCGGCAATTGCTCAAAGCCACTGATGGTGGTGTTCAAGCTCTTCCAGCGGCCGTCCTTGATGCCATAGATGCAGCCATGGATCGACAGGCTCTGCCCGCGGTGCCAGGCGTTTTGCACTATGCTGGTATGGCCGACGTTGGCCACCTGCTGAATCACGTTCAACTCGCACATGCGGTCGACGCGCTCTTCTTCGGTGGGCAACTGGGCCAACACGTCGCGGTTTTCGTAGTAGAGATCACGAATGGTGCGCAGCCAGCCGTCGATCAGGCCGAACTGACGGTCCTGCATCGCGGCGCGCACGCCGCCGCAGCCATAGTGGCCGGTGACGAGGATATGTTTGACCTTGAGCACATCGACCGCGTACTGGATCACCGACAGGCAATTGAGGTCGGTGTGCAGCACCACGTTGGCCACGTTGCGGTGCACGAACAGATCACCGGGCAACATGCCGACGATCTCGTTGGCCGGTACACGCGCATCGGAGCAGCCGATCCACAGGTATTCCGGGGTTTGCTGGCGGGCGAGCTTGGCGAAGAATTCGGGATCTTCCTGTTTGATCGCATCCGCCCAGCGTTCGTTGTTATCTAGCAGGTCTTGTAGTTCGTTCATCAGGGAAAGCCTCAGGAATGATGCGCAGTTTTGTGACTGACAACCCCTCGTCCGGGTCACGCCTTGCGCAAATTAGCTTGAATCTTTGCGGCGCAAAGCCTGTCCACACACTATAAGCCCCACAGTATGAGGATTGGCCATGACTGAATCACGACGTCCCTACGGCGCTACGCAGCCCGAACCGATTGATGATAACGAAGACCGCATGGGTTCGATGCGCGAGCTGGATTTTGATGAAGAAGACCAGACCGCGGAAATCGGCGATGAACTTCCACCTGGCGAACGCGAGCACCTGATGCCCGACGAACGGGTACGCGAGGCCGGGCTGACCGGGGCTTCGACGGATGACCATGAGTCGACCGATGATGACATGAGCCCGGAAACGCTGATCCATGAGGATGGCGCGCGAGATGCACGGGAGGAAGGTGAAGATAGCCCGGCGGATTATGACCTGAGCATCGTTGATGAAGATGAGATTGGCGGTGGGAATGGGTTGGATGAGGCCGAACTGGCCGATCTGGACCCGCTCAACGGCAAACGCTGACCCAACTCGGGTCAAAATGTGGGAGGGGGTTTGCCCCCGATAGCGGTTTGTCAGTCAACTCATGTATTGGCTGAACCACTGCCATCGGGGGCAAGCCCTAATGCCAGTCAGTTAAGGCGACACCGAACCTGTGGCGAGGGAGCTTGCTCCCGCTGGACTGCGCAGCAGTCCTATTGTTTGCGGCCGCTTCGCGCCCCACCGGGAGCAAGCTCCCTCGCCACAAGTTATTTCTCGCTCCTGCTACTTCTTAACTGACTGGCATTAGGGCAAGCCCCCTCCCACATGGATTTCGGTGTTTAGTCGACCAGGGTGCAGGCCATCACGACTGCGTCTTCGCGGCCGCCCACGGCTGGGTAGTAATCGCGACGACGGCCAATCTCGTTGAAGCCATAGCGCTCATACAGGCGGAACGCACCGGTATTGCTGTCACGCACTTCCAGGAAACACTCACGAGCATTGGCCGCATACGCGCGGGACATCAGATGCTCGAGCAGTGCCAAGCCCAAACCTCGGCCCTGATTCTCCGGCTTCACGGTGATATTGAGCAGATGCGCCTCATCGAGGATGATCTGCACCACGCCATGGCCCACCTGCTGCTCACCTTCGAACATCAGCCAGATCTGGTACTTGCCCAGCCCGTCGAGAAAGATGCCACGGGTCCAGGGGTGGCTGAACGCTGCGTATTCGATCTTCAGCACGGCATCGAGGTCAGCCTCGGTCATCGGGCGGAAGGATAAAGCCTCACTCATCGGTTGTTTTCCAGCGCGCCATCAGCCGGCGCATGGCTTGCCAGATATCAGCCTTACGCTGTGGCTCTTCCATTAATAATTCCAGGCCCGGCAGGGCCCATACCGAACCCAGGCCTTCAACCTGCAGTTCGCGGCACCAGGCTTCGGCGTCCGCCTCACCGGCAAAGCGCACGGCGGGCAAGCCGATCAGCCACAGGCAGACGCACGGTTCGTCTTCCAGGCGTGCCGCAACAAAACTCTGTACAAAATCCCGCGCGGCGTCCGGGCCCTGGTCCATGGTGCCGCGCACCAGCAGTGGCCAGCGGACCGGGTCGCCGACAATTTGCGGACTGTCGGGCAGGCCGGCGGCGCGCAGCATGTCCTTGAGCAGCAGGTAGGCCGGGTCGCGCGACTGGAAACGTTCGCCGGTGGGCAATTCCACCAGCAGCAGGCAACGCCCGGCGCGCAGCAGTTGCAGGGCAAAGCGTGGCGGCGGCACGACCGGGGCCTTGGCCACCGGGGCAGTGTCTTCGGCGACCACTGCCTTGACCACCGGTGACGGGCGCGGCACCTCGATCTTCGTGCGCGCAACCGTCGGCCGCGTTTCGGGCACAGGCTTGATGACCGCCACCGGCGCGGCGGCTTCCTCGCCTGAAGGCGAGAACGCTTCATAGGGCTCCGGCGCCTGCAACAGCTCGGGCCGCGACGGCGCGGCAAACGGCAGTTCGGTGCGGGGCAGCCAGTTGACCACCTGCATGGCGCTCAAGTAAGCGCGACGTCGGGACTCGGTAAGCACAGCTCAGCCACTTGTGGATAACTAAAGAGCGGGGATTCTACCGCTGTTCGGCAACAATCGCCCACTGCACACTGACCGGCTGTGGATAAATCCCGCGCCCGATGCAGTACAATCGCGACTTTTAATCGCCAACCAGCCGGCCTTTCCCATGATCGAACCCAAGCGCGTCCTGCGCGCCCTCGCCGAACACTGGGCCTTACTTGAGCCACTGTGCGAACACTTCGACCAAGGCACCCTGAGCCTGGGCGAACTGCGCGCGCAACTGGCCGCCCAACAATTGGACAGCACGCCCCAGGACATCACCAGCCTGCTGGACGTGTGGATCCGCCTGGATATCCTGGTGCCGGTGGCCAAGAGCCCGAACCGCTTCGAGCTCAACGCGCAGATCCACGACTTCCTGGCGTATCTTCGCAAGGAGCACCGGCTTGGCCTGTGCCTGGAAATCGAAGCCTACCTGCGTCATCTCGAGCGCCTGGCCGGTTATATCCAGGACGCCTTCGACATCCGTGACGGCCACGACCTGGCCCGCCAACTGCGCCTGCTGGATATGCGCGTGCGCGACGTGCTGAAAAAACTCGCCAACGACGAACAGGCCCTCGCTGCCGTGGCCGACCGCGCCAAGACCAGCGACCGGCAGATCCCGTTGCGCCAGCGCTACGCCGAGGTGTTGGCCACCTGGGACGAATACGTCGAACCGATGATCCAACTGGTGAACGCCGACGGCGCGTTCGAGCAAGGCGTGCGCAAGGTGGAGAATGTGCTGCTGCGCATGCTCACCGAGCAACAGCGTCTGGGCCACCTAGTGGACGACGACATGCTGCTGCGCACCCACGCGCGCATCCTCGAGATGCAGACCAGCGCCCAGCTGACCCTGCGCCATGCGCGCGAGCTGCTGTTGCCGCTGCGCGAAGAAGCACGCCGGCACAACGCCGTGACCCGTGGCGCGGCGCTGGCCCTGTCGGCCATCCGCCGCAAAGGCCTGGACGCGGTGCCGCAGGCTGCCATGCCAATGTTCAGCCGGCCGCAAAGCACCTTCCTCGGCAGTGCCAGCCAAGTCGAGGCGTATGTGTACGCCCTGGCGAATTTCGAGCCGAAACCGGCGCGTTTCCCCAAGGCGCACAAGACCCACAAGGGCGAAGCCCCGCGCGCACCGCGAACGGTCAAGGAAATGCTCGAACGCTGCGAAGACGCGCTGCCGATGCCGGACCTGATGACCTGGCTGCTGGAGCAGGAGCCGGACGGCGCGACCGACGAATTGTTGTACTGGTTCTCGCGGCTCTCGCGAGAAAAACGCTTCAAGCGCGAGCGCCTGGAACGCCGCGATTACCACACCCACGAGCACCAGGTCAGCCTGCGCTCCTTCGCCCTGCTCCCGGCCAGCTCTGACGCGGCCGAGCACTCTGCGAGCATCCCAAATGCATCTTGATCTATCCGAACTGTCCCAGCTGGCGCCGATCTTTCGCGAGCTGTTCAAGGGCTACCACGTCAGCCGCCGCGACCCGGAGCTGTACGCGCAACTGTCGAACTTCCAGGACCAGTACCGCACGCTATTCAAGGCCCTGGGCTTTGAGCTGGTCTGCGATACCCGTGGCTTCTACTACTTCGTGCCGGACTCCGCGATTGCCAGCGCGCAGGTAAACAAGACCGCCCAGCGCCTGGCGTTGTTCACCTTCATTCTCGTCGAACACCTGGCCGACCAGGGCCGCGACCCGGTTGCCGTGCTCGATGGCGGCAGCCTGGGCCGCGATGAACTGCCGTCGTTACTGGAGAAATACCGCGACCTGTTTATCCAGGCCGAAGTGCAGACCCAGGAAGAACTCGAAGAAAAAATCATGCGCCGCATGACTCAGCTGGGTTTCGCCAGCGAAGACAACGGCATCTATCGCTTCCTGCCGCCGATGCATCGTTTCCTTGATGTGTGCCTGTCGGTCCAGCAGGACCGCGACCTCGCCGCCAGTGTGCACAGCGTCTTGCCGTTGCCGGCGCCGGTGATCATCGACGAAGACAGCGATGAAAAACTGCTGAAGACCGATGACCCGCTGGACTTGAGTGACTTCGCCGAAGACAGCGAAGAAGACGCCCTCGCCCGCGCCATTGCCGAAGAACAGGAGACCGACGCATGAGTAAGGAACGCTACGGCATACGCCGCTTCGCCCTGTTGAATACCGCCGGCTACAGCCTGGGTTTGTTCCCGCTGGAAGAACCGTTGTCGGTGTATGGCGCGAACAACCTGGGTAAATCCGCGTCGATCAACGCCTTGCAGTTCCCGATCCTGGCGCGCATGTCGGACATGAGTTTCGGCAAATACACCCTGGAGCAATCGCGACGCTTCTACTTTGCCACCGACACCAGCTACATCCTCGTGGAAGTCTCGCTGCCCCACGGCCCGCATGTGATTGGCGTGGTCGGACGCGGCCCGGGCGGTGGTTTCGGTCACCAGTTCTTCGCCTATGCCGGCAAGCTGGACCTGGCCCACTATCAGAAAAACGACACCTGCCTGCGCCAGAAAGAGCTGTTCACCAACCTTGAGCGCGAAGGCCTGAAGGCCTATGAACTCAAGCCCGACGAACTGCGGCGCCTGTTGGTGGGCGGCCACACCTCGATCCCGCTGGACCTGACGCTGATCCCACTGCGCTCCACCAGCGAACAGAGCCTGAAGACGTTCCGCGCGCTGTTCATCAACCTGCTGCACATGCGCGAAATCACCGCCGCCAAGCTCAAGCAATTGTTCCTCGATGCGTTTGAACACAGCCTGCGCTCCGGCAGCGTCGATTACATCGCCGCGTGCGAAGAAGCCTTCCGCGATGTACGGCGCATGGAGCAGGACTACAACTCCCTGGTGGCCGCCGGGCCGTTGGTCGAAGCACTCGCCAATGGCGTGAAACAGCGCGACATTTTGCGCGGCAAATTGCATCGCCTGTCGCCGTTGCTCGATTCGCTGTTGGGCACCTGGTCGGATTACGCCAGTGCGCGCAAGGAAGAGCTGACGATCCAGGCCGAACACTATCGCAACGAGCAGGATGCGCTGCAGAACGACCAGCGTGGCGGCACCCAGGAGCTGATGCGCCTGGAGCGCGAGATCAGTGGCATCCAACGCTGGTTGGGCGAGTTGTCGGTGCTCAAGCATCGCTTCGCGCTGGTCGATGATGTGCGGGTGCTGGAGCAGCAACTGCTCGCGGCCAAGGACGCTCACGACGAATTGGCGGGTGCGCTGGCGCAGTCGCGTCAGTTCAGCGCCGAGGACCTGGACGAGCGTCTGCGCGACCTGGAAAAACGCTTGAAGTCGGTCAAGCAGCAGCTCGATCACGCGGACAACAACAGCTACGCCAAGCTGCGCGAAGAATTCTCGCAACAGGATGTCGAACGCTTGATGCGCCTGTTCAACAGCGCGTTGTTCAGCCTGCCCCTGGGTGAACATGGCATCACGCTGGATGAGCAAGGCCAGTGGGTCAAATCCCTGGAACAGATCCTCGAGGGTTTCAAGGGCGAGCGTTTCGAAGTGCCGGGGCTGTCCATCGACCTCTCGCACATCGAACCACCGGCTTTGCAGGCCCTGGCGGATCGCGCGGCGTTGCGCGACCAGAAAGAGCGCCTGGAAAAAGAACTCAAGCAACTGAAAACCCAACATGCGGTCGCTTCCGACCGAGCGGCGAGCAAGACCCAGACCGAAGCGCTGTACCAGCAGGTATTGGACGCGCAGAAGGCGCTGGAAGATTTCCGCCGCACCCAGACTTTGAGCGCGGAGGAAGGCGAGAAGCTGGAACACCTCGCGCAGATGGAAGCGGCCCAGGATGAACTGAAGCGCTCCAGCGATGCGTTCACCGAGCGAGTCCAGCAGCTGTCGGCCAAGCTGCAACTGGTCGGCCGCCAGATCGGCGACATGGAAGCCAAGCAGCGTACGCTGGACGACGCGTTGCGCCGGCGCCAGCTATTGCCGGCGGACCTGCCGTTCGGCACGCCGTTCATGGACCCGGTCGACGACTCCATGGACAACCTGCTGCCGCTGCTCAACGACTATCAGGACAGCTGGCAAGGCTTGCTGCGTGCCGATGGCCAGATCGAAGCGCTGTATGCGCAGGTGCGCCTCAAGGGCGTGGCCAAGTTCGACAGCGAGGACGACATGGAGCGGCGTCTGCAACTGCTGATCAACGCCTATGCGCACCGTACCGATGAGGCATTGACCCTGGGCAAGGCGCGCCGCGCGGCCGTCACCGATATTGCGCGGACCTTGCGCAATATCCGTAGCGACTACGACAGCCTGGAACACCAACTGGCCTTGTTCAACCGCGAAATCAACAAGCGCCAGGTCTCCAACCTGCAGAGCTTTCGCATCGTGCTGGCGCCGAACAAGGAAGCCCTCAAGCATATCGACCAGATCATCCACAGCGCCGGTCAGTATGAGGAAGGCGAAACGCTGTCGGTGTTCGACCTCAGCCAGAGCGCCGAGCAGGACAACAAGAACGAAGAAGCCAAGGAATACCTGGCCCGCCTCGTGGCGGCCAACCATAACCAACTGGGCCTCAAGGACCTGTTCGAGCTGGCGTTCGAGATCACCAAGGTGAACGGCCAGCCGGTGATTCATACCGACATCGATGGCGCCGCGTCCAACGGCACCACCATGACCATCAAGGCGCTGACCAACATGTACTTGTTGCTGCACCTGATGGACCGCGACCAGGCCGGTCGCGTGCGCTTGCCGTACTACCTCGACGAAGCGGCGGACATCGATGAGAAGAACCAGGCAGCGCTGCTGGAAACCAGCCTGCAGTTGGGCTTCGTGCCGATCCTGGCCAGCGTGAAGCCGCAGGTGTCTGCCCAGGTAGCGATCGACCTGGAAGGCGGCAGCGGGCCGAACGGGATCTACATTGATGAGGCCGACTGGAAATATATCCGTCGTCACGATGCGGTGAAGGCCACCCTGAACATGCAGGCGGACGAGCCGGAGTTGGATGTCGTCTGACGTGTAGCGCTGAAAGGCAAAAGGCCGCGATCGTTTGGATCGCGGCCTTTTTTGTGGGTTTTGCAGTGATTTTCAAGGCCTCATCGGGGGCAAGCCCCCGATAGCCGCGCCTCTGTCTACTTGCCGAGTGGAATCTTCGGCGCCCAGGTCAGCCACTCATCCTCGAACTTGTCGAACAGTGCAAAGGTCTGCTGCGGCCGTGCCGGGTTGCCCATGCGCTCGCCTTCAGGCGTGGCAAAGGCGATACCGCCGGCAACCAACGTCTCCAGGGACTCGGTACGCACCGTCGCGCCCTTGAACAAGCCGAAGTCGAGCCCGAAGCCGCTGGTGTTCCAGAAGCGACTGCCACTGCGTACCAACGGCGCGTATTTGGGCTCGATCAGGATGTGCACCAGGACACGGTCGGCGGTCTGTCCCAGCTCATAGCCGGTAACTTTGCCCACGGTGACTTCACGGTAGGTGACCGGCACGCCCTCCTTGAGCGAACCGCGGCGTGCGGCGCTGAGTGTCAGGCTCAGGCCGGCCTCCTGATGCGCGACTTCTGGCGGCTGCGCAAGGGCGACAAAGCTCTTCTGCGGGCCGGCGTTTTTCGCGGCCGGTTGCACTTCGATGTATTGACCGGTGACCAGGGTTTCCAGATTTGCCGTCTTCATCAGGCCCAATTCGGGCTTGACCACCCAGAACTGGCTGCCAACCCGGGCAATACGGTCCGCAACCTGGGTGATACGCGCCTTGAGCAGCACCGATTGCATGTCGGCACTCAGGTCCACGCTCTCGAGCTTGCCCACTTCCAGGCCTTTGAAGCGCACCGGCGTGCCCGGGCTCAAGCCGTCGGCGCGATCGACCTTGATGGTGACCAGGGTGCCATGCTGATTGGCAGCGTCCCGATCAGCAAACAAGCGGAAACGGGGGATGCGTCGTTTCAGCGGCACATTCGGTTCCGGCGTTTCGAAGGCGATACCGCCGGCCATCAGACTGGCCAGGGATTCACTTTTCACCTGGATACCGCCGGTAAGCCCACCGGTGAGGGTGACACCGCTGGCATTCCAGAAACGTGTCGAACCGTTGACCAGGCTTTCATACTCTTTCTCGATATGAACGCCGATCACCAATTGTTTTTTCTTGCGTGAAAACTGGTAGCTCTGTACCGAACCGACTTTGACCTGCTTGTACAGAATCGGGCTGCCGACATCCAGCGAGCCGAGGTTGTCGGTGAGCAGCACCATGTGCAGGCCTGGGGAGCGCAGATCCAACGGTGGCGCCTTGGCGCGCGCCACGTATTCACGTTGTGGCGGGGTGCCTTTGTCGCCGGGGCGGATGGCGATGTAGTTACCTTTGACCAGGGCCTCCAACCCGGTAATGCCGGCCAGGGAGATGGACGGCTTGACCACCCAGAATTGCGTGTCCTGAACCAGGTAGTCTTCGGCCAATGGGTCGAGGGTCAATTCAGCGCTGGCGCTGGTCAGGTCCGGGTCGATCTTCAGGGTCTTCAGGCTGCCGACCTGGATACCTTTGTACATCACGGGAGTGCGTCCAGCCTGCAGGCCTTCGAAATCGGTGAGCTTGACCTTGACCTTGATGCCCGCGGCGGCGGCGTCGAAATCCTCGTACAAGCGGAAAGGCAGGCTCGGGTCGGTTGGCGGGCTGTCCTTGCGGTTTTCCGGGGTGGCAAAGGCAATACCACCGGCGACGATACTGGAGAGGGATTCACTGCGCACCTTCACACCGGACAGATTGGCGTCGATGCTTATGCCGCTGGCGTTCCAGAAACGGGTATGTTTGCGCACCAGGTTGGCGTAGGTTGGTTCGATATAGACCTTGATCTCAACCGTACTCTGGTCTTCAGACAGCAAGTAACTTTTGACCTGCCCCACCTGGATCTGCTTGTAGAACACCGGGCTGCCACGGTTCAGCGAACCCAGACGATCAGCCTTGAGGGTCAGGTGCAGGCCGGGCTTGGCGTCGGATAACGGCGGCTCCTCGGAAAGCGCCTTGAATTTGCGGGTGGGCTCACCATCCCCGGGGCTTGCGGCGATGTAGTTGCCCGAGACCAGGGTTTCCAGGCCAGTGATGCCGGCGAGGCTGACGCTCGGTTTGACCAGCCAGAAGCGGGTGTTGGTCTTGAGGTATTGTTCGACGTCCTTGTTCATCTCGATGGTGGCAATCACCCCGCGATTGCTGCCTTCGTCATCCAGCGCCAAGGCCTTGACCTTGCCCACCGTCATCCCTTTGTAGACCACTTCGGTCTTGTTGACTTGAATGCCTTCGCCGCTTTCAAAGCGGACCTGAATCTCGATACCTTGCTGGGAGTAGGCACGCCACCCCAGCCAGCCACCGATGATCAGGGCGATCAGGGGCAACACCCAGATGGCCGACCAGTTGGACGCAGGGCGGGTTTTAGCTTTAGGCAAATCACTCATGGTCGTCATCCGACTCCGTGTTATCCCAAATCAGTCGGGGATCGAAGGTTACTGCGGCAAACATCGTCAAGATCACCACACTGGCGAACGCTGCAGCGCCAAGATTGGCCTCGACACTGGCAAGCCGCCCAAAGTTTACGACCGCCACCAGGATGGCGATCACGAAGATATCCAGCATGGACCAGCGACCGATGAATTCGATAAAGCGGTACATGATAATGCGTTGTTGCGCAGACAGCGGTTGTCGGCGCTGCACCGAAAATAGCAGCAGGCCGATGCCCACAAGCTTGAACGTCGGCACCAGGATACTGGCGATGAACACCACGGCGGCAATCGGAAACATGCCGTGCTGTACCAGTTGGATCACGCCGGACATGATGGTGCTCGGGTCGCCTTGGCCGAGAGAGTTGACGGTCATGATCGGCAGCAGGTTGGCCGGGATGTACAGGATCGCCGCAGTCACCAGCAGTGCCCAGGTGCGTATGAGGCTATTGGGACGACGCGGGTGGATCAGCGCACCGCAACGGGTGCAGAGTTGCTCGTCGGCATCGGCTTGCTGCTTGTTCAATTCATGGCATTCGGTACAAATCAGAATGCCTGCATCAATTGCCCGCATGGTCATTCTCTCCTGACAGCGCTTGCCAGATCTGGTGGGGTGACATCACCACCTCGAGCAGAATCTGAACCATTAACAGACTGACGAAGCAGACCAGACCCAAGCCAAGCGTAATGGAGGCCATGTCAGCCAGCTTCACAAGTGCCACCAGTACGCCCATCAAGTAGACCTCCAGCATTCCCCAATCTTTCATATGGTGGTAGATGCGGTAGAACAGCAGTCCATAACTGCGACCGATGTTCCAGCGGATGCTGAGCAGCACAGCCAGCTGGCACAACAACTTGAGCAGGGGGATGCCCATGCTGCACAGGAAAACCACGACGGCAACGCCTTGCATTCCGGTGTTGAACAGGCCGACTACGCCGGTCCACACAGTGTCCTCCGAGGACTGCCCGAGTAGATTGAGCTGCATGATGGGTAGAAAATTCGCGGGGATATACAGCAGCAGTGCTGCCAGCACCAAGGCGAGGCTGCGCTCGACGACGTTGTGACGATGAGCGTAGAGCTCGTAACCGCAACGTGCGCATTCAGCCTTCTCACCGAGGGCGAGCGAGGGTTTGCGCATCAGCAAGTCGCACTCATGGCATGCCACCAAGTCGTCCAGGGGTAAATCCGACACCTCAAGGGCATCAACCGGATCGGGCATAAATAGGGCTCGGGCTCTAAAAAAGGTTAGGTGCCTATTCTAGTGGTCTGGTTCAGAAATAACTGTGCAAATTTGTCGGAGGTGGCGAGGGAGTGTTGGCGCTTTTCGACCGCCCAAAACAAAACCCCATCTGCTTTCGCAAATGGGGTTTCGGAATTTAATCTTGACGATGACCTACTCTCACATGGGGAAACCCCACACTACCATCGGCGATGCATCGTTTCACTACTGAGTTCGGGATGGGATCAGGTGGTTCCAATGCTCTATGGTCGTCAAGAAATTCGGGTACTGAGTCGTGGCAATGTGGCCTCGCTTCAGCAAATTGGGTATGGGATAGAAGTCGGTGTTTTGTGAGTATCGAACTTTCGGTTCATTGCGTCTTCACACACCGCAATCTGATGCTCTTTCGAGTAGTCAAATTGCTTGGGTGTTATATGGTCAAGCCTCACGGGCAATTAGTATTGGTTAGCTCAACGCCTCACAGCGCTTACACACCCAACCTATCAACGTCGTAGTCTTCGACGGCCCTTCAGGGGACTCAAGGTCCCAGTGAGATCTCATCTTGAGGCTAGTTTCCCGCTTAGATGCTTTCAGCGGTTATCTATTCCGAACATAGCTACCCGGCAATGCCACTGGCGTGACAACCGGAACACCAGAGGTTCGTCCACTCCGGTCCTCTCGTACTAGGAGCAGCCCCTCTCAAATCTCAAACGTCCACGGCAGATAGGGACCGAACTGTCTCACGACGTTCTAAACCCAGCTCGCGTACCACTTTAAATGGCGAACAGCCATACCCTTGGGACCGGCTTCAGCCCCAGGATGTGATGAGCCGACATCGAGGTGCCAAACACCGCCGTCGATATGAACTCTTGGGCGGTATCAGCCTGTTATCCCCGGAGTACCTTTTATCCGTTGAGCGATGGCCCTTCCATACAGAACCACCGGATCACTAAGACCTACTTTCGTACCTGCTCGACGTGTCTGTCTCGCAGTCAAGCGCGCTTTTGCCTTTATACTCTACGACCGATTTCCGACCGGTCTGAGCGCACCTTCGTACTCCTCCGTTACTCTTTAGGAGGAGACCGCCCCAGTCAAACTACCCACCATACACTGTCCTCGATCCGGATAACGGACCTGAGTTAGAACCTCAAAGTTGCCAGGGTGGTATTTCAAGGTTGGCTCCACGCGAACTGGCGTCCACGCTTCAAAGCCTCCCACCTATCCTACACAAGCAAATTCAAAGTCCAGTGCAAAGCTATAGTAAAGGTTCACGGGGTCTTTCCGTCTAGCCGCGGATACACTGCATCTTCACAGCGATTTCAATTTCACTGAGTCTCGGGTGGAGACAGCGCCGCCATCGTTACGCCATTCGTGCAGGTCGGAACTTACCCGACAAGGAATTTCGCTACCTTAGGACCGTTATAGTTACGGCCGCCGTTTACCGGGGCTTCGATCAAGAGCTTCGCGTTAGCTAACCCCATCAATTAACCTTCCGGCACCGGGCAGGCGTCACACCCTATACGTCCACTTTCGTGTTTGCAGAGTGCTGTGTTTTTAATAAACAGTCGCAGCGGCCTGGTATCTTCGACCGGCATGAGCTTACGGAGCAAGTCCTTCACCCTCACCGGCGCACCTTCTCCCGAAGTTACGGTGCCATTTTGCCTAGTTCCTTCACCCGAGTTCTCTCAAGCGCCTTGGTATTCTCTACCCAACCACCTGTGTCGGTTTGGGGTACGGTTCCTGGTTACCTGAAGCTTAGAAGCTTTTCTTGGAAGCATGGCATCAACCACTTCGTCATCTAAAAGACAACTCGTCATCAGCTCTCGGCCTTAGAATCCCGGATTTACCTAAGATTCCAGCCTACCACCTTAAACTTGGACAACCAACGCCAAGCTGGCCTAGCCTTCTCCGTCCCTCCATCGCAATAACCAGAAGTACAGGAATATTAACCTGTTTTCCATCGACTACGCTTTTCAGCCTCGCCTTAGGGACCGACTAACCCTGCGTCGATTAACGTTGCGCAGGAAACCTTGGTCTTTCGGCGTGGGTGTTTTTCACACCCATTGTCGTTACTCATGTCAGCATTCGCACTTCTGATACCTCCAGCAAGCTTCTCAACTCACCTTCACAGGCTTACAGAACGCTCCTCTACCGCATCACTTACGTGATACCCGTAGCTTCGGTGTATGGTTTGAGCCCCGTTACATCTTCCGCGCAGGCCGACTCGACTAGTGAGCTATTACGCTTTCTTTAAAGGGTGGCTGCTTCTAAGCCAACCTCCTAGCTGTCTAAGCCTTCCCACATCGTTTCCCACTTAACCATAACTTTGGGACCTTAGCTGACGGTCTGGGTTGTTTCCCTTTTCACGACGGACGTTAGCACCCGCCGTGTGTCTCCCATGCTCGGCACTTGTAGGTATTCGGAGTTTGCATCGGTTTGGTAAGTCGGGATGACCCCCTAGCCGAAACAGTGCTCTACCCCCTACAGTGATACATGAGGCGCTACCTAAATAGCTTTCGAGGAGAACCAGCTATCTCCGAGCTTGATTAGCCTTTCACTCCGATCCACAGGTCATCCGCTAACTTTTCAACGGTAGTCGGTTCGGTCCTCCAGTTAGTGTTACCCAACCTTCAACCTGCCCATGGATAGATCGCCCGGTTTCGGGTCTATTCCCAGCGACTAGACGCCCTATTAAGACTCGCTTTCGCTACGCCTCCCCTATTCGGTTAAGCTCGCCACTGAAAATAAGTCGCTGACCCATTATACAAAAGGTACGCAGTCACCTAACAAAGTAGGCTCCCACTGCTTGTACGCATACGGTTTCAGGATCTATTTCACTCCCCTCTCCGGGGTTCTTTTCGCCTTTCCCTCACGGTACTAGTTCACTATCGGTCAGTCAGTAGTATTTAGCCTTGGAGGATGGTCCCCCCATATTCAGACAAAGTTTCTCGTGCTCCGTCCTACTCGATTTCATGACTAAGAGATTTTCGCGTACAGGGCTATCACCCACTATGGCCGCACTTTCCAGAGCGTTCCGCTAATCTCAAAGCCACTTAAGGGCTAGTCCCCGTTCGCTCGCCACTACTAAGGGAATCTCGGTTGATTTCTTTTCCTCAGGGTACTTAGATGTTTCAGTTCCCCTGGTTCGCTCCATACACCTATGTATTCAGTGTAAGGTAACCATCTTATGATGGCTGGGTTCCCCCATTCAGACATCTCCGGATCAAAGTCTGTTTGCCGACTCCCCGAAGCTTTTCGCAGGCTACCACGTCTTTCATCGCCTCTGACTGCCAAGGCATCCACCGTATGCGCTTCTTCACTTGACCATATAACCCCAAGCAATCTGGTTATACTGTGAAGACAACATTCGCCGAAAATTCGATCATACTCAATTAAGAGCGACTCACAAATTTTACCTTAGCCTGAGCCGTTACCAGTGAAAGTAACGTCCAGTCTATCTTTCTATCACATACCCAAATTTTTAAAGAACGAACTAGTCAAAGACTAGAAATCAACATTCACCATCACAGCGATGGAATGCTCATTTCTAAGCTTTCTACAAACAGAAGCAGTAGTGGTGGAGCCAAACGGGATCGAACCGTTGACCTCCTGCGTGCAAGGCAGGCGCTCTCCCAGCTGAGCTATGGCCCCGTATTTCTACAGGCGTTTCCCACACAAAATTGGTGGGTCTGGGCAGATTCGAACTGCCGACCTCACCCTTATCAGGGGTGCGCTCTAACCAACTGAGCTACAGACCCAATTTCGAGCTGCTAAGGCCGACCTCACCCTGCTCTTTACCACAAAGCATGGGGTGCGCTCTAACCAACTAAGCTACAACCCTTTGGGCTGCTTCTTTTCGTCTTCTTCAATGAATCAAGCAATTCGTGTGGGAGCTCATGAAGCAGCTGATGTCGTCGATTAAGGAGGTGATCCAGCCGCAGGTTCCCCTACGGCTACCTTGTTACGACTTCACCCCAGTCATGAATCACACCGTGGTAACCGTCCTCCCGAAGGTTAGACTAGCTACTTCTGGTGCAACCCACTCCCATGGTGTGACGGGCGGTGTGTACAAGGCCCGGGAACGTATTCACCGCGACATTCTGATTCGCGATTACTAGCGATTCCGACTTCACGCAGTCGAGTTGCAGACTGCGATCCGGACTACGATCGGTTTTCTGGGATTAGCTCCACCTCGCGGCTTGGCAACCCTCTGTACCGACCATTGTAGCACGTGTGTAGCCCAGGCCGTAAGGGCCATGATGACTTGACGTCATCCCCACCTTCCTCCGGTTTGTCACCGGCAGTCTCCTTAGAGTGCCCACCATAACGTGCTGGTAACTAAGGACAAGGGTTGCGCTCGTTACGGGACTTAACCCAACATCTCACGACACGAGCTGACGACAGCCATGCAGCACCTGTCTCAATGTTCCCGAAGGCACCAATCCATCTCTGGAAAGTTCATTGGATGTCAAGGCCTGGTAAGGTTCTTCGCGTTGCTTCGAATTAAACCACATGCTCCACCGCTTGTGCGGGCCCCCGTCAATTCATTTGAGTTTTAACCTTGCGGCCGTACTCCCCAGGCGGTCAACTTAATGCGTTAGCTGCGCCACTAAGAGCTCAAGGCTCCCAACGGCTAGTTGACATCGTTTACGGCGTGGACTACCAGGGTATCTAATCCTGTTTGCTCCCCACGCTTTCGCACCTCAGTGTCAGTGTTGGTCCAGGTGGTCGCCTTCGCCACTGGTGTTCCTTCCTATATCTACGCATTTCACCGCTACACAGGAAATTCCACCACCCTCTACCACACTCTAGTCAGTCAGTTTTGAATGCAGTTCCCAGGTTGAGCCCGGGGATTTCACATCCAACTTAACAAACCACCTACGCGCGCTTTACGCCCAGTAATTCCGATTAACGCTTGCACCCTCTGTATTACCGCGGCTGCTGGCACAGAGTTAGCCGGTGCTTATTCTGTCGGTAACGTCAAAACAATCACGTATTAGGTAACTGCCCTTCCTCCCAACTTAAAGTGCTTTACAATCCGAAGACCTTCTTCACACACGCGGCATGGCTGGATCAGGCTTTCGCCCATTGTCCAATATTCCCCACTGCTGCCTCCCGTAGGAGTCTGGACCGTGTCTCAGTTCCAGTGTGACTGATCATCCTCTCAGACCAGTTACGGATCGTCGCCTTGGTGAGCCATTACCTCACCAACTAGCTAATCCGACCTAGGCTCATCTGATAGCGCAAGGCCCGAAGGTCCCCTGCTTTCTCCCGTAGGACGTATGCGGTATTAGCGTCCGTTTCCGAACGTTATCCCCCACTACCAGGCAGATTCCTAGGCATTACTCACCCGTCCGCCGCTCTCAAGAGAAGCAAGCTTCTCTCTACCGCTCGACTTGCATGTGTTAGGCCTGCCGCCAGCGTTCAATCTGAGCCATGATCAAACTCTTCAGTTCAAACATCTTTGGGTTTTTAAGAAACCCTAAACTTGGCTCAGCAATCGTTGGTTACATCTTTGATTTCTCGCGGAGTAACTTGTGATGCTGATAATCTTGTTGACTATCAGTCTGACCCCACAAGCACCCACACGAATTGCTTGATTCAGTTGTTAAAGAGCGGTTGGTTAAGAGCTATTCGTCTCAACCGAGGCGCGCATTCTACAGCAGCCTCATTTGCTGTCAAGTGGTTATTTTCAGAAGTTTTCGAAGATTTCTTCAACAACTTCAACCACTTGCGCTTGCGATCTCTCGTAAGCGGGAGGCGAATTCTACAGCGTTACACGCTGCTGTCAACACCTCTTTTTCAACTTCCTTTTGGCTTCGATGAACTGAAGCAACCTGCTGTCGAAAACTACTTAACTCATTGTTTGCCAAGGAGTTTTCCGTTTCGACTGCGCCGGAAGTGGGGCGAATTATAGGCGCACAGAATCTGCCGTCAACCTTCTTTTTCACATTTCTGTCATATAGGTCAAAAAACCCAGGAAACGGGCAGGCCGGCCCCAAGGGGCCGGCCTTCTATTCACCCAGCCTTACAGGCTCGGGAAAGCGAACTGCGATGCCTCATGGCTGGCTCGCTGCGGCCAACGCTGAGTGATCGCCTTGCGACGGGTATAGAACCGCACCCCATCCGGCCCATAGGCATGCAAGTCGCCAAACAGCGAACGCTTCCAGCCACCGAAGCTGTGATAAGCCACCGGCACCGGCAGCGGAACGTTGACCCCCACCATGCCCACTTCGATTTCATCGCAGAACAGACGCGCCGCCTCACCGTCACGGGTGAAGATGCAGGTGCCGTTGCCGTATTCATGATCGTTGATCAATTGCATCGCCGCTTCCAGGCTGTCCACCCGCACCACGCACAACACTGGCCCGAAGATCTCTTCTTTATAGATACGCATCTCGGGGGTCACGCGATCAAACAGGCTGCCACCGAGGAAGAACCCATGTTCATGCCCGGCAACACTCAAGCCGCGACCATCGACGACCAACTCGGCCCCCGCCGACACACCGTCCTCTATATAGCCGCTGACCTTGTCCCGCGCCTGCCCCGTCACCAGTGGCCCCATATCCAAGCCACAGGTGGTGCCCGCGCCGATCTTCAACGCCTTGACCTGCGGCACCAGCTTGGCGATCAACGCATCCGCCACCTGGTCACCCACGCACACCGCCACCGAGATCGCCATGCAACGCTCGCCGCAGGAACCATACGCCGCGCCCATCAAGGCGCTGACGGCGTTATCCAGATCCGCGTCCGGCATCAGCACCGCGTGGTTCTTCGCCCCGCCCAGTGCCTGCACGCGCTTACCGCGTTTGGTCGCTTCGGCATAGATGTATTCGGCAATCGGCGTCGATCCTACAAAGCTAAGTGCTTTTACCTCGGGCGCCTCGATCAAAGCGTCCACTGCACCCTTGTCACCGTGCACCACGCTCAGCACGCCTTTAGGCAGACCCGCTTCCTGCAACAATTGCGCGATCAACAACGTTGAACTCGGGTCACGCTCCGACGGTTTGAGGATGAAACAGTTACCGCACACAATCGCCAGCGGATACATCCACAACGGCACCATCGCCGGGAAGTTGAACGGCGTAATCCCCGCCACCACGCCCAGCGGCTGAAAATCCGACCATGCATCAATGTTCGGCCCCACATTGCGGCTGTATTCACCCTTGAGAATTTCCGGCGCCGAGCACGCGTACTCCACATTCTCGATGCCACGCTTCAACTCACCGGCGGCATCCTCCAACGTCTTGCCGTGCTCTTCGCTGATCAACTGCGAAATACGCGCTTCGTTCTGCTCCAGCAACTGCTTGAAACGGAACATCACCTGCGCACGTTTGGCCGGCGGCGTATTACGCCAGGCCGGGAACGCCGCCTTGGCCGCGTCGATCGCCTGTTGAATGGTTTCGCGACTGGCCAACGGCACTTGGTGAATCACCTGGCCAGTAGACGGGTTGTACACGTCGGCACTGCGACCGCTGTCGTTGACCAATTCACCGTTGATCAAATGCTGGATAAGGCTCATGCAGGGCTCCTGAAAAGTTGTTCTATATAGAAGGAGAAATCAGTCGATCTTGTTCAACACTTCACCGACCGCATCGAACAGGCGATCCAAGTCCTGCGGCTTGCTGTTGAAGGTTGGCCCGAACTGCAGGGTGTCACCACCGAAGCGCACATAGAAACCGGCTTTCCACAGCGCCATGCCGGCCTCGAACGGGCGCACGATCGCATCGCCGTCACGCGGGGCAATCTGGATGGCTCCGGCCAGGCCGTAGTTACGGATATCAACCACATTCTTGCTGCCCTTCAAGCCATGCAGCGCATTCTCAAAATGCGGTGCGACTTCGGCTACGCTCTGCACGAGGTTTTCCTTCTGCAGCAGGTCGAGTGCCGCGAGGCCGGCCGCGCAGGCCACCGGGTGCGCCGAATAGGTGTAGCCGTGGGGGAATTCCACAGCGTACTCGGGCGTCGCCTGGTTCATGAAGGTCTGATAGATCTCACTGCTGGCAATCACCGCGCCCATGGGAATCGCGCCATTGGTGACTTGCTTGGCGATGCACATCAGGTCCGGGGTCACGCCAAAGCTGTCGGCGCCGAACATCGAACCAGTGCGGCCGAAACCGGTGATCACTTCGTCGAACACCAGCAGGATGTTGTGCTGATCGCAGATTTCACGCAGGCGCTTGAGATAACCCTGTGGCGGCACCAGCACGCCTGCGGAACCGGCCATTGGTTCGACGAACACCGCAGCGATGTTCGAAGCATCATGCAACTCGATCAGTTTGAGCAACTCATCGGCCAACGCGATACCGCCCAGCTCCGGCATGCCACGGGAGAACGCATTGCTCGCCAGCAAGGTATGCGGCAGATGGTCAACGTCCATCATCGACTGACCAAACAGCTTACGGTTGCCGTTGACGCCGCCAAGGCTGGTGCCGGCAATGTTTACACCGTGGTACCCACGGGCGCGGCCGATCATCTTGGTCTTGGTGGCCTGGCCCTTCAGGCGCCAGTAGGCACGCACCATCTTCACCGCAGTGTCGGCACACTCGGAGCCGGAGTCGGTGAAGAACACATGGTTGAGGTTGCCAGGGGTCAGGTCGGTGATTTTTTCCGCCAGTTGAAAGGACAGCGGATGACCGTATTGGAAGCCCGGAGAGTAGTCCAGGGTGCCCAACTGCCGGGCCACCGCTTCCTGGATTTCCTTGCGCGTATGCCCGGCGCCGCACGTCCACAAGCCCGACAGCGAGTCGTAGACCTTGCGCCCCTTGTCATCGGTCAACCAACTGCCCTCGGCGGCCACGATCAGGCGCGGATCACGCTGAAAGTTGCGGTTGGCGGTATAGGGCATCCAGTGAGCATCCAGCTTGAGTTGGCTGGCCAGGGACGATGGGGCGTTTTCCGGCATGTTCATCAGCAAAACCTCGCAAGGCAAAAGGCAGCGTCGGGATTGAAAAAGCGTTGTTGCAGCTAAATTGCCACGGGGATAAAGTCGGTGAAATTCAACTCTTCTAACCTTCAGTCAGGACTTCACTAAACTATGAGCCGTCGTCCCGACCCCCTGGCCCAGGTCAGCGACTTTGATATCCGTCTGCTGCGCATCTTTCGCAGCGTGGTGGAGTGCGGCGGGTTTTCCGCAGCGGAAACCGTACTGGGGATTGGGCGTTCGGCCATCAGCCAGCAAATGAGCGACCTGGAACAGCGCCTCGGGCTGAGGCTCTGTCAACGCGGCCGCGCCGGATTCTCATTGACTGAAGAAGGCCGCGAGGTCTATCAGTCGGCGTTGCAACTGCTGAGTGCCCTGGAAAGTTTTCGCACCGAGGTCAATGGCCTGCACCAGCACTTGCGCGGAGAGCTGATCATCGGCCTCACCGACAACCTCGTCACCCTGCCCCATATGCGCATCACCCACGCCCTGGCGCAGTTGAAGGAGCGCGGCCCGGACGTGCAGATCCAGATCCGCATGATCGCCCCCAATGAAGTGGAGCAAGGCGTACTCGATGGCCGTCTGCACGTTGGCGTGGTGCCCCAGGCCAGCGCGTTGTCCGGCCTGGAATACCAACCGCTGTACAGCGAGCGCTCGCTGCTCTATTGCGCGGTCGGCCATCCGCTATTTTATGCCGACGACAAGCAACTGGACGACGCGCGCCTCGACGGCCAGGACGCCATCGCCCCGACCTTCCGCCTGCCCGCCGAAATCCAGGCCCACTACCAGGCGCTCAATTGCACGGCCAGTGCCTCGGACCGCGAAGGCATGGCATTCCTGATCCTCACCGGCCGCTATATCGGCTACCTGCCCGATCACTACGCCAGCCTGTGGGTACAACAAGGCCGACTCCGCGCGCTGAAGTCGGCCACACGGTTTTACGACTTAAGCCTGGCATCGGTCACGCGCAAGGGCCGCCGCCCCCATTTGGTGCTGGAAAGTTTCCTGGAAAGCTTGGCAACAACGCGCTAATTCGGGCCCCACACAAAAAGCTGAGCAGGTGGACAGTTTTTTGCAAGGCATAGGCACCTTGAACCGTCCGCCCCGAGTTGACCCGCCATGCCAGCAAAATCCTCCAGCCCCAACGACCTGATCTACGGCCTCGATGACCGTCCGAAACCACTGCCCGCCCTGCTGGCCGCCCTGCAACATGTGCTGGCCGCGTTCGTCGGCATCATCACGCCACCCTTGATCATCGGTTCCACCCTGGGCCTCACCGCGCACCTGCCCTACCTGATCAGCATGGCGCTGATGGTCTCCGGCGTCGGCACGTTCATCCAGGCGCGTAGGCCGTTCGGTATCGGCGCCGGGATGATTTGCCTGCAAGGCACCAGCTTCGCCTTCCTGGGGGCGGTATTGTCCGCCGGTTTTCTGGTCAAGCAACGCGGCGGCAGCCCTGAGGACATCCTGGCGATGATCTTCGGCGTGTGCTTTTTCGGCGCCTTGGTGCAAATCGTGCTGAGCCGCTGTATGGGCCAACTGCGCCGGGTCATCACGCCTCTGGTGACCGGGATCGTGATTACGCTGATCGGCATCAGCCTGATAAAAGTAGGCATCACCGATCTCGGCGGCGGCTTCAACGCCCCCGACTTTGGCGCCCCCACCAACCTGGCCCTGGGCCTGTTCGTGGTATTGACGATCATCCTGCTCAACCGCTCGAACACGCCCTGGGTACGCCTCTCGGCCATCATCATCGGCCTGGCCCTCGGCAGCCTGGCCGCCTGGTTCAGCGGCAAGCTGGTGCCCCATGCCTTGCCCGACCTGCCTCTGATCAGCCTGCCTACGCCGTTTCGCTTTGGTTTCAACTTCGACTGGAGCGCCTTCCTGCCAATCGCGCTGATTTATCTGATCAGCAGTATCGAAACCGTTGGTGACCTTACGGCCAACTGCATGATCGCCCGTCAGCCAATCAGCGGTGCGTCTTATATAAGCCGACTCAAAGGCGGCGTGCTGGGTGATGGGGTCAGTTGCATGATCGCCGCGACGTTCAGCGCCTTCCCCAATACCACCTTTGCGCAAAACAACGGGGTGATCCAACTCACCGGCGTGGCCAGCCGTTACGTCGGCTTGTACATCGGCGCCGTGTTGATTTGTCTCGGGTTGTTTCCCATGATCGGCGCGGTGTTGCAGCAAATCCCCAAACCGGTGCTGGGCGGCGCGACCCTGGTGATGTTCGGCAGCGTCGCTGCGGCAGGTGTGCGCATCCTGGCGCAGGCGCCGCTGGATCGACGCAGCATGCTGATCATCGCCACCTCCTTCGGTGTCGGCTTGGGCATCGCCGCCCAGCCCAACCTGCTGCACTTGATGCCAACCCTGGTGCAGAACCTGTTCGACTCCGCCATCACCAGCGGCGGCCTGACTGCCATTGTGTTGTGCCTGCTATTGCCCGAGGCCAAAACCACCGATGCCGTTGCAAACCACACGCCCGAAAGTGACTCCCTGGAATCGCTTTGACGGTTTTATTGCATCAACACTTGTCTGAGGCTTGAGGGTGGGTTATCTGTGCACACGTCGCCTCTATCGATCAGCACGGAAACCTCCATGAGCCTCGAAGTTCCTGCCCACAGCAACCACGCCGGTAAACCCGCCAGCCGCATTCGGCAAAAGAACGAACAAGCGATTCTCCAGGCTGCTGAAGATGAGTTCGCGCGCCACGGCTACAAGGGCACCAGCATGAACACCATCGCTGCCAGTGCCGGGTTGCCCAAAGCCAACTTGCATTATTACTTCACCAATAAGCTTGGCCTGTACATTGCCGTACTGAGCAATATCCTGGAATTGTGGGACAGCACGTTCAACGCGCTGACCGCCGAGGACGACCCGGCCGTGGCCCTTTCCCGTTACATCCGCACCAAGATGGAATTCTCACGACGCCAGCCACAGGCCTCACGAATCTTCGCCATGGAGATCATCAGCGGCGGCGAATGCCTTACCGAATATTTCAGCCAGGACTACCGCGCCTGGTTCAGCGGCCGGGCGGCCGTGTTCCAGGCCTGGATCGATGCTGGCAAGATGGACCCCATCGACCCGGTACACCTGATCTTCCTACTGTGGGGCAGCACCCAGCACTACGCCGACTTCGCCACCCAGATCTGCCGCGTCACGGGGCGCACCAAGCTGACCAAGCAGGATATGGAAGACGCCGGCACCAACCTGATCCACATCATTCTCAAAGGCTGTGGCATCAAGCCGGCCCAATAAACGAAGCGACTTATGCCATTCACGCTTACAGGCCTTTGCGAATTTCGTGAAGAAATCCGCAAAAGCCGCTTTATCACCCTGGCGGCGCCCATTACCAGCCCGCACGACGCCCAGGCGTTTTTCGAGCAGCACAGCGACCTCAACGCAACACACAACTGCTGGGCCTGGAAACTCGCCGACCAATACCGCAGCAACGACGACGGCGAACCCGGTGGCACCGCCGGGCGGCCAATCCTCGCGGCCATCGAAGCCCAGGGTTTCGATCAGGTCGCGGTGCTGGTGATTCGCTGGTACGGCGGCATTCAACTAGGCACCGGCGGGCTGGCCCGGGCCTATGGCGGTGGCGCCAACAAGTGCCTGCAGAATGCCGAGCGCATCGAGCTGATCAGCCGCATACCCTTGCGCTGCGCCTGTGCATTCGCCGAGCTGAACCTGGTAAAACTGCGCGTTGCCGACCTTGGCGGGTTGGTGGTGGAGGAAATCTTCACCGCCAACGGTGTCGAACTGCAACTGGCTTTAGGCGAAGAGCAGGTGGATACCCTGCAAGCCCAACTGGCCGACCTGAGCCGTGGACGTATCCTGCTGCAACGCTGAAAACTGTTACTGTTATTTGCTGAACTCCCTGAACCGCGACTCTAAAAGGAAGCTTTTCATGCCTACGCCAAAAACCGCACTGATCATCGGCGCCTCGCGCGGGCTGGGCCTTGGCCTGGTCAAGCAACTGCTCCAGGACGGCTGGGACGTGACCGCCACCGTGCGCGACCCGAACAAGGCTGACGCCCTGAAAGCCGTGGGCCCGGTGCAGATCGAGAAACTCGACATGGACGATCAGCAAGCCGTGATCGCCCTGGCCCAGCGCCTGAAAGACCGCACCTTCGACCTGCTGTTCGTCAACGCCGGCGTCAAGGGCCCGGCGAACCAGGAACCTGGCCACGCGACACTGGCGGAAGTCGGCCAACTGTTTTTCACTAACGCTGTGGCCCCGATCAACCTGGCCCAGCGTTTTGTCGGGCAGATCCGCAAGGACACCGGCGTGCTGGCCTTCATGAGTTCGGTGCTGGGCAGCGTCACCATTCCTGATGGTTCGGACATGGCGTTGTACAAAGCCAGCAAGGCGGCGCTCAACTCCATGACCAACAGCTTTGTCACCCAACTGGGCGAACACAAGCCGACAGTGTTATCGCTGCACCCAGGCTGGGTGAAAACCGACATGGGCGGCGAGAATGCGCACATCGACGTCGAAACCAGCGTGCGCGGCCTGGTGGATCAGGTAAATGCCTACACCGGCAAAGGCGGTCACCATTTCGTGGATTACAAAGGCGACACCATCGCCTGGTAGATACACCGATTAACCTGTGGGAGGGGGCTTGCTCCCGATGGCGGTATTTCAGTCATATATAAGTTGGCTGATCCACCGCTATCGGGAGCAAGCCCCCTCCCACACTGACCGCGTCCGCTTGCCTGCATGTGGACCAACACGTAATCTACCCGCCTCGCCTTCCCCGGCGACCCTGGATCAGCAGACAGGGCAACACTGAGCTGGCAAACCTGAACCCATCATTCAGAGGAGCCGGCCAATGCCTGCGACCCGTATCTGGTTAAAAAATCCCCTCGCGATCTTCACCGCCAATGGCCTCGATGCCCGTGGCGGCCTGGTGCTGCAAGACGGCGTCATCACCGAATTGCTGGCCCAAGGGCAAGCACCTGCACAACCCTGTGCGCAGGTGTTCGATGCCCACGAGCACGTGGTTCTGCCCGGACTGATCAACACCCACCATCACTTCTACCAAACCCTGACCCGCGCCTGGGCGCCGGTGGTCAACCAGCCGCTGTTTCCCTGGCTGAAAACCCTGTATCCGGTCTGGGCCCGACTGACTCCGGAAAAACTCGCCCTGGCGTCGAAGGTGGCACTCGCCGAATTGCTGCTCTCCGGCTGCACCACAGCGGCAGACCACCACTACCTGTTCCCCGACGGTTTGGAAAACGCCATCGATGTGCAGGTCGACAGCGTGCGTGAACTGGGCATGCGCGCCATGCTCACCCGCGGTTCCATGAGCCTGGGCGAAGCCGAGGGTGGCCTGCCGCCGCAGCAGACCGTGCAACAAGGCCAAGTGATCCTCGACGACAGCCAGCGCCTGATCCGCCAATACCACGAGCGCGGCGACGGTGCGCAGATCCAGATCGCCCTCGCACCCTGCTCGCCGTTTTCCGTCACCCCGGAGATCATGCAAGCCAGCGCCGAACTGGCCACCTCGCTCGACGTGCGCCTGCACACGCACTTGGCGGAAACCCTCGACGAGGAAGACTTCTGCCTGCAGCGCTTCGGCCTGCGCACCGTGGACTATCTCGACAGCGTAGGCTGGCTTGGCCCGCGCACTTGGCTGGCCCATGGCATTCATTTCAATCCGGATGAAATCGCCCGCCTGGGCGCTGCCGGCACGGGCATTTGCCACTGCCCGAGTTCGAATATGCGCCTGGCCTCCGGTATCTGCCCGACCCTCGACCTGCTCGCCGCCGGTGCCCCCATCGGCCTGGGCGTGGACGGTTCCGCTTCCAACGACGCCTCGAACATGATCCTCGAAACCCGCCAGGCCCTGTACATCCAGCGTCTGCGTTACGGGGCAGAAAAAATCACGCCCGAAGGTGTATTGGGCTGGGCGACCAAAGGCTCGGCGCAGCTACTGGGGCGTACGGATATTGGTGAACTGGCCGTAGGCAAACAGGCTGACTTGGCGCTGTTCAAACTCGATGAGCTGCGCTTCTCCGGCAGCCATGATCCGATTTCCGCACTGCTGCTGTGCGGCGCAGATCGGGCGGACCGGGTGATGATCGGCGGCAAGTGGCGGGTCATTGATGGGCAGGTGGAAGGCCTGGACCTGAAAGGCCTGATCGCCGATCACAGCCAGGCGGCGCGCCAGCTGATCGCCGGAAACTAAGCCAAACGAAGTTCAACATGTGGGAGGGGGCAAGCCCTAATGCCAGTCAGTTAAGAAGTAGAAAGGGTAAAAAGTAACCTGTGGCGAGGGAGCTTGCTCCCGCTGGACTGCGCAGCAGTCCCATTTTTGGGGCCGCTTCGCGGCCCAGCGGGAGCAAGCTCCCTCGCCACAGGTACAGTGTTCGTCCTTAACTGACTGGCATTAGGGCAAGCCCCCTCCCACATTTGGCTTTATGGTGTGCTTGAAATCGGGTTACAACCCCAACAGCGACAACATGATAAACGTCGCAAACAACACAAAATGCGTCATCCCCTCAATGGCATTGGTTTCACCATCATTGAGGTTGATCGCACTGACGATCAGCGTAATAAACACCATCACCGTCTGCACCGGCGTCATTGCCATCTGGAACGGCTGGCCGCTGTAGAGCGCCATCGCTTCCATGACCGGCACCGTCAGAATCACCGTCGACAACGAGGCACCCAGTGCGATGTTCACCACCGACTGCATGCGGTTGGCCAAGGCGGCGCGCAAGGCGGTGAGGATTTCCGGCGCGGCGGAAATAGCCGCCACTACAATCGCGGTGATCACCGGCGGCGCGCCCGTGCCTTCCAGGCCCAGGTCGAGGGTCTTGGACATCACCTCGGCCAACGCGCCAATCACAATCACGCCAAACACCAGGATGCCGATCGAGAACGCGAGGTTCACGGGCGGCGCTTGCTCGTCTTCCGGCAATTTCTTGCGGCGTTTTTCCGGGTAGCTGTAGCTGAAGAAATAACTGTGTGGGCCGACCTGCATTCTCAGAAACAGGGTGTAGAGCACTACCATGGCGCCGATGGTGAAGGCCGAGTAAATTTTCCAGTCGGCCTCGGGGATAAATTCCGGCACCACCATCGACACGCCCATGGCGGTGAGAATCATCACGCTGTAGGTGCGCGCAGAATCATCGTTGTAGGACTGCTCGCCATGCTTGATACCGCCCATCAGCGCGGCCAGGCCGAGGATGCCGTTGATATCGAGCATCACCGCCGAATAGATGGTGTCGCGCACCAGTGTGGGTGAAGGCTCGTTGCTCATCATGATCGCCAGGATCACCACCTCCACCAGCACGGCCGCCAAGGTCAGGATCATGGTGCCGTAAGGGTCGCCGACCTTTTCCGCCAGTTGCTCGGCATGATGGGCTACACGCATCGACGCCATCACGATAAACGCGATCAAACCGAGGCCCGCGAGCAATGCCACAATCTGCCCGCTGTGGAGCATCCAGTGTTCCAGCGGGTAGGCGGCAATGGCGGCAATCAGCGCCAGCAGCATGAATTTTTCTTGCTTGAGGGAAGTGAGCATGGGAGGCCTTTATGTGCAGCAAATCAGTCATCGTTGGGGTACAGACTGCGCCCAGCCGCTAACGTTTCGTTACACCTTAGTTCACGCCGCTCTTGCGCGAAAAAATCAAATACTCTCCTGCTGGTCAGGTTTTGCCGATTATTTCGGCCATGGCCTGTAGAATGCCGCCATTGCACCTGATGAGATTTTTAGACATGTACGATTGGCTCAACGCCCTGCCCAAGGCTGAACTGCACCTGCACCTGGAGGGCTCGCTGGAGCCCGAGCTGCTGTTCGCCCTGGCCGAACGCAACAAGATTGCACTGCCGTGGAACGACGTCGAAACCCTGCGCAAGGCTTACGCGTTCAATAACCTGCAAGAGTTTCTCGACCTGTACTACAAGGGCGCCGATGTGCTGCGCACGTCCCAGGATTTCTACGACCTGACCTGGGCCTACCTGCTGCGCTGCAAAGCCCAGAACGTGATCCACACCGAACCCTTCTTCGACCCGCAAACCCACACCGACCGTGGCGTGCCGTTCGAAGTGGTGCTCAACGGCATCGCTGCCGCCCTCAAAGACGGCGAGCAGCAACTGGGCATCACCAGCGGCTTGATCTTAAGCTTCCTGCGCCACCTGAGCGAAGCCGAAGCCGAGAAAACCCTCGACCAGGCGCTGCCGTTCCGTGACGCGTTCGTCGCCGTGGGCCTGGACAGTTCAGAAATGGGGCATCCGCCGAGCAAGTTCCAGCGTGTGTTCGACCGCGCCCGTCACGAAGGCTTCCTCACCGTGGCCCACGCCGGCGAAGAAGGCCCGCCCGAGTACATCTGGGAAGCCATCGACCTGCTGAAAATCCAGCGTATCGACCATGGCGTGCGCGCCATCGAAGACGAGCGCCTGATGCAGCGCATCATCGACGAGCAGATCCCGCTGACCGTGTGCCCACTGTCCAACACCAAGCTGTGCGTATTCGACGACATGGCCCAGCACAACATCCTCGACATGCTCGAGCGTGGCGTGAAGGTCACCGTGAACTCGGACGATCCGGCCTACTTCGGCGGTTATGTCACCGAGAACTTCCACGCGCTGCACACCTCCCTGGGCATGACCCAGGACCAGGCCAAACGCCTGGCGCAGAACAGCCTGGATGCGCGACTGGTAAAGCCTTGACCGTTATTCACTGAATAGCGAAGGCTGAATGTGGGAAGGGGCAAACCCTAATGCCAGTCAGTTAAGGCTTTTTGTAGGAGCGAGCTTGCTCGCGAAGAACTCAGGCCCCCCGCGTTTATTCAGAATGAACGCGTTGCCTGGGCGTCTTTCGCGAGCAAGCTCGCTCCTACAGTGGACTACGTTCGCTTGACCGGCTGCACTAGGGCCTTCCCCCACATCTACCCCACCAGTCTCAAGCCTGAGTGAGTTCTTCCAACGTCTTGCCCTTGGTCTCCATCCCGAACACCCACACTACCAGCGCCGCCACCGCAAAACACAGCGCGCCCAAGGCAAACACCCCGCCCTGTCCGGTAACCGGAAACACCAACCCGGTCACCAGTGGCCCCAGCAACGACCCCACCCGCCCGATCGCCGAAGCAAAGCCGGACCCGGTTGCGCGCGCCGAGGTGGGATATAGCTCGGGCGTATAGGTGTACAACACCGCCCACATGCCAAATAGAAAGAACTGCATCAACAAGCCGGACGTAATCAGCAGCCCGACGTTGCCGCCAAACACCGCACTCTGCCCATACAAAAATGCCATCACCCCGCCACCCAGCAATGTCACCACGCACACCGGCTTACGCCCCCAACGCTCGACCAGCCACGCGGCCATGAGGAAACCCGGTATTCCGCCCAGGGAAATGATCACCGTGTAATACACCGATTGCGTCACGGCAAAGCCTGACTGCTGCAACAACGCACTCAACCACGAGGTGAGCCCGTAGAACCCGAGCAGGGCAAAGAACCAAACACTCCAGATCATCAGTACTGCGCCGACCACAGTTGCTGGAAGGCCGAGAAGAACGTGCCTGGGGTACTCGCCACTCGCGGCAAGGCCACCGGCTCAGGTAAGTCGGCGCGCCCGAGGGAGTCGCGCACCTTTTGCTCGATGCCAAGCAATACCTTGTCCGCCGCCTCATGGCGCCCGGCCTGTTCCAGCCAACGTGGCGATTCCGGAATAAAGAACCGGATGGCCAGCACAAATACCGCCGGCACCGCCAACACCAGAAAGATGTCGCGCCAGCCCACCACCGGCAGCAGGAAATACGACAGCACCCCGGCGGCGACAAACCCCAGCGGCCAGAAACCATCCATCAACGCGATATACCGCCCGCGTCGCTTCGCCGGAATCAGCTCCGACAACATCGACTGTGCAATGGGAAATTCCATGCCCATGCCAATGCCCAGCAAGATGCGAAACAGCGTCAGCGTCTCGACCGTCTGCGCCGTGGAGCACAGGTAGCTGGCGACGCCCCACAACACGATGCTCCACTGGAACACCGGCTTGCGCCCGAAACGGTCCGCGAGCATCCCCGAGAGCGACGCACCGATCACCATGCCGAAAAAGCTCGAACTGGCGAGTAAGCCGGCCTGGGCCGTACTCAGGCCGAACTCGGCTTTGATCGAGCCCAATAGAAACGTCATCATCGCCAGGTCCATGGAGTCGAAGAAAAACGCCAGGGCAATGATGATGAAAATGATTCGGTGGTAACCACTGATGGGCAACCGTTCCAGCCGCTCCGCTGCGCTATAGCCTTGCATACCCATGCCGCCGCCCCTGTCTGAAAAGTCCCCCAAAGAGTGTGCGGCATCGTCTGCCCTGGCGTTTGCTGGATGCGACCTGACCGAAACCAGGAGCGACGCGCCTACGCTGTGGCCAGCCGGTTGATCTCCGCAAGCCCGGCGTCGCTGACCGCCAAGGCCCGGGATTCATCGATCGCACTGACCCAGTTCGACTGCAGGAACAGTTGCAACAACCCCGCGCCGAGCGCACCGCCCACATGCGGTTGCTGTTGGCTCCAGTCGAAACAGTCACACACCAACGGCGACGAGAATGCCTGGATAAAGATACCCAGGCTCGCCAAATGCTGGGTGCCCTTGACCGTGACTTCGGTACGTTGTTCGTAGCGCTGGATCCACCCTGCTTCCATCATCCGCTGGTACAGGCCGGCCGCCAGTTCACCGCCGAGGTGGTCCTGGCATACACGGGCGCGACGCAACAACGGTGGTACCCGCAACGCCGCTGGCTGAGTATCCGGCGTGCTGCGCCCGACACTGGCCATGGTCGTCGTCGCCAGGGCATCGATGGCGGCGCTGACGTCCGCAGCCGCCACACGAAACAGCCGCTTGCCCCGTCGCGCTTCGACCCGCAGCAGGCCGCTGCCGGTCAACCGCGCCAAATGGGCATTGGCCGACGCTGCAGACAACCCGGCGCACGTCGCCAACTCCTCTGAAGATTTTGCCGAACCGTCCATCAATGCCCACAGCATTGCGGTGCGCTTGGGCTCGGCAAGCAAGCTGGCGATATGACTGATGCATGGTGCCTGTTCCATCTCTCGACTCCCTGTTGACGCGTTTTTCTGCCGCAGTTGGCGCCAAAGTATAGGGGCCAAAACAGCCGGTTCCATGGCGTCTTACAGCCTGGACAGGGACAGCACTTGAGCGAAATTTCCTGCTTTTCTGCCGGCCATTACTTAGCAGCGAATCGCTCCGACCGTTGCGCCGTCAATGTCGCACAACGGGACACGAGCATCTCCCGCAGCAGGTTGACGGGTTTGCTCAACTGCGCACGATGCGCGCACAGCAGGTTAAGCGGCGTGCGCTCACCGCGCAGCTCCGGCAGGATCAAGCGCAAACGCCCAGCCACGACGTCGGTACTCACATCCAGCCAGGATTTATAGGCAATGCCCACACCCGCCACCGCCCAGCGGCGCACCACGTCGGCGTCGTCACTGACCCGGTCCCCCGTGACGGTCAGGCTGACCTCGCGCTTGCCATCAAAAAAACGCCAGTGGTCATGCACGCGACCGGCGAGCATATAGAGCAAGCAATTATGCTGGGCCAGTTGTTCAAGGTGTCGCGGCTCGCCATAACGGGCCAGATAACTGGGTGCTGCGCACAGCACCCGCACATTTTCCGGGGCGATGGGCAGCGCCACCAGGCTTGAATCCTCGGGTTCGCCATAGCGCAAAGCGATGTCTACCGGTTGCCGGAACAGGTCGGCTATGCGATCACCCAGCAACAGGCGCACGCTCAGTTGCGGGTATTCACGCTGGAAATCATCCAGCCAGGGCAACAGCTGATTGCGGCCGAAATCCGAAGGCGCCGACAGTTGCAGCAGGCCGCTCACGTGGTCCTGCCCACTGGCCAACAAGCGCCGCCCTTCATCCAGTGAACTCAACGCGGCGCGGGCGTAGGTGAGAAAACCTTCGCCCTCGGCGGTCAAGCGCAAACTGCGGGTGGAGCGTGCCAGCAAGCGCGTGCCCAGTTGCTGCTCTATACGCTTCAACGCGGCACTGGCCACTGCGGGGGACAGGTCCATCACCCGCGCGGCTGCGGACAAACTGCCCAGGTCCGCCGCCCGCACAAATAACTGCAAATCATCAAAGCGAAGCATGCATTCCCGCCAATATCAATTTTTTATTGAAACAGAACGCTGTTTTATCGGCTTTTATCTGCATTGGAAATAGCCAATCATCTGCCCACGCCGTACCTTTTCGACCAGGAGTTGAGTATGTCCACTGCTTTTAACGTCATCGCCACGCTGATCGCCAAGCCTGGCCAACAAGCCACTCTGGAAACCCTGCTGCGCGGCCTGCTCGAACCGACCCGCCTGGAACCCGGCTGTGAGCAGTACGACCTGCATCAGGATCTGCAACATCCCGAGACGTTCTACATGCTCGAGCGCTGGAGCGATGAGGCGGCCCTGGCCGACCACGATCAGAGCGCGCATATCCAGAGCTTCCGGGCCCAGGCCGCCGAGGTGATTGAACACTTCGACCTCAAGCGCCTGAAGTTTCTCGCCTGACCACCAACCCTTTACCCGGAGAAATCATGAAAGCCATCGCCTACTACAGCTGCCTGCCCATCAGCGACACGAACGCCCTGCAAGACATCGAACTGCCCGAGCCCGTGGCCGGGCCGCGCGACCTGTTGGTGGAAGTCAAAGCCATCTCGGTCAACCCGGTGGACACTAAGGTGCGCCAGAACGTCGCCCCGGAAAACGGCGCGGCCAAGGTGCTCGGTTGGGACGTGGCCGGTGTGGTCAAGGCGGTCGGCAGCGAAGTCACGCTGTTCAAGGCTGGTGACAAGGTGTTCTACGCCGGCTCCCTGGTGCGCCCGGGCGGCAACAGCCAATTGCACACTGTGGATGAACGCATCGTCGGCCATATGCCACAGACCCTGGGTTTTGCCGAAGCCGCCGCGCTGCCGTTGACCGCCATCACGGCCTGGGAGCTACTGTTCGAACGCCTGCAGGTCCCCGAGGGCAAAGCGGACCTGGGCCAGAGCCTGCTGATCGTCGGCGCAGCGGGCGGCGTGGGTTCGATCCTGACCCAGTTGGCCAGCCAGCTCACTGCACTGAAGGTCATCGGCACCGCCTCGCGCCCGGAGACTCAAGAATGGGCCAAGGCCCTCGGCGCCGACCTGGTGATCGACCATAGCCAGCCGCTGAGCGAAGCGCTGAAACACGCCGGCCACCCGCACGTGACCCACGTCGCCAGCCTGACCCAGACCGACCATCACCTCGACCAACTGGTGGAAGCCCTGCAGCCCCAAGGCAAGCTGGCGCTGATCGATGACCCCAAGGCGCTGGACGTCAGCAAGCTCAAGCGCAAGAGCCTGTCGCTGCATTGGGAGTTCATGTACACCCGCTCGATGTTCGAGACACCGGACATGATCGAGCAGCATCACTTGCTCAACCGCGTGGCCACGCTAATCGACGCCGGCACCCTGAAAACCACGGTAGGCGAGCACTTCGGCGTGATCAATGCGGCGAACCTGCGACGTGCGCACGCGCTGCTGGAAAGCGGCAAGGCCAAGGGCAAGATCGTTTTAGAAGGGTTCTAGAAAACGGCTGTCAGTGTCGTCTGTCATTGATGTAGGTAATGGGCGACACCATTAGTCCGAGAGTTGACGTTTGTCATATTTGTGCGCGCATACGGGTTTATATTGGCCGCCTTTGCCACGATTCTTTTACGTGAGGAAGTCAGCAATGAAGATCCTGATAAAAGCGTTAGCAAAATCGCAGTGGGAGGTCCGCCTGGACCAGAAGTCGATTATTTTCCACACCGAAGCCGAGGCCCGTGCTTTCGCCGACACCTTGCAAGCCCGCATCCAGGCTCCCCACCGTTTCCCACTCAGCCAGCAACGCGCCGCCGCTGGCTGATCGGTCCTTCAGATCAGACCTGCGCCTGCGCGGCCCTGGCCCGTTGCAGGCGCTGGGTCGACATCGCAATCGTCACCGCCAGTACACCGCACAGGCTGATGACCATCGCCATCGGCATCGCCGTGCCGTCATGCAACACGCCCACCAACGATGCCGCCCCCGCCGCCACGCCGAACTGAATGCAACCGAGCAACGCCGACGCGCTGCCGGCACGGGCGCCTTGCCCGTTCATGGCGCACGCCGAGGTGTTAGGCAAAATGCAGCCCAGGCTGGCGATGCAGATGAACAGCGGCACCAGCAACGGCCAAAGGGCTTCGGTGCGCAGCGCTGCAATGCCCAGCAGGGCCAACGCCGCCGCTACGTAAACCCACACCGTACGCGAGAGCAAAAACGCCGGGCCGCGCTTGGCCAGTAGCCGCGCATTCAACTGCGCCACCAGGATAAACCCGGCGGCGTTGGAGCCAAACAGCCAGCCGTAATGCTCGGCGGGGACGCCATACAGCTTGATGAACACGAACGGCGAACCGGCAATGTAGGCAAACATCCCGGCAATCGAGATGCCGCCGGTCAAGGCGTAGCCGAGGTAAACCCGGTCTGACAACAGCGCGCCGTAGCGGCGCAGCGAGCCGGACAACGGCTGGCGCGGCTGATGCGCCGGAAACGTTTCCGGCAAGCCCACCGCCACCGCAACCGCCGCCATCACGCTGAACAGCGACAGCGCCAGGAAAATCGACTGCCAGCCCCACACGCCTACCATTATCCCGCCCGCCAGCGGTGCGAGAATCGGCGCCAGGCCAGTCACCAACATCAGTTGCGAATACACCTTGGCCGAGCCCACGGCATCGCATTTGTCACTCACCACCGCCCGTGAGATCACCATGCCCGCACAACCGCCGAGGGCCTGCACGAAGCGCGCGCCGATCAGCCATTCCAGGGTGGGCGCGTACGCACAGGCGAAGGACGCAAGGGTAAACAGCGTGACGCCGCTGAGCAGCGGCACGCGCCGGCCAAAGCGGTCGGCCAAGGGGCCGTAGATCAATTGACCGATGGCCAGCCCACCGAAATACACCGCCAGAGTCAGCTGGATGTGTTTTTCATCGGTTGCAAAAGCGGCTGCCATCGCCGGGAAACCCGGCAGGTAAAAATCGATCGCCAACGGCGCGAAGGCGCTCAAGGCGCCCAGGATCAGAATTATGCGAAGGTTCATCAGACACCCAAGTGAGTCGGCAGCCCGACAGTCTAGCCGCGCTTGGGCGTCTTGAACATTAAGATAGCTCGCTAACTATCGAGAATCAGACGACTGTGTAGCCTTCTTCCTTGATCAGGCCCGCGATCGCTTCACGGTCCAGTTTGCTTTGGACACTGACTTGCTTGGCCGCAAGGTCCACCGT
Source organism: Pseudomonas sp. R4-34-07 (assembly GCF_003852375.1). NCBI lineage: Bacteria > Pseudomonadati > Pseudomonadota > Gammaproteobacteria > Pseudomonadales > Pseudomonadaceae > Pseudomonas > Pseudomonas sp. R4-34-07. The sequence continues at coordinate 747,114 of NZ_CP027760.1, read as the reverse complement.
GACCTCGGCATCTGCATCCTGGCTGCGCACCGCCTGGGTCACCGCACGAACGCAATGGCCGCAGGTCATTCCTTGCACCTTGAATACTTGCATGACATGTCTCCTTTGATGAGGTTGAACGCAGTCTCGACCTTGCCACGATGGCAAGGTCAAGTTTCAGAAACGTCGGCCGGGCTGGTATTCGGTGGCGACGTCGGCCAAGCTTCACCTTCAATAGATGTGAACCACGGAGCATTCGCCATGCGCTGGTCGATTTTTGCCCTTGCCGGCCTGATGAGTTTTTCTGCCGTTGCGCCCGCCGCTGAAGACTATGCGGTGCTGATCATTTCCCGCGAGCGCCTGGAAGTGCCGACCAACTGTGAGATCGGCCTCTACATTCAGGACCAACTGGCCGGGCGCCTGTTCCAGGAACAAGCCACCTCCTTCAATTTGCCGCCGGGCGATGTGTCATTGCGCCTCAAGCTGCTGCCGGGCCAGACACCGGGCTGCTTGCCGGGCATGCTGGCACCGCCGGCACAGAACATCACACTCAAGGCCGGCGATGTACGCAAACTGCGTATCGCCCAAGGCCCGGACGGTATGTACCTCAAAGCCGCCACGCTGGAATACTGAAGCCGCCGATCGTCCCCACGCTCCGCGTGGGGACGCCTCATGGGGATGCATTCCCACGCAGAGCGTGGGAACGATCGCGCTTGACCTTCCCCACAGGTCAAGGTTGATCCTAGGAGCATCGTCTTCTGGAGGACTGCCCCATGAATGGACCCACCACGTTTGACCTGCCCATCAGCGGCATGACCTGTGCCAGTTGCGCCGGGCGCGTGGAGCGTGCGCTGGGCAAGGTGCCGGGGGTGCAACGGGTCAGCGTCAACCTGGCCAACGAACGCGCCCACATTGAAGTACTCGGCCAGATGGCCCCCGACGTACTGATCGCCGCGGTGGAAAAAGCCGGCTACGGCGCCACCCTGCCCCAGAGCGAAACCGCCACCCAGGCCAATCAAGCCCAACGCCTGCACCACGAGCGCTGGGCGCTGATGCTCGCGATCGTGCTGGCGTTGCCCCTGATACTGCCGATGCTGGTGGAACCCTTCGGCGTGCACTGGATGCTCCCCGCCTGGGTCCAGTTCGCCCTGGCGACGCCGGTGCAATTGATCCTCGGTGCGCGGTTCTACAGTGCCGCGTGGAAAGCCGTGCGCGCCGGTGCGGGGAATATGGACCTGTTGGTGGCGATCGGCACCAGCGCCGGTTACGGCTTGAGCGTCTATCAATGGCTCACCCAACCCGCGCCGCACTTGTACTTCGAAGCCTCAGCCGTGGTGATCGCCCTGGTGCTGCTGGGCAAATACCTGGAGAGCCGCGCCAAGCGCCAAACCGCCAGCGCCATACGCGCCCTCGAAGCCTTGCGCCCTGAGCGGGCGGTCCGCGTGTTGGAGGGGCGCGAGGAAGAGGTCGCCATCAACACGCTTACGCTCGGTGACCTGGTGCTGGTCAAGCCAGGCGAACGTTTTCCGGTGGATGGCGAAGTGGTCGACGGCCAAAGCCATGCCGACGAAGCACTGATCAGCGGCGAAAGCCTGCCGGTGCCGAAGCGGCCCGGCGATACGGTTACTGGCGGCGCGATCAACGGTGAAGGCCGCCTGTTGGTGCGTACCCGGGCCCTGGGAGCGGAAAGCGTGCTGGCACGGATCATCCGCCTGGTCGAAGACGCCCAGGCCGCCAAGGCACCGATCCAGAAATTGGTGGATAAAGTCAGCCAGGTATTCGTCCCGACCGTGCTGGTACTGGCATTGCTCACCCTGGCGGGCTGGTGGCTGTACGGCGCGCCGCTGGAGAGCGCAATCATCAATGCGGTCGCGGTACTGGTGATCGCCTGCCCATGTGCCTTGGGCCTGGCGACGCCGACGGCGATCATGGCCGGCACCGGCGTTGCCGCGCGCCACGGCATTCTGATCAAGGATGCCGAAGTCCTGGAGCATGCCCATGGGGTGAGCGCCGTAGTCTTCGATAAAACCGGCACCCTCACTTCGGGCACGCCGAAAATCACCCATTTGGCGGCGCTGGATGGCAACGAATCGTTACTGCTGCAACAGGCGGGGGCCTTGCAGCGCGGCAGCGAGCACCCGCTGGCCAAGGCCGTGCTGGACGCCTGTGACGAACGCGGGCTGAGCGTGGCCGATGTCAGCGCCAGCCAGTCCCTGACTGGGCGCGGCATCGCCGGTACCCTTGATGGTCGGCAATTGGCCCTGGGCAATCGGCGCCTGCTGGAAGAGGCAGGCCTCAGCGCGGGCCAGTTGAGTCAGCGCGCGACGGCATGGGAAGCCGAGGGGCGTACCTTGTCCTGGCTGATCGAGCAAGGCACAAGCCCTCGCGTGCTGGGGCTGTTCGCATTCGGCGACACGCTCAAGCCCGGCGCGCTGCAGGCCGTGCAGCAACTCAAGGCGCAGCACATCAGCAGCCACCTGCTTACCGGCGACAATCGCGGCAGCGCGCGGGTGGTTGCAGAGGCGCTGGGCATCGACGATGTACACGCCGAAGTGCTGCCCGCCGACAAAGCCGCCACCGTGACCGCACTGAAAAAAACCGGCGTGGTGGCCATGGTCGGCGACGGCATCAACGACGCACCGGCCCTGGCCGCCGCCGATATCGGCATCGCCATGGGCGGCGGCACCGACGTAGCCATGCACGCCGCCGGCATCACCCTGATGCGCGGCGACCCGCGCCTGGTGCCGGCGGCCCTGGAGATCAGCCGCAAGACCTACGCGAAAATCCGCCAGAACCTGTTCTGGGCGTTTGTGTATAACGTGATCGGCATTCCCCTGGCCGCCTTCGGCCTGCTCAACCCGGTGCTGGCAGGTGCGGCGATGGCGTTGTCCAGCGTCAGTGTGGTGAGCAATGCGTTGCTGTTGAAAACCTGGAAACCCAAGGACTTGGAGGATCAACGCCCATGAATATCGGCCAAGCCGCTCGCCAGAGCGGGCTGAGCGCGAAGATGATTCGCTACTACGAATCCATCGGTCTGCTCAAGGCAGCCCACCGTACCGACAGCGGTTATCGCATCTATGGCGCAGACGACCTGCACACCCTGGCGTTCATCAAGCGCTCGCGCGACCTGGGGTTTTCACTGGAAGAGGTCGGCAAACTGCTGACCTTGTGGCAGGACCGACAACGGGCCAGCGCCGACGTGAAAGCCTTGGCGCGCCAGCATATCGATGAGCTGAATCAAAAAATCCGCGAGTTGGCGCAACTGCGCGACACGTTGCAAGACCTGGTGGAGCACTGCCAGGGCGACCACCGACCGGATTGCCCGATCCTCAAGGAATTGGCCTCCGGCAGTTGCTGCACCTGATGCTCCAACTGACTCAACACACAACCAAATGTGGGAGGGGGCTTGCTCCCGATGGCGGTGTATCAGTCACTGTAAATATTGACTGAACCACCGCTATCGGGAGCAAGCCCCCTCCCACACTTCGATCTCCATGTGCCGGGAAATCACTGCATCCAAGGCGGCGGCGGTTCTTCGGCGGTCTTGGTGGGTGGGGCATCATCTGCCGCGCGATTCGCTTGCTTGCGCTCTTCATCCAGCCGCGCCGCTTCGATCTCGCGGATCACACCGCCCACATCCGCCAGTTCTTCCGGCTCGTCGAACTCACCGGTCAAGATGCTGGCCGGGTGCAGGATACCGGCTTCATACAGCGCCCACATTTCCTTGGCGTACTTGGTCTTCTTCAGCTCCGGGGCAAAGCGCCCGAAGTAGGAAGCCATGTTGCCCACATCCCGCTCCAGCATGCTGAATGCGTGGTTGTTGCCCGCTGCATCCACTGCCTGGGGCAGGTCGATGATCACCGGGCCCGTTGGCGTGAGCAGTACGTTGAACTCGGACAGGTCACCGTGCACCAGCCCGGTACACAGCATCAGCACGATCTGGGAAATCAGGAAGGCGTGGTATTCACGCGCCTGGTCCGGCTCCAAGGTCACGTCATTCAGGCGTGGCGCCGCATCGCCATACTCGTCGGCGACCAGTTCCATCAACAGCACGCCTTCAAGAAAGTCGTACGGCTTGGGCACGCGAACGCCCGCACCGGCCAGGCGGAACAACGCCGCTACTTCGGCGTTCTGCCAGGCATCTTCGGTTTCTTTCTTGCCGAACTTGGAGCCCTTGGCCATGGCCCGGGCCTGGCGGCTGTTACGGACCTTACGGCCTTCCTGGTATTCGGACGCCTGACGAAAGCTTCGTTTATTCGCCTCCTTGTAAACCTTGGCGCAACGCAATTCGTTGCCGCAGCGCACCACATAAACAGCTGCTTCTTTACCACTCATCAGTGGGCGCAGCACTTCGTCGACCAGACCGTCTTCGATCAGGGGTTCAATGCGTTTAGGAGTCTTCATCAGCTTTTATTGTGGGTCCTGTATTACCAAACACGCGTGTGGCACTCGTTATACGGCAATCGGCGCGCCGGTGGGAGAGGCTACCGACCTCTGGCCCACGAAGAATGCATTCAATATGCCAATTTTGCCCGGTAATCAACGTTCGATAATCGCCGTCACACCCTGCCCCCCCGCCGCACAGATCGAAATCAGCCCACGTCCTTTCCCGGCTGCATCCAGCAACTTGGCCAGGTTGGCGACGATGCGCCCACCAGTCGCGGCAAACGGGTGCCCGGCGGCCAGGGAGCTGCCCTTGACGTTCAGACGGCTGCGGTCGATGGCGCCCAGCGGCGCATCCAGGCCCAGGCGCGTGCGGCAATAGTCGGCATCTTCCCAGGCCTTGAGCGTGCACAACACCTGGGCGGCGAATGCTTCGTGGATCTCGTAGTAATCGAAGTCCTGCAGCGTCAGTCCGTTCCTGGCCAACAAACGCGGTACGGCGTACACCGGCGCCATCAGCAGGCCTTCGGCACCGTGGACGAAATCCACCGCCGCCGCTTCGCCATCGCGCAGGTACGCGAGGATCGGCAAGCCGCGCTCGTTGGCCCAGGCTTCACTGCCCAGCAGCACCAGCGAGGCGCCGTCAGTCAGCGGCGTCGAGTTGCCGGCGGTGAGCGTGCCCTTTTCACTGCGCTCGAAAGCGGGCTTGAGCGCGGCGAGTTTTTCCAGGGTCAGGTCAGGGCGCAAGTTGTTGTCGCGGGTCAGCCCCAGAAAAGGCGTCAGCAAATCGTTGTGCCAGCCCTCGGCGTAGGCGGCGGCCATTTTCTGATGGCTCTCCAGGGCAAGCTGGTCCTGCTCGGCGCGAGGAATCTGCCAGGTCTGCGCCATCAGCTCGCAGTGCTGGCCCATGGACAAGCCGGTGCGCGGCTCACCGTTGCGCGGCAGTTCCGGCTTGAGGTGCTGCGGACGAAGCTGTAACAAAACTTTTAGCTTATCCACCATGGACTTGCTGCGGTTGGCCTGCAGCAAAATCTTGCGCAGGCCCTCATTGACGCCAATCGGCGCATCGGAGGTGGTGTCCACCCCGCCGGCGATACCGCATTCGATCTGGCCCAGGGCAATCTTGTTGGCCACCAGCAATGCCGCCTCAAGCCCGGTGCCGCAGGCCTGCTGCACGTCGTAGGCCGGGGTTTGCGGCGACAGGCGCGAGCCGAGTACGCATTCGCGGGTGAGGTTGAAATCGCGCGAATGCTTGAGCACCGCGCCGGCGGCCACCTCGCCGAGGCGCAGGCCGTGCAGGTTGAAACGTTCGATCAGGCCTTCCAGGGCAGCAGTGAGCATCGCCTGGTTACTTGCCGTGGCGTAGGGGCCGTTGGAGCGGGCGAAAGGAATGCGATTACCGCCAATGATCGCCACACGGCGCAATTGAGTCATGGAAAGCTCCCTCTGTCTGTTATGGGCGTGATCAGTGAGCCTAGTCGAACGACTGCTACCCTGGAATGGTCCACCTTTTGAACCCCAGTCTTCGGAGAGCGTTCCATGTCAGACCGTTATATCGACTTCGCCAACTCCAGCCTCGGCCATCGCCTGGTCGCCGCCCTTGGCCTGCCGTCGCCGGTACGCCTGGAACGCTGGCAAGCCGGGCGCCTGCGCCCGGTGGAAGGTGCACTGCTGCTGGGCGGTGGCGCGCTGGTGACTAAAGTGTTGCCGTTTGCCAACAAACTCACCGATGCCGTCTACAGCTACGGTGCCGAAGCGCTGGACGCGCCGGCGTGGATTCCAGGCCACGGTCCCAAGCTCAAGGCCGTGGTCTTCGACGCCAGCGCCTTGCAGCACACCGATCAGCTCAAGCAGCTACGTGAATTTTTCCAGCCCCTGCTGAAAAACCTCGCTCACAGCGCCCACCTGGTGATCCTTGGCCGCGCGCCGGAAAGCCTCAGTGACCCGTTCGCCGCCAGCGCCCAGCGCGCCCTGGAAGGGTTCAGCCGTTCCCTGGCCAAGGAACTGCGCAGCGGCGGTGTGCTGCAGTTGCTGCAGGTGGACGAGGGTGCCGAGGACCAATTGGAAGGCGCGCTACGGTTTTTCCTGTCGCCCAAAAGTGCCTATATCTCCGGGCAGGTGATTCGCCTGCAGGCCTGCGCCACGCCGGTCGAAGACTGGACACGCCCGTTGGCCGGGCGCAAAGCCCTGGTGACCGGCGCTGCGCGTGGTATTGGCGCCTCCATCGCCGAGACCCTGGCCCGCGATGGCGCCGAGGTGATCCTGCTGGATGTGCCCCAAGCCAAGGCCGACCTCGACGCCCTGGCCGCCCGCTTGAATGCGCGCACCCTCACCCTGGATATCTGCGCCGAAGATGCCGCCGGCCAGTTGATCGAACACTTGCCGGACGGCCTCGATATCCTGGTGCACAACGCCGGTATCACCCGCGACAAGACTCTGGCCAACATGACCCCGGAATACTGGGACGCGGTGCTGGCGGTCAATCTCAATGCGCCGCAGGTGCTGACCAAGGCGCTGCTCGACAGCGGCACCCTGCGCGACAATGCCCGCGTGGTGCTGCTGGCTTCCATCAGCGGCATTGCCGGCAATCGCGGGCAAACCAACTATGCGGCGAGCAAGGCCGGGCTGATCGGTTTGGCCCAGGCATGGGCACCGCTGCTGCAAACGCGCGGGATCAGCATCAATGCCGTCGCCCCCGGCTTTATCGAAACCCAGATGACCGCACATATTCCGTTCGCCCTGCGCGAGGCCGGGCGCCGCATGAGTTCCCTGGGCCAGGGCGGTGTGCCGCAGGACGTGGCCGAAGCCGTGGCCTGGCTGAGCCAGCCGGGTTCGGGTGCCGTCAGCGGCCAGGCGCTGCGGGTGTGTGGGCAAAGTCTTCTGGGAGCGTGAATATGCAATGGCAGACACTGGACAGCACGCCGTTTCTACCGCCGCTGTACTGGCGTGCGGCGCTCAAGCGCAAGATCACCGGCAGCGCCCTGCCCGAGCACGGCCTGCGCTGCCAGGTTCGCGTCGACCCCAGGGCTGTGGCGGCGTACCGCAAGGTCTGCGGTTTCGCCGACAGCCCGATGCTGCCGGCGACCTATCCGCATATCCTCGCATTCGGCCTGCAGATGCAACTGCTGACCGACAAAGCGTTCCCGTTTCCGTTGCTGGGGTTGATCCACCTGAACAACCGCATTCGCCTGCATCGCCCCTTGGGTAGTGTGAGTGAGCTGAGCGTCGGGGTGTACACCGGCAACCTCAAGCCCCATGCCAAAGGTGCGACGTTCGATGTGGTGACCGTGGTCGAGGATGCCCTTGGGCTGCTCTGGGAAGCTGAAAGCACGATGTTGTGCCGGAGCGTAAAGCTTGAGGGCGAGGCCGAGGAACGCACGCTGGTAATTGACGCGGCCCTCACCGAGCTCACGCGTTGGAAAGCGCCTGCCGATATCGGTCGCCGCTATGCTCGCGCATCCGGCGATTACAATCCGATTCATCTCAGCGCAGTGACGGCCAAGCTATTCGGCTTTCCCCAGGCCATTGCCCACGGGTTGTGGAACAAGGCCCGCACATTGGCGGCCATGGGCGCGCAACTGCCGGTGGCCAATGTCGAAATAGCCGTTGAATTCAAGAAACCCGTACGCCTGCCCAGTGAAGTGATTCTGATGACCCGCGGCGCCGGTTCAACTGGCGAGTTCGTGTTGAACGGCGCGGGTGATATCCAGCATATGCTTGGGAAGTGGCGGCCGATTGCGTGAAACACAGCACTGTCCGTCAGCGCGGCGGGTAGTTAGCGAGGATTTTGCTCACGGTGTTGCGAATGGCCGCGCTGCGGTCCTGGGGGTTCGGCGAGCTGGCCATGATTTGTTCGTCACTGCCACGCCACACCAGCTTGCCGTCCTTGCCGTCGAGCAGGTCGATCTGCAGGGTCGCCACCTTGTAAGTGATGTTGCGCGTTTCGTTGTACATCGGCGCGCCCCAATAGCCGTTCCATGGCCCGCCCCAGGCACCGCCGTAGTTGGTGGAGACCTGCTGCTGGCGGTCTTCGACGATCAGGTAGGCCTGCACATTCAGGTCAGCCCTGGTGCCGGGCGCTGCTGGGCGCAGGCCGCGCTGGTCAAGCTGCTCGCCCACGGCCTGGCGGATACGTTGCTCGGTGAGGTCGCTCTTGATGCGCGGGTCATCCGGGCGGTATTGCAGCGCCGGTTCCTTCCAGGCCCAGTGACGGTAGGCGGCAAAGTCGCGGCTGGCGTCAAAATCGTGGTTGACCTGGTTGCTCTGGCAACCGCCCAGCAGCATGACAAAAGCAAGCGTAGCGATACGACGAAACATGATGGCTCTCCAACGTTCGGTCCAGGCGTTAAATCAGAATAGCGGTTAACGCGGAGGATACGCCGTCAGTGCCTTCTGCACCGCCTGGCGCAGCGCATCCGCACGCTCGCTCAGGCTGCCCTGGCTGCCCGTTTCCGCACTGGCGCTCCACACCGGCTGGCCGCTGCGGGCATCGAACAGGTTGACCCGCACCACCACGACCTGCACTTCATAGGTACGCACCATCGGCACCGAGTTGTACATGCCGTAACCATTGCCATAGCGGTTGTAGCCGCCATAGCCGTAGCCATAGTCATCCTGGACTTGCCGCAGGCGTTTCTCCAGGCGCACATCGGCGCTGACCAACAGGTCGGGCGCGCGATTGTCGTGCAACGGGCGCAGGCCGCGCTGGTCCAGTGCGCCGCTGACCGCTTCGGCCACCTGGGCTGAATCCGCCCACGCGGTGCCGGCCGGCAACTGGCCGTTACGCCAGGCCCAATTGCGGTAGGCACCATAGTCGCGCACCGGCGCCGGGTAGGCACTGGCATCGAAGGTCGTGGCCGCTTGCGCCGGGGCCGGCGGGATCGGCGCCGAAGCGGCCACATAAGGGTTAGGGCTGGAACAGGCGCCTAACCCGAGAGACAACAGGAGCAAACCGAGACGACGCATTTCGACCTCCGCAGACTGGGCCGCTTAAACCGGACGGCACACCCAGTGCAAATAACGCCCAAGTCCGGCAAAGCTTGGGTGACGACGGTGAGCGAGCTCCATCTCGAGCAAATCCTGCAGATCGGCGCGCGCCTGGAATTCCACCGGCATATAGTCGTGGAACACGCGCACGCCACTTTGGCTTTCGACCTGCCAGAGCCCTTCGAGTTGCGCCGCCAATTCCCGCGGGTCCAGCGGCTGCTGCGGTGTGAGGCTCTGCTTTTCGCCGGCCATATCGTTCTTGCGCATCTTGCGAAAGTGGCCCTTGAGCAGGTTGCGGTAGATCAGCGCGTCGCGGTTGTAAAACGCCAGGGACAGCCAGCCGCCGGGCAGCGTCAATTGGTGCAGCACCGGCAGGATCGCATGGGGTTCGGCCAGCCATTCGAGCACCGCATGGCACAGCACCAGGTCGTAGGGCTCGGTGAGTTGGCCGAGCAAGTCTTGCCAGGGCGCGTGGATGAACGTGGCGTTCTGCCCGGCCTCGGCGAAGCGCTGGCGTGCGCCTTCGAGCATGGGCTCGGCGGGCTCGGCCAGGGTCACCTGATGGCCGCGTTCGGCCAACCACAGCGACATATGCCCCAACCCCGCGCCGATATCCAGTACGCGCAACGGGCGGTCCGGCAAGGCTTCGGTAAGATCGGCCTGCAACACCGCCAGGCGAATCGCGCCCTTGGCGCCGCCATAGATCTTCTCGGCAAAACGCGTGGCCAACTGGTCGAAATGCCGATCACTCATGGGCAAACCGCCGCTCGCTGTCGGCCAGTTTGGCGCGCACCACCTCGTTCATGTCCAGGCCCAGCTCACTGCACAGCAACAGCAAGTACAGCACGATGTCGCCGACTTCCTGGCCGGCGTGAGCCAGCTTATCGGCGGGCAATTGGCGCGACTGGTCTTCGCTCAGCCACTGGAAGATCTCCACCAGTTCGGCCATTTCCACACTGGCGGCCATGGCCAGGTTTTTCGGGCTGTGGAACTGCTTCCAATCGTTGGTATCGCGGATGCGGTGCAGGCGTTCGGTGAGGTGTTCGAGGTTCATTGGGGGCTCCTGAATGGGTATAGCTTCAGGGGGATGGAGATTGAAGGCAAGTGAATAGCGGTGGTGGGCTTGAGGACGCCATCGGGGGCAAGCCCCCTCCCACATTTGTTTTGTGAACACGGTCCAGTGTGGGAGGGGGCTTGCCCCCGATGAGGCCCTAATCAACCACACTGAACTCAAGCCTGGCAGTTTGCCCCGCCTCATCCAGAACACTCAGTTGATAACGGCCCAATCGCTCGAAACTGGCATTGATGAAATCCTGGTTGGCACTGTCACCCAAAGGCGCCCCGTTAAGAAACCACCACCGCCGCCCGCTCCCGCCCAGGGCGGAGATTTTCAGGCGTAGCGCCTGTTGACTGGCAGCGGGCAGACGCAGTTGATCGCCCTCGCGCACGCCCACAATGGACAACGGCGAAGCGGCGGCCAGGGCCGGCGGCGGGCAATCCGGGTCGGCTGCCGGAATGCGCGCTTCGCGGCGCTCCGCCCTGGGCAACCAAGGCTCCAGCGGCGCCGGCCACAGGGCGATATTGTTCGCTTCTGCGCCGGGGCAATGGGCATCGACCCGCAGCCCCTTGGCGTTGACCCAAAGGTTTTCCATCAACCCCACGCTCAGGGGTTGGTCCAGCGCCTGCAAGGTCGGCGGCGTGGTGTTGTCCAGGGTCCAGGCAAAGCGCTGGCGACGGCAATTGGGATCGCTGCGACTCATCGGCTGGCCCAGCGGCCAACAGATGGCCGCCACGCCGACATTGGCCGGCACCGGCTTGACGGGTGCGCTGATGCCGCGCTGGCTGTCGCGGTTGGCCAGCACGTCATGCACCTGCAACATCAATGGCGCCGCCGACGCCAGGCCAAACTGCCCTGGCACAGGCGTGCCGTCTGGTCGACCGATCCAGACGCCGATCAGGTAACGCGGGCCGACACCAATCGCCCAGGCATCGCGAAAGCCATAGCTGGTGCCGGTTTTCCAGGCCAGCGTCGGGCGTTGCACGAGTTCGGCCCGTGGGTCGCGGTCGGGGCGCGCCTGGCCGCTGAGGATACGCCGCACGATCCAGGCCGCTCCCGGCGACAATAATGGCCGCTCCCTCAGCGCGTCATCCGGCTGCAAGCGCAGGGTGGCGCTCTTGCCGTCGCGGGCGAACGCACTGTAGCCGCTGACCAGGTCTTCCAGGCGGCTGCCCGCGCCGCCCAGGATCAACGCCAGGTTCGGTTCGGCCAACGCCGGCAACGCCAGCGGCATGCCGCCGATCCGCATCTGCGCGGCAAAGCGTTTCGGCCCGTAGGCTTCCAGCAATTGCACTGCCGGCAGGTTCAGTGAGCTGGACAGCGCCGTACTCGCCGGCACCGCCCCGGTAAAGCCCATGGAGAAATTGCCCGGCCGGTAATCACCGTAACGTCGCGGCACGTCCTGCAGCAGGGATTCGGAATGAATCAAGCCATCGTCCAGGGCCATGCCATAGAGAAAGGGTTTCAAGGTGGAACCGGGCGAGCGCAGCGCGCTGATCATGTCCACATGCCCATAGCGCTTGGCGTCATTGATATCCACCGAGCCGAGGTAGGCACGCACGGCCATGGTCTCCTCCTCGACCACCAGGATCGCGGCGGAGGTGTGTTCGGGCAAACGTGCGCGCCAGCCCAACAGCAGGTCTTCCAGACGGCGCTGCAACGTGGCATCCACCGTGGTGCGGATCAGCGGCGGGCTGTCGGGACGGTTCAAGCGCCGCGCGAGCAACGGCGCCAGGCTCGGTTCCAGGCGCGGCGCGAGCAGCAGCGGTTCTTCCAGCGCCTCATCCACCGCCGATTGCGGCCACACCTGGAACTCGGCGAGCCGGCGCAGCACTTTATCGCGGGCCTGCTGGGCGCGCTGCGGGTGACGGTCCGGGCGCAAGCGGCTCGGTGCCTGGGGCAATACCGCGAGCAGGGCCGCTTCGGCGTGGGTCAATTGCGCCGGGGATTTACCCAAATAGGCCCAACTGGCCGCCGCCACGCCCTGCAACGTGCCGCCGAACGGCGCGCGGTTCAGGTACAGGTTGAGGATCTGCTCCTTGGACAGGTGCCACTCCAATTGCGCGGTACGCCACAGCTGACGCAACTTGCCGAGGAAGGTACGCGAATGCGGATCGAGCAAACGCGCCACTTGCATAGATAACGTACTGCCGCCCGACACCACCCGTGCGCCGCTCAGGTTCTGCCACGTCGCCCGCGCCAACGCCAGCGGGTTCACGCCAGGGTGGCGATAGAACCAACGATCTTCGTAGGTCAGCAACGCGTCCAGGTAATACGGTGAGACTTCGCTGGTTTGCACTGGATAGCGCCACACGCCATTGGCATCGGCAAAGCGCCATAACGGCGTGCCATCCTCGGCCAACACTACCCGGGCCAGGTCGTCCTGGGGCAACGGCAACGGCCAGATACGGTCGGCCAGCCATAGCAGGGCAATGGCCAACAACAGGCTCAGCAGTATCCAGCGGGCAACAAAACGCAAATTCAAGCGGGCAAACCTCTATGCTTGTAGGGAACTCGCCTGTCGCTACAACGACCAAAGGCACAGTTACGCCCACCTTCTTATCAGGACACGCACATGCAGGTAGAAAGCTTTTTCGAGTGGTTGGGCCAGGCGCTCGGCTCCGTCATCCGCTTTATCGTCGACGGGCTGAGCGGCTTGTTCGGAGCCCTGACCCACGCCGGCGGCAACTTTATCGATGGCTTGTCACGCACCCTGGGCATGGACACCTCGATCATCAGCATCCTTACCCTGATCGTCGGGCTGTTGCTGCTGTACTCGGCCGTGCGGGCGTTCATGCGTGCGTCGATCATCATGGGGATTATCTGGTTGATCCTGGGGTTGTGGCTGCTCAGTTGGGTTGTGCACTAAGCCCAAGAATGTCCCCAATCCCATGTGGGAGGGGGCTTGCTCCCGATAGCGGTGAATCAGTCAAAACATCATTGGCTGACACTCAGCTATCGGGAGCAAGCCCCCTCCCACAATAGTCCCCATTTCAACTTCAGCGATCAGCGGCCCTTGATCACCATATCTGCCGGGGTTTCGCCCACCGCCTGCCAGTTCGGCCGGTACATCGACTCCACCTGCGGCGGCGGCACACGGTAGGTGCCCGGCGTTACAGCCCGCGCCAGATAGAGCAAGTGCGTCGTCCCATAGCCATCCAGGTTCATGGCCGCCACATAACGGTCATCACGAAACTCCTGATGCTTGAGCGAGGCGTTCTGCATCGATTCGCGCCATTCCTTCACCTGGCTGCTGGCGTTCTCCAGGCTGGCCGCGCTCTGCGCCAGGTTCTGGTTTTCCAGTTCCAGGCCGGCGGGCAGCAGGTCGACCACCAGGGCGTCCGGCACCCGTTGCTTGGCGCTGACCGCCAAGTGCACCAACACCAAATCACCGCTGTTGAGGCTGTGCAGGTTCAGCGGCTGGCCGTTCATGCCCAGGTATTCGCGACGGATGCTCAGATTCTCGCCGCCCGCTGCCGGTGGCACTTGTGGATAACCGGAAAGGGTCAGTTGCTGGTACACCGGCGTTTCGCCCTGGTTGCTCAGGGTCAAGTCGCTGGACAGCAGCTTGTCATCCAGTTGCAGCGTCGATTGCTGATTGTTCAGTTCGCGCACCGCACCACTGCCGGTCAGCGACACCTGCCAGCTCGCCTCTGGCTGGGCGAAACCAAGGCGCCCAGCGAGGAACAGTGAATTACGCTCCTGGGTCGACAGATACGGGCTGGCCGCCAACTGGTCCGCCAGGGTGAACAAACGTTCCTCGCGCTTGCCCTTGGCCAAGTCATTTTCTTCCAGCAAGGCCAGGATCATCGCCTGGTCGCGCAATGGGCTGCCGTAGTCGGCCAACCATTCCTTGGCGCTGCGCTGCGCCGCCAGGCCCGCGAGCAACGCCTGGTCCGCACGCGGCTGGTCGCCCATTTTCTGCAGGGCGATGGCCAGCTGCACCAGCGGCAAGCCGGAACGCGCATCACTGCGGCGTTCGAAGATGCTGCGCAAGGCCCCCAGCGGCGCCTGCTGACTGCGCGCCAGGACCATGCCGGCGTAGGCCTGCACGGCGAAACGGGTGTGGTCGGCGTTGTCGCTGTAGTCGACTTCGATCAGGTTGCGCTCCTGCACGTAGCGCAGCAGACGCTCACTGGCTTTCTTCAGCGCCTCGGCCGGTACGGCAAAACCCTGGTCGCGGGCGCGCAGCAGGAAGTCGGTGACGTAGGCGGTCAGCCAATATTCCTCCTCGCCGTCAGCGCCCCACAAACCGAAGCTGCCGTTGTAGCGCTGCATGCCCAACAGGCGTTCGATGCCCAGCTCGATCTTGCGTTTACGCTCGGCATCCGGCTCGCCCTTGATACTCAGGCGTTTGAGCAGCGCGTCGTCGGCATAGAGCGAGGGGTACAGACCGCTGGCGGTCTGTTCCAGGCAGCCGTAGGGGTAAGCCTTGAGCGCACTGATCTGCGCGCCGAGGTTCAACGGCGGCCGGCTGGATAGGCTCAACAACGCCTCGCGTCCCGAGCTGTCGAACTGCTCCAGGGTGCCTGCCGGCAAACTCCACGGCTGATCCTTGAGTACTGCGCGGAAATGCTTGAGCAACGCCGGGTAAGCAGGGCGCACGCCCAGGGTCCATTCACGGCTGAACGGCGGCAGGCTTTCACCGGGCAGGTCCAGGCCATTGACCGTGACCTTCACTTTGCCCTGCCCCAGGCCGCCCCAGGCTTTTACCGGGATACGCAGGGTGGTTCGCTGGCCTTGTTTCAGCTCGACGGTTTGCGCGCCGTTACCGGCCAGTTCAAGTTGCCCTTCGGCGGTCAGTTGCACCTCGAGTTTCTGCGCCTTGCCGGACAAGTTGGACAGGTCCAGCGCCAGGGTGGTCTGGTCACCCCCGGCCAGGAAGCGCGGTGCCGACAGCTCGGCAATCAGCGGCGCGGCGATGACCGTCTTGGCTTGCGCCATGCCATAGCGATCATCGCTCCAGGCCTGGGCCATCAGGCGCAGTTCGCCGTTGAAATCCGGAATATTGACGCTGACTTCACCCTCGCCCTTTTCGTTGAGGGTGACCGGCGCGCTTTGCAGGGCGACGATGGTCACGCTGGTGTCCGGGCGCTTGCCACCCTTGGCCAGTGCCGCATCGCCACCGAACGCCAGGCTGGCCAGACGGCCCTGCCCGGCTTCGATCAACTGGCCGTAGATGTCGAACTGGTCCACGCCGTAGGCCTTGCGGCCAAACAGGCTGGCGTACGGATCGGGTGTGGGATATTCGGTGATATTGAGAATGCCCACGTCTACTGCGGCCACCAGCACATGCACCTGCTTGGGCACACTGCCGTCGGCATTCCTGGCGGCAATCTTCACCGTCAGCGGTTGTTTGGGGCGCATTTTTTCCGGCGCGGTCAGCGTGAGGCCAAGCTTGCGCTGGGTACGATCCAACGGCAGGTGCAGCAGGCCCACAGCGCGTTTGGGGGTGATATTGGCTTTGCGCTCGCCAGGGCGGATTACCAGTGCACTCACGTACAAATCATGCCGCGACCATTTCGGATCGAGCTTCACGGCGAAGCTTTTACCTTCGGCCGGCACGTCGATTTCCTGCCACCACAGCGGCCCTTCGGCGGACTCCACCAGCAGGTAGCCTTTACCGGCAGCCGGCGGGGTGACGGTGACATTGGCGGTGTCGCCATCGCCATAGGCGGGTTTATCCAGCGCCAGTTTGACCTGGTCGGGGCGCACGGCGCCGCCTTCGGTGTTGTCCTGGGCCTGGTAGCCGGCCCAGAAGCGCAGGCTGCTGATCAGGCCGGTCTGCGGGTCTTCGACCTCCACGCGATAAGGGCCCCACTCCACCTGGAAGCTGACCTTGGCGGTATCTCCAGCCTTGATGTCGAGGGTCTGTTCGTCGAGGTTGAGGAATTTCTCGTTGTAGTGATAGCTCCAGCCATCGTTGTCGGAGTAGTTCCAGTAGTAGTCGCGGCGCTCACGCACCAGACGCACCTTGAGGTTCTGCGCGGCGAGTTTCTGCCCGTCCTGGTTGGCCACCACGACTTCAAATTCCGCCGGGCCGTCGCCGTTGGTTTCAGTGCCGTCAAACAGCCCGCGCAGGCCCGGCAACTGCTCGGCCGGCCAGATCGGCTGTACCAGGCGCCGGGTGATCGGCCGCCCGCCCGACTCTTGCAGGCTGGCTTGCACGATCAGTTGCAGCGGCGACTTGGCCTCGGCCCATTTGCTTTCCAGGGTCAGTTCTTCCTGGCCCTTCGCGTCGAGCGTGCTTTCGTCCAGTTCGAAATCCTGGCTCAGCTCTTCTTCGGTGACCGAACCGAACTGGAAGCCCGGCAGGGCTTTGACCGCCTCACGCAGCGGGCGCACATAAACCTGCCCGCTGACCCGATTGCCCGAGGCCGGCGCGCCGTACAGATAACGGCCGTTGACCTGGATGACCGGGTCATCCGCCGGGCTCAGCGCGGTGTCGCTGCCCTTGAGTTCCAGCGCCAGGCGCTCGGGCAGGAAGTCTTCGACGAGGAATTCATACAACTGCGGTTTGCCATCGCCCAGGTCGAACACCAACTGCCACCGCCCGGTCGGTGCTTCGCCGGCCAGTTGCAGCGCGTATTGATAGAGGCCGGAGGCGTCGGCGTCCCACACGAATTTTCGGCTGACCTGCTCATCCGGGCGCCGCACTTCGACGCTTACCGGTTGCGGCTTGACGACGTTGCCGTCCTTGTCGCGCAACAGCGCGTTGAGCAGCACGGTTTCACCGGGGCGGTACAAGTCACGCGGGCCGAACACAAAAAACTGCAGCGGATGGGACGGCTGGCCAGCGATATCGAACTCGGCCAGGTCCAGCGCGGCGCTGTCGAGGCGCAATAAGCTGGTCTGTTCGCCTTGTTTGGCCAGCAGCACCTGGGCTTTTTTCGGCAGCGGCAACTCGGCGTGGCCACCGTCTTCGGTCTTGCCCTGGCCGAGCACACGGCCTTCGGCATCGAGAATTTCCAGCTCGACGCCGTTCAGCGCCTTGCCACCTTCCAACGCCTGGGTAAACACGTCCAGGCGATTGGCGTAGCGGTGCACCGACAGGCCGATATCGCTCAAGGTGAACAACGTGGCCGGTTGCGAATAGTTGTAGGTGCCTGAGGCGCGCATCACCGCCAGGTACACACCGGGCTGCTGCAATTGCTTGAGGCCGGCGATCGGCAGCAGCAGGGTTTCGCGGGTGTTGCGCGCCGGGTTCAAGTCGAAACGCCCGCCGTAGACCAGATCGGCCATCGGCAGCAATTCGCGGGACTCGTAACTTTGCAGGCTGGTATTGCGCCCCCACTGCGCCAGGAACGACGGCAGGGACTCGGGCTTGATGCGGAAGAATTCGACGTCAATCTTGTCGACGTTCAGCGCGATCACCGGCAAGCCTTCGGCCAGGCGCGTGGGCAGCAACGTGCCGCGGCTGGCGAAGCCGACGGTGGCTTGCAGGTCACGGGTTTCCAGGCGGGCGCTGTACTCGGCGGGCAGCAGGTTGTTATTCACCGCTCTGACACCGGGGTCCACCGTGAGCACCAGCTTGCGCTGCGGCTCCAGGTGACGCAGGCGCAATTCCATCAAGTTGTCGGAGAGTTCCCAGGCGCCATCGACCTTGCCCGAGGTGCTGTCCACCAGATGGACTTTGTCGGCGAACTTCTGATCAGGGTCCAGGGGAATGGAGAAACTCACCGACAGGGTGCTGGCCCCGTCCAACTGCACCTCGGATACGTCCACCACACTCAACTCGCGCCCGGCGTAGCGCTGCTTCAACGCCGCCACATCCACTGCCGCCTTCGCCGGCTTGGGCGCCACGCTCGCCGCCGGGGCGGAGGGTGCAGACGGTTTATCGGAAGAATCGCAGGCGCTCAGCAGGGCCAGCGCGCAGGCCAGGAACAATCCTTTGTTAAGCATGGGGCACTCGTCGTCAGAGGAAACCGGGGGGGTGAACTATATATCAGCGCAAGCCAGGCCGCTGTGGCGGCGATCACATTGACCGACAGAGGGGTGAGCGGGCCTGAATCCAAGCCCGATGCCACAGCCATCGGGGATCGAAATGTGGGAGGGGGCTTGCTCCCGATAGCGGTGGGTCAGAACTGGATTCAACCACTGACACACCGCCATCGGGAGCAAGCCCCCTCCCACATTGGTTCTGCGGTGTGGCGGGTGGACGGTTACAATGCGCCACCTTCGAAGGAGCCTTCATGACCACCCTGCTCGCCGACTGGCGCCACCGCCCCACCCATCGCCGTGTCTGGGCCCTGGCCGCGCCGATGATCCTGTCGAATATCTCCGTGCCGCTGGTAGCCCTGGTCGACAGCATGGTCATCGGCCACCTGCCCCACGCTCACCAACTGGGCGCCGTGGCCGTCGGGGCCAGCCTGTATACCTTCCTCGCCTGGGCCATGGGTTTCCTGCGCATGGGCTCCACCGGTTTCGCCGCCCAGGCCGCCGGGCGTAATAACGGCGCGGCCTTGCGCCAGATTCTGCTGCAGGGTTTGTTGCTGGCGCTGGGGTTGGCGATGTTGCTGGGAACCGTCGGCATTCCGCTGAGCCACCTGGCCCTGGAGTGGATGCAGCCCTCCGCCGAACTGAACCAACTGACCCGCGAGTTCTTCCATACGCGCCTGTTTGGTTTGCCTGCCGCACTGGCCACTTATGCGCTGGTCGGCTGGTTCCTCGGCACCCAGAACGCCCGTGCGCCGCTGGCGATTCTGCTGACCACCAACCTGGTCAATATCGCGCTGAACCTGTGGTTCGTTCTCGGCCTGGACTGGGGCGTGGTCGGTTCGGCCCGCGCGTCGGTGATTGCCGAGTGGACCGGCGCCCTGCTCGGCCTGGCCCTCACGCAAAAAGCCCTGCGCGCCTACCCTGGGCATATCGCCTGGGGCGCATTGAAACTGTGGGAAAGCTGGCGCCCGCTGCTGGCGGTTAACCGTGACATCTTTATCCGCAGCCTGGCGTTGCAGTCGGTGTTTTTCATGATCACGGTACAAGGTGCCCGCCTGGGCGATGCCACCGTGGCGGCCAATGCGCTGTTGCTCAACGGCCTGCTGCTGACCGCTCACGCTTTGGACGGCCTGGCCCACGCGGTGGAAGCCCTGTGCGGCCACGCCATCGGTGCGCATGATCGCCAGGCGTTGAGACGTTCATTGGTGGTGGCCTGTGGCTGGTCATTGATCGCCAGCCTGGGCTTCGCATTGCTCTTTACCTTCGGCGGCCATGTGTTTATCGCCATGCAGACGGATATTCCCAGCGTGCGCGAAACCGCCGATATCTACCTGCCCTACCTTGCGGTATTGCCGTTGATTGCGGTGTGGAGTTATTTACTGGATGGGCTGTTTATCGGCGCAACGCGGGCGCGGGAAATGCGCAATGGGATGTTGCTGACGGTGCTGTTGGTGCTGCCGCTCGCCTGGGCACTGCAGGGGTTGGGCAACCACGGGTTGTGGATAACCTTCCTGGTGTTCATGGCGGTGCGCAGTCTAACCCTGTGGGCGATTGCGTGGCGGTTGAATCGGCAGGGCCTGTGGCTGGGCGCCAGCTGAAGAAACCCGATCCAAATGTGGGAGGGGGCTTGCTCCCGATTGCGGTGTGTCAGCCACTAATGTTCTGACTGATCCACTGCTATCGGGGGCAAGCCCCCTCCCACATTTTTAGAGCTGTATCAGTTGCTATTACGAGGACAGGTACGACGACCGCGTCAGGCCCAGGCGCAGCGCATCGAGGAACTGGGTGCGCTCCGACGCGGAGATCTTCGCGCTCGCGCATTTGTCACGGTAATGCGTCATCAACTCTTCCGGCGACAAGTGCACATAGCGCAGCATGTCTTCGATGGTGTCGTGGGTCTCGATACCGGCGCTGTACACCGAACCGTCTTCACGCTGGTAGATGTTCACCGAGTCGGTGTCGCCGAACAGGTTGTGCATGTCACCGAGGATTTCCTGGTAAGCCCCCACCAGGAAAATACCCAGCAGGTAGTCTTCGCCCTCGTTCAGGGCATGTACCGGCAGACTGGTCTCAATGCTCTGCTCGTCGACGTACTGCTTGATCTTGCCGTCGGAGTCGCAGGTCAGGTCTTGCAGCACGGCGCGGCGCAGCGGCTCTTCGTCCAGGCGATGCAGCGGCAGGATCGGCAATACCTGGCCGATGGCCCAGGTGTCCGGCAGGCTCTGGAACACCGAGAAGTTGCAGATGTACTTGTCGGCCAACTTGTCGTTGAGTTCGTCCAGCACCTGGCGGTGCGAGCGCTGGCGCGCCTTGAGCGAGTTGTGCAGGCGGCGGCACACGGCGAAGTAGCACTGTTCGGCCAGGGCTTTCTCGGCCAGGGTCAGTTTGCCGTCGGCATACTGGGTGGCCACGTCGCTCATGTAGTGGGTGGCGCGCCAGTAGGTTTCGGTGACCATCTCGATATCGGTCGGGCCGAGCAGGTCCACCAGCCATTGCACGGTTTCCGGCAGGCTTTCCTTGTTCTCGATGGTCGGGATTTCGTCGTTGTGTTTCTCGACGTCGGTCACCTGCACCACCAGCATGGCGTGGTGGGCGGTCAGGGAACGGCCGCTTTCGGAGAAGATGTGCGGGTGCGGCAGGCTCTGCGCGTCGCAGAATTCCTTGAGCATGCCCACCACCACGCCGGCGTAGTCGTCCATGTCGTAGTTGATCGAACTGGCGTTACGCGAGTGGGTACCGTCGTAGTCCACGCCCAGGCCACCGCCGACGTCGATGTGGTCCACCGGCAGGCCGAGGTTGCGCAGTTCGCCGTAGTAACGAATGGCTTCCTTGAACCCGTGCTGGTAGTCGGCCAGGTTGGCAATCTGCGAGCCCATGTGGAAGTGCAGCAGGCGGATGCCCTGGTCAAGGCCGGCCGCGCGGAAACGCTCGACCACCGACAGCAGTTGCGCCGCCGACAACCCGAACTTGGACTTTTCACCGCCGGTGTCAGCCCACTTGCTCGAAGCCAGCGACGACAGGCGCACACGCAAACCAACCTGCGGCTTGACCTTGAGGCTGGCAGCCTCTTCGATCACCAGCCCCACTTCGGATTCTTTCTCGATCACGATAAACACGTTGTGGCCGAGCTTCTGGCCCATCAGCGCCAGGCGGATGAACTCACGGTCCTTGTAACCGTTGCAGACGATGGTGCCGCCCTTCGGCGCCAGTGCCAATACGGCCAGCAGCTCAGGCTTGGAGCCGGCTTCCAGGCCGATGGAGACGTTCTGGGTGGCGATGATGTTCTCGATCACCGCTTCCTGCTGGTTCACCTTGATCGGATACAGCGCGGTGTATTGGCTCTGGTATTCCAGGCGCTCGATGTTCGAATCGAAGGCACCGGTGAGCTGGCGGACACGGTCTTGCAGGATATCGGGGAAGCGCACCAGCAGCGGCAACGACAGGCCGCTTTTGCGCAACGCGTCGACTTGCTCGTACAGATCAACAGGCGTGCTGTTCGGACCGTTCGGACGGACTTCTACGCGACCGGCTTCATTGATCGCGAAATAACCGGCCCCCCAATGGCGAATCCCATAAACGCTACGGCTGTCCGCAACTGTCCATTGGCTGCCATCGTCTTTGCGTGTGCGTCGTACGGACATCGAAGTCCCCTATAAATGAAGGCGAAGGCGCCACCTCAAGCGGAGGCTGGCGCAGTCTAAAGAATGAAAATGACGATTTGCCTGTGAGGGAGGTAGACCTCGCTTGCAGGACAGAGTTTAGACACAGGTTGGGAAGAGGCTTTCAGCCGCCGGACTTCTTGGCCTTGTAACCGAGCTTGATCAACTCGGCCAACAGCAGTTCGACGTGATCGCCCTGGATTTCGATGACCCCGTCTTTCAACGCGCCACCGGTGCCGCAGCGCTTTTTCAGCGCGGTGGCAAGCTCCTTGAGCGCCTCTTCGGCCAGCGGCACGCCGGTGATGGTGGTCACC
The DNA here is from genome assembly GCF_003852375.1 of Pseudomonas sp. R4-34-07. Classification (NCBI taxonomy): domain Bacteria; kingdom Pseudomonadati; phylum Pseudomonadota; class Gammaproteobacteria; order Pseudomonadales; family Pseudomonadaceae; genus Pseudomonas; species Pseudomonas sp. R4-34-07. Next base: position 724,798 of record NZ_CP027760.1, on the reverse strand, counting down.
GTCTTGCCGCCACGGCCTTTGCTCTCGCGGCGTACGCGGGCAATGCCGTCGCCTTCGGGAATCAGGGTGTGTTTGCAGGTGCACGAGTCCACGGGCTGACGACAGTCCGGGCAGTGTCGACCTGCGTCGGTGGAAAATACCAGGCCACCCAGGGCGGCGAAGGATGCGGCTTTCTTGGCCACCGGCAATCCTCTAGGGGATGAAAAGTGGCGCAGTGTAACGGCAAAAAGCCAAGTTGCTAAGGGCCAAATGGCGCCATTTCATGCAACTTTAGCGACGCAACGCCAGATAGCGCCGCAGGCCCTCTTGAGCGTCCGGGCAGTAAGACTTGTGTTTCGCCTCGCTCAACACCGTTTCAATCGGCAGGAAGCGCGCTTCCATGACTTCTTCGGGCTGCAGGCACAGTGGCCCGTCCCATACCGCAGAGTAGGAGGTGCACCAAAGCTTGCTGTCGCCGTCTTCGAAATAGAAATGGTCATGTTCGGTCAATTCCACGCCGCTGACGCCGAGTTCTTCTGCAAGCTCACGGGCCGCCGAATCGGCATAGGTTTCCCCTGCCGCGACCATCCCGCCCGCAGCCGTGTCCCAGAAACCTGGATACAGCGCTTTGCTCAGGGTGCGCCGATGCACGCACAACTCCCCCTTGGTATTGAACAGGAATATGAAGGTGCAACGGCCGATCAAGCCGCGCCGGCGAAGGTCGGACCTGACCAGGTGGCCGAGCAGGTTGTCCTGCTCGTCGACCCAGCAGATCAGTTCAGCATCGGAGGCCTCGCGGTGGGCGGCCTCCCTTTGAGTAGCGTCCATCATCAACCCTGGTTGAGGAGCTGACGCAAGTCGATCACTGCAGCGTTGGCCCGGGAAATGTAGTTGGCCATTACCAGCGAATGGTTCGCCAGTACCCCGAAACCACTGCCATTGAGAATCATCGGACTCCACACCGGTTCCTGCGAGGCCTCAAGCTCACGAATGATCTGCCGCACGCTGACGGTGGCGTTTTTCTTGGCCAGCACGTCGGCAAAATCGACTTCGATGGCGCGCAGCAGGTGGGACAGTGCCCACGCCTGGCCACGGGCCTCGTAGAACACGTTGTCGATCTGCATCCAGGGGGTTTCCACCACTTCCTCATCGACCTGCGGCACTTCACCCGGCGCCAGCGCTTCGGTTTTCAACGCGGTGTTCAGCTTGACCCGGCCCACGCTGGCCGACAGGCGTTGCGACAGCGAACCCAGGCGGGTGGCGACATCGCCCAGCCAGTTGTTCAGGTTGTCGGCGCGGGAATAGAACAGCGCGCCCTTCTGGTTCGGGTCGGACAGGCGTGCTTCATAGCGGTTCAGGGAGTTGATGCCTTCCTGGTATTCCGACTCGCTGGACGGCAGCACCCAGCTCTTGTTGTCGAAGTTGAAACGCGGCTCGGCCTTGGCCAGGTCAGCGTCTTCAGCCGACTGCGACTGGGAACGGGCGAAGTCTTTGCGCAAGGCACGGGTCAGGTCACGCACCTGCACCAGCACGCCGTACTCCCAGCTGGGCATGTTGTCCATCCACAGGCCTGGCGGGAAACGGTCGTTGGAAATGTAGCCACCTGGCTTGTTCAGCAAGGTGCCGACCACGGTTTTCAGGGTTTCGACGGTGGTGTAGCCGATCACCATCTGCTTGCCTTCCTTCTCGGCGGCCAGCTGGGCGTTTTGCTGGACCGGGAACAACGCCGGTTCCTGACTCCAATACCAACCCAGGCCACCGGCGACCAGCAAGTACAAGCAGATCACGCTGAGCAAGGCGCGGCTCATCAGCAGGTTGCGAACGTAGCTGCGGTTGGCCGACTTGGGCTCAGGGGCGGGGCCTTTGGCACTGCCTTCGCGGTTTTTCCAGTCCAGCATGGCGATATCCTTTCAATCACTTGAGTTCATGCACATCAATTGTCCGGGTGCGGTCAAACATTCCGACCACAACCCTACCCCATCGTGCCCATCGGTGCGGGGTTTTAAAGCAAATTGGCGCATACCGAAGGTTGGACTATAAAGGATGCACACTTTTTACACAGCGCGACCACGAGGTCAAAAAATGAATACCGCAGACACCTACTTAATTGACGTATGACACTCATTCGTCAGAAAAGAGATGCTAGCATAGAGCCATCAGTCGACCTCAGCATGCACCCGCACAGTAGTCAGGATATGACCGAGTCAGAAGACCCCAGCCGCGAGCGTCTCAAGCAGCACTTTGCCCAGCGGGTAATTCATCAGGCACGTCAAATCCTTGAGATCTGGCAGCGCCTGCAGCGTAGCGAATGGTCCAACGCGGATTTCTCCGAGCTCAATGAAGCCAATCTGCGCCTGCAGCGCTTTGCCGAGCGCTTCGAACAGCCCGAACACCGCCAACTGGCCCAGCACATTGGCGAGTCCCTCAAGGCGGTGGATGAAAACCGCGGGCGCTTGAGCAGCCAATTGATCACCGAGCTCAATCGCTTGATGCAGCGCTTATCGCGCACCGGGTTGCGCCAGGGCGATCAGCTGGAACAAACCCTGCTGCCGCCGATGCGCAAGCCGATCTACGTGATGCTGGCCGACCATAACCGCGCCGAGCGCCTGGCCAAGCAGTTGGAATTCTTCGGCATGAGCGCCCAGTCCCTGGACAGCGTCGCAGCCTTTCGCGCCGCCATGGCCGAGCGCCTGCCGTCGGCCATCGTGATGGACGTGGATTTCTGCGGCACCGGCCTGGGCCTGAAACTGGCTGCCGAAGCCCAGGAAGGCCTGGAGCAAAAGCTGCCGCTGCTGTTTTTCAGCCTGCATGAAACCGACACCCCGACCCGCCTGGCCGCCGTGCGCGCCGGCGGTGAAGAATTCCTGACCGGCACGCTGGAGGCCTCGAGCCTGCTGGAAAAGATCGAAGTGCTGACCTGCGTGGCTCAATATGAGCCGTATAAAGTGCTGATCATTGACGACTCCCGCGCCCAGGCGTTGCATACCGAGCGCCTGCTCAACAGCGCCGGCATCGTCACCCGCACGTTGATCGAGCCGATCCGGGCCATGGCCGAACTGGCCGACTTCCAGCCCGACCTGATCATCCTCGACATGTACATGCCCGCCTGCACCGGCACCGAGCTGGCCAAGGTGATTCGTCACAACGACCGTTATGTCAGCGTACCGATCATCTACCTATCGGCCGAAGACGATCTGGACAAACAGCTGGATGCGATGAGCGAAGGCGGTGACGATTTCCTGACCAAGCCGATCAAGCCGCGCCACCTGATCACCACCGTGCGCAACCGCGCGGCGCGTGCGCGCAATTTGAAGGCGCGGATGGTGCGCGACAGCCTGACCGGGCTGTACAACCACACGCATATCCTGCAACTGCTCGAAGATTGCAGCTTCCGCGCCCGCCGCGAGAACAAGCCGCTGAGCTTTGCCATGCTCGATATCGACCACTTCAAGCGGGTCAATGACAGCCACGGTCACCCCATGGGCGACCGTGTGATCAAAAGCCTGGCGTTGTTTCTCAAGCAGCGTTTGCGCAAAAGCGACTATATCGGCCGTTATGGCGGTGAGGAATTCGCCATTGTGATGCCCGACACCGACCTCGAATCGGCCTGCAAAGTGCTGGACGAGATTCGTGGGCGTTTTGCGGAAATCCACTACCCGGCCCAACCCCAGGATTTATGGTGCACCTTCAGCGCCGGGCTGGTGGAGCTGTGCGACGGTTCCGACAGCCTGACGATGGCCGCCCAGGCCGATGAGGCGCTGTACCGCGCCAAGCATGCCGGACGTAACCGCGTGCAAGCCGCTCGCACATCAAAGCAAAGTGCCATCTTTTCACCGGAATCCACTGATTCGGTCATAACTTTGTAATGTAAACGCAATAACTTCAGGCACTTATCTTTTGCTGTCGGTTGAAACCACGCATGCGCCTGAAGCTGCTGACCAATCTCAATACCCTTTTATTGGTGGCCGTGTGCCTGGCGCTCGGGGCGACGCTGTGGTGGTCGCAACGAGCACTGGAGCGCCCGTACCTGTTGATGGAGCGCTATCTGGGGCTGTCCCAGGCCTTCGAGAACCAGGCCGCACGCAATATCGACGACTACCTGGCCAGCGGCGATGCCCTGCGCTTGAGCAGCGCCGGCCAGAGCCTGGAAAGCCTGCTGCAGCAGCTCGATTCATTGCCGCCCGAGTTGGCGCAGAACCTGCGACCCAGCCTCACGGAGCTAGACACCTTCAGCAAAACCGACCTGCTCGCCGCCGGTAAACTGGCCGGTGACCCGCAAGCGCTGTTATTGCAGGCCGAACGCGAGCTGGGGGCGAACCTGGAGCAACTGAGCCAGTACGCCAGCGCCGTGAATGCCCCGGACGCGGCGCGCTATCTGCCGCCACTGCTGGCCGCCTCGCAACACCTGGGCAAGCTGTCCCTGGCCCGGGACAAACTGGTGAGCAGCGGTCGCGCCGAATTGGCCGATGATGTCGAGCGTGAAATCGCCAACATTCGTACCCAGGCCGACCTGTTGGCCCAGCTGCCTTTGCTGGGGGTGAAGGCCAGCGCCGAATCCAGCAGCGACGATTTTTCCGCGTTGATGGGCCTGGAAAACGCTGAAAAAACCGAAGCCCAGGACACCGGCGTCGACCTCAAGCGTGAACTCAACAGCCTGTTGACTCGCTACCCTGCCGAACTCAAGCGCACCCGCGAACAGATCCAGCAACGCACCGACCTCGCCGCCGCCACACACATCAAGATCACCCGCGTGCGACAAGCCATCGCCGGCCTGGAGCCGGTGGTGCGCGCGCAGCACGCCAACATCCAGGGCGAAGTGCGCCTGATGCAGGGGCTGATGATTGGCCTGATCCTGCTGATCGCACTGTTGATCGATACCCTGCAACGCCGCCTGGCGCGGGTGCTGACCCACCTCGCCCCGGCGCTGTCCACCTGGGCCGAAGGCAACTTCAGCCAGCCGATCGCCTTGGGCAGGACCAACCGCGAACTGCACGACATCGAAGCCTCGCTGAACCGCCTGCGCGCTTATCTGGTGGACCTCGTCGGCACGATCCGCGGCAATGCCGAAGAAGTCGCTGGCAGCAGCCGCACCCTGGCCGAGCTGAGCAGCGGTTTGCACGACGGCGCCGAACGCCAGGCCGGGGACACCGCGCAGATTCGTGACTCCCTGGGCGAACTGGAGGCGACCATCCAGCAAGTGGCGGGTGATGCCAGCCAGGCTGCAGGCGCCAGTCGCAGTGCCGGTGTCGCCGTGGAACAAGGTCAGCGGGTAATCGGCTTGAGCCTGGCCGGGTTGCATGCCCTGGTGGGTGAAGTGCAGCAAAATGCGCAAATGATCGAGAAACTCGCCGCAGAGTCCGCCACCATCGGCGGCGTACTCACGGTGATCCGCTCGATCGCCGAGCAGACCAACCTGCTGGCGCTCAACGCGGCGATCGAAGCGGCCCGCGCCGGTGAGGCCGGGCGCGGTTTTGCCGTGGTCGCCGATGAAGTGCGCTCCCTGGCCCAACGTACCGCCGGCGCCACCGCCGAAATCCAAGGCCTGATCGCCGGCCTGCAAACCGCCGCCCACCAATCGGTACAAGGCATGCGGGCCCAGGTCGAACACGCCGAAGCCACCGCCGAGCAAGCCCAGGCCGCCGATGGCGCGCTGGATGAAATCGTCGGGGCGATCCAGACCATCTCCGCGACCGCCGTACGCATCGCTGACGTGACGGCGCAGCAAAGCGGGGCCGTGAGTGAGATTCGCGACAACAGCGAAAGAATTCACCAACTGGGTGAAGACAACCTGCGGCGTATCGGCCAGGGACGCAGCCAGGGCGAGCATCTGCTGGTGCTGGGCGGGCAGCTCAATACGGCTGTAAAAGCCTTTCGGGTCTGACCCGACCTTGCGCCCAGTGAAGATCAAAATGTGGGAGGGGGCTTGCTCCCGATAGCGGTGGGTCAGTCGAAGCATTTATAACTGACACACCGCAATCGGGAGCAAGCCCCCTCCCACAGTGGATCCCCATTGAATTCATAACAGTGTTGCCAATGACCAGATCCTGAGCCACAGTCACAAATTTCGCGCAATCCTCGCTAATCGTGCTGGCTACTGCATAGAACTGGACAGTCACAAAGGCTTTGCGGCATAGTCGCCGGGTTCTGCCGTACCCCACCAATAACAAGGAACAGCCGATGGCGACCTTACTGGTTCTTCACGGACCCAACCTGAACCTGCTCGGCACCCGTGAACCGGGCGTCTACGGGGCAGTGACCCTGGATCAGATCAACCTCGATCTGGAACAGCGGGCCCGTGTCGCCGGCCACCATTTGCTCTACCTGCAAAGCAATGCCGAGTATGAATTGATTGATCGCATCCATGCCGCGCGTGGCGAAGGCGTGGATTTCATTCTGATCAATCCCGCCGCTTTTACGCACACAAGCGTTGCATTACGTGACGCGCTGCTGGCGGTGAGCATCCCATTCATCGAAGTGCATTTATCGAACGTGCACAAACGCGAAGCTTTCCGCCATCACTCTTACTTCTCCGATGTAGCGGTAGGAGTGATCTGCGGCCTTGGCGCCAGCGGTTACCGACTGGCCCTGGAGGCCGCCCTGGAACACGTTGAAGAACAGGCTAAACGCCCCTGACCGACCCTTGGGAGTTGATGATTCATGGATATCCGTAAAGTTAAGAAACTGATCGAACTGCTGGAAGAATCCGGTATCGACGAGCTGGAAATCAAGGAAGGCGAAGAGTCCGTACGGATCAGCCGCCACAGCAAGACCCCGGCTCAACAGTTCTACGCGCCACAGATGCAAGCGCCGGCTCCGGCCGCTGCCGCACCTGCAGCCGCTCCAGCCGCCGCCGCGCCTGCGGCGCCAGCAGCCCCTGCGCTGAACGGTTTCGTGGTCAAGTCGCCAATGGTCGGTACTTTCTACCGCACCCCGGCACCGACCTCGCCAGCCTTCGTTGAAGTGGGCAAGACCGTGAAAGTGGGCGACACCATCTGCATCGTTGAAGCGATGAAGATGATGAACCACATCACGGCTGAAAAAGCCGGCGTCATCGAATCCATCCTGGTAGAAAACGGTCAGCCGGTTGAGTACGACCAGCCGCTGTTCACCATCGTTTGAACCGCGGAGCGCCTTCGATGTTGAAACCTGCGAAGAAACTGCAAAAAGTCCTGATCGCCAACCGCGGCGAGATCGCGCTGCGTATCCTGCGCGCCTGTAAGGAAGAGGGCATCAAGACCGTCGCTGTTTACTCGACGGCCGATACCGAATTGATGCACGTGAAACTGGCGGACGAGAGCATCTGCATCGGCCCGCCCCTGGCGACCAACTCGTACCTGAAAGTCTCGAACATCATCGCTGCCGCCGAAGTGACCGGCGCCGATGGCATTCACCCAGGCTACGGTTTCCTCGCGGAAAACGCCGATTTCGCCGAACAGGTGGAAAAATCCGGGTTTGCCTTCATCGGCCCGAAAGCCGAAACCATTCGCCTGATGGGCGACAAGGTCTCGGCCAAGGACGCCATGATCGCGGCCGGCGTGCCTACCGTTCCCGGCTCCGACGGCCCGCTGCCGGAAGATGAGGAAACCGCTCTGCGCATTGGCCGTGAAGTCGGCTACCCGGTGATCATCAAGGCCGCCGGTGGCGGTGGTGGTCGCGGCATGCGCGTGGTGCACAAGGAAGAAGAACTGATCGAAGCCGCCAAGCAGACCCGCTCCGAAGCGGCTGCCTGGTTCGGCAACCCGATGGTCTACCTGGAGAAGTACCTGACCAACCCACGTCACGTGGAAGTGCAGGTACTGTCCGACGGCCAGGGCCATGCGATCCACCTGGGCGACCGCGATTGCTCGCTGCAGCGTCGTCACCAGAAGGTATTGGAAGAAGCCCCGGCACCGGGCCTGGACGAGAAAGCTCGCCAGGAAGTCCTGGCGCGCTGCGTCAAGGCGTGCATCGACATCAACTACCGTGGCGCCGGTACTTTCGAGTTCCTCTACGAGAACGGCCGTTTCTACTTCATCGAGATGAACACTCGCGTGCAGGTAGAGCACCCGGTGTCGGAGATGGTCACCGGTATCGACATCGTCAAGGAGATGCTCAGCATCGCCGCCGGCAACGTGCTGTCCTTCACCCAGGACGACGTGAAGATCCATGGCCACTCCCTGGAGTGCCGGATCAACGCCGAAGACCCGCAAACCTTTATGCCGAGCCCAGGCCTGGTCAAGCATTTCCACGCGCCCGGCGGCAACGGCGTACGCGTCGATTCGCACCTGTACAGCGGCTACAAGGTTCCGTCCAACTACGACTCGCTGATCGGCAAGCTGATCACCTGGGGCGCGACCCGCGATGAGGCCATGGCCCGCATGCGCAACGCCCTGGACGAAATCGTGGTCGACGGCATCAAGACCAATATCCCGCTGCATCGGGACCTGGTGCGTGATGAAGGCTTCTGCGAAGGTGGTGTGAACATTCACTACCTGGAACACAAGCTGGCCAACCAGTAAGTGCTCCACCCAACATAGCCGCCTTCGGGCGGCTTTGTTGTTTCTGGCAGGCACACACCAACCACCTGTGGGAGGGGGCTTGACTGATCGTTCCCACGCTCGGCGTGGGAACGCATCTTGTGACGCTCCGCGTCACGGACGCGGAGCGTCCAGAGCAGCATTCCCACGCGGAGCGTGGGAACGATCATCAGTAATGTCGTCTTCTGCTGTTCGCTCGCGTAAACTTGCGCGCTTTCGCAGCCCCATCCCCGCTGCACACTCATTTTTTCAAAGGTGCCCGCCATGCCTTGGCTGCAAGTCCGTCTCGCCATCAGCCCAGAACAAGCCGAAACCTACGAAGACGCTTTCCTCGAAGTCGGCGCCGTGTCGGTGACCTTCATGGACGCTGAAGACCAGCCGATCTTCGAACCGGAACTCAACACCACCCCGCTGTGGTCCCACACCCACTTGCTGGCCCTGTTCGAAGACGGTACCGGGGCCGCCAGCGTACTGGCCCATCTGGAATTGCTCACCGGCGCCCCGCTGCCGGAGCATCACAGCGAAGTGATCGAAGACCAGGATTGGGAACGCAGCTGGATGGACAACTTCCAGCCCATGCGTTTCGGCCAGCGCCTGTGGATCGTACCCAGCTGGCACGCCGCCCCCGAGCCGGATGCCGTCAACCTGCTGCTGGACCCGGGCCTGGCGTTCGGCACCGGCACTCACCCCACCACCGCGCTGTGCCTGGAATGGCTGGACGGCCAGGACCTGAGCGACTGCAACGTGCTCGACTTCGGCTGCGGCTCGGGGATCCTGGCCATCGCCGCGCTGCTTCTAGGCGCCAAGCAGGCCGTGGGCACCGATATCGACGTGCAGGCCCTGGAAGCTTCCCGCGATAACGCCGGGCGCAACCACATTCCTGAAGGCAAATTCCCACTCTATTTGCCTGAGGATTTGCCCCAGGTACAGGCCGATGTGCTGGTCGCCAACATCCTCGCCGGGCCGTTGGTGTCGCTGGCGCCGCAGTTGTCGAGCCTGGTCAAGCCAGGCGGGCGCCTGGCACTGTCGGGCATTCTCGCCGAGCAAGGTGAAGAGGTCGCCGCCGCCTACGCCAGGGATTTCGAGCTGGACCCCATCGCCAACCGTGACGGCTGGGTACGCATCAGCGGTCGTCGGCGCTAGAATGAGCGCTTGTCTGAATCGGATGGCCGCATGAGCGACAGTTTCGTCACCCAGTGCCCGCATTGCCAAGCACGCTTTCGCGTCAACCACGCTCAATTGAGCGTGGCCCGTGGCGTGGTGCGCTGCGGCTCTTGCCTGCAGGTGTTCAACGCCGCGCGCCAGTTACTGGAGCAGCGCGCCCAGGTGCCGGCAGTGCAACCTGAACAGTCCGGCGCTGATGAGCCCACGCCTGAGGCGCCGCGCGCAATCAGCCAGAAACAATGGACAGCCCAGGAGCTGGACCTGGACAACCTGGACCTGGACGAGGAACTGGCCAAGCTCGAGCGCCGTGAAATTCAGCACACCCAGCCCGTCGGCGCGGACCGCCGCCAGCCCGGTGCCGAGCGTCGGCACAAGGAAGAAGCCCTCAGCGCCAGCCGCAATACAGTCAAGGCCGAGGAAGAAAAGTGGGCCGCCAGCCTGTTCAGCGAGCCGCCGCAAGAGCGCGTCCTGCCGGCCGAAGCAGAACCGGAGCCGAGCGAGCGCACCGAGCCGTCCCTGTCGTTTCACCGCGACGATCTCGACGACGACGAACCGCCACTTCGCTCGACCCCGGACGACGATCCCGATCCACCCTTCACGCCCCTGACGCCAGCGGCGCAAGCCACCGACGACCGCCCCCACGCCCGGCGCAAGCGCGCGCGTGCCGAGGCCAATGTCGACGAGGTGTTCCAGGACCTGGAGGACGACCCGCTGCACCTGTATGCGCAGAAGCGTCCGTCAGGCTTGGGCCGCCGCCTGACCTGGATCGTGCTGGTACTGCTCGCCGCCGCCGGCCTGGCGGGCCAGTACATTGCCTACCAATTCGACGAACTGGCCCGCCAGGACGCCTATCGTCCGTGGTTCCAGCAACTGTGCCCGAAATTGGGCTGCACCGTGCCATCACGGGTCGACATCGCCCACATCAAGAGCAGCAACCTGGTGGTGCGCAGCCATCCGGAGTTCGCCGGGGCGCTGGTGGTGGATGCGATCATCTACAACCGCGCGACCTTCTCCCAGCCCTTTCCGCAGCTGGAGCTGCGCTTTGCCGACTTGAACGGCGGCCTGATCGCCAGTCGGCGCTTCAAGCCCGCCGAGTACCTCAGCGGCGAGTTGGCCGGGGTCAGTGAAATGCCGTCGCAGACACCGATCCACATTTCCCTGGACATCCTTGACCCCGGCAGCAAAGCGGTGAACTACAGCCTGAGCTTCCATTCGCCCGAGTGAAGCTGCGCCAGTACCGAGGTTTGACGGCGGTTTATTGACTGCGCCGACGTCAACCAAACCGCTGGCGATAAAAAAATAACTGTTCAGATTTTATCCAATTCAGCCTTTATCCAGTCATCGAGAGCGGGTATCATGCCAACCCTTTTTCGAACTCTAATGATCCGGCCCCACAACAGGGAAGTCCTATGTCGGCGGTACGCATCGGCCCATATACATTGCACAACGGCTTGATCCTCGCCCCAATGGCGGGCGTCACGGACCAGCCCTTTCGTCAGCTCTGCAAACGTTTGGGCGCGGGTCTAGTAGTCTCTGAAATGGTCACCAGCGACATGAGTTTGTGGAACACCCGCAAGTCGCGGATGCGCATGATCCACGAAGGTGATCCCGAGCCACGCTCGGTGCAGATCGCCGGGGGTGATGCGCAGATGCTGGCGGAGGCGGCCCGGGCCAATGTGGAGCTGGGCGCGCAGATCATTGATATCAACATGGGCTGCCCGGCCAAGAAGGTCTGCAACAAGGCCGCAGGCTCCGCCCTGCTGAAAGATGAGCAGTTGGTTGCCGAGATCCTGCAGGCCGTTGTCGCCGCAGTCGATGTGCCGGTGACCCTGAAGATTCGGACCGGCTGGGACCGGGACAACAAGAATGGCCTGACGGTGGCGAAGATCGCCGAACAGGCAGGTATTGCAGCGCTGGCGGTGCATGGCCGCACCCGCGCCGACCTTTACACCGGGGAAGCCGAGTACGACACCATCGCCGCGATCAAGCAGGCGGTGTCGATGCCGGTATTTGCCAATGGCGATATCGATTCAGCCGAGAAAGCCCGGCGCGTGCTGCACGCAACCGGCGCCGATGGCGTGTTGATTGGCCGGGCCGCCCAGGGGCGGCCATGGATTTTCCGCGAGATCGAGCACTTCCTGCGTACCGGCGACGTGTTGCCGGCACCGGGACTGACCGAGGTGGAACGTATTCTGCTAGAGCATCTGGCCGCCCTGCACACCTTCTATGGGGATGTGATGGGCGTACGCATTGCTCGCAAGCATGTCGGCTGGTACCTCGCCACCTTGCCGGGCGCCAGGGAATTTCGCGCTCAGTTCAACCGTTTGGATGAAACGCAGGCACAGGTCGCCACCGTTCGTGAGTTCTTCGCCGAACGTGACAAGAGCCTGGGAACAGGGGATGGAGAAGGGGTGGCCGCATGACGATGATGACCGAGACTTTAGTGAGTGGAACAGCACCCGTGAGCGACAACGTCAATTTGAAACAGCACCTCAACACGCCGAGCGAAGAAGGCCAGACCCTTCGCGGGAGTGTCGAGAAGGCGCTGCACAATTATTTCGCCCACCTCGAGGGCGCTTCCGTCACGGACGTGTACAACCTGGTGCTCTCCGAAGTCGAGGCGCCCCTGCTCGAAAGCGTGATGAACTACGTCAAGGGCAACCAGACCAAAGCCAGTGAGCTGCTGGGCCTCAACCGGGGCACGTTGCGCAAAAAGCTCAAGCAATACGATTTGCTGTAAGCATTCAATCAAACCAGAAAGGCGCCCGCGTAAAAACGGTCGCCTTTTTTGCTGACTCCTTTGCTTTTGATGGAAATTGAGATGACCGACCAGACTACCCGCCTGCCGATCCGCCGCGCCTTGATCAGTGTTTCCGACAAGACCGGGATCCTCGAATTTGCCCGGAGCTTGCAGCTCCTTGGCGTGGAAATCCTCTCCACGGGCGGGACCTTCAAACTGCTGCAGGACAACGGCGTGGCCGCAGTAGAAGTCGCGGACTACACCGGTTTCGCGGAAATGATGGACGGTCGGGTCAAGACCCTGCACCCGAAAATCCACGGCGGCATCCTGGGTCGTCGCGGTATCGACGACGCCATCATGAACGAGCACGGCATCAAGCCGATCGACCTGGTGGCGGTTAACCTCTACCCGTTCGAAGCTACCATCAACAAGCCAGGCTGCGACCTGCCGACCGCCATCGAAAACATCGATATCGGCGGGCCGACCATGGTTCGCTCGGCCGCCAAGAACCACAAAGACGTGGCCATCGTGGTCAATGCCAGCGACTACACCCAAGTGCTCGACAGCCTGAAAGCCGGTGGCCTGACCTACGCCCAGCGGTTTGACCTGATGCTCAAGGCGTTCGAACACACCGCCGCCTACGACGGCATGATCGCCAACTACATGGGCACCGTGAACCAGGCCGCCGACGTCCTGAGCACCGAAGGCCGCAGCCAGTTCCCACGCACCTTCAACAGCCAGTTCATCAAGGCCCAGGAAATGCGCTACGGCGAGAACCCGCACCAGAGCGCGGCGTTCTACGTGGAAGCCAAGCCGGCCGAAGTGGGCATCGCCACCGCGACCCAGTTGCAAGGCAAAGAACTGTCCTACAACAACGTGGCCGATACCGACGCCGCGCTGGAATGCGTGAAAAGCTTCGTCAAACCGGCCTGCGTGATCGTCAAGCACGCCAACCCGTGCGGCGTGGCCGTGAGCCCGGACGCTGAAGGCGGGATCCGCCAGGCGTACGAACTGGCCTACGCCACCGACACCGAATCGGCGTTCGGCGGCATCATTGCCTTCAACCGTGAACTGGATGCCGAGACGGCCAAGGCCATCGTCGAGCGTCAGTTCGTCGAAGTGATCATTGCGCCAAGCGTCAGTGAAGAAGCCCGAGCCATCGTCGCCGCCAAGGCCAACGTGCGTCTGCTGGCCTGCGGCGAATGGTCGGCTGAACGCGCAGCAGCCTGGGACTACAAGCGCGTCAATGGCGGCTTGCTGGTGCAGAGCCGCGACATCGGCATGATCGGCAGCCAAGACCTTAAGGTCGTGACCAAACGCGCGCCGACCGAGCAGGAGATCAACGACCTGATCTTCGCCTGGAAAGTCGCCAAGTACGTTAAGTCCAACGCCATCGTCTACGCCAAGAATCGCCAGACCATCGGTGTCGGCGCCGGCCAGATGAGCCGCGTGAACTCGGCACGTATTGCTGCGATCAAGGCCGAACACGCCGGTTTGCAGGTAGCCGGCTCGGTGATGGCTTCCGATGCGTTCTTCCCGTTCCGTGATGGTCTGGACAATGCCGCGAAAGCCGGTGTGACCGCCGTGATCCAACCGGGCGGTTCGATGCGTGATGCTGAAGTCATCGCTGCTGCCGACGAAGCTGGCATTGCGATGGTGTTCACCGGCATGCGCCACTTCCGCCACTGATCGATCGTTCCCACGCTCTGCGTGGGAATGCCTCTTGTGGCGCTCTGCGTCACGCTTTGGGACGCGGAGCGTCCCGTGTTGCATTCCCACGCAGAGCGTGGGAACGATCATGCTAAACGAGGTTTTTTGAAATGAATGTTTTGATCATTGGCAGCGGTGGCCGTGAACACGCCCTCGCCTGGAAAGTTGCCCAAGACCCACGCGTCCAGAAAGTTTTCGTTGCACCGGGTAACGCCGGTACCGCCATTGAAGCCAAGTGCGAGAACGTCGCTATCGACGTGCTGGCCCTTGAGCAACTGGCAGATTTCGCCGAGAACAATGTCTCCCTGACCATCGTCGGCCCGGAAGTGCCGCTGGTGGCCGGCGTTGTCGACCTGTTTCGCAGCCGTGGCCTGGATTGCTTCGGGCCGACCGCCGGCGCCGCTCAACTGGAAGGTTCGAAAGCTTTCACCAAGGATTTCCTGGCGCGCCACAAGATCCCGACTGCCGACTACCAGAACTTCACCGAGATCGAGCCGGCCCTGGCTTACCTGCGTGAAAAAGGCGCGCCGATCGTGATCAAGGCCGACGGCCTCGCTGCGGGTAAAGGCGTGATCGTCGCCATGACCCTGCAGGAAGCCGAGGACGCCGTGCGCGACATGCTCGCCGGCAATGCCTTTGGTGACGCCGGTTCGCGCGTGGTAATCGAAGAATTCCTCGACGGCGAAGAAGCCAGCTTCATCGTGATGGTCGACGGCAAGAACGTACTGCCAATGGCCACCAGCCAGGACCACAAGCGCGTCGGCAACGGCGACAGCGGCCCGAACACCGGCGGCATGGGGGCTTACTCCCCGGCGCCGGTGGTCACCGCCGACGTGCACCAGCGCGTCATGGACCTGGTGATCTGGCCGACCGTGCGCGGCATGGCCGACGAAGGCAACGTCTACACCGGCTTCCTCTACGCCGGCCTGATGATCGACAAAGCCGGTAACCCGAAAGTCATCGAGTTCAACTGCCGCTTTGGCGACCCGGAAACCCAACCGGTGATGCTGCGCCTGCAGTCGAGCCTGGTGCTGCTGGTGGAAGCCGCGCTGGCCCAGGCCCTGGACAAGGTCGAAGCGCAGTGGGACCCACGCCCGAGCGTCGGTATCGTGCTGGCGGCCGGTGGCTACCCTGCCGATTACGCCAAGGGCGATGTGATCGAGGGCCTGGAGGCGGCGGCAGCGCTGGAAGGCAAGGTGTTCCATGCTGGCACTGCGCTGAAGGACGGCCAGGTCGTCACCGCCGGTGGCCGCGTGCTGTGCGCCACCGCCATGGGCGCCAGTGTCGACGCCGCGCAGCAACAGGCGTACAAGCTGGCCGCGAAAATCGACTGGAAAGGCTGCTTCTATCGCACCGACATCGGTTACCGCGCCATTGCCCGTGAACGTGGCGAGAGCAACTGAGTAGCTATCCGTTCGGGTAGGTAAGGGCCTCTGGCCCTTGCCGTACTCATGCCCCCCGCGCATAGTTAACCCGTGCATTCACCTACGAAGGGACTTCGCCTTGCGCTGGCTCAGGATCGCCTTAGCTTTTACAGTCAGCCTGCTGACCTTGCTCTGCCTGGCCCCGGCTCAAGCCGCTGCGCAAGGCAGTGGTTGGGCAGTATTGCTCGATGAGCAGGCCGACCTGCAACTGAGCGATATCCGCTCCGCCCGCTACACCAATCAATTCAGCCCCATCGAACTGGACCGGATTACCGCCGCGCAGCCAGACGGTGCGTTGTGGGTACGCTTCAAGCTGCAACCCGGCAAGCATGAACAAGTGCTGCGGGTGTTCGCGCCGGACCTGTCGCACCTGAGCCTGTATGTGTTGGACGGCGATACCCTGGTGGAACAGCAGACCACCGGCACGCGCCAGCCCCAGGCCGAGCGCCCGCTGCCGAGCAGTGACTTCATGCTCCCGATGCCGCAGAGCCAGCGCCCGCTCGAGGTGTACCTGCGCCTGGTGTCGGAGCACGAGCTACGCCCTTACATCACGCTGGAACCCGCCGTACTGGCAGCCGCCAACCAGAACCAGACGCTGCTCTATGGCCTGTTGTTCGGCGTGCTGCTGATGCTGATTCTGCATAACCTCACACGCTTCGCCTACCACCGCTCGCGCAGCAGCCTGTGGCTGGCGGCCTGCGAAGTGCTGTTGATGCTCAGCCTGGCGCTGTTGCTCAACGTGGTGGGGCCATGGCTGCCGAACTGGCATGCGATCCAGACCCCAGGCGCCTACCTCGCGCTGCTGCTGACCGCGCCCTGCGGGCTGATGTTTGCCTATCGTTTCTTCATGCCCCTGGGCCCACACCCGCTGAACAAACTGTTGATGGCCGACATCTTGTTGATCGTGCTGTGTGGCCTGCTGCTGTTGTTCGTCAACACCCTGCCGCTGAACATCATCACCTACGCCCTGGTCGCGCTGGCCGGCCTGAGCATGCTGTTTGTCTCGGCCTATCACTGGCAAAGAGGCTATCGCCCGGCGCGCCTGTTCGTGGCCGGCATGGTGGTGTTCAACATCGGCACGCTGATCATTCTGCCCGCCCTGCTCGGCCTCACGCTGGTGGCGCCGCAAGGCCTGATCGTGACCCTGCTCACGTTTATCTGCCTCAGCGGCCTGTTGATGAGCCTGGCCCTCGGCGAGCGCCAGCGCGCCATTGTCGAAACCCGCTTCAGCCTCAGCCGCGACCTGGCCGCCAGCAACGCCGAAATTGCCGCCAAGGCCGAATTCCTGGCGAAGATCAGCCACGAAATCCGCACCCCCATGAACGGCGTGCTGGGCATGACTGAGTTGCTGCTGGGCACGCCGTTGTCGGTGAAACAACGCGACTATGTGCAGACCATCCACAGCGCCGGCAACGAGTTGCTCACGCTGATCAACGAAATCCTCGACATCTCCAAGCTCGAGTCGGGACAGATCGAACTCGATGATGTGCAGTTCGACCTCAACGCGCTGATCGACGACTGCCTGAGCATCTTCCGCGCCAAGGCCGAGCAGCAGAATGTCGAGCTGATCAGTTTCATCCAGCCCCAGGTGCCGCGCGTGATCAGCGGTGATCCGACACGCCTGCGCCAGGCGTTGCTGAGCCTGCTGGAAAACGCCCTGCACAAAACCGACGAGGGCGAAGTGCTGATCGTCGTGGCCCTCGACGAACGCAGCACCCAGCCACGCCTGCGCATCGCGGTACAAGACAGCGGCGTGCCGATGGAAGCCGCCGAACGCGACGCCCTGCTGCACAGCGAACTGCACAGCAAGAACTTCCTCTCGGCGACACGCTTGAGCGGCCACCTGGGCCTGGTTATCGCACGTCAGTTGATCCTGTTGATGAACGGCGAGTTCGGTATCAAGAGCGGCAGTCACCAAGGCAGCACGCTGTGGCTGACCCTGCCGCTGGACCCGGAACGCCTCGAGCATCCGACCTCCGATCTCGACGGCCCGCTCAAGGACGCACGCGTACTGGTGGTGGACGACAACGACACCTGCCGCAAGGTGCTGTTGCAGCAATGCTCGGCCTGGGGCCTGAACGTCAGCGCCGTGGCTTCCGGCAAAGAGGCCCTGGCCCTGCTGCGTACCAAGGCGCACCTGCGCGATTACTTCGACGTGGTGCTGCTGGACCAGAACATGCCCGGCATGACCGGCATGCAGCTGGCGGCGAAGATCAAGGAAGACCCGAGCCTGAACCACGATATCCTGCTGATCATGCTCACGGGCATCAGCAACGCACCGAGCAAGATCATCGCGCGCAACTGCGGGATCAAGCGCATCCTGGCCAAACCGGTGGCCGGCTATACGCTCAAGACCACCCTGGCCGACGAACTGGCCCAACGCAGCAAAGGCGTGACCCACCCTCGCCCCGCTCCAGCCGCCCCGGCAGTGATTACGGTGCCCAGCGACTTCCGCATCCTGGTGGCCGAAGACAACAGCATCTCTACCAAAGTGATCCGCGGCATGCTCGGCAAGCTCAACCTCAACCCGGACACCGCCAGCAACGGCGAAGAAGCGCTGGAGGCGATGAAAGCCCAGCGTTATGACCTGGTATTGATGGACTGTGAAATGCCGATCCTCGATGGTTTCTCCGCCACCCAGCAACTGCGCGCGTGGGAAGTCAGCCACCAACGTGTACGCACGCCGGTGGTGGCGCTGACCGCGCACATTCTTTCGGAACACAAGGAACGTGCGCGCCAGGCCGGGATGGATGGGCATATGGCCAAGCCGGTGGAGCTGTCGCAGTTGCGCGAGCTGGTGGAATTCTGGGTGGCGCAGCGCCAACAACGGCCAGAGCACGCCCCCTCCTGACTGATCGTTGACTGATCGTTCCCACGCTCCGCGTGGAAACGCCGCCTGGGACGCTCCGCGTCTTGCGCCTGGCGTGACGCGGAGCGTCACCGGATGCATTCCCACGCGGAGCGTGGGAACGATCAGCGCGTGGGAACGATCAGCCCCCTCCCACATTTGATCTCTGGCGCCTGATAGACTCCTCCACACTTCCACCACCCGCGAGCCGCCCCTCATGCTCCATGTGTTGTTCAGCGTTTACCTGAAGATGCTGGTGCTCTATAGCCCGTTCTTTGTGCTGTCCTGCTTTATCAGCCTGACCCGTGGTTATTCCAGCAAGGAGCGGCGGCGCCTGGCGTGGAAAGTCGCGCTGGCGACGCTGGTATCGAGCGTGCTGCTGTACCTGTTCGGCCGGGTGATTTTCAGTGTGTTCGGTATCACCGTGGATGCCTTCCGCATCGGTGCCGGCAGCGTGCTGTTTATCTCCGCCCTGGGCATGGCCCAGGGCAAGTCGGCGGTGCAGACCGATAACGTGCAGCAGGACGTGACCATCGTACCGCTGACCATCCCGCTGACGGTCGGCCCCGGCACCATCGGCGCGCTGCTGGTGATGGGGGTAAGCCAGCCCCACTGGGACGACAAGCTCACCGCCATCCTCAGCATCGCCCTGGCCAGCCTTACCGTGGGCGTGGTGCTGTACCTGTCCAATCGGATCGAACGAATTCTCGGCGACCAGGGCTTGCAGATTGTCAGCCGGTTGATGGGGTTGTTCGTGTGTGCCCTGGCCGCGCAAATTATCTTTACCGGGGTGCGCGGTTATCTGGTGACCTAGATCCGGTATTTGGCAATGGCCGACTGCACCTTGTCGCCCGCGCTGTCACGCATCAGCTGAAGGGTCTTCTCGTTGACCACCGAGGTATTCAGCACCAGGCAGGTCTGCCCGCTGAAGGCCTCGAACGATGAGCTGTCCCATTCAAGGAACGGCAAACCCACCTGTTTACTCACGCCATGGCTGCTGTAGGTCACCAGCACCATCATCACTTCGCCATTGGTTTGCGCGCAGGACGCCACGCCAAAGTCACCGCCCTGGTGCACGCTGCAGTTGCGCTTGAACAAATCGAACGACGCCGGCTGTTGCTTCAAGGCTTCCAGCGCATCCGCGGCCAGTTTCGGCAGCAGGCTGAGCAGCGGCCCCGACAACGACATCGAAGCGAGCATCGCGCCGATGATATTCAGTGCGGCCAGTTGCACCGTCAGCCCCTCGCCGACCCGTGAGACTCGCTCAAAACTGCTGCGCAACGGTAACCAGCCGAGGCTGACCATGACCTTGATAAATTCGTCGTACCAGGCCTCGGTGCCCCGATGAACATTCAATACATCGCTCACATAGCTGCTGGCCAACAGGTAGCTTTTGCGAATGTACTCGCGGTTAAGCCCGGACAACCCCTCGGCGAAAGAAATCACGCCGTTGTTGACCACCGCCGCATTGCAGTCATCTTCGGTGTCCAGCGGTGAAGCCGCGTGCGTGCCTGGCGCACCCGGCAATTTGTAGGCGGCAATCAACTTGCGCCTTTTGGTACTGTTGATCCTTCTGTGATGTCGCTCCATTTCCAATTCTCCACGTACACCCCGACTCGGGGCTTGTAACCACACTAGTCCACTGACCGGCGGGCTTTCCAGACGACAAACATCCCTTGGCGCGGCTCGGCCAAGCGCGCCGTCCAGCAATAGCGCGGCATGCACGAAGGGCTTCATGGTTTCGCCGTGAAAAAAAGAAAAAGCCCCGGACGACTACAGGAAAATCCTTGAGTCATTCGGAGCTTTCGGACCACCGCCGAGGTGTTTTCAGGAGGCGGGTTTACCGCCGTACCAGCGCGGTGTGTACACCCATTCCCCGCCGCCGGCACGCGCAAAGGTGCAGGTGGTGGACGAGCCGACCAGCACCATGGTGCGCATATCCACTTGGTCCGGGGTGAGCTGGCCCAGCGTGGTGACGCGCAGCGTCTGGCCGGGGCGACCGATATCACGGCCCAGTACCACCGGTGTTTCAGGCGTGCGGTGCTGCGCGACGATCTCCAGCGCACGCCCCAGTTGCCACGGACGCGCACGGGAAATCGGGTTATAGAACGCCAGCGCCAGGTCGGCCTGGGACGCGAGGTCCAGACGCTTTTCGATGATCGACCAGGGCTTGAGGTTATCCGACAGCGACATCACACAGAAATCATGCCCCAGCGGCGCGCCCGCCTGGGCAGCGGTGGCCAGGGAAGCCGAGACGCCAGGCAGGATTTGCAGCTCGACCTGATGCCAGGCCGGGTCGCTGGACTCATGCAACGCCTCGATCACCGCAGCGGCCATGGCGAATACACCGGGGTCGCCGGACGACACCACCACCACCGAGCGCCCTTGGGCGGCCAGTTCGAAGGCGTGACGTGCGCGCTGCATTTCTTCGCGGTTGTCCGTGCAGTGCTGCACCTGGTCATCACGGAACGGCCCGGCCATGCGCACGTAGGTTTCGTAGCCCAGCACATCGGTGCAGCGCGCCAACTCAGCCTTGACGGCCGGCACCATCAAGTCAGCGGCGCCGGGGCCGAGGCCGATCACGGCGAGACGGCCACGCGGGCGGCCTACCTGTGACACATCCACCGGCTGCTCGGCCACGCTGAGGGTGATGTCCGCGTGCGGCTCAAGCTTGGCAAAGCGCAGCGGTACACCCAGCTCCAACGCGGCCTCATGCAACGAGGCTTCGGCCATCTGCGTGTCGCTCGCCAGCAGGCACGCCAACGCTTGCACGGCAACGCCCGCCTCATGCAAGGCCGTGCGCACACGTGCCGCCAGGTGCGCACCGGGCTTGCAGGTGACGCACACCGTCTTCGGGTAGATCAGCAATTCGTTGGCGGCAGGCGTACGCTCGGCACTGCCCACATGAATCGCCAGGCGTGCCTGCGGATCCTGCGGCAAATTGGCCTGCTCGAGCCAGGGCGCCGCGCCTTCGATGCGCACGCTTTCACCGGCCAGCAGGTCCGAGACAAAGCGCTTGCCCAGCTCCAGGTCCGCCAACGCATAGCCCGTTGGCGGGTTGAGCAGGCAGGTGCCGAACCGCAACTCGCCGCTGGTGGTGATCGCCGCTGCCACGCCCAATGCGGCGGCAATCTCCCGCGCCATCACGTTCACGCCGCCCAGGCCGCCCAGCAGCGGCACCACGGCGCTGCCGTCTTCGGCGACGGCCAGCACGGCCGGCTCCTCGCCTTTTTCGAGCAAGAGCGGCGCGAGGGTGCGGATCACGATGCCGGCGGCGCACAGCGCAATCAGCGGCGTGCCTTGCTGGTAGAGCTGGCGCAGGGTGGCGCCGAATTCGCTGTAGCGTTGGTCTGCACCCTCAACCCGACCGTCCAGGCCATGGATCAGCGCAGCCGGGTAAAGCTGCTGGATCCTGCGCGCGGTCGCCAGGCTGCCCTGGCCCAGAATGACAATCGCCGGGCTCATCAACCTTGCCACCGTTCACCGGGTACGATGATCAACGAGAAATACGGCGACGACATCGGCTCCACCTGATCCAGCGGCACGATTTTCTGATTGGCCATGGTGGCTCGCTCCACATACAGCGCGCGCCCGGCCAGACCGAGTTCTTCCAATACCTGGCGCACCTTGGGAAAGTTGCGCCCCAGCTTCATGATCACCGCCGCATCCGCGTCCGCCAGTCGGCGCTTGAGGTCATCGTGGGGCAACACGCCAGAGAGCACCGACAGGCTCTGATTGCGATACACCAGCGGCGCGCCCAATACCGAAGCACCGCCCAGCATCGAACACACGCCCGGGATGACCTGCGCCTCATAGCGTTCGGCGAGGCGGTCGTGCAGGTACATATAAGAGCCGTAGAAGAACGGGTCGCCTTCGCAGATCACCGCCACATCGCGGCCGGCATCCAGGTGCGCGGCCACAGCGACACTGGCCGTGTCGTAGAAATCGCTGATCACTTGCTCATAGGACAGCGGCGCCGGCAGCGCCTCGGTGGTCACCGGGTACACCAGCGGCATCAGGGTTTGCTGGGGCACCAGGTGGTCTTCGATGATGCCGAAGGCATTGCCCTTCTTGCCCTTGGCCACGAAGTACGCCACCACCGGCGATTCGCGCAGCAGGCGCAGCGCCTTGAGGGTGATCAGTTCCGGGTCACCGGGCCCTACGCCCAGGCCGATCAGACGTCCGCGTGCAGGCATTATTCAACCTCCGTGGCGAGCGCATTGACGGCGGCAGCGGCCATGGCGCTGCCACCCAGGCGGCCCTGCATGATCACGAACGGCACGCCACGGCTATCGGCGGCGAGCATCGCCTTGGATTCGGCGGCACCAACAAAACCCACCGGAAAACCCAGGATCAACGCCGGTTTCGGCGCGCCGGCGTCGAGCATTTCCAACAGGTAGAACAAGGCGGTCGGCGCGTTGCCGATCACCACCACGCTGCCGGCCAAATGCGGACGCCAGAGTTCCAGGGCAGCGGCGGAGCGTGTGTTGCCAAGCTCGCGCGCCAGCTCTGGCACGCTGTCGTCACGCAGGGTGCAGATCACCTTGTTGTTGGCCGGCAGGCGCGCACGGGTCACGCCTTCGGAGACCATCCGCGCATCGCATAAAATCGGTGCGCCCGCCGCGAGCGCGTCGCGCCCGGCCTTGCCTGCGCCGTCGGAAAATTGCAGGCCGTCGATGGCCTCGACCATGCCGCATGCATGAATCACCCGCACCGCGAGTTTCTCCAGGTCCGCCGGGATACGCGCCAGGTTGGCCTCCGCGCGAATAATGGCGAAGGAGTTGCGATAGATCTCCTGACCGTCGCGGATGTAATCAATCATCGGTGTTGCTCCGTGGGCGAGCGCGCAGCAAGGCGCCCGCCGCGTCAATAGAAAGAGTGCGCGCGTGCAGCCGGCCAAAACCTGGATGAGCAGCGTCGCGAAAATAGAGGTCGTAGTGGCCGGGGCTCACCGCCAGCAAGGTGACCGGCGCGGTGTGCGCGGCGGCGCAGGAGCGCGGGCAGCCGGACAGGTGAACGTCGTGACCCGGTTGCAGGGCGGCCAATTGCACGGCGTCGGCCTTGGTATCCGACAAGCCCTTGCCGCAGCCGCTGGAACCGGTGCAGGCGATCATGCGCGCCAGGGGTTGGTCGGCTGCGCAGAGAAAGCCCAGTTGCGCCAACTGCTCGGTCACCACGCCTGGCTGCGTGAGGTTAGGCAGCAGCACGCCCTGCCAAGGGGTGAACCGCAAGGTGGCGTCGCCATACTCGCAGGCCAGCTGTGCAGCGCCCTTGAGCATCGCCGAATCCAGGCGGCCCAATGGCGCGGCGGCGGTGACATAGAACCGGCCTTGCTGGCGCTGTGGATAACTGCCCGGATGGCCTGAAGCGCCGCTGGCCGGGCGGTTGAAGCCATTCGCCGGCAGTAAAGGCAGGCTCAGGCGGCTCAGTAAGTTATCCACAACCAACTGGCGCATGCGCGTTTGTTCCGGCGTGGCCAGGTCGAGAAAGGCGTCGAGCACGGCCACCACCAGCGCATGGCCCTGGTCCAAGCGCACAGCGGCCAACGGTGCATTCAGGCCAGGACAGCCGGCCAGGCCGAACGCGAGCAGGGTTTCACCCGCCTGTTCGAAGGCCGACAGCCACAGATCGTGATGATGTTCGAGCATCGCCAAGGCCTCGAAGCCATCCAGCTGCACGGCGAATTTGGCCGACAGCTCATGAAAGCGTGGATGGTTTTCCAGGGTGGCGAGGATCTGCCCGGCCAGTGGGCGCGTGTCGAGCAGCATCTGCGGGTCGATGCCGGCGCTGGGGCTGAGCATCAGGTTGCGCACGTCATCACCGCCCGCATTGCTCGGGCCGAGGCCTGCCGCCAGCAACATCGCGATCAAGGCCTCCTGCTCGGCGCAGATCCCGCGAATCTGCAGGTTGGCGCGGTTGGTCGCCTCGATCACCCCGCCCGCGTACGCCTGGGCAGCGTCCGCCACGGCGTTGGCCTGGGCCGCGGTGATCGAGCCACCGGCCAGTTTGATCCGACAAATACCGCCGTCCAGCGCCTGGACGATGCGCAACAACCCCGGACAAGCCGAGGGGCGCAAGGTATTCAGAGCGGGCGTTGGCTTCACGGGGCTTCCGGTTGACGGGTAAAGGCGCGGTATTATGCCTGCTTTGTCCGACGGCATGAAAAGCCTGCCCGTCGGATGTCGTTCAAGGAATTGATATGTCGCCCTGGCTGACGGTAGTAGGCATCGGTGAAGACGGCTTCAAGGGCCTGGGCAGAAACGCCCGGCACGCCTTGCTGCGCGCCACACGGATTATAGGGGCGCAGCGCCAGTTGGACCTGTTGCCGGTGTGCATTCGCGGTGAGCGCGAGTTGTGGCCGAGCCCGTTCTCCCTGGAACCGGTACTGGCGCGGCGCGGTGAACCGGTGTGCGTATTGGCCAGCGGCGATCCGATGTTCTATGGCGTGGGCGCCAGCCTGGCGCGACAGATTGCGGCGCAAGAGTTGCTGATTGTGCCCGCGCCGTCGTCGGTATCCCTTGCAGCCGCGCGTTTGGGCTGGCCGTTACAGGACGTGGTGACGTTATCCGTGGTGGCGCGGCCCGTCGCGGCAATCAACGCGCATCTGGCCAGCGGTGTGCGCTTGTTGGTGCTGAGTAATGACGGTGGCAGCCCTGCGTTGATCGCGGCTGTGTTGACCGAGGCCGGGTTCGGGCCGAGCCGATTGAGCGTGTTTGAACACTTGGGCGGGGCGAATGAGCAACGTGTCGACGGCCTGGCCGAGGATTGGCAGCACCACTCGGCCGCCGATCTGAACCTGGTCGCCATCGAGTGCCTGGCCTCGCCCGACACGCCACGCCTGTCGCGCCTGGCAGGCCTGCCGGATAGCGCCTTTAAGCACGACGGCCAACTGACCAAGCGCGATGTGCGCGCCATGACCCTCGCGCGCCTGGCCCCCATGCCTGGCGAGCTGCTGTGGGACGTGGGCGCAGGCAGCGGTTCCATCGGTATCGAATGGATGCGCACTCATCCCAGTTGCCGCGCACTGGCGATTGAAGCCGACGCAGGCCGCCAAGACTTGATCGAACACAATCGCGACGCCCTCGGCGTGCCCGGCCTGCACCTGGTACGCGGCACCGCCCCGGACGCCTTGCATGGCCTGCCGACACCCGACGCCATCTTCATCGGCGGCGGCGTCACCCGCGACGGTGTACTCGACAGCTGCTGGCAACAGCTGCGCCCCGGCGGTCGACTCGTCGCCAACGCCGTAACCCTGCAAAGTGAAATGACCCTGATGAACTGGCGCGCCGAGCACGGCGGTGAACTGACGCGCATCCATGTGGCCCAGGCCCAGCCGCTGGGAGAGTTCGATACCTGGCGCCAGGCATTGCCGATCACCTTGCTGGAAGTGGTCAAGCCGCTATGAAACGGATTCTGCTGCTGGGCGGCGTGACCGAAGCGCTGGCCATCGCGCGGACGTTAGGGCCGCAGCATATCTACAGCCTGGCGGGCGTGGGACGTGTGCCGACCGATCTCACCTGCCAGGTACGGGTCGGCGGTTACGGTGGCGCTGAGGGCCTGGCGCAGTTTGTTCGGGATGCGGGGATCAGCCTGATCCTCGACGCGACCCATCCATATGCGGCGCAGATCAGCCAGAACGCGGCGCGGGCGGCGCAGTTGTGCGGTGTGCCCTGCTGGGCGTTGCGCCGACCGGCATGGCAGCCGCAGGCCGGTGACGATTGGCGTGAGGTCAGTGATTGGGCCGAGCTGATCGAAGCACTCAAACCGTTCAATCGTCCCCTCTTCACCTTGGGTCGCGAACCGTTGCAGCACCTCGACGAAATCCCCGCCAACCAATTCTGGACGCTGCGCGCGCTGGATGTGTATCCCGGCAATGATCGCTGTGAAGTGATTGGCGCGCGTGGGCCGTTCCTCATCGAAGAAGAACGCGCGTTGTTTGAACGATGCGGGATTGATGTGCTGATCAGCAAGAACAGTGGCAGCACAGCCACCGAGCCGAAGCTGGAAGTGGCGCGGGAACGGGGGGTGCCGGTGTTGGTGTTGAAGCGGCCGGTGTTGGCGGCGGTGGATCGAGAGTTCTCCACAGTGACAGCGGCCTTGGAGGCCATCCACGCTCACTGAACAACACCGGTCCAATGTGGGAGGGGGCCGCCCCCGATTGCGGCGTGTCAGTCAATGTCTTATTGGCTGATCCACTGCATCGGGGGCAAGCCCCCCCCCACATTTACGCCGAGTTGTCAGTTGCCTGCCACTATGGCCTGCCCGACACCATCATGAGCTCGTTCGGCTAACAACTGCGCAAGCTCAATCAACTGCGCGACGCCCAGCAATTCCTCTCTTTTCGATCCTTCCAGGTCAAAGGCAATGTCGCAACTCAGCGCATTGGCCGAGGCGAGTGTTTCGCTGAGGTTGACCAGCAGGTCTTCGGTGCTGACTCCATCGGCTACGGTGAACAGCCGGATGGGGGGATTGGGGGTGGGTTTGATCATTGTGAAGCTCCTTAATCTAAGTGGAGCTGCCAACTAATCGCCGCGACGCGATGGGGGTGGCAGCTGTGCGCAGGTTCGCGGACCGGAGATTAAGGAAGCCGGCATACCCGAAGGTATCCCGCGCACAGCCACCATAGCGCCGCACAGTAGACGATAAAAAAGCGTCAACTGAAAGGAGGCAATGCTTAATCAATCCGAGCCGCGACGCCCGACCGCTGCGTTTGCAGCGGTGTACGGAGACTAGAGATTGAGTTTCCTACCGGCAACCTCAAAGAGTTGTCGGAAATTTCTGTTTGATCGTTCCCACGCTCCGCGTGGCAACGCACCCCGTGACGCTCCGCGTCACAACCTCTAGAGCAGACGCAGAGCGTCCTGGGCGGCATTCCCACGCAGAGCGTGGGAACGATCGAAACCTCAAAGAGTTGTCGGACGTTTCTGGTCAGGTCTCACTCTTGATCGTTCCCACGCTCCGCGTGGTAACGCACTCCTTGACGCTCCGCGTCACAACTTGAGAAACGGACGCCGGCCGATATTGGCTCAAGTAGACAAAAAACTCCTGTCGCCTGAAGAAACACTCAGCTCGTTGGCAAATTTCATTTGATAAGTCAGGATCGCTCGCTTGCTTGATCAGTAACCTATTTGTTACCTTCAGGACGGCTAATGATTGAGATTGAAGAATACCGACGCGCTAACGAATCCAGTCCGTTCGATGAGTGGTTTTCATCTTTGAGTGTCCCAGCGGCAGCTCGAGTTTCAACCGCTTTGGTTCGACTTGAAACGGGCAACACCAGCAACATCAAGTGGTTCGATGGGCTAGGCGAATACCGCATCGATTGGGGACCAGGCCTGCGAATCTATCTGATACAAGAAGGCCACCGATTAATCATCCTGTTCGGTGGTGGCGACAAGTCCAGTCAAAAACGCGATATCAAAGTCGTAAATTCGCTGATCAATGAGCATCAGCGTGGCAAGAAATTGAAACAAAAGAGGTAACCAACATGGCGCTTACCCGCAGCTACAAACACACCATCGCCGAACGTGCTCAGCGCGACCCCGAATTTGCCCAAGCGCTCCTTGATGAGGCCGCTACGCTGTTTCTCAATGGTGAGCCGGAAATATCGCGCGTGATTCTACGTGATTTGGTCAACGCCACCGTTGGCTTTGAAGGCCTGGCGAAAGAAACCGCCAAACCGAGTAAAAGCCTGCACCGGATGCTGTCAGCCGGCGGCAATCCTAGTATGGATAACCTCGCGGCGATTTTTGCAGTGATTAGAAAAGCCTTAGGTGTCGATATGCAGGTCCACGGAGTTCCTATTGCATAATTCGCGATACCAAACGTCCAACGTGACTTGATCGTTCCCACGCTCCGCGTGGCAACGCATCCCGTGACGCTCCGCGTCACAATTACTAGAGCAGACGCAGAGCGTCCTGGGCTGCATTCCCACGCAGAGCGTGGGAACAATCGAAAAGCCCTCTCCAGCACTGGCAATCCCGAGTTCGCGACTATCATGAAGGTCATGAAGGCCTTGGGTCTCAAGCTTCACGCCACGGCAATCTGATAGCACTGCGACACCAAACCACACCGCCCCTTTTTACTTATCCCCCCCGATCAGGCTAAATACCCGCCTGATCGATTAACCCTACGGATTATCCGCCATGGCCCGTCAACGCTTTGCAATTGCCTGGATCGCCTGCCTTGCAGTGCTGTTCAATGCGTTTGCCATGCCGCTGGCCGGTGCGATGCAGCAGGCGGATGACCCGGTCAAGCGGTTGATGTGGGGCAGTTTCTGTTCGTCCAACGGCGCCAGTCTGAAGACGCTCGCCCTGGGCACGCTGGAGATTCCGGCGCCGCAGCAGGACGATCATTCCACCATGCAGCATTGCTGGTGTTGCTCAGGTTCGGCATCGTGGGTGGCGTTGCCGGGGCATGTGCCGCAGCTGTATGTCACACGGTTCGAAGCCCTGCGCGGCCTGCCGGCGCCTGCACTGCAAAACCCCACGCCACGCCAGCAATGGCCGAGCCTCAACCCCCGAGCCTCTCCAACGGTCTGATCTTCTTCGCAAGTGAACTGCGTTTAGAACTGTTCTGGAGAACTGCCATGCTCAAATCTTCCCTGCTTCTGGCGGCGTTGCTGCTGCCGGTGTTCAGTGCCGCCAATGCCGAGGACTACAAGGTCGGCGACCTGTTGGTCAGCGATCCCTGGTCCCAGGAATTGCCGCCGAATGCGCCCACCGTCGCAGCGTACTTCGTGATTCATAACACCGGCGCTTCCCCGGACCGCCTGCTCAGCGTCGAAACCAGCGTCGCCGAAAAAGCCGAGTTGCACGAACATGTGATGCAAGGCGACCTGATGAAGATGCGCCAAGTGCCCAGCGTCGCCGTGCCGGCCAAGGGCGAGCTGACCTTCGCGCCGATGGCTTACCACGTCATGCTGCTGGGCCTCAAAGACCGCAGCCTGTTGGCCGACGGCAAGCAGTTCCCGCTGACCCTGACCTTTGAAAAGGCCGGCAAGGTCGACGTGAACGTATCGGTTCAGAAAACGCCGCCTATGGCCGCCCACGCGCACCAGCACGCCCAATAGGCTGACGTCGATGGGCGCCTCTCGCGCCAGGTTGTCTCCACGCCCGCGCTTGATGCGTGGCAGTTGGATCAGCCTGTTCGCCATGTTGATGATCTTTATCGGCCCGCTGATTTCCCAAGCGATGCCGATGGATCATCACGCCGGTATGTCGATGGACATGCCGAGCTGCCATGGCGAGCCCAAGCCCACCAAGGCCCCCGACGAGCACCACGTACTCTGGGAAAAGTGCGGCTATTGCAGCCTGCTCTTCAGTTGCCCGGCCCTGCCCGGCGGCGTGTCCTTCATTGCCCTCGACGCCCCGCCGCCCGCCAACGCCCTTCCCCCCGCCCCGCGCCTGGGCCATGCCCGGCAAAGCATCTTCCCCGGCGCCCGCAGTCGTGCGCCGCCCATCGCCTCGTAAGCCCCACATCGCGCTACTTCACACCGGCCGACTTTAAACAGACAGCCGCAGGCTGCTGGCCGTGTCGTTTACGATTGATTGATGGAATTTTTCATGTCCAGGTTTTCTGCCGACACCCGTTTGGGGGTTGCCCCTGTTTTTGTCGTACTGTGCGGCGCACTGCTCGCTTCGCAGGCCCACGCGGAGGAACACGAGTTGAGCCCCACGGTGATCACCGCGATCGCCCCCAGCTCGCCACTCACCGTTGTCACCAACCCGAAAGACCCACGCCAGCCGGTGCCCGCCAGTGATGGAGGCGACTACCTAAAGACCATCCCCGGCTTCGCCCTGGTACGCAACGGCGGCACCAATGGCGACCCGGTGCTGCGCGGCATGTTCGGCTCGCGCCTGAATATCCTCACCAACGGCGGCATGATGCTCGGCGCCTGCCCCGGCCGGATGGATGCGCCCACCTCGTACATCTCGCCGGAAACCTACGACAAGCTCACCGTGATCAAGGGTCCGCAAACCGTACTGTGGGGCCCCGGTGCGTCAGCCGGCACCGTGCTGTTCGAGCGTGAACCGGAACACTTCGGCGAGCTGGGCACGCGGCTCAACGCCAGCGTATTGGCCGGTTCCAACGGCCGTTTCGACAAGGTCATCGATGCCGCTGCCGGCGGGCCGCTGGGCTATGTGCGGGTGATCGGCAACCAGGCCCACGCCGACGATTACAAGGACGGCAACAACGACACGGTCGCGTCGCGCTATGACAAATGGAACGGCGACGTCGCTGTCGGCTTCACCCCCGACGCGGATACGCTGCTCGAGCTCACCGCCGGCCGTGGCGATGGCGAGGCACGTTACGCCGGGCGCGGTATGGACGGGTCGCAGTTCCTGCGCGAAAGCCTGGGGCTGCGCTTCGAGAAGTCCAACCTCGGCGAGGTGCTGGATAAGCTTGAGGCCCAGGTCTACTACAACTACGCCGACCACGTGATGGACAACTACAGTCTGCGCGTACCGTCCGGCACCGGCATGATGGCCGGGCCCATGGCCTCCAACGTCGACCGCCGCGCCCTCGGCGCAAGGGTCAAGGCCACGTGGCGCTGGGCCGATGTGCAGTTGATCGGCGGCCTGGACGCGCAGACCAACGAACACCGCGCGCGCAGCAGCATGGGCGTCGACACCTACAAGGACCTGCCGCGCGACAAGGACGCCAACTTCCACAACTACGGCGTATTTGGCGAGCTGACCTGGTACGCCGCCGACCGCGACCGCCTGATCACCGGCGCACGCCTGGACCGCGCCTCGGCCAAGGATTTTCGCCAACGCACGGGCTCGGGAATGATGTCGCGCCCTAACCCGACCGCCGGCGACACCCGCGCCGATACCTTGCCGTCAGGCTTTGTGCGCTACGAGCACGACCTGGCGGACACCCCCACCACGCTGTATGCCGGCGTGGGTCACGCCGAACGCTTCCCGGATTACTGGGAGCTGTTTTCCCCCAACACCGGCGCGCTCGGCTCGGCCAATGCCTTCGACGGCGTAAAGCCCGAGAAGACCACCCAGCTGGATGTCGGCGCGCAATACAAAACCGCCGACCTGCAAGCCTGGGCCTCGGCTTACGTCGGCCAGGTGCGCGACTTCATCCTGTTCGACTACCGGCCCGGCATGATGGGCACCACCTCCCAGGCGCGCAATGTCGACGCGCGCATCATGGGCGGTGAACTGGGTGCGGCCTACACACTGACGCAACACTGGAAAGCCGACGCCAGCCTCGCCTACGCCTGGGGCAAGAACAGCAGCGACGGCAAGGCACTGCCACAGATGCCGCCGCTGGATGCGCGCCTGGGCCTGACCTACAGCGAGGCCGACTGGAGCGCCGGGGCCTTGTGGCGCGTGGTCGCGGCGCAAAACCGTATCGACCCGAACAAGGGCAATGTGGTCGGCAAGGACTTCGACAAGAGCGGCGGTTTTGGTGTGTTCTCACTGAACGCGGCGTACCGCATCAATAAAAACTTCAAGGTCAGTACCGGTGTCGACAACCTGTTCGGCAAGGCTTATGCCGAGCATTTGAACCTGGCCGGCAATGCCGGGTTCGGTTACCCGGCAAGCGACCCGCAGGCTATCAAGGAGCCGGGGCGCACCCTCTGGACCAAGGTGGATATGAGCTTCTAAAAGCATCGGGGGCAAGTCGAATCGTCGCACCGCCCCTCCCACATTGGATCGGGTTCACAGATTGAGCCTTGTGAACACAGTCAAGTGTGGGAGGGGGCTTGCCCCCGATAGCGGCCTGACCAACGACAAAAATTCAAGCTTTTGCGGAGCATCCCTGATGACCACTCAAAAAATCTCCTTCTACAACCTGGCCTGGCGCTGGCACTTCTACGCCGGGCTCTTCGTCGCCCCCTTCATGGTGCTGCTGGCCCTGACCGGCATCATCTACCTGTTCAAACCCCAGCTCGATCCCCTGATGTACGGCGACCTGCTCAAAGTACCCGCCGCCGCGCAGGCACTGAGCGCCGACGAGCAATTGCAACGGGCCAAGGCCGCTTACCCTCAGGCCGCGATCAGCAAATACCTGCCGCCCGCCGACGCCACCAGCAGCGCGCAGTTCGTGATGCAACACCAAGGCCGCGAAATCACTGTATTCGTTGACCCGTATCGCGGCACCGTCCTCGGTGAGCAGGACGCCAAGAACAACCTGCAAGCCATCGCCCGCGCCCTGCATGGCGAGCTGATGATCGGCACCACGGGTGACCGCCTGATTGAGCTCGCTGCCGGTTGGGGCGTGATGCTGGTGGTGTCCGGCCTGTACCTGTGGTGGCCGCGCGGTCAGTCATCGGCGGGTGTGTTATGGCCACGCCTGGGCAGCCGAGGGCGGTTGTTCTGGCGCGACCTGCACGCCGTCGCCGGCTTCTGGGGCGCGGCATTCCTGCTGGTGATGCTGCTCAGCGGCATGACCTGGACGGGGTTCTGGGGCAAGCAATACGCCGACCTGTGGAACACCTTCCCGGCGGCGATGTGGAACAACGTGCCGCAATCGGACCAGCAGGCGCGCAGCCTCAATACCGCCAGCCAGCAGACCGTGCCCTGGGCGATGGAAAACACACCGATGCCGATGTCCGGCGATCATGCCGAACACATGAACCACGGCGCCATGCATGCAGGCCCCGCCGCGCCCACAGTCAGCCTGCAACAGGTGGTCGACCTGGCCACGGCGCGCCAGGTCGAGCCCGGCTACAGCATCACCTTCCCCACCACGGCCACGGGCGTGTTCACTGTCGCGGTGTTCGCCGACGACCCACGCAACGACGCCACGCTGCATGTGGACCAGTACACCGGCAAGGTACTCGCCGACGTGCGCTGGGCAGATTACAACGGCGTCGCACGCGCCACCGAAACCGGCGTGATGCTGCACGAAGGCAAGATGTTCGGCTGGGTCAACCAGCTGATCGTGCTGGTGATCTGCCTGATGATCCTGCTCAGCGCGGTGAGTGGCGTGGTGATCTGGTGGAAGCGTCGGCCACAGGGCGGGTTGGGTGTGCCGCCGTTGCGTCATGACCTGCCTAGGTGGAAAACCGCCATGGCGATCATGCTCGGCCTGGCAATCATTTTCCCGTTGGTGGGCGCTTCGTTGATCGTTGTGTGGGTGCTGGACCGCCTACTCCTGTCACGGGTCAGCGTCACCGCTTAGTAGCGGATTGCGCAACGCCCCGTTTTGAAGCTTGCCGTGCACTCGCAACGGAATGTGGCGCCATGCTGGTGCGCCACTGTGCCGAGGCGCCTCCCGAACCCGCCTGTAATCCCGTGCCTCGCGTAGCAGGCACAGCCCTTGCAAAGTCGTGTGTATCTGCCCAACAAAAACTATCGGTTTTACGGAGATCGCACCATGAAGCGTCGCAGCTTGATCAAGGCTTTCACTTTGTCGGCATCCATTGCCGCCATGGGCATGACCTGGACACTCCAGGCCGCCGAGACCATCAAGGTCGGCATCCTGCACTCGTTGTCCGGGACCATGGCGATCTCCGAAACCTCGCTCAAGGACATGGCGCTGATGACCATCGACGAGATCAACGCCAAGGGCGGTGTGAACGGCAAGATGCTTGAGCCGGTGGTGGTCGACCCCGCGTCCAACTGGCCGCTGTTCGCTGAAAAAGGCCGCCAGTTACTGACCCAGGACAAGGTCGCCGTGGTGTTCGGTTGCTGGACCTCGGTGTCGCGTAAATCGGTCTTGCCGGTGTTCGAAGAGCTCAATGGCCTGCTGTTCTACCCGGTGCAATACGAAGGCGAAGAAATGTCGCCGAATGTGTTCTACACCGGCGCGGCGCCGAACCAGCAGGCGATCCCGGCGGTGGAGTACCTGATGAGCGAAGAAGGCGGCGGCGCCAAGCGCTTCTTCCTGCTGGGCACCGACTATGTGTACCCGCGCACCACCAACAAGATCCTGCGCTCGTTCCTGCATTCCAAAGGCGTCGCGGACAAAGACATCGAAGAGGTCTACACCCCGTTCGGCCACAGCGACTACCAGACCATCGTCGCCAACATCAAGAAGTTCTCCGCCGGCGGCAAGACCGCAGTGATTTCCACCGTGAACGGCGACTCCAACGTGCCTTTCTACAAGGAACTGGCCAACCAGGGCCTGAAGGCGACCGAGGTACCGGTAGTGGCGTTCTCCGTGGGTGAAGAGGAGCTGCGCGGCATCGACACCAAGCCACTGGTGGGCAACCTCGCGGCCTGGAACTACTTCCAGTCGGTGGAGAACCCGGTGAACCAGAAGTTCGTGGCCGACTGGAAAGCCTACGCCAAGAAACACAACCTGCCAGGCGCAGACAAGGCCGTGACCAATGACCCGATGGAAGCCACCTACGTGGGCATCCACATGTGGGCACAGGCGGCGCAGAAGGCCAAGTCCACCGACGTCGACAAAGTGCGTGAAGCCCTGGCCGGCCAGACCTTCGCCGCACCGTCCGGCTTCGCCCTGACCATGGACAAGACCAACCACCACCTGCACAAGCCGGTGATGATCGGCGAAATCCAGGCTGACGGGCAGTTCTCGGTGGTGTGGCAGACCAACGAGCCGATCCGTGCACAACCGTGGAGCCCTTACATTCCGGGCAATGACAAAAAGCCCGATTACGCCGTGAAGAGTAACTAAAGCCCCACCACAGGCCAAATGTGGGAGGGGGCTTGCTCCCGATTGCGGTGGCTCAGTAGCAACTGTGCTGGCTGACACACCGCTATCGGGGGCAAGCCCCCTCCCACACTGTCCGCGCATGATCAGGACATTTTGTTATGCCTACTGCCCTGCACCGCTATTTATTCGCACTGCTGTTGTGGCTGCCTTTGGCCGCACACGCCAGCGACGCCGAAGACTTCATCAACGCCAACCCGGCGCAGCAAGCCAAGCTCCTCCAGGACTGGGCCGCCCAGCCAGACCCGGCGCGCATCGAACTGGTGGACGCCCTGCAACAAGGCCAACTCACCGTCAACGGTGAAACCAAGACCGTACGCCTGAACAACCGCCTGCGCGGCCTGATCGATAATGTACAGGCCAGCCAGCGACTGCTCGCGGCCGACCCCAAGGTACGCCTTGATGCGGCGCGCACCCTGCAAAAAAGCGCGGTGCCGGCCCAGCTTAAATTCCTTGACCAACGGCTCGCCACCGAGCCCGATGAGCAAGTGCACAGCGCCCTCAGCCTGGCCCTGGCCAACCTGCAATTGGTCGACAGCGACCCGGTGGTGCGCCTGGCCGCCGTGCGCTTGCTCGGCAGCACGGGCGATCCGCTGGCCCGCACGCGCCTGGAGACGTTGCTCGCGCCCGGCGTCGAAACCGATGCCACCGTGCATACCGCCGCCGAGACCAGCCTGGCCCAGGTCAAACGCAAATTGATGGTCGGGGAGATCCTCGGCCAAGCCTTCAGCGGCATGTCGCTGGGCTCGATTCTGCTGCTCGCGGCCCTGGGCCTGGCGATCACCTTCGGCCTGCTGGGGGTGATCAATATGGCCCACGGCGAAATGCTGATGCTCGGTGCCTATTCCACCTACGTCGTGCAGTTGCTGATGCAGCGCTACGTGCCCCAGGCCATCGAGTTCTACCCGCTGATCGCGCTGCCGGTGGCGTTTTTTGTCACTGCCGCCATCGGCATGGCGCTGGAGCGTACGGTGATTCGTCACCTGTATGGCCGCCCGCTGGAAACCCTGCTCGCCACCTGGGGCATCAGCCTGATGCTGATCCAACTGGTGCGGTTGGTGTTCGGCGCACAGAACGTCGAAGTGTCCAACCCCGCCTGGCTGTCCGGGGGCATTCAGGTGCTGCCCAACCTGGTGCTGCCGTACAACCGCCTGGTGATCATTGCCTTTGCGCTGTTCGTGGTGGTGCTGACCTGGCTGTTGCTGAACAAGACGCGCCTGGGCCTGAACGTGCGCGCCGTCACCCAGAACCGCAACATGGCCGCCTGCTGCGGTGTGCCGACCGGGCGGGTAGACATGCTCGCCTTTGGCTTGGGGTCCGGCATCGCGGGGCTGGGCGGCGTCGCCCTGAGCCAGATCGGCAATGTCGGCCCGGATCTGGGCCAGAGCTACATCATCGACTCGTTCCTGGTGGTGGTGCTTGGCGGTGTCGGCCAGCTTGCCGGCAGCGTCACGGCGGCCTTCGGCCTGGGCATCGCCAACAAGATTCTTGAACCGCAGATCGGCGCCGTGCTCGGCAAGATCCTGATCCTCGCGCTGATCATTCTGTTTATCCAGAAACGCCCGCAAGGACTCTTTGCACTGAAAGGACGGGTGATCGACTGATGAACCAGCCATTGATGCTTACGGCCGCACAGAAAGCCGGCCCCAAGGTGACGATCACCGTCGGCGCGATCCTGCTCGCGGTGCTGCTGGCCCTGCCGTTGCTGTCGCTGTTGCCGGCGGAAAACGCCTTTCATATCTCCGCCTACACCTTGACGCTGGTGGGCAAGATCCTCTGCTATGCCATCGTCGCCCTGGCGCTCGACCTGGTGTGGGGCTACGCCGGGATGTTGTCCCTGGGCCACGGGCTGTTCTTCGCCCTGGGCGGCTATGCGATGGGCATGTACCTGATGCGCCAGGCGTCCGGCGATGCGTTGCCGGCGTTCATGACCTTTTTGTCGTGGACCGAATTGCCTTGGTACTGGGCGGGCACCCAACACTTCTGGTGGGCGCTGTGCCTGGTGGTGCTGGCGCCGGGGTTGCTGGCCCTGGTGTTCGGCTTCTTCGCCTTCCGCTCGCGGATCAAGGGCGTGTATTTCTCGATCATGACCCAGGCCCTGACCTTTGCCGGGATGCTGCTGTTCTTTCGCAACGAGACCGGGTTCGGCGGCAACAACGGCTTTACCAATTTCCGCAGCATCTTGGGCTTCGGCATCACCGAGCCGGGCACGCGGGCAGTGTTGTTCGTGGCCACGGTGCTGCTGCTGGTGACGAGCCTGTACCTCGGTTGGCGCCTGGCCCAGAGCAAGTTCGGCCGGGTGCTCACCGCCTTGCGTGATGCGGAAAACCGTCTGATGTTCTGCGGCTATGACCCGCGCGGCTTCAAGCTGTTCGTGTGGGTATTGAGCGCAGTGTTGTGCGGCTTGGCGGGGGCGTTGTATGTGCCGCAAGTGGGCATCATCAACCCCAGCGAAATGTCGCCGACCAACTCCATCGAAGCCGCCGTGTGGGTGGCCCTGGGCGGGCGCGGTACCTTGATCGGCCCGTTGCTCGGCGCCGGCGTGGTCAATGGCATGAAGAGCTGGTTCACCGTGGC
This sequence comes from Pseudomonas sp. R4-34-07, assembly GCF_003852375.1. Classification (NCBI taxonomy): domain Bacteria; kingdom Pseudomonadati; phylum Pseudomonadota; class Gammaproteobacteria; order Pseudomonadales; family Pseudomonadaceae; genus Pseudomonas; species Pseudomonas sp. R4-34-07. Next base: position 687,199 of record NZ_CP027760.1, on the reverse strand, counting down.
CTTTCCGGAATACTGGCTGTTCTTCCTCGGGGCGTTGTTCATTCTCGTCACCCTGTACCTGCCCAAGGGCGTTATCGGCCTGCTGAAGAAATGAGGAACGTCATGCTTGAACCTATTTTCGACGCGGGCAGCGGCCGCGAGGCCATCGGTATCGGCCAGGCTGCGGGCAAGGGCCTGAACACCCGCCACGGCACCATCCTGACCCTGGAAGACATCAGCGTCAGCTTCGATGGCTTCAAGGCCTTGAACGACCTCAACCTCTACATCGGCGTCGGCGAGCTGCGCTGCATCATCGGCCCCAACGGCGCAGGCAAGACCACGCTGATGGACGTGATCACCGGTAAGACCCGGCCCAGCCACGGCAAGGCCTGGTTCGGTGAGACCCTGGACCTGACCGGCATGAGCGAAGTGCAGATCGCCCAGGCGGGTATCGGCCGCAAGTTCCAGAAACCCACGGTATTCGAAGCCCTCACGGTGTTCGAAAACCTCGAGCTGGCGCAGAAGACCGACAAGTCCGTCTGGGCCAGCCTGCGCGCACGCTTGAGCGGCGAGCAGAAAGACCGCATCGATGAAGTGCTCGACACCATCCGCCTCACGGCCTCGGCGCAGCGCCCGGCCGGGTTGCTGTCCCACGGGCAGAAGCAGTTCCTGGAGATCGGCATGCTGCTGATGCAGGACCCGCAACTGTTGCTGCTGGACGAACCGGTGGCGGGCATGACCGATGCCGAAACCGAATTCACCGCCGAACTGTTCAAGGGCCTGGCGGGCAAGCATTCGTTGATGGTGGTGGAGCATGACATGGGCTTTGTCGGCTCGATCGCCGACCACGTCACCGTGCTGCATCAGGGCAGCGTGCTGGCCGAGGGGTCGCTGGAACAGGTGCAGGAAAATGAGCGGGTGATCGAGGTCTACCTCGGTCGCTGATCGTTCCCACGCTCCGCGTGGGAATGCCGCCCTGGACGCTCCGCGTCCTTTCAACAGGAGGTTTGAGAATGCTGCAAGTCGACAAGCTGCACCAGTACTACGGCGGTAGCCATATCCTGCGCGGTCTGTCGTTTGACGTGCAGATCGGCGAAGTCACCTGCCTGCTCGGCCGTAATGGCGTGGGCAAGACCACCCTGCTCAAATGCCTGATGGGCCTGCTGCCGGCCAAGGAAGGCGCGGTGAAGTGGGAGGGCAAGCCGATCACCGGGTTCAAGCCGCATCAGCGCGTACACGCTGGCATTGCCTACGTGCCACAGGGCCGGGAAATTTTCGGCCGGCTGACGGTGGAAGAAAACCTGCTGATGGGCCTTTCGCGCTTCCCCGGTGCCCAAGCCAAGGAAGTGCCGGCCTTTATCTACGAGCTGTTCCCGGTGCTGCTGCAGATGAAGCACCGGCGCGGAGGGGATTTGTCCGGCGGCCAGCAGCAACAGTTGGCCATCGGCCGCGCCTTGGCGAGTCGCCCGCGGTTGTTGATTCTCGATGAGCCCACCGAAGGCATACAGCCCTCGGTGATCAAGGAAATCGGCGCGGTGATCAAGAAACTCGCGGCACGCGGTGACATGGCGATTCTCTTGGTGGAGCAGTTCTACGACTTCGCCGCTGAACTGGCCGACCAGTACCTGGTGATGTCCCGTGGCGAAATCGTGCAGCAGGGCCGGGGGGAAAATATGCAAAGCGAAGGTGTACGCGGGCTGGTAACCATCTAATCTGTAGCGTCCTAACGATAAGCACAAAACCATGAACCTGCCCGTTACCCCTGCCCTGTTCACCCCCAGCTGGCGCGCCGAGCTGGAACTGGGCTATGCGCGTTTCGGCGACACCACACGCCCGGTGCTGCGCCGCCACCTCGGCCCGCTGCGCGTGCAAAAACACCTGTACGCCGAAGGCCCCGAGGTGTGCCAGCACATCATCGTGCACCCGCCCGGCGGCATTGCCGGCGGTGATCGCCTCGACATCAGCGCGCAGGTTGCCCAAGGCGCCTGGGCACAGTTGACCAGCCCCGGCGCGGCCAAGTGGTACCGCGCCAGCGGCCCGGCGTTTCAGCAGTTGAATTTGAGCGTGGAGGCCGGCGCGACCCTGGAATGGCTGCCCCAGGAAACCATCGTATTCAGCGCCGCCCAGGCCGAACTGAGCACGCGCATCGACCTGCACGGCGATGCGCGGTTGTTCTACTGGGACGTGGTCGCCCTCGGGCGCCCGGCCAGTGGCGAGCGGTTCGACCTCGGCCACTTTCAATCGCACCTTGATATCCGCCGCGACGGCCAGTTGCTCTGGCATGAGCGCCAGCGCATTGTGGGCGGCGACGGGCTGCTGGACTCGCCTATCGGGCTGGATGGGCAACCGGTGTTTGCCACGTTGCTGGTGACCGGTGAAATCGATGCTCAATTGCTCGAACACTGCCGCTCACTGCCCCACGCGGTGCGCGGCGATTTGACCCAACTGCCCGGTTTGCTGGTTGCGCGCTGCCTGGCCAGCGAAGCGCTGCTGGCGCGGGGATGGTTGATTGAATTATGGAAACTGTTGCGCCCGGCGCTGCTTGGCCGCGAAGCAGTCGCACCAAGAATCTGGAGCACATGAAGATCAAAATTTGGGAGGTGGCAAGCCCCCTCCCACACTTGATCTGCATTGTATTTAAGAATGTATTTAAAGGACCTTGAACCATGGATTTGACCCCACGGGAAAAAGACAAACTGTTGATCTTCACCGCCGGCCTGGTAGCCGAACGCCGCCTGGCGCGTGGGGTGAAGCTCAACTACCCGGAAACCATCGCCTATATTTCCGCCGCGCTGATGGAAGGCGCCCGCGATGGCCGCACTGTGGCCGATCTGATGCACTACGGCACGACCCTGCTCAGCCGTGAGCAAGTGATGGAAGGCATTCCGGAAATGATCCCGGACATCCAGGTCGAAGCCACCTTCCCGGACGGCACCAAGCTGGTCACCGTTCATCAACCCATTGCGTGAGGCGCGGCAATGATTCGTGATGCTACCGAGCAAGACCTGCCGGCAATCCGCGATATCTACAACGACGCGGTGTTGAACACCACGGCGATCTGGAACGAACAGCCGGTCGACCTGGCTAACCGCCAGGCGTGGTTCAGCGCCCGCCAGGCCCAGGGCTATCCGATCCTGGTGGCGGTGGAAAACGCAGAAGTTACCGGCTACGCCTCGTTCGGCGACTGGCGGCCCTTCGAAGGCTTTCGCTACAGCGTCGAGCACTCGGTGTACGTGCGCAACGACCAGCGCGGCAAGGGCCTCGGCCCGCGGTTGCTGCAGGCCCTGATCGAACGCGCGCGCAGCGGCGGCAAACAGGTGATGGTCGCGGCCATCGAAAGCGGCAATCTGGCCTCGATCCGCCTGCATGAACGCCTGGGCTTCATCACCACCGGGCAGATGCCGCAAGTGGGTATCAAGTTCGGCCGCTGGCTCGACCTGACCTTTATGCAACTGGCCTTGAACCCGGGCGCCGAACCGCCCAAGGAGTGAGATCGATGAGCGCTGCGCAACTGCGTCGAGTCAATGCTGAAAGCTTTGCCCATTACCGCCTCGGCTTGATCGAGCTGTTGCTGGACGCGGTCCGACATGGCGCCTCGGTGGGCTTTATGGCCGACTTCGATGAGACCCAGGCCCGCGCGTACCTGACCGGTGTGCAAGCCGGCATCGAAGACGCCAGCCTGTTGCTGTGGGTGGTGGTGCGCGATGAACAGGTGGTCGCCAGTGTGCAGTTGGCGCTGTGCCAGAAAGCCAATGGCCTGAACCGTGCCGAGGTGCAGAAGCTGCTGGTGCACAGCCGTGCGCGGCGCCACGGCCTGGGGCAGCAATTGATGAACGCCCTGGAACTCGCCGCGCGCCAACACAAGCGCGGCCTGCTGTACCTCGACACCGAAGCCGGCTCCGACGCCGAGGCCTTCTACCAGTCGCTGCGCTACACCAAGGTCGGCGAATTGCCCGACTACTGCCAAAGCCCGGACGGGCGCTACAGCCCGACCGCCATTTACTTCAAGACCCTGGGGCAACCTGCATGATTCCTGGCGAATTCCAGATCCAGCCTGGCGAGATCGAACTGAACGTGGGCCGGCGCACCGTCAGCCTGAGCGTGGCCAACAGTGGCGACCGACCGATTCAGGTGGGCTCGCATTATCATTTTTTCGAGACCAATGATGCGCTGACCTTCGACCGCGCCGCGAGCCGTGGCATGCGCCTGAATATTCCGGCGGGGACGGCGGTGCGGTTTGAGCCGGGGCAAAGTCGGGAGGTCGAGCTGGTGGACTTGAGCGGTGGGCGCCGGGTGTTTGGGTTTGCCGGTCGGATCATGGGCGACCTCGACTGATCGTTCCCACGCTCCGCGTGGAAACGCCGCCATGGACGCTCCGCGTCCGCTCTTAACATCGTGACGCAGAGCGTCACAGGATGCATTCCCACGCAAAGCGTGGGAACGATCGAGGACACACACATGAAGATTTCCAGACAAGCCTACGCCGACATGTACGGCCCCACCGTTGGCGACAAGGTCCGCCTGGCCGACACCGAGTTGTTCGTCGAAGTGGAGCAGGACTTCACTGTGTATGGCGAAGAAGTGAAATTCGGCGGTGGCAAGGTGATCCGTGACGGTCAGGGCCAGAGCCAGTTACTCGCCCATGAAGTGGTCGACACCCTGATCACCAACGCGCTGATCATTGACCACTGGGGCATCGTCAAGGCCGATGTGGGCCTCAAGAACGGCCGCATCCACGCCATCGGCAAAGCCGGCAACCCCGACATCCAGCCCGGCGTGACCATGGCCATCGGCGCCAGCACCGAAGTGATCGCCGGCGAAGGCATGATCCTCACCGCCGGCGGTATCGACTCCCATGTGCATTTCATCTGCCCGCAGCAGATCGAAGAGGCGCTGACCAGTGGCGTCACCACCATGATCGGCGGCGGCACGGGACCTGCCACCGGCACCAACGCGACCACCTGCACATCAGGGCCTTGGCACCTGGCGCGCATGCTGCAGGCCAGTGATTCGTTCCCGATGAACATCGGCTTTACCGGCAAGGGCAACGCAAGCCTGCCCGAGCCGTTGATCGAACAGGTCAAGGCCGGCGCCATTGGCTTGAAGCTGCACGAAGACTGGGGCACCACGCCCGCCAGCATCGATAACTGCCTGAGCGTCGCCGATGCATACGATGTGCAGGTGGCAATCCACAGCGACACCCTCAACGAATCCGGCTTCGTCGAAACCACCCTCGCCGCGCTCAAGGGCCGCACCATTCACACCTACCACACCGAAGGGGCCGGTGGCGGGCATGCGCCGGACATCATCAAGGCCTGCGGCTTCCCGAACGTGCTGCCCAGTTCCACCAACCCGACGCGGCCGTTCACCCGCAACACCATCGACGAACACCTGGACATGCTGATGGTCTGCCACCACCTGGACCCGAGCATCGCCGAAGACGTGGCCTTCGCCGAAAGCCGCATCCGTCGCGAGACCATTGCCGCCGAAGATATCCTGCACGACCTCGGCGCGTTCTCGATGATCAGTTCCGACAGCCAGGCCATGGGCCGCGTCGGCGAAGTGATCACCCGCACCTGGCAGACCGCCGACAAGATGAAAAAACAGCGCGGCGCCCTGCCCGGTGACGGGCCGGGCAATGACAACTTTCGCGCCAAGCGCTATATCGCCAAGTACACCATCAACCCGGCGATCACCCATGGCATCAGCCATATCGTCGGCTCCATCGAAGTTGGCAAATGGGCCGATCTGGTGCTGTGGCGCCCGGCGTTCTTCGGGATCAAGCCCACGCTGATCCTCAAGGGCGGCGCGATTGCCTCCAGCCTGATGGGCGATGCCAACGCTTCGATTCCGACACCGCAGCCGGTGCACTACCGCCCGATGTTCGCCAGCTTCGGCAGCTCACTGCATGCCACCAGCCTGACCTTTATCAGCCAGGCAGCGCAGAAGGCCGGCCTGCCGGAAGCCCTGGGTTTGAAAAAACAGATTGCGGTGGTCAAGGGCTGTCGCGAGGTGCAGAAGAGCGACCTGATCCATAACGATTACCTGCCGGATATCGAAGTGGACCCGCAGACGTATCAGGTCAAGGCCGATGGTGTATTGCTGTGGTGTGAACCGGCTGAAGTACTGCCGATGGCGCAGCGCTATTTCCTGTTCTAACTCCCCCCTGTGGCGAGGGAGCTTGCTCCCGCTGGGTCGCGGAGCGGCCCCAAAATCCTGGGAGCGCTTCGCACTCCAGCGGGAGCAAGCTCCCTCGCCACGGGTACAGTGCCTTAGAAGTTCTCGCGCGGATTGAAGTTGGCTTTCTTGGCCAGCTCCTGCCACAACGCTTTCACCTCGTCGCTACCTGCCGGCGGCATCACCGCCTTGAGTTGCACGAACAGGAAACCTCGCTGGCCAGCCTTGTTCAGCAGCCCATGGCCCTTGGCGCGCATGCGCTGGCCATTCTGGCTGCCGGCGGGCACCTTGAGGTTGATCTTGCCGGTCAGCGTCGGCACCGTGACTTCCGTGCCCAGCGCCAATTCCCACGGCGCCAGCGGCAGGTTGATCACCAGGTTTTCGCCATCCACTTCGAACTTGGTGTGGGGCGCGAACTTGATGATCAGGTACAGATCACCGTTGGCGCCGCCGCCAATTCCGGGCGCGCCCTGGGCCTTGAGGCGGATGCGTTCACCGTCGGCCACACCGGCCGGGATCTTCACGTTCAGGTTCTTGACCGTATTGCTCACGTGCCGGCCAGAAGCGTCGTACTGAGGCACCTGGAAGCTGATCTGCTTGGACTCGGTGGACAGCGTCTCCTCGAGGGACACCGACAACTGCATCTCTACGTCCTGGCCCTTGCGTCCGGCAGGGCGGCGCTGGCCGCCGCCGAACCCGTCGTTGCGCGAGCCGAAGATCGAGCTGAAGAAGTCCGAGAAATCCTCAGTGCCCGCGCTACCGCCAAAGCCGCCACGGCTCTGCCAGCCAGGTGGCCCCTGGAACGGCTGACCGTGCTGGCCATATTTGCGCAGCTCGTCGTACTCGGCACGCTTGTCAGCGCTCTTGAGGGCTTCATAGGCTTCAGACGCGTCCTTGAACTTGGCTTCGGCGTCTTTTTCCTTGCTCACGTCCGGGTGATATTTGCGCGCGAGCTTGCGATAGGCGGCTTTGATTTCCTTGTCGTCGGCGCTCGGCTCGACACCCAGAATCTTGTAGTAGTCTTTGAAATCCATCGGTGGTTCACCATCCTTAAACGAGATCGCACAGCCCGGACACAAGGTGCGCTGGTTTGCACGTGTTGAGTCTTGCGGCCTGGGGTGCGTCGGAGTTTTACAGGCACTTGCCGTATGCACCAGATGTGGGGGCGAATCACGCGCTTTCAAGCGCTATTTAACGGATGGTCGGCCTACGCATCCGGCGTCGACTGGCATACACTGCGCGGCCGTTTTGCAACCGGAACCCGATCGACATGAAAAACCCATCCCCAGCCCGTGCCTGCGGCATCGACTTCGGCACGTCCAACTCCACCGTCGGCTGGATCCGCCCCGGCGAGGAGACGCTTATCGCGCTGGAGGACGACAAGATCACCCTGCCGTCAGTGGTGTTCTTCAACTTCGAGGAACGCCGCCCGGTGTACGGTCGCCTGGCGCTGCACGAATACCTGGAGAACTACGAAGGCCGCTTGATGCGCTCGCTCAAGAGCCTGCTGGGTTCCAAGCTGATCAAGCACGACACCAGCGTATTGGGCACGGCGATGCCGTTCACCGACCTGCTGGCGCTGTTCATCGGCCAGCTCAAGAGCCGCGCCGAAGCCACCGCCGGCCGCGAGTTCGAAGAAGTGGTGCTGGGGCGCCCGGTGTTTTTCGTCGATGACGACCCGATGGCCGACCAGGAAGCGGAAAACACCCTGGTCGACGTGGCCCGCAAGATCGGCTTCAAGGACATCTCGTTCCAGTACGAACCGATTGCCGCAGCGTTCGACTACGAGTCGACCATCGAAAAAGAAGAGCTGGTGCTGATCGTCGACATCGGCGGCGGTACCTCCGACTTCTCCCTGGTGCGCCTGTCACCGGACCGTCGTCATAACGACAACCGCCAGAGCGACATCCTCGCCACCGGTGGCGTACACATCGGCGGTACCGACTTCGACAAGCAGCTCAGCCTGCAAGGCATGATGCCGCTGTTCGGCTACGGCAGCCGCATGAAAAGCGGCGCCTACATGCCGACCAGCCACCACATGAACCTGGCTACCTGGCATACCATCAACTCGGTGTACTCGCAGAAATCCCAGCTGGCCCTGGGCAGCATGCGCTACGACATCGAAGACACTGGCGGCATCGACCGCCTGTTCAAGCTGATCGAACAGCGTGCCGGGCACTGGTTGGCGATGGAAGTGGAAGAGACCAAGATCCAGCTGACCCATGAAGACAGCCGCCTGGTGTTGCTGGACCGGGTTGAGCCTGGCTTGAGCGTGGAACTGAGCCGCAACCTGTTTGAATCGGCCATCGATGGCCTGCTCGAGCGCGTGCGCAACAGCGTGACCCAACTGCTCAACGACGCCTCGGTGGATGTGGCCCAGGTGGACACGGTGTTCTTCACCGGTGGCTCCAGCGGGATCCCGGCACTGCGCCACAGCATCTCGGCGATGCTGCCGAATGCGCGGCATGTGGAAGGGAATATCTTTGGCAGTATCGGCAGTGGGTTGGCGATTGAGGCCAGCAAACGTTACGGCAACTGAGTTGTAACTTGAATCTGCGGCGCCCCCATCGGGAGCAAGCCCCCTCCCACCTTTGATTTGTGAACACGGTCAAAATGTGGGAGGGGGCTTGCTCCCGATGGCGTCAGCCCAGGCAACACAAAACCTAAACCATCCCACCGAGCTTCAGCTCACTCTTCAAATACGCATAATAAATCGGCCCCGCCACCACCCCCGGCAAGCCGAACGCGGCCTCGAACACCAGCATCGCCAACAACAACTCCCACGACTTGGCACTGATCTGCCCGCCGACGATGCGCGCGTTGAGGAAGTACTCGACCTTGTGAATCACGATCAAATACCCCAGCGCCGCCACCGCGACCCAAATCGACAGCGACAACGCGACAATCGTGATCAGGGTGTTGGACATCAGGTTGCCGATTACCGGCAGCAGGCCGAGCAGGAAGGTCAGCACGATCAGGGTTTTGGTCAGCGGCAGGTGAATGCCGCACAGCGGCAGCACCACGGCGAGGAACACGGCGGTGAAGGCGGTGTTGAGCGCGGCGATCTTGATCTGGGCGAAGACGATGTTGCGAAACGCCTGGACCAACAGGTGCAGGCGGTCGAACAACGCGGCGGCCAGGGGTTTGCGCTTGGTCAGGTCGGGCACGCGCTGCAGGGCGATGATCGCGCCGAGCACCATGCCGATCAGCAAGGTGACGAACATATGAGCCGCGTCTTTGCCGACCAGTTGCAGTTCGCTCAGGTGTTTGCTCAGCCAGTCGCCGATGGCAACGCGGAATTCGGCGGCGCTGGCGGGCAGATAGGCATCGATGGACGGCGGTAACTGGCCGCGTGCGCGGTCGACCACATGCATGAATTTATCCAGCGAGGCGCCGGGGTTTTCCGCTTCGTGCAGCAGGAAGCTGATCGCGCCGGCGAAGATCAGCGTGAGCACGCTGACGATCAAGGTACCCAGCAAGGCCACCGCCAGCCAGCGCGCACGCCGCCCTTCGATCAGGCGCTGCAGCTGGGGCGTAAGCATGTTGACCAGTTCATAGACCAACAGGCCAGCCAGCAGGCTGGGCAGCAGTTTCAGCGGCAGCACCAGCAGCAACCCGCCGAAAATGATGATGTAGCTGGACAGCAACAACACATGACGCTGAGAAAACGTTGGCATACAGCCTCAAAACGAACGGCGTTAAAGGATGTGCAGGAGCGAGCTTGCTCGCGAAGGTCGCCAACGATAACGCGTTTATTCTGAATAAACGCGGGGGTAATTGAGTTCTTCGCGAGCAAGCTCGCTCCTACAGGGGGGCTGTGTACGAGTGTCGCAGCCTTCTATGGCCTGGGGCTATCAATTCTTCAGGCAAGTACTCATGAAGGTCTTGCGCGCATCACCGGCCAACGCCTTGGTTTTCGCCGACGCGTTGCAATCCTTCATCTTCTGCTGCTGCGGGGTCAGGGTCTTGGCGTCATTGGCCGCCGGGGCCGACAGGCAGGTCTTCATGAAGGCCTTGCGCTCGTCGCCCTTGAGGGTCTTGGTGGAGGCTTCGGCATTGCAGGTGGTCATTTTGTTTTGCTGGGCGGTGGCGGCAAAACCTTGGGAACACAGCAGCAGGCTCATCATGATCAACGGAATACGCAGCATCTTCATGGAGTTTTCTCCCGGTTACCGTGCCGAAGGGCGCGGCCTACAGCGCAGTGTAGTCAAAACTCGTTACAACTTCACCGGCCATGGATATTCCAGTCGCCGCGATGCCAGTACACGGAGTGCTCATGACACATCCGGTTAAATCCGATAAAACTTTTCGCCCTTTGCGCGACTCACAACCTGGAGCGATCACGCCGGCAGAGCGTGGCGTAAAACCGGATTAGCCCCAGGAGATTGAGATGACTGAAGCACACTTGACTGACGTTGCGACCCTGCGCAGCCGCGCCCGCCAGAACGTCGAAAACGGTGCCGTGACCGAAGGCTATAACGCCGACCGCGAAGAAATCATCCGCCTGCTCAACGAAGCGCTGGCCACAGAGCTGGTCTGCGTGTTGCGCTACAAGCGTCATTACTTCATGGCCAGCGGCCTGAAAGCCAGCGTCGCCGCCGACGAGTTCCTGGAGCACGCCACCCAGGAAGCCGAACACGCCGACAAACTCGCCGAACGCATCGTGCAACTGGGCGGCGAGCCGGAGTTCAACCCCGACCTGTTGTCGAAGAATTCCCACGCCCAATACGTGGCGGGCAATTCGCTGAAAGAAATGGTCTACGAAGACCTGGTGGCCGAGCGCATCGCGGTGGACAGCTATCGCGAGATCATTCAGTACATCGGCGATAAAGACCCGACTACCCGTCGCATCTTCGAAGAGATCCTGGCCCAGGAAGAAGAACACGCCGATGACATGGCGGATATTCTGCAGGGTCTGTAACCCGCAACACCGCAATACCCCTGTGGGAGGGGGCTTGCTCCCGATAGCATTGTTTCAGTCAAAGATTGATTGGCTGATACACCGCTATCGGGAGCAAGCCCCCTCCCACATTTCGTTATTACTTCACGGTTTTCGGCGCCTTGCCTTCTCGCATCTGTTGCAGCAACGGTGCGCACGCATTCGGCTCGCCGCCACTTGGGGCGACCAGTGCAAGCAACCCGGCAGCCGGGCCGGCGATCACACCCAGGGCGACCATGCCCGCGCCGCGCAGCGCCAGGGGGATGGCTTTCACCCCGGCATTGGGCTTGATGAACGGCCCGTTCACATATAACGGCGAGCGCAGGGAGAACAGACGAAAGCCCTTGGATTCCGGCGTGATGGTCAGGTCCAACTGCTCGGTCGCCATATTCGCTGTGCCATCGACGTAGATGATCGCGTTCTCGGTATCGAACACAAACAAGCGTGTCGTCGCCAAACCGGTCTTGATGCCGAAGTCCGCCGCCGCGCAGTTGATCTTCACTTCCTTGTCGCCAAACAGGCGCCCCACCACGTAGTTGCCCACGTTAAGGCCAGCGATTTCCATCAGGCCACGGCTGATGGCGCCGTCGTTGATCAGCATCTTCAAGTCACCGTTGGCCGTGCCCAGCAGCGCCGCCACGGAGTTGCCGCGCCCGGCAATATCGGCGTCGCCGTTGAGTTCACCAAAGCTGGTTTTCATCGGTTCAAAGGTCGGGAACAGCTGTTTGAGCTTGAAGTTACGCGCCGTGAGTTTCGCGCGGCCTTCCATCGGCGTGGTGCGGCCGTTCAAGCGGATCTGCGCATCGAGTTTGCCGCCGGCCACGCCGAAGCGCAGGGGCTCGAGGCTCAGCTCACCATCATTGAGCACCAGGTGCGTATAGAGGTCGGTGAAAGGCAGGTCGGCGCTGTGCACAATGCGTTTGCCGGTGAATTCCACGTCGGCATCCATCTCGCGCCAGCGCTCGGTGCGGAACTCTTCAACCGGCAAGACTTTGGTGGCCGGTTGTTTGCTTTCGCCGCCACGGGCTTTCTGCTTGGCGTTGGAGTCGGCGCCGATCAAGGGTGCCAGGTCATCCATCAGCAGTTGGTTGGACACCAGCGCGCCGCTGAGCTTGGGCCGTGGCTGGCTCGCAACGTAGGCCAGGTTGCCGTGGATGTCGCTGTTGCCGATCTTGCCGTTGAAGTTTTCATAACGAAATGAAGCGCCGCTGGCTTCGTGCAGCTTGGCGATCAAATGACCGTCGGTTGAGTACGCCGGCGAATCGGGCAATGTCACGCCAGTCAACGGGTAGAGGTTGCCGAGGCTGCTGCCCGACAGCTTCAGGCGCAGGTCGAGGGCGCCGAGGTTGAGCGGGTCGGTCAGGGTGCCGGCCAGGGCGATGCTGGTGTCGGCGATCTGGACCTGGGCCTGCAGCGGGAACGGCTTGGCCGCGTCCTGCAAGGCGAGCAACCCGCCGATCTTGCCGGTGCCGGCCAGCGCCTGGCCATGGTATTGGCCTTTGACCTTGAGGCCGAACGCATAGTCCTGCGGCGCCGAGCCTTTCTCCAAGGCCTTTTTGGCATCGGCGTCACCGACGATTTCACCGAAAGGAATCGGTTTGCCCAGCGGGTCGATGATCACATCGAGGCGGGTCTTGAGGGTCTGGTCGTCGAGGGTGACGTGGCCCTTGTCGAAGCCGATGGCGCCGATATCCACCACCCAGCTGGAAGGCTCGGCGTCGGGGTCCTTGGGGTCGAACTTGAAGGTCCAGTTGGCCCGGCCGTCCGCCAGGCGCTGCAGGTCGGCGCTCGGTTCGGTGAGGTCGATACGCGGGATCACCACACGTTGTGCCAGCAAGGCCAATGGCGAAATACGCAACTCGACTTTCTTCAGCGTGACCATCTGCGGCTGCTTGGACCAGTCGGGGTTGCCCAGGCTCAGGTCTTCGGCAATCACATGGGGCCACGGCACCCACGCCCGCCAGCCGCCTTCGTCGGGCTCGCGCTGCCACACCACCGCCAAGTTGCCATTGATGGCGAACGGGCGGTGCAACTCTTCGGAGACCTTGGCATTGAGGGGGGGCTTGATGCGGTTCCAGTCGAAGAACACCAGGACCAATACCACGATTGCAATCAACAGAACGAAGCTGGCGCAGCTCCAAGCGACAATTTTTCGAGTGCGCGTCATTGCACAGGGCTCCTGAATACGACTGGCTGGGCAACAGCCTTTGACACAGCTTATAGGACTACGACTGGCAAAGTGCCTGGGGGTTTAACGCAACGGTCGATTTAGCCGAAAAAACCGATTTTCCTGATCGAGCAGACAAGGTTGATCATCAACGACGCACCATTGTTACCCAGGTTCGTGTCGAAAATACCCACCCCGGTGCAAAACCGCGTGCTTGAGAGGCGCGTTCTAGAGCCTCCCGTGGGAACAATCAATTCTGTTGATTATTACCATTGTCTTTATGAACTTTTATATCGACTTATCAAGAGTAGCATTAGCCCTGTACCCACTTTATCGCCCTCCCAAGGAGCAACCCTCATGAAACGCCAAGTACTCGCTACCGTCCTGTTATCCATCCTGGCTTCCAGTGCCTTCGCCCTGCCAGCCGCCGAACAGGCCACCCCACAGAACAAAGCCCAAGCCGTGCAGTCCAGCCAGACCCTGGCGCGCAGCGGTTCGCAAGAAGACGAAAATCGTGATTACGCTAAAGGCGCTGTCGCTGAAAACGGTTCGGAACAGGCCAACAAACGCGCCTACACCGAAGGCCTGACCGAAGGTGGCAACGACCGCCTGCAAGAAAAAGGTCTGGTAGAAGGCGGCGCTGAACAAGCCAATGATCGCGCCTACACCCAAGGTCTTGCCGAAGGCGGTGCCGACCGTCTGGAAGAACTGCATCAAGCACAGAGCTAAGCCCATGGTGGCCCAGAAAAAAGCCCGGTCTGTCGATCGGGCTTTCGCTTTTATATAGACCGCGTCACGTCTCGCCCCCGCCAAGTTCGACGCCGGCAAAGCGGTTTTGCTAGAGTGCGTCGCTGTACTCGCCGACAAAGCCCATCCGCTCATGCTGCCCCGCGCCGAACAGAAGCAACAGACCCGCCTCGCCTTGATGGACGCTGCCCGCCATCTGATGGAGTGTGGCCGTGGGTTTGGCAGCCTGAGCCTGCGCGAAGTGGCGAAGGCCGCGGGTATTGTACCCACCGGGTTCTATCGCCATTTCGCCGACATGGACGAGCTTGGGCTCGTATTGGTCAGTGAAGTCGGCCAGACCTTCCGCGCCACGATTCGCCTGGTGCGCCACAACGAATTCGTGATGGGCGGGATCATCGATGCGTCTGTGCGGATCTTTCTCGATGTGGTCTCGGCCAACCGTTCCCAGTTCCTGTTCCTGGCCCGCGAACAATATGGCGGTTGCCTGGCAGTGCGCCAGGCCATCGGCGCCCTGCGCGAAGACATCACCCGCGACCTGGCGGCCGACCTCACGCTGATGCCCAAGCTGCAACACCTGGATGCCGAAGGTTTGCACGTAATGGCGGACCTCATCGTCAAAAGCGTGTTCGCCACCCTGCCCGACATCATCGACCCACCCGCCCACGCGTTGCCTGCCCATCTCACGCCCCAGGCGAAGATCACCCAGCAATTGCGATTCATCTTTATCGGCCTCAAGCATTGGCAAGGCCTGGGCAGTACCGAGTAATGCCTCAGCCGGCCGTATGAAAGCGCTTGGCCGTGGTGTAGTTCTTGCTCCAATAGGTATTGCTCAACGAATCGATACGCACATTTTTGCCGGTACGCGGTGAATGGATGAATTTGCCTTCGCCGATATACAGCCCGACGTGACTCACCCGCCCCTGCCCGTTGCCTTTGAAAAAGACCGCGTCGCCCGGCTTCAACGCAGTGCGCTTGATGGTCGCGGCGGTGGAACGGTGCATCGCAGCCGTGGTGCGCGGAAGCTGAATATTCGCTTCGGTCTTGAACAGATAGACCAGGAAACTGCTGCAATCGAACCCTTGCTCGGTAGACGTACCGCCCCACTTGTAGGGTGTGCCGAGCAATTGATGGGCCCGGTCGATCACATCGTCGACCGAGGACGATGCGGGCTTGGAAACAAAGGTGGGCGGCTGTTGAAGAGTGGCCGAGGCTGATGAGATAAGGCACGACAGGCTGACAATGACGGAACAGATAAGTGACTTGAACATGATGTACATCGCAGTGAATTAAACACGGCGCGAATCTTAAACAACCCCCGTGTAACTCCACGAAGGCCGATTCCCGTAGCCTTGTGGGAAAAATCCTTAAAAACGCCACGAAGAATTGGATGAAAGAAGTTTCATGCAACACACGGCCGTTCACCACGCAAAATGCCCTTTTATGGTGCTAAAACCCGCTCAAGCGCACCAAATTGCCACACAGATGCACTCAGCGAGTGCCCTGCCTTGTGGCGCTCGCGCCCTGCTGACAGGAAATTCCTACGCGCCTGCCGGGTTGGCAAGCCCCTTGCTCTAGCTCCCTTATCGCTCATAGCCGGAAGCTTTCTGATGCTGGTGATCCACCGCCGAATCGCCCCGCAAGCCCTCTGGGCCGCCGAACTGCTGCTGAACTTCGAAGCCCGCAGCAAAAGCCGCCTGCGCTGTTTCAGTGCCGAGGGTGAAGACGTCGGCCTGTTTCTGGAGCGTGGGCAACCGCCGCTGCATGATGGCGAATTCCTACAAGCTGAAGACGGACGCGTCGTACGTGTCTGCGCGCGCCCTGAACAGCTGCTGCATGTCACCTGCCGCAACGCGTTTGAACTGACCCGCGCCGCCTATCACCTTGGCAACCGCCATGTGGCCCTGCAGGTTGGCGATGGCTGGCTGCGCCTGCTCGATGACTATGTGCTCAAGGCCATGCTTGAGCAGCTGGGCGCCGACGTGCACACCATTGAGGCGCCCTTCCAGCCTGAACACGGGGCCTACGGTGGTGGCCATCATCATTCGCGGCATGGCGATGAAGCCTTCAACTACGCGCCCAAACTGCATCAGTTCGGCGTGCGTCTATGAACCCAGCCTGGGCGCTGTTGCGCCTGGCCAGTCCGCAGTTGCCGATTGGTGGTTACAGCTATTCCCAAGGCCTGGAAATGGCCGTGGACAACGGCCGCGTCAACGATGCCGCCAGCGCGCGGCGCTGGATCAGCGATCAATTGCTGCTCAACCTCGCGCGTTTCGAAGCGCCGTTGCTGCTCGCCCATTGCCGCGCGGCCACAGAACAGGCGTGGCCACGCCTGGCGCAGCTGTGTGAAGAACACCGTGCCAGCCGCGAAACCCGCGAGCTGTATCAGGAGAGCCGGCAGATGGGCTACTCCCTGCAGCAACTGCTCAATGGTTTGCCGGAACTGGACGCCGCCGCCCGCGACTTTCTTGCCCAACACCCTGAACCCCATCTCGCCCTCGGCTGGGCGCTGGCCGCGCGGGCCTGGGCAATCAGCCCCGAAGACGCGCTCGCCGCCTGGCTATGGAGCTGGCTGGAAAATCAACTGGCCGTGCTGATGAAAACCCTGCCCCTGGGCCAGCAAGCCGCGCAGCGCCTGACCAGCGAGCTGCTGCCGCTGTTGCAACAGGCCCAGCAGGAGGCCGACCGCATCGAACCCGATCATCTGGGCAGCGCCGCCTTTGGCCTGTCTTTGGCGTGCATGGCTCATGAACGCCAGTACAGCCGCCTGTTCCGTTCCTGAGACTGTTTTTGGAGAACCTGACATGAACACACAACCCCTGCGCGTCGGCATCGGCGGCCCGGTAGGCTCCGGCAAGACCGCCCTGACCCTGGCCCTGTGCCTGGCGCTGCGCGACCGCTACAACCTGGCGGTGGTCACCAACGACATCTACACCCGCGAAGACGCCGATTTCCTGGTGCGCAACCAGGCCCTGGCGCCGGAGCGCATCATCGGCGTGGAAACCGGCGGCTGCCCGCACACGGCCATCCGCGAAGATGCCTCGATCAACCTGGAGGCGGTGGACCAACTCAACCGGCGTTTTCCCGGCCTGGACCTGATTCTGGTGGAGTCCGGCGGCGACAACCTGTCGGCGACGTTCAGCCCCGAGCTGTCAGACCTGACCATCTATGTGATCGATGTGTCCGCCGGCGACAAACTCCCGCGCAAGGGCGGGCCCGGTATTTGCAAATCCGACCTGCTGGTGATCAACAAGATCGACCTCGCGCCGCTGGTGGGTGCCTCGCTGGAGTTGATGAACAGCGACACCCAACGCATGCGCAATGGCAAACCCTTTGTGTTCAGCAACCAGAAAACCGGCGTCGGCCTGGATGAAATCGTCGCCTTTATCGAACGCCAAGGCCTGCTGACCGCTGCCTGATCCCCCTACGGAGCCTGTGTATGAACCTCAAGAAACTGTTCGCCGCCGCCACGTTGCTGCTGGCCCCCGCCCTCGCGTTTGCTCACCCGGGTCACGGCGACAATGGCCTGGTTGCCGGCATCAGCCACCCCCTGGGCGGTCTCGATCACTTGCTGGCCATGGTTGCGGTCGGGTTGTGGGCGGCGCAGCAAAAAGGCAATGCACGCTGGGCCCTGCCTTGCGCCTTCGTCGGCACCATGTTGATTGGCGGCATGCTGGGGTTTGAAGGCCTGCAACTGCCGGCGCTGGAAAGCGGGATTGCCGCGTCGGTGCTGGCGCTGGGCCTGGCGGTGGCGCTGGCGGTACGGCCGCCGTTGTTCGTGGCGGTGGCGGCAACGGCGTTGTTTGCCCTGTTTCACGGCGTGGCCCATGGCTTGGAACTGCCGGACATGTCCAGCCCCTGGGCGTATGCGGCGGGGTTTGTCGGCGCAACTGCGGCGCTGCACGCGGCGGGCTATGCGGTGGTACGTTTGCTGCCAGCGGCGGCGGCACCGTTGGTGCGGTTGGCCGGGGCTGCTTCCGCTGCAACTGGGGTCTGGTTGCTGGCGGGCTGATAGATCATTCCCACGCTCCGCGTGAGAATGCAGCCGGGGACGCTCCGCGTTCCTACGCATGACGCGGAGCGTCATGAAAAGCATTCCCACGCAGAGCGTGGGAACGATCAGCCTGATACCATGCGCGCCACACCCCTGCCGTGACGACGCCAGCCGATGCCCCAACCTCTTTTGAACTCCGTGCTCACGCACTTCCACAACCTGATCGTGCCGCTCTGGCAGGGCCCAGGCTGGAATGCCGACCTGGCGCTGCCGTACGAGGCACTGGACGCCGATCACCAGCCGTTACCCCCACAACGCTACCGCGCCATGGCCTGCGCCCGGCAGTTGTACCTGTTCGCCAGCCTGATCGGCGAACCCGGTGCAGCCTTTGCCGAGGAACGCGCCGCCACACTGTTCCGCTCCTTGCAACGACACTTCCACGACGCCGAACACGGCGGCTGGTTCTACAGCATCGACCCGGCCGGGCAGCCGCTGGATAAACGCAAAGACCTCTACACCCACGCCTTCATCATCTTTGCCTGCGCCCATTACTGGGCCAAGGTGCGTGAACCGTTGGTGGAATCGGTGCTCAATGCCGCGCTTGCCGTGGTCGCCGAACGCTTCGCCAGCGGCGACGGCCTCTACGAAGCGGTGCTCGAGCGCAACTGGTCAAGCCTCAAGTCGGGCCCCTTGCAGAACCCGCTGATGCACCTGGCCGAAGGCTTTCTCGCCACACTGGCGGTGCGTGACGATCCCCTCACGCGTGACGCATTGCTGGACTTGGCCGGCGCCCTGCAAAAGCGCTTTATCGACCGCCAGCACGGCGTAATGATGGAAAAACCCCTGGGCGCTGTGGATAACTGGTTCGAGCCAGGGCATCAGTTCGAGTGGTTCTTTTTGCTCGAGTCGTCAGAGGTGCTGCGCGGTACAGCGCTGCATGCCTCACTGACGCGAGCGTTTGCCTATGCTGAGCAAAAGGGTGTGGATAAGTTAAGCGGTGCGGTCAGCGGCATGCTGTCTGTGGATGGCACGGTGCGCGACGGCACCCAGCGTATCTGGGCGCAGGCTGAATACCTGCGGGCGTTGACCCTGAGACCTGACAGCGAGGCAGTGCTGCAGCGTCAATTGCTGGCGCTGCAAGAGCATTTCCTGCATGGGAAGGGTTGGCATGAATGCCTGGATGCCGACGGTCAGGTGAGCCGCCGGGATATGCCTTCTACCACACCTTATCATTTGGCGACTTGCTATCAGGGTCTGACCCAGCATTTGGGCTGACCTTCAGGCCTCATCGGGAGCAAGCCCCCTCCCACATTTGTCCGCGTTTCATGTTGGAACCCGATCCAATGTGGGAGGGGGCTTGCTCCCGATAGCCTCACCTCGGTCTAACAGCCATCACGCAATCCACTTGCGATCCCCAGTAAAACTGATGGTCAGCCAACGAGCCGCATCCGGCGTGCCGAGCCCTGTGGATATCTCCTCGCGCAGCAGGTCGAGGGTCGCGACGTTATCCACCGGGTAATCCGCCGGCAACACCACATGGATTTCGATGAACCGCGCCCGCCCGTGCTTTTGCACATAGGAGACGTAGTCATCGAAGCCATGCCTGGCCTTGGCCGCGTCCATCACTTCGCGCACGGTGTCGTCCAGGTGATCCGGGGCGATCCCCAGCACCTCACGCAACGCCGGGCGCAGGATCTTGAACGCCGGTGCCAGCATGCTCAGGGCCAACAGGATCAGGATCAGCGGGTCGACATACACCGCCCATTCGCCATACCCCTGGGACTTGAGCAGCAGTGCCGCCAGAAAGCTGATCAACAGGCCTACCGACAGCATCGCGTCCACCAGCCAACTGATGTTGTCGAACTGGATCAGCGAGGATTTCAGCGTGCGATTGCGGTAGCGCACATAGAAGAAGTAGGCGAACTCCACCACGGTAAACACCGCCGCATAAATGATCACCAGCCCCAACTCGATCTCGCGCCCGCCGTTGATGATGCCGAACACGCCGTTGAGAAACGCATAGATGGCGATCAACAGCAGAAAGCTGCCTTCGATCAACAGCACCATGGGCTCCAGGTGCCAGTAGCCGAACTGGAAACGCTCGTTGCTTTTCTTGGCGATCAGCTTGGCCGTGATCAGCATCAACACCTTGATGGCGGTGGCAATCAGCGAGAAAAAGCCGTCGAACAGAATGGATTGGGCGCCGGATATCACACCCGTGACAATCCCGGCGATCGCGACTGCGAACATCAGGATGGTCGATTGTTTGAGCAGTGCCTGCTCACCTCGGTTACTCACATTTCCTCCCGTCAAAACCTTTAAACCGCACAGTGCGGAGGGTTTTCAGGAGCGGAGTGTACCTTTGATCGTTCCCACGCTCTGCGTGGGAATGCATGGTGTGACGCTCTGCGTCACCAGCAAAGCGCGACGCAGAGCGTCCCCGGCGGTATTCCCACGCGGAGCGTGGGAACAATCAGTTGAGCCTTACTTGGCCCTACGCTCAATCGCAAACCCAGCCCAGGTCTGACTCACCGGCATCAGCTCCAAGCGGTTGATATTCACGTGCGCCGGCGTATTCAGCACCCAGAAGATCGTGTCGGCAATATCCTGCGGCTGGATCGGCTCGGCGCCCGCGTAGGTCGCGTCATAACGCGCCTGATCACCGCCGAAACGCACCAGGGAAAATTCGCTCTCGCACAAGCCCGGCTCGATGTTGGTCACTCGCACACCGGTGCCTTGCAGATCGCAGCGCAGGTTCAGCGAGAATTGCTTCACGAACGCCTTGGACCCGCCATACACATGGCTGCCCGGGTAAGGGTAGTTACCGGCGATGGAACCCAGGTTGATGATCCCGGCGCCACGGCCATGGGCGATCAAGCGCGGCAGCAGCAGGCTGGTGGTGGTCAGCAACCCTTTGATATTGGTGTCGACCATGGTTTCCCAATCGTCGAGGTTGCACTTGGGCGCAGGGTCGGTGCCCACTGCCAGGCCGGCGTTGTTGATCAGCCCGCGCAACGTGGCGAACGATGGCGGCAGGTTGGCGATGGCGTCTTCCATGCCTTTGCGATCACGCACGTCCACCACCAGGCCATGCACTTCGGTTTGCTTGGAAAGTTCTTCGACCAGCGCATTCAAGCGCTCGGCACGCCGACCGGTGAGCACCAGTTTCCAGCCAGCTTCGGCAAAACGGCGGGCACAGGCTTCACCGAAACCTGAAGTGGCGCCAGTAATAAACAGCGTGTCGGACATGGTGGTCTCCTTGCGGGCAACGGGAAAAGTTGCCAGCAGAATGCCCTTACGCTGCCCTCGCGGCAACCGCTAAGCGCGCACCTTCATACTCGCCTGATCATTTTTTAACCACGCTTAGCAGAGCTATGCAGATCAAGGCCTGCAGCCACATACGCGCAGGTTATCCACAACTGCGCCCACAGTCTTTGGGGGCAAGTGCAAATCGCCTTGAGCCGCGTGATACAAGGCCTGCAGGAGCTTTTAGAAAGTTTTTTGCTTGACCTGGACAGAGGCGTATGTAGGCGTTTTACCCGGTGAACATCTAGGTGATGGCTCCAGGCCAGTCATTCCGGCCTCTGCGGCAGTCTTTCCAGAGTTTAGTCACAGACTTATCCACAGGCAGGAGTGACATGCAACGGTCATATACCTGTGTCTTTAAACAGGTTGACAAACCCCTCGAAGGGTCGCGAAAAAGTGGCTGATCAAATACTAACCACACCGCTACAAGCCACGGTTTCAGAGGCCTGCAGCCAGCTACTCCCACCTTACCCACAGCCGGTTCCACAGCGGATGGGGACAAGTCAAAACTGTGACAAAACAGGGATTTGCGGCGGCTATATGTCGCGCTTTGGAGGGGAGCTGAATTTGTTTTCCACAATTTGGCGCAGGCCTTGTGGATCACACAAAACAATGTGGGAGGGGGCTTGCTCCCGATAGCGTTTTGTCAGTCAGCACATCTGAAACTGACACTCCGCTATCGGGAGCAAGCCCCCTCCCACAGGGTACCGCGCAGTCAGTGACCGCCCAGGTAGGCGTTGCGCACTTCCTCATTCACCAGCAGTTCCTTGCCCGTACCGGTCAGGCGAATCTCGCCGTTGACCATCACATAGGCGCGGTCCGACAAGCGCAAGGCGTGGTTGGCGTTCTGCTCCACCAGGAAAATGGTCATCCCGGTGGAGGCCAGCTCGCGCAGGGTGGAAAAGATCTGCTTTACCACGATCGGCGCCAGGCCCAGGCTTGGCTCATCGAGCAGCAACAGCTTGGGCCGGCTCATCAGCGCGCGGGCGATGGCGAGCATTTGCTGCTCGCCACCGGACATGGTCATCGCGCGCTGGTTACGCCGCTCCTTGAGCCGTGGAAACAGCTCGAACATGCGCTGCATGTCTTCCTGCGCGAACTTGTCGCCAATGGGGATGGTGCCCATCAGCAGGTTTTCCTCGACGGTCATGTCGGGGAATACCCGCCGCCCTTCCGGCGATTGCGCGATGCCGTTGGAGGCGATGTAGTGGGACGACTTGTGGGTAATGTCCACGCCGTTGTAGAGAATCTGCCCCGACTCGGCCCGTGGCTGGCCGAAGATCGACATCAGCAGCGTGGATTTGCCCGCGCCATTGGAGCCGATCAGGCT
Source organism: Pseudomonas sp. R4-34-07 (assembly GCF_003852375.1). Lineage (NCBI taxonomy): Bacteria > Pseudomonadati > Pseudomonadota > Gammaproteobacteria > Pseudomonadales > Pseudomonadaceae > Pseudomonas > Pseudomonas sp. R4-34-07. Next base: position 664,563 of record NZ_CP027760.1, on the reverse strand, counting down.
GACGGTTTCGCCTTCGTTGATGTACAGCGAGACTTTTTTCAGGGCCTGGATCGGGCCGTAGAACACGTCCAGGTCCTTCATTTCGAGGATAGGCCCGTTCATACGAGTTCCTCTTCGTCTGCGCCCAGGTAGGCGGCGATCACTTTCGGGTCGTTGCGGATCGCGTCCGGCCCGCCTTCGGCGATCACGTTGCCGTGGTCCAGCACCACGATGTGGTCGGAAATACTCATCACCATGCCCATGTCGTGTTCGATCAGCACCACTGTGAGGTCGTGTTCGTCGCGCAGCAGGCGAATCATCGCGCTGAGGGCTTCGGTTTCCTGAGGGTTGAGGCCCGCCGCCGGTTCATCCAGGCAGATGATCTGCGGCCGCGTGCACATCGCGCGGGCGATTTCCAGGCGGCGCTGCTGGCCGTAGGAAAGCTCGCCGGCGAGGCGGTTGGCGCAGTCCACCAGGTCGACCACTTCCAGCCAGTAGAAGGCGTGGTCGAGGGCATCGCTTTCGGCCTTGCGGTAGCCCTTGGTGTTGAGGATACCGGCGAGCATGTTGCGGTTGACCCACATGTGCTGGGCCACCAGCAGGTTTTCCAGCACCGACATTTCCTTGAACAGGCGAATGTTCTGGAAGGTCCGCGCCAGGCCCGCGCGGTTCACCAAATGGGTGCCACCGAACATCTTGTAGTACACCCGGCTGAAAAAGCTTTTCGGCGAGACGAAATCGGTGGCCTGGAAGCGCTCACCCAATAACTGGATCACATTGGTCTGCTTGCCACGCACGTTGAGTTCGATCTTGCCGCCACTGGCCTTGTAGAAACCGGTGAGGCAGTTGAACACGGTGGTCTTGCCGGCGCCGTTGGGGCCGATCAGGGCAAAGATCGAGTTGCGCTTCACCTTGAGGCTCACATCGCTCAAGGCCTTGATGCCACCGAAGTGCATCATCAGGTGTTCAACGGAGAGGACGACTTCCTTGCTCATGGCGCCACTCCTTTACGTGGTGTCACACCGGTACGGCTGATGCGGATCAAGCCGCGCGGTCGCCAGATCATCATCACCACCATCAACACGCCAAACAGCAGCACGCGGTATTCAGAGAAGCTGCGCAGCAGTTCCGGCGCAACGGTCAACACGAACGCCGCGATCACCACACCGACCGTCGAGCCCATGCCGCCCAAGACCACGATGGCCAGGATCAACGCCGACTCGAAGAAGGTAAACGACGACGGGTTGACGAAGCCCTGGTAGCTGGCAAAGAACACCCCGGCCAAACCGGCCGTGGAGGCACCGATGGTGAACGCCGAGAGCTTGACCAGTACGTGGTTCAGGCCCATGGAGCGACAGGCGATTTCATCTTCGCGCAGGGCTTCCCAGGCACGCCCGACCGGCATGCGGGTCAAGCGATGCTTGATGTACAGCACGGCCAGAACCACCAGAAACAGCACGATGTAGATGAACATGAACTTGATATTGGGGTTGTAATCGATGCCGAAGAACTCGTGGAACGGGATGCCGCCGTCCTTGGCACGCTTGCCGAACTCCAGGCCGAGGAAGGTCGGCGAAGGCACCGGCATGCCGTTCGGGCCACCGGTGAACGACAGCCAGTTGTTGAGCACCAGGCGAATGATTTCACCGAAGCCCAGGGTCACGATGGCCAGGTAGTCACCGTGCATTCGCAATACCGGGAAGCCGAGTATGCACCCCGCCAACGCCGCCGCGATGGCGGCCAGCGGCAGCACCGTCCAGAAACCCAGGCCGAGGTATTGGTAACCCAGCGCCAGGCCGTAGGCGCCGATGGCGTAGAACGCCACATAACCCAGGTCGAGCAGACCGGCCAGGCCCACCACGATGTTCAGGCCCAGGCCGAGCAATACGTAGATCAGCCCGAGGATTACCACGGTCAGCAGGTACTTGTTGGCAAAGATCGGAAACACGATGGCGATCACGATCAGCGCCGGAATGATCCAGCGCAGCCGCGACTTGTAGTCCGGCGCCCGCACGTGCACGCCGGAGCCGCTGCTTTCGAAACCCTGCAGGATCTTCACACCCTTGGGGGTTTGCAGGAACAGGCTGAGGGCAAAGCGCCCGGCCATCACGATGGCGACCAGCATGGCCACGCGCGCCGGTTCCAGGTTGAAGCTGTAGCCGTCGAGCACCACGCCGACGATCGGGCCGAACACGATCAGCGAAATCAGCCCGGCGAGGACCGTATCGACCACACTTTTCTTGATATCGATAGATTTGGCAGCAGACATGTTTACACCTTCGCCACGAGTGGGCGACCAAGCAGGCCCTGGGGACGGAAAATCAGAATCACCACCAGCAAGGAGAAACTGAACACGTCTTTGTAGTCGGAGTTGATCAACCCCGAGAACAGCGACTCGGAGATACCGAGGATGATCCCGCCCAGCATCGCCCCAGGCAGGGAGCCGATGCCGCCGAGTACCGCTGCGGTAAACGCCTTGATGCCGATGATGAAGCCGGCATAGAAGTCGAAGGTGCCGTAATTGAGGGTGATCAGCACGCCGGCCAGGGCGGCCATGGCGGCGCCGATGACGAATACGTAAGAGATCACACGGTCGGTGTTGATGCCCAGGATCGAGGCCATCTTGCGGTCTTGCTGGGTGGCGCGGCACATGCGGCCGAGCTTGGTGTATTTGATGATGTAGGTGAGCAACGCCATGCCGGCGAATGCCGCCACGAGGATGAACACTTTGGTGTAGGTGAGTTGCACGAACCCGGTGCCGATATCGACGCGCCAGGCGCCGGCCAGCAGGGTGGGAATGCCTTGTTGCTTGGCGCCCTGGGCGATCTGCGCGTAGTTCTGCAGGATCAGCGAGATACCGATGGCGCTGATCAGCGGAGCCAGTCGGGTGGAGTTACGCAGCGGTTTGTAGGCGACACGTTCGATGACCCAACCGTACACGCCGGTGACGACGACGGTGAAGACCAGGGTACCGAGAATGAGCAGCGGGAAGGATTCGATGCCGAAGTAAGCCAGCAGTGCCAGACTGATCGCCGCGAGGTAAGCGGAAATCATATAAACCTCGCCGTGGGCGAAGTTGATCATGCCAATGATGCCATAGACCATTGTGTAGCCGATGGCGATCAGGCCATAGACCGACCCGAGGGTCAGGCCGTTGACCAGTTGCTGCAGGAAAATACCATCCATAACGCAATCTCACGCGGTGAGCACCTGCACACCGGTGAGTGTGCGGCGCTTCTGGAGGAAAACAGAGGCTTGGCAACATCCCCTGTAGGAGCGAGCTTGCTCGCGAAGAACGTCAACGATGACGCGGGCATCCTGAATGCCCGCGTCGCTCTCGGGTTTTTCGCGAGCAAGCTCGCTCCTACAGAGGTGCCGCATTCAGTTCGGCTTACTTCTGCTTTTCCAGCTGGTGGTATTTACCGTCTTTGTCCCACTGGTAAACCACATAGTCGGAGATTTTCAGGTCGCCCTTGGTATCCCAGGCCTTTTCGCCCATGACGGTTTTAACCGGGTGAGCCTTCAGCCACTTGGCCGCGTCCTCGCCCTTGTTCGACTTGGCGCCGTTGAACCCGGCGGCCAGGGCCTGGATCGAGGCGTAGGCGTACAGGGTGTAGCCTTCGGGCTCGGTGCCGTTTTTACGGAACTGCTCGACCACCGCCTTGCTGTCCGGCAGCAGGCGCGGGTCGGCGCCGAAGGTCATGTAGACGCCGTCCACGTACTGCGCACCACCGGCGGTCGCCACCAGTTCGTCGGTTACGATGCCGTCGTCGGACATGAACTTGACGTCTTTCAAACCGGCTTCACGAATCTGGCGAACCAGCGGGCCGGCTTCCGGGTGCAGGCCGCCGAAGTACACGACGTCGGCGCCCAGGGAGCGGATCTTGGTGACCAGGGCGCTGAAATCTTTCTCGCCACGGGTCAGGCCTTCTTCCAGCACCGGCTTCACGCCGCGTTTGGTCAACTGGGCAGCGGTGGCGTCGGCCAGGCCCTTGCCGTAGGTGTCCTTGTCGTTGATGACCGCGACTTTCTTGCCCTTGAGCACGTCGACGATGTAGTCGCCGGCGACGATGCCTTGCTGGTCGTCACGCCCGCACATGCGGAACATGGCGCCCAGGCCGCGCTCGGTCACCTGTGGGTTGGTGGAGCCTGGGGTGATTGCGATGATGCCCGCTTCGTCATACACCTCGGAGGCCGGGATGGTGTTGGAGGAGCAGAAGTGCCCGACCACGCCGATCACTTTGTCCTGGTCGGCCAGGCGGTTGGCCACGGCCACCGCTTGTTTCGGCTCGCAGGCGTCATCGCCGGACACCAGCACGATTTTCTCGCCGTTGACGCCACCCGCCTTGTTGACCTCATCGGCTGCCGCCTGGGCACCCTTCATGTACTGCTCACCGAAAGCGGCGTTGGCACCCGTCATCGGGCCTGCCACGCCAATTTTCACATCAGCTTGAACAAACGTAGAAACACCCAGCGCCGCTGCAACGGCGAGGGCCAGAAAACCTTTCTTGTAAAACGTCTGGGACATGAGTGGTGCTCCGATATTTTTGATTTTTGGCACGACAACTTGCATTCAAACTTTTCACTGAAAGCTCAGAGCAAGCCGCGTGCCATTACTTTTTTATTCTTCAAAAAGACACGGTGTCATTGTTATTGCTGGCGTTTCGAGTCCTTTCGCCAGGACGTGCAACCGTCTAGCTCCGACAGGTGCAACCGGCACACCAAAAAAGTACAACCCCGAACGGTGGCACCTGCAACCGGAGGGATAAACGACAGCTCCACTACTTGTAACCAGCTGCGTAACGGAACTGCACATTTACAGTGCGCGATTGCTACAACTTGCACCAATACAGATGGGTAGCCGGCTAAGAAAATGCCGGCTTCCGCGCGCTATTTCGCGGATCAGATCACGATCCGCAGGCATTGCCCGGCGTGATACAGCGAGAATCCCGCTTCATACAGGCAACTGCGCAGGCCTGCGCCCGCCAGCGGCTGCATCGGTGTAAAGGGAATCGGCAGCGCCTGGGGATTCTGGTGACACAAATAGTCGGCAAACGCTTTACCGACCACGCTGCCGGTGGTCACTCCACGCCCGTTATAGCCGGTGACCGCCACCAGCCCCGGCGCCGGCTCGAACAAACGCATCAGGTGATCGGGCGTAAAGGCGATGCAGCCGGTCCAGGTGTATTCCCACTGCACCGATTTGAGATACGGGAAGTAGTGCTGCTGCACCCGATCGGCCCACGCCTTGAGGAACCAGGCCGGCTTCTGGTTGCCGTTGCCCAGGCTGCCGAGCAACAGGCGGCCATCGGCATCGCGGCGGATGCTACTCAACACCTGGCGCGTGTCCCATGAACCCTGGCCACCGGGCAGGATGCGTGTGGCGGCGTCATCGGTGAGCGGTGCCGACGCGACCTGATAGTAATAACCGGGAAAGAAATTGCGGCGCAGCTCGGTCCATTCGCCTTCGGTGTAGGCATTGGAAGCGATCACCACTTGCGCGGCCCGCACCGCACCCTGGGCGGTCTGCACCAGCCAGTCTGCACCCTGGCGCTCAAGTTGGGTGACCGGGGAATGATCGAATAACTGCCCGCCCAACCCGGCCGCCGCATTCGCCAGGCCGCTGGTGTAGGCCATCGGGTTCAAGGTGCCGGCGCGTCGATCCAATAACGCGGCGGCTATTTTCGTGGTGCCGGTGGCCTGCTCGCACGCCTGCCCGGTCAGCAACTCGACCGGCGCACCGCGGCGCTTCCATTGCGCTTCACGGCTGCGCAAGTCCGCCTCGCCACGAGCGTTGTGCGCCATGTGCAAAGTGCCCTCGCGGCGCAGTTGGCAATCGATGGCGTATTTGTCGATCAGGCCGAACACCAGCGACGGCGCGGCACCCAACATGCGGTTGAGCTGACTGCCCACGGCTTCGCCGAAACCGGCTTCGATCTCGTCCGGCGGGATCCACATGCCGGCGTTGACCAGCCCGACGTTGCGCCCCGAACCGCCATGGCCGGTGCGGTGAGCCTCCAGCACCGCGACGCTTTTACCCTGTTCCAGCAAGTGAATGGCCGCCGACAAACCGGTGATGCCGGCACCGATCACGCACACATCCACCTTGATTTCGCCTTTGAGCGCAGCGCGATCCGGCCGGCTCGGGGTGAGGTGTTCCCACAAACATGTTTCGCGTAAAGGCATTGCCAGACTCCGATGAGACCTAACAAACAACTTTTCAGAATTGAAAATCCGGCCGAATGTGGGAGGGGGCTTGCTCCCGATAGCGGTGGGTCAGCTACAGATTCGCTGACTGAAGCACTGCTATCGGGAGCAAGCCCCCTCCCACATTTTTGCTCTCACTTCGACTTGAGGGGGCTTCAGTCGAAAGTGATGCCCTGAGCCAGCGGCAACTCCAGCGAGTAGTTCACGGTATTGGTCTGGCGCCGCATATACCCGCGCCACGCATCCGAGCCCGACTCACGCCCGCCGCCCGTCTCCTTCTCACCGCCAAACGCACCACCGATTTCCGCGCCACTCGGGCCGATGTTGACGTTAGCGATGCCGCAGTCACTGCCCACCGCCGACATGAACTGCTCGGCTTCGCGCACATCGGTGGTGAAGATGCATGAGGACAAGCCTTGTGGCACCGCGTTGTTCAGGCGCAGGGCCTCGGCAAAGTCGGTGTAGCCGATCACATACAGAATCGGCGCGAAGGTCTCGGTGCACACCACGTCGCTCTGCTCGGGCATTTCCACAATCGCCGGCGACACGTAGTAGGCGTTGGGGAACTGGTCTTCGAGCTGGCGCTTGCCACCGAACACCTTGCCGCCCTCGCTCAGGGCTTGCTCCAGGGCGTCCTGCATGTTGTCGAAGCCGTGCTTGTCGATCAGCGGGCCGACCAGGTTGCCTTCCAGCGGGTGGCCGATGCGCACCTTGGCGTAGGCGGCCTTGAGGCGGGTGACGATGTCGGCCTTGACCGATTCATGGGCGATCAGTCGGCGCAGGGTGGTGCACCGCTGGCCGGCGGTGCCGACCGCACTGAACAAAATGGCGCGCACCGCCATGTCCAGGTCAGCGCTGGGGCCGAGGATCATCGCATTATTGCCGCCCAGCTCAAGGATGCTGCGGGCAAAGCGCGCGGCGACTTTCGGCGCCACTTCGCGGCCCATGCGGGTGCTGCCGGTGGCGCTGATCAGCGCCACACGCGGGTCATCCACCAGCGCGGCGCCGGCATCGCGGCCGCCGATAATCACTTGGCTGAGGTACTGCGGTGCATCCTTGAAGTTCTTCAACACCCGTTCGAACAGCGCCTGGCAGGCCAGCGCGGTGAGCGGGGTCTTTTCCGACGGCTTCCAGATCACCGCATTGCCGCACACCAGCGCCAGCGCGGTGTTCCACGCCCACACGGCCACCGGGAAGTTGAACGCGCTGATCACGCCGACCACGCCCAGCGGGTGCCAGGTTTCACGCATATGGTGGCCGGGGCGCTCGGAGGCGATGGTCAAGCCGTAGAGCTGGCGCGACAAGCCGACGGCGAAGTCGCAGATGTCGATCATTTCCTGCACTTCCCCCAGGCCTTCCTGGGTGATCTTGCCGGCTTCCCAAGAGACCAGCTCGCCAAGGTCGGCCTTGTACTGGCGCAACATGTCGCCCAACTGACGCACCAGCTCGCCGCGACGCGGGGCCGGCACTTTGCGCCAGGCGTCGAATGCATGCTCGGCGCGACTGACCTGCTGCTCCACCTCGGCGGCGCCTTCCCAGTGCACACTGCCGATACGGCTGCCATCGATCGGCGAATGCACGGGCTGGGTACCCGCCTGGTACAGCGCCGGGTTTACCCCTAGACGGTCAAGCAATGCGGCAACCATGGGTCACTCCTTCAAACAAAAGCAGAAAAATGTGCGCCGCAACCGGCGCGGCGATCCAGGCCTCATTTGTAGCTGGCCCAAGACTTGCCAACAAACGACGATTAGGCGAGATATCATTCCGTTTATTCATGCAAAGAATAAAAAGAGGCATGCCGTGCTGAACAAAAGACATTTGCCCTCGATCACCGCCCTGCAGTGTTTCGAAGCCGCCACCCGCCACCTGAGCTTTACCCGCGCCGCCGAGGAACTGAACCTCACCCAAAGCGCGGTGAGCAAACAGGTAGCGCAGCTGGAAGAGTTACTGCAACACCTGCTGTTTCGCCGGGTGCGGCGCCGCTTGCAGATGACCCCGGCGGGCGATCTGTACCTGGTGGAAGTGCGCAAGATCCTCACCCAGGTGGAGATGTCTACCCACTACCTGCGTTCCTACGGCGGCGAAACCGAAGTACTGCGCGTGTCCACGCCCTACACCTTCGGTGCGCGCTGGCTGGTGCCGCGCCTCAAGGGCTGGCGCCTGCGCCACCCGCAGATTCATTTGGACCTGTGCAACGAACAGGAACCGGACGAACTGCTGCAAGGCAAGGCCGACATGGCGTTCTACTTCGGCCAGGGTTCACGCCCCGGCACCGAAAGCCTGAAGTTGTTCAGCGAAGAACTCATCCCTGTGTGCGCCCCGGAGAGCCTGCCGACAGCGCCGTTCACCGACCCCACCCAACTGAGCGAGCTGGTGCTTCTGCAAAACGCCTCACGCCCTCAAGGCTGGCATGACTGGTTCGCCAGCCAGGGCTTCCACACCGAGCACAGTTACCACGGGCCGCGCTTTGACACCTTTTATATGTGCATTCGCGCGGCGCAAGTCGGCTGCGGCGTGGCGCTGCTGCCACGCTTTCTGGTGGAAGAGGAACTGGCCGACGGCAAGCTGGTGATTCCCTGGCAGCATGCAATGCCGAGCCAGGATGCGTATTACCTCTCATATCCGGAGCATTCGGCGGAGGTGCCCAAGGTGCGCGAATTTGTGAAATGGATGCTGGAGCAGGTCTGATTCTGGAATGCATTTCAATGTGGGAGGGGGCTTGCCCCCGATGAGGCCAGTAGCCACACCAAAAAAATCACTGGCAAAACCCCACAGGTCTATGCGCCACTAGCCCCCTTCCTCAATTGAGCGTAAAGGCCGGCGCCCCTCGCCGACCCGTCTGGAGATTCCCGTTATGAGCGAGAGTGTGTTTGCCGATCGCATCGTGCAGAACCTGCTCGACACCGACTTCTACAAGCTGACCATGATGCAGGCGGTGCTGCACAACTACCCGAACGTGGAGGTTGAATGGGAGTTTCGTTGCCGCAACAGCGAAGACCTGCGCCCTTACCTGGCGGAGATTCGCTACCAGATCGAGCGCCTCGCCGAGCTGAGCCTGAGCCCGGACCAACTGGGCTTCCTGGAACGCATCAGCTTCATGAAGCCGGATTTTTTGCGTTTCCTCGGGCTGTTCCGCTTCAACCTGCGCTACGTGCAGACCGGTATCGAGAACGGCGAGCTGTTTATCCGCCTGCGCGGGCCGTGGCTGCATGTGATCCTGTTTGAAGTGCCGATGCTGGCCATCGTCAGCGAAGTGCGTAACCGCTACCGCTACCAGACCGTGATCCTGGAGCAGGCCCGCGAGCAGCTGTACCGCAAGTTCGACTGGCTGACCGCCAACGCCAGCAGCGATGAGCTGTCCGAGTTGCAAGTGGCCGACTTCGGCACGCGTCGGCGCTTCTCGTACCGGGTGCAGGAGGAAGTGGTCAGCGTGCTCAAGCACGACTTCCCTGGGCGTTTTGTCGGCACCAGCAACGTGCACCTGGCCCGCGAGTTCGATATGAAGCCGTTGGGCACCATGGCCCATGAGTGGATCATGGCCCACCAACAACTCGGCCCGCGCCTGATCGACAGCCAGATCGCCGCCCTCGATTGCTGGGTCCGCGAGTACCGTGGCCTGCTGGGCATCGCCCTGACCGACTGCATCACCACCGACGCGTTCCTCGGCGACTTCGATTTGTACTTCGCCAAGCTGTTCGATGGCCTGCGCCACGACTCCGGCGACCCGGTGCAGTGGGCAGAAAAAGCCATCGCCCACTATCACAAGCTCGGCATCGAGCCGATGAGCAAGACCCTGGTGTTCTCCGACAGCCTGACGTTGCCCAAGGCCCTGGAGATTTTCCGTGCGCTGCGCGGTCGCATCAATGTGAGCTTTGGCATCGGCACCAACCTGACCTGCGATATTCCAGGGGTGGAACCGATGAGCATCGTGCTTAAAATGACCGCCTGCAATGGCCAGCCCGTCGCGAAGATTTCCGATGAAGCGGGCAAGACCCACTGCACCGACCCCAATTTCGTTGCCTATTTGCGTCACGTTTTCAAAGTACCTGCCCTATCCAGCAAGGAGTGAATCATGCAAGCCGTACAGCGTGAGATTGCGCAGCAGCTCAAGGTGCAAGCGCCGTTCAAAGACCAGGCCGCCCTTGAGGCAGAAGTCGCCAGGCGCGTGGCCTTTATCCAGGACTGCCTGCGCAATTCCGGGCTCAAGTCGTTGGTACTGGGCATCAGTGGCGGTGTCGACTCCCTCACCGCAGGCCTGTTGGCCCAGCGCGCCGTGCAGGAACTGCGCTCCAGCAGCGGCGACGAGGCCTATCGGTTTATCGCCGTGCGCCTGCCCTACGAAACCCAGTTCGACGAACTCGAAGCCCAGGCGTCGGTGGACTTCATCGAGCCGGACGAGCGCCATACCGTCAACATCGGCCCGGCGGTCAAAGCCCTGGCCAATGAAGTCGCGGCGTTCGAGGGCAAACCGGTGGCCTCCCGCGACTTCGTGCTGGGCAACACCAAGGCGCGCATGCGCATGGTCGCGCAGTACACCATCGCGGGCGCGGCCGGTGGGCTGGTGATCGGTACCGACCATGCGGCGGAAGCGGTGATGGGCTTTTTCACCAAGTTCGGTGATGGTGCCTGCGACTTGGCGCCGCTGAGCGGGCTGGTGAAAAACCAGGTGCGGGCGATTGCGCGGCATTTCGGCGCGCCGGAGTCGTTGGTGGAGAAAGTGCCGACCGCCGACCTGGAAGACCTGTCGCCGGGCAAGCCGGACGAAGCGTCACATGGCGTGACCTATGCCGAGATCGATGCATTCCTGCACGGCGAGCCGGTGCGTGAGGAGGCGTTCAGGATTATTTGCGAGACGTACCGCAAGACTGAGCACAAGCGGGTGATGCCGTTTGCGCCTTGAGGTGAGGCAGAGGGTTTTGCGTTGATTGTCAGAATGCCATCGGGGGCAAGCCCCCTCCCACACTTTGATTTGTGAATACATTCAAATGTGGGAGGGGGCTTGCTCCCGATGAACGATAACGCGGTGTTACTTCAGGACCACGGCACCTTTCATCATCGAGATGTGGCCGGGGAACGAGCAGAAGAAGCTGTACTTCTCATCGGCTTTCAGCTTGGAGACGTCGAAGGTCACCGAATCTTTCTCGCCAGCACCAATGATCTTGGTGTGGGCGATGATGCGGTCATCACCGGCTTTCAGATAATCCTTATCGATACCTGCAGCCATACCGTCAGTAGCCACAGTCTGCATGTTGGCTTCAGTGGTCAGCACCCAGTTATGCCCCATCACGTTCTTGGGCAGGCTGCCAGAGTGAGTCAGCTCGACGGTGAACTGCTTGCAGCTCTTGTCGATTTCAATCGCTTTGGTGTTGAAAGACATCTGGTCGGTGGAGTCGACAGTGACCTTGCACTCTGCGGCAAGCAACTGGCCGCTAGCCAGAGTCAGCAGGGAAACAGCAACGAGTTTGGCGAACATGTGAATCTCCAAGGCAGGGTTGAATAACGCGTATTGCGACAAGGGTGCCTCATTCAGGCGTGAGTTCTTATGATCTGCATCAACAGATTGTATACAACTTTAGGCTATCAGACTGATCAATACAATCTACCAGCCACCGTCGCGGCAACCGAATATGATCGGCCCATCCCCCCTTGGAGCCTGAGCCATGCACCTCAATCAACTGTTCAACGGCCTGCTGGCCGCTTACGCCAGCGGTAAGTGAAGGCCAAGCGCGCTGCTAAGCTGCTACCATAGCGACCCAAGGCAGCCGCGCGCCGCCCACCCTCACCTTCGTACCCTAGAGGATCGCCCATGGCCAAACCTAATTACTCCTTCGCCAAACGTCAGAGAGACTTGGCCAAGGAACAGAAGAAAGAGGAAAAGCTGCAACGCAAGAAAGCCGCTGCAGATGAAGAAGCGGGTGCACTGAACCCGGATGCGGAAGGTGAAGTGGCAGCAGACGAGACTGAAACCCCGAAAGACCCGGCTGAATAATTGATCGTTCCCACGCTCTGCGTGGGAATGCAGCCTTGGACTTTTCGCGTCCCGGCGCACAGTGACGCTGAGCTTCACCGCAGGCGTTCCCACGCAGAGCGTGGGAACGATCCCGTTACATCAGCGGCATCACCGTCACCCGCACCTCCGGGTCATGGCTCCCTCCTCCCAGGATCACCCCTCGCAACGGCGACACATCGGAAAAATCCCGGCCCCACGCCAGGGTGATGTGCTCCAGCGCCGGCTGCACATTATTCGTTGGATCGAAGTCTACCCAGCCCGACTCCGGGCAGAACACCGACACCCATGCATGCGACGCATCGGCGCCGATCAGCCGTGGCTGGCCGGGCGGTGGCTGGGTCAGCAGGTAGCCGCTGATATAGCGTGCCGCCAGCCCCCGCGAACGCAGGCAGGCGAGCATCAGGTGGGCGAAGTCCTGGCACACGCCGCGACGGCGCTCCAGCACTTCCACCAGCGGCGTGGCGACCTGCGTGGCTTCGGCATCAAAGGTGAATTCGCTGAAGATCTTGTGCATCAACGCCTGCACGCCTATCAACAACGGCGCGCCAGGCGGGAAGCAGCTTTCGGAGAATTCGACGAAGGTTTTTTTCAGATGCACGTAGGGCGATTCGAAGCGGTAGCGGCAGGCTTCGATCACCTCCAGCGACAGCGGTTGGCTGCTGTAGGTGAGGCTGTCACGGGTGCGGTCCCACGGCGGCGATTGCCAAAAGTCCAACGCGGGTCGCGCCAGCACTTCCACGGTCAGCCCGGCATTGACCAGCAGTTCATCATGGGGCCGCTCGAACGCCACGCGCGTGATCGGGTTGCCGAACACGTCCAGTTCATCGCGGCGTGAAGAAGGCGGCGGGCTGATATCCAGGGTTTGCCAGGTGCAGCGTTGCCACGCACAGGGCCGTGGCCATAAATGCGCCAGCTGCTGGGCCAGGGACACCGGGCTGTCGTAGTGATAATGGGTGTCATGGAAAATCTGATAGCGCGCACTCATCACACCGACACCGTTTGCTGGCTGACATCATCCACATGGGCAAAGTGACGCAAGGCCAGGCGATCCGACACTTGCCCACTCTCATCGGCCACCGCTTGCAGCAGGTCGGCCAGGCCGTCCAACGCGGCGCGCACGCTGGCTTCGCCGAACAGCGGGTTCTCCAGGCACCCCAGGTCGAAGCGCGCCAACTGCTCCACCAACGGCCCCAGGCCGGTTTCCCGTGGCACGCCGAAATCATCGTTCAAGCGCCGCAAGGTACGGCTCACCAGTTTCAGCTGGAACAGCACCGCATGGGGGTTCTGCTCGTCGAGCAACAGCAGGTCGAGCACCGGAATCAGTTGCGGCACTGCGAGGTAACGCGAGCGGTAGGTGATGCTGCTGTTGCCCAGCTCCAGCAACCACTCCAACCCCGCCTGATCGAATACCGCCACACCGCGCAGGAACGCGGCAAGGCTGCTGCTGAGAAACTGCAGGCGCTCGATACGCCGCCCCATCATCAAGAAGCGCCAGCCTTCATCGCGGGTCATATCGTCCAGGGCAAACCCCGACAGCGCCGCCAGGGACATCACCAGGCGGTTGAGGAAATCCAGCAACTCGCCGAAGTCCGGGGTTTCGCTCTCCAATTGCAGGGCTTCGCGTTGCAGCTCCACCAGGGCCTGCCAGTTTTCCCGGGACAACTTGCCGCGCACCTGGGACGCCGCCCACTGCAAGCGCTGCAGATTGGCGCGCAGGCTCGACGGCCAATCATCGCCGAGCAACGCGGCCAGCAAGCGTTCGGGAAGCGCCCCTTCATCCGGCAACAATCGCAGGCTCTCACCCAGCTCCACCGCCGCCTGCAGCGCCAACGGATCGTCGCCGTCGACATAGCGCGCCAGCACGATACGCAGCCAGCGCGCGCTGTCATCACAGCGCTCGCAATAACGCCCAAACCAGAACAGGTTTTCTACCACGCGTGACGGCAGATACGGATCGCGGCGCACCAGGTCGTGTGCGCCGATCGCGCGCTGGGCGCGCCATTGCTCGCCACCGGGGGCACGCTCGCCGAGTACCCAGGTGTCCTTGCTCGCACCGCCGCGCTGCATCGACACCACTTCGGCGTCGGCGTCGGCGGCCACGCGGGTCAAGCCGCCGGGCAGTACGCGGTAGCCGTCGTCACTGGCCACGGCGTACACGCGCATGCCGATGGCGCGGTGTTGCAAGTGGTCATCCACGGTGTGCCACACCGGCGCCTGGGACAGCTGCGCCAACTCCTGGGCGACGTAGGCGTAGGGCCGCGCGCGCATGCGTTCGGCCAGGGCCTGGCGTTGTTCGGCGTTCAGGTCGCGCCCGAATACCGGGGCAAAACTCTGCGAGGGGAACGCCGGTTTGATCAGCAACTGCGGCAGCTTTTCCAGCGCCTCGGCCAGCACCGGCGCCTCACCGCACCACCAGGTGGCGATGGACGGCAGGATCAGTTGTTCACCAAATAAAAACTCGTTGATCTTCGGCAGGAAACCGAGCAGCCCCGGCGACTCCAGCACGCCGCTGCCCAGGGCATTGGCCACCAGCACATTGCCTTGGCGCACGGCATCGAGCAGGCCGGGTACGCCGAGGGCCGAATCGGTGCGCAGCTCCAGGGGGTCGCAAAAGTCGTCGTCCAGGCGACGCATGATCGCGTTGACGCGGCGCAGGCCACTGAGGGTCTTGAGGAACACCGTGCTGTCACGCACGGTGAGGTCGCCGCCTTCCACCAGCGGGTAACCGAGCTGACGGGCGAGGTAGAGATGTTCGAAATAGCTTTCGTTGAAGCGCCCCGGCGTGAGCAATACGATCAGCGGCGGCTGGTCATCGCCGGGCGCCTGGCGGGCCAGGGTGTCCTGGAGGGTGCGGAAGAAACCGGTGAGGTGTTGCACCTGCAGGTCACGGTACAGATCCGGGAAGGCGCGGGACACGATGGTACGGTTTTCCAGGGCGTAGCCGGCGCCCGACGGGGCTTGGGTTCGGTCGGCGGTCACCCACCAGCGACCATCCGGCGTGCGGGCCAGGTCCACGGCGAACAGGTGCAGAAAGGTCCCGTCCGGCGGCTGGATACCCTGGCACGGCCAGAGAAAGTTGTTGTGGCCAAAGACCAGCTCGGCGGGCAGCAGGCCTTCTTTGATCAGGCGCTGCGGGCCATAGAGGTCGGCGAGGACGGCATTGAGCAGACGCGCCCGCTGGGCGATACCGGCCGACAGGTGCTGCCACTCATCAGCAGCCAGCACATGGGGCAACAGGTCCAGTTCCCACGGACGATCGGCGCCCTTGGGGTCGGCGTAGACGTTGTAGGTCACGCCGTTTTCCTGAATCTGCCGGGTCAGCAATGCCTGGCGCTGGGCCAGTTGGGCCGGCGTGCTGCGTTGCAGGTGGTCGAGCAGGCGCTGCCAATGGGCACGCACTGCGCCGCTGTCATCCAGCAGTTCGTGATAGGTGCCTGGGGTCAGGGGGTAACGGTCGAGCAAATCGGACATGGAACGCTCGGCAGAGGCAAGGGAAGTCAGGTTAACTCAACAAACACTGCAAATCCCCTGTGGGAGGGGGCTTGCTCCCGATGGCGGTGAATCAGTCAACTCATGTATCGGCTGATGCTGCGCCATCGGGAGCAAGCCCCCTCCCACATTTGGATCGCATTCAATCATTTTTATTGGGGAAGCGGCGTAAATCCAGGGTCATTGGCAATTCATCGTTCACCACTACAGTTGGCACATCCAGCTTGCCTGGACTATGCCCCAAGCGGAAAAACCGCGCCATCCGCCGGCTCTCGGCTTCATTGGCATTCACCGGCAGGCTGTCGTAATTGCGCCCGCCCGGATGGGCCACATGATACTGGCAGCCGCCCAGCGAACGCTGCATCCAGGTGTCCAGCAGGTCGAACACCAGCGGCGCATGTACGGCGATGGTCGGTTGCAGGCAGTTGGACGGTTGCCAGGCGCGGTAACGCACGCCGGCGACGAACTCGCCGATGCGGCCGGTGGGCTGCAGCGGTACCGGGATGCCATTGCAGGTCAGCAGATAGCGTTGCGGCGGCAAGCCGCTCAATTTCACCTGCAGGCGTTCCAGGGACGAATCCACATACCGTACCGTGCCGCCCACCGCGCCCTCCTCGCCCAGCACATGCCAGG
Source organism: Pseudomonas sp. R4-34-07 (assembly GCF_003852375.1). NCBI lineage: Bacteria > Pseudomonadati > Pseudomonadota > Gammaproteobacteria > Pseudomonadales > Pseudomonadaceae > Pseudomonas > Pseudomonas sp. R4-34-07. The sequence goes on along the minus strand of NZ_CP027760.1, from coordinate 648,245 downwards.
GTTCCAGGGCCTGGCGCAGTTCCAGCTCGATACCACTGACGGCATAGTCGCCGACCTTGGGGAAACGGAATTCCAGGTGCGCGGCAAACCACTCGGCGCGCAGCGGATAACCGGCGGCGTTGAGCTCGACGATCACATCCGCGAAATCCTGTTCGATAAAGTGCGGCAGCAAATAGCGGTCATGCAGTTCGGTGCCCCAGCGCGCCAGCTTCGGTGGCGCGTAAGGTTCACGCCAGAAACGAGCGACCAGCGCCCGCAACAGCAACTGCTGGGTGAGGCTCATGCGCGCATGGGGCGGCATTTCAAATGCGCGCAGTTCCAGCAAGCCCAGACGGCCGGTGGCGCCGTCGGGAGAATAGAGTTTGTCGATGCAGAACTCGGCACGATGGGTATTGCCCGTCACGTCGATCAGCAGGTTGCGCAGCAGCCGGTCGACCAGCCAGGGCGGGCATTCTTCGCCCGGCGCGGGCATTTGCGCAAAGGCGATTTCCAGCTCATACAGTGCGTCGTTGCGCGCTTCATCCACCCGGGGTGCCTGGGACGTCGGGCCGATAAACAGGCCGGAAAACAGATAGGACAGCGATGGATGGTTGTGCCAGTAACTGATCAGGCTGCGCAGCAGGTCGGGCCGGCGCAGGAACGGTGAGTCCTTGGGTGTCGCGCCGCCCAACACGAAATGGTTGCCGCCGCCGGTGCCGGTGTGGCGGCCGTCGATCATGAATTTCTCGGTGGTCAGGCGGGTTTGCCGCGCCTCTTCGTAAAGAAACTCGGTGCGTTCCACCAACTCGTCCCAGGTGGCGGACGGCTGTACGTTGACCTCGATCACGCCAGGGTCCGGCGTGACGCGAAAGTTGCTCAGGCGCGTATCGGCCGGCGGCTCATAGCCCTCCAGCAACACCGGGCAATGCAGTTCTTCAGCGGTGGCCTCGATGGCCGTCACCAGCTCCAGATAGTCTTCCACGCGCTCCAGCGGCGGCATGAACAGATAGAGGCGCCCTTCCCGTGCTTCGGCACACAGCGCGGTGCGGGTCAGCCAGTCGGCGGATTCATCCAGATGTGGCGCACGCTCTTCACTCGGCGCGGGCTCACCATGGCTTTGCAGTTGCGCGGTGGTCGGCAGTTGCGGTTGATCCTGATTCGGGTCGGTCGGATGCACGAACGGATATTCCGCCGCCGTCACCCAAGGCTGCGAGGCCAACGGCAGTCGATAACCCAACGGCGAATCGCCGGGCACCAGGCGGCAGTGATTGTCGCGCAGGTACCAGCGCCCGCTCTGCCAGCGATCATTGGCGGCAGTGCGCGCCAGCGGCAGCACCTGGCCGATGATTTTATCCAAGCCTTGGCCGAAGACTTTGCGCAGGCGTTCGCGCTCCAGGTCGTCGGTTAAACGCGGGTCCTGGGCAGTGACGTTTTGCGGCAGCGCGCCTTCGCGCCACAGGTAGTAGAAATTGTCTTCGAACGCCGGAAACACAAAGCGCGCCGGCAGCTTGAGGCGTTCGGCGACGCTGGCCAGGAAGCGCCCGGCCAACGGGCCATCCGCGCCATAGTCTGCTTGCTCATCGGCGATCAGCGCACTGTTGTGCCAGATCGGCACCCCGTCGCGGCGCCAGTAGCAGTTGAGCGACCAGCGCGGCAATTGCTCGCCGGGATACCACTTGCCCTGGCCGAAGTGCACCAGGCCCTGGGGCGCGTAGTGCTTGCGCAGGCGCTGGAAAAGTTCAGCGGACAAGCGGCGCTTGTCCGGCCCCAGGGCGGCGGTGTTCCACTCGGCGCCGTCGGGGTCGTCGATGGACACGAACGTCGGTTCGCCGCCCATGGTCAGGCGCACATCGTCCCTGAGCAGGTCACCATCGATCTGCCGACCCAGGGCCTGGATCGCCAGCCACTGCTCTTCGGTGTAGGGCTTGGTGACCCGTGGGGCCTCCCAAATTCGCTCTACCGACATTTCGTGCGTGAATTCGCACGCGCACGGTTCCACCAGCCCACTGATTGGTGCGGCGGATGACGGATCGGGACTGCAAGCCAAAGGAATATGCCCTTCACCGGCGAACAACCCGGAGGTGGCATCCAGGCCGATCCAGCCGGCGCCGGGTAGATACACCTCGCACCAGGCGTGCAGGTCAGTGAAGTCCACTTCGGTACCGGAGGGGCCGTCCAGGGCTTTGACGTCGGCGGTGAGCTGGATCAGGTAGCCAGAGACAAACCGCGCTGCCAGCCCCAGGTTGCGCAGCAGTTGCACCAGCAGCCAGGCCGAATCGCGGCACGAGCCCGAGGCGTTTTCCAGGGTGAATTCCGGGGTTTGCACGCCCGGTTCCATGCGGATCAGGTAGCCGATATCGGCGGCCAGGCGCTGGTTGAGCCCGACCAGGAAATCCACGGCCGGCAACGGTGTGCGGTCGATACCGGCCAGGTAGGCGGCAAACTTCGGCGTCAGCGGCAAGATTTCCAGGTAAGGCGCCAGCTCGCGCTGCTCATCGGCGGCGTAGCTGAAAGGGATGTTCTCGGCGTAGGGCTCGAGGAAAAAGTCGAAGGGGTTGAATACCGCCATCTCGGCGACCAGATCGACTTCGATGCGCAGCTGGTCAGTCTTTTCCGGAAACACCAGGCGTGCCAGGTAGTTGCCCTGGGGGTCTTGCTGCCAGTTGATGAAATGCTGCTCGGGCAGCACTTTCAGCGCATAGGACAAAATCCGCGTGCGGCTGTGGGCAGCCGGGCGCAAGCGCACAATCTGCGGGCCGAGTTCGACAGCGCGGTCGTAGCGGTAATGCGTAACGTGGTGCAACGCGACATGAATCGACACGGCGGCCTCCTGCGAGCCAGGGCATGGGCACAACGCGCGCAAGACTTATGCCAGGGCGGCAGTCATTGCGCTTTATCGTGGAGCCCGGTGCAGTACAGCACCAAAACAACGCCATCGTACGTGCCATGGTGCAACCGCCGCACATATTTGTGGCGAACCCTTGGAGGGAGGTGGCGAATCTACCCAGTCATGGGGCCTTGTGCCTGGCGCCGAGGGCTTGGCGCAGGTGGCGAATTTCAACGAGTTTGGCGCGCATCTCGCGCTGCCCCTTGCTGTTGAGTATCAGCAGCCCGAACAGTGGAAAAACCAGCGCCAACCCATAAAGAACACGATGAGGGCCGTATTGGATCATCGGCAACACAAACAGCAGGCAGGCGACGTAGATACCGACCATCACCCATGTCCAAGAGGGTTTGCCGCGCAAGATCATAAAGTTGCTATGCACCGTCAGCAGCGTAAACACCGCCCCGGCCAGCATGATCTTGAGCCCGACTTGAGCAAGGGGCGCATCATCAAAATAGGTGACGAACGCCAGCGCCACGGCCAACGCCAATGAAAAATACGCCGCAAATACGCCGCCCAGAAACGTCAGAAAGTAATGCCTGAAAAAGTCCCGGAGCGTCATCAATTCGCCCATTCTTTTACTTCCTCGTACAGCCCGATCGCGATGGTATTGACGTTTCCGGAGTAGGCGCTCCCGCCGAACCCTACGACTGCGCTCAGGGCGTCCTTGATCTGCCAATCGTTGACCTCGGGCCTGCCACCTCAAGCGTTGTGCGGGCAAGCCATTGATGCATTGCAGCGAACTCGCGCCCGCCGCCTACCCTATCACCACGACGACGGAACTAGCGACCGCACTGAACGGCACCAGGAGGGTACCGCTGGCAATCGCAGCCCAACTGATGACAGCACCCAGACAGGAGATCCCGGTGTTCACGGCCTCGCCGATCAGCCTGGACTCTCTGGGGTGCTCATCACATGTTGAGCGAATTGTGTCGGCCGATGCTGAACAGGGGGTTGCTCATGGGGGCTCGTCCTTGAAAGGGGGTGACTGAACTGACGCTATCGGGGGCAAGCCCCCTCCCACACTTGGATGTGTGAATACATTCAAAATGTGGGAGGGGACTTGCCCTCGATAGCCGTAGGTATCTACACACTTTGGCGTAGCCCTGAACCTGTGGCGAGGGAGCTTGCTCCCGTGGCGAGCTGGCGGCCTATAGCTATCTGACTGATGCCGCGCGATCCAAATGTGGGAGGGGCGGTGCGACGATTCGACTTGCTCCCGATAGCGGCCTGACAGCCGACCAAGATGTTGGATCAAGGCGAGTACATATCCGTTGCTGCGGTAACGGCTGCTATGGGTTCCGCCCTTACGGCGGCTCACTTTTGAAAAGCGCAAAAGTAAGCAAAACGCTCTTGCCCCACCACTCGGCACCTCGCCCAGGCTCGGTGTGCCCGTAATCCGACATTGATTTGGGGGGCCGCCGCCACGCGCCATCCATGGCGCGGGGCGGCTAAACCGGCATCCCTGCCGGTTTACCCCCCAAATCAATATCGAATTCCGGCCAGCGTGGTTTAACGGGGCGCCTAGATCAAAAGCAAGATCACAAGCAAGAGCGGCTCGCTTCGCATCGTGATTACCGTAGGCTGCTACACAGTTATGTAGATACCTATGCAGTCATGGGGCCTTGTGCCTGGCGCCGACGGCTTGTCGCAGGCGCCGTATTTCAAGTAGCCGCTGACGCATTTCGCGATGGCGCTTGCTGTTGAGCAACAGCAACCCCAGCAGAGGGAATAACACCGCCGAGCCGTACACCAGGCGATTGAGGTCGTACTGAATCATCGGCAAGACGAACAACAGGCATGCGCCTAGGTATCCCGCCACCAGCTTGGCCGCCCAGGGATAGCCACGCGCGATCATCACGTTGCCAAACACCAGCACCGCCACCAGCAGCAGGATCGCAGCCCCGGAATAATTGGACTTGAGCGCTGGCTCTACCCCACGCAAATAGGTCACGCCCGCCGTGGAAACGGCAACTGAGCCGGAGAAGATCGCCATGAAAACAGTCCCCATGAACACCGGGAAATAACGGGCGAGAAAACTGCGCATATCGGGGAAGCCGCTCATTCGGTCAAATCCTCGTACAAGCCGATCGCAATGGTGCTGGCCGTACCGACATGCCCTGTTCGATAGCTACCGGTGATGCCCAACAGGCCGCCCAGCGCATCTTTCAATTGGGTCAGGGTGGCGTGACGGATTTCGGTGGAGCTGTAGCTCTTGGTCAGCTTGCCGGCGCGCTGCTGCAGCTTGAGTAACTTGGGCGTCAGGCTCGGATCGCGCAGGCTGAGCAACTCCTTGGTCAACTTCTTGCGCTCCTGACGGCTCAGGCCCTTGAGCAGTTCATACCAACTCTTACCCAACGCGGCGGCCTTGTTGGCCTTGAGCAGCCTAACCGTGGTCAAGGCCCCCGTGCCAATACCCACCAGCGAGGCCGCATCCAGGATGGGTGAAACCGCGCCATACCATTCGGCGTCGTCCATGCGGTCGTTGGCATCTGGGTCAAGCACTTCGTTATAGGTACGCGCAACACCAAACCCGCATTGGGCGCTGCTGGCCAGCGCCGCCGTAATGCCAATGCCCACGACAAAAGCGCTGGCACCGGCTGTGAACGGAACGGCGACGCTGCCGCTGAACACCACGATCCAACCGATCACCGCTGCGCCGCAGGAAAGACCCATATCAAATGCCTCCTTCTGGAGGCGCCCTTCACGGGGATCTGTCTTCACCTGTTCCACAAACTGGGCAGGCGAAATGTACTTCTGCGCCTCCCGTAAAATGATGCGCTTGGGCTTGATACTGCAAATCGGCTTGAATTCGCGCAGGGTGACCACGTTAAGGTCGGCGTCGATATAGACGACGCCAGCGCCGACGATCCCGGGGTCGCCATCGATGGCCGCAAACAGGCGCGGCAGGTTGATCTGGCTTTCAATACGTTGGCGCGCCATGAACTGGGAGCGGTTGGAGTCCATGCCGATGGTGAGCAGGGGGTTGCTCATGGGGCGTTCTTCCTTGGTTTGGGTGGGGACTGGACGGGCGCTATCGGGAGCAAGCCCCCTCCCACATTTTGAATGTATTCACAGGTCAGAATGTGGGAGGGGGCTTGCTCCCGATAGCGATCCAATGCCCGCCACCTTACCAAACAGGCTCACCACCGGCCAGAAAGCAAAACGCCAGCACTAGGCTGGCGTTTGGCATTTCAAGCCGCAATCAACGCGGCACAACCGGCTTGCGCGCAGGCTTGCCGCCTTTGCCCTTCGCCGCATCGGTACGTTCCTTCGCCGCCTGCTTGTTCCTTGCCTGGGCCGCGGCCTTGGCTTGCTCACGCTTGTCCCACGGGTTGCTGCCGTCGCTGCCACGGGGTGGCAGGCCGGTGTGCTGGGTGAGAATTTTGGTGGTGGTTTCCTTGGCGACCTTATGGCTGCCGGCCGGCGTCGAGTTCTTGCGACGGGCGCTCTGGTAGCTGTCGGTGGACGGCTGGTGCAGCGGGATCAGTTGGTCCTTGCCCGGCCCGATCAGGTCGGCGCGACCCATGCGGGTCAGCGCTTCACGCAGCATCGGCCAGCCTTTCGGGTCGTGGTAGCGCAGGAACGCCTTGTGCAGACGGCGCTGCTCCTCGCTCTTGACGATGGTCACCGCGTCGCTCTTGTAGGTGACCTTGCGCAGCGGGTTCTTGCCCGAGTGGTACATCGCGGTGGCGGTAGCCATCGGCGACGGGTAGAACGCCTGCACCTGGTCGGCGCGGAAGCCGTTGCCCTTGAGCCACAGGGCCAGGTTCATCATGTCTTCATCGGTGGTGCCGGGGTGGGCGGCGATGAAGTACGGGATCAGGTACTGCTCCTTACCCGCTTCCTTGGTGTACTTCTCGAACATGCGCTTGAACTTGTCATAGCTGCCGATGCCCGGTTTCATCATCTGGTTGAGCGGACCTTCCTCGGTGTGTTCCGGGGCGATCTTCAGGTAGCCACCCACGTGGTGGGTGACCAGCTCTTTCACATATTCCGGCGACTCGACGGCCAGGTCATAGCGCAGGCCGGAGGCAATCAGGATTTTCTTCACACCCGGCAACGCACGGGCGCTGCGGTACAGCTGGATCAAGGAGGAGTGGTCGGTGTTCAGGTTCGGGCAGATACCGGGGAACACGCACGACGGCTTGCGGCACGCGGATTCGATTTCCGGGCTCTTGCAGGCGATGCGGTACATGTTCGCGGTCGGGCCGCCGAGGTCGGAAATCACCCCGGTAAAGCCCGGCACCTTGTCGCGGATCTCTTCGATCTCGCGAATGATCGACTCTTCGGAACGGTTCTGGATGATGCGGCCTTCGTGCTCGGTGATCGAGCAGAAGGTGCAGCCGCCGAAGCAGCCACGCATGATGTTCACCGAGAAACGGATCATGTCGTAGGCCGGAATCTTCTCCTTGCCATACGCCGGATGCGGTACGCGGGCGTACGGCATGCCGAACACGTAGTCCATTTCTTCAGTGGTCATGGGAATGGGCGGCGGGTTGAACCACACGTCCACTTCACCGTGCTTCTGCACCAGGGCGCGGGCGTTGCCTGGGTTGGTTTCTAGGTGCAACACGCGGTTGGCGTGGGCGTAGAGCACCGCGTCGCCACGGACTTTTTCCACCGACGGCAGGCGGATCACGGTCTTGTCGCGGGTCATGCGCGGGCTGGCCAGGATCTGCACGACCTTGGCTTCTTCCGGATCGTCGACAGGGCCTTTCTCTTGCTCGATAGCGCAAGCCTGGGTGTCCTGGGTATTGACGTACGGGTTGATGATCTTGTCGACCTTGCCCGGACGGTCGATGCGCGTGGAGTCCACTTCGTACCAGCCGGCCGGAGTATCACGACGAATGAACGCGGTGCCGCGCACATCGGTGATGTCTTCGATCTTGTGGCCCCACGACAGGCGCTGGGCGACTTCGACAATCGCGCGCTCGGCGTTGCCATACAGCAGGATATCGGCGGTGGCGTCGATCAGGATCGAGTTGCGCACGCGGTCCTGCCAGTAGTCGTAGTGGGCGATGCGGCGCAGGGACGCTTCGATGCCGCCGAGTACGATCGGCACGTTCTTGTAGGCTTCCTTGCAGCGCTGGCTGTACACCAGGCTCGCGCGGTCCGGGCGTTTGCCGGCCATGCCGCCTGGGGTGTAGGCGTCGTCGGAACGGATTTTCTTGTCGGCGGTGTAGCGGTTGATCATCGAGTCCATGTTGCCGGCCGCGACGCCGAAAAACAGGTTCGGCTCGCCGAGCTTCATGAAGTCGTCTTTGGACTGCCAGTTTGGCTGGGCAATGATCCCGACGCGAAAGCCTTGGGACTCCAGCAGCCGGCCGATGATCGCCATGCCGAACGACGGATGGTCAACGTAGGCATCACCGGTGACGATGATGATGTCGCATGAATCCCAGCCAAGCTGATCCATCTCCTCCCTGCTCATCGGCAGGAATGGCGCAGGACCGAAACATTCGGCCCAGTACTTGGGATAGTCAAATAACGGCTTGGCTGTTTGCATGACGGTGACCGGTGTTGAGATGAAAAATCGCGGGCGCGGAATATAGCACAAATTTTGACCAATTCCGACGATAGCGGTCGGCTTTTAAGCCAGAGGCTCACGGGGCTGCAGACCACGCTCCTTTAATAGAACGCGCGGGGGCTAATCCGTTAACCGTTGATCGAAAATTCCATGGGTAATCTGCGGCAGGTCAATCATCACTCCGGATGGCCTAGCCCATGAGCAGTCCCTTGCCACAATCGCCCCACAAGGCATTCATCAAATCCAACTTACCGGCCTGGCTGACCCAGGCGCCGGCTTCGCAGCTCGCCGATTTTCGCCGCGACCTGATCAGCAGCAATCAGGCCAGGCACGACCTCAAGGCCCTGATGGATGAACTGCAGAACCCCGAGGAGTTTGCCCGGCCTTTGTTACGCCAGACCCTGCGAACCGAGTTTTTCGGTTTGCAGGACGATGAAAACGCCATCCTGTCCCGCGAATGGAAAAACCATCACCTGTTGGGCCTGATCCGTACACACGCCCGCACCACCCGGCAGACGCTGCTGGAAGCGGCCCTGCAGAATTTCGAAGCGACCGAAGCCGAGACCGGCGGCATGGAAACCGGCAGCGCCATTTACAATCCCGGCCCCACCGGCGAAGTGCTGAGCATTATTGCTGCGACACGCTTCGCCAGCGTCTGCCGCAACCTGGATATCGGCAGCCAGTACCTCGCGCATATCGATAACGTGCTTGAACCCGCGCCCAACTCCGGCACGTCCCGTACCGCCGCCGAGGTCATGCAACTCTTGTCCAGTCAAGAGCAGCTTGCCTTTGGGGTCGCACTGCATATCGCCTACCTGCAAAATGCGTTCACCACCTGGCAGTTTCTGCAGCTGCGCAGCCTCCAGACCACTGGAAATAACATCGACATACGGTGCAGCCTTTTGACCCTCCAGGATGTTGTTCTGCCCAATGTCATGGTGATTCAGGCGTCGGCGATCGGGCTGCCGATGGTTCTCTACACACCCCAGGACCCCAGCGCGGCGTTTCGCCTGCATCCAACCTGGGAGGATCTCTACCACGGCCTGGCCGAACGCCTGGAACAGCCGCAGTACCTGGCTTTTTTCACTCGCCTGGTACCGTTGCAACATCAGGACAGCCTGTTGCATCTGGCCCCGCGACCGTCGCTGAATGCGCGCCCGAGCCTGGAGAGCACGCTCAGCCTGACCCCGGTCCGTATGCATGTGTTTCAGGACATGGCTACGCAACGCATCATCCAGATCAGGAATGACGCACGCATCCTGGCGGTGCCCACTGCCGACGTCGACCTGGTGAGCCGGCAGAAGCGTCTGCAGGGCTATCTGGAACTGGGTAAGTCACTGTTGTTTTTTGCCGCGTCATTCATTCCAATCGTCGGTGAAGTGCTGTTGGCCGTCAGCGCCTTGCAACTGCTCAATACCGTCTATGACGGCTTCGCCGCCTGGAGCCGCGGCGATAGCGAAGAGGCCTTGAACGACTTTCTCGACGCGGTGGACGACGTCGCGATGGCAGTCGCCACCGCAGGCGTGATCAAGACCGCCGGCTTCGGTGTAAAACTGCTGAAAGTGCACGTGGCCAACAAAGGCTTGCGCCTGTGGAACCCCGACCTGCCCCCCTATCGGCATCCCAAGATGCTGCCCGACGGCCTGGTCGCGGATAAGCAGGGTTTGTATAAACATGCGCAGCGGTATTACCTGAAGCTCGATGATCAGGTTCATGCCGTGCAACGGGCGCCCGATAGCCAGCAATGGCAGTTGTCCCACCCCACCGACCCCGACGCCTACGCGCCGCCCGTGCGGGGCAACTCTGTCGGCGGATGGCGCGTCGAGCATGAGACCCCCGCCGACTGGGACGACCTCAAGCTGATCCAACGCCTGGGCCCGGACGGGGCCACGATCAAACAGCCCGCCGTTGAGCCGATCCTGCTGCTCGGCGGCATGGACAGCGCCGGCCTGCGCGAACTCCATCAGGACATGCTGAGGCCGCCGCCGTTGCTGCGGGACACGATCAAGCACTTCAACCTGGACCAGGAGATCGCCGACTTCAACCTCGATCGCGCCGAAGGCACTAAGGTTACACCGCAGTCCCCCTTCATCCAGTTTCACTTGGTGTGTGCATTGCCGGAATGGCCCGCGACCCGGCGGCTGAAAATCGTCGACGAACGGCAACAGATACTGATCAGCCACGGTAACGGCGCCAACGCGATCGAGGTGAGCGCTTCACGCTTCAGAAAAGGCGAACTGCTGCATGCACTGGAGGAGCAAATGCCGCGGGCAGAATTCAATCAATTGCTACCTGCGCTGTACATCGACTATTTCACCCCGGTCGAAAACCTTGCCTCACGCCTGCAGGAAAGCGTTCCGGCACAACGCCAGCGCCTGTTTTCGTTGCTCGATAGCCACGGCGAGGAACCCGTTAGCCAGGTTGAACAGGACCTTCGCCCAACCATGCCCGAACTGTCCAAGCGTCACCTTGAAGAAATGGAAACCACCCTCAGCCCACAGGAACGGCAACGCCTGCACCAGGAGAAAAAACTGCCGTCAACACAAGAGTGGGAAGCCACCCAATACCGCGACGTGGCGCGCAGCGCACGCATCCACGAAGGCATTTTTCTCGATTCGATGAGCAGTAACGAGAGCGTGCCACTGGTGTTGCACACTCTGGAACAGTTGCCAGGCTGGCCAGGCGCACGCCGCATCGAGGTGTACGAGAATGATAACAGCGGCCCGCTGCTGGGACATATTGGCAGCGAACAGGACAGTGTGCGTCACATCCTGATCCGCCAGGGCGAACAGTACGCCGTGCAGGACGCCGAGGCGACAGAGCTGCATGCACCGAGCACGCTGTTCAGCGCGCTGGAACATACGCTGACCGAGGCCGAGCGCAGCGCGCTTTTGCGTGAGTCGAATGCAGGCGCGCTCAAACAAGCCATCCACCAGCATAGCCTGGCAATGATCGCCAAACCGCCGCTGCCGCCGCTCGCCAGGCTAGCCCCAACGGCGCCAGTGCAGGCCCTCGGGATTGCGCTTGATCCACTGTTCGCCACGCAAACCGCCCCGGCAGGCCTGACGCTGCGCGCTGATGGTATTCATCAGTCAGCCCCGCTGCCCAACGGTGGCTATCACTATTACGTCCTGGAGGGCGGGAACTACTTTCAGGTCAAAGCCGAAGGGCAGAAATGGCGACTGATCGATGCCCGCAGCCCGTTCAGGGCTTACCGGCCCTACCTGCGCGCAAAAACCGCCGGTGGCTGGGATATCGATCCGAGCAGCCAGGGGTTGATGGGTGGCATGCAAGCGGCTGTTTCGCCGTCGGGAGAGCCGACGGAGCTTAGCGACGAGTTTGAGTCGGCGCACTCATCCAGCGAATACGACTCAGCAGAAGAAGGCACGGTCAACAGCCTGTATACGCCGACGGAGATGGAGGCCATGCGGTCCACACGAAGCTATCAACACAGCCAGAACTATCGACGCATTTATGATCGCGCCAACAATGGCCGCTACCCCCTGCGCGATTTAACAGGTCGCCCATTGCGGATCAGAAGCATACAAATCCGCAGCAAATCGCTCACGTCCGATCAAACTTTCAGCAAGGAGCTGATCCTGCCTTTTTTGCAGTGGGAAGGGTATGAACGGGTTGCACGCCTCTATGAAGACAAACTAGAAGTGACACCCTTCACCGCGGCCCACCAAAAGTGTGTGCAGGAGGCAGTGATGATCGGCGAGCAGACCGTCATAAGCAGGAAGCCGCTGATAAAAGGTGAGGCGCTCGGCGTCTATGGCGGGGAACTGGTGCCGTATTATGTGGCGGCTTATCGGCAGGATCCCTATTTGATCGACGTCAAACCTTTTGAACCCATTCCCGCTGCACCACAGCCGGTCATTTTGTCGGGTGACAACGTACTTTCGCGAATAAATACGATTTTTGAGTACGAAGCAAATCTGCCGATCAGGCAGGCATCCACGGGCTATAACGTAGAGGTTGCGCGGTTCAACGTCACCACACAGATTGCCGAGCAACCCAGGGACAATTTTTTCCTCAGTGCATTCTTTGCCAGTGAAGATATCCCTGCCGGTACCGAGTTGCGTTGGAATTACCAATACAACGAGCCCACGGTGAGAGCGCTGTTCGGTGCGCTCCCTCAGGCAAACGCCTGAAGCCGATTACTCATCGTCATCGAAGTTGTAGCTGCCCGGCGCAAGGTTCTCAAAGCGTGTGTACTTACCGATGAACGCCAGGCGGATAAAGCCGATCGGCCCGTTCCGCTGCTTGCCGATGATGATTTCGGCAATGCCCTTGTGCTCGGTTTCGGGGTGATACACCTCGTCGCGGTACACGAACATGATCACGTCGGCATCCTGCTCGATCGCGCCGGACTCACGCAAGTCGGAGTTCACCGGACGTTTGTTGGGACGTTGTTCCAGGGAACGGTTGAGCTGGGACAGCGCCACCACCGGGCAGTTGAATTCCTTGGCCAGGGCCTTGAGGGATCGGGAGATTTCGGAAATCTCGTTGGTGCGGTTGTCGCCGCTGGAACCCGGAATCTGCATCAACTGCAGGTAGTCGATCATGATCAACGCAATGTCGCCGTGTTCACGCACCAGGCGACGGGTGCGCGCGCGCATTTCGGACGGGCTGATACCGGCAGTGTCATCGATGAACAGCTTACGGTCGTTGAGCAGGTTGACCGCCGAGGTCAGGCGCGGCCAATCGTCATCCTCGAGCTGGCCGGAACGCACTTTGGTCTGGTCGATACGGCCGAGTGACGAAAGCATACGCATGATCAGCGATTCGCCTGGCATCTCGAGGGAGTACACCAGCACCGCCTTGTCACTGCGCAGTACGGCGTTTTCCACCAGGTTCATCGCAAAGGTGGTCTTGCCCATCGACGGACGGCCGGCCACGATGATCAAGTCGGACGGCTGCAGGCCGCTGGTCTTCTCGTCGAGGTCGGTGTAGCCGGTGGAAATACCGGTAATCGCGGCATCGGTATTGAACAAGGTGTCGATGCGGTCGATGGCCTTGGTCAGCAGGTCGTTGACGCTGACCGGGCCGCCGGTTTTCGGGCGGGCTTCGGCGATCTGGAAGATCTGGCGCTCGGCTTCGTCGAGGATCTCGGCGGCGGTGCGGCCTTCGGGGTTGAAGGCGCTGTCGGCGATTTCAGTGCTGATGCCGATCAACTGGCGCAGGGTGGCGCGCTCGCGGACGATCTGCGCATAGGCCTTGATGTTGGCGACGGACGGCGTGTTTTTCGCCAGTTCGCCGAGGTAACCCAGGCCGCCGACTTGGGAGGTCTGGCCTTCCTTGTCCAGTTGCTCGGCCAGGGTCACCACGTCGATCGGTGAGTTCTGGTCGGCCAGCTTGGCGATGGCACGGAAGATCAGGCGGTGGTCATGACGATAGAAATCCCCGTCCGAGACTTGATCCAGCACGCGTTCCCAGGCGTTGTTGTCCAGCATCAAGCCACCGAGCACGGCCTGTTCGGCCTCGATGGAATGCGGCGGCACCTTCAGGGCAGCGGTTTGCAGATCGTATTGCTCAGGAGCGGAAATTTCGTTCATGGCCACTTGGAATTTAGGGGTGTGTAGAAAAACAAAAGGCACGACCTGTAAACAGGATCGTGCCCGATGTTAACTGGCTGACACGCGAGGTGCCAGTCAGTTAGGTGCGGCTTAAGCTGCTACCACGACAACGCGTACGGTGGCTTCAACTTCGGCGTGCAGGTGCACGGCTACGTCGAATTCGCCTACGTTGCGGATGGTGCCGTTCGGCAGACGAACTTCGCTCTTCTGCACTTCAACGCCGGAGGCGGTCAGTGCATCAGCGATGTCGTGGGTGCCGATCGAACCGAACAGCTTGCCTTCGTCACCGGCGGTGGCAGTGATAGTCACTTCCAGCTCAGCCAGTTGGGCAGCGCGAGTTTCGGCCGAAGCTTTTTTGTCTGCTGCTGCTTTTTCCAGCTCAGCACGACGCTCTTCAAACGCAGCCAGGTTGGCAGCGGTTGCAGCGGTGGCTTTGCCGTATGGCAGCAGGTAGTTACGACCGTAGCCGGCCTTAACGTTCACTTTGTCGCCCAGGTTGCCCAGGTTGGCGACTTTTTCCAGAAGGATCAGTTGCATGTGAAAATCCTCTAACTTTTAACCTTCACCGTTCGCGCTATCGGCATCTTTCGACGCCAGACGTCCGCGAAAATCAATCAGGCCGTCGACAATGGCCAAAACCACGAGTAACGGATAGATCAGCTGCATGAACAGCAACAGCGTGACGTACAACCCCACCAGCCAGAACCTGGCCAGGCGCTTGCGCGCAACCAGCCCATGAATCAGGGCCAGCCCGGCAAATACCAGCGGTACGCTGCAAATCGGCGCAAGCAAGGCCATCTGTGGACCGAAGTTCGGCCCGACAACCATGCACGCCAGCAGCAACATCGCTGGCCCCGCAGGAATTCTGATACTGCGAAACTCGCGACCAAAACCACCCGGGTTGTACAACAACGCCTGCCAATAACGCCCAAGAATCAGGCTCAGCACGCTGACAACCTGCAACAAAGCCGCAATCAGGCCGGTCAGGACCGGCGCAATCAGTGACGCAAACCGCGCTCGCTCATCTACCGACAACTGCTGGTAGAGATCCCCGAGGGCCAGCGGCAGGATCTTGACGATTTCCTGCGCCAGCGCCTCGATTTGCGGGCGGAAAGCCGCGCCAAGCATCACTGAGTACACCAATCCCAATGCCACGCTGACCAGCAGCGTGCGGACCCAGGACTCACTTGCGCGTAAAACCAACGCAAGGCTCGATGACCCCAGCAGTACCAGAAGTACCCGTGGATCACCCATTTGCAGCCACCAGATCAAGGCCGGCAACAAACCCAGGGCAAGAACGCCAAGGGCGTCCTTCAAACCGCGCCGCAGGAGCACAAGGCAACCTGCGGCAGCACCCAACCAATAAAGCAACGGCAATGCTGCACAGCCAGCCACTACCAGAGTGGCCTGCATACGACCGCGCATGATGAACTCAGCTAAGGCGCGCATGCATTCAATCCCTTACTACTTGTCGACTGCCCGGTCTCAGCGGCCGTGGCTGTCGGTGTAGGCCAGCAGGGCCAGGAAGCGGGCGCGCTTGATAGCGGTGGCCAGCTGACGCTGATAACGTGCTTTGGTACCGGTGATACGGCTTGGAACGATTTTGCCGGTCTCGGATACGTAGGCTTTCAGAGTGTTGAGATCTTTGTAATCGATCTCTTTCACGTCTTCAGCGGTGAAGCGGCAGAATTTACGACGACGGAAGAAACGTGCCATTTGATAGGCTCCTTAAAAGGTCCGTGGATTACTCGTCAGCGTTATCGCTGTTGTCGCTGTCATCACTATCAGCGCTATCAGCGCCTTCGTGCTCAGGACGGTCGCGACGCTCACGGCGCTCACTGCGGTTTTCTTCAGCCTTGAGCATCTCGGATTGGCCGGTAACGGCTTCTTCGCGACGGATGACCAGGTTACGGATCACTGCATCGTTGTAGCGGAAGTTGTCTTCCAGCTCGGCCAGGGCCTTGCCAGTGCATTCAACGTTCAGCATCACGTAGTGAGCCTTGTGAACATTGTTGATTGCGTAGGCCAGTTGACGACGGCCCCAATCTTCCAGACGGTGGATTTTGCCGCCGTCTTCTTCGATCAGCTTGGTGTAACGCTCAACCATGCCGCCGACTTGCTCGCTTTGATCCGGGTGGACCAAAAAGATGATTTCGTAATGACGCATGAATGCTCCTTACGGGTTGTAGCCTGCCGCTCAAAAACGGTCAGACAAGGAGTGAATGACACTTATGGATCTTGCCGCAGGGGAGGCACATGCGTGCCTGCCAGGTGGGCAAGGGGCGCAATTGTAGAGAAGGGGAAGGAGCGGCGCAAGGTGATTGGTGATTATTTGAACAATCCCCCAAACACTACAAAAACAAATGTGGGAGGGGGCTTGCTCCCGATAGCGGTGTTTCAGTTACAGATGTTGTGACTGACTCACCGCAATCGGGAGCAAGCCCCCTCCCACAGTTTGATCCGGGCCAGGCCTGGCTTACTTCTTGGGCTTGGCCTTCGCTTTCGCGCCGCGCTGACGCTGGGCTTCGAACAGGCACACGCCCGTCGCCACCGAAACGTTCAGGCTGCTGACGCTACCGGCCATCGGCAAGTGCACCAGGTAATCGCAATGCTCACGGGTCAAGCGGCGCATGCCCTTGCCTTCGGCGCCCATGATCAGGATGGTCGGGCCGGTGAGGTCCTGGTCATAGATGCTGACCTCAGCCTCCCCTGCCGTGCCGACAATCCACAAGCCACGTTGCTGGAGCTTTTCCAGGGTGCGCGCCAGGTTGGTCACGGCCACCAGCGGAATCACTTCCGCCGCGCCGCAGGCGACTTTACGCACGACCGGCGTGAGGGTCGCCGACTTGTCTTTAGGCACGATCACCGCCAGCGCGCCGGCGGCATCCGCCGAACGCAGGCAGGCGCCGAGGTTGTGCGGGTCGGTCACGCCGTCCAGCACCAGCAGCAACGGCGCGCCTTCGGTACGGTCGAGCAGCTCGTCGAGCATGGCCTCGCCCCACACCTGGCTCGGGCTGACGTCGGCAACCACGCCTTGGTGAACGCCTTCTACCCATACGTCCATTTCACGGCGTTCAGCCTGGCCGATGGCAACCTTGTTCTGGTTGGCCAGCTCGACCAGCGCCTGCACGCGTGGCTCGCTGCGACCTTCCGCCAACCACACTTGCTTGACGCGCTTGGGGTGGTGACGCAGCAGTGCTTCTACGGCATGCACGCCGTAGATTTTTTCCAGACTCATGGCTTGGCCTTAGGTTTGCGCGACCCGCCGCTTTTCGCGGGGGCCGAACCCGCTTTGGGCGGGCCTTTACGGTGTTTACTGGGTTTGCTCGACGGTTTTTCCGCCCCTTGGGACTTTCCCCCAGACGCCGCTTTACCACCGCTTTTGGCTTCGTTGAGCAACTGCTGCTTCAACTCGCGACTCTTGCGCAGCTCGGCATTTTTCGCCGCAGCATCGCTTGGGCGATAGGCTTCCGGGGCCTTTTCCTTGGTCGAAGAACGACGACCGGCCTTGGCTGGCGCAGGCTCGGCGGCCGCCGCTTTCGCAGGAGCCCCCTTGCCTTTGCTGGCCGGCGTGGTGGTTTCGCCGCCACGCTTTTTGCGACCCGCAGGCTCGGCCGGCTTGTCAGGCATACCGAAGTCGATCTT
This sequence comes from Pseudomonas sp. R4-34-07, assembly GCF_003852375.1. Lineage (NCBI taxonomy): Bacteria > Pseudomonadati > Pseudomonadota > Gammaproteobacteria > Pseudomonadales > Pseudomonadaceae > Pseudomonas > Pseudomonas sp. R4-34-07. Next base: position 630,628 of record NZ_CP027760.1, on the reverse strand, counting down.
GCGTTCGTCGAGGTCGACGCGCATGACCTGCACTTCCACCGTGTCACCCAGGCGGAAACTGCGCCCGGTGCGCTCGCCCGCCAGGCGGTGATGCACTGGGTCGAAGTGATAGTAGTCGCCCGGCAAGGCGGTGACGTGCACCAGGCCCTCGACGTAGATGTCGGTCAGCTCGACGAACAGGCCGAAACCGGTCACGGCGGTGATCACACCCGGGAACGACTCGCCCACGCGATCCTTCATGAATTCGCACTTGAGCCAATTCACCACATCGCGGGTGGCTTCATCGGCGCGGCGCTCGCTCATGGAGCACTGCTCGCCCAACTGTTCCAGGGCCGCTTCGTCGTACGGATAGATCCGTGCCTTCGGAATGGTCATGGCACCGGCGCGCTTGACGTGCGGAGTGTTCTGCTTGGAATGGATCACGCTGCGGATCGCGCGGTGCGTGAGCAGGTCCGGGTAACGACGGATCGGCGAAGTGAAGTGGGTGTACGCCTCGTAATTCAGGCCGAAGTGGCCCTGGTTATCAGCGCTGTACACCGCCTGGCTCAACGAGCGCAGCATGACGGTCTGGATCACATGATAATCCGGACGGTCCTTGATGCTGGCCAACAGAGCCTGGTAGTCCTTCGGCGTCGGGCCGTCCTTGCCTTTGTGCAGGGACAGGCCGAGCTCACCGAGGAAGGCGCGCAGTTTTTCCAGGCGCTCCGGCGGCGGGCCGTCGTGCACCCGGTACAGGGCAGGAATCTCGTGCTTTTTCAGGAATTCAGCGGTGGCCACGTTGGCGGCCAGCATGCATTCCTCGATCAGCTTGTGCGCGTCGTTACGCGTCGTTGGGGTGATCGCGGCGATCTTGCGCTCGGAACCGAAGACAATCCGGGTTTCCTGGGTTTCAAAATCGATCGCGCCACGCACATGACGGGCACCCAGCAACACTTTGTACAACGAGTACAGCTGCTTGAGGTGCGGCACCACGTCGGCGTACTCGGTACGCAGGGCTTTGGCTTCGCTGGTCTTCGGCGTTTCCAGGATGGTGCTGACCTTGTTGTAGGTCAGGCGCGCCTGAGAATGGATCACCGCTTCGTAGAACTGGTAGTCGGTCATTTCGCCGGTTTTCGAGATGGTCATCTCGCACACCATGGCCAAACGGTCGACTTTCGGGTTCAGGGAGCACAGGCCGTTGGACAGCTGCTCGGGCAGCATCGGGATCACGCGCTCAGGGAAGTACACGGAGTTGCCGCGCACCTGGGCTTCGTTATCCAGGGCCGAACCGATCTTCACATAGCTGGACACGTCAGCAATCGCCACGTACAACTTCCAGCCGCCGGAGAACAGGCGCAGTTTGCCAGGCTTGGCTTCGCAGTAGACCGCATCGTCGAAGTCGCGGGCGTCTTCGCCGTCGATGGTGACGAACGGCAGATGGCGCAAGTCGATGCGCTTCTCTTTGTCCTTGTCTTCGACTTCCGGCTTGAGCTTGGCGGCTTCCTTGAGCACAGCGTCGGGCCAGACGTGAGGAATATCGTAGGTGCGCAGCGCGACGTCGATCTCCATGCCCGGCGCCATGTAGTTGCCGACCACTTCAACGATGTCGCCCTGGGGCTGGAAGCGCGCAGTTGGCCAGTGGGTGATTTTCACCTCGACGAACTGGCCGACCTTGGCGGCGCCATTGCGGCCCGGGGTGATCAGCACTTCCTGCTGGACCTTCGGGTTATCCGGCACGACGAAGCCGATACCGCCTTCTTCGAAGTAACGGCCAACGATGGACTCGTGGGCACGGGACACCACTTCGACGATCACGCCTTCACGACGACCACGACGGTCCAGCCCGGAAACACGCGCCAGCGCACGGTCGCCGTCAAACACCAGGCGCATTTGCGCAGGGCTCATGAACAGGTCGTCGCTGCCGTCATCCGGGATCAGGAAGCCGAAGCCGTCCCGGTGACCGGCGATGCGGCCGAGGATCAGGTCGAGCTTGTCGACCGGCGCATAGGTGCCACGGCGGGTGTAGATCAGCTGAGCGTCGCGCTCCATCGCACGCAAACGGCGGCGCAGGGCTTCGAGCTGGTCTTCGGTGGTCAGACCGAATTCTTCAACCAGCTGCTCACGGCTAGCAGGCGAACCCCGATCGGCGAGGTGCGCCAGGATCAGTTCGCGGCTAGGAATAGGGTTTTCATATTTTTCCGCTTCACGAGCGGCCTCGGGATCGAGGGACTGCCAATCGGCCATTAGAGAGTTTTCACCTTGTCTATATGCGGGTTAGTTTGGCATACGCGTATTGAAACGGGAAATTTCAGGCATCAACAAGTGTTTAAAAGCCCTTTGTAGCCCACCGACGCATACCTTGCACGACCATTGAGGGAATTTTCCAGGCTTTTTTCATACCGGGGGTTTACAGCTGAAAAAGGGCTCCGTATAGTGCGCGCCATCGACGACGGCAACGTTGTTGATGCTGCCCAGGTGGTGAAATTGGTAGACACGCCAGCTTCAGGTGCTGGTGATCGCAAGGTCGTGGAAGTTCGAGTCTTCTCCTGGGCACCAAATTCAGATCAAACCCGCGAAAGCGGGTTTTTTCGTTTCAGGTCTTTGATTCTTAACGTAAAACCTGATTTATTTTTTTGAATCAGGGGTTTACAGATCAAAAAGCCCGCCGTATAGTTCGCCCCATCAACAGCGGCAACGTTGCTTGATAATGCCCAGGTGGTGAAATTGGTAGACACGCCAGCTTCAGGTGCTGGTGATCGCAAGGTCGTGGAAGTTCGAGTCTTCTCCTGGGCACCAAATTCAGATCAAACCCGCGAAAGCGGGTTTTTTCGTTTCTGGGGTTTAAAACTTGGTGGTGGGGCCTGCTCATGCGCACTTGAGAAGGTTTATCGTTTATCCTTGTAAGAATTTGTAGCTTACAAGTGAGGAAAACCCCGGATGATGATCCGCGATACCCGTCTCAAGACCTCCCTTCTGCGTGGCCTGACCATCACTCTGCTCGGCCTGACCCTGCTCTCGCCCGCCGCCCATAGCGCCGAAAAGATCTCCCTGACCCTGTACAACGGCCAGCACAAGGAAGTCGGCGATGAACTCGCCAAAGCCTTCGAAGCCAAGACCGGCATTCACGTCAATGTACGCAAAGGCAGCAGCAATCAACTGGCCAGCCAAATCGTCGAAGAAGGCGACCGCTCGCCTGCCGACGTGATCTACACCGAAGAATCACCGCCGCTGAACAAGCTGGGCGAGCAAGGCCTGCTGGCCAGGATCGACGCCAGCACACTCGATGTATTGCCCAAGGACTATGTCGGCAGTAACGGTGACTGGATGGGCGTGACCGCACGCACCCGCGTCGTCGCTTTCAACCCCAAGCTGATTGCCGAAAAAGACCTGCCCAAATCGGTGCTAGATTTCGCCGGTCCCGAGTGGCAAGGCAAGGTTGGCTTCGTGCCCACCAGCGGTGCGTTCCAGGAGCAGGCGGTGGCTATCATCAAGCTGCACGGGCGTGAAGCCGCAGAAGAATGGCTGACCGGCCTGCGCGCATTCGGCAAGGTGTACAGCAACAATATGGTTGCGCTCAAAGCCGTGGAAAACGGCGAAGTCGCCACCGTGCTGGTGAACAACTATTACTGGTTTGCCTTGAAGAAAGAGAAAACCAACCTCGACTCCCAATTGCACTACTTCACCGACGGCGATGCCGGCGGCCTGATTACCGTGTCTTCGGCTGCCGCGCTGAAATCCAGCAAACACCCCAAGGAAGCCCAGCAACTGCTGGCGTTCATGGCCAGTGAAGAAGGCCAGCGCGTGATCACCAACACCTCGGCTGAATACCCGCTGCGCAAAGGCATGCAGTCCAATCGCGGCCTCAAGCCTTTCAACGAACTGCAGCCGCCGAAAGTCACCCCCGCCGACCTGGGCAATGCCGAAGAGGCCCTGGACCTGGAACGTGACGTTGGCTTGAACTGATGAACCCATCGCTCAGCGCCGCAGGTTTTCGCCCCCGGCGCAAACGCCCTTCGATCTGGCTGCTGTTGCCGGTGCTATTCCTGGTAGGCCTGAGTCTGTTGCCGCTGGCCTATGTCGGGCTCAAGACCTGGCAGGCTGGTTGGGCGCAGGCGGTGCATCTGCTGTGGCGACCTTATGTCTTCGGGCTGCTGCGCAACACCCTGGCGCTGATGGTGGGCGTGACGGTGGTGTGCGGCGTGGTCGGCCTGTCCCTGGCCTGGTTGCTGGAGCGCAGCAACCTGCCTGGACGGCGCCTCTGGGGGGTGATCCTGTGTCTGCCGTTTGCGGTGCCGGCGTTTGTCAGCAGCTTCACCTGGGTGTCGCTGAGCGCCAACTTCGAAGGCCTCGGCGGCGCGATCCTGGTGATGAGCCTGTCCAAATACCCGCTGGTGTTTCTGCCGGTGGCCGCGACACTGCGTAATCTTGATCCCGCCCTGGAAGAATCAGCGCGCACCCTGGGCCTGAATCGCTGGGGCGTGTTTCGACGCATCACCTTGCCGCTGTTGTGGCCCTCGCTGGTGGCCGGCGCGCTGCTGATTGCGCTGCACATGCTGGTGGAGTTCGGGGCTTTGTCGATCATCGGCTTGCAGACCTTCACGACCGCGATCTATCAGCAATTCGAGCTGGAGTTCAGCAACGCCAATGCGGCGATGCTCTCGGCGGTGCTCCTGGCGATGTGCCTGACCCTGCTGTGGCTGGAACTGCGCATGCGTGGCAAGGGCCGCCATGTACGTATTGGCCAGGGCGCGGCGCGGCATGCCGAACAGTTGAAATTGGGCAAGTGGGCGCCGCTCGGTCAGCTGTATTGCCTGGCGCTGGCAGTCATCGGCAGCGGCATTCCGCTGGGGATGCTCGGTTATTGGCTGGCCGTGGGCTCGTCGGCGGCGTTTCCGGTGGCCGAGATCAGTGAAGCGTTGTTATCGTCCCTGGCGCTGTCCCTGGGTGGCGCAGCGGTGTGCCTGGCGTTGGCGGTGCCGGTAGGCTTGCTGGTGGTGCGCTATAAAGGCCGACTGGCGATCTGGGCTGAACGCCTGCCCTACCTGCTGCACGCCCTGCCCGGCCTGGTAATTGCGCTGACCCTGGTGTATTTCGCCCTGCATTACGTGCCGGCGCTGTATCAAACGTCGGCGCTGCTGCTGATCGCCTACGCGCTGTTGTTTCTGCCGCTGGCCCAGGCGCCGATACGCACGGCATTGAACAAGGCCGCGCCCCAGCTGGAAGAGGCTGCGCGGACGCTGGGGGCATCGCCCTTCAATGCGTTTTGCCGGGTGACACTGCCGATCATCTTCCCGGCATTGGGTGCGGCGTTTGCCCTGGTGTTTCTGGATGCGATGAAGGAATTGACGGCGACCTTGCTGTTGAGTCCGACTGGGTTGAACACCTTGGCGACTGCCGTGTGGGCGCATACTTCGAATGTGGAGTTTGCGGCGGCGGCGCCTTATGCGGCGTTGTTGATCTTGGTGTCGGGGTTGCCGGTGTATCTGCTTACGACGCGGATGTATTTGAGCCGTTGAGATTGCTATCGGGGGCAAGCCCCCTCCCACATCAGAACGCATTCCAAATGTGGGAGGGGGCTTGCCCTAATGCCAGTCAGTTAAGGACGAACACTGTACCTGTGGCGAGGGAGCTTGCTCCCGCTGGGCCGCGAAGCGGCCCCAAAAATGGGACTGCTGCGCAGTCCAGCGGGAGCAAGCTCCCTCGCCACAGGTTACTTTTTACCCTTTCTACTTCTTAACTGACTGGCATTAGGGCTTGCCCCCGATAGCGCCAGTCCAGGCGGCGCTAAGCCCTGAACTGCCCCAAACTTGCCTTCAACTGCGCCGCCAACCCGTCCAGCACCTTGCCACTGGCCGTGGTTTCCACCACCGCCTGCGCAGCACGCTCAGCCTGGGCGTGGATCACCTCGACGCGCCCACGCACCGCATGCGCGCCCTGGGCCTGGTGCTCGGCCGCGCGGGTCGCCAGGCCGATTGCCGCATGAACCTGCTCCACCGAAGCCTGCACCGTCTGCTGCAAACGCACGCTCTCGCGCAGTACCAGCAAGCCCTCACTGGCCTGGCGCCCGGCTTTGCCGATGGTGTCCACCGCCTCACGCGCGCCCTGTTGCAACGCCACGATATGCGCCTGGATATCACCGGTGGAGCTTTGGGTTTTACTGGCCAGTGCGCGCACTTCGTCTGCAACCACCGCAAAACCGCGCCCCGTTTCACCGGCGCGCGCCGCTTCGATGGCGGCGTTCAGGGCGAGCAGGTTGGTTTGCTCGGCGATCCCATGGATCACCGTCAGCACCACTTCAATCTGCTCACTCTGTTGGGCCAGGCGCTCAATGACCTGGGACCCCGCCTGCACCTGCCCCGCCAACGCCTCGATCAAACTGCCAACTTCGGCCGACGTGCGTGAGTTCTCATCCGTCGCCTGGCGAATCTCCACCACCTGTTGCAGCGCCGCCTGCATGGCATGGCTTTCGGCCTGGGCCTCATCGGCCATCTGCGACAGTGCGCGCAGGCTCTCGGCGACTTCATCACGCTGCAAACCGGCAGCCTTGTCGGCACCCGCATTGCGCAAGGTCATCGCGCCGATTTCCACACCGGTGCGCTGGGCCACCTCACCCGCTTCGCGCACGATGGGCTGCAACTTATCCACAAAGCGATTGACCGCCGACGCCATGTCGCCGATCTCATCCTTGCTGCTGATTTGCACCCGCTTGGTAAGGTCGCCCTCGCCCGCCGCCAAATCATCCATGGCAGCGATCAGCAGCTTCAAGCGGTTGACGACGCGGCGACCGAGCACGATGGCGATCAGCAGTAATACGCCAAGACCGACCAGCGCCAGGCCCATGCCGATGCGCCAGCGCAGGGTGCCGGCGGCCTCTTGAACCGCGCTGGTGGTGTTGGCGGTCATTTGGGTGGCGGTGGCTTGCGCTGATTGCAGGCGCGCGCCCATAGCCGCAGCGCTATCCGCCGCTGCGCCTTTGAGGCTGTCACCGACCAGTTGATCACCGCTGGCAATCAGCGCGGCGAAGCGCTTGTCCAGTGCTTGCAGATCGGCTTCGACCGACGCGGTGGAAACCCCCATGCGGACCTTGCCGATCTCCACGCCGTTGGGGCTGATTGAGGCTTCGACGTAATACACCGCAGGATCAGTCTTGGCCGCGTCCAGCACTTTATCCAGGGCCCGCTCCCCCGCGCCCTTTGCCAACAGGGCCTGGTTGATCGGGTTTTCACGGTTCAGGTAACGGGTCAGGTGCTCGCCCGCCGCGTCGTCGTACACCACGAACAACACGTTGGGATTGCGCTGCGCGCGCCGGGCGAACTCCGACAAGGTTGGCACATCGCTGTCCCACATGGCTCGCGGCGCCACCGACGCCAGCAACTGCGCCATGTCATTGGCAGAGTCCTGCAAGTCTTTTTCCAGGGTCGCACGCAATTGCTTCTGCTCTTGCTGAAGGCGCGTGGAAAGCCCAGCGGTCAGACGCTGACGGGTGCTGGTGGACAAACTGTCCAGGCTGGACGTGACTTCCTTGCCGGCCTGGGCCAATTCGCCGGACAGCTTCTGGCTGTCGATGCCCAGGCGATTACCCAAATCTGCCTCCAAGGCGGTGACGGTGCTCCGCGTCAGCGCGACGGCCACCAGCACTTGCACCAAAAGAGCGATACCTAGGGTAACGAACACTGGTCGCAACAGACGACTTTGTAACAACGAGAGAACGGCAGACACTGGGAATCCCTCCACCACGGATGCCATTAAATTGATAGCACCTCGGAAAGAAGGAAACACAGCAAGGGTCGTGCCGCTTGCCAGACACAAACGACAAAGGGCTCCCGAAGGAGCCCTTTGCTTTTTACATCAACAGCTTATTAAGCGAACGGATGACGCAGAACGATGGTCTCGTTGCGGTCCGGGCCCGTCGAAATAATGTCGATCGGCGCGCCAATCAGTTCTTCAACGCGCTTGATGTAAGCACGGGCATTGGCTGGCAACTCTTCCAAAGTCTTGGCGCCCACGGTCGACTCGGTCCAGCCCGGCACTTCTTCGTACACAGGCTGCAGGCCCACGTAGCTGTCGGCGTCAGTAGGAGCGACGTCATTACCTGCGGCGTCTTTGTAACCGGTGCAGATGTTGATGGCTTCCAGACCGTCGAGTACGTCCAGCTTGGTCAGGCAGATGCCCGAGATGCTGTTCACGTCGATAGCGCGACGCAGGATAACGGCGTCGAACCAGCCACAACGACGGGCGCGGCCAGTGGTTGCGCCGAACTCGTGGCCTTGCTTGGCCAGGTGCGCGCCAACTTCGTCGAACAGCTCAGTCGGGAACGGGCCAGAACCTACGCGGGTGGTGTAAGCCTTGGTGATGCCCAGGATGTAGTCCAGGAACATCGGGCCAACGCCCGAACCGGTAGCAACGCCGCCAGCGGTGGTGTTGGAACTGGTCACGTACGGGTAGGTGCCGTGGTCGATGTCGAGCAACGAACCCTGGGCGCCTTCGAACATGATGTCTTTGCCGGCGCGACGCAGGTCGTGCAGTTCGGCCGTCACGTCCAGCATCAGCGGCTTGAGCAGCTCAGCGTATTCCTTGCACTCGGCTAGGGTCTTTTCGAACTCGATGGCCGGCTCTTTGTAGTAACCCACCAGCATGAAGTTGTGGTAATCCACCAATTCACGCAGCTTGTCTTCAAAGCGCGGCATGTTGAGCAGGTCGCCTACACGCAGGCCACGGCGCGCCACCTTGTCTTCGTAGGCCGGGCCGATGCCGCGACCGGTGGTGCCGATCTTCAGCTCGCCACGGGCCTTTTCACGGGCCTGGTCCAGCGCCACGTGGAAGGACAGGATCAGCGGGCAGGATGGGCTGATACGCAGGCGCTCACGCACCGGTACGCCTTTCTCTTCCAGCTTGGTGATCTCGCGCAACAGGGCGTCCGGTGCAACCACCACGCCGTTGCCGATCAGGCACTGCACGCCTTCGCGCAGTACGCCCGACGGGATCAGGTGCAAGACGGTTTTTTCGCCATCGATGACCAGGGTGTGACCCGCGTTGTGGCCACCTTGGTAGCGCACTACGGCGGCAGCATGTTCGGTCAGCAGATCAACGATCTTGCCTTTGCCCTCATCACCCCATTGGGTGCCCAGGACTACGACATTCTTACCCATAACACTTGTCCTCATTCGCGCAAACTTGGTGCCGGCGATGGCCGGCAGGAAAACTCAAGAAGCCAGTGGCGATACTTGCCAAAGCCCGTTCTGCTGAATCAATTGCCGGTCGCAGTCCGCTTCACGGGCGGCGGCCAATGGCTGCCCAGGCAAGGCCTGGACGACACGCTGACCCTCACTGCGCAACTGGCAAACCTGCTGCCAGAGTGCCGCGTCCGTACTGTCGGGCATCCAGATGCCACCAGACGGCAGCTCGACCTCAGCACGCCCCAGGGTCACCAGGGTTTTCAAATCGGTGGAAAAGCCAGTGGCCGGACGGGCGCGACCGAAGTCGGCGCCGATATCGTCGTAGCGACCGCCCTGGGCGATGGCCTGGCCAACACCCGGAACGAACACCGCGAACACCACACCGGTGTGGTAGTGGTAGCCGCGCAACTCGCCCAGGTCAAAATACAGCGGCAATTGCGGGAAGCGCGCCGACAACTGCTCGGCAATCGCCAGCACATCGTCCAGAGCCGCCAGCACCGGCGCTGGCGCATTGGCCAGGCGCTCACGCGCAGCCACCAGCACTTCACGGCCGCCGCACAGGTTGACCAACGCGCGCAACATCTGCGCGAGGTCAGCCGGCACGCCTTCGGTGAGGGCGATCACTTCGTCAATCGCCTTGCGTTGCAGGGCGTCGAACAGTTGTTGCTCGGCTTCACCGGACAAACCAGCGGCACGAGCGAGGCCACGGTAGATACCGACGTGGCCCAGGTCCATGTGCACATCCGGCACATCAGCCAGTTGCAGCATGGCCAGCATCAGGCTGATCACCTCGACGTCGCTGCTCGGGCTCGCATCGCCATACAGCTCGGCGCCCAACTGGATCGGGCTGCGGGACGATGACAAGGCACGTGGCTGGGCATGTAGCACGCTGCCGGCGTAGCACAGGCGGCTCGGGCCTTCGCGGCGCAGGGTGTGCGCATCGATACGCGCCACTTGCGGCGTGATGTCGGCACGAAACCCCATCTGCCGGCCCGATTGCGGGTCGATAACCTTGAAGGTGCGCAGATCCAGGTCCTGGCCCGCGCCGGTCAGCAGGGATTCCAGGTACTCGATATGGGGAGTCACGACAAACTCGTAACCCCAGCTCTGGAACAGATCCAACACCTGGCGACGCGCTATTTCAATGCGCGCAGCTTCTGGTGGCAGTACTTCTTCGATGCCATCTGGCAGCAGCCAGCGGTCTACCGTTGCCATTACGCCATTCCCCTATGATCCGGGCGGCCAGCCCTCGGCCGAGCCTTGAGTGAAGCAGAAAATACCCGCCGCCTGCATAAACCACGCGCAAGAGCGACGTGACGAACGACCTGTAACCGGCCTCGTCGGGCACTTTCCTCGAAAAACCTGTCACGCCTGCCGAATCGAACATGCAGACGCAAAAAAGCCGGGAATTTCCCGGCTGCCGCATCATACACCCGTTTTCTGAAAGGATCACCCCGCCAGGCATTTTAGCCGCCCGACGGAGTGATCCTGCAGAATCACAGGCCTGTTACTTGGACTTTTCCAGGTAGCGGAAGAAGTCGCTGCTTGGGTCCAGCACCAGCACGTCGGTCTTGTTCGCGAAGCTTTCACGGTAGGCACGCAGGCTACGGTAGAACGCGTAGAACTCCTGGTCCTGGCCGTAAGCCTTGGCGTAGATCGCCGCGGCTTGAGCATCACCATCACCACGGGCCTCTTCAGACTCGCGATAGGCTTCCGCCAGCAGTACACGGCGCTGACGATCGGCATCCGCACGGATACCTTCGGCCAGCTCGTTACCTTTGGCGCGGTGCTCACGGGCTTCACGCTCACGCTCGGTGCTCATGCGCTCGAACACGCTGCGGTTCACTTCCTTGGGCAGGTCAATGGCCTTGACGCGCACATCGACCACTTCGATACCCAGCTCTTTCTCCGCCATGGTGTTCAGCGAACGAGTGATGTCAGCCATCAGCGCATCACGTTCACCGGATACCACCTCATGCAGGGTGCGCTTACCAAACTGGTCGCGCAGGCCCGATTCCAGACGGCGCGACAAACGCTCGTCGGCAATCTGCTTGAGGCCGGAAGTCGCGGTGTAGAAGCGCTCGGCGTCCTTGACGCGCCACTTGGCGTAGGCGTCAACCATCACGGCTTTCTTTTCCAGGGTCAGGAAGCGCTGTGTCGGTGCATCCAGGGTCATCAGGCGGGCGTCGAACTTGCGCACCTGGTTGACGTAGGGGACTTTCACATGCAGGCCCGGCTGGACATCCGCCTGGACCACGCGACCGAATTGCAGCAGCACCGCACGCTCGGTCTGAGCCACGATGTAGAAGCAGTTCCAGGCAGCGATGACCACGACGACGCCCACAATCAGGGCGGTCAGCGATTTATTGCTCATCAACGGCTCTCCCTGGTACGTGTTTGCTGTTGCAGCAAGTCAGCGGCCGCACGGGCGCTCGCTTCGTTGGCAGCGGCATTCGAACCGGTGGACGGCGCGCTGGTGCCGCTACGACCACCTTCGATCATCTTGTCCAGCGGCAGGTACAGCAGGTTGTTCTGCCCACCCTTGCTGCCGGTCACGAGAACCTTGCTCGTATTGCTGAAGACTTCCTGCATGGTGTCCAGGTACAGACGCTCACGGGTCACTTCAGGTGCCTTGCGGTACTCGGCAACCAGCTTGGTAAAGCGGTCTGCCTCACCCTTGGCACGGGAGACCACTTCGTCGCGGTAGCCGTTGGCATCTTCGAGGATGCGCTGGGCTTGACCACGGGCTTCCGGCACCACGCCATTGGCGTAGGTTTCTGCCTGGTTGCGCGAACGCTGCTCGTCTTCACGGGCACGGATCACGTCGTCAAAGGCTTCCTGCACTTCACGCGGTGCGGCAGCGCTCTGTACGTTGACCTGGGTGACGGTGATACCGGTGCGATAGGTATCGAGGAACCGTTGCAGGCGCTCCTTGATTTCGCTGGCCATCAACTCACGCCCTTCGGTCAGCACTTGGTCCATGGCGGTGGAACCCACCACGTGGCGCAAGGCACTTTCGGTTGCGTGTTGCAGGCTGATTTCCGGCTGGTCGACGTTCAGCACGAAGTCCTGCAGGTTGGTGATCTTGTACTGCACGGTCAGCGGCACTTCGACGATGTTCTCGTCTTCGGTCAGCATCTGGCCCTGCTTGGTGTAGGCACGCTCACGCGTGACGTTCTCCATGTACTTCTTGTCGATCGGCGGGAAATAGATGTTCAGGCCTGGCCCGACAGTCTCGTAGTACTTGCCGAAGCGCAGCACCACGGCTTGCTCCTGCTCGTCCACTACATAGACCGCGCTGTACAGCCAGACGGCCGCAAGCACGACAAGGCCCAGGCCCAGCAGGCCATAGCCACCGCCCTTGCTCGTGCGACCACCCTCGTCACTACCGCGTTTTTTTCCACCACCGAACAACCCATTCAGGCTTTCCTGCAGCTTTCGGAAGGCCTCGTCGAGATCCGGTGGCCCCTTGCGGTCGCCATTATTGCGGCGCTTACCACCCCAAGGATCCTGATTATTCGAGTTGCCACCCGGCTCATTCCAAGCCATAGCGCTCTCCATCTGATAAAGCAAAGACGCACCCACGGCGCGCCGACCAATGCTACAGAATGCCTGCCACCGCGGCACAACCGCTTTCTCAGGCTTTTATTGCAAAGTGTGTTGCTCGATGAACTCTGCCGGTACAACACCCTCGCGACTGACCAGTCGATTGAGCTCCGAGCGCGGCAATCGAACGTCCAGCAAGCTGACACCTTCTTCGTCGTGTTCTTCTTTCTGTACCGCGCCCAGCTCGAAAAACTGTGCACGCAGTCGAGCAAAACGCTGCGGCAAGCGCAAGGTGCCCACGAACAAATCGCTGCCGAGCAACTCGGCAATGGCTTGTTCCAGCAGCTCCAGGCCACTGCCATCACGCGCCGACAGCCAGACCCGTTGAGGCTTGCCGTTCTCGTCGCGCTGAATTTGTGGCTCGACGCCTTCAAGCAAATCGAGTTTGTTATAGACCTCGAGGATCGGCAAGTCCTGTGCACCAATCTCGCCCAGCACTACCATCACCTGCTCGATCTGCAGCATGCGATCCGGTTCAGCCGCATCGATTACGTGCAACAGCAGGTCGGAATTGCTCGACTCTTCGAGCGTAGACCGAAATGCCTCGACCAGCTTGTGCGGCAAGTGCCGGATGAAACCCACGGTATCGGCCAGGACGATCGGCCCCAGGTCGCCGATATCCAGGCGGCGCAGGGTCGGGTCGAGCGTGGCGAACAGTTGGTCTGCCGCGTACACGTCCGATTTCGTCACGTTGTTGAAGAGTGTGGATTTGCCGGCGTTGGTGTACCCCACCAGTGACACGGTAGGGATATCCGCACGCGAACGGCCTCGACGCGATTGCTCGCGCTGGCTGCGCACTTTTTCCAGGCGGCCCTTGATCTGGCGCAGGCGAACCCGCAACAGGCGTCGGTCGGTTTCCAGCTGGGTTTCACCCGGGCCACGCATGCCGATGCCGCCGCCCTGGCGCTCAAGGTGAGTCCAACCGCGCACCAGGCGGGTGCTCATGTGGTCAAGCTGGGCCAGTTCGACCTGCAGTTTGCCTTCATGGGTACGCGCGCGTTGGGCGAAAATATCGAGAATCAGACCGGTGCGGTCGATCACGCGACACTCGAAGACACGTTCGAGGTTACGTTCCTGACTGGGCGTGAGGGTGTGATTGAAGATCACCAGATCGGCTTCTTCAGCGTGGACCAGGTCGCGCAATTCCTCGACCTTGCCGCTGCCGATCAGGTATTTGGCGGTTGGCCGATGACGCGGCACGTTAAAAAACGCAACGGTCTCGGCGCCGGCCGAATTTGCCAACTCCTGAAACTCCTGCGGATCTTCGCGCGCCTCAGGGTCCTGTCCATCCAAGTGAACGAGGATTACTCGCTCACCACCACCGTGGCGCTCAAAGAACAAAGGAGACTCCTATCAGGCGTTACCTGGCTCAGCGTCAGCTGCTTCATCACCTGCTGCGCTAGGCAGACGGATCGGACGAACAGGGACGACTGTAGAGATAGCGTGTTTGTAAACCATCTGGCTGACGGTGTTTTTCAGCAGGATCACGAACTGGTCGAACGACTCGATCGTACCTTGCAACTTGATACCGTTGACCAGATAGATGGAAACCCCCACTTTCTCTTTACGTAAAGTATTCAAGTAAGGGTCTTGTAGCGAATGCCCTTTTGACATGTGCCGCACTCCTTTAAGGATCAATAATAAAAATCGGAAAATAAATAGCTCATGGCCGTCACACCCCCAAGGATAGACGGCAATTGCAAGGACTCAGCTCAATATGGAGACCGTTCCCAAGTATTTCAAGGCGCGTGACAGATTGTCGCTGTCCAGGCTGTCCAGCCAGTGCAAATCGCTCCAGCTGCGCAGCCAGGTGAACTGGCGCTTCGCCAATTGGCGCGTGGCAATGATGCCGCGCTCCTGCATTTCGGCTGACGTCAGCTTGCCATCCAGATGATCCCAGACTTGGCGGTAGCCTACAGCACGTATCGAAGGCAATCCTGGATGCAGATCACCTCGGGAACGCAGTGCTACGACCTCCTCCACAAACCCCTGTTCCAACATAATTGTGAATCTTTGTGCAATTCGTTCATGCAGCACCTGGCGATTTGCCGGAGCGATGGCCAGATTCGCCACAGTATAGGGCAATTGTGACTGACCAGATGCGTCTGCATCAGCACTTTGCGCAGTTTGTCTCAGCCTGTGTTCAGTCATGGTCTGGCCGCTGACGCGCCAGACTTCCAGCGCACGGGTAAGTCGCTGGGGGTCGTTGGGGTGGATGCGCGCCGCAGACACCGGGTCTACCGCCGCCAGCTGGTCGTGCAGGGCCTGCCAGCCGAGGCGCGCGGCTTGATCTTCAAGCTCGGCGCGCACCTGGGCGTCAGCGGGCGGCATGTCCGCCAGGCCCTCCTGCAAAGCCTTGTAGTAGAGCATCGTGCCGCCGACCAACAGCGGGATGTTGCCCCGCGCGGTGATTTCAGCCATGGCGGCCAGGGCGTCGGTACGGAAATCTGCGGCCGAATAGCTTTCGGACGGGTCGATAATGTCGATCAACCGATGCGGATGCCGGGCCAACAGCTCTTTTGAAGGCTTGGCCGTGCCGATGTCCATGTCCCGGTAAACCAGGGCAGAGTCGACGCTGATCAGCTCGCACGGCAAGACCTTGGTCAGTTCGATGGCCAGGTCGGTCTTGCCCGCGGCCGTCGGGCCCATCAGGAAGATCGCGGGGGGCAAGGCACTCATCAGCGACCGCGCAGGAACAGTTTGTCCAGATCATCCAGGCCCATCTGGGTCCAGGTCGGTCGGCCATGGTTGCATTGGCCACTGCGCTCGGTGTTTTCCATGTCGCGCAGCAGGCCGTTCATTTCCGGCAGGGCCAGTCGGCGGTTGGCGCGGATGGCACCGTGGCAGGCCATGGTGCCGAGCAGTTCGTTGATATGCGCCTGGATACGGTCGCTGGTGCCGTATTCCATCAGGTCCGCCAGTACGTCGGACACCAGGCGATTGGCCTCGGCCTGCTTGAGCAGCGCAGGAATCTGACGGATCGCCAGGGTCTCCGGGCCCAGGCGTTGCAGTTCGAAGCCCAGCTTCTGGAACACACCGTGGTGTTCCTCGGCACAATCGGCTTCGCGCTGGCTGACTGCCAGGGATTCCGGCACCAGCAGCGGCTGACCACTGAGCCCTTCACTGGCCATGGCGATCTTCAGGCGCTCGTACATGATCCGCTCGTGGGCGGCGTGCATGTCCACCAGCACCAGGCCGTGGGCATTTTCCGCGAGGATGTAGATGCCCTTGAGTTGCGCCAGCGCGTAGCCCAGCGGCGGAATATCACCGCCGCCCTCGGGCAAGGCAACGGTGCCCGGCTCGGCACCCGGCAACGGCGCGAAGAATTCACGGTAAGCCGCCTGGGCCTCAGCCACCGGCACGGTCGATTGCGGCCGTGGCGTGTATTGATATTGATACCCTGCGCCGGCTCCCGAATTGGGCGCGGTGTAATTCGGCTGCGGCTGCGATGATTGCAGCAGGTTGCCAGCGAGGCTCATTTCGCCCTGGGGACCGAACTCGCCAGCCTCGGGGCCGCTCGGGCGGACCACCGCCGTTACGATTGGCGCGGATAACTGGTCATCCGGGCGCACATCACCCAAGGCACGGTGCAAGGTGCCGTACAAGAAGTCATGCACCATGCGCCCGTCACGGAAGCGCACTTCGTGCTTGGTCGGGTGCACGTTGACGTCGACCACCGAGGGGTCGACCTCGAAAAACAGCACAAACGTCGGATGCCGACCGTTGAACAATACGTCGCGGTACGCCTGGCGAACCGCATGGGCCACCAGTTTGTCGCGCACCGCACGGCCGTTGACGAAGAAATACTGCAAATCGGCCTGGCTGCGGGAGAAGGTCGGCAAACCGACCCAGCCCCATAGGCGCAAGCCATTGCGTTCGATTTCAATCGGCAGCGCCTGCTCCAGGAAGCCGGCACCGCACACGGCCGCCACTCGCCGAGCGCGCGCGGCGTCGTCATTGGCTTCGTGCAGGCTGAGGATGGTTTTGCCGTTGTGGCGCAGATGGAACGCCACATCGAAGCGCGCCAGGGCCAGGCGCTTGATCACTTCCTGCAGGTGGTCGAATTCGGTTTTCTCGGCCTTGAGGAATTTGCGCCGCGCCGGGGTGTTGAAGAACAGGTCGCGCACTTCCACCGAGGTGCCCACCGGATGGGCTGCCGGCTGGACCCGAGGCGCCATGTCGCGGCCTTCGGTTTCCACTTGCCAGGCCTGTTCGGCACCGCGCGTACGAGAAGTCAGGGTCAGGCGGGCCACGGAGCTGATGGAAGCCAGGGCCTCACCGCGAAAGCCCAGGCTCATCACCCTTTCAAGGTCTTCCAGGTCGCGAATCTTGCTGGTGGCGTGACGGGCCAGGGCCAGCGGCAGGTCATCCGAAGATATGCCGCTGCCATCGTCACGTACCCGCAGCAACTTGACGCCGCCCTGCTCCACGTCCACGTCGATGCGCCTGGCGCCGGAATCGATGCTGTTTTCCAGCAGTTCCTTGATCACCGACGCCGGGCGCTCGACCACCTCACCTGCGGCGATCTGGTTCGCCAGGCGCGGGCTGAGCAGTTCGATGCGCGAGCCACTATTCAACACAGATTCGCTCATTACTGCGCCGCCAATTCAGTGCCGGGGATGGTCAACATCTGGCCAATTCTCAACTCGTCGGTTTTCAGGTTGTTAGCGCTGCGCAAGGCGGCGGGGGTGACCTGGAAACGTACGGCCAGCATCGCCACGGTGTCGCCAGGCTGCACGCGGTGGTCACGCGGGCCCTGGGCGATTTTGCCGGAGTCACGCAACCAGGCGATGTAAGTGCCCGGTGGCGGGTTCTGTTGGAAGAACTGGCGCACGCCGGCGCTGATCGAGCGCGCCAACGCTTGCTGGTGGCTGGCACTGGCCAGCTTTGAGGCCTCGTTGGCGTTGGAAATGAAGCCGGTTTCGACCAGGATCGACGGGATATCCGGCGACTTCAACACCATGAACCCGGCCTGCTCCACGCGCTGCTTGTGCAGCGAGGTGACCCGGCCAATGTTACTCAGGACTTTCTGGCCGACGTTCAGGCTGGACGTCAGCGAGGCGGTCATCGACAAGTCGAGCAGTACGCCGGCGAGCATTTTGTCTTTGTCATCGAGGGAGACGTTGCCGGCCCCGCCGATCAAGTCGGAACGGTTTTCGCTGTCGGCCAGCCAACGGGCGGTCTCGGACGTGGCGCCACGATCGGACAAGGCAAACACCGACGCACCGAACGCCGCCGAGGAAGGGGCGGCGTCGGCGTGGATCGATACGAACAGGTCCGCGCCCTTCTTGCGGGCGATTTCGGTACGCCCGCGCAACGGGATGAAATAGTCACCGGTACGGGTCAGTTCGGCGCGATAGCCTTTCATGCCGTTGACCTGGCGTTGCAGTTCGCGGGCGATCGCCAGCACCACGTCTTTTTCATGCTGGCCGCGCGAGCCGGACGCGCCGGGGTCTTCGCCACCGTGGCCGGCATCGATCACCACGATAATGTCGCGCTTGCCTGCCGGAGCGGGCGGCGGCGGTGGCAGCTTGACCTGCGGCTGCGAGGGGTTGACCGGCACCGCCGGCACCGTCGCCACGCTGGGCGTCGGCGCAGGCGGCGGGGCGGCATCGGCGGGGTTGTCGAACAGGTCGACCACCAGGCGGTTGCCATATTGGGCGTTGGGCGCCAGGGAGAAGCTTTTGGGGGTGACCGCTTTTTTCAGGTCGATGACCACGCGCAAATCGGTCGGCGTACGCTGGGCCGAACGCATCATGGTAATCGGGGTGTTGGCGGTGGAGACTTTCAGCGGTGCGGCCAGGGTCGCACCGTTGATGTCGATCACCAGGCGATCAGGCGCCGTGAGGGTAAAGACGCTGTGCTGGACAGGGCCCGACAGGTCGAACACCAGTCGCGTGTTATCCGGCGCTCGCCACAGGCGGACACTCTTGACCTGTGAAGCAGCCACAGCATTGACAGTCATTGCCGCAAGCAACACCCCCACGACAGCAACCAACGCGCGAAAGCGCATACCTAACCCCACCAATTATTTGAATTCCAATGCCAGAGCATCACGCCACGCTTCACCGCGCGGGCTCTGGGGCAACAACTTCAGCTGACGTCCGTGCTCGTGCGGCGTAATGGTAATGGTCATGTCAGGCTTTGGCAAAAAGCCTGTGCCTTTATCTGGCCACTCGATCAGGCACAGCGCGTCTTCGTCGAAGTAATCACGAATGCCCATGAACTCCAGCTCTTCAGGGTCGACCAGGCGATAGAGGTCGAAGTGGAAGGCACGCACGTCACCGATCTCGTAGGGTTCGACCAGGGTGAACGTCGGGCTTTTTACCGCACCGGTATGGCCCAACCCGCGAATGATGCCCCGAGACAGCGTAGTCTTGCCCGCCCCCAGGTCACCTTCGAGAAACACCAGCCCCGCCCCGCCCGTCACTCGTGCAATAGCGTGACCGAACGCGACCATCGCGTCTTCATCGGCCAGGAAAAGATTTACTTCAGGCACGGCGACTGCTCCTCCAGCAATTGACGAATGGCAGGTATCAGGTCGCTCGCTGCCAGCCCGCGACCGAAGGTGCCCTGGCGATCCCCTGCCGTGGCGTGCAGCCACACGGCCAGGCAGCTGGCCTCATACGCCGGCATGCCCTGGGCGAGCAATGCGCCCACGAGGCCGGCCAATACGTCACCGAGCCCCGCCGTCGCCATGGCGGGATGGCCCTGGTCACAACGTGAAACGCGCCCGTCCGGGCTTGCAATCAAACTGCCGGCACCCTTGAGAATAGCCACTGCGTCGAATTTACGGCTCAACGCGCGCGCCACCTTAAGGCGGTCGGCCTGAACCTCGGCTGTCGAAATGCCCAGCAGCCGTGCGGCTTCGCCTGGATGCGGGGTGATCACGCAATTGGCGGGCAGGCTGACGCTGCCGGTCGCCAATTGATTCAAGGCATCGGCGTCCCAGACTTGCGGCAGGTGCGCGTTGGCGGCGACGGACAGCAGGCTTTTACCCCAGGACGCGTCACCGAGACCGGGGCCGATCACAATGACCGAGATTTTTTCCAGCAAGCCCATCAGCTGATTGGCCGAACTCACGCCTACGGTCATCACTTCCGGCAAGCGCGCCAGCGCGGCGGGAACATGCTCCACGCGGGTTGCTAGGGACACCATGCCGGCGCCACTGCGCAACGCGCTCTCGGCACTGAGCAGCGCGGCGCCGCCAAAGCCTCGGTCGCCGCCAATCACCAATAGATGGCCAAACTGCCCTTTATGGGCGTCCGGGGAGCGCGCAGCCAGTTGCGGCAAGTGGCCGGGCAACAGCGGCTGCACGTCGGTTATTTCGTGTTTTGTCTGAGGCATGCGTCTTCAAGCTCCGATGTCTGGCAGAATTATACGCATCTAACCTGTGGTTTCCCGTGTCTCATGCCCGCTATTACCTCCGATCTGCCCGCCCTCGCCCAATCGATCAAAGACTGGGGCCGCGAGCTGGGTTTCCAACAAGTCGGCATCAGCGGTCTCGACCTGGCTGAGCATGAACAGCACCTGCAACGCTGGCTCGACGCGGGCTACCACGGCGAGATGGACTACATGGGCGCCCATGGCAGCAAACGCTCCCACCCCGAAGAACTGGTGCCCGGCACCTTGCGCGTGGTGTCACTGCGCATGGATTACCTGCCCGGCGACACGCAAATGGCACAGCTACTGGCCGAGCCGGAAAAAGCCTATGTCTCGCGTTACGCCCTGGGCCGCGACTATCACAAGCTGATCCGCAAGCGCGTGCAGCAACTGGCCGACCGTATCCAGGCGCAGATCGGGCCGTTCGGCTTTCGAGCCTTTGTCGACAGCGCACCCGTACTGGAAAAAGCCATCGCCGAACAGGCCGGCCTCGGCTGGATCGGCAAGAACACCCTGGTACTCAATCGCAAGGCCGGCAGCTATTTCTTCCTGAGCGAACTGTTTGTCGATTTGCCGTTACCGATCGACCCACCCCATACCACCGAGCACTGTGGCCGCTGCACGGCGTGCCTGGACATCTGCCCCACCAACGCGTTCGTCGGCCCTTACGTGCTGGATGCCCGGCGCTGCATTTCCTACCTGACCATCGAGCTCAAGAGCGCCATTCCCGAGGACCTGCGCCCACTGATCGGCAACCGGGTATTTGGCTGCGATGACTGTCAGATCGTTTGCCCGTGGAATCGTTTCGCCCGACCCACTGGCGAAAGCGATTTCAAGCCACGGCACAATCTGGATAACGCGACCCTGGCCGAACTGTTTATGTGGGACGAGGATAAATTCCTCAGCAGCACCGAGGGCTCACCCTTGCGCCGGGCCGGATACGAGCGCTGGCTGCGCAACCTGGCGGTGGGCCTGGGCAATGCCCCCTCGAGCATTCCGGTGCTGGAAGCCTTGAAGGCGCGGCGCGACTACCCCTCGGAACTGGTGCGTGAGCATGTGGAATGGGCGCTGAACCAGCACGCCGCCCGCTAGTGGACGTCGTCGTTATAGACGAACTTGGGCATTTCCCAATGAAACCGGATCGCCAGCAGGCGCAGTAGAAAGCCGCTGAACAAGGTCAGCAGGATCGCCTGTTCGCTGGGCAATTCCAGATACAGGCACAGCAAGTAAAACCAGGCAGCGAGGAACGACACGCTGGCGTACAGCTCACGGCGGAAGATCAGCGGGATGTCGTTGCAAAAGATGTCGCGCAGGATGCCGCCAAAGACACCAGTGATTACGCCACTGACCGAGGCGACCAGCATGCCATGCCCCATTTCCAGGGCGGTCATGCAGCCGATCAAAGTGAACGCCACCAACCCCACGGCATCCAGCGCCAGGAACAGCGAGCGTAGATGGCGCATCAACGGTGCGATAAAGATAGTCACCAGTGCGGCGACGGAGGTCAGCACCAGGTATTCAGGGTGCTTGACCCAGGTCAGCGGGTAATGCCCCAGCAACATATCGCGCACAGAACCGCCACCCAGCGCCGTCACGCACGCGATCAGCACCACGCCAAACCAGTCCATACCACGCCGGCCGGCGGACAAGGCGCCCGTCATGGCTTCGGCGGTGATGGCGATGAGGTAGAGCATCAGCAGCATGATGGCGATCCTTGCAGAGAGGCCGGCAGTCTAATCATTTGCTGATGGCACCAAAAGGGGGCGCTTGGCGATAAACCGAGTCGCCTGCCATCGGGGGCCCCCCCCTCCCACATTGGGACGCAGAGCGTCCTGGGCTGCATTCCCACGCGGAGCGTGGGAACGATCCAAGGCGGAAGGTCTTCAAGCCTTGATGAAATGCTTGCGGTAATGCTGCAACTCGGCGATCGACTCGCGAATATCATCCAGCGCCAGGTGCGTGCTGCCTTTGTGGAAGCTGTCTTTGACCTCCGGGGCCCAGCGTGCAGCCAGCTCTTTCAAGGTGGACACGTCCAGGTTGCGATAGTGGAAGTAGCTTTCCAGTGTCTTCATATGCGTATAAAGGAAGCGACGGTCCTGGCAGATACTGTTACCGCAGATCGGCGATTTGCCCTTGGGCACCCATTTTTCCAGGAACGCGATGGTTTCGGCTTCGGCTTCGGCCATGCTGATGCGGCTGTCGCGTACACGCTGGGTCAGGCCGGAGTTGCCGTGGGTGCGGGTATTCCATTCGTCCATGGTGGCGAGCACGGCGTCGCTGTGATGGATGGCGATCACCGGACCTTCGGCCAAGGTGTTGAGGTTGCTGTCGGTGACGATCGTCGCCATCTCGATGATGACGTCGGTGTCGGGGTTCAGACCGGTCATTTCCAGATCGATCCATATCAGGTTCTGTGGGTTTTGCATGGCTTGATTCTCTTGGCACCTTGGCGTAGCCGGGCAGTTTAGCAGGCGGCGCCGTGCTAGACTCGCGACCGTTTCACCCAACTTTTGCATTATCGACACGGAACACCAATGGCCAAACGCCAGCTCAATCGTCGCCAAAACTGGCGCATCGAAAAGATTCAAGGTGAACGCGCAGCGCGCGCCGCCAAACGAGAGTCCTCCGCCGTGGAAGCGCTTGAGGGCGGCGACCTGGGTCCCGAACAAACGGGCCTGGTGATCGCGCACTTCGGCGTACAGGTCGAAGTCGAGGCGCTGGAAGGCGAGCTCGCCGGCTCGGTATCCCGCTGCCATTTGCGCGCCAACCTGCCTGCGCTGGTGACCGGCGACAAGGTCGTCTGGCGTGCCGGCAACCAGGGCATCGGCGTGATCGTCGCCCAGTTGCCCCGCAGCACCGAATTGCGCCGCCCCGACAGCCGCGGCCAGCTCAAGCCGGTGGCGGCCAACGTCGACATGATCGTGATTGTGTTCGCGCCGCTGCCCGAGCCCCACGCCAACCTGATCGACCGCTATCTGGTCGCCGCCGAGCATGCCGGTATCCGCCCGCTGCTGCTGCTGAACAAATTCGACTTGATCGACGAGCAGAACGCGCCGGCGCTTAACGCATTACTGGCGGTCTACCGCACCCTGGGTTATCCGGTACTGGAAGTCTCGGCACACCATGGCAACGGCATGGAACAACTGCAACAGCAGTTGGACGGGCGTATCAGCGTGTTTGTCGGCCAGTCCGGCGTGGGCAAGTCATCGCTGGTCAACAGCCTGCTGCCGGAAGTCGACACCCGTGTCGGCCCGCTGTCGGAGCTGTCCGGCCAGGGCACGCACACCACCACTACCGCACGGCTGTTCCACTTCCCCGGTGGCGGCGAGCTGATCGACTCCCCAGGCATTCGTGAATTCGGCCTCGGCCATGTCAGCCGCAGCGACGTGGAAGCGGGCTTCATCGAGTTCAACGACCTGATCGGCACCTGCCGCTTCCGCGACTGCAAACACGACCGCGAACCGGGTTGTGCATTGCTCAAGGCCCTGGAAGATGGCCGCGTGCAGCAGCAACGGATGAATAGCTATCGGTCGATTATTGCGAGTTTGCCTGAGAGCAGTTACTGACGGTCAATTTCTTGATACACATAAATCAGGACGCTGATCCTCATAATCCATTGATTTAATAGGTGCAGGCATCAAGAATTCAGGCCAACTCGGTGGCTTACCAACACAAGCTGGCTTGTATTCGGATTTTCTGATGCCCATAATTGCTCCGTCACCAGCGAAAGCTGGCAGGAGTCTGGATCCTTTTCGGAGTTGATCCAGCGGCGCAGAAGGGGCGAAGCAAGCTCCGCTGCGTGTCGAATGAAGCCGCCTTCGGGCGGCTTTGCTTTTTGTGGGGAATTAACATTTGGCTCTCTACTATCACCCCAAACAGGGCGATGTACTGCTGTGCGACTTCACGCGGGGCTTTGTGGCTCCGGAGATGCTGAAGATCCGTAAGGTCGTAGTGATATCCCCAACCTCTACGCACAATCGCAAACTGTGCACCGTGGTGCCGATTTCCTCTACCGCACCAGATATCCGGCACGACTGGCACCATCTGCTACGCGCCAACCCACTTCAATCCGACGGTTACAAAGAGCTGTGGGTAAAGTGCGACATGATTTACACCGTCAGCTTCGAACGCCTCGACAAACTGCACAGAAAGACCCGCTCCAAGGGTCGAGAGTACTTCGTACCGCGCCTGTGCGCGGATGATATGCGAGGCGTAATCGGTGGCGTCAAAGCGTACCTGCCACTCTGACCGCAAATGAAAACGCCCCGGCTGATCGGGGCGTTTTCATTTCTGGCTTATAGAGACCGCTTACGGCGCAGGCGCAGGCGCCGTCGGGTCCTTCACGCCACCATCATCAAACAGGTTCAGCTTCTGGCGCAGTTCATGGGCCGGCAGCGGCTCCTGCCCTGGTGGGAGCGCATTCGGGTCCGCCGGTACTTCACCGGGGGCGCCTTCACCCTGAGCCGGCTGTGGCGGTGGCGGTTGATCGCCCTCGATCGCACGCTGGGCCTTTTTGGTCAGCACGACGATGTCGATCCGACGGTTGATCGGGTTGAACGGTTCCTTGGGGTCAAACAGCTGCGATGACGCAAAGCCCACCACCCGCGCCACTTGTGGGTCCGGGTAGCTGCCAGCCACCAGCGCACGGCGGGCGGCGTTGGCGCGGTTGGCCGAGAGTTCCCAGTTGCCGAAGTCGCCCTGCCCCGCGTAGGGCTTGGCATCGGTGTGGCCGCTGATACTGATCTTGTTCGGTACCGCCTTGATGGTGTCGGCCATGGCCAGCAGGATGTCTTCGAAGTACGGCTTCAAGCGTGCGCTGCCGGAATCGAACATCGGCCGGTTGGCCGCGTCGGTGATCTGGATGCGCAAGCCTTCCGGGGTGATCTCGAAGGAAATCTGATCCTTGAACTTCAGCAGTTGCGGGTTTTCCTCAACCTTGGTCTGCAGCTCCTGCAACAGCAGCTCGAGGCGTTCTTTCTCGACCTGTTCGGCCATGGTTTCGACCTTATCGCGCTCGATCGGGATTTTTTCCTGGGGCGATTCGGTCTGCACTTCCGGGTTGATGGTGCGCTCCGGCGCCAACTGCGGCGAGCCACCCAGGTCGATCACGAAGGGCGTACCGCTTTCCGAAAAACCAATCGGGTCCTTGAAGTAACCCGCGATGGCAATCTTCTGTTCAGGGGTAGCGGTGGACATCAGCCACAGCACCAGGAAGAACGCCATCATTGCCGTCGCGAAGTCGGCAAAGGCGATTTTCCAGGCGCCGCCATGGTGCCCCGCTGCGAAGCGCTTGACGCGCTTGATGATGATCGGCTGGTTGTTTTCCATGGCTTAGCGACCGCGAACCGCTTGTTCCAGCTCGGCGAAACTTGGGCGATGTTTCGGGTACAGCACTTTGCGTCCGAACTCTACCGCCAGCGACGGCGGCATGCCGGATGCCGAAGCCACGAGGCACGCCTTGATCGCTTCGTAGAGGTTGATCTCTTCCTTGGCATCGTGGGCCAGCGACGTGGCAAGCGGGCCGAAGAAACCGTAGGCCGCGAGAATACCGAAGAAGGTACCGACCAACGCCGCGCCGACGTGCATGCCGATGGCCGCCTGGTCGCCCTCGCCCAGGGAAGCCATGGTCACCACGATACCCAGCACCGCCGCAACAATACCGAAACCGGGCATGCCGTCGGCAATGCCGGTCACCGCGTGGGAAGGATGCTCCAGCTCTTCCTTGAGGCTGAACAGCTCCATGTCGAACAAGCCTTCGAGCTCATGGGGGGCCATGTTGCCGGAGGACATGATGCGCAGGTAATCGCAGATATACGCGGTCATGCGCTCGTCCTTGAGCACGGCGGGGTACTTGGCGAAGATCGGGCTGGCGGCGGCGTCTTCGATGTCTCCTTCAATCGCCATCATGCCTTCGCGGCGGCTCTTGTTGAGGATCTCGTAGACCAGCCCCAGCACTTCCAGATAGAACGTGTGCGAGAAGCGCGAGCTGAACATGCCCAGCGACTTCTTGATCACATGCATGGTCATGTAGCCGGGGTTGGCCTGCAGGAAGGCGCCAAAGGCGGCGCCGCCAATGATCAACACTTCGAAAGGCTGAATCAGCGCGGCAATTTTACCGTGGGACAGGACGTACCCACCGAGCACACTTGCGAGGACGACAATGATGCCGATAATTTTAGCCATAGGGGATCTGTACTTGCGCCGTCGGGTTCATGGACATAGTGGGTGCAGCTGAAAAACTCTTGTTCTACTTATCGGCAAAACTGCGCCAGACTATAGCCCGTTAAGGCGAAAAGCCAATTCAGCCCGTTCCGGGCGTGTTGAACACAAGTGACGATCGCGCCCCAATCATGGCTAATGAAACGACAGTCCCAACTGCAAAACCCGCCACACTCGCCGCCTGGATCAAGTGCCTGGACGATGTGCTGCTGCCCGTTCCCCAGGCCAGCCACGAGCGCGTGTGCAAAGCCATTCGCGACAGCCGCAGCTCGTTAAGGGACATTGCCGAACTGATGCAAGACAGCCCGGCCCTGGTGCTCAGCGTGATGCGCGAGGCCAACAGCCACACTCACGGCAGCCTGGCGGAACCGGCGGAAAACCTCGAAGTGGCGCTCAATCGCCTCGGTCTCAAGCGCGCCGAGGAACTGCTGGCACGCCTGCCTTCGGTGCCGGCCCTTGAAATTCCCGTGGCGCTGCGCCAGCTGCTGTTGATCAGCCAACATGCCTCGCAGCAGGCCAACGGCTTGTTCGGCAACCGCCTGGCGCGTCTGTGGCAGGACATTCATTGGGGCAGCCTGTTGTTTCTGTCACCGTTGTGGCCGATGGCCGTCGCCTACCCCAAGCTCCTGGAGGAATGGGAACTGCGGGTGATCCACAAAGGCGAGTCGGCGCGCCAGGTCGAGCAGCAATTATTCGGCGTGCGCCTGCTGGACCTGTGCCTTGCTTTGACGGCAGCCTGGCACTTGCCGATCTGGGTGTCCCAGGGCTATCACCTGCTGCTGGGCGAGCGGCGCCTGCTGGTCAAGGCCTTGCGTATCGCCCGAGAAGACGACCCTCTGCGCCACCAGCAATTACTCGATGCCGAACCCAACCTGCGCCGCTGGCTGAACCAGCCGGCCAACACCGTACTGCTGGCCAACGGCCTAGCGATGTCGGCGCAGGAGTCCTGGGCCTGCCCGCACACTGAACGCTGGCAACACCTCACTGCGCTGTACCTGCAGGAACCACTGGGCGATGTGCAACAGCAGGTGCACCAGCAAGCGGTAACCAGTGCCCGCAGCACCCTGATGCCTGACCTCTGGCACCCGGCGCTGTCGCTGATCTGGCCGTGGCATGTGCAAAAAGTCCATCGTGGCCTGTTGCCCGCGCCGCCGCCCACGGCCGAATCGCTGGCCGTGTGGCGCAGCCGCTGCACCGAGCTGCTGGTCGAGCCGAGCCGCTTTGCCAATGCGATGCACCTGACCACTTGCGCCAAGGAAGCCCTGGTCGCCAGCGGTATGCAGCGCGTGTTGCTGTTCATGGCGGATCGTGCCTTGAGCACCTTGCGCGTGCATCAGGCCGACGGCTTGCCCAGGGACGCTGCCAACCTGAGCCTGGATGTGGTCAACAGTACATTGCTGCAACGCCTGCTGGAAAAGTCCGCCCAGGTGCGTCTCAGCCCTGACAACCATGCGCAGTTCTCCGCCCTGCTGCCACCGATCCTGCGGCGCCTGTTTACCGGCGAGCACCTGCTGTTGCGCTCGCTGAGCTGCAATGGCCGCGTGGTGATGCTGATGGTGGCGGACCAGGGTGGCGGGCCGTTCTCGGAAACCACCGTGCAAGCCTTTGGTAAAACCGCGCAATGCATCGAAAAGGCCCTGCACAGCTTTACCAACCGCAGCGCCTGATGCTTGCGCTACAATCGCCCTCCTTTATCGCCAATATTCGTGCCCAGGAGACCTCACATGCCTGACTTCTCTGGCTTGCCGCTGGTGATCGAATCCAGCGACCTGCAAGGTCGCCTGGATGCCGACCACCTGATTCTGGTGGACCTCACCAGTGCCGCCCGCTACGCCGAAGGGCATATCCCCGGCGCGCATTTCGTTGACCCCAAGCGCACCCAATTGGGCCAGCCACCCGCGCCAGGCCTGCTGCCGCACAAGGCCGACCTGGAAAAGCTGTTCGGCGAGCTGGGCCATACCCCCGACGCCACCTATGTGGTCTACGACGACGAGGGCGGCGGCTGGGCCGGGCGCTTTATCTGGATGCTCGATGTCATCGGCCACCAGAAATACCACTACCTCGACGGCGGCCTTCTGGCGTGGCTGGAGGAAAAACACCCGGTTTCCACCGAGGTACCCGCGCCCGCCGGCGGCCCGGTCAGCCTTACGCTGCACGACGGCCCCACCGCCACCCGCGAATACCTGCAAAGCCGGCTCGGCGCAGCCGACCTGGGTATCTGGGACGCACGCGGCCCGCTGGAGTATTCCGGCGAAAAAGTGCTCGCAGCCAAAGCCGGGCACATTCCCGGCGCGGTGAACTTCGAATGGACCGCCGGCATGGACAAGGCGCGTAGCCTGCGTATCCGCCGCGACATGCCGCAAATCCTCGAAGACCTCGGGCTGACCCGCGATAAAGAAATCATCACCCACTGCCAGACCCACCACCGCTCTGGCTTCACCTATCTGGTGGCCAAGGCGCTCGGTTATCCGCGAGTCAAAGGTTATGCCGGTTCCTGGGGCGAATGGGGCAACCACCCCGACACCCCCGTCGAGATTTGAAGCTTAAGGACACTTAATGAAAAAGCAGTTGTTTATCCTCAGTCAGTACTTGCTGCCGCACCACCTGCTGTCGCGCTTGGCCGGCTGCATTGCCGAGTGCCGCGTGCGCTGGTTCAAGAACGCCTTCACCCGCTGGTTCGCCAAGCGTTACCAGGTGGATATGTCCCAGGCGCTGGTTGAAGACGTGACCGCCTACGAGCATTTCAACGCCTTCTTTACCCGCGCATTGAAAGACGGTGCGCGCCCACTGGACCAAACTCCGGGCGCCGTACTGAGCCCGGCCGATGGTGCGGTCAGCCAGCTCGGCCCGATCGAGCATGGCCGTGTGTTTCAGGCCAAGGGCCACAGTTTCAGCGTGCTGGAATTGCTCGGCGGCGACGCCGCGCTGGCTGCGCCGTTCATGGGCGGTGACTTCGCCACTATCTACTTGTCGCCCAAAGACTATCACCGCGTACATATGCCACTGGCCGGTACCCTGCGTGAAATGGTCTATGTGCCGGGGCGAATTTTCTCGGTAAACCAGACCACCGCCGAGAACGTGCCGGAACTGTTTGCGCGTAACGAGCGGGTTGTCTGCCTGTTCGACACCGAACGCGGCCCGATGGCCGTGGTATTGGTGGGCGCGATGATCGTAGCCTCGATCGAGACGGTGTGGGCCGGGCTGGTAACACCACCGAAGCGCGAGCTGAAAACCTTCCGCTATGACGAAGCTGCTCGCGCACCGATTCACTTGGAGAAAGGTGCGGAGTTGGGTCGCTTCAAGTTGGGTTCTACTGCGATCGTGCTGTTTGGGCCGGACCAGGTGCAGTGGGCGCAGGAACTGGCGGCGGGCACGCCGGTGCAGATGGGCCAGGGTATCGGCTCACCTAAAGCCTGATGATCATTCCCACGCTCTGCGTGGGAATGCAGCGCAGGGCGCTCTGCGCCCCCAAAGCCTGACGCAGAGCGTCACAGAAGGCATTCCCACGCGAAGCGTGGGAATGATCTGTTCAGTCAGTCAGTTACAGCTGGCCATCACGGTCACGCAAGCCCAGCAGATACAGCACCCCATCCAACCCCAAGGTCGAAATCGCCTGTTTGGCCGATTGCTTGACCAACGGCTTGGCACGAAACGCCACACCCAACCCGGCAATCGCCAGCATCGGCAAGTCGTTCGCGCCGTCGCCGACCGCAATGGTCTGCTCCAAACGCAAGCCTTCCTTGTGCGCCAGCTCCTTGAGCAGGTCCGCCTTGCGTTGTGCATCGACAATCGGCTCCACCGCCACGCCGGTCACTTTGCCATCCACCACTTCCAGCTCGTTGGCGAATACATAGTCAATGCCCAGCTTGGCCTGCAGTTGCTTGGCGAAGTAGGTGAAGCCGCCAGACAGGATGGCCGTCTTGTAGCCCAGGCGCTTGAGCTCGGCGAACAAGGTTTCGGCGCCTTCGGTCAGGCGCAGGGACGCGCCGATTGAATCGAGCACGCTCACATCCAGGCCCTTGAGCAACGCCAGGCGCTCCTTGAAGCTGGCGCGAAAATCCAGCTCGCCGGCCATCGCGCGCTCGGTAATGGCCGAGACTTGCTCGCCCACACCGGCGGCCTTGGCCAGTTCGTCGATGACTTCGGCTTCGATTAGCGTGGAGTCCATGTCGAACACCGCCAGGCGACGGTTGCGTCGGAACAGCGAGTCCTCCTGGAAAGCGATGTCGACATTCAGCTCCTGGGCCACGCTCAGGAATTCAGCGCGCAGCGCCTGCGCATCGGCCGGCTCGCCCCGTACGGAGAACTCGATGCAGCCCTTGCCTTTGTCTGCGGGTGTGTCCAAAGGCATGCGACCCGACAGACGGTCGATATGGTCGATGTTCAAGCCGTAGTGCGCCGTGATCGAGCTGACGCGCTGCAACTGTTCGGCCGTGACCTTGCGGGTGAGCAAGGTCACGATATGGCGTTTTTTGCCCTGGCCTTCGACCCAATGCTGGTAATCGGCTTCTGACACCGGCGTGAAACGCACCTGCTGATCCAGCTTGTAGGCCGTAAACAGGATGTCCTTGAGTACCGACGAAGCCTGCTCGTTGCTGGGGATTTCCACCAGGATGCCGAACGACAGGGTGTCGTGGATCACCGCCTGGCCGATGTCGAGAATGTTCACACCACCCTGAGCCAGAACGCCGGTAATGGCAGCGGTGAGACCCGGTCGGTCAAGACCTGTGATGTTGATCAGGACAATTTCGCGCAAAGCGCACCCCCAGGCTGGAAAAAAACCGCATTCTACCCACTTTCAGTGATCATCGGGCACAGCCAGCGCTTTGCCGGTCATGGGCCTGTCGCTATACTGCGCGTCAACTTCACGGACCAAGAGCCGAGCGCAAGTGAACCGGCCCACGCCAGTAAAAACCGATAACTTCTTCCTGCTGATCTTCCGGGCACTGCGTCACCGCCGTGTACCGATCGCATTACGCATCGCCAGCCATAACGTGATCCTGGTCGCCCTGGCCCTGGTGATCTACGCCTGCGTGATGGGTTTGCAGTTCAAGCAGGCCATGCACGAGCAGGCCGACGCCCTCGGCGAGAGCCTGACCACCCAGACCGCCACCTCGGCGACTGAGTTGTTGGTGTCCAACGACATCCTCAGCCTCAACGTATTGCTCAACAACCTGACCAAGAACCCGCTGGTGGCCCACGCCGCCATTTATAGCGTGGACAACCGGATCATGGCCGAAGCCGGGCAGCGCCCGAAAAACGGCCTGCTGGGCGAAGCCGAGGGCCTGTATCAGAGCAATATCACGTTTCAGGATGTAAAAGCCGGCCAATTGCGCATCAGCCTGGACATGCAGCAATTCCAGCAGCCGATGACCATCAGCCTGCAGAGCATGGGCATCTTGAGCGCGATCCTGCTGGCCCTGGCCCTGGCGTTGAGCCTGCGCCTGGGACGGCATATCTCCACGCCGTTGATGCAACTGCGCATCTGGCTGCGCGATATCGACGAACACACCCCAGCCACCGACCGCCAGGACGAAATCGGCGACCTGGCGCGCCAGCTGCATGCCAGCTTCGCCCCGGAGCCGACCGTGCCTGAGGTCGAACCCGAACCCGAGTACGACGACGCCGACTACACCGACGAACCTGAGTTTGAAGTACGCGACCTGCGCGACCCAGGCTTCGACGAAAGCGCTCCGGTGGCGGGCTTGAAGCCTGCGCCGCGGCATGTAATCAGGGCCGAAGAAGACGAGCTGGACGACGAAGACCCGTTCGCCGACCTGCGTGATACCGCCGAGGCCGCGCCCGTCGTGGCGCCGAAGCCGCTTCCCGCCAAAAGCAGCGAACCTCAGTACAGCGCCGTACTCGCCGTGCAACTGGGTGCCCAGGACCAACTGCGCCGCTTGCCCCGCGCTCGCTTGACGGAACTGCTGGAACGCTACCGCGACTGTCTCGACCAGGCCGCCTCGCTCTACCAGAGCGAACTGCACACCCTGAACGACGGCAGCACGCTGATGCTATTCCACAGCGAAGACAGCGGCGAGGACTACCTGACCAACGCCATCTGCTGCGGCGAGTTGTTGCGCGCCCTGGGTCATGCCCTGCAGATTGAAGTGGCGGACAGCGGCATCACGTTGCAACTGCAACTGGGCTTGACGGTGGGTGATGACCTGTTCGGCATCAGCCAGATCGACCTGCTGCTGACCGAGATCGCCCAGGATGCCTTGGCCTTGTCGCAACACAGCCGCAACCTGCTGCTGGTAGAGCGCAAGATCAGTGAAGACACGTTGATCCGCCAACGCGCACGCATCCGCCCGATTGCCAGCCCTGAGGGCGCCAGCTGCGTGGAGCGCTTGATGGAACCTTATCCCTCAATGCTGGAACGGCAGCTGGCGCGGATGCATGAGACCCGCACAAGGACATAAGGCACGCAATTGCTCCCTGTGGGAGGGGGCTTGCCCCCGATAGCGGAGTATCAGTCAGCACATCACTCACTGAACCACCGCCATCGGGGGCAAGCCCCCTCCCACATTTGACTGCGCCATGGCTTCTATTTCAGATACAAAAAAGGCCCGCTTACTCAGCGGGCCTTTTGTTTGTCTGCTATTCAGATCAAAACCTGAACACTTCCAAATCCGTACGAATCGGTGTCGCCATCGGCATCTTGGGCTTTTCCGGCGCTGAGGGCTTGGCCTGTGCTGGCGTCTGTTTGCGCGGGGCCTCGGCAATCGGCGGCTGGTTGGCCAACGGCTTGATCGCGACCGACAACTGTTGCGCCAGGTGCTGCAACAATACGCCCTGGGCCTGGACCTGGGACGCCGTGGTGCCGGTATGTTCTTCCTGCAGGTGCACGATACGGTTGTCCCGGACCTGGCCGCGACGGTCGATCAGGCGCCACTGTGCATCCAGGATCGCCGGCTGCGAGGTACCGGAGTCAAGCCGCGTGATCGTCAGCAGCACCTGCACATCCGGGGTAAACCCGGATGGCCCCGGCGCCAGCACCACACGCTGGCTGTCCAACTGACCCGCCACCTGACGCAACATCAATTGATTGATATCGGAGGACAGGCTGCCCGCCCAACGACCATCGGTGGAACCTTGCAGGCTGCCGTCGTTCTGACGTTGCAGCAGGGTTTCGCGTTGCAGGTAATCGGCAACGATTACCGGCCCCAGCAGAACGGCCATGCCGGCGGTTTGTGCTGGCTGAGCCGGACTTCCGCTGTCCAGCTGGTACAGCGACACCGGCTGGTGCGTGCTGCAACCCGCCAGCCCCAACAGGCCAGCGAGCATCAAAAATAGAGGAAGGCGTGGAGCAGTCATCATCCCATCCAGGTGGCTGCCGCACGGCGAACCACAATGTAATACTAAAAATAACCTAAATACGCTCGGCCACGCCGGCGCTGGAAAGGCCATATCATCCGTGAATATGCGCCATGACTCCAGCGCCAAAGCGTCGATCTACGCGTTAAATCGTAGATCGAGGCCTCTAGTACGCCTTAAGCAGGCGTTTCTACCAACAAAGCATCCACTCTCTGGAAGCCGCGAGGCAGTTTGTTACCGCGTCGACCGCGCTCGCCCTTGTAATGTTCAAGGTCGTCGGGGCGCAAGGACAACGTGCGCTTGCCGGCCTGGAGCACCAGGGTTGAGCCTTCCGGGATGACGGCGATGTCGGTCACGTACTCCTCGCGACTGGCTACCCGCTCTCCGGGGATACCAATGATCTTGTTGCCCTTGCCCTTGCCCAACTGCGGCAGGTCGCTGATCTTGAACACCAGCAAACGCCCTTCGGTGGTCACCGAGGCCAGCCAGTTATGCTCGCGATCCTCCACCGGTCGCGGCAGGATCACCTTGGCGTTGTTCGGCAGGCTCAACAGCGCCTTGCCCGCCTTGTTCTTGGCCTGCAGGTCTTCACCCTTGACCACGAAACCATAGCCGGCGTCGGAGGCGATGACGTACAGCGAATCATCGTCCGGCAACAGCACGCACTCGAAATTCGCCCCCGGCGGCGGCGTGAGGCGCCCGGTCAGCGGCTCGCCCTGCCCGCGTGCTGAGGGCAGGGTGTGGGCCGGCACCGAATAACTGCGCCCCGTCGAATCGATAAACACCGCAAATTGGTTGGAACGCCCAGCCGCCGCAGTCTTGAAGCCATCACCCGCCTTGTAGGAAAGGCCAGTAGCGTCAATATCATGCCCTTTGGCGGAACGAACCCAACCCTTTTCCGACAGAACGACGGTAATTTTCTCGTTAGGCAACAGCTCGGTTTCTGTCAGAGCTTTCGCTTCTGCGCGCTCGACAATCGGCGAGCGGCGGTCATCGCCGTAGGTTTCGGCGTCTTTGATCAGTTCACTGCGCACCAGCTTCTTGAGCTTGGTTTCGCTGCCCAGCAGCGCCTGCAGCTTGGCTTGTTCCTTGAGCAGCGCGTCCTGCTCGTCGCGCAGCTTCATTTCTTCCAGGCGTGCCAACTGGCGCAAGCGGGTGTCGAGGATGTAGTCAGCCTGGATTTCGCTCAGCTCGAAGCGCGCGATCAGCTCGGCCTTCGGGTGCTCGGCGGTACGGATGATATGAATCACTTCATCCAGGTTGAGGTAGGCAATCAGCAAGCCGTCCAACAGGTGCAAGCGGCGCTCGACCTTGTCCAGGCGAAATTGCAGGCGGCGGCGCACGGTCTGCACGCGGAACTCCAGCCATTCCACCAGCAAATTGCGCAGGTTCTTGAGCTGTGGCTTGCCGTCCAGGCCGATGATGTTGACGTTGACCCGGTAGCTGGACTCAAGGTCGGTGCTGGCAAACAAATGCTGCATCAGCACTTCATGATCAACCCGGCTATTGGTCGGGATGATCACGATGCGGCAAGGGTTTTCGTGGTCGGACTCATCGCGCAGGTCGGCGACTTGCGGCAATTTCGACGGTTTGGCCTGCATCAACGCGGCGATCTGCTCCAGCATCTTGGCGCCGGATACCTGATGCGGCAACGCGGTCACAATAATGTCGCCGTCTTCGACGTGGTACACCGCGCGCATGCGCACCGAGCCCTTGCCGGTTTCGTACATCTTCAGCAGGTCGGCGCGCGGCGTGATGATTTCCGCCTCGGTCGGGTAGTCCGGGCCCTGGATATGCTCACACAGCTGCTCGACCGTGGCTTTTGGCTCATCCAACAGGCGCACGCAGGCCGTGGCGACTTCGCGCAGGTTGTGCGGCGGCACGTCGGTGGCCATGCCGACCGCGATGCCGGTGGTGCCATTTAGCAGGATGTTCGGCAAACGTGCCGGCAATACCAGGGGTTCGTCGAGGGTGCCGTCAAAGTTCGGCCCCCAGTTCGCGGTGCCTTGGCCCAGCTCGCTGAGCAGTACTTCCGAGTAGCGCGACAGGCGCGCCTCGGTATAACGCATGGCGGCGAAGGACTTGGGATCATCCGGCGCACCCCAGTTACCCTGGCCATCGACCAGGGTGTAGCGGTAGCTGAACGGCTGGGCCATCAGCACCATGGCTTCATAGCACGCCGAATCGCCGTGGGGGTGGAACTTACCGAGCACGTCACCGACGGTACGCGCCGACTTCTTGTGCTTGGAATCGGCGTCCAGGCCCAACTCACTCATGGCGTAGATAATGCGCCGTTGTACCGGCTTCAGGCCGTCGCCGATATGCGGCAGGGCACGGTCCATGATCACGTACATGGAGTAGTTGAGGTAGGCATTTTCGGTGAAGTCAGCCAGCGATCGGCGTTCTACGCCATCTAAGCTGTCTGCGAGGATGTCACTCATGCGGGCCTCATCATGGGGTAAGGCGCAACGGAATTGCCGCTGCGCTGATTCAATTCAAATTCGTGACGGCTCATGGCTGGGCACTCCAGCCACCGGCCGGGGCGGCGAAACGATAGACCACCGGGCGCTTTTCACCATCGGCACGCGCGCCGAAATTATTGTCGATGCCAATCCAGGCACCGTCGGCGTCCACCGCCAGGGCTTCGGCCAGGCCGTAAGGCTGGGGGTAACGCCGCTCGGGCGTCAGGGTTTCGTCGGCAAACGACCAGCACAGCTCAACCTTGGCCGTCACCGTATCGCGCCGGCAAATCTGGAACGCATTGCGCTCCAGGGTAAACAGCTTGCCGTTGAACAGCGCTAGGTCGGCAAAGTCCTTCGACACCGCCTTGGCGTTGGGGAACTGCGCCGGTTGCACTTCCAGGCCGGCCTCGCTCAACAACACGCAAGCACCGTCGCAATCCCACACGCTCTGCCCGCGCTTGATCGAAACCAGGCCGCGGCGCTCACGCTCGGCCGCCAGCCAGATCCGATCGCCTTGCGGGTTCACCGTCAGGCCCTCGAACAACGCATTGAAGTGCAGCAACATGCCGCTGGCCCGGGCCTCGCGCACCATGCCTGGGGCAATTTTCAGCCACTCGGGTGCGCCTGCTACCGGCACCTGCAACACCGCCGCGTGGGCTTCGCTGACGATGTAGCGGTTGCCTGCGGCATCACAGCTGATGCCTTCGAAATCCAGGTCGCCACCGCGAACGAACGAAGCCGCCTTGGTGCGCGAGCGCAAACCCCACGGCAGGCCGGATTCGGGCACGGGGGGTACGTCGATCTTCACCACTTCGGCGGTCCAGGTCGGCGCGCGGGTGTCCAGGCGATAAATCTGCTCATCATCACGGTCCGACACGGTCCACAATTGCTCGCCACATAGCGCCAGGCCCGACAGGTTCCCGCCGCGCATGCCGTCTACCGGGTGTTCCGACACCAGCTTGAGCTCAGCCACGGGCGCGGCAACCACTTCGGTGGTCGCCAACCCGCACACCATCAGGATCGCCAGGGCGACGCCTGTGCGCATCAGCCCAGAACCTCGGCCAGGTTGCCTTTGGATTCGAGCCAGGCTTTGCGATCCGGTGCGCGCTTTTTCGCCAGCAGCATGTCCATCATTTCCGACGTGCCGGCGAAGTCTTCCAGGGTCAACTGCACCAGGCGCCGGGTGTTCGGGTCCATGGTGGTTTCGCGCAGTTGCGGCGGGTTCATTTCGCCCAGGCCCTTGAATCGCGTGACCTGTGGCTTGCCGCGTTTCTTCTCGGCCACCAGGCGGTCGAGAATGCCATCGCGCTCGGCTTCGTCCAGGGCGTAGAAAATCTCCTTGCCCAGGTCGATCCGGTACAGCGGTGGCATGGCGACGTAGACGTGACCGGCATCCACCAACGGGCGGAAGTGCTGCACGAACAACGCACACAGCAGGGTCGCGATGTGCAGGCCGTCGGAGTCGGCGTCAGCGAGGATGCAGATCTTGCCGTAGCGCAACTGGCTGATGTCCGCCGCGCCCGGGTCGACGCCGATGGCCACGGCAATGTTGTGCACTTCCTGGCTGGCCAGGACTTCGCTGCCGTCGACTTCCCAGGTGTTGAGGATCTTGCCGCGCAACGGCAGGATCGCCTGGAACTCCTTGTCCCGCGCTTGCTTGGCGGAACCACCGGCGGAATCACCTTCCACCAGGAACAGCTCGGAACGCATCGGGTCCTGCCCGGCGCAATCGGCCAGCTTGCCGGGCAATGCCGGGCCCTGGGTGATGCGCTTGCGCTCGACCTTCTTGCTGGCCTTGAGGCGACGACCGGCGTTGTTGATCGCCAGTTCCGCCAGGGCCAGGCCCAGCTCCGGGTGCTCGTTGAGCCACAGGCTGAAGGCATCCTTGACCACACCGGAGACAAACGCCGCCGCCTCGCGGGACGACAGGCGCTCCTTGGTCTGGCCGGAAAATTGCGGCTCCTGCATTTTCATCGACAGCACGAAGGCGATGCGCTCCCACACGTCTTCCGGCGCCAGCTTCACGCCGCGTGGCAGCAGGCTGCGGTATTCGCAGAATTCGCGCATGGCATCCAGCAGGCCCTGGCGCAAGCCATTGACGTGGGTGCCGCCCTGGGCGGTGGGGATCAGGTTGACGTAGCTTTCCTGCACGCTGTCGCCGCCTTCGGGCAACCACAACAGCGCCCAGTCGACGGCTTCCTTGTTACCGGCCAGGCTGCCGCAGAACGGCGCGTTGGGCAGGCGCTCGAAGTCGCTGACGGAGTCTTCCAGGTAGGAGCGCAGGCCGTCTTCGTAGTGCCACTCGACCTTCTCCCCCGTGCCTTTGTCTTCAAAGCTCACCAGCAGGCCCGGGCACAGCACGGCCTTGGCCTTGAGCACGTGCTTGAGGCGGCTGATGGAGAATTTCGGCGAATCGAAGTATTTCGGGTCCGGCGCGAAGTACACGCTGGTGCCGGTATTGCGCTTGCCAACGGTGCCGATCACCTGCAGGTCGGTGGCTTTGTAGCCATCGGCGAAGGTCATCTCGTACTCGTTGCCGTCGCGCTTGACCTTGACCCGGACGTGGTTCGACAGCGCGTTGACCACCGAAATACCCACGCCGTGCAGGCCGCCGGAGAACTGGTAGTTCTTGTTGGAGAACTTGCCGCCGGCGTGCAGCTTGGTAAGGATCAGCTCGACGCCCGACACACCCTCTTCGGGGTGGATGTCCACTGGCATGCCGCGACCGTCATCGGACACTTCCAGGGAGTGATCGGCGTGGAGAATGACCTGCACCGACTTGGCGTGGCCGGCCAGGGCTTCGTCAACGCTGTTGTCGATGACTTCCTGGGCGAGGTGGTTCGGCCGACTGGTGTCGGTGTACATGCCGGGGCGTTTGCGCACCGGGTCGAGGCCCGAGAGGACTTCGATGGCGTCGGCGTTATAAGAGCTAGCGCTGGGAGTGGCCATGGGGTCTCGTCGTGAGTCGTTCGATTAAAAAAGTAACCCGCGATTTTTACAGTGACGAAAAATCGAAGGATTGATACTGATCTGCGCCAATGCCGGCAAAGCTCAACAGTGCCGGCAATTGCTGGGCGAACCCTTGGTAACCATGGTCGCCACCGGCCTGGATGCGCAAGGCACAGGCCCGGTAATACTGCTGGGCCAGGCGATAATCCAGGGTTTCATCCCCGGTCTGCAACCACACCTGATAACGCGCGGCGTCTTGAGGAGCCGGCACTTCCAGCTCGGCCAGCGCTGTGACGTGATCGTGGGTCAATTCCCAGGTTTCATCGGTGTAGAGGTTCTTCTGGGTGCCCAGGTAACCGTCAAACATCCGATGGGGGCTGACCGCCGGGTTGACCAGCAACGCCTTGAGGCCATGGCGTTCGGCAAGATGGGTTGCATAGTAGCCGCCGAGTGAGCTTCCCACCAGCAGTGGCCGACCCAGTTGCGCGATGGCTTCCTCCAATTGAGGAATCGCCTGACGCGGGTGGTGATGCAGGGCCGGTACACGCAACTGGTCGGCCAGGCCGAGGCTGTCCATCACGGTCATCAACTGGCTGGCCTTGTTGGACGCCGGCGCGCTGTTGAAACCGTGGATATACAAGATTGATGCGGACATGCCGGGCTCTCCATGCTTGCGCCAAAGAGGCGCAGTTTACAGGTAACAGCGGGGTCGTGGGTGCAGCCCATCGCCGCTGGCGTTACTATCCGTTCCACGCCCCTTAAGCACCTGATCGGCTGCAAACTGCTCATTTTTTGATCAGCGCACTCTTTCTTCATTGCTTGTGGAATTCGCCGGTACTGGCGGCGCGTTAAATAGGTTGCCGAGCGGGAAAACAGCATGCAACTGGAATGGCTTGAGGACTTTATTGAACTGACCCGCACCCGCAGCCTGTCGCGCGCGGCGGAAAATCGGTGCGTCACGCACCCCGCGTTCGGGCGCCGTATCCGGGCGCTGGAAGAATGGGTCGGCACGCCATTGATCGAACGTACACAACCGGTGTCACTGACCCCTTGCGGCGTACTGTTTCTGGATGCTGCAACCCAATCGCTGGAACTGCTGACCGCCGTCAGAGCGCAATTCAAAGGTGGCCCCCTGAGCCGCGATGAACCCGTGCGTATCGCCACCGGGCGAACCCTGGCCTGTGACTTCTTCCCCGACTGGTACGAGTCGCTGCACCCGCAATTGGGCAGTTTTGCGGTGTCACTGCTCACCAGCGGTGCGCAAGAGGCCATCAGCCGGCTGTCGGCTGGCGAAGTCGATCTGCTGCTGAGCTTTTCCAGCCCGCTGACCCAGTCATTGATCGACCCGCAGCGTTTTGACTCTCGAGTGCTGGCAAAGGAGCAATTGCTACCGGTCAGTGCGCCGGACGCTCAGGGCCAACCGCGCCAGCAGATAGCCGCAAGCAGTAACGCCCTCCCCATTCCCTGGCTGGCCTTTTCACCTTCCCTTGCGCTGCGCGGCGTGCTGGCGCAGCACCTGGAGCGACTGCCACAGCGCCTGGCGTTGCGGATGGTTTACCAAGCCGATTCCTATGATGCGATTCTGGAAATGGCCAAGCGTGGCAAGGGCCTTGCGTGGTTACCGCAGATGGTCGTCAACGATGCGCTGGCGTCGGGCGAACTGCTGATTGCAGGCGGCGCCGAGTTTTGCGTCAGCTTCGACGTCTCGCTGCATCGGTTACGCGATAACCAGAGCGAGATGGTGATGAAGATATGGGAAGCGTTGGCAGCGTTTGAAACGCTGCCGCCCCCCTCATAATCGCCCGTTTTTCCGCTTCACCACCGCTACCAGCCGCGGCTGGCCTGGCCCGTGCCAAAACAGCTCAAACCTGTGCCAAATCAGCAATTGCCGCTACACCGCTATTGATTCACTTTCATCCGGGCTTTCACCCATAACAATTAACGCTTTCGATCTCGCCAGGCCGCGTAGCAGCTTGGGCGAATCCGAATGCCAAACGTGAAATACACCCGGGGCACACCCATGACCGCTCAATCACCCGTCTTACCCTCGGCAACGACCCCAGCCCGACGAGGCCCATGGAAGGAAATCATCGCTGCCAGTTTCGGCAATGCGCTGGAGTTCTATGATTTGTTGATCTACGGCTATTTTGCAGTCGTCATCGGCAAACAGTTTTTCCCCTCCGATAACGAAACCACCTCACTGTTGCTGGCCGTGGGCTCATTCGGTATTTCCTTTCTGATGCGTCCGCTAGGCGCCATTGTGCTGGGTTCCTACACCGACAAAGCCGGGCGAAAAGCCTCGCTGACACTGTCGATCATGATCATGTTGCTCGGCACCGCAATAATCACTTTCGCACCCACCTATGAACAGATTGGCTTGGCCGCGCCGTTGTTGATCATCGTTGCGCGCATGCTTCAGGGGTTCTCCACAGGCGGTGAGTTCGGCGCCGCGACGGCGTTTATGGTCGAACACGCAGACGCCAAGCGCCGGGGTTTCTTTGCCAGCTGGCAACTGTCCACCCAAGGGCTGGCAACCGTCCTGGCAGCGGGGGTCAGCGCGATCCTCAGTTATGTACTGTCGGATGTGCAGTTGAACGAATGGGGCTGGCGCGTCGCATTCGGTTTCGGCCTGCTGATCGGGCCGGTGGGCTATTACATTCGTACACAAATCGATGAAACCCCGGACTTCAAGAAAACGCTGGCCAGCAGCACGGCCAAAACCCCGCTGCGAGACGTCTTGATCAAGGGGCATGTCAGCCTGCTGCTGGCTATCGGTGTAGTGGCCGGTGCGACCGCATTCAATTATGTCCATAAGTTGTACATGCCGATCTACGCGTTCAAGCAACTGAACATCGCCGCCACGTCTTCTTACCTCGGGGCGCTGATGACGGGCGTGACGTTAATGCTGATGGCGCCGGTATTTGGCGGGCTTTCAGACCGCTACGGACGATACCGGGTACTGACCATTGCGCTGTTGATTACCGGGTTTTCGTCTTACCCGATGTTCGTGCTGCTCAACACCTTCCCCAGCTTCACCACACTGCTGATCGTGCAAGCCCTTGTTGGCTTGTTGATCGCAGCCTGCCTGGGGCCGATTCCAGCGATGCTTTCCGACATTTTCCCGACCAGCATTCGCGGCACGGGCCTGGCGCTGAGCTACAACTTTTCCGTCACCCTGTTTGGTGGTTTTGCGCCATTGATCGTGACCGCGTTGATCGAAGCCAGCGGCAGCAAGCTCGCACCGAGCTTTTACGTGATGGGGACCATCTTGATCAGTGTCGTGTCGATCGTCTGCCTCGGCCGGCGCATGCGCGGTACGCAACCTTCGGCCAGTTGAGCCGGGCCCTTATAAAAGCCAGCTTCCCATGATTGTCGCGCCCTATCTGGCGACACGTCTAAACGTTGGTCTATCGGAGACAGAAATGAAAACCTTAGAGCAAGTGCGTGCATCCCT
Source organism: Pseudomonas sp. R4-34-07 (assembly GCF_003852375.1). Lineage (NCBI taxonomy): Bacteria > Pseudomonadati > Pseudomonadota > Gammaproteobacteria > Pseudomonadales > Pseudomonadaceae > Pseudomonas > Pseudomonas sp. R4-34-07. Next base: position 588,083 of record NZ_CP027760.1, on the reverse strand, counting down.
GAAGCCGTATCCGGTTGAGGTTAACTTCCCCGACCTCAGCCCATGGAAAAACGGTAATGGCGGGATCGACTACGTTTACAGCTTCGACAGCGGCGAACCGGGGCCGCATGTTTTGATCATGGCATTGACCCATGGGAATGAAGTCAGCGGAGCCATCGCGGTAGACACCCTGTTACGCAGCGGTATCCGTCCGCGCAAGGGCCGCTTGTCACTGGCGTTCGGCAACGTTGAGGCCTATCAACGCTTCGACCCGCAAAACATCGACGCGTCCCGCTTCATTGACGAGGACATGAACCGTGTCTGGCTGCCATCCGCACTGGACGGCGAGCGAGAGTCTGTCGAGTTGTGCCGCGCCCGTGAGCTGCGACCGCTGATCGACGACGTCGATTTTCTGCTCGATATCCATTCAATGCACGAAGAGTCCCCACCCCTGATGATGTGCGGGGCGTGCGCCAAAGGCTTGGCATTTGCAAAATCGTTGGGTGTACCGGCCACCGTCGTCGCCGACGCCGGCCACGCCAATGGTCGACGCATGCGTGACTACGGCGGGTTTGGTGACGCCAAAAGCACCAAAAACGCGCTGCTGATCGAAACAGGTCAGCACTTTTCAAAAAAGAGCGAACACGTCGCCCTCGATATAGCCGCTCGTTTCCTGGTGGCGACTGAAACCGTCACCGGGGCTGACGTTTCGAGGTTTCTAAGCCGGGACCAGCCCGTTGCCCAGCACTGTTTGCAGGTCACCGATCCGGTGATCGCGAACAGCATGGACTTCAGTTTTACCGATGACTTCCGTGGCCTGGAACGGATCGCTCACGCGGGAACAGTGATCGCCCGAGACGCCGAACGCGAGATCCTCACGCCGTATGACAACTGCGTGCTGATCCAACCCTCGCTGCGACACTTGGGGCAAGGCGTTACCGTGGTCAGGTTGGCGAAGGCGCTGGACCTATAGCCGCGCCGTCGATGGTCAATAGCCGTTGCTGCCGTAGTCCACCTGGAACGCGAAGCCTTGGAGCCTTTCTACGCCGGTATCCAACCGCCCGTCGGCATGCAGGCGCAGCCAGCGATAGCCCGGCGCTTGCTCGCTGACCTTGAAGTGCTCACTGCCGGGTGCGAACTGGATGCACGTGGACGGCGAAGCCAGCAGACGTACACCGTTGCGCTCGCGGTCGATTTCCTGGTGCACATGGCCCCAGAGCACCGCCTTGACCTGCGGGAAGCGGTCGAGCACGGCAAACAACGCATCGGGGTTGCGCAGGCCGATAGGCTCCATCCAGGCACAGTCGATCGACACCGGGTGATGATGGAAGCACACCAGATGATGCCGGTTCGGCGCTTCGCTCAAGGCCTGGGCGAGTAATTGCAGTTGCTGGTCTTGCAGGTAGCCGGGCACGGAGCCGGGTACGGCGGAGTCCAGCAGGACGATGCGCCAATTGCCGACATCGACCACCGGCTCCAGCAGGTCGCTGTGCACGGCAGCCTGGGCCATGACTTGCGGCTCATCGTGGTTGCCGGGAATCCAGCGCGCGGGAGCACCTAGCGGCGCAGTCATATCGCGAAATTGCTGGTATGACGCCAGCGTGCCGTCCTGGGACAGATCCCCGGTGGCCAGCACCAGATCGATAGACGGCTGCTGTTCGCGGACCAATTCGATCACCCGCTGCAGGCTCTCGCGGGTATTCATACCCAGCAGCGTTCCGTCGGCCTCGGCAAACAGATGGCTGTCGGTCAGTTGCACCAGCAGCACAGCGTCAGGGTTCACGGCGGATACGCTCGGCAAGGCGCTCTCCCTAGCAATCACAGGAATAGATAGTTGGGGCAATTATGCTAGGGCAGGACACAAAGAGGAAACCTGGACAAACGGACACCGTTCACATCTATCGCACGACTTCGAACTCATGGCCCAAGGCCAGGCAGTGGCTCAACCATTCGCCAAGGAACACATTGAGCTGGGCTTTCTCGTCGGGCTGGTGCATGAACACATTCGGGTAAGGATAGATGCTGCGAAAGCGCCGTGCATGTTCGGCGCTGATCACTTCGGCCATGCGCGCATCGTGATACACCTGCACTTCCAGCTGCGGCACCGGCAGCCACGGCAGGCTGTGTTCCTGGCGCACGCGCAGGGTGGTGGTGTACGGGCAATTGACGATGACTTCCAGGGCCAGCACACCGAGCATCTGGTCGCCGTGGGTCACGGCAATGCGCCGCGCCTCGGGCGCGTGGCGCATATCGGGGAGCAGGCGCATCAGCCGCGCATAGTTGGCCTCGCACGCGGCTTGCAGCCCGATCAGGTCAACTCGATATCGTTCCCGTGCCTTTACTGCCATAACCCCCTCACTTCCGCGCGATTAAGCGCAAGCCATTGCAGGGCGATAATGCTGGCTGCGTTGGAAATCTTACCGTCGCGTACCGCCTGCAAGGCATCTTCGAATGCCCAGGTGGTGACGCGGATGTCTTCTGCCTCTTCTTCCAATCCATGGATACCACCCGCCTGGGAGCTGTCGCAACGGCCCAGGTACAAGTGGACAAATTCGGTGCTGCCGCCAGGCGAGGGGAAATACTTGGTGATCGGCCACAGCGCGGAGAACGTCAGCCCAGCTTCCTCCTCGGCTTCGCGGTGTGCAACCTCCTCCGGCTGCTCGTCCTTGTCGATCAGGCCGGCGACCATTTCCACCAGCCAGGGGTTGTCGGTGCGGCCCATGGCGCCCACGCGGAACTGCTCGATCAGCACCACTTCATCGCGCTGCGGGTCGTAGGGCAGCACGCACACCGCATCATGGCGCACGAAAACTTCACGATTGATCACGCGGCTCATGCCGCCGTCGAACTTCTCGTGGCGCAACTGCACGCGATCGAGCTGGTAGAAGCCCTTGTAGGCAGAGTCGCGCTGAACAATCTCGATTTTATTCGGCGTCGACTTCGTAAAATCCGTCATATCCTTCCTCGTCATAAGCCGTGCAATGGGCGCCATCCTAACGCGCCCATGCAGGTCGGCGCAGCCCCTTTCCGGTTGCCGGGATAGACGGCGGGCGTCAAACTCACTCTAATCAGTCTAGTGGCGAACTGGCGGCCCTGTTGGCAGTCCAAGCGCTACTCTTTTCGCTTTCCATCGATTTACGAAGGACACACATGTCGCTTTTAAAAATCGCCTCCGTGGCTTGCATTGCCTTGACCCTGGGTGCCTGCCAGAGCCTGTTCCAACCCAGCCAGCTCAAGCCGCTGGACGTTACCACCGACAAATCGGAGCAAACCAAACCCGGCTGCGGCAGCCCTGACTGCCCGCTGGTGAACATCGATACCGTGCATTTCCCCGCCGACCCGCAACTCGACAGCCTGGTGGAGCAGCGTTTGCTGCAAATGACCCGCACCAGCCCCGGCGCCAGCGTACCGGCAACCCTGAATGCCTACCGGGACAAGTTCCTGCGCGAATCCCCCGACCGCCACAGCATGTATTTGCAAGCCAAGGTACGCGAGCAGCATGACGCCCTGGTGATCGTCGAAGTGTCCAGCTACCTGGACACCGGCGTGGCCCACGGTGAGCCTGGCCGCGGGTTCATCAACTATTCACGTGTGCTGCATAAAGAGCTGGGCCTGGCCGACATGCTGTTGCCCGGCCAGGAGCAGGCCTTCTGGAATACGGCAAAAGTTGCCCATAACAGCTGGTTGATCAACACCAAGATGGACCGCGATCCGGAGTTCGTGAAGAACTGGCCGTTCCAGAAAACCCCGAACGTGGCCTTGACCAGTGGCGGCGTGGTGCTCAAGTACAACGTGAGCACCATCGCCCCTTATGCACAGGGGTTGATCGAAATCACCATCCCCTATGCGCGCCTTACCGGTGTGATCAAGCCTGAGCTGATGCCCGCGCGCCACTGACCGCCCGCCCCAGGATGAACTGCAGCAGCCCCGCCAGCAGCAATGCCGGCAGGGTTGCGCCGATATCCGGATAGAGGTTGGCCAGCACATGATAGGTAGCGATGCCGCCCAGCCAGGCCACCAGCGCCGGCCAGTGCAGCAGGGTCACCGCGCCCTGGCGCCGATGGCGCAGGATGAAGTGATCCACCAGTACCACGCCGAACAGTGGCGCAAATACTGAACCGATCAGCAACAGGAAGTTCTGGTATTGCGCCAAGGGCGCAAAGCAGGCGATCAGGGTGCAGAGCACACCGATAGCCAACGCCAGGTGCTCGACCTTCAAGCGCAGCAGAATAGCGCTCGACACCGCCGCCGAGTGAATATCGGCAAACGCGTTTTCCGACTCGTCCAGCAGGATCAGCAACAGCGGAATACCCAGGCCGGCGCCGGCCAGGGCCAGCAGCAATGCATTGACCTCACCGCTTGGCGCAAATGCCAGGGTGTAGGCCACCCCCAGGCTCATCAGCCAGAAATTACCCACAAAGAACCCCAGCGCAGTGCCGCCGAACACGCTTTTGGCGCGCTTGCCGAAGCGTGAGTAGTCGGCAATCAACGGCAGCCAGGACAGCGGCATGGCGATGGCAATGTCGAAGCCCACCGCAAACGGCATCGAGCCATCACCGGCCTGGGCCCACAGGGCAGCGAGGTCGGCCTTGGCGAACAGGTTCCAGGTCAGCCACAGGCAGGCCGCAAGCAGCAGCCAGATACCCCATTTGCGCAGGATCTGGCGCACGAAGGTCAGCGGGCCGCTCACCGCCAGCAAGGTGGCAAGGCCGCCGAAGAACAGCGTCCACAGCAAGGGGCTCGCCAGCAGGCTGCCTTCGCTGAACGCTCTTGTGCCCAGCAGACTGGCGGCATCGCGCATCACGATGATTTCGAACGAGCCCCAGCCAATCAATTGCAACAGGTTCAACAGCGCCGGCAGGCTGGCGCCCTTGGCACCGAGGCTGAGCTTGAGTGCGGCCATGGCGGACAAGCCGGTGTCGCTGCCGATCACACCGACGGATGCCAGCAACAGCACGCCCACCAGGGTGCCAAGGAAGATGGCCAACAATGAGCCGGACAAACCCAGGCCAGGCGCCAACAGCGCGCCGGTTTGCAGGACCATCAGGCCGATGCCGAGGGAGAACCACAGGGAGAACAGGTCGCGGGCGCCGAAGACGCGCTTGTCGGTGGGCACCGCGATGTCGGGGGAGTAGGTACTCGGTTGAATGTTCAAGAGGGGTATCTCTGAGGGGCTGATCGTTCCCACGCTCTGCGTGGGAATGCCGCTTTGGACGCTCTGCGTCCGCCTTTGTGACGCGAGCGTCACGGGATGCATTCCCACGCGGAGCGTGGGAACGATCATGGGTTTCAGACTTTTTTGTACAGCTGACTGCCTTCCTGCTTGAACCGCTCCGCCTGCTCCGCCAGGCCCTTGGCCACGTCCACATCCACCGCTTCAATGCGCTGGTTAGCCGCGTACTCACGCACTTCCTGGGTAATTTTCATCGAGCAGAATTTCGGCCCGCACATCGAGCAGAAATGCGCGACCTTGGCCGAATCCTTCGGCAGGGTTTCGTCGTGATAGGAACGCGCGGTGTCCGGGTCCAGGCCGAGGTTGAACTGGTCTTCCCAGCGAAACTCGAAGCGTGCCTTGCTCAGCGCGTTGTCGCGTATCTGCGCACCCGGATGGCCCTTGGCAAGGTCGGCAGCATGCGCCGCGATCTTGTAGGTAATGATGCCGGTCTTCACGTCATCCTTGTTCGGCAAGCCCAGGTGCTCCTTGGGCGTGACGTAGCAGAGCATGGCGCAGCCGAACCAGCCGATCATCGCCGCGCCGATACCGGAGGTGATGTGGTCATAGCCTGGCGCAATATCGGTGGTCAGCGGCCCGAGGGTGTAGAACGGCGCTTCGTCGCAGCACTCCAGCTGCTTGTCCATGTTTTCCTTGATCAACTGCATCGGCACGTGGCCCGGGCCTTCGATCATGGTTTGCACGTCGTGCTTCCAGGCGATCTTGGTCAGCTCGCCAAGGGTTTCCAGTTCACCGAATTGCGCGGCGTCGTTGGCGTCGGCGATCGAGCCAGGGCGCAGGCCGTCGCCGAGGGAGAAGCTGACGTCATAGGCCTTCATGATTTCGCAGATCTCATCGAAATGCGTGTAGGTGAAGTTCTCTTTGTGGTGGGCGAGGCACCACTTGGCCATGATCGAGCCGCCACGGGAAACAATGCCGGTGACGCGCTTGGCGGTCAGCGGGACATAGCGCAACAACACGCCGGCGTGGATGGTGAAGTAGTCGACGCCCTGCTCGGCCTGTTCGATCAAGGTGTCACGGAACAGCTCCCAGGTCAGGTCTTCGGCGGCGCCGCCGACTTTTTCCAGGGCCTGGTAGATCGGCACAGTACCGATCGGCACCGGCGAGTTGCGGATGATCCACTCGCGGGTTTCGTGGATGTGCTTGCCGGTGGACAGGTCCATCACCGTGTCCGAACCCCAGCGAATACCCCAGGTCAGTTTCGCCACTTCTTCTTCAATGGACGAGCCCAGCGCGCTGTTGCCGATGTTGCCGTTGATCTTCACCAGGAAGTTACGGCCGATGATCATCGGTTCCAATTCGGTGTGGTTGATGTTGGCCGGGATGATCGCGCGACCACGGGCGATTTCTTCGCGCACAAATTCAGGGGTGATGATCTTCGGTACGCTGGCGCCGAAGCTGTGACCGGCGTGCTGCTGGTCAAGCAAGCCACTGGCACGGGCTTCTTCAAGCTTCATGTTTTCGCGGATGGCAACGTATTCCATCTCGGCGGTGATGATGCCCTTGCGCGCGTAGTGCATCTGCGTGACGTTAGCCCCGGCCTTGGCGCGGCGCGGGTTCTTTACATGGGCGAAACGCAGGGCGGTCAACTCGGCATCGCTCAGGCGCTGTTGACCGAAGTGCGAACTCAGGCCCGACAGGCGCTCGGTGTCGCCGCGAGATTCGATCCAGGGCGAGCGCACATCGCCCAAGCCTTTGCGCACGTCGATGATCACGTTGGGGTCGGTGTACGGACCGGAGGTGTCGTAGACCACCACGGGCGCGTTGATTTCGCCGCCGAAATCGGTGGGCGTCACATCCAGGCTGACTTCGCGCATCGGCACACGAATGTCCGGGCGAGTGCCTTGTACGTAGATTTTCTGCGAGCGGGTAAACGGCTGCACGGAGCCTGCGTCGACCTTGGCCGATTCACTCAGGTGCACGGTGTTTTTCAGTTTTGTACTTTTTATTTCTGTGCTCATCACGGGCTCTCCAACTCTCCAGGCGGTGGATGTTTGTCGGAGCGAACCTGTGACGGACGGAGGCACTGGAACCAGTGCTGTGCTTGGCGCGCGAGGGCTGTTCGATTGTCGAACAACTTCCCGGACGAAGCACAAGAGGACTCGCCGGGTGACGAGAAATCTTGTTCCCTACGCAGGCGCTAACCTGATCAGGTTCAACGGGATCCGGTATTTACCGATCTCAGCCTTCCAACAAGGCACCCCGACAAGAACGCGGCCAGTCTAGACCATGGCGTGGGCAAATTGCCAATGGCGCTGCATTGGGCATGACAAATGGCGTGATTGCAGGATTGTTGTGCCGCGGTCCGGCCACTACACTCCGGAGCTGCCTCAAGGCTTGACGCTCCAGTTGGGTCACCGTAGCCTTGGCCAACAAATTATTATCGTAATATTTACTCAGGGATCGACTCATGCTGCGCAAACTTTCACTGGCAGTTGCCGTGTCTTGTGCGACCCACACAATGGTCTGGGCAGCTGAAGCGCCCTTGTCTGCCAGGACCGACCTGGTCAGCGTCTATCAGGAAGCGGTGGACAACAACGCTGATCTGGCCGCCGCACGCGCCCAGTACGGCGCGCAGAAAGAAGTAGTGCCCCAGGCTCGCGCCGGGTTGCTGCCGAACCTGACCGGCGGCGCTGATATCAACAACGTACGCACCCAGATCGACACGCCGGCCGCCACCGCCAATCGCGATGCGCACTCCTGGCGTGCAACCCTGAGCCAGCCGCTGTTCCGTGCCGACCGCTGGTTCCAGTTGCAAGCCGCCGAAGCCACCAACGAACAGGCGGCGCTGCAGCTCTCGGCGACCGAACAGAACCTGATCCTGCAGAGCGCCGAAAGCTACTTCGCCGTGCTGCGCGCCCAAGACAACCTGGCCTCGACCAAGGCCGAAGAAAATGCCTTCAAGCGTCAGTTGGACCAATCCAATGAACGCTTCGATGTGGGCCTGTCGGACAAGACCGACGTGCTGCAATCCCAGGCCAGCTATGACACGGCACGGGCCAACCGTATCCTCGCCCAGCGCCAGGTGGAAGACGCTTTCGAGGCGCTGATCACCCTGACCAATCGCCAATACAATTCGATCCAGGGCATTGTCCACACGCTGCCGGTGTTGCCACCGCTGCCGAACGACGCCAAGGCCTGGGTCGAAACCGCCGGCCGCCAGAACCTGAACCTGCTGGCCAGCAACTATGCCGTCACCGCCGCCGAGGAAACCCTCAAGCAGCGCAAGGCCGGCCACGCGCCGACCCTGGACGCGGTGGCGCAGTACGAAAAAGGCGATAACGATGCCCTGGGTTTCAGCAACCCGAATGCGTTCGGCACGCCCTATCGCGGTGACGTCGAACAGCGCACCATCGGCCTGCGCCTGAACATCCCGATCTACAGCGGCGGGCTGACCAGTTCCCAGGTCCGTGAGTCCTACTCGCGCCTGGGCCAGACCGAGCAGCAACGCGAAGGCCTGCGCCGCCAGGTCGTGGAAAACACCCGCAACCTGCACCGCGCGGTGAACACCGACGTGGAGCAGGTACAGGCGCGCCGCCAGTCGATCATCTCCAACCAGAGCGCGGTGGAAGCCACGGAAATCGGCTATCAGGTGGGCACGCGCAATATCGTCGACGTGCTCGACGCCCAGCGCCAGCTCTACGCGTCGGTGCGCAACTACAACAATAGCCGCTACGACTACATCCTCGACAACCTGCGCTTGAAGCAGGCTGCGGGCACGTTGAATCCAGGGGATCTGCAGGACCTGACGCGCTACCTCAAGGCCGACTACAACCCGGACAAGGACTTCCTGCCACCGGACCTGGCCAAAGCCGCCGCCGAGCAACTGAAGGCCCGCCCAGGTTCTTGATAACACTGCAAAACCAATGTGGGAGGGGGCTTGCTCCCGATGAGGGAGTGTCAGTCAAGACAACTTGAACTGACAGACCGCTATCGGGAGCAAGCCCCCTCCCACAGTTGGTTCAGTGTTGAGTCAGTGATTTATCAGTCTACCCAGCCCATCCAGCAAGCGCTTAAGCGCGCCCTGGTTAGCCTGCATCACCTTCAATCCCGCCTGCGCCATCCTGCGCGCATCCTGTGGCAACTCGAACAGCTGCCGCACCGCCTCGGCCAAGCCTTCTGCATCATCCACCTCACGCAACGCCCCGGCGTTGCGCATCATCGCGGTGATTTCCAGGAAGTTGAACAGGTGCGGCCCCATGATCACCGGCTTGCCCAGCGCGGCCGGCTCCAGCGGGTTGTGCCCACCGGTCGGGACCAGGCTGCCGCCGACAAAGGCGCTGTCGGCCAAGGCGTAGAGAAACAGCAACTCGCCCATGGTGTCGCCGAGCAACACTGAGGTGTTTGCGGTGACCGGCTCGCCACTGGAACGACGTACCGTGGCAAAGCCCTGCTGCACGCAACGCTCAAAGGCCGGGTCAAAGCGTTCCTGGTGACGCGGTACCAGGATCAGCAAGGCGTTGGGATAGCTGGCGAGCAATTGGCGATGGGCCGCAAGCACGACTTCATCTTCACCTTCGTGGGTGCTGGCGGCGATCCACACCGGCCGCTCGCCGGCACCCCATTGTTCGCGCAGGGCGGCGGCGCGGGCCGGCAGTTGCGGGTCGACGGTCAGGTCGAACTTGATCGAGCCGGTGACTTCAACGGTTTCAGGACGCGCGCCGAGGCTGCGAAAGCGTTCGGCCTCGGTCTCGGTCTGCACCGCAATCAAGTTCATTTGCGCCAGCATCGGCGCGGTCAGCCTGGCAAACCGGGCGTAGCCCTTGGCCGAGCGCGCCGACAACCGCGCATTGGCCAGCGCCACCGGAATACCGCGCTGGGCGCAGGCGTGAATATGGTTAGGCCACAACTCGGTCTCCATGATCACCGCGAGCCTGGGCTGTACCCGGTCGAGGAAACGCTTGGCGGCGCAGGGCAAGTCGTACGGCAGATAACAATGTTGAATGCGCGGCTCATTGGCGAACAGCGCCTGGATGCGCTCGGAACCGGTGGGCGTCATGCAGGTGACGGTCATCGGCAACTGCGGATAACGCTCCAGCAGGGCGCGGATCATCGGCGCGGCGGCAATGCTTTCGCCCACCGACACCGCATGCACCCAGATGCCGCCGGGCTGCATCACCGGCAAGCCATAGGAAAACCGCTCGCCCACGCGCTTGGCATAGGCCGGCGCCTTGCGCGCGCGCAACCATAGACGTAAAGCCACCAACGGCAGCGCCAGGTAAAACAGACAGCTGTAGAGAGTTCTATTCATGGCGGCGGAGTTTATCGGCTTTTTCAGTCGATCGCCTGCAGACACTCGGCAAAACGTTCCGCCAAAAAACGCGCGGCGGGCCCAAGGTGCTCATCGCGGCGCCACACCAGTTCAACCACCAGCGCCGGCGGGGTCCATTCGCTGTCCAGTTCAACCATCTGTTGCTGGTAGGTCGGGTATTGCACGATATGCCGTGGCAACCACGCCCAACCAAGGCCGCTCATCAGCCATTCGGCCAATACGTAGAAGCTGTCGGCCCGCCACACCAGCGGGCTGGCGGCTTCACTGCCGGGGTAGACGCTGGTCTGGGTCGACATCAGCAACTGGCGAAACTGCGCCAGTCGTTGGCAATCCACGTACTTTTCCTTGGCCAATGGGTGATTCACTCCGCACACCGTGACCATTTCCACACTGCCCACCACCCGCCGTTCGAGGGCTTCGGGGATCTGGTCGTGGTAGAACAACAGGCCCAGGTCGGCCTGGCGTTCCACCAGCTTGCGCGCCACATCGCCCTGAGCGGCGCTGGACAACTGCACTTCAAGCAACGGATAGCGCACGGCCAGCGCTTCCAGGCTGTCGAGCACCGGCTGGAACAACATCGCCTCGTCCTGGGCCAGGCGCAGGCACGCTTCCTCGCCACGGGTCAACGACAATGCCCGCCCCGTCAGGCGCTCGCACTGGCGCAGCACTTCCCGCGCCTCCTCCAGCAGCACACTGCCGCCTTCGGTCAGGCGCGGCTGGCGGCCGCTGCTACGCTCGAACAGGCTGACGCCGAGATCTGCCTCCAGCATCGCAATAGCGTTGCTGATGGCCGATTGCGCCTTGCGTTGCCCGCGCGCTACGGCAGAGAACGAACGCTGCTCGGCTACGCTGACAAACAGGCGCATCTGTTCCAGATCCCACTGCACGCTCATGGCTGAACCTATCTTGAATTCGGATAGGTAATGACTTTACCCCATCTGTTGAACCTCTAGAATGCCGACCTTATCAAACGAGCTTCACCTTGAGGAACGCACCATGAACGCCGCCTACTGTTACCTGGCCATCGCCATCTGTTCGGAAGTGATCGCAACCGTTTCCATGAAAGCCATCAAGGGCTGGAGCACGCCGATTCCGCTGTTGCTGGTGATCGTCGGTTACGGCGTGGCGTTCTGGATGCTCACGCTGGTGGTGCGCACGGTGCCGGTGGGCGTGGCGTACGCGGTATGGGCCGGGATGGGCATCGTGATGGTCAGCGTTGCAGCGCTGTTCATCTACGGGCAGAAGCTGGACATCCCGGCCATGCTGGGGATGGGGCTGATTGTGCTGGGCGTGGTGGTGATTCAGCTGTTCTCGAAAACCGCCGGTCACTGACCGCCACTCAACAGCCTGTATACTGCGCCTCTTGTCTTGAACATTGAGGTCGCCGATGCCATCCGTTATTTCCACCGACGTTCTGATTGTCGGCGCCGGGGTTGCCGGCCTCTGGCTCAATGCGCGCCTGCGCCGCCAGGGGTTTTCCACGGTGCTGGTGGAAAGCGCGACCCTGGGTGGCGGGCAAAGCGTGAAGTCTCAGGGGATCATCCACGGCGGCGCGAAATACGCCCTGCACGGCGCCCTTACCGGCGCCTCCGAAGCGATTGCCGACATGCCGCGCCGCTGGCGTGAAGCCCTGGCCGGCACTGGCGAGCTGGACCTGTCCGGCGTGCGCCTGCTTTCTGAAGCCCACTACCTGTGGTCCCCCGGCACCCTCGCCGGTAATCTCACCAGCTTTTTCGCCAGCAAGGCCGTGCGTGGTCGCGTCGATCAGGTCAAGGGCGACGAACTGCCCCCGGCGCTGCAAGATCGCCGCTTCAAGGGCAGGGTCTATCGCCTGGCGGAATTGGTAGTGGACGTGCCAAGCCTGATTGAACGCCTGGCGCATCTGGCCGGTGACGGTTTGCTCGCAGGCCGGCAGATCGAACCGCTGCTCGACGGCGACACGCTGGTCGGCTTGACGGTTGATGGCCGCGACATCCGCGCCCAGCGCGTCGTACTGAGCGCCGGCGCCGGCACGGCGGAGCTGCTGGCGGCCCTGGGCTTGAGCCAGCCGGCGATGCAGACCCGCCCGCTGCACATGATCATCGCCAAAGGCCCGGGCCTCAAGCCGTTGTATGCCCACTGCCTGGGCGGCGGCACCAAGCCGCGCCTGACCGTGACCACCCACCCGGCCGCCGACGGTCGCTGGGTGTGGTACATCGGTGGCGATATCGCCGAGGCCGACGGCGTGGCGCGCACGCCGCAAGAGCAGATCGCTACCGCCCAGAAAGAACTTGCCCAGTTGTTGCCGTGGATCGACATGAGCCAGACCCAGTGGGCCACCCTGCGCGTCAACCGCGCCGAGCCACTGCAATCGGGCCTGACCCGTCCCGACAATGCCTTCGTGGCCGAACAGGGTCGCCTGTTGGTGGGGTGGCCGACCAAGCTGGCCCTGGCACCGGACTTCGCCGACCGCGTGATCAACAGCCTGGAACGCGATGGCATCCGCCCAAGCGCCAGCGCTCCCCTGCCCGAGCTGCCAAAGCCGGCTATCGGCCAACCCGCCTGGGAGCAACTGTTGCCATGAGCCTGCCAACCCTGCACGACCTGCATCGCCCCCTGGGCAGCACCGGCTTGCTGGTGTCGCCTTTGGGCCTGGGCACCGTCAAGCTGGGCCGTGACCAAGGGGTGAAATACCCCAGCGGCTTCAAGATTCCGGATGACGACGAGGCGCGGATGTTGCTGCGCCAGGCGCGCCAGCTGGGCATCAACCTGATCGACACCGCGCCCGCCTACGGCCGCAGCGAAGAGCGTCTCGGGCCTCTGCTGCGCGGCCAGCGCAAGGATTGGGTGATCGTCAGCAAGGTCGGTGAGGAATTCGAAGCGGGTGTATCCCGCCACGATTTCAGCGCTGCCCATACGCGGATGTCGATCGAGCGCAGCCTGAAAAGACTTGAAACGGATTTTATCGACCTGGTGCTGGTGCACTCCGACGGCAACGACTTGCATATCCTCAATGATTGCGAGGTGTACCAGACCCTGGCGGCGCTGAAAAAAGAGGGCAAAATTCGCGGTTTCGGCTTCTCCGGCAAGACCGTTGAAGGCGGCGTGAAGGCGCTGGAACAGGGTGATTGCGCAATGGTCACTTACAATTTGAACGAACAAGCTGAAAAAGCCGTCATTGAATACGCGGCGGCCCATGGCAAGGGCATCCTGGTGAAAAAAGCCCTGGCCAGCGGCCACGTGTGCCTGGAGCCTGGAATGGATCCAATTCAGGCCAGTTTCATGTTGTTGTTTGCGCAAACGGGTGTCGCCAGTGCTATTGTCGGGACCATTAATCCGCTGCACCTGGCCCATAACGTGGCAACCGCTGCCCGAGTCATCCGTCAACTCTGATGCCGCCCACGCGGCCGACCCCGTCGCAAAAAGGAGCCGACATGCCGCGTACGCTCATAAGAAAGAACCCCAGCAACTTCAAGACACTGCCGCTGCACGTAGAAGCCACACCCGAAGGCCTGAGCTACCAGAGCGTCGGCATGCCGCTCAACTTCGCCCAGACCCTGCAACGGCGCAAGCCGGTCGAGGTGCCGGACGCCGAACGCTTCACTCTGGAGCTGGCGAACCTCGGCGTCTCGGTGCGCCTGACGCTGCACTGGCAAAACAAGGATTACTGGGTACTGGTGCGCCAGCGGCGCCAGGATCGCGGCGATGTGGTGCTCAAGCTGATATCCGGCTACGTCCCGGCCCATGAACTGAACCTGCCGCTGCATACCGCCATCCAGGAAATTGCCGAAGAGTGCTTGCTGGAAACTCCGGAAGGCTGGCTCGGCGGGCGCTTCAACGACACGTGGCTGCCGGCGCCCTACTCCGCCGCGCTGCATTACCGTGAAGCCCTGCCGTTTCGCCTGAGCCCGCTGTCCGGCGCCGCGCGCCCGGTGCGCTGTGCGACCACCCAGTTGATCGAGCGCCCACGGGCCTATGTGCACCTGCCGACGGCGTCACTGCAGCTGATTTACGATCTGCGCCTGGAAGTGCCGAAGGAGGCCAAGTCACTGAGCCTGTTTCATGTGGATGAGCGCCTGGAAGGTGATCAACTGGTGGCGCGCCTGGATCGACAACGTCCGGATCTGTACTTGATGCCGCTCAAAGACGGCGAGCCGCTGGCCGAGCTGTACACCGTCAAGAAAGATCAGCTATACCCGGCGAGCACGCGTGGTTTGTATCTGGCCGAAAGCTTCGCCCAGCAGGACGGCTGGCTGGTGCGTGATGAGCGGATTCGCTGGAAGGACTGGCTGCGCCAGCAAGGCCTGGCAGAGCCGGAAAAAGAGTCGAAGCTCAAGCGCTTGACCGGCAAGGCGCAGCAGATGCTGCGCAAGATCGTGCCGAAGAAAACCAGCCGCTAGGCGCGAGCCCAGCGGCCACAGGCTTTATTCGTTATTGCGGATTTTCTCGACGATCGCGGTGGTCGAGCTGTTTTCCACCAGCCCCAGCACTTTGACCGTGCCGCCGTAGGCACTGACGATGTCCGCACCCACTACCTGGTCGACGGAATAGTCACCGCCCTTGACCAGCACGTCCGGCTTGACCTGCGCCAACAAGTTTTCCGGGGTGCCTTCAGAAAAACTGATCACCCAGTCCACCGCACCCAAACCCGCCAGTACCGCCATGCGCCGGTCGACGCTATTGATCGGGCGCCCAGGGCCTTTCAAGCGACTGACGGACGCGTCATCGTTGACCGCGACGATCAGGCGATCGCCCTGGGCGCTCGCTTGCTCAAGATAAGTCACATGGCCGGCGTGCAGGATGTCGAAGCAACCGTTGGTGAAGACAATGCTTTCGTTGTGGGCGCGAGCGTCGTCAATCGCCAACAGCAATTGCTCGAGCCCCAGCACCCCGCGTTCCGAGCCTTCGGAGCGCTGGATGGCGCGACGCAACTCGGGTGCGCTGATGGCAGCGGTGCCCAGCTTGCCAACCACGATGCCCGCTGCCAGGTTGGCCAGGGCCACGGCGTGGGGCAGCTCCTCACCGGCGGCGATGGACGCGGCCAGGGTGGAAATCACCGTGTCACCGGCGCCGGTGACGTCGAACACTTCTCGCGCACGCGCCGGCAGGTGCATCGCCGGATGGCCTGGACGCAGCAGGGTCATGCCGTGCTCGCCACGGGTCACCAGCAGGGCGCCGAGCTCAAGATCGGCCATCAGCGCCGCGCCCTTGCTCACCAGCTCGTGCTCATCGGCGCAACCACCGACGACGGCTTCGAACTCGCTGAGGTTTGGCGTGATCAGGCTGGCGCCGCGATAAATCGAGAAGTCCTTGCCCTTGGGATCGGCCAGCACCGGAATGTTGCGGGCCTTGGCGGCCTGGATCAGCACCTGGTGGTTCTTCAAGGCGCCTTTGCCGTAGTCGGACAACACCAGCACCTTGATGCCTTCGAGCAACTCCTCTACCTGGCTATTGAGGGCCAGGGCGTCGGTGGCGAAGGGTTCTTCAAAATCGATGCGCAGCAATTGCTGGTGACGGCTCATGACTCGCAGCTTGACGATGGTCGGCTGATGAGCGATGCGCTGGAACAACGCGCGCACGCCCGCCCCGCGCAGGCTATTGGCCAGGCTGTCGGCCGCTTCGTCGTCACCGGTCACACCCACCAGGGAGGCCGGGGCGCCAAGCGCGGCAATATTGAGGGCAACGTTGGCAGCGCCACCCGGACGGTCTTCGATTTGCTCGACCTTGACGACCGGTACCGGCGCCTCAGGGGAAATCCGTGAGGTACCACCATGCCAGTAACGGTCGAGCATGACATCGCCGACCACCAAGACAGGGGCTTGATTGAATCGCGGCATGGACAACTTCATGGAGCAACCCACATACAAAATGAACAGGGGCGCGATATTAGCACAGGGTTTGCGCTGGCTTGCGCCCAGCGCAGGGCAAATGTAGGAGGGGGCTTGCCCCCGATGACGGTGGGTCAGCTGGCATATGTGCAGGCTGACACTTCGCTATCGGGGGCAAGCCCCCTCCCACAGTAGATGTGTGCATATTTCAGATCAGGTGATATCGGCGGGTACCGGCGCATCCAGGCCCATGGCATGCAGACGGGCGTAATAGCCGTTCTGCGCCAACAATTCGCCGTGGGTGCCGCGTTCGACGATGCGACCGTCGTCCATTACCAGGATCAGGTCAGCCTTTTCAATGGTGGACAAGCGGTGTGCGATCACCAGCGTCGTGCGGCCCTGCATGACCTTGTCCAGCGCGGCCTGGATATGCCGCTCGGACTCGGTGTCGAGGGCCGAGGTGGCCTCGTCGAGAATCAACACAGGCGCATTCTTGAGCAGGGCGCGGGCGATCGCCAGGCGCTGGCGTTGGCCGCCGGACAACAGCACGCCGTTCTCGCCGACCTGGGTATCGAAGCCCTTGGGCAACTGGTCGATGAAGTCCCTGGCGTTGGCATCCGCCGCCGCCGCCTCGACGTCTTCGCGTGGCGCGCCGGCCAGGTCACCGTAGGCGATATTGTTGGTCACGGTGTCGCTGAACAGGGTCACGTGCTGGGTCACTTGGGCGATGTGCTTGCGCAGGTTGAGCAGCTTGTAGTCTTCGATCTCGATGCCATCGAGCAGGATTTCACCGCTCTCGTGGTGATAGAACCGCGGGATCAGGCTGGCCAGGGTCGACTTGCCACTGCCCGAGCGCCCCACCAGGGCGATCATCTGCCCAGGTTCGGCGGTAAAGCTGATGTCCTTGAGCACATGGCGCTCGGTGCCCGGGTAGGTGAAGTTCAGGTTGCGCACTTCCAGGCGGCCGCTGACTTTTTCACGCTCAAGGATGCCGTGATCGACCTCCACCTCTTCGTCCAGCTGTTCGAAAATGCTTTCGGCACCAGCCACGCCTTTCTGAATAGTCGAGCTGACTTCCGACAGTTGGCGGATCGGTTTGGGCAACAAACCGGCCAAGGTGATATAGGCCACCATGTCACCGGCCGACGCATCGCCTCGCAGGTACAGCACCAGGAACATCAGCACCGCCATCGCGGAGTAGATCACCAGTTGCAGCGCCGGCGTGTAGATCGCCCCGGTGCGGGTCATGCGCAATTGCTTGTTGGTGTTGCTCTGGCTGGCCTTGAAGAATCTTTTTTCCTCGTAGACCTCGCCGCCGAAGCTGCGCACCACGCGGTAGCCCTGGATGGTTTCCGAGGCGACGTGGGTGACGTCACCCATGGCCACCTGGATCTTCTTGCTCTGCTTGCGGAATTTCTTGCTGGCCGTGCTGACCATGACCGCAATCAACGGCAGGATGGCGATCATCACCAGCGTCAGGCGCCAGTTCATGAACAGCAGCGAGGCGAACAGGAATATCACTGTCATGCCTTCGCGGATCACCACCTTGATGGCATCGGTTGCCGCCCCCGTGACCATGGTCACGTTGAAGGTGATGCGGGAAATCAGGTGGCCGGAGTTATGGTTGTCGAAGTAACGGTTTGGCAGCGTCAGCAGGTTGTTGAACAACTGCACGCGCAAATCGTGGACCAGCCCCAGGGAGACCTTGGCCAACAGGTAGTTGCCCAGGAACGAACCCAGGCCTTGCCAGGCCGCGATCAGAATGATCAGCAGCGGCACCGCCTGCAGCAGCTGCAGGTCGCGCAGGAAAGGCACCGTCGGGAACAGCACGGCTTCGGGGTTGGACAGGCCGTCGACGAAGTATTTGAGGATGTAACCCAGCATCGGCTGGGTCGACGCGAAAATCAGAAATCCAAGGATACTCAACGCGAACAAGCCCATATAAGGCTTAACGTAACTGAGCAGGCGGAAGTATATTTTCAAGCTCGAAGGGCTTGCGCTCGGACTGGAGTCGGTCATATCACGCGGCGTTTTGAAAAAGGAGGCTGACTTTAGCACAGCTTCTCTGTTGTACTTGCACCCGGCGTAACCCGCAGCCCGGTTGGATCAGACGGGCGACATTACATAGCCACTACCTTAAGATGGTCGGCTTTCTCTTTCTGGAATGGCTTTATCGTATGCACTCAAAGCGCCTTATCTATGGCTCAAATCGCGTTTTCGACTTCCTGGTCCTGTGGATTTTGCCTGTTGGCTTGCTGTTGCTCTTGAGTGCGCTGTTCTTCGTCGGCAACCGTAACGTACTGCACCGGGTTTTCTACATCCTGTTCAGCGTGCCCACCTTGTTGCTGTTGTGCATGCGTCCCCGGGAACTCAAGGACCTGTTGCGCGAACCTATCGCCTTGGCGTTCCTGGCGTTCTGCGCCTGGGCCTTGACCAGCCTGCTCTGGAGCCCCGAGCACAGCACCGATACCGATTTTTTCAAACGCCCGTTGAACACCTTCATGCTGTTTGGCGGCTGCGCGCTGCTGCTGCATTACCGCAACGAGTTGCTCAAGCCGATTTTCTTCGGTGCCGCAGTGATTGCACTGGTGGTGTGCCTGGCCAACCTGATGGCGTTCGCCAAGGGCTACCAACCTGGCATGCGCATGATCGGCGGCCTTGGCGCCCTCGACAATCCGCTGCTCAGCTCTCACCTGTTCGGCTTTTTCACGGTGTATTGGCTGTACGTGTGCATGACGACCCAGCGCCTGAAAGTGTTGTGGTTCAGCGTGCCGGCCCTGGCGATCATGACTATGGCGGTGCTGGCAACCGGCTCACGTACCCCGTTGGTGGCGTTGATGCTGGCGATTGGGTGGATGGCTTTAATCAGCCGCAATCGTCGTTCGGTGCTGCTTATCGCCGGTACGGTGGTGGGAGCGGCTGTGCTGGTAGTGTTCTATCCCGAATGGATTATTTCGCGCGGCAGCTCGTTCCGCCTGGAGCTGTGGAGCATGTCGCTGCAGCTTATCGCCGAGCGTCCCTGGATCGGCCATAGCTATAATTCCGAGCTGTACCTGACATTGGCAGACGGCTACCAACTGCGCGAACCCCACAGCTTTGCCCTTGGCGTGCTCTATTACGTCGGCATCATCGGCTTCATCCCCTGGATATTCATGCTCGGCTGGGCCCTGTACAAGAGCCTGCAGCAACGCGCGCAACCGCTGTTTATCCTGGCATCGTCGCTGCTGGCCTACGGCATCGGTGCCGGCCTGACCGAAGGCGGTGGCATCCTGTCGCGCCCCAAGGAGCATTGGTTCCTGCTGTGGATCCCGCTGGCAATCATTGCCGGCCTGAGCGTCGCCCAGCGCCACCGCAGCCTGCTGCGCATGCCTGTGCAATCGATCAAGCCCCAGGCATTCGACCAGCTGTGCAGCAATGCCCATGTAATCGAAGCCGATGGCCTCGGGCCAAAAGTCCTGCGCCTGGAAGATGGCAGCTTCCTCAAGCTGTTCCGCCCACGCCGCTGGTACACCTCCGGTAGCTTCAACCCGTATTCCGAGCGCTTTGCCAGCAACAGCGAGCAATTGCGCACCCTGGGCATCCCCGCACCGCACATTCTCGGGCTCTACTCCCTGCCCGATGCCAGCAGCGCCGTGGCCTACACGCCCCTGCCCGGCCTGACCCTGCGCCAGGCCCTGCAAAGCCTGGACAGCAGCCTGCGCGAATCGCTGGTCGAGCGTTTTGGTCGGTTCATGGCGCAATTGCATGAGCGCGGCGTGTACTTCCGTTCGCTGCACCTGGGCAACGTGTTGCTGATGGACGACGGTGAGTTCGGCCTGATTGACGTCGCCGACCTGCGCATCTACCCGTCGCCCCTGCGCTACGCATTGCGCCAGCGTAATTTGCGCCACATGCAACGCTATCCGCAGGACCGCAACTGGCTGTTCGAAACGCACTTCGAGCAACTGGTGAAGGGCTACGCAACCGTTGCGAGCCCAACGGCCACTGCGAAAATTCGCGAGCAGGTACAGAGCCTGGCCCGTCCGGGAGACAAGCCCCTGTAGGAGCGAGCTTGCTCGCGAAGAACGCCAAGACGACGCGGGGCGCCAGGATGCCCGCGTCATCGTTAACGTTCTTCGCGAGCAAGCTCGCTCCTACAGGGGTCGCGCCGTTTCAGCTTTTCAGCGGTGCCAAGTAGAGCCGCACCAACCCGCGCAAGGTTTTGCGGCCCCAGAACTTCAGGGGAATCTGCTTGAGAATCTCGCGCGCCAACGGCCGGTCGCGCTGGGCGGTCTTTAAGAACATCGAGTTCAGGAAGTTGTAGCGCACCGCGTCATAGGCCGGGTGGTCGCTGAACTTGGCGTAGGTCTTGAGGATGTTCTGGATCATGTAGCGGTGGTTCTTGTAGGTGTTGCTGCCGTGCTGTCGATACTGCGCCATCACCACGTCAAGGGCGTCGATGGTGTAGCCCGCCGCCGTGATCTTCAATTGGATCAGCAGGTCCTCGAGGGGAATCTGCGGGTCGAAACCGCCGACCTCCTCGAGCACGTCCCGACGAATCAGCATGGTGGGCGCCGGTGGGAACGGCTTGCGGTCCATGAACATGTCGTCAAAATCGAGACTGCGAAACGGCACATCGCGACGTTGCTTCTTCTCCGGGTGCAGGTTGCCATCGCCATCGATCAGCTCGATGTTGCCGGCGCACATGCCCACCTTCGGCTTGCCCTCCATATACGCCACCTGAGTGGCGATACGGTCCGGCAGCATGATGTCATCCGAACCGAACGGTGCGATCAGGCTGCCCTTGGCGCGAGCGATCGCGCCGTTGAGGGTGGCGCTGAGGCCCTGGTTCTGTTGCACCTGGAAATCAAAACCGTGCTCGGCCTGCAAGCGCCGGATGCGTTCGACGCTGTCATCCTTGGAACCATCGTCGACCACCAACAACTCGATATGGGGGTAGGTCTGCCCCAACACGCTGAGGATGCTCTGCTCGATGTACCGGGCATGGTTATAGGAAGCAATGATCACCGAGACCAGGGGTTGCTGCTGATTCATGCTCTACCTACTTCACGCAAACCGGTTTCAATCAGGGTCAGGTACTTGTGCTTGAACTCGTCGAGGGTGTGGTTGGCTTCCAGATAGCGGAACACCTCTTCACCCTTGGCGCGCAGCTGCTCATCGCTCAGCGCCAGATAGGTATCCAGCGCCTCGGCCAATTGCTCGACATTGCCAGGGTCATGGGACAAGCCGCCCGCGCCCTGCACCAGGGGCAGCATCGCAGGGCCGTTGGACGCGATCACCGGCAAGTGGCCGCTCATGCCTTCCAGCAGCGCAAGGCCCAGGCCTTCGAACAGCGATGGCATGGTCCAGATGTCGAAGCCGCGCACGTACTTCATGCCGTCTTCGCGAAAGCCCAGCAAATGCGCACGGCCCGTCAAGCCCAGGCGCTCGATGTCGGCGCGCAGATCGGCTTCGGCACGCCCGGAACCAATGATGCCCACCTGCGCCTCAGGGTATTTGTCCTTGAGGGTGGCAAAGGCTTGCAGCAAATGGGTGTGGCCCTTGATCGGCACCAGGCGGCCGAGGGCGCCGATCATGCGCGCGTCCATCGGCAGGCCCAGGGCTTGGCGGGCGTCCTCGCGGGACAGTTGCAAAGCTTCTGCCTGGGGAATATCGATCGCGTTGGTCACATAGGTGGTGTTCTCGCGGGTGAACCCGCAGTTGAGGTCCACCAGGTAGTCCTTCACCGCCTCCGACACACCGACGAACCGCCAGGCCGGGCTGACCCAACGCCGGGTCTGGCGCCGGCGATAGCCACGGGCATACTCGCCGAAACCGTGGGAGATGCCGATGCACAACGGGATCTTCAGCCAACGGTTGAGCGACAGCATCATGTTCACCGATTTGAAGCGGTTACAGATGACCACGTCGAATTTCTGCCCGCGGCAATACTTGTAGATCTGCCACATGGCGCCAAAGCGGATGCCCTTGAGGGACTTCTCCGGCAACTCGAAATAGTGGGAGTGCTCGGCCACGCTCAAGGGCTGGCCTGGCTGCGGACGCCCACTGAGAAAACCGGAGGTCACCTCGAAACGCTCAACCGGCAGGGATTTGACGATCTGCTCACCCAGGTCGGCGAAATCATGGGTCTTGACGTTGTAGTCCGGCTGTAACTGCAAAACCTTGAAACGCGGCTTCATAACTCTCCATGCAGCGATCTGGCTACGGGCGCACGGCCCGGTAAAAAACAGCGACAGGCCCATGCCGGCCTGCCTTCGATAGGGTCTCAGTCCTGCTTAAGGACCCACAACAGCTCGTGACGACGCACGGCCTTGCGAAAGAATTCGTTCTCGCCATAAGGCGATGGACTACGGCCCGCCAGCACCTGCTGCAACCACTTGCGCACGCGACGCTTGAACGGCGCTCGCGGCTGCAGATCATGCATCATGCCTAGCGCCATGGCCTTGTCCTGCTGCTGGCGCAAGGTCAGGGTGAAACTGCACGGGACCAGCGCTACGGCGGCATCGAAATGCGGCGGCAGCGCCACCCCGGCCCCGGAATCGCCCATCGGCCAGCGGTCGTTATCATGCAGGTGATTGGCGTAGCCGAGCAATGTGTCGGGCTGCCACGCCAGGCCCTGCAACGCTTCAAGCACCGCCGCATGAGCGCAGATATGGTCGGCGTGCGGGTCGAGCAACGGCGTGGGCAACACGATCACCTGAGGCTGCGCCTTGAGCAGCAGTGCGCGCAGGTCGGCGATCAGGTTGTGCCAGGTCGGCGCGCCGTCCACATCCCCGGGCAAAGCAAAGCTATTGAATTGACGGAACAGTCGCGTATCGGCCAAGTCGGCTTCGCGCGAGGCCTGAGGCTGATCCGGCGCGGCCTGCATGGCCTGCAATTGCATGCAGAAATAACCCAGTTGCACGCACTGCGCCTCGGGCACACCGGCCCAACGCGGCACGGCAACGCTGTCCCAGGCGCGCAGGCGGCCTTTGAGCCGCGCCGCCTCAGCCTTGGGCAAACCCATGTGCTGGTAATGCTCGGCTTCGATTTCGCCGGCGGTCAGGGTCACGATCCAGCTTTGTGTCGCCTGGCTGTAAAGGCTGAACGCGGCCAGCTCGGCATCGTCGGCGTGGGGGGCGATCACCATTACGCGTTGCTGGCGGTAGTCGGGTTGGCGAAAACGCCATAGCGTCGGCTGGCCCTCGATCCGGCAAAAACGTCCGCGCAAGACGATATTGCCCGCCGCAAGTGCTTCAGTGGCGCCGGTCAGGTTGAGATAACGCCGCCCGGCGACACCCCGTTCGAAGACTTGCCGGTCCGGTGTTTCCAGGCCCAGCACGTCCAACGCCGGGTCGAGGAAGCGCCCTAGCCATGAGCTTTTCAACTCAACCCCAACGATCAGGGTTTCATCGGCCGCCAACGGCGCTTCCAGCAATAGCCGTCCTGCCTCCAGACGCAAACCGGGCTGTTCGCTGCCGGCCGGGAAGGCGTACTCATAAGGGTCTTTTGGCGAGTAGAACAGGTGGTCGGCAAACCAGGCTTCATGGGCCGCCCACAGCAGCACCGCGAGGATCGGCGGCAGCCACCAGGCCACCAGCACACCGGTCGCGATCAGCACCAGCAAGCCGATTAACAGCGCAATGCGCTTGTTGCGCCGATGGCGATTGAGCAACTGCTGTTTGCGGCTCATACGCTGAACACCGGCACCGGGTTGCACCAGCGCTCCTTGTATTCGCGGTCGGCGCGCCCGAAGGAAAAGCGCAGCGACTTGTCGGCCGCCCGCGCCTGCTCCCAGGCACTTTGGGTATTAAGGAAACTCAACACGCTGCCGGGGCTGAACGCGCGAGTTTCAGGGTCGACACCGCCGTTGACGTATTCGGCGCTGAACCATTCGCGGGACTGCACCTGATACACCAACTGCACAGCGATTGCGGCGTCGTTGAGAAACAGCACCGAGCCGAACAGAAACTCCTTGAGCAGCTCCAGCACCTCGGCCAAGCGCGCCGCGCCGGCCGCCGGGAAACCCCAGCGGCGCTGGAACAGGTCGCAATAAATCGCCGCCAGTTCCACGCTGGAAAACTCGTTGACCGCCCGCACCACGCCACCCGCTTCTTCCAGCAAACGCAACTCACGCCGCTGGTTGTAGCGAAACTTTTTCGAGAGTTCTTCAGGGGTGCGCGCCATGGCCAATTGCTCGGCCTGGGGCTTGAGGGTACTGATGCGCCCTTCGTTCAGCGCTGACAGGTAACGCCCACGGTGGCGCAACGGTACCTGCGCATCGGCGGCAATCGGCAGGATGAGCTCGGCATTGCCCAGGTCAAACAGGCCCTTCCTTCCGGTGCGCTTGAGTACGTCCTTGGACAGGGCCAGGTCGCGCCCCCAGGTGGCAATCGCCCCCTTGAGTTCGCCGTCCTGCTCCCAACCCAGGTAGCGCACCGGAAGCTGGGCCAGGCCGGCCAAGCGTTCGATGACCTGCGGATGGGTCGCCACACTGCCGCCGTAACGCTGCCAGGCCTGGGCGTAAACCTCGGCCTCGACAGGCGTCCAGCCACGTTCACGCCAGCCCCGCAAGCGGTTCAGCATTTAAACCACGGCGTCATAGGGGTCCACGCCATCCTTGACCACCAGGATGTCTTCCATGATCAGGTACTGCAGGTCGGAGCCGAAGAACATGTTCAGCGCGTCGGTCGGCGAGCAGATCATCGCTTCACCCCGGCGGTTGAGCGAAGTGTTCAGGGACACGCCGTTGCCGGTCAGGACTTCCAGCTCCTTCATCATGTCGTAGTAGCGCGGGTTGTATTCGCGCTTGAGCACCTGGGCACGGGAGGTACCGTCTTCATGCACCACCTCCGGCACGCGGGTTTTCCATTCTTCCGAGACTTCAAAGGTGAAGGTCATGAACGGCGCCGGATGATCGACCTTGATCATCTGCGGGGCCACGGTGTCGAGCATCGACGGGCAGAAAGGCCTCCAGCGCTCGCGGAACTTGATCTGGTGGTTGATACGGTCGGCCACGCCGGTGGCGCTGGGGCAACCGATGATCGAGCGACCGCCCAGGGCACGCGGGCCGAACTCCATGCGGCCCTGGAACCAGGCCACCGGGTTGCCATCGACCATGATTTTGGCGATACGCTTGGGCATGTTTTCGATCTTGCGCCAGTTCGGCTTGCTCGCGTGCTTGGCGCACGCCGCGATGACGTCTTCGTTGCTATAGGACGGGCCGAGATAGACGTGCTCCATCTTCTCCACCGGCACACCACGGGCGTGGGAGACATAGGCGGCCGCGCCCACGGCAGTGCCGGCATCGCCGGACGCCGGCTGCACAAACAGCTCTTTGACGTCATCGCGGGCAATGATTTTCTGGTTCAGCTTCACGTTCAGCGCACAGCCGCCGGCAAAGGCCAGCTTGCCGGTGTCCTTGAGGATGTCGCCCAGGTAATGGTCGATCATCTGCAAGGCCAGTTTCTCGAACAGTGCCTGCATGCTGGCCGCGTAGTGGATGTACGGCTCGTCGGCAATATCGCCTTCGCGCTTGGGCCCCAGCCACTCGATCAGTTTTGGCGAGAAGTAGAACCCCTTGCCCTTCTCTTTATAGCGACGCAGGCCGATCACGTTGGCGTAATCGGTGTTGATCACCAACTCGCCATTTTCAAAGGAGGCCAGGCGCGAGAAATCGTATTTGCTGGCATCGCCATAAGGCGCCATGCCCATGACCTTGAACTCACCGTCGAGCATCTCGAAACCGAGGAACTCGGTGATCGCGCCATAGAGGCCGCCCAGGGAGTCCGGATCGTAGAATTCCTTGATCTTGTGGATCTTGCCGTTTTCGCCGTAACCAAAGAACGTGGTGGCGTATTCACCTTTGCCATCGATGCCCAGGATCGCGGTTTTTTCCTGGAAGCCGGAGCAGTGGTAGGCACTGGAGGCGTGGGCCAGGTGGTGTTCAACCGGTTCGATCTTGATTTTCTTCGGATCAAAACCCAGTTGCTCCAGGCACCAGACGATCTTGTTGCGATAGCGCTTGTAGCGGCGGTTGCCCATCAGGATCGCGTCGAGGGCGCGGTCCGGGGCGTACCAGTAACGCTTGGCATAGTGCCAGCGCGCTTCGCCGAACAAGCTGATCGGAGCGAACGGAATAGCCACCACGTCAACGTCGGAAGGCTTGATGCCCGCTTGCTCCAGGCAGAACTTCGCCGACTCGTAGGGCATGCGGTTCTTTGCATGTTTGTCGCGTACGAAGCGCTCTTCTTCGGCGGCCGCGATCAGCTTGCCATCGATATACAGGGCTGCGGAAGGATCATGGCTAAGGGCGCCGGACAGGCCAAGAATCGTCAATGCCACTGGGGTCTAGCCTCTTTTAGTCTGCATGCAGGCGGGTCGCGCCTGAAAAAAGTGTGCCTCCCGCACGGGCGGGAAACAGCTAAAGGGCGGGATTATAGCTTAAAAGCACTAGGAAGCTGTTAGCGCCAAGGGCTAGCGAAGCTCAAGGTTACCGTCGGCGTTTTGCCGGTAGAGGGTATAGGGCAGGACGAACGTATCCAGCACTCCGGAGAGGGGCACATCGAGAATGGCCCACGGAATACCGTTCAGCGAGAGTCCGCCTGCGGAATTGGGCGGCCCGTGCAGGACACACAGGTCATACGCCACGCCGCTGTAGATGCGTGAAACAGACTGACAATAGGTTTTCTTGCCCCTGAGATCGCGAACAGTGACGTCATCACCTCGCAGCACAGTGGTCGCGGTACCGCAGCCGCCCAGCAGCAAAGATATTCCCAGCAGCACCGATAACCGCACGATAAGCATCCACATATTTGCTTCTTCTTTCTTATTGAGAGGACCGAAAATCTAGCACCCTAGAGCCCGCCGACTCAGGTTTCCATAGCCGCTGCATGGTGTAGGAAACCTCTCATTCGGCCCAACGGCAAGGAACTCGGCAATTCCCAGGCTGAATCGTTAAACTTGCGATATTTGCACCCGCGCACCTGAGTCGGGTGGCGCCACGGACCCGACCTGTTCATGAACTCATCTACCCCCGCTTGCCTGGCCCTGCTCCTGGGCCTGGTCAATACCGCCCAGGCCGACGATGCGCCGCTGATCCTCGACCCGAGCGTGGTCACCGGTTCGCGCAGCGCCAGCCCCACCTTTGACCTGCCCTACTCGGTCGACGGCATCAGCCGCGAACAGATCAGCGACGGCCAACTCGGCATCAACGCCTCCGAAGCCCTGTCCCGCGTGCCCGGCCTGGTGGTGCAGAACCGCCAGAACTACGCGCAGGACCTGCAAATCTCCTCCCGTGGCTTCGGCGCCCGTTCAGCCTTCGGCGTGCGCGGCATCAAGCTGCTGGCCGACGGGATTCCCGCCAGCACCCCGGACGGCCAGGGCCAGGCAGCGACCTTCAACCTCGACACCGCCGAACGCATCGAAGTCCTGCGCGGCCCCGCCGCGACGCTGTATGGCAGCAACGCCGGCGGGGTGATCCAGATGTTCTCCCGCGACGGCGAGGGCCCGCCGCGCATCGGTGCCGAAACCCTGGTCGGCAGCGACGGGCTGAACAAAAACCACCTCACCGCCGAAGGTGCGGCCAACGGCGCCGGCTTCGTGCTCGACGCCTCGCGCATGGACACCAACGGCTATCGCGACCACAGCAGCGCGCGCCGCGACCAGACGTTCGCCAAGCTCAATTTCCAGCCGGATGACGACAGCAAGCTGGCGTTGATCTACAGCAGCCTGGAACAGAATGGCACGCAAGATCCGCTGGGGCAGACCTGGGCGGCGTACAAGGCTGATCCACGCTCGGTGAGCGCCAATGCGCTAACCTACAACACGCGTAAAAGTATCGATCATCAGCAATTGGGCATGAATTACGAACGGTACTTTGGCGAAGCGACCTTGCAGGTCAACGCCTACACCGGGCGGCGCAGCGTGATTCAGTACCTGTCGATTCCCAAGTTTACGAGCACTGGAGCGCTTAACCCTGCCAATGAACGCGGCGGCGGCGTCGTGCAATTCGACCGCAAGTTCTACGGTGGCAGCGTGCGCTGGATGCAGCCCATCGAGCGCGCGCCGGGCGAGTTGATGATCATCACCGGCCTGGACTTCGACCAGAGCGAAGACAGCCGCCACGGCTATCAGAACTACAGCGGCAACACCCTGGGCGTGAAAGGCGAGTTACGCCGTGACGAAATCGACACCGCCCGCAGTCTCGACCCCTATATCCAGGCCAACTGGGCCCTCGACCGCTGGACCCTGCAAGCCGGCATCCGCCATAGCACCATGCAGATGGACGTCGACGATCAATTCCTGAGCAATGGCGACGCCAGCGGCAACAAGACCTACCAGAAGAACACCCCGTCGATGAGCGTGATGTACGCGTTCACGCCCGACCTGCACGGTTACATCAGCGCAGGCAAAGGCTTCGAAACCCCCACCCAGGCCGAACTGGCCTATGCACCGGGCAATGTCGAAGGCTTCAACTTTGGCTTGAAGCCGTCTGACAGCACGCAATACGAAATAGGCCTGAAGGCTCAACTGGCCAACACCCGCGTCAACGCCGCCGTGTTCCAGATCACCACTGAAGACGAACTGGTCGTGCAGCAATCCATCGGTGGCCGCACCAGCTACCAGAACGCTGGCCGAACCTTGCGTCGCGGCTTCGAACTGGGCGTGGAAAGCCAACTCAGCGAGCACTGGAGCACCATCCTCGCCTATACACGCCTGCAAGCGACCTACGACAGCGACTTTGCCAGCGGCGCGAATACCATCGACAAAGGCAACTACCTGCCCGGCGTGCCGCAAACCACGCTGTTCACCGAACTGAACTGGAAACCGCGCGACTGGGTCAGTACCGCCCTCGAAGGCATGTACCGCAGCAAAGTCTACGTCGAAGACACCAACCGCCAACACGCCGCACCGGGCTACAGCGTATTCAACTGGCGCGCGCGGTTCGAGCAAAAGGCAGAGCACTGGACCTTTCACCAGACCTTGCGCCTGGATAACTTGCTGGATCGTCAGTACGTGGGATCGGTGATCGTGGGGGACGGCAATGGTCGCTACTACGAAGCGGCGCCGGGGCGGTCGTGGTATGCGGGGGCGGGGGCGGAGTATCAGTTCTGACCGCAGCGCCTGGGCGGGCCCATCGGGGCATAGGTATCTACACAACTTTGTAGCCGCCACGGTAACCACGATGCGAAGCGAGCCGCTCTTGCTTGTGATTTTGCTTTTGATCTAAGCGCCCCGTTAAACCACGCTGGCCGCAATTCGACAGTGATTTGGGGGGTAAACCGGCAGGGATGCCGGTTTAGCCGCCCCGCGCCATGGATGGCGCGTGGCGGCGGCCCCCCAAATCACTGTCGGATTACGGGCACACCGAGCCTGGGCGAGGTGCCGAGTGGTGGGGCAAGAGCCCTTTGGTTACTTTGGGGCTCTTTTCCAAAGTGACCCGCCGTCAGGGCGGAACCCTAAGCCGCCGTTACCGCAGCAACGGATATGTACTCGCTCTGATCCAACATCATGGTCGGCTGTCAGGCCGCCATCGGGAGCAAGCCCCCTCCCACATTTAGGTCGCGGGGCATCAGTTAGAGAGGTTTCGGCTCCCGAGCAATCACAGGTTCAGGGCCGTGCCAAAGTTGTGTAGATACCTATGCCCATCGGGGGCAAGCCCCCTCCCACACTGACTGTGCTCACCTCTTCAAATGTGTAAATACAGTCAAATGTGGGAGGGGGCTTGCCCCCGATAGGGCCGAAGGCCCGCTTCAACCGGCGGCGCTGACCTCTTTAGGCAAACGCTGATCAATCACCTGATACAACGCACTGCCCTGCGGCCAATTACGCATGAACCGCGCACGATCCTTGGCATACGCCCCAGCGAAGCTGGCAGCGGAGTGGTGCTGGCACATGGCGTCGAGATCGATCATCGCCCAGCGGTCTTCACTCCAGAACAGGTTGTGGCCTTTGAAGTCTCCATGGCTGATGCGCTCGCGGATCAACTCGGCGAACAACCGGTCCAGCGCCAGCAGCTCATCTTGAGGCGCATCGCCGTTTTCAACATAGGGTGCAAAACGCTCGATAATGTCGGGTCCAGGCAGGTATTCAGTGACCAGATACGCACGGCTGCGCAACCAGAAAAAGCGCTTCTCCAACACCGCCAGCGGCTTGGGCGTGGCGATGCCAAGGAATGCCAGGCGATTGCCTTCGCGCCAGGAATGCCAGGCACGGCTGGGGCGCCAGAAGCGTTTGAGCCAGTGGGCGAAACCCTTGATGTTGTAGCGTTTGATCACCAGGGGCCGGCCGGCCACTTCGACCTTGGCCACGCTTGCCGCGCCGCCGGTCTTGTACAGATGGCCCTGGTCGAGCAGCGCATCGGCCTGCTCCAGCACGGGCAGCATGGCCGCCTCTTCTTCACGCCGAATCGCGCGCAGGCCGAAGGCCCCGCGCACCACGCTGAACAGCGTGCAGTCGCGACCGACCTTGTTCAGATAGTCTTTCAAGCGCCAGGCGCTGACTTTGCGCACCTGCTTTTCGAGCGCTTCCAGGGGCAAGGCATGTTCGCCGTTGGCCAGCAGGTAGTACACCAGCAATTCTTCGGTAAACGGCTCGAGGTTTTTCGGCAACTGGGCAAAGAACACCCCGAGGTTTTCCAGCACCCGATTGCGCGACAGCGGCTTGCCCGCCTCTTCGACACGAATGCCGGCACCATCGATCAAATACAGTTTGCCGTCTTGGCGCAGCAGGTTGTCCAGGTGCAGGTCTTCCTGCCACAGCCCTTGGGCATGCATCTGCGCAATCGCGCCCAGCGCTTCGGCGAGCACGGCGGTTTGTTCGTCGGCCAAGGGCGGCAAGCCTTCGACAGCGAGCCAGGCGTCGGCCAGGCTGTGGGCGCCTTCGAGAAACTCGAACAGCAGCCAGCCCCCCTCGCCTTCCTGCAAGCCGTCGGCGAGCAACAGCGGCGTGGTCAAGCCTTGCTCGGCCAACAGTCGCACACCGCTGAGCTCACGTTGAAAATGTCGCGCCGCCTTGCTGCCCACCAATAACTTGGCCAGCACCGGGCGACCGCGCCACACGGCGGCGCCGACGTAGCGCTGCCCCGGCAATACCCGCAACAGGCTGAGCAGTTGCAGTTGCCCCGGACCTGCCGCATCCGCCAGATCGAGGGTCAGCGGCAGGCGGGGTGTACGGCCGACACTTTTCAGCTCGGACAAACGCATCAGCGGTTCTCCTTGTGGCTGCGGCGCGCCGTCAGGCGCTGGTGCCAGGTAGACACCAATGCGCTGTCTTCGGGCTGCTCAAGGTAAGCCGCCAACAGCTGTCGCACCTGGGCGTCTGTCCACTGCGGTGCACGGCGCAGCAGCGGTTCCAGGTCCTTGACCCGGTCACGCCAGCCGAACAGCAGCGGGCGGGTTTTTTCCAGGTCGATCAGTTGCGCGGCATAGCTGTCGCCACGCGCCTGCAGGAAAATATGCTTGGGGTAAAAGCAGCCGTGCACCTGGCCCACGCTGTGCAAATGCCGCGCAAGCTTGCCGCAGGCCAGCAGGATCGCGTGCTGCTGGGCGTCGCTCAGTTGCGTCCATTGTTCCAGCAACGAGTCCAGGTCGTTCCAGCCGTCCAGCGCGCGGGTGAGCAGCATCGCACGGCGCTCGCCTGCAACCTTGCGCTCGCCAAAAAAGGCTGCCTGCAAGGCCGGGATACCCAGCTTTCGGTACAGGCTGATATTGCGAAACTCGCGGGCGAAACTCGGTTCGCCAAACGGCCGGTGCAAGGTGCGCGTCAGGTAGTTGCTCTGGCGCTTGAGGTAGTAACCCTGACCTTCAAGCTCCAGGCGATACACGCTGCTCCAGCCGTCGCCGCTGGTGTTCGGCTCGTCCACCGCGTCCAGTTGCCGGGCCCACAGCGCGTCGAAGCTAGCCAGGCCGTTGCGCTCAAGCAGAGCGCGGTCTTCGGCCGCCAGGAAGTCACTCATTCACGTCCCTCGAAAAACTTCACCACATGGCGAATTCGTTGTTTGTCCGACGTCTTCAGGTGCGTGCGTTGGCGGTATTGCATGTAGAAACGCAGGCGCTGGGTGGCCGACAGATGATACTTGGCGACCTTGTCCAGGCAGGCCAGGTCTTTGGTAATGCGGTACTTGAGCCAGAAGCCGCGCCAGAAATCGCCGTTGGGGCAGTCGATCAGGTACAGGGTGCGCTGGTCGTCGACCAGCAGGTTGCGCCACTTCAAGTCGTTATGAGTAAAGCGGTGATCGTGCATGGTGCGCGTGTATTCGGCGAGCTGGCGGCTGATCGCATCGACCCACGTGGGGTCTTTGAGGCGCGCATCGTTGCGCTCTGCCAACGCCGACAGGTCTTCGGTCTTGGGCAGTTCGCGGGTGATCATCGCGCCACGGTCGTAGGCCAATCCGCTACGTTGCAGGCCCCAGGCGATGACCTCGGCGGTGGGAATGCCCCACTTGGCAAAGCGCTTGAGGTTCTGCCACTCGGACTTCACCCGCGGCTTGCCCAGGTAGCGGCGCAGGCCTTTGCCAGCCCCGACATAGCGCTTGACGTAATAATTGACCCCGCCGCGCTCCACCCGAATCACTTCCGACAGTGGGTCGCGGGTCAGGCGCTCGCCTTGCAGGGCAAACACCGCTTCCAGGCTTCCGAAGTCGTCCGCGAGGGCGGCGTAGGCAGGTTCCAGATTCCAACCCGCCATCAGAGCGCATCCCCGTAGCGCTGCTTGCGCGCATAGAGCTTGGCGGCCATGCGCTCCAGTTCGCGTAACAACGCGGTTTGCTCGGCGAAGATCTGGCGCAGCGGCTGCTGAAAGTAATGCTTGAGAAAGCGCAGCTTGTCGCGCTGGGTCAGGCCGATTTCCAGGGCAGAGTAATACAGCCCGGCCAGGTCTTTGTTGCGCCAGCGCATGGGGATCGTCGCACGCACCTGGGCGCGGTGCAGGTCGATCACCGACAGCTTGAGGGTGTCGACCGCAATGGGCCGGTCGGTGTGCAGCAGGAAGTGGCAGAGGTAGCAATCGCGATGATTGACGCCGCCCCGGTGCATCGCCCCGACGGTGTTCGCCAACTCGACGGTCAAGGCGTGCTTGATCGCCGGCACCGGCGGTTGCTTGACCCAATCAAGGGTCAGGTCTTCCAGGCTGATGATCGGCGTCAGCTCTTGCGTGATGATGAACGAATGCTGGTCGGCCGGGTTGCTGCCTTTTTCGCCAAAGGCCACTGCCGTCATGGTCGGCACGCCCAGTTCCTGCAAGCGTTGGATCGCCAGCCACTCCTGCCCCGCCCCCAGCACCGGCAATTTGGCGGTGACCAGGTTCTTGAGGATTTCGCCCCAGCCGATGCCACGGTGGATCTTCACGAAATAGGGTTGGCCCTGCACCACCGTACGCAACGTACGGCGAGCGGCCAGCTCGCGGAACACCTGGCCTTGCAGCTTCTCGACCTCGGCGAACGCATCGCGTCCGGCCCAGAGGGTGTTGAACGGTTCGGCAAGAATCAACTTCATCGGTTTGGCTCCGCCAGAATCAGGTCCGCAGCGTACTGCGGCATGCTAAAAAGGTCGGCCGTCTCGGCGAAGGCCAGACCATTGCGACTCCAGGTCGCGCGCGCGTGTGGATCTTCGAGCATATCCACCAGGTACTGGTTGAGCTGGGCCTGTTCGAACGGCTCGTCCAACACCCGGCCGCTCTGGGCCTTGTCGATGTAGAACGCGTAGCCGCAGACCCGGCTCACCAGTACCGGGAGGCCGGCGACCACCGCTTCGACCAGCACCATGCCGGCCGCCTCGTTGTAGGCAGGGTGAATCAACAGGTCCGCCCCGAGCAGGAACCGCGGGATATCGTTGCGGCCTTTGAAGAACCGCACCTGGTCGCCCAGGCCCAGCGCGGCGCTCTGCAATTGGAAGACTTTGGGGTCGTCCTGGCCGATTACAAACAGGCGGGTGCGTTTCTTCAGCTTGGACGGCAATGCGGCGACGGCCTTGAGGCTGCGGTCGACGCCCTTGGTCTTGAAGCCCGAACCGATCTGTACCAGCAGCAAGTCATCCTCGGCCAGGCCGAACTCACGGCGAAACTCAGCGCGGATGTCGGCAGCGTTCGGCGGCGCGCGCCGGTCACGGGCGATACCCGGCGGCAGCAGGTGGAACCGCTCGGGCTGGGTGCCGTAATACTGGCTGAACAGTTGCTGTTGATGCTCGGACAGCACCATGATCTGGGTCCTGGCGTTCTTGTCGAACACCGCACGCTCGTATTCGGCAAAGTGCTTGTAGCGCCCGAACCAGCGGTACATCGGGTTGCGCAGCGTCTGGGCCTTGTCTTCGAACACGCCGTCGGCGGCGAAGTACAGGTCCAGCCCCGGCATCTTGTTGAAGCCCACCACGCGGTCCACCGGGCGCCTGGCCAGGTCGGCCTGGATCCAGGCGTAGAGCTTTTCGTTGCGGCGATGGTTGACCAGCGCCTTGACCGGCGCCACCAGCACTTCGAAGCCGGGCGGGATATCGCCTTCCCAGATCAGCGTATAGACACGAATCTGATGGCCACGCTGCTGGCACTCCAGGGCGATGCGCATGAAGTCGCGCTGCAGGCCACCGAAGGGAAAGTATTTGTACAGTACGAAAGCCAGTTGCATCAGTGCTGCTCCTCAGCCAGTAACAACGCGCTCAGTCGGCTTGCTACGCGCTCAGGATTCAGGCGCGTGAAGCACAGGGGCGACTCGCGCGTGATGTCGAACCGCCGCAGGTCATCGGCGGTGGGTTGGTAGGTGCAGTGCTTTTGCAGGCACGGCGCACACGGCCAGTCGCTGGCCAAGTGGACCTGGCCTTTGCCGTAGGCGCCGGTGAGGCCCGGGTTGGTCGGCCCGAACAGCGAAATGGTCGGCACATCCAGCGCCGCCGCCAAGTGGCCGAGGCCGGTATCCACCGCCACACAGGCGCGCGCACTGGCCAATACACGGGCCACGCCCGCCAGGTTCAGTTTTGGCAGCACTTCGGCGTTGGGCAAGCCCTGGGCCAGGCGCTCGGCGCGGGCTTTTTCGGCGGCGTTGCCCCACGGCAACTTCACGTCCACGCCCAGGCGGGCCATGCGTTCGGCCAGTTCGCGCCAGTAGGCTTCGGGCCAGTGCTTGGTGTCCCAGGTGGTGCCGTGCAGCAGCAGCACGAAGGGTTTCTTCGGCGGCAGTCCAAGCAGTTCCTCGACGCTCAAGCCGTAGTCGCCCAGGCCCTTGGGCAGGTCATAGCCCAGCGCCACGGCAAACAATTGGCGCAACCGCTCCACCGCATGTTGCCCACGGGCCACGGCCAGGCGTCGGGAATAAAAACGCGCCGCGAGGGGCTCGCGGGCCGAGGTTTTATCGAAGCCGGCGACCGGCGCCCGCACGTAGCGGGTCAGCCAGGCGCTTTTGAGCAGGCCCTGGGCATCGATCACCAGGTCGTACTTGGTCGACTGCACGGCCTGTTTGAAACGCCGCCATTCGCCGCTCTTGATGGTTTGCCAGAGGTTCTTGCGCCAGCGACGAATCGCCACCGGGATCACCTTGTCCACCGCGGGGTGCCAGGTCGGAATTTCGGCAAAGCCTTCTTCCACCACCCAATCGAAACGGATACCGGGGATCGCCCGCGCCGCGTCGGTGAGTGCCGGCAAGGCGTGGATCACGTCGCCCAGGGATGAGGTCTTGATTACCAGTACCCGCAACTCAGTGAACCTCGACCACGTCGCCCTGCAACCGCTGCAAGGCATCGGTTACCGGCCGCGGCAGCAATTGGCGCAGGCAGTTGTAGTGGCCGAAACGGCAGGTGCGCTCAAAACAGGGGCTGCAATCCAGGCCCAGGCGCACCACTTCGACCTGGTCGGCCAAGGGCGGAGTGAACCCAGGGGACGTAGAGCCGTACACCGCCACCAACGGGCGATTCAGCGCAGCGGCGACGTGCATCAGGCCGGAGTCGTTGGACACCACCGCGTCGGCGCACGACAGCAAGTCGATGGCCTCGGCCAGGGACGTCTCGCCACTGAGGTTCACCGCCTCTTCGCGCAGGCCCGGAATCAGGCGCTGGCGAATATCCTCACCCACCGCATGATCGTTTTTGGAGCCAAACAGCCACACTTGCCAGCCTTCGCGGATCTTGGTCTCGGCGACCTTGGCGTAGTGTTCCGACGGCCAGCGCTTGGACTCGCCGAACTCGGCGCCCGGGCACAAGGCCAATACCGGGCGGTCCAGCGCCAGGCCGAACTTGGCCAGCGCCGCATCGCGGGTCAGCGGGTCGATCTGCAAGCTGGGGCGCGGATACGGCGTGGGCAGCTCGGCGCCGGGTTCGTAGGCCAGGGCCATGAAACGCTCGATCATCAACGGGTAGCGCGCTTTGTCCAGGGTGCGTACATCGTTAAGCAGCACATAGCGAAACTCGCCGCGCCAGCCGGTACGCTTGGGAATGCCGGCAAAAAACGGCACCAGCGCCGACTTCAGCGAGTTGGGCAACAGGATCGCCTGGTCGTACTGGCCGCCCATGGCTTTGCCGATGCGCCGACGGGTCGCCAGTTCCAGCGCGCCATGGCCGAGCGGAAAGCTCAAGGCCTTGCGCACCTGAGGCATGCGCTCAAGGATCGGCCGGCTCCACTCAGGGGCGAGCACGTCGATCTGGCAGTCCGGATAGCGCAGCCGCAGGCACTGGAACAGTGTCTGTGCCATCACCATGTCACCGACCCAACTGGGCCCAACGATCAGAATATTCATGTAGTTTCCACAAACGATGCGGGGAGGCTTATGCCTCCCCGCCCTAATAGTGTTTCAGCTCAAACCGAGCGCCTGCCAGATTCGCATCACCTGGCGCCGCTCGTCTGCAAATTGGTCCCCGGCCACCGTGCCCGCCTCGTTCTGCAAGGCTTGGCGGTGCGCGGCGGAGCGGTACGCCTTATACACCTCGCGCAACAAATGGGCATCGGCGGCGGGCATCAGCCCGACCTGCTCCAGGCCTTCCAGAATGCGGATATTGTCGGTGTAGCGCAGCAACGATGGATGTTGCGCAGACCACGCCAAAGCGGCGTATTGCACCATAAATTCAATATCGACGATACCTCCGGCGTCCTGCTTGAGGTCGAACAGCGCCGTGGCTTCGAAGGCATTGGCGCCCATACCGGCCGCTGTGCTCCGGGTCCCCAGGTTGTCACGCATCTTGGCGCGCATCTCGCTGACCTCCTGGCGCAGCTTCGCCAAGTCCCGTTCACGCCCCAATACCTTGGCGCGGACCTGCTCGAAGGCCTGGCCCACATCCTGGCTGCCGACCAACACCCGCGCGCGTATCAGCGCCTGATGCTCCCAGGTCCAGGCTTCATTTTGTTGATAGCGGTCGAACGCGCCCAGTGAGCTCACCAACAACCCGGACGCACCTGAAGGCCGCAGGCGCATGTCCACCTCATACAGTTGGCCGGAGTTGGTCTGGGTGGTCAGCAAGTGAATGATGCGCTGGCCCAGGCGCGTGAAGAACTGCGCACCGTCGATCGGCTTGGCGCCGTCAGTCTCGGCCTGGGGGTCGCCGTCGTGGATAAACACCAGGTCCAGGTCCGAACCATGCCCCAATTCGATACCGCCGACTTTCCCATAACCGACAATGATGAAGCCAGGATCGCACAGGCTGCCGTCCAGCCGTTGCGGCGAGCCGTGGCGGGCAACGGTCTGGCGCCAGGCCAGCGCCAGCACCTGTTCGAGGATGGCTTCGGCCAGCCAGGTGAGGTAGTCGCTGACCTTCATCAATGGCAGGCTGCCGGCGATTTCCGACGCGGCCACCCGCAGGCGGTGCGCCAGCTTGAAATGGCGCAGGGCTTCCATCTGCTGCTCGAGGTCGTCTTCAGGGATACGCGTAAGGCGCTCGCGCAATTCGGCGGCCAGCTCCGGCGCCAACGGCGGCTTGAACAGTCGCCCTTCGTTGAGCAGTTCATCGAGCAACAGCGGGAAACGGGTGATCTGCTCGGCGATCCACGGGCTCGCAGCGCACAGCGTCAGCAGACGGCGCAGGGCGTCGGGGTTTTCAGTGAGCAGCACCAGGTAAGCGGAACGCCGGGCGACCGCCTCGACCAGCGGCAATACGCGCTCCAATACCAGGTCCGGGTTGGCGTGCTCGACAGCCTGGGCCAGCAGGCGCGGAATAAACGCGTCCAGCCGTTCGCGACCGAGGCGCTGCATGGCGCGCAGCTGCGGACTGCCGCGCAAGCCAGCCAGGGCCTTGAGGGCCTTGGGCGCATCGGTGAAGCCGCCTTCGCTCAACTGGCGGCAGGCGGCGTCGTCATCCTGGGATTCTTCCCACAGCGGCAACCATTCCCCGCCGACGACCAGCTCGCTTTCTTCGCCCTCTTCTTCATCAGGGTCGGCAATCACCTGGCGGAAGTGCCAATCCACCCGCCCACGCCAATACATCAGGCGTTCGTGGAACGCGGTCCAGTCGGCAAAACCGAGCATGAAGGCAATACGCGCCTGGTCTTCCGGGCTGTCCGGGAGCATCTGGGTCTGGCGGTCGGCGATCGCCTGGATCGCGTGTTCGGTGTAGCGCAAAAACTCGTAGCCATTGCGCAACTCACTGATCACGGCGGCCGGCAAGTAACCCTGGCCCTCCAGGGTGCCCAGCACATTCAATAGCGGACGTTGCTGCAGGCTGAGATCGCGGCCACCGTGGATCAGCTGGAACGCCTGGGCGATAAATTCCACCTCACGAATACCGCCCGAACCCAGCTTGATATTCTCGGCCATGCCTTTGCGCCTTACTTCCTGCTGGATCAGCTGCTTCATGGTGCGCAGCGCTTCGATGGCCGAGAAGTCCAGGTAACGGCGATAGACGAACGGGCGCAGCATGTCGAGCAACTGCGCGCCGGCCAGTTGGTCACCGGCGACGACGCGGGCCTTGATCATGGCGTAACGCTCCCAATCACGGCCCTGGTCCTGGTAGTACTGCTCCAGCGCATTGAAGCTCAGTACCAGCGCGCCGGCCGAACCGTAGGGGCGCAGGCGCATGTCGACGCGGAACACGAAACCGTCGACCGTCATCGGGTCGAGGGCCTTGATCAATTTCTGACCAAGTCGAATGAAAAACTCCTGGTTATCCAGGGAGCGCTTGACCCCCACCGTCTCGCCGCCTTCTGGGTAGGCGAAGATCAGGTCGATATCCGACGACAGGTTCAGCTCCACCGCCCCGAGCTTGCCCATGCCAAGGATGACCATGTGCTGCGCTTCGCCGCTGCGCCGCCCGGTTGGCGTGCCGAACTGCACACAATGGCGCTGGTACAGCCATTGGTAGGCCTGGTCGATGCAGGCGTCGGCCATGTCGGAGAGGTCGCGGCAGGTTTGCACCAGATCCGCCTGGCGGGTCAGGTCGCGCCAGATGATGCGCACCTGCTGGCGCGTACGCTGGCGCCGCAGCACACGGCCGAGTTCGTCTTCTGTTTCGGCCTGTTGCACGGCACCGGCAATCTGCCCGCACAGCTCACCCGGCGCAAACCCCCGGTCCAGCTCGCCCCAGGCCACCAACTCAAGCAACATCAAAGGGTCACGCACGCTCTGTTCAATGACAAAATCACTGGCGGCGCACACCCGCGCGAACTCGGCCCACCGTTGCGGCGTCCAGCCAGAAAGGCCATGATCGTCATCCAGCGCGGCCACCGCGTCACGAAATGACTGCTCGGCCCGGCTGGCGTAAGGCAAGAGAATGGCCGGCAGTTCGGCCAGCGTTGGGAGGCTCATGGTCTATCCTTGATCGGCGTGTAAATGGCGTGTAGTTGTGAACGCAGGAGCCATGCTCGATGAAGGACTGTCGAACAAAAGTTAGAAATAGCTGAAATTAAATTAATCTTGGCAGGCAACATCAAACTTTCACCTTTTCTTGTTCGCAATAGACCAACAATAACGATTATGCTCACCAGCCAGACCGAGCCATACGCTCAGTCTTGTGTAGTTTTACTACTCGTATATACATTCGAAAGGCTGAAATGGCCGACGATTTGTAGTAAAACTACAGGACGCCGAAGCAACCTTCGGCCATCCAAGAATTTATGTCGTCTGCCCACAAGGCCAGTCGCAAACTTCAGGCAACCGATTCTGGTAGCCTTTCCGCCCTGGAGCAAGCCATGCAAGACCTCGATCCCGTCGAAACCCAGGAATGGCTGGACGCCCTGGAATCGGTTCTCGACAAAGAAGGCGAAGACCGTGCTCACTACCTGATGACCCGTATGGGCGAACTCGCGACCCGCAGCGGCTCGCAATTGCCTTACGCCATCACCACGCCATACCGCAACACCATCCCCGTTACCCACGAAGCACGCATGCCTGGCGACCTGTTCATGGAACGCCGCATTCGCTCGCTGGTACGTTGGAACGCCATGGCGATGGTAATGCGCACGAACTTGAAGGATTCGGACCTGGGCGGTCACATCTCCAGCTTCGCCTCCAGCGCAACCCTGTATGACATCGGCTTCAACTACTTCTTCCAGGCCCCGACCGACGAACACGGCGGCGACCTGATCTACTTCCAGGGCCACACCTCGCCAGGCGTCTACGCCCGTGCGTTCATGGAAGGTCGCATCACCGAAGAGCAAATGAACAACTTCCGCCAGGAAGTCGACGGTCAGGGCCTGTCGTCCTACCCGCACCCTTGGCTGATGCCTGATTTCTGGCAGTTCCCGACGGTATCCATGGGCCTGGGCCCGATCCAGGCGATCTACCAGGCACGTTTCATGAAGTACCTGGAAGCCCGTGGCTTCATTCCCGAAGGCAAGCAGAAAGTCTGGTGCTTCCTGGGCGACGGCGAGTGCGACGAGCCGGAATCCCTGGGCGCCATCTCCCTGGCCGGCCGCGAGAAGCTGGACAACCTGATCTTCGTCATCAACTGCAACCTGCAACGCCTCGACGGCCCGGTTCGCGGTAACGGCAAGATCATCCAGGAACTCGAAGGCGTGTTCCGCGGTGCGCATTGGAACGTGACCAAAGTCATCTGGGGCCGTTTCTGGGACCCACTGCTGGCCAAGGACGTCGACGGTATCCTGCAACGCCGCATGGACGAAGTCATCGACGGCGAGTACCAGAACTACAAGGCCAAAGACGGCGCGTTCGTGCGTGAGCACTTCTTCAACACGCCTGAACTCAAGGCGATGGTTGCCGACCTGTCCGACGACGAGATCTGGAAACTCAACCGTGGCGGCCACGACCCGTACAAGGTCTACGCGGCGTACCACGAAGCGGTCAACCACAAAGAGCAACCGACCGTCATCCTGGCCAAGACCATCAAGGGTTATGGCACCGGTGCCGGCGAAGCGAAAAACACCGCGCACAACACCAAGAAAGTCGACGTTGACAGCCTGAAGCTGTTCCGCGACCGCTTCGACATCCCGGTCAAGGACGAAGAGCTGGAGAACCTGCCGTTCTTCAAGCCTGAGCCGAACAGCGCCGAAGCCCGCTACCTCAGCGAGCGTCGCACTGCACTGGGCGGTTTCGTGCCGCAACGCCGCGCCAAGAGCATGAGCATCCCGACGCCGCCACTCGATACCCTCAAGGCTATCCTGGACGGCTCGGGCGACCGCGAAATCTCCACCACCATGGCCTTCGTGCGGATCCTCGCGCAACTGGTCAAGGACAAGGAAATCGGCTCGCGTATCGTGCCGATTATCCCGGACGAGGCCCGTACCTTCGGTATGGAAGGCATGTTCCGTCAGTTGGGCATCTACTCCTCCGTCGGCCAGCTCTACGAGCCAGTCGATAAAGACCAGGTGATGTTCTACAAGGAAGACAAGAAGGGCCAGATCCTCGAAGAAGGCATCAACGAAGCGGGCGCCATGAGCTCCTTCATCGCTGCCGGTACTTCGTACTCCAGCCACAACCAGCCGATGCTGCCGTTCTACATCTTCTACTCGATGTTCGGCTTCCAGCGCATTGGCGACCTGGCTTGGGCCGCAGGCGACAGCCGTACCCGTGGCTTCCTGATCGGCGGTACCGCCGGGCGTACCACGCTCAACGGCGAAGGCCTGCAACACGAAGACGGTCACAGCCACATCCTGGCTGCCACCATTCCGAACTGCCGCACCTTTGATCCAACCTACGGCTATGAGCTGGCGGTGATCATCCAGGACGGCATGAAGAAGATGACCGAAGAGCAGCAGGACGTTTTCTACTACATCACCGTGATGAACGAGTCCTACCAGCAGCCCGCCATGCCGGCTGGCGTGGAAGAAGGCATCATCAAGGGCATGTACCTGCTCGAAGAAGACACCAAGGAAGCGGCGCACCACGTACAGCTGATGGGCTCCGGCACCATCCTGCGCGAAGTGCGTGAAGCGGCGAAGATCCTGCGTGACGAGTTCAACGTCGGCGCCGACGTGTGGAGCGTTACCAGCTTCAACGAACTGCGTCGCGACGGCCTGGCCGTGGAGCGCAGCAACCGCCTGCACCCGGGCCAGAAGCCTGCACTGAGCTACGTCGAAGAGTGCCTGGCCGGCCGTAAGGGTCCAGTCATCGCCTCTACCGACTACATGAAACTGTTTGCTGAACAAATTCGCCAGTGGGTCCCGTCCAAGGAATTCAAAGTCCTGGGCACCGACGGTTTCGGCCGCAGTGACAGCCGCAAGAAGCTGCGTCACTTCTTCGAAGTCGACCGTCACTTCGTGGTGTTGGCAGCCCTGGAAGCCTTGGCTGACCGTGGTGAGATCGAACCCAAGGTGGTGGCTGACGCCATCGTCAAGTTCGGGATCAACCCGGAAAAACGCAACCCACTGGACTGCTGAGGAGATTTTTTGTGAGCGAACTCATTCGCGTACCTGACATCGGCAGCGGTGAAGGTGAAGTAATCGAGCTGTTTGTGAAGGTTGGCGACACCGTCGAAGCCGACCAGAGCATCCTGACCCTGGAGTCGGACAAGGCGAGCATGGAAATTCCTGCTCCCAAGGCCGGCGTGGTCAAAAGCCTGAAAGTGAAGCTGGGCGACCGCCTGAAAGAAGGCGACGAACTGCTGGAGCTGGAAATCGAAGGTGCCGCTGATGCGGCCCCTGCGGCGGCTCCTGCTGCCGCTGCACCTGCGCCGGCTGCTGAAAAGCCTGCTGCTGCCGAGGCTGCTCCAGCCCCGGCCGCCGCACCTGCCGCCGCCACCGTCCAGGACATCCACGTTCCGGACATCGGCTCGTCGGGCAAGGCCAAGATCATCGAGCTGCTGGTCAAGGTCGGCGACACCG
This sequence comes from Pseudomonas sp. R4-34-07, assembly GCF_003852375.1. NCBI lineage: Bacteria > Pseudomonadati > Pseudomonadota > Gammaproteobacteria > Pseudomonadales > Pseudomonadaceae > Pseudomonas > Pseudomonas sp. R4-34-07. The sequence goes on along the minus strand of NZ_CP027760.1, from coordinate 544,633 downwards.
TCGAAGCCGACCAGTCGCTGATCACCCTGGAGTCCGACAAGGCCTCCATGGAGATCCCATCGCCGGCTGCCGGCGTGGTGGAAAGCATCGGGGTCAAGCTGGAAGACGAAGTCGGCACTGGCGATTTCATCCTCAAGCTGAAAGTACAAGGCGCTGCGCCTGCTGCTCCGGCACCGGCTGCTGCTCCAGCTGCGGCCAAGGCTGAAGCGGCTCCGGCCGCTGCTGCTCCTGCTCCGGCTGCAAAAGCCGAAGCTGCACCGGCTCCTGCCGCCGCACCTGCGCCAAGCGGAGCCAAGGTTCACGCCGGCCCTGCCGTGCGTCAGCTGGCCCGTGAATTCGGCGTGGAGCTGGGCGCCGTCGCGGCCAGCGGCCCTCACGGTCGTGTGCTGAAGGAAGACGTGCAGGCCTACGTCAAGGCCATGATGCAGAAAGCCAAGGAAGCGCCAGCTGCCGGCGGCGCTACCGGTGGTTCGGGCATTCCGCCGATCCGCACCGTCGATTTCAGCCGTTTCGGCGAAATCGAAGAAGTGCCGATGACCCGCCTGATGCAAATCGGCGCGGCAGGTCTGCACGCGAGCTGGCTGAACATCCCGCACGTGACTCAGTTCGACCAGGCCGATATCACCGACCTGGAAGCTTTCCGCGTTGCGCAGAAAGCCGTGGCCGAGAAGGCCGGCGTGAAACTGACCGTGTTGCCTCTGCTGCTCAAGGCCTGTGCGCATCTGCTCAAGGAACTGCCGGACTTCAACAGCTCGCTGGCGCCAAGCGGCAAGGCGATCATTCGCAAGAAGTACGTGCACATCGGCTTTGCGGTAGACACGCCTGACGGCCTGCTGGTACCGGTCATCAAAAACGTCGACCAGAAGAGCCTGCTGCAACTGGCTGCCGAGGCTGCTGCGTTGGCCGCCAAGGCCCGCGACAAGAAGCTCACCCCGGACGACATGCAGGGCGCGTGCTTCACCATCTCCAGCCTCGGGCACATTGGCGGTACTGGCTTCACGCCAATCGTCAACGCGCCGGAAGTGGCGATCCTGGGTGTGTCCAAGGCAACTATCCAGCCAGTCTGGGACGGTAAAGCGTTCCAGCCCAAGCTGATGCTGCCACTGTCGCTGTCCTACGATCACCGCGTGATCAACGGCGCCGCGGCGGCGCGCTTCACCCAGCGCCTGAGCCAACTGCTGAACGACATCCGCACCATCCTGCTGTAAGCCGCAGCGGCCTCCCCTCGGCGGGAGGCCTTTGCCGCATCGATTTCCGAGCGCCACGCTCGTACCTCAACCCCGCCACTTGGCGGGGCTTTTTTTGCCCGTTTGTTGTATACATAGGACAGGCTTGTACACCTTCCGTCACTTCGACTGCAGAAACCCCCTGGGCGGCCGATAACAGGGTTATAGCACTTAGCCTTCATCCTCTCTTGTCAGTGCGTGCCGCATGATGCAACCTTGCCGCAGGCAACAGTAAAGAGGGCGTGAGCCCGGCGCCGTGCGCATTTTTCCAAGCGAGTTTCCCCCATGAAAAGCCAACCCGATGTCGCCCGAACGGCGGCCGAGGTAGTGACGCAATTACCGGTGCCTTCGCGCCTCGGTATGCTGCGTTTCGAGCGGCTTAATGAGGCAAGCTGGGCGCTGCTCTACCTCGACCCCAATTGCGAGCGCCAATTCGGCCTGTCGGCGGTCGAGCTCTGTGCCCTGATCGGCACGCCGTACGCCAGCCTGATGGAACCCCAGGCACGCTATCAACTGCACGACGCGATCCAGCAGCAACTGAGCCTCAGCCCCCACTACCTGGTGCGCTACACCCTGCACACCAACGATGGCCCGCTGAGCCTGCTGGAAATGGGCGAGGCCTACAAACAACACAATCGCCACCTGCTGCGCGGCTACCTGATGGTGGTTGATGGCCTGTTCAGCGAAATTCCCGCCACGGTGCCGACCGCCGACCTGGAAAATCAGAACAGCCGCCTGCAAATCGCCCTGGAACTCAACCAGCGCGCGCAACAGGAACAGCTGCAGCACCTGGAGCGGGTACGCGCCCAGCAGGAGTTGATCCTGCTGCTGGCCCGCCAACGCTACACCACGCCCAATTCGCTGCAAGAAGCCGCCGAACTGATCACCCGCAGCGCCTGCGACATCTACCAGATCGATTGCGCCAGTATCTGGAACCTGGAAGGCCAGCGCCTGGTGCCGATTTCGGCCTATCACCGCGCCGATCAGCAATACCATGTGCCTGAAGCGATTGACGCCAGTTGCTTCCCCGATTACCTCGAAGCCCTGCACAGCAGCCGCGCGATCGATGCCACCAATGCCCTGCGCGACCCGCGCACCCGGGAAATGGCCGAAAGCCTGTTCGCCAAGGATATCCACGCCATGCTCGACGCGAGCATCCGGGTGGATGGCCAGGTCGTCGGCGTGCTGTGCCTGGAGCAAAGCGGCAGTTCGCGTGCCTGGCAGTCCGATGAAATCGCCTTTGCCGGCGAGCTGGCGGACCAGTTCGCCCAGGTCATCAACAACCACAACCGCCGCACCGCCACCAGCGCCCTGCACCTGTTCCAGCGTGCCGTGGAACAAAGTGCCAACGCCTTTCTGCTGGTCAATTGCGATGGCGTGGTGGAGTACGTCAACCCAAGTTTTACCGCGATCACCCAATACAGCGCCGAAGAGGTGCACGGCCACCGCCTGGCGCAGTTGCCGGCCCTGGAGAATCTCAGCGAGTTGCTGTTCGATGCGCCGTCGAGCCTGGCCAAGAGCAACAGTTGGCAAGGAGAATTCAAAAGCCGACGCAAAAACCTCGAACCCTACTGGGGCCAGCTGTCGATCTCCAAGGTGTATGGCGACAACCGCGAGTTGACCCACTACATCGGCATCTACGAAGACATCACCCAGACCAAGCTGGCGCAACAGCGCATCGAACGCCTGGCCTATACCGACAACCTGACCAACCTGGGCAACCGCCCGGCCTTCATCCGCAACCTCGACGAGCGCTTTGCCCGCGACAGCGACAGCCCGATCAGCCTGCTGCTGGTGGACATCGACAACTTCAAGCGCATCAACGACAGCCTCGGGCACCAGACCGGGGACAAGCTGCTGATCAGCCTGGCCCGTCGTCTACGCAACAGCCTGAGCAGCGGCGGCAGCCTGGCGCGCTTTGCCAGTAACGAGTTTGCGGTGCTGCTCGATGATGCCGACCTGGAGACCGGCCAGCAGGTCGCCAGCCAGTTGCTGGCCACCCTCGACAAGCCGATGTTCGTCGACAACCAATTGATCAGCGTGACCGGCTCCGTAGGCCTGGCCTGCGCACCGCTGCACGGCCGCGACCCGCAGACCCTGATGCGCAACGCCGGTTTGGCCCTGCACAAGGCCAAGGCCAACGGCAAACACCAGGTGCAGGTGTTTACCGAAGCCCTGAATGCCGAAGCGAGCTACAAACTGTTCGTGGAAAACAACCTGCGCCGCGCCCTGACCCAGAACGAGCTGGATGTGTTCTACCAGCCCAAGCTGTGCCTGCGCAGTGGCCGCCTGTTAGGTATGGAAGCGCTGTTGCGCTGGAACCATCCTGAAAAGGGCATGATCCGCCCCGACCAGTTCATCAGCGTGGCCGAAGAGACCGGCTTGATCATCCCCATCGGCAAATGGATCGCGCGCCAGGCGTGCCGCATGAGTCGGCAGTTGACAGCGGCGGGCCTGGGTAATCTGCAGGTAGCGATCAACCTGTCGCCCAAACAGTTTTCCGACCCGGACCTGGTGGCCTCGATCGCCACGATTCTCAAGGAAGAACAGCTGCCGGCCAATCTGCTGGAGCTGGAGCTGACCGAAGGCCTGCTGCTGGAAGCTACCGAAGACACGCGCCTGCAACTGGACCAACTGAAGAGCTTTGGCCTGACCCTGGCCATGGACGACTTCGGTACTGGTTATTCGTCGCTGAGCTACTTGAAAAAATTCCCCATCGACATCATTAAGATCGACCGGAGCTTTATCCACGAAATCCCGGATAACCAGGACGACATGGAAATCACCTCGGCGGTCATCGCCATGGCCCACAACCTCAAGCTCAAGGTGGTGGCCGAAGGCATCGAGACCGCCGCGCAATTGGCGTTCCTGCGCCGGCATCGGTGCGACGTGGGCCAGGGCTACCTGTTCGACCGGCCAATCCCCGGCGCAGAGCTGCTGGAGAAGCTTAAACGCTACCCACGCGGGCCAATCGCCTGACAGCGCTGTAACACTCGGGCACACTGGCTGTCTGACCATTTACTGCTAATCAACCTGACGAGAGGACTGATCATGGTCTTGCGCTCGGAAATTCTGGTGAACAAAAACGTGCTGCCTACTCAAGAACAAGCCCTGCCTGGCCGTGAAACCCCGATGAACCTGCCGCAAACGCACTTCGTCAACGGCAACCCGCTGCTGGGCCCGTTTACCGACGACGTCGGTTTTGCGATCTTCGGCCTCGGCTGCTTCTGGGGCGCGGAACGCAAATTCTGGGAGCGCGATGGCGTGGTCAGCACCGTGGTCGGCTACGCCGGCGGCTTCACGCCGAACCCGACCTACGAAGAAGTCTGCTCAGGCCTGACCGGCCACAGCGAAGTCGTGCTAGTGGTGTATGACCAGGCCAAAGTGAAATACGAAGACTTGTTGAAGATGTTCTGGGAACTGCACAACCCGACCCAGGGCATGCGCCAGGGCAACGATATCGGCAGCCAATACCGCTCGGTGATCTATGCCACCACGCCGGAGCAACTGGCGGCGGCCAAAGCCAGTGCCCAGGCTTATCAGCAAGAGCTGACCAAGGCCGGCCTGGGCGAGATCACCACCGAAATCGACGAAGCACCGACGGTTTACTTCGCCGAGGCGTATCACCAGCAGTACCTGGCGAAGAATCCCCAGGGTTATTGCGGCATCGGCGGCACCGGCGTGACCTGCCCGATATAAAGGGGCAACACAGCTCAAAATGTGGGAGGGGCTTGCCCCCGATTGCGGGGTATCAGTGACAGATGTACTGACTGACACTCCGATATCGGGGGCAAGCCCCCTCCCACACTGGTTTTGTGTCTGGCTTGAGATAAAGCTATTCAGCGATGAGCCAATCCATCTGCCAGCCGCCCTGGGTCTGGCCCAGTTGCCTGGACAGCCACGGCAGCAATTCACGCAGCTCCTCTTCCAGGCCCCACGGCGGGTTGGCAATTGCCAGGCCTGAGCCGGTCAGGGTGTTGGGCGTGTCCAGCGGATGCACCAGCAGCTCTACGCGCAACAGTTTCGGCGCACCGGTGCCGGCCAGGTCCTGGTAGAAGCGGCGCAACATGCGCGGGTCTTTCACCGGATACCAGATCGCCGCGACCGTCTGGCGCATGCGGCTGACGGCTTCCTTGAGAGACGCCGCGCAACGCTGCATTTCATCGAGCTTTTCAAACGGTGGATCGATCAGCATCAGCGCGCGTTTTTCCGGCACCGGCAACAGGGCGCGCGGCACGTGCCAGCCTTCGCCAAGGTGCACCTTGACCCGACGATCACCCTTCATGTTGTCCTTGAGTAACAGGCCGTCTTCCGGGTGCTTTTCGTTGAGCAGTACGCGGTCCTGAGGGCGCGTCAGGCGCCGCGCCAGCTCCGGCGAACCTGGGTAGTAGCGCAACTGGCCATCCGGGTTCATCTCGTGGAGCACGCGCATGTAATCGGCGGTGAGCGGCGGCAGGTCGTTTGCGCCCCACAGGCGGGCGATGCCCTCCAGGTATTCACCGGTGCGGTTGGCCTGGTCACCCTGCAGGTCGTACAGGCCGATGCCGGCGTGGGTATCGAGGTAGGCGAACGGCTGCTCCTTGCGCGACATCAGGGCGATGAGGCGGGTCAAGGTCAGGTGTTTGAAGACATCGGCGTGGTTGCCGGCGTGAAAGGCGTGACGATAATTCATGGTTGCTCCTGCGCAGGGGGCGAAGTTTACCTTCTACCGGCGCAAAGGTGCAGGGCCGCATGGCGGGCGGTGCTCCAGGGCCAGGTAGTCGACCAGCGCTGCATGGCTGATATCTTCCCCACGCGCGAAGTAGGTGACCTTGTGCTGCAAGGTCGCAGGCGTAAAGGCCGTGTATAGATCCGGACGTTGTTCTTCAAGCCATTGCAGCAGGTTGTCGATCAGGGTTTGCGGCGACTGCTCTGCCAGTTGCTCCAGCAGCGCCGCAGGCACGCGCCACCATTGGCTGGCTTTGGCGGCAGTGACCGGGCCAGCTGCAACCGTCAGTGGCTGGCCATTGATCAGATACCGCTGGAACACCGGCAGCACCTTCCCTGCCTCATCACCCAACTGTTGCACAATCGGAAGAAACTGAACCCCGTCCCAGAAGCGCAAAAATACTGCCTGCCCATCGGGAAAAAACACCTTAGTCAAACTTTGCAGGTGCGCGACCACTGCTTCCAGCGGGCTGGAAGACACCGCCAGCCAACCCCAATCCGTTGATTCGGTGGTTGCTACCCAGTCGAGGAATGGGTTGTCCGCTTCGATGATGGCAACGTAAGGCATTACCTCAGTCCATTCGGCGTAGGCGGTGCCTGCCCATATGGGTTGTGGCGGCATGCCGGTGGCTATGCTTCGCCAGACATCGACTGGCTTTGCGTCGCTGGCGTTATTGAGAATGACGAAGGCATTTTCAATCGTCTGAAGGGGGCAATGGGTTAACCAGGTTTTTGGTAACAACTGATTCTGCATTAGATACATCCCGATCGAAGTAAGATGCAAGCAATAACTTGTTCTTCAAAAGAATTGCCGCGGCAAACAAAGTACCAACAATTACGTCTTAGAATCTCTCGCCCACTCTAAAACCAATCAACCTCCTCCCACCCGACAATATCGCCTATCACAAGTAAAATAAAAATACACAGGAAGGAGACCACTGAACATAAGCCTAGGCCTCTCAAAATAACTTTGAGCATCTTCGGAAGTTCAGCGTAGTCCTCAGCACTCAGTCGTCCGCGTTTTATGGATTGTGCGGGAAAGGCGAAAGCACCGATCACATCTCTTATTGCCCAGGATCCACTGACAGGGTCCCAACCAATACTTTCGCCCGAACTTACAATCCGCCAACTACGCTTTAAGCTGTTCCGTATTTTTTCAATCTTGAAACAAGAAAGATACAACGCCCGCACACCAGCAATCAAAAACGATAAAAAACATGAAAACATTAAATACTGGTGAATATTTCTTGCGTCTTCAAAAGATAAAATTGAGACAACAAAACTAAACATGCCATCACCATTCACAAGTTAACGTACTACCTCATAAATTTTCTCGCTGAATTTTTCGCCCCTATTGCCAGACAATGCACTTACGCTCGCCGTAGCGGCCCCAACAACTACAAAGCCGCAAATAAGCCCTCCGACACCTAAGGTGCCAACCCCAATAGCAGCACAAACAAACCCTGCGCTTGCGATACCTAAAGCGCCCCCTACGGCGCCGTCAACGACCTCCCCTGTAAACTTCCCGCCTTCCGGGAATTTAACTTTTTCACACTCCGTAGCCGTTCCAACGCGACACGTTTCCTTCACCTTCAACGCTGAAGCCGATGCCCCTAACCCGATCCCTACGAAATCACCAACCTTCATGTATTGGCTCGCCCGTGCAACACCCTGTATGTGCGTCGCGTACCCGGGAATTCCTCCTGAAACGCCCACTTTGCTCCAATGATGAACAAGATTGCGACTGGAGATCCCCATTACACTTTTCAGTTTCGGATGATCTACTGATAACCGTACTTAAAAAATATCTAATCAAGCCAACCCATATATTTACCTATACCCCATAAACCAAGAGCGTACCCTCCCATCCCCATCAAAAAAAACCCCCACAGCCTTAACTCCCACATTAACCGGCGAGGGACTCTATCCAACTCATCACGAGTTACAGCGCCATCCTTAATATGCAATCTCTGAAAGACAAACATTCCTGCGACAGTATTCACAAAAAATGTTCTGCTGAAAAAATCCGAATCGATAAAAAGTTTACGGCAAGAGACTAATTTTGAAGCACTCAAACACTGTAATATTTCATCGACTTTACTATATGAAAAATACACCTGCCCTACTAAAACTAGAACAACCCATACAGCTGCAAAAACTAGACAATACGAATATAAAATCCTGGCCTCCTCCATACTTATTTTATCCCCTCATATACAATCTCACCCAACTTTGCTCCCAGGGCAGCACCAGCACTTCCGCCTACTGCTGTTGCGCCTCCCACAACCACCACGCCGCAAACCAAACCGCCAACGCCAAACGTTCCTGCACCTATTGCAATACATACAGGAGCGGCCCCAAGCGCCCCCACATACGCACCCGCTCCGCTGCCTCCAACCGAGGCTAAAAAGCTCCCAGCCTCCGTAAGTTTCACTTTCTTACACTCCGCAGAACTTCCAACTCGACAGGTTTCCTTCACCTTCAATGCCGACACTGCCCCCCCGACCCCAATACCCACAAAACCACCAATTTTCATGTACTGACTGGCCCGCGCGACTCCCTGAATATGCGTCGCATACCCGGGAATCCCTCCTGACACACCCGCTTTGCTCCAATGATGAACCAAGCTACGGCTGGAGATCCCTAATGCGCTTTTGAGCTTTGGGTGATCAGTAATGCCAACACCTTTTCGCACAAGAGGCCCGAGACTATTATCCAGTTGAGTTAACAGCGTCTGACGCTTAGCGAAAAATTCCGCGCCTTGCAAATTACCCTGAGCCTGGAAGGTTTTGACATGCAGCTTTTCAAGATCTCCAAGGACAGAGCTGGTCCGCTTTAAATGACTTGCCACCATGCTTGACCCAACCCCTACCGCCATCGAACTATCTGCCAAAAACGCACCAATCACTTCATGGTTCTCAACCATAAACGCCGCCTCGTCATCACTCATAGGCTTCAGCGCAGCATTCACTTCCTGTGCCGCCTCCATCAGCAGCGCTTCTTCACGAGTGCACTGGCTGTTGAGCGGGTCGCTGAGTACGAGCATTTGCCCCGGCCTGGCGTATTGCGTGAGTTGTGGATTAAGGCTGCGAAAACGTTCCAGGACGATTGCACTGGGCGATTCGAACAAGGACTTCTCCAACACATCCCTGGACATTGCACGCTGCACGATATGGAACCCCGGCTCGACGCCTGAGGTTTTACCCGAAGCGGGAGCGACACCCGAAGCCTTTTTGGCGTGTTGAGCGAGGTCACACTGCCCATTCTTGCAGCGCTCGCACTCCTCACAAAATGGCGCGCTGCGTTTCAGGCTGGCCGCCTGCACGCGGCTGAGCGGTGCGGGAATCACCGCCAGTAATTTTTCCTTCACGCCTGGTAGCAATGGCGCCGCCGCCGAAGCCGCCACGCCGCCAAGCTGGATTGGCACACTGCTGAAAATCCCGCCCGCCGACAGCGTGATCGACTGCCCTCCCGCCTGAATCGTAACGCTGGCCCCCGCATCGATGACGATGCTCTGCCCGGCGCCAATCTGAATGGTCCTGCCAGCCCGCATCTGCTGCGAGCCGCCGACCATCAGATGATCATCCTGCTTGAGCTCGGTCAGGCGGTTGCCATGGGTAATGCGCTGCTCTTCGCCGTGCAACTCATGGTGCGACTCCCCGCCGACCTTCACCCGACGCCTGTTATCAACCTGCACCTGCTGGTCGTGCAATACATGCTGGGTCCAATCACGCTGGGCACGCAGGTAGATTTCTTCGGCGCCCTTGCGGTCTTCGATGCGCAGCTCGTTGTAGCCGCCACCGCCGGGCGTGCTCTGGCTGCGAAAGATGCTGCGGGTCTTGTCCGCCGGCAGATCGAGGGGCACCGATGTCACGGCATTGGGCAGGCAGCCCATCACCAGCGGCATATCCGGGTCGCCATTGATGAAGCCCACCAGCACTTCCATGCCGACCCTGGGAATCAGCACCGTGCCATAACGGTCATGGGCCCAACCACTGGCGACTCGCAGCCAGCAGCTGGACTGATCTGTCCGCTCGCCAGCGCGGTCCCAGGCCATTTGCACCTTCACCCGGCCGTATTCATCGCAGTGAATTTCACTGTCGACGGGCCCGGTAACCACCGCGCTCTGATAGCCGGACACACTTGGGCGGGGTAGTTCAGGCAAAGGGGGACGAAACATGACATCCCATGGGGCGGCAATGAATGTGTTGCGATAGCCCTGACGAAAATCCCCGCCGGCGAGGTCTGTGACAGCCTCCTCCAACACCTGGGGTTGCATACCCTCATGGGTGATTTGCGTCACCAACCACAACCCATTCCAGTCCTCACGCGGATGCCCGCTCAGTTTGAGGAAGCGGCCGCTGACCAACCCAGGCTCATCACCCGAGCCATGCGCCAGCCGATAGTCACTGCGATGGCGCTCCAGCCCACGCTGTGCGAGGTATTTACCATGGGGACGCTCGCTGAAATGGCCGGGGAAGAATTGCTGCTCAAGAGTGGGAAGTTGCTCGCCGGTAGCTGCACTTTCCAGCTCAAGGCGCGGTTTACGAAAATCGTAATCGCGCAGGTTCACCGATGTGGTGCGCGTTTCCAGTTGCACGGCAAACCGCTTGATCGCCGGGCCCTGCGCGACCATTCCGGAACCGGGCATATACGGGGTTGGCTGCTGCGCCTGGGCGAACACGGTCTGGTCATCGCCAAACACCAGCAGGTGCTGTGAGGCCGAATGTTGGAAGTGATAGTGAATGCCCTGCTCGGCACACAGGCGCTGAACGAATGCCAGGTCGGTTTCACCAAACTGCACGCAATACTCGCGTTCGGGGTAAGTACCGCTCAGGCGAAACTCGAATTGATCGCTCTGGATGCCCTGCCCCGTCAACACCAGCGCCACAATCTGCGGCACCGTCTTGTGCTGGAAGATACGTTGGTGGCCGCTGTGTTTCAGATAGGCCAAGTGCGGCACAAGGCTGAGCTGATAGCGCGTGAGGCGCCGCCCGGAATCACCCTGTGCTACCCGGTAAACCAGGCCATGCACACCATGGCCCTGATCATCGAAACCGAGATACGCCGGGCGATGCAGCAAGCTCTCAAGGTCCAGGTCAGGCTGCTCGCAGACTAACTCAAGGTCAAAACTATAGGGTTGGCTGAGCGCTTCCTTACCCTTGAAGCTGTAGACCCTGAGGTCACTGGCAACCCCATCCAGGGTCAGGGTAAACGCGGTCTGATTGGCAGGAGCGAACATCCGGTGTTTCTCTGCGAAAAAATAGGCGACCGATTCTGCACCACTGTTGCCACCTGCTGAGCAGGCCCGAGGAAAATCAGTAAAACCCTACACGCGAACGTCGGAATCCTCCTCGGAGCGTCGTAAATCACAGGCAAAAAAAGACCCGCCATCCGTAGGACGCGGGCCTTTTTGTTAACTCATCGAGCGTCCAGCGCCCGGCTGTATTACTTATTGAGGTTGTAATCTTTTTCCGCAGCATCAAAGCGCTCGACCATACCGGCAGTCGGTGCACCCATCTTGCTCACGAAGTAGATCGCCAGGCTGGCGAAGATGAAGCCTGGGATGATTTCGTACAGGCCCAGCACTTCGAAGTGTTTCCACACGATAACGGTGATCGCGCCGACCAGGATGCCGGCCAGTGCGCCGTTGCGGGTCATGTTTTTCCAGATCACCGAGATCAGCACCACAGGCCCGAAGGCGGCGCCGAAACCGGCCCAGGCGTAGCTGACCAGGCCCAGTACGCGGTTTTCCGGGTTGGCGGCCATGGCGATGGCGATCAAGGCCACCACCAGCACCATGATCCGACCGACCCACACCAGCTCAAGCTGGGACGCGCCCTTGCGCAGGAATGCCTTGTAGAAATCTTCGGTCAGGGCGCTGGAGCACACCAGCAATTGGCAGCTCAGGGTACTCATGACAGCCGCCAGGATGGCCGACAGCAATACACCGGCAATCCATGGGTTGAACAGGATCTTGGCCAGTTCGATAAACACGCGCTCAGGGTTTTCGGTCACGGGACCGGCCACCTCAGGATGCGCCGAGAAGTAAGCGATGCCGAAGAAGCCCACCGCCACGGTGCCGCCCAGGCACAGGATCATCCAGGTCATGGAGATGCGACGCGCGTTGGCAATCGACTTTACCGAATCCGCCGCCATGAACCGCGCGAGGATGTGCGGCTGGCCGAAATAACCCAGCCCCCAGCCCATCAGCGAGATAACGCCGATGAAGGTGGTGTTTTTCAGCATGTCGAAGCTGGTCGGGTCCTTGGCTTCAATGGCCAGGAAGGTGGTGTCCACGCCGCCGGTCGCCAGCAGTACGATGATCGGCGTCAGGATCAACGCGAAGATCATCAGTGTGGCTTGCACGGTATCGGTCCAGCTGACCGCCAGGAAACCGCCAACAAAGGTGTAGGCAATGGTCGCTGCGGCACCGGCCCACAGGGCAGTTTCGTAGGACATGCCGAAGGTGCTTTCGAACAGGCGGGCACCGGCCACGATGCCGGAGGCGCAGTAAATGGTGAAGAACACCAGGATTACCACAGCGGAGATGATCCGCAGCAGCCCGCTTTTATCTTCGAAGCGGCTGGAGAAGTAATCCGGCAGGGTCAGGGCGTCGCCGTTGTGTTCGGTCTGCACGCGCAGGCGGCCGGCCACGAACAGCCAGTTGAGGTAGGCACCGACGATCAGGCCGATAGCAATCCAGCTTTCCGACAAGCCCGACATGTAGATCGCGCCCGGCAGGCCCATCAACAACCAGCCGCTCATATCGGAAGCGCCGGCGGACAAAGCGGTCACCACGCTACCGAGGCTGCGACCGCCCAGGATGTAATCGGAAAGGTTATTGGTGGAGCGATAGGCCATCAAGCCGATCAGTACCATTGCTGCGATGTAGATCACGAACGTGATCAGGGTGGGATTACTAACGCTCATAGAAGTGACGCCCTGGCTTTGTTTTTATGTAGCGACGGTCTGTCAGCCCGCTACCGGTGGTTAACCGGTAAACGATGCTGCCTGCCGCGCATTTATGACTGGCGTTTCCCCAGGAAAGCCGCCAGCCGATGAACCGACCTGTGGAAGTGGTTGCACCTTGGTGCGCGAATGCTATTCAACAAAGCAAATAAGGTGCAACCAGTTTCTCGCGAATAAGTTGCACCTACGCGGATGTCAGGACAAACACCGGTTTTTTGCTCCTTTTCGGAGCAAGAACAATCCATCTCAGAAGCAAATGCACCAACAAGAAGTCAATTCGAGAGAAGGCCGGAATTTTTCCGATCAACCGTCGGAAATTTCCTGAATAAAAAGGGTTGCACCCGGTTGCACCTCTTCATGGGCGAGGCTAATCTTGCCGCCAGCAGATGCCACTCGGTAGTGGCACCCATGAGGATAAGAAAATGGCTACGACCACCCTTGGGGTCAAACTCGACGACCCGACCCGCGAGCGCCTGAAGGCCGCCGCGTCCTCCATTGATCGCACGCCGCACTGGCTGATCAAACAGGCAATTTTCAATTACCTGGAGAAACTCGAGGGTGGTGCAACCCTTTCCGAGCTCAACGGCTCGGGCAGCAAGGATGCCGACGACGCTGGCGAAGTCCAGCATGACCACGCCCACCAGTGCTTCCTTGAGTTCGCCGAGAGCATCCTGCCGCAATCGGTACTGCGCGCCTCGATCACCGCCGCTTACCGTCGCCCCGAGCCGGAAGTGGTGCCGATGCTGATCGAGCAGGCGCGCCTGCCGGTAGAGATGGCCGAAGCCACCAACAAGCTGGCCGCCACGATTGCGGAAAAATTGCGCAACCAGAAAAGCGCTGGCGGCCGTGCCGGTATCGTTCAGGGCCTGCTGCAGGAATTTTCCCTGTCGTCCCAGGAAGGCGTGGCGCTGATGTGCCTGGCCGAAGCGCTGCTGCGCATCCCCGACAAAGGCACGCGCGATGCGCTGATTCGCGACAAGATCAGCACCGGCAACTGGCACCCCCACCTGGGCAACAGCCCGTCGCTGTTCGTCAATGCTGCTACCTGGGGCCTGCTGTTGACCGGCAAACTGGTCGCGACCCATAACGAAGCAGGCTTGACCTCGTCCCTGAGCCGCATCATCGGCAAAAGCGGCGAGCCGATGATCCGCAAGGGCGTCGACATGGCCATGCGCCTGATGGGTGAACAGTTCGTCACCGGCGAGACCATCGCCGAAGCCCTGGCCAACGCGAGCAAGTTCGAAGCCAAGGGCTTCCGCTATTCCTACGACATGCTCGGGGAAGCCGCCCTCACCGAACACGACGCCCAGAAGTACCTGGCTTCGTACGAACAAGCCATTCACTCCATCGGCAAAGCGTCCCACGGCCGTGGGATCTATGAAGGCCCAGGCATCTCCATCAAGCTCTCCGCCCTGCACCCGCGTTACAGCCGCGCGCAGTACGAGCGGGTGATGGACGAACTGTACCCGCGCCTGTTGTCGCTGACCCTGTTGGCCAAGCAATACGACATCGGCCTGAACATCGATGCCGAAGAAGCCGACCGCCTCGAGTTGTCCCTGGACCTGCTCGAGCGCCTGTGCTTCGAGCCGCAACTGACTGGCTGGAACGGTATCGGTTTCGTGATCCAGGCCTACCAGAAGCGTTGCCCTTACGTGATCGACTACGTGATCGACCTGGCACGCCGCAGCCGCCACCGCCTGATGATCCGTCTGGTCAAAGGCGCGTACTGGGACAGCGAAATCAAGCGCGCCCAGGTTGAAGGCCTGGAAGGCTACCCCGTGTACACCCGCAAGGTGTACACCGACGTTTCCTACATTGCCTGCGCACGCAAACTGCTGTCGGTGCCGGAAGCCATCTACCCGCAGTTCGCCACGCACAACGCCCATACGCTGTCGGCCATCTATCACATTGCCGGTCAGAACTATTACCCCGGCCAGTACGAGTTCCAATGCCTGCACGGCATGGGTGAACCGCTGTACGAACAAGTGGTGGGCAAAGTTTCCGAAGGCAAGCTGAACCGTCCGTGCCGCGTGTACGCACCGGTCGGCACTCACGAAACACTGCTGGCGTACCTGGTGCGCCGCTTGCTGGAAAACGGTGCGAACACCTCGTTCGTCAACCGCATCGCCGACCACTCCATCTCGATTCAGGAGCTGGTAGCCGATCCAGTGGCGAACATCGAGCAGATGGCGACAGCGGAAGGCGGCTTCGGCCTGCCGCACCCGCGTATCCCGCTGCCGCGTGACCTGTACGGCAGCGACCGCGCCAACTCGGCCGGTATCGACCTGGCCAACGAGCATCGCCTGGCATCGTTGTCCTGCGCCCTGCTGGCCACTGCTCACAACAACTGGACAGCCGCGCCGATGCTCGGTTGCGCCGCCAGCGAGCAACCGGCTGCAGCGGTGCTGAACCCGTCCGACGTGCGCGATGTGGTCGGTCACGTTCAGGAGGCCACCGTCGAAGACGTCGACAATGCCATCCAGTGCGCCATCAGCGCCGCGCCGATCTGGCAGGCCACCCCGCCCGCCGAACGCGCCGCAATTCTGGAACGCGCCGCCGACCTGATGGAAGGCGAGATCCAGCCATTGATGGGCCTGCTGGCCCGTGAAGCCGGCAAGACCTTCGCCAATGCCATCGCTGAAGTGCGCGAAGCCGTGGACTTCCTGCGCTACTACGCGGTGCAGGCGCGTAATGATTTCACCAACGACGCCCACCGCCCGTTGGGTCCGGTGGTGTGCATCAGCCCCTGGAACTTCCCGCTGGCGATCTTCAGCGGCCAGGTCGCGGCGGCATTGGCTGCCGGTAACCCGGTGCTGGCCAAACCGGCCGAACAAACCCCGCTGGTCGCAGCCCAGGCCGTGCGCATCCTGCTCGAAGCCGGTATTCCGCAAGGCGTGCTGCAATTGCTGCCAGGCCAGGGCGAGAGCGTCGGTGCCCGCCTGGTCGGTGATGATCGTGTCAAAGGCGTGATGTTCACTGGCTCCACCGAGGTTGCGCGCTTGCTGCAACGCAATGTCGCCGGTCGCCTGGATGCCCAGGGCCGTCCGATTCCGCTGATCGCCGAAACCGGTGGCCAGAACGCCATGATCGTGGATTCCTCGGCGCTCACCGAACAAGTGGTGATTGACGTGGTGTCGTCGGCCTTCGACAGCGCCGGCCAACGTTGCTCGGCCCTGCGCGTGTTGTGCCTGCAGGAAGATTCGGCAGACCGCGTCATTGAAATGCTCAAGGGCGCCATGGCGGAATGCCGCCTGGGTAACCCGGAACGCCTGTCGGTGGATATCGGCCCGGTGATCGACGCCGAAGCCAAGGCTGGTATCGAGAAACACATCCAGGCCATGCGCGACAAAGGCCGCAACGTTTATCAGGTGGCGATCGCCGATGGCGAAGAGATCAAGCGTGGCACCTTCGTGATGCCCACCCTGATCGAACTGGAAAGCTTCGACGAGCTGCAACGCGAAATCTTCGGCCCGGTGCTGCACGTGGTGCGCTACAAGCGCAAAGAGATCGACCAGCTCATCGGCCAGATCAATGCCTCCGGCTACGGCCTGACCCTGGGTGTGCACACCCGCATCGACGAGACCATCGCCAAGGTGATCGACAACGTCAATGCCGGTAACGTCTACGTCAACCGAAACATCGTGGGTGCCGTGGTGGGCGTGCAGCCGTTCGGCGGCGAAGGCCTGTCGGGTACCGGCCCGAAAGCCGGTGGCCCGCTGTACCTGTACCGCCTGCTGTCGACTCGTCCTACCGATGCGATCGAGCAATCCTTCGTACGTGGCGACGCATTGACTGCACCGGACCTGCGCCTGCGCGACGCCATGAGCCAACCGCTGACCGCGTTGAAAACCTGGGCCGACAGCCACAACTTCAGCGAACTGAGCGCCCTGTGCAGCCAATTCGCCGCCCAGTCGCAAAGCGGTATCACCCGCCAACTGGCCGGCCCGACCGGCGAGCGCAACAGCTATGCGATCCTGCCGCGTGAACACGTGCTGTGCCTGGCGGAAGTGGAAGGTGACCTGCTGACCCAACTCGCTGCGGTATTGGCGGTAGGCGGTTCGGCGGTATGGCCGGAAACCGAACTAACCAAGGCCGTGTTCCCACGCCTGCCGAAAGATATTCAGGCGAAGATCAAGCGCGTGGCCGACTGGACCAAGGACGACGTGGTGTTCGACGCTGTCCTGCATCACGGTGATTCCGACCAACTGCGTGCGGTGTGCCAGCAAGTGGCGCAGCGCGGTGGGGCGATTGTTGGGGTGCATGGTTTATCCCAGGGTGAGACGTCCATTGCCCTGGAGCGGTTGGTGATCGAGCGGGCGTTGAGCGTTAACACCGCTGCTGCCGGCGGTAATGCGAGCCTGATGACCATCGGTTAAACGCGGGCTGATCGTTCCCACGCTCCGCGTGGGAACGCAGCTCAAGGACGCTCTGCGTCCAGAAGCGTGACGCGGAGCGTCAAGAGAGGCGTTTCCACGCAGAGCGTGGGAACGATCTTAAACACACTGCTATCGGGGGCAAGCCCCCTCCCACATTTGGCCTCAGTTCAATTCCCTGCCTGCGTTTTGCTCCTCCATCACCCAGATCAATCTTGCTATCCAGCTTCTATTCGCACACTTAGACTCGGGCCATTCCTCCAAAGGTAAGCCGCCATGTCCGAGACGCTGCTCAGTTCCCGCAATCTGGCTTTCGAGCTGTATGAAGTCCTCGATGCCGAAGGCCTGACCCAGCGCGAGCGGTTTGCCGAGCACAACCGCGAAACCTTCGACGCCGCCATCAGCACAGCGCGCAACATTGCCGAAAAGTACTTCGCGCCTCACAACCGCAAGAACGATGAAAACGAACCGCGCTACGAAGACGGTAAGGCGATTCTGATTCCGGAAGTGAAACCGGCGGTGGATGCCTTCTTGGAAGCCGGTTTCCTCAATGCCGCCCGCAGCTTCGAAGCCGGCGGCATGCAGTTGCCGACTCTGCTGTCCCAGGCCTGCTTCGCTCACTTCCAATCCGCCAACGCGGCCTCTACGTCTTACCCGTTCCTGACCATGGGCGCCGCCAACCTGATCGAAAGCTTCGGCACCGAGGAGCAGAAACAGCGCTTCCTGCAACCGATGATCGAAGGCCGCTTCTTCGGCACCATGGCCTTGACCGAGCCACATGCTGGCTCATCCCTGTCGGATATTCGTACCCGTGCGGAGCCTGCGGCTGACGGCAGCTATCGCCTGAAGGGCAACAAGATCTTCATCTCTGGTGGCGACCATCCGCTGTCGGAAAACATCGTGCATATGGTGCTGGCCAAGCTGCCCGATGCACCGGCCGGGGTGAAGGGCATTTCGCTGTTTATCGTGCCCAAATTCCTGGTCAACGCTGACGGCAGCCTGGGCGAGCGCAACGACGTACTGCTGGCCGGGCTGTTTCACAAGATGGGTTGGCGCGGCACCACGTCCACAGCACTCAATTTTGGCGATAACGGCAACTGTGTCGGCTATCTGGTGGGCAAACCGCACCAGGGCCTGAGTTGCATGTTCCAGATGATGAACGAGGCACGGATCGGCGTCGGCATGGGCGCGGTGATGCTCGGTTACGCGGGCTATCTCTACTCGCTGGAGTACGCCCGCGAGCGTCCGCAAGGCCGCCTGCCGGACAGCAAAGACCCAAGCACCGCGCCGGTGTCGATCATCCAGCACGCCGATATCAAGCGTATGCTGCTCACGCAAAAAGCCTACGTGGAAGGCGCCTTCGACCTGGGCCTGTACGCCGCACGCCTGTTCGACGACACCACCACCCTGCCAAGCGAAACCGAACGCAAACAAGCCCACGAGTTGCTGGACCTGCTGACCCCCATCGTCAAATCCTGGCCGTCGGAGTTCTGCCTCAAGGCCAACGAACTGGCGATCCAGATTCTCGGCGGCCATGGCTATACCCGCGAGTACCCGGTCGAGCAGTACTACCGCGATAACCGCCTGAATCCGATCCACGAAGGCACCCATGGCATCCAGTCCCTGGACCTGCTTGGGCGTAAGTTGGCGCAGAACGGCGGGGCCGGGCTCAAGCAATTGATTCGACTGATCGCCGAGACAGGTGCTCGGGCGCAGCCATACCCAACGCTCAACGCGCTGAGGGAACCGCTGGAGCAATTGGTCAATCGCCTGCAAACGGTCACCCTCGGCCTGCTCAGCGATCTCGCCCAGGGCAAGATCAACAGCAGCCTGGCGAACTCGGCGCTGTACCTGAAAGTGTTCGGGCACACGGTGATTGGCTGGCGCTGGCTGGAACAGGCGATTCGCGCCGAAGAAGGTCTGGCCAAGGGCAATGCGGCCGATGTGGCCTTCTATAAAGGCAAGCTCCAGGCCGCCCGGTACTTCCTGACCTGGGAAGTACCAAGCTGCCATCATGAACTGGCGATCCTGGAGGCACGCGACGATACGTGCCTGGGGATGCAGGATGCGTGGTTCTAAGGCTGGATCGCCTTGGAAATCACCTCGACCGTGGCGCTGACTTGCTCTTGGTAACGGTCGAGTTCCTGTTGGTGAGCCTGCTGCATTTCGATCTGCTCGGCGCACAGGTTCAGCGCGGCCAATACCAATAATTTGTCACCAATGAGGGTCGGGTACTTTTTCTTGGTCGTGGCCAGGGAAGCCTTGAGCATGGTCACGGCGTGCATCAGGGTCTGGTCTTCCCCGGCCGGCGCCTTGATCGAGTAATCCTCACCGAGAATCGAAACGACCTTTATCCCTTCATTCATGCGCTGACAGGCCCTGCGCTCACACGCTCTACCAGTGCCTGGATGCGGGCAGCGGTGGCGCCATGCTTTTCTTCCTGTTCCATCAGGTTCAGTTGCAGGCTGTCGTTTTCGTCCTTGGCCTGGGCCAGCTGCGCCTTGAGGGATTCGTTGCTGCTCAGCAGGTCCTGGTTCTGCTGTACCAGGTCGTTGACCAGTTGTTCCAGTTGGCTGAGGGATGTTTCTAACATTTTGATTTCTCGGGCTTTTTAAAAGGGCGGTGACGATAAAGAAAATTCACCTCGGATGCCAGGGTTATCCCCGGCGCGCAGCCCGATGTTCAAGGGCCGGGCCGCGCTTTCGAGCCTTAGTGACTGCAATTACCCAATCTGGTTCCTGAATCCGTGCAACCCCCGGTCAGCTGCGACAAAAGCGCGCGCCCCCTTAAGACTTTAGTCGCAGGGCCGATACGCGATGCACACCCCGTCTCATGGCCGCATGGATCGCGCTTCTCCCCAGGATTCCAGCATGTCTCTTCGTAATATGAATATCGCCCCGAGGGCTTTCCTCGGCTTCGCGTTTATCGGCGCGTTGATGTTGTTTCTCGGCGTGTTCGCCCTCAACCAGATGAGCAAGATCCGTGCTGCCACCGAAGACATCACCCTGTCCAGCGTGCCAAGCATCCGCGCCCTCGACGAATTCACCCAGCTGACCTTGCGCCTGCGCGTGTTGTCGTACCGCTTGCTCACCAACCGCGAGCCGGAGGTACAGCAAAAAACCCTGGAAGCCTTCGACGTGCGCAACCAGCAGATCCGCACCGCCCAGGGCGTGTATGAAAAGCTGATCGAGAGCCGCGAAGAACGTACGACCTACGATGAATACGTGCGATTGCTGGCCCAGTACCATCAGATCGAAGAGCGCATGAAAAGCCTGTCCCGGGCCAACCAGGTCGACGAATTGCGTGTCCTGCTCAACACCGAACTGCTGAACAACTCCGAGCAGGTCAATGCGGTGCTCGGCCGCCTGCTGGAAATCAATAACAGCATGGCCCTGGACACCAACCAGCAAGCCAAAGACCAGTACGACCTGGCGTTCAACATGGTCGTGGGCCTGCTGGTGATCGCCACCGCGCTGACCCTGTTGTTCGCCTGGCTGTTGACTCGCAGCATCACCGTACCGATTTCCCAAGCGCTGGAAGCGGCCGAAGAAGTGGCCGAAGGCAACCTCACGCGCCCGATCAAAGTCGACGGCAACGATGAGGCCGGCCGCCTGCTCGCCGCCATGGCGAAGATGCAGGACAAACTGCGCGACACCCTGCAACGCATCGCCGGCTCCGCCACGCAACTGGCGTCGGCCGCCGAAGAGCTCAACGCCGTCACCGACGAAAGCGCGCGTGGCCTGACCCAGC
Organism: Pseudomonas sp. R4-34-07; assembly: GCF_003852375.1. NCBI lineage: Bacteria > Pseudomonadati > Pseudomonadota > Gammaproteobacteria > Pseudomonadales > Pseudomonadaceae > Pseudomonas > Pseudomonas sp. R4-34-07. Next base: position 523,605 of record NZ_CP027760.1, on the reverse strand, counting down.
AGAACAATGAGATCGAACAGGCCGCCACCGCCGTGAACGAGATGACCAGCGCTGTCGAGGAAGTCGCCCGTAATGCCGTGAGCACCTCCGAAGCCTCGCGTAACGCCACCACCTCGGCCGGTGATGGCCGTGACCTGGTGCAGGAAACCGTCAGCGCCATCGAACGCATGAGCGGCGACGTGCAAGCCACCGCGACCTTGATCGGTGAGTTGGCCAATGAATCCCGCGATATCGGCAAAGTGCTGGACGTGATCCGTGGCCTGGCCGACCAGACCAACCTGCTGGCCCTCAACGCGGCCATCGAAGCGGCGCGGGCCGGTGAGGCCGGGCGTGGTTTTGCGGTAGTGGCGGACGAGGTACGCGCGTTGGCCCATCGCACCCAGCAGTCCACCAGCGAGATTGAGCGCATGATCGGCAGCATCCAGGCCGGCACCGAGCATGCGGTGGATTCGATGCGCAACAGCACTGAGCGCGCCGAATCCACGCTGAACATCGCCAAGGGCGCAGGAATGTCGCTGGATACCATCAACACGGCAATTGTCGAGATCAACGAGCGCAACCTGGTGATCGCCAGTGCAGCGGAAGAACAGGCGCAGGTCGCACGGGAAGTCGACCGTAACCTGGTGAATATCCGCGATCTGTCGGTGCAATCGGCGACAGGCGCCAGCCAGACCAGCGCGGCGAGCAGCGAGTTGTCGCGCCTGGCAGTGGACCTCAACGGCATGGTGGGCCGCTTCCGGCTCTGACTGACTGCACTGGCTTTGATCGTTCCCACGCTCCGCGTGGGAATGCCTCAGGTGACGCTTTGCGTCACGACGTCAAGAGCGGACGCGCAGCGTCCAATGAGGCGTTCCCACGCAGAGCGTGGGAACGATCTTTTGACAGCGCAGCAATTCAACAGGTTAGAATCCCTGGCACGCAGACTGCATGGTCAGTTTGCGCCCTGTCTTTCCCTGCTCTGGAGTACTGCCTTTGAATGCGACGACCATCAACAGCCTGTTCTTGATCGGCGCGTTGCTGGTGAGTGCGAGCATTCTGGTGAGTTCTCTGTCGTCGCGCCTGGGCATCCCGATCCTGGTGATCATCCTGGCCGTGGGCATGATCGCCGGCGTCGATGGCGGCGGCATCATCTTCGATAACTACCCGACCGCCTACCTGGTGGGCAACCTGGCGCTGGCCGTGATCCTGCTCGACGGCGGTTTGCGCACGCGGGTGGCGAGTTTCCGCGTGGCACTCTGGCCTGCGTTGTCCCTGGCCACGGTGGGCGTGTTGATCACCACCGGCCTCACTGGCATGGCCGCGGCCTGGCTGTTCGACCTCAACATCGTGCAGGGCTTGCTGATCGGCGCCATCGTCGGCTCCACCGACGCCGCAGCCGTGTTCTCGCTGCTGGGCGGCAAGGGCCTGAACGAACGGGTGACCGCCAGCCTGGAAATCGAATCCGGCAGCAACGACCCGATGGCGGTGTTCCTCACCGTGACCTTGATCGACATGCTCGCCAGCGGCCAGACCGGCCTGCATTGGAGCCTGCTGACCCACCTGGTCCGCGAGTTCGGTATCGGCGGCCTGGTCGGCCTGGGCGGCGGCTGGCTGATGCTGCAGATGGTCAACCGCATCAACCTGGCCACCGGCCTGTACCCGATCCTGGTGATCGCCGGCGGCCTGTTCGTCTTTGCGCTGACCAACGCCTTGCACGGCAGCGGCTTTCTCGCCGTGTACCTGTGCGGCCTGGTGATCGGCAACCGTCCGGTGCGCAGCCGTCATGGCATCCTGCATATGCTCGACGGCATGGCCTGGCTGGCGCAGATCGGCATGTTCCTGGTGCTGGGCCTGCTGGTCACGCCCCATGACTTGCTGCCGATCGCCCTGCCGGCGCTGGGCCTGGCACTGTGGATGATCCTGTTTGCACGGCCGCTGTCGGTGATGGTCGGCCTGTTGCCCTTCAAGGCGTTCCACGGCCGGGAAAAAGCCTTTATCGCCTGGGTCGGCCTGCGCGGCGCGGTGCCGATCATCCTCGCGGTGTTCCCGCTGATGGCCGGCCTGCCCCATGCCCAGCTGTACTTCAACCTGGCGTTCTTTATCGTACTGGTGTCGCTGCTGGTGCAGGGCACCAGCCTGCCGTGGGTGGCCAAGTTGCTGAAAGTCACCGTACCGCCAGACCCGGCACCAATTTCCCGCGCGGCCCTGGAAGTGCACGTCACCAGCGAGTGGGAGCTGTTCGTCTACCGCCTGGGCGCAGAGAAATGGTGCATCGGCGCCGCCCTGCGCGAGTTGAAAATGCCCGAGGGCACGCGGATCGCGGCGCTGTTCCGTGGCCAGCAATTGCTCCACCCGTCGGGTAGTACGGTACTGGAAGTCGATGATTTGCTCTGCGTCATCGGCCATGAACATAACCTGCCGGCCCTGGGCAAACTGTTCAGCCAGGCCCCGCAACGCGGCCTCGACCTGCGCTTCTTCGGCGACTTCGTACTCGAAGGCGACGCCCAGCTCGGCGCGGTGTCGGCCTTGTACGGGCTCAAGCTCGAGGGTATCGACCCGGACATGCCGTTGAGCCGCTTCATCACCCAGAAAGTCGGCGGCGCGCCGGTGGTGGGCGACCAGGTGGAGTGGAACAACACCATCTGGACCGTCGCAGTCATGGACGGGAACAAGATTGGCAAAGTCGGCGTCAGATTCCCCGAAGGAAGTCGCCCGGGCCCCGGTCTCTTCCTCTAAACTGCGGGGCCACAACGCCCCCGATTCTTCATCTAGCTCGACCGGTCTCTATGCCAATCCTGCGCACTTTTCTCGCCACTGCCCTGCTGGGCCTGACTCTTTGTGTTGGCACCGTTCACGCGGCCGACCCACCCAGCGCCGACGCCGTCCAGCAAACCCTGGACAAACTGCCCGACCGCAAGCTGCCCGACGCCGACATGAAGGCGTTGCAGAGCATCCTGCAACAGACCCTGACGTTCCTGGCTAACAAGCAAGAGTACGAGCAGCGCCTGGCAGACCTCAAGCGCCAGCTGGAAGATGCCCCGCGCCAGACGACGGACAACCAGCGCGAGCTGACTCGGCTCAAGGCCACCAAAATCATCCCGGTGGCCCAACGCTACGCCAGCCTGCCCGTGCCGCAGCTTGAACAATTGCTGGTGCAACGCACCACCCAGCAAGGTGATCTGCAAAAAGAACTGGCCGACGCCAATAGCCTGACCATCGCCGCCCAAACCCGCCCCGAGCGCGCCCAAACCGAAATCAGCAGCAGCCAGACGCGCATCCAGCAGATCAATGCGACCCTCAAGACCGGCAAAGACAACGGCAAAGCCCTCAGCGCCGACCAGCGCAACCAGCTCAACGCCGAACTCGCCGCCCTGAATGCGCTGATCCCCCTGCGCCGCCAGGAGCTGGCCGGCAACAGCCAGCTGCAAGACCTGGGCAACAGCCAGCACGACCTGATCCAGGAAAAAACCGCGCGCCTGGAGCAGGAAATCCAGGACCTGCAAACCCTGATCAACCAGAAACGCCTGGCCCAGTCCCAGCAGACGGTGACCCAACAGTCCATCGAAGCGCAGAAAGCCGGCGGCAGCAGCCTGCTGGCCACGGAAAGCGCGGCCAACCTGAAGCTCTCCGACTACTTGCTCAAGAGCACCGACCGCCTCAACGACCTGACCCAGAAAAACCTGCAGACCAAGCAGCAACTGGACACCGTCACCCAAAGCGATTCGGCGCTGGACGAGCAGATCAACGTGCTCAAGGGCAGCCTGCTGCTGTCCAAGATCCTCTACAAGCAGAAACAGGCGCTGCCACGCCTGACCGTCGACCGCGACCTGGCCGACGACATCGCCAACATTCGCCTGTACCAGTTCGAGGTCAACCAGCAGCGCGAGCTGATCAGCTCGCCCAGCGCGTATGTGGATAACCTGCTGGTCAACCAGCCGCCGGACGACGTCACCCCGCAATTGCGTCGCACCCTGCTGGAACTGGCAATTACCCGCAGCGATCTGCTGGAGCGCCTGAGCCGTGAATTGAGCGCGCTGCTCAACGAATCCATCACCCTGCAACTGAACCAGAAACAACTGCTGAGCACCGCGACCACCCTGCGCGCCACGCTCGATGAGCAGATGTTCTGGATCCCGAGCAACAAGCCGCTGGACACCGAGTGGCTGGAAACCGTACCGGCGCACCTGAGCAAGCAAGTCACCACCCTGCCCTGGGCCTCCAGCGTCAGCGAACTGTATGACGGCCTGACTCAGCGCCCGTGGCTGTTCCTGCCGCTGCTGCTGTTGATCGGCGCGCTGCTGTGGCGGCGCAAGGCGTTGTATCAGCGCCTCAACAAAGTTCACCTGGACATCGGTCACTTCAAGCGCGACAGCCAGTGGCACACGCCCCAGGCGATCCTGATCAATATTCTGCTGGCGATGCCGGTGTCCCTGGGCCTGGCGCTGTGCGGCTATGCGTTGCAGATCGACGCCCGTGGGCAAAACGCCAACCTGGGTTCGGCGCTGCTGCAGATTGCCCAAGCCTGGCTGGTGTTCTACACCGCTTACCGCATCCTGGCGCCCGGCGGCGTGGCCGAGCTGCACTTTCGCTGGGAAAAACCCCAGGTCGAATTCCTGCAAGGCTGGGTACGCAAGCTCGGGCTGGTGGTACTGGCCCTGGTGGCCGTGGTGGCCATCGCCGAGCACCAACCGGCGGCGCTCGCCGAAGACGTGCTGGGCATCGCCGTGGTCCTCACCTGCTACGCGCTGATGGCGTGGTTGCTCAGTCGCCTGCTGCTGAACAGCCCCACCCATGAAAAAGCCTCGCTGTTTCGCAAGACGATCGGGCTGGTCTTCACCGCCCTGCCCGTCGCATTGTTTATTGCCGTGTGCTTTGGCTACTACTACACCGCACTGAAACTCAGCGACCGTTTGATCAACACCCTGTACCTGCTGATGTTCTGGCTGGTAATCGAAGCCACCTTCGTGCGCTGGCTGAGCGTTGCCGCCCGACGCCTGGCCTATGCGCGCGCCCTGGCCAAGCGCCAGGCCGCCAAGGAAGCAGGTGAAGGCGAAGCGGTGGTGGAAGAGCCCACCCTGGACATCGAAAAGGTCAACGAACAATCCTTGCGCCTGATCCGCCTGGCCTTGCTCGGGGGCTTTATCGCAGCCCTGTACTGGGTCTGGTCGGACCTGATCTCGGTATTTTCCTACCTCGATAACGTCACGCTGTACGAATACACCAGCGGCACCGGCTCGAATATCAGCATGGTGCCAATCAGCATCGGCGACATGCTCGGCGCGCTGATCATCATCGGTATCACCTTCGCCCTGGCGCGCAACCTGCCCGGTCTACTCGAAGTATTGGTGCTGTCCAAACTGGAGCTCGCACAAGGCAGCGCCTATGCCACCACAACATTGCTGTCCTATGTGATTGCCGGCGTAGGTTTTGTCTCCACCTTGTCCACCCTGGGCGTGAGCTGGGACAAGTTGCAATGGTTGGTGGCCGCGCTGTCGGTAGGCCTGGGCTTCGGCATGCAGGAAATCTTCGCCAACTTCATCTCCGGCATCATGATCCTGTTCGAACGCCCCGTGCGCATCGGCGATACCATCACCATCGGCAACCTGTCGGGCACGGTGAGCAAGATCCGCATTCGCGCCACCACCATCACCGATTTCGACAACAAGGACATCATTGTCCCGAACAAGACCTTCATTACCGGGCAACTGATCAACTGGTCGCTGACCGACACCATCACTCGCGTCACCTTGAAACTGGGCGTGGACTACGGCTCCGACCTGGATCTGGTGAAGGAATTGTTACTCAAGGCCGCCAAGGAAAACCCACGGGTACTCAAAGAGCCCGAGCCCCACGTGTATTTCCTCAACTTCGGCGAAAGCACCCTCGACCACGAGCTGCGCATGCATGTGCGCGACCTGGGCGACCGCAACCCTGTGCTGGACGAGGTCAACCGCTTTATCAACCGTGAGTTCAAGAAACAGCACATCAACATCTCGTTCAGGCAGATGGAGGTGTACCTGAAAAACATGCAAGGCCACGAATACAAACTGGTTCCGGTGGAAGACGAGCACAAGACCATCGTCGCGCCCGAGCAGGACACCCCCGAGCCGCCCGCCGGAAAGATCGCAGACGCGCCTGAACCACCGCCGAGCAAACTCGACTAACGAATTACCCCCCAGCAAAACGTTGGGGGCATCCTGCTGGAGATGGCCGGTGAAAGCCCTCGACGAACTGACCTTCGACAACCGCTTCGCACGCCTGGGCGACGCGTTCTCAACCCACGTGCTGCCCGAGCCCCTCGACGAGCCGCGCCTGGTGGTGGCGAGCAACGCCGCCATGGCCCTGCTCGACCTTGACCCGGCCGTGGCCGAAACGCCCGTATTTGCCGAACTGTTTGGCGGGCACAAGCTATGGGCCGAAGCGGAACCGCGGGCGATGGTCTATTCCGGGCACCAGTTCGGCGGCTACACCCCGCAACTGGGCGATGGCCGAGGGTTGCTGCTGGGCGAGGTGTATAACCAGGCCGGCGAGCATTGGGACCTGCACCTCAAGGGCGCCGGCATGACGCCCTACTCGCGCATGGGCGACGGGCGTGCGGTATTGCGCTCCTCGATCCGTGAGTTCCTTGCCTCCGAAGCGCTCCATGCTTTGGGCATTCCCAGCAGCCGCGCCTTGTGCGTGATCGGCTCCAGCACGCCGGTGTGGCGTGAGAAGCAGGAACGCGGGGCGATGGTGTTGCGCCTGGCATCCAGCCATATCCGCTTCGGGCATTTCGAATATTTCTATTACACCAAGCAGCCCGAACAGCAGGCCGAGCTGGCTGAACACGTCTTGAACCTGCATTACCCCGAGTGCCGGGAACAGCCTGAGCCGTATCTTGCGATGTTCCGTGAAATCGTCGAGCGCAATGCCGAGATGATCGCCAAATGGCAGGCCTATGGCTTCTGCCATGGCGTGATGAACACCGACAACATGTCGATCCTGGGCATCACCTTCGACTTCGGGCCGTTTGCGTTTCTGGACGATTTCGATGCGCACTTCATCTGCAACCACTCGGATCACGAAGGGCGTTACTCGTTCAGCAACCAGGTGCCGATCGGGCAGTGGAACCTCAGCGCTCTGGCCCAGGCACTGACGCCGTTCATCAGCGTTGACGCGCTCAAAGAAGCGCTCGGCCTGTACCTGCCGCTGTATCAAGCGCACTACCTGGACCTGATGCGTCGCCGGTTGGGCCTGACCATCGCCGAAGACGACGACCAGCAGCTGGTGGAACGCTTGCTCAAGCTGATGCAGAACAGCGGCGTGGATTACACGCTGTTTTTCCGACGTCTTGGCGATGAGTCGGCAGCCTTGGCAGTCACGCGGCTACGCGATGACTTTGTCGACCTGGCCGGTTTCGATGCCTGGGCCGAGCTGTACAAGGCCCGTGTTGCCCGAGACGGGGACGACAGCGAGACACAGCGCCGTGAACGCATGCATGCCGTGAACCCGCTGTACATTCTGCGCAACTACCTCGCACAAAACGCTATCACCGCCGCCGAGTCCGGGGACTACAGCGAAGTGCGACGGCTGCATGAGGTACTGACCAAGCCGTTTGAGGAACAAGCGGGAATGGAACAGTACGCACAGCGGCCGCCGGATTGGGGCAAGCATCTGGAGATCAGTTGTTCGTCTTGAGCCTTTAGATAAAGGTCTCCACGGAGACCCCGAAGCGCTCGGCCAACCACCGAATTTGGCGCACGTTAAGCTGGCGTTTTCCGCTCAATATCTCAGAGACGACTGATTGCGCCCCAACCCCCGGAAGGTCGCTCTGAGTGAGATTGTGCTCGCGCATCATGTAGCGCAGCACATCAACACCGCTGGCCACTGGCATTGGACGATGTTCACGGTCGTAGGCTTCGATCCAGTCGCTGAAAATATCGACTAGGCTCATCAGCGGACTGTCTTCGTCATCGCCCACCAGGCTCAACAGCTCATCCAAACCGCAGACCAGTGCGTCGTAGTCTGCCTCGTTTTGCGGCTTGCGCAGCACAGGCGCAACGTATTCCCAATGCTTTGCCGCTACTCGCATAAGCGCGCTCATCTGATTTTTTCCTTCCATTTGTCTTTCTCATAATCGCGATGGTCAAGCAGATGCTTGATGTAAACGCGTTGCGCCCGATACTGCACCGACGCAATCAGCCTCAGCTTGTTACCGCCAATATCAAACACATGAAATTCGCCCACCTTGTCGGTCGCGGGAAACATGGCTTTCATTGCAGCGAAGTCTGCGGGGTTGTTGCGCTTGATGACGCAGTACCACTGATCCAGAGCCGTTGCTGAACGCGGCCATTTTTCCTTGGCTTCCCAGATCCTTTTTTCACTGATCACTCGCATGCAACGTCCTTATCGCATCTTGCTATGAAGGTTAAGCCTGAATCCGGACTATCGCAATTTGCTATAACCAAAAACAGACCGGTGGCGCACACCAAAAAGCCTAGACAGACGACTCACCGCAGCGCGGGCAAAACTGTGAGCGAATGAGTCTCTGCACCCAGCCTTGATAAATCTCAGCCTCGGCACCAGATACAACCTATTGGCCAGTCCCCAGGAGCCTCCGATGTCTGAACCTCTCGTAATCCCTTGCCCACATTGCAACGGCCTCAACCGCATCCCCGGCGAACGCCTGGGTGATGCTCCAAAATGCGGGCGCTGCAAGCAGCCGGTTTTACTGAACAAACCTTTTGAATTGAAACAGGGCGACTACGCCAGCCAGATCAAGGGTGACCTGCCGTTGCTGGTGGATGTGTGGGCGGAGTGGTGCGGGCCGTGCAAGTCGTTTGCGCCGGTATTTGAACAGGCCGCCGGGCAGTTGGAAGGCAAGTGCCGGCTGGCCAAGCTGGACAGCGAGGCCAATCAGCAGTTGTCGGCGCAGCTGGGGATTCGCTCGATTCCCAGTTTGATTCTGTTCAAGAATGGCCGCGAAGTAGCGCGCCAGAGTGGGGCGTTTCCGTTGCCGCAATTGATGGGTTGGTTGCGCAGCCAAGGCGTGTAACCCGATCAGGAAAGCACCACAGGACAGTGTGGGAGGGGGCTTGCTCCCATATGCGCTAACCAAACCTCCCTCCCCACAACTCGTCCTGCTGGCGTCCTCGTTTTCGTGGGGATTCACGCAGTGCCTGGCTGATATCTCCCCACTTCTCGATACACGTAAACAACGACAAGTGGGGATTGATCGCGCTGCAAAGTAGCCAGTAAATAAAGGCCATCTCACGCCAGTGACAACGGAGTGGCGGCACTTCCTTTTTCTGTCTCGTCTCCCTCGATAGGGGAAAAATGCTCGCCCGCTGCGATTAACCGCTCAATCAGGCAAGCCACTAATAATTTCCCTTGCAACCATGCTTTTGCGCCTTCCGGATTTTTCTTTCTGAGGTGGGATAACCCCAGCAATGACTTCATCCGCTTGAACGCCAACTCCACCTGCCAACGGTGCCGATAGAGAGCCAAAACCTCCTGCGTATCCAGGCAGTCCAAGGTTGTTACCAGCACCACGTAACCGGCCGCTTCCATCGTTTCAGGTTTCAATTGCTTCTGCTTTTTTTGCCCGACTCTCTTGAGCTTGCACTCGCTTTGCGATCGCTGCTCGTCGGTTTTTCGATAGGCGCACACACGTACTGCAATATCCCCCTTTGAACCTTTCATCACAGCTGCCCACTCGCCCGTTTGCCCTGGCTGCAAGGTCCGTAGTCGCGCCAGTTGCTCAAAAGGCGACCCTTGCTCATCGCTAAGCGGCAGGCTGCTCAGGTTCATTCGTACCAGGATGTCACCGCCTGCATTGAGTACATGATTGACTCCACGCCGGTTGGCAAACCCTCGATCCGCGATGAAAACATCGCCCTGCTGCACCGAAAACCGAGTCAACGATTCGCCTGTTTTGGACGGTGTCACTTGCACTTCACAGCAACGCAACGTGCTGATATCCATCGTGTAATGCAGCCGCCATGTTGAGGTGACCGCGCCAGGCTCCATTACGACACTGCCATCAGCAGCCAGTATTCGTCTCCCCAGCAGCGCCGGGCATTGCATGGCCGCGACCGGCGATTGTTGGATCAACTGCTCTGTGATCCAACCTAGCCAGGCCCCCGATTTGTTGACCCTCTTGAGAAGGCCCACGTCTGATAACTCCAGCAATTTCCCTGTACGCGCTCGCTCTACCGTTTCGACCATCGAGCAATCGGCGCTCATGTACATCAATAATGTGCGCAATAGACTCTCTGGCCCGCTGAATCGGCGACCGAACTTCAGGGCCCCCAGCTCTTTTGCCTTGGCTTCCCATCCAGGCGGTAGTAGTGCCAGGAGCTTGGGCCAGTCTTCATTCAGTTTTTGTGTTGGGTCTATTGTCACTGCTCTCGCATCCTAAAGAGTCAGACTTGATTATATCTTTTGGGGTTTGGTTAGCGCATATGGGGCTTGCTCCCGATAGCGGTGGTTCAGTGACACTTAAGTGCCTGACACTCTGCCATCGGGAGCAAGCCCCCTCCCACATGTTGACCGCGTTTCAGCCTTGGGCCAGTGGGGCTTGGCGGTCCATCATTTGGCTGACCAGCATGACGCCAAGCTCACTCAATTGATGGATGGCCAGGGCCACGTCGCGGTGTTCGCCGGTGAGGTCGTTGGACAGGTTGAGTAATAAGGTGCGGACTGAGGCGAAGGTTTCGTAGCTGTTGAGCACGAGGGTTTCGGTGGGCAGGTTGGGTGTAACGGTATAGAGGTTAACCATGAATCGTCTCCGGGCAGAAGCCGCAACCAACCCGCTACTAAACGGAGGGTGGCAGCTGTACGCAGGTTAGTAGACCGGGGAGACTCAACCGGCGCGCCCGAAAGCGCCCTCCGTACAGCCACCATCAAATTCAGGAGAGTCCTGACCGACGATTTACCGTACGTCTCACCACGGGCTACTAAACCCGATCACTGAACATTCAGCGACCGGCAAACCTTAGAGATGCCCATCCAGACGCACAAGCCGGCGGATTCTGGCGTAGCTGTAGGCAAGGTTACAAGGCCCATCCCCTGCTGCCAGACCGCTCCTACAGCCTACGTAGGACAAGTCCCAGAAACCCAACTGGAATGCAATCCAAATGTGGGAGGGGGCTTGCCCCCGATTGCGGTGGGTCAGCTACAGATAAGCTGGCTGGCACACCGCTATCGGGAGCAAGCCCCCTCCCACATTGGATCTGTGTAGTGCTTGAGATCAGGTGTTTTCCAGCAAGTTGTGCAGTTCCACAAACTGCAGCGTCAGCTTATGCCGTGGGTCCAGATGAATCAGCGGCTTGTTCTCCTGGTGCGACTCGCGCATGCGCACGGAGCTGGCCAGGTACACCGGCAATACCGGCAAGCCTTCGGCAATCAATTCGTCGAGGATCTGCTGCGGCAGGCTCGCCCGGGCCTGGAACTGGTTGACCACAATGCCTTCGACTTCCAGGCCTTCGTTGTGGTCTTCCTTCAATTCTTCGATTTCAGCCAACAGGCCATACAAGGCCTGGCGCGAGAAGCTGTCGCAATCAAAGGGAATCAGCACACGATCAGCGGCAATCAGCGCCGACACCGCATAGAAATTCAACGCCGGTGGCGTATCCAGGTAAATGCGGTCGTAATCCTCGCTCAACTCATCCAACAGCTTTCGCAGCTTGTTGATCTTGTGCTTGGCCTCAAGCTTGGGCTGCAGGTCTGCCAGTTCCGGGGTGGCCGTGATGACGTGCAGGTTGTCGAACGGCGTTTCGTAGATATCCACCTTGTTTTTCTTCGAAAACGGCCCGGAAGACAGGGTTTGCTTGAAAAAGTCGGCGATCCCCATGGGGATATCGTCGCCGGTCAGCCCCGTAAGGTACTGGGTGGAGTTGGCCTGTGCATCGAGGTCCACCAACAGGGTTCGATAACCTTCGCTGGCGCTGACCGCCGCCAGGTTGCAGGCGATGCTGGACTTGCCCACGCCGCCTTTCTGATTGAACACCACGCGCCGCATGGGAAAACCTCCGTGTATCAATGAATGACCGAGTGTAGAGCGCAAAAGCGCCGGTTAGCTACCTCGTTCATCCATACGCTGTGCCTGGCCCACAAATGAAAGGGAACGCTCCGACAATCCAGTTCGGCCCTCTATCGCGCACAATTTGTGAATTCGTCCAATTTATTCGTGATCCGTCGTGAACAAATTTTTACCAATATTTGCTAGAAGCCCACGGCACCGGGATAATGCGCGCCATTCGGCCATTGCCCTCTGTCCCGGAATCCGGGGCCATTGGCCGCACATGGAAGCCCGCAGGGGCGGGATAACTTCTCAGTGATCAACTTCAACATCGCCCAATGGCGCGCCTGGGCCCCTGGCCTGGAGCGTGCGGACGACTGGCTGGCCTGGTGCCGGGACCCGGTGTTGCTGCCCGCCAGCGATGCCTCCCCGGATGTGTCATTTTTGCCAGCCATGCAGCGCCGACGCTTGAGCCGTCTGGCGCGCATGGCATTCAGTGTGGGCTGGCCGCTGGCCGAAGGCCGTGAAGCGCTGCCCCTGGTGTTTGTCTCGCGCCACGGCGAGACCCCGCGCACCCTCGACATCCTCAGTGACCTGGCCAACGAGCAGCCGCTGTCGCCGACCCAGTTCAGCCTGTCGGTGCACAATGCGGTGATTGGCCTGTGGTCAATCCTGCGCAATGAAACCAGCGAAATGACCGCCCTCGCCGCCGCCGGCGATGGCCTCGAACACGGCCTGCTCGAAGCCGCCGCGTTGCTCAACGAAGGCGCCCCGGCGGTATTGCTGGTGATTACCGAGGAACAACCGCCCGAGGCGTATGCCAGCTGGATCGCCGACGTGCCCTTCCCCTATGCCCTCGGTCTTTTGCTCACGCCCGGCGACGAGTGGCAACTGGAACTAAACAGCAGCGCTGTCCAACTCACTCAAACCCAGTGGCCCCACGCCCTGAACCTGCTGCGCACCCTGCTGACCGAACAGGGCGCCTGCCAACATGCCTGGAAGAACCGAGTATGGAACTGGCGACGCAAATCCTGACCGACAAACCACGGCAGGCCTATTACTGGCGCCTGTTCGCCACAGCCACCAGCTTCTTTATGTTCGGTGTCGGCGGGCTGTGCCTGCGCTTGCTGGTATTCCCGCTGCTCAGTTGCCTGCCGGGCGACGCCAGGCAGCATCAACGACGCGCGCGCCACACCATCAGTTGCCTGTTCTGGTTTTTTATCCGGATGATGAAGTTTCTGGGCATCCTCACCTACAGCGTCGAGGGTGCGGACAAACTCGGCCGCCCCGGCCAGATGATCGTCGCCAACCACCCGTCGCTGATTGACGTCGTGTTCCTGATCGGCCTGATGCGTCAGACCAATTGTGTGGTCAAGCAGAGCCTGTTTCAGAACCCGTTCACCCGCGGCCCGGTGCGCGATGCCGGCTATATCAGTAACGACGGCAGCGCCGACATGCTGGACGCGGCCGCCGACGCCCTGCGCGCAGGCCAGACCCTGATCATCTTTCCCGAAGGCACCCGCACCACACCCGGCGCGCCACCTGCCTTTCATCGCGGCGGCGCGGCCATTGCGCTGCGCGGTGCGACAATCATCACCCCGGTGGTGATCAAGGTCAGCCCCACCACCCTGACCAAGGCCGAGCCCTGGTATCGCATTCCCAGATGCCGATTCCACTTCAGTTTGCGCGTGGGTGCCGATATAGAACCACAGGCGTTCGCCGCACTGGGCCCCGCGCCCCAGGCGTCACGCAAGCTCAACGATTACCTGCATCACTATTTCATTAAGGAGCTCGCCGAAGATGAGCGACCAACACCGCCTTGAGCACGACATAAAGACGCTGATCATCGAGGCCCTGGGCCTGGAGGACATCAGTGCCGACGACATCGGCAGCGAGCAGACGCTGTTCGGCGAAGGCCTGGGCCTGGATTCGGTCGACGCCCTGGAACTGGGCCTGGCCATCCAGAAAACGTACGGCATCAAGATCGACGCCGACGCCAAGGACACGCGCAATCACTTCACCAACGTGGCCAGCCTTGCGGCATTCGTCACGGCCAGACAGGCAGCTTGAGACCGGACCATGCAAACTCGTGACGATATTTTCAACACCCTGCGCGACGCCTTGGTGGAACTGTTTGAACTGGAACCTGAACGCGTCACCCTCGATGCCAACCTGTACCAGGACCTGGAAATCGACAGCATCGATGCGGTGGACCTGATCGACCATATCAAGCGCCAGACCGGCAAGAAGATCGCCGCCGAAGAATTCAAGGCAGTGCGCACTGTGAATGACGTGGTTGAGGCGGTGTACCGTCTGGTCCAGCCCGCCGCATGAGCCGGCTGATCGGCCTTGGCCTGTTGCTGGCGGGGCTGCTGTACCCCTTTGCGGTGTATTACGGCACCGAGCATTTTGCGCCATGGCAATTCGGCCTGCTGCTGGGCAGCCTGTGGCTGCTGCGCGCGCTCACCGCTGCACGCCGCCCCGGCAGTCGCTGGATGGCGGTGGTGGTGATTGTGTTTTGCCTGGCGCTGGCCTGGTTCGATAACCCGCAGTGGCTGCGCTGGTACCCCAGCCTGGTCAGCGCGTTCATGCTGGCACTGTTCGGCCTGAGCCTTAAATACGGGCCGCCGATGGTCGAGCGCCTGGCGCGCATGGGCGACCCGCAGTTGCCGCCGCATGCAATTGTGTATACGCGCCGGGTCACCGTCGTGTGGAGTGTGTTTTTCCTGGGTAATGGCCTGCTCGCCGCCGCCCTCACCCTGTGGGCGCCGCTGAGCTGGTGGACGTTGTACAACGGCTTGATCGCCTACGGGCTGATGGGGCTGTTGTTTGCCGTGGAATGGCTGGTACGACAAAGGGTTCGAGGCCGCGTATGAAAGGTTTGAAACTTGAGCATCTGCTGCTCGAGCCGCAGGAACACCGCCAGGTCACCCTTGAGCCTGCGCTGAATCATGCACAACTGGTGGAGCAATCCCTGCGCCTGGCGGCAGGCCTGCAAGCGCGTGGCATACAGCGCCTGGCGGTGCACCTGGAAGACGCGGGCGTGCTGGCGATCGCCTTGCTCGGCGCCTGGCGTGCCGGGGTCAGCGTGCTGCTGCCGGCCGACCTGCAACCCCAGACCCGTCAACGCTGGGCCGCCGCCGTGGATGCCTGGCTGACGCAGGCATCGGACCTGGAGGCGCTGTATCACACGCCACTTAGCCCAGCCGCACTCGACCTGGATAGCTGCCAACTGAGCCTGTGCACCTCCGGCTCCAGCGGTGAACCCAAACGCATCGACAAGTCGCTGCGCCAGCTGGCCAATGAGGTCCAGGCGCTGGAAGCGCTGTGGGGCGTCGACCTGAAAGACGCCTGCATCATCGGCAGCGTCGCCACCCAACATATCTACGGGTTGCTGTTCCGCGTGCTGTGGCCGCTGTGCGCCGGTCGCACGTTTGTGCGCAGGCAACTGGCATTCCCCGAGGACCTGCAGCGCGCCAGTCGCGAGCATCCGCACTTCGCCTGGGTGGCCAGCCCGGCGCTGCTCAAACGCATGGGCGATAACCTCGACTGGCCGGCGCTGAGCCAGGTTTCACGGGTGTTTTCCTCCGGCGGTGCCTTGCCTGTCGAGGCCGCCGCCAGCCTCTACGACCGCTTGCAGCAATGGCCCACGGAAATCCTCGGCAGCTCGGAAACCGGCGGTATCGCCTGGCGCCAGGGTGCCCAGCCGTGGCAGCCGTTTACCGATGTACAACTGAGCCAGGATGCCGACGGTGCCCTGCGCATTGCCTCGCCTTACTTGCCCGAGGGGCATATCGAACAGACCGCCGACGCCGCGCGCATCCATGCCGATGGCCGTTTTGAGCTGCTCGGGCGCCTGGACCGCATCGTCAAGCTGGAAGAAAAACGCATCGCCTTGCCGATGCTCGAACAGGCCTTGATGAACCATCCATGGGTTGCCGACACCCGTCTGGGCGTGGTGCAGGAAAATCGCGCCTCACTCGGCGCCCTGGTGGTGCTGAGTGCCGAGGGCCTGCATGCCCTGCGCAACCAGGGCCGGCGCACGGTGACCCAAACCCTGCGCCAGCACCTGAGCCAGCATTGCGAAGCCCTGGCCTTGCCCCGCCGCTGGCGTTTGCTGCGCCAATTGCCGCTCAACAGCCAGGGCAAGCTGCCCCAGGCCGATACCGAGGCGCTGTTGCTGGCGCCGCGCCCCAAGGCGCCGGAGGTGCTGGCGCAGGTGGAAACCGACGGTGAATGGACGTTGCAACTGAGCGTTCCGCCGGACCTGGCCTATTTCAGCGGGCATTTCCCGGTGACGCCGGTGCTGCCGGGGGTGGTGCAGGTGGAATGGGCCTTCAATCTGGGCCAGCAATTGCTGAACCTGCCGGCGACGTTCGCCGGTATGGAAGTGCTCAAGTTCCAGCAACTGGTGCGCCCCGGTGATCACATCGAATTGCACCTGCGCTTTGACCGCGAACGCAGCAAGTTGTACTTCGCCTACCGCAATGGCGCCGCCGCCTGCTCCAGTGGCCGAATCGTGCTGGAGCCTGCCAAGTGAATAGGCTTTTGTGGCGAGGGAGCTTGCTCCCGCTGGAGTGCGCAGCACTCCCGACTCAGGCACCGCCATTTGCCAGGATGAATTCGTTCGCCTGCATTGGGGCTGCTTCGCAGCCCGGCGGGAGCAAGCTCCCTCGCCACAAGATGAGCGACAACCTTGAGAAGGTCCACCATGCATAACCCCTGCGCCCTGATCCCGGTCTACAATCACGAAGCCGCCGTGCCCGCAGTGGTCCACAGCCTGCTGGACAGCGGCCTGCCCTGCCTGCTGGTGGACGATGGCAGCAGCGCGGCCTGCGCGGCAGTGCTCGCGCAATTGGCGCTGCTGGAGAATGTCACCCTGCTGACCCTGCCGAGCAACCAGGGCAAGGGCGGCGCGGTCATGGCGGGCTTTCGCGAAGCCGCGCGGCTGGGGTACACCCATGCCCTGCAGGTGGATGCCGACGGCCAGCATGATCTTCGCGAAGTCGAGACCTTTATCGACACCTCCCGCCGGCACCCCGACGCCGTCATCTGCGGCTACCCCGAATACGACGACAGCGTGCCCAAAGGCCGCCTTTATGCACGCTACCTGACCCACGTGTGGGTATGGATCAACACCCTGTCGCTGCAGATTCGCGACTCGATGTGCGGCTTTCGCGTGTACCCGCTGGCCCCGACGCTGGCGCTGATGGACTCGGCCTACATCGGCACGCACATGGATTTCGACTCGGACATCCTCGTGCGCCTGGCCTGGCGCAACCAGCCCATGCGCTGGCTGCCGACCCAGGTGCATTACCCCGCCGACGGCCTGTCGCACTTCCGCCTGTTCCGCGACAACGTGCGCATCAGCGCCATGCATACGCGCTTGTTCTTCGGCATGCTGGTGCGCGCGCCGGCCATTTTGTGGCGTCGGTGGCAGGCATGAGCGACAGCGGCAAACACTGGGCCGATCGCGAGGAGCGCGGCAGCTTCTGGTTGATGAAACTCACGGCGATCGCGGCAAAAGTCCTCGGCCGGCGCCTGTTGAGCCCGTTGCTCTACAGCATCGTGTTGTACTTTTTCCTGTTCGGCCGCACCGCGCGCCAGAGCGCCTGGCACTACCAGCAGCGCCTGGCGCAGTGGAGCGGGCGTGATGACCTGCTGCCGAGCCACAGGACGGTCTTTGCCCAGTTCATGGCCTTCGCCGACTCACTGCTCGACAAGCTGGACGTGTGGAACGGCAAGCTGCGCCTGGAGCAGATCGACATCAACGACCCGGCGCAATTACGCGGCCAATTGCGAGGCGAGCGCGGGCAGATGCTGGTGGGCGCGCACCTGGGCAACCTGGAAGTGTGCCGCGCCCTGGCGGAAATCGGCGAACGCGTCACCATGAATGTGCTGGTGCACACCAAGCATGCCGAGCGTTTCAATCGCTTGCTGGGCGAAGCGGGCGCGACCCATTTGCGCCTGATTCAGGTCAGCGAGCTGGACCCGGCCACCATGCTGTTGCTCAGCCAGCGCCTGGACGACGGCGAATGGCTGGCGATTGCCGGCGACCGCATCCCGCTGCACGGCGGGCGCACGGTGCGCGTGGATTTCCTCGGGCATGCAGCCGCGTTCCCCCAAGGCCCGTGGCTGCTGGCCGGCCTGCTCAAATGCCCGGTCAACCTGCTGATGTGCCTCAAGCATCAGGGCCGCTATCGCCTGACCATCGAGCCCTTCGCGCAATCGATTGAATGGAAGCGCAGCACCCGCGAGCAGGTCATCGCCCTGTGGACCGCCCGCTACGCCACGCGCCTGGGTGAATTCTGCCTGCAGGCGCCTCAACAGTGGTTCAACTTTTACCCTTTCTGGAAGACCGATGACGACGCCTCTTGAGCCGATCACCTTTGGCGAACGCCCCCTGCGCATCGAAGACGTACTGGCCCTGGCCAACCGTCAGGTGCCTGCCCGCTTGCAGAACGATGCCGCGTATCGCCAGCGCATCGCCAAGGGCGCGCAGTTTCTTGACTCGCTGCTGGACAAGGAAGGCGTGATCTACGGCGTGACCACCGGTTACGGCGACTCGTGCGTGGTCGCGGTGCCGTTGCACCATGTCGAAGCGCTGCCGCGTCATCTCTACACCTTCCACGGTTGCGGCCTGGGCAAATTGCTCGACGCCCAAGCCACCCGCGCCGTGCTGGCGGCGCGCTTGCAGTCGCTGTGCCATGGCGTGTCGGGCGTGCGCGTGGAACTGCTGGAGCGCCTGCAGGGTTTCCTCGAACACGATGTGCTGCCGCTGATTCCAGAAGAAGGCTCCGTGGGCGCCAGCGGCGACTTGACGCCGCTGTCGTATGTGGCGGCGACCTTGTCCGGCGAGCGTGAAGTGCTGTTTCGTGGCGAACGGCGCCAAGCCGCCGACGTGCACCGCGAACTGGGCTGGGAGCCGCTGGTACTGCGGCCCAAGGAAGCCCTGGCGTTGATGAACGGCACGGCGGTGATGACGGGTATTGCCTGCCTGGCCTTCGCCCGCGCCGACTACCTGCTGCACCTGGCCACGCGCATCACTGCGCTCAATGTGGTGGCGCTGCAAGGCAACCCGGAACACTTCGATGAACGCCTGTTCGCCGCCAAGCCCCACCCCGGGCAAATGCAAGTCGCCGCCTGGCTGCGCCAGGACCTGGCTATCGATGCACCGACTGCACCGCTGCACCGCCTGCAGGATCGCTATTCGCTGCGCTGCGCGCCCCATGTGCTCGGCGTGCTGGCCGACAGCCTGAATTGGTTGCGCTCGTTTATCGAAATCGAGCTGAACAGCGCCAATGACAACCCGATCATCGATGCCGAAGCCGAACGCGTGCTGCACGGCGGGCACTTCTACGGCGGACACATCGCCTTTGCCATGGACAGCCTCAAGACCCTGGTGGCCAACGTCGCCGACTTGCTCGACCGGCAGCTGGCGCTGCTGGTGGACGTGCGTTACAACCACGGCCTGCCGAGCAACCTGTCGGGCGCACCGGCCGACCGCGCGATGATCAACCATGGCTTCAAGGCCGTGCAGATCGGCACCAGCGCCTGGACTGCCGAAGCGCTGAAAAATACCATGCCGGCCAGCGTGTTTTCGCGCTCTACCGAGTGCCATAACCAGGACAAAGTGAGCATGGGCACCATCGCCGCCCGTGATGCGATCCGCGTGCTGGAGCTGACCGAACAGGTCGCCGCCGCCACCTTGCTCGCCGCCAACCAAGGGGTATGGCTGCGCGCCCAGGCCGACGATGCCCGGCCGTTGCCACCGGCGCTGGCAGCAATGCATGACGCGCTGGCCAAGGATTTCCCGCCGGTCATTGAAGACCGCGCCCTGGAAGGCGAACTGCGCCTGTGCCTGCAACGCATCGCCGCGCAACACTGGAGGCTGCATGCGTAGCCCCGGCGTATTGCACAGCGACACTGAAATCCTCGTGCCGTTTTTCGACATCGACTCGATGAACGTGGTGTGGCACGGGCATTACGTGAAATACCTGGAAGTGGCGCGCTGCGCGCTGCTGGACAAGATCGGCCACAACTACACCGCGATGCTCGAAGCCGGCTACGCCTGGCCGATCATCGACATGCAGCTGCGCTATGTGCGCGGCGCGACCTTCGGCCAAACCCTCAACGTGCGCGCCAGCCTGGTGGAGTGGGAGAACCGCTTGAAGGTGAATTACCTGATCACCGACCTCGCCAGCGGCGAACGCCTGACCCGCGCCAGCACCGTGCAAGTGGCGGTAGAGATCGCCAGCCGCGAGATGCAACTCGCTTCCCCCAAAGTATTCACCGACGCCGTAGAAAGGGCCTTGAAATGAGATCCCCTGTAGGAGCGAGCTTGCTCGCGAAGATCGCCAACGATAACGCGCAGCACCTGACGCCCCGCAGGGCCCTCAGGTTCTTCGCGAGCAAGCTCGCTCCTACAGTGGCCGCCGCGTTGCTGAGCTTCAGCGCCCACGCCTTCGACCTGCAACAGCTCAGCGATCAATTGGCCAAACCCCGCGTGATCCACGGCAACTTCATCCAGGAAAAACACCTGCGCGCCCTGCCCCAGCCGCTGGTCAGCAAAGGCACCTTCGTGCTCGCCAAGGACCACGGCTTGCTGTGGCTGTTGAAGACCCCGCTGCAACAGGACTATCGCATCACCGCCCAGGGCATCGCTCGGCGTGACGCCAACGGCTGGCAACTGCTGCCGAACAAGAGCGCCGGCGCCGAGCAGAACCGTCTGTTCCTCGCGGTGCTGCAGGGTGACAGCAGCGGCTTGCAACGTGACTTCGAACTGCAACTGCAAGGGCAAGCCCAGCAATGGAAGCTGACGCTGATCCCGCGTTCGCTGCTGCTCAAGCAAGTCTTTACCCAGATCAATATCGACGGCGGCGAGCTGGTCAATACCATTGAGCTGCTGGAAACCCAGGGCGACAGCACACTGCTGCGCATGCAGGACAGCAGCGCCGACCAACCTTTGAGCATTGCCGAGCAACATGACTTTGCCCAGTGAGCGCCTGCTGCCGCGCCTGTTCCTGATCCTGCTGGTGGCCGTATTGGCCCTGGCCGGCTGGCAGTGGCGCGCGGGTGCGCCGTTGTCGGCCAACCTGATGGAACTGGTGCCCGGCAGTACGCCGGACGCCTTGGAGCTGCAAGCCGAGCAGCGCATGCAGGAGCCGCTGAACCGCGAGATGCTGGTGCTGGTGGGGCATGCCGACCGCCAGCAAGCGCTGGCCGTGGCGCAACAAATGGCCGAGCGCTGGCAAGCCAGCGGCCTGTTTGAAAAGGTGCAATGGAACCTGCAAGCCGACTTGCCGGCGCTGCGCGAACAGCTGCTGCGCGGTCGCCTGGCGATGCTGGCGGCCAAGGACCGCGAGCAACTGATCGAACAGCCTGAGGCCTTTATCCAGCAGCGTGTGCAGTCGCTGTTCGACCCCTTCACCGGCTTCAGCCTGGTGCCGAGCCAGGACGACTGGCTGGGCCTGACCGGGCGCATCCAGAACAGCCAACCGCAACACGGCGCGGTACAGCTGGATATCGGCAGCGGCGCGCTGATCGCCGATGCCGACGGCAAAAGCTGGGTGCTGCTGCGGGCGCGCACCACCGGCAATGCGTTCGATATGAAACTGCCGCTGCAAGTGGCCGATCTGCTCCAGGCCAGCCGCGCCCAGGCAGGCAAGCAAGGTGTGCAACTGCTCGCCGCCAGCGGCTTGCTCTATGCGGCCAATGGGCAGCAGCAAGCCACGCGGGAAATCACCTGGGTCGGCGGCGGCGCAACCGTGGGCATCCTGCTGTTGCTGTTGCTGGCGTTCCGGCGCTGGCGGGTGCTGCTGGCGTTCGTGCCGGTCGTGGTCGGCATGCTGTTTGGCGCCGTGGCCTGTGTGGCGCTGTTCGGCCATATGCATGTGATGACCCTGGTGCTGGGCTCGAGCCTGATCGGCGTGGCGGTGGATTACCCGCTGCACTACCTGTCCAAAAGCTGGAGCCTGCAACCCTGGCGCAGTTGGCCGGCATTACGCCTGACCCTGCCAGGGCTGAGCCTGAGCCTGGCCACCAGTTGCATCGGCTATCTGGCCCTGGCCTGGACGCCGTTCCCGGCGCTGACACAAATCGCGGTGTTCTCCGCAGCCGGCCTGGTCGGCGCCTATCTATCGGCCGTGTGCCTGTTGCCCGCGCTGCTCAGCGGTGTGGAACTGCGCCCGGCGCAATGGCCGCTGCGCATCGCCGAACGCTTGTGGCAATGGCGGGCGGCATTGATCAAGCGCGTACCAGGCTCGGTGCTGCTGGTGTGGGTGCTGTTGTTCTGCGCCGGTGGCCTGTGGCAGTTGAACACTAAAAACGATATCCGCCAGTGGATCGGCGCACCGCCGCAATTGCTGCAGGAGGCCCAGGCCGTGGCGCGCATCACCGGGTTCCAGCCCACCAGCCAGTTCTTTCTGGTGCGCGCCGAGACTCAGCAGCAGTTACTCGAACGCCAAGCGGCGCTGGGCCAGCGCCTGGACCAACTGGTGAACATGGACAAGCTCCAGGGTTATCTGGCGCTGAATCAGCTGGTCAACCTGCCCGCCGAACAACAGCAACTGCGCGACGCGCTGGGTACACTCGCGCAGCATTGGCAACCGCTGCTGGACCTCGGCGTGCCCGCCGCCGCGCTGCAGGCCGAAGTCGCGCAGTTGCAGGCGCTGCCCACCGAAGACATCGACGTCGCGCTCAAAGGCCCGCTGGCCGAGCCATGGCGTACGCTGTGGCTGGGCCCGGTAGACGGCGGCGTGGCGGCGATGGTCAGCCTGCAAGGCCTGAACAACCCGGCCTTGCTGCGGGTGCAGGCCGTGGATTTGCCCGGCGTGCAACTGGTGGATCGCCTGGGTGACTTGAACCGCGTGTTTGCCGATACCCAAATCAGCGCCGCCGAGTTGAAGTTGCTGTCCTGTGTGCTGATCGTGGTGCTGTTGATGCTGCCCTTCGGCTTCATCGGCGCGTTGCGCATCGTCGCGCTGCCGTTGCTGGCGGCGCTGTGCAGCCTGGCCAGCCTCGGTTGGCTGGGCCAGCCGCTGACGCTGTTCAGCCTGTTCGGCCTGCTGCTGGTCACGGCCATCAGCGTCGATTATGCGATCCTGATGCGCGAGCAGATCGGCGGTGCTGCCGTGAGCCTGCTGGGAACCTTACTGGCCGCGCTGACCACTTGGTTATCGTTCGGCCTGCTGGCCGTCTCCAGTACCCCGGCAGTGAGCAATTTCGGCCTGTCGGTCAGCCTCGGCCTGGCATTCAGCTTTATGCTGGCGCCCTGGGCCGGGCAACAGAAACACGCCTTATGAATGTGATTATCGCCAAAGCGGCAAGGAGCCTTCGTGCCCACAGTTGAAATGGAACGTCGCCAAGTGGTGGTGATCGGTGCCGGGCCGTCCGGGGCCATCGCGGCCGCGCTGCTCAAGCGCAAAGGGCATGATGTATTGATTATCGAGCGCCAGCATTTTCCGCGCTTCTCGATTGGCGAAAGCCTGCTGTCGCACTGCATCGACTTTATCGAAGAAGCCGGCATGCTCGACGCCGTGCAGGCGGCCGGCTTTCAACTGAAAACCGGTGCCGCATTCGCCTGGGGCGAGCGCTACAGCGCGTTCGATTTCGGTGACACCTTCAGCAACGGCAAGCCGACGACCTTCCAGGTGCAGCGCGCCGAGTTCGACAAGCTGCTGGCCGATCAGGCGGCACTGCAGGGTGTGGAAATCCGCTACGGCGAAAGCATCGTCGGCGTGGACTTTTCCGGCGAGTGTCGTTACCTGCACGTACGCCGCGAGAACGGCAGCGAGTACCACCTCAAGGCCAAATTCGTGCTGGATGCCAGCGGCTATGGCCGCGTGTTGCCGCGCCTGCTGGACCTTGAAGCCCCGTCGAATTTTCCGCTGCGCCAGGCCGTGTTCACCCACGTCGAAGACCGCATCGAACACCCAGGCTTCGACCGCACCAAGATTCTGGTGACCACCCATCCCGAGAAGCGCGATATCTGGTTCTGGACCATCCCGTTCAGCAACGGCCGTTGCTCGGTGGGCGTGGTCGCGGCCAAGGAGCACTTCGACGGCCACGACGGCGACCTCGACGCCTGCCTGCGCGGGTTTATCGAGCAAACCCCGAGCCTGTCCGGCGTGCTGCAAAACGCCGTGTGGGACACCCCGGCGCGCAGCATCGGCGGCTATTCGGCCAACGTCAAAACCCTGCACGGTCCGGGCTTTGCGCTGCTGGGCAACGCGGCGGAGTTTCTCGACCCGGTGTTCTCTTCCGGCGTGACCATCGCCATGCGTTCGGCGAGCATGGCCGCCGGCTTGCTGCATCGCCAACTGCAAGGCGAAACGGTGGACTGGCAAACCGAGTTCGCCGAACCGTTGAAGCGCGGCGTCGACACCTTCCGCTGCTACGTCGAGGGCTGGTACGCCGGGACGTTCCAGGATGTGATTTTCCACACCGGCAGTTCGCCGGAGATTCGTCGCATGATCAGTTCGATCCTCGCCGGTTACGCCTGGGATGAACGCAATCCGTTCGTCAGCGAGCCCAAGCGGCGCCTGCGCATGTTGTCGCAAATCTGCGCGAGTGAGACGGTATGACCAGCCCTGCCGTTGAAAAAAACTACCTGAGTAAGAACTACGTCGAAGAAACCCGGTTCGGCTTCTGGTTCCTGCGCAGCCACACCTGGCAGCACCATGTGCTCCGCGTAGCGATCAACGACCTGCGCAGCCTGTTCAGCGAACCGCTGCCGGTGGCGCCGGTGTTGCTCGACGCCGGCTGCGGCCAGGGCAAATCCTTCAACTTGCTGCAGCAGGTGTTTGCGCCCTCGCGTTTGATCGGCCTGGATGCCGACCCCCACAGCCTGGCGCTGAGCCGCGAAGAAGCCGCTCGCCAGGGCCTGGCCGTGGAGTTGATCGCCAGCGACTGCGCCACCCTCGACGTTCCCGACGCCAGCGTCGATATCGTGTTTTGCCACCAGACCTTTCACCACCTGGTCGAGCAACATCGCGCACTCAAGGAGTTTTATCGGGTACTCAAGCCGGGCGGCTATTTGCTGTTTGCCGAGTCCACCGAAGCCTATATCGACACCTGGGTAATTCGCTGGCTGTTCCGCCACCCGATGCACGTACAAAAAAGCGCCGAGGAGTATCTGCAGATGCTGCGCGAGCAAGGCTTTGAATTCGGCGCGGGGAACGTCTCGTACCCCTATTTGTGGTGGAGCCGTTCCAGCGATTTCGGCCTGCTGGAACGCTGGGGCCTGCGCAAGGCGCCGCCGGTGGGCCAGCGTGAGGAAACCCTGGTCAACTGTGTGGCGCGCAAGCCGTTAGAGGCCGCGAGCTCATGATGCGCCGGCTGTTGATGGGTTGCCTGTTGCTGCTCAGCGCGTGCGCCAGCCAGGCACCGTTACCCGAGAAAATCCCGGCGCTGGCCTTGCCGATGCAATTGCATGTGCAACGCCTGGAGGGCGAGCGCAGCCAGGACTGGCTGTTGGTGATCCAGCGTGAAGGCGCGGCGATTCGCTGGTCGATGATGGATCCGCTGGGCATTCCCCAGGCCCGGCAGAAGCTGATCGACGGGCAATGGCAGGCCGACGGCTTGCTGCCGCCCGATCCCCAGGCGCGAGCGCTGTTCGCCGCGCTGCTGTTTGCCCTGGCCTCGGCGGATGACGTGCGTGCGCTGTATCCTTCGGCCCAGGCCATGGACCTCACGCGAACGCTGCCGGGCCATTGGCAAATCGTCTATCAGTCCTCGGAGGTGTTCAGCGTGAACATGGCGGGCCAACCGTTGAGCTATCGCATTACTCCGCTGGGGGGCGGCCGATGACTGCCTACCTCAATGCGCTCGGCGTAATCTGTGCCCTCGGTCGCGGCCAGGCCGAGGTCAGCCGCAGCCTGTTTGCCGGTGACTGCAGCGGCATGCGCGCCGAGAGCGGCTGGGTGCCGGAGCGTGTGGTGCCGGTCGCAGCGGTGCGCGGCGAACTGGCGACCATTCCGGCGCAATTGGGCCAGCAGAGCAGCCGCAATAACCAGTTGCTGCTGGAAGCGGCGTTGCAGATCGAGGCGCAGATTCGTCAGGTGATCGACACCTACGGCGCCTCACGGGTGGGCGTTGTGCTGGGCACCAGCACTTCGGGCATCGACGAAGCCAGTCGCGGCATTGCCCACTACCTGCGCGATCACGCGTTCCCTGGCGACTACGACTACCAGCAGCAGGAACTCAGCGCTCCGGCGAATTTCCTCGCCGACTGGCTGCAGTTGAGCGGCCCGGCCTATGTGATTTCCACCGCCTGCACGTCCAGCGCCCGCGCATTGATGAGCGCCCAGCGCCTGCTCGACTTGCGCGTGTGCGATGCGGTGCTCTGCGGCGGCGTCGACAGCCTGTGCAGGCTGACGCTGAACGGGTTTACCGCGCTGGAAGCGGTGTCTGCCGAGCGCTGCAATCCGTTCTCGGTGAACCGCGACGGCATCAATATCGGCGAAGCGGCGGTGTTGTTCGTGATGAGTCGCGAGGCGGCGCCGGTCGCCCTGCTGGGCAGCGGCGCCAGTTGCGACGCGCACCATATCTCCGCGCCCGAGCCCAGCGGCAAGGGGGCGTTGCAGGCGATGCGCAAGGCCCTGGCCAACGCGAAACTTACGCCCGAGCAGATCGGTTACCTGAACCTGCACGGCACCGCCACCCAACACAACGACGCCATGGAAAGCCAGGCGGTCGCCAGCCTGTTTCCGGGCGGCGTGGCCTGTTCGTCGACCAAACCCATGAGCGGCCATACCCTCGGCGCGGCGGGCGCACTGGAAGCGGCGTTCTGCTGGTTGAGCCTGACTCACGGCCTTGTCCCGCCCCATGTGTGGGACGGCCACATTGACCCGGCGCTGCCCGCGTTGCAGTGGGCGCACAAGGGCGACACCCTGGAAAAACCCTACCTGATGAGCAACTCGTTTGCCTTCGGCGGCAACAACGTCAGCCTGATTATTGGAGAGGCCCCATGATCGATTGGCCACTCGCCGAACTGCTGCCCCACGCGGGCGACATGATCCTGATCGACCAGGTGCTGTCGTTCGATGAAGAGCAGGTGCATACCCGCCTCACCGTCAAGCCTGGTGGCCTGTTCAACCGCGCAGACGGCAGCCTGCCGGCCTGGGTCGGTATCGAGCTGATGGCGCAAAGCGTCGCCGCCTATGCCGGTTTTCGCGCGCGCCAGCAGGGCCTGGCGGTGGAACTGGGCTTCCTGTTGGGCACGCGTAAATTCGAGTGCAACGTGGAACACTTCCCGGTCGGCGCCGAGCTGAACATCCACGGCCTGCGCTCCCTGGAAGACGACAATGGCATGGGGGTGTTCGAATGCCACCTCACTGGCGACGCAATCCAGGCCAGCGCACGCTTGAACGTATTTCGACCGCCCCAGGCGGCCAACTATTTAGCTGAAACGAAGGACGAAACGCCATGACTGAATCCGTACTGGTCACCGGCTCCAGCCGTGGCATCGGCCGCGCCATTGCCCTGCGCCTGGCCCAGGCCGGGCATGACATCGTGCTGCATTGTCGCAGCGGGCGTGCCGAAGCCGACGCGGTACAGGTCGAGATCCAAGCCCTGGGCCGCCAGGCGCGGGTGCTGCAGTTCGATGTGGCAGACCGCGCCGCGTGCAAGGCAATCCTTGAAGCCGATGTGGAGCAGCACGGCGCTTATTACGGCGTGGTGCTCAACGCTGGCCTGACCCGCGACGGCGCCTTCCCGGCCCTGTCGGAAGAGGACTGGGACGTGGTGATGCGCACCAACCTCGACGGTTTCTACAACGTGCTGCACCCGGTGATGATGCCGATGATTCGTCGGCGTGCCGCCGGGCGCATCGTGTGCATCACCTCGGTTTCCGGGCTGATCGGCAACCGTGGCCAGGTCAACTACAGCGCTTCCAAAGCGGGCCTGATCGGCGCAGCCAAGGCGCTGGCCATCGAGCTGGGCAAGCGCAAGATCACCGTCAACTGTGTCGCACCGGGCTTGATCGACACCGCCATGCTGGATGAAAACGTACCGGTGCAGGAGCTGATGAAGATGATCCCGGCGCAGCGCATGGGCACCCCGGAAGAAGTCGCCGGGGCGGTGAACTTCCTGATGTCGGCCGAGGCCGGCTATATCACGCGCCAGGTGTTGGCCGTGAACGGGGGCTTGTGCTGATGAAGCGCGTCGTCGTCACCGGCATGGCCGGCATGACCTCCCTGGGCAGCGATTGGGACACCATCGCCGCCAACTTTCGCGCCAACCGCAGCGGCATCCGGCGTATGGATGAGTGGGACCGTTTCACCGAATTGAACACGCGCTTGGCCGGGCCGATCGATGATTTCGTCGTGCCCGCGCACTGGACGCGCAAACAGCTGCGCAGCATGGGCCGTGTCTCGCGCCTGGCGGTGTGGGCAGCGGAGCAGGCGTTGCAGGACGCCGGCCTGCTCGGCGACGCTTCGATCAAGGACGGGCGCATGGGCGTGGCGTGTGGCTCGTCCACCGGCAGCACCGATGAGATCAAGGCGTTCGGCAACATGCTGCTGAACTCGGTGGCCGAGGGGCTGAATGCCAACTCCTATGTGCGCATGATGCCGCACACCACGGCGGCGAATATCAGTATCTTTTTTGGCCTGACCGGTCGCTTGATCCCCACGTCCAGCGCTTGCACCAGCGGCAGCCAGGGCATCGGTTATGCCTACGAGGCGATCAAGTTCGGCCGCCTGCCCTTGATGCTGGCCGGAGGCGCCGAAGAGCTGTGCCCCACCGAGGCGATGGTGTTCGATGCGCTCTATGCCACCAGCCTGAAAAACGACGCCCCCCAAACCAGCCCGCGCCCCTACGACAGCGGCCGCGATGGGCTGGTAATCGGTGAAGGCGGCGGCATGCTGGTGCTGGAAGAGTTGGAGCACGCGCTGGCGCGGGGTGCGCATATCCACGCCGAACTGGTTGGTTTCGGCAGCAATGCCGACGGCCAGCACACTACCCGTCCGGAGCAGAAAACCATGCGTCGCGCCATGGAACTGGCGCTGGAGGATGCCGGGATTGAGCCGTCCGCCATCGGCTACGTGAACGGCCACGGCACCGCCACCGACCAGGGCGACATCGCCGAAACCCTGGCCACCAGCAGCCTGTTCGGTCCTCGCATGCCCATCAGTTCGCAGAAGAGTTTCCTTGGTCACACCTTGGGCGCGTGTGGGGCGCTGGAGTCATGGTTCAGCATCGAGATGATGAACCGCGACCAATACGTGCACACCTTCAACCTGGACGCCGTCGACCCGCAATGCGGCGAGCTGGATTACCTGCAAGGTGGCTTTCGCGAGATGCATCACGACTACGTGATGAACAACAATTTTGCCTTCGGCGGCGTCAACACCTCGTTGATCTTCCGCCGCTGGTCCTGACTTTTTAATCAATTGGAGAAAACGGAATGTCTTCCCTGCTACGCGCGACCCTGATCACCCTGGCCCTGCTGACCACCGCCGGCTGCACCAATAAACCGGTACTTAACACCCAGCACGAACTGCCGGCCACCACTCAGGTCAGCGAAGAAAAAATGAAACAGGTGATCGTCGCCGCCCTGCAAAAACGCGAGTGGACGGTACAACGCCTGAGCCCGCAACTGGTGCAGGCCGAGATCACCGTGCGCAACCAGTTTTATGCAGCCATCGATATTCGCTACACCCGCAACAGCTACGCCATTACCTATCGCGACAGCCGCGACCTGGGCTACAAGGACGGCAAGATCCATCGCAACTACAACCGTTGGATCAGCATGCTGGACCGCGACATCATGGCCGGGTTGCGCTCGGCGGGAATGCAGTAACGCTGATTGTTTGGATCGTTCCCACGCTCCGCGTGGGAACGCTGCCTCGGACGCTCTGCGTCCCGCCGCGAGTGCACGGTTGCAGTCCCCTTCACCTGGGTGACGCGGAGCGTCACGGGATGCATTACCACGCGGAGCGTGGGAACGATCGGATGTGACCCGGCCTACACCTGCGCCTTACGCGTCAACAACTCCACAAACGCCTGCGCCATCGGCGACTGCGCGCCCTTGCGCTGCACCAGCCACACCGCCGTCACCGCCTCCGGGTCCAGCAAGGTGCGGTACACCACGCCATCAATGCGGATACGCTGGTAAGACGCGGGCAGCACCGACACCCCCAACCCTGCCGCCACCAGGCCAATGATGGTCATCGCCTCGCCTGCTTCCTGGGCAAAGTGCGGGCTGAACCCGGCGTCGCGGGCCAGATTGAGCAATTGTGCATAGAGACCACTGCCATAACTGCGCGGGAAAAATACAAAGGGTTCGTCAGCCAATTGCGCCAGGTGCAAGCCGCCTTCGCTGCCCTGGGCCAACGGGTGCCCGGCGCTCAATACCGCCACCAACGGCTCGCGCATCAGCTCGATCACACTGAGGGAATCCGGCAACGGCAACGGTCGCATGAGCCCGACCTGGATCGACTCATCGAGCAACGATTCGGCCACCTGGGTGCTGCTCATTTCTTCCAGGCTCAAATGCACCGCCGCAAATGCCTGGCGAAACGCAAAGATCGCCTGCGGGATGCTGGCGTTGAACGGCGCCGACGACGTGAAGCCGATTTTCAGCTCTCCAAGCTCTCCCAACTGCGCACGTCGCGCGACGTCTGCCGCTTTATCGACTTGCGCCAGCACCAGGCGCGCCTCGTGCAGAAACAGCCGCCCTGCTTCGCTCAGCTCGACCCGACGATTGGTACGCTCAAATAAGCGCGCGCCCACGTCTTGCTCCAACGCCTGAATTTGTTGGCTCAACGGCGGTTGCGAGATGCCCAGCACTTGCGCGGCGCGGCCAAAATGCAGCTCCTCGGCGACGGCGATGAAGTACCGCAGGTGACGTAATTCCATGCAAACCTCATTAGGTCGCTAAAGCTATCAAACGGGTCGAACAATATATTGGAAAGAATCATTAGCCAGCTATATTCTTTTTCGTATTGCCGGCCGTGGCAGTCTTTCCTCCCCGAGGTCACCGTGAAATCTGCTGTTGCTGCACACGCTCAAGAAGCCCCGCACACTGCCCTGGATGAGGTCGTCGCGCAGCTCAACGACGAGTACATCGAAAAAGGCACGCCGATGTTCATGCGCACGGTCTTGGCGCTGTTCTCCGGCGGCTTTGCCACGTTTGCCCTGTTGTATTGCGTGCAACCGATGATGCCGGCGCTGTCCCACGAGTTTTCCATCAATGCCGCACAAAGCAGCCTGATCCTGTCGGTCGCCACGGCGATGCTAGCTTTCGGCCTGCTGATTACCGGGCCGGTTTCCGACAGGCTGGGGCGCAAGCCGGTGATGGTCGCCGCGTTGTTCTGCGCAGCGCTGGCCACCATTGCCAGCGGCTTGATGCCGAGCTGGGAAGGCATCCTGTTGATGCGGGCGCTGGTGGGCTTGTCCCTGAGCGGCCTGGCCGCCGTGGCCATGACCTACCTGAGCGAAGAGATCCACCCGCAGCACATCGGTTTGGCCATGGGCCTGTACATCGGCGGCAATGCGATTGGTGGCATGAGCGGGCGCCTGATCATTGGCGTGCTGATCGACTTCGTCAGTTGGCACACCGCAATGCTGATCATCGGCGGCCTGGCGCTGATCGCCGCGACGGTGTTCTGGAAAATCCTCCCCGAATCGCGCAACTTCCGCGCCAGCAGCCTCAAGCCGCGCAACCTGCTGGATGGATTTGTCATGCACTTCAAGGATGCGGGCCTGCCGTGGCTGTTCCTTGAAGCTTTCCTGCTGATGGGCGCGTTTGTCACGCTGTTCAACTACATCGGCTATCGCCTGCTGGCCGATCCGTATGACCTGAGCCAGGCCGTGGTCGGCCTGCTGTCGCTGGTGTATCTGTCGGGCATCTACAGCTCGGCAAAAATCGGCTCCCTCGCCGACCGCCTGGGCCGCCGCCGCGTGCTGTGGGGCACCATTGTGCTGATGCTCGCCGGCATGGCCCTGACGCTCTTCAGCCCGCTATGGCTGGTGGTGCCGGGCATGCTGATCTTTACCTTCGGCTTCTTCGGCGCCCACTCGGTAGCCAGCAGCTGGATCGGCCGTCGTGCGGTGAAGGCGAAGGGACAGGCGTCGTCGCTGTATCTGTTCTGCTATTACGCAGGTTCAAGCATTGCCGGCACAGCGGGCGGATTCTTCTGGCACTTTGCCGGATGGAACGGGATAGGCGCATTTATCCTGGCGTTGCTGATCGGCGCGTTGCTGGTGGCGTTGAGGTTGGCGAAGTTGGCGCCGTTGGGCCATGTGAAGGCCTGAGATCACCTGCGTCTGCCGATGCAGGTGACCCGGTCTCAGCACTCAACCGCACTCACCGCCAACCCGCCCCGCGACGTCTCTTTGTACTTGTCATGCATATCCGCACCGGTATCGCGCATGGTGCGGATCACCCGGTCCAGGGAGATAAAATGCTGCCCATCGCCGCGCAAGGCCATTTGTGCGGCGTTGATCGCCTTGACCGCCGCAATCGCATTGCGCTCGATACACGGCACTTGCACCAAGCCGCCCACCGGGTCGCAGGTCAGGCCCAGGTTGTGTTCCAGACCGATTTCTGCGGCGTTGCACAGTTGCTCGGGGGTGGCGCCGAGAATTTCGGCCAAGCCCGCTGCGGCCATGGCGCAGGCGGAACCGACTTCGCCCTGGCAACCGACTTCGGCGCCGGAGATCGAGGCGTTCTTTTTGCACAGAATGCCCACCGCCGCCGCGCCGAGCAGGTAGTCGACCACGTTGGCCTCCGTCACCTCTTCACTGAACTTCATGAAGTAATGCAGCACTGCAGGGATGATCCCCGCTGCGCCATTGGTGGGCGCCGTCACCATGCGCCCACCGGCGGCGTTTTCTTCATTGACCGCCAGGGCGAACAGGTTCACCCACTCCATGGCACTCAAGGTCGAACCGATCACATTGGGCTTGTTCAACTCCTGCAGACTGCGGTGCAACTTGGCCGCGCGACGGCGCACGTTCAAGCCGCCAGGCAGGATGCCTTCATGCTTGAGGCCTTCCTCCACGCACGCCTGCATGGCACGCCACAGGGTCATCAGGCCACTGCGGATTTCTTCTTCGGAGCGCCAGACCTTCTCATTGGCCAGCATCAGTTCGGCGACGCGCAGGTTGTGGGTCTTGCACAGCTGCAACAGCTCTGCGGCGCTGGAAAAGTCATACGGCAGCTCGGTGCGGTCCATGTCCGCCACGCCGCTCTGGGCCTGGGCTTCATCCACCACAAAGCCTCCGCCCACCGAGTAGTAGGTGTCGCGGTGCAACTCGCCGTCAGCATCGAACACCACCAGGGTCATGGCGTTGGGATGGAACGGCAGGTTTTCGTCGAGCAGACGCATGTCCCGTGACCATATGAACGGCACCGGCAAGCGGCCGTCGAGCAACAGGGTCTCGGTTTCGCGCAGCGTGTGAATGCGCACGCCAATCTGGGACGGGTCGATTGCGTCCGGCCACTCGCCCATCAGCCCCATGATGGTGGCGGTGTCGCTGCCATGGCCGATGCCGGTGGCCGACAAGGAACCGTAGAGTTGCACTTCGACACGCCGAACCTGTTCCAACACGCCACGTTCGCGTAACGTTTGAACGAACAACGCCGCAGCGCGCATGGGGCCGACGGTGTGAGAGCTGGAGGGCCCGATGCCGATCTTGAACAAGTCGAAAACGCTGATAGCCATTAACCTGAAACTCCTCGATAAGCGCGGCCAGGCTTGAACGAGGTGCTACGCTCAGATCGCCCAGATGGCGGCATCATCCAGCTTTTATCCGCCGTCACGGCGTCTCACACCGACGCACCCATGCTCACCAGCGTCGCTAACGTGCGATCGCCTGTTTTGGCCGTTTTTAACGGTGCAGATGAGTAAAAACTGCAGTTTCACTGTGGTAAAAATCTGTAAGCGACGTCACCGACACTGGATGCGACCCTCCCTGTACTGGATACGACGCCCCCTGTAGGCGTCAGATTTTCACTGGTACATGATCAGTCTCGACTCGTTTGCAAGGCACCGTGCCAGAGCTGTCCGACGCATACTCCAATAGCAGCACCTATAAAGCGCGGCGAATGCCGCCAGAAAAACACAGGAGTCTACCCCGATGAAAGGTTCACCCTCGTTGTTGTTGGCCGCCATGCTGAGTCTGCCGGTCATGGCGCACGCTGCAGAACCGGAACAATGCAAGACCGTCAACTTCTCCGATGTCGGCTGGACCGACATCACCGTCACCACCGCGACCACCAGCGAAATCCTCAAGGGCCTGGGCTACAAGCCGCGCACCACGATGATTTCGGTCCCCGTGACCTACAAGTCCCTGGCTGACGGCAAGAACATGGACATCTTCCTCGGCAACTGGATGCCGACCATGGAAAACGACATCAAGCAGTACCGCGATGCCGGCACCGTGGAAACCGTACGCGCCAACCTGGAAAACGCCAAGTACACCCTGGCGGTGCCCGAAGCGCTGTATGACAAGGGCCTGAAAGACTTCGCCGATATCGCCAAATTCAAGGATGAGCTGGGTGGCAAGATCTACGGCATCGAGCCGGGTAACGACGGCAACCGCACCATCCAGACGCTGATCGACAAGGATGCCTTCGGCCTCAAGAAAGCCGGTTTCAAAGTGGTCGAGTCCAGCGAAGCGGGGATGCTCTCCCAGGTTGAACGCGCCACCAAGCGCGGCCAGGCCATCGTGTTCCTCGGCTGGGAACCGCACCCGATGAACACGCGTTTCAAGATGAAGTACCTGACCGGGGGTGACGATTCGTTCGGCCCCAACTACGGCCAGGCCACCATCTACACCAACACCCGCAAGGGCTACACCCAGGAATGCAGCAACGTCGGCCAGTTGCTGAAAAACCTGCAGTTCACGCTGAACATGGAAAGCACCCTGATGGGCAACGTCCTGGACGACAAAATGAAGCCCGATGCTGCCGCCAAGGCCTGGCTGCAGAAGAACCCGCAAATCCTCGACACCTGGCTGGCCGGTGTCACCACCGTTGATGGCCAACCAGGGCTCGATGCCGTTAAAGCTTACCTCGCCAAATAGCACCCGCTGACCCCGGGGCGGTGCGCTGCCCCGGGATGTTTCCCTCTTCGCATGTGGACATTCACTACCATGCTGACTGAACAGAAAATCCCACTAGGCCAGTACATCGCTGCCTTCGTCGACTGGTTGACCCAACACGGTGCCAACTATTTCGACGCAATCGCATCGACACTGGAAACGATGATCCACGGCGTGACGTTTGCGCTGACCTGGTTCAATCCGCTGGCATTGATCGGTCTGATTGCGCTGCTGGCTCACTTTATCCAACGCAAATGGGGCCTGACCGTCTTTGTCATCGCCTCCTTCCTGCTGATCCTCAACCTGGGGTACTGGCAGGAAACCATGGAAACCCTCGCGCAGGTGCTGTTCGCCACCCTGGTCTGCGTGGTCATCGGCGTGCCGCTGGGCATTGTTGCCGCGCACAAGCCGATGTTCTACACCATGATGCGGCCGGTACTCGATCTGATGCAGACCGTACCGACCTTCGTCTACCTCATCCCTACCCTGACCCTCTTCGGGCTGGGTGTGGTGCCCGGCTTGATTTCCACGGTGGTGTTCGCGATTGCCGCGCCGATCCGCCTGACCTACCTGGGCATCCGCGATGTACCGCAAGAGTTGATGGATGCCGGCAAAGCCTTTGGCTGCTCGCGCCGTCAGTTGCTCTCACGCATTGAACTGCCCCACGCGATGCCGAGCATTGCCGCCGGTATTACCCAATGCATCATGCTGTCGTTGTCGATGGTGGTGATCGCGGCGCTCGTCGGCGCCGATGGCCTCGGCAAGCCGGTGGTCAACGCACTCAACACCGCTGACATCGCCCTGGGCTTCGAAGCCGGGCTGGCCATCGTGTTGCTGGCCATCATGCTCGACCGTATCTGCAAACAACCCGATGCCAAAGTAGGGGGTGATGCATGAGCATTATCCGATTCGACAAAGTCGACGTGATCTTTTCCAAAGACCCACGCGAAGCGCTCAAGCTGCTGGACCAGGGCATGAGCCGTAACGAAATCCTGAAGAAAACCGGGCAGATTGTCGGCGTTGAAAACGCCAGCCTGGATGTGGAAAAAGGCGAGATCTGCGTGCTGATGGGCCTGTCGGGCTCCGGCAAATCCAGCTTGCTGCGCTGCATCAACGGCCTCAACACCGTCAGCCGTGGCCAGTTGTTCGTGGAGCATGAAGGTCGCCAGATCGACATCGCGTCCTGCACTCCCGCCGAGCTGAAAATGATGCGCACCAAACGCATCGCCATGGTGTTCCAGAAGTTCGCCCTGATGCCCTGGCTGACGGTGCGCGAGAACATCAGCTTCGGCCTGGAAATGCAGGGCCGTCCGGAGAAGGAACGGCGCACCCTGGTCGATGAAAAACTCGAGCTGGTGGGCCTGAGCCAATGGCGCAACAAGAAGCCCGATGAGCTGTCCGGCGGCATGCAACAGCGCGTGGGCCTGGCCCGTGCGTTGGCGATGGACGCCGATATCCTGCTGATGGACGAACCCTTCTCCGCCCTCGACCCGCTGATCCGCCAGGGCCTGCAAGATGAGCTGCTGGAGCTGCAACGCAAGCTGAGCAAGACCATCGTGTTCGTCAGCCATGACCTCGACGAAGCCCTCAAGCTCGGCAGCCGCATCGCGATCATGAAAGACGGCAAGATCATCCAGTACAGCGTGCCGGAAGAAATCGTGCTGAACCCGGCGGACGACTATGTGCGCACCTTCGTCGCCCACACCAACCCACTCAACGTACTGTGCGGTCGCAGCCTGATGCGCACGCTGGATAACTGCACGCGGGTGAACGGTTCGGTATGCCTGGACCCAGGCGCCGACTCCTGGCTGGACCTGGCCGAAGGCAACACCATCCAGGGCGCACGCCAGAATGGCGTGGTGATGAACCTGCAGAACTGGGCGCCGGGGCAAGCGGTGGAGGGCTTGGGCCGGGTGCCGACGCTGGTGGACTCCAATATCGGCATGCGTGACGCCTTGCAGATCCGCTATCAGACGGGGAACAAGCTGGTGTTGCATGACAACAACAAAGTGGTGGGAATCCTGGGCGACAGCGAGCTGTATCACGCCCTCCTAGGCAAGAACCTGGGCTGACCAACACCGCAAAACAACTGAAGGAACCGGGCCAATGTGGGAGGGGGCTTGCTCCCGATTGCGGTGTATCAGCATCAAATGTGCTGACTGACACACCGCTATCGGGAGCAAGCCCCCTCCCACATTTAGCGCATTGCCTGGCTTCAGCTGTAAACCCGGCCAAGGAGCTGCCGATGGCTTTCGAACTGATCGAGCACGTCACGGGTGATCTGCTCCTGGGTGAAGCCCATCAGGTCGTATTCCTGCGGCCCGTTGTGCAGGTACACCTCGGCGCGGTAGTAGCGGGTGCGTTCTTCTTCGGGCAGGTCAGTGGGCGCCGAGGAATAAGCATCCAGGCTGACTTCGTAGACGAACGGGTTGCCCTCTTCCATCTCGATCCGCACACCGATGCAGCGTTTGGATTTGCCCAGCAAGGTCTGCACTTCCAATCCCTGCTCGCGCAACGCTGTGGCGGCTTCTTCCAATGCCGGCGTGACGTGCTTGTCCATAAAGCGTTGCACGGTGCCCTGGCTCGGTTGCAGGTCGAGCGCGGTCAGGCGCTCGCTGAACCCCCGGCGCCCGCGTTCAGCCAACTGCGCCTGCTCTTGTTCGATGGCCACATCCTGGCGCATGGCCTTGTGCAAACCGAACATGAACAGAATCAGCACCACCGAGAACGGCAACCCCGCCAGCACCACCATGGTCTGCATGGCTTCGAAGTTGCCGGCGAACAGCAGGCCGATGGTCACCAGGGTGATCACCGCCGACCAGAAGATCCGCAGCCAGTGCGGCGCATCTTCATCCACGTTGCCGCCTTTGCACGACAGGTTGGCCATCATCACCGCGCCGGAATCCGCAGGCGTCAAGAACAGCACGAAGCCCACAAAGATCGACACACCGATGACGATTTTCGACGCCGGGTAATGCTCAAGCAGCTGGTAGATGGCCATGGACGGCTGTTCCAGCGCAGTCTTGCCCAGCTCCACCGCGCCATGGTTCAGCACCAGGTCCAACGCCGAATTACCGAAGATCGACAACCACGCCAGAGTGAAGCCCAGCGGGATCAGC
Organism: Pseudomonas sp. R4-34-07; assembly: GCF_003852375.1. Lineage (NCBI taxonomy): Bacteria > Pseudomonadati > Pseudomonadota > Gammaproteobacteria > Pseudomonadales > Pseudomonadaceae > Pseudomonas > Pseudomonas sp. R4-34-07. Next base: position 485,454 of record NZ_CP027760.1, on the reverse strand, counting down.
AGCACGCCGGCGACCAGTTCGCGTACGGTGCGGCCACGGGAAATACGCGCGATGAACATGCCCACGAAGGGCGCCCAGGAAATCCACCAGGCCCAGTAGAACAGGGTCCACAGGCCCATCCAGCGCTCGGTCTTGTCGGCGTCGCCTTCGTACACATAGAGGTCGAAGGTTTTCAGAATGATGCCGTTGAGGTAGTCACCGGTGTTTTGCACCAGGCCGTTGAGCAGGTGCAGGGTGGGGCCGAACAGCAGCACAAAGATCAGCAAACCGCTGAACAACACGATGTTGAGGTTGGACAGGCGGCGGATGCCATTCTCCACACCCGATACCGCAGCGATAGTCGCCACCGTGCTCATTACGATGATCACGATCAGCAGGTTGGTGTTGCTGTGCGCCATGCCGAACAGGTTTTCCAACCCGGACGACACCTGCATCGAACCGATCCCCAGGTTGGTCACCAGGCCGAGCAGGGTCACGAACATGCCGAAACCGTCCACCGCATGGCCGGCCGCGCCCTTCACCCAACGCTCGCCCACCAGCGGGTACAGCGCCGAACGCAGGGCCAGCGGCTGGTTGTGGCGGTACGCGAAGTACGCCACGGCCAGGCCGACCAGCGCATAGATCGCCCAGCCATGCAGGCCCCAGTGCAGGAAGGTCAGTTGCAGCGCCTGACGTGCCGCGCCATTGCTGGCGGCCGTGCCTTCGGGCGGGTTGAAGTAGTGGTCCAGGGGCTCGGAGGCGCCGAAGTACAGCAGCGAAATGCCGATGCCCGACGAAAACAGCATGCCGGCCCAGGCGCCGTAGCTGAAGTCCGGGGTGTCGTCCTTGCTGCCCAGTTTCAACTTGCCGTAGGACGAAAACGCCAGGCCGACCACGAACACCAGGTAGGCGGCGATGACCACCATGTAGTACCAGCCGAAGCTTTTCGACAGCCAGGCCTGGGCGACGCCGAGCATGCGCCCGGCCTCCTGCGGGGCGATGATCAGGATGGCGGTCAACAACAGAATCAGCGCGGTGGAGGTGTAGAACACCCAACCGTTGACCCGGACCTTTTCCGGCGGGGTCTTTATAAGAGAGGCAGAACTCATGGCGCAGATGCTCCGGGCAGTGCGAGAGAGAAACACAAGGCAACGGTTATCCCGGGACATCGATTTTTCGGCAGTCGACGGACGGGTGTTATAAAGACACCCCGAAAATCCCCAACCCCGCCGAAGCGGTAGCCAGGCCCTGATACGGCCTGTTTCAGGGGTTTTCGCAGGTGTCAGAGGGCGCGGCTCCCAGGTAGGAAATATCTGTAGGCAGCGACCATTTGTCGCAGAGCTTATTCTTTGTTGATTGAACGTTCAATCAAAACAAAATAGACTGGCCTTCAAGCCGATGGACGTGATCGCCCGTCAGCAGGCCTAAGGAGAGGTGCTACATGCCCAAGGTCGGTATGCAACCCATACGCCGCCAGCAGTTGATCGAAGCCACCTTGACGGCCATCGATCAGGTTGGGATGGGAGATGCCAGCATTGCGCTGATCGCCCGTCTGGCGGGTGTCTCGAATGGCATCATCAGTCACTATTTTCAGGACAAGAACGGCCTGATCGCAGCGACGATGCGTTACCTGATGAACGCGCTGATCGAAAACGTCCAGGAACGCCGGCGTGCCCTGAACGATGACAGCCCACGGGCGCATCTGCGGGTGATCATCGAAGGCAACTTCGACGCCAGCCAGGTCAACGGCCCGGCAATGAAAACCTGGTTGGCCTTCTGGGCCACCAGCATGCATCACCCGTCTTTGCACAGGTTGCAGCGGATCAACGATCACCGCCTGTATTCCAACCTGTGCTGCCAGTTCCGCCGTGCGATGCCGTTACCCGAGGCACGCAGTGCAGCTCGAGGCCTGGCGGCCCTGATCGACGGTTTGTGGTTGCGCGGTGCCTTGTCGGGAGACGCTTTCGACACGGAGCAGGCGCAACGGATCGCTTACGACTACATGGATTTCCAATTGGCCAAGCAGGTGAGTTAGAGCCCTTATAAACGCTCAACCCCTGAACGTCCGCCGCGCAGTATTGCCACATCCCCATGGCCCACTGTTCGACGGGTAACGCCAACCACTTATGCACTTGCGAGGACTTTATGGCCCGTTTCGACCTGCAAAAACTCTACATTGACGGCGGCTACAGCGACGCTGGCAGCGATGCCACCTTCGAAGCCATCAACCCGGCTAACGGTGAAGTTCTCGCCCAAGTGCAACGCGCCACCAAGGAAGACGTCGAGCGTGCCGTGGTCAGCGCTGAAAAAGGCCAGAAGATCTGGGCCGCCATGACCGCCATGGAGCGTTCGCGCATCCTGCGTCGCGCCGTCGACATCCTGCGCGAGCGCAACGATGAGCTGGCCGCCCTGGAAACCCTGGACACCGGCAAAGCCTTCTCCGAAACCAAGTACGTCGACATCGTCACCGGCGCCGACGTGCTGGAGTACTACGCGGGCCTGGTGCCGGCCATCGAAGGCGAGCAGATTCCGCTGCGCGACACGTCCTTCGTCTACACCCGCCGCGAGCCGCTGGGCGTGGTTGCTGGTATCGGCGCGTGGAACTACCCGATCCAGATTGCCCTGTGGAAATCCGCACCGGCCCTGGCCGCTGGCAACGCGATGATCTTCAAGCCAAGCGAAGTCACCTCGCTGACCACCCTGAAACTGGCCGAGATCTACACCGAGGCGGGCGTTCCAGCCGGCGTATTCAACGTACTGACCGGCAGCGGCCGTGAAGTCGGCACCTGGCTGACCGAACACCCACGCATCGAGAAAGTCTCGTTCACCGGCGGCACCGACACCGGCAAGAAAGTCATGGCCAGCGCGTCGAGCTCGTCGCTCAAGGAAGTGACCATGGAACTGGGCGGCAAGTCGCCACTGATCGTGTTCGAAGACGCCGACCTGGACCGTGCCGCCGACATCGCGATGATGGCCAACTTCTACAGCTCCGGCCAAGTCTGCACCAACGGCACCCGCGTGTTCGTGCCCAAGCACCTGCAAGCGGCGTTCGAAGCCAAGATTCTTGAACGTGTTGCGCGCATCCGTGTGGGCGACCCGCAAGATGACAATACTAACTTCGGCCCACTGGTCAGCTTCGCGCACATGGAGAGCGTGCTGGGCTACATCGCCAAAGGCAAAGAGCAAGGCGCACGCCTGCTGTGCGGCGGCGACCGCCTGACCGACGGCGACTTGGCCAAGGGCGCCTTCGTCGCACCGACCGTGTTCACCGACTGCACCGATGACATGGTGATCGTGCGTGAAGAGATCTTCGGCCCGGTGATGAGCATCCTCACCTATGAAACCGAAGAAGAAGTGATCCGCCGCGCCAACGACACCGACTTCGGTTTGGCTGCCGGCCTTGTGACCAAAGACCTGAATCGCGCGCACCGTGTGATTCACCAGCTGGAAGCGGGTATCTGCTGGATCAACGCCTGGGGCGAATCCGACGCGAAGATGCCGGTCGGTGGCTACAAGCAATCCGGTGTGGGCCGTGAAAACGGGATCAGCTCGCTGAATAACTTCACCCGCATCAAATCGGTACAGGTTGAGCTGGGCGATTACGCCTCGGTGTTTTAACACCCGGGATTTGTATTGCCTTTGAGGCTGCCATCGGGAGCAAGCCCCCTCCCACACTCACTGTATTCACAGGTTCAGATGTGTAAATACAGTCAAATGTGGGAGGGGGCTTGCCCCCGATGAGGCCCGACCTGACCACACATCAAGAGGGTGCATTCAATGTCCCAAGAATACGACTACATCATTGTGGGTGCCGGCTCTGCCGGTAACACCCTGGCGACCCGTCTGACCGAAGACGAAGGCGTCACCGTCCTGTTGCTGGAAGCCGGTGGCCCGGACTACCGCCTCGACTTCCGTACCCAGATGCCCGCCGCCCTGGCGTTCCCGCTGCAAGGCCGTCGCTACAACTGGGCCTACGAGACCGACCCAGAGCCACACATGGACGGTCGCCGGATGGAATGCGGTCGCGGCAAGGGCCTGGGTGGCTCTTCCCTGATCAACGGCATGTGCTACATCCGCGGCAACGCCATGGACTACGACAACTGGGCGAAATTGCCGGGCCTGGAAGACTGGACCTACCTGGACTGCCTGCCGTATTTCCGCAAAGCCGAAACCCGCGACATCGGCCCCAACGACTACCACGGTGGCGAAGGCCCGGTCAGCGTGACCACGCCCAAAGCCGGCAACAACCCGCTGTTCCACGCCATGGTTGAAGCCGGCGTGCAGGCCGGTTACCCGCGTACCGAAGACTTGAACGGTTACCAGCAAGAAGGCTTCGGCCCGATGGACCGCACCGTCACGCCGAACGGCCGTCGCGCCAGCACCGCACGCGGTTACCTGGACGTCGCCAAGAAGCGTTCGACCCTGACCATCGTTACCCACGCCCTCACCGACAAAGTTTTGTTCGAAGGCAAGCGTGCGGTCGGCGTGCGTTACCTGATCGGCGCCGCTGAAGAGCGTGTCGAAGCCCGTGCGCGTAAAGAAGTGCTGGTCTGCAGCGGCGCGATCGCTTCGCCGCAGCTGCTGCAACGCTCCGGCGTCGGCCCGGCCAAACTGCTGGAAAGCCTCGACATCCCGGTGGTCCACGACCTGCCAGGCGTCGGCGAAAACCTGCAGGACCACCTTGAGCTGTACCTGCAATATGCGTGCACTCAGCCGGTGTCGCTGTACCCTTCGCTGCTTTGGTACAACCAGCCGGCCATCGGTGCCGAGTGGCTGTTCAACGGCACGGGTATTGGCGCCAGTAACCAGTTCGAAGCCGGCGGTTTTATCCGTTCGCGTCCGGAATTCGAATGGCCGAACATCCAGTACCACTTCCTGCCGGTGGCGATTAACTACAACGGCAGCAACGGGGTGAAAGAACACGGTTTCCAGGCACACATGGGCTCCATGCGTTCGCCGAGCCGTGGCCGTGTGCAGTTGAAGTCGAAGAACCCACGGGACTACCCGAGCATCCTCTTCAACTACATGGCCACCGAGCAGGACTGGCAGGAATTTCGCGACGGCATCCGCCTGACCCGTGAAATCATGCAGCAGCCGGCGCTGGACCCATACCGTGGCCGCGAAATCAGCCCGGGTATCGAGGTGCAAACCGATGAACAGCTCGACCAGTTCATCCGCGAGCACGCCGAGACCGCGTTCCACCCGTCCTGCTCGTGCAAGATGGGCACCGACGAGATGGCGGTGGTCGATGGCGAGGGTCGCGTGCATGGCATGCAGGGCCTGCGTGTGGTGGATGCGTCGATCATGCCGATCATCACCACCGGCAACCTGAACGCTCCGACGATCATGATCGCCGAGAAAATCGCCGACAAGATCCGTGGCCGCCAGCCGCTACCGCGCAGCACCGCCGACTACTACGTGGCAGGCGATGCGCCAGTGCGTGGCAAGCCGCTGCGTGAAGTGGGGCCGCTGCGCAATAACTGATACACCGCCAACCGATCGTTCCCACGCTCCGCGTGGGAATGCCGCCCTGGACGCTCTGCGTCTGCTCTTGAGGTCGTGACGCGGAGCGTCACAGGATGCATTCACACGCGGAGCGTGGGAACGATCACCTCCCCCTCCTTGATCAGCCCCCCAGCCCCGGCCTACTCTGTTGGCCTGCCCCGCGCTGAGCTGCCCACAAGGAAGGCCCCATGTTCGAACACCACGCCACGCTCAAACAACACTTCAGTGCCCTGCGCACCACCGCCCAATTCTTCTCCCTGCGCTATGTGCGCGAATCCGGCCGGTACCTGTCGGTGCGCAAGAACGTCGCCGAGCCGCCACACCTGAGCCATGACGAAGGCGCCATGCTCACCGTGCGCCTCAACGGCGTCGAAGCTTACGCCGCGACCAATGATCTGTCCCTGGCCGGGCTGCGAGCCGCCCTCGAACGCGCCGAGCAGCAGGCCCGGCGGATCAAGCCCCACGCGCTGCTCGACCTGCGCGAGCAAGCGGTGTCGAGTGACGTTGCCGACTACCTGTCTCCCGACTTCGACCAGCCCTTCCCGTCCCTGAGCGACTGCTACCAACTGCTCGGCGATGAGTCGGCCGCCGTGCCCAGGGATGAGCGCCTGGTGAGCTGGGACGTCAGCCTCGGCCAGACCACGGTCGAACAGATCTACCTCAATACCGCTGGCGCACAATTGCGTCAGGCCCAGCGCTTTGTGTTTCCCGGCGTCAACGTCACCGCCTTCGATGGCAACGACAGCCAGACCCGCACCCTTGGCGGCAGCAACTTTGGCCAGCAAGGCGGGTTTGACGTGATCAGCCGCTTCGGCCTGATCGGCGCCGCGCCACGCGTGGCCGACGAGGCCCTGCAACTGCTGCTGGCACCGAACACGCCCCAGGGTCCGCGTGACCTGCTGCTGATGCCCGACCAGATGATCCTGCAGATCCACGAGTCCATCGGTCACCCGCTGGAGCTGGACCGCATTCTGGGCGACGAGCGCAACTACGCCGGTACCAGCTTTGTGAAGGCCAGCGACTTCGGCCATCTGCAATACGGCTCCAACCTGCTCAACGTGACGTTCGACCCGGACATCCCCGAACAGCTCGCCAGCTACAGCCATGACGATGACGGCAGCCGCGCCAGCAAGCAGTTCCTGATTCGCGAAGGGCTGCTGCTCAAGCCGTTGGGCGGCGCGCTGTCGCAATTTCGCGCGGGGCTGGGCGGTGTAGCCAACAGCCGTGCCAGCAGTTGGAACCGCCCGCCGATCGACCGCATGGCCAACCTCAATATCGAGGCGGGTGACCAGAGCCTGGCCCAACTGATTGGCGGTATCGAACACGGCATCCTGATGTCGACCAATCGCTCCTGGTCCATCGACGACGCGCGCAACAAATTCCAGTTCGGCTGCGAATGGGGCCAACTGATCGAAAACGGCGAGCTCAAGGGCGTGGTCAAGAACCCCAACTACCGCGCCATTTCCGCGCAGTTCTGGCGCAAGCTCAGCGCGGTCGGCGATGCCAGTACCTTCAAGGTGCTGGGCACACCGAACTGCGGCAAAGGCGAACCTAACCAGGTGATCCGCGTCGGCCATGCTTCGCCGGCGTGTGTGTTCAGTAACGTCGACGTATTTGGGGGAGATGCCTGATGAACGACTTCAAGGCACTGGTGGACTGGCTCAAACAGGCCGTCACCGAGCAGGAACAGTTTCACCTCGGCTTTGCTGCTGAAGCGTCCGAGTTCGTGCGTTTCAACCACGCCCAGGTACGCCAGGCCGGCCAGGTGCAGCAGGCCAGCCTCAACCTCAAGCTGATCAACGCCGGTCGCCATGCCGACCTCGGCATCACCCTGGCGGGTGATCCTCAGCTGGACCGCCAACGCCTCGCCACAGGCCTGCAACAGTTGCGCGAAACCTTGCCGTTGCTGCCGCCAGACCCCTACCTGCTGCTGAACCACAACGCCTGGCAAAGCCACAACGAACAACTGCGACCCTTGCCGGAACTGACCCAGGTGCTGCAAGACATCAGCCAGGCCGCCGAAGGCGTGGACCTGGTCGGCTTCTATGCCGCTGGCCCGATCAGCCGTGGCTTTGCCAGCTCCGACGGCGCGTTCGGCTGGCACCAGGCCAATAGCTTCAACTTCGACTTCAGCCTGTTCCACGCCAATGGCGAAGCGGTCAAGGCCAGCTACGCCGGGCACACCTGGGACAGTGCCGAGTTCGCCCGGCGCGTCCAACAGGCCCGCGGCCAGCTTGAGTTCCTCGGCCGACCGTTGCACCCGCTGGCACCGGGACAATACCGCGCCTACCTCGCTCCGGCGGCACTCGAAGAAATCATCAGCATCGTGACCTGGGGCGGTTTTTCCGCCCAGGCCATCGCCAGCAAGGGCAGTTCGCTGCAACGCCTGTATGCCGGGGAACAACACCTGAGCCCGCTGGTAACGGTGACCGAGCAGATCAGCGGTTCACTGAGCCAGGCATTTTCCAGCGAAGGCTACCCGCGCAGTGACGTCACGTTGATCCATGCCGGCCAGGCCGACGGCCAATTGGTCAACTCGCGCAGCGCCGCCGAGTATGGCCTGAGCGCCAATGGCGCCAGCAGCGACGAATCCCCCAGCGCCTTGCAAATGGCCGCCGGTAACCTGGCCCAGGCCGATATCCTCAAGCAGTTGGGCACCGGGTTGTACATCAGCAACCTGTGGTACCTGAACTACTCCGACCTGCCAGCGGCGCGCCTGACCGGCATGACCCGCTTCGCCACGTTCTGGGTAGAAGACGGCGAGATCAAGGCGCCGGTCAGCACCATGCGCTTTGACGACAGCGTGTTCAGCCTGCTGGGTTCGCAGTTGGAAGCGCTGACCGCTGACCGGGAACTGCTGCTGTCGGCCAGTACGTATGGCCAGCGCAACACCGCGTCCAACCTCCTGCCAGGCGCCTTGGTCAAGCGCCTGACACTGACCTTGTAATCCAAGAAAATCCCCTGTGGGAGGGGGCAAGCCCCCTCCCACATTGTCCTGTGTTGATTTCGGACACTTAGCTGAGCCCCTTCCTACCGTTCAATCCCATACTCCGGGCAGCCTGTTGTCGCCCGCAATAAACCTCGTTATAAAAGCTAATGGCATACCGCCACACGACAGGGAGTGTTGCGATGACCCAGGCAAGTTTTGTCATAGACAAGCTGTACAAGCACTACAACGTCCACGTAGAGCAACTGGGCAACGACCCACACAGAAAAACCGTGCTGATGGTCAATGGCGCCCTGTCCACCACGCGCTCCTTTGCCCGCACCAGCAAATGCCTGGCCGAGCATTTCAACGTGCTGCTGTTCGACCTGCCCTTCTCCGGCTATTCCCGCGAGCACAACACCGACCTCGACCTGGTCACCAAGGATGACGAAGTGCAGATCCTGCGGGCGCTGGTGCAGCGCTTTGCGGTCAACCATCTGGTCTCGGCCTCGTGGGGTGGCATCTCCACGCTGCTGACCCTGGCCCATAACCCGCCCTCCATCGAAAGCTCGGTGGTGATGGCCCTGGCGCCGAACCTCAACCAGGCGATGCTCGAGTATGTGGAGCGCGTGCGCGTGTTGATCGAGGCCGATGACAAATCCGCCGTGGGCCATCTGCTCAACGAGACGGTCGGGAAATACTTGTCGCCCCGCCTCAAGCGCAACAACCATCGCCATCTGTCGAACATGGCCACCACCGAGTATCGCCAGGCGCGCTTCCATATCCATCAGGTGCTGGCGCTGGGCGATGGCAACTACCTGCCGGCGCTCAGGCAGATTGAAACGCCGGTGCACTTCCTCAACGGCACGCTGGACGAATACACCCCCGCCGCCGATGCCCGACTGTTCGGCAGTTACGTGAGGCGCAGCAGTTTCGCCGTGGCCGAACACACTGGCCATTTGCTCGACCTGGAGTCCCGCGAGGCGGCGCTGGCGGTGCATCGCGCCTTGCTGGATTTTTTGGTCGGTGAACACGCGGCTTTGTCGGACTTAGACGAACCGCCAGTGGGAAAAGCAGCGACGAATGGCGCATAATCGCCGACACATAGCCTGCTAACAAAAGGGATCCCATGCCGAATCGTGCCCCTCTCGACGCCAAGACCGCCCGCTGGCTCCCCTGGGTGGTAGCGATTGCCTTCTTCATGCAGTCGCTGGACGGGACGATCCTCAATACGGCTTTGCCGGCCATGGCCCGGGACCTGGCGGAAAACCCGCTGCGCATGCAGGGCGTAGTCATTGCCTACATGCTCACCGTCGCCTTGCTGATTCCGGCGTCAGGCTGGATCGCCGACCGCTTCGGCACCAAGAAAATCTTCTTTGGCGCCATCTTGTTGTTCAGCATCGGATCATTACTGTGCGCGCTGTCGAGCAGCTTGAGCATGCTGGTGGGTGCGCGGGTGATCCAGGGTTTGGGCGGGGCGCTGATGCTGCCGGTCGGGCGCCTGGTGGTATTGCGCGCCTATCCCCGTTCCGAGCTGGTGCGGATCATGGGTTTCATCACGATCCCCGGCCTGCTCGGCCCGTTGCTCGGCCCGACCCTGGGCGGCTGGATGGTGCAATACCTGACCTGGCACTGGATCTTCCTGCTCAACCTGCCGGTGGGCATGATCGGCTGCTATGCCGTGTGGAAATTCATTCCCGACCTGCGCGGCAGCGAGCGCACGCGCTTCGATGGCCTGGGTTTTGTGCTGTTCGGCGCGGCGATGGTGCTGATCACCATCGCCATGGAAGGCCTGGGCGAACTGCACTTGCCGCACCTGCGGGTGATGTTGCTGCTGTTCGGTGGCCTGGCGTGCCTGGCGGCATATTGGCTGCGCGCCGGGCATGTCGATAATCCGCTGTTCTCCCCGGTGCTGTTCAAGACCCGCACCTTTGCCGTGGGCATCCTCGGCAACCTGTTCGCACGCCTGGGCAGCGGCGCCCTGCCGTTTCTGGTGCCCTTGCTGCTGCAGGTGGCGCTGGGTTATTCGCCGTCGGAAGCCGGCATGAGCATGCTGCCGCTCGCGGCGGCGGCGATGTTTGCCAAGTCCATCGCCCGACCGCTGATCGAGCGCCTGGGTTATCGCGTGGTGCTCACCGGCAATACCCTGGCCCTGGGCGCGATGCTGGCGAGCATGGGCCTGGTCAGCGAGCAGACGCCCTATCCCGTGCTGCTGGGCATGCTCGCGGTGCTGGGCGCGATCAACTCCCTGCAATTCACCGCGATGAACACCGTGACGCTGATCGACCTCGACGACGCCCAGGCCAGCAGCGGCAACAGTTTGCTGTCGGTGGTGGCGCAACTGTCCCTGAGCCTGGGCGTGGCCTGCGCCGGTGCGCTGCTCGGCGGGTTTACCTTGGAGACCGGCAACGATGGGGTGAACACGGTACTGGGCGCGTTCCAGCTGACGTTCCTCACGGTGGGCATCATGGCCATGCTGGCGGCGGCGATCTTCCTGCAATTGTCGCCAAAAGATGGCAAACGCGTGGTCAGCCGCGAGCACGACCTGGAGCATTGAACGGCGGCTCGTCTAGAACTTGCGGGGAAATTCCCACGAGGCTGGTACACTGCGCGACATTTTGTTTTGCAGAGCCAGTCCCGTGACCACCATCGCCACCGCTTTTAATACTTTGCCCCTGTCCGCCGCCATGCTGGCTAACCTCGACTCGCTGGGTTATGTCGAGATGACGCAGATCCAGGCGCAGAGCTTGCCGGTGATCCTCAAGGGGCTGGACCTGATCGCCCAGGCCAAGACCGGCAGCGGCAAGACCGCCGCGTTCGGTATCGGCCTGCTGAACCCGATCAACCCGCGCTACTTCGGTTGCCAGGCCCTGGTGATGTGTCCGACGCGCGAGCTGGCCGACCAGGTTGCCAAGGAAATCCGTCGCCTGGCCCGCGCCGAAGACAACATCAAGGTGCTGACCCTGTGCGGTGGCGTGTCCCTCGGCCCACAGATCGCCTCCCTTGAGCACGGTGCCCACGTGATCGTCGGCACCCCGGGGCGTATCCAGCAGCACTTGCGCAAAGGTTCGCTGGTACTGGACGGTTTGAACACGCTGATCCTCGATGAAGCCGACCGCATGCTCGACATGGGTTTCTACGACGCCATCGAAGACATCATCAGCAAGACCCCGCCGCGCCGCCAGACTCTGCTGTTCTCGGCCACCTACCCGGTGAGCATCAAGCAGCTGGCCTCCAAGTTCATGCGCGCCCCTCAACAGGTGAAAGCCGAAGCCTTCCACTCCGACGACCAGATCGAGCAGCGTTTCTACGAGATCTCGCCGGAAGAGCGCATGGACGCCGTGACCAAGGTGCTGGCGCATTTCCGCCCGGCTTCGTGCGTGGCGTTCTGCTTTACCAAGCAGCAAGTGCAGGAGACCGTGGATCACCTGACCGCCAAGGGCATTTCCGCCGTTGGCCTGCATGGCGACCTGGAGCAGCGTGACCGTGACCAGGTGCTGGCCATGTTCGCCAACCGCAGCACCTCGGTCCTGGTAGCCACCGACGTGGCCGCCCGTGGCCTGGACATCGACGCACTGGACATGGTGATCAACGTCGAACTGGCTCGCGACTCGGAAATCCATATTCACCGTGTCGGCCGTACCGGTCGCGCGGGTGAGACCGGCATCGCCATCAGCCTGGTGGCGCCGTCCGAAGCGCACCGTGCCCAAGCCATCGAGCAGTTGCAAAAGTCGCCCTTGAACTGGGACCAGCTGGACAACCTCAAGCCGCAGAGCGGCGGCCCGCTGCTACCGCAGATGAGCACCCTGTGCATCGCCGCCGGGCGTAAAGACAAGGTTCGCCCAGGCGACATCCTTGGCGCACTGACCGGCGATGCCGGCATTCCGGGGGCCCAGGTCGGCAAGATCGCGATCTTTGACTTCCAGGCCTTCGTCGCCGTGGAACGCGGGGTCGCCAAGCAGGCGCTGCAGCGTTTGAACGACGGCAAGATCAAAGGCCGTTCGTTGCGCGTGCGGATTCTGTAAGGCTCTTCCATCCAATGAAAATCCAATGTGGGAGGGGGCTTGCCCCCGATTACGGTGTGTCAGTCAGTACATCTGTTACTGATACACCGCCATCGGGAGCAAGCCCCCTCCCACATTTGACTGTATTCCAATTCAGAATTTGTATGAGGACATTGCTGTGCGCTCGACCGAAGTTGTGATCATTGGCGCCGGCGCCGCAGGCTTGATGTGCGCGCTGACCGCCGCGGGGCGGGGGCGCAAGGTGATGCTGATCGACCATGCGAACAAGGCCGGCAAAAAGATCCTGATGTCCGGCGGTGGCCGCTGCAATTTCACCAACCTGTACACCGAGCCGGCCAACTTCCTCTCGCACAACGCGCACTTCTGCAAGTCGGCACTGGCGCGCTATACCCAGTGGGATTTCATCGGGCTGGTGGCCAAGCACGGCGTGCCGTACCACGAAAAGAAACTCGGCCAGCTGTTCTGCGACAACAAGTCCAGCGACATCCTCGGCATGCTGCTCGACGAATGCATCCAGACCGGCGTGAGCCTGCACCTGGACACCTCGATTGAAGCCATCGCCAAGGTCGACCACGGCTACCAGTTGCAGACCACCCTGGGCGAACTGCGCTGCGAGTCCTTGGTGATCGCCACGGGCGGCCTGTCGATCCCGACCCTCGGCGCCACCGGTTTCGGTTATCAAGTGGCCAGGCAATTTGGCCATGAGCTGCTGCCGACCCGCGCGGGACTGGTGCCGTTCACCATCACCGATCAGCTCAAGGACTTGTGCGGCGAGCTGTCGGGCACCTCGGTGGACTGCCTGGTCAGCTGCAACGGCCAGAGTTTTCGCGAGAACATCCTGTTCACCCATCGCGGCCTGAGCGGGCCGGCGATCCTGCAGATTTCTTCCTACTGGGAATCCGGCGACACCGTGGAAATCAACCTGCTGCCCGACCACGACGCCCACGCCTGGCTGCAACAGCAACAGGCCGAGCGCCCCAACAGCGAGCTGAAAACCCTGCTGGGCGAGATTTTCACCAAGAAGATGGCCAATCTGCTGGCGGAGACCTGGTTCGCGTCCAAGCCGATGAAGCAGTACACCCACGCCGAAATCGCCGATATCGCTTCGATGCTCGGCAGCTGGCAGTTGGTACCGGCGGGCACGGAGGGCTATCGCACCGCCGAGGTGACATTGGGCGGGGTGGATACGCGGGAAGTGTCATCCAAGACCATGGAGTCGCTGAAAAGCCCAGGGCTGTACTTTATCGGTGAAGTGCTGGATGTAACCGGCCACTTGGGCGGGTTCAACTTCCAGTGGGCCTGGGCGTCAGGCTATGCGGCTGCGCAGTACGTCTGACTCAACACAGTTAAAAATGTGGGAGGGGGCAAGCCCCCTCCCACATTTGGTCTGTGGTGAGCCAGGGAAATATTTTGCGGGTGGATGTGATCACCACCCTTGCCGTGGCGTCCTTGATAGCTCAATTTAGCGGCATCGTCCCGGAAGACTCCCGACTTCATGTCATCGACCTCGTTCAAGCAGTCCCTGCGGCGCCTGTGGGCACTGGATAAATTCAGCTACAGCATTCGGGTATTCATCGCCCTGACCGGCAGCATGGCGCTGTGCTGGTATCAGGATGAAATGACGCTGTTGATCCCGCTGTTCCTGGGGATTATCGCCAGCGCCCTGGCCGAGACCGATGACAGTTGGCAAGGCCGCCTCAACGCCCTGGCGGTGACGCTGGTGTGCTTCAGCATCGCGGCGCTGTCGGTGGAACTGCTGTTCCCTTACCCCTGGATTTTCGCGGCCTCCCTGGCCCTGGCCACGTTCGGCCTGACCATGCTCGGCGCGCTCGGCGAACGCTATGGCGCGATTGCCTCGGCCACATTGATTCTGTCGGTCTACACCATGATCGGCGTGGACCAGCGTGGCGGTGCCGTCAGTGATTTTTGGCACGAGCCGCTGCTGCTGGTGGCGGGCGCGGCCTGGTACGGCGTGCTGTCGGTGCTGTGGCAGGCGCTGTTTTCCAACCAGCCGGTGCAGCAGAGCCTGGCGCGGTTGTTCCGCGAGCTGGGGCGCTACCTCAAGCTCAAGTCGTCGCTGTTCGAACCGATCCGCCAGCTGGACGTAGAGGCGCGGCGCCTGGAATTGGCCCAGCAGAATGGCCGGGTCGTCGCCGCCTTGAATGCCGCCAAGGAAATCATCCTGCACCGCGTCGGCAACGGTCGCCCAGGCTCGAAGGTCAGCCGTTACCTGAAGCTGTACTTCCTGGCGCAAGACATCCACGAGCGCGCCAGCTCGTCCCATTACCCGTATAACGCCCTGGCCGAAGCCTTCTTCCACAGCGACGTGCTGTTCCGCTGCCAACGCCTGCTGCGCCAGCAAGGCAAGGCGTGCCAGGCCCTGGCCGAGTCGATCCAGCTGCGCCAGCCGTTCATCTATGACGACAGCTTCGCCGAAGCCCTGGGCGATTTGAACGCCTCCCTGGAACACCTGCGCATCCAGAGCAACCCGGCCTGGCGCGGTTTACTGCGCTCGTTGCGCGCCCTGGCCGCCAACCTGTCCACCCTCGACCGCCTGCTCGGCGACGCGAGCAACCCCGACGCCCTGGCCGACGCCACCGACAGCAACCTGCTGGACCGCGCCCCGCGCAACCTCAAGGAAATGTGGACGCGCCTGCGCACCCAGCTCACGCCGACCTCGCTGCTGTTTCGCCACGCCCTGCGCCTGTCCCTGGCACTGACCGTCGGCTACGCCACGCTGCATGCCATCCACGCGTCCCAAGGCTACTGGATCATCCTCACCACGCTATTTGTTTGCCAACCGAACTACGGCGCGACGCGACGCAAGCTGGGCCAGCGGATCATCGGCACCGCCATCGGCCTCACGGTGGCCTGGGCGCTGTTCGACCTGTTCCCCAGCCCGGTGGTGCAATCGATGTTCGCCATCGCTGCCGGCCTGGTGTTCTTTATCAACCGCACCACGCGCTACACCCTGGCCACGGCAGCGATCACCCTGATGGTGCTGTTCTGCTTCAACCAGGTGGGCGATGGCTACGGACTGTTCCTGCCACGCCTGTTCGATACCCTGCTCGGCAGCCTGATCGCGGGCCTGGCGGTGTTCCTGTTCCTGCCGGACTGGCAAGGCCGGCGCCTGAACAAAGTGCTGGCCAATACCCTGACCTGTAACAGCATCTACCTGCGCCAGATCATGCAGCAGTACGCCGCTGGCAAGAGCGACGACCTGGCCTACCGCTTGGCCCGTCGCAACGCGCACAACGCCGATGCGGCGCTGTCCACCACCCTGGCGAACATGCTGATGGAACCGGGGCATTTCCGTAAGGAAGCGGATGTGGGCTTCAGGTTCCTGGTGCTGTCGCACACCCTGCTCAGCTACTTGTCGGGCCTTGGCGCACACCGCGACACCCAGCTGCCGGCCGAGGTGCGGGAGCAGTTGATCGACGGTGCCGGGCACGCCCTGGCGTTGAGCATCGACGAGATCGCCAGTGGGCTGGCGAATAAACAGCCGATTGCGATTCAGAGTGATGAGGAGGAAGCACTGGCGGCGCAGCTTGAGCAGATGCCGGATGAGATCGACGAAGGCCAGCGGCTGGTGCAAACGCAGTTGGCGTTGATCTGTCGGCAGCTGGGGCCGTTGCGGACGTTGGCGGCGCATCTGATCAAGGATACCCGCGCGGCTTAGAACGCCATCGGGGGCAAGCCCCTCTCAAAGTGGAATGCAGTCAAATGTGGGAGGGGGCTTGCCCCCGATGAGGCCCTCACAGGCACTACATCCCATGCGCCTTCATCAACCTGGCATAACTGCCATCCGCCTTCATCCTGGCAATCTCCCGATCAAAGCCGGCCACGATCTGCGCATGCTCAGGGTTCTTCAGGCTGACCAGAATATGCAGGCTGTTCTCGCTCAGCGGCTTGCCCAGGAACTCCACGGCATTGCGCACCCTCGGCGACTCCCGCGCCAGGTAGTAACGCGCCACGTACTCGTCTTCCAGCGTCAGCCGCACACGGCCCGCCGCCAGCATGCGCACGGCCATGGCAAAGTTATGCACAGGGACTTTCTGTAACAGCGCATCCTGGTCGAATGCCGCCGAATAGGCATAGCCTCGCACCACGGCGATGCTTTCGTCGTGCAACTGTTCCAGGCTCTGATAATCAATAGCGTCGTCGCGACGCTTGATAAAACGCACACGGTTGACCAGATATTGCTCGGAAAACTGCCCCAGCTGCGTGCGGGCATCGTCGTACCACGCGTTGATCAGCACGTCGTAGCGCCCATCGCCTACACCCTTCAGCGCGCGCGCCCAAGGCACCTGCTCAAAATCACTGGCGTACCCCGCCCGAGCCAGCGCGGTGCTGACGATATCCGTGGCCAGCCCGCCGTTGACCAAGGTGACATCGGTAAACGGTGGCCAGCCATCCGCCACCAGGCGCAGACGCTGCGCCACCACCGGTTGAGCCAGCAGCAACACTGCAATCAAAGCAACGGCACGAGACAATCGCGGCATGCTTAAAGTCCTTGGCGGGCAGGCGATGGCCTGATAACAGTAGCTCATCAATGAGCGTGCATTGCTTATTACACAAAGAAGTCGGCCGTGCATGCACTGAATGATGGCAAATTGACGCTATTCACAAAATAGCCGGTTTTAGACAGCAGCGCCGGTCGCGCTTACTATCCCTGCCAAGCCTTTGACAAGAGCGCACATCATGACGGTTGATTGGGTCTGCAAACATCACGACGATCTGGGCAAAGAACAGCTTTACGCCATCCTGCGCCTGCGCGGCGAGGTGTTCGTCGTTGAACAGAAATGCGTTTACCAGGACATTGACGGGCAGGACCTGTCAGGCGATACCCACCACTTGATGGCCTGGAACGACAATGAACTGGTGGCCTACCTGCGGCTGCTGGACCCAGAGACCCAGGGCGGCGATGTGGTGATCGGTCGAGTGATCGTCTCGCCATCGGCACGCGGCACCGGGCTGGGACATTTGATGATGGAAGAGGCCCTTAATCAGATCCGGGATATCTGGCCCGAGACACCGATTTTTCTGTCAGCCCAGGCGCACTTGCAGGGGTATTACGGACGGTACGGGTTTGTGGTGGCGGGAGAGGAATACCTGGAAGACGACATTCCACATATCGGGATGCGGCGAGTCTGATGGCCTCATCGGGGGCAAGCTCCCTCCCACATTTGATTTGTGAATACATTCAAATGTGGGCGGGGGCTTGCCCCCGATAGCGTCAGGCCAGGCACTGCAAGCCTTCAGGGATAACCCAATACCCGCTTGATCGACACCAGATTAGCCTCGATCCATCCGCGATCAATCGCACCCCAGTTCCGAATCCGATAACGCCCGGCATGGTTACGGGCGCCATCCTCCTGCTCGAACTCGCACACAATATCCAGATCGGCCAACGCCGCAATCGTATCCTGCGCCGTGCGCCGGGGCATGCCAGTCGCTTCGGTCAATGCAGGGACGCTGCTGGCCAGCCCGCTGTCGATCAAATACGCCACATACAGGCGGCGGTAGAAGCTGCTCTTGGTCTTGCTCACATCCATGGTCAATCGCCTTGTGATTAGGGCTTGCCCTGCAGATCGCGCCAGGTAAGGTACACCCGCAGGTCGAATTCCACCTGGTGGTAGCCGGGCATCATGTGTTCACAGAGTTTGTAGAACGCCTTGTTGTGGTCCGATTCCTTGAAGTGCGCCAGCTCGTGCACCACGATCATGCGCAGGAACTCGGGAGCCGCTTCCTTGAACAGCGAGGCGATGCGGATCTCTTTCTTGGACTTGAGATTGCCACCCTGCACCCGGGAAATCGTGGTGTGCAATCCCAGGGCGCGGTGGGTCAGGTCCAGGCGGTTATCAAACAGCACCTTGTCGATCGACGGCGCATTGCGCAGGTGTTCCTGCTTCAAGGCCAGGGCGTAGCTGTACAGGGCCTTGTCGCTCTGCACGGCGTGCCGCTCGGGATAACGCTGCTCCAGATAGGCGCCCAACTGGTCCTTGGCGATCAGCTGGCGAACTTGCTCCTGAAGGGCAGCG
Organism: Pseudomonas sp. R4-34-07; assembly: GCF_003852375.1. Lineage (NCBI taxonomy): Bacteria > Pseudomonadati > Pseudomonadota > Gammaproteobacteria > Pseudomonadales > Pseudomonadaceae > Pseudomonas > Pseudomonas sp. R4-34-07. The sequence continues at coordinate 466,978 of NZ_CP027760.1, read as the reverse complement.
GGATAGGCCTGGAGGTATTTCAACGCGGTCATGGGGTCTGCAACGTGGTTCGGACGGGCGCCAGTGTAGCGAATTCAAAGCGCGTGAGGGTGCGACCAACCGACAACGTCCTCGGCCATCAGCGGCGCCGCCGCCCAGGTGCCCTGGATGAACGAGCAGCCATGGGCCTTGAGCCACTGCGACTGCTCAAGGGTTTCCACGCCCTCGGCGATCACCAGCACATCAAAATGCCCGCACAGCTCGATGATGCTGCGCGCCATCGCTGCATCCCGTGCCGAGCCTGGCAGGCGAGCCACCAATTGCGGGTCCAGCTTGAGGGTGTCGAACGCCAGGTCGCGCAAATGCGCCAGGGAACACCGCCCTGAGCCAAAGTCATCCAGGGCGATACGCACCCCAAGCCCACGCAACAGTTTGAGCTGCTTGGTCGATTCCTCAAGGTTACTCATCAGGCAGTCTTCACTGATTTCCACTTCCAACTGCCGCCCCTGTAACCCGTGCCTTTCGAGGACCTGGCGCAGTTGACTGGCCAGGTTGGGCATATTGAACTGGCTGCTGCTCAGGCTCACGCTCAGCACCAGCTCTTCATCGAACGCCGCTTGCCAGGCCTGGCGTTGGGCGGCGACTTGCTGGTAAATCCAAGTGCTCAACTGGCTGATCAAGCGCGCCTCTTCCAGCAACGGCAAAAACAGACCCGGCGACACATCGCCGACGCTCGGGTGCTGCCAGCGCAGCAACGCCTCGACACCGCGCAAGCGCCCGTCCTCCAGCGACACCTGAGGCTGGTATACCAAGGTGAATTCCTTGTTTTGAATCGCGGTGCGCACACTGTCTTCCAGCATCAGGCGTGAGCGGGCTCGGCCGTTCATTTCTTGGTCGTAATAGCGATACTGCTGACGGCCGGCGCGCTTGGCTTCGTACATGGCGATGTCCGCCGCGCGCAACAAACCGCTCAGGTCCGAGCCACAGTCGGGAAACGTCGCAATACCGATGCTGACCCCAAGCATCACCTCCAGACCGTCGACCTGCTGGCACACCGACACCCGTTCGATCAGTTTTTCCGCAATCTTCGCCGCCTGCTCCGGGAACTCCAGCTCCAGCAAGGCAGTGAATTCATCCCCGCCCATGCGTCCCAGAATGTCGTAGGAGCGCAGGCACGCCTGCATCTGCTCGGAAACCCAGCGCAGCACGCGATCACCGGCGTCGTGGCCCAAGGTATCGTTGACTCGTTTGAAGCCATCCAGATCCAGGTACAGCAACACCAGCGACTGCTCATTGCGCTCGCTGCGCGACAACATGTTGCCCACTGTCTGGTAGAAGCCGCGACGATTCAGCAGCCCGGTCAACGGGTCGGTCACCGCCTGGAACTCCAGTTGCTGGTGCAAGTGACGCACCTCGGACATGTCCAGCACCGTCACCACCATCGCCTTCTGCTCTGCGGGCAAGGGCGCGCAGGACAACGCCACCGGCACCTGTTGACCACGGCTGGTGCGCAAGATGGCATCGTGCAAGCGCCACGTTTCGCCTTTGCGATAGGCCTCATACATCGGGAACCCCAACCAGGCGGGCACATGGGGTTTTTGCAGGAAGCTCAAGAAACTCTCGCCTTGCAACTCCGCCATCGTGGCGTTGAGCAGCCTGGAGATCGCAGGGTTGGCATACTCAATCACGCTGCCCTCGCCCACCACCAGAATGCCTTCGGCCGCGTTGTCCAACACCGAGGCATTGAAGGCGCGGGCGGCTTCCAGGTCATGGCTCAACCGCTGCAGGGCGCGGCGATTATGCTGATGCTCCAACAGCGCCTGCACCTTGGGCTTGAGGATATGCGGGTCGAAGGGCTTGAACAGGTAGTCGATCGCACCGCTGGCATAGCCTTTGAGCACCGCGTCGGGCGACTGTGCATCGGCGGTGAGAAAGATGATCGGCGTCATGCTCGTACGCTGGCTGCCCCGCATCAGGCGTGCCACCTCGAAGCCATCCATACCGGGCATTCGCACATCCAGCAATACCAGATCGACGTCGTGGACCAGTAGCAATTCCAGGGCCTCCAGACCGGAAGCGGCGGTAATGATTCGCCAGTCTTCGCGCTGCAACACTGCACGCATGCTGACGAGATTTTCCGGGTAGTCATCGACCACCAAGAGAACTGAACTGCCGTCGCCGAGGTTTGGAGCGCAATCCATGCTACGTCTCTTCCTTAAGGAACTGCACCGGTCACTTCGGGTACTTTAAACCGGACAAATAATGAGGCCTCACTCTAGCCCCGGTTATAAAAAAGCAGAAGTAACGTCGATGCCATCATTGCGCCAAAGCCGAGGCAGCCGACTAACGGTAAGGCTCTGTAGCCCGCGTACCATGGGCAACATGGCTTTTTGGCATTCTGCTGACGCCAATAAATTGCCAGTCAGTGTTAACAACTTGGTTAACACCACCTATAAAGAACCTGTGCAGCCCTTGGGCTAAAGCTTTCACCCCTCGTAAAAGGCCAACACCATGATCGACCTTTCCACCTGGAACCTGAGCATTCCGGTCGGCTCCCCGCCCACGACCATCGAAACCCCGAAGCTGCTCAACGGCTTCAATGACCAGTACTTCCAGGCCGAAGGCAGCGATGTGCAGTTCTGGACCCCTGTCACCGGCACCCGCACGGAAAACGCCATCTACCCGCGCAGCGAACTGCGCGAGACCTACTCCGACGGGCGCTTGCGCAACTGGACCTACCCCGAAGCCGATAACTTCCTGCGCGCCACGCTCACCGTCAACCAGGTACCGTCCACCGGCAAGGTCGTGATCGGCCAGATCCACGCCTACGACAGTCAGAAACCGCTGATCAAGCTGGAGTACCAGTTCAAGGAAAAAACCCAGACCGGCAACATCGTCGCCAAAGTGCGCATGCGCCCGGACGAATCTGAAAGCCGGGTAATCATCGTTGCCTCCAATGTGCCACTGGAAAAGACCTTCACCTATGTGATCAACCTCAACAAAGCCGGGCTGCTCAGCGTGTACGCGGCCGACAGTGAGTGGAATGAACGCATCGGCGCGGCCTGGGCCGACAAGCCGCTGTACTTCAAGGCGGGGGTGTATGTGCAGGACAACAGTGGGGACAGCAAGGAAGGGGCAAAGGTGACGTTTGCGAAGTTGGATATTGATCATGAATAGGTGGACTGGCCTCAATGCGCGTAGGCCATGTCCGATGAGCGCGAGGGTCATTCCCCAATAAGTGCAGACACTTGAATCCCCTGTGGGAGGGGGCTTGCTCCCGATGGCGGCGTATCAGCTTGCACATGCAGTGACTGACGCACCGGCATCGGGGGCAAGCCCCCTCCCACATTCGCCCTGCTTGGCCTGAGAGGCCGGTGTTCGTCCTACAGCACCGTTGCGGCCAGACAGATCGCCGCTTATAGTTCGCCTCGTCGCTGGCATTGATCGGTGGCAGGGTTTCGCAGCCCTACAGAGTTAATTCCGCACCCGTCAAAAACAGCCCAGGCTCCCGGCCGACGGTCGTCTTTGTTATGGCGGCTGTGCGTGGGAGACCTTCGGGTCTGCCGGGTCTTAACTCCTCGGTCTGCGAACCCGCGTACAGCTGCCACCCAATTTGTTTCGCAGCAAACGGTGGTTATTCTTCTTTCGAGTTAAGGATTTGCCATGAACAACCAACTTCCGCCCCGCCGTTTTTATCCCTGCACTGAGTCCGCGACCGATTCGCCCGTGCTCTTGATCGACAGCGACGCCCCACTGCTCGACCTCCACGCCTGCCTGCGCGAACGCCTCAACGTCGCATTGGAACACCTCAACCTGATGGCCTGCTCCAGCCTGCCGGACTTCGCCGAGCGCGACCTGAACAACGTGGCTAACACTGCGCGTATTTTGGTACAGGACGTGAGTGACGTGTTCCGCGTTATCGAACACCGTGGCTTCGATACTCCCAGCGCTGCCTGATCAAATTCCAAACACAAAAAAGCCCGCATCACTGCGGGCTTCCTTTTAAACGCTGAGGCTTAATTGACCTTGGCGTTCAACTCACCTTTCAAATACCGCTGGTACATCGCTTCCAACGAGATCGGCTTGATCTTCGAAGCATTACCGGCAGTACCAAACGCTTCATAACGTGCAATACAAACATCACGCATGGCGGTCACGGTGGCGCCGAAGAATTTACGCGGGTCGAACTCGCTCGGGTTGGTCGCCATCAGGCGACGCATCGCGCCCGTGGAGGCCAGACGCAGGTCGGTGTCGATGTTGACCTTGCGCACGCCGTACTTGATGCCTTCGACGATTTCTTCAACCGGTACGCCGTAAGTTTCTTTGATGTCGCCGCCGTACTGGTTGATGATCGCCAGCCACTCTTGCGGTACCGAGGAAGAACCGTGCATCACCAGGTGGGTGTTGGGGATGCGTTTGTGGATTTCCTTGATGCGGTCGATGGCCAGCACGTCGCCGGTCGGTGGCTTGGTGAACTTGTAGGCGCCGTGGCTGGTGCCGATGGCGATGGCCAGGGCATCTACCTGGGTCTTCTTGACGAAGTCGGCGGCTTCTTCCGGGTCGGTCAGCATCTGGCTGTGATCCAGCACGCCTTCGGCGCCGATGCCGTCTTCTTCGCCGGCCATGCCGGTTTCCAGGGAACCCAGGCAGCCCAACTCGCCTTCAACCGATACGCCGCAGGCGTGAGCCATGGCCACGGTTTGTTGGGTAACGCGTACGTTGTATTCGTAATCGGTCGGGGTCTTGCCGTCTTCGCCGAGAGAGCCGTCCATCATCACCGAGCTGAAGCCCAGCTGGATCGAGCGCTGGCACACGTCAGGGCTGGTGCCGTGGTCCTGGTGCATGCACACCGGGATGTGCGGGAATTCTTCGATGGCCGCGAGGATCAGGTGGCGCAGGAACGGCGCACCGGCGTATTTGCGGGCACCGGCCGAAGCCTGGACGATCACGGGGGAGTCGGTCTTGTCAGCGGCTTCCATGATGGCGCGCATCTGCTCAAGGTTGTTGACGTTAAAGGCTGGGACGCCGTAGCCGAACTCGGCTGCGTGGTCCAGCATTTGACGCATGCTGATAAGTGCCATTGTGTTGTCTCTCCCGGTCGAGGGTCGTTAATCGTGCAAGCCTGCCGTAGCGGCGGCTGCTATTCAAGTTATTGCAGATCAAGGGGTTGAGCCTTGTGCTGCTGAATCGTTATTGCAGTGTCCGGCTCACAACCTATGTCACTTTGGAACCGGATTTAATGTGGGAGGGGGCTTGCTCCCGATAGCGGTTTGCCAGACACCTGTGTGCTGGCGGACCTACCGTAATCGGGGGCAAGCCCCCTCCCACATTTGGATCTCGTCACATTCGAGACCTTATTGGGCCTTGCAGCCCCGTCCAATCAAATCATCCGTGGCCGTCCAGTAAATCAGGCCTTCCTCACCCTTGGTGTGAAACGCCAGCTGATCATTGCTGTACAGCACGCCCGAAGCCGCCACGTCCTGCTTGAGGCGATAAACCTGGTCGGAACCGCCGAGGCGTACATCCACCTCAGTGCGGGCCGGGTTGGCGAAGCGCCAATTGACCTCGGCCTTGCTGTCGCAGGTCCACGTCGTCCATTTACCTTCCGGCCCAGCCTTGTCGAACATGTTCATGCTGCTGCAACCGGCCAACAAGGCCAGGGTTGCCAGGGCGATAGCGCCTTTCATTGCCAATCCTCGCAGGGCGACACAAGGCCGCCATTGCTGTGGGTTAGTGGATCAGACCCGTCAAGGGCAACCCTGTTCCTGACCGTTGGGCGCGGAGTCGTATTTCTCCAGCCTGTCATTGCCCATGCGCTTGTTGATCACCGGCATGGTCTCGGCTTGCCAGTCGGCCTGGTAGCAGCTTTTCTTCTGCACCGGCCCCGGCTTTTCAGCTTCCGGCGCCGCGCTTGGCGTGCTGCTGCAGCCGGCCAACAGGCCCACTGCTATCACCAGTGCCAACGACTTGATCATGGGACGCTCCTTTTTCCTGATCACGCGCGCCTTAACCTTTGGCTCGGGTTTCCAGCACTTCAACGGCCGGCAGTACTTTGCCCTCGACGAACTCGAGGAACGCACCGCCGCCGGTAGAAATGTAGGAGATCTGATCAGCAACGCCATATTTATCGATGGCCGCCAGGGTGTCGCCACCCCCCGCGATGGAGAATGCCGAGCTTTCAGCGATGGCTTTGGCCAACACCTTGGTGCCATTGCCGAATTGGTCGAATTCGAATACGCCGACCGGGCCGTTCCACAGGATGGTCTGGGAGGCTTTCAACAGCTCAGCGAAGTTGGCTGCGGTTTGCGGACCGATATCCAGGATCATGTCGTCGTCGGCCACGTCAGCGATGAGCTTGACGGTGGCTTCGGCGCTTTCGGCGAATTCCTTGGCGACCACCACGTCCACCGGCAGCGGTACGCTGACCTTGGCGGCGATGGCGCGGGCGGTGTCGAGCAGGTCCGGCTCGTACAGCGACTTGCCCACCGGGTGGCCGGCTGCGGCCAGGAAGGTGTTGGCAATGCCGCCGCCGACGATCAGCTGATTGCAGATCTGGCTGAGGCTGTTGAGTACGTCCAGCTTGGTGGAGACTTTGGAACCGGCCACGATGGCGGCCATCGGTTGCGCCGGAGCGCCCAGGGCCTTGCCCAGCGCATCCAGCTCAGCGGCCAGCAGCGGGCCGGCAGCGGCGACCTTGGCAAACTTCGCCACGCCGTGGGTCGAGCCTTCGGCGCGGTGGGCGGTGCCAAAGGCGTCCATCACGAATACGTCGCACAGCGCCGCGTATTGCTGGGCCAGCTCGTCGCTGTTCTTTTTCTCGCCCTTGTTGAAGCGCACGTTTTCGAACAGCACGATGTCGCCAGGCTTGACGTCAACGCCGCCCAGGTAGTCAGCCACCAACGGTACGTCGCGGCCCAGGGCCTTGCTCAGGTATTCGGCCACAGGTTTGAGGCTGTTTTCAGCGGAGAACTCACCTTCGGTCGGGCGACCCAGATGGGAGCAGACCATCACGGCCGCGCCTTTTTCCAGGGCCAGCTTGATGGTCGGCAGCGAGGCCAGGATTCGCGCATCGCTGGTGACAACACCGTCCTTGACTGGGACGTTGAGGTCTTCGCGAATCAGTACGCGCTTACCTTGCAGATCGAGGTCGGTCATCTTCAACACGGTCATGGGTCGCAGTTCCTGAATTACTGTTGAGGTTGTTTGGAAGCCACTTGCAGATAGTGTTCTGCAACATCGAGCATTCGGTTGGCAAAGCCCCATTCGTTGTCGAACCAGGCCAGGATGTTCACCAGCCTCGGGCCGGAAACGCGGGTCTGGCTGGCATCGACAATCGCCGAATGCGGGTCATGGTTGAAATCGCAGCTGGCGTGGGGCAACTCGGTGTAGGCCAGCAAGCCTTTGAGCGGGCCGCTGGTGGCGGCGTCGCGCAATATCCGGTTGACCTGCGCCGCATCGGTATCGCTCACGGTTTGCATGGTGATGTCCAGACAGGACACGTTCACCGTCGGCACCCGTACCGCTTTGGCCTGGATTCGCCCGGCAAGTTCCGGCAGCAATCGCTCGATGCCACGCGCCAGGCCGGTGGACACCGGAATCACTGACTGGAACGCCGAGCGCGTGCGGCGCAGGTCCTCGTGGTGATAGGCGTCGATCACCGGTTGGTCGTTCATGGCCGAGTGGATCGTGGTGATCGACACGTAGTCCAGGCCGATCGCCTGATCCAGCAGGCGCAACAACGGCACGCTGCAGTTGGTGGTGCACGAGGCGTTGGACACCAGCAGCTCGGCGCCGGTCAGGCAATCCTGGTTGATGCCGTAGACGACGGTGGCGTCGACATCCGCCTCGCTGGCCATCGGCTGGGAAAACAGCACGCGCGGAGCGCCGGCATCAAGAAAACGCTGGCCGTCGGCACGGGTGTGGTAGGCACCGGAGCACTCCAACACCAGGTCGACGCCCAGCGCCGCCCAGTCGATGCCCTCGGGGGTGGCACTGCGCAGTACTTTTACGCAGTCGCCATTGATATGCAGACAATCGTCCTCGACCCGCACTTCGCCAGGGAAGCGGCCATGGGTGGAGTCGAAACGTGTCAGGTATTCGATGCTGGCCATGTCGGCCAAGTCGTTGATCGCAACAATTTCAAACCCTGCCGCCGCCCCTCGCTCGAACAGAGCACGCAAGACGCAACGACCAATGCGGCCGTAGCCGTTGAGTGCAACTTTGTAGGGACGCGGTTGGGGCATGGGGTTCTCGCAGTAGGGGCGACACAAACCACTGTAGGAGCGAGCTTGCTCGCGAAGAACTTGAGAGCGCCGCGTTAAACCAGAAACGCTGCGTTATCGTTAACGATCTTCGCGAGCAAGCTCGCTCCTACAGTAGAGGCGGTGGTCAGTGGGCCACCGCGTTAGCGCCTTAGTCTTCCAACAACTCTTCAGCCTGGCCCAGGATGTTTTCCAGGGTGAAACCGAACTCTTCGAACAAGGCAGGTGCCGGTGCCGACTCACCGTAGGTGGTCATGCCGATCACGCGGCCTTCCAGGCCTACGTACTTGTACCAGTAGTCGGCGTGAGCCGCCTCAATGGCGATACGCGCGCTGACCTGCAACGGCAATACCGATTGCTTGTAGCCGGCGTCCTGGGCTTCGAACACGCTGGTGCAGGGCATGGACACCACGCGCACGTTGCGGCCCTGGGCGGTCAGCTTGTCGTACGCCTGAACGGTCAGGCCCACTTCGGAACCGGTGGAGATCAGGATCAGTTCCGGCTCACCGATGCAGTCCTTGAGCACATAGCCACCACGGCTGATGTCGGCGATCTGCGCGTCGGTACGCACCTGGTGCTGCAGGTTCTGGCGCGAGAAGATCAGCGCCGAAGGGCCGTCCTTGCGCTCGATGGCGTGCTTCCAGGCCACGGCGGATTCCACCGCGTCGGCAGGGCGCCAGCAATCCAGGTTCGGCGTGGTGCGCAAGCTGGTCAATTGCTCGACCGGCTGGTGCGTCGGGCCGTCTTCGCCCAGGCCGATGGAGTCGTGGGTGTACACATGGATCACGCGCTTCTTCATCAGCGCGGCCATGCGTACCGCGTTGCGGGCGTACTCCATGAACATCAGGAAGGTCGCGCCGTAAGGCACCAGGCCGCCGTGCAGCGACACGCCGTTCATGATGGCGCTCATGCCGAACTCGCGCACGCCGTAGTACATGTAGTTGCCGCTGGCGTCTTCGGCCGACACGCCTTTGCAGCCTTTCCACAACGTCAGGTTGGAACCGGCCAGGTCGGCCGAACCGCCGAGGAACTCAGGCAGCAGCGGGCCAAAGGCGTTCAGGGTGTTCTGGCTGGCTTTACGGCTGGCAATGGTCTCGCCCTTGGCCGCGACTTCGGCGATGTAGGCCGAGGCTTTTTCCGAGAAATCGGCCGGCAGGTCACCGGCCAGGCGGCGTACCAGCTCATTGGCAAGCTCAGGGAATTCGGCGGAGTAGGCAGCGAAGCGCTGGTCCCACTCGGCTTCGGTGGCCAGGCCTTTTTCCTTGGCGTCCCACTCGGCGTAGATGTCGGCCGGGATCTCGAACGGGCCGTGGTTCCACTTCAGCGCTTCGCGGGTCAGGGCGATTTCCGCGTCACCCAGCGGAGCGCCGTGGCAGTCTTCCTTGCCTTGCTTGTTCGGCGAGCCGAAGCCGATGGTGGTCTTGCAGCAGATCAGGGTCGGCTGCGCGCTCTTGCGAGCGGTGTCGATGGCGATCTTGATTTCTTCCGGATCGTGGCCGTCGACGTTGCGGATCACCTGCCAGTTGTAGGCTTCGAAACGCTTGGGGGTGTCATCGGTGAACCAGCCTTCGACTTCGCCGTCGATGGAAATGCCATTGTCATCGTAGAAGGCAATCAGCTTGCCCAGGCCCAAGGTGCCGGCCAGGGAAGCGACTTCGTGGGAAATGCCTTCCATCATGCAACCATCACCCAAAAATACGTAGGTGTGATGATCGACGATATCGTGGCCCGGGCGATTGAACTGCGCGCCCAAGACTTTTTCAGCCAGCGCGAAGCCAACCGCGTTAGCGAGGCCCTGGCCCAGGGGACCGGTGGTGGTCTCGACGCCTGGGGTGTAGCCGAATTCCGGGTGGCCCGGGGTGCGGCTGTGCAACTGGCGGAAGCTCTTGAGGTCATCGATGGTGACGTCGTAGCCGCTCAGGTGCAGCAGCGAATAGATCAGCATCGAGCCGTGGCCGTTGGACAGTACGAAACGGTCACGGTCGGCGAACGACGGGTTGCTCGGGTTGTGCTTCAGGTAGTCACGCCAAAGTACTTCGGCGATATCCGCCATGCCCATCGGGGCACCGGGATGGCCGCTGTTGGCTTTTTGCACGGCATCCATGCTGAGGGCACGAATGGCGTTGGCACGCTCACGACGGCTGGGCATCGCTGATCTCCTGGGGGCTTGAACAAAGAAACGGAAAAAAGGACCGGCATTTTCCCTCAGCCACCGCCTGCGGGCAATGACAGATAGTCACTTGAAGCGGTTTTTCCTGCGGTTTGCCCGCCAATCCCTTGCAGAACCCGGATGCCGGTTCGTCCAAAGGTTATAGCGCCCGCTTATAACTGCCACTTATCGATCAATATCAAAACTTTTTGATATTGGCCTTGCGGCGATTACCACCCGTCACTAGACTGCTGGCCTTATGAACCTACCCGTGCCCTCCCTGCGTCCTGACGACGGCGATGAACTGGCTGCCCTTTGCAAGGCTGCAGGTGATCCGTTGCGCTTGAACGTATTGCGCGCACTGGCCAACGATTCCTTCGGCGTATTGGAGCTGGCGCAGATCTTCGCCATCGGCCAGTCCGGCATGAGCCATCATCTGAAGGTACTGGCCCAGGCCGACCTGGTGGCGACCCGCCGCGAAGGCAATGCAATTTTTTACCGTCGCGCCCTGCCCCACACCGAGTTGCTCGGCGGCAAACTGCACGCCGCCCTGCTTGACGAAGTGGACAGCCTGGACCTGCCGAGCGACGTACAGTCGCGCGTCAGTCAGGTTCATGGGCAACGCGCCGCTGCCAGCCAGGATTTTTTCGCACGGGTTGCCGAGAAATTTCGTGCACAGCAAGACCTGATCGCCGGCTTGCCCCAGTACCGCGAAAGCGTACTGGCGCTGCTGGACAAGCTGAGCTTCAGCAATGAGGCCACGGCCCTGGAAGTCGGCCCTGGCGACGGCGGTTTCCTGCCGGACCTGGCGCGGCGCTTTGGCCAAGTGACGGCACTGGACAACAGCCCGGCGATGCTTGAACTGGCGCGCCAGCTGTGTGAACGCGAGGCGTTGGGCAACGTCCGCCTGCAACTGGCCGACGCCCTGAGCGACACCCGCCTGCGGGCCGATTGCGTGGTGCTGAACATGGTCTTGCACCACTTTGCCGCCCCCGCCGACGCGATCAAGCAAATGGCCGGGTTGCTGCACCCCGGCGGCAGCCTGCTGGTAACGGATTTATGCAGCCACAACCAGAATTGGGCCAGGGAGGCCTGCGGTGATCTCTGGTTGGGTTTTGAACAGGACGATCTGGCCCGTTGGGCCACCGCTGCGGGACTCGTTCCCGGGGAAAGCCTCTATGTAGGTTTACGTAATGGTTTCCAGATTCAGGTCCGCCATTTTCAGCGACCGACTGGCGACACTCACCATCGGTAAATATCAGGAAAACATCGAGATGAGCGAATACTCCCTTTTCACCTCCGAGTCCGTGTCTGAAGGGCATCCGGACAAAATCGCCGACCAGATTTCTGACGCGGTGCTGGACGCCATCATTGCTGAAGACAAGTTCGCCCGTGTGGCGTGCGAGACTCTGGTGAAAACGGGCGTGGCGATCATCGCCGGCGAAGTCACCACCACGGCCTGGGTCGACCTGGAACAGATCGTGCGCGACGTGATCACCGACATCGGCTACAACAGCTCCGACGTCGGCTTTGACGGCGCGACCTGCGGCGTGATGAACATCATCGGCAAGCAGTCCCCTGACATCAACCAGGGCGTCGACCGCGCCAAGCCTGAAGATCAAGGCGCTGGCGACCAGGGCCTGATGTTCGGCTACGCCAGCAACGAAACCGAGGTGCTGATGCCCGCGCCGATCACCTTCTCTCACCAGTTGGTACAGCGCCAGGCCGAAGCACGTAAATCCGGCCTGCTGCCGTGGCTGCGCCCGGACGCCAAGTCCCAGGTCACCTGCCGCTACGAAGGCGGCAAAGTGGTGGGTATCGACGCCGTCGTACTGTCCACCCAGCACAACCCGGATGTCTCCTACAAAGACCTGCGCGAAGGCGTGATGGAGCTGATCGTCAAGCACGTACTGCCTGCCGAGCTGCTGAGCAAGGACACCCAATTCCACATCAACCCGACCGGCCAGTTCATCATCGGCGGCCCGGTGGGCGACTGCGGCCTGACCGGTCGCAAGATCATCGTCGACAGCTACGGCGGCATGGCCCGTCACGGCGGTGGCGCGTTCTCCGGCAAGGATCCATCCAAGGTCGACCGTTCCGCTGCCTACGCCGGTCGTTACGTGGCCAAGAACATCGTCGCCGCCGGCTTGGCTGAACGTTGCGAGATTCAGGTGTCCTACGCCATTGGTGTGGCCCAGCCTACTTCGATCTCGCTGAATACCTTCGGTACCGGCAAGATCAGCGATGACAAGATCGTCAAGCTGGTGCGCGAGATCTTCGACCTGCGCCCTTACGCGATCACCACCATGCTCGACCTGCTGCATCCGATGTACCAGGAAACCGCAGCCTACGGCCACTTCGGTCGTACCCCTGCGCAGAAGACGGTCGGCGACGACACCTTCACCACCTTCACCTGGGAAAAAACTGACCGCGCCAACGACCTGCGTACCGCTGCCGGTCTGTAATCGTTCGCGGCTGACAAAGCCCCGCCAGGTTCGCCCGGCGGGGCTTTTTGATTTTCAAAGATTGCAACAAAATCGTTGAAACCGAGGCCGAAGTCGACGCGGCCAGCAAAATCGGGCGGCCGAGGCTGATAACCACGACGCGCCGGAGGCGTTGGACGGCTGGTTCAAGCAGGCAGAAACACCCGGTAAAAAGCCCCGCTCGGTCGGGGCTTTTTTGTGGCCGTGCGGATCACTTAGGCTGAACGCCCTTTTCGAGCAAGGATGCTCCCGATGCGCGCGTCAATGGTTCTCCTGATTGGCTTTCTACCGTGCTGGGCCTGGGCCGAAGACTGTCCCGAGGATGCCCGAGCGCAAATCGACACGTTGTCCAGGCAGGTCAGCGAATGGGATGACGTTTATCACCGACAAGGGCAGTCCCCCATCAGCGATGAACTTTACGACCAAGCCCGCCAACGCCTGGCAGATTGGCGCAAATGTGCGCGCCAACCCGCCCTCAAGGCTGACAATCCCCTGGCCAGCTCACGTGGCACCTTGCGCCATCCGATCGCGCACACCGGCCTGGACAAACTGCTGGACGCGTCCGATGTGGGTGAATGGCTCAGCACCCGCCAGGACGTTTGGATTCAACCCAAGGTCGACGGAGTGGCCGTCACCCTGGTGTATCGCAAAGGCCAATTGCACCAACTCATCAGCCGCGGCGATGGCCTGCTCGGTCACGATTGGACAGCCTCCGCGCGCAAGATGCCGGGTATCGTCCAGCAACTGCCGGAGCCCGTCGACGCTGTACTGCAAGGCGAGCTGTACTGGCGCCTCGACGGCCACGTACAGTCGGCAAACGGCGGGCTCAACGCGCGTAGCAAAGTGGCCGGCTTGATGAACCGACGCCAATTGAGTGACAGCGAGGCGGGCGGGATCGGGTTGTTCGTCTGGGCCTGGCCCGAAGGCCCGGCGAGCTTCACCGAGCGCCTGGCCACGCTGGCACGGTGGGGGTTCACCGACAGCCAGCGGTATAGCCAGTCCATCGACAGCATCAGCGATGCCACGCGCTGGCGTACCCATTGGTACAGCCATCCGTTGCCGTTCGCCAGCGACGGGGTGGTGTTGCACCAGGCTGCGCGCGCACCCGCCAAACGTTGGCAAGCCAGCGCACCTTACTGGGCGGTGGCCTGGAAGTACCCTGCGACCAAAGCGCTGGCACTGGTACGCAAAGTACAGTTCAGGATCGGGCGTACCGGACGTATCACACCGATTCTCGAACTGGAACCGGTGCGACTGGATGACCGGCAAATCAGCCGAGTCAGCGCGGGTTCGTTGAGAAACTGGCAGGCCCTCGACATCCGGCCCGGCGATCAGGTATCCATCAGCCTTGCCGGCCAGGTCATTCCCCGGCTCGACGAGGTGATCCTGCGCAACAACACCCGAGTGGAAGTGCCAGTACCCGATACTCGAGACTTTCACGCCTTGAGCTGCTGGCAGCTGGACCCCGGCTGCGAGGAGCAACTGCTCTCGCGCCTCACCTGGCTGAGCAGCAACCAGGGCCTGGCCTTGCCACATATGGGGCGGGAAACCTGGAACGTATTGATCCAGGCCGGTCTAATCGCAGGCTTTCTCGATTGGTTGACCCTGGATGCGGCAGAGCTTGCTAACATTGATGGCTTCGGCGAACGCACCCGCGCGCGGGTGCTCGACAGTATTCACAGCGCCCGGCAACGCCCGTTTGCACAGTGGCTCAAAGCCCTGGGCGTACCGCCTGCGGCGCGCAACAACCTGGAGGGCGACTGGCATACCCTGGTCGCCAAAGACACCCAAGCCTGGCTGGCCTCGGACGGCATCGGCCCGGGCCGCGCAGCGCAACTGAGCGCCTTTTTCCGCGACCCGCAGGTCCAGGCATTGGCTGAAACATTACGTGAAGCCGGCATAGACGGTTTCTGAGTCCGGCCCGACCCTCTGAATGCTACTTGGAGTCCTTATATGAAATTTCTTGCCCCTCTTGCCTTGCTGACTGTCGCAAGCTTCATGGCCACGCCGGTGCTGGCCGCCGACGAAGCGCCCGAACTGACCGGCTGCGCCGCCAAGCGCCAGGCCATCAGCACCCAGATCGAACAGGCCAAGGCCCATGGCAACAGCGCCCAACAGGCCGGCCTGGAAAAAGCCCTGAGCGAGGTCACCGCCAACTGCACTGACGCATCGCTGAAGAAAGAACGCGAAAACAAGGTGCTGGATGCCAAGCACGAAGTCAGCCGCCGTCAGGCCGACCTCGACAAGGCCATGAAAAAAGGCGATCCGGACAAGATCAACAAGCGCAAGGACAAGCTCGCCGAATCGCGCAAAGAACTGCAGGATGCGGTGGAAGAACTCGACCAGTAAACCGGTCAGTGGTCCCGAAACTGCTTATGGCAGGCGCTGCAGGCATCTTCAACTTTCTGCACTGCAGGTTGAAGATTGCTGGCCTTATAGGGCCGGACCTGGCTTGCGATCACCAATTCACCGGTGGCCGCCTCAAGGTCGCGGGCCATTTGCTGGAACTGCGCCTGCTTTTGCCACACCTCGTCCCTGGCACTGGTGTGGTCCTCTTCACGCACGTTCGGGAAGTGCTGCCAGGGTTGATGGGACAACGCGTCCAGCTTGACCGCGCCGTCGGCGAACTGGGCGCCGTCGAAAGGGATGCGCCCGCGCAACATGCCGCCCAGGCCTTCGGCGGTCTTGAGCATCTGTTTGAAGATCGCCTTGCGCTGGCCCAGGGGGGAATTGGGGTCAACCCCGCCGCAGGCGGACAAGGCCAGGCAGGCCAACACTACAACGGTCATATTTTTTAAAGTCATGGTGGCTCAGGGTCACGGAAACGGCGGTCAGTATCCCCGCCCCCTCCGCAAAGACCAATAGCCCTATTAATAACAAGGTTGCCCAAGCGCGAAAAAGCACGGGCAATCGCTTCAGGAATTACGTGCATGAATGTCAATTGGAAACCCTGGAGCCGCTTGGCGTGGGCTCTACCGATGATCGCGCTGCTGGCCGGCTGCGACCTGGGCAAAGACGCCGGCAAAGAGACAGCCAAAGAAGAGGCGCCCAAACCCCAGGCCGTCGCCACTTACGTGAGCGCTCCGTGGGAAGCGCTGCCGGCGGTTTCCGACAGCGACTTGCTGGCGGGCTTCGAATCCTGGCGCAGTGCCTGTCAGCGCCTCAAGGCCGACCCGATCTGGAGCGCGACCTGCGCAGCGGCAGCCAGCGTACCGGGCAATGCCGTGGCGGTTCGCGGGTTTCTTAAAGAGCGCCTGGATGTATTCGGCCTGCGTTCAGCCGACAACACCCCGAACGGCCTGATCACCGGCTACTACGAGCCGGTCTACCCCGGCAGCCTGACCGAAACCGCCACCGCGCATGTGCCGGTGTACGGCGTGCCGGATGACCTGATTATCGTCAACCTGGAAGCAATCTATCCGGAACTCAAGGGCAAACGCCTGCGCGGCCGCCTGGAAGGCCGCGTGCTCAAGCCGTATGACGATGCCAGCACCATCAACGGCCAGGGCTCGACCGCCAAGCCGATAGCCTGGCTGACCGATCCGATGGACCTGCAATTCCTGCAGATCCAGGGATCTGGGCGTATTCAACTGGCCGGTGGGCGTCAACTGCGTGTGGGGTATGGCGACCAGAACGGCTACCCCTACCGCCCTATCGGCCGCTGGCTGGTCGAGCAAGGCGAGCTGAAAAAAGAAGAGGTGAGCATGGGTGCCATCAGCGCCTGGGCCAAGGCGCATCCGCAGCGTATTCCAGAGTTGTTGGCGAGCAACCCCAGCTATGTATTCTTCAGCGCCCGCCCCGACAGCAACGAAGGGCCGCGCGGGTCGCTGAATGTGCCATTGACGGCGGGGTACAGCGTGGCGGTGGACCGCAAGGTGATTCCGCTGGGCAGCCTGCTGTGGCTGTCGACCACCAAACCTGACGGTTCAGCCATCACCAGACCCGTCGCAGCCCAGGACACCGGGGGCGCAATCACCGGCGAAGTGCGGGCAGACTTGTTCTGGGGCACAGGCGAGGCAGCGGGCGAGTTGGCGGGCAACATGAAGCAACAGGGGCAGATCTGGATGTTGTGGCCCAAGGGTGCGGCGCTGCCTCAGGCGCCTGTCACGGACGCTCTATGATGATCGGGACAAGCCTTAATGCCATTCAGCTAAGCGAAAGTGCTCCACTGTAGGAGCGAGCTTGCTCGCGAAAAACGTCTAGGCAACGCGTTCATTCTGAATAAACGCGGGGGCTCTGAGTTCTTCGCGAGCAAGGGCTAGCCGCCCGCCTCGCTCCTACAAAAAGCCTTAACTGACTGGCATTAGGGCAAGCCTCCTCCCCCAGTGAATCGGTGGCGCTACAGAATCCCGTGCACATGCCGATAGCCTGTGAATAAGTCCAAGCCTTGTTCCAGGGGAGTTCGCAGCATGTATCGTTGGTCGGCCGAAAAGCTCGGAAATGTGAGCGTCAAAACCAAACTGGGCTTAGGCTTCGGCCTGGTGTTGCTGCTTACGTTAATCATCACACTCACCGGCTGGACCGGGCTATCCAGCGTGATAAGCCGTGGCGACAAACTGGGCTACATCGCCAGTCTCAACGACTTGAGCAAGGACCTGCGCATCGCGCGACTGGACTTTGAAATGCGCCGTGGCGAACAGGGCCCGGCAACCGTCAATGGCCTTCTCGGCCAACTGGAAAGCGGCCTGAAAACTGCGCGGGCGCTGATTGAACAGCCCGCCGATATCGCGTTGGTCGATGACCAACTCGCGGCGGTTGACCAGTACAAGCGTGCATTCGACGCCATGGTCCAGGCAGGAGCCAATCGCGAAAACGCGCGCAGCAAACTCGGCGATACCGCCGACAACGCGGTGCTCAAAGTCGGCGAAGTGGAAAAGGCCCTGTTACAGGGCGACAGCGTCAGCCAGTTCAACAGCATCGTCGACCTGAGCAAGCTGATCCAGCAGGCGCGGTTCCAGGTTCGCGGTTACACCTACAGCGGCAAAGTCGAGGCCGAGCAGCCTGCGCTGGATGCCATCGACAATACGCTGAAGAAAATCGCCGCCCTTGACGGCCAGCTACCTGACCAATTCTCGACCAACCTGCAACAGGCCAGCGCCTCGCTGCAAGCCTACCGCGCCGCGGTCAGCCAGTACCGCGACTCGCAGGTGGCCAGCGCCGCTGCGCTGAAACTCATGAACGTCCAAGGCGACATTCTGCTGGACCGCAGCAGCACACTCACCGCCTCGCAAACCGTGGTCCGCGACAGTGATGCCGCGCAAGCCAAACGGCTGTTGCTGCTGGCTGCCCTGCTGGCACTGAGTTTTGGTCTCTTCGCCGCCTGGGCCATCACTCGCCAGATCATCATTCCGCTCAATCAAACCCTCAAGGTCGCCGAACGCGTAGCCTCGGGCGACCTGAGCCACAATCTGGAATCTGCCCGCCAGGATGAACTCGGCCAACTGCAACGCGCCATGCAAAGCATGACCGTGGGCCTGCGCGAGTTGATTGGCGGCATCAGCGATGGCGCCACGCAAATCGCCAGCGCCGCCGAGCAGTTGTCGGCAGTGACCGAACAGACCAGCGCCGGGGTCAACAGTCAGAAGATCGAGACCGACCAGGTCGCCACGGCCATGAACGAGATGGCCGCTACCGTGCAGGAAGTTGCGCGCAATGCCGAAGAAGCCTCGGAAGCCGCCGTGGCCGCCGACCTGCAGGCCCGTGAAGGCGACAAGGTGGTTGGCGAAGCCATCGCCCAGATCGAGCGCCTGGCCACCGAAGTCGGCAATTCGACGATCGCCATGGCAGACCTGAAGCGCGAAAGCGACAAAATCGGCAGCGTGCTCGACGTGATCAAGTCCGTGGCCCAGCAAACCAACCTGCTGGCGCTGAACGCGGCCATTGAAGCGGCGCGTGCCGGTGAAGCCGGGCGTGGCTTCGCCGTGGTAGCCGACGAAGTGCGCAGCCTGGCCCAGCGCACACAGAAGTCCACCGAGGAGATCGAGGAACTGATCGTCGGCCTGCAAAACGGTACCCAGCAGGTGGCGACCATCATGGACAATAGCCGCGGCCTGACCGACAGCAGTGTCGAACTGACCCGCCGCGCCGGCAGCGCATTGGAGAACATCACACGTACCGTTTCGACCATCCAGGCGATGAACTCGCAGATCGCCACGGCCGCCGAGCAGCAAAGCGCGGTAGCCGAAGAGATCAACCGCAGCGTGTTGAATGTGCGCGATGTCTCCGAACAAACCTCTTCAGCCAGCGAAGAAACGGCGGCGTCCAGTGCAGAGCTGGCACGCCTGGGCATCTACCTGCAAACCCTGGTCGGGCGCTTCCGCATCTGACTGACTTGAGCGGCGGCCGATTGAGGCTGCCGCACCTTGTGAAATTTCCTACACAGTTATCAGCCCGCCCTCACCTCGATTCGAATTAGCGTTCATCTGTCGCGAAACGCTTTTTCTGATTGGGAGGTGTGCCATGTTTTCTCGGCTGACCCGCATACAGGTTAACGCCAGTGTTCGCCTCAAGCTGGCTCTGGGTTTTGGCCAAGTGCTGATCCTCAGTTTCATGATCGCCGCGGCGGGCTGGCAAGCCCTGAACGCCGTGCTTTATCGGTCCAATAGCCTGACGAGCCTGGGCGAACTGGCCGTGTACGCGGAGGCCATGCGCGCCGACCGCACCGTCTACCGCACCCTTGCGGACAAAGCCAGCCTGGCCCAGATGACGCAGAAGACCGAGAAAATCGACCAGCTCCTGGCAGACCTTTCGCATCGATTGGTAGACCCGACCGATGTGCAACGCAATGAGGAGGCGACACGCCTGGTGGCTGGCTTGAAGGCCGCGCTGGCGGAGCTGCCCGCGTTGATCGAGCAGCGAGAGAGTGTCCGGCCAGCGCTCAAAAAATCCGCCCTGCAAGCCAGTGACACCCTGGCCCAATTCGCCAGCGACTTGCCCGACCAGAATGACGAAAAGGCGCTCGACGCCATTGAGCAACTGCGCCAAGCCATGGAGCAGGCCGAGGATCGCGCCCAGAATCCCGCCTGGGCCGCCGAGTCGTTGCAAGCCTATGCCGAGGCAGCAAGCCAGGCGCTGGATGCGCTGGACATCGCACAGAAGGCAGTGTTCATGCTGCCCGTGGACTCAGCACTGCTCAAAACCGACCTGAACGACTACCGTGCACAACTGCTCAAGCTCAAGCAAGCCCAGCTCAACGTCGAAACCGTGCAAAACCGCTTCGAACAGCAGCTCAATGAGTTGCGCGAGAACAGTAACTTGCTGAGCCAGAGCCAGAACACCAAGCGCAATGACGAGGCCGACCACACGCGCACGCTGCTGATTGGCGTCACGGCGGCTGCACTGGTGCTGGGCGCCCTGGCCGCGTGGTGGATTGCCAGCCAGATCGCCTCGCCGTTGCGTGACATCCTCGTTGCCGCCAACCGTGTCGCTCAAGGCGACCTGAGCCACGACACCCACGTGGAGCGCCGCGACGAACTGGGCCAGCTGCAACAAAGCATCGGGCAAATGACCCGCAGCCTGCGCAGCCTGATCAGCAGCATCGGTGACAGCGCTCGGCAGATTGCCGGTGCGGCGACGCAGTTATCCACCGTGACCGAACAGACCCGCAACGGGCTGAACAATCAGAAAGATGAAACCGACCAAGTGGCCACGGCGATGAATGAAATGCTCGCCACCGCCCAGGAAGTGGCGCGCCATGCCGAACGCGCGTCCGTTGCAGCGAACGAAGCAGACCAGCAGGCCGGCGCCGGCGAGCAGGTAGTCATCCAGGCGGTTGAGCAAATCGGCAACCTGGCCAGTGAAATGGCCTTATCCGGCCGCGCGATGCTGGCTCTGCAAAAAGAGAGCGAAAAGATCGCCAGCGTGCTGGACGTTATCAAGTCCGTGTCCCAGCAGACCAACCTGCTCGCCCTGAACGCCGCCATCGAAGCGGCGCGCGCAGGCACCGCCGGGCGAGGGTTTGCCGTGGTCGCCGATGAAGTGCGCAGCCTGGCCCAGCGCACACAGGAATCGGCTGAAGAGATTGAAGGGCTGATCCTTGGGTTGCATAACGGCACCCAGCAGGTCGCGGACATCATGGACAGCAGTCGCAACCTGACCGACAACAGCGTTGCCCTGACTCGCGACGCCGGCGAGGCCTTGGCAGCGATTGCCCGCACGGTATCGGTCATCCAGGAAATGAACCCGCAGATTGCCGCCGCCGCCGAACAGCAAAGCGCAGTGGCCGAGGAAATCAATCGCAGTGTCTTGAAGGTGCGGGATGTGTCGGAACAGACCGCCGCCGCCAGCGAGGAAACGGCGGCCGCGAGTGTTCAGTTGACGAGGTTGAGCCTGGATCTGCAGACGCTGATCGGCAAATTCAAGCTCTGAAACACCGCCATCCAATGTGGGAGGGGGCTTGCTCCCACATAGGCGCCCGAACCTATAAGACCTGGCGCAGGAAAGCCTGGGCCCGCGGGTCCTTCGGCGCCGCGAAGAACTCGGCAGGCGCCGCGTCTTCCAGCAATTTGCCGTGATCGAAGAACAACACCCGGTCTGCCACCTCGCGGGCAAAGCCCATCTCGTGGGTAACGCACACCATGGTCATGCCTTCCAGTGCCAGGGTCTTCATGACATCCAACACTTCACCGACCATTTCCGGGTCCAACGCCGAGGTGGGTTCGTCGAACAGCATCACCTTGGGCTCCATCGCCAACGCCCGGGCGATGGCGACCCGCTGTTGCTGGCCGCCGGAAAGGCGTGACGGGAACTCATTGGCTTTCTGCGCAATACCCACCTTTTCCAGGAGTGCCAGGGCCTTGGCCTCACGCTCTTGCTTGCCGCGCTTGCGCACGACCTTTTGCGCCAGGCACAGGTTTTCCAGCACGGTCATGTGGGGGAACAGGTTGAAATGCTGGAACACCATGCCGACTTCACGGCGATAGGCATTCACATCGGTCTTCGGGTCGGCCAGCTGCAAACCGTCAATGCTGACCGAACCTGAGTCGAATTCCTCCAGCCCATTGAGGCAGCGCAGGAAGGTGGACTTGCCGGAGCCGGACGGACCGATCACCACCAGCACTTCGCCCTTTGCCACCTGGGTGGTGACATGGTCCACCGCACGCACCACATGACCACGGGTGTCGAAGACTTTTACCAGATCGCGGACTTCAATCACTTTGCGCGAGCCTCCGCTCAAGCCGGCTGGCCATTTTCGACAGCGGCAGGTTGATCAGCAGGTACAGGCCTGCCACACAGAACAGAATTTCAAACGGCGAAAACGAGGTGGTGATCACTTCGCGTCCACTCTTGAGCAACTCGGTGATCGCGATCACCGAGACCAGCGAGGTATCTTTCACCAGGCTGATGAATTGCCCGGCCAACGGTGGCAGCACGCGTTTGAACGCCTGAGGCAACACTACATGGCGCATCGACTGGCTGGCGCTCAAGCCCAGGGAGCGCGCGGCCTCGTTCTGGCCACGGGTGATCGACTGCACACCGGCACGCACGATTTCCGCCACATAGGCGCCGGTGAACAGCGACAGTGCGGCGATCCCGGCAAACTCCCGTGACAGGTTGAGCACCGTGCCGATAAAGAAATAGAAAATGAAGATCTGCACCAGCAGCGGCGTACCACGCACCAGTTCGACGTAGAGCGTCGACAGGTCGCGCAAGGTCGGGTTGCTGGAAAGGCGGCACAAACCGGTGGCCAGGCCAATCGCCAGGCCCAGGACGCCGGACACCACCGACAACCACAGTGTGGTCCACAGGCCCCACATCAGCGGCCCCAACGCCCAATGACGGTTGACACCGATGACGTCACCTTCAGCCACATCATCGCCGCGCGCCACCTGCAGGCTATTGTCGGCGACCGTCAGCGTTTGTTCGGTGCCGGCCTCATTGCGCAGGGTAACCTCGGCCACGTCGCCTTTGCGTACCAGTTCAATGACCGTCGAAATATCCGCCGCACGCTGCGCTTCCTCAGCCTGATAGGCGAAGTACTGCGGCACGCGGTTCCAGCGCCATTCGTAGGACATCAGCGAGGTGGCGTAGTACAAGGCACCAGCCAGGCCGACCAGTACGAGCACCGTCAGCAGGTGCCAGGGCCATTGGGCTTTTTTCTGTTTCATTTCAGATTCCGGGATTAGAGCTCGTTCCCACGCTCCGCGTGGGAACGCCTCAATGGACGCTCTGCGTCTGCTTTGTGACGCGGAGCGTTACGGGCTGCATTCCCACGCGGAGCGTGGGAACGATCAATCAGCCTTATTCCATGTCCTTGAGCCACTCGGAGCTCTTGAACCACTTGTCATGGATGCGATCGTAGGTGCCGTCGTGCTTGATCTGGTGCAGGAAGTTGTTGATGAAGTTGACGCTGTCGTAGTCGCCTTTCTTCAGGCCGAACGCCAGGGGTTCGAAGGTGAAGGGTTCGTCAAGGAACACCAGCTTGCCATTACCGACCTTCTTCTCGGCCACCACGTTGTACGGGGCGTCGTAGACAAACGCGTCAGCCTTGCCATTGACCACGTCGAGCACGCCTTCCTGCTCGTTGTCGTAGCCGTGGTACTTGGCTTTGGCGATCAGCTTTTTGGCAACCATTTCACCGGTGGTGCCAAGCTTGGAGGTCAGGCGGTACTTTTCGTCGTTCAGGTCTTTGTAAGACTTGATGGTGCCTTCCAGGTCCTTGCGAATCAGCAGGGTCTGGCCGACCACGATGAACGGTTCGCTGAAGTTCAGGCGCAGATTGCGTTCCTGGGTCAGGGTCATGCCGCTGCCGATCATGTCGAACTTGCCGGTCAGGAAGGCCGGGATGATACCGTCGTAACCGGTAGACACCAGTTCCAGCTTGACGCCCATGGACTTGGCGAGGGCCTTGAGGATGTCCACTTCAAAACCGATGATGTCACCGCGTTTGTCGGTCATTTCGAACGGCATGTAGGTCGGGTCGATGCCGACTTTCAGCGTGCCGCGCTTGACCGCATCATCGATGGCGCCGGCCTGGGCCGCAGTGGCCGCCACCAGCGCGGTGACGCCGAGCATCAGCATCGAAAGATACTTTTTCATCATCAAGTCCCCTGAACGGTTCTTATAAAGTGGGGCGCACAAAAGGGCTGCGCCATTTCGGGGTGCGATCCTAACCCACTCGTTGCCCGTCACAAAGGTTTCACGGCTAAATGTTATCGGCGTGTGTAAGAGGAACCCTACGGCGCCGCGCATGACCGCAGGCCTGGGCCGGTCAGCGCCTGGGTTCACTAATGGGTTGATGTGTAAGCAGTTATGACGACAAGTCAATTTCCGCGATCCAGGCAGTGTCCTTGAACCACTTATCATGCAATTGATCGTAGGTCCCGTCCTGGGCCACTTGGTTGAGAAAATGATTGATCCAGTTGAGGCTGTCGTAATCACCTTTTTTCAGGCCGAACGCCAGAGGCTCAAAGGTAAACGGCTGCTCCAGCGTCAGTAATGCGCTGTTCTCGGGCCGGGCCATCGCGATCAGGTTGTAGGGCGCATCATAAATAAAAGCGTCGGCCCTGCCCTCCACCACCTCGCGCACACCCTCCTCCGGCGTTACGAAACTCATCAGCCGGGCCGCCCCCAGGAAGCGCTGCGCCGCCGCCTCGCCGGTGGTGCCTTCGGTGACCGCGATCCGATAGCTCGCCTCGTCCAGGTCTTCGATGCTCGACACCGTGCCGGCCAGGCGCGGATGCAGCAGGACGGTCTGGCCCACCACGATAAAAGAATCACTGAAATTGAGCTTGAGGTTGCGCTCCTGGGTGACCGTCATACCGCTGCCGATCAAGTCGAACTTCTTCGTGATCAGCCCCGACAGCAACTCCGTATAGGGCACCGTGACCAGTTCGAGTTCAACCCCCAGCGCGCGACTCATGGCGTGGAGCAAATCGATCTCGAAGCCGACGACGCGCCCCTGCCTGTCCGTCATTTCGAACGGTACGTAAGTCGGCGTGGTGCCGACTTTCAGCACTCCACGGCGAACGGCGTCGTCAATTGCCCCGGCGTTGAGCAAGCCTGTGTGAATCAATGCGACAACACCCATCAGCAGTGCCGAACCATACCTTTTGAACATGTGTGCCCCCGTGGCGAGTCAAATTGGGGGCGATGCTACCCCAGCCACAGGCACGGCAATACGCTTCGAACGAAGGTGTTTTGTTTCGAAATAACAAAGGGTTAGCGGAGAAAGGAAGGGGCGGTAAACGCTGTAGGACAAGCACTTGGAACACCCCCGAGGTGAACCCTCGGGGGCGTCTGAATCAGGCCGGTAGAGCCTGGGACGACTGCGGTTGCAGGGGTAGCAATGGCGCGTGCGGGTCAGCCTTGATCGAAGCACGCCAAGCGTCCAGCCACTCGGCATGGCCTTCGCTCCACACCTGTTCATGCAAGCGGGCCAGGGCCACCGGATCGCTGAGCAAGGCCAGGCGTTCGCCGTTGTTGAGGCCGGCCGGGCCGACTTTCAACGCGTGGCGAACACGCTCCCCACGCAGGTACTCGATCGGCTCCGCCTCGCGGTGACGTGAAGTCGCCAGGGCGCAGGCCAGGGCGTTCTGCTGTGGGTCGACCACCGAACGTACGAACCCGTCGTTAAGCGCGTGCCAACGGTTTTCGTGGGTGTACTTCTCGGTCGACAGCAACGCCTGCGGTGGATTGTATTCCTCGGGGATCAGGAACAGGCTCTCGTCGCGAGACTTGAGGCCCAGCTTGACCCGACTGGAAATCACCGACACCGGGATCGACAGCATCAGCGAACCGACGATGGGAATCAGCCACCACAAGAAGCTCGGGTTCAGCCACACCACCAGCAGTGCCCACAAGAAGCCCAGCACAGTCTGCGGACCGTGGCGCTTGACCGCTTCGCTCCAAGGCGTGGAGTCGTCGTCGCGTTGCGGCGAGTTCCAGGTCGCAGCCCAGCCGAGGAACGCGGCCAGTACGAAACGGGTGTGGAAGATCATGCGCACCGGCGCCAGCAGCATGGAGAACAGCATCTCCAGCAGCATCGACAGGGTCACCTTGAACTTGCCGCCGAACTCTTTCGCGCCCTTGGCCCAGATCAGGATGATGCTGAGCAATTTAGGCAGGAACAGCAGCACGATAGTGGTGGAGAACAGCGCCACCGCCTTGTCCGGATGCCATTGTGGCCACAGCGGGTACAACTGGCGTGGCGCCATGAAGTACTGCGGCTCCATCAGGGTGTTCACCGCCAGCAACGCGGTGGACAGCACCAGGAAGAAGAACCACAACGGCGCCGACAGGTAGGACATCACGCCAGTCAGGAACACCGCACGGTGCACCGGGTGCATGCCTTTGACCAGGAACAGGCGGAAGTTCATCAGGTTACCATGGCACCAGCGACGGTCACGCTTGAGTTCGTCGAGCAGGTTCGGCGGCAGTTCTTCGTAGCTGCCCGGCAGGTCGTAGGCAATCCACACGCCCCAGCCGGCACGGCGCATCAGCGCGGCTTCGACGAAGTCGTGGGAGAGAATCGCACCGGCGAACGCGCCTTTGCCCGGCAACGGCGCCAGGGCGCAGTGCTCGATGAACGGCTTCATGCGGATGATTGCGTTGTGGCCCCAGTAATGGGATTCACCCAGCTGCCAGAAGTGCAGGCCGGCGGTGAACAGCGGGCCGTAGACGCGGGTGGCGAACTGCTGCATGCGCGCATACAGGGTGTCCATGCCCGAGGCACGCGGCGCGGTCTGGATAATCCCGGCATCCGGCGTGGCTTCCATCAGGCGTACCAGGCTGGTCAGGCATTCGCCACTCATCACGCTGTCGGCGTCGAGCACCACCATGTACTTGTAGTCCCCGCCCCAGCGACGGCAGAAGTCGTCGAGGTTACCGCTCTTGCGCTTGACGCGACGGCGACGGCGGCGATAGAAAATCTTGCCGAAACCACCGGCTTCGCGGCACACGTCGAGCCAGGCTTGCTGTTCGGCAATGCAGATATCGGCGTCGTTACTGTCGCTGAGCACGAAGAAGTCGAAGCGGTCCAGATCGCCGGTAGCCGCCACCGATTCGAACGTCGCACGCAAACCGGCGAATACCCGAGGCACGTCTTCGTTACAGATCGGCATGACCAACGCGGTGCGGGCATCCTTCGGAATCGGCTCATTACCAGCACTTTTACCGGAGATACGGTACTTATCGTGGCCGGTCAACAGTTCGAGGAAGCCCATCAACGCGGTCCAGAAACCGGCCGAGACCCAGCAGAACAGAATCCCGAACATGATCAGGATACTGGTCTGCAGTGCGTAAGGCAGAACCTGGGTAGCGGTTTGCAGAAGGGTCTGGTTGCGGATTTCGTCGAAGTCCACCAGCGACCAGCCCTGGTACGGCATGATGCCTTTCATGTACCAGCCGGCCACGATGGTCTGGCCAAGCATCAGCACCAACAGGATATAGCGACGAATCGAACCCACGGTACGCCAGCGCGCAGCCGGCAGGACCCGCTCGTCTTTCGGCGGCTTGGGCGGGTTGGTACGACCCGTCATCCGGCGCCAGCCGCGTACCAGGATATTGGTGCGCCAAGGCTCGGGCACGACTTTGGTCCGACGGATCGGCGGCGTGGCCTTCAGGCAGACGCGACCGCTGGCGTCGAGCGCCAGCATCTCGGCGTCCTGCAGCTCTTCGGCCGTGCTGAGGGTCAGCCTGCGGCCCACTGACGCTTGGGCGGCGTCGGTAGGTGCGTCGAAGGTTGCGGACGACAGGCGTTCGTGCAATTCGCTGAAGGAGCTGCAGCCCGCCAGTTCGGCACGCTGCTCAGCGGTCATGGGCAGATGCGCCAGGTACTCGGTCAGAGTCTCTGGCTTGGCTTGTGAATTACTCATCGGCGGGCAACTGGTAGCTCCAGGTTTCGGTCAGGACTTGTTCGGTCTTGGCCGGCTCCGGCGTGACAGGCGCCGGGGCAGCTTCTGGCTGCTTGGCGTCCTTGTCCTTCGCCTCTTTGGCGTCTTTCTTGGCCTGTTTCTCGTGTTGCTTGGCCAAGACCTTGTCAGCCTTGAGCACGTGGGTCGACACCTGTTCTGGCTCGGCCTGTGCGATCTCCTGCACCAGCGCGGCGCGCATTTCAGTCGGCTTGCTCGCGTCCTTGATCTTCATGCGCAGGGTCAGGCGCCAGCCTTTGGTGTGCTCGTTGTAGCGCACGCTGTTTTCAACCAGCTCGGCGTTGTCGCCAACACTGACCTGGCTGCGCACCGGGGCGTCCGGCAGCAGTTTTTTCAGGGCCGGGCCTTCGAAGTCCACCAAGTAAGCCACGCTGCCGTCCGGCTGACGGATCAGGTTGGATTGCTTCACGTCACCGGTGGAACGCAGGGTCTGCTTGACCCAGGCACTGTCAGGCGAATGGAAGGCAGCATCGTCCAGCGTCCAGTGCAGGCGGTAGGACACGTCCAGCGGCTTGCCGACTTCCGGCAGTTCGGCCGGGCTCCAGAAGGCAACGATATTGTCGTTGGTTTCGTCGGCGGTCGGAATTTCTACCAGGTCGACACTGCCTTTGCCCCAGTCGCCTTCAGGTTCGATCCAGGCGCTCGGGCGCTTGTCGTAGTTGTCGTCCAGGTCTTCGTAATGGCTGAAGTTGCGGCCACGTTGCAGCAGGCCGAACCCACGCGGGTTTTCGACGCTGAAGTTGCTGACCGACAGGTGTTTAGGGTTGTTCAACGGGCGCCAGATCCACTCGCCATTGCCGGCATGGATCGACAGGCCGCTGGAATCATGCAGCTCGCGACGGTAGTTGAGGACCTTGGACGGCTGGTTGGCGCCGAACAGGAACATCGAGGTCAACGGGGCCACGCCCAGCTTGCTGACCTTGTCGCGCAGGTACATCTGGGATTTGACGTCGACCACGGTGTCGGTGCCCGGACGCAGAATCAGGCGGTAGGCGCCCGTCGCACGTGGGGAATCCAGCAGGGCGAAGATCACCAGGTGCTTGTCGCCCGGCTTCGGACGCTCGATCCAGAATTCGGTGAAACGCGGGAATTCTTCGCCGGACGGCAGCGCGGTGTCGATCGCCATGCCACGGGCCGACAGGCCATACACCTGATCCTTGCCGACGACGCGGAAATAGCTGGCGCCAAGCATGGTCATGATTTCGTCTTGCTTGTCAGCCTTGTTGATCGGGAACAGCACACGGAAGCCGGCATAACCCAACTGTTCGGTGGCTTTTGGATCAAACTTTACGTCGCCGAAATCGAAACGATTGGGGTCGTATTTGATTTCCTGGACGCTGTCAGCGGTGACTTCATTGATTTTCACCGGTGTATCGAAGTGCATACCCTGGTGATAGAAGGACAGCTTGAACGGGGTGTTCTGATCGGCCCACTCGGCTTTTTCGTTGCGGAAACGAATCTTCTGGTAGTCAGCGAATTTCATTTCGCGGAATTCGTTCGGCAGATTGCTGCGCGGAGCTTCGTATTTCTGCCCAGCCAGTTCTTTTGCCTTGGCCGACACATCGTCCAGACTGAATGCCCACAGTTGACCCGCGCCGAACAGGCAAAACAGGGCAGAGCCCGTCACCAGTGCGTTTCGTAACCGTTTGGCAGACAATTTTGGTGCATTACAGGGACTAACAATCACGAGCAACCCTCGCCGAAAACAGATCAAAAAACCAACGGCCAGCTATCTATATGCCAGGTTGGCGAGCATTGTTCCGACTCCTCAGGGGCAAAATGATTCCCCACTGGTTTGTCGGACAAGTCTCTACCTAAGTCAAAAATGGACCAAACAACGCTGATCCCCGTAGCGCGCGATTATCTAGTAGCCCGCGAGACAACGCATCAGGGACAACGAAGTATTTGTAGCGAAACCCTGCGTTTTTAGGCATTAACGTCGCTTTTCATACATTCAGGTCTGTAAGAGGAAGGTCACAGGGCCATCATTGACCAGATGCACCTGCATATCCGCGCCAAAACGCCCTGACGCCACCTTGCCATGCAATTGTTGCGCTTGTAACAACAAGTGATCAAACAGCGCCGCTCCCAGGGCCGGCGGGGCCGCTGTGGAGAAGCTTGGCCGCAGCCCGCTTTTGGTGTCCGCCGCCAGCGTAAACTGCGACACCAGCAGCAAACCGCCGCCGATGTCCTTCAACGACAGGTTCATCTTGCCCTCGTCGTCGCTGAACACCCGGTAGTTGAGCAGCTTATGCAGCAGTTTATCGGCGCTCTCGGGGGTATCTGAAGGTTCGACGGCCACCAGCACCAGCAAACCCTGTTCAATCGCCCCGACGATTTCGCCGGCAACCTCGACCCGGGCGCCTCGCACCCGTTGCAACAGGCCCTTCATGCTTCTTCAGGCGGTAAATCAAGCAGGCGTCGTGCCATTTCGCCGGTTGCGCGTACCAGCGCATCGGTAATCCCAGGCTCGGACGCCGCATGGCCCGCTTCGCGGATCACCTGCAGTTCGCTGTTCGGCCAGGCCTGATGCAGCTCCCAGGCGTTATCCAGCGTACAGATCATATCGTAGCGGCCATGGATGATGACGCCAGGCAGATGGGCGATCTTGTGCATGTCGCGAATCAGCTGGTTGGGCTCCAGGAACGAGTTGTTGGTGAAGTAATGGCATTCGATGCGGGCAATGGACAAGGCACGCTGCGGCTCGGAGAAGCGCTCGACATGCTGCGGGCTCGGGCACAGGCCGAGCATGCGCCCTTCCCAGCCGGACCAGGCCTTGGCCGCGTGCATCTGGGCGATCTGGTCGTTGCCGGTCAGGCGCTTGTGGTAGGCCGCGATCATGTCGTGACGCTCATCGACAGGAATCGGCGCGAGGTAGTCCTGCCAGTAGTCCGGGAACAGGCGGCTCGCACCGGCCTGGTAGAACCATTCGATGTCCTGTGGGCGTGCGAGGAAAATGCCGCGCACGATCAGGCCATGCACGCGCTCGGGATGGGTTTGCGCGTAGGCCAGGGACAGCGTCGAACCCCAGGAGCCACCGAACAGCACCCATTTGTCGATGCCCAGGTGCTCGCGGATGCGCTCAAGGTCAGCGACCAGGTCCCAGGTGGTGTTGTTTTCCAGACTGGCGCGGGGCGTGGAGCGCCCGCAGCCACGCTGGTCGAAGGTAACGATGCGGTACAGGTTGGGATCGAAGTAGCACCGGCTCTGGGCATCGCAACCGGAGCCTGGGCCGCCATGGATGAAAACCACGGGCAGCCCTTCGGGGGAGCCGCTTTCATCGACGTACAGGGTGTGAACATCATCGACTGCCAGATCGTGCCGGGCATAGGGTTTGATCTGCGGGTACCAAGTCTGCATTGCGCGCTCCGTAGGGTGTCGGGTTCATCCCTGGGGGGACGTCTATTATTTTTGCCGTCTGGCATCATAAACCCGAATTGTGCAATGAGCATGCCCTTGAGCGCTTGTACCGGTGTCAGCCATTATCGATAGCGGGTTTGCCCCCATGCCAGCAAAGCTTGCAGCAATTGTTTGAGCACCACCTGGGTCGGCTCGGCCAGGTCGGGGCGATAGCGGAACGGCTCGACCTCCTCCATATAGGTGCTCTGGCACAACTCCAACTGCACCGCATGAATATCCTGCGCCGGGTCGCCGTAGTGCCGGGTGATATGGCCACCCTTGAAGCGCCCGTTCAGCACATGGGTGTATTGCGGGTGATTGGCGCAGATGGCTTCGAGCTGGCTGGCCAGTTGCGGATCGCACGCGGCGCCGTTGAAGGTGCCGAGGTTGAAGTCCGGCAATTTGCCGTCGAACAGGTGCGGGATCACCGAGCGGATCGAATGCGCATCGAACAGCAGCGCATAGCCGAACTCGGCCTTGAGGCGGGCGAGTTCCTCTTGCAGCGTGCGGTGATACGGGCCCCAGATTTTTTGCAGATAGGTAGCGCGCTCGGTCTCGGAGGGTGTCTGTCCGTCGCGGAACAACGGCACGCCATCGAACAGCGTCTCCGGATACAAGCCGGTGGTAGCGCCGGCGTAGAGCGGCTTGTTATCGGACGGCCGGTTCAAGTCGATGACGAACCGCGAATACTCGGCCGACAAGGTGCTGGCGCCCAGTTCATCGGCAAAGTCATACAGCGTGGGGATGTGCCAGTCGGTGTCCGGCAGGCTTTGCGCTTCGGGGATCAGCCCGGCCTCGACTGCTGGCGTAAGCCGCAGGCCCGCGTGGGGCATGCTGATCAGCAGCGGCGTGTTGCCTTGTTTGAAGGTCAGAACTTTATCCACAACGCGACTCCTTACACAGTGACGTCGACGCCATGGCGTACGACGCGTTTATCCAATTCGCCACCCAGCCAATAGGCCAGGTCGGCGGGGCGATCGATCTGCCAGGCGACAAAATCCGCGACCTTGCCCACTTCCAGGGAACCATGGGTATCGCCCATGCCCAGCGCGGTGGCCGCATGCTGTGTGGCGCCGGCCAGGGCTTCTTCCGGGGTCATGCGGAACAGGGTGCAGGCCATGTTCAGCATCAGGCGCACCGACAGTGCCGGTGAGGTGCCGGGGTTGAGGTCGCTGGCAATGGCAATCTTCACGCCGTGCTTGCGCAAAGCCTCCATGGGCGGCAACTGGGTTTCACGCAGGAAGTAGAACGCGCCCGGCAACAACACGGCGACCGTGCCGGCAGCAGCCATGGCGATGGCATCCTCTTCGGTCATGAATTCCAGGTGATCCGCCGACAACGCCTGATAGCGCGCTGCCAGGCTGGAGCCGTGCAGGGAAGACAATTGCTCGGCGTGCAATTTCACCGGCAGGCCGAGTTGCTGGGCCACTTTGAACACACGTTCCACCTGCTCGGTGGAAAACGCCAGGTATTCACAGAAGGCATCTACCGCGTCCACCAGCCCTTCGGCCGCCAGGGCCGGCAGCATGTCGTTGCAGATGTGCTCGATGTAGTCATCGGCGCGGTCTTTGTATTCCGGCGGCAACGCGTGGGCCGCCAGGCAGGTGGCGCGCACGCTCACCGGCAGCGCTTGCCCAAGGCGTCGCGCCACACGCAGCATCTTGCGTTCGTTGGCCAGGTCCAGGCCGTAACCGGACTTGATCTCCACCGTGGTCACACCGTCGCGCAACAGACTGCGCAGGCGTTTTTCCGCGCTGACGAATAACTCATCTTCCGTCGCCGCACGAGTAGCGCGCACGGTGCTGGCGATACCGCCGCCCTTGGCCGCGATGTCCGCATAGCTGACACCTTCGAGGCGTTGCTCGAATTCGCCGCTGCGGTTACCGCCAAACACCGTGTGGGTGTGGCAGTCGATCAGCCCGGGGGTGACCCACGCGCCTTGCAGGTCATGGACCTGGGCGTAATCCGCCGTCGGCACTTGGCTGCGCGGGCCGATCCACTCGATGAGCGAATGTGCGGTGACCATGGCGGCGTCCTCGATGATCGAGTATTTGCCATGAGCCATGGTCGCGATGTGGCAGTGTTGCCAAAGGGTTTTCATCAACGCCTCCCTCAGTTATCGATGAGACATTCTTATGAGGAGAAGATCGTTCCCACGCTCTGCGTGGGAATGCATCCTGTGACGCTTCGCGTCACCACTCTAAAAGCGGACGCAGAGCGTCCAGGGCGGCATTCCCACGCAGAGCGCGGGAACGATCGGTGGGTTACAGGCTCGGCAGCAACTTGGCCGGCACCAGTTCATTCAGGCAGCGGCTGGCAAGCAGTTCGCTGGCGGCGGTGATGTCCGGGGCGAAGAAACGGTCCTTGTCATAGAACGCCACTTTGTCACGCAACAGGCCACGGGCTTTTTCCAGTGCTGGCGAGGTTTTCAAGCCGTCGCGCAGATCCAGGCCCTGGCAGGCGGCCAGCCACTCGACAGCCAGAATGCCACGGGTGTTTTCGGCCATTTCCCACAGGCGCTTGCCCGCAGCCGGGGCCATGGACACGTGGTCTTCCTGGTTGGCCGACGTCGGCAGGCTGTCGACGCTATGGGGATGGGCCAGCGCCTTGTTTTCGCTGGCGAGGGCCGCAGCCGTGACCTGGGCGATCATGAAACCGGAGTTGACCCCGCCATTGCCCACCAGGAACGGCGGCAATTGCGACATGTGCTTGTCCATCATCAACGAGGTACGGCGCTCACTGAGGGAGCCGATTTCGGCGATGGCCAGGGCCATATTGTCAGCGGCCATGGCCACCGGCTCGGCGTGAAAGTTACCGCCGGAAATCACATCGCCTTCTGCGGCAAACACCAGCGGGTTATCCGACACGGCGTTGGCTTCAACGACCAACACGTCGGCAGCCTGGCGGAACTGGGTCAGGCAGGCGCCCATCACTTGTGGCTGGCAACGCAGGGAATACGGGTCTTGCACCTTGTCGCAGTTCTGGTGCGACTGGGACACCTGGCTGCTTTCGCCGAGCAGGTCACGATAGGCCGCCGCCGAATCGATCTGCCCACGTTGGCCGCGCGCGGCATGAATGCGCGCGTCGAAGGGTGAGCGCGAGCCGAGCACCGCTTCCACGGTCAGGCCGCCACAGACCAGCGCGCCGGCGAACAGGTCTTCGCCCTCGAACAGGCCGCGCAAGGCGTAGGCGGTGGACACCTGGGTACCATTGAGCAGGGCCAGGCCTTCTTTGGCGGCGAGGGTCAGCGGCGTGAGGCCGGCGATTTTCAATGCCTCGGTGGCCGAAAGCCACTCGCCCTGGTAACGCGCCTTGCCTTCGCCGAGCAGCACCAGGGACATATGGGCCAGCGGCGCCAGGTCACCGGATGCACCGACCGAGCCCTTGAGCGGAATATGCGGGTAAACCTCGGCGTTGATCAGTGCGATCAGCGCGTCGATCACCTGTCGACGAATCCCGGAAAACCCACGGCTCAGGCTGTTGACCTTGAGCACCATGACCAGCCGCACCAGCGCATCGCTGATCGGCTCACCCACGCCGGCGGCATGGGACAGCACCAGGGAACGCTGGAGGTTTTCCAGGTCTTCGCTGGCGATGCGGGTCGAGGCCAGCAGGCCGAAACCGGTGTTGATGCCATAGGCGGTGCGGTTCTCGGCGAGAATCTGCTCCACACAGGCCACACTGGCGTCGATCTGCGCCGTGGCGCTGTCATCCAGGCTGAGGGTTACCGGCTGCTGGTAGATGGCCCGCAGTTGGGCGAGGCTCAGTTGGCCTGGAATCAGGTTTAGCGCAGTCACATTCGTTCTCCTTGTGAATTGTTCTTCTTGAATAGGTGTTCAGTGCACATTCGGTAATGCAGTGTGTTTGAGCAGGTGGGCGGCCGCCGCGATGTCCGGCGCCAGCCAGCGGTCCTCTTCGTAGGCCGGTACGACTTCGCGCAGCAAGCGCCAGGCGCGGTCGGTGCCGGCGCCGAAGCGCTGGTCCTTGAGGAACTCGAACGCCTGGGCCGCCAGCAGGTATTCGATGGCCAGAATCTGGGTAACGTTGGCCAGTAGCTGATGCAGCTTGAGCGCGGCGTTGGTGCCCATGCTCAAGTGGTCTTCCTGCAGGCCCGAGGTGACAAAGTTGTCGAGCACCGCCGGTTGCGCCAACTGGCGGTTTTGCCCGCACAAGGAAGCGGCGACGTACTGCACGATCATCATTCCGGAGTTGACCCCCGGTTTGCTCACCAGGAATGCCGGCAGGCCGCTGACGTGCGGGTTGATCAGGCGGTCCAGGCGGCGTTCGGCCACCGAGCCGATTTCGGCCATGGCGATGGCGAGCATGTCGGCGGCCAGCGCCACGGACTGCCCGTGGGGGTTGGCCTGGGACACCACGCGGTAGTTGTCCGGCGTACCGAGCAGCAGCGGGTTATCCGTGGCGCTGTTGAGTTCGGTCTCGATCTGGCGGGTCGCGTGCTCCACTTGATCGCGCGCCGCGCCGTGGATTTGCGGGATCGAGCGCAGGCTCAAGGCGTCCTGGGTACGAATGCCCCGGCTGCTGGCGATCACTTCACTGCCGTCGAGCAAGGCGCGCAGATGGCGGCCGACGTACTGCATGCCCGGGTGCGGCTTGAGGGCGATGATTGCTTCGTCGAACGCGTCGATCTGGCCGCGCTGGGCTTCGAAGCTCATGGCGCCGATCACGTCGGCCCATTCCAGCAAGTGATGCGCATCGGCCAGGGCCAGGCAGCTCAGGCCGGTCATGCACGGCGTACCGTTGACCAGGCACAACCCATCCTTGGCGCCGAGCACCACCGGCTGCAAACCTTCGGCTGCCAGCGCTGCTTGCGCGGTCACCACCTGGCCGCGATAGCTGACGTTGCCGACCCCGAGCAGCGCCACGCCGACATGGGCCATGTGGGTCAGGTAACCGACCGAACCCTGGGACGGCACCTGCGGCGTGATGCCGTGGTTGAGCAGCGCCAGCAGCGCATGCACCACCTGCGGGTGCAGGCCGGACTTGCCCTGGCTGTAGTTGATGATGGCGGCGCAGATGATCGCGCGGGTCTGCTCATCGCTCAGTACCGGACCGACACCACAGGCGTGGCTGAGCAAGGTGTTGCGCGACAGCTGGCTCAGTTGCTCGCCCTCAAGCGAAACATTGCACAGCGCGCCCAGGCCGGTGTTCACCCCATAGGCGCGTTCGCCGCTGGCGACGATGCGCTGCACGATGGCCTGGGCATTGTCGATACGCGCCCAGGCGTGGCCCGAGAGTTCGAGCACGGCGCCGTGGCGGGCGACGGCGACGACGTCCTGCCAGCGCATTGGGGCGTCGGCGAGGGTGATTTTTGTTGCCTGGGACATTTTCAGCCTCTTAAGTTGATCGTTCCCACGCTCTGCGTGGGAATGCCGCCTGGGACGCTCCGCGTCCCGCTGTCAGGGAGTGACGCAGAGCGTCACGGGATGCATTCCCACGCGGAGCGTGGGAATGATCAGTCAGACCACCGCCGCCCGCCGCTGAACGAACCGGTCCACATACTCATCCGCCGGCGAATGCAGGATCTCCCTGGGCGTGCCGACCTGAATCAGCTTGCCATCCTTGAGGATCGCAATGCGGTTGCCGATGCGCACCGCTTCGTCGAGGTCGTGGGTGATAAATACGATGGTCTTGTGCAGGGTCTTTTGCAGCTCGAGCAACTGGTCCTGCATCTCGGCGCGGATCAGCGGGTCGAGGGCGCTGAAGGCCTCGTCCATCAGGATGATGTCGGTGTCAGCCGCCAGGGCGCGGGCCAGGCCGACACGTTGACGCATGCCGCCAGAGAGCTGGTGCGGGTATTTGTTTTCATAGCCCTTGAGGCCCACGGTTTCGATCCAGTGCAGGGCGCGTTCGGCACACACCTGCTTGGTTTCGCCGCGCACTTTCAAGCCATAGGCAACATTGTCGAGCACGCTCTTGTGGGGCAACAAGCCGAAGCTCTGGAACACCATGCTGATCTTGTGGCGACGGAATTGGCGCAAGGCCTCCATGTCCAGTTGCAGAATGTCTTCACCGTCGACCAGGATCGCGCCGCTGGTGGGGTCGATCAGGCGATTGAAGTGACGCACCAGGGTGGATTTGCCGGAGCCCGACAGGCCCATAATCACAAAGATCTCACCGGTGCCGATGCTCAGGGACAGGTCGTTCACACCCACCACGCAACCGGTCTCGGCCAGCACCTGATCCTTGGTCTTGCCCTGGCCAATCAGCGCCAGCGCTTCTTTGGAGCGGTTGCCGAAGATCTTGAAGACGTTCTTGACTTCGATTTTGCTGACAGTAGTCATTTGCTCGCCTCATGCCGTGGACGACCATAGGCCTGGGTAATGCGGTCGATGACCACGGCGAGAATCACGATCGCCAGCCCGGCTTCGAGGCCTCGGCCGACGTTGAGGGTCTGGATGCCGACGAGTACGTCTTCACCCAAGCCACGGGCGCCGATCATCGAGGCGATCACCACCATCGACAACGCCATCATGGTGGTCTGGTTGATGCCCGCCATGATGCTCGGCAGCGCCAGCGGCAGTTGCACGCCGAACAGCTGCTGCCAGCGGTTGGCGCCAAAGGCGTTGATAGCCTCCATGACCTCGCCGTCGACCTGGCGGATACCCAGGTCTGTGAGGCGGATCAGCGGCGGCGCGGCGTATATGACCGTGGCGAAAATCGCCGGCACCTTGCCCAGGCCAAACAGCATCAGCACCGGGATCAGGTACACGAAGCTGGGCATGGTTTGCATGATGTCGAGCAACGGCATCAATACCGAACGCAAGCGATTGCTGCGCGCGGAAAGAATGCCCAAGGGGATGCCGATCAGCACCGAGATCACCGTGGCGACCATCATCAGCGCCAGGGTCTGCATCAGTTTGTCCCACAGGCCGACCGCGCCGACGAGGAACAACAAACCGACAATCACGGCCGTGGTCACCACCTTGCGCGTGGCGTGCCAGGCGATGACGCCGACGATGGCCAGCATCAGCCACCAAGGCGCTGCGCGCAGCAGGCTTTCCAGATTGACGATGGCCCATAGCAGGGTGTCGGAAATGTGCCGGAACACGTCGCCGTAGTTGGTGACCAGCGAATCCACCCAACCGTTGACCCAGTCGGCAATGGAAAACGTAAAACTCTCAGGAAACATAGCGTGCTCTCGATCCAGTGGGTTGAGGCCAGGCGCCCGGCTGCCCCTCAGGGTAGCCGGACACGCTTGACCTACAAGGCCGCGTCGATTTTCTTGGCGGCGTCTTCGCTCACCCAGGCGTGCCAGACTTCAGGATGTTCCTTGAGGAAAATTTTCGCCAGTTTCGGCGACTCGATCCGCTCTTTGGCCATGCGGCCCAGGTTCTGGTTCAGCAGGTCGATGGGCAGGTTGACCTTTTCCAGCACGGCCACCAGTTCCGGCGCTTGCTCGTGGAAGGCCTTGGACAGGCCGACCTTGATGCTCACGCTTTTATCCACGCCCGGTTTTTCTTCCAGCTTGACCAGATCCACCTGGCCCATCAGCGGCGTCGGCGACCAGTAGTAGAACAGGATCGGCTCGCCGCGCTTGTAGCTCGACAGCACCGCCGCATCCAGCGCCGGGCCAGTGCCGGGGCGAAAGTTGGTGTAGGTGCTTTCCAGGCCGTAGCTTTTGAGCATTTCACTGTTATCCAGCTCGCAGGTCCAGCCGGCCGGGCAGTTGTAGAAGCGTCCCTTGGAGGGCTCTTCCTGGTCCTTGAACACCGCAGCGTACTTGGCCAGGTCGGCAATGGTCTTGAGGTCCGGGGCCTTGGCTTCCAGCTTGCGCTTGGCGTCGCCTTCGATCACGTAGCGCGGCACGTACCAGCCTTCAATGGCGCCAACCACGGGCGCACCGACGCCAACGACTTTGCCGGCCTTCTCGGCCTTGTTCCAGACTTCGCTGCGGCCGACCCACTCTTCGGCAAACACCTGGATGTCGTTACTGCTCAGGGCGTTTTCCATGGTGATGGAGTTGCCCGGCAGGCTGTCGGTTTTGCAGTCGTAGCCTTTCTCCAGCACGGTTTGCAGGATGTCGGTGAGCAACATGCCGCTTTCCCAGTTCAGCCCGGCGAACTTCACCGGCTTGCCGGATTCGCACCAGCCGGCCGCCTGGGCGCCGGCGCTTGCCAGCAAGCCCGCAGAAAACAACGTGGTCAGCAGGGTCTTATGCATTTTCATTGTGTGACGCTCCCAATCATGAAATGGATTACGGCAGTCAAAAGGCATCCTGCCTTGTCCACGTCCCGTCAGGCCTGCGCCGCAGCGCGACCGATACCGCTTGTTTGCGTGGGTGCAACGCTGTCCTGCTCGACCGGCAGGATCAGTTGATCAGGCATCGTGCCGTGCCATTTTTTCGCGCACAGGTAATACAGGGCTGCCGGCAACACCAGGCCGATGATCCAGGAGATATCCACCCCACCCAGGGTTTCTACCAGCGGGCCGGTATAGAACTTGGTGGAAATGAACGGCAGCTGCACCAGCACACCGAATACATAAACGCTGATGCCCAAGGGGTTCCAACGCCCATAGCGACCTTTGGGGTCAGCCAGCGCCGGCACGTCATAACGCTCGCGGGTGATGCAGTAGTAATCCACCAGGTTGATCGCGCTCCAGGGCGTGAAGAACGCCAGCAGGAACAGGATGAACGACTTGAACGCCCCAAGGAACGAATGCTGGCCGAGCAGCGCGATCAGGGTGGCCGTGCCGACAATCGCCAGCACGAACAGCAGGCGCTGCAGGCGCGATACCCGCAGGTGGCCCTGGAAGCCGCTGATGATGGTCGCGATACACATGAAACTGCCGTAGGAGTTCAGCGTGGAAATCGTGACCTTGCCGAACGCGATACTGAAGTACAGCAACGCCGCCGCTGCACCGCTGCCGCTCAGGCCAACGATGTAAGCCACTTCGTGCCCGGCAAATTGCCCGTTGGCCATGGCGGCGGTAAAGACGCCGAGAACCATCGCCACCTGCGCGCCGATGACCGAGCCTGCGCCAGCCGCCAGGAAGGTTTTCACCGAGGAGGTGCTGCTCGGCAGGTAACGTGAGTAGTCCGCCACATAGGGCCCGAACGCGATCTGCCAGGACGCGGCCAGCGAAACCGCGAGCAGGAAGCTGCTCCAGCTGAAATGGCGGATCTGCAGCAATGCGCCGATGTCGGCCTGGCCCATCAAGCGGCTGAACAGGTAGACGAAGGCGATCACGCCAATGACGCTGGCGACGCGACCGATGAAGTGGATCACCCGGTAACCGAGCACCGTAACCAGCGCGATGACACTGGCGAAGATCAGGATGCCGACGCTGTCGCTGACCCCGAACAACTGGCCCAGCGCCTGCCCGGACAGCACCGTGCCGGTAGCCGTGAAGCCCAGGTACATCAGGCACACCAGCACGATCGGGATGGCCGCGCCATACACGCCGAACTGCACCCGGCTGGAAATCATCTGCGGCAGGCCGAGCTTGGGCCCTTGCGCCGCATGCAACGCCATCACCCCGCCGCCCAGCAGTTGGCCGATCAACAGACCGATCAACGACCAGAACACATCCCCGCCCAGCACCACGGCCAGGGCCCCGGTGACGATAGCCGTGATCTGCAGGTTAGCACCCAGCCACAGGGTGAACTGGCTCAATAGACGACCATGTCTTTCCGCTTCCGGGATGTAGTCGATCGAACGCCTTTCGATCAACGGGGTGGTGTCGTTTGCAGCCATGGGTGTTCAACCTCTGATGGATTGTTTTTATGTGCTACGCCAATCAACTGTGGGAGGGGGCTTGACCCCTCCCACACCTATTACTTGATCATCGGCAGGTTGAGGCCCTGTTCCTTTGCGCAATCGATCGCAATCTGATAACCCGCATCCGCGTGCCGCATCACCCCGGTAGCCGGGTCGTTATGCAGCACCCGCGCAATGCGCTCGGCCGCTTCGTCGGTGCCGTCACACACGATCACCATGCCCGAGTGCTGGGAAAAGCCCATGCCAACGCCGCCGCCGTGGTGCAAAGACACCCAGGTCGCGCCGCTCGCAGTGTTGAGCAAGGCGTTGAGCAGCGGCCAGTCGGACACAGCGTCGGAGCCATCCTGCATGGATTCGGTTTCACGGTTGGGGCTGGCCACCGAGCCGGAGTCGAGGTGATCACGACCGATTACGACAGGCGCGGACAACT
Source organism: Pseudomonas sp. R4-34-07 (assembly GCF_003852375.1). Lineage (NCBI taxonomy): Bacteria > Pseudomonadati > Pseudomonadota > Gammaproteobacteria > Pseudomonadales > Pseudomonadaceae > Pseudomonas > Pseudomonas sp. R4-34-07. The sequence goes on along the minus strand of NZ_CP027760.1, from coordinate 425,667 downwards.
CGCCGCTGCGCACCATCTCGTTGAACGCCAGGCCGAGCTTGGCGCGCTGGCCCAGGCCGACCCAGCAGATACGCGCCGGCAAGCCCTGGAAGCTGATGCGCTCGCGGGCCATGTCCAACCAGTTGTGCAGGTGGGCGTCGTCGGGGATCAGTTCTTTGACTTTGGCGTCGGTCTTGTAGATGTCTTGCGGGTCGCCCGACAGCGCGGCCCAGCGGAACGGGCCGATACCCCGGCAGAACAGCGGGCGAATGTAGGCCGGTACGAAGCCTGGGAAATCGAAGGCGTTTTCCACGCCTTCTTCCTGGGCCATCTGACGGATGTTATTACCGTAGTCGAAGGTCGGAATGCCTTGTTTCTGGAACTCGAGCATGGCTCTGACGTGCACCGCCATCGACTGTTTGGCGGCCTTGATCACAGCGGCAGGCTCGGTCTTGGCGCGGGCGCGGTATTCGTCCCAGGTCCAGCCGGCCGGCAGGTAGCCGTTGAGCGGGTCGTGGGCGCTGGTCTGGTCGGTGACCATGTCCGGGCGCACGCCACGCTTGACCAGCTCCGGCAGGATCTCTGCGGCGTTACCTAGCAGGGCAATGGAGATCGCCTTGCCTTCCTGGGTGTACTTGGCGATGCGCGCCAGGGCGTCGTCAAGGTCGGTGGCCTGCTCGTCGACATAGCGGCTGTTCAAGCGGAAATCGATGCTGACCTGCTGGCATTCGATGTTCAGCGAGCAAGCACCGGCCAGGGTCGCAGCCAAAGGTTGGGCACCGCCCATGCCGCCGAGGCCGGCGGTGAGGACCCAACGGCCTTTCAAGTTGCTGTCGTAATGCTGGCGACCGGCTTCGACGAAGGTTTCGTAAGTGCCCTGGACGATGCCCTGGCTGCCGATGTAGATCCAGCTGCCGGCAGTCATCTGGCCGTACATGGCCAGTCCCTTGGCATCCAGTTCATTGAAGTGTTCCCAACTGGCCCAGTGCGGCACCAGGTTGGAGTTGGCGATCAGTACGCGCGGGGCATTGCTGTGGGTCTTGAACACGCCGACCGGCTTGCCGGATTGCACCAGCAGGGTTTCGTCGTCGTTCAGATTCGTAAGGCTCTCGACAATCTGGTCGTAGCACTCCCAGTTGCGCGCGGCACGCCCGATACCGCCGTACACCACAAGCTCCTTGGGGTTCTCGGCCACTTGCGGGTCGAGGTTGTTCATCAGCATGCGCAGCGGCGCTTCAGTCAGCCAGCTTTTGGCGGTGAGCTTGTTACCGCGGGCAGCGCGGATTTCGACGTCACGGTATTTTGTAGGCCTTGCTTTCGAAAAATCGGTCACAGCTGGACTCCTCGGCATGATGCGCGAACATGGATGGTGCGAAGCAGAGTCTTACGCACACATCTTTACTTGTATGTACAAGCATATGCAATCAAGCGGCCAACTTTCAGAGCGAGGGTTTGGATTTTTTCCGAAAGGGCGTGGGAGCCTTGGAAATTAAGGCTTCGAGGCGTGATGAAATTTCTTACGAGGGAGTCTTACAGCGAGGGAGTTTCGTCAAGACAACGTGGCTTTGCGCCGTGCTGGGGCGTTAAGTAACAATTTGGTGCGGGGCTGTGGAAACAGATCCTAAGAGCAACACAAAACAAATGTGGGAGGGGGCTTGCTCCCGATAGCGGTGTGTCAGTCAAAGATATATTGACTGATCCACCGCTATCGGGAGCAAGCCCCCTCCCACATTTTTAACCGCGCTGGGTCAGTTCGATCAGGCAGCAGCGGCCACTGACCGAAATATCCAGCAAGCCGGTGTTACCGTCCACTTGCAGGCAATCGTGATGACCCAGCACATGGTCCAGCACCTTCACTTCATCCGCCACGCTGAACACCAGCACAGTGTGCGCCGAGCTGAAAAACCGCTGTACGCCATCCACCCACTGCAACCGCGCGTGATAACGCTGGGGCGAGTAGATCAGGTTGAAATCGCGGATCGGCCCGGTGATCAAGCGGCACGCCACCTGACTGTCACCCTTGAACGCGAACGGTTGCAGCGGTAACAAACCGCGCTGCTCCTCACCGTCCACGGTCAACACCATGCCCGCGCCCTTGATCACGGTGATCACGCGCTGGTAGCCAGCGAAGGTGGAAAAACCACCCGACTCGGCGATGTCTGCAATCGACAGGCGCCAGCCGAAACCATCGAGGCCGGTGCCTGCGTCACGGGTGATTTCTTCGGTGCTGCCGCCGCCATTCTTCCACGGCATGCGCACGTAGTCGGCAGCGCGCCAGACGTTGACTGAACTCATTTGCTGAAGCGTCCTTCAAGGCTGTGCCGCGAACCTGGGTGAATCAGGCGCGCGGCGGTGACCGGCTGGCGACCAGACCAGGTGCGTCGGCGGATCAACAGGCAGGGCTCGCTCGGCTCGATCTGCAACAGCTTGCACTCGGCAGCATCGGCGAGGATGGCTTCGACCACATGCTCGCCCTCCGTCAGCGGTGCGACCTGGTTGAGGTAGGCGTAGGGCGTTTGCTGGGTGAAATCCTGTTGCAAGTATTCCGGGGCAACCAGGGCGTTGACGAAACGGTCTTCGATCTGCACCGGAATGTCGTTTTCGAAATGCACGATCAACGAGTGAAACACCCGCCCGCCTTCGCGCATTTCCAGCGCGACGGCACGTTCCGAACCGGCCGCTTCTTCGCCCAGGGTGATGACCTGGCACGTATGCCGATGGCCGCGGGAGGCGATCTCATCGGCAATGTTGTGCACTTCAAACAGCGCCGACTGACTCTTGGGCTCGGCGACAAACGTACCGACGCCCTGCATGCGCACCAGCAAACCTTCGGCCGTGAGCTCGCGCAACGCGCGGTTGATGGTCATGCGGCTGAAGCCCAGTTGGCTGACCAGCTCGCTCTCCGACGGCACGCGGTAATGGGGCGGCCAGTTGCCGTTGAGGATCTGCTGGCTGATCATCTGTTTGACGCGGGCATACAAGGGCGCCGGACTTTCGTCCATGTGGGCAGCCAGCGGAGACTTGGCAGGCGGAGTCGGCACAGGGAATCCTTGCAGGGGGAAAAGATGCATAGATTGCCGGAGTTTACCGAGCAGGCAAACGTCTGTATATGTATATACAAATAAACACACGACCGGGGTGCCTTGATCATGTCCGCTTTCTTTGCCGAACGCGCGCTGCTGCCTGATGGCTGGGCCAATGATGTACGTCTTGAAGTCAGCGCCGATGGAGTGCTGACACAGGTTGAGGCCAATGCCAGCGCGGTGGGCGCCGAACGGCTAAGAGGTCCGGTATTGGCCGGCATGCCCAACCTGCATTCCCACGCTTTCCAGCGCGCCATGGCGGGGTTGGCGGAAGTGGCGGGTAACCCCAATGACAGCTTCTGGACCTGGCGTGACCTGATGTACCGCATGGTCGGCAAGATCAACCCGGAGCAGTTGAAGGTCATCGCCCGCCAGCTGTACATCGAGATGCTCAAGGCCGGCTACACCTCGGTGGCAGAGTTTCATTATGTGCATCACGACGTCAGTGGCCAGCCCTATGCCGACCGCACTGAGCTGTCGCGTCAGATCAGCCAGGCCGCCGCCAGCAGTGGCATCGGCTTGACGTTGGTGCCGGTGCTTTATACGCATTCGGGGTTCGGTGGCCAGGCGCCCAACGACGGCCAGCGCCGGTTTATCAACAGCACCGACAACTATCTGGATCTGCAGTCGCGCTTGCAGCCGATGCTCGCCGCGCAACCTACGCAGCAACTGGGCCTGTGTTTCCACTCCCTGCGTGCGGTCACGCCCGAGCAGATCAAGGACGTGCTGGCCGCCAGTGATCAGGTGTGCCCGGTGCACATCCACATTGCCGAACAGCAAAAAGAAGTCGACGACTGCCTGGCCTGGAGCGGCAAACGCCCGTTGCAGTGGCTGTACGACAACGTGGACGTCGACGAGCGCTGGTGCCTGGTGCACGCCACTCACGCCGATGCCGACGAAGTCGCGCGCATGGCCAGGAGCCGGGCGATTGCCGGTTTGTGCCTGACCACCGAAGCCAACCTGGGCGACGGGATTTTTCCGGCGGTGGATTTTCTGGCCCAGGGCGGGCGCATGGGCATCGGGTCCGACAGCCATGTGTCACTGAGCGTGGTGGAAGAATTGCGTTGGTTGGAATACGGCCAGCGCCTGCGCGATCAACGGCGCAATCGCTTGTATCGCAATGACCAGCCGATGGTCGGGCGCACGCTGTTCGATGCCGCATTGGACGGCGGCGCCCAGGCATTGGGCCAGCCGATTGGTGGATTGGAGGTGGGCAAGCGCGCCGATTGGATCGTGCTGGACGGCAACGACCCTTACCTGGTGACAGCGACAGGGGACGGCATTCTGAATCGCTGGCTGTTCGCTGGCGGTGATCGACAAGTGCGGGATGTGCTGGTCAACGGCCAGTGGGTGGTGCGGGATGGGCATCATGCCGGCGAGGAAGAAAGCAGCCGGGCATTCACTCAAGTCTTGAGAAACTTACTCGGTTAAAAAATGTGGGAGGGGGCTTGCTCCCGATGGCGATGTATCAGTATCAGATGCGCTGATTGACACACTGCTATCGGGGGCAAGCCCCCTCCCACATTTTTACTGCGAGGTTTTCGCCATCTGCTTGTCGGACGTGCGCCAGATCAAACGCGTGGTGTCATACCCCTGCTGTCGTGCCCTGCTCAAGAGGTCTTCACGTGTATCGGCGCTTACCGTTGGCGTACGCGACAAAATCCACATGTAACGCCGGCTCGGGCTGCCGACGATGGCGGTCTTGTAGTCATCGCTGACATACAGCACCCAGTAATCGCCCTTGGCAACGCCCGGCAACAACGACGTAAACCAGTTATCGAATTCTACCCAGAGCTTGTCGGTCTTGCCCGGCACTTGCGGCGTGGCCGTGCCCTTGGCTTCCTGCCATTTCCACTCAGGCGTCAGGCAGCGATTGAACACCGACATGTCGCCATCCGGCAACAAGGTGTAGCGGGCTTCGGACTGCGCGCAGTTGCGCTGGAAGTACATCGGCAAGCGAGCCAACTCATACCAGGTGCCCTGGTAACGCTTGAGGTTGACGTTGCTCGCGGTCTTGGGTTGCAGATCATCGCCAGAATGGCTGGCGCAGCCCGCCAAAAACAGGCTGGCGCAAAGGAACACAACAAAACGCATCATTCTTCTTCTCCCGCAGGCTCGCGCCCCGGTTTACTTCAGGCCTTGCCCGGAAAACATCAGAACTTTGTCACCGGCGTACTGCACGCTGATAAAGCTGTTTTTATCGCCCCAGGTGCAGCTGGACATGCCCAGTGCGCCGGAACAATCGGTCGGCTTGCCCAGCAACGACTCTACCTCGGCCTTGGCCATGCCGGCCGACAGTTTCTGGTAGTTTTCTTGATTGACCTTGCTGCAGGCGGCTAACAGCACGCAAAAAGCCAGCAGGGCGAGACGGCGTAAAGACATGGAAAAGCTCCTGGAGAGACAAAGCAGCTGGGGTATCTGCCAGAAGCTTAGAAGGGAAAAGAGGTGTCTGGTTCCCGACGAGCGAAAACAAAAAAGCCCCGAAAACGCTGAAACGTTTCGGGGCTTCTTTAACGGTGATCCGCCTCACAACACGGCGGATAACCTATCGCAGCAGCTTACTTCTTGTGATACGCCGTCACACGCTCAACTTCTTCCTTGGAACCCAGGAACACCGCCACACGCTGGTGCAGGCCTTCGGGCTGGATGTCGAGGATGCGCTGGTGGCCGTCAGTGGACGCCCCGCCCGCCTGCTCCACCAGGAACGACATCGGGTTGGCTTCGTACATCAGGCGCAGTTTGCCCGGCTTGGACGGTTCGCGGCCGTCACGTGGGTACATGAACAGGCCACCACGGGTCAGGATGCGGTGCACATCGGCAACCATGGCCGCGACCCAGCGCATGTTGAAGTTTTTCTTCAACGGGCCTTCTTCGCCTTCCATCAACTCGTTGACGTAGCGCTTCACCGGTTCTTCCCAGTGACGCTGGTTGGACATGTTGATCGCGAATTCCTGGGTGGAAGCCGGAATGGAGATGTCTTCGTGGGTGAGTACGAAGCTGCCCATTTCGCGGTCCAGGGTGAAGCCTTTGACGCCATCGCCCAGGGTCAGCACCAGCATGGTCTGTGGGCCGTAGATTGCGTAACCGGCGGCGACCTGCTCGGTGCCTGGCTGCAGGAAGGCCTTTTCGTTCAGGGCTTCGTTCTGGCTCAGGTATTCGTTCGGGCAACGCAGTACCGAGAAGATGGTGCCGACCGGCGCGTTGATGTCGATGTTGGACGAACCGTCCAGTGGGTCGAATACCAACAGGTACGCGCCTTTGGGGTATTTGCCCGGAATCTGGTAGGCATTGTCCATTTCCTCGGAGGCCATGCCGGCCAGGTGACCGCCCCATTCGTTGGCTTCGAGCAGGATTTCGTTGGAGATAACGTCGAGCTTTTTCTGCACTTCGCCCTGCACGTTTTCAGTGCCCATGCTGCCCAAGACACCACCCAGTGCGCCTTTGGACACGGCGTGGCTGATCTCCTTGCAAGCACGCGCCACCACTTCGATAAGGAAGCGCAGATCGGCAGGCGTGTTGTTGCTGCGGGTCTGCTCGATCAAATAGCGACTCAAGGTAACGCGGGACATGGACGGCTCCGGAGAATGGGGGGCTTAAAAACCCGCGCAGTTTAACGCGAGTCGGGGCTGATTTCCTCTAATCAGAGGATTTAACGCCAATAGAGTTCACGGGTTGGCGCAACGGCGATCTCCAACAACGCTGCATATATGCAGAACCCCATGTGGGAGGGGCTTGCTCCCGATAGCGGTGTGCCAGTCGACATAGCTGTTAACTGATAGACCGCTATCGGGAGCAAGCCCCCTCCCACATTTTCTACTGCGGTGTTTAGTCGAGGGCTTTCCAGATCTCGGTGGCGTATTCGCGGATCGTCCGGTCCGAGGAGAACCAGCCCATCCGCGCCGTATTCAGCACCGCCGAGCGCCACCAGGCCTTGGAGTCATGCCAATGCGCCTCGACCCGCGTCTGGGCGTCCCAGTAGGAGTCGAAGTCGGCACACACCAGGAAGCGGTCGTAGTCGATCAGCCCGTCGATCAAACCCACATACCGGCCCGGATCATCCGGCGAAAACACACCACCACGGATCGCCTGCAGCACATCGCTCAAGCGATGGGAGGCAGCGATTTCCGGCCCGGCGTTGAATTCACCGGCGTGCTTGCGAGCTTCGACCTGCTGGGCACTGAGGCCGAAGATGAACATGTGCTCGGCGCCCACCCGCTCGTGCATTTCCACGTTGGCGCCGTCCATGGTGCCGATGGTCAGCGCGCCGTTGAGGCCGAACTTCATGTTACTGGTGCCCGAGGCCTCGAAACCGGCGGTAGAAATCTGCTCAGACAAGTCCGCCGCCGGGATGATGCTTTCCGCCAGGCTGACGTTGTAGTTGGGCAGGAACACCACCTTGAGCAGGCCGCGTACGGTAGGGTCATTGTTGACGGTGCGCGCGATATCGTTGGTCAGCTTGATGATCAGCTTGGCCTGGTGATAACTCGCCGCCGCCTTGCCGGCGAAGATTTTCACCCGCGGCACCCAATCGACCTCCGGCTCGGCCCGGATCGCCTGATACAGCGCCACGGTGTGCAGCAGGTTGAGCAGTTGGCGCTTGTATTCGTGGATCCGTTTGACCTGCACGTCGAACATCGCCGCCGGGTTCACCGAAATACCCAGGCGCTCATGGATGATCTCGGCCAGCGCTCGCTTGCTGTGCAGGCGTTGGTCGGCGAAGGCTTTGCGGAAGGTCTGTTTCTCGGCGAAGGTTTCCAGCTCGCCCAGGCGGGTTTCCATGTTGTCGAGAATGTCAGGGCCCAGGGCTTGCACCAGCATATCGGTGAGCTTGGGGTTGGCCTGGTACAGCCAGCGGCGGAAGGTGATGCCGTTGGTTTTGTTGTTGATGCGCTCCGGGTAGAGCTTATGCAGTTCGGAAAACACCGTGCTGCGCATCAACTGAGTGTGCAGACCGGACACGCCGTTGACACTGTGGGAACCGAGGAACGCCAGGTTGCCCATGCGCACACGACGGCCGTTGTCTTCTTCAATCAACGACACGGCGCGCAGCACGTCGAAGTCGTGAATGCCCTTGGCACGCAGCGAGTCGATGTGCTGGGCGTTGATCAGGTAGATGATCTGCATATGCCGGGGCAGCATGCGTTCCATCAAACCGACCGGCCAGGTTTCCAATGCCTCGGGCAGCAAGGTGTGGTTGGTGTAGGAAAGCGTTTCGACGGTGACGTCCCACGCCGCTTCCCACGGAATGTCGTGCAGGTCGACCAACTGGCGCATCAACTCGGCCACGGCGATGGACGGGTGGGTATCGTTGAGCTGGATAGCGGCGTGTTCGCCCAGGCTCAGCACCGAGCCGTGCATGTTCTTGTGGCGGCGCAGCAAGTCTTGCAACGAGGCGGAAACGAAGAAGTATTCCTGGCGCAGACGCAGTTCCTGCCCCGCTTCGGTGCTGTCGGCCGGGTAGAGCACCCGGGAAATGCTTTCGGCGCGGGCCACCTCGGCCACGGCGCCCAAGTGGTCACCGGCGTTGAAGCGCTCCAGGTGCAGGTCTTCCACCGCACGGGCTCGCCACAGGCGCAGGGTGTTGACGCTGGCACCACGCCAGCCGACCACCGGGGTGTCGTAGGCAACGGCACGTACTGTTTCGCTGGGCGTCCACACCTGGATCAGCTTGCCGGAGGCGTCCGGCAGGGTTTCGACGCTGCCGCCAAAGCCGATCGGGTAAATCACCTCGGCCCGCTCGAACTCCCACGGGTTGCCGAAATCCAGCCAGCGTTCGGTCTGTTCCTGTTGCCAGCCATCGACAATCGCCTGGCGGAACAAGCCGTGTTCATAGCGAATGCCATAGCCGTGGCCGGCAATGCCCAGTGTCGACATGCTTTCCATAAAGCAGGCGGCCAAGCGCCCCAGGCCACCGTTGCCAAGCGCCGCGTCGGGCTCCAGCAAGCGGATGCGCTCAAGGTCCACACCCAGCTCGGACAGCGCGTCGCGTGCGATCTCGAGCACGCCGAGATTGCTCAGGCTGTCATAGAGCAGGCGACCGATAAGAAATTCCAGGGAAAGGTAATAGACCCGTTTCTGGCCTTTGCGGTATATGCGCCGCGTATGGTCCATCCAGTGGTCGACCATCTGGTCGCGGGCGGCCAGGGCAATGGCTTCGAACCAGTCGTGGTCGAAGGCGTGATCCGGGTCCTTGCCCACCGCGTAGGTGAGTTTGGTCAAGACAGCATCGCGAAATGCGGCTACCTCTGCTTCTCGTGCAAGTGGTTCCTGAGACATCAATTGCGACCTCGGGCGAGATAGAAGGAGTTGCTAGAGCCTAGACGGTCTGACAGACGGTGGACGCTCTGGTTCGTCAGTTTTTTAACTCATTGCGCGTTGCATGAATTTGATGCAGAGGTCGTGCCTGATCGCCGTTCGCGCAGAAACTCTGAAAAGGTTGTTCAAAAAACCACCAATCCCGGTATGATCGCGCGCCCGGATACAGCCCCACCTTTTGGAACCCTGATGAAGCCTCAACTGATCGCCGCTGCGGAACTCGACCGTCTCGAGACCTGGCAGAAATATTCCGCCCACATGTGCGGTGGCTGCGTGTCCAGCTGCTGCACGCTGCCGGTCGAAGTGAAGATCAAGGACCTGATCCGCATCGGCATCGTCGATGAGTTCGAGCGCGGCGACCCGCCGAAGAACATCGCCAAGCGTTTGCAGAAGGAAGGCATCGTCGAGCGCTTCAATTCCAAATCCGAGATTTTTACCTTGCAGCGCATGAGCAACAACGACTGCCTGTACCTGGATCGTAAAACGCGCTTTTGCACTATTTATGACAAGCGCCCGGATACCTGCCGCAACCACCCGAAAATCGGGCCGCGGCCGGGGTATTGCGCGTACAAGCCCAAGGAAGTGGTGCGCGAGACTAATTTCAAGACGCTCGACAAGTTTTGATGATCGTTCCCACGCTCCGCGTGGGAACGCAGCCCTGGACGCTCCGCGTCCGCTCTTAAAGGCGGGACGCAGAGCGTCCCCAGAGGCATTCCCACGCAGAGCGTGGGAACGATCAGACATAAAAAAACGCCCCCGGCCTTTCGACCGGGGGCGTTTTTATTCAGCCTGAGTTAACTCAGTTCTTGGCTTTCTTGGCAGCGCGGGTGCGCTCGCCTTCGTCCAGGATCTTCTTACGCAGGCGGATCGACTTAGGCGTGACTTCACACAGCTCGTCGTCCTGGATGAATTCCAGGGCCTGTTCCAGGGTGAACTTCACCGGTGGAACCAGAGCGATGGTTTCGTCTTTACCCGAAGCACGCATGTTGTCGAGCTTCTTGCCTTTGGTTGGGTTGACGCCCATGTCGTTGTCACGGCTGTTCAGACCAACGATCTGGCCGTTGTAGATCTCTTGACCGTGTTCAACGAACAGCTTGCCACGCGCCTGGAGGGTTTCCAGGGAGTAGGTCAGCGCCTTGCCGGTTTCTACCGATACCAGAACACCGTTCTGACGGCCGGACATGTCGCCGGACTTCATGGTGTCGTAGCGATCGAAGATCGAGGTCAGGATGCCAGCACCGTTGGTCAGGGTCAGGAACTGGTTACGGAAACCGATCAGACCGCGAGCAGGGATGTTGTATTCCAGACGCACACGGCCTTTGCCATCCGGCACCATGTTGGTCAGGTCGCCCTTACGCAGGCCCATCTCTTCCATCACCTTGCCCTGGGATTCTTCCGGGGTGTCGATGGTGACGTTTTCGAACGGTTCCTGCTTCACGCCGTCAACGGTACGGATGATCACTTCCGGACGACCAACACCCATTTCGAAGCCTTCGCGACGCATGGTTTCGATCAGTACCGAGAGGTGCAGCTCACCACGGCCGGAGACCTTGAACTTGTCAGCCGAATCGCCTTCTTCAACGCGCAGAGCAACGTTGTACAGCAGCTCTTTGTCCAGACGCTCCTTGATGTTACGGGAGGTCACGAACTTGCCTTCTTTACCGCAGAACGGCGAATCGTTGACCTGGAAGGTCATCGAAACGGTTGGCTCGTCAACGGTCAGAGGCTTCATCGCCTCGACGGTGTCCGGCTGGCACAGGGTGTCGGAGATGAACAGCGAGTCCATGCCGCTGACGCACACGATGTCGCCGGCGAAGGCTTCTTCGACGTCGATACGGTGCAGGCCGTGGTGGCCCATCAGCTTCAGGATACGGCCGTTACGCTTCTTGCCATCGGCGCCGATCGCGACAACCGGGGTGTTCGGCTTGACGCTGCCACGGGCAATACGGCCAACGCCGATAACACCCAGGAAGCTGTTGTAGTCCAGTGCCGAGATTTGCATCTGGAACGGGCCTTCACGGTCAACCTTCGGTGGTGGAACGTGGTCAACGATGGCCTGGTACAGCGGGGTCATGTCTTCCGCCATGGCGGTGTGTTCCAGACCGGCAATACCGTTCAGGGCCGAGGCGTAGATCACTTGGAAATCAAGCTGCTCTTCGGTGGCACCCAGGTTGTCGAACAGGTCGAAGATCTGGTCCAGAACCCAGTCAGGACGCGCGCCTGGACGGTCAACCTTGTTGATGCACACGATCGGACGCAGGCCGGCTTCAAAGGCCTTCTTGGTCACGAAACGGGTTTGCGGCATAGGGCCGTCTTGAGCGTCAACCAGCAGCAGAACGGAGTCAACCATCGACATTACGCGTTCTACTTCGCCGCCGAAGTCGGCGTGGCCCGGGGTGTCCACGATGTTGATGTGGTAGCCGTTCCAGTTGATTGCGGTGTTTTTTGCCAGGATGGTAATACCGCGCTCTTTTTCCTGGTCGTTGGAGTCCATCACGCGCTCGTCGTTGAGCTCGTTGCGCTCCAGGGTGCCGGATTGACGCAAGAGTTTGTCTACCAGGGTGGTTTTACCATGGTCAACGTGAGCAATGATGGCGATGTTACGTAGATTTTCGATCACTTGTGTATCTCGATCAGAGGATTCGGTGTGCTGACAGGTCGTGGCAGCGATTTACAGTAGAGTCAGGCCTTGCCGTTACAGCTTGACGGCAGAGTCGGGGGGCCGGTGACGCAGGCCACAGGCAAACAGCCCCGGGCTCTTAGCTCGGTCGATAAACGCGCACATTGGCATGCCCCTCACTGAGCAAATGGTGGGCATGCAGGCGACTCATCACGCCTTTGTCGCAATACAGCAGGTACTGACGGCTGTCATCCAGTGCCTTGAAACGCGCGTTCAATGCATAAAACGGCAGCGTTTGTACGTCGATGCCAGGAATTTCCAGCGGCTCATCTTCGGCGGCATCCGGGTGACGGATGTCGATGATGATCTGGCCGGCCAGGGCTTCGCTGACTTCTTCGATCTGCACATCCTGGCCCAGCTCGTCGATGACGCGATCGATCGGGACCAGTTTGGCGTTCTCGAGCGCTCGCTCCAGAATCGCCATGTCGAACTGTTGTTCTTCATACTCCACGCGGTTGCGCTTGGCGTGGGTCTTGGGGTTCACCGAGATGACCCCGCAATACTCAGGCATATGCTTGGCAAAATCGGCGGTGCCGATCTGCTCTGCCTGATCGATGATGTCCTGCTTGTGGCTGGCGATCAGCGGGCGCAACACCAGTTTCTCGGTGACGCAATCGATGATCGACAGGTTTGGCAGCGTCTGGCTGGAGACCTGGGAGATCGCTTCACCGGTCACCAGCGCGTCGATCTGCAAGCGATCGGCAATCCGCGACGCCGCGCGCAACATCATACGCTTCAATACGACGCCCATATGACCGTTATCGACTTTGCCGAGAATTTCGCCCAGCACTTCCTCGAACGGTACGCTCACAAATAGCACGCGTTGGGAGCTGCCGTACTTCTTCCAGATAAAGTGCGCAACTTCCATCACGCCCAATTCGTGTGCACGCCCGCCCAGGTTGAAGAAGCAGAAGTGGCTCATCAGGCCGCGACGCATGATCTGGTAGGCCGCCACGGTGGAATCGAAACCGCCGGACATCAATACCAGGGTCTGTTCCAGGGCGCCCAACGGGTAGCCGCCAATGCTGTTGTGCTGGCTGTGGATCACAAACAACCGTTTGTCGCGAATTTCCATGCGCACTTCAATTTGCGGTGCTTTCAGGGAAATTCCAGCGGCACCGCACTCGCGACGCAGCTTGCTGCCGACGTATTTCTCTACGTCCATGGAGCTGAATGGATGCTTGCCGGCACGCTTGCAGCGCACCGAAAAAATCTTGCCGGCCAGCGCGTCACCGAAGTGCTGCTTGCACTTCTCGGTAATGTCGTCGAAGTCGCCCAGCGGGTACTCATCCACCTGCAGGAAATGCGCGATACCCGGCATGCAGCTCAGGCGTTCGGTCATGTCCTTCAAGGCTTTGGCGTCGGTCAGGCGGGTTTCCAGCTCGAGATTGTCCCACACGCCATTCACCACCACAGCCGGGTCCAGGTCACGGAGCACGGCACGGATGTTCTTGGCCAATTGACGGATGAAACGCGTCCGTACCGGTCGGCTCTTGATGGTGATCTCGGGGAAGACTTTAACGATTAATTTCATGGAAACAGCGCGCGCCGGGCCTGCTGAAAAAGGGGGGCGCGGATTATAGCGGAAATCGCTCAAGGTTTAACCAGTTAATATGCAGCGCATTCGCCACGCACCAAAACGGGTCATTTTCGCCCGTTAGCGCTACATTGCAGTGCGCTATTTACCGCGCTTTGGCCGATTGCACCGTTATAGGGGCCATTTTGAAGCAAAAAGACCATGTTGGCGCACTGGCATGCAATTTGCTCTCTTGTGAGGCAGGTTGCCTTGGCGGAGTATCCGCGCCGGCATCACCCAAATTCTAAGGGCTAACTCCACTACCCTAGCCCGAAGCCACCCGGAGGACACCATGTCGAAGTCGGTTCAACTCATCAAAGATCATGACGTTAAATGGATTGATCTGCGCTTCACGGACACCAAAGGTACTCAGCACCACGTGACCATGCCGGCTCGCGACGCGCTGGATGATGCTTTCTTCGAAGAAGGCAAGATGTTCGACGGTTCCTCCATCGCTGGCTGGAAAGGCATCGAAGCCTCCGACATGATCCTGATGCCGGACGACAGCACTGCCGTCCTCGACCCGTTCACCGAAGACCCAACCCTGATCATCGTCTGCGACGTGATCGAGCCTTCGACCATGCAAGGCTACGACCGCGACCCACGTGCGATCGCCAAGCGTGCCGAGGAATACCTGAAGTCGACCGGTATCGGCGACACCGTATTCGTAGGCCCGGAGCCAGAATTCTTCATCTTCGATTCGGTCAAGTTCAAGTCCGACATCTCCGGCTCCATGTTCAAGATCTACTCCGAACAAGGCTCGTGGATGTCCGACCAGGACGTGGAAGGCGGCAACAAAGGCCACCGTCCAGGCATCAAAGGTGGCTACTTCCCGGTTCCGCCGTTCGACCACGACCACGAAATCCGTACCTCCATGTGCAACGCCATGGAAGAAATGGGCCTGGTCATCGAAGTTCACCACCACGAAGTGGCGACTGCCGGCCAGAACGAAATCGGTGTGAAGTTCAACACCCTGGTCGCCAAGGCTGACGAAGTCCAGACCCTGAAGTACTGCGTACACAACGTGGCTGATGCCTACGGCCGTACCGCTACCTTCATGCCTAAGCCGCTGTACGGCGATAACGGTTCGGGTATGCACGTTCACTTGTCCATCGCCAAAGAAGGCAAGAACACCTTCGCCGGCGAAGGTTATGCTGGCCTGTCCGACACCGCCCTGTACTTCATCGGCGGTATCATCAAGCACGGTAAGGCCCTGAACGGCTTCACCAACCCGTCGACCAACTCCTACAAGCGTCTGGTTCCAGGCTTCGAAGCGCCGGTGATGCTGGCCTACTCGGCACGTAACCGTTCCGCCTCTATCCGTATCCCTTACGTGTCCAGCCCGCGCGCTCGTCGTATCGAAGCCCGCTTCCCGGACCCGGCAGCCAACCCATACCTGGCTTTCGCAGCCCTGGTCATGGCTGGCCTGGACGGCATCCAGAACAAGATCCACCCTGGCGACGCCGCCGACAAAAACTTGTACGACCTGCCGCCTGAAGAGGCCAAAGAGATCCCACAAGTGTGCGGCAGCCTGAAAGAAGCCCTGGAAGAACTGGACAAGGGCCGTGCGTTCCTGACCAAAGGCGGCGTATTCAGCGACGACTTCATCGATGCCTACATCGAGCTGAAAAGCGAAGAAGAAATCAAGGTTCGTACCTTCGTACACCCACTGGAATACGAGCTGTACTACAGCTGCTGATCCGGTAGCGCTGCTTGACTTAGCGTGATGGCAAAAGGCCTCCTTCGGGAGGTCTTTTTTTGCGCAATTTTTTGTAGGAGCGAGCTTGCTCGCGAAAAACGCAAAGACACCTCATTTCTTCAACATTTACGCGCTATCGTTAACGACCTTCGCGAGCAAGCTCGCTCCTACAGGGGATCGCCTTTGAAATCTCGATTCGTATTTGCCTTGATGTTCGTCAGTGCCGGCGCTTGCGCCGCACCGCCTACCCTCGAGCCGCTGCTCAACAGCATCGCCGAGCGCCTGGAAATAGCCGACCAGGTAGCCTTGAGCAAATGGGACAGCCATAAACCCGTGGAAGATAAAAAGCGCGAGCAGGAAGTGATCGCCAGCGTCGTCGCCCAAGCACCGAGCTACAAACTGGACCCCGCCGCCGCCGAGCAATTTTTCTCGGCGCAGATCGAGGCAAACAAACTGGTGCAGTACACCCACTTGTCCGACTGGCAATTCCAGGGCAAGGCCCCCGACGATCCGCGTCCGGACCTGGTCAAGCAGATTCGCCCGCGATTGGATGAGCTGCAAAAACGCCTGCTGCAGCAGTTGGCCGACTTCACGCCCCTGCGCACAGACCCTCAATGCCCGCAATGGCTTGCCGAGGCGGTGCATGAGCCGCTGAATGATCCGCTGCGCCAACTGGCGATGATTCGCGCCACAGCGGAGCTGTGCGTCTACAAAGGTTAACGCCTGCAAACCCAATCACAACTGTGGGAGGGGGCTTGCTCCCGATAGCAGAGTGTCAGTCAGCATATTTAACAGCTGATACACCGCTATCGGGAGCAAGCCCCCTCCCACATTGGATTTGGGTGCATTCAGCTTCCTGAACAGACTTTCTCAAACCGCACTATATTGGTGCGATAGGTTGCACCCATCCCAGCGACCCAGCCCATTTTGGTTCGATTCTTCCCGAACAAGCTGGCAGAGCGCCACAGTTTCGCGCCTGAACCCCTTATTTCAGGGCTTTAACGCTTCTTTTCGGAGCCTTGGTTTGGTTTTTGCATTTTCCTTGTATCAGCGTGTGCCTCAAGCCTGCGCCTTGCTCCAAAAGAGGTCCTGATGACCATCAGTGATGCACTGCACCGTTTGCTACTCGACAACCTGACCACTGCGACCATCCTGCTCAATGCCGACCTGCGCCTTGAGTACATGAACCCGGCGGCGGAGATGCTACTGGCCATCAGCGGCCAGCGCAGCCATGGGCAGTTCATCAGCGAATTGTTCACCGAGTCGGCCGAGGCCTTGAGCTCGTTGCGCCAGGCCGTGGAGCAGGCACACCCGTTCACCAAGCGCGAAGCGATGCTCACCGCCCTGACCGGGCAGACGCTGACTGTCGACTACGCGGTGACGCCGATCCTGAGCAATGGCGCGACGCTGCTGCTGCTCGAAGTGCACCCCCGCGACCGCCTGCTGCGCATCACCAAGGAGGAGGCGCAGCTGTCCAAGCAGGAAACCAGCAAGATGCTGGTGCGCGGCCTGGCCCACGAGATCAAGAACCCGCTGGGCGGCATTCGTGGCGCGGCGCAGTTGCTGGCCCGCGAGCTGCCGGAGGAGCATCTCAAGGACTACACCAACGTCATCATCGAAGAGGCCGACCGCCTGCGCAACCTGGTGGACCGCATGCTCGGCTCCAACAAGCTGCCGTCGCTGGCGATGACCAACGTGCACGAAGTGCTGGAGCGCGTCTGCCAACTGGTCGAGGCCGAAAGCCAGGGCTGCATCACCCTGGTGCGCGACTATGACCCCAGCATCCCCGATGTCTTGATCGACCGCGAGCAGATGATCCAAGCGGTGCTCAACATCGTGCGCAACGCCATGCAGGCCATCAGCAGCCAGAACGAGCTGCGCCTGGGCCGCATCAGCCTGCGCACCCGCGCCCTGCGCCAGTTCACCATCGGCCATGTGCGCCATCGCCTGGTGACCAAGGTCGAAATCATCGACAACGGCCCGGGCATTCCTGCGGAATTGCAGGAAACCATCTTCTTCCCCATGGTCAGTGGCCGCCCGGACGGTACCGGGCTGGGCCTGGCCATTACCCAGAACATCATCAGCCAGCATCAGGGCCTGATCGAATGTGAGAGCCATCCCGGCCACACCACGTTCTCGATCTTCCTGCCATTGGAACAAGGAGCCCCCACGACATGAGCCGTAGTGAAACTGTCTGGATCGTCGATGACGACCGTTCTATCCGCTGGGTCCTGGAGAAAGCCTTGCAACAGGAAGGCATGACCACCCAGAGCTTCGACAGCGCCGACGGCGTGATGAGCCGCCTGGCTCGCCAGCAGCCGGATGTGATCATCTCCGATATCCGCATGCCCGGCGCCAGCGGCCTGGACCTGCTGGCGCGGATTCGCGAACAGCACCCGCGCCTGCCGGTGATCATCATGACGGCGCACTCGGACCTGGACAGCGCTGTCGCGTCGTATCAGGGCGGCGCCTTCGAATACCTGCCCAAGCCTTTCGACGTGGATGAGGCGGTGGCGCTGGTCAAGCGCGCCAACCAGCACGCCCAAGAACAGCAGAACCAGGAAGCTCCGCCGGCCCTGACGCGCACACCGGAAATCATCGGTGAAGCGCCGGCGATGCAGGAAGTGTTTCGCGCCATCGGGCGCTTGAGCCACTCCAACATCACCGTGCTGATCAACGGCGAGTCGGGTACCGGTAAAGAGCTGGTCGCCCACGCGCTGCATCGTCACAGCCCTCGGGCGGCGTCGCCGTTTATCGCGTTGAATATGGCGGCTATCCCGAAAGACTTGATGGAGTCCGAGCTGTTCGGCCATGAAAAAGGCGCGTTCACCGGCGCTGCCAACCTGCGGCGCGGGCGCTTTGAGCAAGCGGACGGCGGCACTCTGTTCCTCGATGAAATCGGCGACATGCCAGCCGATACCCAGACCCGCCTGCTGCGGGTGCTGGCCGATGGTGAGTTCTATCGCGTCGGCGGGCATACGCCGGTCAAGGTCGATGTACGCATCATCGCGGCGACCCACCAGAACCTGGAAACCCTGGTCCACGCCGGCAAATTCCGCGAGGACTTGTTCCATCGCCTCAACGTGATCCGTATCCACATCCCGCGCATGTCGGACCGCCGCGAAGACATCCCCACCCTCGCCCGCCACTTCCTCAGCCGCGCCGCCCAGGAGCTGGCCGTCGAGCCGAAGCTGCTCAAGAGCGAGACCGAGGAATACCTGAAGAACCTGCCATGGCCCGGCAACGTACGCCAGCTGGAGAACACCTGCCGCTGGATCACGGTGATGGCGTCCGGGCGCGAAGTGCATATCAGCGACCTGCCGCCGGAACTGCTGAGCCTGCCGCAGGATTCGGCACCGGTCACCAACTGGGAACAGGCACTGCGCCAATGGGCCGACCAGGCCCTGGCACGCGGCCAGTCGAACCTGCTGGACAGCGCCGTGCCGGCGTTCGAGCGGATCATGATCGAGACCGCACTCAAGCACACCGCTGGCCGCCGTCGCGATGCCGCCGTGCTGCTGGGTTGGGGGCGTAATACCCTGACGCGCAAGATCAAGGAGCTGGGGATGAAGGTCGACGGCGGGGATGACGACGAAGGTGACGAGGGCTGATCGCCGCTCTCTGATCCACCGAGGATCCAATGTGGGAGGGGGCTTGCTCCCGATAGCAGTGGTTCAGTCACAACATCTGTGTCTGATCTACCGCTATCGGGAGCAAGCCCCCTCCCACATTTGGATCTTCACAAGGCTCATAGTCATGCACCGATTCAATGCACCATGAACCGGCATCGGGCATGGAGCTGGCACCCGAAAGATTGCTACGACTGAAAAACTCTCCACAGCTGAAACCACCAAAGCCCCGAATTCCGGGGCTTTGCGCTTTCTTGCAAGTTTTTACGAGGCAATTTGCAAACTCTGGCACGCCCCCTGCAATACCCCTTGTACTACCCAGTTTCGGGGACCTTGGTACAGGCAGGCCGAGAATCCCCTCTTTAACACCGAAGCCCTAGGCTTCACCCCGTTTTGGGAGCCCTGGTACAGGCAGGCCGGGAACTCCCTCTTTTATTGCTCGTGGAGATGGATCTCCAGCCGCCAGCGGTCATCGACCTCTTCGCCCTTCCACTCCCCGCGTAATGGTCGAGCCGCCACCAGGTTCAGCAGCAAGCCGCCGTCGGTCTTGCGTACGCGCCAGTTCACATCCTTGTCATTGACCTTGAGTTGCCCACTGGCGGCATTGCCCTGTGCGTCGAACAGCAGCGCCACGGTGCCGTCGATATGCTCGCCGTGCAGCTTGGGTTCGCTGTTGAACCACACCACCAAACCGTCCGCCGCAGGTTCCACTTGCTGCAGCTCGACCGGGTCCGCAGTGGTCAAGCGACCGATCATCAAGCCAATCATCAAGCCGACAATCGCCAGTGAGCCGAGCACCCGCGGCAATAGCTTCGGCCTCGGGTCGTCTTCGGGGGTAGAATGCAGCGCATCTTTACCTTCGGAGCCGTGCATGTTTCACGTCATCCTTTTTCAACCAGAAATTCCGCCGAATACCGGCAACGTTATCAGGCTGTGCGCCAACAGTGGCTGCCACCTGCATTTGATCGAGCCGCTGGGCTTCGACATGGACGACAAACGCCTGCGCCGCGCCGGGCTGGATTACCACGAGTACGCTACCCTCAAGCGCCACGCCGACCTGGCAAGCTGCCTGGAAAGCCTGGGCCACCCGCGCTTGTTCGCGTTCACCACCAAGGGCTCGCGGCCGTTTCATGATGCCAGCTTCGCCGAGGGTGACGCGTTTCTGTTCGGCCCCGAGAGCCGGGGCCTGCCGGCCGAAGTGCTCGACGCCCTGCCCGACGGCCATCGCCTGCGCTTGCCGATGCGCGAAGGCTGCCGCAGCCTGAACCTGTCGAACACCGTCGCCGTGGCGGTCTATGAAGGCTGGCGCCAACTCGGCTTCAAGTAACACCGCATAGCAAATGTGGGAGGGGGCTTGCCCCCGATAGCGGTATTTCAGCCAGCATATCTGTAGCTGACCCACCGCCATCGGGGGCAAGCCCCCTCCCACATTTTTTACCGCATCGACTTATTGAACCGTCGACGAACCTTCCTGTTGCATGCGCTGCAGCTCTTGGGCGTACAGGGCATCGAAGTTCACCGGTGCCAGCATCAGCGCCGGGAACGAGCCACGGGTGACCAGACTGTCCAGGGTCTCACGGGCGTACGGGAACAGGATATTCGGGCAGAACGCGCCCAGAGTGTGGCTCATGGACGCTTCGTCCAGGCCCTGGATCAGGAAAATACCGGCCTGTTGCACTTCAGCGATGAAGGCCACTTCTTCGCCGTTCTTGACGGTGACCGACAGGGTCAGCACGACTTCGTGGAAGTCACCTTCCAGGGCTTTTTGACGGGTGTTCAGGTCCAGCGCAACGCTTGGGGTCCACTCCTGGCGGAAGATGGCCGGGCTTTTCGGCGCTTCGAACGACAGGTCACGCACATAGATGCGCTGCAGCGAAAACTGTGGGCCTTGGGCTTCTGCTGCTTCGGTGTTCTGTTGATCAGTCATCGCAGATCCTTCTCTATCTTGGGGCTTTTAGGGGTTAGGCGGACAGCAGCGCATCAAGTTTACCGGCGCGCTCAAGGGCAAACAGGTCGTCGCAGCCACCGATGTGCCGGGTGCCGATCCAGATCTGCGGGACCGACGTGCGCCCTGCCTTCTGGGCCATTTCGGCGCGCACCTGGGGCTTGCCATCGACTTTTATCTCTTCGAAGGCAACGCCCTTCTTACCCAGTAAAGCCTTGGCTCGCACGCAATAAGGGCAATAATCGCTGGAATACACGACAACCTGGCTCATATCACTTCACCAGCGGCAGGTTATCGGCCTTCCAGCTGCCGATACCGCCGGACAGTTTGGCGGCGGTGAAGCCGGCCTTGAGCATTTCACGCGCGTGAGTGCCGGAATGCTGGCCCTGGGCGTCGACCAGGATGATGGTCTTGGCCTTGTGCTTTTCCAGCTCGCCCAGGCGCGCCATCAGCTTGTCCTGGGGAATGTTCAGGGCACCGACGATATGGCCGGCGGCGAAATCCTTGGCCGGGCGGATATCCACGACAACCGCTTCATCCTTGTTGACCAGCGCGGTCAGCTCCGACGTGCTCAGGCTGCGGCCACCACGGCTCAATTCGTGAGCGATCAGCAGCGCCAGCAGGATGACGAAGGCACCCACGAGCAGATAGTGGGCAGTGGCAAATGCAATCAGGTGATCAACCATCAAGGAGGTTCCAGGGCGTTAAAATGGCGGTAAGTATACACAGCCGCCAGGGGCGGCCAACCCCCGTAAAGCGGTGACGCGGTTGGAACTTCGCTTTAAACTGCCACTCCCTTTTCCATTGTCTTCCTTTATTACCGCCGCGAGAGGATCTATGACTACCACGCCTAAACCTTTGGTCCTGATTATTCTCGATGGCTTCGGACACAGTGAAAGCCACCACGACAACGCTGTGTACGCAGCGAACAAGCCCGTGCTGGACCGCCTCACCGCCACCGTACCCAACGGCCTGATCTCCGGTTCCGGCATGGACGTGGGCCTGCCGGACGGTCAAATGGGCAACTCGGAAGTCGGCCACATGAATCTCGGCGCCGGACGAGTGGTCTATCAGGACTTCACCCGTGTGACCAAAGCGATCCGCGATGGCGAGTTCTTCGAGAACCCGACCATCTGCGCTGCGGTGGATAAAGCCGTCGCCGCCGGCAAGGCCGTGCACTTCATGGGCCTGCTGTCCGATGGCGGCGTGCACAGCCATCAGGACCACCTGGTGGCCATGGCCGAACTGGCCTTCAAGCGCGGCGCCGACAAAATCTACCTGCACGCCTTCCTCGATGGCCGCGATACCCCGCCCAAAAGCGCGCAGTCGTCCATCGAACTGCTCGACACCACCTTCGCCGCCCTGGGCAAGGGCCGTATCGCCAGCATCGTGGGCCGCTACTTCGCCATGGACCGCGACAACCGCTGGGACCGCGTAGCCCAAGCCTACAACCTGATCGTCGACGGCCAGGCCGAATTCAACGCCCCTACCGCCCAGCAAGGCCTGGAAGCCGCCTACGCGCGTGGCGAGAGCGATGAATTCGTCAAGGCCACCACCATCGGCGAGCCGGTGAAGGTCGAAGACGGCGACGCCATGGTGTTCATGAACTTCCGCGCCGACCGTGCCCGTGAGCTGAGCCATGTGTTTGTCGACGACGGCTTCAAAGACTTCGAGCGCGCGCGCCAGCCGAAGGTCGAGTTCGTCATGCTGACCCAATACGCTGCCAATATCCCGGCCCCTTCGGCGTTCGCTCCGGGCAGCCTGGAAAACGTGCTGGGCGACTACCTGGCAAAAAACGGCAAGACGCAACTGCGCATCGCAGAAACCGAAAAATATGCCCACGTGACCTTCTTCTTCTCCGGCGGGCGTGAAGAACCGTTCCCCGGCGAAGAGCGCATCCTGATCCCGTCGCCCAAAGTCGCCACCTACGACCTGCAGCCAGAAATGAGTGCGCCGGAAGTCACCGACAAGATCGTCGACGCCATCGAGCATCAGCGTTACGACGTGATCGTGGTCAACTACGCCAACGGCGACATGGTCGGTCATAGCGGCAACCTGGAAGCAGCGGTCAAGGCCGTGGAATGCCTGGACCTGTGTGTCGGTCGCATCGTCGATGCCCTGGACAAGGTCGGTGGCGAAGCGCTGATCACGGCGGACCACGGCAACTGCGAGCAGATGTCCGATGAATCCACCGGCCAGGCCCATACGGCCCACACCACCGAACCGGTGCCGTTCATCTACGTCGGCAAGCGCGATTTCAAAGTGCGCAACGGTGGCGTACTGGCGGATGTGGCGCCGACCATGCTGATGTTGATGGGGCTGGAGAAGCCGAAAGAGATGACCGGGACCTCGATCTTGGTCTGATCTAAACAGCAACGCATAACAATGTGGGAGGGGGCTTGCTCCCGATAGCGGTGTGCCAGTCGACACTTATGTGACTGAGCTACCGCAATCGGGGGCAAGCCCCCTCCCACATTGGATCTGCATTGTTTGCTAGATATCTTTTTGCCATACCACCGCCACTCGGCACCTATCTTGCCCGCCAGCCCCAATTGGGCGTTTTTTTTGCAGCGCTTGGCGGGCATACTAGGCCGTCCCTTTCCCCTGGTGTCGCCCGCCTCTATGCTTCGCGCCTTGATTACCCTCGCTCTTGTCTGCCTGCTCCAACCGGCGTTTGCCGATGAGCGCGCACAAACCCAACAACAGTTGGACGCTACGCGTCAGGACATTACCGAGCTGAAAAAACTGCTCGGCAAGCTCCAGGAAGAAAAATCCGGCGTGCAGAAAGACCTGCGCGGCACGGAAACCGAAATGGGCAAGCTGGAGAAGCAGGTCCAGGAGCTGCAAAAAGAATTAAAGAAGAGCGAGTCGGAACTGGAGCGACTCGACGCTGAGAAAAAAAAACTCCAGAGCGCACGCGTTGAGCAGCAACGCCTGATCGCGATCCAGGCCCGCGCCGCCTACCAGAGCGGCCGCCAGGAATACCTCAAGCTGCTGCTCAACCAGCAGAACCCGGAAAAATTCGCCCGCACCCTCACCTATTACGATTACGTGAGCCAGGCACGCCTGGCGCAATTGAAGAGCTTCAACGAAACCCTGCGCCAGTTGGCCAATGTCGAGCAGGAGATCAATGACCAGCAGGCACAGCTGCTCGACCAGAAAACCGCACTCGACACCCAGCGCAACGAGCTCGATAAAGTCCGCAAGGAACGCCAGCAAGCCCTGGCCAAGCTCAACGACGATGTAAAAGCCCGCGACGCCAAGCTGCAAGCGCGCGAGCAAGATCAGGCTGATTTGGCCAAAGTGCTCAAGACTATCGAAGAAACCCTGGCGCGCCAGGCGCGCGAGGCCGAAGAAGCGCGGCAAAAGGCGTTGATCGCGCAGCAGGAAGCCGAAAAAAAGCGCCAGCGTGAGGCCGAACTGGCAGCCACTACCGATGCGCCGGCTCCACGCAAACCGGCACATGCAGCGCCTGGCCCATTGGTTTCCAGCAGCGGCGAGTCGTTCGGCGGGCCTTTTGCTTCAGCTCGCGGAAAACTTCCATGGCCCGTTGATGGTCGACTACTGGCACGCTTTGGGGAAACCCGTGGCGATGACACCCGCGCCAAGTGGGATGGGGTGATGATCAGCGCCTCTGCCGGCAGCCAGGTCCACGCCGTCCACGGCGGGCGCGTGGTGTTTGCCGATTGGCTGCGCGGGGCCGGTTTGCTGGTGATTCTTGACCACGGTAATGGCTATTTGAGCCTTTATGGCCACAATCAGACGTTACTCAAGTCGGCAGGTGATGTGGTAAAAGCCGGTGAATCCATCTCCACTGTCGGTAACAGTGGTGGCCAGGACACGCCGGCGCTGTACTTCGCTATTCGTCAGCAGGGTCGCCCGAGCGATCCCGCACAATGGTGCCGATCCCAAGGATAGGGTCGCATCTACATTAGGAGCTCGTTCGACATGCTGCATTTGTCCCGCCTCACTTCGCTGGCCCTGACGATCGCCCTGGTGATCGGCGCGCCTCTGGCTTTCGCCGACCAGGCCGCACCGGCTGCGCCCGCCGCTATGGCCGCGACCACCAAGGCGCCGTTGCCGCTGGACGAGCTGCGTACCTTTGCCGAGGTCATGGACCGGATCAAGGCAGCCTATGTCGAACCCGTAGACGACAAGACCCTGCTGGAAAATGCCATCAAGGGCATGCTCAGC
Source organism: Pseudomonas sp. R4-34-07 (assembly GCF_003852375.1). Classification (NCBI taxonomy): domain Bacteria; kingdom Pseudomonadati; phylum Pseudomonadota; class Gammaproteobacteria; order Pseudomonadales; family Pseudomonadaceae; genus Pseudomonas; species Pseudomonas sp. R4-34-07. Next base: position 400,567 of record NZ_CP027760.1, on the reverse strand, counting down.
AACCTCGACCCGCATTCCGCCTACCTGGGCCCGGAAGACTTTGCCGAACTGCAGGAAAGCACCAGCGGTGAGTTCGGCGGCCTGGGCATCGAAGTGGGCTCCGAAGACGGCCAGATCAAAGTGGTCTCGCCCATCGACGACACCCCCGCGTCCAAGGCCGGCATCCAGGCCGGCGACCTGATCGTCAAGATCAACGGTCAGCCGACCCGCGGCCAATCCATGACCGAAGCCGTCGACAAGATGCGCGGCAAGCTCGGCCAGAAAATCACCTTGACCCTGGTGCGCGACGGCGGCAACCCGTTCGACGTGACGCTGGCCCGCGCGACCATCACGGTCAAGAGCGTGAAGAGCCAGTTGCTGGAGTCGGGCTACGGTTACATCCGCATCACCCAGTTCCAGGTCAAGACCGGCGACGAAGTGGCCAAGGCCCTGGCCAAGCTGCGCAAGGACAACGGCAAGAAGCTCAACGGCATCGTGCTCGACCTGCGCAACAACCCAGGCGGCGTGTTGCAGTCGGCGGTGGAAGTGGTCGATCACTTCATCACCAAGGGCCTGATCGTTTACACCAAGGGCCGTATCGCCAATTCCGAGCTGCGCTTCTCGGCCACCGGCAACGACCTCAGCGAGAACGTGCCGCTGGCCGTGCTGATCAACGGCGGCAGCGCCTCGGCATCGGAGATCGTCGCCGGCGCCCTGCAAGACCAGAAGCGCGGCGTGCTGATGGGCACCACCAGCTTCGGTAAAGGTTCGGTACAAACGGTGCTGCCGCTCAATAACGAGCGTGCGCTGAAGATCACCACGGCGCTGTACTACACGCCCAATGGTCGCTCGATCCAGGCCCAGGGCATCGTGCCAGACATCGAAGTGCGCAGGGCCAAGATCACCAACGAGATCGACAGCGAGTACTACAAGGAAGCCGATCTGCAAGGCCACCTGGGCAATGGCAACGGCGGGGCCGACCAGCCGACCGGCAGCGGCGCCAAAGCCAAGCCGATGCCGCAGGACGACGACTACCAGTTGGCCCAGGCGCTGAGCCTGCTCAAGGGCCTGAGCATCACGCGCAGCCGTTGATATGCGTGTTGCACTGATTATCGCGGTGCTGTGCAGCCTGGCCGGATTCGCCCAAGCGACGCCGGCCGGCGAACCGCACAAGGCCTACCTGACCCTGATCATCGACGACCTTGGGCAAAACCTGCCCAGGGATCGTCGCGTGCTGGCCCTGCCTGGGCCGGTCACCACCGCGATCATGCCCGATACCCCCCACGCCGCCGAATTCGCCCGTGAAGCCCACAAGGCCGGCAAGATTGTCATCCTGCACATGCCCATGGACCCGGCCACCGGGCCGTTCGCCTGGCACCCTGAGCTGTCGATCGAAGAGCTGGGCAAGCGCCTGGACGCCGCATTCGCGGCCGTGCCCTACACCGCCGGCATCAATAACCATATGGGCAGCCGCATGACCGCGCAGCCGGCAGCGATGGCGTGGTTGATGGGCGAGCTGCAGCGGCGCCACAAGTTCTTTGTGGACAGCCGTACCAGCGCACAAACGGTGGCTGCGGCTGAGGCGCAGAAGATTGGTTTGGCGCATGTTTCGCGGGATGTGTTCCTGGATGACGAACGCACCGAGGCGGCGATTACCACGCAGTTGCAAACCGCAATCAAGCTGGCACACAAGCAGGGTTCGGCGGTGATGATCGGGCATCCTTATCCGCAAACGCTGGCGGTACTGGAGCGTGAGCTGCCCAAGCTCAAGGCCCAGGGCGTGGAGTGGATTGATATCAAATTGATGATCAGTGTGCGCAGTAACCGGGCGATGGCCGGGCACGGCAAAGACGGCATTTACCGCTAAATGAAGGCTGCGAAGATCCAATGTGGGAGGGGGCTTGCTCCCGATGCGGTGGGCCAGCCCCTAATGTATTGACTGACACTCCGCCATCGGGAGCAAGCCCCCTCCCACATTTTTGACCGCGTTTATTCTGCTGATTCCCTTGCGCCGCATGGGAACCTGCAACCTTTAGAGGTATTGCGCCATGATTTCGTCTACTCGACCGCTCTTGCGTAATTCATCCAGCGCCGCCTGGAGCTTGGCAACCACCTCATCCGGCACATCCTTGTTCAACGCAAGGTAGAGCTGCGCACTGTTGAACCGCAACACCGTCTTGAGCCCGGTTACCCCCACCTGCCGCGCCAGGTAACGGCCAGCAGGATCGCCGGTGGCCCACAGGTCTATCTGGCCCTCCATGAGCTTTTGCGCATTATCCTGGTCACGCAAGGCGACAATCGGCTTGAGCCCCTGCTTGTCCAGGCTCTGGGCAATGGCATCGCCCTTGTAGGCGCCAATCCTGTAGCGGCGCGCCTGCTCAAGGCCGTCGAGCTGGATCTTGCTGTCAGCCTTGGCCAGCAGCACCCAGTCGTCCGGGCCAATGGGGCCGACCCATTTGAACAGCGCTTCACGGTCCGGCAAACGCGCCATGACGAATACGCCATAGCCAGGCTTTTCCAGGGCGAGTTTGTAGATTCGCTCCCAAGGAAACCGCAACGTGAGATTGTAGGAAATGCCGGCGCGCTTGAAGGTTTCCCGCACGATGTCCACGGCGATGCCTTCGATGTTCTCGTCCTTGGCGAAATTCTTGCCGTTCTTCGCCATGTTGTAGGGCGGGAAATTTTCCGTCAGTAACACCAGGGAGGCGTCGGACGATTCTTCGGCGTGTGCCGTAGCCACCATGAGCATGGAGGAACTGGCGAGGGCGAGCAGCAGGTGTTTGAACATGAAGGCTACCGGAATCCATGGCAAGCGCAGAGAGTGCCGCGAGCCTGCCATGGTGTCCAGCGTTTAGCGAACGACGATACCGCGCGCGGCCATGTACGCCTTGGCCTCGGGGACCGTGTATTCGCCGAAGTGGAAAATACTCGCCGCCAGCACCGCGCTGGCGTGGCCTTCGATGACGCCATCGGCCAGGTGCTGCAGGTTGCCGACCCCGCCGGAGGCGATTACCGGGATGCCCAGCGCGTCGCTGATGGCGCGCGTCACGCCCAGGTCGAAGCCGTTTTTCATGCCGTCCTGGTCCATGCTGGTCAGCAGGATTTCACCGGCGCCCAGGCCTTCCATTTTCATCGCCCATTCCACCGCGTCCAGGCCGGTGGGCTTGCGCCCGCCATGGGTGAAGATCTCCCAGCGCGGGGTTTCGCCAGGGCCGGAGACTTTCTTGGCGTCGATGGCAACCACGATGCACTGCGAACCGAAGTGCTGCGCGGCCTCGCCGACGAACTCCGGGTTGAACACCGCCGCCGTGTTGATCGAGACCTTGTCCGCGCCGGCATTGAGCAGGTTGCGGATGTCCTGCACGGTGCGCACGCCGCCGCCCACGGTCAGCGGGATAAACACCTGGCTGGCCATGCGCTCGACAGTGTGCAAGGTGGTGTCGCGGCCGTCGACGCTGGCGGTGATATCGAGAAAGGTAATTTCGTCGGCACCTTGCTCATCGTAGCGACGGGCGATTTCCACCGGGTCGCCGGCATCCCGGATGTTCTCGAACTTGACGCCCTTGACCACGCGACCGTTGTCGACGTCCAGGCAAGGGATGATGCGTTTGGCCAGCGCCATGGTCAGTCCTCAGCCGTTGTAGGCGTCGCAGTAAGCCTGGGCTTCGGCAACGTCCAGGGTACCTTCGTAGATCGCGCGGCCGGTGATGGCGCCGATGATGCCAGGCGCCTTGGCGTCCAGCAGCGACTTGATATCGCCCAGGTTGTGGATACCACCGGACGCAATCACCGGAATCTTCGTCGCCGCCGCCAGCGCTGCGGTGAACGGCACGTTGCAGCCCTGCATCATGCCGTCTTTGGCGATGTCGGTATAAACGATAGCGGACACGCCGTCGGCTTCGAACTGCCTGGCCAGGTCGATCACTTGCACAGTACTGATCTCAGCCCAGCCGTCGGTGGCGACGAAGCCGTCTTTGGCGTCCAGGCCCACGATCACTTTGCCTGGGAAGGCGCGGCAGGCTTCGGCAACGAAGGCCGGGTCTTTCACGGCCTTGGTGCCGATGATCACGTAGCTCACGCCGGCCTTGACGTAGTGCTCGATGGTTTCCAGGGAACGGATGCCGCCGCCGATCTGGATCGGCAGGTTCGGGTAGCGCTTGGCGATGGCAGTAACCACCTCGCCATTGACCGGCTGGCCTTCGAAGGCGCCGTTCAAGTCCACCAGATGCAGACGACGGCAGCCCCCTTCCACCCATTTGGCAGCCATGCTCACCGGGTCATCGGAGAACACGGTGGAATCTTCCATGCGGCCTTGGCGCAGACGTACGCAGGCGCCGTCCTTGAGATCGATAGCGGGGATAATCAGCATCTGGCAAACCTTATTCGATATTCAGCAATGCTTGGGAAATCAGGGTTTCTCAAGCGACCACAAGTCGCTTTCGATGCTTTCGAACCTTTCTTTAAGGAGCGTCTGCGTATCGAAAATCGCCCTGTTGTAATAGTGCGGCGCCACTTCGGTGGTGAACAGCTCAAGAATCTCGGCGACCTCGAACGAGCCCAGCTTGAGCTCGAAGCGGTCCTCCATGAAACGCTTGATCTTGTCGGTAGCCTCACGCTCCTGCTCGGGCGTGAGGTTCAAGATCGGCGGCTTGGGCTTCTTGGCCATTTACCAGCGACCGTCCCACGCGGCAAAGTTCTGCAGCAACTGCAGGCCATGGGTATGGCTCTTCTCCGGGTGGAACTGCACGGCAAAGCGCGAACCGTCGGCCAGCGCGGCGGCGAAGTCGACGCCGTAGTGCCCGCCACCCACCACCTGCTCGGGTTTACCGGCGGCGATGTAGTAGCTGTGCACGAAGTAGAAGCGCGCCATGTCCGGCACTTCGTGCCACAGCGGGTGATCCATGCTCTGGCGCACTTCGTTCCAGCCCATGTGCGGGACTTTCAGGTGGGCGCCGTCTTCATGCAGGTCCTTGCCAAAGAACTTGACCTGGCCTGGGAACAGGCCGATGCAGTCAACGCCATCGTTCTCTTCACTGCTGTCGAGCAAGGCTTGCATGCCCACGCAGATGCCGAGGAACGGGCGGTCCTGGCTGACTTCACGCACCAGGCTGTCAAAGCCCAGACGACGGATCTCGGCCATGCAGTCGCGAATCGCGCCCACGCCTGGGAACACCACGCGGTCGGCTTCGCGAATCACGCTGGCATCGCTGGTGATCAGCACCTTGCCGGCCCCTACGTGCTCGAGGGCCTTGGCCACCGAGTGCAGGTTACCCATGCCGTAATCGATAACCGCGACCGTCTGCATTACAAAACGCCCTTGGTCGACGGCATTTGCCCGGCCATGCGGTCATCGAGCTCGACGGCCATGCGCAGCGCGCGGCCGAAGGCCTTGAATACGGTTTCGATCTGGTGGTGGGTGTTGGTGCCGCGCAGGTTGTCGATGTGCAGGCTGACGAGTGCGTGGTTGACGAAACCCTGGAAGAATTCCTGGAACAGGTCGACATCGAAGCCGCCCACGGTGGCGCGGGTGTAGGGCACGTGCATCTGCAGGCCTGGGCGGCCGGAGAAGTCGATGACTACGCGCGACAGCGCTTCATCCAGCGGGACATAGGCGTGGCCGTAGCGACGAATGCCTTTTTTGTCGCCGATGGCCTTGGCAAATGCCTGGCCGAGGGTGATGCCTACGTCTTCCACCGTGTGGTGGTCGTCGATATGCAAGTCGCCCTTGCTGACGATATCCAGGTCGATCAGCCCGTGACGGGCGATCTGGTCCAGCATGTGCTCAAGAAAAGGGACACCGATATCAAATCGGGCCTTTCCGGTGCCATCCAGGTTGATCGAGGCTTTGATCTGGGTTTCCAGAGTGTCGCGCTCGACGGACGCCATACGTTCGACCATCACCAGCTCCGCAAATCATTGGGCGAAAAAGGCAGCCATTATAGGGGCGCGGGCGCTAAACAGAAACATCGGAGGGGATAAGACTGACGAGTTGATCAAAGCGCCCCAGCATGGTGCGCGAAGATCATTCCCACGCTCTGCGTGGGAATGCCGCCTGGGACGCTCCGCGTCCCGCCAACGGGTGCAAGACTCAGAGCCTGCGCGCTGGTAACGCGGAGCGTCACGGGATGCATTCCCACGCGGAGCGCGGGAACGATCAGGCACAAAGGTTTTGCAGTGTTAGTGGAACAACACGGCCGTCTTCTGCAGGGTCACCCACACACCCCACGCCAGCGGAATGCCCACCACCAGCCAGGCGGCGATCGCCATGGGCACGGTGCCGGGAGCCGCTTTCCACTCCAGGGAAGTGCTGGCATCAGCACCTTTGTCATGGCCCAGCGCCTGTTCGGCGGCAAGTTCCGCGTCGGTCATGAAGTACTTGTCGGCGACCGGACGCACCAGCAGGTTGCAGATAAAGCCCAGCACCAGGAGGCCGGCGAGGATGTACAAGGTGATGTCGTAGGCCGCAGCGCGTTCCACGCCGATGCTCAGCTGATATTCACGCAGGTAGTTCACCAACACCGGGCCCAGCACGCCGGCCGCAGCCCAGGCGGTCAGCAGGCGGCCATGGATCGCGCCGACCATTTGCGTACCGAACAGGTCCGCCAGGTAAGCCGGCACCGTCGCAAAACCACCGCCGTACATCGACAGGATGATGCAGAACGCCGCCACGAACAGCGCCACGTTGCCCAGGTGCCCCAGGTTCGGGATCAGCGCGTACAGGGCAAAGCCCAGGGCGAAGAACACGAAGTAGGTATTTTTACGGCCCAGGTAGTCGGAGAACGACGCCCAGAAGAACCGGCCACCGATGTTGAACAGGCTCAACAACCCGGTGAAGCCTGCCGCGATGGCTGCAATCGACGCCAGTTGCCCGGCATCCAGCTGACCAAACGGCACATCCACACCCAGCAGCTTGCCGCCGAACACTTCCTGCAACAGAGGCGACGCCATGCCGAGGATGCCGATACCGGCCGACACGTTCAGGCACAGCACCAGCCATACCAGACGAAATTGCGGGGTTTTCCACGCCACGTTCACATGTACATGACGGTGAGTGATCATCGCGTTGCTGGCTTTTTTCGCCGGCGCGGTCCAGCCCTCAGGCTTCCAGCCGGTCGGCGGCACGCGATACGAGAGTGCGCCGCCGATCATGAACACGAAGTAAATCGCAGCCATCACCAAAAAGCTCTGCCATACGCCCACGCTGGTGGGCGAAGCGAAATGGCCCATCAGTGCTGCGGCCAGCGGTGCGCCGACCATCGCGCCTCCACCGAAACCCATGATCGCCATGCCGGTAGCCATGCCGCGCTTGTCCGGAAACCACTTGATCAGGGTCGATACCGGCGAGATATAGCCCAGGCCCAGGCCGATACCGCCAATGACCCCGGAGCCGATCCACATCAGCCAGATCTGGTGGGTATAGATACCCAAGGCCGAGATCAGCAGGCCACCACACCAGCACAGTGCCGACACGACACCGGCCTTGCGTGGCCCGGCGTGTTCCAGCCAGCCGCCCCAGATTGCTGCCGAGCAGCCCAGGAAGATGAAGAACAGGGTGTAGATCCAGCCCAGCATGGAGATGGGCCAGTCGCATTGGGACGAAAAGACTTGGGCGATGAAGCCCATGTCCGGCGCGCAGGCGACCGGTGCGGTGATACCCAGCGCCTTCGACAGCGGCAACCAGAACACCGAGAAACCGTAGGCCATGCCGATGCACAGGTGAATGGCCAGGGCGGCCGGCGGAACCAGCCAGCGGTTGAAGCCGGGCTTGGCGATAATGCGTTCCTTGGACAGGAACGCAGGCGGTGCGGCGTTGATATCGGCCGCAGTGCTAGTGCTCATTGGTGTTTCCCCCAGTTATTGGTATGCGTCCGTCAGGCGCTCTCCCCCTCGGCCTTGCACGCAAAGCGTGACCGTTTTTTTGGGTGAAACTCCATTTTGGCGCGACGATACGTCGCAGAAGGCGGACGAACGCGCAGAGATTAGCACTTGCGGACCAGAGAAAAACCAAAGTGACATCACTTTTTTCAGCAAATCGGTTTTTTTTGACGCCAGAATCTTGTTTCGGCGGTCGTAGATACAATGTAACGATCCACGAACTGATGCAGGCCGTCGGGCGTTATACTCTGCGGCTAAATTTTGAAATCGACATACAAGGACTCGCCCATGAAAGCGTTCGGCAAAATCCTGGGTCTGGTATTTCTCGGGCTGTTGCTGATCATTGTGGCTCTCGGCTTTGCCCTGACCCATCTCTTCGATCCCAACGACTACAAAGAAGAAATTCGCCAGATTGCCCGCGACAAGGCCCACATCGAGCTGACGCTCAATGGCGACATCGGCTGGAGCCTGTTCCCCTGGCTGGGCCTGGAGCTGCACGAGGCCGGGGTGGCGACCCTGACCAACCCGACCCAACCATTCGCCGACCTGCAGATGCTCGGCCTGTCGGTACGCGTGCTGCCGCTGCTGCGCCGCGAAGTGCAGATGAGCGATGTGCGCGTCGAAGGCCTGAACCTGCGCCTCAACCGCGACAAGAACGGCCACGGCAACTGGGAAGACATCGGCAAGAACCTGCCCGATGAACCCACGGGCACTCCCGCTCCCGCGCCAGTCGAGCCGGTGGCCGAAACCAAGCCGGAAAAACCGCCGCAGCCGATCCGCCTGGACATCGACAGCCTGACCATCAACAACGCCCGCGTTGAATACAACGATGAACAGACCGGCAAGCAGTTCAGCGCCGAAAGCATCCAGCTCAGTGCCGGCGCGATCCACGAAGGCGCCAACATTCCGCTGAAACTCACCGCGTTCCTGGGCAGCAACCAACCGGTCATGCGGCTCAAGACCGAGCTGAACGGCAATCTGCGCATCCAACGCGCCCTCAAGCGCTACCAGTTCGAAGACATGCGCCTGAGTGGAGAAGCTACCGGCGAGCCGCTGCAAGGCAAGACCCTGACCTTCTCCACCCAGGGTCAAGTGCTGGTGGACCTGGCGGCCAACTTTGCCGAATGGACCAACCTGAAACTCTCGGCCAACCAATTGCGCGCCCTCGGCGAACTGCGGGTCAATGACCTGGACAAAACCCCGCAAGTCAGCGGCGCGTTGTCGGTCGCCCAGTTCGACCTGGCGAAGTTTCTCGAGAGCGTCGGCCACCCGTTGCCAGCCATGGCGCCGGGCAGCCTGAGCAAAGTCGAACTGGTCAGCCGCGTCCAGGGCACGCCGACTAGCGTTGCGCTGGAAGACCTGAACCTGAAGCTCGACGGCAGCACCTTCACCGGTCGCGTCGCCGTGGATGATTTCGCCAAGCAGTCCCTGCGCGTTCAACTCAAGGGCGATACCTTCAACGCCGACAATTACCTGCCGGCCAAATCCGAAGCCGCCAAAGGCGCCACCGCCGCACGCCAGGCCGAAGTGCAGAGCAGCGAAGCCGGGGCGATGGCCGCCGGCGGTAGCACTCCGCTACCGGAAGCACCGACCAAGGGCGCCTGGAGCAGCGACAAACTGCTGCCGCTGACCCGCCTGCGCAGCCTGGATGTGAACGCGGACCTCGCCTTTGGTCAACTGACCTTGAGCCAGTTGCCAATCCAGAATGCAGTATTGAAAGCCTCCGGCATCGACGGCCAGCTCAAGCTCGACAGCCTCAGCGGCGGTCTCTACAACGGTACGTTCCAGGCCAACGGCAGCCTCGACGTGCGCCAGGACATCCCGCTGCTGGCGCTGCAAAGTCATATCAAGCAAGTGCCCGTTGAACGCATCCTGCAGGCCCAGGGGAAAACCCCGCCGGTCAAAGGCCAGATCACCCTCGACAGCAACCTGAGTGGCCGAGGCAACAGCCAGAAGGCCCTGATCGACAGCCTCAACGGCACCGCCAATGTCGTGATCAACAACGGTGTGTTGCTCAATGCCAACATCGAGCAGCAACTGTGTACCGGTATCGCCCTGCTCAACCGCAAAACCCTGAGCACCACGCCACAAGGCAAGGACACGCCCTTCCAGGAATTGCGCGGCAACCTGACGTTCCGTAATGGCGTGGCCAGCAACCCTGACCTGAAGGTGCGCATTCCAGGGCTGACGCTCAACGGCGATGGCGATGTCGACCTGCGCGTGCTGGGCATGGACTACCGCGTGGGCATCATCGTCGAAGGCGATCAGCGCGACGTGCCGGACCCGGCCTGCCAGGTCGGCGCCAACTTCCAGGGCATCGAAGTGCCGCTGCGTTGCCGTGGCCCGCTGGAACTGGGCGCCAAGGCCTGCCGCCTGGACAAAGACGGGCTTGGTCAAGTCGCCATCAAGGCGGCGGGCAATCGCCTTAACGAGAAGCTCGAAGAGAAGCTCGACAAAGTGAATCCAAAGCTCAAAGACGCACTGAAAGGCTTGTTCAACCGATGAGAAACGAGCAGTTTTCAGCGGCGGTACTCGACTGGTACGACCGCCATGGTCGCCACGACCTGCCCTGGCAACAAGGCATCACGCCTTACCGGGTGTGGGTGTCGGAAATCATGCTGCAACAGACTCAGGTCAGCACCGTGCTCAATTACTTCGACCGGTTCATGGCGTCCCTGCCAACGGTCGAAGCCCTGGCCGCCGCGCCGGAAGACGAAGTGCTGCACCTGTGGACCGGCCTGGGTTACTACACCCGGGCGCGTAACCTGCAAAAGACCGCAAAGATCGTGGTAGCCGACTACGGCGGCGAGTTTCCCAGGGATGTCGAAAAGCTCACCGAGCTGCCCGGCATCGGCCTGTCCACCGCCGGAGCGATCGCCAGCCTGAGCATGGGCCTGCGCGCGCCGATCCTCGATGGCAACGTAAAACGCGTGCTGGCACGCTTTACCGCGCAAGAGGGCTACCCAGGCGAACCCAAGGTCGCCAAGCAGCTGTGGGCCACCGCAGAGCGCTTCACGCCCCATGACCGCGTCAACGCTTACACCCAGGCGATGATGGACATGGGCGCGACCCTTTGTACCCGCAGCAAACCCAGCTGCCTGCTGTGCCCGCTGGAAAAAGCCTGCGAAGCGCACATGCTCGGCCTGGAGACGCGCTACCCGATCCCCAAGCCACGCAAGACCATCCCGCAGAAACGCACGCTGATGCCGATGCTGGCCAATGCCGAAGGCGCGATCCTGCTTTACCGTCGCCCGTCCACGGGCCTGTGGGGCGGTTTATGGAGCCTGCCGGAGCTGGACGACCTGGAAGACCTCGATCATCTGGCCAACCAGCACGCACTGGCATTGGGCAAGCACCAGGAACTGCCAGGGCTGATCCACACCTTCAGCCATTTCCAGCTGGCCATCGAACCCTGGCTGGTCCAGGTCGAGGAAAGCGCCCATCACGTGGCCGAGGCCGACTGGCTCTGGTATAACCTCGCCACCCCGCCGCGCCTGGGCCTTGCCGCCCCGGTAAAAAAATTGCTGAAGCGCGCGGCTGACGTATTGAACGCAGGAGAGTCGTCATGACCCGCACCATCATGTGCCGCAAGTACAAAGAAGAACTGCCCGCACTCGAACGCGCCCCTTTTCCGGGTGCCAAGGGCCAGGACATCTACGACCACGTCTCCGCCAAAGCCTGGGGCGACTGGCAGAAACACCAGACCCTGCTCATCAACGAAAAACGCTTGAACATGATGAACGCCGAAGACCGCAAATACCTGCAGGGCGAAATGGACAAGTTCTTTTCCGGCGAGGAATACGCCCAAGCCGAAGGTTACGTTCCGCCTGCTCAATAATTGATCAAAAACCGGGGTCGGCACGTAAGCGACGGTAATAATTAAATATTTTTTGAAAACTTGCTTGACGACCCCCTGAAAAACCCGTTTAATGCGCCCCGTTGCCCAGATAGCTCAGTCGGTAGAGCAGGGGATTGAAAATCCCCGTGTCGGCGGTTCGATTCCGTCTCTGGGCACCAAAATACCGAAAAACCCCAAGGAACGATGTTCCTTGGGGTTTTTTATTGCCTGCGATTTGATGGTGGCCGGAATTCTTCTCAGACGCCTTTCACTTATCTGAGCGCTGTTTTTGAGATAGTGCAGGCCCTCATGAGGCCTTGAACACTTGGATAATCCCTATGCTTGAAGAGCTTCTTACCTGAGCAAAAACACCATCAACGGATTGTCATTCAATCGCCCCTGAAAGCTCGGCGCCAATGGTTCCACGGGCGAGCCCTTCAACAGCGCCGTGTCCTTGCGCGGCACAATCACCCAGGATGGCCGGGGCAATGTGACGAGCTTCTCAAGCTCGTTACGCCCGACGAACAGCGGCTGCTCATCGTGATCCAGGTTCATCATGTAGCGCACCGCCCAGGTGTCCCGGGCCAGGTCGACAAATACCAGAGGCCCCGGCTGCGCATCCCGCAACGCTTCCACCTGGCGGACAAACTGGCGGGTATCGAACTGAAGGTCCTTGGCCGGCTCAATGACGCTCACCAGCAGCAACCACTGCGCCGCCAGGGCGATTGCGCTGAGCCACACCAAACGTGTGGCCCGGTACCACGCAAACATCGCCGCCACCTGCAGAAGCACCAGCACGCCGATCAATAGCGGCATGGACACGTCAGGCCAGTAACCCTGCTTGTGCCAGGCATGCCGACACACAAACAGCACCACCACGCACAGCGCCGGCAGCGCTACAACGAGCCCTTCGTAACCGCGACGCACGCCAACGAGCCAGCCTTGCGCCTGGAGCAGCCCATAAGCCGCGACGGCGGCAAACATCGGCACCATGGGCAGAATGTAATAAGCACGCTTGAAATGCGGCACGGACAGGCCGAGCAGAATCATCAGGCCGCACGCGCCGAGCCGTATCAATAACTGCACATCCTCGTTGGCCCAGCGTTGCGCCCAGCGATAACGCAGCGCAATCAAGGTAGCCAGCGCCAATGGCACCACCGGGAAGTAGCGGTACAGACTCAGCTGGAAGTAAAAGTAGAACGGCTCGCCAGACTCATCGAGGCGTCCGCCGACCTGCATCTTGAACACCTCATTGGCAAAGGCATCGCCACCACTGATGCGCGCGAGCTTCATCAATAGCCACCAGCACGCCGCCAGCAACACCAACCCGACAACGCCGTGAATCAACACCTGCCTGACCCGCTCCCCCGGCCGGCCCAGCGCCCAATACACGCAAGCAACGCCACACACCTCGATCAACCCCAGCGGCCCACGAATCGCAAAGGCCAGGATAAACAGTGGGAACACCGCAAGTTGCCTGCACCGCGAGCCCAGGCGCTCACCACTGTGCAGCAGGTAGAAAGTGCCGATGCACAACAGCGCGATCATCTGGTCCAGGCACACCGAGCGCGACTTTTCGAGCAACTGGGTGGTGAGCAATGTCAGCAGCACCGTCAGGAATGCCCAAGGCCGGCTGGACGGCGCCAGCAGGCGATAGATCAAGGCAATCACGCCGGCCGAAGCCAGCGCGGTGGGCAGCACATTCGCCAGATGGTTGGGCGCGTCGAACAACCGGGCGAAGACGTAGCTGAGGAAGGTCGCGGTGCCGGGGTAATCCGCGTACGGCTGGCCGTAGGTGGTGGGGAAAAGACTCGCGCCGTGGCGAAACATTTCCTGCAGGAACAGCGCCCAACGTCCGTCAAAGCCTTGGGGCTGCTGGTCCCAGATACCCCAGGTGAACAGCAATAAGGCGATCAGAAAGATGCCCAGTGACTCCAGGCGAAAGCGGTTGCGATGATCCATCGGGTGACCTGTCAGGTGGGAGGCGCGGGCTTATGGTGCCGGCCGCCTCCCTGAATAGCGCCTGAACAAACCTGATTATTCACGCGTTAGCGGCTGGCGGGCCACACCAGGGCCGGGATCAGGCGGATATAGATCAACTGCGCGACCAGCTCGACCAGGGTTTGCAGGATGACCGCCGTTGCGGCCAACCCGCGCACGCCTTCAGGCAACGCCAGCGCCAGGGGCAGCACCACCAGCGAATTGCGGGTGGATGCGCTGAACGTCACCGCACGCGCCGTGGCCGCCGGCAGCGCAAACAGCCGCGCGGCCAGCATTCCCATCAGCGGTGCCAGCAGCACGAAGCCTGCGTAGACCGCGAGCACTGGCAGCAGTACGCCGATGTCCCGAATCACCGATGTGATTTGCGAGCCAATCACCACAAACAGCACGAGCGCCATCGCCGGCACCGGCAGCCAGGCCCAGGCGCTGTTCCACCGGCCGATCAGCATTGATCGCCGGGCGAAGAACAGGGTCAATGTGGCCAGCAACATCGGCGCCACGATCAACCCCAGGAACGCTTCGATAAACGGCCCGACCGCGATCACCACCCCGGATTGCGTGCCCAGCATCAAACCCAGGTACACCGGCAGCAAGGCCAACTGCATCAGCAGCAGTAACGGCGTGGCCGCCAGTACCAACCGCGAGTCGCCTTTACCGATGTGAGTAAACACCACCACGTAATCGATACACGGCGTGAGCAACACCAGCAACGCGCCCACCAACAGCGCAGGGTGCCCCAGCAGGCCACGGGTCAGCGCCCATACCAGCAAAGGCACCAGGATGAAATTGGCCAGCAGCAACGCCGCCATGAAGCGCTTGCTGCCCCAGCCGCGGCGCAGATCCAGGAAAGGAATTTGCAGGAACATCGCATACATCAATACCGCGATGGCCGGCGTGATCAGAACGCTGAGGTCCTGAGCGAATGATGGCGCGAATACGCCACACAGAGCGGCCAGCAGGATGGCAACAAAGTAGACGGGAATCTGGTTGTGCTCGACGGTGTCGCGGGTCATGAAGACGCTCTGGCAGGTTGCAAAGGCCAAGCCTATTCATCTATTGCCTGGCGGTCGAGTTGGATGAGCGACCAAACCTTCTTGGGATTTCTCCCAACCTGCGCTTCAATACCTGCCCCAAACCCAAGGACGTTACGCCCATGGCCTCGCCAAACAAGCAGCAAAAACGCGCCCAGCGGGCAAAAACCAAGGCCAAGCAAAACCGCACCCAGCGTGCCGTCGCAACCAAGCCGGACGCGTTCGCAGGCGACGACAGCCGTATCGACCTTGAGTCGGTGGACTTGACCGAGCTGTTCGTGGAAATGCGTACGGCGGGCGAGGTCAGCCAGCAGGCGCTGTGTGCGGTATTCCTGGCGCACCCGCTGCTGGCACTGGTGCTGGAGCAGGAAGGCGAAGAGGAAGCGACCGACTTTATCCTGGCCGCGCTGATCGAATATCGGCAATGGGCCACTGACAGCGATGACGAGGCCGCCGCATTGGCGTGGATCGAATCGCCGCAGTTCCAGGCGGACTATGTAGCAGCGTCCCAGGCCCTGACGAATTCAGCAGACTGACACATACCAAATGTGGGAGGGGGCTTGCTCCCTCCCACATTTTGATCTGCATTTCGTCAGTTCAGTACGGGAGTGCCCATTCTCTGGGCCTTGCGACGACTCGCAACAAACAGCCCCGCCAACACCACCAGCAAGCTCAGGATCCCTGTCGCGATGATCTCAACGCGGTGCGCTTCCTGGAACAGCATGATGGTCAGCGTGCCCACGATAAAGACCATCACCGCGTAGGTCAGGCCCGGGAACAGCCACATCTTGAACACAATCTTCTCACCCGCTGCCGTACGCTTCTGACGCATGCGCAGTTGCGACACGGCAATCACCAGATACACCAGCAAGGCAATGGCGCCCGAACTGGCCAGCAGGAATTCGAACACCGCCGCCGGCGCCACATAGTTGGCAAACACCGCCAGGAACGCAGCGCCCGTGGACAGCAACACGGCCCAGTAAGGCGTGCCGCTTTTATTGGTGCGTTTGGCCACAGCTGGAGCATCGCCACGACGGCCCAGGGAGAACAGCATGCGCGAGGCGGTGTACAACGCAGAGTTGAGGCAGCTGGTCACGGCAACCAATACCACCAGGTCGACGATCAGCTTGGCATTCGGGATGCCCATGCGCTCGAGCACGGTCTGGTAGGAACCCACGGCAGCCAGCGTCGGATCATTCCAAGGCACCAAGGACACGACGATGAAAATCGACAAGAGATAGAACAAACCAATCCGCCAGATCACCGAGTTGGTGGCCTTGGTGATTTGCTGGCCGGGGTTCTTCGATTCTGCGGCAGCGATGGTCACGATCTCAGTGCCCATGAACGAGAACATGGTGGTCAGGATCGCCGCCAGCACCGCGCCCATGCCGTTCGGCATAAAGCCCTGGGTGTCGAACAGGTGCGATACACCGCTGACCTGGCTGGTGGGCAAAAAGCCGAAAATCGCCGCCAGGCCAAGGATGACAAAGCCCACGATCGCCACGACCTTGATCAGCGCGAACCAGAACTCGAACTCACCGTAATTCTTCACACTGAACAGGTTGGTCGCCGTCAGCAGCAAGGTGATGATCAGGGTAAAGGCCCAAATGGCTACGCCCGGGAACCAGGCATGCAGGATGGTTGCGGCCGCGTTGGCTTCCAACGGAATCACCAGCACCCAGAACCACCAGTACAGCCAACCGATGGTAAACCCGGCCCAGTGGCCGATCGCACGGTCGGCGTAAGTAGAGAACGAACCGGTGTCCGGTGAGGCAACGGCCATTTCGGCCAACATGCGCATCACCAGTACCACCAGCGTACCCGCAGCGGCATATGCCAGCAGTACGGCAGGGCCGGCGGCAGCAATCGCATGGCCGGAGCCCACAAATAAACCGGCACCAATCACCCCGGCAATCGAGAGCATGGTCACATGACGCGGTTTAAGCCCCTGTTCGAGGTCATTGCAGCTTTGCGTACTACTCATTGACACACCTTTGGGAGGAATTGCGAAAACGGTTCGCCCGGCCCGGAGTCTTTCGTGAAAAGAAACCAACAGGGCGTTCTTTATTTTTTACGCAAGTTTTGCGCCAAAATATTACAAAGCCTGAATTGACGCGGGCTGTAGGACAATTCCTCAGTCGTCGCAAGTCATTGAGAACAATGGCATTCCGCTATAGCGTTACCGAGCGACCCACTTTCACCGCGCATGAGCGCACCAAAAACACACACAAAAAGTAGGCGGCGCTCTATAAAGGGGCCGATATGCACCGTTTACCCGGTTAACCCTTCCAACACCCGGCCAAAGCTGGCACCATCGCGCCCTTTTTTACGCGAAGCCTGTGGATTGGCCAGGTCCAAACGTCTGTTAGTTGTTGATGGCGCGACACGCTGCTGCGCCGATGCGACACCCTGCCGCAGACCACC
This sequence comes from Pseudomonas sp. R4-34-07, assembly GCF_003852375.1. Classification (NCBI taxonomy): domain Bacteria; kingdom Pseudomonadati; phylum Pseudomonadota; class Gammaproteobacteria; order Pseudomonadales; family Pseudomonadaceae; genus Pseudomonas; species Pseudomonas sp. R4-34-07. The sequence continues at coordinate 383,419 of NZ_CP027760.1, read as the reverse complement.
TGTTAACCGTCCGCAGCGCTGTTGGCTGTCATCCAAACGCTATGCTAGCTTGGCGCCTCGCCAGGAAGGCGGCCCAACAGCAGGAATGCAATGCACACAATGAGGACCGCACATGGCCGAGGCCGCGCCCGCGCTTGAAATCCGCAACTTGCACAAACGCTACGGTGAGCTGGAGGTACTCAAAGGTATCTCGCTGACCGCTCGCGACGGCGATGTGATCTCGATCCTGGGTTCCTCCGGCTCCGGCAAGTCCACCTTCCTGCGCTGCATCAACCTGCTGGAAAACCCGCACCAGGGCCAGATTCTGGTGGCCGGCGAAGAACTCAAGCTCAAGGCCGCAAAAAACGGCGAGTTGATGGCCGCCGACGGCAAGCAGATCAACCGCCTGCGCAGCGAAATCGGTTTTGTGTTTCAAAACTTTAACCTGTGGCCGCACATGAGCATCCTCGACAACATCATCGAGGCCCCTCGCCGCGTGCTCGGCCAGAGCAAGGCCGAGGCGATAGAAGTGGCCGAGGCCCTGCTGGCCAAGGTCGGCATCGCCGACAAGCGCCACGCCTACCCGGCGCAACTGTCCGGCGGCCAGCAACAACGCGCAGCGATTGCGCGTACGTTGGCAATGCAGCCCAAGGTCATTCTGTTCGATGAGCCAACGTCGGCGCTTGACCCGGAAATGGTCCAGGAAGTACTTAATGTGATCCGCGCGCTGGCCGAAGAAGGCCGCACCATGCTGCTGGTCACTCACGAAATGGGCTTCGCCCGCCAAGTGTCCAGCGAGGTGGTGTTCCTGCACCAGGGCTTGGTCGAAGAGCAAGGATCGCCACAGCAGGTGTTCGACAACCCGCTTTCGGCGCGCTGCAAACAATTCATGTCCAGCAACCGCTAACGGAGCAACATGCATGCAGACCTATAAAAAATTCCTTCTGGCCGCGGCCGTCTCGATGGCGTTCAGCGCCACGGCCATGGCAGAAACCTTGAAAATGGGGATCGAAGCGGCCTACCCGCCCTTCAACAATAAAGACGCCAGTGGCAATGTCGTCGGTTTCGACAAAGACATTGGCGACGCCCTGTGCGCCAAGATGAAAGTCGAGAAGTGCGAAGTGGTCACGTCCGACTGGGACGGCATCATCCCGGCCCTGAACGCCAAGAAATTCGACTTCCTGGTGTCCTCGCTGTCGATTACCGAGGAGCGCAAGCAGGCTGTCGACTTCACCGACCCGTACTACTCCAACAAGCTGCAGTTCATCGCGCCAAAAGCCACCGCCGACTTCAAGCCCGACGCCGCCTATCTCAAGGGCAAGGTGATCGGTGCACAACGTGCGACCCTGGCTGGCACCTACCTGGAAGACAAGCTGCCGGACACCGAGGCCAAGCTGTATGACACCCAGGAAAACGCCTACCTCGACCTGACTTCCGGCCGCCTGGACGGCATCCTGGCCGACAAGTACGTGCAGTACGAATGGCTCAAGAGCAAAGACGGTTCGGCCTATGAATTCAAGGGCGACCCGGTTGTAGAGAGCGACAAGATCGGTATCGCCGTGCGCAAGGGCGACCCGCTGCGCGAGCGCCTGAACAAAGCCCTGGCAGAGATCAAGGCAGACGGCACCTACAAGAAGATCAACGACAAGTACTTCCCGTTCAGCATCGAATGATCTGAACGGCCTGACCGGCGCGCTCAGCCGAGCGCGCCGGCTTCCAGCAATGCCTGCCGCGATATGAAAACACCATGAATTTCGATCTCTACGGATTCGGCCCGGCCCTTGCCGCCGGCGCGCTGATGACCGTCAAGCTGGCGCTCACGGCCCTGTGCCTGGGGCTGGTGCTGGGCTTGGCCGGTGCCTTGGCCAAGACCTCACCGTACAAGCCGTTGCAATGGCTGGGCGGTGCTTATTCGACCATCGTTCGCGGTATTCCCGAGTTGCTGTGGGTGCTGCTGATTTATTTCGGCACGGTCAACCTGATGCGTGCCCTGGGGGAATTCTTCGGTAACCCCGACCTGTCCCTGAGCGCCTTTGCCGCCGGCGTCATCGCCCTGGGCCTGTGCTTTGGCGCCTACGCCACGGAAGTGTTTCGCGGCGCGATCCTCGCCATTCCCAAGGGCCACCGTGAAGCTGGTGTGGCGTTGGGGCTGTCGAAATTTCGGATTTTCACGCGTCTGATCATGCCGCAGATGTGGCGCATCGCCCTGCCGGGCCTGGGCAATCTGTTCATGATCCTGATGAAAGACACCGCTCTGGTATCGGTGATCGGCCTGGAAGAAATCATGCGCCACGCGCAGATCGGCGTGACCGTGACCAAGCAGCCGTTCACCTTTTTCATGGTCGCCGCCTTCATGTACCTGGGCCTGACCGTGCTCGCCATGACCAGCATGCACTTCCTGGAAAAACGCGCCGCCCGCGGCTTTGCAAGGAGCGCCCAATGAGCACTGATTACAGCTGGCTGTCGCATTTCGACCTGGGCCTGAACTGGGCCGTGATCATCAAGTGGCTGCCTAAATTGGCCCAGGGCGCGACACTCACCCTGGAGCTGGTGGCAATCGCTGTGATTGCCGGCCTGCTGCTGGCGATCCCATTGGGCATCGCTCGCTCTTCGCGCCGTTGGTACGTGAGTGCCCTGCCCTATGCCTACATTTTCTTCTTCCGTGGCACGCCGTTGCTGGTGCAGTTGTTCCTGGTCTACTACGGCCTGGCGCAATTCGACAGCGTGCGTGGCAGCTTCATGTGGCCCTACCTGCGCGATCCGTTCTGGTGCGCCACCGCCACCATGACCCTGCACACCGCCGCCTATATCGCTGAAATCCTGCGCGGCGCGATCCAGGCCATTCCCCCGGGCGAGATCGAAGCAGCTCGCGCCCTGGGCATGTCCAGGCCCAAGACACTGTTCTACATCATCCTGCCCCGCGCCTCGCGCATCGGCCTGCCGGCCTACAGCAACGAAGTGATCCTGATGCTCAAGGCCAGCGCCCTGGCCAGTACCGTGACCTTGCTGGAGCTGACCGGCATGGCCCGGACCATCATCGCCCGTACCTACCTGCCGGTGGAGATCTTCTTCGCGGCCGGGCTGTTCTACCTGGTGATGGCCTACGTGCTGGTGCGCGGTTTCAAACTGCTGGAAAAATGGCTGCGCGTCGATGCGTGCCAAGGACGTTGAGGCACGCTTCCAGGCACTGGATGCGTTTCTGATCGAGCACCAAGGGCTGTGGCGACCGCGGCCCTTTACCCAGCTTCGATTGCCCTGGGAAACCGAACATCCCGCGCTAGCGCAGTGGCTACGCCAGCGCTCGCTGGACGACGCCGAAGCCAGTCACAATCACCCCCACGACCTGCCGGCGCCCGCGCCTTTTCCACAGTTGGCCGCACAGGCGCTGCGCCTCAGCGCCGTGGATAAATTGCCGACACACGCGCTTGCATCCGCTCGCCATCGCCTGGATGTCGACGTTCCGGGGCGCAAGTGGCAACAGATCGAAGCCTTCGGCGCCGCCCTGAATTTTGCCGCAGAGCCCCACCACTGGCTGGACTGGTGCGCCGGCAAAGGCCATCTCGGCCGCCGCCTGCTGCAACCTGGCCAACAGCTGACCTGCCTGGAATATGACCCGGCCCTGATTGCCTCCGGCACAGCCTTGAGTGATCACCACGGCTTGCGCGTTACCCATCGCCTGCAAGACGTGATGGCGGATGTGGCGATCAGCCCCGAGCACACACCCGTCGCCCTGCATGCCTGCGGCGACCTGCACGTGCGTATGCTGCAACTGGCCAGCGCTGCCGGCTGCAAGCAACTGGCGCTGGCGCCGTGCTGCTATAACCGCATCGGCGCCGACCGCTATCAAGCGCTGTCCGCGACCGGGCGCGCGTCGGCCCTGCAGCTGTCGATCGAGGATCTGGGCCTGCCGCTGAGCGAAACCGTCACTGCCGGCAACCGCGTCCGCCAGCAACGCGATACCTCCATGGCCCGGCGCCTGGGCTTCGACCGGCTGCAACGGCAGCTGCGGGATTGCGACGACTACCTGCCCACGCCGTCCCTGCCCACGAAGTGGCTGGATAAATCCTTCGCTGACTATTGCCGGGAGCTGGCACGCCTGAAGGATTTATCTACCGGTGACCAGGATTGGGGGACGCTGGAAGCACACGGCTGGCGCCGGCTGGCCGAGGTGCGAAACCTGGAACTGGTCCGAGGCCTGTTTCGCCGCCCGCTGGAAATGTGGCTGGTACTGGATCGCGCGTTATTCCTGATGGAGCACGGCTACAATGTCGAGCTCGGCAGCTTCTGTGAACACACCCTCACCCCACGCAACCTGATGGTGCTCGCCGAGCGCGATTAAGGAGCACAACTTCCTACCGCGCCCTGTGGATAACTCTGTTGATGAATTCTTTACCAAAGCTGTAGCCATCAGCGCTACAGACCAAAAGCGGCGCTGGTCATTTTTTGTTCACACAATAAAACGCACGCAAAACAGGCAGTTGCAGCGTATTGAGAACGGCTCCACAAAATGGCCGTTCAGTAACCACCGTTACCAACCGATTGTGCATAAGCATCTGGCGTAAACCGTATAAACCGCGCTTTCACGCGGTTTTCCTCGGCGCCTTCAGCAGCAGGCACAACGCATTGATATCGTCACTGGCGAGCCGCTTGGTCACGTTATCCAACGGGTCGGCCGCGAAGGCCAAGGCCTCGTTGATCGCCATGTCGCGATGCACCTCCAGCAGGTCTGTGCCAAGCCGACGTTTGAATGCCTCAACCATGTCCAGGCTGAACGCATTGCTTTCATCCACCTGGTTGACCACTACGTGCACAGCCGGTGGGCACTGGCCCTCGAGGTACGGGGCGAGCAGCGTGTCCAGATGATCCAGCGTACCAAGGCACGCAGCGTCCGACTGCACAATAAGCAGCACCACATCGGCCACGTTCAGCGCCTGATGGAAATAGACATTATTGCCGGCGGGCGTATCGATAATCACCGTCTGCCGCTCGCTCAAGCCCAGCGACGCGAGACGCTGAGCCAACCAATCGGGCTCATGCTTGAGCCAACGCTCCAGATTCTCCTGCTGCTGAATATCGACATCGCCGAAAGTGATCACCTGACAACCGGCAAACCCCACCTGCTGCAGCGGCCCCCATTGCCCATGCTCCAGACTGGTGCGCCCGATTCCCGGCAAGGTGGAACTGACGCCAAAGTGGTGGTGCAAGGCATTCTGCGGGTCCAGGTCCAACGCCACCACCGACTCACCGTGGCGCTGCAAACCGCTGCTCAACGCCGTAACCAGCGTGCTGCGCCCGACACCGCCATTGATCGACACAAGCGCCACTATTTTTGGACGCAACACAGGGATAACCAGCGGTTGGAGATATTGAAGGGATTGTTCAGGGACACTGCCGAAAAAGTGCATTCGCGCATTGATGCCATCGGCGTCATGGGCGACATCCTTGCCGAACAACGCCAGGATTTCTCTGCTAAGGCTCATAACCTGCTCCTCACGACGCAGCGTTAAGACGTGAAGCTCGGCAAGCGCGGGTACTTACCGCAGGTCTTATTATAGGCGTCCTTGTTTGGGCATTCTGTGACAACGGGTAGGGCGCGTCATTATTTTGATGTTTTTGTTTTGTGCTTTCTGGATGAACGGTAAAAAGTCAATTTAATGGCTCTTTTCTGAGTATTGCCTACGCACGTTTTCATGCAGTGACATTGGGCAAAAAACACGGCGACTGCAAAAAACCGCAGCGTTTGCAAAAATAGTCAGAATTCAGGGGTTTACAGAACCTTTTCAATCGCTATAATCGTCGCCCTAACACGCCGGTATAGCTCAGTTGGTAGAGCAACTGACTTGTAATCAGTAGGTCCCGGGTTCGACTCCTGGTGCCGGCACCACATTAGGCTCCATTGCATTCCACTGAATGCTCTGGAAGCCCCGAAAACCCGCCCTTTGGCGGGTTTTTTCGTTCCAGGACCCTCTGTCGGGATCCAACAAAATCCCCTTCCCCGAGGGTATGTTAGGGGTACTGCGATTTCCCGGTCAGGAGCGCGTACCCCTATGCCACGTCTAGCGATCCCCCTCAGCGACCTGCAATGCCGCACGGCCAAAACCCGCGAACGCGCCTACAAGCTGTTCGACGGCGGCGGCATGTACCTTTTCGTCAAACCCAATGGCGTGAAGACCTGGCGCTTGAAGTACACCAAGCCCAGCGGCAAGGAAGGTACGCTCATCATCGGCAATTACCCCATCGTTACCCTTTCCGTCGCACGACGTAAGCGAGACGAAGCCAAGGCGTTGCTGCTCGACAATCTCGACCCAATGGAAGAAAAAAAGAAGGCCAAGATCGTAGCCCAGCGGGCCGCGCTGCTTTTCGAAACCGTTGCCCTGGAGTGGCACTCCGACATGTCCCGCCGCTGGACCGAAGGCCATGCAAAAACCGTAATGAGCCGACTGCGCACCCACGTCTTCCCGCTGATCGGCCAACGACCCATCGCTGAACTCGATACCCACGACCTGCTAGAAATCACCCAGCGCATCAAAGAACGCGGCACCATGGATGTGGCGTTAAGGGTACAGAACTACTTATCCACCATCATGCGCGGGGCCAAAAGGGCTCGGCAGATCACCATGAATCCTGCACTGGATCTGGCAGGCTCGCTTCACGCGCCGCGCACAGTCCATCGCCCAGCCCTCTCTCTCAACCGCCTACCCGAACTGCTGCACCGTATCGACAACTACAACGGCCGCGAACTGACGCGCCTCGCCGTCCTGTTGACGTTGCATGTATTCGTCCGCTCCAGCGAACTGCGCTTCGCTCGATGGAGTGAGTTCGACCTCCAACGCGCCATGTGGGAAATCCCCGATACACGCGCACCGATTGAAGGGGTACGCAACTCCACACGCAGGACCAAGATGAACGGCGACATTCAAATGGTTCCGCTATCGCCGCAGGTCATCGAAATACTGGAGCGTCTGCGCAGCCTGAGTCGCTTTTCAGAGTTGGTGCTACCGGGCGACCACAAGTACTGGAAGCCAATGTCCGAGAACACTGTGCTCCGCAACGTCGGCTATGACACCAGCAAGGACGTGTGCGGCCACGGTTTCAGGACCATGGCCTGTAGCGCCCTGCTGGAGTCCGGGTTATGGACCGACGCAGCCATCGAAAGACAAATGAGCCACAAGGAACGCAACCGTGTGCGTGCCGCGTATATCCACAAGGCCGAATTCCTCGAACAGCGCAGGCTGATCATGGCGTGGTGGAGCAACTACATCGACGCCAACCGCCATGGGCATGTGACACCCCACGAATTCGCTCACCCAGTCGGCGACAACATCACAGCCCTACAAAATAGCCGTGGCGCATCCAAACGTGGGTAAGCCAATAAGATCACCGCAGTCCGCCCTTCCACGCGGGTCCATCCAAGCGGGGCTGCAAAGCCGCCCTGCTTGGATGGACCTCACTTAAAAAATCTAAGCCCACGCAACTGTCTGTGGAAAACCACTGATTTCCACCGGTGGATAATTTCATCCACAGCCGCAGAACTCCCGAAAATTCGAGCCTTGACCCAAATTATCCACAGGCGTAGAAAAGATCGGGCAAGTGCTGTCGTTGACAGCAACCCAGGTAGCCAGAACCTTTAAGGCTACGCCACACCGTGGCGGTTCTCCCAAAGTGCGATTAGCGTCCGGCGGCTCGCACGGTCACTCACCGAGTGATGGATGCCTACTTCAGATCGTTGCCATTGCGGCAAATACATCCCCCTACCCAGCTGCCCTGCAGCAACCTTTCCGCTTGGCCATTTCACTGCGCCAACCTGCGCCCGTCTCTTTCTCCCGGAAAGAGACGGGCGCTCCTACCGCTGCTGCAGCCCATCTCGTACAAGGCTTTGCGGCATTCCTCCTTGTGACAATCGGCGTGACAAACACCGAAGTCACCAGCAACAGCGATGCAGATGATGGTGCCGCAGCCCAGGGAATGGACTGCACCTGACTGACAGTCAGGCACGCCCCGGTCATAGCATCACTGCCTTCACCCGGCTCAAGATCTCGCGGCGTTGGTCTCGTCAGCCAATGCAGCCTCCACCCGCCCACTTCCTTGGAAGTGTTCAGGAGGCCAGATCATGAGATGCCCAGGCTCCCGGTCGTAAAGAGCCGCCAGTCCCGCGTTAGTGGACAACCCTCACAGGTCGCAGGGGCCTTGATCCCTGATAATACTCAACATTCTTGGCGGGATGACGTGGGGAAGGTTTTACAAGTGTGGCTTACAGCGGAGTTTGGTCATGGGATTGGTCGGTAGACGGGAGGGGCGTAATTTTGGCTATGGCCGGCAATTGAGCTATGCCGGGCCGCAGGCACTGAAAGACCTGTTTGGCGATGGGCATTACGGGACGGTCAAAGCACACAGTGATCGTTGGCAGACGTTCGTGCGCTGGTGTCGGTCGGAGGATGGCCCGGGAATTAATGATGCACGGCAGATTGATCGGCAGACCTTGCTGGATTACGCGGAGCATCTGCGTCACCTGGTTGAGCGCAGCGATCTCGCCATCGCCACTGCGCAAAACCGATTGTCCAGCGTCAATCGGACCCTGGCAGCGCTTCGCGGTGATCAGTATGTGAAAGTACCGAGTCCGAGCGAGGCGTTAGGAATGCGGCGCACCAGTGTTCGTCGTTCGGTGCCGCAAGGCCAAGACCGCGAACATGTGAAGAGGGTCGTAGAGGTGCTTTGCGCACACCAGCAGCCGCGTGCCGCGGCCATCGCTCAATTAGCGCGAGCCAACGGCATGCGCTTACGTGAGGCCATTTTGGCCGACCTTCCGCGCTTAAAACGTGAGGCCGAACAATACGGCAAGATCAACATCCAGGATGGCACCAAGGGGGGCCGCTCAGGTGCCTCGGCACCTCGCTGGATCAGGGTGGATGATCAAATTCGCGAGGCGCTGAAATTCGCCGAACAGGTCTCACCCGACGGTAGCCGCAACCTACTTGCACCGAACGAAACCTACCTCGATTTCCAGCGGGGAATCGTCCGTCCTGCACGGGACATCCTCCATCAGTACAACCTTAAAGGCTTCCACGAATTGCGGGCAGCCTATGCGTGCGAACGCTATGAGCAAATCACCCACCATCCCGCCCCCATCAACGGTGGCCATTGCTATCAACTCGACCGACGTCTCGATCAGGAAGCCCGAGTACAAATCAGCTATGAGCTGGGGCACAACCGTATCGTCGTGGTGGCCGCTTACATTGGTGGTCGCGCATGAGCACGGCATTCGATATGGATCTGTTCCTGGCGGGCGTCCTGACCGGATCGCATACCACGCGCCAACGCCACTTGCGTCAGGCGAAGGCCATCCAAACAGCGATCGCTGAGCGCTGGCAACGCGACAATCCATGGACTTGGCAGAGAAAACACCTTACGTGGTTTTTGAATCGCCACCTAAACCAGCACACTGAATCGACGCGCTATTACTATTTGCTGACCATGCAATTACTCACTCATCGCTTAGGAAAACCCTGGCAGTTCAACCGCTAAACGAAGGTCAGAAAACGGCCAATACCGGACGTTCAACCTGGGTGTGCGGTCGGTTCACCAATCCGACCAATTGGCGTGAGTAGCGTTCGAACGTCGTGATTTGATAGGGATCGATGATGTATTTGACGTGGCAGGTGATCATGGGCTCAATCCTTTGATTTGGAGAGCCTCATTTTCCAGTCGTTCTGCTACGAAACACCCAACAGCGTCATTGCCATAGGCAGTGATAGCATTTAGCCTCACACGTAACGATAGGTCGGCTGCCCATCTGCCTTAACCACGATGGCATCCGAAGGGACAAAAATGCTCCAGCTGAGGACGAATCTCAGAATTCCATCACGCTGTTACGTACAAAGGGAATTGTTATGGCTAACACTTATAATATCTACAAAGTCAAACCAGCCAAACTTGACCAACTAAAAGAGAAGTTAAAATCAGTTGGATTGGTAGAGCAAAAAACCCTAGAAAAGGACGGGTACTTAAAAACCTTTTATTTTTCTGAAAAAGTAGAAGGCAACGAAGTTTGGTGGTGGAAGACATACCGTAACTTCTTCAATGAAGACATTGAAGAGCCAAAAAATATTTTTAACTTTGCTGTATTGGTTTGCCAAAATATCGCAGAACCTGAAAAGATATTTGCTGTCAGCTTGGGCAAATCACATTTTTATCTTTCGAAATTCATACAGCTGGATTTTGGTATTGACCTCGCTCTGCATATGGCCGATGAGAGTTCAATACTTCTCAAAAAAAGCCGATATTTTACTGGCACGAAAAGGCAAGACGTTTCCTCTTATCAGCAGTTCCAGGTGAACAACTACGAAGCTGGTGAGTCCGTGGACCATATAAAACTAAAGGCAGCAAACAAAACTGTCTGGGGTAACCGCAACATCATTTTTGCTGACTCTATCCAGATGGATATGGACAAGCAGCCCATGCATCTCCCTGAAATATTCAAAATTATTGAAGCCAGCTTTAAGGATGATCAAATAATCCACCTCCCCAAACTCGAATCAGCCAATGCAGATATTGCAAATGACCTGGATATTCAGGCTCTCACTCATTTGAGAGATGGCGAAGGGAACGTGGGGATTGATCAGTTTCATGTAAGCGGTGTGTCGATATGTTTCAGCTTCCATGACTATGACTATGTCATCAAAGCGAAGAACAGCGAAGGAAAACTCCTGAGCAAGCAGCTCGGCAATACTATGGACATTGAAGCAATTTCAGAGTTCCTCGTTGACAATCCAGATATTGACGATATAAACAATGTGACGGTGCAGTTTAAAAATGAAGATATCGGACGATTCACGAGAAACCTCAAAGAGCTGCTGGATATGCCTATCGTGTGGGGCGACCAGCAATATTTTTTGAAAAATGGCGAATGGTTCTTTTTTAATCAGGTTTTCATGGACTACCTAAAACGATCTCTCAGCGCTGTTGAGGTTATTCTCGAAGAACAACTGATTGAAACAGAGTTTGTTGCTTGGCAAACAAACAAACGAGCCAATCGAAAAGCCGGAGATGACAAGGTTGATTATCGCGAAGCCTATTTCAATCAGAAAATATGCAACGAGCGCGGATACACGCTCTTAGACCGAGAACTCACCGCGATTCGCTCGTTAGAAAAAAAAAGAAGGGATTATCAAGTTGAAGTAGCCGACCTTTACTACAAAGGCGAGATAATATCCGTAAAGATTTCAAAAAAGAAGCCGGAACTAATTTACAATATTGAACAATCGAAAGACTCCATAACCCTTATTAAAAACAACAAAATCAAATTTAGTAAGAAACTTACTTCGGCGGCGCTTTGGTTCGTCTTCGAAGAAGACATTAAAACCATCACGGACGTAAACTCCATCCAGTTTCTACTAGCAGTCGAAGCTTGGAAGAAACTAGTGACAGGATATTCGCTCAAGCCGAAAATTTACATATCGCGCCACATAAAATAAAAAATGAGTTCTCGAGCAATCATGGTGATCTCATCGAACATGGAAGGTGAAAGGTGAAAGGTGAAAGGTGAAATCACCATGAGCCATACACACCGTTGCGAGCCGATGATTGCCTGAGGTTGGACATAGTAGGCAGCGTGGTATCGTCATACCGCTCTGTTGGGAGCCCAGCCAGCAAACAATTATCCATCGTTCCTTTAAGCTCACCACGGCTTGAGCGTTTCCGTGTGCGACACCAAGTCTGGAGCCCACCAAGCAGCATTGAGCGGCTGTTGTTTTCGGGTGCTGCCGGTACCGAACGGCAGCTATGGGTCCAGGCTGTGTGAAAACGCATGCACCGTTTTGAAGTCTGCATTGCTACGTAAAATCTGCCAGCGTTTGGTTAGTCAGCAGACCTGAAATTTGCATAGGAACACGACTTTCGTTCCGATTCTGACTGTCAAACGTGCTCTAAAACGTTTTTACACAGCCTCGGTCGATAGCGGTCACCAGCTATCAACCCATACCAGTCACCTGTCTCTGCCGCCTGTCGATCTCTAAGCTTAAAAACCCATTTAGTATTTGGCAAAATCTGGATAAGAGAAAAGTTCGCCACTCCTAGATCTCTCAAGCCATTTGAGTGATGAATCAACTTGATATCTATCAACAATGGCCTCAGCCAAATCATTATGACCTAAGGCAAAAAGCGACGTTACAATGTTAGACAAGGCATTCGTTTTATCAAAAATGTGCATAAAGCTTTCTCTAACATTTTGAATGCCAACTCTAAAATAACTGTTGATTTCCGAGACAGTGCTTTTATATAGCTCGACGTAAAATTCTGTATACAACTTGTCGCGCGCAAAATAGAATAAAGTATGCAATCCTGCGAGATATTCAGGAGTCAGCTTTTCTTCAAATTCATTCCAAACTGACCGTCTAGTACTTGCTCTTTCTTTTATGCTGTCAAGTATCGACTCCCTTCGATCCCAGTAATCAAGGCCAAGGCTTGGTGTTTCTGGAAGTAAGCTCTTGGTATTCTGAGGCGCCCACTGATCGAAGAAGAAAAATAGCTGATCTGGGATTATACCTTTAAGTGGTAAAGGCTCACCTATTACAGAAGAAAGAACATAGTGCGTTTTTATTTTTTCAATAGCTTTCGATAAATCTCTGCTGCCAATGTCGTACTTACACATGAGCTGTTGTTTGATATCTTTAAATTCTGGTGCTGCCCAATCAGATTTCGGGGGTAGATCTCTGGCCAGCCTATAAATCATTGGGCGTGAAAGCTTTGATGTAAAAGTCCCTTGAGCATATTCGTCTTTAAGCCACAGATTCAAATCATGGAGCTTGTCTAAGTCGTGTTCTAGCTGCCCAAATTTCCCTTTTAAACGAAAGAAATTAATAGAAGCGACGTCAGTTAGATGTTTTTTGCTTTCATTGCTTAAAGGGTAGCGAAACGTCTGCCCGGTGGCGTCTACCTCTGCAATGTCTGAAATGGTTTCGGCAATTAGGCTGTTAACACCCTTATAACGGTTGTCCAGAAGCTCGGAGTTACACTTAAAGAAGTTCCAAATATTTCCAATATCATGTGACCCGGACAAATCGAACAAAAGTTCGTAATTTTTCGCTTTAGCTACGAATGACAGCTCCTGAATTGCTCCTTTCAGTCTTAATTCAACAGAATGGCGCATATTAAAACAAACGGGATACACTAAGTCATCAATTTCCATATCCATTTTTTTGGAAAGAACCTGATCAATTAGTAAGTTGGCAGCGGTGGAGAAACCTTTGGAGTACTCAAAATATCCAGGGCTGCCGTTGTTTCCTACGCAGGCATTTGCCCATGTAGGCTCTGAACCACAGAAAGTTGAATTTTTATTTCCGGCCATGATTAAATCCTATTTTTACTTAGGCGCGCATGTACAGTGCTTAGCTAATGATTTTGCCTAAAACAGCTAGCCGTGACCATGATTCAGTTCGGTGCGTGCGATGGTCAGCAGCATAGCTGACTCTGGCCGGTAGTTGTTGCCCGAAAGAGGCAGCTATCGGCCGATTCTGTTGAAAAAGTCGGTTCGCCCAAATGGCCCGAATATTGACCGGTGAAAACGCCTTTTTTACACGCTGCTGCGTGAAATCTGAGTCCAGAAGCCTCTGCCAAAAGTATAGATTTCAATCTCAGGCGCGTACTTTTCTACCGTGGAAACGATGGCCGACTTTTTCAACAGAATCGGCCATAAGCAGACTTTCAAAACGTCTACTAAAGTAGAGGCTATTCAGCATCACAATCCAGTTGCAGAACCCATTTTACACCCCCTCTCTAGCCTCTAAACGCATCGCCTTTCTAGCTGAAGCTAGCGTTATAAATTATTTCTTGATCGGGGCCTGTTCAATGTAATGCGCAATATCCGGTAAAAACGTTTCTGTCAATCGCTTTTGCGCCGCGAATACCGCCCACCCCCAAATTGCAATAAGAAGCCCAGCTACTAACAAAAATGCCATCCCGCCACCAGAAGATTTATCTTCAGGCTCCGATAACATGGTTCGGCCAATGTCTTTGAAAACGGCTGAGCCGCACACCGTTAAATAAACCAATATTGAAGTATAAAAAACGTTGTTGTGCGCAGCATGAAACAACTGCTCACTCACGGCCCGCGGTGGTGCGAGAAACACAAAAAAAATCGTTAAGAAATTAGTAAACGAAGCAATCAAAATGGAAAGCACTATGGACGCGTTCTCATACTTTTTTGCAATCAGCCTCACTATTCCCGCGCCAAGGAATGAAGAAAACAGGAAAAAAGAGATCACCATCAAAATATTCTTAACCTCAATTACCCCAACACCGTTAGCAGATCCGTTTAAAATCGGCGAAGTTATTTTGGATTCCGAATGAGGTTGAATCCCTGCAAATATAAACATGAGGACGCTACCTATGGCACCCACCAGTATCGCTGTAGTGGCGATTGGTGCTCTCTTAAATTCATCGACAGAATATATTTTCCACTGCTGGAGTAATCCCGCGTGCTGCGTTTTCGATTTTTCTGCATCACTCATCGCCCTAACCCTTTTCCAATCCTAATGACATTCATCTCCAGTAACCTTTAACGAATAGCACATCGCCACGACATATCCAATTAGCGTCACTCGTGATGAAGGGTGCCCGGACATGACGCTGCGGTCATGCAATCTCTCATGTGATGAGCTGCTTTCCACTCAATGTAGCCTCTGTGAGTGACTGCTTCTGGCCGTCTGCTGCCTGTCGCCACGGCAGGTTTTGGCGGATTCCTGCCTATTCTCTACGGAAGGGATGATCGACAACGTTCGAATTCAGGAGGTTTACCATTCGTATGCGGCTCTGAATTACTTACAGACCGACAATGTGCTGACATCTAAAAAATCCCGAATTCGATTCCACCGAACGCCATAACCAGCTGATTTATTTATAGTTACTAGTTGGGGTACGCCAAATTTTCCACCAAATTCCAGAGCCGCAGAAAACCTAGCCCCGCCAACAGCTACCGTTCGTCTGGTGCCGGCACCATATAAAACGAAGCCCTCGCAGAAATGTGAGGGCTTTGTTGTTTTTGGGTTAATACCACCCAGTCGCTCGCCTGCAAACCCTTCCCCAAACCGACTAACCGCTATTGACCGCCAACCTGCCGAAGCCTAACGTTTGCATACCGTGTACACAGCGTATACAAAAAATGTATGGAGCAACGTTATGGCAGCCTCTCCCGTTCTGTCTTTCCGAGTAAAGCCCGAACTTGCCAGCGAGCTGGATCAACTGGCGCAGGCGACCGACCGAGACCGCCAATACCACCTGCAACGGGCTTTGAGCCGCTATTTGGCCGATGAATCCTGGCATTTCAAAGCCGTGCAGGAAGGCATCGCAGATGCTGATGCCGGCAACGTCACCGATTTGGATGCCGTAAAGGCTAAGTGGGTAAAACGTGCCGAAGATCGCGTTAAGCAGCAAAGCGGAAAGTGACCTGGATGGAATTTACGAGCATTACGAAGGTTTAGTCGGCGCGGAATTGGGGGAGGCAGCCGTCTTCCACATCCTCAACTGCCTGGAAATGCTGGAGCGTTTTCCTAATGCAGGGAAAGCATCTCCAGTGCCCGATTGCCGAGAGCTGATTATCACCACGTATCCGTATCGAGCGACCTATAGCTTGCAGGGCGACCGCGTGATGGTGTTCCGGATTCTTCACCAGCATTCGGAGCGCCGGGAGGATTGGTGATCGTTGATACGCGGAAGCGCCCAGGTAACTGGCCAACTGGCGTTTGAATGAATAGTGGCAATTGCAAGAAAATAAGTCCGTCCCCTTTTTCTCCAATAACGGAAATTGCGGTCTACCCCGTTTTTCGCGTTTTTCAAACGTACTGCAATGCCCCGATCACCCCCCTATCCCCTCTCCACCTGAACCGGCAACGCCTCAATCATCTCCCCCCGACACACCCCCAAAATCTCATCCGCCAGCGCCGAATCATCAGGACAAGCGCGCGACAACACAATCGCGCCAACCGCCCTTGCCAGCAGGTCAATCATTTTCACCCTCGCCGCATCCGGCGCCGCATCCGGGCCGGTTGGGTATTTTTCGCCAAGGGTTTGCAGCATCTGCTCGATGCCTTCAGCGAAGGTCGATTTCAAATCATCCGACTGACGCGCCGCGTCGCCGCACAACGCCGCCATGGTGCAGCCCGTGGCGCGGCTGTCGCGATGAGCCCTGGACACGTACATGTCGATGAAGTCCTTCACGTTCAATGTTTCGGCGCCGGCGAGGGACCGGGCAAAGCTGGTGGCCGAGGCTTCGGCCATCAGGTCGGCCTTGGAACCGAAATGTTTGTAGAAGCCGCCATGGGTGAAGCCGGCGGCGGCCATCAGGTCGGCCACGCCGACGCCGTCGAAACCGCGCTCGCGAAACACCACTGAAGCCGTTTCGACGATGTGCTCCCGGTTTGCTTGGGCCTGGACCTTGGACACGCGCATGTTCGCTACCTCTCTACCGCTGAATTCATGGGCTGATGATACATAGATGTCGTTCATAATCAAAACCGTTGACAGTTTAGATTTCGATCATCATCCTAATCGCAAGTGACATGACCTCTACCAAAGTCACCGGCTGATCGAGCCTGGTTCTACGCGCACCTCAATCCCAACCCCTGATAAAGAGCTGACATCATGACTACCCGCCCTACCGTTCTCATCACTGGCGCTTCCACCGGCATCGGCGCGGTGTACGCCGAGCGTTTCGCCCAACGCGGGCATGATCTGGTGCTGGTCGCCCGCGACCACGCGCGCCTGGAAACGCTCGCCGCGAAGTTGCAGGACGAACACAACGTCGCCATTGACGTACTTCAGGCCGACCTGACCCAACTCAGCGACCTGCACAGCGTTGAAGCGCGCCTGCGCGATGACGCGCGCATCGGCATCCTCGTCAACAATGCCGGCGCCGCACAATCCGGCACGTTCATCGAGCAAAGCACCGAGAGCGTTGCGCAACTGGTGGCCCTCAACACCACCGCGCTGGTGCGGCTCGCAAGCGCCATCGCGCCACGCCTGGCCAAAGCAGGTGAAGGCTCTATCATCAACATCGGTTCGGTGGTGGGGCTGGCGCCTGAGTTCGGCATGTCGGTCTATGGGGCGACCAAGGCGTTTGTGCTGTTCCTTTCCCAAGGCCTGAGCCTGGAACTGTCGCCCCAGGGTGTTTACGTACAAGCCGTACTGCCCGCCGCCACCCGCACGGAGATTTGGGACCGCGCCGGTATCGACATCAACACCCTGAGCGAAATCATGGAAGTGGGTGAGTTGGTCGATGCGGCACTGCTTGGTTTCGACCGACGCGAATTGGTGACTATTCCTGCGCTGCAGGAAGGCGAGCGTTGGGATGCACTGCAAGCCGCGCGTGGAGGACTTTTGGCGCAGATCAAGCAATCAACGGTGGCGCAACGCTATTTGACTCAAGCCTGAACGTTCTGACGTTGCCGGGGCCGCGCCTCGCTCATTCCACGACAAGAGCAGTTGCACCATGAAAGCATTTTTTATCGACCGCTACGGCAAGCAGAACGGAATGATTGGCGAAGTGCCCGACCCTGCGGTCGGTGTGCATGACGTGCTGGTCCAGGTGCATGCGACGAGCGTGAACCCGTTGGATTCGAAGATCAGGACGGGGGCGTTCAAACTGATCCTGCCCTATCGGTTTCCATTGATATTGGGCAATGACCTGGCCGGGGTGGTGGTTCGCACGGGTGCGGCGGTGACGCGATTCAAGCTGGGAGACGAAGTGTATGCCCGGCCTCCCGACGCGCGGATCGGAACCTTCGCTGAGCTGATCGCTGTGAACGAAGACGCGCTGGCGCTGAAACCTTCGAACCTCGACATGGCCCAGGCGGCGTCCATCCCCTTGGCCGCCTTGACGGCCTGGCAAGCGCTGGTTGAAACCGCCCAGGTGAAAAAAGGCCAGAAGGTGTTGATCCATGCCGGCTCCGGCGGTGTTGGCACGCTTGCCATCCAGCTCGCCAAACACCTCGGTGCCTTCGTTGCCACCACCACCAGCACGGCGAATGTCGAATGGGTGAAAGCACTTGGGGCGGACGTGGTCATCGATTACAAACGCCAGGATTTTTCCAACGAGTTGCGCGATTTCGACGTGGTGTTGAACAGCCTCGGCACTGATGTACTGGAGAAATCGGTCAAGGTTCTCAAGCCTGGCGGCCAGCTAATTTCCCTGTCAGGGCCGCCGACTGCGCAATTTGCCCAAGCCCAAGGCCTGCCCTGGGTGCTGGGGCAGGTCATGCGCCTGCTCAGCAGCGGCATTCGCAGAAAGGCCCGTAAACAGGGGGTGAGCTATGCGTTTTTGTTCATGCATGCCGACGGGGTACAGCTGCAAAAAATCACCTCGCTGATCGAGGCTGGCGTCATCAAACCGGTCATTGATCGCTCCTTCCCGTTTACATCGACCGCAGAGGCGTTGCGGTACGTCGAGCAGGGCAGAGCAAAAGGCAAGGTCACCATTACGCTCCGATAGTTTTTTTTGCGAAAGGCGATCCAAGCGCACGAAGAATGTGGCACTTAGCCATCTCTTTGATTGACACCCCTTCTCTACTCCGTTAAAAAACCCGCCTTGCTGTGCATTTAATCGAGACATGGATGTCGTCCAACCCCCCGCTGTTCAAATACCGCCGCTATTGGCTGGCGGCCATCATCGTGTTGCTGGCGATTCTTGATCCTTTCGGCCTGGCCAGTTCCAGCGACAAGGCGTCGGCGCAGTGGCTCAATCGTATGTTCGCCAGCCACTACCCAAGCCTCGGACAACAGCAGGTGGCGGTGGTGTTGATTGATGATGCCTATCTGATGCGCAATGACAGCCCATGGCCAATGCCGTACAGCGACCAGAGCAAATTGTTCAAGCATTTGCTGGCATACAAGCCACGGGCTGTGTTTGTGGATTTGCTTTACAGCCACGACCACTCGTTCGGCGACCCAGCGCGGGGCAGTCAGTTGCTGGCAAATGTATTTGAGCGTTATCAACGCCAGGGCATCCCGCTGTGGTTGGCCAATACTGGGCTGACGCGAGCAGAGGCGGGCCAGGCCAATACGCTGGCGCCTTTTATGCAGGTCAGCCGGCCAGCACTGGTGGCGTGGGAAGGGGTGGACGACAAGTACCCACTGGCTAAGCACACACAGGCCGGGCTGATGGAAACCCCCGCCATGGCACTGTACCGGGTGTTCTGTGCCACGCAAGACTGCACGTCGCCGCCAGTGGATGCGCAAACTGCTGCTCAGCGCCAGCCGATCGCGGTGCAATGGGGGCTGAAGCTGGCAGCGGACCAGGCGCGTATTGCCGATATCCGCCACTGCGCATCGGCGCGGCATTTCTTGCTGGACGGGGTGGCGCAGTTCTTCCAGGCCGTGTTCTGGAAGCTGGATGACTCCGCCCAGGCGCAGTGCCCTTATACGCTGACGTTGTCGGCCAGTGACCTGGAAGTCAGTGACCCGGACGACCAAGCCTTGATCGCCGAGTTACTCCACGACCGCCTGGTGCTGATCGGTGCCAATATTGCGTCCACCGGGGACCTGGTGGAGTCGCCGGTGCACGGCCAGCTCCCCGGCGTTTACCTGCACGCCATGGCCCTGGATAACCTGATCAATGCAGGTATGAACTATGACCATGAACCCGCCGACTTCCCCCACCTGCCTTTCAATTGGCTGGACCTGCTGGAGCTCGGGCTGCTGGCGTTGATCGCTGTGCTCAAGGCGCTGCACGCACGACGCCTGGCGGGCCATCGCACCTGGAGCCGGTGGCGGCGCCAGGAAATCTGGTTTTTTACCTCGCCGTGCCCGTCGTGGCTGTTGGTGATGTCAACGTTGGGGTTGGTCAGTGTGCTGCTGAGCCTAAATGACATCACCCCGGTCAACGTGCTGGGCATTGTATTGCTGTCGTTGGTGTTGTTCAGCGAGCGGATCGAAGCCTTCTTCGACCGCGATCGTTGAGCGTGCCGCTTTGCCATTTGTCTCAAGGAACTCAAGGATGAACAGAAGCCTCATCGTCTTGCTCGCAGCCCTCTTCACCCAGGGTGCCTGGGCGGAAACCCACAGTATTCAGGCGTTCCTCGCCGACCCGGTGACGGTGCTCGACGAGCAGGGCAAGCCACAGCGCGAGTTGGCGAAAAAAGATGCGCCTACCCAGCCCATGCCGGTGCTGCAGTACAACCAGGCGTTGGACCTGGTGCAGGTAGAACTGGCAGGCCAGAAAGTCTGGCTGGACACCATGGACCTGCGCATCGAACCGCCGCTGAACGTGGTCGACCTGCCGTGCCTTGGCCTGACGAAAAGCCAGGCCAGGGACGCCCGCAATAATTCCACCATAGGTTTTGGTGCCGGTTGCAATCAATAAAGGGAGCGTTGCGGTGAGGGAATATCTAGTAGCAGCCAGCCTATTGGCCAGTTCGGTGCTCAGTGGTTGCGCCACCTTGAAGGGCGCGGACCAGGCGTTCCTGAATCTGGTAGGGCCGTCGACCCAGTCGCGGGTCCAAGGCCACTACGTGGACAACATCGACGTGCGCCAGTACTACAAGCTGGACCCCCAACGCCAGAGCCAACAGCGCCTGAGCTACGACGGGCGGGCGGTGCCCGCTGCCGAAGCGCGCCAGCAGAACCTGGTGGATATCCCTATGCTGCAAGGCTACTTGCAGGGCATTGTCACGCGCTTGTCCAAGGGCTGGCCGGGCGAAGTGCCGCCGCTACAGGTGAAGATCACCGACAGTTATGGGTTCGGACCGTCGGCAGATCCTTACGGCAACCTGTTCGTACCGCTGGGCATGCTGGACAACGTTGCCAGCGAAGACGAAATCGCGGCGATGCTTGGTCACGAAATGAGCCATGTGCTGCTGCATCACCATGACCGCATGGCGGCCTTCCAGCAACAGAAAGACATGTTTACCACCGTCGCCTCCACGGTCGCCCTGGCTACCATGGCTGCCGATACTGGCGTCGACCGTAGCGCCGGTACCATGAAGCTGTTCAGCAAAGACCCGGCCGGTACCCAGAAGACCATCGGCAACACGGTGCTGTACACCGCGCTGGCCAATACGTTTTCCGACCAAGTGTGGAGCACCGCCTGGGGCCGTAGCCAGGAAGACCAGGCCGACCTGCTTGGCACCGACTTGATGATCCGCGCCGGCTACGCGCCGCGCGCCGCCACCCATAGTCTGGAGCGGCTCAACGACTTCCAGGGCAAACAGAAACCCTTGCTCACTGGGTTCCTCACGGCGCGTAAGAATGCCATGCAGGATTCGCTGCAACAGTTCAATCTCAACCAGTTCACCAAGGAGCTCGACGTACTGGTCAAGGACGGCTTGACCACCGGCATCACCGCAACCACGCAGTACTTCAACCGCTCGCATATGTCGGCCACGGACCGCGACACCGAGCTGCGCCAATATTTGCAGCGCGAATATCGCCAGGAACGCCGCGCCCGGGTCAACCCGCAAAGCTGGTCGAAGATGAAGGCTACGCCCAAAGTGGCGGAGGCCTTGCAGGGCTACAAAGACGCGTACTTCGCAATCGATGCCCTGGAGAAAAACAAGGTACCGGATGCCGAAAGGTTTGTTCGCAAGGCCCTGGCCTCGCCCGTCAAGGACCAGCCGAGCATTCGGCGCACTGCCTATACCCTGCGCCTGGCCCAGGGTAAAAACAGCGAGGCGGTGAGAGAGTTGCAAGCGATCAAGGACTGGTCCCTGGCCGGCCCTTCCACCTATGACTTGATGATCAGCTACCACCTCAAGCGGGGCGACGGGCAATCGGCACTGGAGATGATCGACAAGGCCGAACGCAATCTGGGCTCGGAGGAACTGTTCATCACGGAAAAACTGTTGGCCAACCAGCAACTGCAGAATGTGCAGCAGGTGCAAACCGTGCTGCGCAAGTGTGAGCAATACCCGACACGCAAGGAAAACTGCAAGAAGCTCGCGCCGATCAAGGCCTGACGTTCGATGCTCACCGCCTAGCGGGAAATGCTCGTCGTCAGAAATAAAAAAACCCCGAACCAGTCGGGGTTTTTCTCGCCTGGCATCAGGCGCGACCTGCGATCAATCAGAAAACATTGATCGGGTAGTCGGCGAACAGGCGGATTTCGTTACCGCCCACGTTGTATTCGCTGGCGTTGTTGGAAACGCGCAACCACGAGGCGCGAGCACGCAGGCTCAGGTCTTTGGCCGGGCCGCTCTGGACCACATACTTGAACTGGTTCCAGATTTCACGCTCGGTGCCATCGCCACGGCCAGTGCCGTCGTCGATGTTGGTGCCGCGCACATAGGCAATGTTGTAGGTCAGGCCCGGTACACCAAAGGTGGTGAAGTCGATGCCGTAGCCCGCTTGCCAGGAGCGCTCGTCCTTGCCGTTGAAGTCGGACCAGTAGGAGTTGGCCAGCAGGATGGTATTACCGCCGTCGCCGATGCCGCCAGCGTTGCGGTAGCCGCCGTACAGGTAGCCGGTGTCACCGGTGCTGCGCTGGTGAGCGATGGTGAAGCTGTGCGCGCCAACGGCCCAGGTAGCGCCCAGGCTCCAGATTTTGTTGTCGCGAGCGTCGGCGTCTTTCTGGTTTTCCAGGGCGAAGCTGCGGTCCAGCTTGGTTTTGTAGCCGTTGAAGTCAAAGGTCAGCGACTGTTTCTCTGGCAGCGCCAGCACATAGTTGACGTTGACGTACTGCTTCTTCAGCACGTCCTGCATGTCGGAGGCATACAACGCTGCCGACAGGCTTTCGGTGAATTTGTAGCTACCACCGATGTAGTTGATGCTTTTCAGGCCACCGCTGTCGCTGCCTTCGGCGCTCTTGCGTGCTTCCTTGGTGAAGTGGCCGGCGTCCAGTTGCAGACCGGCGATTTCCTTGGAAACGATCGAGGTGCCCTCGTAGGTTTCCGACAACAAACGCGAATTGTCGTACTGCAACACAGGCACGGCTGGCATCTGCTGACCGTATTTGATCACGGTGTTGGAAATGCGCGCCTTGACGGCTGCGCCGCCTTTGGCCAGATCGTTGGCAGCTTCGCCGCTATCGCCCTGCTTGAAGAAGTCGATACCGCCCGCACCGCTGCGACCTTTGCCGCCGTCCAGACGGATAGCGTATTGGCCAATCACGTCCACACCCACGCCCACAGTGCCCTGGGTGAAGCCGGACTCGAACTTGCCGATAAAACCCTGGCCCCACTCGGCCTTGTCCTGCTTGCCGTTCTTGTAGTCACGGCTGATGTAGGCGTTACGTGCTGCGATATTCAGGTGGCTGTCTTCAACGAAACCCTTGGATTGCTCCTGGTCGTTCGCCATGGCTGTCGATGCGCTCAAAATCCCCAGAGCGATCAGACTCATCCGTTGCTTCAACATTTTCTTATATTCCTTATTACTGGTTGAGTACGCGCTATGACACCAGGCCCCGTATCGCTTTCTGGTGTCGACTTTCTCCAGAAAAAACAAGGCCCGCGAACGACTGAACTGCCGCGGGCCTTTTCTTATTGGATGAGTCATGGCTGTTAGCCACAGGCGTTGGGCGCAATCCTATGCGCGCGTTGAACTATGTGTCAATTTCGTGAACCGCCTCTATTTAGGCTAAATAATTCTAAGCACAGACCTATAGCGCTTTGGCTGTAGGAGCGAGCTTGCTCGCGAAAAACGTCCAAGCAACGCGTTCATTCTGAATAAACGCGGGGGCCCTGAGTTCTTCGCGAGCAAGCTCGCTCCTACAAAAAAGCCCTTGCCCCCTCCCATATTGATTCCTCGGCGCTTTCAGTTGCGCTCCAGCTCGCACAACACCTGCACCTCATCCTCCGTGAACAAGCCCGCTGGGTAGCGTTCACTCATCACGCTGCGCAAGTCAGGCTGTTGCCTGCCCTGGCGCGCGCCGTTTTCCTTCAACCAGAGCGCCAGCGCGTGGATCGCGTCGCCGTCGACCCGCACCGGGTGGAACGTGCGCGTGTACATCGGGTTGATTTCGGCATTCATTTCAGCGCTCTCTCCTGCTGCGTGAGCGGCTAACTTACTCAAGGTTTGTGACAGAACCATGCGGTCATCACCTTGGCGCTCTGTGGTGTGTTGCCGATACAAGAGCTATGCCAATCTCCCGCATTCACAGGTATTGAGGCACAAAAAAGCCCGCGACCGTGCTGGGTCGCGGGCTTGCCTGGAACACTGCGCTCGCGCAGTGCTCGCTCGCCCTCAAGGCGCTGTTACAACTGCACTCAATTTCTCTGCGGTGCTGGCTGCTGCTGGGTCAGGCAGTGAATATTGCCACCCCCCAGTAACAGTTCGCGGCCCGGCACCATCACCACTTCGTGTTGTGGAAACAGGTTCTGCAGGATCTGCTTGGCCTGATGGTCCAGCGGGCCATCGAAACTCGGCGCGATGATGCCACCGTTGACGATCAGGAAGTTGACGTAGGAACCGGCCAACCGCACGCTCGGATTACGTTCCTGGCTGCCATCTACCGGATCGACACCGGCACATTCTTCTTCGGTGGCATACAGCGGCCCCGGAATCGGCATCTTATGCACCGTGAACGAGCGGCCGCGGGCGTCGGTGCTGCTTTGCAGTACCTCCATGGCGGCATGGCAGCGCGGGTAGTTCGGGTCTTGCGGGTCGTCGGTCCAGGCCAGCAGCACTTCACCTGGGCGCACGTAGCAGCAGAAGTTATCCACATGGCCGTCGGTTTCGTCGTTGAACAGGCCATCCGGCAACCAGATGATCTTATCCACAGCCAGGTTGGCGCTGAGCACCGCTTCAATAGCTGCGCGGTCCAGATGCGGGTTGCGATTGCGGTTCAACAGGCATTCTTCGGTGGTGATCAGGGTGCCTTCGCCGTCGACGTGGATCGAACCGCCCTCCAGCACAAAACCTTCGGTGCGATAACGCGACGCGCGCTCGATCTCGAGAATCTTGCCGCCCACCTGTGCGTCGCGGTTCCACGGCGCATACAGGCCGCCATCGAAACCGCCCCAGGCGTTGAAATCCCAGTTCACCCCGCGTACTTCACCGCTGTCGTTGATCACGAAGGTCGGCCCCGTGTCCCGTACCCAGGCGTCGTCGCTGGACATTTCCACCACGCGGATATTCGGCACGTCCAGGCGGCTACGAGCGTTTTCATACTGGCTGGCGGAAACCGCAACGGTCACCGGCTCGAACCGTGCGATGGCCTTGGCCACGGCCACGTGGGCCGCTTGCGCCGGCTTACCGCCCAGGCGCCAGTTGTCTGGACGCTCGGGCCAGATCATCCAGGTTTGAGTCTGTGGCGCCCATTCGGCGGGCATATGGAAGCCATCGGCGCGAGGTGTGCTGTGCAGGGTGGTCATGGCGATGAGGACTCCGAATGGGGTGAAAGCCGACTTTATAACGGATAAATATCGGCATTAATAGTGAACAGGAAGAATAATTAAGCCATATAACGTAATTTAGTCGATAACAATCGAATGACTACAGCTCATCCAGCACCTTCGACAGCATGTCGACGAAGAAATCCACACTGCGCCGGGTCGTGACCATCGGCGGCTTGATCTTGAGGATGTTCAGGTAGTCGCCGGTCGGCTGCATGAAGATTCCCAGTTCGCGCAGACGGTCGCATAACAGCGCAGTCTCTTGTGTCGCGGGTTCCAGGGTTTGTCGGTCACGTACCAGCTCGAGGCCCAGATAGAAGCCGGAACCGTGTACCGCGCCGACTAACGGATGATGCTCGATCAACGCTTGCAGGCGTGTCTTGAAATATCCGCCCACTACCTGGGCGTTTTCCCACAGCTTTTCCTCTTCCATCACATCCAGCACCGCCATGCCGATACGGCAGCTCACCGGGCTGCCGCCCGATGACGAGAAAAAATAACCCTCCGCTTCCAGGGCTTCGGCAATCTCTCGACGGGTGATCACCGCGCCCAACGGCTGCCCGTTGCCCATCCCCTTGGCCATGGTAATGATGTCCGGCACGACGCCCTGCTCTTCAAAGCCCCAGAAAAAATGCCCCATGCGGCCATAACCTACCTGCACCTCATCGGCAATGCAGACACCGCCCTGGGCGCGGACCAGCCCATACACCTGCTGCAAATAGCCGGGCGGCAACGAAATGCCACCGGCGTTGCCATACACCGGTTCGCAGATGAAACCCGCCAGTTGGCGTTGGCCAGCGGCGATTTTCGCCAGGTTATGCTCCACGCTTCGTACATAGTCAGGCGCACTGTCTGGCCCGCGAAACTCACCCCGGTAGGTATTCGGCGCCATCACCGGGTGCACCCAGTCCGGGCGGCTGCTCAACGCCTGGGGATTATCGGCAATCGAGGTAGACACCGCGTCCGCCGCCACCGACCAGCCGTGATAGGCCTCCAGCACGCTGAGCATGTCGCGCCCGCCGCTGTAGGCCCAGGCCAGGCGGATCGCCAGGTCATTGGCCTCGGTGCCGCTGTTGACCAGGAACACCCGGTCCATGCCCGCCGGCGCCAGCGCCAGCAGGCGTTCGGAAAACTCGGCAATCGCCGCGTAGTGAAAACGTGAATTAGTGTTGAGCAACGACCATTGCCGCGCCGCCACTGCTGCCATGCGCGGGTGGCCGTGGCCCAGCACCGCCACGTTGTTGAGCATGTCCAGGTAGGAGCGGCCCTGCATGTCGATCAAGTGATTGCGCCAGCCCCGCTCGATACGGGGCGGGTCGACGTAATAGTGCTTCTGCGAACGGGCGAAGCTGGCGTCGCGCCGGGCCAGCAGGGCTTCGGGGGCCAGCTCCGGTTCGGCATCACAGGCCAGCCCGAGCAGCACCGCCGGTGACGGGCACAACGCCTGCCACGCCGACGCCCGGGAAGGCGCACAGAACAGCGGGGGTTCCAGGTCGGCACGACACAGCTGCACGATCAACGGCCCGTGGACTTCACCGAGTATTTGCCCCTTCACCACCTGCGCACCGGCTTTGAGCCGCGTTGTCACACCCCATACGCGCAGATTCAGGCGCTCTTCGTACACACACAGCAAACCGTCGGCGCCCTCGCGCAGTGTCCCGGCGAAAGGTGCCTCAAGCACTGTGCCATGGGGCAGGCTTAATTCGACATGAAGAGCGAAGGTGTCCGGTTCCACAGCACTGTCCGGGCGGGTGCGCGACAAGCGATATTGCCCATAACGGCTGGCTGCCAGCCCATGCACCGCAGCGGCTTCATTCAGCAGCCGCCGATCCATGCCCGGCGTCTCCCAATTGCCCGCCTCGAAATGCGGGCTGAGTACGCCCAGGTCGATCAGCGCGAACTCCCGCCCGACCAGCCCCGGCAGCAAGGGGGCAAAGTCCTGGTTGGCCAAGGCAGGCAACGCCTCGCCGACGCTACTCAGGATCGCCGCATCCATCAGTTCGAACGGCACCGACGTGGCGACATGGAAAATTTCCCACTCGTGCTCGGCGTTCTTCAACAGGTAGGCGTTATCAGGGTCCAGACGTCGCTGCTGCTCACTGCTCAACACCAACACCGCCGCACGGGCGACGATCAACGGCCACAGCGCGCGCAACTCTTCATGCTGCAACGGCGTGATCGCGTGACAGGCCTGGATCGCCGGCAGGATGGCAAACGGATCGCCTTCAGCGTGATGCAGCAGCGCAGCGCACGTCACCGACAGGTCAGCGATGCGCCAGGTGTGTACCAGGTCGCCGAAATCGATCACACCCTGGACCTTCCAATGCCGCTGCGCATCGCGCTGCCAGACCACGTTGTCATCGGTGATGTCCATGTGCACGGCCTGCCAGGGCAGGTGTGCAGCCAGAGGGCGGATATGCGCTTCGATCCGCCCGGCGACTTGCTCCAGTGCAGTGCGATGGGGAAGCTCGGGCAAGGTCGCTAGCAGATAAGTGATCAGCTCCTGCGCGTGGCGTGGGTCCCACTGCAGGGTGCGATCCAGGCCGGGATGAGTGAACGTTGACAGTGCCAGGCTCATTCGCCCGCACAGGTCGCCGAACCCTGCGATCACATCGCGACCCAGGTGAGGCAAATCGGTCAGCGGCTGGCCGTCGATGTAGTCCAGTAGCCGCAGGTGCAGGGTTTGCCCATCGACGGTGACGCTCAGCAGTTCGTCGCCATTGAGGGCCTTGATGACCTTGGGCACGCGCACCTGTACGTGTGCCTGCAGCTCGTTGAGGGCTGCATGCTGGGCCAGTAGCTCGATTGCGGCGTAGTCACCCCGGCAGATTTTCAGAACGAAGCGGCCCAGGGGGCTGTCGATCCTGTAGTTAAGGTCTTGTTGGCTGCCCAATGACTGCGATGTGCCCCTGAGGCCGTAATGCTGCTCAAGCAACTGGGCCGCCTGCTGGAAGCTCAAATGGGGGCAAGGCAAACTGGCACGATGGATCAATGTGGCAAGCAACATTGTGACGACCTCGGTTTTATCAGGCGTCTATATCGCCATTGTTCCGGGGCGTTAATCAACCCCTCGTGCTCGCCGCGCTTGCGCCCGCCCGATTCACAACTCAAGCTATGCTTCTTTCGCTTAATGTCCGTCTAAGGAAAAGGCCCTCGACATGCGTATTCTCATCACCGGCGGTGCCGGATTTATTGGCTCGGCCCTGATCCGGCATCTGATCCAGCACACAGAGCACGAAGTGCTCAACCTGGACAAACTCACTTACGCCGGCAACCTTGAGTCGCTGTCCAGCATTGCGTCCAACAGCCGCTATGAGTTCGTCCAGGCCGATATCATCGACCAGGCCACCGTCAGCGCCGTGCTGGCGCGCTTCGAGCCCGAAGCGATCATGCATTTGGCGGCCGAGTCTCATGTGGACCGTTCCATCGACGGCCCGTCGGATTTTATCCAGACCAACATTGTCGGTACCTACAGCCTGCTGGAAGCCACCCGGGCGTACTGGCAGACGCTGGCAGAACCGGCTAAAAGCGCATTCCGCTTCCACCACATCTCCACTGACGAGGTGTATGGCGACCTGCACGGCGTGGACGACCTCTTCACCGAAACCACGCCCTACGCCCCCAGCTCGCCGTACTCTGCGAGCAAGGCAGCATCCGATCATCTGGTCCGCGCCTGGCAGCGTACCTACGGCTTGCCGGTGCTGTTGACCAACTGCTCGAACAACTATGGGCCGTTCCACTTCCCCGAAAAGTTGATCCCTCTGGTTATCCTCAACGCTCTCGCAGGCAAGCCGCTGCCGGTCTATGGCGATGGCTTGCAAGTGCGCGACTGGCTGTTCGTCGAAGACCACGCCCGTGCGCTGCTCAAGGTGGTGACTACTGGGCTGGTAGGCGAGACCTACAACATCGGTGGCCACAACGAACAGAAGAACATCGACGTAGTTCGCGGCATCTGCGCCTTGTTGGAGGAGCTGGCGCCACAGCGCCCAGCCGGGGTGGAAAAATTCACCGACCTGATCACCTTCGTCAAGGATCGTCCGGGCCACGACCAGCGGTACGCGATCGACGCCAGCAAGATCGAGCGCGAACTGGGCTGGGTCCCGGAAGAAACCTTTGAAACCGGCCTGCGCAAGACCGTGCAGTGGTACCTCGATAATCTGGAATGGTGCCGCAGGGTCCAGGACGGCAGTTATCAGGGTGAACGACTTGGCAATACTGACGTAAAGGATCTGATCGCATGATGAAGGGAATTGTATTGGCCGGCGGTTCCGGCACCCGTTTGCACCCCATTACCCTGGGCGTGTCCAAGCAACTGTTGCCGGTGTATGACAAGCCGATGATCTATTACCCGATCTCGGTGCTGATGCTGGCGGGGATCAAGGACATCCTGGTGATCTCCACGCCCGTGGACCTGCCGCAATACCGCAACCTGTTGGGCGATGGCAGCCAGTTCGGCGTGCGTTTCAGCTATGCAGAGCAGCCTTCGCCGGACGGCTTGGCGCAAGCGTTCATCATTGGCGAGGAATTCATCGGGGATGACCCGGTGTGCCTGATCCTGGGCGACAACATCTTCCACGGTCAGCATTTCGGTGATCAATTGCGCAACGCCGCGAAACGCCCATCGGGCGCCACGGTGTTCGGCTACTGGGTGAAAGACCCGGAGCGTTTTGGCGTGATCGATTTCGACAAAGAAGGCCGTGCCCTGTCGATCGAAGAAAAACCGGCGAAGCCCAAATCCAGCTATGCCGTGACCGGCCTGTATTTCTACGACAACGACGTGATCAAGATCGCCAAGGCCGTCCAGCCTTCGCCACGCGGCGAGCTGGAGATCACCGACGTCAACAACGCCTACCTCAAGCGCGGCGATCTGCACGTTGAGCGTTTCGGTCGCGGTTTCGCCTGGCTTGATACCGGCACTCACGACAGCCTGCTGGAAGCCTCGACCTACGTGCAGACCATCGAGCACCGTCAGGGCCTGAAAGTAGCCTGCCTGGAAGAGATCGCCTACGAGAACGGCTGGATTGATCGTGACTATCTGCTGGAACGTGCGAAATATTTCGGCAAAACCGGCTATGGTCAGTATCTGTACACTCTGGCCGGGAACCCTAAATGAATGTGAGCACCACTGAGCTGCCTGGTGTATTGGTCATCGAACCAAAGGTTTTTGGCGATGACCGCGGCTTTTTTTATGAGAGTTTCAACGCTCGCGAGTTTGAAAACGCCAGCGGATTGAAACTTCAATTCGTGCAGGACAACCACTCACGCTCGTTGAAAGGCGTGTTGCGCGGCTTGCACTACCAGGTAGAACACGCCCAGGGGAAACTGGTGCGGGTGACAGCCGGGGAAGTATTGGACGTGGCGGTGGACATCCGCCGCAGCTCTCCTCATTTCGGTCAATGGGCCAGCGTGCGCTTGTCTGCCGAGAACAATCGTCAACTGTGGATTCCACCCGGTTTCGCCCATGGGTTCGTTGTGCTGAGCGATTACGCCGAATTCCTCTACAAGACGACGGATTACTACACGCCGTCTGCAGAGCGGTGCATTCGCTGGGACGACCCGGACCTCAATATCGATTGGCAGCTCAATGGCCCACCGACTCTGTCCGCCAAGGATCAAACCGGTAAAAGCCTGAAAGATGCGGACCTGTTCCCGTGACAGTGCCCATGAAGATATTGATCACCGGCCAACACGGCCAAGTCTCCCAGGAGCTGCAACAGCGGCTCCAAGGCCTCGGTGAGCTCATCGTCCTCGGCCGCGACCAGCTTGACCTGGCCCACGCCGAGCAGATTCGCCAACAAGTGCGCGCTCACCGCCCAAGCCTGATCATCAACGCCGCCGCCCACACGGCCGTCGATCAGGCCGAAAGCGAGCCGGACGCTGCCTTCGCCATCAACGCCATCGCCCCCGGCATCCTCGCCGAAGAGGCCAAGGCCCTAGGCATTCCGCTGATTCACTACTCAACCGACTACGTGTTCGACGGCAGCAAACCGGCCCCGTACACCGAAAGCGATTCGCCCAACCCACTGGGCGTCTACGGTCAGAGCAAGCTGGCGGGCGAGCAGGCGATTGCGGCCGTGGGCGGGAAGTACCTGATTCTGCGCACCAGTTGGGTGTATTCGAGCCACGGCAAGAATTTCCTGCTGACCATGCAGCGTCTGCTGCAGGAGAAGCCGCAGATGCGCATCGTCGCCGACCAGATTGGCGCGCCAACCTGGGCCGGGACCATCGCCAACAGTACGCGTGCGTTGATTGAGCGCTGGCAAGCCGGCACCGCCGGGGATTGGGGGGTTTACCACCTCACGGCCCAAGGCGAAACGTCGTGGTTCGGCTTTGCCGAGGCCATTGGTCATGCCCTTCGCGCTGCGGGCAAAGCCTGCGCCGAGCTGGAAGCGATCCCGTCCAGCGCCTATCCGACACCCGCCCAGCGCCCGCTGAACTCGCGCCTGGATTGCAGCCGCCTGCAACAGCAATGGCAAGTCAGCCAGCCGCAGTGGCAAGACGCATTGCACGAGTGTCTTGCCGAGCAGCACTAGGCATAATGCGCCTGTACCCACAGGCGCACGATTCCCATGACCCCACCCCTTCCGCGAAGACCCCGCTGGCGCAGCCTCGCCCTGTTGGCGCTGTGCCTGGCGCCGCTGCTCTGGCCGCTGGAGCACCTGGCCGAGCGATACTACCGCAGCGAGCTGGCCGGGCAGAACCGTCAGACCCTCGACCTGTACGTCGCCAACCTGTTGGGCACCCTGCATCGCTATGAAGTGCTGCCGCAGATCCTCGGTGACCTGCCGGCCTTGCGCACCGCGCTGGATGCGCCTCACGTCAGCACCAACCTGGTCAACGCCAACTCGCTGCTCAAGGACGTCGCCGCCCAGGCCGGGGTGGAGGTGATGTACCTGATGGACACCACCGGCAAGACTCTCGCCGCGTCCAACTGGGACAAACAAGACAGCTTCGTCGGGCGCAACTTTTCCTTTCGCCCCTACTTCAGCGAAGCCATGGCCGGGCGCCTGGGGCGCTTTTTCGGGCTAGGCACCACCTCGGCCAAGCGCGGCTACTTCTTCGCCGCCGCCGTACGCGATGGTGAGAACATCATTGGCGTGCTGGTGGTCAAGGTGGATCTGGACCATACCGAGAGCTTGTGGGGCAACACCCCGGAACAACTCCTGGTGACCGACCACAACGGCGTGGTAATCCTCACCTCGCGCCCGCAATGGCGGTTCCGCGCCACCCGGCCGCTGACCGCCGCAGAGCGCCAGGCCATTATTGCCATCCAGCCTTATCCCACCCGTGATCCTCAGCCGCTGAACCTCAGCAGCAGCGCCTGGCTGCGCCAATCCACCGCCATCGCCGAGACCGGCTGGAACGTGGAAATCCTCGCCCCCCAATCCTTGATCAACCGCCCGGTGCGTACCGTGGTGGCCGTAGGCGGCGCGATGTTGCTGGTGCTGATGCTGCTGCTCGGCTTGATGATGCAGCGCCGCCGGCATTACCTGGAGCGCATCGCCTTCGAAGCCAAGGCGCGCCGCGAGCTGGAAATGCGCGTGGCCGAGCGCACCAGCGACCTGGAAGGCCTGAACCGGCGCCTGAAACAGGAAGTGCTGGAGCGCGAACACGCCCAGCAGGAACTGGTACGTGCCCAGGATGACCTGGTGCAGGCCGGTAAACTCTCGGCGCTGGGCACTATGTCGGCCAGTATCAGCCATGAACTGAACCAACCCCTGGCAGCGATTCGCAGCTACGCGGAAAACGCTGAAATCCTGCTCGACCATGAACGCACCGCCGATGCGCGCGGCAACCTCAAGCTGATCAGCGAACTGACCGGGCGCATGGCCTCGATCATCGCCCACTTGCGCGCGTTCGCCCGCCGTGACCGCCACGCGCCGGAAAGCGTGGCGCTGCAACCCGCGCTGGACGATGCCCTGGCCTTACTGGCCAAACGGCGGCGCTCGATGGAAGTGGAATTGATCCGCGACTTACCCGAAGCGACCTTATGGGTACAAGCCGGCGAAACCCGTCTGCGCCAGGTGCTGGGCAACCTGCTGGCCAATGCCCTGGACGCCCTTACCGAAAAAGGCCCGCCGCGCAAACTGTGGCTGAGCGCCCAAACCACTGACCAGGGCGTCAACCTGTACATTCGCGACAACGGCCCGGGTTTTTGCATGGAGGCGTTGGGCCGCGCCAGCGAGCCGTTCTACACCACCAAGACGCGCACCCAGGGCCTAGGCCTGGGCCTGGCGATCTGTGACACCCTGATGCGTGCCTTCGGCGGCGAACTGCTGTTCGCCAACCACAAGGAAGGCGGCGCGCTGTTAACCTTGAAATTGCGTGCCGGCTCGCCGGGCGTCAGTCTGCAACCGTCCGAGGACCGCAGTGTATGAGTATCGATAACCAGATTCAGGTGGTGCTGATCGACGACGATCCCCATTTGCGTCAGGCGCTGTGCCAGACCCTGGACCTGGCCGGGCTGAAAGTGCTGCCCCTGGGCGAAGCCAGCGGCCTTACCGCACGCTTGTCGCGGGACTGGTCGGGCGTCGTGGTCAGCGATATCCGCATGCCCGGCATGGACGGCCTGGAACTGCTCGCCGAACTGCACGGCCAGGACCCGGACCTGCCCGTGCTGCTGATCACCGGCCACGGCGACGTGCCGCTGGCGGTGCAGGCCATGCGTGCCGGCGCCTATGACTTCCTCGAAAAACCCTTTGCCAGCGACGCCTTGCTCGACAGCGTGCGCCGCGCCCTGGCCCTGCGCCGACTGGTGCTGGACAACCGCAGCCTGCGCCTGGCCCTCAGTGACCGGCAGCAACTGAGCACGCGCCTGGTGGGGCATTCGCCGCAGATGCTGCGCCTGCGCGAACAAATCGGCGCACTGGCAGCGACCAAAGCCGATGTGCTGATCCTCGGCGAAACCGGCGCCGGCAAGGAAGTGGTCGCCCGCGCCTTGCACGATCTGTCGAGCCGCCGCAGCGGTCCGTTCGTGGCGATCAACGCCGGGGCCCTGGCCGAATCGGTGGTGGAAAGCGAGCTGTTCGGCCATGAACCGGGCGCGTTTACCGGCGCGCAGAAGCGCCGTATCGGCAAGTTTGAATTCGCCAATGGCGGCACGCTGTTCCTCGATGAAATCGAAAGCATGAGCCTGGATGTACAGGTCAAGCTGTTGCGCCTGCTGCAGGAGCGCGTCGTGGAGCGCCTGGGCGGCAACCAGTTGATTGCACTGGATATCCGCATCATCGCCGCCACCAAGGAAGACCTGCGCCAGGCGGCCGACCAAGGCCGCTTCCGGGCCGACTTGTATTACCGCCTGAATGTCGCGCCGCTGCGCATTCCGCCACTGCGCGAGCGCGGTGAGGATGCACTGATGCTGTTCCAGCACTTCGCCGACGAAGCCAGCAGCCGCCACGGCCTGCCCTTGCATGAGCTGCAACCGGGCCAGCGCGCGCTGCTGCTGCGCCACAGTTGGCCGGGTAATGTGCGCGAGCTGCAAAATGCCGCCGAACGCTTTGCCCTGGGCCTGGAACTGGCCTTGGACAGTACGCTGGACAATCCCTCCGCCAGCACACTGACCTCCACGCCCGGAGGCTTGAGCGAGCAAGTCGAACAATTCGAAAAAAGCCTGATCGCCGCCGAACTGACCCGCCCCCACAGCTCCATGCGCAGCCTCGCCGAAGCCCTCGGCGTGCCCCGCAAAACCCTGCACGACAAACTGCGCAAGCATGGCCTGAACTTCGCCGACAGCGCCAGCCACAGCGCAGACGACGAATGACCCTGCCCATCCGCCAAGAGACCGCCATGAGCCGCGACAGCCGTTACCTGGAATCCATCCTCCACCACGACATCCCCCTCACCCGGGAAATGGGCCTCAAGGTGCTCGACTGGCAACACGGCCAACTGCAACTGCATTTACCCTTGCAGGCCAATATCAACCACAAGAGCACCATGTTTGGCGGCAGCCTCTACTGCGGCGCCGTGCTGGCGGGTTGGGGTTGGTTGCACCTGAGACTGCGCGAAGAGGGCATCGAAGACGGGCACATCGTGATTCAGGAAGGGCAGATCAGCTATCCGTTGCCGGTGACGCAGGATGCGACGGTGATTTGCGCGGCGCCGGAGGAGAAAATGTGGAAGCGCTTTGTCGCAACGTACAAGCGTTATGGGCGAGCGCGGTTGACGTTGGAGACGTGGATTGTGAATGAGGGCAGCGCAGAGCAGGCCGTGTCGTTTACTGGCCAGTACGTCCTGCACCGCTAAAAATGTGGGAGGGGGCTTGCTCCCGATAGCGGTGTATCAGCAGCACATTCAGTGACTGACACTCCATTATCGGGAGCAAGCCCTAATGCCAGTCAGTTAAGGCTTTTTGTAGGAGCGAGCTTGCTCGCGAAGAACTCAGGGCCTCCGCGTTTATTCAGAATGAACGCGTTGCCTGGGCGTTTTTCGCGAGCAAGCTCGCTCCTACAGTGGACCACTTTCGCTTAACTGACTGGCATTAGGGCAAGCCCCCTCCCACATTTAGATCGGCTCAGACTTCAAGAACGGGCCAGGGTCAACAGGCGCTTACGCCACGCCGCCTTGGCCGGCAACGCCAGGAAGAACGGGTTCAACAACGATTCCCGCGCCGGGTAGCTGAACGGTTTGCCATTCAGCTCCAGCACCTCGCCCCCCGCCCCTTCCAGCACGCCTTGCGCCGCCGCAGTGTCCCACTGCGAGGTCGGCGCCAGGCGCGGATAGCAGTCGGCACTGCCCTCGGCCAACAGGCAGAACTTCAAGGAACTGCCGATATTCGCCAGTTTCAGCTCCCCCAAGCCTTGGCTCAGCCCCTCCAGCAAACGCTCCTGCTCCGGGCTGGTATGACGGCGGCTGGCAACCACGGTAAAGGCTTCACCCGCGGCCGGAGCCTGGCGCACCTGGATCTGCCTGGGCGCGGCATTCACATCCGAACGCCAAGCCCCCAGGCCCGCGCCGCCGAAGTAGCAACGACCACTGGTGGGCATCGACACCACGCCGAACACCACGCGACCTTGTTCGATCAAGGCGATATTGACGGTGAATTCTTCACTGCCACCAATGAATTCCTTGGTGCCATCCAACGGGTCCACCAGCCACCAACGCTGCCAACCGGCGCGCACGCTCTGGTCGATATCGGCGTCTTCTTCGGACAGCACCGGAATGCTTGGGTCCAGCGCAGTCAGGCCAGCGAGAATCAGATGGTGCGCAGCCAGGTCGGCGGCCGTCACTGGCGAATCATCCGCTTTGGAGGTAACCACGACGTCGGCACGCCAGTACGGCAGGATGGCTTCACCGGCCTGGCGAGCCAGTTCGATGACGGGGGCGATAAAGGGGTGACCCAGAAACAGTTCGCTCATAAGGTAAACACTCCACGCTGGGTCAGCAGGTCTCGCACCAGGTACAGCGCGGCAAGTGCCCGGCCCTCACTGAACTGCTCGTTTTGCGCCAGTGCCGACAGCTCACGCAGGTTGACCCGCTCCACCCGCATGGGCTCGGGCTCATCGCCTTCCAGGCGTTCTTCATAAAGCTCGGTGGCCAGCACCACCTGGATTTTCTGGCTCATATAGCCGGGTGACAGTGAAAGCTCAGTGATGTGTTCCAACTGGCGTGCGCCATAGCCGGCTTCTTCCTTGAGTTCGCGGTCGGCCGCCGCCAGCACATCCTCGCCGGGCTCGATCAAGCCTTTAGGCAAGGACAACTCATACTCGTCGGTGCCACCGCAGTATTCTTCCACCAGCAAGGCATGGTCTTCGTCGATCATCGCGACGATCATCACTGCGCCGTAACCGGCACCACGGCCCACCAGGCGCTCGTAGGTCCGTTCAACGCCATTGGAAAAGCGCAATTGCACTTCCTCCACGCGGAACAAACGGCTACTGGCGACTATTTCGCGGGCGAGGACGGTGGGTTTCTGGCGCATGAACGGCTCCTTGGCGTGATCGGGTTACTATACCGTGGCTTTTCCGATTGTCTGTGTCGGATATCTTTACTTACATGAGAACGCCCCATGCCCTCTTTGCCCTGGCACGCCATCGACACCGTCCTGCTGGACATGGACGGCACCTTGCTAGACCTGCACTACGACAACCATTTCTGGATGGAGCACCTGCCCCAGCGTTATGCCGAACTGCATGGCGTGAGCCGGGCCATGGCCGAAATGGAACTGCAGCCCCTGTTCGAGCGTAACGCCGGACAGTTGCAATGGTATTGCCTGGATTTCTGGAGCGCCGAACTGAAGATCCCAGTGCGCGAACTCAAGCTTGAAACCGCCCACCTGATCGCCCTGCGCCCGGACGCCGATACATTTCTGGCGGCAATCAAACAGGCCGGCAAACGCGTGATCCTGATCACCAATGCTCACCGCGACTCGCTGTCATTGAAGTTGGAGCGCATTGAGCTGGCGCCGTACTTCGAGCAACTGATCAGCTCCCACGATTACGGTTTTCCCAAGGAAAACCAGCAGTTCTGGGAAGCGCTGCACGCTGATATCCAGTTCGACCCGGCCCGCAGCCTGTTTATCGACGACACCCTGCCGATCCTGCGCAGCGCCAGGGAGTTTGGTGTGGGGCATTTGTTGGCAGTCAAAGAGCCCGACAGCAAAAAGGGGCCCAAGGACACCGCAGAGTTTGCGGCTGTCGAGGACTACCGCGATCTCATAGCCGGACTCTGAACCCATGTGGGAGGGGGCTTGCTCCCGATAGCGGTATATCAGAAACACATCCAGTGACTGACACACTGCCATCGGGGGCAAGCCCCCCCCACAGGGTTGTTGTGCGTATTACTCAGGAATACGCAGGGTCTGGCCTGGGTAGATTTTGTCCGGGTGCGACAACAGCGGCTTGTTGGCCTCGAAAATCTTGTTGTACTGGTTGGCATTACCGTACACAGCCAGGGAAATCGCGCTGAGGGTGTCGCCCTTTTTCACCACGACGAAACGCGCAGCGGTAACCGCAGGACCCGTGACGGTGATCTGATCATCCACGCTCGCCACGCCGGCGATGTTGCCCAGTGCCAGCAGGATCTTCTCTTTCTCTTCCTGGGTGGCCACTTCACCGGTCACGGTGACCTTGTCGCCATCCACCGTGGTTTGCACGTTTGGATTACCCAGGCCCACCTTGCTCACATGCTCCTTCAACTGTTCACTCGCGTTAGCATTACCCGGCGTCAACAGGTCGACGATCTTTTCGCCGGCTTCTTTGATAAAGCTGAAAATACTCATAGTGCGCTCTCCTTGGGTTTAAGTTCCTGATGCCCAAGACTAGACCAGTCCCAAGGTTTTGGGTTCCAGCGCTCCCGAAGACGAGCAGACGACCGCGCAAAACCGAGCCTTGATCGACGCCGTCTATCACTACATCAATACTGGCAATTAGACGCGACCCTTTGTCGCGCCTAGTCTGAACACTGATCAATCCGTCGGTGGTAATTGCCTCATGAACGCCAAGCGCCCAACCTGCGCGGCGCCCGCCCTTGAAATGCCCGCGCCCGCCGCCAGCCAGAGCTATGAGTACAGCAATCTCGAACACACAGACGTCGGCAGTACTGCGCTGGCCGAAGAGGTGGCGTTGGCGATTGCCTATAACGACATCAGCCAGGCCGTCATGCTGGTGACGCCGACCGACCTGGAAGACTTCATTGTCGGCTTCAGCCTTGGCAGCGGCATTATCACCGACGTCAGCGACATCTATGACCTGAAGCTCAGCGGCTCGGGCTCTGCACAGTATGCCCAGGTACAGATTTCCAGCCGGGCGTTCTGGAACCTCAAGCAGCAGCGCCGCCAATTAGCGGGCACCAGCGGCTGCGGGCTGTGCGGCGTCGAAGCCGTGGAGCAGGCTTTGCCCGACCTGCAGGTGCTGCCCGGCGCACCCTTGCCACCCGCCGCATGGCTTGATGGCCTGCGCCAGCGCATCAGCGCCTTCCAGCCCCTGGGCCAACACAGCGGCGCGGTGCACGCGGCCATATTTATGAACAACCAGGGCGAATTGCTGATGGGCCGCGAAGACATCGGCCGGCATAACGCCCTGGATAAATTGATTGGCGCACTGATCCGCCAACAGATTCCGACCGACGGCGGCCTGGCAATTGTCACCAGCCGCTGCAGCCTCGAATTGATCCAGAAAGTCCTGCGCGCGGGCATCCAGACCCTGGTCAGCCTGTCGTCGCCCACCGGCCTTGCCCTGCAATGGGCGCGCCGGCATAACCTCAATCTCATCCACCTGCCGCAGAAAAGCGCGCCGCGGGTTTACAGCCCAGCGATGGAGTACCAGCCATGAGCCTTCACCACCAAGCCGACCAAACCCCAACCCCACGCTACAAGCCCTACAAAGGCCCGGCAGGCGGCTGGGGTGCACTGATCAGCGTGGCGCACGCCTGGCTGACCAGCGACAACGCGCTGAAAAACCTGCGCATGATGCTCAAGACCAACCAGAACGGCGGTTTCGACTGCCCGGGCTGTGCCTGGGGCGACTCCCCGGAAAGTGGCATGGTCAAGTTCTGCGAAAACGGCGCCAAGGCGGTCAATTGGGAAGCCACCAAGCGCCGCGTGGACGCCGCGTTCTTCGCCAAACACAGCGTGACCGCGCTGCTGGAACAAAGCGATTACTGGCTGGAGTACCAAGGGCGTCTCACCGAGCCTATGCGCTACGACGCCGCGACCGACCGCTACCAGCCCATCAGTTGGGACGCCGCATTCGACCTGGTCGGCAAGCACCTCAATGCCCTGCCCAGCCCGGACATGGCCGAGTTCTACACCTCGGGCCGCGCCAGCAACGAAGCCGCCTACCTGTACCAGTTGTTTGTGCGCGCCTACGGCACCAACAATTTCCCCGACTGCTCGAACATGTGCCACGAGGCCAGCGGCGTGGCCCTGGCCCAGAGTGTGGGCGTGGGCAAAGGCACTGTGACCTTTGATGACTTCGAACATGCCGACGCGATTTTCGTCTGGGGCCAGAACCCCGGCACCAACCACCCACGCATGCTCGAGCCGCTGCGCGAAGCGGTGAAGCGCGGCGCTCAGGTGGTGTGTATCAACCCCCTGAAAGAACGTGGCCTGGAACGCTTCCAGCACCCGCAACATCCGCTGGAAATGCTCACCAACGGCGACAAGCCAACCAACACCGCCTACTTCCGCCCTGCGCTGGGCGGCGACATGGCCATCCTGCGCGGCATGGCCAAGTTCCTGCTGCTGTGGGAGCGTCAAGCCTTGGCCGAAGGCAAGGAAGCGGTGTTCGATCACGACTTCCTCAACGAACACACCATCAACGTGCTGGACTATCTGGGCCAGATCGACGACACCTCGTGGGAGGAAATCGTCGAGCAGTCCGGCCTGACGCTGGTGGAGATCGAGCAAGCCGCGCGCATGTATGCCAAAGGCAAGAACGTGATCATGTGCTGGGCGATGGGCATCACCCAACACCGTCACTCGGTGCCGACCATCCAGGAAATCGCCAACCTGATGTTGCTACGCGGCAATATCGGCCGCCCAGGCGCCGGCCTGTGCCCGGTGCGCGGTCACAGCAACGTGCAGGGCGACCGCACCATGGGCATCAACGAACGCCCACCGGTGGCATTCCTCGACTCACTGGAGCGCCGCTTCCAGTTCCAGGTGCCGCGCACCAATGGGCACAACGTGGTCGAAGCCATCCACGCGATGCTTGAAGGCCGCGCCAAGGTGTTTATCGGCCTGGGCGGCAACTTCGCCCAGGCCACGCCGGACAGCACCCGCACGTTCGAAGCATTGCGTAACTGCGACCTGACTGTACAGATCAGCACCAAGCTCAACCGCAGCCATCTGATGCACGGCAAAGACGCGCTGATCCTGCCATGCCTGGGCCGTACCGACATCGATATCCAGGCCGAGGGCCCGCAAGCCGTGACTGTGGAAGACTCGTTCAGCATGGTCCACGACTCCAACGGCCAGTTGCAGCCGCTGTCGAAGCTGATGAAATCGGAGCCCGCGATTGTGGCGGGCATTGCCGCCGCGACCCTGGGCAGCAAACCGGTGGATTGGAATTGGCTGGTGGCTGACTACGGACGCATTCGCGACCTGATCGCCGACACCATCCCAGGCTTCAAGGACTTCAACGAGAAGCTCAAAAACCCGGGCGGTTTCTACTTGGGCAACTCCGCCGGCGCACGCCGCTGGAACACCCCATCGGGCCGCGCCAACTTCCGACCGAACGTCCTGCCCAAAGACCTGATTCACGAACGCACCCACGCCACAGGGCGTGTGCCGGACCTGATCATGCAGTCGATGCGTTCCCACGATCAGTACAACACCACTATCTATGGGCTAGACGACCGTTATCGCGGCGTCAAAGGCCAACGGGATGTGCTGTTCGTCAACGAAGCCGACATCATCCGCCTGGGCTTCAAGCCGGGGCAGAAGGCGGACATCATTTCGCTGTGGGAAGACGGCCGAGAGCGGCGCGTCAAGGGCTTCACCCTACTGGCGTTCGATATTCCGGCCGGGCAGGCCGCTGCTTACTATCCGGAAGTGAACCCTTTGGTGCCGTTGGAAAGCACGGGCGACGGTAGCCATACGCCAACGTCGAAGTTTGTGGCGATTCGTTTGGAAGCGGCGAGCGATAATGGGTTGATCATGGCGCGCTCGGCCTGACGTGTGCTACACATTTTGCAGGCACAAAAAAGGCCGCTTTTTATATAAAAGCGGCCTTTCCCAAGTAGCTAAAGACTCGTAAAAACAACTTAAGTTCCCTATACAAAACAGCAACTTAGCAAATTGTATACAACTGCTGCCGCCGGTCGGATTTCGATTGTCAGCGGCTCGATACAACCTCAGGATCGCGCCGTCATCCCCTTGAGGTTTCCCTGAATGAAGTTCTCCTCGATTCTCTTGTTGTCCCTTGGCCTGGTCAGTGGCGCAGCCATGGCCGGTGGCACCACCGAAGCCGGTGTGGGCGGCGCATTGGGCGGGGTTCTAGGCTCGGTTGTCGGCCAGCAGTTGGGCGGCAACACCGGTTCGACCATCGGCGCAGCGCTGGGTGGCGCGGGCGGCAGTGCGGTCGGCGCCGACAAGCGCAGCCGTGGCGAAGCCGCCATTGGCGGTGCACTGGGCGCCGCCGGTGGCAACGTGGTAGGCCGCAGTGTCGGCGGCAGCACCGGCGCACTGATCGGCTCAGCCGCCGGCGGCGGCGCAGGTGGCGCGCTGGGCAACTACATGGGCAACAAGAGCGATGACGATGACCGTCGTTACCGTGGCCGCGACGACCGTCGCTACTACCGTGATGACCACCCTGGCCGCGGTCATGCCTATGGGCATCGCAAGAACAAACACAAGCGCCATCATCGTTATGATGACTAAGGCCTGACGAACACAGAAAATCCCATGTGGGAGGGGGCTTGCTCCCGATAGCGGTGGATCAGTCACTGTATGTATTGACTGATCCACTGCTATCGGGAGCAAGCCCCCTCCCACATTTGGTTCAGCGGTGTTTGCGGGACCGAGTCAGGCTACCAACCGCTGTAACGCCTCGCGCAACCTCCCCGGAATCGTCACCGGCTGGTTCGTGCCCCGGTCGACAAACACATGCACAAAACGCCCCGCCGCACAGGCTTCCTGCTCGCCTGCCTTGAATACCGCCAACTCGTATTGCACTGAGCTATTGCCCAACTTGCCCACCCGCAGGCCGATATCAATGCGCTCAGGGAAAGCGATCGACGCAAAGTAATCGCACGCCGAACTGACTACAAACCCGACCACTTCCCCGTCATGAATATTCAACTCGCCCTGTTCGATCAGGTAGGTATTCACCGCCGTGTCGAAAAAGCTGTAGTAGGTGACGTTATTCACATGGCCGTACACATCATTGTCGTGCCAGCGCGTAATAATCGGCTGGAAGTGTGCGTAATCGGCACGTTGTGGCACTGAGTCAGGCATGGGCACCTCTCGTTAGAAGGAGTTTACAGGTCATTCAAATGAGCTTCGGCCCACTCACGAACCTCGGCGTAGGGGTAGTCCTCCAGCGCAGCGAACCCGGGAATACCCCGCGCCTTCAACTTGGTGAACAACGGCACGCTGATCCCACCCAGAAAGCGCGTCAACCGTTCCGCACCCGGCAATTGGCCGGTGTGCTCATGATGCCTGTGGATAAAATCACCGCACAGCCCCATAAAGTTTTTATCCACAAGCGGCGGCA
This sequence comes from Pseudomonas sp. R4-34-07, assembly GCF_003852375.1. NCBI lineage: Bacteria > Pseudomonadati > Pseudomonadota > Gammaproteobacteria > Pseudomonadales > Pseudomonadaceae > Pseudomonas > Pseudomonas sp. R4-34-07. The sequence continues at coordinate 339,978 of NZ_CP027760.1, read as the reverse complement.
GGCGCGGCGGCGGCGGTAGATGGGCGACGTGCCCATGGCACACCGAGCAATGCCCGCAACGCTCAGGTACATTTTCGTCGCCAAAATAGCGCGCCAGGCGTTGCCCAAGGCACTGCTCGGTGGCGAACAGATCAAGCATGGCGTGAATCCGCGCCACTTCTGTCACCTCGTGCTGCTTGAAGCCTGTGTATAACTCGGCGCTTAGTACCTGTGGGTCGAAATCGGTGTTCAGCAAGCTGTAGACCTCGGTCATCTGCTTGCTCTCCAATTCGATCAGGCCCTGTTCCTGGAAGTAATCCAACGCTTTCACCACACGACTGCGCTCGGCGTTGTGCTGCTGGTAGAGCGCCTCGAAATCCACGGTCGCCCAGGTTTTCGCGCGCTTGCACACCTGGATGATCGCCGCGACAAACTGTTGTCGCTCCCCGGAAAATCGGGCCAGCAAGGCCTCGGGTTCGATCAGGTACTTGAAACGGTACTCGGCATAAAACGCGTAGCGCGGTGCGATCACGCCCTTGAGCTCCAACTGCACCAGCAGCGTCTTCAACGGCAGCTCGCGAATATTACTGTGGTCCGATAAAGACCTGAGTAAAAACTCCCATTGGCCCTCGTCTCGCGCGGCCTGCACCTCTTCCAGCACCCGGCGGATACCTTCCTGCTCCGGCGTATCACCGTACACGAAGTTTTCCAGCACATTGAGGCTGTCGCGATTGGCCAGCACCAGGCAGTCCGAAGGCTGGCCATCGCGCCCGGCGCGGCCGATTTCCTGGCTGTAATTTTCGATGGATTTGGGCAGGTCGAAGTGCACTACATTGCGGATATCACTCTTGTCGATGCCCATGCCAAACGCGATGGTGGCGACGATGCAATTGGAGCGCCCTCCCATGAAACGCTGCTGGATGCCCTCGCGTTTGTCGTGGGGCAAACCGGCGTGATACGCCTCGGCCTGGATGCCGTTACGGTTCAGGTGCTCGGCGATCTGCTCGGCGGTTTTTTGCAGGGTGACGTAGACGATGCTCGGCTGATTGGCCCGCTCGCTCATCCATTGCACGAGACGGCGGCGTTTGTCCGCGCCGCTCACTGGTTCTACCAACAAGTTGAGGTTGGACCGGTAAAAGCCCGTGGTAATCACGTCCTGCGGCGCAATGGCGAACTTGGCCTGCATATCGGCAATCACCTTGGGCGTGGCCGTAGCCGTCAGCAGCAGCGCTTGTGGGATCTTGAACTGGCGCTGGTAGTCGGGAAGCTTCAGATAGTCCGGACGGAAGTTGTGGCCCCACTCGGAAATGCAGTGCGCCTCATCCACCACCAGCAGCGAGAGCTGCACACTTTGCAGGAAGTTGCGGAAACGCTCATTTTTTAAGCGCTCCACGGAAATCATCAGGATTTTCAATTCGCCGGAACGTGCGCGAGCCATCACGGCATTGGCGTCCTCGCGGCTTTGCGCCGAGTCGATGCTGCCCGCTGAAATGCCGTGACGCCGCAGAAAACCCAACTGGTCCTGCATCAATGCCAACAGCGGCGACACCACCAGCGTCAGGTGTGGCAGCAATACGGCTGACAGCTGATAACACAGGGACTTGCCCGACCCGGTGGGGAAAATAGCGGCCGCCGAACGACCGGCCAGCACAGCGCTGACCGTCTCTTCCTGGCCCAAACGAAACTGTGGATAACCAAAGACCTGCTGGAGGGTGTCGTGCATAGGCTGTCACTCCATTGACCGTTGAACGTGGCTTAAAAAAGTAGCCCATTAAGTTCAGCGGATCGAGAAAGGTCGCATGGAAAAAAGAGACAGGATGATACACAGGGTGCAGCAATGGCCTTGGGCCAAATACGACTGTAGGAACACCAAAACCACATGTGGGAGGGAGCAAGCCCCCTCCCACATTTCAAAACCGCGCTACAACCGAATCAGCGGTTCTGCACCCGCTCAATCGCCGTGTCGTACACCGGATTGGCCTTCTGCTCCTTGGCCAACTGGTAGTGACGCAGCGCATCCGGGAACTGGCCCGCCGCTTCGTAGATTCGCGCAATGTTGTAGTAGGCACCCGCGCGTACGGTTGCCGCATTGGCCCCCGTCGCCAAGGCGATAGCCTTGCGGTTGGCCCAGATCGACTCGGCGGTGTTACCAGCCTTCTGATACGCCAGGCCGAGGTTGCCATAGGCTTTACCGAAGCCGTTATCCAGATCAATGGCCTGGCGGAACAGGCCAATCGCCTGGTCCAGATTACCCGCCTGGTAGGCAGCTTCACCCTGCACATTCAGACGCTTCGCATCAGTCTGTGCGGAAGAGCTGACGGCTACTGCGGTAACGGCAACGCTGTCGTCCAGCAATGGTTTGACTTCGTTGAGTACATTGGCGGCATTCACGGTCACGCCGCTGAAGGTGTTGATGTCCTGGAAATCGCCACTGCCGGTCATGCGGAACACGGTCCACAGGTTACCGCTGCGGTTTTTCGGCACGTAGTAGGTGCGCACCAGCGATTGGCCCATGTACACGAATACTTTGGCTTCACTGTTGGACAACTGACGCGAGCCTGGATTGCCGCCGTTGCTGTAGTCATGCACAGCGTAAACGTAGCTTTCACCGTAGTGTTTTTTCTGCAGGGTGATCGTCTCCGGGCCGTAGCTGTCGGTGTCATCCACGTCCAGCTCGGCGTCGGTGCCGGTCTTGTTCTCGAAGTAGATATTGTTGCCGGGGAAGATCATATGGGAGTCGAGATCGTCCGGCGTCTGGCCCCAGCTCAGCACCACGCGCAAGCCATCGAGGTTTTCCATCACAGGGCTGATAGCGTAGGTCATGCCCTTGCACGGGCATTTCACCACCAGGTTGGAATAGCCCGGTTTTTTGATGATCAATAGGTTGCTGGCGTCGTCAGCCGCCTCGCTGGTCAGCGTCACCTGCCCTTGAGCGTTGGTGCGGCCCACCACGTTCTGCGCACCGTTGCGTTGCAGCAGCACCTCGGCGTCGGCGATTTTCTGGTCCTTGACCACCGCACTCAGCACCTCGATCGGCAACTGCTCGGCCTGAACGGAAAAAGCCACCGCACACAATGACATCGCCGAAGCGACACGAAGCAAACCCATGCTAATTCCCTTTAAGTAGTGGGCGGAATTGCCCTACAAGATTTTGCGGTGAAACATACGCTGAATTCAGCACGCTGGCGGATTTTTTATAAAGAATGTGACGTGGTTATAGCGAACACTGACCGCACGATGAAACCGGCCTCAGTCTTGGAGAACTGCGCCGTGGAAGAGATGACGTTCAAGCAGAAACAGGCTTACTACAAGAAGATACAACGCTCCAACTATCTTGCCAGCTTGCGTCTGGCAGGCTTCGACACCCAACCGTCCGATGTCGATAATGCTCTGCCGACGAGAGCCGCGGTCCTTGCCTGGTATCTGCCTCGCGAACTCGACGCCTCAGCACTGCACGGCTTGAACCTCAGGTGTTGGTGACGCAGAGCGTCACGGGATGCATTCCCACGCAGGAGCGTGGGAATGATCTGAGGCCATGAACAGTTAAACCATTCGTTTATTGCCCGAGAACACACTCACTTCTAAGGTTCGTTCCGTCGCTGCCAAATCAGCGACCGGGTTTGGTCATCCGAAAAACAGCAGGGACAAACGTGCCAACTCGTTTGGTGTATTTCTTTGAATCTGTATTGGAACTGAAATGACAAAGCCCAACCTCCCAACCAATCGTTATCGCATTCTGCGCACTAACTTCACCGATACCTACCCCCTCGTCATCGACACCGAAACCAAAGCCGAAGACATCCAGTCCGCCGCCCACCAGCGCATCCGCGCAGCCACGGACCTACTGGAAACCTTCTCCTGTCTGACCTTAGAACACGCCGACCTCAAAGACATCTCCCACATCACCAACGCCTTGTACCTGCTCGTCCAGGACGGCTGTGATTTGCTGGAAGCGGCGCAACATGTACAGCTGCAACCCGAACAACCGCAAATCTAAGCAACACGCTTTGAGCGAGCTTGCTCGCGAAAATCGTCAACGATGACGCGGTAAAGCAGAAGAAACGCGGCGTCCTTGAGTTTTTCGCGAGCAGCTCGCTCCTACAATTGACCCGCTTTGCCTGTTAAATCACCGCCAAGCCAAAAATCCCGGAAACGGTTGTAGGAAACCTCCAAATACCGCGACATCCCTTTCCCAAACTGCTCCAAACACCCGCTCGACCCTCTGCAGAAGTTACCCGTAGCTGAATGAAAATAGCGCGGTCTCAACTTTCTCGGCAGAAACCTGTGAACATCGAAAGGACTCAACACATCGGCCACTATGGCGTCATCTTCACAGTGATTCGCTTCATTGTTGTGCCTGACAATCGGCATGCTTTGGCCAATCTATGCCTGCTTGAAACAAAAACGGCAGCGCGACAAGTGCGCGATCAGATACGTAGGCTGTACGAAAAAATGCTGGCCAGAGACTTGCCATGCGAAATGACGGTCGCGATTTCCCATCCTTTGAGACGGAATCAGGCCGATCGGTTAAACGACCAAAACGTGCTCATCAAACAAATAATCTCCGGAGCGGTTAAAGCACCGGGAATTGCCATTTCAACCGTAACCGCGGGCTTCGTTGGAGATACTATTTCCGGCAAGCTTCGTAGATATCACGCTGGAGACATCATCATCGGTCTGGATGCCAGTGTGAGAGGAGGCATAGGACCTCAGCGGTCAACACTCTCAATGCATGTCTACTCGGACGAGTCTTAGTGACATGGCGCTTTACCTTCAATCCGCTTCCTTTCTCATTATCTATTTGGTGCTGCACTACCACATCACAGACCCAATGCTCAGAAAGCACTTCGCAGTCACATTTCTTACAGCAGGTCTTATTTTGACGTTCCTACTACCCTATGTAGCGGTGATCCTCAGAATGCCCCTCCTACCTGTCTTTGTATTCTTGATAGGCTTGGCACTCTTCATCACGCGAAACAAATACCGCCTAAAACGCAACAGCCCCCCTCACCCACTTCTACATGCGCCCACCATGAACCTCGCCCCGAACTTCCCCAAAGACCCCGTCATGCAGCAACTCCTGCAACTGCTGCACGAAGAAATCGGCCTGCCGAAACACACGACCATCCGCCTGCAAACTTCACTCAATTTCGACCTGGGCTGTGACGGCAGCGAGGCCAAGCAACTGATGGAAGCACTGGAGCAGGAATTTGCGCTCGACCTGGGCGACTACGACACTTATCGTTACTTCAACCCACCGGTCTTCGACGTGTTCCTCAAGCGCCGGGCCAAGGGGCATGGCGACAAAGTCCCGCTGACCATTGGTATGCTCTACCTGGCGATCAAGACCCACAGCTGGGACACGCAAACACTGGAAAACCTGAGCTGAACTGAGAGCGCTGAGGTTCAAATGTGGGAGGGGGCTTGCACCCGATAGCAGTGTGTCAGCCAGCAAATTTTTGACTGTTACACCGCAATCGGGAGCAAGCCCTAATGCCAGTCAGTTAAGAAGTAGAAAGGGTAAAAAGTAACCTGTGGCGAGGGAGCTTGCTCCCGCTGGACTGCGCAGCAGTCCCATTTTTGGGGCCGCTTCGCGGCCCAGCGGGAGCAAGCTCCCTCGCCACAGGTACAGTGTTCGTCCTTAACTGACTGGCATTAGGGCAAGCCCCCTCCCACATTAGCTTTGCGCAAATCTGCCGAGCGATACATAACAAGGACCTTACATGGACGTAACGATGGGCCTGCTGGCCGCCCTGCTCTGGGGCGGCACGGACTTTCTGGTGGGCCTCAACGCCCGGGCCGTTGGTGTTAAACGCGCGGTGTATTTCGGCCAAGCCCTCGGTTTTTTGATCATGACCCTGCTGCTGGTCAGTTTTCCTGCCTTCTTTTTCAAATCCCTCAATGCGCCGTTGAGCGTCTGGCTCCTGGGTATTGCGGCCGCGCTGCTCACCGTGTCCGGCGCCCTCGCACTGTCCAAGGCCTTCGCCCTGGGCAAAGCCGCCATCGTTGCGCCACTCGTGACCTCATACGGCGTAGTCACCACCTTGCTGTCCTGGGCCAGCGGCGAGCAGATCAGCCTGATCCAACTCGGCTGTATCGGCCTGTGCGTCATCGGCGTGATCCTTTCCAGCCTCCATAAGGACAACGGCGTACCCCACAACAATCCGCGCCTGTCCATCGCCTACGCCATGCTCGCCGCGCTGTTGTACGGCACCAGTTTCTGGCTGCAAGGCCGCTATACGCTGCCGGCGCTGGGCCCCATCACTATGCTGTGGCTGGGTTACCTGGTTGGAGGGTGCGTAATGGTGATGATGGTGCTGAAGATCAAGGACGGCTTGAAAATCCCGCCGCTGAAAAACTGCGCGACATTGACCGGAGCGAGCGTGATGAACCTCGGTGGTTTCTCGGCGTTTTCGTGGGGGGCGATGGCAGGGTCGGTTTCGGTGGTGACGGTGATCAGTACGCTGTCAGGTGGGATTGCAGCGATCCTGGGGTTTGTGTTTTTCAAGGAGCGGCTGACGGCGGTGCAGGTGCTGGGGGTTGTGCTGGTGCTGGTCGGAGCAGTGGTTTTGCACATTGCCGACTGATCTTTCGCGCACAAAAAAGCCGCCTACAGAAGGCGGCTTTTTCACTGCAGCTAAATCTTACAACTTAGGCCCTGCAGCCTTGATCGCATCGCTCACTTCAAACTTCTTGAAGTTCTCGATGAACAACCCGGCCAACGCCTTCGCAGCTTCATCGTAGGCAGCCTTGTCAGCCCAGGTGTTACGTGGGTTCAGCAGGCCAGTCTCAACGCCCGGCACGGCCAATGGCACGTCGAGGTTGATGGTGTCGAGGTGTTCGGTTTCGGCACCGATCAACGCGCCGCTCTGGATCGCTGCGATCACGCCGCGCGTGGTCGGGATGTTGAAGCGTTTGCCGACGCCGTAGCCGCCGCCGGTCCAGCCGGTGTTGACCAGGTAGACCTTGGAGCCGAAGCCGCGGATGCGCTTGATCAGCAGCTCAGCGTATTCACCGGCAGGGCGCGGGAAGAACGGTGCGCCGAAGCAGGTGGAGAAAGTCGACTTGATGCCGCTGCCCGAACCCATTTCGGTCGAGCCCACCAGTGCGGTGTAGCCGGACAGGAAGTGGTAGGCCGCTTGTTCTTCACTGAGGATCGACACGGGCGGCAGAACGCCGGTGAGGTCGCAGGTCAGGAAGATCACCGCGTTAGGCTCACCGCCCAGGTTCTTCTCGGAACGCTTGGCAACGTGTTCCAGTGGGTAGGCGGCGCGGCTGTTCTGGGTCAGGCTGACATTGGCGTAGTCGGCATGCCCGGCTTCGTCGATAACGACGTTTTCCAGCACGGCGCCGTGCTTGATGGCCTTCCAGATAACCGGCTCGTTCTTCTCGGACAGGTCGATGCACTTGGCATAGCAACCGCCTTCGATGTTGAACACCACGCCTTCGCCCCAACCGTGCTCGTCGTCACCGATCAGGTAACGGCTTTCGTCGGCGGACAGGGTGGTCTTGCCGGTGCCGGACAGGCCGAAGAACAGGGTCACATCGCCTGCTTCACCGATGTTGGCGGCGCAGTGCATCGGCAGCACGTCGGCGGCCGGCAACAGGAAGTTCTGCACCGAGAACATGGCTTTCTTCATTTCACCGGCGTAACGCATGCCGGCGATCAGCACTTTTTTCTGGGCGAAGTTAAGGATCACGCAACCGTCGGAGTTGGTGCCGTCACGCTCTGGCACGCACTCGAAGTTGGCCACGTTAAGCACTTGCCACTCTTCACGCCCGGCCGGGTTGTACTGGGCCGGATTGATGAACAGGCAGCGACCGAACAGGTTCTGCCAGGCCGTCTGGGTGGTCATTTTAACGGCCAGGTAGTGGTCTTCGGCAGCCCCTACGTGAACGTGGGAAACGAAATGCTCTTGCGCATTGTTGAAGGCCTCGACGCGAGCCCAGAGGGCATCGAACTTGTCGGCCGGGAACTTGCGGTTGATCGGGCCCCAGGCGATTGCGGCCTGGGTGGTCGGCTCTTCAACGATGAAACGATCGACCGGCGAACGGCCGGTGCGGTGACCGGTTTCTACGACCAGCGCGCCAGTATCGGCAAGCACGCCTTCACCGCGCTGCAGGGCTTCTTTGACCAGATCGTCAACACTCAGATCGGTGTATACGGCGTTATTGGCTTGCGTCATGAGGTTCCCCGTCGGCCTATGGCCGAGTGCTCCAAACGTTTTGTAGTAGAAAGTTGCGCACTACTACCGCGAAAAAAGTGGGCCGGATTATGCCAGAAAAGCCCAAAAAGAGTAGGGTCCTCCCGTCAGAACGCCTCTAATCCGGCATTTGACAGGTGATTTACCTCTGCTTAAACGTTTTAGTGGCGAGTGTCGGAAGGGGTGTCGATGCCTGCGCCGGCGAATAATTGGGCGACATCGGCAGCATCGAACAGATAACGCTCGTTACAGAACTGGCAGTCGATCTCGATATGGCCGCCGTGCTCCACCACCAGATTCTGCGCATCTTCCAGGCCCAGGCTGACCAGGGCGTTGGCCGAGCGCTCGCGGGAGCAGCTGCAATTGAAGCGCAGGGACTGTTCGTCGAACAGGCGCACGGCTTCTTCGTGGTACAGGCGGTGCAAGATGGTTTCGTTGTCCAGGGCCAGCAACTCCTCAGCGGTCAGTGTGCCCGCCAGGGCGGTCAGCTTGCGCCAGCTATCCGTGCGCTCATCCTCATCCTTGATGCGGTCAGCCGGCAATTGCTGCAACAACAGGCCGCGAGCGCGCTTGCCGTCGGCGTTGAGCCAGAACTTGGTGCCGACTTGCTGGGACATTACGAAATAGTTGGTAAAGCAGTCCGCCAAGGTCTCGCCGTCGAGGTCAACGATGCCCTGGTAGCGCTGGCCCTCGGTGGGGTCAACGGTGATCGCCAGCACGCCATCGGCCATCAGCTCGGAAAAGGTGGCATCCGGTGTAATCCGGTCGACGTCATAACGGGCCAGGCCACGAATCTCGCGCTCGCTGGAACACTCGATCATCAGCATCGGGATCGGACCTTCGGAACGCGCCTGCAAGATCAGCAAGCCATCGAATTTCATCGTGCCCACCAGCAGCGAAGCCGCTGCCATCAACTCACCGAGCAACTGCGCGACCGGCTCCGGATACGCGTGTTTGGCAAGGACTTCGGCATAGCTGAGCTCCAACGAAACCAATTCGCCGCGGGCGTCGTTCTCGTCAAAGATAAAGCGTTGGGTGAAGTCGGTATCCGGTAGATCAGTCATAGGTCTGGGTATCTGAAGTGATGACAAAATGATTACAACGTTTATAAAATTAAACGCTTTAGCACCATATTGGTGCGGATTCTCCTGAAAACAAGGAGCTTAATAGGACGATGAGGGACAGTTTATGAACAATCCGGGTTTGTTCCAAGCGAACTGGAACCTCCGGCGATGGGCTCTTTGCAATCTACTCGCTATCGGGCTGCTGTGTTTTTGGCTGTGGCCCACGGGGCAGATGCTGTGTGTGATTTTCGACGAGTGGCTGTTTCATCTGCTCAATGGTCCGCTGGCGAGCAATTCTACTTGGCTGCACGTGTGGGCCGTGGCGAGCCTGCGACCGTTTGATGCGGTCGTCGGGGTAATTCTGTTGGCGCTGCTGATACGCGGCGACTGGGTGTTCAAGGCCGTGCAGGTTCGCCAGGCGTTCTTTGGCTTCCTCAGCATTCTTTTGTTGTTGCTGTTTATCCGCATGCTGTTTTCCAAACTCGCGGCGCAGATGGGTTGGCAGCACAGCAGCCCGTCGATGGTGATCGGCGGCGCAGTGCAGATGAGTGATTTTTTCCCTGGGCTGGAGAAAACCTGGGAACTGAAAGACCGTTCGAGCCAGAGCTTTCCCGGCGATCATGCTTCGGTGTTGTTGATCTGGGCGATGTTCATGACCCTGTTCGCCCAGCGCATCGGCCAGGTGCTGGTGATCTGGGGCCTGGCGCTGCTGTTCATGATGCCGCGACTGGTAGCAGGCGCGCACTGGGGCCAGGACGATTACATCGGCGGGGTTTTGCTGGCGCTGTTGGCATTGGGTTGGGGTTACTACACGCCGTTTGCAGCGAAGGTGTCGGGGTCCCTGTTGCGGGTAACAGCGCCGGTTTTCGGGTTGCTTGGCAAATTGCCGGTGATCGGGCGATTGAGTGTGATGCGCGCAAACCCTTAACACCACCGGCCAAATGTGGGAGGGGGCTTGCTCCCGATAGCAGTGGATCAGTCAGCTTATCGGTAACTGACCTACCGCAATCGGGAGCAAGCCCCCTCCCACATTTTGATCTCCTTTGGGTTGGAGATTCGTGTAATCAATCATCATTGCCACTGCCGCGAAACTTGAACAAGTCACGGCGTTGCTTTTTGCTCGGCTTGCCATCGGTGGTCAAACCCGAAGCTCCCGCCTTGCGCATGGCCGCAGCGTTCTCGCGCTTGGTAATGCTGGCTTCGGTCTCCGCATACAGTGTCTGCGCTTCTGGCGCGCCCCGGCGCACGACAGAAAGCGCCTGAACCACGACGGTCTTTTCATCAAACCCTGTACGAATCTGAAACTCGTCGCCGACACGCGGCTCCTTCCCCGGCTTGCAGCGCTCGCCGCGGTGGTGCACCTTGCCGCTCTCGATAGCGGCCTTGGCCAGGGCACGGGTTTTGTAGAAACGCGCGGCCCACAGCCACTTGTCCAGGCGGACCTTTTCTTCCTCTTCCTGTTTTTGAGCCACTTGAATTCCTCGCTCTGAAAAATGTCGCAACCTTACCGTTGAAACGCTTCGACGCATAAACCCTGAGGCTCACCTAAGATACGCCAGGTAGCACTCTGTTTTCGCGAGGACACGCTGTGACCGACTTTCCCGTTTCACTCACCTCGCCCAACCAGCGGTGCGTGGGTTGCCAGCAAAGCGAGCCTCTGGGGTTCGATTTTGCTTTCGCCTACCAGCCTATCGTAGACCTGCGTGATCATTCGATATTCGCCAATGAAGCCTTGGTGCGCGGCATCCAGGGTGAAGGCGCGTCGTCGGTGCTGGCCCACGTCAACGCAACCAATCGCTACCGCTTCGACCAGCGCTGCCGCACCCAGGCAATTGCCGGCGCTGCCGCCCTGGGCATGCAGACTCACCTTTCCATCAATTTCATGCCCAATGCCGTTTACCGTCCGGAACTGTGTATCCGCAGCACCCTGGAGGCCGCCCGCGCGCACAATTTTCCGCTGGACCGCCTGATTTTCGAGACACTGGAAAGCGAGCATGTAGATAACAATCGCCATTTGACGAATATTCTGCGTGAATACCGCGAATTCGGCTTCAAGACCGCCATCGATGATTTCGGCGCGGGCTATTCGGGGCTGAATCTGCTGGCCGATTTCCAGCCGGACCTGATCAAACTCGACATGGCGCTGATTCGCGATGTCGACCAAGACCGCGTCCGTCAGGTGATCGTCCGGGGGATTGTCACAATCTGTGAGCAGTTGGGGGTTACTGTCATCGCCGAAGGCATCGAAAGTGCCGGCGAGCGGGACTTCCTCTCCGACTGTGGAATATTTCTAATGCAGGGCTACTGGTTCGCCAAGCCCGCATTCAATGCCCTGGCCAAGGTTTCGCCTGACGCCTGGGCACATTGACCGGTACCCATATTGAAGACATTTGACCATTTGACCGTTGTGGGTCTGCGAGAGTGGGTGGCGCTTCCCGACCTGGGAGTGGCTGGCCTGCGCGCCAAGATCGACACCGGTGCCAGTACCTCGAGCCTGCACGCCACTGAAATCGAGCCGTTCGAACGTGATGGCGAGAAATGGGTGCGTTTTACCGCCCACTTGGGCAGCGTGGTGCAACTGCGTCACCGCCGCTGCGAAGCGCCCCTGGTAACGATGAAAACCATCAAGAGTTCCAATGGCCATGCGCAGGTGCGCTACGTGATCAGCACCACCCTGGCGTTGGGCGATCGGGTGTGGCGGGTGGAATTCACCCTGGCTTGCCGCAAAGCCATGCGTTATCGCCTGTTGCTGGGCTCCAAGGCGCTGATTGACGGCCAGTTGGTGGTCAGCCCGGGCGTCAAGTACGTTCAAGACAAGCCGGTGTTCCCGGTCTCTACTATTTCAGCCCCAGGTGCTGCATGAAGATTGCTGTGCTGTCGCGAAACCCGCGTCTGTATTCTACCCGCCGCCTGGTCGAGGCCGGCACTGAACGTGGCCATGAAATGGTGGTGATCGACACGTTGCGCGCCTATATGAACATTGCCAGCCACAAGCCGCAGATCCACTACCGGGGCAAGCCGCTGGAAGGCTTTGACGCGGTGATCCCGCGCATCGGCGCCTCGGTGACGTTCTATGGCTGCGCGGTGCTGCGCCAGTTTGAAATGATGGGGGTCTTCCCGCTGAATGAATCCGTGGCCATCGCGCGCTCGCGGGACAAGTTGCGCTCGCTGCAGCTGCTGTCGCGCCGGGGGATCGGTCTGCCGGTCACCGGCTTTGCCCACTCCCCGGATGACATCCCCGACCTGATCGAAATGGTCAATGGCGCGCCGCTGGTGATCAAGGTGCTGGAGGGCACCCAGGGCATCGGCGTGGTGCTGTGCGAAACCGCAACGGCGGCGGAATCGGTGATCGAGGCGTTCATGGGCCTCAAGCAGAACATCATGGTGCAGGAGTACATCAAGGAAGCGGGCGGTGCGGATATCCGCTGCTTCGTGGTGGGCGACAAGGTGATTGCCGCCATGAAACGCCAGGCCAAGCCGGGTGAGTTCCGCTCCAACCTGCACCGTGGCGGCAGCGCGAGCCTGATCAAGATCACCCCGGAGGAGCGCATGACCGCGCTGCGTGCGGCCAAGGTCATGGGGTTGGCCGTGGCAGGTGTGGATATCCTGCGCTCCAACCATGGCCCGTTGGTCATGGAGGTGAACTCATCGCCGGGCCTGGAAGGGATCGAGACCACCACGGGCAAAAATGTGGCGGGGATCATCATTGAGCATCTGGAAAAAAATGGCGGGCCGAACATGACCCGAACCAAGGGAAAGGGCTGAAAAGCTCTGCCCCTGACACAACATCAGTTCAGATGTGGGAGGGGGCTTGCTCCCGATAGCGGTGGGTCAGTCACATCTGCATTGACTGACATTCTGCTATCGGGACCAAGCCCCCCTCCCACACTTGATTCATGTTGTCTGTTAGACCGCATCCCTGGGCAGCATCAATCCAAGCGGCAGGCGCACCCGTGCCTCCAATCCGCCCTCTTCGCGGTTGCGCAATTCGACATTGCCGCCATGCATCGACGCAATCCGCCTCACAATCGCCAAGCCCAAGCCGGTACCTTTACCGCCCCGGGCGCGGTCGCCACGGGTGAACGGGTTGAAAATGGCCTCCAGTTCCGCCGGGTCAATACCGGTACCGCGGTCCATCACGCTCAGCACGACATAGGGCGCAGCGCTGTCGCCAGACACGTACGCCGCCACTTCCACATCCGAACCAGCATGATGCAAGGCATTGCCGATCAGGTTGTTCAGCAGGCGCTTCATCGACACCCTGCGCAACGCAAACGGCTGGATCGGTTCCAGGCGCAAGCGCACCTGCTCACCGCTCTGGTTGTAGGGCGCGACTACTTCACGTACCAGGTCGGTCAGGTCAACCTCCTCCACTACCTCGTCGCGCCCGTCACGGATAAACGCCAGGAACTGGTCCAGGATTGCGTCCATGTCCTCGATGTCGCGCACCATGTCATCGGTGAGGTCGGTATGGTTGCCCATCAACTCCAGGGACAAGCGCAATCGCGTCAACGGCGTGCGCAGGTCATGGGACACGCCCGCCAGCATCAGCTCGCGCTCGCGCCCGGCCTGCTCGACATCCTCCGCCATTTGGTTGAACGCGCCGTACACCTCGGTCATCTCACTGGGCGTATCGCTGACCGGCAGGCGCACACTGCGCCCCTGGCCCAATTGGCGGGCCGCGAACACCAGGCGCTTGAGCGGTTGATTGAGCTGGCGCACGAAAATCCACGCGGACGCGGTTGAAAGCAAGCCAATGGCGAGGAACCAGCCCAATACGTTCCAGATTTTCTGCCCGCGCAACGGGTGCGGATACAGCGGCACCTTGATCCAGGCATCTCCCAGGCTGGGCGCCCTTACCCACAGCGCCGGCGAAACGTGCATGCGCAGCCGCACCTCGGTGTCCTCGCCCAGTTCCGCCTGCATCTGGCGCTGGTAGATCTCACTGTAGGGCCAATGCTGTTCGCCTTCAGGCACGCCGGCCCCATCAACCCGAATCAGGGTTGAGGCCTTGGCTACCTTTTCACGGTTCTCAGGGTCTACGGCCCAGTAGGCGCGCAACGTCAAGGCGACGCCATGGCTGTACTGCCGATCCACCAGCACGTCCTCGTTCATCAAGAGATAAACCAGTGTGAGTGCCTTCGAAAACAGAACGACGATCAGCACCAGCCAAAGGGTGCGGGAGAAGAAACTTTGCGGGAACCACAGCGGGGTTTTCATAGGAGACAGCTAGACACCTTGCAGGAACGAGCGGCGCTCGCAGAATTGCAGACGCCGGACACCCCGTCGATCCTCATAGAATCAAACGCCGGATGCCCGCCCCTGCAAATCATCGGTCACTTGGTTGCGGTGCCATCCGGCACAAACACATAACCCACACCCCACACCGTCTGGATATACCGCGGCTTGGAAGGGTCCGGCTCGATCATCCGGCGCAGTCGGGAGATCTGCACGTCGATGGAGCGCTCCAGGGCGTCCCATTCTCGGCCACGGGCCAGGTTCATCAGCTTGTCGCGGGTCAGCGGCTGGCGAGCGTTCATCACCAGAGCCTTGAGCACCGCGAATTCGCCGGTAGTGAGCATGTGCACTTCGTCGCCACGCTTGAGCTCGCGGGTCGCCAGGGACAACTCGTAGTCGCCAAAGGTCACGCTTTCGTCTTCGCTGCCCGGCGCGCCCGGTACCGACGGGGCCTGGCGACGCAATACGGCCTTGACCCGGGCCATCAGCTCGTCCGGGTTGAACGGCTTGGCCAGGTAGTCATCAGCGCCCAGTTCAAGGCCCTTGATGCGGCTCAGCTCATCACCCTTGGCAGTGAGCATGATGATCGGGATCTGGTTGTTCGCACCGCGCAGACGCTTGCAGGCGGTCAGGCCGTCTTCGCCGGGCAGCATCAGGTCGAGCACGACCAGATTGAACACTTCACGCCCCAACAGGCGGTCCATCTGCTCGGTGTTCGGCACCGCGCGCGCCCGGTAGCCTTTGGAGTTGAAAAAACGCTCCAGCAGGCTGCTCAGCCCCGGATCGTCGTCAACGATGAGAATTTTTTCGCCTTCAGCAGTTTGTGCAGTGCTGCTCATTAGATGCTCCTCTTATCTCGGCGCGCATTATGGCCTAGCTGCCGTTATACGCACCGTGTGCATTGTTAGCAGATTTTTCCTCTACTGCCAGCCAAGCCGCGCTCTACGACCACTGGCGCAGTAGCCCCCAAGGGCAGAACGCTGGTTATAATGCGGCGCCTTCGTGCAGGGCAACGTCAGATCGTTACCGTTTACTGCCAGGCTTTTTTTACCCGCTTGTCGTGTTTTTTCGATTTCGAGGGTCAATAGACTGCCTCTTGACCCAGGCAGCGGCGCCAGTCGGGCCGCTCAACCAGCCTCGCAAAGCCTTGTGTTTCGGGCCTGCGAGCTGCTTTTCAGAATTTCAGGTGGTTTTATGGACAGCATCAACAGCCGCATCGCCGAGGAACTCGGTGTACGCCCACAACAGGTCGAAGCGGCCGTCGCGCTACTGGATGAAGGCTCCACGGTGCCTTTCATCGCCCGTTACCGAAAAGAAGTGACCGGCAGCCTTGACGACATCCAGCTGCGGCACCTGGAAGAACGCCTGCGTTACCTGCGAGAACTCGACGAGCGGCGTATCAGCATCCTTGCCAGCATCGAGGAACAGGGCAAGTTGACCCCGCAATTGGAACGCGACATCAAGCTCGCCGACACCAAGACCCGCCTCGAAGACCTTTACCTGCCGTATAAACAGAAACGTCGCACAAAGGGCCAGATCGCCCTGGAAGCGGGCCTGGGCGACCTGGCCGACGGCCTGTTCAATGACCCGTCGCTGACCCCGGAAGCCGAAGCCGCGCGCTTTGTCGACGCGCAAAAAGGCGTCGCCGATATCAAGGCTGCCTTGGAAGGCGCCAAGTACATCCTGATGGAGCGCTTCGCGGAAAACGCCAGCCTGCTGGAAAAACTGCGTACCTACCTGAAACAGGAAGCCATCCTCAGCGCCCGCGTCATCGCCGGCAAAGAGGAAGAAGGCGCCAAGTTCCGCGATTACTTCGAACACGACGAGCCCCTCAAGAGCATGCCGTCCCACCGCGCCCTGGCGATTTTCCGTGGCCGTAACGAGGGCATTCTCAGCTCCGCGCTGAAAGTCGGCGACGAACTGCCGGGCACCATGCACCCGTGCGAGGGCATGATCGGTCAACAATTCGGCATTCAGAATCAGAATCGTCCTGCGGACAAGTGGCTCAGTGAGGTCGTGCGCTGGACCTGGAAGGTCAAGCTCTATACCCACCTGGAAACCGACCTGCTCGGCGAGCTGCGCGACGGCGCCGAAACCGAGGCGATCAACGTATTCGCCCACAACCTGCATGACCTGCTGCTGGCCGCTCCGGCGGGCCCACGCGCCACCCTGGGCCTGGACCCGGGCCTGCGCACCGGCTGCAAGGTCGCGGTGGTCGACGCCACCGGCAAGCTGCTGGACCACGCCACCGTCTACCCGCACGTGCCGCACAACAAGTGGGACCAGACCCTCGCCATCCTGGCCGCCCTGTGCGCCAAGCATGCCGTGGACCTGATCGCCATCGGCAACGGCACCGCCAGCCGCGAAACCGATAAGTTGGCCGCTGAGCTGATCAAAAAATACCCAGCCATGAAGATGACCAAGGTCATGGTCTCTGAGGCAGGCGCTTCGGTGTACTCGGCCTCGGAACTGGCGTCCAAGGAATTCCCGGACCTCGATGTGTCGATCCGCGGCGCCGTGTCGATTGCCCGTCGCCTGCAGGACCCACTGGCCGAGCTGGTGAAGATCAACCCTAAATCCATCGGTGTCGGCCAATACCAGCACGACGTGTCGCAGCTCAAGCTGGCGCGTGGCCTGGATGCGGTGGTGGAAGACTGCGTGAACGCCGTGGGTGTGGACGTGAACACCGCTTCCGTGGCGCTGCTCGCACGTATTTCTGGCCTCAACGCTACCCTGGCGCAGAATATCGTGACTCACCGCGACGAGAATGGCGCCTTCAAAACCCGCGCCGCGCTGAAAAAGGTCGCGCGTCTGGGCGAGAAAACCTTCGAGCAAGCCGCCGGTTTCCTACGCGTAATGAACGGCGATAACCCGCTGGATGCCTCTGCGGTTCACCCGGAAGCCTATCCGCTGGTGCAACGAATCGCCGCCGAAACCGACCGCGACATTCGCTCGCTGATCGGCGACGCGGCGTTCCTCAAGCGTCTGGACCCGAAGAAGTACACCGACGAAACCTTCGGCGTGCCGACCATCACCGACATCCTGCAAGAGCTGGAAAAACCCGGCCGCGACCCGCGCCCCGAATTCAAGACCGCTGAGTTCCAGGACGGTGTCGAAGACCTCAAGGACCTGCAACTGGGCATGATCCTCGAAGGCGTGGTGACCAACGTGACCAACTTCGGCGCATTCGTGGATATCGGTGTGCATCAGGACGGTTTGGTGCATATCTCTGCGCTTTCGGAGAAATTCATCAAGGACCCGCGCGAAGCGGTTAAGGCCGGTGACGTGGTCAAGGTCAAGGTGATGGAAGTCGACATCCCACGTAAACGCGTTGGCCTGTCGATGCGCATGAGCGACACCCCCGGCGAGAAAATCGACGGCGCCCGTGGCGCTCGTCCTGGCTCGGCCCCGCGCTCGTCGCAGAACACCGCGCCGCGCAAGGAAACCGCGACAGCCGCTCCGAGCAACAACGCCATGGCTTCGCTGTTCGCCAACGCCAAACAGTTGAAGAAGCGCTGATGGAGATTCCGGCCGGTTTGACCCAGAGCGCGTTCAGCGAACTGATCGGCTGCCGCCTGCAGCGCCTGGATGAGGGCGTTGCCGAAGTGGCCCTGAGCCTGGCGCCGCATTTGCGCAATCGCGGCGGCAAGCTGCATGGCGGCGCGATTTTCAGCCTGGTGGACATCACCATGGGCCTGGCCTGCTCCAGCGCCCATGGGTTCGACCAGCAGAGCGCGACCATCGAGTGCAAAATCAACTATATCCGCGCCGTGGAAGACGGTGACGTACTGTGCACCAGCCGGGTGATCCACGCCGGCAGGCGCACATTAGTGGTCGAAGCCGACGTGTACCAAGGCGACAGACTTGTCGCAAAAGCACAGGGCACGTTCGCTGTCCTATAGCTCCCCGCCCATGATTTGAGTTAATTTCGGCGCTGTGACAACAGCGTCGGAATTTTCTCGCTGCGCTGTAGCCCAATTCATGGAGTGAAGTCGGCATATTCAGAGCGGGTCAAATCGACTCAGAACCAGGCGATCACGCCAGTTTCAACTTCACCCTTGTAGACCGTCTTGCCCACCCCCATATTGGGGCGACTGACGCGTGAAGGAATCCAACTTGAGCGAACTTCTCAACCGCCGCCTGGCTCTGCTCGGCAAGCGCGAACACCTCTCCCTGCTAGAGCACTGCCTGCATGGCATCGAGCGTGAATGCCTGCGCGTCACCAGCGAGGGCCGCCTGGCCCAGACACCGCATCCGGAAGCCCTGGGCGCCGCGTTGACTCACGAACAGATCACGACCGATTACTCGGAATCGCTGCTGGAGTTCATCACTCCCGCGCTGCCCAACCCGGCCGATACCCTGAGCAGCCTGGACAAGATCCACCGCTTTGCCTACACCAAGCTGGGCAGCGAGTACCTGTGGAGCCCCTCGATGCCGTGCCCGTTGCCGGCCGAGGAAGATATTCCGATTGCCTACTACGGCACCTCCAATATCGGACAGCTCAAGTACGTTTATCGCAAGGGCCTTGCCCTGCGCTACGGCAAGACCATGCAGTGCATTGCCGGTATCCACTACAACTTTTCGTTGCCGGAACAGCTGTGGCCGCTGCTCAAGGAAGCCGAAGGGTTTGTCGGCACCGACCGCGACTATCAGTCCACCGCCTATATCGCGCTGATCCGTAACTTCCGGCGCTACAGCTGGCTGTTGATGTACCTGTTCGGTGCCTCGCCGGCCCTGGACGCCGGCTTCCTGCGCGGTCGCTCGCACCAGCTTGAAGTGCTCGACGCCGACACCCTGTACCTGCCGTACGCCACCAGCCTGCGCATGAGCGACCTGGGTTACCAGAGCAACGCCCAGGCTGGCCTGACGCCGTGCTACAACGACCTGGCCAGCTACACCGACAGCCTGCGCGAAGCGGTGGCAACGCCCTACGCGCCCTATGTCGAAGTCGGCACGCACAAGGATGGTGAGTGGGTGCAGCTCAACACCAACATCCTGCAGATCGAAAACGAGTACTACTCCAACATCCGCCCCAAGCGCGTGACCTATACCGGCGAACGGCCGATCCAGGCCCTGATGGCACGAGGCATCCAGTACATCGAAGTGCGCTGCCTGGACATCAACCCGTTCCTGCCGATGGGTATCGACCTTCCAGAGTCGCGCTTTCTCGATGCGTTCCTGCTCTATTGCGCGCTGAATGACAGCCCGCTGTTCGCCAATAATGAATGTGGGAATGCCACCTCCAACTTCCTCAGCGTGGTCAAGGAAGGTCGCCGTCCGGGCCTGCAATTGCAGCGTGAGGGCCAAGCGGTGGATATGAAAGAGTGGGCCACCGAGCTGCTGGAACACATCGCCCCCCTGGCCGCCCTGCTCGATGCAAGCCACGGTATCACCGAGCACAGCCAGGCGCTGGACGCGCAGTTGGCGAAGGTCAATGACCCGTCACTGACGCCGTCGGCTCAGGTGCTGGCAGCGATGGCCGAGCGCAAGGAAAGCTTTGCGCAGTTCTCCCTGCATCAGAGCGAGGTGCATGCTGAGTATTTCCGCAAGGAGCCGCTTCCCGCTGAGGAACAAGCGCGCTTCGAGGCACTGGCGCGTACGTCCCTGGCCCAGCAGGCGGAGCTTGAGCAAAACGAGGTGGGCGATTTCGATGTGTTTGTGGGGTCGTACCAGGCGAGTATTCTGGCGATCAGTAACTAAGACCGAACGCGGTCCATTGTGGGAGGGGGCTTGCTCCCGATAGCAGAGTGTCAGTCGCTCCATCAGTGACTGATCCACCGCTATCGGGGGCAAGCCCCCTCCCACATTTGTCTCTCATATGCTCAAAGGATTGCTTCAATTCTTCTCCGACTAAGCTAATTCGAAAATGTTATTTATTTTCGGATTCTTAGATCATTTAGTCTCCTCACACGCCGACCCCCGGCCGCCTGATCGAGGAGCTTCCCTTTGAAACTGCTGACCCCCCTGCGCTTGCTGGCGGCGTTGTCCCTGGCCGGTGCCAGCCTGTTTGCCCAGGCGGCGGATGTGACCGTCGCGTACCAGACCACCGTAGACCCGGCGAAAGTCGCCCAGGCCGACGGCGCCTATGAAAAAGCCACCAACGCCAAAATCGACTGGCGCAAATTCGACAATGGCGCCGATATCATCGCCGCCATCGCCTCGGGCGACGTGCAGATCGGTTACCTCGGTTCCAGCCCGTTGACCGCCGCAATCACGCGCAACGTACCGGTGCAAACCTTCCTCGTCGCCACCCAGATCGGCGGGGCCGAAGCCCTGGTGGCGCGCGATGGTTCGGGGATCAACAGCCCGCAGGACCTGATCGGTAAAAAGATCGCCGTGCCGTTCGTGTCCACCGGTCACTACAGCCTGTTGGCCGCGCTGAAGCACTGGAACATCGACCCCTCGAAAGTAACCATCCTCAATCTCGCACCACCGGCCATCATCGCCGCCTGGAAGCGCGGTGATATCGACGCCACCTATGTGTGGGACCCGGCCCTGGGCGTAGCCAAGGAAAACGGCAAGGTGTTGATCACCTCCGGCGAGCTGGCCAAGTTCGGTGCACCGACCTTCGATGCCTGGATCGTGCGTAAGGATTTTGCCGAGAAGCATCCGGAAATCGTCACCGCCTTCGCCAAAGTCACCCTGGATGCCTACGCGGCGTACCGCAAAGACCCACAAGCCTGGCTCGCCGACAAAGGCAACGTCGACAAACTGGTGAAGCTCTCCGGTGCCAAGGCCAGCGACATTCCGTTGCTGCTGCAAGGCAACGTCTACCCGCTGGCCGCTGACCAGGTGACCCTGCTGGGCGCACCGACCACCAAGGCCGTCACCGACACTGCGGCGTTCCTCAAGGAACAGGGCAAGGTCGATGCCGTGCTCCCAGACTACGCCCCTTACATCAGCGCCAAATTCATCACTAATTGAGGAGTTCATCGCGATGGCCTTGCTACAACTGGAGCGCATCAGCGCACAGTACCCAGGCGCTCCGGAACCGGTACTGGCGGATATTTCACTCGAGCTTGGGCCCCAGCAATTGCTGGTGGCCCTCGGCCCGTCCGGCAGTGGCAAAACTTCGCTGTTGAACCTGATTGCCGGTTTTGTCGAGCCCTCGGCCGGGCGCATCACCCTCGATGGCGTGCCGGTCAAGGGGCCCAGTGCCGAGCGCGGCGTGGTGTTCCAGGACGATGCCCTGTTGCCCTGGCAGGACGTACTGGCCAACGTCGCCTTCGGCCTGGAACTGGCCGGCGTGCCCAAGGCGCAACGTGAAGTGCGCGCTCGGGAAATGCTCGCGCTGGTGGACCTGGGCGGTTTCGACAGCCGCCGCATCTGGCAACTCTCCGGCGGCCAGAAGCAACGCGTCGGCCTTGCCCGCGCCTTGGCGGCCGACCCTCGTGTATTGCTGATGGACGAGCCTTTCGGCGCCCTCGATGCCTTCACCCGCGAACAGATGCAGGAGCTGCTGCTGCAAGTCTGGCGACGCACGGCCAAGCCGGTATTCCTGATCACCCATGACATCGAAGAAGCGGTGTTCCTCGCCACCGACTTGATTCTGCTGGCCCCCAACCCCGGCCAGATCGTCGAGCGCCTGCACCTGGACTTCGGCCAACGCTACGCGGCGGGCGAATCGGCACGGGCAATCAAGTCCGACCCGCGCTTTATCGAAACCCGTGAACACGTGCTGGGCAAAGTGTTCTCGCAACGGCAGGTGTGCGCATGAGCAGCTACGAATTCGCCGCCACGGCGGCCAAGCCGGTGACACACGTCGTCATTCCCGTACGCCGCCGCGTGAGCACGCGCTGGATCAGCCTGTTGACCCTGTTGGCCTTGCTGGCTATCTGGTGGGCCGTGACCGCCAGCGGTTTGATCGAGCCGCTGTTCCTGCCGCCGCCCTCTGCCGTGTTGCAAAAAGGCTGGTTGCTGGCGACCACGGGGTATATGGATTCCACCTTGTGGCAGCACTTGGGCGCGAGCCTCAGCCGCATCGGCCTGGGCCTGGGCTTTGCGGTGCTGACCGCCGTGCCGGTGGGCATCGCCATCGGCGCCAACCGGATTGCCCGCGGCATTCTCGATCCGCTGATCGAGTTTTACCGGCCGATCCCGCCGCTGGCCTATCTGCCGCTGATCGTGATCTGGTGCGGCATCGGCGAGCTGTCCAAGGTGCTGCTGATTTACCTGGCGATCTTTGCGCCGATTGCCATCGCCACTGCGACCGGCGTACGCACTGTGGACCCGGCCAAGTTGCGCGCCGCACAGTCGCTCGGCGCGACCCGTGCGCAGTTGATCCGGCATGTGATCCTGCCCAGCGCCCTGCCCGACATCCTCACTGGCGTGCGCATCGGCCTGGGTGTGGGGTGGTCGACCCTGGTGGCCGCCGAGCTGATCGCCGCCACCAGCGGCCTGGGCTTCATGGTGCAGTCGGCGGCGCAGTTTCTGGTCACCGACGTCGTGGTCCTGGGCATCCTGGTGATCGCGCTGATCGCCTTCGCCATGGAAATGGGCCTGCGCGCCCTGCAGCGTAAATTGGTGCCGTGGCATGGCCAGGCACACTGAGTGACGATGAATAAATGAGCAGCCTGACCGTTACCCCACTAAGCATCGCACTCGGCGCCCAGATCAGTGGCGTCGATATCACCCAAACACTGAGCGCCGAACAGCGCGACGCCATCGAACACGCCCTGCTCAAGCATTCGGTGCTGTTCTTCCGGGACCAGCCGATCACCCCGCAGCAACAGGCACGGTTCGCGGCGAATTTCGGCGACCTGCACATCCACCCGATCTACCCCAACGTACCGGAACAGCCCGAAGTGTTGATCCTCGACACGGCGGTCACCGATGTGCGTGATAACGCCGTATGGCACACCGACGTGACCTTCCTGCCCACACCAGCCCTGGGCGCGGTGCTCAGCGCCAAACTGCTGCCGGCGTTCGGTGGCGATACCTTGTGGGCCAGTGGGATTGCGGCTTATGAAGCGCTGTCCGAGCCATTCAAAGCGTTGCTCGATGGGCTGACTGCCACCCACGACTTCACCCAGTCTTTCCCACTGGAGCGCTTTGGCAACACCGCCGACGACCGAGCCCGCTGGGAAGAAGCCCGCCAAAAAAACCCACCCCTGTCGCACCCGGTGATCCGCACACACCCGGTGAGCGGGCGTAAATCGCTGTTCGTCAGCGAAGGCTTCACCACCCGGATCAATGAACTGGAATCGGCTGAAAGCGCGGCGGTTCTCAAACTACTGTTCGCCAATGCCACACGCCCGGAATTCACCATCCGCTGGCGCTGGCAGGAAAATGACGTGGCGTTCTGGGACAACCGCGTGACCCAGCATTACGCGGTGGATGACTACCGGCCGCAGCGGCGGGTGATGCATCGGGCAACCATCCTGGGCGATGTGCCGTTCTAAGAACACCTCGGTTCAAATGTGGGAGGGGGCTTGCTCCCGATAGCGGTGGGTCAGTCGCTGTATCTATTGACTGATCCACTGCCATCGGGAGCAAGCCCCCTCCCACATTTTTAACCCAGCGGTGTCAGGTCATTCAGCTGTCGATGGTTTTTCCCACAAGTTGATCCCACCTTCCTGGGCAAACCGATCAATCTCCGCCAATTCTTCCGCGCTGAAACTCAGGTTCTTCAACGCCCCGACGTTCTCGATGATCTGCTCCGGCCGGCTGGCACCGATCAGCGCGCTGGTCACCCGTGGATCACGCAGGGTCCAGGCCAGCGCCATTTGCGCCAGGCTCTGGCCGCGACGCTGGGCGATTTCGTTGAGGGCGCGAACATGGGCAATGTTGGCGTCGGACAGGTGCTTGGCTTGCAACGAACCGCCACCTGGGCGGTTGACTCGTGCGTCGGCCGGTACGCCGTTGAGGTATTTATCGGTGAGCAAACCCTGGGCCAACGGTGTGAACGCAATCACCCCGGCGCCGAGCTCTTCGGTGGTGTCGAGCAGGTCTTTTTCCACCCAGCGGTTGAGCAGGTTGTAGGCCGGCTGGTGAATCAACAGCGGCACTTTCCACTCGTTGAGCAGCGCTGCCATCTCACGGGTTTTTACGCCGGAGTAGGACGAGATACCGATGTACAACGCCTTGCCCTGCTGCACGGCGGTGGCCAGCGCACTGGCGGTTTCTTCCAGCGGCGTGTCGGCGTCGAAACGGTGCGAATAGAAAATATCCACATAGTCGACGCCCAGGCGTTGCAGGCTCTGGTCCAGGCTCGCCAACACGTATTTACGCGAACCGCCGCCCTGGCCATAGGGGCCGGGCCACATGTCCCAGCCGGCCTTGCTGGAGATGATCAGCTCGTCGCGATAGTGCTTGAAGTCTTCACGCAGCAACCGGCCGAAGTTGATCTCGGCGCTGCCGTAGGGCGGGCCGTAGTTATTGGCCAGGTCGAAGTGGTTGATGCCTGAGTCGAATGCGGTGCGCAGCAGGGCACGCTGGGTGGCGATCGGGGTGCTGTCGCCAAAGTTGTGCCACAACCCCAGGGACAGTGCCGGCAGCACCAATCCACTGCGGCCTACGCGGCGATAAGGGATAGATTCATAGCGGTTTTCGGCAGCAATGTACGTCATCGAATCCTCTCTAGGCTTGGGGCAAACAAGGCCTGGGAATAAGGTTATTCCCAGGCCTTTCAGCCCGCTGAATCGCTTAAGTCTGCCTTTCCCTTTTACAGCAAAGACCTACTTGAGAGGAACGGTGCGCCGTACGTTTTCTCAGCGCACCAGGTGCAGGAACTGCAGGTGCCGCTCGTACTGGTCGAGGATGTCGTTGATGATCTGCTCCTTGGTGTAGCCCACCAGGTCGTAGTCCTGGCTGCCCTCACGCAAGTGCACTTCCGCCCGATAATAGCGGCGATTGTTGAGCTGTTTGGACCCCATGCCGCCGCGCGCAAATGAAGGCGTGAAATAGCCGCGCATCTGCACCTGGTAAACGAACGGATGCTCTTCGCCGTGGCCGATTTCCAGGCTGACGCTGTCGTTGGACGGGTCGGGCTGGGTGACGACGTTGAGACCTTTTTCGACAAACACCGCCGTCACTTCTTCGATCGCCGGACGTACCGTGGTCTCAAGGAAGCGGTACACCTCATCCCGCGACGGGAAATGTACGGCCTGACTCAAACGCTGGCGCCAACCGCCCGTGCCCTTGCGTGAGCCCGACACCGGCGCCAACGAATGCAACTGGGCGATCTGCTTTTGCGATTCGAGGTAGAACGCCTTGTGCAGCCCCCACATCATCAGTAACAGGATCAGCGAGAACGGCAGCGAAGTCAGCACCACCGCTGATTTCAACGAATCGATACTGCCGGCAAACAGCAAGGCGCTGGTGACCAGGGCGGTCATTGCGCCCCAGAACACGCGCAGCCATTTCGGTCCGTCTTCATCGGCGTTGCCGCCCTTGGACGACAGGGTCGACAGCACCACGGTGCCGGAATCCGCCGAGGTCACGAAGAACACAAAGCTGATGAATACCGTGACCGCAATCACGGTTTTGCTCCACGGGTAGGTTTCCAGCAGCAGGTACAGGCTCATCGACGGTTCATCGATGGCGGACTGGCCCAGCGCGGTCATGCCATGGTTGAGCACCTGGTCGATGGCGCTGTTTCCGAAGATCGACATCCACGCCAGGGTGAAACCCAGCGGGATCAGCAGCACGCCGAACACGAATTCGCGGATGGTGCGGCCACGGGAAATGCGTGCGATGAACAGGCCCACGAACGGCGACCATGCGATCCACCACGCCCAATAGAACACCGTCCAGCCACCCAGCCAGTCGCTGGGTTTGTCGTACGCGTACACATCGAAACTCTTGGTCGGCAGGGCGCCCAGGTAGTCCCCGATGTTCTGGATCAAGGTGTTGAGCAAATGCTGGGTGGGCCCGGCAAACAACACAAACAGCAGCAGCGCGCAGGCCAGCAGCATGTTGATGTCGGACATCACCCGCACGCCCTTGTCCACACCGGCCACGGCGACGATGATCGCCGCGCCCATCATCAAGGTGATCAAGCCCACCTGGATCCACTGCGTATGGGCAATACCGAACAGGTAATCCAGGCCGGAATTGAGGTGCAGCACGCCAAAGCCCATGTCGGCGCCCAGGCCGAACACCGTGGCGATGATGCCGAAGCCATCCACCGCGTAACCGATCGGGCCATTGATGCGCTTGCCGATCAATGGGTACAGCGCCGAACGCAGCGCCAGCGGCAGGTTATGCCGGTAGGCGAAGTACGCCAGGGCCATGCCGACAAACGCGAACACGCCCCAGCCGTGCAGGCCCCAGTGCAGGAACAGGATCTGCATGGCCTGGCGCGCCGCATCGGCATTCAGCGCCTCGCCCTGGGGCGGTTGCACCAGGTGGGTCAGGGGCTCGGACACGCAAAAGAAGAACAGCGTGATGCTGATCCCGGCGGCGAACAGCATGCCGGCCCAGGACAGGTAACTGAATTCGGGCTCGTCGTGGTCGGCACCGAGTTTTATCTTGCCGTAGCCCGATAGCGCGGTGACCACCACGAAGACCAGATACAGGGTCATCGCCAGCATGTAGTACCAGCCAACCGTATTGGCCGCCCAGTTTTGCGCCGCCAGCAGCCAGGCACCGGCCTGTTGCGGAATAGCGATGACAGTGATGCCGAACAGCAGAATAGCCGTGGCGGCAAAGTAGAAGACGGGCGCATTCATGCGCACCTGACCGCTGGACGGGGTAGACGATGCACTCATGAACCATGCACCCCCGAGGTGTGAAATGTGGCTGTCAATAACGGACTCAGCAAAGGTAAGCCTCCTGTTGTGAGCGGGCAGCGAACCACCGGTTTAACTTGAACGAACGTTCAAGTTAAACATGGATAGGCGGTTTGGGACTAATTTCGGGGCCGAGTGGTAGGTGATTCCTACACTAGCTTAGGGATTGGTATGACGCGTGAGGACCGGAATTCGTTCAGCAATGACGGGATGATTTTGGAATGCAGTCAAACATGTGGGAGGGGGCTTGCTCCCGATAGCAGTAGGTCAGCCAACACAGGTATTGGCTGATCCACCGCTATCGGGAGCAAGCCCCCTCCCACAGGGGATTTGTGCAGATTCCTTACTTTTGCGCACCATCATCATGCTGCAAATTCGCCTGGGTAATATTCGCCCCGGCCGGCACGCTGCGGGTCAGCCACACATTACCGCCAATGGTCGAACCCTGGCCGATGGTAATCCGCCCCAGAATCGTCGCGCCGGCGTAGATCACCACGTCATCCTCAACGATAGGGTGACGCGGATGGCCTTTCTGCAATTGCCCATCTTCATCCGCCGGGAAGCGCTTGGCGCCCAAGGTCACCGCCTGGTAGATGCGCACGCGCTCACCGATGATCGCCGTCTCGCCAATCACCACGCCGGTCCCGTGGTCGATGAAGAAACTCGGGCCGATCTGCGCGCCGGGGTGGATATCGATACCGGTGGCCGAATGAGCGATTTCCGCGCTGATCCGCGCCAGCAAGGGCAAACCGGCGCGGTATAGATGATGGGCCAGACGATGGTGAATCACCGCCAGGATGCCGGGGTAGCACAGCAGCACCTCATCCACGCTGCGCGCGGCCGGGTCTCCGTGGTAGGCGGCCAGTACGTCGGTATCCAGCAGGCTGCGCAACGCCGGCAAGGCCAGGGCGAAATCCTGGATCAGGCGAATGGCCTGGGCGTCGACCTCACGGTCATCCTGGCCGCCCTGGCGCGCGGCGTAGCGCAGCTCCAGGCGGGCCTGGGCGAGCAAGGCGTTAAGGGCGACGTCGAGGGTATGCCCGACGTAGAAGTCTTCACTTTCTTCGCGCAGGTCCACCGGGCCCAGGCGCATCGGGAACAGTGCGCCGCACAAGGCTTCGAGAATCTGCGCCACCGCCTGGCGAGACGGTAGTTCGCGGCCTCCATGTTCGCCACTCAAGCGGCCATTGCGCGTTCGCCACTGGTCCCGGGCGCTGCGCAGTTGGCTGACGATGGTCTGTAGTTGCCAATGGCTGGAACGCTCACTCACGGTATTCACTCCTGACGAAATGGCCCTCACTTTACGGTATGGCCCTGGCAGCGCTTAAGAACCAATGGTGCGAGGCTAAGAACCATCTGACATAAGCGATTGGCGGTTGCCCGATGAAAAGTGCCTGCCTATAGTCGCCCCATCACTCAGCCACCGTGCATAGCCATGATCAAACAACAGCTCGACCGCTTTAACCGTCTGGAACTGTTGGGCGGCGCCACCGCCCTGGAAAAACTCGAGCGGCTGTCGGCCTGGCTGGGCAGGGATATCTACGTCAAGCGCGACGACACCACCCCATTGGCCATGGGTGGCAATAAATTGCGCAAACTTGAATACCTCGCCGCTGACGCCATCGCCCAGGGCGCCGATACCCTGGTCACCGCCGGCGCTATCCAGTCCAACCATGTGCGCCAGACCGCCGCGCTGGCCGCAAGGCTCGGCCTGGGCTGCGTCGCCCTGCTGGAAAACCCCACCGGCACCGAAGACCCCAACTACCTGAGCAACGGCAACCGCCTGTTGCTGGAGCTGTTCGACGCCAAGGTGGAGCGGGTAGAAAACCTCGACAATGCCGACGACCAACTCAACGCCCTCGCCGACCGCCTGCGCAGCAACGGCAAGAAGCCCTACCTGGTGCCTATCGGCGGCTCGAACGCCCTCGGCGCGTTGGGGTATGTGCGCGCGGGCCTGGAGCTGGCGGCGCAGATCGAAGACAGCGGCCTCGACTTTGCGGCGGTGGTACTGGCCTCCGGCAGCGCAGGCACCCACAGCGGCCTGGCACTGGCGTTGAGCGAAGCGCTGCCGAACCTGCCGGTGATCGGCGTCACCGTGTCGCGCACCGACGAAGCCCAACGTCCGAAAGTGCAAGGCCTGGCCGAGCGCACGGCCGAGCTGCTCGGCATGCAGGTGCCGGAAGCCTTCAAGGTGATCCTGTGGGACGAATACTTCGGCCCGCGTTATGGCGAGCCGAATGCGGGTACGTTGTCGGCGATCAAACTTCTGGCCAGCCAGGAAGGTCTGTTGCTCGACCCGGTCTACACGGGCAAGGCCATGGCCGGCCTGCTGGACGGTATCGGGCGCCAGCGGTTCGCAGACGGGCCGATCATTTTCCTGCATACCGGCGGAGCGCCGGCGTTGTTTGCCTATGATTCGGTGTTCAACTGACCGAACACGGACCGGAATGTGGGAGGGGGCTTGGTCCCGATAGCGGTGGGTCAGATACAGATAAAGGGACTGTTACACCGCCATCGGGAGCAAGCCCCCTCCCACACTTGACCTCATTGATATTCTAAATATGAATATGAAGTTGGATTTATATTATTTTCAAGTCTTAAAAACCGCCTTTATCATCGCGCCGAAGGCGAAGACGCGCACCGCGCTTTAAGGCAGGATACGGCTACTGCGTCACCGGCTTCGCTCACCATAAAAAACCACAGGGGCTCTTCATGACTATTTCTGTATTGCGTCGCACATTGCTGGTCGGCACATTGGGCTTGGCGCTCGGCGCAGGCATGCTTGGCCAGGCGGTCGCCGGCGAGCAACTGAACACCATCAAGAAAGCCGGCGAGATCAAGATCGGCCTGGAAGGCACCTACCCACCGTTCAGCTTTGTCGATGAAAGCGGCAAGCTCAGCGGCTTCGAGGTGGAGCTGTCCGAGGCGCTGGCCAAGGAGCTGGGCGTCAAGGTCAAGCTGCAAGCCACGCCATGGGACGGCATCCTCGTCGCCCTGGAATCCAAACGCCTGGACGCCGTAGTCAACCAGGTGACGATTTCCGAAGAGCGCAAGAAGAAGTATGACTTCTCCAAGCCCTACACCATTTCCGGTATCCAGGCGCTGACCCTGGCGAAGAATGTCGACAGCATCAAGACCGCCGACGACCTGGCCGGCAAGAAAGTCGGGGTAGGCCTGGGCACCAACTACGAACAATGGCTCAAGGCCAACCAACCCAAAGCGGAAATCAGGACCTACAACGACGACCCGACCAAATTCCAGGACCTGCGCATCGGCCGCATCGACGCGATCCTGATCGACCGCCTGGCCGCTCTGGAATACGCCAAGAAAGCCAAGGACACCGCCGCTGCCGGCGACGCCTTCTCCCGCCAGGAAGCCGGTATTGCCCTGCGCAAGGGCGAGCCTGAACTGCTCGACGCGGTAAACAAGGCCCTCGACAAGCTGCGCGCCGACGGCACCTTGAAGAAGTTGTCCGAGAAGTACTTCAACGCTGACGTCACTCAATAATGGAAGCAGGTTTCCAACTCGCGCTGGACTCCGCGCCCTTTTTGCTCAAGGGCGCGTATTACACGGTGATCCTCAGCCTGGGCGGGATGTTTTTCGGCCTGCTGCTGGGCTTTGGCCTGGCGTTGATGCGCCTGTCGCGCTTCAAGCTGCTGAGTTGGACGGCGCGGGTCTACGTGTCGTTCTTTCGCGGCACGCCGTTGCTGGTGCAACTGTTCCTGATCTACTACGGCTTGCCGCAAGTGGGTATCGAGCTGGACCCGATCCCGGCCGCCATGATCGGCTTTTCGCTGAACATGGCCGCCTACGCCTGTGAAATCCTGCGGGCCGCCATCGCGTCCATCGAGCGTGGCCAGTGGGAAGCCGCCGCGAGTATCGGCATGACCCGTGCGCAGACATTGCGCCGGGCCATCCTGCCGCAGGCCATGCGCACGGCCTTGCCGCCGCTGGGCAACAGTTTCATTTCGCTGGTCAAGGACACGGCGCTGGCCGCCACTATCCAGGTGCCCGAGCTGTTCCGTCAGGCGCAACTGGTCTCGGCGCGCACCTTCGAAATTTTCACCATGTATCTGTCCGCAGCCCTGATCTATTGGATCCTGGCGAGCATCCTGGCGCATCTGCAAAATCGTCTGGAAGACCGGGTCAACCGGCATGACCTGGAGTCCTGAAGCATGATCGTGGTTGAAAAGCTGACTAAACAATTCAACGGCCAGGTGGTGCTCAACGGTATCGACCTGGAGGTCAAGGCCGGCGAAGTCGTGGCCATCATCGGCCCCAGCGGTTCCGGCAAGACCACCTTCCTGCGCTGCCTGAATTTTCTCGAAGAACCCACCAGCGGCCGCATCAAGGTGGGCGACATCGAGATCGACAGCAGCAAGCCACTCAACCAGCAACAGGGCCTGGTGCGACGCCTGCGCCAGCACGTCGGTTTTGTCTTCCAGAACTTCAACCTGTTCCCCCACCGCACCGCGCTGGAAAACGTCATCGAAGGCCCGATCGTGGTCAAGAAGATGCCACGCGAGGCGGCGACCGAACTGGGCCGCAAGCTACTGGCCAAAGTGGGCCTGGCGGGCAAGGAGGCGGCTTATCCTCGGCGCTTGTCCGGTGGGCAGCAACAGCGTGTGGCGATCGCTCGGGCGCTGGCCATGGAGCCGGAGGTCATCCTGTTCGACGAACCCACCTCGGCCCTCGACCCCGAACTGGTAGGTGAAGTGCTGGCGACCATCCGCAGCCTGGCCGAAGAAAACCGCACCATGGTGATCGTCACCCACGAGATGAGCTTTGCCCGGGATGTGGCCAACCGTGTGATCTTTTTCGACAAGGGCGTGATCGTCGAACAGGGTGAAGCCAAGGCGCTGTTCGCCAATCCCAGGGAAGAACGCACCCAGCAGTTCCTGAGCAAGTTTCTCGCCCATTGACCCAGTTTTTTGTGGCGAGCCGGCTTGCTCGCCACAAAAGCCGCTCCTACACCGAAACGCCATTGCTGCCGGTAAAACACCACGCTGCGCCCCTCTTGAAATACCCCTTCCAGTCAGACCCTTCTGAATATCCTCCAGCCCGCCGTTTAGCCTTTTGCCGCCATTGACGCCCCCGGCCCAACCGTCTTATCTAGCGTCCAGAGGATTGGATCCTATCCCGGCTACTCACTGAATCGTTCTTTCGGCCCCTTTGCGCACCCGCGCCCAGGCCCGGAACGATTGCTGCTGGCTGCATCAAGGAGATCACTTATGACGCACACTACAACCCCGGCCATGCTGACCGCACCCACCCTGCCCCAAGCCGTTCGAAACGGCATCAGTGCCCACGCGGCTGCCCAATTGCAGGTCGACATCGCACCTTACCCCGGCATGGAAGAAGGCGACCTGATCGAGCTGTTCTGGAACAACTGCTTTGCCGCCTCACGCCGGGTGACCGCCGGCAAAATCGGCACGCCTACCCACCTGCGAGTGCCGGAAAGTTTTGTACAGGATGGCCCGGCGCGGGTGCATTACCAGATCATGCAGATCGGCCACGGCCCGGCGCGCTCGGCCACCACCCAGGTCCGGGTCAAAACCAATTACCCGGGCGGCGCGCCGTCGGCCCTGTACAGCGACGAAAACCAGAACCTCGCGCCGGTCAGCCTGCCCGAGACCATTCGCCGCCAGGGCGTCAACAGTCGCCAGGTGCAACGCGGAATTCCGCTGAGCATCGAGCCTTACGCGAACATGGCCAGTGGCGATGCCATCACGTTGCGCTGGGGTGACGTGCGCATGGACCTGCCGAACATCCAGGCCAGGGACGTCGGCCTGGCGGTGCAGGTCTGGGTGCCTTCGACAGTCATTATCGAAGGCGGTGACGACTGCCGCCTGGAGGTGACGTACTGCATCCTGGACCGCGTCGGCAACAATTCGCGCTGGGCGCCAGCCCGCACCTTGCGCATCGCCGCCTGGGTTCCCACGCCCCTTGGTGCAGCCAAGGACGTGTATCAACCTCGCCCTTTCGGCTCTCCCTGCGAACCGGGGTGACGCGCCTTCTATGCATATTCCTAAAAGTTAGTTTATTTAAAAAATAAACACGCTTAGGGTATATGAACCGGACCACCGGACATTCCTGATTGTTTTGTTTTTATTTCATTGAATGCGAGGTCGGTATGGTCAGAATTACCCCGGTGCATAACGCCAGGGCATTACGTGCAGCCAAGGAGCGGCGCTGATGTCTAACTTGGCTCTAACACCCCTCCAGAGTGATCTGGACGTAGCCCCACTGTTGTTGCCGGCCACGGTGCTGCGCAACGACGCCCAGGCGCTGAGCGCCGCCCATGAGCTGGCCGACGCCGCGCGCCTGCAAGCCGCCAAGCGCGACCAGCAACGCCAATTGCCCTGGGCGCAGGTCGAACAGTTCACCCGCAGCGGCTTGGGCAGCATTTCCATTCCCCGTGAGTACGGCGGCCCGCAGGTTTCATTCGTCACCCTGGCCGAGGTCTTCGCGATCATCAGCGCGGCCGACCCGGCCCTGGGGCAGATCCCGCAGAACCATTTCGGCATCCTGCACCTGTTGCAAAACACCGCCAGCGAGCGCCAGAAAAAGCAGCTGTTCCAGAGCGTGCTCGACGGTTGGCGCATCGGCAATGGCGGCCCGGAACGCGGCACCAAAAATACCCTGGAGCTCAAGGCGCGTATCACCGCCGAGGGTGACGGCTACGTGGTCAGCGGCCAGAAGTTCTACTCCACCGGCGCTCTGTTTGCCCACTGGGTGGCCATCAAAGCGCTCAACGACGACGGCAAGCAAGTCATGGCGTTCGTGCGCCGTGGCAGCGAAGGGCTGCGCATCGTGGATGACTGGTCGGGCTTTGGCCAACGCACCACTGCCAGCGGCACCGTGCTGCTTGACCGGGTACCGGTGGACGCAGAACTGGTGGTGGACAACTGGCGCCTGGGCGAAAGCCCGAATATCCAGGGTGCCGTCTCGCAATTGATCCAGGCGGCCATCGACGCCGGCATTGCCCGTGGCGCCCTGGACGACACCATCGCCTTTGTACGTGAACGCTCGCGCCCGTGGATCGACGCCAAGGTCGAACGGGCCAGCGACGACCTGTATGTGATCGCGGACATCGGCAAGCTGAAAATCGAACTGCACGCCGCCGAGGCGCTGTTGCGCAAGGCCGGCCAGGTGCTGGACCAGGTCAGCGCTGCGCCGATCACCGCGCAGTCCGCCGCACGCGCGTCGATCGCCGTCGCTGAAGCCAAGGTACTCACGACCGAGGTGTCATTGCTGGTCAGTGAAAAACTCTTCGAGCTGGCCGGCAGCCGCGCCACCCTCGCCGAATTCAACCTTGACCGGCACTGGCGCAATGCGCGGGTCCACACGCTGCATGACCCGGTGCGCTGGAAGTATCACGCGGTGGGCGCCTATCGCCTGAACGGCACTTTGCCGGCTCGCCATTCCTGGATCTGACCGACCAGACATCTGGAGAACATCATGACTTTCTCTCACCCCGTCGCGGTCATCACCAGCGACGAACAAGCCCTTATTGTCGCCAGCGACCTGGCTGAGGACTTGCGCCGCGACAGCGCCCAGCGCGACCGCGAGCGCCGCCTGCCGCTGGCCGAGCTAGACGCCTTTTCGCGCTCCGGCCTGTGGGGCATCAGCGTGCCCAAGGCCTACGGCGGCGCTGGTGTGTCCAACGTCACCCTGGCCAAGGTCATCGCGCTGATTGCCCAGGCCGATGCCTCCCTGGGCCAGATCCCGCAGAACCACTTCTATGCCCTTGAAGTGCTGCGGGTCAACGGCAACCCCGAGCAGCAGCAGCGCCTGTACGCCGAGGTTTTGGCCGGCCAGCGTTTTGGCAACGCCTTGGCGGAGCTGGGCACCAAGACCGCCCACGACCGTGTGACCAGGCTCACGCGTGATGGCGAGGGTTTTCGCATCAGCGGCCGCAAGTTCTATTCCACTGGCGCGATCTACGCCCAGCGCATCCCCACCTCGGTGGTGGATGAACACGGCGTGCAGCAACTGGCCTTTGTGCCGCGCGACAGCGAAGGCCTGAGCGTGATCGACGACTGGAGCGGCTTCGGCCAGCGCACCACCGGCAGCGGCTCAGTGGTGTTCGACAACGTGTGGGTGGCGGCGCAGGACGTGATCCCGTTCCAGAGCGCTTTCGAACGCCCGACCACCGTCGGCCCCTTGGCGCAGATTCTTCATGCCGCCATCGACACCGGTATCGCCCGCGCCGCCTTCGAAGACGCGCTGCATTTTGTGCGCACCAAGACCCGTCCCTGGATCGACTCGGGCAGCGAAAAGGCCACTGATGACCCGCTGACCTTGAAGAGCTTCGGCCACTTGAGCATTCGCCTGCACGCCGCCGAAGCGCTGCTGGAGCGCTCGGGCGAATTCCTCGACCGCGCCCAGGCCGACAGCAATGCCCAGACCGTCGCGGCCGCCTCCATCGCCGTCGCCGAAGTGCGCGCCTTGAGCACCGAAATCTCCTTGGCCGCCGGCAGCACGCTGTTCGAACTGGCCGGCAGCCAGGCGACCCTGGCCGAGCATGGCCTAGATCGCCACTGGCGCAACGCACGGGTGCACACCCTGCATGACCCGGTGCGCTGGAAATACCACGCGGTGGGCAATTACTACCTCAACGATGAAAACCCGCCGCTGCGGGGGACCATCTGATGAGCAAGAAAAAAATCCTGCTCAATGCCTTCAACATGAACTGCATCGGGCATATCAACCACGGTTTGTGGACCCATCCACGGGACACGTCCACCCAGTACAAGACCCTCGAGTACTGGACTGACCTGGCAAAAATCCTCGAGCGCGGGCTGTTCGACGGTTTGTTTATCGCCGATATCGTCGGCGTGTATGACGTGTACCAGCAGTCCATCGACGTGCCGCTCAAGGAATCGATCCAGTTGCCGGTCAACGACCCGCTCCTGCTGGTCTCGGCCATGGCGGCCGTCACCCAGAACCTCGGCTTCGGCCTCACCGCCAACCTGACCTACGAGCCGCCGTATCTGTTCGCCCGGCGCATGTCCACCCTCGACCACCTGAGCCGGGGCCGGGTGGGTTGGAACATCGTCACCGGCTACCTCGACAGCGCCGCCAAGGCCATGGGGCTGACCGAGCAGGTCGAGCATGACCGCCGCTATGACCAGGCCGATGAATACCTGGAGGTGTTGTACAAACTCTGGGAAGGCAGCTGGGAGGATGACGCGGTGGTCAACGATCCCAAGGCACGGGTGTATGCGCAGCCGGGCAAGGTGCACAAGGTCGAACACCATGGCGAGTTCTACCAGGTGCAGGGCTATCACCTGTGCGAGCCATCGCCGCAGCGTACGCCGGTGCTGTTCCAGGCCGGCAGTTCGGACCGTGGCCTGCAGTTCGCCGGGCGCCATGCCGAGTGCGTGTTCATCAGCGGGCAGAACAAGGCCGCGACCCGAATCCAGGTGAACAAAGTGCGCGCCAGCGCGGTGCAGGCCGGGCGCAATCCGGATGACATCAAGGTGTTCATGGGCCTGAACGTGATCGTCGGCGCGACCGAGGAACTGGCCTGGGCCAAGCACGCCGAGTACCTCAGCTATGCCAGCGCGGAGGCCGGCGTGGCGCACTTTTCGGCGTCCACGGCGATCGACTTTTCCGAGTACGAACTGGATGAACCGATCCAGTACGTGAAGAGCAACGCCATCCAGTCGGCGACCAAGAACCTGCAGAACAACGACTGGACCCGACGCAAATTGCTCGAACAGCACGCCCTCGGTGGGCGCTACATCACGCTGGTGGGGTCGCCCGAGCAGGTCGCCGACGAACTGGAATCGTGGATCAGCGAAACCGGCCTGGATGGCTTCAACCTCACGCGCATTGTGACGCCGGAAAGCTATGTGGATTTCATTGATCTGGTGGTGCCGGAGCTGCAAAAGCGTGGTTCGTACAAGACTGAATATGAGCAGGGAACGCTGCGCGAAAAAGTCTTCCATGGCGCCGCTCGCTTACCCGAACAACACACCGGCTCCACCTACCGACACTGAACCAAAAAATGTGGGAGGGGGCTTGCTCCCGATAGCAGTGGGTCAGACACAGCGGCATTCACTGACACTCCCTCATCGGGAGCAAGCCCCCTCCCACATTGGATCTTCATTGTTTGTACCAATACCTTATGACTGGAAAAATTTATGAAAAAAACCCTGCTCACCCACCCAGTCAAAGCACTGGCCCTGGCCTTCGGCTTGTTCAGCTCGGCCGTATTCGCCGCCGATGCGCCGTTGAAAGTCGGCACCACCGCCGCCTTCGCGATTCCCCTGGAAGCCGCCGTGGAAGAGGCCGGCAAACAAGGCCTGAAGGTCGAACTGGTGGAATTCACCGACTGGATCGCGCCGAACGTCAGCCTCGCCGCCGGCGATATCGATGTGAACTACTTCCAGCACATCCCCTTCCTGGAAAATGCCAAGGCCGCCGCCGGCTTTGACCTGGTGCCCTATGCGCCGGGCATCATCAACAACGTCGGTCTGTATTCGAAAAAGTACAAAAGATTCGATGACCTGCCCGAAGGCGCCAGCGTGGCCATCGCCAACGATCCGATCAACAGCGGGCGCGGCCTGCAACTGCTGGCCAAAGCCGGGCTGATCACGCTCAAGCCGGGGGTGGGCTACAAGGCCACTGAAGAAGACATCGTCAGCAACCCGAAAAAGATCAAGATCCTGCAAGTCGAGGCCGTGCAACTGGTACGCGCCTATGACGACGCCGATCTGGTGCAGGGCTACCCGGCGTACATCCGCCTGTCCAAGACCTTCGATGCCGAGTCGGCGCTGCTGTTCGATGGCCTCGACCACCCGGAATACGTGATCCAGTTCGTGATCCAGCCCAAGAGCAAAACCGACCCGAGGGTGATCAAGTTCGTCGACATTTACCAGCACTCGCCGACGGTGCGCGCCGCCCTGGATAAATCCCTCGGCAAGCTCTACCAGGTCGGCTGGGACGATAAAAAATGACCGCTGCCAACGCCCAACTGCGCGACCTGGGCACATTGCCCAGGGACGCCGAGCAGACCGAACTGCATCCGGACTTCAACAGCGCCCATGTGCGTTTCATCAACCTGGGCAAAACCTATGACGGCACGGTGCATGCCCTACAAGGCATTGACCTGGCGATTGCGCGCGGCGAAGTGTTCGGCATCATCGGCCGCAGCGGCGCCGGCAAGTCGTCGCTGATCCGCACCATCAATCGCCTGGAACAACCCAGCAGCGGGCGCGTGCTGATCGATCAGGTGGATATCGGCAGCTTCGATGAAGACCGCCTGGTCGCGCTGCGCCGGCGCATCGGCATGATCTTCCAGCACTTCAACCTGATGTCGGCCAAGACCGTCTGGCAGAACGTCGAACTGCCGCTCAAGGTCGCCGGGGTGCCCAAGCCGCAGCGTGAGCAGAAGGTGCGTGAGCTGCTGGAACTGGTGGGTTTGCAAGACAAGCACCAGGCCTATCCGGCGCAGCTCTCGGGCGGGCAGAAACAGCGCGTGGGCATCGCCCGTTCGCTGGTGCACGACCCCGAGATTTTGCTGTGCGACGAAGCCACCTCGGCGCTGGATCCGGAAACCACCCAATCGATCCTCGGCCTGCTGCGCGAGATCAACCGGCGCCTGGGCCTGACCATCGTGTTGATCACCCACGAAATGGCGGTGATCCGCGACATCTGCGACCGCGTGGTGGTGCTGGAGCATGGGCGCATCGTCGAGCAAGGCCCGGTGTGGCAAGTGTTCGGTAACCCGCAACACGAGGTGAGCAAGACCCTGCTGGCGCCGCTGCAACATGGGCTGCCGGAAGAACTGCAAAACCGTTTGCATACCCAGCCTGAATCGCCGGAAGCCGCCGTGGTGCTGCGCTTGCAGTTCACCGGCAGCGCCAGCGATGAACCCGACCTGGCCGCGCTGTTCAGTGCCCTCGGCGGGCGTGTGCGTCTGCTGCAGGGCGGCGTCGAACGGATTCAGGGCCATGCCTTGGGGCAACTGCTGCTGGCGGTGAATGGCTCGCCCCATAGCACCGAAGAACTGCGCAACCGCGCCGCAAACTGGGCACAACAGGTGGAGGTGCTGGGCTATGTGGTTTGATCGTTTGCTGCAGGGCGCCATCGACACCTTGTTGATGGTGGGCGTGTCGTCGTTGATCGCCTTGCTGGTGGGGATTCCGCTGGCAGTGTTTCTGGTCACCAGCGACAAAGGTGGCATCTACCAGGCACCGGCGCTGAACCGCGTGCTGGGCGCCTTCGTCAATCTGTTCCGCTCGATTCCATTTCTGATCCTGATGGTGGCACTGATCCCGTTCACCCGGCTGATCGTGGGCACCACCTACGGTGTATGGGCGGCAGTCGTGCCGCTGACCATCGCGGCCACGCCGTTCTTTGCGCGCATCGCCGAAGTCAGCCTGCGCGAGGTCGACCATGGCTTGATCGAAGCGGCGCAGGCCATGGGGTGCCGCCGCTGGCACATCATCTGGCATGTGCTGTTGCCCGAAGCGCTGCCGGGGATCGTCGGCGGGTTCACCATTACCCTGGTGACCATGATCAACTCGTCGGCCATGGCCGGGGCGATTGGCGCGGGCGGGCTGGGCGACATTGCGTACCGCTATGGCTACCAGCGCTTCGATACGCAGATCATGCTCACGGTGATTGTGCTGTTGGTGGTGTTGGTGGCGGTGATCCAACTCGGCGGCGATCGACTGGCGCGGGTGCTGAACAAGAGGTGAGGTATAGTCGGCGCATCCCAGCGCCCGGTATTGCCTGTCATGACCCTCAAGCCCGACGACCTCGACCAGATCACCGCCATCACCCTCGGCCATTACAACAAAGTGGCCGAAGACTTCCGCGAGGGCACCCGCGATCACGATGTGAGCCAGAACATCGACGCGTTGCTGCGGCACATCCAGGGCACGCCGCCGTTTACCGTGCTGGATTTTGGCTGCGGGCCGGGGCGGGATCTGCAGACCTTTACACGCCTGGGGCATATCGCCGTGGGGCTCGATGGTTCCGAGCGGTTTGCGCAGATGGCGCGGGACGACAGTGGCTGCGAGGTTTTGCAGCAGGACTTCCTCAAGCTGGACCTGCCCGACGGGCGCTTCGATGGGGTGTTTGCCAATGCGGTGCTGTTTCATATTCCCAAGCAGGAATTGCCGCGCGTTCTCAAACAACTGCATGGCACGTTGAAGCCTGGGGGCGTGCTGTTCAGCTCCAACCCTCGCGGTGACAACCAGGAAGGCTGGAATGGGCCACGGTATGGGTCTTATCACGATCTGGAGGCCTGGCAGGCATTGCTGACAACGGCGGGGTTTGTGGAGTTGGAGCACTATTACCGGCCGGCTGGATTGCCTCGGGAACAGCAGCCTTGGTTGGCCAGCGTTTGGCGTCGGGTTTAAGTGATGTATTGCCTGGGCTGACGCTATCGGGGGCAAGCCCCCTCCCACAGGGGAACGCATTCCAAATGTAGGAGGGGCGGTGCGACGATTCGACTTGCCCCCGATGGTCTCAGTCGCGCTGCTGCTCCAACTGATACACCACCGGCTTTTCACCCTCCACCAGCGCCGTCACACTGCGCCCGGCATAGCCTCGTTTTTCTCCCGCCGAGAAATTCGCCACCAGCCGCGTGCCATCGACAAACGTGGTTTGCTGCACCTGTTTATCTGCGGTCAGCCAGCGAAAATCAGTCATCGCCTGAGTCGCCAGGCGCTCATGCAGGGGACGGAAAAATCGGTCCTGGCGCTGGATCAACGGCAGCCGTTCCTTGAGCGTCGCAGCACTCAGGTGATACAGCGGCGGTACGTTGTAGAGCAACTGCGTCAGCTCATTTTCAGCCCGCACATTGCTCAGTTTGAGGCTATCGAACAGCCAGTGATGGGTGGTGATCACCGAACCATGGAACACCGCCTGGTACAGCGGCAGGCGCATCGTCGGATCGAAGTAGAGCGTGCGAAACGGCTCGTTCAGCGGCACCGACTTGAAGAACACCGCCGGTTGCTCCGGCGGATACCAGTTGCCCACGTAGTAGGGCGACTGTTTGTCCTGAGTCATGTCGCGATCCCCCCAGCCCAGCACCGGGGTTTGCATGCCATGGGCGAACAGGATCCCCTGGGCGGTGATGGCGTTGCCGTCTTCGGAGCCTGTCGGCAATTGCAGCGTGGTGTTCAGCCAACGGGACGCATCGATATTGCCTTCAGCGTTTTGCGCCTGGGTCATCGGTGCGCTGTCGCGGTAACTGTCGAGCAGCATGCTGGTAGCGTACGCATCGAGAAACCAGGCGTTGAAGCCGGCCCTGGCCTGTACGGCTTTCACCCGCGCTTCCAATAACGGCCGCACACAGCGCGGATCGGTGTAGTGGCCGGACCGCTGGAAGCCAGTCTTGAGCTGGCCGTCCTTCAATACAATGGCGCAGTCGCGGTAGGCCTTGCTGCCCAGGTGGGCGGTGGTCCAGTCGGGATTTTCGGTGGCGGACAACGCGGTTTGATAGGAGTCGTAGGGCGCCATCAGGTAGCCCGCGTCGACACCGGCGCGGATGGTTTCGGGGTGCCACAGGCCGCCTTCCCAGCCTTCGCCCAGGGTCAGCATCAAGCGTGGCAGCCCGGCGTCGCGCAGTGTCTGTACTACCTTGCTGCCCCAGGTGTCGGGGCTACCGCCGAGGGCCCCGGCAAAATCCACGGCCAA
The DNA here is from genome assembly GCF_003852375.1 of Pseudomonas sp. R4-34-07. Lineage (NCBI taxonomy): Bacteria > Pseudomonadati > Pseudomonadota > Gammaproteobacteria > Pseudomonadales > Pseudomonadaceae > Pseudomonas > Pseudomonas sp. R4-34-07. Next base: position 298,101 of record NZ_CP027760.1, on the reverse strand, counting down.
TTCACGACGCAACTCACCGTAGCGGGCGGCAAGACGGGTCATATCGGGCTCGTCCACCTGCCAGCTCTGCCGGGCCTTCTGGTTGATCGCCGCGTTGAGGCCGCGCAACAGCACGGTTTGCTCGTAGCGATTCAACCTGCGCGGCTGCGCCAGCAGCGCTGCGGAGTCCTTGTCCAACAGGCCCTTGAGCGCATGATCGCGCAAGCGCTTGAGCAACAGCGGCCAATCACGCACATCCTCCAGCGCCAGCAGGTCATTGCCCCACAGGTAGGCATGGCTGGCGCCCAGCAGTTTTTGCGCGCCCGGCGTATGTCGCAGCTTGGCCTCCAAGGGTTCGTAACGGTCCTGTTCGACCAGCCATTGGCGATAGCGCTTGGCGCCGGCCAACGGGTCGCTTTCGCCCAGGTGCAACAACAGGGTCATGGGCGCGGCAGGTGCGAGCGACGTGAACTCATGGGCCAACGACAACGCCTGGCCTTGCCAGCGCAGGCGGTTGTTGTAGGGATTGGTCAGCAGCCAGTTCAAGGTAAAGGCGCCGTGATCGACACCCCACAGCGGCAGGCTGAGGTCCTGGGTGGTGTTGATATCGCCCTGCGCCACCAGGAAATCGCTCCACAGGGCATTGCCGGCCGGCACGTAATGCCCTTCGGCCAACGGCCACATAACCCCCTTGCCCAGGGCGCTCGCCGGCTGCACAAGGATCGGCAGTTCACCGTCTTCCCGCGCCCTGATCGACAGCAGCAGGTCGCGCTGCTCAAGGCTGGCAGTCACGCGATAGGCACCGTCGTCCCACTGCCAACTGACCTGTTGATCGTTTTGTGCGAGTTGACTGACGGCGCGGGCCGATACGCCTTGGGAGGCTTGAACCTCGGGTTGGCCGCTGGGTGTCACACGGATGGCGAGGGTGGCCGGGTCGAGTTCGACTCGCCACAACGGGTTTTCCAGTACGGTGCTGGCAAAGGCCAGGGGCGACAGGAAGCAGCAACAGATCAGCAAGGTATGACGCAGACGGCTCATGGCAGGCGACCGTTGAAAGGTGGAGGCCGGAGGGTAAAACACTCAACGGGTGACCAGGGCAACACCCGTCGCTTCCGGAAGTTTCCCACGTCTCAAAGATCGTTCCCACGCTCCGCGTGGGAATGCGGCCCGTGACGCTCCGCGTCACCTGTGCGCAGTAGCCGAAATTTGCAGCGCTTGGCGGGACGCGGAGCGTCCCAGGAGGCGTTACCACGCGGAGCGTGGGAACGATCAGCCCCGCTCACATTTTTAACCGCGTTCTTCCTGCTTTGGCTCGCGGATCTTGTACCAGGCCACATACAGCGCCGGCAGGAACAACAGCGTCAGCAAGGTGGCGATGATGATCCCGCCAATCATCGCGTAGGCCATCGGCCCCCAGAACACTTCCCGGGCAATCGGGATCATGCCCAGGCTCGCCGCAGCCGCCGTGAGCAGGATCGGCCGGCGCCGATGCTCGGTGGCCTCCACCACGGCGTCCCACGGTGTGTAGCCGGCCACTTCATATTCGTGGATTTGCGTCACCAGGATCACCGAGTTGCGGATGATGATGCCGATCAGCGCGAGGATACCGAGGATAGCCACAAACCCCATGGGCGTGCCCGTGGGAATCAGCGCCAGCACCACGCCGATCAGCCCCAGCGGCGCGACACTCGCCACCAGGAACATCTTCTGCACGCTGTGCAGTTGGATCATCAGGAACGTGGCCATGAGGAACAGCATCAGCGGCACCACGCTGGCAATCGGGCCCTGGGCCTTGCCGCTTTCTTCCACGGTGCCGCCGGTGGCGACTTTGTAACCCGCCGGCAGGCCGTCGCTGAACTTCTGAATAGTCGGCGCCAGCTGCTTGACCAGGTCGGTCGGCTGCATCTCGTCGCGCACTGCGGCCTTGATAGTGATGGTCGGCTTGCGGTCGCGACGCCACACCAGCGGCTGCTCCAGCTCGTAACGCACGGTGGCGAAGGCCAGCAGCGGAATCGAGGTGCCGTTGGGCGTGACGATCTGCAGGTTCTGCAAGGTTTCCGGCGTACCGCGTTCGGCGTCCTCGGCGCGGCCGACCACGTTGATCAGGTAGATATCGTCGTGCACCTGGGTCACCGAGGCGCCGCTGACCACGCTGTTCATCAACTGCGCCACGTCTTCCGACGACAGCCCCAGTTGCCGTGCCTTATCCTGGGCGATGTCGACGCGCAGCACTTTGCCCGGCTCGTTCCAGTCGTAGATGATCTCGCCCAGGTGGGTGTTCTGGTCGAGCAAGGTCGCCAGTTCGATGGCGTGCTTGCGCACCTGGTCGGTGTCTTTGCCGGACACGCGGTACTGGATCGGCCGTCCCACCGGCGGGCCCATTTCCAGCGGCTGCACGAAACTGCCGATGCCGACGAAGTCATCGCGCAGGCGCTTTTGCAGGCGCGCAATCAAAGCGCCACGCTCTTCCAGGCCCTTGCTGACGATCACCAACTGCGCGTAGTAGGGGTTTTCAAGTTGCTGGTCCAGGGGCAGGTAGAAACGGATCGCACCCTGGCCGATGTAGGTGCTCCAGCGCGTAATGTCCGGGTCGTCCTTGATGATCGCTTCCAGACGGTCGACCGCCTTGCGCGTCTCGTTGATCGAGGCGTTTTGCGGCAGGTTGAGGTCGACGAGGATTTCCGGGCGATCCGAGGACGGGAAGAACTGGTTCTGCACAAATTGCATGGAGAACACCGACGCCACAAACAGGCCCACGGTGATGCCGATGGCCCACCAGCGGTTGCGCATGGCCCACAACATGCCGCCATTGAACGCGCGGCCGATGCGCCCCGGCTCGGCGCTATGGGGCTTCACATTGGCGCTGAGGATATGCACGCCGATCACTGGCGCAAACAGCACCGCCACCACCCACGACACCAACATCGCCACGGCAATCACCGCGAACAAGGTGAAGGTGTACTCACCCGCCGAACTGGCGTTGAGGCCAATCGGCACGAAACCGGCGACGGTCACCAGCGTGCCGGTGAGCATCGGAAACGCTGTGGAGGTGTAAGCGTAGGTGGCGGCCTGCTCCTTGGTTTCGCCTTTTTCCAGGCGTGTGATCATCATCTCCACGGTGATCATCGCATCGTCCACCAGCAGGCCGAGGGCGATGATCAAGGCGCCCAACGACACCCGTTGCATAGTGATGCCGCTGTATTCCATGAACACGAACACCAGGGCCAGCACCAACGGAATCGAGCACGCCACCACCAGCCCGGCACGCATGCCCAGGCTGATAAAGCTCACCACCAGCACGATGATCACCGCTTCGAACAACGCGCTGGTAAAGCCACCGACGGCCTCTTCCACCACTTCGGCCTGGTCCGAAACTTTGTGCACACCGACGCCCACCGGCAGGTCGGCGGTCAGCTCATCCATGCGCCCGTGCAGCGCCTTGCCGAACGACTGGATATTGCCGCCCTTCTGCATCGCAATCGCCAAACCGATCGCCGGCTTGCCGTTGAAACGGAACATCGGCCGCGCCGGGTCGACGTAGCCCCGGCTGATGTCGGCAATGTCGGCCAGGCGATAGAAGCGGTCATTCAGGCGCAGGTTGACGTTGGCCAGGTCCTTCTCCGAGGCGAACTGCCCCGAGGTGCGCACGGAAATCCGCTCCGGCCCGGCCTCGATCACCCCGGCGGGGGTCACGGCATTTTGCGATTGCAGGCTTTGCACGACCTGGCGCTGATCGATGCCCAAGGCCGCCAGTTTGCGTGTGGAAAAATTCAGGTAAATCACTTCGTCCTGCTGGCCGATCATCTCGACCTTGCCCAGCCCCGGCACCGAGCGGATTTCAGCGCGCACCTGCTCCACGTAGTCGCGCAACTGGCGCATCGACAGGCCATCGCCGGTGAAGGCGTACACCGAGCCGAACACATCACCGAACTCGTCGTTGAACGACGGCCCCTGCAAGCCCTGGGGGAAGGTGCCGCGAATATCGTCGATCTTCTTGCGAACCTGGTACCAGATCTCCGGGATAGCCTTGGCGCTGGTGGTGTCCTTGAGGAACACGAACACGGTGGATTCGCCCGGCCGGGTGTAGCTCTTCACATAATCGAGGGAGTCGAGTTCCTCGAGTTTTTTCTCGATGCGGTCGGTGACCTGCTTGAGGGTTTCTTCCTGGGTCGCGCCCGGCCAGCGGGTCTGGATGACCATGGTCTTGATGGTGAACGAGGGGTCTTCCTCGCGGCCCAGGTTCATGTACGAAAACACGCCCATCAGCAGCGCGACGAACATCAGGTACCAGACGAAGGACTGATGCTTGATGGCCCAGTCGGATAAGTTGAAGCTGCCTTTCATCGCGGGCTGTCCTCGTCGACTTTGACTTTCTGCCCGGGTTTCAGGCTGTTCACACCGGCGGTGACGACGCGCTCGCCGGGCTTGATGCCACCATTGAGCACTGCGCTGTCGGCGTCACGGCTGATAACCGTGATGTCACGCGGTTGCACTGTCTGGCTCTGGGTGTCGAGCAACCAGATGCGGGTCTTGCCGTCGACTTCCTGCAAGGCGCTCAACGGCAGCTCGATACGCGGCGCGATGGCGCTGCTCAAGGTCACGCTGATGGCGGTGCCCAGGCGAAACGCGGTGGGGGTGTCAGTCAGGCTCAAGCGTGCGCGACGGGTACGCGTGGCGCTTTGGGCCTGGGGCTCGATCTCGCGCACGATGGCGGTGGTGTGCACGCTGGGGTCCAGTTGCCCGGCCACCAAAAACACCACATCCGCCGGCAGGCGCTCGGCCAGGCCGGCGGGCAGGTCGATCACCGCTTCCTTGATGTCCGGGCGGGCCAGGGTCACCACTTGCTGGCCGGCGCTGACCACCTGGCCGGCCTCGGCGTTCCAGGCGGTGACGATGCCGGCGTGGTCGGTGCGCAGCTCGGCGTAGTTGAGCTGGTCCTTGGCTTGATTGACCGAGGCGCGAGCCTGGTCGAGGGTCGCCTGGGTGGTTTTCAGGTCGGTCTGGGCCACATCCAACTGCGCCTGAGCACCGACGCCACGGTCGAACAGCTCTTGCTGGCGGCGGGCATTGGCCTGGGCATTGATGAACTGTGCCTGCACCCGCGCCAGGTCGCCCTGGGCGGCGCGCAATTGGTTCTGCTGGTCGGTGGGGTCGAGGACGGCGAGCAAGGCGCCCTTCTCCACCTCGGCGCCAACGTCCACCGCGCGGCGGGCGATACGGCCCGGCACACGGAAACCCAGGTTACTTTCGTAGCGGGCCTGAATGGTGCCGGCAAAGCGGCCAAGGTGTGCCTGGTCTTCGGCCTTCACCTCCATGGACAACACCGGGCGCACCGGTTCGGGCGGCGCGTCTTCCTTGGAGCAGGCCACCAGCAACAGGCTGGCGGCGAGGATCACCGTCAGGTGCTTCATGGCTGGGCTCCTTGCTGGGCGATTTCGACGAGCATGCCGGGGTGCAGCAATTGCCCACCGGCCACCACGACTTTTTCGCCGCCTTTAAGGCCGTCGCCGATGATCACTTTGCCGGTGAGGTACCGCGCCACCGTGACCTTGTGCAGTTGCGCCTTGCCGTCGCCGTCTACCAGCCACACGGCGGGTTCGCTGAGGTCCTTGGTCAAGGCCGACCACGGCAACTCGATGCTGGCCTTGGCCGGGCCATTGGCGGTGGCGCTCACCACCGAGCCCAGTTCCATGCCTTTGGGCAGGCTTTGCAGGGCAATCTTCACTTGCACGGTGCCAGTATTGGCGGCCACGGCAGGGGTGACTTCGCGGACTCTGCCCACTGTCTTGATGCTCGGGTTATCCAGCAGGCTGACGGTGATCGGCGCGTCCGGCGGCGGCTCCACCAGCAGGGATTCGTAAACGTTGAACACCGCGTCGCGTTCGCCATCGCGGGCCAGGCTAAAGATCGGCACGGTGGCTTGTACGACCTGGCCGACTTCAGCCTGGCGCGCCGTGATGATGCCCGGCGCATCGGCGATCAGCGCGGTATAGCCAAGTTGCTCACGGGCGTTGGCCAACTGCGCCTGGGCGGCGGCCAAGGCGCTTTGGCTGCTGCGCAACGCGGCCTGGGCGGCGTCGTATTCGCTGCGGCTGGTGTAGCCCTTGGGCAAGAGTTTTTCCTGACGCACGAAGGCGGCGGCGGTTTGCTTGACCCGCGCCTGCTCGGCCACGACCTGGGCCTGGGCGGAATCGACGTTGGTTTGCAGGTCCTTGGGGTCGAGCTTGGCCAGCACTTGCCTGGCTGTCACCCGATCACCGACGTCGACCAGGCGCTGGATGATCTTGCCACCTACCCGAAAGGACAAATCGGTTTGCACCCGCGCCTGGACATCTCCGGTCAGCGTGACCGCTGCGGCGAAATCCGCCGGCTGCACGGTTTGCACGAACACCCGTGAATGGGCCTTGGGCTCGGTCTTTTCCTGGCCACAACCGCCCAGCAGCGTCAGTAAGCCAAGCCCGAATAAAAATGTGGAAATGCGACCGCCCATGCAGGCTCCTTTTGCGTGATGCCGACGTGCCAGTGTGTATGCGACTGTGAGCTTAGATCAGGGTTCCTTATCTGCATGGAGGATCCCATACTTCAATGGTTCCCCTACCGACTCAATTGCCATGCTCAAGACCCTCGCGGTGGCCAATTACCGCTCGATCAATAAATTGGTGGTGCCCCTGGGCCGCTTGAATCTGGTGACAGGCCCCAACGGCAGCGGCAAGTCCAATCTGTATCGCGCCCTGCGCCTGCTGGCTGAAACTGCCCAGGGCGGGGTGATCAATGCACTGGCCCGGGAAGGCGGGCTGGACTCGACGTTCTGGGCCGGGCCGGAAACCATCAGCCGGCGCATGCACAGCGGCGAAGTGCCGGTGGAGGCTGTCGTGCGCAAGGGCGTCAAGCGTCTGCGCCTGGGGTTCGCCGCCGAAGATTTCAGCTACGCGATCTCCCTGGGCTTGCCGGAACTCACCCAGTCGTTTTTCAGCCTCGACCCGGAAGTGAAGAGGGAATGCATCTGGGCCGGGCACGTCTACCGCCCGGCCAGCCTGTTGGTACAGCGTTCCGGGCCGTTGGTACGCGCTCGCGAAGGCCGCGCCTGGGATGTACTGGCCCAGCACACGCCGAACTATCACAGCCTGTTCGACCAAGTCGGCAGTTTGCGTGGCTCGCCGGAAGTATTGCTGCTGCGCGAGAGCATTCGTGGCTGGCGCTTTTATGATCACTTTCGCAGCGACGTGGACGCGCCAGTGCGCCAACCGCAGTTAGGCACCCGCACGCCGGTGCTGCATCACGACGGGCGCGATTTGGCCGCAGCGTTGCAAACCATTCGTGAAATTGGCGACCCCGAGGCGTTACAGCGCGCAGTCAGCGATGCGTTTCCAGGCGCGCGCTTAAATATCCAACCGTTACAGGGCGGGCGCTTTGCCATCGAGTTTTACCAGGAAGGTCTGCTGCGCCCGTTGTCGGCGGCAGAGTTGTCGGACGGCACCTTGCGCTACCTGCTGCTGATCGCCGCGCTGCTGACGCCACGGCCGCCGACCATGATGGTGCTGAACGAGCCTGAAACCAGCTTGCATCCGGACCTGTTGCCGGCGTTGGCGCGCTTGATCATCCAGGCGTCGGCGCAGTGCCAGGTGTGGGTGGTGTCCCATGCCAGCCGCTTGATTGCGGCGCTGCAGCAGGATGAGGAGTGCAATTCGATTGTGCTGGAGAAGGTGCTGGGGGAGACGCGAGTGGTGGGCCAGGGGATGCTGGATGCGCCGGCGTGGCAGTGGCCGGAATAGGGGGTGACTGCACAGGCCTCATCGGGGGCAAGCCCCCTCCCACATTTGGATATATGCACAAATCAGAACCTGTGAACCCAATCCAGTGTGGGAGGGGGCTTGCCCCCGATGGCGGCGGAACAGCCAACACAAAGGCCAGGCCTCAGCCCTGCCACTTCCCGCCTTCAACAATCACACTCTCAGGCTTGGTGTCATCGCTCAGCTCTTTACGCACATATTGGTCATAGAGCTTGAGCAAGAACTTCTCTTCGCCCAACTTCGCCAACTCCGCATTCACCCAGTCGCGCAGTTCGATATTGCCCTTCTTCACCGCCGGGGCAATCGGTGCTTCGTCACCGAGCTTCTGCTCCAGCACGCGGTAGCCGGGGTTCTGCTTGGCCCAGCTGAACAGCACCAGGTTGTCCTGGGCGTAGGCATCGCCACGGCCGGCCGACAGCGCTTGCAGCGACTCGGAGTTTTTCTCGAACTTGAGCAGTTTCCAGTCCGGGTGGTGCCTGGTCAGCCAGATGTCGGCAGTGGTGCCGGTGGTGACAATGGTGGTGCGGGTGGCCAGGTCATCCAGGTTCTTGACCGGGCTGTCGCTCGGCACCAGCGCCTGTACCGCCACTTTCAGGTTGGGGTTGGTGAAATCCACCGCTTCCTTGCGCTCAGGGGTCACGGTCATGTTGGCGAGGATCAGGTCGACTTTGTCGCTTTGCAGGAATGGGATACGGCTGGCCGGCTCCACGGCGACGAACTCGACTTTGTTTTCATCGCCCAACAGGTCCTTGGCGAATTGGCGGCCGATGTCGGTATCGAAGCCGACGTAGCGGCCGGCTTCGTTAACGAAGCCGAACGGCGGTTTGTCGGTGAAGACGCCGACGATCAGCTTGTCGCGGGCCTTGATCTTATCGATGGCACTCACCGCGCTGGCGGCAGGTTTGGCAGGCTCTTCGGCCTTCTTGTCGCAGCCGGCCAGTAACGCGACGGCAAACAGTGGCAGCAGTAACTTTTTCATAGCAGCTCCGGTTCCTTGATCTTTCTGGGCAGTGTTGAAACAAAGGAGAACTTCTCCAGGAACTGCTGCGCGCGTGCGGTTTGCGGGTTCGTAAAGAATGCCTCGGGGGTGTTGTGTTCGAGGATGCGACCGGCCTCCATAAACACCACGCGGTCGGCGACGGCGCGGGCGAAGGCCATTTCGTGGGTGACAATCAGCAGGGTCATGCCGTCGCGGGCCAGGTCCTGGATGACTTCCAGCACTTCCTTGACCATTTCCGGGTCGAGGGCAGCGGTGACTTCGTCAAACAGCATGACCTGCGGGTTCATGCACAGCGAACGGACGATGGCGATGCGTTGCTGCTGGCCGCCGGAAAGCTGGCGTGGGAAGGCGTCGCGCTTGTCGGCCAGGCCCACGCGCGCCAGCAGTTTTTCCGCCTGCTCACGCGCTTCACGCGGGTCGCGCTTTTGCACCTTCAAGGGGCCGAGCAGAATGTTGTCGAGCACGCTCATGTGCGGGAACAGGTGGTAGCTCTGGAACACCATGCCGATGTCCTGGCGCACCTGGCGCCAGTCGGTATGTTTTGCCAACAGCTCGTTGCCGGCGAACCGCAAGTGCCCGCTGTGAGCCACTTCCAAGCCATTGAGGCAGCGCAGCAAGGTGCTTTTGCCGCAACCACTGGGGCCGAGGATCACCACCACTTCGCCGCTGTGCACGCTCAGGTCGATGCCCTTGAGCACCTGCTGTTCGCCGAAGAATTTGTTGAAACCCTGAAACTCGATCAATGCGCTCATGCTTGGGCCCAGCGCCGTTCCAGCACCTTGGAGGCGGCCGACAACGGGTAGCAGATAAAGAAGAAAAACAGGAACAGCGCGCCGTAGATCAACACCGACTCATAGGTGCGCTCGATGATTTGCTGGCCGACCTTGATCACATCCACTACGCCGATCAGCACCGCCAGGGAGCTGGTCTTGATGATCCGCGTGTAGACATTGATGGTCGGCGGCGTCATGCGTTTCAGGGCCTGGGGCAGCAGCACGTAGCCGTACAGCTGCGGGTCGGACAGCCCGATCGACAAGCCGGCTTCGCGCTGGCCACGGGGCAGCGAATGCAAGGCGCCGCGCACCACTTCGCCGACTTCACTGGCGCCCCACAACGACAACACCAGCACCGCACACCAGAAACTGGGGATGCTCAGGCCGAAGAAGATCGGCAGGCCGAAAAACAACAGGTACAGCCAGACCAGCACCGGGATGGCGCGAAACAGCTCCAGGTAAACCCGCAGCAGCGCATTGATCACGCGGTTGTCCAAGGTGCGCAATACGCCATACAACACGCCGCCGACCGTGCTGAAGGCGATGCTCAAGAACGAAATCGACAGGGTTTGCGCAGCGCCCTTGCCCAGTTGCGGCAACGACACCCATAACAATTCAAGACCCGAACTGGCCATGCTGGAGCCTCCTTTCCAAGCGGCTGAGCAACAGCGACAACGGCAAGAACAGCAGCACGCAGATCAGCGTCAATACGGCGAGCATTTCGTAGGTCTTGTAGTAGAGCGCGATGTAGCTCTTGGTGGTGTAGAGAATCTCCGGCACCGCCACAGCGGAAACCACCGTGGTCTCCTTGAGCAGAAAGATGAAATTGGCGAACAGCGCCGGCAGGCTGAGGATGCCGGCCTGGGGCAGAATCACATGGCGCAGCAGCTGCCAGTCGGACAGGCCGATGGACTTGCCTGACTCGATCTGCGCCGTTGGCACCGCTTCCACACCGGCGCGCAGCACTTCGGTGAGGTAGGCGCCGCCGAGGAAGGTCATGGTGATGATCGCCGCCCAGAACCCGGAAATATTCAAGCCCAGGGCCGGCAGCGCGAAATACACGAAGAACAGTTGAATCAGCAGCGGCGTGTTACGCGCCAGCTCTACATACAGCGCCACCAACCGCGACAGGTAGGGGGTGCGAAACACCAACAGCGCTGCGTTGATCAGCGCCACCAGCAAGGAGGTGGCAATGGCGATCAGACCCACTTGCAGCGTCACCCCGACCGCTTTCAGAAATGCCGGCAGGGTGCTGAGGATAAAAGCAAAATCGAAGGTCATCTTGAGTCCATGACGCCGCAGGATAATGTGGCGAGCGCTGTCCGTTCCGGCGTGGGTAACGTCGGGTAGCGCGAACTTTAAAGGTATAAAAAGAAAAATTTAAATACCGAAATAGCATATTAATATCACCCAAATAGCTAACTTATTGGGGGATTGCTTAACCGAGCGCGAGACGTGAACGCGTCGATAAAAAAGCCCCGCCGACAGGCGAGGCTCTCAACACTATTTAGCCCCTCTTCAGCGCGTCGGGCTGGCCGCCACCGGCCATTGCTTTGGTAGCGCTGTTTTGCTGCTCTTCGGTCTCAAAATTGACGTAGTTGTCGGGGAATTTGAAATGGGAATCCACGAGCTTCCAGTACTCTTCGTTTTGCGGCTTTGCTTTGTCCCATATTCGATCAGCCAGAGAGCGGGCATCGCTGCGCACCAGATCCGGCTGCCCCTTCGCTTGCTGTATCACTTTGTCGACGTGCCCGCGTAATGCATTGGGGCCGGTGGTTTCAATCGTGCTTTTATTCGGGCGACTGAAGTAACGGTCACCGCCGTACTCATTGCCCTTCATGGAACGGTAGTTGTTGCCGATGTCATCAATCAGGCTGGACAGCATCGCACTCTGGGCATGGCTGGAAAATAAGGCGTTGGCGAAATAAGGGGTGGCGCTGCCCTTTGCGTCATTTTTGCCTTCAGCCATGCCGACCAGCATTAAATCGGGATGGGCATGCAGTGCGCCATCGAGGGGTCGTACGCTCTCCAGATCAATATCCGTATAAGTGCCCGCATAACGATTGACGATTTCATAACGTGCCACGTCCGAGGCTGCAGCATAGCCACCGTTGCGTCCGATAATTTCGTGTTGATACACGTCTTTGTTCTGTAATCGAATGTCCGAGGGATTGCTCAGGTCACGAATCTGAATGTTCTTTTGATCGGCAAACCGCTCTTTTAAACTCGTCAGCGTACTGATATCACGGGGAGGGTTACTCGCGTAACGGTCCCAGGATTTTGTCGTCTGGTCCAGAATCACGGCTTCTGCTTGATAAAACTTATCGTCGGTGCGCTGCGCGTAACGCTCAAATCCGTCAAGTACCTGCCGAGCGTTAGCAGCCGTCACGTTTCCACCTTCGGGCAGCAGTAGCGCTTTCAACTGTTTGTTACTCGAGGCAGACAGCTCTTTGTTCAACTCGCTGATGACTTGTGACTGTTCTGCAGGTTTACGCTGCCTGGGAGATTCCATAGTCACTTTGAGCTGGCTGAATAAACCGCGAATGGGACGCTCTGATTGATAGCCTGGATAAATAGCTTCCGCTTTTGCCTGCGCGGACTTATTCGTGGCGTAAGCATCAAATTGAGTGGAATCCACCCAAAGCGTGACTTCATGGTTAGGGTTCTTGGATGCCCACTGACGCAAGTATTCATCCTGCTTGGCGCTTGGTTCCGAGCCCACCCACACCATATGGATATTGTTCGGGACGGGCTTGAATTCGCTTAGAGGGTAGGTGGATTCAAAGCTCTTAGGGCTCTGGGGCTGGGCCGCTACCGGACTCATGCTTGGGGAGGTGGTGAGCAGTTGATGCGAAGAGACATGCTGAGTCATAACTATTGGCTCCAAAAAGCTGACAACACTTGCCGGCGCCTCCATGCGTTAACTCCTTCATCGACTCTAAGCCTGCGGGTAAAAAAACAAAAAAACAAAGATACAAATGTAAGATTATTTAAGAAACATAAGCCGGCAATTCAAGAAAACATTCAATGGAACTAATCCACAAACAAAACCAATAAACTCCCTTAATGTAACGGGTATAAAGTTGCGCTCCACAACTTAACGCCTCACTTCGACGCCTTGTATCTGTCACAAAAAAACGCCGGCGCTTTATTAGCCACCGGCGTTGAAACCTTGAAGGGGGTTTTGACTTACATCAGAACGCTGGCACGACCGCGCCGTTGTACTTCTTCTCGATGAAGGCTTTGACTTCGGGGCTGGTCAGGGCCTTGGCCAGTTTCTGGATCGCGTCACTGTCCTTGTTGTCCGGGCGAGCGACCAGGAAGTTCACGTAGGGCGACTTGGCGTCTTCGATGATCAGCGCGTCTTTGGCTGGGTTCAGGCCGGCTTCCAGCGCGTAGTTGGTGTTGATCACGTCCAGGTCAACCTGGTCGAGTACGCGGGGCAGCAGCGCCGACTCCAACTCCTTGAATTTGAGGTGCTTGGGGTTGTCTTTGATGTCCTTGAGCGTGGACAACGGGTTGGTCGGGTCTTTCAGGGTGATCAGACCGTTCTTCTGCAGCAGCAACAGGGCGCGACCACTGTTGGAGCCTTCGTTCGGGATGGCCACAGTGGCGCCATCTTTGAGCTCAGAGATGTTTTTGACTTTTTTCGAGTACCCGCCGATAGGTTCAACGTGCACGCCGACCACGGTCACCAGGTTAGTGCCTTTGCCCTCGTTGAAGTTTTCCAGGTACGGCAGGGTCTGGAAGTAGTTGGCGTCCAGGCGCTTCTCGGCCACTTGCACGTTCGGCTGTACGTAGTCGGTAAAGACTTTGATCTGCAGGTCTACGCCTTCCTTGGCCAGGGTTGGCTTGACCAGCTCAAGGATCTCGGCGTGCGGGATCGGGGTGGCGGCCACCACCAGTTTCTCGTTGGCCTGGGCGAAGCTGGCAGTCAGGGCAGCCGCCAGTGCGGTAAACAACAGAACCTTTTTCATGCAATGTCCTTCTAACGACCGTTTTTATGTGGAGTGCCAGCGAAGTGCTATCGCGGCGTGGAGTGGACAATACCTAGATTTTTTATTCCCGAACAATATCTTTTATTCACGTTGATATTCCATTTTGCTCATACAGGAAGGTACGCAGCGTCTCCCGTTCGGTGGGACTGGCGTTCGCGAAAATCCGCTGCACCAGCTCCAAGGGCGAGCCGGCGGCGGGAAGGTTCAGATGCTCGGGCAGAATCTCATCGCCGCTGCTCACCAACAGGGCAAAGTGGATAACGTTTTCCAGCTCGCGGGTATTACCCGGCCAGCTATGACGTTCCAGCACGCGCTGGGCGGCGTCGCTGATCAGCGGCACCGGCAGTTCCAGGCGCTGGCTGTAGATGCCCAGGAAGTATTCGGCCAGGGACAGGATGTCGCCGACCCGCTCGCGCAATGCCGGCAGGTCCAATTGACCTTCGCTCAGATAATGGAACAGGCGCTCATGGAACTTGCCCGCTGCCACCGCCTGGGCCAGGTCGATGCTGGTGGCGGCCACCAGGCGCACGTCCACCGGGCTGGGTTGGTGGGCGCCGACGCGGGTGACTTCGTGGTTTTCCAGAGCGGCGAGCAATTTGACTTGGATCGGCAACGGCAAATCGCCGATTTCGTCCAGGTACAGCGTGCCGCCATTGGCCGAACCGAACCACCCCGCCCGGCTGCTCGCCGCGCCGCTATGGCTGCCGGCGGCATAGCCGAACAGCTCCGCGTCGGCGTAAGTCGGGCTGATCGCGCCGCAATTGACCGACACAAACAAGCCCGAGCGATCACTGCCACGGTGAATATGCCGCGCCAGCAGCTCTTTGCCGCTACCGGTCTCGCCGCGAATCAACACGGGCAGCGCACGCGGTGCGAGATTTTCCAGCTCTTCGCGCAGTTGCCGCGAACGTGGGTCGACGAACACCAGCGCCTTGGCGCGGATGCTCAGCGGGCTCTTTTCGGCATCGGGGAAGGTCAGCAATGGCTGGCCGTAGGTTTCATGCAGACTCATGGCAGGCTCCCGCCCCCATCCACTCAGGGACAGGGCGTTGAAATAGGTTATGCACGGCGCCGAGCGTGATGCTCGAGGCGAATTTGCAGGCGATAGAGGTACGCGAAACCCTGCTCCCAGCGTTGGTGGCCGGACTTCACATTGATATGCCCGGCCCCCGACAGGATGCCGGCTTCGGCGCCCCAGTGACGCGCCAGCTCCAATGCCCGTGGCGCGCTGACGGCGCTGTCGTTGTCGGAACTGACCACTTGGCTGGGAAACGGCAACAGGTCGGTAGGAATCGGCGCAAAGTTGCGCAGGGCGGGGGCGCAGGCCGGACGTTCGACATCCGCCGGGGCCACCAGCAAGGCACCGCGCACCTGGCGCAGGAAATTCACCGGCGCGGTGGCGGCCCAATGCGCCACGGTGATGCAACCCAGGCTATGGGCGATCAGGATCACCGGCGTGCTGTCGGCGGCGATGGCCTCGGCCAACGCCGCTACCCAGTCTTCGCGGCGCGGGGTCAGCCAGTCATCCTGCTCCACGCGCGCGCTGTTGGGCAGGCTGTTCTGCCAGTGACTTTGCCAATGATTTTCTGGCGATCCTTGCCAGCCCGGCACGATCAGGTAACGAATCGATTCGCTGTGCATGGGTGTGCCCTCCTGCAGCGTTTAACGTTGCTGACCAGTATAGGGACGCGGTTTATATTCGTTAAGGAATAAGAAGCTATTTATTAATAACCAAAATCTCAATCCCGCATGCGGTCAAAATGTGGGAGGGGGCTTGCCCTAATGCCAGTCAGTTAAGGACGAACACTGTACCTGTGGCGAGGGAGCTTGCTCCCGCTGGGCCGCGAAGCGGCCCCAAAAATGGGACTGCTGCGCAGTCCAGCGGGAGCAAGCTCCCTCGCCACAGGTTACTTTTTACCCTTTCTACTTCTTAACTGACTGGCATTAGGGCTTGCCCCTCCCACATCCAAAAAAAAAGGCCGCACCCTGCCAAGGAAACGGCCCAAAAATCGTCGCGGCTTTGTTGCGATTAACGTGCGGTAATCACTGACAGCTTGGTTATCCCCGCGCGCTCGATAGACGCCATGGCTCGCGCCACTTCGCCGTAGTTCACACCATCGTCAGCCTGCAGTTGCACCCGCACATCGGGGTCCTTGGCCTTGGCCGCCTGCAGCTTGAACTCCAGCAGGTCCGGCTGGATTTCGTCCTTGTTGATAAACAGTTTGCCGGCACCGTCGATGCTCACCACCAGCGGGTCTTTCTGCTCGACCGGGGCCACGGCTTCGGTCTTGGGCAAATTGATCGGAATCGCATTGGTGAGCAGCGGCGCGGTGACGATGAACACCACCAGCAGCACCAGCATCACGTCCACCAGCGGCGTGACGTTGATCTCGCTCAGCACCTCGTCGCTGTCTTGGGTGGAGAAGGCCATGTCAGGAGGCCTCCTTCACTTTTTGCGGGTTGGCGGCGCTGGTCTTGGTCAGCGCCGGGTGCAACAGCACGCGAAAGGCGTTTTTCTGCGCGAGACTGTAGAAGTCGTGGGCAAAGTCGTCCAAGTCGGCAGCCGTCAGCTTCAGGCGACGCAGGAAATAGTTGTAGACCAGCACCGCTGGCACCGCGACGGCAATCCCCACGCCCGTGGCGACCAGCGCCGCACCGATGGGGCCCGCTACGGTTTCCAGGCTGGCCGAACCGGCGGCGCTGATGCCCTTGAGCGCCTCCATGATGCCCCACACCGTGCCGAACAGGCCGATAAACGGCGAGGTGCTGCCGATGCTGGCGACCACGGCCAGGCCGGTTTCCAGGGAGCGGCGTTCACGCACGATCTGCTGGCGCAAGGCACGCTCAAGGCGGTCTTGATGATTGATGGCCTGGCTCAGGTCAGCCGCGTGCTGGGTATCGCCGACCTGGATCGCGGCGTAACCGGCATGGGCTACTCGGGCCGCCGCGCCCGGTTGGGTTTCAGTCAATTCGGCGGCGGCGTCCAGGCTTGAGGCAGCCCAGAATTTTTTATGAAACCGGCGATCCTGGGCCTTGAGGCGCCCGAATTGCACGCCCTTCAACAACGCCAAGCCCCAGGTGGCGACCGAAAAGACCACCAACAGCCAGATCACCGCGCTTTCAATGGATTCAAGTGGAGATGCCAAAGCCATGATGTGTTCCCTCTGTGCAGCTGAATAATTAATGGATCTTGAAATCGATCGGCACGCTGACCCAGCCGTCCTGGGCCACGTCACCCTGCTTGGCCGGCACGAAGCTCCAACGCTTCACGGCGGCCAATGCGGCGTCATCGAGTTGCTGGCGACCGCTGCTTTTCTGCAGCTGGATTTCACCCGGTTTGCCGCTGGCCAGTACGTGCACCCGCAACAACACGGTGCCCTCCCAGCCGCGACGCTGGGCCAGCGACGGGTATTCCGGCGCCGGGTTCTTCAGGTAAGCGGCGTTGGCCGAAGCGGGCGTTACCGGGGCCGGCGCGGGCGGTGCAACAGGTGCCGGCGGCGCGGGTACAGGCGGCGCGGGCGGCTGTTCGATCGCCTTGGGTACCGGCTTGGGCTCAGGTTTGGGCACGGGCTTGGGTTTGGGTTTAGGAATCGGTTTGGGCGGCGCCGGCTTGGCGGCCAACTCATCCACCACCGGCGGCGGCGGCTCGATCATCGCAGGTGGCGGCGGCACGGGCAGTGGCGGCTCGACCACGGGTGGCGCCGGCCGGGAAAACTCGATGGTCATCGGCGGAATTTCCGGCGGCACCACTGGCAGCACCGGAGTGGGCTTCTGGCTCACCCAATAGATCACGGCGCCGTGCAAGGCCAACACCAGCAAGCCCAACAGAACGCCTTCGCGTCGGCTGGAAAACCGCTTGGGGGTCTGTTGCAAGCGCAGCTGCCCCAACGGCGCACGGTGCGGCCGGCCAAGGTCGACCAACTCACCACCCGGTGCCAGGCGCCATTGCGCCTCTTGTGCACTGGCGGCGGTCTGGACATTGCCCATTGATTCACTCCCTACGGCTTTAAGACCAAAAAACCGACAGGCCTGCTTGAAAGGCCGTCGAGGGCTGAATCATCGGGGTTGAGCGCTTATCTCTTAAAGTAATCTTTAAAGTTATGGATATATCTAAAGCGAATATAAAAATGGGCCCGCTGCGTCAAGCCCGCGTCTTCCGTGGCTTTGCGCGAAGCGCTTGTTTTTGCATGCGTTTACGGCATACAAAATATTCAGCGAAGGCATGGTTCAAACGGGATTTGCATCGCACTAGGCAAGCAACTCACCACGGGTGTGCTCAGGCTGTCGACCCAGCACAACGGCTGGCATACTCCCTGCCTCTTTTTGCACTCCGGCAGGTCCTGCATGACGCTTAACCATTCGATCGCCAGCAAGCTCGCAGGCTGGGGCCTCCTGGTGGTCCTGGGACTGAACCTGCGGCCCATCCTCAGCTCCATCAGCCCGCTGCTCGGTGAAATTCGCCAAGCCACCGGCCTGAGCTTTCAGAGCAGTGCCTTGCTCACCAGCTTGCCGGTGGTGTGCATGGGGTTGGTGGCGCTGGTGGGCGTGCGGGTAGAAGCACGGCTGGGTGAACGGCGCGGCATTGCGCTGGGACTAGTGACGATTTTGCTGGCGTGCCTGGCGCGCTGGCTGATGGGCCAGGCCTCGGCGCTGTTGGTCACGGCATTGCTCGGCGGCGCGGGTGTGGCGCTGATCCAGGCGTTGGTACCGGCGATGATCAAGCGCGAATTTCAGCACCGAGTGCCGGTGGCGATGGGCGTGTATTCGGCGTCGCTGATGGCCGGTGGAGGGCTCGCGGCGC
Source organism: Pseudomonas sp. R4-34-07 (assembly GCF_003852375.1). NCBI lineage: Bacteria > Pseudomonadati > Pseudomonadota > Gammaproteobacteria > Pseudomonadales > Pseudomonadaceae > Pseudomonas > Pseudomonas sp. R4-34-07. The sequence continues at coordinate 279,760 of NZ_CP027760.1, read as the reverse complement.
TGCTCAGCCCGGTGGTGGCCACGTATTTCCAGCAATGGCAGGCGGGCCTGGGCGTGTGGCTGTTGCCGGCGCTGGGGGCGTTGTTGCTATGGGCAGGGTTGCCACTGGGCGCCGCCCGAAATACACAGGTTGCCCCGGCCTTCAAAGGCCTGCGCAACCGCCGCGCCTGGCTGCTGGCGCTGTATTTCGGCCTGGTCAATTGCGGCTACATGAGCATGGTGGCCTGGCTGCCCGCCTACTATCAGCAACTGGGTTGGGGCGTGCTGCCCAGCGGCTCGTTGCTGGCGTTCATGACCATTTTCCAAGTAATCGCCGCGCTGTTGATGCCAGTACTGGCGCAACGTGGGATCGACCGTCGCCCGCTGCTCGGCTTCAGCCTGTTGGCGCAAACCCTCGGCTACCTCGGCCTGATCATCGCGCCCACCGCATTCCCCCACCTATGGGTGGCCTTGTGCGGGTTCGGCCTGGGTGCGTGCTTCGCCCTGAGCCTGCTGCTGACCCTCGACCATCACCGCGACCCACGCCAGGCCGGGCAACTGGCTGCCTTCGTACAAGGCGTGGGCTTTTTGATTAACGCGATTTCGCCGTGGTTGACCGGCTGGCTGCGCGAACTCACCGGCCACTTCATCAGCGCCTGGGTCGTGCTCACGGTAACGGCGGTGGCGATGCTGCTGGTGACGCGGGTGTTCAGCCCGGCCACCTATCGCACCGGGCTAGAAGTCGTAGCGCCCGGTCACGCCTAGGGTACGCGGCGTGCCCAGCAGGCCTTCGTAACCGCCGTTGCCGCCGGTCCACAGGGTGGTGTAGTAGGTTTTGTCGAAGGCGTTTTTCAGCCACAACGACACATCCCACAGGCCTTGTTCGTAGTTGCCGCGCAGGCCTGTGGAGAGGTTGACCAGCGCATAGGCGGGGATCTGCCCGTAGTCGGAGTCTTCCACCGTGCCCACCGCCTTGGAGCGAAATGCGTAGCTGGCGGTGACGTAGGGTTCAAAGCCGTTATCCAGGTTCCACTTGTACTCGCCGTTGGCATTGGCAATCCATTTCGACGCGCCCACCACCTGGTGCCCGGTCAAGTCGCAGGACGCCGGCGCACCGGGGCGCAGGCTGACTTCCGGCGGGCATGGCGCGTCCTTGTAAGACAGATAACTCACGTCGTTGAACGAGCCGTTGATATTCAGCGTCAGGCCCTTGATCGGCACCAGGGTGCTTTCCACTTCAACGCCCCGCGAGCGCACGGAGCCGGCGTTGGTAAGGTATTGCACACGGTTGTCCTGGTCGTAGGCGTTGGTCTGGTAGCCGTTGACCTGGGTCCAGAACAGGTTGGCATTGAGCTGCAGGCGTCGATCCCACAACGTGCTCTTGAAACCCAACTCGGCATTGTTGGCCCGCTCGGTGCCGATCAGCAGCGAGTCGGCCCCGGCCGTCGGTGCCGAGCCCACCGCCAGGTTGACGCCACCGGACTTCTCGCCGTGGGACAGCGTCGCGTAGCCCAGCAGGTTGTCGTTGAAGTGATAACTGAGATTGAGCAGCCCCGACGGCGTGGCGCTGTATTGCGTCAGGTCACCCGAGTCATACGCCCCGGCACGCCCGCGCCGCGCCGTGGCAGCCGCGCCGCTGACCGCTGCGCCGCCGAGCGGGGCATTGCGTGTCACCCAGGCACTTTTTTCTTCGTAGGTGCCGCGCAGGCCGGCGGTGAAATCCAGGCGTTCAGTCAGGTGCCAGGTGCCTTGGGCGAACAGCGCAAAGCTGTCGGTGCGGATGTGCCCGTTGCCGACGCTGCTCACATTATTCAACGAGCCGGTCGGCGTGCCGTTCCAGATGTCCGCCCTCGGGCCGTAGTAGGCGAAGGCTTGGTTATCCAGGTCTGAGCCGAAGTAGTAGGCGCCGAGCACGTAGTCGAAGAACCCGCCCTGGGGTGAAGCCAGGCGAAATTCCTGGGACCACTGTTTGTCTTCCACCGATACGCCGGCGTTATACGAGGCCGGCACGTTAAGCCCGTCATCATTGCGCGGGGTGAAATTCCACCAGCGATAGGCGCTGACCGACGTCAGGGTGAAATCGCTCGGCAAGGTCCAGTTGGCCTCCAGCGACGTTCCGCCCTGAAACACCGTGACGTGCTGGTCATTGTCCAGATTGACCTTGCGGTGGGTGCCGTCGACCAGCGTGGCGCCCGCTGCGTTGGCCCTGGACTGGTAGAGGTTGGTACCGTTGATGGTCGGCCCGGTGCTGTAGAGCACACGGGTACCGGCGCTGGAATCCTCCTCGTTGTAGTCACCGATCCAGCGCAGGTTGAACGCCTCATTGGGCTTGTACAGCAGTTGCCCGCGAAAGCCCTGGCGTGAACCGCCATTGAGGTCGTGCCCGTCATGCTCGTTCTTGATGTCGCCGTCGCTGCGCGTGCGATAGGCCGAAAAGCGCCCGGCCAGTTCATCGCTCAGCGGGCCGGAAATCGTGCCCTTGGTCTGGAAATAACCGTCCTCGCCCAGCGAGGTTTCGATGCTGCGCTCCGGGGTGAAACTCGGCGCGCGCGTGCTGATATTGATCACCCCCGCCGTGGTGTTCTTGCCGAACAACGTACCTTGCGGGCCGCGCAGCACCTCGAGCTGCTCGATGTCCATGAGGTCGAACACCGCCATGCCGGGACGGCCGAGGTACACGTTATCGATATACAACCCCACGCTGCCTTCCAGGCCGTCACTGGCCGGGTTGTTGCCCAGGCCGCGAATCGACACGCTGGACTGGCGCGCATGCATATAGGCGACGTTGACGCTGGGCACCAGTTGCTGCAAATCCTGAATCCGGTACACCCGCTGGCTCTCCAGCGCTTGGCCGCCGACCACGCTCATGGGCGTCGGTACCGCCTGGGCGCTTTCGGTGCGCCGCCGTGCGGTGACCGTGACGGTTTCCAGCTGACCACTGGCGCTTTCGCCCGCAGGCGCCGGCTCGGCCGCGTGGCTGGGCGTCCAACCGGCACTGCCCGCGAGCAACAGGGCCAAGGGCAGGCGCTTGAGCGTCCAGGGAGAGCAAGGTAAAGCGGGCGTGAACAGACTCATGAGCGGCTCCGGAACCCAGGAATATTCAATCTCTGATATTCCTTTAGGTTATTTATTTATGTTTTTACGAACATTTACTGCATAAGAGATAGCCTTTATAAGGAGTCGACCTAATGCATAGCCAATGCATTTCCCGGATATTTTTGATGTGAAAAATGCATATCGACCTGCGCCAGCTTCGCCACTTCATCGCCCTCGCCGAACAACGCAGTTTTGTCGCGGCGGCGTTGACGGTGAACCTGTCGCAATCGGCCTTCAGCCGCAGCATCCAGGCCCTGGAACACAGCGCCGGCTGCCAGTTGGTGGACCGCGGGCGCAAAGACCTGGCGCCGACCAAACAAGGCCAGGTGCTGCTCGAACATGCCCGGCGCCTGGTCAGCGGCGCGCAGCAATTGGCTAACGAAATCAGCCAATTCAATGGCCTCGAGGCGGGCGAACTGCGCTTCGGTTGCGGCCCGGCCCCGGCGGGCGGCTTGATCCCCCGCGCCATCGGCAGTTTTATCGGGCGCTATCCCAAGGCCCGCGTGCAGTTCCAGGTGGACGACTGGGACAGCCTGAGCAAACGCCTGCTCAGCGAAGAGTTCGAATTCTTCGTCGCCGACACCCGCCATTTCGAAGCCAACCCCGACTATCACACCCATCGCCTGCGCCCGCGCCGCTGGTACTTCTGCTGCCGCGTCGGCCACCCCCTCGCCGCCCGCGACAGCGTCAGCGCCGCCGAACTGATGAGCTATCCGCTGGCCGTGACCATCCGCCCACCGAACCTGCGCAAAGTCATCGTCGACCTCAGCGGCCGACCGGATTACCTGCCCAATGTCGAATGCGAAAACGGCTACAGCCTGCTGGGGGTGGTGCTGCGCTCGGACGCCATCGGTATCGTCAGCGCCAACAGCGACGTGCTGCAGATGGCTCGCGGCGAATTGGTGTGCCTGGCGATCGACGGCCTGGATGAAAACCTGGAGGAGCGTTACACCCGCTACGGCATCGTCAGCCGCGCGGGGTATCGGTTGTCACCGCTGGCGGAGGCGATGATTGAGCAGATCAAGCAAATAGATGAGTTGGATGAAGACATGTGTACGCTGGAGAATGTCGCTGTGTGAACCGACGCCATCGGGGGCAAGCCCCCTCCCACATTTGAATGTATTCACAGATCAAGTGTGGGAGGGGGCTTGCCCCCGATGGCGCCGGTAGCAATACCCATGCAGTCCCTGCATCAAACCCAGTCCCCAAATGCACTTGCCAGCGCCCTACCCAAACAGCGAAAAAACCTCACCTGTCCTCCATTCGGTGAAGCCTCATGTCCCAACCCCAACCCGTGCGCAATGTGCTGTACATCATGTGCGATCAACTACGCCGCGATTACCTGTCGTGCTATGGCCATGCGCATTTGCACACGCCGAATATCGACCGCCTTGCCGCCGCCGGCGTGCGTTTCAGCCGGGCCTATACCCAAGGCACCATTTGTGGGCCGTCGCGGATGTCGGCGTACACCGGGCGTTATGTCAGCAGCCACCAGGTGGCGTGGAATGCCGTGCCGCTGCCCCTGGACGAGCTGACCATTGGCGACTATCTGCGCCCCCACGGCATCCGTACTGCGCTGGTGGGTAAGACCCACGCCACGCCGAATCTGGATGCGCTGCAACGCGTGAACATCGACCCTGAAAGCGCCCAGGCCGAGCCGCTGAATGAAGTGGGCTTCGACACCTACTTTCGTCACGACGGCATCTACCCCGACAGCCCGCTGTTCGAGGATAAACGCGAGTCCGCGCCCTACACCCATTACCTGCGCGAACAGGGCTACAGCGGCAGCAACCCGTGGCATGAATGGGCCAATGCCGCACAAGGTGAAAACGGCGAAGTGCTCAGCGGCTGGCATATGCGCAACGCCGGTTTGCCGGCACGGGTCGCCGAGCAGCATTCGGAAACCGTCTACACCACCGACCGCGCCATCGACTTCATCCAGGAGCAGGCCGAGCAACCCTGGTGCCTGCACCTGTCCTACATCAAGCCGCACTGGCCCTATATCGCACCGGCGCCGTACCACGCGATGTACGCCGCCGAGCATGTGCAGGCGCCGATTCAACCGGAGCAGACCAGCGATCACCCGGTGTACCAGGCATTCCGTCAACATCAGGAGAGCGTGAATTTCTCCCGCGACGAAGTGCGGCTCACGGTGGTTCCGACCTACATGGGGTTGATCAAACAGATCGACGACCAGCTCGGGCGGCTGTTCGATTTCCTGCAAAGCAACGGGCGCTGGGATGACACGCTGATCGTGTTCACCAGCGACCACGGCGACTTCCTCGGCGACCACTTCCTCGGTGAAAAGGAATTTCTACTGGAGCCTGCCGTGGGCATTCCCTTGATTGTGCGCGACCCGCGCGCCGGTGCCGATAGCAGCCGCGGCTCGGTGGACGCGCGCCTGGTGGAGACCATCGATGCCCTGCCGACCTTCCTCGACGCCCTGGGCCTGCCCGCCGCCGATCACCGCCTGGAAGGCCGCTCGCTGATCCCGCTGCTGCATGGTCAGCCGACCCCTTGGCGCCAGTATGCGATTGCCGAATACGACTACGCCTTCCAGGCGCCGGCCCGCGAGCGCCTGGGCCAGCCGATCGACCGTTGCCGCATGACCATGGTGCGCAGTGAGCGCTGGAAATACCTGGCGTACGACGGCTTTCGCGCGCAGCTGTTCGACCTGGAAAACGACCCGCAGGAAGTGCACGACCTGGGCGCCGATCCGGCCTATGCGGATGTGCGCGAGATACACGTGGGTTATCTGTTCGAGTGGCTGCGTGGGTTGAAGCGGCGCACGACCATCAGCCACACGGAGATTGAAGTGCGTGGTCAGTGGTTTCGCTACGGGGAGCCAGAGGCGGAGAAGGTCGTGCAGATCGGGGTCTGGTAAGGCCTATGATCGTTCCCACGCTCTGCGTGGGAATGCAGCCCGTGACGCTCTGCGTCACCTGTGCGCGGTAGCGGGACGCGGAGCGTCCCAGGAGGCATTCCCACGCGGAGCGTGGGAACGATCATCTCTGTGAATTTAAAGGCCTTTGGTGGTCTGGCTGCGTTGGCCCTGCACACCCACCGGCACATCGCCCTTGAGCGTCACCCGGCGCACGATGCGTTCCTGGGTGCCGTAGTCATCCACCGCGTAATGCTGGGTGGCGCGGTTGTCCCAGATGGCCACGTCGCCGCTGTTCCAGCGCCAGCGCACGGTGTTTTCCAGGCGGGTGACGTGGCTTTGCAGCAGGTTGAACAGTTGCGTCGAGTCGGCCTGGGAGTAGCCTTTCAGGCGTTTGACGAAATGCCCCAGCAGCAGGGTTTTCTCGCCACTGACCGGATGCACGCGCACCACCGGGTGCTCGGTTTCATACACCGTCGAGGTGAACACCTTGCGGTATTCTTCAAGCTTCTCCACCGCCACGTCCGGCTTGCGCGCGGCGTAGTCGTATTCGTTGCTGTGAATGGCCCAGAGGTTATCGGCCAGGGCGCGCAGTTCGACGCTGAGGTCGTTGTAGGCGGCCGCCGTGTTGGCCCAGACGGTGTCACCGCCGGAGGCTGGCGCCAGCACTGAACGCAGGATCGAGGCTTTCGGGTAGGCGTCGACGAAGGTCACGTCGGTGTGCCAGGAATTGGCGCGCTGGCCGCGGGTGCCGTCCAGCTCCATCAAAAAGCGCGTGCCGTCGCGTACCGGCACAGTCGGGTGCGCAATCGGCTCGCCGAGCAGATGGGCGAAGGCTTCCTGGCTCTGGTCATCGAGGTGCGTTTGCTCGCGAAAGAAGATCACCTTGTACTGCACCAGCGCTTGCTGGATGGCTTCGACCGTGGCGGCATCGAGGTGACCGGACAGTGTGATGCCACGAATCTCGGCACCGATGCGGCCGGCAACCGGATGAATCTCCAGTGCCTGGGCGATGGGTTGAACAGCTAATGCGGCGTTGCTCATTGTAGTGACCCTCATGTGCCTGCGGATGGTGGAACGCTCGCCGACAACGCTCTATTCATATGCCTTTTAGATCTAGCAATTGAACCAATGCTTCGTTGACGGAATAAGAGCTTGCATTTAAAACCTCAGCTGGGTCGCTCGCAAATGCCTTCGACCTATTTTTCAAATGCCGGGAATGCATATGGATCTTCGTCAGCTGCGCTACTTCATCGCCCTCAACGAACACCGCAGTTTTGTGCGTGCGGCGGACGCCATGGGCATCACGCAACCGGCGTTCAGCCGCAGTATCCAGGGGCTGGAACAGGAGTTTGGCTGCGTGCTGGTGGACCGTGGCCACAAGGACCTGCGCCCGACACCGGAAGGTCAGGTGGTGCTGCAACACGCCCTGACCCTGGTGCATGGCGCCGCCTTGCTGAGCAGTGAAGTCACGCGCATGACCAAGCTCGATGCCGGCGACCTGCGCTTCGGCTGCGGCCCGGCGCCGGCGGTGAAGCTAGTGCCGGATGCGGTGGCGCGTTTTATCGGCGCGCACCCGAAAATCCGCACCAGTTTCCAAGTGGATAACTGGGAAAAGCTCAGCCGTGCATTGAGCCGTGAGGAGATCGAATTCTTCATTGCCGACATCCGCCAGTTCGAAGCCGACCCGAACTTCCAGACCCGTGCGCTGACGCCCAAGCGCGGCGTGTTTTTCTGCCGCCCCGGGCACCCGCTGCTGGCCAAGGACAGCCTGTCGACCAACGACATGTTCGACTACCCGCTGGCCGCGCCGCTGATCTCCCAGGGCATTCGCAAACTGCTGGCAAACCTGAGCGGGCGCATGGACTTTTCACCGAGCATCCAGACCGAACACTTCCCGGCGCTGGTAAAGATTGTGCTGCAGTCCAATGCCATCGGCGTGGGCACCGAAGAAGCGTTCGCCGAGGACATCGCCCGAGGTGCGCTGGTGCTGCTGCACTGGCGCAACCTGCCGCAGAGCCTGGAGACCCTGAGTGCGCGGTGCGGGATTGTCAGCCGTACCGGGTCACGCTTGTCGCCGGCGGCCAAGGCGATGATCGAGACGTTGGTTGAGGTAGACAGGCAAGAGGTGAGTGTGGCGGTTTGAAGGGCCTCATCGGGGGCAAGCCTCCTCCCACAATTGATCTGTGAATAAATTCAAAATGTGGGAGGGGGCTTGCTCCCGATAGCTATGGCCCAGGCACCACTCAGCTCAAAGCCCCGCCGCCACCAACCCAGGCGCCACCCAGTCACTCACCTGAAACGACCGGCGAATCAGCTTTTCCCTGGACGCCAAATCCACTGCATCCTGCAATTTGCCAAGGAACACCGGATCAAGCGTTGCCGGGAAAATCGCGCTGAGCTGCTGGTCTTTCAGATCATTGGTCAGGATCACCGGCGGATAACTGGCCAGCCCCGACACCAGCTCGATGTAGGCCTGCTTGTTGTTGTCATCGGTCAACCACTGCACCGCCTGCTGCTGGGCCTTGAGCAGCTTGGCCACGGCGTCGGGATGCTCATCGACAAACTGTTTGCTGCCTACCAGCACCGCCTGAATGCTGCCGGCGCCGCCGAGGTCCTTGGTGGTCAGGGCGATTTCGGCCAGCCCCTTGGCTTGCAGCGCGGTCAGGTTCGAGCCGCCCCAGGTCGCGTCGATCTGCTTGGCGGCCAGCGCCGCACCGGCCGCGTTGAAATCCAGGTTGATGACTTTCAGGTCTTTCTCATTCAAGCCCTGGCTGGCCAGTGCGCTGTCGAACGACAACTGGCTGGCCGTGCCGCGAAACACCGCGACGCGCTTGCCCTTGAGGTCTTGCAGGGTCTTGATGCCCGAGCCCGGTACCACGCCGAGGTACTGCTTGATGTCCCGTGCCGTTGCACTGAGCAAGCGGGTCTGCAGGCCATTGGAGCGGCCGATGATGGCCGCCAGGTCGCCCAGGTAGGCGAGGTCCACCTGGCCGTTGGCAAAGGCTTCGTTGATCACCGGGCCCGCGCCCTTGAAGTAATTCCACTGAATCGTGATGCCTTGGTCGGCGAAGGCCTTTTCGAAGATCTGCTGTTCGCGCAACACATCGGTGATGCCGCCACCGCTGTGTTGGGTGCCAGCGCTGAGGTCGGGCACGGCAATGCGGATTTCCTTGAGTTCGGCGGCATGCACCAGCCCCGCCAGTGCGGTGCCCGCGAACAGCGTGATCAGACGTTTGAAGGGCAGTTTCATAAGCGCAGCTCCTGGTGGGCGACGGTCGCCGGGGAGCTGAAAGTAGGCACAGGCTGCTGAAAACTTTAAATACTATAAATTCACAATTTTATAGCTTTTAGCACTATGCAAGCCAAACCGCAGGCTCCAGCGGACTATGCATAAACAGCATTGAAAATATTCTTCGAATGCATTGGATGCGTGCCGGGCGCAGGCTTTAAATGACTTCTCTTATCCCACAATCATCTTGATTACGTTTTTATAAGATCGAAATCACATAACGAAAGGGAAGTCCTCAATGGCCCGGAGCGCACGGTTGAGCCCGCCTCTTACAACGCCCATCCTGCGCTGGCCGTCGTTCAGCCACTGGCTGCTGCCGCTGTCACTGTTTGCCCTGTGGTGGCTGGCCAGCCGTCAGCAGTGGATGAGCGAACAGATCCTGCCGCCGCCTTCACTGGTCTGGCGCAGCGCGGTGGAACTGGCGGGCGGCGAGTTGTGGAGCCATTTGGCGATCAGCCTGCAGCGCTTGTGCTGGGGCTTGCTGGCGGGCATCAGCGCCGGGGCCTTGCTCGGTGCCTGGCTGGGCTTCAGCGCGCGTGCCGAGCGCCTGGTATTCCCGACATTCAGCGCGCTGTCGCAGGTGCCGACCCTGGCGTGGATCCCACTGTTCATGGTGTTTTTCGGCATTGGCGAGACGCTGAAACTGGTGGTGCTGGTCAAGGCCATCGTGGTGCCAGTCACCCTGCATACCCTGGTCGGCGTGCGCGACGCCCAACCGCAGTTGCGTGAGGCTGCGCGGGTGCTGCGCCTGCCCACCCCTCTGCTGATCCGCCGGCTGATCCTGCCCGCCGCCCTGCCGGCGTTCATGGCCGGCGTGCGCCTGGCCCTGGCGGCCGGTTGGACGTCGCTGCTGGCGGTGGAATTGCTCGCCTCCAGCGAAGGCATCGGCTACCTGATGGTGTGGGCGCGCCAGTTATTCATGCTCGATATCGTCTTTGTGTGCATCGTGGTCATCGGCGTGCTGGGCGTGGCGATGGACCGTGGCATCGGCTGGCTGGATCGGCGCTGGGTGCACTGGCCGCATCCGGCCACGGCGCAGATCCGTCGCGGCCCGCGTTACCACGGCTGGCAACGCCTGCAGCCGTGGCTGCTGCCGCTGTTGTTGCTCGCGCTGTGGCAGGTGGCGACGCAACAGGGCTGGGTCGACGCGAATATCCTGGTGAGCCCGTGGACGGTGCTGCACACCACCGCCTCGGGTGTCGCGGATGGCACGCTGTCGGGGGCGCTGGGCAAAAGCCTGGGGCGCACCTTGGGCGGCTTGGTGCTGGGCGGCAGCCTGGGGTTTGCCGTGGGCTTGTGGCTGGGCTTGTCACCGCGCAGTGAGCGGGTACTGGGCCCTACCCTCGCCGCGTTGCGCCAGATCGCCATCTTCGCCTGGGTGCCACTGCTCACGGCCTGGTTTGGCCTGGGGGAATTGGCCAAGTGGGTGTTTATCGGCCTGGCGGCGTTTTTCCCCTTGTTTGTCGCCACCCAGCGCAGCGTGTTGAACCTGTCCCCCCAACTGAGCGAAGCCGCCCAAGTGCTGCGCCTGGACCTGCCCCAACGGCTGCGCTGCCTGATCTTGCCCGGCGCGGCAGCGGGAATTTTCGCCGGCCTGCGCCTGAGCCTGATCTACGCCTGGCTGGGCACCATCGGCGCGGAATACTTCATGCCGTCCAACGGCGGTATCGGCAGCCTGATGATCGGCGCCCAACAGCTGCTGCGCATGGACTTGATCATGAGCGGCATGCTGCTGGTCGGCCTTACCGGCGCCACCCTCAACCTTGTCGGCCAACGCCTGGAAACTCGCGCCACCCGCTGGAGACACGCATGAACGCACCGATTGTCAGCTTCAACCATGTGGGCAAGTCTTTCGATGTGGACGGCTTCGAATTGGAGGCCATCCGTGAGTTCAACCTGCAGATCGCCGAGGGCGAATTCGTTGCGATTGTCGGCTCCAGCGGTTGCGGAAAATCCACGCTGCTGCGCTTGCTGGTGGGGCTGGATACGCAGTTTCGCGGCGAGATTCAGGTGGACGGTAAGCCGGTGAACGGCATCGGTGGCGAACGCGGCATTGTGTTCCAGGAACACCGCCTGTTTCCGTGGCTGACGGTGGCACAGAACATTGGCCTGGGTCTGGTCAACGAGACCTTGAGCGAGGCCGAGCGCAGCCGGCGCATCAGCGACTTTATCGAACTGGTGGGCCTGACTGACTTCACCCGCGCCTATCCTCACCAGTTGTCCGGCGGCATGGCGCAACGGGTGGCGATCGCTCGCGGCTTGGTCGCCAGCCCACGAATTCTGCTGCTGGACGAGCCGTTCGGCGCACTGGATGCGCTGACCCGCCAGCAGATGCAGGACGAATTGCTGGCGATCCGCGCCCGCGCCAGAATCACCACGGTGCTGGTGACTCACGACGTGGAGGAAGCGATTTTCCTGGCCGACCGGGTGGTGGTGATGGAGCCTCGACCGGGACGGATCAAGCAGGTGGTCGAGATTGCCCTGCCCCATCCACGCCAGCGCAGCAGCTTTGAATTCCACCAGTTGCGCGAAGAGCTGCTGCATGAATTGACCAGCGACGATCACTACCAGCCGCCGGCGCGCGAACAGATCCGCGACCTGCCGTTGGCATTCATCGCTTGCTGAATGACAGCTCGCTGCGCGGCTGCTCCTGGCGCTCAAGCCGATTGGCCCGCGCAAAGGTGCCCAAATCATTGAAGCGCACACCCATCTCGGCCATGACCTTGTGCGCCACCTTAGCGGTCATCTGGCGAATATAGAACGGCTCCTTCACCACAAAATGGTGGATGCCGTGGGTGCTGCCGAAATTGAAGCAGAACGCCTGCAACGGCCACATCCACCAGGGGTTGAGCACCTGGGTCTGCTGGATCACATTGCCCAGCTCCACGTCGCCGTAGTAATGCATGTTGGAGCTGACGAAGTGCAGGCAGAAGGTGCGCAGCACGTTGGGGCCGATGATCACCACGGCGGCGATGTCGATCACCTGCATCATCTGCAGCGTCCCGGCTGACCATTCGATGGGCGCGCCCATCAGGCTGGCGATGCCATTGGCGGCATGAAAACCCAGGAACACGTACCACGCGCCCCAATGCAGCAGCGCCAGCGGTGCGTACACCATCACTACGCGCTTGAGGATGCTGAACCGGTGCCGCCAGGTCTTGGCGCGCAGCAGGCGGATCAATGCCGACATCATGTTGTCGCCCACCATCAGCAAGCGCGCGATGCCCCAGGGCTCGCCGTTGGTGATCGCGCGCTCTTCCATATCGGCCTCGGTACCGGAGACCTTGTGATGGTTAAGGTGCAGGTGCCGGCGAATCCATGGATTGATGGTGCTCGGTCGCGCCAGCCAGACCAGGCCCATCATCAGGTTGTGCGGCACGCGCTGCTTGCGAAAGTACATGCTGTGGATCAGGTCATGTTCCAGCTCATGGGTGAGTGAGGCGAAGAAGGCATTGAGCAGCAGGCACACCCACCAGGCCATCTGACCGCTGATATAGAGCGCTGCCGAACCCAGCATGCCGACCAGCGCAAACGCCAGGATGCCCGCGCCCAGGGCGTCCTGATGCAGCAGCCAGGGGTGGCGCTGGCGCAATCGCACGCCCTCGGCCAGCACCACCTCACGGATATGCGCCGAACGCTGTTGGGCGTTCATCTGCTGGGGACTTGCACAAGTACCGTCCATGCTTCCATTCTCTAGTGGAGTGATGCCTGCATCCTGCACCCTACCCTGGCGCAGGGCGCTAGCTCCGCACGCCAACCTGTTGACCGCAAGCGCCAATCGCCATGACCGAACCCACCTCCCTCGCCAGTTGGACCCGCGCCCTGCGCAAGCAACTCGACGCCCTGGGCCTCGACAGCGCCGCGCTCTGCCGCGAGGCCGGGCTCGACCCGCTGTTGATGGACGACCCGAATGCGCGCTACCCGTTGTCGGCCACCACGCGCCTTTGGGAACTGGCGGTGCAGGCCAGTGGCGATCCGGCGATTGGCTTGCGGGTGTCGAGGTTTGTCAGCCCCACCACCTTTCATGCGTTGGGGTATGCGCTGGTGGCCAGCGGCAGCCTGCGCGAGGTGTTCGAGCGTATCGTGCGCTATCACCAGGTGGTCAGTGATGCCCTGAGCCTGGAGCTGAGCCGTCACGGTGACGGCTACCGTTTCCGCCTGCTGCAACCCGAAGGCAGCCCGGCGCCGGCGCTGGAAGCCATCGATGCGTTCGCGGCGATCTATGTGCGCACCTGCCGCAATCGCCTGGGGCGTGACTACGCACCGCTGGCGGTATACCTGCGGCGCCCGGAACCGGCCGACCCTGCACCGTGGCACACGGTGTTTCGCTCACCGGTGTTCTTCGGCGCCGAGGAAGACCGCCTGGAGTTCGCCGCCCGCGACTTCGACAGCCACCTGGACGACGCCAACCCGGAGTTGGCCGAACACAATGAAACCGTGCTCAAGCGCACCCTGGCCCAACTGCAACCGCTGACCTGGGAACGCAAGGTGCGCGCCGCCATCGAGGCGCAACTGCCCGACGGCGAACCCAGCGCGGAGCGGATCGCCCAGGCGCTACATTTGAGCCTGCGCAGCCTGCAGCGGCACCTGGCGGATGAAGGCTGCCGGTTTGATGCGCTGCTCAATGAGTGTCGGCAGAACCTGGCGCTGTTGCACCTGCGCGATCCGCAGTGTTCATTGGCCGAGATCAGCCATTTGCTGGGGTTCGCCGATACCAGCAGCTTCAATCGGGCGTTCAAGCGCTGGACGGGGATGACGCCGGGGCAGTTCAGGGATGGGTTGCGGTAGGGAGATGTGGGGTGGCTGTAATGGCCTCATCGGGGGCAAGTCGAATCGTCGCACCGCCCCTCCCACAGTTGGAATGCGTTCACCTGTGGGAGGGGGCTTGCTCCCGATAGCGATTGCCCAGGCCATCACCGTCCCCGATCACGCCGCAACACCTTCCTCACCCGCGCCACCAATGCCTTGGCATCAAACGGCTTGAGCAAGTAGTCGTCTTCATGCAATTCCAACCCGCGCAAACGATCTTCAATGCCATCGGGCGTGGTCAGAAACAGCACGGGCGTTTCGCCGCGTTGGCGAACCTCCTGCTGCAACTTCCAGGCATTCAGGCCCGGCAGCATCACATCCAGGATCACCAGGTCGTACACGGTGCTTTCCACAAACCGTTGCGCGGCCATGCCGTTGGCCGCGACTTCCACGGTAAAACCGGCCTCGCTCAAGCCCTGGGCCATCCGTTGCGCCAATTGCGGCTGGTCTTCCACTAACAACACGTGCATGCCTTACCTCTGGGTTTGATTACAAACCTGTCATCAAATTGTGCGGCTTTTGTCCACCTCCACTGGCTACCGTGACGGCCTGCCTTCTGGAGCGTTCACCATGTATCGCACTGCTTTATTCCTGAGCCTCGCCGTCGCGACTGCCGCCCAGGCGACGCCACAACTGCCACGCCACGCCACGCTTGATTTACGCACCGCGCGCCAATTGGCCGATGCCAGCCTGGCTCACTGCAACGCCGCGCTGACCGTGCTCGACCGTAGCGGCAACCTGCTGCTGAGCCTGCGCGCCGACGACGTTGGCCCGCACAACAGCCTCGCCAGCCAGCGCAAGGCGTACACGGCGTTGTCGACCAAAACCCCAACCCGGCTGTTCGCCGAGCGTGCGCGCAACAACCCCGAGGCCGCCAACCTTAACAGCTTGCCCGAATTGCTGTTGCTCGGCGGTGGCGTGCCGCTGTTTGCCGAGAGCGAACTGGTCGGCGCGCTGGGCATCGCCGGTGCCGGCGGCGCGCCGCAGGATGAAGCCTGCGCCGTACAGGCGGCCGAGCAACTGGGCTTGAAAATCTCCCCTTGATTCCACTCCTGTCAACAAGGACTTCTCGATGAAAACCCTAAGCATGACCCTCGCCGCCCTCAGCCTGAGCGGCCTGTGCAATCTGGCCCTGGCCGACGGCAACCCGCTGAGCGTGCATGTGCTCAACCTGGAAAATGGCCTGCCGAGCGCCGGCGTCAACGTCACCCTGGAAGAACACGTGGGCGACCAATGGCAGGCGCTGTCCCAAGGCGTGACCAACCAGCAAGGGCGCATCGCCGAACTGTTCCCGGCTGATCGCAAAATGAAGCCGGGCGAGTACCGCGTGGTGTTCAAGACCGGCGACTATTACAAGAAAGCGAATCGCGAAACCTTCTTCCCCGAAGTGCCGGTGATTTTCCAGGTCAAGCAGGCTGACCAGCACTACCACATCCCGCTGTTGCTCAGCCCTTACGGCTTCTCCACCTATCGCGGTTCATAGGCGCGCCTGCTCGACTTCACCCTGGCCTTGCGCGATCATCATCAGCAGCCGCTGGCAGCCGACTGACAGGGCATGATCAAACATCCTACTAGAGGAATAACAATGAAAAGCCTCGTCGACCACCTCAGTCAATACGCCGCCTACCACCGCGACCCGCGCAATATCACCAGTCATTTCATCGGCATTCCGTTGATTGTGGTGGCGGTCGCCGTGCTGCTGTCACGCCCCGAATGGGCGGTGGGCGGGCTGTGGCTATCACCGGCGGTGCTGCTGGCGCTGTTTTCGGCGTGGTTCTACCTGCGCCTGGAGCTGGCGCTGGGTGTGTTGATGACGGTGCTGATGGGTTTGTCGGTGTGGGCCGGGCACGTACTGGCGGCGCAGAGCACGGCGGTGTGGCTGGGCAGCGGCGTGGGCCTGTTTGTGCTGGGCTGGGTGATCCAGTTTGTCGGGCATTACTACGAAGGCCGCAAGCCGGCGTTTGTGGACGACGTGTCGGGGCTGATCGTGGGGCCGTTGTTTGTGGTGGCGGAGTTGGCGTTTCTGGTGGGCTTGCGGCAGGACCTGAAACAACAGATTGAAGCGCGCTCGGGGCCGGTGGCTCGTCGCGATCTCAAGCCAAGCGAGGTCTGAATGTGGGAGGGGGCTTGCTCCCGATGGCGGTGGGTCAGCTGATTCATAGGCCAACTGACACTCCGCTATCGGGAGCAAGCCCCCTCCCACATTGGCCCCATTTCACATTTGGCACTGGGGTGAGCTTAGGCTTTTTGCCAGACCTTGGGCTTGAAGAACAGGGTCTCGCCACGGGCCAGGCCGGTGAGGCTGTCGTGGTCTTTTACCACTTCGGCTTCGATCAGCTCGGGTTGGCCTTCGACTTTCAAGGTCACCCGTGTGGTCGCGCCCAATGGCCGAATATCACGCACCTCAGCCGCATGGTGATCCTCCAGCTCATGCCGCGACAGCGACACCTCATGGGGGCGGAACAGCAGGTGTTTATCCTCGCCCAGGTGCAGGCGGTTCGAGTCACCCAGGAAGTGGTACACAAAATCGCTGGCCGGGTTTTCGTAAACCTCGCCCGGTGAGCCGATCTGCTCGATCACGCCCTTGTTCATCACCACGATACGGTCGGCAACTTCCATGGCCTCTTCCTGGTCATGGGTCACGAACACCGAGGTCAGGTTGATATCCTCGTGCAAGCGCGCCAGCCAGCGGCGCAGCTCCTTGCGCACCTTGGCATCGAGGGCGCCAAACGGTTCGTCCAGCAGCAGCACTTTAGGCTCTACCGCCAGGGCGCGGGCCAGGGCGATACGTTGGCGCTGGCCGCCGGAGAGTTGTTCCGGGTAGCGATCGGACAGCCAATCGAGCTGCACCATGTTCAGCAGGTCGTGAACCTTGGTCGCGATCTGGCTTTCGCTCGGGCGCTGGTTTTTCGGCTTCATGCGCAGGCCGAAGGCGACGTTGTCGAACACGGTCATGTGGCGGAACAGCGCATAGTGCTGGAACACAAAGCCGACGTTGCGATCACGCACATCGTGGCCGGAGACGTCCTCGCCGTGGAACACGATGCTGCCGTCATCCGGGGTTTCCAGGCCGGCGATGATGCGCAGCAAGGTGGTCTTGCCGCAGCCGGACGGGCCCAGCAAAGCCACCAGCTCGCCACTCTGGATATCCAGGTTGATGCTGTCCAGGGCCTTGAAGGCATTGAAGTTCTTGCTGACATTACGGACTTCGATCGACATGACTTATTCCTCACCGGCGCTGTTGCGCAGGCGGTTGATTCGGTTCTCGCTCCACTGCTTGAGCAGCAGGATGAAGAGCGCCAGGATCAGCAACAGGCTGGCCACCGCGAAGGCGGCGACGTGGTTGTATTCGTTGTAGAGAATCTCGACGTGCAGCGGCAGCGTGTTGGTCACGCCACGAATATGGCCGGACACCACCGACACCGCGCCGAACTCACCCATGGCCCGCGCGGTACACAGCACCACGCCGTAGATCAGGCCCCACTTGATGTTCGGCACGGTGACATGCCAGAACATCTGCCAGCCGTTGGCACCGAGCAGACGCGCGGCTTCTTCTTCCTGGGTGCCCTGCTCCTGCATCAGCGGGATCAGCTCGCGGGCTACGAACGGCACGGTGACGAAGATGGTCGCCAGCACGATGCCAGGCAAGGCGAACACAATCTGGATGTCATGGTCCTGCAACCACGGTCCGAAGAAGCCCTGGGCGCCGAACATCAGCACGTACACCAGGCCTGCGATCACGGGCGAGACCGAGAACGGCAGGTCGATCAGCGTTACCAATATGCTTTTGCCACGGAAAGAATACTTGCTCACGCACCACGCGGCGCTGACACCAAACACCAGGTTGAGCGGCACCGAAATCACCACGGCGATTACCGTGAGTTTCAGCGCCGACAGCGCGTCCGGTTCAAGGATCGCAGTGAAGAACGCGCCGAGGCCATTCTTCAAGCCCTGGGACACCACGATCAACAGCGGCAGCAGCAAAAACAGCGCGAACACCAGCCAGCCGAGGCCGATCAGGATACGTCGCGAGGTGGCGCTGCCACGCCGGGCGGCGTTGGCCGAGGACGCGGCGGAAATAGACGATTGGGACATGTTCCGCGCCTCCTTATGGACGTTCGATGCGCCGCTGCAACAAGTTGATCAGCAGCAGCAGGACAAAGGAAACCACCAGCATCAGCACACCGATCGAGGTGGCGCCGCGGTAGTCGTACTGGTCAAGCTTGACCATGATCAGCAGCGGCAGAATCTCGGTTTTCATCGGCATGTTGCCGGCGATGAAAATCACCGAACCGTACTCGCCGACGCCACGGGCGAAGGCCAATGCAAAACCGGTCAGCCAGGCCGGCAACAGCGCCGGCACGAGGATGTGACGGAACACTTGCAGCGGCTTGGCGCCCAGGCAGGCGGCGGCCTCTTCGACTTCCCGGGGGATATCGGCGAGTACCGGCTGTACGGTGCGCACCACGAAGGGCAAGGTGACGAAGGTCAGCGCCAGGGTGATGCCCAGCGGGGTGTAGGCGATCTTGAAGCCCAGGTCGGCGGCGAACTGGCCAACCAGCCCGTTAGGCGCGTACAACGCAGTCAACGCGATACCGGCCACGGCGGTGGGCAGGGCGAACGGCAGGTCGATCATCGCATCGATGATCTTGCGTCCGGGGAAGGTGTAGCGCACCAGCACCCAGGCCAGCAAGGTGCCGATCACGCCATTGATCAGCGCGGCGTACAACGCGGTGCTGAAGCTCAGTTTCAACGCCGCCAGCACGCGGGGTGCGGAGATGATGTTCCAGAACTGATCCCAGGTGAGTTGAGCGGCGTGTACAAACATCGCCGCCAGCGGGATGAGCACGATCAGGCTGAGGTACACGACGGTGTAGCCCAGCGTCAGCCCGAAGCCGGGTATGACGGGGGAGATACGACGCGACATAAGAGTCCTTGGTTAAAGGGTAGAAACCACTGTAGAAGCCAGCTGTTGTGGCGAGGGAGCTTGCTCCCGCTGGGCTGCGCAGCAGCCCCAGGGCCAGGCGACCCGATGAACCGTGGGGACCGGTACTGGGAGCGCTTCGCACTCCAGCGGGAGCAAGCTCCCTCGCCACAGAAAGCTCGCTCCTACAGGGATCGGTGTTGTTACTGCGCCGTGTAGATCTGGTCGAACACGCCACCGTCGTTGAAGAATTTCGGTTGGGCAGTTTTCCAGCCGCCGAAATCTTTGTCGATAGTCACCAAGTCCAGTTTCGGGAACTGTTGGGCGTATTTGGCGGCGACTTTCTCATCGCGTGGGCGGTAGAAGTTCTTCGCCGCAATCTCCTGGCCAGCCGGGCTGTACAGGTGCTTGAGGTATTCGGTGGCGATCTCGGTATTGCCCTTTTTCTCGGCGTTCTTGTCGACCACGGCCACTGGTGGCTCGGCGAGGATCGACAGGGAAGGCACGACGATGTCGAACTTGTCGGCGCCGCCGTCTTCTTTCAGCGCCAGGAACGCCTCGTTTTCCCATGCTAGCAGCACGTCGCCCTGGCCGTTGTTAACGAACGTGATGGTGGAACCGCGTGCGCCGGTGTCGAGGATCGGCACATGCTTGAACAGCTCCTTGACGTATTCCTGAGCCTTGGCTTCGCTGCCGCCGGTCTTCAGGCCGTAGGCCCAGGCCGCGAGGAAGTTCCAGCGCGCACCGCCGGAGGTTTTCGGGTTGGGCGTGATCACCGAAACGTCTTTCTTGACCAGGTCGCCCCAGTCCTTGATGCCCTTGGGGTTGCCCTTGCGTACCAGGAACACGATGGTCGAGGTGTATGGGGTGCTGGCATCCGGCAGGCGGGTCTGCCAGTTTTCCGGCAGGGTCTTGCCCAGCTTGGCGATTTCGTCGATGTCGCCGGCCAGGGCCAGGGTCACCACGTCGGCGCGCAGGCCGTCGATCACCGCGCGGCCCTGCTTGCCCGAACCACCGTGGGATTGCTGGATCTTCACGTTGTCGCCCGGGTGAGACTGTTTCCAGAAGCTGGTGAACTCAGCGTTGTAGTCCTGGTACAGCTCACGGGTCGGGTCGTACGAGACGTTGAGCAACTCGTAGTCCTTGGCAACGGCGGAACCGGCAAACACGGCACTGGCCAATGCGGCCAGGGCGTAACGGCGAATCGACGACATAGAAGCTCCTGAAATTCTTATGTTGGCGCAACCCTGTAGGAGCGAGCTTGCTCGCGAAAAACCCAGGAGCACCGCGTTAAACCTGATGCGCTGCGTTATCGTTGGCGTTTTTCGCGAGCAAGCTCGCTCCTACTGGTGGCTTATTCTTAGGCGGGTTTGTTACCCGGGTTCTGCAGACGGAATTTTTCCTTGCGTTCGATCTGTACCACTTGAGCGTTGTGTACGGTGATTTCCACCGCGCCAAACCGCAGATCGCGCAAGGCGCTCTGGATCTCACGCAAAATGGCTGCTTCGTCCTGGCCGTCGACGCTACGTAGAGATGCGCTCATGGTCTCGCTCCTGAAATGAATAGTGCCTGGCAGTGGCGGCACTGCTTGCGGCGTGAGGCGATAGTAGATAAGCGCGGATATTCTTAAAAATACTATTTAAGAATGTTTATATAACCAGAAAGAATTTTCTGACGGGACGTGGGGTTGCGCGCAGGTTTTGCGTTCAGCCACTGAAATTAAGCCGTAATGCAATCCAATGTGGGAGGGGGCTTGCCCCCGATGGCGGTGGGTCAGCCAAGCCTCACCAAGCTGATACACCGCTATCGGGGGCAAGCCCCCTCCCACAGTTTGATCGCATTTCAACTAACGACCGGGGCTCGGTGCCAGTCGATATCGGCCGCCGGCATCGGCTTGCCAAACCAATACCCCTGGCCCATGTCGCACTCCTGGTCCAGCAGGAAGCGCGCCTGCTCCACTTGCTCGATCCCCTCGGCATGCACCTGCATGCCCATGCTTTTGGCCAGGGCGATGACCACGCGCACGATGGCGGCGTCGTCTTCATCCCAGGGCAAGCCGGCGACGAAGCCCTGATCGATCTTGAGTTTCTGCACCGGCAGGCGCTTGAGGCGCAACAGTGAGGAATAGCCGGTGCCGAAGTCGTCAATGGCCAGGCGCAGGCCCAGCTCGCGCAGGCGGTGCAATTGTTCGAGGGCCACTTCCGGGTCGTCCATCACTGCGCTTTCGGTGACTTCCAGCTCAAGGAATGCCGGGTCCAGGCCCGTGTCGTGGAGCACCTGGCCGACTTGTTCATAGAGTTCACGCCGGGCAAACAGGCGGCTGGAGACGTTGATTGCGATAAACCCCAACGGCGCGCCGTCCGCCAGCCATAGGCACATCTGGCGGCAGGCCTGGTCCATCACCCAGGCATCGATGTCGGCGATCAACCCGGTGCGCTCGGCGATGGGGATAAATTCACCCGGTGGCACCAGGCCGCGCTCCGGATGCTGCCAGCGCACCAGCGCTTCCACGCCAATCAAACGGCTGTCCTGCAGGTCGTGCACCGGCTGGTAATAGACGCGCAGCTCCTGCTGGTCGAGGGCGCGGCGCAATTCGCTGGCGATTTCCACACGATTCTGCGCATGAGCCGTCAGTTCCTCGGTGTACAAGGCGTAGCTTTCACGGCCCGCGTTCTTGGCCTTGAACAAGGCCGAGTCAGCGTTGCGCAACAATTGCTCGGCGCTCAGCGCATCGCTGGGGAACAGGCTGATACCGATGCTGGCGCTGATAAACAGCTGGTTGCCGTCAAAAATGAACGGCTCCTTCATGGCCTCAAGCATACGCTGGGCCATGGCTGCAGCCTGCATCACCTGTGGACAACTTTCCGCCAGCACGGCGAACTCGTCGCCCCCCAGGCGCGCCAGGGTCACCCCAGGCCCGAACAGCCCCTTGAGACGGTCGGCCACCAGCTTGAGCAGTTGATCGCCAACGTTGTGGCCCAGGCTGTCATTGATGATCTTGAAGTGATCCAGGTCCATCAACAGCAATGCACAGCCGCGCTTGTGCACGCGTGCCGAGGCCAGCGCCTGCTCGGCGCGGTCGGTGAACAGCAGGCGATTGGGCAGGCCGGTCAGCGGGTCGTGGTGGGCCAGGTGCGCCAGCTCGTGCTCGGAGTCCTTGATGGCGCTGATATCCGAGAACACGGCGACGTAGTGGCTGATGCGGCCCTGGTCATCACGGATGACGCGGATGGTTTGCCACTGCGGGTAAATTTCTCCGCTTTTGCGCCGATTCCAGATTTCGCCGCTCCATTCGCCGCTGCGCTCGAGGGCCTGGAACATCTGTTGATAAAAATTCGACGAATGGCGCCCGGACTTGAACAGGCTCGGTGGCCGGCCCATGACGTCTTCGCGGCGGTATCCGGTGATCTCGATGAACGCCCGATTAACGTGCACGATCAGGCCCTGAGCGTCGGTAACCAGCACGCCTTCGCGGGTGCAATCAAACACCGCAGCGGCCTGTTGCAAGCGTTCACGGTTTTCTTTCAGGGGTTGTTGCAACGCGTGGGCACGGGCAAACCGCGCGCCCATCAGGTAAATAGCCAGCGCGCTCAGGCCTACCCAGACATAGCCGCGCAGTTGCAGCCAATGCGCCAAGACCCGTGGATCATCGATAAAGCTGATTAATAATTGGTGGCTAAGCTGGAGCCATAGAACGGAAATCAGCAGGTATACCAGCCCCGCACGTAGGGCTCCTCGGTATGAAAACAACATATGCTCAGTAATCCTTACCAAAAAAACACAATCGCCCTACGAAGGCTGAGGATTATAGAATAAGAAACATCCAGTCACTTCTATCTGAAAGGGCGGCTGGTTTTCTCTGTAGGCTTAGTGATAATGCGTGAGCTGTTCTTTACTTTATCTGAGGGCCATACAGCCTATGTGGTACAACGGTTTTCTTGACCTGTCAGCCTGGCAACTGGTGGCAGTCACGTTGTTGATGACCCACGTGACCATTATCGGGGTCACCGTCTATCTGCACCGTTATTCAGCCCATCGCTCGCTCGAGCTCAATGCTGGCCTGAAACACTTCTTCCGCTTCTGGCTGTGGTTGACCACGGCGCAGAACACCCGCGAGTGGACCGCCATCCATCGCAAGCACCACGCCAAATGCGAAACCGTCGATGACCCGCACAGCCCGGTGATCAAGGGCCTGTCCACCGTGGTGCGCAAAGGTGCCGAACTGTACCGCGCCGAGGCGGAAAACCCCGAGACCCTGCGCATCTACGGCAAGAACTGCCCGGACGACTGGATCGAACGCAACCTCTACACGCGCTACCCGCTGCTGGGCGTGGCGATCATGGGTGTCATCGACGTGCTGCTGTTCGGCACCATTGGCATCACCATCTGGGCGATCCAGATGATGTGGATCCCGTTCTGGGCCGCTGGCGTCATCAACGGCCTGGGCCATGCCGTGGGCTATCGCAACTTCGAATGCCGCGACGCGGCGACCAACCTGGTGCCGTGGGGCATCATCGTCGGTGGCGAAGAACTGCACAACAACCACCACACCTACCCCAACTCGGCCAAGTTGTCGGTGAAGAAGTGGGAATTCGATCTGGGCTGGGCCTGGATCAAGGTATTCAGCTTCCTGCGCCTGGCCAAGGTGCAGCGCGTCGCGCCGATCGCCCACCGTGTCGAAGGCAAGGGCCACCTGGACATGGACACCGCGATGGCGATCCTCAACAACCGCTTCCAGATCATGGCCCAATACCGCAAATTGGTGATCGGCCCGCTGGTCAAGCAGGAGCTGGAGAAAGTCGATCATTCGGTGCGCCACCAGTTTCACCGCGCCAAGCGCCTGCTGTCGCGGGAAACCAGCCTGCTGAGCGATCGCCACCACGTGCGCATCCAGAGCATGCTGGAACACAGCCATGCGCTGAGCGTGATCTACGAGAAGCGCCTGGCGCTGCAGCAAATCTGGCTCAAAACCAGTTCCAACGGCCACGACATGCTGGCGGCGATCAAGGAATGGGTGCACGAAGCCGAGGCCAGCGGCATTCAATCTCTGCGTGATTTCGCTCACCAATTGAAGACCTATTCACTGCGTCCCGCAGCGGTCTGACGGTACTGCGGGAGGGCTCTCCCTCCCGCACACTGGCTTTTTGGCGCCATTTTCCGGACACCGCCAATCCATCCCGATCACGGAACTTCACCGCAATTCCCCTCTCTCAAAGAACACTTCGCCATCATGGTGACCCCTTGTAGTGACCGCTGTTCCATCCTGCGGCGCGCCCAGAGAGAGTTGTTCCGATGGTTCACGAAAAGCCCTGCCCGACTGACCTGTCCACCGTCCAGCCACCGCGCCCAGCGGCGGCGTCGACCCTGCTGGCGCTGATGCATGCCCAGGGCGAGGTCGAGCGGCTGAGTGAGCGTGAGCAGCTGCTCAGCTCGCTGCTGGTGAGCGTGAACGCGGTGCTGTGGGCCATCGACTGGGAAACGCGTCGTGTGCTGTACGTCAGCCCGGCCTACGAACGGATATTCGGCCGCAGCGCCGGTTTGCTGTTGGCCGATCACCGGGAATGGCGCAACAGCATCCACCCCGAAGACCTCGACTACGCCGAACACAGCCTGGCCCGCGTGCTGGAACAGGGCGCCGTGGAAGACCGCGAATACCGCATCGTCACGGTCGACGGGCAGATCCGCTGGCTCAGCGACAAATGCTATATCAATCAGCAGGCCGAGCCGGGCAAGCCGATGATCGTCGTGGGCATGGCCGAGGACATCACCGAAAAGAAGCAGTTGGAGCTGGAACTGCATCGCCTGGCCACCACCGATGTACTGACCCAGAGCAGCAACCGCCGGCACTTCTTCGAACTCGCCAACCAGGCCTTTGACAACGCCTGTATGCAGGGCACGCCGCTGGCGTTCCTGTTGCTGGACATCGACGACTTCAAAGACATCAACGACAGTTATGGCCACCTCGAAGGTGACCAGGTGCTGCGGCGCATCGCCGAAAGTGGCCGAAGCGTGTTGCGCCGTGGCGACCTGTTCGGCCGCATCGGCGGCGAAGAATTCGCCGCCATACTGCCCGGCTGCGCCCCGGACATGGCCCTGCAGGTAGCCGAGCGGCTGGGCAAGGAAATCCAGGCGCTGAGTTTCAGCGTTGAAGGCCACGCGTTTACAGTGACCGTCAGCCAAGGCCTGACCAGCCTGCGCGAAGACGACTCGACCCTCGACAGCCTGTTCGGCCGCGCCGATGCGGCGATGTATGAGGCAAAACGCCAGGGTAAAAATCGGGTGATCGCGGGTTAGCTCGTATTGGGTTGGCAGCGCTAGTCGCATACCGCGCTACCAGAGGCAGCCGCTGATACAGCAACTGCCTACGCTTCAAAAGGAAACAACCTACTGACGCCCAGCAAAAGAAGACTTCCTATTAAACGGCCCACCCATTCCGGTGGGCTCATAACAATAAGAGGTCTGCACCATGAACGAGTCCACGAGCCCCGTACGCGTCGCCGTTGTGCAATTTGATCCGCAAGTCGGCACCTACAATCGCGCTTCCAACCTGGAAACCAGCCTGAGCCTTGCCCTGCAAGCGGTTAACAATGGCGCCAATTTGATTGTGCTGCCCGAGTTGGCCAATACCGGTTATCTGTTCAACAGTCGCCAGGATGCCTATCTGCATGCCGAGCCCGTTCCAGACGGTCCCAGCCTGCGGGCCTGGATGGATTTCGCGCAGTTTCACCAGGTGCATCTCGTGGCAGGCCTGGCTGAACGCGACGGCATGCAACTGTTCGACACCGCCGTGCTGCTGGGCCCCGACGGCCTGATCCTGATTGGCAAATACCGCAAGGCCCACCTCTGGAACAAGGAAAAGCTCTGGTTCAGCCCCGGAAACCTTGGATTCCCCGTGTTTGAAACCCCCATAGGCCGTATAGGTTTACTGATCTGCTGGGACATCTGGTTCCCCGAGGTCCCACGCATCCTGACCCAGCAAGGCGCCGATATCATCTGCAGCCTGAACAACTGGGTGTGGACCCCACCGCCGCTGTTCGACGAAGCCGGCAAATGCATGGCCTCGTACTTGACCATGACGGCCGCCCACGTCAACAACGTGTTCATTGCTGCGGCCAACCGTATCGGCGAGGAACAGGATGCACGTTACCTTGGGTGTTCACTGATTGCCGGCACCAACGGCTGGCCCATCGGCAAGATCGCCTCACCTAACGAGCAAGCGATTATTTACGCCGACATCGACCTCTCCAGCGCTCGCAGCGCACCGATCTGGAACAGCCTCAACGACCTGCAACGGGATCGTCGCAGCGACCTGTATGACGGGATGCTCGGCTACCGCCTTCACCCGTGCCTGCCACGCTGATGGGGGTGCGACCATGGCTTTCCTACCGACAAAAAAACTGTCATCAGACTCACCTGTTCGCCACCTTGTCATTCTGTTCCTGGCCTCGCTCACCCTGGTAGTGTCACTCACCGGGTTGTCAGTGGCTTACTCCACTTCGGCGCCGGAGCTTTGGCCAAGCTACAACGACATGATGGCCAGCCTGCCCACACCAACAGCGTGGTTGCGTTGGGTGGTCGGCGATATCAGTGAGGTGGCCTTCTACAAACACGAGTTCGCGTCACTCGGCCTGCTGCTAGGTGGCGCTTTCGGTTACTGGACCAGTCGTTATGCCCAGGCCTGGCAAGGCTTCAGCATCGCCTACGGCACGGGGCTCTGGCCCTGGCTGGTGACCAGTTCATTGCTGGGCTTGCTGCTAAGCAATGCGATGTGGGGCTGGACCCTGACGGCAGACGCCTGGCAACCCACGTTCGCCGCCTTTGTTTCGCTGCCGGCGGCCATGGTGCTGCTGTTTGGCGGGGGGTGGAAGGTCACGCTCAATGGCGCCTTGCTCGGCGCGCTTTTGGTGACGCCGAGCTGCCTGTTGCTGGTCAACTACCTGTGCATTCCGCTGGGTTTGCCGGTGGTGATTGGCAATGTATTGGGCATGGCTTTGGGCAGTGTGGTGGCGTTTTTACTATGCCGTGCCCTGCCGGTGCTGGTAAGCCGTGCAGCTGAACCCAGGGCCAGCATCCCTCCCGCCACAGCCCTGAAAATACCCGATTACGGTATACGCTGGACGTTACGTCGGGTGCTGGCGGACTTTTCCGAAGCGCCGTTCTATGGCAATGAGTGGGCCAGCCTGGGTTTGCTCGCTGGGGTGTTGCTGGCTTATGCGCTGAATCCCCTGAGCCCCGCGCATGGATCTGGATGGTTGCCACACCTGATTGCAGGCCAAGCGCTGACCTCACTCATCGGTATTCTTTTGTGGCGTCGGCAATGGCGTGAGCGTGGCTGGTACCCAACCTATGTGCCCCTGGTGTCGGTAGTGCCCGCTGCCGTATTGACCTATGGCGGCAACCCGACAGTGATTGTAGCCAGCGCGATACTGGGCGCGCTGATCGCCCCGCCGCTGGCCTGCGCGATTGCCGGGCGCCTGCCCAGCTACCTGCATCCCTACATCGGCAACGTCTTATCCATGGCGATCAGTACGGCGTTGATCGTGCCGTTCATCGGTGCGGTGATCGCGGATTAACCCAATCAACGCCTGGAGGTGATTCATCAGGCATAAAAAACCCCGCCGACGCGGGGTTTTCTATCGAGAAAAGCGCTGGGCTCAAAGCTCTGCGAAACACTCTTCAATGATTGCCAAGCCTTTGTCCAGCTGCTCGTC
This sequence comes from Pseudomonas sp. R4-34-07, assembly GCF_003852375.1. Taxonomy (NCBI): domain Bacteria; kingdom Pseudomonadati; phylum Pseudomonadota; class Gammaproteobacteria; order Pseudomonadales; family Pseudomonadaceae; genus Pseudomonas; species Pseudomonas sp. R4-34-07. Next base: position 252,069 of record NZ_CP027760.1, on the reverse strand, counting down.
CGGCGAGGTCAGCGGCACCAGTACGCGCAATACGTTGCCGTAGGTACCGCAGGACAGCAGGATCAGGCCCTTGTCACGCGCCTTGGCCACCACGGATGCAACGGCAGCGGCGTTCGGTTTGTGGCTATCGCCATCTTCGAACAACTCCACGGCAATCATCGCGCCGAGGGCACGCACTTCGCCGATTACCGGGTATTTGGCCTGGATGGCCTTGAGGCCGGTTACCAGGCGCTCGCCGACGGCCTTGCAGCGGTCCAGCAGGTGCTCTTCTTCGAACACTTCCATCACCGCCAGCGCGGCCGCGCAAGCGATCGGGCTACCGGCGTAGGTACCGCCCAGGCCGCCTGGGGCGATGGCGTCCATGTATTCGGCCTTGCCGCACACACCGGCCAGCGGGAAACCACCGGCGATGGATTTGGCGAAGGTGGTCAGGTCGGCGGCGACGCCCATCTGTTCCATGGCGAAGAAAGTGCCAGTGCGGCCGGCACCGGTTTGCACTTCGTCGGCGATCAGCAGGATGCCGTGCTTGTCGCACAGTTCGCGCAGGCGCTTCATGAAGGTTTTCGGCGCGACGTAGAAACCGCCTTCGCCCTGCACCGGCTCGATGATGATCGCAGCGATATCACGCGGCTCGGCATCGTTCTTGAAAATACGCTCGATGCTGGCGATGGCGTCGTCGTCGCTCACACCGTGCAGTTCATTGGGGAACAGCGCACGGAACACGCCGCCCGGCATCAAGCCCATGCCGGCCGAATACGGCACGACCTTACCGGTCAGGCCCAAGGTCATCATGGTGCGGCCGTGGTACGCGCCGGTGAAGGCGATCACACCGGCACGACCCGTGGCGGCGCGGGCGATTTTCACGGCGTTTTCGACCGCTTCGGAACCGGTGGTGACCAGCAGGGTTTTCTTGGCGAAATCACCTGGCACCTTGGCGTTGATTTTCTCGCACAGCTCCACGTAAGGCTCGTAGGCCAGCACCTGGAAGCAGGTGTGCGTCAGCTTGTTCAGCTGCTCGGTCACCGCTGCGATGATTTTCGGGTGCACGTGACCGGTGTTCAGCACGGCGATACCGCCGGCGAAGTCGATGAACTCGCGACCTTCAACGTCGGTCACGGTGGCGTTCTTCGCGGATTCGGCGAAGATCGGGTGAATCTGGCCAACACCGCGCGGTACAGCGGCTTCGCGGCGTTTCATCAGGGAAGCGTTGGTCTTGCTCATAAAGTCCTCATTCGCCGCTCATCGGGCGGCGTGGCTCAAGGATAGGTGGCGGGGAGGCAACTACGGCAGCATGCGATGATCGACTGCCACAGCTTTCCGGCCACTGCGAATAACGGCGTGAAACACGCAAAGGGACAGCGCTCTCGTGCCCTCTGCGTTTACTGCAATCCTTTACCGGTCAGATGCCCAGGCAGAGGTATTTGATTTCCAGGTAATCCTCGATCCCGTACTTGGAACCTTCACGGCCCAGGCCCGAAGCCTTGATGCCGCCGAACGGCGCCACTTCGTTGGAGATCAACCCGGTGTTGACGCCGACCATGCCGTATTCCAGGGCTTCAGCCACACGGAACACACGGCCCAGATCGCGGGCATAGAAGTAGGACGCCAGGCCAAACTCGGTGTCGTTGGCCATCGCGATCACTTCGGCTTCGTCTTTGAAGCGGAACAGCGGTGCCAGTGGGCCAAAGGTTTCTTCCTTGGCCACGGCGGCGTTTTTCGGCACGTCGGTCAGGATGGTCGGCTCGAAGAAGTTGCCTTCCATCGCCTTGCCACCGGCCAACAGTTTGGCACCTTTGCTCAGGGCATCGGCGATGTGTTCCTGGACCTTGGCCACGGCCTTTTCGTCAATCAGCGGGCCGGTGGTGGTGCCTTCTTCCAGACCGTTGCCGATCTTGAGCTTGGCCACGGCCACTTTGAGTTTTTCGGCGAACGCGTCGTAGACCGAATCCTGGATGTACAGGCGGTTGGCGCAGACGCACGTCTGGCCGTTGTTGCGGTACTTGGAGATGATCGCGCCTTCGACAGCCTTATCCAGGTCGGCGTCGTCGAACACGATGAACGGCGCGTTGCCGCCCAGCTCCAGGGAGACTTTCTTGATGTCCTTGGCGCACTCGGCCATCAGTTGACGACCGATTTCGGTGGAGCCGGTGAAGGACAATTTACGCACGATCGGGTTGCTGGTCAGCTCGCCGCCGATGTCGCTGGCGCTGCCGGTGACGACGCTCAGCACGCCTTTCGGGATGCCGGCACGGTGTGCCAGCTCAACCAGGGCCAGGGCCGAGAACGGGGTTTGCGACGCTGGCTTGATCACCATGGTGCAACCGGCGGCCAGGGCCGGGCCGGCTTTGCGGGTAATCATCGCCGCAGGGAAGTTCCACGGGGTAATGGCAGCGGTCACGCCGATCGGCTGCTTGATCACGATCAGGCGCTTGTCGGGCTGGTGGCCGGGAATCACGTCACCGTAGATGCGCTTGGCTTCTTCGGCGAACCACTCGATAAAGGAAGCGGCGTAGACGATTTCGCCCTTGGCTTCGGCCAGCGGCTTGCCTTGTTCGAGGGTCATCAGGCGGCCGAGGTCGTCCTGGTTTTCGATCAACAGTTCGAACCAACGGCGCAGCTTGTTGGCGCGCTCCTTGGCGGTGAGTGCACGCCAGGCCGGCAGGGCCTTGTCGGCGGCTTCGATGGCGCGGCGAGTTTCGGCGGCGCCCATCTTCGGCACGGTGCCGAGAATCTCGCCCGTGGCCGGGTTGTTGACCTTGATGGTTTGACCGTTGTCCGCATCGACCCAAGCGCCATCGATGAAGGCTTGCTGGCGGAACAACTGGGTGTCTTTAAGCTGCATGTCGGCTTTCCTTAACAGCACCGCGCGCGCGCGGAGCGAATTAGAGTTGTTGAAAGGCGCCTGGTGGGCTGCCGTCAGGGAAATCGGCCTCGGTGCGCAAGAACCAATAACGTGCGCACGGGAGACAGAGCGTTTGAAATCTCAAACGAATCCTAGGATCAATGGGGGTACAGGGCAATAGGATGTTCGAAAAAAAGAACAAAAACGGCATATCCGTCAGACCTTTCTGATCAGCGTAGTCGCACTTGGTTTCACCGCACTGATCGATGGCCCCCGGCCCAGAGCCTGCACGCGGCGGTTTCCTACACTTAAAGGCCCAAAGACCGGCATGGACGCCCAAGGTCGACATGGGTATGATGTCGCCCGCACAAGCATCCGTAGCTCAGCTGGATAGAGTACTGCCCTCCGAAGGCAGGGGTCGTGGGTTCGAATCCCGCCGGGTGCACCAGATATGAAATGAGAAAGCCCCAGGTTGAGAGACCTGGGGCTTTTTTGTTTTAAATAATTAAAACTGAGAGGTACAAGAAAAATGAAGCGCAGCGAGATAAAACGCCGCCCTTTAGCCGCCCCTCTTAACGCAACATACTCACGCGCTGGGCCGCATGCTGCCCTGTCGGTATTAATCGGTTCGGCCTCAGCGAGGGCTCGCTCCCGGAATGCGCAGTAACTGCGCAAATTGCGCACAGGAAGCACGCAGCTCGGTACGCATTAGGTGCGTACCGGCAGCAAACTCGCACTTCTGGTTCGCAACCATCAAGGCGCGAACCAAACCGGTCGCCTGTTATCAGAAGTTATGGTTGCCAAGCGCTGATTTCCACTGTGGTTTTCAGGGTTTTGCAGTCTTTTCCACTGGCAACCTGACCACTTTGGTTGTGACCATACAAATGAGCATAGGGAGGGACGTTCAATACTCCCCCCCGACCAGCTCAGATGTCTGTGTCCATACCAGCCAGGCAAGATTGTTGCCGATGATGTCGAAACATCACCTCCAAAAATTCGAGAGGCGGCCGTCAAGGTGGATGCCCGATCAATATCCTGGCGGGATGGGGTGGTGAAATACCGCGCCAGACAAATCCTTAATGCGCCAGGCAATACTAGACAGGCCCTAGACGGATTTTCGCCGATGGGTCTCGTCTGAATTTCCCCCAGCGCAAGCAATACGCTGCCCCCAGCGTAAACGCTGCGTGCTGGCGACTGATGCTCGTCAAATATTCACCAGAGGGGACGGCCAGTTAACTCTGGACCAGAATCAGAAACTGCTCGCCTTGCCACCTCGCCAAACTGCAGATTGAAAAACCCAGCCAGACTGGCTTTTTGCCACCCATGGGCTAGCATCAATGATTGCCACGCAGGGCGTAACGTTAAAACAAGTTATTCAAAATAAAAAATACCTCTCAGCATCCATTGGGGCACGCTGGAATTTTAATTACTGCCCCAATAGTCAAATTTTCCTAATAAAATGCAAGGAGCGCGACATGCAATATGTAGCATGCTTAAGGGTAGGGCAAAACGATATAAAAGCTCTCATCAATCTGGAGCCTGATAGGAAAGATGTATTTACTCCTCTCTTGGATATGAGAGGAGATGATGACCGACACTTACAGACATTTTTGGCAAACTGGACTGATCACCCATTTTTCCTAGATGTATCTAGAGTAAGAAAAGATGTCGGAGAGGACTTCATTGGAGGCAACGACCTTCACAACGCTAGCGATGCCTTTGAAAATAAACAGCAGTTTTTTCTAAACACCCAGCAAACAAATAATCAACTAATCCCAGTAATTTCATGGACCGACGATGATCCGCAAAGAGACGTTATTCAGTTAGCTCTATCTGCAGAGCGAAACTTCAACCAAATCGCAATTCGAGTTTTCTGCCCTGAAAAACCGACCTCTGCATCTTGGGCCAGACTTTTATCAATCCTAGACTCTCTAAATCTGCCTAACTTCGCGCATGTGATACTGGATTTCGGGGCAACCTCACCGGCAAGTACGGCTGCAGGCTCCGAATTCAACCATTCATTGAAGCAGCTTAATGTTTACAACTTACAAAGCGTAATACTGCTTAGCACTTCATTCCCTATCGACAAACCAGCGTCTAATACCTCTCGATCCTCTGCTTGTTATGACGTCGCTTGGCAGTCAAACATTGACCGCAACGGCATAAATCCTAGCCCCACATATGGCGACTACGCGGCAACCAACCCAACCGCACCTATGGAGTACATTCCAGGGATGCCAGTGCTACCATTCGGTTGTTATTACACTCCAACGGAATGGTGGCAAAGACGGAAAGGAGGAAATAAAGAATTTGCAAATTATATCGAAATAGCACAAGAGGTTAGAAACCTACCAGGTTATCATGGTGATGATTTCTGTTGGGCCACTCGTGAGTACTCCCGAATTGTCGCAACCTCTACTGGATACGGCAACAATGGAACATGGAACGGTTATAGAATCAATCAGCATATCTGCGCAATGATTTTATCTATAACCGACGACGCTAATGATGAGTTTGACGAATTAGATTTTGACGATCTTATCTAAGAGTATCGATTCTTAAGAGTTTGCAAAACGCAATCTCTAATATCTGCCAGAGGAAGTGCGTCGCTAACTTTATGACGCACATCCTTAATCAGGTCCTTCCCGCGAACATTGATACCGAAACTCTTAGCCAGAGAGTCGAGCTCGTCCCGCCATAAAAAACCAGTCAAATGAAATTTATCCTGCGACCTATTCGACTTAGCGCTTCTTATCATCGCCATCCCTGAATAATCGTCTACTACCAGTATTCCTACAGTGGGTATAGAGACTTCTAGCGCCTTAATTAAGTGTTTCGAATGACAGCAAAGCCATACCTCATCAAAACAGGCTAAATAAGCTTCTTGCTGACCTCCCCACCTACTCAAAGTATCCGCGTGAGACTTTATCTCAAATGCACTCAACTTCCCGTTGGCATGAACGAGGTCAGCCCGCCGAGCCTTATCAATAAAGCAAAGCTCTTCAATGAAGACATCCTGAGCATCATGGGGCATCACTCTCGTGATCCATTGCTTAAGGAGAGGTCGTATTTCGGTTGGATTTAGCATGGAGCGATTATAGCCTTCGATTTTGAAGTCTTCACAGTAGATCTGAAGGGTGCTCGACGAGAGGATGTCGGCCCCCCTTCCAAGCCGGGGAGCTATAGCATCACCAAATCTTATCGCGCCTCAGCAGGAGCCAAGCCTAGCATCGAGGAAGTCTGGTCCGGTAATACTCATCTGGTCGGGCGAATACGTAAAATGAACGCACCCGAATGACCACTACCCTGATCCGGCGGGGAAGTGCCACGCGGCGCCAGCACCATCGCCGCGAATGTGTGGCGATGGCTCCTCAAATGTGAGGACCGAGATAATTGGGCAGCTTATGGACTGAACCATCAGAGGAGTGATGGTGGTGACGTTACCGTTCGTCGGGGATAGAGCAATGCAAATAGACGGCTTTTTCAGCCCGCGTGAAACGGGCCACCACGCCCCAGCAGCAAGCGCCGTGTATCCCCAGGTGTATCCCTTTAGAGCGCACAGAAGACAAACCCTTTAAATACGGCAACGTTAACTTTAGGTTCAAACGGCGCCGGGACCAGATACGAATGAAAAAGCCCAAGGCCGAAAGACCCGGGGCTTTTCCGTATATGCCAATTCAACGCTTCCGCAACGCCTCCAACCTCCCCGGCAAATCCTCCCCGGGAAAGCGCTTATGCAGCGCCAGCAGCTTCTCATCAGCCGCCTTGCGCTCTCCCGCCTCACGCAACTTCACGATCGCCTGCAACTCCTGCTCCAAAGACGGCAATGCAACCGGCGCGGCCTTGCTGAGCTTTGCCGCTGGCGGGGTCGCCAGCGCATCTGCGGTTTCAGCCTGAGCCGGTGCACTTTCAAGCCTGGGCGCCGCTGCCATTCGGGCCATTGGCGCGGGGGCGGAGAAGGCTTGCGGCGTTGGCTGGGCGGCTTCTTGGTGGCGCGGGGCGGAGAATGTCGCGGTGGAGATTTCGGGCTGCGGCACGGGGGAGCGTGTGAGTACGCCGATCATCAGCGCTAAACCTGCGACGGTGGCGAATGCCATTTGCCAGCGCGGGCGTTGGCAGGCGTGCAGCCAGCGTTGCCACAGGTTCGGTTGTGGCGCCGGGGCTTCGCGGCGGGCGGTGTTGAGGATGAAGGCGTCGAGGGACGCGGGGGGTTCGCCGGCGCTGTGTTGACGGTAGTGCTGGAGCAGTTCGTCGTCTGGGGTGGGTCGAGTGTCAGTCATACAGTTACCTCGTCGGCCAGCAAGCGCCGCAATTTCTGCAGGGCGTAGCGCAGGCGGCTTTTTACGGTTTCCAGCGGGGCGCCGATGAGCGTGGCGATTTGGGGGACTTCGAGTTCGCCGTGCAGGCGCAGCAGGAAGACTTCGCGCTGGTCTTCGGGCAGGTCTTGCACGGCGGCGTCGAGGCGCGCCTGGTCGCGGCTCAGGCTCAGGTGTTGCTCGGGGCCGGCGCTGTGGTCGGCCTGGGCGTGCAGCTGCTCGTCGTAGCTGTCGTGCAGCGGGTTGTGGATGCCGTACTTGCGCCAGTGGTCGATCAGGCGGTTGCGCGCGATCTGGAACAGCCACGTACGAAAACTCGCCCGGCCCTGTGGCTGGGTGGTGCTGCGGATCAGGCTGAGCCAGGTGTCCTGGTAGATTTCCTCGGCCAGTTCGGGTTTGTTGCACAGGGACAGGAGGAAGCGGTACAGGCCTTGGCGGTGCCGGGCGTACAAGGCTTCGAAAGCAGCGGCGTCGCCGGTTCGGTAGCGGGCCAGCAGCGATTCGTCGCTGGGTGGATCGTCTGGGACGGCCATGTGCTGGGGTGAACTCCTTTTTGTCAGCCGAAGCAGGATTAACTGTGGGAGGGGCTTGCTCCCGATGGCGGTGGGTCAGTATCGGACATGCTGGCTGACACACCGCTATCGGGGGCAAGCCCCCTCCCACATTTGGTCAGCGTTTCAGGCTTTGGGCCAGTTCGACCAGCTGTACGAACTCGTTGCGCAGGCCGAACGGGTCGTCGCCGCGGGCTGAGCGGGCCAGTTTGGCGGTGTCCTGCAAACTCATGCTGCCAGTGTAGCGGCCATCGCCCTTGAGCTGTTGGGCGAAGGCGGCCACGGCGGCACTGAAGCGCAGGTCGTCACTGGGCTTGGTGGATATTTTATCGACGGCCCGTTCGATCAATTGGCTATCACCGCCCGCCGCAGGTTTGTAGCGTACGCGCACCGTCGCCAATTCTGCCGAGGTGTTTTCAGCCGCAGGCGCCCTGGCATAGCGCAACGGCTCCAACCAGCCCTTCTCGCCCAGGGGTACGATTTCGTACAGCGCGGTCAGCGTGTGCCCTGCGCCGATTTCGCCGGCATCGACTTTGTCGTTGTTGAAATCCTCACGCTTCAAGGCGCGGTTTTCATAGCCGAGCAGGCGGTACTCGCTGACCTGTGCCGGGTTGAATTCCACCTGCAATTTTACGTCCCGCGCCACCACCGCCAGCGTTGAGCTGAGCTGGTCTACCAACACCTTGCGGGCTTCGCGCAGGTTGTCGATGTAGGCGTAGTTGCCCTCACCGGCGTCGGCCAGTTGCTCCATCAGGTGTTCGTTGTAGTTGCCCACACCGAAACCGAGGGTGGTCAGCGAAACGCCGCTTTTGCGCTGGTCGACGGCCATTTGCTTGAGGCTTTCGAAGTCGCTGATGCCCACGTTGAAGTCACCGTCGGTAGCCAGCAGGATGCGGTTGATGCCCTTGTCGATAAAGCCTTCGCGGGCCATCTGGTAGGCCAGTTCGATGCCGGACGCGCCAGCAGTGGATCCACCGGCGGTGAGTTGGTCGATAGCGTTGCGGATTTTGGTTTTGTCGCGGCCCGAAGTCGGCTTGAGCACCACGCGGGACTCACCGGCATAGACCACCAGCGACACGCGGTCCTGATCACGCAGTTGATCCACCAGCAATTTCAGGGTGCTTTTCACTAATGGCAAACCTTCGCGACGATCCATCGAGCCGGACACATCCACCAGGAACACGAGGTTGGCCGGCGGCAGGTCCGCCACGGCGCGGTCGGACGCTTTGATGCCGATGCGCAGCAGTTTAGTCCGTGGGTTCCATGGTGTGGTGGCGACTTCGGTCGTGACGCCAAAGGGTGAGCCATCGGTAGGCAACGCGTAGTCATAGGGGAAGTAATTGACCATTTCCTCCAGTCGCACCGCGCCTTCGGGCGGCAGGCTGCCTTGGTTGAGGAAACGTCTGACATTGGCGTAGCTGCCGGTGTCGACATCCACGCTGAAGGTGGAGACCGGGGTTTCGGCGACGCGATGCACCGGGTTGTCGGGCAGGTTGGCGTATTGCTCGCGGGGTTCGCTGCGGTAGTCCATGGTCGCGGTCTCGCGCATTTGCATCGGTGCAGGCATGGCCATGCGCTTGACCAATACGCCCTGGGCCGGCGCACGCTGAAGCTCTGCGACGGGTTCAGCCGGTTTCGCCAGGTCAGGCGAGGACGACAGCCCGCAACCGGCCAGCGCCACCAGCAGGGTAAGGGAGAAGCCTTGGGCAGCAGGACGCAGGAAGAGCAGAGGGCGGGACATGGGCTGAACCTCGTGAGTGAATAGTCCGTTCACAAGGTCAGACGCGAGGTATGCGGGGTTCGGGTTAATGCTCTCGATTTAGATAACAGCAGAAATCAGTGTGGGAGGGGGCTTGCTCCCGATGGCGGTGGGTCAGCCACCAGATGCAGTGGCTGACACTAAGCTATCGGGGGCAAGCCCCATATGCGCTAACCAAACCTCCCTCCCCACAACTCGTCCTGCTGGCGTCCTCGTTTTCGTGGGGATTCACGCAGTGCCTGGCTGATATCTCCCCACTTCTCGATACACGTAAACAACGACAAGTGGGGATTGATCGCGCTGCAAAGTAGCCAGTAAATAAAGGCCATCTCACGCCAGTGACAACGGAGTGGCGGCACTTCCTTTTTCTGTCTCGTCTCCCTCGATAGGGGAAAAATGCTCGCCCGCTGCGATTAACCGCTCAATCAGGCAAGCCACTAATAATTTCCCTTGCAACCATGCTTTTGCGCCTTCCGGATTTTTCTTTCTGAGGTGGGATAACCCCAGCAATGACTTCATCCGCTTGAACGCCAACTCCACCTGCCAACGGTGCCGATAGAGAGCCAAAACCTCCTGCGTATCCAGGCAGTCCAAGGTTGTTACCAGCACCACGTAACCGGCCGCTTCCATCGTTTCAGGTTTCAATTGCTTCTGCTTTTTTTGCCCGACTCTCTTGAGCTTGCACTCGCTTTGCGATCGCTGCTCGTCGGTTTTTCGATAGGCGCACACACGTACTGCAATATCCCCCTTTGAACCTTTCATCACAGCTGCCCACTCGCCCGTTTGCCCTGGCTGCAAGGTCCGTAGTCGCGCCAGTTGCTCAAAAGGCGACCCTTGCTCATCGCTAAGCGGCAGGCTGCTCAGGTTCATTCGTACCAGGATGTCACCGCCTGCATTGAGTACATGATTGACTCCACGCCGGTTGGCAAACCCTCGATCCGCGATGAAAACATCGCCCTGCTGCACCGAAAACCGAGTCAACGATTCGCCTGTTTTGGACGGTGTCACTTGCACTTCACAGCAACGCAACGTGCTGATATCCATCGTGTAATGCAGCCGCCATGTTGAGGTGACCGCGCCAGGCTCCATTACGACACTGCCATCAGCAGCCAGTATTCGTCTCCCCAGCAGCGCCGGGCATTGCATGGCCGCGACCGGCGATTGTTGGATCAACTGCTCTGTGATCCAACCTAGCCAGGCCCCCGATTTGTTGACCCTCTTGAGAAGGCCCACGTCTGATAACTCCAGCAATTTCCCTGTACGCGCTCGCTCTACCGTTTCGACCATCGAGCAATCGGCGCTCATGTACATCAATAATGTGCGCAATAGACTCTCTGGCCCGCTGAATCGGCGACCGAACTTCAGGGCCCCCAGCTCTTTTGCCTTGGCTTCCCATCCAGGCGGTAGTAGTGCCAGGAGCTTGGGCCAGTCTTCATTCAGTTTTTGTGTTGGGTCTATTGTCACTGCTCTCGCATCCTAAAGAGTCAGACTTGATTATATCTTTTGGGGTTTGGTTAGCGCATATGGGGGCAAGCCCCCTCCCACATTTGATCTGCAGAGCCTATCAGTCGGTGCCGTATTTCGGGTTGCGCGGGCCGTACAGGATGCCGGTGCGCTGCCCGGCCGACAGCAACCGTGCACTGGTGATACCCGCAATCGGGTGCGCCGCGTCGGTGGAACTGTTGATCACTTGCTTGACCGCCGCCGTAATCAACATACCCACCAAGCCACCACTGTTGTTGTTGCCCTCCTCGCTCGACGCACGCGCCGTGCCGGTCCACAGGGTGGTGCCGGTGCGCAGGTCCACCAGTTTGGCCGAGGCGGTCACCGAGGTGTCGCTGGAGATCAGCATGTACTTGGTACCGTACTCGCTGACAGTGATGTACAGCGCGGCGTCTGCACCAAAGATGTCATGCAGCTTGGCCGGCAGTACGGCCTGGATATCGTTGGCGGTGGTCAGGCCGTTCTGGCGGAAGGTTTCGTCCACCAGGGCGATCGGCAGCACGTAGTAGCCGGCTTCGGCCAACGGGTAGGTGACTTGCGACACCAGGCTGTAGGACGCCTGCACTTCCGGCGATTCGTTGATCGGCGGCAGTACCAGGATCGACTTGGGCCGCGCCTGTTTGTAGGCTGAGTAATCAAACGTCTTGGGCGCCGCGCAACCGCCGAGCAAGGCCAGGGCCAGCAGGGCGCCGGTGAGTTTTAACAGGCTCATTTAGTGGCGACTCCGGTCTTGGCGTTTTTCAGCAGAAAGTCCATGTAGGCGGCCGACTCAGGGAACAGCGCCTTCTCGGTACGAAACTCCTGCACCATCTGGTCGTCCTTGCCCATGTTCATGTACAGCATGCCCAAATGCGCGTGGTAGCCCGGCGGCGCCTTGCGGCCGGTGGCGTTGATTTTTTGCAGGTCGCGCTCCAGTGCCTCGACCTGCGCTTCCTTGGGCTCACCCTTGAAGTATTCGTAAACCTGCGGCTGGTAGCTTTCCCATTGATACAGGGGCTGGGGCGCCGTCTGGCACCCGGTTACCGTCGCGATTGCTGCCAGCGTCAGCGCCAACTTCACTGCCTTGCTCATCCGTGTACTGCTCCTTGAGGTGTTGCTGATCAGTTACGTGGGTTCCAGGCGCCGGCGTTGATGCCGTCCACCAGGCGGTTGATCGCTTCGCGCATGGCCAGGTCAAGCACCTTGCCATTGAGGGTGGAGTCGTAGCTGGCGGTGCCGCCGAAGCCGATCACTTCACGGTTGGACAGCGCGTACTCACCGGCGCCCTGGGTGGAATACACCACTTCGGAGGTGTTGATATTGACGATATTCAACGCGACTTTGGCGTAGGCCACTTGGGTCTTGCCACGGCCGAGGATGCCGAACAGCTGGCGGTCGCCGGTTTCCTTGCGGCCGAACTCGGTCACATCGCCGGTCACCACGTAATCAGCGCCCTTGAGCTTCTGCACGGTGCCTTTGATTTTGGCTTCCTGGGAGATTTCGCCCATGTTGTCGCGGTCCAGCACGCTGAAGCGGTTGGTCTGCTGCAAGTGGGTGATAAGGATAGTCTTGGCCTGGCCACCGAGGCGGTCGACGCCGTCGGAAAAGATACCGCGCATGTAGCTGGAGCGGTTGTCGAACTTGCCCACGGCAATCGGTACACGCACGCCGGAATAGGCCACGCTGGCGCTGGCGACTTGCTCAACCGGCATTGCGCGGTTGCTCTCGGTGGCGCAACCGGCCACGGTCAACAGCGCTGCGGCGGTGAGGCCCGACAGCAGGATTTTGGACAGTGTCTTCACGTGTTGCTCCTAAAGTGAGAATCGGCAGAGCGCAGGGCTGCGGCCATTTTCGGGGAGGGGAACACGTGCGTCTGTATTCATCCCTGAACCTGTCGTGCCGCAACGGCTGCGGCATTTTACGGGGTTGAGAGCGGTTCTCAAGGTGTTTTGAATAAACGCAGGGTTAAGTGATGAATGGGGCTGCTGAGGGAGGGAGGGAAACCGGATCGGCCTAAAGTTCTGAGCCGACGTGCCGAGACCCTGACCTGGTTCATTCATTAATAGGGATATTGCGTGTTGAAAATCCTCTTGCGGGCAGCGGCCCTCGTTGCCGCACTGTCGATGACCGGCTGTGTGTCCTACACCGTCACCGGCCCCATCGGCGCCCCGTTACACCCGGCTTCTGTCAGCAGCCCGCGCAGCGCGCAAATCGCTGATGTGACGGTGAACGCCGCCGACGTCAACGACGCCAACAAAACCGCGATCAGCCGTTCATTGACGCTGCAGCTTAACCAGTACGTGCGCGCGGCCGGTTACTTCAAGCAAGTTACCGAGTACCCGGTGCGCCTGGGTGAGCAGGATGTTTCGCTCAAGTTCAACATGACGTCGCTCAAGGGCCATCGCGGCGTGCACCCCGGTTATGTACCCGGCGCCTTGCTGACCTTGACGATCTGGATCTGGGTCAACGGCCCGATCTACGTCGATACCTTCGACCTGGCCGGCGACCTGGTGATCGTCGACCGCGACGGCAAGGAACTGGCCAGCAGCAAACAAGAGGTCAAGTTCGAGCGCAACGTGGGCCTTTACGGTCGCGAATACTGGGCCCCGACCATGGGCGCCAAACAACTGAACGAACTCGTCGCGCAACTGCTCGACACCGCCACCGCCAAACTGGCCAAACCGTAACCGCAGGGAGCACCACATGAAAGGATTGATCAAGCACAGCCTGGTACTCGCGGCCGTCTTGCTGACGGGCTGCGTGTCCTACTCGCAACACGAACTGCCACCGGTACAGACCTGGCCGCCCACCGCCAACGCGCCCGCACACAAACCTACGGCGTACGTGCGCACCACCGGGCTGAACCAGGTCAACGGCGGCCCCGCCAACGCCGCTGCCGGCGCACCTGCCGCCCTTTGGGAAAAAGCCGTGGCGGATGGGTTCCGCCAGTCCAACCGCTTTGCACGGGTGAGCACCGACAAGGTCGACTCGGACATCTACGCCGACGCCACCCTGTACAACAACGAACAGTTCAGCATGGCCTCGGCGATCATCACCGGCGTGACGTTCTTCATCATCCCGTCCACGGCCAAGAACACCTTCACCCTGGAAACCGTGTTCAAGGACAAAGACGGAAAGGAGTTGGGCCGCGTCAAGAAGAGCGAGTCGGTACGCACCTGGATGCACCTGGTGCTGATCGTGGGCATCCCGTTCCAGGCAGACACCCGGGAAGTGGTAGAGGCGTTGACGCGCAGCACGCTGGATGAGGCGGTACAGCGCAAGTTGTTCTGACGGATTCACACAAATCCAAATGTGGGAGGGGGCTTGCCCTAATGCCAGTCAGTTAGGGCTTTTTGTAGGAACGAGGCGGGCGGCTAGCCCTTGCTCGCGAAAAACTCACAGGCACCGCGTTCATTCAGAAAGCACGCGTTATCGTTGACGTTTTTCGCGAGCAAGCTCGCTCCTACAGACGGCGGTGTACGCTTAACTGACTGGCATTAGGGCTTGCCCCCGATGGCGGTGAGTCAGTCAACACATCATTGACTGGACCACCGCTATCAGGAGCAAGCCCCCTCCCACACTTGTTTTGCGGTGTTGCTTAGAACGCGTATCGCGCCTTGAGCATGACGCCGTCAGCATCGAAACCGCTGCGTGCCTGGCGGGTGTAGCTGGCGCCGACGGTGAAGTCCGAGACCTGGTAGTTCACGCCCACACTGGCTTCATAGCTGTCACGCGCCACCGACGCGCCGGTCACGGTAAACGGCGAACCACCCGCCACGAAGCTGGAGGTTTGCGCGACGCGATCACCCATCAGGTCGTGATAGGCCATCAACGTAGCTTCCGGTTGCAGTGTGCCGGCGCTCAACGGCAGGTTGGCCGCCAGACGCACACCGGCGCCCAGCTCGCCCACTTCATAACGCTGCGACGCCGTGCTCAAGGCTGCCGACGAACCTTTCTCGGTGTAGCCATCCATGCGCACGTTGGCATACCGCGCCGCCACACGTGGCTCGATCACCACCGCCTGGGATGGCTTGAAGCTGTAGCCGCCGATCACGCTGGCCGCCAACACATTGCTGTCGTAGCTGCCCTTGGCCGTAGTGCCCGCGACGTGGCGCTTGCTGTCGTTCTCGTTATGGCCGTAGCTGAGGCTGCCATCCACGAACCAGTTCTGCAGCGCCCAGTTGCCGTACAGCGACAGCGCGTGGCCCTCGACGTCGGTCTTGTTGCCCAGGTCCGAATGAATATTCGAATTGAGGTAGCTGTACGCCACGCCCAGAGTGGTGGTGTCGTTCACACGACCGTCCACGCCCACCGCCATGCCGCTGCTGTTGGCCGAGTAACCGTTGTTGCCGCCACGGCCGTCCTGGTCCATGTTGCTGCTCAGGCCCTGCACCCACACGCCGCCGACCTGGTGGCTTTCGCGCTGGTCAGTGAGGCGATTGAAGATCGCGCCGTTGACCACGGTTTGCCCCGATAGCGCCACATCGAGGGCGCCACGGTTGACGTCCGGGGTGAGTTGGTCGGCGAGCTGCGCCAGTTGCTGCGCCGTCCCGGCGTTGGCCAGGCTCTGGAACACCGGGTCGTTTTGGTTGAGCTGGCCGAGCACATCGTTTTTCAACACGTTGACGGCGGTCGCAGCCGACGCCCCCGCGCTGGCACCCGCCAGTTCCTGCTGCACCTGCTGATCGCTTTTCACCGCCACCACGGCCTTGACCGTCTGCGCATCGGCCGAGTAGCTGAGCACGTTCAGCAACGACGACGCACTGGCCACGGCCACGCCGTTGTTCTGCACGTTGGTGGCTTGCAGCAAGGTGTATTGCGTGCCGGATTTAGGCGCGGCGAAGTCGCCCGGGTTGGCGCTGACGGTCAGCTTGGAGGCCTGGGCCAGATTGGCCGTGCCGTTGACGGTGATATACGGCGTGGTCGGCACCACGCTGTCGGACAGGTGCATATCAATGCCCGCGCCGCTGGCCACATTCAGATTGCCGGTGATGGCGGTGCCAGGCGCGGACAGGTTCAGCGAACCCGAGTTGACCGACACTGGCGCGATGATACGGCTACCGGTGAAACCTGCCTGGCCGTCGACGTTGACGGCGTTGAGGTTGAGCAGGTCGCCGGTGATTTTGCCGCCGGTCCAGTTCAGGCTGGCGAGGTTATTGGCGTCGACGGCGATGCCGCTGTTGCTGCGGATTTCGCCGGCTTGCTGGTTGATTTCAAAGCTCGCAACCTGCTCGGCCGCATCCACCTGGATCGCAGTGCCGTCGGCGGTGATGAGGCCGCGGTTGACGATACCGCGCGCGCCCGTGGCGCTGTTCTGCGCAAAGCTGGCGCCGGACAGGTCGAAGGCATTGGCCGCCGCGCCTTTGGCTTCAATGGTGCCGGTGTTGAGGATGTAATCGACGGTGCCCGCGTAAAACGTCAGGCCCTTGGCTTCATTGCCGTTGGCGGAAATCAGGCCACTGTTTTCGATGCGCAGGGGGTTGGTAGCGGTCTCAACTTCCATACCCCAGGCGCCATTACCTGTGGCGATAATCGAGCCCGAGTTGAGCAGCTTGCCGCCGATGGTGGTCGGCGTGCCGCTGTTGACGTCGAGGACCAGGCCGATCGCTTCCGGGCCAGCCATATCAATCACGCCAGTGTTGGAAACGTCACCGGCAACCGTGGTGCCGTGCAGGTAAATACCCTCACCACCGCCCAGGTAGCCGGGAAAGGGCTCGGCGCTCACCGGCGGCGTGGAACGGATGGTGCCGGAGTTGATAACGCTGCCGCCAATGGTGGTAGCGCCGATTTCAAGCCCTTCATAGGCGCCATGGGTCATCAGGATATTGCCCGCCTGAACCACATCCCCAGTGATTGTGCCGGGGTTCAGACCGGAAGGACCAGACCAGAACATCGGGTCGATGGCGATGGCGCGAATGGTTTTGCCCTGTGAGTCCAGCGTGATGTCTGCGCGGTTGATCAGCGAGCCTTGAATGTTGGTGTTCACAAATCCGAGACCGGCGGGGTCAGTGGTGCCGGAATTGACCACCTCGGAAAACTTGCCGGTAATGGTTACCGGCTCGTTAAACGTCTCATTGACCCAAATATTCTTGCCCTGACCCAGGTCGAACTCTACTGCCAGCACCTGGGTGCTGATCGCGCCAACCATGATTGCCAACAGACTTTTCTGGAACTGCTTGCGCTTCATTTCAAACTCCATGAACTACAGGTCAAAACCGCCAAGAGGCCCGGCGGCAGTAGGTGTGCTTTGGGAAAGGATCAATCGATCCGAATGATGCCTCCAACGTCCCTGGGAATCGCAGGCGCGAGCCGGTGCACCGCAGGCGGTGGCAGAAAGGGGTCGTAAGAGGGAAAGGTTCACATCAATCCTTAATGTCATTTGAAAACGCTGCAGTCCATGCAGCCCGACCGATTGCGGGTGGGCGGGGTAAAGACACTGAGATAAACAAAATGTTCAAAGCTATAAGCGGCACGCCCCAACACCGCCCACCCTGTAGGAGCGAGCTTGCTCGCGAAAATCGTCAACGATAACGCGAGCAACCAGAAAAACGCCGCATAGACGCTGTTACATCACCGTCAGCCTTACTTGAGCTCCTTCACCAGATACTGCGCAGAAATCTGCGTAATCCCGGTCAGCGCCCGGCGCAAGGCTTCAGGGTCGGTGCGATAAGTCAGCGGCGTGTAGCCATAAACGTTCTGGCCATTGAATGGCGTAACCGTCTCAAAGGTGCGCCAGATCATCTCATCACCGCGATTCATCTGCGCCACCACGCTAATGGTGGGGTAAATCACGCTGCTGAACCCCTGGGTCAGGCGAAAACCCCACTCGGACACGGTCAACTGGATCTGCGCATCGGCCGGTTCATCGTCACCGACCACCTTGAGCGTCGAGGTCTTGCCCAGTGCATCGACAAAGCCCTGCTTGAGCAACACACCCACGTCGATTTTTTCCGCTTCGATCAGCGTCAGGATCGCCATCGACGTCGGCATCTCTGCCAACTGCCCAAGCTTCATGCCACCAGCCAAACCGGCGCCGCTCAACGCCGCAGTACCCACCTTGGACGCACCGCTGGCCACGCCAACACCCGCGCCAACCCCGGCCCCCAGGGCCGCGCCCCAGGCTTGTTCGCGGCCGAAGTACACCATGTTCTTTTCCCACTTCACGGGCAGGACTTTTACCGTCTTGATCTGCGCGCGGTTTTCGGGAGTGAGCGGGTGGCTGACGCAACCGCCGAGGATGAGGGTAGTGATGAGGATTAGGAGGAGGTTTTTCACATCAGTCCTTTAATGTTTGAGGGTGGAATTTGTATTCGTGGTGCGTTTTTTCGTCGACAACCTATCGGCAATGGAGGGGAAGACGTTAGGGGTTGCGGGTATTCTCCGACGAGGCGACATTTTGATTCCTTGCGTGGGTTTGGTGGTGCGGCTTATAGTCCGGCGGTCGCTCAAAAAGCGACCGGGTTTGGCGACCCGAAGAAAGTGGATCAATTCAGCTCGCGACTTTCCCGGTCATTTCACGCAGCACACCTGATCATCGGAGAGGTAATAAAGCCCCTCAAGTTTTCCGCAAATAGAAGGAAGACCAAAAACCGGTTCTGAGACATAAGAAAGAGGCAACTCGGACCTAATCGAACAGGCAAACTCTGAGCTTTCCCACGCAGGCGTTACTATACCGCTCCAAAAAGTTACGACCTTCCCCTCATCAGATAATATAACAGGCTTCAAGTATTCAACTTCGGCATTAAAGCCCCAATACAAATAACCGCAATATACAGTCCCATTCACACCAAAAAAATCAGCTCGAACAATAATCTGAAAGTCTGAGCACGCGTCTTGTTCGCACAGGGGGCGTACAGTTAACTCGTCCTCCACGGTGTCGTCCATCGGAAAAAACCAAACGTTACAGCTATCAAAATCATCAATCGTTAGCTCGCATACTTGCTTGTCCAACATAACTCGCCATCACTATCTAAATAAATGCAAACAAAAAAGGATAGGTTTATTTAATAGAATTTTAACCAACATGTCGAATTAAAATAAATCTGTCCCCCTTTTGCTTCCTGCTCCCTTTAATTATTCACTTAAAGAGCTTACATCACCAGAATTCAAAAATTCTTGAAAACAAGAAATGACGATATCTATATCTCTTGTGATGAAATTCGCCGGATAATAATCGCCCAGAATCTCAACCGGACTTGTTCCAGCCGACGTATTACTAAGAGTACGCACAGCGTGCTCCCCATTATCGAGGTATTGATTTAGCATCAAAAGATAATTTCCAGAATCAGCGTAAAGGTTGATTTCGTAAGGCCCATATTCAGGTCCCAGGGAAATAGACAACGACGCGACGCCATCGAATTTACTATATTTATTTAGAATGAATTTTACATCTTCCATGGTCGGTTGATGAACCAAAGGGTGGGTGCAAAAGGGATGCAACTTGACGGCAAAAAGGATGCAAATAGGATGCAGAAAGAGTGCAAATAGGGTGCAATCAGGGCGCAACAGAAACTGGAAATACCGGCGCAAGAGTGCGCCGGATCTCAGCCAAAGCAAAACACCTGATGATTAAGACTCTGGCAAAACCGAAAGTACTGCTTTAAAAATATGAGTTCCATCATCAACGGCTGACGATGCTTCATATATTGCTTCGGTCGCTGTCATAAGCGAATTCTCTCCACCAGCTAAGGACAGCGCCGATACAGCACGAGCTTGGCTAAACAACTGAAGACCTTCTAGATTTAAGTTTTGCCCTTCATCCAGGCTGTCTTGCAAGTCAAAATACTTCTCATCTAACTGTGCAGCTAAAGCATCTAGCCCAGAAACCTGATCATTTGTGAGTCTATTACCAGATAGTAGTTGCCTAAGAGACTCGACAACAATAGGCACTTCTACTGGACAAGCCTGAAAAGCAAGTTCGCAAGCCACTTTTACAGCAACTCTTCGTTGCTCCTCACTGACCAACTTAAGCTTTTCTACAAGTCCTTTCTCAACCATTTCTAAACGCATAATCATTGTTTAGCCTTTGGCAGTGGTTTTAATGGCGTTGACACATTGGCCCCTGTCGGCTCAATTACGTTCTGACATGATGCACAGACAGGACGTGTCGCACCGATATCAACAACTTTCAATCCGTTAGCGTTGGCATAGCTGACAATATCCGCTTCTGCGTGGCCAGTTCCAACAACTACTTTCTCGCCTTCTTGCAAACTCACTCCAGGACGAAGATAGCCACGAGGTTCACTTGTACTGACCAGAACAGAGCGAACACCATTGGCATCCTCTACTACCGCAACACCCATAGTTATTCGGCCTTGAGAATTCGCAGGTATTTGTGACTGAATTTCACTTACACGGCTTTGGATAAGGTTAGATGGGTTGTCGTAGGCAAGACCTCGCTCTAGAGATGTACCTGCGCCTTTTGGACCAAAATACCCCTCCGGCAACGCACACGGCCCCGTATTGTGCACCCACGTCTTCAACTCTCCAACATAGAACGTGTGCCCCACGTCCACCGTCAGGTTGAAGGTCTCGCCCACAGGCAAGTAAAGCTCCAGCGACTCCACCTCAGACGATGTGTTGTTCGTCTCGCCATCAGCGAGGGACTGCAGCAGATCGCCCGGTTTCAGATCGATGACAGGAATGAAGTCGCGCTTGGCCGGAACATAGAACGGGTGACCCGGCGTGACTAGCAGGGTTTCGCCCTCAGCTATGCCGTCTGCCCGAACGCTTTTCAGTTTGAGGCGGTAAATCGGCTGGTCGGAACGCTGATGGGTCGCCAGGATCTTAGCGGCGAAGGGTTTGCCGCCTTTTTCCGGTTTGCTCCAGACCACGTCGCCGACTTTGAGCGATTCGATGGCGCGGTCGCCGTTAGGGGTTGAGACTTTAGTGCCGGCAGCGAAGCAGCAGGGCTCTTTGTATTTCGTGAGCACGACTTCATTGCTTCGGGCAGCAAGTAAGTCATCCGCTCTGACGTAGCTGCCTACATCACCAGCGAGGGCAGTCGGTTGATAGGCGCCGACGGATGTGGTCGGTGTACGGGTGCCCGTGCGCTCAAACTGTAACGTGGTGTCAAAGCTGTTGGGGCTCAGGCCGTAGGTTGGGATGTCATCCGCCAATCGGGCCGTCATCCCCGCAGCGGCTTCGCTTCTCGCCACCAGGGCACTGTCAGCCCTGACAAGAGCCGAGGCTTCGCTAGCCTTGGAAATCTGCCCAAACCTGCCAGCAGTAGACCCAGGAGCGGCCATGGTCGCAGCGTCAGTGACTAACTCTGAAACTTGCGCAGCTGACTCATAGCTGTTGCCTTGCAGGCCTGAAACGAATGCCCGACCCGTTTGCCGGGTGGTCATTTGACCAACCGGGTTCAGAGACGGATCGGCAACAGGCCCCAGAAAGTCGTTGGCAACGCCCAGTGCATTTCCACCCAAAAGCTCACTACCGAGCTTAGCAGTGGATGTAACTAGGCCCCACGCACTACGACCTACGCCTGCCACTCCGCCTTTAAAGCTCTCCCGGTAGTCCGTCGGCTTATCGCTGTAGTTCAAATTGGACTGATAGAAATCCACTGTTCCTTGGCTGTTGTGCCCTTCAGGGTCGCCCAAGTAGTCGATATTTCTAGTGCCGTCTTTGTAGGCAGACGGGCGCGTGTCCTTGAAATCAAGAATCAAGGCCGCCGTCTCATTACCACTGTATCCGCGCTGGCTTCCGTCCGCGGACGCATCGGTTCGCGCGTAGTTATCCGCAATGGGTGCCAGAGCCACACCTAAGTGCTGCAAGGTTGCTGTATCGATATTGCTTACATCATCTGCCGAGATTGATTTTCTCCAGCCATCATCGGTGTAATAGGCCAGCGCAACCCCCATGCGCCGCGAGGCCTCTTCCTGACTGATCTTTAAATCCGCCGCCATTTTTGGCGCTTGCTCTTTAATCAGTTCGGCGGCTCGCGGGTGCAGTTGCTCGTTGTAACGTTCAACATTGCCCGCCACCCAAGCGGCGTCGTTCGGATTGCCGTTCACTAGAGAACCAGCCGCAATACCGATGATTTGCGCGGTTGCGACTTTGAATTGATTATCCGTTGCGAAACGATCATCCAGGTACTTACCCAAGTTCTCTGTCGCAATTGCTGTCAGCCCTTCAGCCGCGCCGGCGGCAATGGCGCCGGTCTTGAAGTCCCCGCCTCGAGCAGCTGAAAGTGCGCCACCCAAGATGGCATGCATCAGGACCTTCTCCGCCGAGCCGGGGCTCAGATCAAGGTCGCTCGCCAGATTGCCAAGCCCCTTGTTGCCGGCCGCAGCGGCAAGGTCGAAACCTTGCGACACCAAGGCGGAGCTCAGATTGTCTTTCAAGCTGCCGCCGTTGATGGCTGTAGAAATGCCACTTTCGATGACGGCATGAGTGCCACCGCGCAGGACAGCATCCTGAGCTTTTGGCCAGCTGAGCCAATCACTGGAATAACCCGGGTTCTGCACCGGCCCCGCCGTAGTGACTTTCGCGCCCGCGCCGTCGGCCGGGCTCGCGCCCTTGAACCAATTACTGTCGGCGTAGTTCAACGCCCCGGTCGCCAGCCCAGCGATAGCGGCGTTTTTCAGGCTGCTGCTGCTGAAAGTGTCCTTGAGCGCAATGCCGATGTTGCCTTTGTTGTTGATCGTGCTCACAGCACCGGTACTGGCCAGCGAGGTCAGCGCGGCGGTGGCCATCATGTTACCTAGCCCCGCACTTGTGGCTGCAACCGCCGCCGACGTACTGGTCGCCGCAACCGCAGCTGTGCCGGCGGCCATGGTTGAACCAGCCGATGCACCTGCGCCCACCAATGCACTCGCGCCACCCGCCGTCACAATGGTGACGATAATGATGACCGCCAACATGGCGCCCTGGCCCATGCCGGAGTTGCTGTACTTGAAGGAGTCGTGCAGCTCTTTGACTTGCCGCCAATCCACGTCACCGCGCTTCTCGGCGTCCTTAATCCAGGCTAATTGCGGGTCGGCCTTGACCATGGTGTCGATAGTCTGGCTGACGGTTTGCTGGTCGACTTGTTTGACGTCGATCTTCAGGCCGTTAACGGCTTCGATGACGGTCTGCCCCTTGGCAACCAGCTCACTCTGACGCAAGGTTTCATCGGTCTTGCCTTTGCCCTTCATTGAGAACCAAGCCATGTTGCTCTTGCTCTTGGTATGGCTCTCGTCGTGATAGTCCTTTACGCCTTCAAACGTCACGGCGCCGCCGCTTTTCAGGATCAGGTCGTTGCCGCTGTTGAGCTTGGCGACCTGGTACAGCTGGTCGCCGTTGCTAACCAAAGTCAGGTTGCCTGCGGTTTTGATCTCAGTGCCGACGTTGGTGGTCTGGGTAACTTCATCACGCTTGGCTTTTTTCGCGCCCCAGCCGCCGTTTTCCTTCATGTCATACAGGGTATGCGTGCTGTTCTGCGCCGCCAACAAACTCAACTTATCCCCGCTATACAGATAAGCCTCATTCCCCGCACTGATCCTGCTCGCCACAATCGTGGTATCACGCCCAGCCTGGCTGACAAAATCCCCGCCTGCCGTCAGTACGCTGGCCACTTGGGTGGTCTGGTCGTCTGAGGTCTTGATGCGTTTTTTGCCGTGCTTTTCCTTGCCCTCGACGTTGTGCATGTCGCTGACCGAGGCGACGTTGAGGTCGCGGCCGGCGGCGATGGTGAGGTCTTTGCCGGCCGTGGCGTTGCTGCCGATGATGTTGACGTCTTGCCCGGCTTGCATGTTGATGCTGCCGCCCGCCGTGACGCTGGCGGCGAGGTTTTTGACGTCGGTGGTGATGCTGGATTTGTGCCCGCCGTCGCTGAACTCGTGTTTCACGCGGGTATCGCTGGCGGCGATGAGGTTGAGGTCGCGGCCGGCGGTGAGGTTGGCGTCGTTGCCGGCGGTGAGGGCGCCGCGGTTGGTGAGGTCGCGGCCGGCGTCGATGGCGAGGTTTTCGCGGGCGACGATGGTGCCGGCGCTGGTGTCGGTGAGGGTGCGCATGCCGGCGCCGTCACGTACCTGGATGGCGGTGTTGTCGTTGGTGACATCGCCTTTGAGCGCGGTGAGGCTGACTTGCTTGCCGCGGATTTCGCCGGCCATGGCGTTGCGGATGCTGTCCTGGGCCAGCAAGTTGAGGTTGTTGCCGGCTTCGACCAGGCCGCCGGTGTAGATACTGCCGCTGCTGATGGCGGACAGGTTGTTGCTGGCGCGCAGGGTGCCGACGTTGATCAGGTCGCCGCCGGTGACCAGGTTGAGGTCGCGGCCCTGGATCAGGCTGTTGCCGCGCACGTTGCGCGACTCGGCCTGGGCCAGGTAGAGCACGGGCACGAGGACGGTCTGGCCATCGATGACGCGGTTTTCCATCCACACGATGTCGTGGGTCAGGGCGCCGACTTGCTGGCCGGTGAGGGACACGCCGAGGCTCAGGCGCAGGGCGTCTTTGCTGGCCAGTGCGTTGTCCATCAGGTAGCGGAACTGGTCGGCGTCGCTGTAGAGGCCGCCGGCGAGGAAGCGTTGGCCGGTTTGCGCGAGCACGGCGTCGCGGATCAGGCGGGTTTCGTACTGGCCGTCACCGAGGCGGCGCCAGGCGTTGTCGGAATTGAAGCCGAGTTTGCCGAGCATGTAGTCGGAGCTGAAGAAGCCCGATATCGAGGTGAACTCGGGGTTGGTTTCGATCAGGTAGTGGCTGGTGGGGTCGGCGTTCTTGACGAACAGGCCGTACTCGCCCTTGGGCAGTTGGAAGGTGGGCGAGGTGGTGGGGTCGACCGGGGCGAAGGCGGTGCCGGTGTAGTCCACGGGCACGAAGCCACCGCCAGGGGCCACGCCCACTACAGGCAATACGCTGCCGGGCGCCTGGGCGCTCGGGTCGTTGGCGTGTTTGCTCAGGTTGATGTTGATACCGCCGACGGGGATGCCGGTCTGGTCGTCGCCGAGGGTTCCAGTGAGTTGTGCCAGGGTGTTTTCGTGCAGGGTGCCGTTTTGCAGGGTGCGAGCAACGTTGAGGTTGACCGTGCCGCCGGCTTGTAGCGTCGCCGCGTAGCCAGGGCCGCCGTTGTCGGTCCAGGTAGTGACATTACTGACCTCGGCAAAACGGGCATCGGAAGACCGCGCCTTGAGTGCTTCAAACCGTGCCAGATCGAAGTTGCCGGCTGCGACGGCGGCATTGAACGCTGGGACGTCGTGAAACTCCATCTGGTCCCAATAATCGGTGTCGATCTTTTTGGGTGTACCCACGACGATGCTGTTTTGGCCGGTGCGGGTGCCCGCGCCCTGATTGAGCAGGTCGTTGGCGCTGATGCTCAGGTTGCCATTGGCGGCCAGCAGGCTGTAGCGGTTCTGAACGTTGTCGCCCTGGATGACCACGTCTTTGCCAGCGATTAGGCGAGCAGGTGCCGAGTCCTTGATCGCCGACTCGAGATAGGTCTGGTAAATGTTGATCTGCCCGCGCTTGAACCAGTCGTGGCCGGCGCAATGCTGGCCACAAACCCATTCTATACGGCCGGTTGTCAGTGTCTGGCCCAGCTCGAACTCTGCTTTGGCGTTTTCCACAAACGCGGAATTGATGCCGATATTGCCTTCGCTTTCCACAGTGCCGGAAAGGTTGCTGAAACCTGCCGCACGCCCGCCATCTACCGCCGCAAAGCTCAGGTTGCCCTTGCTGTAGACGTCACCGTAAAGGTTGCTGAAGCCATTGGCGCGCAACGCCATGTCGCCGCCGCTGAACAACAGCGAATCGGCGGCATTGGTGATGCCGTTGACGGCGGTCAGGTTCACCGCGCCCTGGGCACCGAGGGTGCCACGGTTGTCGATTTGCGCGGCTGCGATATCCAGTTGCTGGCGGGCGGTGAGGAAACCGAGGTTGTCCAAGGTGCCGCTCAGGTTGAGCTGAGTGCGTACGCCGGCCAGGCGGCCGCCGTTCTGGTTGAGATTGTTCGCAGCGACGGTGAGGGTTTGCAGAGCCGAGACGCGGCCGCTGTTGCTCATATCGCCAGTGGTGATGCTGATGTCACCGTCGCTGAGCAGTTCGCCGCCGTTGTCCAGGCTGGCCACGTTGAGGACCAAACCCTTGGCGCTGGCCATGCGGTCACCGGCCTTGAGGGCCAGCGCTTGGTCGCTCTTGTAGGTGAGCACGTCGTTGAGTTGCACGCGGCCCAGGCCGTCGACTTTGCCGAACGCCCAGTCGGCGCTGCCCATGCCCTGGATATTGCCCTGGCTGCCGGACAGGCTGGCGGTGTTGAGGTGGAACAGGCCGGTGCCGGCGTGTTGCAGCATGCCGTTCTGGTTGTTGAGGCTGGCCGCGTCGAGGTTGAAGGCCTGACTGCCGAATTCCAGGGTGCCATTCTGGTTGTTTACCGCCCCACTGAGGTTGAGGCTGCTGCTGGCGCCGCCCAGCCCGCGCAGTTGGCCGTTGGCGCTGTTATCCAGGTTGCCACCGGTGAGGGTCAGGCCCTGGTTGGCTTCGATCAGGCCGCCCTGGTTGGTGAGGGTGTCGCGAGAGGTGAGGTTGAGCTGGTTGCCGCTGATCTGGCCGCCTGCGCTGTTGTCGAGGGTGGCGCCGCTGACGGTCACCTGCTCTTTGCCGAACAGTTTGCCGCCACGGTTGGCCAGGGCTTGCACGGTGAGTTGCAGATTGCCGACCAGGCTCGCCATCAGGCCGTCGCTGCCGTTGTTCACGCTGTCGGCGGTGACGCTCAGGCTGTCGCCCTGCACGGTGCCGCCCTGATTATCCAGGCTGGTGGTGGTCAATTCGGTGAGGGCGCCGCCGCTGAGGATCAGGCCCTTGCGGTTGCTCAGGTCCCGGCCGCTGTAGCTCAAGCCCCCGGCGCCGGCCAGCAGTTGGCCGTTGTTGTTGTTCAGGTGCTGGGCGGCGATGTCCAGGCGCTTGCCGCGCAGGGTGCCGCCGTCGTTGTTGAGGGTGGTGAGCTGCTTGACCAATACGCTGCGTTCGCCCGCATCGATCTGGCCGCCGACGTTGGTGAGCAGGCCGCTGACCTTGAGCACCACGTCGCCGCCATCGCTGACCAGTGCGCCTTTGTTGCTGTTGTTGAAGGTCTGCGCGGTCACGTCGACGGTCTGGCCCAGCAGGATGCCGGCGCTGTTGTCGAAACGCTCGCCCTGCAATTGCAGCAGGCCTTCGCTCTGGATGCGGCCCTGGGCGTTAAGCAACTGGCCCGGGCCTTTGAGCAGCAGGCTGACGCCCTGGGCACCACCGGCGAGCAGGCCGGCGCTGCGGTTGTCGAGGCCGGAGGCGCGCACGTCGAGTTGGTCACCCAATACGCGCCCGGCACGGTTGTCGATGTCACCGCCGGCAACGTCGAGCAGCAGTTGCTTGCCGACGATCACGCCGTTCTGGTTATCCAGGTTCGCGGCGTGCAGTTCAATATCGCCCTGCCCCGCCTGCAGGCGGCCCTGGGCGTTGTTGAGCTGTTGCGCGGCGGTGAGGGTCAGCTTGCCGGTGTCGGCGCTCAGCACGCCGTTGGCATTACTGCTGAGGTTGCCGGCAGTGACGTTGAGGTCGGTGCTGGCCTGGGCGAAACCCTGGTTGTTGTTGAAGGTGTTGGCGACGGTGAGGTTGAGCGCGCCGCCGTCCGCCTGGATCAGCCCCTTGAGGCTGTTGTCGAGGTCACTGGCATTGACGGTGGCGGTCTTGGCCACCAGCACGCCGTTCTGGTTATTGAGCTTGCCGGCGTTGACCGTCAGGTCGTTGGCGATGACTTGGCCGCCGCTGTTGTTCAGGTCGGCACTGGTCAGCACCAGGCTGCCACCGGCCATTTCGATACGGCCCTGGCGGTTGTCCAGAGAGGCGCTGTTGAGCGTGGCGGCCTGGCCTTCGCCGAAGCGGATCAGGCCGCCGAGGTTGACGATGGCCGGCGAGTTGATCGCCAGGCTCTGCTCGCCGTACAGGCGTGCGCTGACACCCTGGTTAGTCAGCTTGGCGCTGCTGAGGTCGACGGTCTTGGCCTGGATGATCGCGCCCTGGTTGGTCAGCGCCTGCGCGGCGGTGATCGCCAACGCGCGGCTGGCCAGCAGGTTGCCGGAGGTGGTGACGGTTTGCGCGTTGACCACCAGATCGCCGGTGGTGTTGCGGGTGTTATCGGCGGCGACGCCGGCTTCGATGATGCCGGGGTTGTTCACGTTGGCCGCGTTGAGTTCGATGCGCTGGCCGGCGGCGATGCTTTTCTGGTTGACCAGGTTCTGAGCGCTGGTGACCTGCACGTTGCCGTTGGCGTAGACCTTGTCGGTCAGCTCGACATTCGGCGCCGTGACCTTGACGTT
The DNA here is from genome assembly GCF_003852375.1 of Pseudomonas sp. R4-34-07. Taxonomy (NCBI): domain Bacteria; kingdom Pseudomonadati; phylum Pseudomonadota; class Gammaproteobacteria; order Pseudomonadales; family Pseudomonadaceae; genus Pseudomonas; species Pseudomonas sp. R4-34-07. The sequence goes on along the minus strand of NZ_CP027760.1, from coordinate 223,849 downwards.
GCCGGTGGCCGCCGCCTGCGCCACGCTCAACCGCCCATTGGCATCAAGCTGGATATCCCCACCACTGGCCGCCAGCGTACCGTCGAGCTTCACGCCCACACCGGCCTCGGTGCCCACCAGTTTGATCGCACCGGCATACATGCCGCCCAGGGCCGAGGAGTCGATCGCCAGCTCGGGTTTGGCGCTGCCGTCATCGGCGCGGACGTTGGTTTTCAGGGTTTGCGCATCGACGTCGTTGCGCCCGGCGATCACGTTGAGTTCGCGGGCGTTGATTTTCGCGTTGATCTTGGCGGAGCGGGTGATGATGTCGAAGCGGTCGACGTTGCTGGCGTTCAGGCCTTCGCCGTCGATGGTCACGGCGCCGCCGTCGACCTGGTAGCTTTTGAGCTGGCCGGTCGGGTCGAGCACCGGTTTGCCGGTGGTCAGGGTCACGTTCGGCGTGTTGATAAAGCCGCAGCCGCTGCAGGTAATCCCGTACGGGTTGGCGACGATGACCTTGGCCGACTGCCCCGCCACTTCGGTATAACCGCGCAACTGGCTGGCGCTGCCGCCGTTGACTTCGTTGAGGATGACGCTGGCCGCGCCGCCCTTGAGGTTGGGGTTGCCGACGATGTAGCCGCCCAGCTGGGTGTTCACCACGGTGCCGGTGGCGTTGTTGAGGATCACGCCGTTGGGGCCGACGTTGTACTGCTGGAACTGGTTATGGGACAAACCCGCGCCGTTGGGCGTGGCGATGTTCACCACCGGCACGCCATTGCCCGCCGCACCCACGGTGGTGCCCGGCGCGCTGACCACGATGCCCTCGGCCTGGGCCAGCAGCGGCTGCCAGAACAGCGCGTTGGCCAGGATCAACGCCAGCCCGCGCTTGGGCAGGCCGAAGAACGCGTTGCGCGGCTTCAGGGCGGCAGAAGGTTGGCGGGCCAGAAAGGCGAATTGGCGAACATCCATTTTCGTAGTCTCGTTGCAGCGGGCATTAAGGACATGCGGTAGTAACCGGCGCTGTGGCTCGCTCATTACTGTCGACACGCGATCGTCAGGCTGGCGGGAAATAGAACCTCAAGCTCTTATTTCCATATCGAGAAAATGCCATTACTTAGCCATCAAATCGCCGAATAGGTTAGTACAAGGAAAGGGGCAAAAGTTCGCGAGGGATGTGTGAATTGGATCCCACTTATCGGGAATTTATGTGCAGGGCTGTTTTGAATAGCGGCGACGCAGCCGGCGAGTGAGATCCATCAGTTGCTGCCGCATCAGCGGGCGCCTACCTGAGCTGGGAGGAGCGGCCGAAACTCAGGGAGGCTATCTATTGTTTTGCACAACTACTCGATGGGACTTCTGCGATAGGGCCAGGCATCTCTACACCGGAGAGCAGTCGAATCACTGCGCCGCATCTCCAGTCATGCCGGTCCAGATACGCCTCATAATCCTTACCTGCCTCTGGAGTAAATACTTGAGGAGCTGGCGCACAGATGAATTGGTCAGTGACCATTTTCATCACGACCACAGAAGGGGCGCCTGCGGGGATAATAAACTCTGAGTACGATTCGCCATAGCTCAGATGATCACTCCTCCATGACGCAGGCATTCCGATGCTTCGTCTGGTGTGTTTGCCCAGGGTGGAATTGAGCTTATCTGCAAGAGTATCGCCGTAGGCATAAAGAGGTTCTTTGCTCGAAGCGCAGTCTTGCCCAGGATTGATTGCGACGGGCAAACCGTTGTTTCCGAAAAGACGGATTCTTGCGAAGGTTGTGTGATCGTAGAGCTGCTCTTGTATAGGCTGTTCGTGATTAGTAGAGCCACAGCCGCTGAGCAACAGCGCAGAAAAAAGGGCAAGTAATCGAATGTTCAAGAACAACTCCTTGGGTCAGATATCACACCGTAACTGGCAAATTCCGCATACCTAAATGTGACTGATGAATGCATCCTATATCGCTTCGATCGCTATTATAAGCGAATCCTCTCCGCCAGCTAAGCACAGCGGCGATGCGGCACGAACTTGGCCAAACGAATTAAGGCCTTTTAGATTTGCCGAAGGCAAATTTAAGGCCAAACTCATCAAACTTAATAAGCTATCCACTCTACCTCAAAATCAAATAACTGAGCTTGAAGCTCTGCCTCATGCTCGAACCAGTAGTCAAACCCTTCAGTATCACTTTTCTTCAAGTAAAGATAATACCCGCCAGTGTCGCCATCATGGTCGCCCACAACAACAATTTTCCAGCCAGAGTATTCGCCAGTGACAACGACACCCTTCCGAACGATAGACATATTTATATCCTAGCCCGCATAGGGAACATGATTGTTAGGAATATATTTTCCAGTCACAGGGGCTTTAACTTCAAAAATGTACATGCGGAACTTCTGGGGCCTGTGCTCATGATATAGATCCTGTAGCGAAAAAAAGTGATCTGCCCCCTATTCCCCGATTTTCAAACATCCAAGGGAGCTATTAATTCAGCACAATAGGAAGCACAATAGGGGTCAGACCACTATTCTCACTATTCTCATGTTTCTAGGGAGATCTATATCTGATTCACTTAAGCGCACTCCGGGGAACAACAACCTCACCTGAAAAATTTCTCTCAAAGGAACTGACGTGACTAAAATATTGGGACCCATGCGGATCGAGAATGGCTACAACGGAAATCCATTTCTAGTTATAATCCCATCAACCACAATGAAATGAGAAAAGTCAACGCAAAAACATGGTCTAACCCCTATTCGCCCCAGGCATATCATCCCTGAATTACACAAATAGCTGTAATAAGCTGATTCGGCTGTTCCTCCAGAGTAACCCCCCACCCCGTAATTTCAAGGGCACCATAATCACGACCGGTATAAAACCACCCTTCCGCCTCATCAAACTCCAAGCTTGTAAATGGCAAAATATCAGATATAAAACTTCCCAAACCTATGCACCCCGACAACAGCCCCTTGTAAACAAATTTATGCGCAGACTCGCCTGGAAAGCTAAAGTCATAAACCTTAACTGCGTACACTTTCCCACTACGAATAAGAATAGATAATGCAGGGATCGCTTTTTTAAACTCACTGACAATTTCATCATCAAACAATGAAAAAGAATAACCACCATTACCGCACTCATCCAGACCATACCTACTCAAGCAAAGGTCTGGCGCCCCTTCAAACCGATACCGCAAAAAATTCTTATCAGTCAAATATCTCGAAAGCACAGCCTCCAGATCACCAGCACTCGCATGCAACGGTATTCCTGCAAGTGATACACCAGGAACAATTGAAGCATTCCAAACTACAGAAAAACTATCTAGCGGCTTCATTTGGAAATCCACTTGTTGGTGGCAGTACAAAATAGGGGTCAAAAACGTGGTCTGACCCCCCAATTCCGCTTCCAGAGCAACAGCATCAGGCATAAACCGATGCTCTCACTCTGGCGTCTTGGCCTCGAATACTTGAGATGCTCCAGCACCGGATTGTCCTGCTCGAAATTGGCGGATATGGAGCTATTGCTGCGCGATGAAGTGCACCGGCAAACTCAGAGACTGGAGTAGATTTGTGGGGATTCCTCAGGGTTTGCCCTCTATTCCCTGCTATTTCACGCTCGACCTTGTATACCTATTACTGATTTCAGAGTAATTAATGGTCACAGAATTAACGTCATCAACAACACAATTCCATTTTTTACCGAACTCGTACGCCAACCATAAATACATCTCCATCGACCCTTTTGAGTGTCCCAACTGCATTTCAATCATTGTCCTCGGTGTGGCACCCAATAAAGTCTCCCATTCTAAAATATCTTGCGCATCATAAAAACCTATGAATTTTTCGGAGGTGAGTAATGACACATACAAAGTCGCCTCGCCCCAGCTCAATACTCCGCGACTACGTTTACCGCCGCTGACGATTCCACCTATAGAGTGAAGAAAATCAGCGAACGTGTCTTCATCAATTTCCACATCCGATATAATTGATGCTGAGTCGCTCACAACTATAACCCCCCTTTTTTGGCCCCATACTCGAATAACTCTTCGACGCTATTAATTACTTTAACCCCTACCTTTTCATAAGCTTTGATCTGCTGCGGCTTAACCACGTTCGGAGCAAAAAGCAAAATAGGAAGCAAAATAGGGGTCAGACCACTATTCTCATGTTTTTAGGGAAATCTATATTTGATTTCACCTAAGCGCACTCCGAGGAACAACAACCTCACCTGAAAAATTTCTCTCAAAGGTACTGACGAGACTAAAATATTGGGACCCATGCGGATCGCGAATAGCTACAACGGAGTTCCCTTTCTAGTTATAGCCCCGTCAACCGCAATAAGATGGGAAAAGTCAGCGCAAAAACGTGGTCTGCCCCCTATTCACCCACCTTAGAGACTCGACAACCATAGGCACTTCTACTGGACAAGCCTGAAAAGCAAGTTCGCAAGCCACTTTTACAGCAATTTTTCGTCGCTCCTCACTGACCAACTTAAGCTTTTCTACAAGTCCTTTCTCAACCATTTCTAAACGCATAATCATTGTTTAGCCTTTGGCAGTGGTTTTAATATGGCGCGGACACATCCTGTGCGCTCTTTAAACTACGACTGCCAGAATGTCAGACAGACGCCATATTCATCTAGAAGATCGTCAGCAATTTCAAACTGAAATACTTTTTCTGGAAAGGCGTCGGTTAACGCGCGTTTCCAATATCTAGTGATCTGTTCAGCAAATAAATGACAAAGACGATAATCTTCTTCCGACAGACCCACTTTAAATACGGGTCGGCCCGGTGCATCCTCCCACTTTGAAAAGAACTGATTTATTGAAAAAATATTTCTGTATCGTTCAACGTCTCTACGCGATGTACTTTGCTCCAACACACCAGATTCGGTCTCAACCAGCCCGTTCAAATGAAATTTTTGCGGATCGTATTGCTGAGCGTTAGGCAGCCAGAAAATGTGACCATTGACCTCAATAAAATCAGGAGAGAGCAAACCCAGAACAGAAATTGCCTGTTCTAATGAAACCAAGTGCCCTACATATGAAAAAAACTCCCCGGAGCCAATATCTGAAACAAACAGACTTAACGACTCTTTAGAAATATTACCCTGATAAATTTTCATCATTTCAACCCCAAGCTATCAAGAACCGATCGAGGAACATTTCCCTCAAAAACTTTTGTATCACTTCCCTTCTTGGGGAAATATGTTCCATTCGGAGCTTGGTTCCATTCGACCACCTTAATCCGGGAGCTAGACACATCATATAGTGCACGCCCCTCAGGACCGTAGACAACAACATGCCCATTTCCAAGATTCGCATAAGAATCGGGAGTTTGCCCTTGCAACGGATACTGAACACCACCACGCGTTCCCGTGACCGTCACATTCGTTTCCCTAAGTCCCTTGGTATAATCTAAATCAATAGTATTACCGGCAGAGTCCGTAATGAACCTGGGTGTATTTGGAGCGTTGGTAGTTGTTTTTGGACCCGCGAAATCCGCATCGTTAGCAGCAGCCTTACCAGCATCTACAAAGCCAGTTTCTCCAGAAACCAGCCCTGAAGGGGTTGCCTTCGCCCCCCCCAACTCTACTCGAGCAGCGACCTTAGCCGTAACCTTCTCCGCCAGCAAGGCGCCACCCTTCACCAGCCCACCGCCAGCTGAAAGGACCGCAGCCATATCGCTGATCAGCCTTCCAGTTTCAACCCCGGCGTTATAAGAACCACTGGGCCCGGCTTCTTCATACTGCGCTTGCAGTCGATCTATGCGGTCAATATACGGCTGCTTGACCGCATCCCAAACACCACCGCTCTCAACTACTGCTTTCAGCGCCGCATAAGTCTCCTTGAGGCTGCCTGCAGTGTGTACGATGCTGTCAACGGTGTCGTTTAGCCCCAGAACAGCACCAGCGGCAGCACCGACTGTAAAACTCGCATCCTGCGCGATGTCGATCGCTGTCCACTTCGTCGCTGTGCCTGTACTGCAGACCAACGTCGGACACTCCCCCATTTCCTTGTCTCTCTGAGCCTTCTGCGCCTTGCTCAGATAGTTGTTCTGGACGGCATTGGTGCCCGCGTGCGCGCCCGTCGCTGCCCCACTCAGGTCACCACCAGCAATTCCCCCAGCCAACCCTGCGGCCAAGCCGGACAGCGCAACCACCGTCTCCCTCTGCTCCTGCGTCAGATCCGCCGTCGCCGTGCCCGGATAGAGTTGATGCGCGATCAGCTCGCCCGTCGCTGCCCCGGCACCGCCTGCCAGCGCCGAGTTACCCTGCGCCTGCGCTATCACCGCACCCAATACGGCATGTGCCATGGTGTTGAGTGCGTCGTTGTTTCCAGTCGTTTTCTTGATCACTTGCGCCAGATACGGCGCCGATGCGCCCGCAACGGCTGAACCGATATCGCCCCCAACCAGCCCTTGCAATGCCGCTGTTACCGCCTGTGCTACGCGTGGGTAGTCGCCGCCCACGCCGTAGTCAGCCATGACCTTTTTGTAGGCATCGCTGGCCGCGATCTGCTCCTTCGTCGGCTGATCGATACCTTTGTCGACCAGTTCCTTGCGACCCGCCTCCTTGGCGTTGAGCTCGCCCTGTGTGTGCACAATATCGACGGTTTGAGCACCAATATCCGCAATCAACTGCACCTGCCGCAGCCGTTTCTGCTCTTTCTCCTTATCGAAGATGGGGCTGATGGCGCCGTTGGCGTGTTCAACATCGTGGCTCAGCGTCGCAACGTCCTGCTGCTGCTTGGCAGGGTCGCGGATGTCGAGGGTGCCGTTGGAAATGGCCGAGGACGTGGTGCCGCTGTCGCTGTCGCCGTGGTTGAATGCGATCAAACTGCCGGTGGGCATGTTGCTGATGAACGCGTTGGTGCCATCGCTGCCACTGCCGACGCTGGCGCTCTGCAACTGGCTTGAGTAGTCAGCCTTGTTCTTTAGAACGCTCCAGCCAAGGGTGCCGGTGTTCAAGCGGTTTTTGTCCGGCGTAGCCGTGCTGGCGATCACGCTGCCATCGAGTTGGGTATGGTTGCCCACATCAATCTGGTAGCCGCCCTTGCCGCCGAACAGGCCGGTCTGCTCCTGCACACTCTGGTATTTAGAGTCGATCTTGCTTTTGCTGATGCTCAGGTTTGCGCTGCCACCGGTGCCGATGATGGCGAAGCTGATGCCCCCGCTGACATCCGTCTGCTTGGACTTGTAGTTATCGGTGTCCTGCAGGCTCTGCAGCGTAAGGTCACGACCCACGGTGGCGGTGATTGTGTCTGCGCTGACTTGCGCGCCCTTGAGGGCGGTGTCTCGCCCGCTGATCAGGCTGACCTGTTTGCCGGCGTCCAGCGTTGTCTCCGTCCAGGTGGTGCCGGTGCCCTTCTCGTTGCCGGTGCCCTTGCTCGCATTGGCGAAAATGCTCAGGCCACCGCCTTCGGAGCCAACGCCCAGGCTGATGCCGACCGCTCCACCGCTGCTGCTGTTTTTTCCATCGAGCTTTTGATTGTTGGCCGCAGCCTCAAGGCGAATATCGCGCTCCGCAGCCAGCTGCATTTCATTGGTGGCCTGGAGCTTGCTGCCTTGAACGCGGATATCACCTGCGTCTCCCGGCGTGCCATTCCCCTGCGCCACGATGGTGAGGTTATTGCCGGCCGTCAGGCTGCTGCCCTGGCTTAAGGTTTGCTCCTGCGTCTGTTTGGATTCGGACTTTTGCGAGCCCAAGGAGATGCTGATACCGACAAACTGCCCGGCGTTGGCGCCGGACATCCCGCCATCCTGCTGCGCCGCTTGCCAGGCCTGTACGCCGGTCAACCCTGCTTTAACACCTTGCAGCGCGGAGAGGCGGCTGTCGTCCTCGTTCCTGGCTTGCTTGGCGGTCTGGTACGCGGCGTCCACTGCGCCACCCACGGTGCCGGATAACGCCAGGGTCAAACCACTGGATTTGCTCTTGGAGGTCTGTTCGCTGCGGTTGTTGTTCTCGGACGCCAGGATGCTGATATTTTGCCCAATCAGGCTGATGTCCTTGCCGGCAACCACATCAGAGCCGCGAATGGTCAGGTCTTTACCGGCCTGGACATCCACACTGCCCAGCACACTACCGATGTTGCTGGCCCGGGTGGTCTCGGTGCTGCTGGTGAAGGTGTTCTTATTGCTGCTTGAGCCCAACGTGAAGCCGATGCCGCCGCTGCTGAGCAAGCCCGACTTTTTGGTCGAGGACGAATGGCTTTGCTCGAAGGTTTCCGTCGCCCCGTCGATCACCACATTACGCCCGGCAACCAGACTGGTGGCGTTGGTGGACACCACGTCACTGGCGCTTGTGCCAATGTCTCGACCAGCACGCACGACCACCGTGTCGGCACTGATGGAGGAGCCCTGCTGGGTAATCTGGTTACTGCTGTCAATGCGCGTTTTCTGGCTACTGGACAGTAATCCACTGCTGGTTTTGGTTTTGCGGTAATAGCTGTAGTCGCTGTTCTGCGCGGCGTTCAGCGTCAGATCATTGCCCGCGTAGAGGTAGGCTTCCTTGCCCGCGCTCGCGCGGCTGGCGCTGACGGCGAGGTCGTTGCCTGCACTCAGGGAGAGGTTGTCGCCGGCCACCAATGAGGTGCCTACCTGCTGAACATGATCCTCTTGACTGGTGACCTTCTTGGAATTAAACGCCGAATGCTGTTCATTCGCCGCCGAAGCCAGGTTCACATCCCCCTTTGCCACCATCGCCAGATCACGCGTTGCATTCAACTGGCTGCCGATGGCGCTGATGTCCCGTGCCGCCACAATCTGGAAGTCCCGCCCGGCTTCTACCACCGTGCCGTACTGGGTCGCGCTGCTGTTACGTGAGTAGGTGCTGACAATATTGGCGTTACGCTGTTCGGCGGTGGCCAGGTTCACGTCACGCCCGGCCTGGATGCGGGTGTCGGCGCCACTCTTGAGTACACCGCCGGTGCTGTTGACGTCGCGACCGGCTTGCAGGGTCAGGCTGTTGGCGGCCTCGATGCGCGCGGCGTTGTCGACGAAGTCGGTGCGTTCGGTGCGGTAGCCGCTACTGCTCTGGTGGCTGGTGACGCTGCGCTCATTGAGGACATCGCCGCTGATCGCGCCCACGCTGACATCGCGTCCGGCAATGATGCCGCCGGCGCGGTTGGTCAGGCTGTTGCCGGCGAGCAGGTCGAGACGGTTGCCGGCCTGGGTCAGGCCGCTGTTGACCATGTTGCGCCCGGCGCTGGCGGCGAGGTTGTTGGTGGCGCGCAGGGTGCCGACGTTGTTGAGGTCTGCGCCGCTTACCAAACTCAGGTCGCTGCCGGTGATCAACGCGCCATTGGGCGCCAGGCGGTTGTTGGCCTGGGCCAGGTAGAGCACGGGCACCAGCACTTGCTGGCCGGCGACGGTGGCGTTTTCCATCCACACGATGTCGTGGGTCAGGGCCGCAACTTGTTCGGCGGTGAGGCTTACCCCTACCGACAGGTTGAGCGCCTGACGGCTGCCGATGGCGTTGTCCATCAGGTACTTGAACATCGCCGTGTCACTGGTTTGGCCGTCGATGAAGCGCTGGCCGGTGCGGGCAATGACCGCCTGTTGGATCAGGCGTTGTTCATAGAGGCCGTCACCCAGGCGTTTTTGCGCCTGGTCGGGGTCGTAGCCGAGCTTGGACAGCATGTAATCGGAACTGAGGAACTGCCTGAGGTTGGTCAGCTGCGGGTTGGTTTCGATCAGGTATTTCTGTGGGTTGGAGACGAACTGGCTGTCGGGCAGGCCTTGCACGCGATTGATGGTTACACCGTCGGCCGAGGTGCCGGTGCCGGCTACCGCCGGCCCGGAAACCGGGGCTCGGTCTACGCTGCCGCCGCCCAGGGTCCAGCCTTGCGGGCCGGTACTGGCCGGCGCGCTGGCGCTTTGGCCGCTGAGGCGGAACAGGCCGCCCTGCCCGCTGGGCAAGGTAAAGCCGGGCAAGCTCAGCGGGTTGATCTGCTGCTGGGCCAGATCCGGGGGCAATTGCGCGTTGAGGGTGACGCGGGTCGAGTAACCGTCCGCGCCACTGGCACCGGTCGCGCCGGTGGTGGTTTTTGCACCCGCCCCGATGTAGGTGTAACCCAGGCGCACCACGCTGTTGTCGATACCGGCTTGCGCCTTGACGTCCACCGCACCGCCAGCCTGAATCACGGCGGCGTAACGCTGATCATCGCTGGCGATTTTGGTGACCTTGCCGAACTGGGTACGCTCGCTCTCCATCATGCCGACGAAGTTGGCCACGGTGGCCTCAAGGCCGCCGAGGTCATTGGGGTTGTAACCGGCGCTTTTGTACCAGTATTTGTTGGTCAGTGCGCTGGCGGCATTGAACCAGGCACGCGGATGTTCGGTGCGCGCGGAGGTAAAGAGCCGATAGGTCTCGGTCTCGCCGGTTTCAATCCCCGTGTTGACCAGGTTGTTCAGGCGCGCCGTGAAGTTGCCGCCGGCTGCAATCGAACTGCTGCTGTTGAGCAGGTCGCCCCCGGCCAGGGTCATGTTACCGCCCGAAGTGATGCTCGAACCGGCACTGGCGGCGGTCACCTCCAGTTTGTCGCGGGTCACCACTTCCCATACGTAGTTACGCCCCGTGCCACCAGCATGGCAGTCACCGGCGTTGACGTACTCGATGCACGTGCCTTCAGTGGCAGACGCGGTGTATACGCCCGCATCATTGACGGTCAGTACCGCACGTTCATTTTTGATCGTGGCGGCGGTAAGGCTCAGGTCACCATCACTCTGCATGCTCGACGAGCTGTTGATAATGCTGTCGGCCAACCCGCCCTTGCCGTCGCGATCGACGCTCAGGTTGCCCATGCTGTAGATGTCGCCGTAGCTGTTGTTCAACGACGCGACGCGCAGGCTCATGTCGGCGCCGCTGAAGATCAGGCCGTGGTCGTTGAGCAACGCGCCAGTGGTGACCGTGAGCGCTTGCCCGCTGCCAAGCGTGGCGTAGTTGTTGAGCGCGCCCGCGTCGATCAGCAGGTCAGTGGCCGAGGTCAGGCGGCCACGGTTGTTCAGGGTGCCGCTGAGGGTTGCGCGGGTCACGACGCCGCCGGCGATGCTGGCGGTGTCGCTTAGGTTCGCCTGGGCGGCGGTCAGGTTCAATTTGCCCAGGCTGCTGATGCGCCCGCTGCTGTTCAACGCGCCGCTTAACGTAAGGTCGAGGTCACCGTCGCTGGCGATCAGGCCGTTGGTGGACCAGTTGCCGCCGCTGCCGATAAACCGCCGGGCGCCGAGCAATTGGCCGGTTGTTGTCTGGTCGAGCGTGTTGACGTTGACCGTCAGTTGCCCGGCCTGGATCACGCTGCTGTTGGTCCAGTTGTCCCGGGTGATGGTCAGGTCGCCCCGCGTCACCAGGCTGCCGCCGACGTCATTGAGGTTGGCGGGGGCAATGCCGAAGTTGCCGGTGCCCACGTGCAGCACACTACCGCCAAGGTTTTGCAGGCTGCCGGCGTCCAGTGTCAGGTTGGTGTTGGCGGTTTCCAGCACGCCGTTGCGGTTGTCGAACACGCCACCGATGGCGAACTCAGTCGTGCCGTCGGGGCCCAGGGCACGCAGGCGTCCGGTCTGGTTGTCGAGGCTGGCGGCGTGCACCTTGAGGGTGGAGTCACTTTCGATGATGCCCAGGCGGTTGTTCAGTGCGCCGCTCAGGTCAAGGTCGATCTGTTGGGCGGCTATCTGGCCATCGTTGTCGCCGCTGTTATCGAAATCGTGCCCAACCACGCGCATCAGGCCTTTGGCATAAAGCCCGCCGTTGCGGTTATCGAAATTGCCGGTGGTGACCAGGCCGTTGCCACCCTGCGCAGAAATGCGTCCGCCATAGTTGTCCACGGCGCCGGCTTGCAGGTCCAGGGTTTGGCCCTGCATCACACCGCCCTGGCGATTGTTGTTGAGGTCGTAGCCGTTGCGCAGCACGCCGACGACTCGGGTCTGGAGCAGGGCCTTGAGGCTGGCGAGGGTGCCGCCACGGTTGTCGAGGCTGGCGGCTTTGATGTTCAGGTCGCCGGTCTGGGCGATCAATTTGCCGCTCTGGTTGTCGACAGCGTCGACCACGTCGAGGGTCAGACCGTTCTGGCTTTGCACGGCGCCTTTGCCGTTGTCCAGCCGATTGGCGCTGAGCTTGAGGTCAGCGTTCTGGCTGTAGATCAGGCCATCGCTGCCGTTCTGCACCAGGCCGCTGGCGGTGATGCTCAGGCGCTCATTGGCGGCCAGTGTGCCGCGATTACGGTTATCCAGGCCGCCGGTCAGCAGCGTCAACAGGCCTTGGCTGGCGAGCTGCCCGCCCTGGTTGTTGATCTGCGCCGCGCGGCTGATCAACAGCGAGCCGCCGCTGGCCAATTTGCCGTTGGTATTGGTCAGGGTCGCCAGCAGGTCCAGGCTGGTGTCGGTGCCGCCGCTGATGCTGCCGGCGCTGTTGTCCAGGTTCCGCGCGGTCAGGTCCAGGGCCGTGCCGCTGTCGATGGTGCCACCGTTGGCGTTGTTCAGCAGGCCGGTGACCTTGAGGTTTTGTTCGGTGGCGCTGGAAAGCACGCCCTTGTCGCTGTTATCCAACTCGGCGGCGCTGACCGTGAGCGCCTTCTGGCTGACCAACGCACCCGCGCCGCTGTTGAGCAGGCTGCCGATGAGTGTGGCATTGAGGGCGCCGTAACGGCTCGACAGGGTGCCGCTGTTGCGGTTGTCCAGGCTGGCGGCAGTGGCGCTCAGGCCTTGCCAGCCGGACATCAACCCGTTTTGGTTGATCAGCGTGTCGGCGTTGAGCACCAGCAGGTTATTGCTGATCAGCTTGCCTGCGCTGTTGTCGAGGGTGCGTCCACTGAGGTTCAGGGTTTGCGCGCTGGAGAGTTCACCGCCCTGGTTATTCAAGTCGCGCAGGTGATCGATGCTCAGGTTGCCGGCGGTGGTGATCAGGCCACCAGAGTTATTCAGATCGCCGGTGGCACTGCCGAAGTCCACGGCAATCGCGCTGCCCAGCAACGAGCCGCCCTGGTTATCCAGGCTCGCGGTATTGATGCTCAGAAGGTTGGCCGCGTTGATCAGGCCCTGGGCCCGGTTGGTCAATGGGCCACTCACGTTGAGCACGGTGTCGCCACGGCTGGTGAGGGTACCGCCGCTGTTGTCCAGGCTGGCGGCGCGTGCATCCACCGCAGCGGCGGCAATCATGCCCTTGACGTTCGCCAGGGCCTGGCCGATGCGCAGGGTCAGGGCAGTATTGCCGAGCACTTTACCGCCGCTGTTGTCGAGGTTGTCGGCAGTGAGCGTGAATGCCTGGCTGCTGGAAATCTCGCCGCCCTGGTTATTCACATCCTTGAGGTTGTTGAGCACCAACAGCGGGCCGTTGATCAGCCCGCCCTGGTTGTTGAATTGGCCCCGATTGAGTTCGAGGGTCAGGCCGGTGGCGCTGGTCACCTGGCCGCCTTGCTGGTTGTTCAGGTCACGGGTGTCGATACGCAACGCATCACGTGCGCTGAGGGTGCCTTGCTGGCTGTTGTCGACGCTTGCGCTGGTCAGGGTCAGGGTGCCGTCGGTCACCAGGCGCCCGCCCTGGTTGTCCACCGCGTCACGGGCGCCGATGGTCAGCGGGCCAGCGCTTGAGAGCGCGCCACCACGGTTGACCAAGGTGCCTGCGGTCACGGTGAGCAGCCCTTCGCTGCTGATCAGGCCCTGGTTGCGATTGAGCAATTGATCGACGTTCAGGTTCAAGCCGCTGCCGGCCACTACCAGGCCGCCATCGCTGTTATCCAACTGCGTGCCGTTTACCGCCACGCCCGCACGGCTGGACAGCTCGCCGTTGCGGTTGTCGATGTTGGCGACGTCGATCTGCACGCCGCCGGTGCTGGCGACCAGGCCTTTCTGGCGGTTGTCCAGGCGATTACCGGTGAGGTGAAGGACGCCCTGGCTGGTGACCAGCCCGTTCTGGTTGTCGAGCGTGCCGGCGCTGAGGCTCAACGCCTTGCCTGCGGTGACCAGGCCCGCGACGTTGTCCAAGGTGGTCACCGTCAGGGTGGCCGTGTCCAGGCTGGAGATTTCGCCGCCGGTATTTTGCACCGCGCCCACGTTGGCGGTCAGTGGCCCATTGCTGGTGACCAATCCGCCCTGGCCGTTCTGCAGTTCGCTGGCGCTGACCTCCAGCGCGGCGTTGCTGAGGACTCGTCCCTTGTTGCGGTTATCGAGCGCAGCCGCCGTGACGCTGGTGTGTTGCCGGGCGCTGAGGGTGCCGCCCTGGTTGTTCAAGGCTTGGGCATCAACGGTCAACGCACGACTGGCGATGACGCTGGTGCCGGTGTTGTTGAGGGTCGTGGCGCGCAGGCTCACATCACCCGCCGTGTTACGGGTGTTATCGGCGTTGACGCCGGCTTCGATGACGTCGCTGTTGGTCAGCGTGCCGCCGCTGGACAGCGCGATGCGGTCACGTGCGGCGAGGCTTTTGCGGTTGATGAGATCGCCTTGGGCTTGCACGTCCAGCGCTTTACCGGCGTAGACCTTGTCGGTTAGATCGACATTTTGCGCCGTGACCTTAACGTTGCCGGTGGCCGCCGCCTGCGCCATGCTCAAGCGCCCATTGGCATCGAGCTGGATATCCCCACCACTGGCCGCCAGCGTGCCGTCGAGCTTCACGCCCACACCCGCCTCGGTGCCCACCAGTTTGATCGCACCGGCGTACATGCCGCCCAGGGCCGAGGAGTCGATCGCCAGCTCGGGTTTGGCGCTGCCGTCATCGGCGCGGACGTTGGTTTTCAGGGTTTGCGCATCGACGTCGTTGCGCCCGGCGATCACGTTGAGTTCGCGGGCGTTGATTTTCGCGTTGATCTTGGCGGAGCGGGTGATGATGTCGAAGCGGTCGACGTTGCTGGCGTTCAGGCCTTCGCCGTCGATGGTCACGGCGCCGCCGTCGACCTGGTAGCTTTTGAGCTGGCCGGTCGGGTCGAGCACCGGTTTGCCGGTGGTCAGGGTCACGTTCGGCGTGTTGATAAAGCCGCAGCCGCTGCAGGTAATCCCGTACGGGTTGGCGACGATGACCTTGGCCGACTGCCCCGCCACTTCGGTATAACCGCGCAACTGGCTGGCGCTGCCGCCGTTGACTTCGTTGAGGATGACGCTGGCCGCGCCGCCCTTGAGGTTGGGGTTGCCGACGATGTAGCCGCCCAGCTGGGTGTTGACCACGGTGCCGGTGGCGTTGTTGAGGATCACGCCGTTGGGGCCGACGTTGTACTGCTGGAACTGGTTATGGGACAAACCCGCGCCGTTGGGCGTGGCGATGTTCACCACCGGCACGCCATTGCCCGCCGCACCCACCGTGGTGCCCGGCGCGCTGACCACGATGCCCTCAGCCTGGGCCAACAGCGGCTGCCAGAACAGCGCGTTGGCGAGGATCAACGCCAGCCCGCGCTTGGGCAGGCCGAAGAACGCGTTGCGCGGCTTCAGGGCGGCAGAAGGTTGGCGGGCCAGGAAGGCGAATTGGCGGACGTCCATTGTCAGGTTCTCATTGCAGCGGGGCGTTGAATTACAGGAAGAAATCCAGGCGGAAGTAGATCGGCGCTTCGCGCTCGGTGATCACGCCAGGTCTTTCTAACGAGTGGGCAAAGGTCACGCTGGTGCTGACGTTTTTGCCGCGGGCGAACAGTTCCAGGGAGTTGCTGGAGACCCGCCCATGCAGGTTGTCGTTGTAGCGGTCGTTGCTGATCACGCCCTGGTCGTAGCCGACGCTGGCGCCGTATTCGAAGAAGGCCGGGCGCATCCAGTCGAGGGTCACCGGGCGCGCCCAGCGCACTTCGTTGCGCCAGTAGCCGCCGCTGTCGCCAGTGAGCAACTGGTCCTTGAAGCCGCGCACCGAAGCCGAGCCGCCGAGGCTCATGCGTTGCGGGCTGAACAGGATGTCTTCGCTGCGTTGGCCGGTGGCCAAACTGCTGAAGCTGAACGACTCGCCCCACAGGCTGAACGGTTGCAGGTAGCTGACGGTGGCGGTGTATTTGCGGTAGCGCGAATTCGGCTGACGCCGGCCAAATTCATCGCGCTCTTCCTGCGACTGGGCGTCGAGCAGGCCGATGCCGTTTTGCATGCCCAGGTCGAGGTTGACGAAGGCGCTGCCAATACGGCGGCCGTGGTTGATGCCCAGTTGCAGTTCGCTGAGGCGGTTGCTGCTGGGCGCGGTGCGCACGTCGAGGAGGTAGTTGTTGGTGCGCAGGTGCGCCAGGCCGACGTTGACCGAGGTCTTGCTCACGTCATCGCGGTGAATCACCCGCTCGGCGCGCAGTTGGTGGTTCTGGTTGTCGCCGTCCTGCTTGTACTTGGCGTTATCGACGAACAGGTAGGTGCGGTAGTCGCTCTCGTTGTAGCTGTAGCTGAAGTTCCACCAGCCCCACGGTACGTTGTAGTAAAGCAGGGTGTTTTTCGAGGTTTTCTGATGGTCGCTGATGGCGTCGTGGCCGCCGCGCAGCATCAACTGGTCGCCCAGGCCCAGCGGGCTGTCCCACTCAAGGCCGGCGCCCCATTGCTGTTCGCCGGTGCTTTTCTGGCCGTCGTTATTGCGCGACAGGCTGGCGCGCCAGGGCTTTTGTGCGGTGTTCTTGACCACCACGTCGCTGCCGCCGACCTGGCTGCCGGGGGTCAGCTCCATCTGCGCCTGTTTGGACGGCAGGCGGTTGAGCTGGTCCACCAGTTGCTCGATTTCGCGCAGGTTCAGCGCCTCGCCGACCTTGCCGGGAAAGGCCATGGCCAACTCGCGCTCGGTCACCGTGCTGCCCTCGGCGCTTTTCAGGGCTTCGAGCTTGCCTTCCACCACCAGCACTTGCAGGTGGCCGCTGGAGAGGTCTTGCTGCGGCAGGTAGGCACGGCTAGTGACGCGGCCTTTGCCGAGGTAGTAGTCGGTGATGGCCTTGAGCAGTTCGTTGAGCTGGGACACACCCAGGCACTGGCCGATATATGGCTTGAGCAGGCGCTCGCGGTCGGCGGCCGGCAGGCTGTCGGCGCCTTTGAGTTCGATGTCCTGGATCGGGAAGCAGCGCGTATCGGCGGGGGTGGCCGGTGCTTCGGGCTTGGCTGCTTTGCCGGGCAGGTCCTGGAGTTCCTGCAAACGCCGCTGCTGCTCTTCGAGCAGGCGGTTTTGACGGTCGCGGATCAGGTCCTGGTCGCCGGGGGTGGGGGCGGCGAATGCAGTGTTCAGGCCCAGGCAAGTGAGCAACACAGTGCATAGAAGAAACCGAGTCCGTGGCATTAACAGAGGCATGTTCGATCCGTCGAAAATCAAGGGCCGGCAAACTAACATCGAACTTCCAGCAGTCCAAGAAGCTGGGCTGTTGGGTGTTCAAGAGTGCCAGACACTTAATGTATTGATTAGTAACAAAATTTAATTATCTAACAGCGTTAAGGCCGACTGCTGGAACGTTTAATCCGACCGGCGGCAGCTGTTTCGATGAGTATTCGACTGAGCAGCCATTGATCGCCATTATTTAGCCATCAGGTGTCGTCGCTAGATTAGTACCGGGGATTGGAGGAAAGTTCGCGGGGGTTTTGTGAATCCGATCCCATTTATCGGAATTTCGAGAACAGGGATTGAACCGCTGCGCCTAGGTGATCGTTCCCATGCTCCGCGTGGGAATGCAGCCCCGTGACGCTCCGCGTCACCTGTGTGAGCGGTTGGCGGGACGCGGAGCGTCCGAGGAGGCATTCCCACGCGGGAGCGTGGGAATGATCTTTAGACCGCTATCGGGGGCAAGCCCTAATGCCAGTCAGTTAAGAAGTAGAAAGGGTAAAAAGTAACCTGTGGCGAGGGAGCTTGCTCCCGCTGGACTGCGCAGCAGTCCCATTTTTGGGGCCGCTTCGCGGCCCAGCGGGAGCAAGCTCCCTCGCCACAGGTACAGTGTTCGTCCTTAACTGACTGGCATTAGGGCAAGCCCCCTCCCACATTGGGTATTCACTGCATTGAAGAGCCTAGCCAATGCCCTTGTCTTTTTCCGAGCCGGGCACCAGGGCCAGGCCGGGGCGTTCGACGTCGCGGGACACGTGGGACTTCACTTCTCCCACCCCACCCTCTTCATCGTTGTGAATCACCAGCACGCCAGGCCGGCGCAGTTGCTCCAGGTCGCCCGCGCCGAGGTTGAAACTTTCACTCAAGTGCTGATCGCTGAGCGCATTCGCCTCGGCGCGGCGCTGGGCGAATTTGCGCCCTTTGCGTTGCTGGTAGCGCGCCCAGGCGATCAGGATCACGGCGTTGAACAGGGCGATCCACAGATAGATCTGCAAGGTATTGAGCGCGGCGAAAATCGGCGCTTCCAGGCGCGGGCCGCCGTGGGTTTCGAGCATGGCGCTCATGCCCCGGGCCAGCAGCCAGACCAGGCCGCCCCAGGCCAGCAGGGTGAGCAACACATCGATGATCCACATCACCAGGTGCTGGCGGGTTCTGACCAGTTTCATCGTCACGCCTCCTCTTGGGCAGGTTTGATACCACGGTCCGGGCTGACCCAGCGGGCGCGTTTCTGGTGCTGGTTGAACAACACCTTGGGAAAGCTGACCAGCGTGGTGAACAGGCTCACCAGCCAGAACACCATCGGGTACCACACGGTCCAGAACAGGGTTTTCCACAGGTCTTTTTCGTAGCGCCGGTCGATCAGGATGCTCACCGCGAACTGCAGCAGGCACACCATTGCCAGGACCAGCCCGGTAAACGCCGGGGGCACCAGGGAGATGACGGTAATCGCCTGCGGCAACACCATGAATTTACCCAGCCCCCAGAAAAACACCGAGAGCAGGAAGGTGAACGCCCAGCCGGTGGACAGGCAATACTCGAACAGCAGCGGCCACAGGTAGCGATGGCGCCATTGCCAGATGCCGCGAATATTTTTGAACAGCACTTCAGCGCCGCCCTGGGCCCAGCGCAGGCGCTGTTTCCAAAGGCCGCCGACGGTTTCGGGCATGAGGATCCAGCACAGCGCGCGCGGCTCGTAGAAGATCGCCCAGTGATCGAGCTGCAGCTTCCAACTCACGTCGATGTCCTCGGTGATCATGTCGGTGCTCCAGTAATCGATGCGGTTCAGCGCCTTCTTACGGAACGCCACCACCACCCCCGACACGGTGAAGATCCGCCCGAACACGCGCTGGGTACGCTTGATCAGGCCGATGATCGAGGAGAACTCGCCCACCTGTACCCGGCCGATCAGGGTTGAGCGTGTGCGTACACGCGGGTTGCCGGTCACGGCCCCCAGGCGCGGGTTGTCGAGCATCGGCGCAACCATATAGGCCGCCGCGTTTTTGTCGAGCAACGCATCGCCATCGATGCACACCAGGTATTCGCTGCGCGCGGCCACCGCCCCCATGCGCAGGGCCACGGCCTTGCCCTGGTTCTGCGCCAGGTGCAGCACGCGCAGGCGTGGGTGTTGCAGCGCCAGCGCGTCGAGTACGGCGGCGGTGTTGTCGCTGGAACCGTCGTTGACCGCGATCACTTCGATGTTCGGATACACCTGGGCCAACGCGGCGGCCATGGTGTCG
The DNA here is from genome assembly GCF_003852375.1 of Pseudomonas sp. R4-34-07. NCBI lineage: Bacteria > Pseudomonadati > Pseudomonadota > Gammaproteobacteria > Pseudomonadales > Pseudomonadaceae > Pseudomonas > Pseudomonas sp. R4-34-07. Next base: position 204,415 of record NZ_CP027760.1, on the reverse strand, counting down.
GCGACGTTATCGCCTTCGTTGTAGCAGGGGATGATGATCGAGATCAGCGGGTTGCCGGCCAGGGTCGGCGCCGGGGTGTCTTCCTTCCACGGCCAGTGGCGCTCCCAGTGCAGCCAGAAGTACAGGCCGCCGGCGATCCACAGCGCAGACATGAACAACGGGTAGAAAAACACGAAGTCCATCAGGAACTGCCCGGTGACCAGGAAGATCAGGCCCAGGGGCACCCCCAGTACCAACGCCAGCACGAATAAAGCCAGGATTCTGTCGAACATGATCAAGGGTTCCACTGGTTGGAAAGGGCCGGGCGTACGGTCTTCAGGTCCGGCGAGTTTTCCAGGAAGTTGTCCGGGTAGTAGCCAAAGCTCTTGACCCCCTGGCGTTTGAGCACACCCATCCATTCGGCCATTTGCACAGCGTTGATATCGGGGGCTTGCTGGGTACGCCAGTCCTTGGCTTGCAGTTCGAATACGGTGCGCTCCAGCGCACCGGGGCGGGCCTTGACGGTGGCGACCAGTTTTTCCAGCCAGGCGTTGGAGTTTTCCAGCGACTGGCCTTCCATCAGCGGCATGGCCATCGGCGCGGTCCAGTCGTAGGCCTGCAGGAAGTCATCAAGGTTCTGCGCGAACCAGGCTTCGCTGGCCGGGTTGAGCATCGGCTCGGCAAAAATGTTGCGAGCGGTCAGCACCTGCGGCCCGGCGATGGCGCGCACCTTGGTGGTCAGCTCCTGGGTGAAATCGATCAGGTAGCGGCTTTTGAAGCGGGTCCAGCGTTGCAGCGTGGCAGGGTCTGCGCGCAAGGCGGCGATGCTGCCCGGCAAGCCATTGGCCGCATAAGCCTTGAGCGCGGCGGGGCTGGCGTCTTCGAAGTCCGAGAGCACGGCGTCGTCGTGGTACAGCACACCGTCGATGGCGCTGTTGCGGGCGAGGTCTTCGTAGATCTCGCCGATGATTTTGCGCACCTGCGGGTCGAACGGCGACAGGCGTTTGTACTGATCAGGATCGGCGCCCAGCTTGCCGCTTTGCGGGTCCCAGCGGGTCACGCGGGGCAGCTTGGGGTCGAGGGCGAAACTGAGCACCGGCATCCACGCATACACCGCAGCATGGGCGCGGGTGTGCAGTTGCCAGGCGACGCGGTTGAACAAGTCGGCGCGCACCGGCAGATGACGGTTGGGGAAATACAGCGAATGCACCAGGCCGTCACCCTTGGGGTCGGCGAAGGCCTGCAGGAATACCGTGCCGGCGCCCATGTCCACTACCCGCTGGACCAGTACGTCGAGATTGCGCGCCTGCTGGGCCGGGTCGGGGTCGTAAACGTTGTCCAGGTCCACGTGCAATACGCGCAGCGGCGCCGGGGTCTGCGCCGCGACGATGCTGTTGGCGAAGTGCTCGCCGTCCGGGTCGGAGGCCACCAGGAAGCGTGGGCTGTTCATCAGGTTGCCGGGGCTGTCGAGGCCGTCTTCCAGGGTCAGGGCCATCTGGTAGCCCTGCTCGCTGACCACCGCCAGGGACGTGCCTTTGGCCGCGCCGTACGGCCACACCCACACCCGTGGCGCCTTGCCGGTCACGCTGCGGATTTTCTGCGTGATGGCCGTCACATCGGCCCGCATCCGCGCCTGGAACTGCGCTTGGGTTTCATAGCGCTGGGTCGCCGGGTCGTAGCGCAGCGAGGTCGCCGCCGGCTCCAGGTTACCCTGGGGATTGGCCAGAATCCCGGTGTGGCTGGCGTCGGTGTGCGCGGCGATTTCCACCAGGCCCGACTGGGACACTTCGCGAATCTGCTGCCAGGTGAGGAATTCGCCACGCGGGCGCGGTGAGCCGGCGAAGTCCACCGGCTTGTTCAGCGGCGTATCGATCCAGTAGCCCACCGGCGCCAGCACGGCCGGCCAGTGGTAGGCGCGCAGAATCGGCATCACGCGGGTGTAGAAGCTCGTATAACCGTCGTCGAAGCTGAGCATCACGGCCTTGGGCGGCAGTTCAGGGCCACCGTTGCGCGCCGCCAGGATCTGGTCGACGCTGACCGCCTGGTAGCCGTTCTCCCGCAGCCACGACAGTTGCTCGATCAAGCGTTCGGTACGCACCGCCACCACCGTCTGGTCGGGGTCGCGATCATTGACGTCGTGGTAGGCAATGCCCAGGAAATGGTTTTTCGGCCAAGGCGCTTCGTTCGGCGCGGTTGGCCGCTGCGCGGGTGGGGTGTAGGGCACGGGTTGCTGGGCGCAGGCGGCGGCCAGCATTACACCCAGGACCAACAAGCAACGGCTGAGGACGGTCATGGTCAGGCTCTTCTAGAAACGGTAAGTGAGGTCGACGAGCAGGCGCAGATCGCGTTCGCGATCACCGTCATAAGGTCGGCTGATCAGGCTGAGGTTGGCGCCCATTTCCAGTACGTCGTTCCAGCGAAAGCGTTGGCCGTAACCGATAAGGCCGATGCCGCCGGTGGAGTAGTCGCGCTGGCTGTAGGTGCCCGCACCGATCTGGAACTGCTGGCTCCACTGGGTCTCGTAGCGGTGATAGAGCACGTGATTGACGTTGATCATCGGTAACACCGTGAAGTCCGACTTCGGGTTGAAGTACGCGGTGTCTTCCTTGCTGTTGCGGCTGGCGCCCACTTCCAGGCCCAGGTCGACTTGCACATGGGGCGAGCTGTAGAGGCCTTCGCGGCCGCTGAGCAGCGCTTCGAAGCGGTCGTTGCCGTCACTGAAGTGCGACGGGCTGAGGGTCAGTTTCCACTCGCGGCTTTCATTGGCGCGCCAGCGGATAAACCCACTGCCGCCGTTGGCGGTGACGCCGTCGTTCAAGGCGCGCAATGGCGTGGTGGTGAGCAGGTAGCCGACGCTGCCGCCGTACTGCCAGTGGTCATTGATGTCGCGGGCAATCGACACTGCCGCGCCTTGCTTGGAGCCATCGCCGTAGGAATGGTTGGACACTTCGGCCTCAATGGTCATGTCGCGGGTACGCCGCTCCACGCCCACGCGCTGCCAACGGTGCTGGCCGGTGCCTTCGCTGAAGTCGGCGGTGGCGTAGCCGGCACCGGCGAACAGGCGCCAGTCTTCGTCGATGGGCGGCGTGTAGATCACGCTTTCAATGCCCCAGTCACGGCTACCGGCCACGGCACCGGCGTCGTTGTCATTGCCCCCGCCATAGCTTTTGCCGGTGTAGGCCTCGACGCGCAGTTCGGCCATGTCATGTACATCGCGCAGGCGGCGCAGGCGTTGCACTTGGCGGTTGTCCGGGTTGCGCGCAACCACGTCGTCGGTGAGGGCGTCCATCTGGCGCCACTCCTGCAGGTCCATGGCGGTATAGGCCTGGGAAACTTCCAGGCCGATGTCGCGTGGGGCCTGGGCTTCGGTTTCCTTGAGGGTGCCTTCGGCGCGGCGCGGCCAGTCACGGGCGCGGTACATGTCGGCCTGGGCGATGCGCAGGCCGACGTTGCCCGGTGCCTTGGCCACCAGGGCTTCCAGGCTGGCTTCGCTGCCCGGCAGGTCGCCGCCGAAGGTGCCGGCCTGGGCGGCCAGTTGTTGCGCGTCCATCCAGTTATCGTTGGGGTTGCCAATCGGCAGGCCCTTGAGTTCGACGCGGGGGTTCTGTTCCTTGGCCAGGGTGTTGGCGACCTGGCGGGCGTCCTCGACCTTGTCGCTTTCCAGCAACGCGTAGAACAACGCGGTGCTGTCGTCGACGCGGTAACTGGCGTCGGCATCCGGTGCGGTCAACACCTGGCGGTACAGCGGTTCGGCTTTCTCCGGCTGGCGCTGGTCGAGGTACGACGCGGCAACCCAACGCAACGCGTAAGTGGGCAACTGCACGCCTTCGCCGGTGAGGGTCTGGTACTCGCGGATCACTTCAGCGGTACGCGCCCTGGCCTTCAGCGCGCCCAGGCGGTCGATGCGCCAGCGCACCACGTCGTCATGGGCGCTGGCGTCCGGGGCCCAGCGGGCGATCAGCCGGTCGTAGTCACTGAGCGCGCGGTCGGCCACCACGTAGCGTTCTTTTTCGGTGCGCGTGGCGAACTCGGCGATGCGCACGCGCTCGGCGGCGAGGTCGCCTTCCAGGCGGCGCTGGGTCACCGCGTCCACCAGCCCTGGGCGCTTGGCCGACAGGCGCAGCGCGGCTTCCGGCAGCCGGGCCTTTTGCAGGGCGACGATGTATTCACGGGCCATGTCGGGTTTGTCACCGGCGCGGATAAACGCCTGGTCGAACTCAAACAGCGCGTCGTAGTTCAAGCCCGCGCGGCTCAGCGCGTAGCCCAGGGCCATGCGCCGGTTGGGGTCATTCGGCTGCGCGGCCACCAGCGCGCGCAAGCGTTGCACCGCCTCGGTGGCTTTGCCGCCATCGGCCTGGGTGAGCGCCAGGCCCAGTTGCAGGTCGATATTGTTTGGCTCACGCACCAGCGCCTGGCGATAGACCGCCTCAGCCTGGGCCCACTGTTTTTGATTGCGGTAGGTGCGCGCCACGGTGGCCAGCGCCTGGCTGGTCAGGTTGCGATTTTTGCCCTGGGCTTCATACACCTTCAGCACTTCGGCGTCCTGCCCGGCCCAACCGGCAATCACCAGGTGATCGCTGACCTGCCCTGGGGTTTGACGTTCGGCGGACAGTTGGCGCAGTTGGGTCAGGGCCGGCGTGAAGTGGCCGTTGCGGGCCTGAATGATCAGCGCGTCATAGGCAGGGTCGGCCACGGCGTAGGCGGGCATCAGCAATTGGCTGCACAGGGCTGCTCCGATGAGCAACCGCAACCGGCCTGATGCACTGAGTGAATGGATTGGCAACATGGCGTCAGCTTCCTTACAAGGAAAGCTGCAACGATGGGTGATCCTGAGCGATGTGCATCAGGGTGTCGGCGTCTCGGGACCCGACCTAGCTTTCCTATGGGAACTATCCCTCAGCCAGGCGAGGCCAAGGGTAATTCAGAACAATTGTTCAGAATTGGCTGAAAGCGATTTCTTGCCGAACACAAAACAAAATGTGGGAGGGGGCTTGCTCCCGATGGCGGTGGGTCAGTTATGAATATTCTGACTGACACTCCGCTATCGGGAGCAAGCCCCCTCCCACATTTTTAACTGCATTTCAGGGTTATTGCGCGCCGCTCATGGCGCCGGCCTTGGACATCACGAAGCTGATGAACTGCTCGACAGTCATCTTCTGGCCATTGAAGGTCACTTCGTTATTGGCGTAGTGCAGCTTGGACACCACATCGGTGCCTTCCAGGGTTGCCAGTTGAGTACCCACGGCCACGCCGCTGACCATATCGGCCGCCATCTGCGATTGCTGTTCGATGGCTTTCGGGTCGGTCACGCCGCCGACCTGCGCCTGCAGCGCGGCCACGTCGCCGATCATCGGCTTGGACAGGCTCAGGTTGGCGTCCAGCAGCGAGATCATCTGCTTGCCCAGTTCAACCGGCGGCAGTTCCATGGAGGCCGGCTTGGCCAGGTCCAGCACGAAGCTGAACTTGCTTTCGCCATGGGTGGTTTTCAGCGACAGGTTTTCCACGGCCAGTTGCGGCTTGGCGGCCAGCACCTGGTTGACGTTGGCTTCGGCCAGGGTCTGCTCGGCTTCGGTCAGTTGCAGCTCCGGCGCGGGTTGGCCGGCAGCGGCGGCGGCTTGCACCGGCTGCATCTTGTCCTGGTAGAGCTTGGTCAGCACCAGCATCGCCGGGATATCGACGTTTTTCATGCTGACGGCCATGGCGGCCGAGCCCACCGGCTTACCCTGGTAACCGATCTCGTCGATCTTGTAGTCGACGCGGCCGGCCAGGTTGTTGTCCTTGGTTTCGCTGGAGTCTTTCTGCTCGAAGCCCTTGAGGGTCAGCACGGCTTTCTGCGGGCCGAAGGTAACCTTGGTGTCGGTCAGTTCGATGGTGTTCTGGCCGGTGTAGAACCCGAAGGTGGATTTGGCCAGGTTGCTGGCGACGGTCAGGCCGGCCAGTTCGGCTTCGAACGCGTCGCCGTTGGCATCGACCGCCGCGACCTTGAGGCTGTTCATGTAGCCGTCGGCCTTGACCTTCTGGCCTTCGGCGCTGCTGTCGAAGTCGAGGTTGGCGCCGGAGAAGCTCACCGAGGACTTGTCGTCCTTGAATTCCAGGGGCAGCAGTTCGACATTGCCGCTGACCGAACGGCTGTAACCGATATTGGCCACGCCTTTGAGCGGCGACACGTCTTTGCTGGCGGCGAACCATTGTTCGGTGGTGGCGTTCTTTTCCAGTGCGTAGTGACTGGTGGCCATCACTGGCAGCCACTTCAGGCTGACCAGGCGCGAGAACGGCAGCGGGCCGTGTTCGATATGGTCGACGAACAGCAGCTCGGGGTTCGAGTTTTGCTCGCCGAACACACTGCCCTGGCCCTTGAGGCGGTAGTGGGCGGTGCTGCTGAACACGCCGCGATCCAGGGACACCAGTTCCAGGGACACGCTGCCGTCCACGCCGGCCATGGAGGTCTGCAGTTCCTTGTTGGCGTTCTGGATCGCGGTTTGCAGGACCGGCTCCAGTTGTTTACCGGTGTACCAGGCGCCGCCTGCACTGACGACGCCAACGGCGACAACGAAACCCAAAAGAACGACTGCTGGCTTATTCATGAAGTGACCTGATCAAATCCTGTGAGAAGTGGGCTGTCTTCCTTGAACTGTAGGAGCGAGCTTGCTCGCGAAGAACGCACAGGCACCGCGTTCATTCAGAATGCACGCGTTATCGTTGACGTTTTTCGCGAGCAAGCTCGCTCCTACAGTACTGGCCCGTATGGCCGAAAGGCTGGGGAAGATTAGCACTGGCGGCCGCAAACGGCCCAGCCTTTCAGAGGGATCAGTTCAGCAGGAGTTCACGAGTACTCCAGTTCAATTTCATCCAACTGGTGATCGAAACTCTTCAAGCGCGCCGTCCAGGTGTAGACCAGCACCTCAAACTCGCGGTGTATCACCGCATTGCCGGGGGTGTCGGTCTTGGGGTCACAGAAGTCCAGTTGGTAGCGTTCACGGGCCATCTGCGTGGCGACATCGGACAATTCCCGCGCATTATTGAGCCAGTGCCTGCCGTCCGCGACCTGCCGGTCGAGCACCACGCACTGCTTCTTCAGGACTTCGAGGCTTTTTTCCAGGGGCGTGCCGGTGAGGTCGCCCATGACTTCCTGGAAGGTGCGCCCGGGTTGCCAGTAGCTGCCCCAGAAATAGCGGTCGAACACGGTTTCGACACGGCGCAGGGCAACCTTGGTGTCCCAGATCGTTACGCGGGTCTTGCCTTGCTCGAGCAGCTTTCGCTTCACCCGCTGGTTTTGATAGGACGCCCAGGCCACCACGCCGATGGACAAGGTGCCGATGACCAGGCAGGCGCTGTCGAGAAACACCATGGCCTTGTCGAGCTGGTGGGCGAGCATGACCCCGTAGAAATACGCGGCCGATAACAGCACCAGTGCGAAGAGCACGCACCAGAAAGCGGGAGCATAAGGGTTTTTCATTATTGGAATCCCCATGAGCAAACGCGAGCAGTGTCAGGCGAGGCTTTACGCCCCTTAGACACAGCATAGCCATCACCTCACGGATTGCCGGGTTTTACCCCTTGCGTTCGTCCGCTTTCCCAGCCGCCGCCCAGGGCCAGGAACAGGTCGATCTGGCTCATCGCAACCTGGGTGTTGGCCGCCGCCAGTTGCGCGCGCATGGTGGTGTAGGTGCGGGTCGCTTGCAGGTCGGCGAGGAACGACTCGCGCCCGGCCTGGAAGAAGCGGTGGGTCTGGTCTGCCGCTTCACGTGCCGAACGTTCGGCGTCGGCCAGCGCCTCACGGCGCTGCAACATGGCGGTGTACTGCGCCAGGCCGGTCTGGGTTTCGCGGATCGCGTTGAGCACCACCCCGTCGAAATGCGCCAGGGCGCCCTGGGTCGCGGCTTCGGCTTCGTGGATACGGGCGCGGGCGCCATTGGTCGGCACTGTCCAGCTGATCATCGGGCCAAAGCCCCAGCGATTGGTCGCCGGCTGGCCGAGGTTATCGAGCAGGCCCACCGTGCCCACCGTGGCGCCGATGGCGATGTCCGGGTACAAGGCGCCGGTGGCCACGCCGATGCGTGCGGTGGCAGCGGCCAGTTGACGTTCGGCCTGGCGTACATCCGGGCGGCGCTTGAGCAGGGCCGCGCCGTCGCCCACCGGCAACAACTGCGCAATGTGCGGCAGCTCGGCGCAACTGGCGGTGCCGGCCGGCAGTTGCTCGAGCGGTTTGGCCAGCAGCATCGACAGCCGGAACAGCCCCGCCTGGCGCGCCGCTTCGTAGCGCGGCATATCGGCGCGCAGGGATTTGTATTGGGTTTGCGAGCGCGTGACCTGGGTTTCATCGCCACGCCCGGCGTCGCGCAGGCGTTGGGTGAGCTGGGTGCTTTGCGCTTGCAGGTCGAGGGATTCGTTGGCAATCGCCAGCTCTTCGTTGGCGGCGCAGACCTGGGTGTAGGAACGCACCACATCGGCCACCAGGGTAATGCGCGCGATATCGGCGGCCGCCTGGGCCGCATCGGCGCTGGCCTGAGCGCTTTCGATGCCACGCTGCAGGGTGCCGAACAGGTCGAATTGATACGAGGTGGTGATGCCGACACTGCCGATGTTGCCCACCGGGACTTTATCTTCCAGCAAGAAGGCTTCGCCAGACTCCTGCAACCGCTGGGCTTCGGCCTTGGCCCCGGCGCTCCAGCCGCCTGCGGATTCGGCCTGCTGGGTCTGATAGCGCGCGCGTTGCAAATTGGCGGCCGCCACGCGCAAGTCGGTGTTGGAGGCCATGGCCTGGCGCACCAGCTCATCCAGGCGCGGGTCTTTGTAGAGTTTCCACCAGTCCGTCGGCACGGGCGCCGACACCACGTTATTGCCCTCCCCCGCGATAGCGCCTTGCAGGTCGCCACGGTTGACGGCAGCGGCGTCCGGCAATTTGTAGTCCGGGCCTACCGCCTGGCAGGCCGACAGCAACACCCCCAGCGCAGCGGTGGCCAGCAGTTGCTTCATGGCTGGTCTCCGGCTTTGGCCTTGTCATCGATGATCGACACCGTCGCCGTACGCCCGGCGATCATGCGAAAGTCCGGTGGCACATCATCAAAGGCAATGCGCACGGGAATCCGCTGGGCCAGGCGCACCCAGCTGAACGCCGGGTTGACGTTGGGCAGCAGGTTGGAGCCGCTGCTGCGGTCGCGGTCTTCGATACCGGCGACGATGCTCTGCACATGCCCATGCAGACGGGCGTTGTCGCCGATCACGCGGATGTCCACGCCCATTCCGACGCGGATGCCGTCGAGCTTGGTCTCTTCGAAGTAGCCGTCGATATGGAAGGAATTGCTGTCCACCACCGACAGCACTGGCCGCCCGGCGGTGACGAATTCCTGGGTGCGCGGCGCGCGGTCGTTGACATAGCCGTCCACGGGGCTTCGGATCACCGAACGGTCGAGGTTGAGCTGGGCGGAATCCACCGTCACTTGCGCCTCGGCCAGCGCCGATTGGGCACGGGCCACGCGGGACTGGCTTTCTTCCAGTTGCTCGCTGGGCACCAGGTTGCCCAGGCCACGGTTACGCTTGTACTCGCGCTGGGCCTGCGCCAGGGTTTCCTGGCGATCAGCCACGGCGGCCTGGGCCTGGCGCAGGGCCAGCTTGAAGCGGTCCTGGTCGACGGCAAACAGCACCTGGCCCTTGGTCACCAGTTGGTTGTCGCGCACGTCCACCCGCTGGATCAGCCCGGACACGTCCGGGGCGATCTGCACGATGTCGGCGCGGATGTGCCCGTCGCGGGTCCAGGGCGCAAACATGTAGTACATGACCATGCGCCACACGACGACGACCGCGAAACTCACGATCAACAGCGTCAGGACTACACGGCCGATGGTCAAAAAAGGTTTTTTCATGTCATCAAATATCGACTGAGTGAGTCCACCGCGCCCAGCAACAGCGCGTAGAGCCCCACATTGAACAATGCCCGGTGCCAGACCAGGCGATAGAAGTGCATGCGCGTCAACAGCCCGTGCACCACCAGAAACAACAAATAGGTAATGCCCATCAGCACCAGCAGCGTGGGCAGGAATACGCCGCTGATATCCAGGTCACCGATCATAAAGGCGCTCCATCGGGTAGCGGCGCTTCCATTTCCGTGCCGCCAATGAACTCCACGCCAGGCAACAGCGCCAGGCGCAGGCCGGCCAGGGCATGCAGCAGGTGCAGGCGCGTGTCGCCGTCGTCTTGCAGGCCTTGGCCGTTGAGGGCGCGGCGCGTGCGGTCCAGGGTCATCAGCAGACCGCTGGGCGCGGGCAAGCGTTCACCGGCCTTGAGGCACGCCTTGAAATAACCACCCACGCCATCCACCACCTGGCTGAGCAGCACGCGAGGCACGCCGAGGATGCGCGGCGAGTAGGCGAGCAGATCGAGCAGGTTCAGCGCCACGCGCAGGTCGCGCAGCGCGGTGCCGGTGTCCTGGCCGGTAAGGGCCAGGCGCGGCAGGTGCTGCATCAGGCGGTCGAGCATTTGCGCGGCCATGTGTCGGTGTTCGGCCAGGGTCGCAGGTTCGGTAAGGCTGACGATGTCGCGCCAGCTGAAACGGGTCAGGCGCTTGGCCGCCAGTTCCGCGCCGAAGGGCCGCGCGATCAGGGTCCAGATAAAGGCAAACAGCAGGCCTACGGGACCGGCCAGGTTGACGTTGGCGAAGTTGAGAAAGTCCGCGTCATAGGCGCCCTGGATGCTGATGAACGATGAGGTGTTGACCAGCGTCAGCAGCATGCCCAGGTAAAAGCGTGGCTGCACGGTGAGGGTGCCGATGCAGATGAACGGCACGGCGAACGCCAGCACCAGCATCGGGAAATCGTGCAGGTTGGGCAGCACCAGGAACAGGTACAGGCTGGCGAGCAGCACCGACATGGCGGTCCAGAAAAAGAACCGGTAGATCTGCGGTGCGGGGTCGTCCATCGAGGCGAAAAAGCTGCAGGCGACGGCGGCCAGGATCACTGCGCTGCCGCCGTCGGTCCAACCCAGCAGAATCCACAGCACCGAGGCGACGATGATCGCGCTGACAGTGGAAAACGCCGAGTAGAACATCAGGCCCCGGTCGAGGAACGGCGTGAGCCGGCCCAGGCGCCAGTGACGGTATACGGCGCGCCAGGTGTCCTGGCTTTCGCACTGGATGGCGGCTTGCAGGCTGCGGCAGTCTTGCCACAGGTCGACCCATTCGCCGAGGCGGTACAAGGCGTTGGAGAACAGCAGCGTGTGGCGGTCGTCCAGCGCTTCGCCTTGGGGTTGCGCGGCGTCGATCTGGTCGCGCAGCACGCGCCAGCGTTCAAGGGGAGCTGTTTGGGTGGTGCTTTGCAGCCAGGCGTCGGCCTCCTGGAGCAACGGCGTGAGCTGAGCGAGAAACTCGGGGGCGCGATGTTCGATGGCGTACACCGCATCGTCCAGGGCATCGATCCCCGGCAACAGGTGAATCATGCGCCCGCGCAGTTCCTTGGTGTTGCGCACCGTCTGCGGCCGCGCGCCTTCGTGGGGCAACTGGCCGATCATCAATTCGAGGGTGTTGAAGGTCGCGACCATGCCACCGCGCAGGGTGCTGATGGCTTCAGGCTCCACATCGCGGGTGAGAAAACGTTGGCTGTAGACCTGGGCGTCGGTAAACCACTTGGCCACGGAGCCATCGAACACAGGCATCAGGCGACGCGGCCAGAACATTGCGCCCACCACCGCCGCCACGGCGATGCCAAGGAAGATTTCCTCGGTACGCGCCTCAGCCACGTCCCACACCGCCAACGGGTTATCCACCACCGGCAGGGCAATCAGCGGCAAGGTGTAGCCGGCCAGCATCAGCGCGTAGTTGTTGGCGGTGCGCAGGTGCAGGGAGAGAAACAGCAAGGTCCCGGTCCACAACGCGATCACCACCACCAGGATGTAGGGCGACTGCACGAACATCGGCACAAAAAACACCGCCGCCGCCGCGCCCATCAAGGTGCCGATAGCGCGGTACAACGCCTTGGAACTGGTAGGCCCGACAAACGGGCTGGAGACGATATACACCGTGGCCATCGCCCAATAGGGACGCGGCATTTGCATGAGCATGGCGATGTACAGCGCGATCATCGAGGCGGCGAAGGTACGCACCCCGTAGAACCAGTCGCGAGCGGGCGGAAAGCCGGTCAAGAATCCGTTCAAGGCGCCACAGCCTCAGCCGCCTCGAAGGCGCGCAGAACGCGCAATGCGGCTTGCAAGTCGTCGGGGGGAAGATCCGCCAGGACGTCCTTGCGCAGGCGCACCAGTTGCGCCTCCACCGCCTGCACCAGTTCACGGCCGCGCTCGGTGAGGCTCAAAGCCTTGGCGCGGCGGTCGTGGATGTCCTCGGTGCGGCACACGTAGCCGTCGCTGCACAGGCGGTCGAGCAGGCGCACCAATGACGGGCTCTCCATGCCGGAAGCCTGGGCCACCTTGACCTGGTGCACGCCGTCACCCAGGCGGCCGATCATCAGCAGCGGCACGGCGCAGGCTTCGGAGATGCCATAGCTCACCAGCGTGGTCTGGCAGATTTTGCGCCAGTTACGGGCGCCCACCACCATGCTGCTGCTGAGGTTCATCTGGAGTTGTTCGAGGGATTGAGGCACGGGATCGTTCGCATACAGTTAGTTTGCTAACTATCAATATGGTGGATCGATGCGCGCCCGTCAAGTTTGGAAACAATTTCGCGGATGAGTGGAGCGACTTGGCGGCAACACCGCAGGGCAAATGTGGGAGGGGGCTTGTTCCCGATAGCGGTGAAACAGGCAATAAACTGTCGACTGACACTCCGCTATCGGGGCATAGGTATCTACACAACTTTGGCGCGGCCCTGAACCTGCGGCGGCCCAGGAGCCGAAGCCTCTCTAACTGATGCCCCGCGACCAAAATGTGGGAGGGGCGGTGCGACGATTCGACTTGCCCCCGATGGCGGCCTGACAGCCGACCAGGATGTTGGATCAAGGCGAGTACATATCCGTTGCTGCGGTAACGGCGGCTTAGGGTTCCGCCCTGACGGCGGCTCACTTTTGAAAGCGCAAAAGTAAGCAAAACGCTCTTGCCCCACCACTCGGCACCTCGCCCCGGCTCGGTGTGCCCGTAATCCGACAGTGATTTGGGGGGCCGCCGCCACGCGCCATCCATGGCGCGGGGCGGCTAAACCGGCATCCCTGCCGGTTTACCCCCCAAATCACTATCGAATTCCGGCCAGCGTGGTTTAACGGGGCGCCTAGATCAAAAGCAAGATCAAGAGCGACTCGCTTCGCATCGTGGTTACCGTAGGCTGCTACAAAGTTGTGTAGATATCTATGGCTATCGGGGGCAAGCCCCCTCCCACACTCTCAAAAAAATTCACCTAGCCGACTAAAGCTCGGTTTTTTTCAACCCTCACCATTTTTTTTCAAGTTTTGGCCTTTTCACACATTTTTTTGCACATCTCGCCCGCCCCGCAACATCACATTCAACTCATCCACCACCACCGCCCAATCCGCATCTTCCAGAATCTCCTCACGCAAAAACGCTCTTTGGCTATCGGTCCAGAAAAACGCATCCGCCAGTTTCAGTTCCGGCTTGAGCGGTGAATGAACCGCCACAAATTGCTCAATGCTCACCGGGTCATCCGCTAATCCAAGCTGTTTGAACAGTGACGACAAGCTATGCACAGGCGATTCCATGGCGGGCTCCTAAGAAGACGATTCCCCAGAGTCTAGCCCAGGCGCCAGCCACGCCAGCAACCGCTCGACGCACTGCTGTGCCGACAGCACGCCGGTATCCAGCACCAGCGACGCATGGGGCGGTGGCTCGTAAGGCGAGCCGATGCCGGTGAACCCCGGCAGTTCTCCCCTTCGCGCCCGGGCATAGTGCCCCTTGGTGTCGCGGCCTTCGCACACTGCCAGTGAGGCGCTGCACCACACTTCGCGATAATCCGCGCCCAGGCGCTCGGCAAACACCGCGCGCAGCTCAACCAGCGGCGCGATCAACGCCAGGATCACGATGTGCCCGTTTTCCACCAGCAGTGCCGCGAGTTCGCTGGCGCGGCGGATGTTCTCCAGGCGATCGCTGTCGGCAAAACCCAGGTCTTTGTTGAGGCCACCGCGCAAGGCATCGCCGTCGAGTACCAGGCTCTGCCGGCCCTGTTCGAACAGCGCCGCTTGCAGCCCCTGGGCCAGGGTTGATTTGCCCGAGGCAGGCAAACCGGTGAGCAGGATCGCCACGCCGCAATGCCCATTGCGCGCTTCGCGTTGACGGCGAGTGACGCTCGCCGTCGGCGCCACCAGGTTATTTGGCGACGGCACGTGGCACCGGCGTGGTGATATTGCCGGCAGCCCACGCTGATTCGCGGCCAGCCAACGCCGTGGCGATGGACTGCACGCGGTCCGAGTCCAGCTCTTCGGGCAACGGGTCGAGCCCGGCGCTGGCGAAGATCTGGCCATAGGCGTTGCGCAGGTCGGCGTAGGCCAGGTCGCGGCGCAGGTCGGCTTGCAGGGTGTTGAGTTCGCCCTGGATCAGGTCGAGTTCACCTAACCCGGCGGCCTCATGGCGGTTGCGCAACTGGGTGAGGATTTGCCCGTCGATGCTGGCCAGTTGTTCGCTGGTCTTGAACTGGCGCACGGCTTCCTGGTAATTGGCGTTGGCCACGTAGACCTGGGCCAGCACCGCGATGGACATCGCTTGGCGTCGGGCTGTCGCGACGTTTTCACCGGCCTTGGCGACGTCGATGGCGGCCGGCGCGGAGATCACGTTGAACAGGTTCCAGGTGATCTTGGCGCCGTAGTCGGCCCAGCGGTTGTCGACCAAAAACGAGTTGCTGTCGTAATGGCCTCCGGCCGAAAACTCCAGGCCCGGCAGCAGGCGCAGCATGGCTTTGCGGGTTTCGGCGGCGCTGATGCGGGTCTGGTAGTCCTGCTCGCGCAGTTCAGGGCGGTTGGCCAGGGCTTCCTGCTCCAGGCTGGCCAGCTTGACCTTCAGTTGCGGCACGCTGTAGTCATCCGGCGTTACCAGCTTGAGGTCGGTGCCCATGGGCAGGTTGATCAGGGTCGCCAGTTCGGTCTTGGCCAGGGACAGCGCGCGGCGCTGTTCCTGCAACTGGCGCGTGGCTTCGATCAGCGAGCGCTGGTAACCGAGGGCCTGCACCGGGTCGCCGATGCGCTGCTCGCTCATGCTCTGGCTGTTGGTCTGGGCCTGGTTGACCCGCGCCATCAGGCTGTCGATCTGGGTCAGCAAGCGTTCAGCCGCCACGGCGCGCCAATAGGCCGAGCGCACATCCTGCACGATGGTGTTGATCACCTTGCGCCGACGTTCCTGGATGATCAGACGCTGGTCGCCCTGCTGCTTGGCGCTGATGTAGCTCACACCAAAGTCGAGAACGTTCCACACCATGGTCAGGTCCGCCACGCGGCGGTCGCGGTCCTGGGAGGTCGACGGTTCCAGCGACTGGTTGCCACTGAGCACGCTCTGGCTGCTGGAGGCGTTGGTGTTGTTGCGCCCGGCGTAGCCTGCGGACAGGGCCATACGCGGCAGCATGTCGAAGCTGGAAAGGTCGGACTGACGCATGGCCAGGGCTTCTTCCATGATCTTCAAGCGGCCTTCAAGGTTGTACTTCACCGCACGGGCCATGGCCTGGTGCAACGTGAGCGGGCCGCTCAGCGGCTCCTGGTCCTTGTACATGCCTTGCAGATCGCTGCGGGCTCGCTGCTCACTGACACTGCGTTCAATCGGCTCGCTGGTGACCGCACAACCGCCGATCGCCAGCGCCAGCAAGCTGGCGCCGAACAACTTATGACCTGTTTTCATCCTTGGAGCGCCCCTGTTCCTGCGTCTTGAGTTAAGTATGTTCAAGCCTGCATTTCGCTGATGCCGACCTGTTGCAGTGCATGCGCCAGGTCAATCACCTGGCGTTGTTCGGTGTCCTTGAGTTGCTGCAATTGCTGGCCGAGGGTCGGCGCGCCAAATACGCCACGCAACCCGTGGGCCGGGTCGGACTGGCCCTTGATCGACTTGCTGTCGAACGCCTTGAGGCCGCTGTCGTCGCCGCCGGTTTCACGGTTGAACAGACTCGATAAGGAGCTTGAACCAAACACCCCGCCATCGCCGCCGCCAAAGCCGAGAAAGCCCTTGCCGCTGCCGTCACCGGCGTCGTTAGTGCTGAAAACCTGGGCGATAAAGCTCGGCGCCGACGCACCGTTTTGAATGAAGATACTGCCCAGGGGCGGCAAACCCGCGCCTATTTCGCGCGGTGCAAACAACGGCGAGAAGCCGATGAGTGAGCCGAGATTGCCGGTCGGCTGGCCGAAGATAACCGGCTGCAATGGCATGTTCGTCGCAACCTGCGACGGTGCCGGCTCGGTGACGCGAAACAGCGGATCGCCGGTCAACGTAACGGTATTGATCGAGAAGTTGTTGGAGTTGGCAAAACCGCTGCCCGTATTGCCCGACAGGTCATTCACCAGCCCGGTATCGAGGGTGATGAAGTTGCTCGGGTCGTTGAGGTTGGCTGCCGGGGTCAAAGTGGCCGTCCAGGTCCGGCCGCCATCGCTGGTAGCCAGGTTGGACAAGCTGCCGTTGGCCACGCTCAGGTCATCAAGGTCGAAGCCACTGACTTTCTCGCTGAAGGTGAAGGTCACGGTGGTGGTCTGGCCCACCGTCAGGTTCGGGTTGGCGATGCTGATCGTCGCGGTGGGACGTTCGCCATCGATCGCATAATTGTTGGAGATCGCAATGCCGCTGCCGGCATTACCCGCCGTGTCATTGACTTGACCCGCATCCAGCACGATCAGGTTGGTCGCATCGCTGATCACCGCGGTCGGGGTCAGGAGGGCGGTCCAGGTTTTACCGCCATCCTGGCTTGCCAGGTTGGACAGCACACCATTGGCCACACTCAGGTCCGACAGGTCAAAGCCGCTCACCGCTTCGCTGAAGGCGATGGTAACGGTGGTGGTCTGCCCGATGCCCAAGGTGCCGTTGGCCACGGAAATACTCGCGGTGGGGCGTTGGGTGTCGACGGCATAGTTGTTGGAATCGGTGGTGCCGCTGCCTGCGTTGCCGGCCGCGTCCTGCACGCCGCTGTTGTTCAGCGTGACCAGGTTGCTGGTGTCGGTGATGTTGGCTGTCGGCGTCAGGGTCGCGGTCCAGGTCACGCCGCCATCGCTGGAGGCCAGGTTGCCCAGAGTGCCATTGGCCACGCTCAGGTCGCCGGTGCTCAAGCCACTGACTGCCTCGGAGAAGGTAATGGTGACTTGGGCGGTCTCACCCACCTTCAATGCGCCGTGGTCGACCACAACCGTCGCGGTCGGCCGCAGCGTGTCGATGCTGAAGTTACTGGAGCCCGTCACGCCACTGCCGACATTGCCTGCCAGGTCGCTGACACCGGCGTTATCCAGCGTGATCAGGTTGGTGGTGTCGTGAATGTCGCTGGTCGGCGTAAACGTCGCCGTCCAGGTGATGCCACCGTCGGCGCTGCTCACCGCCGAGAGCGTGCCGTTGGGCACGCTCAGGTCGCTGTTATCGAAACCTGCAACCGCCTCGCTGAAGGTGATGGTCACCAGCGAAGTTTCCCCGGCGGCCAGGGCCGGGTCGGCGACCACGATCGTGGCCGTTGGGCGCTGGCTGTCGATGGTGTAGTTGTTCGAGTCGGTGGTGCCGCTGCCGGCGTTGCCGGCCTGGTCAGCGATGCCGGTGTTGTTCAGAGTGATCAGGTTGCTGGTGTCGGTGATTCCGGCCGTCGGCGTGAAGGTTGCGGTCCAGGTAATGCCGCCATCGCTGCTGCTCAAGGCGCTCAGGGTACCGTTGGCAACCGTCAGGTCGGCGAGGGTAAAGCCTGTGGCCGCCTCGGAGAAGGTGACCGTTACCAGCGAAGTCTGGCCGACGCCGAGGGCGGTATTGGCAAGCACAATGCTGGCGGTCGGGGCCTGTGTGTCGATGGCGTAGTTGTTGGAGTCGGTGGTGCCAGTGCCGACGTTGCCCGCACCATTTTGCACGCCACTGTTGTCCAGGGTGATCAGGTTGCTGGTGTCGGTGACATTGCTGATCGGCGTGAACGTTGCCGTCCAGGTGATACCGCCGTCGCTGCTGCTCACCGCGCTCAGCGTACCGTTGGCGATGGCCAGGTCGGCGTTGCTGAAACCGCTGACCGCTTCGCTGAAGGTGATGGTGACCAGCGAGGTTTCGCCGACGCTTAACGCGGTGTCAGCAATGACGATGGTTGCCGTCGGTTGCACCGTATCAATGGTGAAGTTGCCCGAGTTGGTGATGCCGGTACCGGCATTACCGGCCAGGTCGGCGACCCCGGCGTTGTTCAGGGTGACCAGATTGGTGGTGTCGCGCACGCTGGAGTTCGGGGTGAAGGTTGCCGTCCAAGTGATGCCACCGTCGGCGCTGCTCACCGCCGAGAGCGTGCCGTTGGGCACGCTCAGGTCGCTGTTGTCGAAACCTGAAACCGCCTCGTTGAAGGTGATGGTCACCAGCGAGGTCTCACCGGCGCTCAACACTGGGTCGGCGACCACGATCGTGGCCGTTGGGCGCTGGCTGTCGATGGTGTAGTTGTTCGAATTGGTAGTGCCGCTGCCAACGTTGCCGGCCTGGTCGGCGATGCCGGTGTTGCTCAGCGTGATCAGGTTGCTGGTGTCGGTGATTCCGGCCGTCGGCGTGAAGGTTGCGGTCCAGGTAATGCCGCCATCGCTGCTGCTCAAGGCGCTCAAGGTACCGTTGGCAACCGTCAGGTCGGCGAGGGTAAAGCCGGTGACTGCCTCGGAGAAGGTGACCGTTACCAGCGACGTCTGGCCGACGCCGAGGGCGGTATCGGCAAGCACAATGCTCGCAGTCGGGGCCTGTGTGTCGATGGCGTAGTTGTTGGAGTCAGTGGTACCGCTGCCGACGTTGCCCGAGCCGTTCTGTACACCGCTGTTGTCGAGGGTGATCAGGTTGCTGGCGTCGGTAATGGCGCTGGTGGGCGTGAACGTCGCCGTCCAGGTGATGCCGCCGTCACTGCTGCTCACCGCGCTCAGCGTACCGTTGGCGATGGCCAGGTCGGCGTTGCTGAAACCGCTGACCGCTTCGCTGAAAGTGATGGTGACCAGTGAGGTTTCGCCGACGCTTAACGCGGTGTCCGCGACCACGATGGTTGCCGTCGGTTGCACCGTATCGATGGTGAAGTTGCCCGAGTTGGTGATGCCGGCGCCGGCATTACCGGCCAGGTCGACGACCCCGGCGTTGTTCAGGGTGACCAGATTGGTGGTGTCGCGCACGCTGGCGTTCGGGGTGAAGGTTGCCGTCCAGGTGATGCCACCGTCGGCGCTGCTCACCGCCGAGAGCGTGCCGTTGGGCACGCTCAGGTCGCTGTTGTCGAAACCTGCAACCGCCTCGTTGAAGGTGATGGTCACCAGCGAGGTCTCACCGGCGCTCAACACTGGGTCGGCGACCACGATCGTGGCCGTTGGGCGCTGGCTGTCGATGGTGTAATTGTTCGAATCGGTAGTGCCACTGCCGACGTTGCCGGCCTGGTCGGCGATGCCGGTGTTGTTCAGCGTGATCAGGTTGCTGGTGTCGGTGATTCCGGCCGTCGGCGTGAAGGTTGCGGTCCAGGTAATGCCGCCATCGCTGCTGCTCAAGGCGCTCAAGGTACCGTTGGCAACCGTCAGGTCGGCGAGGGTAAAGCCGGTGACTGCCTCGGAGAAGGTGACCGTTACCAGCGACGTCTGGCCGACGCCGAGGGCGGTATCGGCAAGCACAATGCTGGCAGTCGGGGCCTGTGTGTCGATGGCGTAGTTGTTGGAGCTGGTGGTGCCACTGCCGACGTTGCCCGAGCCGTTCTGTACACCGCTGTTATCCAGGGTGATCAGGTTGCTGGCGTCGGTAATGGCGCTGGAGGGCGTGAACGTCGCCGTCCAGGTGATACCGCCGTCGCTGCTGCTCACCGCGCTCAGCGTACCGTTGGCGATGGCCAGGTCGGCGTTGCTGAAGCCGCTGACCGCTTCGCTGAACGTGATGGTGACCAGCGAGGTTTCGCCGATGCTCAACGAGGTGTCCGCGACCACGATGGTCGCTGTCGGCTGTACGGTGTCGATCGTGTAGTTGGCCGAGTTGGTGGTGCCGGACCCGGCGTTGCCGGCGAGGTCGGCGACGCCGGTATTGGCCAGGGTAATCAGGTTAGTGGCGTCATTGACGCCAAGCGTCGGCGTGAAGGTGGCGGTCCAGGTGATACCGCCATCGCTGCTGCTGACGGCCGTCAACGTACCGTTGGCAATCGACAGGTCGGCATTGGTGAAACCGCTGACGGCCTCACTGAAGGTGACGGTGACCAACGAGGTCTCACCGGCGCTCAACACCGGGTCGGCGACCACGATGGTCGCGGTCGGCCGGACGGTATCGACGGCGTAATTGGCCGAATCGGTGGTGCCGCTGCCGGCGTTGCCGGCCTGGTCGGCAATGCCGGTATTGTTCAGGGTGATCAGGTTGGTGGTGTCGCTGGTGCTGGCGGCAGGGGTAAACGTCGCTGTCCAGGTAATCCCGCCGTCGCTGCTGCTGATGGCCGTCAATGTGCCGTTGGCAATGGTCAGGTCGGCATTGGTGAAACCCGACACGGCTTCACTGAAGGTGACGGTCACCAGCGAGGTGTCACCGATTTTCAGGGCGGTGTCGGCCATTACGATGGACGCGGCCGGGCGCTGGGTGTCGATGGTGTAGTTGTTGGAGCTGGTGGTGCCGAGGCCCTGGTTGCCATTCGCATCACTGACCCCGGTGTTATCCAGGGTGATGAGGTTGGTGGTGTCGGTAATGCTGGCCGTCGGGGTGAGCGTCGCGGTCCAGGTGATGCCGCCGTCGCTGCTGCTGACGGCCGACAACGTACCGTTGGCGACAGCCAGATCCGCGTTGGTAAAGCCGCTGACGGCCTTGTTGAACGTGATGGTGATCGTTGAGGTTTCACCGATGGCCAGCGCGGTGTCGGCCACGACGAGGGTGGCGGTCGGACGCGTGGTGTCGACCACGAAGTTGTTCGAATCGGTGGTGCCCTGCCCGGTGTTCCCGGCAGCGTCTGCTACCCCGGCGTTATTCAGGGTAATCACGTTGGTGGTGTCAGTGACGCTGTTGGTGGGCGTGAACGTGGCCGTCCAGGTGATGCCGCCGTCGCCGCTGGTGACGGCCGACAGCGTCCCGTTGGCGAGGGTCAGGTCGGCGTTGGTGAAACCGCTCACGGCCTCACTGAAGGTGATGGTCACCAGCGAGGTTTCACCGATGCTCAAGGTGTTGTCGGCGACCACGATGGTCGCGGTCGGCCGAGCGGTATCAATGGCGTAGTTGACCGAATCGGTGGTGCCGCTGCCGGCGTTGCCGGCCTGGTCGGCAATGCCGGTGTTGTCCAGGGTGATCAGGTTGGTGGCGTCGGTGATAGCAGTGGTCGGGGTAAAGGTCGCCGTCCAGGTGATACCGCCGTCGCTGCTGCTCACCGCGCTCAGCGTCCCGTTGGCGATGCTCAGGTCAGCATTGGTGAAACCGCTTACGGCTTCACTGAACGTAAAGGTCACTGCCGTGGTTTCGCCGGCTTTGAGCGCCGTGTCGGTGATAGCGATCGTGGCCGTCGGGCGAAGCGTGTCGACCACGTAGTTGGCGGAATTAGTGGTGCCGACGCCGACTGCGCCGTCGGAGATGGCCGCCACGCCGGTGTTGTCCAGGGAAATGATGTTGGTGGTGTCCGAGATGGCATTGGTGGGCGTGAACGTCGCCGTCCAGGTAATGCCGCCGTCGGCGCTGGAAACGGCCGTCAACGTGCCATTGGCGATGGCCAGGTCGGCATTGGTGAAACCGCTCACGGCCCGGCTGAAGGTGATGGTTACCAGGGAGGTATCGCCAATTTTGAGGGCGCTATCGGCCAGCACGATGGTCGCGGTCGGGGGCTCGACATAGGCGGTATTGAGCACGCCGCCACTGCTGTAAATCGAGGGCTGCGCGCTCGGCGTGGTGCCCGCGGTGCCCCCGCTCGTGGGGCCGCCCACCCCGCTGGCCGCGGCGTTACCGCTCAGCGCGGCAAAGTTGGCGGCGGTGATCAACACGGTCCCGCCGTTGTTCCAGATGGCCCCCACACCGCGACCACCAGCGCCGCCATCGAAGATCTTGCCGCCGCTGCCGCCGCCCCCACCGCCGCCACCGGCCGCGATGTTGTTGCTGATCACCGAAGCACCGATCACTTTCAGGGTGCCGCTTGAAGCGTTGTAGATACCGCCCGATGCATTGCCGCCGACGCCGCCGACCTTGTCCCAGCCGGAACCGCCACCGCCACCGCCAATCGAAAGCGTGCCGTTGGTCGCCGATCCGCCGTCACCGCCGTGGCTGTAGCCGGACGCGCCATTGCCACCCAGGCCGCCAGTGCTGGTGCCGCCGCGTCCGCCCATATCGTTGACTGAGTAGCCACCCCCGTAGCCGCCAGCGCCGGCGCTGCCGGCGCCCCCGGCATACGTGAGGTTGCCTGGGCCGGTCGAACCGCCATGGCCGCCGCTTCCCCCACCGATACCCCCGCCGCCGCCGCCACCGCCGCCGGAATAGGCGGGCGTCACGCCACCACCGCCACCGCCACCGGACGCGGCGTTGGCGGTGACCGTCACGTTGTTGAGCGTGAGGGTGCCCGCGTTGAAAATCCCGCCGCCCATCGCGCCCGCCGCTGCCGCGCCGCCGTTGCCGCCGTTGCCCGCCACCAGCCCTTTGGTGATGACCAGGCCATCGAGGGTTACCGTGCTGCCGGACGCGATTTCCACGACGCGGGACCGGTACTGGCCATCGAGGGTGATATCTGCAGTGCCATTGTTGTCCAGGTCGCCATCGACGGTGATGTTCTTGTTGATCAGCAACTCGGACGTGAGCGCCACGGTCGAGCCGGAGAGGCCTAAATTGAACGTGACGATATCGCCGTTCTGCGCCGAGGCGATGGCCGCGCGCAGCGAGCCGACCCCGGTGTTGAGGTTGTTGGTAGCGGTCCAGGTCGCCAGGCCCCACTGGTAATCGCTCATGGCTTTGGTCGACAGCACGTTGGCGCTTTCGATGGACCCGGTGGCGATCTCCAGGTCCCAGTCGCCGCCCACGCCCGTGCGGTTGAGCGACGCCGCTACGTCGCGGCCGGTCAACTGCGCCAGGGAATCGACAAAATTCAGGCCGCGTTCGCCCTCGGCGGTGTAGCAGCCGTAAATCAGGATGTCGCCGCCAACGTTCATGTCCTTGCCGATTTGCCCCAGCACCGCGCTGCGGGCCGCAACATTGTCGGCCGACAGGTAGGTAGTACCGAGCCACAGATCGCCCGCATTGCCGTGGGCAATGATCTGCACCGAGCTGACGCCCTGGTGAGTGTCGAGGTAGTCGGCAATCTGCTGCAGGCCGTCCTTGCTCGCATCCAACTGGATGACTTGGGCGCCCGGGGCCACGCCTTGCAACAAGCTGGCGGAGTCCTTGACCCGGGCATCCACGAACACCACGGTTTGACCGGGCACGGCTACGGGTGAAACGGCTGGCGCGTCGGCCTGGCCGTGGGTGTCTTTGCTCACGCTCGGGTGGTCAGCCGTCGGCGGCTTGGCGGCGTCAGCGGTGGGATGGCTGTCGGGTTGCGCCGCTTCAGCCACGGTGGCGGCGACTGCGCCGTCGAACAGCATGCGCGGCTCCAGGTGCATGATCATCGGCGAGACCCGTGCCCGTACTGCTTCGGTTTCCCGCGACTTGCGATTGCTCCACCACATGCTGCTCACCCGGCGTCAAACGTTCTTGAGAAAAATGGAAACGCCGCGATCAACTGAGCGCGGCGTTGGCCTTCATACGAATCACATTGGCGGCGCTGGCTGAGCCGTCCTGCCAAAACGACAACTCGGTGTACTGCTGGAACAAGTCCGGCGGCAGGATGGTGCGCCGCGTCTGCAAACGCACCTTGGGCTGGACCTTGTGCAAGCCGGAAACGCCCAGCGCCTCGTCGAATGCCGGCGCGTCGTAGGCGAGGTTGTCGAAGTCATGCTCAAACCATGGCTCGCCGATAAAATCGTAGACCAGCCGCATGACCCGCTCCGGGGCCTGGCTGAGCAGGTCGTAATCGACGATCAGCAAAGAATCGGCATGCTCACCGTAATAGGCTTCCTTGAGCGCAGCCCAGGCAAACCCGACCAGACGGTTGCGCTGGGCCAGGGTTTCACAGCGGCTGTAGACCGTATTGCGCTCGACGTCATCGCCAAACAGCTTGGTGTTTTCGAAAGGATTGGCGCGATACAGGCGTTCCAGGCTGTCCATGATCCAGGCAACGTTGCGCACACAGGCGACGACCTTGGCCTGGGGAAACAGGTCGTGCAGCGCAGGCATGCGCGCACACCACTGGCGGTTGGTGTCGAATACCACCGGGATGGAGGCTTTGTCGGCGTAGTAGGAATCAAACAGGCCGCGCAACAGGCGACGACGGGTGTTGGCATCGATGACCGAGCCAAACTCGCTGCCGGCGCTGCACTGCGCCAGCACACCATTGAACAAAGTGCCTAAAGGGCTGCTCATGCCGGCGTGAAAACGCGGGTTCTGCAATAAAATCGCAGAGAGCAGGGTCGAGCCGGAGCGCGGCAAGCCCGAGATAAAGTGATACTGCAATCCGTTCACCACTTTGTAGGACAAAAATCCATTTGTGGGCCGCAGCGTAGTTGAGAAATGCAGTGCCGACTAGCGATCATTTGCCACTATTTTGGCATGCCCCTAATACCAATTCGTGATTAGCGGCAACCGGCGGGCCGCGAAGGCTCTGGCCCGCCACACAGCACGAACAGCCGCGCCCGCGAGCCGCCGCCGTCCTGCTGCAAAAGTTCTTGCCAGCCTGGCGGAATCGGCGCGAATTCATCCGGCAGCTCGTTGCTGCTGATCAGCCAGACACGGCGGGTGTCGGGCGCTAAGGCAGACAGACGGTCAAGGTAGATGCGCCCGCCGTCCTGATCCACCAGGGTGCCGAAGCCATAGGCATTCGGCCGAGTCGGCGTGCCGTCGGGCCTGGGCGGGGTGTAAAGCTGCAGTTGGGCGTCGGTCTGGTCGTAATACACGTAGCTGAGGTACCACATCATGTCGCTGAGAACGATGCGGTCGCCTTCCTGGTAGTTGCGGTTGACGAACTCCACCGGCACGTTGAACTGATCATGCCCATCCACCGTGGCATTGTTTTTCAGCCCCAGCAGCTCCACTCCGACAAACACCACGCACAACGCCGCGCCCAGCCATGCCAGGCGCGTGGGCAGGCGGTCGATGGCCAGGGCCACAAGGATCGGCAAGCCCAGGGCGTATACCGTGAGGTAGCGCTCGATAAACACCGGCGAGATGAACGACACCGCATACACCAGCAGTAGCGGCAACAGGAAGAACAGCGCCAGCAGGCGGGCCGGGTGATGGCGCTCGCGATCCTGCCAGGCGGTGGCTATCACGACAGCGATCAACAACAGCGGGAACAGCCAGAACAGCGGTCGCCAGAAGCCCACGCCTTCATCCTGAAGCGTGAACTGCCAGATCATCGACGGCACTGAAGTCAACGTGACCGGGTCTTCCCAGCCAATGTCACCGCCGACCTTGAGCTGTTCGACGTGTTGCACGAGGTCAAGCAGGTTCGGCAGCCAGGGCAGGTACAACGCCACGACCAGCGCATTGGCGCACCACCACGACGGACGCAGGATCAGGCGCTGGCTGGGCGCCTGGGACGGGCACAGCAGCCCCAGGTAAGCCCAGTGCACCAGCACGCACAGTGCAGTGAAGTAATGGGTATAAAACCCGGCGGCCATCAACAGCGCATAAACGACCAGGTAACGCGTGCGCGCGGGTTGGCGCACCCAGTACACCAGCGCCAGCGTGGCCCCCAGCAACCACACGGCCAGCAGCGAGTACATGCGCACTTCCTGGCTGTAGCGCACGGCGGAGGGGAACAGCGCCAGCAGCACCCCCGCCAGCACCGCAGCGCGACGGGTAGACAGTTGCCGTGTGAGCCAGACGCCCAGGCCCACCGCCAGCACGCCGGGGATCGCACTCATGCCGCGAATCGACCAGATGCCGTCGCCGAACAGTTCGATCCAGCCGCGCAGCATGAAAAAGTACAGCGGCGGGTGCACATCATGGGCGGCGTGAAACCACAGGTCGTCCAGGGCGTATTCGCTGAGCAGCAGGCTTGAGCCCTCATCGCCCCAGATCGCCGCAGCCGTCAGGCCATAAAACCGCACGGCCATGGCCAGCGCCAGGATCGGCATCCACCACAAACGGCTGAGCCAACCGGCGCCTTCCCAGGCGCTCGCAAGGCGATTGACTAAGGAAAATGCCGCCACTTTGTCGTCTTGTTCTACCACAGACCGTCGCACCTCAACTCCCCAGACACAGCCCGTTTACCGAGCAAACTCCGCACATGCGCAAACACGCGCCACTCTAGGACAAAAGCCCCGGTTTCGCTCGCTGTTTCGCAACAGCCAGGCAGCAAGCAACAACGGCGACTACGCTCTGCGATGGCGCCGGACCGATTGGCGTCCTCCCCCTGTCTAGCCATCACAAGGATGAACGATCCATGGAAGTTTTCATCGGCACCATCCAACCCTTTGCGTTTGATTTCGCCCCCAGAGACTGGGCCCTGTGCGCCGGGCAAACCCTTGCCGTCAACCAGTACCAGGCGCTGTACGCCCTGCTCGGTGTCGTTTACGGCGGAAATGGCAGCGTCAGCTTCATGCTGCCTAACCTGCAAGGTCGAATGCCCATTGGTCAAGGCAGCGGCGCGGGGTTGTCGGCGCGCGTCATTGGCGAAATCTCCGGCACGGAATCCGTCACCGCCACCCTGCTCAACCTGCCTGCCCACACCCACGCCATGACACCACTCACCGCCACCACTTCGGTGCAACTGGCGAACACCTCCAGCAACCCGCTGACAGTACCCAGCGCTACCAACGCGTTTATCGGCGCTTCCGGCGGTGGGCCGGGCAGCGCCGCAATCTATTCAGACCAGCAGGGCGCCACGCCGGTCCCTCTGCAGGGCGTGAGCACCGCCGTGGCCGGAGGCACGATCAGTGTCGCCGGCCAGGGCCAGGCCTTGGCCACCATGAACCCTTACCTTGCGATCAATTTCAGCATTGCCTTGAACGGGCTTTTTCCGTCGCGCGATTAACCCCTGGCCGGGGCTCGCAGGCCCCGGCATCTCTGAAATGGAGCCTCACATGTTGAACCTGGTCACCCCGGAACACTTTCGACCGTTGCTTGATGGCACCGCCGTGCTTTACCTGCCCGACGGTTCGGCGCTGCCGATCCAAGTCCAAAGCCTCACCGAAACCCCCAAAGCCACCTTGCCAGGCAGCCCGCGCGGGGCCTTCAGGGTGCTGCTCGAAAGCCTTGTACCCACGGATTTCGTCGACGGCTTATGCCGTTTACCGCTGGCGGACGCCTGCCTCGAACAGGTGTTTGTGTCCCGCGAGCCCGCCATGGGCCGCGACAGCGAGCGGGGTTATTTCTGCATCGTGTTCAACTGAGACGGGTACCACACCAACCGCTGCGCGGCGGGCGTCTGTTCTTCCACCCGAAACCCCAGCGCCAGGTAATGCCGGCACGCATGGGGGTTGCTCGCCCACACCACCGTGCACACCGGGCACATCACCTGCGTGGCCGCCTGCTGCACCCCTTGCAAAACCGCGCGGCCAAAACCCTGGCCACGCGCAGTGGGGATGAATGCCAGGTACAACACCCGGATTTCATGGGCTCCGAAGTCGGCACTCAAGGCGCCGATAGGCGTGTCCAGTTTTTCGATGACATAGTGCAGCGCACCGGGAAAATGCTCGTCCAGGCCCTTTTCCTGGACCTGGAATTGCTGGGCGATCACCTCCTCGACCAGCGCCTGCTCGCCATCAATCCACTGCAGATCCGCACGTGCCGAGCGGTAAAGGCGCTGCAAAAACGGCCCGTCGGTACTGCGTGAGGGACGCATCACCAGGCCCTGCGCCAGAGCACCTTGCTTGTTCGACATTGCGTTCACTCCTAGAACCCGCTTTCCCGTACACCCAACGCCGCCGCCCGGCGCCAGGCCACGCCCAGCACCGACTCACTGCGCCCCTGCAGCACCACCACGCCGCGCAACGGCTGACGGGGCGTTGCAATCGCTTGCAGACTTTTCAAGCGTGCGCCGTATTGCGCCTGCACCGGCTCCGGGCGCTGGTTTTCATCGCGGCGCACGGCAATCGGCCCGTGGTGGTCCGAGGTCAACGCCTCCTGGTCCAGGTAGGCCACACCGTTGGCGTCGATATCGATCAACTCCACCGGAATAGCCGCGTGCATCGGGTCATCGGCGATAAACCGTCCGGTCGCCCCCGGCGCCACTCGCCACAGCTCGGCCTCGGCGATGTAACCGCGCAGGCGGGCGCCTTCTTCCACCACCCGCGCCAGCGAATCCTTGGGCGACAGCCAGCGCCCCACGCTCAATTGCGGCAGCACATCGCGCACCGTGCCGGCGTGAGGCGCGCGCAGCAGCAGGCGTTCGCGCTGGGCGGCCAGGCCACGGTATTCGGCGAGGGCCTGGGACAGGCGCTGATCATTGATGCCCGCGTCCACTGCCGTTTCACTGCGCCCGGCCTGGCGGCGCATCTGCAACTGCAAAATCTCCACTTCGCGACGCACGATACCTTGCCGGGCGTCGAGGTCCGGTGATTCCAGCTCCATCAGCACCTGGCCCTGGGTCACCTCTTGCCCGTCCCCCACCCGCAAGTGCTTGACCCGCGCCGCCACCGGCGCATGCAGCGCACTGGCGCGCCCGGCTTCGAGCATGGTCGGCAGCTCCACCGCGCTACGCCAGGGCACCACCAGCGCGAGCACCACCAGCACCAGGCCCAGGCTGCTGAGCATGACCCGCGGCGCATGCGCCTGGCTGCGTCGGCTCCACCATTGGCGCCACTCCTTGAAGATCGGCAGGCCGATAAACCACACCAGTTCCACGCCCATCAGGACGATCCCCAGCAGCTTGAAAAACAGGTGATACACCGCCAGGGCGATCCCTAAAAACAGCGCCGCGCGCCACAGCCACGCCAGGTAGCCCCACCACAATAGCCGGCGTTGCATATTCGGCGACCACGGCTCCGGTGCCGGTTCGCCATAACCGAACAGCAGCTCGCGCAAGCGCCAGCGACACAGCGCAAAGGCGCGACCTTGCAGGTTATCCACCTCCCACCAATCGCTGATCAGAAAGTAACCATCGAAGCGCATGAACGGGTTGAGGTTGATCGCCAGGGTGGTCAGCCAGGTGGCGCTTGCCAGCATGAACGCTGCCGTGCGCGCCGGGCCGTCCGGCAGCAGCGACCAGGCCAGCAGGGCGATGCACGCCAGCAACAACTCGGCCATGACCCCACCCGCCCCGATCATCAAGCGCGCGCGACGATCATTGACCCGCCAGGCGTCGCTTACGTCGGTGTAGAACATCGGCAGCAACACCATGAATGCCACGCCCATGCTCTGCACCCTGCACCCGGCGCGCTTGGCCATAAAGGCATGGCCGAATTCATGGCACAGCTTGGCAAAGAACAGCGCCACGCCAAACGCCAGGGCGCCGCCCAGGCTGAACAGATGCGGAAACGTCGCCACAAAGCGCTGCCAGTCGCGCGCGACCAGAAACACCCCAAGCGCCAAAATGATCGGCAAGCCGTAGCGCAGCAACCCAGGGCCAAAGCGCGCCAGCAGCGGCCAGGCACGGTTGAGAAACGCATCCGGGCGCCACAGCGGAATCCGGAAAAACAGGTATTGATGCAGCAGCACCTGCCACAGGCTTTGTTTGTGCGCGGCAGATTTGTAGAGGTAACTGGCACGCTGCTGCGGGTCGAGGGCGGCGATCAGGTCGTGGGCGCGCAGAAAACCCAGCAGTTCATCCACTTCACTGCCGCCCAACGCCAGTCCCGGCTCGCGGTTGGCGGCCTGCAGGACTTTTTCCGGGTCACCCAGGGACCAGTGTCGCAGCAAGCGAATGGCGGTGGCGCCCAGTTTGAAATAGCGCCCGCGCACCGGGTCGGCCAGGGTCCAGCGCGGCGAGCCGTCCAGGGCCGCGCCGGCGCTGGACAGTTGCAGGTCTTCACGCAGTTTGGGCAAGTCCATCAGAGGCCCACGCTTTGGCGCAGGCCTGCCAGCGGCCGCCGCAACAGGTACAGCGCCAGCGGCGCGCGCTCGCCAAACAGCTTGGCCGTGCCGCGCAGGCCGATACGCGGCGGTGCTTCGTCAAATTGCGCATCCAGGCGATAGGCCAGTTGGCCACCCGGTGTGGGCTGCGCTTCATAGGCTGCCCGTTGCAAGGTCGCCAGGTGGCGATGCAAAGGGTCGCTGTCGAGGAACAGCGCTACCTGGGCGTTCGGCTCCAGGGCGATCGCATCGCCTACCGCCAGCTCAATGCGCAACTCGGCCTGGTCGGGGTCGGCAATCTGCAACAGGCGCTCGCCGGTTTGCACGGGCTTGCCGGTCCAGCGCTCGGCGTCGGCGAAGACGGCGATACCGTCGCGCTCGGCGCGCACTTCGCTGCGCTTGAGCAGTTCGCGGGCGTAATCGCGTTCAGCGCGTTTTTGCTCGACCCGGGCCGCCAGCAGGTCGATACGCGAATTCGATTCGGCATCGGCAAAAGCTCGCTGCGCGCTGGCCTTCAACTCGGCCTCGGCCACGCCCAGGGCACGCGCCGACACGTCGGCCTGGGCCGTGAGGGTGGTGCTTTCGAAACGCAGCAACAGGTCACCGGTTTTTACCGCCTGGTTGGGCTTGACCAAAAACTGTGCAATCACCCCATCCAGCGGCGCCGCCACCACCTGCCCGGCCAGCGGCACCACTTCGGCGGGCGCCAGCACGGATTGGCGCACCGGAATCAGCAGTAACAGCAGCAAGGCGACCACCACCATCAGCCGGCGCTTGCGGGTCAGGCGCAACCGCCACGGCCGCTGCGGCTGCAGCGCATGCCAGGCATGGCTGCAGGTGTCGCCCAATTGCGCCAGCAACACTTGCTCGGCCGGATTCCACGGGGTATCTCGCGCCAGCCACAGGCCACCGAACACTCGGCCCTGGGGGTCGATCAACGGCAACCAGAACACCTGGCCGGCAGACAGGCTTTGCCAGTCCGCCCGCACCGCCTCGCTCAACTGCTCCGCCGGCACGACGCGTGCGGTCTGGGCCAGCGCCTGCTTGTGCAACTGCGTCACCGCCTGCTCGACAAAGGCCACGAACGGCGCATTCGGGTCGACGTTACTCACGGCTGTCACCGCCTGCACTTTGCCGGCGATCAACAGTGCGGCATGCCGATAGCCGAACAGCGGCTGGCTGTCATTGACCAGGCTGTAGGCCAGTTGCTCGGTGGTGCGCGCGGCACGGGTCTGGCGTTCCAGGTCCAGAAACTGCGCAAACACCCGCTCGCTGCTGCCCGGCATCGGGGCGTTCATTGCAATTGCGCAAAGTGTGCGGTGCCGCTCATGCCTGCCATCAACCCGGCGGCGTTGGGTAAAGTGGCGACCAGCAGCAGCGTCTGGCTGCCCTCGTCAATGCGCGCGCCGAGTCGTTTGACCGTGGCGCTGAACGCCTGGCCGGTTTCATCGGGGGTAAAAGTGAAGGTCTGGCCGGGCTTGAGCTTGTCCATCCAGCGTGACGGCACCAGCAGGTGGATTTCCAGGCTGCGGTTGTCGACGATTTCCAGCAGCGGCGCCCCGGCCGATACGCTTTCATAGCGCTGCACCTTGCGCTGCACCACCTGGCCGTCATACGGCGCCAGCACGCTGCAACGCTTGACCTGCACCTGATAGACCTGGGACTGGGCCTGGGTTTCGCTGAGTTTGGCTTCGGCGCGGGCCACTTCAAAGCGCCCGACTGAATTGAGCGCCGCCAGCTGTTTGTTGTGGGCCAGCTCTTCACCGGCGCCACGGCTGGCAGCCTGGGCGGCATTCAATTGCGCCTGGTAGGCCGAGCAATCGAAACGCGCCAGGGTGTCGCCCTTCTTGAACGACTCGCCCTCACTGAACGGCAGTTCGACGATGCGCCCCGACAACTCGCTGGCCAGCATCGCCTGGTCGCGGGCCCGCAACACGCCTCGCGCCTCGTCAGTGCCGGCGGCAGCCGCCGGCGGGTGATCCAGCAAGGGGTCGTCCGCCATGGCGACAGGCGCCACGCCGATCACGCAGGCAACACTCAACAGCCATAGCCGCAATAGCTTCATACGATCCTCCCTGATGAAGAACGCAGTCTATGTCAGCAAGGTTAAAACGCCACTACCCTCAATCGGACAAATCCGTGATTTGTGTGAGCGTTCACCGAAGCTGGAGTCGGATCACGCTATGATTGCCGTCCTCCAAGGACCCAGGATCAAGGACACGTCATGCGCATCGGTTTTCTGTCACCTCTGGCACTGGCCCTGCTGGCCGGTATTCCCCTGGCAGCCCAGGCCAGTTCCGACGACTCGTGCTACCCCGACTGGCGGGTGTCGCGTGACAGTCTCGAACCCTGCAGCAACCAACCCTTTCTCAGCCCAGGCAACGATAGCCGGGTAAACCTGCGCCTGTTGCTGGCCGACAAAAAGGCCGCACCCCTGGCGCCGAATGCCCTGGGCGAAGACGACCTGGCCCAGGGTTTCGGCCCGGTGCCGTTTCCGGTGTATCGCCTGGTGCCGGTTCCGGCCGCAGAGGACGAACCCGATAACCAAGCGGACGATTCGCGCACCGCCGAGCTCGACACCCTGCTCGCGCCGCTGGGCATCAAGCGTGAGGAGTACAAGACGGCAGGCGAAGCGTTTCTCGATGGCGAAGGCAGCCGCTGCCGCAGCAACGCTGATGACAGCGCCACCGCGTTTATCAGCCAGGTGATCAAGGCCGATATGCCGCCCGCCGAGCGCGACCTGCTGGTGAAAGCACGTCTGCAGCTGCTGACCACCTGTGACTGGGACGGCCAGGTGGTGGATGCGCAGCTGACCCCTTCGGCCAGCGCCCAACTGTTTCGCACTTATCTGCAGGCCGCCGCTGACTTCTACAGCGGCCGCTTCGGTAACGCCGAGCGCGGTTTCGCCGCCGCCGCGACCAGCGATGTGCCCTGGCTGAAGGAAACCGCGCTGTACATGACCGCGCGCACCTCGCTGAACCAAGCCCAGGCCGAAGCCTTCGACGAATACGGTGTGCCCCAGCGCGAGCATGTGGACAAGGCCGCGTTGAGCGACGCCGAAGAAGGCTTTCTCGGCTACCTGAAAACCTACCCGCAGGGCGCTTACGTCGCGTCCGCCCGTGGCCTGCTGCGTCGGGTGCACTGGCTGGCGAATGACGAGGCCAAGCTCGCCGCAGACTTCACCTGGCAATTCACCGAGGCCAGCGACGCCCAGCGCAATGTGAGCGTGGACGCGTTGGTGGAAGAAGCCGACCTCAAATTGCTGATGGCCAGCAACCAGGCGGCCAACAGCCCGATGCTGCAAGTGGTCAGCGACCTGATGGCCATGCGTGCCCATACCCCGCCCCTGTTGAGTCGCGAAGCCCTCGACAAGCAAAGGAGCACCTTCGCCAACGAGCCGGCCTTGTTCGACTACCTGCAAGCGGCGTATGCCCTGTACGTCGAGCACCAACCCGACACGGCCCTGAAGCATCTGCCGACGGACCTGCCGTCAAACCTGGATTACTTCGCCTTCAGCCAGCAGACCCTGCGCGCCCTGGCCCTGGAAGCCAAGCAAGACTGGAAAGGCGCCGAAGCGCTGTGGCTGCAACTGCTGCCGCTGGCCAAGCAACCGCTGCAACGCGATCAATTGGAGCTGGCGCTGGCGATGAACTACGAGCGCAGCGGCCAACTGGCCAAGGTGTTCGCCGCCGACTCGCCGATCAGTGCCAGGCAGGTGCGCTATATCCTGCTGCGCAACGTGGCCGGTCCCGACCTGTTGCGCCAGCAGATCGCCAAGGCCAACGACCCCACTGAACGCCAGACCGCCCAATTCGTGCTGCTCTACAAAGACCTGCTGCACCGCCAGTTCGCGACCTTCGCCGACGACCTCAAGCAGGCCTCGCTGTCTGACGACAAACTCGGCACCAGCCTGGGTTACACCTACAGCGGCGGGCAAAGCTTGAAGCTGTTCCAGTGGAACGGTGACAAGGCCGAATCCGGCTATGCCTGCCCGAGCGTCGCGCAAACCGCCGCGACCTTGCAAAGCGACGCAAAAAACCCGCAAGCCCTCAACTGCCTGGGGGAATTCATCCTGCGCAATGGCCTGGACGGCATGCCGCTGGAGCAAGCTCGCGCCACCGGCAGCCTCGGCAGCACCGCCTCGGAGTTCAAAGGTGAAACCTTCTCGCGCCTGGACGGCTACCAGCAGGTGATCGCCAATGCCAAGGCGCCCAAAACCGACCGGGCCTACGCACTGTTTCGCGCGATCAATTGCTACGCGCCGGCCGGCTACAACAGCTGCGGCGGCGAAGACGTGGCGCCGGCCGTGCGCAAAGGCTGGTTCCGCCAGCTCAAGAGCGGTTTCGCCGACACTCAGTGGGGCAAATCGCTGCAGTACTACTGGTGAAAACCCTGTGGCTGGGCCTGCTATTGCTGGCAAGCCCAGCCTTCGGCGCTGTTGACGCCCGTGACTACGACGCTTTCTGGCTGTGGAGCGGCGTCGCGCCCCAGCCGGTGCTCACGCAGGCCAAGACCCTCTACATCCTGCAGGGCCAGATCAACTCCACCCGCCGCGCTCCACAACGCGGTGTGCAACTGATCGCCCAGGGCATGAACGTGCCGCGCATTACCCAGGGCGACATCTGGGTGGTCTACCGCGCCCATACTCTGCGATGGCCGGAACAGGTCTACACCCAACTGCTTGGCCAGGTGCAACGCTGGCGCGAGGCGGGCAACCCGGTGGTCGGCATCCAGATCGACTTCGACGCCCGCACTCAATACCTGCACGAATACGCGGCCTTCCTGCGCGACCTGCGCCAACGTCTGCCGACCGACCTGCGCTTGAGCATCACCGGCCTGTTGGACTGGAGCAGCAACGCCGACCCCGCCGCCATCGCCCAGCTCAAGGGCGTGGTGGATGAAGTGGTGGTACAGACCTATCAAGGGCGGCACAGCATCCCCGACTACGCCGCGTATTTGCCCCGCATGAACCGGCTGGGCGTGCCGTTCAAGGTCGGCCTGATTCAGGGCGGGGACTGGCAAGCGCCGGAGTATTTACAGGGGAGTGAGTGGTTTCGGGGGTATGTGGTGTTTTTGCAGAACCGGTAAGTCCTCCGACAGGGAAAAATCCGCATCGAGCTGGAGTTTATGCACACTGGCTTAAACAGAGTGGATGATATAAGTTACTCTTACCGCATTAAAGGGTGATATATCATGCAACCGTCGGGCAAGCCGAACCCTCACAAAGGGTACATCTCAGAGCGAAGCGATGAGCTGATGAAAGGTATCGGAAACGGTATCGAAATAGCCCGTGTTCGTCGTCGGCTGAAAATTTCCACCATATGCAGCCGCGCGGGTATCACCCGGCAAACGTATCAACGACTGAGACAGGGAGAAGCCGGCGTATCCCTCGGTGTACTGATGAATGTGCTCAGCGCGATGGACCTGGAGGAAGGGATGGCGAGCATCGCATCGCCAGACCTTGACCAGGTTGGGATAACCCTGAGCCTCGCCCGTGAGCCTGACCGAATTCGCACAGAAGGAGACCCTCATGTCCTGGAAGCCGATTGGTAATGCATTTGTTTTTTCGGCTCACTCAGTCGGTGATCCGGTCCCCGTCGGTGAAGTGGCGATGCACGGGGGCGGGTTCGTTTTTCGCTACGCGAACAGCTGGCTCGCAAGACCCAACGCATTCGCGATTGACCCGCTGAATTTGCCACTGACCTCTAACCAATATTCCTCCACGCGCATGTTTGGGGTGCTTGACGACGCCACTCCGGACAATTGGGGCCGGCGTGTTCTGCTGGCCACTCACAAGCAGCATCCACAAAACGACATAGAATGGCTGCTTGCCTCGCGGGGTGCCGGGGTTGGATGCCTGCTTTTCAGTGCTTCACGACATCTGTTACCTACCCTGCACCAGCCGCCACAATTTGAAGATCTCGAAAAAATCATGGTGGGCCTCGATCAAGTCGAGAAAGGCGATGTAGACCTCCCTGCGGAAATCGCACGGCTATTCGAGTTCGGAAGCTCTATGGGCGGCGCCAGACCCAAGGTCACCGTGACTCATGAAGGTAAGGAATGGATTGCCAAGTTCGGCCGTAGCGACGATGTTTTCGATCAGCCCCGTGCTGAATTTGCCAGCCTGCAAATGGCGAACGCGGCGGGTCTACCGGCAGCGGGGCACAAGTTGGTCGAGGTAGCCGGCAGGCCGGTATTGATGGTCGAGCGCTTTGACCGGCATGAAGGAACGGGCCGCGAGCACTATGTCAGCTGCAACTCTTTGGTAAGCGCCGAGAAGCCGAGAATGCGCGTTGGCGCGGTTGATAGTGACGTTTCCTATTCCAGAATCGCCGACGTTTTGAAGAAGGTCAGCGACGATGCAACGCTCGACATGCGTGAACTTTATCGACGCATGGCATTCAATGTGCTCATCGGAAATAGCGACGACCACCTGAAACAAACCGGACTGCTGTTGACCAGCTCGTCGGGCTACTCCCTTGCGCCAGTATTTGACGTGCTGCCCCATCCGACGCAACCAGGCTTGCAGGCGCTGATCATCGGGAATGAAGGAAGGGTATCGTCTATCAGCAATTTGCTGAGTACGCCCGAGCGCTTTGGCTTGGGAATGGATGAAGCAAGATCCATCGTCACTGACGTCTATGCCGTCGTGCGAGAAGCCTCCGGCTTTTTTGAGGCCACAGGCTGCAGCAGTGCCGATACCAGCATGCTTTCCAAGGTATGCACCCGGTTTGAAACGCAGCTGATGGCATGACCCGGGTGCGCAGCCGAAGACGACCTCACGTCCGTCCTATTGCGCATCTGAACGCGCCAGTGGATACACCGACTCCCAGCCGCCACCCAACGCTTTATACAAGCCCACCATCGCCAACGACACACTCGTAGAGCTTTCCACCCACTGTTCCTGGGTCGCCAGCAGCGCGCTTTGCACGGTGAGCACGTTGACGAAATCCGCCACGCCTTCGACGTACTGGTGTTGTGCGGTGGTCAAGGCGATCTGGTTCTGGCGCACGGCTTCGGCGAGGCTGTCGCGGCGCAGTTGGCTGGCGTTGTAGCGGGTCAACTGGTCGTCGATTTCATGCCAGGCGCGCAGCACGGTTTGCTGGTAGGCCAGCGCCGCTTCCTGTTGCTGGGCTTCGCGCAGATTCACCATGCCTTGCAGGCGCCCGCCGTTGAATAGCGGCAGGCTTAACTGCGGGCCGAAGGCAAAGGCGCGCGAGCCCCAGGAGCCGAGATCCGCGAGCTGCATGGCCTGGGAGCCGAGGCTGCCGGACAGGGTGATGCGCGGGTAGAAATCGCCCTTGGCCACGCCGATGCTGGCGGTGGCAGCGTGCAAGCGGGCTTCGGCCTGGCGGATGTCCGGGCGGCGCTCGGCCAGTTCCGACGGCAGGCCGATAGCGACCTGGCGCTGGGTCTGCGGCACGGCGGCGTCCTTGGACAGCTGCGCGTGCAGGGCCTGCGGAGGCTCGCCCATCAGCAGGCTCAGGGCGTTGATCAACTGGTCCTGGCGCTGCTGCAAATCCGGCAGGCGCGCTTCGATGGCGGCGACTTGGGCGGCGGCTTCGGCCACGTCCAGGTCGGTCGCCACGCCATCGGCCAGGCGCAGTTGCGAAAGCTTGAGGCTGTGGCGGGCGACGTCGAGGTTCTGCTCGGTGACGGCGCGGGTGTTTTGTACGCCGCGCAGTTGGATGTAGTCCTGGGCGGTCTCGGCCAGCACCGACAGCAACACGGCGCGGCGGTCGTTTTCCGCGATTTCCAGGGTGGCGTCGGCGGCTTCGGTCTCGCGCTTGACCCGGCCCCAGAAGTCCACTTCCCAAGCGGCGGAAAAGCCCATGTCCCATTGGTTGAACGCCGAGCGGCCGTTCTCGCCGGAGGGGTCGTTCAAGCCTTTGCCACTGTTGCGCTTACGCTGGTAAGCGCCGCCCGCGTCGACGTTGGGGTAACGCTCGGCGGTGGTTACCTGGCGCACGGCGCGACTTTGTTGCAGGCGGCTGCTGGCCAGTTTCAGGTCGAGGTTATCCCTGAGGGCGCGGCGTGTGAGGGCCGACAGTTGCTCGTCGTGGAATACGTCCCACCAGCGCTCTTGCAACGGGTCGCTGGTGGCGCGACTGGCCGCCTGACGCCCCTGGGGCTCAGTCCATTGGGCCACAGACGGCCCCTGCGGCCGCTGGAAATCCGGGCCGACGGTGCAAGCGCTCAAACTGATCAGGCTCAGGGTGAGCCAGGCGAGATGTCTCATTGCTGGGCCACCTCATGTTGTTGTGCGGCGGCGTGGGTGTCGACACTGGCTTCCACCGACATCCCTACGCGCAAGCGTTCGGTCAGCGGTTGGTTTGGCTCAAGCACAATCTTCACCGGAATAC
This sequence comes from Pseudomonas sp. R4-34-07, assembly GCF_003852375.1. Taxonomy (NCBI): domain Bacteria; kingdom Pseudomonadati; phylum Pseudomonadota; class Gammaproteobacteria; order Pseudomonadales; family Pseudomonadaceae; genus Pseudomonas; species Pseudomonas sp. R4-34-07. Next base: position 165,998 of record NZ_CP027760.1, on the reverse strand, counting down.
GCTGCACCACCTTGGTGAAGTTACCGGTGGCGTTGTCCGGCTTGACCGAGGCAAAGGTCACCCCCGTGGCAGGCGCCAGGCTTTCCAGATGGCCGTTGAGCAACTCGCCATCGAGACTGTCGACCCGCACCTGCACGGCTTGGCCGGCCTGCATGTGAGACAGTTGCGTCTCCTGGAAATTGGCCACGACATAGGCTTGGGCCAGCGGCACCACGGCGAGGATCTTGCTGCCCGGCGTGACATAGGCGCCCACCCGTACCGCACGCTCACCGACCATGCCGTCCACCGGCGCGACGATGCGGGTGTAGGAAAGCTGATAACTGGCCATTTCCAGCGCGGCCTGTGCACGCTTGAGACCGCCTTCGGCAGCGTCACGCTGGGCGGTGAGAATTTCCACTTGCTTGCGTTCGGCTGCCAGCACCGCCGTGGATTTGGCCAGGCGCGCGGTGGCCTGGTCGATGCGGGTCTTGGCTTGCTGGGCGTTCTGCACGGTGCCCGCGCCGACGCCGGCGAGGTGGTTGTAGCGGTTCAGTTCGTGTTCGGCAAACGCCACTTCGGCGCGATCCGCGGCCACGGTGGCTTGGGCCTGGGCGATCACCGAGCTTTGGCGTTCAAGGGTCGCGGTGGCGTTTTTCAGTTGGGCCTGGGCGACCAGGGTGTCGGCGTCGGCAGCCTGGGCGGCGGCGCGAAAGTCACGGTCGTCGATCAGCGCCAACAGCTGGCCGGCCTTGACGCGCTGGTTGTCTTCCACCAGCACGTCCTTGATGAACCCGGCAACGCGGGGTGCAACCAGGGTGAAATCGGCGGCGACGAAGGCATCGTTGGTGGTCTGGCGCTGGCTGCCCAGGATGCCCGGCGCAACCAGGTACACCAGCACGCCCACGGCAAATACGGCGATGACGGAGACGGCAATTTTGTCTTTGCGTTTCATGAGAAATCCTTGGGGTCAGGTCGGTGCACGAGGCGGGAAAATCCGCGTGGGCATCCAGAAAATCAGCAGGATCAACGCCACCGCGACACCGGCCATGACGACATACAGATCCGAAGAGGTGAGCACCACGGTCTGCTCGTGCAGGCGGTGCGCCAGGCCCGGCGCGTCGCCGTCGGCCAGGGGAGAGTTGCCCAGGCGGTCCACCAGCATGGTCGAGTGGAAATGCCCGCGCTGGGTGGTCAGCGTATCCAGCACCGCCGTGGCGATCACGGCGGACAGACCCTTGACGGTATTGAACCATGCCGAGGCGAATGGCCCTTCGATGGGTTGAATACTGCCGGTGGACAGCATCAGCAACGGCAGAACCGCCATCGGCTGAGCGAAAATCTGCAGCAGGTACCAGCCATAAAAATCATCGCGAATCCACGCCGAGGTCAGGTGCGAACTGCCGATGCAGCACACCACCAGCATGCTCAGGCCAATGCCCAGCACCCAGCGGCAATCGACCCAGCGCAGATTGCACAGCGCCGCCACCAGTGGCAGCGCGATCAACTGCGGCAGCGCCATCAACAGCATCACCGGCGCGGTTTGCAGCGGCCGGTAGCCCTGGACCTGGGCGAGAAAACTCGAGGGGATGATGATCACCGAGGTCAGTACCATCAACACCCCGGCCAGTACGATCAAGGCGAACGACAGGTTGCGCAGGCCGAGCATCTGCAGCTTGAAGAATGGCAGCGGCTGCGACCATTCGTTGAGCATGAACAGTACCAGCAGCAGCGCGCCGCCACTGAGCAAAAAGGTGATCAGGCCCGACTCGAACCAGTCCAGGCGATTGCCTTGCAACAGGCCGATCACCAGCATGCAGATCGCCGGGAAGCCCAACAGCAGACCACGCCAGTTGAACTGTTTGAAGCGTTCCAGGCGCAGCGGATCCTGCGGCAAGCCGTAGGCCACGGCGGCCATCGCCAACAGGCACGGCCCGACGATCTGCCAGAACGCCCATTGCCAGCCGACGTATTCGGTCCACAGCGCCGCCAATGGCGTGCCCAGGCTCGGGCCGAAAGTGGCCGTCAACGCATAGCCGGCCAACCCGTACAATTTGACGTTGGCCGGCAGAAAGCGTAGCGCCACGGTCATCAACATCGGCGGCAACGCGCCACCGGCCAGGCCTTGCACGGTGCGCAGCAGCAACAGGCTTTCGTAGTTCGGTGCAAACGGGCACAGGATGCCGAGCAGCGTGAACACGCCAATGGCACCCAGGGTGAAACGGCGCAGGGAGAGCGTCACCGCGCACCACGGCGCGAACGCCATGGCTGCGACGGAAGTGGCGGTGTACGCCGCGACCAGCCAGGTGCCTTCGTCAAAGCCGATGTACAGCGCACCCCGGATATCGGCGAGGGCGACCTTGGTCACCATCTCATTGAGGCCAGACACCAGCACCGCCAGCAACACGCCGACCAGGCCGATGATGATGCGCGGGCCGAACACCGGAGGGCTGGGCGCAGTGGGTTTGGCTGCGGCCTCGAAGGCGGGGGCAGCGAGGGAAGTCATGGACAGGTAACTCGGAATGGAAATACCCGAGTAGTTTAATCAGGCAAATGCATGACAAAAAGTGACTTGTTGGCAGGTTATAAGTGCGTCAGGCGCAATCCAACGGGTAATGCAGGGCTTTTAATGTGGGAGGGGGCTTGCCCTAATGCCGGTCAGTTAAGAAGTAGCAGGAGCGAGAACTAACTTGTGGCGAGGGAGCTTGCTCCCGCTGGCGCGCGAAGCGGCCCCAAACAATGGGACTGCTGCGCAGTCCAGCGGGAGCAAGCTCCCTCGCCACAGGTTCGGTGTCGCCTTAACTAACTGGCATTAGGGCTTGCCCCCTGCCACATTTGATTTCAGCCCGGCTGGGCTTCCAGCCAGGTGGCGTGGCAGCTCTCGCGCATGGTCTCGCGCAGCCATTTGTGCGCCGGGTCTTTGTCGAAACGCGGGTGCCAGGATTGCGCCAATACCAGGGTCGGCAGCGAAATCGGCAAGGCGAACGAGCGCAGCGGCAGCTTCAGGCGCTTGGCGCTCAGGAGGGCTTCCTTGGGCACCGGCAGCAGCAGGTCGGAGTCGGGCAACATGAACATCGCGCCGTGAAAGCCGGGGGCGATCATTGCCACGTGGCGCTCCAGGCCCTGGGCATTCAAGGCGGTATCGATAGGCCCACGGGCGATGCCGCGTCGCGAGATGCTGATGTGGGAATAGCTGGCAAACCGAGCGGCGGTGATCTCTTCGTCGAACAGCGGGTGATCTTCCCGGGCCAGGCCGACAAACGTGGTCGAGAACAGATTCTGCACCTTCACTTCGGGCCCGGCCGGCATGGTATTGCTCACCCGCAGGTCCAACCGCCCTTCGCGCAGCGCTTCATCGTCGGTGTCGCCTTCGGGCACGAAGCGCAGTTCGCAGAACGGCGCCGCGCGTTGCAGGGTGTCGAACAGCCGACCGCCATACACACCGATGAAAAAGTCATTGGCGCGCACGCTGAAGCGGCGGCGCAAAGTGCTCAAATCGACTTGGTCCGCCGAGCGAAACAACAACGCCGCCTGCTCCACCACGTTGCGCACCTGGCCTTGCAGCTCAAGCGCCTTGGGCGTCGGCACCAGGCCGCGGCCGGCACGCACCAGGATCGGATCACCCACCGCCTCGCGGATACGCGTGAGGGTACGGCTCATGGCCGCCGGGCTCAGGTTCATCCGTCGCGCGGCGCCCACCACGCTGCCTTCATCGAGCAAGGCGTCGAGGGCGACCAGCAGGTTCATGTCCGGTAGTTGCATGCCAAGCACTCATGTTCGGTTGGGAGTGAACTGGACGCAATCCTAGCAGGCTTTAGCGGTTCAGAACGGCGCGTCGCCCTGGATGGTGGTGCGGAACAACTTGCGGCGCAGATGGCTCGGGCAGCCGGCCGCCAGGTGGATCAGCGAGCGGTTGTCCCAGAACACCAAGTCATGGGGCTGCCACTGGTGGCGGTAGATGTTTGCCGGCAGCACGCTGTGGGCGTAGAGCTGGGCCAGCAGGTCGCGGCTTTCGTCCTCTGGCAGGCCGACGATGCGGGTGGTGAAGCCCGCGCTGACGAACAGGGCCTTGCGGCCGTTTTCCGGGTGGGTGCGCACGATCGGGTGCTCCACTTCGGCCACTTGGGCGAGCTGTTCAGGGGTCAGGGTGGGACGCCAGTTGCCCTCGAATTTGCTCTCGCTGTAACGCGCGGTATAGGAATGCGCGGCGCGGCGCCCTTCGACGGCGTTGCGCAGGTGCTCGGGCAATTGCTCCCAGGCTTTGTGCATGTCGGCAAACAGCGTGTCGCCGCCTTCGGACGGCAGTTCCTGGGCATGCAGCATCGAGCCCAGGCTGGGCAGCTCCTTGTACGACAGGTCCGAGTGCCAGAATTTGCCTGCATCGCCCAGGCCGATGGACTGGCCGTTTTCGATGATGTTGGAGACGATCAGGATCTCCGGGTGGTTGGCCAGCAGGAACTGTTTGAGCACATGGATTTGCAGCACGCCGAAGCGGCGGCTGAAGGCGATCTGTTGTTCGGGGGTGATGCGCTGGTCGCGGAACACGATGACGTGGTGGTCCAGGTGTGCGCGATGGATGCGGGCGAAGTCCTGGTCGTTGAAGGGTTGGGATAGATCCAGGCCGATGATTTCGGCGCCGACACTGCCGGGGAAGGGGCGGATGTCGAAGGTTTGGTTGATGGTGGACATTGGATTCACTTCCGGCAGACAGGGGAGTGAATTTATAGGTCTAAGAATGGAAGTTTAAATACTGTTAGGGCATATCCATATGCTTTGGTGATGCTGATGGCCTCATCGGGGGCAAGCCCCCTCCCACACTTGATTTGTGAATACATTCAAATGTGGGAGGGGCGGTGCGACGATTCGACTTGCCCCCGATGAGGCCCGCAAGGGCGATAGAGATTACCGCTCGTGCAACGCCTCGGCCCGCGCCTTGATGATCGGTTTGAGCAGGTAGCTGAGGATGCTTTTCTTGCCGGTGATGATGTCCACCGAGGCGACCATGCCGGGGATGATCAGCAGCGGCTTCTCATCGGTGCCCAGGTGGCTGCGGTCGGTGCGCAGGGTGATCATGTAGTAGGTGGTTTTCTTGTCTTCATCGGTGATGGTGTCAGCGCCGATGCGTTCGAGCTTGGCCTTCAGGCCACCGTAGATGGTGTAGTCATAAGCGGTGAATTTGACCACCGCTTCTTGCCCAGGGTGCAGGAACGCGATGTCTTGCGGGCGGATCTTGGCTTCCACCAGCAGGGTGTCGTTCAGCGGCACGATTTCTACCATGTCACTGCCCGGCTGGATCACGCCGCCGACGGTGTTGACCAGCAGCTGCTTGACGATGCCGCGCACCGGCGAGGTGACCAGGGTACGGCTGACACGGTCTTCCAGGGCACGACCGGTGGACTCGGCCTTGTTCAGTTCGGTGCGGGCCTCGTTGAGTTGGGTCAAAGCTTCGCTGCGGAATTTGCCACGGGTTTCGTCGATCTTGCGCTGCACTTCCTTGATCGCCGATTCGGCGCGGGGGATTGCCAGGGTGGTGGCGTCCAGCTGGCCGCGGGTTTCCATTTCGGCGCGCTTGAGGCGCAGCACTTCAACCGGCGACACCGCGCCCTGGGCCACCAGCGGCTCGGACATGTTGATTTCCTGGCGTTGCAGGGACAGCTGGCTGCGGTACTGGCCTTGCTTGGAGGTGAACTCGCGCAATTCCTGCTGGCGCTGCACCAGTTGTTCCTGCAAGCCGCCAACTTCGTCTTTCAACTGCTGGCGACGGCTTTCATACAGCGAGCGTTCGTTGGCGGCCTGGCTGGGCGCGGCCTTGAGCACCTCGTCGGGAATGTTCAGGGGGCGATCATCCACCTGCGCGCTCAGGCGCTCGACGCGCAATTGCATGGCCAGGCGCAGGGCTTCGGTTTCCCCGGCGTTGGACACGAACCGCGTGTCATCCAGGCGAATCAGCGGCGCACCGGCCTCGACGATCTGGCCTTCCTTGACGTACAGCTCGGCGACGATGCCGCCTTCCAGGTTCTGGATTTTCTGCAATTTGGACGACGGAATCGCCTTGCCGTCGCCACGGGTCACTTCGTCGATTTCGGAGAAACCCGCCCACACCACCAGGAACAGGAAGAAGGCAATGATGGCCCAGATGGTCAGGCGAATGACTCGCGGCGCATCTTCGATCAACGCTTTGTTGACCTCGGGCAGCGGCTGGCCGTGCAGCGAGTCGGAACCTTTGAAGTAGCGGCCGACCGCGTTTTTGATGGAGTTAAGCAACACTGATCTGCCCCTTCTTCAACGCTTCCATGACCACGGCTTTCGGGCCGTCCGCAAGAATCTGCCCACGGTCGACCACCAGCAGGCGGTCTACCAGGGAGAGCAGCGAGGCACGGTGCGTCACCAACACCACGGTCTTGTTTTGCACCACGGCGTGCAGGCGTTGTTTCAAGCGTTCTTCACCGGTGTTGTCCATGGCACTGGTGGGTTCGTCCAGCAGCAGGATGGGCGGGTTGAGCAGCAGCGCACGGGCCAGGGCGACGTTCTGGCGCTGGCCGCCGGACAGGTTCTGCCCACGCTCGCCGACTTGCAGTTCGTAGCCTTGCGGGTGCAGGCGCGCAAATTCGTGCACGCCGGCCAGTTCCGCCGCTTGCAGGACCATTTCGTCTTCGACGTAGCGTGCGCCGCTGACCAGGTTGTCACGCAGGGTGCCGGCCAGCAGTTGGATATCCTGGGCGACATAGCCGATGTTGTGGCGCAGTTCGCTGACATCGATCTGGCGCACGTCCACGCCGTCCACCAGCAACGCGCCGGAGTCGGGCTGGTAAAGGCCGACGATCAATTTGGCCAGGGAGCTTTTGCCCGAGCCGCTGCGGCCGATGATGCCGATTTTTTCCCCTGGCTTGATCACCAGATTGATATTTTTCAGCGCAGCGTTCTGTTGGTTTGGATACGTGAAGTTCAGGCCCCGGCACTCGATGGCGCCTTGCAGGGTGCGGCGGCTCATGGGGCGCTCTTCGAAGTTGCGCTCCTGGGGCAGTTCCATCATCTGGTCCACCGAGGTCATGGTGACCTTGGCTTGCTGGTAGCGCGTGAGCAGGCCCGACAGCGAAGCCAGCGGGCTCAACGCGCGGCCACTGAGCATGTAGCAGGCAATCAGGCCGCCCATGCTCAGGTTGCCGTCGATGATCTGGTACACGCCGAACACGATCATGATCACGCCGGCCAGTTGCTGGATCAGCAGGGTCATGTTCATCGACAGGCCCGACAGCAACTTCACCCGCAGTTCGAGCCGGCTCAAGGTGCCGATGGTCTGTTCCCAGCCGTACTGGCGTTCGCTCTCGGCGTTGTTGACCTTGACCGCGTCCAGCCCGGCGAGGGTCTCGATCAGGCTCGACTGGCGCTCGGCGGCCAGGGCCATGGTGCGTTCCATGGTCGCGACCAAAGGCTTCTGCAGGGCGTAACCGATACCCAGGGCAATCGGGAACGCCAGCACCGGGATCCACACCAGATGGCCGCCGAGCAGGGCGATCACCAGGAAGATCAGCAGCGTGAACGGCAGGTCGATCAGGCTGGTAAGGGTCAGCGAGGCGAGGAAGTCGCGCAGGCTCTGAAACTCATGGATGTTCTGCGCAAAGCTGCCGACCCGCGCCGGGCGGTACTTCATCGACATGCCGACGATGCGCTCGAACAAGGTGGCGGAGATGATCAGGTCGGTTTTTTTACCGGCCAGGTCCAGGCACAGACTGCGCAGGCTTTTGAGCACCAGGTCGAACAGGTACGCGCCACAGATGCCCACGGCCAGCACCCACAGGGTGGCGGTGGCCTGGTTCGGAACCACGCGGTCGTACACGTTCATCACGAACAGCGGCGCGGCCATGGCGATGATGTTGATCAAAAAACTGGCGGCGATGGCGTCGGTGTACAGCCAGCGCGAGCGCTTGAGGGTGTCGCGAAACCAGGACCGCGCCCGCGGGATCAGGGTGCCATGGTTGACGTCGAATTTGTGCTGCGGTTGGGCGAAGAAGACTTTGCCGATGTAGTCAGCGGCCAGCAGTTCGCGCTTGATCAGCACTTCCCCGCCGTCGCTTTCGCTGAGCAGCACCCGCGCTTCATCGTCGCCCTGCCAGCCGACCAGCACAGTACTGCGCCCGTCCTTGAGCAGCAGCAGCGCCGGCAACGCGATGGCCGGGATCTGTTCGAGCTTGCGTTGCAACAGCCGGCCCTGCAGCCCGGCACGCGCGGCGGCACGCGACAACAACTCGGCACTCAGGCGCTGCGAAGGCAGCGGCAGGCCGGTGGTGAGCATGGCCGCGCTGGCCGGTTTCTGGTGCAGGGCGCAGAGTGCCAACAACCCGTCGAGTAACGGGTCGTCGTGCAGCGTGCGTGGATCATGACTGAGATGAACTCGACTGACTTCGGATTCCACGCGGTGCACTCTCGACTAACAGATGGGGCTACGGATGACTCAGTTCATCCCAGGCAGTTGGACTTTGGGCTTCACATCGTTTTGCACGATCGAGGCCATTGGAGCGACTACGCCTTGGCTTTTGAGCAATTGGCCCATGGTCGCCTTGATTCGGTACTGAGTAAATAACTGAATGTTCTTGATCTCTTCCAGGCGACGCGAAGCGGTGAACAATTCGTTCTCGCTGTCGAGCAGGTCCAGCAGGGTACGTTGGCCCAGGCTGAACTGTTGCTGGTAGGAGGTGCGCACGCGCGTGCTGTGGTCCACATACTGCTGGGCCACCGGCAGTTGCGCGTTGGCATTGTTCAAGGCGTTCCAGGCCAGGCCCAGTTCTTCATTGAGCTGGCGCAGGGCGTTGTTGCGGATGTCCAGGGCCTGGTTGGCCTGGTACGACTTCGATTGCAGGTCGGCCTTGTTGCTGCCACCGGCAAACAGGTTGAAGCGCATGCGCACCATGGCTTCCCAGCCGTTGCTGTGGTTGGCGTCGCCGCCGACGTTGTTGTCGGCATTGGTGCCAAGCTCAGCATCAAAGCGCGGGTAGAAGCTGGACTTGGCGGCGGCGTACTGCTTCTCGGCGGCAGAGATGTCCGACTCGGCCGAGCGCAGGACCGGGCTGTTGTCGAGCATCTGGCGACGCGCTTCATTCAGGTCGGCCGGGAGCATGGCCATGAACGGCGCCGGGCGCTCAAGCTGGTCGGGCATCTGGCCAACGGCGCTGAGGTAGTTGGTTTGCGCATCCGCCAGGTTGGTCTGCTCGGTGATCAGGTTGTTGCGGGCCTGGGCCAGACGCGCTTCGGCCTGGTCCTGGTCGGCACCGTTACCGACGCCGCGCTGGGTGCGCAGCTTGATCTGATCGTAAATGCGTTCGTGGTTGCGCAGGTTGTCTTCGGCCAGGCGCACGAACTCGCGACGGGTCAACACTTCCAGGTAGACCTGGGCAACGGTCAACGCGGTGCGCTCGGATGTACCGAGCAGGGAATAGGCACGGGCGTTGACGTTGGCTTGTTGACGCCCGACTTCGCTGGAGGTGGCGAAACCGTCAAAAATCATTTGTTGCAGGCGCAGGCTGGACTCGCCGCGATTGAGGGTTTCCCAGTGGTTGCCGCCTGTGCCATTGGCGAGGCGGGTGGAGGCGTTATCGGTGCCTGCACGGCCATAGCCGGCATTCAAATCGACACGCGGCAGATACCCACCCTGCGCCGCACGCAGCTGGTAATCGGCGGCGATACGGCTGTTCACACCGGCCTGAATCTCAGGGTGCACATCCAGTGCCTGCTGCATGGCTTGGGGCAGTGTTTGAGCCTGGACAAAACTGGCGGCGAGAACGAACGGTATTGCCTTAAGCAGGTGCAGACGCATTAAAAAATTCCCCAGGACTTCTTGTCTCAAATCACAGCGATTGGCGCCGCTGCGTCGGATAATGGCTACCGTAATGACCGTACGTCGGAAAGTTCAAATAGCGGAACTGCTTCACACATGTAGGACGGTTCGCCGCATAAATATCAATGTGACATTACGGAGGCGATTGTTTAGGATGGCGACCATAAGGTCAATAGTTTGGCAGAAACTAGATAACTAAAAATTCCAGCCAAATATTTGACGCCAGTAACTATCTAGACTACGCCCCCTCCAGTTTGGCCCTACTCTTAAGTGGCCACATGGAAATCATCAGAAACGGATCGCCGGAGAAATATTTAATGAGCAATGTTGTTGCCATCGTCAAAAGCATTGTTGGTCAAGTGTTCGTTATTTCTCCGGAAGGAACGCGCCGTGTTCTGGTTGAGGGTGATCGCCTGTTCGCGGGCGACCAGATTGACACGGGCCTGTCGGGCGCGGTGAGCCTGGAACTGGCTGATGGGCGCACACTGGACCTGGGCCGCGACACCCAGTGGAGCGCCGACATGCCGGACTCCACTGCCGACCTGGCCGCCGCCACCGAACAGGCCGCGCCGTCGGTAGCCGAACTGCAACAAGCCATCGCCGCCGGTGCCGACCCGACCACCGACCTGGAAGCCACGGCCGCTGGCGCAACCGCTGCCGGTAATGGCGCCGCAGGCGGGGGCCACAGCTTTGTGGTGCTGGACGCGACCGCCGGCCGTGTCGATCCGACCATCGGTTTTCCCACCGCCCCTATCGGCCAGGGCACGTCAACCCTGAACACCTTTACGGGTGCCCAGGCTTCTACCGGCAACGGCAACCTGGCGCTGCAGCCTGCGACCCTGAGCCTGAGCGCCACGCCTAGCATCACCGAAGCCGGAGGCGTGCTGACCTACACCGCCACAGTGACCCAGCCCGGCACCAGCGACTTGACCATTACTCTGTCCAACGGCGCGGTGATTACCATCCCGTCCGGCCAACTGACCGGCACCGTCAACGTGCCCCTGGCACCTAACGACAGCCCGTACATCGACGCCAGCCAGATCAGCGTCAACGTCACCGGCACCACCGGCGGCAACAACCTGGTGCTGACCCTCGACCCTAACCCGGCCGTGACGCAGATTACCGACACCCTCGACACCACCACCGTGACCTTGACGGCCGGTTCGAGCGTGACCGAAGGCGGGCAGATCACTTACACCGCGACCTTGACCAACCCGGCGCAGACGCCGGTGAACGTCACTTTGAGCAATGGCTCGGTGATCACTATCAAAGCCGGCGAGTCGACGGGTACGGTCGTGGTCGATACTCCGGCCAACGACGTCTACGTTAATGGGTCGACTGTCAGCACCACTATTACCGGCGCAACCGGCGGCAACTTTGAAAACCTGGTGCCGAGCACCACGCCTGCGGTCACTACGATTACCGATTCGGTTGATACCACCACCGTCACGCTGACGGCGGGTTCGACTGTGACCGAAGGCGGTCAGATCACCTACACCGCTACCCTGACCAACCCGGCGCAGACGCCGGTGAACGTCACCCTGAGCAATGGCTCGGTGATCACCATCAAGGCCGGCGAGTCCGTGGGCACCGTTGTGGTCGATACCCCGGCCAACGATGTCTACGTTAACGGTTCAACCGTCAGCACCACGATCACCGGTGCCACCGGCGGTAATTTTGAAAACCTGGTACCGAGCACAACGCCTGCCGTTACGACCATCACTGATTCGGTCGACGCCACCGCCGTTACGCTGACAGCCGACACGAGCGTGACCGAAGGCGGCCAGATCACCTACACCGCTACCCTGACCAACCCGGCGCAGACGCCGGTGAACGTCACCTTGAGCAATGGCTCGGTGATCACTATCAAGGCCGGCGAGTCCGTGGGCACCGTGGTGGTCGATACCCCTGCCAACGATGTCTACGTTAACGGTTCGACCGTCAGCACCACGATCACCGGTGCCAGCGGCGGCAACTTTGAAAACCTGGTACCGAGCACAACGCCTGCCGTTACGACCATCAATGACTCGGTCGACGCCACCGCCGTTACGCTGACTGCCGACACGAACGTGACCGAAGGTGGCCAGATCACCTACACCGCCACCCTGACCAACCCAGCGCAGACGCCGGTGAACGTCACCTTGAGCAATGGCTCGGTGATCACCATCAAGGCGGGCGAGTCGGTAGGCAGCGTGGTCGTCGACACGCCGGCGAACGATGTCTACGTCAACGGCAGCACCATCAGCACCACCATTACTGGCGCAACCGGCGGTAACTTCGAAAGCCTGGTGCCGAGCACGACGCCAGCGGTTACCACCATTACCGACTCCATCGACGCCACCACTGTCACCCTGACAGCCGACACGGCTGTGAGCGAAGGCGGGCAGATCACTTACACTGCCACCCTGACCAATCCGGCGCTAACGCCGGTGAACGTCACCTTGAGCAATGGCTCGGTGATCACTATCAAGGCCGGCGAGTCCGTGGGCAGCATAGTCGTCGATACGCCGCCCAACGATGTCTACGTCAACGGCAGCACCATCAGCACCACCATTACTGGCGCAACCGGCGGCAACTTTGAAAACCTGGTGCCGAGTACGACGCCTGCCGTTACGACCATCACTGATTCGGTCGACGCCACCGCCGTTACGCTAACAGCCGACGCGAACGTCACCGAAGGCGGCCAGATCACCTACACCGCCACCTTGACCAATCCGGCGCAAACGCCGGTGAACGTCACTTTGAGCAATGGCTCGGTAATTACTATCAAGGCGGGTGAATCGACCGGAACGGTTGTGGTCGATACCCCAGCCAACGATGTCTACGTTAATGGTTCGACTGTCACCACTACTATCACGAGTGCCACCGGCGGCAACTTCGAAAGCCTAGTACCGAGCACAACGCCTGCCGTTACGAACATCACTGATTCGGTTGATACCACCGCCGTTACGCTAACAGCCGACGCGAACGTCACCGAAGGCGGCCAGATCACCTACACCGCCACCTTGACCAACCTGGCGCAGACGCCGGTGAACGTGACCTTGAGCAATGGCTCGGTGATCACTATCAAGGCGGGTGAATCGACGGGCACGGTCGTGGTCGATACCCCGGCCAACGATGTCTACGTTAACGGTTCGACTGTCAGCACTACCATCACGGGCGTAACCGGCGGCAACTTTGAAAATCTGGTGCCGAGTACGACGCCTGCGATCACCACCATTACCGACTCCATCGACACCACGACCGTCACGCTGACAGCGCCGATCACGGCGAGCGAAGGTGGGCAGATTACGTACACGGCGACGCTTTCCAATAAGGCGGACACTGATGTAACGCTGAAATTGGATAATGGGTCGTCGATTACCATCAAGGCTGGCGATACCGTGGGCACTGTGACGGTGCCTGCGCCGACCGATGACGTGTTCATCGATAAAAGCACTCAAACGGTCAAGATCACCGACGCGACTGGTGGCAACTTCGAGAAGCTGGAAGTTGCGGGTAGCGGTGCGACCACTACGATCAACGACACTATCGACAAAGTCGACGTTGTTCTGACCGCTACCACCACCGTTGGCGAAGGCGGCAACATTGTTTACACCGCCAGCCTTGTGGATAAAAACGGCGCACCGGTGACTAACATCACCAATCCGCTGACCGTTACTCTGGATAATGGCCAGAGCATCACCATCGGTGTGAATCAGTCGAGCGGTAGCGTTTCGGTTGTTGCGCCGGATGATGTGTACAAGGGCGACCAAACCGTCACGGCCGCTATCAAGGACGTGACCGGTGGCGAACACTTTGAAAACTTGGTGCCAGGTACTGCTCCGGTTAACACGACCGTAACCGATACGCCGGGTACCGATAACACCACGACCGTGACGTTGGCGGCTCCGTCCGAGGCGAGCGAGGGTGGTCAGATCACCTACACCGCGACGTTGAGCAACAAGGCCGGTACTGACGTCACTCTGAAGCTGGATAACGGTTCATCAATCACGATCAAAGCGGGCGATACAGTCGGCACCGTGACCGTCCCTGCGCCAAGCGATGACGTGTTCATCGATAAGAGCACTCAGACCGTTCGGATAACCGAGACCACTGGCGGCAACTTCGAAAAGCTGGAAGTTGCGGGTAACGGTGCGACGACGACAATCAACGACACCATCGACAAGGTCGATGTTGTTCTGACCGCCACGACCACCGTCGGCGAAGGCGGCAACATTGTTTACACCGCCAGCCTTGTGGATAAAAACGGCGCACCGGTGACTAACATCACCAATCCGCTGACCGTCACTTTGGATAATGGCCAGAGCATCACCATTGGTGTGAATCAGTCGAGCGGCAGCGTTTCGGTTGTTGCGCCGGATGACGTGTACAAGGGCGACCAGACCGTCACCGCCGCTATTCAAACTGTCACTGGCGGTGAGCATTTCGAAAACCTGGTTCCTGGCCCCACGCCGGTAAACACCACCGTTACTGATACTCCAGGCACTGACAACACCACCACCGTCACGCTGACAGCTCCGGCCGAGGCGAACGAAGGTGGTCAGATCACCTACACCGCTACGCTTTCTAATAAAGCGGGCAGTGACGTTACGCTGAAGTTGGACAACGGTTCGAGCATCACCATCAAGGCTGGCGACACCGTCGGCACTGTAACTGTGCCTGCGCCGATCGATGACGTGTTTATCGACAAGAGCAGCCAAACGGTCAAGATCACCGACGCCACGGGCGGCAACTTCGAAAAATTGGAAGTTGCGGGTAACGGTGCGACGACGACAATCAACGACACTATCGACAAGGTCGACGTGGTTCTGACCGCCACAAACACCGTCGGCGAAGGCGGCAACATCGTCTACACCGCCAGCCTTGTGGATAAGAACGGCGCGCCGGTGACTAACGTTACCAATCCGCTGACCGTCACTTTGGATAATGGCCAGAGCATCACCATTGGTGTGAATCAGTCGAGCGGCAGCGTTTCGGTTGTTGCGCCGGACGACGTGTACAAGGGCGACCAGACCGTCACCACTGCTATTCAAACTGTCACTGGTGGCGAGCACTTCGAGAATTTGGTGCCTGGCACTACGCCGGTTAACACCACCGTTACTGATACTCCAGGCACTGACAACACCACGACGGTCACGCTGACAGCTCCGGCCGCGGCGAACGAAGGTGGTCAGATCACCTACACCGCAACCTTGAGCAACAAGGCCGGTACTGACGTCACGCTGAAACTCGATAACGGTTCAAGCATCACCATCAAGGCTGGCGATACCGTTGGCACTGTGACCGTACCTGCTCCGACCGATGACGTGTTTATCGACAAGAGCAGCCAAACGGTCAAGATCACCGACGCCACCGGCGGCAATTTCGAAAAACTGGAAGTTGCAGGTAACGGTGCAACCACCACGATCAACGACACCATCGACAAAGTCGATGTAGTCCTGACCGCCACCACCACCGTTGGTGAAGGCGGCAATATTGTTTATACCGCCAGCCTTGTGGATAAAAACGGCGCGGCTGTAACCAACATCACCAATCCGTTGACCGTCACCTTGGATAACGGCCAGAACATCACCATTGGTGTGAATCAGTCGAGCGGTTCTGTTTCGGTTGTTGCGCCGGATGATGTCTACAAAGGCGACCAAACCGTTACTACGGCTATCAAAGACGTGACCGGTGGCGAGCATTTCGAGAATTTGGTGCCAGGTACTGCTCCAGTCAACACGACCGTAACCGATACGCCGGGTACCGATAACACTACGACCGTTACGCTGACTGCACCAAGCGCCGTTAGTGAAGGTGGTCAAATCACCTACACCGCCACGCTCTCAAATAAAGCGGGCAGTGACGTTACGCTGAAGTTGGACAACGGTTCGAGCATCACCATTAAAGCCGGCGATACCGTCGGGACCGTGACCGTCCCTGCGCCAAGCGATGATGTGTTTATCGATCAGAGCGCTCAGACCGTCAAGATCAGTGACGCCACTGGCGGCAACTTCGAAAAACTGGAAGTTGCGGGCGATGGCGCAAGCACCACGATCAACGACACCATCGACAAAGTCGATGTAGTCCTGACCGCCACCACCACCGTTGGCGAGGGCGGCAACATTGTTTATACCGCCAGCCTTGTGGATAAAAACGGCGCGGCTGTAACCAACATCACCAGCCCGCTGACCGTCACCCTGGATAACGGCCAGACGATCACCATCGGGGTAAACCAATCGAGCGGCAGCGTTTCGGTTGTAGCTCCCGATGATGTGTACAAGGGCGACCAAACCGTTACTACGGCTATCAAAGACGTGACCGGTGGCGAGCATTTCGAGAATTTGGTACCAGGTACTGCTCCGGTCAACACGACCGTAACCGATACGCCGGGTACAGATAACACCACGACTGTCACGCTGACCGCGCCAAGCGCCGTCAATGAAGGTGGCCAGATCACCTACACCGCCACCTTGAGCAACAAGGCCGGCAGTGACGTCACCCTGAAGTTGGATAACGGCTCCTCAATCATTGTTAAGGCTGGCGACACCGTCGGCACCGTGACCGTGGCAGCACCGAGCGATGACGTGTTCATCGACAAGAGCACTCAAACAGTCAAGATCACCGACGCTTCCGGCGGCAACTTCGAAAAACTGGAAGTCGCAGGCAACGGCGCGACCACCACGGTCAACGACACCATCGACAAGGTCGACGTGGTCCTGACCGCCACAAACACCGTCGGCGAAGGCGGCAACATCGTCTACACCGCCAGCCTTGTGGATAAAAACGGCACGCCGGTGAGCAACATCACCAATCCGCTGACTGTCACCCTGGATAACGGCCAAAGCATCACCATTGGTGTGAATCAATCGAGCGGTTCTGTTTCGGTTGTTGCGCCGGATGACGTCTACAAAGGCGATCAAACTGTCACCGCCGCTATCAATGGCGTGACCGGTGGCGAGCACTTCGAAAACCTAGTGCCGGGCACCGATAAAGTCACTACAGCTGTGACTGACACCCCAGGCACTGATAACACCACCACCGTAACCCTGACTGCGCCAAGCGCCGTCAACGAAGGTGGTCAGATCACCTACACCGCAACCTTGAGCAACAAGGCCGGCAGTGACGTCACCCTGAAGTTGGATAACGGCTCGTCGATCACTGTTAAGGCTGGCGACACTGTCGGCACCGTAACTGTGCCTGCTCCGACCGATGATGTGTTTATCGATAAGAGCACCCAGACCGTCAAGATCACCGACGCTTCCGGCGGCAACTTCGAGAAACTGGAAGTTGCAGGTAATGGTGCAACCACCACAATCAACGACACCATCGACAAGGTCGACGTGGTTCTGACCGCCACAACCACCGTTGGCGAAGGCGGCAACATCGTCTACACCGCCAGCCTTGTGGATAAAAACGGCGCGCCGGTGACTAACATCACCAATCCGCTGACCGTCACCCTGGATAACGGCCAGAGCATCACCATTGGGGTAAACCAATCGAGCGGTTCTGTTTCGGTTGTTGCACCGGATGACGTGTACAAGGGCGACCAGACTGTCACGGCCGCTATCAAGGGCGTGACCGGTGGCGAGCATTTCGAAAATCTCGTGCCTGGTACTGCTCCGGTCAACACGACCGTTACTGACACCCCAGGCACTGACAACGCCACCACAGTGACGCTGACTGCTCCGGCTGAAGCGAACGAAGGTGGTCAGATTACGTATACCGCGACCTTGAGCAACAAGGCCGGTACTGACGTAACTTTGAAGCTGGATCATGGCTCGTCGATCACCATCAAAGCGGGTGACACCGTCGGTACTGTGACCGTACCCGCACCGACCGATGACGTGTTCATCGACAAGAGCAGTCAGACTGTTCAGATCACCGAGACCACTGGTGGCAACTTCGAAAAACTGGAAGTTGCGGGTAACGGTGCGACGACAACGATTAACGACACCATCGACAAGATCGATGTAGTTCTGACCGCTACGACTACCGTTGGCGAAGGCGGCAGCATCGTCTACACCGCCAGCCTTGTGGATAAGAACGGCACGCCGGTGAATAACATCACCAATCCGCTGACTGTCACTCTGGATAACGGGCAGAGCATTACCATCGGTGTAAACCAAACGAGCGGTAGTGTTTCGGTTGTTGCGCCAGATGATGTGTACAAGGGCGACCAGACCGTCACCGCAGCCATCAAAGGCGTGACCGGTGGCGAGCATTTTGAAAACCTGGTGCCAGGTACTACAGCGGTTAACACTACTGTCACGGACACTCCGGGCACAGCTGATACCACTACCGTCACCCTGACTGCGCCAAGTGCAGTTAACGAAGGTGGTCAGATCACCTACACCGCGACCTTGAGCAACAAGGCAGGTACTGATGTAACGCTGAAACTCGACAACGGTTCGAGCATCATCATCAAGGCTGGCGATACCGTCGGCACCGTGACCGTGCCTGCTCCGACTGATGACGTGTTTATCGATAAGAGCGCTCAGACCGTCAAAATCACCGACGCTTCTGGCGGCAACTTCGAAAAACTGGAAGTCGCAGGCAACGGCGCAACCACCACGATCAACGACACCATCGACAAAGTTGACGTCGTCCTGACCGCCACTCCTACCGTCGGCGAAGGCGGCAATATCGTCTACACCGCTACCCTTGTGGATAAAAACGGCGCGCTGGTGAGCAACATCACCAATCCGCTGACTGTCACTCTGGACAACGGTAAAACCATCACCATCGGCGTGAACCAATCCAGCGGCACGGTTACCAGCGTGGCACCAAACGACGTCTACAAAGGCGATCAAACCGTCACCGCATCAATCAAAGGCGTCACCGGTGGCGAGCACTTTGAAAATCTGGTGCCGGGTTCCACGCCGGTTAACACCACTGTTACCGATACACCGGGCACTGACAACACCACTACCGTCACACTGACCGCGCCAACCGCCGTGAACGAAGGTGGCCAGATTACGTACACCGCCACGCTTTCCAACAAAGCAGGCAGCGACGTCACCCTGAAGTTGGATAACGGTTCGAGCATCACCATCAAGGCCGGCAACACCGTCGGCACCGTGACCGTACCTGCTCCGACCGATGACGTGTTCATCGACAAGAGCACTCAGACGGTTCAGATTACCGAAACCACTGGCGGCAACTTCGAGAAACTGGAAGTTGCAGGCAACGGCGCAACCACCACCATCAACGACACCATCGACAAGGTCGATGTAGTTCTGACCGCCACTCCTACCGTTGGCGAAGGCGGCAACATCGTCTACACCGCTACCCTTGTGGATAAAAACGGCGCGCCGGTGACTAACATCACCAACCCGCTGACCGTGACCCTGGATAACGGCCAAAGCATCACCATCGGCGTGAACCAATCCAGCGGCACGGTTACCAGCGTGGCACCGAACGACGTCTACAAAGGCGATCAAACCGTCACCACCGCCATTAAAGGCGTGACCGGTGGCGAGCACTTTGAAAATCTGGTGCCGGGTACCACAGCGGTTAACACGACCGTCACGGATACCCCGGGCAGCACCGACCTCACCAGCGTCACGCTGACCGCGCCGAGCGCCGTCAACGAAGGTGGTCAAATCACCTACACCGCCACGCTTTCTAATAAAGCAGGCAGCGACGTCACGTTAAAATTGGATAACGGCTCTTCGATCACTATTAAAGCGGGCGACACCGTCGGTACCGTGACTGTGCCTGCTCCGACCGATGATGTGTTCATCGACAAGAGCACTCAAACGGTCAAGATTACTGACGCCACGGGCGGCAACTTCGAGAAACTGGAAGTCGCAGGCAATGGCGCAACCACCACCATCAACGACACCATCGACAAGGTCGATGTAGTTCTGACCGCCACTCCTACCGTTGGCGAGGGCGGCAATATCGTCTACACCGCTACCCTTGTGGATAAAAACGGCGCGTTGGTGAACAACACCACCAATCCGCTAACCGTCACTCTGGACAACGGCAAAACCATCACCATCGGCGTGAACCAATCCAGCGGCACGGTTACCAGCGTGGCACCAAACGACGTCTACAAAGGCGATCAAACCGTCAACGCAGCTATCAAAGGCGTGACCGGTGGCGAACATTTCGAAAATCTGGTGCCAGGCACCACCGCAGTGAATACCACTGTCACGGATACTCCGGGCACTGCTGATACCACTACTGTCACCCTGACCGCGCCAAGTGCAGTTAACGAAGGTGGACAGATCACCTACACCGCGACCCTGAGCAACAAGGCCGGCAGTGACGTCACCCTGAAGTTGGATAACGGTTCGAGCATTACAATCAAGGCTGGCGACACTGTCGGCACCGTAACTGTGCCTGCCCCTACCGATGATGTGTTCATCGACAAAAGCACCCAGACCGTCAAGATCACCGACGCGACTGGTGGCAACTTCGAGAAGCTTGCAGTCGCGGGCAACGGCGCAACCACCACCATCAACGACACCATCGACAAGGTCGATGTGGTTCTGACCGCCACTCCTACCGTCGGCGAAGGCGGCAACATCGTCTACACCGCCAGCCTTGTGGATAAGAACGGCACGCCGGTGAATAACATCACCAATCCGCTGACTGTCACTCTGGATAACGGGCAGAGCATTACCATCGGTGTAAACCAAACGAGCGGTAGTGTTTCGGTTGTTGCGCCAGATGATGTGTACAAGGGCGACCAGACCGTCACCGCAGCCATCAAAGGCGTGACCGGTGGCGAGCATTTTGAAAACCTGGTGCCAGGTACTACAGCGGTTAACACTACTGTCACGGACACTCCGGGCACAGCTGATACCACTACCGTCACCCTGACTGCGCCAAGTGCAGTTAACGAAGGTGGTCAGATCACCTACACCGCGACCTTGAGCAACAAGGCAGGTACTGATGTAACGCTGAAACTCGACAACGGTTCGAGCATCATCATCAAGGCTGGCGATACCGTCGGCACCGTGACCGTGCCTGCTCCGACTGATGACGTGTTTATCGATAAGAGCGCTCAGACCGTCAAAATCACCGACGCTTCCGGCGGCAACTTCGAAAAACTGGAAGTCGCAGGCAACGGCGCAACCACCACCATCAACGACACCATCGACAAAGTTGACGTCGTCCTGACCGCCACTCCTACCGTCGGCGAAGGCGGCAATATCGTCTACACCGCTACCCTTGTGGATAAAAACGGCGCGCTGGTGAATAACATCACCAATCCGCTGACTGTCACTCTGGATAACGGTAAAACCATCACCATCGGCGTAAACCAATCCAGCGGCACGCTCACCACCGTGGCACCAAACGACGTTTACAAAGGCGATCAAACCGTCACCGCAGCTATCAAAGGCGTGACCGGTGGCGAACATTTCGAAAATCTGGTGCCGGGAACTACAGCGGTTAACACGACCGTCACGGATACTCCGGGCACTGCTGATACCACTACCGTCACCCTGACAGCGCCAACCGCAGTCAACGAAGGTGGACAGATTACGTACACCGCTACGCTTTCCAACAAAGCAGGCAGTGACGTCACGCTGAAACTCGACAACGGCTCGTCGATCACCATCAAAGCGGGTAATACCGTCGGCACCGTGACCGTACCTGCTCCGACCGATGATGTGTTCATCGACAAGAGCACCCAAACGGTCAAGATCACCGACGCAACTGGCGGCAACTTCGAAAAACTGGAAGTCGCGGGCAATGGCGCAACCACCACGATCAACGACACCATCGACAAGGTCGATGTGGTTCTGACCGCCACTCCTACCGTCGGCGAAGGCGGCAATATCGCCTACACCGCTACCCTTGTGGATAAAAACGGCGCGCTGGTGAACAACACTACCAATCCGCTGACCGTCACTCTGGACAACGGCAAAACCATCACCATTGGTGTAAACCAATCCAGCGGCACGCTCACCACGGTGGCACCAAACGACGTTTACAAAGGCGATCAAACCGTCACCACCTCTATCAAAAGCGTGACCGGTGGCGAGCATTTCGAAAACCTGGTGCCGGGTACCACAGCGGTTAATACGACCGTCACGGATACCCCAGGCAACACCGACCTCACCAGCGTCACGCTGACCGCGCCAAGCGCCGTCAACGAGGGTGGCCAGATCACCTACACCGCCACCTTGAGCAACAAGGCCGGCAGCGACGTCACCCTGAAGTTGGATAACGGTTCGAGCATCACGATCAAGGCTGGCGAGACCGTTGGCACCGTAACTGTGCCCGCGCCAAGCGATGACGTGTTCATCGACAAGAGCACTCAAACGGTCAAGATCACCGACGCAACTGGCGGCAACTTCGAAAAACTGGCAGTCGCAGACAACGGCGCAACGACGACGATCAACGACACCATCGACGATGTAACCGTGGTGCTCAAGGCCACGGGTTCGGTCAGCGAGGGCGGGCAGATCGTCTACACCGCGTCGCTGGTCGACAAAAATGGTGCGGCGGTGACCAACGTCGGTTCCGACCTGGTGGTGAAGCTGGATAACGGCTCGACCATTACCATCGGCAGCGGCAAGTCCAGCAGCTTCACCACCGCCACCGCGCCGAACGATGCGTATGTCGGCGCCAATGATGTCACTGCCAAAATCAGTGCCGTAGTCAGTGGCGGCGACAAATACGAACACTTGATGGTCGACGGCAGCACCGTGGTCACCAAAGTCACGGATGTGGTCACCAACACTACCCTCAGCATCAGCGGCGACGCTTCGGTGACCGAAGGTGGTACGGCGCACTACGCCCTGACCTTGAGCAACCCGGCGCAAACCGACGTGACCGTCACCCTCAAGTACAGCGGCACGGCCACCGATGGTTCGGATTTCAATGGTGTGTACACCGTGAAGATCCCGGCCGGCGCCAGCAGCGTGCCGTTTGATATCCGCACACTTGACGACCGAATCACCGAGCCGACCGAAAAAATCGTCATCACCATCGACAAGGCCACCGGGGGCAACTTCGAGAACCTGGTGATCGACAAGGGCACGGTCAGCACTGACATCCTCGACAACGATGCGCCGCCGGTTATCGACCTGGACGCCAACAACTCCAGCGGTGCCAGCGGCAACGACTTCAAGACCTCCTTCACCGAAGGCACCGCCGGGCCGGGTGTGTCGATTGCCGACACCG
Organism: Pseudomonas sp. R4-34-07; assembly: GCF_003852375.1. NCBI lineage: Bacteria > Pseudomonadati > Pseudomonadota > Gammaproteobacteria > Pseudomonadales > Pseudomonadaceae > Pseudomonas > Pseudomonas sp. R4-34-07. The sequence continues at coordinate 143,062 of NZ_CP027760.1, read as the reverse complement.
ATATCAAGATCACCGATCCGGACAGCACCCTGCTGACGGGCGCAACGGTCACCCTGACCAACGCCCAAGCCGGTGATGCCTTGAACCTGGGCAACAGCGTGAACGGCATCAGCGTCAGCACCAACAATCAGACGGGCACCATCACCCTGACGTTGTCGGGCAGCGCGACGCTGGCTGACTACATGCAGCGTATCCAGAACATCACGTTCACCAACACCAGCCACGACCCAAGCACCACGCCGCGCACCATTACCGTGGCGGTGACCGACGGCGGCAATTACTCCAACGTCGCCACCACCACAGTCAACGTGGTGGCGGTCAACGATGCGCCAGTGGCAACGGGCGGGGCCGTGACCGGTACGGAAGACACTGCGCTGGCCTTGACCTGGGCAAACTTCGGCGTGAGCGACGTGGACTCGCCATCAGCCAGCCTCGGCGTGAAAATCACCGACCTGCCGGTGGCCGGCAAACTGCAATACCTGGCAACCGACGGCACCACCTGGACCAACGTGACCAGCGGCCAGACCTTTACCAAAGCCCAGATCGATGGCGGCCAGTTACGCTTTACGCCAAACGCCAACGAGTCCGGCACCGACGGTTATGGCGGCACGGGCATCGGTAATAAGCAGGCCGATTACGCACAGTTCAAGTTCCAGCCCACCGACGGCAAGGACCTGGGCACCAGCGCCACGGTGAAAGTCGATATCACCCCGGTGGCCGACGCGCCAACCCTGGGTGTGGCTGACAACAACGTCAACTCGGTCGGCCTGATCAAGCAGAGCTGGAACAGCCTTCCCGGCCTTGGCACCAACGGCAACGGCGCCGCACCGGACGTGCTGAAAAAAGCCATCGATGGCGCCGGCACGCCGAACAGCACGGCGGTGGTGACCAATGTCGAGTCCACCACCGACGTTACCCCCGGTTCAGGCGGAAAAATCTCCGGCCTGATGTATATGGAAGCCGGTAAGAACTACACCTTCAGCGGCGTCGCCGATGACAGCCTGCTGATCAACGTCGGCGGTAAAGACGTGGCCAGCGGCCTGTGGGGCACCAACAGCGGCAAGTTCAGCGGCACGTTCACGCCGGCGGTCAGCGGTTACTACAGCCTTGAGATCTATCAGGCCAACCAGGCGGGCCCCGGTAGCTTTGACGTCAACCTGTCGATCAATGGCGGCGCGACGCAGAACTTGAGCACCAGCAACGTCCCGCTGTACACCGGCATTGCCGACCTGACCAACGCCGGCGTGACCGTGTCCGACCTGCATGGCAGCAACGGTGACGGTTACTACGTGGGTTATAAGCTCAACGAAGGCCTGGAAAACGGCAGCGTCAAACTGTCCAAGATCACCACCGCGCTGACCGACACCGATGGTTCGGAAACCTTGGCGGTGAAGATCGGTGGCATTCCGGCAGGCTCGGTGCTTACCGACGCTTCGGGACACACCTTCACGGCGACGAAAACCGTGGGCGAAGTCAACGTCAACGGCTGGGACCTGGGCACCCTGACCATCAAGCCGCCGACCTATTACAGCGGCCAGTTCAACCTGACCGTGACCTCGACGTCTACCGAAAGCATCGGCGGCTCGGCGACCACCACCGCGCAATTGCCGGTGACGGTCTACCCGGCGGCGTATAACTCGGTAACCGGCACGTCGGGCAGCGACTCGATCATCGGCACCGACGGCAACGACATCGTCGTGGCCGACATCGGCGGCCTGAACGTGGTGCAGGGCAAGAACTACAACCTTGCCTTCATGGTGGACAGTTCCGGCAGCATGAGCACCGCATCGATCGACGCGGCGAAGGCTTCATTGACCACGGTGTTCAACTCGCTGAAAAACAGCCTGGGCGCCAACACATCGGGCACGGTGAATATCTTCCTGGCCGACTTCGATAGCCAGGTGAACAAGTCGATTGCCATCAACCTCAATGCCCCCAATGCGCTGGCCCAGCTCAAAGTGGTGCTCGACTCGATGGTGTCGGAAGGCGGCACCAACTACGAAGACGTGTTCAAGACCACCGCCAACTTCTTCCAGAGCGACCTGGCGAGCAAAAACACCGGTGCGACTAACCTGACGTACTTCATCACCGACGGCCAGCCGACGTTCTACCAGAGCGGCGAGCAGACCAACCTGACGCTGTACGGCAACGTCAAGTTCGACGACGTGGTGACGACGGCCAACTACACACCCGGCACCTCGGTCGGCAAATACCTGGATAACACCCATTACTTCAGCATCGACACCTCGGGTGCCGCTCAACTGCAAACCTGGAACGGCTTCTGGTGGACGGCCAACAATCTGGGCACGGTCCGCGCTCAGGGCGACGGCACCTTTGAGCTGTCCAATCTTGACGGCCGGGGCAACAGCACCGACACCGCAACAGCGGCCAACTCCAAGAGCGCCTTTGCGTTGCTGGGCGGGCTGTCGCAAGTGGAGGCGATCGGCATCAACAGCGACATCAGCCTCAGCGACCTGAAGCCTTACGACAGCGATGGCAAGCCACAGGCCAATATCGATCCGAAAGACCTGGCCAACGCCATCCTCGGCCATACCGAGGCGACTCTGCCGGGTGCGGACAGCATCAGCGGTGGCGACGGCAATGACATTCTCTTTGGCGACCTGGTGAGCTTCAGCGGGGTGACCGGCGAGGGTTACAACGCATTGCAGGCTTTCGTGGCGCAGAAAGCCGGTGTGGCTGTCTCGGCGGTTAGCACCTCGAACGTGCACCAGTACGTCACCGAGCATTACGCGGACTTCGACGTGTCCGGCGCCAAGGACGGCAACGACACGCTGCTCGGCGGCAATGGCGATGACATTCTGTTCGGCCAGGGCGGCAACGACGTGCTGGACGGCGGCAAGGGCAATGACATCTTGCTGGGCGGTACCGGCAACGACACGTTGATGGGCGGTCAGGGCAACGACATCCTGATCGGCGGTGCGGGTGCCGACACCTTCGTGTGGAAATCCGGTGACATCGGCAACGATGTGATCAAGGACTTCAAGGCGTCGGAAGGTGACCGGATTGACCTGCGTGATCTGTTGAAGGGCGAGACGGACAGCACCATCGACAACTACCTCAAGATCACCACGGTAGAAGGCGTGTCGACCCTGCAAGTGAGCAGCGAAGGCAAGCTCAACGCCGCCGGTGGCCTGGCCAATGCGGATGTGACCATCAAGCTGGAAGGCAATGATTGGTCCCACACCAACATCAACTCGCTGATCAGCGGTGCCGACCCGACCATCAAGATCGATCACACCGCCTAAGCTTGGGTTTATCGGCCGCCCTCGAGGCGGCCGATTTATTTGGGCGATACGTTGCTGGCCCTGGCGGCCGGTTGCATCGCATACTCGCGCTTATCAACACACGACCGCCCTATGCGGCAGACGATGTGTGGCTTTTTTCGAGGGGGTTCTTATGTTTTACGTGCAACGTGATGCGCAGGGCGCGTTGAGTCGCGTAGAGGCCGCCGCCTTTGCCGAATCCACCGAAACACTGCCGGCCGATCACCATGAGATCCAGGCCTGGTACGCCAACGAAGTGGTGGAAACCAGCCTGGCCCAGCTCAAACAGAGTGACCTGGAGATGATCCGGGTACTGGACGACTTGATCCAGGTGCTCACCCGCAAGGGCGTCATCAGCGTGACCGACCTGCCGCCTGCGGCCCAGGCCAAATTGATGGACCGTAACCAGGCGCGGGAAGCGTTGGGTGGGTTGAGCCAGTTGATCAATGATGATGAGGCTGGGCTTATTTAATTCCTGAAGCGAACCGGATCGAAAGGTGGGAGGGGGCTTGCTCCCGATAGCGGTAAATCAGTCGATATTTGGGTGACTGATACGCCGCTATCGGGAGCAAGCCCCCTCCCACATTGGATCTGCGTTATTTCCAGGGCGCGGGCTCGCCGAACAACTGCCCCTGCACGCCAAAAATCCCCATCTCACGAATCACCTTCAGCTCACCTTCGGTCTCCACACGTTCGGCAATCAACGGCAGATCGATGCTGTGGGCCGCGCGCTGGATGGCTTCGATAAACAGGCGCTTGTCGCTTTCCTGGTCGATGTCGCGGATGTAGCTGCCGTCGATTTTCAAGTAGGCCAGGCCCAGGCGGGCCAGGTTGCCGATCATGCTGAATCGCCCACCGAAACGCTGAAGGCTCAGGGAAAAGCCCAACTCGCGCAGGCGCTGGGTCATCTGTTCCAGCACAAGCTGTTCCGGCAGTTGCTCTTCACCGATCTCCAGGGTGAGGCGCGAGCCCAGGTTGCTGTGCTGGCGCAGCAGGTCATAAATGCGTTGCAGCGCCTGAGGATCCTGCAAGGTTGCGGCTGAGAGGTTCAGCGCCAGGTTGTGGCTGTGGCCGGTCATCTGTTTGAGCACCTGCTCCAGCATCATGCGGTCCAGGCGGGCTGACCAGCCGAAACGCTCGAGCCACGGCAGGAAACGCCCGGCGGGTAGGGTATGGCCGTCAAAGTCCTGCAAGCGCGACAGCACTTTGTAGTGCAAGACCAATTGCGGGTCCTGGCTGGCCACGACCGGCTGGAAGTACAACTCGAAACGCTGTTGGGTCAGCGCCTGGTCCAACAGTGTGTGCCAGGCATGGTGATCGTCACCGACGCTGGCGGCGGCACTGTGGTCGAGGCACGCCCAGGTGCTGTCACCCTGCCCTTCGGCTTGAGCCAAAGCTTGGTCGGCGAGGGTCAGCAGCGCCTGCGGCGCATCGCCATGGTTGAACGGTGCCAGGCCGATGTAGGCCACGGGCGTAACATCGCTGGCGCCGGTGGCCTGCAGGCTGAGCAACGTGCTCTCAAGGTTCTGCGCCAATTGCAGCGCTTCTTCACGCGTGAGCCCAGGCGCCAGCACGGCGAATTCGCCGCCTCGGATACGGGTCACGAGGTTATGGGTTTCCGGGTACGGCTCGCACTGGCGCAGCAGTTGTTCGCCGACCGCTTGCAGCAGTTGGTCGGTACGCTGGCCGCCCAGGCGCTGGTTCAGGCCGGCCAGGTCCTTGACGCGCAACACCAGCAAGTAGCCGGAGTTGGTTTCTTCGGGGTTGCTGACGCGGGCTTTGAGCTGCATCTCGAAATAGCGGCGGTTGGCCAGGCCGGTGAGGTTGTCCTGATAGGATTCAGTGCGCAACTTTTCGCTGCGCTCGGCCTGCTCCTGGAACAGCGCCTTGAGCTTTTCCACCATTTGGTTCATGGCCTGCACCACCCGGCGCAACTCCGGCGTGCGCGGCAGGTCAGGCAGGCTGAGGAATTCCCGACGGGCGATCGCGTGGGACTGCTTGACCATATAGTCCAACGGCTTTAATTGCCGGCGCAGCAACAGCCCGCCGAGCACCACGCTGACCGCACCGCACAGCAGCAACCAGCCAAGGCTGCCCAGGGCGCTCTGCCAGAGTTTGGCCAGGGCGAACATCGGATGGCTGACCACCTCGACTCGCGCCGCCTGCTCCCAACCACGGCTCACCAGCGCATCACCACCGGCCGGCTCCAGGCCGATCAATTTTACAAACCAAGGGGGCACGCCATTGTTGTCGGGTATGCCGCTGCGCTCGACGATGGTTTGGTCCGTGGCCAGGTCCACCACACGGATGCTGGCGTAGTAACCGCTGTCGAAGATCGAGCTGACCAGCAACTCCACCATGGCCGGGTCATCGATATTGGGGGTCAGCGACAGCGCCAGTGCCGTCGCGGCATCCTGCGCATGGGAGCGCAATTGGTTGACGTATTGCGTGCGCGAACTTTCCAGGCTGACCATGAAGCTGCCGCTGAAGGCGACCACCAGGAACAGACAGATTGCGATCAACAGCTGTTTGAACAAAGACATCCGATCAGTTACTCCTAGTTGGCAGGCTCGGCTGGGAAGCCTTCCGCACGCATTTTTCTCAACACATCCTGCCAGCGCGACAAGCGTTTGGTATCGCCGACTTTCTTGTTGCCCTTGGCGCCGGGCAGGTACAGCCCCTCGGCGTTGAATGAATACACCGGGATCAAATCGGTACGGCGGGTTGCCGGCAGAATGTCGTCCATCAGGCTGTCGAGCACCAACGGGATCGCGTCGGGGGTCGAATAGTAGGTCAGGACCATGTGCGCACGATTCTGACGCAAGGCCTTGACGTAGGTAATGCGCAATTTATCGCTGGACACGCCCAGATGACGCAAACTGAAATACTTGGCGATGGCGTAGTCCTCACAGTCACCGGCGCCCTTCCAGAGTGCTTCGATGGGTGTCTCCCAATAGTCGACCGCACGCCAGAGATCGATGTCTTCCACGTAGGTCATTTGTTTGTTGAAGAACACGTTGACGACCTTGAGCTGGTCTTGCTCGCTGACCTGTTTTTCGGTGCTCAGCAGCCGCTGCCACGCGTCAATACGTTGCTGGCCCTCGCCCAACGGCCCGTACAAGGCGCTGGCCTTGCGGCTGATCTGCGAGAAATCCCAATCGGCATGCAGCCCGCCGAGCATCAGGCCGGCCAATAAGATCGCTGATAAGAGCCAGCAAAAAACTCGATAGGGAATAAAACTTACCGCCAAGGCGTTCAGTCCATGAAGAGAGACGGAATTTCAAGGGATGGTGAAGCTTCGTCTCACAAAAAACAATGGCACAGTGCAATCATTCATCGGTGGAGCGAGTTTATAACCGCCTCCTGTGGGACGTACAAAATACACGCTGTGGGCCCTTACAAACGGAAACTCTGGCTGTTTGACAAGTACCTGGCCCATCTCTAGTGTTCATTGGATCCAATAAACACACTCTATTATTCAAAAGGAGGGTAGCGTAACCGTGACGCAGAAGCCGAACCCTTTAAGCAGTATCAAGGTCAGCGGACCTATTCCTGCTCATCTTGCCCGCGCCGTTATTGAAGAAACGTTGCGTAACGCCATTCTCGATGGCCGATTGCCCTGTGGCACTGCTATGCGCCAGCAAGAACTCGCCAGCCTGTTCGGCGTCAGCCGTATGCCGGTGCGCGAAGCTTTGCGCCAACTGGAGGCACAATCCCTGCTGCATGTGGTGACCCACAAAGGCGCTGTGGTTGCGCCCTTGATCGAGGACAATTCGGCTGAGACCTATGCCCTGCGCATGCTGTTGGAGTCCGAAGCCTTGCGCTTGTCGATCCCATTGCTCACGGAGTCGGACATCGCCGAGGCAGAGGCCTGTATCACTGCGCTGGAATGCGAGAAAGACTACAGCGAGATCGGTCGCCTCAATCGCCTGTTTCACATGATCCTGTATGGCAAGGCGCCTAACCATCGCCTGCTCAAATTGGTGGAGCATGGGCTGAATGAAGAGGAGCGGTTTCTGCGCTTCAACCTCGAGGCGATGGGACTGGGCGAGACGTCACAAGAGGATCACCGCGAACTGCTCAACCTAGTGGTGCAGAAGAAAATCGACGAAAGTATCCTGACACTGCGTAATCACTTGATGCGAGGCATGGAGGTCATCAATAGATACCTCAATAGCCTCGAAACTGCGAATAGAACAGCCGCGTTATAAAGGGCTCCTACCGTTTTTGAGCCTGTGCATCGCGGGGTACCGTTCCTTATCAGGAAGCGTCCCGCGTTGATACACTGTGAACAAACCGGCAAGCCTTATTCAAATCGGCGTCATATAAGGAAATCTCTCACACTTCAAACAACTATTTCTCCGGGAAGTTTTTATTCGCAAAACTATTTAATACATTCACAAGCTCATCCAAACGTTTAATCAGCTTATTATCAGCGACCCACCCAAAAACCTCGCAATTGCCGTCCGCGTATTGAGCCAGCGTTCCTCGCGTGGGCGCGCCTTAACGCTAATCTTCCAACTAACAACTACAAAATCCATCACTGCAACTAGAGCAGTCGCAACAACTTCATAGGCGTCAACCATGCATCATCATTTGCTTGAAAAAAAGAAACTTCAACTGTGCAGTCATCCGTTATTTGCAGAAATAACTTCTCTTAGCAAATTACAACACTTTATGGAAAGCCATGTATTTGCGGTTTGGGACTTCATGACCCTGACCAAACGCCTGCAGCAGGATCTTACTTGCACCCAAATACCCTGGCTCCCGCCGGCCAATCCGCAGGCCGCACGCCTGATCAATGAAATCGTGCTGGGCGAGGAGTCGGACGAACATCCGACGCGGGGCCATTGCAGTCACTTTGAGCTGTACCTGGAGGCCATGGCGGAGGTGGGCGCCAATACCCGTGTCATCGCACGTTTCATTGACCTGCAACACCAGGGTGTAGAGGTCAGCGCAGCGCTGCGAATGATCGGTGCGCCCCCCGGTGTGCCGCGCTTTGTCGACAGCACATGGCAGATCGCACTCAGCGCCCCCACCCACTGCGTCGCGGCGGCCTTCCTGCATGGTCGTGAAGGCGTCATTGCATCGATGTTCGAGCGCCTTCTGTGCAGCAGCCCCTTGATTGCTCGTCAGGCACCCATCTTGTGTCACTACCTCAACCGTCATATCGAGTTGGATAGCCAGGAGCACGGCCCGGCGGCGGAGCAGGTGCTCCAGCATTTGATCGGCGCAGACCCGACTCGCCAGCGACAAGCCGATAGCGCTGCCTTCGGTGCCCTGGAAAGCCGCATGACCTTCTGGGACGATGTACACGCCTCAATGCATGAGGTAAACCCATGAGCGCGACCGGCTATCACTCCTTTGCCGAAGACTGGGAGCGGCGCGCAACCATCCGCACACGCCCGCGCCGCATGTTGGAAAACGACGGCAAACTGATCTATCCCCTGAGCCGCCAACCCCTTGTACTGAGTGCGACCTTTCTCGAGCGCTGCTCGCAATGCCGCGACTTTGTGCTGACGCAAAGCTTTTATCGATTCATCCATGACATCGTGGTTTTCGAAACCGAGATCGTCGATAAGCTTGCCCGCCGTATTGCCAAGAATCGCTTCTCGCTGCCCCTCCCCCTCGCCTGCCGCTACGATGCAATGACCGTCGTGGTGGATGAGGATTACCACGCATTGGTGGCACTGGACTTCCTGCAGCAAGCCGTGGCGTTGACCGGTATCGAGCCCCTGGACCTGCCGGGGCAGATCGAACTGAGCCGCGCCTTGCCGGCCGCGCAGGCGCAGGCACCGGAGCACCTGCACGATGCCGTCGAGTTGATTGTCGTGGCCATCGCCGAAAACACCGTCACCCATGATGTGGCGGCCTTTTCCAAGGACGATAGTATCAAGTCGTCCGTACGCGGCTTGATGGCCGATCACCTGTTCGATGAAGGGCGCCACGCACAGTTCTGGACACAGTTGGTGCGTATCTACTGGCAGTCGGCAAGCGCGCAAGACCGCGACAGCATTGCCGGCGTGCTCCCGACTTTTCTGGCCCATTACCTGACCAACGACATACAGAAAGGCTTCGACCTGCAGTTGATCGAACACCTGGATGTCAGTACCGATATTCGTTTGGCGTTGCAGGATGAAATCGTTGCGTTGGATTTTCCTATCACCCGCCAGCACCCGTTGATGGGCAACATCATGAGCTTCCTGCACCACAGCGGCGTGCTGCACACCCCAAGCGTGGCACGCGCGCTGGACGACTACCTGCCCGCGGCGGGGAGGCTGGCATGAGGCGCTTGACGATTGAATGGGGCGGTACCAGTGAAGCACTGGGGGCCCTCAAGCAGGTGCTGGAACAATACGGGCACATCGCGGGGGCGGGGTCGGTCGACCTGGTGATTGAGGACGGCAGCCAGTCACCGTCAGCCTTATCCACCGATGCGCCGTGGATGAGCCTGCGCCTGGGCATCGGCCCCGTGTCCGAAACTGGGTTACCCGCACTGCAGTTTCGCTGCTATGACCGTGATCGGCGCCTGTTGGCCGTGCACGACGTCGCTGAGGAGCCCAGCGGCAACGGCCAGCGCCTGCGTCGTCGTGCGGCGCACGCTCTGGTGGAGTGGGTAGCGTCATTGGTCAGCGGATTCTCGAGAGACCCTGGTTGTTTCTGTGCAACGGCCAACCCGGGCACCTTGCCCGAACAGGGCTTGCGAGGACTGGAGTCACTGGCGTTCATGCATCGATTCAACCGTACAGCCGATCCGGCACTGCTGCGGGCGGCACAGGCGCCCATGATCGAACGGTTGCAGGCCAGCCTGAATACCTTCGCCGACCGTACAGCGCTGAATATTGCGGGTCGCAGGGTGACTTATCGCCAGCTTCAGGAAAAAGCCGTGGCGATTCAGCAACACCTGCTGCCCCTGTTGGAGGGCATTGAAACACCGATGGTGGGTGTGTGCCTGGAAAAATCTACCGAGCTTTACGCAAGCATTCTGGCGGTGCTGGGCTGTGGCGCGGTGTATTTGCCGCTGTCTCCGGACCATCCGGTAAAACGCCAGCACAGCATGCTCACAAGCGCAGGTGCAGGTGTATTACTGGAAAATGGCCTGCACCCGTTGCGGGATAAGTTCGTTTCACTTGATGTCAGTACGCTCACCCCACACGGCATCGACTCCACACAGCCGCTGATGCGCCATCGTCCCCACGCCGATGCGCCGTGCATGGCGCTTTTCACCTCTGGCACCACGGGGCAACCCAAGGGTGTGCTGCTCAGCCAACATAATCTGGCGCATTTCACAGCCTGGCTCGGTACCTGTGTGGCGCTGGACGATAAGAGCCGCGTCCTGCAATTTTCGCCGCTGAGCTTTGACTCGTCACTGATCGATATTTTCCCCGCCTTGATCGCGGGCGCAGCGTTGATTGTCCCCAGCGCAGAACAACGTCACGATCCCCGGCAATTGGTCGAGCTGATTCGCCTGCAACGCGTCACTCATGCTTTCTTGCCACCGGCACTGCTCGGCATCTTGCCGCTGGACCAGCCGCTGGGCCTCGCACACCTGCTCACCGGCGGCGACTTTTGCGAACCCTACGTGATCGAGCGAATGGCCGGCCAATGCCAGTTTCACAACCTCTATGGCCCCACCGAAGCCACGGTACTGGCAACCCATCGAACGTTTCGGCTCGGTGATAGCAATCGCAATATCGGCCTGCCCATCGCCAACAGCCAGGTCTTGATCCTGGACAAGCACCTGCAACCGGTGGACGAGCAGGTGATGGGCGATCTGTACCTCGCAGGACCGGGCGTGAGCCTGGGCTATATGAACGGACCACCGCAGGCCGACTCCCCGTTCATCAAACTGACGTTGCCTGACGGGCAATGGCTGCAGGCTTACCGCAGCGGCGACCTGGCGAAATGGACGCAAGACGGTATCGAGTTGGGCGGCCGACGGGATGACCAGGTCAAGATCCGCGGTTTTCGGGTCGAACCTCAGGAGATCGAGCACTGCCTGCGCAGCAGTCGGTTGTTTCGCCAAGTGGCAGTAGTGATTGATCAGACGCACAGAATCATCGGCTTTGCGGCCCAGCCCGAACCCGGCGCCACGCTGGCCAGCCTGAAGGAGCACGCACGGCAGTGGCTGCCTGAGCATATGCAACCTGTCGCCTGGAGCGAGCTGCCGAGCCTGCCCGCTTCGAGCAACGGCAAGATCGATCGCAAGGCGTTGCGGGAAACGCCGATTACCCGCGCCCAGGAGATGACGCGTTGCAGCACGCTCACGCCAGTCCAGGCGCAGTTGGTAGACCTGTGGGGGGAGTTGTTAGGGTTGCCTGCCGGTGACGTGTCGATCGACGACAGCTTTTTCAACCTGGGCGGCCATTCGATCCTGCTGTCCACCTTGTTGCTGCGCCTGCGCGAGCAGTTTGGCCGCAGCCTCTCCTTGAGCCAATTTTTTGAAGCGCCGACGATTCGTACGCTGGCCTTGCAGATGGAGGGCGCAGCGCTGCCGAATACATCGTTCAGCCAGATGGAAAAAGATGCGTCCCGAGCCTTGGCGCTTGAGGTGCTGCCCGAGGCCCGCGCCGGGGATCCACGCAAGGTGATTGTCACGGGGGCGAACAGCTTCGTCGGCGTGCATATCGTCCAGGCCTTGCTGGCGGGCGGGGCGCAGGAAGTAGCGTGCCTGGTCCGGGCGCTTCCAGGCCAGTCGGCGGCGGACCGATTCTCTCAGGCGTTGCGCGAATACCGCCTGGAACAGCTGGACCTGAGCCGAGTGCAGGTCTATGCCGCCGACCTGCGCCAACCCCGCCTGGGTCTGTCTGCAGAGGCGTACGACCACCTCGCCCGCAATCATGGTGTGCTGGTGCACAATGCGGCGCAGGTCAACCATGTGATGGACTACATAGCACTGGCCAACGACAACGTCGAACCGATGTTTGAATGCCTGCGCCTTTGCGAGACCCACTGTAAGAAAGTTTTCAATTTCATTTCAACGCTGTCGGCCTGCAGTCGCCTCGACACTGATGGGTATGTGCTCGAAGCATCCGCAAGCCGCGCGTTGCCGCTCTATGTAAAAAACGGCTACAACCTCTCGAAGTGGGTGGCCGAGCGTTTGTTGGGGCGTGCAGTCGAGCAAGGGGCCTGGGTGAATATTCATCGGCCCGGGAATATCAGTTTCAACAGCCGCAACGGTGTCTGCCAACCCCATAAAAATCGATTGATGTTGATGCTCAAGGGGTCGCTGCAGTTGGGCAGGGTTCCTCGAATGGAGGGCAATTTCGACCTGATGCCGGTGGACTTCCTGGCGCGCTTCATCGCGTTTCACAGCGCGCGTTTTGTCCCTGGGCGAAACGTCTTCAACCTGCACAATCCTCAGCCTTTGAGCTGGGACCAGTACCTTGATGCATTCAGCCAGGCCGGACACACCTTCGAACGGATAAGCCTTCAACATTGGCAAAGGGCGTTGCGCACAGTGCGCCACGACAATGCGTTGTTCGGCGTACTGGGCTTTTACCTTGATGGGTTGGGTGAAGACATCGGCGACACGTCGATGATCCATTACAGCAACGCGCAGTGGGGCCTGGAACAAATGGGCACACAGTATCCGCCAAAGAGCCCCGCACTGTTACGCAAGGGCTGTGACTACCTCAGGGCCATCGGCTTTCTCTGAGCGGCTTTGGGCCCGCATTGAAGTTGCTCGGCTGTATCGGAGCGAGGCCTCGCTCCGATACAGCGAGGATCAGATCTTGAAGCTGTCGACCAATTGCTTCAATCGACTGGCCTGCTGGGACAGCGCGTCGCAGTCTTTGAGCGTCTCGTTGAGATTGGCCACGCCTTGCTGGTTCAGCAGGTTGATCTGGTTGATGTCGACATTGAGGGTTTCAACCACCGCCGTTTGCTCCTCGGTGGCAGCGGCGACCGATTGGTTCATGCCGTCAATCTCAACGATTCGCTGTGTCACGCTGACCAGACGCTCGCCGGCCTGGTTAGCCACTTCAACGCTTTCTTCGCTGGAGACCTGGCTGGCGTTCATGGTGGTCACGGCTTCACGCGAACCCACTTGCAGCGAAGTGATCATTTTGTGGATCTCTTCTGCCGATTCCTGGGTACGGTGAGCCAGGTTACGCACTTCATCCGCCACCACGGCAAACCCACGCCCTGCTTCGCCGGCACGGGCAGCTTCGATTGCCGCGTTAAGCGCAAGTAAGTTGGTCTGCTGGGAGATGCCCTTGATCACATCGAGAATGTGTCCGATGTTGTCGGTGCTGGCGTTAAGGGTTTCGATCTGGGTACAGGACAGGCTGATTTTCTGCGACAGTTCCGACATCGCCTGGATGGTTTGCTCGACCACTTTGCGCCCATCATCAGCTTGCTCACTGGCACCGCTGGCATGCTGCGAGGCATCAGCGGCGTTACGTGCGATTTCCTGGGTAGCGGCACCCAGCTCGTTGATAGCGGCAGCCACGCTGTTGGTACGTGCACTTTGTTCATCGGAGCCGATGATCGACGCGTTGGACGAAGCCATTACGCGCTGGGACAGGTCATGCACCTGGCGGGTGGCCGAGGACACTTCGGAAATCGAGGCGTGGATCCGCTCGACAAACTGATTGAATGCGCTACCGACTTCGCCGAACTCATCTTTGCTGGTCACGTCGAGGCGGCGGGTCAGATCACCCTCGCCTTGGGCAATGTCCTGCATGGCAACGCCCATGGTGGTCAGCGGACGCAACAACACCTGAATCAGCACACTCAACAGTACGGCAATCGCCACCACGGCGATGAGCATTGCGATCAACGCTGAAGTGCGAAATTTACCCAGTGCGGCATAGGCTTTATCTTTGTCGATAGACAGACCGATGTACCAGTCAGCCCCCGGCAACCCGTTGATTGGTGTAAAGGATAGGATTCGGTCTTGTCCATTGAGGACAACCTCTTGGTTAACCTTCTCGATGCGCACCTGGGTGCCCGGGTAGATATCCTTGAGGTTTTTCATCACCTGGTCTTGGTCAGGACTGACGATGACCTGACCATCACCACTGACCAGGAATGCATGGCCAATACCGCCAAAATCCACCGAGTTGATGATCTTTACCAAGGTTTGCAGGCTCAAGTCGCCACCCACAACGCCCAACAACTCTCCGTTCTTCTTCACCGGCATGGCGATCGTCACGATCTGGCCGCCTACAGCCGCCATATAAGGCGGGGTAAGCATGGTTTTGTCGGCTGCTACGGCTTGCTTGTACCAAGGGCGCTGACGTGGGTCATAGCCTTCGGGCATCTTCGCGTCGGGGCGCTGAGTGAACACTCCATTGATTTGGCCAACGTAGGTGAACTGGAAGTTGGAGGTGAGCGCCGGTTGATCGACCAAGCCGGGAAGGTCGGCGGCGCTGCCTTGATGGGCAACGTTTTGTGCCAGGCTCTCGAGAACCAGGATGCGGCCGCTGAGCCAGTTCTGCACACTGCTGGCGGTAAGCTCTCCGGATTGCTGGATGGAGGACGCCAGGTTCTGCCTGATCGTGTTGCGCTGCAGGTAATCGTTGTAAAACGTGAATAGCGCGAAGGCCAGAACCACGACGCCTGACGCAGCCAGCAGAATTTTATGACTGAACTTGAGATTCATTTCATCGACTTCTTTTGCCAAAGGGGGGTGAGCGTGCCGAGTGGAACATTCCATGTATCGCGATAGGCGGACTCTGCGATCGCTCTATTTCGGTGCACGCATGGCTCGTCAGGCTTTCGGCCAGAAATCGATAAAACTTAGAGATTTGTGTGAATCTTCCGCTTTTAGCGTAAGAGAACGACAGGCGGTATGAGCACAGTCGACTATCAGCCACTTAGAGCCCTAAACGACAAAACCCCTGTCTGCGTAAGCAGACAGGGGTTTCGGAATTCAATCTTGACGATGACCTACTCTCACATGGGGAAACCCCACACTACCATCGGCGATGCATCGTTTCACTACTGAGTTCGGGATGGGATCAGGTGGTTCCAATGCTCTATGGTCGTCAAGAAATTCTGTGTACCAGATCGTTGCGCTAGCAACGTGCTGGTGAAATTCATGGACTTCTACATAAACAAAACCCCTGTTTGCGTACGCAAACAGGGGTTCTGGAATTTAATCTTGACGATGACCTACTCTCACATGGGGAAACCCCACACTACCATCGGCGATGCATCGTTTCACTACTGAGTTCGGGATGGGATCAGGTGGTTCCAATGCTCTATGGTCGTCAAGAAATTCGGGTACTGAGTCGTGGCCAGATGGCCTCGCTTCAGCAAATTGGGTATGCGATAGGTTTCGGTGTTTTGTGAGCATCGAACTTTCGGTTCATTGCGTCTTCACACACCGCAATCTGGCCTCTTTCGTCTTTCAACTAGGAGCAACAAATTGCTTGGGTGTTATATGGTCAAGCCTCACGGGCAATTAGTATTGGTTAGCTCAACGCCTCACAGCGCTTACACACCCAACCTATCAACGTCGTAGTCTTCGACGGCCCTTCAGGGGACTCAAGGTCCCAGTGAGATCTCATCTTGAGGCTAGTTTCCCGCTTAGATGCTTTCAGCGGTTATCTATTCCGAACATAGCTACCCGGCAATGCCACTGGCGTGACAACCGGAACACCAGAGGTTCGTCCACTCCGGTCCTCTCGTACTAGGAGCAGCCCCTCTCAAATCTCAAACGTCCACGGCAGATAGGGACCGAACTGTCTCACGACGTTCTAAACCCAGCTCGCGTACCACTTTAAATGGCGAACAGCCATACCCTTGGGACCGGCTTCAGCCCCAGGATGTGATGAGCCGACATCGAGGTGCCAAACACCGCCGTCGATATGAACTCTTGGGCGGTATCAGCCTGTTATCCCCGGAGTACCTTTTATCCGTTGAGCGATGGCCCTTCCATACAGAACCACCGGATCACTAAGACCTACTTTCGTACCTGCTCGACGTGTCTGTCTCGCAGTCAAGCGCGCTTTTGCCTTTATACTCTACGACCGATTTCCGACCGGTCTGAGCGCACCTTCGTACTCCTCCGTTACTCTTTAGGAGGAGACCGCCCCAGTCAAACTACCCACCATACACTGTCCTCGATCCGGATAACGGACCTGAGTTAGAACCTCAAAGTTGCCAGGGTGGTATTTCAAGGTTGGCTCCACGCGAACTGGCGTCCACGCTTCAAAGCCTCCCACCTATCCTACACAAGCAAATTCAAAGTCCAGTGCAAAGCTATAGTAAAGGTTCACGGGGTCTTTCCGTCTAGCCGCGGATACACTGCATCTTCACAGCGATTTCAATTTCACTGAGTCTCGGGTGGAGACAGCGCCGCCATCGTTACGCCATTCGTGCAGGTCGGAACTTACCCGACAAGGAATTTCGCTACCTTAGGACCGTTATAGTTACGGCCGCCGTTTACCGGGGCTTCGATCAAGAGCTTCGCGTTAGCTAACCCCATCAATTAACCTTCCGGCACCGGGCAGGCGTCACACCCTATACGTCCACTTTCGTGTTTGCAGAGTGCTGTGTTTTTAATAAACAGTCGCAGCGGCCTGGTATCTTCGACCGGCATGAGCTTACGGAGCAAGTCCTTCACCCTCACCGGCGCACCTTCTCCCGAAGTTACGGTGCCATTTTGCCTAGTTCCTTCACCCGAGTTCTCTCAAGCGCCTTGGTATTCTCTACCCAACCACCTGTGTCGGTTTGGGGTACGGTTCCTGGTTACCTGAAGCTTAGAAGCTTTTCTTGGAAGCATGGCATCAACCACTTCGTCATCTAAAAGACAACTCGTCATCAGCTCTCGGCCTTAGAATCCCGGATTTACCTAAGATTCCAGCCTACCACCTTAAACTTGGACAACCAACGCCAAGCTGGCCTAGCCTTCTCCGTCCCTCCATCGCAATAACCAGAAGTACAGGAATATTAACCTGTTTTCCATCGACTACGCTTTTCAGCCTCGCCTTAGGGACCGACTAACCCTGCGTCGATTAACGTTGCGCAGGAAACCTTGGTCTTTCGGCGTGGGTGTTTTTCACACCCATTGTCGTTACTCATGTCAGCATTCGCACTTCTGATACCTCCAGCAAGCTTCTCAACTCACCTTCACAGGCTTACAGAACGCTCCTCTACCGCATCACTTACGTGATACCCGTAGCTTCGGTGTATGGTTTGAGCCCCGTTACATCTTCCGCGCAGGCCGACTCGACTAGTGAGCTATTACGCTTTCTTTAAAGGGTGGCTGCTTCTAAGCCAACCTCCTAGCTGTCTAAGCCTTCCCACATCGTTTCCCACTTAACCATAACTTTGGGACCTTAGCTGACGGTCTGGGTTGTTTCCCTTTTCACGACGGACGTTAGCACCCGCCGTGTGTCTCCCATGCTCGGCACTTGTAGGTATTCGGAGTTTGCATCGGTTTGGTAAGTCGGGATGACCCCCTAGCCGAAACAGTGCTCTACCCCCTACAGTGATACATGAGGCGCTACCTAAATAGCTTTCGAGGAGAACCAGCTATCTCCGAGCTTGATTAGCCTTTCACTCCGATCCACAGGTCATCCGCTAACTTTTCAACGGTAGTCGGTTCGGTCCTCCAGTTAGTGTTACCCAACCTTCAACCTGCCCATGGATAGATCGCCCGGTTTCGGGTCTATTCCCAGCGACTAGACGCCCTATTAAGACTCGCTTTCGCTACGCCTCCCCTATTCGGTTAAGCTCGCCACTGAAAATAAGTCGCTGACCCATTATACAAAAGGTACGCAGTCACCTAACAAAGTAGGCTCCCACTGCTTGTACGCATACGGTTTCAGGATCTATTTCACTCCCCTCTCCGGGGTTCTTTTCGCCTTTCCCTCACGGTACTAGTTCACTATCGGTCAGTCAGTAGTATTTAGCCTTGGAGGATGGTCCCCCCATATTCAGACAAAGTTTCTCGTGCTCCGTCCTACTCGATTTCATGACTAAGAGATTTTCGCGTACAGGGCTATCACCCACTATGGCCGCACTTTCCAGAGCGTTCCGCTAATCTCAAAGCCACTTAAGGGCTAGTCCCCGTTCGCTCGCCACTACTAAGGGAATCTCGGTTGATTTCTTTTCCTCAGGGTACTTAGATGTTTCAGTTCCCCTGGTTCGCTCCATACACCTATGTATTCAGTGTAAGGTAACCATCTTATGATGGCTGGGTTCCCCCATTCAGACATCTCCGGATCAAAGTCTGTTTGCCGACTCCCCGAAGCTTTTCGCAGGCTACCACGTCTTTCATCGCCTCTGACTGCCAAGGCATCCACCGTATGCGCTTCTTCACTTGACCATATAACCCCAAGCAATCTGGTTATACTGTGAAGACAACATTCGCCGAAAATTCGATCATACTCAATTAAGAGCGACTCACAAATTTTACCTTAGCCTGAGCCGTTACCAGTGAAAGTAACGGTCAGTCTATCTTTCTATCACATACCCAAATTTTTAAAGAACGAACTAGTCAAAGACTAGAAATCAACATTCACCATCACAGCGATGGAATGCTCATTTCTAAGCTTTCTACAAACAGAAGCAGTAGTGGTGGAGCCAAACGGGATCGAACCGTTGACCTCCTGCGTGCAAGGCAGGCGCTCTCCCAGCTGAGCTATGGCCCCGTATTTCTACAGGCGTTTCCCACACAAAATTGGTGGGTCTGGGCAGATTCGAACTGCCGACCTCACCCTTATCAGGGGTGCGCTCTAACCAACTGAGCTACAGACCCAATTTCGAGCTGCTAAGGCCGACCTCACCCTGCTCTTTACCACAAAGCATGGGGTGCGCTCTAACCAACTAAGCTACAACCCTTTGGGCTGCTTCTTTTCGTCTTCTTCAATGAATCAAGCAATTCGTGTGGGAGCTCATGAAGCAGCTGATGTCGTCGATTAAGGAGGTGATCCAGCCGCAGGTTCCCCTACGGCTACCTTGTTACGACTTCACCCCAGTCATGAATCACACCGTGGTAACCGTCCTCCCGAAGGTTAGACTAGCTACTTCTGGTGCAACCCACTCCCATGGTGTGACGGGCGGTGTGTACAAGGCCCGGGAACGTATTCACCGCGACATTCTGATTCGCGATTACTAGCGATTCCGACTTCACGCAGTCGAGTTGCAGACTGCGATCCGGACTACGATCGGTTTTCTGGGATTAGCTCCACCTCGCGGCTTGGCAACCCTCTGTACCGACCATTGTAGCACGTGTGTAGCCCAGGCCGTAAGGGCCATGATGACTTGACGTCATCCCCACCTTCCTCCGGTTTGTCACCGGCAGTCTCCTTAGAGTGCCCACCATGACGTGCTGGTAACTAAGGACAAGGGTTGCGCTCGTTACGGGACTTAACCCAACATCTCACGACACGAGCTGACGACAGCCATGCAGCACCTGTCTCAATGTTCCCGAAGGCACCAATCCATCTCTGGAAAGTTCATTGGATGTCAAGGCCTGGTAAGGTTCTTCGCGTTGCTTCGAATTAAACCACATGCTCCACCGCTTGTGCGGGCCCCCGTCAATTCATTTGAGTTTTAACCTTGCGGCCGTACTCCCCAGGCGGTCAACTTAATGCGTTAGCTGCGCCACTAAGAGCTCAAGGCTCCCAACGGCTAGTTGACATCGTTTACGGCGTGGACTACCAGGGTATCTAATCCTGTTTGCTCCCCACGCTTTCGCACCTCAGTGTCAGTGTTGGTCCAGGTGGTCGCCTTCGCCACTGGTGTTCCTTCCTATATCTACGCATTTCACCGCTACACAGGAAATTCCACCACCCTCTACCACACTCTAGTCAGTCAGTTTTGAATGCAGTTCCCAGGTTGAGCCCGGGGATTTCACATCCAACTTAACAAACCACCTACGCGCGCTTTACGCCCAGTAATTCCGATTAACGCTTGCACCCTCTGTATTACCGCGGCTGCTGGCACAGAGTTAGCCGGTGCTTATTCTGTCGGTAACGTCAAAACAATCACGTATTAGGTAACTGCCCTTCCTCCCAACTTAAAGTGCTTTACAATCCGAAGACCTTCTTCACACACGCGGCATGGCTGGATCAGGCTTTCGCCCATTGTCCAATATTCCCCACTGCTGCCTCCCGTAGGAGTCTGGACCGTGTCTCAGTTCCAGTGTGACTGATCATCCTCTCAGACCAGTTACGGATCGTCGCCTTGGTGAGCCATTACCTCACCAACTAGCTAATCCGACCTAGGCTCATCTGATAGCGCAAGGCCCGAAGGTCCCCTGCTTTCTCCCGTAGGACGTATGCGGTATTAGCGTCCGTTTCCGAACGTTATCCCCCACTACCAGGCAGATTCCTAGGCATTACTCACCCGTCCGCCGCTCTCAAGAGAAGCAAGCTTCTCTCTACCGCTCGACTTGCATGTGTTAGGCCTGCCGCCAGCGTTCAATCTGAGCCATGATCAAACTCTTCAGTTCAAACATCTTTGGGTTTTTAAGAAACCCTAAACTTGGCTCAGCAATCGTTGGTTACATCTTTGATTTCTCGCGGAGTAACTTGTGATGCTGATAATCTTGTTGACTATCAGTCTGACTCCACAAGCACCCACACGAATTGCTTGATTCAGTTGTTAAAGAGCGGTTGGTTAAGAGTTATTCGTCTCAACCGAGGCGCGCATTCTACAGCAGCCTCATTTGGTGTCAAGCGGTTATTTTCAGAAGCTTTCGAAGAATTCCTCAACAACTTCAACCACTTGCGCTTGCGATCTCTCGTAAGCGGGAGGCGAATTCTACAGCGTTACACGCTGCTGTCAACACCTCTTTTTCAACTTCCTTTTGGCTTCGATGGACTGAAGCAACCTGCTATCGAAACCTACTTAACTCATTGTTTACCAAGGAGTTTTCCGTTTCGACTGCGCCGGAAGTGGGGCGAATTATAGGCGCACAGAATCTGCCGTCAACTTCTAATTTCGTTTTCTTATCAAATAGTTAGGATTGATCATAAAACGAACGACAGATACCTCTTCTATATAGAGAGCGCACTCAGATGACGCCAGCCTTTCTTAAAGCATCCACATTCAACGGCGTCAGCCCCAGTACACTCTGCAGCACTTGAAGCGTGTGCTCACCCAGCAGCGGCGGCGCACTGCGATACTCCACAGGCGTCTTGGAAAGCCGGATCGGGCTGGCGACCTGAGGCACCATCCCCGCCAAAGCATGAGGCAGCTCCATGGCCAGCCCCCGCGCCTTGACCTGCGGATCAGCGAACATTTGCGCCAGATCATTGATCGGCCCACACGGCACGCCTACTTTCTCCAGTTGCGATACCCACTCTGCCGTGGTCTTAAAGACCGTCGCCTGACGAATCAACGGGATCAGCGCCGCACGATTGGCAACCCGCATCTTGTTAGTAGAGAACTGCGGATCATCCGCCCACTGTGGCTGCCCAGCCACCTCGGCGAATTTGCGAAACTGCCCGTCATTTCCCACCGTCAGAATGAAATCACCATCGGCCGTAGGAAAGTCCTGATAAGGCACGATATTCGGATGCGCGTTGCCCAGGCGTTTTGGCGAGACTCCGGTCGTCAGGTAATTCATCGCCTGATTAGCCAGGCAAGCCACCTGTACATCCAGCAGCGCCATATCAATATGCTGCCCGCCGCCGTCGTGATCCCGGTGGGCAAGGGCGGCCAGGATAGCCACGGTTGAATAAAGCCCCGTGAGAATATCGGTCAATGCCACCCCAACCTTTACCGGCCCCGCGCCATCATCCCCTTCAGGCCGACCGGTCAGGCTCATCAACCCACCCAGTCCTTGAATCATGAAGTCATAGCCGGCACGCGTGGCATAAGGTCCGGTCTGGCCAAAGCCGGTGATCGAGCAATAGATCAGCTCCGGATTTATCTCCTTGAGCGACTCATAATCCAAACCATAAGCCGCCAGGCCACCGACTTTGAAGTTCTCGATCAGAATGTCCGACTTGGCAGCCAGGTCACGCACCAGCCTCTGCCCCTCAGGCTTGGTGAAGTCGATGGTCACCGATTCTTTATTTCGGTTGGCCGACAGGTAATACGCCGCCTCACTGGTGTTCTCACCATAAGCATCCTTGAGGAAGGGCGGCCCCCAGGCGCGCGTGTCGTCACCATTGCCCGGCCTTTCGACCTTGATTACCTCGGCCCCGAGGTCCGCAAGTATCTGTCCGGACCAAGGGCCCGCCAGTACTCGCGATAAATCCAGTACTCGCAGATGCGAAAGCGCGCCCATGCCCATGCTCCTATTAATAGAACGCCTGAAGACCGGTTTGCGCGCGCCCCAGGATCAAGGCATGCACGTCATGGGTACCTTCATAGGTGTTGACCACCTCCAGGTTGACCAAATGCCGCGCCACCCCAAACTCGTCGGAGATACCGTTACCACCCAACATGTCCCGGGCCATACGCGCGATATCCAGGGACTTGCCGCATGAGTTGCGCTTCATGATCGAAGTGATCTCGACCGCCGCCGTCCCTTCATCCTTCATCCGACCCAACCGCAGGCAGCCTTGCAGCGCCAACGTGATCTCGGTCTGCATGTCGGCCAGCTTCTTCTGGATCAACTGCGTCGCGGCCAATGGCCGGCCAAACTGGTGGCGATCAAGGGTGTACTGACGCGCGGTATGCCAGCAGAACTCCGCAGCGCCCAACGCGCCCCAGGAGATGCCGTATCGTGCCGAATTCAGGCAAGTAAAAGGTCCCTTCAAGCCACGCACATCCGGAAAGATGTTCTCTTCCGGGACAAATACGTTATCCATCACGATTTCGCCGGTGATAGACGCCCGCAGGCCGACCTTGCCGTGAATCGCCGGCGCGCTCAGGCCTTTCCAGCCCTTCTCCAGGACAAACCCGCGTATGTCGCCAGCGTCGTCCTTGCCCCACACCACAAACACGTCGGCGATCGGGCTGTTGGTAATCCACATCTTCGCGCCGCTCAGGCTGTAGCCGCCCTCCACTTTGCGCGCACGGGTGATCATCGCGCCCGGATCAGAACCATGATTGGGCTCGGTGAGACCGAAGCAGCCGATCCATTCGCCCGAGGCCAATTTCGGCAGGTACTTTTGCTTTTGCGCCTCGGTACCGAATTCATTGATCGGCACCATCACCAGTGAGGACTGCACGCTCATCATCGAGCGATAACCGGAATCGACACGCTCGACTTCACGGGCAATCAACCCATAGCTGACGTAGTTCAAGCCACTGCCACCGTATTGCTCGGGGATCATCGCTCCCAACAAGCCGGTTTCGCCCATCTCGCGGAAAATCGCAGGGTCGGTCTTTTCATGACGGAAAGCTTCAAGCACTCGAGGCGCCAACTTGTCCTGAGCAAATTGCTCGGCACTGTCACGCACCATGCGCTCTTCTTCGGTGAGCTGTTGATCCAGCAGCAGTGGATCGATCCAGTTGAAGCTTGCCTTGCCAGCCATGAATAAGTCCTCACGAAAAGAATCAAACGTCGTGCATGCAGACTAGGTCGGGACGGTGCAGAGGGCAAACGAGGTTTCTGCATGAGCTTGTGCTAATTTCTCACTTCGTGATGCTCGATAAGGCCAAAAATGCGCCTTACATGTGAGGACAATGTACATGCGCAGGAAAATCCCCAGCACTACCGCGCTCATCAGCTTTGAAGCAGCAGCCCGCCACGAGAGCTTCACCAAGGCGGCGCAGGAGCTTTCCATCACCCAAGGCGCGATCTGCCGGCAGATCGCCAGCCTTGAAGAGTTTTTGAGTGTCGAACTGTTTCGGCGCTCGCGGCGCGGAGTGAAGCTGACCGAGGCAGGGCTGTCCTATAGCCGCAGAGTGGCAACGCAACTGGACGCAGTGGAGCGCGACACCCTTTCCGTCATGGGCCAGCAGGGTGCGAATGTGATCGAACTGGCGGTGGTACCGACGTTTGGCACCCAGTGGCTGATCCCGCGCCTGAAGGACTTCCAACAGCAGCATCCGGAAGTGACGGTCAACCTGACCAACCGCACGCGCCCCTTCCTGTTTGCCGACACCGAGTTCGACGCTGCGATCTACTTCGGCGATGCCGACTGGTCCGGCACGGAATCCCATCGGCTCATGGGTGAAAACCCTGTGCCCGTCTGCAGCCCACGCTTACTCGGCGACCTTGCGCACTTCACTCCTCGGGAAATCGCCGAACTGCCCCTGCTGCAGCAGACAACCCGCCCTTATGCCTGGCGCCAGTGGTTCAACGCCCAGCAACTGAGCGTTCCCCGCGACATGACAGGCCCGCGTTACGAGCTATTCTCAATGTTGTCCCAGGCGGCTATGCATGACATGGGCATCGCGTTGATCCCGCCCTTCTTGATCCAGCGGGAGTTACAGGAGAAACAGTTGGTGATCGCCGCCAACCAAACTCTAAGCAGCGATAAGGCCTATTACTTGATGATTCCGGAGCGAAAAGTTGAATCTGCTTCATTGCATGCATTCCGAGACTGGCTTATTGGCCAATCTCAGCGCTACAACTCCGCTATCTAGGGGCATACGGCATTTTGCTGACCTTGTAGTCAGATAAACAAAAGCCCTACAGATATACGTAGATGTCGCATTTAAACAGACTGTACCTGCCGAACGAAGATAAGGCTCAAAGCCATGATTCTCATGGCCTATAGCGACTATCACGGGTCAATAACCGACTATTCACCATAAACATGTGTAAATCGACTGTCTCGCTGCAAAAAGGCTTAACTACCTGTATTCAATGAGGTTATCCCCACGCATTGCGACAATCAGTCACAGGGTGACTTGTAGTTAATTTTTCGTCACCCGTCATAATCCCTTGAAGGCCGTAAAGTTCGCCTGCAAAATGCCGCGCCCCGCTGTCATTTCAGCGGGATCGTGCTGATCGGCCGCCCCAGCTGTGCCACTCATGGCGCACTGGCCTTTTTACAAAAAGATCAAAAGCAAAAAGATCATGCAGGAGATTTGACGTGCACATTGGTGTTCCTCTCGAAACCCAGACCGGTGAAACGCGGGTGGCTGCCACCCCGGAAACCATCAAGAAGCTGATCGGCCAGGGCCATAAGGTCACTGTACAAAGCGGCGCAGGCATTAAAGCCAGCATCGTCGACAGTGCTTATGAAACGGCAGGCGCAACCATTGGCAGCGCCAACGATGCGTTTGGCGCCGAACTGATCCTCAAGGTGGTTGCCCCCAGCGACAGCGAACTGGCGCTGATCAAAAGCGGCACCGTATTGGTGGGCATGCTCAATCCGTTCAGCAACGAAACCATCGCCAAGCTCGCAGAATGCGGCATCACGGCCTTCGCTCTCGAAGCCGCGCCACGCACCTCGCGGGCCCAGAGCCTGGATGTGCTGTCTTCACAAGCCAACATCGCCGGTTACAAGGCGGTATTGCTGGCTGCCCACCACTACCCGCGCTTCATGCCGATGTTGATGACCGCCGCAGGCACCGTGAAAGCGGCCCGCGTGCTGATCCTTGGCGCTGGCGTCGCCGGTTTGCAGGCCATTGCCACGGCGAAACGCCTGGGTGCAGTAATCGAAGCCTCTGATGTACGCCCGCCCGTAAAGGAACAGATCGAATCCCTCGGCGCCAAGTTCGTCGATGTGCCTTACGAAACCGATGAGGAACGTGAATGCGCGGTCGGCGTCGGTGGTTACGCACGCCCGATGCCCACCAGTTGGATGCAGCGCCAGGCCCTGGCTGTGCACGAGCGCGCCAGGCAAGCAGATATCGTCATCACCACGGCATTGATCCCCGGTCGCAAAGCACCGACCTTGCTCAGCGCCGAAACCGTCGCACAGATGAAACCGGGCTCGGTCGTCATTGACCTCGCGGCAGCCCAGGGCGGCAACTGCCCGCTGACGGTCGCAGATCAAGTGGTGGTGGAAAACGGCGTGATCATTTGCGGCCCGACCAACCTGGCCGGCGCCGTGGCCGCCGATGCGTCGGCCTTGTATGCACGCAACCTGCTGGACTTCCTGAAGCTGGTGTTCACCAAGGAAGGGCAGTTTGAAATCAACCTCGAAGACGACATCGTCGCCGCGTGCCTGATGTGCCGCGACGGCCAAGTCATCCGCAAAAACGCCTAAGCAGGGATTCAGACGATGGAAGAGCTTATCTCCCCCGGTATCTACAACCTGATCATCTTTGTGCTGGCGATTTATGTCGGTTACCACGTGGTCTGGAACGTGACACCCGCGCTGCACACGCCGTTGATGGCCGTGACCAACGCCATTTCGGCTATCGTGATCGTCGGCGCCATGCTCGCCGCCGCTCTCACGGTGACGCCGCTGGGCAAGACGATGGGCACCCTGGCCGTGGCGCTGGCAGCGGTCAACGTATTTGGTGGCTTTCTGGTCACGCGGCGCATGCTTGAGATGTTCAAGAAAAAAGCCCCGAAAGTAAAAGAAGAGGCGCCAAAGTAATGAGCATGAACCTCGTCACGACGCTCTACCTGATTGCGTCGATCTGTTTCATCCAAGCCCTCAAAGGCCTCTCGCACCCGACCACTTCGCGGCGCGGCAACCTGTTCGGCATGCTCGGCATGGCGCTGGCGGTACTCACCACCGTCGGCCTCATCTATAAGCTCGGCGCTGAGCTGGCGACTGCCGGTATCGGTTACGTGATCGTCGGCCTGCTGATCGGCGGCACCGCCGGCTCGATCATGGCCAAGCGCGTAGAAATGACCAAGATGCCGGAGCTGGTAGCTTTCATGCACAGCATGATCGGCCTGGCCGCAGTGTTTATCGCCATCGCAGCTGTCGTCGAGCCGCAATCGCTGGGCATCGTCAAACACCTGGGCGACGCGATTCCTGCGGGCAACCGCCTGGAGCTGTTCCTCGGCGCCGCCATCGGCGCAATCACCTTCTCCGGTTCGGTGATCGCCTTCGGCAAGCTGTCGGGCAAGTACAAGTTCCGCCTGTTCCAGGGCGCACCGGTACAGTTCGGTGGCCAGCACAAGCTCAACCTGGTGCTGGGCCTGCTCACGCTGGGCCTGGGCCTGGCGTTCATGTTCACCGGCAACCTGACTGCCTTCGCAGTGATGCTGGCCCTGGCCTTCGTTCTGGGCGTGCTGATCATCATCCCGATCGGCGGCGCCGACATGCCGGTCGTCGTGTCGATGCTCAACAGCTACTCCGGCTGGGCAGCGGCGGGCATCGGCTTCTCGCTGAACAATTCGATGCTGATCATCGCCGGCTCCCTGGTGGGTTCCAGCGGCGCAATCCTCTCGTACATCATGTGCAAGGCGATGAACCGTTCCTTCTTTAATGTACTGCTCGGCGGTTTCGGCAACACGCCAGACGCCACCGCTGCGGCAGGCTCTAAAGAAGCACGGCCGGTGAAGTCCGGCTCGGCCGACGATGCCACGTTCCTGCTGACCAACGCCGACACCGTAATCATCGTGCCGGGCTACGGTCTGGCAGTGGCCCGGGCGCAGCACGCGCTCAAGGAACTGACCGAGAAGCTGACACACCGCGGCGTGACAGTGAAGTATGCGATCCACCCGGTGGCGGGCCGTATGCCTGGGCACATGAACGTACTGCTCGCCGAAGCAGAAGTACCGTACGACCAAGTGTTCGAGATGGAGGACATCAACTCCGAGTTCGGCCAGGCCGACGTGGTACTGGTGCTGGGCGCCAACGACGTGGTCAACCCGGCCGCCAAGAACGATCCGAACTCACCGATCGCCGGCATGCCGATCCTTGAAGCGTTCAAGGCCAAAACCATCATCGTCAACAAGCGCTCGATGGCCAGCGGCTACGCGGGCCTGGATAACGAGTTGTTCTACCTGGACAAGACCATGATGGTCTTCGGTGATGCCAAGAAGGTCATCGAAGACATGGTCAAGGCCGTCGAATAACACTGCGCCAGCGCAACACCCGAAACCCTGGCCTCACGTAGGCTGGGGTTTTTTCGTTCCCATGCTCTGCGTGGGAATGCAGCCGGGGACGTTGCACGTCCCGCTTGCACACTCATATGAAACCCGACCAAAGGCTCTAAATCGCTACTCGGCATTCGACCATGGTAGCGGGCCGAAACTTTTTGAAATCACTACACTGCCCACCTTGCTTCCGTAGCCCGAGATAACCATTCATGTACCGTGATCGTATCCGCTTGCCTTCATTGTTGAACAAGGTCATGAGCGCGGCAGACGCCGCCGCACTGATCGAAGACGGCATGACCGTCGGCATGAGCGGCTTCACCCGCGCCGGTGAAGCCAAGGCCGTTCCTCACGCCCTGGCCGAGCGCGCCAAGACTTCCCCGCTGAAAATCACCCTGATGACCGGCGCCAGCCTGGGCAACGACC
This sequence comes from Pseudomonas sp. R4-34-07, assembly GCF_003852375.1. Classification (NCBI taxonomy): domain Bacteria; kingdom Pseudomonadati; phylum Pseudomonadota; class Gammaproteobacteria; order Pseudomonadales; family Pseudomonadaceae; genus Pseudomonas; species Pseudomonas sp. R4-34-07. Next base: position 114,535 of record NZ_CP027760.1, on the reverse strand, counting down.
TGGACAAGCAATTGACCGAAGCCGGCGTGCTGTCACGTCGCATGCCCTTTCAAGTGGACAGCACGCTGCGCAAGGCGATCAACGCGGGCGAGGTGATGTTTATCGACCAGCACCTGTCGGAAACTGTCGAGCAACTGCGCAATAACCAGCTCAAGTTGCCGGACATCGCGGTAATCGAAGCCGTTGCAATCACCGAGCTTGGGCATATCGTGCCCACCACCTCGGTAGGCAACTCGGCCAGCTTCGCGATTTTTGCCAAGCAAGTGATCGTCGAGATCAACCTGGCGCACAATCCGAACCTGGAAAGGCTGCACGATATTTACATCCCCTCCTATCGGCCAACCCGCACGCCGATTCCGCTGGTTAAAGTCGACGACCGCATTGGCAGCCCGGCGATTCCTATCCCGCCCGAAAAAATCGTCGCTATTGTGATCACCAATCAGGCGGATTCTGCGTCCACCGTGACGCCACCCGACGCCGATACCCAAGGCATCGCCAATCACCTGATCAACTTTCTGAAACAGGAAGTGGACGCCGGCCGCATGACCAACAAGCTCGGCCCGCTGCAGGCCGGTATCGGCAATATCGCTAACGCGGTGATGTGTGGCCTGATTGACTCGCCGTTCGAAGACTTGACCATGTATTCGGAAGTGCTGCAGGACTCGACGTTCGACTTGATCGACGCCGGCAAGCTGAGCTTCGCCTCCGGCAGCTCGATTACCCTGTCGGAGCGGCGCAATGCCGACGTGTTCGGCAATCTTGAGCACTACAAGGACAAATTGGTGCTGCGCCCGCAGGAGATTTCCAACCATCCTGAAGTGGTGCGTCGCCTGGGCATTATTGGTATCAACACCGCGCTGGAGTTCGATATCTACGGCAACGTCAATTCCACCCACGTTTGCGGCACGCGAATGATGAACGGTATTGGCGGCTCCGGGGACTTTGCGCGCAATGCACACCTGGCGATCTTCGTGACCAAGTCGATTGCCAAAGGCGGCGCGATTTCCAGCGTGGTACCGATGGTGAGCCATGTGGACCACACCGAACATGACGTAGACATCCTAGTGACCGAAGTGGGCCTGGCCGACTTGCGTGGCCTGGCGCCACGGGAGCGGGCCCGAGTGATCATCGACAACTGTGTGCACCCGGCGTATCGCGATGCGCTGAACAGTTACTTCGAGGCCGCCTGCGCGCTTGGCGGGCATACCCCGCACATCCTGCGTGATGCACTGAGCTGGCACATTAACCTGGAAGAAACCGGACACATGCTCAAAGGTTGAGGGGTACACAACCGGGTTGATGCCTGAACAGTTTCATCGACCCGGTCGTTTAAGCGGTGGTTACGTAAAAAACTGTACTGCTGTACCGGTCATTTCCTACCGAAATATCCTACGACCTACCTCTAAAATGCCTATTTCGCACTGCTTCAGTGCAAGCAGGTACAGTTGCCCTCATTTCGTACCGTACAGCCTCTATAAACAGTTAACTGGCCCCTCACAATACAGGTGAACTGTATCTAGAGAGTCTTGCGCGGGAGGAGGATGATTGGCATCAGTTAAACCACTACCTAATCCCGCCACAAGCGGAAGGATGTCATCATGGAACGTACACTCAGTTCCGAACTGTTCTTCGAAGAAAAAGCTGTTAACACCCAGGCTTCCCTGCCTCTGCGCGTTCTCGCCAACCTGATGTTGTGGCAGCGCCGCATCTCCAGCCGCCACCAACTGGCTCGCCTGGATTCGCGTCTGCTGGCCGATGCTGGTATCAGCGAAGCTCAACGCTACGAAGAGCTGAGCAAGCCGTTCTGGCGCTGATTGGCGCTCGCTGGCCCTGACCTGCCGGGTCCACTGCCAGCACTCTGATTTGTCAAAGCAAAGCCCGCCCCGGGAAACCGGAGGCGGGCTTTGCTGTTTCTGATGCGATGCAATTGAAACAGCGACGATCTGCCGAACCAATACAGTTTTTATATCTTAAAATATAACCATAACAGTTAAACGACGACTTCCGAATGGACAAGCGGTGGCCTAATATCCAATCACTACGTGGCGAACCTTGTAGAACGGGCGTCAGATGCCCAAATGCCAACGTCCGTTTCATTGTGGCCACTCTGTGCCACTTTATTTGCTCATCTACAGGAGTTACCCCATGTCCCGTCTTCGCCTGCTGTGCACTGCCGCCCTGTTGGCCGTTGCTGCCAATGCCAACGCGAGCAGCTTTATCGTCACCACCGATTCGATCGTTGGCGCACTGAAAGCCACTTCCGATGCCACCTCTGATGCCACGTCCTCCCTGCGCGACAACAAAGTGGTGCGAGCCGCCCGTGACGACGCGGCCAGTTTTGTCGCCAGCGAAGGCGCCATTCGAGGTGTGAAACTGGAAAGCGCCCTGGCCCAGATCCGCCAACAGGCGCCGCAGTTGAACACCGCCACTGACGCTCAATTGGCCCAGGCCATCCTGGCGATCTAAAACCAGGGGAAGGGCCAGTCGCACTGGCCCTCATCCGGTCATTGCGCTAGCCTTGGCGCTCGTTTTCAGTTGTCGAGTCCCATGGCTTTTTCATACCGCCTGTTGATTGTTCCTGTGATGTTCTGCGCCTGCTGGGCACCGCCGGCTTCGGCCTTTGACGTGTCCATCCAAAGCACCGTTGTCAGCGCGTACGCCACCAGCAAGGTGACCTCTGCGCCGTTCGACAACAAATTGGTACGGGTTGCCAAGGATGATGCTGCTGCTTTCATTGCCACTGACGGCCAATGGCGGGGCGCACGCTTGGAGTCCGCGCTGGATTACCTGCGCCGTACCCAGCCAAAACTTCATGCGAGCGACCTTGAACTGGCGCAGGCAATTCTCGTCCAATAATCATCTTTGTATGTCCATCTTTGTATTGGAGTCACCCCATGCGTAGCCCGTTGATCATCGCCGCCCTCGGCCTGCTGTTTTTGGCCGATGTCGCCCAGGCGCAAACCCTGAAGGCCACCAGTAACATCATCGTCCGTGCTTCGGCGCGCACCATTGATTTCACCTCGGACACCACCACCTCCATCCGCGACTCCAAGATCGTGCGCGAAGCCCACGATGATGCCGCCAGCTTCGTCGCCACCAACGGCGAGATTCGTGGCGCGCAACTCGAGGCGGCGTTCGACACCTTGCGCACCCGCGTGCCACAAGCCCGTGATGCCAGCGACCAGACGCTCGCCGAAGCTATCCTCGCTCTGTGAGGCGAATCAACGCCTGGCTCCTGGCCGGGGCAGTGCTGCTGTGTGCCGGTACAGCCCAGGCCGGCCTGCAACTGCGGCTCAAGACCGATGGCTTGAGCCCGGCGCAACAGCAGGCCAGCCAGGCGCTGCTCGATGAAGCGATGGGCGCCTTGCCGCCGCGTTTCATCGAGCAGTTGGACCGCCGTATCGACGTCGGCTGGACCGACAAGATGCCTGAAAACGCTTATGGCCAGGCCTCCCTGGTGTCCGAACTGGATCTTAACCAGAACCTGCTTGCCAGCCTGACCGACGGCAGCGCCGCCACGCAGAAAACCAACCGCCCCCACGGCACCGTGCGCAAGGAAATGCTCGCCACCGTGCTGCATGAACTGACCCATATCTACGACCGTGCGCGCCTCTGGTCCAAAGACGAGCGAGCCCTGATCCAGCGATGCAGCCGCCAGAACAGCATCACCGGTTTGATTGGCCTGCCCGATCAATGCCGTGGCCAGAATGACCGGCGCTTCACGCTCAGTGACGACCCACGCTTGCTGGACCTCGCCGGTTGGCCGCAATACGTCGGCCGTCGCGGCGAACGCGAACAGCACAATAATCAGGTGGTGCGCAGCCCGGATATCTACGAAACCACCAGCCCGCTGGAATTCGTCGCGGTCAACATGGAGTACTTCCTCCTCGACCCAAGCTACGCCTGCCGCCGCCCCGCGCTGGCGCGCTATTACAAGGAACATTTCGGCTGGGCACCGCCCGGGCAGGACGCCTGCGGCAATACCTACGCGTTTTTGAACGCCGGCAATGACTTCGCCAAAACCCCGCTGGGCCAGATCGACCCGGAGCGCGTGTATGAAATCGACTACCTGCTCGCCGAAGCCAATCAGAATCTGGTAAGCCGCTGGGGCCATAGCATGCTGCGTCTGGTGATCTGCGCGCCGGGCCGTCCGCGCGGGCCGGATTGCAGGCTGGACCTGGATCAGCATCTGGTGTTGTCCTACCGCGCCTTCGTCGGTGACGTCCAGCTGTCGAGCTGGGACGGCCTGGTGGGCAAATACCCGTCGCGCCTGTTTGTGCTGCCGCTGGCCCAGGTCATCGACGAATACACCAAGACCGAGCTGCGCAGCTTGGCATCCGTGCCGCTGAAGCTCAACCGCCAGGAAATCAACGACACGGTCGAACATGCCGCCGAGATGCACTGGAGCTACGACGGCAACTACTTCTTTATTTCCAACAACTGCGCGGTAGAAAGCCTGAAGCTGTTGCGCAGCGGCAGCGCCAACCCACAATTGACCGGCCTGGACAACATCACCCCCAACGGCTTGCTGGAAGTGCTCAGCGCACGTGGGTTGGCCGACACCAGCGTGCTGAACGACAAGCGCGAGGCGTTGCGCCTGGGTTATCACTTCGACTCGTTCCGCGAGCGCTACCAGGCGATGTTCGATGTACTGCGCAAGCGTCTGCCGATCAAGCAGAGCCAAGTCGAAGAGTGGCTGTCGCTGAATGCGCAAGAGCGCCGCCAATGGTTCAGCCAGGCCGATTTGCGCACCAGCGCCGCGTTGCTGTTGCTGGAACAAGCCAGCTATCGCAAACAACTGATGCTCGCCCAGGACGAAGTCAAACAACGCTACCTCAATGCCCGGGAGCTGAAAAACGGCGGCATGGAGAAAGCCAATAACACGCTGCAGCAAATTCTCGCCAACAGCGGCTTCCTCAGCCGTCCGGCCGAACTGCTCGACAGTGGCGGCTACGGCCTGCCGCAACCGTCGGAGGCCAAACGGCTGGAATCGGAAAGTGCCGAGCGCCAGAAGCAACTGCAGTCGCTGACCGGCGAACTGGATAAAGAGGTAAGGGCGCTGCTCGAGCCTGCCCGTGCTGCCGAGATTGCCGCTTGCGAAGCCAATCTCAAGCAGATGGGCGAACATCTGCGGGCGTTGCACAAGGCGGCCGGTGGTCTCGAACTGCCCTGAAGATTCAGCGGTACGCAAAACCCAATTGTGGGAGGGGGCTTGCTCCCGATGGCATTGGGTCAGCTGATATATGTGCTGGCTGACCCACCGCTATCGGGAGCAAGCCCCCTCCCACATTTGTATCTGAATAAGCCTCACGACCGTGTATCACCTGTTTTCTCAGCGAAAGCTGGCTGAAAGCTTACCCGTCTAGGATCACCCCCACTGTCGGCAACAGACCGACTGTTAACAACAACAATGGTGATTCCCGATGTCCGTCCGTACCCGCCTGTTTGCCCCAACTCCCCCCGTACGCCACGTGCCTTTCGTTCTGCGCTGACCCCACCCGGTTCGCCATTCCCTAGCCGCGCTACGCCTGGAGTATTCCTATGCTGACTTTCCTTGGCTTTGCCATGGTCATCACGTTCATGTTCCTGATCATGACCAAGCGCCTGTCTGCGCTGATCGCCTTGATCATCGTGCCTATCCTGTTCGCGCTGTTCGGCGGTTTCGCGCCGAAGATCGGCCCGATGATGCTCGAAGGCATCACCAAGCTCGCGCCGACCGGCGTGATGCTGATGTTCGCCATCCTCTACTTTGCCCTGATGATCGACTCCGGCCTGTTCGACCCGGCCGTGCGCAAGATCCTCAAGATGGTCAAGGGCGACCCGTTGAAAGTCTCGGTCGGCACCGCCGTGCTGGCCCTCGTGGTGTCCCTCGACGGTGACGGCGCCACCACTTACATGATCTGCGTCGCCGCCATGTTGCCGCTGTACCAGCGCATCGGCATGAGCCCGCGGATCATGGCCGGCCTGATCATTCTTGCCGGTGGCGTGATGAACATGACCCCCTGGGGTGGCCCGACGGCCCGCGCCGCCAGTGCGCTGCATGTGGACCCATCGGACATCTTCGTGCCGATGATCCCGGCCATGGCCGCCGGCGTGGTGGCGATCCTGGTGATTGCCTACATGTACGGCAAGCGCGAGCGCGCACGCCTGGGTGAACTGCACCTGCAGGGCGACGAGATCGACCACAGCGACATCAGCGTGTCGCAATTCCCCGACGCCCGCCGTCCGAAGCTGATCTGGTTCAACGGCGCGCTCACCCTTGCGCTGATGTGCACGCTCATCGCCGGCCTGTTGCCGCTGCCGGTGCTGTTCATGGTGGCGTTCAGTATCGCGATGATCGTCAACTACCCGTGCCTGCAACAACAGAAAGACCGCGTCGCGGCCCACGCCGGCAGCGTATTGGCGGTGGTCGGGTTGATCTTCGCCGCCGGTATCTTCACCGGCATCCTGTCGGGCACTGGCATGGTCGATGCCATGTCCAAGAGCCTGCTGGCGGTCATCCCTGAAGCCATGGGCCCGTACTTGGCGGTGATCACTGCGCTGGTGAGCATGCCGTTCACCTTCTTCATGTCCAACGATGCGTTCTATTATGGCGTGCTGCCGGTACTGGCCGAAGCCGCCAGCCACTACGGCATCACCGCTGTGGAAATGGCCCGTGCGTCGATCGTCGGGCAACCGGTGCATCTGCTGAGCCCACTGGTACCCTCGACCTACCTGCTGGTCGCGCTGGCGGGTATCGAGTTTGGCGATCACCAGCGCTTCACCCTCAAGTGGGCAGTACTGGTATGCCTGTGCATAATGTTCGCCGCGTTGCTGATGGGGATTTTTCCGCTGTTCAGCACTCTATAATCGTACCGACTCACCTACCGTGCGGCGCTACAGCTTGCGCGGTCTAACACTTGCTCAAAGGAATACACATGGAATGGCTGACCAATCCGGAAATCTGGATTGCCTTCTTCACCCTGACGGCCCTCGAGATCGTCCTGGGCATCGATAACATCATCATGATTTCGATCCTGGTCAGCCGCATGCCCAAGCACATGCAGGCACGCACCCGGATCTTCGGCCTCGCGCTGGCGATGGTCACGCGTATCCTGTTGCTGCTGTCGATCACCTGGGTCATGCAACTGACCGCCGACCTGTTCGTAGTGTTCGGCGAGGGCATTTCCGGTCGCGACCTGATCCTGTTCTTCGGTGGCCTGTTTCTGTTGTGGAAAAGCTCCCAGGAGATGTACCACGCCCTGGAAGGTGAAGATGAAACCACCGACGAGCCTAAAGGCGCCGGCGGCAAGTTCATCTACACCATCATCCAGATTGCGATCATCGACATTGTGTTCTCCCTAGATTCGGTCATCACCGCCGTCGGCATGGTTTCCCATGTGCCGGTAATGATTGCCGCTATCGTGGTTGCCGTACTGGTGATGATGCTGGCCGCTGGCACCATCAGCGAATTTATCGACAAGCACCCGTCGCTGAAGATGCTGGCGCTGTCGTTCCTGCTGGTAGTGGGTACCGTGCTGATCGCCGAATCCTTCGACGTGCACGTGCCAAAAGGCTACGTCTACTTCGCCATGGCGTTCTCGCTGGCAGTGGAAGCGGTGAACATCAAGATGCGCACCGCCATCGCGAAAAAGAAGAAACAGCAGGACCCGGTGAAACTGCGCAAGGACGTTCCGGGTCAATAAACCTGTAGGAGCGAGCTTGCTCGCGAAGAACCCAAGGACAACGCGTTAAACCAGGCAGTACGCGTAATCGTTGACGTTCTTCGCGAGCAAGCTCGCTCCTACATATGACAGTTTTGTTTCAATCCCGAGTTTAGCTATGCGATGCTGGCGCAGAGCCCATTCGCCAACTACAGCTTAAGTACAAGACGTAGAACGGCACGCGGCAACTTTCCTTCGCTCCTGTTGGAGCGCACCCACACGGGGGGCCGAGCATGCTGACCCTGCTCAATCTGCTTTCCGCCGTGACCCTGCTTATCTGGGGCACGCACATCGTCCGTACCGGCATCCTGCGGGTCTACGGCTCCAACTTGCGCCAAGTCATCGGGCAGAACATGTCCAAGCGCTGGCTGGCGTTTGTCGCCGGCATCCTGGTAACGGCCATGGTGCAGAGCAGCAATGCCACGGCGATGCTGGTGACGTCCTTTGTCGGCCAAGGCTTAATGAGCCTGACGCCCGCCTTGGCCACCATGCTCGGCGCCGACGTCGGCACCGCGTTGATGGCGCGGGTACTCACCCTGGACCTGTCCTGGTTATCGCCGCTGTTGATCTTCCTCGGGGTGATTTTTTTCCTGTCGCGCAAACAGACGCGGGCCGGGCAACTCGGCCGGGTCGGGATCGGCCTCGGGTTGATCATTCTCGCACTGCAATTGATCGTCGAAGCCGCCGGGCCGATTACCCATGCCCAAGGTGTCAAAGTCATCTTCGCTTCGCTGACCGGTGACATCTTGCTCGATGCCTTGGTCGGTGCGCTGTTCGCGATGATTTCCTACTCCAGCCTCGCCGCCGTGCTGCTGACGGCTACCCTGGCCGGTGCCGGCGTGATCGGTTTGCACGTGGCCATCGGCCTGGTGATCGGCGCCAACATCGGCAGTGGCATCCTGGCCTTTCTCAGCACCAGCATGCAGAACACCGCCGGGCGGCAAGTCGCCCTGGGCAGCCTGTTGTACAAGTTGATCGGCCTGCTGTTGATCATTCCGGTACTCGACCCACTCGTACGCTGGATGGACGGCCTGGACTACAGCACTCAGGCCATGGTCATCACGTTCCACCTGCTCTACAACGTCAGCCGCTGCCTGATTCTATTGCCCACCATCGGCCCGATGGCACGGCTGTGCGAATGGCTGCTGCCGGAGCGGCCAGAAACCGATGGCAAAGCCAAGCCGCGCCATCTGGACCTGGCCTCGCTGAATACGCCGAGCCTGGCGCTGGCCAACGCCGCCCGCGAAACCCTGCGGCTCGGCGACCTGATTGACAACATGCTCACCTCGATGCAGGAAGTGCTGCGCGGCAAACAAACCGCCATTACCCAGGAAATGCGCAGCCTCAGCGATGACGTCGAGGCGCTTTATAGCGCGATCAAACTTTACCTGGCGCAAATGCCCCGTGAAGACCTGAGTGAACAGGACAACCGACGCTGGGCGGAAATCATTGAGCTGTCCATCAACCTGAAGCTGGCGGGCGACTTGATCGAGCGCATGCTGCGCAAAGTCCAGCAGCAGAAGACTTCGCAACGTTGGCAATTTTCCGAGGTCGGCCTGGAAGAACTCAGCGGCCTGCACAGCCAGTTGATCGCCAACCTGCGCCTGGGCCTGTCGGTCTTCCTCAGCGGCGATCCGGAAAGTGCCCGCCAATTACTGCGTGAGAAGCGCCGCTTTCGCGCCCAGGAACGTCGCCTGGCCCACGCCCACGTCAGCCGCCTGCAACGTAAAATCGTGCAGAGCCTGGAAACCAGTTCCCTGCACCTGGAGCTGATTGCCGACATGAAGCGCTTGAACTCGTTGTTCTGCAGCAGCGCCTATGTCGTGTTGGAAACGTCCGACACCGGCGCACTCTCTGCTGAAGATATTGCCGACATCACCCATTCGCCCTGAACGTACGCCAGCCAGCGAAGTCAGTTAACAATGGACCTCGTTCGCCAGGAAGCTTGTTATGCGTCGCCTGTTACTCGCCTGCCTGCTGCTGGGCTCGGCACACACCTTTGCCTTTGACCGCCTGCAAGTCGAGGGCTACACCTTGCCCAACGGCCTGCAACTGTTGCTCAAACCGGGCACCGAGCGCGGGCATGTGGCCATCCGCCTTGTGGTTGGCGTGGGCCTGGACGATTTCAGCTGCGACCAGAAGGAACTGCCGCATCTGTTCGAACACCTGTTGTTCAGCGGCATCGATGGCGGTGGCGAAGGCGACCTCGAAGACCGCATGCAAGCCCTGGGCGGCGAGTGGAACGCCTACACCAGCAACGCCGACACCACGTTCGTCATCGAGGCGCCCGCGCAGAACCAGCGCAAGGTGCTGGACCTGCTGCTGGCAATCATCACCCGCACCCAACTGACCGACGCCCATATCAACGCTGCCAAGCAGGTGGTCGAGCGCGAGGACGGCGGTCATTACTCACACTTGCAACGCCTGCTCGACCGCCAGGACCTCGGCCACAACGCCAGCAACCAGTTAGCCGTCGAGCTGGGCCTCAAGTGCGCCGAACGCGCCGAGGTCAGCCACCTCGCGCGCGATCAGTTGGAGGCGCTGCGCAAAAATTGGTACGCGCCGAACAATATGACCCTGATCGTCGTCGGCGATCTGGACAAACTCCTGCCGGCCTACCTGGAACGCACCTTTGGCCAACTCGATCCGGTAGAGCCGAGCGAACACCGGCCGCTGCCGCAAATCCAGCATGCCGCTGCCGGCCAGCGTGACCTGATCCACGGCTGGGTCGGCGACAACGCCAAGCTGCACTGGCTGTTCCCGGAACCGGTGCTGGACGACCAGCATGATGAAACCTACGACCTGCTCAAGGACTACCTCGACTGGGCGTTGTACCGCCAACTGCGGCTCAGGCACGGTTTGTCTTACGGCCCATGGACCGAACGCGAAGTGCTCGGCGGCGTCGGTTTCCTCAGCCTGAACGCCGACCTCGAACGGGACAACCTCGAGCAAGCCGAACAGGTATTGCAAGACCTAAAGACGCAGTTGCTCAAGGACGGCCTCGACCCGGCGGTGTTCGCTCGCCTGCAGCAAGCCGCCATCGCCCGCCAGGCCTGGGCAGTGCAGGGCAACAGCGCGTTGGCCGACTATTATTGGAGCGCGGCCGGCGAATATGCCGATGGCCGCTTCGGCGACCCGGCCAAACGCATCAAGGCCGTGACCCTGGCGCAGACCAATCAGGCCATGCGCCAGGTGTTGGAGCAGCCGGGCTACTGGCGCGTCGAAAAGCCGTTGTTGAGCTATAACGCCCTGAGCTGGATCGGCGCGGGTGTGCTGGCACTGATCATCCTGGCTGGGGCGGCGCTACGGTTTTCTCGCAAACGGACCCTGTAATGAAGCACCGAACAACGGACTAAGACGTTATTCTGTCTCGGATTTTTCCCACACACATTGTGAATCGTCCATGCCGAACTTACCGCCCCTTATCCAGCGCGTTATAGAACTGATCAAACGCTACCCTGGGGTGATCGCACTCGGCGGTTTCATATCGGGTGTGGGCAGCTTCATCCTGGTGGACCGCCAGCAAGGCATGGCCAGCTGGATCGCCGTGATCATGCTGGTGAGCTGGCTGTGGCTGATGTTGGAAAACAGCTTCACGCAACTGTTTACCAAGCTGTTCAACCGCGAAATACCCGAACCGCTGCTGCGCTACGCCACCCAGATGATCCACCAGGAAAGTCTGTTTTTCGTGCTGCCGTTCTTTTTCGTCACCACGGCCTGGAACAGCGGCCAGTCGGTGTTCACCGGCCTGCTCGGTGCGGCGGCGCTGGTGTCGATCATCGACCCGCTGTACTACAAGTGGCTGGCGCCCAAGCGCTCCCTGTTCCTCGCCTTGCATACACTGACATTATTCGCCGCACTGCTGACCGCATTGCCGATCATTCTGCACCTGACCACCGCCGAGAGTTACAAGCTGGCCCTGGGCGTCGCCATGGCCCTGTCGATTCCGAGCCTGGCCGTCAGCCTGCCACTGCGCAGCATCAAGGGCTGGGCGATGCTGCTGGGGGTCACGGCCGCGATCGGCTGCGCCGGCTGGCTGCTGCGAAGCTGGGTGCCACCTGCCACCCTGTGGATGACCGAAGTGGCCATCAGCACCCAGCTCCAAGACCGCACACCGGGCGACGACCTCAAGCAGGTCAGCGCCGCCCAACTGCGCAGCGGCGGGCTGTACGCCTACACCGCCATCAACGCCCCGCGCGGCCTGGATGAGCGGATCTACCATGTGTGGAAATTCAACGGCAAGGAAGTCGACCGCATTGCCCTGGATATCCATGGCGGCCGCAAGGAGGGCTACCGCGCCTGGACCCACAAGCAGAACTTCCCGCCGGATTCGGTAGGCCGCTGGCAGGTACGGGTGCTGACCGAAGACGGCCAAGTCATTGGCGTGCTGCGCTTCAACGTCACCGACTCAGCACAAACGGACAACCCAGAGTAGGCCCGATCATGCTATTACGTAGGAATTGTGGATAGCCAAACAAGCTCGGAGCTTATGACCACTCGTACGACAGCCGGCGCGGCCCAACTCGATACGTCCAGCACACCGCCGCTGCTGCGGATTACCGGTGACTGGACGCTTGCCCACTATGCAAACCTGAAGAAGTTGTCGGCCACACTCGACGGCCGATACGACGCCGGCGCGCGCATCGACCTTAACGGCCTCGGCGCCCTGGATACCGCCGGTGCTTCGCTGCTGGTGGAGCTGCTGGGCCCCGACCGCATCGAACACTCCGCCGAGCAGACCGATTGCAGCCTGTCCGCCGCCGACCGGGCGCTGCTCAAGACGGTCTACCGCTCGCTGAATGATTTTTGCGTACCGCTCAAAGAACCGGAAGAGAGCACCAGCATCCAGGTGCTGGCGCGCATCGGCCGCGCCGTGGACACCGTCTGGCAAGACGGGATGAAACTGCTGGGCTTCATCGGCCTGATCCTCGAAACCTTCGTGCGCGGCATCTTGCGGCCTAAACGCTGGCGCCTGACGCCGATGGTGGCGCATATCGAACAGACCGGTCTCGACGCCGCGCCGATCGTCGCGCTGCTGACCTTCTTGGTCGGTGCCGTCGTGGCCTTCCTCGGCGCCACCGTGCTCAAGAGCTTTGGCGCGACGGTATTCACCGTGGACTTGGTGGCGTTCTCTTTCCTACGCGAATTCGGTGTATTGCTCACCGCCATCCTGATCGCCGGCCGCACGGCCAGTGCCTTTACTGCACAGATCGGCTCGATGAAAGCCAACGAAGAAATTGACGCGATCCGCACTCTGGGCCTGGACCCCATGGAGCTGCTGGTGCTGCCACGGGTGTTGGCGCTGCTGGTGGCGCTGCCGATGCTGACCTTCCTGGCGATGCTTTCAGGGATCGTCGGCGGCGGTGTGGTGTGTGCGGTGGCCCTGGATATTTCGCCAGCGATGTTTCTGTCGCTGCTGCAATCGGACATCGGCGTGCAGCATTTCCTGGTAGGCATGGTGAAAGCGCCGATTTTCGCGTTCCTGATCGCCGCAATTGGTTGCCTGGAAGGGTTCAAGGTCAGCGGCAGTGCCGAGTCCGTCGGCGCGCATACCACCTCCAGCGTGGTGCAATCGATTTTCGTGGTGATCGTGCTGGACGCGGTCGCCGCCATGTTTTTCATGGAGATGGGCTGGTGAGTCGTCTGCATCGAGCGCCCACTGAGGCGGTGATTGAGGTACGCGGCCTGTGCAACCGCTTTGGCAGCCAGAGCGTGCACGAAAACCTCGACCTGGATTTGTACAAGGGTGAAATCCTGGCGGTGGTCGGCGGCTCCGGCAGCGGCAAGTCGGTGTTGCTGCGCAGCATCGTCGGCCTGCGCCGGCCCAGCGAGGGGCAAGTTCGGGTGTTCGGCAAGAACCTGCCGAGCTTGCCCGAGCATGAACGCTCATTGGTGGAACGGCGCTTCGGCGTGCTGTTCCAGAAGGGCGCGTTGTTTTCCTCGCTGACCGTCACCGAGAACGTCGCCTTGCCGTTGATCGAGCACGCCGGGCTCAGCCGTGCGGATGCCGAGCATTTGGCGGCGGTCAAGCTGGCCCTGGCCGGGCTGCCGTTGTCGGCGGCCGACAAATACCCGGCGTCGCTGTCCGGCGGCATGATCAAGCGCGCCGCCCTGGCGCGCGCGCTGGCCCTGGATCCGGACATCCTGTTTCTCGACGAACCCACCGCCGGCCTCGACCCGATTGGCGCGGCGCAATTCGATCAACTGATCCTGACCCTGCGCGATGCGCTGGGCTTGAGTGTGTTCCTGGTGACCCACGACCTCGACACGCTGTACACCATCACCGACCGCGTGGCGGTGCTGGCGCAGAAGAAAGTGCTGGTGGCCGATGCCATTGATGTTGTCTCGGAAACCGACGACGCCTGGATTCACGAATATTTCCACGGCCCCCGAGGCCGCGCGGCATTGGATGCCGCTCAATCGCTCAACGAGGTATGACATGGAAACCCGAGCCCATCATGTGATGATCGGATTGTTCAGCGTAATTGTGGTGGTCGGCGCGATGCTGTTCGGCCTGTGGCTGGCCAAATCCAGCGTCGACAGTGCTTTCCGCGATTACGAGGTGGTGTTCAACGAAGCGGTCAGCGGCCTGTCCCAAGGCAGTTCGGTGCAGTACAGCGGGATCAAGGTGGGCGATGTCACCAGCCTGCGCCTGGACCCCAAGGACCCACGCCGCGTGCTGGCGCGCATCCGCCTGGCCGGGCAAACGCCGATCAAGGAAGACACCCAGGCCAAGCTGGCCCTGACCGGCATTACTGGCACCTCGATCATCCAGCTCAGCGGCGGCACCCCGCAAAGCCCGGAACTCAAGGGCAAAGATGGCAACCTGCCGGAAATCATCGCGTCGCCATCGCCCATCGCACGCCTGCTCAATAACAGTAACGACCTGATGACCAGCATCAACCTGCTGCTGCATAACGCCAACCAGCTGTTCTCCCGGGAAAACGTCGAACGCTTGAGCACGACCCTGGACAATCTGCAACAAACCACCGGCGCCATCGCCGACCAGCGCGGCGACATCAAAGTGGTGATGCAGCAATTGCTGCAAGTGAGCAAACAGGCCGGCGGTGCGCTGGAGCAGACCACCGTATTGATGCGCAACGCCAACGGCTTGCTCAATGATCAAGGCAAGCAAGCCTTTGGCAGCGCGGAGCAGGCGATGAAGTCTCTTGAGCAAAGCACCGCCACCCTCAACACGTTGCTGGCCAACAACAAGGACTCGGTGAACAGCGGCCTGCAGGGCCTCAATGAGCTGGCACCGGCCGTGCGCGAACTGCGCGAAACCCTCGGTTCGTTGCGCGCCATCTCGCGCCGCCTCGAAGCCAACCCCAGCGGTTACCTGCTGGGCAGTGACAAGAACAAGGAGTTCACGCCATGAAGCGTGCTTACCGAATGATCGCCCCGGCAGCCTTCGCGCTGATAAGCGCGTGCTCGATCCTGCCCAAGCCGGACCCGTCCGACGTGTACCGCCTGGCTTCGGCCCAGCCCGTCAGCCAAGGCGCGCCAGTAAGCTGGTCATTGCGCGTGACCAAGCCACAAACCAGTGAGTTTCTCGACAGCCCGCGCATCGCGGTGGTGCCCAATGGCGATTTGATCAGCAGCTATGCGAACTCGCGCTGGAGCGATCCGGCGCCGGTGCTGTTGCGTAATCGCCTGCTGGATGGCTTCCAGCGTGACGGCCGGGTGACGCTGTTGAGTACCGACGAGACTAACCTGCAAGCCGACTATGAGCTCGGCGGCCAGTTGCAGGCGTTTCAAAGTGAATATCACGGCAAGGCCGTGGACGTGGTGATTCGCCTGGATGCGCGGCTGGTGCGCGGCAGTGATCAGCGGATCATTGCCAGTCGCCGGTTTGAAGTGCGCCAGCCGGTGAGCGATACCCAGGTGCCGGCGGTGGTGGCTGGGTTTGGGCAGGCGGGGGATAGTTTGAACAGACAGGTGGTGGATTGGGTGGTCGCACAAGGCAATGCTGCTTCTAAACACTGATGGCCTAATCGGGGGCTTGCCCCCGATAGCTATCTAAGCCTCAACCAAAGAACCAGTAACACACCGCAATAGCCGCAACGACTCCGGCGAATTCTGCCAACAACGCACACCCCACCGCATGCCGCGCGCGCTGGATGCCCACCGACCCGAAGTACACCGCCAACACATAAAAAGTGGTCTCGGTACTGCCCTGGATCGTCGCCGCCACCAACGCCGGGAAGCTGTCTACACCCTGGGTCTGCATGGTCTCGATCAGCATCGCCCGCGCCGCGCTGCCGGAGAACGGCTTGACCATCGCGGTCGGCAGCGCGTCGACAAAGCGGGTGTCCATGCCGGTCCAGGCCACCAGGTGGCGAATCCCTTCCAGGCCGAAGTCCAGCGCGCCGGACGCACGTAACACACCCACCGCACAGAGCATCGCCACCAGATAGGGCAACAGGTTCTTGGCGACATCGAAGCCTTCCTTGGCGCCTTCGACGAAGGCCTCATACACCTTGACCTTGCGCAACGCGCCGATCACCAGGAACAGCATGATCAAGCCAAACAGCGTGAGGTTGCCCAGGATCGACGACAAACCGGCCAGTGCGGTCGCGGACAAGGTCGCCAGCAGCGCCATGAAGCCACCCAACACCAACGCGCCGGGAATCAGATAGGCCAGCACCACGGGGTCCCACAACCGCAGGCGCTGCATGACCGCCACCGACAGCAGGCCGACCAGGGTCGACGCGCTGGTGGCCAGCAGGATCGGCAGGAACACCAGCGTCGGGTCGGCAGCGCCTTGCTGGGCGCGGTACATGAAGATGGTCACGGGCAACAGCGTCAGCGAGGACGCATTGAGCACCAGAAACAGGATCTGCGCGTTGCTTGCCGTGTTGGGGATAGGGTTGAGTTCCTGCAGCGCCTTCATGGCTTTCAGGCCGATAGGCGTGGCGGCGTTGTCCAGGCCCAGGCCGTTGGCGGCGAAGTTGAGGGTGATCAGGCCGATGGCTGGGTGGCCGGCGGGTACTTCCGGCATCAGGCGGCGAAACAGCGGGCCCAGGGCCTTGGCCAGCCAATCGACGATCCCGGCTTTTTCGGCGATACGCAGAAAGCCCAGCCACAGCGTCAGGGTGCCGAACAGCAGCACCATGACCTCCACCGACAATTTGGCCATGGCGAAAATGCTTTCCACCATCGCCGCGAAAATTCCGGCGTTACCGCCCACCAGCCATTGCGCCAGTGCTGACACCATTGCCACGACAAAGAAGCCAAGCCACAGGCCATTGAGCATCAGTTAAATCCCCCGAAAGTTGGGGCGAATGATAGCGGGGCTGGCAGAAACGACAAACCCCGGAATTATCCGGGGTTTGTGTCAGCGCAATCGCGCGATCAGCCGCGCGTGATCTCGCCGGCCGGCAGCGCTTCTTTGCTGCGCCAGTGCGGCAGCGAATTCCAGTAGCGCTCGCCCTTGGCATCGTCGTACATACCTTCCCAGCGCGAGATAACCAGCACGGCCAAAGCGTTGCCGATCACGTTCAGCGCGGTACGCGCCATGTCCATCACACGGTCGACACCCGCGATAAACGCCAGGCCTTCCAATGGGATGCCCACACTGCCCAGGGTCGCCAGCAACACAACGAAGGACACACCCGGCACACCGGCAATACCTTTGGAGGTGACCATCAGGGTCAGGACCAGCATCAGTTGCTGGCCGATCGACAGGTCGATGCCGTACAGCTGCGCGATGAAGATTGCAGCGATGCTCTGGTACAGGGTCGAACCGTCGAGGTTGAACGAGTAACCCGTCGGCACCACGAAGCTGCAGATCGCCTTCGGCGCGCCGTAGGCTTCCATCTTCTCGATCACGCGCGGCAGCACGGTTTCAGAGCTGGCGGTGGAGTAGGCCAGCACCAGCTCATCCTTGAAGATGCGCATCAGCTTGAGGATCGAGAAACCAAACAGGCGGGCGATCATGCCCAGCACCGCAAACGCGAAGAACAGAATCGCGACGTACACCAGGATCACCAGCTTGGCCAACGGCAGCAGCGAGGCGAAGCCGAAGTTAGCGACCGTTACCGCGATCAGGGCAAATACACCGATAGGGGCGTACTTCATGATCATGTGAGTGACTTTGAACATGCTCTCGGACACGCCCTGGAACATGGTCACCAACGGCTCGCGCAGTTCCGGCTTGAGGCTCGACAAGCCCAGGCCGAACAGCACGGAGAAGAAAATGATCGGCAGCATCTCGCCGCGCGCAACGGCAGCGAAGATGTTCGACGGGATCAGGTTGAGAATGGTCTCGATGAACGCATGCTCATGCTGCACCTCGGCGGCGGTTGCCTGGTACTTGGAGATGTCGACTGTACCCAGGGTACTCATGTCGATGCCCGCGCCCGGATGGAACAGGTTGGCCAGCAACAGGCCGACCACAATGGCGATGGTGGTGACGACTTCAAAGTAGAGGATGGTTTTGACACCGATGCGACCGAGCTTTTTCGCGTCACCAACGCCAGCAATGCCCACGATCAGCGAGGAAATCACGATTGGGATGACGATCATCTTGATCAGGCGGATAAAGATATCGCCCGCCGGCTGCAGCACGTTGCTGATCCACCAGGCCTTTTCAGCACTGAAATGGTTGAGCACTGCGCCGATCGCGATCCCCAGTACCAAACCGATGAGGATCT
Source organism: Pseudomonas sp. R4-34-07 (assembly GCF_003852375.1). Taxonomy (NCBI): domain Bacteria; kingdom Pseudomonadati; phylum Pseudomonadota; class Gammaproteobacteria; order Pseudomonadales; family Pseudomonadaceae; genus Pseudomonas; species Pseudomonas sp. R4-34-07. Next base: position 96,177 of record NZ_CP027760.1, on the reverse strand, counting down.
GCCAGGCGAGGCTTAGCTTTGCCTTCTTCATGTCATTACCCTTACTTCAAGTGAACTTAAGGCAAATGCGCCAGCTGGACCGCTCGAAAGCGAAAAAGTGTGTGCATCTGCCTCCATGGAAGGTCACCGCAGCGTGGCCGAAATGGCTTACTGGCAGGCGAAAAAAGCCGCAACTATTCCCATGCAAGGGAGCGACGTCTAATGCCGTAAACGCCTACCCTATGCCGAATCGGCATGGCTATTCTTGAAAATAATTGTCTGAACGGTCAGTTCGAATGCGCCATTCAAGCGGGTGAACCTGCCGTGAAGCTGCCAATTCCGGTATGCACAGAGATACCGAATGGCTAGAGGGGTTTGCTGAAAATGCTTGGAAAATCCGCAGCCTGGCGTAAGAAACTGCCTATAGCGTCAGCAAAGTTTTCTCGATAGATGGTCGCGCCGACACACAAGGTAATGGTTGGCGGGAGGAAAAACGATGAATGTCGGCTATGGGCGGCATGACGCGCGAACGATGAACAGCATAAGCCCGCCGCAAGTTCAGCAAGCTTGAGGACTTGTGAACTTGCGTCGCAGCTTTTCGCCTGACCCGGCCCTTGCGCAGGCACTCCCTGTACCCGTAGGTCGCGCCGATCCTGATCGATCAGAGCAACCCGGCCCCCTGGTCATGCATCGCCCTTGGCGAGCGATGCAAACAGAAAGAAGCGAACTGGCTTCTTTCTATGGACGCCGGCTCCGTGAGACGGAACCTAGTACCAATTCGGATCTTTCTTCAGCTGCTCCATCAGCAGCTTTTTCATGCCTTCGTCCGGCTTACCGAGAAAACGGTAATCGGCGTGGCGTGTTGGGGACTTGTCCTTCGGCAGACCTGCCGGGACTTCCACCAACATCGCGTAGGCATCTTCCTTATCGAGGCTGAAGGCGACGATCAGGCGCTTGTTCAGGCAGGTATCTGCCGTTTCACACAGCGGCCCCACCAGATACTTGTCGCCATCCTCTTCGACCGCGTTCATCTGCTCAGCCGTACCCGACAGGTTCATCACCCATTCCGGCAGGCGCTCTTCTTTCTTCACCACGCCTTGCCAGGTTTCACGGTACTGCGCATCCGTGCTGAGCAATTCGTTGGCCCGGGATTGGCCGTCGTTGGCGGCCATCACCAGGCCACTGCCGCTCAACAGCACGGCAGCAGCAATGGCTTTGAGGGACAAAGTGGTCATATTCAGCCTCGGCCGCGACGACCAAAGAAGAACGAAGCGATGAACATCACCAGGAACACCACGAACAGAATCTTTGCGATACCCGTGGCGGTGCCCGCGATACCACCGAAGCCCAGGACTGCAGCCACAATGGCGATGATCAGAAATGTGATTGCCCAACTCAACATGGTGATTCTCCTTAAGCTTTCATAGAGGTAACAGCAGTGATGCCATGCGGCCGCTCGGCATGAGCGACGTTTTGTTGCTTAGAACACCCAGCGTTCCTGGACCGGCAGTTCGCTCAGGGTGGAATCCTGGTCTGCCACTCTCAGTTGCGGGGCGGTTACATCGACAGCCGTGCTGGCGACGGAACGGAAGTGGGTCTGGGTCATGACGGGACGTTCGAACTGCGCAGTCGGCTGCTGACTCTGCTGCCAATGCTGCATCTGCTGGCCGGCGATCAGCGTGACCATCAACGCCAGACTGGCGAACAGGCCTTGCTGCAGATGCAGTGGCGATACACGCAATTGGCTTAGGCTTTGGCGAGTCATACTGCTTTCTCCCGCATTCTGATTATTCGTTCATGACGCTCTATGCATTACCTATTGCAGAGCGCATGCCAGGTTTATTGCAAAATAAAGCGCTTTAAAATCAATAAGATATAGATTATTTAAAAGCGCGCTGCACAGCATCCTGCACGATGCCCCCTGTAGGGCCGTGCGAAATGCACGATGGCCAGTGGTCGGGTTGACGGAGCGAAAGTAGCTGCAGGATTGCCGAAGCGGCGAGAAGATATGAAAACGCCACTAGCGCGGGGCTTTAGCGGGGCGCGTAGGAAGGTATGCAGATAGCTGCGCGACGTTGCCTTTTATCGATCAGAATAAACCATGCAACTTGCCCGATTATTCCGGGACTAAACACCAACATTCATAGTTAGGAGCGCGGGACAGATGGAATCAGCCAAGGAACTTCAAGGCCGCATTCTTTTAGTGGATGACGAGTCCGCGATCCTCCGTACCTTCCGTTATTGCCTGGAAGATGAAGGCTACACCGTCGCCACCGCCAACAGCGCGGCCCAAGCCGATGCCTTGATGCAACGCCAAGTGTTCGATCTGTGCTTCCTCGATTTGCGCCTGGGCGAAGACAATGGCCTGGATGTATTGGCCCAGATGCGTGTCCAGGCGCCATGGATGCGTGTCGTGATCGTGACGGCCCACTCCGCCGTGGACACCGCAGTAGACGCCATTCAAGCCGGCGCCGCCGATTACCTGGTCAAACCCTGCAGCCCGGACCAGTTGCGCCTGGCCACCGCCAAACAATTGGAAGTGCGCCAGCTGTCGGCACGCCTGGAAGTGCTGGAAGGCGCGGTACGCCAATCCAAGGACGGTCTCGACTCCCACAGCCCGGCGATGATGGTGGTACTGGAAACCGCACGCCAAGTGGCAGGGACCGACGCCAATATTTTGATTCTCGGCGAGTCGGGCACCGGTAAAGGCGAGTTGGCGCGGGCCATTCACGGCTGGAGCAAACGCTCGAAGAAATCCTGCGTAACCATCAACTGCCCCTCGTTGACCGCAGAACTGATGGAAAGCGAATTGTTCGGCCACAGCCGCGGCGCCTTTACCGGTGCCAGCGAAAGCACGTTGGGCCGCGTTAACCAGGCGGACGGCGGCACCTTGTTTCTTGACGAGATCGGCGATTTTCCGCTCACCTTGCAGCCAAAACTGCTGCGTTTCATTCAGGACAAGGAATACGAGCGTGTCGGCGACCCGGTTACCCGTCGCGCTGACGTGCGCATCCTCGCCGCCACCAACCTCAACCTGGAAGACATGGTGCGCGACGGCCGCTTCCGTGAAGACCTGCTGTATCGCCTCAACGTCATCACCCTCCACCTGCCGCCGCTACGCGAACGCAGTGAAGACATCCTCGCCCTGGCCGACCGGTTCCTGGCGCGCTTCGTCAAGGAGTATGCCCGCCCGGCTCGCGGCTTCAGCGATCAGGCACGCGAAGCACTGCTCAACTACCGTTGGCCCGGCAACATCCGGGAGCTGCGCAACGTGGTGGAACGCGCCAGCATCATCTGCCCTCAGGAAAAGGTCGAGATCAGCCACCTTGGCATGGCCGAGCAACCGACCAACAACGCACCGCGCATTGGTGCGGCACTGAGCCTGGACGAGCTGGAGAAAGCCCATATCGGCGCCGTCCTGGCCACCAGCGATACGCTGGACCAGGCCGCGCGCACCCTTGGCATCGATGCGTCGACGCTGTATCGCAAACGTAAACAGTACAACCTATGAGCTGTACCTCATGAAGCTCGCGATGAAACTGCGTACTCGACTATTTCTGAGCATCTCAGCGCTGATCACCGTGGCCCTGCTGGGGCTGGTCCTGGGCCTGGTCAGCGTGATGCAGATGGCCAAGACCCAGGAATCGTTGATTCGCAGCAACTTCGTCACCCTGGAGCTGGGTCTCAAGTTGCGCCAGAGCCTGGGCGATCAACTGATGATGATGCTCGAAAAGCGCCCAGATCCGGCTGCCTTGCAAGCTTCCAAGCAGCAATACTTCGACCTGCTGGACCAGGGCATCGCCCATGAACAGCGTGACGGACTGACCCACGGTTTCAGTCAGGCACGCGACGACTACCAGCACCTGCTGCAGGCATTTGACGAATTCCAGCAGAACCCACCTGTACCGGGCAGCAAGGAAAAGCTCACTGAAACCTTCAATACCCTGCGCAATGGGCTAATCGTTCACCACAAACAGGCGCTGGAAAATATCAGCACGAGCGAGCACAGATCCCGCGAACGGGCGCTGTTGATTGCCAGCTTACTGGGGCTGGTAGGCCTTGCGGTGCTGATCATCGGTTTTGTGACCGCGCATGGCATTGCCCGGCGATTCGGCGGGCCAATCGAAGCGCTGGCCAAGGCTGCCGACAAAATCGGGCAAGGCGATTTCGAAGTGACATTGCCGATATCGTCGGCGGCGGAAATGAACCAGCTGACCCGTCGCTTCGGCATCATGGCCGAGGCATTGCGCCAACATCAGGCCACCAATGTCGATGAGCTGCTCGCCGGCCAGCAGCGCTTGCAAGCAGTACTCGACAGCATTGACGACGGCTTGCTGATGATTGATCGCCAGGGCCATCTCGAGCACCTCAACCCTGTGGCGCAACGCCAGCTGGGTTGGGACGAAGAACGCCTCGGCCAGGGCCTGGGCGAAGCGCTGGGTCGTCCGGAAATGGATGAACAGCTGCACTTGGTGCTGCGCGGCGGCAACCTGGAGCGGGCGCCGGAGGATCTGGAAGTTGAAGTCGAAGGCGAGCTGCGTCTGCTGACGTACAGCCTGACCCCGGTCAGCCATACACAGGGGCACATTCTGGGCGCTGTGATGGTGCTGCATGACGTCACCGAGCAGCGGGCTTTTGAACGGGTACGCAGCGAGTTCGTGTTGCGCGCCTCCCACGAGCTGCGGACACCGGTGACCGGCATGCACATGGCCTTCGGACTGTTCCGCGAACGGGCCAAGTTCCCGGCGGAATCACGCGAAGCGGACCTGCTGGATACGGTCAATGAAGAAATGCAGCGGTTGATGCAGTTGATCAACGATTTGCTCAACTTCTCGCGCTATCAGAACGGCCTGCAGAAACTCACGCTCGGGCCATGCGATGTGACTGACCTGCTCGAGCATGCCCGCGCTCGATTCGCCGAGCCGGCGGGCGCGCAAGGTATTGAACTGATGGTGGAGGTGCAATCTGATCTGCCTCGCCTGTATGCCGACCAGGCACAACTGGAGCGCGTGCTAGACAACCTGCTGGGTAACGCCATGCGACACACGGCCGAGAGAGGGCAGATTCGCTTGCAGGCTCGGCGTCATGGTGAGCGGGTAATTATCAGCGTCGAGGACAACGGCGAAGGCATTGCGTACGGCCAGCAAGGACGCATCTTCGAACCTTTCGTGCAGGTGGGGCGCAAAAAAGGCGGCGCCGGCCTGGGGCTGGCGCTGTGCAAGGAGATCGTGCAATTGCACGGCGGCCGCATGGGTGTGTACTCACGGCCGGGGCAGGGCACACAGTTCTATATGGCCTTGCCTCTGTAGGCGCGCGCTTTTGTGGCGAGGGTGCTTGCTGCCTTGCCACAAAAACTTGCCAGCCATTTCAGCGCTGGTTCAAGGCATGCAGGATCGCCGCACTTTCCGCATCCGGCGTTCCGTCAAACAGCGATGGACGGAAATGCATCTGGAACGCGGCGATTACATGACGCGTGGCCACATCCAACTCGCCGGTCTGTGGGGTCTGGTAACCCAGACGGGCCAGTTCTTGCTGGAACCAACTGATGCTTGGCAGTTGCGTGGCGTACTGCGCCTGGAATCGAGCCACCGCCTGGGCATCCGGCCAAATCCCCAGGCCTTCATCGGCCAGACGCTTCCAAGGGAACAACGGGCCAGGGTCCAGCTTGCGCAGCGGGGCGATGTCGCTGTGCCCAATGATGTTCTTGGGGGCGATCCCGTTACGCTTGCTGATGTCCTTGAGCAACACCACCAGTGATTTCACCTGAGCTTCGGAGTACGGGTACCACACCCGACCGGTCGGGGTGTCGCTATAGCCCGGGTTGACGATCTCGATGCCGATGGAGCTGGAATTGAGCCAGGTGCGCCCCATCCACTCACTTTCCCCGGCGTGCCAGGCACGCTGGCTTTCATCAACCAGCTTGTAGAGGGTGCCTGAAGCGTCATCGCCGATCAGGTAATGGCTGCTGACCTGACCATGGGTCAATAACGCCAGGGAGCGCTCAAGGTTGGCCGAGGTGTAATGCACCACAACGAACTGCACACGGTTGTCGTGATTAACCGAAGGATGGCTGGTGTTCAGGCGCGGGCCGCTGGAGCAACCGGCGAGCACAAGAACGGCAAAAGCAATAAAGAGAGATTTCATGGCAGAAGGCATTACGCAGAGGACGATAATGCAACAGTGTAACGTAACGTCAAATCCCAGGCGGCGAAATTACAAAATGGAACATCTTTTACGCCGCCTGCACCTGGTTACGTCCCGCTGCCTTCGCCCTGTAAAGCGCCTCATCTGCGCGCTTGAGCGCCAGGTCACTGCGCTCGCCTGGTTGAAACTGCGCGACCCCCATGGATACCGTGATGGTTACCGGCACGCCCTTGAAGTGAAACGGGCAAGCCTCGATGGCCGCCCGCAACCCTTCACCCACGGCCAGGGCATCCGCCAAGGCTGAGTCGGGCATCAACAACACAAATTCTTCGCCGCCGAAGCGCGCAATAAAATCGGTCGGCCGCAGGCGCTTGCGCAGCACACTGGCAATGATCTTCAGCACTCTATCGCCGGCCAAGTGGCCGTAGCCGTCGTTGATGCGCTTGAAGTGGTCCAGGTCCAGCATGGCCAGTGACAGACTGTTGCCACGTTGATGCCAGGCATTGACCTCCTGATCCAGGCGCTCACTCCAGGCTGCGCGGTTGGGCAGGCCGGTGAGTGGATCGATCAGCGCCTTCTGGCGCTGTATTTCCAAATGCTCACGATAGCCCTGGGCTTCCTGCTCCATGTTCGCCACCCGCTCCGCCAGGCCCTGGAGGCGTGCGGCCACTTCCTGTTCGCGTTGGTCGCGCTGCTGGCGGTGTTCGTCCATGGTGCCGAGCAAGCCTTCAAGGTGGCTCTCCAGCAGTTGCTTGAGGCTGTCCAGATCGGCAGCTTCCTGCACGCTGCTTTGCAGGCCGTCCACTTGCTCGCGAATCTGCGTGTCCAACTGGCGCGCAGCGGAGCGACTGTCGGCGTGACCTTCGCTGGCAACCTGCAGATGGCCCTGGAATGCCTCAAGGCGTTCGTTGAGCTGTTTAAGGTAAGCCTCGAACTCATGCTGGCCGCTGTCGGTGACAGCCAACATCAGCACCGCCAGGTCGTCGAGGATCGGCAGCAGTTCGTACCAGTTCAAGCCATGGGCAAGGCGTTCGCGCATGGCTTCGGCCTGAGGCCGGTGGCGCTCGGGCAGGGACAGGTCTTCCAGCAGGCCGAGCAAGGTGTTTTCAATGTGCTGGGCAACCGAGCTGTAGGACGGCTCGGGCGAATCGGGCAGCGCGTAGAGCCCCTCCGATTGCACTGCATCGGGATCAGGCTCTGCGGTATCCCATACGGGCGGGAGGGAAAGGCTGCCGATGAGGGTTTCTTCAGGCGTGTCGACTGAGTCTTGGGGCTCTTCGATAAAGGCAGCAAGTGCGCTTTCGGGAGCGGCTTCCTCAGCCGGCACCGCAGGCTCGGGGGTTTTGTCAGGCGTGGACACGGGTGACGTTTGAGCAGGCGCCTCGAACTCAAACGTTGCGCCGGCAGGCACAGGCTCTTTGACCGGTGCAACGGCCTCAGGCTCGGCGGCCGTCACTGTTTGTGGCAACGGTGCAAACGCGCGCAAGGCTTGTGTCAGTTCTTCGGACTGGGCCGGTTCCGCAGGCTCAGGGCCAGGTTTGGGCGCAACGGATTTTGCCGCAGGGAGCACCTCAGGCTCAGGCGCAGAGGTGTCATTGGAGACCTCTTTGGCACCAAACAAGCGTTGCAACAAACCGGGCCCGGAGCGTGAGGTTTCACCCTCTGGCTCCAGGTTTTGCAGCGCCTGCTCTTGCAGGTTGCTCAACTCGCTGAGCAGCAGCGGAATTTCCCGCGCCTGCCCCACCCGAGCGTCGAGCTGTTTGGCGAAGGTCTTCAGCGGGCGCGCCACCTCACGGGGCAGCGGCAGTTTCTGCAACTGCGCGACCAGGGCGGTGAGGGCGGAACTGATCTGGTCAACCCGCGTTTCGCGGCGCTGCTCGGAATCCAGCACGGCCTTTTCCAGACGCGGCAGCAGGGCAGCCAGGGCAGCGTCCATGTCGTCGGTGCGCACCACATCGCGCATTTCCTTCATGCATTGATCGACAGCGCGGTCAGTGCCTTCAGCCGCCAGCGTGCTGCGCACCAGCCCTCGGCGTAGCAGGTCGAGGCGGGCGGCCCAGCGGCGTTCGAGCTTGTCTTGTTGCTCGATGCTTTTAAGGTATTTCTCTTTCCAGCGCTGGGCGTCGTCGCTCATGCAAGAGGTCCGCGAGGGCCTGGGCTCAACGCGGGTAATGCATCAGCCGTAAGCGAACCCGGCAGACGAATCTCTACCGCGACCGGCAGGTGATCGGAAATGGGCTGCGCCAGCACCTGCACACTTTCCAGTGTGAGGCTCGGGCTGAGCAGGATATGGTCCAGACAGCGCTGCGGACGCCAGCTGGGAAACGTGGCTTCAACCTGCGGCGCCAGCAGGCCGAGGTCGCGCAGCGGGGAATTCTGCAGCAGGTCAGTGGCATGGGTGTTCATGTCACCCATCAGCACCTGGTGCTTGTAGTTGCCGATCAAGTCGCGCACGTAGGCCAACTGAAGGTTGCGCGTACGCCCGCCGAGGGCCAGGTGCATCATCACCACCACCAACGCTTCCGGACCTTCACCAAAACGCACAAGGATCGCGCCTCGCCCTTTGGGGCCCGGCAACGGGTGATCCTCGATGACGGTCGGCTTCAAGCGGCTGAGCACGCCATTGCTGTGCTGCGCCAGGCGCCCGAGGTTGCGATTGAGTTGCTGGTACCAGTAGGGGAAGGCGCCGAGCTGGGCAAGGTGCTCCACCTGGTTGATGTAGCCGGAGCGCAGGCTCCCGCCGTCGGCTTCCTGCAGGGCGACCAGGTCGAAGTCGCTGAGCAGGTCGCCGATTTTTTGCAGATTGCCGGTGCGCCCTTTGTGCGGCAGCAAATGCTGCCAGCCCCGCGTGAGGTAGTGCCGATATTTCTCGGTGCTGTTACCCACCTGGATATTGAAACTGAGCAGGCGCAGGCGGCTGTCTGCCGGCAGGCCTGTGGACTCCAGATGATGTTCGTTGACCCGCGGATCATGCAGGCCTACAACGCGTTCGGTACCCCAGCGGCGCATGGCGAGCCCCTTACTTGGCTGCGCGCTCTTTGGCGATCAGCTGGTCGGCCACGTTCAGCGCTTGTTCTTCGCCGCCGGCACTGCCGATGTCAAAGCGGTATTTGCCGTTGACGATCAGGGTCGGTACGCCTTGCACGCCGTATTTCTGGGCCAGTTCCTTGTATTGGGCCATCTTGCCCTTCACAGCGAACGAGTTGAATGTCTCCAGGAACTTGGTTTTGTCGACGCCTTGGGTGGCGACGAAATCGGCCATGTCTTCAGGCTTCACCAGGCGCTTGCCTTCTTTCTGGATGGCATTGAACACAGCTGCGTGAACCTTGTGTTCTACACCCATGGTGTCCAGGGTAATGAACAGCTGGCCGTGGGCGTCCCATGGGCCGCCGAACAGGGCAGGAATACGTTTGAAGTTCACGTCCTGAGGCAGCTTATCGACCCACGGGTTGATGACTGGCTCAAAAGCATAGCAATGCGGGCAACCGTACCAGAACAGCTCCACCACTTCGATCTTGCCGGGCACCGAAACCGGCACCGGGTTAGCCAATTCAACGTAGGTTTTACCGGCTTCAAGCGGCACGTCGGCAGCTTGTGCGGTCATGCCGAAGAGACTGGCAGTGACGAGGGCGGCGCTGAGGATCAGATTACGCATGCTTTACTCCTGGACAAATACGGTCGCCTCACGCGACCTTTAGGTGTGACAGGTCTACGCGGACATGAGTTCGTTAGTGTAACGGCAGCCGCCACAAAAAAGGGCGGCCGTAGCCACCCTTTTTATGCTTGCATCGATGGATTAATCGAGCGTTAACGTTGCAGGCTGTCAGTGCAAGCCTTGGATGTAACTGGAGATTGCCGCAATGTCTTCGTCACTCAGTTTCCGGGCGATGGTGCGCATGGTCATTGCGTCGCCATCGTTGGCGCGGCCGGCTTCTTCTTTGCGGAAGTCGGTCAACTGCTTGGCGATGTAAGTGGCGTGCTGGCCGCTCAGGTGCGGGAAGCCTGCCGGGGCGTTGCCTGCGCCATTGGGCGAATGGCAGCCGGTACAGGCGGGCAGGCCTTTGTCCAGGTCGCCGCCACGAAACAGCTTCTCGCCACGGGCGACCAGTTTCGGATCGGCAGCTCCCACGCTGCCTTTCTGACTGGCAAAATACGCCGCGATGTCAGCCATGTCCTGATCGCTGGAGTTGGCCAGCAAGCCGGTCATTTCCAGCACCACGCGCTTGCCATCCTTGATGTCGTGCATCTGCTTGGTCAGGTAACGTTCACCCTGGCCGGCGAGTTTGGGGAAGTTCGGTGCCGGGCTGTTACCGTCCGGTCCATGGCAAGCACCACACACGGCGGCTTTCGCCTGCCCCGCGGTAGCGTCGCCTGCAGCATGGGCAACACCGGTGATGCCCAAGGTCAACAGCAGACTCACGATCAGTTTGTTCATCAGCTAATCCAACTACGGCTAAGGGTTTAAGAGTTATCTACCGGGTTTACTCACCATCAACTCAATGATGGCCTGGTAATCCTCAGTACTGCAGTCCTTGCACAAACCACGCGGCGGCATTGCCTTGAAACCCCGGGTCACGCGTTGCACCGGCATGACCACGCAAACTCGGTTGTACAGCGCTTGCGGTTCCTGTGTAGCCTGGGCGCTTTAACGCGCGATCAGGACACCGAAGCGAGTCACCATCAGGTCATACATCGACCTGTTCAGGGTTTGAGAGCGTTTTGCGTTCTAATGCGCAATGAAGGTCTTTCGCTCCCGTGAACTTCATCCTTCGCTGGGACAAAGCACACACAAAATCTGCGGCATTATATACTGGCGCTACTGAAACGGAAACGACACCGCTTGCCGCACCCTTTTTCGGCACCGCCCACATCGGAAATCTCATGCAACTCAAGAATCCCATCCTCGGCCTGTGCCAACAGTCCACCTTCATGCTCAGCGCCGCCAAAGTGGACCAATGCCCCGATGACGAAGGCTTTGAAGTCGCCTTCGCAGGCCGTTCCAACGCCGGTAAGTCCAGCGCACTGAACACCCTGACCCACGCCAGCCTGGCACGCACCTCGAAAACCCCGGGTCGCACGCAGCTGCTCAACTTCTTCAAGCTAGACGATGATCGGCGTCTGGTCGACCTGCCGGGCTACGGTTATGCAAAAGTCCCTATCCCATTGAAGCTGCATTGGCAGCGTCACCTGGAGGCTTACCTGGGTGGCCGGGAGAGTTTGAAGGGGTTGATCCTGATGATGGACATCCGTCATCCAATGACCGATTTCGACCTGTTGATGCTCGACTGGGCGGTCGCCAGCGGCATGCCGATGCATATCCTGCTGACCAAGGCCGACAAGCTGACCTACGGCGCAGCCAAGAACACCCTGCTCAAAGTGCAGACCGAGATCCGTAAGGGTTGGGGCGACGCAATCAGCATCCAACTGTTCTCCGCGCCAAAGCGCATGGGCCTGGAAGATGCCTACACTGTACTGGCCGGCTGGATGGAATTGGCGGACAAAGGCGCTGAGATCGCCGAGTAACTTTTGCGCGGGCAAAAAAAAAACCCCGGACTTCGTATGGGGAGGGAAGTTCGGGGTCCAAGTTCCGGACCGCTAGGGCGGGGTCCAGATATCTGCCAACACTTAACACAACATAGGAGCATTGAAGGGCTTCACCACCCATTCAGTAACTCTGAGTGACGGTTCACGGGTTAAGTTCCGGCGGGTTCAAAAAACTCTTGGAAATAACTGACGGCAGTTTCCGATCTAAAGCGCCGTGCCATCACGCGCGGTGATGGCGTGGCCGCAGAATCAATGGGCCTCGTCCCAGTTATCGCCAACGCCGACGTCCACCACCAGGGGCACGTCCAACTGCGCGGCGGCGCTCATGTGCTCGCGGATCCTCTCGCTGACCTCAGGGATCAGATCCTCACGCACCTCCAGTACCAATTCATCGTGCACCTGGAGGATGACCTTGGCATCCAGCCCCGACTCGGTCAGCCAGTTGTCCACCTTCACCATGGCTTTCTTGATGATGTCCGCCGCCGTGCCCTGCATGGGCGCGTTGATCGCGGTGCGTTCTGCCGCCGCGCGCTCCTGGGGCTTGTTGGAGTTGATATCCGGCACGTACAGGCGCCGCCCGAAAAAAGTTTCCACAAAGCCCTGGTCCGCCGCCTGGGCGCGGGTGCGCTCCATGTATTCGCGCACGCCGGGATAGCGGGCGAAGTACACATCGATATAAGCCTTGGCGGTCTTGGTGTCGACGCCGATGTCCTTGCCGAGCTTCTGGGCGCCCATGCCGTAGATCAGGCCGAAGTTGATCGCTTTGGCACTGCGGCGCTGGTTGGAGGTGACCTCGGTCAATTCGACCTTGAAGACCTCGGCAGCCGTGGCGGTGTGCACGTCCAGATCGTTGCGAAAGGCGTTCATCAGGCCTTCGTCCTTCGACAGGTGCGCCATGATCCGCAGTTCGATCTGCGAATAGTCCGCTGCCAGCAGCTTGTAGCCCTTGGGCGCGACAAACGCCTGGCGAATGCGTCGCCCCTCGGCGGTGCGCACCGGGATGTTCTGCAGGTTCGGATCGCTGGAGGACAAACGCCCGGTCGCCGCCACCGCCTGATGGTAAGACGTATGAATACGCCCGGTACGTGGGTTGATCTGTTCCGGCAGGCGGTCGGTATAGGTGCTTTTCAGCTTGCTCATGCTGCGGTACTGCATGAGCACCTTGGGCAGCGGAAAATCATCCTCGGCCAGCTTGGCCAGCACTTCTTCAGCCGTGGATGCCTGGCCCTTGCCGGTTTTTTTCAACACCGGCATCCCGAGTTTCTCGTAGAGAATCGCCCCGAGCTGCTTGGGCGAACCCAGGTTGAATTCCTCACCGGCAATCTCGAACGCCTGGCGCTCCAGCTCGACCATCTTGTTGCCCAGCTCGATGCTCTGGATGCCGAGCAGTGCCTTGTCCACCAGGGCGCCCTGGCGCTCGATACGCGCCAGCACCGGCACCAACGGCATCTCGATCTCCGTCAGCACACTGGCCAGGCTCGGGATCGCCGCCAGCTGCGCGTGCAGTTTTTGGTGCAGGCGCAACGTCACATCGGCGTCTTCGGCCGCATACGGGCCGGCTTGCTCAAGGGCGATCTGGTCGAATGTCAGCTGCTTGGCGCCCCGGCCGGCGATGTCCTGGAAGCTGACGGTGTCGTGGTCCAGGTATTTTTTCGCCAGGCTGTCCATGTCATGGCGCGTCGCGGTGGAGTTCAGCACGTAGGATTCGAGCATGGTATCGAAGGCGATGCCGCGCACGGTGATGCCCTGCGCAGGGTCACCGCCGATAGCGCAGTTGGCCAGGATATTCATGTCGAACTTGGCGTGCTGGCCGACCTTGAGCTTGGTCGGATCTTCCAGCAACGGCTTCAAGGCCAGCAGCACGGTGTCACGGTCCAATTGATCCGGCACGCCAGTGTAGGCATGTGTCAGCGGGATATAGGCCGCTTCATGGGGCTGCACCGCGAACGAAAGCCCAACCAACTGGGCCTGTTGGGCGTCGATCCCGGTGGTCTCGGTGTCGAAGGCAAACAACGGCGCGTCGTTGAGCTTCTTCAGCCACAGATCGAACGTGGCCTGGTCCAGGATGGTGGTGTAAACCGACTCCACCGGCACCGCTATCACCGCCTCAACCGACGCTTGGGCGACGGGCGCAACCTCGTTTGCCGTCTTGAGCTCGACACGCTTGGTATCGCGCTGGATCTCTTCGTACCAGCTCTTGAACTCAAGCAGCGTGTACAACTCAAGCAGCTTTTCGCGATCCGGCTCGATCAGGTGCAGGTCGTCCAGGCCGATATCCAGGGGCACGTCGATCTTGATCGTCGCCAACTGGTAAGACAGGAACGCCATCTCCTTATGCTCTTCCAGCTTCGCCGGCAGCGTCTTGGCGCCACGAATCGGCAGGGTCGGCACAATATCCAGTTGCTCATACAGCTCTTTCAGGCCGCCATTCACACCCACCAGCAAACCGGAGGCGGTCTTCGGGCCAATTCCGGGAACGCCAGGGATGTTGTCGGACGAATCGCCCATCAACGCCAGGTAATCAATGATCTGCTCTGGAGCGACGCCGAATTTCTCCTTTACGCCCTCGATGTCCATCGAACTACCGGTCATGGTGTTGACCAAGGTAATGTGCCCGTCCACCAGTTGCGCCATGTCCTTGTCGCCGGTGGAGATCACCACGGGACGGTCAGCGGCCGCGCTGCTGCGGGCCAGGGTGCCGATCACGTCATCGGCCTCGACGCCTTCGACGCACAGCAACGGGAAGCCCAGGGCGATCACGCTCTGGTGCAGGGGCTCGATCTGCAGGCGCATGTCATCGGGCATGCTCGGGCGATTGGCCTTGTATTCGGCGTACATGTCATCGCGAAAGGTCCCGCCCTTGGCGTCGAACACCACGGCGAACGGGCTGTTCGGGTATTGCCTGCGCAGGCTCTTGAGCATGTTCAACACGCCCTTGACCGCGCCGGTGGGCAGGCCTTTGGAGGTGGTCAGCGGTGGCAGCGCGTGGAAGGCGCGGTACAGATAAGAAGAACCGTCCACCAGGACGAGAGGCGCTTGGCTCATGAGCAGGATCAACCTTTTCGGCGGGTCAGGCGCTAGAATAGCCGGACCAATGAAAACAAAGGGACAAGGTTATCATGCGTACATTCAATCGCCTGCTGTTCACTGGCTTGATTGCACTCGCTCCGATGGCTGCCATGGCGGCAGACGATGCGCCTTCGGCCGATCCGGAAGTGACCATTCGCACGGAAGGCGACAAGACTATCCAGGAGTACCGCCAAAACGGCTTTTTGTACGCCATCAAGGTCACGCCAAAAGGTGCTCCACCGTATTTCCTGGTACGCGCTGACGGAACCGACGCGAACTTCATCCGTTCCGACCAGCCGGATATGCTGATCCCGTCATGGAAGATCTTCGAATGGAAATGATTCCCTAACTTCAACGGCGCCGCCCTGAGCGGCGCCCGTAACGGCAGTTTTAACCATGTCTGTGTTCACCCCCCTGGCTCGGCCCGAGCTGGAAACCTTTCTTGCCCCTTACGGGCTCGGCCGCCTGCTTGATTTCCAGGGGATTGCCGCCGGTAGCGAAAACACCAATTTCTTTATCAGCCTGGAACAGGGCGAGTACGTCCTGACCCTGGTTGAACGTGGCCCCGTTGCGGAAATGCCATTCTTCATCGAACTGCTCGACGTACTCCACGACGCCGACCTGCCCGTGCCTTACGCCCTGCGCACCACCGACGGCGTTGCCCTGCGCACGCTGGCCGGCAAGCCGGCGCTGCTGCAACCACGCTTGGCCGGCAAACACATCAAGGACGCCAACGCCCAGCATTGCGCCCAGGTCGGCGACTTGCTCGGTCACCTGCATCTGGCGACCCAGGGCGACAAGGTGCTGGAACGCAAGACCGATCGTGGGCTGGATTGGATGCTCACTGAAGGCGCGCAGTTGATTTCGCACCTGAACGACGCGCAACAGCGGCTTCTGCAGGACGCCTTGAGCGAGATCCAGGCCTGCAAGACGCAGATCCTTGCCCTGCCGCGCGCCAACGTACACGCCGACCTGTTCCGCGACAACGCGATGTTCGAAGGCACGCACCTGACCGGCCTGATCGACTTCTACAACGCCTGCTCGGGGCCGATGCTGTACGACGTCGCCATCGCCTTGAATGACTGGTGTTCGGATGCCAACGGCGTGATCGATGGGCAGCGCGCCCGTGCATTGCTTGGGGCTTACGCGGGGCTGCGGCCGTTTACCGCGAAGGAAGCCGAGCTGTGGCCGACCCTGTTGCGAGTGGCGTGTGTGCGCTTCTGGCTGTCGCGGCTGATCGCGGCGCAGGCGTTTGCCGGGCAGGATGTGCTGATTCATGACCCGGCGGAGTTCGAGCAGCGGCTGATGCAGCGTCAGCAAGTAGCTGTCCACTTGCCGTTCGCCCTCTAAAGATACACACGATCAAAAATGTGGGAGGGGGCTTGCTCCCGATTAGGGTGGGTCAGCCAATGATGTGCTCACTGACACTCCCACATCGGGAGCAAGCCCCCTCCCACATTTGATCTGCAGTGGCAGTCAGAGCGATTCCAGGCACCCGGCCAGATCATTGCCCAGTTTTTCCAGCACCTGCTCGTAACCCTGGGCCGTGGCCGGGGTGTAGCCACCCAGCGCGTCCAACTCCGCCAGCTTCACCGGCAAACCTGCCACCAGCGTCTCCGCCAACCTTGGTCGCAACGGTGGCTCGCTGAACACACAGGTCTTGCCCACTTCCTGTAACCGCGTGCGCATCGCCGCCACATGCTGGGCGCCTGGCTGCACTTCGGCTGCAACGGCAAACACGCCGGCGTGCTTCAAGCCGTAGGCGTCTTCGAAGTAATCAAAAGCTTCGTGAAACACAAAGTAAGGTTTGCCCTCAACGCCGGCCAAACGCTGCTTCAGGCGCACATCCAGCGCATCGAGGCGATCCTCGAAGGCCTTTGCGTTGCTCTGGTAACGCGCGGCATTGGCCGGGTCGGCGGCACTGAGGTCAGCCGCCATACGCGCCGCGATCACCCGCGCATTCACCGTCGACAGCCACAGATGTGCATCCACACTGCCGGGGCGATGATCGTGGTCATGTTCGTCGGCTTCATCGGCGTGGGAGTGACTATCTTCGCCGAACCGGCGCAGTTTCATGCCCGGCAGGTCCTGCACGGCCACCGTTGTCGCCGTACGGCCTTTCAGCACGCGCGGCAGAAATGTTTCCATGTCCGGCCCGATCCAGTAGAGCAGGTCTACCGACTGCACGCGCCGTACGTCGGATGGGCGCAATGCGAAGTTATGCGGCGACGCACCCGGTGGCAGCAACACCTCCGGAACCGCTACACCGTCCTGCACAGCAGCGGCAATCAGCTGCAGCGGTTTGATGCTGGTCAGCACCTTGACCTCGGCCTGAGCGGCGCCAGCCATGAACAAACTGGTGACAAATACGACAAAAACGGGAAAAAGTCGGGACACGATGACCACTCAATGGCGTAGGAACGGGTAACATAATAACGTCTCTATCAAATATCTGTCGCCGCTCATGCCTATAACACCGCTTGCCAGCCGTCCCCACGATCACTCTCACTGCGTTCACACTGCGCTGTCGGAGGCCGACACCCTGTGCGCGCAGAAGGGTTTGCGCCTGACCGCACTGCGTCGTCGCGTGCTGGAGCTGGTGTGGCAAAGCCACAAGCCGCTCGGCGCGTACGACATCCTCGGCGTACTCAGCGAGCAGGACGGCCGCCGCGCTGCGCCGCCCACGGTTTATCGCGCGCTGGATTTCCTGCTGGAAAACGGCCTGGTGCACCGCATCGCCTCGCTCAACGCCTTTGTCGGCTGTAACCACCCGGAACACGCGCATCAGGGCCAGTTCCTGATTTGCCGCCAGTGCCACGCCGCCATCGAGCTTGAACAAAAAAGCATCAGTGACGCCATCATCAAAAGCGCCGCTGAAGTCGGCTTCAGCGTCGAAGGGCAAACGGTCGAAGTGGTCGGCCTGTGCTCGGGCTGTCAGGGGGCGTGATGAGCAATGCGTTAATCCGCCTGGAGCAGGTTGGGGTCACGTTCGCCGGGCAAAACGTGCTGGATGACATCGCATTGAGCGTGGAGCCGGGGCAGATCGTTACCCTGATCGGCCCCAATGGCGCCGGCAAGACCACGCTGGTGCGCGCCGTGCTGGGCCTGCTCAAGCCCGACCGTGGCAGCGTATGGCGCAGGCCCAAACTGCGCGTGGGCTATATGCCGCAGAAGCTGCACGTAGACCCGACACTCCCGCTTTCCGTACTACGTTTCCTGCGCCTGGTACCGGCGGTTGACCGTGCCCGCGCGCAGGCGGCGCTCAAGGAAGTCGGCGCCGAACAGGTGATCGACAGCCCGGTGCAGAGCATCTCCGGCGGTGAAATGCAGCGCGTGCTGCTGGCCCGCGCGCTGTTGCGCGAGCCAGAGCTGCTGGTGCTCGATGAGCCCGTGCAAGGCGTCGACGTCGCCGGGCAAGCCGAGCTATACAGCCTGATCACCCGCTTGCGCGACCGTCACGGCTGCGGTGTGCTGATGGTTTCCCACGATTTGCACCTGGTGATGAGCACCACCGACCAGGTGGTCTGCCTCAACCGTCACGTGTGCTGTTCCGGCCACCCGGAGCAGGTCAGCGGCGACCCGGCGTTCGTCGAGCTGTTCGGTAAGAACGCACAAAGCCTGGCGATCTATCATCACCACCACGACCACGCCCATGATCTGCACGGCGCCGTGGTTGACGACCCCGCCGCTCCCCACCCTCATGTTCATGGAGATAGCTGCAAGCATGGCTGATTTTCTGCTCTACGCCCTGCTGGCAGGCTTGGCTTTGGCGCTGGTGGCGGGCCCGTTGGGCTCGTTCGTGGTCTGGCGGCGCATGGCGTACTTTGGCGACACGCTGTCCCATGCCGCGTTGCTCGGCGTGGCCATGGGCTTCCTGCTGGATGTGAGCCCGACCATCGCCGTAACGGTCGGCTGCCTGCTGCTGGCGGTGTTATTGGTGACGCTGCAACAGCGCCAGCCACTGGCCTCCGATACGCTGTTGGGCATCCTGGCGCCAAGTACCTTGTCCCTGGGCCTGGTGGTGCTGAGCTTCATGCATGAAGTGCGCATTGACCTGATGGCCTACCTGTTTGGCGATCTGCTGGCGATCAGCCCTGTCGATCTTATGTGGATCCTGGGCGGCAGCGCGGCGGTGCTGGTGCTGCTGGTGAGCCTGTGGCGCCCGCTGCTGGCGATTACCGTGCACGAGGAACTCGCCACGGTAGAAGGTTTGCCCGTGCCGGCCCTGCGCCTGGCGCTGATGTTGTTGATCGCGGTGGTGATCGCTGTCGCGATGAAGATTGTCGGCGTATTGTTGATCACGTCGCTGTTGATCATTCCCGCAGCCGCCGCTCAGCGCCATGCTCGTTCGCCGGAGCAAATGGCAATCGGCGCAAGCCTGTTGGGCATGCTGGCAGTGTGTGGAGGCCTGGCATTGTCATGGTTCAAGGACACACCGGCCGGGCCGTCGATCGTAGTATCGGCGGCCGCCCTGTTTCTGCTGAGTTTTGTCCTGCCCCGTCGAGGGGTGTAGACTTGCTCGCTTTTTGCGCAAATAGAGAGTCGCAGGAATGAAGCCGTTCACCTTCCGTTATCTGCTCCTTGCCGCATTTTCCCTGCTGCTGGGCGCCTGTCAAAGCACACCGCCCGCCGCCCCCGAAGCGCTGGACCCGCGTGCTGCGGCCATCGCGCAACTGGAGCAAAACCTGGCCAGCAGCGAATTGGCCACCGCCGAAGACCAGCTCGCCACGTTGCAGGCCCAATCGCCCAACGATCCGGCGCTCGAGGCTTACCAGCGGCAATTGGCCGAAGCCTACCTGCAGCGCAGCCAGATCGTGCTGCAAAAGGGTGATGTCAACGCCGCCGCCACAGCCCTGAGCCGTGCCCGCGCGCTGATGCCCAAGGCCCCGGCCCTGACCGGTGGCGTCAACAGCGCCATCAGCCATGCGCGCAAAGCCGAGCTGGATCAGGCCGAGGCCGCGTTGAAAGCCGCCGAAGCCAAGCCCGCCGCCAAGGTCATCGACCCGGCGGCGCCGAGCACCACCGTGGCGTTGAACCTGGCGGATGTCGAAGCCATGCGCCATCAGCTGGATGCCATCGCCACCGATGTGGTGAATTACCAGTGCGACGTCAGCCTCCAGGTGCCACGCACCGAGGATTACCCGTGGTTGGCCACGTTGCTGACCAAACGGGTGAAGCGCATTGATGCAGGGTATGACCTGAAGATTCACCGGCAAATTTTGAAACACATTCCGGCGCAGGTTGTGTTGATTCCGCGTAAGGCAGATTAAAAGCATCGGGGGCAAGCCCCCTCCCACATTTTGAACTGTGAATACGTTCAAGTGTGGGAGGGGCGGTGCGACGATTCGACTTGCCCCCGATGGCGATCTAACAAACAACCCAATAATTAAGCCGGAATCGCCTTGGCCTTAGGCTCCCGATCCCAGACCCGATGCTGGGCAATCGCGGCGAAGAACGCCTTGAACGCCTTGGCATCCGCACCCACGATCAACCCCGCATCCGCCTCCAGCTTCAGCAGATCCAACAAAGGCTTCACGTCATTGGCCACCAAAATGGCCTTCAGGTGTTTGTACGCTTCCAGCACGTAGTGCAGCGCCACACCGTCGCCGCTCAGCGCTTTGACCGACTCTTTACCGCCAGGGATAAACACTGCGTCAAACGCAATGGACGGCATGCCTTCCATCGACGCATCCACCGGCAGCGACTTGCCATCGGCGGTGGTCACAGGCGCCGAAGTCGGCCCCAGCAACTTGGCGTGCGCACCTTCAGCCTCAAGTGCGGCTTTGAGTGCATCAATCGCTGCACCGTCCACGCCGTTAGCCGCCAGAATCGCCACTTTGCGCGTCTTGATGTCGCCGGACAGCAAATTCACCTGGCTCAATGCCGGCGATTGCTTCAACGATGTTTCACGTACCGGCACCGTGCCTTTGGTCGGCGCTGGCAGGCCCAGGTTCTGCGCCACGCGCTTGGCCAGTTCCAGGTCGATGTTGGCCAGGATTTCATTCACCTGGCGGGCACGAATATGTTCGCGCTCGACCTTGCCCAACTCGAAGCTGTAGGCGGCGATGATGTGCTCTTTCTCGTGGTGGCTCATGCTGTTGAAAAACAGCGTGGCCTGGGAGAAATGGTCGCCAAACGACTCGCTGCGCTCGCGGACCTTGTTCGCATCGATGCGCTCGTAGTAGGACTCAAAACCGCCGTCGGTTGGACCTGCCGGCGTTTCCTTCGGCCACCCGCCGTCGATGGAGTTCGGCTCGTAGGCTGCGCGGCCCTTATCGATCACGCTGCGATGCAGCGCATCGCGCTGGTTGTTGTGGTTTGGTGCGACCGGGCGATTGATCGGGATCTCATGGAAGTTCGGGCCACCGAGACGGCTGATCTGGGTGTCCGTGTAGGAAAACAGACGACCTTGCAGCAGCGGGTCGTTGGTGAAATCGATACCCGGCACGATATGGCCTGGGCAGAACGCAACCTGCTCGACCTCGGCAAAGAAATTGTCCGGGTTGCGGTTAAGCACCATCTTGCCCAGCGGGGTGATCGGCACCAGTTCCTCTGGGATGATCTTGGTCGGGTCGAGCAGGTCGAAGTCGAACTTATGCTCGTCTTCTTCTGCAACGATCTGCACGCCCAGTTCCCATTCGGGGTAGTCGCCGCTCTCAATCGCTTCCCACAGGTCGCGACGGTGGTAATCGGTATCTTTACCCGCCAGCTTTTGCGCTTCGTCCCACACAAGCGAGCAGGTACCGACCTTTGGCCGCCAGTGAAACTTCACAAAGCTCGATTTGCCTTCGGTGTTGATCAAACGGAAGGTATGCACGCCGAAACCCTGCATTGCACGCAGGCTTTTCGGAATGGCGCGGTCAGACATCGCCCACACCACCATATGCGCCGACTCCGGTACCAGCGAGACAAAGTCCCAGAACGTATCGTGGGCCGAGCCGCCTGTAGGAATCTCGTTGTGCGGTTCAGGCTTAACGGCGTGCACGAAATCAGGAAACTTGATCGCGTCCTGAATGAAGAACACCGGCATGTTGTTGCCCACCAGGTCGAAGTTGCCTTCGTCGGTGAAAAACTTCACGGCAAAACCGCGCACGTCACGCACGGTGTCACCGGAACCGCGCGGCCCCTGCACCGTGGAAAAACGCGCGAACACCGGCGTTTTATGCTCCGGAGTACGTAGGAAACCAGCCTTGGTCAGCGCCGAATGGTCGCCGTAGCTTTGGAAATAGCCATGGGCGCCGGTACCGCGGGCATGCACGATGCGCTCCGGGATGCGCTCATGGTCAAAGTGCGTGATTTTTTCACGCATGATGAAGTCTTCCAGCAACGAAGGGCCACGGGCACCGACCTTCAAGGTGTTCTGGTTGTCGGAGATCTTCACGCCCTGGTTAGTGCGCAGGGCCTGGCCGGTCGCATCGGAACGGAATTCTTCCAACGCCTGCAATTTGGTGTTGGTATTGCCTCGGTCCAGGGTATCGGTACCCGCGAGTTCACTCTTCGGCGGGGTGCCTGGCTTCTTGGTACTCATCAGTCAAAACTCCTTAGTCAAAGTGGCCAGAGCGGTCCCCGGCTCGTTTGAATGAAGCCCCGGGCACGGCACCCGGAACATCGCATTGCTTTAGTAGTGACTGATAGCGTTATGAGCCGTTCCCTTTTTATGACCTTCGGTCTCGTTATTGCCAAATCGCAGGATAGATACGAAATAAATGCTAAGAATCACTGGATGGACAGGCTAAAATGCGCGCCCGGCTAACCGCTGATCCCTTTTCCATGCGCCCCACAAGGTTCGCTACGTGATCGAGTTTCAAAACGTCCATAAAACCTACCGCGTCGCCGGTAAGGATATTCCAGCCCTGCACTCCACCAGCCTGCGCGTCGAAAACGGCCAGGTGTTTGGCCTGATTGGCCACTCGGGTGCGGGAAAAAGTACCCTGCTGCGCCTGATCAATCGCCTTGAAGAGCCCAGTGGCGGGCAGATCAGTGTCGACGGCGAAGAAGTCACCGCACTGGATGCCAACGGCCTGCGCCGTTTCCGTCAGCAAGTCGGCATGATTTTCCAGCACTTCAACTTGCTGGCGTCCAAGACCGTTGCAGACAACGTGGCGCTGCCGCTGACATTGGCCGGCGAATTGTCGCGCAAGGAAATCGACCTGCGTGTCGCCGAGCTGCTCGCCCGCGTCGGCCTGTCGGACCACGCCCGCAAGTACCCGGCGCAATTGTCTGGCGGCCAGAAACAGCGCGTCGGCATCGCTCGCGCCCTGGCGACCAAACCCAAGATTCTGCTGTGCGATGAAGCCACCAGCGCCCTCGACCCGCAAACCACCGCGTCGGTCCTGCAATTGCTGGCGGAAATCAACCGCGAGCTGAAGCTGACCATCGTGTTGATCACCCATGAAATGGACGTGATTCGTCGCGTGTGCGACCAGGTGGCCGTGATGGACGCCGGCGTGATCGTCGAGCAGGGCTCGGTGGCCGATGTGTTCCTGCATCCCAAGCATCCGACCACCAAGCGCTTCGTCCAGGAAGCCGAACAGGTCGATGAAGGCGAACAGCACGATGACTTCGCCCACGTACCGGGCCGTATCGTGCGCCTGACGTTCCAAGGGGACGCGACCTACGCGCCATTGCTGGGTACCGTCGCCCGGGAAACGGGGGTGGACTACAGCATCCTTGCCGGTCGTATCGACCGCATCAAAGATATCCCCTACGGGCAATTGACCCTCGCCGTCACCGGCGGTGACATGGAAGCCGCGTTTGCGCGCTTCACCGCCGCTGACGTTCATATGGAGGTGCTGCGCTGATGGACGTTTTCCTGAGCTTCTTTGCCAACATCGACTGGTCCGAAATCTGGCTCGCCACCGGCGATACCATGACTATGTTGTTCGGTTCGCTGTTCTTCACGGTCGTGCTGGGCCTGCCGTTGGGTGTGTTGCTGTTCTTGACCAGCCCACGTCAGCTGTTCGAGCAAAAAGGCTTGTACGCGCTGCTGTCGTTGATCGTGAACATCCTGCGCTCGCTGCCGTTCATCATCCTGTTGATCGTGATGATTCCGTTCACCGTGCTGCTCACTGGCACATCGCTGGGCGTAGCGGGTGCGATTCCGCCGCTGGTGGTGGGCGCCACGCCATTCTTTGCGCGCCTGGTGGAAACCGCCCTGCGTGAAGTGGACCGCGGCATCATCGAGGCCACGCAGTCGATGGGTGCCAGCACGCGCCAGATCATCATCAACGCGTTGCTGCCCGAGGCACGCCCCGGCATTTTTGCGGCAATTACCGTAACGGCGATTACACTGGTTTCCTACACGGCGATGGCCGGCGTGGTCGGTGCCGGTGGCCTGGGCGACCTGGCGATCCGTTTCGGTTACCAGCGTTTCCAGACCGACGTGATGGTAGTCACCGTGGTGATGCTGTTGATCCTGGTGCAAATTCTGCAGACCGTCGGCGACAAGCTGGTGGTGCACTTTTCTCGAAAATAACGGCCATGGCCGGCCTGGTGCCGGCAGATGCCCGAACAAGGAGCTTGCTGGATGAAAAAACTACTGGTTGCTTTCGCCGCCGTCGCCGCGTTTTCTGCCCATGCCGAGACCCTCACGGTCGCCGCCTCGCCAGTGCCGCATGCAGAAATCCTGGAATTCGTGAAACCCGCGCTGGCCAAAGAAGGCGTGGACCTGCAGGTCAAAGTCTTTACCGACTATGTGCAGCCGAACGTACAGGTGGCTGAAAAGCGCCTGGACGCCAACTTCTTCCAGCACCAGCCGTACCTGGATGAATTCAACAAGGCCAAGGGCACTCACCTGGTGAGCGTCGGCGGCGTGCACCTGGAACCGCTGGGCGCGTACTCGAGCAAATACAAGAAGCTGGACGAGCTGCCGGACGGCGCAAATGTGGTGATCCCGAACGACGCCACCAACGGCGGCCGCGCCCTGTTGCTGCTGGCCAACAACGGCCTGATTACCCTGAAGGACCCGACCAACATCCTGTCGACCACCAAGGACATCACCGGTAACAGCAAAAACCTGAAGTTCCGCGAACTCGAAGCCGCCACCCTGCCGCGCGTGCTGACCCAGGTCGACCTGGCCCTGATCAACACCAACTACGCGCTGGAAGCCAAGCTGGACCCATCCAAGGACGCCCTGGTGATCGAAGGCAGCGACTCGCCTTACGTGAACATCCTGGTGACCCGTGAAGACAACAAGGATTCGGACGCGGTGAAGAAGCTGGTAGCCGCCCTGCACACACCTGAAGTGAAGCAATTCATCGAAGAGAAGTACAAAGGCGCGATCAAGCCAGCGTTCTGATCCAACACGCTGGAGATCAAAAATGTGGGAGGGGGCTTGCTCCCGATAGCGGCAGGTCAGTCAACATCTTCATCGACTGACACTCTGCTATCGGGGGCAAGCCCCCTCCCACATTGTTTTGTGTCGTGAGCTATTTACGCTGCAGCAGAACTGGCAACTGCGCCACCAGCTTCTGGTTATTCAACGGCGCGCGAATGAACCCACGCTGGGTACCGTCCGGCCCGATCAGCGCCAGGTTACCGCTGTGATCGACGGTGTAGTTGGGCTTGCTGGTGTCCGCCGGGATGAACGGGATGCTCACCGCATTCGAGACCGTCTGCACCTCCTGCACATTCGCACCGGTCAGCCCCTGGAACTGCGGATCGAAATAGCCCAGGTACTGCTTGAGCTGGGCCGGGGTGTCGCGGTTCGGGTCGACGCTGACCAGGATCACTTGCAACTTATCCACCGCGTCCTTGGGCAGTTCGCTCTTGATCTGGCGCAGCTGGGCGAGGGTGGTCGGGCAGATATCCGGGCAGAAGGTGTAGCCGAAGAACAGCAGGCTCCACTTGCCTTTCAGCTCATCGACCAGCACCGGCTGGCCGTCCTGGTTGGTCATGCTCACCGCAGGCAGCTGGCGACTTTGCGGCAGCAGGATGATGCCGGCGTCGATCAGCGCAGTGGGATCGCCCTGGCCTTTGCCCGATAGCACCTTGTTGACAGTCAGGCCCATGATCAACGCCACCAGGGCCACGAGAATGAAGACAGTTTTCTGAGTTCGAGTCATAGGTTCAACAGTAGGTAGTGGTCGACGAGCAGGGCGATAAACAGTAGCAGCAGGTACCAGATGGAGTACTTGAAGGTGTTGATCGCCGCGTGCGGCTGGCTGCCACGGTACAGCACCCAGGCCCATTGCAGAAAGCGCCCGCCCAATACCAGCGCACAGACCAGGTACAGCAACCCGCTCATATGGATCACATAGGGCATCAGGCTCACCGCCAGCAGGGCAAAGGTGTAGAGCAGGATATGCACCTTGGTGTAATGCTCGCCGTGGGTGACCGGCAGCATCGGGATGTCAGCCTTGGCGTACTCCTCCTTGCGGTGAATGGCCAGCGCCCAGAAGTGCGGCGGCGTCCAGGCAAAGATGATCAGCACCAGCAGCAGGGGTTCAGCGCTGATATGCCCGGTTACCGCGACCCAGCCCAACAGCGGCGGCGCGGCGCCGGCCAGGCCACCGATGACGATGTTCTGCGGCGTCGCGCGTTTGAGAAAGCCGGTGTAGATCACCGCATAGCCCAGCAACGAGGCCAACGTCAGCCATGCCGCCAGCGGGTTGGTAAAGGCCAGCAGCAGCGCCAGGCCCGCCACCGCCAGCAACAACGCAAAAGCCAGTGCCGCAGCCGGCGAGACGCGCCCCTCGGCCAATGGTCGTTTGTGCGTACGCGCCATCAACGCATCGATGCGCCGGTCCACCACATGATTGACCGCCGCCGCCGCGCCCGCACACAAGGCGATGCCCAGGTTGCCGAAAACCAGCACCGTCCACGGCACTCCGGCGCGGGTGGCGAGGAACATGCCCACCAGCGAGGTGATCAGCATCAGCACCACCACCTTCGGCTTGGTCAGCTCCAGATAGTCGCGCCAGATAGCCTGGCCGTGACCCGCGCCGATCAAGGACGCCATGGCATCTCTCCTTTAAGGGTTATCAGGCCCGATACCTGTTTGCGCGGAATAAACCGCCAGGCAATCGGGCGTGGAACGCGCACCCGGACCAGGCTGGTACGCGCGTAATAATTGACCAGTACCAGGCTCAGCAATAGCGCCGCGCCCCCGGCGTTGTGAGCCACCGCCACCGGCAGTGGCAAGCCGAACGCCACATTGCTCAGGCCCAGGCTGATTTGCGCCGCCAGGGCGATCAACAGCAAGCCCGCCAGGCGCGTCATGCCCACCGCGCGCAGTTGCCAGGCCAGGCCCAGCAGCACCAGCGTGACCAGCACCGCCCCGACGCGATGGGTGAGGTGAATGGCCGTACGCGCATCGCTGTCCAGTTGCCCGCCGAGGTAGTTAGGGCCGATATGCTGGGTCAGGTGAAAGCCGTTGGCAAAGTCCGCTGCCGGCCACCATTGGCCGTGGCACGTTGGCAAATCGACACAGGCCACCGCCGCGTAGTTGGAGCTGACCCATCCGCCCAGCGCAATCTGCCCGATCACCAGCACCAACCCCGCCGTTGCCCAATATTGCAGGCGCCTGGGCACGATCAACGCGGGCAACACACCGGACAAGCGCAGGGTCAACAGGAACAGCAGGCTCAAGGTGGCAAAGCCGCCCAACAGGTGCCCCGTCACGACTTGCGGCCACAGCTTGAGGGTCACCGTCCACATGCCGAACGCCGCCTGCGCGATCACCACCATCAACACGAACAGCGGTAATTTCACCGGCTGGCCGGGGTCGCGTCGGTGGCTCCACGCACGCGCCGCCAGCAGCGCGATCAGCAGGGCGAGGGTGCCGGCAAAGTAGCGGTGAGTCATCTCGGCCCAGCCTTTGTCGGCCTCCACCGGCGTATCCGGATAATGCAGCTCGGCATGGGCCAACTGGGCTGCGCTCTGCGGCACGCTGATAAAGCCGTAGCAACCCGGCCAGTCCGGGCAACCCAGGCCAGCATGGGTCAGGCGGGTATAGGCGCCAAGCAACACGACGATCAGCGCCAGCAAGGTGGCAAACAACGCGAGGCGAAATCCAGGCTTGGCCATGATGATGCCCTTATCCGATGTTCGACAGTTTCAACAGCAGGCGCAGGTCGTTGAGCAAATCCTTGCCGTTGACCTTGGCGTCGTAGCGCAGCACCAGGTTACCGTGGGGGTCGACGATCCACAGGTGCGCATCGCCCGGCGCGGCGGCATTGCGGTTGAAGGTCGACAGGTCCAGTGAGTAGCGTTGCAATTGCGGGTACTCGGCCTTGAGCCTGGCGTCGTAGTCGGTTGCGACCGGCTGCGCACTGGCCAGCGCGTGACTGGCGCGGGACGCATCGCGACCGAGGCCGATCTGCAGTTGGCGCGCGAGGTACACCAGTTGCTGGCATTCGGCGGCGCAAGCGGCGGGGGCGGTGACCAACAGTTGCCAGCGCTGCTCATCGGCCTGCACGCCGATGTCGGCGCGGGTCTGGCCGTTACCGATCATTTCACCGTGATAACTGCGATTGTCCGGCACCCAGAACTGCAGCTTGTACATAAAGGTCGCCAGCACCATCGGGCCCACCACCATCAGCAGAATCAGGATCAGCTGAAAGCGGCCTTTACGCCGGTCCGGCGCCTCAGACATGTTGAGTGGATTCATGGCGGCTCCCATGGTGCTTCTCCTTTGCGTTGTGCCATCCGAGGTAGAGGTAAAGCGCCAGCAGCGCCAGTGACATGGCAAACCACTGCACGGCATACCCCAGGTGTTTTTCCGGGCCCATGGCGACCACCGGCCAGGTGGTGTCGTAGGTACCGGGGCCGGCTTCGGCGCGCAGCTCGTAGGCGAACCCTCTGCGGCGCAATTCAGCCCACAGCGCGACGGGATGCAACGCGGTCAACAGGCGCGGCCACTGCGCGGTTGTGGGGTCGACGCGCAATTGGAAGGTTTCGCCGGGGGCGACGTACACCCAGGCGACAAGACTCACCGGTTGATCCGGGGTGGTGAAAAGCGGTGGCGTGCGGCGGTCCGGCCAGGGCAGCCAGCCGCGATTGAGCAACAACCACAGGCCGCTGGCCTGGTCATGGAAGGGTTGTAACAGCTCAACCCCGGCCCTGCCGTCGCGCATACGGTTGTCGAGCAGCACGCTGTGTTCGGCATCGAAGTTGCCGCGCAGACGAACCCGGCGGAAGGCTGGGTCGGCACTGGCTGCAAGCTGCTCGCTGCCCAGGGGCTCGGCCGCACGCCGCTCTGCGTAAGTGTCGACCAAGCGCTGTTTTTCCTGACCGCGCGACAGTTGCCAGAACCCCAGGCCGACCATCAACGGCAGCAACAGCAGCACCACCAAGGTCGGCGCGATGCCGGGCCGCAGGCGCTGCTTGGCACTGGCTATACTGAATCTCATTGCCCCCTCCCCCTGAAGCCCGGAGCCAGACCATGCTCAAAGCCGCCATTGCCCTGATGCTGATCGCGACTGTCGCGAGCCTGTTCAGTGGCTTGTTCTTCCTGGTCAAGGACGAGGGCCGTTCCAACCGCCTCGTCACTGCCCTGACCGTGCGTGTCGTGTTGGCCGCCATCACCGTCGGGCTGATCGCCTGGGGCTTTTTCAGTGGCCAGTTGGTCTCGCATGCGCCGTGGTAGAACGGTTCACAGCACATACACAAAGAAAAACAGCCCGATCCACACCACGTCCACGAAGTGCCAATACCAACTGGCCGCCTCGAAACCAAACTGGTGCTCGGCATTGAAATGCCCCTTCAGGATGCGCATCAGCATCACAAACAGAATGATCGTGCCGATGGTCACGTGGGCACCGTGAAACCCGGTGAGCATGAAGAACGTCGCGCCGTACACGCCCGAACCCAGCGTCAGGCCCAGCTCTTTATAGGCGTGGATGTACTCCTCGGCCTGGAACCCGAGAAACGCCAGGCCCAGTAGCACGGTGAGCGCCAGCCAGATCTTCAGCGCGCCACGGTGCCCTTTGCGCAAGGCATGGTGGGCGATGGTGATGGTCACGCTGGAACTCACCAGCAGGATAGTGTTTACCAACGGCAGGCCCCACGGGCTGATTGTGCCTTTGGGCGCCGGATACAGCTTGGGGTCCGGGTTGTTCAGCAAGGGCCAGGCGAATTCGAAATTCGGCCACAGCATATGCGCGACGCCCTTGGGTCCCTCACCTGCCAGCCATGGCCCCGCCCAGGTACGCACATAGAACAGCGCGCCGAAGAACGCGATGAAAAACATCACTTCGGAAAAGATGAACCAGGTCATGCCCCAGCGAAACGAACGGTCCATTTGCGCACTGTACAAGCCGGCGCGGCTTTCCTTGATCACCGCGCCGAACCAGCCGAACAGCATGTAGGCCAGCAACAGACCGCCGACGAAGAAGATCCACGGGCCGTGGGATTCCGGGCGCAACGCTTTGAGATCGTTGAACCACACGGCCAGTCCATACACGGTGACCAACAGGCCAATCGTGGCAATGATCGGCCATTTGCTTTGCGCTGGTACGTAGTACGTATCATGAGTCGACATGTATTCGCTCTCCTGATTGAGCGGGCAAACAGTAGCTAGCCGCCGCTGTGGGCCGCCACGGGCGGCTGGCGCGCAGTGATATCAAACAGCGTGTAGGCCAAGGTCAAATGCTTCACATCCTTGGGCATGGCGCGATCGACGATGAAGCGCACTGGCATCTCGATACGTTCGCCTGGCTGCAACACTTGCTGGGTGAAGCAAAAACACTCGGTCTTGTGGAAGTACATCGCCGCTTCGGCCGGGGAAATACTCGGCACCGCCTGGGCGGTCATCGGTTTGTCAGTCGGGTTGTACGCGACGAACAGCATCTCGGTCACAGCACCCGGGTTGACCACCACCTCGTCGGCCTTGGCATAGAAATCCCAGACCATATCGATGGCGTTGGTGGACAGGAACTGCACCCGCACCTGGCGCGACGGGTCGACGACCTGCTCGCCTTCGTACTGCCCGCCGGTCTTGCCGTTGATGCCGAATGCCTTGCACATCACGTCATAGATCGGCACCAGGGCGAAGCCGAAGGCGAACATCGCCAGCACCAGGATAAGCAGGCGCGTGACCAGGCGCTTGAGGGGTATGGAGTCAGCCATGACGCCCACCTGAGGTGAATGCGGTCAGTGTGGGAGGGGGCTTGCTCCCGATGGCGGTTTTACCACCCATGATGAGGGTGGCTGACACACCGCTATCGGGAGCAAGCCCCCTCCCACAGTGACCGCGTTCGCAGCGCGCAAAGGTATTCATTTCACCTCCGGCGGCGTGGTGAAGGTGTGGTACGGCGCAGGCGAGGGCACGCTCCACTCCAGGCCTTCGGCGCCGTCCCAAGGCTTGGCCGGCGCGGGCGGGCCGCCGCGGATGCACTTGATCACGATGAACAGGAAGAAAATCTGCGTGGCGCCGAACATGAACGCGCCAATGGACGAGACCATGTTGAAGTCGGCGAACTGCAGGTTGTAGTCCGGCACCCGGCGCGGCATGCCGGCCAGGCCCACGAAGTGCATCGGGAAGAACGCCATGTTCATGCCGACGAAGGACAGCCAGAAGTGCAGCTTGCCCAGGGTTTCGTCGTACATGTGGCCGGTCCATTTAGGCAGCCAGTAGTAGGCCGAAGCAAAGATGCCGAAGATCGCGCCGGGCACCAGCACGTAATGGAAATGCGCCACCACGAAGTAGGTGTCGTGGTACTGGAAGTCCGCCGGCGCGATCGCCAGCATCAACCCGGAAAAACCGCCGATGGTAAACAGGATCACGAAGGCCACCGCGAACAGCATCGGCGTCTCGAAGGTCAGCGAACCTTGCCACATGGTGCTGACCCAGTTGAACACCTTGACTCCGGTGGGCACCGCGATCAGCAGGGTGGCGTACATGAAGAACAGTTCGCCCACCAGCGGAATACCGACCACGAACATATGGTGCGCCCACACGATGAACGACAGGAACGCGATGCTGGCCGTGGCGTAGACCATTGAGGTGTAGCCAAACAACGGCTTGCGCGAGAAGGTCGGAATGATCGAGCTGACGGCCCCGAACGCCGGCAGGATCATGATGTACACCTCAGGGTGGCCAAAAAACCAGAACACGTGCTGGAACAGCACCGGATCACCACCGCCCGCCGCGCTGAAAAAGCTGGTGCCGAAGTGGATATCCATCAGCATCATGGTCACGCAACCGGCCAGCACCGGCATCACCGCAATCAGCAGGAACGCGGTGATCAGCCAGGTCCACACGAACAGCGGCATTTTCATCAGGGTCATGCCCGGCGCGCGCAAGTTGAGGATGGTCGCCACCACGTTGATCGCGCCCATGATCGAACTGATGCCCATCAGGTGGATGGCGAAGATGAAGAAGGTCACGCTTTCCGGCGCATAGGTGGTGGAGAGCGGGGCGTAGAACGTCCAGCCGAAATTCGGCCCGCCGCCGGGGCTGAACAGGGTCGAGACCAGTAACAGGAACGCCGCCGGCAACAGCCAGAAACTGAAGTTGTTCATGCGCGGCAGGGCCATGTCCGGTGCGCCGATCATCAACGGGATCATCCAGTTGGCCAGGCCGACAAAGGCCGGCATCACCGCGCCGAACACCATGATCAGGCCATGCATGGTGGTCATCTGGTTGAAGAACGCCGGCTGCACGATCTGCAGGCCGGGCTGGAACAGTTCGGCGCGAATCACCATGGCGAACGAACCGCCCAGCAGGAACATGGTGAAGGCAAACCACAGGTACATCGTGCCGATGTCTTTATGGTTGGTGGTCAGCACCCAGCGCATCAATCCCTTCGCAGGGCCGTGGGCGTGGTCGGCGTGACCATGGTCATCGATCACAGTGCTCATGACCGTTCTCCTGCAAGCGAGTGGGCGGGGCGGGTCTGGACGGTGGCAAGGGAGGCTGTCATTTACTTTGCGCCTGTTTGATGGCCAGCACGTCTTTTGGCGTGACCATGTCGCCTTTGTTGTTGCCCCAGGCATTGCGTTCGTAGGTCACGACCGCAGCGATATCGACTTCCGAGAGTTGTTTGCCGAACGCGGCCATCGCGGTACCTGGCTTGCCGTGATAAACCAGGTTCAGGTGATCGGCGGCAGGCCCGGTGGCGATTTTCGAGCCCTTGAGCGCCGGGAACATGGGCGGCAGGCCCTGGCCCTCAGCCTGGTGACAGGCCACGCAGGTGGTGTGGTAGACCTTGTCGCCGCGGGCCACCAGTTCGTCGAGTGTCCATTCCTTGGAGGTCAATTCCTTGAGCTTGGCCGCCTCTTGCTTGCGCTCGCCAAGCCAGGTGTCGTAGTCGGCCCTGGACTTGACCTCGACCACGATGGGCATGAACCCGTGGTCCTTGCCGCACAATTCGGCGCACTGGCCGCGATAGATGCCGGGTTTCTCGACACGGGTCCAGGCTTCATTGACGAAGCCGGGAATGGCGTCACGCTTGACCGCAAAGGCCGGCACCCACCAGGAGTGAATCACGTCGGCGGCGGTCACCAAAAAGCGCACTTTTGCCCCCACCGGCAACACCAGCGGCTGGTCGACTTCGAGAAGGTAGTGCTCGCCCTTGGTGGCCTGGTTATGGATTTGCTCGGCCGGCGTGGCCAGGTTGCTGAAGAACTCCACGTCCTGGCCCAGGTATTTGTAATGCCACTTCCACTGATAGCCGGTGACCTGGATATCGATATCCGACTCACTGCTGTCGTAGATGTTGATCAGCGTCTTGGTCGCCGGAATGGCCATGGCCACCAGGATCAGCAATGGCACCACGGTCCAGAGAATTTCCACCGTGGTGCTTTCGTGGAACTTGGCCGCTACCTGGCCCGTGGATCGGCGGTGCAGGATCATCGACCAGAACATCGCGCCAAACACGACGATGCCGATCACTACACAAATCCAGAAAATGGTCATGTGCAGGTCAAACACAGCGTGACTGACTTCAGTAGCACCTGGCGCCATATTCGTTGTCCAGGCGGCGTGGGCCTGGCCGAATACCGACGACAACACTAAGCCCATCCAAACGTGTGGATGTCGCGTCATTGCGGGTTCCCCTTTTATGTTTCTTGTTATCCCGCCGGTTTGCACCTGCGGCGAAGGGAGCGGCTTCCAAACTGCTTACCACCGCCAAGCCTTGCTGCGTCATGCAGTCGGGCGTCATCAGCCAATTGCCTACAAATCCGAGTATAGACAGCCGCAGCGACCCCGCAATGTGTAGGGGCAAATGAGTGAAAACAGACAGACGGGCCCAATAAAACGGGCGGCGGAATCGTTTATCCGACGAGCGATGGCAATTCGATATAACGTGTGCGTATAACCATGAAATAATTATGACAAATGCGTCTTAGGTGCTCGTATAACCGAGCTACCTTATCCTCTCCCTTTTCCTACGCCTGACCGGAGCCTTCATGAACACCGCCGCATTGCGCGAGCAGATTTCCCGTGCCCATCAACACGAAGCAACCACGGGCCAGCTTGCCCAGCAATTGGAAAAGCAATTGCCGCACCTGCATTCGGCCATTTCCCTGGTTGACGGTGATCGCAACATTATCATGACCCGCTTTGTCACCGCGTACATCGACCTCGTCCCGGATTTGCTCGAAGCCGCCAACGACGTAGCGCGCGAAGCCGGAATCGAAAGCCAGATCAAGCCTGTGCTGAAGATTGCCGAGCACTTCTTCCTGCAGCCGCCGGCAATTCTGGCGGGCCACGAAGGCCTGGACGGTTTGCTGGACGAAGCCTACCTGGCCCATCGCCTGGTAGAGGAGGTCAACGACCTGTATATCAAGCATTTCGGCCAGCCGCTGATCCCGGCGGACACCACGGTCGCCAACCTGATTGCCCACCAATTGATCGGTGAAGACTTCGCCAATCAGCTGGATGAAGCGGTGCACATGGCAGTGGATGAGATGCTTGACGAAGAGAGCTTTGCGCTGGAGTCGGTCGAGACATACCGCGAGCAGTTGAAAAGCCCGGACACGGAAGCGGCATGGAAGCGCTGGCCGTGCCTGTCGCGCCAGCTTGGAGTGGAGTTGGCGCTGGATCAGCCGACTTAATCCCAAATTGGACACAAAACAAATGTGGGAGGGGGCTTGCCCCCGATAGCGGTGGACCAGTCAAAATCTATTTGGCTGACACACCCCAATCGGGAGCAAGCCCCCTCCCACATTTTGAACCGGCTCCGTCAGCCGATTGAGGGCGCCGAGCCGATCCCCGTGGTGGTCCTTATCCGGCCTTCCAACCGGCGCTTCAACCCACGCGCCTCGATCACCAGTTTCGAGCCCTTGGCCGCATTGGCCCGGCCCCATTCCTCCAGCAGCTCCAGGCAGGAATGGTCGATATAACTCAGGTTATTGAGCGGCACATGCACGGTGGTTCCCATCGGCACCGTCGACAGCACCTGGGTCAACGCCGGCACTTTCAGGAACGTCGCGGCACCGATCAGTCGCAACTCCATCTCGCCGTCCTGAGGCAAGTCGATCAGGCTGATTTTCAGCCGTGAGGCCTTGAAGGCCAGCTTGACCAGCGTCAGCCCGAAGCCCACCAGTACACCGGTCAGCAGGTCGGTGAAGATGATCGCCAGCGCCGTGGCCGCGTAGGTGAACATCGGCATGCGGCCATAACGCCCCAATGCCTTGAACGCCTTCACGTCCACCAGCTTGATCCCGGTATACACCAGCACGCCCGCCAGGCTCGCCACCGGGATGCTCTGCAGCACACTCGACAGCAACAACACGAAGCCCAGCAGCCACAGGCCGTGGAACATCGCTGACAAGCGCGTGGTGGCGCCCGCCTGGACGTTGGCCGAGCTGCGTACAATCACGCCGGTCATCGGCAGGGCACCGACCAGTCCGCACAGCATGTTGCCTACGCCTTGAGCGGACAACTCCTTATCGAAATCCGAACGCTGGCCGCTGTGCATGCGGTCGACCGCTGCGGCGGACAGCAGCGTTTCGGCGCTGGCGATAAAGGCGACGGCAAATGCGGCGATCAGCAGCTGCGGGTCAGCCAGGTTGAGCAGGTCGCTGGGGCGCAGCCAATCGATGGCGTCGGCCAGGTTTTCCGGCACTTCCACACGTTTGACCTGCAACGCCAGCACCAGGCTGGTCACCGTTGCCAGGCCTACGCCCAGCAGAGCCCCTGGCACGAAGCGCAGTTGTTGTGGACGGAATTTATCCCACAGGTACATCACCAGCATCGTCGATACACCGAGCAAGCCCGCCTGCCAGCCGAGCCCGCCGCCGAGGGTGGGTATCGCTTCGATCAATGCCGCCGGGAAGCCTGCCAAGTTATCCAACCCTGAAGGTTTGGGCGCACTGTCGAGCATCACATGGACCTGCGACAGCACAATCAGTACGCCGATCCCCGCCAGCATGCCGTACACCACCGCCGGCGCCGTCACGCGGAACCAGCAGCCCAGGCGCAGACGCCCGGCCACCAATTGCAGGAAGCCCGCCAGCAACAGGATTGGCCCCAGCATCAGCATGCCGTGCTGGCGTACCAGCTCGAACACCAACACCGCCAACCCCGCTGCCGGGCCACTGACTTGCAGCGGAGAACCCGCCAACCAGCCCACCACCAGACCACCGATGATCCCGGTGATCAAGCCCTTGGCCGGCGGCATGCCGGATGCGATCGCGATACCCATGCACAAAGGCAGGGCGACCAGAAACACCACCACGGAGGCGAGCAGCTCCCGAGGCAAAACAGCTTTCAATTGAGCAGC
The DNA here is from genome assembly GCF_003852375.1 of Pseudomonas sp. R4-34-07. Lineage (NCBI taxonomy): Bacteria > Pseudomonadati > Pseudomonadota > Gammaproteobacteria > Pseudomonadales > Pseudomonadaceae > Pseudomonas > Pseudomonas sp. R4-34-07. The sequence goes on along the minus strand of NZ_CP027760.1, from coordinate 59,770 downwards.
ACGCATGATGACTCTCCCGAGGCATTCGCCGGGCGCGGTAAAGCCTGGCTGCATCCATGGCAGCCACCGCTTTACCCGGCAGGGAAGTGTGTTAGAAGCGCGCTTTAGGCGTCGCGGATGGAATCGGACCTTCACCGCCCAACGGTCGGAACGCCGACTGATCCGCGTCGTAGGCCCGGATCTCGCTGGTTTCGATGTTGTAGATCCAGCCGTGGATAAACAATTGGCCATTGGCCATGCGCGAGGCCACGGAAGGGTGGGTGCGCAAGTGCTGCAACTGGGCGATGACGTTTTCTTCGGTCAGCACCTTCATGCTCTCGCCTTCATTGGCGCAGTCGCAGTTGTCGTGGACCATGGTCTTGGCCACCTCGGCATGCCGCAACCAGGCCTTGACCGTTGGCATTTTCTCGAGGCTGTCGGGATTGAGCACCGCACGCATGGCGCCGCAGTCGGAGTGCCCGCACACGATGATGTGCTGCACGCCCAGCGCCAGTACCGCGTACTCGATGGCCGTGGACACGCCGCCGTTCATCTGGCCATAAGGCGGCACTACGTTACCCACGTTACGGGTGACGAACAGATCGCCAGGGGAGCTTTGGGTGATCAGCTCCGGCACGATGCGCGAATCGGCGCAGGTGATGAACATCGCACGGGGACTTTGAGCCGTGGCAAGTTTCTTGAAGAGTTCTTCCTGCTGGGGGAAGACGTCGTGATGGAAATGCAAAAAGCCGTCAACAATGTGCTGCAGCGCTGCATCGGCGGTTTCCGCCTGAGAGGCTGAAGCCGACGCAGCCAACGGCTGTTTATCCTTATCACTCATGATTCATCCTCTTGATCAATGCAGGGTAAGTGTTCCAGGCCAGTTCGACGTCCGGGCAGTGAAAAAGTTGGGAAACCTCCACAGCCCAGGGCGCCGACTCATCAGTCACTCGCTGAACAAGGTACCCACCGAAACTTAACTCAAACTGAATCAACCGCTCTAGATCGCGGGTTTCAGTGATATCAAAACGCGATTATTCCTACAGATGTTTCGCATTTCTCCTCTTGAGTCTACAACAATGCCATTTGCCGGCCAGGTGGACAAAACGCCGTGCAATCCAGATCGAAGCCTTCACGGCGATTGAGCCCCAGACGTTTGATCGCCTTGCTGAAACGCTGCGCCAGCAAATCGGCAAACGGCCCTTCGCCGCGCATGCGCACGCCGAAGCGGCTGTCGTACACCGCGCCACCGCGCACCTGACGCACCAGGCTCATCACGTGCGCCGCGCGCTGCGGGTAATGCGCCGCCAGCCACTCTTCGAACAGCGGCGCCACCTCGAGCGGCAAGCGCAGCATCATGTATGCGGCACTTTGCGCACCGGCGGCATGGGCCTCGGTGAGCAGGCTTTCCAACTCGCTGTCGTTGATCATCGGAATCATCGGCGAACACAGCACACCGACCGGAATACCCGCCGCGCGCATCACCCGTATCGCCCGTAACCGCGCCTTGGGCGCCGCGGTGCGCGGCTCCAGTATGCGCTTGAGTTCATCGTCCAGGCTGGTAAGGCTGATCATCACGGCCACGAGTCGTTGGCTGGCCAGCTCGGCGAGCAGGTCCAGATCGCGCAGGATCAGGGAGCCTTTGGTGATGATGGTCACCGGGTGCCGATAGCGCAGCAGCACCTCAAGGGTTTGCCGGGTAATCTTGTATTCGCGCTCGATCGGCTGGTAAGGGTCGGTGTTGGAGCCCAGGTTGATCGGCGCGCACACATACCCCGGCTTCGACAGCTGCTGCTCCAGCACGTCGGCGGCGTTGCTCTTGGCAATCAGTTTGGTTTCGAAATCCAACCCCGGCGACATGTCCCAATACGCGTGGCTGGGCCGCGCATAGCAGTAGATGCAGCCGTGCTCGCAGCCACGATAAGGGTTGATCGAGCGATCGAACGGCAAGTCCGGCGAGTTATTGCGGGTGATGATGGTCTTGGCCGTTTCGATACGCACTTCGGTGCCCTGGGTGGGCGGCACTTCCTGAAACCAGCCGTCGTCCTCGGCCACGCTGACGGTGGGCGCGAAACGGTTGTGCAGGTTGGTGGCCGTGCCCCGGCCACGGGGTGGCAGTGCAGTCGTCATGAAAACGCCTCGATACTGTTTTTATATACAGTATCGAGGCGTGAGGGTTCTGACCAGTGCCGTTTGGCGGTCAGTGCTTTTGCGTGACCTGCCCCAAATCATCCCCCGAGGTGGTGTGCATATCGTTCTTGCGCAGGTCGGCCACGTCACTGGCGCTCACTGGCGTGCCTTGATTGCCCCAACTGCCACGGATGAAACTGACTACATCCGCCACTTCCTGGTCCGACAGGCGCCAGGCAAATGCCGGCATGGTGAAGGTCGACGGCGCGGCGTGGGTGGCTGGCAAGGTGCCGCCGTTCAACACGATGTTGATCAGCGACGTGGCATCTGCCGTCTGCAGCACCGGGTTGCCCGCCAGCGCCGGGAACACCCGCGTGTAGCCATGCCCGTCGGTACGGTGACAAGCCGCGCAGTTGTCGATGTACACCGAGGCGCCCGGCTGGCTGTCATCACCCTTCCAGAGCGCCTGGGCCACTTGCTTGTCGTACTGGTGCGGCGGGTTCTTGGGATCCACCGCCGGCAGGCTCTTGAGGTAACGAGCGATAGCGGTCAGGTCGTCTTCCGACATGTATTGCATGCTGTGGACTACAACATCGCTCATGCCGCCAAACACCGCACTACGATCACTGCGCCCGGTCTTGAGAAATTGCACCAATTGCTCTTCGCTCCAACTGCCGAGGCCGTCCTTGTGGTCGCCGCGCAGGCTTTTCGCAATCCAGCCTTCCAGCGGCGCGCTACCGGACAGGAACGCGTTGCCGTCAGCGGCGCTCAGGGCCTTTTCCTGCATGGTCAGGGCGCGCGGCGTGTGACACGCACCGCAATGGCCGAGGCCTTCGACCAGGTAAGCGCCACGGCTGACCACAGGGTCGGCGGCGGCCTGTACCTGTTGCTCCTCGACTGCCGGCGCGAACATCCAGCGCCACGCCGCCAGGGGCCAGCGCATGCTCAACGGCCAGGGAATATCGCTGTCCTTGTTCTGCTGGGCGACCGGCTCAACGCCTTTCATGAAGTAGGCATACAAGGCCTGCATGTCGCTGTCGCTGACACGCGCGTAAGACGGGTAGGGCATCGCCGGGTAAAGCGTACTACCGTTCTTGGCGACGCCATGGCGCACGGCCTTGTCGAAGTCTTCGAAGCTGTAGTCGCCCAGGCCGGTCTTGTCCGGGGTGATGTTGGTGGAATAAATCACACCGATGGGGGTTTCCATCGGCAGGCCGCCGGCGAATGGCTTGCCGCCCTTGGCTGTGTGGCAGGCCACACAGTCACCGGCGCGGGCCAGGTATTCACCTTGCTTGATCAGCTCGGCCTCAGCCGCGCTGACCGAGCAACTGCTGAACAGCGCCAATGAGGCGATAACGAGTGCTTTCATGGTCATCGCTCCTTATGCCTGGACCAGCGGGCCGGGGTTTTTCAAGTACTGTTCGCGGATCGCCCGAGCCGACCAGTAGGTCAGCGCTGCTACCAGGCCGGTAGGGTTATAGCCCAGGCCTTGTGGGAACGCCGACGCCCCCGGGACAAACACGTTGTGTACATCCCAGCTCTGCAAGTAGCGGTTCAACGCGCTGGTTTTCGGGTCGGTGCCCATGATCGCGCCGCCGTTGAGGTGCGTGGTCTGGTACGCCGCCGTATTGAAATGCTCGCCGACTTTCTTGCCCAACACGGCGATCGCCTTGGGATTCATGGCTTGGGCGACCTTGCTCATTTTGTCCATCATGAAGCGGTTCATCTTGATGTCGTTTTCCTGCCAGTCGAAGGTCATACGCAACAGCGGCAGGCCGTAGGCATCGCGGTAAACCGGGTCCAGATCCAGGTAATTGCTCCGGTAGGACTGATGGGCGCCGTGGGAGTCCATCGATACCTGATGGGTGTAGTAATCGGCGGTGGCGCGCTTCCACGCGCTGCCCCAGGCCGGGGTGCCCGGTGGATTGGAGGTGCCGGCAATCGGCCGACTGCCCGCCTGGTTGACCCACATCGGCGAGCCGCCCACGAAGCCGTGCGGGCCGTGATCAAAGTTGTCGGCGTTGAAGTCGTCGATGGCCACGCCATTGCCGCCCGCGCCGATAAAGTTGTTGGTGTGGGTGTCCTTGTCGAAGAACGCCTTGATGGTGCCCATGTTCTGGTAGGCAAAGTTGCGGCCCACCACGCCTTCATTGGTAATCGGGTCGTACGGCTTGCCGATGCCCGACAGCAGCATCAGGCGCACGTTATGGAACTGGAACGCACCGAGGATCACCAGGTCTGCCGGTTGCTCGCACTCCCGGCCCTGGCCATCGACATAGGTCACGCCGGTGGCTTTCTTCCGGGTGCTGTCGAGGTTGACCTTGAGCACGTGGGCATTGGGCCGCAGCTCGAAATTCGACACCTGACGCAACGCCGGCAGGATGTTCACGTTCGGCGACGCCTTGGAGTACATGTAGCACACGTAGCCACTGCAAAAGCCGCAGAAGTTGCACGGCCCCATCTGCGCGCCGTAAGGGTTGGTGTAGGGCCCGGAGGTGTTGGCCGACGGCAGGTTGTAGGGTTTGTAACCCACATCGGCAGCCGCTTTCTGAAACAGCTGCGCGGAGACCGTGTTTTTCTGCGACTCCAGCGGGAACGGGTTCGAGCGGTCCGGTGCATAGGGGTTGCCGCCGCGGCCTTCACCCACCAACTGCCCCTTGACGGTCCAGGCCTGGCCCGAGGTGCCAAAGACTTTTTCCGCATAGTCGAAAAACGGTTCCAGCTCTTCGTAGCTGACGCCGAAGTCCTGGATGGTCATGTCCTTGGGAATGAAGTTTTTCCCATAGCGTTCTTCGTAGTGGCTGCGCATGCGCAGCTCGATGGGATCGACGCGAAAATGCACGCCCGACCAGTGCAGGCCTGCACCGCCGACGCCATTACCCGGCAAAAAAGCGCCAAGCTGACGGTTGGGCAGGGCGACGTCATTCACGCTATGGCGAATGGTCACCGTCTCCTTGGAAATGTCCTGGAAGAGTTTTTTACGCACGCTGTAGGTCAATTCGTCGATGACCTGGGGATAGTTGCCGTCCGGGTAGGTGTCCTGCATCGGGCCGCGCTCCAGCGCTACCACGTTGAGGCCCGCTTCGGTCAGCTCCTTGGCCATGATCGCGCCGGTCCAGCCGAAGCCCACGATCACCGCGTCCACTTTCTTCATGATGGTCGCCACGGGTTAAGCCCTCTCGCCGCGAATGGAAACAGCCGGGAAGGGGTACTGCTCGTTGCGCTCGACCCAGTCCATGAAATCGGCGCGGGCGCCGGGGAAACCGATCAAGGTCCAGCCGACCATGCCTTTATTGCCGCCGTGGATGGGGTCGCAGAAGAAGCCTTCCTTGGTGTTCTGCAGCAGCAGGTTGAAAAACATCTTTGGCGGCACCGCCTCGAAATGAGCGCTCAGCTCAGTGGCACCCGCCTCCAAGCGGTGCAGCATGTCGTCTTGGGTAGCGCTGTCTTGCGCAGCAAAAGCCTTACCGTTGAACGCCTTCGACCAGGCATCCGTCGCCGCGATACCCAAGCGATAGATTTCCTTGGGCACCAGCTTGCTTTGCCAGCCCATCTCCGGCGCGGCATCGGCGTTGAAGGGGCCTTGCATGAACCACAGCGCGCCACTGGCGTACGGCGTATTCATCTGACGGTCGATATATTCCGCAGCGCCGGCTTCCAGGGCACCCGGGCCTTGGGCATCGGCAGGGATCAAGCGCTCGACGGCAGCGTTGATGAACGCCCATTCTTCGGCGGTAAAGTAGGTCGGTTCATACGCCTTGTCACTGGCCGCAGGCTTGGCTGGCGCTGCCTCGGCAGGTGCGGGCGTGGCCATCAGCATCGAACCGCCAAGGCCAGTGCTGGCAACCGTGACCACCGGGATCAAGGTCAAGGATTTGCGCAAAAACTCACGCCGGGGGTTGTCTTGATCTTGATCAGACATGGGTGCACCTCATCATGTGGTCACGGATTGATCAGCCGCTTCTGGGAGCAGCGTGAAGATTTGCCGAGGAATGGATCCAAAGATAGATCACTCTCGCAAACAATGGTTACAAATGATAGCAGGCTAAGCATCGAGGAAAGGGCTTCGGTGACAAAAACACTGGGGCAGGCCGGATGATTCACGATTCTTTGACGAGCCCCTCACACCTCATTCACCCCGTACAAACGACTCTGTGCGCCATCAACATTGCCCTGGTCGGTTACGTACCCCATGTTCAAGATTCGATTGCTGCCGGCCCTCGGCCTGGCACTGATAGCCCTGTTCACCACCGTTGATGCCCACGCACAGGGCGAATCCTCCATTCGTTCGCCTGAGTGGGCCCAGCCGGTGGGCGACCACTACAACCTGCACCAAATGACGCCCACGCTTTACCGCAGCGCGTTGCTTGACGGTGACGCCGTGCCGGTGCTGGAGAAACTGAAGATTGGAACGGTGATCAACTTTTTGCCGGAGCCTGATTCGGCGTGGCTGAAGTCATCGGGTATCAAAGAGGTGCAGATCACCTATCGCACCAACCATGTCGACGATTCCGACGTGCTGGCGGCACTGCGTGCCATTCAGGAAGCTCAAGCCAATGGCCCGGTATTGATGCACTGCAAGCACGGCTCTGACCGCACCGGGCTGATGGCCGCGATGTATCGGGTAGTGATTCAGGGATGGAGCAAGGAAGACGCGCTGAACGAAATGACCTTGGGTGGCTTTGGCAGCAGCGATGGCTTCAAGGATGGCGTTCGCTACATGATGCGCGCCGATGTCGACAAGTTGCGTACCGCTCTGGCGAACGGCGACTGCAGCACCAGTCCGTTTGCGCTGTGCTCGATGAAAAGCTGGATCGGCACAACGGTCAAGGACGACAAGTAATGTAACGGCGGGAGCGAGCCTGCTCGCTCCCGCTGCCACTCAGTCTTTCTTGAGTTTGGGATTGGGGAAGAACTGCACCGCCTGCACCTTCGGGTCCGCTGGCGCTTTCAATGCCGACGTGTTGACCCGCGTACCCAATTCCTTGGGCACTGACAGCCCCTGGTCATTCAGCGTATCGGTATACCCACAGGCCACACACTCGCGGTGTGGCACGCTGTCTTCGGTCCACATCTTGAGCTTGTCCGGCTCGCTGCATGCCGGGCAGACCGCCCCGGCGATAAATTGCTTTTTGGTGATCACAGGCCCTTCACTCATGCTGCCGCGTCCTCACTCAGGCCGCTGTGGCGCAAGAGTGCGTCAATCGACGGCGCACGTCCGCGGAAGTCGACGAACAACACCATCGGCTCCTGCGAACCGCCCCGTGCAAGGATCGCTTCACGGAAGGCGCGACCGGTCTGGGCATTGAGCACGCCGTCTTCTTCGAACTTGGAGAAGGCGTCCGCCGACAGCACTTCGGCCCACTTGTAGCTGTAATAACCTGCGGCATAACCGCCGGCGAAAATGTGCGCGAAGCTGTTGGGGAAGCGGTTGTAGGCCGGTGGGCGCATTACCGAGACCTCATCGCGCACGCCTTCGAGCACCTGCGCCACACTGCGACCATCGCCGTGGGTGGCGTGCAATTCGAAGTCGAACAGCGAGAATTCCAGCTGGCGCACCATCATCAGGCCGGACTGGAAATTTTTCGCCGCGAGCATTTTTTCCAGCAGGTCCTGAGGCAACGGCTCACCGGTTTCGTAGTGGCCCGAAATCAGCGCCAGGCCTTCAGGCTCCCAGCACCAGTTCTCCATGAACTGGCTCGGCAACTCCACGGCATCCCAGGCCACGCCGTTGATACCGGATACGCCGGCATGTTCGACGCGGGTCAGCAGGTGGTGCAGGCCATGGCCGAACTCGTGGAACAGGGTGGTCACTTCATCGTGGGTCAGCAGGGCGGGCTTGCCACTGTCGGCCGGGGTGAAGTTGCACACCAGGTTGGCCACCGGGCTTTGCAGCACACCCTCCAGGGTGCGGCGGCGGTCGCGGGCACCGTCCATCCAGGCACCGCCACGCTTGTTGGCGCGGGCATACAGGTCGAAGAAGAAGCGGCCGACATGCTGACCGTTTTCCTTGATCTCGAACAGGCGCACGTCCGGGTGCCAGGCGTCGAAACCTTTCTGCTCGGCAATCTCGATGCCGTACAGGCGCTGCACAATGGCAAACAGGCCGCCCAGCACTTTGTCGATCGGGAAGTAAGCGCGCAGGGCTTCCTGGGACACGCTGTAGCGCTGCTCGCGCAATTTTTCGCCGTAGAAGCCGCTGTCCCAGCTTTGCAGGTCGGCGCAACCTTGTTCGGCGGCGTAAGCCTTGAGCTGCTGCAGGTCCTGGGTCGCGAACGGTTTGCTGCGCTGGGCCAGGTCGCGCAGGAAGCTCAGCACCTGGTCGCTGGACTCGGCCATCTTGGTAGCGAGGCTCAGTTCCGCGAACGAGGCGTAGCCCAGCAGCTGGGCCAGTTCCTGGCGCAGGTCGAGGATCTGTTCCATCAGCGGGCCGTTATCGTTCTGACCGGCATTCGGGCCTTGGTCCGACGCGCGGGTGCAGTAGGCCGCGTAGACTTCTTCGCGCAGGGCGCGGTCCTGGGCGTAGGTCATTACCGCGTAATAGCTCGGAAATTCCAGGGTGATCAGCCAGCCATCGAGACCTTTGGCCTGGGCGGCGGCGGCCATTTGCGCCTTGGCCGAATCGGTCAGGCCGGCGAGGGTGGCTTGGTCGGTGACGTGCTTGGTCCAGGCCTGGGTGGCATCCAGCAACTGGTTGGAGAATTTGCTGCCCAGCTCCGACAGCTTGCTTTGCACTTCGGCGTAGCGCTTTTGCTGCTCCGGCGGCAAGTCGATACCCGACAGGCGAAAGTCGCGCAGGGCGTGTTCCAGCACGGTTTTTTGCGCCACATCGAAACCGGCGGCCTCGGGGCTGCTGGCCAAGGCTTCGAAGGCCTGGAACAGTTCACGGTTCTGCCCCATCTCGGTGGAGTAGGCGCTCAATGCCGGCAAGCAGGCCTCATAGGCTTCGCGCAGTTCGGCGCTGTTACACACGGCGTTGAGGTGGCTGACAGGGCTCCACGCCGCGCCCAGGCGATCGTTAAGCTCGTCCATGGCCAGGACCAGGCCCGCCCATGTCGGATTTTTTCCCTGGCTTTGCAGGATTTCTGCGATAGCTGCCCGGTTATCGGCGAGGATCTGTTCGATGGCCGGCTGGACATGCTCGGCACGGATCGCCGAGAACGGCGGCAGGTCGTAGGGCTGCAGAAGAGGGTTGTTCGCGCTCACGGTTGGCACCTTGGCTGAAAAAACAGATAAGACAAAGATGGGGGCATCTTAATTACAATCAACACCCACCGCAGCTATCAGTACAACAGAGAGAGGCTATCGTGACCCTTCGCACCTATCAGAACCACACGCCAACCCTGGGCACCGGGGCTTTTGTCGATGTTTCGGCGGTGGTGATCGGCGATGTCGAAATCGGCGCCGACAGCTCAGTCTGGCCCTTGACGGTGATTCGCGGCGACATGCACCGCATCCGTATCGGCGCGCGCACCAGCGTGCAGGATGGCTGCGTGCTGCACATCACCCACGCCGGCCCGTTCAACCCGGACGGTTTCCCGCTGTTGATCGGTGACGACGTGACCATCGCCCACAAAGTCATGCTGCATGGCTGCACCGTGGGGAGCCGCATCCTGATCGGCATGGGCAGCATCGTGATGGACGGCGCCGTGGTGGAGGATGACGTGATCATCGGGGCCGGCAGCCTGGTGCCGCCGGGCAAGAAACTCGACAGTGGCTTTTTGTACGTCGGCAGCCCGGTTAAACAGGTACGCCCTTTGACTGACAAGGAGCGTGCCTTTTTCACCTACAGCGCAGCGAACTACGTGAAACTCAAAGACCTGCACCTGGCTGAAGGATTCGACCGATGACCCTGCACCACCCAACCGTGCTGTTCGACCTCGATGGCACCCTTACCGACCCACGCGAGGGCATCACCCGCTCGATCCAGTATGCCCTGGGCAAGCTGGGCATCGACGAGCCGGACCTGTCCCGCCTCGAACACTTCATCGGCCCGCCGTTGCTGCAAGCGTTCATGCAGTTCTACGGCTTCGACGAGGCCAAGGCGTGGCAAGCGGTGAATCTTTATCGTGAGCGTTTCAGGGTCACCGGGCTTTATGAAAACCATGTGTTCGATGGCGTGATGCCCTTGCTCGAAGAACTCAACAGCCAAGGCCGCCAGTTGTATGTGGCCACATCCAAACCGTGGGAATTTGCCCGTGAGATCGCGCGGCATTTTGACTTTGCCAAGCACTTCAAGGTGATTTACGGCAGCGAGCTGGATGGCACGCGCACCAACAAGGTCGAGTTGATCGCCCACTTGGTGCGTGAAGAAGGGCTGGACCCGACCACCACCTTGATGATCGGTGACCGCAAGCATGACTTGATCGGCGCGCGCAGCAATGGGCTCGACTCGGCGGCGGTGGGGTATGGGTTTGGCAGCTTTGCAGAGCTGAATGCCGAAGCGCCGACCTGGCATTTTGAAACATTGGCCGAGTTGCACCAGGCGTTTATGGGCCACCGCTAACACGCCACGCGGGTTTTCAAGGCCTCCGTCTGCGCACTGGAGCATGTGCGGCTGGTGAGCTTGCAGGGTGAGCGGATATTCCACTGGTTAACAGGTTTTTTCTGCGCTGATAATCGGCTTTATTGAGGTGCAAGGCGGCCAGTAAAGAAAAATAATGAGCGTTGGCTTCTGCACTGGTGGCAAGTGAAATCCTCTGACTGCGCAGTCGAATCAAATAGGACGATAAGGTGTCCTCGGTGGCCGAGCTGCCGCCTTCATCGTGGGTCGCGAGTGCGCTGTGAGTGACTTCATGAATGAAGGTATGAGCAATTTCCTCTGCAGAAGACCGTTCTAGAAAATCCCGCTGAAAATACATCAGACGTTTTACGCCTGGCATCGTCAGCCTGCCGGACGCCAATGTGCCTCTGGCTGAAATAGCCTCTACCGTCGTCCTGCCTTCATGGTGCTCCATGACGCTTATTCTGTGTAAGTTGTCATGGTAATAACTCACCGCAGACATCGTTTCCTGCAGATTGCTCGAGCCCTGCGCCGCCCCAAAGAACAATGCATCCAGCTGATTCAATTCAGTTGCGTTAGCAGGATCATTGATCGCCACATACGCTGCATTCAACAGGACAGAAGCTGCCTGCGCACCCGCCACGAGCTTTTTATAACTGGGTGACCCTACCCACAATGAATGGCGGATTTCATCCGAAACGTTGCGTACTGCGGCAAAACCTACGCCTCCCGCAACGAACGCGCCGAACGCCACTGAGGGCCCCACAATGCCCGTCAGCTTGGCCCCTAGCGCAGCAACCCCGCCCAGTACCACGCCCTGTGCAGCGCCCACGGACACGTGATGCCCAAAGCTTGGCAGCCTGCCTTGACCTGCCGAACTCCAGTCGGTGGGCAAGGACGTAATCATCCCTTGACGGTCAACCCTGTTCATCGGGTTGTTATGCACCATGCTGTATCGATTCAGTCCGTCAAGTGTCCCTGCCGGGTCCGGGCTGATCCAACGCTGCAACCAGGGTGCGTAGTAACGCAACCCGTAGTAATACAGCCCAGTAGCATCGCGCTCCTTGCCACTGTAGCGGCAAGTTTTATAGCGTGCCTCGATGGCGCCTCTCGCCGCCCACCACGCAGTGCTGCCAAAGGGGTAATAACTTTCCTGACTGATCAGCAGGGCCTTTTCATCCAACTCCAGGGTGCTGCTGCCCAAATGATCCGCCAAGTTGCAACGAATGGAATTGTTCGCAAGCTCGGGAGGGCGACCTTTTTCCCATTGAAGTATCCGCACGCTGTAGCGACCGACTTCAATATTCAAGACATTCAGCCATTCGCCACTGGCACTGTCGCGCCGTACTTCCAGCCCCGGCAGATAGCACACCTGCGCACGATGGGTGAGTGCGCCCGCCCGAACCACGCTATTTTTTATCACGCGCTGGCCGAACGCATCATAGCCGTACAGCTCTTCATCGTTGGCCGCGTCCTCACGGGTCACCAAGGCGACACTGATCAGTCGGTTGGACACATCCCAGTTCATGGTCTGCCCACGCTCGAGTTGCTGCTGGTTGCCATTGAGGTCGAAGCCCTTGCCCAATGCGGGCGACTCGATCAATGGGCCTGTAGTCGGCAGACTTTGGTTTCCGAGCGTCGCTACCTTCATTGTTCGCGTATAGCCACTGCCGTTGCTAGGCACATGCTGCAGCTTTTGCAGATTGCCATCGGCGTCATAGGTATAGGTTCGGGTGTAGTTGCGCCATTGGCTATCATTTGCGGCGCCGAAAGTCGCCCGCCTTGGCAGCCCCGATCCAGCGCTATTGTGCGCATTCTCTCGCCCACTGGCCTGGACCAGCTGATACAAAGTGTCATATTGATAATGGCTGACAGCCATGACCTGGGCGTTGCTTGACCATTGGATGGGTTGGGCTGCGTCGACGATTTTGATCACATTGCCGACGTGGTCATAGGTGTATGCCAAATCCTGCAACCGCTCTTTCTTTGCCCTGCTGCGATAGGTCAATAATCGCTCCACACGCTGGCTGCGTGGGTCGTAGGTCCACTCGCTCACTACGCCGTTTCCAGCACGTTGCGTTAGCATCTGACCATGGGCGTTGTAGTCGGCCCCATCCGCGATGACCTGACGAGTACCGCCCGCCAGGGTGATGCCAACTTCCAGTAGCTCACCGGTGCGTCCATAACGACTGTCTTTTACATTGTTTTTTGCATCTACCTGCTCAAGCGCTTCCCCCAATGCACTGAAGCGCCATGATGTCACGAAGTCTTCATCCTGCAATAAAGCTTCTCGCTGTGTGGGTTGTGAGGGCCAGTTGACCGTCGCAATCTCCCGAAGAAAACGCTGTGCCTGCCTCAATACATGCCCCTGCAGGCCATACTCCTCAAAGCGCGTTCTGACGCACTCGCCGTCATGCAACACCAGCCGGCCGCAGCGATTATTCACAGCCTCAGCCGTTGAATTACCTGCATATTCCAACCTTTCTACACATCGCTCAGATGAATCATCGGCCGCTTGTTCAAACACCGCCACGGGCCGCAGCGAAGCGTCATAGTTGCACTTACGGTGAGCGCCGCGACCATCCCACCTGTGCACCCATTGACCCGCGCCCCCCAGTAACGTCAAGCGCCAGCCTGCATCCGTGCTAGCGCTGTAGATCGGCTGACCGCCAAGGCTGTAGACCGTCACGTGACAGGGTTTTTTCACCCTTTTGGCGTCACTTGCCATCCACTGACGTGAGCCGTACTGCTGTACCACGAAACCCGAGGCATTGAACGCTTGACGGGTAATACGCGCCTCGAGTTCGACTTGGGCAGTCGGCCGGTAATAAGCGACCGTGCGCACAGCCAACCCGCGTGGATCGATCGCCGTTAACGTTGGTGTGTTTTGATGCAAGGGTAGAGACATGAGGAAACCCTGACGCTGTAAAGGTCAGGAAACTCTAATGAGCGCGTCTCAGAGCGGTGGGATATGTAGATATTACTTGTATCTGCTCGCGTCAAACGTGCTCTGCGCATCCATCCCCTGGTATTCGTTCATCAATTGCCTCAAACGAATCTTGCGCTCTTGCGAAGCCAAACCGCCCAATGCGCGCACCGCCTGATAAAACCTGACCCAGTCCCCGCCTTCCTGCCGAAACAATGCTGCAAACGCCGGCACCCATTGGTCATACAGGCCGAAAGGCAACAGCCGTGCGTTGTTCATCGGCTGGTTGATCCACGCGTCATAGCGCTTGTCACCGCCCCATTGGCTATCGCGCATCTGTTGGTACTCAAGGCGCAGGCGTTCGAACTCCGCCGCCTTGGCCTGGCGCATGGCTTCGCGCGCCAAGGGCTGTGCGTAGAGGGTTTCCAGGCGTTTGCGGGTATCGAGAATCAGGCGAATGAACTGGTCACGCTGCTGCAACGCTGCATCGCTGACGGGCGCCAGGCCACGGGAAGCACGCCATTGCCGAGTACCTTCCTGCTCGACGAAGCTGGCGAATGACTCATTGAACTCGGTGTCGTCCTTCACATAGAAGCGCTGATGCGCCAGCTCATGGAAGATCAACGTGGCCAGGCGCTCATCGCCCCAGTGCAGCATCGAACTGATGATCGGGTCGTTGAACCAACCCAAGGTGGAATACGCCTCGACGCCGCCAATCGACACGTCCATACCTTGTTGGCGCAGCAATGCCGCTTCGCCGCGTGCCGCGCCCTGGCTGTAATAGCCGCGGTAGGCGACACAACCGGCAATGGGAAAACAGTGGTTTTCAGGCGATAGAGAAAATTCCTGCGTGGCGAAGACATTCCAGACCACATAGGGTCGGCCAATATCGGCGCAGAGCCGGTAACTTTGATTGTCGGGCAAGTGCAGGTGTTCGCTGGCGAAAGTGCGAGCTTTCTGGGATTGAACCAGATGCTCGCGCAACCCTTGAGGACGGGCTGGATCGGCGATGACCTCGGCCACCGATTCCCGCGCCCGCAGCAGTTGCCACTGGCCACTTGCCAACTGGCTGTAGTAACTGACGCTGGAGCAGCCGCTGAGCAGCACCGCGATCAACCCCGCAAGAAAACGCCTGATCATGCCGCGACTGCTCCTGGGTGATGTGTGCGCCAGACTGATACGCTTGAAGTGAATTTGAATGTTCCACACGATGGCGTGTTTATACTCAAACTATCTCCTCGCATTGAGTACTTGCCATGCGCCAGCTTCTGTATCCAATCGCCGCCCTGTTCCTCAGCGCTTGCGCATCGACGCCCATCCCGCCAGTCGACCCGCAGCAGGCCTGGGTAGACTTCACTACGCCGACACCAGGCTCCAAAATGGTCATGGCCCAGCGGCTGGACGGAAAAAACCTCGACGACGGGCGCTTTTTCCAAATGCCGCCCGGCCCCCACGAACTGATGGTGCGCTTCGATTTCGAAGTGCCCGCCGGCGGTGGTTTGGGAGGGCTCAGCCAGATGATGTATCGAACCTGCTTCATGACCTTGCAGTACGACCATTTCCAGGCTGGCCAACGCTACGTACTGGAAGGTCGCTCACTGGCCTTCACCCCCAACATCCGCCTGTATGACTCGGCGCGTCAGTTGCTGGCCGAAGAGCGCAGTGTGAACTGCATCTGATCAGTCGTTGTTTTTCTGGTAGAGGATGCGCTTGGTGCCGTTTTCGCACGTACCGACAATCATGGCGCTGTCGTGGTTCTTGGCTTCTTCGGCAGTGATGATTTCCAGGGTGTAGGACGGGATCGCCTTGGCCTGGATATTCACTTCGATTTCCTTCCTGAGCTCTTCACAATCTTTTGGCGCGGCCACGGCCGAAGTGGCCAATACACCGCAGATGATTGCCAAGGCAAAACGTTTCATGTGTGAAGCTCCCTGAATGCATGCGCACGAGTGTGCGCCTAGGCTGCATAGGCTATAGGACCACATCTATAAAATACGAGTTCTGATTTAACGCAAAACTAAATGTGGCAGGGGGCAAGCTCTGATGCCAGCCAGTTAAGCGTACACCACCGTCTGTAGGAGCGAGCTTGCTCGCGAAAAACGTCAACGATAACGCGTGCTTCCTGAATAAACGCGGTGCCTGTGAGTTCTTCGCGAGCAAGCTCGCTCCTACAAAAAGCCTTAACTGACTGGTATTAGGGCAAGCCCCCTCCCACATGGAAGGTGTGTCAGTTAACCAGTGTGGCATCCAGGGTGATGGTTGCGTTCAGCACTTTGGACACCGGGCACCCTTCCTTGGCCTTTTTGCTCAGTTCGTCGAACTGCGCCTGGCTGGCGCCTGGGATCTTGGCCTTAAGAACCAGATGCACGGCGGTAATCGCAAAACCACCCTCGACCTGATCGAGAGTCACTTCGGCCTGGGTGTCGATGCTGTCAGCCTTCAGGCCTGCGTCGCCGAGAATCATGGAAAAGGCCATGGAGAAACAGCCGGCGTGGGCCGCGCCGATCAGCTCTTCAGGGTTGGTGCCCTTGCCGCCTTCGAAACGGGCCTTGAAGCCGTAAGGCGCTTCGCGCAGCACGCCAGTTTCCGTGGAAATCGAACCCAGGCCAGTCTTCAGATCGCCTTCCCAATGCGCGGATGCCTTTTTAACGATACTCATAGCTTTCTCCTCGAACGGTAGTTTTGCGTCAGTAAGGTTCTGAGGATAGACGCCATGGCAAAGTTCACCCTGTCGGAAAAACCTACCATTCAAGTAGGAAATTTCATAATGGCTATTGAATCTCGGGTATATGCCCTCATTGCATAGAACATGCACATGAAGCGGCAGGTTTTGGTTCGTCTAAGAAGCCTGCGCCCCCATTGGAGAAGCAGGCTATGAAATCGCTGTCCGACGTTAAGTATTCGACCCTCGACCTGGTGCCCGTTCGCGCCAACGGCAGTGCGGCGCAATCGCTGCGCAATTCCCTGGACCTTGCCCAGCACGTGGAAAAACTCGGCTACAACCGTTTCTGGGTGGCTGAACACCACAATATGGACGGTATCGCCAGTTCGGCCACTTCAGTATTGCTTGGCTACCTGGCAGGGGGCACTTCGACCATCCGTGTCGGCTCCGGCGGGGTGATGCTGCCCAACCATGCGCCGCTGGTTATCGCCGAGCAGTTCGGCACCCTGGAAAGCCTGTACCCCGGCCGTATCGACCTGGGCCTGGGCCGTGCGCCCGGTTCCGACCAGATGACCGCCCGCGCCCTGCGCCGTGAACGCTCCGGCAGTGCCGACGACTTCCCTGATGACGTGGCCGAACTGATGGCCTACCTCGGCCCACGCACGCCCGACCAACGGGTGATCGCGGTACCGGGCACCGGCACCAACGTGCCGGTATGGCTGTTGGGGTCAAGCCTGTTCAGTGCGCAACTGGCCGGTGAGCGTGGTTTGCCCTACGCCTTCGCCTCACATTTCGCACCGCGCCTGATGCATGAAGCGATTCGCGTGTACCGCAATCACTTCAAGCCTTCGGCCGTGCTGGAAAAGCCCTACGTCATGCTCGGCATTCCGCTGGTGGCCGCTGACACCGATGAACAGGCTGACTACCTGGCCACCTCGGTGTACCAGCGCATTCTCGCGCTGATGCGCGGGCAGAGCCTGGTGCAGCGGCCACCGGTGAAAACCATGGACGGCCTGTGGCTGCCCCACGAAAAAGACGCGGTCGGCAGTTTCCTCGGCTTGGCGATGGTGGGCAGCCCGGCGAAGATCCGCGCCAAACTGGAGGTGCTGATCGAGCAGACCGGCGCTGATGAACTGATCTTTACCTGCGACCTGTACGAGCATGCCGACCGGATTCATTCCTACGAACTGCTGGCGCAGTTGATGAAGGGCTGAACCCCGGGCAAAAAAAAACCGAAGCGCCTGTGGCGAGGGAGCTTGCTCCCGCTGGGCTGCGAAGCGGCCCCAAAAAAAGGGAGCGCTACGCACTCCAGCGGGAGCAAGCTCCCTCGCCACAAGTGCGTCGGTTTTAGGTCTGCAACACGGGCTTAACCGCGCTTGTAGACGATTTCCTTGGTGCCGCCTTCACAGCTGCCAATCACCTTGGCATCGGCTGCTGCACCTTTGTCGACAACATCCAGTGAATAGTGCTGAACGCCTTTAGCATCGAGCTTCGCAGCCAATTCGCTTTTCAGTTCTTCACAAGGCTTGCCCGCCGCCAGGGCCGTGCCGGCGATGCTCAACAAACCTACCGCTAACAGAAACTTCTTCATCCGATACTTTCCTTGCGCTGGTCGAAAAGAGCGTGCCGACACTTATGGCGTCGGCACCCATTGTATGTAGCGCAGGTTATGGCAATCGGCCAGCGATCAAAGTTCCACGCGCCCGATCAACTACTGGCAATTCGGAATCCCACCTTCAGGGTGACCTGATAGTGCGCAACCTTGCCATTCTCGATATGCCCACGGGTTTCAGTCACTTCAAACCACTCCAGATGCTTGAGGCTTTTGCTGGCTTCGGCCAGGGCATTCTGGATCGCATCTTCGATGGTGGTGGTGGATGAGCCCACCAATTCGACTTTCTTGTAGGTGTGATGTTCGCTCATGGTGTTTCTCCTGTGGGTCGTCAATCAAGACTAGCAGTGAATATTCGTACTGCTTGAGGCGACCGCTCGGCTACGAAAGTTCAGATTTAATGCACTTTCCGAAACCGCCGCAGTCGGTATCTACACACGCCACTCAATCACTTCAGGAGATGTCCACATGGCCAACACTTCTTTACGCAAAGCGTCGCTGGAAAGCATGGAAGCCGAGATTTCGAGCCTGCTCAAATCTCTTGAGAGCCTCAAGGATGATGCATCCGATGAGTCGCGCAAAACGCTGAAGGCCCTGAAAAGCAATGCCGAGAATGCCCTCAAACACTCTCGCCACCTGATCAGCGATGCCTATGAAGAAAGCAAAGTCAAAATTCGCGAAACCGGTGTTGCTACTCGCGACTATGCACAAGAGCACCCATGGACCACAGCTGGCGTCGCTGTAGGTGCCCTGGGCCTGCTGGCGGCTTACCTGCTGTGCAAACGCGGCGACTAAACCGGTTGGCGCGCCAGCTCAGCCTTGAGCCACTGCGCCAATTGCCCGGCGCGCCCGTCTGCGGCGCGCTTGGGTAGCCACAACGCCAGGTGCGCCGGGGTTTCACTGAAGCCCCACGGCGCCACCAGCCGACCCGCTCGCAGGTCCTCTGCCACCAGCGGCTCCGGCGCGATTGCCACACCCAGCCCTGCAACCGCCGCTTCCAGCAAATAATACAAATGCTCAAAACCCTGGCCGAGCTTCAGCGCGCCGGGATTGATTGCGTGTTGCTGCGCCCAACTCGGCCAGGCCTGCGGACGTGACGTGGTATGCAGCAGCGCTTCGTCACACAAGGCTGCAGCGGGCGCGTGAAGCAGGCGCGCGTAACCTGCAAATCGCGGGCTCATCACCGGCCCAATACGCTCGCTTGCCAACTCATACACCTGCATATCCGCTGGCCACGGTGGCTCGGCAAATACCAGCAGGGCGTCCAATCCCGGGCGTCGCGGGTCCAGATCGCCTTCGCCCGCCGACAGGTGTAAACGCAAGTCCGGCAGGTCCGCATTCAAGCGTCCCAAGCGTGGAATAAACCAACGCGCCAGCAAACTGCCTGAACAACCGAGCACGAACGGTGCATCGGCGCTGTTTTGGCTGAGTTCGGCGCAAACATCCCGCAGACGTTCAAACGCCTCGGCACTGACATCGCGCAGCCTGGCCCCGGCATCTGTGAGTTTGAGGCCGCGCCCATCCTTGACGAACAGGCTGACGCCCAAGTGTTCTTCCAGCACTTTCAATTGGCGACTGACTGCGCCATGGGTGACGTGCAATTGCTCTGCCGCCTGGCTGACGCTGCTGAGGCGGGCGGTGGCTTCAAACGCGCGTAGGGCGTTGAGCGGCGGAAGGTCGCGACTCATCTGTGAGTTTTCCTGACAGGTTGCGGCGATCTTATCGGTTTTCAGCCGGGAGCGGCAGGGGTAGAGTGGCCCTCATTGTTCTCTACACGCCATTCTTTCCTGGAGCGCCCCATGACCCAGTCCCAGACCGATCTGCGCAACGGCCCTGACGCCAACGGCCTGTTTGGCGCGTTTGGCGGCCGCTACGTCGCTGAAACCCTGATGCCGTTGATCCTTGAACTGGCCCGCGAATACGAAGCGGCCAAGATCGATCCGGCGTTCAACGAAGAATTGGCCTACTTCCAGCGCGACTACGTCGGGCGCCCAAGCCCGCTGTATTTCGCAGAACGCCTGACGGAGTTCTGCGGCGGCGCCAAGATCTACCTCAAGCGCGAAGAGCTGAACCACACCGGCGCGCACAAGATCAACAACTGCATCGGCCAGATCCTGCTGGCACGGCGCATGGGCAAGAAACGCATCATCGCCGAGACCGGCGCCGGCATGCACGGCGTGGCCACCGCCACCGTCGCCGCGCGCTTTGGCCTGCAATGCGTGATCTACATGGGCACCACCGACATCGAGCGCCAACAGGCCAACGTGTTCCGTATGAAACTGCTGGGCGCGGAGGTGATCCCGGTGGTCGCCGGCACCGGCACCCTGAAAGACGCCATGAACGAAGCCCTGCGCGACTGGGTAACCAACGTCGACAGCACCTTCTACCTGATCGGTACCGTGGCCGGCCCGCACCCGTACCCGGCCATGGTCCGCGACTTCCAGGCCGTCATCGGCAAGGAAACCCGCGACCAGCTGCAAGCCCAGGAAGGCCGCCTGCCGGACAGCCTGGTGGCGTGCATCGGTGGCGGCTCCAACGCCATGGGCCTGTTCCACCCGTTCCTGGATGACACCAGCGTCGAAATCATCGGCGTTGAAGCGGCCGGCCACGGCATCGAAACCGGCAAGCACGCCGCCAGCCTCAACGGCGGAGTACCCGGTGTACTGCACGGCAACCGCACCTTCCTGCTGCAGGACGATGATGGCCAGATCATCGACGCCCACTCGATTTCCGCAGGCCTGGACTACCCCGGCATCGGCCCTGAACACGCCTGGTTGCATGACATCGGCCGCGTCCAGTACACCTCGGTGACTGACGATGAAGCCCTCGACGCCTTCCACAAATGCTGCCGCCTGGAAGGGATCATCCCCGCACTGGAAAGCGCACACGCCCTGGCTGAAGTGTTCAAGCGCGCCCCGGCCTTGCCTGCCGATCACCTGATGGTGGTCAACCTGTCCGGCCGTGGCGACAAAGACATGCAGACGGTGATGCACCATATGCAAACCTCCCAGCAGGAGAAACACTGATGAGCCGCCTGCAAACCCGCTTTGCACAGCTGAAAGAACAAAACCGCGCCGCCCTGGTGACTTTCGTCACCGCCGGCGACCCGGGTTATGACACCTCGCTGGCCATCCTTAAAGGCTTGCCCGCCGCTGGCGCCGACGTGATCGAGCTGGGCATGCCCTTCACCGACCCGATGGCTGATGGCCCGGCGATCCAGTTGGCCAACATCCGTGCGCTGGAAGCCAGGCAGAACCTGGCGAAAACCCTGCAGATGGTCCGCGAGTTCCGCAAGGACAACAACGACACGCCGCTGGTGTTGATGGGTTACTTCAACCCGATCCACAAATACGGCGTGCCGCAGTTCATTGCCGACGCCAAGGAGGCCGGGGTCGATGGCCTGATCGTGGTCGACATGCCGCCCGAGCATAACGGCGAGCTCTGCGACCCGGCCCAGGCCGCTGGCATCGACTTTATCCGCCTGACCACCCCGACCACTGACGATGTGCGCCTGCCGACCGTACTCAATGGCAGCTCCGGCTTTGTGTACTACGTGTCGGTCGCCGGCGTGACAGGTGCCGGCGCCGCGACCCTGGAACACGTCGAGGAAGCCGTGGCCCGCCTGCGTCGCCACACTGACCTGCCGATCAGCATCGGGTTCGGTATCCGTACACCGGAGCAAGCGGCGGCCATCGCGCGCCTGGCGGACGGTGTGGTGGTGGGTTCTGCGCTGATCGATCACATCGCCAACGCCAGCAGCGACCAGCAAGCGATCGATGGCGTATTGAGCCATTGCGCGGCGCTGTCGCAAGGCGTGCGTAACGCCCGTCGGTAAGCGCGCCTGTGTTGATTCTTGCGCTAGGCTTGTGGGGTGACATTCCGTAACCCCACAAAGCACTTCATGCCTATTGCCGTCTAACCGCCTGCAAGCCCCTGCCGTTCTTGCCTCCCGGTCGTTAAGTTAGCTGCATCAGAAGTCATTTGGCTCTCAGGAGTACATCATGGCATTTGATCTCATCACCGCCTCAGACCGCCGTCATTCGACCTTGCAAAAGGGCTTCAACCTGCGCTGGCCGTTGGGCAATGTGCAGGGCGAGTCGTCACCCAATGGCGCGCAATGCATCTACCTCTGCCACAGTCCCCAGGACATCATCGACGCTGCGGCCGAGGCGCTGGCGGTCGTCCACGGGCGTATAACGGTTCGAAGCGGCGGCCACTGCTACGAAGGTTTCGTTAGCAACAAGATGCCCGGCAACAGCGACGAGGTGCTGTCGATACTGGATATCAGCGCACTGAACCAGGTGGTCTACGCTGCCGATGGGCAACTCGCTTCCCAGCTGCTACCCACGCGGCCCGAGCGCTACAGCTTTCGCCTGGAAGCCGGTGGGCAGAATTGGGATGCGTACGTCAGGTTGTACAAGCTGGCCAATAAGACACTGCCAGGCGGCTCGTGCTATTCGGTGGGTTTGGGCGGGCATATTTGCGGGGGCGGCTATGGGTTGCTGTCACGCAAACACGGCCTGGTTTGCGATTGGCTGCACGGTGTCGATATGTTGGTGCCGAACGCACAGGGCACCGGCCTGGAACCGGCGCATGTCTCGCGAGACAGCACAGACCTTGACGAGCTCGCCCTCTTCGCCGCGTGTTGCGGCGCAGGCGGCGGTCAATTCGGCATTATTACCAGCTACTACTTCAAGGCATTGCCCGAAGCACCGAAGGAGGTGCTGTGGCTGGTGCTGGAATGGGATTGGTCGCTGTTGACCGAGAAGTCCAGGCTCGACGACCTGCTCATCGCTTACCAGGACTGGTTCGCGCGCAATCAGAGCAACCCCGACACCTGGGGGCTGGCCACCAAATTGGAAATGCGCCATCAGCACACCGGTAGTGTGACCCTGGGCATTCATTACGTTGATCGAAATGGAGAACTGCAGGACCAGGCACCCTTCGAAGATTTCGTCGCAACCATGCTCGGCGCCATTGGCCTGCCCGCAACCGAATGCCTGGTACCGTTTTACGTCGTGCATATGCCCAGCGGCGGCGCACGCGGGCGTTCCATCCAGGCGCTGCCCGACGCGCTGGCGGCCACGCGACGCCTGGATTGGCTGGTGTGCCAGCAAACCTTGAATGGTTCAGGGGACAATCTGCGCGGGCGCTACAAGTCTGCGTACCAAAAGGGTGAATTCGCGCCTGCGGTGCTCCAGGCGATCTGGGACACGTTGCACCTGAACGACCCCGATGAACACCTGACCCAGAGCCTGATACAAATCCAGTCGTTCGGCGGGCGAATCAACGCGCCCACACCGGCGGTTCGCAAAGAGTCGTCGGTCTCACAACGCTCGTCCTATCTGAAGTGGCAACCGCAGTGTTATTGGTACGAGGCCAGCGAGGCAGCGGATCAGGCACACGCCCGCTGGATTCAAGGACTGTTTTTCCAAGCCTTCGTCAACGACAACGGGGTTCCGCTCAACGATCAGTTCGAGGGCTGCTACATCAACTATCCGGACCTCGACATGACCCACATTGGCGGCGACCCGGCCAATCCGAAAAACCCCAACTGGTACAAGATTTTTGTCCCTGACCTCATGATCGAAAGCCGCCTGCGGCGCACCAAGCAGCGTTGGGACCCGCACAATGTGTTCCGTAACGAGATGTCGGTGCCGTAAGCCGGTAAAAAAGGGCGACCTCAAGGTCGCCCTATTTCAAAGCTCGATGCGCTCAACCTTGCCCACCAGCAACACGTAGGACAGCGCCCCAAGCAACGCCAGCACCGCAATGTAG
This sequence comes from Pseudomonas sp. R4-34-07, assembly GCF_003852375.1. NCBI lineage: Bacteria > Pseudomonadati > Pseudomonadota > Gammaproteobacteria > Pseudomonadales > Pseudomonadaceae > Pseudomonas > Pseudomonas sp. R4-34-07. The sequence goes on along the minus strand of NZ_CP027760.1, from coordinate 36,180 downwards.
GTAATCGCTGGCGCAAACGAATCACCGCTGGCAAGAAAACCAATCACGATCGGCGTGGCAATGGCCGACAGGTTGCCGATGAAGTTGAACACGCCACCGGTCAGGCCCAACAGCCGTGCGGGGGCAAGCGTGGACACCAGCGACCAGGTGATCGACGCCAGGCCATTGCCGAAAAACGCCAGCGCCAGGAAGGCAATCACCCAGGCTGTGGAGTCCACGTAGTTGGCGCCGATGATCGCGGTGGAAATCAGCAGCCCGCCAATGATCGGCAACTTGCGCGCAAAGCCCACCGAGGCGCCCCGGCGAATCAGCCAATCGGAGAAAATCCCCGAGCACAGCACGCCGACGAACGCCGCCAGAAACGGCAGCGAGGCCAGCAGGCCGGACTTGATGAAGTCCATCCCGCGATACTTCACCAGGTAGGTCGGGAACCAGGTCAGGAAAAACCACAGGGTCGAGTTCAGGCAAAACTGCCCCAGGTAGATGCCCCACAACTTGCGCTTGCTCAGCACGATGCCGAGGTCGACCCAACTGAACGGCGCCTTGGTCGCTTGCGCCTGCATATCCACCAGGCCGCCGCCGTCGCGGATCAACTGGATTTCCGCCGCGTTGGCGCCTTTGAAATCCTTGGGCTCGCGATACACCGCATACCAGATCACCGCCCATAGGATGCCGACACCACCGGTGGCGACGAACACCATGTGCCAGCCGAACGCATGCTGCAGCCAGGCCAGCACGGGGGTGAGAAACGCCAGCCCGACGAACTGCCCGGAGGTGTAGACGCCAATCGCCGTGGCGCGCTCGCGCTCGGGAAACCAGGTGGTCACGACCCGGCTGTTGATCGGGTAGGCCGGGGCTTCCAGGGCGCCGACGGCCATGCGCAACACGAACAAGGCGATGAAGCTGGCGGCAAAGCCGAGCATGACGGTGGCGATCGACCACAGCAGCAGGGCCGCAGTGTAGAGAATGCGCGGGGGCACACGGTCTACCAGCCAGCCGCCAGGAATCTGCATGGCGGCGTAGGTCCAGCCGAACGCCGAGAAGATCAGCCCGACATGGACCGGGTCGATGCCCAGCTCGCTGGTCAGCGCAGGGGCGGCAATCGACAGGTTGCTGCGGTCGAGGTAGTTGATCACCACGGTGATGAACAGCAGCACCATGATGAAGAAGCGCTTTCGGCTAGGCGTGACTAAGGAAGCCTGTCCGCTTGAGGGTTCAGGATGCATGGGTGCCTCTTCTTGTGTTTATTGAGGGCTGAATAGGACTGACTGAAGAAACCGGATCAAAATGTGGGAGGGGGCTTGCTCCCGATAGCGGTGAACCTGCCGCCAAAGCGTTGCCTGACACTGCGCTATCGGGAGCAAGCCCCCTCCCACATTTCTGACCCTGGTCTTTCAGTTGGAAATCACCACTCGGCGAAACTGCCATCGGCATGGCGCCAGATCGGGTTGCGCCAGCGATGACCAATGGCCGCCCGCTCGATCACATATTCCTCGTTGATCTCAATGCCCAGGCCCGGGCCGTTGGGGATCTTCACGAAGCCCTGGTCATAATCGAACACACCGGGGTCGCGCACGTAGTCGAGCAGGTCGTTGCTCTCGTTGTAGTGAATGCCCAGGCTTTGCTCCTGGATAAAGGCGTTGTAGCAAACCGCATCCAGTTGCAGGCAGGCCGCCAGGGCGATCGGGCCCAGCGGGCAGTGCAGGGCCAGTGCCACGTCGTAGGCTTCGGCCATGTTGGCGATCTTGCGGGTTTCGGTGATGCCGCCGGCGTGGGACGCATCCGGCTGAATGATATCGACGTAGCCTTCACTGAGCACACGCTTGAAGTCCCAGCGCGAGAACAGGCGCTCGCCCAGGGCAATCGGGGTGCTGGTCAGCGGTGCCAGTTCCTTGAGGGCCTCGTAGTTTTCGCTGAGCACCGGCTCTTCGATGAACATCAGCTTGTACGGGTCCAGCTCCTTCATCAGCACCTTGGCCATGGGTTTGTGCACACGGCCATGGAAGTCGACGCCGATGCCCACATTGGGGCCGACCGCATCGCGTACCGCCGCGACGTTGGCCAGGGCCAGGTCGACTTTTTCGAAGCTGTCGACGAACTGCAGCTCTTCGGTGCCGTTCATTTTCACCGCAGTGAAACCACGGGCCACAGCCTCTTTGGCGGCGCGGGCAGTGTCCGCCGGGCGGTCGCCACCGATCCACGAATACACGCGGATCTTGTCACGCACCTGGCCACCCAGTAGGTCGCTGACGGAAACACCCAGGGCCTTGCCCTTGATGTCCCACAACGCCTGGTCGATACCGGCGAGGGCGCTCATGTGCACCGCGCCACCGCGGTAGAAACCGCCACGGTAGAGCACGGTCCAGATGTCTTCGATATTGCGTGGGTCTTTACCGATCAGGTAGTCGGACAATTCTTCGACGGCAGCGGCCACGGTGTGGGCGCGACCTTCAACCACGGGCTCACCCCAGCCGGTGACACCCTGGTCGGTTTCGACCTTGAGGAAGCACCAGCGCGGCGGGACGATGAAGGTCGTCAGTTTGGTGATTTTCATCTGTTATCTCTCTTGTAGATGCGGCGCCAGCAGGCGCGGAACTTGAAATCAGCTCAGGGCTTTCCAGGCTGCGACATACGCCTGGGCGCGGCTCGCGACCTGCTCCACGGACATGCCCGGCTTGAACAAGCCCGAGCCCAGCCCGAAGCCTTTGGCACCGGCGTCGGTGAATACCTGCATGTTGTCCGGGGTGATACCGCCTACCGGCAGCAGCAACGTGCCCGCCGGCAATACTGCGAGCCACGCCTTGATCACCGCCGGGCCCATTTGCTCGGCCGGAAACAGCTTCAGCACGTCGGCGCCTTCGGCCAGTGCGGCAAAGGCCTCGGTCGGCGTGGCCACGCCCGGTGACAGGTACAGGCCCGCCGCTTTCGCCGCACGCAATACCTTGGCATCGCTGTGCGGCATGACGATCACTTGGCCGCCGGCGGCTTTGACCTGCTCGACCTGCTCGGGCGTCAACACCGTACCGGCACCGATCAGACAATCGGCGGGCAGGCTGTCGCGCAGGGTCCGGATGCTGGTGTAGGGGTCCGGCGAGTTCAGCGGTACTTCGATCACGCGAAAACCGGCCTGGTACAGCACCTGGCCGACAGCTTGGGCTTCGTCCGGACGCACACCGCGCAGGATCGCGATCAAACCGTTTTGTGCGAGTGCTTTCTTGAGCATGTCAGGCCTCCGTTACAGGTTGAGTGAGCCCGGCCGCCTCGGCCAGTTGCCACAAGCCGCGCTCGCTGGCTTCCGGCGCCAGGCTGACGTGGGCGAAGCCGCACTGGGCGAGGGCGCGTTGATAGCGGGCGCAGAGAGGGGCGGCGCCGACCAGGATGATCGGCTTGCGTTTGGCGCTGTCGGGTAAACCGGCGAGTTCATGGCCGATCAGCAGGCCGGACAGGTAGTCGGGCTGCTGCTCAGGCGTAAGTTCGGCGGTCAGCCCGAGGGTGCGCGCACTGAACAGGGTCGAGAGCACGCCGCGCTGGCCGTCCGCCGACAGCGCGACAGCCACGCCTCGGTCAAACGCCTCGGTGTGGAAATGTTCCGATGATTGCTGGGTACGTCCCAGGATGCTGTGCTTGCTCAATATGGCGAACAGCTCGCCGGTCATGAACGTGTCGAAGTGCGTGATACAGCCCTCGACCACCTCGACCCATTTGGAATGGCTGCCCGGCAGGCCGATCAGTACGTCGGTGGCGAGCCCGTGCAGCACACCGAGTACCTGGGTTTCTTCGCCGCGCATCACATTGGGCAGGCCGACCTGTTCGATCACGCCCGGCACGATATGCACATCGACGCCACGCAGGCTGCGCACCTTGTGCAGTGCCTGGCCCAGGCTGGCAACATCCACCGGGGTGTTGCGATAAGCCGCTTCGCTCCAACCCTGTGCGCTACCCACCATGCCGCAGGCGATCACCGGCAGTTCGGGCTGGGCGTCGAGCCAATCCCCGCAGGCGCTATCGAATGCCAACTCAAAGCCATTGCTGCAGCGAGCATCCGCGATGTCACGCGGTTCGCTGGGCAAATGCATGATGCCCCAGGGCAGTGAGCGTTGTTCCAGAACCACGCCGGCGGGACCTAGTTTGTAAGCACGAAGGGAGCTGGTTCCCCAATCGAGCGCGATCAATTGCGCCTGCATCGCTTCACCTGAAATGAGTGGGTGCTGAAAAAAGCAGATGGGCGAATATAAACCTATGCCTGGCAATATCTCAATATATAAATAACAGTCCCATATATTGGGAGATAAGCGCGCAAAATCTTACACATCCTTGGGAAGAGGCGAGTTGCGTCAGCAAATAACGGTTAAAAAATAGACAAATCCAGTTCGCGCATCGCACCCATCCAGACCGCGTACTCAGTGTGGTCCTTCAGGTCATCGCCGGTATCAGGGTGCAGGAACACCACCAAGCCATTGCGATGCAGCGCCAGCCAGGGCAGCACCACGCCGATGTATTCCGGGTCGAACGCCAGCTGGCAACTCCAGTCCGGGTGCGGGCCTACCGGACGCTCATGCACGCGCCCCATGCGTAGTGGAAAGAGCGCTGCCGCGTCTTCACACAAGGTGCGCGCCTGGTCGATCGTGCTGGCGTCGAAGTAGATATGGGCGTGATAGCCCTTGATACGTTGCATGCCGGACTCCGGTTCCACTGTGCAGCGATCCTAGACCGCAATCGACGGCAGGGCCAGCCCGGTCAATGACTGCGCGCTGCTGGCCTGCTCCGCCACCAGCCAATCGACAAACCGTTCGACCAACTGACGGCGTCGCTTGCGCTGAGGCTGCACCACGTAATAGCCGAAACGCGAGATCACTGTGTCGCTGATCGGCCGGCACAACCACTGCTGCTCCAGCAGGTCATCCACCAGATGGCGCCAGCCGATCGCAACGCCCTGGCCGGCAATGGCCGCCTGAATCAGCAGCGTGTAATTGTCGAAGCGCAATTGGCCAGGGGTGGGCGCGGCGCTGATTCCCAGCTCGCGAAACACACCGGCCCAGTCGAACCAGTGGCGGTTGTTTTCCTGGCGCAAGTGCAGCAACGGGTAGTCCGGCAGGGTCTGCACCGTCAGCGCTGTGGCCTGGTGCTTGAGCCATTGCGGGCTGCACACCGGGAACACTTCCTCGTTGAACAGCCACAGGCTGTCGCCTTGCTTGAAGCGTCCGTCACCAAACAGCACCGCCACGTCGGTGTCACTGCGCAGGCTGGCGTGGTTGCGCTCGCTGGTCACCAGGCTCACATCCACCTGCGGGTTGGCCTGGTGGAAACGATGCAGGCGCGGCATCAGCCAGTAGGCGGCGAAGGCGAAGTCGGTGGCCACTTGCAGCACTTCGTGCTGGTCTTGCTCGGTGACGGTGCTCAAGCCCAGGTTAATGGTGTGCAGGCCGGCCTGGACGTGTTCGAACAGCAGGGCGCCCGCTTCGGTCAACTCGATGCCACGGTAGATGCGGTCGAACAAGCGGATCGCCAGCTGCTCTTCGAGGCGTTTGATCTGCTGGCTGATGGCCGGCTGCGTGGTGCCCAGCTCCATCGCCGCGGCAGTAAAACTGCGCTGACGCGCCGCCGCTTCGAACGCGCGCAGCAGGTCGAGGGAGAGGTCACCGAGTGCTTCATACATAAGCTGTGCTTATCCTAGGCATTGTTCTTCATGGGCTTTACCAGGCTTTGCGCGGGCTGCATGCTCATTCGCATAAACACTGCCTATGGAATGCCGAGAACCCATGAAGCGCAAGAACATTCTTTTCATCATGGCCGATCAAATGGCCGCACCGATGCTGCCCTTCTACGGATCTTCCCCGATCAAGCTGCCGAACCTGAGCCGCCTCGCCGAACACGGCGTGGTCTTCGACGCCGCCTATTGCAACAGCCCGCTGTGTGCGCCTTCGCGCTTTACCTTGGTCAGCGGCCAGTTGCCAAGCAAGATCGGCGCCTATGACAACGCGGCAGACTTCCCGGCCGATGTACCCACTTACGCCCACTACCTGCGGCGCCTCGGTTACCGCACCGCGCTGTCGGGCAAGATGCATTTCTGCGGTCCCGACCAGTTGCACGGTTATGAAGAGCGCCTGACCAGCGACATCTACCCGGCGGACTATGGGTGGGCGGTGAACTGGGACGAACCGGATGTACGCCCCACCTGGTACCACAACATGGCCTCCGTGCTGCAAGCCGGGCCGTGCGTGCGTACCAACCAGCTGGATTTCGACGAAGAGGTGGTGTTCAAGGCCCAGCAATACCTGTTCGATCATATCCGCGAGGACGGCGAGCAACCGTTCTGCCTGACCGTGTCGATGACCCACCCCCACGACCCGTACACCATTCCCAAGCCGTTCTGGGACCTGTACGACGACGCCGACATCCCCTTGCCCGCCACGCCGGCACAGGGCGATCTCGACCCGCACTCCCAGCGTTTGCTCAAGGTCTACGACCTGTGGGACAAGCCGCTGCCTGTGGATAAAATCCGCGATGCGCGCCGTGCCTATTTCGGCGCGTGCAGCTACATCGACAGCAACGTCGGCAAGCTGCTACAAACCTTGGAAGACACCGGCCTGGCGGATAACACCATCATCATCTTCTCCGGCGACCACGGCGACATGCTGGGCGAACGTGGCCTCTGGTACAAAATGCACTGGTTCGAGATGGCCGCCCGCGTGCCGCTGCTGGTCAGTGCGCCGGGGCAATTCGCGGCGCGCCGTGTGACCCAGGCCGTGTCGACCGCCGACCTGTTGCCGACCCTGGTGGAATTGGCCGGCGGCGAGCTCGACCCACACCTGCCACTGGATGGCCGCTCGCTGCTGCCGCACCTCAAAGGCGAGGGCGGACACGACGAAGTGTTCGGCGAATACATGGCCGAAGGCACCATCAGCCCACTGATGATGATTCGCCGAGGCGCCTACAAATTCATCTACAGCGAAGACGACCCTTGTCTGCTGTTCGATGTGCACAACGACCCGCACGAGCGGGAGAACCTCAGCCAGTCACCGGAACACCGGCCACTGTTCGAGGCGTTTTTGAACGAAGCGCGGGCCAAATGGGACATCCCGGCGATCCACCAACAGGTGCTCGCCAGCCAACGCCGCCGTCGCCTGGTATTCGAGGCACTGACCCAAGGCAAGCTGAAGAGCTGGGATCACCAGCCCCTGGTAGACGCCAGTCAGCAGTACATGCGCAACCATATCGACCTCGACGACCTGGAGCGCAAGGCACGTTATCCACAACCCTGCCAAAACCAATAAATACAGAGGGAAGGCCATGCAAAAATTAACGGTTGTGCTGGGCATCCTGGCGTTGAGCAGCGCCAACGCCTACGCAGACGCCAGTTGTGAAACGGTGAAAATGGCCGACCCCGGCTGGAGCGATATCGCGGCGACCAACGCCATCACCGGTTTTCTGCTGAGCGGCATGGGCTACAAGGCCAAGGTCGACACCCTGGCAGTGCCGATTACCTTCGGCGGGCTCAGGGACGGCCAGGTCGACGTGTTCATGGGCAACTGGATGCCGGCGCAGCAAGGCTTCTATGACAAGTTCGTGGCGAACGGCGAGGTGGTGCAGCTGGCGAAGAACCTCGACGGCACCGAGTTCACCCTCGCCGTACCGGACTACGTGTGGGAAGCCGGCGTGCATGATTTTGCCGATCTGAATAAATTTGCCGACAAGTTCGACAAGAAGATCTACGGCATCGGCTCCGGCGCACCGGCGAATATCTCGCTGCAGGAGATCATCAAGAAAAATGACTTCGAGCTTGGCCAGTGGAAGCTGATCGAATCGAGTGAGCAGGCGATGCTGGCGGAAGTGTCACGGGCGGTGAAGAAGCAGAAATTCGTCACCTTCCTCGGCTGGACACCGCACCCGATGAACGTGCAGTTGAAAATGCGTTACCTCAAGGGCGGCGAGAAGTATTTTGGTGACACCGGCAGCGTCTACACGTTGACCCGCAAGGGTTATGCGCAAGCCTGCCCGAATGTGGGGAAACTGCTGACCAACCTGAGTTTCACTCAGGCCATGGAGAACAGCATCATGGCTGACGTGGTGAACAACAAGGTCAGCAATGCGGACGCCGCGAAGGCGTGGATCAAGGCCAATCCGGCGGTGTTGGACAAGTGGCTGGAAGGTGTGAAGACGCTGGATGGCCAGGATGCATTGGCCGCTGTGAAAGCCAAACTCTAAGACACACCACGATCCAAATGTGGGAGGGGGCTTGCTCCCTCCCACAAGGACCTGTGTGTACTGATAACCTGAGCCCAACCCTTGAATCCGAGCCCGCGATGCCCCGGCCCAACCGCCACACACTATTCCCCTTCCTCAGTTGGCTGCCGCGCCAAACCCGCGCCAGTGTGGGCCGGGATGCCGTCGTCGGCCTCAGCGGCGCGGTACTTGCGCTGCCGCAGTCGATTGCCTACGCACTGATCGCCGGGCTCCCACCAGAATACGGGCTCTATGCGGCCATCGTTCCGGTGTTAATCGCTTGCCTGTGGGGCTCGTCCTGGCACCTGATCTGCGGTCCTACCGCGGCGATCTCCATCGTGCTCTACGCCAGTATCAGCCCGCTGGCGGTGCCGGGTTCCCAGGATTACATCACCTTGATCCTGCTGCTGACCGTCCTCGCCGGCGCTTTCCAATGGCTATTGGGCATGCTGCGCTTCGGCGCGCTGGTGAATTTCGTCTCCCATTCCGTGGTACTCGGTTTCACCCTCGGCGCCGCCGTCGTGATTGCCCTCGGGCAGTTGCCCAACCTACTGGGGCTGGAGCTTGCGAGCCAGGCCACCGCCATCAACAGCCTGCTGGCGCTGCTCGAGCATGGCGGCGAGGGGGACCGCGCCTCGCTCGCCCTGGGCTTGGGCACCTTGCTGGTGGGCGCGCTGCTCAAATACCTGATGCCACGCTGGCCTACCCTGTTGATCGCCCTGGCCCTGGGCAGCCTGGCCGCGTGGCTGTGGCCGGCGCTGTTCGGGCATGTGGCGTTGGTCAGTGCGTTTATCGGCCAGCTACCGCCCTTGCGTTCATTGCCAATGGATCTGGATACGATCCTGCGCCTGCTACCGAGTGCCGTGGCAGTGGGCATGTTGGGCCTGGTCACCAGTCTGTCGATTGCGCGTTCCCTATCGGCCCGTTCCCAGCAATTGCTCGACGCGAATCAGGAAGTCCGAGCCCAGGGTTTATCCAATATCATCGGCGGATTTTTCTCCGGGTATGTGTCGGCGGGTTCCTTCACCCGGTCCGGTCTCAGTTACGAGGCGGGGGCCTGCTCGCCATTGGCCGGCGTGTTTTCCGCGCTCTGGGTAGCGCTGTTCGCGCTGTTTGGCGCGGGGCTGATCGCACACATTCCGATCCCAAGCATGGCGGCGAGCATCCTGCTGATCTGCTGGGGGCTGGTGGACCGCCGAGGCATCCGTGCGTTGTTCCGTGTGAGCCGCGCCGAATTTGTGGTGATGGGCCTGACGTGTATCGCCACCTTGCTGCTGGAACTGCAAACGGCGATTTATGCGGGAGTGCTCGCGTCGCTGTTTTTCTACCTCAAGCGCACTTCGCAACCGCGCATTCAGCAGTGGCGCGACGGTGACGAGGATGTATTGCGAGTGGGTGGCTCGATCTTTTTTGGCGCCAGCCACTACCTGCAAGTGCGCCTGCAGAGTCTGCAGGGCGAGCGGGTGGTGATCGAATCGCAGCAGATCAACTTCATCGACTATTCCGGGGTGGAGATGCTGCATCAGGAGGCGCGGCGGTTGAAGCGGCACGGACGTAGCCTGACGTTGCGCGGGGCCAGGCCACAAGTCGTTGAAGAGTTGAAGAAACTGGAAGGGCCAGACAAGTGCCCCATCCATTTCGAAGACTGAACGCGATCAAACTGTGGGAGGGGGCTTGCTCCCGATTGCGGTCTGTCAGCTACTCATATGTTGACTGAAACACCGCTATCGGGAGCAAGCCCCCTCCCACAGTTTGATTGGCGTCAAGCCAGCTGGCGGCGCAATTCGGCCAGCACTGGCGCCGAATCCGGACGCACACCGCGCCACAGGAAGAAGGCTTGCGCCGCTTGTTCCACCAGCATGCCCAGGCCATCCATCGCTACCGCAGCACCCTGTTCTTCAGCCCAGCGGCAGAACGCGGTGGGTTGCTTGGCGTACATCATGTCGTAGCAGAACGTCTTGCCCGGTTCGATCAAGCTGCCCGCAATTGGCGGTACATCGCCTGACAGGCTGGCGGAAGTGGCGTTGATGATTACGTCCACCGGCTCACGCAGCCAATCGAACCCACTGGCAGACACCGGCCCCAGGTCGTCGAACAGCTCGGCCAGCACCTCAGCTTTTTCCACGGTGCGGTTGGCGATAATCAGCGAGGCAGGCTTCTCAGCCAGCAACGGCTCCAACACGCCGCGTACCGCGCCACCGGCGCCCAGCAGCAGAATGCGCTTGCCTTGCAGGTTGAGCCCGGCGTTCACGGTCAGGTCGCGCACCAGGCCGGTGCCATCGGTGTTATCCCCCAGCAACGTGCCATCGGCCAGCTTGCTCAGGGTATTCACCGCGCCGGCGCGTTGGGCGCGCTCGGTGAGTGAGTTGGCCAGCCGGAAAGCGTCTTCCTTGAACGGCACGGTGACGTTCGCGCCACGACCGTGTTGAAAGAACTCACGGGCGCAGCCGGTGAAATCCTCCAGCGGCGCGAGCAGTGTGCTGTAGTCCAGTTGCTCGCCGGTCTGTTCGGCGAACATGCGGTGAATCAACGGCGACTTGCTGTGGCCGATGGGATTGCCGAAGACGACATAGCGATCCATCACTCCACCACCTTGGGCGCAGCCAGGCCGAGCCAGTCGCGGTCCTGCAGGAAGTAATCAGTGAGGCGCGCTTCATCGCTGCCGGCTTCGGCTTTCCAATCGTAGCTCCAGCGCACCTGGGGCGGCAGCGACATCAGGATCGACTCGGTACGCCCGCCCGATTGCAGGCCGAACAGGGTGCCACGGTCATAGACCAGGTTGAACTCGACGTAACGCCCCCGGCGAAACTCCTGGAACTGGCGCTGCTGTTCGGTATAGGCCATCGCCTGGCGGCGTTGCACGATCGGCAGGTAGGCGTCGATATAGGCATCACCGATGGCGCGGATGAAGGCGAAACAGGTGTCGAAGCCCCATTCGTTCAAATCATCGAAAAACAGGCCGCCGATGCCACGCGGCTCGTTGCGGTGCTTGATATGGAAATAGGTGTCGCACCAGGCTTTATAACGCGGGTAGACGTCCGCGCCGAATGGCGCACAGGCCTGCTCGGCCACGCGATGCCAGTGCACGCAGTCCTCTTCATTGCCGTAGTACGGCGTGAGGTCAAAGCCGCCGCCAAACCACCACACCGGCTCTTCGCCTTCTTTTTCTGCGGTGAAAAAGCGCACATTGGCGTGGGACGTCGGCACATGGGGGTTATGGGGATGGATCACCAGCGACACACCCAGTGCCTCGAAGCCGCGACCGGCCAGTTCCGGGCGGTGTGCACTGGCAGACGGTGGCAAGCCGCTGCCAAACACGTGGGAAAAGTTAACGCCGCCTTTTTCGATCACCGAACCGTTTTCAATCACACGGGTGCGACCGCCGCCACCGGCAGGCCGGGTCCAGGCGTCTTCGATAAAGCGTGTGTCCGTCTCGAAGGTTTCCAGGGCGCTGCAAATGCGGTCTTGCAGGTCAAGCAGGTAGGCTTTAACAGCCTCGGTGCGGGTAGTCATGGCATCACCTTGAATCGGGCAAAGCTACGCGAGGCCATTGGGCGTCGGCGGCAAATGGGCGCACAGGATACCACCGCACCCCGTGCCGTCGCAGTTGACGAAGATCAAGCTTAGGAGTCCGATAGGGGCCTTTGTATTATTCGACCCAAGGAGAAGGTAAATGGCCAAACGTATCCAGTTCAGCGCCCATGGCGGCCCCGACGTGCTCGAGTATGTGGACTACACACCAGCGGAGCCTGGCCCACAGCAGGTTCGGGTACGTAACGAAGCCATTGGCCTGAACTTCATCGACACTTACTTTCGCAGCGGCCTTTACGCACCACCGAGCTTGCCATCGGGGCTGGGCGCAGAGGGGGCGGGCGTGGTCGATGCCGTGGGCAGTGACGTCAGCCAGTTCAAGGTCGGCGACCGCGTGGCCTACGGCAGCGGCCCGCTGGGCGCCTACAGCCAGTTGCATGTCTTGCCCGCCGCCAACCTGGTGCACCTGCCAGACGAGATCAGCTTCGAACAGGCCGCCGGCGCCATGCTCAAGGGCCTGACCGTGCAGTACCTGTTGCGCCAGACGTATGAGTTGAAGGGCGGCGAAACCATTCTGTTCCACGCCGCTGCCGGCGGCGTGGGCTCCCTGGCCTGCCAATGGGCCAAGGCGCTGGGCGTCAAGTTGATCGGTACCGTGAGCTCACCGGAGAAGGCCGCCCTGGCCAAATCCCTGGGCGCCTGGGAAACCATCGATTACAGCAAGGAAAATGTCGCACAGCGCGTGCTGGAATTGACTGACGGCAAAAAGGTGCCGGTGGTGTATGACGGCGTCGGCAAAGACACCTGGCTGACCTCACTGGACAGCGTGGCACCGCGTGGCTTGGTGGTGAGTTTTGGGAATGCGTCGGGTGCGGTGGACGGGGTGAACCTGGGGATTCTGGCGGCGAAGGGTTCGCTGTATGTCACCCGCCCAACGCTGGCGACCTATGCGAGCAATCCAAAGGACTTGCAGGCAATGGCCGATGATCTGTTCTCGATGATCAAGAGCGGCAAGGTGCGCATCGACATCAACCAGCGTTATGCGCTGGCGGATGCGGCCAAAGCGCAGACCGAGTTGTCGGCGCGGCGCACGACGGGCTCAACCATTCTGCTGCCTTAAACAAGTCATCGGGAACAAGCCCCCTCCCACCCTTGACCGAGTTGTCATGACGAACACCGATCAAATGTGGGAGGGGGCTCGCCCCCGATGGGCGCGACTCGGTCTCAAGACGGTCGCACTACATCCCCTGTCACCAGGTCGCGGATCAGGCTCGGGTTCTTGCGCCCACCCAGGGCGCCACCCAGCACAAGGTCCACTTGCCCACGGAAATACTGCTCCACCCGAATCCGCGTACGCGCGGCCGGGCGGCCCTGGGGGTTGGCCGAGGTGGAAATCAGCGGCCCGACCTGAGCACACAAATCCCGTACCAACGGATGGTCACTGACCCGCAGCGCCACAGTGTCATGCACACCGGTGACCCATTGCGGCAGCAAGTCCTGATGGGGCACCAGCCAGGTATTCGGCCCAGGCCAGGTGCTGGCCATGCGCTCGATCCAGGTGTCGGGGAAGTCTTCGAACAGGAAGTCGAACTGGCGAATGTTGTCCGCCACCAGGATCAGGCCCTTATCCACTGAGCGATTCTTGATCGCCAGCAGACGGTCCACCGCTTCTTCATTCCACGGGTCGCAGCCCAGGCCCCAGACCGCTTCGGTCGGATAGGCAATCACCGCACCTGCGCGAATTTCTCGCGCGGCTTCCAGCACACGCCACCTGTTGACCATTATTTACCCTCCGAACTAAAGCTGTGGGCAGTTTACCGATCTTCGTTACGAAACCCAGCTACAAAAGCCGCTACAAACGTTCGCAGCGCGCCAGCCATCGCCCGCTTTCGCAGATCACCTGGCCCTCGAGTTCCAGCTCGGTCAGGGTCGCCAGCACCTGGGCCAGTGGCCGGCCACTGGCAATCGCCAGGGCTTCGCTGGTATGGGGAGCCGCGTGCAGCAGGGCCACCAGCGGATGCACCACCGGCACCGGCGCCGGGCGTGACAACGCCTGCCAACCGCGCAAGCCTTCCAGAATGTGCTCGATGGTTTCCACCAGCACCGCGCCATCACGAATCAACTGATGACAACCCTTGGCGCCGGGGTGATGGATGGAACCAGGAATGGCATAGACCTCACGCCCTTGTTCCGCAGCCAGGCGTGCGGTGATCAGCGAACCACTGGCCATGCCGGCTTCCACCACCAGAACACCCAGGGATAAACCACTGATGATGCGATTGCGCCGTGGAAAGTTGCCGGCCTGGGGTGGGGCGTCCAGGGGAAACTCGGAGACCACGGCGCTGCCCTGGGCAATCATGGCGGCGGCGAGCGTCTTATGGCGCTGTGGATAAAAATTTTCCAGGCCGGTGCCGAGCACACCGATGGTATGACCACCCACGTCCAATGCGGCTTGGTGAGCCGCACCGTCGATACCCAGTGCGAGGCCGCTGGTGATGACAAAACCGGCGCTGGCAAGGCTGCGGGAAAAGGCGGCAGCGGTGTCCATGCCAGGGCGGGAAGCGCGACGGCTGCCGACCACGGCCAGCTGCGGTTTTTCCAGCAACGTCGGGTCGCCGGCAACGAATAATAGCGGCGGTGCATCGTCGATCTGGCTGAGCAGTGCAGGGTAGTCAGGCTGGTCCCACATCAGTAAATGCTGGGCCGGGCGGGCCAGCCACGCCAGCGCCGCACTGGCGCCATCGCGAACATCCGCACTGCGCCGGGCATCGGCACTCACCGCCCGCAACCCGAGCGCGCGCCAGGCACTGGCCGGTGCACTGATGGCTTTGGAAGCAGAGCCGAACGCCTCGATCAACACGCGAAAACGCTGGGGACCCAGTTCCGGCAGCCTGTGCAAGCGTAGCCGGGCTTCCAGCTCTGCCGGGGAAATTTCATGACTGTTTATCGGAAACATTTGATCGTCCTTGACCGGAACAAGCTGTGGATAACTCTGTTGGTAACTTATTTAGCAGGCTATTTATTGCGTTTGATCGGCGCTCTCGAAACGATCCATTACCGCCAGGGAGCGGGACGCGCTGAGCACCAGGGCATAGCTGAGTTTTTCATAGGTGCGAAATACCAACAGCGTGCCGGCGCGAACCTCCGGGAGTCTCGTCGGGCTACCGGTAAGTGCATCGCGCACCGAGGAGCCAGCCCGGATCACCGTAAGCAATTGGCCTTCGACCAAGCCATCGCGGCGCCCCTTGTTCAGGGTTACCGTATCCAGCACGCCGATCTGCGTGACCCCCTTGGGGATGTCGATGATGTGCCCTTCGACGAAGGGCGCAGCTGCAGGGATTTTCAGGTCCGCCAGGCCGACGCCGGGTTCGGCGCGCAGCAAACGGTCGCCTGGGCGCACTTCCTGGGTCACCCTTTGCACGGCCAGGGTGGTCAGGTCGTCAGCCAGCAAAAAGCGTGCGGTGCCGATGTCGTCGGCGTTGACCCCAAGCAATTCCCGAGTGTTGGGGTCGGTGTAGACCCTGCCTCGGCGGAAGATCCCATAGCTCGGCTGGGTCGGGTCCAGGCTGCCTCTGGCATAGATGCGTTCACCCGTGGCGCCCAGCACGCGCCCGGCATCGGCAGCAACGATATAGGGCGCGTTGTCCAGGTCCTGGGGCGAGTCGAGTATGCGGTTGTGCAGCAAGAAGCCCTGGATAGCCTTTTGCGTGGAAGAATCCAGGCGCTGGCCGGGCTGGGGAATCAGCGCCATGGCGAACGGGGTCCATAGCAGCAAGACGAGTAGCGATTTCCTCATGGGGTCAATCTCCTTTATTATGTGCGTTCGCGTGAAACGCCATAGCCTTCGCGGCTTTCGAACGTTTCACACCGGCTGCCTGGGTCCATCCCACCGCCGATTTGCCTCTACCTCACATGTGCAGCAATTACGCTTATGGCTATTTTGAACATCCTCGAATTTCCCGACTCGCGCCTGCGCACGATCGCCAAGCCGGTGGCCGTAGTGGACGACAAGGTTCGTCAGTTGGTCGATGACATGTTTGAAACAATGTATGAAGCCCCGGGCATCGGCCTCGCCGCGACCCAGGTCAACGTGCACCTGCGCGTCGTGGTCATGGACCTCTCCGAAGATCGCAGCGAACCGCGGGTGTATATCAACCCCGAGTTCGAACCGCTGACCGACGAGATGGGCGAATACCAGGAAGGTTGCCTCTCGGTGCCGGAATTCTACGAGAACGTCGAGCGCCCGCTGCGCGTGAAGATCAAGGCCCTGGACCGCGACGGCAAGCCGTTCGAGCTGATTGCCGAAGGCCTGTTGGCGGTGTGCATCCAGCACGAGTGCGACCACCTCAACGGCAAGCTGTTTGTCGATTACCTGTCCACCCTCAAACGTGACCGGATCAAGAAGAAGCTGGAAAAAAAGCATCGCCAGCAAGCTTGATGCCCTTCTTCCAAAGGCTTGCTGCGGCAAGCCTTTTTCTTTTGTGACTGTTTTTAACCGAGAACTCCGATGACCGAGCCACTGCGCATTGTTTTTGCCGGTACCCCCGAATTTGCCGCCGAACACCTCAAGGCGCTGCTTGCCAGCCCTTATGAAATCGTCGCGGTGTACACCCAGCCGGATCGCCCGGCCGGGCGCGGGCAAAAACTGATGCCCAGCCCGGTCAAGCAACTGGCGCTGGAGCACAGTATTACCGTGCTGCAGCCACCGACCCTGCGCAACGCCGACGCCCAAGCTGAACTGGCCGCACTGAAGCCGGACCTGCTGGTGGTCGTCGCCTACGGTTTGATCCTGCCCCAGGCCGTACTCGATATCCCGCGCCTGGGCTGCATCAACAGCCACGCTTCGTTGCTGCCACGCTGGCGCGGCGCGGCGCCGATCCAGCGCGCGGTGCAAGCCGGCGACAGCGAAAGCGGCGTGACCGTCATGCGCATGGAAGCCGGCCTGGACACCGGCCCGATGCTGCTCAAAGTCACCACCCCGATCACCGCTGAAGACACCGGCGGCAGCCTGCACGACCGCCTGGCTGAAATGGGCCCGCCCGCCGTCATCCAGGCCATCGCCGGTCTCGCTGCCGGCACCCTGGAAGGCGAGGTGCAGGACGACAGCCTGGCGACGTACGCCCACAAACTGAACAAGGACGAAGCACGCATCGACTGGAGCCGCCCGGCCGTGGAGGTGGAGCGCTGTGTGCGGGCCTTCAACCCATGGCCGATCTGCCACAGCACCCTTAACGGCGAAGCGTTGAAGGTGTTGGCCGCGACCCTGGCCGACGGCAAAGGCGCACCCGGCGAGATTATCGGTGCCAGCAAGGACGGCCTGTTGGTGGCTTGCGGTGAACAGGCGCTGTGTCTGACGCGCCTGCAATTGCCCGGCGGCAAGGCGCTGAACTTCAGCGATCTGTTCAACAGCCGCCGTGAGAAATTTGCCTTGGGCAGCGTACTCGGGGCGGCCGCCCAATGAACCCACGTCTGGCTGCCGCCAAGGCTCTCGCCGCCGTCCTCAACGGCAAGGCGTCGCTGAACAGTTCGTTACCCACGCAACTGGATAAGGTTGAAGACCGCGATCGCGGTTTCACCCAGGACCTGGCGTTCGGCACCGCCCGTTGGCAACCACGCTTGTCGGCGCTGGCAGCCAAACTGCTGCAAAAGCCGTTCAAGGCGGCGGACGCTGACGTCGAGGCGCTGTTGCTGGTGGGTCTCTACCAGTTGCTCTACACCCGCGTGCCGGCCCACGCTGCCATTGGTGAGACGGTTGGTTGCGCCGACAAGCTGAAAAAGCCCTGGGCCAAGGCCCTGCTCAATGCCGTGTTGCGCCGCGCCCAGCGCGAAAGCGAAGCGCTGCTGGCCGAGCTGGAACATGACCCGGTGGTGCGTACCGCGCATCCACGCTGGCTGCAAAAATCCCTGAAGGCATTCTGGCCCGAGCAATGGGAGGCCATCTGCGCGGCCAACAACGCGCATCCGCCGATGATCCTGCGGGTTAACCGTCGCCATCACCGCCGCGACGCCTATCTGCAATTGCTCAGCGAGGCCGGCATCAGCGCCGCGCCATGTGTGTACAGCATCGACGGCATCGTGCTCGAGACCGCCACCGACGTGCGCAGCCTGCCAGGCTTTGCCGAAGGCTGGATCAGCGTGCAGGACGAGGCCGCGCAATTGGCCGCCGACCTGCTCGACCTGGCGCCCGGCCAGCGCGTACTGGACGCCTGCTGCGCGCCTGGCGGTAAGACCTGTCACATCCTGGAAGTCGAAAAAGACCTGGGCGGTGTAGTTGCCGTCGACCTGGAAGCCAAACGCCTGGTGCGCGTACGCGAGAACCTCGCACGCCTGGGCCTCAGCGCCGAGCTGATCGCCGCCGACGGCCGCGACACCGCCACCTGGTGGGATGGCAAACCGTTCCAGCGCATCCTGCTGGATGCGCCGTGTTCGGCCACCGGCGTGATCCGTCGTCATCCGGACATCAAGCTGACCCGCCAGCCCGACGACATCGCCGCCCTGGCCGTGCTGCAAGGCGAACTGCTCGACGCGCTATGGCCGACCCTGGAAGTCGGCGGCATCCTGCTGTACGCCACCTGCTCCACCTTGCCCACCGAGAATACCGAGGTCATCCAAGCCTTCCTTGCCCGCACCACCGGCGCGCGGGAGCTAGACCTTGCGACCACGGCCGGCATCAAGCAACCGCACGGCCGGCAACTGCTCGCGCAGGAAGGCGGGCACGATGGCTTCTACTACGCCAAACTGATCAAGATCGCCGCCGCGCGCGGCTGAATGGGTTTAAGGGAGTGACCGGATGAAAATCATCATCCTTGGGGCAGGGCAGGTCGGTGGCACGCTGGCTGAACATTTGGCCAGTGAGGCCAACGACATCACCGTGGTCGACACCGATGCCGAGCGCCTGCGCAATCTGGGCGACCGCCTGGACATCCGCACGGTACAAGGCCGCGCATCGTTCCCGACCGTGCTGCGCCAGGCCGGTGCCGACGATGCCGACATGCTTGTGGCGGTCACCAACAGCGACGAGACCAATATGGTCGCCTGCCAGGTCGCCCACACGCTGTTCCACACCCCGACCAAGATCGCCCGTGTCCGCGAAGCGGCCTACCTGACCCGCGCCGGCCTGTTCGACAACGACGCCATTCCGGTGGACGTGCTGATCAGCCCGGAACAGGTGGTCACTCACTACATCAAGCGCCTGATCGAAATTCCTGGCGCCTTGCAGGTGATCGACTTCGCCGGAGGCAAGGCGCAGCTGGTCGCGGTAAAGGCCTACTACGGCGGGCCGCTGGTGGGCCAGCAACTGCGCCAACTGCGCGAACACATGCCGAATGTGGAAACCCGCGTGGCGGCGATTTTCCGACGTGACCGGCCGATCCTGCCCCAGGGCGACACCGTTATCGAAGCTGATGACGAAGTGTTTTTCATCGCGGCCAAGGCCAATATTCGCGCAGTGATGAGCGAAATGCGCCGGCTCGACGAAACCTATAAACGCATCGTCATCGCAGGCGGCGGGCAGATCGGCGAGCGCCTGGCCGAGGCCATCGAAAGCCGCTATCAGGTGAAGATCATCGAGATGAGCCCGGCGCGCTGCCGGCATTTGTCCGACACCCTCGACAGCACCGTCGTACTGCAAGGCAGCGCTTCGGACCGCGACCTGCTGATGGAAGAAAACATCGCCGACGCCGATATCTTCCTGGCGCTGACCAACGATGACGAGGCCAACATCATGTCCTCGCTGCTGGCCAAGCGGCTGGGTGCGAAGAAGGTGATGACCATCATCAACAACCCGGCCTATGTCGACCTGATCCAGGGCGGCGATATCGACATCGCCATCAGCCCGCAATTGGCGACCATCGGCACGTTGCTCGCGCATGTGCGCCGTGGCGACATCGTCAGCGTGCACTCCCTGCGCCGTGGCGCGGCAGAGGCGATCGAGGCGATTGCCCATGGCGACTCGAAGTCGAGCAAGGTCATCGGCAGGGCGATCCGTGATATTGGCTTGCCACCGGGCACCACCATCGGCGCAATCATTCGCGATGAAGAAGTGATCATCGCCCACGACGATACGGTGATCGCCACCGGTGACCATGTGATCCTGTTCCTGGTGGACAAGAAACATATCCGCGATGTGGAGAAGCTGTTCCACGTGGGGTTGAGCTTTTTCTGATCAAGGAGTGACTGACATGCACGAATCCCTGGAGAAAATGCTCGCCAAGGGTGTGGATAATTCGCTGCTGCGCTTTGGCTTGGGCAAGGGTTATCTGGACTTGAAGGACAATGCCAAGGCGGCGGAGCACCTACAGAAATGTGTCGAGTTCGACCCCAAGTATTCGGCGGCGTGGAAGTTGTTGGGCAAGGCGCAGTTGGGGCAGGGTGATAACGCTGCCGCGCGAGACGCGTGGGAAAGAGGCATACAGGCGGCCCAGGCCCATGGCGACAAACAGGCCGAAAAAGAGATGACGGTGTTCCTGAAGAAACTCGACCGCCAAGCCTGAACGCAAATCAAAATGTGGGAGGGGGCTTGCTCCCGATAGCAGTGTGTCAGCCAGTGCATGGTTGGCTGAACCACCGCTATCGGGGGCAAGCCCCCTCCCACATTGGTTTTGTGTTGTGTTTGAGTCAGCGGTGAATCAGTACCACCGCGCCTCGCCCGGCGGGCGTTTCTTGAAGCGCTTCATGCTCCACATGTACTGGCTCGGGTAGGCGCCGACGTACCGTTCCACTACCTTGCTCATCGCCGCGCAGGACGTGGCGGTGTCGGTGCTGTACATGTCTTCCGGGGCCGCTTCCAGGATCACTTTGTAGCCTGAGCCGTCCGGCAGGCGCAGGGCGTGCAGGAACACGCCGACCGCCTTGTGGCCCGCGAGCATGTTCGGTACGAACTTGCTGGTCAGCGCCTGGGTCGCGAAGAACGGCACGAAGATCCCGGCGGATTCAGCCGGCTCCGGGTCGGCAGGGATTCCCACCTGACCGCCTTTGCGCACTTCCTTGATCACGCTGAGAATGCCTTCCTTGGTGGACGCCGCCACGCGGTTGCCCAGTTGCACGCGTTGCTTGCGCAACAAGTCGTCAACAGCCTTGAGCTTGGGCGGGCGATAGAAAATGATCGGCTTGCACTGGCTGCAATAGAAGTGGTTGAGCACTTCCCAGTTGCCCAGGTGGCTGGTGATGCCCACCACGCCTTTACCCGATGCCAAGGCCTCGTGCAGCACCTCCAGGCCTTCAACTTCGCGCACCAGGTCGATGGAACGCTGGGCCGGCCAGATCCAGGCGCAGGCGCTTTCGGTCAATGACTTGCCGATGTCCATCAGGCTGCGGCCCACCAGGCGCTCGCGCTCGGCCGGGTCCATGTCCGGGAAGCATTTGGACAGATTGATCCGCACCGTGTCGCGGGAGCGGTTGGGGGTTTTCCACATGATCCAGCCGATGCCCGTGCCGACGGCCTGTACGGCGCGCCAGGGCAGCAGGGCAAACAACCGAAGAGCGCCTACCAGCAAGGCGCCTTTAAACTTTTCCACAGGTCACTCCTGATCGTGTGTGGTACGCAAAGCGCGCATTCTAACCGGCGTTGGCCAGGTCCGCGTAACGGTCGCAGTCCTGAGTGTGGTCCATGACCATGCCCGAGGCCTGCATGAACGCGTAGCAAATGGTCGGCCCAACAAAAGTGAAGCCGGCCTTTTTCAAGGCTTTGCTCATCGCTTGCGCCTCGGGCGTAATCGCCGGGACTTCGCTGCGATCCTTGAAGTGATTGACCTTGGGCACGCCGCCGACGAATGACCAGAGCAAACCCACCGGGTCTTCCAGCGCCAGCCAGGCTGCGGCATTGCGGCGTGTGGCGTTGAGCTTCAGACGGTTGCGCACAATGCCTGGGTCGAGCATCAGCGCTTCGATTTCAGCGTCGGTCAGCTGCGCCAGGCGCTGCGCATCAAAGCCGAACAAGACCTTCCGGTAATGCTCGCGTTTGCGTAAAACCGTGATCCAGGACAGGCCCGCCTGGAACCCTTCGAGCAAAAGCAACTCGAACAAACCCTGCGCATCGCGCAGCGGCGTTCCCCACTCTTGATCGTGATAAGCCATGTACAGCGGATCTTCAGAACACCAAAAGCAGCGTGGCATAAGGCTCCAGGGAGTGGTGGCAGGGCCGAATCGGGTATACTCCCGCTCTTTAAATCGCAGCCCAAGTAACAGGTGAATTTCGTGAGCCAGCCTACGCCAGCCGTGCGTACCTTCCAAGACTTGATCCTCGCCCTCCAGCAATACTGGGCCGAGCAAGGTTGTGTGGTACTTCAGCCCTACGATATGGAAGTAGGCGCCGGCACTTTCCACACCGCTACATTCCTGCGGGCCATCGGCCCGGAAACCTGGAACGCCGCTTATGTGCAGCCCAGTCGTCGCCCGACTGACGGCCGCTACGGCGAGAACCCGAACCGCCTGCAGCATTACTACCAGTTCCAGGTGGTATTGAAGCCCAACCCGGACAACTTCCAGGAACTGTACCTGGGCTCGCTGAAACATGTCGGCCTGGACCCACTGGTCCACGACATCCGTTTTGTCGAAGACAACTGGGAATCACCGACCCTTGGCGCTTGGGGCCTGGGCTGGGAAGTGTGGCTCAACGGCATGGAAGTGACGCAATTCACGTACTTCCAGCAAGCGGGCGGCATCGAGTGCTACCCGGTAACCGGCGAAATCACCTACGGCCTCGAGCGCCTGGCCATGTACCTGCAAGGCGTGGACTCGGTCTACGACCTGGTGTGGGCTGACGGGCCGTTCGGCAAGGTCACCTACGGCGACGTGTTCCACCAGAACGAAGTGGAGCAGTCCACTTACAACTTCGAACACGCCAACGTCGACAAGCTGTTCGAACTGTTCGACTTCTATGAAAGCGAAGCCAAGCGCCTGATCGAACTCGACCAGCCGCTGCCGTTGCCAAGCTATGAAATGGTGTTGAAGGCGTCCCATACCTTCAACCTGCTGGACGCGCGCCGTGCCATCTCGGTAACCGCGCGCCAGCAATACATCCTGCGTGTACGCACCCTGGCGCGTTCCGTCGCCCAAGCCTACCTGCTGGCTCGCGCCAAGCTGGGCTTCCCGATGGCAACCCCGGATTTGCGTGATGAAGTGTTGGCTAAGCTGGAGGCTGCACAATGAGTGCTCAAGATTTCCTGGTTGAACTGGGCACCGAAGAGTTGCCACCCAAGGCACTGAATACCCTGGCCGATGCGTTCCTGGCCGGTATCGAAAAAGGCCTGCACAGCGCTGGCCTGAAGTTCGCCGCAAAGAAGGTCTACGCCGCGCCACGCCGCCTGGCGGTATTGCTCACCGCGCTGGAAACCCAGCAGCCGGACCGCAATATCAACCTGGATGGCCCGCCGCGTCAGGCCGCGTTCGACGCCGAAGGCAACCCGACTCAGGCAGCACTGGGCTTTGCCAAGAAGTGCGGCGTCGAGCTGAGCGAAATTGACCAGAGCGGCCCGAAACTGCGTTTCAGCCAGGTCATCGCCGGCAAGCCAACGGCCAGCCTGTTGCCGACCATCGTCGAAGACTCCCTGAACGACCTGCCAATCCCCAAGCGCATGCGCTGGGGTGCTCGCAAGGAAGAGTTCGTACGCCCAACCCAGTGGCTGGTGATGCTGCTCGGTGACCAGGTCATCGAGTGCACCATCCTCGCCCAGAAGGCCGGCCGCGATTCCCGTGGCCACCGCTTCCACCATCCGCAGAGCGTGCGCATCACCTCGCCGGCCAGCTACCTCGATGACCTGCGCGGCGCCTATGTGCTGGCCGATGCCAATGAGCGTCGCGAGCTGATCAGCAAGCGCACCGAAGAGCTGGCCCGCCTGCAGGAAGGCACCGCCATCGTGCCGCCAAGCCTGCTCGACGAAGTGACCGCCCTGGTTGAGTGGCCCGTGCCGCTGGTGTGCTCGTTCGAAGAACGTTTCCTCGATGTGCCGCAGGAAGCACTGATCACCACCATGCAGGACAACCAGAAGTACTTCTGCCTGCTGGATGTGGATGGCAAGTTGCTGCCGCGCTTTATCACCGTGGCCAACATCGAGAGCAAGGACCCGCAACAGATCATCGCCGGTAACGAGAAAGTCGTGCGCCCGCGCCTGACTGATGCCGAGTTCTTCTTCAAGCAAGACAAGAAGCAGAAGCTCGAAGACTTCAACCTGCGCCTGCAAAACGTGGTGTTCCAGGAAAAACTCGGCAGCGTCTACGACAAGGCCGTGCGCGTTTCCAAGCTGGCGGCCTACATTGCGCCGCGCATTGGCGGCGACGCTGCCTGGGCCGCGCGTGCCGGCCTGCTGTCCAAGTGCGACCTGGCCACCGAGATGGTCGGCGAATTCCCTGAGATGCAAGGCGTCGCCGGTTACTACTACGCCCTCAACGACGGCGAGCCGGACGACGTGGCCCTGGCGCTGAACGAGCAGTACATGCCGCGCGGTGCCGGCGCTGAATTGCCGACCACCCTGACCGGTGCGGCCGTGGCCATCGCCGACAAGCTGGACACCCTCGTCGGTATCTTCGGTATCGGCATGTTGCCTACCGGCAGCAAAGACCCGTATGCCCTGCGTCGTGCGGCCCTGGGCGTGCTGCGTATCCTGATCGACAAGAAGCTGGACCTCGACCTGACCCAGGCCGTGGTGTTTGCGGTCGGCCAGTTCGGTACCAAGGTCAAGCAAGCGGGCCTTGCCGAGCAAGTGCTGGAGTTCGTGTTCGACCGCCTGCGTGCGCGTTACGAAGACGAAGGCGTGGACGTTTCCGTCTACCTGTCGGTACGTGCCCTGCAACCGGGTTCGGCGCTGGACTTCGACCAGCGCGTACAAGCCGTACAGGCGTTCCGCAAGCTGCCGGAAGCCGATGCCCTGGCCGCCGTGAACAAACGTGTATCGAACCTGCTGAGCAAAGCCGACAACCTCGGCACTGCCGAAGTCGACCCAGGTCTGTTTGCCGACGCCAAGGAGTTCTCGCTGAACTCAGCTATCGCCAAGGCCGAAAACGCCGTGAAGCCGCTGATCGCCGAGCGTAACTACGCCGAAGCGTTGGCGCGCCTGGCGTCGCTGCGTGAGCCGGTGGATGCGTTCTTCGAAGCGGTGATGATCAACGCCGAAGATGCCGGCGTGCGGAAAAACCGCTACGCCATGCTGGCGCGTCTGCGCGGGTTGTTCATCAACATCGCTGACATTTCCGTACTGGGCTGATCATGTTGAAACTGCTGATTCTCGATCGGGACGGGGTGATCAATTACGACTCCGACGCTTACATCAAGTCGGTGGCGGAATGGATTCCATTGCCCGGTTCGATCGAGGCCATCGCGCAGTTGAGCAAAGCCGGCTGGACGGTGGCCATTGCCACTAACCAGTCCGGCATCGCCCGCGGTTATTACGACATTGCCACCCTGGACGCCATGCATGCGCGCTTGCGCACATTGGTGGCGGAGCAGGGCGGTGAGGTGGGGCTGGTGGTGTACTGCCCCCACGGGCCGGATGAGGGCTGCGCTTGCCGCAAGCCCAAGCCTGGGATGTTGAAAACCATTGCAGAACATTACAAGGTGCCCTTGGCTGGGATATGGTTCGTCGGGGACAGTCTCGGTGACCTGGAGGCGGCCAAAGCCGTCGACTCTCAGCCAGTTTTGGTAAAGACCGGGAAAGGCGAAAAGACCCAGGCGAAAAACCTGCCGGTAGGCACTTTGATTTTTGACGATCTGGCGGCGGTTGCCGCAGAACTTATCAACAACTAGCCGCCCTCGACTTCCTGACCAAGGATTGTTCGGGAGTGCGCTTTTAACAGGCGGGCCGTGTCCCGCAACGGTAAATGCCGCCATGTCGATCTTGCAGGCCATCAGAACCTTTTTCTTTTACCTGCTGCTGGGCACCAGTTCGTTTCTCTGGTGCACCCTGAGCTTTTTTATTGCACCGTTCCTGCCGTTCAAGGCGCGCTATCGCTTCATCAATGTGTATTGGTGCCGCTGCGCGTTGTGGCTGTCCAAGGTATTCCTGAATATCCGTTTCGAGGTCAAGGGCGCCGAAAACGTCCCGGACCAGCCCTGTGTGATCCTGTCTAACCATCAGAGCACCTGGGAAACGTTCTTTCTCTCGGCATACTTTTCGCCCTTGAGCCAAGTGCTCAAGCGTGAGCTGCTCTACGTGCCGTTCTTTGGTTGGGCCATGGCAATGCTGCGCCCGATTGCGATCGACCGTGACAATCCCAAGGCGGCGCTCAAGCATGTCGCCAAGAAGGGCGACGAGCTGCTCAAGGATGGCGTTTGGGTGCTGATCTTCCCGGAAGGTACGCGTGTGCCTTATGGCACTGTCGGCAAATTCTCCCGAGGTGGCACTGCGCTGGCGGTCAACGCCAACCTGCCGGTGTTGCCTATTGCCCATAACGCCGGCAAGTTCTGGCCCAAGACCGGCTGGGCCAAACGCCCAGGCACCATTACCGTGGTGATCGGCGAGCCCATGTATGCAGAAGGCGAAGGCCCGCGTGCCATCGCTGCATTGAACGACCGCGCCGCTGCCTGGAATGAAGCACAGCAACGGGCCATGGGTTCGTTGCCGCCGGAGCCCGTAGTGGTAGAGACGCCGGAGATTTGAGCATCTGTGGATAAGCTGTGTACGGTTTGTTGGAAAATGTGCATTTTTTCTCAGTAACCTGCTGATTTACAGGCATATTTCTGAAGCGCATAAAATCTCAGAAAACGTGCATAAGTTTTTTCTTCATAAAAAAACCGGTCTTTGTGACCGGTTTTTTATGCACAGCAGAAAAGATCGTTTTCAGTCCTCCAACGGTGGCAGTTGCAGGATGAACGTCGAACCCATGCCCAGCTCGCTTTCACAGCTGACATGCCCACCGTGGCGTTCTACGACGGCCTTCACCATGGTCAGGCCCAACCCTAGGCCGTCACTGCCTTGGGCCGAATTGAAGCGCCGGTATTGGTTGAACAGCTCTGGCAAATCTTCTGGCGCAATTCCGGGCCCCTGATCGCTGATGCGGCATTCCAACCAACCCTCCACACAGCCATGACTCAACCGGACGGTGGTGCCGGATGGCGAATACTTGATCGCGTTTTCCAGCACATTGAATAGCGCGCGGGTGAGCAGCGATTGATCGGCGAGCACCATGCCTTCGTCTGCTTCATCCAGATCGTGAACCAGATGAATGCCCTTGAGCTGGGCAATGACCGCCACCTGATCGAAAGCATCCATTACCAGCATGGCGAACAACGTAGGTTGGAATTGATAGCCGTCAGCCTCGGCTTTCGCCAATTGCACGAAGGACTCGGTGAGGCTCAGCGCCCGTCGGACCTGTTGTTCGATCTGGCCAAAAATGGGCGATTCACTGTCGTGTACATCCAACAGCGCAAGAATTGCCGAATGCGGTGCGCGCAAGTCATGGGACAGAAAGCGCAGCATGGTCTCGCGATGCTGTTGGGCTTCGCGTTCCTTGCTTAAATCCGTGAGGCTCAGCAGCCAGCCAAGGGCGATATCGCCCTCGGCTGGAAGCAAGGGCGCAAGCTCCATGCGCAAACTGCGTTGGTGGATATCACGAAACTCGACCAGCTCCAGTGCAGACAGGGCAGGGCGCACGCCGTTATGCAGCGGTGGGTAACCCAGGTCGGCGAGCTGTTCGAGGAGCTTTTCGCGTACCAGGTCGTTGCCGAATACGTCACGGGCAACGCGATTGGCCAACAGGATGCTCCCCTGGGGATCGGTGATCAGTGTTGCGACCGGCAGGCATTCCAGTCCATCCGCCATAAAGCGCTGTGTATCCCGGGTGCGACTGACCGCCTGCTCGAGGGCGAAGATGCGCCCCTGAAGCACATCGCCCTTGCTGGCCGGTGCACGACGCCGCTCTGGCAATACTTTCGGTTCGTTATCCAGGCGCGCCAGTTCCCAACCGAAGTAGGCGAGGATTACGCTCAGGCGCCGCCAGTTCCAGATCAGATAGCTGAGCAACAACCCAATCAGGCAGGCCGAAGGCGACCACCAATGGCCCAGGCTCAGTAACGCCCACGACATCAGTACCGACGCGGCCATGCAGCCCAGGGTCATCCATAGCGCATAACGCGGGCGATACAGCAGCAGGCCCAGCAACAATGCCACCACGGACGTAGCCATCAAGGCCGCCAGCCAACCCGGCAGATCGACAATGCTGCGCCCCTGCAGTAAACCGTTAAGCACATTGGCTTGGATCTCCACGCCCGCGGTCGAGCCGGTCGCGGACAGCGGGGTAACGAAACTTTCGCCCATTCCATAGGCCGTGGCGCCGACCAGAACCAGTCGACCGCGCAGCGCGTCTGGAGCCACCTCGCCACGCAGTACGCTGACGTAGGAAACACTTGGAAAGCGCTCCTGGGCAGAGGTAAACGGAACGCGAATCTCATGCTCCTGGTGCCATTGCTGACTGCGGGGCTCAAGCGGCATGCCGGGCATCGTCGATGTTTGCCCGTTCAACGTGTATGCCAGCCAGGCCAGCTGTGGCAGCGTGCTTCCCGGTGGACCTTCGCGTAGATACAGGCTGCGCACGACACCGTCATTATCCGATTCGACGTTGATGTGCCCGATGCCCCTGGCGCACTTGAGCAAGGGCGACAATGGCTCCCCGGTCTGCCTGGACCGTGCCCGGCTATCCGTCACAATCGGCAGCAATACATTGCCTGCATTGCACACGGCATCGGCCAATCGTTGATCACCCGCGCCTTCGCCCGGCTCACTGAAGATCACATCGAATAAGATCCCTGCCGGCTGGGCAGCACTGAGCCGTTCGATCAAGTCTGCATGCACACTGCGCGGCCAGGGCCATGGGCCAAGTTCTTCCAGGCTAGGCGCGTCAATGGTCACCAGTACGATGCGTGGGTCCACAGACAACGGTGCCAACTGGCGCAGGCTGTCATAGAGCGGGTTATTGAGCGCCAGGCCCGGACTCAGGGATAGGTACGCGGTGAAGGGCAACAGTACCAGGCCAATCAGCAACCATTCGCGCACCAGTCCGTGGAACAGCAGCTGCGCCCGGGTGGGTTGGCGTTTTTCAGCTTTACTCCATAGCTTCACAGGGCCACCGCTACAGGCCCGCCATAACATCGATGATCGTCATATGAACCTGTCATAAGCCCGGTCTCCCTCCAGGTGGTTACGATGGGACGCATTAGAGGTACTGAAACCAGTGAAGCTTATTTCGGTCTTACTGGAGGACCCGGTAGTCACCATAGCGTATATCGATCCTTTTCCTCATAGCCAGGAGCCGGTATCTTCCCCTTGAGGGCCTAGGATTTTCGCTGGTTACGGTCCTTTGATATCAGCGTACCCAGAGTTTCGGAGTTCGTTGTATCCGCCCATAATTGTTCAGATTCATCGGCGGGTCTGTGTATGTGCACAAGGCGCCCCTGATTAAGCTGCCGTATTTTTGCAGGAAGGATCCACTCATGCGTGTCGCAATACTGGATGACGAGCCCGCCGAGTTGAGACGGGTAGAACAGACACTGCGACAGATTCCCAGCACTTCGGAACAGCCCTGGTCCGTGCATTGTTTTGAGCGCGGCGAGGACCTGCTGCGCCAACTGCGCCGTGAAACCTTCGACCTGTTGATACTCGACTGGCAACTGCCGGATATCAGCGGCATTGCGTTGTTGCGCTGGACCCGCGAGCACATGGAGTCACCACCGGCCGTGATCATGCTCACCAGCCGCGATGCGGAGAGCGATATCGTCACGGCGCTCAACAGTGGAGCGGACGACTACGTCAGCAAACCCTTTCGTCCTAATGAACTCAAGGCTCGCGTCAGCGCCGTCCTGCGTCGACATGGGCTGCAAAAGTCCGCCAGCAATGAAGTTCAAAGCTTCAATGACCTGACGTTCGATGATGCCGAGTTGACGGTGACACGCGCCGGCACACCGATCAATCTCACCGAACGGGAGTACCGCTTGGCCAGCTGCCTGTTTGCCAACCTGGCGCGGCCACTGTCTCGCGAATACCTGTATGAGCGGTTTTGGTCCCATGAGGAAATGGTATCGTCTCGCCCCCTGGATACGCATATCTACCGCTTGCGCAACAAGCTCGGATTAACGGCGGACCGAGGATGGCAGCTGCTGACGATCTACGGGTACGGCTATCGGTTAGAGAGTGTGGCGGCGCCCGCCGAGGGATGATGTTCCACGTGGAGCATTTCAATAATGCTCAACAAACACCCATAAAAAAGGCCAACGCTAGCGTTGGCCTTTTTGTTTGCCGGTACCTGATCAGAAATCCAGGTTAGACACCGCCAAGGCATTGCTCTCGATGAAGTCACGACGAGGCTCGACCGCATCACCCATCAGGGTGTTGAAGATCTGGTCTGCGCCAATGGCGTCTTCGATGGTCACTCGCAGCATGCGACGCTGAGCCGGGTCCATGGTGGTTTCCCACAGCTGATCCGGGTTCATTTCGCCCAGACCTTTGTATCGCTGGATGGTGTGACGCTTGGTACTTTCGGTCATCAACCAGTCCAAAGCTTCTTTGAACTCCTTGACCTGCTTCTTGCGTTCGCCACGCTGAATATAAGCGCCGTCGTCCAGCAGCGTGCTCAATTGCGCGCCGAGGGTGACCACCGTCTTATAGTCGTTGCTGCCGAAGAAGTCGCGGTTGAAGGTGACGTAGTTCGACAGGCCGTGCGAGATCAGTTCAACCTCAGGCAGCCACACGTTGCGTTCACGGTCTTCGCGCAGACTGGCTTTGTACACCAGGCCAGACTTCTCTACTGTGCGCAGCCGCACTTCGTACTGGGCCAGCCAATCCTGCATGGCAGCATGGTCGCCCAGCTGCTCCAGGCTTACGGCCGGCAAGTAGATGAAGTGCTCGGTCAGCTCCTGGGGGTACAGGCGCGACAGCCGCTTGAGCGTCTTCATCACCATGCGGAAGTCGTTGACCAAGCGCTCCAGCGCCTCTCCGGAGATGCCTGGGGCTTCGTCGTTCAAGTGCAGGCTGGCATCTTCCAGGGCCGACTGCGTCATGTACTCTTCCATGGCGTCGTCGTCTTTGATGTATTGCTCTTGCTTGCCCTTTTTCACTTTGTACAACGGCGGCTGGGCGATGTAGATATAGCCGCGCTCGATCAATTCAGGCAACTGACGGAAGAAGAAGGTCAGCAGCAGGGTACGAATGTGCGAACCGTCGACGTCAGCATCGGTCATGATAATGATGTTGTGATAACGCAGCTTGTCGATGTTGTATTCATCACGACCAATACCGCAGCCCAATGCGGTGATCAAGGTGCCGACTTCCTGGGAAGAAATCATCTTGTCGAAGCGTGCTTTCTCGACGTTGAGGATCTTACCCTTCAACGGCAGGATAGCCTGGGTACGGCGGTTGCGACCCTGCTTGGCGGAACCGCCAGCAGAGTCACCTTCCACCAGGTACAGCTCGGAGAGGGCAGGGTCCTTCTCCTGGCAGTCGGCTAATTTGCCTGGCAGGCCAGCGATGTCCAGTGCGCCTTTACGACGCGTCATCTCACGGGCTTTACGCGCCGCTTCACGCGCACGCGCGGCATCGATCATCTTACCGACGACCAATTTGGCTTCGTTCGGGTTCTCCAGCAGGAAGTCAGAGAAGTACTTGCCCATCTCCTGTTCCACCGCGGTCTTCACTTCGGAAGACACCAGCTTGTCTTTGGTTTGGGAACTGAACTTGGGGTCCGGAACCTTGACCGAAATAATCGCGGTCAAACCTTCACGGGCATCATCACCGGTGGTGGCGACTTTGTGCTTCTTCGCCAAACCTTCCGCTTCGATGTAGGTGTTCAGGTTGCGCGTCAGCGCGGAACGGAAACCCACCAGGTGAGTACCGCCATCGCGCTGAGGAATATTGTTGGTGAAGCACAACAGGTTCTCGTTGAAGCTGTCGTTCCACTGCAGGGCGATTTCCACGCCGATGCCGTCTTCACGCTGGATGTTGAAGTGGAACACCTGGTTGACCGCAGTCTTGTTGGTGTTCAGGTATTCAACGAACGCGCGCAGGCCGCCTTCGTACTTGAACAGCTCTTCCTTGGCGCTGCGCTCGTCCTTGAGGACGATGCCCACACCGGAGTTGAGGAATGACAGTTCGCGAATCCGCTTAGCCAGGATGTCCCAGCTGAAGTGGATGTTCTTGAAAGTTTCAGCCGAGGGCTTGAAGTGAATCTGGGTGCCCGTGGTTTCACTGTCACCGACGATTTTCATCGGTTCCTGTGGCACACCGTGGACGTAAGTTTGTTCCCAGATTTTGCCGCTGCGGCGTACGGTGAGAACCAGCTCTTCGGACAGAGCGTTCACTACCGAGACACCTACGCCGTGCAAGCCGCCAGACACTTTATAGGAGTTGTCGTCGAACTTACCGCCGGCGTGGAGCACGGTCATGATGACCTCCGCCGCCGAGACGCCTTCTTCTTTGTGCACGTCTACCGGAATACCGCGACCGTTGTCGCGTACGGTAATGGATTCATCCGGGTGGATGATGATGCTGATGTCGTCGCAGTGACCGGCCAGAGCTTCGTCGATGGAGTTATCGACCACCTCGAACACCATGTGGTGCAGACCGCTACCATCATCGGTGTCGCCAATGTACATACCGGGACGTTTGCGTACGGCATCCAAACCTTTCAGCACTTTAATGCTGGTCGAGTCGTACGTGTGTTCTTCGCTCATGCCTTCACTCCCGATGGTCGTGGGTCTGGGTGATACGGCCTTGTTCCACGTGGAACAAAGCGACTGGCGTTTCCGTCTGCCAGCCTTCCCTCAATAATTCGTGGTCTACACAGGTGATAAACACTTGGCAGCGTAAGTCTTCCAATAAGCGGCATAGCGCGCGGCGGTGTTGCTCGTCGAGTTCGGACGGCAAGTCATCCACAAGATAAATACATTGGCCGCGTCGGGACTGGCTAACCAGATGCCCTTGCGCAATACGCAATGCACACACCACCAACTTCTGCTGACCGCGGGACAGGATATCCGCAGCATTATGAGCGCCTAATCTAAGGCGCAAATCAGCGCGTTGGGGCCCGGCCTGGGTGTGGCCAATTTGCTGATCACGCTGCAGGGACGTCGCAAGCACTGCACTCAGCTCACGTTCTTTGTCCCAACCTCGGTAATAACTCAGCGTCAGCCCCTCAAGGTCCAACAACTCGCTCAAGGTCTGCTCAAAGACTGGTTTCAAGGCTTTGATATAGGCACGGCGGTATTCATCTATTTCGTCGCTGGCCAGGCACAGTTCCCGGTCCCACGCCGCTTGTGAAGCGGCGTCAAGTGTACCATGCCGCAGCCACGAGTTCCGCTGCCGCAGGGCCTTCTGCAGGCGCTGCCAAGTGGCCATGAAACGCGGTTCCACGTGGAACACTCCCCAATCGAGGAATTGTCTGCGGATCTTCGGTGCGCCTTCCAACAGGCGGAAGCTGTCGGGGTTGATCAACTGCAACGGCAGGATTTCTGCCAATTGCGCAGCACTGCGCGCATTCTGCCCGTCGATGCGAATCTGAAACTCTCCGCCGCGATCGCGGGATATCCCCAGGGCGCTGTGTCCACCCTCGGCCAATTCAACTTGGCCAAATACCGTGCACGCCAGCTGCTCGTATTGAATCACTGGTAACAGGCGGGCGCTGCGGAAGGAACGGGCGAGGCCCAGCAGGTGGATGGCTTCCAGCACGCTGGTTTTGCCACTGCCATTGGCGCCATGGAGAATATTGATGCGAGGGGAAGGGGAGAAGGTCACCGGGTGCAGATTGCGCACCGCGGTGACCGAGACGCGACTGAGGGACATCTAGCTTCTGCTGAGCATGATTACAGGCGCATCGGCATAACAACGTAAGCCGAGTCGTCGTTATCGGATTCTTGTACCAGCGCGCTGCTGTTGGAGTCCGACAGAATCAGGCGAACCTGTTCGGTGGTCATCACACCCAGCACGTCCAGCAGGTAGCTCACGTTGAAGCCGATTTCCAGCGAACCGCCGTTGTAGTCAACGCCTACTTCTTCTTCGGCTTCTTCCTGCTCCGGGTTATTGGCCTGGATCTTCAACTGACCGTTGGCCAATTGCAGGCGAATACCCCGGTACTTCTCGTTCGAGAGAATGGCCGTACGGCTGAATGCCTCACGCAGAGCCTGGCGATCGCCGAGCACCAGCTTGTCACCGCCTTTAGGCAGTACGCGCTCGTAATCCGGGAATTTGCCGTCAACCAGCTTGGAGGTGAAGGTAAATTCGCCGGTGGTTGCGCGGATGTGGTGTTGCCCCAGGACGATGCTGACGTTGCCGTCCGGCTCGGTGAGCAAGCGGGCCAACTCGAGGATGCCTTTACGCGGCACGATGACCTGGTGACGATCCGGTTGGCCGATATCGGCGCGCATCGAACACATCGCCAAGCGGTGGCCGTCAGTTGCCACAGCACGGATGATGCCTTCGGACACTTCCAGCAGCATGCCGTTAAGGTAGTAACGCACGTCCTGCTGGGCCATGGCGAAGCTGGTGCGCTCGATCAAGCGACGCAGTTTGCTTTGCTCCAGGCTGCAGGTCAGCGAACCCGGGCCTTCTTCAACCGTAGGGAAGTCATTGGCCGGCAAGGTCGACAAGGTGAAACGACTGCGACCCGCCTTGACCACCAACTTCTGCTCGTCGAGCTTGATGTCGATCAGCGCGTCGTTCGGCAGGCTCTTGCAGATATCCATCAGCTTGCGCGCCGGCACGGTGATTTCGCCGGGTTCGGCGGGCTCTTCGAGCTGCACGCGGCCAACCAGTTCGACTTCCAGGTCGGTACCGGTCAAGGACAGCTGCTGGCCTTCGACCACCAGCAGTACGTTGGACAGCACCGGCAAGGTCTGTCGGCGCTCGACGACGCCTGCGACCAGTTGCAGGGGTTTCAACAGGGCTTCGCGTTGAATGGTGAAATGCATGGTCTAGTCCCTTGCCTTAATAAGCTGCGCTGGTGTCATCACGTAGTCAGTGTACGCAGCAGGTTCTTGTAGTCCTCGCGAATATCCGCGTCGGATTCCTTAAGTTCGTTGATCTTGCGGCACGCGTGCAAAACCGTGGTGTGGTCGCGACCGCCAAACACATCGCCGATTTCCGGCAGGCTGTGGTTGGTCAGCTCCTTGGAGAGGGCCATGGCCACCTGGCGCGGACGCGCTACCGAACGCGAACGGCGCTTGGATAGCAGGTCGGAAATCTTGATCTTGTAGTACTCGGCAACGGTACGCTGGATGTTATCCACACTCACCAGTTTGTCCTGCAGTGCCAGCAAGTCTTTCAGGGATTCGCGAATCAGCTCGATGGTGATGTCACGGCCCATGAAGTGCGAGTGCGCGATAACCCGCTTGAGCGCGCCTTCCAGCTCACGCACGTTGGAACGAATACGCTGGGCGATAAAGAACGCGGCATCGTGGGGCAGATCAACTTTGGCCTGGTCGGCCTTTTTCATCAGGATCGCGACGCGGGTTTCCAGCTCTGGTGGCTCTACAGCAACGGTCAACCCCCAGCCGAATCGCGATTTCAAGCGCTCTTCCAGGCCTTCGATCTCTTTGGGGTAACGGTCACTGGTGAGGATGACCTGCTGTCCGCCTTCGAGCAGCGCGTTGAACGTGTGGAAAAACTCTTCCTGGGAACGTTCCTTGCGCGCGAAGAATTGAATGTCATCGATCAGCAACGCATCAACGGAGCGATAGAAACGCTTGAACTCGTTGATGGCATTGAGCTGTAGCGCCTTGACCATGTCAGCCACGAAGCGCTCCGAGTGCAGGTAGACCACCTTGGCATTCGGGTTCTTCTTTAACAGGTGGTTACCCACAGCGTGCATCAAGTGCGTTTTACCCAAGCCAACCCCGCCATAAAGGAAGAGCGGGTTGTAACCGTGCTTGGGGTTGTCGGCCACTTGCCAGGCGGCCGCACGGGCCAGCTGGTTGGATTTACCTTCGACAAAATTCTCGAAGGTAAAGGTGCGGTTCAGATAGCTGGTGTGCTTGAGCGCGCCTTCAACCTGCACAGTGCGCTGCTCGGCACGCACGGGAGCTTGCTGAGAGCTGGCACCTGCCATGGGGTCGAAGCTGTCACGGGACGGCTCTTCGTTCTCCAGTGCATTTTTATGCACGGAAGACTTGGAAGGCGTCGGCGCAGGGGCAGCGGCAACCGGTGCAGCCTGGGACTGGGAAGCAGCCGCTGCCAATGGCGCATTCGGAGCAGCGCGAGGTGCGGAGCTGCGTTTGCTGCCTATTAATAAGGAGAGCACGGGCGCGATGCCGTTGCCATGTTCGTCGAGCAATTCGAGAACGCGGCTCAGGTACTTCTCGTTAACCCAGTCGAGAACAAAACGATTGGGCGCGTAGACACGCAACTCGTCGCCTTCGGCTTCGACCTGTAGCGGACGGATCCAGGTGTTGAATTGCTGGGCAGGCAGCTCATCGCGCAAAAGCTCCACGCATTGCTGCCAAAGTTCCACTGACAC